>CAVRTL010000021.1:0-1731536 GCA_963724165.1 uncultured Actinomycetota bacterium | reverse complement strand
TGGTTCACGTCGCTGCGCCAGCTCGGTGGCGAAGTCGTGGTAAGCGTCGCGCAGCCGGGCGCCGGGCCAATCGGCGGGCAGCAGCTCGGCGGGCAGCACGGGGTCGGTGAGCAGGTGGCGCACCATCGCCGCGGCCACCACGAACCGGCCGGGAACACCACGCGCGGCGGCCATCTCGTGCAGCAGCCGGTGGCCGGTTTCGGACCACGCGGGTAAGTTCCACAGCTCGCCGGCCAGCTCAGCGGGCGCATCATCGCGCGCCTTGAGTATCCGTACCCTGACGTCCACCTCGTGATCCAGCTGCAGGTCGAGGTTGTCGGGACGCATCCACACCCCTTCGCGGAGCTCACCAAACCGCTCGTCGCGCATAGTGGTTCGCAGGGCTGCGCGGGTGCGCGCGTCGCCGCCCACGCTGGTGACGATCAGCATGAGCCAGTCACCGCGCCAGGGCCTGGTCCGCGGGCGCATGGCGTCATCCTGCCGGCGCTGGCGGGCCAGCAATCGATTCGAAAGCCGGTAGCCGTCGGCGGACCGGATCAGGTCGCCGGCGCCAACCATGCGGGTCAGCGCGACCCGCAATGCCGTTTCCTTGATGCCGAAATCGGCTGTCATACTGATCAATTCGCCAGCGGTGGCCCAGGCGGGATGAATGCCGAGCAGCACGCTGAGCACCACTGACCGGGCCGTCATGTTCTGCACTGGCCAAGACCCCCCTAAACCGAAGATGCTCGACGGCCGTGATCGCCGAAGGGTTCGTCGCGATGCCGTACCGCTTCGCGGAAACCGTGCTCGACCGCGTCTGCGACGAAAGCGTGGCCCTCCGGCGTGTGCCGGGCGACACCATCGAACACGGTGCTGACCATCCTGCTGGCTGCCACACCTTGTTGCAGCAGAGCCGAATTCAGCGCGAGCTTGGCCATGATCAGCTGATTGACCGGCACCGCCGCGATCCGCTGCACCAGTCGCTCGGTGCGCTCGTCGAGGTCCGCCGGGTCCGGCGCCTCCACCGCCAGACCCCATTCGGCGGCTTGCGCGCCGGTGATGCAGTCGCCGGTGAACAGCAGGCGTTTGGCGCGCTGGTCACCGAGCCGGTGCGCCCACAGCCCGGCCGCCGGAATTCCCCACACCCGCGTCGGCGGGTAGCCGATCTTCGCATCCGCCGCCGCGATCACCTGGTCGGCGTGCAGCGCGATGTCGGTGCCGCCGGCCACGCAGTAGCCGTGGATCTTGACCACCGTCGGTTTGTCGGCGTGCATCAGGCTGGAAAAGCCGCGCACGAAGCGACTCATCATCTGGTAGTCGATCATGGGGTCCCACGGCCGGTTTGGCAGGTGGTTGTTCCCCTGCGTCCGGCCGTCCAACACGGTGCCCCGGTAGGCGCCGGTACCGCCGGCCGAACCGGTCCGATCGGCATAGGCGCTCAAATCGAAACCGGCGCAAAATCCCTCGCCGCGGCCGGACACCAAGATGACGTGGACATTCGGGTCGAGATCGGCGCGCTCCACCAACGCCGAAAGCTCCAGCGGTGTGTCCGCGACGATCGCGTTGCCCTTTTCCGGCCGATCGAACGTGATCCGCGCAACCCGATCGGTGACCTCATAGGTCATCGTTTTCAGGTTGTCGAAGTCGACCGGCCTGATCGCGTGGGTCATGGGGCTCAGCCCTTTACCAGGGCCCGCTCCAGGATGGGCGCCAGGTCGAGCCCGTCCGGCATGGTACCGAACGCACCACCCCAGTGGCCCTCGATCCGGGTCGCCAGGAACGCCTCAGCGACGGCGGGATGCCCATGGCGCACCAGCAACGAGCCCTGCAGCGCCAGGCAGACGTCCTCGGCGACCTTGCGGGCGCGGTAGGCGATGGTGTCCAGGTCGGCGAGTTGCTTCTGCAGCTCGTCGACGTGGCGGCCCAGCCGGGGATCTTGGCTCGCACTCTCCTCCAGTTCGCCGAACAGCACCTCGACGCATTCGGGGCGAGTCGCCATGGCGCGCAACGTGTCCAGCGCGCTGACGTTGCCCGAGCCCTCCCAGATGCCCATCAGCGGCGCCTCGCGGTACAGCCGCGGCATGCCGGATTCCTCGACATATCCGTTGCCACCCAGGCATTCCAGGGCTTCGGCCGCGTGCGGAGTGGAGCGCTTGCACACCCAGTACTTGCTCGCCGCCAGGCCGATCCGGCGCAGCAGCGCTTCGGTCTGGTCGCCGCGCACCGCCTTGTCGGTGGCTCCGGCCATCCGCATCGCGACCATGGTGGCGGCCTCGGCCTCCACCGCCAGGTCCGCCAGCACGTTGCGCATCAGCGGCTGGTCGATCAGGTAGGCGCCGAAGGCCTTTCGGTGCTGGGCGTGGTGGATGGCCCGGGCCAGGCCGGTGCGCATGCTGGTGGCGCTGCCCAGGGTGCAGTCCAGCCGGGTGAGGTTGACCATCTCGATGATGGTCGGGACGCCGCGGCCTTCCTCGCCCACCAGCCACGCTGTGGCAGAGTCGTATTCGACCTCGCTGGAGGCGTTGGCGTGGTTGCCCAGCTTGTCCTTCAGCCGCTGCAAGAACATCCGGTTGCGGGTGCCGTCGGGCAACACCCGCGGCAGCAGGAAGCACGACAGCCCGCCGGGGGCCTGCGCCAGCACCAGGAAGATGTCACACATCGGCGCCGAGGTGAACCACTTGTGCCCGGTCAGGCTGTAGGTGCCGTCGGCGTTGGGGGTCGCCTGCGTGGAGCCGGCACGCACGTCGGAGCCACCCTGCTTCTCGGTCATCGACATGCCCGCGGTGATGCCCGGCTTGGTGGTGGCCAGCATGAGCTCGGGGTCGTACTCGCGGCTGGTCAGCAGCGGCTCGTAAACCTGTGCCAGTTCGGGGTTGTAGCGCAGCGCCGGGACGACGGCGTAGGTCATCGAGATCGGGCAGCTGTGGCCCGGTTCCACGGTCCACGCCGAGGTTTTGGCGGCACGCACCACATGCGCGCCAGGCCGCTCGTCGGCCCACGGGGCGGCGTGCATGCCGTGGGCGATCGCCGCGCGCATCAACTCGTGGTAGGCCGGGTCGTACTCCACCTCGTCGATGCGGTGCCCGGAGGCGTCGTGGGTGTGCAGGATGGGCCGATTGCGGTCGGCGAGTTCACCCCATCGCTGCGCCTGGCGGCTGGCCGACAGCGCGCCGACCGCGTTCACCTCCTCCAGACCCCATTGCCCGCCCTCGCGAATCAGCGCTTCGACAAGCACCGCCGAAGACGCGGGGTTGTAGTTCTCCAGAGGTGGGACCTGGTTGGTCACGACATGGGTATCCGGCATCCCCCCATGTTACATTTTTCCCACAACCGCACAAGAGGTGTAATGCCAGTGGGCGTCACTGACGGACCGTTGATCACGCCGGCGTCCGGCCCACCGTCATAGGGGATCAGTCGATCGCCGGTGTCGTGGACGTGCATCACCGACGTGGGACGCGGGGACGGACAGGGATCCAGCTGAGTCGACGCCCCCACGGGCCGACCGCCCACGGCAGCCGCCGCCGTTGGTGTTCTAGGCCAATTGGTCCCAGCCGTAAGCCCTTCGGCCTGCTCGGTGGCGTCGGCCCTCTTGGCGAGCAGGCCGCCAACACGAGGACAACCCCGAGGAGCGCGGCGAGTCGCGCCAGCGTCGGTTTCAGCCGCTGGTCTTTTCCCGCAGGAACGCGATGTCGTCCTTGCGGCCCTCGTCGGCGGTTTCGCAGATAACCGGGGCATCGGCGGCCTTGACGGCGGCGACCAGCAGCTCGGTGTCGATCTGGCCGCTGCCCAGGTTGGCGTGCCGGTCGGCACCCGAGCCCGCCGCGTCCCGGGAGTCGTTGCAGTGCACCAAGTCGATGCGGCCGGTGAGGGCCTTTACCCGGTCGACCGCGTCGATCAGTTCCTCACCCGCGGCCCACGCATGACAGGTGTCCAAGCAGAACCCAATGCCCTTGTCGCCGATGTGATCCCACAGCCTGCCGATGGTGTCGAAATGGCGAGCCATCGCATGGTCCCCGCCCGCGGTGTTTTCCAGATACACCTGCACATCTGTTTCGAGGTAGTCCAGCGCCTTGACCCACCGCTCGAACCCGGGCTCCATGTCGTCGTCGTCGGCGTGGCCGCCGTGCACGATCACCGCCGTCGCGTTGATTTCCGAAGCGGCGTCGCAGGTGTCCTGCAGAATCTTGCGCGACGGGATGCGGATGCGGTTATTGGCCGATGCCACGTTGATGAGGTATGGCGCATGGACGTACAGGGGCATGGTGGACGCCTTGAGCGCCTCGGCGTCGTCCCGCGGCTTGGGCTTCTTCCAGCTCTGCGGGTTGCTGAGAAAGAACTGCACCACGTCGGCGCCGTCTGCCTGGGCGGCGGCCAGGGGATCGTCGTTGCGGACGTGCGAACCGATGAGCACGTGGCCAGTGTAGTGAGCGGTGCCCACGCGAGGCGATGCCTTGACTGACTTTCGCTGCGTCACATTCCCAATAAACCGTGGTCGTAGGCCACCGTCGAAGCCGGCTTGCCCGCACGGACAAGAGTGACTGCGCGGGCACGAAACTCCGAAGGGTAAGGACGTGGCACAGCAGGAGCCTTTCATCAAGGCCATAGACGCCACACCGAAAGTCGTAACCAAGCTGTAGGTCAGGTCAATGTCACCTATTCGTGCAGCAGACCCCTATCGCGTTCGCGGATCACGTAGGTGTTGCCCACACGGTAATGATCTGGCGCGTATGGCGGCTCGGTGCGATTCGAGCGTCACGCTAGCGTGCCGCTGGAACGCGACAGCCACGCTGGCGTGACGTTCGGCGGCAAAGAATAAAGCCCCGGGCAGAAGCCCGGGGCTTTTCCACTGACTGATTACCGGTAGTCGGAGTAGCCGTAGTCGTCCAGCGGGACCGCGGCCCCGGTGGCCTGGCCGAAGTCCGGGCTGTAGTACTGATCCTCGTAGGACGGGATCGTGTACGCCGCGGCCCGGGCCTCCTCGGTGGGCTGCACCTGGATGTTGCGGTAGCGGTTGATGCCGGTACCGGCCGGGATCAGCTTCCCGATGATCACGTTCTCCTTCAGACCGTTGAGCTTGTCGCTGCGGCAGTTGATCGCCGCATCGGTCAGCACACGCGTGGTCTCCTGGAACGATGCCGCGGACAGCCACGAGTCGGTGGCCAACGACGCCTTCGTGATACCCATCAGCACCGGGCGGCCGGCGGCGGGCTCGCCGCCCTCGGCCACCACCCGACGGTTCTCCGCCTCGAACTCCGCACGGTCGATCAGCGAGCCGGGCAGGAATTCCGTCGAGCCCGAATCGATGATGGTGACCCGGCGCAGCATCTGGCGCACGATCACCTCGATGTGCTTGTCGTGGATCGACACACCCTGCGCCCGGTAGACCTCCTGGACCTCACGGACCAGGTGGATCTGCACCTCGCGCGGGCCCTGCACGCGCAGCACCTCGTGCGGATCGGCGGAGCCCTCCATCAACTGCTGGCCCACCTCGACGTGGTCCCCGTCGGACAGCACCCGCTCGGAACCGTCCTCGTGCTTGAAGACCCGCAGCCGTTGCCGCTTGGAGAGCTTGTCGTACACGACCTCCTCGCTCCCGTCGTCGGGAACGATGGTGATCTTGTAGAAGCGCTCCCCTTCCTCGAGACGCACCCGCCCGGTGACGTCGGCGATCGGCGCCTTACCGCGCGGGACGCGGGCCTCGAACAGCTCCTGCACCCGGGGCAGACCGCCGGTGATGTCCTCACCGACACCACCCTGGTGGAAGGTCCGCATGGTCAACTGCGTGCCGGGCTCACCGATGGACTGGGCCGCGACGATACCGACGGCCTCGCCGATGTCGACCAGCTTGCCGGTGGCCATGGACCGCCCGTAGCAGGTCGCGCACACACCGGTGCCGGTGGTGCACGTCAGCACCGAGCGCACCTTGACCTGCGTGATGCCCGCCGCCAACAAGGCGTCGATCTCCGGGTCACCCAGGTCCTCACCGCGTGCGACGACGACGTTGCCCGCCTCGTCGACCGCGTCGGTGCCGAGCGTCCGCGCGTACGCCGACGTCTCGATGTACGGGTCGCGGATCAGCGTGCCGTCTGGCTGACGCTCGGCCAGCTCCACCACGATGCCGCGCTCGGTCTCGCAGTCGTGCTCGCGGACGATGACGTCCTGGCTCACGTCCACCAGACGACGGGTCAGGTACCCGGAGTCGGCGGTACGCAAGGCGGTGTCCGCCAGACCTTTTCGGGCGCCGTGCGTGTTGATGAAGTACTCCAGCACAGTCAGGCCCTCCCGGAAGGACGACTTGACCGGACGCGGGATGAACTCACCCTTGGGGTTGGTCACCAGACCCTTCATGCCAGCCAGCGTTCGGGTCTGAGTGAAGTTACCCGTGGCACCCGAGTCGACGATCGTGATGATCGGGTTGTCGCTGGGGTAGTGCTCCCGCAGCGCCTGGCCGACCTCGTCGGTGGCTTCCTTCCAGATCTCCACCAGCGCCTCGTTGCGCTCATCGTGGTTCAAAGCGCCACGCTGGAACTGCTTCTCGACCTTTTCGGCCCGCTCCTCGTACTGGTCGAGGATCTCCTTCTTCCGCGGCGGGACCAGCACGTCGGCCATCGACACGGTCACACCGCTGCGGGTCGCCCAGTAGAAGCCGGCGTCCTTCAGCTTGTCGACGGTCTGCGCGACCACGATCATCGGGTAACGCTCGGCCAGGTCGTTGATGATGGCAGCCTGGACCTTCTTGTGCATCTGCTTGTTCACGAACGAGTAGCCCAGCGGCATCAGCTCGTTGAACAGCACCCGGCCCAGTGTGGTCTCGGCCATCCAGCCATCACCCGGCTGCCAGCCGTTGGTGCCGAACAGCTCGGCCTCGATCTCGGCGGGCGGGCGCAGCTGGGTCAGCCGCACCTTGATCTTGGCCCGCACCGACAGCAGGCCGCGGTCAGCGGCCATGATGGCTTCGGCCGGCGAGGAGTACACGCCGGTCTCCGCACGATCCTTTGCGGCGGGCCGGTATTCGCCCTTGTCGCCCTCGACCTCGGTGGTCAGGTAGTACAACCCGGTCACCATGTCCAGTCGCGGCATGGCCAGCGGGCGGCCGGACGCCGGTGACAAGATGTTGTTGCTCGACAACATCAGGATCCGGGCCTCGGCCTGCGCCTCCGCGCTCAGCGGCAGGTGCACCGCCATCTGGTCACCGTCGAAGTCGGCGTTGAACGCCTCACACACCAACGGGTGCAGCTGGATCGCCTTGCCTTCCACCAGCATTGGCTCGAAGGCCTGGATACCGAGCCGGTGCAGGGTGGGTGCGCGGTTCAGTAGCACCGGGTGCTCGGCGATGACCTCTTCGAGCACGTCCCACACCTGTGGACGCTGACGCTCCACCATCCGCTTGGCGCTCTTGATGTTCTGCGCGTGGTTGAGGTCCACGAGTCGCTTCATCACGAACGGCTTGAACAGCTCCAGCGCCATCAGCTTGGGCAGACCGCACTGGTGCAGCTTGAGCTGCGGACCGACCACGATGACCGAACGGCCCGAGTAGTCGACGCGCTTACCGAGCAGGTTCTGGCGGAACCGCCCCTGCTTGCCCTTGAGCAGATCCGACAGCGACTTCAGCGGACGGTTGCCGGGCCCGGTGACCGGGCGGCCGCGGCGGCCGTTGTCGAACAGCGCGTCGACGGACTCCTGCAGCATCCGCTTCTCGTTGTTGACGATGATCTCGGGGGCGCCGAGGTCGATCAGCCTCTTGAGCCGGTTGTTGCGGTTGATCACACGGCGGTACAGGTCGTTCAGGTCGCTGGTGGCGAACCGGCCACCGTCGAGCTGCACCATCGGGCGCAGCTCCGGGGGGATGACCGGGACGGCGTCGAGCACCATGCCCATCGGCGAGTTGCCGGACTGCTGAAACGCCGCAACCACCTTGAGCCGCTTGAGGGCACGAAGCTTCTTCTGCCCCTTGCCGCTTCGAATGACCTCACGAAGCGTGTCAGCCTCGGCATCGATGTCGAAGTTCTCAATCAGCTTCTGGATCGACTCCGCGCCCATGGCGCCGGTGAAGTACTCGCCGTAGCGGTCGATGAGCTCGCGGTAGAGGTTCTCGTCGATGATCAGCTGCTTGGGGGCCAGCTTGGTGAAGGTGTTCCAGATGTCCTCCAGCCGATCCAGCTCACGCTGCGCGCGGTCGCGCAGCTGGCGCATCTCCCGCTCGCCGCCGTCGCGAACCTTGCGCTTGGCGTCGGCCTTCGCACCCTCGGCCTCCAGCTCGGCAAGGTCGGCCTCGAGCTTCTGGGCCCGAGCCTCCAACTCGGCGTCGCGCTGGTCCTCAACGGCCTTGCGCTCCACCACCATTTCGGCCTCGAGCGTGGACAGCTCGTTGTGCCGCATCTCCTCGTCGACCGAGGTGATCACGTACGCGGCAAAGTAGATGATCTTCTCGAGGTCCTTGGGCGCCAGGTCGAGCAGGTATCCCAGGCGCGAAGGCACGCCCTTGAAGTACCAGATGTGCGTGACGGGAGCGGCCAGCTCGATGTGGCCCATCCGCTCGCGGCGCACCTTGGCGCGGGTCACCTCGACGCCGCACCGCTCACAGATGATGCCCTTGAAGCGGACGCGCTTGTACTTGCCGCAGTAGCACTCCCAGTCGCGGGTCGGTCCGAAGATCTTCTCGCAGAACAGGCCGTCCTTCTCCGGCTTCAGCGTGCGGTAGTTGATCGTCTCCGGCTTCTTGACCTCGCCGAAAGACCATTGCCTGATGTCCTCCGCGGTGGCCAGGCCGATGCGGAGTTCATCGAAGAAGTTGACGTCGAGCACGTAACTCCCTTTCCCCTTGCGGGTTTAGTTACTGAAAAAACGTTGGTTAAGCCAGGTCCTCAACGGACGCGGATTCGTTGCGGGACAAGTTGATTCCCAGGTTCGCCGCGGCCCGCTCCAGGTCCTCGTCCTCGCCTTCGCGCAGCTCGATCGCCGCACCGTCACTCGACAGCACCTCGACGTTGAGGCAGAGCGACTGCAGCTCCTTGAGCAACACCTTGAAGGACTCCGGGATACCGGGCTCCGGGATGTTCTCGCCCTTGACGATCGCCTCGTACACCTTGACCCGGCCGACGGTGTCGTCGGACTTGATGGTCAACAGCTCCTGCAGCGTGTACGCGGCACCGTAGGCCTGCATGGCCCAGCACTCCATCTCACCGAACCGCTGGCCACCGAACTGCGCCTTACCGCCCAGCGGCTGCTGGGTGATCATCGAGTACGGGCCGGTGGACCGGGCGTGGATCTTGTCGTCCACCAGGTGGTGCAGCTTCATGATGTACATGAAGCCGACGGTCACCGGGTACGGGAACGGCTCACCGCTGCGGCCATCGAACAGCACCGCCTTGCCGTCGCCATTGACCATCACGTCGTTGTCCCGGTTGGGCAGCGTGGCCGACAGCAGCCCCTGCAGCTCCGCCTCCCGGGCGCCGTCGAACACCGGCGTCGACACGATCGCGTTCGGCTCCGCGTTCAGCAGCTCCTCCGGCAGGTTGGCGGCCCAGTCCGGGACGCCCTTGCCGGTGTCGATCTTCCAGCCGCTGTGGGCACACCAGCCGAGGTGGGTCTCCAGGATCTGGCCGATGTTCATCCGTCGCGGCACCCCGTGGGTGTTCAGGATGATGTCCACCGGCGTGCCGTCCGGCAGGAACGGCATGTCCTCTTGCGCCAGGATCTTGCCGATCACGCCCTTGTTGCCGTGCCGACCGGCCAGCTTGTCACCGTCGGAGATCTTCCGCTTCTGGGCCACGTAGACGCGCACCAGCTCGTTGACACCGGCCGGCAGCTCGTCGTCGTCCTCGCGGGAGAACACCCGGATGCCGATGACCTTGCCGGACTCGCCGTGCGGCACCTTCAGCGAGGTGTCGCGAACCTCGCGGGCCTTCTCGCCGAAGATCGCCCGCAGCAGCCGCTCCTCCGGCGTCAGCTCGGTCTCACCCTTCGGGGTGACCTTGCCGACCAGGATGTCGCCGTCGCGGACCTCGGCACCGATCCGCACGATGCCGCGCTCGTCCAGGTCGGCCAGCACCTCGTCGGAGACGTTCGGGATGTCCCGGGTGATCTCCTCGGCGCCCAGCTTGGTATCGCGGGCGTCGATCTCGTGCTCCTCGATGTGGATCGACGTCAACACGTCCTCCTCGACCAGCCGGTTGGACAGGATGATCGCGTCCTCGTAGTTGTGGCCCTCCCACGGCATGACCGCGACCAGCAGGTTCTTGCCCAGCGCCATCTCGCCGTTCTCTGTGCAGGGACCGTCGGCGATCACCTGGCCGGCCTCGACCCGCTGGCCGGCGTCCACGATCGGCGACTGGTTGGCGCACGTGCCGTGGTTGGAGCGGGCGAACTTGCGCATCCGGTAGGTGTGCCGGGTGCCGTCGTCGGCCATCACGGTGATGTAGTCGGCGGAAACCTCCTCGATCACCCCGGCCTTGTCGGCGACGACTACGTCGCCGGCGTCGATCGCGGCGCGCAGCTCCATGCCGGTGCCCACCAGCGGCGCCTCGCTGCGCACCAGCGGAACCGCCTGGCGCTGCATGTTGGCACCCATCAGGGCACGGTTGGCGTCGTCGTGCTCGAGGAACGGGATCATCGCGGTGGCCACCGACACCATCTGGCGCGGCGAGACGTCCATGTAGTCCACCTCGGACGAGGCGACGTACTCGACCTCGCCGGCCTTGCGGCGGACCAGCACGCGCGACTCGACGAAGCGGCCGTCGTCGGCGAGCGGCGAGTTGGCCTGCGCCACGACGTGACGGTCCTCCTCGTCGGCGGTCAGGTAGTGGATCTCGTCGGTGACCACGCCGTCGACGACCTTGCGGTACGGCGTCTCGATGAACCCGAACGGGTTGACCCGGGCGTACACCGACAGCGACCCGATCAGGCCGATGTTGGGACCCTCCGGGGTTTCGATCGGGCACATGCGGCCGTAGTGCGACGGGTGCACGTCGCGGACCTCCAGCCCGGCGCGCTCCCGCGACAGGCCGCCGGGGCCCAGCGCCGAGAGCCGGCGCTTGTGGGTCAGGCCCGAAAGCGGGTTGTTCTGGTCCATGAACTGCGACAGCTGGCTGGTGCCGAAGAACTCCTTGATCGCGGCCACCACCGGCCGGATGTTGATCAGGGTCTGCGGCGTGATCGCCTCGACGTCCTGGGTGGTCATCCGCTCGCGGACCACCCGCTCCATCCGCGACATGCCGACCCGGATCTGGTTCTGGATCAGCTCACCGACCGTGCGCAGCCGGCGGTTGCCGAAGTGGTCGATGTCGTCGGTCTCCACCGGCACCTCGACACCGCCGGGCACCGTCATGGTCGGCTGGCCCTCGTGCAGGCGCACCAGGTACTCGATGGTGGCGACGACGTCCTCTTGGGTCAGCGTGGTCGACGACGTCTGGGCCGGCTGGGCGCTCAGGCCCAGCTTCTTGTTGACCTTGTAACGACCGACGCGGGCCAGGTCGTAGCGCTTCTCCTTGAAGAACAGGTTCTCCAGCAGGGTCTGCGCCGACTCCTTGGTCGGCGGCTCGCCCGGGCGCAGCTTGCGGTAGATGTCCAGCAGCGCCTCGTCGGTGCCGACGGTGTTGTCCTTCTCCAGCGTCGACATCATGATCTCGGAGAAGCCGAAGCGCCCCTGGATCTGCTCGTTGGTCCAGCCCAGCGCCTTGAGCAGCACGGTGACGGGCTGCCGGCGCTTGCGGTCGATGCGCACGCCCACGGTGTCGCGCTTGTCGACGTCGAACTCCAGCCACGCGCCGCGGCTCGGGATCACCTTGACGCTGTGCAGCAGCTTCTCGGTGGACTTGTCGATGGACTCGTCGAAGTACACACCGGGCGAGCGGACCAGCTGGCTGACGACCACGCGCTCGGTCCCGTTGATGATGAAGGTGCCCTTCTCGGTCATCATCGGGAAGTCGCCCATGAACACCGTCTGGCTCTTGATCTCGCCGGTGTTGTTGTTGATGAACTCGGCCGTGACGAACAGCGGGGCCGCGTACGTCATGTCCTTGTCTTTGCACTCGTCGACCGGCGCCTTGACCTCGTCGAAGCGCGGGTCGGAGAACGACAGCGACATCGAGCCGGAGAAGTCCTCGATGGGCGAGAGCTCCAGGAGCACCTCTTCGAGGCCGCCCACCGGCGTGGCCTCCCCGCGCCCGGCGGCGGCCTCACGCCAGCGCGGCGAGCCGATCAGCCACTCGAACGAGTCGGTCTGGACGTCGAGCAGCCCGGGAACCTCGAGGGGTTCACGCAACTTGGCAAAAGAAATCCGGTTGGGTGCTCCGGGCACGGAGGCGTTTAAGGCACTTCCTTGAGAGGAACTATGTGGGCGATCCGTCTTGCTCTGGCGGAAATCAGCCAAGATGCATCCTTCCAGCACCTCATGCGACTCAGGAGAAACCGGCGGCCACCGGGCCCGTTCGCCGCGAAATTGTGTCGGTTAGGCCGGCGAACGATCTGTCCGGATCTCACGCACGCAACTAGTCAGCTGAGCCGCATTAGGGCGGCCCAACCTAGGACCACAGTACCTGTGGCGAGGTGAGGTAGGCAGGAGGTAGCCAGCGCAACGTCCAACAATAGCGCAGGACCGCGCATTCCTCAACTGCCCGTAACTGCCAGCCCAAGGGGGGATCGGCGCTGGCTGGCATCTCGACTTTCCCATGGACACATGCTGACCATCAGATTGGCCCGTTTAGGCCTCGACGTCAAGGGGGCGGGCCGCCGAGTTGCGGCAAATTCTTGCCGAAACCGGGCCGGGCGCAGCGCCGCTAGTCGCCGAATTCGTGTGTCTGGTACTTGTGGGTCCCTTCGAGGTCGTCGAGGATCGCGGCCTGGGCTTTCTGCGGCAGGCTTTGCAGCATTTCGCGCACCCGGGCCTGGCGGCGGGCCACCGCCTTGCGCTCCGGCATGCCCGGGGTCGCGATGATCTGCGGCGGTACGCCCTCGATCTCCTCGACACCGCCGTCGCGGTGACCCGCATCGAGCAGCGCCTGCTCCTCGGCCATGGTCGTCTCGTCCTTCTCCTCGGACATGCCGATCGGCCCGATCCGGCGGCCGTTGAGGAACTGCCGCACCACCGGCTCGTCGCTGGTCAGCAGCACCTCGCGTGGGCCGAACATGACCAGCTTGCGCCGGAACAACATGCCCATGTTGTCCGGGACGGTGCGGGCGATGTTGATGTTGTGCGTCACGATCAGGATGGTCGCGTCGATCTGGGCGTTGATGTCGAGGATCAGCTGGCTCAGGTAGGCGGTGCGGACCGGGTCCAGACCCGAGTCGGGCTCGTCGCAGAGAATGATCTGCGGGTCGAGCACCAACGAGCGGGCCAGACCGGCGCGCTTGCGCATGCCGCCGGAGATCTCGCCCGGGAACTTCTTCTCGTCACCCCCCAGGCCCACCATCTGCAGCTTCTCCATGACGATGTCACGAATCTCGCCTTCCTTCTTCTTGGTGTGCTCACGCAGGGGGAAGGCGGTGTTGTCGTAGAGGTTCATCGAACCGAACAGGGCGCCGTCCTGGAACATCACGCCGAACAGCGTCCGGATCTCGTAGAGTTCCTTGGCCGAGCACTGCAGGATGTCGGTGCCGTCGATGACGATCGAGCCGCGTTCCGGCCGCAGCAGCCCGATGAGCGACTTCAGGAACACGGATTTGCCGGTACCGGACGGGCCGAGCAGGACGCTGACCTCCCCGGCGGGGATATCCAGGGTCACATCTTCCCAGATCCTCGAGGACCCGAAGGACTTCGTTAGTCCGTTGACCTCGATAGCGATGCCCATGGGAGATCCTTCCGTCTGCGCGGGTGCCCGCCACCTGCTCATTTGTGGCTTGAGTCACTGTAGCGCACTCCTAAGGCGCCGTATCACGGTTGAAGGGCCCCGCAAAGCAAAAGTGCCCGACCCGAGACGCCCGCGCGCGCCGGGGGCGGCGCCCGTTGGACAAAAGTCAGCCGTTGGGCGCCCAGTTGCCGTGGAACCCCATCGGTACGCGCTGCGGGAGGTGCACGGTGGCCACCGGCTCGCAAGTACGGGCGTCCAGCAAAATCAACTGGCCCTCGTCCCGGCCCCGGTGATAGCCGTAGCCCATGAGGATGCCGTCGTCCTCGGCGCCGGCCCCCGGATTCGGCACGAAGCACATCTCGCCGAGCAGCAGGTCGGCGTCGAGCGCGGCCGTCGTCGCGGCCCCCGTCGCATAGTCGTGCTTGTACAGCGCGGAGCCGCCGCCTGAGAACACCGCGCCGACGGTGTAGCCGAAACGGTGCACCGCGCCGAGCCGGTCCTCGTTGATGCGGGGAAACTCCTGGGGCCGGTCGTCGCGGCATTCGGTGCTCACCGCGCCGGTGGCCAGGTTGATCGTCCAGCGGTCGAGCGTGGGCGGGACTTCGCCGGGCCCGTGCCGGTCGCGATCGAACATCCGCGAGTAGCGGACCACGTCGAGCACCAGGACCTCGGCGCCGTGCCGCGTCTCGGAGTAGGCGTTGAGCGGGTGGTAGACGTAGCAGGGCTCGATGTCGAACCACCGCACATCGTTATTGCCGCCGTCGCGCGGCATCACCCCGATGCGGGCCGGGTAGCCGGGGTCCCAGGAGTACGGCATCCGGCTGGAGTGCTTCGGCTTGCGGTTCATCGCCGCGTTGATCGGGCTCGGCACCCGCACGCGCCCGATCACCGACTGCATGACCAGCCGGGCGGGCACCGACAGCCAGCGCGGCACCGACGCCGGCAGCACCTGCACCGGGTCGAAGGTCACCGGCAGGTCGTAGATCACGACATATTTGTCGGTTAGCGAGAAGTCGTGCATCATCGGCGATCCGGACACCTCGATGTCCACGATCCGGCGAGCGCGACCGGCGGTGTCGATCACCGAGTACTGGACGGTCTTCCCGCGCGCGAACGAGTAGGACACCGCGTGCAGTTCGCCGGTCGCCGGATCGCGGTGCGGGTGTGCGGTGTAGCCGCCGGCGAGGGTGCCGTCGAAGTCGCACGTCCCGACGGTGTCGAGTTCGTCGGTGAGCTCATAGTTGGCGATTCCGCCCTCGACCAGGGCCAGGGTCTTTCCGGCGTGGGTCAGCACATTGGTGTTGGCACCCAGGGCCAGCATGCCCGCCCGCGGGTCGAGGCGGTCGGGCGCCGGCTCTCCGAGGGTGGCGCACACCGACAGGCTGCGCACCCAGCGGTTGCGGTACCAGCGGGCCTTCCCCTCGCTCAGCGCCACCCCGTGCACCATGCCGTCCCCGCTGAACCAGTGGTATGCGGCCGGGTCGACCTCGGCGGCCGGGTTGGGGCCATTGCGCAGATAGCGCCCGTCGAGGTGGTCCGGGATGTGGCCGGTGACCTGCAGGTCGGTCGCCGTGACCTCGGCGCCCACCGGCGCCATGAAGCCCTCCAGGTAAGGGTTCCGCGCCTCGGCGGTGTGCGTCGTCGATGTCACGCCCAGCTCCTATAACATTGTTATTTCAGCGTTATGCGACGCTACGCCGCTGGTGCGAAGATGGCAAGGATGGTTGACGAGATGACCGCGCAGACCGAACGCAGCGTTCGGCAGGACATGCTGCTCGCGGCCGTCGGCCTGCTCGACGAGCACGGGCCCGACGCGCTGCAGACCCGCAAGGTGGCCGGCGCCGCAGGCACCTCGACCATGGCGGTGTACACCCATTTCGGCGGGATGCGGGCGTTGATCGCCGAGGTTGCCGCAGAGGGCCTGCGGCAGTTCGACGCCGCGCTGACGCGACCGCAGACCGACGACCCGGTGGCCGACCTGCTGGCCACCGGCCTCGCCTACCGCCGCTACGCCATCGAGCGGCCCCACATGTATCGGCTGATGTTCGGCAGCACCGCCGCCCACGGCATCAACGCCCCCGCGCGCAACGTCCTGAGCCTGACGGTCGCCGAGATCGAAGAGCGCCATCCCAGCTTCGCCCATGTGGTGCGCGGTGTGCACCGGTGCATGGTCGCCGGGCGGATCACGGTGGGCTCAGCCGATGACCCCGACGACAATGCCGCAGTCCTGGCCACGGCCGCCCAGTTCTGGGCGTTGATGCACGGATTCGTGATGCTCGAACTGGCCGGTTACTTCGGCGACGACGGCGCGGCCGTCCCCCAGGTGCTCGGGACGATGACCACCAACCTGCTGGTCTCGCTGGGGGACTCACCCGAGCGGGTGGAGTGCTCGCAACGGTCCGCGATGGGCGCCTGAGCGCGCGAAAACCCCCGGAACATGCGGTTCCGGGGGTTTTCGCGCGGTTATCTACTTGACGGTGACGGTGGCGCCGGCGGCCTCGAGCTTGGCCTTGGCCTCGTCGGCGGCCTCCTTGGCGACCTTCTCCAGCAGCGGCTTGGGGGCACCGTCGACCAGATCCTTGGCCTCCTTGAGGCCCAGGCCGGAGACGATCTCGCGGACGACCTTGATCACGCCGATCTTCTTGTCGCCGGCGCCCTCGAGGATGACGTCGAACTCGGACTGCTCCTCGGCGGCCTCGGCGGGCGCGCCACCGGCGGCCGGGCCGGCCGCGGCGACCGCAACCGGGGCGGCCGCGGTGACCTCGAAGGTCTCCTCGAACTTCTTGACGAAGTCCGAAAGCTCCAACAGGGTCATTTCCTTGAACACGTCGAGCAGGTCGTCGGTAGACATCTTTGCCATGGTGTGGGGTCCTTCCTGGTTTCGGTTTGGGGTTATTCGGCTTCTGCCGGTGACTCGGTGGGTGCCTCTGCCGCCGGCTCGGGCGCCGGCTCCGCGGCCGGCTCGGGCGCGGGCTCCGCGGCCGGCTCGGGTGCCGGCGCGGCCGCGGACGGCTCGGCGGCCTTCTTCTCCTGCAGCGCAGCGGCGAGCCGGGCGATCTGGGAAGCCGGCGCGTTGAACAGCCCGGCCGCCTTGGACAGGTTGGCCTTCATCGCCCCGGCCAGCTTGGCCAGCAACACCTCGCGCGACTCCAGATCGGCGATGCGCTCGACCTCGGCCACCGACAGGGCGCGGCCGTCCATGTAGCCACCCTTGATGACCAGCGCCTTGTGGTCCTTGGCGAAGGTCTTGATCGCCTTGGCGGCGTCGACGGGCTCGCCGGTGACGAACGCGATGGCCGTCGGGCCGACGAACAACTCGTCGAGACCCTCGACCCCGGCCTCCGACGCCGCCCGCTTGATCAGCGTGTTCTTGGCGACCGAGTAGGTGGCCGATCCGCTCAGCGAGCGGCGCAGCTCGGCCAGGTTGGCCACCGTCAGACCCCGGTACTCGGTGATCAGCGTGGCAGTGGCGTCCTTGAACTGCTCTGCGATGTCTGCAACGGCGGTGGCCTTGTCAGCCCTGGCCATGCGCACCTCCTGGTGTGAAAGTATCCGTGTGGATCGACCGGAGGAACGACGAACGCCCCGGCGCAGGAAGCGGCCGGGGCGTGAAGATGCGCCGGCCGGTGCCGGCGCTTTGCCTCGTCCTCCTGCGTGGGCCGCCGGGATGTTCCCGGACCTTACGACCGATTTCTCGGTGACCGACGGTCTTCGGTGGATCGGCAATCAGGATAGCGTGGCCACCCGCGGTCAGCCAAAACGGCGGATGGACGAGCCGGGAACGGGCGGGTCCGGCGCGATCCGCCGCCACATCTTCGAGCCGCCGTCGACCCTAGAACGGCGGCGGCTCGTCGTCGGTGGTTGGGGGGTCGGGTGAGCTGGAATGTTCTGCAGCCCGTTGGTGTGCGTGCCTGCGGCGGGCCTCGCGGTTGCGGCGACGTTCGGTGGCGACGCGCTGGGCGCGGTTTTGGGCGCGGGTGCGGCGGCGCTTGGGCATCATCGCGGTCCGCTCCCCGCAGTAGTCGACCGGCAGATCCGCCTCGGGCGCGGGCATGCCGCCGACGGCTTGGCACAGGCTGGGGAACAGCAGCGCGCTACCCGGGGTGGTGACATGGGTGCGCCCGGCCGGGGAGGTCAGGATCAGGGTGCCGTCGGGCAGCTGCTTTTCCTGCCAGCCCCAGAACGTCTTCACCAAATGGTGGGCGCCGCAATAACATTTCAGGTTGGCCGCGTGCGTTGGCCCGCCGGCGGCATAGGGGATCGTGTGGTCGATGTCGCACTGGGTGGCGGGCCGGTCGCAGCCGGGCCAACGACACGTCAGGTCCCGGCAGCGCACGAAATCAGCCAGCGCTCTCGACGGCACATAGCCCGGTTCGGGTGGGGCATCGCCGGGGTGGACCAGCGGCACCAATTTGGCCGAGCGGGCCAGCGCGGTGACGAGTTCGGGTGCGATCACCCCGTCGGCACACAGCGCGGCCGCGGGCGCTTCACCGGCCCCGGTCAGGGTGGCCCGCTCGGCGATCACGTGGATCGTGACCGGGGCGGCCGCCGGCCGCTTCCCGGCCGCACAGTCCGCGCGCCCGCAACGACACCCCAGCCGATCCGCCCCGCCGGCCAGCGCCCCCAGCGCGTCGGCGCGCCGCTCGGCGCGGCTGCGCGGGTCGTGGTCGCACACCGTGGCCGCCAGCGCATCCAATCGCGAGTCGAGCGCCTGCGCGTCGGGGGTCAGCAGCTTGCCCTCCAGGTGCGAAATGCCGTCCACACCCCGCCAGATCGAGACCTCACGGCCGGTCTGGCGTTCCTTGCGGCGGCGCACCGCATCCGCATCGACGCGCGCCACGACCCTGTCGACCGCCGCACCCAACCGGCCCCTGCTCAACGACGGCCACCGCGGCACGTTGACCGCCAGCTGCGCATCCACCGCGGCCAGCACGTCGGGGGCGGTGATCAGATCGGTGCGATACACGATCGTCTGAAAGGCCAGATAGTCGATATCGCCCGCCTTGAACACCTCGCCAACCTTCGGCAGGCGCTCGCGCATGGCCCGCGCGTACCGCAGCAAGCTGTCGGCCGGGCCCTGGCCGATCCGCAGCGCCGCGGCAACCTCGGCGGCCACGGCCGCCATGGTGTCGATCGCCCAGTCTTCGTTCTCCGAACAGCGCGCGAGCCGATAGGCGAACAACTTCCCAATCGCGGCCAACTGCGCGGCCGCGGCCCGGTTTTGCACCCGTGACGCCCAGCAGATCTCCTCCACCAGCGCGGCCGACTCCGGAGTCTTTGACGGATAGTGCCGCTCGAACAGCTCATCAAACCGCGCTCTGACCTCGGCCCGCGCCCGTTCGTCGAACATAGGTTCGATTATGCTCCACACGCCCGACAAGTGGTGTTGTGACAGCCCGACCGGCCAGGCTGCGATGCCGTTGTTGATCGGCGCGATCGTGGTCAACGCCCCATATCAGGCGTCGGCGACTACCCGCTTGCAGCCGCGCCGACCACACGGAAGTTGTGCGACCTAGCCGGCCCGAGCGAGCCGGGCCGCCCCGACCAGGCCGGCCTCGCCGCCGAGGACGGCCGGCACCACGCGCAGGCCGGCCAGAAAATCCAGCCCGGCGTAGTCGGACAGCTTCGCCCGCAGCGGGTCGAAGAGCAGGCGACCGGATTTGGCGACGCCTCCGCCGACGACGACGAGGTCCAGATCGCACACCGCGGCCACCGAGGCGATCATCGCGGCGAGCCCGTGGGCGCCCCGGTGAAAAGCCCGCTGCGCCACCGGGTCCCCGGCGGCCGCCGCGGCCGCCAGGTCCCGGGCGCCGGCGCCGGGCGGGGCCGACCAGCCATTGTCCCGCGCCCAGCGCACCAGCCACGGTCCCGACGCCACGGTTTCCACACAGCCGTGGCCGCCGCAGGCGCAGGGCCGGCCATCCTGTTCGACGACCACGTGCCCGACGTGGCCGGCGTTGCCGGTGCGTCCGGCGTAGGGGGCGCCGTCGAGCACCAGCCCGCCGCCGATGCCGGTGGAGACGACCATGCCGAGCATGAAGCGCGCCCCGCGGCCCGCGCCGCGCCAGTGCTCACCCAGCGCCATGCAGACGCCGTCCCCGCCGAGCCGCACCGGCACGCCCGGCACCGCCTCGGCGACCCTGTCACGCAGCGGGAAGCCCTGCCAGCAGCCGATGTTGATGGGGCTGACGGTCCCGTCGTGCACGTCGACGGGGCCGGCCGACGCGATGCCGACCGCCCCGATGGCGGCGCCGGTCGCGCGCCGCACGTCGGCGATCGTCGCGGCGACCGCGTCCCACACCCGTTCGGCGCCGGCCTCGGCCGGGGTGGGGCGGATGGCGGTGTGCAGCAGCGCGCCGTCGGCATCGGCCAACCCGGCGGCGATCTTGGTGCCACCGATGTCCAGGCAGAGGGTCAGCATGGCGGGTCAGTGCCGGTGGGTGTGGTCGGGTTGGCGCGGGTCGCCGGGGTGTTCGTAGCCGGGGGCCAGCCGGACCAGAGCCGCGCAGCGCTCGTCCAGCCAGATCCGGAAGGCGCGCCGGCGCGCGGCCGCGCGCAGGTGCCCGGCGATGGCGACCCGCACCTGTTCGAGCGGCGGGGCGGTCCGCGCCGGGGCCCGCCAGCCGTTCCGGCCGGCCGCCGGCGCGGCGAAGCGGAGCGGGTTGCGCAGGTGGTAGGCGGCGACCTCGTCGTCGCCGACCGCGACCCCGGCGGTGACGTCGGCGAACAGCGCCCGCGCGTCCGCATCCGCCAGCGTGGCCGCCGCGATGCTGCCCAGCTCCAGCCGGGCCGTGGCGTCGGGCAGCAGCTCGGCCTCGGTCGGCGCGCCGCTCGCGCTCAGGCCGCGCGCGACCACCTCGGCGGCGACGACCTTCTGCGTCACCAGCAGCTGGGTGAGCCAGCGGCGCAGCTGCCGCCCCTCGCTGGTGTCGCCGGCCGGCAGCGCGGCCGCCCCCGCACCGCCGCGCAACCGCGCCTCGGCCGCGTCGAGCTCGGCGACAGCAACGGGGCTGCCGGCCACGGTGGCGACCACGTCGGCGCGGCTCACGTCACGCTCACCCGCACCGCCGGCGAGTAGACCAGCTCGCCGGCGCAGCCGACCCGGACCAGCGCCCACCACCGGCCGGGTTCCAGCCAGGCCGGCGGGGTCACGTCGAAGCCGAGGTCGACCGTGGCCCGGGCCGGCAAAACGGCTCCGCGGGCGGCCGGGCCGATCCACTCCCAGGTGCCCCACGGGCTGATCAGGTGGGCCTCCAGCGCCAGGTCTGCCGCGGCGAGACTGCCGACCGTGACGGCCAGCCGGGCCGTGTCGCCGGCGCGCAGCGTGAGGTCGGCGGGCCCCTCGACGAGCTCGACCAGCGGCCCGGGTTCGAGCTCTCCTGCGCCGACCGTCACCACGCCTACATCCTCGACGACCTGGCGCCACGCGGCGGGGATTTCGCGTCCGGTCAGGCGCAGCTGCGCCCGGATCGGGTGGCGCCCGGGCCGCACCCGATCGGGAACGGACACCATCACATCGATCTGCCGGTGGCCGCCGGCGCCCACCCTGAACCGCGGCAACTTCGCGGGCCGCGCCGACCACCCGTCCGGACACACCACCGTCACCGCACCGCCCAGCGCGGCGTCGCTGCAGTCGCTGGCGACGGTGAGGCGCAACGCGACCGTGGCGCCCGGCTCGGCGGTCACGCGCGCGGGGTGGACCTCGACGACGGCGGGCAGCCCGCCGAGCGGCGCCGGGCCGCGGTTGTGCAGCCAGTACCGCGCATACAGCGGCTGGGCGGCCTCGGCCTGCGGCGCCAGCTCGCGGGGAGCCGGGGAAGCCGCTGCCAGCCTGGGCATGTCGAGCCGCGCCAGCACGGTGGCCACCTGATAGCCGTGCAGGTGCAGCGAGCGGAGGGGCTGGCCCGGCTGCTCGAGCAGGTCGGCGCCGCGCAGGTCGCCTATCGCGCCGAGCGTGGAGCCGACCGTGACGCGGGTGGCCGCCCCGGTCGTCTGCACCAGCCGCAACGCCACCGCGGCCGGATCGACGGGCCGGGCGCTGCCCTCCGTCAGCGGGTTGCCCGCCGCCTTGAGGGCCGCCACCGCGACAGCGTCGGCGGGGTCGGCGTGCAACAGCGACCCGGCCGGGGGCAGCTCGCCGCCACCCCGGCCCGACCGGACGGCGAGCAGCGGCTGGGCGAACTGCGCGCTGCGGGCCGGGATCCCGGCGCGCCGCCAGTCACCGGCGCCGCAGGCCAGCGCGTAGTCGAAAGCGTGGGTCCAGTGCTGTTGCTGGAAGTTCGAGCCGTCGGGCGCGGTGCGGCGCGGCTCGTCGATCCAGGTGCCCGACGGCCAGCCGGTGCACGACCGCATCAGCGCGGTGTGCAGCGTGCCCTCCGCGTCGACGGCGAAGCTGGGCACGCCGCGATTGAGCAGCGCGACGGTGCGGTCTTCGAAGCCGCCCAGGCCCGACGGGACCTCCTGGGCGACGACGAGCTCGGCGTCGCCGAGCTCGTCGGCCACCGCCGCGATCGCGGCCCGCAGGCCTTCCTCGTCGCGGCCGTCGATCACCAGCACCGGCAGCGCCCGCGCCGGACGCAGGTCGGCACCGGGGACCCAGGCCCGGGCCAACGGCACCGCGGCCGGCACCCACACCAGCGCCCGGCCGTTGGTGGCCAGCTGGCGGTCGAGTTCCGCGGCATACGAAGGTGCGCGCTCCAGCACGGCCTTGGTGAAGGCGTTGCGGGCGGGCCCGCCCAGCGCGATCCGCGCGTCGGGCAGGTTGGAGTCGACGTCGAGGTCCCCGTAGCGCGGCCCGTCGGCGCCGCCGCAGGTGGCCGTGACGCCCGCGCGGACCAGCGCCACCATCAGCTCGCGCGCCAGCGACCCGGAGGCGGCCTCGTCGGGCGCCACCACCTCGGCCACCGAGACGGCCCGGACTCCGTCACCGACCCTTACGCGGACCGCCGATGACAGCGCGAACCAGCCGTAGGCCGGGTTGTCCAGCGTCCACGGGTGGCGCGCGGTGTCCACCGAGCGGGGCCCCTCGTGCAGCAGGGCGAAGCCCCGCCCGACGACGGCGTCGCCGACCTCGCTGACCGGCATGGCGCCCGGCACCGGACACGGCCAGCGCAGCCGCAACAGTTGGTCCGCGCCGGTGAAGTCGTCGATGGTGGTGCGGCAGTCCACCCGCGCCACGCCGTCCCACAGGGTCAGGGTCTGGGTGTAGCGCAGCAGCGCGCCGACCCGGCCCCGCACGACCAGCCGCCGGCCCAGCGGCCCGCGGTAGGCCCGCACCTCCGCCGGGAATTCCGACGAGCACACCACCGGCCCCCGGGGCAGCAGGTGCCACGGGCCCTCCCCTTGCTCCGGGTGCGCGGGGTACTCCTCGTAGACGGCGAGCTCGTTGCCCACCCGGCCTTCGGCGATCAGCTGCCGGTCCCCGTCCTGCAGCGACGCCACGCCCCCGCCGCGCGCCGGATCCACCGCCAGCCGGTAGCACTCGTTGGCGATCGCCAGGCCGGGCTCGGGCTCCCAGCCGGCCGCCTCGCCGGCCGGCACCAGCCGGTAGGCACGCCAGCCCAGCGACGGCACGTCGGTGGCCAGCCAGGTGACCGACCGCCCCTCGTCCTCGACGTGAGCGGGCACCTCGGTGCCGGCCGCATCGAGCACGCGCACCCCCGGGCCGGCCGGGGCGTCCAGCCGCGCGGTGACGATGTCGGTGCGCCGGTGGCTCAGCGGGTTCCACACGATCACGTCGCCCTCGACCGCGGCCGACAGCAGCGCCAGCGAGTTGTCGCGCGCGGCGCTGCCCAGTTCCCACGCGTCGCGCCAACCGGTCAGCAGGTCGAGGTAGACCTGATCGGACTCCGAGCCAGTGATCCCGTCGTGATGGGCACCGTAGGCCAGCTGTACCCACGCCTTGGCCAGCGCGGCCTGGGGGTACTCGGCGCCGGTGAGCAGCGCGGCGAACACGGCGAAGCGCTCGGCGGCCAGTACGGCGTTCTCGGCGGCCCGGTTGGCCTGTTTGGTGTCGATGTAGGACACGTCCTTGCCCGTGTAGATCGGGTTCATGTCCCGGGTCTGCGGCGACGGCGCGCGCCCGCGCCCGGCCAGCTCGGCGCGCACCGCCGCGAAGAACTCCCGCGGCAGCGCGCACACGAAGCGCGGCCAGGTGTAGCGCGCGGCCCAGTCGCGGTGGATGGCGGTGACCCACTTGTTGGGCGGCGTGTAGTCGGTGCCGACGGGCAGCAGCACGTTGCGCGTCAGCGCCACCTTCTTGAGTTGGTCGAACAGCGCGTGGGTGGCGTCGCGCGCCTCGGCCAGCGACACGGACGAATCCATCCACCAGCCGGCCGAATAATGCGCGGGCATGTAGTGGGTGAGCAGCCCGCGCCCCGACGGGGCGATCCACTCGAACTCGCTGGAGAACTGCATGCGGGCCACGTCACCGCCGCCCACGGCGGGGCCCCACTGGTGGTGCGGGCCGCGGGCCCACGAACTCGACGTCAGGCCGGCGTCGGCGGCCAGCCCGGGGAACTGCGGGTCATGGCCGAACACGTCGAGCTGCCAGGCGGTGGCCGGGTCGGCGCCCAGCACGTGGCGCTGAAACCCGATGCCGTGCACCAGGTTGCGGATGGTGGTTTCCGGGCTGGTCAAGTTGGTGTTGGGCTCGTTGTAGGTGCCGCCCATCACCTCGAGGCGGCCCTGCGCGAGCAGCCGGCGCAGGTCGGCGCGGTCCTCGGGGTGGGTGTCCCAGTACGGCTTGAGGTAATCCACCTCGGCGAGCACGAATTTGTAGTCGGGGTCGCTGCGGGCCATCTCCAGGTGGGCGCGGACGAGGTCGAAACCGTTGGCCTGGCGGGCTCGCCCCGGCGGGTCCTCGGTCCATTGACTGGTGTAGGCGCCCTGGGTGTTCCACCACACCGGGTCGTAGTGGAAGTGGCTGACCATGAACATCGTCCAGCCCGGCTCGGCCACCGTGAATTCGAACCCAGCCTCGGTGCCGCCGGCGTGTGCCCGCGCGGCGCGGCGCTCTCCGACGACCGGACCCGACACCACGACCGGGACCTCGACGGCCTCCTGCCCTGCCTCGGCGAGGGCCTCCCCACGCAGGCCGTCGCCCTCGACGCGCACCGGCGTCGGCTCGGCGCAGCCGGCGACGGCCACCCGCGCCAGCTGCACCGGCGCGTCCGGCGGCCCGACGAAAAGCTCCGTTGACTCCGCCGAAACTACCTGCATCCCCGCACTTTACGGCGCGGGCAACCTTAGGATCGACCAATGCCCGCCCTCGCCCCGCCCGTCGCCGACGAACGCGGCGCCCTGCGCGAGTACCTCGCCTTCCACCAGAGCGCCTACTTCGCCGTCTGCCACGGCCTCACCGACGACCAGGCCCGGTCCGCGCCCTCGGTCAGCGCGCTGTCGATCGGCGGGCTGATCAAGCACGCCACCGGGCTGCAGCGCAGCTGGATGGCCCGGGTCGCCGCCGCGCCGGACGCGCCGCCGAAAGACCCCCGCCCGTTCGAGGAGCTGGCCGGCGAGTTCGCCGACCAGCACGTGATGCGGCCCGACGAGACGCTGGCCGGGCTGCTGGGGGCGTTCGAAACCCAGAACGCGACGTCGCTGCGCCTGGTGGAAACCGCGGACCTCGACGCCGCGGTGCCCGTGCCCCGCGACATCCCGTGGTTTCCCAAGAACCAGGAGCCCTGGTCGGTGCGTTGGGTGATCCTGCACGTGATCAACGAGCTGGCCCGCCATGCCGGGCACGCCGACATCATCCGGGAAACCATCGACGGCGCCACCATGTACGAGTTGATGGCCGCGCGCGAGGGCTGGGAGATCGACGGATGGGTCAAGCCCTGGCGCCCCGGCGCCTGAAGAGATTGGGAATCGACACCGCCGATTTGGCAGACTACTGGAATGAGCTCTACCAAGCACCGAGGGGTGGCCGCGCTGGATCGGGTGCCGTTGCCGGTCGAAGCGGCCCGGGTAGCAGCCACCGGTTGGCAGGTCACCCGCACCGCCGCTCGCGTGGTGGCCAAGCTGCCGGGCCGGGGGCCGTGGCAGCAGAAAGTGATCAAGCAGATCCCGCAGGCCTTCGCCGACCTGGGGCCGACCTATGTCAAGTTCGGGCAGATCATCGCCTCGAGCCCCGGCGCGTTCGGCGAGTCGCTGTCCCGCGAATTCCGCGGCCTGCTGGACCGGGTGCCCCCCGCCGACCAGAAGGAAGTGCACAAGCTCTTCCTCGAGGAGCTCGGCCGTGACCCGTCCGACTTGTTCGCCAAATGGGAGGAGACGCCGTTCGCCTCGGCGTCCATCGCCCAGGTGCACTACGCGACGCTGCACAGCGGCGAGGACGTCGTCGTCAAGATCCAGCGCCCGGGCATCCGGCGCCGCGTGGCCGCCGACCTGCAGATCCTGAAGCGCTTCGCCCAAACCGTCGAACTGGCCAAGCTCGGCCGCCGGCTCTCGGCGCAGGACGTGGTCGCCGACTTCGCCGCCAACCTGGCCGAGGAACTGAACTTCCGCCTCGAGGCGCAGTCGATGGAGGCCTGGGTGTCGCACCTGCACGCCTCCCCGCTGGGCCAGGGCATCCGGGTGCCGGAGGTGCACTGGGACTTCACCAGCGACCGGGTGCTGACGATGGAGCGGGTGCACGGCATCCGCATCGACGATGCGGCCGCCATCCGGAAGGCCGGCTTCGACGGCACCGAACTGGTCAAGGCGCTGCTGTTCAGCCTCTTCGAGGGCGGACTGCGCCACGGCCTGTTCCACGGCGACCTGCACGCGGGCAACCTGTACGTCGACGATCAGGGCCGCATCGTGTTCTTCGACTTCGGGATCATGGGCCGCATCGATCCCCGGACCCGCTGGCTGCTGCGCGAGCTGGTGTATGCGCTGCTGGTCAAGAAGGACCATGCCGCGGCCGGCAAGATCGTCGTGCTGATGGGCGCCGTGGGCACCATGAAGCCCGAGGCCGAGGCCGCCAAGGACCTGGAGAAGTTCGCCACCCCGCTGACGATGCAATCGCTGGGCGACATGTCGTATGCCGACATCGGCCGGCAGCTGTCGACGCTGGCCGACGCCTACGACGTCAAGCTCCCGCGCGAACTGGTGCTGATCGGCAAGCAGTTCCTCTACGTCGAGCGCTACATGAAGCTGCTCGCGCCGAAGTGGCAGATGATGTCGGACCCGCAGCTGACGGGGTACTTCGCCAACTTCATGGTCGAGGTCAGCCGCGAGCACTCCTCCGACATCGAGGTGTAGGGGCGGCTGATGGAAATCCGCAGCGGCCACGCCACCTCCGGCGACCTGAAGATCTACTACGAGGACATGGGCGACATCGACGACCCGCCCGTGCTCCTGATCATGGGGCTGGGCGCCCAGCTGCTGTTGTGGCGGACCGCCTTCTGCGAGAAGCTCGTCGGCCAAGGCCTGCGGGTCATCCGTTACGACAACCGGGACGTGGGGCTGTCCAGCAAGACCGAGCATCACAGCTCCGGACAGTTGCTGCCGGCGCGGTTGGCACGCTTCTGGTTCGGGCTGCCGAGCAACGCCGCGTACACGCTCGAGGACATGGCCGAGGACGCCGCCGCGGTGCTGGACCACCTGGACATCACCCACGCCCACATCGTGGGGGCGTCGATGGGCGGGATGATCGCCCAGGTCTTCGCGGGACGCTTCCCGAAGCGGGCGAGAAGCCTCGCGATCCTGTTCTCCAGCAACAACCGGCCGTTCCTGCCGCCGCCGGCCCCGCGCGCCCTGCTGGCGATCCTCAAGGGCCCGCCGCCCGGCTCGCCGCGCGAGGTAATCGTCGACAACGCCGTGCGCGTCACCAACATCATCGGCAGCCCGCGTTACCGCGCGCCCGAGGAGCGCGTGCGCGCCGAAGCCGCCGAGGGGTACGACCGCAATTACCATCCGCAGGGCGTTGCACGGCAATTCGGCGCCATCCTGGGCACCGGCAGCCTGCGCGGGTACAACCGGCGCATCGACGCGCCGACCGTGGTGATCCACGGCCGCGCCGACAAGCTGATGCGCCCCGCCGGCGGGCGGGCCGTCGCGCGCGCCATAGACGGCGCTCGACTAGTGTTATTCGACGGCATGGGCCACGACCTGCCTCAGCAACTATGGGACCGACTGGTCGGCGTGTTGACAAGCAACTTCGCAGAGGCCGCCTTGAGGCCGGGATGAGCAGGCCTTCGCGGATCGACGTGAATCTCGCGTAACGGCTGACAGGGCCGTATGGTTTTCGCTGGGAGGATGCCTGAAATGAGCGAACTGAAACCGTATTACGAAGACTCGCAAGCGGCGTACGACATTTCCGACGAGTTCTTCGGGTTGTTCCTGGACCCGACCTGGACCTACACCTGTGCCTACTTTGAGCGTGACGACATGACGCTGGAAGAGGCGCAGCTGGCGAAAATAGATTTGGCCCTGGACAAGCTCAACCTGGAACCCGGGATGACGCTCCTGGACGTCGGGTGCGGCTGGGGCGGGGCGCTGGTGCGAGCCGTCGAGAAGTACGACGTCAATGTCATCGGTGTGACGCTCAGCCGCAACCACTTTCAGCGCAGCAAGGACCGGCTGGCCGCTATCCCGACGCAGCGGCGGGCCGAGGCTCGACTGCAGGGCTGGGAAGAGTTCGAGGAGAAGGTCGACCGGATCGTCTCCTTCGAAGCGTTCGACGCCTTCCACAAGGAACGGTACGGCGCGTTCTTCGAACGCTCCTACGAGCTGATGCCCGACGACGGCCGGATGCTGTTGCACAGCCTGTTCACCTATGACCGGCGGTGGCTGCACGAGCAGGGCATCGCGCTGACCATGAGCGACATCCGGTTCATCAAATTCCTGCGCGAGTCGATCTTCCCGGGCGGCCAACTGCCATCCGAGCCCGACATCGTCGACAACGCCACGGCCGCGGGGTTCACCGTGGCGGACACCCAGGTGCTGCAGCCGCACTACGCACGAACCCTGGACACCTGGGCGGCCAACCTGGAAGCCAACCGGGATCGCGCCATCGCCCTGCAGTCTCAAGAGGTCTACGACAACTTCATGCACTACCTGACCGGGTGCGCGGACCTCTTCCGCCGGGGACTCAGCAACGTAGCCCAGTTCACGCTGACGAAGTAGACGCCGCTCCTTGCCCGGCCGGTCGGGGGCGACCTGACCGACGAGCCGTAATGCTATTCGTTGCAGGGCAAACGCACGCGCGGGTGTACCCTGACCCGCGTGCGCTGTGATGCACAGCAACGGCGATCCGACTTTGCGAAAGGCACCGGCTTCACAACATGGACACCCTCGACGTCACCGTAGTTGGTGCCGGCCTCGGTGGTATTGGCGCGGCGATCAAACTCAAGCAACTCGGATACGACAACGTCGCGATTCTCGAACGTGAGGCCGACCTCGGGGGCACCTGGCACGTCAACCACTACCCCGGCCTCGCCGTCGACATTCCCGGCACCACCTACTCGTACTGGTTCGAGCCCAACCCGTACTGGTCGCGGCTGTTCCCTCCCGGTGATGAGCTGAAGCGGTATGCCGAAAACGTCGCCGACAAGTACGACGTGCGCCGCCACATCCGGTTCAACACGACCGTCGAGTGCGCGCGCTGGGACGACGACGCTCGAACGTGGCAACTCACGCTGGCCGGCGGCGAAAGCCTGACGACGCGCTTTCTGATCACCGCGACCGGCTTCCTGTCACAGCCACACACCCCGGAGATCCCCGGAATCGATAGTTTCGACGGCAAGATCGTCCACACCACGGCCTGGGACCACAGCCACGACTTCGGGGGGCGTCGCGTCGGACTGATCGGGACCGGGGCAACCGCTGTGCAGTTGATTCCCGAACTGGCAGCCACGGTTTCCGAGCTGACCGTCTACCAACGCACGCCGATCCACGTCGTGCCCAAGATCGACTTCGCGATCCCGGTGTGGTTGCAGCGGGTCTTCGCCCGGATGCCGTTCGTGCAGCGAGTCTTTCGGCAGGTGACCGACACCACTTTCGACTTGATACTGGACGGCGCGCTGCACTACCGCGGTTTCCGGCGGCTGAACATCGCCGCGTCGGATTTATCCAAGATCAACCGGTTCATCGCGATCCGCGACAAGGACTTGCGCCGCAAGCTGACGCCCGACTACGACTTCGGCTGCAAGCGTCCCACCTGGTCCAACAGCTACTACCGCACCTTCGCCGAGCCGCACGTGCATTTGGAAACCAACCGCATCGAGCGAATCGAGCCCGACGGTATCGTCACCGCCGACGGGCACAAGACCGTGATCGACACGCTGGTGCTGGCCACCGGTTTCGACCTGTGGGAAGCCAACTTCCCGGCCATCGAAGTGATCGGGCGACAGGGGCGCAACCTCGGAAAATGGTGGCGCGATGTCGGGTTCCAGTCCTACCAGGGGGTGTCGATCCCCTACTTCCCCAACTACTTGAGCCTGGCCAGTCCTTACGGGTTTTCCAGCTTGTCGTTCTTCAATACCGTGGAATATCAGACGCGGCACATGGACCGGCTGTTCGGCGAACTCCAGCGCAGGGGAGCCACCGAATTCGAGGCGACGGAGGAGGCGATGGCGCGGTTCATGGAACGGATGGACGACCGCGTGGACAAGACCGTCTTCCACCGGGGCAACTGCGCCACCTCACGGTCTTATTACTTCGACCCCAGCGGCAAGGCCACATTGCTCCGCCCCACGTCGGTGCTCAATGCGGTGCGGGAAGCATCGAGGTTCCCGTTGAGTGACTACGCGATCCGCTGACCCCGAATCGGGAAAGGCGCTGTCGAGAAGCAGTATCGGCACGCCCACTACCGGCGGGTACTTGACCCGAACGGGTCTGCGAGACGCGCCAGGGCGTTCCGCATAGGGGTTCGTCGACTCCCGCCGGTTCACACTGGAAAAGTGACTTGGTGCCGACCTGTGCGCGTCGGGCGCGCACCTCCCGAATGGGTATGGTTGCACCGAAAACCACTCAGGGGGGCAACACCACCATGGCTGAACAGCCGACGAGCCCGACAAAGACGCGGACACGCTTCGAAGACATCCGGGCACACTACGACGTCTCCGACGATTTCTTCGCCCTGTTCCAGGATCCGACCCGAACGTATAGCTGCGCGTATTTCGAGCGCGACGACATGACCCTCGAAGAGGCCCAGTACGCCAAGATCGACCTGAACTTGGACCAGCTGGACCTCAAACCGGGCATGACGCTGCTGGACATCGGTTGCGGGTGGGGCACCACCATGAGGCGCGCCGTCGAACGCTTTGACGTCAACGTCATCGGCCTGACCCTGTCCAAGAACCAGCACGCCCGCTGCGAGCGGGTGCTCGCCGCGCTCGACACCAACCGTTCGCGTCAGGTGCGGCCGCACGGCTGGGAGGACTTCAACGAGCCGGTCGACCGGATCATGTCGATCGAGGCCTTCGAGCACTTCGGGCACGAGAACTACGACGACTTCTTCAAGCGCTGCTTCGACATCATGCCCGAGGACGGCCGGATGACCATCCAGAGCAATGTCAGCTACCACCCCTACGAGATGGCGGCCCGCGGCAAGAAGCTGACCTTCGACACGATGCGGTTCATCAAGTTCATGATCACCGAGATCTTCCCGGGCGCCCGGCTGCCGTCCACCGAGATGATGGTCGACCACGGCGCGAAGGCGGGCTTCGTTGTGCCCGAACCGCTTTCGTTGCGACCGCATTATGTCAAGACGCTGCACATCTGGGGCGACGCCCTCGAGTCGAACAGGGAAAAGGCCATCGAGGTCACCTCCGCAGAGGTCTATGACGACTACATGAAGTACCTGCGCGGCTGCGAGCACTACTTTTCCGACGAGATGCTGGACTGCCGCCTGGTCACCTACCTCAAGCCCGGCTGCCAGACGGATGCGGCTTCCTAGCCCAGCGGCAAGACCACACTGCTGTGCCCACGCCGGCGCTCAACGGCGGTCGGGGGAACCTCCCGCTGAGCGACTACGCGATCCGCCGACCTCGAATCGAGAAATGCCGGGGCAAGCACGCTTTAAATCCATAACTTGTGTGCGACCGGGAGTAGGGTGCCGGGAACGGCATCGAGCAAAGGTGCCGCTGCGATCGGGAGGCTCTGGTGATCGAGAATCGAGTGGGGGGGACGCTCAGACGGTCGAACCTTGACAACGTCCAGGCTCATTACGACCTGTCGAACGACTTCTTCGGGCTCTTCGTGGATCCGACGCGGACCTATAGCTGTGCCTACTTCCCGCGCGAAGACATGACCCTGCACGAGGCGCAGCTGGCGAAGATCGACCTGTCGCTGGACAAGCTGGGGCTGCGGCCGGGGATGACGCTGCTTGATATCGGCTGCGGCTGGGGTTCCGTCATGAAACGCGCCGTCGAAAAGTACGACGTCAACGTCGTCGGGCTGACGCTGTCGAAGAACCAGCACGCGTACTGCCGGCAGGTGCTCGACGGTATCGACTCCGACCGCTCGCGGCGCGTGCTGCTCTGCGACTGGTCGGAGTTCAGCGAACCGGTCGACCGCATCGTCGTCATCGAGGCGCTGGAGCACTTCGGTTTCGACCGCTACAACGATTTCTTCAAGTTCGTCTACAGCGCCCTGCCCGCCGACGGTGTGATGATGCTGCACTCGATCACCGGGCTGCACGTCAAGCAGGCCATGGAGCGCGGAATCCCGCTGACCATGGAGATGGCGAGGTTCATCAGGTTCATGGCGACCGAGATCTTCCCCGGTGGCCGGCTACCGATGGTCGAGGCCGTCGAAGAGCACGCGGTCAACGCGGGTTTCAGGGTGACCCGGGTCCAGTCATTGCAGTCAGACTTCGCCAGGACGCTCGACTTCTGGGCCGACGCACTACTGGGGCGACACAACGAGGCGATCGCAATCCAGTCCGAACAGGTCTACGAGCGGTATATGAAGTACCTGACAGGATGCGCCAGGGCGTTCCGGATAGGGTACGTCGACTGCCACCAGTTCACACTGGAAAAGTAACCTGGTGCCGACCGGTACGAGTCGGGCGCGCACCTCCCGAATGGGTATGGTTGCACCGAACACCACCCAGGAGAACAACACCACCATGGCTGAGCAACCGACGAGCCCGACAAAGACGCGGACACGCTTCGAAGACATCCAGGCACACTACGACGTCTCCGACGATTTCTTCGCCCTGTTCCAGGACCCGACCCGAACGTATAGCTGCGCGTATTTCGAGCGCGACGACATGACCCTCGAAGAGGCCCAGTACGCCAAGATCGACCTGAACTTGGACCAGCTGGACCTCAAACCGGGCATGACGCTGCTGGACATCGGTTGCGGGTGGGGCACCACCATGAGGCGCGCCGTCGAACGCTTTGACGTCAACGTCATCGGCCTGACCCTGTCCAAGAACCAGCACGCCCGCTGCGAGCAGGTGCTCGCCGCGCTCGACACCAACCGTTCGCGTCAGGTGCGGCTGCACGGCTGGGAGGACTTCAACGAGCCGGTCGACCGGATCGTGTCGATCGAGGCCTTCGAGCACTTCGGGCACGAGAACTACGACGACTTCTTCAAGCGCTGCTTCGACATCATGCCCGAGGACGGCCGGATGACCGTCCAGAGCAGCGTCAGCTACCACCCCTACGAGATGGCGGCCCGCGGCAAGAAGCTGACGTGGGCAACGGCCCGCTTCATCAAGTTCATCGTCACCGAGATCTTCCCAGGTGGCCGGCTGCCGTCCACCGAGATGATGGTCGACCACGGCAAGAAGGCGGGCTTCGTTGTGCCCGAACCGCTTTCGTTGCGACCGCATTATGTCAAGACGCTGCACATCTGGGGCGACAACCTCGAGTCGAACAAGGAAAAGGCCATCGAGGTCACCTCCGAAGAGGTCTACGAGCGGTACATGAAGTACCTGCGCGGCTGCGAGCACTACTTTTCCGATGAGATGCTGGACTGCAGCCTGGTCACCTACCTCAAGCCGGGTGCGGCCGCCTGACGGCGGCCCGGTCCTTCGGGGTTGTCGGATTAGCACTGCGGCGTTCGTCGGTTAGGTAGAGAGTGGAGCACACGGCTCCGCTCCACTACCGGAGGTGACGAACATGCAGTACTTCGCCTTGCTGATCAGCCAAGAGCAAGACCGCACACCCGACGACGCGGCCGCCGCGATGGCGGCATGGGAGAGCTTCCACGCCAAGGCCGGCCCCGCGATCAAGTCCGGAGATGCACTTGTTCCCGCTGCCGCCGCGGCGGTCATCGCCGGCGGCCCGGATGCACCGATCGTCACCGATGGGCCCTTCGCCGAGGCCGCCGAGGTGGCCTGCGGCTACTACGTGTTCGAAGCGGAAAACCTCGACGAAGCGCTGGCACTGGCCCGCGAAGTCCCGCTCGCCGCGTTCGGGGCCGTGGAGGTGTGGCCCGCCGTCCACTCAATTGAGCTGACCCGAGAGCTGACCGGCAACGACTGGCTCGCGCTGTTGCTGGAACCGGCCGAATCCGCACACACGCCCGGCACGCCGGAGTGGGAGGCGGTGGCGGCAAAGCACGCCGATCTCCACGCGGCCGCGGGCGATCACATCATCGGCGGTGCCGCGTTGCACGACCGGTCCACGGCGACGACCGTGCGGGTGCGCAATGGCGAGGTGCTGATCACCGACGGGCCATATGTGGAGGGCGCCGAAATCGCCACCGGCATCTACCTGCTCAGCGCCGCGGATCGCGACGAAGCCATCAAGATCGCCTCGATGATCCCCGCCTCCACCGTGCAGGTGCGGCAGCTGGCTGGCGTATCGAGCCTCTAGCCGACCGAATGACCAACCTGGACGGCGTCTTCCGCCGCGAATGGGGTCCCGCCGTCGCCGCGCTAGCACGGTGGTCCGGTGACCTCACGATCGCGGAGGACGCCGTCCAGGAGGCCTGCGCCGAGGCGCTTCGCGCATGGCCGCGCGACGGGGTGCCGGACAGTCCCGGCGGCTGGCTGGTGACCGTGGCCCGCAACCGCGCCCGCGATCGGCTGCGCCGCGAATCGGTGCGTCCCGGAAAGGAATTGACGGCCGTGCTGGACGAGATCCTGGCACGCACCGATGGCACCGAGCCGCACCCGGTCCGCGACGACGAGCTGCGGATGATGTTCACCTGCGCGCACCCGGCGCTGGATCGCCCGTCGCAGCTGGCGCTGACGCTGCGCCTGGTGTCCGGACTGACCGTCACCGAGATCGCCCGCTCACTGTTGCAGACGGAGGCGGCGATCGGACAGCGGATAACCCGCGCCAAGAACAAAATTCGGCACGCCAACATTCCGCTGCGGGTGCCGCCCGCCGGGTTGCTGCCCGAGCGGACGCCGCACGTGCTCGGCTGCATCTACTCGGTGTTCACCGAGGGGTATTGGTCGACCGCGGGCCCGTCGGCGATCCGTGACGAACTCTGCGACGAGGGGATCCGGCTGGGCGGCGAGCTGTGCTCCCTGCTGCCTGACGAACCGGAGGCGCACGCGCTGGCCGCCCTGATGCTGCTGCACGATTCGCGACGGACCACCCGGGTGGACGGCACCGGGATGTTGGTGCCGATCGAGGAGCAGGATCGCCGCCGCTGGGACCGCGGCCGCATCTCACGCGGGCTGGACCGGTTGCGCCGGGCCCAGGGCTCGGCGGGACCCTATCTGCCGCAGGCGGTGATCGCCGCGCTGCACGCGACCGCGCCGTCATGGGATCAGACCAACTGGCCGGCCATCTGCGCCGCCTACGATCGGCTGGCGAGCCTGACCGACTCGCCGGTGGTGCGGGCCAACCGCGCACTCGCGGTCGGTCTCCGCGACGGACCCGAAGCGGGCCTGGCCGCGCTCGACGAGGTCGCCGGCGACGTCCGGCTGGCCCGCTCGAATCTGGTCGCGACGGTGCGCGCCGACCTGCTGCGGCGCGCGGGCAGGCTTGCCGATGCCGCTACGTGGTACCGGGTGGCGCTGGAGTCCAACGGGTCCGAGCCGGGCCGAGAATTCCTGCGCCGGCGCATCGCGGAGTGCGGCGGCTAGGGCGAGCAGACACAGAATCGCATCTCAGATGCGATATTTGTGCGATTCTGCGTCTGGTGGCCGGGCAAGGCCCGGCGAACACCGCTGGCGGATCAGGCCTCGGCGAAGTTGCGGGTGACCGACGGGTCCACCGGAATGCCCGGGCCCGTCGTCGTCGACACGGTGATCTTCTTCAGGTAGCGGCCCTTGGACGCCGACGGCTTGAGCCGCAGCACCTCGTCGATCGCCGCGCCATAGTTCTCGGCCAAATTCTTCTCGTCGAAGGAGGCCTTGCCGATGACGAAGTGCAGGTTGGCTTGCTTGTCAACGCGGAAGTTGATCTTGCCGCCCTTGATATCGGCGACGGCCTTGGCCACGTCGGGGGTGACAGTGCCCGTCTTGGGGTTCGGCATCAGGCCGCGCGGCCCCAGCACACGGGCGATGCGACCGACCTTGGCCATCTGGTCGGGGGTCGCGATCGCGGCGTCGAATTCCAGCCAGCCGCCCTGGATCTTCTCGATCAGATCGTCGCTGCCGACAACATCAGCTCCCGCGGCGACGGCAGCATCGGCCTTCTCGCCCACCGCGAACACCGCGACGCGGGCGGTCTTGCCGGTGCCGTGCGGCAGGTTGACCGTGCCGCGGACCATCTGGTCGGCCTTACGCGGGTCGACGCCGAGCCGGATGGCCACCTCGACGGTCGCGTCCTGCTTGGTCGACGACGTCTCTTTGGCGAGCTTGGCCGCCTCGAGCGGGGTGTACAGGGTGTCGCGGTCCACCTTCGCGACGGCCGCGCGGTAGGCCTTGCTGTTCTTGCTCATTTATTCATCCAATCCGGTGTTGGGTCGTGGTTAGGAAGCGGGCCGAAGCTGGCCCTCCCACGCATGACGAAATTATTCGACGGTGATCCCCATCGACCGGGCGGTACCGGCGATGATCTTGGCGGCAGCATCGATGTCATTGGCGTTGAGATCGGTCTTCTTGGTCTCGGCGATCTCGCGGACCTGGTCCCAGCTGACCTTGGCGACCTTGGTCTTGTGCGGTTCAGCCGACCCCTTGCCCACTCCGGCGGCCTTGAGCAGCAGCTTGGCGGCGGGCGGCGTCTTGAGCGCGAACGTGAAGCTGCGGTCCTCGTAGACGGTGATCTCCACCGGGATGACCTGGCCGCGCTGGTTCTCGGTGGCGGCGTTGTAGGCCTTGCAGAACTCCATGATGTTGACGCCGTGCTGGCCGAGCGCCGGCCCGACCGGCGGCGCAGGGTTGGCCTGCCCGGCCTGGATCTGCAGCTTGATCAGCCCAACGACTTTCTTCTTCGGGGCCATGAGATGTTGGTGTTCCTTCCTGAGTGCGACCGGGTCGGCCGGCTAGATCTTCGAGACTTGGCTGAACGTCAATTCCACCGGCGTTTCGCGGCCGAAGATCGACACCAGCACCTTGAGCTTCTGCTGTTCGGCGTTGACCTCGCTGATCGTGGCCGGCAACGTGGCAAAGGGTCCGTCCATGACCGTCACCGATTCGCCGACCTCGTAGTCGACCTCGACGGCCGGACGCTCCAGCCCACCCGTCTCAGCGACGGCGGTGGTGCTGGCCGCACCCTTGGCGGCCTTCTTAGCCGCCCCGCGCGGCAGCAGAAACTTCACCACGTCGTCGAGCGTGAGAGCCGACGGGCGTGACGTCGCGCCGACGAACCCGGTGACCCCCGGGGTGTTGCGCACCGCGGCCCACGAGTCGTCGGTCAGGTCCATGCGCACCAGGATGTAGCCGGGCAGCACCTTGCGGTTGACCTGCTTGCGCTGGCCGTTCTTGATCTCGGTGACCTCTTCGGTGGGCACCTCCACCTGGAAGATGTAGTCGCCGACGTCGAGGTTCTGCACCCGGGTTTCCAGGTTGGCCTTGACCTTGTTCTCGTACCCCGCGTAGGAGTGGATCACATACCAGTCGCCGGGCTTGCTGCGCAGTTCCGACTTCAGCGCGGCGGCGGGGTCGACCTCCTCGGCCTGCTCCGCCGGCTCGGCAGCGGCATCGGAATCGGCCTCTGGCTCGGGCGCAGCGTCAGCCTCGGCGGCCTCGGTGACCTCGCCGGCTTCTTGGAGGTCGACCGCTTCACCTGCGGACGTATCACCGTCGAAGGTAGTCACGGTTTTCTAGTCCTTCCTGTCACTCTCACAAGCTCAGCCGAACACCAGCAGGACCAGCTTGGTCAGGCCGAAGTCCGCCAGGCCGACCAGCGCCACCATAAAGGCCAAAAACACCAGCACCACCGAGGTGTAGGTGAGCATCTGCTTGCGGTTCGGCCAGATCACCTTCCGCATCTCCGCAACGACCTGCTTGAGGTAGTTGTAGACGAATACGAAGGGGTTGGCGGAACTGCCGGCTTTCGTAGTCTTCTGCGCCTTTTTGGTCTTCTGGGCCTTCTTGGCCTTGCTCTTGGGGCCCTTTTGGGCCTTGTCGTCCTTGTCCGCCTCGACGTCGGCCGATGATTCGTCGCCGGCAGCGGCTCCCGCGCCTTCCACCCGCTGCCGGGACCGCTTGCCTGTCGGCCGTTGCGGGCGTGCCGCGGTCTGGGTCGCCACCGCCGTCCGACCGCCGATCCCGCGATTTTCCGCGGTCTCGCCGCCGTCGCGTGCGGCGTCGTCGGCAACGTCCTTCTCGTCGCTCACCGCATGCTCCTTTGTCCGATATCTATTCCGCGAGCCGTCCCGTTGTGATGGGGCACACTTCCAGTGTCCACCAATGGCACGATACCCACCCGTCCGCCTCCTCAGGCCGTGCCGGCCTGCTTCGTCGTCGGACGTGCACCGTCAGCAGGGGCGACAGGACTTGAACCTGCAACCTGCGGTTTTGGAGACCGCTGCTCTGCCAGTTGAGCTACGCCCCTTCGCGGTTGGCAGGACAGATTCGGTCCGGCCCCGTCCAACCCTGTCTATCGGAGCTTGCACGGCGCGCGCTACCGCTCGTCCAATTCTTGGGAAGCGCTAATGCTGGGAAAACCCCGAGGACCGAGTGTACATCGGCGGGCAAGTCAGTTACCAATCAAGCGGTTCTGACGACCTGCCCCGATTCCGCGTCCCATCTGAGCTGGATGGAGTCGTCAGCCCTATGACCCATAATGGTGGTGTAGGCCTCGATCACGAGCTCGCCGTCGTCGTTGTGGCACAGGTTCCTGGTGACGACGATGTCGGCGCCGAACCGCTCGTCCACCGACTCGATATCCATCCGGGCCCACAGCTTGTCCCCGGCCATCACCGGCTTGTGGAAGACGAACCTCTGGTCAACCTGGACGAACAGCATCGTCTCTATACCGATGTCGACGTTCCGGAAGAAATCCAGTTGGACAAGCTTGCCCAAGATCGAGACAAAAGTCAGCGGCGCGACAATGTTGTCGTGGCCGAGTTCGGCCGCTGCATCCTCGTCGAAATGGGCCAAGTGGTCGTTTTTGATGGCCTGAGCAAACTGACGGAGTTGCTCGCGGCCCACGACGAAGTAGTCCGGGTATCGCCAGACCATCCCGCGGATGTCGGTCTTGAGCGCCATGAGCTACGCCAATTTCGCCGATGCGATCGCCCGCCCGAAGATCTTCTTGCCCCCCGCCGTGGCACTGATGGCGATGGTCACCAACTTACTTTCGGGTTCGACGGACTTCACGCGGCCGGTCATCACGATCTCGGCGCCCTTGCCGTCGTTGGGCACCGGCACCACGGCGGTGAACCGCACGTTGTACTCGGTGACCGCTCCCGGGTCCCCGACCCAGGCGGTGACGTAGCCACCACCGAGGCCCATGGTGAGCATGCCGTGGGCGATCGCGGTGTCCAGCCCGACGACCTTGGCGATCTCGTCGTCCCAGTGGATCGGGTTCAGGTCACCGGAGACCCCCGCGTAGTTCACCAGGTCCTGGCGGGTCAGGGGGTAGACGCGTTCGGGAAGCCGGTCACCCACCTTCACGGAGCTGAACTCACGCAATGGCATTTGAAAACCCCTCTTCTCCGTCTTCGCTGGCGCGGCCCGCCAGGGTCGTGTAGGTCTCCTGCACCACTTCACCGGCCTCGTTGGTGATGATGTTCTTGGTCACGATGATCTGGGTGCCGTGCGTCTCGCGGACCGAATCCACGTAGACATCGCAGTACAGCCTGTCGCCGGCCAGGATCGGCCGCAAGAATCTGAGCACCTGGTCGACCTGGACGATCTGCGCGTCTTCGACCGCTATCTTCGCGTAGTTGAAGAACGCCGCCTGCGCCTGGTAGCCGAATACCGAGATGAACGTCAGCGGAGCCAGCAGCGCGTGATAACCGAGTTCGGCCGCCGCCTTCTCCTCGAAGAAAAAGTCGTCGGTGTTCTGCACGGCCACCGCGTACTCGCGGATCTTCTCACGCTCCACCTGGTAATAGTCGGGATAGCGGTAATGCATCCCGACGAGGCTCGTCAACGACACGGCTAGAACCTACCTAGTCGATCTCACCAACCGCTCGCACCCCGGCGCTAGCGTGTCTCGCGGTGCGCCTGGTGCTTGCCGCAGTTCGGGCAGAACTTCTTCAGCTCCAACCGGTCGGGGTCGTTGCGCCGGTTCTTCTTGGTGATGTAGTTGCGGTGCTTACACACCTCGCACGCCAAGGTGATCTTCGGCCGCACATCGGTACTGGAAGCCATGTCCGTTCTCTCTATAGAAAGTTGTTGTGTTGTAGCGATGGCCGGACTCGAACCGGCGACCTAACGATTATGAGTCGTTCGCTCTAACCGACTGAGCTACATCGCCTCGGACCCACCCTGCGCAGGGTCGGAGCCGCCGCCTGCTCGGCGTCCGCCGAGCCCCCTAACGGAATCGAACCGTTGACCTTTTCCTTACCATGGAAACGCTCTACCGACTGAGCTAAGGGGGCCGTTCACCCGAATCGACCGGTCTCGCCGCGGGCCTAAAAGAGGGTACAGCCTGGCGCGCGGCCCCACCAAACCACCTGCGCCGCCCGGTGCGGCGCAGGCAGAAGTCCAGAAGGATGCGCGGGGCGGGCCACCGTGAGAATCACCCTCAGGTCTCGCTGCGGCGCGGTTCCCACGCGCTGAGGTCGCTGAACTCGTCGTACTCGTCGGCCGAGGACTCGCCTCCCGCGCTGTCGCCCTCGTTGAGCAGGGTCCGCAGCGCGAGGTGGACGGCTTCGCGCGTGTCGGCCAGGCGAAACCGGCGTATCGCCTCGTCGACCAGATCGGTGTCGATCTCGATCTCGACCTTCTTTATCATGCGCCAACAATACCCACTGCGGCCGAGCACAACCGATCTCGTTACGGGAGTCCCCGGCAACGTCCGCCGGGCCGGCCTGCCCGGCGCCGAGCCCCCGACGGCTGGTTCGGGTCACGCCCTAGTCTGGTGGCGTGTCACAGGACCGGCTCTACTTTCGTCAACTGCTCTCCGGTCGCGACTTCGCCGCCGGCGACATGATCGCGACCCAGATGCGCAACTTCGCCTACCTGATCGGTGACCGCCAGACCGGGGACTGCGTGGTGGTCGACCCCGCCTACGCCGCCGGCGACCTGGCCGACGCGCTCGAGGCCGACGGGATGCACCTGTCCGGGGTCCTGGTCACCCACCACCATCCCGACCATGTGGGCGGGACGATGATGGGTTTCGAACTCAAGGGGCTGACCGAGCTGCTGGAGCGCACCGCCGTGCCGGTGCACGTCAACACCCATGAGGCGCTGTGGGTTTCGCGGGTCACCGGGATTCCCATGAGCGACCTGACGAGCCACGAGGGCCACGACAGGATCAACGTGGGCGATATCGAGATCGAACTGCTGCACACCCCTGGCCACACCCCGGGCAGCCAGTGCTTCCTGCTGGACGGCCGCCTGGTCGCCGGTGACACGTTGTTCCTGGACGGCTGCGGGCGCACCGACTTCCCCGGCGGCGACTCCGATGAGATGTATCGCAGCCTGCAGCGCCTCGCCACGCTGCCCGGAGACCCGGTGGTGTTTCCCGGGCATTGGTACTCCGCCGAGCCGAGCGCCTCGCTATCGGAGGTCAAGCGTTCCAACTACGTCTACCGGGCCTCCAACCTCGACCAGTGGCGAATGTTGATGGGCGGCTGAGCGACTCGACCACTTTGCTTTTAGCTCGGTCGGCGCGGCCGCTGAGCCGAGACACGCCGCCGCAGACCGCTGTGGTATAAGCAGAGGGTGGATTCCATGGGGTGGGTCCAGGGCGGCTGGCACGGAATCACCAACTGGGGGGCCGGCTTCTGGTTGGCGTCGGCGGCCTGGGCGGCGGTCGCTCTCGGCGTCGTTGCGCTGCTCGTGACGATCCGGAAGGTCAAGCACAACCAGCGGTTGGTGGCCGAGCAGGCCCGGCCCCACGTCGCGATGCTCATGGAACCGCACGCCGCCGACTGGCACCTCATCGAGCTCGTGGTCAGGAACTTCGGCAGGACGGCGGCCTACGACATCCGGTTCACGTTCACCAATCCGCCGACGGTGGCCGAGTACGAGAACGCCGCCGACGGCTATGCCAGCGTCGTGGAACTGCAGCTGCCCCGCGAACTGCCGGTACTGGCCCCCGGCCAGGAGTGGCGGATGGTGTGGGATTCCGCGCGCGACCGAGCCCAGATCGGGCGGGCCATCGAGTCCCGCTTCACCGGGACGGTGAGCTACTACGACCGCCCCGAACAGCCGCGCGGCTGGCGGTTCTGGCAGCGGGATCGTTCCCCGCTGCAGACCCAGGTGGTGCTGGACTGGGACGGCCTGCCACCGGTGCAGCGGATCGAGCTGATGACGACCCACGACCTGGCGAAACGGGAAAAGCAGAAGCTGGAGCTGCTGCGCAGCGTGCTGACCTACTTCCACTACGCGAGCAAAGAGACGCGGCCGGAGGTGTTCCGCGCCGAGATCGAACGCATGAACGGCGCCATGCGCGAGACCCAGGACCGATGGCGCACCCGGCAGCTCGACGAGCCCACCGACGTCAGCCTGCGCTGGGGTGACGCGCAAAACGAAATGGGCAGACACCGCAGCCAACCTGCGTGAGCACCGCACCGGGCGGCCGGGCGGGGTCCTGCGCCGCCGATCTGATTGAATCGACGTTCGCACCGAAGGAGCAACCCATGAGCGGCCCGGTCCTCTACAGCCTCAAGGATTCCATCGCCGTCATCGCGATGGACGACGGCAAAGTCAACGCGCTGGGCCCCGCGATGCAGCAGGCGCTCACCGAGGCGATCGATCAGGCGGACCGGGACAATGCCGGGGCGCTGGTGATCGCCGGCAACGACCGGGTGTTCAGCGGCGGGTTCGACCTGAAGATCCTGACCTCCGGTGAGGTACAGCCCGCGATCGACATGCTGCGGGGCGGGTTCGAGCTGGCGTACCGGCTGCTGTCGTACCCGAAGCCGGTCGTGATGGCCTGCACCGGCCACGCCATCGCGATGGGGGCGTTCCTCCTGACGTCGGGCGATCACCGGGTGGCCGCCCACGCCTACAACATCCAGGCCAACGAGGTCGCGATCGGCATGACCATCCCCTATGCGGCCCTGGAGATCATGAAGCTGCGGCTGACGCGGTCGGCCTACCAGCAGGCCGCCGGGCTGGCCAAGACGTTCTTCGGGGAGACCGCCTTGGCCGCCGGCTTCGTCGACGAGATCGTGTTGCCGGAGATGGTGCTCGACCGCGCCCAGGAAGCCGCGCGAGAGTTCGCCGGCCTGCACCAGCACGCCCACGCCGCGACCAAGCTGCGCGCCCGCGCCGACGCGCTCAAAGCGATCCGCGCCGGGATAGACGGGATCGAGGCCGAGTTCGGTCTGTAGGGGAGTTTCTCGTGGAAGGGGGCGGTTGCCCGGGCAACCGCCTCACCAACCGCCTCCTCCGCGTCGAGTGTGGCACGCACGCCGCCTACCGTCACTTCACCCCGTCGGCGCGCTGTCACCGGGCCCGCCGGCTCAGTCGTCCTGCGCCGAAATCCATTGATAGGGAAGGAATTTCCCGTCGAATGTCACCACGACACGGTCGCCGGACGGGTGCGGCTTCTTGGCCAGATCGACGCTGAAATTGATGGCGCTCATGATGCCGTCGCCGAATTGCTCGTGGATCAGTTCCTTCAGCGCGCCGCCATACACCTGAAGCGCTTCGTAGAAGCGGTAGATCGTGGGGTCGGTCGGCACCCTGGCCGGCTCCGAGGTCGGCAGCCCGCCGCGCAGGGGCGGTGCGGCCAGCACCGGCACCACCGATTCGTCCAGGCCCAGCATCTCGGCCAGGACTGTGCCGAGCTCGGCGGGGATGGGCTGCTGGCCCAGCAGCGCGGAGGTGGTCCACACCACCGGCCTGCCGACGGCGTCGGCCAACTGCTGCCAGCTCAGGCCTTTGGCGAGCCGGGCGAGGACGATCCGTTCGGTGACTTCGTTTCGGTTCATCGCCCCAGCATGCACGCCGCTGCGATCGCCGCGCGCCCGGAGTCGGGGGAGGCAGGCTGCCGGCGTCGGATCTTCGGCCACAAGGATCTGTTCCGTGACCCACGGCACGTGCTGGTCGAGTACGACGAGATCAGGGCGGGACGAGTCGTCGGCTGTGGATCCGGGGCGGCGACACGCCGGGCGGCTCCGCCCTGCACGCACACTGAAAGCCCTGTGCGCCCCCTCGATGCCGTCAGCGCGGAACGAGCCGTCAATGTCCTCGTGGCGCGCCCTGCCAGACCGTGGCGAGCTCCCGCAACTAAATGCGGTCGGTGACGATGACGAAGTCCCACGGCTGGCGATTCTTGGCCGAGGGCGCCCGCCAGCCGGCCTCGGCGATGCGGTTCAGGCCGTCGGGTGAGACGGGCTCGGTCGTGTACTGCCGCACGTTGCGCCGGGCACAGAGGGCATCCCAGGCTTCCATCGCTTTCCTCTCCGGCTTGCGCCAGCGGGTTGGTGACCCTGTCGCCGACAATGGTGCCAACCGGGCCTCAGGGCACGTCCATTCGCTCGATGGCGGCCACGGCCGCGCCCCCGGGACGACGGTCATCCGGCGAGCACGGCGGCCCGCCGGCTACCCGCTTCGGATGCGGGTAACCGCGGTGACGCCGAACCGCCCCGGGCTGTCGGTGCGGCCCACTAGTGTGGCAGCGCGATGGGGCTTCATCTGCACCGTGCCGAGCGCACCGATCTGTTGGCCGACGGACTCGGGGCGCTGCTGGCCGACCCGTTGCCGGACCCGTTCGCCCAGGAGCTGGTGCTGGTGCCCGCCCGCGGCGTCGAGCGCTGGCTCAGTCAGCGGCTCTCGCACGTACTGGGCCGCAGGGACGGCGGCAGTGACGGCGTGTGCGCGGGCGTGGCGTTCGGCAGCCCCGGCTCGCTGATCGCCGAACTTGCTGCGATCACCGGAACCCGCGACGAGGACCCGTGGTCGCCGGACGCCATGGCGTGGCCGCTGCTGGAGGTGATCGACCGCTCGCTCGACGAGCCGTGGTGCGGCAGCCTTGCGGCGCACCTGGGGCACTTCGACACCGGTTCTGAGGCCGAATTGCGTTACGGCAGAAGGTATTCTGTGGCCCGCCGGCTGGCCGGCCTGTTCGCCGCCTATGCCCGGCAACGACCGGGCCTGCTGGTCGACTGGCTGGACGGGAACCCGGCCGACCTCGACGGTGACCTGGCGTGGCAGCCCTGGCTCTGGCGCGCGCTGGTGGCCGCCGTGCCCGCCGATCCCCCGCACGTCCGACACGAGAAGGCCCTGGCCCGGCTGCGGGAGGGCCCAACCGACCTGCCGGCGCGGCTGTCGCTGTTCGGGCACACCAGGCTGGCATGCACCGACATCGAACTGCTCGAGGCGCTGGCCGCCCACCACGACCTGCACCTATGGCTGCCCCATCCCAGCGATCCGCTGTGGCGGGCGCTGGACGGGCTGCACGGCATCGTGCCCCGGCGCGAGGACGCCAGTCGCGAGGCGGCGCGTCATCCGCTGCTGGAAACGCTGGGCCGCGACCTGCGCGAGTTGCAGCGGGCGCTGCCGGCGAGCCCGGCCAGCGACGAATTCCTCGAATCCGCGGGCGGGGCCGCCACACCCGACACGTTGCTGGGCTGGCTGCAGTCCGACATCGCCGCCAACGCGATCAGGCGCGACAGGCGTCGGCTGCGGCCCGGCGACCGCTCGGTGCAGGTGCACAGCTGTCACGGCGCTGCGCGGCAGATCGACGTGCTGCGCGAAGTCCTGCTCGGCCTGCTGGACGACGACCCGACCCTGCAGCCCCGCGACGTCGTCGTGATGTGCCCGGACATCGAGAGCTACGCACCGCTGTTCATCGCCGGCTTCGGGCTCGGCGAGACGGCGGGCGACGGTCATCCGGCGCACCGGCTGCGGGTCCGGCTGGCCGACCGCGCGCTGACCCAGACCAACCCGCTCCTCGGCGTCGCCGCCGAACTGCTCGCGCTGGCCGGCACCCGGGCCACCGCCAGCCAGGTGCTCAACGTCGCCCAGGCGGCCCCGGTGCGCGCCCGCTTCGGGTTCACCGAGGACGACCTCGACGCGATCACCGACTGGGTCCGCGAATCCAACGTCCGCTGGGGGTTCGACAAAGCGGGCCGCGCGCCGTACCGGCTCGACCACATCGTGCACAACACGTGGCGTTTCGGGCTGGACCGCATTCTGACCGGGGTGGCGATGTCCGACGACTCCCGGGCCTGGCTGGACACCGCGCTGCCGCTCGACGACGTCGGCAGTGACAAGGTGGAACTGGCCGGGCGGCTGGCCGAATACGTCGCGCGGCTCCAGCACGTCACCGAAACACTCAGCGACACAAAGCCATTGAACGGCTGGCTGACGGCCCTGGCCGACGGGGTCGGCATGCTGACCCGTTCCGATGACACCTGGCAGGAGGCGCAGCTGCGGCGCGAGTTCTCGGACGTGTTGGCCCACGCCGGGTCGCGCGGGTCCACGCCGCTGCGGCTGTCCGACGCGCGCGCCCTGCTGGACGAGCATCTGGCCGGGCGGCCCACCCGCGCCAACTTCCGCACCGGCACGCTGACCGTGTGCACCATGGTGCCGATGCGCTCGGTCCCCCACCGGGTGGTGTGCCTGGTGGGGCTCGACGACAAGGTCTTCCCGCGGCTGGGCGTGCCCGATGGCGACGACGCGCTGCAGCGCGATCCGCGCACCGGCGAACGTGACATCCGTTCGGAGGACCGGCAACTGCTGCTCGACGCCATCGGCGCGGCCACCGACACCCTGGTGATCACCTACACCGGCGCCGACGAGCACACCGGCCACCCACGCCCGCCGGCGGTCCCCCTGGCCGAGGTGCTCGACGCGCTGGACCAGACGACCGAAGCGCCGGTGCGCGAGCAGGTCCTGACCCACCACCCGCTGCAGCCCTTCGACGTCAAGAACGTCACCCCGGGCGAGCTGGTGCCCGACGGGCCGTTCACGTTCGATGCCGCGGCGCTGGCGGCGGCCCAGGCGGTCACCGGAAAGCGTTGCGCACCGACGGCGTTCATCACCGGACCGCTGCCGGAATTGCCCGCCGCCGACGTGGCCCTGACCGACCTGCTCGACTTCTTCAAGGACCCGGTCAAGGGGTTCTTCAAGGCGCTGGACTGCACGCTGCCGTGGGACGTCGACACCGTGCAGGACGCGATGCCGGTGGAGATCGACCCGCTCGAGGAGTGGACGGTCGGCGACCGGATGCTGCGCGACATGCTCGACGGCATGCGTCCGGACCTTGCCGCCAACGCCGAGTGGCGCCGCGGCACCCTCCCGCCGGGGCGCCTCGGCGTGCGCAAGGCGAAGGAGATCCTCGAGCGGGCGCGCCAGCTGGCCGAGGCCGCCCGGGTGCACCGCACCGTCGACGGCGACGCGCACGACGTCGACGTCGACCTCGGCGGCGGGCGCCGGCTCACCGGCACCCTCACACCGGTCTTCGGCGGGCGCTCGGTGTCGGTGACCTACTCCAAGCTGGCGCCCAAGCACGTGCTGGCGGCGTGGATCGGGCTGGTCGCGCTGGCCGCCCAACTGCCGCAGCGAGAGTGGTCGGCGCTGTGCATCGGCCGCGGCAGAGCCAGAAGCCACATCGCGCAGCGGCTGTTCGTGCCGCCGCCGGACCCGGCCGCGGTGCTGGCCGACCTGGTGGCGCTCTACGACGCGGGCCGGCGCGAGCCGCTGCCGCTGCCGCTGAAGACGTCGTGCGCGTGGGCCGAGGCCCGCCGGGCCGGCGACGACCCGCGCGAGGCCGCGCAGGACACGTGGAAGAGCAACAGATTCCGCCCCGGCGACGACGCCGAACGGGCGCACATCCGGGTCTGGGGTAGGAACACGCCGCTTGCGGCGTTGCTGGACCCGCCCCGGGCGGGCGAGGAGACGCCCGGCGAGAGCACCCGACTCGGCGCGCTGGCCGCGCGGCTGTGGCTGCCCCTGCTCGACGGCGAAAGGCACGCGTGATGGACCCTTTCGACCTGATGGGTCCGCTGCCCGGGCAGGCCTCGACCACCGTGCTGGAGGCCAGCGCCGGCACCGGCAAGACGTTCGCGCTGGCCGGCCTGGTGACCCGCTACCTCGCCGAGACCGCGGTGACGCTCGACCAGATGCTGCTGATCACGTTCAACCGCAACGCCAGCCGGGAACTGCGCGAACGGGTGCGCGAACAGATCTTCCAGGCGGTGTGCGCGCTGGAGGGCCGCGTGCCGCCCGGCAGCGAGCTGGTCGAGCACCTGATGCACGGCGGCGACGGCGACCGCTCGGCGCGGCGCGCGCGGCTGCGTGACGCACTGGCGAACTTCGACGCGGCCACCATCGCCACCACGCACGAGTTCTGCGGCTCGGTGCTCAAATCCCTTGGCGTGGCCGGTGATACCGCCATCGGCGTGCGGCTGGAGGAAAGCCTGGACGACCTGGTCGGCGAGATCGTCGACGACCTCTACCTCGCCGACTTCGGGAATCAGGGAGACGCCCCCCTGATCACCTACCAGGAGGCGCTGCAGCTGGCCCGGGCGGTGGTGGCCGACCCGTGCGCGCAGCTGCGTCCGCTGGCCCCCGGGCCCGGCGGCGCCGCGGAGGTCCGGCTGCGTTTCGCCGACGCGGTCAAGGCCGAACTCGAACACCGCAAGCGTCAGTTGCGCATCCTCAGCTACGACGACCTGCTGACCCGGCTCGCGAAAGCCCTTGCGGCGCACAACTCCCCGGCCCGCGACCGGATGCGGCGCCGCTGGCGGATCGTGCTGGTCGACGAGTTCCAGGACACCGACCCCATCCAGTGGCAGGTGCTCGAGTGTGCGTTCGGCGGGCACGCGGCGTTGATCCTGATCGGGGACCCGAAGCAGGCCATCTACGGTTTCCGCGGCGGCGACATCTACACCTACCTCGAGGCCGCCCGCAGCGCCGAGGCGCAGTACACGCTGAACGTCAACTGGCGCAGCGACAAGGTGTTGGTCGACAGCCTGCAGACCGTGCTGCGCGGTGCGACGCTGGGTCACCCGGACATCGTCGTGCGGGGCGTCGACGCCCAGCATCCCGGGCACCGGCTGGCCGGCGCCCCGCACAACGCGCCGTTTCGGCTGCGCGTCGTCAGGCGGCCCGCCCTGGGCTACGGCGGCACGGCCACCGTCCCGATCGACGTGTTGCGCCGCCACATTCCCGCCGATCTGGCCGCCGACGTCGCGACTCTGCTGGCCGGCGACGCAACCTATGCCGGTAGACCCGTGGGGGCGGGCGACATCGCCGTGATCGTCGAGCGCCACGAGGACGCGCGCGCCTGCCGGGACGCGTTGGCCGCCAGCGGGATTCCGGCGATATACACCGGCGACACCGACGTGTTCAAGTCCCGGGCCGCCGAGGACTGGCTGTGCCTGCTGGAGGCGTTCGACGCCCCGCAGCGCAGCGGGCTGGTGCGCGCGGCCGCGGCCACCATGTTCTTCGGCGCGACCGCGGAAACCCTGGCCGCCGAGGGCGACAAGCTGACCGACCGGGTGGCCGGCACGCTGCGGGAGTGGGCCAACCACGCGCGGCAGCGCGGCGTGGCGGCGGTGTTCGAGGCCGCGCAACTGGCCGGCATGGGCCGCCGGGTGCTCAGCCAGCGCGGCGGCGAACGGCACATGACCGATCTGGCGCACATCGCGCAGTTGCTGCACGAGACGGCGCACCGCGAGCGCCTGGGCCTGCCCGCGCTGCGGGATTGGCTGCGGCACCAGTGCGACGCCCGCGCGGGTGTCGCCGAACGCAACCGCCGCCTGGACAGCGACGCCGCGGCCGTGCAGATCATGACGGTGTTCGTGGCCAAGGGCCTGCAGTTCCCGATCGTGTATTTGCCCTTCACGTTCAACCGCTACGTCGGCGGCGGCGACATCCTGCTCTATCACGACGACACCGACACCCGCTGTCTGTACATCGGCGGCAAGGACCGCGGCCCCCAGCGCCGGGCGGTCGAGGAGTTGCACCGCCAGGAGGAGGCGCGGGACAACATCCGCCTCACCTACGTCGCGCTGACCCGGGCGTGCTCGCAGGTGGTGGCGTGGTGGGCGCCGACCCGCGACGAGGTCAACGGCGGGCTCTCGCGGCTGCTGCGCGGCCGCGGCAGGGGTGACGCCGAGGTGCCCGACCAATGCCCGCCGCGGATCTCCGACGAGGACGCCTGGGCGGTGTTCACGCGGTGGGAGGCCCAAGGCGGCCCGTCGGTCGAGGAGTCGGTGATCGTCTCCCCCGCGGCCGTGGCGGGCCCGCCGCCCGTCGGGGCTCTGGGGGTGCGGCACTTCCACCGCGCGATCGACACCGCGTGGCGGCGGACGTCGTATTCGGCGCTGGTACGAGACATGGAATCCGCGTCCGAGTCGGCCGGCGTGGCAAGCGAACCCGAGGTGAGCACGCGCGACGACGAAGTGGAGTCCGTCGTCGTCACCCCTTCCGGCGCCGGCTGCCAGGTGGGCTCCCCGCTGGCGGAGATGCCGGCCGGTGCGACGTTCGGCTCGCTGGTGCACGCGGTGCTCGAGACGGCGGATCCCGGCGCGCCCGACCTGGCCGGCGAGCTGACCGAGCAGGTGCGACGGCAGCTGAGGTGGTGGCCCGTCGACGTCGACGCCGCCCTCCTGGGCGCCGCGCTGGTGCCGATGCAGCATACGCCGCTGGGGCCGTTGGCGCCCGGTGCGACGCTGCGGCAGATCGGCAGGCGGGACCGCCTGTGCGAACTGGATTTCGAAATCCCCTTGGCCGGAGGCGATCTGCGCAACGCGGTACCTGATGTGTCGCTGGCAGACGTGGGCGCGCTGCTGCGCGCGCACCTGGGCGCCGGCGATCCGCTGGTGTCGTACGCCGACCGCCTGGTGTCGGCCGGGTGGGCCGCGCAGTCGCTGCGGGGCTATCTGGCGGGGTCGATCGACGCGGTGCTGCGACTGCCCGGGCAGCGGTACCTGGTGGTCGACTACAAGACCAACCGGCTGGGTGAGTCGGCCGCCGACTACAGCTTCCCGCGATTGTCCGAGGCGATGCTGCATTCGGACTACCCACTGCAGGCGTTGCTGTATGTCGTCGTGCTGCATCGCTTCCTGCGGTGGCGGCTGCCCGGATACGAGCCGGCGACGCAGCTGGGTGGGGTGCTGTACCTGTTTGTGCGAGGCATGTGCGGGCCCGACACCCCGGTGGTCGACGGGCATCCGTGCGGGGTGTTCAGCTGGCGCCCGCCCGCCGAGTTGGTGGTGGCACTGTCGGATCTGCTCGACGAAGGGAGGCGGGCGGCGTGACGGTCGCCGAAGTCGAGGTCGCGATCGGCACCACCGGGCTGTTGCGTGCCTTCAACGAGGCCGGGGTGTTGGACGTCGCGGATGTGCATGTGGCCCTGCGGACCTGCGCGTTGGGTAAGGAGCCCGACGAGCGGGTCTCGCTGGCGGTGGCGCTGGTGGTGCGGGCGCTGCGGGCCGGGTCGGTGTGCGTGGACCTGGCGACGGTCGCCGAGCTGGTGGGCGTTGCGGAGTTGCCGTGGCCCGACGCTGAGGCGTGGCTGGCGGCCGTGCGGGCCAGCACGTTGCTCGGTGAGCCGCCGGTCCTGCGCCTGCATTCCGACCGGCTGCTCTACCTCGACCGGTACTGGCGTGAGGAGACGCAGGTCTGCGCCGACGTGCTGGGCCTGCTGGCGCTCGGGCCGGTGCCCGAACTGCCCGCCGCCGAGCGCCTTTTCCCGGCCGGGTTCTCAGAGCAGCGCGAGGCCGCCGAAATCGCACTGTCGCAACCGGTCACGGTGCTCACCGGCGGGCCCGGCACCGGAAAGACGACGACGGTCGCGCGGCTGCTGGCGCTCGCGGCCGAGCAGGCCGAGCTGGCCGGTGGCTCGCGGCCGCGCATCGCGCTGGCGGCGCCAACCGGCAAGGCGGCCGCGCGGCTGCAGGAGGCCGTGGCCCACGAGGTGGCCAAACTTGCCGCCGCCGACCGGCGCCGGCTGGGCGAACTGAACGCGGTGACGCTGCACCGGCTGCTGGGGTCCAAGCCGGGCTCCTCGACCCGGTTCCGGCACGACCGCGCGAACCGGTTGCCGCACGACGTGATCGTCGTCGACGAGATGTCGATGGTCTCGCTGACCCTGATGGCGCGGCTGCTCGAGGCGGTTCGTCCGGACGCCAGGCTGCTGCTGGTCGGCGACCCCGACCAGTTGGCGTCGGTGGAGGCGGGCGCGGTTCTCGCCGACCTCGTGGACGGGCTGTCGGCGCGCGCCGACGTGCAGGTGGCCGCGCTGCGCACCTCGCACCGCTTCGGGGCGTTGATCGCAGAACTGGCCGACGCGATCCGGGTGGGCGACGCCGAGCGGGTGCTGGCGCTGCTGCGCTCGGGGGACGAGCACGTGGAGTTCGTCGAGGTCGGGGAGGGTGACGACCCGTCGCAGCGGCTGCGCGCGGTGCTGGTGCCGCACGCGTTGCGGCTGCGCGAGGCCGCACTGCTGGGCGCAGCCGACGTCGCGTTGGCACGGCTCGACGAGCACCGGTTGCTGTGCGCGCACCGGCGGGGGCCGTTCGGAGTCGCGCAGTGGAATGCCAAGGTGCAGGGCTGGATTGCCGAGGAGACGGGCCAGCCGCCGTGGTCACAGTGGTATGCCGGGCGGCCGCTGCTGGTAACGGCGAACGACTACGGCCTGCGGATCTACAACGGAGACACCGGTGTCACCGTGGCCGGCCCCGAGGGTTTGCGCGCCGTCATCGCCGGCGCGACCGGCACGCTGGACTTCGCGACCAGCCGACTCGGTGACGTCGAGACCATGCACGCCATGACGATCCACAAGAGCCAGGGCAGCCAGGCCGACGAGGTGACGGTGCTGATGCCGCAGGAGGATTCGCGGCTGCTGACGCGGGAACTGTTCTACACGGCCGTCACACGCGCCAAGGCCAAGGTCCGGATCGTCGGCTCCGAGGCTTCGGTGCGGGCCGCGATCGGGCGGCGCGCGGTGCGCGCGACGGGGTTACGGTTGCGGCTGCAGGGCTGACGGCTTCGTCGGCGAGTCAGCACGCCGGGATGATGGCCGCCTGCTCGAGATAGGAGATCACGTCGTCGGCAAGCGCGTCCGGATGCTTCTGCCCGTCGATCCTGATTTCCGGCTTCAGCGGGGCTTCATAGGGATCGTCGATCCCGGTGAATCCCTTGAGCTCACCGGCACGGGCTTTCTTGTAGAGACCTTTGGGATCCCGCTCCTCGCAGACGTCCAGCGGGGTGTCCACGAAGATCTCGACGAAGTCGCCGTCGCCCAGCGACGCGCGCACTCTGTCGCGGTCGATCCGATAGGGGCTGATGAAGCCGGTCAACGCCACGATGCCGCTGTCGCAGAACAGCTTGGCCACCGCGCCGATGCGCCGGATGTTCTCTTCGCGGGCCTGGGCGGAAAAATCCAGCCCGAAGCGCTGGGCGAATTCCTTCCCGTGCTGCTCGGCGAGGATCTCGCGGCCGGCGTTGAGGCCGTGGCGCACGTTGTCGCCGTCGAGCACATAGCTGCGCACGCCACGCTCATAGAGTTTGCGGTCCACGAGATTGGCCAGCGTGCTCTTGCCGGAGCCGCTGAGCCCGGTGAGCCAGACGACGCACCCTCGGTGGCCGTTGAGGCGTTCCCGTTCGCTGCGGGTGACGCTATGTTCGTGCCACTTGATATCGAGATCCACGTCGACAGCCCCTTTCGGCTACTCCTGTTTCCGACTCGACAGCCGTCGGACATTAACATGCGACGGGATTTGCTGTCGCGACGTCACGTGCTTTCGGCGGTGGAGGGCTGCGGGGCACAATCACGGTCAGCATGGTTGACGACGGCGGTTCCTCATCGATCTCGCGGCGAGCCCATCTCGTCCGGCTCGTCGCGTTCGCCGGCTTCTTGCTCGCGCTGTTCTATCTGGTTGCCGTCGCACACGTCATCGACGTGGCCCAGGTGCGGCAGGCGGTCTCGGCGACGGGCCCGGCGGCGCCGCTGGCCTACGTGGTGGTCTCGGCCGTGCTCGGCGCGCTGTTCGTCCCCGGCACGATTCTGGCCGCGGGCAGCGGGTTGCTGTTCGGTCCGGTGCTGGGCATCTGCGTGACGCTGGGCGCGACGGTGGGCACCGCCGTTGTCGCGAGCTTCGTCGGCCGCCGCGCGGGGCGCACCAGCGCACGGGCGCTGCTGGGGATGCAGCGCGCCGACCGGATCGACGCGCTGATCGAACGCGGCGGGTTGTGGGCCGTCGTCGGTCAGCGTTTCGTCCCGGGCCTCTCCGACGCGCTGGCCTCGTATACGTTCGGGGCGTTCGGTGTCCCGTTGTGGCAGATGGCCGTCGGCGCGCTCATCGGTTCCCTCCCACGGGCGTTCGTCTACACCGTGCTGGGCGCCTCGATCGGGAATCTGTCGTCGCCGCTGGCATACGCGGCGATCGGGGTGTGGTGCGTCACCGCGATCGTCGGCGCGTTCGCCGCGCACCGCGGATTTCGCAGGTGGCGCAGCCACGCACCCGGTGGCGGGGATGGTGCCGACTCGGAATCGGATCGGGAGGCCGACGCGGGCTGAAGCGCCCGCCTTGGAGCGCTGCCGACCGCCGACTCGCCTTTGTATGGTCGTCTGGTGGTCAAAAGAGCGCAGGCGGAGATGTCCGACTACGAGCGCAACGCTTGGCAGGAGTTGGTGGGCGAAGCCGGGAAGGAGCGAACGCGGTCAAACCGCTTTGGGACCTGGACTCAGGCCGTGAAGGTACGTGCGCAAGATGCTGCAGGCCGGGCGCGCGTAGCGGTCGGGCGCGTTCCCGGGGCGGATCAGGCCTTCGAAATGGTCGATACCAGCATGAAAAAGGCCATGGAAGGCTTGCACACGATCCTCGTCGAGCGTGGATTGAATTCCGTGAAACCGGTGACCATCTTCAAAATGTTTGCCGACGAAGGCATTGAGGTTCACTCCTATGACGATGTCCGCCTGCTTGACCTCAAGTTCTGTGATCGGTCGGTGCCCCGCCGCAAGGAGCGTTACCTCGCGCTAGCTGTGGCCGAAGGCGCAGCCTCGTCGCTTGCGGTTACGGGGGCGGTGGTCGCCTCGACCGTCTCGGGTGGCACAACGGCTGCCGTGGCGGCGTCAGCTATCGCGGCGGACGTCACGACCGTCATGGTGGCGATGGGCCGAATCGTCGCGTTGGTTGCGGCGCACTACGGGTATGACGTCCGCGAGCCCGAAGAGCAGGTCTTCGCATCCGGAGTCATCGCGTACTCGTCGGCGAGCAATTCGGCCGAGAAAGCGGCGTCGCTGGCCTCCCTCTCCCGGTTGACCCAGCAGATGATGCGCCGGGCCACGTGGAACCAACTTCAGCGGCATCAGATGGTCAATGTGGTGGAGCGAGTATTTACTTCTTTGGGTTTCAACCTGACGAAAAGGAAGCTCGCTCAAGCAGTGCCGATCCTTGGCGGGGTCCTCAATGGTGGGCTCAACGCGAGGATCGCCCACAGAACATTTGAAAGAGCCCAAGAGGCCTACCGACTGCGCTTTCTCACCGAGAAATACGGCCTGGACCCGAGCGCTTGGCGGCCGGAACCGGTGGACGTCGCCGTCGTCGACGTTCCGCTTGTCGACGAGGTTATCGGGGAGGAACTGCGGTTAGATCCGCCGACCGGTGATACCGCCGACGGCGCTACGTGATGCGTCGGAAATTTCGGCTACCTGTTGGACTTTCATACGAGCTCTGGACGAAATGCCCGCACCGTTGCGCGAAGCGCCTCCCTATGCCCGCTGCGCCGCGACAAACAGGTTCCCCGGTACCCGGTCCTGCACCTCCGGCGACGGCCGCCGGCCATAGCCGGCCATCAACTCATCGGTCGGCGTCACCGTCACGCGCCAGCCGTGGCGGCCGAACCAGTCGCCGACCTCCTCGCGCTCCTCGAAGTACCACAGTTCGTCGGTCCTGGGGATCTCCCGCTGCGGGTCGACCTCGGCCATCACCGCCCGCAGCCGCTCCATGCGCGTGCGGCGCTTCTCGCGGATATCGGGGTCCAGGAACTTCGGACCCAACGCCTCCACCGCGATCCGGCTGCCGGGAGCGCTGAGGCCCTGCACGCGCTCGAACAGCAACTCCTGAGCCGCGGCCGGCAGGTACGGCATCAGTCCCTCGGCCGACCAGGCGCTGGGCGCCGAGGTGTCAAAACCCGCCTGTTGCAACGCCGTCGGCCAGTCCTGACGTAGGTCGACGGCGACCGGCACGCGGTGGCACGCGGGCTCGGCCCCATGCTGCGCCAACGTCGACGACTTGAAATCCAGCACCCTGGGCTGGTCGAGCTCGTAGACGGTGACGCCGTCCGGCCAACCCAACCGCCAGGCCCGTGCGTCCAGGCCCGCCGCCAGGATCACCGCCTGCCGAATGCCCGCGGTGGTGGCGTCAAGGAAAAACTGATCGAAAAACGCTGTCCGCGAGGCCATGTAGTCGACCATCGCCTGCATCTGCAACGGTAGTTCGGGTTCGGCCTCGACGATCTCGGCCGGCAGCTGCGGCGCCGAGTGCCAGCTCCACACGCCTTCGCCGACGGCGTCGAGGAACACCTGCGCGAACGGATCGCGGATCAACGGCGCCGCACTGCGGGTCTCGGCCGCGCGCGCCGCGGCCACGCCCAGGGCCGTCGCCCCGACGCTCTCGGTGATCTCCCAGCTGTCGTCGTCGGTTCTCGTCACGCTCACATACTTACCGGTTCCCGCCGGCCGGCGCCAGCATCTGCTTCCACCCCTCGTCCCCGACGGTTCCCGAGTTCTCCACCGAATACACCACACCGTCGGGCCCCACGACCTTGCCGCTGCGCACGTCGTAGATCGCGGTGGGCACCGCGTTCGGGGTGTACACGCACGGGTTGGGTTGCTGCCCGTTGCATTCGACGGTGCCCGAGCCGGGCCGCTGCAGCGGGTCGCTGAGCGGCGGCGGCGTGCCGGGCACCCGGTCCGAGGGCGCCGGGTTGAGGCCGGTGTCGACCGTCGGCGCCGGGATCACCAGGCCCGGCTTGACCGGCTGGTCGCAGCGCGCACCCGGCGCGGGGCACGTCAGCAGCTGGTCGGGACTGCCGTACCACGGGTTGGTGCCCAGCGGCACATAGGGTTTCGTGCTGCGGCACTCCCGCGGGGTCGCTGCCCGCTTGCCGGGCACGTCCACGCACGGGTAGTTCCGCGAGCCGCGCACCACATTCGCCGCGTCCATGGGGATCTTGCAGTACGTGCCGGCCGGCAGCGGCGCGACGGTGGTGTCGGCCGGCGCTCGCCATTCCGACGCCGACAGGAAGCCGGTCAGGCACGGCGGTGGCTGGTTGAGCGCGATCGCGCCGACCCCCAGGGCCGCCTTGCCCGGATCTTGCGCGGTCACCGACTGGGCGATGGACGCCGATTGCGGAAGGAACACCAAGGCCTGCTCGACACCGTGGTGGTAGCGCTTGAGCATGTCGATGACGACCTCGAGGTTGGCCAGCGTCTGCGGCAGCGACTCCCGCACGCCGCCGAACGCGGCGTTGACCTGATCGGCGGTCGGCGCCGCGTTGGTCAGGATGTTGCGCACCGCCTGGTCCCGCTGCGCGGTCTGGGCGGTCAGGGTGTTCAGGTTGGCGGCCCACCGCCTGATCGTGTCACCGGAGTCGACCTGGCTGTCGATGATCGGCGCCGACCGCGCGATGATGTCGTCGATGTCGTCGATGCTGCCCCGGAAGTCGTGGGCGATCGCCTGGGCGGCATCGACCAGACGCTGCAGGGCCGGCCCGAGGCCGCCGACGGCCTGCGACGTCTCGTAGAGCAGCGACGCCACCTTGTCCTTGGGCAGCGCCGCCAAGCCCTGGTTGGCGGCGTCCAGCGCCGGGCCGATCTGGCTGGGCACGGTGCTTTTGGTGATCGTCTGCCCGTCCCGCAGGAAGGGCCCGCGGTTGGCCGTCGACACCAGGTCGATGTACTGCTCGCCGACCGCCGAGACCGAGTGCACATTGGCCGACGCGTCGACGGGCACCTGGTAGCGGTTGTCGATGCTCATCGTCGCCCGCGCCCCGCGCCGGGTCGGCGCGACGCCGGTGACCTTGCCGATGGTGATGCCGCGGTAGGTGACGTTGGCCGTGCGGTACAGGCCCCCCGACTGCGGCAGCTCGGCATACACCGTGTAGCGACCGACACCGACCAGGCTGGGGATGCGCAGGTAGTACCAGCCCAGCATCACCACCGCGGCCAGCGCCACCGCGGCCAGCACCACCAGCTGGACTTTGATCATGCGGGTCAACATCTTTCACTCGCCCCGTTCCACCAGCGGCCCGCCCGGGGCGTCGTTCGGGTTCGGCGTGTAGCGGACGTCGGGGATCATGGTCTCCGGGTCACGCCCCCACGACTGCTCGAGCGCCCGCAACGCCCCGGAGAATCCCGTCCCGCTCAACAGCGCGTTGTCCAGGGTCGACAGCGTCAGGTCGATCCCGGCGGACACGTTGACGTAGTCACCGCGGATCACCTGGGTCACGTCGTCGATGTTGAACGGCGCAGTCAGTCCCAGCTTCAGGCCGCCGACCACATACGGCCCGGCCAGACCCAGCTGCTTGAGCGGTCGCTGCAGCGACTGCAGGCTCTGGTGCAGGTTGCCCCGGCTGTCGGCCAGCGCCCGGTTGGCGACGTCGCTGAACCGTCCCAAGGATTCGGTCGCGTCGGCGAACAGCGTGCGGGTGTCGGCGAAATGCTGTATCAGCGGTGGGATTTCGGTGAGCACCCGATCCAGGGTGTCCTTGCGGTTGGCGATGATGGCCAGCAGCTGGTTGGTCGAGTCGATGGCCCGGGTCAGGTCGCCGCGCTGGCGGTTCAGCTCGGCAACGAATGTGTCGAGCCGGGTGAGGAACTCGCGGACCTGGTCGACGTGGCCGTCGAGGATGTTGACGACCTCGGTCTGGATCGCGTCGAGGTTGGGGATTCCGCCGCCGTTGAGGATCACCGCGACGCTGGCCAAGGTCCGCTCGACGGTGGGGTAGGCCGAGGAGTTCCGCAGTGGGATCGTGTCGCCGCTCTTCAACGGCTGCGGCGAGGCATCTTTGGGCGCGGCGAGCTCCACGTGCTGGGTGCCCAGCAGGCTGGTCTGCCCGATCTTGGCGGTCGCGTTGGCGGGAAGCCGCACGGCCGGGTCGACATCCAGCGTCAGTGTCGCCACCCAATCCTTCAGCCTGATGTCGCGCACCGTGCCGACCCAGACGTCGGCGACCCTGACCCGGCTGTTGGTGTTCAGCGCCAGCGTGTCCGGCATCTGCACGTAGATGGTCATGTGCTCGGGGCCGGTGCCGCGGCCGATCGGCAACGGCACGTTGGCGATTCCGCGCCAGGTGCATGAGGTCAACATCACCGCGGTCACCACGGACACCAGCGCGCGGCGGCCCGCGCGGAGCGCGCTCACCGGCCCGGCCCCGGCCGCGCCGGCTGCGGATACCACGGCGGCGGCAGCGGATTGGTCTCGTCATAGGCGTTCGGCGGCCCGGGCATGGTGGTCCCCGGCGGCGGGGGCGGGGCGTCCGGGCCGCCCATGAGCTCGGCCAGTGACTGCGGGGTCAGCATGCTCGCCGTGGCCGGCTGCACCGGCGTGCCCTGCATCCCGGGCGCGACGACCCAGCCCGGCTCGTGGTTGCCGTGCGAGAACGGGGTGTCCCGCGCGAAGATCCCCGGGACGGTGGTGTCCTTGTACCCGGGCGGGGGACGCAGCCGCTCTTCGGAATACGCCACCTCCTTGGGCAAGGTGGCCGGCGAATTGAAGAAGTTCGCCCCGGCGGGAAAGTAGTTGAACTTGATCGCGTCCAGCACCGGCGCCAGGTACTGCGCGCACAGCTCGGCCGAGTCCTGGTAGCCCAGGCGGCTGCCCGCCTGGATGGCGCTGCAGATGAACTGGAGCGGGTTGGCGAAGTTCGGGAACGCGAACAGGCCCACCAGCGCGCTGTGCAGTGGATGATAGAGATTGTTGAAGTTGCCGGCGAAGGTCGGCAGCACGTGCAGCGCGGTCTCCAGGCCGTCACGCGGTTCGGGCTGCAGGATCGTGGTGGTCACGTCGGCGAGGTTGCCGACATCACGGGTAAGCGCGGACCTGTTGTCGCTGACGAACTTCCGCGCGTCGGCGAGAACGCCGTCGACCCGCCCGACCGTGTCGGCCACGTCATGGTCGGATTTGGTGAACCAGCCGGTGAACTCGGCCAGGTCGCTGTTGAGCGCGACGAATTGCCGATCATGCTGATACAGCGCGCTGACGAACTCCGCCAGGCTCTTCGTGATCGCGACGAAGTCACCGCGGCCCTCGTTGAGCGCCGTCAGCGCCTGCGACAGGTTGGTCAGGGTCTCGTTGACCCGCTTGCCCTTTCCCGCCAGGTTGTCCGCGGCCGACTCGACGAGGTCACCGAACGGCCCTTTGGGCTGTTCGGCCGTCGGGCCGAGCTGCCGCAGGATCCCATTGATGGAGTCGCGCAGCTGATCCCACTCGACGGGCACCTGGGTGCGCTCTATCGGGATCACCGCTCCGTCGGCCAGCACCGGCCCGCCGGTGTAGGGCGGGGACAGCTGGATGGTGCGCGACGCCACCAGGCTGGGGTTGAGGATTGACGCCGTGGCATTGGCGGGGACCTTGTAGTCGTTGCTGTAGTGCAGGGTGACCCGCATCCTGTCGCCGGCCGGCTCGATCGTGTCGATCGACCCGACCCGCACACCCATGATCTGGACCTTGTCGCCCGGGTAGAGGGCCAGCGTCTCGGAAAAGTACGCAACCACCGTGGTGTTGGTCAGTTTCCGGTACAGCTGCAACCCGGCGACGGCCGCGACGATGCCCAGCACCACCAGCATCGCGCCGACGAGCATCGCCCTGCCCGATACCTTGGGCAGTCGCAGGCTGCGGATGTCGAAGATCGTGCTCATTGGCTGCTCCCGCCTGTGCCGCCGGGCGTGATGAACGGGGCCGGCACCTGCGGGCCGTGTCCGGGCGGCGCCGGCGGCCCCGGCGGCAGGCCGGGCGCCATCGTCGACGGCGGCGGCACCGGCGCGGCCGGCTGCAGACCCTCGGTCCGCGCTCCCGGTGGCGCCTGCGTCGGCAGCGGCACCGGCCGGCCCGGGACGTCCGGCGCCGGCTCGCCGGGCCGCCCCGCGATCGGTATGCCGGGCGCGGGGGGCGCCCCGTCGGCGTTCGGCGGCGATGCCGCGACGTCCAGCGGCGCCGGGAACCCGCCGGTGATCGAACCGAACGGCCCCTGGTCGGACATCGCGCAGGGCAACGGGTTTGCGGGCCGCGGTGGGCCGTCGGCGGCCGGGGTGTACGAACACGGCGATCCCGGCGGGACGGCCGGCCCCGGATGCGCCGGGGTGCCCTCGGCCACCGTCGGGGCCGGCGGCGGCGCGCCGTTGGCGAACCGGGTCCCGTTGGGGTCGGGCCAGCGGTACGCCGGCAGCCCGGCGCTGCGCCAGAAGTTCTCCGGGTCGATGCCGCGCTTCTTGAACGCCGCGTCCACCCACGGCTGAAGGATCTGGTAGGGAATCAGATTCGCCACGATCGCCTTGAAGAACGGCCCGGACGCCACGGCCTCCGCCAATGAGGCGGTATACCTGCTCAACAGTGTCAGCACGTCGGCGACCTCCGTCTTGCGGTTGACCAATTCGTCGCTGACCGTGCCCAGCTGCTGTAACACGTGTCCGGCGTTGGGGTTTTCCCTGATCAGGGCCGACACCTGGGTGGACACCGCCGACACGTTGCTCAGCAGGATGCTCAGCGACTGGCTGCGCTCGCGGAACGCCGCCAGCAGCGTGTGGGCGTTGACCAGCAGATCGTTGACCTGCCCGCTGCGCTCGCCGAGCACGCCCGCGACCTGGTGGGCGTTGGCCAGCAACTGCTTGAGCTGCTCGTCGCGTCCGCCGAGGGTGTCGGAGAACTTGGCCACGCCGTCGAGGGCGGCACTCAGATGCGGCGCGGTCTGATCGAAGGTCTCCGACAACACCTTCAGCGAGCGCTTGACGACGTCGATGTTCCAGTCGGTGGCCGCCTTGGTGACGTCGACGAACGCGTCGTAGATCTGATAGGGCGTGGTGGTCTGACCCGAGGGCAGGACGGCACCCGGCCGCAACGGCTCCGAGCCGCGGGGTTCGAGCGCCATGTTCTTGCGGCCCAGGAAGGTGTCGGTGCGGATCGCCGCCCGGGTTTTCGTCCCGATCCGCCTGCCGGGCAGGGTGAATCCGATCAGGACCCGGTCGCCGCTGATGACCAGCGAGCGCACCAGCCCGACGTTCACCCCGGCGATCGCCACGCGGTCGCCCTTGCTGAGTCCGCCGGTGTCGGTGAATTGCGCGTAGTAGGTCGGCGTGGCGAACAACATCGGCACGCTGCTGAAACTCTGCCCCACGCCGACGGCGAGCGCGGTGACCACCGCGCCCATCAGGCCGACGCGGCCGCGGTTGAACTCCGTGAGTGTCCTCACTGCGGCGTGCACCTCCCGGTGGGCTGCCCGAAGAGCTTGACGGTGCGCACCGGTCCGCCGGGCTGTAATCCGTCGACCTTCAGGGAAATGTCGCACAGGTAGAAGTTGTAGAAGTCGCCGTAGATGCCGCCGGCGCGACCGATGACGCGGTAGGCGTCCGGCAGCTTCGCCAGCACGTCGTCGAGCGTCGACATGTCCTCGATCAGCGGCTGCTGCACCCCCTCGAGGTATCCCAGCGTGCCGTGCAGCAGGGGCCGGTCCTCCCCCAGCAGGTCGGCCAGGGTCCCCGCGGCGTCGCTGAGGTGCGCGGCCGCCGCGGCCAGCGGGTCGGCCCGGTTCTTCAGCCCGGTGATCAGCAGCTCCAGGTTGTCGACGGTGCGGTCGAACTCGTGCTGATGCTTGACGGTGGTGGCCAGCACGGTGTTCAGGTTGGTGATGACCTCGCCGATCGCCTTGTCGCGGTTGGCCAGTGCGGCCGTCAGGGACGCCGTCTGGTCGAGGATGTCGCTGATGGTGGCGCCCTGGCCCTGGAACACGGTGATGATCGCGGAGGCGATGCTGTTGACCTTGTCCGGATCCAGCGCCTTGAAAAGCGGCCGGAACCCGCCGATCAGCGCGTCGAGATCCAGGGCCGGCCGGGTGTGCTCGAGCGGGATCGTCGCGCCGGGGGCCAGGCGCTCGCCGCTGTGCCCGCGCTGGATTTCCAGGTAGCGGTCGCCGATGACGTTCAGGTAGCGGATCGACGCCGTCGTCGCCCGATCCAGCGACAGCGCGCGGTCCACGGCGAACTCCACCAGAACCCGCCGGTCCCCGTCCATCAAGGTCACCTTGGAGACCTTGCCGATCTCCACCCCCGACGCCCGAACGAACTGACCGGCCCGAAGGCCGCTCGCATCGGAGAACACCGCGAAATATCCCGTGGTGCGGTCGAACCGCACCTGGCCGAATACCACGATGATCAGCACGGTGAACACCGCCAGTACCAACCAGAAGATGCCGAGTTTGATCGCGGTGCCGGTGGTCCTCATGGGTTGATCGTGTTCTCCCCGAATTGGCGGCCCCAGACGTATTCGGTGAACATCGGCTGGCCGAGCTCGAAGTGGTTGTAGGGCACCAGGCTGGCGCCGGTGTCCATCACCAGGTAGGGCGCCGGCCACAGGTCACGGGTGATGGTTTGCCAGCAGCCCGGCCGCCCGCCGGGGCCGCCGCGGGCGTTGACCCGCGGCAGGTTGTCCGGATAGACGTAGGGATTGGGCGCCCCGACCAGCGTTCCGGCCGCCGCCAGCGAATACCCATTGCCGCCCGCGGCTTGGGCGACCTTGGGTGCGGCGTCGTGAAAGTTGCGGATCATGCACAGCAGTTCGGGGCTGTAGGTGTCGAGGAGTCTGGCGGTGGGCACCAGGTCGGCGGCCCCGCGCGACAGGTACGGTCCGCCCCGGGCGAAGATGTCTTCGCCGGTCTGCCCCACGCCCACCGCCGCCAACAGCGCGGCGTCCAGGTCGTTCTGCTGCCTGGTGAATGTGTGCGCGGTGGTCACGGCGTTCTGCAAAAATCCCCACAGGTCGGGTGAGGAGCCGGCATAGACGTCGGCCAGATCCGCCAGCCGCCGCACGTCGTGCCGGATCTGCGGCATTCGTGGGTTCAGTTGCGCCAGAATCTGATTGCCGTTGACCAGCGACTGCCCGAACCGCTCCCCCAGCCCGTCGAGCGCCTCAGCCAGGGCCGACAGCGTCGCGTTGAGCTCAACGGGGTCCACCTTCTCGGCGATCGAGGTGACCGACTCGAACAGCGTGTTGAACTCGGTGGTCACCGAGCGCACATCGATCACCTCGTGTGTGGAGATATGCTGCGGCTGTGGATTTTTGGGCGCGGTCAGGGACACATACTTGTTGCCGAACAACGTGGCCGCCTCGATGTTGGCCACCACATTGGCGGGGATCAGGTCGAGGGAGCGGGGATCCACGTTGAGCACCAGCTTGGCCGCCGGCCTGCCGTCGCGTTCGATCTCCGAGATGTCGGCCACCCGGCCGATCGCCACGCCGTTGTAGGTGACTTTCGATCCCGGCTCCATCACCAGTCCGGCGCGCGAGGCCACCATCGTCAGCTCGGCCTTCGGCGTGAAGTCGCCACGAAACTGCATGTACACCAACATCAGAACCAGGGCGCAGACCGACAGCAGGATCACGCCCTCCACGTATAGCCACAGCCGTCGGTTGGTCCGCATCGCCGGTGCCCTCACGGTGGTCACACCGTGAGGTTGAAGTTCGGGTCGACGCCGTAGAGCGCCAACTGGGCCAGCAGGACCACGACCACCACCGACACCAGCGAGAAGCGCATCGACCGGCCGACGGCCTGACCGACGCCGACCGGCCCGCCGCTGGCGGTGTAGCCGTAGTAGCAGTGGGTGATCATCACCACGACCGCCATGACCACGACCTCGACGACCGACCAGCCCACGTCCTCGGGGCGCAGGAAGGTGCGGAAGTAGTGCTCGTAGGTGCCGTTCGACTGGCCGTAGAACACCGTCGTGACAAGCTGCCCGGAGGTGAAGGCCATGTCGAGGGCCAGGGCGTACAGCGGCACGATCACCACCAGCCCGCCCAGGATCCGGGTGGACACCAGAAACGAGATCGACTTGATGCCCATGACTTCCAGCGCGTCGATCTCCTCGCTGATCCGCATGGCACCCAGCTGCGCCGTAGCGCCGGCGCCCACCGTGGCGGCCAGCGCGACGCCGGCGATGATGGGCGCCGCGACGCGCGTGTTGGCCAGTGCGGCAAAGAATCCGGTGAACGCCTCGACACCGATGTTGCCCAGCGAGGCGAAGCCCTGGATGGCGATCAGGGAGCCGCCGGACAGGGTCACGAACCCGATGATCGCGACCGTGCCGCCGACGACGGCCATGGCGCCGGTGCCCATGCCGATCTCGGCGATCAGCCGCAGCGTCTCTTTGGGGTAGCGGCGCAGCGCCCACCCGATCTGCCAGACGCTGATCCGGGTGAACCGCGCAAAGGTCCCGATCCGCTCGAATTGCCCTGCCGCGCCGGCGCCGTAGCGGTTCACCGTGGCCGCGGTTCGGGGAAAGCGGCCCCGTGCGACGGCGGCCGAGGTCTGGGTCATGTCAGCGCCCCGTCCCGAAGCGCACGCCAATGGTGGTCAGCACCACGTTGACCGCGAACAGCGCGATCACGCACAACACCAGCGTCTCGTTGACGGCGACGCCGACGCCCTTGGGTCCGCCCTTGGTGGTCAGCCCGCGATAGCAGCCCACCAGCCCGGCGATGGTCCCGAACGTGGCCGACTTGACCACCGAGATGACCACCTCGGGCAGGCCGGTGACCAGGGTGAGGGTGCCGACATAGGCGCCCGCCGAAACGTGCTGGATGTACACGCCGAAGATGAAGCCGCCGACCAGGCCGATGGTGATCACCGCGCCGTTGAGCAGGGTGGCGACAATGGTCGCGGCGACCACGCGGGGCACCACCAGCCGGTGGATGGGGTCGATGCCCAGCACCTCCATCGCGTCGATCTCCTCGCGGATGGTGCGCGCGCCCAGGTCGGCGCAGATCGCGGTGGACCCGGCACCGGCGATCACCAGCACGGTGGTCAGCGGGCCCAGCTGCGTGACCGCGCCCAGCGCCGCGCCCGCGCCGGAGATGTCGGCCGCGCCGAACTCGGCCAGCAGGATATTGAGCGTGAAGATGATGAGCACGGTGAGCGGGATCGCGACCGCCAGCGTCGGCAGCAGGGACACGCTGGTGATGAACCAGCCCTGCTCGATCGTCTCGCGCCACTGGAACGGCCGGCGGAACAGCGCCTTGCCGGTCAGCACACAGGTCCGGTAAAAGCCGCCCACCGCGTCGATTCCGGGCTGGATCTGTCCGCGCAGGTAGGCGGCGATCATGGTGGGGGCGGTCATCGCCGGCCCTCCTCGAGCACCGCCAGCAGCGCCGTGTTGGCGGCTTCGAGCGCGTCGTGGGCGGTTTTCTTGGCCGCGGCGGCGTCGCCGGCGCAGATCGCCGCGGCGAGCGCCCGGTAGGTCTCCGGCCGTTTCACCTCGGCGGTCATCCCCGGCCCCAGTGCGGCCATCGCCGGTTCGTAGGCCGCGCGAAAGGCGTTGTACATCAACCGGAATACGATCGATCCCGCGCTGTCGACCACGTGTTCCCAGAACGTGAGCGCGTGGCGTTGCCACTCGACCGGGTCGTGTTCGGACTCGAGGGCGCGCAGCGATTCCGCGAGCAACCCCGCCAGCTCGGGCCCGTGTCGTTCGGCCGCGAGCTCGGCGACCTTCGGAGCGTTGCGCAGGCGGGCCTCGAGGACGCTGCGGATGACCGCGAGGTCCAGCTCGCCGTTGCGGAACAGCAACCGGGGCAACAGGTCCAGGCCGGCGTGGCGCCGGAAGTCGCGCACGGTCGTGACCCCGCCCTGGCGCACCTCGATCAGCCCGGCGGCCGAGAGCCGCTTGAGCGCCTCGCGGACGGCGGGCCGAGACACCCCGAACACCTCGGCCAGCCGGCGCTCGCTGGGCAGCGCCTCACCGGGCTGCAATTCCCCGCTGAGCACGTCGGCCGCGATCTGCTCGAAGACCTCTTCGGGCACCGATCGGCGGATCACCGGCTGCAGCGCCATGCGTCGAAGTGTATTGGACAGAGGTCAGACGTCAAGTGGTAAGACCACTCGGCGTGGCGGCACGGCGCACCGAGCGGACGTTCACACCGAATCGAGAGTGAAGCCGGGTTGCGACGCGCCGGATACCGCCGCCCTCACCTCACACTGAAGGTGCTCTCAGCCGCCCGCGCGCTGCGCCGTCACGAACAGCGTCCGGGGGGCGGCGTCTTCGATGTCCTGCGGCGGCGTGCGGTCGTAGCCGGCCATCAGCTCCTCGGACGGGGTGACCGTCGCCTCCCACCCGTGGCGGCGCAACCAATCGCCGACGTCTTCGCGCTCCTCGAAATACCAAAGGTCGGCGACGTCGGGGAGCTGCCGTTCCGGCTCCGCCTCGGCCATCAGGTCGCGCAGTCGCTGCATAGTCTCGCGCTGCTTCTGACGCGCGGCCTGGTCGAGGAAGTCCGGGCCGGGCGCCTCCACGGCGATGCGGCTGCCGGGACCGGCGAGCTCCTGGACCCGCTCGAACATCAGCTCCTGGGCGGCCGCGGGCAGGAACGGCAACAGCCCCTCGGCCGACCAGGCGCTGGGCGCGCTGGCGTCGAAACCGGCCCGCCGCAGGGCGGCCGGCCAGTCGTGGCGCAGGTCGACCGGGACATGCACCAGGTTGCACGTCGGCTGCGCATTGTTCTCCCGCAGCGTCGAGGACTTGAACTCCAGGACCCGGGGCTGGTCGAGCTCGTAGACGGTGGCGCCATCCGGCCAGGGCAGCCGCCACGCCCGCGAGTCCAGGCCCGCGGCCAGGATCACCGCCTGGCGCACGCCGGCCTTTGCGGCCTCGGAGAAGAACGTGTCGAAGAACGCCGTCCGCGCGGCCATGTAGTCGACCATGCCCTGCATGCGCGGCTTCAGGTCGGGTTCGGCCGCGGTGATCCGCGCGGGCAGGTCGGGCGCGGCGAACCAGCTCCACATGCCTTCCCCGGCCGCGTCGAGGAACACCCGCGCGAACGGATCGCTGATCAGCGGGTTCTCGCTCTCGGTTTCGGCCGCGCGGGCCGCCGCGACACCCAGGGCCGTCGCCCCCACACTCTCGGTGATGTCCCAGCTGTCGTTGTCGGTTCTGGCCACGCCCGGTCCTCCCATTCGCTCGCACGCCTACCTTCCGACACTACCCGAATCGCAAAATTCGCTGTCTAACAACACTTTTCGGTTTGCATGGCCGTGACCGCCACCCTGGCCGCGGACGCTAAACCCCTGCGACGCGGGTCCTTTGAACAGCGGCCACCACCCGCCGCGCGCGTGCCGCGTACCGGCAGGCGAACTCGCCTGGCAGTCTGGTCTGCGAGGCAGGCTAGGTTGGCGCCCAGCCGTGGCGAGCGCGGCGCCGATCCGAGGGATCTCAAAGGATGCGTGAAGCATGCGAGTTGACGGGCGCGACATCGGTGTCTCGGGCAGCTTGCTGCAACCGCTGAACCGGCGGACCAACGACATCCTGCGCCTGGCCCTGGCCACCCTGTTCTTCGCCACCGTGATCACCAGTTCACTGATCACCCGGCCCGACTGGGTGGCGCTGGAGAGGTCCGTCTCGCAGATCGTGGGCGTGCTGTCGCCGGCCCAAGCCGACGCGGTCTACCTGGTGTACGGATTCGCGATCGTGGCGTTGCCGTTCGTGATCCTGATGGGCCTGATCATCTCCCGGCAGTGGAAACTGCTGGGCGCCTACGCGGGCGCCGGGCTGATCGCCGTCATCCTGTTGTCGATCAGCAGCAACCGCATCGCGGCGCCCCGCTGGCACTTCGAGCTGTCCGACCGGCTCACCACCCTGCCCGCGCAGTTCCTCGACGACCCCCGATGGATCGCGCTGCTGGCGGCCGTGCTGACCGTGTCGGGCCCCTGGCTGCCGGCGCGCTGGCGACACTGGTGGTGGGCGCTGCTGCTCGCCTTCGTGCCGATCCACCTCGTCATCAGCGCCATCGTGCCGGCCCGCTCGCTGCTCGGACTGGCGGTCGGGTGGGTGGTCGGGTCGCTGGTGGTCCTGGTCGTCGGCACGCCCGCGCTCGAGGTGCCGCTCGACGACGCGGTCCGCGCCATGGCCAAACGCGGGTTCGTCGTGTCGCAACTCGCCGTGGTCCGGCCGGCCGGGGCCGGGCCGCTGGTGCTTCGCGCCACCTCGGCGAATCCCGCTACGGCGGTGATGGAGCTCTATGGACCCCATCAACGCAGCGGCGGCGCCCTGCGCCAGCTCTGGCGCAAGGTGCGGCTGCGCGACAAGGAGACCGCGCCTCTGGTGGCCTCCATGCGCCGCGTCGTCGAGCATCGCGCGCTGATGGCCATCGCCATCGGCGATGCGGGCGTAGCCAACACCTCCACGGTCGCCGTCGCCACCCTGGCCCGCGGCTGGATGCTCTACGCGCACCACCCCATTCGTGGCGCCCGGCTTGACGAATGCGCGCAGACAACGCCGGTCGCGCGGGTCTGGCAGTCGCTGCGGGCGCTGCACGACCAGCAGATCTCCCACGGCGACCTGCGCAGCCACGAGATCACGGCCGAGGACGGCGCCGTGTTGTTCGGCGGGTACGCCAACTCCGAGTACGGCGCCACCGACGCCCAGCTCCAATCGGACCTCGCCCAACTCCTGGTGACCACGACGGCGCTGTACGGTGCGCAGCCCGCGGTCGGCGCGGCGATCGACGAGTTCGGCAAGGACACCATCTTGACCGCGTCGCGCCGGCTCACCAAATCCGCTGTGCCCAAACGCCTCCGCAGATCAGTGGCAGACGCGGGTGCCACCATTTCCGACGCCCGTGCCGAGGTGCAGCGGCAGACGGGCGCCGACCAGATCAAACCCGAAACCATCACCCGGTTCACCCGCGGCCAGCTCATCCAGCTGGTGCTGTTCGGCGCGCTGGTGTACGTGGCCTATCCCTTCATCAGCACCGTGCCGACGTTCTTCTCCCAGCTCGCGACCGCGAACTGGTGGTGGGCACTGCTGGGCCTGCTGATATCGGCGCTGACGTACGTGGGCGCGGCGGCCGCACTGTGGGCCTGCGCCGACGGGGCGGTGAACTTCTGGAAGCTGTCGATCGTGCAGGTGGCCAACACGTTCGCCGCGACCACCACGCCCGCCGGCGTGGGCGGACTGGCGCTCAGCACGCGGTTCTTGCAGAAGGCCGGGGGCCTGTCGACCATTCGCGCCACCGCGGCGGTCGCGATGCAGCAGTCGGTGCAGGTGATCATGCATCTGGCGTTGCTGATCTTGTTCAGCACCCTTGCCGGCGCGTCGACGGACCTTTCCCATTTCGTTCCGACCGCCACGGTGCTCTACCTGATCGCCGGTGTGGCGCTGGGCATCGTCGGCACCTTCCTGTTCGTGCCCAAGCTGCGGCGCTGGCTGGCGACGGACGTGCGCCCGAAACTTCAGGAGGTGGGCAACGACCTCGTCGAGCTCGCCCGAGAGCCGAAACGATTGGGTCTGATCGTCCTCGGTTGCGCCGGAACGACACTCGGCGCGGCGTTGGCGCTGTGGGCCAGCATCGAAGCCTTCGGCGGCGACACATCGTTCGTCACCGTCACCGTGGTGACGATGGTCGGCGGCACGCTGGCCTCGGCCGCCCCGACTCCCGGCGGCGTCGGGGCCGTCGAAGCGGCGCTGATCGGTGGTTTGGCCGCCTTCGGCGTGCCCGCGGCCGTCAGCGTGCCGTCGGTTCTGCTGTATCGGGTGCTCACCTGCTGGCTGCCGGTGTTCGTCGGATGGCCGGTGATGCGCTGGCTGACCAACCACGAGTTGATCTGAGCGACCGGTCGGGTTGGCCGGCATGCCTATCCCAACGCGCTGGCCACCACCAGCATCATGAACCGCCTGGTGCTGTCGCCGACCGTGGTGGTGAGCAAGACCGGGTAGTAGTCCTGGGCAACCGACGGCTTCAGGGTGATCGCGACGTTCACGGTGGCCGACCCGTCGGAGGCGAAGTGCCCGAACGCCCGGACCGGCGTGACCCCGCTGTCATAGGACGTGCCGGTGATGGTGTAGTCGCCCGGGCCGTCGGCCATGCGCTGCAGGTCCACCTTCACCGTGCCCGTGCCTCCCGGAGCGATCGTGACGACAGGTCGCGAGACGTTGACGGTTACCGCCGTACCGCCGGCACCGAACGACGGTGGCGCGCTGGATTCCGCTGTGCCCCAGCGCTTGTCGGGATAAGCGGCAAGCGCGAATTTGACGTCGCCGCCGTGGCGGACGATCGACTCGGAAAGGAAGGTGCGATCGCTGGGCCGGCCGTCCACGCTCAGTCCACTGATGTATTTGAGGTGGTGGGGCCCGGAGGCGCCCGGTGCGGACATCCGGATGGACTTGCCTCCTGGCAGCGCGAACACGACCCGGTCGAACAGCGGCGCGCTCAGTCCCAGGACCGGGACCGCGGGCGTGATCGGATACATGCCGAGCGCGGCCCACACGTACCAACTCGACAGCGCGCCGAGATCGTCGTTGCCCGGCGCACCGTCGGGCGTCGGGCCGAACAGCCCGCGCACTCGGTCGACCGTGCGCTGCGTCTTCCAGGGCTGGCCGACGTAGTTATACAGCCACGGCACCCCGAAGCCCGGCTCGTTGCCGGCCCACAGATACGGCTCGTTGGGTCCCACGTTGAGTTTCTTGGTGAACCGGTCGAGCCGACGCGCCACCGCCCCGCGCCCGCCGAGGGCGGTGACCAGACCGCCGACGTTGTGCGGCACCCACCACAGGTACTGTTCGGCGTTGCCCTCGTCGTAGCCGTCCTGGCCGAAACCCTCGGTGTCGGCGAATCCGGTTCCGCTGCCGAAGAATCCCCACACGCTGCGCGGCGAGACGTACCGGGTGCTGGGGTTGAACAGGTTCTGCCAGTACTGCGCCCTGGCCTGGAATTCGGCGGCGGTCGCGGTGTCGCCGAGCGCCTCGGCGAAGCGGGAGATGGCGAAGTCGTCAACCGACCACTCGAGCGTGATCGAGGCGTCGACGATGTGGCCGTCGGTGCGGAACTCCAGCGTGTGCGGCGCGTAGCCCAGCGCCCGGTAGGTGGCGATGCCCGGCCGCTCCACGTAGCCGCGCAGCCCCTTGCCCCCGTCGGTCGCCGCGTTCACCATGTACCGCAGCGCCGCTTGGGCGTCGAAGTCTTTGGCGCCGTATGCGTAGAGGTTCACGATCAGCGGCACCACGCTGTCCCCGGTCATCATGCCTGTCGCGGAATTGGCGAAGGCCCAGCGCGGCAGGGAGCCGCTCTGTTCGGCGTCGTTGACCAGCGATTGGGCCATGTCGCCGGCCCGGTCGGGGAAGAGCAGCGCCTGCAGGGCCGCCAGGCAGCGGTAGGTGTCCCAGTCGGAGAAGTTGGCGTACTGGGTGTGCCCGTTGCCCACCCTGTGGATGTAGCCGTCGAATCCGACGTAGCGCCCGTCGGCGTCGTTGAACGTGTTCGGGTGCAGCAGTGAGCGGTAGAGCGCGGTGTAGAACGTTTCCAGGTCGCCGGTGTCCCTGCCGGCCACGGTGATGCGCGACAGCGCGGCGTTCCACCGCGCGGATGCGGCGGCGCGCACCTGATCGAAGCTCGCCGCGTTCTCGGCTTCCAGGTTCGCCCTGGCACCGTCGACGCTGACGTAGGAGATCGCGGTCTGCACCTCGACGACCGACCCGGCGGGGAACTCCACATAGCCTCCGCTGTAGGGGGATGCCGCGCTGCGGGCGCCCGCGTAGACCCAGTAGCCGTCCCAGGTGCCGTACGAGCTGAACGGCCGGCTGAACTTCATGGCGAAGTACACCGTGTAGGTGTTCGGCTTGCCGCAGAACCCGCCGCTGCTCGCCCACCCGGTGATCGTTCTGTTGTCCTGACCGATCTGGATGGTCGCCCGGGAGTTTCCGGCCAGCGACGCGCCCGAGCGCACGTGGAAGACGGCGGGCCGATCGTTGTGCGGATAGCTGAACCGGCCGACACCGGTGTGGGTGGTCGCGGTCAGCTCGGCCGTCACCCCGGTGTCCGGGAACCGCACCGTGTAGTAGCCGGGTTCGCCGACCTCGGTGTCGTCGTGGGCGATCGTCTCCCAGGCGTTCCAGGGTTGGGCGCCGATCCCCCTGGTGGTCGGCAGCATCGAGATGTCGCCGAACGCGGGGCACCCGACCGAGGCGTGGGTCATGCTGAACCCGGTGGCGTGCGGGTTGTCGTAGCTGTAGCCGGCATAGTTGTAGGTGGTGTCCGGCGAGTACTGCACCATGCCGAACGGCACTGCGGGGCCGGGGAAGTGGTTGATCTCCCCCACCGTCTCGCCTCCCCTCCCGGTGCCGATCAGCGTGTCGACGTAGTCGACGGGATTCGTGACGAGCTGGGGCGCGCCCTCGTAGGGGGTGGGCGGAGCCGCCGCGAAGAAGGTCATGACGACGGCCAGCACAGCCACCAGCGCGATGAGGGCGCTTCGTGACCGCATAGGGGTTCCTTACTGCATAACCCGCGCTTCGCGCGGGGGTTTGGCCAACGGATCCGCCCGTCGCGCCGTGTTCCGCGAGGCCACGCGGCCTCAGCGTATTCGCCATGACAGAACCGTCGGACGCGATCGACGTCGGGCGCCCACCGTCCGCACTGCTGCGCCTCGTCAACCCGATGCCGGGATTCTTGCTGCGCACTCCTTTCACCGGGCCCGCGCGCACGCAGCTGATGGTGTCGAGCTTCACCGGCCGCAAGACCGGAAAACCCTACTCAATCCCGTTGAGCGCCCACGTGATCGCCGGTCAACTCTATGCGCTGACCGGCGCCGGGTGGAAGCAGGATTTTCGCGGCGGGGCCGACGTGGCCGCGTAGGGATGCCTTTCAGCCGGTGGCGCCGTCGCGGTGGTTGGCCGGGCCGCCGGCGGCGCGCAGGTGCGCGGTGAGCAGCTCCTGGTCGAATCGCGAGCGCGCGGCGAGGGTGGTCGGTCCCAACGCGCAGAAGTCGTCGGCGACCTGTTGGGCCAGCAACCCGAGCTTGACGTTGTGGACCTGCGAAAGGGACTTGAGCACGTTGAACGCGGCGGCCTCGTCGATATCGTAGACCATCATCAGCATGCCCTTGGTCTGCTCGATCGCGCCGCGGCGTTCGGCGATCTCGGCGACCCGCGCGGTGATCGTGTCCTGACTGGGCTTGAACTCCGGTGCGACATCGATGTAGAAGCCGCGGGTGCCGATGGCCTCGCCGTCGGCGTCGCAGATCAGATCACCCACCACGACGATCTCGTGGACGGCACCGCGGGTGTCGATGACGCGGTGCCGGTTGCTGAACGCCGCGTGGCGGTGGCTGACCATGTCCTCGATGCCGGCCGCCACCCGTCGGCGGTCGTCGGGATGCTTGTGCGAGAGCACCAGCTCGGTGGTGGGTATCACGCTTCCCGGTTCGTAGCCGTGGATGCGCTGCACCTCGTCCGACCACTCCCAGCGCTGGTCGTCGAAGAAGAAGCGGAACCACCCGACCCGCTGCGGGGCCCCGCCGGCGAGGGCCGCCTCGACCGACTCCCCGTCGCCGTTCAGATCCCACGCCACGGCGGGGCCTTCCCGACGGCCGAACCGGTGCGCGCCCGATGCAGGTGCACGTCGCATTGTTGCCGGGCGGCGGCGCAGTACCGCAGGCGCTCCTCGGAGAGCCGCCGCAGTTCGCGGGACCGCTCGACCCGTTCGTGGGCGCGCCGCAGCGAGTCGGCGACGGCGCGCTGTAGCAATCCCGCGGCCTCGCGCCGGATGGGCTGCGGCACGGCGCGCTCGGCGGGGCGCTCCTGCAGGGCGCCGATGCGGCGGGCGGACCGGGCACGATGGGCCTTCTGCCGGCACGCCGCCGAGCAGTGGACCGCGTCGCAGCGTTTGGAGGAGTCGGCGCCGCACATGGCGCAGAACGTCGCGACCAGAGCCGTTACGTTACAGGTATCGGCCGGCGTTTCGGATACCGTGCCCGCCCGGCTCGCTCACCCGTCGGGCCCCGCGCCCGCACCCGCGCGGGTGCGGATGATCACGGGCCGCGGGTGGCCCGCGCCGGGCACCGTCCGGCGCAGCGCATTGGCGACGGCGTCCGCCCGGCTGTCCGGCACCAACGCGATCACACAGCCGCCGAACCCGCCGCCGGTCATCCGGGCGCCGAAGGCTCCCACGCGCACCGCGGTGTCGGCGATCAGATCGAGGTGTTCGGTAGTGATCTTGAAGTTGTCGCGCATGGAGACGTGCGAGGAGGTCAGGATGCGTCCGGCCTCGACGAAGTTCGATCCACCAAGCGCCGCAGCGAAATCCAGCACCCTGCCGTTCTCGGTGAGCACATGGCGTGCGCACCGCGCGTCGATCGGGTTGCGCACCGCGCCCAGCTCCGCGCGCCCGCGATCCCAGACCTCGCGCAACGACGACGCCCCCAGGTCGGCGGCCGCGCGCTCGCACGAGGCGCGACGGGCCGCGTACTCGCCGCCCGCGTGGGCGTGCCGGGCGCGGGAGTCAATCAGCAACAGCGTGACGCCCGCGGCCTCGGGGTCGAAGGGCACCGGCGCAACGGTGAGGTCGCGGAAGTCGATCAGCATCGCGGTCGAGGGCTCCCCGTACAGCGACGCCAGCTGGTCGAGCAGACCCGTTGGCGCGCCGACGTATTCGTTTTCGGCGCGCTGGGCAATGCGCGCCTGCTCCGTTCTGTCGATGTGGACGCCGGCGGCCGTGGCGAGGGCCCCCAGCGTCGCGCATTCCAGCGCCGCCGAGGACGACAGGCCCGCCCCCATCTCGACGTCGCTGGTGATCGACATCGCGCCCCCGGGCACCGGGTGGCCGGCCTGCCGCAGCGCCCACACGACCCCGGCCACGTAGGCGGGCCAGCCGGCCACCTGGCCGGGGAGGATGCCGAGCGGAAACCGCACCGCATCGCGCGCGCGACTGCTGCGCACGGTGATGCTGTCGCTGCCGTCGGGCGTGAACGTCACCACGGTGCGCTGCGGGAGGGCGATCGGCAGCGCAAACCCGAGGTTGTAGTCGGTGTGCTCCCCGATCAGGTTGATCCGCCCCGGCGCGGCGTACCGGACCGTCATCGCAGCTCCCGCAGCCGCTGCGCCACACTTTCGGGCGTGACGTCGCTGATGAAGGCGTCCATCGCCGATTCCGAGGCGGCCAGGTATTTCAGCTTGCCGGGGCCGCGCCGGATCGACATCAGCTCGACGTGCAATAACCCCTCTTCCTGGCCGGCGGCGCCGGAGAACTGGTGCAACGCAGACATGTAGGGCAGCGGGGTCGCATACATCCGGTCGAATCGGGCCAGCACGTCGAGGTAGACCCGCGTGAAGCCGTCCAATTCGTCCTCGCCCAGTTCGCCCAGGTTGCGGACGAAACGGTTCGGGTAGATGTGCACCTCCACGGGCCAGCGCGCCGCGAACGGCACGAAGGCCGTGAACAGCTCGGTGCGCGCAACGATGCGGCAGCCGTCGGACACCTCACGGGCCAGCAGGCCGGCGAAGAGGTTGCCGCCGTGGCGCGTTCGGTGTTCGCGGGCCCGCTCGAGCATGGTGGCGGTCCGCGGCGTCAGGTACGGGTAGCCGTAGATCTGGCCGTGCGGGTGGGTCAGCGTCACTCCGATCTCCTCGCCGCGGTTTTCGAAACAGAACACCTGCTCAATGCCCGGTGTGGCCATCAGTTCGACGGTGCGATGCCGCCACGCCTCGACGACCAGCCGGGCATGGTCCGGTGGCAGCTGGGCGAACGATCCGGTGTGCGCGCTGGAGAAGCAGATCACCTCGCTGCGGCCGTGCCCGGGCACCGACACGAAGCCGTCGCCGGCCGGTGCGGGCGCGGGGCCGCCGACACCGGACAGGCTGGGAAACCGGTTCTCGAAGACGACGACGTCGTAGTCGGGGGCCGGCACCTCGCTGGTCAGCCCGGTCGGCCCCGGACAGAGCGGGCACTGGTCGGGGGGCGGCTTGTAGGTGCGGTCCTGGCGCCGCGCGGCGATGATCACCCACTGCCCGGTCGCGCGGTCGTAGCGCAAGTGCGACTGGTCGGGGTCGCGTCCGGGCAGCGGCCGGCGGTCGGCCACCGGCGCCGGGCGGTGTCCGGGCAGCGCGAAGAAGAGCAGGTCACGGCCATCGGCCAGCCTCGCCCGGGTCGGCGCCATGATGTCGAACACTAGCTTGGTCGCCGCGACGCGGTTCGGGTAACCATGGGGGTGTCGGCGAGATGAGAGGCGGTCAAAGCGATCACTGGTTCCTGCGAGCGGGCCCACGCCTGGGCGATCGGCTCCGATCCCGGATGGCTGCGGCTGCGGATGGCCGGGCGAACGACGGCCGCGCTGGGCTGCTCGCTGATCGTTCTTTACCTCCTCACGCGGGCGACGGGCCAGCCGTTGACGGTCGCGTTGCTCGGCGTCGTGATCACCATGGTCGCATCGCGGTCGGTCAACGAACCGGATCCCCGCCAGCAGCGGATCACGATGGGGCTGTTGCCGGTGCCCGCCGCCGTCGCGGTCACCGCGGCCGCGCTGCTCTCGCCGTACTGGGTGGCCGGCGACGTCGTTTTCGTGCTGGTCGTGTTCGTCGCGGCCTACATCCGCCGCTTCGGGGCGCGCGGCGGGGCGCTCGGCATGGTCGCGTTCATGGCCTATTTCTTCAGCCTGTATCTGCGGGCCCGCCTCCCAGAGCTGCCCTGGATGGTCGCGGCGGTCGCGGTCGGGACGGTGTGCACGTTCGTGATCAGCACCTATGTCCTGCCCGACCGGCCCGAACGGGTGCTGCGCGCGACCATCCGGGCGTTGCGGGCGCGAATGGCCATCGTGGTGGACACCACCGCCGAAACGGTGCGCACCGGCCGCTTCGACGAGCGACGCCGGCGGCGCATGCGAGCGCGCGTCATCCGGCTCAACGAGACCGCGCTGCTGGTGCAGAGCCAGATCGAAGGCAAGGCCGACCCCGCCATGCGGTGGCTCGGCATCACCAGCGGGCAGCTGACCCCGTGGCTGTTCGACGCCGAGCTGGCCGTCGAGTGGGTCGCCACCGCCGGCCGGAAAGCGGCCGACTGCGCTTCGGACATCCCCGACGCGACCCGAACCGAGCTCGTCGAGATGCTCGCGCAGTTGGCCCGGGCAATCCGCCTGCCTGAGTCCGGCGGCCTTCAGCGCGCCGCCGACCGCGCGCGCCGGCTGGTGGACCGGCATGCCGTTCCCTCCGGTGCCGCCCAGGTTCGCGCCCCCGACTCGGCCGACGGCGCCGCGCGCCGCCTCGCCCTGGCGATCGACAACGCCGCGACGGCGACGGCCGGGGTGCGGGAGATCGTCGAGCGCGCCGGTGCCGTCAATGCGCCGCCACCCCCGTCCGCGGTCCCGGATGGCGGCGCGGGTCGGCGCGGCAGCCTGCGTCCGACCACCCGGCAGGCCATCCAAGTTTCCGTCGCGGCAACGTTGGCCATAGTCGGCGGCGAGTTGGTGTCGCCACTGCGGTGGTACTGGGCGGTGATCGCGGCATTCGTGATCTTCGCGGGCACCAACTCCTGGGGCGAGACCCTCACCAAGGGCTGGCAGCGGCTGCTGGGCACCATGCTGGGCGTGCCGTGCGGCATGTTGGTGGCCACCCTGGTTTCCGGGAACAGAGTCATCTCGCTCGTGTTGATCTTCGTCTGCCTGTTCTGCGCGTTTTATTTCCTGACGGTCAGCTACAGCCTGATGATCTTCTGGATCACCACCATGCTGGCGTTGCTGTACGGCCTGCTCGGCCAGTTCTCCATCGATGTGTTGCTGCTGCGCATCGAGGAGACCGCGCTCGGTGCCGCCATCGGTGTCGGCGTCGCGATCCTGGTGCTGCCGACCAATACCCGCACCGCCATCCGCGACGACGCCCGCGCCTTCCTGACGACGCTCTCGGCGCTGATCGAGGCCGCCACGGCGACCATGTTCGGCGGCGCTTCGACCGTCGGCCCCACCGAGCGGGCCCGCCAACTCGACCGCGACCTGCAACAGTTGCGCACCACCGCCAAGCCACTGCTGATTGGCGTCGCCGGGTTCGCCAGCCGCCGCAGCGTGCGGCGCGGCCTGCAGCTGTTCACCGCGTCCGACCACTTCGCGCGGTCCCTGGCACACAGCGCCGATCACTCCGGCGACGGCGCCGCGACACACGAATCGGCGACCGCGTTCACGGCGGCCGCCGCCCAGACCCGGCGCAACATCGACGCGCTGATCGCCGCCATCGGCGGCGATCGCGCGCCCACGATCGCGACGCCGACCGACGATCTGGATGCCGCCGAGACACTGGCCCGGCAGCGCGCTGCCGGGTTTGAATCACGGCCCGATGCCCGCCGCGTGCTGACGGCGGTGCATTCGCTTCGCCAGATTGATCGACTGGTCACTGCCGTCGCCGCCGATCTGGGCGCGCGCGAGGGCGTGCACGTGCCCCGCGCGACCGTGAGCTGAGGCCCCGCCGTGCGGAACCCGGGCCGGTCACATAGGCCCCATTGGCACCATGGCAGGGCGCTACAGCCCCGGCAGGCAGAACGGGAAGTACCACGGCTGATCGGGCCCCTGGGACTTCCTGGCGAGGTCGGCCAGTTGCAGCGTCGTTTGCAACAGCATCCCGTCCACCTGCAGTTTTTGATCGGCGGGTTTAGGTATTGCACGTCGTGGTCGACCGTGCTGGACCGCTGCTGTAGCTGGGTCAGCCGTTGTTGGCGTGCTCATGGTGTCCAGGCAGGCCTACACCGCTTGCCGAATGCTCGCGGAATTCATGCGGATTTCTCGCGGCGGCCGCGGGTTACGATCGCCGGACAACAAGCCTCTCGCGAGGAGCACCTCCCATGGCTACTCCGAACTTTCCGCCGGGCTTCGACTTCACCGACCCCGACATCTACGCCCGCCGCCTGCCGGTGGAGGAGCTGGCCCAGCTGCGGCGAACCGCGCCGGTGTGGTGGAACGAGCAGCCGCCCGATCGGGGCGGGTTCGGCGACGGCGGCTACTGGGTGGTGACCAAGCACCGCGACGTCCGCGACGTCTCGCTGCGCACCGACGTCTTCTCGTCGGCCGCCAAGTCCGTCGTGCCGCGCTACGGGCAGGAGGTGGCGGCTGGCCAGATCGAGGCGGGACGCACGTCGATGATCATGATGGACGACCCCGAGCACAGCCGGCTGCGCAAGATCGTCTCCCGCGCCTTCACGCCGCGCGCCGTCGAGCGGCTGCGCGCCGACCTGGCCGAGCGAGCCCGGCGGATCGTCAGCCGGGCCGCCGCAGAAGGCTCGGGCGACTTCGTCCGCCAGGTGGCCTGCGAGTTGCCGTTGCAGGCCATCGCCGGCCTGCTGGGGGTCCCGCTAGAGGACTACGACAAGCTCTTCGACTGGACCAACAACATGATCGGCGGCGACGACCCCGAATTCGCCGACCACGATTCGTTGACAGCGGCGGGCGAATTGATGTGGTATGCAATGCAATTGGCGGCACGTAAGCGCGAAGAGCCCGCCGATGACATCGTCACGACGCTGGTGCAGGCCGATGCCGAAGGGCAGCGGCTCTCCGAGGCCGAGTTCGGCATGTTCGTGGTCACCCTGGCCGTGGCCGGCAATGAGACGACCCGCAACTCGATCACCCAGGGCATGATGGCCTTCACCGATCACCCCGGCCAGTGGGAGCTGTTCAAGGCCCGTCGCCCCAAGACCGCGGCCGACGAGATCATCCGCTGGGCCACCCCGATCACGGCGTTTCAGCGCACCGCCCTGGCCGACACCGAGTTCGGCGGGGTTCGCATCGCCAAGGGCCAACGGGTAGTCATGTTCTACCGCTCGGCCAACTTCGACGAGGACGTCTTCGACGACCCCTTCACCTTCGACATCTCGCGCAATCCCAACCCGCACGTCGGCTTCGGCGGAACCGGGGCCCACTACTGCATCGGAGCCAACCTGGCACGCATGACCATCGACCTGATGTTCAACGCGATCGCCGACCACCTGCCCGACCTGGCCCCGCTGGCCGCCCCCGAGCGGCTGCGCTCCCCATTCATCAACGGCATCAAGCACTGGCAGGTCGACTACGCCGGCGCCCGCCCGGTCGTGAAGTAGTCCACACGCAGGCGCGGTCGCCGCATGCCCGGCAGATACATGCATAACTGCGCATATATTGTTACGGTCGCGGGTATACGACCCCCGAGCCGAAAGGACGTGCTGCGTGATGTTTGATTTCACCGAATCGGTCGTGATCGCGGCCCCGCACGAGCAGGTGTGGGAGGCGCTCAGCGACCTCGACGGGTGGTGGCTGGCCTCCAATGCCGACCACGACAGCCTCGAGCACCTGGATTCGCTGCCGCCGACGCAGGTCGGGGCGCGGCTGCGGATACGGGAGAAGATCGGCGGCATACCCGGCGTCGCCGAGGGGACCATCACCGCGGTGCGGCCGGGCGAAGCGGTGACCTGGGAGGCCGAGGCCGTGTATCGCTTGTTCGGCGTTTCGGTGCGGGTCGACGAGGGCGTCACCTGGAGCGTCGCACCCGACGACGAGGCGACGACTCGCGTCAGCGCGCGGGTGTGGGCGACCTCCCCGCGTCACCTCGTGGGACGCCTCGCCGCTTTCGCGTTCGCGCATCTCCTGAACGGCGTGCAAAAGGATCGCGAGCACGCCAGGACGGAGCTGCGCTACTTGAAGGGCCTGATCGAAAACCCGGCCACGGCGGAGGCGCCCTAGCCTGGCCGCGAAAGCCTCTCCAACACAGCGCATTCCGCTGCGGGTCCACCGCCACAGTCGGTCTTCGCCGAATCGATCAACTCGGCGAGGACGCTTCGCAGTGCGCTCAACTGCGCCAGCTTGGCCCGCACCGCAGCGAGGTGGGCCACCGCCACGTCGCGGGCCGCGAGGCACGACCGTTCGCCGTCGCGGGTCAGCTCCACGAGGCTGCGGACCTGCTCGATCGGGAAACCGAATTCACGGCAGCGCCGGACGAATGTCACCCGTCGCACATCTTCGTCGCCGTAGCGACGCTGACCGCCGACCCGCTTCGGCCTGGGCAGCAAGCCGACCTGTTCGTAGTAGCGGATCGCCGGGGCGCTCACCCCCGCCGCCTCGGCCACCTCACCGATCCTCAACGTCATACGCCCATGGTGGCGGCTGCGGTCTTGACCCTCAAGCCACATGAAGTCCGATCCTGGAGCCATGCCCACACATCCCGATTCCTCACCGCTGGCCTGCACGCTGACAGCCGCCGATCACGCGGCTCGAGTGGCGTGGATCGAGGAACTCAACGCAACCGCACTGCTTGGCTACCAGCGCGACGGCAATCGACTGCGACTGGGGTACCACCCGGCGGCCGCCGCCGAGGCGCGGGAGTTGGTTCGCCTCGAACGGCGGTGCTGTCCGTTCTTGCGCTTCACCACCGAGCAAGGCCGCGACGAGTTCGTCGTGACCGTCGACGCCCCAGCCGACCTCGGCAATGCCGCCGACATTGTGTTCGCGCCCTACACCACAGGAGTTCCGCGATGATCGAAGTCATGCCCGAAAGCGACGGCGATGTGCTGGGCCTGCGCGCCACGGGGAAACTCACGGTGAGCGATTACCGGGAGGTGCTGGTGCCCGCGGTGCGCACCGCACTGCACCGTTGCGCCACGCTCAAGGTGTTATTCCTGCTCGACGACGCCTTTCGCGGCTGGAGCCTGCGCGCCGCCTGGGTGAACACGATCTTTGATGTCCAGCACCGCAAAGACTTCGACAAGGTTGCCGTCGTCGGCGCACCGCGCTGGGAGCAATGGTGTGTCAACCTCGCCGCCGCGTGCGTGATGGGCGGCGAGCTGCGGACATTTGACCGCGAACACCTGGACGCCGCATGGCGGTGGGTGCGAACGTAGACACCACCATGAGGATCGCCATCAGTGGTGCCGGCGTGGCCGGGGCCGCGCTCGCCCACTGGCTGCACCGCACCGGCCACACCCCGACCGTCATCGAGCAGGCACCGCGGTTTCGCACCGGCGGCTACATGATCGACTTCTGGGGAGTCGGCTACCAGGTGGCCAAACGCATGGGCATCGAAGAGCGGGTCCTCGCCGCCGGCTACCAGATCGAGCGGCTGCGCTCGGTCGGCCCCGACGGCGCCGTCAAAGCCGACGTGAACGTCGACCTCCTCAGCGCCACGTTTGGCGACGACTTCACCAGCTTGCCCCGGGGTGACCTGGCCTCGGCGATCTACGCCACCATCGAAGACAAGGTCGAAACCATATTCGGCGACAGCATCACCGCGGTCGACCAGCGCGACGACGGTGTCGGCCTGACCTTCGAAAAGCACGCGCCGGGAGACTTCGACCTGGTCATCGGCGCCGACGGGTTGCATTCGAACGTGCGCCGCCTCGTCTTCGGCCCGGAGCAGAGCTTCGAGCACTACCTGGGCTGTAAGGTCGCCGCCTGCGTGGTCGACGGCTACCGACCGCGCGACGAGCTCGTCTACGTCACCTATGCCACCCCGGGCCGGCAGCTGAACCGCGTCGCGCTGCGCGGCGACCGCACCATGTTCTTGTTCATCTTCCGCGCCGGGCACGACGACGGCGGCGGGGTTGCGCCCAAAGAGCAGCTGCGCAACGAGTTCGCCGGCATCGGCTGGGAATCCCGGCAGATGCTGGCGGCCCTCGACGACGTCGACGACCTGTATTTCGACGTCGTCAGCCAGATCCGGATGGACCGCTGGTCGCGCGGCCGGGTGCTGCTGATGGGCGACGCCGCCGGGTGCATCTCGCTGCTCGGCGGCGAGGGCACCGGCCTGGCGATCACCGAGGCCTACGTGCTGGCGGGCGAGCTGGCCCGGGCCGGGGACGACCACCGCCGCGCCTTCGCCGCCTACGAGGCGCGCCTGCGTCCCTTCATCGAAGCCAAGCAGGCCGGCGCGGAAAGGTACATCGGCTTTTTCGCCACGAAAACCCGCCTGGGCCTGTGGTTTCGCACCATGGCGATGCGCACGATGAATTTCGGGCCGCTGGCAACGCTTTTCGCGGGCGGCATACGCGACGACTTCGACCTGCCGGACTACGGCATCTAGTTAATGCGCCGGCGTCTGCGCCGCCGGCCGCGGCGCCGCGGGAACCTCGCTGATCGCCCGGATGCTGACGCGCGCGCCGCGGCGCGGCACCAGGGTGACGTGCCGCAGTCGCTGCCGTTCGGCGGCGGCAGTCGTGGTGGTCAGCTCGACCCGGCGCAGGATCTCGCGCAGGACGACCCGCATCTCCACCATGGCGAAGGTTGCGCCCAGGCAGCGCCGGTTGCCGCCCCCGAACGGCAGCCAGGTGGTGGGGCTCAGGGTGGCGCCCAGCATCCGGTCGGGGTCGAACCGGTCCGGGCCCGGGTAGAGACCGCCATCGGCGTGGACCAGCACGATCCCCGGAATCACCATGACCCCGGCCGGCAGCCGGTGACCGGCCAGCTCGACCGGCTCGGTGAGGACCCGGCCGACGTCGAACACCACCGGGCGGACCCGCAGTGTCTCCTTGACCAGCGCATCCAGGTACTCGTCGCCGGCCGAGTCACCGGCCGCGCTCGCCTGCGCCGCCTGCACCGCCTTGGCCAGCGCCGCGGGGTGGCGGGTCAGGCGTTCCAGCGCCCAGGACAGTCCCGTCGCGGTGGTGTCGTGCCCGGCCGCCAGCAGCGTCATGAGCTGGTCGCGCAGTTCGCGGTCGGTCATCGTGCGGCCGTCCTCGCCGGCGGCGCGGACCAGCATGGCCAGCACGTCGGTGCGCGCGGCGAGGTCGGGGTCGGCGCGACGGTCGGCGATCTCGGCGTAGAGCAGCCGGTCGGCTTCCGCGATTCGCTCGCGCAGCCTCCGCCATGGGCGGCGGCGCTGCAAGTTCGGGTTGGCCAGCGCCAGCGTCGTCCAGGGAGTCACGTTGAGCAGCCGCGGCATGACCTTGCGCAGCGCGGCCAGCCGCGCAGGGTCGGTGGCGCCGATGACCGTCCGAAGGATCACCTCGAGGGTGATCTCGGACATCTTGGGCGCGACCGCGAACCTCTTGCCCACGGGCCATCCGGCGATGTTGTCTGCGGCGATGTCGGCCATCAGGCCGGCTTGGCGCGCGACGGCGTCACGGTGGAACGGCGGCATCATCAAGCGCCGCCGGTCCCGGTGCACGTCCTCGTCGATCACCAGCAGCGAGCTCTCCCCGAGCAAGCCGCTCAGGATCGAATTGGCCTCGCCCGCATGGAAGACGCGCGGGTCGCCGGCGAACACCGTCTTGATGTCGGCGGGGTCGGCGAGATACACCAGCGTGCCCAGCCCCGCGACGCGCAGCGTGAACACGCTGCCGTAGCGCCGCCGGCAGGCCGCGACGAAGGAGGTCCCGCGGCCCAGCATCAGCGCGGCCTGCACCCACCGGGGGAATCGAGGTCCGGGTGGCAGCGCGGTGGGGGCGGCTTTGCGCATCGACACCATTTTAAGACCGGTGTCCAGGGTGGCGGCCGGCCCGAGCACGCGCCCCGCCCCGCACGCCGTGGCCGGTGACCGCGCCGTCAAGCAGTCAGAAACTCGCCTGGGGGGTGTCCACATCGTGGCGGTCGCCCGTCGCGATGAAGTCTTCGATCAGCTCGACCACCTCGGTAGGCGCCTCCACCTGCGGGAAGTGACCGACGTCGGGCAGCACCTCGAGTCGGCTGTCCGTGCGTGCCCGGTGCGCGGCGTACGCGTGGTCGACGGGAATGATGCCATCCCCTTCGCCCCAGATCGCCATGACCGGGAGTTCAGCGCGCAGCCGTAGCCTGTTCAGCGCACTGACCGCCTGCCCGCGATAGTCGACCACGGACCGCAGCGTCCGCAGGAACGACTGCCGCGTCTCGCGATCCGACAGCGACGAGTAGGCGCTCCACAACTCGGCGCCGCGCGGCGACTGGATGCCGGCGTTTCTCAACCATGACCTGAGCTTGTTGCCGAGCGAGAGCACGGGCTGCGGCGCGATGATCGGCAACATCAGCTCCGCCCCGGGGGCCGAGGCCAGTCTCAGGATCAGCCCGACGTCGGGCCCCAGACCGCCGCTGCTGATGAGGACCAAACGCTTGGCGTAGTCGGGATGCTGATAGACGAACTGCATCGCGACACCGCCGCCGAGCGAGTGGCCGACCACGGTGGCTTGGCTGACGCCGAGCTCGTCGAGGAAATCACGAAGCCAGACCGCGAAGGCGCCCAGCGAGTAGTCACCGCGCGGTTTCGCCGACTGGCCGTGCCCCAGCAGGTCCGGCGCGAGCACCCGGAATTTCTTCGACAGGTGCGGTGTACCGGTACACCCCCTTTGGTCCTGATCCGGCCGTGCTGACTCCATCGTGACAGAAAACGCACTTCCGCCGGCCTTGGCGTGCCCGCGCGCCGTCGCGCGTCTCGGCGTCGGAGCCCCTCAGGGGACATGATTAGGGGCGTGACCGAACCAATTGCAGCCCGCGTGGCCGTCTACCTCGACTTCGACAACATCGTGATCTCGCGATACGACCAGGTGAATGGCCGGAACTCGTTCCAGCGGGACAAGTCCAAAGGCGTCGAGCAGGCCCCCCGGCACCAGACCCGGGCCACGGTCGACGTCGGCGCGATCCTCGACTTCGCCTCGTCGTTCGGGACGCTGGTGCTCACCCGCGCCTACGCGGACTGGTCGGCCGACATCAACGCCCGGTACCGCGGACAGCTGGTGGCCCGCGCGGTGGATCTGGTCCAGTTGTTCCCGGCCGCCGCCTACGGCAAGAACGGAGCCGACATCCGGCTGGCCGTCGACGCGGTCGAGGACATGTTCCGGCTGCCCGACCTGACCCACGTGGTGATCGTGGCCGGCGACTCCGACTACATCCCGCTGGCCCAACGCTGCAAGCGGCTCGGCCGGTACGTCGTGGGCATCGGGGTGGCCGGCGCGTCGAGCCGGGCGCTGGCGGCGGCCTGCGACGACTTCCTCGTCTATGACGCGCTGCCCGGGGTCCCCGCGCTCGAGCCCGAGCCCGAGCCCGAGCCGGCCGATGCCGGCTCGGCCCCGCCGAAGCGACGGGCCAGGCGCACCAAGGTGGCCCAACCCGAGGAGCCGGAGCCGGAGCCACCCGATCCGCAGTCCGCCGCCACCGCGCTGCTGACCCGCGCGCTGCAGATCGGGCTGGAAAAGGACGACGTCGACTGGTTGCACAACTCCGCGGTGAAGGCACAGATGAAGCGGATGGATCCCTCCTTCAGCGAAAAGTCCTTGGGATTCCGGTCGTTCAGCGACTTCCTGCGCTCGCGCTCCGACGTCGTCGAGTTGGACGAGACGTCGACGACGCGGATGGTGCGGCTGCGCCTGCAGCAGTGAGCTCCCGCGCAGTCCGGACATCCGCGTAGCCATACAGCCGGGCCGCCGGCAGACGCCCCTCCCTACTTGTAGGCGACGGCCGCGCTGGAGCCGGCGGCAAGCGGGATCACCTCGAACGACCGAAATCCGGCTTCGCTGCACCACTCCCGGAAGTCGGCACCCGAGTAGTCGAAGGCGTCACCGAACTCGATCAACATGTTCAGCGACATCATCAATCCCTCGGTGTTCTCGCGTCGGGCGTCGTCGATCAGTGTCTCGAGCACGATGAAAGCCCCGTTTTCCGGCAGGGCCTGGTAGGCCTTCGCGATCAGCTGTCTTTTGCGGTCAAGGTTCCAGTCGTGCAGGATCTGGCCCATCGTGATCACCTCGGCGACCGGCAGGGGGTCGGCCAGGAAGTCGCCGGCGACCGCCCGCACCCGGTCGCCGAAATCCCGCTCCGCCAGCTTGCGCTGCGCGATCTCGGTGACCGCGGGCAGATCGAAGCTGACGCATCGCAGGTGCGGATGGGCCGTGGCAACGGTCCGCGATAACAACCCGTTGGCGCCGCCCACGTCGCAAAGGCTCCGATAGCGTTGGAACGGAAAACGTTCGGCGAGCAGTTCGACGTTGCGGAGCGAGGCGGAGTCCATGGCGTCCACGAAGATTTCGAGCTGCCGGGGATCGGAATAGACGGTCTCGAACATGGGGCGTCCCGAGTGCTTGACCTCGTTCTGCGGCTTCCCCGTTTTCAGCGCCTCGGTCAGGTCGGCCCAGAACCGGAAGTTGCGTTCGTCCCAGATCCGCAGCAGGCCCCCCTGGTAGTCGGGGCTGGACTCGTCCAGGAACCGCGCCGTCGCCGGCGTGTTGCGGTATCGGGCTTCGGCCCCGTCGCCGTCACGCTCCAGCAAGTCAAGCGACACCAACGCGTCGAGGAAATCCGTCGCCGGCCGCTTGACCAGCCCGAAGCGTTCGGCGATCGCCCCCGCCGTCATCGCCCGGCCGCCGAGTTCGGTGTAGAGCCCGAGTCCCACCGCCGTGAGCAATACCTTGGAGGGGCCGTAGCCCGCCCCGATCGCCATGATCCGGTCGGGGCTCAATTCTTTCACCGCTCAACCTCCTGATGCCGCAGCCCGAATGGCGCTCCGCGCCCACCGACCGTAGGCCAATCGGCGCGCCACGGCCGCCTCCGGCGATCAATGAGCCAGTTCCGTTCCCGCGCGGTCGGTTCGGTCGTATGCATATTCCAACCATCGCAGCGACGGTCATCGCCTCGCCCGACCGTCGCCGGTGCGTGCTCGAACAACCAGCCGCACGCCATCGGCCTCGGCCTCCCATCGCATCCTTCGTGGACACCGGCAAAGGATCCCACAACGACCGGGCGCATGCGCCGCTGCGCCGAATGCCGAGTAACCGGCGGATTCGGCTGGCCTTCCCCGCCGGCACCATGGTCCTGATGAACACCGCTGCCGCCAACCGGGATCCGGCGGTGTATACCGACCCCGACCGCTTCGACATAGCGCGCGAAGACGCGCCGGCGATCCTGACGTTCGGTGGCGGGGTGCACTACTGCCTGGGCGCCAACCTGGCCCGGCGGGAGATCGCCGAGGCGCTGAACGTTTTGGCCCAGCGGATGCAAAATCCGCGCATCGCCGGACCCGCGCCATGGAAGCCGATGGTGACCCTGAGCGGACCGAAGAGTCTGCCCGTCGCATTCGACGCGGTCGAATAGGGACCAAGGGCTACAGATCTCGACTTCGAGGGACACGTCGCGGTGACGGCGGCGCCGTAGATGGCGGGCGGTCGGATGACCATGGATGCGCCGCTTCCAGTTGTGCGGCAACGCGAATCAGGACATCCTCGCACCCGTAGGCCGCGGCGAGCTGGATGCCGACGGGAAGGCCCTCGGCGTTGCGATGCAGGGGCAGGCTGATCGCCGGCTGCCCACTCATGTTGAATGGCGGCGTGAATGCCGCGAACTGGCCGGCTCGGCGCATGGGCGCGGTCGGCTGAGAGGGGTCGTTCTCGAACTCCGCCAGCGGCAGCGGCGGCTCGGCGAGCGTCGGCGTGAGCAGTAAGTCCCAACCGTCGGCCCACCACTGCTGCAGCGCCCTGCGGAAGGCCCATCCCGCCGCCTGGGCCGCGGCGTAGTCGACGGCGGTCAACCGCTGCGCCTGCTGGATATGCACCCAGTTCACCGGCTCGATGTCGTCGGCCGTGACCTCGCGTCCGAGCGTCTCGCCGAACCCGCGCGCCGCCATCGCCAGCTGCGTCGCCCACAGCGCCATGAACTTCTGGGTCAAAGACGCGTCGGCCAGGCATTCCGGCCAGGCCGGCTCGACCACGTGGCCGAGTCCCTCCAGCATCGACGCCGCGGCCCGCACCGCCGCGACGCAGTCGGCATGCAAGAACTCGCCGCGCGGATGCACGTCGAGCAACCCGATGCGCAACCGGCCAGGGTCGGCGCCGACCTCCTCGAGGTAGGGCCGCCGCGGCGCCGGCGCGATGACGGAGTCGCCGATGCCCGGACCGTGCACCGCGTCGAGCAACCCCGCCGTGTCGCGGACCGTGCGGCTGACACACAGTTCGACCCCCAGCCCCGTCTCGGCACGGGCCGGGCCGACCGTGGTCCTGCCCTGGCTCGGCTTCAGCCCTACCAGCCCGCAGCACGAGGCCGGGATCCGGATGCTGCCGCCCCCGTCGGAGGCATTGGCGAACGGCACCATCCCGGCGGCCACCGCGGCGGCGGCGCCGCCGCTGGAACCGCCCGGTGTGCGATCGGGCGCCCACGGGTTGCGGGTGGCACCCCAGGCCACCGGCTGTGTGGTCGGCAGGCTGCCCATTTCGGGGCTGTTCGTCCGCCCGGCGATCACCAAGCCCGCCGCCTTGAAGCGAGCGACCAGCGTGGTGTCGGCGGTGTCGACCTTGGCCGCCTCTTTCAGCGCCACGTTGCCGTTCGACAGGGTCTGACCGGCGAAGCTCGTGTACAGGTCCTTGAGCAAGAACGGAACGCCGTGAAACGGACCCTTGGGCAGGCCCCGGTCGGCGGCCACGCATCGGGCGTGCTCGAACCATTCGATGACGACAGCGTTGAGCTCCGGGTTCGACTGTTCGATCCGCTCGATGGCCGCCTCGAGCAGCTCGCTCGGCGTGACCTCGCCCTTGGCTATCAGCGCCGCCTGGTCTGTGGCATCCATCCACCGCGTCTCGTCGGCAAGATTGCTCATGGTTCTCGGTGTACCACGAGAGATCAAGCGTTGCGCACGGCCTCGGGCGAGTTACACCCGGCGTCAGGCCCAGTTTGGCGTACACGTGGGTGAGATGGCTCTCCACGGTGCGGAGTGAGATGAAAAGCCTTGCGGCGATGGCCTTATTGGCCAGGCCCTCGCTGACCAGCCCGACGACGTGCCGCTCAGGGCGACGCCGCCAGCCGGACCCCGGTGACCACCTGTGCTTGCACCGGCGCGCGGTGAACCGGTCACCGATAGGGGGCCGCCAAGCGACGTCCTTCCTCAGCGGCTTCGCGCGCCGCTATCGGCAAACATCAGTGGAAACCCGTAGGTCGGACCGATGTGGCGAATATAGCCATGCAGGAGTCGCGACCGAAGCGGGCCGGCTCTACGCTCGGTTACGCGAAACTTTACGGGGGGTTTCTGATGAATTCGGGTACAGGGCGAACTGTGTCCAAATACAGACTCGCCTCGCTCGCGGCGGTCACCTGTCCTCGTCGTCGCGTCCTGTTCGGAAACCGCCGCCCCACCTCCCGCGACACCGACTACCTCGACTTCTCCTTCGCGAACCGCTGCCAGCACGGCGCCGGCACCCACCCCGATGACAGGCCCCTTGGAAAAGGACTGGAAAAGCTACGGCGGAACGGCCTACTTCGGCTGCCCGGATAAATTCTCCGTCGGCAATAAGGCGCTCGACGAGATCCGGCCGAAGATATTCGACACGGAAACCGGGCAATACGTGGCGCCGGCCATTCCCACACCTCCCGCCGGCGAGAACGTCACCGGTGCGATGTGCGCGCTGACGGGCAGCGCCGATGACATGAGGGTCGTCTACGTGGTCACGACGGCCACCAAGACCACCGCATACTCCTATGACGTCAAGTCCGGCCGGCCGCCGGCCACCAAGGAGCTGGTGCCTCCGACCTCCGACTTGAATCTGACGGCGGCGAATCAATGGGGCCTGGCACCGACCGCATCAGCCGCAAACGCTGGAAAACCAGAATCGAGCTGGCCAACGCGATCTTCGACTACCTGGAAATCTTCCACAAACGCCAACGCCGCCACTCCGCCCTCGGAATGCGCACTCCGATAGAGTTCGAACTGCTACACCAAACCGCCCAACCCGTGGCCTAAAACCAAGTATGGCGACACCACCGAACCCAGGGCACATCACGAGGGTGCATGAAACCCGGCATGGTTCACTAGCCTCACACAAGCCCAACGTCAACGCTGCCGACCGAAACGAACTTTCGAGACTCTCAGATCCCGTCTATCCTGAGACGGCGTTCAACTCTGTTCGGGCCCGGTCGATATGGTCGTAGGCGTACGCCACCATCTCGGCGGTGGTCATCGTCTCACCCTCGCGGGCGAGCGATTCGTACGTTTGGTCACCGAGGACCTCGCGCAGGTGGGCGATCGCGGTCCGAAGCTCAGGGATCCACGCTGTGGTGACGGGATTGAGCGCGAAACCGGCGATGGCGGCCGCGGGCTGGTGAATGCCGAACCGCTCTAAGAGAGCGGCAAGCACCGCCAGAGGGACACGCACGACGGTGGTGTTGCCCGAGTCGTGGTAGTTGCGGATGGCCAAGGTGAGGTAATCAAGGGCGGACATTGGGTCTCCGTGTTGTGCCTCAAGTCGGCCCAGGACATTCGCCAGGTGGGATTCGTTGTAGCGGTTACCGCTATCGCGAGCGATCACCAGGCCTCTGCGCATGGCCTCACGCGCCCGGACGGGATCGGCGTCGCAGCAGGCGATGCCGTAGGTCAGAAGCGCGTATGAGCGCGCCCACGGGTTTGGGAGGGCGTCTGCGGCGTCGATCAGCTCCTTCGCGACGGCCATCGCCTCCGCATGGGCACCGGACCTCATCAGTGCGAAGACCAATCCCGACCGCGTCAATGCATACCTGTCGCGATCGCGGGCAAGCAGGGCGCGGAACCACTCGATGGACCTTTCGGGCTGCCCGATCTGGGTATACACACCGCCAAGCCAGCCCGCGAAACCGGACACCACCCCGTCGCAGCCGCTGAGCAGAACCATCTGTCCGGCGTCACTGTGGCGGAAGGCCTCATCTAAGCGTCCCGTGTTAATACACTGCGTCGCCATCACGTAAAGGGATGCCAGCCGGGGGTGGTCCACGGCGCGGGCGGGCTCGATGAGCTCTTCGGTCCATGCCACGGGTTCGTAATTTTCGACCATGACGCCAAGTAGCGTCGCGTACGTGCCGATGGGGGCGGCGACGTCGAGGTCGTCATGGTCGGCGGCCCACCGAAACGCGGTGCGCAGATTAGCAAGTTCAGCGGCAAACCATTCGTAGGCCTCGCGTTGTCGGGGGCTGTCCCACAGCGCCAAGATGTCGGGTTCGCGCCCGGCGAAATAGCGGGCGTGCGCGGCCCGAACCTCCTCGGCCACACCACTGGCCACGAGTTGTTCTTCCGCGAACTGACGGATCGTCTCCAACATCGAATATCGTGCTCGCTCCGCTGACCGGTCGGCGACCAGCAGAGACTTGCGCACCAAGGCGTCAAGCAGATCGAGGACGGCGTAGTCGTCTACGTCGTCCGATCCCGCTACCGCGCAAGTGCTTTGCAGGTCGAATCCGCCAGAGAACACCGAACACCTTGCCAACAAAGGTTTTTCGTCTTCATCAAGCAGGTCGTACGACCAGGCCACCGCGTGGCGCAACGTGTGATGCCGCTGCAGGGCCCGCCGCGAGCCGACCAACAATCGGAACCGATGACCGAGGCGGTCGCGCACTTCGCTCGCGGTCATCGACGCCATGCGCGATGCCGCCAACTCGATGGCCAACGGGATCCCGTCGAGGCGGCGGCAAATCTCCACCACCGCGGCGGCCTCGTCGGCGTTGCTCAAAGCAAACCGCGAAGCCACGCTGCGGGCGCGTTCAACGAACAGTTCCACCGCAGCTGAGTCAGTTCCCGCACCCACGTCCAGCGAGGGCACCAGCCACAACTGCTCGTCGGCGACCCCCAACCCTTCACGGCTGGTGGCCAAGACTTTCACGGTCGCCGACTGGACGAGGATGGCCTCGATCAGGTCAGCCGCCGCGTCGCGCACGTGCTCACAGTTGTCGAAGACCAGCAACCGGATTCGGCCCTCCAGCGCGGTCGCCACCGACTCGCTGACACGCTTGCCCGGTTGTTGGGTCATGCCCAGTACCGCCGCCACCGCGTCGGGCACCGCAGCCGGATCGGTGACGGCGGCTAAGTCGAAAAACCAGATGCCATCGGGAAACTCACCAGCCAACCGCGCAGCGACCTCGGTCGCCAGGCGAGTCTTGCCGACCCCGCCCACCCCGGTCAACGTCACCAACCGATGCGCCTTCAGCGCAGCCTGCAGCTCGGCGACCTCCGACTCGCGCCCAATGAAGCTCGTGGTCGCAGGCCGCAGATTCCCAGGACCCACATCCAGCGCCCGCAACGGCGGAAAATCCGTGCGCAGTCCGGGTGCACCAGCCTGGAACACCCCGACCGGGGTCGGTAGGTCGCGCAACCGTCGCGGCCCCAGATCGACCAGCTCCACCCCGCTAAGCAACACCGCCGTCGACTCAGCCAACAGGATCTGACCCCCATGCCCAGCGGACATCAGCCGCGCCACACGGTTGAGCACCGCACCGAAGTAATCACCCTCATGCAGCTCAGCTTCGCCGGTTGCGATGCCCATCCGGACGGGCAATTCCAGTTTGCGCTGCGCGGCTATGGCGGCATCCACCGCCGATCTGGGTGACGAGAATGCCGCGCACACTCCGTCCCCTGTGTGCTTGAACACCCAGCCCCCGTTCGCCTCAATCGCAGAGCGCAACAACTCATCATGGGCGGCCAGCGCTGCCCGCATCCCATCGGCGTCGGACTCCCACCGACGGGTCGAACCCTCGACATCGGTGAACAGAAACGTCACCACCCCCGACGGAGCAGCCGTTGTCATGGCATCGCCTCGGCCAAGGCGATATGGCCCTCGAACTCAAGGGTTTTCGCCATGTCACGGTAGCGGTCCCGGTAGTCGCGGTACGACTCGTCGTCCCCGCGTGCTTGCGCGAACAACGCCTTAAGCCGCAGCAGAGGAAGCTCGTGGTACACGAACCCAGGCTCGGTTGGCGTTGCCGCTAGGTTTTCGATGGCATTCTGCGCTTCGTCAAGGTCCCCATCGCGGCCTCGGTTGAGCAGTGCCTCGACGAGAACGCTGGTGCACCAGCCGCGGTTCGTCATTTCACCACTCCGGATCTCGTTCTCCAGTACGGCGCGACACAAGCCGATGGCACCGTCGTAGTCACCGATTCGGTTTTTTTCTGTTGCGAAATCGATGTCGGCGCACCACGCGGCAACAATAAGGTTCCGGTGCTCGAGAGCAACCCGGCGAGCGCGGTCGAGCAGTTCAAAACCCAACTCCCTGTCGGCGTTCTCGTGGCGCACTAAGATGAGGCCGCGGATGAACTCCGCGTTCGTGAGGCTGAAGTCGTCGCCGAACTGTTTGGCGATTTCCAATGCCTCGGCAGTGTCTCGCAAAGCGTGGTCATCGGGCAGAAGCGCCCAGCTCTGCGTGGCGATGTACTTAAACATGACGACAGCGCAGAACGTGAACTTGTCGGTTGCGCGGGCGAGCGTGACGGCGTTGTCGAAGTCCTTGCGCCAGCCGGGAATGCCCAAGGCACAACGTGCCGATGCACGCATCACCAACGCGAGCGCCAACGGTGACCCCACGATCAAGTTGCCCATCGTGGGATCGCCTGCGGATAAGTCGATTACACGCTGGCTGAGCTCGTTGGCTTCGGTCACCTCGCCCACCGCCCATTTGACGATCACAGGTGTGATCAAAAGTCCGACAGTCAGCTCGGGGTCACCGATCGAGTCGAGGAGTTCGATATGGCGCGAAGCCAATTGCGAAGCCTCTGTGTACTTGCCGTAGAACTGCATCATTTGGACAAGCCCGGTCATGCCGATGACCAGAGACCGCTTGTCGCCCTCAGCGATCGCCAGTTCTTGCAGTTCCTCGAAGCCAGTGTGGTCCAAATTTCCGCTGACCCGCCAGATCGTTGCGCACAATAAGGTTCGCGGGGCGATGCGCATGGCCATGCGACCGACGGCGTCGGCGGGCAGCCGGTCAGCCACTTGACGTGCTCGCTCCCAACTCATACGCGCACCGGAAATGTCGCGGTGCGTCAGCCAGTTTCCGGCTCTCATGTTCCATGCAAACGCTGCCTGCAGATCGCCCGCAGCCTCCAGATGATCGGCAACCAGCGCAGCTTTCTCGTCCACCGACTCCTGCTCGCGAGCTTCGATTGCGGCGGCGACGCGCCGGTGCAGCTCGGCGCGATCCGATTTGAGCTGTGCTTCGTAGGCCACGGTGCGAACCAGCGGATGGTGGAACACATACGCAGGATCGTCAGTGAGCGTGATCTGATCGACGAACTTGCCATCCACCAGATCTTCCAGAACAGGATCAATGCCCAATGTTTCCAGAAGATCCCGGCTGAACTTCGAGCCGATGACCGCCGCCGCGCCCAGGGCACGTTTTGCCGCCGGGGCGAGACGATCGATTCGGGCTGCGATCGTAGCCTGCACAGTTACGGGCACGATGACCTCCGCGACATCGGCCGTCGACATGTAGGTGCCACGCTGCCCGCGAAGCACACCTCGCTCGGCCAAATCCCGCACCATCTCCTCGGCGAAAAACGGATTACCGGCAGCCCTTTCGGCGATCATCTGACCCAGCTCGCCCACGGAGGGGTCCGACCCGAGCAGCTGCGAGACCAGTGTTGCGGTCTCCGAATCAGTCAGCGGGGCCAGGGCGATGCTCTGAGCACCGGGCACCCGGCTTAACGCGCCGGTGTATTCGGGACGGTAGGTAATCAGCACCAGCGACCGCGTCTGCGGGATCACCGTTACTAAGTCGGCCAGCATCGACTCGCTGACCTCGTCGATCCAGTGCGTATCCTCAATGACGTAGACCGCCTGAGCTTTTCGGGCCAGTTGGGCGGCGTTGATCAACCGCCGCCGACGCGCATCCGGATCGATCCTCGGCAGCTCCACATTGGGATCAGCGATGCCCACCAGGTCATCCAGCAGCAGCATGTCCTCCGGATCGGCTTCCGGCATCAATGCGCGGAACCGCGCCCGCGCGCTCTGATCGTCCAGACCGCTGATGCGCACGGCGGCGCGCACCAGACGCGCCAGCACACGAAACGGGACATCGGTGGCGTGGGACTCGCAGAAGGTGGAAAACACCTCGACCCCCCGGGCGGTGGCCATCGCGGTGACCTCCCGCACCAGACGGCTCTTACCGATACCGGCTGGCCCCACCACGCCCACCACTGCGCCATGGCCATCGACCGCACGGTCAAGCAAGCCCTCCACGGCGGCCATCTCCCACCGCCGACCGACCAACTTCGGTTCAGCGCGCCTTACAGCGCGACGCCGTTCCCCCATGCCCAACAGGCGGTGTGCCACGACTCGTTCATCCGCACCCTTGATTTGAACCAACTCAGATTCGCCGAGAGTCCCAGCGCCCTCAACAAGTCGCGCCGTCGACGCGCTGAGCATCACCCCACCCGGCGGGGCCACCGACTCCATCCGCTGCGCCATACCCACCTGCTCACCGATCGCGGTGTAACCCAAGGAAGCCGAACCGACTTCGCCAGCGATCACCTGCCCCGAATTGAGCCCGATACGCAAGGCCAGTTCGACGCCATCATGATCGCGAACCTGCACGGCCAACCGTGCGAGTGCATCCTGGATTTCCAACGCCGCAAGACACGCCCGCACGGCATGGTCCTCCAGCGCCACCGGCGCTCCGAACACCACCATGATGCCGTCGCCAGTGAACTTGTCCACCGTGCCGCCGTAGCGCTGCACCACTGCGGCACAGCGGTCGGCGAGGTCGGCCATGATCTCACGCAACCGCTCCGCCCCCACCGTCGCGGCGATCTCCATCGAGCGGACCACATCGGCGAAGAGCACTGTGACTTGTTTGTACTCCGCATGGGCATCGTGCCCCGTGATGGGTGCACCACAGCCGTCACAGAATCGCGCACCCTCGCGCGGCTCGGTGCCACATGTCCGGCACGCTTCTACGGTCGTCATCCGACCTCCGCCGATCCGGCCCCCCGGCTTTCCAGGATTCTTTAAGGACCTTCCAGGGTTCTCCAAGGATAGGCCAAAGAATAGACCGCTGGACACTCCACAAGGGGCTGTTGGCTTCACAGTGGGGAGGCATGCGGACTGGTAAGGGCGGCGATGCCGATGGCACACCGCCGATACCGCCCGGGCACCTGGGGGTGGCGAATGGTCGCGCCGGTAACAGTTGCCGCACGCGATGCAGAACCACCGTCACAACTGTATTGAAGGTCAGCCGCAATTCCGCCACCACTCGTATAGCGAAGGGACATCGGTGTTCGATGCGCGGATGTAGCTCGGGTTCTTGGCGTCGGGGTAAGGCGAAAGTACCGAGCAGGAGCTTGTAGCCCCGGCTCAGCCCGAGTGACCGGAGACCCTCGACCGACGAAGCCGCCTTCCAACCATTCCTATTAACAGGGTCGTCACGATGCGGCATAGCCGCTACGGCCGTCTTTTCCCCGATGACCTCGACTCGGTCGCGAAGGCTCTTGATGCCGCCGCTGGAACTACTGCGGACGCTCTGCGGACGATTCCGGCTCTCCAACCCCACGTACTAGCCGAAAACCCCCGCTGACCTGTGGTGGCAGGTACAGGATTCGAACCTGTGAAGCTTTCGCGACGGATTTACAGTCCGCTCCCATTGGCCGCTCGGGCAACCTGCCGCCAGCCAGGTTACAACGAACGGGTAGACAAAGCACAAACGGCCACCACCGCACGAAGGGACGGATCCAATGGCGGACTCATCGTTCGACATCGTCAGCAAGGTCGACCGCCAGGAGGTCGACAACGCGCTCAACCAGGCCGCCAAGGAACTGGCCACCCGGTTCGACTTTCGCGGCACCGACACCGCGATCGCGTGGAAGGGCGACGAGGCCATCGAACTGACGTCGTCGACCGAGGAGCGCGTCAAGGCCGCCGTCGACGTCTTCAAGGAGAAGCTGGTCCGCCGCGACATCTCGATGAAGGCCTTCGACGCCGGCGAGCCCCAGGCCTCCGGGAAGACCTACAAGGTCAACGGCACACTCAAGCAGGGCATCAGCAGCGAGAACGCCAAGAAGATCACCAAGCTGATCCGCGACGAGGGGCCGAAAGCCGTCAAAACCCAGATCCAGGGCGACGAAATCCGCGTCACCAGTAAGAAGCGCGACGACCTGCAGGCGGTCATCGCGATGCTGAAACAGGCCGACCTGGACGTGGCGCTGCAGTTCGTCAACTACCGCTAGCACCGCGTGGGGCCCTCGCACCGGTCGCTAGTGTGGTGGGGAACACAGCTATTGTCCGAGGCTCTCAACAAGCGAGGTGCACGATGACCGTGGCTTCCCAGGACAGCTACTTCGACGTCGTCATCGTCGGCGCCGGGATCTCCGGCATCGACGCCGCCTACCGCATCACCGAGCGCAACCCGGGCGCGACGTACACCATCCTGGAGCGCCGCGCCCAGATCGGCGGGACGTGGGACCTGTTCCGCTACCCCGGGGTGCGCTCCGACAGCAGCATCTTCACGCTGTCTTTCCCCTTCGAGCCGTGGACCCGCGAGGAGGGCGTCGCCGACGGCGTCCACATCCGCGAGTACCTGACCGCCACCGCGCACAAGTACGGCATCGACCGCCACATCCGGTTCAACAGCCATGTCCGCTCGGCGGATTGGGATTCGCGCACCGACACCTGGACGATCACCGTCGACCAGGACGGCGCACGCAAGACCTACCGCGCCCGGTTCGTCTTCTTCGGCAGCGGCTACTACAACTACGACGAGGGCTACACCCCCGACTTCCCGGGCATCGAAGAGTTCGGCGGCAAGGTCGTGCACCCGCAGCACTGGCCGGAAGACCTCGACTACACCGGCAAGAAGGTCGTGGTGATCGGCAGCGGTGCCACCGCGGTCACGCTGATCCCGTCGCTGTCGGAACGGGCCGGCAAGGTCACCATGCTGCAGCGCTCCCCCACCTATCTGATCTCGGCGTCCAAGTACGGCACCGTCGCCGCCGTCGCCCGTAAGCTGCTGCCCCGCAAGCCCGCTCATCTCGTCATCCGGATGTACGCCGCGCTGACCGAGGCGGTGTTCTTCGCCCTGTCCCGCAAGGCACCGGGTTTCGTGCGCCGGCTGCTGCGCCGCAAGGCGATCAACAACCTGCCCGCCGGCTACGACGTCGACACCCACTTCAAGCCACGGTACGACCCGTGGGACCAGCGGATGTGCCTGATCCCCGACGCCGACCTGTACGAGGCCATCAGCGCCGGGCACGCCGAGGTGGTCACCGACCACATCGACCATTTCGACACGGGCGGCATCGTCCTGAAATCGGGCGGCCGCCTCGACGCCGACATCATCGTCACCGCCACCGGCCTGCAACTGCAGGCACTCGGCGGCACCGCGATCAGCCTCGACGGCGTCGAGATCGACCCCACCGAACGCTTCGTCTACAAGGCGCACATGCTCGAAGACGTGCCCAACCTGTTCTGGTGCGTGGGCTACACCAACGCCTCCTGGACACTGCGCGCCGACATCACGTCCCGGGCGACGGCAAAACTCATGGCGCACATGGCCTCGCACGGCTATACGCACGCCTACCCGCACCTGGGCGACGAGCCGATGAGCGAGAAGCCGGCCTGGGACATCAACGCCGGCTACGTGCTGCGCTCGCTGCACGCGCTGCCCAAGTCCGGCACCAAGCGGCCGTGGAACGTCCGGCAGAACTACCTCGCCGACGCCATCGACTACCGGTTCGACCGCATCGAGGAGGCGATGGTGTTCGGCCGAGTCGCCGACCGGGCGCCGCTGGCGGGGTGAGGGTCAGCCGGTCTTGTTGGCGCCCAAGCTCGATTGCCCGGGCGCGATCCGCTTGCCGCAGTTGGGACAGAACGTCTCTGCGGGGTGGTGCTCGGCTCCGCAACTCGAGCAGTAGTGCGGCTCGACGGCCGCGGTTGATTTCGGCGCGGGCACCACGCCGATGAGTCGGGCGGCGCCCTTCTTGACACCCGCGGGGGCGCCGACCCGTTTGCCGGTGCCGCCATTGGCCGGAACAAGCTGGACACCAGAGACTTTCACCGGGGCATACAGGTGCCAACGGCTGCGCACCACCATGAAGGTCAACCCGGCGCCGGCAGCCAGCACCAGCACGACGCCACCGACGACGTACCACACCAGGTTGGTGCCACTGAGCGTCGTGGCATCGCCGTACTGCTGGCGCAGATTCACCGCGGTCGTCTTGAGCTCCGCCAGGCCCGGATAGTCGGGCGACATCGCCAGTGTTCGATCGAAGTCGCCGATGGCGTCGGTGTAGTGGCCGGCGTAGAAGCGTTCCAGCCCTTTGCGATAGAGCGCGTCGGCCGGCCCCAGCCTCGCCGTGACGCCCTTGCCCGCCAGCAACCCGGCGAGGTTGCCGGCCGGTGAGACGAAGTTGAACGGCTGCGGCTCGCCCGCGGGCGAGAAGCTGTTGACGCCGATCACCTTGCCGTTGAGCTCGATGGTCGGACCGCCGCTCATGCCCTCGGTGACAGCGGCATCGATCTCGTACTCCGGGATGCTGCCCAGGGATGACTTCTTGCTGACCGTGCCGCTCTTGTTGGTCGGGTCCAGCGACGGGTCGGTGATCCGTTTGGTGCTCTCGGGGAAACCCACCGCCAGAATCGGGGTGCCGATGCTGACATCGGCATCCGCAGCCAGCTCGGAGGACGGCATGTTGCGCTTTTCCACTTTGAGAAGCGCGACATCACCTTTGCCGATGGACCGAAAATCCACGACGTTGGCGGGCAGCTTGCCCATGACGTGTGTCCCGGCGCCGTAGACCAGCGTGAGGGCGCTCTGCGGGCCGCGGTCGGGGGTGTCGCCCTCGACCTTCGCGTTCTTTTGCAGCCATTGAAAAATCGCGGTCGGGTTCGCACCGAACGGTGAGTCCGGGAATTGGATGACGAATTCGTTGGCGGCTTTACGGAGGAGAAGATCCTTGGCGCTGTCCGGGTCGACGCAATGCCCCGACGTCGCCACCCAGCCGTCGGGATTGACGACGAAGCCGGTGCAGAACCACGTCGCGGTGAACGGGATGTTGGAGCCCTCCCCGAACTGGGTGAGCAGCTGACCGTCGGGCAGCCGGACCTGGCCGTACGCCTGGCCTGACAGGAACATCACGGCCGGCCGGATCAGCGCGGCCGCGCGCTCCTGCGGGTTGGCCTGCGGGCGGCCACCCCCGGCAAAGGCGATGCCCGGCGGCGCCGACATCACCGCGAGGGTGGCGGCGAACAGCGCGGCAAGCACCCGGCCCCACCTGCGTCTGGGCATCGTTCCTCCTCTTCTGGCCTTCGACGATGCGGCAGATGGCCCGGCGGGGGTAGGGACCGAAGTCCCCTGCGCGGGGGTCGTTGGTTTCGACTTCCGGCCGCCGCGCGGTCGGTGAACTGCTTCTAAATCTGCGGTGTCGGCAATACGCTGATCGGCATGGCAGCCCAACAGCGTGAACCCAAAGTCGTCGTCCTCGGTGGCGGTTCCTGGGGCACCACGGTGGCCTCGATCTGCGCGCGCCGCGGCCCGACGCTGCAGTGGGTGCGCTCCGAGGCGACCGCCGAGGACATCAACGACAACCATCGCAACAGCCGCTACCTCGGCAACGACGTCGTCCTGAGCGACGGCCTGCGCGCCACCACCGATTTCACCGAGGCCGCCCACTGCGCCGACGTCGTGGTCATGGCCGTGCCGTCGCACGGCTTCCGCGGGGTGCTGACCGAGCTGGCCATGGAGCTGCGGCCGTGGGTCCCGGTGGTGTCGCTGGTCAAGGGGCTCGAGCAGGGCACCAACATGCGGATGTCGCAGATCATCGAGGAAATCCTGCCCGGCCATCCCGCGGGCATCCTGGCCGGCCCCAACATCGCCCGCGAGGTCGGCGAGGGCTACGCCGCCGCGGCCGTGCTGGCCATGCCCGACCAGCACCTGGCGACCCGGCTGTCGGCGTTCTTCCGGACCCGGCGCTTCCGCGTCTACACCACCGACGACGTCGTCGGGGTCGAGATGGCCGGCGCGCTGAAGAACGTCTACGCCATCGCCGTCGGGATGGGCTACTCGCTGGGCATCGGCGAGAACACCCGCGCGCTGGTGATCGCCCGCGCGCTGCGCGAGATGACCAAGCTCGGCGTCGCGGTGGGCGGAGACCCCGACACCTTCCCCGGGCTCGCCGGCCTGGGCGACCTGATCGTCACCTGCACCAGCCAGCGCAGCCGCAACCGCCACGTCGGCGAACAACTCGGCGCCGGCAAGCCGATCGACGAAATCATCGCCTCGATGAACCAGGTGGCCGAGGGCGTCAAGGCCGCGAGCGTGATCACGGAATTCGCGAACGAATTCGGCCTGACCATGCCGATCGCCCGCGAGGTCGACGCGGTGATCAACAACGGCTCGACCGTTGAGCAGGCGTACCGGGGGCTGATGGTCGAGGTCCCGGGGCACGAGGTGCACGGCTCGGGGTTCTGACCCCGCGCTACGGCGCGGCAGCCAAATATTTGGATTCGATATGGGCTGCCCCCGCCGGCTTGACCGGCTGTTTGCCGCCCACCTACCGTCGAAGCAGGTAGCCGGGCATTCCCAGTCCGCGCAGGCGGACTGGGAACGTAATTGGCTGTGCACCAACAAGTTGCGCTGACGTTACTTGTCGCGACACGGGGCTTGGAGATCGGACGCCCCCCGCTCCAACCAACGAGGGGAAGCGACCGATGCCGAAAGTAGGGGGCCGCAAGGCATTACGGAGCGATCGGATGCGGTCGGTGCTGCGCCATGACCTGCCGTCTTCTGTGGTCGTTTTCCTGGTCGCCCTGCCGCTGTCGCTGGGTATCGCCATCGCCTCGAACGCACCTGTGCTCGCCGGCCTGATCGCCGCGATCGTCGGGGGCATCATCGTCGGGGCCATCGGTGGGTCCCCGCTGCAGGTCAGTGGACCCGCGGCCGGGCTGACCGTTGTCGTCGCCGACCTCGTCTCCAATTTCGGTTGGGCAGTAACGTGTTTCATCACCGCCGCCGCCGGAGCGGTGCAGGTTCTGTTGGGATTCAGCCGGGTTGCGCGTGCCGCGCTGGCGATCTCGCCCGTCGTGGTGCACGCCATGCTGGCCGGCATCGGCATCACCATCGCCCTCCAGCAGGCGCACGTGTTGCTGGGCGGGAAGTCCAAAAGCACGGCGTGGCACAACGTCATCGGCCTGCCGGGTCAGATCGTCAGCGCGCACCGGCCCGGCGCGCTGCTGGGCGCGCTGGTCATCGCCGTCCTGATTGCCTGGCGCTGGTTGCCGGCCGCCGGGCGCCGCGTTCCCGGCCCGCTGGTCGCCATCGTCGCGGTGACGGTGATCTCGGTGGTCTTCCCCTTTCGCGTGAAGCGGATCGACCTGAACGGCTCGCCGCTGGACGCGCTGCAGTTACCCGGGATTCCACACGGCGACTGGGGCGGGATCGCCACCGGAATCATCACCGTCGCGCTGATCGCAAGCGTCGAGAGCCTGCTGTCCGCCGTTTCGGTGGACAGGATGCACCACGGTCCCCGCACCGACTTCGATCGGGAGCTGATCGGGCAGGGCGCCGCCAACATCGCGTCGGGGGCCATCGGCGGGCTGCCGGTGACCGGTGTAATCGTCCGCAGCTCAACCAATGTCGAAGCGGGCGCGAAGTCGCGGGCCTCCGCGGTGCTGCACGGGTTCTGGTTCCTGCTGTTCACCATCCCGTTCGCGGGCTTGGTCGACGAGATTCCGGCCGCGGCACTGGCGGGCCTGCTCATCGTCATCGGTATTCAGCTGCTCAAGCCCGCCCACATCGAAACGGCATCCAAGCACGGCGATCTGGCGGTCTACGTGGTGACCGCCGTCAGCGTCGTCTTCCTCAACCTGCTGCACGGCGTGCTGATCGGGTTGGCGTTGGCGATCGCGTTGACGGGATGGCGGGTCATCCGGGCGCGCGTGGAAGGCGGGCCGGCGGAGGGCGCGTGGCACGTGGTCATCGAGGGGCCGGCGTGCACCTTCCTGGCCCTGCCCCGGCTGACCCGGGTGCTCGCGTCGGTCCCCGACGGCGCGACGGTGCTGGTCGACATCTCGGTGAAATACCTCGATCACGCTGCGCAGCAGACGATCAGCGACTGGGAGCGACGGCATTGCGCCACGGGCGGGCGGGTTCGCATCCGTGGGCCGGTCGGGACCGGGCGGGTGACCCACCACCTGGTGGAACCCGAACGGCCCGAGGCCGCCGCCTAGCATCGGCCGCCCCTACCCCCGCGCCATGGCCTCCAGGCGGCGGATGCGGTCCTCGATCGGCGGGTGCGTGGAGAACAGCGAGCCGATCCGCTCGCCGGCCCGGAACGGGTTGGCGATCATCAGGTGCGCCTGGCTGGCCAGCTTGGGGTCCGGCGGCAGCGGCGCCGACTGCACCCCGCCCGAGATCTTGCGCAGGGCCGACGCCAGGGCCAGCGGGTCGCCGGTCAGCACGGCGCCGGATTCGTCGGCCTGGTACTCGCGCGAGCGGGACACCGCCAGCTTCACCACCGTCGCGGCGATCGGGCCCAGCAGCGCGACCAGGAGCAGACCGGCGGGATTCTCGCCGTCGCGGTCGCCGCCGCCGAACATGCCGGCGAACATGGCCATGTTGGCCAGCGCGGTGATCACCGACGCCATCGCGCCGGCGATGCAGGAGATGAGGATGTCGCGGTTGTAGACGTGCGAGAGCTCGTGCCCCAGCACGGCGCGCAGCTCGCGCTCGCTGAGGATGCCCAGGATGCCGGTCGTGCAGCACACGGCGGCGTTGCGCGGGTTGCGGCCGGTGGCGAACGCGTTGGGCGCATTGGTGTCGCTGATGAACAGGCGCGGCATCGGCTGGTGGGCCGACGTCGCGAGCTCACGCACGATGCGATACATCATCGGCGCCTGCACCTCCGACACCGGCTGGGCGTGCATGGCGCGCAGCGCCAGCTTGTCGCTGTTGAAGTAGACGTAGACGTTCATGCCGACGGCGAACAGCATCGCCAGGACCAGCGCCGTCTTGCCGAACATCGCGCCGACGGCCACGATCAACACGGACATACCGACCAACAGGGCAAAGGTCTTCAGCCTGTTGGCATGGGGATGCCAGGTCATCAGAGTCCTCCTTCAACGGATGCGGCACGCCCGGTGCTCACCGGCCACCGCTCATTGAACGCTCGGGATGACCCCATGGGTTCCGCATGAGTTCCGCGACTCGCTAGCCGTGCCGGCTGACCGTGTAGTCGAGAAGCGTCTGCAGCGCGTGCCGGCCCGGGATGTCGGGCAGCAGGGCCAGCTCGTCGCGCGCCTGGGCGGCCTGCCGGGCCAGGAACTGTTTGGCCTTGGCCATGCCCGGCGAACCCCGCAGCAGCGTCAGCGCCTCGGCCACCGCCTCGTCGTCGTCGACCGGCCTGGCCAGCAGTTCGCGCAGCCGCGCCGCCTCGGGACCGGATTCGGCCAGGGCATAGATGATCGGCAGGGTGTGCACGCCCTCGCGCACGTCGGTGCCGGGCAGCTTGCCCGACTCACCGGCGTCGCTGTCGATGTCGATGATGTCGTCGGAGATCTGGAACGCGGTGCCCACGATGCCGCCGAGCCGGCTCAGCCGCTCCACCTGATCCTCGTCGGCACCGGAGAACATGCCACCGAATCGGCCGGCCGCGGCGATCAGGCACGCGGTCTTCTCGTAGATGACCTTGAGGTAGTACCCGATCGGGTCCGCGCCGTCGGCCTCGCCCTCGACGCCGCGGGTCTCGCGCATCTGCCCGGTCACCAACTGGGCGAACGTCTCGGCGATGAGCCGCACCGCCTCCTGGCCCAGGTGCGACACCAGCCGCGACGCCGTCGCGAACAGATAGTCGCCGGCCAGGATGGCGACGTTGTTGCCCCAGCGCACGTTGGCGGTGGGCGTGCCGCGGCGCACCTCCGCCTCGTCCATCACGTCGTCGTGGTAGAGCGTGGCCAGGTGCACCAGCTCGATCACCGCGCCGGCGATGGTCACCTCCTCGGCATCGGGGTTGGGTCCCAGCTGCGCGGAGAGCACCGTGAACAGCGGGCGGAATCGCTTGCCGCCGGCCTTGAACAGGTGCGTCAGCGAGTCGGTCATCACGTCGTCGGCGCTGCGCAGCTCGGCGTCCATGAGCCGCTCGATCCGCTCGACGCCGTCCCGCACGGTCGCCGCCAACGCGGCATCGCCGAAGTCAACGCCCGCCACCACCGTCGCCGGAGTTCCCACGCGACCAACATACTGGTGGGTGTGCAGACCCGAGCCTTGGACGCCCAAGTGGTGGTCGTGGGCGCCGGACCCGCCGGTTCGGCGGCCGCCGCCTGGGCCGCGCGGGCCGGCAAGGACGTCCTGGTCATCGATTCGGCCGCTTTTCCCCGCGACAAGGCGTGCGGGGACGGGTTGACCCCGCGCGCGGTCGCCGAGCTGGAACGCCTGGGGCTCGGCGAGTGGCTCGACGCCCACATCCGGCACCGCGGATTGCGGATGAGCGGGTTCGGCGGCGAGCTCGAAGTGGACTGGCCGGGCCCGTCGTTCCCATCGACGGGCAGTGCGGTGGCCCGCGTCGAGCTCGACGACCGGATCCGCAAATGCGCCGAGGAGTCCGGGGCGCGCATGCTGCTGGGCGCCAAAGTGGTGGGCGCACATCATGACTCGTCGAGGCGGGTGGCGTCGCTGCGCCTGGCCGACGGCACCGAGGTGGGTTGCCGGCAGGTGGTCGTCGCCGACGGCGCGCGCTCCTCGCTGGGCCGCAAGCTGGGCCGGCGCTGGCATCAGGAGACGGTGTACGGCGTCGCCGCCCGCGGCTATCTGGCCACCCCGCACGCCGACGACCCGTGGCTGACCTCGCATTTGGAACTGCGCTCGCCCGACGGGGCCGTGCTGCCCGGCTACGGCTGGATCTTCCCGCTGGGCAACGGCGAGGTGAACATCGGCGTCGGGGCGTTGTCCACCGCCAAACGGCCGGCCGACCTCGCGCTGCGGCCGCTGATCTCCTACTACACCGACCTGCGCCGCGACGAGTGGGGCTTTTCCGGTGAGCCGCGCGCGGTGGCCTCGGCGCTGTTGCCGATGGGCGGCGCCGTGTCCGGGGTGGCGGGGCCCAACTGGATGCTGATCGGTGACGCCGCGGCCTGCATCAACCCGCTCAACGGCGAGGGCATCGACTACGGGCTGGAAACCGGGCGGCTGGCCGCCGAGCTGCTGGACTGCGGCGACGTGTCGCAGGCCTGGCCCTCGCTGCTGCAGCAGCACTACGCACGCGGCTTCTCGGTCGCGCGCAGGCTGGGGCTGCTGCTGACCTTCCAGCGGTTCCTGCCCGCGACGGGACCGATCGCGATGCGCTCCCCGGCGCTGATGACGATCGCCGTGCGGGTGATGGCGAACCTGGTCACCGACGAGGACGCCGATCGGCTGGCCCGGGCCTGGCGCGGCGCCGGCCGGCTGTCGCGGCTGATCGACCGGCGCAAGCCGTTCAGCTGACCCGGAGACCGAACCGTTATCGCGGTGTATAGTCCGGCTAATGAAGCGTACGAGGCTGGCTACCGGCGTCGCCGTGGCGGCTGCAGCGATCGCGCTGGCTCCGCTGGCTCACGCCGACTATGACACCGACTTCAAGAACACCGTCAACGACTTCGGCGTCTACGGGCCCCAGGACCAGCTCGCGTGGCTGGCCAAGATCGAGTGCGAGCGCATCGAGCGGGGCGTGGACCACGACGCCCACCAGTCCGCCGTCTTCCTGCAGCGCAACCTGCCGCTGGGCACCACCCAGGGGCAGGCCCTGCAGTTCCTCGGCGCCGGGATCGACCACTACTGCCCCGAGCAGGTCGGCTTCATCCAGCGCGCCGGGACCTGAGCGGCTAACGCCCGATTCGTTTCAGGGGTTTGTAGCCGGCGTGCAGCGCCACGATGCCGCCGGTGAGGTTGCGCCACCGCACCGCTGACCAGCCGGCCCGGGTGATCTCCTGCGCCAGGCCGGTCTGGTCGGGCCAGGCGCGGATCGACTCGGCCAGATATACGTAGGCCTCGGGATTGCTGGACACCGCCCGCGCCACCCGCGGCAGCGCCCGCATCAGGTACTCCTTGTAGGCGGTCGCGAACGCGGCGTTGGTCGGGGTGGAGAACTCGCACACCACCAGCCGCCCGCCGGGGCGGGTGACGCGGGCCATCTCCTGCAGCGCCGCCTGCGGGTCGACGACGTTGCGCAGCCCGAAGCTGATGGTGACCGCGTCGAAGACGCCGTCACCGAACGGCAGCCTGGTCGCGTCGGCAGCGACCTTGGCCACCTTGCGGGCGGCGCCCGCGGCCAGCATCCCCACCGAGAAGTCGGCCGCCACACACCACGCCCCGGACTTCTCCAGCTCCACCGTGGACACCGCGGTCCCGGCGGCCAGGTCCAGCACCCGCTGCCCGGGCCCGATCCGCAGCGCCGAGCGGGTGGCCCGCCGCCAGTACCGGTCCTGGCCCATCGACAGCACGGTGTTGGTCAGGTCGTACCGGCGGGCGACGCCGTCGAACATCGACGCGACGTCTCGGGGATCCTTGTCCAGGGCGGCGCGACTCACGAGTTAGACGCTACCCGGGCCCGGCCAGGACCCCGATCCGCCGTCGGCGGCGTTGAATTCCCGCGGCAATTGTTCGCAATTCCCCTTCGGTAAAAGCGGCCACTATTTAAGCTCAATTTGCACATTTGTTATATGGAGGCGCGACGCTGATGTGGCAGCGGTGTTGGCGGGTCCCCGCGCGCGGCCGCCCGCGCGCCGGCGCCACTATGGCCGCGATCCTCGCCGCGTGCGGAGTGGTTTTCGCCGCTTCCGCCCACGCCGAACCGGCCGGGACCGTCAAGGTCAGGACCCAGCGCATGTCCCAACCGGCGCCGAATTCCCGCCAGGACGGCTGGTACGACGTCAATGACCGGCTGACATTGGTGTGCTCGACGCGGGGACAGTCCACCACAGGCCTTTCCCATTCCACCGTTGGCGGCGGTGCCGGCAACGCGTTTTGGTACAAGACGTCCGACGGCCATTTCGTCAGGGGCGCCGACATCGACACGGGCACGCTGAACGCGTTCGTGCCCGACTGCGCCGGCCAGGGCGATCGCCCGGCCGCGCCGGCGGCCGATCCGGGGCGCACCTTGGGACAACGCCAGGCCACCAACAGCGGCACCGAAGGCCAGTGCACGTGGGGAGCCCTGGCGCAGTGGTTCGACGTCGGCGGCTATTACCCGGCCCTGGCCGGCAACGCCTCGGACTGGGCGGACTCGGCGCGGGCGCACGGCTGGACGGTGGTCAACGACCCGCAGCCCCGCGCGATCGTCGTCTTCCAGCCGTGGCTGCCCGGCGTCAGCCCGTATGGCCATGCCGCATGGGTGAATTCGGTCACCGAACGCTTCGACGGAACGTGGGTGAACATCATCGAAATGAACAACGCGTCCCATGGCGGCGCCGGTGCGTGGTGGACCCGCGATGTGAAGAACGTCCCGGGCATGTCCTACATCCTGATGCCCTGACCCGCGATCCGGTCGCCGAGCGACCCGAATCGGTTAGTACTGGCGGTAGCGCCGCTGGACGTGTTCCTGGCGGACCGCGATCTGTTTTCGGCGTTCCTCGGCGGAAACGACGCGGGTGGCCGCCGGCAGGTGCCGGCGCACGTTCGCCAGGGGCACCTGGGTGACGGTCGCTTTCGGCAGTTCGGGCGGCGGTGTCGGGTAGGTCCACCGCAGGGTCAGGAATCCGCCGCGGTGGCCGACGGTGTCCAGCCAATTCGGGACCCCGGGGTCGGTCCCCGCGACGACGTAGCGGATCGTCCCGTCGGGGTCGGGCTCGGACTGAAATCCGTTGAGACTGCTGGTGCGGTTGGCGTAGTCGAGTGATTCTCCCCAGAGGTTGGACAGATGGAACCCCATGTAGGAAGGCCGCACCGGAACGACCACTTCGACGAGCAGCGCCTCGTCGGCCTCCAGGTCGAAGACGCCGCCGGAAAAGACGTTGGTACTCTGGCCGCCACCCATCGCGAGGTTGGCAAATGCGGGTTCGTTCAACGCGTTTCGCGGCATGAGGGTCAAACCGTCGCCGTTCTTGTCGCCGTGCGCCTCCAACACGACGTCGTAGAACTCGTTCCAGAACTTCATCTGGTTTTCCACGATCGTGCCTGCGCGGCGCATGTGGCGGGCGACGGTGGCGGGGTCGACCGGCGCGGGCTGGGCACCCTGGTTGCCGATCCGCGCGATGTGCAGGTCGGGGGAAACCTCGTGCTCCCAGTCGCCAAAGAGCATGCGGGCGATCAGGAAACGCGCCGTGTCGGCACCGTCCGCAGTGGCCGTGGCGATGAAGTTTCCCGTGTGCTCGGGTGGCCGCCGGGGTGCCAGCAGGATCTCGAACCGCCCGTCGTCGTCGACGGCCAGGTCGCAGACATCCAGTGACCCGGTGATGACGCGGCCCCCCGGCCCGAGTTCGCCGAGCCCGCCGGTGTCCCCGGCGTAGACGGTGTGGGCTTCGAAGATGAGGTACTGCGGCGCCTTCGGCCCTCCCCCGCCCGGCGCGCCCGACTGCCAATGGCCGCGATCGGCGAGCCGGCCGCGTACCAGGTAGCGCCGGGCACCGTCGATCGCCGCCGAAAGGTATAGGGCGTCGGCGTTGTCGATGGTCGCCTTGTCGAGCGGCTGGATGGCGCGCCGGAAATAGGGGAACTCGGGATCTTCGCAGAACGCCCGTTCGATGCCGCTGAAGACGAAGCCCAACAGATAGCGATAGCCCTCCGCGAGGCCTTGTTCGGTGACCGGCGGCGCGTGTAACTCGGCGGAGTCGACGGCATCGCGCGCCCGGTTCAGGGCGTCGATCAGATCGGTCCAGGCCGCGCGAAGAGCCAGTGGGCTCGGTTCAGTGGACATGCGCGTCCTCTCCTGCGGCATCCCAGCGATATCGGTCGAACAGGGCGGCCAGGCGGGTATGGATCTCGAGGGGGTCGAGACCGAACTCCTCGAGGTTGTAGCGGTGGGCCGACTCGTGTCCGCCACCGGCGGACTCGAATGCCTTGGCTGCCGCCGGCCCCAGGTGCAGGCCCAGCTCCCGGTAGATGCGACGCATCGTCGTCGCCGGCTGCGCCACCAGCTCGCGGTAGTCGATCACGACCGACCGGATCTCGGGGTGCGCGGCCAAGACGTCCAACGGATGTTCGTAGGAGTCGAACGACTGATCGGCCAGTACGCGCAGCGATTTTGCGATCAGCCGCTCATCACGGCCGCGCAGCTCCCACTCCGACCTCAGCATCTTGAGCAGGCTCGGGATCGTCTCGGCCGGATTGCGCATGGGGACCACGATCCTCGCGTCGGGGAACGTCTCGATGAGCGATTCGACCCGGCCGCAAAAGGTGGGGTTCTTGCTCAAGTGGATTCCCCCGCCGTTGGCCGCAATCTGCCGCCGGACGCATTCCTTGTAGAAGCCCATCACGCGCCGCCGTTTGCGTTCGGGCCACCGGTCGACATGGTAGAAGTCGAGCTCGCCCATGAACGGGAACATCAGGATCCAGAAGCCCGAGCACAGGGACCACGTCAGGAAGGCGTCGTCCTCTTCGGGGACGAAGAACCCGGTCTTGTGCATGTCGTCGGTCGGTGTGAACCGGCGTTCCTCGATCGCGTCGAGCCGGCGGCGCACCCGCTTGCCCAACACCGCGGCGTCGAGACGAAACAGAAGCCGCAGCAGCCGCTTTTCCAACAGCGACGGGAAGAACAGCTCATACATCAAGGGGTAGGAGAACTGTGGATCCGCAGCCATCAGCCGGTGCAGGTACGTGGTGCCGCTGCGGGCGTGTCCGATGCAAAACGTCGGCCCGGTCACCTTCGTGCCGCGCAGCGACGGAAACAGGATCGGGTCGAGCGCGAAGCACACCGCGTGGACCCCGGCGATCGCCGGCACGCCGACCAAAAAGCCGAAGTAGCGGCTCCAGCGCTTGGAGGCCGGCGGGTCGCGGCGCAACAGCCGAAGCATCTTCCGGTAGTTCGGCCAGTCGAAGTAGAAGCGCGTCGCGGACATGAAACCTCCTCAGCCCATGCTGATTCCGGCCAGGCTAACGGCATTTACTTGACTATGTCAAGGATCCGCGGGTACGGTTCTCCCGTGCCCGAAGGGGAGCCGTCGTGACGTTCACGCGCAAGCTGGATTCGGTCGATTCCATCAGCGCCACGCTGGCGCGCATCGTGCGGCTCAGCGTGAGCCGGTCGGCGTTCGCCCGGCAGGCCGCGGCGGCCGACACCGAGTTGTCACAGCCCTCCTACATTCTGCTGCGCGTCTTGATCGACGAGGGTTGCCAACCGATCGGGCGCCTGGCGAGCATGGCGCACATGGACGTCGGGATGACGACCCGGCGCGTGCACGCCCTGGCCAACGCGGGCCTCGTCACGCGTCGGCCCGATCCCGGCGACGGGCGGGTTTGGGTCATCGGCACCACGGTGGCCGGCGAACGCGCCGCCGCGGCGCTGCACAACGTCCGCCGGGATCACCTGGCGCGGGCGCTTTCGAGCTGGTCGGCCGCCGAGCTCCAGCAGTTCGATCGGCTGTTGGCGAAGTTCCTCGACGACACGAAGAAGACGCCGATCGATACGGGCTGACCGTGGTGCTAGGCGCGTCGCCTCCGCCACGGCGAAGCGTCGGCGCGCGCCGACGGCGACAGCACCGCCTCGTAGTGGCTGAGCAACTCGTCACAGATGACCGGCCAGCTGCGGTGCAGCACGCTGCGCCGTGCCGCCTGCGAGTAGCGGTGCCGTTCGGCGAGCAGATGCGCGACGGCGGAAGGCAGCCTGGACTCGAATTCCCCGACGGGTAACAGCAATCCGGTGCGGCACGGCGTGACGAGGTCACGGGGGCCGCCGGCGTCGGGGGCGATCACCGGCAACCCCGACGCCAGCGCTTCTTGCACGACCTGACAGAACGTCTCGTGCTCGCCGGTGTGCACGAAGACGTCCATGCTGGCGTACGCCGCGGCGAGCTCCTCGCCATACAGCGCGCCGGTGAAAACCGCTGTCGGCATTGCCGATTGCAGTTTGGCCCGGTCGACCCCGTCACCGACGATGACGAGCTGCACCGCGTCGGCGGCCGCCAGCGCGGCGAGCCGTTCGGCGTGCTTCTCCGGCGCGAGCCGGCCGACGAACCCGACGATCGGCTTGCCCCGCGGCGACCAGCGCCGCCGCAGCGCCTCGTCGCGCGCCGACGGCGCATACCCGAGGACGTCGACCCCCCGGGCCCACCGATGAACCCGCGGAATACGTTGTGCGGTAAGCGATTCGAGCGTCGCGCTGGACGGCGCCAGGGTGCGGTCGGCGAGACCGTGCAGGTGGCGGAACCACGCCCACGCCGCACGGGTGGTGATCCCGATGCCGTAGCTGGCGGCGAAACCAGGGACGTCGGTCTGGTAGACCGCGACCGTCGGCACCCCGAGCCGGCGCGCGACCCGCAGCCCGCCGTAACCGAGCAGCGCCGGCGAGGCCAGATGCATGACGTCGGGGTCGAAGCCGCGCAACGCCCGCACCATCCGGGGCGTGGGCACACCGAGCGGCAGCGTGGTCACCTTCGGGAACATCCGCGAGGGCACCCTATGCACCCGGATTCCGTCATGGATGCGCTCGGCGGGCTGCTCGCCCGGCGGGGTGTCGGGCGCGACGACGAGGGCCTCGTGCCCGGTGCGCCGCAGGTGCTCGAGCACCCGGATCACCGAGTTGCTGACACCGTTGACCTGCGGGAGGAACGATTCGGCGACAATCGCAACGCGCACATCACCACAGTGACAGCATCGACTGTCGGCCAGGTTGCCGACGGGCATACGACACGCGAAATCTGCTGCTCAGGCCTCTGCCGATGCCGTTTGACCGGCCTCGGCGCCGGTCTCTGGCCGCCGGTCCAGCCGCCTGTCCAGCAGCGCCAGAACCACCAGCAGCACGGCCGCGACCAGCCACCCGACCACCGCGATGGACCCCGCCGGGATGATCGCCAGCCCGGCGTTGCGGTGCTGCACCCGGACCAGGTTCGGGTCGTTCTTGTTGTACTCGACGTAGATGCGCATGCCCGTCGACAACTCGGACGGATACAGCACGCCGAGCTCGGGCCGGTAGGTGACCCGCTCGGGGGTGACGAACTCGATCGTGGAGCGCCGCGGCCCGGCGCTGAGCACCTCGGCCTGCGCCACGCCCATGTTGTGCTCGATCGACAGGTCGTTGCGGAAGGCGCCGGCCACCAGCAGCACCGACTGCAGCGTGACCAGGCCGGCCGCGATGAGCACCGCGATGCGCGCCCACCGCAGCGCGATGCGCGCCCGGGTCTTCGGCGGCTCATCGCTGCGGCCGTGAATCAGGATGTGCAGCAATCGTTTCGGGGCGGTCACAGGGCGGCCTTGATGGCCGCGTGCAGCTGCCGCAGCGAGGAGCGGTCCGCCTTCACCTCCAGCACCCGCATGCCGGCCGCGGGTTCATCCAGGGCCGCGTTGAGCTGTTGGGCCTCGATCTGCCGGCTCTCGACGTGGTAGGCGCGGCACAGCGCGCCGACGTCGACGTCGTGCGGGGTGCCGAAGATGCGCGAGGACACGTCGGAGAATCTGGGGTCGCCCTGCTCGAGCAGTTCGAAGATGCCGCCGCCGTTGTCGTTGGACACGACGATGGTCAGCCGCTGCGGCGTGGGCTCGGTGGGGCCGATCAGCAGCCCGGAGCTGTCATGGACGAAGGTCAGGTCGCCGATCAGCGCGACGGTGCGTCCCTCGTGCGCGAGCGCCGCCCCGATCGCGGTCGATACCGTGCCGTCGATGCCGGCCACGCCGCGGTTGGAGCGGACCTTGATGCCCTGGGCGTTCAAACCGACCAGCGCCGCGTCGCGCACCGGGTTCGATGCGCCCAGCACCAGCTGGTCCCCGGGGCGCAGCGCGTCGGCGACGGCGGCGGCCACGTGCAGGCCGGTGGTCAGCGGGTGCGCGGCGAGTTGGCCGCGCACGGCGTCGACGGCGTGCCGGTTGAGCTCCGCGCAGCGCCGCAGCCACGCCGGGTGGGGCTCCCCGGTGGTGACCGCGCGGGTGCCGGTGGCCTGCGAGTTGCCGGACACGTCGGGCCAGCGCGGCCCGGTGGTCAGCGCGTACACCGGCACCGACGGGTCGGCCAACAGCGCGGACACCGGGCGGTGCAGCGTGGGCCGGCCCAGCATGATCACCTGCTGCGGGCGCAGCAGCGGCAGCGCCAGGGGGTGCAGCGGGTTGGGCGGCGGGCGGCCAGAAAATGAAGTGGGTTCGGCCACCGTCGGCAACGACGCCAGGTTGGGGTGCACGCCCGCGCCGTGTCCGGCGATGACGACCGTGTCGGGCGACAGGTCGATGTCCAGCGGCTGGTCGAACGTGACCGGCGGCGTGTAGGTCCACGGCTTGCCGCCCGGCCGGCCGGGCGGCGTCACCGCTTGGGGTTCGGGATCGGGCACCAGGGGTTCGCGTAGCGGGATGTCGAACTGCACGGGCCCGGCGTTGGCGGTGCGCGAGCCGGTGGCGGCCGCCAGCACCCGGCAGGTCGCCGAGCGCCAGGTGGCGTTGAGCGCATCCACCCGCTCGGGCGCGTCCTCGGCCAGGCCCAGGCTGATGGTGGCGCGCACCTGGGTGCCGAAGTAGCCCAGCTGTTCCATGGTCTGGTTGGCCCCGGTGCCCAGCAGCTCGTAGGGCCGGTTGGCCGAGAGCACGATCAGCGGCACCCGCGCGTAGTTCGCTTCGACCACCGCAGGGCCCAGGTTGGCGACGGCCGTGCCGGATGTCATCGCGATGCACACAGGCGCGCCGGCGGCGATCGCCAGGCCTACGGCCAGGTAGCCGGCGGTGCGTTCGTCGATGCGGACGTGCAGCCTGACCCGGCCGGCGCGGTCGGCGTCCTGCAGGGCGAACGCCAGCGGGGCGTTCCGGGAGCCGGGGCACAGCACCACGTCGCGCACGCCGCCGCGAATCAGCTCGTCAACGACGACGCGGGCCTGGGTCGTCGAGGGGTTCACTCATACAGAGTGGCACAGCCCGCCATCCGCGCGCCGAACGCGGAGTGCTCAGACCGTGACGCTGGCGAAGAACTGCAGCGCGGCGGTGTTGACGGCCTGCGGCCGCTCCAGGAACCCGAGGTGACCGGCGTCCGGAATCTGCAGGTAGCGCCCGTTGGGCAGCGCGTCGGCGACCTCCCGCCCCAGGTGGGGCGGCGTCACCACGTCGTCGGCGAAGCCGATCACCAGCGCCGGAGCGGCGATGCTGCGGTACGCCGGCAGCCGGTTGGTCTGCGGAGCGACTTCCAGCTGGCAGCGCAGGCCCGGGGTCTGCTTGAGCGGCCAGGTGGAAAACATCGCGATCCAGTCGGCGACGGCGGCGTCGTCGTTGATCGTCTTGCGGGAGAAGCTCTCCAGTAGGCGCGTCCGCGCGTCGTAGGAGACCGGCAGCGAAGCGCCCGACGCGTGCAGATCGACCTCGGCGTCGTGGAAGAACTGCCGCGCGGTGTCCAGCCGGCCCCGGGTGGCCATCAGCACGGCGGCGCTGACCAGTTCGGGCCGCACCACCATGAGCTCCTGGGCGATGAACGCACCCATGGACACCCCGACGATGCGCGCCGGCGCGGCGCCCAGCGACTCGATCAGCGCCGCCGTGTCGGCGACCATGGTCTGGGTGGTGAACCCCTGGGCGTCCTCGGTGGCGTTGATCCCGCGGTTGTCGAAGGTGATGACCCGGTAGCCCGCTTCCAGGAAAGCCGGTACCTGATGCGGTTGCCAGGTGCGGCCCGGGCCGCCGCGGCCGGAGATGAAGACGACGGCCTCCCCCGAGCCGCGATCGTCGTATGCCAGGTTGATCACCCGGACGACGGTACATGCGCCGGATAGGGCGCTCGCCGCTACCGCGTCGTTGGCCCGGCGACGAGATGCCACCACGGGACGCGGCGGGCGACCACCGGGTCCAGCGCCAAGTGGCGGTCGAGCCCGTGCTCGAGTTTGACCAGCAGGGCCAGGAAGACGAGCACGTAGACGAGCGAGGTCCCGACGTCGGTCGCGCCCGCGGTGGCGGTGTAGGGCCCGCCGAATCCCTCGGCCGTCGACCAGATGCTCAGGCTGTAGAGGGCGCCGCCGATGTAGACGGCGCGGCGGGCGAGCCCGGCCAGCAGCAGGACCGCGATCGTGGTCTCGGTGAGGGCGATCAGATCGACCCACACGTCCGGTGTCGGGTGCTGCATCATCTGGATCCAGAAGTCGAACCACGGCGTCAGCCAGTGCGGCTCCCCCTGCTTGGTGGCGACCATGCTCGGCAGCATGGCCGCGCGAAACCCGGGCTGCCACTTCAGCCAGGCGTCGATCGCCCAGACCAGCCCGAACGCGATGCGTAGCGCGGTGGCAGCGTTCTCAGTACGCGTGTTCTTCACCCGGCCCCTCCTCGAGTCACCACGCTAGACGATCACGGCAGCAACCGATGACAGGCCTTGACCCGGTCGATCCACCAGCGCCGCCGCTCGGGCGGCGCCGCCAATGCCTGCAACCGCGCCGGGTCGGGCCGCACCGGCCCGACCGGCAGACACCCGTCGACGGGGACGACCGGCTCGGCGACGTCTTCGACGAACAGCCCGCCGGTGCCCAGCCCGCAGGCGTGCCGCAATACCGGCAGGGCGGCCGCGGCGGTCAGGCCGGCGGAGATGCCGACCGCCGAGTCGAGCGCGCTGGAGACCACGACCGGGATGTCGATGCGCGCGGCGATGTCGAGCAACGCCGAAAGCCCGCCCAGCGGAGCGACTTTGAGCACCGCGACGTCGGCGGCGCGGGCGCGCACCACGGCCAGCGGATCCTCGGCCTTGCGGATGCTCTCGTCGGCGGCGATCGGCACGTCGATCCGGCGGCGCAGCGCGGCGAGTTCTTCGACGGTCGCGCAGGGTTGTTCGAGGTACTCCAGCGGGCCGTCGGCGGTCAGGGCGGCCGCGGCCGCGGCGGCCTCCTCGACGCTCCAGCCGCCGTTGGCGTCCACCCGCACGGTCGGCACGAGTTCCCGCACCGCGTTGACCCGGGCGACGTCGTCGGCCAGCACCTGCCCGGGCTCGGCGACCTTCACCTTGGCCGTGCGCGCCCCGGGGAAGCGGGCCAGCACGCCGGGCACCTCTTCCGGCCCGACGGCCGGCACGGTGGCGTTGATCGGGACGCGGTCGCGCCGCAGCGGCGGCGGCTCGCGGTAGGCGGCCTCGATGGCCGAGGCCAGCCAGTGCGCGGCCTCGGGGGGCCCGTACTCGAGGAACGCCCCGAACTCGCCCCACCCGGCGGGGCCCTCGATCAAGGCGACCTCGCGGGTGGTGATGCCGCGAAACCGCACCCGCATCGGCAGCGCGACGACGTGCAGGCGGTCCAGCAGGTCTGGTAGCGGCGGCCTCACCGGCGGTAGACCCGGCGCCCCGCCAGGTACGTCGCGCGCACCTCGAGGTCGGCGATCCGCTCCGGCGGCACCGCCCGGGGATCGGCCGACAGGACCACCAGGTCGGCGTACTTGCCGACCTCCAGCGAGCCGGTCACGTCGTCGGCGAACAGCTGCCATGCGGCGTCGAGGGTCTGCGCGCGGATCGCCTGATCCACCGTCAGCCGCTCCTCGGGCGCCAGCACTCGGCCGCTGGGAGCCATGCGGGTCACGGCCACACTGATGTTGCGCAGCGGCTCCTCGGGCGTGACGGGCGGGTCGTTGTGCAGCGAGATCCGCATGCCGGTGGCCACCGCAGATCCCGCCGGCATCCACCGCGATCCGCGCTCCGGACCGAACAGGCCGTCGACGATGACGTCGCCCCAGTAGTGGATGTGGTCGACGAAGATGCTGCAGGTGACGCCCAGGTCGGCGGCCCGGCGGAGTTGGTCGGGCCGGATGGCGCCGACGTGTTCGAGCCGCAGCCGGTGGTCTTCACGAGGCCAGCGCCGCAGTGCTTCCTGGTAGATGTCGAGGATGGTGTCCACGCCGGCGTCGCCGTGCACGTGGCACGCCATCTGCCAGCCCAGCGGGTAGTAGGCGCCGACGATCTCGGCCAGCTGCTCACGGGTGTAGTTGGCATGCCCGCAGGAGCCGGCCGCGCCGATGGTGCGGGTAGCGGCGGTGTCGAGGTACGGAAAGGACAGCGCGACATTGCCGATCCACGGCGAGCCGTCCACCCAGATCTTGATGCCGACCTGGCGCAGCATGTCGTCGCCCTGGCCGGGCTTAGCATCGGTGGACATCTGCGGGTTGGACATCTCGTAGGTGCGCAGCCGCACCGTCAGCTCGTCGTGCAGCTGGGCGACCAACGGCGCGAACGCCGGGTCGAACGCCATGTCCGAGCAGGTGGTCAGTCCGGCGCGGTTGAGCCGCGCGCACTCGTCGCGCAGCATCTCCGGGTAGCTGCTGGGCTCGATCGCCGCGGCCAGTAGCGGGAACACCGCGCCGGCCTCCTCCCCGGTGCCATCGAGTTCACCGTGCGCGTCGCGGCCGAATTTGGCGCCCTTGGGATCTGGGGTGTCCCGGGTCAGACCGGCGTGGCGGGCGGCGTGCGAATTGAAGAAGACCTTGTGGCCGGAGTTGTGGATGATCACCAGCGGACCCTCGGGCGCGACGTCGTCGAGCCAGGCGAGCGTCGGCTGCGGGAGCCCGGACTGCAACAGCGGATCCCAGCCGTTGAGGTAGGCGCCGGCCGCTCCCCGCGCGGCGACCTCGCGGTGCACCGCCGCGACGACGTCGTCGGCGCCGGGCAGGGTGACCGGCCGGATGTCGACGATCCGGTCCGACAGCGCTAGCGCCTCGAGGAGCGGATGACCATGTGCCTCAACGAATCCCGGCATGACGCAGCCGTCGCCGACGTCGGTGGTTTCGGTGTCGGGACCGATGTATGCCTCGATCTCCGACCGGCTCCCTACGGCGACGATGCGGCCGTCGGCGACCGCGAGCGCCTCGGCCGTGGGCCGCTTTTCATCGACGGTGAGGACGGTTCCGGTGACGACGAGATCTGCGGCGGCCATGTGCCGGAATGGTAGTAGTTGCGATCGCGGTCGACACCGCATCACGGGCGTTCCACAGAGGACTGCCACTTGAGCGACGATCCCGGCCCGATGTTCGCGACGTCGGCCTCACGCCGAGGGGACGTGAGCGGTGGAGCGCATATTGGCCCAGCCCGACCTATAGACGTCGCGGCGGGCTCGCCCACGAAGGGGGTGGCTGACTCGAATTGCAACACGTTCTAGTCTTGCCACATGAGTGACGAGTTGCTGCGCCATCCCATTCATTCCGGACACCTGACAGTCGGTGCGCTCAAGCGCAACAAGAACAAGCCAGTGCTGCATCTCGGCGACACCACGCTGACCGGTGGACAGCTCGCCGAGCGCATCAGCCAGTACATTCAGGCGTTCGAGGCGCTGGGTGCGGGCACCGGCGCGACCGTCGGGCTGCTGTCGCTGAACCGGCCCGAGGTGCTGATGATCATCGGCGCCGGCCAGACCCAGGGTTACCGGCGCGTGGCACTGCACCCGCTGGGCTCCCTGGACGACCACGCCTACGTGCTGGGCGACGCCGGCGTGACGTCGCTGATCATCGACCCCAACCCGATGTTCGTCGAGCGGGCGCTGGGCCTCCTGGAGAAGGTGCCCGGCCTCAAGCAGGTCCTGACCATCGGCCCGGTCCCCGAGGCGCTGGGCGACGCCGCGGTGGACCTGGTGGCCGAGGCCGCGAAGTATTCGCCGAAGCCGTTGGTGGCGGCCGACCTTCCGCCCGATCACATCGGCGGGATGGCCTACACCGGCGGCACCACCGGCAAGCCCAAGGGTGTGCTGGGCACCGCGCAGTCGATCACCACGATGACCACGATCCAGCTCGCCGAGTGGGAGTGGCCGGACAACCCGCGCTTTTTGATGTGCACCCCGCTGTCGCATGCCGGGGCGGCGTTCTTCGTGCCGACGATCATCAAGGGCGGCGAGCTGATCGTGCTCACCAAGTTCGATCCGGCCGAGGTGCTGCGGGTGATCGAGGAGGAGAAGATCACCGCGACCATGCTGGTGCCGTCGATGATCTACGCGCTGATGGACCATCCGGATTCGCACACCCGCGACCTGTCCTCGCTGGAGACGGTCTACTACGGCGCCTCGGCGATGAACCCGGTGCGGCTGGCCGAGGCCATCCGCCGCTTCGGGCCGATCTTCGCCCAGTACTACGGGCAGTCCGAGGCCCCGATGGTGATCACCTACCTGGCCAAGAAGGACCACGACGAGAAGCGGCTCACCTCCTGCGGGCGGCCGACCCTGTTCGCCCGCACCGCACTGCTGGACGCCGACGGCAACGAGGTGCCGCAGGGCGAGGTCGGCGAGATCTGCGTGTCCGGGCCGCTGCTTTCCGGCGGGTACTGGAATCTGCCGGAGGAGACGGCCAAGACGTTCTCCGGACGGCTGGCTGCACACCGGTGACATGGCCCGCGAGGACTCCGACGGCTTCTGGTTCATCGTCGACCGGGTCAAGGACATGATCGTCACCGGCGGATTCAACGTGTTCCCGCGCGAGGTCGAGGACGTCGTCGCCGAGCACCCGGCCGTCGCGCAGGTGTGCGTGATCGGCACGCCGGACGAGAAGTGGGGCGAAGCCGTCACCGCGGTGATCGTGCTGCGGCCCGACCATCCCTCCGACGAGGAGTCGGTGGCGCGCGTGACGGTCGAGATCCAGGCCGCGGTCAAGGAGCGCAAGGGTTCGGTGCAGTCGCCCAAGCAGGTGATCGTCGTCGAGTCGGTGCCGGTGACCGCGTTGGGCAAACCGGACAAGAAGGCCGTGCGAGCGCGGTTCTGGGAGGGCGCCGGCCGCGCGGTCGGCTGAGGCCCCGTCGAGGTGGTCCGGCGCGCTGACTACTGTTGACAGCCATGCCCGGTAGCGAACGCGTCAGGCCGCCGTGGTGGCTCAAGCAGGCGAACAAGTTTTTCATTTTCATCTCGCATCTCGGCCTGAGCTACGGCCGTGCGGGCCCCGCGGTGCTGACCGTTCCCGGGCGCTGCGCCGTCTTCCGGCTCGATCCGTTATGAGCATGAGCGACAACCCCTTTGACGCGCAGGCCTGGCGGCCCGTCTCGGACACCGAAGCCGGCTTCGAGGACCTGACCGACATCACCTACCACCGCCACGTCACCGACGCCACGGTGCGGGTGGCGTTCGACCGGCCCGACGTGCGCAACGCCTTCCGCCCGCACACCGTCGACGAGCTGTACCGCGCGCTCGACCACGCCCGCATGTCCCCGGACGTCGGCGTGGTGCTGCTGACCGGCAACGGCCCGTCGCCCAAGGACGGCGGCTGGGCATTCTGCTCGGGCGGCGACCAGCGCATCCGGGGCCGCTCCGGTTACCAGTACGCCTCAGGGGACACCGCGGACACCGTCGACGCGGCCCGCGCCGGGCGGCTGCACATCCTCGAGGTGCAGCGGCTGATCCGATTCATGCCCAAGGTCGTCATCTGCCTGGTCAACGGGTGGGCCGCCGGCGGCGGGCACAGCCTGCACGTGGTGTGCGACCTCACCCTGGCCAGCCGCGAGCACGCCCGGTTCAAGCAGACCGACGCCGACGTCGGCAGTTTCGACGGCGGCTACGGCAGCGCGTACCTGGCCCGCCAGGTGGGCCAGAAGTTCGCCCGCGAGATCTTCTTCTTGGGCCGCACGTACACCGCCGAGCAGATGCACCACATGGGCGCGGTCAACGCCGTCGTCGGCCACGCCGACCTGGAAGCCGAGGCGATCCAGTGGGCGGCGGAGATCAACGCGAAATCCCCGCAGGCCCAACGCATGCTGAAGTTCGCGTTCAACCTGCTCGACGACGGCCTGGTGGGCCAGCAGCTGTTCGCGGGCGAGGCCACCCGGCTGGCCTACATGACCGACGAGGCCGTCGAGGGCCGCGACGCCTTCCTGGAAAAGCGCCCGCCGGACTGGAGCCCGTTCCCCCGGTATTTCTAGCGTCCGGGCTGTAAAAGCGCAGCGGAAGTGCGACAAGCGGCCTGCGAAAGTACCGGCTCGACGCCACCTAGACTGCCCACGATGAGTAAAAGCCCGCTGCGCCGGATCACCGACCAGTTCGTGCTGGCGACCATGCGACCGCCCGCCGCACCGCAGGTGCTGGTCAACCGGCCCGCGATCAGACCGATCGACCTCGAGGGCAAGCGGATCCTGATCACCGGGGCTTCCTCGGGCATCGGGGAGGCCGCGGCCGAGCAATTCGCCCGGCTCGGCGCCACCGTCGTCGTGGCCGCCCGACGCGCGGAGTTACTGGACGCGCTGGCGGCGCGCATCACGGCCGCGGGGGGCAAGGCGCTGTCGATCCCCTGCGACGTCTCGGACATGGACGCCGTCGACGCGCTGGTGGCCGACGTTGACAAGCGCCTCGGCGGGATCGACATCCTGATCAACAACGCCGCCCGATCCATCCGCCGCCCGCTGGCCGAGTCGCTGGAACGCTGGCACGACGTCGAGCGGACCATGACGCTCAACTACTACTCGCCGCTGCGGCTGATCCGCGGGCTCGCACCCGGGATGCTCGAGCGCGGCGACGGGCACATCATCAACGTCTCGACGTGGGGGGTGCTCTCGGAGGCCTCGCCGTTGTTCGCGGTCTACAACGCGTCGAAGGCCGCGCTCTCGGCGGTGAGCCGGGTGGTCGAGACCGAGTGGGGCCACCGGGGCGTGCATTCGACGACCCTGTACTACCCGTTGGTGGCCACGCCGATGATCGCGCCGACGAAGGCCTACGAGGGGGTACCCGCGCTGACGTCCGAGGAGGCCGCCGAGTGGATGGTCACGGCCGCGCGCACCCGGCCGGTGCGGATCGCGCCGCGGATGGCGATCGCGGCCCGGGCGCTCGACACCATCGGACCCCGCTGGGTGAACACCCTCATGCAGCGCCAGAGCATCCAGCCCAACCGCGCCGCCGATAGCTGACTTAAGGCCATCGCCGCAGCCGCCGAAGACGTGATAGACACGACCCTATGGAGATCCTGGCCAGCCGCATGCTGCTCCGGCCGGTGGACTACGAGCGGTCGTTGCGCTTCTACCGCGACGAGATCGGCCTGGCCATCTTCCGCGACTACGGCGGTGGCACAGTCTTTTTCGCCGGCCAGTCGCTGCTGGAGCTGGCCGGTTTCGGCTCCCCGGACCATTCGCGGGGCCCGTTCCCCGGCGCACTGTGGCTGCAGGTCCGCGACATCGCGGCCACCCAGGCCGAGCTGCAGGGCCGCGGGGTGCCGATTGCCCGCGAGGCACGCCAGGAGCCGTGGGGGCTGCACGAGATGCACGTGACCGACCCCGACGGCATCACGCTGATTTTCGTCCAGATCCCCCCCGACCACCCGCTCCGCCGCGACACCCGAGGTGAACGCCACGGGAATTCAGGTTAACGACGAGGTAACTTATGGCGACGAGTCACGGTACACCGGCGTTTGCGGTCCTCCTGCGTTCGACAATCGAATCTCCCGACTACGAGAATCAGGCGCTGTGAACATAGACTTGTTCCTCTTGATCATTGTCGTAATCACGGCACTGGCTTTCGATTTCACGAACGGCTTCCACGACACCGGCAACGCCATGGCGACCTCGATCGCCAGCGGGGCGCTCAAGCCGAAGGTCGCCGTCGGGCTGTCCGCCGTGCTCAACCTGGTGGGCGCCTTCATGTCCACCGCGGTCGCGGCCACGATCGCCAAGGGCCTGATCGACGGGCACATCGTCACCCTGGAACTGGTGTTCGCCGGCCTGGTCGGCGGCATCGTCTGGAACCTGCTGACCTGGCTGCTCGGCATCCCGTCGAGCTCGTCGCACGCGCTGATCGGCGGCATCGTCGGGGCCACCATCGCCGCGGTGGGCGGGCACGGCGTGATCTGGAAGGGCGTGGTGTCCCACGTGCTCATCCCGGCCGTGGTGGCCGCGATCCTGGCCATCGGCGTCGGAGCGCTTGCGACCTGGCTGGTTTACCGCGTCACCCGCGGCCTCGACGAAAAGCGCACCGAAGCCGGCTTCCGGTACGGCCAATGGGGCTCGGCCTCGCTGGTCTCGCTGGCGCACGGCACCGGCGACGCGCAGAAGACGATGGGCATCATCTTCCTCGCGCTGATGTCCTACGGGTCGATCAGCAAGAACACCGCGGCGCCGCCGCTGTGGGTCATCGTGGCGTGCGCCATCGCCATGGCGGCGGGCACCTACCTGGGCGGCTGGCGCATTATCCGCACCCTGGGCAAGGGACTGGTCGAGATCCAGTCGCCACAGGGCATGGCCGCCGAGTCGTCCTCGGCCGCGGTCATCCTGCTGTCCACCCACTTCGGCTACGCGCTGTCGACGACCCAGGTCTGCACCGGTTCGGTGATGGGCAGCGGCCTGGGCAAGCCCGGCGGCGAGGTGCGCTGGGGCGTGGCCGGCCGGATGGTGGTCGCGTGGGTGGTCACCCTGCCGCTGGCCGGGCTCGTCGGCGCGCTCACCTACTGGATCGTCCACCTCATCGGCGGCTACCCCGGCGCGATCATCGGGTTCGGGCTGCTGGTCGCGGTCGCGACCACCATCTACGTCCGGTCGCGCAAGGTAAAGGTCGACCACAAGAACGTCAACGCCGAATGGGAGGGCAGCCTCACCGCCGGTCTGGAGGGCCTGGAGGACAGGCAGGGCCCGCCCGGCACCGGGCCGACGATCGGCGGCACCGCCGCCACGTCGCGGTCGGGCTCCGATGACCCCACGGTGGGCGCGGGGAGCCTGTCATGAGCCAGTTCAGCGAATGGTTCAACTACCAGGCCTCCCTGAAGATTTTGGTATTCAGCATGCTGGCCGGTGGCGCGCTGCCGGGGCTGTTCGCCCTGGGCCTGCGGCTGCATGCCATGGGCGCCGGGGACGTCACCACCAACGGGTCCGCGCCGCAGCGCAATCCGGGGCTGACCGCGGCCGCCTGGGCGATCTACACGCTGGTGGTCGTGGTGATCCTGTTCGCCCTGGCCTACATCTCCCGGGATTTCGTCGCGCACCACACCGGGTATCCCTTCCTGGGAGCCAAGGTCAAGTAGCATCGGGTCCGATTCTTCACCGAATACCGAGCACCCGCCCGGGAGTAGGTCACACATGAACGGATTCCTCAGCTCGATCGTGGCGTGGCTGCGCGCCGGTTACCCCGAAGGCGTTCCCCCGACGGACACCTTCGCCGTGCTGGCCCTGCTCACCCGCCGGCTGAGCAGCGACGAGGTCGTGGCCGTGGCCAACGAACTGATGCGGCGCGGCGAGTTCGACCACATCGACATCGGCGTGGCGATCACCGAGCTCACCGACGAGCTGCCGACACCGCAAGACGTCGAGCGGGTGCGCGCGCGACTGGCCGACAAGGGCTGGCCGTTCGAGGACGACACCGCCGGAGAACACGCATAGCGGTCCTGCGTGCGCTCGCCGTCCCGTCGGGCCGCGCCGTCGAAGTGCTGCTGCCGGCCCTGGAACGGGTGCTGGCCGGGCGCGATCCCGCGCTGGTCGTCGTGCCCGACGACCCGGATCCCGAGGCTCTGCGCGCGTTGCGGGTCGGGGAGACCATCGACGACGACGTGGCCCTGGTGGCGACGACGTCCGGAACCACCGGCCCGCCCAAGGGCGCCCTGCTCACCGCCGCCGCGCTGCACGCCAGCGCGGCGGCCACCAACGACCGCCTCGGCGGGCCCGGCACGTGGCTGCTGGCCCTGCCGCCCCACCACATCGCCGGCATCCAGGTGGTGGCGCGCAGCGTGCTGGCCGGCTCGGTGCCCGTCGAGCTGGACGTCTCCGCCGGCTTCGAGGTCGCCGGGCTACCCGGCGCCCTCAGGCGGCTGGGCCCGGGACGCCGCTACGCGTCGCTGGTCGCCGCCCAGCTGGCCAAGGCGCTGGCCGACCCCGCGGCCGCCGCGGCGCTCGCCGAACTCGACGCCGTGCTGCTCGGCGGCGGGCCGGCACCGGGCCCGGTCCTCGACACCGCCGCGGCGGCCGGCGTCACGGTGGTCCGCACGTACGGGATGAGCGAGACCGCCGGCGGCTGCGTGTACGACGGCGTCCCGCTCGGTGGGGTGCGGCTGCGGGTTTCGGGCGGCGGGCGCATCTGGATCGGCGGCGCGACGCTGGCCAAGGGCTACCGCAACCCGGCCGATCCCGACCCGTTCGCCGAGCCGGGCTGGTTCCGCACCGACGACCTGGGCGCCCTCGACGACGCGGGCGTGCTGACGGTGCTGGGCCGCGCCGACGACGCGATCAGCACGGGCGGGTTGACGGTGCTGCCGCAGCCGGTTGAGGCGGCGCTGTGCACCCACCCCGCCGTCGCCGACTGCGCGGTCTTCGGGGTCGCCGACGACCGGCTGGGCCAGCGGGTCGTCGCCGCCGTGGTGGCGGCCGACGGCGCCGCCGCGCCGACGCTGGAGTCGCTGCGGGCGCATGTGCGGGGCACCCTGGATGCCAGCGCCGCGCCGCGCGAGTTGCACATCGTCGACGCGCTGCCGCGGCGTGGCATCGGCAAGGTCGACCGCCGGGCGCTGGCGCGGCGGTTCGGTGGCGGTCAATAGGCTGGTCGATCGTGAGCATTGCGCGGCGGGCGTATGCGCGGGAGGCGGCGGCGGTCGCGGTCGGGGTTGTCCTGGTGGTGGCCGCGTTCGTGCTGCCGCGTCTGCACCTGGGCGTCAAGCCCCTGCTCGGCGTGGGACCGGAGCGGTTCGCCACGCACGCCGGCTCGGCACCGATCTTCGGGGCATGGGAGATCCACGCGAGCTGGGGCACCGCGCCCGCCGTCGCGCTGGCCGTGGCCGCGGTCATCTGGGGTCCGGCGCTCGCGCAACGCCTTTCGTGGCGCGCGCTGACGCTGGGCACCTGGGCCACCGCCGGCGGGTGGGCCTTTGCGCTGGCCATGATCGACGGCTGGCAGCGCGGCTTCGCGGGCCGGCTGGCCACCCGCGACGAGTACCTGCACGAGGTGCCCGGTGTCACCGACATCCCGGCCACGCTGCGCACGTTCGCCGGCCGGATCCTCGACTTCCAGCCGCACTCCTGGACGACGCACGTCTCGGGCCATCCGCCGGGGGCGCTGCTGACGTTCGTGTGGCTGGACCGCATCGGCCTGCACGGGGGCGCGTGGGCCGGGCTGCTGTGCCTCCTGGTCGGCTCGAGCGCGGCGGCGGCCGTGGTAGTCGCGGTCCGCGCGCTGGCCGACGAGGCGACCGCGCGGCGGGTCGCGCCGTTCGTCGCGGTGGCCCCGACGGCGATCTGGGTGGCGGTCTCCGCGGACGGGTACTTCGCCGGGGTCGCGGCCTGGGGCATCGCCCTGCTGGCCGTCGGGGTGCACCGGACGGTCCGCTTTCCCGCGCTCGCGGCCGCCGGCGCGGGCCTGCTGCTGGGCTGGGCGGTATTTCTCAGCTACGGCCTGGTTCTGCTCGGGCTGCCGGCGCTGGCGGTGCTGGTCTCCTCCAACAACGGCGCGGCGGACCGGCGCGCGGCGCTGCGGGCGCTGTGGCCCGCCCTCGCGGCGGCGTTGGCGGTGGCGGTGGCGTTCGCCGTCGCGCGATTTTCCTGGTTCGACGGTTACACCCTGGTGCAGCAACGCTATTGGCAGGGCATCGCCAAGGACCGGCCGTTTTCGTATTGGGGCTGGGCCAACCTGGCGTGCGTGGTGTGCGCGATCGGGCTGGGCAGCGTGGCCGGGCTCGGCCGGGTGTTCGACGTGACCGCGCTGCGCCGCCGCAGCGGTTTTCCGCTGTTGCTGTTGGCCATGGCGGCCGCCATCGCCTGCGCGGACCTGACCACGTTGAGCAAGGCCGAGGTCGAACGGATCTGGCTGCCGTTCACCATCTGGCTCACTGCGGCGCCCGCGCTGCTGCCCGCACGCTCACACCGGTGGTGGCTGGCGATCAACGCCGCCGGGGCGCTGCTGCTCAACACCGTCATCGTCACCCACTGGTAGCCCTTCAGAGTCCGGCCGCTCGCGTGACCCGCGCGAAGCGGCTGTCGGGCGCGCACGCGTCGCGTACCGCCCCGACGTCGCCGACGACATCGAAGTCGGCCAGCCGCTCCACCGATGCGACGGCAATCCCGTTGGCGTGCAATGCCTTGACAGTGAGCGTTCCGGTATCCGGTTGAGACATCGGGACGAAGCGCAGGCATTCGGCCATTGCCGGCGCCGTCACCCCCAGCACCCACCAACCGCCGTCGCGAGCCAGGCCGAGCACGGCCGGCGCCTCGAGCAGCCGCTGCGCGCAGCGGGCCAACAGCCCGGCCGTCACCTGCGGGGTGTCCATCCCGATCTGCAGCACCGGGTGCCCGTCAGCCGCCGCGTCGGCGTGTGCGTTGGCGAGCCGGTCGCCGAAGCCCTCCCCGCGCTGGCCGACCACGGTGAACGACTCCAGCCGCCCGGCGATCTCGGCGGCGCCCGCCGCGGCGCCCAGGTCGCCGGTGAGCGCCACCACCCGCGCCACGACCGGCGCGGCGGCCACCGCGTCCAGCGTGTCCAGCAGCGCGGCGGCGGCGATGTCGGCGGCCACCCGCTCGCCGACCGTTGCGGCCAGCCGCGTCTTGGCCAGGCCGGGCTCCGGCGCCTTGGCGACGACCAGCACGGTCACCGGCAGCACGCTCACGAGATCACCTTCCAGAAGTCCAGGATCGCGATGACGCTGCCCCGCAGCGAACCGCTGACCTTGGACACCCCGCCGGTGCGGGGACCGTAGCCGACGTCGAGTTCGACCACCCGCCAGCCGGCCGCCGCGGCGCGGACCAACAGCTCCAGCGGATAGCCGGACCGCCTGTCGGCGACCCCGAGGTCCAGCAGCGCCTCGCGCCGCGCCACCCGCATCGGCGCGATGTCGTGCACCGGCAGGCCGTGGCGCGTGCGCAGCCGCCAGCTCATCACCACGGTGCCCAGCCGCGCGACCCAGGGCCAGTGCAACCCGGGCACGGGCCGGCGCCGGCCGATCACCAGGTCGGCGCCGTCGAGCGCGGCAACCAGCCGCGGCAGGTCACCGGCGTCGAGCGACCCGTCCGCGTCGATCACCGCCACGATCGGGGTGCCCGCGGCGACCACTCCCGCATGCACCGCCGACCCGTACCCGGGCCGCGGCTCGGCGACCACCCCGGCGCCGTGGCGGCGCGCGACCCCGGCGGTGTCATCGGTGCTGTTGTTGTCGACCACCAGCGCCCGCGTAGCCCGCGGGGATGGCCGCCAGCACGGCCGGCAGCGACTCCTCCTCGTTGAGGCAGGGCAGCACCACCGTGACGTCCTGGGCGGCGGGCATGAGCGTGCGCTCAGGACCCGGCGCCGTGCTGCGCGCCGCCGCCGCTCGCCCCCTGCGGGGTCTGCGGCTTGGGCGCCACGGTCTGCGGCTCGGGCGCCACGGTCTGGGGCGCTTGCGTCTGGGTGTGCGCCGGCGCCTGGGTGGTGGCCTTGGTCGGCACCGTGGACTGCTGGGTCGGGGTGACCGGCGCCACCGTCGTGGTCGGTGGGGCGTACGTGGTGCTCGCCGCGCTGTGGCTGGTCGTCGGCGAGTTCGACGTGGTCGGCGGGTTCGTCGTGGTCGGCGGGTTCGACGTCGTGGTCGGCGGATTCGACGTGGTCGTCGGCGGATTCGACGTCGTCGGCGGGTTCGACGTGGTCGTCGGCGGATTCGACGTCGTCGGCGGATTCGACGTCGTCGTCGGCGGATTCGACGTCGTCGTCGGCGGATTCGACGTGGTCGTCGGCGGAGTGGAGCTCGACGTCGGCGGGTTGGAGGGCGGCGTCGGGTACGACGGCTGCCACCCCGGGAACGGAACGATGATCGGGAGCGGGATCGGCACGTTCGGGTTGGGGTTGGGCACGAAGCCCGGTGAGCCCGGCGCGGGTCCCGCCGGCGTGCCGCCGGCGGGCGGCGACGCCGGCTGCGGTGCGGTGCCACCGTTGGCCGGCGCGGGGATGGTGCCACCCTGGAACCCGGCGTTGGGCGCCTCGGGCGGCGGCGGCGGCACCGGGGCCTGCTGCTGCGTCGGCAGCAGCGGCATGAACTTGCCCGGCGCGGCGTTCTGGTGCCCCACCACGGGCTGCTGGCTTGCGGTCGGCCGGACGGCGATCGCCACCGCGACCGCCAGCGACGCGAACCCGATGACCGCGAACGCGATGACGGCGTTGCCGATGAGCAGCGCCCGCCGGTTCAGTGGCGCCCGGCCGGCGTCGACGCCCTCTTCGTCGTACTCGTCGTACTCCTCGTACTCGTCGAACGCCGCCAGCGGCTCGGACTCGCCGGCCATCGAGTACGCCAGCTGCGGGTCCGCGGCCTCGGCCGCGGGCGCGGGTGCGAAGGCGGTCTCGTCCCCGCCGCCCAGCAGCGCGGTTTCCTCGCCCGCCAGCGCCGGCGCGGCCCGGGTCGCGTCGGACCCGCCGGCCAGGGAGGCGGCCGCCAGCGCCGCCCCGCGGGCCAGGGCGAAGGTCGGGTCGTCGGGAATCTGCACCCGAGCGGTCGAGGCGTCGCGCAGCTGGTCGGCGAGCCGCGTGAGGTCCGTCGAGGTGCGGTCGGAAGCGCCGATGAGGTAGACGTCGCCGGCGGCATCGGGGTGCTCACCCAGCCGCGCCATCAGCGTGTCGAACGTCACGGTGGCGTCGCCGCCCGCGAGCGGCCCCGACGCCAACAGCGTCGGCGGAGCGTCCACGTCGTCGGCGCCGGAACCCAACATCGACAGCGTCGCCGTTTCGTCGTCGACCATCAGCACCGCGCCGGGGTGCCCCGCCGCCCGCATCAGGGCCGCCACCGCCTGCGACTCGGAGAGCACCCCGACGTTGGGGACGCCGGAGTCCTCCAGCGCCCGCCGCAGCTGTTCGGCCTTGGGGTGGTCCGTCCAGCACAGCCGGGCGCCGACCAGGTGGTGGCTCTCCTCGGCCAGCAGCCGGTCGGTGCCGACCACGGTCTCGGTCAGCTTCCCGATCGGGTTGTCTTCCAGGTCGACGACGGACTGGTCGATCACGTCACCCCCCTGCGCACCCTGCCCGACCAGCGCCAAGCGGGCAATGGGGCCTGTGACCGCAACCCCCAAAACGACGTCCATCCCGGCTCTCCTTCGACTGGCCACCCCACAGCCAGTAATGTCCCGGCTTCACTACACTGCGATACCGTCGGCAATATCAGTTCGCCTACGAGCGCAGCCTAATCAGCGTCGGCGAACGGCGGGACGGTCACCCGCAACGACCTGCCCCGGAAGCGCATTCGACGGCGACCGACCAGCCACTGCCGCGGCGTCCGAACGGAGACTATGTTCGCAAGCGAGCGACGCATTCGGCCCGGCGGGGTGATCCCCCGCCGCACCACCGAACCTGCGGCGAAGGTAACCGTCCTTGAGACCCGGGGGGCCTCGTGAGCCAGAGCAGCGACGACACGCCTACCGGCCCCATCGGCGGGCAGACCCAACGCATCCGCCGCCCGGCAGAGCACCCCGGTCGGGGGACCGCGCCGGTGACCCGGCGGTGGGACAGCATCCGCGACCTGACCGCCGCCGGCCTGCTCGTCGTGGCGGCGCTGTTGCCGTGGAACCTGTACTTCGGGCTCGGCATCCCCGGCAGCGACGGCGCGGTGTTCGCCGTTCTGGCGGCGGTGACCCTGCTGTCGCTTACGTCGCTGGCCGTGACCCGGTTGGGTCCGCTGCGGTCCAACCCCGCCCTGGCCGGGCGGGTCCGCCTGGGGCTCAACGCCCCCTACCTGTTGCTGGTGCTGGCGTTCGTCGGGTTCGACGCCTACGAAACCGTCCGATTCGGCGGCACCGTGCAGGTGCCGGGCGGTGTCGGGCCGGGCGCGTGGCTGGGCGTCGCCGGATCGCTGCTGAGCGCGCAATCGGCGCACCCCGACCCGGCGGAGGAGAAGCTGCCCGCCGCCCGGGTCATCGGCTACGCCTCGATGCTCGGTGCGGCGGGAAGCTTCGGGTTCAACCTGTACTGGCGGGTGCGCTACGCGCTGGGCGGCGCCGAGTTCGGCAAGCAGAACGCCGCGGTGATCGCCACCGCCGTGGTCTACGGCGTGGTGGCCCTGGTCGCCGTGCTGGTGGCGTCCACCTGGCTGGTGCGCACCACCAGGGCGTCGCGCCTGGCCGCGGTGGCGCTCGCGGCGTCGGCGCTGGTCGCCGGCCCCCTGGTGTGGCTGCTGCCCGTGGGCCGTGACGTCGACGCGTTCCACGGCATCGCGCAGAACACCTCGCTGGCGGGGGTCGGCTTCGAGGGCTACCTGGCGTGGGCTGCGGCGGCGGCGATGTTCTGGCCGCGCGCACGGGGGACCGGGGCGAACGCCTGGCGGGCGGCGGCCCGGCACGGTCTGCTGCTGATCGCCGTGTGGTGCCTGGGGTCGATGGCCATGCGGATCACCGACCTCGCCGTCGCGGTCGGCCTGGACTACCCGTTCTCCCGCTACGACAGCATGGTGCTGGCCGGCTTCGACCTGGCCACCGCCGTGCTGGCGATCTGGCTGCGCATCAACCTGGTCAACGACGTGGTCTCGGCTCGGCTGGTCTCATCGCTGTGCGGCCTGGTCACCACCCTCGCCGTTGCCCGGGTGGTGCTGGGCGTCGCGCTGGCCCCACGGTTCGCCGAGGCGCCCCGTGCCGCCGCGCAGAACCCGGTCTACGGCAACGACCTCGCCCAGCAGATCAGCAGCGTCTTCGACGTGACGCTGTGCGGGCTGGCGCTGTGCATCCTGGCGGCGGCGATCGTCACGGGTCGACGCGCAAGGCGCCCCGGCCGCCCGCTCAAGCGTGCCGCGCCGGCCGGCGCCCGCCCGCCCGTGGATTCGCCGACGACGCGCGTGCGGGTCGGCCGTCCGGCCCCGCCCTCGGCGGCGGCGACGACCCGCATCCCGACCGGCGCGGCAGGCGATTCGCCGACCACCGCGATCCCACCGGCGGGTGCCGAACCCCGCATCTTCCGCGGCGACGATTCAGCGACCCGGCAGGTACCGGTTCAGAAGCCCCGGATCTTCCGGCCGCCGCCCGACTCCGCGTAACCGGCTAACTTTGCTCTCCCCGGGGGAGGCTGCCGGGCGGTTCCACGTTCAGCCTCTTGGCCAAGCGAGGCGGACAGCACCGTGCGCGCGGCGATACCCGACACCGAGACGGCGACGAGCAGCATCACGCCGTACGCCAGAATGAGCGACTGCATGATGAGCTCCTACTTCGTCACTGCTGACGGGACGCGATCTCGTGCCGCGAGCGACGGGAGCCCGCGCAACGCACCGCCGGCCACCCCGTCGCCAAGGGTGGTGGGTACCTCACTGCGGCCGGAGTAATCATCCGCTTTCCACCGCACGCGGCGGGCCCATCGGCCGCGCGGCGCCGCGCCTCAGCCGCGCAGGGGCGCGAAGGCGAAGTCCCGCAACCCCTCCCGCGGCGAGATGGCCGCAGAGAACCCCAGCGCCTCGGCGGCGCGCCCCGCATCGGCGACGATGTGTCGCACGTCGCCGCTGCGGTATTGCCCGGTGATGACCGGTGACAGCGAACCGTTGCGCGCCTCGCACAGTGCGCTCGCCACCTCCATGATCGAGATCGGCTGTCCCGAGCAAACATTGGCCGCGATGAAGCCGTCGGGCTCCCCGGTCGCCGCCGCCACGTTGGCCGCGGCCACGTCGTCGACGTGGACGAAGTCACGCATCTGTCCGCCGTCCTCGAAAACCCTTGGCGGCTGGCCCCTTTCCAGCGACGAGCGGAAAATGGCCGCCACCCCGGAATAGGGGGTGTCGCGGGGCATCCCGGGGCCGTAGACATTGTGGTAGCGCAGCGCGACCACCGAGCCGCCGGTGGCCTCCGACCACGCGAGCGCGTAATGCTCCTGCGCGGTCTTGCTCGCGGCGTACAGGCTGCGCGGCCGCAACGGGGCGTCCTCGTCGACGAGGCACCACTGCAGCTCCTCGCCGCCGAGGGGGCAGCGGTGTTCGAAGACCCCGGCGTCGAGGTCGGCGCGCCGCCGCGGCAGCGGGTCAACGTGCCCGTGCTCGGGGCAGCGGTAGCGACCCTGCCCATAGACCACCATCGACGAGGCCAGCACCAGGCGGCGCACCCCGGCTGCGAACATCTGGGCCAGCAGCACCGTGGTGGCCAGGTCGTTGTGGCCGCCGTAGGCGGGCGCGTCGGCGGCGTCCACGCCGGCCCCCACCATGGCGGCCTGATGGCACACCAGGTCGACGCCGGCCAGCAGCGGGGCCAGCGCGTCGGCGTCGCGGACGTCGACGCGGTGACAGCCCGGCGGCAACACCGCGTCGGGGCCGTGCGCGGCCGGCAGCAAACAGTCGACGGCGACCACGTCGTGGCCCGCCGCGCGCAGCGCCGCGTCGATCCGCGCCCCGATGAACCCGGCCGCGCCGGTCAGCAGCACCCTCATGGCAGCTCGACGGGCAACGTCACGCCGGTGTGCGGCAGACAGTGCGTGCAGGTGCGTTCGTCGGCCACCCGGCCGATCGCCCCGCGCACCAGCTTCTTGAACAGCTCGACGTTCTGCTCGAACAAGGCGAACACCTCGGTGACCTTCACGCCCTCGCCGGCCTGGATGCCGGCGTCCAGATCGGTTACCAAAGCTATTGTGGCGTAACACAGCTCGAGCTCGCGGGCGAGCACGGCCTCCGGGTAGCCGGTCATGTTGACCAGGCTGAACCCGGCCGCGGCGAACCAGCGGCTTTCGGCCCGGGTGGAAAACCGCGGCCCCTGGATCACCACCATGGTGCCGCCGTCGACCACGCCGGGCAGCCCGGTGACCGCGTCCCGCAGGGTCGGGCAGTAGGGGTCGGCGAAGTCGACGTGGATGCCGCCGGAGTCGAAATAGGTGTCGGGACGGCCGCTGGTGCGGTCGACCAGCTGGTCGGGCACCACCACGGTGCCCGGCCCGTTGGCGGGGTCGAGGCTGCCGACCGCGCACGGGCCGAAGACCCGCCGCACCCCGAGCTTGCGCAGCGCCCACATGTTGGCCTTGTAGGGCACGGTGTGCGCCGAGTATTCGTGGGTCGCGCCGTGGCGGGGCAGGAAGGCGACCTCGTGACCGCCGACGGTGCCGATCGTGACCGGGGCGCTGGGCCGCCCGAACGGGGTGTCCACGGTGACGGTGCGGGTATCGGATTCGAGAAAGGTGTAGAAGCCGCTGCCGCCGATGACTCCGAGCATCCGCCCATTGTGGTGCATGGCCGCTCCAATGCCCTGGCAGGATGCTCTCGTGGCCAGTTTCGGGCAGTGGATCTCCGGCGCGCGGCCGCGGACGCTGCCCAACGCGGTGGCGCCGGTGATCGCCGGGACCGGGGCCGCGGCGTGGCTGCACGCCGCGGTGTGGTGGAAGGCGCTGCTGGCGCTGGCCGTCGCGGTCGCGCTGACCGTCGGCGTCAACTACGCCAACGACTACTCCGACGGCGTCCGCGGCACCGACGACGACCGGGCCGGCCCGGTGCGGCTGGTGGGGTCGCGGCTGGCGGCACCGCGTGCGGTGCTGGCCGCGGCGGTGGCCAGCCTGACTGTCGGCGCGGCGGCCGGGCTGGTGCTGGCGCTGTGGTCCGCGCCGTGGCTGATCGCCCTCGGCGCCGCCTGCATCGCGGGGGCCTGGCTCTACACCGGCGGGTCGAGACCCTACGGCTACGCCGGCTTCGGCGAGGTCGCGGTGTTCGTGTTCTTCGGCCTGGTCGCCGTGCTGGGCACCGAGTACACGCAGGCGTTGCGGGTGGAATGGGTGGGCCTGCTGCTGGCGGTGTCGATCGGGGCGCTGTCGTCGTCGGTGCTGGTGGCCAACAATCTGCGCGACATCCCCACCGATGCACGGTCGAACAAGATCACCCTGGCGGTCCGTCTCGGTGACGCCCGCACCCGCCTGCTGTACCAGGCGCTGCTGGGCACCGCCGGCGTGGTCACCCTGCTGTTGACGGCGGCGACGCCGTGGTGCGCCGTGGGCCTGGCCGCCACGCCGTTGGCGCTGCGCGCCGCGGGCCCCGTGCGCGGGGGCCGCGGCGGCCCGGAGCTGATCCCGGTGCTGCGGGACACCGGCCTGGCGATGGTGGTGTGGGCGGTCGCGGTGGCCTCGGCCCTGGCGCTGGCGCGCTGACCGGGTGTGCGCTCACGGCTTCGAGGGGCCGTCGGGCTCGTCGCCGGGCTGATCGCCCACCGTCTCGCCGCGCAGCCGGGCCTGCAGCTGCGCCCGTTCCCGACGGCGGCGTTCGCCGGCCACCGCAAGCGCGGCGGTCGCGCGCCGGCGCAGCGGGCCGAACAACCAGATGCCCAACGGCATCCCCAGGATGAGCGCAAACAACGCCGCCACGATGAAGGGGAACTGCGAGATGCCCAACAGTCGCGCGACCCCGTAGATGACCCCGCTGAGCACGACCACAAGCAGCAACCGCGCTGCCGCATAAGGCAACACGTCGAGAAGGACGCCGTTGCCGTGCTTGTCGGTGCCGTTGTCGCCAGGCCTTTCTGCCACAGCCCGAGCCTACGACGCGGGTATATTCGCTGCAGGAGGTGTTGAGTGCTTTACCTGCTGGTCGTCCTGATTCTGGGGACCCTGATCTACCTTGGTTGGCGCGCGGCGCGGTCGCAGCACAACCGGCCGAAGACCCGCGTCATCGGGCCCGACGACGATCCAGAATTCCTGCGGCGATTAGGCCACGGCGACAACAACCCCCGCTGACCCCCGCTGAAAGGCCGGCGAACCCTCAGCCGAGGCCCGGGTTGCGCTGGTCGCCGCCGAACCCGCCGGCGACGGCGGCCGCCAGTTCGGTGATCGCCTCCCGGGTTCCCCGCCGTAGCCGCTCCAGGTCGATCTCGGCGCCCTCTTCGAGGTGGGGGTCGAACGGCACCAACTGCACCGCGCGGCAGCGGCGGGAGAAGTGGTCGATCACCTTGTTCATGTCGACCTTGCCGGTGCGTGGCCGCACCCCGTTGATGACCGCGATGGAATTGCGGACCAGCTCCTGGTGGCCGTGCGCGTCCAACCAGTCCAGCGTCGCCGAGGCGCTGCGCGCGCCGTCGATGGATCCCGAGCTGACGACGACCAGCGCATCGGCCTTGTCGAGCACCGCGGACATCGCCGAATGCAGCAGCCCGGTGCCGCAGTCGGTGAGCACCAGGCCGTAGAACCGCTCGAGGACGTCCAGGGTGCGGGTGTAGTCGTCGGCGCTGAACGCCTGCGACACGGCGGGATCGGTCTCGGAGGCCAACACCTCCAGCCCGCTCGGACCCTTCGACGTATAACGGCGGACGTCGCTGTAGCGCTGGATGCTCCCGGCGTCGTGCAGCAGCTCGCGCACCGTCGCCGCCGTCTCCAGCGGAACCTTCTGGCTCAGTGTGCCGCGGTCGGGGTTGGCGTCGACGGCCACCACCCGGTCGCCGCGCACCGCGGCGAAGGTGGCCCCCAGCGTGGCCGCGATCGTGGTCTTGCCCACGCCGCCCTTCAGCGACAGCAACGCGATCCGGTAGCCCCCCCGCAGCGGACGGTTGACCTGGGCCACCAGGGTGTTGTAGCGGGCGGTCCGGGCGCTTTCACCCACGTTGATCCGGCCACCGGACAGCGCGTAGAGCCACCGGCGCCAGCCGTCCGACGGCGGCGGCTTGACCGGCCGCAACAGCATGCTGGTGGACAGCTCGGGATACGGCGTGTGGGGCAGCGATTCGGGGCGGCGCGGGGCCGCCGGGGCTTCCGCGGGCCGCGCGTCGACCGGTCCGGCGTAATAGGCCCCGTAGGCCGTCGGGTCGACCCGCGTGATGCCGGTGGGGGGCGTGTTGTCCCAGTGCGGCGGCTCGGGCCTGTCGGGGCCGGGCCGGCGCGGCTCCGTGCGGAATCCGGCGAACGCGCGGGTCGGCGAATCGTCTCCGGTGTGCTGCGAGGAGGACTCCTGCGGCGGCAACTGGCTGGTCGGCTGATCGGGCGCTGCCGCGCCCGTCGTCGGATCCTCGGACAAGTGCATTCCCCCGACTCGGTTACTCGGTTTGCTGGTTGTCAGCCCACGCCCGCGTACGAGTGCAGACCCACGGTGACCAGGTTAACGAAGAACAGGTTGAATACCATGGCCACGAACCCCGCAACGTTGATCCAGGCGGCCTTGCGGTCCCGCCAGCCCGCGGTCGAGCGGGCGTGCAGGTAGGCGGCGTAGACCACCCACGCGACGAACGACACCGTCTCCTTCGGGTCCCAGCCCCAATACCTTCCCCAGGCTTCCTCGGCCCAGATCGCGCCGAAGATCACCCCGAAGCCGAACACCGGGAACGCGAAGATGGTGGTGCGGTAGGCGATGCGGTCCAGCGTCTGCGCGTCGGGCAGCCGCTGCACCACTCTTTCCAGCCCGGTTCCATGTCTTTCCAGCCCGGTTCCGGCACCCTCCTCGGCCTCGGGGTGCCCCAGCCGCGACGTGCGCAACAGGAACAGGATGCTGGCGATGCCGGCGACCATGAACACGCCCGACCCCAAGCTGACCACCGACACGTGGATGGGCAGCCAGTAGGACTGCAGCGCGGGCATCACCGGCGCGGCGTTGGTGTAGAGCCAGCGGCCGGACACCGTCAGCAGGATCAGCACCGGCACCAGCAGGAACACCCACAGCGGGCGGTAGTGCGGGCGGCGCAGCACGATCGCGCCGGCCACCAGGCCGCACAGGCACGTCAGGTTGATGAACTCGTACATGTTGCCCCACGGCACCCGCAGGGTGGCCGCGCCGCGGAGCACCACGCACGCCAGCAGCAGCCCGATGCCGAGGTAGACCACGGCCAGCCCGGCCCGGCCGACGCGTTCGTCGAACGGCCGCTCGGGAACGTCCGTCACGACGCCCGGGGTGGCGCTGTCGGCGCCGACCGAACCGGCCAGGACCCGCTCGCGCGCCTCGGCGCGCCGCCCGCCGGCGTAGGCCAGCTCGACGGCCAGCAACAGCAGCGCCACCACCAGCGCCACGACGGCCGAGGTGAACGCCCAGTCCGAGTAGCGGGCCAGCCCGATGTTGACGTGCAGGGTATTCATGTGACGTCCACCTCAAGACTCCTCTTGGACGCGGCGGGGGTTTCTCCGAGCCCGGCCAGCAAGCGCTCGGTCAACCGCTCGAACTCGTCACCCCAGCCGGAGTTGTCAGTGCGCGCGAGGCCGCCCAGTTCGACGTTCACGGTACCCGGGGCCCCGTCGCCGGCCGGCGTCAGACGCACCCACACCCGCCGGCGGCGCACCAGCAGCGACACGACGAGCCCGGCCATCATCGTGATCGCGAAGACCAGCACCCAGATCTGGCCCGGGTCGTGGGAGACCTGCAGGTTGACGAACGGCACGGCGCCGTCGAAGCGGACGGCGGTGCCCGCCGCCGGCCCACGGTCGATGACGACCAGTTGGCCGGCCCGCAGGTTGACCCGCTTTTCCCTGGTCAGGCGGCCCTGCTCCAGCAGCCGCGGGTCCAGGGTGAACAGCGACTGGGGCCGCCCGCTGTCCAAGCCGGTGTCGCCGCGGTAGATGTCGACGGCCACCGCGGGGGCGTCCAGCGCCGGGAATCCCGAGGACAGCAGCGTTCCGTCGAGCTGCTCGGTCGGCGCCAGCAGGCCCTGGATCGCGATCTCGTGCCGGCGGCGCTCCACCGGGTCGGGATAGCTGCCGGCAGGCGGGTCGATGCGCACCACGCCCGAGGACAGCAGGGTCAGCGGGTTGTCGGGTCGCCACTGCACGGTCGACGTGCGGGTCTGCCCGTCGGGGAACGTCACCGTGAAGGTCGGGGCGTAGCCGTGGCCCTGCAGGTAGACCCGGTCGCCGCCGACCCGCAGCGGATGGTTGACCTCCAGGCGGTAGCGGTGCCAGTCGCCGGTGGCCAGGTCCCGGCCGGACTGGTAGTCGATGTCGGCGGCATACGACGTGGCCTGGCCCGACGGCAGGTAGTGCGCCGCAAAGTTGTCGACTCGAATACAGATCGGGTGCAGCGAGGTGCCGTCGACGGTGTTGCCGGCGCGGAACGAGTCGAATGCGGCCGGTGAGGCCGAACAGAAGCCGGGGCCGCCGTCGGCGATGACGATCACGTTGCCCTCGTAGCCGAACAGCTTGCCGGCGGCCACCGCGACCAGCAGCCCCAGCAGCGAGAAATGGAAGACCAGGTTGCCGAATTCGCGCAGGTAGCCCTTCTCGGCGGACACTTCGACGGTCTCGGGGGTGGTGTCGCCCTCGTGCCGAATGGTCGTGCGCCAGCCGCGCAGCCGGCCGTCGATCGTGTTGGCCAGGGCGTTCAGGTTGCCGGGACCCGCCGCGAGCCGGGTGCCGGCGTGCTTGGGCAGCCGGGCCAGATTGCGCGGGGCGGCCACCGGGGTGGCGCGCAGGCTGCGGGCGTGCTCGATCATCCGCGGGGTCAGGCAGCCCACCAGGGAGACGAACAGCAGCACGTAGATGGCGGTGAACCAGAAGCTGGAGAACACGTCGAAGGCCTGTAGCGCGTTCAGCCACGGCCCGATCAGCGGATGGGCTTTGAGGTAGTCGTCGACCTTGCCGGCGTTGAGGCTGCGCTGCGGCAACAGGGCGCCGGGGATCGCGCCGAGCGCGAGCAGAAACAGCAACACCAGCGCGGTGCCCATCGAGGTCAGCGCGCGCCAGGTGTTGCGCGCCCAGGCGACCAAGGCGCTCAAATCGGCAGCCTGACGTCGGAGACGAACGCGTCGCGCAGCCACGCGACAAAGTCGTTCCACACCCCGGTCACCAGCAGCGCACCGACCGCGATCAGCAGCGCACCGCCGAAGACCTGGATGGCCCGCGTGTGCCGGCGCAGCCAGCCCAGGCCCGCCACGGCGCCCGCCGAGCCGAACGCCAACAGCACGAACGGGATGCCCAGGCCCAGGCAGTAGGCGAGGACCAGGACGATCCCCCGGGCCACGCTCGCGCCGTCGGTGGCCGAGGCGACGGTGATCACCCCCGCCAGCGTCGGGCCCAGGCACGGCGTCCAGCCCAGGGCGAACACGGCGCCCAGCAGCGGTGCCCCCGCCACCGTCGACAGCTGCCGCGGGCTGAACCGGGCCTGGCGCTGCAGCGGCGGGATCAAGCCGACGAACACCAGCCCCATCACGATGGTCAGCACGCCGCCGGCGCGCTGCAGCAGCAGCTGGTTGGTGATCAGCGCGGTCGTCATGCCGAGCACGGCGACGGTGCCCAGCACGAACACCGCGGTGAATCCCGCGACGAACAACGTCGCTGCCCCGGCGACCCGCCACCGGGCGGCCGGCGGGGCCTGCACCGCACCTGGGCGGGGTTCCTCGGAAACGCCGACCACGGCGGCCAGGTAGGACAGATAGCCGGGCACCAGCGGCACCACGCACGGCGAGGCGAACGACACCAGCCCCGCCAGCACGCACGCGCCCAGCGCCACCAGCAGCGGCCCGGTGGCGGCGACTTCGGTGAACCCGCTCATTGCGCTCCCGGCGCGACCTGGCCGGCCGGAGTCTCCTGGGCGACCCGCTGCACGACGGGCTGCAGGTCCTGGGCCAGCAGCTCGCGCAGGAACACCGCCGCGACCCGGTGCCGGCGGTCCAGCACCAGCGTGGACGGGATCACGGTGGTGGGGTACCTGCCGCCGAACGCGATCAGCGTGCGCATCGCGGGATCGTAGATGGACGGGTAGCTCACGTGCCGGTCCTGCACGAAGTCCAGCGCGGCCTGGCGGTTGTTGTCGCGGACGTCGATACCCAAGAACGACACCCCGGAGTCCCGGGTGGCGTCGTAGACCTGCTGGAGCTGGCCGACCTCCGCCCGGCACGGGCCGCACCACTGCCCCCACACGTTGATGACGACCACCCGACCGGCGAGGTCGGCCAGCGACAACGTGCGCGCCGGATCGGTCAGGTCCGGCCCGGATAAGGGCCCGGGGCGGCCACGGCCGGCCGGCGGGTCGTAGTAGATGTCGGTCTTGCCGCCGGGCGAGACGAATTCGAAGGTGCCGCCCTGGGCCACCGCGTCGCGCCCCGAGGAACAGCCGGCAACCAGGGCCGCCGATACGACCCCGGCCATCGCCAGTCGCCAGCCGGTCACGGCGCCGGTTGCTGATACTCGACGTCAACGAGCCAGTCGCCCTCGTACACCAGGGTGGTGACCGAGGCGAGCCCGCACTCCCGCCGCCGCGGGTCGTGCCACAGGCGCCTACCGGTCACGTGCAGGCGCAGCGTCCACACGGGCAGTTGGTGGCTGACGCACACCACCTCCTGACCGGTGCCGCGGGCGCGCGCCTTGTCCACCGCGCTGCTCATCCGGGTCGCGATCTCGGCGTAGGGCTCGCCCCAGGACGGGGTGAACGGGTTGCGCAGCCGCCACCAGAACCGGGGGTCGCGCCACGCGCCATCGCCCGGGCTGACGCGGCGGCCCTCGAAGAAGTTGGCCGACTCGATCAGGTCGGCGTCGGTGTCGACGGTCAGGTCGTGCTTGGCGGCGATGGGCGCGGCGGTCTCCTGTGCCCGCTGCAGCGGGGAGGCGATCACCGCGGCGATGTCGCGGTCGGCCAGCGCCTCGGCGACCGCCGCCGCCTGCGCCCTGCCCCGCTCGGACAGGTGGAACCCGGGCAGCCGGCCGTAGAGAATGCCGCTGGGGTTGTGCACCTCGCCGTGGCGCACCACGTGGACGCGGGTCTGCTCGGCCATCAGGAGTCCGGGGCGGCCGCGGCGGCAGCGGCCCGACGGGCCGCGACAGGCAATGCCGCGGCGATCCGGTCGAAGGCGGCGTCGTCCAGGGCGGCCGAGACGAACCACGCCTCGAACGCGCTGCACGGCGGGTACACCCCGGCGTCCAGCAGGGCGTGGAAGAACGCGGGGTAACGCCAGGTCTCACTCGCCCGCGCCGACGCGAAGTCGGTCACCGGCGCGTCGGAGAAGAACACGCCGAACATGTTGCCTGCCCGCGGAATCTGGTGCGGCACAGCGGCGTCGGTCAGGGCTTCGGACAGCAGCGCGGTCAGGCGGTCGGCGTTGGCGTCCAGCGTGGCGTACACGAGGTCATCGGCGGCGCGCAACGTCGCCAGGCCGGCGGCCATCGCCACCGGGTTACCCGAGAGCGTGCCGGCCTGGTACACCGGCCCCAGCGGCGCCAGCCGCTCCATCACCTCGGCCCGCCCGCCGAATGCGGCGGCCGGCAGTCCGCCGCTCATCACCTTGCCGAAGGTGAACAGGTCGGCGGCAACGGGATCGATTCCGTACCAACCGCTTCGGCTGACCCGGAAGCCCGTCATCACCTCGTCGCTGATCAGCAGCGCCCCGTGCTCGGCGGTGATCGCGCGCAGCGCCGCGTTGTAGCCCGCCGCCGGCGGCACGACGCCCATGTTGCCCGGGCTGGCCTCGGTGATCACCGCCGCGATCTCGTCGCCGAACCGGGCGAAGGTCTGCCGCACGGCCTCGATGTCGTTGTAGGGCAACACGATCGTGTCAGCAGCGGCGGCGCCGGTGACCCCGGGGCTGGACGGCAGGCCCAGCGTCGCGACGCCGGAGCCGGCGTCGGCCAGCAACGCGTCGGCGTGGCCGTGGTAGCAGCCGGAGAACTTGACGATCTTGGCCCGGCCGGTGAACCCGCGGGCCAGCCGCACCGCGCTCATGGTGGCCTCGGTGCCCGAGTTCACCAGCCGCAGCCGCTCGACGGGCGCCACCCGCCCGATGATCTCGCCGGCCAGTTCGCTCTCGGCCGGCGTGGGCGCCCCGAAGGACAGGCCGGACGCGGCCGCGGTGGCGACAGCGTCGACGACCGCCGGGTGGGCGTGGCCGAGGATCATCGGGCCCCAGGAGCAGACCAGGTCGGCGTAGCGGTTGCCGTCGGCGTCGGTGAGCCAGCAGCCGCGCGCCTCGGTGATGAAGCGCGGGGTGCCGCCGACCGCGGCGAACGCGCGCACCGGGGAGTTCACCCCGCCGGGGATGAGCGCGCAGGCGTCGGCGAACAGACGCGCGGAAACCGCGGTCGACGTCGTGGTCTGCTCCGAACTACCCATGGCCACCAGTGTTCCAGCCGTATCGGCCCGGTCCACTACAGGGTGTAGCAGGACCCGCTACATCATGCCCGCCGCGCCCCGGAGTTGGCGACCCGCGCAGGTCAATCGCGGTTTTGCGGGTCGGCTTCCTGGGCCGCCATCAGGTCCCGGCGCGCGGCCTCGCGTTCCCTTTCCGCCGCGAGCCGGTGCGCTTCAATGTCGCCGAGGCCCTCCTCGACCGCGAGTTCGTGTGCTGCTGCGGCGCGCTCGTGGGCGGCGGCCGCCTTGTAATGGCGCTGCAGCGCATGGCTGTGCGCTGCGACGTCTCGCTCATGGGCGTGCGCGGCCCGCTCGGCGGCGCGCTGGACGTCGACCTCGGTGACGGCCTTGTGGGCGGCGAGTTCGCGCCCCCTGCGCAGCAGTTCGGCGGCGCGCTGGGCGGCCTCGTCGCCCGGTGAGTCGGACACGAGGGTGACAGTAGACCTCCTTGGCCGGTTGGCGCGCAGAACCGGTTGATGTAGCGGGTGGCCGACGAGTTGGATGGCGGTATGCAATTTCCGCAACGGCTCGCCCGATTCAACCGTCACGTCACCAATCCCATCCAGCGGATGTGGGCCGGCATACCCGGTGTGCCGATTGTGCTGACCTACGGCCCGGACCGGGACCGGCTGAAGAACCTCACCGCGGCCGGCGGCGGGCGGATGCGCCGCAACGCCAAGACGTTCGGCATCACAGATGCGAGCGTGGTGTCGAAGGACGAGGCGGCGCAGTACATCACCGGTCGGTGGCGGGCGGCCTTCGCCCGGCTGCCGTTCGAGCAGGCGGTGCTGCTCACCAAAACCGGGTGATGCGGATCACCGCGATCCTCGAGCGGACGGTCACGCTGCACGGCGGCCCCGTCAACGCGGTCGTCGACTTCACCGGCCACACCGTCTCGCTCGTCGCGCTGCGCACCGATGCGGTCAGGGGCGGGATGCCCGTGATCGGGGTGGCCTTCGACTCGATCGGCCGCTTCGCCCAGGGCGGTATCCTGCGGGAGCGGATGATCCCGCGGCTGCTGGCCGCCGCCCCGGAGGCACTGCTGGACGCCGCGGGGCGTATCGATCCCGCCCGGGTCCTGGCGTGCGCCCTGGCCGGCGAGAAGCCGGGCGGCCACGGGGACCGCGCGGCCGCCGCGGCCGCCCTGGAACTAGCATGCTGGGACCTCAACGCCAAAGTCGTTGACGAACCGGCCTGCGCGACGATCGCGCGCCACTTCGGGCGTGCGCCCGCGAAGGCGGTCGAGGTCTATGCCGCCGGCGGTTACTACCACCCCGGCGACCAACCCGGTGGCGACGATCGGCTGCGCACCGAGATGCGCGGGTACCTCGAGGCGGGCTACGGCGCGGTGAAGATGAAGATCGGTGGCGCGCCCGTCGCCGAGGACCTGGCGCGGATCGAGTCCGTCATCGACGTGGTCGGCGACGCCGGCCGGGTCGCCGTGGACGCCAATGGCAGGTTCGACCGGCCGGCGGCGACGCGGTGGGCGGCCGCGCTGGCCCCCTACGGCCTGCGCTGGTACGAAGAGCCCGGCGACCCACTGGATTTCGAGCTGAACCGGGCGGTCACGGCCTGCTATGACGGCACGGTGGCCACCGGGGAGAACCTCTTCTCTGCCACCGACGTCACCAATCTGGTGCGCTACGGCGGCATGCGGCCCGGCCGCGACGTGTTCCAGATGGACGCCGGCCTGAGCTACGGACTCACGGAGTACGCGCGGATGCTGGCGGTGCTCGAAGGTCACGGCTTCGACCGGCGGTTCGCTTTCCCGCACGGCGGGCACCTGATCAACCTGCACATCGCCGCCGGGCTCGGGCTGGGCGGCTGCGAGGCGTACCCGGGGGTGTTCGCGCCGTTCGGAGGCTACCCGGACCGTTGCGCGCCGGCCGGGGGCCGGATCGCGCCGACGGACGCGCCGGGATTCGGGCTCGAGCAGCAGCCGGGCCTGGCCGAGCTGATCGCCGAACTGACGGCCTGACCAGGAGGATGCGGATGAAGATCGCGGTGATCGGCTGCGGCGCAATGGGTTCGATCTATGCGGCCAAACTCGCGGCCGCGGGCCACGACGTCGTGGCCATCGACCGCCACACCGACACCGTCGATCAGATCGCCCGGGGCGGGCTGCGGGTCACCGGCCCCGGCTCCGATCGGGTGGTGCCGCTGCGGGCCAGCGCCACCGCGCCGGCCGAGGCGATGGACTTGGTGGTGCTCGCCGTCAAGGCGGCCGACGTCGGCGCCGCCGCGCGGCAAGCCCTTCCGATGCTGGGCGCGTCGACGCCGGTGCTGACCATCCAGAACGGCCTGGGCTCGGCGGAAACCGTCGCCGGCATCGTCGGGGAGCCGCGGGTCGCGGTCGGCATCGCCAGCGGCTTCGGGGCGTCGCGGGTCGCCGCCGGGCACGTACAGCACAACGCCATGCGCGCCATGCGCTTCGGCGCCTACTCGTCGCTGCCCCATTCCACGGTGCAGTCGATCGCCAACGCGTGGGCCGACGCCGGCTTCGACGCCGCCGCGGTCACCGACATCGCCGCCATGCAGTGGGAGAAGCTCATCTGCAACGCCGCCTACAGCGCGCCGTGCGCGTTGACTTCGATGACGGTGGGGCAGGTGATGGACGACGCGGAGATGGGCCCGGTCAGCCGGGCGGCGGCCACGGAGGCATGGACGGTGGCGCGCGCGTGCGGCGTCGCGGTCACCGTCACCGATCCCGTCGCGCACGCCCGGGCCTTCGGCGCGCAGCTGCCCGACGCCAAGCCGTCGGCGCTGCTGGACCACGAGGCGCGCCGGGTCAGCGAGATCGACGTCATCAATGGTGCGGTGCCGCGGCACGGCGCGCGCGTCGGGGTCCCCGCGCCGGTCAACGCGACGCTCACGGCGGTGATCAAGTCGATCGAACGGCAGTGGGGCTGACGGGACCGGGCGGCTATTGCGCCAGGTCCCCCAGCGGTTTCCGCCGGGGCTCGGCATGGAGGCGTCCTGCATCGCCGGACGCCGTCGTCGCCGCCCCGCGCCGCCCGCGCCGCCACTTGGCGACGAAGTACAGCGAGATGACGACGGCCCAGGACAACAGCCCCAGCCAGAACTGGCTGCGCGCCGACGGATCGAACGCCATCCGCCCCAGCACGGCGAGGAGGCTGACGACGGTCAGGATCGACAGCACCGGGAACAACCACATCTTGATCCGGAGCCGGTCCGGGGATGTGCGGCGGCGCAGCACGATCTGGGACACCGAGATCAGCACGTAGACGAACAACACGACGGCGCCCGAGGAGTTCACCAGGAAGATGAACACCGTGTCCGGCGCCACCCACGCCATCACGACGCAACCGAAGCCCACCGCCGAGGAGCTCAAGATGGCCAGCGCGGGAACCCCACGCGCGCTGATCTTGACCAGCCGGGCCGGCGCCTCGCCCCGGGTGGCGAGCGTGAACAGCATGCGCGAGGAGCTGTACAGCCCCGAATTCAGGCAGGACAGCACCGCGGTGAGCACCACAGCGTTCATCAGCTGGTCGGCGCCGGGAATGCCCATGTGCCGCAGCGCCGCAACGTAGGGCGAGCTGCCGACCTGCACCGCGTTCCACGGCAGGACCACCACGATCAAAAAGACCGAGCCCACAAAGAAGACCGCGATCCGTGCCAGCACCGAGTTCATCGCCCGCTGCACCGCGCGCTCGGGGTCACGGCTTTCGGCGGCGGCGATCGTGACGACCTCGGTACCGGTCATGGAGAAGACCACGATCACGATCGCGGTGAAGACCGCGCCGACGCCCTCGGGAAAGAACCCGCCGTGCGCGGTGAGGTTGGAAAAGTCCATGTCGTGCCCCGGCAGCAGGCCGAAGGCGAACGCGGTGGCAAGGATCAGGAACGCCACGATGGCCGCGACTTTGATTCCGGCGAACCAGAATTCGAATTCGCCGAAGGAAGACACCGAGAACAGGTTGGTTGCCGTCATCAGCGTCATCAGGCACAACGACGTCAGCCACAGCGGCGCGTGGATCCAATAGGTGACGACCTTGCCGCCGGCGACGGCCTCGAACCCCACGACGATCACCCAGAAGTACCAGTACAGCCAGCCGACCGAGAACCTGGCCCAGCCGCCCAGTGCCTGCCCCGCGTAGTCGGCGAACGACCCGGTCGCGGGATTGGCCGCGGCCATCTCGCCGAGCATCCGCATCACCAGGACGATGAGCGCGCCGCACAGCGAGTAGGTCAGGAAGACGGCGGGGCCGGTGGCGCGGATCGCCACCCCGGATCCCACGAACAATCCGGCGCCGATCACCCCGCCGATGGCGATCATGTTGAGCTGCCGCTGCGACAGCCCCCGGTGCAGTTCTGGCTCGGTGTCTATTGCCTCTGCCTTCCGCAAGCTGAGAAACCCACGTTACCGGCCAGCGCGGCGGTGTGCGCCGGACGCGCCACCGCCGCGCTGCTCGCGGCCGGACTCAGTTGGGCTTACGGAAGTGCTGGATGCCCCAGGCGAGGTGGCCCGCGTCGGCCGCGCTCACCCAGTTCTTCAACCCGACCTGCATGTTGTCGAGGTATTCCGTCGACGCCTGCTGCTCGAGTTCGCCGCGCCGGGCCTCGAGTTCCTCGAGCACCCGCTGGTAGTGGGTACGCAGGTTGCCGACGAGGTCGATCTGGCTGACCACCTCGAACCCGGTGACGTGCGCCGCCTCGCGGTAGAAGCGCATCGAACCGAGGTCGGACAGGTTGAGCCGGTCGTAGACGGGCTGCAGCACCCCGTCCGGCACGTCGTCGGCCTGCATCGGGTCGGTGAAGATCAGCTCGCCACCCGGCTTGAGCACCCGGAATGCCTCCTCGAGCACCTTGCGGCGGTCGGGTGCGTGCAGGATCGCGTCCTGGGACCAGACGACGTCGTAGCTGGCGTCGGGCGCCGGGATGTCGTCGAAGCTCCCGTGAATGACCTGGATGCGGTCCTCGAGGCCGGCGTCCCGATTCTTGTGCCGGTTGGTCTCGTTCTGCACCTCCGAGAGGTTCAGGCAGGTCACCCGGCAGCCGTGTTCGGTGGCGAGGTGCCGCGCGGAACCGCCATACCCGGAGCCGAGGTCCAACACGCTGGTGCCGGCGTCGACCCTGGCGAGCTGGCGGATCATGCGGTTCGCGGTCTCGGTGCCAGCGGCCCCGATGTCGCGGGTGCCCTCGTAGCAGCCGACGTGGATGTCCTCGCCGCCCCACACCTTCGAGTAGAACGCGTCGGCGTCGGTGCTGTCGTAGTAGGCCTCCGACTCGGCTAGCCCGTTCGTCAGGGCCGCTTCGCTATTTGGCCCGCCGATTCCGTCGTTGCCGATCGATTTCTCCGCCACGTGGACGAAGAAATCGGGCTCGGTGTCCTCGAACGATTCCTGGAAGTCGCCGTAGGTCCGCACGCTGGTGAATCCGGCTTCATGCATCAGCCGGCGCACGTAGGACTTGCGCAATGGGAACATGTTCAATGTGTATTCGGCGCCGTCCGGGAACGTGTATTTGAAACGCGCCAAGCCGTCGTCGACATATTCCGGTTCGGCGGTGACTTGATCCCCGCAATAGTAGTATTTGTGCTTTGACTTGAAGCCGTGATCGAGTATTTCGTCGTAATTCCGTTGGTCGAGAATTAGAATTCCGTCGTGGCGCAGAGCGGCATAGAATTCGGCCAGCGCCCGGCGGCGGTCGTGCTCATCGTGCAAGTGGGTGAAGGAGTTGCCCAGGCAGATGATGGCGTCGTACTTCCCCTGGATGCCGCGGTTCAGTTCCCGCCAGTCGGCCTGCACGGTCCTGACGATCAGACCGCGCTTGCGGCCGTTCTCGAAGGCCTTTGCCAGCATCGCCGCCGAACCATCGGCGCTCGTCACGTCGAAGCCGGCCTGGGTCAGCCGGACCGAATGAAATCCGGTGCCGGTGGCGACATCAAGGACGTGGTGCTTGCCGCGCGCGCGCAGGACATCGACGAAAAACCGTCCCTCCGACTCGGCGCGAGCATCCCAGTCGATCAGTTCGTCCCACTTTTCGACAAAGCTCATCACATATTCGGCGCGATACAGTTCAGTGTCCCGGTCCGACAACGGGTCATCGCCGTAAACCTGGTCATGCAGCTGCAGTTCTACGTTCTCCCGCGAGGCGGATATACTCGACATGTAACCTTTCTTTCCAGTCGCCGGACGCAATGTGGCAATGTGCAACTCGGTTCTGCGTGCGGTGCGCCTACAGTCCCGAAATGCGCCGATGCCCTCCCCCGAGCCGTGGGTGGACTCAAAACTCCGACGCATTCCGTCGAGCGAAAACGACGTAATCCGGGTTGAGCCCCATACGTGCGACTCCACACGCGGAACTGTCCGCAGGACCCGTCGCTCTCACACCGGCACTTCAGTGTACCCGTAGCCGCGTGCAACTGTGAACTGCGGGCACAATTGCGAAATGCCGATGCCCCGGGCGGTATGTGGCCCGCGGACACCGCGGCGCGAAGCCGGGCCGGTTCGCTAGCGCGGGTTGCCGGTGCGCGAGTCGAGCGCGAGCGCCGGTTGCGCCGGCCCGGTGAAGTCGAACATCGCGGCCAGCGAGCCGGCGCGCTCGTCGAAGGAGTGATCGCCGACGCGCCCGGTGTCCCAGTTGTCCTCGATGAACCGCAGTATCGACGTCTGGTCGGTCAGCGTGTGGTCGACGAAATCGGCCCGGGCGTAGGGCGAGATCACCAGCAGCGGCAGACGCGGCCCGTACCCACACCGCCCCTGGTAGGCGACGGGCGTGGCGGCCGGGTCCCCGCAGCGGCCGGGCCCGTTCAGCGCGTCCTCGCTGGTGGCCGAAGGGGACACGATCGGCGAGGGTTTGTGGTCGTACCAGCCGTCGGAGTCGTCATAGGCGACGATGATCGCCATGTCGCGCCATTGCGGCAGCGCTTGCAGGCGGTTGATCGTCTCGACGAGGAACCGCTGCTCGTCCAGCGGGTCGGAGTAGCCGGCGTGCCCGTTCTGGTAGGCCGGCGGCTTGAGGAAGCTCACCGACGGCAGCCGCCCGGCGTCGGCGGCCGACCAGAAGTCCGACAGGTCGTACTGGTGGTTGGCCTGGTCGGCGCTGCCGATCCTGTCGGTCGCGCTCGGCGGCAGGTGGTGCGGGTTCGCCGTCGACGGAAAGTACTGGAACGGCTCGTGATGGGGGACGTAGTCGGGTTTGACACCGAAGGCCAACGCGCCGGCGGTGCCGGTCCCGCCGAGGGCGGCCCCGATGTTGTGCGTCGCGCCGCACTCCGCGGTGCCGTCCGGCCGGCGGCCGGTGGGCCGAAAGCCGCCCTGGAACCACCCCCAGGTGACGCCCTTGGCGTTGAGCAGGTCACCGATGTTCTTGTTGCCGGCGAACCGAACCTGGTCCCGGGTAGCGCAGTCGTCGCCCAGCGGCTGGGAGTCATCGATGAGCGTTCCCTGGCCGTTGCCGGTGTCGTCGATGACGTAGTGCGGCGGGAAGGGCTGCCCACCGGGCATGAACTTCGTTGTGACACCGTGTGTTTGGCCGGACACCAGGTTGAGGTGCCCCGGCGTCGAGGGGCCGAAGGTGGTGTTGTAGAAGTTGTCGCTCAACGAGTAGTGCTGGGCGTAGTTCCACAGCGCGGTCACCGTGTTGCCGTCGTAGTAGCCCATCACCAGACCGGGCGCCGCGAAGGCCGGTGGCGCACACGCCCCGCCCTCGGTGTGCTCGACGAACCGGTCCATCGCGCCGCCGTGGAAGGCCAGCTGCTCGGCCCGGTAGGCGTGGTCCTGATCGCAGGTCACCTGCTGGGCCGGTCCGCCCAGGCGCATCGGCTGGGCCGCGTTCGGGTTGTGCGACAGCAGGTCCGGGCTCAGGCCGTCCACCGCGGGAGTGCCCGGCTTCGCCGTGAAAGGCTGGCCGTCGACGCCTGCCGCGTGGGGGTAGGTGCCGAAATAGTGGTCGAATGACACGTTCTCTTCGAAGACGACCACCAGATGGCGGATCGGCGTCGAGGTGCCGGGTCCGGCGTCCGGCGGGGCGGGATGCCGCGCGCACGACGCGACGAGAAGGAGCACCGCGAGCAGGGCGGCGACGCGACGCACTGCCAGGCCGCTAAGCACCACCGAGCCTAACCCGTCGCCCGGCATCCGCGGGGTGAACGGCTCGCCAACCCCTTCGCCGGGAATGTCACCCCTTCGTGACCCCTGCATCACAAAACCGCCACACGGCGTGGCTAGGCCGGCAAAGCGCGGCCGGCGCGGCATCATAACGCTCGTGCCCGAACTGAATCGCCGTGCGGTGCTGCGCATCGGCGCCGGTGCCGGTGCGGCCGCCGCCGGCGCGTGGGGGCTCAGTACCCTGCTGGACCCGCTGGAGGCGCAGGCGGCGCCGCCGCCCCAGGCGCCCGCCCCGTTCGAGCCCTCGACTGCGGGCACCACCCTGCCGACCCGACTCACCGGCTCGTTCGTCTCGGCGGCCCGCGGCGGCGTCAAGACCAATTGGGTGATCGCCCTCCCGCCGGGCCAGACGGGAGCGCTGCGCCCGGTGATCGCGCTGCACGGCGTCGACGGCGACGCCAACCAGATGCTCGAGGTCGGCGTGGAGAACGGGCTCGCGCAACTGGTCAAGGAGGGCCGGCCGCCGTTCGCGGTGGTGGGCGTGGACGGCGGCAACACCTATTGGCACCGGCGGGCATCGGGGGTGGACTCCGGCGCGATGGTGCTCGACGAACTGCTGCCCATGCTGACCTCGATGGGGATGGACACCTCCCGGGTGGGTTTCATGGGGTGGTCCATGGGCGGCTACGGCGCGCTGCACCTGGGCGCCAAACTCGGCCCCGCGCGCACGGCCGGGATCTGCGCGATCAGCCCGGCGTTGTTCACCTCGTTCACCGGCAGCACCCCCGGGGCGTTCGACAGCTATGACGACTGGGTGGCCAACAGCGTGTTCGGCGTGCCGGCGCTCTCGCAGATCCCGCTGCGGGTGGACTGCGGAACCTTCGACCGCTTCTCGTTTGCCACCCGCCAATTCATCGGCCAACTGAAAACGCCACCGGCAGGAGGCTTTTCGCTTGGCGGCCATGACATGTTCTATTGGAAGGGCCAGCTGCCCGGCGAGCTGGCCTGGCTGGCGTCCTAGCCGAAGCACATGAAAACGGCACGCGGGTTCCGTCCGGACATCGAGGGGCTGCGGGCCGTCGCGGTGCTGGCAGTCGTCCTCTACCACGCGGGCGTGCCGGGAATCCGCGGCGGCTACATCGGTGTGGACGTCTTCTTCGTCATCTCCGGTTTCCTGATCACCGGGCTGCTGTGGCGCGAGGTGAGTACCACCGCCACGGTGTCACTCGGCCGGTTCTACGGCGCGCGCGCCCGTCGCCTGCTGCCGGCCGCGGCCACCGTCGGCGCCGTCACCGCCGTCGCCGCGGCGATCGCGCTGCCGCCCCTGCAGGCCCGCAGCGTGTTCGTCGACGGCATCGCCGCCGCCCTGTATGTCGGCAACTACCGCTTCGCCGCCCAGGGCACCGACTACCTGGGCGCCGACCTGCCGTCGCCGTTCCAGCACTACTGGTCCCTCGGCGTTGAGGAGCAGTTCTATCTGCTGTGGCCGGCCCTGCTCATCGGTGTGGCCTGGCTCGTCCGGCGGCTGCACCGCGACGCCTCCCGGGCCGCGCCCTACGCGCTGATTCTGGCGCTGGTGGGGGCGGCGTCGCTGACCGCGGCCGTGCTGTGGACCCGCGAGTCGCCGCCGTGGGCGTTCTTCTCGCTGCCCACCCGCGCCTGGGAACTGGCGACGGGCGGCCTGGTGGCCCTGTCGATCCGCCGCTGGCGCCGGCTGCCCCTACTGCCCGCGTCGGTCGCCGGGAGCGGTGGCCTGGCGCTGATCCTGCTGACCTGCACCCAGTTCGATGCCCGCACCCCCTACCCGGGCACCGCGGCGCTGCTGCCGGTGCTGGGCACCGTGCTGGTGATCGGCGGCGGTTGCGCCGCCGGTAGTTTGGGGGCCGGCCGCCTGCTGTGCCGCCCGGCGATGCGGGCGATCGGCCGGGTGTCCTACTCGTGGTACCTGTGGCATTGGCCGGTGCTGCTGCTGCTGCCGGCGCTGCTGGGCGGCCCCGCCGGCCTGCCCGCCCGCCTGGCCGCCACCGCCGTCTCGGCCGGGCTGGCCGTGATCACCCTGCACCTGGTGGAGAACCCGGGCCGGTTCGCGGCCGCCCTGCGCCGATCCGCGAAGACGAGCCTGGCCGTGGCAGGCGCCGCCAGCGCGGCCGCGGCCTGCGCCTGCGTGCTGCTGCTCAACGCGGTGCCGGTGCCCGCCGGCCACGGGGCGGCCGCCCCCAGGGCGAGCATCGCCGCGCTGCCCGCACCTCCGCTCCCCTCCCCGCGGGACGAGGCGGTGCGCCGCGCCTTCGCGCAGGCCCGCGACGCGGTCGCCGCGCCGGCGAACCTGGGGCCGGTCCCGTCGAACCTGGACCCGCCGCTGGCCGAGGCCGCGGCCGACAAGCCCACGGTGTTCGTCAACGGCTGCGTGCGCTCCTGGCGCGACCTCGGGCAAGATGAGTGCGCCGCCGGCGACACCGCCTCGCCGACCACGGTGGCCCTGATCGGCGACTCGCACGCCGCCATGTGGGACCCGGCATTCGAACTGGTTGCCGCGCAACGGCATTGGCGGCTAGAAACCCTGGCCAAAGTGACCTGTCCCCTGCAGGCCCTGCGCATCACCAGCCCGTACCTGGGTCGCGAATTCACCGAGTGCGAGCAGTGGCGCGACCAGATCATGGCCCGCATGAAGGCCGAGCGCCCGCGCCTGGTCGTGGTGAGCATGAGCCGGCGCTACGGCGCGGACTTCGGTTTCACCTCCTATGACCCCGCGTGGATCGCCACCCTGGCCGGCACCGTCCGGCAGTTGCGCGACGCCGGATCGACCGTCCTGGTGCTGGGCCCCGTCGCGGATCCGCATTCGTCGGTGCCCGCGTGCCTCTCCGGTCACCTCGACGACGCGAGCGCCTGCGCGCCGGCGCGATCGGTCGGGGTCGACGACGCCGGGATCGCCGCCGAGCGGGCGGCCACCGGAGACGGCGGCGGTCGCTACGCCGACCTGACCGACCTGTTCTGCACGCCCGACCGCTGCCCGGTGATCGTCGGCAACACCCTGGTATTCCGCGACGACAACCACGTGACCCCCGAGTACGCCCGGCTGCTCGCGCCCGTGCTGGGCGCGCTGGCCGACCGGGTGCTGAGCGGGTGAGGACGTCATGAACTTCCCGCTGTCGCCGAACGTCTCAGTAGTGGAACGATCTTGGAGGTGTCCCGCATGACTCCGCTGCTGCTGGTCTGCATCGCGGCCGTTACGCCGCTCGTGGGCGCCGGCCTGATGCGTCTGCAGGAACGCCTCGAGCGATGGGACTACGAGCGTCACGCGGACGACTGAACCGCAAATCCGCACGTCGCCGGCCGCGGTCTACGCAGTTTTGCTGATGTTTTGCCGCCCGCGACGCGCGCATGCTGGCTAGCATGAGCGCAATCGACCTACCGGCGGAAACGCCGCCGCTGACCTGGAGCGAGCTGGGCGTGAGCGAGCTGCCAACCGGAACCGTGACGTTGCTGCTCGCCGACGTCGAGGGCTCCACCCGGCTGTGGGAAACCCAGTCCGAGTCCATGACGGCCGCGCTGGGACGGCTCAACGACATCGTTGACGAGCTGGTCGCCGCCCACGGCGGGGTGCGGCCCGTCGAACAGGGCGAGGGCGACAGCTTCGTGGTCGCGTTCGCCCGCGCCAGCGACGCCGTCGCCTGCGCGCTGCGGCTGCAGCTGGCCGCGGTGGCGCCGATCCGCATTCGCATCGGGCTGCACACCGGGGAGATTCAGCTGCGCGATGCCGGCAACTACGCCGGCCCGACCATCAACCGGACCGCGCGGCTGCGCGACCTCGCCCACGGCGGACAGACCGTGCTCTCCGGCGCCACCGAACCCCTGGTGGTCGACCGGTTGCCCGACGACGCATGGCTGACCGACCTGGGCGTGCACGCGCTGCGCGACCTGCCGCGCCCGGAACGCGTTGTGCAACTCAATCATCCGCAGCTGCGCAACGACTTCCCGCCGCTGCGCACTGCCAACGATGTCGAGGGTTCCCATCTTCCGGTTCAGTTGACCAGCTTCGTCGGCCGCGCCTCCCAGGTCGACGACATCGTGCAGTCGTTGAAAGGGAACAGGCTGGTGACCCTGACCGGCGCGGGCGGCGTCGGCAAGACGCGGTTGGCGGTACGAGTCGCCGACCAGGTCGCGCACGAATTCGATTCCGGGGCCTGGTTTGTCGACCTCGCCCCGGTCACCAATCCCCTCCTCGTCCCCGTGGTGCTGGCCCGGACGTTGGGGCTTGCCGACCAACCGGGCCGTTCCATCATGGAGACGGTGTCGAGGTTCGTCCGGGACCGCACGATGCTGCTGGTTCTCGACAACTGCGAGCACCTGCTGGACGCCAGCGCGAACCTGGTGATGGCGCTGGTGGATGCGGGGCCGGGTGTGAGCGTGCTGGCGACCAGTCGCGAGCCGATCGGCCTCGCCGGAGAACTCACCTGGCGGGTGCCGTCGCTGTCGGCGGACGACGAGGCCGTCGACTTGTTCGTCGACCGGGCGCGTCGGACGAGGCCGGATTTCCGCCTCACCGAAGACAATTCGGCCGCGATCGCCGAGATCTGCCGGCGCCTGGACGGCATGCCGCTGGCGATCGAGCTGGCCGCGGCACGCACCCGCACGCTGTCGCTGACCCAGATCGTCGACGGCCTGCATTACAACTTCCGCCTGCTCGCCGGGGGCGCACGCACCGCGGTGCGCCGCCAGCAGACACTGCGCGCCTCCATCGACTGGTCGCACGCCATGCTCACCGAGTCCGAACGGATCCTGTTCCGGCGCCTGGCGGTGCTCATGGGCGGGTTCGACCTGGACGCCGCGCACGCCGTGGGCGCCGACGCGGACGTCGAGCACTTTCAGCTGATCGACCTGCTCGGACTCCTCGTGGACAAGTCACTGGTGGTCGCCGAGGACGTCGGCGGCACCATGCGCTACCGCCTGCTGGAGACCGTCCGCCAGTACGGCCTGGAAAAGCTCGCGGAGTCCGGCGAGGCCGAGGCCGTGCGGACCCGCCACCGCGACCACTACACCGCCGCCGCGGCGGCGCTGGCGGCACAGGGACTCGGCGACACAGCGCCGCTGGTCCCCTGGGCCGAACTCGAGATCGCCAACCTGCGGGCCGCGCACGCCTGGAGTTGCGACGCCGCAGAGTTCGAGCCGGCGCTGCGACTCGTGTCGGCGCTGCAGCGGCTCTGGCTGACGCGCGGACGGTTCCGCGAGGGCGTGGCCGAGTTCGACGCCGTCTTCAGCGACGAGCGCTACCGCGACAGCGATGTCGCTCCGCGGGTCTGGGTACAGGCGGTCGCCGACGTGGGACTGCTGGCGGTGTGGTTCTCGGTACCCTTCAGCCTGCAACGGGCGGAACAAGCGCTGGCCGCTGCACGCCAGCTCGCCGATCCGGCACTAGTTGCACAAAACCTGATGAGCTGCGGCCTGCTCGCGTTCAATACGGAGCTGGCAGAGCCATATTTCTCCGAGGCGGTCGACCTGGCCCGCGCGTCCGGCGACCTTTCCGTCCTTTACCACGTGCGCGCCTACCAGTGCTTCGCCTACAGCGCCGCAGGTGATCCCATCGCTTCGCAGGCGGCCGGCGAGGAGGGACGAGACGTCGCCGACGCCCTCGGCGACAGCTTCATGTCTCGATACAGCCGGACGTTCCTCAGCGGTGCGCTGGCGATGCAGGGCAAGCTCACCGAGGCCCTGCTGGTATCCCACTCGCTGGTCGAGGAGGCGCGGGCGGCCGGGGACCGCCCGATGGAAACATTCGGTCTGATCACGTTGGCGCAAGCAGTCGTGTGTAGCGGCGATGCCGCGGCGGCGCGCGCGGCCGCCGAAGCCGCCCTCCAAGTCGGGGCCACCCTGGGCGGTTTCCACGAGGACAGCACCTACGCGGCCGTGGCCAACGCAGCGCTGGCCCATGGCGATGCCGCGGCCGCCAAACAGGCCTGCGAGGCGGCCTGGCGGCACACCTATCCGCTGAAGGAGCTGTTAATCAGAAGCACCGTGCCCATGGCCGAAACGGGCCTGGGCTGCGGCGATCTGGTCGCCGCCCGCCGCTGGGCGAACGACACCGTCGCAGTCGCGCCGGGATGGCATCGGATGGTGGCGCTGACGGCGCGCGCCCGCGTCGCCCTCGCTCAAGGTGAACCGCAGCAGGCCCAAAGCGACCTGTACGACGCCGTCGCGGTCGCCGAGCGCACCGGCGGATACCTGCGCCTGCCCGACGCCCTCGAATGCCTGGCAGCACTCGCCGCCGCCACCAACCCCGAGCATGCCGCCCGGCTGTTCGGTGCGGCAGAAAGCATGCGGCAGCGGCACGGCGAGGTGCGCTTCAAGGTTTTTCAGGCGGCCTACGACGCCGCCCTGGCGGTGGTTAAGGAAGCATTGGGACAGCAGGCTTTCGATGTCGCCTGGGCCGAAGGCCACGCGCTGTCCACCGATGAGGCCATCGGCTACGCGCAGCGGGGCCGGGGTGCACGCGGGCGCCCGAGCAGCGGATGGGAGTCACTGACGCCCACCGAACGCGACGTCGTCCGGCTAGTCACCGAGGGACTGCCCAACAAAGACATCGCCGCGCGGCTGTTCGTCTCACCGCGCACCGTGCAGTCTCATCTCACGCACGTCTACACCAAACTCGCGGTGTCCTCCCGGGTGCAGCTCGTTCGGGAAGCCGCCCGGCACACCAGCTAGTTGGTGCTGGGTGGTGGTTGGGGTTGGAAGGGGTCGTACCACCACCAGTCGGCGCGTTCGCCGGTGGGCCCGGGGTAGGGCGGTGCGGCCGGTGGGGCCAGAGTGGGTGGGCGAGCCAGTGGGCCCGGGTCCAAGGGTTGGCCGTCGCTGTCGGTGACGGTCAAAGCGTCGGCGGGTCCGGTGATCCTGATGTGGCCCTGGTGGTGTAGCCGGTGGTGATAGGGGCAGACCAGCACCAGGTTGGCCAGTTCGGTGGGGCCGCCGTCTTCCCAATGCCAGATGTGGTGGGCGTGCAGGCCGCGGGTGGCCCCGCAACCGGGCACCGCACACGAAGGGTGGCGGTGCTCAAGGGCGCGACGCAGCCGCCGGCCGATCTGGCGCGTGGTGCGCCCGGCGCCGATCAGTTCGCCGTCGCGCTCAAACCAGGCCTCCCAGGTGGCATCACAACTCAGGTGTTGGCGGTCGGCGTCGCTGAGTAGCGGGCCCCGATGCAGCACCCCGGCGCGTCGGTCGACATCCAGGTGCACCACCACCGTGGTGTGCTGCCCGTGCGGGCGGCGCGCCGCCTCGACGTCCCAGCCCGTCTCCACTAGCCGTTGGAACGCCTCCAGGGTGCCCGGCATGGGCTGGGCGGTCTCCGAGGCGGGCCCACCCTCGCCGCGGTCGCGTTTCCACTCGGCGACCAGGGCATCGCGGTGGGCGGCCAACGCCGCATCGAATTGCGCCGCCTCCGGCGGCGCCAGCTTGATCCGCCAGCAGGTGAGGTCTTCGCTGGTGGAGGTTTTGGTGATCGAGGGCTGCGGATCCGGACGCGCATCCGGTTGCGGTCGCGGCTCGAGCTTGACCGCGGTGCGCAACTGACTCACCGAGGCGACCGAGGCCAACTCCGCATAATGCTCATCGGAGCCCTGCCCGGCGCGGGCGGCAATCACCCCGATCTGATCCAGCGAGTAACGGCCCTCCCGCATCCCCTGCACACACCGCGGAAACTCCTCAAGCCGGCCCGCCACCGTCGTCATCGTGTGCGCGTTCGCCGAGGACAACCCCAGCTTCCAGGCCACCAACGCCGCCACCGAGCGCGCCCCCGTCATCCCACACAGCCTGTCCCGATCGATCTCGGCCACGATCTCCACGATGCGCCCATCAATCACATTGCGCTGACCGGCCAACTCCGACAACTGTTCAAACAACACCGCCAGCCGCTCCTGAGGAATCAACGGCTCAGCAGGCGCCTGCGCAAGCCCCAACGACGCGGTCAAACACATACCCCCATCATCACAGCAGGCACCGACAACTCCGGCTACCCAACCCGCGTTCCCGATCGGCTCAGCGGGGCAGTTGCATGCGGATCAGCGGCGCGATCTTGTCCGCCAGGTACTCGTGTCCCGCGTCGGTGGGGTGCACGCCGTCGGCGCCGATCAGATCGGGCCGGTCGACGAACCAGCGGTCGCCGAGCGGGTCGACGAAAGCCGCTCCCGCGGCCTGAGCCTCGGCGTTGAGCACGTCGCGGATCGCCACGATGTCCTCGGGCACGTCGGCGGTCGGCCACGGGGGTCCGATCACCAAAAACCGGGCCGTGGGCGCCAGATGCCGCGCGAGATCGAATGTGCTGCGGGCCTTTCCGCCCAGCATTCCCAGGTCGGCGCCCTCGTCGTTGCGGGAGCCGAAGAACACCACCAGCACGTCGTCGGGGGTGACCGCGCGCCCGGTCAGGTCCTCGAAAATGCTGCCGTGGTCGCCGGGCACGACGTAGCCGGCCCTGCCCTCGGCGGCCACGTCGGGCGCAATCCGCAACCCCTGCGCGGCAAGGGCGCGCCAGGCCCGGGCGGTCCACGAATACGGGCCCAGACCGCCCTCGTCGGTGCCCGTCGTGTAGGAGTCGCCGACGACCGCGACCCGGTAGAGCCGGGTGTCCAGATTGTCGTATGCCCGCGCCCACGCGGGATGCGCCAGCTGCCCCAAGACCACGCCGACCACGCAGGCGAGGCCGGCGGCGACCGTGGCCAGACGACTCACACCAACCTCCCCTACGGACGGCACCGACGGGCGCCGCGCTTGTGTCTCCAGGGAATCGTACGAACAAACCGGCGCAGACGACCCGTCAACGCGCGGCATGCAATCGGGTCACACGGCCCGCACCGAGGGGGCTTCCCGCGCGCGTTCGATCTGGTGGACCCGTGGGCTCGCCGGTTCGCCGGGTCCGGCTCCCGCCTTGGCGGCTTTGGTGTCGACCATGCTGCGCATCCAACGACGGGCGGGCTCTTCGACGAAGTGATACATCAGCACCGAGAAAGCCACGGCGATCGCGAGCAGGCCGATGACGTTCCACTTCCACGGATTGTCCTGCTCCCATGGCGTGAGGTCGAACTGGATCACCGCCCACGCCCATGCCGTGTGAACAAGTTCGTGGACCATGTAGAGGCAGAACGAGATCTGCCCGCCGTACACCATCACCCGGGTCGACAGCAGCCTCGGCAGGCTGCCCAGGCCGACCGCCAGCGTCATCACCAGCGGGACGAACAGCACGTCGAGCACCCCGCCGCTGTCGTTCTCCACGACGCCGGAGATCGGGTGCGCGTGGAACCAGTACAGGACACCCCCCATGGCTGCCAGCAGCGCCAGCGAGGCGTACCCGCCGACGCGGCGGCCCCGATCGGTCAGCCGCAGCCTGCGCACGGCGGCACAGGCCAGCGCGCCGGCGGTGAACTGCGTGACGATGCGCGGCAGCCAGCTCCACGGTGTGTAGAAGTGGCCGCTGGCCAGCAACAGCACCACCGGCGGCAGCGTCGCCGCGCACGCCAGCAGCGCCAGGCTGCGCGCCCTCGTGGCATGCGTCATCCGGAAGATCACCAGCACGAGCAGACCGAACAACAGGTAGGCCAACCATTCGGCACTGATCGACCAGGCCGGCCCGTCCCAGCTCGACCCGTCGAAAAACGGCTCAAACCACAACTGGATCATCAGGATCTGGCGCACGTAGCTGACCGCGGTGAGCCGCCCGGCGTCGGGCGACGGCACATGGCCGACGTGCAGGGTGAGGATCACCCACAGGGCGGCCAGGTGCAGGGTGAGCAGGTAGACCGGCCACACCCTGGCCAGCCGCAGCCACAGGAAGTGCAGGGTGGCGCGCGTCGAGAACGACCGGCCCATCCGGTCGAGGTAGTTCCAGGTCAGCACGAATCCGCTGAGGATGAAGAACAGGTCGACGCCCTGCGCGCCGCAGTTGAGCACCGGGGCCAGCGCGTCCAGGAAGCCGGTCGAGGCGTCGCCGAGCATCGGGCGGAAATGGAACAGCACCACCCACACCGCGGCCACGATGCGCAGTCCGGTCAGGGCCTTGATCTCGCCCTTGATCTCTCCGGTGCGCACGATGCTCTTTCCGTCCGGCTGCTGTTCGTCATCCGAGTGCCGTTCGGCCGCCCGGGCGGTCGTCATTGTCGAGCCCCCCCGACCCGCATCCGGCAGCCCTGGCAGCCTAACAGCGAAGCGGCCGTAAAGGCTTCAAGGGCGCCGGTGCGCTCCCCGTTCGGCCGGTTGCACCGACGTTGCTCGCGGCCCGCGCGCGGCTTCTTAGCGAAGAGTTAGACGTGGTTGTCGGTCTCCTTAATTTCGCGGGTAAACGTACTACTACAAGGTCGGTCGGCGTCGACTCGACCTCCGCACTACCACCCGGATGAGGATGCTCATGACCGTCGCGAACATCAGGACTCGGCAGGGAAATTGCACCTTTGACTGCGGTGGTGCGCAGATCCGCGCGCACTGCCGTCACCTGGCGACGGTGGTGACGGTGCGGGGCGAGATCGACGCTGTCAATGTCGAGCGGGTCGGCGAACATCTGCGGCACTTCGTGGTGGGGGAGAATCCGGTGGTGCTCGACATGAGCGACGTGCACCACTTTGCTGCGCCGGCCATCTCGCTATTCGCGACCTTCGACGAACAGTGCCGCGCCGCCGGCGTGGAGTGGATGTTGGTCGCCAGCCCGGCGCTCATCGACGCGCTGAGCGACCACGGCGGCGACGACGCCGCGCGGCTTCCGATCACGGGCTCGGTCCACCAGGCCCTGCGCGACCTGGCCGAGGCCATCGCCGGCCGCCGCCAGCTGATGCTGCCGCTGGTCCGGCAGACGGCCTGACGCGCTAGCTTTCGGGGCCGCGCCGCGCGCGAAGCGCCCGGGCCACCCCGGCCACCGCCAGTACCCCGGCCGCCGACACCAGAACCAGTGTCAGCAGCAGCAGCTGCGGGTCATAGACCATCGAGGTGGTGACGGGCTGTCCGTCCGCGATCGGCGCGACCTCGACGCTCCGATGCGCGTGCACCCAGCTCACGCCCGCGCCCACCGACGCCGCACAGGCCAAGGCCAATTCGAGGAACGCCCGATAGCCGGCCCGGGAGCGTGCGATCACTGCGCCGACCCGGCATCGTCGTCGTCACGGTCGAAGCCGGCGACGGCGTCGGGGGGTTGCACCCGTTCCTGGACCAGCGGGATCAGCGCCGTCCGCAGGTCACGGTGGCGCCGCGCCCAGGCCTGCGCGGTGCGACCCTCCGTGAGCCGCAGCCCGATGCCGACCCGGCCGCGCGGAACCCCGACCAACTCGCCGAGCGCCCGCGCCGACTGCCACTTGGCCAGCTCCTTGCCGGACGCCTCGTGGTTCTCGGCCTCCGGATAGACCCTGACGATCTCGCGCACCAGGATCGTCTCGGTGCCCTCGCGCAGGGTGTCTTCGGTGAGCTCCACCGAGACGTGGATGCGCGCCGCCTTGACCTGCAGCGCCACGAACGCCGACACCATCACCAGGAAGATCAGCGGCGTCAGCAGCTGCACCCCGGCACCGCTCCACACTTCGATCAGGATCATCGACACCGCCGACATCGGCCCCAGCAGCACCCAGTACCAGCTGGCTCCCGGCTCGTAGAACAGCGGCTGGGAGCTAGCCTCGCTGGCTGATGTCATCTGATGCCTCACCTGGTGTGTGTTACCCGCCGGACCCGTCACGAAAGCCAACCCGCGGCATCCGCGGCCCAGTAGGTGAGCACAATATCGGCTCCGGCGCGCCGGATGCCGGTCAACGACTCCAACGCCGCGGCGCGTCCGTCAATCCAGTCGTTGGCGGCCGCGGCGCAGATCATCGCGTACTCCCCCGACACCTGGTAGGCGGCCACCGGCACCGGCGAGATCGAGGCCGCCGCCGACACCACGTCGAGGTAGCCCATCGCGGGTTTGATCATCACGATGTCGGCCCCCTCGTCGAGGTCGAGCTCGACCTCGCGCAGCGCCTCCCGGGCGTTGCCCGGCTCCTGCTGGTAAGTGCGACGGTCCCCGGACAGGCTGCAACTGACCGCCTCGCGGAACGGGCCGTAGAACGCCGACGCGAACTTCGCGGCGTAGGCCAGGATCGCCACGTCGGTGCGGCCCGCGGCGTCCAGGCCGTCGCGGATCGCCGCCACCTGGCCGTCCATCATTCCGCTCGGTGAGACCACATGAGCGCCCGACTCTGCTTGCGCCACGGCCAGTTTCACGTATCGGGACACGGTGGCGTCGTTGTCGACCCCGCCCCGCTCGTCAAGGACACCGCAGTGCCCGTGGTCGGTGAACTCGTCCAGGCAGGTGTCGGCCATCAGCACCGTGGCGTCGCCGAGATCCTTGGCCAGGTCGCGAAGGGCCACGTTGAGGATGCCGTCGGGGTCGGTGCCGGCCGAGCCGGCCGGGTCCTTGTCCTCCTCGCGTGGCACGCCGAACAGCATCAGCCCGCCCACCCCGGCGGCGACGGCGGCTGCGGCCGCGCTGCGCAGCGAATCCCGGGTGTGCTGAACCACGTTCGGCATCGACGGGATCGGCCGCGGCTCGTCGATCCCGTCGGCGACGAACATGGGCAGCACCAGATGCCTTGGTTGCAAAGACGTTTGGGCCACCAGGCGACGCAGCGCGGGGCTGGAGCGAAGCCGGCGCGGGCGCTGCCGGAGAAACGCGTCGCCGCTCATTGCGCAGTTTCGTAGCCGCGAGCGTGCGCAGAATGCCAGCCCCGACGGCGTGTCGGTGTGCAGACACGCACGCTCGCGAGGGGGGCGGGGATCACTAGCGCCTGCGGCTCTTCTTGCGCGGCGGTGGCAGCGCCCCCTCGGCGCGCAGCCGCGCGGCGTGTTCGGCCAGCGCGTCCACCAGCGGCCCCACGGCGGCGATCTCGGGCTGCACGTCCACCCGCAGACCGAACTCCGCGGCCGTCTCGGCGGTCTTGGGGCCGATGCAGGCGATGATGGTCCGCGCGTGCGGCTTGCCCGCGATGCCCACCAGGTTGCGCACCGTGGAGCTCGAGGTGAAGCACACCGCGTCGAAGCCGCCCGTCTTGATCATCTCGCGGGTCGCCGCCGGCGGCGGCGCGGCGCGCACGGTGCGATAGGCGGTGACGTCCTCGATCTCCCAGCCGCGGTCGCGCAGCCCCTCGGCCAGCGTCTCGGTGGCGATGTCGGCGCGGGGCAGCAGAACGCGGTTCACCGGGTCGAAAACGCTGTCATACGGCGGGAAATCGTCGAGCAGGCCGAGCGAGGACTGCTCGCCGGCCGGCACCAGCTCCGGACTGATCCCGAACGCACGCACCCGGTCGGCCGTCGACTCGCCGACGCAGGCGATCTTGACCCCGGAGAACGCGCGGGCGTCCAGGCCGAACTCGCCGAACTTCTCCCAGACCGCGCGCACCGCGTTGGTCGAGGTGAACACCACCCACTGGAAGCGGCCGTCGACCAGGCCCTTGACGGCCCGCTCCATCTGAGCGGGGCTGCGCGGCGGCTCGACGGCGATCGTGGGCACCTCGATCGGCAGCGCGCCGTACGACGTCAGCCGCTCGCTCATCTCCCCGGCCTGATCCTTGGTGCGCGGCACCAGCACCGTCCAGCCGTAGAGCGCGCGGCTCTCCCACCAGTTCAGCTTCGCCCGGTTGCTCACCGTCTTGCCGATAGTGACCACCAGCGGGGCGGTCTGCGGGTCACGCCCGTTCGCCAGCGGCGAACCGGGGTCCATGCCGCCCAGCACCCCCGGGTCGGTCAACCCGGCCAGCGTGGTCTCCACCGAACGCTGCTGGCAGGTGGTGCCGTTCGCGGTCACCACGCACGGCGTGGTCTCGGCCAGTTCGTGCTCGATGAGGGTGCGGGCCGCGTCGGCCAGGTGCGAGGCGGTGGCCTGCAGGATCAGCGGCCCGGGAGCCGCCGCGAGCGCCTCCCAGTCGACACGTGGGTCGCGCACGTCGGCGACCGTGTGCGCCGAGCCCAGCGGCAACCCCGCATACGTCGGGACCGCGTTGGCGGCGGCCAGGCCGGGCACGATCTCGACGTGCAGGTGGGAGCGCGCCACGGCGTTCACCTCGGCGATGACCGCGTCGAGGGTCAGCGGGTCCCCGGCGACCAGGCGGACCACGTCGGCACCGGAGCGGGCCTCGGCGGTCAGGGTCTTGGCGACCTCGGCCGGCTCGCCCAGGGCCGGGCGGACATCGGGGCCGCCGGGCACCACCGCGGGTGCGGCCTGCCCCTTGTCGCCCGCGGCGCCGGCCGGCGGCGGATTCGCCGGCTCCGGGCCGGACACCGGCGGCAGTTCTTTACCGATCAGCGCCAGCACCGGCTCGGGCACATCGGGATCGGTGAACACCAGGGCCGCGTTGGCCAGCACCGCGGTGGCCTTCGCGGTCAGCAGCCCCGGGTCGCCCGGACCGGAACCCACGAAAGTGATGCGGCCCGGCCTTGGCTTACGCCCTCGCATGCTTGTTTGGCGAGTCATTGTCGCTCCCACTTCAGCTCTGTACTCAATTTTCTTGCGCCGGATCCCTCCGCGCTTCGGCCATCAGCTCCCGGGCGCCCAGCTCGAACAGCTCGGCCGCGACCGAGAGCCCCAGCTCCCGTCCCCGACCGGGACTGCCGATGCCGGACGCGCGGATCACGTCGGATCCGTCCAGCGCCGCCACGCAGGCGCGCAGCGACAGCTCTTCGAAGACGCGGCCGTCCTCATCGATGGACTCGACCACCTCGGCGATCGCACCCACCGGTGCGGAGCAACCGGCCTCCAGTTCGGCGAGCAGGGCTCGCTCCGCGGTGACCGCCACGCGCGTGTCGGCGTCGTCCAACTCGGCCAGCACCGCGGCCAGCCGGCTATCACCGGCGCGGCACTCGACCGCGAGCGCGCCCTGAGCCGGTGCGGGCAACATCTGCACCGGCTCCAACGTCTCGGTGACGTCGTCGAGGCGGCCCAGCCGGGCCAGGCCGGCCCGCGCCACCACGACGGCGTCAAGATCACCACTGCTTACCCTGTTCAACCTGGTATCTAGGTTGCCTCGTAGGGGGCGGATTTCCAAACCGAGACCCAATGCTCTAAGCTGCGCGGCCCGCCGCGGGGAGGACGTGCCGACCAGCGCACCGGTCGGCAACTCCGCGAGCACCAGCCCGTCGCGGGCCACCACGGCGTCGCGGGGGTCGTTGCGCGGGGGTATCGCCGCGATCGTGAACCGCGGGTCGTCGGCGGTCGGCAAATCCTTGTGCGAATGCACCGCGGCGTCCACGCGGCCGTCGTCGATGGCCTCGCGCAGCGCGGTGGTGAAGGCGCCCACGCCGAGCGTCTCGATGGGCGCCGACGAGCGGTCGCCGGCCGTGCAGACGGTCACCAACTCCGCGGGGTGGCCGTTGGCGATCAGGGCGTCCCTGACCACGGCAGCCTGGGTGGTGGCGAGCAGACTGCCCCGAGTGCCGATTCGGATCACGCTCGCCAATCGGCTACTCGGCGGAAGGTTGCGGGGCGCCCGCGTCGAATCCGCTTGCGATGACCGGCAATTCACCGGCGGCTAGGGCGTCGACGGCGGTCGGGTCGAGTTCGAACAGTTCGCGCAGCGCCTCGGCGTAGCTGTCGCCGCCGGGCGCGCTGGCGAGCTGCTTGATTCGCACGGTTGGCGCATGCAGCAGCTTGTCCACCACCCGGCGCACGGTGCGAGCCACCTCGTCGCGCTGGCCGCTCTCCAGGCCGGGCAGCCGGTTGTTCAGGCGCAGCAGTTCGGCCTCCACCACCTCGGCGGCCCGCTGGCGCAGCGCGGTCACCGTCGGGGTGACCTCGGCCATCCGCTGTCCGGCCAGGTAGGAGGCGACCTCGGCCGCGACGATGTGGCGGGCGGCGTCGACGTCGGTGGCCGCGGCGTGGGCCGAGGGTTCGTTCTGGAGGCGGTCCACGTCGACGACCCAGACCCCGGGCAGCCCGGACACCGCGGGATCGACGTCGCGGGGCATGCCCAGGTCGCAGATCACCAGCGGGTGGACCGACTCGTCCCGGTGCGACGCGGCCAGCGCGTGGTGCACGTCGGCCAGCGAGACCACCGGGCTCACCGCGCCCGTGCAGCTGACCACGACGTCGGCCTCCGCCGTCGCCTCGGGCAGGCGCTCCAGCGCCAGCGCCTCGGCCCGCACGCCGGATTCGCGGACCTTGCGGGCCAGTCGCTGCGCCCGGGACAACGAGCGGTTGAGCACGTAGACGCGCTCGATGCCGGCGCGGGTCAGATGCGCCGACGACAGTGCTCCCATCGCGCCGGCGCCGACCACGACGGCGGTCTTGCCGGCCAGCCCGCCCAGCTTGCGCTCGGCCAGGCCCAGGGCCACCGAGACGACCGAGGCACCGGCGGCGTCGATGCCGGTTTCTGAATGCACCCGCTTGCCCACCGACAGCGCCCGCTGGGCCAGCTCGTGCAGCACCCGGCCGACGGTGCGGTTGGCCTCGGCCCCCGCGTACGCCCGGCGCACCTGGCCGAGCACCTGCTGCTCGCCCACCACCGCCGAATCCAGGCCGCTGGTCACCGCGAACAGGTGCTCGACGGCGGCCTCGCTGTAGCGGACGTAGGCGTATTTGGTCAGGTCGGTCATCGACATGCCGGAGTGGTCCGACAGCACCTGACCCACCACCGCCAGCCCGCCGTGGAACGCGTCGACCACCGCGTAGACCTCGACCCGGTTGCAGGTCGAGAGCACCATCGCCTCGGTCACCAGCGGCGACTGCAGCACCCGGTCGATGATCTTGGTCTGCTCGGATTCGTCGACGCTGAGCTGTTCCAAGACGGAGACCGGCGCACTGCGGTGCGAAACCCCGAAGAGCAGGATGCTCACGGCAGCATCACCTGGCCAGCTCCCTTGCTTGCTCCAGTAATTGACTGCTGTCCACGGTAAACGTTTATCAGGTGGGCTACCAAATAAATGCCCGGCGACCGCACTCGTCAGCGGGCGAGATCGGCACGCAGCCGCGGCTCGTCGAGCTCCCAGTAGCTGTGCTCACGCCCGTCGAGCAGGATCACCGGCAACCGGTCGCCGAACTCGGCCCGCAGCCCGGGCTCACCCGCCGCCGCGGCCGCGTCGACGTCGGTCGTCGCCAGGTCGAAGCCGAGCTCAGCGGCAAGTTCGGCCAGCCGCTCGCCCACGCGGACGCACATGCTGCAACCGGCCCGGGTCAGCAGCTCGACCTGCGGCCGGCTCGGGGCGTGGGTCATGGCCACCAGTGTGGCACCGGGGCAGTGGGGCCCGGGTGAATTGTCCGGTCCCGCCCCGCTCACTAGGTTGCCGCTATGGCCGACGACACAGTGCGCGTCGATCCGCTGACGATGCAGGGGGCCGCCGCGTCGCTGAGCGCCGCGGCCGCGCATCTGCAGGCGCAGCTGGCCGACCTCGACGATCAGGTGGGCCGGGCGCTGGGCGGCTGGCGCGGCGCGTCGGGCACTGCCTACGGCTCGGCGTGGGAGTCGTGGCATCGCGGGGCCAGCGAGGTGCGGGCGGGGCTGTCAATCCTGGCCCATGCGATGGCGCGGGCCGCGTCCGGTTACCAGGGCAACGAGGCCGGGGCCGCCCGGGCGATGCGGGAGGTGCGCGGTGGCTGAGGCGTTCGCGGTCGATCCGGACGCCTTGACCGAGACCCTGCAGCGGATGGCCGCCTTCCAGCGGTATGCCGAAGAGATGCTCGCCGAGGTCGATTCCGTGGCGGGCCGGCTGCACGCGACGTGGAGCGGTGCGGGTGCGGCGGCCCACGCCGAGGCGCATCGGCGCTGGACGCGCGGCGAGGCGATGATGCGTGCGGCGCTGGCGCAGCTGAAGGCCGCGGGCGCGACCGCGCACGCCAACTACACCGATGTGGCGGCGGTGAACCTGGCCATGTGGTCCTGAGCGAGGGCCAGCCGGTTCGGGGCCTCCAGCCCCGGCCCCGCGTGTAAACCCACTCCAAACGCCGTCCGGATAGGGTTGATACCGCCACCCCGTGGGTCACCGGGCGGCACAGCAAGTAGGAGGCTGGGCGATGACTTCCGCTGAGTCGGGCGGCGCGGATCCCCTGGGTCGGGTCGACCTGGAATCGCTGGCCGCCGACGCCAGCGCCGCACGTGCGCTCGAGGGGCTGCAGGCGGCCACCGACGCCGGCGACGGTGCTCCGCAGCCGCCGGTCGACCTGACGGCCGCGGCGTTCTTCGACGTCGACAACACCCTGGTGCAGGGCTCGTCGGCGGTGCATTTCGGCCGCGGGCTGGCCGCCCGCCATTACTTCACCTATCGCGACGTCCTCGGATTCGTCTACGCCCAGGCCAAGTTTCAGGTTCTCGGCAAGGAGAACAGCAACGACGTCGCGGCCGGCAGGCGCAAGGCGCTCACGTTCATCGAGGGCCGCCCGGTCCAGGAACTGGTGGCCCTGGGCGAGGAGATCTATGACGAGATCATCGCCGACAAGATCTGGGCCGGCACCCGCGAGCTCACCCAGATGCACCTCGATGCCGGCCAGCAGGTGTGGCTGATCACCGCCACGCCCTACGAACTCGCGGCGACCATCGCGCGCCGGCTCGGGCTGACGGGCGCGCTGGGCACCGTCGCCGAGTCGGTCGACGGGGTGTTCACCGGCAGGCTGGTCGGTGAGATCCTGCACGGCACCGGCAAGGCGCATGCGGTGCGCTCGCTGGCGATCCGGGAGGGCCTGAACCTCAAGCGCTGCACCGCCTATTCCGACAGCTACAACGACGTCCCCATGCTCTCCCTCGTGGGGACCGCGGTCGCCATCAACCCCGATGCCCGGCTGCGCAGCCTGGCCCGCGAGAAAGGTTGGGAGATCCGCGATTTCCGCACCGCCCGCAAGGCCGCACGCATCGGTGTACCCTCGGCTTTGGCGTTGGGGGCCGCGGGGGGCGCGCTGGCGGCACTGGCTTCGCGACGCCAACCCCGCTGATAAGCTGCGCCGTCGAACCCGTATTCCGAGCGGAGAGCGCAGCGGCATGACACTTCCCAAAGAAACCCAAGGACTGATCGGCAGCCACTACCGGGCACCCGACTACTTCGAGGTCGGACGCGAGAAGATCCGGGAGTTCGCGACCGCGATCAAAAACGAGCATCCGGCACACTTCAACGAGGAAGACGCCGCGGCCGCCGGCTATCCCACGGTGCTGGCCCCGCTGACGTTCCTGGCCGTCGCCGGCCGGCGCGTGCAGCTGGAAATCTTCACCAAATTCAACATCCCGATCAACATCGCCCGGGTCTTCCACCGCGACCAGAAGTTCACGTTCCATCGGCCGATCCTGGCCAACGACCGGTTGTACTTCGACACCTATCTTGACTCGGTCATCGAGTCGCACGGTACCGTCATCGCAGAAATCCGCAGTGAAGTCACCGACGCGGACGGCACCCCGGTAGTCACCAGCACGGTGACGATGCTCGGAGAGGCCGCACACCAGGAAGCCGACGCTGAAGCAACCGTCGCCGCAATTGCATCGATATCAGCCGGAAAGTAGGGTCGATTTCATGACGTCGCAGGGGCAATCGGGGGGGACGCTCAAGCCCCCGGTGGAAGCGGTGCGGTCCCACTACGACAAGTCCAACGAATTCTTCAAGCTCTGGCTTGACCCGTCGATGACCTACAGCTGCGCCTACTTCGACGAGCCTTCGGAGCTGAACCTGGACCGTCCGAGCAAGACGCTGGAAGAGGCCCAGTACGCCAAACGGAAGCTCGCGCTGGACAAGCTGAATCTCCAGCCCGGCATGACCCTGCTCGACATCGGCTGCGGCTGGGGCTCGACCATGCGCCACGCCGTCGCCGAATACGACGTCAACGTGATCGGCCTGACGCTGAGCGAGAACCAGTACGCCCACGACGTCGCGAAGTTCGAGGAGATCGACAGCCCGCGCCGCAAAGAGGTGCGGATCCAGGGCTGGGAGGAATTCGACAACGAGCCGATCGACCGCATCGTCTCGCTGGGTGCGTTCGAGCACTTCGCCGACGGCGCCGGTGACGCGGGATACGAGCGTTACGCCACGTTCTTCAAGAAGTTCTACAACCTGCTGCCCGACGACGGCCGGATGCTGCTGCACACGATCGTGGTGCCCACCACCGAGGAGGCCCAGGAGCTCGGCCTGAAGACGACGATGAGCCTGCTGCGCTTCATCAGCTTCATCCTCAGGGAGATTTTCCCCGGCGGTAAGTTGCCCCAGATCTCGCAGGTCGACCGTTACTCGACGGAAGCGGGTTTCAAGATCGAGCGCCATCACATGATCGGGAAGAACTACGTTCCCACGCTGACCACTTGGGCGGACGCGCTCGAGGCGCACAAGGACGAGGCGATCGCCCTCAAGGGCCGGGAAACCTACGACATCTACATGCACTACCTGCGTGGGTGTTCGGACCTGTTCCGCGACGGCTACACCAACGTCTGCCAGTTCACTTTGGTCAAATAGCGGTCAAATAGTCGCGCACGCAAAGCGCCCCGGTGCCGTTGGACACCGGGGCGCTTGCCTGTCGCGCTGGGTTCAGCGCAAGAAACTCAACCGAAGAAGATGTTGCGCCGCCCGGCGAGCAGCCGGTAGAGCGTCTGCTGGATGGTCTCACGCACCTGGTCGGTCAACTCGAAGGTGACCATCGGGTCCTCGGCGTCGGAGGCGGCGTAGTCGTTGGTGTAGATCGGCTCCCCGAACGCGATGCGCCACTTCGACGGCAACGGCACCAGTCCCGCGGGCCCGGCCAGCGGGAACAGCGGCGTGATCGGGAAGTAGGGCAGCCCGAACAGCCGCGCCAGCAGCTTCACGTCGGCCAGCATCGGGTAGATCTCTTCGGAACCGACGATCGAGCACGGGACGATCGGCGCCTTGGTGCGCAGCGCCGCCGTCACGAAGCCGCCGCGCCCGAACCTCTGCAACCGATAGCGGTCCTCGAAACGCTTGCCCAGGCCCTTGTAGCCCTCCGGGAAGACGGCGGTGAGCTCGCCGGCCGCCAGCAGCCGGTGCGCGTCCGTCGTGCACGCCATCGTGTGGCCCGCCTTGCGGGCCGCCTCGCCGACCACCGGAAGGTCGAACACCATGTCGGCGGCCAGCAGCCGCAGATCCCGATGCGCCGGATGTTCGTCGTGGACGGCCACCGACAGCATCAGCCCGTCGAACGGCAACACCCCGGCGTGATTGGCCACCAACAGCGCGGGGCCCTCGCTCGGCAGGTGCTCGACACCGGTGACCTCGACCCGGAACCACGACCTGAAGAAGAACCGCAGCAAAGGTCGGACGATCGCGCTGTTGAAGTGCGGGTCGAACCCGAACTCGTCGACGGTGTAGTCGCCGGTGAGCCGCTGCCGGAGGAAACCGGCGACCGCGGCGACGCGCTGGGCGAGTTCGTTGAGCGGCAACTCGGCCGTTCCGGGCATGCCGGATGCGCCCGCGCCACGGCGGTGCTCGTCGATCTCGCGCACCACGGCGGCGATCTGTTCGGCCGACGCCCGACCGCTCGGATCCGACAGCAGGGAGGGATGCTGCTTCGACGATTCGGCGCGTTGATCGGCTCTCCGACGCGCCGCTACCCGACCCCGATTAGTGTGCAGGGGAATCACATTCGCTCGAGTGTCACCCGCCACGATATCTACCTGACCCCACCCCATGGAACTGGACTTCGGCTTCCCCAGCGCTGCGCTAAGGCGACGGCGCGACCCTCCCAGGAGCGTACCCGATGGGGGTCGATTATGGGAGTCAGGCCGCGGCCGCGCACGTAGTCGTCGAACGCCTCGGCCGTCGTCCATTTGGGCTGGTAGCCAAGTTCGGAGCGCATCCGGGCGGTGTCCATGACGCGGCCGTAGCTCAAGTAGTCGAACTGATCCCGGGAGATCTCGGTGTAGTGGTTAGCCCGTCTCAGCGAATCCAGCGCCCACACGCCCACACCGGGCACCGGCAGCGGGAGCCGCCCGGCCCGCCGGATCGCCTGGGACAGCATGATGATGCCCTCGGCGCCGATGTTGAACGTGCCGGCCTTGCCGGCCATCGCCGCACGCTCCAGCGCACCCAGCGCGTCCTGCTCGTGCAGCAACTGCAGGCGCGCGTCGCGGCCGAACATCGTGGGCACGAACGGCCCGGCCAGGTAGCGCGACAGCGTGGTGTCCATCGCCGGGCCGATCATGTTGGCCAGCCGCAGGATCGTGACCGCGATGTCGGGACGGCGCCGACCCAGCCCCCGCGCGTAGCCCTCGATGTCGAGGCTGTCCTTGGCAAAACCCGCCCGGAAGGGCCGCCGGCTGCTGCTGTCCTCGGTGAACATCACCGGGTCGTGCGGGCTGGACCCGTACACCTCCGAGGTGGACTTCAGCACCACCCGGCGCACCGAGGGCGCCTTCTGGCAGGCCGCGAAGAGTTGCATCGCGCCCATCACGTTGATTTCCTTCAGCGCGGCGCTGCCGCCGGACCGCGGCGCATACGACGCCGCCGCGGCGTGCACCACCGTGTCGACCTCACCGTTGCGAATCACCTTGGCGATGAACGGGTTTCGGATGTCCGCGCGAACGAACTCGGCGCGCCCCATCCGGCGCAGCATGTCCTTGCTGGGGGCGATCGCGTCCACCGCGATCACCTGGCCGATCAGCGGGTTCTGCGCGAGGCGCGCGGTCAGGTAGCCACCCAGAAAGCGGCACGCACCGGTGACCAACACCACCTTCGGGTAGTGCATGGCCTCGCCCCCGGCGCCGCCCGCCCCGGGACCATCCCCGCTCGACAAATCCACCCGGACAGCCTAGCGGCCATGTGGGGCAGCGGCGTTACGGCCGCGTGACGGTGGGCGCGGGCCGGACCCGCGCAACGGGGTCTACTTGCCGAGTTTTCTGCGCTGCACCCGGGTGCGACGCAGCAGTTTGCGGTGCTTCTTCTTCGACATGCGCTTGCGCCGCTTCTTGATTACTGAACCCATGAACTCCGCTATCTGACCCGTGACCGGTTGGTGAGGACTTGAAAAGACCTCGCCACTTTACCCGGCCGGCCACACGCAACACCAAACCGCACCGTACGCCCGCCGGGCGGGCCGCCGCGGGTTCGGATCAGCCCGCGTCGAAGTACGACGTCTCGAGCATGTCGTGGACGGCCTTGGCGTGCACGCGGAAGGACCGCCCGACGCGAACCGCGGGCAGTTCGCCGTTGTGCACCAGGCGGTACACCGTCATCTTGGACACCCGCATCAGCGCGGCCACCTCGGCGACGGTGAGGAACTGTGTCCTGGCCTGCTGGCCATCGACGGAACTCGTGTCCCGCGGCTTACCAGCGGAATCTCGCGCAGATGGCCCGTTCGTAGACGTCATCGCAACCCAATCCTGTCAGGCACGCGCAATGCCAGCGGCTTCCCCTCCGCTGGCACCCACACGTGCATACAAGGAGGAGAATAGCGGGACTAGTGGGGTTACTGGTACTGGTGGGGGACAATCAATTCAAAAAACATGAATTATTCCGATGTAATTCTTAGCTGCTCAGAGCGCATTTTGGCGGCCTGCACGGCCGCGTCCACCGCGGCCCGCAAGCCGCCTCGCTCCAGTTCGCGCAGCGCAGCGGCGGTGGTACCGCCCGGCGAGGTGACGGTCGCGCGCAACTGCGCGGCCGTGGCGTCCGCCCGCGTTCCCAGCCCCTCGCCGGCACCCGGTGGCCGGTCCTGGCTCATCGCTTCCACGAGCATGGCCGTCGACCCGGCCATGGTCTGCGCGGTCAGCTCGGTGGCGACCTCGCGCGTGAGGCCCGCCGCGACACCGGCGTCCACCAACGCCTCCACCATCAGGAAGAAATACGCCGGACCCGAGCCGGACAGTGCGGTCACGGCGTCCATGTGCGCCTCGGGAACGGTCAGCACGCCGCCGACGGAGTCGAACAGCCCGGAGACCTCCTCGAGTTGCGCCGGGGTGACGAACCGGCCCTTGGCCAACGCGGTGACTCCAGCCCCCACCAACGCCGCCGCGTTCGGCATGGCCCGCACCACCGGGGTGCCGGCCGGCAGCTTGGACTCGATGTAGCCGATCGTGATGCCGGCCGCGACGGTGACGAACACCTGGTCGGCGCTGTCGCTTTCGGCGGCCGAGGCCGCCTTGGCCAACTCGGCCATCAGCGACTCGACGTCGGCGGGCTTGACCGCGACAACGATGAAGGTCGCGTTCTCCACCGCCTCGCTCACCGAGGTCACCAGCACCGAATAGGTGTCCGCCAGATACTTGGCCCGTTCGGGGAGCCGTTCGGCCACCACCAGGTCCTTGACCTGCCGGCCGGCCCGCAGCAGACCCGACAGCAATGCCTCGCCGATGCTGCCGCCGCCGATGATCGCGATCCTTGCCATGCCGGAAAGCATCGCAGACAGCGGCCGCTAGCGGGGCGTCACCCTTCTGGGGGGACCAACGCCAGCTGCCGCGCCTGCACCACCAGGCGGCCCAGGCTGTCGACGACGACGTGGTCCTCGTCGAACCAGTCGTGCCCGATCTCGGTGCAGGTGGCGATGATTCGCAGCCAGCCGTCGGCGGGCAGGCTCCGCAGGAACGCGGTCAGCTGGACCGTCGGCGCCCAGCCGGTGCGGTCCACGGCGAAGGTCACCGGCGCCGAAAGATCCCCGCACATCAGCGCGAACAACGCGTCCGTTGCCATGCCGCGGGGCCGCGCCCACATCTGGATCACCGGCGGGCGGCCGGCCCGTCCATCCCCCGCCGGGGCCATCGTGGACATCAGCGGCCGCACGTCGCAGCCCTCCCCCAGGTGCACCAGCCCGGCGAGGGGGTGGCCGGGGCCGATCGCTTCGAGGTCGTCGGGCGGTTCGGGCGCCATGAGCTCGGTGACCGGGTTCGCCGACAGCAGCGGCGAGTCCCCAGGTGCCCCGCCGCCGGGGACGAAGTGCTCCGGTTCGCCGAGATTGACCACGGCGTGCACGGCAGTGCGGTCGCCCTGCATGAGCTCGACGTCGACGACGCTGATCCGGCGGCCGCGCTTGCGGACCTGCGTGAGCAGCCGCATCTCCCCGGGATCGGGCGCCCACAGGAAGCTCGCCGCCACGGCGACCGGTTCGCAGGCCCGGTTCCAGCCCGTTCGACGGGCCGCCGCACGCGGTGCGGGCCGCGTTGGCGCACAGCGCCAGCATGGCCCCGCCATGCACCTTCGGACCGATCGTCCAGCGCTTGTCGAGCTCTGCGTCGAAGACACCCGGGTCGGCCTGCCGCAGCGTCATTGCGGTGCTGAATAGCGCGTTCATGATCTCCTGGGGGTCGCTAACGGTCACCGCAACAGGTAAGTGCGGGCGAACTGCAGGGATTCGGCGAGCAGGCTTTCCCGCTCGTTGGCCGAGCGCGCGCTCGACGTGGACACCTCCAGAATCACGTGGCCGGCGAACTGGCCGGCGGCCAGCAGCTGGCACACCTCGGCGGTGGGTTCGGTGCCGCGTCCGGGAACCAGGTGCTCGTCGGCGGGCAGGCCGCTGCCGTCGCACAGGTGCAGGTGCACCAGTCCCGAGCCCATCCGCTGCGCCATATCCAGGGCGTCAGTGCCGGCGGTCGAGGTGTGGGACAGGTCCAGCGTGTAGTGCAAGTGGTTGCCGTCCAGCGGGTCGTAGGAGGGCGCGAACGCCGAGATCGCGGGGCCCGGGCCGCCGCCGCGCCGGCGCATCCGCTCCCGCGACTGGTCGGCCCCGAACAGCCGGTCGGCGCGGAACGGGAACATGTTCTCGACGGCGACCAACACGTCGCTCGCGGCTTCCAGGGCCGCCACCTGCTCGCTGAAGCCCTCGGCGTAGCGCCGCTGCCAGCGAAACGGCGGGTGCACGACGACGGTCTGCGCGCCGAGCTTCTCGGCGGCCCGCACGCTGCGTTCCAACTTGGGGATCGGGTTGGCGCCCCACACCCGTTGCGAGATGAGCAGGCAGGGGGCGTGCACGGACAGCACCGGCACCTGGTAGCGGCGCGAGAGCTTCCTGACGGCATCGATGTCCTGGCTGACCGACTCGCTCCACACCATCAGCTCGACCCCGTCGTAGCCGAGCCGGGCCGCGTACTCGAACGCGGCCTCGGCCCGCAGGGGGTAGACCGAGGCCGTCGACAGGCCGACTTTGATGGCGGGGCGCACTGTCTGAGGTGTCTAGCCCGACTGCAACGACAGCGCCAGCGGGCCCAGGGTGATCAGCGCCCCCACCGCGACCGCGATCAGCGTGCTCGCGATGTCCTCGGTCTTGCGCACCACCCGGACGCCGACCACCAGGCCGAGGATGACCAGCACCGACAGCACCAGGGCCACGATGCTGTTCCAGCGCCACAGCTGGTCGAAGGCGATGAAGAGTCCGGCCCCGAACGCGACGGCCAGGATCGACTGGACGACGATCACGCAGCCGCGCCACAGCGACTGCAACCTGCCCGGCCCGCGGACCGCCCGGGCCTGCTCGGGTTCCGCCACCTCGACGGTGCGGTGGTCGTCGTCGAGGTCTTCCCCCTCGCCCATCCGGCCGCGCTGCCGGGCCAGCTCGTCGGCCAGCGTCTGCCCGCCGAATAGGGTCGAATCCTCGGCCAGGGTCGAATCGTGCAGGTAGGAGCGCACGAAGGCGGAGTCTTCGGGCGCGAGTTCGGGGTCGCGCACCTCGGCGTCCATCACGTCCACCGGCATGCCTGCAAAGTCGTCGAGCGGGTCTGGGCTCATGCCCTCGGCCCCGGACTGCTGCTCGGCCTCGCGCTCGTCGGCCTGGCGCAGGGGCCGCGGATAGGCGCTGCGCAGCGGGCCCGGGGCGTGTTCGGGCTGCGGCTCCGACCTGGGCCAGCGCGGCTCCGGTTCGGACCAGTACGCGGTCTTCGGCTGCTCCTCGGTAACCGGTTCCGGTTCGGACACCGGAGCCGGTTCGGGGACAGGCGCCGCCTCGACGGCCGCGGCCGTCCCATTGGTGTCGTGTTCGGCCTCGTCGTGGTCATCGCGGATCACCGGGATCTCGCCGGTCAGCTCGGCGACGGTGACCGCGTCGCTGTCGCCGCGGCGGCGCCGCCGCCGCCGGGTGACCGCCGGGGCGCCGATGGTCCCGTTCCTGGCCAGCAGTTCGGCCACCGAGATGGGCCGCGTGCTGGGGCTCTCGGTCTCGGAGTGTGGTCCGGTCATGCCTTGTTGCCTCTCGATCGGTTCGCGTTCCGATCCCCTACCCGACCTCCAGCATCGCGCACCGCGGTCTCGACGAGGGCCGTTCCGTCGGCTTCACTGTCGAGTTTGCGCAAGATGAGACCTTCCCGTAACGCCCACGGGCAAATGTCCACGGTCTCGATCGACAGCGCTCGCATGCTCGCCTCCGCCACCAGCGCACCCGCCACGATCTGCGGTGCCCTCTCGGCGCTCACCCCTTCCAACTCCGCGCGGTCAGCGGTCGTCATCCTAGAGATGAAAGATATGAGTTGCCTGAGGCCGTTGGCGGTAAGTGTCCTCTTCACCCGGGCTCCGGCCGCCGACGGCGCCGCCCCGGTCAGCCGCGCCAGCGAGCGGAACGTCTTCGACGTCGCCACCGCGAGGTCCGGCGCACCCGCGTCCAGCACGGCGACGCTGGCGTCGGCCAGCTCGGAGCCCAGCCAGTCGCGCAGCATCCCCACCCGCCGCCGTCCCGGCGGGTCGTCGGGCAGCCACTCGCGGGTCAGCCGTCCGGCTCCCAGCGGCAGCGACAGCGCGACCTCGGGCTCCTCGTCGACACCGCTGGACAGCTCCAGCGAACCGCCACCGATGTCGAGGTTGATGATCCGCCCCGCGCTCCAGCCGTACCAGCGCCGCACCGCCAGAAACGTCAGCCGCGACTCTGCGACCCCGGTCAGCACCTGCAGCTCGACGCCGGTCTCCTTGCGCACCCGGGCCAGCACGTCCTCGGAGTTCTCGGCCTCGCGCACCGCCGATGTGGCAAACGCCATCAGCTCGGAGCAGCCCGAGCTGTCGGCGATCTTGGCGAACTCGTCGATGGTGGAAATCAGCTTCTCCGCACCGCGTTTGGTGATCTTGCCCGAGCTGTCGAGCGACTCGGAGAGCCGCAGCGTGGCCTTCGTCGAGCTCATCGGGGTCGGATGTCCGCCACGATGAGCATCGACCACCAGCAGATGCACCGTGTTGCTTCCCACGTCGAGCACGCCCAATCGCACGTAAACAAGGTAGCCGGGCGACGATGCAGACCGCGTAGCGGTCTGCGGAGGAGCCGCCGTATCGCCCGGCACGAGGACGTCGGGGCGGCAGCAACTCCACGACCGCCCGCGGCCCGGGTGTCGGCGGGCCGGCGCGCCCGAATCGTCGTCTAACGTGGACGCCGTGGGGAATTCGCAACCCGGTCCGGGGCAGGAGGTCGACCCGGATTTCGCCCGCGAATGGGTGGAGTTCTACGACCCCGACAACCCCGAGCACCTGATCGCGGCCGACCTGACCTGGCTGCTGTCGCGCTGGACGTGCGTGTTCGGCACGCCGGCCTGCCACGGCACGGTGGCGGGCCGCCCCGACGACGGGTGTTGCTCGCACGGGGCGTTTTTGTCCGACGACGACGACCGCGCCCGCCTGGACGACGCGGTGCAGCAGCTGACCGACGACGACTGGCAGTTCCGCGAGAAGGGCCTGGGCCGCAAGGGATACCTCGAGCTCGACGAGCACGAGGGCCAGCCGCAGTACCGCACCCGCAAATACAAGGACGCGTGCATCTTCCTGAACCGGCCCGGCTTCCCCGCCGGCGTCGGCTGTGCGCTGCACAGCAAAGCCCTGCGGCTGGGGGTGCCGCCGCTGACGATGAAGCCGGATGTGTGCTGGCAGTTGCCGATCCGGCGCAGCCAGGAATGGGTGACCCGGCCCGACGGCACCGAAATCCTCAAGACCTGGGTCACCGAATACGATCGCCGCGGCTGGGGCTCCGGCGGCGCCGACCTGCACTGGTACTGCACCGGCGACCCGGGCACCCACATCGGCGCCAAGCAGGTGTGGGAGAGCCTGGCCGACGAGCTCACCGAGCTGCTGGGTGCCAAGGCCTACGCCGAACTGGCGGCAATGTGCAAGCGGCGCAGCAAGTTAGGGCTGATCGCGGTGCACCCCGCCACTCGCTTCGCCGAGTAGCGGCCCCGCCGGGTCGGCCTGACTTCTGCCGTAGGACGCGACCATTCGCGCCGCGCTGGCCCGCAGGTAGGCCTCGACCGCCGCGGCGGCCGCCGTGGGGTCGCGCGCCAGCACGGCCTCGGTGATGGCGCTCAGGTCGGCCAGCACCGGCCCCGCGTCGTCGTAGGCCGCCGTGAGCTCGTGCTCGCGGCCGCCGAAGGCCTGCTCGACCCAGCGGTAGAGCAAACCCAACGCACGGTTTCCGCTGCAGTGGATGAGCGCCCGGAAGTAGGCGAGATCGGCGGCCTGGCGCGCCACGGCGTCCCCGGCCGCCCGCACCCCCTCCAGCGCCGCTTGCAGGGCCTGCCCGTCATCGGCGCTGCTTTGTTGCGCGGCCAACCGGCCGATCAGCGGGCCCAGCGCCGCGCGGATCTCGAGCAACTCGACCAGGAATTCGGGTCCCAGCCTGCGGACCAGCGCTTCGACCACCGCGGGGTGGGTGAGCGCCTGCGGGTCACGCACCACGTTGCCGCTGCCGTGGCGGGCCTCGATCAGGCCCATCTGCTGAACCCGGGCCAGGCCCTGGCGCAGCGACGTGCGGTTGACGCCGAGCTGCTCGGCCAGCTCCCGTTCGGGCGGCAGAGTCGAGCCCGGCGGGAAGGCGCCGTCGAGGATGGCGTCGGCGATCGAGGCGGCGATCTGCTCGTCCACCCGGTGGCGGTCCGGCGGCCGGATCGGGCTTGACTGGTTCATTGGTTCAACCAATATAGTGGACGCGGGCCGTGGGAGGTGAGCGATGGACGACGAGCTGCGATCGGCGTCGGAGCCGCGCTGGCGGGGCCAGGCCGGACGCCTGGAGGTCTGGTACGCGACCCTGTCGGATCCGATGACGCGCGCCGGGCTGTGGATCCACTGCGAAACGGTCGCGCCACTCCGGGCGGACCGCACAGAGCCCTTTGCGCACGGCTGGGCGACGTGGTTTCCCCCCGACGGCCCCCCGCGCACCGAGCGATTCGGCCCCGAACCGGTCCGGCCCGCGACCGGCTTTGCCCGTTCCGGGGCGTGGTTCGACGCCGCGGGCGTGCGGGCGGGCCCGCAACAGCTGGCGGGACGCACCGGATCCCTGGGCTGGGACCTGTCCTGGGCGGACACCGGCCGGCCGCTGTGGACGTTTCCCCGCGCCGCCTGGGAGCGCGAGGTGCTCCCGGGCGCCCAGGTGGTCATCGCACCCACCGCGCAATTCACCGGCTCGCTGACCCTCGACGAGACCGCCGCGCCGATCGAGGGGTGGCGCGGCGGCGTGGCGCACATCTACGGGCACGGCAACGCCAAGCGCTGGGGGTGGATCCATGCCGACCTCGGCGGCGGCGACGTCGCAGAGGTCGTCACCGCCGTGTCGCACAAGCCGGGCCTGAGCCGGCTTGCCCCGCTGGCGTTCGTTCGCTTGCGCATCGACGGAAAGGATTGGCCCGCAGGCCCGTTGCCGGCGCTGCGGATGCGCACGACGCTCGGGGTGCGGCACTGGCAGCTGGAGGGACGCATCGGTGCCCGCCGCGCGCTGATCCGCGTGGACCAGCCCCAAGACCGCTGCGTCAGCCTGCGCTACACCGATCCCGACGGCGGCGCGGCGGTGTGCACGAACACCGAGCAGGCCGACATCCACCTCGAGATCGGCGACCGGCGCTGGTCGGTCACCGGGACCGGGCATGCCGAAGTCGGCCTGCGCGGCGGCGAGGCGCCCGACATCGACGAAAGGACCCCATCGTGAGCTTCCTGTTCGACCCGCCGCTGCTGTTCGCCTCCGGCGTGCTCATCGAGCGGCGGCTGCCGTCGGACCGCCGCGACGTCGCCGAGGCCGCCACCCTGGGCGTCTTCTTCGGCGGGTCGTTCGGGCTGTACCACAACGTGCCCGGCCTCGGGCTGCTGTGGCGCCCGTTCCGGGCCCGCAACGGCCGCGACTTCATGTGGAACAGCGGGGTTTTCGGCGTGCAGACCGAGCGCCTCGACTGGCCCATGCACGCGGCGGCAGGCGCGATCTTCGCGACCTATCCCTTCTTCCTGAAGCTGGGCCGGCGGGTCGGCCGCCTGTTGTGAGCCGGTTCGCCGATCACCTGACCGCCTCCTTCGGCGCCGCGCTGCTGCCCCCCGAGCACGGCGGGCCGACGCCGGCGCTGCTCCGCGAACGGGTGGAGCGCTACCTGGCCCAGTTGCCGCCGTGGACGCGGCTGGCCATGCGGGCCGGGTTGGCGTCGCTGACCGCGGCGAGCTACCTGAACACCGGCCGCTCGCTGTCCCGGCTGGGCCCCGACGAACGCGATCGGCTGCTGCGGCGGGTCGCCGCGCTCACCCCCGAGACCGGCGCGGCCGTCGAGGCCCTCAAGGCGATCGTGCTGCTCGCCAACGGCGCGGATACCTTCGCGCCGGAGCTGCTTTTGCGCGCCCAGCAGCACGACCCGGCACGCCCCGACGCGGACCTGAATGTCATCCCCTCGGCCGCGAGCCGCTCGGTGGTGACCGCCGACGCGGTGGTCGTCGGCTCCGGCGCCGGCGGCGCGATGGCGGCCCGCACCCTGGCCGCGGCCGGCCTGGACACCGTCGTGCTCGAGGAGGGGCGACGCTGGACGGTCGAGGAGTTCCGCACCACCCACCCGATCGACCGCTACGCCGGGCTGTACCGCGGCGCCGGGGCCACGGTGGCGCTGGGGCGCCCGTCGGTGGTGCTGCCGATCGGCCGTGCGGTCGGGGGCACCACCGTGGTGAACTCCGGAACCTGTTACCGGCCACCGCTTTCGGTGCAGCGGCGGTGGCGCGACGACTTCGGCCTCACCCTGGCCGACCCGGACCGGCTCGCCGGGCGCCTCGACGACGTCGAAAGCACGCTGCGGGTGGCGCCGGTGCCGCCGGACGTCATGGGCCGCAACGGACGCCTGCTGCTCGACGCCGCCTCGACGCTGGGCTGGCGGGCGGCCCCCATACCGCGCAACGCGCCGGGCTGCGGCGGCTGCTGCCAGTGCGCGATCGGCTGCCCCCGCAACGCCAAGTTCGGTGTGCACCTCAACGCGCTGCCGCAGGCGTGCGCGGCGGGCGCGCGCATCGTCTCCCACGCGCGCGTGGAGCGGGTGCTGCACGGGCACGGGCGCGCGCGTGGGGTGCGCGCCCGGCGGCCGGACGGCACCGCGCTCGACGTGCTGGCGGACACCGTGATCGTGGCCGCCGGCGCAACCGAGACGCCGAACCTGTTGCAGCGCAGCGGCCTTGGTGAGCATCCGCGCCTGGGCCGCAACCTGGCGCTGCACCCGGCGACGATGCTCGCCGGGCGCTTCGACGACGACGTCGTGGCGTGGCACGGCGTGCTGCAGAGCGCCGCCGTCGACGAGCTGCACGAGTCGCACGGCGTGCTGATCGAGGCGACCGCCACGCCGCCGGGCATGGGGTCGATGGTCTTTCCGGGCTACGGCGCGGAGCTGCTCGGCTGGCTCGACCGGGCGCCGCGGGTGGCGACGTTCGGCGCCATGGTCGCCGACCGCGGCGTCGGCTCGGTGCACTCGGTGCGCGGCGAACCCGTGATCCGCTACAGCATCGCCCCCGGCGATGCCGCCAAGCTGAGGGTGGCGATCGAGGCCATGGGCCGGCTGCTGTTCGCCGCCGGCGCCGTCGAAGTGCTCACCGGCCTGCCCGGCGCGCCGACGGTGACCTCCCTGCCCGCACTGCGGGATGCATTGGGGCGCAGCAGTTCCCGCAACATGCACCTGGCGGCCTTCCACCCGACCGGCACCGCGGCCGCGGGCGCCGACGGGCAGCTGTGCCCGGTCGATGCGACCGGGCGGCTGCGCGGCGTCGACGGCGTCTGGGTGGCCGACGCGTCGATCCTGCCCAGCTGCCCGGAGGTCAATCCGCAGGTGTCGATCATGGCGCTGGCCCTCGGCGTGGCCGACGAGGTGGTCGGCGCCCGCGCTCAGCTCTCGAGCTTGTAGCCCAGCCCCCGCACCGTCACCAGGTGCACCGGGTTGGCCGGGTCGGCCTCGATCTTGGAGCGCAGGCGCTTGACGTGCACGTCGAGCGTCTTGGTGTCGCCCACGTAATCGGCGCCCCAGACCCGGTCGATCAGCTGCCCGCGGGTCAGCACCCGCCCGCTGTTGCGCATCAGGTATTCGAGCAGGTCGAACTCCTTGAGCGGCAGGGTGATCGTGTCGCCGTTGACCGAGACGACGTGGCGCTCGACGTCCATGCGCACCGGGCCGGACTCCAGCACGCCGTCGCTGACCTCGGAGTCGTCGTCGCCGCCGCGGCGCAGCACCGCGCGGATCCGGGCGATCAGCTCACGCGCCGAATACGGCTTGGTCACGTAGTCGTCGGCGCCCAGCTCCAGCCCGACCACCTTGTCGATCTCGCTGTCGCGAGCGGTCACCATGATCACCGGCACGCTGGAACGGGCGCGCAGCTGCTTGCACACGTCGGTGCCGGAGATGCCCGGCAGCATCAGATCGAGCAGCACGATGTCGGCACCGGCCCGATCGAACTCGGCGAGTGCGGTCGAGCCGTCGGTCACCACCGTCGCCTCGAAGCCCTCCTTACGCAACAGGAATGCCAGCGGATCGGCCAGCGACTCCTCGTCTTCCACGATAAGTACGCTCGTCATGGGCGCGACTCCTCCTCATCGCTTCGCTCTGCATCGTCGTACGCGCGGGTCATCGGCTTAGTTCTTCCTCTCGTTGAGACCGGCCGGGCCGCACGTCGCGACTCCGTGGTTGCTCGAGCTCCCCCTCGTCGTCGTGCTGGGACGACGTGACCGCCGGGATGGACAGCGTGAAGGTCGACCCCGTTCCCGGCTTGCTCCACACCCCGATGCTGCCGTCGTGGTTGGCCGCGACGTGCTTGACGATGGCCAGGCCCAGGCCGCTGCCACCGGTCGCCCGCGAGCGCGCCTTGTCCCCGCGGAAGAACCGCTCGAAGACCCGCTCCTGGTCTTCCAGCGCGATCCCGATGCCACGGTCGGTGACGGCGATCTCGACGTTGTCGCCGCGGCGGCGACGGCTGATCGAGACCAGCGAACCCTTCGGCGAGTAGGCGATCGCGTTCGACACCAGGTTGGCCAGCGCGGTGACCAGCAGCGTCTGGTCGCCCCACACCTGCAGGCCGCTCGGCGCATCGGTGCGGACGTCGATGTCGGCGTTGTCGGCGGCCACCTTGTGGCGGGCGATGGCCTCGGTGACGACGGTGTCGACGTCGATGGCGGTCACGTTCGGCAACCGCTCGGCGCCCTGCAGCCGGGACAGCTCGATGAGCTCGGCGACCATGTCGCCGAGCCGGTTGGCCTCGATGAGCACCTTCTCGGCGAACCGGCGGACGGTCTCGGAATCATCGGCCGAGGCCAGCAGGGCCTCGGCCAGCAGGGCCATCGCGCCGACCGGGGTCTTGAGCTCGTGGCTGACGTTGGCCACGAAGTCGCGCCTGGTCGCCTCCATACGGGCATAGTCGGACTGGTCGTGGACGAACACCACCGCGAACCGGCGGTCCTCCTCGCTCAGCAGCCGGGCGTGCCCGTGCACCGACAGCCCCGAGCGGCCCGGCGCGCGCTTGGCCGGCCGCAGGTCGAACTCGACGTCCTCGCCCGCCAGCGCCTGCTGCGCGGCGTGCCAGGCCTGGTCGTCGAGCTGGCGGTCGCGCACCAGGCCCAGCTCCTTGGCCCGTTCGTTGCGGTAGACGACGTCGCGGTGGGAGTCCACCACCGCGGCACCCAACGGCATCAGTGCGACGATGCGTTGCAGCATCTGCGCGACGGTGATCCCGGTCGAGTCGGCGGCCACGCGCTCGCGGCGCTGGGCCGTCCGCTGCGACAGGCGCATGCCGGCCGCAACACCTACGGCCAGCGCCAGCACGGACAAGACCCCGGCCAGCAACAGTGCCGAGAACACAGTCACATAGAAAATCCTACAAATCCTTCTGAACACCGCCCTAGCGGAGCGAGGCCAAAATCGGACAAGTCACATCCTGCGCTACAGGTATTCGGCTGCCGTTAACGCGATGTTAGGCAAATCGCGGTTTCACCGGGCCCGCCGGGGCTGCCGGCGGCTATCGGCGGCCCTGGCCGGCCACCGCGGCGGCACCGGCGGCGGCCGCGTCCGGGTCCAGGTAGGTGCCGCCGGCGATCACCGGCCGCAGGCCTGCATCCAGGTCGTAGCGCAGCGGGATGCCGGTGGGGATGTTCAGCCCGACGATCTCCTCGTCGGACATCGCGTCGAGGTACTTGACCAGCGCGCGCAAGGAGTTTCCGTGCGCGACCATCAACACCGTCTTGCCGCTGCGCAGATCCGGGACGATGACGTCGGTGAAATACGGCAGGAACCGGGCCACCACGTCGGCCAGGCACTCGGTCAGCGGGCCGCCGCCGATGTCGGCGTAGCGGGGGTCGGTGTCCTGGCTGTATCGGCTGCCCTTCTCGATCGGCGGCGGTGGGGTGTCGTAGCTGCGCCGCCAGGCCATGAACTGCTCGTCGCCGTAGCGTTCCTTGGTCTCGGCCTTGTTCAGGCCCTGCAGCGCGCCGTAGTGGCGTTCGTTGAGCCGCCAGCTGCGCCGCACCGGGATCCAGAGGCGGTCGGCGGTGTCCAGCGCCAGGTGCGCCGTGGTGATCGCGCGGCGCAGCAGCGAGGTGTACAGCACGTCGGGCCACAACTCGTGCTCGGCCAGCAGTTCGCCGCTGCGCACCGCCTCGGCGCGGCCCTTGTCGGTCAGATCGACATCGACCCAGCCGGTGAACTGGTTGCTGGCGTTCCATTCGCTCTCGCCGTGGCGCAGCAGCACCAGCGTGCCGGGTTTCCGCAGTTGCATGGGCCTAGCATCTCACGGGCGCGAGCCGTCTCCGCGCTCTGCATCATCGTCGTCGTCGATGAGGTGCGCGAAGGCCTGCAGGTTCTTCAGGGATTCGCCGCGCGACACCCGCCAGTCCCACTCCTTCTGGATCGAGGAGCGAAAACCCAACTCCAGCAACGTGTTGAAGTCCGAATCCACCGCCTCGAGGACCTGGCCGAGCACCCGGTCGAGCTCGTCGGCGTCGATCGAGGCCAGCGAGAAGCGGCCCACCAGGTAGATGTCGCCGACGTTGTCCAGCGTGTAGGCCACCCCGTAGAGGCGGCGGTTGCGCTTGAGCAAAAAGCGGTAGACGCCCTCGTGGTTCTCGTCGGGTTTGCGGCACACGAACGCCTCGACGCGCACCGAGTGCTCGCCGATGCTCAGGATGGTGTTGGTCTTCAGTTTGCGCTCGCCGGGCAGCTCCACGACCAGTCCCGGCGGCCCGCCGTGGGCCCCCGGCGTCTCGGAGTAGGTCAGGCCGCTGGCTTGCAGCGCGCTCTCGATCACCTGCCGCACGCCCCCGTCGGAAGCAGTCATGCGCCCACCCCGCGCCGCGACGTCCAGCGGCGGGGCCCGCGCGCCGACGCCCGATCCCGGACCCGCCGCTGTCGCTCGGCGCTGAACTCGCCGATCGCGCGACGGTAGCTGCCCAGCAGGGCGTCGGTGGTGTTCTCCCAGGAAAACGTCGCCGCGTGCGCCGCGGCGGCCCGGCTCATCGCCGCGGCGCGGGGCCCGGCGCCCAGGCGCAACAGGTCGTTGAGCGCCGCGGCCCAGTGATCGACGTCGTGCCCGGCCACCAGGGTGCCGGTGATCCCGTCGCGCACCGCCACCGGCAGCCCGCCGACCGCGGCGGCCACCACCGGCGTGCCGCAGGCCTGCGCCTCGATGGCCACCAACCCGAACGACTCCGAATAGCTCGGCACCGCAACCAGATTCGCCGCCCGTAGCAGCGTGGCCAGGTTGGCGCGCGACTGCGGCGGAAGGAAGGTCACCCGCTCGGCGATGCCGAGTTCGTCGGCGAGCGAGACCAGCCCGTCCGGGGAGGACAACCCGCTGCCCGACGGGCCGCCGGCCACGACGACGCGCACCCCCGGCAGCTTCGCGGCCGCTCGCAACACGATGTCGGGCGCCTTGAGCGGCTGGATCCGCCCGACGAAGGCGATCACGTCATCGTGGGGCGGCAGTCCCAGCGCGGCCCGGGCCACCGCGCGGTCGCCCGGGTGGAACACCTCCAGGTCGACGCCGGGGTGGACGACGTCGATCCTGCCCGGATCGGCGCGATGGATCGACTCCAGCTGGCCGGCCTCGTCGTCGGTGTTGACGATCAGCCGATCTGCCTCGTCGACCACCTGCTGCTCCCCGACCGTGCGCAGCGGCGGCTCGGGGGCGTCCCCGTCGGCCAGGGCCGCGTTCTTCACCGCGGCGAGCGTGTGCGCGGTGTGCACCAACGGCACCGCCCAACGGTCGCGGGCCAGCCAACCGACCTGCCCTGAGAGCCAGTAATGCGAGTGCACGATGTCGTAGTAGCCGGCCTCGTGGGACGCCTCGGCGCGCAGCACCCCGGCCGCGAACGCGCACAGCTGGGTGGGCAGCTCGTATTTGTCCAACCCCTCGAACGGCCCGGCGACCACGTTGCGCACCAGCACGCCGGGCGCCACCCGCACGACCGGCGGGTCGGCCGACGACGTGGCCCGGGTGAAGATCTCCACCTCGATGCCCCGGCGGGCCAGGTGTAAGGCGCTTTGCAGCACGTAGACGTTCATGCCGCCGGCGTCGCCGGTGCCCGGCTGGGCCAGCGGCGAGGTGTGCACCGCCAGCACCGCAACCCTTCGCGGGTTCACCGCGGTACGGCCGCCTGTGTCGCCGGAGGACCGGAAAACGTCGTCGTGCCGCACTCCTTCATCTTTACAGGACGCGTTTACAGGACGCGCCCGCGGCAGGGGTAAGCCCGCAGGTCGGGTGGGCGGATCACGCGGGCGGCTCGGGCTCGGGACCCGGCGGCCGGGCGTCCAGCGCCCGGGCGCGGCGCAGCGCGCCGACCGGGTCGGCGTACAGGCCGGCCAGCGACACCGTCCCGGCCCCGGCCTCCTGCACCCGGTCCCCGAAGGCGGTGACGCGGATGTCGCGCGCCGGCAGGGTCGAGCCCGCGACGAAGGCCTCCTTGACCTGCGCCATCCCCTCCGGGTACTCGGTGAACGCCTGGCCGCCGACCACGAGCTCGTCGGGGTTGAGCAGGTCACGCAGCAGCGCCACGGCCCCACCGAGGATCCGGGCCCGCTCCGCCAGCAGCTCCCGGGCCTGGCCGTTGCCGGCCCGCGCCACGCGCAGCAGGTCCGTGATCCCGCCGGCGGGGCCCGGGGGCAGGACGCGCAGGCGCCGGGCGGCCGTCACGACCGCCTCGTCGCTCACGGTGGACTCCAGCTGCCCGGAGCCGCCGAGCAGCTCCGAGTGGGCCGGCAGTGCGGCGATGGTGCCGGGACCGCTGGCCGGGCAGTGCACCCGCCCGCCGATCACCAGCGCGTAACCCACGGTTTCGCGCGCGTAGACGTACAGGCTGGTCGGCGAACTCGGCGCGAAGCGCCGCAGCCCGAGCAGCAGTTCGGCGCCGGCCATGGCGTCGACGTGGGAGGCCACCGAGACCGGCAGGTCCAGCGCGTCGGCAAGCACCGGCCCGACGGGGGCCTGGCGCCAGCCCAGGCGTGGGTGGTCGACGTGGCCGGTCGCGCCGTCGACGGTGCCACCGATGGCCACCCCCACCCACAGCGGGCGGCGCCGGTGCCAGCGCCGCAGGTAGCGCGCGGCGCTGTCGGCCAGCGACGACAGCGCCGTGCCGGCGGGGTGCAGCGGTGTGGGGGTCTCGACCGTGTCCAGCGTGCGCCCGAACAGGTCGGCCGCCACGATGCTGGTGGTCCGCGCGCCGATGTGCAGGCCCAGCGTCACGAACGGTTCGTGGTCGATCTCCACGGGCACCCGCGGGCGCCCGATGGCCCCGGCGACCGCGAGGTCGGCGCGCTCCCGCAGCAGACCGGCGTCGAGCAGCGCGGTGACCTGGCGGTTGACCGTGGCGATGCTCAGCGAGGTGAAGCCGGCGATGGTGTCACGGGCGACGGGGCCGCGCAGCCGCACGGCGCGGAACACCGAAGCCGCCGCGGAGTCGGCGAGGTGCAGCGCCGGCGGCACGATACGACGGTGCGACCGCGCATGGGTGCTGTGGCCTACCGAGTGGCCGTGGGTGAGTGTGGTCGAGCGCACGAGCGTCCTTTGTCCGAATTCTGCTGGCCGGTCCTTGGCCACCCCCGGAACTCAGGAGCGGCTGATTGCACGGCAACAACACGCGCGTGCCGCGCTACCACACGCGGTGTTCGTGTTCGACAAGGCGCTGGGGTGCACAAAGGAAATTTAGCACGTTTATTAGAGTTGTCTCGATGACGACAGCCGGCGGGGAAAAGCGGGTCGCGGTGGTCACCGGCGCCAGTTCCGGAATCGGGGAGGCCACGTCCAGAACCCTTGCCGCGCAGGGGTTTCACGTGGTCGCGGTGGCCCGCCGGGAGGACCGCGTCAACGCGCTGGCCCGCGAGATCGGCGGCACCGCGATGGTGGCCGACGTCACAGACGACGCGGCGGTCAACGCGCTGGCGGGTGCGGTGGACCGCGTCGACGTCCTGATCAACAACGCCGGCGGCGCGCGCGGGCTGGAGTTCGTCGCCGACGCCGATCTCGAGCACTGGCGGTGGATGTGGGAGACCAACGTGCTGGGCACCCTGCGGGTCACCCGCGCGCTGCTGCCCCGGCTGGTCGAATCCGGGGACGGCCTGATCGTCACCGTCACCTCGATCGCCGCGCTGGAGACCTACGACGGCGGCGCCGGCTACACCGCGGCCAAGCACGCCCAGGGGGCGCTGCACCGCACGCTGCGCGGGGAGCTGCTGGGAAAGCCGGTGCGCCTCACCGAGATCGCGCCGGGAGCGGTCGAGACCGAGTTCTCGCTGGTGCGCTTCGACGGCGACGAACAGCGCGCGGACGCCGTGTACGCCGGGATCACGCCGCTGGTCGCCGCCGACGTCGCCGAGGTGATCGGCTTCGTGGCCTCCCGGCCCGCCCACGTCGACCTGGACCTGGTCGTCATCCGGCCGCGCGACCAGGCGGCGGGGGGGCGGTTCAACCGCCGACGCTAGACGGCGAGGTCGTGGTAGTGGTCGGCGTCGTCGAGGTCGTCGTCGTCGGGGTACCGGACAACGTGGGGGCATCCGAGGGTGTGACCGGCGCGGTGACCGGGATCTGGGTCGCAGGCGGATGCGCGGTCGGTGGCGGCAACGCCGACATCGCCACCCAGGTGTCCCAGTCCACCGCCCAGTCCCAGATGTCGCCGTCGGAGTAGGAGAGCTGGATCGGGCTGCCGGTCACCTCGACCGGGTCGCCGTAGATCGCGCTGTGGTAGTACTCCGCGGCGTCGGCCGTCGACAGGTTGATGCAGCCGTTGGTGACGTTGCTGTTGCCTTGCGCGCCGGCACTGGACGGGTTGGCGTGGATGAACTCGCCGTTGTTGGAGATCCGCACCGCCCAGCGTTCGTGGGCGTTGGTGTAGCCGGCGGCCGGGTTGGACATGTAGAAGTCGGAATACTTCTCGGTGACCACGTGGATGCCGTTGCGGGTGACGTTGCGGGCCAGGTCGCCCTCCCCGTAGCTGCACGGGAAGTCCATGATGACGCCCGCGTCGGTGACGACCCGAATGCGGTGCGAGGAGACCGCGGCCTTGACCACCTGGCGGCGGCCGATCGCGATCTTCAACGACATGTCCTGCGCGCCGTAGGCGCCGTCGCCGAACGGCACCCCGTAGAACTTGGCGTCGACGTTGACCGAGGTGCCCGCCGGGTAGTAGTCGCGCGGGCGGTAGTGCAGTCGGGAGCCCTTGGCCTCGTCGGGCAGCCAGGCCCAGCTGCCCTCGACGGGCGGGTCGGTGGTGACGGTGAGGGCCTTCTCGACGGAGGCCTTGTCGCTGATCGGCGCGTCGAACTGGATGATGACCGGCGCCGCAACCCCGACGGTCTGACCGTCGGACAGCTGGAAGCCGCCGTCGATCGTCTTGGTGGGCGTCACGGTGGTGAACATGGCCGCGACGGGCACCGCCTTGCCGTCGTGGCCGACGACCGAACCGCTCCAGGTGTAGGTCGCGTCGTAGCCCAGCGGTTCGGTGATCGTGTACGCGGTGCGGTCGGAGTTGAACACCCCGGCGACGACCTTGCCGTCCGAGTTCGTCAGCGCGAGCTTCTGGAACCAGCCGTCGCCGACCGCGACGCTGATCGGAGCGGTCGGAACCACATCGGCGGCAGCGTCGGCCGGCTGGAAGTTCAGCTTCGGCGCCGGCGGCTCCTTCTTCTGGGCCTGCCTGGTTGCCGCGCCGCCGCAGGCTGCCAACACGTTCGGGGCCAGGACGCCGAACCCGAGAGCCGCCAAGGCCAGACGCCGGTTGATCGGCGGCGGGGCGCTGGATCTGCTCACGCCAAACAAAGATACCGGCAGAAACGACCCCGCCCCCGCCGCGCCGATCCGCAACCGCGGCGCGACCGCGGCAAACCAACAGCTAGAGCGCGCCGCCGAGCAGGACCGGCTCGGGATGCAGTGTGATGCCAAACACGTCGCGAACCCCGTCGCGCACGGTGCGGGCCAGCGCCAGCACGTCCGCGGCGGTGGCCCCGCCGCGGTTGGTCAGGGCCAGCGCGTGCTTGGTGGACAGCCGGCAGCGCGCCGCCGGGTCCTCGGGGTAGCCCTTGGAAAAGCCGGCCCGCTCCACCAGCCATCCGGCGGCCAGTTTGACGCCCTCGGGCGCCGGCCAGTGCGGAACCGGGCCTTGCCGGGCCAGCCGCTCGTGCACCTCCGGCGCGACCACCGGGTTGGTGAAAAACGAGCCCACGCTCCATGTGTCGCGGTCGGCCGGGTCGAGCACCATGCCCTTGCGGGCGCGCAGGGCCAGCACCGCGTCGCGAACCGACCGCGGGTCGGCGCGCTCGCCGTCGGCGGCGTTCAGCGCGGCGGTGAGTTCGCCGTAGCGCAGCGGCGCGCTGCGGCCCGACGCGTCCAGCGCGAACTCCACCTCCAGCACGACCGCGGGGGTGCCCCGCCCCGCCTGGGCTGCGCGCTTGAACACGCTGGTGCGGTAGCCGAAGCCCAGCTCGCCGGCCGGCACCCAGCGCACCGCGCCGCTGCCGCGATCCAGCACCCGCACCCGCGTGATGGCGTCGGCCACTTCCGCGCCGTAGGCCCCGACGTTCTGGACCGGGGTGGCCCCGGCCGATCCGGGGATGCCGGACAGGCATTCCAACCCGCCCAGCCCGTGCTCGATGGCGGCGACGACGACGTCGTCCCACACCGCACCGGCCTCGGCACGCACCAGGTTGCCCTCGACGGTGATGCCGTCGGCGGCCAGCCGTACGACGGTCAGGTCGGTCAGGGTGTCGTCGATCACGATGTTGGAGCCGCCGGCGAGCACCAGGAGCGGGCCCTCATCGCGGCCAGGGCCGTGCGCGTCGAGCTCCCGCAGCACCGCGACCACCTGCTCGGTGGTGGTGCAGGTGATCAGGTGTCGCGCGACCGGCCCGACCCGCAGCGTCGTCAGCGGTGCCAGCGGCACCGCCTCGGCGACCTGCGCGCCGGCGTAGCGCGCAGCGGCGCCGCTCGTTGCCATGGCCCGTAACGGTAGCCTGACCAGCTATGCCGCGTTCATTCGACTTGTCCGCCGAATACGAGGGCGGCGTCGAAAAGATTTACCGGGCGTTCCGGCGGGAGCAGTACTGGCGGGCCCGGCTGGCCGACATCCCCGTCGACGAGGCCGAACTCGAGTCCCTGCGGATCGGGGGCGACACCGGCGACCCGGCTGGTAGGGGGGCCACCGTCGAGGTGGTCACCCTGCAGGTGGTGCGCAGCCACAACCTGCCGGCCCTCGTCACCCAACTGCACCGGGGCGACCTGTGCATCCGGCGCGAGGAGTCCTGGGGGCCGCTCACCGACGGCGCCGCGACGGCGTCGATCGCGGGTGAGATCGTAAACGCGCCGGTCAACGTGTGGGGCACCGCCGAGTTGGCGCCGATCGCGGCCTCCGGCCGCGCACGGCTGGACGTCCGCATCAACGTCCAGGTGCGAGCCCCCATCATCGGCGGCAAGGTGGAGAAGATCATCGGCACCCGGCTGGCCGAGCTGGTGGCCGCCGAACAGCGCTTCACCACCGAGTGGATCACCGCCAACGCGCTCTAGGCTGGCGGTCATGCGAATCGCGCTGGCGCAGATCCTCAGCGGCACCGACCCGGCGGCGAACCTGGCGCTGGTACGCGAGTACACGGGCCGGGCCGCCGACGCCGGCGCGCGGCTGGTGGTGTTCCCCGAGGCGACGATGTGCCGGTTCGGGGTCCCGCTGCTGCCGGTCGCCGAGCCGATCGACGGGCCCTGGGCCGACGGTGTGCGGCGCGTCGCCGCCGACTCCGGCGTCACCGTGATCGCCGGCATGTTCACCCCGGCGGGCGACGGGCGGGTGACCAACACCCTGGTCGCGGCCGGGCCCGGTGGCCCCGGCGGGTCCTCGGACCAGCTCTGGGCCCACTACGACAAGATCCACCTCTATGACGCGTTCGGCTTCACCGAGTCGCGGACCGTCGCACCCGGGCACGAACCGGTGGTGATCACGGTCGACGACGTCCGGGTGGGGTTGAGCGTTTGCTATGACGTCCGCTTCCCCGAGCTCTACACCGAGCTGGCCCGGCGCGGCGCGCAGCTGATCGCCGTCTGCGCCTCCTGGGGCTCGGGCCCGGGCAAGCTCGACCAATGGACGCTGCTGGCGCGGGCCCGCGCGCTGGATTCGATGAGTTACGTCGCCGCGGCCGGTCAGGCCGACCCCGGCGAGTCTTTGACCTCATCGGGCGCGCCGACCGGGGTGGGCGGCAGCCTGGTGGCCTCTCCGCTGGGCGAAGTCGTCGCGTCGGCCGGGGCCCACCCGCAACTGGTGGTCGCCGACATCGACGTCGACCGGGTGGCCCAAGCGCGTGAGATCATCGCGGTGCTGCGCAACCGATCGACCTTTGCTCGCGCCGATACGGCAGAATCGGTGGGGTGACGAACCCACAAGGACCGCCGAACGAAGGCCCGTCGACCTGGGCCCGACCCGGCAATCAAGGTCCCTTCGGTCAACCACCCACCGAGCGGCCCACCGAGCGGATGCCCACCGGCGACCCGGCCCAGGCTCCGCCGGATACCGCCCCAGGCCGGCAGCCGGGCCAGACCGATCAGCTGGGCGCGCCGCAGGCGGCGCAACAACGCCGCGCCCCCACTCCCCCGCCGAACCCGCCGACGGCCCCCACCGAACGGGTGACCGGCGCGAACGACAACCCGCCGCCCGGGAAGAAGAAGCGGCGCTTCCTGCGCGACCCGCTGTCCATCCTGCTGGCCTGCATCATCGTGTTCGCGCTCGTCCTGGGTGGGCTGATCGGGGCCGAGCTGTACGCCCGCCACGAGGCCAACACCAAGGTCGCCGAGGCGGTGGCCTGCGAGGTCAAGGACAAGGCCACCGCGTCGTTCGGGGTGACGCCGCTGATGTTGTGGCAGCTGGCCACCAAGCATTTCACCAACATCTCGGTCACGACGGCGGGCAATCAGATCCGTGACGCCAAGGGCATGAAGATCGCCATCAACATCAAGGACGTGCGGCTCAAGTCGTCCGGCAATTCCAAGGGCACCGTCGGTTCGATCGATGCGACGATCACCTGGACGGCCGAGGGCATCAAGAAGACCGTGCAGAACGCCATTCCGGTCCTGGGCCCGTTCGTCACCAACGACGTGACCACTCACCCCAAGGACGGAACAGTCGAGCTCAAAGGGATGCTCGACAACATCACCGCCAAGCCGGTCATCTCCGGCAAGGGGCTGCAGCTGCAGATCGTGACTTTCAACGCGCTCGGCTTCACGATGCCGAAGGAATCGGTGCAGTCGACGCTGGACGACTTCACCTCCAACCTGACCCAGAACTACCCGCTGGGCATCCACGCCGACAGCGTGCAGGTCACCGACACCGGGGTGGTGAGCAAGTTCTCGACCCGGAACGCGTCCATCCCGGCGGGCAGCGGCAACAACAACGACCCCTGCTTCGCGAACATCTGAGTCGGTTCCGGCCGTCCAGGCCGGCCTGATCAGCCGAGCCCGTCCAGCACCGCTCGCGTGCCCGACAGGCCGAGCCGGGTCGCACCGGCGTCCAGCATCGCCAGCGCGTCGGCGGCGGTGCGGATGCCGCCGCTGGCCTTGACCCCCAGCCGCCCGCCGACGGTCTCGGCCATCACTGCGACCGCCCGCACCGAGGCGCCGCCCGCGGGGTGAAAACCGGTCGAGGTCTTGACGAAGTCGGCGCCGGCCGCCTCGGCGGCGCGACACGCGTCCGCCAGCACGCGCTCGCCGGCGCCCAACAGCACCGCCGACTCGACGATCACCTTGAGCACGGCCCCGGGCGCGGCGCTGCGCACCGCCTCGATGTCGGCGGCGCACCGCGTCGATGTCGCGGCTCAGCGCCGCCCCGACATCGATGACCATGTCGATCTCGCCGGCCCCGGCGGCCGCCGCCAGGCCGGCCTCGTGCGCCTTGACCGCGGACGCATGCTTGCCGGACGGGAACCCCGCCACCGCCGCCACGCGCACGCCGGCCGCGCCCGCGCGCACCGCGACGGGCACCATCGACGGCGACACGCATACCGCGTACGCGCCCAGTTCGGCGGCTTCGGCGACCAGGCCGGCCACGTCGGACTCGGTGGCCTCGGGTTTGAGCAGCGTATGGTCCACCAGCGCCGCCAGCTGCGCCCGGGTGAGTCGGCTTTCCACTAGGAGGCGTCTTCCGCGCCGCCGGGGTTGCATTCCGACGCCACCATGTCGTCGTAGCTCACCACGGGCCGCCACGGCTCCAGGTTCCAGCTGACCTTGCCGGGCTGCGCCGTTTCGGCGTACTGCCAGTGACAGACGAACTGAGCACGCATGCCGGGGGTGTCGGCGTCCGGGGACAGCGCCAGCACCTCGGCCCAGGCCTCGTCGCCCGCGGACGCCGTGTCGGGCAGGCGGGAGGCCGCCCGTCCCGCCGGGGTCGGGAAGACCCGCAGTCTCGGCATGCCCAGCCACTGCGTCCAGACGGTGTGATCGACGTAGGGCGGTGCGGGAGCCGACGGGTTGACCGCACCGCCGACGGGGTCGGCCGCGGCGGCGGGTAGCGGGCCCAGCAGGGCGACAAGCACCGCAACCAGCAGGGCTTTCATCCCGTTAGCGGGACTTGCCCTGAATCTCGAGCAGCTTGGGCCGGACGTCGACCAGGTACACACCCGCGGCGCAGGCGGCGATCACCATGCCCAGCACCCCGAAGACGAAGCTCAGGATGGAGGTCAGCGCCACGGCCGCGCCGAGGATCACCAGCCAGACGGGCTTGGTCAGCTTCTCGGCGGCGGTGTAGGCGTCGGGCCGCTGCATCGCCGCGTGCACGAACGAGTACACGGCCGTCACCAAGACGGCGACCTGCAAGATCAACATGACGGTACCCACGAGGTGGCTCACGCCTTAAGGGTATGCGGGCGCCGCCCGAAACGTCGACCGCGGGTGGTCCGAGTCGCCCCGCGCAGGGGCGACCCGGAACCCGCCTACTTCTGGGTGACCTTCTTGGCCGGAGCCTTCTTGGCCGGAGCCTTCTTGGCCGCGGCCTTCTTGGCGGGCGCCTTCTTGGCGGGGGCCTTCTTGGCCGGCCTCCTTCTTGGGCAGTTCGATGCCGACCAGCTTGGCGGCCCGCTCACCGACCGCGCGGGTCTGCGACGCCACGCTGCCCAGCGCCTCCTGGGTCAGCTCGACGGCCTGGTCGACGTAGCCCTCGGCGCGGGCCGAGGCGTCCTCGAAGGGCCGCTGGCTGCGCAGCCGCTGCAGGGCAGCCTCGCCGCGCTCGACCAGCTCGTTGTACCGGCTCGTCGCCGCCTCCACGTAGCCCTCGGCGGCCTTGCGCAGCTCCTCGCTGGTGAACCGCTCGCGCAGCTCGGTCAGCTGGTCGGGCAGGTCCTCCTGCAGCTTGGACAGGCGGGCGCGGCTCTCCTCGACCCGGCTGCGGGTGTCGGTGCGGGTCTCCTCGGCGCGCTCGCGCATGTTGCCGAGCAGGTCGTTGACGGTCGCCAGGGCCAGGTCGGCCGCACCGAGCGCCGCCAGCAGGGGGGCCCGCAGGTCTTCGATGTTCGAGTTCTCTGCCATTGTTTTTCCTTTCCCGGATTGTTTTCGTGGTCAGCGGTTATCAATGATTGGGTTCTGGGTAGCCCACCGGCCGGTCATCTATGCGTCACGGTGCACCGGCTGCGGGATCGGCCCGGGCTTCGGCGCCGGATTCGACGGACGACTCCTCCCGGGTGGATTCGTTTTGGTGGACGAATGCGGCATAGACGTCGAGCAGGATCTGCTTCTGCCGCTCGGTGATCGCCGTATCGGTGACGACGGCGTCGCGCACCTGGCTGGTCTCGCCCGGCTCGAGGATCCCCGCCCGCACGTAAAGCACCTCCGCGGATACCCGCAGCGCCTTTGCTATCTGGTTCAGGACGTCGGCGGACGGCTTGCGCAATCCGCGTTCCACCTGGCTCAGGTACGGGTTGCTGACGCCGGACCGTTCGGCCAGTTGCCGCACCGACACTTGCGCGAGTTCGCGCTGGCTCCGGATGAAGCTGCCGATGTCGGAGGCCATGTCCGAGGCCGCCGTGGACACCTTGGCGGAGAGCTTCTCCTCCGCTGGCATGGCATGCTCCTGGGGTCGATGGCCGGTTGACGGCACCAGCGTACGGAGCAGTGCTTGCTTTTGCAAGCATTAGTTAGCAATTCTTAGAACATCAGCTGCGCGACGGCGTAGATCACCACACCCGCCAACGCCCCCACCACAGTGCCATTGATCCGGATGAATTGCAGGTCACGGCCCACGTGCAGCTCGATCCGGCGGCTGGCTTCCTCGGCGTTCCAGCGTTCGATCGTCTCGGTGATGATCGCGGTGATCTCCACCCCATACTGCGAGACCAGGTGCTGCGCCGCCCGGACGATCCAGTTGTCGACCTTGTCGCGCAGGTCGGAGTCGTCGCGCAGCGACTCCCCGATGCGGACCACCGTTTCGGCGATGCGCGAGCGCAGCGCGCTGGAGGGGTCGTCCAACCCTTCTGGGCCCTCGAGCACAAGCCGCTTGAGCGTCCGCCACGCCGTGGCGGCCGCGCCGGCGATCTCCTCGCGCGCCATCAGCTGCTCCTTGACCGCATCGGCGCGGGCGATGGTGTCCGGATCGTGCTGCAGGTCGTCGGCGAATTCGAACAAGAAGCCGGGTCGCCGACCGGCGCAATTCGTGGTCGGGGTTGCGCCGCACCTTATCGGTGAAGTCCATCAATTCGCGGTGAATGCGATCACCGACGAGATGGTCGATGAATCGGGGCGACCAACTCGGCGAATCGCGCTCGACCACCCGCTGGATGACCTCCCCGGCATTCAGCGACCACTGGAAGGCCCGGTCGGCCAGCAGCTGGATCAGCGCTTCCTGCCGGTTTTCGGCCAGCAGCGTCCCCAGCACCCGCCCCACCGGCGGGCCCCACTGCGGTTCGGCGATGCGGCTTGACGATCATCCGGTCGATGACATGCTGCACGTCATCGTCACGCAGCAGCTCGACCAGCACCCGCAGCACGGTCGCCGTCTCGCCCGCCACCCGCTGGGCGTGCGCCGCCTCCGACAGCCACTTGCCGAGCCGGCCGGCGACCTGGGCGTCGCGCAGCTTGGTCTCCACGACCGACGGGGACAGGAAGTTCTCCCGCACGAACGTGCCCAGACCCTCGCCGAGCTGGTCCTTCTTGCGCTTGATGATTGCGGTGTGCGGGATCGGGATGCCCAGCGGGTGCTTGAACAGCGCGGTGACAGCGAACCAGTCGGCCAGAGCGCCCACCATGCCGGCCTCCGCGGCGGCCCCCACGTAGCCGACCCAGCCCGCCGCGCCGCCCTGGGCCTGCGCCCACCGACAGGCCAGGAACACCACCGGTGGCACCGACCAGGAACCCGAGCGCCACCAGCTTCATCCGGCGCAACGCCACCCGCCGCTCGGCGTCGGCCTGCGGGTCCGCGCCGGCGAACGATTCGGCCAACGACGCGCGCGGGCGCGGGGGTTGCACCGGCGGTGCGATCGCGTCCCGCCCCGCCGCCGGCGAGCCCGCCGCTTCAGCCCGATCCAAGGCCCTGTGTGCCACCACACCATCATCCACGCGCCGCCGAGCCGGCAGTCGCGATCACCGCGATACGCCACTCCGGCGGCCCGCCGAGGGGCTCGGCGGACACACGGACGATGCCCCGCGGGGCACCGACGGGGCCCCTGATAGGCCGTAGTATCGGGGGCGTCTAGTGAATGGGAATTCGTGACAGTGGCTGAGCACATCCCGCCTGGGATCGTTAAGACCGATGGTCGCAAGCGGCGCTGGCACCAGCACAAGGTGGAGCGCCGCAACGAGTTGGTCGACGGCACGCTCGACGCTATCCGCCGGCGGGCCGCAACGTGAGCATGGACGAGATCGCCGCGGAGATCGGGGTCTCCAAGACCGTGCTCTACCGCTACTTCGTCGACAAGAACGACCTGACGACGGCGGTGATGATGCGCTTCGCGCAGACCACCCTGATCCCCAACATGGCCGCCGCGCTGTCCTCGAACCTGGACGGCTATCGACCTGACCCGCGAGATCATCCGGGTGTACGTCGAGACGGTGGCCGAACGAGCCGGAGCCGTACCGGTTCGTGATGGCGAACAGCTCGGCCAGCAAGAGCAAGGTGATCGCGGACTCCGAGCGGATCATCGCCCGCATGCTCGCGGTGATGCTGCGCCGCCGCATGCAGACGGCGGGGATGGACACCGGCGGGGTGGAGCCGTGGGCCTACCTGATCGTCGGCGGTGTGCAGCTGGCGACCCACTCCTGGATGTCGGACCCGCGGATGACCAGCCGACGAGCTCATCGACTACCTGACGATGCTGTGCTGGAGCGCGTTGTGCGGAATCGTCGAGGTCGGTGGCTCGCTGGAGAAGTTCCGCGAGGAGCCGCACCCGTCGCCGATCGTCCCCCACCCGGGGAATAACCCGCACAGCCGTTTGGCCGCTGACTCGAACCCCATTCGCATTGGCGGAGATGTCCACTCAGTGGCACCCTACGCAGGGAAGGCGACTTTAACCGCGCGAACCGCTAGCATGCAGGGGATGCGTCGGGGGTGAGTCGGGGCTGCGCCGTTCGATATGCGCGTCCGCACCTCCGGGAACAAAGAAAGGCCCATTTCGTTATGTCTGTGCAGCTCACGCCACATTTTGGTGACGTGCAAGCCCATTACGACCTGTCCGACGACTTCTTTCGTCTGTTCCTGGACCGCACCCAGACCTACAGCTGCGCCTACTTCCAGCGCGACGACATGACCCTGGAGGAAGCGCAGCTCGCCAAGATCGATCTTGCGCTGGGCAAGCTCAACCTGAGCCGGGGATGACGCTGCTCGACATCGGCTGCGGCTGGGGCGCCACCATGCGCCGCGCGATCGAGAAGTACGACGTCAATGTCGTGGGCCTGACGCTGTCGGAGAACCAGGCCGAGCACGTTCAGACCATGTTCGACCAGTTGGACACCTCGCGCAGCCGGCAGGTACTGCTCGAGGGCTGGGAGAAGTTCGACGCACCGGTCGACCGGATCGTCTCCATCGGCGCGTTCGAGCACTTCGGCCGCCAGCGCTGGGGCCACTTCTTCAAGATGGCCTACCAGATGCTGCCGGCGGACGGCCTCATGCTGCTGCACACCATCACGCGTCCCACCTTCAAAGAGGCCCGGGCGAAGGGCACGCCGCTGACCCACGAAGTCGTTCACTTCACCCAGTTCATCCTGGCCGAGATCTTCCCCGGCGGCTGGCTGCCCACCATCCCGTCGGTCGAAGAGCACGCGACCGAGGTCGGCTTCACGATGACCCGGGTCCAGTCGCTGCAGCTGCACTACGCGAAGACCCTGGACACGTGGGCCACCGCCCTCGAGGCCAACAAGGACCAGGCGATCGCCTTCCAGTCGGAAAACGTCTACAACCGCTACATGAAGTACCTGACGGGCTGCGCCAAGCTGTTCCGCCAGGGCTACACCGACGTCAACCAGTTCACGATGGAGAAGTGATCGGCGCCGACGCCCCGGCTCGGCCTACCTGACGCTCACTTGACCAAAGTGAACTGCCCCACGTTGCTGATGCCTTTGTGGAAGAAGTCCTCGCACCCGGTCAGGTAGTGCATGTACCGGTCGTACACTTCTTCCGACTGGATGGCGATCGCCTTTTCCCTGTTCGCCTCGAGGTTGGCCGCCCAGATATGCAGCGTCCGCTCGTAATGCTCGCGCAGTAATTGGACCTTCTCGACCGAAAACCCGGCCGGTTGCGCGTGCTCAATGATGTCTTCCTGCGTCGGCAATTGTCCGCCCGGGAAAATCTCGGTGCCGATGAATCGCGCGAATCGCACATCGCGCATCGTCAGTTTGATACCGAGCGAGGGCATGTCGTGCCAGTGATACGTCAGAATCGTGTGCAGCAGCATCCGCCCGTCGTCGGGAAGGACGCCGTAGGCACGTTCGAAGAACGCGGGCCAGCGATCCGCCTTGAACGCTTCGAAGGCGCCGATGCTGACGATCCGGTCGACCTTGTCCTCGAACTCTTCCCAGCCCTGCATGCGGACCTCGATGTTGCGCGTCGTGGGAAGACCGGCCAGCCTTTTCTTGCTGTACTCGAACTGGTTGCGGCTCAACGTGATCCCGATGACGTTGACGTCAAACTTCTCGACTGCCCGCTGCAGCGCACCGCCCCAGCCGCACCCGATGTCGAGGACAGTCATCCCGGGTTCGAGGTTCAGCTTACCCAGCGCCAGGTCGAACTTCGCGTTCTGCGCCTCTTCCAGGGTCATGTCGTCGCGCTCGAAGTACGCGCACGTGTAACCCATGGTCGGATCTAGGAATAGCGCGAAAAATTCATCGGAAACGTCATATATCGATTGCGACTCTTCGTAGTACGGCTTCAACGCTGTCATGCTTGCAGTTACCCTCCCGAGTATTGAACGGGAGCATAATAACCGATCCGCGCGGGGCTGTCACACGCATCAGTACGTGTAGAAGCCCCGGCCCGCCTTCTTGCCGAGGCGACCCGCCTCCACCATGCGTAGCAGCAGGGGCGGCGGGCCGTATTGCGGCTCCTTGAATTCGTCGTACATCTTGTCCGCGATCAGCTTGAGGGTGTCCAGGCCGACGAGGTCGGACAGCCGCAGCGGGCCCATGGGGTGGGACAGCCCGGCGACGACGGCCTTGTCGACGTCGTCGACGGTGGCAAACCCGGCCTCGACCATCCGGATCGCCGACAGCAGATAGGGCACCAGCAGCGCGTTCACCACGAACCCGGACCGGTCGGAGCAGCGCACCACCTGCTTGCCCAACACCGTGCCGGCGAACTCCTCGGTGCGGGCGGCCGCGGCTTCGTCGGTGACCAGCGTGCAGACCAGTTCGACCAGCGGCAGCACCGGCACAGGGTTGAAGAAGTGCAGGCCCAGCACGCGTTGGGGGTTCTGCGTGGCCGCGGCGATCTTCATGATCGGGATGCTGGACGTGTTGGACGCCAGCACCGCGTCGGGGTCGGTGACGGCCCGGTCGAGGTCGGCGAAGACCTGCTCCTTGATGGCCTCGTCCTCGACGATGGCCTCGATCACCAGCTGCCGGTCGGCCAGGTCGCCCAGGTCGGTGGTGAACGTCAGCCGGCCCAGCGCGCGGTCGCGCTCCCGTTCGGTCACCTTGCCCGCGCTGACGCCGCGCTCCAGCGACTTCACGATGCGGTTGCGGCCCGCGGTGATAAGCGCCTCGGTCGTCTCGAACACCGTCACGTCGACACCGGCGCGGACGGAGACCTCGGCGATGCCGGATCCCATCTGGCCGGCCCCGACCACCCCTACCCGCTGGATCGTAGCTGCGTCGCTCACAGTCCCTCCTCAAACGCGCGAGCAGACGCAGAATCGCATCGCCTAGGCGGCTAAAGGGCGATTCTGCGTCTGCTCGGCAGACTAACTCAGTGGAACTGACCCTCTTCGGTGGAGCCGGTCAGAGCGGTCGTCGAGGAGTTCGGGTCCACCGTGGTGGCGATGCGGTCGAAGTAACCCGCACCGACCTCGCGCTGGTGCTTGGTGGCGGTGTAGCCGCGTTCCTCGGCCTCGAACTCACGCTCCTGCAGCTCGACGTAGGCGCTCATCTGGTTGCGGGCATAGCCGTAGGCCAGATCGAACATCGAGTAGTTCAGCGCGTGGAATCCGGCCAGCGTGATGAACTGGAACTTGAATCCCATTGCGGCCAGCTCCTTTTGGAACTTCGCGATGGTGCTGTCATCGAGGTGCTTGCGCCAGTTGAACGACGGCGAGCAGTTGTAGGCCAGCATCTGGTCCGGGTAGGAGGCCTTGACCGCCTCGGAGAACTTACGCGCGACCTCGAGGTCCGGGGTGCCGGTCTCCATCCAGATCAGGTCGGCGAACGGGGCGTAGGCCTTGGCCCGCGCGATGCACGGCTCGATGCCGTTGCGGGTGCGGTAGAAGCCTTCCCGGGTGCGCTCTCCGGTGATGAACGGACGGTCGCGCTCGTCGACGTCCGACGTGATCAGCGTGGCCGCCTCGGCGTCGGTACGGGCGATCACCACGGTCGGGACGTCGCACACGTCGGCGGCCAGCCGGGCCGAGGTCAGGGTGCGGATGTGCTGCTGGGTCGGGATCAGGACCTTGCCGCCCAGGTGGCCACACTTCTTCTCCGAGGCCAGCTGGTCCTCCCAGTGCGTGCCCGCGACGCCGGCCGCGATCATGGCTTTCTGCAGCTCGAAGACGTTGAGCGCACCGCCGAAGCCGGCCTCGCCGTCGGCGACGATCGGCGCCAGCCAGTTCTCCACCGAGGTGTCGCCCTCGATCTTGGCGATCTGGTCCGCGCGCTGCAGCGCGTTGTTAATCCGGCGAACCACCTGCGGCACCGAGTTGGCCGGGTACAGGCTCTGGTCGGGGTAGGTGTGGCCGGACAGGTTGGCGTCACCGGCGACCTGCCAACCCGACAGGTAGATCGCCTTGAGGCCGGCGCGCACCTGCTGGACGGCCATGTTGCCGGTGAGGGCGCCGAGCGCGTTGACCCACTCCAGGTCGTGCAGCTCCTCCCACAGCACCTCCGCACCGCGGCGTGCCAGCGTGTTCTCCTCGACCACGGTGCCTTGCAGCGCAACCACGTCCTCGGCGCTGTAGGTGCGGGTCACGTCCTTCCAGCGCGGGTTGGTGTCCCAGTCCTGCTGGATCTGCTCGGCGCTCTTCGGGGTGCCAACGACAGACATTGGGCTTACTCCTTAACAAACTTTGATCGCCGGGGCCGGTGCCGCCCCTCGGCGGTAGCTGCGGGCCCGACTTCGCTGATGTGCTAATTCGACGATGGCACAGGCTGCGGGCGGCAGTCCACCCGTTTCATTTGCCAATTTCGGCTACGACTCGCCCCGAGTTTGCGAAGCTTGCGAATTTGCGGGTTAACTTAACCGTTTCAGAAGCTACCGGCCGGTAACCACAAAGGCGCAGGTCAGGCCGGTATTTAGCGGGGCGAATGGACCGGACAGGGTTGGGTCAGGGTGAGAAGAGCGCGGCGACGGCTTTCGTCTCGTCGCCGACCGCGTATGTGAGCGTTATTACAGGCCGGTCGGCCAGGCCGGCGCCGAATTGATCGGTCGAGCCGGCTGGGTGGACGTGCGAGATGATCTCGAGCTTGTCGCCCAGCGCAACCGGCGCTTCGTGCTCGATGGTCACCCGAAACGGGCCGCCGAGCAACTCGGTGTGCTGTTCGGGATGGGAAGCCAGGTAGTCCTCGATCACGCTCCAGTACACCGAGTTGTTCATGTGGTCGAACAAGTCGATGTCGGTGACCCGCACCGGAAACTCGTGGATCTCGAACGCGTCGTCGCGACCGCCGGGCTTCAGGTAGCCCTTCCAGCGCAGCCGATCGATGTCGGTGGTCTTGCGCAGGCCGTCCAGGAAGTCGTCAGCGATGCGCGAGGGCATCTGGGTGTCCCGGTTGATGTTGATCCAGAACGCCTCGGACTCGATGAGGCCGCCCTTGCGCCCGTCGATGCGTACCCGCATCTCACACCACCGGTTGGAGGTGCCCGAGCACCACCTGCGCATGCGCAGCATGTCCTGGAACTCGATCGGGCGGACCACGTCCACCATGGTGCGACGGACGATCCAGAGCGGATGGGTCTCCTCGAACCCCATCTCGCGCAGCTGGTCCTGCCCGATGTCCTGGATGTGCCGGGTGGCGGCGTCCAGCCGCAGGCGGCCGGTGCGGTCGATGTCGGCCACCCGCAACGGCCATTCGCGGTCGAACACGTCGGGGTGACCGTCCGGCACCGGCATCAGTCGTTTGTCCAGGCTCACGGCGTCGCTCCCGTACTCCTTGTCGTCGGTACCCAAGCTTGGTGCCCGGCCCTATGCGAATCATCCCTATGACGTCACTCGAATACTAATCGTGACGAACTCGTGTCCCGATGCGAACTCTGCTAACTCAATCTTTGCACGACGGGTACGCTCACTGAGATGTCGAAGACGTTCGTCGGCTCACGGGTCCGCCAGCTGCGCAGCGAGCGCGGGTTCTCCCAGGCCGCGCTGGCGCAGATGCTGGAGATCTCGCCGAGCTACCTCAATCAGATCGAGCACGACGTCCGCCCGCTGACGGTGGCCGTGCTGCTGCGGATCACCGAGGTGTTCGGGGTCGACGCGACCTTCTTCGCCTCGCACGACGACACCCGGCTGGTGGCCGAGTTGCGCGAGGTGACGATGGACCGCGACCTGGACGTCGACGTCGATCCCACCGAGGTCGCCGAGATGGTCAGCGCCCATCCCGGCCTGGCACGCGCGGTGGTCAACCTGCACCGGCGCTACCGCATCACCACCGCACAGCTGGCCGCCGCCACCGAGGAGCGGTTCTTCGACGGCAGCGGCACGGGGTCGATCACCATGCCGCACGAGGAGGTGCGCGACTATTTCTACCAGCGGCAGAACTACCTGCACGAGTTGGACACCGCCGCCGAAGATCTCACCGTCAAGATGCGGCTGCACCACGGCGACCTGGCCCGCGAGCTGAACCGCCGGCTCACCGAGGTGCACGGGGTACACATCAACAGGCGGATCGACCTCGGTGACACCGTGCTGCATCGCTACGACCCCGCGACCAAGACACTGGAGATCAGCAATCACCTCTCGCTGGGCCAGCAGGTGTTCAAGATGGCCGCCGAGCTGGCCTACCTCGAGTTCGGCGATCTGATCGACACCCTGGTCGAGGAAGGGAAGTTCACCAGCGAGGAGTCGCACACCCTGGCCCGGCTGGGACTGGCCAACTACTTCGCCGCGGCCGCGGTGCTGCCCTACCGCCAGTTCCACGACGTCGCGGAGAACTTCCGCTACGACGTCGAGCGGCTGTCGGCGTTCTACTCGGTGAGCTACGAGACGATCGCGCACCGGCTCTCGACGCTGCAACGGCCATCGATGCGCGGCGTGCCGTTCTCGTTCATCCGGGTGGACCGGGCCGGCAACATGTCAAAACGCCAGTCCGCCACCGGTTTTCACTTCTCCTCCAGTGGCGGCACCTGCCCGTTGTGGAATGTCTACGAGACATTCGCCAACCCGGGCAAGATCCTGGTGCAGATCGCCCAGATGCCCGACGGCCGCAACTACATGTGGGTGGCCCGCACGGTGGAGCGCCGCCCCGCCCGGTATGGTCAGCCCGGTAAAACCTTCGCGATCGGGCTGGGCTGCGAACTTCGTCACGCGCACCGGCTCGCCTACTCGGAAGGACTCGACTTGTCGGGCGATATCGCCACACCGATCGGCGCGGGTTGCCGTGTCTGTGAACGCGACAACTGCCCGCAGCGGGCGTTCCCGGCGTTGGGGCGCGCGCTCGACCTCGACGAGCACCGCAGCACCGTCTCCCCGTACCTGGTGAAGCAACCGTGAGCCGGCCTGCGGAGCCGGGGCGGATTCCCTCGTCGAAGAAGCTTCGCGACCTGGGGCTGATCAACTGGGTGGCCTCGAAGCTGATGGCGCGAACGGTCCGGGCGCCGGAGATGCATCTGTTCACCACGCTGGGCCGGCACAAGCGGCTGTTGTGGTTCTGGATGCCCTATTCCGGCGCTTTGCTGCGAGGCCGGCTGCCGCGGGCCGACGCCGAGTTGGTGATCCTGCGGGTCGGTCACGTGCGCGGCTGTGAATACGAGCTGCAGCACCACCGGCGGTTGGGGCGTGCGGCGGGCCTGGACCCCGACACCCAGGCCGCGATCTTCGCCTGGCCCGAGACCCCCGCCGGCGCCGCCGCGCTGAGTGCCCGGCAGATCGCGCTGCTGCGGGCCACCGACGAGTTCCTCAGCGAGCGCACGCTGACCACCGCGACCTGGCAACAGCTGGCCGGGCACCTCGATCAGCGACAGCTGATCGAATTCTGTTTGCTGGCGAGCCAATACGATGGACTGGCCGCGACGATCATCACGCTCGACATCCCGCTGGACAACCCTCGCTAGAGGTAGAGGTCGGCCAGCACGGCCAGCGAGAGCGCCACGGGCAGCACCGGTAGGCCGAACGCGAACGCCGACCACGGGTACTTCCGGCGCCGGCGCAGCCACCATCCGCAGAGCCCGGCCCCGAGCCCGACCGCGACGGCGACCAGCAGCACCAGCGGGGCCCAGCGGCTCACCGTCGTCGTGTCGCCGCCGACCGAAAAGGCCAGCAGCCATCCGACGTAACCGACGGCCACGCCGCCCAGGCCACCGACGATGGTGTCGCCGCGAATCATCAGAAGTTGATCATGTGGCCGGTCAGGCCGTGGAAACACTCCTGCAGCGCCTCGGACATGGTCGGGTGGGTGTGCACGTTGCGGGCCAGCTCGCTCGCGGTCAGGTCCCATTTCTGCGCCAGCGTCAGCTCGGGCAGCAGCTCGGACACGTCGTGACCGATCAGGTGCCCGCCCAGCAGCTCGCCGTGCGTGGCGTCGGCGACCAGCTTGACGAAGCCGCTGGGGTCGCCCAGGCCGTGTGCTTTGCCGTTGGCGGTGAACGGGAACTTGACAACCTTGACGTCGTAACCCTCGTCGCGGGCCTGCTGCTCGGTGAGCCCGAAGCTGGCGACCTGCGGCTGGCAGAACGTCGCGCGGGGCAGCATGCGGCAGTCGCCTAGGGCCAGAGTCTCGGCGCCCGCGATGGTTTCGGCCGCCACCACCCCCATGGCCTCCGCGACGTGGGCCAGCATCAGGTAGGCGGTGACGTCGCCGATGGCGTAGATGTGGGGAACGCTGGTGCGCATGTACTCGTTGATGCCGACGCCCTTGTGCTCGTTGAGCGCGACGCCGGCCTTGTCCAGCCCGTAGCCCTCGACGTTGGGCGCGAACCCGATGGCCTGCAAGACCTTTGCGGCCTTGAGCTCCTCGGTCTTGCCGTCCTTGCTGACGACCACGGTGACCTGCGCGCCACTGGATCCAGGGTCGGAGATCGACTCGACCTTGGTACCGGTCATGATCTTGACGCCCAGCTTCTTGAACTGCTTCTCGATCTCCTTGGATACCTCGGCGTCCTCGTTGGGCAGCGCGCGGGGCAAAAACTCCACGATGGTCACGTCGACGCCGTAGTTGCGCAGCACGTAGCCGAACTCCATGCCGATCGCCCCGGCCCCGGCGATGACGATCGACTCGGGCAGCTCGCGGGACAGGATCTGTTCCTCGTAGGTGACCACGTTGGCCGACAGCGACGTCCCGGGCACCAGCCGGGTGCTGCTGCCGGTGGCGATGATCGCGTTGTCGAAGGTGACCGACTCGGTGCCGCCGTCGTTGAGCTCGACGGCCAGCGTGTTGGCGTCGGTGAACCGGCCGTACCCGTGGATCTCGGTGATCTTGTTCTTCTTCATCAGGAAGTGCACGCCGGCGACGCGGCCCTCGGCCACCTTTCGGCTGCGGTCGTAGGCGATCCCGTAGTCGAAACTCACCTCGCCGCCGATGCCGAACGTCTTGGCCTCTTTGGTGAAGATGTGGGCGAGTTCGGCGTTGCGCAGCAGCGCCTTGGACGGGATGCAGCCGACGTTGAGGCAGACCCCGCCCCAGTACTTCGGCTCGACGATGGCGGTGTTCAGGCCGAGCTGGGCGGCGCGGATTGCCGCGACGTACCCGCCGGGGCCGGCTCCGAGGACGACGACGTCATAGTGAGTCACGGCCCTTACCCTAGTGGCCGGTCCCCCGGGGCGTTAATACGGAACGACGCCGAGCAGACAGTGACCGATCTGCCCGCAGTAGTAATAGCCGTACAGCGGCGCGGCGGCGGCAACGGAGGCGAACGGGCCCGACAGCACCGCGACCGACAGCGCCGAAATCAGCGCCCTGCCCTGCACCATCGCCAGCATCACGCCGGCCACGACGCAGGCGACCACGTAGACCAACACCATGTAGACCGGCAGTGTCTTGTCCATCGCGTGGTACCACCAGTAGAACAGGCCCAGCCCCACCGGGGCCGCCGCGCACCACACGCCGAGGATCACCAGCGCCAGCTTCCACCACTTCAGGTAGAGGTAGCGCCCGGGTACGGTGAGCGGCTGCACCGGGGCGCCCGTGGATTCGGCGCCCGCGTCCGGCCGGGCCTCCGGCTTCGGCTCGGCCGGCTCGGTCACGACGGCGATGGGCTGCGACCCGGTGTCGTCAGCATCCGAGAAATCCGGTTTCCAGGACTGGGTGCCGGTGTCCTCGTCGTCGGAGAAATCCGGGACGAACGCCGCGGTACCGGGACCGGAGTCGGGATCGGAATCGTCAACCACCGGAGGCCACCTGCAGGGCTACGAGCGCACCGAACCACCCGGGCGCGAGCGCCAGGATGAACGCGCCCAGCATCGTCAGCCAGCGACGCCCGGAGAACAGGATCGTCACCAGCCCGGTCGCGCCCGGGATCCCGACCACCAGCGCGATGGCGAGGTCCGGGCGAATCCTGGCATGGGCCACCGCGGCGTATGCGACCCCGCCCAGCAGCCCGACCGCGCACCCGACCAGCATGGCGCCGGCCAGCAACCACGGACGCGGAAGCGGGATCACGGTGACGACATTACTGCGGTTCGCGACTATCGAGGGCACGTTCCCGGCGCGGTGTCGGCGATCACCTCACCGCGCACCGGCGGGCGCTCGCCGCGCTCGTAGCCGGCGCCGGTGATCACGGATGTGGCTGCCAGCCTGGCCTTCTCGTCCTCGGTGAAGACCCGGCCGCGGGACAGGAACCGCACCCCTTCCGGCGCCTCCAGGCTGAAGCCACCGCCGCGGCCCGGCACCACGTCGATGACCAACTGGGTGTGCTTCCAGGTCTGGTACTGCGAGCCCGAGATCCACACCGGCACCCCGTCGGTCCCGACATCGAGCACACCGAGCAGCACGTCGCGGTCGCCGACGAGGAAGTCCCCGCGCGGGTAGCACATCGGCGAGGACCCGTCGCAGCAGCCGCCGGACTGGTGGAACATCACCGGGCCGTGGCGTTCCCGCAGCCGCGCCAGCAGGTCGGCGGCGGCGGCGGTGACGACCACCCCCGGTACGGGACCCGGCACCATCTAGAACAGCCCGAGCGCCTTGTCGGAGTAGGACACCAGCAGGTTCTTGGTCTGCTGGTAGTGGTCGAGCACCATCAGGTGGCTCTCGCGGCCGAAGCCGGACTGCTTGTAGCCGCCGAACGCGGCGTGCGGCGGATACACGTGGTAGCAGTTCACCCACACCCGCCCGGCCTGGATGTCGCGGCCGGCCCGGTAGGCGGTGTTGCCGTCGCGGCTCCACACGCCCGCGCCCAGGCCGTAGAGGGTGTCGTTGGCGATCGAGATCGCGTCGTCGTAGTCGTCGAACGACGTCACCGTCACCACCGGGCCGAAGATCTCCTCCTGGAAGATCCGCATCGCGTTGTGGCCGGAGAAGATCGTCGGCTGCATGTAGTAGCCGCCGGACAGGTCGCCGCCGAGTTCGGCGCGCTCGCCGCCGGTGATGACCTTGGCCCCTTCGTCTTTGCCGATCTCGATGTAGGACAGGATCTTTTCCAGCTGATCGTTGGAGGCCTGCGAGCCCAGCATCGTCTCGGTGTCCAGCGGGTCGCCCTGGCGGACGGCCTTGGCCCGGATGGCGGCCAGCTCGAGGAACTCGTCGTAGATGTCGGCCTGGATCAGGCTGCGCGACGGGCAGGTGCACACCTCGCCCTGGTTGAGGGCGAACATGGTGAACCCTTCCAGGGCCTTGTCCTGGAAATCGTCACCCTTGGCCAGCACGTCGGAGAAGAAGATGTTGGGGCTCTTGCCGCCCAGCTCGAGGGTGACCGGGATCAGGTTCTGCGAGGCGTACTGCATGATCAGCCGCCCGGTGGTGGTCTCGCCGGTGAACGCGATCTTGGCGATGCGGTCGCTGGACGCCAGCGGCTTGCCGGCCTCGGCGCCGAACCCGTTGACCACGTTGACCACCCCGGCCGGCAACAGGTCGCCGATCAGCGACATCAGGTACAGCACCGATGCCGGGGTCTGCTCGGCCGGCTTGAGCACCACCGCGTTCCCGCCGGCCAGCGCCGGCGCCATCTTCCAGGCGGCCATCAGGATCGGGAAATTCCACGGGATGATCTGGCCCACCACCCCGAGCGGCTCGTGGAAGTGGTAGGCGACGGTGTCCTCGTCGATCTGCGACAGCGAGCCCTCCTGGGCGCGGATCGCCGCGGCGAAGTACCGGAAATGGTCGACGGCCAGCGGGATGTCGGCGGCCAGCGTCTCGCGGATCGGCTTGCCGTTGTCCCAGGCCTCGGCCAGCGCCAGCGCGTCCTTGTTCTGCCTCGATTCGGTCGGCGATCTTGTTGAGGACGGCCGCCCGCGCGGCCGGCGCGGTCTTGCCCCAGGCCGGGGCCGCCGCGTGCGCGGCGTCGAGCGCCTTCTCGATGTCGGCCTCGTCGGAGCGGGGCACCTCGCAGAACGTCTGCCCGGTCACCGGCGTCGGATTCTCGAAATAGCGGCCGCCCACCGGCGCGACCCACTGCCCCCCGATGAAGTTCTCATACCGGGACTCATACGACATCAGTGCCCCGGCGGCACCCGGACGTGCGAAAACGGTCATCTGCTCGGCTCCTTGTTCTCACCGCGTGTAATACACCTCACAGTACCGCCGGGTCCACAATGGCTTCCATGGCTTCCACGGCTTCCGGACGGCTTCCACGGCTTCTCAGGCACCGCAAACCGACCCCTACCTGTGGCTCGAGGACATCACCGGTGAGGAGGCGCTGGACTGGGTGCGGGCGCGCAACGAGCCCACGCTCGAACGAGTTCGGCGGCGCCGATTTCGAGCGGATGCGCGCCGAGGCGCTCGAGGTGCTCGACACCGACGCGCGGATCCCCTACGTCGTCCGGCGCGGCGAGTACCTGTACAACTTCTGGCGCGACGGAACCAACCCGCGCGGGCTGTGGCGGCGTACCACGCTGGACAGCTACCGCACCGAGTCCCCGGAGTGGGACGTGCTGATCGACGTCGACGCGCTGGGCCGCGCCGACGACACGAACTGGGTGTGGGCCGGCGCCGGCGTCATCGAACCCGAGTACACGCGCGCGCTGATCGGCCTGTCGCGGGGCGGCTCGGATGCGTCCATCGTGCGCGAGTTCGACATGGCAACAAGGGAATTCGTTTCCGACGGCTTCGAGCTGCCGGAGGCCAAGTCGCAGGTCTCCTGGGCCGACCCCGACACGGTCCTGGTGGGCACCGACTTCGGCGCCGACTCGCTCACCGACTCCGGTTACCCGCGGGTGATCAAGCGGTGGCGGCGCGGCACGCCGCTGGCCGACGCGGACACCGTCTTCGAGGGCGCGGTCACCGACGTGCGCGTCTCGGCGTCGGTGGACCGCACGCCCGGATTCGAGCGCACCCTGCTGGGACGGGCGGTCGACTTCTGGAACGAGGAGATCTACGAGCTGCGGGGCCCGGAGCTGATCCGGATCGACGCACCCACCGACGCCAGCCTGTCGATACACCGGCAGTGGCTGCTGATCGAGCTGCGCAGCGACTGGTATCTGGGCAACGCGACGTATGGCGCGGGCTCGCTGCTGGCCGCCGACTACGACGAGTTCCTATCGGGCACAGCGCAATTGCAGGTGGTGTTCGAGCCCGACGAGCACACCGCCCTGCACCACTACGCCTGGACCAAAGACCGCCTGTTGGTCGTCACGCTGGTCGACGTGGCCAGCCGCGTCGAGATCGTCACGCCCGGGACGACCTGGGCGCCGCGTCGAGACCGCGTCGCCTGGGCATCCCCGAGGCGACCAACACCGTGATCGTCGCCGCCGACGACACCGGCGACGAGTTCTTCCTCGACTCCAGCGGGTTCGTCTCGCCCTCGCGGATGATGCGCGGCACCGGGGACGGGCCGCTGGAGCGCATCAAGTCCGCACCGGCCTTCTTCGACGGCGAGAACTTCTCGGTCGCACAGCATTTCGTTCCGTCGCTCGACGGCACGCCCATCCCGTACTTCGTGGTCCGACCCGCCGGCGCGCAGCATCCGGGCCCGACGATGCTGTACGGGTACGGCGGATTCGAAACCGCCAACACGCCGGCCTACAGCGGCGTGCTGGGCCGGCTGTGGCTGACCCGCGGCGGCACCTACGTGCTGGCGAACATCCGCGGCGGCGGCGAGTACGGGCCCGGCTGGCACACCCAGGCGATGCGCGAGGGCAGGCACAAGGTGGCCGAGGACTTCGCCGCGGTGGCAACCGATCTGGTGGAACGCGGCATCACCACCGTGGCCCAGCTCGGGGCGCAGGGCGGCAGCAACGGCGGGCTGCTGATGGGCATCATGCTCACCCAGTACCCGGAGAGGTTCGGGGCGCTGGTGTGCAGCGTGCCGCTGCTGGACATGAAGCGCTACCATCTGCTGCTGGCGGGGGCCTCGTGGATGGCCGAGTACGGCGACCCCGACAACCCCGACGACTGGAAGTTCATCTCCGAATACTCTCCCTACCAGAACATTTCGGCGACCAGGCACTACCCGCCGGTGCTGATCACCACGTCCACCCGCGACGACCGCGTCCATCCGGGCCACGCCCGCAAGATGACGGCGGCCCTCGAGGCGGCCGGCCACCGGGTCTGGTACTACGAGAACATCGAGGGCGGGCACGCCGGCGCGGCCGACAACGAGCAGTTGGCGTTCAAGTCCGCGCTGATCTACTCGTTCCTGCACCGGACGCTGGGTTCGCGGGCGCCCGGTTAGCCGCCGCGATCCGGGGGCACCCTGCTCCCCATGAGCGCCCAGTTGCCGGGGATCCTGCACTCGCTCGCGCCGGTGCTGCATCGGTACGGCTACGCGGCCGTCATCGGCCTGGTCGGCGCGGAAGGGTTCGGGCTGCCGGCGCCGGGCCAGACCATCCTGATCGCCGCCGGCATCTATGCCGGAACCGGCCAGCTGAACCTGGCCATCGTGCTGGCTCTGGGGTTCGTCGCGGCGGTCGGCGGCGACAACATCGGCTACGCCATCGGGCACTACGGTGGCCGGCCGCTGGTGCTGCGCTTCGGGCGCCATGTCTTCCTGACCCGGGAGCGGCTGGCGGCGACCGAGCGCTTCTTCGCCCACCGCGGCAACCTCGTCGTACCGGTGGCGCGCTTCATCGACGGGCTGCGCCAGGCCAACGGGATCGTCGCCGGGCTGGCGCAGATGACGTGGTGGCGCTTCCTGGCCTACAACGCGCTGGGCGCCGCGGCGTGGGTCGGGCTCTGGGTGCTGGCGGGGTATCTGGCCGGCGACCATATCGGGGCGATCTACGCCGAATTCCGGCGCGACCAGAAATACGTGCTCGGCGCCGTGGCCGCCGTCACCGTCGCCGCGCTGGTCGGGTGGCTGCGCACACGCCGGTCGTCGAACATAGGATCGTCGACGTGTCAGCGATCGAACGCATCGAACTCACGCTGCTGGTGACCGGCCTGATCGGCATCGCGGCCGGGGCGACGCAGGCCCGCTTCCGCTACATCTCCGACCGCCGCGCGGGCCGGCGCTACTACTGGACGACGTCGGCCATCGGCATCGTCTGCTTCGCGATCGGGGTGGGCAAGATCTGGCCCAACGGGATCCTCGCCGCCTCGCTGTTCGTCGCCATCGTCGTCTTCTCGGCCTACCTCACGACGCCCTACCTCAAGATCGGCGGACGGATCTACGCGTCGACGCCGGAGAACCGCGAGCCGGATCCGTAGGCTGCCGGGCTATGAAACCTGGGGAGACCACACCCGACTTCGAAACCCTGCTCTACACGACGGCGGGCCCCGTTGCCACCATCACGCTCAACCGTCCCGAGCAGCTCAACACCATCGTCCCGCCGATGCCCGACGAGATCGAGGCGGCCGTGGGCCTGGCCGAGCGCGATCCCGGGATCAAGGTCATCGTGCTGCGCGGCGCCGGGCGCGCCTTTTCCGGCGGCTACGACTTCGGCGGCGGCTTCCGGTACTGGGCCGAGGGCATGATGACCGACGGGCGGTGGGACCCGGGTAAGGATTTCGCCACCATGGTCGCCGCCCGCGAGACCGCGCCGCATCAGAAGTTCATGGCCATCTGGCGCGCCTCCAAGCCGGTGATCGCGCAGGTGCACGGCTGGTGCGTCGGCGGGGCCAGCGACTACGCGCTGTGCGCCGACCTGGTCATCGCCAGCGAGGACGCGGTGATCGGCACCCCCTACAGCCGGATGTGGGGCGCCTACCTGACCGGCATGTGGCTCTACCGGCTGAGCCTGGCCAAGGTCAAATGGCACTCGCTGACCGGCCGCCCGCTGACCGGTGTGCAGGCCGCGGAAGTCGAGCTGATCAACGAGGCGGTGCCGTTCCAGCGCCTCGAGGCCCGCGTCGCCGAGATCGCCGCCGAGCTGTGCTCCATCCCGTTGTCGCAGTTGCGGGCGCAGAAGCTGATCGTCAACCAGGCCTACGAGAACATGGGCCTGGCGTCCACCCAGCTGCTGGGCGGCATCCTCGACGGGCTGATGCGCAACACCCCCGAGGCGCTCGACTTCGTCCGGACCGCCGACACTCAGGGCGTGCGGGCTGTCGTCGAGCGCCGGGACGGCCCGTTCGGGGACTACAGCCAGGCGCCGCCGGAGCTTCGGCCCGACCCCACGCACGTCATCGTCCCTGATGACGGCGGATAGTGAGACGGACTACAAATATCGCCAAGCCGCTACGGCCGGGCCCCGGAAAGTGCTACGGTAACAACTATGTCTCGGCTGAGTTCCGGCCTGCGTGCGGGCGTCGTCTTTCTGGCATTGAGTCTCGCTGCCGTGGTCTTTCCGCAGGCCGCCACGGCCGACTCCACGGAGGACTTCCCGATCCCCCGCCGGATGATCGCGACGACGTGCGACGCCGAGCAGTACATGGCGGCCGTGCGGGACACCAGCCCGGTGTACTACGAGCGCTACATGATCGACTACAACAACCACCTGCAGTACGCGCAGGCGGTGCAGGACAAGGTGCACTGGTTCTTCGGCATGAACCCGGCCGGGCGCCGAGAGTACTCGGAGCACTTCTACGACTCGATCGACCCGATCTGGTGGGGCTGGCGCAACCACATGAAGATCTTCTTCAACAACAAGGGCGTCGTCGCCAAGGCCACCGACGTGTGCAATGGCTACCCCCCCGGCGACATGTCGGTGTGGAACTGGGGCTGAGCCCCTTCTCCCTCGCCTGAGCGGCCCCGCGCCGCGGTGCGGCCCGTTTGGCCCGCCGAACGTGCGGGAAGGCTGGTTGCTATGACGACCAACGCCGACGATGTCGATGTGAGCGTATACCTGGACGTGCGGCGCCGGGCCGGCTGGTTGCCCCAGGACCACGACGAGCTGGAGGCGTGGCTCAGCGGTCACTGCAAGCGCGCGGAGGAAAAACGCGAGCAGACCGACCTGCACCCGGTGCTCAAGGAGTTCGAACGGCTGATCGAGACGGACCCCGTCGTGCGCATGTACATCCACGAGATGATCGAACAGGTTCCGCCGACCAAGCCCTACCGCAAGCGCCACCTGCACAGCGTCGAGGAGATGCTGCGTCTGATCAACGAGGTCTTGACGGTCGCGCCGGAGTTCGGCCAGAACTCGGTGATCATCCCGCTCAGCGCGGTCCTGGACTGGTCGACGACCACCCCGGCCGGGTTTGCCGCATACCGTGACCCGCGGATCAACGAGATGATCCGCAAGATCCTCGGCGCGTGGTGCGAATTCCTCGACGGCCCCGACTCGCTGTACGTGCTCAACGATTCGCCCACGGGCTGGAAGTCCCCCGAGGCCTGCCGCGCGATCGGCATGGAGCAGTTCGTCCACGATCCCGACGACAAGCACTGGGGCTTTTCGTCCTGGAACGACTTCTTCACCCGGCGATTCAAGGACGGCCGGCGCCCGGTCGCCTCGCCCGACGACGACAAGGTGGTCGTCAGCGCCTGCGAGTCGACGCCCTACCGCATCGCCACCAACGTCGCGCGCCGCGACGAATTCTGGATCAAACACCAGCCGTACTCGCTGCGCGAGATGCTGGCCAACGACGAGTCGGTCGACCAGTTCATCGGTGGCACCGTCTACCAGGCCTACCTGTCGGCGATGAAATACCACCACTGGCACAGCCCGGTCGCGGGAACCATCGTCCGCGCGTTCGTCGTGCCGGGCACCTATTTCTCGGAGACGGTGTCCAAGCGGTGGGACGCCTTGGCGCCCCCGGACTCCCAGTCCTACATGGCACACGTCGCGGCGCGCGCGGTCGTCCTGATCGACGCCGACGATCCCGTCATCGGCCTGATCGCGTTCGTGGCGGTCGGCATCGGCGAGGTCTCGTCCACCCTGATCGGCGAGAACATCACGCCCGGCTACCACGTCGGCAAGGGCGAGGAACTCGGCTACTTCCAGTTCGGCGGCTCCACACACTGCCTGGTCTTCCGGCCCGGGGCGATCGCCGACTTCAACGTCGCGGCCATCCCCCAGTCCGACCGCGGCGAGGCCGCCACGATTCGGGTGAATTCGAGGCTCGCCGTCGCAGCGGCTCGGTAGCGCCGCTCGGTGGCGCCGCTCAGTAGTGCGGGGACGTCGCCGCCGAGAACCGATCGGTGTCGGCCGCGTCCGACTCCTCCCGCGGCAGCATCAGCGCGCGAACCAGCGGGCGCGGCCCGTAGGGCCGCAGCATCTGGCTGGCCGGGCGGGTGCGCACCTTCTGCGGCCACCAGAACCAGCGACCCAGCAGCGCCGCGACGGACGGCATCATGAACGAGCGCACGATCAGGGTGTCGAACAACAGGCCCAGCCCGATCGTGGTGCCCACCTGCCCGGTGACCTTGAGGTCGCTGAAGATGAACGACGCCATGGTGAAGGCGAACACCAGACCCGCCGACGTCACCACGCTGCCGGTGCCGGCCATCGACCGGATGATCCCGGTCTTCAACCCGGCATGGATCTCCTCCTTGAACCGGGACACCAGCAGCAGGTTGTAGTCGGATCCGACGGCCAGCATCAGGATGACCGACATCGCCAGCACCATCCAGTGCAGTTTGAAGCCGATGATGTCCTGCCAGAGCAGCACCGACAGCCCGAACGAGGCGCCCAGCGACAGCAGGACCGTGCCGACGATGGTGAACGCGGCCACCACGCTGCGGGTGATGATCAGCATGATGATGAAAATCAGGCTGGCCGCGGCGATCCCGGCGATCATCAGGTCGTACTTGGAGCCCTCGGCCATGTCCTTGTAGACCGCGGCGGTGCCGGCGACCCAGATCTTGGAGCCCTCCAGCGGGGTTCCCTTGATCGCCTCCTTGGCCGCGTTCTTGATCGGGCCGATGTGGGAGATGCCTTCGGTGCTGGCCGGATCGCCGTCATGGGAGATGATGAAGCGGGCGGCGTGCCCGTCGGGGGACAGGAACATCTTCAGCCCCCGCTTGAAGTCGGGGTTGTCGAACACTTCCGGCGGGATGTAGAACGAGTCGTCGTTGTGCGCCGCGTCGAACGCCTTGCCCATGGCGGTCGAGTTCTGGCTCATCACGTCCATCTGGTCATACAGCGACGACATCGAGCTGTGCATGGTCAGCATCATCGTCTTCATGGTCTGCATGGTCGCGATCATCGGCGGCATCTGGGCCAGCATCTGCGGCATCAACTTGTCCAGCTGGTCGAGGTCACCCGAGAGGTACACCAGTTTCTCGGTGAGTTGATCCAACCCGTCGAGCGCGTCGAAGAGCGAGCGCAGCGTCCAGCAGACGGGGATGTCGAAGCAGTGCTTCTCCCAGTAGAAGTAGCTGCGGATCGGCCGGAAGAAGTCGTCGAAATTGGCGATGCGGTCGCGCAAAAGGCTTGTGACGTCGACCATTTCGTGCGTCAGACCGTCCATGTGGTGGGTGACGCCGACCATCTGGGAGGTGATGTTGTACATGCGCTGCATGGTGTCGATGGACTCCTGCATCGCGTCGGCCTGCTTGAGCATGTCGTCCATGCGTTTGTGCATGTACTGCTGGTTTTCGACCTGGGTGGTGTTCTGCATGCTGATCTGGAACGGGATCGACGTGTGCTCGATCGGCGTGCCCAACGGCCGGGTGATCGCCTGGACGCGCGCGATGCCCGGGGTGTGGAAGACACCCTTGGCGATCCTGTCGATCACCAACATGCTCGCCGGGTTGCGCAGGTCGTGGTCGCTCTCGACCATCAGCAATTCCGGGTTCAGCCGCGAGGAGGGGAAATGCCGTTCGGCGGCAATGTATCCCACGTTCGCCGGGACGCTCGCGGGCAGGTACAACCGGTTGTCGTAATTGGTCTTGTAGCCGGGCAGCGCGAGCAGACCGACGAGGGCGATCGCTACCGACACGGCCAGAATCGGCACGGGCCAGCGCACGATCGCGGTGCCCACCCTTCGCCACCCCCGGGTCCGCATCGCGCGCTTGGGGTCGAAGAGCTTGAAGAAGCTGCCGACGGTCAGTACCGCCGGTCCCAGGGTCAGCGCCGCGATGACGGCGACGAGCATCCCGACGGCGCAAGGGATTCCGAGCGTCTGGAAATACGGGAGCTGGGTGAAGCTCAGGCAGTACATCGCGCCGGCGATCGTCAGGCCCGAGCCCAGAACGACATGCGCGGTCCCGTGAAACATGGTGTAGAAGGCTCGTTCGCGGTCCTCGCCCCGCGAGCGCGCCTCTTGATATCGCCCGAAGATGAAGATCGCATAGTCCGTCGACGCGGCAATCGCCAACAGCACCAGGATGTTCACCGCGAAGGTCGACAATCCCATGACGTTGTTGTAAGCCAGCACGGCGATGGCCCCACGGGCCGCCATCAATTCGATGACCACCATGAGCATGGTGGCGATCACGGTGACGATCGAGCGGTACACCCACAGCAGCATCAAGACGATCACCACGAAGGTGATCATCGTGACCTTTTGGACGCTCTTCTGCCCGGCGTGGGACTGATCGGCCAGCAACGCCGCGGCGCCGGTCACGTAGGCCTTGACCCCCGGGGGCGGCGGCACGCTGTCCACGATCTTGCGGACCGCCTCGACGGACTCGGTGGCCAGGCTCTCGCCCTGGTTACCCGCCAGGTACACCTGGACGTAGGCGGCCTTGCCGTCGGTGCTCTGCGAGCCGGCCGCGGTCAGCGGGTCGCCCCAGAAGTCCTGGACGTGTTCGACGTGCTTCTTGTCGGCCTGCAGTTTGCGGACGATCTCGTCGTAGAAATGGTGGGCGTCATCGCCGAGCGGTCTGTCGCCCTCCAGCAAGATCATTGCCGCGCTGTCGCCCTTGAATTCGTTGAACACCTTGCCGATACGTTTCATCGCGTGCATCGACGGCGCCTGCTGGGGGCTCATCGACACCTGGTGCGCCTTGGCGACCTGGTCCAGCGGCGGAACAAAAGCGCTGAGGACGACGACGATGCCTATCCAGAACAAGATGATCGGCACCGCCAGCTTGTGCACCGAGCGCGCGAAAAGCGGCATGTGCGGGAGGCCGGCCGCCTCGTTGCTCGTCATGCGGACTTCACAATGCAGAAGGTTTGCGCGTTCACTCCGGTCGTCGACCTCTCGTCCTTGACGACATCGTTGACGATGATGCGACAGCCGATCTCGTCGCTGTCGCCCTGCGCCACCACGTTGACGCTCACCGAGGGCAGCGTCGTGGTGACCGAGAGCGTCCACGGCAGCGGCACCTTGCTGGCCCGCCGCGGGGTGGCATTGATGTCCAGGTAGTTGATGTCCGCCACCGTCCCGGGCGGGCCGAACACCTCGTAGACCACGTGCTTGGGATTGAACGGCTTGATCTCTTCGGGGACACCGCTTCCCATCGCGCCGGCGTCTTGTGCGCCGAACACCCCGCGGAGCCGATACACGCAGAAACCCGCCACCGCGACCACGGCCACCACCACCAGCACGATCCACATCTTCTTGAACGCGGCGCCGATCAGGCTCCCCCCCACTCCCGGACCTCCCGCCGTCCGGGCTCCCCCGGGCTCCGCCGGCCGCCTGCGCCACGGCCGCCGCCGACCGCGCGGACCCTGCGGTTCGCTGCGGGCCTGCGGCTCCGGGCCGGAGGTGCGCACCTCGTCCCGCGGTGCCGTGGACTCGAAGATCCCGGCCTCGGTCTCGTCAGTTCCAGTGCGCCATGCCACGGAAGTACGGTCTCCTTCCCCGCTCATTGCGTCCCCGAGAGAAGGCCGAGGCAGGTCGCGGTGAGCAAACGGGTCAATGCGGACGGGAAGTCGATGTTCCACTCCGGCGGGCGGACCTCCGGCTCGTCGGCGTAGGCGTCGAGTAGCCGCTGCGGCGGGTTGGCGATCTGCCAGAACGCGGCTGCCAACGAGTAGGCGGCGATCAGGATGTCGAAGGCGCCGGACCGGCCCAGCGCGGGCAACGCCTTCTCGATCGCGTCCGCGAGCGCGACGGCCGCGGCGGTGATGGTCCGTCTGACCTCCACGACCCTCTCGATGTCCACCTCGTGCTCGAGGTGCAGGTGCAGGTTGGCGAGCAGGTCGCAGAACAGCGGGTCGCTCGCCAGCCCGGTGGCCAGCGTCTCGGCGACCCGGTCGGACGACATCGGGCCCGGTTCCGCCAGGTCCGCCTGGACGGTGCTCGACCAGCGCACCCACCCTTCGGCGGCGAGGTGCAACAAAACCTCTTTGTGGGACGTGAAGTAGCGGCGCACCGCCGAATAGTGGATCCCGGCGCGGCCGGCGACGGCCGTCAACGTGACCGACGCGACGCCGGTTTCGAGGGCCAGCGAACGCGCCGCTTCCACGAGTGCCGCCGCACGTTGGCGCTTTTTCTCCTCCGTGCGGGCGCGCTGGAAGGTGAGTTGCGCCACTGGCCGAGCGTAACGCACACACTGTGATTTGTATAACGCACAGCGTGTGATTTGTGACGTGGGTAACTGTGCGGGCGTACCGTTACGCACGTGATATGCCTTACACTGCAGGGCGCGAGGGGAAGGAGTCGACGGGCTCGGCCATGGGCCGAATCGGGCCATGATTTACTTAGGTAAGCCTTGGTTGTGTTCCTGCCGCAGCGCCGCCGGTTCGGGTGCCCAAAACGGATCGATGGCACCACCGGGATCGGCGTGTGGACGGCGCAACCCAGCGATCCGCAGCTGAACATGCTGGGCGGGCGGCGGGGGAGTCCGCCGGCCGAACTGCCGACCGGTGAAGGGGACTCCCATCTTCAAGTTGCTGTCGCGGACATGGATTCCGCTGGTGATCCTGGCGGTGGTGGTCGTCGGGGGATTCATCGTGTACCGGGTCCACGGCTACTTCGGTTCCACGAAGCGGCCGACGTACGCCGACAGCAATCTGGAAAGCCCGAAGCCGTTCAACCCCAAACAGATCACCTACGAGGTGTTCGGCCCGGCCGGAACCGTCGCGGACATCAGCTACTTCGACATCAACGGCGACCCGCAACGGGTCGACGGGGCCCGGTTGCCGTGGTCGCTGCACATCAGCACCACGAAGGCCGCGGTAATGGGAAACCTTGTGGCGCAAGGCAATAGCAACACCCTCGGCTGCCGGATCACGGTGGACGGCGAGGTCAAAGCCGAGCGGGTTTCCCACGAGGTCAACGCCTACACCTTCTGCCTGGTGAAGTCCGCGTGAGCGCCCCGGTCCCCGGGACCACCGGCGCCACACACGCCGAACGGCCCTTTGTCGCCAGGATGATCCACACCCTGGCGGTGCCGATCATCCTGTTCTGGGTCGCCGTCGCGGTCGTCCTCAGCGTGTTCGTTCCGTCGCTCGAGGACGTCGGGCAGGAGCAGTCGGTGTCGCTGAGCCCCAAGGATGCGCCGTCGTTCGTGGCGTTGAAACGCATCGGCCACGTGTTCAAGGAGGGCGAGACCGACAGTTCGGCGGTGATCGTCCTCGAAAGCGACCGGCCCCTCGGCGACGACGCGCACCGGTTCTACAACGAGGTGGTCCGCAGGTTGCGGCAGGACAGGACGCACGTGCTCAGCGTGCAGGATTTCTGGGGTGATCCGCTCACGGCGGCGGGCGCGCAGAGCAGCGACGGCAAGGCGGTGACCGTCCAGGTGAACCTGGCCGGCAATCAGGGCGAGCCGCTGGCCAACGAATCCGTCGAAGCCGTCCGCAAGATCGTGGACAGCGTGCCCCCGCCGCCCGGGCTCACGGCTTATGTCACCGGCGTCTCGGCGCTGGCCGCCGACCTGCACCATAGCGGCGACAGGTCCATGGCGAAGATCACGCTGACCACGGTCGCGGTGATCCTGGTGATGCTGCTGTTCGTCTACCGCTCGCCGATCACCGTGTTCTTGCTGCTGGTCACGGTCGGTTTCGAGCTGACCGCGGCCCGGGGTGCGGTCGCGCTGATCGGGCACAGCGGGCTCATCGGGCTGTCCACCTTCGCGGTCAGCCTGCTCACGTCGCTGGCGATCGCGGCCGGCACCGACTACGGGATCTTCATCATCGGCCGCTACCAGGAGGCCCGCCAAGCCGGCGATGACCGCGAAACCGCCTTCTACACCATGTACCGCGGCACCGCCCACGTCATCCTGGGTTCGGGCCTGACCATCGCCGGGGCCACGTTCTGCCTGAGCTTTGCGCGGATGCCCTATTTCCAGACCCTGGGCGTGCCGTGCGCGGTGGGGATGCTGATGGCGGTGGCGGTGGCGCTGACGTTGGGGCCCGCGGTGCTGACCGTGGGCAGCCGGTTCGGATTGTTCGATCCCAAGCGGCTGCTCAAGGTGCGGGGCTGGCGGCGGGTGGGGACCGCGGTGGTGCGGTGGCCGCTGCCCATCCTGGCCGTCACGTGCGCGGTCGCACTCGTGGGCCTGCTCACCCTGCCCGGCTACCAGGCCAACTACAACGACCGCAACTACCTGCCCACCTTCATTCCCGCCAACGCGGGGTTTCTGGCCGCCGACCGCCACTTCTCCCAGGCCAGGATGAAGCCGGAGATCCTGATGATCGAGACCGACCACGACATGCGCAATCCGGCCGACTTCTTGATCCTGGACAGGTTGGCCAAGGGCATCTTCCGGGTGCCGGGAATCTCTCGCGTGCAGGCGATCACGCGGCCCGACGGCACGGCGATGGACCACACCTCGATCCCGTTTCAGCTCAGCATGCAAAACGCCGGCCAGGTGCAGAACATGAAATACCAGCGCGACCGGATGAACGACATGCTCACCCAGGCCGATGAGATGGCCAAGACGATCGCCACCATGCGGCGCATGTATGACTTGATGACCCAGCTGGTGGGCACCACCCATCGCATGGTCGGGCACACCGAGGAGATGCAGCAGATCACCAACGAGCTGCGCGATGAGATCTCCAACTTCGACGACACCTGGCGCCCGGTGCGCTCCTATTTCTATTGGGAGAAGCACTGTTATGACATCCCGCTGTGCTGGTCGTTTCGGTCGCTGTTCGACGCCATCGACGGGCTGGACCAGATCGACGAGAAGCTGGACACCCTCATCGGTGACATCAAGGACCTCGACCGGTTGATGCCGCAGATGATCGCTCAGTTCCCGCCGATGATCGAGACCATGGTCAACATGCGCACCATGATGCTGACCATGCACAGCACCATGTCGGGCATCTTCGACCAGATGGACGAGATGAGCGACAACGCCACCGCGATGGGGCATGCCTTCGACGCCGCCAAGAACGACGACTCGTTCTACCTGCCGCCGGAAGTGTTCAAGAACAAGGACTTCAAGCGGGCCATGACCAATTTCCTGTCCGACGACGGGCACGCGGCGCGGTTCATCATCTTGCACCGGGGCGATCCCGCCTCGCCCGAGGGGATCGCCAGCATCGACAAGATCCACACCGCCGCCGAGGAGTCCCTCAAGGGCACCCCGTTGGAGGCCGCCAAGATCTACCTCGGTGGAACGGGAGCCGTCTTCAAGGACATCTCCGAGGGCGCCCAGTGGGATCTGGTGATCGCCGGGATCTCCTCGCTGTGCCTGATTTTCATCATCATGCTGATCATCACCCGCGCGTTCGTGGCCGCCGCGGTGATCGTGGGCACCGTGGCGCTGTCGCTGGGCGCTTCGTTCGGCTTGTCGGTGCTGTTCTGGCAGCACATCCTGGGCATCGAATTGCACTGGCTGGTGATCGCGATGTCGGTCATCGTGCTGCTGGCCGTGGGCTCGGACTATAACCTGCTGTTGGTCTCGCGGTTCAAACAGGAGATCGGCGCCGGCCTGAACACCGGCATCATCCGCTCCATGGGCGGCACCGGCAAGGTGGTCACCAACGCGGGCCTGGTGTTCGCATTCACGATGGCCTCCATGGTCGTCAGCGACGTGCGCGTCGTCGGGCAGGTGGGCACCACCATCGGGCTGGGGCTGCTCTTCGACACCCTGATCGTGCGGGCGTTCATGACACCGGCCATCGCCGCGCTGCTGGGACGCTGGTTCTGGTGGCCGATGCGGGTGCGGTCGCGGCCGCCGCGGGTCCCGGCCCGGCCCGTCGCGGACCGCCCGTACGCCTACAGCGGCTGACCTGCTGAAGTGCACACGATCGCGCTCATCGGATTTCTCGGCGGCCTGATCACCGGCATCTCGCCGTGCATCCTGCCCGTGCTTCCGGTGGTCTTCGTCTCCGGTGCCACCGGCCACCGCCGTTCCCCGGCGCGCCCGTACCTGGTGATCGCGGGCCTGGTCTGCAGCTTCGCCGTGGTCACCCTGGCCGGTTCGGCCCTGCTGTCCGCGCTGCACCTGCCGCAGGACGCGATCCGGTGGGCCGCACTGGTCACGCTGACCCTGATCGGCCTGGGCTTGATCTTCCCGCCGCTGCAGCACCTGCTCGAACGGCCGTTCGCGCGGATCCCGACGCGCCAAAGCGGCGGCCCCGGCAGCGGTTTCGGGCTGGGCCTGACGTTAGGCGCACTCTACGTGCCGTGCGCGGGACCGGTGCTGGCCGCGATCGTGGTCGCCGGCGGCACGGCCTCGATCGGCCCGGCGACGGTGGTGTTGACCGCGACCTTCGCGATCGGAACTGCGCTGCCGCTGCTGGCTTTCGCGCTGGCCGGCCGGCGCGTCGCCGAGCGCGTCGCCGCGTTCCGCCGCCGGCAGCGCGCGGTCCAAGTCGTCGGCGGGATCGCGATGATCGTGTTGGCCGTCGCGCTGGTCTTCAACCTGCCCGCCATGCTGCAGCGCGCCGTTCCCGACTACACGGCGGCGATGCAAAACCGGCTCGGCGGCAATGACATCCGGCACCGGCTCGACCCGGGCCGCGGCCCGAAGGGCCGGCTGGCCGACTGTACCGAAGGGTCCGACCGACTGCAGGACTGCGGGCCGGCGCCGGCGCTGGCCGGGATCACGCAGTGGCTCAACACGCCGGGCGGCGCGGGCATCGACCTCGCCTCGCTGCGCGGCAAGGTGGTCCTGATCGACTTCTGGGCGTACTCGTGCATCAACTGCCAGCGCGCCATTCCCCACGTCGTCGACTGGTACAACCGCTATCGCGACGACGGCTTCGTGGCCGTCGGCGTGCACACCCCGGAGTACGCCTTCGAACGGGTCCCCGCCAACGTCGCCAGCGGCGCCGCCGCGTTGCACATCACCTACCCCATCGCGCTGGACAACGACTACGCGACCTGGAACAACTACCAGAACCTGTACTGGCCGGCCGAGTACCTGATCGACGCCGACGGCACCGTGCGGCACACCAAGTTCGGCGAGGGTGACTACGACGGCACCGAGAAGCTGATCCGCGAGCTGCTCCTGGCAGCCAACCCCGAGGTCCGACTGCCGCCCGCGACGAACGGGGCCGACACCACGCCGCAAACCCGGCTCACCCCCGAGACCTACCTGGGCGCGAACAAGGCGGTCAACTACCAGGGTGACAGCGAATATAACTCGGGCACAAGGACTTTCGAATTCCCGGCGACGCTGCACGCCGACCGTTTCGCGCTGCGCGGCCGCTGGACCCTGGACGACCAGGGCGCCACCTCCGACAGCGACGACGCCGCCGTACGGCTCAACTACACCGCCAAGGAGGTCTACGCCGTCGTCGGCGGCACCGGCACCCTCACGGTGACCCGGGACGGCAGGACCACGACCACGCCGATCGGCGGCCCGCCCACGCTGCACCGAATCGTCGGCGACGACGCCGCCCGCCGCGATCAGCTCGACATGCGGGTCAGCAAAGGGCTGCAGGTCTTCTCGTTCACCTTCGGTTAGGCCCTGTTGAACAAACCGCCGACCACCGCGACCAGCACGCCGAGCACCACCAGCGCGGCCCCGGCCAGCAAAGTCGCGTTGAGCCATTGGTGCACGCCGGCCTCGGCATGGGCGACCATCACCCCGGCGACCCGGCGGATGCCGTCGCTGCTGCGGTTGAGCGCCTCGTCGACGCGCCGGTCGCCGACCTCGGTGCCCGCCCAGCCGGCCGCGCCGACGAGCAGCGCGGAAACGCCCAGGCTCGTCAGCGCCTTGCCGCGGCGCCGCGCGGCGGCCAGCGTCAGCAGGGCGCACACCGCGGCCAGCGCCGCCACGCCGAGGCTCAGCCACGGGCCCCAGGTGGACAGCCTGCTGAGCTGTCCCTGCCGCAGCGGCGGTCCCGACTCCGTCAGCGGGACGCTCAGATCGGCGGGCACCGCCACGTTGTGGCGGCTCAACAGCCGCTGCAGCGCGCCGTCCTTGAGCATCGGGGCCACGTCGATGGCCCACTGGTTGCCGTTCGGGCCGGCCCGCGGGTCGGCGAACAACCAGGCGTGCGCCGCCCGGTTCGCGGCGGCGAACAGCGGCGGAAACGCCGGCCCGGCCGTGAACGCGGCCGCGGCGTCGTGAACCTGCGAGCGGTCCACCGGCTGACCGCCGCCGTGCGCGGCGATCAGCGACATCGCCCGGTCGGACAGCTCGGCCGCCATCGCGGACTGCAGCGCCGGATCACCGGCCGCCTGCTGCGCCAGCGCGGCGTAGCCGTCGGCGTCGACGACGTGCAGCTGGGTCCACGCCGCCGGGACCGCCACGGCCAGCGACACCGTGGTGGCCAGCCACAGCAGCGCCGTCACCGCGAACCGCACGGTCGGAAAACCTACTGGATTCCCCGCACGTAGGCGGCCTGCCCGAGGTGCTGGGCGCAGTCGTCGACGATGCTGACCAGTCGCGCACTGGCCGTCACCGGTGGGTCCCAGTTGGTGTCCACCACACGGCACAGCTCGTCGGCCGTGACGCCGGCGAGGTAGGAAAGGGTGAGCTTGTGCACCGCGTGGTAGTAGCCGGACAGCAGGGCGGCGGGCGCGTGGACCTTCGCCACCTGGTCGGGGCCGTGCCCGTAGCCGGTGTCGTTGCGCGGCAGGTCGAGCCCGAACCGGTCCACCCAGCCGTCGCGGGTCCACACCTGCTCGACCCCGGCCACGTCCGCCAGCTGGATGTCCTGCACGCGGGCGCTGTGCCAGAGCAGCCAGGCGATGCTGTTGGCGCCGGGGGCGGGGCGGTAGTTCGACACCTCGTCGGTCAATCCGTCGGTGAGGGCGTCGACGTGCTCGATCAACCGGGTGAAGGCGTCGCGCAGAAGTTCCTGAACGGCGGCGTCGGGGTCGGCCATACCAGCGACACTACGGGAGGCATTGACGCTGGCAAGACCCCCGGCGCGGTCGTAGATTAGTTAGATGTCCTACGACCTCATCATCCGCAGCGGCACCATCGTCGACGGGCTGGGAGGTGAGCCGTACGTCGGCGACGTCGCGGTGCGCGACGGCGTGATCGCGTCCGTCGGCTCCGTCAACGGCGCCGGCGCCGAGCGGGAGATCGACGCGACCGGGCTGCTGGTCACGCCCGGCTTCGTGGACCTGCACACCCACTACGACGGCCAGTCCATCTGGTCGGAGCGGCTCACGCCGTCGTCGGCGCACGGGGTGACGACGGTGGTGATGGGCAACTGCGGGGTGGGTTTCGCGCCGTGCCGCCAGTCCGACCACGACGTGCTGGTGGACGTGATGGCCGGGGTCGAGGACATCCCCGGCGTCGTGATGACCGACGGTTTGCCGTGGACCTGGGAAACCTTCCCGGAATACCTGGACGCCATAGAGGCGCGGCAGCGTGATATTGACGTGGCCGCCTACCTGCCGCACTCGCCGCTGCGGGTCTACGTGATGGGTCAGCGCGGCGCCGACCGCGAGCCGGCCACCCCCGATGACCTGGCCAGGATGCGGGCGCTGGCCAAGGAGGCCATCGAGGTCGGCGCGCTGGGCTTCGCGTCGTCGCGGCTGACGATCCACAAGACCGCGAGCGGTTCGCCGATCCCGAGCTACGACGCCGCCCGCGAGGAGATCGAGGAGATCGCCAAGGGCGTCGTCGACGGAGGCGGCGGCCTGCTGCAGTTCGTTCCCGACATCCCCTCCGGCGGCTACCAGCCGGTGCTGCAGACGGTGTTCGACGTGGCCGAGGACGTCGGCCTGCCGGTCACGTTCACCCTGGTGGTCGCCAACGCCGGCGACCCGACGTGGGAGGACGCGATCACGATGATCGAGAAGGCGAACGCGAACGCGGGGGCGGGCGGCCCACAATTTACCGCCCAGCTGCTGCCCCGCCCGATCGGGCTGATCATCGGGCTGCAGCTGACCGCCAATCCCTTCGTGCTCTACCCCAGCTACCGCGAGATCGCGCACCTGCCGCTGGCCGAGCGCGTCGCCGAGATGCGCAAGCCGGAGGTCCGCGCCCGCATCCTGGCCGACAAGCCCGGCGTCGGCCACCCGATCCTGTATGTCGCCCAGATGTGGGACTGGATCTACCCGCTGGGCGAGCACCCCGACTACGAGCCGGACCCGGCGGACAGCATCGGGGCGCGGGCCCGGGCCCGCGGGGTCGACCCGATGGAGGAGGCCTACGACCGGCTCCTCGACGACGACGGCCGCGCCATGCTGCTGGTCGCGACCAGCAACCTGGCAAACAATTCGCTGGACACCGTCGGCACCTTGCTGCACCGCGACGACGTCGTGCTCGGCCTCGGCGACGGCGGCGCCCACTACGGGATGATCTGCGATGCCAGCTATTCGACGTACTTCCTGGCGCACTGGGCCCGCGACCGCAAGGCCGGGCGGTTCTCCGTGCCCGAGGCCGTGCGCGAACTGACCTCCGTGCCGGCCCGGGTGGCGGGCCTGGGCGACCGCGGCCGCATCGCCGTCGGCTACAAGGCCGATCTCAACGTGATTGATCACGCCGCCCTGCGCCTGCACAAACCGGTCATCCGTCACGACCTGCCCGCCGGCGGTCGCCGCCTGGATCAAACCGCGGAAGGATACATCGCCACCATCGTGTCTGGGGAGGTAATCGCGGAAAACGGTGCGCCCACCGACGCCCGTCCCGGCAAGTTGATCCGCGGCCGCAGGCCATCCCCCGTACCCGCCCCATAACGCCACGGAAGGCCGCCTGTCCCGGTTAAGTTGGGTCAGTGACGAGCCCGCATTTTGCGTGGTTGCCGCCTGAGATCAACTCGGCCTTACTCTTCGCCGGTCCGGGAGCGGCGCCGCTGCTTGCTGCGGCGACCGCGTGGGAAGGGTTGGCCGAGGATCTGGCGTCGTCAGCGTCATCGTTCCTGTCGGTGACCACCGACCTGGCCAGCGGGTCGTGGCAGGGCGCTTCGGCGGCGGCGATGCTGGCCGTCGCTTCGCAGTACGCGGGGTGGCTCAGCGCGGCGGCCGCCCACGCCGAGGCGGCCTCCAGCCGGGCGATAGCCATCGCGGGGGCCTTCGAGGCGGCGCTGGCGGCCACGGTGCAGCCGGCGGTGGTCGCCGCCAACCGGACGCTCGTGCGGGCGCTGGCGGCCACGAACTGGTTCGGGCTCAACGCCCCGGCGATCATGGACACCGAGGCCGCCTACGAGCAAATGTGGGCCGCCGACGTCGCGGCCATGTTCAACTACCACTTCGACGCATCGGCGGCCGCCGCCCAATTGGCGCCCTGGCAGCAGGTGCTGCAAATGCTCGGTTTCCACTTCGCCGACGGCCATCTCAGCTACACGATTCCCGGCACCAACCAGGGCATAAACTTCGGCTTCGGCAACAACGGCAACTTCAACATCGGCGCCGGGAACTCCGGCGACAACAACATCGGCTGGGGCAACCTCGGCAGCGGCAACATCGGCTTCGGCAACACCGGCAACAACGACTTCGGCTTCGGCCTGACCGGCAACAACCAGTTCGGCTTCGGCGGCTTCAACTCCGGCTCCGGGAACATCGGCCTGTTCAACTCCGGCAACAACAACATCGGCTTCTTCAACTCGGGCAACGGAAACTTCGGTATCGGGAACTCCGGCTCGTTCAACACCGGCTTCGCCAATACCGGCAGCATGAACACCGGGTTCTTCAACAGCGGCGCCTCCAACGTGGGATTCTTCGGCGACAACGCGCTCACGGGCCAGGCGAGCCCCGACACCGGGCTGCTCAACTCCGGCCGCTACGTCACCGGCGGCATGGGTGCGGCCAGCGCGGGCTCCGCCTTCCTGAGCTCGGCCGCCGTCAACACCGGGGGCCTGACCTCCAGCCTCGGAAGCGCGAGCATGCTCAACCCGGCCGCTGCCAGCTCGGCCTACGCGGCCCCGGTGAGCGCTCCCGCCGCGGTGGCGGCCGGCGTCGAATCCAGCGGCGTGAACGCCGCCGCCATCAGCGTCGCCAGCACTCCCACGCCCACCGTGGGTCTGCGCACCACGGCCGCCGCTCCCTCGAACGTCGTGTCCCCCGCCGGCAGCGAGTCGAGCCTGCGGAACGCGGCGGCCCGCGAGACCGGCATCCCCAACTCCGGCTTCTTCAACAAAGGCGAGCGCCCGCTGGGCGGTCCCAACCCGGGCACCGGTGAGCCGATCCTGGCGGGCGAGCCCCTCGTACCCGGCGAGCCGGTCCTGCCCAGCCTGCCCGGCTAGCCGGACGCCTACCCTGGGCACCATGCGCGCGAAGAAGAGGGTGGACCTCGAGCGACTCGGCGCCGCCCTGGCCGACTACCCGTACGCATACCTGATCACCGTCGACGAGGCGTATCGCGTGCACACCGTGACGGTACGGCCGCGGTTGCGTGATTCGACCCTCGACATCGGACCCATCGGCGGGCACACCCGCGAGAACCTCGCCCATCGCAGCGACGTCACCCTGCTGTGGCCCCCGCCCGAGCCCGGCGGTTACTCGCTGATCGTCGACGGGCGCGCCGAGGCGAGCGATCCCGGCGACGCGTCCGCCCGCGTCGGCATCGTGCCCACCCGGGCGCTGCTGCACCGCGACGCCGACTCCCCCGGGGCGGCCAGGGGCTGCCTGCACGACTGCGTGGTGTTCTCGCTGCCGGCGTGACGCCGTCGTACAGTCTCATCCGTGAGTCGCGTCGCACCGCTCGCCCAGCCGTGGAGCGAGGAAGATGCCACTGGCATCAACAGCTGGGGTCATCCGGACCGCACCTACGAGCCGCTGCTGTTGGTCCGTTGCCTGCAGCGCCATCCGGCGCTTGCCACCCGTCTCCGCAAGCTCGGCGAATCCCTTTACGTCGCAGCGCTTTTGCCGCCGCGGACGCGAACGATCGCGATCCTGCGGGTGTGCGCTCTCGTGGGCTGCGAGTACGAGTGGGGCGGCCAGGCGGCGTTCTGGGGCCCGATCGCGGGCGTCAGCGACGACGAGTGCGACGCGCTGGTCACCGGCGGCGCGCACGACCCCCGGTGGAGCCCGGCCGAGCGCACGCTGATCGCGGCGGTGGACGAACTCGAGCGCACCGGATCCTGGTCGGAGCGGACGTGGTCGGCGCTGGGGCGCGACCTCGACGACGAGCAACGGATCGAGCTGCTGACAGCCGTCGGCTGGTACCGCACGATCTGCACGCTGTGCAACGCGCTCGCCCTGCCCGTGGAGGGCTGGATGCGGACTTGGCCCTGAGCCGATGGCGGCGACCCGCTAGCTCGCTGACCGGTCCCTTTTGAGGCCCGGGTGCTGGTTTTTCAGCAGCGGCAACAGCAGCCGGCGCGGCATGAACTGGAACAACCGCGTGCTGAGCTGGCTCGGCAACCCGGCGATCACCGTGCCGCGGTCTTCGTCCAGCGCGTCGACCCCGACGCGGGCCACGTCGCGCGACGGCATCCACAGGAACTTCGGGAAGGCGTCGGCGAATTTGCGCTCGTCCATGCCCGCGTTCTCGAGGAACTCGGTGTGCACCGGCCCGGGGCACAGCAGCGCGACGGTGACCCCGGTGCCCGCGAGTTCGGCGCGCACCGCCTCGGTGTAGGTCCGCACGAACGCCTTGGTGGCGGCGTAGCCGGCCTGCCCCGGAAAGGGGTGATACCCCGCGGTGGACCCGACGTTGAGGATCGCGCCCGTTCCCCGGGGCACCATCTCCTGGACCGCGCGGGTGGTCAGATCGATGACGGCCTCGACATTGACCCGCACCTGGGCGATCTCGTTGCCGACGGGCGTCTTGGTCACCGACCCGATGGTGCCGATGCCCGCGTTGTTGACCAGGATGTCGGCGGTCAGCCCGCGACGGCCCAGCTCGTCGAACAGAGCCGCGCGGGCGGCGGAATCCGCGACGTCGCAGGCGATCACCTCGACGCGGACCCGGCCGGAGAGTTCGTCGGCCAGGTCGCGCAGCCGGTCTTCGCGGCGGGCGACGAGCGTCACGCCGTGGCCACGGTCGGCGAGCTCGCGGGCGATGTCGGCGCCGATGCCCGACGATGCTCCGGTCACGACGGCGGTGCCGGTAGGTGAGGGAGTCGGAAGGGCCATGGATCGAAGCTACCGCCGAATGTGCGGCCAGCCGCACGCCGGGCACCGAATGGGCGGCTGACCGCACCTTCGGTCCATACGAAAAAGCCCGGTCCCCAAGGGAACCGGGCTTTTTCGTACTAGCTGCGACTCAGAAGTCCATGCCGCCCATGCCGCCGGTCGGGTCGCCCGCGGGAGCGGCCGCCTTTTCCGGCTTGTCGGCGACGACGGCCTCCGTCGTCAGGAACAGGCCCGCGATCGACGCGGCGTTCTGCAGCGCCGAACGGGTCACCTTGACCGGGTCGGCGACGCCGGCCTTGAGCAGGTCCTCGTACTCATTGGTGGCGGCGTTCAGGCCGACACCCGACTTCGCGTTGCGGACCTTCTCGGCCACCACCCCGGGCTCCAGCCCGGAGTTGAAGGCGATCTGCTTGAGCGGGGCCTCCAGCGCCACCTTGACGATGTTGACTCCGGTCGCCTCGTCGCCGGTGAGCTTCAGCTCTTCCAGGGACGGAGCCGCCTGCAGCAGGGCCACGCCGCCGCCGGCGACGATGCCCTCCTCGACGGCCGCCTTGGCGTTGCGCACCGCGTCCTCGATGCGGTGCTTGCGCTCCTTGAGCTCCACCTCGGTGGCGGCGCCGGCCTTGATCACCGCAACACCGCCGGCCAGCTTGGCCAAGCGCTCCTGCAGCTTCTCGCGGTCGTAGTCGGAGTCGCTGTTCTCGATCTCGCTGCGGATCTGGGCCACCCGGCCGGCGATGGCGTCGGTGTCGCCGGCGCCCTCGACGATGGTGGTCTCGTCCTTGGTGACGACGACCTTGCGGGCCTTGCCGAGCAGCGCCACGTCGGCGCTCTCCAGCGACAGGCCGACCTCCTCGCTGATCACCTGGCCACCGGTGAGGATCGCCATGTCCTGCAGCATCGCCTTGCGGCGGTCACCGAAACCGGGCGCCTTGACGGCCACCGACTTGAAGGTGCCGCGGATCTTGTTGACGACCAGGGTGCTCAACGCCTCGCCCTCGACGTCCTCGGCGATGATCAGCAGCGGCTTGCCGGCCTGGATGACCTTCTCCAGCAGCGGCAGCAGGTCCTTGACCGTGGACACCTTGGAGCTGACCAGCAGGATGTAGGGGTCCTCGAGGACGGCTTCCTGACGCTCGGCGTCGGTGACGAAGTAGCCCGAGATGTAGCCCTTGTCGAACCGCATGCCCTCGGTGAGCTCGAGCTGCAGGCCGAAGGTGTTGGACTCCTCGACGGTGATGACGCCCTCGTTGCCGACCTTGTCCATCGCCTCGGCGATCAGGTCGCCGATGGACTGGTCGCCCGCGGAAATCGCGGCGGTGGCGGCGATCTGCTCCTTGGTCTCGACGTCCTTGGCCGACTTCAGCAGCGTCTCGGTGACCTTCTCGACCGCCTTCTCGATGCCGCGCTTGAGAGCCAACGGGTTCGCGCCGGCAGCAACGTTGCGCAGGCCCTCCTTGACCAGCGCCTGGGCCAGCACCGTGGCCGTCGTCGTGCCGTCGCCGGCGACGTCGTCGGTCTTCTTGGCGACTTCCTTGACCAGCTCGGCGCCGATCTTCTCGTACGGGTCCTCCAGCTCGATCTCCTTGGCGATGGACACGCCATCGTTGGTGATCGTGGGGGCACCCCACTTCTTCTCCAGGACGACGTTGCGGCCCTTCGGACCCAACGTCACCTTTACCGCGTCGGCGAGAGCGTTCAGCCCCCGCTCGAGGCCGCGACGGGCCTCTTCGTCGTACGCAATTGTCTTGGCCATTGCGAAGTGATTCCTCCGGATCGGGAATGAAACTGGGGCCACCGGGTGACGGGACCCCATTACTTACGCTGGCCGGGCGCAGTGCCCGCGACGGACGACCACACTGGCCTCACCGTCCCGACCTGGCACTCACCGGTCGGGAGTGCCAACGTCATTCTTAGCACTCGCCTATGCCGAGTGCAAGAAAATCGCTACGGGCGAGATCCGCTCAGGGCAGGTCCAGCAGTTGCTCGTAGAAACCGCCGAAGCCGCGGGCGCGGTCGACCAGATGGATCTCGAGGATCCAGTGGCAGACCCGCCCGCTCGGGTCCGTGCGCCGCATCGGCTTGCCCGATCCGGGCATGATGTACCACTCGACCCCGGGACCGGCGATTTTCTTGTGCGGGAACTCCCCGACCAGGTGACCCGCGATCGAGCTGCCGAACCCGAACCCCTCGGCGTGGGCCACCCCGACGACGAAGTCGAACAGCTCCGCGCCGGTGACGTCGGGGTGCATGTCGAAATACTCACGACCGGCCCGCCACACCCGGGGCAGGGCATCGCGCAGCGCCACCTTGAAAGGATCGTCGCTCAGCACGTAGGTGCGGCCGAAGTCCGCCTCCCACTCCGCAAAGATCGGCCCCAGGTCGAGGAAGACGATGTCGTCGTCGGCGATCACCCGGTCCGGCGGGCGTTCGGAGAAGGGCTGCAGCGTGTTCACGCCCGCCCGCACGATCCGCCGGTGCCAGTGCCGGGTCACGCCGAGCAGCTCCGCGGCCAGGTCCCCGATCTTGTCGGACAGCTCTCGCTCCCCTACGCCGGGTCGGATCAGGGTCCGCCGCTCGATCTCCTCGAACAGCCGCCCCGCCTTCTCCTCGGCGTCCAGCAGCCGTTGCACGCGCACCCGTTCGTCGGCCGTAAGCCCCTCCACCCCCGCGATGCTAACTGGCAGGCTGAAGGCATGTCCCTCGTCGTGCCGCCGTATCCGCCGCCGCGCTACACCGCCGACGAGCCGGAGGTCAGCGCCTGGCTCAAGCGCGGATCAGCCCCGCCGGACTATCAGACCAACGGCGTCAAGTACCACTACCTCGCCGACCAGCGGGCCACCGGCGGCGACTACGGCCTGTACCGGGTCGACCTGCCGCCGGCCGGCGGCGGCCCGGGACCGCACTTTCACCGCGCGATGTCCGAGGCGTTCTTCGTGCTGTCCGGGACGATGAAGCTCTACGACGGCACCCGGTGGGCCGACGGGCGACAGGGGGACTTCCTGTACGTCCCGCCCGGCGGGATCCACGGCTTCCGCAACGAGGCCGACGAACCGGCGTCGATTTTGATGCTGTTCGCGCCCGGCGCACCGCGGGAGGCCTACTTCGAGGGGTTCGGCGCGCTGGCCGACATGACCGACGACGAGCGCCGGGAGTGGTTCATCCGCCACGACAACCACTGGGTGCAGTAGCCCCCGGTCGCCGAGCCAGCGGCACCCCTGCCGGGGTGAGTATGTTTTGGCCATGGCCCCCAACGACGAACAGACCCACAAATGGTCCGAGGCCGACGTGCCGGACCAGAGCGGCCGCGTCGCCGTGGTCACCGGTTCCAACACCGGCATCGGCTACCAGACGGCCGCTGTGCTGGCCTCCTGCGGCGCCCACGTGGTACTGGCGGTGCGCGACCTCGCGAAGGGCAACGCCGCCCTGTCGCGGATCGTCGCCGCCCATCCGGGCGCCGACGTCACCCTGCAGGAACTCGACCTGAGCTCGCTGGACTCGGTGCGCTCCGCGGCCGACGCCCTGCGGGCCGCCTACCCGCGCATCGACCTGCTGATCAACAACGCGGGCGTCATGTGGACACCCAAGCGGGTCACCGCCGACGGCTTCGAATTGCAATTCGGCACCAATCATCTCGGTCACTTCGCGTTGACCGGGCTGTTGCTCGATCACCTGCTGGGAGTGCGCAATTCGCGGGTGGTGACCGTCAGCAGCCTCGGCCACCGGATCCGGGCCGCGATTCACTTCGACGACCTGCAGTGGCAGCGCGGCTACGACCGGGTGGCCGCCTACGGGCAGTCCAAGCTGGCGAACCTGCTGTTCACCTACGAGCTGCAACGTAGGCTGGCGGCCCGGGCCACGGAAAACGGTGCCGCGACCATGGCCCTGGCCGCCCATCCGGGCGGCTCGAACACCGAGCTGGCCCGCAACCTGCCGGGGATCTTCCAGCCGGTCAAGGCCGTGCTGGGACCGCTGCTCTTCCAGAGCGCGGCGATGGGCGCCCTGCCGACCCTGCGGGCCGCTACCGATCCGACGGCCCGCGGCGGGCAGTACTACGGCCCCGACGGGTTCCTCGAGCAGCGCGGCCACCCCCGGCTCGTCGCGTCCAGCGCGCAGTCGCACGACGAGGAGCTGCAACGCCGCCTGTGGGCGGTCTCCGAAGAACTCACCGGCGTTACGTTCGGGGTCTGAGTGCGCTCGGTCGATGAACACCAGCGGGCCGTCGCGGACCTGATCCGGGCCCGGCCGGCGGCCGTGGTGAGCCTCGCGGACGCCCAGGGGCTGGTGCTGGCCGACGACGTGGTCGCGGAGCTGGCGCTGCCGGTCTTCGACAACTCCGCGATGGACGGCTACGCGGTGCGCGCGCAGGACGTCGCGTCGGCGACGCCCGGCCATCCGGTCGTGCTGCCCGTCGCCGAGGACATTCCCGCCGGACGCACCGACGAGTTGACGCTGCGGCCCGGGACGGCGCACCGCATCATGACCGGCGCGCCCGTCCCGGCCGGCGCGACGGCCGTCGTCCCCGTGGAGGACACCGACGGCGGACTGGACACCGTGGCGATCCGGCAATCCCGCGAACCGGGCAAGCACATCCGGCGGGCGGGCGAGGACGTCGCACCCGGCACCACCGTGTTGCGCCGGGGGCAGGTCGTGTCGCCGGCGGTGCTGGGCCTGGCCGCGGCGCTGGGCATGGCCGGGCTGCCGGTGGTTCCGCGCCAGCGGGTCCTGGTCATGTCGACGGGGTCGGAGCTGGTGGCGCCGGGAACGCCGCTGCGGCCCGGACAGATCTACGAGTCCAACGCCGTCATGCTGGCCGGAGCGGTCCGCGAGGCGGGCGCCGAGGTGATCGCGGTCGCGACCGCGCAAGACGACGTCGCGCAGTTCAGCTCGTTGCTGGACCGGCACGCGGCCGGCGCGGACCTGATCATCACCAGCGGCGGCGTCAGCGCGGGGGCCTACGAGGTGGTCAAGGACGCGTTCGGCCGCGACGGCGTGCACGGCGGTGAAGGGGTCGAATTCGTCAAGGTGGCCATGCAGCCCGGCATGCCGCAGGGCGTCGGCCGGGTCGCCGGCACCACGATCGTCACCCTGCCCGGCAACCCGGTCAGCGCGCTGGTGTCCTTCGAGGTGTTCCTCCGCCCCGCGCTGCGCAGGGCGATGGGCCTGCCGGACCCGGAGCGCCCCCACCGGCGCGCGCTGCTGGCCGAATCGCTGACCTCGCCGCGCGGCAAACGCCAGTTCCGGCGCGCGATCCTGGACCCCGAGGCCGACAGCGTCGTCAGCTACGGGCCGCCGGCGTCGCACCACCTGCGTTATCTGGCGTCGGCGAACGCGCTGCTGGACATCCCCGAGGACGTCGTGGAGGTGGCCGCCGGCACCGAGCTGCAGGTGTGGGATCTGGGCTAAGCCGGCGCGCGGACTTTACGGCGCCGTCCGCCGCGGCTCCGTAAGATGACCGCGTGGCCCGACGCCCCCCGACCATCGGCCCAACCGCCGAGGACCCGAGTTTCGGTCCGCGCCACGTGCTGGGGTTGGTGCGCTCGACCGTCCCGCCGATGCATCCCGCCGGGCGGCCGTTCGTCGCCGCCGGCCTGGGGATGGCCGTGGCGGGACGCCGCCATCGCTGGCTGCGCCGGGCGGGCCTGCTGGCCGCCGGTGCCTGCGCGGCGTTCTTCCGGCATCCCCCGCGGGTGCCGCCGTCGGGGCGCAACGTCGTCGTCGCGCCCGCCGACGGCGTGATCTGCGTGATCGACTCCGCGGCCCCGCCCGCCGAACTCGGCATGGGCGACGCGCCGCTGCCGCGGGTGAGCATCTTTTTGTCCCTGCTGGACGCGCACGTGCAGCGCGCGCCGGTCGGCGGCGAGGTGATCGCCGTGCGGCACCGGCCGGGCCGCTTCGGATCGGCCGATCTGCCGTCGGCCAGCGACGAGAACGAGCGCACCAGCCTGCGGATCCGCACCGGCCCCGGCGCTGACGGCGCCGAGGTGGTGGCCGTGCAGGTCGCCGGGCTGCTGGCGCGCCGCATCGTGTGCGACGCGCGGGTGGGCGACAAGCTGGCCATCGGCGACACCTACGGGCTGATCAGGTTCGGCTCCCGGCTGGACACCTACCTGCCGCCGGGCGCGGCCCCGGTCGTCGAGGTGGGCCAGCGCGCGGTCGCCGGCGAAACCGTGCTGGCTGAGCTGCCATGACCATCCGACCCCGGGCCAGGCGGGCAGTGGGCCTGCAGATCCTGCCCAGCTCGATGACCGTGCTGTCCATCTGCGCGGGGCTGACCGCGATCAAGTTCGCCCTCGAACACCAGCCCAAGGCCGCGATGGCGCTGATCGCCGCGGCCGCCATCCTGGACGGCCTCGACGGCCGGGTGGCCCGCATCCTGGACGCGCAGTCCCGCATTGGCGCGGAGATCGACTCGCTGGCCGACGCGGTGAACTTCGGGGTGACCCCCGCGATCGTGCTGTACGTGACGATGCTGTCGACGTCGCCGGCCGGCTGGGTGGTGGTGCTGCTGTACGCGGTCTGCGTGGTGTTGCGGCTGGCCAGGTTCAACGCCCTGCTCGACGACGGAACCCAGCCCGCCTACGCGCAGGAGTTCTTCGTCGGGATGCCCGCGCCTGCGGGCGCGGTGTCGATGATCGGCCTGATCGGGCTCAAACTGCAGTTCGGCGAGGGCTGGTGGACGTCGACGGTGTTCCTGTGCGTCTGGGTGACCGGAACGTCGATGCTGATGGTCAGCAAGATCCCGATGCGCAAGATGCACGCCGTGGCGGTCCCGCCGAACTGGGCGGCGCCGCTGCTGGCGGTGCTGGCGATCTTCGCCGCGGCCGCGGTGCTGGCGCCCTTCCTGCTGATCTGGGCGATCATCATCGCCTACCTGCTGCACGTCCCGTTCGCGGTGCGCAACCAGCGCTGGCTGGTCGCGCACCCCGAGGCGTGGACCGAGAAGCCCAAGCAGCGGCGCGCCGCGCGGCGCGCGATCCGGCAGGCCCGGCCCCACCGCCGGTCGATGACGCGGCTGGGGCTGCGCAAACCGGGCGGACGCATCACGTGAACGGCCCGGGCGCGGCCGGGACCGGTCGGCTCACGCTGACCGCCCGGCTGAACACCTCCGCGCTGGACTCCCGCCGGGGCGTCGTCCGCCTGCACCCCAGCGCGGTCGCCGCGCTCGGGATCCGGGAGTGGGACGCGGTGTCGCTGACCGGGGCACGAACCACGGCCGCGGTGGCGGGCCTGGCCGGCCCCGACACCCCGGTCGGCACGGCGCTGCTCGACGACGTGACGCTGTCCAACGCCGGGCTGCGCGAGGACACGGCGGTGATCGTCGGCGCGGTCACCGTGTACGGCGCGCGCTCGGTCACGCTGTCGGGCTCGTCGCTGGCCACGCAGTCGATCTCGCCGGTCACCCTGCGCCAGGCGCTGCTCGGCAAGGTGCTGACCGTCGGCGACGCCGTGTCGCTGCTGCCCCGCGACCTTGGCCCCGGCACGTCGACGTCGTCGGCCACCCGCGCGCTGGCGGCCTCGGTCGGGATCAGCTGGACCTCGGAGCTGCTGACCGTCACCGGGATCGACCCCGACGGACCGGTCAGCGTGCAACCCAACTCCCTGGTCACCTGGGGGGCCGGCGCCCCGTTCGGCGGCGCGACGTCATCGCATGAACTGATCGAAGTCGCCAGTCCGGAAACGGTTGTCGAGGAGCTCAAGGGCTCCCAGCCCCAGGCCGCCAAGCTCGCCGAATGGCTCAAGCTCGCGCTCGACGAACCGCACCTGCTGAAGACGCTGGGCGCCGGGGCCAACCTCGGTGTGCTGGTGTCGGGTCCGGCCGGGGTGGGCAAGGTGACGCTGGTGCACGCGGTGTGCGACGGCCGCAGGCTGGTCAAGCTGGACGGCCCGGAGGTCGGCGCGCTCGCCCCCGACGACCGGCTCAAGGCCGTGGCCTCGGCGGTGCGGACGGTTCGCGACGGGGGCGGGGTGCTGCTGATCACCGATGTCGACGCCCTGCTGCCGGCCACCCCCGAGCCGGTGGCCGCGCTGATCCTGGGCGAGCTGCGCACCGCCGTGGCCACCGAGGGCGTCGCGCTGATCGCCACCACGGCGCGGCCCGACCAGCTCGATGCCCGGCTGCACGCCCCCGACCTGTGCGACCGCGAGCTCAGCTTGCCGCTGCCCGACGCCGGCACCCGCAAGTCGCTCTTGGAGTCGCTGCTCAAGCCGGCGCCCACCGGCGAACTCGACTTTGACGAAATAGCATCCCGCACTCCCGGTTTCGTGGTTGCCGACCTGGCCGCGCTGGTACGCGAGGCGGCGCTGCGGGCCGCGTCGCGGGCCAGCACCGACGGCCAGCCGCCCAAGCTGAGCCAGGAGGATCTCCTCGGCGCGCTCACGGTCATCCGGCCATTGTCCCGTTCGGCCGGCGAGGAAGTGGCCGTCGGCAACGTCACGCTCGACGACGTGGGCGACATGGCCGAGGCCCGCCAGGCGCTCACCGAGGCGGTGCTGTGGCCGCTGCAGCATCCCGACACCTTCGCGCGGTTGGGCGTCGAGCCACCCCGTGGCGTGCTGCTGTACGGCCCGCCCGGCTGCGGCAAGACCTACGTGGTGCGCGCCCTGGCCAGCACCGGGCGGCTGTCCGTGCACGCCGTCAAGGGGTCCGAGCTGATGGACAAGTGGGTGGGAAGCTCGGAAAAGGCCGTCCGCGAACTGTTCCGCCGCGCCCGGGACTCGGCCCCGTCGCTGATATTCCTCGACGAGATCGACGCGCTGGCGCCCCGGCGCGGGCAGAGCTTCGACTCGGGTGTGACCGATCGGGTGGTGGCCGCGCTGCTGACCGAGCTCGACGGCGTCAACCCGCTGCGCGACGTCGTCGTGCTGGGCGCCACCAACCGGCCGGACCTGATCGACCCGGCGCTGTTGCGTCCGGGCCGGCTCGAGCGGCGGGTGTTCGTCGAGCCACCCGATGCCGCCGCCCGTCGCGAAATCCTGCGCACCGCGGGTAAATCCGTCCCGCTGAGCGACGACGTCGACCTCGACGAGGTGGCCGCCGGGCTCGACGGCTACAGCGCCGCGGACTGCGTCGCGCTGCTGCGCGAGGCCGCATTGACCGCGATGCGACGCTCCATCGATGCCACCGACGTGACGGCCGCCGACCTGGCGGCGGCCCGCCGAACCGTCCGTCCCTCCCTGGACGCCGCGCAGGTGGACAGCCTGCGCGCCTTCGCCTCATGACAACCGCGCGAAAGACGGCCTTGCAGGTCGTCGCGGGAATCGACCTGTCGGGCAAGGCATGTGTGGTCACCGGCGCGTCGTCGGGGCTGGGCCGCGAGTCGGCGCGCGCGCTGGCCGCCGCCGGCGCCCACGTCGTCCTGGCCGCCCGTGACATGGCTGCCGTGGCCCAGACCGAGGAGTGGATACGCGCCGAGGTGCCCGGGGCGCGCACCTCGGCGGTGCGGCTCGACTTGACCTCGCTGGACAGCGTGCGGGCCGCGGCGAGCGCGATCGGTGAGCTGGCGCCCGCGGTCCACATCCTGATGAACAACGCCGGCGTCATGTTCACGCCGTTCGGGCGGACCCGGGACGGCTTCGAAATGCAGATCGGCACAAACCACTTCGGGCATTTCGAACTCACCCGGCTGCTGGTCCCCCAACTGGCCGCCGCCGGCGGCGCGCGGATCGTCAACCTCTCCTCCGGCGGGCACGTCCTGGGTGACGTGGACTTCGAGGACCCCAACTGGGAGCGCCGCGATTACGACAAGTTCGCCGCGTACGGCGCCGCCAAGACGGCCAACATCCTGCACGCGGTCGAGGCCGACCGGCGCCTGCGCGACAACGGCATCCGTGCCTACGCCGTCCATCCCGGCACCGTGGGCACGGCGCTGGCGCGGCACATGTCCCGCGCGGACTTCGCGCGGCTGCGCGACCACATCGTCGCCGCGGCGGCGGCGCGCGGCGAGCAGACCGACGGCTCCCTCGACATCACCACGCCCGAACGTGGTGCCGCCACCCAGGTGTGGGCGGCGGTCGAGCCCGAGCTGGCCGGCCGGGGCGCGCTCTACCTCGAAGACTGCCGGGTCAGCGCGGCGGTGGCCCGCTACGCGGTCGACGAGAAGCGCGCGGCACGGTGGTGGGACATCTCCGAAAGCATCTGCGCGGCGACGTGAACCGGCGTCAGTCGGGCTCGGGCAGCGCGGTCCAGTCCCGGGACACGCGCGCGGTGAACCGCGGCGGCCGGCGCTCCAGGAAGGCGGCAACCCCCTCGCCCGCGTCGGGGGTGCCCATCACGCGTTGGTGCAGCTGCGTTTCCAGCGCGGCGACCTGGCGCGGACTGTAGTTGTTGATCGCGGTGTCCCACAGCAGCCGCTTGCACAGCGCCGCCGACATCGGCGCCACGTTGACCGCGATGTCGCGGGCCAGCTCCACCGCGTGGCCGAGCACCTGGTCGGCGGGCAGAGCCCGGTTCGCGATGCCGAGCGCCACCGCTTCGGCCCCGCCGAAGGTCCGCCCGGTGAGCAGGATGTCCGCGGCCACCCCCAGCGTGGTCAGCTGCGCCAGCGTCCAGTGCGACATGCAGTCGGGCAGCACGCCCCGGCGGACCTGCACCACGCCGTATTTCGCGTCCTCGGCGACGATGCGGATGTCGGCCTGCAACGCGATGGTCAGGCCGATGCCGATCGCGTGGCCGTTGACCGCGGCGATCACCGGTTTGCGCAATTCGAAGGCGGCCGGGTCGATCGGGGAAGCCGAGAAGGCGGCGCCGTCGGCCGGCGAGTCGAACGGCGATGCACCGGAAGAGAAGTCGGCGCCGGCGCAGAACGCCCGGCCCGCGCCGGTCACCACGATGGCCCGGACGTCGTCGTCCCGGTCGCACTCGGCATATGCCCGGCTGAGCAGCGCGCCCATCTCGGCGGTGTAGGCGTTGAGGCGCTCGGGCCTGTTGAGGGTGAGCACCGCCACGCCCGCGTCGATTTCGACCGTCACATCGTCGCTCAGCACGGGCCCGGGATCCGGTGCAGGGCGCCGATCAGGTCGGCGACGTCGCGCTCACGCGGGGTGTAGCCGGGGAAATAGCAGCACACCTCGTCGGCGTGCTCGCCGAACCGCGCGGCGATCTCCTTCGCGCAGTCCTCGGGGTTGCCCAGGATCCCGATGCGGGCCACCATCGGCTCGGTGATCAGCGCGCGCATCTCGGCGAAGCGGCCCTGCTTGGACAGCGCGTTGAGCTCGGGCTGAAGGTCGGCCCATCCCTCGGCCTCGAGCACGGGCAGATATGCCGGCGTGGAGCCGTAGAACCCGATCAGCGAGGCGACCCCGTCGATCGCGGCCGCCAGACCGGCCTCGTCGCGGGCCACGGCCACCATGGCCTGGGCGACGATCGCGAAATCGCCCGGCGAGCGTCCCGAACGCCGCAGGCCCTCGCCGATGGCGGGCAGGGTGCGCTGCGCGAAATGGCGGGCGCTGTTGAACGGCATGACCAGCAGCCCGTCGGCGACCTCGGCGGCCGTGCGCGTCATGACCGGGCCCAGCGCGCCCAGCAGCACCGGCGGGGACCCGAACGGGTTGGGCCCCGGGTTGAAGTTGGGCGCCATGATCGTGTGCGTGACGAACTCGCCGCGAAAGTCCAAGCGGGACTCGCCTTCCCATGCCGAGAATATCGCCTTGATCGCCGCGACGGATTCGGCCATCCGCGCCGCCGGCCTCTCCCATTTACTGCCATAACGCTTTTCGATGTGGGCCTTGACCTGCGAGCCCAGGCCCAGCCGGAATCGGCCGCCGCTGTAGGACTGCAGGTCATAGGCCGCGTGCGCGAGGTGCAACGCACTGCGCGGCGGGGCGATCGCCACGTTGGTCATCAAGTCCAGGCGCCTCTCGCTTGCGGCGATCAGCAGCGGGAAGAACACGTCGTGCTGGCCCTCGAAGGTGAACAGGCCGTCGGCGCCCGTCGCGGCGATGCCGGCGGCGCTCGCTCGCGCCCCGGTAGGCGAGCCGTCGATCTGCAGGTGCACCTTCATGTCAGGACAATTCGAACTTCACCATGTCGGCCAGCGCGTCGACGGCCTCACCGAACGCGGCCAGCCGGTCGGCGGCCGACGGCGCCGCCAGCACGGCGTAGCGGTCGGCGACTCCGATCGGAACGCGCGACGCCAGCTCGAACAGGCGCTGCCCGGGGTCGCCGCCGCACGCCTCACCCAGCAGCGCGGCGCGCTCCGGCAGCTCGGCGCCGCGGGCGTCGGCGATGAGCTCGAATACGGCCATGACGCGGTCCTCGAGGTCGAGGAGCTGGTCCGCGGTCACCGGGTCACCGGTTTCGTCGGGCCACAGGCGCACGGCGGCCCGCGGGTAGGGATCGTCGGGCAGCCACTCGCACACCCGGATCCGCTCGCCCGTGCGGCACAGCAGCGAGTACCGGCCCGCGCCGTGGTCGACGCACTCAACGATCCTGGCCAGGGTGCCGACCTCGCAGCGCGCATCGCCCCCGCCGACCTCACGGCCGGCCGAGATCAGCACCACGCCGAACGGGTCGCCCTCCTCGATGCAGTGCCGCACCAGCGCACCGTAGCGCGGCTCGAAGATCCGCAGGGGCAGATCCTGCTCGGGCAGCAGCGGCGACTCCAGCGGGAACATCGCCAGCTCGATCGTTCCGAAATCGGCCATGGGTCCTAGATTTCCAGCTCGGCCACCAGCGCGTCGACGACCGCGCGCAGGTCGCCGTCGTGTTCCTCGGCGACGCGCCGCTGTCGCTGGTAGGAGGCGCCGTCGCGCCAGATGTCGGCCACCGCCGCCAACTCGTCGAGGCAGTCCAGCGATTCCGCGACCGGCTCCAGCCGGGTCAGCACGTCGGCGAGGTCGTCAGTGACCAGCCGCTCGTTGCTGTCGGCGTCCAGGATGATCACCGCATCCAGCCCGTAGCGGGCTGCGCGCCACTTGTTTTCCTGGACGTGCCAGGGCGGCATCGTCGGCAGCGTCTCGCCGGCCTCGAGCCTGCGGTCCAGGTCGACGATGAGGCAATGCGTCAGCGCGACCAGCGCGCCGAGCTCACGCAGGTTGGACACGCCGTCGCAAACTCGAACCTCGAGGGTGCCCAGGTGCGGTGAAGGCCTGATGTCCCAACGGATTTCGTCCATGTGGTCGATGATGCCGGTCTTCTTCTGGTCATAGACGAAGCCCTCGAACTCGCTCCAGGTGTGGAACTGGAACGGCAACCCGGCGGTGGGCAGCTGCTGGAACATCATCGCCCGGTTGCTGGCGTAGCCCGTGTCCTCGCCACCCCACCACGGCGAGGACGCCGACAGCGCCAGCAGGTGCGGGTAATAGTTGAGCAGCGCCGACATGATCGGCATCACCTTGTGCGCGGAGCGGATGCCGACGTGCACGTGCACCCCCCAGATCAGCATCTGGCGGCCCCACCACTGGGTGCGCTTGATCAACTCCGCATACCGCGGCGCGTCGGTGAGCTTAGCGGTGGACCAGCGGCCGAACGGGTGCGTGCCGGCGGAGAACAGTTCCATGCCGCGTTCGCGCACGATCCGGCGGGCCGGGCCCAGGGTTTCGCGCAGGTCCGCGATGGCCTCCGCGGTGTTCTCGCACACACCGCTGACCACCTCGACGGTGTTTCGCAGCAATTCCTTGTGCACGCGCGGGTTTTCGCCGATCTCGGCGATCACCGAGGTGGCTTCGTTGCTCAGATCACGGGTCTCGGCGTCGACCAGCGCGAACTCCCACTCCACGCCGACGGTCGGCCGCGGCGAGCGGGCGAAGTCGATGCGGGTGGTGGCCCTGCTAGCCGGAACCGATGACACCGCACGCCACTCGCTTGCCGGCGTCACCGGTGCTCATCGTCGTCGCGTCGGGTCCCGGCGTTCCGTTGGTCTGGGTGTAGCGGTCGGCCGGGATGTTGCCGAAGTTGTCGGCGCCGGCGTGGATGATGATCGCGGTCTGCTGGCCGGTCAGCAGGTCGTCCATGGTGAAGGCGTCCGTGGTGGTCATCAAGGTCCCGCTGCCGTCCTGGCGAACCTGCAGCGGGGGCAGGTAACCGCTGTCGGGGTGGTCCGAATGCCCGGGCTTCTGAAAGTGCCCGCCGGCCGACAGGAAGTCGCCGGGCGCGCCGCCGGACGGGGCGACCGAGTTGGGCTCACACTTGCCGACCTTGTGGACGTGCACCCCGTGGAAGCCGGGCGCCAGGTGGCCGCCGCCGAGCGTCGCGATCGTGACCGTGGCGTAGCCATTGCTGAAATCGAACTGGGCCGTCGCGATCTCGATGCCGTCGGGGGACTTCAGCTTGGTGGTGATGCTCTGCGAAGCCGACGCCGCGTTCTCGGCGCCGGTGGGTCCAGCGGGCGCGGGCGATCCGGTCCAGATCGCCGGCGTGGTGCCCGGCGTGGTCGCGGGCGGCTGGTTCGGTGAGCAGGCACTGAGCAGCGCGACGCAGGCGGCCGCCAAACATGGGGCTACGGCGGACTTGGTGGTGGCAGCGGCAATCCGGTGACCGGCGAGCATAGGCATAACGAGAGCCTAACGTTTCCCCCCGCGACCGATCGAGCGGCCGGACGCCTCAGCCGGCCACCAGGACGATCACGCCCGGTGGCTGGTTGCTGAGCGCGGGAATCCGCGGTTGTACCGGTGCGCCCAGTTTCTGGCCCACGGCGTCGGCGGTGGCGTGCTCGCCGTCGGCGTCGGTGAAGTACACCGTGGTGGCCCCGACCTCGGGCACCGCGAGGTTACCGACCTCGGTGACCCGGAACCCGGCGGCCGTGAGCTCATCCCTGGTGCGCCCGGCGACGCCCTCCATGGAGGAGATGTTGTAGACGCGCACGTCGGCCTGGTTGGCCGCCGGTGTGGTCGTCGACGTGGGCGAGGCGCTGCTAGTGCTGGTCATGCCGGACACCGGCGACGCCGAATCATCGTCGGAGTTCCCCGACGAGCCCAGAGCCTGCCAGCCGAGCAGCAGGAAAACGATGCCGAGGAACAGCAGCACCATCACCATGGCCCGCAGCGGAAGCCCCGAGGAGTCAGGGACGCGCTCTTTCATCGAGCCCACTGTAGCGAGTCAGGTCACCTCGAAGCCGAGACGGCGCGCCGCCCGCGCCTTCTGGCGGCTGGCGCGCAGCCGGCGCAGCCGCTTCACCAGCATGGGGTCGGCGGCCAGCGCCTCGGGTCGATCGACCAGTGCGTTGAGCACTTGGTAATAGCGTGTCGCCGACATGGAGAACAACTCTTTGATCGCGTCTTCCTTGACCCCGGCAAACTTCCACCACTGACGTTCGAACGCAAGGATGTCGTGTTCGCGGCGGGTGAGCCCATCGGCGATTTCAGAGTCGTCCCCCGATCGATTTGCCCGCGCCATGGCGCTGTCCATATTGCTTCCCCTGGACCCTTCCGGCGGATTCTCGAATTGCTCTGGTGACTTAGATACGGGCATGTTCGGCCGATATTGAACCACGCCGGGAACTCTCGCGCCGGGACCCACACCCGCGAGTCGCCCGATTGCCCGCCCTCTCCCCGGGCCGTTCCGGCGCGCCTTAAGCTAGCCGGTCATGGCAGTCGTACCGATTCGCATCGTGGGGGACCCGGTGTTGCACACACCGACGCGGCCGGTGCCGGTCGGCGCGGACGGTTCACTGCCGGCCGAGCTGGCCGGGCTGATCGCCACAATGTACGACACCATGGACGCCGCCCACGGGGTGGGCCTGGCAGCCAATCAGATCGGACACGGGCTGCGGCTCTTCGTCTACGACTGCGCCGACGACCGCGGACTGGCCGACCGCCGCCGCGGCGTGGTGATCAACCCCGTGCTGGAGACCTCCGAGGTTCCCGAGACCATGCCCGACCCGACGGGCGACGACGAAGGCTGCCTGTCGGTGCCCGGGGAGTCGTTCCCCACCGGCCGCGCGAAGTGGGCGAAGGTGACCGGACTCGACGCCGAGGGCAACCCGGTCGCCGTCGAGGGCACGGACCTGTTCGCGCGGATGCTGCAGCACGAGACCGGGCACCTGGACGGTTTCTTGTACCTGGACCGCCTCATCGGCCGGCACGCCCGCAGCGCAAAGCGGGCCGTCAAGGCCCACGGCTGGGGCGTGCCCGGCCTGTCGTGGCTGCCGGGCGAGGGGCCGGACCCCTTCGGCCACTGATGGTCGCGTGGCCGGAGGCGGGCACGCGGGTGAGCGTGCGCTACCGGCGCGCCAGCGGATCGGTCCCGCCGCTGACCGACGCGGTGGGACACCTGCTGGCCGTCGACCCGGTGGTGCGGGTGCGCACGAAAACCGGGGCCGTCGTCGAATTCGCGCCCGCCGACGTCGTGGCGCTGCGGGTGCTGACCGACGCGCCGGTGCGCACCTCCGAGATCCGCGCGCTCGAGCGGGCGGCCGCGCACGCCCGGCCCGGCGTCGAACACACCTGGCTGGAAGGCTGGCTGCTGCGGGTCGAACCCGGCGCCGGTGCGGCAGCCAATTCCGCTGTGCCGCTGGATATATCGGCGCACCTCAGCGCGCTGCCCGCGATATCGGCCTGGTACGGTGAGCGCGGCCGGACGGCGCGACTGGTGATCCCCGACCGCCTGCTGCCACCGCCGCCCGGGCTGACCGCCGAACGCACCGAGCAGCTTGCGGTCCGCGACGTCTCGGGCGCGGCCACCGGCGGCTCCGACCCGTCCGTCACCCTGTCGGCCCGGCCGGACGACGCGTGGCTGCGGGCGGGCCGGCACCGCTTCCCCGTGGACGCGCTCACCGCCGTCACCGACGGCGAGCTGATGTTCGGCGCGCATCCGGGCGCGGCGGCGCGCGCGGCGGTGACCGACGCCCCGGACGGCACTCGGTGGGTGGGCCTGTCGGCGCTGAGCGTCGGCGACGGGCAGGGCGCCCGGCTGGTGTGCGACGCCCTGCTGGCCTGGGGCGCCCGTCGCGGCGCGACCCGCGGATACGTGGCCCTCGACGAGGGCGACGCGGACGCGGACCCGGGCGAGCGGGCCCTCGCCGAGGCGCTGGGTTTCCGGCCACACCACCGCCGCCGGTACTTCCCGTCGCGGCCCTCCGGCAGCGATACCGTCTAGTCCATGCGGCTGGCCACCTGGAACGTGAACTCGATTCGCACCCGCCTGGGTCGCGTCGTCGACTGGCTGGCCCGCGCCGATGTCGACGTGCTGGCCATGCAGGAGACCAAGTGCTCCGACAGCCAGTTCCCCGCCCTGCCGTTCTTCGAACTCGGCTACGAGGTCGCCCACGTCGGCCTCAACCAGTGGAACGGCGTGGCGATCGCGTCGCGCGTCGGCCTCGACGACGTGCGGGTCGGCTTCGAGGGCCAGCCCGGCTGGAGCGGCAAGCCGGAACTCGCCGCCACCCCCGAGGCCCGCGCGCTGGGTGCCACCTGCGCCGGCATCCGCGTGTGGAGCCTTTACGTGCCCAACGGCCGCGCCGTGGGCGATCCGCACTACTTCTACAAGCTGGACTGGCTGGCCGCGTTGCGCGACGCGGCGGCCGGGTGGCTGCGCGAGGACCCCACGGCACAGATCGCATTGGTCGGCGACTGGAATATCGCCCCGTCTGATGACGATGTGTGGAGCCCCGAATTCTTCATCGGTGCCACACACGTTTCCGAGGCGGAACGCCGGGCATTCACGGCGATCCTCGACACACAATTTTCGGATGTGGTGCGGCCTTTCACGCCGGGGCCCGGGGTGTACACCTACTGGGATTACACCCAGCTGCGGTTCCCCAAGAGGCAGGGCATGCGCATCGATTTCATCCTCGCCTCACCGACTTTGGCCGACCGGGTGACGGGCGCGCAGATCGTGCGGGAGGAACGCAAGGGCAAGGCGCCCAGCGACCACGCCCCGGTGGTCGTCGATTTGCGCGAGGACCGATCCGCTTAACAGCGAGGACCGATCCGCTTAACAGCGCCGAATTTTTTCGACAAACGGCTCGGATACCCGGCCAGGTAGCGCGGCAGGCTTTTGTGAGGAAAGATAGAGTGAATATTCAGGTGCAGCTGTTCACGTCCCGTTCAACGGGCATACAGCTGGCGTCAACCGGTCGCGGCGAGGACGATAACAGGATCTAGGGAGCCATCATGAGTGTCGTCGGCGGAGCATTCCGAAGCGTGGGCCACACGGTGAATCGCGCCGCCGACGCGGCCACGGCCGCCGCCGGCGCCGTGGGCGGGGCGGCCGTGAACGGGATCGTCGGCGGCGTCACCGGAGCCGCCGAGGGCATCAAGCGGGGTGTCAGCTCCGGCAGCCATTCGACTCCGGCGGCGGCGTTGGCGCTGGGGGCGGTCGGGGTGGCCGGCCTGGTCGAGTGGCCCGTGCTGCTGGCCGTCGGCGGTGGGGCACTGTTGCTGCACCGGATGCACCGCACGTCCGAACCGCCCGCGAAAGCCAATCTCACGCCGGTGCCGTCGGAGACGTCCGCAAAAAAAGCGGTGCCGCAAAAGGCCGCCAGTAAGCCCGCGGCCAAGAAGGCGACCGGCCGCCGGGCCGGCGCCAACGGGCTGCGCAGCACCAACTGACCGGGAATCTCTGATCGACAGTTGAGTATTACCACCTCCATACGGCGGTCGCTGCCGTCGCGCGCTCTGTCCGCGGGCCTGCAGGCGACGGTGTCGGCCGCCGAAACCGGCCTCACCATCGCCGCCATCCCGTTGCGGGAGGGCGCGCGGGCGCTTTCCGGCGACCTGCCGCGCGAGACGCTGCGCCGGCACTGCTGGCGCGGCGATCACCGGGCCTGGATCGAGGTGCGCGGCCTCGCCGGCGCTCTCGACGGCGAACTCGGACGGGCGGTGCTCGACGCGGTCGTGGCCCATCCCGGCGTCACCGCGGCCAGCCTGAACTATCCACTCTCGCGCGTCGTCGTCGAGATCGGCACCCCGGACGTGCGGCTGGGTGCCCTGTGCCGAGCGGTCGAAGCGGCCGAGAAGCGTTGCCCGCCAAGCGAAGACGGCCACGGACCGGCCCCCCTGCCGCCGAGCCTGCCCGGCGACGGCGTGGTGCTGGCGGCCAGGGCGGTCAGCGTCGCCGCCACCGCCGCCGGCCTGGGCATCGCGCTCACCGGCCGGGCGATGCTGTGGCCGCGCCTGCCCATGACCGTGCTGGCCGGCGTGTCGCTGGCGAGCTACCAGCCCTGGCTGCGCGGCCGGCTCGAGGACCGCATCGGCGGGCCCGCCGCCGACACCGTCCTGGCCCTGGCCGCGGCGGCCGCGGAGGCCTTCACGCAGTCGCCGACGGCATTGTCGGTGGGGCTGACGATGCAGTCGCTGAAGGCCGCAGAAGGCCGGGCCGAGGCGCAGGCCTGGCGGCGCCACGAACCGGCGCTGGCGCTGCACGCCGACCAGCCGCCGCCGACCGCCGGAGCGCGGCGGCCGCAGCCGTACCGGCCCGCCGCGGCGGGCGCCCGTCGGCTCGCGCTGCTGCAGGCGCTCAGCGCCGGGCTGATCGGCGCCGGTACCCGCGACGTGAACATGGCGGCCACCGTGGCGCTGGTGACCGCGCCCAAAGCCAGCCGCATCACCCCCGAGGCGTTCGCCGCCGCGCTCGGCCGTGGCCTGGCCGACCACCACGCCGTGCTGCCGCTCCGGCCCGACGCGCTGCGCCGGCTGCACCTCATCGACGCGATCCTCATCGACCCCCGGGCCCTGTGCACCGACACCCTGCGGGTCGCCCGCGTCCGCGGCGCCGCGGACACCGAGCTGTCGGCGGCCTGGAACGCGGCCCAGCAAATGCTGGACAAAAAAGGCCTGCGGCCCGGCTGGCGCAAGGTGCCCGGGATGTCGGCGAGCCGGCCGGACGCCAAGATCGAGGCGCTGCTGCTGCCCGCGCACGACCCCCTGGCGGCGGCGGTGGTGGCCGAGGCGCACCGCGCCGGGGCCGACTTGGTCTGCATCGACGCCGACTCGCTCGACGAGTTACGGCCGGCATTCGATGACGTCCGGCCGCTGCGCGGCCGGACGGACAAGGCCATCGACGACGCGCTCGCCCGCGCGGTGGCCGACCTGCGGGAGGCCGGCCGGACCGTGGCCGTGCTGTCTTCGTCTGCGGCCCAGGCTATTTCGTCGGCCGACGTGGCGCTGGGGCTGATGCCAGCGCCCGGTATCGCACCCCCGTGGAATGCCGACCTGCTGCTGCCCGACCTGGGCGCCGCCTGGCGGGTCCTGCACGCGCTGCCGGCGGCCCGCACCGCCACGCAGCGCGGCGCCGGGCTCTCGGCCGCCGCGACGGCGATGGGATCGCTGTTCATGATCCCCGGTGTGCGGCCGCTGGGGCCCGGCCCGGTCAACATCGGCGCGGCGGCCGGCCTGTTCTCCGGCTACCTGCTGGCCCGCGGGATCATCGGCGCGGACACACCGCGCCCGGCGGCCGTGCGCGAGTGGCACGCGATGTCGGCCGAGCAGGTCCGCAGGGCACTGCCGCAACCCGCCCCCGAGCCGCCGGTCGCACCGCAGCGGCGCGCGCCGTCGGCCCTGCGCGTGGTCGAGACACCCGCGCAGGGCGCCTGGCAGCTCGTCAAGGCCGTGCGCGCGGAATTGTCCGACCCGCTGACCCCGGTGATGGCGCTCGGCTCGGCCGCCAGCGCGGTGCTGGGTTCGCCGGTGGACGCCGTGCTGGTCGGGACGGTGCTGACCGGGAACTCGATACTGGCCGCCGCCCAGCGACTGCGCGCCGAACAGCGACTGGATTTTCTTCTGGCACAACAGATTCCGCCTGCCCGAAGAGTCGCGATCGGTTCCGGCGGGGGGCGGTCCTACACCGAGGTCCTCGCCGAGCTGCTGCGGCCCGGCGACGTGATCGAGGTGCGCACCCACGAGGTGGTGCCCGCCGATGCCCGGATCCTCGAGGAGGTCGACGTCGAGGTCGACGAGTCCTCGCTGACCGGCGAGTCGCTGTCGGTCGAGAAGCAAGTGCAGGCCACGCCGGGCGCCCCGCTGGCCGAGCGCCGCTGCATGCTGTTCGCCGGGACGACCGTGGTCGCCGGCACCGCGGTGGCGGTGGTGACCGCCGTCGGCGCCGACACCCAGCAGCGGCGCGCCGCCGACCTGATCTCCGGTGATTTGTCGTCGGACATCGGGCTGCAACACCAGCTCGGCCAGCTGACCAACCGGGCACTGCCGGTCAGCATCGCCGGCGGTGCAATGGTCGGCGGGCTGGGGATCTTGCACCGCACCGGGCTGCGCCACGCGGTGTCCAGCGGCATCGCCATCGCGGTAGCAGCGGTCCCCGAGGGCATGCCGCTGGTGGCAACGCTGGCGCAGGCGGCGTCGGCGCGGCGGCTGACCAAGTTCGGCGCGCTGGTCCGGGTGCCGCGCTCGGTGGAGGCGCTGGGCCGCATCGACGTCGTGTGCTTCGACAAGACCGGAACGCTCAGCGAGAACCGGCTGCGGGTGTCGCAGGTCCACCCCGCCCCGGGATTCTCCGACCACGAGGTGCTGCGCTGCGCCGCGCACGCCGCACCCGCGTCCGACGGCAACCCGCACGTGCACGCCACCGATCTCGCCATCGTCGAGGCGGCTTCAGCCTCGGGGGCGGCGAACGGCGCGCCCACCAAGGCGGCCACCGCGCACCTGCCGTTCCGTTCCGGGCGGTCGTTCTCGGCGTCGGTGACCGGTACCGAGCTGACCGTCAAGGGGGCGCCGGAGGTGGTGCTGGCGGCGTCCGGGGACCTCGCGGCGCTCGACGGCACGGTCGCCGAGCTGGCCGCGGGCGGGCTGCGGGTGATCGCGGTGGCACAGCGGCGGCTGAGCGCGCAGCAGGCGCGCGCGATCCGGGACGACCCCGACGCTATCGCCGACTACTGCACCGACGGCCTGACGCTGGCCGGCTTCCTCGGCCTGTCCGACACGCCGCGCGCGGCAGCCGCCGGCCTGCTCGCCGGCCTGCAGCAGCAGGAGGTGGGCATCAAGCTCATCACCGGCGACCACCCGATCACGGCGAAGGCAATCGCCGCGGAGCTCGGCCTGCGGGTGACCGCCGACCAGCTCATCACCGGCGCCGAGTGGGAGTCGTTGTCGCGCAAGGACCAGGAGCGCGTGGTCACCGAGCGGGCGATCTTCGCCCGGATGACACCGGAGAACAAGGTCCAGGTCGTCCAGACGCTCGAGAACGCCGGCGTGCGGACCGCGATGGTCGGTGACGGCGCCAACGACGCCGCCGCCATCCGCGCGGCCACGGTCGGGATCGGGGTGGTCGCGCACGGCAGCGACCCGGCCCACCTGGTGGCCGACGTGGTGCTCGTCGACGGCCGCATCGAGGCGCTGATGCAGGCCATCGACGAGGGGCGCCAACTGTGGCGCCGCGTCCAGTCGGCGGTGTCGGTGCTGTTGGGCGGCAACGCCGGCGAGGTGATCTTCGCCCTGATCGGCAGCGCGATCACCGGCACCTCGCCGCTGAACACCCGGCAGCTGCTGCTGGTCAACACGATGACCGACGCGCTGCCGGCCGCGGCGCTGGCGGTCAGCAAGCCCGGCGGCCCGGTCGACCCGCGGCTGCGCGGCGCCGATCAGCCGGCGCTGTGGCAGGCGGTCGCCATCCGCGGCGCCACCACGGCGGCCGCGACGACGGCGGCGTGGGCGATCGCGGGCCTCACCGGCCCGCCGCTGCCGCAACGCGCGTCGACGGTCGCCCTGGTCGCGCTGGTCGGGACCGAACTGGGCCAGACGCTGGTGGAGTCCCAGGCCCCGCTGGTGGTGCTGACCGCCCTGGGCTCGCTCGGCCTGGTCGGCGTCCTGGTCACCACTCCGGGAGTCAGCCAGCTGCTCGGCTGTACTCCGCTGGATCCCCTCGGCTGGGCTCAGGGCCTGGGAGCGGCCGCGGTGGCGACCATCGCGACAGGAATCCTGAGCCGTGCGCTGCCGGGTCCGGGCAGGCCGGACCCGACGCCGCCCGGGACCGCCCCCGCGAGCGACGGACGTCCAGGTCGGTCTCCACGATCTCAACCACCCCGACGCGCCACAGCAGCGCATAGAGTTCAACCAGCGGCACCTTGAGCACCGAAGCGATCGGCGAGATCAGTGGGTCGGACACGGAATCGGTCGTCGACATAATCCCGACGTTGGCCGGGTGACCCGGCGGGGCGGGAAACCCCCCGTTACAGAAAGGCAAATGATGGCGGAAAAGAAGACGCGCCGGGGGACGTCGCAGCACGAGGCGGTGCAGAAGATCCGCGAGGGCGAGACGTTCGTGGTGAACCTGCCGCTGGTGGGGCAGATGGAGATCCCCCGGCCCGAGCAGCTGGCCTACTACGGCGGCCTGGCCGCCCTGGCGGCGTTCGAGCTCATCGACTGGCCGGTGGCCGTCGTCATCGCCGCCGGGCACCTGATGGCGAGCAACCACCACAACAAGCTGCTCGAGGAGCTCGGCGAGGCGATGGAGGACGCCTGAATCCCCCGGTCAGCCGGTCAGCGCGCCGTCGAACTCCAGCGTGACGCGGGTGCCCTCGGGAGTCCGCGCGGTGTCGACGCGGTCGGCCAGCCCGCCCATCAGGGTGAGCCCGCGCCCGCGCCGCCGGCTGCGCAGGCTGGCCGAGGAGTCGCCGACCCACTGACCGGTGTCGCTGACGGTGATCGCGACGGTCTCGCGACGCAGGAAGGCCTCGACGGAGACCGCCCGGTGCGGCTCGCCGTTGCTGCCGTGCTCGATCGCGTTGGTGACCGCTTCGCCGGTGGCCAGCAGGATGTCCAGTTGGCGGCGGGGGACGACGGCGAGCCCGTTCAGCCAGCCGCGCAGCCGGCCGCGGGCGACGGGGATCTGGGTGGACGCAGCCGGCACCACGGTGGCGAAGCTGCGCTCGGCCGCGTGGCTGGGGCGCAGCGCGAGCACCACAACGTCGTCGCGGTAGCCCGACGACGGGGCCATCCGCCGCAGCAACTCGCTGCACAGCGACTCGACCGGCAGGTCGCCGCAGTCCGCGGCCACCGATCGCAGGCGCGCGAACCCGTCGTCGAGCGTCTCGCCCGCCCGCTCGATGAGCCCGTCGGTGTAGAGCAGGATCACGCCGCCCGGCGGCAGGTCGACCGTCGCGGTGGCGCCCGTCGAGTCGTCGTTTACCAGGTTCTGCCTGACGGCCACCGGCGTGCGCCGGCCGGACTCGAGGAACACCGGAGGCCGATCCGGGGGGATCAGCAGCGGATAGGGATGCCCGGCGCAGCTGTAGCTCACGGTGGCGGCGTCCTCGTCGGGCCCGGGGTCGACCAGGGCGTACGCCACCGTCGCGCAGCGCGCGCCCGCGACGCTGGCCGCGTACCTGTCCAGGACCCCCAGCACGGCGTCGGGGTCGGGGTCGGTCAGCGCCGCGGCGGCCACCGCGGTCCGCAGCCTGCTCATCACGATCGCCGCGGTCAGGCCATGCCCGACGACGTCGCCGACGGAGATCCCGACCCTGCCCGAACGGTACAAGGGGGTGACCGAATACCAGTCGCCGCCGACGCGCATCGCCTCGCCGGCCGGCTGGTACACCGCCGCCACAACACCCGCGGTCGACCCGCGATCCAGGTCCAGCAGGTGTTCCTGGAAGTCGACGGCGATCCGGTGCTCGCGCGCCATCACCCGGACCCGGTCCAGGGCCGACTGGGTGAGCTCGGCCATCCGGCGGAACGTGTCGAGTTCGGCGGGTTCGAAGTCCCGCGGGGCGGGCCACAGCAGGGCGAGCACCCCGACGACGCCGCCGGAGGCGTCGCGCACCGGGTGGGCCACGCACGCCCGCACGCTGGCCGCGGTGTCCTGCGCGGCGTGCTGGTAGCGCGGCGGCAGGTCGAACGTGTCGGGGATGACCATCGGCTCGCCGGTCCGCACGACGTCGGCACCGACCAACGGGGCGTCGAGCGTGACCACGTGGTAGCGGTCGCGCAGCTCCCGGGGAACGTCGCCGGCGTATTCGAAGCGAACGTGATGGTCGCCGTCGACCACCCCGATCGTGACCGCGGCGGCATCGCCGGAGCCGAAGGGCGAATGCGAGAAGGCGTCGAGGATCCCGGCGACCGAGTCGGCGGACTGCAGCGCGGAGTCCAGGTGCACCAGGTCGGAGGCGAGCCGCTGGTCGGCCTCGCGCTGCTGGCGGTCGCGCTCGCGGGCCACCGCGGACAGTCGGGAGGCCACCCGCTCCACCAGTTCCTGCGAGCGGAACGGCTTGGGCAGGTAGTCGTCGGCGCCGCCGGCAAAGCCCTCGGTGACGGCCTCCGCGCCGGCCCGCGCGGACAGCATGAGCACCGGCGTGGCCGCCAGTGCCGGGTCCGCGCGGATCCCGGCGACCAGGCCGAAGCCGTCGAGGCCGGGCATCATGACGTCGGTCACGATCGCGTCGGGGCGCAGCCTGCGGGCCGCGGCCAGCGCCGACTCGCCGTCGGCCACGAGGACCGTTTCCCAACGGGTGGACAGCACCCGGTTCAGGTGGTCACGCATGTCGGCGTTGTCGTCGGCGATGAGCACCACCTCGCGGCGCGCGTCGGCCGCCACCGGCACGGCTTCAGTCTCCGGGTCGGTCTCCGGGGGGGTTTCCGACGCCCGCGTCAGCCACTGCGTCGCCTCGAGCACGTAGGGGTTGGTCACGTCAAGCAGCGTGGCGGGCGACCGCTCGACGGCGGTGTCGGCGGTGTCGGCGGTGTCGGAGGTGTCGGCTGTGTCCGTGGCCGAGCGCGGGAGCCGGACGATCACCGTGGTCCCACGATCCAATTCGCTGCCGATCGTCACGGTCCCGTGGTGCAGCTGAACCAGGCCGCGCACCAGCGCCAGTCCGATGCCGGCGCCCTCCACGCTGCGGCCCCGCGCGTTGTCGGCCCGGTAGAAGCGCTCGAACAGGCGGTCCAGGTCATCGGCGGCGATCCCGACCCCGGTGTCACGGACCGTGAGCACGCAGTGTGCCAACTCGGCGCGCACCTCGACCGAGATCGATCCCCGCAGGGTGTATTTGACTGCGTTGGACAGCAGATTGAGGACGATGGTCTCCCACATGCCCGGATCGACGTCGGCCATCGACGGGGCGCAGTCCAGCACGAGATCCAGGCCCGCGCGCTGACAGAGCTCGGAGAACGACGAGGCAATGTGCGACGTGAGCGCGCCGACGTCGGCACACACCAGCTTCGCGTTCGCCCGGCCGGCCTCGGTGCGGGAGAAATCCAGCAACGAGTCGACCAGACGCTGCAGGCGGCGCGCGTTGCGCGCCGCGGTATCCAGCCGACCCGCCAGGGCGCTGCCGGGCGCCGCGTCGGACAGGGCGTCGTCGAGCGGCCCGAGCAGCAGCGTCAGCGGCGTGCGGAACTCGTGGCTGACGTTGGTCAGAAACGCCGTCTTGGCCCGATCCAGTTCGGCCAGCGCGTCGGCTCGTTGCCGCTGCTGCTCGTAGGAGACGATCTGGGCGAACGTGGCCGACAGCTGATCGGCCAGCAACTGGCAGAAGCCGCGGTGCTGCGGGTCCAACGGACGGAGCGGGCTGATGCCCACCACCAGCGCCCCGGTTTGCGGCGCTTCCCCCAGCGGCAGGACCAGGGCTCGCTCGCAGCCGTCGGGCGCCAAGGCCTTGGCGATGCCGGGGATGGCGGCAGCCAGCTCATCGATGACCCGCAACTCCTCCCGCGATCGCGACGCCGAATCCCAGTCGGTCAGCTGGGTCAGCTCCCGCGGCAGCAGCGGTAACACCGATGACGTGGCGCCGCGCAACGTGACCTCCCGCGCGTCCCCGTCGTGGACATAGACGGCAACGAACGGCAGATCGGCGGGCTGGGTGGCGCATGCGGCGACGGCTGCGCCCACCGCCTCGTTGATCGTGCGGGTCTCGACGGTTGCGGCGGCGACCGTGTTGAGCAGGTGCAGCCGGCGCTCGCTCAGCACTCGTTCGGTGGTTTCGATCACCGCGCAGAAGATGGCGGTGACCGCGCCGTCGCCGCCGATGATCGGGCTATAGGTGAACGTGAAATACCGCTCCTGCGGGAGGCCCGCCGTCACCAGCGGCAACATCAGGTCGTCCGACCACGTCGCCTCGCCGGTCGCAAAGACGCCGGCGAGCATGGGACCGATGGCTGCCCAGATCTCCGACCACACGCGTTCTGCGCGTCGGCCCAGGGCCGCGGGGTGCTTGTCGCCCAGGATCTGGGCATAAGCGTCGTTGTACACCAGGAACAGGTCCGCAGGGCCCAGCCAGAGCACGATCGGGAACCGCGAGGTCAGCGTCACCGCCACTGCCGCCCGTACCTCGCCCGACCAGCTCTCCGGCCGACCGAGCGGATGGGCCGCCCAGTCGAACTCGGCGAACCGGCGGCCCATCTCTCCACCGAGGGCGGCCGCGGCCGCCAGGTCCGCCGGGAGCCCTCGGCTCACGGCTCTCGCTTGCGCCGCAGCGCCGCCGCCAGGGTCGGGTAGATGTCGAAGACGCGGTCCAGCTCGGTCACCTGGATGGGCCGCAGCACATGGTCGTGATCGGCCACCAGACGGACCGACGTCCCGCTCTGCCCGCCCGCCTCGTGGCAGTCGAGCACCGCATTCAGGGCCGCGCTTCCGAAGAAGTCGACCGATTCCAAATCGACGACGACCAGCCGGGACGGGTGGGCCGCCGCCAGATGGAGCGCCGCGGTCAGCTCGGCGGCGAGTTCGTCGACGGTGCTGGAATCAACATCGCCTTTGACGCGCACCACCACGCCGTCCTCGTGGGCTTCGTGTTCGACCGCCAACAATCCCGTGCCTTTCGCCGCGCGGACGTGTCAAATTAAGCCGCTGGGCCCGATGACGCGGCACGCGGATGCGCGCGTTGCGCATCGCAATGCATGAAGCCTAATCCCATTCCGGCCGGTCGCGTCCGCGATCGTGGCGGTTAGCCACCCGGCTCGGGGGGGATCCGTTCGTGGACCGTCAGCAGCACATGGTCGAACCGGCTCTGGACGGCGGGCGTCGGCGCTTCCAGCGTCGAGGCCTCCGCGAGAAGCTGCTGGGCGAGCACGCGCAACTTGGTGTTGGTTTCCTGCGAGCGCCATTGCAGGACGCGGAAGGCCTGGTCGGCGCTGATCCGGTAGACGTACATCAACACGCCCTTGGCCTGCTCGATGGCCGCGCGGTTCTCGAACAGGTCGGGCAGGGCGGCGTCGAGCACCTCTTGCCGGGTCTCGTCGAAGGTGTCGGTGAGGTCGATGTAATAGCCGGCGGTGCCCACCACGACACCCCGCTCGTCGAGCATCCGGTCGGCCACCACGATCGCGTTGTGTTCCTTGCCCGCGGTGTCGACGAACCGGTGCCGGCTCGAGAACGACTGCCCCGACTGCAACGCGTAGTCGAGCACGTCCTGGACGTGCGCGCGGTCCTCGGGATGCTTGTGCGACATCACTAGTTTCGTCGTCGGCTCCACGGCTCCCGGCTCGTAGCCGTGCATCCTGGCGACCTCGTCGGACCATTCCCAGCGCTGGCCGACGAACCAGAAGCGGAACGCGCCGATCCTCAGGTAGCCCGGGGCGCTCGCGACCACGCCGGGCGGCTGCTCGCGCGTCCCCGCGGGCGTCGTCACATCCGTCCGCCTGGACTGCTGCACCCCAGCATCTTCCCACGGGCAGCCGGCCCACCTGCCGAACGGCTGCGGTTCGGGGTAGCCTCGCCTGGGGGTCGATCTAACAGAACAACACGCGGGAGCGCACGGGTCAGTGCGCTGAGAGGACGGCTCGGGGCCGTCGACCGTACGAACCTGACCGGGTAATGCCGGCGTAGGGAGAGAAGATGACCGAGACCTTGTCGAAGACCACCGCGCCGGCGGTCACCACCGGCCCGATCGCGGGCAGCAGCAAGGCGTACCGCGAACTCGAGGCCGTGCCCGGTCTACGGGTGCCGTTCCGCCGGGTCCACCTGTCCACGGGGGACCACTTCGATCTGTACGACACCTCCGGGCCCTACACCGACCCGGCGGCGGTGATCGATCTGACGGCCGGGCTGCGGCCCCGGCCGGGCGTCGTCCGCGACCGCGGCACCCAGCTGCAGCGGGCCCTGGCCGGCGAGATCACCGCGGAGATGGCCTTCATCGCCGCCCGCGAGGGCGTGCCCGCCGAGCTGGTGCGCGACGAGGTCGCCCGCGGTCGCGCGGTGATCCCGGCCAACCACAACCATCCCGAGAACGAGCCGATGATCATCGGCAAGGCGTTCGCGGTCAAGGTCAACGCCAACATCGGCAACTCGGCGGTGACCAGCTCGATCGCCGAGGAGGTCGACAAGATGGTGTGGGCCACCCGCTGGGGTGCGGACACCATCATGGACCTGTCCACCGGCAAGAACATCCACGAGACCCGCGAGTGGATCCTGCGCAACTCCCCGGTGCCGGTGGGCACGGTGCCGATCTATCAGGCGCTGGAAAAGGTCAACGGCGATCCCACCGAGCTGACCTGGGAGATCTACCGCGACACCGTGCTCGAGCAGTGCGAGCAGGGCGTCGACTACATGACCGTGCACGCCGGCGTGCTGCTGCGCTACGTGCCGCTGACCGCCAAGCGCGTCACCGGCATCGTGTCCCGCGGCGGCTCGATCATGGCGGCCTGGTGCCTGGCCCATCACCGCGAGTCGTTCCTGTACACCAACTTCGAGGAACTCTGCGACATCTTCGCGCGCTACGACGTCACCTTCTCCCTGGGCGACGGGCTGCGGCCGGGGTCGATCGCCGACGCCAACGACGCCGCGCAGTTCGCCGAGCTGCGCACCCTGGGCGAGCTGACCAAGATCGCGAAATCCCGTGGCGCACAGGTGATGATCGAGGGCCCGGGCCACGTGCCCATGCACAAGATCGTCGAGAACGTGCGGCTGGAAGAGGAACTGTGCGAGGAGGCCCCCTTCTACACGCTGGGCCCGCTGGCCACCGACATCGCCCCGGCCTACGACCACATCACCTCGGCGATCGGCGCGGCCATCATCGCCCAAGCCGGCACGGCGATGCTGTGCTACGTCACGCCGAAGGAACACCTCGGGCTGCCCGACCGCAAGGACGTCAAGGACGGCGTGATCGCCTACAAGATCGCCGCCCACTCCGCCGACCTGGCCAAGGGCCATCCCCATGCCCAGGAGCGCGACGACGCGTTGAGCAAGGCGCGCTTCGAGTTCCGTTGGGCCGACCAGTTCGCGTTGTCCCTGGATCCCGACACCGCGCGGGAATACCACGACGAGACGCTGCCGGCCGAGCCGGCCAAGACCGCGCACTTCTGCTCGATGTGCGGGCCCAAGTTCTGCTCGATGCGCATCACCGCCGACGTGCGGGCCTATGCCGCCGAACACGGCCTGGAGACCGAGGAGGACATCGAGGCCATGCTGGCCAAGGGCATGGCGGAGAAGTCGGCCGAGTTCGCCGAGCACGGCAACCGGGTGTATCTGCCGATCACCCAGTGAACAACCCGTCTCCCGTTCTGCCGCTGCCGGCGCCGGGCGCCACCCCGCTGCGGGTGCTGACCATCGCGGGTTCGGACTCCGGGGGCGGCGCGGGCATCCAGGCCGACCTGCGCACCATCGCGCTGCTGGGCCTGCACGCCTGCGTCGCAATCACCGCCGTCACCGTGCAGAACACGCTGGGCGTCACGGGCTTTCACGAGGTGCCCGACGACGTGGTGGCCGCACAGATCGAGGCCGTGGTCGGCGACATCGGCATCCACGCCGCCAAGACAGGAATGCTGGCGTCGGCGGACATCGTCGGCACCGTGGCCGCGACCTGGCGCCGGCTGGGGTTGGCCGTCCCGCTCGTCGTCGACCCGGTGTGCGCGTCCATGCACGGCGACGCCCTGCTGGCGGCGTCCGCGCTGGATGCGCTTCGAGACCAACTGTTTCCACTGGCCACGCTGGTGACCCCCAACCTCGACGAGGTGCGGCTGCTGGTCGGCGTCGACGTCGTCGACGACGCCTCGCAGCGCGCGGCGGCCAAGGCGCTGCACGCGCTGGGACCGCGCTGGGCGCTGGTCAAGGGCGGCCACCTGCGCTCGTCGGACCGCAGCCGCGACCTGCTCTACGACGGCGCCGACTTCCACGAGTTCGACTCGCAACGGTTGCCCACCGGCAACGACCACGGCGGCGGCGACACGCTCGCGAGCGCGGTCGCCTGCGCGCTGGCGCACGGCTTCACGATGCCGGACGCCGTCGGGTTCGGAAAGCGTTGGGTCACCGAATGCCTGCGCGCCGCCTATCCCCTGGGCCATGGGCACGGCCCCGTGTCACCGCTGTTCCGGCTGGCATGATGGCATGAACCTGGACCGGATCGCCGGTGTGGCGCATGAACCCGCGGGCTCGGCGGCGGGCGTCGTCGCGCTGACCCATGGCGCCGGCGGCGACCGGGATTCCGTTCTGCTGCAACAGGTTTGCAATGAATGGGCGCGGCGCGGCTGGCTCGCGATCCGCTACAACCTGCCCTACCGGCGGCGCCGTCCCAAGGGTCCGCCGTCCGGTTCGGCGGCCGCCGACCGCGCGGGCATCGTCGAGGCGATCGCGGTGTGCCGTGGCCTTGCCGGGGGCCCGCTGATCGCCGGCGGGCATTCCTACGGGGGCCGGCAGACGTCCATGGTGGTCGCCGCCCGCGACGCCGATGTGGACCTGCTGACGCTGTTCTCCTATCCGGTGCATCCGCCCGGCAAGCCGGAGCGCCCCCGGACCGAACACCTGCCCGCGATCACCGTGCCCACCGTGTTCACGCACGGGACGTCGGACCCGTTCGGCACGCCCGCCGAACTCAACGAGGCCGCCGCATTGGTGGCCGGCACGACCGCCGTCGTCGAGATCGCCGGTGCGCGGCACGATCTGCGCTCGAAGACCTTGAACGTGGCCGAACTGGCGGTCGACGCCGCGCTGCGAATCCTGGGCAGGATTTAGTCAGTCGAAACTGGACAGTTTTAACTGACTATTTTAGGTGGTGTCATGGACGGCATCGCCGAGTCGGCGGCCGCGGCAGCCCGCGACCTGCGGGTGATGTTCAGTCGGCTGCGACGCCGGTTGAGGGAGCTCGCCGCCGACGGCGAACTGACTCCCTCGCAGACCGCGGTGCTCAACCGGCTCGGGAAAGAGGGCGCCTCATCGGCGAGCGCCCTGGCCTCCGGTGAGCGCGTGCGCCCACAGTCCATGGCCACCATCGTGACCGTCCTTGACGAGCTTGGGCTCATCGAGCGCACGCCCGACCCGCACGACGGCCGGCGACAACTGATCTCGTTGACGGCCGCTGGCCGGCAACGCGCCGAGAGCAACCGGCAGGTAAGCGAGGAGTGGCTGGCGCGTGCCATCCACGAGCGGTATTCCGAACGCGAGCGTCGCGTCATCCTCGATGCGTTGAAGCTGCTCGAACGCTTGACCGAATGACGAAGGAGCTAGAACCGCAATGGAACTGGGAGTGCATTTCATCGACTTTCTGCCGGGCGACCCCGCCGCCCTGGGCCCGACGCTGGCCGACGCGGCCACGGCCGCCGAGGAGGGCGGCGCGACGTTGTTCACCCTGGCCGATCACTTCTTCCAGATGGAGAACGTCGGACGCGCCGAGGATCCCTTCCTCGAGCGATATACGTCCTTGGGGTTCCTGGCCGGGCGGACGACGACGATCGACCTGGGGCTGCTGGTCACCGGGGTCACCTATCGTTATCCCGGTGTGCTGGCCAAGGCGGTCACCACCCTGGACGTGCTCTCCGGTGGCCGGGCGCTGCTGGGGCTGGGCGCCGCGTGGTACGACCGCGAACACACCGCCCTCGGGATTCCCTATCCATCGTTGAGCGCGCGCTTCGAGATGCTGGAGGAGACGCTGCAGATCTGTGGGCAGATGTGGAGCGACAACAATGCAGCGTACGTCGGCAAGCACTACCGGCTGGCCGAGACGATCTGTGAACCAGCACCGATTCGGCGGCCCCCGATCCTGATCGGTGGCGACGGAGAGCGCAAGACGCTGCGACTGGTCGCGCAGTACGCCGACGTCTGGAACAGCACCGTGACCGATGTCGACGAGCTCAAACACAAGATCGACGTGTTGCACCGCCACTGCGACACCGTCGGCAGGGACCCCGGCGAAATCCGTAAGACCGTCGGCTTTTTCACCGACCCGTTCGACGACCCCGACGGATATCTCGCGACGGTCGAGCGTTACGCCCGTCTTGGCGTCGATATGGTCAACGCCGGCCCGTTCCCCGGGAACCCCGACCCCGTCGGCTTCATCCGCCGCCTGGGCGACCGGGTGATACCCCGGCTGGCCGAAATTCCCTGAGCCGCTTGCCCGCCCGTCATCCGGGATAGCGCGAGTAGCACGCGTCCATGTTCCCGACCACTCCCCCGCGGAACGCGGCGATGCGGGTGAAACCGGCCGGCACGCTGGTGCCGTCCGCGTCGCTGGCGACCAGATGGTTGGTGAGTAGACCGGAGACGGCTTCGTCGAGATCACCGGCGGTCAACACGAGCTGATTCGGCGCGGACGGGTCCATGGGTTCGGCCATCTTGCGATGCACCACACCGGTCAGGCACGCCGTCCGCAGCGCCGTCCACGGGCTTTGCATCGGCAGGCCGCGTTCGTGCTGCACCGCCAGCGCGTAACGCGACATCACGACGGACAGGGCGGTGTCGTCGCCCTGGGGCAGGCTGTGCTCCTTGACGTCGGCGACCTTCCCCATCGCGGCCAGTCCGGGCAGGTCGACCACGATGGTGTTGGTGGCCGGGCAGTAGGACGCCGGTGGGCTCGCCTTGGCGTCGGGGCAACTGGCCGCCTGGTAGGAGAGCGTGGGCGGCTTCTGGGGAGAGAAGACCTTGCCCATCAGGTCCATCAGCGTCGACAGGGTGTCCTGGTTGATCGGGGCCTCACCGGTTTCGGGATCCCCGTTGTAGTCCAGCCGCAGCGTCGTCGGCAGGTCACCGCGCCGACCCTCGATCTCCTTCGTGTTGATTCGGGCACACGCCGACGCGCCGCTGACGAAGCCCATCTGGAAGGCGCTGATCCGATCCAGCGCCGAGCCGTGCTCGTCGTCGTTTTCGGTGTCGGAGTCCATGACCGGGTCGCGGGTGGTGATGATGCCGGCCAGCACGTGGTCGAGCCCGTCGGCGGTGCTCAGCGTGAACCGCGGCGACTTGTCGTCGGCCACCCAGAACAGGTACACGCCCGCAAAGCAATCGGCCTGCTGCTCGCGAACGATGGTGGGGTCGTTGCGGGTCACCAGCTTGGCCATTTGCTGCAGGGCGTGCCCGAACTCGTGCGCCAACACGCCGTTGACCGACATGTCGCCGAAATAGCGTTGCGCGACGGCCATGAAAACCCCGCGGTCCCAGGCGATCAGGTTGCACCGCGAGCTGAAGAAGGCGTTGACGAGGTGATAGGTGTTGTTGTGGCACACGATGAGGCCGCGGCGGTCGTCGGAGTCATACGACACCAGTTTGCTCACCGGCTTGTACGTGCCCTTCAGCGACTGGCTGTATACGGACTTCCAGTACTCCTCGATGTCGTTGACCGACAGCAACGACAACTTGTCGATCTGGCCGTTGTTGGTGTTGATCACCGTGCCCGTCGGGCTGGGCGCGTTCGGGCGGATGCCGCTGGGACCGTTGGTCGCCGGCAGGCCGGCCACCCGGAACGGGTCGTTGAGCATCGACAGGGCGCGGCCGCCGACGAACGTGGTGCAGCCCGCCACCACTGCCACCGCCGCCACGCTGGCGATCGCCGTCAGCGCCCCGTGCGAGAGGCCTGTGGCCAGCCGACGTCGATTCCGCACGCGGTTGTTCATGCCATCCTCATCCCGGCCGGCCGACACGCAGCATCAAAGGGAACCCATTCTAGATCTGTAATCTAGCGCGCGCCGGGCAAAACGACGGTGCTCAGCAAGGCCGGGGCGTGCGCCAGGACGAGTCAGAAGGGTGGCCGGTCGTCGTCTTCGGGGGGTCCGGGGCCGGTGTGGGTGTAGTCGGGCGGCGGCGCGGTGCGCGCCTGCCGGTTTTTCGGCGTTCGGTGGCCACCCGGTGGGCGCGGTGTTGGGCGCGGGTGCGGCGCCGGCGGGGCATCATGGCGGTGCGGGGGGCGCAGTAGTCCTGCGGTAGGTCGATTTCGGGGGCCGGGCACCCGCCCACGGCGCGGGCCGGGCTCGGGAACAGCGGCGCGCATGATGGAACCGACTGGCTGAAGTATGTTCTAGCGGGCGGTGTCCTCGCTACGCCCGTTCTGAGCCGGATTCCGTCGGCTGGGCACCCTTCGCACGCTGTCGGGTGTCGCAGCGATAAAATGACTCATGGTTGCTGAAGACGGCGCCAACCCGCCCGATGAGCTCGATACCCGGGCTGGCGAATTCGATGTGCGCGAGAAGTCCCTCGCGGAGCGTGAGGCCGAGGTCGCAGGCCGCGAGTATTTCGCCGGCAATAGAGATCGGGTCGCTGATGAGAGAGATCAGGCCGCTGACGCCCGTGAACGAATCGCAAACGAGCGCGAACAGGTGGCAGACGAACGAGAGCTCCGCGCGGATGAACGCGAGGGCACGGCTGCGGAGCGTGAACGCGAGCGACTGCTACGCATGGACGAACACGAGAAGCGCTTAGCAGCCAGTGCCCAGCGGGACCAGGCCGCTGCCCGGCGGGAGCAGGGCGACATCACGCGGGAGATGACTGAAACCGAACGACGTCGCAACTACCACTGATCCTCGCACGCGCGACAGGAGGAGTGGTCGAACCGCGACCCAACCGATGTGCGGGTAGGCACCGGCCGGTATACGAGTGAGGGACGCAGACGCCCGTCCTGTGTCTTGAGCTAGTGCCGGGTTTTGCATAGGCATTTGAGGTTGGCCGCATGGGTGGGCCCGCCCCGCGCATAGGGGATGGTGCGGTCGAGTTCGCAGTCAAAGGCCGGGCGCTCACAGCCGGCCCAGCGGCACGTCAGATCCCGACAGCGCACGTAATCTGCCGGCGCCTGAGACGGGGTGTAGCCGGCCTCAGGCGCGGTGTCCCCCGGGACGGGTCAGCGCCACCAGCGTGGCCGTGGCGGCCAGCACGGCAAGCCAAGAACATCACCGTCACCTCCGCCGCCAATCACTTCGCGGTCTGGCCCACCGTGAACTCACGGATCGAACGCGGACCACAGCGCGACGACGCTTTCGCCGAAGCCTACAGAAACTGGCTCAAAGCCGCTTGACACAAACAGGAGCATCAAGTATTCCCGCCAGGCCGGCCGCGCTACGGCACCCGCTCGCGATGCCGCTTGGCGTGCGGCGGGACTCCGTTGATGCCCTCGATCGATTCCGCGTAGCTGCCCACCGCGAAGGCCACGCCGGAACCCATGATCGCCAACGCGTCCCGGTTGATGTTGTCGGCGGTGTCACGGGGACTCTGGTAGTTCGGGTCGAACGGGATACCGGCCTGCCCGCCCCACAGCCGCGCCTGCACAGTGGTTTTCGTCTGCGAAGCCCCGGCGGTCATCCCGCCGACCGGCACCCCCGCGACCATGAAGGGGCGGTATTCGGTCCTGGTGCTCAACGGCATGTCGGCGGGTCGCTTCCCGGCCAGGTTCAGGTAGGCGGCCAGGGTGCGTTCGATCCCGGCCGACCCCTCTGGCACGTCACCGAAAGCGATCCCGGCACCGGGCGGACCCGACTGGTCGCCGTCGTCGGTGAAGAAGCCGGCGTTGGGCGAACCGAGCATGGTGAAGTCCAGGTACATCGCGAGGTCGTTGAGTTGATCGCCATCCATGCCGAAGACGTAATCCATGGCGCCGTTGAGCTCGGCCCCCCAGAATACGAACCGCACCGCGTTGTTGACCGGGGCCAGCGGGCCCAGCTGTAGCGCCGTTTCCAGGACCGCGGCCACCCCGGACCCGTTGTCGTTGATGCCCGGGCCGCTCGCCGCGCTGTCCAGCCGCGCGCCGACCGCAATCACCTCGTGCGGCGAGCCGGTCTTGGTCTGCGCCACAACGTTCTTCGAGGTGATCATGTTGGTTTCGCCGTCGAGCACCAGCCGGACCGGCGCGGTGTTGCCCGCCAGCGCCGCGGCGCCGTAGGCGCCGACCACCGCGACCGGCGCGGTCAGCTGCTTGAAGTAGCCCGGGGTGAACAGCGTGGGGGGAGCCCCCTGCCCGGTGGGCACGCTGAGCACCAGCAGTGCCGCCGCACCCCTGGCCACCGCGCTGTTCAGCTTGTCGACCACCGAGCACCCCGTGTCGTCCACGACGGCGATGCCCCCCCGGGGCACCGTGGCCGGGTAGTCGCCGGGGGCGCAGCCGGACGGTCGCGTCGGCCGGACGGGCCGCCCGGTCAGACCGCCGGGCGGGGTCTTGACCAGCAGCGAAGCCTGGTCGACCGCGTAGCCGCGGCCCGCCACGGTCAGCGTCGGCTTGCCCGGCGAAACCGTGTAGACCCGGTCGAACTGCGGTATCGACACCTCAAAGCCCCTGCTGCGCAGCACTTTCACCACATAGTCGACGCTGGCGTCGTAGCCCGGCGTGCCGTCGGCCCGGGTGCCCTTGTCGGCGTTGGCGATGTCCTGCAGCGCGCGCAGGTGGGTGAACATCTCCTCGGCGGTCACCTTTCCGGCCAATGCGCGACCCAGTTCCGGCGCCACGGGTGGCGACCCCGACTGCGACGACGAGCATCCCGCGAGCAACCCGGTCAGCAGCAAGGCCGAACCAAGGCGCCGCATCATGGCTTGGCGAGCAGGTGACGCGTGCGGTCGGCCATGACCGGGACCCCGTTCCGGCCGCCGAGGTCCTGGGCGTACAACCCCATCGCGTAGGCGACCCCGCCGCCGTTGATGCCCAGCGCCGCGCGGTCGATGTGGTCGAGTGTGTCGGTCTTCTCGTGGTAGTTGGGGTCGAACGGCTGGTCTGCGGTTCCGCCCCACAGCTTGGCCTGCTCCTGCGACATCTTGTTCTCCGCGCCGGAGAACAGCCCGCCCGCCGGGATCCCGGCCAGCGTGAAACCGTCGTAGTCGGAGCGACCGTCGAACGAGGTGTCCTGCGCGGTCTTGCCCGAGGTGTTCAGATAGGCGACCAGCGTGCGCTCGATGCCGGCCGAGCCTTCCGGCACCACCGGCCGGCCGCGGGCGTCGGCGGCCAACGATTGGTCGCCGTCATAGGTGAAGTAGCCCGGGTTCGGCGAGGCCAGCATGTCGAAATTCAGATACATCGCAATGTTTTTGAGTCCGGAAAGGTCCAGCGACTCGACGTAGTTCCTCGACCCGATGAGGCCGAGTTCCTCCGCACCCCAGAAGCCGAACCGCACCGCGTTGTGCACCTGCGGTGAGTTGCCCAGCTGAACCGCGGTCTCCAGAACGGCGGCCACCCCCGAACCGTTGTCGTTGATCCCGGGTCCCGCGGCCACGCTGTCCAGATGCGCGCCCGCCATCACCACGTCCGTCGGCGAACCCGTCTTGGTCTGCGCGATGACGTTGCGGGCCTTGAAGTTCTGGCTGCTCGCCGTGAGCTTGATGGTCGTGGGCCCCGGATGGGCGCGCAGTTCCACGCCGACGGACTTGGTCACGCTCACCACCGGGATCTTGACGTCGGTGTCCGCCCCGAGCGTGCCACCCATCTGCTGCTCGTCGACGTTGTCGGCGATGATCATCGCCACCGCCCCGCGCTGAGCGGCGGCGTCCTCCTTCTGCGCGAACGGGCACGTGCCGCGGTCCACCAGCACGACCGCGTCCCGCACCGGCAACCCGTCGTAGTCGGCGGCCTGGCAGCCCGGGGCCTCCCCGGTCCGGGCGGCCACCAGCGGACCGCTCACGCCGTCCGGCGGGGTGCCGAGGCTGAACTCCAGCGCGCGCGCCTCCACGGGCCTCCCGCCGACCGTCACCGCCGGCTTCTCGGCGTGGAACACCCGCGCCGAGAACTCGGGCGTCTGGACGTCAAAACCGCTGTTGCGCAACGTGTCGACGACGTAGTCGACGCTGGCCTCGTAGCCCGGGGTGCCGACGGCCCGGGTGCCGTTGTTCGCGTTGGCGATGTCCTGGAGCTTGGTGAGGTGCGCCATCATCGCGTCGGTGTTGACCTTGTGCTGTAACGCGGTGGCGAACTTGACCGCGGCGGCGTTACCCGTCGCCTGCTGATATTTGTCCGAGCAATGCGAGCAACCGGTCAGCGCGGCGGCGAGGCCCGCCACGGCGAGCAGCACCGACAGCGGTCTGGATTTGTTGACCATCGCGCCCAGGTTAGCCCCGGATCAGACGCGCAGTGCGGTGAACGGAGCGAACGGTATGTTGCGCACCACGAACCAGACCGTCACCAGCGCCAGCGTCACCGCAGCCGACCGGCGATGGTGTTGCCAGCCTCTGATCCGTCTACCCACCACGTGCCCGTACGTCCAGGCCAGGTACGCCCACACCAGCAGCACCAGCGCCGCCAGGCCCAGCGCGTTGAACCTCGCCGCCGCGACCAGATCGCCGTGCAGAAGCGAATACAACATGCGCAGGCTGCCGCATCCGGGGCAGTCGATGCCCAGCAGAGCCTTGGTGGGGCAGACCGGTAGCGGACCGTGCGGCGTGGTCGGATCGCCCACCCAGACCGCGGCACACACGAGTACGGTGGACGCCGCCACCGCCAGGGGCGCAGCCAGACTCGACGAGACCGACGGGTGGCGGGTCACCATCAGGGCGGCTCCGGCTCAGAACATCGCCGCAAGCATTGCGGAGTTGGTATCGGGCGAATTGACGGCGGCCAACACCAGAATGAGCCCATAGACGATCACTCCGACAACCCAGATGATGACCGACCACCTCACCCACTTCTTTGCGCTGTCAGCGGCCGCCTGCGCCTCGGCATACAGGCCCTGCGCCCACATCCCGTTGACCTGGCTGGCCTTGACGATCGCCACGATCCCGGTGATCGGAAAACAGAACAGCGTCACCAGAATGGACCACACCAGATAGTTGTTCGGCGCCTGCCCTGCCGGCGGCTGCGGCGGATAACCGGGCGAGGGAGGCGGCGGTTGTGCAGTCATTGAATTCTCCAGTCGGAAAGTTAGCTGGCGCCCAGCGGGGCTTACCCTACCCGAAAGGGGCCACAATGGCACTACATCAGCGAAAACTCGGTTCAGATCCCGCCTCGCCAAATCGCTCTCGTCCTTTTGCCCGCGTCGTAAAGACCGCTCACACAGACAATTTCCCGCGGCATGTGTGGCATAGTCGAGGCATAGCCCTACGATCCCTTTCGTCATGTATTGCTCCGTGTCCGGTGAGCGAGGAGTCCTAGGATGTTTCATTTGACCAAGCCGGCGCAATTCGCGGCGGTCGCCGCTCTACTGGCCGGTCTGGCCTTCGCCGGTACCGCGGCGGCGGGCGCCGATCCCGACACGGGAAACCAGTCGGACATTGACGCGCTGGCCGGTTCCCTGTCGAAGGGGTACGACCTCAAAGACTGCACCCCCCAGCCGATCGCGCCCGGCCAACTGGCCTCGCTCCAATGCGGGCAGAGCCCCGACCCCAATGGGCCCGCCGAGGCGAAGTACATCCTGTTCGGCAACGGCGACGACCTGGCCAACATGTTCAAGACCAGCATCAAAGAGGACACGCTGACCAACTGCGGGGACCAGAAGTCACCGACCGTGTGGCACCAGGGCAGCAACGCCACCAGCAACGCCGGGCAGGTGGCGTGCGGCACCTTTCAGAACGCCGCCGAGGTCATCTGGACCATCGACGCCAAGAACGTGTTGAGCTACATCCGCGCGTCCAACAACGATGTCCCGCCGCTCTACGAGTGGTGGCGCAACAACGGCTGATCACTGCTGACGGCCGATCACAGTTGAGCTGCAACGAGTTCCGCGACCGCCCTCATCCCGGCGGCGTTGGGGTGCAGCGGGGCCGGCCGGCCCGGTAGCGGCACCCCGTATCTGGCCGGGGTGGTGGTCCAGGGCTCGGCCGACCACGCGTGGTGGGTGCGGCTGTGCGCGGCGGCGCTAACGAGTTCGCAGCCGGTTGCCGCCGCGGCGTCGGCCGTGCACCGTTGGAGCGCGGCGGCCACGTGGCGGCCCAGGTCGGCATCGGCGGCCGACAGCGGCGGGGCCGGGATGCCCGCCGGCGGCAGGATGGTCAGGTAGTCGACGAAGCAGACCCGGGCGCCCGCGGCGCGCCGACGCGCGGAGGCCCCGACCACGGACAACGAATCGAACACCTGCGCCAGGGCCTCCTCGCGCGCATTGCGTTCCAGCAGTTCGGATATTCGCGCGCCGAGCACCGGCAGGTGCCGGGCCGGACGAGGCAGCGCGGCGGCCATCAACAGCGGGACATAGCCGACGTCGTTGCCGCCGATGGTGATGGTGACCAGGCTCTCCGAACCGTCCAGCGCCTCGATCTGAGGCGGCTGGCCGTGCTGGCGATCGGCGAGCATGTGGGCGGTGGTCGCCCCGGAGAACGTGACGTCCACGAGTTCGAGGTTCAGCCGTTCGGCGACCAGATGCGGGTAGTTGCGGGCCGAACGGCCCGACCACCGCGGCGCGCCGGCGGCCCGAGGCCCGATGCCCGGACCCGCGGCCATCGAACTGCCCAGCGCGACATAGCGTCTCATCGGCCAGGAGAAGACGCCTGGGCCCAGAACCGCTTGGGAATCCGGCCCGCGCGCCGGGCCAGATAGCCGGCGGTGACGGCGCCGGCCATCGCGGCGGCCATGGCGGGCGGATCGGCGGCGCGGGTCACCGCCGTCGCCAACAGGACGGCGTCGCAACCCAGTTCCATGGCCAGCGCGGCGTCGCTGGCGGTCCCGATGCCGGCGTCGAGCACCACCGGGACGCCGGCCGCCGCGACGATCATCTCGATGTTGTGCGGGTTCCCGATGCCGAGGCCGGTGCCGATCGGCGAGCCCAGCGGCATCACCGCGGCGCAGCCGATGTCCTCCAGCCGGCGCGCGAGCGCCGGGTCGTCGTTGGTGTAGGGCAGCACGACGAACCCGTCGTCGACCAACTGCTCTGCGGCCCTGACCAATTCGACCGCGTCGGGCAGCAGGGTGCGTTCGTCGGCGATCACCTCGAGCTTGACCCAATTGGTTTCGAGCGCCTCACGGGCCAGCTGCGCGGTGAGCACCGCCTCGGCCGCGCCGCGGCACCCCGCGGTGTTGGGCAGCGGCGTGATGCCGAGCCGGTTGAGCAGGTCCAGCAGACCGGTCCGGCCCTCGGTGTCGACCCGCCGGATCGCGACGGTGGTCAACTCGGTGCCCGAGGCGATCAGTGCCTCCTCGAGCACCGCGAGGTTGGCCGCCCCGCCCGTACCCATGATGAGCCGCGAGGCGAAACTGCGGTCGGCGATGGTCAGTTTCGAGTCAGCCACCCTGCACCGCCGTCACGACCTCGATCCGCGCGCCTTCGAAAAGCTTTGTCGCCCAACTTGAACGAGGCAACAGCGACGAGTCCAGCGCCACCGCGACGCCCCGGTCGGGAAGGCCCAAGGACTCCAGTAACCCGCAGACGGTGGTGTGCTCGTCGACCTCGACCTCTTCCTCGTTGACCACGACGATCATCACTGCGCCCCCACCGGTTCGAGCTCGGACAGGATCTGTTCGGCGGTCCACGGCGCCAGCAGGAACCCGGAGCGGCCGTGCCCGACCGCGACCAGGGTCCGCTCGTCCAGGCGTCGCACCAGCGGCAGATTGTCGGGCGTCATCGGGCGCAGCCCCGCGGCGCACTCGGCCAGCTCGTATTCGCCCAGCGCCGGCAGCACCGCACACGCGTCGTCGAGCAGGTCGCGCACGCCCGACACCACCGGGGCGGTGTCGCGGCCGTGTTCGTACTGGGTGGCCCCGACGACCACGCCGTCCGCACGTGGCACCAAGTACACCTGCCGGCCGTGCACGCGGGCACGAATCACTCTGCGCAGCAACGGCATACATCCCTTTCGCCAACGTAAGCGCAACACCTCCCCCTTCACCGGCCGCACCGGCAGGCCGGGGCAGAGCGCCGGCGCGTCGACGCCGTTGGCGATCACCACCGCGTCGCCGTCGACCTCGGACACGTTGGTCACCGGCGGGGCCCAGCGCACGCCGAGCCGCTCGCAGTCCGCCGCCAGCGCGTCGAGCACGGCGCGGTTGTCCACCGCCAGCTCGGTGGGCGCCCGGAAGCCGTGCCTGATGCCTTGGGCCAGCAGGGGTTCGACGTCGCGAGCGGCCGACTCCCACCTGACCGGATGCCCCTGGGCGGACAGCCAGTCGGCGACGGTGCGCAGGTCGGCGACGTCAGCCCGGTCGACGGCCACCACCAGCGACTCGCGCGCGGTGACCACCTCCGGCGGCAGCCCGTCCAGGAAGCCTTCGTGCCACAGGCGCAACGACTCGAGGCCCAGCCGCAACAGCCGCTCCTCGCCGGGCCAGCCCTCGCTGTGCGGGGCGAGCATCCCGCCGGCCACCCACGAGGCGCCGCGCTCACCGGTGCGGTGCACGCGCACCGACCGTCCGGCCCGCGCCGCCCCGCGCGCCACCGCCAGCCCGATGACGCCGCCGCCGACGACGGCCAAGTCCGGCTGCATCACTGCCTCCCTATCGCCGGCATGACCCGGATCAGGTGTGACGGTAAGGGCAGGTCCGGCTCGGCTGTGCCCACTCTCAGCCCCGCAGCCACCCGGGACTCCCGTGTCTGATAATTCTCCCGTTCCACGCTAGCGCGCTAGCGTCGCGGTGTGCACCCACGCATCGCCCGGCTCGCCGCGGCCACGCTGTATCTGTGTACCGACGCCCGGCGCGAACGCGGCGACCTGGCCCAGTTCGCCGACGCCGCCCTGGCCGGCGGGGTCGACGTCATCCAACTGCGCGACAAGGGCTCGGAGGGGGAACGGCGGTTCGGCCCGCTGGAGGCGCGCGACGAGCTGGCGGCGCTGGAGGTCCTCGCCGACGCGGCCCGCCGCCACCACGCCCTGTTCGCGGTCAACGACCGGGCCGACATCGCCCGCGCGGCCGGCGCCGACGTGCTGCACCTGGGGCAGGGCGACCTGCCGCCGGCCGTCGCGCGCGAGATCGTCGGGCCGGACCCGCTGATCGGACTGTCCACCCACGACGAAGCCCAGCTCGCCGCCGCCGCACAGGACGGCGCCGACTACTTCTGCGTCGGACCCTGCTGGCCCACCCCTACCAAGCCGGGCCGGGAGGCGCCGGGCCTGCGGCTGGTCAGCGCCGCCGCCGACCTGCGCGGCGACACCCCGTGGTTCGCGATCGGCGGCATCGACGCGCAGCGGCTGCCCGAGGTGCTGGCCGCCGGCGGCCGCCGCATCGTGGTGGTACGCGCGATCACCGCGGCCCGGGACCCGCGGGCGGCGGCGCGGGAGCTGAAGGCGGCGCTTGCAGCAGCGAGCTGACGCGGCGCCCCAGCTGCGACGGCGCATGATCGGCCTCGCCCGGCATGCACCACACGAAAACCTCGTCGTCGACCAGAAGCGTGCGGGGCAGGCGGTGCCGCCGTGCGGCGTCGTCGCCCAGCGGCACCAGCGCCGGCGCCGTGCGCAGCCGGTGCCAGCTGGCGGCGAAGCCGGGATGCAGCGGCAGGTCGTCGACCTCCTCCTCGGCGACCCAGCGCATCTCGGTGCTCTCCTGGTTGGGCACCGTGTGCAGCAGTTCCTCGGCGTCGGCGACGACGGTGGTGTAGGACCAGCGCGTGCCGCCGATCCCGAGGATCTCGGTGGTGATCACCGTCGCGCGCACCGCAAGCCGCTCGGTGCGCAGGCCGGCCTCCTCGCGCGCCTCGCGGACCGCCGTCTGTTCGGGGGTTTCGTGGCTGTCGCGCGCGCCGCCCGGCAGGCCCCAGGTGCCGCCCTGATGGCTCCACACCGCCCGGTGCTGCAGCAGCACCGCCGGGGTCCCGTCGGGCCGCGGGGCCCGCAGCAGCAGTCCCGCCGCGCCGTACCGACCCCAATAGTGAGCGCCGTTCTCGGAGATCACCCACCCGTCACCGTCGCCGTGCACGCGTTCAGAATATGCGGGGCCATTTGGATCGGCCTCCCCCCATCACCGGCAAGGTTCTCTTAGAATTCGCTTATACAAGTTGGTACGAGTGCATCCCGGTGGCCGAGAGACGAGGTCTGAACAGACGTGACGGTTGAGCTGGCCCATCCGACGACCGAACCGCAGGGGTCGCGGTCGCCGGCCGAACCGGCCCATCCGCGCTGGTGGTTCATCTCGACGACCCCGGGCCGCATCCTGACGTTGGGCATCGTGCTGGCGACGCTGGGCGGGCTGACCGCGTTCGCCACGTCGACGACCATCAACCACCGCCAGCAGGTGCTGACGACGGTGCTCAACCACACCGAGCCGCTGTCGTTCGCCGCCGGGCGGCTCTACACCACGCTGTCGGTGGCCGACGCCGCCGCGGCCACCGCCTTCATCGCCGAGGCCGAACCGCGCCCGGTCCGGGAGCGCTACGAACAGGCGATCACCGACGCCACGGTCGCGGTCACCAAGGCGTCGAGCGGGCTGACCGACGAACCGTTGATTCAGCTGCTCGGCCGGATCAACGCCGAACTCGCCGTCTACACCGGGCTCATCGAGATCGCGCGGACCAACAACCGGGAGGGCAACCCCGTCGGGTCGTCGTACCTGTCGGAGGCGTCGGGACTGATGCAGTCGACGATCCTGCCCGACGCGGCACGGCTGTACGAGGCGACATCGACCCGGGTCGACGACGAAACCACCGCCTCGACCAAGATCCCGGCCCCGGTGATCCTGGTGGTCGGCACCACGGTCGCCTTCGGCGCGTTCGCCCACCGCTGGCTGGCCAGGCGCACCAGGCGACGGATCAACCCCGGGCTCATCGTGGGCGGGCTCGCTATCCTCGTCATGGTGGTGTGGGTCGGGACTGCGTTGACCATCTCCACGACCGCCAGCCGCAGCGCCAAGGACACCGCCGCGGATTCGCTGAAGACCGTGACCAACGTCGAGATCACCGCCCAGCAGGCGCGGGCCGACGAGACGCTGTCGCTGATCCGCCGCGGCGACGAGGACATCCGCAAGCAGTCGTTCTATCACCGCATCGACAACATGCACCACCAGCTCGAGCAGTACGTGTCGCGCGCGGACGTCGTCGACAAGCCAGACCTGGAGGGCGCCGACCAGCTGCTGGTTCGCTGGCGGCAGGCCAACGACCGGATGAACTCGTTCATCGCGGTGGGCAACTACCGGGCCGCCACCCAGGTCGCGCTGGGCAGCGGCGAGGACGACGCCACCCCCGCCTTCGACAAGCTCGAGGACCTGTTGGTCAAGGCGATGGATCAGAGCCGCAACCACCTGCGCAACGACGTCCTCAGCGCGCGCAGCGGCCTGTCCGGCGCCCAGGTCGGCGCGGTGATCCTCAGCCTCGGCGCCGCCATCGCGGTCGCCCTGGGCCTGTGGCCGCGGCTGAAAGAATATCGGTGATGAGCGGCGCGGTGCTGGTCCGGCGGGTGGGCGCCCTGCTCGCGGCGCTATCGCTGGCGAGCGTGCTGGCCGCATGCGGTCACACGGAATCGTTGACGACCGCCCCCACGCCGACGCTGCCGCCGCCCACCCCGGTCGGCATGCGGCAGCTGCCCCCGGAACCCCCGCTGCCCCGCGACGACACCACCGCGGACTGCGACGTCACCGCCAGCCTGCGCCCCTTCCCCACCAAGGCCGAGGCCGACGCCGCGGTGGCCGACATCCGCGCGCGCGGCCGGCTGATCGTCGGGCTGGACATCGGCAGCAACCTGTTCAGCTTCCGCGACCCGATCACCGGCGAGATCACCGGTTTCGACGTCGACATCGCCGGTGAGATTGCCCGCGACATCTTCGGCGCGCCGTCGCACGTGGAGTACCGGATCCTGTCGTCGGAGGAGCGGATCACCGCGCTGCAGCGCTCGGAGGTCGACGTCGTCGTCAAGACGATGACCATCACCTGCGAACGGCGCAAGCTGGTGAACTTCTCCACCGTCTACCTCGACGCCTACCAGCGCATCCTGGCCCCGCGCGACTCGCCGATCGCCAAGCCGGCCGACCTGTCCGGCAAGCGCGTCTGCGTGGCCAGGGGCACCACCTCGCTGCACCGAATCCGGCAGATCGCGCCGCCGCCGGTTATCGTGTCGGTGGTGAACTGGGCGGACTGCCTGGTGGCAATGCAACAGCGGCAGATCGACGCCGTCAGCACCGACGACTCGATCCTGGCCGGGCTGGTGGAGGAAGACCCCTACCTGCACATCGTCGGACCGAACATGGCCACCCAGCCCTACGGCGTAGGGGTCAACCTGGACAACACCGGGCTGGTGCGGTTCGTCAACGGCACGCTCGAACGCATCCGCCGCGACGGCACGTGGAACACGTTGTACCGCAAGTGGTTGACGGTTCTCGGGCCGGCGCCCGCGCCGCCCACGCCGAGGTACGTGGACTGATGGCCGAATCGGAGAAGAAGTCGGACAACGTGTCGGAGCGGGCTTCGCAGGGGCAGGACTCCGAAGCCGAAGACGTCGGCCCCGGCACCCAGCGGGCCGAGGTGCTGACCACGACGGGTTCGCCGCGGGTCCAGGCGACCCAGGCGCTGTTCAGGCCCGACTTCGACGATGACGACGACGACCTGCCGCACATCTCCCTCGGCGGGCTGAGCGCCGAGCCACAGGAACGGACGGCGGCCACGCGGGTGCTGCCGCCCGTGCGCAAGCTCGGCGGCGGCCTGGTCGAGATTCCGCGGGGCCGCGACATCGACCCGCTCGAGGCTCTGATGACCAATCCGGTGGTGCCGGAGTCCAAGCGGTTCTGCTGGAATTGCGGCAAGCCGGTCGGGCGCTCCACCGAGGAGGGCAACGGCGCTGAAGCGTTGAAGGAGGGCTGGTGTCCCTCGTGCGGCAGCCCGTATTCGTTTCTGCCGCAGCTGAATCCGGGCGACACCGTCGCGGCCCAGTACGAAGTCAAGGGCTGCATCGCGCACGGCGGCCTGGGCTGGGTGTATTTGGCCCTGGACCACAACGTCAACGACCGCCCGGTGGTGCTCAAGGGCCTGGTGCACTCCGGGGACGCCGAGGCGCAGGCGATCGCGATGGCCGAACGGCAGTTCCTCGCCGAGGTCGTCCACCCGCAGATCGTGCAGATCTTCAACTTCGTCGAGCACAAGGACCGGCACGGCGACCCCGTCGGCTACATCGTCATGGAGTACATCGGCGGGCAGTCGCTCAAGCGGGGTAAGGACCAGAAGCTGCCCGTCGCCGAGGCCATTGCCTACCTGCTGGAAATCCTGCCGGCGCTGAGCTACCTGCATTCGATCGGACTGGTCTACAACGATCTCAAGCCCGAGAACATCATGCTCACCGAGGACCAGCTCAAGCTGATCGACTTGGGCGCGGTGTCGCGGGTCAACTCGTTCGGCTACCTCTACGGCACGCCGGGGTTCCAGGCGCCGGAGATCGTGCGGACCGGCCCGACGGTGGCCACCGACATCTACACGGTGGGGCGCACGCTGGCGGCGCTCACGCTGAACCTGCGCACCCGCAACGGCCGCTACGTGGACGGGCTGCCCGACGACGATCCCGTGCTGGCCACCCACGACTCGTTCGGCCGGTTACTGCGGCGGGCCACCGATCCCGATCCGCGGCGTCGCTTCGTCACCGCCGAGGAGATGTCCGCCCAGTTGATGGGCGTGCTGCGGGAGGTGGTCTCCAAGGAGAGCGGGGTGCCGCGGCCCGGGTTGTCGGCGATCTTCTCCCCCAGCCGTTCGACGTTCGGGGTCGAGCTGCTGGTCGCCCACACCGACGTCTACCTGGACGGGCAGGTCCACTCGGAGCGGCTGACCGCCCGGGAGATCGTGACCGCGCTGGCGGTGCCGCTGGTCAACCCGGCCGACGTCGCGGCCCCGGTGCTGCAGGCGACGGTGCTCTCCCAGCCGGTGCAGACGCTGGACTCGCTGCGCGCGGCCCGGCACGGGTCGCTCAGCGCCGACGACGTCGAACTGTCGGAATCGATCGAGCTGCCGCTGATGGAGGTGCGCGCGCTGCTCGACCTCGGCGACGTGGCCAAGGCCGCCCGCAAGCTCGACGACCTGGCCGAGCGGGTCGGCTGGCAATGGCGGCTGGTGTGGTACCGGGCCGTCGCCGAGTTGCTCATCGGCGACTACGACGCCGCCATCGAGCATTTCACGGAGGTGCTCGACGCCTTCCCCGGCGAACTCGCGCCGAAACTGGCGTTGGCCGCCACCGCCGAACTCGCCGGCAACACCGACGAGCACAAGTTCTACGAGACGGTGTGGAAGACCAACGACGGGGTGATCTCGGCGGCGTTCGGGCTGGCGCGGGCCCTGTCGGCGGAGGGCGACCGCGCCGGGGCCGTGCGCACCCTCGACGAGGTGCCCGCGACCTCGCGGCATTTCACCACCGCGCGGCTGACCAGCGCGGTCACCCTGATGTCCGGCCGGTCGACGGGCGAAATCACCGAGGAGGAGATCCGCGACGCCGCGCGGCGGGTGGAGGCGCTGCCGCCCACCGAGCCGCGGGTGCTGCAGATCCGCGCCCTGGTCCTGGGTGGCGCGCTGGACTGGCTGGCCGACAACGAGGCCAGCACCAACCACATCCTGGGTTATCCGTTCACCGAGCACGGGCTGCGGCTGGGCGTCGAGGCGTCGCTGCGCAACCTGGCCCGCGTCGCGCCCACGCAGCGGCACCGCTACACGCTGGTGGACATGGCCAACAAGGTGCGGCCGACGAGCACGTTCTGAGGGCCGGCCCTCTTTTCTACATCGGGTTTGAATCCTGGGCGGCGACACGCCGACGAGGCCCGCCCTGTGTTCACACTCAAAGCCGTGAGTTCACACTCGATGCGGCCAGCGCGGCCCGAACCCGGCCGATGATGCCGGCGGGGCGGTCCTCCGCGACCACCCGGACGACGATCCAGCCCATCCGCTCGAGCATCTCGCTCCGCCGGATGTCCTTGACGTATTGGCGTCGGTCCGTGCGGTGCTGGTCGCCGTCGTATTCGACGGCGACCAGGTGTTCGGGCCAGCCCAGGTCGAGGTAGGCGACGGGGATGCCGTCGGCGCCGAGCACGGGAATCTGGGTTTGCGGCCGCGGGAAACCCGCGTCGATCAGGAGCAGCCTCAGGTAGCTCTCCCGCGGCGACTGCGCGCCGGGGTCGACCAGCTCGAGCGCGGCCTCCAGTCGCCGCAGCCCGGGCGAGCGGGGGTGGGCCTTCGCGACTCGCAGCACGTCGTCGGCCTTGAAGCCGGTCGCCCGCGCCAGCGCGTCCAGCCGGACGACGGCCGAGCGGACGGCCCCGCGCCGGCCGATGTCAAACGCGGTGCGCTCCGGTGTGGTGACCGCGTAGCCGCGGAGGGTCTGCGTCTCGCCGTCCGTCAATGCGTCGCGCCGCGTCAGCACCCCGCGCGGTGGGTGGGTGTTGTTACAGGCAAGCTCGACGGGAACGTCGTCGGGAATCCATCTGGCGCCGTGCAGTGCGGCCGCGGCCGCCCCGACGACGGTCGCCGACCGTCGTGACCACAGCCACGCGGCGGCGATGCGCAGCTCGAGGGAAGGCTCGACGTCGTTCGACAGGTATACACCCGGGAACACCGGGCGGTAACCCGTCCGCAGTTGGTGCCTGTTCAACGCCCCCGACGCCAGCGCCTCGCCGCCGAGGAAAGGTTCCTCCCACATGGTGCGAACGATCGCACCTCGGCGGCCCAGCCCGATTTCCGCTATCCACAGCCGCCCCAGGCAGATCGCGGGACTAGAGAACGCTCACGCAGTCGCGGGCAATGGCCAGCTCCTCGTTGGTCGGCACCACCAGCACGGTGACCGGCGAATCGTCGGTGGAGATGCGCGCGATGCGCCCCACACCGGTGCTCGAGTTGCGTTCCTGGTCGACCACGAGGCCCAGCCCCCGCAGGCCCGCCAGCGCGTCGCGGCGCACCGCCGCGTCGTGTTCGCCGATGCCGGCGGTGAAGCTGACCACATCGGTATGGCCCAGCACCGCCAGGTAGGCGCCGATGTACTTGCGCAACCGGTGGATGAACACGTCGTAGGCCAACTGCGCGGCGCCGTCGCCCGATTCGATCATCTCGGCCAGCCGCCGGAAGTCGCGCTCGCCGGCCAGCCCCAGCATCCCGGACCGGTGGTTGAGCATCGACTCGATTTCCCCGACGCTCAGCTGCGCGGCGGTCGAGAGGTAGCCGAAGACACCGGGATCGACGTCGCCGCTGCGAGTCCCCATCACCAGCCCCTCCAGCGGAGTCAGCCCCATCGAGGTGTCCACCGGCCGGCCGTGGGCGATCGCCGATGCCGATGCGCCGTTACCCAGGTGCAGCACAATCTGATTCAGCTCGCCGACCGGGCGGCCCACGAAGTCGGCGGCGCGCTCGCTGACGTAGTGGTGCGACGTGCCGTGAAACCCGTACCGGCGGATAGCCCACCGCTCGGCCAGCTCGCGGTCGATGGCGTAGGTCGCCGCGGCGGCGGGCAGATCATGGAAGAACGCCGTGTCGAACACCGCGACGTGCGGGACGTCGGGCAGCAGCCGCCGGGCCACCGCGATGCCCCGCAGCGCGGGCGGGTTGTGCAGCGGCGCCAGCGGCGAGAGTTCCTCCAGTTGCGCGATCACCGCGTCGTCGAGGACGGTGGGCCGGTAGAAGGTCGTGCCCCCGTGCACGACCCGGTGCCCGACCGCCGCCAGTCCGCACTCGCGCAGGTCGATGCCGTCCCGCGCCACGGCGTCGAAAGCGCGGCGCAGCGCGGCGTCCTCGTCGGGCACCTCCGACGAGGGCTCCCCGATCCGCTCGACGTGGCCCGACGCGCGCGCCACCCCCGAATCCGGTTCGACCACCTGGTATTTAAGCGACGAGGAGCCGGAGTTGATCACCAGCACGAGTCGGGCCGGGGCCTCAGCGCTCATGGCCGCCCTGCGCCTGGATCGCGGTGATGGCGACCGTGTTCACGATGTCTTCGATCACCGCGCCCCGGGACAGGTCGTTCACCGGCTTGCGCAGCCCCTGCAGCACCGGCCCGATCGCGATCGCTCCGGCGCTGCGCTGCACCGCCTTGTAGGTATTGTTGCCGGTGTTGAGGTCGGGGAAGATCAGCACCGTCGCGCGGCCGGCCACCGGTGAATCATGCAGCTTGGTCGCAGCGACCGACGGTTCCACCGCGGCGTCGTACTGGATCGGACCCTCGACCGGCAGGTCCGGTTCGCGTGCGCGCACTAATTCCGTTGCGGCCCTGACCTTGTCAACCTCAACACCGACGCCCGAGTCGCCGGTGGAGTAGGACAGCATCGCCACCCGCGGCTCGATGCCGAACCGCGACGCGGTGCGCGCCGAGCTGATCGCGATGTCGGCCAGCTGCTCGGGCGTCGGGTTGGGGACGATCGCGCAGTCACCGTAGGCCAGCACTCGGTCCGGCAGGCACATCAGGAAGATGCTGGAGACGATGGACACGTCCGGAACCGTCTTGATGACCTCCAGCGCCGGGCGAACGGTGTGCGCCGTGGTGTGAGCAGCACCGGACACCATGCCGTCGACCATGTTGTTGTAGACCATCATGGTGCCGAAATACGTCGCGTCGCGCATGATCTCGTGGGCATGCTCGACGGTGATGCCCTTGGCATTGCGCAGCTGTGCGTACTGGTCGGCGAAGCGGTCACGCAACTCGCTGGTGCGCGGGTCGATCACCTCGGTGTCGGCCAGGTCGACGCCGAGTTCGGCTGCGCGGGAACGAACTTGGCCTTCGTCGCCCAGGATGGTCAGCTCGGCGACCCGGCGCTGCAGCAGGCGCCCGGCCGAGGACAGGATGCGGTCGTCATCACCCTCGGGCAGCACGATGTGCTTGCGGTCGGCACGGGCCAGCAACGTCAGGCGATGGATGAACATCTGCGGCGTGGTCACCGTGGGTATCGGTATTGCCAGCTGCGCCAACAGGTCCGCGACGTCGACATGCCGCTCCATCGACGCCAGTGCGGTGTCGATCTTGCGCTGCGAGGTCAGCGTGATCCGGCCGCGGGCCGAGGCGGCCGCGCTGGCGGTGTCGTAGGTCCCCGCCGCGGCGGCGATGATGGGCAGCCGCAACCGCAGCCCGGCGACCAGCGCCGCGATCGACGGATGCAGCTCGAACCCGCCGTTGAGCACGATGCAGGACAGCGACGGAAAGTTCTCGGCCGCATGGGCGCTGGCGACCGCGAGCAGCACATCGGAGCGGTCGCCGGGGGTGATGACCGCCATGCCGTCGCGGAGTCGCTCCAGCACGTGGTCGGCCGTCATCCCGGCGACCAGCACGGACATCACCTCGCGCTCGCGCAGCGAAGCCTCCCCGCTGACCGGTGTCCCGTCGACGGCCTGCTCCAGCTCGGCGACCGTGGGCGCCGACAGCAGCGGCTCCTCGGGCAGCACGTAGCTGCGCTGCTCGAAGACCCGCAGCGCCTCGGCGATCGCGGACAGCCGGCCCGGGTCGCACCGGTTCGCGACGATCGCCGCGGTGTGGGCGCGCTGGGCGGACAGCTCGGCCAGGCAGACGTCGACGACGCGGGCGACGTCGTCGGCGGTGCGGTTTTTGCCGCTGACCGTCAACAGCACCGGCGCGCCGAGGTTGACCGCGATCCGGGCGTTGATCGACAGCTCGGCGGGCCTGGTGACGTCGGTGTAGTCGCTGCCGACGATCACCACGACGTCGCACTCCTCGGCCATCGCGTGGTAGGCATCGACGATGGCGGCGATCGCGGCGTCGCCGTCGGCGTGCAGCTGCGGGTAGGTCGCCCCGACGCACCGCTCGTAGGGCAGGCCCGCGGTGGCGTGCCCGAGCAGCAGTTCGAGGATGTAGTCGCGCTCCTCGCCCAGGCGGGTGATCGGCCGGAACACACCGACTTTCGCGACGGTCGCGGCCAGCCGGTGCAGCAGCCCGAGCGCGATCGTCGACTTGCCGGTCTCCGGCTCGGGCGCCGCGATGTAGATGGCCTTCGAAACAGGCCCGGATTCAGCCAAGTCGCCGCAGCCTGGGGGCCAGGTCCTTCTCGAACAGCTCCAGGAACCGCCGCTGGTCGTGGCCGGGCGCGTGGAACACCAGGTGGTTGAGACCCCACGCCACGTACTGGCCGACCTTCTCGACGGCCTCGTCGGGGTCGGACGCCACGATCCAGCGCTTGGCGACCTGCTCGATCGGCAGCGCGTCGGCGGCCTTTTCCATCTCGATCGGGTCGTCGATGCTGTGCTTCTGCTCGGCGGTCAGCGACAACGGCGCCCAGAACCGGGTGTTCTCCAGCGCCAGCCCGGGGTCCGGGTCGTAGGAGATCTTGATCTCGATCATCTTGTCGATGTCCTCGACGTCGCGCTCGGCGGCCGCCGCGCCCTCCTTGACGGCCGGGATCAGCTTCTCGGTGTAGAGCTCCTCGCCCTTGCCGGAGGTGCAGATGAAGCCGTCGCCGGCCCGCCCGGCGTACTTGGCGACGGCCGGGCCACCCGCGGCGATGTAGATCGGGACGCCGCCCTCGGGCACGTCGTAGATGGAGGCGCCCTTGAGCCGGTAGTACTCGCCGGGGAAGTCGACGCGGTCGCCGCGCCACAGCTCCCGCATCAACCGCACCGACTCGCGCAGCCGGGCGAAGCGCTCCTTGAACTCCGGCCACTGTCCCTCGTAACCGGTCGCGATCTCGTTGAGCGCCTCCCCGGTGCCCACGCCGAGAAAGACGCGCCCCGGGTACAGGCAGGCCATGGTGGCGAAGGCCTGCGCGACGACGGCGGGGTTGTAGCGGAAGGTGGGGGTGAGCACCGAGGTGCCCAGCATGATCCGGCGAGTGCGTTCGCCCACCGCGGTCATCCAGGAGAGCGAGAACGGGGCGTGCCCGCCCTCGTGCCGCCACGGCTGGAAGTGGTCACTGACGGTGGCACTGTCCATGCCGTGCGCCTCGGCGGCGACGGCCAGTTCGACGAGCTCGCGAGGTGCGAATTGTTCGGCGGATGCCTTGTATCCGAGTTTCAGTTCAGCCACCCGTTATTTCTACTCCTCTTCTGCTACCTACACTCACGGGCATGGGACCGGCGCCAACTCTTGTTCAGGTCACCGACACGGTGCACCTCGCCGTCGGCGAGGCCGTCAACTGGACGCTGGTCACCGGCGACACCGGGGTCATGCTGATCGACGCCGGCTATCCCGGAGATCGAGTGGACGTGCTGGCCTCGCTGCGGCAGCTGGGATATGAGTCCGGCGACGTGCGTGCGATCCTGCTGACCCACGCCCATGTCGACCACCTCGGCTCGGCGATCTGGTTCGCCAACGAGCACGGGACCCCGGTGTACTGCCACGCCGACGAAGTCGGCCACGCCAAGCGTCAATACCTGGAGCAGGCCTCGGTTTTCGACGTCGCCCTGCGCATCTGGCGGCCGCGGTGGGCCGCTTGGGGCCTGCATGTGGTGCGCAGCGGCGGTCTGGTTCGCGACGGTATCCCCTCGGCCAGGCCGCTGACCGCCGAGGCGGCCGCCGGGCTGCCGGGCCACCCGACGGCCGTTCCCACGCGCGGGCACACCAGCGGGCACTGTTCGTACGTCGTCGACGGCGTCCTGGCCAGCGGCGACGCGCTGATCACCGGTCATCCGCTGCTTCGCCGGCGCGGGCCGCAGCTGCTGCCCGCCGTGTTCAGCCACAGCCAGCAGGACTGTCTGCGCAGCCTTGACGCCTTATCGCTGCTGGACACCGAGGTCCTGCTGCCCGGCCACGGCGACGTCTGGCGCGGCCCGATCCGCGAGGCGACCGAGCAGGCGACCGCCCTGGCCCGCGGCAGCTGACGCACACCGGCCGGCGTGCCGCGGTTTCATGACTGGCGCAGAATTGCTCGCCTGCCGCGCAGCCGGAATCGGCAACCCGTAAGTGGCCCACCGGCCACCGGTCGCGCGGTACTGTACACCGGCGTAACACCGGCGTAAACGTGACCCGTAATGGGTCATGTGGCGTCGACCATTTTCGTGAACGGAAGACCCGATGGCACATGCTGTGGTAACCGGAGCAAGCGGGCTCTTGGGGGCCAACCTGACCGCCGAACTGGTTGCACAGGGGCACACGGTGACCGCTACGCGGCGCCCGAGCACCGATACCCGATCGCTCGCCGACCTCCCCGTCAAGTGGGTATGCGCGGACCTGGGTTCGGCCGCCGAGCTTCGCGATGTGTTCGCCGGGGCCGATGTGGTTTTCCATTGTGCGGCATACGTTTCGACCAGACGCAGGGTCACGCCGGCGATCTCGGCCGTCAATGTCGGTGCCACGCAGGCTGTCGTCGAAGCCGCGATTTCCGCCGGCACGCCGCGGGTCGTTCATACCGCGACCGCGAACACGATCGGACCCACCCCCGACGGCACGCCCGCCGACGAGCAGACCCCGTGGGGGTGGGACAAAGTGAAGCTGGCATCGGCCTACGCCGTCACCAAGCGGCATGGTGAAATCCTCGTGCAGCAAGCCTGCGACAAGTTGGACGCAGTCATCGTAAGCCCCACGTACCTGGTCGGCCCGCGTGATGCCAAACCCAGTTCTGGTCGCCTCATTGTCGAGGTCGCCAATCGCAGGGTTCCTTGCTGGACACCGGGATACAACAACTTCGCCGATGTCCACGAGGTTGCGCGCGGGATGATTGCCGCTTGGTTGCACGGGAGGCGTGGCGAACGCTACATCCTGGGTGGCGAGGAACTGACGTATCGCGACTACCTGGAGCGAGTGGCACGGGTCGCCGGCGTCGACCCGCCGCGTTGGCCGCTGCCCTATCCCGTCGCATGGATCGGGGGTAAGGCCGGTGACCTGTTCGAGGTCGTCACCGGTCGGGAAACCACAGTGAACTCGGTATCAGTCAGATACGCGTTCACCGACCTTTACCGGTTCCGCAGCGATAAGGCGGTGCGGGAACTTGGCTATGTCGTGGCCCCCATCGAGCCTGCAATCCGCGACGCAGTCGTATGGTTTCGGGCTCGAGGCATGATCCGGCCCGGGAAGGTTTCATGACGCGGGCCCCCTGTGGGCGTGCGCCCGGCGAAACGTGTTCGCGGGGCGGCGGAAGGTGGCTGCACCGAAGCCCGGTCCAGCACGGTGAAAAGTATTGGCGCACGACTGCCCACGACGCCGGGTTGCACCGGCTGCCGGCCGCTGGATGTTGGGCGCGTTTGGTAGCTATACTCGTTAGCCAGGGCCAAAGAAGGCAAGCTCCTACGCCCATATCGTCGGCCAGGCGACATGCGACGCCCCGGTTGGGAGGCATTCACGAAATGCAGACATCGCCGTTGGCCAGGCTCGCTGCCGCAGTCGGCGCCTTGGCATTGTCGTTGACCGCTGGAGTTGGAGTCGCATCCGCAGACCCCGATTTGAGTCCGGCCATCTACAGCACGTGCACTTACCCCCAGGTGGTGGCTGCACTGAATGCGCAATTCCCCGATGCCGCAGCGCAATTCAACGCATCACCGGAAGCGCAGGCCTGGTTGCACGATCTCGTCGATGCGCCGCCGCCTCAGCGCCGGGAGATGCTTCTGGACATGGCGAACAGACCCGAGGCGCAACCGTTCCATGACATTGTCGTGCCCCTGGCTAACACCTGCCACAAATACTGAGTGGCTCGGTCCGGAGGGGCACCACGGGGTTCGATCCGACGAACCCGGTTCGCCGGTCACGAACGCCGGCGTACGAATCAGAACCGGTACGTGGCGCAGCCAACCTGGACGCCCGCGCCGACCGTCACGATCAGGGCGATGCCGCCCGGCCCTGCCAGCCCGCGCCGGCGAGCTTGCTCCAAGCCGTACGGCACGGACGACGTGAACGGGTCGCCGTCCAATCCGTCATCGGAGCCGAGGTCGACGAAGCGCGCTCTTGGAATGCCGATCTCGGCGGCCAGTCGGTCAAGCTCCTCCGGGGGGAGATGCGGCGGGATGACGACCACGATGTCGGCAGGTTCCAATCCCTCCAGCGCCAGGAGTTCCTTGGCGGCCGAGGGAATACAGCTCCGGTAGATGCCGGCGAGGTGCGGGTCACGGACGATCTGCAGCCAGGCCCGCCCATCCGTCTGCTGGGTGTAGGTGGCAAGCGCCCCGCTGTACTCCGGGTGGTGCCGAAACACGAAGCGGCCGAACCCTTCCCGACCATCGCTTCGGCTGAGCAGGATCGCCGAGCCGGTCTGGCTGATGCCGGTCATCGGATGGCCGCTTTCGGGGGCGTTGTTTTCTATCTCCGACGCGACCACCATGGCGTGTTCGGCCTTTCCCGCCCCGAGCATTCCCGCGGCGACCTGACATGCGTTGAGGAAGCCGACCGCGCCGTTGAGGACGTCGAAGGCGAGTGTCTTGGGCCCGTCCGGGGAATCGATGTCGCCGTTGATTCCGAGCTCGCCCGCGACGAGCGCGGCCACCGCCGGTTCGCTGAGAAATTCGTCGCGGTAAACGCCGGAGTTGATGATCAGTCCGACCGCCGTCCGATCGAGGCTGCTGTGGTCGAGGCACGCCGATGCCGCGTCAGCCGCCAGCTGCACCGAGCTGGGCGGAGCCGATTGTCCGGCAGGTGCGATGCCGATGCTGTCGATGCGCACCCGGGCTGTCGCGGGTGCCTCTTTGCGGTCGTCGGCCGGAGCACCGCGGCTGTGCCGGCCGCTGCTTCCGCGGCGCACCCGGTCGGGCAGGTCGTCGAAGGTGTACAGCGCGGCGCCGACGCTCTGCCCGGAGCCGGTGATGGAGAAGACCACGTTGTCACCGGACTGGATCCGGTTGCCGAGGATGAAGTCCATCAGCGCGACGAAGTGGGTCGTGCTGGCGGTGTTTCCCCGCTCCGCCACGTTGTAGATGGTGTTGTCCCGGTTGGCCGCACCCTCTCCGAACACCCGGTTGACGGCGGCGACCGCGTCGTTGATCGAGGCCTCCGATGTCTGGTGCATCACCAGGTGATCGGTCGTCTCCGGCCGCCATCCGTGCCGCTGCATCACCGCAGCGACGTAGGGCACCGAATGTCTGACCGCGATCGCCGTCTGCGTGACGGAGTCGGTAAGCATGATGGCGCCGCCGTGCGGACCTTCGGTCGCCTTGGCGATGCACAGCTTGCTGTAATCGCTCAGGGTGGCTATGTCGATGTCGTGGAAGCCGACCCGGTTGTTGGGCCCGCGCTCCAGGATCACCGCCGCGCCGGCATCACCGAGGGTCAGGCACGCAAGCCGGGGGTCCATCGGATCCTCGATTTCCTGTTGCGCGGTTTCGGTGAGGTGGCTGATGTATTCGCCACTGACCACCATGGCGCTCCGAACCAGTCCGGTTTGCAGGAAAGCGTCGGCCACGGTGATGCCGGTGAACATTCCGGCGCACGCGTTGCTGATGTCGAAGGCGAGCGCGTTGACAAGGCCGCATTGCTCGCGCAGCCGCGAGGCGGTGCTGGGCTCGAAGGCGAACCTGTGTCCGATTCCGTCGCGCCGGGAGATGTTGCAGGCGATGACGAGGTCGATCTCCTCGGGCTGATAGCTCGACCGGGACAGGCAGTCTGTCGCCGCCTTCCTGGCAAGATCGATCGAGAACTCGTCCTCCCCGACCACCCGTCGGTTCTTGATGCCGGTCAGGCGTTCCAACGGTATGCGAATCTCGTGGGCGCACCCTGCCATGACCGTTGCGGTCGACACTATCCGCGCCGGCAGGTACACGCCGATGCTTTCCATCACCGTGTTTCGCTTCTGCTCGGGTCCGGCGTGCACCGGTCGCCCGGGTACCGGTGCGGCACGGACCGCCTCGACGGGGCTTTCGGTGTGATCCGGGCCCTCGTCGGCGAGTGGCCCGTATTGGGCGGCGAGCTCGGCGATCGTGCCATACACGAAGGTCGACTCCGGTCGTAATGGCAGGCCCGCCGCATTCGCCCGTTCCGCGACCTCCAGCGCCTGGGTCGAGGCACCACCGAGAGCGAAGAAGTCGTCGTTGACCCCGACCCGTTCCAGGCCCAGTACCTCACGCCAGATCTCGCCCAGCACCTGCTCGGTGCGCGTGCGCGGCGCGACGAATGCCGGCTCCTGCGGCCCCGGCGCATCCGCGGCTGCCGTCAAGGACTTGCGGTCCACCTTTCCACTCGACGTCAGCGGCAGCGCGTCGGTCACCTCGAAGACGGCCGGCACCATGGCGGCCGGAAGCAGCTCGAGCGAGAAGCGGCGCAACTCCGCTGTCGACGGCGCAGCGCCCTCGGCCGCCACAATGTGGGCGACAAGGATTGTGTTACGTGCCTTGCCGTGGCCGACGGTTCGGGTCACCACCGCGGCCTCGGCCACCGCCGGGTGTTTCGCCAGCGCGGCCTCGATTTCGCCGGGCTCGATGCGAAAGCCGCGGATCTTCACCTGGAAGTCCAGGCGTCCCAGATAGTCGATGTTGCCGTCGGGCAGCCATCTGGCCAGGTCGCCGGTGCGGTAGAACCGCTCCCCGGAGTGACCGGATTCGCCACCGAACGGATCGGCGACGAAGATGGCAGCCGTCAGATCTGGTCGGTTGAGGTAGCCGCGTCCAACCCCGACACCGCCGATATACAGCTCGCCGGGCACACCCACCGGAACCGGGTGCAGATGGGCGTCCAGGATGTACGCGCGGATGTTGGCGATCGGTCGCCCGATCGGCACCACCGTGCCCGATTCGCCGCGCCGGCAGTGGAATTCGGTGACGTCGATCGCGGCTTCGGTGGGCCCGTAGAGGTTGTACAGCTCGGCGTCCAGCGTGGCCAGGAAGTGGTCCCGCAGGTCATGCGGCAGGGACTCGCCGCTGCAGATCACCCGGCGCAGCGGTGTACACGTGCCCGCCCCGGGCTCGGCGAGGAAGCGGCGCAACATCGACGGCACGAAATGCATTGTGGTGACGCCCTGCTCGACGATGGTCCGAACCAGGTAGGCGGCGTCCTTGTGGCCCTCGGGTTTTGCGATGACCACCCGGGCGCCAACGATCAAGGGCCAGAAGAGCTCCCAGACGGACGGGTCGAAGCTCACCGGTGTCTTGTGCAGCACCCGGTCCTCGCCGGTCAGCCGGTAGGCGTCCTGCATCCACAGCAGCCGGTTACGAATCCCGGCGTGGGTGTTGAGGCACCCCTTCGGCTTACCGGTGGAGCCAGACGTGTGGATGACGTAGGCGAGGCTGTCCGACCTGGTAGGCGCCACTGCGACGGCGCCTTCGGTGGCGACCGGGGCGGCGGTGGCGTCCCCACCCGTTTCCGGCGCCACGTCCAAACAGAGCCGGTGACCGGTGAAGTCGGGCGGCAGGTGCACCAGATGGCGCTGGTGGGTGACGCAGACCGGCGTGTCCGGAACGTCGGCCAGCATCGCGGCCATGCGCTGCGAGGGCTGCGTCGAGTCCAGCGGCAGAAAGGCGCCACCTGCCTTGAGGACGCCCAGCAGCGCCACCACCAGATCCTCGGACCGGTCCATCAGGACGGGAACGATGACGTCGGGACCAACGCCGAGCCGCCGCAGCCGGTGTGCCAGGTCGTCGGCCCGGCGGTCGAGTTCCGCATAGGTCAACTCGCGGTCCTCATACGTCACCGCTACGGCGTCCGGGACGCGCGCGACCGTTGCGGCCACCATCTCGTGCAGACAGGCCGGGGCCTGAGAAAGGGGGTAGGTGACTTCGGTTTCGTTCCATGCCGCCTGCTGGCGAAGCTCCTCCGCGGTGAGCAGTGGCAGTTGCGAAACCCGTTGGCCGGGATCGGCGACGATGCCGCCGAGGAGTGTGGCGAAGTGCGCGGCCATCCGCTCGATCGTGGTGGCGTCGAAAAGGTCGGTGTTGTACTGCATCAGGCCGGAAAACTTCCCGTCGCGCTGGCCCATCTCCATCATGAGATCGAACGGCGCGCCGCCCTGGCCGATGTGGAGGGTTTCCAGCTGCAACCCCCCGAGTCCCGGCCCGGGCTCGTCGGAGAAGCGGCGGGTTTGCTCCCAGACGAACGCGACCTGGAACAGCGGCGTACGGCCCGCGTCGCGCACCGGCTGCAGCCGCTCGACGAGCAGGGGGAACGGATATTCCTGGTGTTCGAGCGCGCCCTGCACCGTGTCCTTGATGCGGCCGAGAAGCACCGTGAACGTCGGATCGTCGTGCAGGTCGGCGCGCAGGGGCAGCGGATTGGTGAGATAGCCGATCAGACCCTCCAGCGCGAGCCGGTCACGGCACGCGAAAGGGGAGCCGATGACCAGGTCGCCCTGGCGGGTGTAGCGGTGCAGCAACGTGGCGTAGGCCGCCAGCAGGGTCATATAGGGCGTCGCACCGACGCTCCGGCTCAACTGCGTGAGCCCGGCCGTCGCCATGTCGTCGAGAGTGAAGCGGTGCACGGCGCCCGGGTAGGTCTGGACGGCCGGTCGCGGGCGATCGGTGGGCAATTGGAGCACCGGCGGGTCGCCGGCCAACTGCTCGCGCCAGTACTCCCAGAGACGCTCGCCTTCTTCACCGGCGAGCATGCGGGCCTGCCGGTCGGCGTAGTCGACGAAGGTTTCCGCGGGCGCCGGCGGGGCCTCCCCGTGCCCTCCGGCGTACAGCAGGCGCAGCTCGTCGAGAATGACGTCGATGGACCAGAAGTCGACGGCGATGTGATGGACCACCAATAGCAGTACATGTTCCTGCGGTGTGCGCTCCAGCAACGTCACCCGCAACACCGGGCCGGTGTACAGGTCGAATGGACGATCGGTTTCCCGGCGGATCCAGTCGTCGAGCTCGGACTGCCCGGGGCCCAGGTGGTGCCGTGCGATCTGCACCGGCCATTGCGGGTGAACGAGTTGGACCGGTTGCCCGTCGCGCTCGGCGTATGTGGTCCGCAGCGCCGGATGCCGGTCAACCAGTGCCTGGACCGCCCGTTCCAGCGCCGGCACGTCGAGCTCGCCCCTGATTCGCCCGGCATATGTGATGGTGTAGGCGGCGCTGGCCGGTGCAAGTTTATGGACGAACCACATGGATCGCTGTCCGTGTGACAGCGGATGCACCGAAGCCGACTCCTGCGCGTCCTCCATGAGCAGCCGGGACAGCAGCGCCCGCTTTTTTTCCGGTGACAGAACCGAGATGTCGATGGACTCATCCATCGTCACTCCCCTCCTTTCCGGCAAGCTCCCGCTCCGCCCCTCTTTCCGCAAGGACCTTCTGCAGCAGTTCTTCCACCGCAGCGTCGGAAAGCTCGGGCACCCGAGTGAGCAGGTCGATCCCGCGCGAAGGCGCGCCGTCGGTCTTGCGCGGGGCCGTCTTCCCCGGCGCGGTCTGCTGCGGGGGCGCCCCGCGGGGCCGCGGTGCGCCCGCTGCCAGTTGGTCGCGAAGCCAGCCGGCGAGACTGGCCACGGTCGGCCCCTCCAACAGCCGGGTGACCGGCACGACGATGCCCAAGTCGCGTTCAACCTGCATACGCAGCTCGACGGTGATGAGCGAGTCGACGCCGACACTGTTGAGGGGTGCCTGGCGGTCCAGCTTCGATGAGTCCATGCCGAGTTGGCGGGCGACGAGCTCGCACACGTAAGACTCGAGCAGCCGTTGGCGCTCTTCGGGTGTCGCAACCTGCAGCGCGTCGTAGAGGCCGCTGCCCGGCCCGGGCGCATTCCCGCCTGCCGGCTTTGCGCCCGACAGGCCGGCACCGTGCGGCGGCGCGGTGATGGTTGCCACGTCCACCCAGGAACGGACACGCTGCCACGGGTAGGTCGGTGCGGCGACGCAGCGGCTCCCCGGGGGATACAGCTGCTCCCAGGCGACTGGCTGGCCCAGGGTGTAGAGGGTACCGAGTGAGACCAGCGCCGTCGCGCGCCTGCCGTCGTCACGGCGCATCGACGGCAGCACTGTACAGCTACGCCCCAGGTCCTGAGCATCCTCGGCGACGGGGGTGAGCAGGGTGGGATGCGGGCTGATCTCGACAAATGCGTCGTGGCCACCGTCCAGCAGTCTCCGCACCGCGGGCGAGAAGCGCACCGGCGAGCGCAGGTTCTCCGCCCAATAGCCGGCGTCCGGCAGGCGGTCGGTCAGCAGGTCGCCGGTCACCGTGGAGTAGAGGGGTATCGCCGGTTCCGTCGGCCGCAGTCCGCCGAGCTCGGCGCGCACACCGGCAACCAACGCATCCGTCTGCGGGCTGTGGGATGCCACATCAACCTCGATCCAGCGGAAGAACCGGTCGCGCTGCCTGAGCACGGCCATGAGCTCCGCCAAATCCGTTCGGTTCCCGGACAACACGGTCGATCTGTGGCTGTTGCTGCCGGCGATGGCGACCTGCTGCTTCCCGCCGGCGATGAGCTCCTCCGCTTCGGCGAGGCTGAGCTCCGCGGCTACCATCGTTCCCTGGCCGCGGACCTTCTGAAGCATTCGCGATCGGGTGCAGACCACCCGTGCGGCGTCGTCCAGGCTCAGCGCACCGGCGACGTGCGCAGCCGCGACTTCACCCAGGCTGTACCCCACTACCGCGGTGGGCTCGACCCCCCATGAACGCCACAGTGCGGCCAGCGCCACCTGGACCGCGAAGATCGCGGGCTGGATCAGGCCGATGTCCGTGAGCTCCTCGTCCCCGGCCAGCGCCTCGAGCACGGAGCTTTCCAGATGGGGCTGCAGCGCGCGGTCGCAAGTTGCCAAGGCGTCGCCGAACACCGGCTCCTCGGCCTGCAGTCGCCGACCCATGCCATGCCACTGCGAACCGTGGCCGGAGAAGACGAAGACCACGTCGGGTCGTTGGCCGGGATGGCATTGTCCGACGGAGAGCCCCGCCCGCGACCGCCCCTGCCGATAGGCGGCCAGGGATTCGGACATCGCGGGGGCGGAGTCTGCGACCGTGGACAACCGATACTCGTAGTGGCCGCGGCGGGCACCTGCCGTGTAGCACAGGTCGGCGAGCCTCAGCCCGGATGCGAGCGCCGACTCGTACCGGCCGGCCAGTGCGGCCAGGGCCGCGGGAGACCGCGCCGAGAGCGGCAGCAACTCGGCTCGATCCGGTGCCACGCCATGGTCGGCCCCGGATCGACCGGCGGCCCGAACCTGCGGGGCTTCGGTGAGCACAGCGTGGGCGTTGGTGCCGCCGAAACCGAAGGCGCTGACGCCGGCGACCGCTCGCCCGCCGTTTTCCGGCCATGGGGTGAGGGTCTGCGCCACCCGCACCGGCAGGCCGTCGAAGGGGATCTCGGGGTTGGGCTCGACGAAGTTCAGACTCGGTGGGATCGCCCTGTGCTGCAATGCCAACGCAACTTTGATGAGGCTGGCCACTCCGGCCGCCGCCTCCAGGTGGCCGATGTTGGTCTTGACCGAGCCGATCAGGCACTGGCTGCCCGGCGGACGGCCGTTCGCCAGGACGGTGCCCAGAGCGTTCGCTTCGATCGCGTCGCCGAGAAACGTTCCGGTGCCGTGCGCTTCGACGTACTGGGCGGCGCCGGGCGAAAGGCCGGCGCGGCGGTAGGCCGCGGCCAGCACGGCTTCCTGCGCTTGGCGGCTGGGTGCGACCAGCCCGTTCGTCCGGCCATCCTGGTTGATGGCGGTGCCGCGGATCACCGCATAGATCGGGTCGTCGTCGGCGAGCGCTCGGCTGAGTGGTTTGAGGACGACGATTCCGGCGCCTTCGCCCGGTACGAAGCCGTCCGCGCCGGCGTCGAAAGTCTTGCTGCGACCGTCGGGAGCGAGCATCCTGGCCTTGGTGAAGTTGATCATGAGGGCCGGCGACAGAATGACGTTCACACCCCCGGCCAGCGCCAGTGAGCACTCGCCGTCACGCAGGCTGCGGCAGGCCAGGTGGACGGCGACCAGCGACGACGAGCAGGCGGTGTCGATTGCCATGCTCGGTCCGCGGAAGTCGTAGAAGTACGAGAGCCGGTTGGCGGCGATGCTCAGCGCGTTTCCGGTGCCCGTGTAGGCGTCGACAAGCCGAAGGTCACCGGCCCGGACAGTTGAGTAGTCGCTGTTGGAGATGCCGACGAATACGCCGGTGTCGCTGCCGGCAAGCCGCTCCGGCACCTGCCCGGCGTCTTCCAATGCCTCCCAGGCCACCTCGAGGAGCAGGCGCTGCTGGGGGTCCATTTGCGCCGACTCCCTCGGCGAGATGCCGAAGAACTGGAAGTCGAACTGGTCAATTGCGGACACGAAACCGGCCCGTCGGGTCACCGCGGTGCCCGGCACGGACGGATCCGGGTCGTAGAAGGCGTCGGCGTCCCAGCGGTCCGCCGGGACCTCACGGATCGCGTCCGCGCCGTCCGACAGCAGCCGCCAGAACGCCGCCGGCCCGTCGGCGCCCGGAAACCGGCACCCGAGGCCGACAATCGCGATCGGCTCGTCGGTGGCGCGGGCGCCGCCGCTGTCCGCGGCCGGCGCGGGGACGGGGGCCTCCCCGGCCAGATGACGCGAAAGAGCATCGATCGTGGGGTATTCGTAGACGAGTGTGGGCGAAAGTTCCCGCCCTAGCCAGGATTCCAATTCGGCGGTCAGCTGGACCGCACGAACGGAGTCGAGGCCGTAGTAGGCGAACGGACGGGACGTGTCGATTTCGGTTGCCGGGACGCCGAGTTCACCAGCGAGCCGGGGGACCAGCCAGCCCGATATCTCCGCGGCGCTGCGCCCGCCGTGTTGCGGCGCGGCGGCGCCGCGCTCAAGGCCGGGCGGCGGCGCGTGCCATTCGACCCATTCGGCAACGGGCTCGAGCTGGCCGTCAAGGAACTGCTCGCGGCAGGCGGACCGCTGGATCTTGCCGCTGGACGTGGTCGGAATCCGCAACGGCTCCAACAAAACAACGGCGTGCGCCTGGATCTCATGGTTCTCGGTGACCGCCGTCCGGATTGCGTCCAGGATCGCATTGAGATCGGCCTCAGCGAGCTGCTGGTGGCTCACCTCCTGCACGACGACGAGCTGTTCGGCGGCGTCGGGACCCGGGGAGATCGAGAAGACGGCACCCCGCCCCCGCAGCAGCGCCGGATGGCAGGCCTGCACGGTGATCTCGATGTCCTCGGGGTAGTGATTGCTGCCGCGGATGATGATGAGGTCCTTGCGGCGTCCCGTGACGAACAACTCTCCCGAGCGGAGGAACCCCAGGTCCCCGGTACGGAGGAACGGGCCACGCCCGGTGTCGGCAAGATACGCCGAGAACGCCTCTGCGGTCTTTTCGGGGCTTCCCCAATAACCCTGTGCAACGCTCGGCCCGGCGACCCAGATCTCGCCGACCTCGTCAGCCGCGCACGGCCGTCGGGTGTCCGGGTCGACGATGATGACCTGCTGGCCACCTTGGGGTCGGCCGCAACCGACCAACGTTGCGGCGCCTGGATCTTCCGGCGCCCGCTCGACGACCCGGCGTTCGCGCAGTGCGACGCGATCTATGTGACGAACCACCGGTACCGGCGAGTCCGACCCCCCCGAGACCAGCAGCGTCGCCTCCGCCAGCCCATACACCGGATAAAACGCCTCCGGCCGAAAACCCGCCGGGGCGAACGCCTCGGCGAAGCCCTGCAGGGTCGCGCTGCGTACCGGCTCAGCGCCGCACATGGCCGTCGACCAGTTGGACAGATCGAGCGCCGCGCGCTGCTCAGGGGTACTGAGTTCGACGCACAGGTCGTAGGCGAAATTGGGTGCGGCGGTGATCATCGCGCGATGCCGGGACATCGCTTCCAGCCACCGCATCGGGCGCTTGATGAACGCGTTCGGCGGCATGAGGTTGCACGTGCCCCCGACATAAAGCGTCTCGAGAATGCCGCCGATGAGACCCATGTCGTGGTAGGGCGGCAGCCAGAACACACCGTATCCGACCCTGTCGAATCCCGACTTCCAGGCCTGGCGGATGGCTTCCAGGTTGTGGACCAGGTTGCCGTGCGAGAGCACAACGCCTTTCGGTGCCGCCGTGGACCCCGAGGTGTACTGCACCATGGCGACCGTGCCGGCGTCGAGGTCCGGTGGAACCCATTGCCGGGCGTCGCCCACCGTGTCGGTGACACACCACCGCAATGGGCGCCCCTTCACCAGATCGTCCACCGTGGGCTTGATCCTCGCCTGCATCTCGGCGTTGGACAGAGCGAAGCTCGGTTGCGCGTCCGCGATGATCGACTCCACTCGCGGGACCAGGTGATCGCGTACCGGCGGATGCACCGGTACGGCGACGGCGCCGGCGTAAAGGCACCCGAACAAGCCGGCGACAAACTCCAGCCCCGGCGGGCACAAGACCAGGACGCGCTCGCCCGCCGCGCCCTGCCGCTGCAAGTTCGACGCGATCCGCCGCGCGTGGGCGTCCAACTCCTGATAGGTCAGTCGGCTGACTTCGGTTTCCTCGCCATCGCGGGAATAGGTGAATGCAAGGGTGTCCCGATAGCGTCCAGCTCGAGTCTGCAGTTGCGCAACTAGCGTAGGCGCGGTAAGCAACGCGTAATCTGTTATTTCCGAAACTGATTCGGCATGGTGTTCCGCTCTTTCAGCATGGCGCCCGTCGGCGTCGCTCATCTCGGTACCTCTATCGCCTCAGGGGTGGAACGCTTTTCAAGGAGTCGTGACATCAGCATTGCTCTCTGCGCATCTCGGGTGGTCCGCGGAAACGATGCTCGGTGTACGCCTCGAGTCGTTTGCGGAACGCCTCCACCGTGTAGCCGTTGACGACAGCGTCGGTGCGTGCGCGCACCGTCGCCGAGCGTGTCATGCGGAACAGCGGCCCGAGCTCGCCGACATACTCGCCGGGGGTGACGACCTTGACCAAACCCTCAGAGCCGTCCGCCGATTCGCGGAGGACTTCCAATTCGCCGTCGGTGACGACGTAGATCAGTTCGCCCATGCTGCCCTGCTCGAACAACACCGAACCGCTTGCCAAATGCAGGGTTTCGGGTTCGCTGCCAGTAGTGGCGAAGTCCGGCATCAGCCTGACCACGCGGTCGGCGAACGGGAGGATCCGGGTGTCATGGGTGGCGACCACGACGATGCGATCTCCGCTGGCCAACTCCCGGAGCAGCCGCAAAACCCCTTCCGCGCGGACATAGTCGAGGTGAGCCGTGGGTTCGTCGGCCAGGATCAAGGGTGGGTCCAGTGCGATCGCGCGCGCCACCGCCACCCGTTCTCGCTCACCGCCGCTGAGGTCACCGGGCCGATGTGTCATGCGGTCGTGCAACCCGGCACGAGCCAGCAATTCCTCGGCGCGTTCGCGCGCCGCCCGCTGCGCCCAGCCGGCCGCCCACAGCGGCACCATGACATTTTCCAGCGCCGTAAGGCTTGCCACCAGGTTGAACGATTGGAAGACGATCCCCACGGTGCGGCGCCGGTAGGTGGTCAGCCTGCGCCGGTCCAGCGTCGTGACGTCGATGTCGCCGACCTGGATGCTTCCACTGGTCGGGCTGAGGATGCCGCCGACGCAGGACAGCAACGTGGTTTTCCCGCACCCGCTGGGACCCAACAAGATCACCAGCGATCCGGCCGTCACTTCCAGGTTCAGGCCGTCGAAGACGCGGAACGGCTCTCCGCCGTTGGAGTATTCGACGACGAGGTCCTTGACGCGTAAGTCACCCATGATCACGCGGCTCCGAACGCGAGCACCGGGTCGATCGCGACCGCGCGCCGCAAGCCCGCCACGCTCGCCAACAGGCCGATCAGCACGGCGGTCGCCATCAACGACAGGAAGGCCGAGGGGGTCACCACCACGAGCATCGGAAACAGCGGGCCGATCAGCACGGCCAGCAGACCACCCAGCATCGCGGCGGCAAACGCGACGAGCACCGCCTGCAGCATGAGCCCGGCGAGCACCGAGTGTGTGGCGACACCGAGGGCCTTGAACACCGCGAAGTCACGGGTGCGCTCCAGCGCAGACAGATAGATCAGCGATCCGACGATCGACGCGGCCACCGCCCACAGCAGAATCGTCAGGTACCGCATCGCCAGGCGGGCCATGTGCAGCGGGCGGATCATGTCCTCGACCGCGGCGCGGCGGTCCACGATGCGAAAGCCGGCGGGTATGTGTGTGGGTGTGCCGCGCAGACCGACGGCGGAAATCACCTTCTGCCCCGAATACATCAGCCGCTGCGCCTCGGCAACGGTCACGAAAGCATTCGGCTGGCCTGCGAGCGTGGTCGATTTGTTGACCAACCCGACGACGCGCAGCACCTGCGAGCCCATCTCGACGTTGTCGCCGACGGAGCGCCGCAGCGTCGTCGACACGGCAACCTCACCGAGATTCGACGGTGCACGCCCCGCCACGATCGGCGGCATTCCCTGCTCGGGCACACCGTAGACGTTCACGTTTTCCGGTGAGCGCGCGTCTTGCAGGATGATGTTGCTGTAGATCACCGGGATCGCTGATTCGACGCCCGGGAGCCGGGCGATGTCCCGCGCATCCGCCTCCGGAAACCTCGATGAACCAATGAAAGGACCGACTGCGCCCGCCTTGATGAGGTAGGTGTCGATGCCTATCGAGTCGACCAGACGCTGGGCCTCGACCCGAGTACCGACCATCATCCCGGCGATGATGAGGGTCATCGCGAACACCAATCCTGTGCCGACGGCGGCGATGACGAAGCGTCGCTGTCGCCACTGGACGTCCCGCAACGCCGTGATCAGCATTCCCATGCGTGCCTGCTCACGCAGTTCCGCGATGTGCCGCACGACTTGCCTCCGATTCCCCTTACCAGCAACATTCCCTGTCCGCGGTGGGTCGCGTAGAGCCCAAAGCCCTTGATTGCATATGACCTATGCCACGCTCCGAGGGGCCAGGCCGGGCTCGACGCGGTTGGGCGGCTCCCGGACCTGCCCGGGATGCCGGTTCACCCGGATTGACGGCGTGCGGGATCAGGTAAGGGAAATGCGTCGGAACACGTCGCTTTGCGCCCTGGCCGCGAACTCACGGACTCCGCAATGTCAGCCACTTCTCGAACGCGATCGGGCGGAACGGCCCCCAGGACGGCAGCGGGTCGGCGGGGACCCGCGTGTATCCGGTCTCGTCGTAGAGCGCCTCGGCCTCGGGCTGGCGGTTGCCGGTGATCAGGTACAGCCGCCGGTAGCCGCGCGCGGCGGTCTCGCCTTCCAGCGCCGCCAGCAGCGCCCGCGCGTAGCCGCGGCGCCGGTGCGCGCTGTCGGTCCAGATCCGTTTGAGCTCGGCGGTATCGGCGTCGTAGCGCCGGAAGGCGCCGCCGGTGACCGGGACACCGCCCAGCACGCCGATCAGCAGGCCGCCGTCCGGCGACGCCAGCTCGTCCGGTGGAACGGGCAACCACGCCAGGTGCGTGTCGGGCGTGCCGCCGTAGCGCTGCGCGTACTCGACGGCCAGTTCGGCCAGCAACGGCTGTGCCAACGGGTCGTCGTGGGTCACCGACAGGAACTCGAGCCGGCCAGCCGGGGCCGGCGGCGTAGGCATCACATAACGATCTAACGCCCCCAAGCCGGACGCATTCCGGCCTGGCCCCGGTCGTCGGCGACGACGCGCCGCCGCAGCCGGAGCAGCGCTCGGGGCGCCCACCAGTTGAGGCCGCCGAACAGGTGCATGAACGCCGGCACCAGCAGCATCCGCACCAACGTCGCGTCGACCAGGACCGCAAGCGTCAGCCCCACGCCGAACATCCGCATGAACGCGACGTCGGCGGTCATCAGCGCGGCGAACGAGATGGACATCAACAGCGCCGCCGCGGTGATCACGCGCCCGGTGTGGGCGAGCCCCAACGCGACGCTCTCGTCGTTGTCGGCGCGCGTCCGGCCGGAGCCCAGCCAGTATTCGCGGATGCGCGAGATCAGGAAGACCTCGTAGTCCATGGACAACCCGAACGCGATGCAGAACATCATCGCCGGAATGGTGGCGACCAGCGTGCCGCTCGGCGTGGTGCCCAGCGCGCCCAGGTGCCCGTCCTGGAAGATCCACACCAGCGCGCCGAACGCCGCGGTGAGCGAAAGCATGTTGAGCACCACCGCTTTGATCGGCAACACCACGCTGCCGGTCAGCATGAACAGCAACACCAGCGTGACAACCGCGATGAAGCCGAAGACCACGGACAACCGCGACGTGATGGCGTGGACGGAGTCGCGGTTGCTCTGCGCGTTTCCGGTCATCAGCACCGGCTGCCCGCCCGGCGGCACGACCGCGTGCAGGCGGTCCAGCTGGGCTTCGGACGCGCGGGAGTACAGCGGCAGCGTGGTGCTGACCGTCAGATACGCGCTGCCGTCGGCCAATCCGGCCGGTGTGGAGGGCGGTCCCCTGCGCTCACCGGCGACGAACGTGCCGGTCGGGGACGACACCGACGCAACGTCGGCCACGCGGGACAGCTGCGCGGCGTACGCGTCGAGTTCGGGTTTTGCCGGCGGTTCGAGTTCGGGGATGACGATGGTCACCGCGCTCGCGGCGGCCGCGCTGAATTCACCGCGGATCGCGTCACTCACCGTTCGTGACGTCGCCGACGCCGGCAGCACCCGCTCGTCGGGATTGCCCCACCTGACGTGGAAGAACGGCGCCACCAGCACAAGCAGGAGGATCACGATCGCCAGGCCGATCGGAATCGCATGGCGCGTCGCGACTCTCGCCGTCCGGTACCAGGCGTCTTCGGTGATCGGCCGCTGCGGCGGCTCGGGCCGGCGGAACACCCGACGGCAGAAGAGCCGGACGTTGAGCGAGTCGATTCGCTTCCCCAGCAGCACGATCACGGCCGGCGCCACCACCAACGCCGCCAGCGCCGACAGGGCGACCACCGCGATTCCGGCATAGGCGAACGACTTGAGGAAGTACACCGGGAACAGCACCATCGGCACCAGAGCCAACGCCACGGTCATCGCCGAGAACAGCACCGTGCGACCCGCCGTCGCCATGCTGCGCACGAGCGCGTCGTCGCGGCTCCGGCCGTCGGACACTTCGTCGCGATAGCGGCTGACGATCAGCAGGGTGTAGTCGATGGCCAGCGCCATGCCCAACGCGGCGGCCACGTTCAGGGCGAAGATCGACACGTCGGTGACCAACGCCAGCCCTCGCAGCACCGCGAGCGAGCCCACTATCGCGAACCCTGCCACGGCCATCGGCACCGCCGCCGCCAGCAGGCCACCGAAGACCCATACCAGCGCGACGAAGCTTGCCGGAATCGCGATGGATTCCATTCGGAGCAAGTCTTTTTCGGTGCTTTGGTTGATCTGTGCGTAGAGCACCGCGGGCCCACCCGCGCGGACGGTGACCCCGTCACGGTCACGCGCCAGCCTGTCGGCCAGCGCCTGGGCATGCTTGGGCGCGCTGTTCTCGTCACCGTTGAGCGCGGCCACGATCAGCGCGGACTTTCCGTCTGCGCTGATCGTGCCTGGGGGCGGCGTCGGCGCATCCCAGGGTGAGGAGACCTGCGTGACGAAGGGGGACCGGGCGAGCTGACTCACGATATCGGCGCCCACGAACCGCGCGGGACCGTCGTTGACGCCGCCGTCCGAGCTCACCAGCAGCATCATCTGCATCTCGCCCCGGTGGAATTTCCGGGCCAGCAGCGCCGAGGCACGGGCGGATTCCGATGCCGGGTCCACCATCCCACCACCGGACAGGTGGCTGGCAGCGGGCAGGCCGAAGACGGCCGCGGCGGCCATCAGGAGGACCGCGACCGCAATGACCCGTCGCGGCGTGGCCAGCGCCATCCGAGCCAGCGCCGAAAACGGGTCGCGCCGCCTCCGGTGCCGCCCCGTCGCCTTCGGCGTCGCGGGTTTGAGGATCGTGGTGGTCATTGCGAACGCTCCCCGCACGCGGCCGCCAGGTCGGACAACGCGGCGCGAACCGAATCGCTGATCGGCATGTCCGCCAGGTACTTTCGCGCGGATGCGAGCCGGCAGGCGACCATGTCTTCAATCCTGTCCACGGCCCCCGTCGCGGCGATCAATGCCCTCCAGCGGTCGAGTGCGGCCTCGTCGAGTTCCGCGGTGTGCATCAGTTCGGTGAGCTCTTCCCTGGTCGGGGCGTCCGCCAGCTCGTAGGCGCTGACCACCAAGCTGGTCGCCTTGCGTTCGAGCAGGTCCCCACCGTTGGGCTTGCCCGTGACAGCCGGTGAGCCGAACACGCCGAGCACGTCGTCGCGCAGCTGGAACGCCTCACCGACGGCGGTGCCGTAGTGGCCCAGGTGCCGCAACAGCCGCTCGTCACAGCCGGCCATGGCCGCACCGATTTCCAGCGGGCGCCGCACGGTGTAGTTACCCGACTTGCGGCGCGCCACGTCCAGCACCGCCTCGAGCGAAGGCAGCCGGCGGATATCGCTTGCCAGGTCGGCGAATTGGCCGACGGCCAATTCGATGCGCATGGTGTCGTAGCGTGGCCACACCCGCTGCAGACGGTCCGGTTCGATCCCGCTTTCACGCAGCATCTGCTCGGCCCAGATCAAGCAGAGGTCACCCAGCAGGATGGCCGCCGATTGGCCGAACCGGCGCGCCGAACCGGACAGTCCGCGTCGGCGGTGCCAGCGTGCGAGCCGAACGTGAACCGCCGGAAGGCCCCGCCGTTCGTCCGAATCGTCCATCACGTCGTCTTGCAGGAGCGCGAAGGCGTGCAACAGCTCCAGGCTCGCCGCCGCCGAGAGGGCCGCGCCGCTCGGCGGCGCTCCACACAGCCAGCCCAGATACATGAAGGTCGACCGCAGGCATTTGCCGCCGGACACGAACTCCGCGAGCATGTCGCCGACCGAGTCGAGGGCCTCGCCCTCGGGTTCGGCGGTGCGGGCGGCCACGAACCCGCCCACCGCGTCCAGCACGGCCGACCGGAAATCCGACCGCCAGGCGCCTTGTTCGGCGCCAGGCGTCCACGGCGGCGCGCAGAGGTCGTCGAGGCCGTCCATGGACGCCACCGCCTGTGCGCCCGACTGTCCGCTTGAGTGAACAAGTCTCACGTGCCACACCCCTAGTCCGGCGCGCTATTTCCGTAGTTGTCACGACGTTACGCCCCGAGAAGTTCGAGTATGAGGGATATCGGTAAGTTAATTAATTATTAACTATCTTAAATAGACCGGTAGCGGCCGGGGCGCTGTCAACGGTGGGGAGGCGTTCGTCAGTGGCGCGGGCGGCGGCGCTGGATCACCCCGGCCGCCGCTCGCCAACCGAGCAACAGCACCCCGGTCACCGACGCCGCCACCACCACGAAACTGGCGGCCACACCCGCCGAGGTGGCCTTGCGCAACACCATGCCGACCACCACAGTCGACAGCCACACGATCACCCCGGTGGGGGCCACGGCCGTGGGCCGGCGCCAGCCGCGGGACACCACCCACCCGAGGAGGGTGCCGGTGAGAAAGGGCCACGCCGTCGCCGCGACGCCGGTGACGGTGACGCCTTCGGCGTGGCTGCGCCGTCCGACGGCGCAGAACACCAGCACACCGAGGACGTCCACGACCAGGTACACCAGGCGCCGCATGGAGCGAGACTACCGGCCCGAGCCGGGTACCTTGACCCGGCAACGGCGGTGAACCTACATTCGTTCGCGATGAATATTCATTCACGCGGCAGGCTCGCGGTGGTGACCGGCGCCGGATCCGGCATCGGCAGGGCGATAGCACTGGCGTTCGCCGCCCGGGGCGACCGCGTCGTCGCCGCCGACCTCGACGAGGCGGGCGCGGCGGCCACCGCCGGGCGGCACCCCGACCTGATCACCGCGATGCGAGTCGACGTCGCCGAGCCCGCCCAGGTCGACACCCTCCGCGACCGCACCCACAGCCAAGCCGGCGTGCCCGACATCGTGGTGAACGCCGCCGGCTGGGACCGCACCGACCAATTTCTCAACGCCACACCGGAATTCGCCGCCAAGGTGGTGGCCATCAACTACCTGGGACCGGTGCACGTGTGCTCGGCGTTCCTGCCGGGCATGGTCGAGGCGAACGCCGGCGGGCGCGTCGTCAACCTGGCCAGCGACGCCGGCCGCGTCGGCAGCGCCGGCGAATCCATCTACGCCGGCGCCAAGGGCGGCGTCATCGCGCTGACCAAGTCGCTGGCCCGCGAGATGGCCCGCCACCAGATCACGGTGAACTGCGTGTGCCCGGGCCCGACCGACACCCCGCTGTTCCACGCGCAGCCCGAGAAGCTGAAAGAGGCGCTGGTCAAGGCGATCCCGTTTCGTCGCCTGGCCACGCCCGAGGAGGTCGCCGCGCCCGTGCTGTTCTTCGCCTCCGACGCCGCGTCGTTCATCACCGGACAGGTGATCAGCGTCAGCGGCGGCCTCACGATGGCCGGCTAGTGGCAGGCTAGGTGAATGAGCACCCACCGACCGCCCCCCTTTGACAGAGACGACCCGCTGGCCCTGGACGCATCGCTGTCCAGCGACGAGATCGCGGTGCGCGACACGGTCCGCAAATTCTGTGCCGAACACGTGCTGCCCCACATCGGGGAATGGTTCGAGATCGGCGACCTGCCGGTGCGTCAACTCGCCAAGCAGTTCGGCGAACTCGGCCTGCTGGGCATGCACCTGCACGGCTATGGCTGCGGCGGCGCCTCGGCGGTGCACTACGGCCTGGCCTGCACCGAACTCGAGGCCGCCGACTCCGGCGTCCGGTCGATGGTGTCGGTGCAGGGGTCGCTGGCGATGTTCGCCATCTGGAACTTCGGGTCCGAGGACCAGAAGCGGCAGTGGCTGCCCGGCATGGCGACCGGCGAGTTGCTCGGCTGCTTCGGGCTGACCGAGCCCGACGCGGGCTCCGATCCCGCCGCGATGAAAACCCGTGCGCGGCAAGATGGTTCGGACTGGGTGCTCAACGGCCGGAAGATGTGGATCACCAACGGCTCGGTTGCCGACCTGGCCGTCGTGTGGGCCGGCACCGACGACGGGATCCGCGGCTTCGTGGTCCCCACCGACACCCCGGGGTTTTCCGCCAACACCATCCACCACAAGCTGTCGCTGCGGGCGTCGATCACCAGTGAGCTGGTGCTCGACAACGTCCGGCTGCCCGCCGACGCGATGCTGCCGGAAGCCAAGGGCCTGCGCGGCCCGCTATCGTGCCTGTCCGAGGCGCGCTACGGGATCATCTGGGGTTCGATGGGCGCGGCCCGGTCGGCCTGGCAGGCCGCGCTCGACTACGCCACGCAGCGCACCCAGTTCGGGCGTCCGATCGCCGGCTTCCAGCTGACCCAGGCCAAGCTCGCCGACATGGCCCTCGAACTACACAAGGGCCAGCTGCTCTCGCTGCACCTGGGCCGCCTCAAGGACGGTGTCGGGCTGCGTCCCGAGCAAGTCAGCTTCGGCAAGCTCAACAACACCCGCGAGGCGATCAAGATCTGCCGAACCGCCCGAACCATCCTGGGCGGCAACGGGATATCGCTGGAGTACCCGGTGATCCGACACATGGTAAACCTCGAATCGGTGCTGACCTACGAGGGCACGGCCGAGATGCACCAGCTCGTCCTCGGCCAGGCCTTCACCGGCAGCGACGCCTTCCGCTGACAGGAGAATCCGATGACCGCCCGCCTGGAATACACGCCCGAGCATCACCAGTTCCGGGAATTGGTGCGCGATTTCGTGCAGCAGACCGTCGTGCCCAACCACGAGCAATGGGAGCGGGACGGCCAGTGGGACCGTTCGCTCTTCTTGGCCGCCGGAAAGCTTGGGCTGCTGGGCTTTTCGGTGACCGAGCGGCTCGGCGGCCCGGGTGTCGACGACTTCCGCTACAACGCGATCGTGATCGAAGAGCTGGCGCGGGCCGGGGCGGCCGCCGAGGGCATCGCGTTCACGCTGCAGAACGACATCGTGCTGCCCTACCTCACCGACCTGACCACGCCCGAACAACAGCAGCGCTGGCTGCCCGGGGTGGTCACCGGCGAGACGGTGCTGGGCATCGCGATGACCGAGCCCGGCGCCGGCAGCGATTTGGCCGGGATCCGGACGTCGGCGGTGCGTGACGGGGATTGCTATGTCGTCAACGGGGCCAAGACGTTCATCTCCAACGGGCAGTGCGGCGATGTGTTCGTGATCGCCGTGCGCACCTCCCCGGACCGGCACAAGGGCCTGTCTTTGCTGGTGGTGGGGGCCGACACACCTGGATTTTCCCGCGGCCGCAACCTGGAGAAGATCGGCCTGCACGCCCAGGACACCAGCGAGCTCACCTTCACCGACATGCGGGTGCCCGTCGGCAACCTGCTGGGCGAGGAGGGTGCGGGCTTCTATCAGCTGGTGGGCAACCTGCCGCAGGAACGGCTCGCGCTGGGGGTGGGCGCCGTCGCCGCGGCCGAGGGAATCCTGGCCGAGACGCTCGCCTATGTCCGGGACCGCAAGGCGTTCGGCTTGCCGATTTCCAGCTTCCAGCACAGCCAGTTCGTGCTGGCCGAACTGGCCACCGAAATCGACATCGCCCGAACGTTTCTCGACGATTGCCTGGCCGAGCACCTCGACGGCAAGCTGACCGCGGCGCGGGCCGCGAAGCTGAAGTGGTGGACCACCGATCTGCAGGTGCGCACCGCCGACCGCTGCCTGCAGCTGCACGGCGGGTACGGGTACATGCGTGAATACGCCGTGTCGCGCGCGTTCGTCGACGCGCGCATCCAGACGATCTACGGCGGGACCAACGAGATCATGAAGACGATCATCGCCAAGGACCTGGGCATCTAGTCGCCGTGGATTATGGCTCCCTGCCCGTCGAGGAGGCGGTGCGCGCGGCGCGGACCGGCTTCCGGCGTCGCCAGGTGCTCGACGCCGCGGTCAAGGTTATGGGCCGCAATGGGTTTCACCGGATGTCCATGCAGGAGTTGGCGGCCGAGGCCAACGTCAGCGTCGGCCTGATCTACAAGTACTTCGGCGGCAAGGAAGACCTGTTGCTGGCGACGATCGTGCGCATCCTGGAGGTGTTCCGCGATCAGCTGGCCCCGGTGATGGCCGCAGCCGGCGACAACGTCGTCGCCCAGTTGACCGCGGGCATCCGTCGCTACATCGAGATCGTGGACGAGAACCTCGACGGGGTGGTGCTGACCTACCGGGAGAGCCGGACGCTCGCGCCGGCCGGGCGCGCGCAGATCAAGGAGCTCGAGATCGCCACCGCAGCGCCGCTGCGGTCGGTGATCGAGGCTGGGATCGCCCGCGGCATCTTCCGCGACGGCGTCGATGTCGACCTCGCCGTGTTCGACATCATGCTGCTCGCCCACGGCTGGGCGCTCAAGCACTGGCACTTCGGGCCGATCTACACCGTCGACGAATACATCCGGCTGCAGACCCGGTACCTGCTCGACGCGCTGGTAGCGGATCATGGCAGTCATGAGTTCTAGGACACGTGTACTTCTGGCTGCGTCCTCGATCCTGTTCGCTTGTGCCGGGTCGCCGGCAGCGCACGCCGATCCCACCGCCACGTTGCCGCCACTGACCTCGGGCGGCGGGGGGTCGATCATCGGCGGCGGCTCATCATCGGGCATCTCCGGACAACTGGTCGACCTCGGCAATCCGGACGTCCAGCAGGCCGACGGCACCGATGCGGCCAACTTCATCAACGCCGCCGCCTCGGTCACCGACCAGGAGCTCTCGGCCCCCTTCAGCCTGCTGCACCGGGCGTTGGCGTGCCAGAAGGACAACGCCGGGTTCGGTGCGCGCGCCTATCGGAGCGCCGACGGCAAGTGGGGCGGCGCGATGCTGGTCGCCGCCAAGAGCAACGTCTCGAGCGGCTCGAGCGGTTCGAGCGGCTCGAGCGACATTGGCGACGCGAGCGTCCAGGCGTTCAAGCAGTGCGTCATGACCAACTGGCGCCGGGCCAGCGCCGGCGGGGAACACGCGATGTGCAACAGCAGCTGGGAAACCCCGACCAACGCCGACCTGCGCAAGGTCGAGACCTACTACGTCTTTCTTGCTGGGACCTCCGCGGACTTCTGCGTCGACCTCAACGACAGGCTCAAGGACAACGCCCGCGGCTGGCCGTGATTCAGAAGGGTGGCGGTTCGTCGTCGTCGCCTGGTGGGGCGGGTCCGAAGTAGTTCGGGCGTTCGGCGCGCGGGGCACTACGGGCCTGGTGATTCCGGCGGCGTTCGTCGGCCACCCGCTGGGCGCGGTGCTGGGCGCTGGTGCGTCGGCGGCGGGGCATCATCGCGGTGCGCGGGGCGCAGTAGTCCTGCGGCAAGTCGAGTTCGGGGGCCGGGCAGCCGCCCACGGCGCGGGCCGGGCTGGGAAACAGCAGCGCGCTGCCCGGGGTGCTCACATATGCTCGCCACGGTGCTTTTCACCGACATCGTGGACTCGACGCGCGGTGCCGCGGAGATGGGCGACCGCGACTGGCATGCCTTGCTTGATGCGCACGACGCCGTCGTCCGGTCGCAGCTCGCGCGGTTTCGGGGCGGCGAGGTGAACAGAACGGGCGACGGCTTCCTGGCGATGTTCGACGGTCCTCAGCGCGCGATCCGCTGCGCGATGGCGATCCGCGACGCGGTACAGGCGATCGGCATTCAGGTGCGCGCCGGGTTGCACACCGGCGAGTGCGAAGGTCCGCGGCGACGACATCGGCGGGATCGCTGTGCACATCGGCGCGCGGGTGAGCGCCCTGGCCGGGCCGAACGACGTCCTAGTGTCGAGCACTTGCGCGATCTGGTGATCGGGTCAGGACTCGAGTTCGACGACCGCGGCACCCACCAGCTCAAGGGTATGCCCGGCGAGTGGCGAATCTTCGCCGTCGCGCCTCCGCAGCGTTTTGCTTAGCCGGTGAAAGCGACTGGCTTAAGAACATTTCGAACCGAGGACGGCGTTGACCAAGAAGCAACACCGATAATCGCAGCACACACGATGCCGCACAACACGTCGCCAGCCAAGGCGGCTCGTCAGAAGGAGACGCGAATGACTCACACGAAGCAACCTCAAAACCGTCGCATGCTTGGGATCGACTCAGCCGCAAACGGTCACGTCCCGTGGAGTGGTGTAAGAGCTTTCGCGTGTTCGCGTGGGACTCTGCGGTAGCCACTATGCCGTGAGAGCGGCTGTCGGGGCAACGGTTTGGGTGTCCTGGCCGCTGATGTCGAGCAGGGCGAGGCTGGTTTCGGACAGGTAGCGCTTGTCAGCGACCTGCCATTCATCATGCGCCTCGACCAGAACCGAGCCGGCCAGCCGCAGCAGTGCGGCCGGGTTGGGAAATACCCCGACGACGTCAGTGCGGCGTTTGATCTCCTTGTTGAGTCGCTCCAGCGGGTTGGTCGACCAGATCTTCTTCCAGTGCGGCACGGGGAAATCGGCGAAGGCGGTGATGTCGGTGGCGGTCTCACGCAGCATGGTCTCGACCTTGGGAAATTGGCGGCCGAGCATGCCGGCGATGGTGTCGAGCTGCTCGCGGACATGCTCGGCATCGGGTTGGGCGAAGACGGTGCGGATCGCCGCGGCGACCATCTCTGCGGAGCCCTTCGGGACTTGGGCCAGCACATTGCGCAGGAAATGCACCCGACATCTCTGCCAGGCCGCGCCGATCAGGACGGCGTTGATCGCAGCCCGTAGCCCGCTGTGCGCGTCGGAGATGACCAGCTGCACTCCGGCCAGGCCGCGGGATTTCAGCGACCGCAAAAACGCCGTCCAAAATGCCCCGTCCTCGCTATCGCCGACCTCAAAGCCCAGCACTTCACGGCGACCGTCAGCAGCGACACCGGTGGCGATGACCACCGCCTGAGACACCACCCGATGGTTGACCCGGGCCTTGCAGTAGGTGGCATCGAGGAACACATACGGGAAGCGCTGCTCACCTAAAGGCCGGTCCCGGAAAGCGGCGACCTCGCTGTCGAGGTCCTTGCAGATCCGCGAGACCTCGCTTTTGGAGATCCCGGTATCGGCGCCCAACGCCTTGACCAGATCGTCGACTTTGCGGGTGGAGGTGCCGTGCAGGTAGGCCTCCATCACCACCGCGAACAGGCACTGATCGACCCGGCGACGCCGCTCCAGCAGCGCCGGGAAGAACGACCCCGAGCGCAGCTTGGGGATGCGCAACTCCAGATCCCCGGCGATCGTGGACAACGTCCGCGGCCGGGAACCGTTGCGCTGATTGGTACGCGCATCGGTGCGCTCGTGCGGACCGGCGCCGATCACGGCGGTCAACTCCGCATCGATCAGCGCCTGATAAATGACCTCGGCGGCTTGCTTGATCCGATCAGCGGCTTCGGCATTGCGTAGTGCATCGAGCACCTCCAGCAAGGCAGACTGGTCCAGGGCCATCGCGATGTTCCTCTCGGTAGTGATCCTTGGTCGTTTCACCACAGAGACTCACGCGATGGCCCTCCTACGTCAGGACCGACACGCCGCCACTATTTACACCACTCCCCGGGACGTTCCCCCGCAAACTACCTCCTCGGACTGCCGCTACTGATCGCGCCTCACCGCTCAGCCCAATTGTTGGCGCTACCGCACGGAGGTTCCACCTTCTATCCCAGGGTTCTTGGTGGAGTGCTTACTGGCATCGCCACAGCCCTGGCTGTGGAGCGAGGCCGGAATGATGACACCATTCCGGCTGGACTTGGAGTCACAGGCGCAATCGCCATCAACACGCTGGGAGGCGGTGCCGTTGCGTTCTGGCTCAGCACGCCTGAGGCTGCGGAGCTTTCGCTCAAAGGCCGTGCGTTGCTGTGGGGCGTTGCTTCCGCCGTCCTGTCGATAGGTGCCATCGAGGCATGGGGAACGACGGTAAGAAATAGGTAACCGGCCCGTTCAATCACGGTCCCGTGTGGCGGGTCCACCCCCGGCTCGCGTCCGGATCGTGTTGAGCAAGTGAATGGCATCGATTGGCTGAAGAACATTTTGAATCCCGAAGGCGTTGCACCTCGGGCAACGTGATCGCAGGCGTGAAGGGACCTCAGAATCGTTGGACGCTCGGGATCGACTCAGCCGCAAGCTACCTGCTCGACCTGCCGCTGCTCATCGCGCCTCTCCGCTGAGCCCAGCTGTCGGCCCTACCGCACGGAGGCTCCAGCATCTATCCAAGTGCCGCTTCCTGGGTCCTTGCGATAAGTGTGCCATCAAGGCATGGGGACTACGTCGCTACGTAATGGGTGAGCGGCCCGTTCAGATCAGTGTGCCAGCCGCCAGATGGCCGTTTCCCAGGCTTGCGGTTCCCAGGCTTGTGAGCCACGCCCCTTGCCCTATGTGCTGGCGCTGCTGGCGCTGCTGCGCTGCTGCTCCGATGCCAAGAATTCCACCATCTGGCAAAGGTTGACCACAGCTGCGCTCAACTTGTAGATCGTGGCGTCCCGATCTTCCATGCACGACTGCCAGTCCGGGAACTCCTGCGGCAATTTCTGGTTGTCTGCGTTGGCGTGGATTTTCTGTTCGATTTGGTCGCACAAATCCGCGAGGGTCAACTCTCCCGGCGCAGGGATGTCGGAGAACCATTTATCAGTCATTTCAGATCGTCTCCTCTCCAAAGAAACAAAGCTCTCGCATCTCGCAGGGTATCGGGTCCCTGTCACGAGGTTTCTGCAGGCGCTCCACCGACCGACTGATGGCTGAGGTTCCCCGAGCCGATGCCGTGCCGGATCGGGACCAAAGGAACAACAGCCGACGCGCGTCGCCGACACCCGCACTCTGGGGTGTATCTCAGAAGGAATTCCCGTGCCGTCGGCGAACTGTTGGTCTTGCCAGCCACCCGGGCCACCAGCGAACGTTTTGATCAGATGATGGGTTGTGCATAGGCATTTCAGGTTGGCCGCGTGGGTGGGACCGCCGCGGGCATGCGGGATGGTGTGGTCGAGCTCGCAGTCAAAGGCGGGCCGGTCACAACCGGGCCAGCGGCACGTCAGATCGCGGCAGCGCACGAAATCGGCCAGCGCTTTGGAGGGCACATAGCCGGGCTCGGGCGGGGCGTCGCCGGGATGGATCAGCGGCACCTTGTTGGCCGCGGCCGCGATCTCGGTGAGCAACTCCGGGGAGATCAGCCCGTCGGCGCACACCGCCGACCCCGGCGCGGCGCCCTCGCCGCCGTGCAGGGCGGGCCGCTCGGCGAGCACATGGATCACCACCGCGCCGGGCGCCGCCCGGGTACCGGCCGGGCACTCCGCGCGCCCGCAGCAACACCCCAACCGCTCGGCCCCGCCGGCCAGCGCCCCCAACGCATCAGCGCGGCGCTGGTCTTTGGTGCGCGGGTCCTGGGCGCAGACCGTGGCAGCCACCGCATCAAGCCGCGCATCCAAGGCATGAGCATCCAGCGCCAGAAGGTTGCCGCCCATCTCCACGACCCCGTCTTGGCTCGGGGCAAACCACACCTCGCGATCGCGCTGCTGCTCGCGACGCCGGCGCACCGCATCGGCATCCACCTGGGCCACGATCGTGTCCACCGCCCCGGCCAACCGGGCCCGCGTCATCGAGGACCAACGGGCCACCTTGAGCGCCAACTCGGCGTCCACCGCGCCCAACACGTCGGGATCGGTGATCAAATCGGTGCGGTACACGATCGTGGCGAACAACCCGAAATCGATGTCCCCGGCGGCGAACACCACCCCCACCTGGGGCAGCCGCTCCCGCATCGCCCGCCCATAGCGCACCCGGCTCAGTGCCAGCCCCTGGCTGATCCGCAACGCCGCCCCCAGCTCGACGGCCACCGCCGCCATGGTGTCGATCGCCCAATCCTCGGCCTCCCCACCGCGGGCCAGCCGATAGCCGAACAACTCCCCGATGGCCACCACCCCCGCCGCGGCCCCCCGATTCTCCGCCCGCGCCGCCGCAGCGATCCAATCCACCACACCCGCCGACTCCGCCGTCACCGAGGGATGCCGCCGCTCAAACCCTTCATCGAGCACGGCGATCGACTCCCGAGAAGGCCCCACCCCCATCTCGTCTTCGAACATATATGCGGCTAAACCAGACGGGTGTGATATTCCTGTCACGCGACTGGCCCCGATACCGACCCGTGGTCGTACGGTATATGTGCGCTGCAGTGACGGCAGGACGAGGAACCGGAAGGGACGAGTATGTCGCGTCATCGCGTGGTCATCATCGGCAGTGGGTTCGGCGGGCTGACGGCGGCCAGGGCACTCAAACGCGCCGACGTCGATGTCACGCTGATCTCGAAGACCACCACCCATCTGTTCCAGCCGCTGCTCTACCAGGTGGCCACCGGCATCCTGTCCGAGGGCGACATCGCGCCGACCACTCGGCTGGTGCTGCGCAAGCAGAAGAACGTCCAGGTGCTGTGGGGTGAGGTCGAGGCGATCGACCTCACGGCGAAGACGGTCACCTCGCACCTGATGGGCATGCAGACGGTGACGCACTTCGACAGCCTGATCGTGGCCGCCGGCGCACAGCAGTCGTACTTCGGCCACGACGAGTACGCCGCCTTCGCGCCCGGCATGAAGAGCATCGACGACGCCCTCGAGTTGCGGGGTCGCATCCTGGGCGCGTTCGAGGCGGCCGAGGTCGCCACCGACCCGGCCGAGCGGCAGCGCCGCCTCACGTTCGTGGTCGTCGGGGCCGGACCCACCGGCGTCGAGCTCGCCGGCGAGATCGTCCAGCTCGCCGAGCGCACCCTGGCGGGGGCGTTTCGCACCATCAAGCCCACCGACTGCCGGGTCATCCTGCTCGATGCCGCCCCCGCGGTGCTGCCGCCGATGGGCCCCAAGCTGGGTGCCATCGCGCAGCGCCGACTGGAGAAGATGGACGTCGAGGTCCAGCTCAACGCGATGGTGACCACGGTCGACTACATGGGCATCACGATCAAGGAGAAGGACGGCGGCGAGCGCCGCATCGAATGCGCCTGCAAGGTGTGGGCCGCCGGCGTGCAGGCCAGCTCGCTGGGCAAGATGATCGCCGAGCAGTCCGACGGCACCGAAACCGACCGCGCCGGAAGGGTGATCGTCGAGCCCGATCTCACCGTCAAGGGCCACCCGCACGTGTTCGTCGTCGGCGACCTGATGTCGGTGCCCGACGTCCCCGGCATGGCCCAGGGCGCGATCCAGGGGGCGCAGTACGCCGCCACGATCATCAAGCACACCGTCAAGGGCACCGACGATCCAGCGCACCGCAAGCCGTTCAGCTACCGCGACAAGGGCAGCATGGCCCTCGTATCCCGCTACAGCGCCGTGGCGAAGGTCGGCAAGCTGGAGTTCGGCGGCTTCATCGCCTGGCTGGCATGGTTGCTGCTGCACCTGTATTACCTTGTCGGGCACCGGAATCGGATCGCCGCGATGTTCGCGTGGGGGATCTCGTTCCTGGGCCGCACCCGCGGCCAGATGGCCATCACCAGCCAGATGATCTACGCGCGGCCGCTGGTGAACTGGGTGGAGCAACAGGCCCATGAGACCCTGGATGCCGCCGAACGCGCCGAAGCGGCCGAACAGCAGGCCGGCTAGGCCGAGGCTCGCGCCTTACTGCTGCGTCCAGGGCAATCCCTCGGCCCGCCAACCCGTTTCACCGCGGTGGCCCTCGCCGTCGAGGTGGCCCTCGAAGCCGTCCAGCACGTTGTAGGCCGGGGCGATGCCCGCCTCGGTCGCGACCTCGGCCGCGGCGGCGGAACGGCCGCCCGAGCGGCACAGGAACACCACCGGCCGCTGCTGGCCGCCCGACGCCGGTGCGACCCCCTCCCGCAGTTCGGACAGGAAGTTCGCGTTGAGCCTGCCGTCGGCCGTGTTCCACTCGATGTAGAGGACGTCGCGGCCGAGGCTGGACAGGTCGGGCACACCGACGAAGCGCCATTCGGCGTCGGTGCGCACGTCGACGAGCACCGCGTCGGGGTTCTCGCTGAGCATCTTCCAGGCCTGCAGCGGCGTGATATCTCCTGCGTAACTCACTCGTTCGAGTCTGGCACACTCGTCGGGCCGGCGACATCGCGGGCGCGTTCGCGGGCGGCCGCCACGTCCGGCGCTGTGGCCAGCGCCACCCACGAATTCGCCTGCGGCGCCGGCCCGAACAGGCGGACGTCGCTTTCCGGCACGCCGAGCGCGCGGGCCAGCGGGCCGCCGCCCGGCGCCCCGGCGCCCGGACTCACCGCGCGCGCGGCACCCGGCGACGTCATCATCGTGTCCACCGGCAGGCCCAGGATGGCGCGGGCCTGCAGCTCGAACGCCGAGAGCCGCTGGCTGCGCAGGGTCACCCAGGCACTCTGCCGCGGGCGCGCGGTGACGTCGGCGAAGTACACCTCGTCGCCCGCCACCATCAGTTCGACGCCGAACACACCGCGCCCGCCCAGCGCCTTGACGATCCGCGCGGCGATCGAGCGGGCGGCGTCGAGGGCGGCCGGGCTCAAGTGCTGCGGCTGCCAGCACTCCAGCACCCCGGCCTCGGCGCGGCTGTGGCCGATCGGCGCGCAGAACTCGATCTGCGGACCTCGCGGCCCCTCGCTGCTCACCGCGAGCAGCGTGACGAAAACCTCGACGTCGACCAGGGTTTCGGCGAGCACCCGGTAGCGCCCCTCCCCCGCCGGCGTGCCCACGGGCTTCCCCAACAGGCCCTCCCAGACCGCGTCGAGGTCGTGGCGTTTGGTGACGACCGACTGCCCGCGCCCGGGCGCCCCGGACACCGGCTTGACCAGCAACGGCAATCCGGCGTGCGCGGCCACCGCCTCGAGCTCGCCGACCGACCCGACGAACCAGAACGGCGCGGTGGGCAGGCCCAACTCGTCGGAGGCGAGCCTGCGCAGGCCCTCCGGGTCACCGCTGAGCCGGACAGCGCGCGCACTGGGCACCAGCTCGGTGCGGCCGAGGCCGTCGAGGGCCTCGGCGGCGATGGCCTCGGTGGCGGTCACCACGTAGTCCGGGCGCAGCCGCCCGAGCGCGTCGACCAGCGCGGCGGCATCGGTCAGCGTGGGGCCGTCCGCGTCCTCGCCGACGACGGTCACCTCCGCGCCGAGGCGCCGCAGGGCGATCGTCAACTCCTGGCCGAGCTCGTCGGCGCCCAGCACCGCCACGCGGGGCCTGGCGCCACCGCCGCCGTCGGGGCGGGCTTGGGCGGCGGGCGGGGCCATGACGATCGCCGTCGTCTTGTCGTCGGGCTGTTGCGGTCCTTGCGTCTGGCCGTCGGTCACGGCTCAAGGATAGGTGCGCCGCGGGCGGGCACGCCGGGCCCGACTCAGGGCTGGCCGGGCAACAACCGCACCATCAGGCCGGTGCCCTCGGCCAGCACCGCCTCGTCGGCGTCGACCAACTCCGCGGACACGAAAGCCTTGCGCCCCTCGGTACCGCCGACGCGTCCGCGCACCACCAGCGGGGCGTCGATCGGCGTGACCTTGCGGTAGTCGACGTGCAGGAAGGCGGTGCGGCTGATCGGCCGGCCGGCGGCGTGCGAGATCATGCCGAACATGTGGTCGAACAGCAGCGGCAGGACCCCGCCGTGCACCGCGTGGTTGCCGCCGACGTGGAATCGGCTGAAATGACCCGTCATCTCGACCCCGTCGGGCCCGTAGCGCGTCAGCGTCCAGGGCGGCAGCAGCAGGCTGCCCATGCCCGGCAGGTCCGGGGTGCGCCCGGCCGGCGCCTGCCCCTCGGCGGCCTCGAACGGGCCCAACAGCTCCACCAGCGCCGCGACACGCCCGGCCGCATCGTCCCAGACGTCGTCACCGGGGTCGGCGGACACGGCGAGGTCCTGCAGCCGGCGCATGGCCGCCACGAACCGGCCGAAACCGGGGCCGGGGCTGGCCGGGCCATACTCCGGAAAGCCGCCGTGGTGTTCGTATTCGGGATCGAGATCTTTCGGGTTCGGTTCCGTGTCCGTCACTGGCGGGCCTGCAACACGTCGCGGCGCACGATCGTCTGTTCGCGCCCCGGACCCACGCCGATGCACGAAACATATGCTCCCGCAAGCTCTTCGAGTCGGGACACGTAGTCGCGCGCCTTGGCGGGCAACTCGTCGAACTCGCGCGCCGTAGAGATGTCCTCCCACCAGCCCGGCAGCTCCTCGTAGATCGGCTCCGCGCGGTGCAGATCGCTCTGGGTCATCGGCATGTCGTGGGTGCGCTTGCCGTTGAGCCGGTAGCCGACGCACACCGGCACCGTCTCCAGGCTGGACAGCACGTCGAGCTTGGTCAGGAAATAGTCGGTGATGCCGTTGACCCGGGTGGCGTAGCGGGCGACGACGGCGTCGAACCAGCCGCAGCGGCGGCGCCGGCCGGTGGTGACCCCGAATTCGCCGCCGGTCTTGGTCAGGTATTCGCCGTTCTCGTCGAACAACTCGGTGGGCAACGGGCCGGACCCCACGCGGGTGGTGTAGGCCTTGAGGATTCCCAGCACGGTGGTGATGCGGGTCGGCCCGATCCCGGACCCGACGGCCGCGCCGCCCGCGGTCGGATTCGAGGACGTCACATAGGGATAGGTGCCGTGGTCGACGTCGAGCAGGGTGCCCTGCGAACCCTCCAGGAGCACCGTCTCACCGGCCTCCAGCGCGTTGTTGAGCAGCAGCCGGGTGTCGGCGATGCGGTGCCGGAAACCCTCGGCCTGCTCCAGCAGGGACTCCACCACGTGGTGCGGGTTCAGCGCTCTGCGGTTGTAGATCTTGACCAGGATCTGGTTCTTCAGTTCCAGGGCGGCCTCGACCTTGTGGGTGAGCAGCTCCGGGTCGAGCACGTCGGCAACCCGGATCCCCATGCGCGCGATCTTGTCCTGGTAGCACGGCCCGATGCCGCGCCCGGTGGTCCCGATCTTCTTGCTGCCCATGTAGCGCTCGGTCACCTTGTCGATCGCCACGTGGTAGGGCAACAGCAGGTGCGCGTCGGCCGAGATCAGCAGCCTGGAGGTGTCCACCCCGCGGTCTTCCAGGCCCTTGAGCTCGTCGAGCAGCACCCCGGGGTCCACCACCACGCCGTTGCCGATGACGTTGGTGACTTCGGGCGTGAGCACCCCCGACGGGATCAGGTGCAGCGCGAAGTTCTCGCCGGTGGGTAGTACGACGGTGTGTCCGGCGTTGTTGCCGCCCTGGTAGCGCACCACCCACTGAACGCGCCCGCCGAGCAGGTCAGTCGCCTTACCTTTGCCCTCGTCGCCCCATTGGGCGCCGATGAGGACGATTGCCGGCATGACATGCTCCAACCTGGTCTCGCCTGCGTATTGTGGTCCAGCCGGTGACCCAGACTATCTCAGGAGGTCGCGACCCGTGACCGACGTGGCGGTCGTGCTGTTCGGCGATCGGCCCGTGCCGCGGCCGCTGCGGGGCCTGCCGGTGCACCGCCCCGAAAGCCCGGCCGCTCTCGATGCCGCCGTCGACTCCTACGGCCGGCTGGTGGTGGTCGGCGCCGACGCCGACCTGGCCGCGCTGCTGACCCGGCTCCTGCGCGCCGAACGGCTCGACGTCGAGGTGGCCTACGCGCCGCGCCATCGCACCGCGGCCACCCGCGCCTACCGGCTGCCGTCGGGGTGGCGGGCCGCGCGGCGGGCGCGGCGCGGGGCCGCGCGGCGGGTGCCCCTGATCCGCGACGACACCGGGTGCGTGATCGTGGGCGGCGCGCTCTGGCTGCCGGCCGGCGACGGGGGGCCGCTGCACGGTGAGGCGGTGGTCGACGACACCGTGCTGTTCGACGGCGAGGTGGCCGGCTGCCGCGTCGAGCCGACGCCGGGGATGCCGGGGCTGCGCGCCCGGGTGCGCGGCGCCCGGCGCCGCTGGGTGCCCGGCCGCGCGGCCCAGCTGGGCTGCACCGGCGTCGTCGTCGTCCGCGACGGCGTCGCGGCGCCGCGCCCGGCCCGGCGGTCGACGTTCTACCGCCACGTCGAGGGCTGGTTGTCGGTCCGGTAGGTTTCGACCGGTGACTCTGCCCGCTCGGCGCGAATCGCTGCGTCCCAGCCCCCTCTTCCTGGGCCTGCTCGGATTGACGGCGGCCGGCGGCGTGCTGGCCTGGCTGGCCGGCTCCGCCGTGCGCCCGCTGTCGTATGCCGGGGTGTTCGTCTTCGTGATCGCCGGCTGGCTGGTGTCGCTGTGCCTGCACGAGTTCGGGCACGCTGTGACCGCGTGGCGGTTCGGCGACCACGACGCCGCCGTGCGCGGCTACCTGACCCTGGATCCGCGTCGCTACAGCCATCCCGCGCTGTCGCTGGTGCTGCCGATGGTGATCATCCTGCTCGGCGGGATCGGCCTGCCGGGGGCCGCGGTGTACCTGCGGACGTGGTTCATGACGCCGGCGCGCCGCACCCTGGTCAGCCTGGCGGGCCCGGCGGCCAACCTGCTGCTGGCGGTGCTGCTGTTGACGCTGACCCGGCTGTTCTTCGACCCCGACCACGCGGTGCTGTGGGCCGGGGTGGCGTTCCTGGCGTTCCTGCAGCTCACCGCGATGGTGCTGAACCTGCTGCCCATCCCGGGCCTGGACGGTTACGACGCCCTGGAGCCGCACCTGAGCCCGGAAACGCAGCGTGCGGTGGCGCCGGCCAAGCAGTGGGGCTTTTTCATCCTGCTGTTCCTGCTGCTGGCGCCGGGGCTGAACCGCTGGTTTTTCGGGTTCGTGCTCTGGCTGTTCGATTTCTCCGGGGTGCCGCACGTGCTGGTGGCGTGGGGCAACTCGCTGACCCGGTTCTGGAGCGCCTGGTTCTGACGCGGACGCTACAGCCCGAGCGCCTGGCGGGCCGTGGGATCGCAGTCGTCGAGCAGATCGACGCAGCGCGCGTACTCGTCGGTCTCGCCGATGGTGTCGGCGGCGCGCGCCAGCGCCGCCACGCACCGCAGGAAGCCGCGGTTGGGCTCGTGCGAGTAGGGCACCGGGCCGAATCCCTTCCAGCCGTTGCGCCTCAGCTGGTCCAGGCCGCGGTGGTAGCCGGTGCGGGCGTAGGCGTAGGCGGTGACGGCCTTGTCCTCGGCCAGCGCCTCTTCGGCGAGCGACGCCCAGGCCACCGACGCCGACGGATGGGCGGCGGCGACGATGCCCGGATTCTCGTTGGCGAGCAGTTCCGCCTCGGCTTCCGGGTCGCCGGGAAGCAGGATCGGGTCGGGGCCCAGGAGATCACCCATTGAGGTCATGGCGCCCATTCTGCCGTTCTCCGATTGGCCGGCGTCCCGCGCCTCGGCCGTGACCCCAACTTCGTGCCGGGTCGCTAAGCTCTGCAACTACCCACCCGTAGGAGGACAGCAGCGCTCATGGCCAACCCATCCGAGCCGGACCGCGACTCCACCTCGAAGCGGCCAGGGTTCGACCCGCGCGGACCCCGCAACGAGCCGACGGCGGAACCCGGCGACGAAGCGACCGAAGGCTACCCGATGGTGGCCGACGATCCCGAGACCGAAACCGTCGTCATCAGCAAATCGGGGGGCGAAGACCCCGAGGCGGACCCGGAGGCCGGACAGCGGGAGCGCCGCTTCACCGCGCCGGGCTTCGACGCCAAGGAGACCGCCGTCATCGCCACCACACCGGATCCCGCCACCGAGGTCGTTCGCCCAGCCCCCGGGCGCATCAAGCGGACCGAACGAGGCGCCACCGAAAGCCGCGGTGCCGCAATCGATCCCGCCCCGGCTGGGGGAAAAGCTGAAACCTTCGACGAACGTCAACTGGGGCTGGGTGCTGGCGCTGGTGGTGCTCGTGCTGGCGCTGGCGGCGATCGCGATCCTGGGCACCGTACTGCTGACCCGCGGACATCGCTCGAAGGTCTCGCAGGAAGACCAGGTTCGGCACACCATCGCGAGCTTCGACGCCGCCGTGCAGAAGGGTGACCTGACGCTGCTGCGCACCCTGACGTGCGGGACGACCCGCGACGGCTACGTGGACTACGACGAACACCAGTGGGAGGAGACCTACCGCCGGGTCTCCGCCGCCCGGCAGTACCCCGTGATCGCCAGCATCGACCAGGTCGTCGTCAACGGCCAGCACGCCGAGGCCAACGTCACCACGTTCATGGCCTACGACCCGCAGGTCCGCTCCACCCGCAGCCTGGACCTGCAGTACCGCGACGACCAGTGGAAGATCTGCCAGTCCGCCAGCGGCTAAGGCGAGCCGAGCGACTTCCCTGCGCAGTGCAGGTCGGCGCAGGCCTCCACCACGCGCTCGGCCATCGAGGCCTCGGACTTCTTGAGGTAGCTGCGCGGGTCGTAGACCTTCTTGTCGCCGACCTCGCCGTCGACCTTGAGCACGCCGTCGTAGTTGGTGAACATGTGGCCGGCGATCGGGCGGGTGAAGGCGTACTGGGTGTCGGTGTCGACGTTCATCTTCACCACGCCGTAGCGCAGCGCCTCCTCGATCTCGGACTTCAGCGAACCCGAGCCGCCGTGGAAGACGAAGTCGAAGGGCTTGGCGCCGTCGGGCAGCCCCAGCTTGGCCGCCGCCACCTTCTGGCCCTGCGCCAGCACGTCGGGACGCAGCTTGACGTTGCCGGGCTTGTAGACGCCGTGCACGTTGCCGAACGTCGCGGCCAGCAGGTACTTGCCGTGCTCGCCGTGCGCCCAGCGCGTCGACGGTCCTCTCGAAGTCCTCGGGGGTGGTGTAGAGCTTGTCGTTGATCTCGTGCGTCGACGCCGTCCTCCTCGCCGCCGACCACGCCGATCTCGACCTCGAGGATGATCCTGGCGGCCGCCGCCGCCTTGAGCAGCTCCTCGGCGATGGCCAGGTTCTCGCTCGATCGGCACCGCCGAGCCGTCCCACATGTGCGACTGGAACAACGGGTCGCCGCCGGCGGCGCACGCGTTCGGCGGAGATCGCCAGCAGCGGCCGCACGTAGCTGTCGAGCTTGTCCTTGGGGCAGTGGTCGGTGTGCAGGGCGACGTTGATCGGGTACTTGGCCGCGACGACGTGGGTGAACTCGGCCAGCGCGACCGCGCCGGTCACCATGTCCTTGACGCCGAGCCCGGAGGCGAACTCCGCACCGCCGGTGGAGAACTGGATGATGCCGTCGCTGCCCGCGTCGGCGAAGCCCTTGATGGCGGCGTTGACGGTCTCCGACGACGTGCAGTTGATGGCCGGGAAGGCGTACCGGTTCTCCTTGGCGCGTCCCAGCATCTCGGCGTAGACCTCGGGGGTGGCGATGGGCATGGGAGTTCCTCCTGGCGACCTGGTGAGACCCAGTATCGCAACAGCCGGCCGATCCCGCCGGTATGTTGAGGCATCGTGAGCACAGCGGTGACGGCCCTGCCGGACATTCTCGACCCGATGTACTGGCTGGGCGCCGGCGGAGTCTTCGGCTCGGCCGTGCTGCCCGGGATCCTGGTGATCATCTTCATCGAGACCGGCCTGCTGTTCCCGCTGCTGCCCGGCGAGTCGCTGTTGTTCACCGGCGGCCTGCTGTGCGCGCACCCGCACCCGCCGGCCGACATCCGGGTGCTGGCGCCGGCCGTCGCCGTCGTCGCCGTGCTCGGCGACCAGACCGGGTATTTCATCGGTCGTCGCATCGGGCCCGCGCTGTTCAAGAAGGAAGACTCCCGGTTCTTCAAGAAGCACTACGTGACCGAGTCGCACGCGTTCTTCGAGAAGTACGGGCCCTGGGCGGTGATCCTGGCCCGGTTCGCGCCGTTCGTGCGGACGTTCGTGCCGGTGATCGCCGGGGTCTCCTACATGCGCTATCCGCTGTATCTGGCGTTCGACATCGTCGGCGGCATCGCCTGGGGCGGCGGCGTGACGCTCGCGGGCTACTTTCTGGGCAGCGTGCCGTTCGTGCACCACAACCTGGAGAAGATCATCCTGGCCATCCTGGTCGTCTCGCTGCTGCCGGCGTTCATCGCCGCCTGGCGCGGCTACCAGGGGCGCCGGCGCGCCGCCAAGCGTCCCGAGCAGGACGCCGACTCAGGACACTCGACTCCTGCGGTACGCAACGAAAGCGTCTAGCAGCTCCGGGCGGTCGATCGAGCTCTGCTGCACGGCCTGGTCCGGCGCCGCCCCCAGCAGGATGCGCTTGATCGGGATCTCCAGCCGCTTGCCGGTCAGCGTCCGCGGGATGCCCGGCACCGCCAGGATGTCGTCGGGCACGTGGCGCGGCGAGGCGTGGAGCCGGATCGCCGCGACGATCTCCGAGCGCAGCTTCTCGTCGAGCTCGACACCGTCCTCGAGGTGCACGAACAGCGGCATCCAGTAGCCGCCGTCGTCCTGCTCGACGCCGACCACCAGGCAGTCGCGCACCTGCGGCAGGCCCTCCACCGCGGTGTAGATCTCGGCGCTGCCCATGCGGACGCCCAGCCGATTGAGGGTGGCGTCCGAGCGGCCGTGCACCACGACCGAGCCCCGGTCGGTGATGGTGATCCAGTCCCCGTGCCACCACACGCCGGGGTACTTGTCGAAATAGGCGCCGCGGTAGCGGCTGCCGTCGTCGTCGTTCCAGAAGAACACCGGCATCGAGGGCATCGGCTCGGTCAGCACCAGTTCGCCCTCCTCCCCGACCACCGGGTTGCGTTCGCCCGCCCAGGCTTCGATCGCGGCGCCCAGGCAGATGCAGGACAGCTCGCCGGGCACCACCGGCAGTAGCGGGTTGCCGCCGAGGAAGGCCGTGCAGACGTCGGTGCCACCGCTCAACGAGATGACCGGGATCGGCCGGCCCACCCCCTCCTGCACCCAGGCGAACCCGGACGCCGGCAGCGGCGACCCCGTGGACCCCACGGCGCGCAGCGCGTCGAGCGGGTACGACGCGCCCGGCTTCAGCCGCTGCTTGGCGCAGGCCAGCAGGTAGCCCGCCCCGGCGCCGAGCACGTTGACGCCGGTGTCGGCCGCGACCCGCCACAGGCCGTCGGTGTCCGGGTGGGTCGGGCTGCCGTCGTAGAGCACGATCGTGGTGCCCACCAGCAGCCCGGAGACCAGCAGGTTCCACATCATCCAGCTGGTCGACGAGTACCACAGGAAGCGCTCGCCGGGGTGCAGGTCCAGCTGCAGGCTCAGGTACTTCAGGTGCTCGAGCATGACCCCGCCGTGGCAGTGCACGATGCCCTTGGGCTTGCCGGTGGTGCCCGAGGAGAACATCACCCACAGCGGGTGCGCGAACGGCACCGCGGTGATCTCGAGGGGGGCCTCGACCGCGACCGCGGTGGCCCACCCGACGGTGTCAGCGCCGCAGTCCAGGCCCAGCCGCGGCACCACCACGGTGGCCCGCAGCGTCGGCATGCCGCGCCGGATCGTGGCCAGCTCCTCGCGGCGGTCGATGCGCTTGCCGCCGTACACCGAGCCGTCGCTGGCCACCAGCACCGTCGGCTCCACCTGGCCCAGCCGGGCGATCACGCCGTCGACGGCCACGTCCTGGTTGCACACCGCCCACACGGCGCCGACGGCGGCGGCGGCCAGGGCGGCGACGACGGCCTCGGCCACGTTGGGCAGGTACCCGACCACGCGGTCCCCGGGTTCGACGCCTACGCCGCGCAGGTAGGCCGCGAACGCCGCGGTCTCGGCCTGCAGCCGCGCCCAGGACCATTCGGCCGCGCCGTCTTCCCCGGCGGCGATCAGGGCGGGCCGCTCGCCGGTGGCGTGGCGGAACACCTCGGTGGCGTAGTTGAGCGTGGCGCCGGGAAACCACTGCGCGCCCGGCATCGAACGCTCACCCAGCACCGCCTCGGGCGGGCTGTCGGCCTGCACGTCGAAGAACTGCCAGACGGCGCCCCAGAACCAGTCGATGTCGTCGACCGACTTGCGCAGCAGCTCGGGGTAGTCGGCGTAGTGGCCGCGGCCGGTCTCGGCCAGCCAGGCCATGAAGCGGGTGAGGTTCGCTCCGGCCAGCGTCGCCTCGTCGGGAACCCAGCCGCCGGGCTGGGTCATATCTGGCTGCCTGATTTCACCGCGGTGACGTTACAGGCGGCCTCCATCAGCATCCAGCCCGACAGCTGCACCGACAGGTCCCGTTCGGGTATCTGGGAGCTGTCGACCGCGCCGTCGACCGACCGCGCCGCCGCGCCCTTTTCGGCCGGGAGTTCAGCGTCGCGGTCCCAGGACGCGGAGAACAGCGGCAGCCCGTCCACGGTCTGCCGGTAGTCCCACGCCGACTTCGCGCTGGAAAGCACGATGGCGCGGGCGGTTTCGCGCGCGGCGGCGTCGTCGGCCGCCCCACCCGGCAGCGTGGTCGCCACCAGGGCGAGGTAGCGGGCCGTGATGCCGGCGAACAGGCCGCCGTCCCCGCCGCCGGAGCCCTTGAGCACCCCGCCCGGCGCCATGTGTTCGGCGACCGCGGCGACCAGGCGGTGCACCCGCGGCGCGTGCCGGTCGTCGTGGGTGCGGGCGGCGAGTTCGGTTTCCAGCCCCAGGACCACGCCCTGGCAGTAGGTGTACTGCGCTTGGACCAGGGAACCGGCCTTGATGCCGTCGAACACCAGGTGGGTCTGCGGGTCGATCAGCGTCTCCTCGATCCAGTCGGACGTCTGCTGGGCCCGCCGCATCCGGTCGCCGTAGCGGGCGAGGAGGATCCCGGCGGGGCCGTTGGCGGGGGCGTTGAAGAACTGGTCCTGTTTGCGCCACGGGATGCCGCCGCCGTCCTCGGGCACCCACGCCTTGACGATCTGGTCGGCGAGTTTGGGCAGTGCGCGCCGGCGCCGCACGCCGGCGATCCGGGCGGCGCGCTCCAGCGCCAGCGCCAACCACGCCATGTCGTCGTAGTAGTTGTTGGTCCACGCCAAGTTGTTGCGCAACCGGTGGGTTCGTACCTGCCGGTTGATCCTGGTGTGCCGCCGCGGTTGCGGGTCGCGCAGTTGCGCATCCACCAGGCAGTCCAGCAGGTGGGCCTGCCACCAGTAGTGCCAGCTGCCGAACAGCCGGTCGCGCCGGGTCGGCGGCCAGGCCACCACCCCCAGCTGGGTTCCCGGCAGCGCCCACAGCCGTTTCAAGTGCCGTTGCGCGACAGCGGCTTCGGCGCTGGCCGCCCGGTTGGCCCAGAGCTGATCCATACCTGTCGATCCTGCCTCATGCCGGCACCGGACCGGCAAAGGTGGCCTACTGTTCTTCAGATGGGCTACCGGCACACCGTTTCGGGGACCACCTACGCCTTCGACGGCCTCATCGACGTGCTGGCCAAGGCGACGCCCCCGCGCTCGGGTGACCAGCTCGCCGGGTGCGCCGCCGAATCCGACGCCGAACGCGCCGCGGCCGCGTGGGTGCTCGCCGACCTCCCCCTGGCGACGTTCCTGAACGACGTGGTCGTGCCGTACGAGACCGACGAGGTCACCCGGCTCATCATCGACACCCACGACCGCGAGGCGTTCGCCCCGATCGGCCACCTCACGGTCGGCGGCTTCCGGGACTGGCTCCTGGACACCGCATCCCGCGGCGACGCCGCGACGCGACTGGCCGCCGTCGCCGCCGGGCTCACCCCGGAAATGGTTGCGGCCGTGTCGAAGATCATGCGCAACCAGGACCTGATCCTGGTGGCCGCGGCCGCGACCAACACCTCCGCGTTCCGCACCACCATCGGGTTGCCGGGCACGCTGGCCACCCGGCTGCAACCCAACCACCCCACCGACGACCCGCGCGGGATCGCCGCGGCGATGCTCGACGGCCTGCTGATGGGCTCCGGTGACGCGGTCATCGGCGTCAACCCCGCGACCGACTCCCCGGCCGCGGCGAACGACCTGCTGCACCTGCTCGACGACGTCCGCCGGCGCTTCGACATCCCCGTCCAGTCGTGCGTGCTGTGCCACGTGACGACCACCATGGAGCTGATCGAGCGGGGCGCGCCCGTGGACCTCGTCTTCCAGTCGATCGCGGGCACCGAGGGCGCCAATGCGGCTTTCGGGACTTCCATCGCGATGCTGACGGAGGCCAACGAGGCGGCCCGGTCGCTGCGCCGCGGCACCGTGGGCGACAACGTCATGTACCTGGAGACCGGGCAGGGTTCGGCCCTGTCGGCCGGGGCCCACCTCGGGGTGGGCAACAAGCCCGTCGACCAGCAGACGCTGGAGGCGCGCTCCTACGCGGTCGCCCGGGCGCTGCAGCCCCTGCTGATCGACACCGTGGTCGGATTCATCGGCCCGGAATACCTTTTCGACGGCAAGCAGATCATCCGCGCCGGACTCGAGGACAACTTCTGCGGCAAACTGCTGGGCCTGCCCATGGGCGTCGACGTCTGCTACACCAACCACGCCGAGGCCGACCAGGACGACATGGACACGCTGCTGACCCTGCTGGGCGTGGCGGGCACCGCGTTCGTCATCACCGTTCCCGGCGCCGACGACATCATGCTCGGCTACCAGAGCCTCTCGTTTCACGACGCGCTGTACGTGCGGCAGGCGCTGGGGTTGCGGCCCGCACCCGAATTCGAGGCCTGGCTGGCCGGCCTGGGCATGGCCGACGCCGACGGCCGGATCCTACCCGTCGACCCCGCCGCCTCACCGCTGCGCGAACTGGCCGGTGGCCGATGAACGACCCGAATTTGCCTGCCGCCGAGGATGGTTGGGCACCCCTGCGGGCCACCACCCGGGCGCGCATCGGGCTCGGGCGCGCGGGGAACTCGCTGCCGACCCGGCGCGTCCTGGAGTTCCAGGCCGCGCACGCGGCGGCCCGCGACGCCGTGCACGACCCGTTGGACGTCGACGACCTCGTCGCGCGCCTGCGCGGCATCGGTGTGGAGGGGCCGCTGCGGGTGGCCAGCAGGGCCTCCTCGCGCGGGGAGTACCTGCGCCGGCCCGACCTCGGCCGCTGCCCCGCGGACCTGTCGGGGCTGCCGAAGACGGACGCCGACATCGGCGTCGTGCTGGCGGACGGGCTCTCGCCGCGCGCGCTGACCGACCACGCCGCCGGCACCCTCGACGCGCTGGTCCGCGAGTTCGGCGGGCGTTACCGCCTCGCCCCGCCGGTTATCGCGACCCAGGCGCGCGTGGCGCTCGGCGACCACATCGGTGCGGCGCTGGGCGTGGCCACGGTGCTCGTCCTCATCGGTGAGCGCCCCGGGCTCTCGGTCGCCGACAGCCTGGGCATCTACCTGACGCACCGGCCGGCGCCGGGGCTCACCGACGCGGACCGCAACTGCATCTCAAACATCCATCCGCCTGACGGCCTGGACTACGCCACGGCCGCGGCGATCGCCGCCGCTCTGGTGGCCGGGGCGCGCGAACTGGGCCGCTCTGGTGTCGCCCTCAAGGACACCACCGAGCGCCCGCAGCAGCTCGCGCAGCCCGGCCAGTGAGTGCGCCGGCAGGAACAGATCGCAATACGGCAGGGCCGCGGCCATCGAGCCGGCCAGCGGCCGGTAGTCGCTGTGCGCCGCGCGGGGATTGAGCCAGGCCAGCACGGCGGCGCGGCGCCGCAGCCTGGCCATCGCGTGCGCGATCGCCTCGGGGGGATCGCTGTCCCAGCCGTCGGAGGCGATGATCACCACCGCGCCGCGCAGCGCGTTGCCGTGCGGCGGGGACAGCAGCGCAGCCACGCTGCGGCCGATGAACGTACCGCCGTAGCGGTCGGTGACCTTCGCGTTCGCCCGCTGCAGCGCCACCTCGGCCGACCGGTGCGACAGCACCGCGGTCAGCCGGGTCAGCGTCGTCGAGAACGCGAAGACCTCGGGGCGAAGCCCGGTCTGGCGCATCAGGGCGCGCATCAAATGCAGGTAGACGGCGGCGTAGGGCTGCATGGAGCGGCTCACGTCGCAGACCAGGACGACCCGACGGGGCCTGCGGCGCGGCCGGGTTCGCGCCGGCACCACCGCTTCCCAGCCCGTGCTGCGCGACGCGTTCATTGTGGCGCGCAGGTCGATTCGCTTGCCTCCGGCGCTGGGCTCGGAGCGTAGGCTGCGCCGCCGCGGCCACTGGGCCGCCGCCGACTCCAGCCAGGCGCCCAGCCGGCGCAGGTCGTCCGCGTCGAAGCTTTCGAAGGGTTCGTCGGCGCGCGCGGCGACGCGGCTGGGCAGCACCTCGGGCACCAGGGCGCTCGGACCCGCGCCGTCGTCGTCCGCGGCGGCCCGCGTGGCCCAGGGCAGGCCGAGGGCGCCCCGATCGCCGGAGCGGCCGTCACCGCCCGGCACCGCACGCGCCCCGGCGGCCGAAATAGGCGGGGCCACGACCGAACTCGTGGCCGCGCCGCCCCGAGTGGCGCCGAACACCGCGGCGAAGACCGCATCGAAGGCGCCGAGGTCTTCGGCCCGGTTGACCAGGGTCAGCCGGGCCGCCCAATACAGGGTCGACGGGGTGCGGGCGCCCAGCCCACGCAGCGCGGGCACGAAGATCGCCGGCCCGTCGGCCGGCACGTGCACCCCGGCGCCGCGCAGGCGCGCCACCAGGGCGGCCGCGAAGGCCGCCAGGTCGACGCCGGGCAACAGCGCCGGAGCAGCGCCGGTCATGGGGCCGCTACCCCCTCCGGCGCAGCACCCAGATCAGCACCAGCACCGCCAGCGCCGCCAGCGCCAGCGCACCGTACTTCTTGAGCTGGTCGCCGCCGGCGAGCTCGAGCAGGTCGATGGGTTCGGGCTCGGCGGCCGGGACCGCGTGGCGGGGCCCCGCCACGGGTGCGGCCTCGCCGTTGGTCGGCGTCACCGGCGCTGCCACGTTTTCCGCGACCAGCTTGGCCTCCAGGGACTCCACGAACTGGCCCAGCAGCTTCTCCGACACCTGCTGCAGCATGCCGCTGCCGAACTGGGCCAGCTTGCCGACGATCTTCATGTCGGTGTCGACGGTGACGCTGGTGCGGTCCCCGTCCTCGTCCAGCTGAGCGGTGACCGTGGCGGCCGCGTTGCCGGTGCCGCGCGTCTCCTTGCCCTTGGCGTCGATGACCGCGCGGTGCTGGCCGCGGTCCAGCTCGACGAAGTGCACCTTGCCGCTGAACTCGCTGGTGACCGGCCCGACCTTGACCTTGACCTTGCCGAAGTAGTCCTCCCCCTCGTGGCCGGTCAGCTGTGCTCCCGGCATCAGCGGGATCACCTGCTCCAGGTCGCACAGCACGTCCCAAGCCCGTTCGATCGGCGCGCTGACGGTGAACTGGTTGGCGATCTTCATGCGGTGGGTCCTCTCAGGTCAGGCTGCACTCCGTGAACGTGTGGTACGCGTCGCGCATCAGCGTACGGTCATCGGGTGTCTTGGCCAGCGCTCCCAGGCTGGTGACGGCCGCCGGGTCGGCCAGGTCGGCGACACCGAGCGCCACCAGGGCGGCCACCCAGTCGATGGTCTCGGCCACGCCGGGCGGCTTGTCCAGGTCGAGTTCCCGTGCGCTGCCGACAAATTGGGTGACGCGTTCGATCAGGGGCGCGGTGGCGCCGGGCACGGTGCGCCGGACGATGGCGGCGGCGCGGGCCGGCTCCGGGTAATCGATCCAGTGGTACAGGCAGCGGCGGCGCAGCGCGTCGTGCAGGTCACGGCTGCGGTTGGAGGTCAGCACCGCGATCGGCGGGCGCTGCGCGGCGAAGGTGCCCAGCTCGGGCACGGTGACCGAGGACTCGCCGAGGAATTCCAGCAGCAGCGCCTCGAATTCGTCGTCGGCGCGGTCGATCTCGTCGACCAGCAGTACCGGGGGCGCCGGGCCCGTATGCCGCACGCACCGCAGGATGGGCCGGTCGACCAGGTAGGCCTCGGTGTACAGGTCGGCCTCGTCCATGGCGGCGCCGCGCGCCTCGGCCAGGCGGATGGACAGCAACTGGCGCTGGTAGTTCCAGTCGTAGAGGGCCTCGTTGGCGCTCAGGCCCTCGTAGCACTGCAGCCGGACCAGGGTGGTGTCCAGCACCGCGGCAAGGGTTTTCGCGGCGGTGGTCTTGCCGACGCCGGGCTCTCCCTCCAGTAGCAGCGGCCTGCCCAGCGTGCACGCGAGATAGATCGCCGACGCGGTGCCGCTGTCGAGCAGATAGTCGTGCGCGTCGAACCGGCCGATGACCTCGTCGACACCGCTGAACGTCACGCCCCGCCTCTACCCGCGCTGAATGCCGGGCGGGCCGGGCCGCCGCGGATGCCGGCGATGAGCTCGGCAGCGATCGACACCGCGATCTCCGCCGGGGTCTTGGCGCCGATGTCCAGGCCGACCGGCGTGTGCACCCGGGACCGCTCGGCCGCCGACAGGCCGAGCGAGTCGAGGACCGAAGCGCCGCGAACCCTGCTGGCCACCAGGCCGACGTAGCCGACGCCGCGATCGAGTGCGGCGCGAACGGTCGCGGCCTCCGGGCCGCCGTGGCTGGCGATCACGACGGCGGTCGGCAAGGCGGCGGCATCGCTCGGATCGATGTCCCGCCGCACCTCGTAGCCCAGCAACGCGCACAGTCGGGCCAACGCGTCGGCGATCGGGGTGGCGCCGTGGATCGAGACCAGCGGGGCCGGCAGCCGGGGGGTCAGGAAGATCTCCAGCGAACCGCCGGACAGGCACCGGTTGACCACCACGCAGGCGCCGGGCGCCTCGGGGAAGTGCACGTCGCCGTCGGGCAGCACCCGCAGCAGGACGCTCTCGCCCGCCTGCAGGGCGCCAAGCGCCGCCTTGCGGACGGAGTTCTGCGCGCACTGGCCGCCGACGAACCCCTCGATCGTTCCGTCGGGCAACAGGATCGCCTCGTCGCCGGGATACGCCGAGGTGGGCGGCTGGGCGCGCACCACCGTCGCGTGCACGAACGGTGTCCGTGCCGCCAGTAGCTGTTGCGCGCGCTCGCTGATGGTCATCTGCTCGATTGCGCGCCTCCTCCTCATCGCTCGTCCCCCGCTCTGCATCGTCGCCGCGCGGCTAGATCGGGGGCCTGGCTCTACCCTGCATCGCCTCCCACACCCGCGACGGCGTCAACGGCATGTCGGCGTGGCGAACCCCGAACGGCGCCAACGCGTCAACCACCGCGTTGACCACGGCGGGCGGCGACCCGACGGTGGCCGACTCGCCGATACCCTTGGCGCCGATCGGATGGTGCGGCGAGGGCGTCACGGTGTGCCCCGTCTCCAGGTGGGGCACCTCCATGGCGGTCGGGATCAGGTAGTCCATCAGCGACCCGCCCAGGCAGTTGCCGTCGTCGTCGAAGGCGATCCACTCCATCAGCGCCATCCCGATGCCGTCGACGACGCCGCCGTGCACCTGCCCCTCGATGATCATCGGGTTGATGCGGGTGCCGCAGTCATCGACGGCCAAAAAGCGCCGCACCTTGACCACCGCGGTGCCCGGGTCGACGTCGACCACGCAGAAGTAGGCGCCGTAGGGGTAGGTCAGATTCGACGGGTTGTAACACACTTCGGCGTCCAGGCCGCCCTCGATGCCCTCGGGCAGGTCGCCGGCCCCATGGGCGCGCATCGCGATGTCGGCGATGGTCACCGACGCCGACGGGTCACCCTTGACGTGGAAGGTGCCCTTCTCCCACTCCAGGTCGGCGACCGATGCCTCGAGCATGCCCGATGCGATGATCCTGGCCTTGTCGCGCACCTTGCGGGCCACCATCGCCGCCGCCGCGCCCGACACCGGCGTGGACCGGCTGCCGTAGGTGCCCAACCCGAACGGGGTCTGGTCGGTGTCGCCGTGCACGACGTCGATGTCCTCGGGCGGGATGCCCAGCTCCTCGGCGACGATCTGCGCGAACGTCGTCTCGTGCCCCTGGCCCTGGGTCTGACACGACAGCCGCACCACGGCTTTGCCCGTCGGGTGCACCCGCAGCTCGCACCCGTCGGCCATGCCCAGGCCCAGGATGTCCATGTCCTTGCGGGGCCCGGCGCCGACCGCCTCGGTGAAGAACGAGATGCCGATGCCCATCAGCTCACCGCGGGCGCGCTTCTCTTTCTGCTCGGCCCGCAGCGCGTCGTAGCCGATCATGTCCATCGCCTTGCGCAGCGTGGTCTCGTAGTCGCCGGAGTCGTAGACCCACCCGGTCTTGGTGGTGTAGGGAAACTGGTCCGGCTTCAAAAGGTTTCGCAGCCGCAGCTCGGCCGGGTCGGTCTTCAGCTCGAAGGCCAGGCAGTCCACCAGCCGCTCCACCAGATACACCGCCTCGGTGATCCGGAACGAGCACGCGTAGGCCACCCCGCCGGGCGCCTTGTTGGTGTACACGGCGGTCATGTGGCAGTAGGCGGCCTGCAGGTCGTAGCTGCCGGTGAACACGCCGTAGAACCCGGCCGGATACTTCGTGGGCGCGGCCTGGCCGTTGAACGCCCCGTGGTCGGCCAGCACATTCGACCGCACCGCCAGGATCTTGCCGTCCCGGGTGGCCGCGATCTCCCCGACCATGATGTAGTCGCGCGCGAAGCTGGTCGACGTCAGGTTCTCGCTGCGGTCCTCCATCCATTTCACCGGCTTGCCGAGCACCAGCGAGCCGACGATCGCGCAGACGTAGCCGGGATAGATCGGCACCTTGTTGCCGAAGCCGCCGCCGATGTCGGGGGAGATCACCCGGATCTTGTGCTCGGGCAGGCCGGCGACCAACGCGTACAGGGTGCGGTGCGCGTGCGGCGCCTGCGAGGTGGTCCACAGCGTCAGCTTCCCGGTGACCGGGTCCAGATCGGCCACCGCGCCGCAGGTCTCCATCGGCGCGGGATGCACCCGCGGATAGACCATCTCCTGCTTGACGACGACGTCGGCCGTGGCGAACACCGCCTCGGTGGCGGCGGCGTCGCCGGTCTCCCAGTCGAAGATGTGGTTGTCCGACTTGTTTTCGAGGTCGGTGCGGATCACCGGCGCCGATGAATCGAGCGCATGCCTGACATCGATGACGGGGTCGAGCGGGTCGTAGTCGACGTCGATCAGTTCCAGCGCGTCGCGGGCCGAATACCGGTCCTCGGCGACGACGAACGCCACCTCCTGCCCCTGGAAGCGCACCTTGTCGGTGGCCAGCACGGCCTGCACGTCGTTGGACAGGGTCGGCATCCACGCCAGGCCCTGCTCGGCCAGGTCCGCACCCGTCACCACCGCCTTGACCTTGGGATGGGCCAGGGCCGCGGTGGTGTCGATGCTCACGATGCGGGCGTGGGCGTACGGCGAGCGCAGGATGGCCAGGTGCAGCATCCCCGGCAACGACACGTCGTCGACGTAGGTGCCGCGGCCGCGGATGAAGCGGGGGTCCTCCTTGCGCAGCATCCGGCCGTAGCCACAGGGCTTCTGGTCGTTGTCCGCGGTGTCTTCCGGTGAGGGGGGCCGTGATCCGATCGTGGTCATGATCCCGCCTCCACCGCCTGCGCTGCGCCGTGCTTGGCGGCCCACTGGATGGAGCGCACGATCGTGGTGTAGCCGGTGCAGCGGCAGATCTGGCCCGAGATGGCCTCGCGGATGGTCTCCTCGTTCGGGTCGGGGTCGCGGTCCAGCAGGGCGCGGGCGGTGATCATCATGCCCGGGGTGCAGAAGCCGCACTGCAGCCCGTGGCACCGCATGAAGCCCTCCTGCACCGGGTCGAGCTTGCCCTCGACCGCCAGCCCTTCCACGGTGCGCACGCTGTGTCCCGACGCCATCACGGCCAGCATCGTGCAGGACTTCACCGGCACGCCGTCGACATCGACCACGCAGGTCCCGCAGTTGCTGGTGTCGCAGCCCCAGTGGGTCCCGGTGAGCCGCAGCTGGTCCCGCAGGAAATGCACCAGCAGCATCCGGGGTTCGACGTCGGCGCTCACCGGTTCGCCGTTCACGGTCATGGTCACCTGCATGGCTAATTCCTTTGTTCGGCGACCCGCTGCGCGGCGGCGCGCAGGGTGCGGACGGTCAGTTCGGCGGCCAGGTGCCGCTTGTAGTCCGCCGTGCCGCGGATGTCGGTCACCGGGTCGCAGGCCCCCGCGGCGAGCCGGCCCGCCTCGGCGAAGGTCTCCTCGGTGGCCGGCCGCCCGACCACTGCGGCCGAGAGCGCGGCCAGCGCGGCCCGGTCGGGGTTTACCGCCGTCAAATCGACGCGGGCGGCCGCGATGTCGTCGCCGTCGAGCGTGATCGCCGCGCCGGCCGCCGTGACCGCCCAGTCACCGACCCGCCGCTCGACTTTCGCATATGCGCTGGACATGCTGGGCCGCAATGGGATACGGACCTCGATGAGCATCTCGCCGTGGGCCAGCGCGGTCTCGTACGGCCCGGTCATGAAGTCGTCGATCGCGATCTCGCGTTCCCCCGACGGCCCCCGGGCCAGGCAGACCGCGTTCAGCACCGTGCACACCGTGGACAGGTCCTCGGCCGGATCGGCCTGGCACAGGGAGCCACCGAGCGTGCCGCGGTTGCGCACAACGGGATCGGCGATCACCTTTTCGGCGTCGCGGAAGATCGGGCACACCGCGGCCAGGGTGTCGGACTCCAGCAGCTCGCGGTGTCGCGTCATCGCGCCGATGCGGACCAGGGTCGGGTCGGTGATCACGTAGCCCAGCTCGAGGGCCAGGTCGTTGATGTCGATGAGGTATTCGGGGTTGGCGATGCGCAGCTTCATCATCGGCAGCAGGCTGTGCCCGCCGGCGACGACCCGCGCCCCCTCTCCCAACCGATCCAGCAGTCCGATGGCGTGGTCGACGCTGGTCGCGCGCTCGTATTCGAAGGGCCCTGGTACCTGCATGTGACGCACCTCACTGGGAGTGGGAACCCCAGTGTGGGCGGCGCCGAATGGGGCGTCAATAGCGAGTTAAGGGATCCTTTAACTCGCCCCCCACCTGCGCGTCGTGGTGGATCCGGCCCACGATTTGGGCCAGCGGCAGGCCCCCGCCGCCCCAGCGGCGAGCGATGATGTCGGCGGCGATCGAGACCGCGGTCTCCTCCGGGGTACGCGCGCCGAGGTCCAGCCCGATCGGGCTGGACAGCCGGCCCAGCTCGGCGTCGGTGAGCCCGGCCGCCCGCAGCCGGGCGATCCGGTCATCGTGGGTGCGGCGCGATCCCATCGCCCCGACGTATCCCACGGGCAGGCGCAGGGCCACCTCGAGCACCGGGACGTCGAACTTCGGGTCGTGGGTCAGCACGCAGATCACCGTGTGCGCGTCGACGGCGCCCGCCTGCACCTGGGCGGCGAGATAGCGGTGCGGCCAGTCGACGACGACCTCGTCGGCGGACGGGAAGCGCGCCCGCGTGGCGAAGACCGGGCGGGCGTCGCACACGGTGACCCGGTAGCCCAGAAACGACCCCTGCCGGGCCAGGGCGGCGGCGAAGTCGATGGCGCCGAACACCAGCATCCGCGGGGGCGGGGCGTAGCTGGACACGAAGACCTCCATGCCGTCGCCGAGGCGCTGGCCGTCGGGTCCGTACTCGAGGACCTCGCTGCGGCCCAGTGCGAGCAGGCCGCGGGCGTCGTCGGTGACCGCGGCGTCGGCGCGCGCCGAGCCGAGCGACCCGGCCAGCGCATCGGGCCGCACCACCATGCGGCGGCCGACCCATCGTGCGTCGGGGTGGGCAACGACGGTCGCGACCGCGACGGCGCGGCGCGCGTCGATGTCCTCGGCAACCGAGTCGAGGTCGGGAAACGTTGCCCGCGACACGGACTCGACGAAGACGTCGATGATGCCGCCGCAGGTCAGGCCGACGGCGAACGCGTCGTCGTCGCTGACCCCGTAGCGCTGAAGCCGCGGCGTCCCGGTCCGGGCGACCTCGGTGGCCAGCTCGTAGACCGCGCCCTCCACGCAGCCGCCCGACACCGAGCCGGCCACCGAGCCGTCCGGCGCCACCAGCATCGCGGCGCCGGGCTGCCGCGGCGCCGACCGCAGCGTGCGCACCACGGTGCCCAGGCCCGCGGTCGCACCGGCACGCCAGATCGGCATCAACTCGGCAAGCACGTCGCGCACGCATTCCAACGTAAGCTCATAGGCGTGACTCCGGCTCAACTTCGGGCCTATTCGGCGGTGGTTCGGTTGGGTTCGGTGCGGGCGGCCGCCGCGGAACTGGGTGTTTCCGATGCCGGGATCTCGATGCACGTGGCGGCGCTGCGCAAGGAGCTCGACGACCCGTTGTTCACCAGAACCGGTGCCGGGCTGGCGTTCACGCCCGGCGGGCTGCGGCTGGCCAGCCGCGCGGTCGAGATCCTGGGCCTGCAGCAGCAGACCGCGATCGAGGTCACCGAGGCCGCCCACGGCCGCAGGCTGCTGCGCATCGCCGCGTCGTCGGCGTTCGCCGAGCACGCCGCGCCGGGACTGATCGAGCTGTTCTCGTCGCGGGCCGACGACCTGTCGGTCGAGTTGAGCGTCCACCCGACGAGCCGGTTCCGGGACCTGATCTGCTCGCGCGCCGTCGACATCGCGATCGGTCCGGCGAGCTCGCTGGGTGCCGACGACGCAATCTTCTCCCGCCCCTTCCTGAAATATCAGCTCATCACCGTCGTGTCGCCGAGAAGCCCGCTGGCCGCCGGTGTTCCGGCGCCCGCGCTGCTGCGCCAGCAGCAGTGGATGCTGGGGCCGTCGGCGGGCAGTGTGGACGGCGAGATCGCGGCGATGTTGCGCGCCTTGGACATTCCCGAGTCACAGCAGCGGATCTTCCAGAGCGATGCCGCCGCGCTCGAGGAGGTGCAGCGGGTCGGCGGCGTGAGCCTGGCGATCGGCTTCGCGGTCGCCAAGGACCTGGCCGCCGGCCGGCTGGCGCACGTGAAGGGGCCGGGCCTGGACCGGGCGGGCGAATGGTGCGCGGCGACGCTGGCGCCGGCGGCCCGTCAGCCCGCGGTGTCGGAACTGGTGCGCTTCATCACCACGCCCCGCTGCACCCAGGCGATGATCCGCGGCAGCGGGGTCGGGGTGACCCGGTTTCGACCCAAGGTGCACGTCACGCTGTGGAGTTGAGTGTGAATTCGCGCCGTCGAGTGTGAATCCTGGGCGGCGACACGCCGACGATCCCCGCCACCACTTCACACCCAAAGCCAAGGCTGCACACTCAACGCGCTGAGGGGTCGCGTTCACCACGCCAGAGAAAGGTCCGCGTGCTGGCGGATCCAGGCGTGCATCGCGATCCCGGCCGCCACCCCGGCGTTGATGCTGCGCGTCGAGCCGAACTGGGCGATCGACACCGTGACCGCCGCGCCCGCGCGCAGGTCGTCGGTGATGCCCGGCCCCTCCTGGCCGAACACCAGCAGGCAGTCCCGCGGCAGCGCCGTTTGCTCCAGCCGCGCCGCGCCCGGGACGTTGTCGACCGCGACGACGGTCAACCCGGCGCCCGCCGCGAACGCGAGCAGTCCGGCGGTGCTGTCGTGGTGACACAGCCGCTGATAGCGGTCGGTCACCATGGCGCCGCGGCGATTCCAGCGCCGCCGCCCCACGATGTGCACGGTGTGCACCGCGAAGGCGTTGGCGGTGCGCACCACCGAGCCGATGTTGGCGTCGTGGCCGAAGTTCTCGATCGCCACGTGCAACGGGTGGCGGCGCCGATCGATGTCGGCGATGATCGCCTCCCGGGTCCAATAACGGTAGGCGTCGACGACATTGCGGGAATCGCCGTCGCGCAACAGGTTCGGGTCATACCGCGGGTCTTCGGGCGGCTCGCCCGCCCACGGCCCGACCCCGCCGGCCGGGGCGCCCCACTCGGTGGGCCCGGGCTCGCTCATCGCTGCGTCCACACGCCGGCGTGGGTGCCGTCGATGGCGACCGTCGCGTACAGCAGCGCCTCGTTGATCTCGCCCTGGGTGCACAGCGACGCGTTGACGTGCACCGCGTCCAGCGACGCGTCGGGCAGGATCAGCACCGAAGACCCGTACGCCGCGCAGGCCTTGTTCAGCCCCGGGCCGGGCAGGGTCGGGGAGGCGAGCAGCATCATCGGGCCGCCGCGCTCGACGGAGTCGTCGCGATACCGGTCGGCGATCGCGTCGGCCTGCAGCCCCAGCAGCATGTAGCCGTTGCCGGTGAACGCGGCCGGGTCGCCGAGCTGCGCCTTGGTCACCGGGGTGCCGTCGGCGCGCCAGGCCGACAGGCTCACCGTCTGCACGACCAGCCCGGTGTCGTTGGCGTTGGTCGGCATCAACCCGACCGGGAACGCCACCGGGTAGGCCGCCGACGTCTTGGGAATCCGGTCGCGCGGCGAGTAGGCGTACACCCCGCGGACCTGGCTTCGATCCTTCAGCGGCCCTAGGCAAACCGTCCCGGTGAGCCGGTCCGGCGGCGCCGACAGCGCCGATCCGACGGTGCGCCCGCTGCCCAGCGCGGCGTCGCAGCTGCCCAGCCCGGTGGCCTCCAACGGGTGCGCGAGCGCGCCGTAGAGACCGAAGCGGATGTCCTCGGCTTTGGCGTGCGGGTCCTTGGGCGATGCGACGCTGGCGTCGACGTCGATGAGCACGAAGTCCTCGGACCAGCGCAGGTTCGACACCCCCATGTTCCAGCCGAGCAGCGCCAGCGACTCGCCGAGTCGCGCCCCCTGGGCGCCGTACGGGCTCGCGGGATGGCTAGAACCCGAGCAGGCCGTCGCGCAGGACGCCATGAGGAGCACCGCGCCGACGACGCGCCTCAGCGGCAACTGGTGCATGCGCTGTCCCGGACGCCTAGCCGAGCCCCAGGTCGGCGAGGCCCAGCACGCTGCGGTAGGGCAGCCCCTCGGCCTGGATGGCCTCGGCGGCGCCGGTGGCGCGGTCGACCACGGTGGCCACCCCGACCACCTCGCCGCCGGCGTCTCGGACGGCGCGCACCGCGGTCAGCGCCGAATTGCCCGTGGTGCTGGTGTCCTCCACCACCAGCGCCCGCCGGCCGGCGACCTCGGACCCCTCGATAAGACGTTGCATCCCATGGGTTTTCGCCGACTTACGCACCACGAACGCGTCGATCGGCCGCCCGGATGCATGCATGACGGCCGTCGCCACCGGGTCGGCACCCAGGGTCAGCCCGCCGACCACCGCGTAGTCCCAGTCGCCGGTGAGTTGGCGCACCAGCGTGCCGATCAAGGCCGAGGCCCGGTGGTGCAGGGTGGCGCGGCGCAGGTCGACGTAGTAGTCGGCCTGTTTGCCCGACGACAGCGTGACCCGGCCGTGCACCACCGCCAACCGCCGCACCAGGTCGGCCAGCTCCGCGCGGTCAGCTTCGTCCACGGCCGCCGCCGAATCGTTTGGTGGCCGCGCGCATCAGCGGCCGCGGGAGCATGCGGCCGGCGCTCACCAACGCCTTGTACTGCACGCCCGGGATGCTGAGCACCTTGCCGCGGGCGATGTCGTCGAGGCTCTGGCCGACCACGTCGTCGACCTCGAGCCACATGAACGACGGCAGCTTGGCCATGTCGATCCCGGCCCGGGCGTGAAACTCGGTGTGCACGTATCCCGGACACACGGCGTGCACGCCGACGCCGGTGCCCCGCAGGCCGACGGCCAAACCCTCGCTGAACGAGATCACCCACGCCTTGGACGCCGAATAGGTCGACCCCCGCCCCGGGATCAGCCCGGCGACGCTGGCGATGTTGATGACGGTGCCGGCGCCGACGGCGAGCATGGCCGGCAGTGCGGCCCGGGTCAGCTGCATCACCGCCGTCACGTTGACGTCCAGCTGCGCCTGCAGCAGCGTGGGGTCCGTCGCCCAGAACTCGCCGGAAGTGCCGAATCCCGCGTTGTTCACCAAGACTCGCACTCCCCCGGCGAGCCGGTCGACGACCTCGGCCCGGTCGGCGGCGTCGGCCAGGTCCGCGGGCAGGATGTCGACGCTGCCCTGCTCGCCGTCGAGTTCGGCCGCGAGCTTGGTCAGCCGGTCGGCGTCGCGGGCGACCAGGATCAGGTCGTAGCCGTCGTGGGCGTAGCGCCGCGCGTACCCGGCGCCGATCCCGGACGTGGGCCCGGTGATCAGGGCGACGGGGCGAGGCATGAGCGACATCATAATGACGGCGGCCGGAGCGGCCCCGCGCCCGGCGCGCTGTCAGCGCTGGTACTTGGTGGCCTCGTGGCCGTTGCGCCCCGGGGGCGGGCCCGGCGGCGGGGGCCGGCGACCGGCCTCGGGGCGGCCCTCGGTGCGGCCCTGGTCCCGGCGCACCGGCTCCGGAGCGCGCCTGCCCGGCGCAAGATCCGGACCCACCAGGCCGGCCACCTCGTGCTGCGGGCGCCGGGGCGGCAGCTCCGCGCGGCCGGCCGGCGTCAGCGGGCGGCTCGGCGACGCGTTGCGCAGCGCCGCCGGCGCCCCGGCCTCCGCGGGGGTCTCTGGGGGCAGCGGCGGCAACACCCGCAGCAGGTCGTTGAACTGGCGCACGGTGCGCAGGCCTTCGTCCCACTGGGCGCGCGTGCTGGCGATCGGCATGGCCACCAGCGTCCAGTTCTGCTCGTTCCACATGATCTCGGCGCAGTCGGGCGCCGTGTGCGCGAAGGTGACCATGCGCCGGTCGCAGGCCCGCCGGGCCGCGTCCAGGTTGGTCGAGTACACCATCCGCGGCCCGATCGCGCCGAGCAGCCAAATGTCGTTCTCCCGCGGCTCTTTGAGTCCCTTGAGCCGCAGGTCCACCACGACGTTGGTGCCCACCTTGCGGTGCAGGGCGATCACCGTGGCGACCTCTTCGAGGTCGAAGATGTACACCGCCTCGCCGCGGATCTGGCCCAGCACCACGTTGTGGGCGGTGATCTCGCCGACCGTCGACATCACGCCGCGCTTCCAGCGCTGGAGGATCTCGGCCGATTCGCGCTCGTAATCGAATCCGTGCGACCGCGCCCACGATTTGCGGCGCCGGCTGCGCCCGCGGCGTCGATCGACGTCGACGTACAGCAACACACCCGCGCCGACGAAGCACAGGGCGGACAGCGTGAACCAGAGGGGGACCATCCCAGCTAGGGTATCTGCTCTTGGGCCGCAGTGGAGAATGCGACCGGGTCACAAGCGCGCATCAGGCGCATGACAGCACAGGTCGCACGGCAGCGCGCGCACCGCTCGTCGGGCTTCCCACCGCAGTCAGCGGTTTCGAGGTGGAAACCGGGTGCGTTCATGGCAAAATTCCGCGCGGGCGGCAAACGCCGCGCTCATCGGTGGGTGACGCAGAAGATTGCCGCCTGGAGGCAGCCGTTGCGATGAAGAAGCTGTTCGTGGCGATGGTGCTCGTTTCGCTGTCGGGCCTGGGGCTGCTCTGGCCGCTGTTACAGGGCAATGGCTCGAGTTCGGCGACGAGCGCGATCGATTGGCAGTCCGAGATCAACGACTACGCGGCCACCTACCGCGTGGCCGCCGACGGGCGCATCGCGGCCACGGAGGTGCTCACGGTCAGCCTGGGCGCAAACCGGCACGGCATCTTCCGGTTCTTTTCCGTCGCCGACCCCACCGACCCGCATGCGCGGATGGTCCCCACGATCACCGGCATCACCCTGGACGACCGGCCGGTGCCGGTGAGCTATGAGTGGCGCGACCATCGCCGTTTCTACGTCGCCCGCGTCGGCGACCCGAACGTGACGGTGGGCCCGGGTTTGCACACCTACACGATCAACTACACGGTGGACGGGGGCCTGGTGAGACCGCCGGCCGCGCCGGGGAAGTTCACGAATCGCGCCGGGGCGAACCCCACCAAGCCGACCGCGACGTTCTACTACAACGTGGTCGGCTTCTGGGCGATGAAAATCGATGCGGCGCATGTCACCATCGATCTGCCGGGTCCGGCCGGGCTGGTGCAATGCGCCGCGGACGAGACCGGCGCGATCCCGTGCGCGATCGCCGGCACCGGCACAAACCATGTCACGGTGACCGCCGCGGAGTTGCCCCCGCAAAACCCGGTCACCGCGCGGATCGATCTGCGGGTGCCGCTGCCGCACCGCGCCACGCTGCCGTGGACCGAGCGCTTCGACAAGATCTTCGGTCGATCGGTACCGGTCGCCGGCCTGGCGGCGCTGCTGACGGTCCTTGCCGCGCTGGGCGGTTACGCGTGGCATCGTCGTTCCCGCGAGGCGTCCCCCGGCGCTCCGGTGCTCTACGCCCCGCCCGAGGGGCTCGGGCCGGTGCAGACCGCCTACATCGTCACCGAGAGGGTCGGGGATCATGCGCTGGTGGCGACGCTGCTGTACATGGCCGAGCGGGGACTGGTGCGATTGGATCGCGCCAAGGCCAAACGCTGGAGCCTCACCGGCCTCGGCACCCCGGAGCAGTGGGCGGCAGTCGACCCGGTTACCCGGGCGGTCGGCGACGCGCTGGGGGTCGACACCGCGGGCGCCAAATTCAGTGTCACCGGCAGCCAGACCGCGGGCCAGAAGCTCGCGGAGGCAAGAGACCGGCTGCGGTCCAGCTGCCGATCCTGGGCCCGCACCCAGGCATTGGTGGTGACCGTCGCCGCGGAGTGGGTCGGCCGGATCCTGGTCGCGCTCTGCCTGGTGCTGGCGGTCCTGGGGTTTGCCGGTGTCATCGCGAGCACCATGTGGGGGCTGCCGTTCGCAGCATTCGCGATCGGCGGGATCGGATTGCTCGCCGGCGGCGTCGGCACCCGCCGCACCCCGGCGGGTCGCCGGCTGTGGTCACGGGCGGCCGGCTTCGAGCGGCTGTTGACCACGCCGTCCGCCGAAGATCGATTCGACTACGCCGCGCGCAAGGATTTGTTCGTCTCCTACATCCCGTACGCCGTGGCGTTCGACGCCGCCGAGAAATGGGCCGCCAAGTACCGGACCGCGACGGGGTCCGAGCCCCCGGTCCCGACCTGGTATCCGGTCGCGTCGAACAGCCGCGCGGCCACGCTGTACTCGTCCGCCGGCGGGTTCGACAGCTTCGACTCCGCCGTGTCGGCCTCGATCAGCGCCTACAACGCGGCGCAGAGCTCCTCGTCGAGCTCGGGCGGGTCGAGCTTCAGCAGCAGCGGCGGCAGCTGGGGCGGGGGCGGCGGCGGGGGCGGCGGCACGTGGTAGACCGGGCCGGCTTGGAACGAAGGAGGTAGTGAAATGTCAATGGGTGTCCTCGTGACCATCGGCGTGCTCGCGCTGGCGGGGCTGGTGGTCCTGGGCGTTATCGGGTTCAACTCGCTGCGCAGGCTCGACGTCAAGGCCCAGGAGGCCCTCGGCGGCATCGACGTCCAGCTGACCCGCCGTGCCGACCTGGTGCCCAACCTGGTCAACACGGTCAAGGGATACGCGGCGCACGAGAAGGCGATCTTCGAGGAGGTCACCGCCGCCCGGGCGGGGGTGACCCGGGCGGCGGTGTCGGGCACCGTCGACGAGAAGGCTCAGGCGCAGGGCCGCTTGGACCGGGCGATCGGCAACGTGCTCGCCGTCGCCGAGAACTACCCGGACCTGAAGGCCTCGGCCAACTTTCTGCAGCTGCAGGAGCAGCTCGCCGACACCGAGAATCAGTTGGCGTTCGCCCGCCAGTACTACAACGACGCGGCGGCCAGCCTGAACCAGCGCGTGGTCACGATTCCCTGGATGTTCTTCGCCGGTCTGGCGGGTGTGTCCAAGCGGCCCTTCTACCAGGCGCCCGAAGGCCAGCAGGCGCCGCCGCAGGTGCAGTTCTGACCGAACCTGGCGCCGATCGCATCAGGCTTTGCTGGGACGTGGGTTTCTTGCGGCAGGCGCCTTCCGTACTGTTCCGGTCGTGCTCTACCAGGACTACGAGCTCATTCGCGTCACGGTGCAGGACGGCGTTTGCCGGGCAACGATCGCCCATCCGCCGATCTGCCGAATCCTGGGGATATGTTGACCGCGCGCTGCCGGCCGACCAGCTGCGACGATTCGTGGACAAGCTGGCCGCACGCATCGCGTCGTCTCCGCCGGCGGCCATCGCGGCGGCCAAACGCGCGGTTGACGCCGCCCTGGACGGACGGACCTGGCGACCGGCTTGCGCATCGAGGATCAGCTGATGCGCGAAACCCTCGCACAGCCGCTCGCCCGCCAACGATTACGGGCGGCCATCGAAGTGCCGGCGCCCAGACCCGTTCGTTCGAGCTGGGTGGCCAGCGGCCTCTGTCCTAGCCCAGGACCAGCGAGTCGCCGTCCGGGCTGACGTTGACCGGGACCGTGTCCCCGTCGTGCACGTCGCCCGCCAGCAACTGCTTGGCCAGCTGGTCGCCGATGGCCTGCTGCAGCAGCCGCCGCAACGGCCGCGCCCCGTAGACGGGGTCGAACCCGCGCTGGGCCAGCCACTCCTTGGCCGGCAGCGACACCTCCAGCGCGAGGCGACGCTGCGCCAGCCGCTTCTGCAGCTGGGCGAGCTGGATGTCGACGATCTGCACCAGCTCATCGGGTTCGAGGCCGTGGAAGACGATCACGTCGTCGAGGCGGTTGATGAATTCCGGCTTGAACGCCGACCGCACCGCGGCCATCACCTGCTCCTCGGTGCCGCCCGACCCCAGGTTGGACGTCAGGATCAGGATGGTGTTGCGGAAGTCGACCGTGCGGCCCTGCCCGTCGGTGAGCCGGCCCTCGTCGAGCACCTGCAGCAGCACGTCGAACACGTCCGGGTGCGCCTTCTCGATCTCGTCGAACAGGATCACCGTGTAGGGACGCCGGCGCACCGCCTCGGTCAGCTGACCGCCCTGGTCGTAGCCGATGTAGCCGGGAGGGGCACCGACGAGCCGGGCGACCGAGTGCTTCTCGCCGTACTCGCTCATGTCGATGCGGACCATCGCCCGTTCGTCGTCGAACAGGAACTCCGCCAGCGCCTTGGCCAGCTCGGTCTTACCGACACCGGTCGGGCCGAGGAACATGAACGACCCGGTCGGCCGGTTGGGGTCGGCGACACCGGCCCGGCTGCGGCGCACCGCGTCCGAGACGGCCTGCACGGCCTTGGTCTGCCCGACGACGCGCTTGCCCAGCTCGTCCTCCATGCGCAGCAGCTTCGCGGTTTCGCCCTCGAGCATGCGTCCGGCGGGAATGCCGGTCCATGCCGACACCACCTCGGCGATGTCGTCGGGTCCGACCTCCTCCTTGAGCATCACGTTCTCGCGGGCCTCGGCGTGCGGCAGCGCCGCGTCGAGCTTCTTCTCCAGCTCCGGGATGCGCCCGTAGCGCAGCTCGGCGGCCTTCGCCAGGTCCCCGTCGCGCTCGGCGCGGTCGGACTCCCCGCGCAACGCATCCAGCTGCTCCTTGAGCTCGCGGACGACGTCGATCGCGCCCTTCTCGTTCTGCCACCGCGTGGTCAGCTCGGCCAGCTTCTCCTTCTGATCGGCCAGCTCGGAGCGCAGCTTCTCCAGCCGCTCCTTGGACGCCTCGTCCTCCTCCTTGGCCAGCGCCATCTCCTCGATCTCGAGCCGGCGCACCAGGCGCTCGACCTCGTCGATCTCCACGGGCCGGGAGTCGATCTCCATCTTCAGGCGACTGGCCGCCTCGTCGACCAGGTCGATGGCCTTGTCCGGCAGGAAGCGGGCGGTGATGTAGCGGTCTGACAGCGTGGCCGCGGCCACCAGCGCGGAGTCGGTGATGCGCACACCGTGGTGCACCTCGTAGCGGTCCTTGAGCCCGCGCAGGATGCCGACCGTGTCCTCGACCGACGGCTCGCCGACCAGCACCTGCTGGAAGCGCCGCTCCAGCGCGGCGTCCTTCTCGATGTATTTGCGGTACTCGTCCAGCGTGGTGGCGCCGACCAGCCGCAGCTCGCCGCGGGCCAGCATCGGCTTGATCATGTTGCCGGCGTCCATCGCGCCCTCGCCGGTCGCGCCGGCGCCGACGATGGTGTGCAGCTCATCGATGAAGGTGATGATCTGACCGGCGGAGTTCTTGATGTCGTCGAGCACAGCCTTGAGCCGCTCCTCGAACTCACCGCGGTACTTCGCGCCGGCCACCATCGAGCCCAGGTCCAGGCTGATGACGGTCTTGTCGCGCAGGCTCTCCGGGACGTCGCCGGCCACGATGCGCTGGGCCAGGCCCTCCACGATCGCGGTCTTGCCGACGCCGGGCTCACCGATCAGCACCGGGTTGTTCTTGGTGCGGCGCGAAAGCACCTGCACGACGCGGCGGATCTCGTTGTCCCGCCCGATGACCGGGTCGAGCTTGCCCTCGCGGGCCCGCGCGGTCAGGTCGGTGGAGTACTTCTCCAGCGCCTGGTAGGTGGCTTCCGGTTCGGGGCTGGTCACCCGGGCGCTGCCGCGCACCTTGACGAACGCCTCCCGCAGCGCCTGCGGCGAGGCGCCGTGGCCGGTCAGCAGCTTGGCGACGTCGGAGTCCCCGGTGGCCAGGCCGACCAGCACGTGCTCGGTGGAGACATACTCGTCGTCCATCTCGACGGCCAGCTGCTGGGCGGTGGTGATGGCCGCCAGCGATTCGCGCGACAGCTGCGGCTGCGCGCTGGCGCCGCTGGCCTGCGGCAGCTGGTCGAGCAGGCGCTGTGCCTCGGCGCGGACCGTCGCCGGCTCGACGCCGACGGCCTCGAGCAGCGGCGCGGCGATCCCGTCGGCCTGTGTCAGCAGGGCCATCAGCAGGTGCGCGGGACGGATCTCGGGATTCCCGGCAGCCGAGGCCGCCTGGAGCGCCGAGGTCAGCGCCGCCTGGGTCTTGGTGGTCGGGTTGAAAGAGTCCACGACATCTCCGTTCGGGTACGTCTTCGAAAAATGCTTGTCGGGTTGTTCAACGTCGTCAAGGTTGAGTCTGTTCCGCTCATGTTCGACTTTTGCGGACATGCATGCGCCGGCCATATCGTCGGCCCGCGGGCGCGGCGCCGGCAAGGGCACAAAGTCGAGCCATCGAAGGGCTTCGGTCCACGGTGCGGGCAGCGGCGCGACCATCCCGTCGCCCGGACGGCGCGCATAAACTCGTCGGCCGTGGGCCTTGACGACCGGGATGCGCTGCGGGTGCTGCACGCCGCGTTCACGCGCGCGGCCCCCGAGGACCGCAACGGGCTCGTCGGCCGGTTCTACGACCGCTGGTTCGCCCGCGACGTCACGCTGCACGACCTGTTCCCGCCCGACATGGCGGGCCAGCGCAGCGCGTTCGCCCACGCGCTGGACTGGGTGTATGGCGAACTGGTCGCCCAACGCGCCGAGGCCCCGGTGGCGTTCTTGGCCCAACTCGGCCGCGACCACCGCAAATACGGGGTCACCGCACCGCATTACGAGACGCTGCAGCGCGCCCTCTACGACACGTTGCGCGACGAGCTGGGCGCGGCCTGGACCGACGCCGTCGCGGAGGCGGCGCGCCAGTCGCTCAACCTGATCACCGGGGTGATGAGCGGCGCCGCCGAGGCCGAGGAGGGCCCCGCCTGGTGGGACGGCACGGTCGTCGAGCACGCGCGGGTCTCCCGCGACCTCGCGGTGGTGCGGCTGCGGCTGGACCGCCCGATGCGCTATCACCCCGGCCAGTACGTCAACGTCTGCGTGCCACAGTGCCCGCGTCGCTGGCGCTACCTGAGCCCGGCCATCCCGGCCGACCCCGACGGCGGCATCGAATTCCACGTCCGGGTGGTCCCCGGCGGCTTGGTCAGCACTGCCGTCGTCAACGAGACCCGGCCCGGCGACCGCTGGCGGCTGTCGGGCCCGCACGGCGGGCTGCACGTCGACCGCGACGGCGGCGACGTGCTGATGGTGGCCGGCAGCACCGGCCTGGCGCCGTTGCGGACGCTCATCCTCGACCTGAGCCGGTATGCGGTCAACCCGCGGGTACACCTGTTCTTCGGGGCCCGCTACCGCTGCGAGCTCTACGACCTGCCCACGCTGTGGCAGGTCGCCGCGCACAACCCGTGGCTGTCGGTCTCGCCGGTGTCGGAGTACCGCGGCGACCCGCCCTGGGCCGCCGACTATCCCGACGTCACCCCGCCCCGCGGCCTGCACGTGCCCCAAACGGGCCGCCTGCCCGACGTGGTGACCCGATACGGTGGGTGGGGTGACCGGCAGATCCTGGTCTGCGGCGGCCCGGACATGGTCCGCGCTACCAAAGCCGCCCTGATCGCCAAAGGGGCACCGCCGGAACGCATCCAGCACGACCCACTGTCCAGGTGAGGCGGGATAAGGCATGCACATCGTCACCCTGCGCGACCCGTCCGCACCGGTCGCGGCCCGGTTCGTCCCCGACGGCGGCATGATCGGGATCTCGCTGAGCGATGACGGGGTGGAGCTGCTCGGCCAGCGGCGCGGCCTGGACGCCTACCTCGAGGCCGGCAAGACGATGGGCATTCCCATCCTGTATCCCTGGGCGAACCGGCTGGGCGGGGACACCTACACCGCCGAGGGCGTGACCGTGCGGCTGGAGCCGGGCGAGAACGGCGTTCGCGCCGACCCGAATGGGCTGCCCATCCACGGCACCCTGGCCGCGTATCCGGGCTGGCGGGTGACGGCGGAAACGGACAACGAGCTGACCGCCGAGCTCGACTTCGGTGCCGACCCGCGGCTGCTGGCCGGCTTCCCGTTTCCCCACGTGCTCACGGTGTCGGTGCGGCTGGCCGACCGGGCGCTCACGGTGCGCACCACCGTCCGCGCCACCGGCGATGCGGCGGTGCCGCTGTGTTTCGGCTTCCACCCCTACCTGCACCTGCCGGAGGCGCCCCGCGGCGAATGGGTGATCGAGACACCCGCGCTGCGGCATTTGGGCCTCGACGAGCACGGGCTGCCCACCGGCGAGTCCGAGGTGCGGCCCCCGATGGAAGAAGCGCTGGGCGACAAAGCTTTTGACGACGCCTACGAGCAGGTGGCGAACGGCGCCGTGTTCGCGGTGTCCAGCGGCGGACGGCGCGTGGAGGTTCACTTCGAGCGCGGGTATCCGGCAACGCAGATCTTCGCCCCGCCGGGCGAGGACGTCGTGTGCTTCGAACCGATGACGGCACCGACCGACGCGCTGCGCCGCGGCGGCTACCGGTGTGCGCACCCGGGCGACGAGCCGGCCGGGGCGGTTTTTTCAATCCGAGTCTGAGAGAGCCGGCCCGGGCTTAGCGGTTGCGCGACTTGCGCGGCTGCCACACCACCAGCGCGGTGCTCTTGGGCACCACCGCGATATCGCGGGACGCGTTGGCGCGCAACGCCCTCACCTCGTCGGACAGCTCCTTGACGCGCGACTGCAGCGCCTCGACCTGATTGGTCAGCTCGATGATGCGCTTGATCCCGGCAAGATTGACGCCCTCGTCCTGAGAGAGCCGCTGCACCTCCCGCAGCAGGTCGACGTCGCGCTCCGAATAGCGCCGGCCCCCACCGGAAGTGCGGCGCGGGCGGACCAGCCCGAGCCGGTCGTAGGTGCGCAGCGTCTGCGCGTGCATGCCGGCCAGCTCGGCGGCCACCGAAATCAGGAACGTCCGGGCCTCTTCTTCCCTGCGCTTCTTGGGGTTTGTGGCCATCAGCGGTTACCCGCCCATCCGGCCCGAGGGTCGAAGCCACTGGACCGCTCGGCGGCGGCGTAGGCCTCCAACGCCTCCTGCGCCGCGCCCTCCAGGTTGGGCGGCACGGCCACCTTCACGGTGACCAGCAGATCCCCGCTACCGCCACCCCGCTTGGGCACGCCCCGGCCCCGCACCCGCAGGATCCGGCCGTCGGAGGTGCCCTTGGGCACCCGCACGCCGACCTTGCCTTCCAGGGTGGGCACCGAAATAGTTGAGCCCAAAGCCAATTCGGTGAAGCTGACCGGCACCGTCACGGTGAGGTCGTCGCCGTCGCGGCCGAAGACCTTGTCCGGGCGGACATGCACCGTCACGTACAGGTCGCCGGAGGGGGCACCGCGCAGGCCGGCCTCGCCCTGGCCGGGCAGCCGGATGCGCTGCCCGTCCTCCACGCCGGCCGGGATCCGCACGTTGATGGTGCGGGTGCGGGTGGTGACCCCGGTGCCCTTGCACTCGTCGCAGGGGTGCTCGATGATCGAGCCGCTGCCCCGGCAGTCGGTGCAGGGTTCGGAGAATCCGAACGCGCCCTGGTTGCGGTTGATCACGCCGGAGCCGTTGCACGACGCGCACACCTTCGGGCTGGTGCCCGGCCGTGCGCCGCTGCCGTGACAGTTGGTGCACGGCGCCGGGCTGGTCAGCCGCAGCGGCATCGCGACGCCCTTGGCCGCCTCGACGAAGTCGAGCTCGGTCTCGGTCTCCAAGTCGTTGCCGCGCCGCGGCCGGCTGGGCCGGGCGCCGGCGCCCCGCCCGAACAGGCCGCCGAACAGGTCGCCGATGGTGGCGCCCCCGCTGCGGCCCGCGGCGTCGAACAGGTCGTTCAGGTTGAACTCGGCGCCGTCCCCGCCCACGTTGAAACCGCCGAAGTTGCCGGCATCGAACCTACGTCCACCGAACCCGCCACCGGCGAACAGCCTCCGCGTCTCGTCGTACTCCTTGCGCTTCGCCGGATCCGACAACACGTTGTGGGCCTCCGACACCGCCTTGAAACGCTCGCCGGCGGCGGGGTTGTCGGGGTTGGCGTCCGGATGCAGGTCGCGCGCCAACTTGCGGTAGGCGCGTTTGATCTCTTCGGGACTGGCGTCAGAGGAGACGCCCAGCTCCTTGTAGAAGTCCTTTTCGACCCATTCACGCTGGGCCATTCCGCGTCACCTCCTCTCACCGAGTTGTGCTGTTTCCCTGATTGTGTTCTCTACTCACCGGAGCCGGCGCCGTTATCGTCCGTGTCCCGCCCGGTTTCGGCAACGCCGCCACCGTCCGCGACGGTGTCGACGACGCCGACCAGGGCGTGCCGCAGCACCTGGTCGCCCAGTTTGTAGCCCTGGCGCATGACCGTGCCGATGACCGGCCTGGCGCCGTCACCGCCGTCCCCCTCGTGCTGCACGGCCTCGTGCAGCACCGGGTCGAAGTCCTCGCCCTCGGCGCCGAACGCCGTCAGGCCGAGCCCGGTCAGCGCGCCCAGCAGCTTGTCGGCCACCGACTTCAGCGGTCCGGCGTCCAGGTCGCCGTGCTTGCGCGCCCGGTCGAGATCGTCCAGCACGCCCAGCAATTCGTTGACGACGCCGGCCTTGGCCCGGTCCGCCGCGGCCTGCTGGTCGCGCTGTGCCCGCTTGCGGTAGTTGGCGAAGTCGGCCTGCACCCGCTGCAGATCGGCGGTCAGCTCGGCGACCCGGGTGTCGGCGTCGGCGGCCGTGCCGGCCGCCGCCCCGCCCCCGGGGGCCCCTCCCGGCGCCGCTGCGCCGGGAGGGCCGTGCCGGACTTCGCCGGTCTCGGGATCGATGCGCCGCTTGTCGGTGACGGTTACCTGTTCCTGGTCGCCTTCGCTCACTTGGACTCCCGGTCGTCGTCGACGACCTCCGCGTCCACGACGTCGTCAGCCGAACCGGCCGGGCCGCCGGGCTCGCCGCCGGCCTCGCCGCCGGCAGCCTGGGTGGCCTCGTAGATCGCCTGCCCGAGCGCCTGGGACTCCTGGCCCAGCCTCTCCATCGCGGACTTGATCGCCGAGATGTCGGTGCCATCCAGCGCGGTCTTGGCCTCCGCGATCGCGGACTCGACCTTGCTCAGCGTGTCCGCGGGGACCTTGGGGCCGCCCTCGGCCTCCTTCTGGTCGTTGACGAACTTCTCCGTCTGATAGACCAGCGACTCGGCCTGGTTGCGGACGTCGGCCTCCTCGCGACGCTGGCGGTCCTCCTCGGCGTGCGCCTCGGCGTCCTTGATCATCCGGTCGATCTCCTCCTTGGACAGGCCGGAGCCCTCCTGGATCTTGATCGTGTTCTCCTTGCCGGTGCCCTTGTCCTTGGCGGTGACGTGCACGATGCCGTTGGCATCGATGTCGAAGGTGACCTCGATCTGCGGGACACCGCGCGGCGCCGGCGGGATGCCGGTCAGCTCGAAGGAGCCGAGCAGCTTGTTGTGCGAGGCGATTTCACGCTCACCCTGGAAGACCTGGATCTGCACCGACGGCTGGTTGTCGTCGGCGGTGGTGAAGGTCTCCGAGCGCTTGGTCGGGATGGTGGTGTTGCGCTCGATGAGCCTGGTCATCACCCCGCCCTTGGTCTCGATACCCAGGCTCAGCGGCGTGACGTCAAGCAGCAGAACGTCTTTCACCTCGCCCTTGAGGACACCCGCCTGTAGAGCCGCTCCGACCGCTACAACTTCGTCGGGGTTGACGCCCTTGTTGGGCTCCTTGCCGCCGGTCATCTCCTTGACCAACTCGGAGACCGCAGGCATACGGGTCGACCCGCCGACCAGCACCACGTGGTCGATCTCGGACACCGAGATGCCGGCGTCCTTGATCACCGACTGGAACGGCTGCCGCGTGCGGTCCAGCAGGTCCTGAGTGATCTTCTGGAACTCGGCGCGCGTGAGCTGCTCGTCGAGGAACAGCGGGTTCTTGTCGGCGTCGACGGTGATGTAGGGCAGGTTGATCGAGGTGCTCTGGCTCGAGCTCAGCTCGATCTTGGCCTTCTCGGCGGCCTCACGCAGCCGCTGCATCGCCATCTTGTCCTTGGTCAGGTCGATGCCGCTGCTGGCCTTGAACTTGTCGACCAGCCAGTTGACGATCCGGTCGTCCCAGTCGTCGCCGCCGAGGTGGTTGTCACCGCTGGTGGCGCGGACCTCGACCACGCCCTCGCCGATCTCGAGCAGCGACACGTCGAAGGTGCCGCCGCCCAGGTCGAAGACCAGGATGGTCTGCTCCTTCTCACCCTTGTCCAGGCCGTAGGCCAGCGCCGCGGCGGTGGGCTCGTTGACGATGCGCAGCACGTTCATGCCGGCGATCTGGCCGGCTTCCTTGGTCGCCTGACGCTGGGCGTCGCTGAAGTAGGCGGGCACGGTGATGACCGCGTCGGTGATGTCCTCACCGAGGTAGGCCTCCGCGTCGCGCTTGAGCTTCATCAGCACGCGGGCGCTGATCTCCTGCGCGGTGTACTTCTTGTCGTCGATCTCGATGGACCAGTCGGTGCCCATGTGCCGCTTGACCGAACGCACGGTGCGGTCGACGTTGGTCACCGCCTGGTTCTTGGCGGGCTGGCCGACCAGCACCTCACCGTTGCGCGCGAACGCGACGATGGACGGCGTGGTCCGGGAGCCCTCGGAGTTGGCGACGACAACGGGGTCGCCACCCTCCAGCACCGAGACGACGGAGTTGGTGGTCCCGAGGTCGATGCCGACCGCACGAGCCATGGTGATTCCTCCTGAGTAGTCGAGCGTCTTACTGCACTATGCCTGAGTGACCTTCGCTCAAGCCTGCCGGTCGCGCCGGTGTGGTGTCAACCCAGGGTTGAGTCGAATTCGCTCAAGTTGTTGATCATGCTAACGGTGGGGGCAGCCGTCTTGTTCCCGGGGGTCCCCCCCGCGACGGTGGGGACGTTGCCGGTCGGTGAACATTCGAGCTTATGGCGCATCGATCGGTTAGCCTGAGCGTTCCAGTTTCCGCAGGCAGGAGCTCGATGCCACCGCTAGACAGCGCCGCCGGGCGGCTGGCCCGTGAAGACGCGGGCTATCACCACGCCCTCAACAACCGCCAGCTGCAGATGATCGGCCTGGGCGGGGCCATCGGAACCGGGCTCTTCCTCGGCGCCGGCGGGAGGCTGGCGTCGGCGGGGCCCGGGCTGTTCCTGGTCTACGGGATCTGCGGGGTCTTCGTCTTCCTGATCCTGCGCGCCCTCGGCGAACTAGTGCTGCACCGCCCGTCCTCGGGGTCGTTCGTGTCGTACGCCCGCGAATTCTTCGGCGAGAAGATGGCCTTCGTCGCGGGCTGGATGTACTGCCTGAACTGGGCGATGACGGGGATCGTGGACACCACCGCGATCGCGCACTACTGCCACTACTGGCGGTCGCTGTACACGGTCCCGCAATGGGCGCTGGCGCTGATCGCGCTGGTGGCCGTGTTGTCGATGAACCTGATCTCGGTCAAGCTCTTCGGTGAGCTGGAGTTCTGGGCCTCGCTGATCAAGGTGCTGGCGCTGGTGACCTTCCTCGTCATCGGCGCGGTCTTCGTGATCGGCCGTTTCCAGATCGACGGCCACGACACCGGCCTGTCGCTGTGGGACGCCCATGGCGGGTTGCTGCCCAGCGGCCTGGTTCCCCTGGTCCTGGTCACCTCGGGTGTGGTGTTCGCCTACGCCGCCGTCGAACTGGTCGGCATCGCCGCCGGGGAGACGGCGAATCCGCACAAGATCATGCCGCGCGCGATCAACTCGGTGGTCCTGCGCATCGGGGTGTTCTACATCGGGTCGACCGTGCTGCTGGCGTTGCTACTGCCGCACACCGCCTACGAGAAGCACGTCAGCCCGTTCGTCACGTTCTTCTCCAAGGCCGGCTTCGGCGGGGCGGGCACCGTGATGAACCTCGTGGTGCTCACCGCCGCGCTGTCCAGCCTCAACGCCGGCCTGTACTCGACCGGCCGCATCCTGCGGTCGATGGCGATCAACGGCAGCGGCCCGAAGTTCACCGCGCCGATGTCGAGGAACGGCGTGCCCTACGGCGGGATCCTGCTCACCGCCGCTGTCGGGCTGCTGGGCATCGTGCTCAACGCCGTCAAGCCCAGCCAGGCCTTCGAGATCGTGCTGCACATCGCCGCGGTGGGCGTGGTGGTGGCCTGGGCGACGATCGTGGCGTGTCAGCTGCGGCTCTACTTTCTGGCCCGCCGCGGTGCGGTGCACCGTCCGGCCTTCCGGATGCCGTTGGCCCCCTACAGCGGCTACCTCACGCTGGTGTTCCTGGCCGGCGTCCTGGTCGAGATGATGTTGGACAAGGTCCAGGGCCCCTGGATGATCGGCGCGGTCATCCTCGGCGTTCCCGCGTTCATCGGTGGCTGGTTCGTGGTGCGCCACCGCGTGCGGGCGATCGCCCATCACGCCGGCGCCCCGGCCGCCGAACCGCCGCTGGCGGCCTAGTAGAAAACTAGCTGCTCTGCGCGGGCTCGTCGATGTCCGTGCCGCCGGCCAGATCGGCACACTGCACCATCTCGACGTCCGCCCGCTCGCGCAGGTAAGCTCCGGCGCCCTGATCGCCCGACAGCCCGTCCAGCACCGCGGCCCAGTGCCGGCGCGCGATGACCACCGGATGGCCCGGCCGGTCGCCGAACACGGCGCGGGCCAGGCCGCTGGAGGAGGCGACCGCGCGGTCCAACACCCGCGCCACCACGGCGGGGCCGACGTCGGGGGTGTCGATGACGTGCAGCACCGCAGAATCAGCGCCCATGCGGTCGGCCTCGCCCAGCCCGGCGCGCACCGAGGCGCTCAGCCCCTCGTCCCAATTCGCGGCGACGATCGCGGTGACCCCGGTCGGGGCGGCGACCCTCGCGGCGCCCAGCACCAGGACGACACCGGCGCAACCCCCGTCGCGCAGCGCGCCGACGGCGGCGTCCAGCCAGCCCTCGACCAGCACTTTCGGCTTGCCGTAGCGCCGGCCCGCGCCCGCTGCCAGCAGCACCCCGACGGGGCGCAGCAAAGGTATCGACTGCGGTAACGGCACTCTCATATGATGACATTGGACTTCTCTTCGAGCGATAACCGTGCGCAACCCGCGGATGGAGTGTGATGACTCAAGACGTGCACGCGGCCCCGACCGGCCCGGCGCCCCGCTATGCCGGCACACGCGTCCAGCGGGTGGAGGACCTGCGCCTGCTGACGGGGCGCGGCAGCTTCGTGGACGACATCTCCCGACCCGGGATGCTGCATGCCTGTTTCGTGCGCAGCCCGTTCGCGCGGGCCCGGATCAACGGCATCGACGCCTCGGCGGCCCTGGCACTGCCCGGGGTGCGCGCGGTGTTCACCGCCGCCGACCTCAACCCCGAAGTCCACGAGGCCTGGCACGCCGTCGCCGGCAAGGACGTCCCGGACACACCGCGCCCGCCGCTGGCCGAGGGCGAGGCGAAGTTCGTCGGCGACCCGGTCGCGCTGATCGTCGCCGAGAGCCGGTATGTCGCCGAGGACGCGCTGGAGTTGGTCGACGTCGACTACGAGCCGCTGCCCGCGGTCACCGACTTCACCCGCGCCCAGACCTCCGAGGTGCTCGTGCACGACGCCTACCCGAACAACGTCGCGGGCGGGATGGGCGGGGCTCCGCCGGACGAGGAGCTCTTCGCCAACGCGCCGTGCGTGGTCAAAGAGCACATCTACCAGCAGATCTACGCGCCAGTGCCGATCGAGACCCGCGGGCTGGTGGTCGAATGGGAGGCGGCTTCCGGGGAGCTCACCCTGTGGGCGTCCACGCAGACCCCGCACGAGCTGCGGGCCTTCTGCGCGCGCCTGTTGGGCATTGCCGCGCAACGGGTCCGGGTCATCATGCGCGACACCGGTGGCGGCTTCGGGCAGAAGGTCGTTCCGATGCGCGAGGACATGTGCATCATGCTGGCCGCGCGCAAGGTGCCCGCGGCGCTGAAGTGGATCGAGGACCGGCGCGAGAACCTGATGTCGGCCGGGCAGGCGCGCCACGTGGATGGCACCGCGCGCATGGCCTTCGACGACGAGGGCAACATCGTGGCGGCCGACATCGACTTCGTGCAGGACGTCGGGGCCTACCCGACGCCCTACCCGGTGCTGACCACCGCCGCCATCGGCATGTTCTTTCCCGGCCCGTATCGGGTGCCCAAGGCCAGCTTCAACTACAAGACGGTGTTCTCCAACACCAGCGGCCTGGCCGCCTACCGCGGCCCGTGGCAATACGAGTCGCTGGCCCGCGAGATCCTGCTCGACGTCGCCGCGCGCAAGATGAACGTGGACCCCGTCGAGTTGCGCCGGCGCAACCTGCTGCGCCGCGACGAGATGCCCTACGTCAATCCCAACGGCATGCCCTATGACCACGTCGCCCCGGTCGAGACGTTCGAGCAGGCCGTGAAAATCCTTGACCACGAAGGGTTCCGCAAGGAGCAGGCCGAAGCGCTGGCACAGGGCCGCTACCTGGGTGTGGGATTTTCGGCCTACGTCGAGCCGACCGGCGCGGCGACCGGCCACCTGGCCACCGAGGGCGCCACCATGCGGATGGAGCCCACCGGGCGGATCAACGTCTACGTCAACGGCGGCTCAAGTGGAAACAGTTTGGAAACCACCGTGGTTCAGCTGACCGCCGATGCGCTGGGCGCCGACATCGACGACGTGGCCACCATCCAGGGCGACACCGCGGTCACGCCGTACGGGGCCGGGACGCAAGGCAGCCGCAGCGGCCCGATGACCGCCGGGGCCGTCGCTCAGGCGGGGGCCATCCTGCGTCACAAGATCGTGACGCTGGCCGCACATCAGCTCAAGGTCGCCGAATCCGAAGTGGAGCTGGCGCATTCGGCCGCGACCGTGCGCGGCGACCCGTCGAAGAGGGTGAGCTTCGGCGAGCTCGCCTACGTGGCGTACTACTCGCCGCAGGCGCTGCCGCCGGGGACCTCGCCCGAGCTGGAAGCCACCGCCCGCTACGTCGCCGCGGCGCCGATCCTGTGGGCCAACGCGACGCACGCCTGCACCTGCGAGGTGGACGTGGAGACGGGCAAGGTCACGCTGCTGCGCTACATCGTCAGCGAGGACGTCGGGCCGATGATCAACCCGGCGATCGTGGAGGGCCAGATCGCCGGCGGGACGGTGCAGGGCATCGGCGGCGCGCTGATGGAGGACATGGCCTACGATGACGACGGCAACCCGCTGGCAACAACTTTCGTCGACTACCTGCTGCCGACGGCCACCGAGGTGCCGCCCATCGAGTTCGGCCACGTCGAGATACCGGGCCCCGGCCCGGGCGGGTACAAGGGCGCCGGCGAGGGCGGGGCCATCGGGTCGGTGCCGGCGGTGATCAACGCGATCAACGACGCGCTGGCGCCGCTGGGCGTGACGATCACCAGGCTGCCGGCCAGCCCGGCGTCGATCGCCGCGATGCTGCAAGAGGGGGACCGGTGAAGCCCGCCGCGTTCGACTACCACCGGCCCGGCACCGCCGAGGAGGCGGTGGGACTGCTGGCCGAACTGGGTGACGAGGCCAAGATCATCGCCGGCGGCCAGAGCCTGGTGCCGATGCTGTCGATGCGGCTGGCGTACTTCGACCACCTCATCGACATTTCGAGGCTGCCCGAGCTGCAGGGCATCGAACGCCGGGGGGACGAGCTGTGGATCGGGGCGGGCACCACCGAGGCCACGGTGGGCGCCGACGAAACAGTGCGCCAAGCGGTTCCGCTGCTGACACGGGCGACGCCGTTCGTCGGGCACTTTCAGATCCGCAACCGCGGCACGCTGGGCGGGTCGATTGCCCACGCCGACGCCGCGGGTGAATACCCCGCAGTCGCACTGACTTTGGACGCGGTGATGGAGGTGTCCTCCCCGCGGGGGCGGCGCGAGATCGCGGCCGCCGACTTCTTCACCGGCGTGTGGGAGACCAGCATGGAACCCGACGAAGTGCTGACCGGGACCCGGTTCCCGGTGTGGAACGGCAGGTCCGGGTTCTCGATTCAGGAATTCGCCCGTCGGCACGGCGATTTCGCGATCGCGGGTGCGCTGGTCGCCGTCGCGCTCGATGACGCCGACCGGGTGTGCCGGTGCGCGATCGGCCTGCTGGGCCTGGGTGCCACTGTCCTGCGCGCGACGGCGGCCGAGGCCGCGATCATCGGGAAGCCGGTCGGCGAACTGGTGGCCGAGGACATCGGCGAGGCCGCGATGAGCGGACTCGACGACATACCGTCCGACCTGCAGGGGTCGGCGTCGTACCGCACCAAGGTGGGCGCGGCCATGACCGCGCGCGCCTGGGGCCAGGCCATCGAGGAAACGGGGGCAGCTCATGCATGACCAACCGGTGCGGTTGTCGGTCAACGGAACTCCGATCACCGCCACCGTCGAGCCGCGCATGACGCTGGCGGACTTCCTGCGCGAGCGGTGCGGGCTCACCGGCACCCACCTGGGCTGCGAACACGGCGCGTGCGGCGCCTGCACGGTGCTGCTGGACGGCGCCGCGGTGCGCTCGTGTTTGATGTTCGCGGTGCAGGCCGACGGCACTGAGGTGACGACGGTCGAGGGCATCGCCGCGCCCGACGGCACGCTGTCGCCGGTGCAGTCGGCGCTGCGGGAGTGCCACGGGCTGCAATGCGGCTTCTGCACGCCGGGTTTCGTGCTGTCGCTGACGGCGTTGCTGCGCGACAATCCCGAGCCCACCGACGAGGAGATCCGCGAGGGCCTGTCCGGCAACTTCTGCCGCTGCACCGGCTACCAGGGCATCGTCACCGCCGCGCATCGGGCGGCCGAGGCGATGCGCGTTGCCGATTTGCAATCCGCCACGGGCGCGTCACCGCGGCAGCCCGCGTCGGTTGCTGAATAATCTGAGCCTGATATCTCAGATGTTCAGGAGTGGCACGTGCGGTTATCGCAAAAGGGGCGGTGGTACCTGGCCGGTGGCTCGCTGCTGCTCTCACCCGTGCTGGTGAGCGCGATGCCGGTCTCGGGCTGCAGTTCCAGCATCGACGGCAACCCGGTCGCCGCGCCCGGCGCGGGCCCGGTCGAACCCAGCTTCCCCACGCCCAGCTCGGGACAGGCCCCGGGACAGGCCCCGGGACAGGCATTGCCGCCGTCGCCGAGCACCGGCGTCCCGGCCCCGACCGGCCCGACCAACCCCGCCGGCGCCATCCCGCTCGCACCCGACCAGAACGGCTACGTCTTCATCGAGACCAAGTCCGGGACGACGCGCTGCCAGATCAACAAGGAGACGGTCGGCTGCGAGGCGCCGTTCGCCAACTCCCCGCTCAAGGACGGCGAGCACGCCAACGGCGTCAGCGTCAGCGCCGGCGGAACCGTGCAGTGGGTGCTGGGCAACCTGGGCGCCATCCCGACCGTCACGATCGACTACAAGACCTACGAGGCGCAAGGCTGGACGATCAAAGCCGGCGAGGACGGCACTCGCTTCACCAACGACAACACCGGCCACGGGATGTTCGTCAGCGTCGAGCAGGTCGACACCTTCTAGGCACCGGCATCGCCGGGCGGCGGCGGCACCGTTGTGGCGGTCAGTACCATCGGTGCCGTGGCACGATACGGCCCACCCGACGACTTCCACGATCAACCGACCGAACATGGCAATTGGGGGTTGGGCGGACGCCCACCGCACGGCGAACCGCCACCGGAGGCGCCCAACCAGGGCGAGCAGCCCGAGGGGCCCGACTTCTTCGATCAGGACGACGAGCCCACCCCCTGGTATCGCAGGCCCGCGATGCTCATCGGCTGGATCGTGCTCGTCCTGATCCTGGTCGGGCTGATCGCCTTCGGCATCGTCGAGCTGATCCACGGCGACCAGGGCACCGGCAATGCCCCCTCGACCAGCACGACCTCTGCGACGAGCACCACCGAGACCACCACCACCACGACGCCGACGACTCCCACCGAGACCACGACCACAGCGACCACCAGCAGCGCGGCCGCCCCCCCGCCGCAGCCCACCCGGCAGCCCACCCAGCAGCCGGCCCAGCCGCCTCCGCACCACCACCACCTGCCGCATCTGCCGTCGGTGATCACCATCCCGGAAGTCCCGACCGTGATCACGCTGCCGCCGGGCCTGCCCTGAGGACAAACCACCGCGCCGCCGGGCCGGTGGCACGCCGTCCCACCTAGACTCGCTGGAATCCGCGGCGTGAGGGGTGTGTAGATATGAGCGAGGCGCTCGGGTTGTCGATCGGGGTGGCCAACCTGGTCGCGGCCCGCACGGGTGGCGCGCCGGTGCGCCGCAGCTCCGTGGTGACGCTCTACGAGCACCGGGCGACCGAGGTCGGCCTGCCCGACGAGAACCCGAACCTCACCGAACCCGGCCTGGTGCTGCGTGGATTCGTCGAACGCGTCGGCGACCGCGCCCCGCTGGTGGCGGCCGACGGGACGAAGTACCCCGGCGAGGCGGTGACGGTCGAGGCGATCGAGGCGATGGCCCGCACCGTCGGCTCCGGGGCACCGATCACCGTAGCGGTGCCCGCGTACTGGTCCGAGGCCCAGGCCACCGCGCTCCGCAACGAGTTCTTCGCCCAACCCGACCTGGCGCCCCGCGGCGTGGCGCCGGTCCTGGTGTCCGACGCCGCCGCCGCGCTTGCGGCGCTGCGCGGCAACCGCGGATTCCCCGCCGACGGTGTCGTGGTCGTCTGCGACTTCGGCGCGGGCGGCACCAGCGTGACGCTGAGCGACGCGGGTTCGGGCTTCCGGCAAATCGGATCGACGCTGCGCTACGCCGAGTTCTCCGGCGACGGGATCGATCAGCTCGTCCTCGATCGCGTGCGGGCGGCCGAGCCGGAGATCGACGCGACCGGCGCCGCCGGCACCACGCGGATGGGATCGCTGACCCGGCTGCGCGGCCAATGTCGGCGCGCCAAGGAAGAACTGTCGACGGCCACGCAGGCGACGGTCCCGGCAGTGTCCGGCGAGGATGTCCGACTGTCGCGCGCCGAGCTGGAACAACTCGTCTCCGGACCCCTGGACCGCTTCCTCGATGCCCTCGAAGAGACGTTGCGGCGCAACGGGATCGACCGATCCAGGGTGGCCGCGGGGGCGATCGTCGGCGGCGGCGCCGGGATCCCGCTGATCGCCGCGAAAGTGTCGGGGCGCCTGCAGTCACCGATCCTGACCGCGCCGCAGCCCGGCAACGCCGCCGCCGTCGGCGCCGCGCTGCTCGGCGTGCAGCGCTCGGCGGCGGGCGCACCGACCGCGGCCGCACCGGTCGTCGAGAGCCCGACCGAGCTGGCCGCCGTTCCCGCCGAGATGACCCAGGCCGCCTGGGCGGCCGCCGACGATTCGGACGACTACCGCCCGATGGCCTGGTCGCAGGACGCCGAGGACTCCGACGAGCCGGTCCCCTACACCGGCCCCGAACACACCGGCGGCTACGGCCGCGAACCGGAGGCCGACTACGCCGACGAGGACACGTCCCTGCCCTGGTACAAGCGCACGGCGCTGGTGCTGAGCCTGGTCGGCGCCGGGGCGGCCGTGCTGGTCGCAGCGCTGCTGGCGCTCACCCTGGGCCGCGACGAGTCGAACAAACCGGGCGCACCGACACCGCAGACCATGACCGTGACCCTGCCCAACAACAGCACCACCGTGACGGTCATCCCGGCACCGCCGCCCTCGTCCGAGCAGACCCCGACCACCACCGCGCCGCCGACGACGGCTACGGCGACCACCACGACCGCCGCACCGACGACCACGACGACGACCACCACTTCGGCGCCCCCGTCCACCACCACGACGACCCAGCCGACCACGACAGCGCAGCCGACCACGACATCGCAGGCGACGACGACCGCGCCGCCCACCACCACCAGGGAACGGCTGTTCCCCCGGTTTAGGCACTGACCCCGGCCGCGGACGACGCCGCCGCGCCCGCGGAACCGCAGGCCAGGGGCGCCGGTGAACGGCAGGTTAGGGCACCCTTTCTCGCGTCCGAAGCGGCCGAGATGTAACTATGAGCAGGGCTAAGCAGGTAAATCAAGCGCGCTGAACTAACGACGCATTGGGGAGACTTTCTGTGCACACGCAGATGCTCATCAGACTGACAGTCGGCATGGGCATGACGCTGGTCATGGCCGCGCTGGCCCTCCGCCGGGTGTGGTGGCTGTTCAAGCTGACGACGTCCGGACAGCCGGCTCCCGGGCACACCGACGACCCCGGCAAGCGCGTCTGGACGGAGATCGCCGAGGTCTTCGGGCAGCGCCGGCTGCTGAAGTGGTCGATCCCCGGCCTGGCCCACTTCTTCACCATGTGGGGCTTTTTCATCCTGCTCACGGTCTACATCGAGGCCTACGGCTTCCTGTTCCAGTCGAACTTCCACATCCCGGTCATCGGCACCTGGGACGCGCTGGGCTTCCTGCAGGACTTCTTCGCCACCGCCGTCTTCCTGGGCATCGTGACCTTCGCGATCATCCGCACCGTGCGCAACCCGCGCGAGATCGGCCGGGCGTCGCGGTTCTACGGCTCGCACAACGGCGGCGCGTGGCTGGTCCTATTCATGATCTTCAACGTCATCTGGACCTACGTGCTGGTGCGTGGGTCGGCCGTCAACAACGGCACGCTGCCCTACGGCAAGGGCGCGTTCCTGTCGCAGTTGTTCGGCGCGATCCTGCGGCCGCTGGGCCAGCCCGCCAACGAGATCATCGAGACGACGGCGCTGCTGGCGCACATCGCGGTCATGCTGGCGTTCCTGATCATCGTGCTGCACTCCAAGCACCTGCACATCTTCACCGCGCCGATCAACGTCATCTTCAAGCGGCTGCCGGACGGCCTGGGCCCGCTGCTGCCGGTCGAATACCAGGGCAAGCCGGTCGACTTCGAAAACCCGCCCGACGACGCGCAATTCGGCCGCGGCAAGATCGAGGACTTCAGCTGGAAGGCCATGCTGGACTTCGCCACCTGCACCGAGTGCGGCCGCTGCCAGTCGCAGTGCCCGGCCTGGAACACCGGCAAGCCGCTCTCCCCCAAGCTCGTCATCATGGACCTGCGCGACCACTGGATGGCCAAGGCGCCGTACCTGCTGGGCGAGAAGAACGGTGAGCCGCTGGAGGGCCTCGACCTCGAGACCGCCGCGGAGGAGGGCCACCATGTGCCGGAGTCCGGCTTCGGCCGGGTGCCGGGGCACGGCCCCGAGCAGGCGGCGCGCCCGCTGGTCGGCACCGCGCAGCAGGGCGGGGTGATCGACCCCGACGTGCTGTGGTCGTGCGTGACCTGCGGCGCCTGTGTCGAGCAGTGCCCGGTGGACATCGAGCACGTCGACCACATTGTTGATCTGCGCCGCTACCAGGTGATGATGGAGTCGGAGTTCCCCTCCGAGCTGTCCACGCTGTTCAAGAACCTGGAGACCAAGGGCAACCCGTGGGGGCAGAACGCCTCGGACCGCACCAACTGGATCGACGAGGTCGACTTCGACGTCCCCGTCTTCGGCCAGGACGTCGAGAGCTTCGACGGCTACGAGTACCTGTTCTGGGTGGGCTGCGCGGGCGCCTACGACGACAAGGCCAAGAAGACCACCAAGGCCGTCGCCGAACTGCTCGCGATCGCGGGCGTGAAGTACCTGGTGTTGGGTTCCGGGGAGTCATGCAACGGCGACTCCGCGCGCCGCTCGGGCAACGAGTTCCTGTTCCAGCAGCTCGCGCAGCAGGCCGTCGAGACCCTGGACGGGGTGTTCGAGGGCGTGGAGACCGTGGACCGCAAGGTCGTCGTCACGTGCCCGCACTGCTTCAACACCCTGGGCCGCGAGTACCGCCAGCTGGACGCCAACTACACGGTGTTGCACCACACCCAGCTGCTCAACCGGTTGATCCGCGACAAGAAGCTGGTGCCGGTCACCGCGGTCTCACAGGACATCACCTATCACGACCCGTGCTACCTGGGCCGGCACAACAAGGTCTACGAGGCGCCGCGGGAGCTGATCGGGGCCGCCGGAGCGACCCTCACCGAGATGCCCCGGCACGCCGAGCGCAGCTTCTGCTGCGGCGCCGGCGGTGCGCGGATGTGGATGGAAGAGCACATCGGCAAGCGCATCAACCACGAACGCGTCGACGAGGCCCTGGCCACCGGGGCCGCCACCGTCGCCACCGCCTGCCCGTTCTGCCGCGTGATGGTCACCGACGGCGTCAACGACCGGCAGGAGGAGGCCGGCCGCGAGGGCGTCGAGGTGATGGACGTGGCCCAGGTGCTGCTCGGATCGATCGAGTACGACAAGGCCACGCTGCCCGCGAAGGGCGCCGCCGCCGAAGAGGCCGCGAAGACCGAGCCCAAGGCCAAGGCCACAGCCCCGGCTGCGCCCGCCGAGGCCCCCACCGAGGTAGAGGAGCCCGCCAAGGCGGCCGAGCCCAAGGCGGCCGAAACGGCCGAGGCCACCCCCGTCAAGGGACTGGGCATCGCCGGCGGCGCCAAGCGGCCCGGCGCCAAGAAGGCCGCGCCCGCGGCCAAGGCACCGGAAAAGGAGCCGGAAAAGGCCGAGGCGAAAACCGAGGCCGCGCCGGTCAAGGGACTGGGCATCGCCGGCGGCGCCAAGCGACCCGGCGCCAAGAAGGCCGCGCCCGCGGCCAAGACACCGGAAAAGGCACCGGAGAAGGCGCCGGAGAAGGCAGAGTCCACCGAGGCACCCGCCGAATCCGCCGAGCCCGCCGCCCCCGTGAAGGGCCTGGGCATCGCCGCCGGCGCCAAGCGGCCTGGGGCCAAGAAGGCCGCTGCCAAGCCCGCCGAAGCCGCGGCCAAGCCCGCCGAGGAGCAGCCGGGCGCCAAGCCGGAGCCGGAGCCCAAGACCGAGGCGCCAAAGCAGACCGACGAAGACGAGACGCCACCGGCGCCCCCGGTCAAGGGGCTGGGCATAGCCCGCGGCGCGCGCCCGCCGGGCAAGCGCTGAACAGCCATTTAACGCCGGTCGGCAAAATTTCGGTGGACAGCAATGGCACCATAGTGTCGTGACAACCCACCAGTTGCCCGTGCACGCCTCCGGTCATCACCGGCAGCGGGTGTTCGCGCAGTCGTCGAAGCTGCAGGACGTCCTGTACGAAATCCGCGGCCCGGTGCACCAGCACGCCGCGCGGCTGGAAGCCGAGGGGCACCGCATCCTCAAGCTCAACATCGGCAACCCGGCGCCATTCGGCTTCGAGGCGCCCGACGTGATCATGCGTGACATGATCCAGGCGCTGCCCTATGCCCAGGGCTATTCCGACTCGCAGGGCATCCTGCCCGCCCGGCGTGCGGTGGTCACCCGCTACGAGCTGGTCGAGGACTTCCCGCGGTTCGACGTCGACGACGTCTTCCTGGGCAACGGGTGTTCCGAGCTGATCACGATGACGCTGCAGGCGCTGCTCGACAACGGCGACCAGGTACTGATCCCCTCGCCGGACTACCCGCTGTGGACGGCGTCGACCTCCCTGGCGGGAGGCACGCCCGTGCACTACCTGTGCGACGAGACCCAGGGTTGGCAGCCCGACATCGCCGACCTGGAGTCCAAGATCACCGAGCGCACCAAGGCGCTTGTCGTGATCAACCCGAACAACCCGACGGGTGCGGTCTACAGCCGCGAAATCCTCGACCCAGATGGTCGAGCTGGCGCGCAAGCATCAGCTGCTGCTTCTCGCCGACGAGATCTACGACAAGATCCTCTACGACGACGCCCAGCACATCAGCGTGGCCACGCTGGCACCTGACATGCTGTGCCTGACCTTCAACGGCCTGTCCAAGGCCTACCGGGTCGCCGGCTACCGCGCCGGCTGGCTGGCCATCACCGGGCCCAAGGACCACGCGGGCAGCTTCATCGAGGGCATCAGCCTGCTGGCCAACATGCGGCTGTGCCCGAATGTCCCCGCGCAGCACGGGATCCAGGTCGCCCTCGGCGGCCACCAGAGCATCGACGACCTGGTGCTGCCCGGCGGCCGGCTGCTCGAGCAGCGCGACGTCGCCTGGGAGAAGCTCAACGAGATCCCGGGGGTCTCCTGCGTCAAGCCGCAGGGCGCGCTGTACGCGTTCCCGCGGCTGGACCCGGAGGTTTACGACATCACCGACGACGAGCAGCTGGTCCTGGACCTGCTGCTGCAGGAGAAGATCCTGGTCACCCAGGGCACCGGTTTCAACTGGCCGACACCGGATCACCTGCGCATCGTGACGCTGCCGTGGGCCCGCGACCTGGCGGCCGCGATCGAGCGGCTCGGCAACTTCCTGGTCAGCTACCGCCAGTGAGCAGTCGTGGCGCAGCCGACCGAGATCAGCGCCGCTCCAACAACCCGAGCAGATAGTCGCCGTACCCGGACTTGACCAGCGTGCGCGCGTGTGTTTCCAGCTGCGCATCGCTGATCCAGCCCTGCGTCCAGGCGATCTCCTCGGGCACGCTGACCTTGAGGCCCTGCCGCCTTTCCAGCGTGCGGACGTAGTCGCTGGCATCCAGCAGCGAGTCGAAGGTGCCGGTGTCCAGCCACGCCGTCCCGCGGGCCAGCACCTCGACCGCCAGCCGGCCCCGGTTCAGATAGATCTGGTTGACCTCGGTGATCTCGTACTCGCCGCGCTCCGATTTGTTCAGGCCCTTGGCGATTTCGATGACGTCGTTGTCGTAGAAGTACAAGCCCGGCACGGCGAACTGCGACTTGGGCGTCGCGGGCTTCTCCTGCAGCGACAGGGCCATGCCGTCATCGCTGAATTCGACCACACCATAGGCCGACGGGTTGGCCACCCAGTAGGCGAAAATGGCTCCGCCGCTGATGGATTGGAAGCGGCTAAGGCTGGTGCCCAGTCCCGGGCCGTAGAAGATGTTGTCGCCCAGCACCAAAGCCACCGAGTCGCTGCCGATGTGTTCGGCTCCCAGGATGAAAGCCTGGGCCAGGCCGTCGGGGCTGTTCTGGGTCACATAGCTGATGTTGACGCCGAACTGCGCACCGTCACCCAGCAACCGCTGAAAACCGGCCGAGTCGTGCGGGGTGGTGATCACCAGAATGTCGCGGATACCGGCCATCATCAGCGTGGACAGTGGGTAGTAGATCATCGGCTTGTCATAGACCGGCAGCAACTGCTTGCTGATGCCGATGGTGATCGGATGCAGGCGGGTGCCCGATCCGCCGGCCAGGATGATGCCCCGCATGCGTGTCTCCTATTTCACCAGGTCGGACTCGGTGAGTTCGGTGGCCGCCAGCGCCGACGCCAGGTCCTCATGGCGGAACACCGAAGTGACGTGGTCGTGGACCACCCGGAACGCCGACGCGGCGTTCGTGACGGCGCCGGGATCGTCGGCGCTACTGATCTTCTGCTCGACGACCACCACCCCGTCGTGCACATACATCCGGCCGGTCTCCGCCGTGCGGTTCAGGGACCCGGCCCATTCGCGCAGCGCCTCGTGGCCCTGCACGGCGCCGTGCGCGTCGCCGATGTCGATGTCGTCGCTGGACAGCGTCACCAACGTGTCGAGGTCGGCGGCGTTGAGGGCGTCATGCCAGGCCAGCACGGTTGCTATCTCCGATGTGGTCATGGTGTGCAAATTACCGTGTGCGTCCAGCGCCCGTGGCTAGAGCGGCGTACGGTCCAGCCAGTTTTTCCACACCGCGTCGTCGCCGAACAGTTCCACGCCGGTCTCGGCCAGTGACACCCTTCGCAGGATGGCCAGCAGCAGTTCGGTGGCGCCGCCCCGCAGGGCCGCGGTGCCCTTGGCGTGCTCGTGGGACCACGTGATGTGGCCGTCCTGCACGGCGACGGTCCACTCGCCGGATTCGCCCAGCCCGGGATCGGTGGCATGCAGGTGCAGGGTCTGGCCTTCGGCGAGCGGCAGCTCGGCGCCATCGCGGCCGGCCTGGACCGCGACCCGCTCGAGGAACTCGCTGATCCCGTCGGCCGCGATGTCGGGCGCCAGGCCGAAGTCGGCGCCGGTGGCGATGGCGGCGTCCGCGCGGTGCACCGCGATCTCGTGCACCCAGCGCCGCAGCCACCAGCCCGCCGGGCGTGGACCCAGGAAGGTCCACACCGGGGTTTCCGCGCCGGTCAGCTCCACCGCGTCGACGAGCCGCTGAGCCCCGCCCTGCAGCCACGAGATCGCGCCGGCGGGATCCTCCGGCGGCTTGCCGCCCTCGACCTCGCGGGGATCGAGGGCATGGTCGAGCTTGTCCCGGACGATCTGGGCCGCCCAGCGCTCGCCCCGGCCCACATGGCGGAACAGTTGCTTGAGCGTCCAGCCCGGGCAGGTCGGCACCGGCGTCGAGTCATCCACATCGCGGAAGAACTCCGAAAAGGCGCGGTTCTCTTCGAGAAATGCGGAGGCATAGTCCACGCGAGGCAGGTTACCGTGCGCGGGAATCGAGGAGAGGCTCGCCCTGGAGCGCGAGCGAATGGCCGCCGGGAGAGAAGAGCTTACTGAGGGTGTGGAGAGATGGGTGCGCCTTCTCGAGACGCGCGCCATCCTGGCAGATCGCCGCGAAGCCGTGGCCGATGAACGGATCGCCGACGAGCGGGAGCGGATTGCGGACGAATCGAGCGCGCCGCCAACCAGCGCGAGGCGGAGGCCAATGATGCGCTGGGCTGTCCCGGCGGCAATGCCGAGTACGCCCAGTGGACGGCCGAAAAATCGGCTACGACAACATGAAGCCGAGCTTCGCGAGCAGGCCGCCAGCGAACGCGCGCTCACCCGGCGACGGGCCGAGGGCGAGGCCGCGCGGGCAGGGCAGGAGACCGAGAGCGCGGGCCGCGATGGCTGAGCGGGGCGACGACCGGCCCGATCGCGAGGCCGAGCTGGCAAAACGGGAGTCGTTCGCCGGCGAGCGGGAAAGCATCGCCGACGAGCACGACCGAATCGCCAACTTCCGTGAGCGGCCGGCAGATGAACGAGAAGCGCGTGCCGACGAACGCGAAGGCACCGCCGCCCAAGCCAACACCCCTGCTACCAACGTCCTGCCCGGGTACAGCTAGCCGGCGCGCTCCTCAGGCAGTCGCTCGGCCACCGTCCAGCTGCGGCCCTCGAAGACGGTGATCTCGATCATCGTGGCCGCGGCCGGGCCGCCGGGGATCCAGGGGTCCAGGCCGTCATGCCAGTGCTGCGCGATGCAGCCGTGGTCGGTGATGTGCGTGGCCAGCCCGGCCAGCGAGACCGAGGCGGCCGGCGACGTGTAGGCGACGTTGACCCACGCGCGCGCGCCGGTGTGCCCGACGCACCGCGCATCGGTGGGCGCGAAAAGTCTTAGTAAACCGTCGAATTCGTCCACGCGAACCGACATCGGCCGGCTGACGAGGTGGTATTTGTCGTCGACGGTGGTCAGCATCACGGTGTTGAGGCTCTGCAGCACCGCGCGCAGCTTGCGTACGTTCTCGTTCTGCACAGAGCATGTCCCCCAGGGTCTGCTTCGAACACGCCGTCAATTCCTACCGAGGTGCGCGCCTACCGAGGTCGCGGCGTGGGCCGCATCCCGGCAGGCCGGTACAAGCCCCAGGACAACTCTACAGTAACGTAAGAGTAGTGTAGTTGGTCGGCCGCGCCACGGCTTAGCCGTCGGCGCCGGGCACAATGCAGTTTGAGACGGAGCCACCCAATCGAGGAGTACCGATGCTCGCCCACGAGGTGACCCCGCCGAGCGTGACACGGATTGCCGAGGAAGCGCTGCGGCGGCGTACGTTCGCGGTGATCAGTCACCCCGATGCGGGCAAGTCGACACTCACCGAAGCGCTGATGCTGCATGCGCGGGTCATCGCCGAAGCCGGCGCCGTCCACGGCAAGGCGGGGCGCAAGGCGACGGTGTCGGACTGGATGGAGATGGAGAAGGCACGCGGAATCTCGATCTCCTCGACCGCGCTGCAATTCGCCTACCACCACCGGGGTCGAGGCGAATGCGTGATCAACCTGCTCGACACGCCCGGTCACGCCGACTTCTCCGAGGACACGTATCGGGTGCTGACGGCGGTCGACTGCGCGGTGATGCTGATCGACGCCGCCAAGGGCCTCGAACCGCAGACGCTGAAGTTGTTCCAGGTTTGCCGTCATCGCCGCATCCCCATCATCACGGTGATCAACAAATGGGATCGGCCGGGCCGAGACGCCCTGGAACTGCTGGACGAGATCGACCACCGAATCGGGGTACGGCCCACGCCGCTGAACTGGCCGGTCGGAAGTGCGGGCGACTTTCAGGGGGTCATTGAGCGCGCTACCGGCGCTTTCGTCCGTTTCACCCGGACCGCCGGCGGCGCGACGATCGCGGCGGAGGAGCGCATGGATCCCGACCGCGCGCGCCAGGTCGCCGGGGCTGATTTCGACACCGCCGTAGAGGAGTGCGCGTTACTGTCGGCCGACGGCGCCGACTTCGACCGGGACACGTTTCTGGCGGGTCAGACCACGCCGGTGCTGTTCACCTCGGCGATCCTTAACCTCGGGGTGAGTCAACTGCTGGACACCCTCATCGAGTCCGCGCCCGCTCCGCAGGCGTCACGTGATGGGGGCGGCCGGCGCCGCGAGTTGACCGACCCGTTCAGCGCCTTCGTCTTCAAGGTCCAAGCGGGGATGGACGCGGCGCACCGCGACCGGATCGCCTTTGCCCGGGTGTGTTCGGGCGCCTTCAACCGCGGCGACGTGGTCACCCACGCCGCCAGCGGGCGACCGTTCACGACCAAGTACGCGCAGTCGGTGTTGGGTCAGCAACGCACCACCCTCGACGTGGCCTACCCGGGCGATGTGATCGGGCTGGTCAACGCGACCGCTTTGCGCGTCGGTGACACCCTCTACCGTGACGAGCCGGTCGAATACCCGCCGATACCCAGCTTCGCCCCCGAGCACTTCGCCGTCGCGCGTGCCTCAGATACCAGCAAGCACAAGCAGTTTCGGCGGGGCATCGCCCAACTCGAGCAGGAGGGGGTGATCCAGGTGCTGCGGTCGGACCTGCGCGGCGACCAGGCCCCGGTACTGGCCGCCGTCGGGCCCATGCAGTTCGAGGTGACCAGCCACCGCATGGCCACCGAACTGAAGGCCCCGGTGGAACTGGAACACCTCAACTACACGGTGGCCCGCCGCACCCGCGCCCGAGACGCCGATTTCCTTCAGGCGCAGCGCGGCGTGGAGGTGCTGACCCGCACCGACGGCGCCCTGCTGGCCTTGTTCACCGACAAGTGGTGGCTGGAAACCATCGCGCGGAACAACCCGGAACGCCATTTGGAGCCGCTCGTTGCCGCCGCGTACTAGCAGCACGAAGGGGCACCCATTGCTTGGCCAGGCAGACCGTCACCTGCAAATCGGCGAGGTGGCATTGCGCACCGAGCTGTCGGTGCGCACGGTGCGTCACTACCACGAGGTGGGGCTCGTCGAGCCGTCGGCGCGTTCGGCGGGCGGTTTCCGCCTGTACACCGAGAACGACGTGCAGCGGCTGCTCGTCATCCGCCGCATGAAGCCGCTGGGATTCACGCTGGCCGAGATGAAAGAGCTGCTGGACTCGCTCGAGGTGCTGCGCGCCAAGGGCGCCACCCAGGAACAGCGCGACAACGCCCGCGCCGCGCTCGGGCACTGCGGGCAGAAGGTCCGCGACAGCGCGGCACGCCTGCGGCGCCAACTGGCGTACGCCGACGAACTCAGCGAGCTGCTGGCCGACGCGGTGGCCACCACGCCCGGCCCGGTGGGCTAGGAGCGCCGCGCGCCCAGCCGGAACACCCGCCACCCCGCCTGCTGCCAGCGCGCGACGTCCAGGCAGTTGCGGCCGTCGACGACGACGCGGGACCGGACCCGGTCGGCCAGGTCTTGGGGATCGAGTTCGACGAACTGCCGCCATTCGGTGAGCACCAGTACCGCATCGGCGCGCTCGCAGGCCTCCTCGACCGACACCGCGTAGTTCAGCGTCGGGAACAGCCGCTGCGCGTTGTCGAGCGCCTTGGGGTCATACACGTTGACCGCTGCGCCGTTGAGCTGCAGCTGGCCCGCGACGTTGAGCGCGGGCGAGTCGCGCACGTCGTCGGATTCGGGTTTGAAGGCCGCGCCGAGCACCGCGATGTTGGCGCCCAGCAGGGAACCGCCGCAGGCGGCGGTGGCCAATTCGACCATCCGGGTGCGCCGGCGCATGTTGATGCTGTCCACCTCGCGCAGGAAGGTCAGAGCCTGGTCGGCCCCGAGCTCGCCGGCGCGGGCCATGAATGCCCGGATGTCCTTGGGCAGGCAGCCGCCGCCGAAACCCAAACCCGCGTTGAGGCATTGGCGCCCGATCCGCGGGTCATAACCCAGCGCGTCGGCCAGCACGCTCACGTCGGCGCCCGCGGCCTCGCAGACCTCGGAGATCGCGTTGATGAACGAAATCTTGGTCGCCAGAAAGGCATTGGCGGACACCTTGACCAACTCCGCGGTCTGCAAGTCGGTCACCAGGAACGGCACACCCGCGGCCAGCAGCGGCGCGTACAACTCGCGCACGGCGGGCTCGGCGCGCACCGAATCGGGTTGCACGCCAAGCACGATGCGGTCCGGGCTCAACGTGTCGTGGACCGCGTAGCCTTCGCGCAGGAACTCCGGGTTCCACGCGACCTCGACGTCGACCCCCCGCGGCGCCAGCGCGGCGGCTCGCTGAGCCAGTTCGGCCGCGGTGCCCACCGGCACCGTCGATTTGCCGACGAGCACCGACGTCGCGGTCAGCCGCGGCACGAGCTGCTCGATGACGGCGTGGACGTGGCGCAGATCGGCTCCGTACTCGCCCTTCTTCTGTGGCGTGCCCACGCCCAGGAAGTGCACGTCGGCGAACTCGGCGGCCATGTCGTAGTCAGTGGTGAACCGCAGCCGCCCGGCGGCGAGGTTGTCGGTCAGCAGCTTGCGCAGGCCCGGCTCGTAGAAGGGGATGTCGCCGCCGGCGAGTTTGGCGACCTTGCCCGGATCGATATCGACTCCGACGACCTCGTGCCCCAGTTCCGCCATCCCGACGGCATGAGTGGCACCCAGGTAGCCGGTGCCGAAGACGGTGCAGCGCATACCACCGGTGTAGGCGGCCGCGATGAGCGAACTGCATCAACCCGCTAAGCGGGAGGCAAACGGCAGATGACAGCTGGCACCGGACCGTCGCCGGCGCACTACTTCTCCGGCTACAGCCCGGGGATGCCCGGGATCCCGAAGCCGCCGTGGCCGTGGCCGAATCCATGACCGTGGTCACCGTGAGGAATGCCGGGGAAACCGCCGTCGTCATCATCCCCGCCCCCGCCGATGAACGGCGGGAGTCGTAACGGGATTTGCACCGGAGGCGGTGCCGGTGCGGGGGCGGGCGCCGGAGCCTTGGGGGCCGGCGCCGGAGCCTGCGGAGCCGGTGCCGGAGCCTTGGGGGCCGGCGCCGGGGCTTTCGGGGCAGACGCCGGGGCTTTCGGAGCAGACGCCGGGGCTTTCGGGGCTGAGGGTGGAGCCTGCGGAGCGGGGCTGGGCGCGGGCGCGGACGGTGCCGGCGCCTGGTGCGTGGGCGCGACGAGTTTGTGGCCGGGGTTGGGTCGCACACCCGCGGTGGGCCGGATGGCGACCGCCAGCGCGACGACCAGGGCCGCAACGCCGACCACGAAGATCCCCGCCAACATGGTCCCCAGCAGCTTGAAGGACCTGCGATCGTGGTCGCCCCCGTCGACGAGGCTGGTCACGGCGGTCTGGTCACCGGTGTAGGCGTCGTCGTCGGCGACGGCACTGTAGGCCAGATTGCCCTTCCCGGCCCCGCCGGCGGCCTCGAAGTAACCCGGGGCGATGGCCAACGGGTCAATAGCACCGGTGCCGGGGTCCTGAGCGTAAGCCAGCGCCGCGGTCGACGAGGCGAACAGCGGGGCGCTCGCCGATGCCAGCGCGGCGCCCCGGGCCAGCGCCGTTTCGGGCTCCTCGGCCGCGGTCAACGGAAGCGTGGTCGCGTCCTCGAGGGCCGGTTTGATCATCGGGATGTCGATCCCGGACCCCACGACGAACACCGCGTCCGGACGCGGGGCCAACCCCTCGGCCTTGGACACCATCGCGGCCAGCTGGGCGACCGCCGCGTCGTCGTCGTCGGGCAACGCCTGCCGATGGACGTCGGTGATCGACCCGTCCGCGCTGTCGACGACGGCCAGGGTCGCGGTGTCGGGCTCGATGTAGAGCAGGGCGGTCTGCGCGTAGTTGGTCTGGTTGCCGACCGCTTGAGCCAGCGCGGCCGCGGCCAGAAAGGCCGAGACCAACATCACGTTCTCGATCTTGTGGGCGGCCAGCGCATCACGCAGGGCGGCAGCCTCGGTGGGGTCCGTGAAGGTCACTCCGGCCGAGGACAACCGGTAGCCGCCCTCGGCCGCGCCCTCCTTGGTGCCCAGGATTGCCGACACCACCTGGTCGGCCGCGCTGACCGTTGCCGCGTCCTCCTGGGCGGTGACGTTGAAACTGTCCTCATCGACGGTGGCGCCGTCGGCTCCTTGTCCTTCGACCAGCACCATCCGGACTGCCGTCGGTGCCATCGACACGCCCAGTACCGTGTCCAAAGCTCCTCCATCGTCGTTCGCCAGTCATTGACTCGAGGGCTGCGGTCGCCGCGCCTCCAGCGACGAGAACGCGCCGGTAGTACCCACTTTATCTATTCCCCTGAAACCACAATTTTACGCCCTCCGCCGGTCCCGGCCACCGTGCTCACCGGTGCCCGAAGCCACCGAATCCGTGCCCGCCACCGAAACCGCCGAAGCCATGGCCACCGAACCCGTGCCCGCCACCGAAACCGCCGAAGCCATGGCCACCGAACCCGTGCCCACCACCGAAACCGCCATGACCGCCGCCGAACAGTCCACCGCCGAACGGGCCGTGCCCGCCGCCGAAGGGCCCGCGGATGCCCGGACCGCCGAACAGTCCACCCCTGGGGCCGTGGCCACCGCCGAACGGGCCGTGCCCGCCGCCGAGCGGACCGCGTGGATGCGCACCGCCCAACGGACCGTGCCCGCCGCGCAGGGGTCCCCTGGGGCCAGGCCTGCCGAGGGGCCCGTGGCCGCCGAGCCGCGGCGCGGGTGGGCGAACGATCGGCACCCGGGGCAGGGGAACGGGCACCGGCGCCGGAACCACCGGAATCGGGGCAGGCACCGGTGGAGCCGCGGGTGCAGGAGCGACGGCCGGCGAGCGCATGCGGTGCGGCACGGCCACCGGCTTGGGCGGCAGCTGGACCTTCGGCTTCGCCTGTGCCGGGGGCGCGGGATGCGCCGGGGCGATGATGTTCTCGTTCGGGCTTGGCCGCAGGGCCACCGTCGGGCGGATATCGATGGCCAACGCGATTTCCATCGCCACGACAGCGGCGATGCCGATGGCAGTCAATGCGCTGCCCACCAGCAGCAGGGACTTGCGCCGCCGCGTCCTCCCACTGGCGCCGACGACGCCGGTCTGGGCGTCGGCCTCCTCGTCGGGCACGGCGCTGTAGGCGACGTTGGGGTCGCCTAGGCCGGCATCGGCGGGCGACTCCGGTGGGCCCTGGTAGCCAGGCAGCAGGCCGGGAGACTGTCCGGCGAGCGCCATCGGGTCGAGCCCGCCGGTGCCCGGGTCCAGCGCGTAGGCCAGCGCGGCGGTGGACGACGCGAACAACGGCGCGTTCGCAGCCGCCAGCGCGGCTCCGCGGGCCAGCGCCGTCTCCGGTTGGTCGGGCACGGACAGTTCCAGTGACGTCGCGCCCTCCAGCGCCGGCTTGATCAGCGGAACGTCGACGCCCGATCCGACGACGACCACGCCCTCCGGACGCGAATCGAGCGCCTCCGCGGTGGAGATCATCGCGGCGAGCTCGGTCACTGCCACGTCGTCGTCATCGGCGAGGATCTTCCGATGCACGTCGGAAACCGACCCGTCATCGGTGTTGACCACCGCGAGGGTCGCGGTATAGGGCTCGACGAACAGCAATGCCGTGTGCGCATAGTTGGTCGCGTCACCGACGGACTGGGCCAGCGCAGCCGCCGCCATGAACGCCGAGACCAGCATGACGTTCTCGAGCTTGTGGGCGATCAACGCGTCGCGCAGCATCGCGGCTTCGACGTGATCGGTCCACGTCACCCCGGTCGACAGGAGCTGGTAGCCGCCTTCATCGGCGCCCTCCCGGGTGCCCAGAATCGCCGAGATCACCTGAGTCGGCGCTTCGGCGGGCGATGCCTCCCCAGTCACGTCGAAGTCGTCTTGGTCGACGATGACCCCGTCGGCGTTCTCCCCCTCGACCAGCACCATGCGGACCTTCGCCGGCGTCATCGAGACGCCGAGCACGATGCCCACCACTGTTCGCCCCCTGAATGCTTCGCTACGCCGGCCCAGCCCGCGAGCACCGGAACTACCTGGTTGCCGATTCCGGTTCAACCGACGTGAGCCGGGATTTGTGGGGCGGTGTGGAGTTCTGGCGCACGGACGGGACGGTGCAGATTCTCGACCGACCGCAATGCTTGAAGCCTACCCGTGGGCCGCGCAGGCCCTGACGAAGCAGCGCTCGCTGAGTTAGTGGTGGCCGCCGCCGAAGCCGCCACCGAAGCCGCCACCGCCGCCGTGGCCGAAGCCACCGCCACCGAAGCCACCGCCGCCGTGGCCGAAGCCACCCCCGCCGAACGGTCCGCCGCCGCCGCCGAAGAGCCCGCCGCCCCCACCGAAGCCACCGCCACCGTGGCCGAAGCCGCCCCCGCCGAACGGTCCGCCGCCGCCGAAGAGCCCGCCGCCCCCACCGAACGGTCCGCCCCCGCCCGCGGGGCCATGGCCACCGAAGGGCCCACCACCGTGACCGCCGATGGGTCCGCCACCCGACGGCCTGGGACCCGAAGGCGCACCGCCACCGATACCGCCGATACCGCCGCCGGGGATGCCGATCGGTCCCCCGCCTGCGCCCCCACCGGCGGGACCCGTGCCCGGCACCGGGACGTGGCCACCGCCCAGATCACCCGGCCCACCGGGAACGTGAATAGGCCCCGGACCCCCACCCGGGCCCCCGGGACCCGTGCCGGGCACCGGGACGTGGCCACCGCCCAGATCACCCGGCCCACCGGGAACGTGAATAGGCCCCGGACCCCCACCCGGGCCCCCGGGACCCGTGCCCGGCACCGGGACGTGGCCGCCACCGATGCCGCCCGGACCCTGCCCCGGCGGGGTGTGGTGCGGCGGGGACAGCGGGCCCGTTCCACCCCCTCCGGGTGGCGACTGCGGTTTCGGCACGTGCACAGGGTGCGGGAACACCTCAGGTGGAGAGGGGTGCGGCGGGGCCTGGACAACCGGCGGGCTGATGATCCGGTCGGGGGCGGGCACGCCGATCAGCGGCGCGGGGATATGGACCCGTGGCACCACGACGGGGTCCACCGGCGGGATCACCACCGGGACCACCGGCGCCGCGGCAACCGCGGGCGCTTCGGGGGCCGGAGCGGCCGGCAGCTGGGCGGCCACCGCTGGTGCCTGGGGCTTGGGCGCGGCCACCCCATTGGGCAGGGTGATCTTCGGCCGGGGGGCCGACGCCTCGACCGGCGCGGGCGGTGCCTGGGTGGGAACGATGAGTTGCTGGTTGGGGGTGGGCTGCAGCGCCACCGTCGAGCGGATGCCGATCGCCAGCGCGATCTCGAGCGCGATCACCGCGCTGATGCCTGCCACCGCCAAGCCGCTGCCGACCAGCAGGACCGGCCGGCGACGCGGTTGGCTCTCTTCGGGCAGGAAGAGCTTCTCGATCAGGGCCGTCGGGGCCTCGGCGTCCTCGTCCGGCACGGCGCTGTAGGCCACGTCGTCCTCGCCGGCCTCGGCGCCCGTGGGCACCCCGGAGAGGCTGAGGTATTCGGGCAGGGTGAATCTGTTGGCCGCCTCGGCGCCGGAGTCTTGCGCGTAGGCCAGCGCGGCGGTCGACGAGGCGAACAGCGGCGCGTTCGCCGACGCCAGGGCGGCGCCGCGGGCCAACGCGGTCTGGGGTTCCTCCGGCACGCTCACGTCGAGCGTCGTCGCCGCCTCGAGCGCCGGCTTCAGCGCGGCGAGGTCGACGCCCGAACCGACAACGAACAGCCCGCCCGGAGCCGATTCCCCGTCGTCCAGCCCAGCCAACATCTCGCTCAGCTGCGCGGCGGCCTCGCCGTCGGGCCGGGCGCAGATGTGTTCCTTACAGACGTCGGTGATGGAACCGTCGGAGGTCTCGACCAGAGCCAGCGTCGCGGTGTCGGGCTCCACGAAAAGGACGGCCGTGCGCTCGTAACCCATTGCCCCGCCGACGGATTGGGCCAGGGCCGTGGCGGCCAGGAACGCCGACACCAGCATGACGTTGTCGATCCGGTGGGCGGCCAGCGCATCGCGCAGCACCGCGGCCTCGTGTTGGTCGGTGCAGCTCACCCCGATCGCGGCCACTTCCAGGCCCGCATCGGCCGCGCCCTCGCGCGTGCCGAGGATGGCGGCGATCACTTGATCGGGCGCGCCGGCGGCGGCCGCGGCGCCGGCGGCGTCGATGACGTCGAACTCGTCCTCTTCGATGGTGGGGCCGTCGGCGTTCTCGCCTTCCAGCAGCACCATCTGGATCGCCGCCGGTGCCATCGACACCCCGAGCACGGTATCCACAACATCCTCCAAAGTTCCGCAGCCGGTCATGGTCTGGGCGGAGGAGCAATCAAGCGACCGCTCTTTTAACGCTTGATTAACACTGACCTCGGAAGCTGTGCGCTGGCGCTGCCGAACTTAGGTAGTTCTTATGAAATTTTTGTAGGACCGCGACGGCGTGGGGCCCCGTTGGCCCTGGTACTTCGACCCCACGCTCGAAGTGCCGTACGGGTGCTCCGCCGGGCTGGTCAACCGCAGGATGCACAGCTGACCGATTTTCATCCCCGGCCACAGCGTGATCGGCAGGTTGGCGACATTGGACAGCTCCAGCGTGATGTGGCCGCTGAAGCCGGGATCGATGAAGCCAGCCGTTGAGTGCGTCAGCAAGCCCAGGCGCCCCAGCGACGACTTGCCTTCCAGGCGTCCGGCCAGGCTGTCGGGCAGAGTGAACAGCTCCAGCGTCGAGCCGAGCACGAACTCGCCGGGATGCAGCACGAACGGCTCCCCTGGGACCGATTCGACCAGGCTGGTCAGCTCGTCCTGCTGTTCGGCAGGGTCGATGTGGGTATAGCGGGTGTTGTTGAACACCCGGAACATGCTGTCGAGGCGGACGTCGATGCTGGAGGGCTGCACAAGGGTGTCGTCGAACGGGTCGATGCCGACCCGGCCGGCGGCGATTTCGGCCCTGAGGTCACGATCGGAGAGCAGCATCCGCAGAGCCTATCTGTCCCCGGCTGCCGCCCTGGGCCCGCCGATGCGGGCAAGCCTAGATCTGCAACCGGGACGGAACCGCTTCGCTGGTATCGCGAGGCTGCCGGATGGCGGCTTCGATGCCGGCCGCCACCCCGGCGGCGGCCGTCTCCACCGACATGCTCGGAACACCAAGGTTGCTGTCCATGGCCGCAACGCTGGGCAGGCACGGCAGATGAATCCAGCCGGCGCGGATGGGCAGGTCCTTCTGGGCGAGGTGGTGCAGCACGCCGTACATGAGGTGATTGCACACGAACGTGCCCGCCGCGTCCGAGACGTCAGCCGGCACACCGGCCTTCCGCATGGCCAGCACCATCGCGTGAACCGGTACCGTCGCGTGGTAGGCGACCGGGCCGGCCGGATCCGTCGGCTCACCGACCAGAACGGCGCCGGCGGTATCGGCGAGGCCATATCGTCCGCAATCGTTGATGTTCTGCGCGAGCCGCTCGACAGTGATCATGGCGCGTCCCGGGTATTCGCCCAGCATGATCACCAACTCCGGACCGACCTCCGTGATGGCCTGCTGAGCTGCCGCGATCGAGTCGAAGTAGGCGCCGGGCACAATCCGCGAGACCACCGTTGCGCCGGCGATGGTGGCACCATCCAGTGCCTCAGCGGTGAGCTGTGCCGGATTCGTGGGCGTTACGCCATACGGCCCGAATCCGGTGACCAGTACTTCCGACACGGTGCTCCTTCCGCCTTCCCGGCCGGGCGCCGGCGACCGGCTCAATACTCCTCGGCTGTTCAAGCGATTCCTAGCTCAACAGCACGCTCGCTGGCGCCTCGTCCGCCACACTCGACCGGATTCCGGCGCTGGCCGGCCGTGGGGTGGTTTCGGCCCGCTGTCACGAGCGGGGCGCAGAGCAGCCGGGCTGTCGCCGAGCGGGGGCCCGTGGCCCCCCGACCCCCACAACGCGTGGGTAGCCGCACCTCAGCGGAGGTACATCTCTCGGCCGGTGGGATACCCGCCCCCGGTGGTGGTGACGTGGACGTGGTCATAGTGGCCGAGCCGCGAGCGTTGCGCGCCGTTGGGCGTGTAGTAGACGCCCCGCCAGATGGCGTCCTGCATCCCGAAGCGGCGCGCGTTCCGCCGCACGAACGCGACGATCTCGTCCCCGAGCGCTATGCCCTGCGCGCTGCCAGGGTTGGGGATCATCACGTCGATCGCCAAGCCGTTGGGATGCCAGGGCAGCGGGTCCGCACGCACCCCGCCGATCTCGTGGATCTCGGGAAATTCCGCGCTAATGGCGCGAGCCACCAGAATCGTCCTGACCTGCAGACCCCGCTCGGGTGCGATGCCGACCGGCAGGAATCGGGGTTGGCGGTGGTAACGGGAGGCGGCGACGAGCTCGGCGCTCCGAGCCGCGGGGTCACCGGCAATGCCCGACGCCCCAGGGGTGGGGGTTGCCGCCACCACCTCGAAGCAGCACGTCTCCACGTCGCTGACCACCGGCTGGGCCTCGTCGCGGACGGCGCCCGGATAGACGTCTGCGCCTACGGCAAACAAGACTGCGGCCGGGGCGACGATCGCCGCCAGGAGCGGCGCCGACTTGCGGCGTGCCCTAGGTAATTCATGCCTGCCCACAAAACGCACCCTACGAGATAACGAAATATCACGAAAGTGTAAACATTCGGCTGTCAATATTCCGAATCGGCCGCGCGGAGGCACCGCGTGGCGTCCCGACGGCACGCCGGGCGCCGCCGTGCTGCCGCGCCCGCAGCGCCGCGGTGCCCTGCCGGTACCCCGCGAGCACGCTCCACCGGATGCTAGCCTTTTCCAGCAGCAGCGCCGATGTAGTTCAATGGCAGAACATCAGCTTCCCAAGCTGAATACGCGGGTTCGATTCCCGTCATCGGCTCCACTTCGACCAGCATTGAGACCGGTCGAACGGCGAAGCGGGGGCAAGTACTCCACTTATTGCCTGGAAGCGCTCCAATGAACCCCGTCGCGAACTGGCTGCCCTAGGTTGAATCACTGTGGGGTCGTCTGGGCAAGGGCACCGTGTCACTTTCGGCGAAACCGTCTGTGCCGACGGCACGGTCATTCGCCATCTCGAAGCGGGCGACGGCCCGGCACTGGTTTTGCTGCCCGGGTGGTCGCAGTCTTCGCAGATATTTCTCAGACAGTTGACGACCCTGTCGCAGTCCTGGCGGGTGTTGGCCATCGACCATCGCGGCCACGGGGAGTCCTCGGCGCCCGAGATCGGCTACCACATCCATCGGCTGGCCGCCGACCTGCGGGACGTCCTGGTGGCCCGCGACCTCGACGGGGTACACCTGCTGGGCCACTCGATGGGCTGCGCCGTGATCTGGTCCTACCTCGAGTTATTCGGCCGTGACCGGGTGGCCTCGCTGGTGCTGGTCGACCAGATGCCCTGCGCCCTGAGGAATCCCACCTGGACCGACGGCCAGGCCCTCGTCGCCGGAGCGACGATGGAGGCCGCCGGGTTGTTCGCGTTCACCGATTCGCTGCGCGCAGATGGCCCGGACCCACGGGGCGACTTCCTGACCGAAGTCACCTCACCGGGAATTCCGCCTGACCAGTTGTCGTGGCTCATCTCCCAGAGCCTGACGGTCAACCGCCGGCACGCCGCCGAACTCATCTTCGACGTGGCCACCCATGACTGGCGCCACCTGATGCCACATATCGACGTGCCGACACTCGTCGTCGCCGGCGACTCGGTGAATGTTCCCATCGCTTCGCAAGACTGGATGTATCGGCAGCTACCCGATGCACACTTCGCCCGTGTGACCGGGCGCCACGGAGGCACTCACTTTCCGTTCCTGGAAAACCCAGATACCTTCGAATCCGTCGTTTCGCAGTTCCTCCGGCGCGACGCAACGCCGCGTCGCTGACGACGCGGAAACCACTTCCCGGGCTGAGAACGCGGATTCGATTCACGTCGTCGGTCCGTCCGGGCGCCGCTCACGCTGCCCAAAGGCATTCGCCGGGCGGGACCTCTTCGCGCACGCAGTCCAGTCGCCGGCACCGCTCGCCGTGGCCTAACCGTGACAAGAGCTTGACCGAATCGCTTACGCGCCCTTGCGCTTCCATCGTCCGGCCCACACATACGATCGCTATTGCAACGTTGTCAGTTAAAGGGAATAGGGATCATGCGGTCAGTTGTTCGGTGCGCCCTTGCCGTCATCGGGGTCGCTGCGAACGTGGTTGCGGGCCCGACCGATGTCAGCCTGGCCTCGGTGAACCAATCGAACAGGCTCGCCATCGCCTCGGTGCTGCCTTCGCAGGGCGACGTGGTGGGCGTGGCGCACCCCGTGGTCGTGACGTTCAGCGCGCCCGTCGGCAACCGGCATGCCGCCGAGCGGGCCGCCGAGGTCACCTCGACGCCCCCGATGACCGGCAAGTTCGAATGGCTCGACGCCAACGTCGCGCAGTGGGTCCCCGACCGATTCTGGCCGGCGCACAGCACAATTGCCCTGTCAGTCGGCGGCCTGGCCACCGACTTCAAGACCGGTCCCGCCGTCCTCGGCGTGGCCAGCATCTCGCAGCACACGTTCCGGGTCAGCATCGACGGGGTCGAGGCGGGACCGCCGCCCTCACTCCCGGCGCCGCACCACCGGCCCCACTGGGGGGAGCCGGGCGTGATGCCGGCCTCGATGGGCAGGCCCGAGTACGAGACACCCGTCGGGACCTACACCGTGCTGTCCAAGGAACGCTCGGTGATCATGGATTCGAGCAGCGTCGGCATTCCCATCACCGACCCCGACGGTTACCGGATCCCGGTGGATTATGCCGTCCGCATCACTCGGCATGGCCTTTTCGTGCATTCGGCCCCGTGGGCCATCAATTCGCTGGGGCTGGAAAATGTCAGCCATGGGTGCATCAGCCTGAGCCCCACGGACGCGGAGTGGTATTTCAACGCGGTCAACATCGGCGACCCGGTAATCGTTCAGGAATAGCCGCGGCGACGGCCGTCGGTTGGAAAGATCTGTGCATGCGCTTTTATTGAGAATGGTGCATTCCCAGCGAACGCGGCAAATCTGCGCAATGCGCGCGGGCGGCGCGATGAAGAACCTTCAAGACGGGAACGGTCCCGCTGGGACAACCCAGCGGGACCGTACAACCCCTGACGGCGGGTCCGGACGAGCCTCTCAGCCCGCGGGCGCGGGGCCGGCCGGGAGTGGCTGACCCGCCACGGGCCCACCGGCCGGCGCCGGTCCGGTCGGGTCGCCCTTACCCCCGTAGCTGCCGGACATGTCGATGATGGGAGCACCGGCCGGCACTGGAGCACCCACCGGTCCGCCCGCGAGGATCGGCGCGCCCACCGGCAGCGGCGCACCCACCGGTATCGGAGCACCCACCGGAATCGGAGCACCGATCGGCACCGGGGCGCCCACCGGCACCGGAGCACCGATCGGCACCGGCGCACCCACCGGCACCGGGGCACCGCCCAGCGCAACCAGCGGGGCACCCACCGGCAGCACCGGGGCGATCGGGCCGGGCGCAACCAACGGGATGCCCGACATGTCGGTCAGCGGCGCACAGACCGGCGCTCCGCCGGCGGCGGCACCCGCCGCTCCCGCCGCCCCGGCCGCGGCCGGAGCGCCACCGACGGCCGCCGGCGCGGCGGCCTCGCCCGACTGCCCTTCGATGCACGCGTAGCCGCCCGTCATGTACGGGACGGCCGCGGCCTCCGGGCTCAACGCAATAGCGGCCCCGCACAACCCAGCGCCAGCAACCACTTTGATGTTGAATCGATCTGAGATCGTCATCAACGTCAACTCCTTTTTTTCGCGCTCAGATATTTTCCGCAGTCAAACGATGCAGCAGAACCGCATAGCCATACCGAAGCCGCCTGTCGACGACCGCCTCAATTGATAGCAGAGCAAATGCGCGACACGCGCAGCGCCGCACCGCACCGTATCCAAATGGTGACGTTGCCCGACGCAGCGGTCGTGAATTCGCCAGTGGCCGCGGCCAGATCAGCACCCGGGGCCCGGACGGTACACCGGCAGGATCCGGTATTTCGCGATGAAACTGGCGCGGTCGTATTCGTCGCCGACCTCGCCGTCGTGGGCGATGACCGTCGGGCCGTCGACGGGGAAGAAGCTGAACTCGGGCGCCTGCAGCTCGTGGTAGAGCGGGCTGCGTCGCAGGCGCCCCAGTGCCAACGCCGTCAGGATCCTGGTCCGCGCCCACGGGCGGCCGGCCTCCAGCATGCGCACGTCGATCAGCCCGTCGTCCATGCGGGCCCGACGGGCGGGAGCGAAACCGCTGGGCAGGTACAGCGAGTTGCCGAGAAAGAACAGCGACGTCAACAGGGTGGTGTTGTCGTAGCGGATCCGCACCGGCTCGTCGTGGCGCAGCGTGTGCAGCATCGCGTAAAAGCCGGCCAGCGGCTTGCCGATTCGTTTCTCGAGCTTCTCGCGCTGCTGCACGAAGGTCGGGTACGCGCCGATGCTGGCGGTGTTGAGCACCATCCGAGTTTCGTTGAGGCACACCAGGTCAACGCGGGCCACGGTGCCGCGCCGGATCGCCTCGGCGGTTTTGGCCACGGTGTCGCAGCCGATGTCCTTGGCGAAGTGGTTGAACGTGCCCCCGGGGAACACCGCCAGCGGTAACCCCGTGGCGATGGCCACGGTCGCCGCGGTGGCGACGGTTCCATCACCGCCGCCGACACCGAGCACCTCGGCGCGCCCGGCGGCGCCGCACAACACGCGCTCGGGGTCGTCGTCGGGGCCCAGCTCGACGATCTCGGCCTTCGGCAGCTCGGTGCGCACCTCGTCGCGCACGCGGGACCCGGTGCCGCCGCCCGATTCCGGGTTGATGACCAGAACCACCCCGGCTCCGTCGGGGCGTTCGGGCGTCGGGACCCACAGCGGCTCCGCGCTCGGCAGGGCGGTGGCCACGATCGGCGGGACGAGCCGGCCGCCCAGGACCGCCACGCCGGCCCCGATGCCGAACCCGGCGAGCACGTCGCCGGGATAGTGCACGCCCGTGGCCACCCGCGACAGTCCGACCAGCCCCGCCAGCAGCGCCAGCCCGAAACCCAGCGGCGGGTTCTCCAGGCCCGCCCCAACGGCGAATGCGGCGGCGCTGGCCGCATGCCCCGACGGCAGGGAGTTGGACGTCGGCCGGCGACCGGCCCGCCTGACCAGCGGCACCGACTCTTAGACCGGACGCGGACGCTGCCGGATGCGCTTGGCGACCTGATTGGTGAGCAGGCTGGTCACCCCGAGGGTGACGACGCCGCGCGCCGCGCCGCGCTGCGCGCCGGGCTGGCGCGTGGCGAGCAGGCCCGCGGCGATGACGAACCACAGCTTGGAATGGTCGGCGGCCCGCGTCAAACGGCGGCATGACGGTGTCCAGCAGCGGGGTCGGGGTCTTGGCGATCACATCGAACAGCTCACGGTCGAGAGTTCCCAGCCCTCTTGTGATCTCCTTGATACCGCGCGCGCGTTGCCGGGGCCGCCTGTTCATTCGCTCCACCCTAGAGTGTTGGGCGAGAAAGGAGATCGAGGAGCGTGCTCGCCGAGGATGCCAGCGGTCACGTCACGAAGTGGCTCGCCAACGCCGAACGCCGGGGGGTACCCCGGGCGGTGGTCGCCGCCATCGCCGCCCTCATCGCCCCCGCCGGCTTTCGGCTCCTCGACACGATGGAAGAGATCGAAGACCCCGACGGCAAGTCGTACTTCCTGATTCCGCGGGACGCCGGCGGCGACGACGCCCGCCGGGCGGTGCTGCTGACCTACGTGCTCAACGCCGGCACCGGCTACGGACGGCCGGGCCGGGAGCCCACGGACTTCCCCGAGACCCCGTACGGCGTCGCCGAGGTGCGCCGAATCATCCACCGGCAGAAGGCCAACGGCTGGAGCTACACCCGTGACGTCGGCTTCGTCCACCGCAACGGGGCGCGTTTGGTCACGACGCCCAACGGCATGCTGATGGGCCTGGGCGGCAACTGGGTCCAGCGCCGGTTCTGCGCGCGCGGCGGCACCACCTGGGGCGACATCTTCATGGTCAACGCGGGCAGCGTCACCGACCCCGCCGAACGGTTGCGTCGCCTCATCGGGTCCCACGTGCTGGACCGGGTGTTGCACCATGAGGAGCGCCACTCTCAGCAATGGGCGGCCAAGGGCTACGCGGGCATGCTCGTCGGCTACGGCCGGGAATTGATCCGCGAGTACGCCTTCGGCGCGGTCAACCGGCTCGAAGCCGACGCCGGCCTGTCCGACGGGGGTTACAGGGCCTGAATGCCGTGATGGAGCACCATTATCCCGATGACGACCAGGACGACCGCGAGCAGCGCGGCGTTGTTTTCGTCCATCCAGTCTTTCAGCCGCGCCAACGGATCGTCGAGGCGGCGACCGGCGGCTACATAGGCCAGGATGGGGATCGCGACCGTCGAGGCAGCGACGACGACGAAGAACGCGGCGGCCATCCAGTCACCAGTGGCGCCCAGTCCGCTTGTGCCGATGGCCAATCCGGCCGGCACGCAGATGAGGGACACGTCCGGCCTCACCACCGCCAGCGCCGCTCCGGTGATCCCCGATCGCACCGGGGTGATGGTGGCGAACGAACGCATCCACGACGGCGACTCGGTGTGGTGACGCCGGGTCAGCCACCGGTAGATCCCGAAGACGATGAGAGCCGACCCGAAGACCACGCGCAGCCACGACGCCCAGCCCGGCGGGGAGTCGTGCATCCCACCGAGCATGCCGGCGGCCGCCACTGATATGGCCGTCAGCGCGGCCAGGCCCAGCAGCCAGCCACCCAGGAACGCGAGGCTGGCGGGCCGTCGTCGCGGCGCCTGCAACACCAGCACCGCGGGAATCACCGTGATCGGCGAGAGCGCGATGACCAGCCCCAGCGGGACGAGGTCGGTCAGCACGGTGCCCCAGCTACCTGCCATGGTCAGCAATCCTCCCACAGGCGGTCAGCGCAGAGCGTGAATCCCGTTGTAGACGACCATCAAACCGATCAACACCAGGATCACCGCCATCATCGCGGCGTGGTTTTGCTCCATCCACTCCTTGAGCCGCTCCAGCGCGTCGTCGAGGCGGTCACCGGCGCCGACGTAGGCCAGGATGGGGGCGGCGACCGTGGACGCGGCGACGACGACGAAGAACGCCGCGGCCAAAAACTCGCCCGCGACACCGAGGGTGCTGCTTCCGATGGCCAACCCTGCCGCCGCGGACAGGATCAGGACCTCCGGCCGTATCACCACGAGGACGGCCCCGGTCACCCCGGCGCGCACGGGGGCCAGCCTGGTGAACGAACGCATCCAACCGGGCATGGGATGCTCACGATTTCTGGTGAGCCACCGATACACACCGAAGAGGACCAGCGTGGAGCCCAGGGCCACGCGCAGCCAGGACGCCCAGGCCGGCGGCGTCTTGCGTAAGTCGCCGAGCAGGTCGGAACTCGCGACGAACGCCGTGGTGACGGCGGCCAGGCCCAGCACCCAGCCGCTGAGGAAGGCCAGGGCGGCCGGCCGCGGCCGGGGAGCGTGCAGGACCAGGACAGCAGGGATGACCGTGATGGGTGAGACGGCGATGACCAGCGCCAGCGCAGTGAGGGCGGTCAGCACCGAGCCCGAACTTTGTGCCACGGGCAGAAATCATCGCATTGGGTATCCACGCGACGTGGCGCACACCCATCTCGGGCACATCTTTCACCTCGCCGGCGCCCCGTCGCTGACGGGCGCCGCGGCGGCGCTCGAGTCGATCCCGGACGGCGCCCTGGTCGTCGGCGACGACGGCAGGGTCGCGTTCTGAGCTGCTGTTCCTCGGCACGCTCGGCGGCGCCCGCGCGCTCGACATGGAGGACCGGTTCGGCAATCTCGACCTCGGCAAGGAGGCCGACTTCGTCGCCGTGGCCCCCACGCGCGCACCGGCGCTGCGCGCCGCGACCGGGACACGCGAGCAGACGTTGTTCGGGTTGCTGACGGCCACGCGCGAGACCGCCATCGCCGGGACCGACGTCCGCGGACGCCGGCTGGGGCCCTAACCCTTGCGGCGCAGCGTCCAGGCCGGCACCCAGTGCGTCACGGTGCGCCGCTTGGAGCCGTACGCGACCGGATAGGTCACCAGCCCCCACCAGTCGCCCTGCTCGCAGAGGCCCCAGCAGCTCAGCCGTCCCTCGACGACCTTGTGCAACTGCAGGCCGTTCGGCTGGTAGCGGCCCGAACGGTGCGGCTCGCGCGGGAACAGTACCGTCAGGTCGACCAGCACCGCGAGCGGTGGACGCACCGCCCGCAACGGGCTGCGGACCGGCTGCCCGTTGTACCCGATCGACCCGAGCTGGCCCATCGATCGATCATACGTTCGAATTGCATGCCCCGGGGACCCCGGATCCGTTCTGGCAACATAGCGCTGGTGTCCAACCGCGCCCTGCTCAGGCCGCCGCCGGCCGCGCTGGACCCGCTGATCGTTGCGGTGCTGGCCGCGACGGTCAGCCTGGGCGGCGCCGGCCGCCCGTCGTTCTGGTACGACGAGGCGGCCACCATCTCGGCCTCCTACAGCCGCTCGCTGGCCCAGCTGTGGCGGATGCTGAGCAACGTCGACGCCGTGCACGGCCTGTACTACCTGCTCATGCACGGCTGGTTCGCGATCTTCCCGCCCACGGAGTTCTGGGCCCGGGCGCCAAGCGGTTTGGCCGTCGGCGGCGCCGCGGCCGGGGTGGTGGTGCTGGGCAGGCAACTCTCGTCGCGCACCGTTGCGGTGAGCGCCGGGATGTTCGCGGCGATCCTGCCCCGCTCGACGTGGGCGGGCATCGAGGCCCGCCCGTACGCCCTGTCGATGATGGCCGCCGCGTGGCTGACGGTGTTGCTGGTGTACGCCACGCGCCGTGACAACGCCCGGGTCTGGTTGTTTTACGGTATCGCCCAAGCGGTTTCGGTGGTGCTCGACGTGTACCTCGCGCTGCTGGTGCTGGCACACGCCGCCTTCGTCGTCGCGTTCCGGCGCGGCGGCGTCCGATTGCGCTTCGCCGTGACCTCGGTGCTGGCGGGCTGCGCCGTGACGCCGTTTCTGGCCGTGGCCGCCGGACAGGTGCACCAGATCAGTTGGATCGCGCCGATCGGGCGCCGCACGCTCGAGGACGTGGCGGTCCAGCAGTATTTCGAAAGGAGCCCAACGTTCGCGCTGGCCTCCGCCCTGCTCGTGGCGGCCGCGAGCGCGGTGTGGCTGCGCACCTCGCGGGTGGCGGACCGGCAGCTGCTGGCCCTCTCGGTCGCCTGGCTGGTGATCCCGACCGCGCTGATCGTCGCCTGGGCGGCGGCCGTGCACCCGGTCTACACGCCGCGCTACCTGGCCTTCAGCGCACCGGCGATGGCCCTGGTGTTGGGCGCCTGCGCCGCCGCGGTGGCCGTCAAGCCCTGGCGGACGGCGGCCCTGGTGGGTCTGTTCGCCGTGGCCGCGGCACCGAATTACGTTTCGGCGCAGCGCAACCCATACGCCAAATACGGGATGGACTACAGCCAGGTGGCCGACCTGATCGCCGCACGGGCCGCGCCGGGTGACTGTTTGCTGGTGAACGACACGGTGACGTTCATGCCGGCCCCGATGCGCCCGTTGCTGGCGGCGCGCCCCGACTCGTACAGCAAGCTGATCGACCTCACGCTCTGGCAGCGGGCCACCGACCGCAACGACGTGTTCGACACCAACCTGATCCCCGAGGTGGTCGCCGGCCCGCTGAGCCGGTGCGGCGTCGTCTGGATCATCACCCAGGCCGACGAGTCCAGGCCCCTCCGCGAACGGGGCCCGGCCCTGCCACCGGGCCCGCGCTACGGGGTGACCCCCGCTTTCGCGGTGCCGCGAGACCTGGGCTTCCGCCTCGTCGAACGCTGGCAGTTCAACCTGGTCCAGGTGATCAAGGCCGAACGCTGAGGCTCACCAGATGCGCAGGTAGTCGACGAGCATCGCGGACGGGAAGGTGCCCCTGGCGGGATCCCCGGCGCCCACCCCGCCGACCGCGAGGGTGAACATGGGCGTCATCCAATAGCCGGGGTTATTGAACGGCCACCGCTTGTCGTCGGGATTACCATGCACCGGAATGGGTTTCGGGGGGACGGTGAAGTACGGTTTCGCGCCGTCGACGTAGTCCCGCCAGAACTTGAAACCGTCCTCGTCCCAACGCATCCGCCAGGTGTGCCACCCGCCGTCCACCAGCCCCGGGATCGATCGCCCCTCCCAGGTCTTCCCGTTGGATGCCGCGTGGACCGTGGTGCCCGGGGCCCAGTTGCCGTTGCCGTACCACTCGAAGATGTCGACCTCGCCGTCGGGCAGCGGGTCCTCGTTGACGGCCCAGAACGACGGCCACAGACCGGGAAACAGGCAGTCCAGCTTGATCCGCGCTTCCCAGGTCTGGTTGATCATGCTCCGGAAGTTGCCGCGCAGCTTGCCGCTGAAGTAGTTGTCGGGGAATTCCCTGGTCGCGCACAACACGAGGTTGGAATTGCCGTCGAGGAACACGTTGCGGCGGTCGTCGCGGTAAATCCCCTCGACGGGCGGGAACACGTCGTCCTGCCAGGTCTGGATCGTCCACTTGGCCGGGTCGGGGGCCGAGCCTGGGGGCCCGTCGAACTCATCCTGGAAGATGTAGGGCCCGCCCGCGGAGGCCGGCGCGGACGGCGGGGCGGGGTGCGCGGGGGAGGCCTCGGCCTCCGGGACACGGGTCGCCGCCGCGGCCGCGAGCATGCCGAGCCCCGTCGTCAACAACATGCTGCGACGATCCATACCTAGACACCACCCATCCAGACGCCGGAACTCCGACATTCCCCCGAACCAACGTTGCAAACGGTGTTATGAAACCACGCGGCGGGGCACGAACGCATCTCGCCCCGCCCGGTGTCGCGGCGACAAACGCAACGGCGGCGACGGCGGCGAAAGGCGCCGTACGGGGTTTGCTGGGCCCCAGACGGCACGTGCTGCTCTCGAACCGGCGAGGCCCGTTCCGACCCGCCGACCTGGCACAAGCAGCACCGACAACCGGAAGTGTTGCGGCACAGACCGGTTCGCACGTGCGCGCGCCGTTCCCCACTCGTCACGATCAAGCCCGTTGACATTACCGAACCCGGTGGTATCAAGGAGGTTGATACCAAAGAAAGGGAGTGTCAGCCATGTTTGGTGGATTTTTCGGCAATTCCGGCGGTCCCGGCTTCGGGGCCGGACCCGGCGGCTGGGGCGGGGTCGGCTTCGGGGCCGGACCCGGCGGCTGGGGCGGATCGGGCGAACACGGGTTCGGCGGCCCGGGATTCAGGGGCGGCTTCGGCCCCGGCGGTCGCCACGGACTCAAGCGTGCGGCGTTCGTCACCGCGGCGCTGCTGCTCGACGGGCCGGCCGACGCCGCGCAGGTCACCCGACGGGTGTCCGAGGCGACCGAAGGCGCTTTCATCCCGCCGCAGGATTTGGCGGAGCTCGCCATCGGGTTGCTGGCCGGGCGCGGCATGGTCACCGTCGAAGACGGCGTGGCGACCCTGACCGAGCTGGGCCACAACGTCCTGGCCTGGCGCGGCGTCAGCAGCGAGACGGCGCACGCCTTCCTGGGCCGCGCGGCCAAGTTCGGCGACGCCGTCAAGATCCGCCGGGAGCTGTTCGAACTCGCCGGGCTGGCGCGCACGATCAGCTGGAACGGCACCGACGAGCAGAAACACCGGCTCGCCGAGATCCGGGCGGACGTCCTGCATGCCCTGACCGACGCGAAAAAGGCGCTGCACCGGGTTCTGGGCGAGGCCTAGCGACCGGAGGCGGGTTCGCTGAGCTTGACCAGCGTCTTGCCGATGTTGACGCCGGTGAACAGCCCGTTGAGGGCGTCTACGCAGGACTCGATGCCCTCGAACACGGTCTCCCGGTGCCGCAGCCGGCCGTCGGCCTCCCACCGGCGCAGCGCGGCGAACGCCTCGTCGAAGCGGCCCCACTGGTCCAGGGCGTTGAACCCCTGCATCAACGCGGTCTTGGACAGCAGATTGACGTAGTTCGCCGGACCGGGATGCTCGCCGGTGAGGTAGCTCGAGATGACGCCGCACAGCACCACGCGCGCGTGGGAGGCCAGGCGCCCCAGCACCGCGTCGAGGATGGGCCCGCCGACGTTGTCGAAGTAGACGTCGACACGCCGGGGGCAGTGCTCCTTGAGCGCCGCGGCCAGATCGTCGTTCTTGTAGTCGATGCACGCGTCGAAGCCGAAGTCCTCGACCACCGCCTTGCACTTCTGCGGCCCGCCGGCGATCCCCACCACCCGCGCGCCGGCGATCTTGGCGATCTGCCCGGCCACCGACCCGGTGGCACCCGCGGCGGCCGAGACCACCACCGTCTCGCCGGGCTGCGGCCGTCCGATGTCGGTCATCCCGAAGTAGGCGGTGGCGCCGGTGGGCCCGTACACCGACATGATCGCCAGCTGGTCGTCCTCGCCCGGGATGGGCGTGCTGAACATGTCATCGCGGATGATCGCGTACTCGGAGAATCCCGTCAGCGTGGTGACGACGTCGCCGACGGCGAAGGCGTCGCAGCGCGACACCACGACCTCGCCGATCCCGGCCGCCCGGATGACCTCGCCCAGCTGTACGGGCGGCAAATAGCTGGGCTGGTCGTCCAGCCAGGTGCGGGCGGCGGCGTCGATCCCGACGTAGGTGGTGCGGACCAGCGCCTCCCCGTCGGCCGGCTCGGGCGCCGGCGTGGTGACCAGCTCGGTGTCCTCGGGCCGGATCAGCCCGGTGGGGCGGCGACGCAACAGGATCTGGCGGTTCGGCATGTCGGGCACGATGCAGAAACTACCGAACGGGCCGAAAACGCCGAAGCGAATGGCATATTCAATCCATGCCAGCAAACGATGACCCGGAAGACCGGATCCGGGAACTCGAGCGCCCACTCGCCGACGCGGCCCGCGCGTCGGAGCTGGGCGGCCCGCCGCCCCCGCCCGCGGGTTACCCGCCCGGCCCGGCGGGCACCCCGGCACCGCAACCCTGGACCTACGGCAGCTACGGCGGGCCCTTCCCCGGACCGCCCCCGCAACGGCCCTCGGGCAACCGGATCTGGTGGATCCTGGGCGCGGTGATCATCGTGGGGATGCTGGCCCTGTTCGGCGGCATCGCCGTCTTCGCCGGTCACCAGCTGTCCGGTGCGCGGTCGATGATCAGCTCCCCGCCGGGCGTCTCCGGGACGTTCAGCCCGCCGGTGAGCACCCCGGGCAGCCGCGCCCCGTCGACGCCGCGGACGAGAACACCCGCGCCGCCGGCCTCGACCACCGCGCCGGCGGGCGCCCGGATCAGCGTCTCCGGCCTCAACGAAAACCGCACCCTGACCTGCAACGACAACGAGGTCGAGGTCACCGGGGCGTCCAACACGGTGGTGATCACCGGTCATTGCGCATCGGTCAGCGTGTCGGGTGTGCAGAACGTGATCACCGTCGACTCCGTGGACTCCGTCGACACCACCGGCATGAACAACAAGGTCACCTACCACGCCGGTACGCCGAAGATCAGCAACACCGGCATTTCGAACGTCGTCGAGAAGGGGTGACGACGACTACGACTCCGCCTCGGAATCGTCGTCGAGAACGCTGACCGCGATGCCATAAGGCAGGAAACGCACCTTGCGCCTCGGTTCCACGTTGTCCTTGTTGGCCCGCAACGCGTCGAGCTCGGTCGCGTACACCTGCTCGACGTGCGCGCCGCCGCCGGTGTCCACGGTGTAGATGGCCCACACGCCGTCGCCGGCCTCGCCGGCCGTCTCGGGTGCGGAGCGGGGGCGACGCGACGGGTCCTCGAAGAACGACGACCAGCCCGTGCCGGCGCCGGCGGCGCCGACGAACTTGCCGATCCGCTCGAAGACGTCGCGCAGCCCCTCGCCGCCCTCGCGGATCACTCGATCGAACTCGTCGGGATCGAACCCGAACGAACCGTACTCGCCCATGCGACCTCCTAGCAGCGACGGTGCCAACGTCCAGTGTGCGCCGAATCGGCGCTCGGGGCTACGGTCCCGGCGGCGGGGGCGGGGGCGCGGGCGGGTAGATCGGAATCGGCACGGTGACGAACGGGAAATGCAGATACACCGTCGTCAGCGGCTTACTGGGCTGCGCCGGCGGCGGTGCCGCGGGCGCCGGCGCGGCCGGGGGTGGCGCGGCCGGGGCCGGGGCGGGCTTGGCTTCCGGGGCGGGCGCGGGCACCGCGTGCTGCACGGGGGTGGGCACGTACCGGGGCGTCTGCCGGTGATGAACCGGTGCCGGGGGCGCCGCCTGCACCGGGGTGTGCGTCACCGGCGCCGGCTGCGGCGACGGGGCGGCCGACGGGGGCGGGACGGCGGACGGCGGGGCGGCCGGTGGTGCGGCCACCACCGACGGATGGGGCGGGGCGGGCACCTGCGCCGCGGGCGGCTTGCTCGGCGATTGGGCCGGCAGCTCTTTTGCCGGAGTCGCGACACCCGGCCGCGGCTTGTGCTGCAACGTGGACGCCGGCCGGTCGGAGGGCAGCGACACCAGCACCACGCCGGCCGCCACCGCGGCGATGCCCGCCAGCGCGCTGCCGGTCAGCAGCGAGGGCCGACGCCGACGCGGAGACTCGTCGTCATCGTCGGCCACCGCGCTGTAGGCCAGCACGCTTTCGCCCCGATCTGCGTGGGCGCTGACGTCCAGGTAGGTCGGGGTCAGGCCGCGAGGGTGGATTTCCCCGGTGCCCGGGTCCAGCGCGTAGGCCAGTGCGGCCGTCGACGACGCGAACAACGGCGCATTCGCCGACGCCAGCGCCGCCCCGCGAGCCAGCGCCATGTCCGGCTCCTCGGGAGCGGTGACGTCGAGCGGGGTCACCGCCTCCAGCGCGGGCTTGATCGGGACGATGTCGCTCCCACACCCGATCAGGAACACGCCGTCGGCCCACGAGCCCCGCGCATCGAGGGCGGCGACCATCGTCGCCAACTCCCCCGCCACGGCCTCCCGGGAGGTGCCGTCCCCGGCGTTGTTCAGGGCCCGCCGGTGCAGGTCGACGATCGAGCCGTCGGACACCTCGACGACGGCCAGGGTCGCGTGGTCGGGTTCGACGAACAGCATCGCGATGTGCTCGTAGCCGATCGCATGGCCGACCGTCTGCGCCAGCGCCGCCGCGGCCAGCAACGGCGAGACCAGCATCACGCCGCCGACTTCCCGGGCCGCCAGTTCCTCGCGCAGCGCGCCCGCCGCCGCCGGATCGGTCCACGTCACCCCGATCGAGGCCAGCCGGTAGCCGCAGTCGAAGGCGCCTTCGCGGGTGCCGTCGATGGCGGCGATCACCTGGTCGACCGCATTGGACTCCGCCGAGTCACCGACCTCGATGGTGTCCTCTTCGACCGTCACGCCGTCGGCGTCCACGCCCTCGATCAGCAGCAAACGAACCGTCTTTGGAGCCATCGACACTCCGAGCACGATGTCCACCTGCGCCTCCAAGGTCCTCCAAGCCCCGCCGCGGGGCACGACGAACACGCCACCCGAATAACGTGACCTCCACGTTACCCGCGGGTGACCGGTTGCGCCTATGGGCGACTCAGGGCGCGGGGACCAGCGGCGATGCGCTCAGTAGCCCGGGCCTAGAAACGGGTTCTGGCTGCCGTTCGGATACTGCGGCGCCGGATACTGTCGGCGCCTGATACTGCGGCGCCTGGTTCTGGGGCGCCTGGTTCTGGGGAACCTGGTTCTTGGGCACCGGGACCGGGATCGGCACCGGCAACAGCGGGACGTGAATCCACTCCGTGGTCATCGGCACCGTCGTCTCGGTGGTGGTCACGGCGGCAGGCGGCTCTGAAGTCGTGGGCGTCTCGGACTCGGACGCGGTGGGCTCGGGAGGCTCCGAAGTCGGGGTCATGGTCGGCGTGGTCGGTGGCGATGTCCGCCGCGGCGCGGGGGGCGCCGTGGTGATGACGGGCGGCTGCGTGGTCACCACCGCCGGCGGCGGTGGTGCGGGTGGCGGCGACGACGGCGGTGGCGGTGGCGGTGGCTTGGCGCTGGGCACCGGCGCGGCGCTGGGCACCGGCGGGGCCGACGGCGGCGGCGGGACCGCCGTCGGCACCGCCGACTTGGGCGGTGCCACCGGCACGGGTGCGACGCTGCGCACCGGCGGGGCCGGCCGGTTCTCGATGGCGGTCAACGTGTAGGCCACCCCGCCGATCGCCGTCATGGCCACCACCGCGCACGCCCCGATGATCAACTGAGAGAGCCGGACTCGCCGCCACGCCCGCTCCTTGGGAGGATCGAGCACGTTGAGGCGCATCGACCAGCCGGCCTGGCCGTCCTCGTCGAAGGCCTCCGGCGTGTACGGCACCCGGATGTCGCCGGGGTATTCGGTTTGCGACCAGGCCAATTCGCGATCCGTCATGGCTTCGTCGTCGATCACCAGCACGTCGCCGGCACCGAGGTCGACGACTTCGCCGGCGGCGGCCGCCACGAGCAGACCGACGGAGGTGCGGGTGCGGAAGTCCAGCTCCTCACCGCGGGAGGCCAACATCAACGCGCCCGCAGCGGCAGCGGACGCCGGCTGCGACGGCGACAGGACGGGCCGGCGGGTGTGCACCGAAAGCCGTTCCGTGACAAGCGGAATACTCGCCCCGCCACCGACCGTGACGACCGCCGAAAGGTCAGCCCAACTCCTCTTCTGGCGGACCAGCATCTTGTCCAGCGCATAGATGAGCCCGGTGAGCCGATCCTGTATCAGGTCGCCCAGCTCGTCGCGCGTCAGCCGCATACTGCACCGGCGCCCGCCCAGCTCGGCGGTCAATTCGGTTGCGGTTTCGCATGACAGCCGTTCCTTGGCGGTGCGGCACTGCTCCCTGAGCTGGCCCAGCTGCCCCACCGCGGCGGTGCTGCCCGGGTCCAGCCCGCTGCCGTGGCCGAGTTCCTCGAACACCCGGAGCAACAGCGCCTGGTCGATCTCGTCGCCGGAGAATTCCGTGAAACGCATTGTCGGGCTCACCGGCTCGAAGCCGCCGGCCAGATTGAGCAACGTGGCCGACGTGCCGCTGCCGCCGAAGTCGAGCAATCCGACGACACCGGTGGCCGCGAAGCACAGCTCCGCGTTTGCCGCGGTCAGCGCCGCCACGGCATCAGACACCAGTCGCGGCGCCATGCCGCTGCGCACGAACCCCAGGTGCGTCCGCAAGCCATCGCGCAGCGCCTGCACGTTCGCCGGTTTCCAGTGCGCGGGAACGGCAATCGAGATCTCCGAGGAGGCCGCATCCGCGCCGGCGGCCAGCACCATCGCGTCCAGCGCCTCGACCAGCAGCAGGTCCGGATCGTGGGCCGAGCCGTCGCTGGACACCAGCGCCACCGAGTCACCGATGCGCTCCACGAAGCCGCTCATCAGCACGCCGGCATCCGCCATGTCCGGGTTTTCGCCGGGCAGAACGATTTTCGGCGCACAGTGCGGGTAGAGGCTCAGCACAGCACGTCGCGATACCGGCGGGCTTCCGTTACACGCGGCGACCAGGTTGGTGGTCCCGATCGACAACCCAAGTGGGTCGTACATAGAGCGAATACCTTCGTCTACAGGGGTCGGTGGCCAGCGTTAACCATATCGGTGGACACGCCCAAAGCCGATGGCTTGCAATGTCATTGGTATCTGCTCGATGCGATTGTGTCACCGAAGCGGTACCGCAAACCCCTTGACAAAGTGCGATTGGTTCACACCACGGTGAGCGGCAGCGAGCGCCGGGGCGCGAACTCGAACGTCGAGCCGCCGCTGACTTTGGCCACCGAAACCTCCGGCAGTTCGCTGGCCGGCGTGTCGGTTTCGACGAATTCCGCGGTCCACTCCGCACCCGTGCCGCTGACCCGGACCTCGAGGCGGGGGTCGATCGCCATCGCGATCGCCTGCAGCGGCTGCACGGACTCCGGGGAACACAGCGAGATCCAGGCGCCGTCGTCGTGCGCCGGTGACCGGTGCACCGTGAGCCGGTTCTGCGCGATCTCGGCCACGACGTAGCCCGCGGGGTTGAGCAGCGGATGCAACTCGAGCACCCGCATCACCCCCTCGATGCCGCCCGGCAACTTCAGCGCGCGGTGAATCCGCTCGGCGGCCAGCCCGGCCAGGCCGATCAGCCCGCGGGTGCCCACCGAGGCGGCCTCGGCGTCGTCGGCGGCGCGGGCGCGCACCGCAAGCGCGAACGACAGGTACAGCAGGTGCATCTGCAGGCAGACCTCGTCGGCCATGCGTACCAGCGCGGAATGGGAGAAGGCGCGGAAGTCCAGGTCTGACAGCAACGGGCCCGAGTAGTCGGCCAGCCCTTCCTCGGACGGGTCGATGGCGGCCAATTTCCATGTGGCGGCGCGGGTTTTGCGCACCAAGTCCAACGCCGGGATGCTCTGGGCCTCGGGATAGGACTCGTCGATGATGACGGTCCAGGCGCAGTGCGGCTGCCGGTCGGCGGGCTGCCGCGGCGGCCGGTGGATCGGGCGCATCTGCGCGCGCGGGTTGGTGGCGACCGCGGTGGCATCGAACGTCGGGTCCTCGATGGTGTGGCACATCCCGAACACGTAGTCGGGGCCCATCGGCTCCACATCGAGCAGCGCCCCGCAGTGGTCGAGGTGGAACTCGCCGTGCCAGCGGTCGTGAATGGTGTAGCGGAAGTCCATGAACTGCGGCGGGGCGCCGATGTCGAGCTGCAATCCCTTGAAGATGGTCGGCACGTCGTCGCCCTGGTAGTTCAGGGCCCGCTGCATGCGCTTGGTGTAGACCGGGCTGGCGCCCGCCCACTCCTCGATGGCGATCTGCACCATCTCCTCGCGGCCGAACGACGTGATGCACCACGCCATGCCGGAGCGGTCGATCATGTGGCCGATCAGCAGCAGCTCGGGCACCAGGACGGCGAGTTCCTCGCGGGACAACCGCGCGAATCGGGAGGGGCTCACCGGGCAAAAATAGACCCATTTATGTTATAAAGTCAACAATGTCGATGTCCGCAGGCCAGGCGCGTTCGGTGAGTCCCACCCGTCGCACCAGCGCGCCGCGTAAACGCGGCGATGACACCCGCGCGAAGATCATCGACGAGACGGTCCGCTGCATCGTCGAGGAGGGGTTCGCCGCGGCGACCGCCAAGCACGTCGCCGAACGCGCCGGTGTGACGTGGGGCGTCATCCAGTACCACTTCGGCGACCGCAACGGCCTGCTGCTGGCCGTCGTCGACGACGGGGTGGCCCGGCTGGTGGACAGCCTGTCGTCGGCGGACGTCAGCCAACTGCCGCTGCGCGAGCGCATCGAGGTCGTCGTCGACACCGCCTGGGCCTGCTACAGCAGCCCGACGTCGATGGCGGCTTTCGAGATCCTGCGGGCCGGGCGCGGCGGGCCGGGCGCGGCGTCGCGGCGCCACCTGCTCGAAATGAACTCCGCGATCACGGCACTGGGCCGGCTGATCACCGATGATCCCGCCAATGACGGTGTGGCCGAAGTGATCTGGGCCGCGCTGCGCGGTGTGGTGCTGGCGCAGACGATCATCGGCACCCCGATCGACTGGCACCGAGAACGCCGGGCGCTGATCGACATGGTGACGCACTACCTGCACCGCTCGGGTGGTCCGGGCGCCCCGACGGACACGAATGTGCTGCAATGACGGGATGACCCCCCAAGAGTTTGCCGACATCGAATCGATCAAGCAGGTCAAGTACCGGTATCTGCGCGCGCTGGACACCAAGCGCTGGGACGACTTCGCCGACACGCTGACCGCCGACGTGGTCGGCGACTACGGGTCGTCGGTCGGTGAGGAGCTGCACTTCACCAACCGCGTCGACCTGGTGAACTACATGCGCAAATCACTTGGGCCGGCCGTCATCACCGAACACCGGGTGACCCATCCCGAGATCACCGTGACCGGCGACACGGCCTCGGGCACCTGGTACCTGCAGGACCGGGTCATCGTCGCCGACTTCAACTTCATGCTGATCGGCGCGGCCTTCTACCGCGACACCTACCGGCGCACCGAAGACGGCTGGAAGATCGGTGCCACCGGCTACGACCGGACCTACGAGGCGACGATGTCGGTGGCCGACCTGGACTTCAAGGTGAAGCCCGGCCGCGCGCTGGACTGACGGCCCCTACTTGCCGATCGCGATCACCGCGCCGGGCCGCAGCCACCGGATGATCTGCACCAGCGTCTCGTCCTGGATCGCCACACAACCTTCGGTGGGCCGGTTGTCGGTGGTGTGAAAGAAGAACGCGGCGCCACCACCCGGGACCTTGTTCTTGTTGACGCCCATCACGACCGCGTGCTTGTACTGCGGGATGTTCAGGTTCTCGCTCTCGGCCGTGCTGAACGGGCACTGCGCCTTCTGGCACACCTGCATGCTGTTGAAGGTGGGGCTGTGGTCGTCGCCGCTCCACCAGTAATTGGGACCGACGACCTGGGTGTAGGGCAGTCCCCCACCGGGATTCGCCGCGGTGCCGAAGGCCGAGTCGAGGGTGTAGACGCCCATCGGAGTGGCCGGGACGCCGCTCTTGGCCTGCGGCGCCAGCCCGGCCGAACCGACGTGGGCGGGGATGCCGGTCACCAGGGGTTGCCAGCCGGCGGTGGTGCGCTGGTAGATGTCCATCTGCGCGTTCGACCCGCCGGTGCCCACCACCGAAACCACCTGTGTGGCATTGCCCACCGCGTTCGCGAACCAGGGAGGGCCGGCCGCGTGACTGAGAGGGGCGGGCAGCAGCCACCCGCACACCATGCACGCCGCAGCGCACAGCAAAGCCAACAGGCGCATGGTGTCCATGGTCGGGTGGGGCAAACCCCAGGGTCAAGTAAAGGTTTGACCCCGGTTGGGTCACGGGCCGTGACCCCGGGGCCGCCGACTTCGCGTGCCGCGCGGGTCATACTGGCGTGATGGCCGTCTTCGTCCGAAAGCTGTTCGGCATCGGCAAGCTGCCCGACGAGCTACATGCGCAGGTGGAGGCCGAAGGCCTCATCTACCTCGCCGACTACGTGGCGGTGACCCGGCGGTTCAGCGGCGCCATCCCCGGCGTGCGGCTGCCGCACAGCGTCGCCAGCTACTCGGGTTCGCTGGTGTTCACCTCCGAGCGGGTCCTGGCGACGCTGTCGATGCTGCCCAGGCTGGCCGGCCCCGCCGTCGACGTGCGCTGGGACGCCCCACAGAACGGCCCGGCCCGGGCCGAGATCTCCCCGACCGGCCTGCAGGTGGAGCTCGACGTCGGCGAGGTCGACGAGAAGTTCAGCGGCGAGCTGTCGCTGCACTACAAGGCCGTCATCCCGGCCGACGTGCTCGGCGGCCTGCCGCGGCTGTCACTGGCGTTCGACATGCCGGCCGAATACGTCGTCCGTGCGGTCGGTGTGACCTACAGTCCGTGACCGCTTCGGACGCCGGCCTTCCTACGATGGCCCTGTGACCGATCACGCGTTCAGTCAGCACGAGCGGCGGGCCGTGTATCGGGTGATCTCCGAGCGGCGCGACATGCGCCGGTTCACCCCCGGCGCCGCGGTGGCCGACGAGGTGCTCGCGCGGATGCTGCAGGCCGCGCACGCCGCGCCCAGCGTCGGGCTGATGCAGCCTTGGCGCTTCATCCGGATCACCGACGACGCGCTGCGCCGGCGTATCCACGCGCTTGTCGACCGGGAGCGCCCGCTCACCGCCGCCGCCCTGGGCGAGCGGGCCCAGGAGTTCCTGGCGCTGAAGGTCGAGGGAATCCTGGAGTGCGCCGAGCTGTTCGTCGTGGCGCTGTGCGCGGACCGCGAACGGCACGTCTTCGGCCGGCGGACACTGCCGCACATGGATCTCGCGTCGGTGTCCTGCGCGATCCAAAACCTGTGGCTGGCGGCCCGCTCCGAAGGCCTCGGCATGGGCTGGGTGTCGCTGTTCGACCCGCACCGGCTGGCCGACCTGCTTCAGATACCGGACGGCGCCGAGCCGGTGGCCATCCTGTGCCTGGGGCCCGTACCCGAGTTCCCCGATCGGCCCGCGCTGGAGCTCGACCACTGGGCCGTGGCGCGACCGCTGCCGGAATTCGTCAGCGAGAACCGATGGAACGAGCGGCCCGAAGGGACGACACAGCAGTGACCGGAGCCGGCGACGGGCGACGCGAAAACGTGCTGATCGTGCACTGGCACGACCTGGGCCGCCAACTGGGCGCCTACGGCCACCCGGACGTCCGTAGCCCGCGGCTGGACCGGCTCGCCGCCGAGAGCATCCTGTTCACCCGCGCCCACGCCACCGCGCCGCAGTGCTCGCCATCGCGCGGGTCGCTGTTCACCGGTCGCTACCCGCAGACCAACGGGCTGATCGGCCTGGCCCACCACGGCTGGGAGTACCGGCCGGGGGTCCGCACGCTGCCCCAGATCTTGGGCGGCCTCGGCTGGCACTCGGCGCTTTTCGGCATGCAACACGAAACCTCGCACCCGCAGCGGCTGGGCTTCGACGAGTTCGACGTGTCGGACTCCCACTGCGACCACGTGGTGGACGGGGCGGGAAAGTGGCTGCGGGAGCGGGCCGGAAGCCCGCCGGGGCAACCGTTCCTGCTGACCGCCGGCTTCTTCGAGGTGCACCGCCCCTACCCGCGGGACCGCTACGAGCCGGCCGACGCCGCCGCCGTCGAGCCGCCCCCCTACCTGCCCGATACCCCGCAGGTCCGCGGCGACCTGGCCGGCTTCTACGGCGCGATCGCGGTGGCCGACGCCGCGGTCGGCCGGCTGCTGGACACGCTGGCCGAGACCGGGCTCGACACCAGCACCTGGGTGGTGTTCTTCACCGACCACGGCCCGGCGTTCCCGCGGGCGAAGTCGACGCTGTACGACGCCGGAACCGGCATCGGCATGATCATCCGCCCGCCGGGCGCGCGGGCCGTCACCCCCCGGGTCTACGACGAGCTGTTCAGCGGCGTCGACCTGGTGCCGACGCTGCTGGGCCTGCTGGGTCTGGACCTTCCGGGTGACGTCGACGGTGTGTCGCACGCGGACGTCCTGCTGGCGGCGCGCCCGGACGGAGAACCAGTGCGCGACCACGTGTTCACCAGCAAGACGTATCACGACTCGTTCGACCCCGTCCGCGCGATCCGCACCAAGAACTACAGCTATATCGAGAACTACGCGCCGCGGCCCCTGATCGACCTGCCGCGGGACGTCGAGGAAAGCCCGTCGGGGGCGGCCGTCGCGCCGTTCGTCGCGGGTCCGCGCCCGGACCGCGAACTCTACGATCTGCGCGCCGACCCCGGCGAGACCACAAACCTGCTGGCCGGCGGCGGCGATGGTCGGGGCCGCGCCGACGACGTCGCGACCGAGCTGGCGCTGCGCCTGAACGACTGGCGTCAGCGAACCGGCGACGTCATCCCCTCGGACTTCGCCGGAACCCGCATCGCGTCGCGCAGGGCCGAGGCCTATCTGCGGACACGGCAGACCGCCGGCAGCGGCTAGGCTCGACGCGATGTCCGGGGCGGCGACCTCCTATCTCGTCTGCGCCACCCAGCGCAGCGGCAGCACGCTGCTGGTGGAATCGCTGCGTGCGTCGGGGTGCGCCGGCGATCCGGAAGAGTTCTTCCAATACCTGCCGTCCACCGGCATGGCGCCGCAACCGCGGGAGTGGTTCGCCGATGTCGACGACGAGTCGATCCTGCGGCTACTCGACCCGCTGGTTCCCGGCATCCCCGACACCACGCCGCCGGTCGCCTGGCGGGAAGACATCCGCCGGTCCGGGCGCACGCCCAACGGCGTGTGGGGCGCCAAGCTGATGTGGAACCAGACCGCGTTGTTGCTGCAACGGGCGTCGCGACTGCCGGACCGCTCGGGCGAGGGCCTGCGCTCGGCGATCCGCGACGTGATCGGCGGCGAGCCCGTCTACGTGCACATCCATCGACCCGACGTGGTGTCTCAGGCGGTGTCGTTCTGGCGCGCCGTGCAGACCCAGGTGTGGCGGGGACACCCGGACCCGCAGCTCGACGCCTGCGCCGCCTACCACGCAGGTGCCATCGGCCACGTCGTGCGGATCCTGCGCGACCAGGAACAGGGCTGGCGCACCTGGTTCGCCGCCGAGCGGATCACCCCGATTGACATCGCCTATCCCGTGCTGTGGCGCAACCTCACCCCGATCGTCGGGGACGTCCTGGAAGCGCTCGGGCAAGATCGCCGGCGGGCGCCCGGGCCGATGACCGAAAAGCAGGCCAACGAGCGTTCGGACGAGTGGGCCGAGCGTTACCGGCGCGACGCGCCGGTCCTGGGGCTACCGACCTGAGCGCTGCGCGCTACCGACCTGCGCGCCGCGCACCACCGACCTCGGCGACGATGAACACCCGCCGGAACGGGAAGATCGTCATGCCGTCGACCCGGGCCGGGTAGGCATCGTCCAGCAGCGGGATCAACTCCTGGCGGAACTGCTCCCACTCCTTGTCGTCGAGCCGCTCGCGCACCGGGACCAGCGCGGTGCCGGTGATCCATTCCAGCACCGGGTGCTCACCGGTGAGCTGGTGCAGATACGTGGTCTCCCAGACGTCGACCTTGCAGCCGGCGTCCAGCAGCAGGTTGGCGTAATGCGTCGGCGACTGGACCACCGCTCCGACGCGGAAAGGTATGTCGCGCAGGATCTTTGCATAGGGCTCACGACGGGCCAGCGTCCGCACCACCGCGTGCGAGGGCGACTCGAAGTTGCCCGGCATCTGGACGCCGATCCACGACCCCGGCGCCAGTTCCGTCGTCCACCGGACCAGCAGGTCGGCGTGTTCGGGCACCCAGTGCAGGGCCGCGTTGCTGATCACCACGTCGGTGTCGGGCTTGGGCTTCCAGTCGCGCACGTCGCCGGCGGCGGCGTCGATGCCGCGTTCCTTGGCCGCGGCGACCATCTCCGGGGAGCTGTCCAGCGCCTCGATCACCGCGGTCGGCCAGCGCTTGGACAGGTAGGCCGTCAGGTTCCCCGGCCCGCAACCGAGGTCGACCACGCGGCGCGCACGCTCGGGCCCCACCCGGGTGAGCAGGTCGTAGAACGGGCGGCTGCGATGGTCGGCGAACGCCAGGTAGACGTCGGGGTCCCACATGTCGGTCCTCCTGATCGTCGCTCGTCGGTCCTTGACAATCCGTATTACCGCATGCGGTTCCGGTTTGGGTCGGGTGGGGCGGATACCATCGGTTTTTGTGACGCCCGACACCGATCCTGTCGATCCGCCCCCGGCCCTTCCGGAGGTTTCCGACGCGTTCGAGGGCGCGGACGTACCGGCCGGCGCCGACGGATTGCCGCCGCTCTCGGCGTTGTCACCGCGCGAACGCCTGGTGGTCGGGGCGTCGGCCCTGGGCGATCTCGCGCTGCGCACCTGGGTCGCCTCGCTGCTGGCCACGACGGTGACGCCGGCGGTGCTCACCGCCGCCCTGCGCCAGGCCGACTCCCGCGCCGAACGCGACAACCTGCGCTTCTATGCCGAACTGGCGGCGGAACGGGATCCGGCGAAGTCGTTCCCGGCGCCCACGGAGCTGCCCCGCGTCCGATCACGCCCGGGCCACCCGGTCGCCGAGCGGATCGCCGGCGGCACGGTCGACAACATCGCGTTCGCCAGCAGCTTCACCGCGGTCAACCCCGCGATGCGCGAGCAGTGGGGCGCGCTGCGGACCAACAACGTGGTGCGCGCACAGCACTGGCGCCACGGCGACGGGCCGCGTCCGACGCTGTGTGTCATCCACGGCTTCATGGGCTCGTCGTATCTGGCCAATGGCCGGTTCTTCTCGCTGCCGTGGTACTACCGTTCGGGCTACGACGTGCTGCTGTACACACTGCCCTTTCACGGCAAGCGAGCCGAAAGGTATTCGCCGTTCAGCGGTTTCGGCTACTTCTCCCGCGGCCTGAGCGGGTTCGCCGAGGCGGTGGCCCAGGCCGTGCACGACTTCCGTTCCATCGTCGACCACCTGCGCCACACCGGCGTCGAGCGCATCGCGCTGACCGGCATATCCCTGGGCGGCTATACCTCGGCGCTGCTGGCCTCGGTCGACGACCGGCTCGATGCCGTCATCCCGAACTGCCCGGTGGTGACCCCGGCGACCATGTTCGAAACCTGGTTCCCGGCAAGCAAACTCGTCGGCCTGGGGTTACGCCTGTCGGGAATCGGCGGCGACGACCTCGGCGCCGGCCTGGCCTACCACTGCCCGCTGAACTACCGGCCGCTGGTGCCCAAAGACCGTCGCATGCTCATCACCGGCCTCGGTGACCGGATGGCGCCCCCGGAGCAGGCCATGATGCTGTGGGAGCACTGGGATCGCTGTGCGCTGCACTGGTTTCCCGGTAGCCACGTGATGCACGTGAGCCAGCTGGACTACCTGCGCCGGATGACAAAGTTTCTGCAGCCGTTGATGTTCTAGTTCGGCGGCGTATCCACAGTTGGCGGTTTATCCACAGTTAGGGCTCGCTCCGCTGCCGTTCGGCGGGGCGCATGATGTCTGCATTGCCTGACGTCGCCGTGCGTACAGCTTTTCCACCGACCGCGACAACGCTTAATTGATGTAGTAAACAGTTTTTATCGCGGCATGTAGCGTATGTCATCTTCGGATGATTGGCTGATGCCTGGGGGCACGTCTCGCGAGAAGGGACAAGCGCGTGAAGGCTGTTGCCACACAGATTGCTGCGGCGGCCCCGCCGACGGCGCGCTGGCCGCGCCTGTTCAGTACGGTCAGGCGCCGCGATGCCGACGGCAGACAGTCACGAGCGGGCCGCCAAGTCGTACGAACGATTAGCCCGAACCGTCGAGCAGCACGACGAATACCCGGAACATGCGGCTGGCCGTCGTGGGTTCGCGCAAGAGGATCGCCGGCTAGCACAACGGCTGCGGCAGTTGGCGGAAAATACCTCCATGACTGCCTCCGAGTTCGGTTCGCTCCGTGGACGCCGGGCCAATCCTGCCAGCGAGCTACAAGGGAAGCGCCATGGCTCCCATAGACGGTAGCGGCGGGCCCGATCTTGGCCCGCGGCTGAGAGCCGCTGAAGAAATCGTGTCAGCGGCTGCTCAACGGGCCGCACAAGCGCGGCATGACGTGCGCGACGCCCAGCGAGCCGCGGCTGACAGCATGCGGAAATCCGCGGACAGTCAGGCGCGGATCGCAGAGGCATACGAGGAGGCAGCCGCACACAGCAATCGTCGGGACGAATACCTTGAACACGCGGCCCAACACCGCAAATTCGCCCAGGAGGATTACCTGATGGCTCGGCAGCTGCGACAAATGGCCGACGCCGACTTGACGGAGAACCCCGGCCCGCCTTTCGAACGGTGATTGACGCCTGCCCAATTCTTGCGAGGCAACCGGCCGCCGGCCGGCTAGGCGGTCACCGCCCGATGGGCCCCGGCCACCGGGGTGGGCCAATCCAGTTGCGCCGGCAGATCGGCCGGCTCCTCGGTGTGGCCGTCGAGCCGGTGCGTGGACAGCAGGTCCAGTGCCGCCAGCGCGGGACCGTGGTTGCCGCGTTGCGGGACCAGCCCGGCCACCGGCGCGCCAGCTCCCGGCCGGGAGTCGGTGAGGAAAGCGCACGCGGCCGCGAGCGTGCGACCGGTGCGGTCACCGGCGATCTCGAGAGCCGTCCACGTCTCGGGAGCCGAATGCGCCAGGATCCCGTCTAGGGTTTCGGGCAGCGCGTCGTCGACGCGAACCCGGTACGCCGCAATGTAATCCGATGCGCCGCGCTGCAGTCCGCGCCACGTCTCGCGGGCGTCGGCGGGCACCAACCGCGGGACGTCCTCGGGGGCGACCACGATCGCGTCCCACCCGATCTCGCGCAGGTGGTCGGCCAGCCGGCGCGCCGCGACCTGGACCGTCTCGGCCAGGGGGATCCGTGGCGAGCGTGCCCGCAGCGCCGCCAGGTTGTCCACGGCCGACACCGTCAGGCCGATCCAGGTCTCCCGGACGCGCGATCCGCTGTGGCGGCTGGTGATCCGGATCGCGTCGGCCCGGATGCCGTAGCAGTCCAGGTAGCCGGCGATCAGTGGTAGCGGCAGCACCTCGGCGTCGTCGACCGGCGGGCCGACCCGCACCAGGGCGGTCGTCTTGGCGGTGGACCCGGATTCGGGGACGAACAGGTTGCGCCGGCCCATGATGGCCAGCCGGCGGCGCGCGATGGTGGTGAGATGCAGCCCACCCCACCAGCCGAACAACAGGATCACGGCGACGACGGCGATGCCGATCAGCCAGTAGGCCCGGGTCGACCGCCACGGGTAGGCCATCAGCGCGGGCACGACGGCCAGCAGCGCCAGCGTGATTCGGCCGGGGCCGGGGACCGGTATCGAGCGAAGGGTGCTCACGTGCGGGGTTCCTTTCGTCGGCGCGCGCCGATCGCGGTGAACGCGGCGACGGCCGCCACCGCCAACGCCAGCGCGGCAGTACCGGCCAGCGCCACCGTCCGCGGCGTGCTGTCTTGCGGCGCCGGGGCGGGCGGCAACGCGACGGGCTTCGCCGGCGCCGCGGCGGACGTGGTGCCGGTGGGCAGCTGCCAGGTCAGGGCCGCCGCCGGGTCCACGGTGCCGGCGCCGACGACGTCCGACGGCGCCCGGGCGCCGTTGTGCGCGGTCGCGGTGATGCGGCGCACCACCTCGGCGGCGCTGAGCTGGGGATACCTGCTGCGCACCAGCGCGGCCACCCCGGAGACGTAGCCGGCCGCGTAGCCGGTGCCGCGCAGCGCAACCAGTTGCTGGTGGTTGTCGGGCAGCCCGTCGGCCAGGCCGCCACCGTCGGCGTTGCTCACCGACACGACGTTCTCGCCGGGCGCCGCGATGCCCACCCACGGCCCGGCCATGGTGAAGGCGGAGGGCCGGCCCTCCGGGGTCAGGGCGGCCACCGAGAGCACATACGGCTGCCACCACGCCGGGATGGACACCGAGGTGACGCCGGCCCAGTTGCGGGGGTCGTCGGGACGGCTCAGGTCGGTCAGCGGGTTGGACTCGCACGGCGCTCCCCCGGCGATCGATCCGCCCGCCCCGCTGTCGCCCGCGGCGGCCACGATCACCGCGTCCTTGTCCACCGCCGCGTACCGCAGCGCCGCGCCGAGGGCGGCCTGGTCGATGGGCCGGTCGGCGGGCAGGCAGGTGATCGCGGAGACGGTGATCACCCGGGCGCCCAGATCGGCGGCGTGCACGATCGCCCGGCCCAGCGCGGCGACGTCGAGGGACGCCCGCGCCAGCAGCGGGTCGCCGCCCGTCGTCTTCGGCGAGAACATCGCCGACGTCGTCCGGATCGACACCACCCGCGCCGCCGGCGCCACGCCGGCGAACCCGCTCGCACCGGACGGGCCGGGTTGGCCGGCGATGATCCCGGCGACCAGGGTGCCGTGCCCGTCGCAGTCGGTCAGCCCGTCGGTCGTCTCGACGAAATCACCGCCGGGATCGACGTTGGGCAGTCGCGGCCCCGGCCGCACCCCGGTGTCGAGCACCGCCACCAGCTGGCCCTCGCCGCGGGAAAACTGCCACGCCGCAGGCAGATTGAGCATCTCCTGATTGGGCGACGCCACGTCGGGATCGCTGCCGGGGACGACCCCGGACGTGACGCACGGGCCCCGCTGCTCCATCGGCTGCACGGGCCCGGCGTCGCCGCTCGGCGGTGGCACCCCCGGATCCACCTGCGGCTTGCCGATCGCCAGCGCCGGCGGACACGCCCACACCGTGGCGGCGAATGCCACGGCAAGGCAAGCTGATCCGGACCGAATCATCGATTGAGCACCCAGGCGAACAGGCCAACCAGGTACGCCATCACCGGGATCAGCGACGCGTCCAGGCCGGCCGCGGCGAAGCCCAGCAGCCGGCGCAGCGGCAGCGAGTAGCTTTCCGGCTCGGCCACATCGGGATTCAGCGCCACCGCGACCCACACCGTCATCAGCGCGACGAGCACCAGCAGCGCACCGAGGGCCGCGGCGTAGCGGCCCGTCGCGGCGTAGCACACCAGCAGCACACCGGCTACCAGGAAAGGCTGGGCAAGCAGCCATGCCTTGCACGCCGCCGAGTCCCAGACCCGGGCGCGCAGCACGGACGCGGCCGCGATCGCAGCCACCACGTACCAGGCCCAACCGCTCAGCGCCTCGGGGCGCAGCGCGATCGCCACCGACCCCAGCACGCTGAGCAGCACCGCACCGGCGATGAAGCCGTTCTGGTGGGCGTCGCCCGTTCGCACCCGCCGCGGCAGGTCCTCGAGCACCCGCAGCGACGGCGCCGCCGGGGTGGGGTCGCCGGGCGCCGGGATGACCGGCAACGGGAAGCGCGCCCACAGCGCCGACAGCGGGGCCGCCTCGATGGTGACCAGCAAGGCCGCCCCGATCAGGCCGCATCCGATACTGAGAAGCGTTAGCCGCCAGAACATTTCGGCACCGGCAGCCAGCAGCACCCCGGCGCCGGTCACCGCGGTCGCGGTGAACAGGCCGACGACGCGTTCACGCTCGGCGCTGGGCACCATCAGGGCGATCAGCGACCACGCGGTGACGCCGGCGGCGGCCAGCACCAGGTGCGCCGGCCCGAACGGACCCGGCACCGCCAACGCCAGGGCGGCACCGATGGGCACCAGCGCGGTGATCGACAGGGCGATCCCCGTGCGCGGGGCACGCGCGGTGACCAGCAGGCCGACCACCGCGGTAAGGGCGGCGATCACGCTGACCCCGACCAGCCCGGCCAGCGCCCCGGTGGCCACCCGGTAGGTGACCGACAGGCCGGTGGCCACCAGCGCCACCACGATAGCCGCGGCCAGCGCGCCGCGCCGGATGTGGGCTGGGCCCCAGGGCTTGCGCCGGGACGTCGAGAAGATCATCGCGGCGTCGGCGATGTCCTCGACGATGCCTGCAGCGGCCGGGCCGACCGGAACCGGTTGCAGCACGAGCAGATCGCCGTCGACAACACCGACGGTGTCCAGGCTGGCGTCGAGGCTGAACGGCGCCCCGCCGATGGGCGCCAGACTCACCTGGGCGGCCACGTCGGGATCGGCGACCGAGTCGCCGTGGCCGTTCGTCGCCGCGGGGACCATCAATTGCCTTACCGCGGGCAAGATTTCGCGCAGCGGCAACTCGGCGGGCAGGGCCATCTCCGTCAACCTGCTGTCCGCCAGGATGGCGACGCGCACAATGGGCATGACGATGCCGGACGTCATTGGGCCCGCCACGGTTGCTGGGACATCGTGCTCTCTTCTCTTTATCTGGTTGTTGTTGCGGAAAAGTCGCGGGACACCCGCCGGCCGGGGAACCAGTCGTCGCCCGGAAGCAGGGCAGTCAGCGCTTCGACGGCGACGGCGACCGCGAAAGGCGTTCCCGGGCTGAAGGTCGAAACCCACTCGCCGTCGAACGCGCGGGACGGGCTGACCAGCACCCGGCCCGCGGTGGTGTCGACCAGGCTCATCCCGACCTCGGTGGTCGCGTGCCGCCCGTCGCGGTGACAGCCGGCGACGATCTCGACGTAGCTGCGAGCCCCGCCGAACACCGATTCCACGACGGGTCGCGCCGACGCCGGAATACCAAGGTAGTCAAGGACGTCCGACAGCGGAGCGCCCGACCGCAGCCGCTCGTCGGCCCGGGCGCCGACGCGCGCCGGCATGCTGAACTCGTCGAAACGAGCAGGCGGGCGCTGCGCCAGCCCGACACCGAGTACGGGAACCAGCGACCGGGCGTCGTCGATGTCCATGGCGGTGAACGTGATCAGCTGCGCGCTGCGCAGCGCCACCACCGTCTTGTCGGTGGTGCCGGGCCGCATGGCGGCGACGCCGCGTAGCAGCTCACCGGCTTCCGGACCGACGAAACGCAGGTCCAGCCACCGGTCCGGGAAGCACACCACCCTGATCCAGTCGGCGACCGCCGCGTTGATGACGCCGTCCGCCGACATCAGGCCCATACGGGTCAGTTCGTCGGTCTGGCGTTCGCGGAACGCGTCGCGTTGCGCGGCATCGCGGTACGGCGTGGTGATCGCCAGGACCCAGGGGAAGTTCCCGGCCCCAATGGTTTCGGCGATGAACCACGCGTGGTCGACCGTCATCTCGACGGCGTTGGGTACTGTGCTCATTTACGGTCTTCGCGACGAGGCAGCGGCGGGACTAGCCGCCCCACTTGGCGGCCTCGGCCGCGTCGCGGGCGTACATGGCCAGGGTGTTGCCCTCGTGGGTGCTGGCCATCGCCTGGTAGGCCCGCACCAGGTCCTCCATGGCCTGGTTCCACTGGGCCTGCCACACCTGGTAGGTCATGCCGGTGTCGCCCTGCCAGGCGTTGGACAGCGCCGCCTGCTCGCTGGCGATGTCGGCGCCCAATCCCTGCAAAGTGCCGGCATAGCCGGACATGTCCGCGGCGTGCGCCAGCATCGCCGGGTAGTTGTACATGATCTGTGACATCAGAAATCCTTTCGCGCGTCAGCCGGCAGGTCAGAAGCCGGGGTAGGTGGATGCGGCCGCGGCGTCGGCGGCCACGTAGGTGCCCGCGGCGTCCCCGAGGTTGGCCTGGGCGATGTCGAGCAGGGTGTTGACCCGGGCCGCGACCTCCACGAATCGCGCGTGCGCGGCCTGGAACGCCGCCGAGGACTCGCCGATGTGAAATGCCTGTGCCGACATGGCTTCCTGCTCGGCCTGGCCGATCGTGCTGCGCATCAGCGCCGCCTTGGCGCTGAACGCCGACTGTGCGGCCACCAACTGCGGAATGTGAGCATCCAACAGGCTCATGCTGTTTCCTTTCTTCCTGCCCTGCTTGGGTCCTGGTTGCCGGGATTTACGTTGCTAACCGTCTCGCCCCCCTCCCTCCGGATCGGCGTCGGTGTCGGTATCCCAGGTGCCCGGCACCATGGGCATGCGGGGGCCGCCGCCGAAGTCGTCGCCGGCCAGCTTGGCCAGCCCCGCCGCCTGCAGGACGGCCTCGCGGTGCGCGGTGCCGGCGAAGCCCAGCGTCGCCGCGCCGTTGCCCGAGGCCGTCGCCGAGTCCGGCTCCTCGTAGTCCGGGACGACACCGAAATCAGAGTCCATGTCCAGGAATTCGTCGCCGTACTCGCGCATCGTGGCCCGCCGGCGCCGCCGGGCCCGCGTCTCGGCCCGGTTCGGGGCCGCGGCGGCCGCGGCCGGCACGGTCGCCGCGGGCGCCTTGGCGCCGCCGCGGCCACCCAGCGTCGGCCCGAAGCCGGCTCCCGGGTCACCGCTCAGGGCCACCGCGTAGCCGAAGCCGGTGGTGGCCGTCGCGGGGGCCGGCGCCGCGGGCGCACCCGTGCCGGGGGCGGGCGCCGAGGCCGGGGCGGCCGAGGGCGCCGCTACGGTCGGGGCCATGGTCGCCACCGGCCATGGCCGCTGCCCGGTCGACGCCAGAACCGGTGCGCCCGCGGCGGCTCCCGCGGCGGCCGGCGCGGCGATCGGCGCGATGCCACCCAGCGGCCAGCTGATCGTGCCCAGGCTCAGGCTCGCACCCAGCGACAGCGCCATCAACATGGGACCGTAGGTGAGGATCGGCGAGCCGACCTCGTAGGCGATGAAGAACAGCAACGGACCGTACGCCACCAGCGCGGCAGCGGGATTGGTGGCAAACGCGGTGATCATCTGCTGCAACGTCGCGACCGGGTGCTGCAGCAACGTCATGAATTCGCTGAACCCCTCCTGATAGAAGTTGCCGAACGACTGCACCAGTTGCACTATCGACGAACCGGGCCCGCTCTGGGCCGCGGCGTCGGCGCCGTCGCGCTTCGTGATGGGCGGCGCGGGGGCGGTCCGCGGGGCCGACGCCAGCGCCGCGCCCGACGCCACCTGGTAGGCGGCCATCGCGGTGGCGGCCTGGACCCACATCCGCACGTAGTCGGCCTCGTTGAAGGCGATCGGGATCGTGTTGATGCCAAAGAAATTCGTGGCGATCAATACGCCGTGGATCATGTGGTTGGCCGCCAGCTCCGCCAGGGTCGGCATCGCCGCCAGCGCGCTGGTGTACGCCAGGGCCGCGGCCTCGTGCTCAGCGGCCACACCCGCGCTGTCGGCGCTGGCCTGCTGCAGCCACGCCAGGTATGGCGCGTGCGCCGCCACATACTGTTCGGCGCTGGGCCCCTGCCAGGCGCTCGCCTGCGCCGACCCCACCAGCCCACCGAGTTCGGCTGCCGCCGAGGAGTATTCGGTGCTGAGCGAGGTCCACGCGCCGGCGGCCGCCAACAGCGGGCCCGGTCCCGGACCGGCACTCAGCAACGCCGAATGTACCTCCGGCGGCGACGCCATCCAGATGGACCCAACAGGGGAAGTCACTTCTCAGCCGCCCGCAACCCCGTAGGTGGCCGCCGCCACGGCGTCACCCGCCAGGTAGCTCGCGCCGGACTCGCCCACACCGACACCGGCGCGGCCCAGCTCCTCGACGCCCTCGGCCGCGACCGCGGCGTGCTCCTGGCCCTGGGCGCTGAAGCCGGCGGCCGTCTGCAGCGACACCGGGTCCGCCGCCGGCGGCACCACCGCGGTGATCGCCGGAGCGGCCGCCGCGTGCGCGGCCGCCAGCCGCGCCGTCAGCGCCTCCACCGCCGCGCTGGTCGCGGCCAGGCCCTCGGGAACCACTCGCAACGTCATGCCCTACTCCTCCCGTAGTCCGTCTGTTCCGACTTCACCCGCCATCGCCGACTCCAGCGGGTTGACCAACTGCACGTAGGTCGGCGTCTCGCTGTCGCCCAGCAGGACTGCGCGCCCGGCGGGCAACCTGCTGAAGCGCTGGCCGCGGATCTTGCCGCCGTCTTGCGGATTTCCCGCGAGCATCAGCGTGGTCGCCTGCAGGTCGTTGAGACGCCGCAGCAGCGGGTTGGTCATCAGCGCGTGGCCGGAGCCGCTGGCGCGCGCGGTGACGATCACCCGCAGCCCCAGGTCGGCCGCCTGGGCGAGCAACCCGATCAGCGGGGTCCACGGCCGCTGCCCGATGTAGGGGCCGCTGACGGCCGGCGAGTCCGGCACCTGGTCGACGTCGTCGATGATCAGGTAGTGGGTGTGGCCCCGGTAGCTCCACCCGGACAGCTCGGCGGCCGACAGGCCCGCCGGGGGGCGCCGCGATTCGATCAGGTTGGACAGCCCCAGCATCGCCGGCATGATCCGGTCGATGTTGGCGGTGTACTCGTTATCGGGGAACAACGGCTCATCGACGAGGTGCAGTCGCCGGTCCAGCACGGTGAAGGCCACCTGGTCGGCCGTGGAGTGCTCGCGCACGGTGCGGATGATGTGCCGCAACAGCGTGGTCTTCCCGGACTTGCTGTCGCCGAACACCATCAGCAGCGGGTGCTCGGCGAAGTCGTGCACCACCGGCGCCAGGTCCTCTTCGCGCTGCCCGATGACGACCTGCTCCGGGCCGCGGTAGAGCGTCCCGACCGCGGCCGGCGAGAGGTCGGTGGGCAGCAACCGGATCGGTGGCGCGGCCATGCCCGGGTATTGGGCGTTGATGGCGGCGATCTGGTCGAGTTCCGGTGCGGCGAAAAGGAAATGCTCGGCGGCCATGGTCAACCCGCGGCCCGGCTGGTCGTGCGGCACGGCGTCGGCCGGCCGGCGCAGCGCCCCGACCACCCGCACGTTGCTGTCGCGCGCGTCGTGCAGCCGCAGCTCGAGCCGCAGCCCGAGGCCGTCGCGCATCGGCAGCGGCACCTCCAGCCAGCTCGGGGTGGTGATGACCACGTGGATGCCGTAGGCCAGGCCGACGTTGACCAGCTCGGTCACCTTTGCCAGCAACGGGTTACGGGTGTTGAACTGGTCGGTGTTGTCCCGGCCGAACGCGTACAGGTTGTCGATGACCAGGAACACCTCGCCGAAGCCGTCGTCAGGCGCCGCGCCGTGGCGGTCACGGAACACCTCGCGCCGCTGCCGGGACCGCAGCAGCTGCTCGAGCTCGCCGAAGGTGCGCCGGATGCGCTCGGGTTCCAGCGCCGAGGCGACGCTGCCGACGTGCGCCAGGCCTTCCAGCGCGCGTAGCTGCCCGCCGCCGTAGTCCAGGCAGTAGAACGTGACGTCGCGCGGCGAATGCAGGCTGGCCGCCGACATGATGAACGTCTGCACGGCGGACGACTTCCCGGACTTGGGGCCGCCGTGGATCACCATGTTGCCCGCGCTCGAAGTGGCGTCGAAAATCAGTGGTTCGCGGCGCATTTCGAAAGGCTTGTCGATCTCGCCGAGCGGCCAGCGCCACTGCCGGTGCGGCAGCGAGGCGCGGGCCAGCACCGCGCTCAGTCCAATGGGTTCGTCCAGCGGCGGCAGCCACAGCTGCGGTGCCCGCGGCCCGTAGCGCGCCAGCTGCTCGCCGATGGTGGCGATCAGCTTGCGCGGCGGCCCGGCCGTGTCGTCGGCCTCGCCACCGGAGACGACGGTGTCCTGGTCCGGCTCCACCCGCCCGGCGGTGAACAGCTTGGGCTCCGGGGCAGCTTGCACCACGAGGGATCTGGCCTTCTGCGGCGGGTCGTAGATGCCGTCGACGTAGGTGCTGCGGAACTTGACCGGCGCGGCGCCGGGGGCGGGCACCAGGAAGCCGACGCCCTTGTGCTCCTTGCCGGCTTCGATGTGGTAGGCGTCCTCCACGCCGATGATCTGGCGGGAAACGCTGGGACTGGCCACCTTCAACCCGATGCGGTAGGCGGTGTTCTTGTCGATGTCCTTGATCTTGCCGACGTCGAGCGTCTGCGACGCGAACAGGATGTGGATGCGGAACGAGCGGCCCTTGCGGGCCACGTAGTCGAACAGCTCGGCGTATTCGGGATGATCGGCCAGCATCAGGGTGAACTCGTCGGCGACCACGAACAGCGTCGGGATCGGCGGCAGGTCGGCGGCGCCGGCCGCGCCGGATTCCCGGGCGTTCTCGTACTCGAGCACCGAGTTGAACGCGCTGCCCTGCACCTGACGCCCCGCTTCGCGCAGCAGCGTCTCGCGTCGGGCCACCTCGCCGCGCAGGGTGTCGGCGAAGCGGTCGGCCAGCGACTTCTTCTCGGCCATGTTCGAGATGACGGCGACCACCTGCGGGAAGTCGCGGAAGGCGTCTGCGCCGGCCTCGCCCTTGAAGTCGGCGTAGATGACGATCAGCCGCTCGGCCGAGTGGGTCGTCAACAGTGACAACAGGATTGACATCAGGGTCTGCGACTTGCCCGAGCCGGTCATGCCGATCATCAGGCCGTGCGGCCCCATCCCGCCCTCGGCCTCGTCCTTGAGGTCGAACATCAGCGGCTCGCCGGTCGCGGTGACACCGATGGGCACGCGCAACTCGTCGTCGCGCCGCCGCGGCGCCCACAGCGTGGCCACGTCGAGCGCCGATGCGTCGGGAATCCCCAGCAGCGTGGTGAACGCGGCGCCGCGGGTGGCCGCCGAACGCAGCCCGGTGTGCGTCGGGTTGGAGTCCCACCGCGACAGCCGGCGGGCCAGGTGGGCGGCGTCGTCGGCGCCGAGCCGGTCGGCGTCTTCGATGTAGGGCTGCCAGCCGCCGGTCTGCCAGCGCTCGATCGCGCCCCGCGCAATACGCAGGATCGGCTTTTCCGGGTCCGAATATTGTTCGCGGTGTGGCGGTTCCGCGCCGGTGTGCACCACGGTCACCCCGGCCCGGCCGATACCCAGCGCCGAGGCGCTCACGTCGTAGTCGGGGTCGTCGACGACGACCAGCAGATGTCGCAGCGCGTCGGTCGGTCCCCCGGTGAACGCCGGGCGGTCGGCCAGGGCGGAGCCCAGCAGCGAGGCCAGCTCGTCGGGGTCGCTGCACAGGAAACGGGCCGGCCCGACGCCGTCGAATTCACCGGGAATGTCTGTGTGCGGCAACCACTTCAACCAGGACCAGTCGCGGCCCTCCAGGTTGCGGGCGGCCAGCGCCACGCCCAGCACCGTCGGGTCGTGCCAGGTCACCGCCTGGGCGATCCAGGCACGCAGCGCGGCGCGCACCTCGTCGCCGTCACCGAGGACGGTGATCCGGGAGACCTTGGTCAGGTCGATGCCGGTGGGCACGTCGCGCACCGTACGTTGGGTGTCGAGCAGGCTGCGTAATGCGCTGTGGCACACCGGCTCCAGGTCGATCTCGTCGGCGGTGTCCTTGACCCGCAGCACGGTGTCCAGGGGCACCTGGTGACGTCCGGCCCGCAGCACCAGGAAGTCGGGGTCGTCCGGGTCGCGTTCCCATTGGCGACGGGAGCCGGGCATGGTCGCCAGCGCCGCCGGGTCGGGATGGGACCACTGCGCGGCGGCGCGCTGCGCGGTGGCCTGGGTGCGGATGTTGTCCCGCACCACCGACAGGTAGCGCAGGTAATCGGCCCGCTCGGCGTCGACCTCCTCGGTGCGCATCTTGTTGTCGTTGCCGCGGTACAACGCGGTCGCCGCCAGCAACAGCACAAACGGGAAGAACAGGGTCTGCGGGGAGATCACCCGCATCCCGGTCGCGACCAGCGCGACGACCATGCCGACGATCAGGATCACGATCACATAAGGCATGGCCCGGCGCAGGAACGACGGCGGGATCACGCGGGGCAGCTCGGGGGGCGCCTCGATGGTGATGGTGCCCTTGCGGGTACCGGGCGGGGCCAGCCGACGCCGGGCCTCGAAGATCAACCGGCTCATCGGGTCCCCCCTTCGGCCGCCACCGGGCGACCGGGCGCCGCATCCGGCGCCAGGCCGTCGTGTGCGAGCAGCGCGTCGGCGCGCGACAGCGTCGGGCCGGGCGCGAACAGCACCAGCATCGACCACGGGATGGGCACCGCGGGCGATTTCAGGCCAAGGGCCGCAACGGTTTTACCCGGACCGGAGCCGTTCGCGGCCTCGTTGTCGATGCCGTAGCGCACCCCGGTGTCGGAGACCCAGAACAACGACCCGGCGGCCGGTGCGGCCGCGCCACCGCCCACGGTCTGGGTGAAGTAGCCGGTGCCCGGGGCCAGGGCGACGCGGGCGGCGCCGCTTCCGCCGACCAGATCGACGGTGCGCACCGCGTCGGGCACGGGCAGCGCGGAGCCCGCGAGCAGGCTCAGCGAGGCGGTGGCCGCCCCGGCCGGCTTGCCCCAATGCGCGCACGTGACAGGGTCTTTGGCCGCGTCAACCAGGGCGACCCGCTGGCCGGGATAGCGCGTGGTGTCCAGCATCCGCGAGACCGGCAGCTTGGCCACCTCGTCGGCGCCGAGCCGCGGCGGCTGCTCCAGGCCGTAGGAGTCGGTGTTGCGCAAGATCGCGGCGAGCACCGGCGAGATCGGCTGCAGGCCGTCCGGCAACACCGCGTAGTACTGCACGCTGCCCGGCGAGCGCTGGTCCAGCGCGTATGACACCACCACCGCGCCGATCGGCGCCGGCGCACCGAAGCCGGGCGGGGTGCCGGCGTCCGGAATCTGTGGCGCCGTCAGCGCCGGACCCTCGGGTATCGCGTTGAACAGACCGTTCGCGACGGGCCGCGGCGCGGGGATGTCGGTACCGAGGCCCAACGCGTTGGTCACCGCATGGTTGGTCAGGTCGACCATGCTGCGCCGACCCTCCCAGAGCAGCCAGGTGCTCGTGCCGTCGTCCACCAGCACCCCCTGTTCGGGGTGCAGCGCGGCCGCGCGCGCCCCGTGGCCGTCGGGCGGGCCAGCGATCACCGTGACCCCGGTGCTGTGCGCGCCGCGCCCGGCCTGACCGCTGACCGCGTCGCACACCGTCCAGTCGGCGTCGTGGGCGGCGTTTTGCACCATGCGCTCGGGCGCGCCGGGGATGCCGATCAGGTTGCCGCGCGGGAGCCGGTCCAGCTCAGTGCTTTTCACCATGGCGGGATCGACCGGCCGGCCTACGATGAGACGCGCCGAGGTCAGGTTCAGCACCGGGTGCAGGTCGTCGCCGATCCGCACGTACAGCGCGGCCGTGGACCGATCGGCCAGCACGGCGTTGTTGCCCGCCGAGCCGCTGGGCCGGATCAGGGAGAACACGAAGCAGCCGGCCAAACCGGTGGCCAGGAGCACCACGCCCATCAACACCGCGCGGGACTGGGTGCGCAGCGGGTCGACCAGCATCCTGGTGTCGTGCAACGCGATTCCCGACGCGATGCGGCGCATCACGAAGCGCCAACCGCTCACCTGGTGGCGGGTGACGAAGCCGCGGCGGTAGGCGACGGGGTCGGGGTTGTCGTTGGCCGGGGTCCGCGAGGAAAAGGACCGCCGCGGCTCGTCGGGCTCGTGCTCGGTCATGCCGGCACCGACAGCCCGAGACCACGCAGCAGCGGCTCCACCGACCTCTCGACGTCCTGATCGGTGATGGTCATCAGCTCCTCGTCACTGAATTCGCCGGTTCCTGCATGCTCGGAATGGTCGAGCCGGAATTCCCGCTCCTCCTCGGCGCGTTCGACGATGTTGCGCACGAACCGGCCGTTGCCGGCGATGTCGAGGTTGCGGCGCGAGATGCCGTTGACGTCCGGTGTCGACTCCGCGGCCAGCTTGGAGAACAGCTCCTCCATGTGGTCGAGGGCGGCCTGCTCGAACACGCTGTCGCGCTGCTCGGCCATCTTGTGCGCGATCTCCACCAGCTCCGACGGCGCGTACGACGGGAAGTCGATGTTGCGGGTGAACCGCGACCGCAGGCCCTCGTTGGTGTCGAGAAACTTGTCCAGGTCGGCGCGGTAGCCGGCGACGATCACCACCAGCCGCTCGCGGTCGTTTTCCATCCGGGCCAGCAGCGTGTCGATGGCCACCAGGCCGAAGTCGTTCTTGGCGCCGGTGGCCACCAGGGCGTAGGCCTCGTCGAGGAAGAGCACCCCGTCCAGCGCGCTGTCGATGATCGCGTTGGTCTTGGCCTCGGTCTCGCCGATGTGCTGGCCGATCAGGTCGGCGCGGTGCACCTCGCGGATGTTCTCCCGTTTCAAAAGCCCCAGCCCGCAATAGATCTTGGCGACCACGCGCGCGATCGTCGTCTTGCCGGTCCCGGGCGGCCCGGCGAACACCAGGTGGTGGGTGCGCTGGGCGACCTGCAGGCCGCGCTGCTTGCGCACCAGCTCCATGGCCACCGAGCTCTTGAGCCGGGACACCTGGTTTTTGACCTCGTCCAGGCCGATGAACTCGTTGAGCTGGCGCTCGGCCTCCTTCAGCAGCTCTGCCTTGCGTTCGTGGGCCGCGGGATCGACGAAGTCCTCGACGCTGGGCTCGGTGGCCGGGTCCCACGGATCGGTGCGGGCCTCGATGCGAGCGGCGGTGGTGGCCACGATCCCGAAACTGGTGTCGGACAACGCGTGTTCGACCTGTTCGTTCTCGGGGTGGGCCGCGTACAGGTCCTGCAGCACCTCGGCCGCCGACTCCTCGTCGACGTTCGCGCGCAGCACCAGCGCCTTGGCCAGCGCGCCGTCGACGGCCGCGACGGCGACCGGCCCGTCGGGCTCCTCGAGATACGACAGCGCCGGGGCGAACATGCCCAGCCGGGCCAGCGCGGTGCCCAGGGTGATCTTGGCGGCGTGCGCGAAGGCGCCGTCGAGGTCGGCGTCGTTGACGATCGGGGTCAGCAGCTTGACGACGTCCGACCAGCGCTGCGCGCGGTAGTTGAGGACGACGGCGACCCAGCGGGCCTCGCGCCAGCCCGGGCGCCGCCCGGTGAGACCGGTGACGATGCGGTCGGCGTCGGCGAACCGCCCGGCCGAGACCAGCGCCGCCGCGTGCGCGAGGTGGAAGTCGTCGGGGTTGCCCGCGCGGAACTGCAGATACAGGCCGGTGTCGTAGCGAAAGCCCAGGGCGCCGGGCGCCAGTTCCACCTGACGCTGCAGCACGCCCGCCGTCGCCGCGGTGCGCGCGACCGCCTCGAGCACCCGCAGGGAGGTGTCGCCGGCGGCGGCCAGCCCGGTCCAGGCGTCACACTGGTCGTGGGCGATGCGGGTGAGCGCGGTGAAGCCGGAGCGCGCCGCGCCCAGGTCGGCCGGCCGCCGCCGCTCGTAGACCGCGATGCCCAGGGCGCGGCAACACGTGGCGAAGCGGCTGACGACGTCGCCGTCGACCCTGCCGTCCGACCGGGAAGTGCCCGGTTGAGCTGCGAGCACGCCGACCTCACCGCGTTCCACGGCCGCCTCTTCCCCTGTACATAGCATTCCCTAACCTAACTCGCCTGAAGTTAGCATTGCATAAGCTAACTGTCGAGGCGGCCGAGGCCCGTCGGCACACCACTGCGCTCCCCTTCCGGTGCCGCTGACGAGGTCTTACACCCGACAAGCCGCCGCGCCTGCGGCGGGCCCGCCCCGGCAACGGCAGCTTACTGAAAACCATTTTCATTTTCAAGATCGCCGGGCGCCCAGGTGCCCGGCAGCATGGGGGCCGACGGCCCCCCGCCGAACTCATCGCCGGCCAGCGTGGCCAACCCCGCCGCGCCGGCGGTGTCGGCGCGCGCCGTTCCGGCAAACCCCAGCGGCCCCGCGCCGCGGTCGGACGCCACCGCCCGTTCCGCGGCGCCGCCGCCGAGCACGTCGTCGACGCCGGAGTCCGCATCCAGGAACTCGTAGCGGAATCCGCGATGGTGATCATGCATCGCGGCGCGCCGCCGGCGGCGCGCCCAGTCCTTGTGCCCGGCGGCAGCCGCGGCCGTCGCTGCCGCGGCCGCGGCCTCGGGCTCGGGCGCCTTGCGCGGGGCACCCGCTCCCATCCCGGTGCCGGCGCCGACACCCGACCCGCCTACCAGGTAGGGGTAGCCGCCCCCGACCCCGGGGGGCGGCGGCGATGGTGGTGGCGGCCCGGCGGCCGACGCGGGGGCGGGCGTGGCCGCCGGGGCCGAAGCGGGAGCCGAGGCCGGGGACGGGGCGGCGGGCGCCGCGGCGGCCGTGCCCGTCGGGGCACCGGCGGCCACCGCCGCGTTCGGGGCCTGCGCCGCGGGCGCGGGCGCCGCGGCGGGGACCGCGGCCGGCTGGATCCCGGCCAGCCCGCTCAGGCCCGCCAGCCCGCCCAGGTAACCGACGTTGGCGGCCGGCAGGGCCAGCGCGAGCGCCTGAATCTGCGGGGTGAACGCCTGATACACCTCGGCCGCGTGGCCGACCTCGTCGGCCACCAGCGCCGGGATGTCGGCCTGCAACTGCTGGATCGCCAGGGACGGATTCTGCGGGAACTCCAGCACGTCTCGCCACAGCGTCTGGATGACCTCGGTGAATCGGTTCACCCACCAACTGAGCTCGTGGGGGTTGCCGCCGTCATTGTCGATGATGTCCTGCAGGCCGCCGCTGCCGCCGTGGTCGGCGTGGGCGGGATGCAAGATCTGTGGTGCCGCAGCGGTGCGGGGCGCCGAGGCCATCGCCGTCCCGGAGACCGCCTGATAGGAGGCCATGGTGGTGGCCGCCTGGACCCACATCCGCACATAGTCGGCCTCGTTGAGCGCGATCGGGATGGTGTTGATCCCGAAGAAGTTGGTCGCCACCAGGAGGCCGTGCACCACGTGATTGGCCGCCAACTCGAGCAGGGTCGGCATGGCGGCCAGCGCGGCTGTGTAGGCGGCGGCGGCGGCCTCGTGCTGGGCGGCCACCGCGGCACTGTCGGCACCGGCCTGCGTCAGCCACTCGAGATAGGGCAGATGGGCGGCCACGTAACGCTCGGCGCTGGGACCCTCCCACGCCCCGGCCCGCACCGCCGCCAGGATCGCGCCGAGTTCGTCGGCGACCGAGGCATAGGTCGCGCTCAACGCATTCCACGAACCGGCCGCCGCCAGCAGGCCCGCGGGACCCGGTCCGCTGCTCAGCAGGGCGGAATGCACTTCCGGCGGCGAGGCCATCCAAAGCTGCATACCGGGACTCCTCGCGGCCTGAGATCGACGACCGCCCGGGGGCTGCCGGGCGGCACAAGCAGGTACTCAGGTAGTGGTCGGCGGGGGGCCGACGGAAGTTCCCGCGCGCGGCGGCGAGATCGAGCCCTTACGCCCTGACGGCGCTCACCAGCGTGTTGCGGGCCAGCATCGGACCGGCTTCGGTGTCGGGCCCGGGCACCGGCCGGCCGACTTCGCGCAGATAATCGGTCAGCGTCGTGCCGACCGCCTGCCAGCCGCGCTCGCCGAACCATTCGGTGGCCGGCGCACACCGCTCGTTGTAGACCAGCTGGAAGAACGGGCGCTCCTCCTCGCCTGCGGCCATCGCGGCGCGCTCTTCCTCGCGCTTGGCCTCGAATTCTTCGGGGTCCAGCGGCGCGCCGTCCTCGACCGCGACACGGCTGCCGTGGCCGGCCAGGCCGTCGATGCCGGTGAACAGCTGCTCCTGCGCCTCGGCGGGCAGGTAGATCAACAGGCCCTCGGCGATCCAAGCCGACGGCATCGCCGGGTCAAACCCGCTGTCCCGCAGGGCCTGTGGCCAGTCCTCGCGCAGGTCGACGGCGATCTCACGACGCAGGGCGCGCGGCTGTGCGCCCCGGTCGGCGAGCACCTCGCGTTTGAAGTCCAGGACCTGGGGACGGTCCAGCTCGAAGATCGTCGTCGCGGCCGGCCAGTCCAGGCGGTAGGCGCGGGAATCCAGTCCCGCCGCGAGGATGACCACCTGCCGCACGCCCGCGGCGGCGGCCCGGCGGAAATACTCGTCGAAGTACCTGGTGCGGGCGCCCTGGAAGTTCACGAAATGTTCGCCGAAGTCGGCGGTCTTCAGCGGGTGCTCGGGCGCCCTGCCGTCGAGCACGTCGGCCGCCGATCCCCCGACGGCACGGCAGAACACCTCCGCGTACGGGTCGACGGCCAACGGGTCGGGCTTCTGCGCCTCGAGCGCACGCGCCGTCGCGACGAACAACGCCGTCGACCCGACACTTGTTGTGATGTCCCAGGTATCGCCTTCGCTACGCACTAAACCAACCCTACGCCGACGACCTGTCCCAGGTGCCCGGCATCATCGGCACCTTCGGGCCGGCATCGAACTCGTCGCCGGCCAGGGTGGTCAGGCCCGCGGCCGCGGCGACCGAATCCCGGTGCGCCGTGCCGGCGAACCCGAGCTCTCCGGCTCCGTGAGCCGAGGCCACCGATTCGCCGTTCGACGCCCCTCCCCAGTCGGGGTCGACTTCGACGTCCATGTTCGCGAACTCGTCACTGTGGTCGCGCCGCTGGGCCCGTCCGCGCCGCCGTGCGCGCGCCGCCTCACGCGCCGCCGCCGCAGCCGCCGCGGCCGCGCTGTCGGGTTCCGGCGCTTTCCTTTTCGCGCTCGAGTGCGCGCCGGCACCCATTCCCGAGCCGGAGCCGATGCCGGGCGGCACCGCATACGGGGGGAAGAAGCCCGCGGGGGCCGCGGGCGCGGGGGACGGCGCCGGCGCCGGACCCGCGGGGGCGGGCGGGCCCGACGGTGTGGGCGCGGGCGCGGGCGCTGAGGCGGGCACCGCCGCCGCTCCCGCGGTGGTCGGGGCCAGCGCGGCGACCGGCACCGGCGCCGGCGCGGCGGGCGCCAACGCCGGCGCGACGACAGGCTGCGGCAGTGCGGCCAGCCCCGCCAGCCCGGCCAGCCCACCCGCGGACGCCAGCGGTGCGGCCGCCGCGGGAAGCGCCGCCAGCCAGGCCGCCGGCTGGCTGGTCAGCGTGAAGATCTCCGCGAGGTGGGTCGGCCAGTCGAACAGCGCCAGGCTGACCAGGTACTGGATCGCGAGCACCGGGTTGGTCCGCAGGTAGACGAAGAACTGCTGGAAGTCCTCGGTGAGTTCGAGGGAGCGGGCGACCCAAAATGACGCCGTCGCCGGGTTCGTGTAGGTGTCGTAGGCAAGCCCGTTCAGGGTGCCCGCCGCGGGGTTCCAGTTGTACCCGAAGTGCTGCAGGATGTTGGCGATGGCGTTGTCCAGCGCGTTGTTGACCATCGGGTCGTGGGCGACGGTGCTGTTGCCGATGCCGAACTGCTGCAGGATCGCATCGAGCTGCGGGTTGTTGACCGCGTTCTCGAATTGGGTGAACGGATTGAAGTTCTGCAGCTGCTGACCCACGTTCTGGATCTGCGCGACGACGTTGTGCAGGAACTGCTCGACCTCCTGCATGACCCCCTGCAGCGGGTTGGCGGCCGCCGGCCGGGCCAGTGTCTGCGCGTCGGATTTCAGGATCTGCGGGGCCGGCTCGGTTCTCGGCGCCGACGCCAGCGCCGTGGTCGAGACGGCCTGGTAGGTGGCCATCGTGGTCGCGGCCTGTATCCACATCCGCGCGTAGTCGGCCTCGTTCAACGCGATCGGGATGGTGTTGATCCCGAAGAAGTTGGTCGCGACCAGGACGCCGTGAACCGCATGGTTGGCGGCGAGCTCCGGCAGCGTCGGCATGGCGGCCAGCGCCGCGGTGTAGGCGGCGGCCGTGGTCTCGTGTTCGGCGGCCATCGCGGCGCTGTTCGCGCCGGCCTCGGTCAGCCACGCCAGGTAGGGCAGGTGGGCGGCCGCGTAGGACTCGACGCTGGGGCCTTCCCACGCACCGGTCCGCACTGACGCCAAGACCGCGCTGAGTTCCTCTGCCAGCGAGGCGTATTCGGCGCTCAGCAGGCTCCATGCGCCCGCCGCCGCCAACAGCGGCCCGGGCCCCGGACCGCTGCTCAGCAGGGCCGAGTGCACCTCCGGCGGTGCCGCCATCCACACCGGCGACGTCATCAACAGGGACCCTTCGATCGGCGGATCGGACGGGTCCCCAGCTTAGTGAAAATGATTGTCGTTAACAACAGGGGTAAGGTGATGCGATTGATGTCCTATGGTTGATGTCATGCGCACCACCGTGTCGATCTCCGACGAACTTCTCGCGGCCGCCAAGCGCCGGGCCCGCGAGCGCGGCCAATCGTTGGGTTCGGTGATCGAGGACGCGCTACGCCGCGAATTTGCCACCGCGCACGACGCCGCCGGCCGGCCACCGGTCCCGGTTTTCGACGGCGGCCCCGGTCCCCGGCCGGGCCTGGACCTGAGCTCGAACCGGGCGCTGTCCGAAGCCCTCGACGAGGGCCGGGACCTGGACGCACTCAAATAGATGTTCCTGCTCGACGTCAACGTGCTGCTGGCCGTGCACCGCCGCGATCACCCGCAGCACGGCACCGTCCGCCCGTGGTTCGACCGGTTGCTCGCGGGCGACGACCAGTTCACGGTGCCGCATCTCGTCTGGGCGTCGTTTCTGCGCCTGGCGACGAACCGACGAATCTTCGAGGTCCCCACGCCGCGAGAAGAGGCGTTTGCGTTCATCGACGCCGTCGTCGCCCAGCCCCACCACCTGCCGACGGGTCCCGGCCCCCGACACCTGGCGCTGCTGCGACGGGCTTGTGAGGAGGCCGACGCTTCCGGCGACCTGATTCCCGACGCCGTACTCGCGGCCGTCGCCGCCGAACATCACTGCGACGTGGTGACCCTGGACCGGGACTTTGCGCGGTTCGGCTCGGTTCGCGCGCTGCGACCCGGGTCAGACTAGTGGCCGACCCGTCCTGATCCGGCGGTCGACGTCCCACAGCAAGATGTTGAACGGGAACTGGCGGACGAACTTCGGCATCGCCCGATTCACCGTGCCCAGCACCGCCATCAGCCGGTCGAACCGCCGTTGCCTGGCGGCGTCCCACGGCAGCCGCATCTCCTCGCGGAACCGCTGCGGCAGGAACCCGGTCGTGATCAGCAACGCGATGTTGTCCGACGCGCGCTGCAGCGGGCCGGGCAGCTTCACGCCGCGGGTGCGGCCCGCGGCGATCGGGAACAGGTAGCCGCGGACGGCGTCGTCGATGTGCACCCGCGACAGCGACTCCTGCCAGTACCGGTCGAAGGCGGCGCGGTCGGCCGGCCACATCTCCGGCGGCACCTGCAGCGTGGTACCCAGCGCCATGCCCTCGCGGTAGTGGCGCTGCGCGTCCTCCTCGTCGAGCTCACCGACGAAGATGCGGTAGATGTCGACGGCGCCCTTGTACAGGCAGGCCCCCACCCACAGCTGCAGGTCGGGGTCGAAGGCGTTGTAGGACACCGGGCTGTCGGGAAGCGAATACACCTGCGCGTGCGCGCGGTTGACCGCGCGGCGGAAGGCATCCTTCTGGGCGTCGCTGCCGCCGGTGGCCACCGCCAGGTAGGTGAAGGTGGTGCGCGCCCGCTTGATCGGGTGCAGATCCACCCGGCCGCCCTCGACGCGGCTTTCCATCACGCCGTAGCCGACGCCGGGACGCGCCAGCTGCATGATCACGTTGGCCGGACCCGCCAGCAGCGCCACGCCCATCAGGCCCGCGTCGATCCCCAGGCCTCCCAACCTCCTTGGTCGCCGGGAGCGCTGCGGGCGGGGCGGGTCGGTGACCGCGCGCTCGACATGCGGAGCCGGCTGGTGGACTGCCTGGTGAATCGCCATCGTGACCTCCCGCGGCGCCCGCCGGGAAATAAATTCTGCGAACGCCTGTTTCCCGATACTGTCGCGATTCCCGCCGCGCTGTCAAGATGGTGCGTATGGCCGCCGAGAGCGAAGGGTCGAGCCCGCGACCGTACCGCGGCGTCGATGGCGCCGAACGGGTCGCCGCGCGCCGCGCCCGGCTGCTGTCGGCCGGCTTGGACCTGCTGGGGTCCGAGCGGCAGGACATCTCAGCGCTGACCGTGCGCGGCGTGTGCAACCGGTCCGGCCTGGCCGCCCGCTACTTCTACGAAAGCTTCGCCGACAAGGAGACGTTCGTGGCCTGCGTGTTCGACTGGGTCGTCGCCGAGCTGGCCGCCACCACCCAGGCCGCGGTGGCGGCGGTGCCCGCGCCGGAGCGCAGCCGCGCGGGGATGGCCAACATCGTGCGGACCGTCGCCGACGACGCCCGCGTCGGGCGCCTGCTGTTCAGCACTCAGCTGGCCGACCCGGTGGTGGTGCGCAAGCGCGCCGAGTCAAGTGCGCTGTTCGCCATGCTGTCCGGGCGGTATGCCGTCGACACGTTGCGGGCGCCGGCGAACGACCGCGTCAAGGCGGCTGCGCACTTCGCGGTCGGCGGCGTCGGGCAAACGATCAGCGCCTGGCTGACCGGCGACGTCGGGCTCGGGCCCGACCAACTCGTCGACCACCTCGCGTCGCTACTCGAGGAACTCGCCAACCCCGAGCTCTACCGGTTCACGGAAACAGGGGCAGCTGCCAGAGCCGCATCCCGGGGTTCAGGAGCCACATCCGCATCATCGTGAGCCGCATGAGGCGCTGCGCGCTGAAGATCATGAACACCCCCAGCGGCACCTCGATCAGCAGCGCGGTGATCAGCGACAACCGGAGGTCCTTCGGCCCGGCGGTCATCAGGTCGAACCAGGCGTCGCAGACCAGCAGCACCCCGGTGGTGAACGCGGCCGGGACCAGCAGCTGGCGGCGCAGGTACCCGAGCACGGCCGTGGCCACCATGAAGCCGATCAGCAGGATGTCGAATCCGATCCAGGTGGCCGGCCAGTTGTGGGCGACGTAGTTGGCCGGCAGCGTGACCGACAGATAACCCAGCCAGGGCACCAGCGCGATCGAGCCGCCGATCATCAGGCTCAACCGGATGCGCCGCACCCGGCCCAGGAACTCGGGGTCGACGACGTCGCTCAGCGGCTGTTCCAACCGCGAGATCAGCTCCCGACGCTGCCCTGGCGTCAGCGCCGCGATCTGCGCGTCGGTGAGGATGGCGTCGGTCATCACCGATCAGCGGCCGGCGGCCACCGGGGGCTTGCGGTCGGCCGCCGTCTTGGGCACGGCCTGGGTATCGCTTTTATCGAATTCCTTTACCCAACAGGCGAATTCGAGCGTGATCCCGTCGGGATCGTGGAAGTAGAAGGAGCGGACGTACACACCCGGATGCACCGTGGCGGACACCTGGTACTCGCTCTCGTCGTGGTTGAGCACCGGACCGACCCGCACCCCCTTGTCCTTGAGGCGCTGCCGATAGGCGTCGAACTTCTCGGCCGGCACGTGGAAGGCGAGATGGTTCATGCTGCTCACCGCGCTGGTGATGTCCCCGATGCCCGGGATGGCGCCCGGCGACGAGATGCCCGGCACCCGGTCCGGCGCGCCGGCGAACCAGAAGAACGCCACACAGTCGCCGTTGCCGGCGTCGAAGAAGAAATGCTGGCCCTGGCCGCCCGGCAGGTCGAGGGATTTGATCAGCGGCATGCCCAGGATGTTGGTGTAGAAGTCCACGGTGCGCGCCATGTCCGAGCACACCAGCGCGACATGGTTGATGCCGCCGAGTTCGAATTCGGCGTTGGGGTTGTGCGGCTTGATCATTCGTGGTTCTCCCCTCGATCACGGGGTTGAGGTGTTGGCCAAGAGGTATTTCTGAATCTAACATCAGGTTCAGTTTTGATCCAGAAAGGTGAACCCATGTCCACCGCGGCAGGAACCGACGACTCGCCGCGCCGGCCCGCCGACTTCCCGACCCACCGCGGCCGGCGAACTCAGGCCGCAATCGACCTGGCCGCCCGAACGGTCATCGCGCGCAAGGGCATCCTGGCGACGACCATCGCCGACATCGCCGCGGAGGCAGGCCGCTCGGCGGCGTCGTTCTACAACTACTACGACTCCAAAGAGGCGATGGTGCGCCAGTGGGCCCTGCGTTTCCGCGACGAGGCCAACCAGCGCGCGCTGTCGGTGACCCGGCACGGCCTGTCCAACCGCGAGCGCGCGCACGAGGCGGCCAGCGCCCACTGGCACACCTACCGCAACCGGCTCGCCGAGATCATCAGCGTGTCGCAGTTGGCGATGATCAACGACGATTTCGCGGAATACTGGGCCGAGATATGCGCGATCCCCATCGCGTTCATCGCCGAAACGGTCAGGCGCGCCCAGGCCGATGGCCACTGCCCCGACGACGACCCGCGGTTGGTCGCCGAGGCGATCGTGGCCATGTTCAACCAGTTCTGCTACGTCCAACTCAGCGGGCCCAACACCGGCGAGCCCGACGACGCGGCCTGCATCCGGACGCTGGCCAACATCTACCACCGCGCCATATATTCCCAAGGAGGATAACCGAATTGACTCGTCACAGCGCCGCGGGGGTCATTCGCGAGTTCGTCGGGCTGCCGTCGCCCACTGCCGGGCGCGCCGGCGCCGGCGGGCATCCGTGCCAAGGGCTGTGGCACCGCGGCATGGGACGCAAGCCGAAGGTGGCCATGATCGCCACCCACTACCAGATCGACTTCTCCGAGCACTACCTCGCGGACTACATCGCCACCCGCGGGATCGGGTTCCTGGGCTGGAACACCCGGTTCCGCGGCTTCGAGAGCAGCTTCGTGCTCGACCACGCACTGGTCGACATCGGGGTCGGAGTGCGCTGGCTGCGCGAGGTGCAGGGCGTGGACACCATTGTGCTGCTGGGCAATTCGGGGGGCGGATCCCTGATGGCGGCCTACCAGTCGCAGGCGGTCGAGCCCAACGTGACACCGACGGAGGGCATGCGGCCCGCCGCCGGGATCACCGACCTGCCCCCGGCCGACGGCTACGTCGCCACCGCGGCCCATCCCGGGCGTCCGGAGGTGCTGACCGCCTGGATGGACGCCGCGGTCGTCGACGAGAACGACCCGGTCGCCACCGACACCGAACTGGACCTGTTCGACGAGCGCAACGGCCCGCCGTACTCGCCGGAGTTCCTCACCCGCTACCGCTCGGCGCAGACCGCCCGCAACCACGCCATCACCGACTGGGCCGAAACGGAGCTCAAACGCGTTCGCGCGGCGGGATTTTCGGATCGGCCGTTCACCGTGATGCGCACCTGGGCCGACCCGCGCATGGTCGATCCGGGCATCGAGCCCAGCAAGCGCGCGCCGAACTCCTGCTACGCGGGCGTCCCGGCCAGGGCCAACCGGTCGGCGCACGGCATCGCCGCGGCCTGCACCCTGCGCAACTGGCTGGGCATGTGGAGCCTGCGCACGGCGCAGACCCGCGCCGAGCCGCACCTGGCCCGCATCACCTGCCCGGCGCTGGTGATCAACGCCGACGCCGACACCGGGGTGTTCCCGTCCGACGCCCGGCGCATTCACGACGCCCTGGCCGGCAGCGACAAGTCGCGGGCCTCGGTCGACACCGACCACTACTTCACCACCCCGGGCGCCCGCAGCGAGCAGGCCGACATCATCGCCAAATGGATTGCCAAGCGGTGGCGCTGAGGGTCCTGGCCCACTTCGCATGCGGCGGTACCTGAGCGAGGCCGTGGCAAATCGCGGTGGGCTGCGCGACGGGCAACCGGCGGTCACTGTGGTCAACCAACCGACTGGTTATTAGGTTGGGAGGTTGGGCCGAGACGGAACCCCATAGCAACGGAAGGCAAGCAATGCCGATCGCGATAACTGCTGAGCATCAAGACCTGGCCGATTCGGTGCGATCCCTGGTGGCGCGAGTGGCGCCGGCGGAGGTCCTGCACGAGGCGATGGAGACGCCGCTGGAAAACCCGCCGCCGTTCTGGCAGGCCGCGGCCGAACAGGGCCTGCAGGGCGTCCATCTGGCCGAGTCGGTCGGCGGCCAGGGCTTCGGCATCCTCGAGCTGGCCATCGTGCTGGCCGAGTTCGGCCACGGGGCGGTGCCCGGCCCGTTCGTGCCGTCGGCGATCGCCAGCGCGCTGATCGCCGCGCACGATCCTGAGGCCAAGGTGCTCGCCGAGCTGGCGTCCGGAGCGGCGATCGCCGCCTACGCGCTGGACTCCGGGCTGACCGCCACCCGGCACGGCCCCAATGACGAAGCGCTGGTGATCCGCGGCGAGGTGCGCGCGGTCCCGGCCGCAGCCCAGGCGTCCGTGCTGGTGCTGCCGGTCGCGATCGACAGCGGCGACGAATGGGTCGTGCTGCGCGCCGAACAGCTCGAGATCGAGCCGGTCAAGAGCATCGACCCGCTGCGCCCCATCGCGCACGTGCGGGCCAACGCCGTCGAGATCGGCGACGACGCCGTGCTCAGCGAGCTGACGATGGCGACCGCGCACGCGCTGATGTCCACCCTGCTGTCCGCCGAGGCCGTCGGCGTTGCCCGCTGGGCGACCGACACCGCGTCGGCGTACGCCAAGATCCGCGAGCAGTTCGGCCGGCCGATCGGCCAGTTCCAGGCCATCAAGCACAAGTGCGCGGAGATGATCGCCGACACCGAACGGGCCACCGCCGCGGTGTGGGACGCCGCCCGCGCGATCGACGAAGCCAGCGAAAAGGGTTGGGAAACCGAGGGTTCGGGGGTGGAGTTCGCCGCCGCGGTGGCAGCGACGCTGGCCCCGGCGGCGGCCCAGCGGTGCGCGCAGGACTGCATCCAGGTGCACGGCGGCATCGGGTTCACCTGGGAACACGACACCAATGTGTACTACCGCCGGGCGCTGATGCTGGCCGCCTGCTTCGGCCGCAGCTCGGAGTACCCCCAGCGGGTCGTCGACACCGCGACCACCACCGGCATGCGCCCGGTCGACATCGACCTGGACCCCGAGACCGAGAAGCTGCGGGCCGAGATCCGCTCCGAGGTCGCCGCGCTCAAGGCGATGGACCGCGAGCCGCGCAACGTCGCGATCGCCGAGGCCGGCTGGGTGCTGCCGTACCTGCCCAAGCCATGGGGCCGCGCTGCCAGCCCAGTCGAGCAGGTCATCATCGCCCAGGAGTTCACCGCCGGGCGGGTCCGGCGGCCGCAGATGGGCATCGCGACCTGGATCATCCCGTCGATCGTCGCCTTCGGAACCCAGGAGCAGCAGCAACGGTTCCTGCCGCCGACCTTCCGCGGCGAGATGATCTGGTGCCAGCTGTTCTCCGAACCGGGCGCCGGGTCCGACCTGGCCGGGCTGAGCACCAAGGCGACCCGGACAGACGGCGGCTGGCGGATCACCGGACAGAAGATCTGGACCACCGCGGCGCAGCTCTCGCAGTGGGGCGCCCTGCTGGCGCGAACGGACCCGAGCGCCCCGAAACACAATGGCATCACGTACTTCCTGCTGGACATGAAAAGCGAGGGCGTCACCGTGACGCCGCTGCGCGAGCTCACGGGCAACGCGATGTTCAACACCGTCTACATCGACGACGTGTTCGTGCCCGACGAGTGCGTGCTCGGCGAGGTCAACCGGGGCTGGGAGGTCAGCCGCAACACCCTGACCGCCGAACGCGTGTCGATCGGCAGCAGCGAGGCGAATTTCCTGGCCACCCTGGCCCAGTTCGTCGAGTTCGTCCGCGACGGCCAGTTCGACCAGGTCGCTCAGCACCGGGCCGGCCAGCTGATCGCCGAGGGCCATGCCGCGAAGGTGCTGAACCTGCGTTCCACCCTGCTGACCCTGGCGGGTGGCGACGCCATGCCCTCGGCGGCGATATCCAAGCTGCTGTCGATGCGCACCGGCCAGGGATATGCCGAATTCGCGGTGTCGTCGTTCGGCACCGACGCCGCGATCGGAGACGCCGGGCAGCTGCCGGGCAAGTGGGGCGAGTACCTGTTGGCCAGCCGCGCCACCACGATCTACGGGGGCACCTCGGAGGTGCAGCTCAACATCATCGCCGAGCGGCTGCTGGGCCTGCCCCGCGATCCCTGACCGGGCGGCGCGAACGCGCCTGGAGAGGGCCATGCCGACCCGACCTGAGTCGAATCGGCATGGTTCCCCCCATCAAGTGCCGGACAGACCCAACTTGCGGCAGGACGTGGGCTGCCCGGCACCCCCGGTGGCGGTGGATCACCACCACCAGTTCCACCAGCGCCTGTGGCGCCAGAATCCACCGCCGACCGCGCCCCTGGCCGCGCCGCGAATCGTCCGCGCTGAGATTCCCATCCGATCTGCTCCCCTCCCAGGCTGTGACGGTGTTACTCCGAACGTTAGCCAATGAGTTCCTGGGCGAACAACAGAAAATGAAATGTCACCCTTGTGAATTAAGTCTCATGCCGGGATCGGAAAGTTCAATACGCGCACCAATTAAGTATTTGCGATTCGCCGAATTTACGTTGATCCGCGGTTGCTGACATGGGTGCGACTCGAGCCCGTCAGGCGCTATAGCTGCGATAACCGTGCCCACCCGGACCGCCGCCCGCCACGAAAACGTAGCTCCGTGACTCAGTAGAGCCGGATCTCCGTATTCACGAACGGCCGCTGGATATGGCCGGTTGGAAATAGCCGATTGAATAATCGGAAGCACAGATTATCGCATTCACTGGCTAACTCGCCGAGTTCAGCCGCGCGCCACCCCGGCCCCGCGCCCACAGCGCTCAACCCCCGCGCGCCGATTTTTCGCTGTGCGTATGGTTTGCGGGTCGGCGGCGCGACTCGGGCCGCCATGGATGAGAGAATCAGTATCGACTGAACCTTTAGTGCTGACTTGATTGGCCGCTCATGGGAGGACGATCGCCGCAGTGAACCTCAACCCAGGCCAGGGATCCGCCGGTGGAACGTTCCGCGCGCAGCCGCCGCGCTCCGGATCCTCCGCAGACGCCGCCGCACCCACGGAGCGCTTCAGCCTCCGGCAGCCGCGCACGCAGCCCCCGGCCAATCAGCCGACGGGTGATCAGTCGTCGCGCGGGCGCCGGACGCGCCGCACCGTCGACCTGCCAGCGACCACGCACCGGGCCCTCGACATCTGGCAGCGCGAGGCGGCCGACCGCCTCGGCGTCGCCCGCGTGACCGGGCAGGAGGTGATCTCCGCACTCATCGACCAGCTGCTGGCCGACCCCAAACTGGGCGCCCAGATCACCCGCGCCATCCAGGAACGGCGCTGAGCCGCCTGCGCGGAAGCTAGTCGACCTTCATCTCGCGCAGCTCGCGCTTGAGGATCTTGCCCGTCGGGTTGCGGGGCAGTTCCTCGAGGAATATCACCTCGCGCGGCACCTTGTAGCGGGCCAAGTGGTCGCGCACGTAACCCTTGATGGCGTCCTCGTCGACGTCGGCGCCGTCCTTCTTGACCACGAAGGCGCGCAGCCGGTGGCCCCACTCCTTGTCCTCGACGCCGATCGCGGTGGCCTCGACCACTTCGGGATGCCCGCCGATCAGGTCCTCGACCTCGGCGGGGAAGACGTTCTCACCGCCGGAGACGATCATCTCGTCGTCGCGGCCGCTGACATAGAGCAGGCCGTGCTCGTCGAAGTAGCCGACGTCTCCGGACGACAGCAGGCCGTCGATGATCTGCTTGTTACCGCCGCCGGTGTAGCCCGAGAACGGAAAGCTGTTGCCGACGAAGATGCGCCCGACCTCGCCCTGCGGCAGCTCCTTGCCGTTGTCGTCGAAAATCTTGACCTTGACACCCTTGACCACCGGGCCGACCGTCGCCGCGTTGTGTTCCAGGTCCTTGGGCCCGGCGATGGTGGCGAACGCGATCTCGGTCGAGCCGTACATGTTGTAGACGACCGGACCCAGGTCCTTGAGGGCACGGGCCGCGAGTTCGGCGCCCAACTGCGATCCGGATACGAACACGATCTTCAGGCTGGACAGGTCGGGTTTGCGGTCCATCTTCTCGACGGCGTCCAACAGCCGCGACAGCATCACCGGCACCACCACCATGGCGGTGGCCTTGTACTTCTCGATGTCCTCCAACACCAGCGGCGGCTTGAATTTCCGCCGCAGGACCAGCGTCGACCCCAGGAACATGGCGATGGTGCCGTGCAGAAATCCGAGCGCGTGGAACATCGGCGCGGGCAGCGAGGTCACTTCGTTGGCCTTGAACGGCACGTGCGACAGGATGCCGCCGATCGGCGCCAGCGTCGGCGGCGTGCTGCGGTTGGCGCCCTTGGGCGTGCCCGTCGTCCCGCTGGTCAGGATGATGATCGACGCGTGCTTGTCCGCCTTCGGCGCGGGCGCTTTGCTGCTACGCGAGATCAGCTCGGCCAGCGTCTCGTCGGTGCTGCCGGACGGCTCGTCGGCTGGGTCTTTATCGGGATTTACGCCCAAGGCGCGCACTTTGCCCAGCGGCGGCTCGGCCTTGCTGACGGCCTTGGTGTACTCGTCGTCGTAGATGATCACCTTGGCGCCCTCGCGCTCCGACACCTCCTTGATCTGCGGACCGGAGAATTCGCTGTTGAGCAGGATGATGCGGGCGCCGACCCGGGCGCACCCGAAGTAGGCGATCAGGAACCAGCGGTGATTGCGGGCCAGCAGCGCGACCCCGTCGCCGGCCTTGACGCCCTTGGCGAGCAGTCCGTTGGCCACGGCGTGGGCCGCCTCGTCGAGCTCGCGGAAGCTGAATTCGCCGTCTTCGTCGATACACGCGGCGCGGTCGGGCGTGCGCCTGGCGTTGAGCGAGGGCAGCATGCCGAACTCGCCCCACTTGTAGATGTCGGCGGCCATCGCGGCGTAGTTCTGCGGCGGCTCCAGGCGGAATGCGCCCGATTCGATGATCCGGCGCAGATAGTGCAGCTCGGCCGAGCCGCGTTCGACGTATTGCTGGAGTTTGGCTGCGGTCTGCCCGGGCAGGTCCATCAGGTTAGGCATGAAAACCACCATATGTGACGTCTGTCTCAGTGCGGCCAGAAAATTCTGGCGAATTACCATGAAGCCCATGACCGGCCCAGTTTCGCTGGAGGTGGCCGGCCACCGCGTGACCGTCACCCATCCGGACAAGGTGGTCTTCCCCCGCGGGGGTGAAAACGAAACTACTGGCCGGTCGCGGGGTCCCCTGACCAAGCTCGACCTGGTCCGCTACTACCTGTCCGTCTCCGACGGGGCGCTCCGCGGCGTGGCCGGGCGGCCGATGATCCTGAAGCGCTTCGTCAAGGGCATCACCGAGGAGGCGGTGTTCCAGAAGCGCGCACCCAAGAACCGGCCGGACTTCGTCGACATCGCCGAACTGCGCTACGCGCGCGGCACGTCGGCCGCCGAAGCGGTCATCCACGACGCCGCGGGCCTGGCGTGGGTGATCAACCTGGGGTGCGTCGACCTCAACCCCCATCCGGTGCTCGCCGGCGACCTGGACCACCCCGACGAACTGCGCGTCGACCTGGATCCGATGCCCGGCGTGTCCTGGCGGCGGATCGTCGAGGTGGCCCTGGTGGCGCGCGAGGTGCTGGAAGACCACGGCCTGGCGGCGTGGCCGAAGACGTCGGGGTCGCGCGGCTTCCACATCTACGCCCGCATCGCGCCGCGCTACCCGTTCAGCCAGGTGCGGCTGGCCGCCCAGACCGTCGCCCGTGAGGTCGAGCGACGAGTGCCCGGGGCGGCCACCAGCCGGTGGTGGAAGGAGGAGCGCGAGGGGGTGTTCGTCGACTTCAACCAGAATGCCAAGGACCGCACGGTCGCCTCGGCGTATTCGGTGCGCGCGACGCCGGACGCGCGCGTGTCGACGCCGCTGCGCTGGGACGAGGTCGCCGACTGCGAGCCGGGGGCCTTCACGATCGGCACCGTGCCGGACCGGTTCGCCGCGCTGGGCGACCCGTGGGAGGGAATGGACGACGCGGTGGGCGACCTCGGTCCGCTGCTCGCGCTGGCCGAGGAAATGGGCCCGCCGGAGAAGGTACCGAAGGGGACCGGTAACCGGTCCGACGGCAGGCGCAGTTCGTCGATGCCGCTCATCGAGATCGCCCGCACCAAGACCAAGGACGAGGCGCTGGCCGCGCTGGACACCTGGCGCGGCCGCCATCCCGCCGCGGCCGCCCTGCTGCAGCCGGCCGACGTCCTGGTCGACGGGATGCGCGGGCCCAGCTCGATCTGGTACCGGATCCGGATCAACCTGCAGCACATCCCGGACGGCAAACGGCCGCCGCAGGAGGAGCTGATCGCCGACTACAGCCCCTGGGCGAAATACCGGGAGCGCTAGACGGTGGCCCGTGCCATGGAGTTGCCCCTGCGCAGGTAGCAGTACCACGTGACGGCCAGCAGGACGACGAAGAACACCACGTAGAACCGCAGCGCGGGCTCGAGCGGCAGGTCCGTGGCGGTGACCGACCACAGCGCCGCGGGGGCGCCGGCGGCCAACATGACGAAGCTGGCGGCGGTGATGCAGGCCCCGCCGATCCGGTCGGCCAGCCTGCCGCCGAGCGGCCGGAGCACCGACCCGATGCCGGCACCCAGGAACGTCCAGGTCAACGCGATGTCGCCGCGGCCGAACACCGTCGTGAGCAGGGTCGGGAAGGCCGCCGAGATCATCTACCGGGCCCTGGACTTCCTCGACGCCGGCATGCCGCTGGGCTGAGCGCCGCGGCCGCAACCGCCCCGGCCCCGACCGGGGACGCGATACTCTCACGCGATGCGACAGCGATGGAATCGCCGGGGATTCTTGCAGCTGACAGGGGTCGCGGGGGTCGCCGCGGTCACCGGCTTCTCACCTGCGTGTTCGTCACACAAACCGCCCCCGGGCACGCGCGGCGGCGGGCCCGTGACCATCACGCACCTGTTCGGCGAGACCGTCATCAAGGAGCCCCCCAAGCGGGTGGTCAGCGCCGGCTACACCGAGCAGGACGATCTGCTCGCACTCGGCTTGGTGCCCGTCGCGGTGACCAACTGGTTCGGCGACCAGCCGTTCGCGGTGTGGCCATGGGCCCAGCCCAAGCTCGGCGCGGCGCAGCCCGTGGTGCTCAGCCTCGACAACGGGATCCAGGTCGACAAGATCGCCGGGCTCAAACCCGACCTGATCGTGGCCATCAACGCCGGGGTCGACGCGGACACCTACAAGAAGCTGTCGGCGATCGCCCCCACCCTGCCGCAGGCCGGCGGTGCCGCGTTCTTCGAGCCGTGGAAGGTGCAGGCCGCCACCATCGGCGAGGCGGTGTTCCAGGCGAACCAGATGACGTCACTGGTTGACGCCGTCGATGCGAAGTTCGCCGCCGTGGCCCAGCAGAATCCGCAGTGGAAGGACAAGAAGGCCCTGCTGATGCACGGCAGGCTCTGGCAGGGCACCGTGGTCGCGACCATGCCGGGCTGGCGGACCGACTTCTTGACGCAGATGGGCCTGGCCATCGCCGACAGCATCAAGCCGTTCGGCAGCGACGACCGCGCCGTCATCCCCCGCGAGCACATCAAGCCGGTGCTCGATTCCGCCGACGTGGTGATCTGGACGACCGAGAGCCCGCAGGACCAGCAGGCGCTTCTGGCCGACCCGGAGGTGGCGGCCGCGCAAGCGACCGCCCAGCACCGGCACGTCTTCACCGACAAGGACCAGGCCGGCGCGATCGCCTTCGCGTCGCCCCTGAGCTACCCCGTGGTCGCCGACCAATTGCCCCCGCAGATCGGCAAGATCCTGGGCTAGCGGGGCCTGGGAGCCACGCCCGAATCCGGCCCGCCGGCCCCTGTGTGAGCGTTCGCTAAGGCACCTCTGGCAGTGTTCGAAAATCCCTCGCCCGCCCTTCGACCGCGGGGTTACCGTCGAGTAATGAGCGTCACTGATCTTCCCGCCGAACTGCCGCCCGACCTGGTCGGCAACGCGGTTGTGGACTACGGCGACCATGCGCTGATGGTGCAGTGCGGCAGCACCGCCGACGTCATGGCGTGGGTCGCGGCGCTGCGGGTCGCGGCGCTGCCCGGGCTGGTCGACATCGTCCCCGCGGCGCGCACGGTGCTGGTGAAGCTCGACGCGCCCCGCTACCAAGGCGTCGTCCGTGCGCGGCTGCGCAAGATGCGGGTCACCGCCGACGCGGCCGCCCCGGCGCAGCGCGGCGCCGACGTGGTGATCGACGTCGTCTATGACGGCCCGGACCTCGACGTGGTGGCCGGGCACACCGGGCTGAGCGCCGCCGAGGTGGTCGCCGCCCACACGTCGAGGCTGTGGCGGGTCGGATTCAGTGGTTTCGCACCGGGTTTCGCGTACCTGGTCGACGGCGACCCGCGGCTGCGGGTGCCCCGGCGCCCCGATCCGCGCACCGCGGTGCCGGCCGGGTCGGTGGCGCTGGCCGGCGAGTTCAGCGCGGTGTATCCGCGGCAATCACCGGGTGGCTGGCAGCTCATCGGCCGCACCGACGCCGTCCTGTGGGATCTCGAACGACCCAGTCCGGCATTGCTGACGCCGGGCATGTGGGTCCGGTTCCGGGCAGCCTGAGGGGGCGACGTGATCACACTGGAAATCCTGCGCACCGGACCGTTCGCCGTCGTCCAGGACCTCGGTCGGGCCGGGCTGGCCCACCTCGGCGTCGGGCGCTCCGGAGCGGCCGACCGGCGCGCACACAAGCTCGCCAACCGGCTGGTGGCCAACCCCGACGACCGCGCCACCGTCGAGGTGACGTTCGGCGGCCTCTCGGCCCGCGTGCGCGGCGGCGACGTCGACATCGCGGTGACCGGCGCCGACACCGACCCGACCGTGAACGGAATCAAGTTCGGCACCAACAGCATTCAGCACGTCCGCGACGGCGACGTGATCTCGCTGGGCGCCCCGCGAGCCGGGCTGCGCAGCTACCTTGCGGTGCGCGGCGGCTTCAGCGTGGAGCCGGTGCTGGGATCGCGCAGCTACGACGTCATGTCGGCCATCGGGCCCGCACCGCTGCGGGCCGGGGACCGGCTCCCGGTCGGCGAACACACCACCGACTATCCCGAACTCGACCAGGCCCCGGTGGCCGCGATCACCGGCGACGCGGTCGAGTTGTCGGTGGTGCCGGGGCCGCGCGACGACTGGTTCGTCGATCCCGATGCCCTCGTCCACACCGACTGGGTGGCATCCGACCGCAGCGACCGCGTGGGCACGCGCTTGGTCGGCCGCCCCCTGCAGTACCACTACCCCGATCGACAGCTGCCCAGCGAGGGCGCCAGCCGCGGCGCGATTCAGGTGCCGCCCAACGGGTTACCGGTGATCCTGGGACCTGACCACCCGGTCACCGGCGGTTACCCGGTGATCGGCGTGGTTACCGACGAGGACATCGACAGGATCGCCCAGGTGCGGCCCGGCCAGCACGTGCGGCTGCACTGGGCACGTCCCCGCTCACCAGTGGGCGCCCGGTCGCGCCCGAGCGTCGCGGGCGTGGCCTTCTCGTAACCCTTTTCCTGGGCCCACCCCGGGCAGGGCTGGTAGAACGGGCACTGTGCGCGCCCAGGTCCACACCGCTCGCCTGGTCCATACCGCCGACCTCGATCAGGAGACCCGGCAGCAGCTCCATCGGATGGTCAGCGCCGCGTTCGGCGGCGACTTCAGCGAGGACGACTGGGACCACGCACTGGGCGGCATGCACGCCCTGATCTGGCACCATGGCGCGATCGTCGCGCACGCCGCCGTGATCCAGCGCCGACTGCTCTACCGGGGCGCCGCCCTGCGCTGCGGCTACGTCGAGGGCGTCGCGGTGCGCGAGGACTACCGGGGCCAGGGGCTGGTGCACGCGCTGCTGGACGGCGTCGAGCAGGTGGTGCGCGGCGCCTACCAACTGGGGGCCGTGCGCTCGTCGGCCCGGGCCCGCGGGCTGTTCACCGCGCGCGGGTGGCTGCCGTGGCGGGGACCCACGGCGGTGTTGGCACCCGCCGGCCCGTCCCCCACGCCCGACGACGACGCCACGATCTTCGTCCTGCCGATCGGGCTCGGCCTGGACACCTCCGCGGAGCTGATGTGCGACTGGCGCGACGGAGACGTCTGGTAGCTGAGTCCCGATCCGCTTGCCCGACAACGTCATACGGGGTCATCCGGCTGGGCCGCAGCGGCGTTTTGCCGCCCCGGCGACTTCGCCGCCGCCCTAGCGGAATTCGCGCGGCCAAGCTGCCATTGTGGTGTCTGCCACATTGATTCGGCCCTGATCTTCGTTCCCCAGCCAGTTGCCAGAGAACTGGGATTCAACTGACAGGCGATATCGGCAGGATCGAGTTGACGGGCTTGGATCCGCGGTGTGAGCATCGAAAGATACGGCAGGGCATGCCTCTCCATTCGAGGCGCCCAGGCGCCCACACGGACACGGCGACCGGCCTCAGGAAGATGCCGCGGCCTCCCGCGATGAACCCTGTCCACGAAAGGTGAAGAGTGTATGGGCCGCAACCATCGGATCGCGGAATGGAATCCGGAAGACGAGGCGGCCTGGGCGGCCGGCAATAACAAGATTGCCCGACGCAACCTGCTCTGGATGGTCGCGTGCGACCACATCGCCTTTGGCGTGTGGACGCTGTTCCCGGTGCTGGCGCTGTTCATGCCCGAGAGCGTGTACGGCTTCTCCGCGGCCGACAAATTCCTGCTGGGCGCCACCGCCACGTTCGTCGCGGCCTGCCTGCGGATCCCGTACTCGCTGGGCATCGCCACTTTCGGCGGCCGCAACTGGACGGTGTTTTCCGTCGTAGTCCTGCTCGTCCCCACCGTCGGGGCGATCTGGCTGCTGGCCCATCCCGGCCTGCCGCTGTGGCCGTACCTGGTGTGCGCGGCGCTGACCGGGATGGGCGGCGCCAACTACGCGGCGTCGATGACCAACACCAATGCGTTCTACCCGCATCGGCGCAAGGGCTTCGCGCTCGGGTTCAATGCCGGCGCGGGCAACCTCGGGGTGCCGATGATTCAGCTGGTTGGCCTGCTCGTGCTCGCCGTCGCCGGCCACCGCCAGCCCTACTGGGTGGGCGCGCTCTACCTGGTGCTGCTGACGGTCGTCGCCGTGGGGGCCGCCCGCCATATGGACAACCTGGACCACGCCACCTACGACACGAGCCACCTGCGCTCGATCATGACCCACCGCGACACCTGGGTTCTCGCGCTGCTCTATCTCGGCACCTTCGGCTCCTGGATCGGGTTCTCCTTCGCTTTCGCCCAGGTGCTGCACATCAACTTCGTCGGCGCCGGGCAAAGCCACGCGCAGGCCGCCCTGCACGCCGCGGAATTCGCCTTCATCGGCCCGGCGCTGGGATCGCTGGCCCGGATCTACGGCGGCAGACTGGCCGATCGCGTCGGCGGCAGCCGGGTCACCCTGGCCGTCCTGACCACGATGGGACTCGTCACCGCATTCCTGGTCGCCATCAGCACGCACGACGACCGCACACCCGGCCTGACCACCGCGGCGACCATGGTCGGCTACGTCTGCGGGTTCATGGCCCTGTTCGTCCTCGCCGGGCTGGGCAACGGGTCGGTGTACAAGATGATCCCCTCGGTCTTCGAGACGCGCAGCCGCTCCCTCGGGCTGGCCGAGGCCGACCGCCGCCGCTGGTCGCAGGCCACGTCGGGGGCGGTGATCGGGTTCGTCGCGGCGTTCGGCGCCCTCGGCGGGGTCGCCATCAACCTCGCCCTGCGGCAGTCCTACCTCAGCACCGGCACCGACACGCTGGCCTACTGGGCATTCCTGGCGTTCTACGTCGCCACCGCGGCGCTGACCTGGACGCGGTACGTGCGCCGGCCGCCCCACGCGGCCGGCCCAGGCCCAGAGGCCCGGGCCGGGGCGCGGGCGCACGCCACGCCGGCCCGAGTGTGAACGCGCCGGCGCCGGTGCGCAGGGCCACCCGGATGGCCGAGCCGGACTCTGCGCCCCTGACCGGCTACCGGATCGCGGTGACCTCGGCCAACCGCGCCGAAGAGCTGTGCGCGTTGCTGCGCCGCAACGGCGCCGAGGTCTGCAGCGCCCCGGCCATCATCATGATCGCTCTGCCCGACGACGACGAACTGCATTGCAACACCGAGGCGCTGATCGCCCAGCCGCCCGACATCGTGGTCGCGCACACCGGCATCGGTTTCCGCGGCTGGTTCGCCGCGGCCGACGGCTGGGGGCTCGACGGCCGGCTCGTCGCGGCGCTGGCCGAGGCGCGGATCGTGGCGCGCGGGCCGAAGGCGACCGGGGCGCTGCGCGCCGCCGGCCTGCACGAGGAGTGGTCCCCCGAGTCGGAATCGTCGCGGGATGTCCTGAAATACCTACTGGAATCGGGCGTTTCCGGGCAACGGGTCGCCGTCCAGCTGCACGGCGCCGCCGCAGGCTGGGATCCCTTCCCGGAGTTCCTCGAGGAGCTGCGCGCGGCCGGCGCCGACGTGGTACCGATCCACGTGTACCGCTGGAAGCCGACGCCGGCGGGCGGCGAGTTCGACCAGCTGCTTGCCGCCATCGCCAAGGGCCACTTCGACGCGGTCAGCTTCACCTCGGCGCCCGCCGCGGCCGCCCTGTTGGAACGCAGCCGCGAGTTGGGCATCGAAGACCAACTGCTGCAAGCGCTGCGCACCGACGTGCATGCGATGTGCGTGGGCCCGGTCACCGCCCTGCCACTGATCAGGGCTGGCGTCCCCACGTCCTGGCCCGATCGGATGCGGCTTGGCGCACTGGCCCGCCACATCGCCCAGGAGCTGCCCAACCTGCGGTCGTGCACCCTGACCGCCGCCGGTCACGAAATCGAGATCCGCGGCACCTGCGTCGTGGTGGACGGTGCGGTCAAGGCCCTGTCGGGCGCCGGGATGGCGACGCTGCGCGCGCTGGCCCAACACCCCGGCGACGTGGTCGCGCGCGCCGACCTACTGCGCGCGCTCCCCGGCCACAGCAACGACCCGCACGCCGTCGACACGGCGGTGCTGCGGCTGCGAACGACATTGGGCGACAGGAACATTGTCGCCACGGTGGTCAAGCGCGGCTACCGACTCGCGGTTGACGACCCGCCGCGGCCACCCGCCTGACCCCGGCGGTGCTTGATCTTTGACCCCCCGCGGGCGATCCTGACACCATGCCCCGTCGCGTAGAACCATCGCGCGGGCTCCTCGATCCCGTAGCCAAGATGCTGCGGTTGCCGTTCGGCACATCGGAGTTCATCGACCGCATCGTCACCGGAAGCGCCAACCAGATGGGTCGCCGGACCCTGCACCTGCTCATCACCACCTGGGACGCGGCCGGTGGCGGGCCCTTCGCGGCCAGCGCGATCGCGTCGACGGGCATGGCCAAGACCGTGGAGATCGTCGAGGGCATGTTCATCGGCCCGATCTTCGGCCCGCTGCTGCGAATCCTCGGCGCCGACAAGGTCGCCGTGCGGGCGTCGTTGTGCGCCTCGCAGCTGGTGGGCCTGGGCATGATGCGCTACGGGCTGCGTTCGGAGCCGATGCATTCGATGTCGGTGGATGCGCTCGTCGACGCCATCGGTCCGACGATGCAGCGCTATCTGGTCGGTGACATCGGCTAGCGACCGGTCGTGCGCCGAGGGAAATGCGTGGGCAAATGCCAGTTAATGCGACCGAAATCTGACGGGCATAGACAAGTGGCATGGGCCGGCCGAACTCCGCCCCGCTGACGGGCTATCGCATTGCGGTGACATCGGCCCGGCGCTCGGGGGAGCTGTGCGCACTGCTGAGCCGCCAAGGGGCCGAGGTGTGCAGCGCGCCCGCGATCACCATGATCGCGCTGCCCGATGACGATGAGCTACACGGCAACACCGAAGCCCTGATCACCCGGCCCCCCGACATTCTGGTGGCACACACCGGCATCGGCTTTCGCGGCTGGCTGGCCGCGGCCGAGGGATGGGATCTGCTCAACCCACTCCTCTCCTCGCTGTCGTCGGCCCGGATCGTCTCGCGCGGGCCGAAGGCGACCGGTGCGCTGCGCGCCGCGGGACTGCGCGAGGAGTGGTCCCCGGAATCGGAATCTTCCCAGGAAGTGCTGCAATACCTGCTCGAATCGGGCGTATCCGGGAGGCGTGTCGCCGTACAGCTGCACGGCGCCGCCGACGCGTGGGACCCGTTCCCCGAATTTCTCGACGGTTTGCGTTTCGCCGGGGCCGAGGTGGTGCCCGTCCGGGTGTACCGGTGGAAGCCGGCTGCTTTGGGCGGCAAGTTCGATCAGCTGGTGAACGGGATTGCCAGCCGAGGATTCGATGCGGTCACGTTCACCTCGGCGCCCGCGGCGGCGGCGGTGCTGGAACGCAGCAGTGAGCTCGGTATCGAGGACCAACTCCTGGAAGCGCTCCGGATCCACGTGCATGCCATGTGCGTCGGCCCGGTGACCTCGAGGCCGCTGGTACGAAGGGGCGTACCGACCTCGTCCCCGCAACGAATGAGGCTGGGCGCCTTGGCCCGGCACGTTGCCGAGGAACTACCGCTGCTCGGGTCGTGCGCCGTGCGGGCCGCCGGCCACATGGTGGACATCCGCGGCACGTGTGTGCTCGTGGATGGCTCGATCAAGGCGTTGTCGCCGTCCGGGATGACGATATTGCGTGCGCTGGCACGACGGCCCGGCGATGTCGTCGCGCGCGATCAATTGCTGCGAGCACTGCCCGGCAATGGCAGCGATCCACACGCCGTCGACACCGCCGTGCTGCGGCTGCGAACGGCACTGGAAGACAAGGACATCATCGCGACGGTGATCAAACGTGGTTACCGGCTCGCCATCGACGAACCGGATACCCCGGCGACGGGCTAACCGGCGGTCCGCGCGACCTGGACCCGACCCTCGGGTGTGACCCGCACCGGGAACACCGGCACCGAGACGTCCGGGTGGTCCAGGCACGAACCGTCGTCGAGCGCGAAAGCCTGTTTCTGGATGGGTGTCTGGACCATGACGCGGCCATCGCGGTCACCGACGATCCCCCGCGACATCACCGCCGCACCGCAGAAGGGGTCGACGTTGCCCACCGCGCACACCGAGCCGTCGTCGAGCCGGAACAGCGCCGCCTGGGTGCCGTCGTCGAGCAACACGCCGACGCCGCGCCCCGGGATGAGACGGTCGTATGCGCAGGCGGTCGTCCACACCTGAACACCGTCGAGAACTGTCACGGTCGCTCCTGCATCACTCGCGGACCCGCGGCATGCCAATGGGCACAGGCACTTTGCGCCCGGCACGCTCGGTGAACGTCACCGTCGAGTCGACGGCGTCCGGGGCGTTGACGAACGAGACGAACCGCGACAACTTCTCCGGGTCCTCCAGCACGCCCTTCCATTCGCACTTGTAGTTCTGCGCGTGCCGCGCCATCGCGGCCTCGAACTCGTCGGCCAGGCCCAGCGAGTCCTCGCAGACGACCTCGCGCACGTGGTCGAGCCCGCCCTCGATCGACTCCACCCACGGCGCGGTGCGCTGCAGCCGGTCGGCCGTGCGGATGTAATACATCAGGAAGCGGTCGATGTAGCGGACCAGCGTCTCGGTGTCCAGGTCGGCGGCCAGCAGCTGCGCGTGCCTGGGCGTCATGCCGCCGTTGCCGCCGACGTAGAGGTTCCAGCCCTGCTCGGTCGCGATGACGCCGACGTCCTTGGAGCGGGCCTCGGCGCACTCGCGGGCGCAGCCGGAGACGCCCAGCTTGAGCTTGTGCGGCGCCCGCAGGCCGCGATAGCGCAACTCCAGGTCGATGGCCAGCTGCACCGAATCCTGTTGCCCGTAGCGGCACCAGTCGCTGCCCACGCAGCTTTTCACGGTGCGCAGGGCCTTGCCGTAGGCGTGGCCGGATTCCATGCCACCCTCGACGAGCCGCCGCCAGATTTCCGGGAGCTGGTCCACCCGGGCACCGAACAAGTCGATCCGCTGGCCGCCGGTGATCTTGGTGTACAGGCCGAAGTCCTGCGCTATCTGGCCGATCAGGATCAGGTGCTCCGGTTTGATGTCGCCGCCGGGAACCCGCGGCACCACCGAGTAACTGCCGTTGCGCTGGATGTTGGCCAGGAAGTGGTCGTTGGAGTCCTGCAACGCGGCCTGCTCACCGTCGAGGATGTGGTCCGAGCCGGTCGACGCCAGGATGGAAGCGACCACGGGTTTGCAGATGTCGCAACCCTTTCCGCGGCCGAAGCGCTCCAGCAGGCCCGTGAACGTGCGGATCTCGGTGGCCGAGATGATCTCGAACAGCTCGGCGCGCGACTGGCTGAAGTGCTCGCACAGCGCCTTGGACTGCTCGACCCCCTCGGCTTCCAGTAGCTGTTTGAGCAGCGGCACGCACGACCCGCACGACGTGCCCGCGGCCGTGCACGACTTGAGCGCCGAAACGTCGCCGCACCCGTCGGCGATCGCGCACTTGAGGTCGCCCTTGGTGACGTTGTTGCACGAGCAGATCTGCGCCGAATCCGGCAGCGCACCGACGCCCAAAGCCGAAGCGCCACTGCCGGACTGGGCCGGCGCGATCAGCGCCAGGGGATCACCGGGCAGTTCGCTGCCGACCATCGGACGCAGCACCCCGTACGACGACGCGTCACCCACCAGCACGCCGCCGAGCAGCGTCTTGGCATCGTTGGAGAGCACCAGCTTGGCGTACGTCCGCTTCACCGCGTCGTTGACGGCGACCTCGAGGCAGTTCTCGGTCGCGCCCATGGCGTCGCCGAAGCTGGCGACGTCGACGCCCAGCAGTTTGAGCTTTGTCGAGAGGTCCGCTTCGCCGAATTCCGCGGCCCCGCCCAGCACCCGGTCGGCCACCACCTCGGCGGAGGTGTAACCGGGCCCGACCAACCCGTAGCACCGGCCCCCGATCGCGGCAACCTCCCCCACCGCGTAGATGTCGGGATCGCTTGTCTGGCAGGTCAAGTCGGTGAGCACCCCGCCCCGTTCGGCGAGGGTCAGGCCCGCGGCCTTGGCCAGCTCGTCGCGCGGCCGGATGCCGGCCGCGAAAATCACCACGCCCGCGTCGATGACGTCCCCGTCGGTCAACTGCACCCGAACCGACGTCGAACCGTCCTCGTGCTCAATGGATTCGATGGATTCGGTGCCCGTCCCGACGTGCACGGCGATGCCGAGGTCGGTGACCATCCGGGCGAGCAGCGCGCCACCGGCTTCGTCGATCTGCTGGGCCATCAGGCGCGGCATCATCTCGACGACATGGGTGTGCAACCCGAACTGGCGCAGCGCGTTGGCGGCCTCCAGTCCGAGCAGGCCGCCGCCGATGACCACCCCGCCGGGGGCGTGACCGGCCTCCAGCGTGCGTTGGGCGCCGGCGCGGATGGCGTCGAGGTCGTCGAGCGTGCGGTAGACGTGGCAAGCAGGCAGGTCGTGACCGGGCACCGGCGGCACGAACGCGTACGACCCGGTGGCCAGCACCAGCTTGTCGTAGCCGTGCCGTCGGCCGTCGGCGGTCACCACCGACTTGGCCGCGGGGTCGATCTCGGTGACGCGCGTGTTCAGCAGGAGCCGAACCCGCTCGTCGCCGGCGTAATCGTTGCCGGGTAGGGCCAGCAGGGCGCGGTCCCAGGCTTCGGTATAGGAGGTCAGCCCGACGCGGTCGTATGCCGCGTCACCTTCCTCGGCGAGCACGGTGATCCGCCACGACCCCTCGCCGTCGCGGGCGCGGAGCGCCTCCACCAACCGGTGGCCCACCATGCCGTGCCCCACCACGACAATGTGACGGACCGCACAGTGCGCGCGCGAAATCCGTTCTGCAGACATGGCTTTGAGCGTAACGGCCAGAAATGAAGCCGATCGCGTTCAATGTGAAGGTCCTATGACGGAGATCTCACAATTCACAGGAAGCCGTGTGAATATCTGTTCGCTCCCAGCGAACGACCAGGTGGAACTTCAGCGGGGCCCGCTCATGTTTGTAGTGATAGCCGACCGGTACGGAGCCGGTCACAGCCAACTCACAAGGAAGCGTAAGGAGATGTCCATGAGCAACCTCGCATTGTGGTCGCGACCGGCCTTCGACACCGATCGGTGGTTCCGTGACTTCTTCGGTCCCGCCGCGGCGACGGACTGGTACAAGCCCGCCGACAGCGGGTTTCGGCCGGCCGCGGAGATCGTCAAGGACGGCGACGACGCGGTGGTCCGCGTCGAGTTGCCCGGTGTCGACGTGGAGAAGGACGTCAACGTCGAGGTCGAGCGCGGCCGCCTGGTGATCCATGGCGAGCACCGCGACGAGCGCGCCGAGGAGCAGGAGGGGCGCACGCTGCGCGAGATCCGGTACGGCTCGTTCCGCCGCACGTTCCAGCTGCCCGCCCACGTCACCGGCGAGGCCATCGCGGCGTCCTACGACGCGGGCGTGTTGACGGTGCGAGTCACCGGCGCCTACGCGGGAACTCAGCCGCAGCGCATCGCGATCACCAAGTAATTCCGGGTAGTTCCCGGCCGGGCGGGTCCGGCGAAGCCCCACGGGGCTCCGCCGGATTCGTCATGTTACGGGGCCGCGCCGGCTATCCCCAGCGGCCCAGCAACTCCCGGGCCCGGGCCGACAGCGCGGATTGCAGAAACGGCCCAAAGCTGATCCGGGCGACGCCCAGCGGACCGAATGAGGCCGGGTCGTCCTGGTCGGGCAGCGCGATCGCATTGACCGGCAGCGGCAACTCTGTGCACAGGCGCCGCAACGTCTCCGGATCGTGGCGGCCCACCGGGTACAGCGCGTCGGCTCCGGCGGCGGCGGCCTCGGTCAGGCGCGCCACCGCCGTCGCGACGAGGTCGGTATCCGCGGGGTCGCGCCGCAAGAAGACGTCGGTGCGGGCGTTGAGCACCACGTGCACCCCGGCCGCATCGGCGGCCGTGCGCAGCGCCCCGACCAGCTCGGCGTGTTCGCCGGAGGACCGCAGCCGGTTCCCCTGCGAGTGCACGGTGTCCTCGATGTTGAGCCCGACGGCGCCGGCGCTCAGCAGGCCTTCCACCAGGCGGGCCGCCGGCAGCCCGTAGCCAGACTCGACGTCCACCGAGACGGGAACGTCGACCGCGGCGGTGATCTGGGAGACGCGCGCCAGCACGTCGTCGAACGACATGCCCTCGCCGTCGGGTTTGCCGACCGAATCGGCCAGCGGGTGGCTGCCCACGGTGAGGGCCACGAACCCGGCGTCGGTCGCCAGCCGCGCCGACCAGGCGTCCCACACCGTCGGCAGCACCACCGGGTCGCCCGGCCGGTGCAGCTGCAGCAACGCCGCGGCGCGCCCGGCCAGCGTGGTCGAACCTGTCATGGGTTGTTCGCTCCCTTCCCTTACCACCACCGGAGCGCTCGGCTCCTGCCGTCGCGCAGTGCCGTCGCGCAGTGCCGTCGCTCAGTGCCGTGGATGGTATCGGGGCGGATGGTATCGGGGCGTAGTGTGATCCGCGACACCGTCTGGCCCCGGGAGACCTCGTTGTACGCCACCACTGAACTCGCCGAACTGCACGACCTGATCGGCGGCTTGCGGCGGTGCGTGAGTTCGTTGAAGGCGCGCTACGGCGACAGCCCGGCGATGCGCCGCATCGTCATCGATGCCGACCGGATCCTGTCCGACGTCGAATTGCTCGACACCGACGTGTCCGAACTGGACCTGGCGCGCGCCACCGTGCAGCAGTCCGGCGAGAAGATCGTCATCCCCGACACCCCGTACGACACCGAATTCTGGCGCGATGTCGACGACGAGGGTGTCGGAGGTCACAACCGGTACTGACAACCAAACCCCCGGTCAACAAGGGGGCGCTTGCTGTGTACCCTTCGTCCAGACAGCCCGTTCGAAGAGGAACACTAGATGAGCGCACCCACGGCGAACCGTTCTGAGTCCGGAGTTTTCTCCCCAACACGGGCCCGTATCCCACAGCGAACGCTACGCACCGACGGTTGGTGGAAGTCCCCGCTGAGGATCGACCTGGGCTTCGCCGCATTCGTCATCTACGCGACGGCGCGCGCCTTCCAGCAGGCCGACTTCTTCGTCCCGAAGTACCACTACCTGACGCCGTTCTACTCGCCGTGCTTGAGCAAGGCCTGCGGCGAGGCCGGCGACATCTGGCCGCAGTTCCTGCCCGACGTGTGGTGGCTGCCGTACGCGGCGCTGTCGCTGCCGTTCCTGCTGCTGTTCCGGCTGACCTGCTACTACTACCGCGGGGCCTACTACCGCACGGTGTGGCAGTCGCCCACTGCTTGCGCGGTCGCCGAGCCGCGCGCCCACTACACCGGCGAAACCCGGTTCCCGTTGATCGTCCAGAACACCCACCGGTACTTCTTCTACATCGCCGCCATCATCTCGGTGATCAACAGCTACGACGCGATCGTCGCGTTCCACTCCGAGGACGGCCCGGGTGGCTTCGGCTTCGGCCTGGGCAACGTGATCCTCGTCGGCAACGTCATCATGCTCTGGATCTACACGCTGTCCTGCCACTCGTGCCGGCACGTGACCGGCGGGCGGCTCAAGCACTTCTCCAAACACCCTGTGCGGTACTGGATCTGGACCCAGGTCAGCAGGCTCAACACCCGGCACAAGTTGTACGCCTGGATCACGCTGGGCACCCTGATGCTGACCGACTTCTACATCGCGCTGGTGGCCAGCGGCACCATCGGTGACTTGAGATTCATTGGCTGACAAGCCATCAGGAATACAGAAATAGCTGAGTGAGGTTTCATGGCTGAGGTCGAGCGGCACTCCTACGACGTCGTCGTCATCGGTGCCGGCGGCTCCGGGTTGCGAGCGGTCATCGAGGCGCGCGAACGCGGCCTCAAGGTCGCCGTGGTGTGCAAGTCGCTGTTCGGCAAGGCCCACACGGTCATGGCCGAGGGCGGCTGCGCGGCCTCGATGGGCAACGCCAACCCGAAGGACAACTGGCAGACTCACTTCGGCGACACGATGCGCGGCGGGAAGTTCCTCAACAACTGGCGCATGGCCGAGCTGCACGCGAAGGAGGCCCCGGACCGGGTCTGGGAGCTGGAGACCTACGGCGCGCTGTTCGACCGCACCAAGGACGGCAAGATCAGCCAGCGCAACTTCGGCGGGCACACCTATCCCCGGCTGGCGCACGTCGGCGACCGCACCGGCCTGGAGCTGATCCGCACGCTGCAGCAGAAGATCGTCTCGCTGCAGCAGGAGGACTACGCCGAGCTCGGCGACTACGAGGCCCGGATCAAGGTGTTCGCCGAATGCACGATCACCGAGCTGGTCAAGGACGGCGACCGGATCGCCGGCGCGTTCGGCTACTGGCGGGAGAGCGGCCGGTTCATCGTGTTCGAGGCCCCCGCGATCGTCATGGCCACCGGCGGGATCGGCAAGTCGTTCAAGGTGACGTCCAACTCCTGGGAGTACACCGGCGACGGGCATGCGCTGGCGCTGCGGGCCGGGGCGTCGCTGATCAACATGGAGTTCGTCCAGTTCCACCCCACGGGCATGGTGTGGCCGCCGAGCGTGAAGGGGATCCTGGTCACCGAGGGCGTTCGCGGCGACGGCGGGGTGTTGAAGAACTCCGAGAACTCTCGCTTCATGTTCGACTACATCCCGCCGGTGTTCAAGGGCCAGTACGCCGAGTCCGAGCAAGAGGCCGACCAGTGGCTCAAGGACAATGACTCCGCCCGGCGCACCCCGGACCTGCTGCCCCGCGACGAGGTCGCGCGTGCGATCAACTCCGAGGTCAAGGCCGGCCGCGGGAGCCCGCACGGCGGGGTCTACCTCGACATCGCGTCCCGGTTGACCCCCGAGCAGATCAAGCGGCGGCTGCCGTCGATGTACCACCAGTTCATGGAGCTGGCCGGGGTCGACATCACCAAAGAGCCCATGGAAGTGGGTCCCACCTGCCACTACGTGATGGGCGGCATCGAGGTCGACGCGGACACGGGTGCGGCGACGGTCGCCGGGCTGTTCGCCGCCGGGGAGTGCTCGGGCGGCATGCACGGCTCCAACCGGCTGGGCGGCAACTCGCTGTCGGACCTGCTGGTCTTCGGCCGGCGGGCGGGCCTGGGGGCCGCCGACTACGTGCGCGCGCTGGCCAGCCGCCCAACGATCGCCGACGAGACCCTCGACGCCGCGGCCAAGCGGGCGCTGGCCCCCTTCGAGGCACCCGCCGACGCCTCGAGGGCGGAGAACCCCTACACCCTGCAGCTCGAGCTGCAGCAGTCGATGAACGACCTCGTCGGCATCATCCGCAACGCGGACGAGATCTCCCAGGCCCTCGAGCGGCTCGCCAAGCTCCGCGAGCGGTTCAAGAACGTCCACGTCGAGGGTGGTCGCCACTACAACCCCGGCTGGAACCTGGCCATCGACCTGCGCAACATGCTGATGGTCAGCGAGTGCGTGGCCAAGGCCGCGCTGGAGCGCACCGAGAGCCGCGGCGGGCACACCCGCGACGACCACCCGTCGATGGACTCGACCTGGCGCAAGGTGTTGCTGGTGTGCCGCGCAGCGAGCGGCGACACCGGCGCGTCGGTCCCCGACATCACGGTCACCCACGAGGACCAGGTGTCCATGCGGGCCGACCTGATGGAGCTCTTCGAGATCTCCGAGCTGGAGAAGTACTTCACCGACGACGAGCTGGCCGAGCACCCAGGACGGAGAGGCAAATGAGCTACAACGCGACCATGCGGGTGTGGCGTGGCGACGACGGCGGCGGCGCGCTGCAGGATTTCACGGTCGAGGTCAACGAGGGCGAGGTGGTGCTCGACATCATCCACCGCCTGCAGCAGACCCAGACGCCCGACCTCGCCGTGCGCTGGAACTGCAAGGCGGGCAAGTGCGGGTCCTGCTCGGCCGAGATCAACGGCTACCCGCGGCTGATGTGCATGACCCGGATGTCCACGTTCGCCGAGGACGAAGTCATCACGGTCACGCCGCTGCGGACCTTCCCGGTGATCCGCGACCTGGTCACCGACGTCTCCTTCAACTACGAGAAGGCCCGCGAGATACCGTCTTTCGCGCCGCCCAAGGAGCTGCAGCCCGGCGAGTACCGGATGGCGCAGGAAGACGTGGCGCGGTCCCAGGAATTCCGCAAGTGCATCGAGTGCTTCCTGTGCCAGAACGTCTGCCACGTGATCCGCGACCACGAGGAGAACAAGAAGGCGTTCGCCGGGCCGCGCTTCCTGATGCGCATCGCCGAACTCGAGATGCATCCGCTGGACACCCGGGACCGGCGCAACGACGCGCAGGAAGAGCACGGCCTGGGCTACTGCAACATCACCAAGTGCTGCACCGAGGTCTGCCCGGAGAACATCAAGATCACCGACAACGGGCTGATCCCGATGAAAGAGCGGGTCGCCGACCGCAAGTACGACCCGGTCGTCTGGCTGGGCAACAAGCTGTTCCGCCGCTGAGCCGATCGAGTCGGCCGCTGGGCGCCCGGGTGCCCGCTAGCCGCCGAGCCGCCGGAACCCGCTGCGGTGGAACACGATCGGCGCCACCTCGGCGTCCACCGTCACTTCGTTGACCCGCAACACCACGATGGTGTGGTCGCCGGCGGGGATCAGCTGCTCGATCGAGCTCTCCAGCCACAGGCCGGTGCCCTTGATGAAGACGGCGCCGGAATCGTTGGACACCGTTTCCAGGCCGGCGAACCTGTCCCCGGTCTTGGCGGCCAGCGTGCGCGCCGCCTCGTCGTGCGCCTCGCCGAGCACGCTGATGCCCAGCATGGGCAGGTTCTTGAGCTTGGGCCAGGTGGTCGAGGTGTTCTGCACGCAGAACGACACCAGCGGGGGATCCAGGGACACCGGGACAAAGGTGCTGGCCGCCAGGCCTTCGCGGGCGCCGTTGACCTCGGCGGCGATGGCCACCACGCCGGACGGGAAGTGGCCGAAGGCCTCACGGAGTGAGGACGGGGTCAGCATGTTCATCGATTCCACCGGAATTGTCGCCCCCTAAAGTGAGAACGTTCTTCTCCGGGCAGAACCCTACCTGCCGGCCGCGGCGCCGTCGTGCGGACCCGGCGGATGGCCCTGCGCCGCGCGCCGGGCGCCCCGCGAGCCGGGCCCCGGGGCATGCCTCAGCCGGCGTCAACCCGAATCGCCGCAGGTGGCGGCGATGCAGAACCGGCGCCGCAACCCTCGCCAACCGGTTGGTTGATTAGACAATGAAATCTAGCTCACATTGACTTGCGCCGAGGTCACAACGAGCGATATTTTAGCTGTGTTACTGGTGGGTAACTTAGACCTAGTACCCAACCATGTTGTGGCATTCTCAACGAGGAGGACCGTAGTGAGCCACTACAAGAGCAACGTCCGTGACCAGGTGTTCAACCTTTTCGAGGTCCTGGGCGTTGACAAGGCTTTGGAGGCGGGCGAGTACGGCGATTTGGACGCCGACACCGCCCGCGAGATGTTGACCGAGATGAGCCGGCTGGCCGAGGGGCCGATTGCCGAGTCGTTCATCGAAGGTGACCGCAACCCGCCCGTCTTCGACCCGAAGACCCACTCCGTCACGCTGCCGGACTCGTTCAAGCAGTCCGTCCGCGCGCTGCTGGAAGCGGGCTGGGACAGGGCCGGCATCGACGAGGTGCTGGGCGGCATGCCCATGCCCAGGGCGCTGGTGTGGGCGCTGCACGAGCACATCCTGGGCGCCAACCCGGCGGTATGGATGTACGCCGGCGGCGCCGGCTTCGCCAACATCGTCCACCACCTCGGCACCGAGGAGCAGAAGAAGTGGGCGGTGCTGGCCACGGAGCGTCAGTGGGGAGCGACAATGGTGCTCACCGAGCCGGACGCCGGCTCGGACGTGGGCGCCGGGCGCACCAAGGCGGTGCAGCAGGACGACGGCTCCTGGCACATCGAGGGCGTGAAGCGGTTCATCACCTCCGCCGACTCCGACGACCTGTTCGAGAACATCGTCCACCTGGTGCTGGCCCGTCCCGAGGGCGCCGGTCCCGGCACCAAGGGACTGTCGCTGTTCCTCGTGCCCAAGTTCCTGTTCGACTTCGAGACCGGCGAGCCCGGCGAGCGCAACGGCGTGTTCGTAACCAACGTCGAGCACAAGATGGGCCTGAAGGTATCGGCGACCTGTGAGCTGTCGTTCGGCCAGCACGACGTGCCCGCCAAGGGCTGGCTGGTCGGCGAGGTGCACAACGGCATCGCGCAGATGTTCGAGGTCATCGAGATGGCCCGGATGATGGTCGGCACCAAGGCCATCGCGACCCTGTCGACCGGTTACCTGAACGCGCTGGAGTACGCCAAGTCCCGCGTGCAGGGCGCCGACATGACGCAGATGACCGACAAGACCGCGCCGCGGGTGACCATCACGCACCACCCCGACGTGCGGCGGTCGCTGATGACGCAGAAGGCGTACGCCGAGGGTCTGCGGGCCCTGTACCTCTACACCGCGACCTATCAGGACGCCGCGGTCGCCCAGGCGCTGCACGGCGTCGACGCCGACCTGGCCGTCAAGGTCAACGACCTGATGCTGCCGGTGGTCAAGGGCGCGGGGTCCGAGCAGGCCTACGCCAAGCTGACCGAGAGCCTGCAGACGTTCGGTGGTTCCGGCTTCCTGCAGGACTACCCGATCGAGCAGTACATCCGCGACGCCAAGATCGACTCGCTGTACGAGGGCACCACCGCCATCCAGGCCCAGGACTTCTTCTTCCGCAAGATCGTCCGCGACAAGGGTGTGGCGCTGGCCCACGTGTCGGGCCAGATCCGCGAGTTCGTCGACAGCGAGTCCGGCAACGGCCGGCTCAAGTCCGAGCGCGAGCTGCTGACCAAGGCGCTGGCCGACGTCGAGGCGATGGCGGCCTCGATGACCGGCTACCTGATGGCGGCCCAGGAGGAGGTCTCCAGCCTGTACAAGGTGGGGCTGGGGTCGGTGCGCTTCCTGATGAGCGTCGGCGACCTGGTCATCGGCTGGCTGCTGCAGCGTCAGGCCGCGGTGGCCGTGGAGGCGCTCGACGCGGGCGCCAGCGGCGACGAGCGCGCCTTCTACGAGGGCAAGGTCGCGGTGGCGTCGTTCTTCGCGAAGAACTTCCTGCCGCTGCTGTCGGGCACCCGCGAGGTGATCGAGACACTGGACAACGAGATCATGGAGCTCGACGAAGCCGCCTTCTGACGGCCCTGAACGCGAAAATCCCCCGCCTGCGGGCGGGGGATTTTCGCGTCTGCCGACCGATTGAAAAGACCGCCGCTGGATCCCCTCACTCCAGCGGCGGCCCATGAGGATGCCCCGTGTTGCCGTCGGGGTCGGGGGGTCAGACCGCAACACGGGGTATCCGGAACCTTGGATACCCAGCCTGGTGGTGACTAACCCGGTGTGACCGATGTCATTGCGACCCGACGTCGCTGGTCAGGCCTCCAAAATCGCGGCGACCCCCTGGCCGCCGGCCGCGCAGATCGAGATCAGTGCCCGGACCGGACCGCCGCCCTTGCGCTTCGCCCTCTGCTCGGCGACCTGCTTTGCCGCCTGGGCGAGGATCCGCCCGCCCGTGGCCGCGAAGGGGTGGCCGGCGGCCAACGACGAACCGTTGACGTTGAGCTTGGAACGGTCGATCGACCCGAGGGCGGCGTCCAGGCCCAGCCGCTCCTTGCAATACTCCTCGGACTCCCACGCCTGCAGGTGGGCCAGCACCACCGAGGCGAAGGCCTCGTGGATCTCGTAAAAATCAAAATCTTGCAGTCCCAATCCGTTTCGCGCCAGCATGCGGGGCACCGCGTAGGTCGGCGCCATCAGCAGGCCGTCGCGGCCGTTGACGTAGTCCACCGCGGCGGTCTCCGCGTCCACCAGGAAGGCGAGCGGTTTCACCGAATGCGCGGCCGCCCAGTCCTCGGAGGCCAGCAGGGCGACCGAGGCCCCGTCGGTGAGCGGCGTGGAGTTGCCGGCCGTCATCGTCGCGTCGCCGGCCTTGACCCCGAACACCGGGCGCAGCTTGGCGAGCTTGTCCGCGCTCGAGTCCGCCCGCAGGTTGTCGTCGCGGTAGAGCCCGAGGAACGGGCTGACCAGGTCGTCGAAGAAGCCGCGGTCGTAGGCGGCGGCCATGTTGCGGTGGCTGGCGGCGGCCAGCTCGTCCTGGGCGACGCGTTTGATGCCCATCTGCTTGGTGGTGACGGCGGCGTGCTCGCCCATCGACAGCCCGGTGCGCGGCTCGCTGTTGGCCGGGATCTCGACGCCGAGCGTGGCGGGCAGCGTGCCGATCAGCTTGAGCCGCTGCACGTTGGACTTGGACCGGCGCAGCCGCAGCAGGGTGCGGCGCAGGTTGTCGCCCAGCCCGATCGGCGGGTCGGACGTGGTGTCGACCCCGCCGGCGGCCGCCACCTCGTAGCGGCCGGACGCGATGCCGTCGGCCGCGGCGATCGCCGCCTGCAGGCCGGTGCCGCAGGCCTGCTGGAGATCGAACGCCGGCGTGTACGACGACAGCTGGGAGCCCAACACCGATTCGCGGGTCAGGTTGAAGTCGCGGCTGTGCTTGAGCACGGCCCCGCCCACCACCGCGCCCAGCCGTTCGCCGGCCAGGCCGAACCGGTCCACCAGCCCGTCCAGGGCCGCGGTGAACATGTCCTGGTTCGACGCTTCCGCGTAGGCGCCGTCGGACCTGGCGAACGGGATCCGGTTTCCGCCCAGCACGGCGACGCGGCGCCGGGTCGCAGCGTTCTGGGGGGCAGCCTGGTTACTCGCCTCTGCAGGGGCCACGTTCATCTCCGGTTCGTCAATTTGGGGTCGGCCATTGCAGGCCATACTACCGACTTTTCTTACTCTGAAGTAAGTTCGTGATCGTTACCGTTGGCCTTATACCCGAAACTACCGACCCAGAAGCACCCAGAAGCACATGGAAGGCAGCTGAAGTGGCTCCCAAGCTTTCGTCCGATCTCTTGTCGCAGGTCGTCAACTCCGGCCCCGGGTCGTTTGTGGCCAAGCAGCTCGGCATCCCGCAACCCGAACCCCTGCGCCGCTACCGTCCCGGTGAGCCGCCGCTGGCCGGATCGCTGCTGATCGGCGGCGCGGGCCGGGTGGTGGAGCCGGCGCGCGCGGCGCTGGCCGAGGACTACGAGGTGGTGGGCAACAACCTGGGCGGCCGGTGGGCCGACAAGTTCGGCGGCCTCGTCTTCGATGCGACCGGCATCACGGCGCCGGCCGGACTCAAGGAACTGCACGAGTTCTTCACGCCGCTGCTGCGCAACCTGGGCCACTCGTCGCGCGTCGTGGTCGTGGGCACCACGCCCGACGCAGCCGCCAGCACCGACGAGCAGATCGCGCAGCGCGCGCTGGAGGGCTTCACGCGCTCGCTGGGCAAGGAACTGCGGCACGGCGCCACGGTGTCGCTGGTGTACCTGTCGCCGCACGCCAAACCCGCGGCGACGGGCCTGGAATCCACCCTGCGGTTCATTCTGTCGGCGAAGTCGGCCTACGTGGACGGCCAGGTGTTCTACATCGGGGAGGCCGACTCCACGCCGCCGGCCGACTGGGAGCGGCCGTTGGACGGCAAGGTGGCCATCGTGACCGGCGCCGCCCGCGGGATCGGCGCGACGATCGCCGAGGTGTTCGCCCGCGACGGCGCCCGCGTCGTCGCGATCGACGTCGAGTCCGCGGCCGAGGACCTCGCCGAGGCCGCCAGCCGGGTCGGCGGCACCGCGCTGACCCTCGACGTCACCGCCTCCGACGCCGTCCAGAAGATCACCGAGCACCTGCGCGACCACTACGGCGGGCACGCCGACATCCTGGTCAACAACGCCGGCATCACCCGCGACAAGCTGCTGGCCAACATGGACGACGCCCGCTGGGACGCCGTGCTGGCCGTCAACCTGCTGGCCCCGCTGCGGCTCACCGAGGGACTGGTCGAGGGCGGCAGCATCGGCGAGGGGGGCCGGGTGATCGGGCTGTCGTCGATGGCCGGCATCGCGGGCAACCGCGGGCAGACCAACTACGCCACCACCAAGGCCGGCATGATCGGCCTCACCCAGGCGTTGGCGCCGGGACTCTACGAGAAGGGTGTCACGATCAACGCCGTCGCACCCGGATTCATCGAGACCCAGATGACCGCCGCGATCCCGCTGGCCACCCGCGAGGTGGGCCGGCGGATGAACTCGCTGCTGCAGGGGGGCCAGCCGGTGGACGTCGCCGAGACCATCGCCTACTTCGCGAGCCCGGCGTCGAACGCGGTGACGGGCAACGTCATCCGCGTCTGTGGCCAGGCCATGCTGGGCGCCTAGGTTCGGAGGAGAACGCGATGAATCAACCGAGCGGCCTGCTGAACATGCTGCGGGCGGCGGCCGGGTCACTGCCGCTGGTGTCCCGCTCCGACCGGTTGCCCACCCGCACGGTGAGCATCGACGAGTTGCCGATCGAGGCCACCAACGTGGCCGAGTACGCGGCGCTGACCCGCCTGCGCTTCGGCAACCACGTGCCGCTGACCTACCCGTTCGCGCTGACCTTCCCCGCGGTGATGTCGCTGGTGACGGGGTTCGACTTCCCCTTCGCCGCGATGGGGGCGGTGCACACCGAGAACCACATCACCCAGCACCGGCCGATCGCGGTGACCGACACGGTCGGGGTGCGGGTGCGCGCGGAGAACCTGCGCGAGCACCGCAAGGGCCTGCTGGTCGACCTGGTGAGCGACGTCAGCGTCGGCAACGAGGACGCCTGGCACCAGGTGACGACCTTCCTGCACCAGCAGCGCACGAGCCTGTCCGACGAGCCCAAGCCGCCGCCGGCCAAGCAGCCGAAGCTTCCCCCGCCCAGCGCGGTCCTGCGCGTCACGCCAGGACAGATCCGCCGCTACGCCTCCGTCGCCGGCGACCACAACCCGATCCACACCAACCCCCTCGCGGCCAAGGCGTTCGGGTTCCCGACGGTCATCGCGCACGGAATGTTCAGCGCCGCCGCGGTTTTGGCCAACATCGAGGCTCGGCTGCCCGACGCGGTGAGCTACTCGGTGCGGTTCGGCAAGCCGCTGGTGCTGCCCGCCACCGCGGGGCTCTACATCACCGAATGCGACAAGGGCGCCGTCGGCTGGGAGCTGGCGCTGCGCAACATCGCCAAGAAGTACCCGCACCTGACGGGGACCGTCCGGGCGCTCTAGGTCCGGCCGGTACCCCGGTGCGGCCTCGGCGCGGGTGCGCGGCGGCCCGGCACCAGGGATTTGAGCCCGTGCGCCCCGAGCGCGGTGACCAGGAACACCCCGAACAGCCAGAGCGGCGGGCGGGCGAGCTCCCAGACGAAGACCGCCGCCCAGATCGGTGACCCTTGCGTGACGGCCAGCACCCCGGCGGCGCCCGCCAGCGACACCGTCGGGCCGTGCAGGTGCGTTCCCGCCGCCCAGTTCAGCGTCAGCACCAGCAGCGACCCGGCCGCGGCACCCGTGGCCAGCGACGGCGTCAGCATGCCGCCCGTGCCGCCGGCCCGCAGGAACAGCGCGGTCAGCAGCGGCTTGAGCACCAGGATCACCGCCGCCGCCGCGACCGTCAGGCCGCTGGCCAGGCTGACGGTCAGGATGCTGCGGCCGTTGCCGGGCAGTTCGGGCCACCAGTGCGAGCAGACGCCCATCACCAGCCCCGCACCGGCCAGCGCGGGAACCAGCACCCAGGTCCGCATCGGCGCCGCCGGCCGCGCGGCCGCCATGAGCCGGTCGAACGCCAGACCGACCACGAGCGCGAGCGGCGCCAGGATCAGCGCCTGACCGGTCAGCTCCGGGGACAGGTCGGGGTTGGGCCAGTCCAGCACCGACTCGTCGTGGGTGAACGCCGACCCGACCGCGACGGCCAAACTGGAGCTGATCAGCGCCGCGCCCAGCGCCCGCGGGCGCCAGGTGCTCAGGATGAGCCGCACCGAGAACAGCGCGCCGGCCAGCGGCACGGCGTACACGGCCCCAAGGCCGGCCCCGGCCGCGCAGGCCAGCAGGATCTGCCGGTCGCCCGGTGTCAGCCGCCTCAGCCAACCGGTGCCGAGATCGCTTAGGGCCGCAGCGAATTGGCGCGGGGCACCTTCCCGGCCCAGCGAGGCCCCGGACCCGACGAGCACGATCTGCAGCAGGGCGTCGACGCTCCACACCAGATGCGGTATCCGGCCCCGCCGTGTGATGGTCTGGGCGAGCTGCGGCACCTCGGCGTGGCGGCGCAGCAGCCACCAGCCCGACGCCGCCAGCGCGCCGCCGACCATCGGCCCCAGCGCGCGGCGCACCGGGCTGCTGCCGGCGATCCCGGCCAGCAGCGAACCGAAATGGTAGTGATACGTCAGGTGTTCGACGAACCGCAGCACCACCGACGTCGACAGCCCGGCGACCCCTGCCAGCAGCCCGACGACGATGACCGCGCAAAAGAAGTCGAGGTTGCCGCGGTTCGGGGACGGGGCCACCCGTACGAATCTAGGGTCTAGCCGGTCGCGGTGCTCGAACCGCCGTCGGCCTTGGCGGCGGTCTCCCGGTCCTCCGGCGCGCCGCGCAGGCCGTGCCAGAACAAATCGATCAGCAGCTCGGCGGCCTCGTCGACGTCGACGTCGCCGGTGGAGAGCCGGGTGGCCACCGCCTCGCCCGCGCCGACCAGCGATACCGCCATCATCTGGTGCTGGACCTCCGAGCGGGGGGTGCGGCTGCCGGCGCGCACCAGACCTGCCACGAGTTCGATGATCTGCTCCCGGCCCTCGCGCACCATGTGGGCGAACGCCTGCGAGCTGGTGGCCTGGGTGTACATCACGATCCACGACGCCCGGTTGGCGTCGATGTAGCGCAGAAATGACCCGATCGTGTTGCGCAGCAGGTCCTTCGGGGTCTGAGTGAAGTCGATGTCGGCCCGCACCGCGTCGATGAACCGGCTCAGCTCGCGGTTCAGGCAGGCGCCGAACAGGTCCTCCTTGGAGCCGTAGTACAGGTACAGCATCGGCTTGGAGATCTGCGCCTCGGCGGCGATGGCGTCCATCGAGGTCTCGTGGTAGCCGTTGATCGAGAACATCTGCACCGCGGCGTCGAGCATCTGCTGTTCGCGGACGGCACGCGGTAGCCGCTTGGTGCCACCTGCCATTCGTTGCGCCCTTCCGTTGCGCCCTTCCAGCCCCCGCCACTTGCTTCCCGCTGAACCCAGGGTAACGATCGCCGGGCGGGTCAGTGGCCGCACGCCCGGTTGCGGCCCTTCATCGCGACCACGCGCACCAGCGACGCGTCGACCGCTGACATCGGCAGCTCGCCCGCGGACACCGCCTTGTCCAGCCGGTCCAGCACCGCGGGCACCTCCTTGGTGGTCACCCACAGCGCGACATCGGTGCCGGCCTGCAGGCTGCGCAGCACCGCCTCGGCGACCCCGTAGCGATCCGAGATCGCGGCCATGCTCGACAGGTCGTCGCTGAACACCGGCCCGGTGAAGCGCGGGCCGCCGTAGCCGGTGCCGTCACGCAGCAACTGCACCGCCTGGGGGCTCAGGCTGGCCGGCTGGTCACCGGTCAGCCCGGGGACCTGCAGGTGGCCCATCATCACCCCGACCGGAACCTGGCTGACCAGCGTTCGGTACGGCACCAGGTCGTCGCCCTGCAGGTCGCTCAGCGGCGGCGTCACCACACCACCGGAGTGCGAGTCGCCGGAGCCGTGCCCGTGCCCGGGGAAGTGCTTGAGCACCGGCATCAGCCCGGCGTCCCGCAGCCCCGACGCGTAGGCCCCGGCGTAGGTGGTGACGGTGGCCGGGTCGCCGCCGAACGAGCGGTCCCCGATCACGCCGTCCTCGGCGTCGGTGACGTCGACCACCGGGGCGAAGTCGATCGTGATACCCAGCTCGCGCATCTTCTTGCCGCGCTCGGCCGCCAGGTCGTGCACCTGGTCGGGCGTCTGCGTGCGCGCGAGCTCTCGCGGCGACGGCGACGTCCCGATCAGCGACTTCAGCCGCGACACCCGGCCGCCCTCCTCGTCGACGCTGACCGCCAGCGGCAGCGGGCCCGCGTGCCCGGCGATGTCGGCCAGCGGTCCCGGCAGCATCGACAGGTCCGTCCAGCTGCCGATGAAGATGCCGCCGACGTGATAGTCGTTCACGACGGCGCGGGCGTCGTCGGCGTTCTTGACCCCGACCATCAGCAGCTGGGCCAGCTTGTCGCGCTGCGAGAGCTCGGCCGTGGGGTCACCACAGACCGGTGCGGGCGCCGGCTTGCCCGCGCTGCCCGACGAGGCGGCCGGGGGCCGCGCGCCGTGGTGGCCGCAGCCGGTCACCAGCCCCGCCACCAGCAGCGTCGCGGCGGCCAGCACGGGCGGGGTGCGCGGGAAAGGCATCGGCACATGGTGCCACGGCACCGCCCCGGTCCGCGGGCGCGGGGCTCGGCCGTGAGCGTGACTTCGCTCCGGCGGGCGCCGGCCGGATGTCTGCTAGGTTGTCGCTAGGCCGTCAAGTCGCCGAAAGCAAGCCCGAGGCGCCCCCAAGGAGCCATGTTGAACCGGATCGTTGTGCCCGCCGCCGCCAGCGTGGTGGTCGGCCTGTTGCTGGGCGCGGCAGCGACTTTCGGGGTCACATTGATGGTGCAGCAGGACACGAAGCCGCCACTACCCGGGGGCGATCCGCAGTCGTCAGTGCTCAACCGGGTCGAGTACGGCAACCGTAGCTGACCCGGCGAGGACGTGGGCCGGTGCGCCGGTCCCGCATTCGCCGGTCGCGCCGCTGTCCCGCAGGTGGCTGTTGCTGGTCGGGGCGCTTGCGCTGGCGTTGACGTTCGCCCAGTCCCCCGGCGAGATCTCGCCCGACACCAAGCTCGACCTCACGGCCAACCCCCTGCGCTTTCTGGCCCGCGCGACCAACCTGTGGAACAGCGAGCTGCCGTTCGGCCAGGCGCAGAATCAGGCCTACGGCTACCTGTTCCCGCACGGCGCGTTCTTCCTGAGCGGCCACCTGCTGGGCGTGCCCGGCTGGGTCACCCAGCGGGTGTGGTGGGCGCTGCTGCTCGGCGTGGGCTTCTGGGGGCTGCTGCGGGTCGCCGAGGCGCTGGGCATCGGCAGCCCGGCGTCGCGGGTGGTCGCCGCGGTGGCGTTCGCGCTGTCGCCGAAGGTGCTGACCACGCTCGGGTCGATCTCGTCGGAGACCCTGCCGATGATGCTGGCGCCCTGGGTGCTGCTGCCGACGATCCTGGCGTTGCGGGGGGCCACGGGATCGGCTTCGGCCCGGTCGGTGCGGGCGCTGGCCGCGCAGGCCGGGCTGGCGGTGGCGCTGATGGGCGCCGTCAACGCGATCGCGACGCTGGCCGGCTGCCTGCCCGCGGTCATCTGGTGGGCCTGCCACCGGCCGAACCGGCTGTGGTGGCGCTATACCGGATGGTGGCTGCTGTCCCTGGCGCTGGCCACGCTGTGGTGGGTGGTGGCGCTGGGAGCTGCTGCACGCCGTCAGCCCGCCGTTTCTGGACTTCATCGAATCCTCGGGCGTGACCACCCAATGGTCGTCGCTGACCGAGATGCTGCGCGGCACCGAGAGCTGGACCCCGTTCGTGGCGCCCAACGCCACCGCGGGCGCGCCGCTGGTGACCGGGTCGGCGGCCATCCTGGGCGACCTGCCTGGTCGCAGCGGCCGGGCTGGCCGGGCTCGCCGGGCCCGGCATGCCCGCGCGGGGCCGACTGGTGACGATGCTGCTGGTCGGCGTGCTGTTGATGGCCGTGGGCTACAGCGGGGGGCTCGGCTCGCCGCTGGCGCATGCGGTGCAGGCGTTCCTGGACGCCGGCGGCGCGCCGCTGCGCAACGTGCACAAGCTGGATCCGCTCGTCCGGATACCGATCACGCTGGGCATCGCGGCGCTGCTGGGCCGGGTGCCCCTGCCCGGCTGGGGCCCGGCGCGGGTGTGGCTGCGCGCGCTTCGCCCACCCCGAACGCGACAGGCGGGTGGCGGTCGCGATCGTGGTGCTGACCGCGCTGCTGGTCAGCACCTCGCTGGCGTGGACCGGCCGGCTCACGCCGCCGGGCGCGTTCGCCGCGATACCCCGGTACTGGCACGAGGCCGCCGACTGGCTCGACGAGCACAATGTTGCCGGGGCCGGGGGCCCGCAGCCGGGGCGCGTGCTGGTGGCGCCGGGGGCGCCGTTCGCCACCCAGGTGTGGGGCACCAGCCACGACGAGCCATTACAGGTGCTCGGCGGCAGCCCGTGGGGGGTGCGCGACTCCATCCCGCTGACCCCGCCGCAGACCATCCGCGCGCTGGACTCGGTGCAGCGACTGTTCGCCGCCGGCCGCCCATCGGTCGGCCTGGCCGATACCCTTGCCCGCCAAGGCATTTCGTATGTGGTGCTGCGCAACGACCTGGATCCCGACACGTCGCGCTCGGCGCGCCCGATCCTGGTGCACCGCGCCGTCGAGGGCTCGCCGGGGCTGCAGAAGGTGGCGCAGTTCGGCGAGCCGGTGGGCCCGGGCACCGTGGCGGGCTTCGTCGCCGACAGCGGTCTGCGCCCGCGCTACCCGGCCGTGGAAATCTACCGAGTGATCTCCCGGTGTCGCGGCGCCGTACTTCGCCGACACCGACGGGCTGGCCCGGGTCGACGGCGGCCCCGAGGTGCTGCTGCGCCTCGACGAGCGCCGGCGGCTGCGGGGCGAGCCGCCGCTGGGCCCGGTGCTGATGACCGCGGACGCCCGCGCCGCCGGCCTGCGGGCGCCGCTGGTGACCGTCACCGACACCCCGGTGGCCCGCGAGACCGACTACGGGCGGGTGGATCAGCACTCGTCGGCCATCCGCGCCCCCGGTGACGCCCGGCGCACCTTCAACCGGGTGCCCGACTACCCGGTTCCTGGCGCCGACAACGTGTTCGGCGCCTGGGACGGCGGGCGGATCACCGCCTCGAGCTCGTCGTCGGATGCCACCGCGATGCCCGACGTCGCCCCGGCGACCTCGCCCGCCGCCGCGGTCGACGGCGACCCGGCGACCGCCTGGGTGTCCAACGCGCTGCAGGCCGGCGTCGGGCAGTGGCTGCAGGTGGACTTCGACCACCCACTGACCAATGCCGTGATCACGCTGACGCCAAGCGCCACCGCCGTCGGCGCCCAGGTGCGCCGCATCCTGGTCGAAACCGCCACCGGCAGCACCACTTTGCGGTTCAACGAGGCCGGCAAGCCGCTCACCGCCGCGCTGCCCTATGGCGAGACCCCGTGGGTGCGGATCACCGCGGCCGGCACCGACAACGGTTCGGCCGGTGCGCAGTTCGGCATCACCGACCTGTCGATAACCCAGTACGACGCTTCGGGATTCGCCCATCCCGTCGATCTGCGGCACACCGCGGTTGTTCCGGGGCCGCCGCCGGGTTCGGCGGTCGCGGGCTGGGACCTGGGCACCGGACTGCTCGGACGCCCGGGGTGTGCGGCGGCTCCGGACAGCGTGCGCTGCGCGGCCTCGATGGCGTTGTTGCCCGAGGACCCGGTCAACTTCAGCCGCACCCTGACCGTCGCCAACCCGGCGTCGGTGACCCCGACGGTGTGGGTGCGGCCCCGGCAGGGCCCCAAGCTTGCCGACCTGATCGCCGAGCCGGAAACCACGCGTGCTCAGGGCGATTCCGACGTGCTGGACGTCCAGGGCTCCGCTTATGCGGCCACCGACGGCGACCCGGCCACCGCATGGACGGCACCGCAGCGGGTGGTTCAGCACAAGACCGCGCCGACGCTGACCCTCACCCTGCCGCGGCCCGCCGAGGTCGCCGGGCTGCGCCTGGCCCTCAGCCGATGGGAACTGCCGGCGCGTCCCGTGCTGATCGCCGTCGACCTGGGCGACGGGCCCCAGGTGCGGGAGATGAAGCCCGACGCGGCGGACCAGGCCGTGTCGCTGCACCCCCACGTCACCGACAACGTCACAGTGAGCCTGCTGCGCTGGGACGACGTCATCGACCGCAACGCGCTGGGCTTCGACCAGCTCAAGCCCCCCGGGCTGGCCGAGGTCGCGGTCCTGGGCGCCGACGGCCGGGCGATCGCACCCGCCGACGCCGCCCGCAACCGCTCCCGGGAGGTCACCGTCGACTGCGACGGCGACCCCCAAGGCCCCGTCATCGCGGTCGCGGGCCGGTTCGTGCACACGTCGATCCGGACCACCGTGGGTGCGCTGCTGGACGGGGACCCGGTGGCGGCATTGCCCTGCGAGCGGGACCCGATCGCGCTGCCGGCGGGCCGGCAGGAGCTGCTGATCAGCCCCGGCCCCGCGTTCGTCGTGGACGGGGCCCAGCTGTCGACTCCAGGTGTGGCCGGGCTGCCCGCATCGACCGGCGCGGCCGAGCCCGCCCCGACCGGGGCGTGGGGTCCCGATCACCGCGAAATCCGCGCCCCCGCCTCGATGAGGTCCCGGGTGCTGGTCATTCCCGAGAGCATCAACCCCGGCTGGGTGGCGCGCACGGGTGCCGGGACCCGGCTGACGCCGGTCGCCGTCAACGGCTGGCAGCAGGGCTGGGTGGTGCCGGCGGGGGACCCCGGCACGATCACGCTGACCTTCGCCCCCAACGGGCTGTACCGGGCGGGGCTGGCCGTGGGGCTGGCCCTGCTTCCGCTGCTGGCGCTGCTCGCGCTGTGGCGGCGCCGCCGTCCCGGGGACGCCTTGCCCGCGCGGCCGTGGGCGCCCGCGGGGTGGGCCGCGGTCGCGCTGCTCGCGGCGGGGGCGGTGATCGCCGGCGTGGCCGGGATCGTCGTGTTCGGCGCGGCGCTTTCCCTGCGGTATCTGCTGCGGCACCGGAATTCGGCCGCGGTCACCGTCGCGCTGAGCGCGGCCGGTCTGATCCTGGCCGGGGCGGTGCTCTCGCGGCACCCGTGGCGGTCGGTCGACTTCTACGCCGGCCATACGACGAACGTGCAACTGCTGGCGTTGATTTCGCTGGCGGCGGTGGCCGCATCCGCGGTGACGATGCGGGCCGAGCATGGGCCCGAGGAGGAACCGCGGCATTGACCACGCGGTGACGATGCGGGCCGGGCAGCGGACTGCCGGCGCCGAATAGCCCGTCCGGGGTCTTGGCTGCCGGTTTATCGGCTGGTTGACTGGATATGCCGGGGGGTGTAGCCGCCACCGTCTGAGGAGTTGCGCCCATGGGCTGGTTGTCCGCACCCGAATACTGGCTGGGCAGACTGGTGCTCGAACGCGGCGTCGCTGCGGTCTATCTCTTGGCGTTCGTCGCGGCCGCGCTGCAGTTCCGGGCTCTCATCGGGGAGCACGGGATGCTGCCCGTGCCGCGGTTCCTGGCCGGGCGTTCCTTCTGGACGTCGCCGAGCCTGTTCCATCTGCGTTATTCCGACCGCCTGTTCGCCGGAGTCTCCTGGTTCGGTGCCGCGGTGTCGGCGGCCGTCGTGGCCGGCGTGGCCGACCTGGCGCCGCTGTGGGGGGCAATGCTGATATGGCTGACGCTGTGGGTGCTCTACCTGTCGATCGTCAACGTCGGGCAGACCTGGTACTCGTTCGGGTGGGAGTCGTTGTTGCTCGAGACCGGGTTCCTGATGATCTTCGTCGGCAACGACCGCTTCGCGCCGCCGGTGCTGACCTTGTGGATGGCCCGGCTGCTGTTGTTCCGGGTGGAGTTCGGCGCCGGCCTGATCAAGATGCGCGGCGACGCGTGCTGGCGGGACCTGACGTGCCTGTACTACCACCACGAAACACAGCCGATGCCCGGGCCGTTGAGTTGGTTCTTCCACCACCTGCCGAAGCCGCTGCACCGCGTCGAGGTGGCGGGCAACCATTTCGCCCAGCTCGTCGTGCCGTTCGGACTGTTCGCCCCACAGCCGATCGCCGGTGTGGCCGCGGCGGTCATCGTCGTCACGCAGCTGTGGCTGGTGGCGTCGGGAAATTTCGCCTGGCTCAACTGGGTGACGATCCTGTTGGCGTGCAGCGCAATCGACGACTCGGAGTGGGGCAGGGTGCTGCCGATTCCCGCTCACCCCGCGACGCCGGCGCCGCCGACGTGGTTCGACGCGCTGGTGCTCGCGTTCGCCGTGGCGGTGCTGGTGCTCAGCTACTGGCCGGTGCGCAACATGCTCTCGTCTGGCCAACGGATGAACATGTCTTTCAACGCTTTGCATTTGGTCAACACCTACGGGGCCTTCGGCAGCATCGGCCGTGTCCGTCGCGAGGTTGTGATCGAGGGGACCGACGAGGCAAGAATCACCGGCCAGACGGTGTGGAAGGAATATGAGTTCAAAGGCAAACCCGGTGCGGTGCGTCGGCTGCCGCGTCAGTGGGCGCCGTATCACCTGCGGCTGGACTGGCTGATGTGGTTCGCCGCCATCTCCCCCGGCTACGCCCAGCCGTGGCTGCGCCCGCTGCTGCAGCAACTGCTGCGCAACGACCGGCCGACGCTGCGGTTGTTGCGGCACAACCCCTTCCCCGACTCGCCGCCCCGGTATGTGCGCGCCCAGCTCTACCAGTACCGCTTCACCACACCGGCGGAGCTGCGGCGCGACCACGCGTGGTGGCATCGCACCCCGGTGCGCGGGTATGTCGCGCCCATGACGCTGCAGAAGGCGGCAACGCCGAATCCCTGAGCGACCCAGCAGGTTTTGCTATACCGCGTCATCATCGTCGTCATTGTTACGCAGGAGTTTTTCGGGGTGCCAGTAGTTGTTGGTGCGAGGCTGTCCTCGGTCCAGGTGTGGGGGCGGTATCCATTCGGTGTCGCCGTGGGCGTTTTTGCGAGTGGTCCAGCCCTTTTCGATGATCCGGTGGTGCGCGCCGCAGCCGAAGGTGAGCTCGTCGATGCCGGTGGTGCCGGATTCCGCATACGGGATGACATGGTGGACTTCGCAGTAGTAGCCGCCCACCGTGCAGCCCGGGGCGCTGCAGCCGCGGTCCTTGGCGTAGAGCACAATCCGCTGGGCTTTTGAGGCCAGCCGCTTGGTGTGGTACAGCGCCAGGGCTTTGCCCTTGTCGAAGACCACCAGGTAATGGTGGGCGTGGCGGGCCAGCCGGATGACGTCGCTCATGGGCAGCAGACTGCCCCCGCCGGTCAGGGCGCACCCCGCGGCGGCCTCCAGCTCCGCCAAAGTCGTGGTCGCGATGATCGAGGCGGGTAAGCCGTTGTGCTGGCCCAACTCTCCGGAGGCCAGCAGCGCTCTGAGGGCGGCCAGCAGGGCGTCGTGTTGGCGTTGGGCGGGGCCGCGGGTGTCTTTGTCGATGGCCTCTTGGGAGGGTGTGCCGTCGATGCAGGGCGTTTCTTCGAGGGGATTGCACATGCCCGGCGCGGCGAGTTTGGCGAATGCGGCCTCGATCGTGGCGCGTAGTTCGGGGGTGATCCAGCCGCTGAGCCGTGACATTTTGTCGGGGCCTTGGGCGCCCAGGATCAGCCCGCGGCGGCGGGCGCGGTCGTTGTCGGTGTAGTTGCCGTCGGGGTTGATGGTGTTATCGAGTTTGTCGGCCAGCCCGGCCAGGTCTTCGGGACGGATGTCTTGGCCCAGTTTGGCCAGATCCTTCTCGGCGCGCTCGCGGGTGGGTTGGTCGACCCACTCGGGCAGCCGGTGGGAGAAGTTGCGGATCACGGTGACGTGTTCGGGACCGAGCTTGCCCTCTTTTTGGCCGGCCGCGGTCTGAGGCAGTGCCGGGGGCAGGGGTTCACCGGTCATCCCGCGGCGTGGCCCGAGGTCGGCGGCCTCAGCGATACGCCGGGCGGCTGCTTTACGCGAGATGAGCGTGGCTTCGGCGATCGCGTGGGAGAGCTTGCCGCCCAGCTCCTCTGGGGTGGCCTGGCGGGCCAGGGTGTTGATCACCGCATGCTCCAAAGACGGCAGCCGCCGGCGCACCTTTTCCACCCGGCCCAGCCAGGCCAGCAACTCCGGGGTGGTCAACGCGTCACAGTCGAACCCGAGCAGCCCGTCCAGGCCGGCGTCGAACGCGTCGAACGCCGCCCTCAGCTCCTCACGATCAACACTCACACCACGAAACTAGCGAGGCCCACCGACAATAAACCCCCGCATTGTGACCACTGAAACCACAGTGACGCAAGTTTTTTCGGCGTCGAACTAGAGAGTCTCGTCCAGCTCGCCGAGGCGGTCGGTCAGCCGCAGATTCTCCGAGTAGTCCACCGGACAGCAGATCAGCGAGACGCCGTCATCGGCCAGCGCGACCCGCAACGTCGGCAGCAGCTCTTCGGCGCTGTTGATGCGATACCCCTTGGCGCCGAAGCTTTCCGCGTAGGTCACGATGTCAGGGTTGCCGAACTTGACGTAGCAATGCTCGCCGAGCTCGAGGTCCATCTTCCATTCGATGAGCCCGTACCCGCCGTCCTCCCAGATCAGCACCACCAGCGGTATCCGCTCGCGCACGGCGGTCTCGATCTCCTGGGAGTTCATCATGAAGGCCCCGTCGCCGACCACGGCCAGCACCTTGGCGTCCGGCCGGGACAGCTTGACGCCGAGCGCGCCGGGCAGCGCAAAGCTCATGGTGGACAATCCGTTTGAGATCAGGCAGGTGTTGCGCTCGTAAGTCGGGTAGAGCCGGGCCATCCACATCTTGGTGGCGCCCGTGTCGACCAGCACGACGTCGTCGCGGCCCAGCGCCTCGCGGGTGTCGGCGACCATCCGCGCCGGCGCCAGCGGGTAGCGCGAATCCTGTTGTCCCCGGGCGAATTCGTCGGCCAGCAGGCCTACGCCCCGCGACTCACCGGCATGGCCGAACCGGTGACCGTCCAATGCGTCGGTGAGTGCGTCCAGCGACGCGCTGATGTCGCCGATGATCCCGACGTCGACCGGATAGTGGGCGTCGACCTCGGCCGGGAAGTGATGCACGTGGATGATCTTCTTGTCGGCCTGCGGGTTGATCCGCACGGGGTCGAATTCCTGCAATTCGTAGCCGACGGCAATGACCGCGTCAGCGTTGTCGAAGCCGAAGTTGACGTAGTCGTGTCGCATGAACCCGATGGCCCCGATGCTGTTGGGGTGATCGTCGGGCATGACGCCCTTGCCGTGGAAGGTGCAGGCCACCTTGACGCCGAACTCCTCCGAGAACCGCAGCAGGGCCTTGGTCGCATCGCTGCGGGCGGCGCCGTGTCCGGCCAGCACCACCGGCCGCTGCGCACGGCGCAGGATGTCGACCGCGCGCTGAACTTGACCGGGCGCCGGCGCGTCGGCGTGGACGACGTCGCGGCGCAGCGGCGCCAGGTCGTAGTCGGTCTCGTCGGCATCGATGTTCTCGGGCACCGCCAGGTACACCGCGGCCGGGCGCTCGGTCTCGGCGATCTTGAACGCCTTGCGGAACATCTCGGGTATGGCGCGCGCGGTGGGCACCGCGGCGGCCCAACGGGTGATCGGCGCAAACATCGAAACGAGGTCGACGTACTGGTGCGATTCCTTGTACTCGCGCTCATGACCGACCTGCGCAGAGATCGCCACCAGCGGCGTGCTGTTGGTTGTGGCGTCGGCGACGCCGAGTTGCATGTTGATCGCCCCGGGCCCCAGGGTGCTCGACACCACCGCCGCGCGGCCCGTGACGCGCCCATACATCTCCGCCATGAACGACGCGGCCTGCTCGTGGCGCGTGAGTACGTAGCGGATGTCCGACGACGCCAACGCCTGCACGAAGCGGATGTTCTCCTCGCCTGGCAGCCCGAACACGACGGCGACGCCCTCGTTCTCCAGACACTTGACCATCAGTTCAGCCGCTTTAGTCATCCGGCACCTCCCCCCGGCCACGATAGTGGCAGGCTGGATGGTGGACGTTTCACCACCGACCTTGAACGAAGGATGTCAGCGTGCCCATCGCCACGATCAACCCGGCCACCGGCGAGACAGTCAAGACCTTCACCCCGGCAACCGACGAGGAAGTCGACGCGGCGATCGCCCGCGCGTACGCCCGGTTCCATGACTATCGTCACAGCACCACGTTTGCCCAGCGCGCCGGGTGGGCAAACGCCACCGCCGACCTGCTGGAGAAAGAGGCCGACGACACCGCCGCCATGATGACCCTCGAGATGGGCAAGACGCTGAAGGCCGCCAAGGCCGAAGTGCTCAAGTGCGCCAAAGGTTTTCGCTACTACGCCGAGAACGCCGAGAAGCTGCTGGCCGACCAGCCCGCCGACGCGGGCCAGGTTGGCGCGTCCAAGGCCTACACCCGTTACCAGCCGCTCGGGGTCGTGCTGGCGGTGATGCCGTGGAACTTCCCGCTCTGGCAGGCCGTCCGGTTCGCCGCGCCGGCGCTGATGGCCGGCAACGTCGGGATCCTCAAGCACGCGTCCAACGTCCCGCAGAGCGCCCTGTACCTGGCCGACGTCATCGCCCGCGGCGGCTTCCCGGACGGCTGCTTCCAAACGCTGCTCGTGTCCTCCGGCGCCGTGGAGCGCATCCTGCGCGATCCCCGGGTCGCCGCGGCCACGCTGACCGGCAGCGAACCGGCCGGCCAGTCCGTCGGCGCCATCGCCGGCGACGAGATCAAACCGACCGTGCTCGAACTCGGCGGCAGCGACCCGTTCATCGTGATGCCCTCGGCCGACCTCGACGAGGCGGTCAAGACCGCGGTCACCGCGCGGGTGCAGAACAACGGCCAGTCCTGCATCGCCGCCAAGCGGTTCATCGTCCACGCCGACATCTACGAGGCGTTCGTCGACAAATTCGTCGAGAAGATGCAGGCGCTCAAGGTCGGCGACCCGACCGATCCCGACACCGACGTCGGACCGCTGGCCACCGAGTCGGGCCGCGACGAGATCGCCAAGCAGGTCGACGACGCCGTCGCCGCCGGCGCGAAGCTGCGCTGCGGCGGCAAGCCGGTCGACGGGCCAGGGTGGTTCTACCCGCCGACGGTGATCACCGACATCAGCAAGGACATGGCGCTCTACACCGAGGAGGTGTTCGGACCGGTCGCGTCGATGTACCGCGTCGCGAGCATCGACGAGGCCGTCGATATCGCCAATGCCACGACCTTCGGGCTGGGCTCCAACGCCTGGACCCGCGACGAGGCCGAGCAGCGGCGCTTCATCGACGACATCGAGGCCGGCCAGGTCTTCATCAACGGGATGACGGTGTCCTACCCCGAGCTGGGGTTCGGCGGCATCAAGCGGTCCGGCTACGGCCGCGAACTCGCGGGCCTCGGGATCCGGGAGTTCTGCAACGCCAAGACGGTCTGGATTGGGTAGCCGAGGCAAGGCCTAGGCCGAGCCGGCCAGCACCTTGGCATCCTCGTCGGCGAAGGTGTCCTCGAGCTGCAGCGGCGAGTAGTCGAGGTCGATCTCGCCGACCGGGCGCCCGCGGGCGCTTGAGATGGTGCCGAACCGCCGCATGCCCTTGTCGCTGGCGTACGCCATCATCTCCTCCGGCGAGATGCCGAAGGGCACCTCGTCGCCGTAGATCGCAAACCCCTCCTCGGTGACCTTCAGCGCCAGCGGGATGAGCTCGTTCATGCGCGTCTCGAACACGTCCCAGTTGGCGTCGTCGGCGGCGATGTGGCGCCGGCAGGTGAAGGTGCCCCACGCCATGTGGCGCCGCTCGTCGTCGCCGATGTGCCGGACGAGCGCCTGCATGCCCGGCAGGATGCCGCGGTCCACGCAGATCCGGTGCCACGCGTAGTAGCCGGTGAGCGCCAGCATGCCCTCCACGATGTGGTTGTAGGTAACCGCGGCCCGGACCTGGGCGGCCGGCGACGCATCGTGCGACAGGGTGTCCAGGCACGCCGGCAGCTCGTCGTAGAACATCTGGCGGTAGGCGGGCAGCTCGTCGAGGTAGCGGTGCAGGTCCTCGGTGACGCCGACGGCGTCGAGCCACATGCGGAACACCTGCGTGTGCTTGGCCTCCTCGAACGCGAACTGCGTGAGGTACATCTCGTCGCCGAGCCGCCCCTCGGCCCGCATCGCGGACATGAACGGCTGGATGTCCTGGGTCACCGACTCCTCGCCGGCGACGAACTCCGCGCACAGCCGGATGGCGTAGTCGCGCTCGGAGTCGGTGAGCCTTTCGAAGTCCGCGCGGTCGCGGGAGAAGTCGATGTCGGCCGGATCCCAGAACTTGGCGTTGCCACCCGCAAACAGCTTGAGCGGCAAGCATTCCCAGTTGAGCCCGCCGGCAGCCAGCGAACCCAGATGTGTCCGATTCATGTGACCTCCTCACATTCGATGGCCGGCTTTTCCGCCGACGCCGAGAATGGGGCCGCCGCGAACGCGGCCGCCAACACCGCGACGAGCCTGCGCACCGCCAGCGCCGGCTGCTCGGGGGTGGGCTCGTCGAGCCCCAACACCGGATCCAGGCCGCGCATGTAGGGCGCCAGTGCCAGGTGCGGGAAGATCAGCAGCAGCAACGACAACAGCGCGTCGGTGTCGGCGTCGGCGCGCAGGTCGCCGCGCTTCCGCGCGTCGGTCACGAGCGGACGCAACACCTCCAGGTAGTGGCGGTGAATGACGCTGCGCACGCTGATGCGGGCATCGGTGTCGACTTCCAACGTTGCCGCGGCGTGCAGGGCGCGCTCATGCGGATGCTCGGCGAAATAGGCCACCCAGGCGTCGAGCAGGTCGGTGAGGAACTCGAAGAACGGCCGGCTCGGGTCGAGCTCGCGGATCAGGTCCTCGATGTAGGAGCGCACCCGCTGGCTGCCGATGTCGGCGATGAACGCGTAGAGGTCGCGCTTGTCGGCGAAATACTGGAACAGGCTGCCCTTGGCGACGCCGGCGCGCCGGGCGATGACGTTCAGGCTGCCACCGGAGAACCCGTGCGCCCCGAACTCCGCCTCGGCGGCCTCGATGATGGCGGCGCGTCGAGCCGGGTCGACGCGCGCCCACGTCACCGTCGGCATAGCGCCTCCTCAAGTCGATGACCAGTGGTCATTCTACGGTGAGCCACGTCACAGTTCAAGGGGTCGCGACTGCGAGTGTGCGGCTGGCCGCACGCCGGGGCTCGGGTGTGCGGCTGGCCGCACACCCGGCGGCAAAGACCTAGGGCCGCATCCGGTAGGCGCCGCTGAGCGGCAGGATGTGTTCTTTCCACACCTGGTCGTAGCGCGCGGGGTCGTGCACCGGGCGGCGGATCATCCGCATCGCGAAGCGGGCCTGCTCGTCGGTGACTGCGTGCTTGTCGTGCAGCTCGGTGGCATAGCCGTTGACGTCCCGGACGAGCACGCCGAAGATCTCGTCGAGCAGCGTGGGGTCGATGCCCTTTTGTGGCCCGGAGACCTGCGCCTCCTCGAGGATGAGCTGGGCGTAGGGGGCGACGGCGAACAGTTGGCCGACGCCGAAGGCGAAGTCGACGTCGCGCTGCTGCGCGGCGTCCGGCGTGGCGCTGGCCAGCATCTCGGTGAGGACGTCGAGCTGTTCTCGCAGCAGCGCGACGTTGGGCAGGTGACTGTAGCTGTCGAACGGCGCCCGCCAGTCACCGAAGCGCACCTTGCCCAGGCCGCCCGTCGGGCCCTGGGCGAACAGGAAGGTGTCATCGGACGCGTCGTCGCGACGGCCGATCGCGGGCAGGTCGGCGGTCGGGGCGAACAGGAAGTTGGGCATGAACTTGCCGAGCAGCCCGATGTTGATGTGCACGGTGCCCTCCAGCCGGGGCAGCATGCCGATCTCGCGGATGACGGTCTCGAAGAAGGTGTCCTTCTCAACGCCCTTGGCGGCGATGACGTCCCACAGGGCGGTCAGGACCCGCTCGCCCTCGCTGGTCACCTTGGCCTTGGTGAGCGGGCTGTAGAGCAGGTAGCGGCGGTCGTCCGCCGATGCGCTGCGCATGTAGTCACACGCCCGGGTGGCGACCAGCCGCATCGCGACCAGCCGCACGTAGGCGTCGGTGAGCAGCCGCCGCACATGGGTGAAGTCGGTGACCACGGTCCCGTACAGGTAGCGGTTGGACGCATGGGTGACCGCCTCGTACATGGCGTGGGTGCACATGCCGATGGAGCCCCAGCCCAGGTTGTACTTGCAGACGTTGACCGTGTTGAGGGCGGCGTGGAAGGCGTCGGGGCCGCGGTGCAGGATGTCGGCCTCGGCGACCGGGTAGTCGCGCAGCGCGAAGTTGGCGACGTAGTTCTGCGCGTTGACGATGTTCTTGCGCAGGTCGAAACGCTCGTGCTGGGAGTCGGCGACGAAGAAGACGTACTCAGCGTCATTTGAGGGCCCGGCGATCTTGCCGAACGTCGAGACCATCCGGGCGACGTTGGCGTTGCCGATGTAGTACTTCTCACCGTTGGCATTCCAGCCGCCGTCGGTGGGGGTCAGGACCATGTCGGTCTGGTAGACGTCGGCGCCGTGCGTCTGCTCGGAGAGCCCGAACGCGAACACCTCGCCGGCCTCCAGCTGGGCGGCGGCCTTGCGCTTGGCGTCCTCGTTGGCGCTCATCCAGATCGGACCCAGGCCCAGCGCGGTGACCTGGAAGGGGTACCAGTAGCTCAGCCCGTAGAAGCCCACGATCTCGGCGAACTCGCTGATGCGGTAGGTGTCCCAGCGGCAGTCGTCCGAGCCGCCGTACTTCGCGGGTGTGAGCAGCGAGGCAAAGATGCGCTCCCGCGCGATGTGGTCCAGGAAGTCGGAGTACCACACCCGCTCGTGGTCGTCGGATTTCAGCCGCGCCTTGCCGCGGGACTCGAAGAAGTCCACGGTGGCGGCCATGATCTCCCCCGAGCGACGGTCGGGGTACTGGCGTTGCAGGTGATTGGGATTGAGCAACATGACGTGACCGTACTGCCAAAACGGCACCACCGGGACCCTGTTGGTCGACCACGTTTTCGACTTAGCATCGATCGCGTGTCAGAACTCAACACCGCACGCGGAACCATCGATACCGCCGACCTCGGCGTCACGCTCATGCACGAGCACGTGTTCATCATGACCACCGAGATCGCCGAGAACTATCCCGAAGCCTGGGGCGACGAGGAGCAGCGGGTGGCCGACGCGATCGACCGCCTCAACGAGCTGAAGTCGCGCGGGGTGGACACCATCGTCGACCTCACCGTGATCGGGCTGGGCCGCTACATCCCGCGCATCGCCCGCGTCGCGGCGGCCACCGAGCTGAATATCGTTGTGGCGACCGGGCTTTACACCTACAACGACGTGCCGTTCTACTTCCACTACCTCGGCCCGGGCGGCGAACTCGGCGGCCCGGAGATCATGACCGACATGTTCGTCCGCGACATCGAGCAGGGCATTGCCGACACCGGGATCAAGGCCGGCATCCTCAAGTGCGCCACCGACGCGCCCGGGGTCACGCCCGGCGTCGAGCGGGTGCTGCGCTCCGTCGCCCAGGCGCACAAGCGCACCGGGGTGCCAATCTCCACCCACACCCACGCCGGCATGCGCCGCGGGCTCGAGCAGCAGCGCATCTTCGAGGAGGAGGGCGTCGATTTGAGCCGGGTGGTCATCGGCCATTCCGGCGACAGCACCGACATCGGCTACCTCGAGGAGCTCATCGCCGCCGGCTCCTACCTCGGCATGGACCGATTCGGCATCGACGTCATCTCCCCGTTCGAGGACCGGGTCAACATCGTGGCGCAGATGTGCGAGCGCGGGCACGCCGACAAGATGGTGCTCTCGCACGACGCCAGCTGCTACTTCGACGCGCTGCCCGAGGAGCTGGTGCCGCAGGTCATGCCGAACTGGCACTACCTGCACATCCACAACGACGTGATCCCCGCGCTCAAGGAGCGCGGCGTCACCGACGAGCAGCTGCACACGATGCTCGTCGACAATCCGCGGCGGATCTTCGAGCGGCAGGGCGCCTACGAGTGACCGACCCGGTTCCCCCTATCGGCACCCAGATCTCGGCGCTGGCCGAACTCGCGCCCGACGAGCCCGCGGTCACCTGCGACGGGGTGACGATCAGCCGCGCCGAGCTGGACCGCTCGACGAACCGGCTGGCGCGCGCCTACGCGGAGCGCGGCGTCGGCGTCGGCGACTACGTGACGATGGTGCTGCCCAACTCGATCGAGTGGATCCAGGCCGCAGTGGCGTGCTGGAAGCTGGGCGCGGTGCCCCAGCCGCTGTCGGCGCGGCTGCCGGACGCGGAGCTGGGGAGCCTGCTCGGGCTGCGGCCGCCCGCCCTGCTCGTGGGTCGTGAGCACGCTGAAATACCCAGCTTCCCAGCTGGTTTCGTGCCCAACCCGCAGGTGTCGGACGCCGCACTGTCCGAAGCCGTGTCGCCGGTGTGGAAGGCGATGGGTTCGGGCGGCAGCACCGGCCGGCCCAAGCTCATTGAATCCGGCGGGGACAGCCGGATCCCCGCCGCCATCGGCTACCCCCTGGGCGCGCAGGAGGGCGACACCACCCTGATGCCGGTGCCGCTGAGCCACAACACCGGCTTCACCACCGCGACCATCGCCCTGCTGATGCGCCACCACCTGGTCCTGATGAGCCGGTTCGAGCCACATCAGTTCCTGCGGCTGATCACCGACCATCGCGTCACCTTCCTGACCACGGTGCCGACGATCATGCAGCGGACGCTGCCGGTCTACCACGCCGACCCGGGGTCCTACGACCTGTCCTCGATCAGGCGGTTCTGGCACCTGGGCGCCCCGTGCCCGCCGGCCGTCAAGCAGGCGTGGATCGACCTGATCGGACCGGAGAAGGTGTGGGAACTCTACGGCGGCACCGAATTACAGGCGCTGACCTTCATCTCCGGCGACCAATGGCTGAGCCACCGGGGCTCGGTGGGGGTGGTGGTCGCCGGGGAGATGAAGGTGCTCGACGACGACGGGAACCCGTGTCCGCCCGGGGTGGTCGGTGAGATCTACATGCGACCCGCCCCGGGCAGCGCGCCCACGTATCGGTACGTCGGCGCGACGGCCAAGAACCGCGACGGCTGGGACTCGCTCGGCGATCTCGGCTATTTCGACGAAGACGGGTTCCTGTACCTGTCGGACCGCCGGGTCGACATGTTCACCGTCGGCGGGCGCAATGTGTATCCCGCCGAGATCGAGAACGCGTTGTCGGCGCATCCCGAGGTGTTGTCCTGCCTGGTCGTCGGTGTGCCCCACGAGGATCTCGGGCAGGTGCCCTACGCACTGGTGCACACCTCTGACGGATCCGCGCTGGACCCCGCGGGCGTGCAGGAGTTCCTGCGCGAACACATCGCGGGATACAAGGTGCCGCCCGCCCCCGAATTCGTAGAGTTCGTCGACACCCCGCTGCGCGACGACGCCGGCAAGGCCCGGCGCTCGGCGGTGCGAGATCAGGTCATGACGCGGTTGAGTCCGCACTGATCGCATCCCAGTCGCATCCCAGCGCCATGGTGAATTGGTACGGAGGCCCCGAAGTCGGCTCGCGACTGGGACCGTTCCTGGTGCGCGGGGTGATCCAGGCCGGCCACGTCGGCCCCGTCTTGGCCGCCGAGAACACCGTTGCGCGCCGCGTGGTGGCGCTGAAGGTCCTGCTTTACGGCTCTTCGCAGAACCCGGCGGTCCGGCGATGGAGACGTTGCGACCGCTTGTGTCGGATAGCAGCGCACCACAACACGTCCCGGACTTCGCCTACATCGCCCCCGAGCGCATCAACGAGACAGGCCTGACCGGTCGCGCCGACACGTATTCCCTTGCCTGCGTTGCCTTTGAATGCCTGGCCGGCACACCTCCGTATTCGGCCACCAGCATCGAGTCGTTGGTTCTCAGTCATTTGTCGAAGCCGGTTCCCCACCTCTTCGCATTGGCGCCGCACCTTGGATTCGAGGTCGGCGAGGTCATCAAGCAGGGCTTGGCGAAAAACCCCGAGGATCGATACGCCACCGCCGGGGAGTTCGCGCACGCCTTGAGGCAGGCAATTGTGCCCCCGGACGCCAGCCATTGGGACACCGTGGTGATGCCGTACCCGTCCAGCGCGACGTCGAATCCCGAACTCCGGCAAGATAGCTAGCGTCACCCCCGGACTCAGGCCGCCGCGATGCTGCTACCCGCCGGTGACCAACCTCAGCTGCAGGTCGCCGAACAAAACGATTGTCCCGTTGTTGCATCAAGGCGCGATTGCGTCCGCCTCGGCATCGACGAGTTCCGGCGCTGCGGCGGCCGGCTCGTGGCGCTTCTCCCAGCGCCGCAACGCCTCCCGGCAGGGCGACTCGACCAGGGCGTAGCTCACCGCTGCGATCGCGAAACCGAACAGCAGCGTCAGTACCAGCACCGTCGGCATCCGGCCGGTGAACGGGAACGTCCCGATCACCGGGAACACCATGGCCAGCGCGGCCAGGTGCCAGATGAACAGGCCGTAGGACCAGCGCCCGAGCGTGACCATGGCGGTGCTGCCCAGCAGCCGGTGCGGGGTGTCGGGCCGGTCCAGCACCAGCGGCGCGACCAGCGCGAAGGCGACCAGCGATCCCATCGACGTCTTCACCGCGAACTGCGCCGGCGTTCCCGGCACCAGGCCCTCCGGGCCGGCCAGCGGCGACGCCGCGACCAGGTAGGCCAGCACCGCGACGACGGCCATCGGCACCCGCCGGCGCGCCAGTCGATGCGGCAGCGATACGCCGCCGTGGACCCACTCGGCCAGCAGCATGCCCGCGGCGAACCAGGAGAAGAACGCCGGCGGCCAGTTCAGCGGGTTGGCGCCGGAATCGGCGTGCCCGGCGACCAGCGGCGCCCAGCCCCACGCCCAGCTGATCACCGCCAGCGCCGCGAGCGCCGGCACCCGGGCGCGGACCGGCAGGCTGCGGGCCAGCAGCGCCAGCAGCGGCAGAGCGAGGTAGAAGCTGACCTCGACCGACAGGCTCCACATCTGGGTCAGCCCGCCGGTCAGGGTGAGCGGCACGTAGATCTGGGTCAGCGTCAGATTGGCCAGCCACACCGTCGGGCTGGCGTGGTCGGCGTCGGGCAGCAGAGTCAGGATCACCACGACCGCGGCTACGTAGGCCGGCATGATGCGCACGAACCGCGACCGCAGGTAGTGCCCGGTGCGCGGGCGTGATCCACGATCGCGGGCCGCCGCGGCGTGCCCGCGCCACAGCAGGAAGCCCGACAGCGCGAAGAACACCGCGACGGCCAGGTCGAAGCGGCTGAACAGCCGGCCGAACACGCCGCTGGAGTGCCCCGTCTGGAAGGCGACGTGCGTGACCACCACGCCCATGGCGGCGCAGGCGCGCATCCCCTCCACGGCGGGCAGGAAGCTGCGCGCCCCTCCCACCTGCGGGCCTTCGGTCATCCTCACAGTGTGCCCGTGATGGCTCGCCCGGAATTTGGGTACACCCCATTACCCGGTCGTGCCGCCAGAGGTTCCCACGCCGGGGCGCGGTGATCTGCTGTTAGGGTCAAACGGGTTTGCCTCGCTGCTTGGGTCACCTCCGGGCGGGTCGCGGCCGGCGAGTCTTGGGGACCTTTCGGGACCATGAGGAGGGCACAGCAACGTGAACCGCGCAGTCATGCTGCGATTCGCCGCGTGCGGGATCATCGGACTGGGGTCCGCCCTGCTGATCGCCGCGTTGCTGCTCTCGACGTACACCAGCAGTCGCATCACCAAGATCCCGCTGGACATCGACACCACGCTGGTCAGCGACGGCACCGGGACCGCGCTCGACACCGCGTCGCTGTCCACCGAGCACATGGTGGTCAACAAAAACGTCCCGCTGGTCTCCCAGCAGCAGGTCAGCGTCGAGTCCCCCGCCAACGCCGACGTGGTCACGCTGCAGGTCGGTTCCACCCTGCGGCGCACCGACAAGCAGAAGGACAGCGGGCTGCTGCTGGCCATCGTCGACACCGTCACCCTCAACCGCAAAACGGCCATGGCCGTCTCCGACGACACCCACACCGGCGGCTCGGTGCAGAAGCCGCGCGCCTACGGCAACGAGGACCCGCCCACCGCGATCCCGCTGCGCCATGACGGGCTGTCCTACCGGTTCCCCTCGCGCACCGAGAAGAAGACGTACCCCTACTTCGATCCGATCGCGCAGAAGGCGTTCGACGTCAACTACGAGGGCCAGGACGACGTCAACGGGCTGACGACGTACCGCTTCACCCAGAACGTCGGCTACAACTCCGACGGCAAGCTGGTGGCACCCGTGGTCTACCCGTCGTTGTATGCCGGCCAGGAGGACAGCAAGGTCACCGCGCCCGCCGCGATGTGGGGGGTGCCGGGCGAGCCGACCGAGCAGGTCACCATGACGCGGTACTACGCCGCCCAGAAGACGTTCTGGGTGGACCCGGTGTCGGGGACGATCGTCAAGGAGACCCAGCACGCCAACCATTACTACGCGCGGGACCCGCTCAAACCGGAGGTGACGCTCGTCGACTACAAGGTCACCTCCAACGAGGAGACCGTGGAGTCCCAGGTCAACGCCGCCCGCGACGAGCGCGACCGGCTCGCGCTGTGGTCGCGGGTGCTGCCGATCACCTTCACCGCGGTCGGCCTGATCGCGCTGATCGGCGGCGCGCTGCTGGCATCGTTCAGCCTGCGGACCGAAAGCGCGCTGACCGACCCGGGCCTGGACCGCGGCGAACAGGACTTGTTCGGCCGCGACGCCGAGGAACCCGTGCCCGGGGCCGAGGCCGTGACCGAGAAGCTGCCCACCCAGCGCCCCGAACTGCGTCGCGAGACCTCCGGCTCCGAGGCGCCGGATCCGGCGCCGGACGAGCCCCCCGAATCGGAGCCACCCGAGCCTGATCAACCCGAGCGGGACTAGCCCCGCCCCAGACGTGCTCGTCGTGCGCTTTGCCCGGCCCGGGTACGCGCTGGCCCTGGCGCTGCTGGTGATCGGCCCGTTGGCGGGTCCGGGCTACCTCCTGTTGCGCGACGCGGTGTCCACGCCGCGGTCGTACCTGTCCGACGGCGCCCTGGGCTTGACGTCGGCACCGCGGGCGACGCCCCAGGATTTCGCGGTGGCGCTCGCCTCGCGGGTGGTCGACGGCGGTGTGGTGGTGAAGGTGCTGCTGGTCGCGGGGTTGTGGTTGGCGGGATGGGGCGCGGCGCGGCTGGTCGGGGCGGCGCTGCCGGCGGCGGGCGTGGCGGGCCAGTTCGTCGCGACCACGCTGGCGATCTGGAATCCCTACGTCGCCGAACGGCTGCTGCAGGGGCATTGGAGCCTGCTGGTCGGCTACGGCTGCCTGCCGTGGGTGGCGACGGCGATGCTGCGGCTGCGGACGGTCGGCGGTGCCGGCGGGTACTTCGGGCTGGCGTTCTGGATCGCGCTGGCCGGCCTGACGCCGACGGGTCTGCTGCTGGCCGCGGCGGTGGCGCTGGTGTGCGTGGCTGCGCCAGTTGCGGCCCCCGGTAGGCCCGTGCCGAGGGCGCTGTGCGCCGCGACGGCGCTGGGTGCCGCGGCGGTGGCGGCGCTGCCCTGGCTGACCGCGGCGGCGCTGGGCTCGCCGCTCGGCGCCGACGGCGCGCTCGGGGTCAGGGCGTTCGCGCCGCGCGCCGAGCCCGGCCTGGGCACGCTGGTCAGCCTGGCCAGCCTCGGCGGCATCTGGAACGGCCAGGCCGTGCCCGCTTCCCGGGCAACGCTTTTCGCAGTCTGGTCGGCGGTGGCGCTGCTGGGTGTGGTGGCGGCCGGCCTGCCGGCGGCGGTGCGCCGCCCGGCCGCGGTGCCGCTGCTGGTGCTGGCGGGGGCGTCGGTGCTGGTGCCGGCCGCGCTGGCAACCGGGCCGGGCCTGAATGTGCTGAGCGCGCTCGTCGACGCCGCGCCGGGATTGGGGGTGCTGCGCGACGGGCAGAAGTGGGTGGCGCTGGCGCTGCCCGGCTACGCGCTGGCCGGCGCCGGCGCGGTGGTGACGCTGCGGCGCTGGGTGCGGCCGGCTTTGGCGGCGTCGGTGTGCTGCGCCGTGCTGCTGCTGGCGTTGCCCGACCTGGCGTGGGGTGTGCGGGGCAGGGTCGCGCCGGTGCGCTACCCGCCGGGGTGGGCGGCCGTGGCGGCGGCGATCAACGAGGGACCCGCCGGCCGGGAAACAGTGGCGGTGCTGCCGACCGGCACCATGCGCCGCTTCGCGTGGGCGGGCCCCGCGCCGGTGCTCGATCCGCTGCCCCGCTGGGTGCGCGCCGACGTGCTGAGCAGCGGCGACCTGGTGATCTCCGGGGTCGTCGTGCCCGGGGAGGGTTCTCGCGCCCGGACGGTCGAGGCGTTGCTGCTGACGGGGCCCGACCCCGCCGCGTTGGCTTCCGCCGGCGTCGGCTGGCTGGTCGTCGAATCCGGCAGTCCCGGTGACATGGGCGCGGCCGCCCGCACCCTCGGCGCTCTGACACCGACGTACCGCGACGACCGACTCGCGCTCTACCGGGTCGGCGGCAAGACGCCCGGTGTCTCCGCGGCCCGCCGGGACGCGGCGCTGGCCGCACACCTGGCGTGGCTGGCGCTGCTGGCGGCGGGCGCCGTAGGCGCGCTGGTCGCTCGGGTGCGGCGCGGTGCGGTTCTCACACCAGGCCGCTGACGGTGCGGCCGGCTTGCACCGCTTCGAGCACGCCGCGCATCGCGGTCGCGCTCTGGGCCCAGGAGAACTCGCCGGTGCGCGCCTGTGCCTTGGCGCCGAGCTGTTCGCGCAGCACCGGATCGGTCAGCACCTCCTCGAGGCGATCGACCAGCTCGGCGCGGTCGTCGACCAAGATTCCGGTGACCCCGTCGACGATCGAGTCGGACAGGCCGCCCGAGGACCGGTAGCCGATGGTGGGCACCCCGTGCTGGGCGGCCTCGACGACCGCCAGGCCCCAGCCCTCCTTGCGGGAGGGCAGCACGTGCACCCACGAGCCTTGCAGCAGATGGTGTTTGGTCACGTCGTCGACGTGGCCGTGGAAGACCACCGCGTCGGTCAGGCCGAGCCGGCGCGCGTGGTCGACGAGCCGCTGCCGCCACCACCCGCCGCCGACGACGTCGAGGTGCAGACCGGGAACGCGCATCCGCAGCGCGGCCACCGCTTCCAGGGCGTCCTCGATCTGCTTGTGCGGCACCAGCCGCGACAGCACGACCACCCGCGGCACGGTCGCGCGGGGGCCGGACAGCGAAGGCGCCGGCGCCTCGTCGAGACCGTTGCGCACCACCGCGATCCGCTCGTTGGTCACGCCGAGGGCGACCAGGTCCCGCGCCGACGGGAGCGACACCGTGACGTACTGGTTGCGGCGGTTCAGCCAGGGCGACAGCCTTGACTCGACGAACCAGCCCACCCGGCCGAGCACCGGCCCGGCCACCGGCCACTGTTCGCGATGGCAGTGGTGCACCAGGACCACGACGCGGCGGCCGTACAGCAGCCGGGCGCAGAACGGCAGGCCGTTCTGCGCGTCGACGACCACGTCGGGCCGCACCCGCCGCAGCGGCCCCAGCTTCAGGCGCGCCCCGGCCATCGCCAACACCGCCCAGACATACACCGAGTAGCGGCCGCCGGCGCGGTGGATCCGCACCCCGTCGACGACCTCGCGGCGCGGCGCGCCCGGGTAGCGGGCGGTGCGCAGCGTCACGGCGGTGCCCGAGGCGGCCAGCTGCGCGCCGATGCGCTGCAGGTAGGTTTCGCTGCCCCCGCCCTGGGGGTGCCCGGTGTCGCGCCAACACAGCAGCAGCACCGAGCGCAGGGAAGACATCAGCGGTCAGCCTAGCCGGGCGACGATGCATGCCGCGCAGCGGCGGGAGGAGGAGCCCGGCCATCGAGCTAGCCCGTCGCGCCCAGCGGGAACGGCCGTAGGGTTGGCCGGTGGCCGCCACCGACGTCTTTGCCCGCCGGGCCACGCTCGCGCGCTCGCTGCGGCTGCTGTGGCAGTTCCGCCACGAACGGCGCGACCCGGCGCGGTTCTATGGGGCCCTGGCGGCCGACACCGTGGCGATGGTGGGCGACCTGTGGCGGGCCGTGCGCGGCGAGCCCGCCGCCGGACGCACGCTGCTCGACGTCGGCGGCGGACCCGGGTATTTCGCGGCGGCGTTCACCGACGCCGGGGTGCGTTACATCGGCGTCGAACCCGATCCGGCCGAGATGCACGCGGCCGGGCCAGCTTTCGCCGGCGCGGCGGGAACGTTCGTGCGGGCGTCGGGCATGGCGCTGCCCTTCGCCGACGATTCGGTGGACATCTGCCTGTCGTCCAACGTCGCCGAGCACGTGCCGCGGCCCTGGCAACTCGGCGGTGAGATGTTGCGCGTGACCAGGCCCGGCGGGCTGGTGGTGCTGTCCTACACCGTGTGGCTGGGCCCGTTCGGCGGCCACGAGCTGGGGCTGACGCACTATCTGGGCGGCGCGCGCGCCGCCGCGCGCTATGCCCGAAAGCACGGCCATCCGGCCAAAAACGACTACGGGTCGTCGTTGTTTGCGGTGTCGGCCGCCGACGGCCTGGCCTGGGCGGCGAGCAGTGGCGCCGCGGTCACCGCATTTCCCCGCTACCACCCCCGATGGGCGTGGTGGCTGACGTCGGTGCCGGTGCTACGGGAGTTCCTGGTGAGCAATCTGGTGCTGGTGCTGGCTCCTCGAGAATGAAACGTGTTCTCGTTTTGCCTCGGCTTGGGTAGGGTGGCGCGCATGGGCGACCTCAAGACCGAATACGACAAACTTTTCATCGGTGGCAAGTGGACGGAACCCTCGACCTCGGAGGTCATCGAGGTGCACTGCCCGGCCACCGGCGAGTACGTCGGCAAGGTGCCGATGGCGGCGGCGGCCGACGTCGACGCCGCGGTCGCGGCGGCACGCGCGGCGTTCGACAACGGCCCCTGGCCCACGACGCCGCCGAAGGAGCGCGCGGCCGTCATCGGCAACGCACTCAAGCTGATGGAGGAGCGCAAGGACGGTTTCGTCAAGCTGCTCGGCCTCGAGACCGGCCAGCCGCCGACCTCCGTCGAGACGATGCAATGGATGAGCGGGATCGGGGCGATGAACTTCTTCGCCGGCCCCGCCGTCGACCAGGTCAAGTGGCAGGAAGTCCGCAACGGCGGGTACGGGCAGACCATCGTCCACCGCGAGCCGATCGGCGTGGTCGGCGCGATCGTGGCCTGGAACGTGCCGCTGTTCCTGGCGATCAACAAGCTGGGCCCGGCGCTGCTGGCCGGCTGCACGGTGGTGCTCAAGCCCGCCGCTGAAACCCCTTTGAGCGCAAACGCTTTCGCGCAGGTGTTCGCCGACGCCGGCCTGCCCGAAGGGGTGCTGTCGGTGGTGCCGGGCGGTATCGAGACCGGTCAGGCGCTGACCTCCAACCGGGACGTCGACATCTTCTCCTTCACCGGCAGCTCGGCCGTGGGCAAGGAGATCGGCCAACGCGCCGCGGAGATGCTCAAGCCGTGCACCCTGGAGCTCGGCGGGAAGTCGGCGGCCATCGTCCTCGACGACGTCGACCTGGCCTCCTCGGTCCCCATGCTGGTGTTCTCCGGGATCATGAACACCGGGCAGGCCTGTGTGGCGCAGACCCGCATCCTGGCCCCGCGCTCGCGCTACGACGAAATCGTGGACGCGGTGAGCACCTTCATGCAGGCGCTGCCGGTAGGCCTGCCATCGGACCCGGCCGCCCAGATCGGGTCGCTGATCTCGGAGAAGCAGCGCTCCCGGGTCGAGGGCTACATCGCCAAGGGCATCGAGGAGGGCGCGCGGCTGGTGTGCGGCGGCGGCCGCCCCGAGGGCCTGGACAGCGGCTTCTTCGTGCAGCCCACCGTCTTCGCCGACGTGGACAACAAGATGACGATCGCCCAGGAGGAGATCTTCGGGCCGGTGCTGAGCATCATTCCCTACGACACCGAAGAGGACGCGATCAAGATCGCCAACGACTCGGCGTACGGCCTGGCCGGCAGCGTGTGGACCACCGACATCCCGCGCGGCATCGCGATCTCCGAGAAGATCCGCACGGGCACGTACGCGATCAACTGGTACGCCTTCGACCCGTGTTGCCCGTTCGGCGGCTACAAGAACTCCGGCATCGGGCGCGAGAACGGGCCCGAGGGTGTCGAGCACTTCACCCAGCAGAAGAGCGTGCTCATGCCGATGGGCTACACCACCGACAGCTAGTCGTCTGCGCGCCGAGCGTGCGGGCAGGGCGAAACCCGGCAGGCCGCAGTCGCCCGCGCGCAGTCCCTCTATCCTCGCCGGGCGCCAGGCAGGTGACCCGAGGCCCGCGCGGCCCGCGCGCAGCGGCGCCACGCGCCCGGGGCTGCTGTGCCCGTATCCGACCTCGTCATTATGCTGCGGACCATAAAATTCCGGAACCTCGCGATCCTCTTCGGCCGCGACGATGGACGGGCTGATGCGCGTTTGCCGTGCTGCTTTAGTTACTTAGGGAATAAAAGTTGCTTACCAGACCGATGTCTTATATGATTCTCAGCATAATCATGGGCCGCACTAAGGCCGGGAGAAAGTTTATGTGGATCCTCGAGCTCAACATTGCCGGTTACCAGTTCACCCGCGAGATGCGGGACTTCAAGCGGCGGCCCTTCCGGTTCAGCCCGCGTAACATGCACTGGCCGGTACCACGGCATTCACAGGCTGCATGACGCCCGCCACGGGGGGTGCGACAGTGCCGACTAGCACCGGCAAAGCGACGACCCGCACGGCCGCCAAGCGCTGCGACACCCGGACGAAGATGCTGATCAGCGCTGCCGAGGTAATGCGCGAGCGCGGTGCGGCCGGGCTGACCATCGACGAGGTGCTCGCCCGCAGCGGCGCGCCGCGCGGCTCGGTGTACTACCACTTTCCCGAGGGACGCAATCAGATTCTCACCGAGGCACTGCGGTACTCGGGCCAATCCATCACCGCGATGATCGACGACGCGGCCGGCTGGGGGGCCAGGGCGCTGTTGCGCGAGTTCGTCGAGTTCTGGGAACGGATGCTCAGCGACGGGGAATTCAACGCCGGTTGTCCCGTTGTGGCCGCGGCGATCTGCTCGGACGAGGAACCCAACCTGTGCGGCGAGGCAGGCGCCATCCTCGGCCGTTGGTGCACCGCGTTGACCCGCGCCTTCGTCAACGACGGATTCGGTGAGGACGATGCGGCGTCGCTGGCGATGACGTCGATCGCGGCCCTCGAGGGTGCCGTGCTGCTGGCGCGCTCGACCCGCAGCGTCGACCCGCTACGCCACGTCGGCGATCAACTCGAATTCCTGATCAAGGCAAGGGAATTCGTAGTACGCAACGGATTTCCCGACAAGCGCGACGGCTAGCAGCGTCCCAGCGGTGGCCGCGGCGGTCGGACGACGATCCGCCCAAGCGCAGGGTCCTGCGGGAATTTGTCGTGATTTCACCATTGGCTGCCGATGACCACCAGACAGCCGAACTGAGCGCAGAGCGACGGGCTGCAGGGGTCGGAGGCGCCCAATGTCCTCCATATTCGCGCTACCGGATGTGGTCGCAGAATCCCCGATTCGCACCGCGGGCACGGCGCAGCGGCGAGTCGGAATAGACGGGCAGCGGGCGGGCAAGAGCCCGGCCGTAGCCGTCAGTCGCTGGCCGGCAGCGGCTTGACCTCTTTGAGCTGCAGCGGGGTCGCGCCGATGCTGAGGCTCCCGGCGCCGGGCTTGGTCACCAGCAACTCGGCGCCCGCGTCGTCGACGTAGCGCTTGCCCATCACGCTGCCCTCGGCGAACGCCGGGTCGAGTTCGCCCGACCGCTCCGCGCCGATCTCCACCATCGGCGCCCCGCCGCAGCGCAGGTCGTCCAGGCTGTCGGCGCTCCTGACCACGATGACCTGGGTGTCACACACCTGGCTGGCCAGACGGGTTCCGTTCTTGATCATGCGTGCAGTCCCTCCAGATTTTCGATGATCTCCCGGCGCAGCACCTTGCCGGTGGGGGTGGTCGGCAGCTCGTCGCGAAACACTACCCGGTCCGGGGTGCGCGACCCGCGCAAATTTTTGCGGACGTACTCGCGCAGCTCCTCGGGATCGGGCTCGGCCCCCGCCGCCGGCACCACCACGGCGACGATGGCCTGGCCCCACTGCGGGTCCTCGACGCCGACCACGGCGACATCGCGCACCTGCGGGTGCTCGATGAGTACCTCCTCCAGCTCGGCGGGCGCGATGTTCTCCCCGCCGCGGATGATGGTGTCGTCGCTGCGCCCGCCGATGAACAGGTAGCCGTCCCCGTCCAGCATGGCGATGTCTTTGGTGGGAAACCACCCGTTTTCGTCAAGCACCGAGCCGATCCCGGTGTAGCGGCCGGAGACCTGCTCGCCGCGCACGAACAGCTCCCCGGTCTGCCCCGGGCCGAGCACCCTGCCGTCCTCATCGCGGATCTCGACCTCGATGCCGGGCACCGGCCTGCCCACCGAGCCCAGCCGCCGGGCGGCGACGGGATCGGATGCCGCCTGCGCCGCGCGGTGGTCGTCGGGGGTCAGCACCGCGATCGTCGAGCTGGTCTCGGTCAGCCCGTAGGCGTTGACGAAACCCACGCCGGGCAGCAGTTCCAGCGCCCGGCGCACCAGCGGCAGGCCCACCTTGGAGCCGCCGTAGGCCAGATTGCGCAGCGATGGCAGCTCATGACCGCCGGCCGCGAGCGTGGTGACGATGCGGTCCAGCATGGTGGGCACCACCGTCGCCGTGGTCACGTGCTCGGCGTTGACCAGCCGCACCCACTCGGCCGCGTCGAAGGCGGGCAGGTACACCATCTTTCGGCCGGCGTAGAGGTTCGACAGCGCCGCGCCCACCCCGGCGATGTGATAGGGCGGCACGCAGATCAGCGCGGCGTCGGTGTCGGCGGCCGACTCGAATTCGACGGTGCCGGTCACGTAGCTGGTGAGGTTGTTGTGCGACAGCTCGACGGCCTTGGGTTGCGACGTGGTGCCCGAGGTGAACAGCACGATCGCGACCGAGTCCGGGTCCGGAAACTCGGCGGCCGGTTCGGCGGCGCGCGCGGCCGTCAGGAACTCGTCGGAGTCCATCACCCGCTGCGAGGCGTCCCCGACCGCGCCGCGGTAGCGGGCGTCGACGATGACCAGGGGCTCGGGCAGCCGCCGGATGAGGGTCTGGATGCCCTCGGCGGACAGCCGGTAATTGATCGGGGTGAACGCCACTCCCGCGCGCGCGGCGGCGAAGATCAGCGTCGGCAACATGGCCCCGCCGACGCCGACGTAGGCGACGTGCTGGGCGCCCGAGGCCGCGATGACACCCGCGCCGCCGTCGGCGAGGTCGCTGAGTTGCTGCGTCGTCAACCGCACGTCGTCGCAGACGACGGCCGTGCGGTCGGGGTTGCCCGACGCGGCCATCTCGAGCAGCAACGAAACGCTCATCCTCGATCTCTCTGCATCTCAACCGATTCCGGCACCGACTCTACGAACATAGTGTATGCGGCTCAGGTGCCCGTCCACCGCGCGGGACGCTTCTCGGCGAACGCGATGGCGCCCTCCTTGGCGTCGTTGGACGCGAAAACCGGCATCAGGATCTTGTTCTGCTCGGCGAACATGGTGTCGCGACTCCAGCCGCGGGACTCGATGATGATCCGCTTGGTGGCGGCGACCGCGAGCGGGCCGTTGGCGGCGATCTTGTCGGCCAGCGCGATCGCCGCGTCCAGCGCCGTGCCCGGTTCGGCCAGCACGTTGACCAGACCCAGGTTGTGCGCACGCTCGGCCGGCAGGTTGTCCCCGGTCAGCGCCAGCTCCATGGCGATCGCGTACGGGATGCGCTCGGGCAGCCGCAACAGCCCGCCGCCCCCGGCGACCAGCCCGCGCTTGACCTCGGGGATGCCGAACGCCGAATCCTTCGACGCCACGATCAGGTCGGTGGCCAGCGCCAGCTCGGTACCCCCGGCCAGGGCGTATCCCTCCACGGCGGCGATCAGCGGCTTGTCCGGCGGCCGCTCGGTGAAACCCATGCCGCGGCCCTCGACGATCGGCAGCTCGCCGCGGGCGAACGCCTTGAGGTCCATGCCCGCGCAGAAGGACCCGCCCGCGCCGGTGATGATCCCGACCGACAGGCCGGGCTCGCCGTCGAGGCGGTCCATCGCGGCGGCCAGGCCGTTGGCGACCGCGGCGTTCACCGCATTCTTGGCCTTCGGCCGGTTGATCGTGATGATCAGGATCCGGTCGCGTTGCTCGACCAGGACTTCGGGTTCTCCAGTGCCGGCTTCTTCGTTCCCTGTGCTCACGGTGCGCCGCGGCTCCTTACCAAGTCGGTGGCTGTTACCGACTGATGGTAGCGGTCGCCGGAAATGGCCCGGAAATGGCATTGGCGGCAGCCGAGAGTCTCGTTACCCTCGGAGGCTCAGGCCTTGCTCAGGCTGGAGCCATCGCGGTCTCGATGACCGTCAGCTCCTCGGAAAGCCCCGCGGCCCGGCGTATTTCGATGAAATCGGCGACCATGGCCTCGGTCACCTCGTGGGGGTCCTTGAGAGTGGAACCGTCGGAGAGCACCGAGATGTTGAGCTGGTCGACGTAACTCCACACGGTGATGTTCAGGCCGCTGCCGGCGGTCAGCGGTCCCACCGAATAGATCTCGGTGACCAGGGCGCCCCCGACCCGGCCGTGCTCGCGCGGACCCGGGACGTTGGAGATGTTCAGGTTGAGGACCTTGTTGTTCCCCTCCCGGCCCGACGCCCACCGGAAGAAGGCTTCCGTCGGCGCGGGTGGCATGTACGCGGCCCACCGGCTGACCAGCTCCGGTCCCATCAGCTGATTGCTTTCCTTGGCCGAGATCGCATTCTCGTGGCTGCACCGCACCCGCTCCAGCGGGTCGTCGGAATTGGTCGGGAGACCCACCAGCACGCCGGTGAAGCGATTCCCCGAGATCCGCTCGGGCGAGAAGTCGAAACTCATCGGCACCGACGCCAGCAGCGGTTCGGCCTTGCCGTCGTAGCGCAGCAGCATCGTCCGAAGCGCTCCGGCCGACATCGCGAGCACCATGTCGTTGATGGTCGCCCCGAGGCGTTTTCCGGTCTCCTTGACGTCGGCGAGCGCCAGCGTGGCGGTCGCGAAGCGGCGCTCCGGGGTGATCTTGTGGTTCATGAAGGTCGGGGGCGGCTCGAACGGCCGGGTCAGCTCCGGGGAGAACTTGCGGGAGCTGCGACGCACCCGGCCGAGCCCCTGCGCGGTGTAGCGGACCGTGTGCGGCACCCGCCCGATGTGGCGCAGGTGATCGGCGAACGCCGAACCCATCAGCTGCCGGGTGGTGGGCGCCGGGTCCGACACATAGGGGCCGCCCTCGGGTCCGGGCTGCAGGTCCATGCCGCGGGCCATCAGGTTGGCCGAGGCGACGCCGTCGGCCAGCGCGTGGTGGATCTTGCCGACGACCGCGATCCGGTTGTTGGCCAGGCCCTCGACGAAGTACATCTCCCACAGCGGCCGGTCGCGCTCCAGTGGGGTACTCGCGATGCGTCCGATGGCCTCGTCGAGCTCGCGGCGGCCGCCGGGCGCCGGGAGCCGCCAGGGGCGGATGTGGTAGTCCAGGTCGACCTCGCAGTGCTCGCGCCACATCGGGTGGTGGAACTTCAACGGGATCTCCACGAGCTGATAGCAGAACGGTTCCAGCTTGTTCAGCCGACCGCCGATGACCTGGCGAAACGCCTCGACACCGAAGTTACGGCGCTCCTCGGTGAGCTCGATGACGGCGATCTTGATGGTGTGCATGTGCACGTTCGGCGTCTCGCTGTAGAGCAGTACCGCGTCCCACCCGCTCAGCCGTTTCACCGCTGCCCCTAACCCCGGCCGTGGAATGTTATAGGGGGACCATACTCAGCGGGCCGCTCAGACGATCTCTTTTGCGCCGATCTGCGTTTTGCTGCGGTAGACGTGGTTGAGGAACAGCGCCGTCGCGTGCGCCATCTCGCCGGCCCGCTCGCCGTCGATCAGGTCGAAGCCGTGGCCGACCCCAGGCATCTCCAGGTAGCCGACCATCGAGTGCGAGGCCGCGCGCAACCGGTCGACGAACCCGCGCGCCTGCTCCACGGGGATCACGGAGTCGTTGCGGCCGTGGATGACCAGGAACGGCGGGGCCTGGTGATGCACCCGCGCGATCGGTGAGGCGTCGCGGAAGACGTGAGGGTGGCGGTCGATCGAGCGCCGGACCACGACCCGCTCGAGGAAGTCGACGAACCGGTCGCGCTCGGGGGTGGACCGGTCCTCCCAGTCGTAGCGGCCGTAGATCCCGACCACCGCGTCCACCGAACTGTCGGCGCCCTCGGGCAGCTTGTCCTGGTACTGGGGGTCATCGGGGGTCAGGCCGGCCAGCGCCGAGAGGTGCCCGCCGGCCGAACAGCCCGCCACCGCGACGAACTCCCGGTCGCCGCCGAACTTGTCGACGTTGGCCCGCGCCCACGCGATGGCGGTCTTGACGTCGGTGATGTGGCGCGGCCAGCGGTGATGCGGCGCGACGCGGTAGTCGATCGCCAGGCACACCCAGCCCTGCTCCGCCAGCCGCGACATCAGGGCCGAGCCCTGCAGCATGCTCCTGCCGTGCACCCAGGCGCCGCCGGGCACGAAGATCAGCACCGGCGCGGGCTGGGCGGGCAGGTCCTTGCGGCGCCAGACGTCGAGCACCTGCGCCGGGTGGTCACCGTAGTGCACCGCGCGGCGGTGCAGGTAGCGGCGCTGACGCAGCGCCTCCCAGATCGGCGGGGTCCGGGCGGCCGTGGGCCACTCGCCTTCGAGGTCCGCCGGTGACACCACCCCTCGCAACGCGGCGCGGGAGACGTCGCGCGCGCATTCCTGATCTTGCCGGCGCCCGTCCCCGACGCCGGGGGCGCCGAAGGCGAAGAACCCTTTCGCCCTCGCGGCGAAGGCTTCCGGCGCGTGCCGGGCACCCCACACGCCCATCGCGGTCATAGTGCCCAGCGGCTCCAGATGCTTGCCGACGACCGGCAGCGAAGCTCCCGCTACGCTCAAGGCCAGCGCATAGTCGGCGGGGCGGGCCCGCAGCAACCATTTCACGTAAGAGGACGTGCTCGGTACCCTCGCCGTCATCCCGCGAGAGTACCCCCGCCCGGCGCCAGGAAACTGACGTTTGCGTCGAACGCGCCGGGTCGGCACCGGACGCTTTCCGGACGGCCCTTGCCACACCGGGCATTCGTGCAGGCCAGAGGACTTCGCCCGGTTCGCCGACGGTCGGCGGAGCCGTTGGCGGCGCGCGCCGGAGGTTTCCGCGCTGGGCGCTGAAGTGGTTGTGGGGCAACGGTTTTCGGAAACAGCGGGGAGACTCGTCGGGCTCACCTGGCCGTCAGGCTGGCGATCACCCGGCCGCCGATCAGGCGGACGCCCGCCAGCGTCAGCCCCACCTGCGCGGCCAGCGTGTCGGCGCTGTCGACGCCGACGGACGCCCAGCGGAACCAGGGCCCGATGTCGGTGGCGGACTCCAGGCGCACCCAGCGCTCGCGGATTCCGATGACTTCCGCGTCGAACTCGACGATGCAACTCCCGCCGCGGCGCAACAACTCGGCGGCGCGCCCCAGGATGCGCCGCGGGTCCCCGCCGAGGCCGATGTTGCCGTCGACCAGCAGCACCGTCTGCCACCGTCCCATCCCGGGCAGCGGTGCGAAGACGTCGCCCAGCAGGGCGGGCGCGCCCCCGCGGTCGGCCAGCCGGATCGCGGTCACCGACCGATCGATGCCCAGCGCGGGCACTCCCCGCTGGATCAGGCGCGCCACCAACCGGCCGGGGCCGCAGCCGAGTTCGATCGTCGGACCGGTGCACAGCTGAGTGACGGCCTCGTCGAAGTCTTCGTCGAGGTCGGGGGCGTCGGGAGCCGAGTCGCCAGGGAGCCGGACGCCCAGCCAGCGGTGGGCGGGAAGCAGGCGGAGCTCGCCGTCTTCATGGCGGACCCAACATCGCTCGCCGTCGAGCGCCCGATCGTAAAGATGCCCCAGCATGTCGTGTTCCTCGCGTCCCGCCCGACCAGCCGGCCCGAGCGCACAGGGCGCCCGTGGGGCACGTTGCGACCGACCCCTATCGCCGGCGTGCCGGCGCGACCGCATCTTGCCGGCACCTCCACCGATACCCCGATCTCTGCTCAACTAACCCAGAGCCTGCCACAGCCCCGCGGCGACTGCGCGCGCCGGATCGGACCGGTTTTGCACCGGTCCCGCATGGTCGGCGGCGTCGTAGATACTGGATCGATGCCGAACAACGACGTTCACCCCGACCTGCGCCGAATCGCCCGCTTTGCACCACGACGGCTGGTCGGCCCCCGGTCCCTTCCGATCATTCGGGCGCTGATGGCGCTGCGGGCGCGCCGCGGTGGCTCCGGCGCCGCCGGGGACGTCGAGGTGAGCGCCCTCGGTTCGGGGGCCGGTGTCCGGCTGTTCCGGCCCGTCGGCGTGAGCGAACCGTCGGCCGCGCTGCTGTGGATCCACGGCGGCGGATACGTGCTCGGCACCGCCGAACAAGACGACGCACTGTGCCGGCGGTTCAGCACGCGCTTGGGCATCACGGTCGCGTCGGTGGACTACCGGTTGGCGCCCGAACATCCCTATCCCGCGCCGCTCGAGGACTGTTATGCGGCGCTGAGCTGGCTGGCCGGGCTGCCGTCGGTGGATCCGCGGCGGGTGGCGGTCGGCGGTGCCAGCGCCGGCGGTGGCCTCGCGGCGGCCCTGGCGCTGCTGGCCCGCGACCGCGGCGAGCTCACCCCGATCTTCCAGCTCCTGGCGTATCCGATGCTCGATGACCGCAGTTCGGCGACCGGCCCGAACAAAAACCACCGCATGTGGAACGCGCGCAGCAACCACTTCGGGTGGACGGCGTACCTGGGCGGCGCCGACCCGCAGGTCGCCGTACCCGGACGACGCGACGACCTGGCCGGCCTGCCGGCCGCGTGGATCGGCGTCGGCACCCACGACCTGTTCCACGACGAAGACCTCGCCTATGCCGAACGACTGCGGGCCGCCGGGGTGCCGTGCGCCGTCGACGTCATCGCCGGCGCCTTCCACGGCTTCGACCTGGTGGCGCCGAAAGCCCAAGTCTCGCAGCGGTTTTTCGACGCCCAGTGCGATGGTTTGCGGGCGGCGCTCGCCGCGGTGTGAGCGTGCCGTCACATCGCGAAGTAGACGAGCTCACCACCGACGACCGTGGCCGCGACCATGCCGGCATCCAGTTCGGCCAGCGCCGTCGGCGGGGGCTCGCTCAGCACGCAGAGATCCCCGGGCTGGCCGACCGCGACGGTCCGCGCCTGGCCCGGCCGGTCCGGATGGCCCAGAAACATCGTCAAAGCCTGACGCGCGGAGACACTTTCGCCGGCGTTGAGGACGGCGCCGCGCGGCGTCGTGCGGTACACCGCGGCGCGCATCGCCGTCCACGGGTCGCCATGACCGAAGGGCATGTCGGTGGACAGCGCCACCGGCACCCCCGCCTTGACCAGTCCGGCGACCCGCCACAGGTGGGCGTGTTCGGCGGCCGGGACGTCGGCCAGATAGTGATCGCCGCGCTCGGCGATGAAGTTGGGCTGCGTCACCACGGTGACCCCCAGGTCGGCGAGGTCGGCCAGGTTGTCGTCGGGCACCACGGCGGCGTGCTCGATGCGATCCAGCGGGTGGCCGCCCGCCGCGCGCAGGGCCGCGATCGTCACCACCAGCTGGGCGGCGGTGACACAGTGCACGGCGACCGGCCGGTCGTCGGCATGGTGGGCGGCGATCCACCCGGTGAGCTCGTCGAGGTCGAGGCGATCCTCGGCCAGGATCTTCTTGCCCGGGGACAGGAATCGCAGCCGCGGCCGGAACTCGCCGCTGCGATGGGCCGCCAGCAGCGCGTCCACGTCGGCGGCGTACAGGTCGGGCGTGGCGTCGGTGACGCCGGCGACCCCGTAGGCGGTGATGCGGCGGCCGAGCTCGGCCAGGTCGCTCTCGCGCCGCAGCGCGGCCTCCGACCAGCCGCGGTCGGCACTGCGCAGGCGCCCGTCGGGATGGTCGGCCAGGCCGACCCGGCCCAGGGCCTCGGAGTTGAGGATCCACAGCGCTCCGCTGCGGTGCTGGATGCGCACCGGGATGCCGGGGACCATCGCGTCGAGCGCGGCGCGGTCGAGTTCGCCGGCGACCGATTCGTGATAGCCGATGGCGCGGATCCATCCGTCGGGACCCGGGGCGGCGTTGGAGAGCAGCTGTGTCAGTTGGGCTTTGGTGGTGACGCCGGGCGGCCCCACCGCGAACGAGTCCAGCGCGGCGGCGGCCGCGCGCACGTGCACGTGGTGATCGTGCAGGCCGGGCAGCACGGCCCCGCCGTTGGCGTAGAGCACTCCCTCCCCGGGACCGGCGACCAGGCCTTCGTCGGGAGCGGCGGATGCGGCCACCGCTTCGATCCGCTCACCCACCCGGACGTCGACCGTTCGCCCGTCGAGCAGCGTCGCCTGCCTGATCAGCATGGCAGGCAACATCTTTCGGATACCAGGCGCCGAACCGTGGGGTTGTCGGCGCCGAGTTCGGCCGCGGGGCCCGCCGCCGGCGGCGCCTGCGGTGGTGGCGCCGCACCATCCGAAACCGACGCCGCCGTCGGAAGCGCGGCGTAGGTCGCGGCGACACCGGCCATCGACACCTCGATCAGCTCGCCGCCACCGCGATCCAAAGACTCGGCCACCGCCGCGGCGGCCTCCAGACCGGTCAGCGGGTCGGCGATGGCGTCGCCGCAGAACACCGGCCCGCCCGCGCTGGTGCCCACCAGCCCGCCGGCCACCGCGGCGTCGTCCCCGAACGCGGGCCTGGATATTCCATACCCGTTGATGCGCAACCAGATTCGGCCAGCCCGGGCCGGGGCATGCTCAGGACCGAGCCCGCGCCGGGCCAGCGCTTCGGGGCGCGAGCCCTCGACGACGATGTCGGCGACCGACAGCAACGCCCGCAGCTCACCGGCCTGGGCGTCGAAATCCAGACAGTAGGAAAGCTTGTCACCGTTGACCCAGTCGTAGAAGGCGCGGTTGCCGCTTCGGGTGCCGTCCGGGCGGCGCGGGCTTTCGACTTTGACGACGGTGGCGCCGGCGCGCGCCAGCAGCCGGCCGCACAGGGGGCCGGCCCACATCGACGACAGGTCGGCCACCAGCAGACCCGTCCACCCCCGCCCCGGCGCGCGTTGGCCCCACGCGCGTATCCGCGGCGGCGCGGCCTCCGCCTCCCCCAGGCCGGCCGCTGGGATGTCCAGGAGAGCGGTCCGCTCGGTGACCGCGGCCACCGAGCGCGTCGCGACCCACCGGCGCAGCGCGGGCCACGGGTCGGCGGGGACCTCGTCGGCGCACAGCAGCGCGGGCACCGCCGCGACGTCGTCGGGGCGGGAGAGCGTGATCGCGCACCACCCGTCGCGCGCCGCGAGCAGCCGGGTGGCGCCGCCGGCCGATATCCGTCCGCCGCGGGTCAACCCGAGCAGGGCGGCGCGGCCGGTCAGCAGTCCGGCGGCATCCACGGCGGCGCCCGTCCGCTCGGTGACGGCGGCGGCCACGTCCTCGGCGCGCGCCAGCACGTTCGCGCGGGAGAAGTCGGGGGGACCGTCGGGCAAACCGGTCAACCAGGCCAACCCGCAGCTCCCCCATCTGCTGACCCATCGGGACGGCGCCGAACTCACCCCCCCATCGTGCTCGCAGGTGTCCGCGCGTGCGGTGTCGGACCGCGTGTCCCGTTGCCGCGCCCGCGATCCCGGGGTCGGCTCCGGCTCCCCAGGAGACCGTGGGCCACGTATCGTCTGGTTTGCAGGCCTTGCCCGTTGCCTCGGTGGCCTGCGACTTTGTATCGATGTGGCGTTGTGGCTCTATCTGAAACTTTTATGATGGTTTTCGAGATTCTGCAGAAAAGTAGTATCTAATCCGCAGGTTTGGTTTATCGTTGGTATCGCCGATGCGTCGGCTGATGACGGGGGCTCATGTACACGACTCGGTCGTGACCTAGCTAGTTGGGTGGTTCCAGCATGTCCTATCTGGTCACGGCGCCAGACGCGCTGGCGGCGGCGGCCTCGGATCTGGCGGATCTGGGCGCTTACCTCGAGACGGCCAGCGGCGCCGCGGTCCTACCGACCACCAACGTGCTCGCCGCCGCCCAGGACGAGGTCTCGACGGCCATCGCCGCGCTGTTCGGCAGCCACGGCCTGCAATTTCAGGCGCTCAGCGCCAGAGCGGCGGATTTTCATACTCAGTTCGTGCAGACCCTGTCTGCCGGCGCCCACAGCTACGCCCTGGCCGAAGCGGCCAACGCCACCCCGCTGCAAAGCGTCCAGCAAAACGTCTTGAACGCGGTCAACGCGCCCACCGAGGCACTGCTGGGCCGGCCGCTGATCGGCAACGGCGCCAACGGCGTCGACGGCACCGGTCAGGCCGGCGGTGCCGGCGGCCTGCTGTGGGGCAACGGCGGCAGCGGCGGGTCGGGCGCACCCGGCCAAACCGGCGGCGCCGGCGGGTCGGCCGGGCTGTTCGGCAGCGGCGGCGCCGGCGGCGCAGGCGGCTTTGCTTCGCCCACGGCCGCCGCCGGGACCGGTGGCGCCGGCGGCAACGGTGGCTGGCTGTGGGGCAGCGGCGGGGCCGGCGGCGCCGGCGGGGCCAACACCGCAGGCATCGGCGCCGGCGGCACCGGCGGCATCGGCGGCCACGGCTGGCTGCTGGGCAGCGGCGGGGCCGGCGGCGCCGGCGGGGCCAGCCAGAGCGCCGGCGGCGGCACCGGCGGGGCCGGCGGCAACGGCGGCTGGATCTACGGCAACGGCGGCGGCGCCGGGGCGGGCGGCGCCGGCACCGGCGTAACCGCGACCGGCGGGGCCGGCGGCAACGGCGGGAGCGCCTGGCTGCTGGGCAACGCGGGGGCCGGCGGCGCGGGCGGGGACGCGACGGCCGGCACCGGTGCGGGCGGGGCGGGCGGGCTCGGCGGCAGCGCCTGGCTGGGCAACGGCGGGGCGGGCGGGGCCGGCGGCACCAGCGCGGGCGGCGGCGGCGGAGCCGGCGCGGCCGGCGGGACCTCGTGGCTCGTGGGCAACGGCGGGGCGGGCGGGGCCGGCGGCACCAGCGCGGTCGCTGGCGGCGGTACCGGCGGGGCCGGCGCCACCGGCGGGATCCTGCTGGGCAACGGCGGGGCCGGCGGCAACGGAGGCGCCAGCCTCGGGGGCACCGGAGCGGGCGGCGTCGCCGGGGCCGGCGCCAACGCCGGCCTGCTGGGCAATGGGGGCGCCGGGGGTAACGGCGGGGCCAGCGTCGGCGGCGACGCCGGCGCGGGCGGTGCCGGCGGCAGCGCCGGGATTGTGGCCGGGTGGGGCGGAGCCGGCGGCAACGGGGGCGTAACCAGCTGGGCGAACGGCTCCGGCGGCGCGGGCGGCGCGGGCGGCAACGCGTGGCTGGTAGGCATCGGCGGCCACGGCGGGGCCGGCGGCAGCAACCTCAACGCCGCCGCCGGCTTTGGCGGCAACGGCGGTGGCGGCGGCAACGGCGGCTGGCTGATCGGCGACGGCGGCGGTGGTGGGGCCGGCGGCGCCGCCGCCCCCGCATCGTCGGGCGGCAACGGCGGCGCGGGCGGCAACGCCCTGTTCTTGGGGTCCGGCGGCAGCGGTGGGAACGGGCTCATCGGCGGCAAGGCCGGCAGGGCCGGGTTCCTGATCGGTAACGGCGGTGCCGGGGGAACCGGCCAAAACGGCGCCAACGGCGGCTTCATCCTGGGCAACGGCGGCCACGGCGGCAACGGTGGCGCAGGATTCGCCACAGCCGGCGGCAGCGGTGGCCGCGCGTGGTTGATCGGCAACGGCGGCGCAGGCGGCGCGGGCAGCGACGGCGTCGCCAGCTACGCGGGCGGCGCCGGCTTCCGCGGGGCCGACGGCGGCAGCGCCGGATTGCTATTCGGCTTCGGCGGCAGCGGGGGTGCCGGCGGCGCCGGTGCGCCCACCGACGTGTTCGGTGCCGCCTCCGGCGGTGCGGGCGGCAACGGCGGCGGTGGCGGCTGGCTGTTCGGCGGCGGCGGCGCCGGCGGGCACGGCGGGGCCGGCGGGGTGGGCACGAATCTCGGGGCCGGTGGTGTCGGCGGCGACGGCGGCAGTGGCGGTGCCGCCCACCTCCTCGGTGGCGGCGGCGCCGGGGGGACGGGCGGAGTGGGCGGCGACGCGGGGGCGGGCCCGTCGGCCGGGGCCGGCGGCGACGGCGGCAACGCCGGTGCCAGCGGTTTCCTGTTCGGCAATGGCGCTGCCGGCGGGGCCGGCGGTAACGGCGGGGCCGGCGGTAACGGTGTCGCCGCCGGGTCCGGCGGCGACGGTGGCAACGGCGCCGCCGCCACGCTGTTCGGTACGGGCGGCCACGGCGGGGCCGGGGGCGCCGGCGGCGCCGACGCCAACCCGACGAGTTCCGTCGCGGCCGGTGGCCACGGCGGTAGTGGCGGCAACGGCGGGCTGATCTTCGGCAGCGGTGGGGCCGGCGGCGTCGGGGGCAGTGGTGGCGTCAACCAGGGTGCCGCCGCCGGCGGGCCCGGCGGGGACGGCGGCACCGGCGGCGGCGCCACGTTCATCGGCAACGGCGGTGACGGCGGCAACGGGGGCGCCGGGGGTCCCGGCAGCCCCACGGGGACCGGGGGCAACGGCGGCTCCGGCGGCAGCGGCGGATTCATCGGCCGAAGCGGGTCACCGGGCGCACCCGGCTAACCCGCAGTCCGAGTTCAGCTCAAGCGCCTTCTTCAGCCGCTAGCTGTCGCGTGATTCCAATCACATCTGGTCGGTTGATACGTGATTCGCGGTCCTTCTGGTCTACCTATCCGCACGTCATCCGATAATAATGCGGTTCAAAGCCACCTATAGAAACTTTTTTTTGCGATTGTGGCGATTTTGCAGAAACATAGTTTCCAATCCCCGGTTTTGCTCTATCGTTGGTATCGCCGATGCGTCGGCTGATAACGGGGGGCATGTACACGACTTAGTCGTCAGTTAGCTAGTTGGGTGGTCCTGCATGTCTTATCTGGTCACGGCGCCAGACGCGTTGGCGACAGCTGCCTCGGATCTGTCCGAGCTGGCCGCGTCGCTGGAATGGGCCAATGCCGCCGCGGCAGCTCCCACGACCAACCTGGTGGCCGCCGCACAAGACGAGATCTCGACGGCCATCGCGGCGCTGTTCGGCACCCAGGCCGAACAATTCCAGGCGCTCAGCGCCCAAGCGGCGGCGTTCCACACCCAGTTCGTGCAGAACCTGTCCGCCGGCGCGCGCACGTACGGCTTTGCCGAAGCGGCCAACGTCCCTCCGCTGCAAAGCATCCAGCAAAACGTCTTGAATCTGGTCAACGCGCCGACCGAGGCGCTGTTGGGCCGGCCGCTGATCGGTAACGGCGCCAATGGCGTCAACGGCACCGGTCAGGCCGGCGGTGCCGGCGGCCTGCTGTGGGGCAACGGCGGCAGCGGCGGGTCGGGCGCACCCGGCCAAGCCGGCGGGACCGGCGGGTCAGCCGGGCTGATCGGCAACGGCGGCGCCGGCGGCGCCGGCGGAGCTTCGATCATGGGCAATGCCGGGTCCGGTGGCGCCGGCGGCAACGGCGGCTGGCTGTGGGGCAGCGGCGGGACCGGCGGGCTCGGGGGCGCCAACACCGCCGGCATAGGTACCGGCGGGGCCGGCGGCGCGGGCGGCCACGCCTGGCTGATCGGCAATGGCGCGGCCGGCGGGGCCGGCGGGGCCAGCCAGAGCGCCGCCGGCGGCACCGGTGGCGCCGGCGGCAACGGCGGTTTGCTGTGGGGCAGCGGCGGTGCCGGTGGGCTCGGGGGCGCCAACACCGCCGGCATGGGGGCCGGCGGGGCGGGCGGCGCGGGCGGCCACGCCTGGTTGCTCGGCAATGGCGCGGCCGGCGGAGCCGGCGGGGCCAGCCAGAGCGCCGCCGGCGGGGCCGGCGGAAGCGGGGGCACCGGCGGATTCTTCTACGGCAACGGCGGCATCGCCGGCAACGGCGGCGCCACTACCGGCGGCACGGGCGCCGGCGGCGCGGGCGGACTCGGCGGCCACGCCTGGCTGATCGGCGCCGCCGGAGCCGGCGGCGCGGGCGGGTCGGGCGCCACCGCCGGGGGTGCCGGCGGGACCGGCGGGCATGGCGGTCTGTTGTTTGGCGCCGGAGGTGCCGGCGGGGCCGGCGGCACCGGCGACAACGGCGGGGCCGGCGGCTCCGGCGGCAACGCCGGGTGGCTGTCCGGTAGTGCCGGCGGGGCCGGTGGCGTGGCCGGAGTCGGCCATGCCGGCAACGGCGGGACGGGCGGCCGAGGCGGCGCCGGCGGGCTCTTCGGGGCCGGCGGGGCCGGCGGAAACGGTGCGGCCGGCCAGGCCGGCACGGGCGGTTTCGGTGGGCGCGGCGGCGATGCCGGCATCCTGTTCGGGGCCGGCGGCGCCGGCGGCAACGGCGGACTCTCGACGATCGGCGACGGCGGCACCGGTGGCGCCGGAGGCCGCGGCGGGTGGCTGATCGGTGGCGGCGGGGTCGGCGGTAACGGCGGCGCTGCCGGGATTGGCGCCGCCGGTGCGGCGGGCGTGACCGGCGTCAACAACGGCGTCGGTGGAGCCGGCGGCCTCGGCGGGCACGGCGGCAACGGCGGTGCCGGCGGCCGCGGTGGGCTGCTGTTCGGCAATGGCGGCAATGGCGGCAACGGCGGCCTCGGCGGCGCGGGCGGCGCCGGCGGCGCGGGCGCCGACGGGTTGCCGGGGGCCGTGCCGAGCGGGACCGGGGGCAACGGCGGTGACGGCGGGACCGGCGGCCCCGGCGGGACCGGCGGATCAGGCGGCGCAGGCGGCCGCGCCGGGCTCTTCGGCCATGCCGGCACTACCGGCGTCGGCAGAGCCGGTGGGGTCGGCGGCATCGGCGGGGTCGGCGGCAACGGCGGAGTCGGCGGCGCCGGCGATGCAAGCAGCCCCGACGGCGGCACGGGCGGCAACGGTGGCAACCCCGGCGTCGGCGGCTTCGGCGGCAGCGGCGGCGCCGGCACCATCACCGGCGCCCACGGCGCGTCCGGCAGCACGCCGACGTCGGGCGGCAACGGCGGCAACGGAGGGGTTGGCTACAGCCCCACGACCCCCGGCATCGCTGGCGGCAATGGCGGTAACGGCGGCAACGGAGGGGCGGTCGGTAACGGCGGCAGCGGCGGCGCCGGTGGCAACGGCGCGGCCGGTACGGCCGGCGCCAACGGGCTCAACCCCGGCGACAGCGGCAGCGACGGCATGGCCGGTGGCGCCGGCGGGCACGGCGGCAACGGCGGTCGGGGTGGCTCCACTTCCGGCAATGGCGGCGCCGGTGGCGTCGGCGGGACCGGAGCGGGCGGCGGCGCCGGCGGGTCGGGCGTCGACGGCGCCAACGGGGTGGCGACCACCGGAATCGGGGGTTCGGGGCAGGCAGGCGGGAACGCCGGGGCCGGTGGGGCCGGCGGTCAAGGCGGGGGCGGCGGTCAAGGCGGCACCGCTGCCAATGGCAGCACGGGTGCGGCGGGCGCCGGTGGCCAGGGTGGTACGGGCGGGTCGGCGGGCTCGGCCGGTGATGGTGGTGTCGGCGCGGCCGGCCATGACGGCGTCGCGGGCATCAACAACGGCGCCGGGTATGCCGGCGGTAATGGCGGGTCCGGTGGCACCGGCGGGGCCGGCGGCAACGGCGGCACCGGCGGCCTCAGCGGCGACGGGACGACGACGGCGGCCGCGGGCGCGGGCGGGGCGGCAAGCAATGGTGGCATCGGCGGGGCGGCCGGGGCCGGCGGAGCCGGGATCACCGGCGCCAATGGGGTTGCCGGACAAAACCTTTACGGCAACGGGATCGGTGGCGGTCAGGCCGGCGGTAGCGGCGGCGCTGGCGGCACAGGTGGGACCGGTGGGGCCGGCGGTAAGGGCGGCGCCGGGTCCACCTCCGGCGCCGACGGTACGGGCGGGGCCGGCGGTACGGGCGGCGATGCGGGCACCGCTGGTGCCGGAGGCCGGGGTGCCGATGGCACCGCCTCGTCTATCGACGGCGGGGCAGGCGGCAGGGGTGGTGACGCGGGCGCGGTCGGTGCCGGCGGCCAGGGCGGGACCAACGGTTCGGGTTCGGGGACCGGCGCGGCCGGAGTTGATGGTGCCGGGGTCAACGGCGGCAACGGTGGCGCCGGCGGCAACGCTGCGTCCGGCGCCAACGGCATCAACGGGGTCAATAGCGGCGATAGCGGTACGGATGGGCACACCGGCGGCACGGGCGGGGCCGGCGGGGCCGGCGGTGCGGGTAGCGGCACCGCGGGCACGTCGGGCGGCATCGGCGGGGCCGGCGGCACCGGTGGGGCCGGCGGAACCGGCGGTTCGGGTATCGACGGCGCCAATGGAGTGGCCGGCACCGGAATCGGGGGTTCCGGCCAGACCGGTGGTAGCGCCGGGGCCGGCGGAGACGGTGGGGCCGGGGGCCAGGGCGGCGCGGCTGGCAGCGGCGGCGCCCACGGCACCGCGGGCACCCAGGGCGCCGGCGGCGGCGGCGGCAACGGCGGGGCGGCGGGCAGCGCCGGGACCGGTGGGGTTGGGGCGGCCGGCCATGACGGCACCGCGACCCACAGCGCCGGCTATGCCGGCGGTAACGGCGGCTCCGGCGGTAACGGGGCCTCCGGCGGCAACGGCGGCACCGGCGGTTTGGGGGCCGGCGGTCAAGCGGCCACCGGCACCGGCGGCAACGCCAGCAACGGCGGCACCGGCGGGGCGGCCGGGGCCGGCGGGTCCGGGATCACCGGGGCGTCCGGGGTGGCCGGCCAAGACCTTTATGGCAGCGGCCTGGGCGGCGGTCAGGCCGGCGGTGACGCCGGGGCCGGCGGCACCGGCGGGGCCGGTGGGGCCGGCGCCCTGGGCGGAACCGGCTCGGGTGGCCCCAGCACCAACGGCGCCGGCGGTACCGGCGGGGCCGGCGGGGCGGCGGGCAGCGCCGGGGCCGGCGGGTCCGGGGCCAACGGCACCAGCAACTTCCTTGATGGCGGTCAGGGTGGGGCCGGCGGCAACGGCGCGGCCGGCGGCACCGGCGGCACCGGCGGCGCCAACGGGGGCGGCGGCCAGGCCGGTAACGGCGCCACCGGGGCCACCAGCAGCGGCGGCAACGGCGGGTCCGGCGGTAACGGCGCCTCGGGCGCCGCGGGCAGCGACGGCGTCAACGCCACCACCCCCGATGGCACCCAGGGTCAAGACGGCGGATCCGGCGGCCAGGGCGGGGCCGGCGGCCAAGCCGGCGGGGCCGGCGCCACCGGAGGCACCGGCGGGGCCGGCGGCACCGGCGGGTCCGGCGGCCACGGCGGCTCGGGCATCGACGGCAGCAACGGTCAGGCCGGCAGCGGCGACGGCGGCGCGGGCAGCCGCGGCGGCAACGCCGGCGCCGGCGGCAACGGCGGCAGCGGCGGCGCGGGCGGTGCCGCAGGCGCCGCCAACGGCGGCACCGCAGGCACCCAGGGCGCCGGCGGCGGCGGCGGCAACGGCGGCACCGCCGGCAGCGCCGGGACCGGTGGGGTTGGGGCGGCCGGCCATGACGGCACCGCGACCCACAGCGCCGGCTACACCGGCGGTAACGGCGGCTCCGGCGGTAACGGGGCCTCCGGCGGCAACGGCGGCACCGGCGGTTTGGGGGCCGGCGGTCAAGCGGCCACCGGCACCGGCGGCAACGCCAGCAACGGCGGCACCGGCGGGGCGGCCGGGGCCGGCGGTTCCGGGATCACCGGGGCGTCCGGGGTGGCCGGCCAAGACCTTTATGGCAGCGGCCTGGGCGGCGGTCAGGCCGGCGGTGACGCCGGGGCCGGCGGCACCGGCGGGGCCGGTGGGGCCGGCGCCCTGGGCGGAACCGGCTCGGGTGGCCCCAGCACCAACGGCGCCGGCGGTACCGGCGGGGCCGGCGGGGCGGCGGGCAGCGCCGGGGCCGGCGGGTCCGGGGCCAACGGCACCAGCAACTTCCTTGATGGCGGTCAGGGTGGGGCCGGCGGCAACGGCGCGGCCGGCGGCACCGGCGGCACCGGCGGCGCCAACGGGGGCGGCGGCCAGGCCGGTAACGGCGCCACCGGGGCCACCAGCAGCGGCGGCAACGGCGGGTCCGGCGGTAACGGCGCCTCGGGCGCCGCGGGCAGCGACGGCGTCAACGCCACCACCCCCGATGGCACCCAGGGTCAAGACGGCGGATCCGGCGGCCAGGGCGGGGCCGGCGGCCAAGCCGGCGGGGCCGGCGCCACCGGAGGCACCGGCGGGGCCGGCGGCACCGGCGGGTCCGGCGGCCACGGCGGCTCGGGCATCGACGGCAGCAACGGTCAGGCCGGCAGCGGCGACGGCGGCGCGGGCAGCCGCGGCGGCAACGCCGGCGCCGGCGGCAACGGCGGCAGCGGCGGCGCGGGCGGTGCCGCAGGCGCCGCCAACGGCGGCACCGCAGGCACCCAGGGCGCCGGCGGCGGCGGCGGCAACGGCGGCACCGCCGGCAGCGCCGGGACCGGTGGGGTTGGGGCGGCCGGCCATGACGGCACCGCGACCCACAGCGCCGGCTACACCGGCGGTAACGGCGGCTCCGGCGGTAACGGGGCCTCCGGCGGCAACGGCGGCACCGGCGGTTTGGGGGCCGGCGGTCAAGCGGCCACCGGCACCGGCGGCAACGCCAGCAACGGCGGCACCGGCGGGGCGGCCGGGGCCGGCGGTTACGGGATCACCGGGGCGTCCGGGGTGGCCGGCCAAGACCTTTATGGCAGCGGCCTGGGCGGCGGTCAGGCCGGCGGTGACGCCGGGGCCGGCGGCACCGGCGGGGCCGGTGGGGCCGGCGCCCTGGGCGGAACCGGCTCGGGTGGCCCCAGCACCAACGGCGCCGGCGGTACCGGCGGGGCCGGCGGGGCGGCGGGCAGCGCCGGGGCCGGCGGGTCCGGGGCCAACGGCACCAGCAACTTCCTTGATGGCGGTCAGGGCGGGGCCGGCGGCAACGGCGCGGCCGGCGGCACCGGCGGCACCGGCGGCGCCAACGGGGGCGGCGGCCAGGCCGGTAACGGCGCCACCGGGGCCACCAGCAGCGGCGGCAACGGCGGGTCCGGCGGTAACGGCGCCTCGGGCGCCGCGGGCAGCGACGGCGTCAACGCCACCACCCCCGATGGCACCCAGGGTCAAGACGGCGGATCCGGCGGCCAGGGCGGGGCCGGCGGCCAAGCCGGCGGGGCCGGCGCCACCGGAGGCACCGGCGGGGCCGGCGGCACCGGCGGGTCCGGCGGCCACGGCGGCTCGGGCATCGACGGCAGCAACGGTCAGGCCGGCAGCGGCGACGGCGGCGCGGGCAGCCGCGGCGGCAACGCCGGCGCCGGCGGCAACGGCGGCAGCGGCGGCGCCGGCGGGGCCGCAGGCGCCGCCAACGGCGGCACCGCAGGCACCCAGGGCGCCGGCGGCACCGGCGGCAACGGCGGCACCGCCGGCAGCGCCGGGACCGGTGGGGTTGGGGCGGCCGGCCATGACGGCACCGCGACCCACAGCGCCGGCTATACCGGCGGTAACGGCGGCTCCGGCGGTAACGGGGCCTCCGGCGGCAACGGCGGCACCGGCGGTTTGGGGGCCGGCGGTCAAGCGGCCACCGGCACCGGCGGCAACGCCAGCAACGGCGGCACCGGCGGGGCGGCCGGGGCCGGCGGGTCCGGGATCACCGGGGCGTCCGGGGTGGCCGGCCAAGACCTTTATGGCAGCGGCCTGGGCGGCGGTCAGGCCGGCGGGGACGCCGGGGCCGGCGGCACCGGCGGGGCCGGTGGGGCCGGCGCCCTGGGCGGAACCGGCTCGGGTGGCCCCAGCACCAACGGCGCCGGCGGCACCGGCGGGGCCGGCGGGGCGGCGGGCAGCGCCGGGGCCGGCGGGTCCGGGGCCAACGGCACCAGCAACTTCCTTGATGGCGGTCAGGGCGGGGCCGGCGGCAACGGCGCGGCCGGCGGCACCGGCGGCACCGGCGGCGCCAACGGGGGCGGCGGCCAGGCCGGTAACGGCGCCACCGGGGCCACCAGCAGCGGCGGCAACGGCGGGTCCGGCGGTAACGGCGCATCAGGCGCCGCGGGCAGCGACGGCGTCAACGCCACCACCCCCGATGGCACCCAGGGTCAAGACGGCGGATCCGGCGGCCAGGGCGGGGCCGGCGGCCAAGCCGGCGGGGCCGGCGCCACCGGAGGCACCGGCGGGGCCGGCGGCACCGGCGGGTCCGGCGGGCCCGGCGGCTCGGGCATCGACGGCAGCAACGGTCAGGCCGGCAGCGGCGACGGCGGCGCGGGCAACCGCGGCGGCAACGCCGGCGCCGGCGGCAACGGCGGCAGCGGCGGCGCCGGCGGGGCCGCAGGCGCCGCCAACGGCGGCACCGCAGGCACCCAGGGCACCGGCGGCAGCGGCGGCAACGGCGGCACCGCCGGCAGCGCCGGGACCGGTGGGGTTGGGGCGGCCGGCCATGACGGCACCGCGACCCACAGCGCCGGCTACACCGGCGGTAACGGCGGCTCCGGCGGTAACGGGGCCTCCGGCGGCAACGGCGGCACCGGCGGTTTGGGGGCCGGCGGTCAAGCGGCCACCGGCACCGGCGGCAACGCCAGCAACGGCGGCGGCGGCGGGGCGGCCGGGGCCGGCGGGTCCGGGATCACCGGGGCGTCCGGGGTGGCCGGCCAAGACCTTTACGGCAGCGGCCTGGGCGGCGGTCAGGCCGGCGGGGACGCCGGGGCCGGCGGCACCGGCGGGGCCGGTGGGGCCGGCGCCCTGGGCGGCACCGGCTCGGGTGGCCCCAGCACCAACGGCGCCGGCGGCACCGGCGGGGCCGGCGGGGCGGCGGGCAGCGCCGGGGCCGGCGGGTCCGGGGCCAACGGCACCAGCAACTTCCTTGATGGCGGTCAGGGCGGGGCCGGCGGCAACGGCGCGGCCGGCGGCACCGGCGGCACCGGCGGCGCCAACGGGGGCGGCGGCCAGGCCGGTAACGGCGCCACCGGGGCCACCAGCAGCGGCGGCAACGGCGGGTCCGGCGGTAACGGCGCATCAGGCGCCGCAGGCAGCGACGGCGTCAACGCCACCACCCCCGATGGCACCCAGGGCCAAGACGGCGGATCCGGCGGCCAGGGCGGGGCCGGCGGCCAAGCCGGCGGGGCCGGCGCCACCGGAGGCACCGGCGGGGCCGGCGGCACCGGCGGGTCCGGCGGCCACGGCGGCTCGGGCATCGACGGCAGCAACGGTCAGGCCGGCAGCGGCGACGGCGGCGCGGGCAGCCGCGGCGGCAACGCCGGCGCCGGCGGCAACGGCGGCAGCGGCGGCGCCGGCGGGGCCGCAGGCGCCGCCAACGGCGGCACCGCAGGCACCCAGGGCACCGGCGGCACCGGCGGCAACGGCGGCACCGCCGGCACCGCCGGCACCGGCGGGTCCGGGGCCAACGGCACCAGCAACTTCCTTAATGGCGGTCAGGGCGGGGCCGGCGGCAACGGCGCCTCCGGCGGTAACGGCGGCACCGGCGGCCTCGGCGCCGGCGGCCAGGCCGGTAACGGCGCCACCGGGGCCACCAGCAGCGGCGGCAACGGCGGGTCCGGCGGTAACGGCGCATCAGGCGCCGCAGGCAGCGACGGCGTCAACGCCACCACCCCCGATGGCACCCAGGGCCAAGACGGCGGATCCGGCGGCCAGGGCGGGGCCGGCGGCCAAGCCGGCGGGGCCGGCGCCACCGGCGGCACCGGCGGGGCCGGCGGCACCGGCGGGTCCGGCGGCCACGGCGGCTCGGGCATCGACGGCAGCAACGGTCAGGCCGGCAGCGGCAACGGCGGCGCGGGCAACCGCGGCGGCAACGCCGGCGCCGGCGGCAACGGCGGCAGCGGCGGCGCCGGCGGGGCCGCAGGCGCCGCCAACGGCGGCACCGCAGGCACCCAGGGCACCGGCGGCACCGGCGGGTCCGGCGGCACCGCCGGCACCGCCGGCACCGGCGGGTCCGGGGCCAACGGCACCAGCAACTTCCTTAATGGCGGTCAGGGCGGGGCCGGCGGCAACGGCGCCTCCGGCGGTAACGGCGGCACCGGCGGCCTCGGCGCCGGCGGCCAGGCCGGTAACGGCGCCACCGGGGCCACCAGCAGCGGCGGCAACGGCGGGTCCGGCGGCAACGGCGCATCAGGCGCCGCAGGCAGCGACGGCGTCAACGCCACCACCCCCGATGGCACCCAGGGCCAAGACGGCGGATCCGGCGGCCAGGGCGGGGCCGGCGGCCAAGCCGGCGGGGCCGGCGCCACCGGAGGCACCGGCGGGGCCGGCGGCACCGGCGGGTCCGGCGGCCACGGCGGCTCGGGCATCGACGGCAGCAACGGTCAGGCCGGCAGCGGCGACGGCGGCGCGGGCAGCCGCGGCGGCAACGCCGGCGCCGGCGGCAACGGCGGCAGCGGCGGCGCCGGCGGGGCCGCAGGCGCCGCCAACGGCGGCACCGCAGGCACCCAGGGCACCGGCGGCACCGGCGGCAACGGCGGCACCGCCGGCAGCGCCGGGACCGGTGGGGTTGGGGCGGCCGGCCATGACGGCACCGCGACCCACAGCGCCGGCTACACCGGCGGTAACGGCGGCTCCGGCGGTAACGGGGCCTCCGGCGGCAACGGCGGCACCGGCGGTTTGGGGGCCGGCGGTCAAGCGGCCACCGGCACCGGCGGCAACGCCAGCAACGGCGGCACCGGCGGGGCGGCCGGGGCCGGCGGGTCCGGGATCACCGGGGCGTCCGGGGTGGCCGGCCAAGACCTTTATGGCAGCGGCCTGGGCGGCGGTCAGGCCGGCGGGGCCGGCGGGGCCGGCGGCACCGGCGGGGCCGGCGGGGCCGGCGCCCTGGGCGGCACCGGCTCGGGTGGCCCCAGCACCAACGGCACCGGCGGTAACGGCGGCACCGGCGGCAACGCCGGCACCCCCGGCAACGGCGGCGCGGGCGCGGCCGGCACCTCCACCTACATCGACGGCGGAAAGGGCGGCCAGGGCGGCAACCCCGGCACCGCCGGGGCCGGCGGCGCCGCCGGCGCCAACGGCGGCGGCGCCGGCAAAGCCGGCACCAGCGTGAGCGGCCCGGCCGGCAACGGCGGCACCGGCGGGGCGGGCTACAGCCAGCCCACCACGGCCACCGACACCAGCGGCAACGGCCTGGCCGGCGGTAAAGGCGGCCAGGGCGGGGCCGGCGGATCGATCGGCAACGGCGGCGCCGGCGGGGCCGGCGGCAACGGCGCCAACGCCGGCAACGGCACCAACGGGGTCAACCCCGGCGACTCGGGCACCAGCGGCGGCACCGGCGGGGCCGGCGGCCAGGGCGGCCAGGGCGGCGCCGGCGGCACCACCTCCGGGTCCGGCGGGGTCGGCGGGGCCGGTGGCACCGGCGGTGTCGGCGGCAACGGCGGCAACGGGGTGACCGGCAACACCGGCACCGCCGGATCGACCGCCTACGGCAGCGCCGGACAAGGCCAGGCCGGCGGCAACGGCGGCAGCGGCGGCACCGGCGGCGCCGGCGGAGCGGGCGGGGCCGGCGGCAAAGCCGCCGGCGGCACCGGCACCCAGGCCACCAGCGGCACCGGCGGCAACGGCGGCACCGGCGGCAACGCCGGCACCCCCGGCAACGGCGGCGCGGGCGCGGCCGGCACCTCCACCTACATCGACGGCGGCCAGGGCGGCCAAGGCGGCAACCCCGGCATTGCCGGTAAGGGCGGCGCCGCCGGCGCCAACGGCAGCGGCTCCGGCACGGGCACCGCCGGCAAAGCCGGCACCAGCGTGACCGGCCCGGCCGGCAACGGCGGCTCCGGCGGGGCGGGCTACAGCCAGCCCACCACGGCCACCGACACCAGCGGCAACGGCCTGGCCGGCGGTAAAGGCGGCCAGGGCGGGGCCGGCGGATCGATCGGCAACGGCGGCGCCGGCGGGTCCGGCGGCAACGGCGCCAACGCCGGCAACGGCACCAACGGGGTCAACCCCGGCGACTCGGGCACCAGCGGCGGCACCGGCGGGGCCGGCGGCCAGGGCGGCCAGGGCGGCGCCGGCGGCACCACCTCCGGGTCCGGCGGGGTCGGCGGGGCCGGCGGCACCGGCGGTGTCGGCGGCAACGGCGGCAACGGGGTGACCGGCAACACCGGCACCGCCGGTCGACCGCCTACGGCAGCGCCGGACAAGGCCAGGCCGGCGGCAACGGCGGCAGCGGCGGCACCGGCGGCGCCGGCGGAGCGGGCGGGGCCGGCGGCAAAGCCGCCGGCGGCACCGGCACCCAGGCCGCCAGCGGCACCGGCGGCAACGGCGGCACCGGCGGCAACGCCGGCACCCCCGGCAACGGCGGCGCGGGCGCGGCCGGCACCTCCACCTACATCGACGGCGGCCAGGGCGGCCAAGGCGGCAACCCCGGCATTGCCGGTAAGGGCGGCAGCCGCGGGCCAACGGCAGCGGCTCTGGCACGGGCACCGCCGGCAAAGCCGGCAACAGCGTGACCGGCCCCGCCGGCAACGGCGGCAACGGCGGCGCCGGGTTCACCTCAACGGCTGCCGGTGCAAACGGCGGTAACGGCGGCACCGGCGGCAACGGCGGCTGGGTCGGCAACGGTGGCAACGGCGGCAACGGCGGCACCGGCATCGCCGGTTCCAACGGCACCAACGGGGTCAACCCCGGCGACAGTGGCGGCAATGCCACGGCCGGCGGCAGCGGCGGGAACGGCGGCGCCGGCGGTCGCGGCGGCTACATCTCGGGCAACGGCGGCTCGGGCGGGGTCGGTGGTTCGGGTGGAAACGGCGGCACTGGCGGCAGCGGCGTGACCGGCTCCGACGGCGTGGTCGGTCTCCAACGCATACGGCAACGGCATCGGCGCCGGTCAAAACGGCGGCAACGGCGGCAGCGGCGCCACGGGCGGCAACGGCGGCAACGGCGGTGCCGGCGGCGCCGCGCCGCACGGCACCAAGGGCGCCACCGGGACCGGCGGCAGCGCCGGCAACGGCGGGAACGCCGGCGCACCCGGCAGCGGCGGCAACGGTGCGATCGGCACCGCGGCGTACACGACCGGCGGCGCCGGCGGCAACGGCGGCAGCCCCGGCACCGCGGGCGCCGGCGGCACCGGCGGCCTCGGCTCCACTAACGGCTCCCACGGCGTCGACGGTTCACTGCCCACCAACCCGGCCGGCAACGGCGGCAACGGCGGCGCCGGGTTCACCTCAACGGCTGCCGGTGCCACCGGCGGCAACGGCGGCAGCGGCGGCAACGGCGGGGCATACGGCAGCGGCGGCAACGGCGGCAACGGCGGCAACGGGGTGGCGGGCGCGATCGGCAGCAACGGCCTCAACCCGGGCGACAGCGGCGCCACCGGCCAGAATGGCGGGGCAGGCGGCCAAGGCGGTGCCGGCGGTCAGGGCGGCTCGGCCCTGGGTAACGGCGGCGCAGGCGGCGCAGGCGGCAACGGCGCCGACGGCGGCGCCGGCGGCACGGGCCAGAACGGCTCCAACGGCGTGGCCGGCTCCAATGCCTACGGCAACGGCGTCGGCGCCGGTCAAAACGGCGGCAACGGCGGCGGTGGCGGAACCGGTGGCAACGGGGGCACGGGCGGCGTCGGCGGCACGTCCGGGTTGCACGGCATGCCTGGCACCGCGGGCGCCGGCGGCAACGCCGGTAACGGCGGCGCCGCCGGAACACCCGGCAACGGCGGCAACGGCGCGACCGGCATCGCCACCAGCATCAACGGCGGGACCGGCGGCAACGGCGGCAACCCCGGCAGCGCGGGCGCCGGCGGCACCGGCGGCGCGAGCGGCGACGGCGTCTCCGCCGGCACCAACGGCAGCACCGGCACCGCCTTCAGCGGTGTAGCAGGCAACGGCGGCCACGGCGGTGACGGCTACAGCCCGTTCGTGCCCGGCGCCAACGGCGGTACGGGCGGCGGCGGCGGTAACGGCGGCAGCTACGGCAACGGCGGCGGCGGCGGCAACGGCGGCAACGGCGTCGACGGCAAAGACGGCAGCGTTGCGGCATCCGGCGGCAACGGCGGCAGCGGACAGGCCGGCGGAACCGGCGGTGGAGGCGGCGACGGCGGTAAGGGCGGCTCGGTCGCCGGCAACGGCGGCGCCGGCGGTGCCGGCGGCACCGGCGGCAACGGCGGCAACGGCGCGGCAGGCGGCAACGGCGCCAACGGTGTGGCCAACCAGAACGTATACGGCACCGGCGTCGGCGGCGGCCAGAACGGTGGCAACGGAGGCACCGGCGGGATAGGCGGCGGCGGTGGCGCTGGCGGCAACGGCGGCACGGCCGCCCACGGCACCACGGGCACCGGCGGCGCCGGCGGCCAAGCCGGCAACGGTGGCAACGGCGCTACCGCCGGCAATGGCGGCAACGGCGCCAACGGCACCGCCCAGAACCCCGACGGCGGGGCCGGGGGCAACGGCGGGACCGCCAACGGTACCGGTGCCGCCGGCGGCACCGGTGGCAGCGGTGGCACCGGCTCGACCAAGGGCGCCAACGGCGCCAACGGCACCGCGGGCACCACACCCACCGCGTTCGGCGGCAACGGCGGCAACGGCGGCATCGGCGCCAACGGCACCGCCGGCCACCCTGACGGCGGCAACGGCGGCGCGGGCGGCAACGGCGGGCCGAACGGCAACGGTGGCCAAGGCGGCAACGGCGGCAACGGCCTGCCCGGGACGAACGGGAACACCGGCACCGTCGGCAACCCCGACGGCACCAACGGGACGCGGGGCGGCAACGGCGGCAACGGCGGCACCGGCGGCAACAGCGGCGCCAACAACGGCTACGGCGGCGACGGCGGCGACGCCGGCAACGGCGCCAACGGCGGCAACGGCGGCAACGGACTGCAAACCGGCAACAGCAACGGCGGCACCGGCGGCAACGGCGGCACCGGCGGAGCAGGCGGCAAGGGCGGCAACGGCTTCCTAGGCGGCGGCGACGGCGGCAACGGCGGCCAGGTCGGCCAAGGCGGTGCCGCCGGCATCGGACATGGATCCGGAAGTAACGGCACGCCGGGCACCACACCGACCACCCCGACCGGCAACGGTGGCGACGGCGGCAACGCCTTCGGCGTCCCCGGCGCCGGGCAGACCGGCTACGCCGGCGGCGACGGCGGCAATGCCGGGTCCTACGGCAACGGCGGCAACGGCGGCAACGGCTCCACCGGCGGCATCGGCGTGACCGGCAACACCGGGGCCTTCCCCGGCGGCAGCGGCGGGGTCGGCAACACCGGTGGACAAGGCGGCGCAGCGGGTAACGGCGGCAACGGCGGCGTGATCGCGGGCAACAGCGGCAACGGCGGCAACGGCGGCAACGGCGGCCAGGGCGGCACCGGCGGCACCGGAGGCACCGGCGACTTCAGCTTCAACTCCGGCACCGGCGGCAATGGCGGCACCGGCGGCACCGGCGGCGCCGGCGCGGCGGGCGGTAACGCCGGCACCGTCACCAATGGCACGGTGGGCAACGGCGGAGCCGGCGGCAACGGCGGCAAGTCCGGCCTCGGCGGAGTGGGCGGCACCGGCGCGACTGGCACGGCCGCCAACACCACCGGTGGGACCGGCGGGCAGGGCGGCAACCCGGGCGCCAACGGCGGCACCGGCGGCACCGGCGGGACCGGCACGGTACCCGGCACGCCCGGACAGAACGGCCAGGTAAACACCACCTCTACCGTCGTCAACGGTGGTAAGGGCGGCGCCGGCTACAGCCCCACCACTCCGGGCGCCAACGGCGGCACCGGCGGCACCGGCGGCGCGGCCGGTAACTACGGCATCGGCGGTCAGGGCGGGGCCGGCGGCAACGGTGCGACCGGCGCTGCCGGCAACAACGGGGCCACCCCGGGCGCCGCCGGTACCAACGGCGCTACCGGCGGCAGCGGCGGCACCGGTGGTAACGGTGGGGCCGGCGGCGCGATCGCCGGCAACAGCGGTGCCGGTGGCGCCGGCGGGAGCGGCGGCGCCGGCGGCAACGGCGGCAACGGCGCCAACGGTGTGGCCGGCACGAACAGCGGCAACGGCGGCCACGGCGGGAACGGCGGCGCGGCCGGGGCCGGCGGGAACGGCGGCAACGGCGGAACGACGGTCACCGTCGGTAGCCAGGGCAACGGCGGTACCGGTGGCAACGGCGGCAACGCCGGCGTCGGCGGAAACGGCGGCAACGGCGCGTTGGGCACCGCCGGCAACCCGAACGGCGGAAACGGCGGCACGGGCGGCGACGCCGGTTCCGCCGGGGGCGCAGGCACCGGCGGAACCGGCGGCAGCGGTAATGCCGGCAGCGGCAAGGCCGGCAGCCTACCCACCACCGCATCGGGTAACGGCGGCAACGGCGGCAACGGCTTCAACCCCACCGCCTCGGGCACGAGTGGCGGCACCGGCGGCAACGGCGGCAACGGCGGCAATTACGGCAACGGCGGCAACGGCGGCAACGGCGGCAACGGCACGGCCGGCGTGGCCGGCAGCAACGGCGTCGGCGCCGGCAGCAGCGGCACCTCGGGTACCGCGGGCGGATCGGGCGGCAGCGGCGGCTCCGGCGGCATCGGCGGCAGCCAGCTCGGCAACGGCGGCAACGGCGGCAACGGCGGCAACGGCGCCAGCGGCGGCAACGGCGGCAACGGCGTGGCCGGCCAATACGGGATCTCCGGCGTCAACAACGGCGCCGGCGGCAACGCCGGGTCCGGCGGCAACGGCGGCAACGGCGGATCCGGCGGCAACGGCGGGGTCGGCGGCACGGCCACGAACGGCTCCGCGGGCAGCACCGGTACCGGCGGCAACGGCGCCAACGGCGGCAACGCCGGAAAGCCGGGCAACGGCGGCGCCGGCGCGGACGGCACCGTCGCCAACCCCAACGGCGGCAACGGCGGCAACGGCGGCAACCCCGGCGCCAAGGGCATCGGCGGCACCGCCGGCACCGGCGCCGGCACGCCCACCAGCGGCAGCGACGGCACCGCGGTCACGGCCCCGGCCGGCAACGGCGGACAGGGCGGCATGGGTTACAACCCCGGCACCGCGGGCGCCAGCGGCGGCAACGGCGGCAACGGCGGCAACGGCGGCGCGATCGGCAACGGCGGCAACGGCGGCACCGGCGGCAACGGCGTGTCCGCCAATGTGTCCGGTACCAATGGCACCAACCCCGGCGACAGCGGCATCGCCGGCCGTGCCGGCGGGAACGGCGGTAGCGGCGGCGCCGGCGGGGCCGGCGGCACCACGTCCGGCGACGGCGGCAACGGCGGGGCCGGCGGCAACGGTGGCACGGGCACCAAGGGCGGCAACGGTGTGAGCGGCTCCAACGGAGTGCCCAACAACGACCAGTACGGCAACGGCATCGGCGCCGGCCAGGACGGCGGCGACGGCGGCGCCGGCGGAGCCGGCGGCAACGGCGGCAACGGCGGCACCGGCGGGACCGCCCTGGGCGCCGGCAGCAACGGCACCACCGGCGCCGGCGGCAACGGCGGCAGCGGCGGCGCTGCCGGCACACCCGGCAACGGCGGTAGCGGCGCGGCCGGCACCGCCACCAACCCGGACGGCGGCAACGGCGGCAACGGCGGCACCACCGCCGTCGGGACCGGCGGCACGGGCGGCACCGGCTCCACGCCAGGCACCACGGGCAGCAACGGCGCCGCCCCGGTCGGCGCCGGCAACGGCGGCAGCGGCGGGGCGGGCTACAACCCCACTACTGCGGGCGCCAGCGGCGGCAACGGCGGCAACGGCGGCAACGGCGGGACCTACGGCAACGGCGGCAACGGCGGCACCGGAGGCAACGGTGTGGCCGGCACGGCCGGCACCAACGGGACCGGTGCCGGTGCCAGCGGCACCGACGGCCAGGCCGGTGGGTCCGGCGGCAACGGCGGCGCCGGCGGGGCCGGCGGGACGATCTCCGGCAACGGCGGCACCGGCGGAGCCGCCGGCAACGGCGCGACCGGCGGCGCCGGCGGCAACGGCGTGAACGGCGCCAACGGCGGCAGCAATGGCGGCAACGGCGGGACCGGCGGCAACGGCGGGGCCGGCGGCAACGGCGGATCCGGCGGCAACGGCGGCACCGCGGGCGCGGCCCTGGGCATCGGCAGCAACGGCACCACCGGCGCGGCCGGCAGCGGCGGCAACGGCGGCACCGCGGGCACAGCCGGCAACGGCGGCAACGGCGGAGCCGGGAGCGCCAGCCACCCCGACGGCGGCGCCGGCGGCAACGGCGGCACCGAGACGCCGGGAATCGGCGGCGCGGCCGGCACCGGCACCGGTTCCCCCACCTCCGGTATCAACGGCACCGCGCCCCAGGCCGGCAACGGCGGCAAGGGCGGCGCGGGATACAACGCCACCACCGCGGGCGCCAGCGGCGGCAACGGCGGCACCGGCGGCAGCGGTGGAACCTACGGCAACGGCGGCAACGGCGGCAACGGCGGCAACGGCGCCGTCGGCAAGGCTGGCGCCAACGGGGCCACCGCCGGTGCCAGCGGCACCAACGGCGGCAACGGCGGATCCGGCGGCAACGGCGGCGCCGGCGGGGCCGGCGGATCAGTCTCCGGTAACGGCGGCAGCGGCGGCAAGGGCGGCAACGGCGCCGTCGGCGGCAACGGCGGCAACGGCGTGACCGGCGCCAACGGCGTCACCGGCTCCAACGCCTACGGCAACGGGAGCGGCGGCGGTCAAAACGGCGGCAACGGCGGGACCGGCGGACAAGGCGGATCCGGCGGCAACGGCGGGACCGGCGGCACGGTCACCAGCGGCACCGCGGGCACCACCGGCGTCGGCGGCAACGGAGCCAACGGCGGCAACGCGGGTAAGCCGGGCGACGGCGGCACCGGCGCAGCCGGCAACGCCGCCAATTCCGATGGCGGACAAGGCGGCAACGGCGGCAACCCCGGCACCCCGGGCGGTGGCGGCGCGGCCGGCACCGGCTCGGGTAGCCCGACTTCGGGCACCTCCGGCACCGCGGTCACCGGCCCGGTCGGTAATGGCGGCAGCGGCGGCGCGGGCTTCAACGCCACGACCGCCGGCGCCAATGGCGGCAACGGCGGTACCGGCGGCAACGGCGGCGCGATCGGTAACGGTGGCGCCGGCGGCAACGGCGGCAATGGCGCGACCGGCACGCTCGGGAACAACGGCACCAACCCCGGCGACGACGGGAGCGTCGGCGGCGATGGCGGGTCCGGCGGTCAAGGCGGCCAGGGCGGTCTGGGCGGGTCGACATCCGGCAACGGCGGAACCGGCGGCAACGCCGGCCAGGGCGGCAGCGGCGGCCAGGGCGGCAACGGCGCAACCGGCGACAGCACGTTCGTTAACAACAACGGCGCCGGCGGACGCGGCGGCGGTGGCGGCACCGGCGGCAACGGCGGCACCGCGGGCCAGGGCGGCGCGGCCCAGGGAGCGGGCAACGGCGGCCAGGGCGGCAACGGCGGCACCGGAGGCACCGGCGGCGCACCGGGCACGGGTGGCGCCGGCGCGGCCGGAACCCAAACCCACGTCGATGGCGGCAACGGCGGCGACAGCGGCACCGGCGGGAAGGGCGGCAACGGCGGCGCCGGCGCCAGCGGCGGGGCCGGCGGCGCCACCTCCGGTAACGGTGGCACGGGCGGCAACGGCGGCGACGGCGGTCTCGGCGGCAGCGCCCTGCCCGGCCAGACCGGCGGGACCGGCGGCACCGGCTACATCGGCGGGGGCAACGGCGGCACCGGCGGCCAGGGCCCGAGCGGCGGCAACGGCGGCGACGGCGGCGGCGCGGGAGCGGGCGGCTCGGCCGGCACCGGCGGAACCGGCGGCGGCAACGGCACATTCGGTGCCGGCGGTGCCGGCGGCACCGTCGTCCTACCCAACGGCGGCCCGGGCGGGACCGGTCAGGGCGGCGGCGCTAACGGCGCTACCGGCCCCGATGGCTCCACCGGCACCGCCGGCAACCACGGCTGAGGCGGGGCGGCTAGAACTGCAGTGCGCTGAAGCGCCAGTCCAGCACCAGCCGGTCGGGCTCCCCGACGGTGTCGGCGACCGCGTACACCAGCGACCGCAGCCCCAGCACACCCCCACGCTCGGTCGGCTGCGCCGACTCCACGTGCAACTCGCTGTAGAGCGTGTCGCCCTCGTACACGGGACCGGTGTGGTCACACGACGCCCAACCCAGCACCGTCGCGAGGTTGGGCAGCAGCCGGCAGGCCTGCGCGAGCGCCAGCCCGATGGTGTGCCCGCCGTAGACCAGCCGGCGCCCGCCGACGCGCGAATCATGATGCGTGGCGGCGATGTTCAGCGTGAGACGCGCGAGTTCGGGGGCGCTGCTGACCACGTCGCCGGTGCTGCGCAGCACCGTGCCGGCCAGGCCGGCGTCGAAGCGCGGGCCGGGCACCCTCGTCCGAAAGACCTCGCCGTCCCAGTGCGCGGTCGGGATCGTGGCCGGGCCCGGGCGCGTCGGCGCCGATCGTCGACAGGTCGTCGCCCAGGTCGCCGCCCAGGTCGCCGGTGGGCCGCCAGTCCGGACTCGCCGGCAGCATCGCGCACCGGTAGAAGTCGAGCACCATCCGGTCGGCCTGGTCGATCGTGATCATCCGCAGCGCCGCCATGCCCGTCGGGGCGCGGCCCGGTTTGGCCGAATTGGCCCGCAGCCCAACCACTTCCGTGCGGGTGTAGATGGTGTCGCCGACCGCCGGAAACCGGTGGAACGTCAGCCCGCGGTAGAACAGGTTGGCCTTGACGCGCTGGGTGGCCAGGGTCGACTGCCCGATCGCAACGTCGCAGACCAGCGCCGGGTGCGCCAGCGGCCCCGGCTCGCCGGTCACCGCGGCGCACAGGGCGGCGTCCAGCGCCAGGCGCAGCCGGTCCCCCACGATCGCCTGGTGGGCGGCCGGCCACCCCGGCCGACAGCGTCATCGGGGGCGCCCAGTCGAACACCTGGCCCACCGAGAGGTCGTCGAAGTAGGGCCCGCCCGCACGCATACCGGCGTAAGTCACAACGCCACATGCTGGCAGGCCGTCCGATCGAGGGCAATATGGCATGGGTGACTGACGAAGAAGACATGCTGGTCGCCACGGTGCGGGCGTTCGTCGACCGCGACGTCAAGCCGACGGTGCGCGAGGTCGAGCACGCCAACACCTACCCCGAGGCGTGGATCGAGCAGATGAAGCGGATCGGCATCTACGGCCTGGCCATCCCCGAGGAGTACGGCGGGTCGCCGGTGTCGACGCCGTGCTACGTGCGGGTCACCGAGGAGCTGGCCCGCGGCTGGATGAGCCTGGCCGGCGCGATGGGCGGACACACCGTGGTGGCCAAGCTGCTGACGCTGTTCGGCACCGAGGAGCAGAAGCGGGCGCTACCTGCCGGCGATGGCCACCGGCGAGCTGCGGGCCACGATGGCGCTGACCGAGCCGGGCGGTGGGTCGGACCTGCAGAACATGGCGACGACCGCGCTGCCGATGGCCGACGGCGGGTTGCTGATCAACGGTTCCAAGACCTGGATCAGCAACGCCCGCCGCTCCGGGCTGATCGCGCTGCTGTGCAAGACCGACCCGCAGGCCACGCCGCGGCACACCGGCATCTCGATCGTCCTCGTCGAACACGGCCCGGGCCTGACGGTCTCGCGGGACCTGCCCAAGCTGGGTTACAAGGGCGTCGAGTCCTGCGAGCTGTCCTTCGACGGCTACCGCGCGCCGGCCTCGGCGGTGCTGGGCGGCCGCATGGGCGAGGGTTTCGCACAGATGATGAAGGGCCTCGAGACCGGCCGCATCCAGGTGGCCGCCCGGGCGCTGGGCGTGGCGACGGCCGCGCTCGAGGACGCGCTCGCCTACGCCCAGCAGCGCGAGAGCTTCGGCCGGCCGATCTGGAAGCACCAGGCGGTCGGCAACTACCTGGCCGACATGGCCACCAAGCTCACCGCGGCCCGCCAGCTCACCCGGTACGCGGCCGAACGCTACGACAGCGGCGAGCGCGCCGACATGGAGGCCGGGATGGCCAAGCTGTTCGCCTCCGAGGTCGCGATGGAGATCGCGCTGAACGCCGTGCGGATCCACGGCGGCTACGGCTACTCGACCGAGTACGACGTCGAACGCTACTTCCGCGACGCGCCGCTGATGATCGTCGGCGAGGGCACCAACGAGATCCAGCGCAACGTCATCGCCGGGCAGCTGGTGGCCCGCGGCGGAATCTGACGCCCCAGCAAATCTCCCGGCCCGCCGCCACGGGTTGCGCTATATTTGCCTGACTTCGCCCCACCAGTCGAGCCGAGGGGAAAGTCGGTCGCCATGAGTTATCCGCCAGGGCCGTACGAGGGTTCCCCCGAATGGGGCGGCCAGGCAGCCCGGTTGGCAAGGCCAGCAGCCTGGCTGGCAGACCCCGCAGCCGGGCTGGGGCGGCCCACGCGAGCCGGACAACTACCTCGTCTGGGCGATCTTGTGCACGGTCCTGTGCTGCCTGCCGTTCGGCATCGTGTCGCTGGTCTACTCCAGCAAGGTCTCCGGGTTGTGGGCTCAGGGGCGCTACGCCGAGGCGCAGTCCACCGCCGACAACGCCAAGAAGTGGGCGATCATCGGTGCCGTGTCGGGCGCGGCCTTCTACCTGATCATCGGGATCGTCTACGTCGTGATCTTCGCGGTGGCGATCAACAGCATCCCGTCCACGACCACCACGACGTTCTCCGGCTACTGAGCCAGCGCGTCCACCAGCCCCCAGGCCAGCGCTGTGTGGGCGCCGATCGTTCGCCCGGATAACACCAGATACGCGGTGCGCCAACGGCCGATCCGGCGGGTCACGCTGACGGTGCCGCCGGCGCCCGGGATCAGACCGAGCTCCAACTCGGGTAGTCCGAACACCGAATCGGCCTGCGCCTCGACCCATCCGCAGAAGGCGGCCATCTCCAGGCCGCTGCCCATCACCTTGCCGTGGACCTCGGCGCGGCACTCCCGGCCGAGCCGGCCGGTGAGCGCGTCGAGCGCCAGGGCGGGGCTGTGCCGGGTGCGGGCCAGGTGTGCGCTGGCCGGATCGGCCAGCGTGCCGAATTCGGCGAGGTCTCCCCCGCTGCAGAACGACGGGCCGTTGCCGCGCAACACCACCCGGGTCACTGACGGGTCCAGCTGGGCGACCGTCAGCGCCTCGAGCAGCGCGGCGCGCGCCCCGGTGGAGAACGCGTTGTGGCGTTGCGGGCGGTTGAACGTGACGCGCAGGGTGTCCCCGTCGCGCTCCGCCCGCACGGGTTCGGCGCCCCCGGGTGGGTGCGCCGGGCCGCGGTGTGCCAGCCAGCGCGCGAACTCCGGGCCCGCCTGCAAGGTCGAGTAGCCCAGCGACTCGGTCACCACGCCGGCCGGCGTGGGCCCGGCGGGGTCGATGCTGCGCAGCACGTCGTCGCAGACGCCGCTGGCGTGCGGCCAGTGCCGGCAGCGCTCGCCGAGCTCGGCCACGGTGTCGGCCACCGAGTCGACGGTGACCACCCGCCGGTCGTCCGACCGCTGTTCGGTGAGGGTGAAAGTGGCCCGCTGAAGCCAGTATTCGGACGCGCCGGCGACGGAGCCCACGGCGACCAGAACTCCGGGCGGCACCGGGTCGTCGACCCGCGCGGGGTCCGCAAGGTCGACGACGCGCAGGCTCACACCGAGTACTTCTTGACCAGCTCCCCCTTGAACAGCTTGCCGGTGTCGGTGCGCGGCAGCTGCGCCTCGAAAGAGATCGACCGCGGACACTTGTAGTGCGACAAGCGATCCCGCAGCCAGGCCAGCAGCTCGGCGGCGAACCCTTCGGTGGCGTCGGCCGGATCGACCGTCTGCACCACCGCCTTGACGCTCTGGCCCATCTCGTCGTCGGGAATGCCGAACACCGCCGCGTCCAACACCTTTGGGTGCGTGACGAGCAAGTTCTCGGTCTCCTGCGGGTAGATGTTCACCCCGCCGGAGATGATCATGTGATGGCGCCGGTCGGTCAGGTACAGGTAGCCCTCCTCGTCCACGTAGCCGACGTCGCCGACGGTGACCCAGCCACGCTTGTCGCGGGAGGCGGCGGTTTTCGACTCGTCGTTGAGGTACTCGAAGGAGTACCCGCCGGCGAAGTAGATCTCGCCCGCCGCGCCCGGCGGCAGCTCGTTGCCGGCCTCGTCGAGGATGTGGATCTCGCAGGCCATCGGCTTGCCGACCGAGCCCGGGTGCGCCAGCCACTCCTCGGCGGTGATCAGCGTCGACCCGATTGCCTCCGAGGACGCGTAGTACTCGTCGATGATCGGCCCCCACCACTCGATCATCTGCCTCTTGATCTCCACGGGGCACGGCGCCGCCGCGTGCATCACCCGCTGCAGGCTGGACAGGTCGTACGAATTACGCACCGCCTCAGGCAATTTGAGCATCCGGGTGAACATCGCCGGCACGAACTGGCCGTGCGTGACCCGGTGGCGCTCGATGGCCGCGAGGCAGCCCTCCGGGTCGAACTTCTCCAGCACGACGGTGGTGATGCCGCCGGCCTGCGCGCTCATCGACCACACCGACGGCGCGGTGTGGTAGAGCGGGGCCGGGCTCAGGTAGATCGAGTCGGGGGTCATCCAGAACCCCACCAGCGCCGACATCATGCCGGGCGCCTCGGCCGGTGACACGTGCGGCAGTTCGCGCTTGATCCCCTTGGGCCGGCCGGTGGTGCCCGACGAGTACTGCAGCAGGTCGCCCTCGATCTCGTCGTCGATCGGCGTATCAGGTTGGCCGGCAACGCATTCCGGGTAGCGGGCCCAGCCGGGCAGGTCGTCGTCCGCGATCAGCAGCAGCTCGGGCAGCCCGCCGGGCAGGTGCTCGCCGAGGTTCTCGCACGTCTTGCGCAGCGCGGCCGAGCCGACGATCGCCTTGGCGGCGCTGTTGTCGACGATGTAGGCGGCCTCGGCCGCGGTCAGGTGGGTGTTGATCGGCACGTAGTACAGGCCGCTGCGCCGCGCCGCCCACATGACCGCGTGGATGTGCTCGTTGTTCTCCATCAGGATCGCGACGGAGTCGCCCTCGACCAGTCCGGCGTCGCGGAAGTGGTGCGCGAGCCGGTTGGCCCGGGCTTCCAGCTCGTCGAAGGTGACGACCGTGCCGGACGGATGAAGGATGACCGCGGGTTTGCCGGCGCCCACATGCTCGCGAATCTGCATGCGCAGACTCTACCGTCATCAAACTTGACGGGCGTCAAGGGCGTCGGGAGCTCGAACTGCTTCCCTTCGCTCGCACCTGCGCCTGACCCCACGATGAGCGGGACCGGCCGGCCACATCGAAGCCGCCGCATCTCTCGGCTTGCGCGAGGTGCTGAGTGGCGATTCTCGCGAAGTCCTGGCGCACAAGGGCAAACACCGGACGAACGCAGCCGCGGTGGAGCACGCGCTCGAGCCGATCCACCACGCCCGCGCGCAGACCGCCCGAACTCCTACCGATCGCGGTACCTCACGCCGATCAACCCCGACCACACCACCGGATCGGTAAAGTGCTGGCTCTGGTGGAAGCAGAGGATTGGCCGCTGCTGCGCCGCGAGCCGGAGTTCGCGGCGGTTCGCGCTGCCCTGACCGAGCGAGCCCGCACCGCGGGCGTCGTGGTGGTCGGGGCGGCCGGTGTCGGAAAGACCACACTCGCCCGGGAGGTCACCGGGTCGCTGCCGAAGGTGCGCTGGGTCGCGGGGACGGCCTCGTCGCGCGGCATCCCCCTCGGGCCGTTCACCTATCTCGTCGGGCCGGGGACCACCCGCGACCCGACGGCCTACCTGGCCGCCGCCCGCGACGCGCTGACCGCCGATCGCGACACGGTCCTCGGGGTCGACGACGCGCACCTGCTCGACGACCTGTCGGCCACACTGGTGCTCCAACTGGCGCTGGAGCGGTCGGTGCCGATGGTGGCCAACGTGCGGGCCAACGAGCCGGTGCCCGACGCCATCACCTCGCTGTGGAAGGACCGCTACCTGCGGCGCATCGAACTGCGGCCCTTCACCCGTGACCAGTGCGTCGAACTGGTCGAGCAGGTGTTGGGCGGGCCTGTCGAGGGCCTCAGCGCCGACGTGATGTGGCAGGATTCCGGCGGCAATGCGCTTTTCCTGCGCAACCTGGTCGAGGGGGCGGTGGAGGCCGGCACAATGCGGCAGGTGCGGGGCATCTGGCAGCTGCGTGGGCCGTCCGTAGTGCGCGACGAACTGGCCGCGCTGGTCGACGAGCGCATCGAGCAGCTGCCCGACGACGTCACACACGCGTTGGGGCTGTTGGCGATCTGCGAGCCGCTCGACCTGGACACATTGATCGGCCTGACCGGAGCCGATGCCGTCGAACAGGCCGAACGACGGGGCCTCATCCGGATCACCGACGACCGCGAGATCAGCGAGGTGCAGTTCAATCAGCTGCTGCTCAGTGACGTCATGCGCCGACGCCTCGGGGTGGCCGCCGCCCGCCGGCTGCGCGGCGAGCTCGTCCGGGCTCTGGCGGCCAGGCCGATCCGGGGCCCCGGGGAGCGGATCCGGCTGGCCGAGCTGACGCTGGACAGCGACACCCACCCCGACGCCGGGCTACTGGTGGCTGCCGCCGACGATGCGATCGCGCTGACCGATGTCAGCCTCGGCGAGCGGCTGGCCCGCGCCGCCGTCGAGGGCGGGGCCGGCCCGGCCGCCGGCGAGCTGTTGGCCAGATCGCTGCTGTGGCAGGGCCGATCCGAGGAAGCCGACCGCGCCCTGAGCGCCTACGACCCGGACGCGATGGACGAGGCAGAGCTGCTCGGCTGGGGCGTCGTGCGTGTGGTCAACCTGCAACTGTCGGCGGGCGATGTCGACGCCGCCGACGACGTGCTCGAGTTGCTGCGCCGCCGCATCGTCGATCCAGGGCTGAGGCTGGTGGTCGACGGCCTGGCGGCCGCCTCCCTGGCGTTGCAGGACCGGCTGAAGGAGGCGGCCGAGTTGTCCCGTCGCGTGCTGGCCGAGCCGGCGGCGCCGCCGGACGCTTGCGGCTGGGCGGCGTTCGGCGCCGGCCTCGCCTTGTCATTCACCGGGCGTGGCGATCAGGTCACGGCCCTGGCGGAGCGCGGCCGCCGCGACGAGCACCGGCTCGACGGGGTGCTGCGACACCTGATGGCCTACGCCGAGGTCTGGGCCCTGGTGCTGACCGGCGACTTCGCCGCCGCGGAGGCCCGCCTGGCCGGCGGCGACCAGATCTTCTCGACGCACCAGTACCTCGACTGGGGGCTGGACAACATGGCGGCCGGCACCCTCGACCTCGCGCGCGGCCACTTTGCGGCGGCGGCGTCACGCATGGAACAGACGGTCGCCGCGCTCACCACGAAGTCGGCCGCCTGGTGGAGCGTGCCCAGAATGAGTCTCGCGCAGGCCTACTGCGGGCTCGGTCGCGCCGACGCGGCCGCCGCGACCATCGAAGAACTGAACACCCGCGCGGGCGCCCACCGCGCCGTGTTCCGACCGCAGCGGCGCATGCTCGACGCCTGGCTCGCCGCCGCCCAAGGCGACACCCGCGGCGCCATCGCCGCGGCGATCGGCGCGGCCGACCTCGCCCGGCAATCCGGTCAGCGGGCGATCGAGATGCTGGCGCTGCACGACGCGGCCCGGTTCGGCGAACGCACCGGACTCTCACGTCTCGTCGATGTCGCGGCAACCGTCGACGGCCGTCTCGCGCCGGTGCACGCCGCCTACGGTGCTGCGCTGCGCGACCGCGATCCGGTCGCCCTGTGCGCGGCGAGCGAGCACTTCGAGCGGCTCGGGGCGATGCTGTCCGCCGCCGACGCGGCCGCCCAGGCCGCGGAGCTGTTCCGCGCCCGCGACGACCGCCGCCCGGCCACCGAGGCCGCGGTCCGCGCCGACCGCATCGCCGAGGCGGCCGGAGGAATGCGGACCCCGGCGCTGGCCGCGGCGCAGCGGCCGCTGCCGCTCACCACCCGGGAACGCGATATCGCCAACCTGGTCGCCGTGGGACTGACCAGCCGGGAGATCGCCGAACGGCTCAGCCTGTCGGCGCGCACCGTCGAAGGCCACGTCCTGCACGCCTGTACCAAGCTCGGCGTCGGAGACAGGAAGGCCCTGGCGGAATTCATGCGACGCGGAGCCCGGACGTAGTAGCCTCCCGATCGCCGCACGGATCCGGGCGTGAGGGCCGTCCAACCCGGGCACGTAGCACGTTACGCGGGCCCACCACCCGACCGGCCCGTGTGACCGGCGGCGGTTTCACCCTGGTGAAGCGGCAAATCCCCACTTCTGCAGGACATCTGCGCTACCCGCCCACGAGTCAAAGGCCAGGTATTCCGCCCGGCAGTGCGGCGGCCCGGCTTGCCCAAATCAGGTAGTCGTCTACGGATGTGCGCGCCGTCTCCGCCGTCATAGCGTGGCGCCATCGGGCCGCCGACGAGTCGAGGAGGAAAACGGTGAAGGATGCACGCGGACTGTTGCACGCCTCATCCCAGCGTTCCTTTACGCCGATTGGATCAGCGCTTGCCCCCCAACATTTTTCGGTGGACAAGCGTCTGAGGGACAACATCTGGCTGTCGCCGAGTCTGGCCGCGGGCGCCATCGCCGCCCGGGTGGTGCGCTTTTTCGAAGAACGTGTACAGATGCGCACCCGCCGAGGGCGTGAAAGCTTCACGCCCACAATGCCACCGTTTATCGCCGGCGTCCCGGCACGCTCGGCGACGCGTCACCCGCACCCAACCGATTAGCGACCAGGAGGTCTGATGTTCAACCACCACAATCGCGGTCGACCGGACGAGCATCCGAACGCGGTGGTGATCGACTTGTTCGCCGAAAAGCGCATCAGGCTGGGCAAGAAGTTCGGGGTGCTGCACCCCGCGCTCCGGGCGGAGGAGGCACAGATCGACCTCGCGACGGTCACCCCAATCCGGGGTGCTCGGTGGCCGCGGATGACGTTGTGATCGAGGCGAGGCACTCGCCCCCGAGGGGTGGGGCGAGTGCCTCGGAAGGCCCTGCCATGGTGTCGCGGATCGCCTCGGCGGCGCCGACGGGACCTGGACGTTGGCAGGCGACTTCCGGCGCTGTGCCGACGCATTGGCGGCGGTCGAGCGTTGCATCGACTGGCCGCCAGCGGGGTGGCCGGTTAGCCCCCCGGAGGACTACTTGGCCTCGGCCAGCCGCTGCTTGAGCGCCTCGAATTCGTCCTTGACGCCGGTGGGCAGCTTGTCGCCGATGAACTCGAACCACTCCTCGATCAACGGCAGTTCCTCGCGCCATTCGGCGGGATTGACCGCCAGCGACCGCGCCACGTCGTCGGGGTTGGCGTCGAGGCCGTCCAGGTCGATGTCCTCGACCGACGGCACCATCCCGATCGGGGTGGACTCACCACCGGCCCTGCCCTCGATCCGGTCGATGATCCACTTCAGTACCCGGCTGTTCTCGCCGAACCCGGGCCACAGGAACTTGCCGCCCTCGCCGCGACGGAACCAGTTGACGAAGAACACCTTGGGCAGCTTGGACTCGTCGGAGTTCTTGCCGACGTCGATCCAGTGCTGCATGTAGTCGCCGACGTGGTAGCCCATGAACGGCAGCATCGCCATCGGGTCGCGCCGCACGGAGCCGACCTTGCCCTCGGCCGCGGCGGTCCGCTCCGAACCCATGGTGGCCCCCATGAACACACCGTGCTGCCAGTCGCGGGCCTGCGTCACCAGCGGCACCGTCGTCTTGCGACGGGCGCCGAACAGGATCGCCGAGATCGGCACGCCCTGCGGGTCGTCCCACTCCGGCGCCAGGATCGGGCACTGCGACATCGGGGTGCAGTAGCGCGAGTTCGGGTGCGCCGCCGTGGTCTCGGTCTCGCGGAAGTACCAGTCGTTGCCCCTCCAGTCGATGAGGTGCTGCGGCTCGCCCTCCAGGTCCTCCCACCACACGTCGCCGTCGTCGTCGAGTGCGACGTTGGTGAACACCGTATTGCCGGCGGCGATGGTGCGCATGGCATTCGGGTTGGACTTCCAGTTCGTTCCCGGCGCCACGCCGAAGAACCCCGCCTCGGGGTTGACCGCATACAGCCGGCCGTCCTTGCCGAACCGCATCCAGGCGATGTCGTCACCCAGGGTCTCGGCGCGCCAGCCCGGGATGGTCGGCTGCAGCATGGCCAGGTTGGTCTTGCCGCACGCCGACGGGAACGCGGCCGCGATGTAGTACGCCTTGTTCTCCGGGGAGATCAGCTTGAGGATCAGCATGTGCTCGGCCAGCCAGCCCTCGTCGCGGGCCATCGCCGAGGCGATCCGCAGCGCATAGCACTTCTTGCCCAGCAGCGCGTTGCCGCCATAGCCCGACCCGTAGCTCCAGATCTCGCGGGTCTCCGGGAAGTGGGTGATGTACTTCGTGTCGTTGCACGGCCACGGCACGTCCTTCTCGCCGGGTTCCAGGGGAGCCCCGACGGAGTGCAGCGCCTTGACGAAGAACCCGTCGTCACCGATCTTCTCCAGGGCGGCCTTGCCCATGCGGGTCATCACCTTCATCGAGACGACGACGTATTCGGAGTCGGTGATCTCCACGCCCAGCTTGGGGTCCTCGGCGCCGAGCGGTCCCATGCAGAATGGCACCACCCACATGGTGCGGCCGCGCATGCACCCGCGGTACAGGTCGGTCAGGATCGACCGCATCTCGGCCGGGTCTTTCCAGTTGTTGGTCGGTCCCGCGTCTTCCTCACGCTCCGAGCAGATGAACGTCCGGGACTCCACCCGCGCCACGTCGGAAGGATCCGACTGCGCCACGAACGAGTTGGGGAAGTTCTTCTCGTTGACCCGTTTGAACGTGCCCGCCTCGACCAACTGCTCGCAGAGCCGTTGCCACTCCTCGTCGGAGCCGTCCGCGAACATCACCCGGTCGGGCTCGGTCAGCTCGGCGACCTCCTGCACCCACGACAGCAGCCCCTGGTGTTTCGTCGGCGCGTTGTCCAAACCGGGAATGGTCGCTGAGGTCATCGAACTCTCCTGAATTCTTCCTGCGTGCGAACGAGCGTCTTCAATTGTTCCTCGTCCACACAACAATTGACATGGTGGCGTTCACTACAGGTTATCGTGAGCAGCTTGTCGGCAGAGCCTCGGGCGGGTATAAGCCTCCTCACAACAACGATTCAGAAGCGTCCCCGAAATCTCAGCAATCACTGCCATTCGCGCTCCCTGTCGGCGGTTCTCCCGCATCGACGTCCTTGTTGCCCTCGGGTGTCGGTATACCCGGTTCCCGAAGTTCCTCACGCACGACATCGAATGCGGCGTTGACGCCCGGCATCTCCCGGTCGCGCTCGGCGGCGGCCCGCGCCGCGGCGACGGCGTGCTCGCGCAGCTCGCTGTCGATGGCGCTGACCCGCTCGGTCACCTGCGCGTTCTCCGCCTCGTCGCGGGCCACCAACCCGGTGCTCAGCAGCGACTCGGCGGCCAGCACCCGCGTGGCCACCAGCTCGTCGACCGCGGAACGCAGCGACGACGTCAGCTCGCCCACCCAGCGATCCAGCAGCGCGCGATCGTGCAGCAGGCCGCGGATGTTGACCACCAGGAACGTGACCGCCAGTCCGACCGCCGCGCAGGCCGCTGCGCCGGCGATCTGAAGTCCCGGGCTCGGCCGCGGCGCCAGGCCGGCCACCAGCCGGCTCAGCGCCACCGCGACGCCCACCCCGAAGCCGGCGCCCAGCAGCGTCATCAGCCACGTTTCCTGCCGGCGCGACCGCAGCGGCGGCGCCGCGACATCGACGGACGGCAGCACCTCGGCAGCGGGCAGGTTCAGCGGCTCCTGCAGCACCTGCGCCGCGGCCGCCAGGTGCGTGGCGGTGCCCTCGCTGACCTCGGCGACCACCTCGGCCGCACGGCCGCAGGCGTACGCCTCGAAGCCGGGCATCTTTCGGCGGGACAGGTTCGCGGCGTCCTCCTGCAACTCGCCGCGCACCGCGGCGCACCGGTTGTGCGCGGCGTGCGACAGCTGGACCCGGGCCTGCTGGATCTGGCCGCGCAACGTAATTGTCCGCTCCGACTTCGCCTGGCGCCGCTGCCGCAGGGCCGCGCCGCGCTCCTCGCGCAACGCCTGCACCCGCGCCCGCCGACCGGCCCCGTCGGCGTCGCGGTCGTAGCGCCGCGCGATGTTTCGCAGCCGCGCCTCCCAGGCCCTTAACCGGTTGCGCCGGGGCAGGTGGGGGTCGGCGAGCAGCGTGCAGACGGCCTCAACCACGTCGTCCACCCGGGGCTCGCCGAGGTCGGGCAGCGCGGCCGCGCCCACCCAGGGCGCGTTCGCATAGCGCGGCGCGTGCGCGGCCAGCGCGGCGCGGTTGGCGTCGAGCACGGCGCGCCACCCGCGGTGGACGTCGATCTTCGACACCACCGGAACCACCGCGTCGGTGTTGGCGGCCGCGGCGTCGAGCAGCGCGCAGTCCGACGGGGTCAGCGGGGCCGCCGCGGAGACGACGAACACCACCGCGGTGGGCGCGTCGCCGGGCGCCAGGTCCGCCGACTCGACGAACTTGTGTTGCGGCAGCCGTTCGCGCAACGCGGCGGCCACCGCGCTCACGCCGCCGAGCCAGGGCCCGGTCACCAGCACCACGTCGCGGCGGTTGACGGTCGGCGGGGTCAGCTCGGGGGCAACCGCCGCGATCCGGGCGTCGACCCCGGCGACCGGTTCGACGCGATCCGCGCCGCTCACGGCCGCTCCCCCGCGGGCGCGAGCGGCGGCCCGATCGCCCGCGCCCACAGCCGCAGCGCCCCCCGGGCGATGTCCGCCCCGCAGGCGCGGTGCAGCTCGCTCACCGGCGCGCGGCGGCACCGCTGCCAACGCACGGCCCGCGGCAGGTGGTCGTCGGCATCGCCGCCGGCCTCCAGCCCGGCCGCCTCGGCGACCGCGACGGCGGCGGCCATCCGCGCGAGCACCGTGTCGTCGCGGGCGAGGAAGCCGCCGATCCGCTCCCCGAGCCGGTCCGCCCCGACGGCCAGCGCCTCCAGCTCCGCGACCGCGTCGAGCACCCGCCGGTAGCGCGCCTCGGCGCCGAGGGACCACAGCCGGGCGACGACGGCATCGACACCGCTCGTTCTGCGCAGCAGTTCCCGCAGCTGCGCAGGCGTCCGGCCCCGGCGGACCGCGGCCACGCCGAGCGCGGTGCCCAACAGGTCCAGCGTGGTCAGCAGGCGCGGCCGCACCTCGGCGGGCACCGGGGCCTCCGCCGCGAGGAACCCGTCGCAGGAGGCGTCGAAAAGGCCCGCGTGGCCGGGCCACTCGGCCAGCGCCCGCAGCGCGGTCCACATGGTGTCGTCCAGACCATCGAGCGCGGCGACGGCGAGCACGGCGACCATGGGCTCGACGGCCACCCCGGCGAGCGCGGAAAGCCGCGCGCACCGGGCGCGCGCCGTCGCCGTCGGTGCGTCGCCGGTGCGGCCCGACAGGGAGCCGACCAGGTCGGCCTTGTTCAGCACCGCCAGCACCGGCCGGCGTGAGGCCGCCATCGCCTCGGCGTCCTCGGGTTTGATCACCTCGGCCAGGACGTGGACGATCACGTCGACGTCGACGTCGACGTCCGACATCGCCGTCGACATCGACCGGCGCGACCGACAACGCCGGCCCCGCCGCCGCGCGCAGGGCGCGCGCCACCGTGCCCCGGCCCGCCCCCGGGCGCCCGCGGACGGCCACCCGGACGGGTGCGGCGGTCCGCTCGGCGATCGCCGTGACGCGGGCATCAGCGCACCCGGCGGCGAATCCTGCCAGTTCATCGACGAAAATCCGGCGGCCCTCCCCTGTCACTGTCCCGCCCGTCCGATCCGCCCGGTCCGATCGCTCGGCCGGCGCCCCCGCGCCGGTAGCCTCGTTCCCAAGGCCGGGCGCATTTGCCGGGTGGCCGAGGGATCGCGGCGGTCCACCCGAATGGTGGCATCCCTACCACCCAGATGCGAGCCACCCGGACGTGAGCCACCGTTCATCTGCTACCAGCCGAAGGCAACTGTTGAGTATCAATCCGGACCAGGGGCGGCTACAGCGGGCAGTTATGGGCCACCATGAACAAATGCATGCGCAACCCGGGGCCGGGACCTGTCCCGATGCGCCGGTGGAGGCGGTGAGCGCAGACGTGGCCCCAGCACCATACCCGGCGCTGGACGGCCGCGACGGTCGCGATCCGCGCCGGCTGCCGGCCACGACGTTTCGCTCGCGGCGTTCCGCCCTGTCCGGCGCCCAGCGCGAGACCTGGGAGCGCCGGTGGCCGGCACTGGGCCTGTCGCTGGGTCCCGAAGGCCGCGACGGCCTGGGGCGCCCCGCGCCGCTGGACACCCGCGCGTGGTTCGGCCGCGAGGCCCCGCTGGTGCTCGAGATCGGCTGCGGCAGCGGCACGTCGACGCTGGCGATGGCCAGGGAAGAGCCGAACGTCGACGTGATCGCGGTCGAGCTGTATCGGCGGGGCCTGGCGCAGCTGCTGTGCGCGATCGACCGCGAGGGGGTCGCCAACATCCGGTTGATCCGCGGCAACGGGGTCGACGTGCTGGACCGCCTGATCGCGCCGGGCTCGCTGACCGGCGTGCGCGTCTTCTTCCCCGACCCGTGGCCTAAGGCGCGCCACCACAAGCGCCGCTTCCTGCAACCAAGCACGGTTGGCATGATCGCCGACCGGCTACTCCCCGGTGGCGTCCTGCACGCGGCGACGGACCACCCGGGCTATGCCGAGCACATCGCCGAGGTCGGCGATCGCGAACCTCGGCTGCGCCGTGCCGACCCGGGCACTCCGCTGCCGATCTCGGTCACCCGACCGACCACCAAGTACGAGACGAAGGCCCGCGAATCGGGCAGCGCGGTGACCGAGTTGATCTGGGTGAGGCCCGAATGAGGCAAAGACCATGAGCCTGGCAGAAGAGACCACCACAGCAGCCGAACCGCTGGAATCCCCGGCGATCGTGACCGGCGGACTGGCCGGCTTCCAGCCGTCCGGCGGGCGGGTCCTGCTGGTGTGGGACGCGCCCAACCTCGACATGGGCCTCGGCTCGATCCTGGGCCGCCGGCCCACGGCCCTCGAGCGGCCCCGTTTCGACGCGCTGGGCCGGTGGCTGCTGGGCCGCACGGCGGAGGTCAGCGGCGAGCGCCCGGGCGTCGTGATCGAGCCCGAGGCAACGGTGTTCACCAACATCGCGCCGGGCAGCGCGGAGGTGGTGCGGCCGTGGGTGGACGCGCTGCGCAACGTGGGGTTCGCCGTGTTCGCCAAGCCGAAGATCGACGAGGACAGCGACGTCGACCGCGACATGCTGGCCCACATCGAGCAGCGGCGCACCGAGGGGCTCGCGGCGCTGGTGGTGGCCTCGGCCGACGGTCAGGCGTTCCGCCAGCCGCTGGAGGAGATCGCCCGGGCCGGGGTGCCCGTGCAGGTGCTCGGATTTCGCGAACATGCCAGTTGGGCGCTAGCGTCAGATACCTTGGAATTCGTCGACCTGGAGGACATCTCGGGTGTCTTTCGGGAGCCGTTGCCGCGAATCGGTCTGGATTCGCTGCCTGACCAGGGGGCGTGGCTGCAGCCGTTCCGGCCGCTGTCAGCGCTGTTGACCGCGCGTGTGTGACACTGGAAGGCCTATGCGCGGCTCGCCGCCGATCTTGTAAGGAGCTTGCGTGTTCGCCTGGTGGGGTCGAACTGTGTACCGCTACCGGTACATCGTTATCGGGATCACGGTAGCCCTGTGCCTTATTGGTGGTGCGTTCGGAATCAGCCTGGGCGAACACGTCACCCAGAGCGGTTTCTACGACGACGGCAGCCAGTCCGTGAAGGCCTCTGTCATTGGCGACAACGTCTACGGCCGCGACCGCAGCGGCCACATCGTGGCCATCTTCAAGGCCCCCAGCGGCAAGACCGTCAACGACCCGGCGTGGTCGAAGAAGATCACCGGCGAGCTCAACCAGTTCCAGAAGGACCACTCCGACCAGGTGCTGGGCTGGGCGGGCTACCTGCGGGCGCCCGACACCACCAACCCCGTCGTCAAGGGCATGGCCACCGACAACAAGAAGTACACGTTCGTCTCGATCCCGCTCAAGGGCGACGACGACGACACCATCCTCAACAACTACAAGGACGTCGCGCCGGCCCTGCAGAAGCTGGACGGCGGTACCGTCCAGCTCGCCGGCCTCGAGCCGGTGGCCAACGCGCTGACCGGAACCATCGCCACCGACCAGCGCCGCATGGAGGTTCTCGCGCTCCCGTTGGTGGCGGTGGTGCTGTTCCTGGTGTTCGGTGGTGTGATCGCCGCCTGCCTGCCGGTGATGGTCGGCGGGTTGAGCATCGCGGGGGGCATGGGCATCCTGCGGCTGCTCGCGGTCTTCGGGCCGGTGCACTTCTTCGCCCAGCCGGTGGTCTCGCTGATCGGGCTGGGCATCGCGGTCGACTACGGGCTCTTCGTGGTGAGCCGGTTCCGGGAGGAGATCGCCGAGGGCTACGACACCGAGGCCGCGGTGCGGCGCACGGTGATGACGGCCGGGCGCACCATCGCGTTCTCGGCGGTGCTGATCATCGCTTCCGGCGCCAGCCTGCTCATGCTGCCGCAGGGCTTCGTCAAGTCGCTGACCTACGCGCTGATCGCCGCGGTGGGCCTGGCCGCGCTGCTGTCAATCTCGCTGCTCCCGGCTTGCCTGGCGATCCTCGGCAGGCACGTCGACGCCCTCGGTGTGCGGACCCTGTTTCGGGTGCCGTTCCTGCGCAACTGGAAGGTCTCGCGCGCCTACCTCAACTGGCTCGCCGACCGCCTGCAGAAGACCAAGACCCGCGAAGAGGTCGAGGCCGGATTCTGGGGCAAGCTGGTCAACTGGGTGATGCGGCGGCCGCTGGTGTTCGCCATACCGATCGTCGTCGGCATGATCCTGCTGGTCATCCCGCTGGGCAACCTGAAGCTGGGCGGCATGAGCGAGAAGTACCTGCCGCCGGACAACTCGGTGCGTCTGGCGCAGGAGCACTTCGACAAGCTGTTCCCGGGTTACCGCACCAACCCGCTGACGCTGGTGATCGAGTCAACCAACCATCAGCCGGTCACCGATCAGCAGATCGCCGACGTCCGCAGCAAGGCCATGAACATCAGCGGCTTCATCGAGCCGGACGGCAACCCGAAGAACATGTGGCAGGAGCGCAGCGTCGCGCCGGGCGCGTCGAAGGACCCCTCGGTCCGGGTCCTGCAGAACGGGCTGACCAGTCCCGGTGACGCCCCGAAGAAGCTGAGCGAGCTGCGGTCGATCACACCGCCCAAGGGCATCGAGATCATGGTCGGCGGCACCCCGGCGCTGGAACAGGATTCGATCCACAGCCTGTTCGACAGGATGCCGCTCATGCTGGTCGTTCTGCTGAGCGCGACGATGGTGTTGATGTTCCTGGCGTTCGGGTCGTTCGTGTTGCCCGTCAAGGCGGCCGTGATGAGCGCCCTGACGCTGGGGTCCACCATGGGCATCCTGACGTGGATCTTCGTCGACGGGCACTTCTCGAAGTGGCTGAACTTCACCGCCACCCCGCTCACCGCGCCGGTGATCGCCCTGGTGGTCGCCGTCGGCTACGGCCTGGCCACCGACTACGAGGTCTTCCTGGTGTCCCGGATGGTCGAGGCCCGCGAGCGCGGCATGTCCACGGCGGAGGCCATCCGGATCGGCACCGCGACCACCGGGCGCATCATCACGGCGGCCGCGCTGGTCCTGGCCGTGGTCGCCGGGTCGTTCGTGTTCTCCGACCTGGTGATGATGAAGTACCTGGCGTTCGGCCTGATGGCGGCGCTGCTGCTGGACGCGACCGTGGTCCGCATGTTCCTGGTGCCCTCGGTGATGAAGCTGCTCGGCGACGACTGCTGGTGGGCTCCGCGCTGGGCCCGGCGCCTGCAGAACAAGATCGGGCTGGGTGAGATCGACCTGCCCGACGAGCGCAAGCGGCCCACCATCAACGGCCGGCCGACGCGGCCTCCCGTCTCGGCGGGCAGCCTGGTCGCCGCCACCCCTCGCCCGCCGCACGACCCCACGCACCCGCGGCCCGCGGAGCCGTCGCGACCGCGCCCGCCGGGCAGCCCGGCCGCGCCGCCGGATGAGGCCAAGACGACCCGGCTGCCGGCCGCCGACAAGACCGCGGACGCCGCGCCCGGCGACCGGGCACCGGGGCGCGAACGGCAGGCCGACGCGCGCGGGCCCGGCCAGCCGGCCCCGGCCCGGCCGCAGCCGCCGCCCCCGCCGTCGGGCAACCACACGCAGGCCATGCGGGCCCCCACGAACCGTTCGTCCGACGACGACAAGGGCGACGACAAGGGCGACGACAAGGGCGACGACCCCGCCGCGCCCACCACGGCCCTGCCGGTCACGCGGTCGGAGGACAACGACTCCGAGGCGGCCACCGAGAAGCTCAACGCCCGGGGGCAGGACTCCGGACAAAAAGACGACGTCGACAAGGCGCGCCAGCGCCGCCGCGTCGGCGGCGCCCTGAGCGCCCAGGACCTGTTGCGCCGCGAGGGCCGACTGTAGCTTTCCCGCTCAGCCGGGGGCCTCCTCGCGCTGGTCGGAGGGCTGGTCGGCTTCGGCCTGCACGATAGCCCCGACATCGTCGTCGCCGGTCTGCTTGTCCGCCTCGGCGTCCGGATCAGCGGCGAGCAGCACCTGCAGCGCGTTGTTGAGGAACGCGACCGTGGGCACGGCCAGCAACGCGCCGACGATGCCGGCGAGCACACCGCCGGTAGAGATCGCCAGCACCACCCCGAGCGGATGAATCGAGACCGCGCGCCCCATCACGAGCGGCTGCAGCAAATGCGCCTCAAGCTGGTTGACCACGACCAGCAAACCCAGCGTGATCAGAGCGTAGACGATCCCCTTGGCGAGCAGGGCGACCATCACGGCCAGGAATCCGGCGACCACCGCACCGACCAGCGGAATGAAGGCACCGAGGAACACCAACGAGGCCAGGGGCAGGGCCAGCGGTATCCCCATGATCGCCAGGCCGGTGCCCACCCCGGCCGCATCGACCAGGGCCACCAGGAACGTGGCCCGCACGTAGCCGATCAGCGACCCGTAGCCGGCGCGGCCGGCCTCCAACACCCGTTCGCGGGAGCGCGCGGGGATGATCTTGGCGACGTACTGCCAGATGTTGCGCCCGCCGTAGAGGAAGAAAATCAGCGTGAACAGCACCAGCACCGCGGCCGTGACCACCTCCGTGATCGTGGCGGCGGTCGACAGCGCCCCGTTGGTCAGTTTCGCCTGGTTGCTGCGCAGCGCCTCGATCGCGGCGTTGCCGGCGCTGTCGATTTGCTGGCTGCTCAGGTGCAGCGGCCCCTGGATCAGCCACCTGCGGGTGGAGTCGATGCTCTGGGTGACCTGGTCGGTGAGGCCGGGCAGACCGTCGATGAACTGGGTGATGACGAACGCCAGGATGCCGCCCAGGCTGGCGAATCCGCCGAGCAGGACCAGCGCCACCGCGCCGGCCCGGGGCAGGCGATGCCGGTCCATCCAGTCGACCGCCGGCACCAGCAACGCGCTCATCACCAACGCCAGCAACACCGGCACCACGATGACTTCGAGCTTCTTGACGATCCCCGCCAGGGCGAAGGCCGCAGCGAGGATCACGAGCAGACGCCACGACCACGCGGCGGTCTTGCGGACCAGCGGTTCCACCGACGCATCGTCGCTGTTTGCCGACATTGCGCCAGCCTATCCGTCGCGGCGCGCGTCGCCGGGCGGCTGCGCAGGCCTTGCGGGCCAGCACGATCCGGTTACGACGGCGACACGGTCGGAGCCGCGTCCCGACTGCCGCGCCACCTGCACAGTTACGCTAAAGCACGTGTCTCATGACGCACCCGCCCGCAAGCTCGACTTGCCCCGCGCAGAGACCCCGCGCGGCAAGTACTGGTGGCTGCGGTGGGTCATTCTCGCGATGGTCGCGATCGTGCTCGCCGTCGAGGTCGCGCTCGGCTGGGACCAGCTGACCAAGGGCTGGGTGAGCGTCTACGAGGCCAACTGGTGGTGGCTGCTGGCGGCGGTGGCGGCGGCGGCCGCGTCGATGCACAGCTTCGCGCAGATCCAGCGAACGCTGCTGAAGTCGGCGGGGGTGCACGTCAAGCAGTTGCGCTCGGAAGCCGCGTTCTATGCCGCGAACTCGCTGAGCACCACCTTGCCCGGCGGGCCGGTGCTCTCGGCCACGTTCCTGCTCCGCCAGCAGCGGGCCTGGGGCGCCTCGACGGTGGTCGCGTCGTGGCAGCTGGTGATGTCCGGGGTGCTGCAGGCCGTCGGCCTGGCACTGCTCGGCCTCGGCGGGGCCTTCTTCCTGGGCGCCAAGAACAACCCGTTCTCGCTGCTGTTCACCCTGGGCGGGTTCGTCGCGCTGCTGCTGCTGGCCCAGGCGGTGGCGTCGCGCCCGGAACTGATCGACGGCATCGGCTGCCGGGTGCTGTCGTGGGCCAACTCGGTCCGCGGCAAGCCCGCCGACACCGGCCTGGAGAAGTGGCGCGAGACGCTGATGCAGCTGGAGTCGGTCAGTCTGGGGCGGCGCGACCTCGGCGTGGCCTTCAGCTGGTCGCTGTTCAACTGGATCGCCGACGTCGCCTGCCTGGGCTTCGCCGCGTACGCGGCCGGCGACCACGCGTCGGTCGCCGGGTTGACGGTCGCCTACGCGGCGGCCCGCGCGGTCGGCACGATCCCGCTGATGCCCGGCGGGCTGCTGGTGGTCGAGGCCGTACTGGTGCCCGGCCTGGTCTCCAGCGGCATGTCCCTGCCCAGCGCCATCTCGGCGATGCTGATCTACCGGCTGATCAGTTGGCTGCTCATCGCCGCCGTCGGCTGGGTGGTGTTCTTCTTCATGTTCCGCACCGAGAACGCCGAGGATTCCAACCCCGACGAACAAAACACCGATCCGGCCCTGCCGCTGCCGCCGCACGCCGCGGCGTCGGCCGACCCGACCGAGACCGCCCTGCAGGGGCCCTTGCCGCCGCCGGAGCAGTCGGAAAGCCGTTAGCCGACGGTATTGCCGCGCGAGGGCCCCGGCAGCGCGTGGGTGCTCCCCGGCGCGGCGGGGCCGGCGGCCGCGGGCGTGACCGGGCCGGTGGCCGCGGGCGGGGTGCCCGTCGTCCCGCCCACCGGCAGCGCGCCGGCCGCACCACCGGGCAGGCCGCCCGGCAGGCCGCCGCCGCCCTGCATCTGCTGCATCATCCCCATGGCCTGGGGGATGCTGATCGGCAGCTTGCACTGCAGCGACAGCCCGGTCAGCGGCTGGGAGATCTGCTGCATGTCGGTGGCGACCTTCGGGTTGGCCTCGAAATAGGTCTTCAGCGACGCCAGCGACTGCGGGCCGGCCTGCTGCTGCAAGAGCGCGGTCATCGCCTGGTTGGTCTCGGGGTGCGAGTCCAGGTAGTCGCCCATCGACTTGACGACCGAGCCGGCCGTGCGGGCGACCTCGCTGGCCGAGCACGGGTCCCCTGCGCCACTGGCGGCGGGGCCGGCGGCCACCGCGACGGCTGCGGCGGCACCCGGCACCGCGGCGGCGAGCAATCCCGCAACGAGCCTGCGGCGCTTGGTCACGGGACCTGAGAACATGGACGACTCCTCCGAAAATCCTTGACAAGCGCGAGGCGCGATCGACTGCGGTCAACGGCCCGCACCCGCGAAATTCCCCATCCCCCCGGGCGCGGCCATCGGTCATCCTGCCAGCCCGGTGGTGCGGCTGCCAGCGCATGTGACCCAGATCCCGTTCGGTCACCGATTGACAACGACTTGGCACCGTCTTGGCAACGACGGTGTTCCCGCAGCTCAGGAACCAGATACGCCAACATCTCCACAGCCGCCTGCGGTATCCTCGCCAGCACGCGTTTCGCGAGAACCGGGGAGTCCACCATCCAGCAGTTCATGATGCGCCTCAGCCGCAGCCTGTGCAGATACCGCTGGTTCGTGTTCGCGGGCTGGGTGCTGGCATTGGTGCCGGCGGTCTACCTGGCCATCGCGCAATCGGGCAATCTCACCGGCGGCGGTTTCGAGGTGGCCGGCTCGCAGTCGCTGCTGGTCCACGACCAACTCGAGGACCAGTACCGCGACCTGGGCGCGTCGTCGCTGGCGCTGGTCGCCGCGCCCCGCCCGGACGCCACCTACCAGGACATGAGCGACGCGGTCGCGCTGCTGCGACGGGTCGCCGGCCAGTTCCCCGGCGTGACCGAGGCGCCCAACCCCACCCAGCGACCGCCGCAACCCGACCGGCCCTACGTGCTGTCGCTGCGGCTGGACGCCCGCAACGCCGGCACCAGCGACATCGCCAAACAGCTGCGCAAGAAGGTCGGCGTGCACGGCGACCGCTCCGGCCGGACCGCCGACGGCCGCGTGCGGCTGTACGTCATCGGGCAGGGCGCGCTCAGCGCCGCGGCGGCGGCCAACACCAAGCACGACATCGCGGCCGCCGAACGCTGGAACCTGCCGATCATCCTGATCGTGTTGCTGGCGGTGTTCGGCTCGCTGGCAGCCGCGGCCATCCCGCTCGCCCTCGGCATCTGCACCGTCGTGGTGACCATGGGCCTGGTCTATCTGCTGTCCACCTACACCACGATGTCGGTGTTCGCCGCACCCACGGTGTCGATGTTCGGCATCGCCCTGGCCGTCGACTACTCGCTGTTCATCCTGATGCGCTTCCGGGAGGAGCTGCGCTGCGGCCGGGAGCCACGGGAGGCCGTCGACGCCGCGATGGCCACCTCCGGCCTGGCGGTGGTGTTGTCCGGGATGACCGTCATCGCCTCGCTCACCGGCATCTACCTGATCAACACCCCGGCGCTGAAATCCATGGCCACCGGGGCGATCCTGGCCGTCTCGGTGGCGATGCTGACCTCGACCACGCTGACGCCGGCGGTGTTGGGGACGTTCGGGCGGTCGGCGGCCAAGCGGTCGGGCCTGCTGCACTGGTCGCGCCGCCCGGAGTGCACCCAGTCCCGGTTCTGGAGCCGCTGGGTGGGCTCGGTGATGCACCGGCCGTGGATCTCGGCGCTGGCGGCGTCGACGGCGCTGCTCGTCATGGCGGTGCCGGCGGTCTCGATGGTGCTGGGCAACAGCCTGCTGCGCCAGTTCGACTCGTCGCACGAGATCCGCACCGGGGTCTCCGCGGCGGCCCAGGCGCTCGGCCCCGGCGCGCTGGGCCCGATCCAGGTGCTGGTCAGCTTTCCCGACGGCGGCGCCTCCTCGCCGGAACACAGCCACGCGCTCGGCGCGATCCGCCAGCGGATGAGCCAGGCGCCCCACGTCACGTCGGTGTCGCCGCCGCAGTTCGCCGACGACAACAACAGCGCCCTGTTGTCCGCGGTGCTCTCCGTCGACCCCGACGAGCTCAGCGCCCGCCAGACGGTCGGCTGGCTGCGCACGCAGCTGCCCAAGGTTCCCGACTCGGGAACGGCGCGGGTGGACGTCGGCGGTCCGACCGCGCTGATCAAGGACTTCGACGACCGGGTCTCGCAGACCGAGCCGCTGGTGCTGGCCTTCGTTGCCCTCATCGCATTCGTGATGCTGCTGGTCTCCGTCCACTCGGTGTTCCTGGCGCTCAAGGGCGTGCTGATGACGCTGCTGTCGGTGGCGGCCGCCTACGGCAGCCTGGTGATGGTGTTCCAGTGGGGGTGGCTGGCCGACCTCGGCTTCCCACGGCTGAACTCGATCGACAGCACCGTTCCCCCGCTGGTGCTGGCGATGACCTTCGGGTTGTCGATGGACTACGAGATCTTCCTGCTCACCCGGATCCGGGAGCGTTTCCTGCACTCGGGCAACACCCGCGACGCGGTCGCCTACGGGGTGAGCACCAGCGCCCGCACGATCACCAGCGCCGCCCTGATCATGATCGCGGTGTTCATCGGGTTCGCCTTCGCCGGGATGCCGCTGGTCGCAGAGATCGGCGTGGCCTGCGCGGTCGCGATCGCCGTCGACGCCACAGTGGTGCGGCTGGTGCTGGTGCCGGCGCTGATGGCGATGTTCGCCCAGTGGAATTGGTGGCTGCCGCGCTGGCTGTCCCGCCTGCTGCCGTCGGTCGACTTCGACGCCCCGCTGCCGGAGGTCGACCTCGCCGACGTCGTCGTCATCCCCGACGACATCTCGGCGCTCACCGCGCCCAGCGCCGACCTGCGGATGGTGCTCAAGTCGGCGGCCAAGCTCAAGCACCTGGCGCCCGACGCGATCTGCGTGACGGACCCGCTGGCCTTTACCGGCTGCGGGCGCAACGGCAAGGCGGCGCACAGCGCCCGGGGGCAGGGTCCCGGGCAGATCCCCCACCACGTCGACGTCCGTGACGACGTGGCCGTCGCGGCGCTCGAGGCCGGCCGCAAGGGCCATCCGGGGGGGCACTCCAACGGCCGTCCGGTCGGCCGCAGCAACGGGCATTCGGGGGCCAGGAGGCTGGTCGCGAGCAGGGCGTCGCGCAACGGCATCGCCCGCGCGGTCGCCGGGACCGACCGGCCGGTCCATCCCGTCACGCTGTGGCGGGGGCGGCTGTCGGTCGCCCTGGACGCGCTGCAGACCAAGTCCGGCTCCGCCGACGAGTCGGCCTATGCACGCCGCAGCCCGGTGGAGACCACCAACGTGCAGTTGCCCACCGGCGACCGGCTGCTGATCCCGACCGGCGCCGAGGCGCTGCGCATGCAGGGCTACCTGATCATGTGCCGTAACAGGAGCCGCGACTATGCCGATTTCGCGGATATGGTCGGCACGGTGGAGCCGGAAACCGCCGCTCTCGTCTTGGGCGGAATGGACGAGTATTACTGTTGTGAGTCATCGAGGCGGGAATGGATCGCCACCCAGTTGGTTCGTCGGCTCGCAGATCCGCATCCTTGCGACTTCACTGACGAGCGGTGGTCCGCACCGGACGCCAGGGCGGACTGGGACGATGTCAGGCAGCGCTGCCTATCGGTAGCCGTAGCAATGCTGGAGGAGGCGAGGTGACGTTGGCATCCGACCGACGCCCCGCATCGCCCTCGCAGCGGCCCGGCGGCGACGCCTACCCCGATCCCGACCAGCCGGTGGAATTCTGGTCGACCGCCGCGATCCGCGCCGCGCTGGAAGGCGGCGACATCGCCACCTGGAAGCGCATCGCCGCCGCGCTGAAGCGGGACCCGTACGGTCGGACCGCCCGCCAGGTCGAGGAGGTCCTCGACGGCTCGCGGCCCTACGGTATCACCGGCATCACCGGCATCACTGGCATCTCTAGGGCCCTGTGGGAGGTGCTCGAACGCGCCCGCGCCCACCTCGAGGCCAACGAACGCGCCGAGGTGGCCCGCCACGTGCGGGTCCTGATCGACCGGTCGGGTCTGGCGCAGCACGAGTTCGCGTCCCGCATCGGCGTCGCCCCCGAAGACCTGGCGACCTACCTCGACGGCAGCACCAGCCCGCCGTCGTCGCTGATGATCCGGATGCGCCGGCTGTCGGACCGGTTCGTCAAGGTCAAATCGACGCGGTCGGAATCGAACTGATCGCAGAGGCCGTCGAGGTCGCTCAGCGGGAGTTGACCGGCACCAGGTCGGTCACCAGCCATGCGCCGTCGCGCTTGATCAGGCCGACCCGCAACGCGGGCGCCGCCCGGCTGGGTGGCTGACCGGGCTGGGTCTGCGTCACCCGCAGGATCACCGCCACGCTGGCCACCGCGGGGCCGATGGCCTCGACACCGGCCGCCAGCGTGTTGGCCTGCGCCGTGACGTTCTGGCGGGCGAGCTCGGCGCTGGACTTGGTGTACTGCTCCTTGAACGCGTTCGCCTGCTCGGGCACCATCATCGACACCGCCCGGTCGATCGAGGTCGTCGGCGCGCTCGGGGTGAACGACGCCATCGCCTCGGCCATTCTCGTTGCGATCTGGACCACCTCGCGGGAGTCCTTGGCGAAGGCGCGATCCGCCCTGGTCCAGTGCGTGTAGCCGGTCAGCACCGCCGCCGCCAGGGCCGCGGTGCACAGGAAGACGACGGCCAACCGCAGGCCGGGGGCGTCGTCGTCGGTGCCCACGCTGACCGAGTCGCGGCGCAGCAGCCAGAAGTTGATCGCCACGCCCTGCACGATCAGCAGCACCAGCACCGAGCACGCCGAGACCCACCACAGCGGCCAGTCGAGCACGATCCCGATCGCCAGCAGCGCAGCGATTGCGGCCACCGGGGCCGCGATGTCGAAGGCCAGCAGCCGCCAGACGTTTCTCATCGGACCGACTCCAGCTGGGAGATCATCAGCTTGCCGTCCACGTCGGAGACGTCGAGGCGCAGGTTCCAGTGCACCGTCTGCGGCTTGGCGCCGGCGTTCTCGCTGACCGACGTCGCGACCACCAGCACCGAGTCGCTGCGGGAGGCGAACGCCGGCAGCTTGGTGGTGACCACCGGCCGGGAGACACCGGACTGCGTGTCCAGGTCGCGGTGCACCGTATCGATCGCCACCGCCTCGACCCGGCCGGTACTGCGCGACTGGAGCTTCTCCACCACCTGCCGGTAGGGCTGCACGGCCGCGTCGAAGTCGGCGTTGAGCTCCCCCACCGTCCCGTCGTGCAGCCGCTGCAGGCTGGCGTCGACGTTGCCGGTGTTCATGTTGATCAGCACCCCCGCCCACTCGGCGGCGGTCGCCATCACCCGCGACAGGTAGGTGCGCTCGGCGAGCGCATCGCGGTGGTCGGACCACACGATCGCGCCGAGCACCACCGCGGCGACCGACAGCACACCCAAGACGGTCGAGGCGACACCGTAGTGGGAGAAGATCCGGTCACCGGGGGGTCCGGGCTCGGCCTCGACATGCGGGGCGCCGTCGGCGTCGTCGGGATCGGGATCGGGGTCGGCCCCGGCGTCTTCGCTCGCCGGTGCCTCGGTTTGCTCGCCGTCGGACATGGCCCGATCGTCGCACCCTCGCGGAGATGGAAGGATGGCAGGGTGACAGTTGAGGCCATCCGCTCGGGCATCGACCTGAGCCACGTCGATCGCAGCGCCCGCCCCCAGGACGACCTGTTCGGTCATGTCAACGGCCGCTGGCTGGCCGACTACGACATCCCCGCGGACCGGGCCACCGACGGCGCGTTCCGCCACCTCTACGACCGCGCCGAGGAGCAGGTGCGCGACCTGATCGTCGAGGCCAGCCAGGCGGGCGCGCCGGCGGGCACCGACGCGCAGCGCATCGGTGACCTGTACGCCAGCTTCCTCGACGAGCAGGCCGTCGAACGCCGGGGCACCCGGCCGCTGCTCGACGAGCTCTCGGTCATCGACGACGCGGCCGACCGAGCCGCGCTGGCCGCGGGGTTGGGCGCGCTGCAACGGACCGGGGTGGGCGGCGGCGTCGGACTCTACGTCGACACCGACTCCAAGGATTCGACCCGCTACCTGGTGCACTTCACCCAGTCCGGCATCGGGCTGCCCGACGAGTCGTATTACCGCGAGGAGCGCCACGCCGAGGTGCTGGCGGCCTACCCGCGGCACATCGCGCGGATGTTCGCCCTCGTGTTCGGCGGGGACGCCGGCGAACACGCCGAGACCGCGGCCCGCATCGTGGCGCTGGAGACCAAACTCGCCGCCGCGCACTGGGACGTGGTCAAGCGCCGCGACGCCGAACTCACCTACAATCTGCGCGAGTTCGCCGACCTGCACACCGAAGGGGCGGGCTTCGACTGGGCCGGCTGGATCACCGCGCTGGGCGCCACGCCCGAATCGGTCGCCGAAGTCGTTGTGCGCCAACCCGATTACCTCACCGCCTTCGCCGCACTGTGGGACAGCGAGGGCTTCGACGACTGGCAGCGCTGGGCGCGCTGGCGGGTGATCCGGGCCCGCGCCCCCTGGCTGACCGACGAGGTCGTCGCCGCGGACTTCGACTTCTACGGCCGGCTGCTGACCGGCGCCGAGCAGATCCGCGACCGCTGGAAGCGCGGCGTGTCGCTGGTGGAGTCCCTGATGGGGGACGCGGTCGGAAAGCTTTACGTGCAAAGGCATTTCCCGCCGGAGGCCAAGGCCCGCATCGACGCACTGGTGGAGAACCTGGAGGCGGCCTACCGGCTGTCCATCACCGGCCTGGACTGGATGACGCCGCAGACCCGCGAGCGCGCGCTGACCAAGCTGGGCAAGTTCACCGCCAAGGTGGGCTACCCCACCAAGTGGCGCGACTACTCGGCCCTGGTGATCGCCCGCGACGACCTGTACGGCAACTACCGGCGCGGCTACGCCGTCAACTACGACCGCGAGCTGGCCAAGCTCGGCGGGCCGGTCGACCGCGACGAGTGGTTCATGACGCCGCAGACCGTGAACGCCTACTACAACCCCGGGCTGAACGAAATCGTCTTTCCCGCAGCGATTCTGCAGCCGCCGTTCTTCGACGCCGAGGCCGACGACGCTGCCAACTACGGCGGCATCGGCGCGGTGATCGGCCACGAGATCGGGCACGGCTTCGACGACCAGGGCGCCAAGTACGACGGCGACGGCAACCTGGTCGACTGGTGGACCGACGACGACCGCACCGAGTTCGGCGCCCGCACCAAGGCGCTGATCGAGCAGTACGAGGGCTACACCCCCCGGACCCTGGACAACGGGCACCACGTGAACGGCGCCTTCACCGTCGGGGAGAACATCGGCGACCTGGGCGGGCTGTCCATCGCGCTGCTGGCCTACGAGCTGTCCCTGGACGGCAAGCCCGCCCCCGTCATCGACGGCCTCACCGGCGTGCAGCGCGTGTACTACGGCTGGGCCCAGGTGTGGCGCACCAAAGCCCGCGACGCCGAAGCGATCCGGCGCCTGGCGGTCGACCCGCACTCGCCGCCGGAATTCCGCTGCAACGGCGTCGTGCGCAACATCGACTCGTTCTACGAGGCCTTCGGCGTCGGCGAGGGCGACGCCCTGTTCCTGGCGCCCGAGCGCCGGGTCAGGATCTGGAACTAAAAGGGCCCCGGCTTTCCCCGCGAGCAGACACAGAATCGCCCAATTTAGGCTTTAAACGTGCGATTTTGCGTCTGCTCGGCACAACTCGATGCGCGCGGGCACGTGTTTGTGCCACGGCGTTCCGGCGTACGGGTCGCGCCATTCGGTTGAGGTGAGCGCGTTCGGGGCCACCCCCGGCACGACGGTGCGCCCGTCGTCGTCGACGTAGTCGAGCCCGAAACCGTTGGGCAGGGCCGCGTGCCCGGCGAGCATGGTCTCGGTGATCTCGACGGTCGCCTCGGCACTGCCGGCCGCGGTGCTGATCCGCGCGCGGCAGCCGTCGACCAGCCCGAGGGCCACGGCGTCCTCGACGCTCACACGCAGCGCCCCGTCGGCGTCGCGCTTGCGCCAGGACGGGTCGCGGAAGATGTCGTTGGCGGTGTAGGCGCGGCGCTCGCCCACCGACAACACGATGGGGAACTCCGGAGTGGTCAGCCGCGGCGGGCCCACGGCCAATGCCCTGAGCTCCTCAGCCATCTCGGGGATGTCCAGGTCGATCTTGCGGTCGGCGTGACCGATCAGGGCGAAGTCGTCCGCGTAGTCGTGCACGGTGAACGTCACCCCCGAGGGATTGTCCAGGATCGCCTCGAACAGCGCGTTGCCGTCGGCGTGGCCGGCCCGCCGCACGGCCTCGGGGTAGGTCAGCGCGGCCTTCTGCGCAAGGCCCCACAGGGCCGCCGCGCCCCGCATCCCCTCCGGCAGCGTCGGCCCGAGCGTCTCGTAGAGCACGTACGGAACCAGTTTGGCCACAGTGGGATTGGACGCCGCCGCGGCCAGGAACGCCTCGGTGTACGCCCGGCGGCCGCGCCGGGCCGCTTCGCGCAGGGACCGCAGGTCGGCGTCGGTGACCAAATCCAGCGCGCGCACCAGCCTGGCCCAGATCTCGGGTTCGGGCAGGGTGCCGGGCAGCGGCTGCAGCAGCGGCCGGCGCAGCTGAAAGGTGTTGCGCGGGAACTCGAAATTGAAGAAGGTGGCCTCCGGCTTCTCCAGCTGGGATGCCGCGGGCAGCACGTAGTGCGCGAGCCGGGCGGTCTCGGTCATCGCCACGTCGACGACCACCATCAGCTCCAGCGACGCGAAGGCCTCCCGGCAGGCGGCCGAGTTGGCCAGCGAGTGGGCGGGATTGCTGCTTTCGACGATCATGGCCCGGAAGCGGTCCGGGTGCTCGGTCAGGATCTCCTGGGGCACCACGTTGCTGGGGATCAGCCCCGCGATGATCGGCGCGCCGGTAACCGGCGTGCGGCCGGAGAACTGGCCGAACAGCGGTCCGAACGTCGAATGCAGGTGCTGGCCGCCCTTTTTCGCGAAGTTGCCGGTGAAGATCCACAGCAGTTTGTTCAGGTAGGAGCACAGCGTGCTGTTGGGCGACTGCTGCACCCCGAGGTCCTCGAACACCGCGACGCCGGCGGCGGTGCCGATGCGCCGGGCCGCCGCCCGCACCAGCTCCTCGTCGACGCCGCACCGGTGCGCGTAGTCGGCCACCACCACGTCGCGCAGCGCGGCGCGCACGGGGTCGACGCCGCGCACGTGCTCGGCGAGGAACGCTTCATCGCAGAGGTTTTCCTGCACCAGGACCGCGGCCAGCGCCGCCAGGCACCACGCGTCGGTGCCGGGGCGCACCCGCAGGTGGAAGTCGGCCATCTTGGCGGTGTCGGTGACGACGGGATCGATGACCACCATCGAGCGGTCCGGGTCCTTGGCGATGTCGTTGAGCACCACGCGGGCCCGGGGAAAGCTCTGCGACATCCACGGGTTCTTCCCGACGAACACCGCCACCTCGGCGTGCTCGAACTCGCCCCTGGTGTGGCCGCCGTAGAGATGCCCGTCGATCCACGCCTCGCCGGTCTTCTCCTGCGCCAGCGCGTTGGACCGGTAGCGCGACCCGAGCGCCTTGAGGAAGGCGCCGCTGTAGGCCCCACCGAGGTGGTTGCCCTGCCCGCCGCCGCCGTAGTAGAAGATCTTGTCGCCGCCGTAGGTGTCGCGGATGCGTGCGAATCCGTCGGCGATCTCGGAAATGGCGGTGTCCCAGTCGATCTCGTCGTAGCCGCCGTCGGCGCGGCGGCGCAGCGGGGCGGTCAGCCGGGCGCGGCTGTTCTGGTAGTGGTCCAGGCGCAGCGCCTTGTTGCAGGTGTAGCCCTGCGAGGCCGGGTGCGCCTTATCGCCGCGGATTCGGGCCAGTCGGCGGTCCTCGACTTCGACGACGATGCCGCAGTTGCATTCGCAGAGGATGCATGCGGTGGGCTTCCACGTCATTGCGGCGGGTCCTTTCCCTCTAGGTCTCGGCAGCCTCGGCCAGCAGGTCGCGCAGCCGGCGGTGCACGAGATCCAGCGGCGTCAGGTCGCGCCGCACCCGCGCCAGCAGCAGCGCGCCCTGCAGCGCCGAGGTGGCCAGCACCGCCAGTTCATTGGCCCGGCCGGCCGCCATCCCGTCGGCGGTGAAGCGCTGGGCGATCAGGTCGGTCCAGCGGTCGAACACCGCCGCGGCGCGCTCGATCACCGGGGCCATCCGCTCGCGGTCCTGTTGCTCGCCGGCTTCGACGGAGACCGCCGCGATCGGGCAGCCCGCGCGGAAGTCGCTGCCGAGCAGCTGCTCGCGGTACTTGGCGACCAGGGTGTCCACCAGGTCCGGGCCGCACTTGGCCGCGGCGATCACGGCGGCGACGTGCTCGCCGGCGTAGTCCACCGCCTCGCAGAGCAGCTGGGTCCGCCCGCCGGGGAAGTAGTGGTAGGCCGACCCGCGCGGCGCGCCGCTGTGTTGCAGGACGTCGGAGATCGCGGTGGCGTGCGCGCCGCGCTCCCTGATCAACAGCGCCGCGGAGACGACCATCCGCTCGCGTGGGCTTCGCATCGCCGACCTCCCCGGTCAACCGCATGTATGTATGACGATATACATAACAGCCGGGCCGGCGGAAGCACCAATCGCGCGCACCACGGCGAGCAGACGCAAAATCGCCCATTTCGATCCAGAAATGGGCGATTTTGCGTCTGCTCGGCGGGGCTAGCTCTGCCAGTCGTTGGAGCCGTCGTTCTTGGAGTAGGTGCCGACGGAGTTCTTCACGATGATCGGGTCGCCGGCGCCGAAGTTGTCGAAGAACCACTTCGCGTTGCCCGGGGCGAGGTTGATGCAGCCGTGGCTGACGTCCCGCTTGCCCTGATCGCCCACCGACCACGGCGCGCTGTGCACGTAGTTGCCGCTGTTATCGAACCGGACGGCGTCGCTCACCGTGACCTTGTAGCCCATGGCGGAGTTGACCGGGACCCCGTAGGTCGAGGAATCCATCACCACCGACGCCTTCTTGTCCTGCACGTAGTAGGTGCCGTTCGCGGTTTGGTGGTTGCCGTAGGCCATCCCCATCGACATCGGGAAGGTCTTCTCCACCACGCCGTTGCGGGTGACGGTGAGCTGGTGCGTGGCGTCGTTGGCCGTCGCCACCAGCGTGTCCCCGGTAAAGAAGTTGGAGACGGTGCCGCCCGCGTCGATGGTCACCGCGGTGTGGGCGGGCCAGAAGCTCAGCGGCCGCCAGCGCAGCTGCGTCGGGGTCATCCAGTAGAACTTGCCCGGCACCGGCGGGACCGACGAGACATGCACCGCGTCCTGCGCCGCGCCGGCGTCGTCGACCCGGCCCGGGAAATTGATGATGATCGGCTGGGCGACGCCCACCGTCGAGCCGGTCGCCGGGACGAACCTGGGCGGACCGAACGGTGCGACGCCGGTGAACGGCGCCGGATTCTGCCCGGCGACGGGGCCCATCGCGGCCGGCTGACCGAAGGGATCGGGCGGCGGGGGCGCCACCCACGGGGGCGGCGCGGGCGGGTCGGCGGGGGCGGCAACCGGCCCGGGATCGCCGGGCGCCTGGTCCGGATCCGCGACCGCGGAGCCCGCGGTCAGCACCAGCACCGGCGCCAGGACCGACGCCAATCCGGCTCCGACCAGAGCTGCGAAGGTGCGTCCCGCCGTCGGGCCCCTCGTCCAGCGCGGCATATCCATCCCTCCCGTCACGTTCTTGAAACAGTGTGGCACAGCCTGGCGGCCAGCTACCTTCCCCGCGGCCGTCCCGGGGCCGGCCCAGGGCGACACCGGCGGCGCTGACCTGCGAACTTATGAATCGCGTGAGCTTGGCGGCGTGACGTCCAGCATCCGTCGGTTGGCGGCCACGCCGACCAGCGCGACACCCATGAGCCCCGCCGAGGCGGCCAGCATCAGCGCCACGCTGATCTCGTAGAGCAGCCCGCCCGCCAGCGAGCCCGCCATGATGCCCACCTGGAACGCCGTCACGTACAGCCCCGAGGCGCCGTCGGGGTCGTTGGCCCCGTTGCGCATCGCGGCGGCCTGCATCATCGGCGAGACGGCGGTGGCCATGGCGCCCCACAGCACCAGCGCGCCGGTCCCGACCAGTACCGTCAGCCAGCTGACGCACCCGCCGAACGCCAGCGCGGTCAGCACCACGAACGCGGCCGTCAGGCCCGCCATGCACACGATGATCGCGCCTTTGGGCCGGCGGTCCAGCGGCCGCGCCACCAGCGGCATCGAGAGCAGGCCCGCCACGCCGTAGGCAGCCAGCATCCAGGCCACGTTGGGCCCGCGCACGCCGACGACGTTGCGGATGATCACCACGATGAACGTGTAGGACACGAAGTGAGCGGTGACCGCGATCATCGCCAGGACGCTCACCGTGATCAGCCGCCCGTTGCGGTGATGGCGCGACCGCGGGCCCACGTGGGCGAGTTGATCCTCGGTGAGCACCATCTCGGGCAACACCAGCCGGCCCGCCACCGTGACGACGACCGCCGCAACGGTCACGCACACCACCGCCAGGCGCCAGCCCCACATCAGGCTCATCGCCGCCGTCAGCGGGCTGCCGACGACCAGCGCCAGGCTGGTTCCGACGTAGATCGACGTCGTCGCGCGCCCGGCGTGGCTGGCGGGCACCAACCGGGTCGCGATCGGGGCGATGACCGACCACAGCAGGCCGTGGGTGAGCGCGCACAGCACCCGGCCGCCGGCCAGCACCGCGAAGTTGGGCGCCAGCGCCGAGATCACCTGGGAGGCGGTCAGGCAGGTCAGACTGAGCATCAGCGCGCGCCGGCGGGGCCAGTGTGCGGTCCAGCGCACCAGCGGGACCGTCGTCAGCGCGGCGACCAGCGCGTACCAGGTCAGCAGCGTGCCGACCAGGACCAGGCTGACGTTCAGGTTGCGCGCGATCGCCGGCAGGGCGCCCACGGGAAGAATTTCGGCGGTCACGTAGGTGAAGGCCGCCGCGGCCAGCACGGCAAGCTGCGCGGCGACACGTGGCGTCCACGTTCGCGCGCCGGCATTGACGGTTTCGGCAGTCATGGCAGTCATCGTTGGGGGTGCGCAACCCACCGGGCGGTGTGCTGGCGAGATCGCGCTGTTCTAACCGTACGCACCGCCGGAACGGGTTCCCCCGCCATTTCATTTCAACACGCCCGTCTTTTCGACGCGCCTGCGCTTTCAGGAACGTACCAGGCGCGCGATCGCGGCCGACGCTTCGGCCAGCTTGTCGTCGGCATCTGTGCCGCCCTCGGCGACCGCGCGGCTGACGCAGTGGTTGAGGTGCTCGTCGAGCAGGTTGAGCGCCACCGAACGCAGGGCACTGTTGACCGCGCTGATCTGGGTGAGGACGTCGATGCAGTACTTGTCTTCGTCGATCATGCGGGCGATGCCACGCACCTGCCCCTCGATGCGGCGCAGCCTCTTGGCGTAATTGTCCTTTTGCTGCGAGTATCCGTGTGCAGTTGTCATCTTTGCGTCACCCCTGCCAATAGGCACCTGTCGTCAAGCCGACTTCCGTTCGCGATTTTACCCTATACCCCATCGGGGTATGACCCGCGCATTTGCCCCGCGGCCGGTTCCCGCATACTGGCACGATGGCCACACCCACCGAATCGAGGCCGGTCGCCGACCTCAAACCCCGTAGTCGTGACGTCACCGACGGCCTGGAGAAGGCCGCCGCCCGCGGCATGTTGCGGGCCGTAGGCATGGGCGACGAGGACTTCGCCAAGCCGCAGATCGGGGTCGCATCGTCGTGGAACGAGATCACGCCGTGCAACCTTTCGCTCGACCGGCTCGCCACAGCGGTCAAGGAGGGCGTGTTCTCGGCCGGTGGCTACCCGCTCGAGTTCGGCACCATCTCGGTGTCCGACGGAATCTCGATGGGCCACGAGGGGATGCACTTCTCGCTGCCGTCACGGGAGCTGATCGCCGACAGCGTCGAAACGGTGATGCAGGCCGAGCGACTGGACGGCTCGGTGCTGCTGGCCGGCTGCGACAAGTCACTGCCCGGGATGCTGATGGCCGCCGCGCGGCTGGACCTGGCCGCAGTGTTCCTCTACGCCGGCTCCATCCTGCCGGGGGTGGCCAAGCTGTCCGACGGCAGCGAACGCGAGGTCACGATCATCGACGCGTTCGAGGCGGTGGGAGCCTGCGCGCGCGGGCTGATGCCGCGCGAGGACGTCGACGCCATCGAGCGCGCGATCTGCCCCGGCGAGGGTGCCTGCGGCGGCATGTACACCGCCAACACCATGGCCTGTTCCGCCGAGGCGCTCGGCATGTCGTTGCCGGGCAGCGCGGCGCCGCCGGCGACCGACCGCCGCCGCGACGGGTTCGCGCGCCGCAGCGGCGAGGCCGTCGTCGAGCTGCTGCGGCGCGGCATCACCGCGCGCGACATCCTCACCAAGGAGGCCTTCGAGAACGCGATCGCGGTGGTGATGGCGTTCGGCGGCTCGACCAACGCGGTGCTGCACCTGCTGGCCATCGCGCACGAGGCCGACGTCGAGCTTGCCCTCGAGGACTTCAGCCGGATCGGGGCGAAGGTGCCGCACCTGGCCGACGTCAAGCCGTTCGGCCGGCACGTCATGTCCGACGTCGACCACATCGGCGGCGTGCCGGTGGTGATGAAGGCGCTGCTCGACGCGGGCCTGCTGCACGGCGACTGCCTGACCGTCACCGGCCGGACCGTGGCCGAGAACCTGGCCGACATCGCCCCGCCGGACCCCGACGGCAAGGTGCTGCGCGCGCTGAACAACCCGATGCACCCGACCGGCGGGATCACGATCCTGCGCGGATCGCTGGCTCCCGACGGCGCGGTGGTCAAGACGGCCGGCTTTGAAGCCGATGTGTTCGAAGGCACCGCAAGGGTTTTCGATGGCGAGCGGGCCGCGCTGGATGCCCTCGAGGACGGCACCATCGCCAAGGGGGACGCGGTGGTCATCCGCTACGAGGGCCCCAAGGGCGGCCCGGGGATGCGCGAGATGCTGGCCATCACCGGCGCGATCAAGGGCGCCGGACTGGGCAAGGACGTGTTGCTGCTCACCGATGGCCGGTTTTCCGGCGGGACCACCGGCCTGTGCGTGGGCCATGTCGCGCCGGAGGCCCTCGACGCCGGACCGATCGCCTTCGTGCGCGACGGCGACCGGGTCCGGCTCGACGTTGCCGCCCGCACGCTGGACGTGTTGGCCGATCCGGACGAATTCGCTTCGCGGCGAGAACGTTTCGCACCTCCCCCGCCTCGCTACACCACTGGCGTGCTGGCCAAGTACGTCCGGCTGGTCGGCTCGGCCGCCATCGGCGCGGTCTGCGGCTAGCCCGATGCCCCGGCCGGGTAGGACCCGGCCGGGGCGGGCGTTTCGCCTACCGGCTCACGCTTCGTGGTGATTGTGCGTCGGGCGCGTCGGGGACGTCCCCACCCGCGTCCGCATGCCGAAGTAGGTGGCGGCCAGACCCAGGCAGGTAACGATCGTGCCGCCGACGACCTGCGACCACGCCATGCCGGGTGTGACCGGTGTGAAACCCGACAGCACCCACGGCGAGACGATGATCCATCCGCCGAGCACAGGCACCGTCCAGGACAACCCGTGGACCCGGTCCAACGCCGTCGCCAGCCCGTACGCCAGCACCGCCACCGCGATCCCGGCGAATACGTCGGACCAGGTGAGCCGCCTGACCAGTTCGAACCCCACGATCCACGGCGAGGCGGCCACGTACAGGCCCGCCAGCAGGGTCATGCCGAACGCCACGTAGGCACCCATCGACTCGGCCGCGCGTTCGTAGCCCGCGCGCATGGCCAGTAGATCGGGATGCTGATCGATCGGGGAATGGACTGTGCTCATCGTTTCAACCTTTCTCTTACGTAGTAAGGGATTTGGACTTTCTGCAACGCGTCCATCCAAGTGGAGGCTACCCAGCGACGGCCCCGCCAAAAACGGAACCGAGCCGACGGGCAAACTCCGGGCCTGCGCACCGGCGCACCCGCGCGAACACGAAGCCGTCCCACCGCCTGGCGTCGACGGCCTGAATACCCGCCTCGTCGAGGCGGGGTTCTCGCCCATCGCCTGGGCGGCCGGCCGGCGGCCCGGCTGAGCTCGAGCACCGCGGCCAGGGCCGGGTTGACACCAATCACTGTGCCGTCGAGGAATTCGTCGGCGTCATGGGGGGTCGGTTTCGCTTCCATGACCGCAACGCCAGCCGCCTGCGGCTTCGCCGCGCGGCGCTCAACCGATGGTTGGCATATACCCGTACGGGGTATACAGTGAGGCGTGGTCGGTGCCTTCCGCCACGACTGAAGTTCACAATATGAGGGGTGATTCACATGGCAAGCTACGAAACCGGAACCCTGCTGACCTGTGGCCACGAGGGCTGCGGCTGCCGCGTCCGCATCGAGGCTCCCTGCAACTGCTCGGGCGCCGGCCAGGCCTACCGCTGCACCTGCGGCGACGAACTGGTCCCCGTCAAGTAGGCGCGGCGCCGGTCGTACGTTCGGGCCACCGCGCTCGCGCGGTCAGCGCCCGAACGTACGGCCGGCCAGTTCGACCGTGCTCGCCAGCCGCAGGTCGGTGGCCGAGGCGCCGACCGCCACCACGTACTCGCCGGCCGCGATGCGCCAACTCGCCGCGCCGCCGTCATAGCGGGCAAGCAGGCGCGGGTCGGCCTCAATGCGTACCCGGCAGCGCTCCCCGGGTTCGAGTTCGACCCGGTGAAATCCCAGCAGCCGCATGCGTTTCTCGCCCGCGGCGACGGTCAGATACAGCTGCGGGGTATCGGCGCCGGCCCGTTCGCCGGCGTTACGCACGCTGAAGCCGACGGTGATGGTCTCGGCACCGACGACCTCGAGGTCGTCGTACTCGAACCTCGTGTAGGACAGGCCGTGACCGAACGCGAACAGCGGCGTCTGGCCGGTGCGGGCGAACCAGCGGTAGCCGACGTCGGCCCCCTCCACGTAGTCGATGGTCGTGGGCGTACCCCATGCTTCGCCGGGGCCGGGCAGCTCCGGACGCGGCGTCTGAGTAAGGTCGACGGGGAACGTCATCGGCAGGCGGCCCGACGGGTTAACTTGGCCCGCAAGAATTTCCACGATGGCTCGGCCGCCGGCCTGGCCCGGATACCACGCCTGCACCACGGCGTCGACCGAATCCAGCCAGGGCATCGTCACCGGGTTGCCCGTCTCAAGCACGACGACGGTGTTCGGATTGGCCGCCGCCACGGCGGCGATCAGCGCGTCCTGCCCCCACGGCAGCGACAGGTCCGCGCCGTCGAACCCCTCCCCCTCGGCGCGGATCGCGAAGACGATCGCCAATTCGGCGCGCCGCGCCGTCGATGCCGCCTCCGCCGTGCTGAGGCCGGGATCGAACTCGATTCGCGCGTGCGGGAATTGCCTCCTCAGCTCGTCCAGCGGGCTCGACGGGTGCAGGTAGAGGTTGCGGACGCCGGCCATCAGCCCCGAACCGCCGATCGGGATCACGCCCGCGTAGCCTCCCGGCGGCACGACGGCGCTCGAACCGTAACCCGCCGCCACGCCCAGCTGCGCGTAGCCGCCGATCACGGCGATCACCGCGCCCGGTGCGGGCGCCAGGGGCAGCGCCCCGCGGTTGCTCAGCAGGACGATGCCCTGCCGCGCGATCTGCAGCGCAATGTCGTCGTGCGCGGCCAGATCCGGTGCCGGGCCCGCCTCCCGGTCGTCGATGCGGACCGCGAACATCGAGCGAAGGATGCGCCGCACCATGTCCGACAGGCGCTCTGCGGGCAGCTCGCCGGCGGCGTGGGCGGCGCGCAGCCGATCCCCGAAGGCCTCGCACCCCCACAGCAGCGCGTCGAGTTGCGCGCCGCTTTCCTGGTCGAGCCCGCCCAGCGCGCACTCCCAGCCCGGGGTCCCGCCCCAGTCGGACATTACCCAGCCGGGGTATCCCCAGGCGCCCTTGAGCACCCGGTTGAGCAACGCGTCGTTGCCGGCGGCGTGGTCGCCGTTGACCTTGTTGTACGCCGCCATCACCGCTCCCGGCTGCGACCGCTCGATGGCGATCTCGAAGGCCAGCAGGTCGGATTCGCGGTGCGCATCGGGGTCGATGACGGCGTCCAGCCAGTGCCGGTTGGTTTCGTTGCAGTTGAGGCAGTAGTGCTTGACCGTGGAGATGACGCCCTGCTGCTGGATCCCGATGACCGACTCCGCGGCGATCGTCGCGGTCAACAGCGGGTCCTCGGAATGGTATTCGAAGTTGCGCCCGTTGCGCGGGTCGCGGGCGAGGTTCATCGCGCCGGCCAGCTGCACGTTGAACCCGCGGCTGCGGGCCTCGCGGCCGACGACCTCGCCGGCGGAGCGGGCGAGCGCCGGGTCGAAGCCGGCGGCCAGCGCCAGCCCGGCGGGCAGCGCCGTGGCGGTGTCGCCCGGGCGGTAGCCGGGGTTGGTGACGCCGAGTCCGGCGTCACTCATCAGCAGGGCCGGCACGCCGAGGCGGGGTATTCCCGGCACGTACCCGGCGCTCATCGGCGCGCCGGGCGGGATGCGGTCGTCGCGCAGCGGCCACATCTCGCCGGCCCCCATCACGCTGGCCAGCAGCGCGAAGCGCTCGTCGTCGGTCAGCCGCGACTCGACGTCGCGCGCGCGTGCGTCGGGATCGCTCACCGCACACCCTCTTTCGCGTAGACGACGCGCAGCACGTGCCCCGCCTCGGGTCCCATCACCAGCTCGGCCAGCTCGCAGCTGGTCGCGACGAACTCCGGGCCGTGCGCCGGCTGCGCCCGGCACAGGTGGTGGGCCACCTCGTGGAGCACCACCAGCTCGCGCAGCGCCCAGTCGGCGGTGTCGCGGTCGGGCACCGCGATCACGCCCGCTCCGTCGCGGTCTTCGTAGTGGGCGGCCGTGGCGGCCCGGCGCGCCCGCACCGTCAGCGGCGGCGTGCCCGGCCACCGCCGCCGCACCGCCGGCAGCGCGAGCACGTCGTCGACGTAGCGCTGCACGGAGGCGACCGACCCGAAGCGGCCCTCCGGAGGCAGCGTCAGCTGCGCCCCGAAGAACTCCACCGCCGGCGACTCGTGCTCGGCGGCCCGGTCGAACAGCGTGCGAACGAACTCCTCAGCCGCATACACCTTGGCGCGCTGGGAGTCTCGCGGAGCGCCCGCACCGGTCACCGGCCCAGTGCGCCCCGCGCCCCGGGCAGCTCGGGGCTGTTGCCCAGGCGGGCCCGCCGCCCGGCGCGGTCACCGGCGCGCCGCGCCGCCGACGAGTACCCGGCCGAGGCGCTCGTGGCGCGCCACGTCCCGCGGGCCTTCGACGCGCTGCGATAGTGGTCGCGCAGCTCGATCTCCTTGTCCCGCAGTGCGATCGCCGTGCCCGGTGGGCGGCCGCGGTCCTCGGTCGCCTCGCGGCGGGCCTGCTCGCGGGCCTCGGCCAGGCGCTGGCCGACGCGGGCCCCGAACGCCAGCTGGAAGTTGAGCCGGGCGGTGATGGTCGGCGTGGGGCGGTGTTGCCCCGCGGCCAGGTAGGCGTCCGACGCCCGCACCATCTGCACCACCAGGCTTGCGTACAGGGCGTGCGTGGCGTCGATGTCCTCGGCGAACCCGTAGGCGTAGAGGAACGTCGAGTTCGACGCCACGTCGCAGCGCACGTCGTTGGCCGAGGCGATCACCACGAATAGCTGTACGTACGTCCGCAGCCCCCGGGTGCCGGCCGTCCCGATGGTGATCGTCCGCTGCGTCGGGGCCTGCGCGGGCGACCGGGTGGCCGCGTGCGAGCGCGCCACCGCCAGGTCGATGGAGGCCGCCGTCGCCAGCCGCTGCGCGGCGCCCAGGAAGGCGTCGGCCTCGTGCGGGTTGTCGGTGCCCTCGGCCTGGCGCAGCAGCGCGGCGATGCGCGCCAGCATCTTGTCGTCGCTCATAGCGCCAAACTACGGCAGCGGTGCGACATTACGGGCACGGCCGCTCACAGGCGCTTGACGATCCAGGACACCACGTCACGCAGCACCTGGTCGCGCTCCGGTTCGTTGAAGACCTCGTGGTAGAGGCCCGGGTACACCTTCAGCTCGACGTCGGTGGAACCCACGCAGTCGACCAGGCGGCGACTGCCGGCGACGGGGATCAGCCGGTCGTCGGAGCCGTGCACGACCAGCAGCGGCGCGGTCAGGGCCGGTGCGCGCTGCGGCATGGTCTCGCCGACCTGCAGCAGCGCGCGGCCGAGGCCGGCCGGCACCTTGCCGTGGTACACCAGCGGGTCGTCGTTGTAGGCCGCCACCACCGCGGGGTCCCGCGAAATCGCCTCGACGTCGAGTTCCTGCACCGGCAGGCCGGGCACCAGCACGCCGAGCACCTTGGCCGCCAGCGCCAGCAGCGGCGACACCTGGTCCTGTGCGGCCACCGCCGGGCCGGACAGCACCATCATGTCGTAGCTGTCGGGGCGTTCGACGCCGTAGGCGAACACGATCGCTCCGCCCATGCTGTGCCCCAGCACGACGCACTTGAGGCCGGGGTGCTCCCGGGTGGCGATGCGGACCAGCGTGTCGAAGTCGCCGGTGTACTCGGCGATGTCGCGCACCAGCACCCGCTTGCCGCCCGAGCGGCCGTGCCCGCGGTGGTCGAGCGCGTAGGTGACCAGGCCGGCGTCGCCGAAACACCGCGCGACGTGGTCGTAGCGGCGCGCGTGCTCGCCGAGCCCGTGTGACAACACGACCACCGCACGCGGCGGACCCTCCGGCGTCCACACGTCGTAGACGATGCGCACGCCACCGACGCCGTCGAAATTCCGTTCGCTGCGGGTGGTAACCATTACGGGCAGCGTAGTGGTTACCTGAACCTGGCGCGGCCGGACAAGCTGCGTAGGCTCTTGCGCGTGAGGCCGCTCACGGAAGAAGCCGACGATGCCGACGGGAATCGGGCGGAGTTCTCCGCCCATGCCGAGCCGTACCGACGCGAGCTGCTGGCGCACTGCTACCGGATGACCGGGTCGCTGCACGACGCCGAGGACCTGGTGCAGGAAACCCTCCTGCGCGCCTGGAAGGCCTACGACCGCTTCGAGGGCAATTCGTCGCTGCGCACGTGGCTGCACCGCATCGCGACCAACGCCTGCCTGAGCGCGCTTGCGGGCAGGCAGCGGCGGCCGCTGCCCAGCGGGCTGGGCGCACCAAGTTCGGACCCCACCGCCGAGCTGGTGCAGCGCCACGAGGTGCCCTGGCTCGAACCGCTGCCAGACGTGCCGGACGACTCGGCCGACCCGTCGGCGATCGTCGCCTCGCGCGAATCGGTGCGGTTAGCGTTTGTCGCCGCGCTGCAACACCTTTCGCCGCGGCAGCGGGCGGTCCTGCTGCTGCGCGACGTGCTGGGCTGGAAGGCCGCCGAGGTCGCCGAGGCGATCGGCGCCACCACCGTCGCCGTCAACAGCCTGCTGCAGCGGGCCCGGACCCAGCTCGAAGCCGCCCGGCCCGACCGCCAGGACCGGCTGGCGGCGCCGGACTCGGCGGAGGCCCGGGACCGGTTGGCCCGCTACATCGCCGCGTTCGAGGCCTACGACATCGACCGCCTGGTGGGGCTGTTCACCGCCGAGGCCATCTGGGAGATGCCGCCCTACCTCGGCTGGTATCAGGGCCCGCGGGCCATCGTCACCCTGATCAAACAGCAGTGCCCCGCCGAATGCCCGGGCGACATGCGCCTGGTCCCGCTGGTCGCCAACGGCCAGCCCGCCGCCGCGCTGTACATGCGGGCCGGCGCCGTGCACGTCCCGTTCCACCTGCAGGTCCTGGATGTGACGCCCGACGGGATCTCGCACGTGGTCGCGTTCTTCGACGCCGCGCTGTTCGAAAGGTTCGGCTTGCCCAGTTCCCTATGACACCCGCCCAGAGACCGGAGCGCAGATGACCGATTCCCCACGCGTCACCCCCGTGCCCGGCACGCCGCTGTTGCTGTTGGGCGCGTTCGACATCGGCGACCTGGGATACGTGGCCGAGGAGTTCTTCGTGTCCGGAACGGCCCGCGGCTACACCCCCACCGCGCCGCTGGGAACCGACGGCGCATGGCAGGTAACACCCGGCGGCGCAGCCGATTACGCCACCCGGATGGTGGTGCTGACGCCAGCCGACCCGGAGCGGTTCAACGGGACGGTGCTTGTCGAATGGCTCAACGTCAGCGGCGGCATCGACGCGCCGGCGGTGTGGATGATGGCGCATCGCGAGATGCTCCGTGCCGGCTACGGCTACCTCGCGGTGTCTGCCCAGCAGGTGGGGGTCCAGGGTGGTGTCAGCCTGCTCGGCACGGACATGTCGCTGAAGAGCCAGGACGCCACGCGCTATGCGGCGCTGTGCCACCCCGGCGACGCGTATTCCTACGACATCTTCTCCCAGATCGGCGGGCTGGCCCGAAACCTCGGGCGGCTGCACGCCGAGCGCGTCATCGCCGTGGGCGAGTCCCAGTCGGCCATGTTCCTGACGACCTATGTCAACGCCGTCGATCCGCTCGCCCGCACCTACGACGGCTTTTTGGTGCACTCCCGCTTCGGGCCGGCCGCGCCGCTGGACGGCGGATCCATCTTCGACGAGTCGGGCGCGCCGGATGCGGTGCGATTCCGCACCGACCTGCGCGCGCCGCTCCTGGCGATCATCACCGAGACCGACCTGTTCGGCGGGGTCCGGCAGGGCTACTACTTCGCGCGCCAGCCCGATGACGAAAAGCTGCGGGTGTGGGAGATTCCCGGCTCCGCCCACGCCGACAACTACACGATCCAGGTCGCGCGCATCGACAGCGGCACCGCGCCACTCGAGGACATCGTGGCGGCCTACGCACCCACCGACATCCTGATGGGCCAGCAGCTGAACCACTGCATCAACTTCGCGCCGCAACACCACTACGTCCTGCAAGCCGCGCTGGACGCCCTGGACGCCTGGGTGCGCACCGGCAAGCCGGCGCCGGCCGCCTCGCCCATCGAGGTGGGCGAAACCGACACTCCGGCACCGGTTCTGGACTCCCACGGCCTCGCGCTCGGCGGCGTCCGGACCCCTTGGGTGGACGTGCCGACCGCGCGGACCTCCGGCCTCGGCGGCCCGGAGAGCGTGATGTCGTCGATCTTCGGATCCGGGGAGCCCTTCGACGCCACAACGCTGCGACGGCTGTACCCGGGCGGCGTCGGCGAATACCTAGACCGCTTCACCGGCGCACTCGACACCGCTATCGCAGCGGGCTTCGTCCTGGCGGCCGACCGCGCAGAGATCCTCGCGCTGGCCGCCGCGTCGTATCCGCGTTAGAACAGGCGGCTGTCCGGCGCCGGGTCCTCGACCCTGCGGACCAGGCCGGCGCCGGTGATCAGCGGCAGGTCCGGCGCGGACAGCAGCCCGGGCGCGGCCGCGCACACCGCCGGGATCGCGTTGACCATGCGCGAGGATCCGGCGATGCGCGCCCCCAGGTCGTGGTCGTGGTCCTCGGCCATCTCGAATTCGCACCGCATGCTCGGGGATCCCTCGATCTCGACCCGGTAGCCGCCGCGGCCCGAGGCCGCCCCGTACCCCAGGTCCTTCGGGGGATGCAGAGATGCGGCTGCGGCCAGTCCGCGGCGGTGTCGTCGCGCATGCGCGTGACGCGGTCGATGACGAAAGTCGTTGTGTCACAGCTGTATCCGGTCAGCGTCGAGCGCATGGCCGCGATCGTCCCCGTCGCGATGTGACCGGTGGGGGTGTCGAAGAACTCGGTGGCGGCGATGCGTTCGTTGCCCTCCTCGATGCGGTCGATCTCGACGCCGAGCCCGGCGACGAGCTGGTGCAGCACCGGGCCCCAGCCGAACGTGAACACCCCGGGCGTGGCGGCGAACGCCGGGAATTCCGGCGGCTTGCCGTACCCGAGGATCTCATAGACCGCGGAGGAGTCGGGATAGGTCGCGTAGTTGAACATCTCAGTCACCCACACCGACTCGATCACCCGCGACACCCCGGTGAGCACCAGCGGCAGAACGTCGTTGGCGAACCCGGTGTCGATGCCGGTGGTGAAGAACGACGCCCCGCCCTCGAGCGCGGCCTGCCGCAGCGGATCGGCGAACGCGGAATCGACCGCGTCGGGTAATACCAGCGGCACCACCGAACACGACACCACGTTCTTGCCGGCGCGCAGGATGGACACCATGTCGTCCACAGCCTCGAGCGGCCGCAGGTTGGCGCCCGCGGCGTACACGACCACGTCGGCGTCGCCGGCCAGCATCGCCGTGGGGTCCCGGAAGAGATCCCCCTGGGCCGGCGCCCCCACCGGGCTGACCCTCGAGGCGCTCGAGGGCGCGCTGCAGGCGGCGCAACGCCTGCTCACCGCCGGGGTGGGCTGAGCGCGGGCACCAAATTACAGTGGGCACGACAGACGGGAGCCCACATGTCTCAATCGCAGCCGCGCCACGCCGCGCCGAACCCGAACCGGAACATCCAGGCGATTCGGACCGTACGGTTCTGGGCGGCGCCGCTGCTCATCACACTGGCCCTGATGTCGGCGCTGTGTGCGCTGTACCTCGGCGGAATCCTGAATCCGACGAGCAACCTTCACCACTTCCCCATCGCGGTGGTCAACGAGGACGCCGGGCCGGCGGGCGCGCAGATCGCCGACGGGCTGGTTGCGGGCTTGGACCGGCAGAAGTTCGACGTTCGGGTGCTGTCCAAAGACGAGGCCAAGCAGCAGCTGGACAGAGCCGAGGTATATGGCGAGGTGCTGATACCGCCGACGTTCTCGTCGAGCCTGCGGGACTATGGCGCGAGCGCGGTCACGCCCGCCCACGCCGACCGGCCGACCATCACGATCTCGACCAATCCGCGGGCGGGCACACTCGGTGCCAGCATCGCCTACCAGACCCTGGACATGGCAATGGGCGTGGTCGAAGGCCAAATCGGCCAACAGCTTACGGCGGACGTGGCGGCTCGGGCGGGCGGAACCCCGCTGACCGGTGCGTCGGCGGCCGGCCTCGCCAGTCCCGTCGATATCCGCACGGTCGTGTATCACCCGCTGCCCAACGGCACCGGACACGGGCTGTCGGCGTTCTATTACTCGCTGTTGCTGCTGCTGGCGGGGTTCACCGGCAGCATCGTGGTCAGCGCCCTGGTGGACACGCTGCTCGGTTACGTGCCGGCCGAATTCGGGCCGGTGTACCGCTTCGCCGACCACGTCCACATCTCGCGATTTCATACGTTGCTGTTGAAATGGGTCATCATGGTGCTGCTGGCGCTGCTCACGTCGGCGGCTTACCTGGCGATCGCCCACTGGCTCGGCATGCCCATCGACCTCGGCTGGCAGCTGTGGGCGTACGGGGCGTTCGCGATCGCCGCGGTGGGCATCACGTCGACTTCCCTGCTCTCGGTGCTGGGCTCCATAGGCCTCCTGGTCGGCCTGTTGATCTTCGTGTTCTTCGGGCTGCCGTCGGCGGGCGCCACGGTCCCGCTGGAGGCCGTGCCGCCGCTGTTTCGCTGGCTGGCCGAGTTCGAGCCGATGCACCAAGTGTTCCTGGGCACGCGGTCACTGCTCTACTTCGACGGTCATTTGAATGCCGGCTTGGCCCAGGCATTGTGGATGACAACCGTCGGCCTGGTCATCGGTCTGCTGCTGGGCGGCATCCTCACCAACATCTACGACCGCAAGGGTTTCCACCGCATTCACGGGGCGGCCGAGATGGCGATCGCCATGGAACACCAGACCCAGCACCAGGCGCGCCAACGGGCGCAGGAGGGCAGGCAGGAAAGCCTGCCGCCGAGCGACACGGCGGGCGAAGCGGACGAAAGCCCAAGCGCCGAAACGTAATTCCGGCGCGACCCAACCGTCACCCGCATGTTATTAAAGTTGACAATGGGTCCGGTGTGACTGATGCTTTCATTGTTGCAATTTACCCCGTTGCATCGACATCAGGGCCGAAAGGGCTACCGTGCTGACAGCAACCGGCGCCCTGCGCCGACTGGCGGTCTGCGGCGCCGCCGTGGTTGCGTGCGCCGCGCTGGCCGGCACCACGGGACAGCCCGTCGCGCACGCCGCCGACGGACGCGACCTGCTGGCCAACGCCATCAACACCACCAGGGGCTCGTACCTGGTCTACAACTTCGGCGCGGGCCATCCCGCCCCGATGCTCAACGCCGCCGGCAGCTGGTACGAGATGAACAACGGCGGGCACCTGATGATCATCAAGAACGCGGCAGGGCGGCTTTCCCCGCACCTGCTGGTCGACACCCACCGGGGCGACCAGGCCCGCTGTGAGCACACCCCGGGCGCCCGCACCCACGAGGGGCTGTATCAGGCGTCGGAGCTCTACGCTCCGCTCGCCGCGTGGCAGCGGATGGGCCAGCCGACGATCGCGATCAACGCCAACTTCTTCGATGTGCGCCCGCAGCAGGGCGGCTCGTGGCGGCAGACCGGCTGCAGCTCGCCGCTGGGCGCCTTCGTGGACAACACGCACGGCCAGGGCCTGGCCAATCAGGCCGTCACCGGCACCGTCGCCTACCCCGGCAAGCAGGGCCTGTCGGGCGGCGGCGAGAGCTGGAGCGCGCTGACGACGATGATCCTGCCCTCCGGTGGCGCGCCCTACGTCGTATGGCCAAGGAGCAAGCAGGATTACGACGCCGCGACCCCGGTGGTCGCCGACCTGCTGGGCAAGAACGAGCGGTTCGTCGCGGTGTCCGGGATCGGCTTGCTTTCCCCCGGCAACACCGGGCAGCTGCATGACGGCGGTCCCAGCGCGGCGCGCACGGCGCTGGCCTACGCGCGCCAGAAGGACGAGATGTATGTCTTCGAGGGCGGCAGCTACACGCCGGACAACATCCAGGACCTGTTCCGCGGGCTGGGCAGCGACACGGCGGTCCTCCTCGACGGCGGCGGATCGTCGGCGATCGTGCTGCGCCGCGACACCGGCGGCATGTGGGCCGGCGCCGGATCGCCGCGGGGCTCGTGCGACACCCGACAGGTCCTGTGCGACTCCCACGAGCGGGCGCTGCCCAGCTGGCTGGCCTTCAACTAGACGGGGCCGCAGTGACTTTCGTCGCAGCGGGTCCGAACCGGAAGATCAGCAGGCTGGTGGCCACCACCGCCGCGGTGAGCGCGAACACCGGTGCGACGACGAACCGGGACAGCGTGGCGCCCAGGAATGCGCCGGCGCACATCGTGAAGATGACGCCGAACCGCAGCCTCTCCCGGTCACCGGTTCCCCCGGCCAGGTGGCTGTCCAGGCCGAGGCTGACGATCGTCGACGTCAGCACCGTGGTCGACAGTTCCTGGATCCCGAACTGGCGGGCGGTCGAGTGCTGCAGGCCGAACGTCACCGTCAGGACGCCGATCATGATGAGCTTGGTGTTGTCGTGGTAGCGCAGCACACCCGCGCCGGCCACGATCGACAACGTCACCAACAGGATGATTTCCGTGGCCAGCACCGCGGTGATCCAGGGGCGCGTCCGCGCACCGAAATGCCGCGAAAGCCGGCCGCTCAGGATCGTGGTGCACACGAAGGTGGGCAGGGCCACCACGACGGCGGTCAGGTCGATGGTGGTTCGCGGAGCCAGCCAGAAGCCCAGGAAGATCACGTTGCCGGTCATGTTGGCGACGAACACGTGGCCGAGGACCAAGATGCTGATCGAGTCGGCCAGCCCCGTGGCGAACGTCAGCAACAGCAACGCCGCCACGGTCGATCGCTGCGATACCGGCGAGGTGACGGCCATGCGCTGGTCCGGGCCGCGCTACACGTGCGGCGTCAGGTCCAGCGAGGTGATGGTCGTCATCCTGGTCACCAGCCAGCGCCCGTTCGTGCGTTTCATGAAGAGCCGGTACGACAGGTACTTCAGCGCGGGGATGTTCTTGGTCAGCGGGCTGGTCGACGAGGTGTTCGTGTAGACGATGACGACGGCGTTGGGGCCGTCCAGCGATTCGACCGCCGCGCCGGTGACCTCGGTGCTGTTGGTGACCTTGGCCTGCTTGTTGGGGGCCACGATCGCGTCGACGAACTTGCGGTACTGGGCCTCGAAGTCGCCGCTGAGATAGGCCGCCGCGCGATCGGCCAGGGTGTCCATGTTCTCGGGTGTGTACGTCCACAACGTCGTGATCGCGTTGGCCGCCCGCCGCGCCACCTGCAGCTTGGTCGCGGCCGTGGCGCGGTCGGCCAGGTAGGGCTGCACCGTCGCGCCGGCGAACGCCGCCGACCCGACGAACAGGACGGCCGCCACCGCGACCACGGCGGCGAGGCGCTTGCCCGCGGGACGCCTGGACCGGACCCCGTCGGCCGCCGGGGCCTCGTCATCGGTGTCTTCCGCGGTGGTGTCGCCCGGTGCGTCTTCCGCGGTGGTGTCGCCCGGTCGTCTTCCGCGGTGGTGTCGCCCGGTTCCGGCGTTGCGGCGTCGTCGGTTTCGTCGTGTTCGGTGACGTCGTCGCCGGCGGTCGTGTCGGCCGCCGCGCCCGCATCGGCGGTCAGATCACCTGCACCAGGTTGCTGATCTTCCACTGATTCCCTTCCTGCGTTGCGGTTGCCGTCCAACGGTTCGTGTTCTCGATGACCTGCTTTTCGTCAGGCGACTTGGAGGTGACCGCGGTCGCCACCATCACGTTGGCGCTACCGTCGTCGTTCCACCGCTCCACGCCGGCGTCCAGGACGGTGCCGGTGGCCGGTTCCGCCCGGGCGACCTGCAGCAGGATCTTGTTGGCGTTCTCCTGGTACTGCTTGGCGAAATTGCCGGTCGCCTGCGCCAGTATCCGCTTGACGTAGTCGTTGGCGTGATACGGGTCGATGGAGGTGAACTGCCCCATGAACCCCGTCACGTAGCTGAGCACCTCGCGGTTCCTGGATTCGGCGCGCTGATGGGATTCGTGAGAGATCAGCATCAGCGTGGAGACCGTGATCGCCGCCGCGCTCACCACCGCGGCGACCGTGATGGCCAGCGGCAGGCCCCATGCTCGACGCGGCGGCACCGGCCGAGCGACGAGCAGGGCGGCCTCGCCGGGCTCGAACTTGCGACGGGGACTCACTTTTCACCCCCGGGTGGCTTCGGTTTGGTCAGCACCGTGAGGTCGTCGACGCGCCAGTCGTTGCCGCCCTTGACGAAACTCACCCGAACGCTCGCGGTGATATACCGCTCGTTAGGGCTGGCGCCGCGCCGGCCCTGCATGAACAGCAACATCGTCGCCGCATTCGGACTCGCCGATTGGATCGCGCTGTCGGTCACCCAGTATTCGTTGATCACCGGGGTGCCCTTCTGCACGATCTCTTGCTGAGCAGCCAGCTTCTGCCGGTACTTGTCGGTGGCCAGCGAGCGGGCGCGCGCGAAGTCGTCCTGCAGCGACTTGGGGTCGTAGGTCAGCATCTGGGCGACGATCCTGGGCCCCTCGATCTTGAGGTGGGCGACGGTGTGGTCGGTGGCCCGCTGCGGGGAGTACACGACCAGATAGCTCACGCCCGCACCCGCCGCGCACACCGCCGCCGCAGTGAGCACCGTCGCCGCGGCCCACCGCCGAATGCCGGCCGGTCGCGCCTCGGCGCCCACCCGTCGCACCTCGGTGCGCAGCAACACGTCCGCGAAGGTGCGGCGCCGCGGATCCCACAGCGGCCACAGCCATCCCACCACCGCCACGGTGTCGAGCAGGTGGGCAAGGTCCCGCACGAGCAGCCTCCACGCCCCCGGCGCGGCACCGTCCCGGCGAGCCACCGCGATCCCACACAGCCCGCGGCCCAGGCTCCACCCGGTGACGGTGGGCAGCAGCAGCCGGTTGACCAACGTCAGCAGGATCGCCAGCCCACCCACCGAGACGCACACCCACCACCAGGCGGGGTGCTGACGGACGGCGAAGGCCGCCAACGCCGAGGACGCCACCGCGGCGGTGCCCGGAACGACGTCGACGGCCAGCGCGCCGGCGCGCAGATGCCACGGCGCCAACGTGGTCGTCGATGGCGTTGGCGTGGTCGCGGTCTCGTCGACCACCACCGTCACTTGGTCACCTGGTCGAGTTTGGAGATCTTGTACTGGCCGTCGGCCGGCGCCATCTTCACCCGCAGCCGGTAGCCGGTTTCGTTCTGGTTCTGGTCGCTTTCCACCTTGACGCGCAGGGCGACAAGCACGTTGACCGAGCCGTCGCCGTTGTTGCGCTCGACGGCGGCCCGCACATCCGACACCTGCACGTGGACGTTGGCCGCCTGGTAGGCCTGCACCAGCATGCTGGTGTACAGCAGGGCCTGCGAGCGGAACGCGTCTGTGCCGCAGTCGATGATCTTCTGTTCGCTCGCGGCCATCGCGTTGGGGTCGGGCGCCTGCGTCGCCGAGACGCAGTCCACCGCGGCCTTGAGAGCCTCCGCGTTCTCGCGCGCCATGTCCAGGCTCTGCTGGTGGAAACGCAGCGCAAAGTAGCCGCCGGCCCCGACGGCGCCGGCCAGCACGACCAGCGCCGTGGCGATGCCGACCACCCAGCCCCGGCCCAGGCGCGACGGACCCCGCTGCACGGGATCCTCGGCCTCGGCCGGGATCGGCCTCGCCGGGATCGGCCTCGCTCGGGATCGGCCTCGCTCGGGACTCGGCCTCGCCGGGATCGGCCTCGCCGGGATCGGTCTGCTGGGCGCCGACCTCGGATTCAGGTGAATCCTGAGTCGTCGCATCGGTGCGCAACGAATCGTCCGCGTCGGTGGGGTTCAGCCGGCCGGTGCCAGCATCTCCTTCCATCCGTCGTCTCCTGTTTTGGTCGAGTTTTCGACGGAATACTTGACTCCGTCGGGCCCTACCAGTTCACCGCTTTGGGGACTGTAGACCGCCGTGGGTGGCCCGCCCGGAGTGTAGACGCACGGGTTGGGTTGCTGCCCATTGCACTGCACGCTACCGCTTCCCGGCCGCGTCAACGGGTCGCTGGTGGGCGGCGGCGTGCCGGCCACCCGGTCCGAGGGCGCCGGGTTCATGCCGGTGTTGATCGACGGCGCCTGGATCACCTGCCCCGGCTTGACCGGCTGGTCGCAGCGCGCCGCGGGCGCCGGGCACGTCACAATCTGGTTCGGGTCGCCGTACCAGGGGTTGGTGCCGGCCGGGACGTAGGGCTTCGGGTCGCGGCACTCCCGCGGGGTGGCAGCCCGTTTGCCGGGCACGTCCGCGCAGGGAATGTTGCGCGAGCCGCGCACGCTGTTGGCCGGCGTGTCCATCGGGATCTTGCAGTAGGTGCCGCTCGGCAGGGGCGCCAGGCTGGTGTCAGCCGGGGCCCGCCACTGCGACGCCGGGATGAACCCGGTCAGGCAGGGCGGCGGCTGGTTGATCGACAGCGCCAGGTCGAGGGCGGCCTGGTTGGGGAACGGCGCGGCCACCGTCTGCGCGATCGAGGCGCCCTGCGGCAGGAACACCATCACCTGCTCCAGACCGGCGTGGTACTTCTTGAGCAGGTCGAACACGACCTCGAGGTTGGCCAGCGTCTGCGGCAGCGACTCGCGGACGTCGCTGAACACCTCGTTGACCTGGTCTGCGGTGGGCGCCGCCTGGTGCAGCACGCTGCGCAAGCTCTGGTCGGTCTGCGCGGTCTGCGCGGCGAGCCTGTTCAGGTTGCGTGCCCAGCGTTCGATCGCATCACCGGACTTGACCTGGCTGTCAATCACCGGGCCGGAGTTCTGGATGATGTCGTTGATGTCGGTGATGTTGGTCTTGAAGTCACCGACGATCGCCTGGGTGGAGTCGACCAGCCGCTGCAGGGCCGGGCCCAGACCGCCGACGGATTCGGCGGTCTCGTCGAGCAGCTGGGAGATCTTGTCCTTCGGCAGGGCGGCCAGCCCCTTGTACGCCGTGTCCAGCGCCGGGCCGATCGCGGCCGGCACGGTGCCCTCGGTGATGGTCTGCCCGGGGGACAGGAACTTGCCGGGCCGCCCGGTCGACACCAGGTCCAGGTACTGCTCACCGACCGCCGACACCGAGTGCACGTTGGCCGTGGCGTCGATCGGGATCTTGTAACGGCTGTCGATGCTCATCGTCGCCTTGGCGCCCTGCTCGGTCGGCTCGACGTCGGTGACTTTGCCGATCGTGATGCCGCGGTAGGTCACGTTGGCCGTCGGGTACAACCCGCCCGAGGCGGGCAGGTCGGCTTTGAGCGTGTACCGGCCGATGCCCACCAGACTTGGGAGCTGCAGGTAGTAGACGCCCAGCACCAGCAGCGAGACCACGGTCATGATCGCGAAGACGACCAGCTGGCGTTTGACGAAGGGGGTCAGCAATTCCGGTCCCCCCTTTCCACCAGCGGCCCGCCCGGCGCGTCGTTCGGGTTCGGCGTGTAGCGCACGTCGGGGATCATCGTCTCCGGGTCGCGCCCGAACGACTGCTCGAGCGCGCGCAGCGCTCCCGAGAATCCGGTGCCGGTGAGGAACGCGTTGTCGACCGCGCTGTAGGTCAGGTCGAGCGTCAGCGAGATGTTGATGTAGTCGCCGCGGAACAGCTTCGGCACGGTGTCGATGTCGAACGGCTGCGTGAGGATCAGCTTCAGCGCGCCGATCAGGTAGGGCGAGGCCCGGCCGAGCGCCTTGAGCGGGCACTGCAGCGCCTGCAGGTCGGTGTGCAGCGGCCCACGCGCCTCCGACAGGTACTGGTCGGTCGCTGCGCTGAGCCGTCCGACCGCGTCGGTCGCATTGATCAGCAGGTTCTTGGTGTCGGCGAAATGCTTGAGCAGCGGCGGCACGTCGGTCAGCACCCGATCCAGGACGTCCGCGCGCTGGCCCACGTAGGCCAGCAGCCGGTTGGTGGAGTCGATGGCGTGGGTGATGTCATTGCGCTGTTCGTCGAGCCGGGTGGTGAACGTGTCCAGCTTGCCCAGGAAGGACCTGATCTGCTCACCCCGCCCGTTGAAGACGTTGTAGACCTCGTTCTGCAGCACCTCCAGGTTCGGGATCCCGCCACCGCGCAGGATCAGCGCAAGGCTGGCCAGCGTCTGCTCGGTGGTGGGAAAGGCCGACGAGCGCTTCAGCGGGATGGTGTCGCCGTTCTTCAGCAGCTCCGGCGACGGGTTCGCCGGCGCGGCCAGCTCGATGTGCTGGGAGCCCAGCAGCGACGTCTGGCCGATCTTGGCGGTCGCATTCTTGGGCAGCTTGACGCTCTTGTCGATGCCCAGCGTCAACGTGGCCACCCAGTTCTTGAGCTTGATGTCCCGGATGGAGCCGACGTAGACGTCGGCGACCATCACCTTGCTGTTGCCGTTGATCGCCAGCGTGTCGGGCATCTGCACGTAGACGGTGTACGAGTTGGCCCCGCTGCCCGGGCCGCCGGGGATCGCGACGTTGGAGATGCCCTTCCAGCCACACGAGCTCAGTGTCAGCGCCGCCATCAGCAGCGCCAGCGCCTGCCAGGCCCGGCGGCGCATCATGCGGGCGGCGCTCACTGCCCGACGGTTCGGCCCGCTCTTCGCGCGTCCCGCGCTCATCACGGCCCTCACTGCCCGACGGTTCGGCCCGCTCTTCGCGCGTCCCGCGCTCATCACGGCCCTCACTGCCCGACGGTTCGGCCCGCTCTTCGCGCGTCCCGCGCTCATCACGGCCCTCACTGGCCCATCCCCGCGTCAAGCGGCGACGGCGTCGGCGCGACCGGACCCGGGACCACCTCGGGTCCCGGTGGTGGGGGCGGTATCGGAACCTGCGGAGCGTTCACGCCCATCGGGGGCAGGATCGGGTTCTCGTCGTAGGCGTTCGGCGGTCCCGGCGGGGTCTGCAGGTTCGACTGAACCGGCGCGATGTCGGGGCCACCCATGAGTTCGGCCAGCGAGTCCGGGGTCATCAACCCCGCGGTGATCGGCCCCACCTTCTCTCCCTGCATCCCGGGGGCCACGATCCAGCCCTGCTGGGTGTTGCGGTGCGAGGTCGGGGTGTCGGGCACCCAGATCCCCGGCACCGTGGTGTCCTTGTAGCCGTCGGGCGGCTGCAGCCGCGGCTCGGAGTAGGCGATCTCCTTGGGCAGCGTTTCGGCGGTGGAGAACGGGTTCAACCCGAACGGCGGGTAGTTGAACTTGATCGCGTCCAGGATCGGCGCCAGGTACTGCGCGCACAGTTCCGCCGATTCCTGGTACCCCAGCCGGCTGCCGGCCTGGATCGTGCTGCAGATGAACTGCATCGGGTTGGCGAAGTTCGTGACCGCCGGGATCGCGACCACGGAACCGTGCGACGGGTGATAGATCTGGTTGATGTTGGCGGCCGCCGTCGGCAGGACGTGCAGCGCGGTCTCCAGCCCATTGAGCGGCTCGGGCTGCAGCAGCGTGTTCGTCGCGGTCTGCAGGTTGTCGATGTCCTGGACCAGCACCGAGCGGTTCTTGTCCAGGAACGGGCGGATGGTCGACAACAGGCTGTCGAACTGCTGCACCGCATTGGCCAGGGCGCCATCGGAGCTCGCCAGGCGTGTGGTGAAGTCGGCCAGGTTCTGGTTCAGCGCGACGAACTGCTGATCGTCCTGGTGCAGCGCGTTGACGAACAGCGCCAGGCTGCGCACCACCGCGAAGAAGTCGCCGCGGCCCTCGTTGAGCGCGGTCAACGCCTGCGAGAGGCTGTTCAGCGTCGTGTTGATCTGCTTGCCCTTGCCGGCCAGCCCGTCGGCGTAGGACGAGATGACCTCACCGAACGGCCCCGTCGGCTGCTCCTTGGTGGGGCCGAGCTTGGACACGATGTTGGTGATGCTGTTGCGCAGCGTGTCCCACTCCGTCGGCACCTGGGTGCGCTCCTCGGGGATCACCGCGTTGTCGGCCAGCACCGGACCACCCTTGTAGGCCGGCTCCAGCTGGATCGCGCGCGAGGCCACCAGGGTGGGGTTGAGGATCACCGCGGAGGCGTTGGCCGGAACCTTGTACTGGTTCTGGTAGTGGAAGGTGACCTTCATCTTGTCGCCGACCGGCTCGATCTTGTCGATCGAACCCACCCGCAGGCCCATGATCTGAACCTTGTCACCCGGATAGAGCGCGTTGGCCTCGGGGAAGTAGGCCACCACGGTGTTGTTGGTCAGCTTCTCGTAGAGCCGGTAGCCGACGTAGCCGACCACCAGGGCCAGCACCACCACCAGCGAGCCGATGATCACCGACGCCCGCGACAGCTTGGGCAGCCGCAGGTTACGGATGTCAAAGATCGTGCTCAATTCTGGCTACCTCCTCCCGCTGCTCCGCTGCCTCCCGATCCGCCCGGGTTGATGAACGGCGCCGGCAACTGCTCGCCGGGTCCCGGCGGCGCGGCCGGCCCGGGCGGCAGACCCGGGGCGAACGTCGACGGCGGCGGCGTCGGGCCCGCCGGCGCGAGGTTCTCGGTGCGCGCACCCGGCGGCGCCTGCGTCGGCAGCGGCACCGGGGTCCCCGGGACGTCCGGCGGCGGGTCGCCCGGCCGCCCGGCGATCGGGATGCCCGGCGTGGGCGGCAGCCCGCCCGGGTTGGGCGGCGACGTCTGCACGTCGACCGGCGCGGGGAAGCCGGGGCCCGCGAACGGCCCGGTGGTCGCCCCGGCACACGGCAGCGGGTTGTCCGGCCGCGGCAGCGCGTCGGCCGCCGGCGTGTAGGAGCACGGCGATCCCGGCGGGACGGCCGGTCCCGGGTGGTCGGGGGTGCCCTCCAGCACCGGGGGTGCGGGCGGCGGCGCCCCGTTGGGGAACCGGGTGCCGTTGGGGTCGGGGAACCGGAACTCCGGCAGCCCGGCGCTGCGCCAGAATTCCTCGGGGTCGATGCCGCGCTTCTTGAAGGCGGCGTCGACCCACGGCTGCAGGATCTGGTAGGGCGCCAGGTTGTGCAGCACCACCTTGAAGAACGGCCCCGACGCGATCGCCTCGTTCAGCGACGGCAGGAACTTGCCGACCTCGGTCAGGCCCGTGGCGACGTCGTCCTTGCGCTGGACCAGGATGTCGCTGAGCTGGTGCAGCTGTTCGAGCACGTGGTTGAGGTTGGGGTTGTCGTTGATCAGCCCCTTGACCTGTTCGGAGAACGCGGCGATGTTGCCCAGCAGCGCGTTGATGGCCTGGCCGCGCTCGTTGAAGGCGGCCAGCAGCGTCTTCGCATTGACCAACGCCCGGTCGACCTGCTCGCTGCGGTCGCCCAGCACGCTGGCCACCTGGTTGGCCTGCGCCAGCAGGTGCTTGACCTGCTCGTCGCGCTTGCCGATGGTGTCGGAGAACTTCGACACCCCCTCGAGGGCGGCGCTCAGGTGGGGGTAGGTCTGGTCGATGGTCTGCGACAACACGTGCAGCGACGTCTTGACCGTGTCGATGTCCCAGCCCTGCGCGGCCTTGGTGACGTCGAAGAACGCGTCGTAGATCTGATAGGGGGTGGTGCTCTGGCCCAGGGGCAGCGTGGCGCCCGGCGCCAGCCGCTGCGAGCCCCGCGTCTCGACCTCCATGACCTTCTTGCCGAGGATGGTGTCGGTCTTGATCGACAGCCGGCTCTCGGTGCCGATGGTGTTGGTGCCGATCGAGAACTTCATCAGGATGTGGTCGCCGTCGATCTTGAGGCTCTCCACCTTGCCGACGTCCATGCCGGCGATGCGCACCTTGTCGCCGGTGCTGATGCCGCCGGTGTCGGTGAACTGCCCGTAGTAGTTGGGCTTGGCGAACAGCATCGGGACACTGGTGAAGCTTTGGCCCACGCCCAGGACCAGCAGCATCACCAGGATGCCCATCAGGCCGATGCGGGGCCGGTTGGCCGGTTCCAGCGTTCTCATTGCGGTGTGCACCTACCCGTCGGCTGCTGGAAGAGCCTCACCGTGCGGACCGGCCCCCCGGCCTGTAGCCCGTTGATCTTGACCGAGATGTCGCAGGAATAGAAATTCACGAAGTCCCCGTAGGAACCGATCGCGCGCCCGATCATGTTCAGCGCGGTCGGCACCTTGTGCAGGTAGTCGATCAGCTGTTCGCGCTGATCGAGCAGCGGCTGCTGAATGGCGTCCAAGTAGCCGAGGCTCTTGTGCAGCAGCGTTCGGTCCTCGGCCAGCAGGTCGGCGACCGTCCCGGCGGCGTTGCTGATGTGCGCGGTCCCGCCGGCCAGCTGCTGCCGGTGGTCGTTGAGCCCGGTGATCAGCACCTCGAGGTTGTTGACGCTGTCGTCGAACGCCTTGCGGTGCCGCACCGTGGTGTCCAGCACGACGTTGAGGTTCTTGATCACCTCGCCAATCGCCTGGTCCCGCTCCCCCAACTGCGAGGTCAGCTGCGCGGTGTGGTCCAGGATGTCGTTGATGGTGCCGCCCTGCCCCTGGAACACCGTGATCAGCGACGTCGCGATCGTGTTGACCTTCTCGGGGTCCAGCGCCCGGAACAGCGGCTTGAACCCACCGATCAGCGCGTCGAGGTCCAGCGCCGGCGACGTGCGCGACAGTGGGATGAACCCGCCCGGCGGCAGCACCTTGTCCGCGCCCTGGCCCTCCCCGCGCTTGAGCTCCAGGTAGCGGTCGCCGATCAGGTTCAGGTAGCGGATCTGCGCGGTCGTGGACTGATACAGCGACACCGAGCGGTCGACGTCGAAGTCGACCCGCGCCCGCTTGCCGCCGTCGACCAGGTGCACCGAGGAGACCTTGCCGACCTCGACCCCCGACGCGCGCACGAACTGGCCCGCCCGCAGCCCGCTGATGTTGTTGAACTCCGCCGAGTAGCCGTACGTCCGGTCAAAACGCATCTGGCCGAACACCACGATGATCATGACAGTGAACAGCAGCAGCACCGAGGAGAAGATGCCGAGTCGAATGACGGTACCGGTGATTTTCATGGGTTGATCGTGTTATCCCCTACCTGACGGCCCCAGACGTACTCGATCGCGTACGGCGACCCGGTGTCCAGGTGGTTGTACGGTGCGAGGCTGTTGCCGGAGTCGATCACCAGCTCGGGCGCCGGCCACAGATCGTGGGTGATCTCCTGCCAGCACCCCGGGGCGCCCCCCGGGCCGCCGCGGGCGTTCACCCGCGGCAGGTTCTCCGGATAGATGTAGGGGTTGGGCGCCCCGCCGATCAGCCCGGCGGCCGCACCCAGCCCCATCGTCAGCACGCTCGTGGCGACCAGGGACACCGGGTTGGCCACCAGCCCGAGGCCGGACAGCGCCTGGGTGTGGGCGTTGAGTGAGTAGCCGTTGCCGCCCAGGAACGAGGCCGCCTTGGGCTCGATGTCGTGGTAGTTGCGCACGGTGCAGTACAGCTCCGGGCTGTAGGTGTCCAGCAGCTCGGCCGAGGGCACCAGGTCCTTGGCACCGCGCGCCAGATACGGCCCCCCGTTGTTGAAGACCTCCGCCCCGTTGTTGCCCAGCCCGGCCGCCGACAGCAACGCCTGATCCAGATCCTTCTGCTGGGCGTTGAGCGTGCGCGAGGTGATCACCGCGTTGTTGAGGAAGTCGAACAGATCCGGCGAGGCGTCGGCGTAGGTGTCCCCCAGCGCCGCCAACCCCTGAATGTCGCGGCGGGCCTGCGGCATCTGCGGATTGACGTCATCGAGCACCGCGTTGCCGTTGACGATCGACTGACCGAACTTGTCCCCCAAACCCGAGAGCGCCTGCGCCGCCGCGCTCAGCGTCAAGTTCACCTTCACCGGATCCACCCGCTCGGCGATCGAGGTGATGGTCTGGAACAACGTGTTGATCTCGGTGGTCACCGACCTTGCATCGATGACCGTGGCCGGCGTGACCCGCTGCGGCGACGGGTTCTTCGGCGCCGTCAACGACACATACTTACCGCCGAACACCGTTGTCGCCTCGATGTTGGCGACCACGTTGGCCGGAATCATATGCAGATAACGCGGATAGACATCCAGCGTGAACTTGGCCGCCGGCTTGCCGTCGCGCACCGTCTCGGAGATGTCGGCCACCCGCCCGATCTCCACCCCGTTGTAGGTGACCTTCGACCCCGGATCCATCACCAGACCCGCCCGCGACGCCAGCATCGTCAACTTCGTCTTCGGCGTGAAATCACCCCGGAACTGCCCGTACACCAACGCGAGAGCCACCGCGCCGATGACGAGCACCGCCAGGCCGGCCAGCTTGTAGGGCGGGTTGTGCGGCTTGTTGACCTGGGCAGCCATGGCAGCTACACCGTGAGCGCGAAGTTGGGGTTGACGCCGTAGAGCGCCAACGCGGCCGACAGGACGACAACCTGCACCGAGACCAGCGAGAATCGCATCGACCGGCCCACGGCCTCACCCACGCCGACGGGCCCCCCACCGGCGTTGTAGCCGTAGAAGCAGTGGGTGATCATCACCACCGCGGTGATGATGATGGCCTCCAAGAACGACCAGAACACGTCGTCGGGGCGCAGGAACGTCCGGAAGTAGTGCTCGTAGGTGCCGTGGGACTGCCCGTAGAACACCGTGGTGGTGATCTGCGGAGACAGGAACGACATGATCATGGCCAGCGCGTAGAGCGGGATGATCACCACCAGCCCCGCCATGATCCGCGTCGTCGCCAAAAACGAGATCGACTTGATGCCCATCACCTCCAGGGCGTCGATCTCCTCGCTGATCCGCATGGCGCCCAGTTCGGCGGTCGCGCCGGCGCCGACGGTGGCCGCCATCGCGATACCGGTCACCACCGGGGCGGCGATGCGCACGTTGATCAGCGCGGCGAAGAACCCCGTGAACGCCTCGACACCGATGTTGCCCAGCGAAGCGAAACCCTGGATGGCCACCAGCGAGCTGCCCGACAGCGTCACGAAGCCAACGATCGCGACGGTGCCGCCGATGACGGCCATGGCACCGGTGCCCATGCCGATCTGGGCGATCAGCCGCAGGGTCTCCTTGCGGTAGTTGCGCAGCGCGTGCGGGATGTGCGCGAGGGTCTCCGCACCGAACCAGCCCATCTGGCCGATGTCGTCGACCGCGCGCCCGGCCGCACCGCCGTATCGGTTGAGGTTTTCCACCGCCCGCGGGAAGCGGGCGCGCAGCACAGCACCAGTCGACATGTCAGTGCCCCGTCCCGAAGCGCACACCAATCGTGGTCAGCACCACGTTGACCGCGTACAGCGCGACCACGCAGAGCACCACGGTCTCGTTGACCGCGGTGCCCAGCCCCTTGGAGCCGCCGCGCACGGTGAGCCCCCGGAAGCAGCCGACCAGGCCGGCGATCAGGCCGAACGTCGCGGCCTTGACCGTCGCGATGACCACTTCCGGCAGGCCGGTGATGGTGGTCAGCGTGGCCAGGTACGCGCCGCCGGAGACGTTTTGCAGGTAGACCCCGAACAGATAGCCACCGACCAAACCGACCGTGATCACCAGCCCGTTGAGCAGCGTGGCGACCACCGTGGCGGCAATCACCCGGGGCACCACCAGCCGGTGGATGGGGTCGATGCCGAGCACCTCCATCGCGTCGATCTCCTCGCGGATGGTGCGCGCGCCGAGGTCCGCGCAGATGGCGGTGGATCCGGCGCCGGCGACCACCAGCACGGTGGTCAGCGGGCCCAACTGGGTGACGGCGCCGATCGCCGCGCCGGCCCCGGACAGGTCGGCGGCGCCGAACTGGGCCAGCAGGACGTTGAGGGTGAAGATCAGCAGCACGGTCAGTGGGATCGAGACCATGATGGTCGGCAGGAAGGCCACCCGCATGATGAACCAGCACTGCAGGATGAGCTCGCGCCACTGGAACGGCCAGCGGAACAACGCCCGCCCGGTCAACACGCACATGCGGAAGAAGCCACCGATCAGGGTGAGGGGTGTTTGCAGCTGGTCACGCATGTAGCTGACCAGGTAGGGGCCCCGTCGACTCGTCGACGTTGACGTCACCGTTCGCTCCTCACGCCGCCCCCGCGGAATCCCGGCGGTTCGTGTCGCACGACCCCTCCTCGACGCCACCCAACGAGTGTGACCATCGTCCCCCTACTCGCAAGTAGTAACCGGGACCACAGGAATGTACCCGATGGTCAAGCACGTGTGAACCGCATCTGCACAATTAACCCTTCGTCAACAGGCTGCAAACGTTACAGTCTCCGTCAAACCTCCCGCTTGGTTGTGGAACCCTTTGTGGCAGAATGGTTTTGATTCACGCTCGGGATGCCGTAGCGGGTTCGCAGTTCCGTTTTGAGCACTTTCCCGGCGGGATTGCGTGGCAGCGCATCGACGATTTCGAGCGCCTTGGGGTGCTTGTAGCGGGCGAGCCGCTCGGTCAGAAACGCGTCCAGTTCGTCCAGGCGCAGGTGCTCGCCGCTGACCGCCGCGACCGCGATCGGTACCTCTCCCCACTTCTCGTGGGCCCGGCCGATGACGGCCACCTCGACGATGCGTTCGTGGCCGGCCAGGACGTTCTCCACCTCGGCGCAGTAGATGTTCTCGCCGCCGGAGATGATCATGTCCTTCTTGCGGTCGACCACCCAGACGTAACCGTCGGAGTCCATGCGCACCAGGTCCCCGGAGTGGAACCAGCCGCCCGCGAACGCTTCCGCCGTGGCCTCCGGGTTGTTCCAATAGCCACTCATCAAAGTGGGTGCGCGGTAGACGATTTCGCCGACCTCGCCGACGGGGACGTCGTTCATGTTCTCGTCGACGACGCGGGCGGCGACGGTCGGGATCACCTTGCCGACCGAGCCGCGCTTGCGGATCGCGTCCTCGCCCAGCAGCATGCAGGTCACCGGCGACATCTCGGTCTGGCCGAACGCGGCCACGATCTGGGCCCCCGGGAACCGCTCCGACATCTCCAGCAGCAGCGCATCCGGCGCCGGCGCCGCCCCCCACGAGATCACCCGCAGCTTCAGGTCGCGGGGCCGCGCCCGCTGCTCGGCGCACACCGCCTGCCACTGCGCGGGGACCAGGAAGATGCCGGTGACCTTCTCGGCCGCCAGCACGTCGAGCAGCTGGCCGGGTTCGAAGGCACCGAGCGGATAGATCACCGTGGGGACACCGAGCAGCATCCCGATCAGCATGTTGCCGATGCCGGCGATGTGGAAGAACGGGACGCCGATGAAGCCGACGTCGTCGTTGATGCTGGCGCCGTTGGTGTAGAGGCCGGTCATCGTCTGGCCGGTGAGATTGGTGTGGGTCAGCACGGCGCCCTTCGGGCGCCCGGTGGTACCCGAGGTGTACATGATCAGTGCCGGCGAATCGTTGGGGATGTCGACCGGCCGCTGCGGCTCGCCCGGCTCGCCCACGAGGTCCTCATAACCCAACACCTGGTCATCGGTCGATCCGCCGGCGACCACGATCGTCTCCAGCAAGGGCTGGATCTCGCGGACGCCGGTGGCCACCGGGGCGAGCACCGACTCGGTGACCACCACGCGCGCCTCGCAGTCCTCGACCAGGAAGGCGATCTCGGAGGGGGTGAGCCGGAAGTTCAGCGGGACCGCGATGGCCCCGAGCATGTTGGCGGCCAGCACCGCCTCGACGAACTCGGTGCGGTTGAGCATCAGGACCATGACCCGGTCGCCGGAGCCGACTCCCCGGCGGCTCAGCGCATCGGCCAGCGCCGCGACCCGCCGCCGCAGCTCCCCCCACGTGACCGTGTTGCCCAGGAATCTCAGCGCCGTCGCGTTCGGCTGCATCAGCGCGTGCCGTTCGAGCTGGGTGATCCAATTCTGGCGCCGGGCCCGGTACGGCTGCTCGGTGGCGTCGGGTGCCTGCGTTCGGTTGCCGGCCAATTGCGCGGTCAATGCACATCTTCCCTTCGCGCGCGCTCCGCTTGCGCTGGTTTGATATTTGATTAAACATGGTGTTGTGTAGGTCACACTATGACCTCGGCGGTCCCCTGACAAGCCCCCGAAAGCCCTGGCAGCCCACGTGAACGCACGGACATCGACGCAGCCGTCCAGCCAGCCGGCGCAACGGCGGCCACTGCGCCGGGCGCAGTTGTCCGACGAGGTCGCGGCCCACCTGCGGGCGGCGATCATGTCCGGGGCGCTGCGCCCGGGAACCTTCATCCGCCTCGACGAGACCGCGGCCGAACTCGGGGTCAGCGTCACGCCGGTGCGCGAGGCGCTGCTCAAGCTACGCGGCGAGGGCATGGTCCAGCTCGAGCCGCATCGCGGCCACGTCGTCCTGCCGCTGACCCGCCAGGACATCGAGGACATCTTCTGGCTGCAGGCCACGATCGCCCGGGAGCTGGCGGCCGCGGCCACCGAGCACATCACCGACGCCGAGATCGACGAGCTCGCACGCACCAACGAGGCCCTGGCCGCGGCGGTGGGGTCCGGCGACGCCGAGACCATCGCCGACATCGAGTTCGCGTTCCACCGCGTCTTCAACCAGGCCGCCGGCCGGATCAAGCTGGCCTGGTTTTTGCTCAACGCCGCGCGGTGCATGCCGGTGCTCGTCTACGCCGCCGATCCCGAGTGGGGCGCGGCCGCGGTCGACAACCACCGGCGGCTGATCGCGGGGCTGCGCCGCCGCGACGCGGCCGCGGTGATCGAGCACACCGTCTGGCAGTTCACCGACGCCGCGCAGCGGCTGACCGCAATGCTGGACCGCGCCGACATCTTCGACTGAGTCCGGGCCGATCGGGCCGCCGCTAACCGGACAGCTGTTCGGCGCGCTGCTTGAGCTTCTCGGCGAGGCTGTCGAGGACGTTGTTGAGCAATTGCTTGACCATCGGGGCGGGCACCGGCATCGAGGTCTCGACATCCATGTCCACCGTCAGCAGGCTCGACGCCCCGGTCTCCACCGCGCTGAACAGCTGCTCCTGCTTGGTGAACAGGTCGCCCTGTTGCAACACGGTCTGGATCTGGTTGGCCCCCGGGTAGTAGACGGCCTGGATGAAGGTGCTCGCCATGCCCTGCACCTCGGTGTCGAGCCGCAGCTGGCTGGGGCGCCCGTCGTCGTAGCGGGCGAGCACCCACAGGCCCCTGATTTCCGCGTTCCACTCCGGGTACCGCTCGAAATCACCGACGATGGCCATGATCGACGCGGCGTCGGCACCGACCTCGACGGTCTTGCTCAGAACTGGCATGGGCGAAGCATATCTATTGCCCCACACAGGCCGTCGACAGCAGTGCGCGGATCGCCGCGGGGATCGGGACCGGTTTGCGGCTGACCCGGTCCACATAGACGTGCACCCAATGTCCCAGCGCTGTGATGGGTTCGTCGTCCCCTGACCGGAACACACCGAGCCGGTAGGTGACGCTGCTGTTCCCCAGCCGCGTGACCGCCAGGCCCACCGTCAAGGCGTCCGGGAACGCCAACTCGGACAGGTAGCGGCAGCCCGACTCGGCGACGATGCCCAGCGCGGGCGCGGTGATCGGGTCGACGCCGACGTTGGTATTGATCCAGGCGTTGATCGCGGTGTCGAACAGCTGGTAGTAGACAGCGTTGTTGAGGTGGCCGAACATGTCGTTGTCGGCCCACCGGGTGCCCACCGGCCACCACACCGGGAAGTCGCCGCGGGTGAGCCCGTCCGGTGCGGGCGGAATTGCCATGGCTGTATTCCAGCATGGCCCCGCTGCCGGGGGCCTACCCGAGGGCGCCGGTCAGGGCGTGGCCCTGCAGTGCGAACAACCGCTCGGAGACCGCCAGGTCGGGCAGCAGCGAGTCGAAACCGTGGCAGGTGCGAGGGAACACGTGCAGCTCGGCCGAGACCCCGGCGCGCAGCAGCAGCAGGGCGTAGTCGACCGCCTCGTCGCGGAAAGGATCGATCTCGGCGCAGGTGATCAACGCCGTTGGCAGGCCGTGGAATCCGTCGCGGCGCGCGGGGACGGCGGCCTGCGAAGCGCCGTCCGTACCGAGGTAGTGACGCCACATCAATTCGGCGGCCTCGCCGTCGAACGCGGGGCTGGCGCGGAACTCGGCCTTGGAGGCGGTGGCGCGGTCGTCGAGCACCGGCTGGTGCAGCAGCTGGAATGCGACCGGCGGCAGTGACCCGTCGGCGGCACAGTGCGCCAGGCAGGCGGCCAGGGTGGCGCCGGCGCTGCTACCCGCGACCGCCAGGCGGGCCGGGTCGACGCCGAGTGATACCGCCGCGTCGACGACCCAGCGCAGCACCGCGCGCGCGTCGTCGAGTGCGGCCGGGTAGGGGTCTTCGGGGGCCAGCCGGTAGTCCACCGACACCACCGTGCAGCGGCCGCGGCGCGCGAGTTCCACGCACTGGCGGTGGTCGGTGTCCAGGTTGCCCAGCGTGAAACCGCCCGCGTGGCAGTAGACGACCGCCGGCGCGGGCTCGGGGCCGCCGCGGTAGATCCGCACCGGCACCCGGGCGGCGCCCGCCGGCACGCTGTCATCGACGATCGCGACGCCGCGCGCGTCGGTTTGTTCGGTCGCCACGCGGCGCCGCTCGTTGAACGGCTCGCGCATGAGTTTAATTGCGGCCGCGGAGAAGTCGGTTCGCGCGGTCGCGACGGCCCGCAGGGCCGGTTCGAGCCGTTCGGCGCCGTCGAGTCTCATCGGATCTGCAGGCATTGCCCACCGTCGACGACCAGTTCGGAACCCGTGATGAACGACGCCCGTTCCGAGACCAGGAACGCGACGGCGTCGGCGACCTCGGCGGGCCGGCCCAGCCGCCCGAACATCGACGTCGCGGCCAGCCTCGCCTGCGTGGCCTCGTCGAGCATCGGCGTCGAGATGGGGCCGGGGAACACGGCGTTGACCCGGATCCCGGACGGGCCCAGCTCGGCCGCGGCCGTCTGGGTCAGGCCGCGCAGCGCCCACTTGGACGATCCATACGCGCAGTGTTGCGGGAACGGGCGGATGGCACCGGTGCTGCAGATGTTGACGATGCACGGGTGTTGGGCCCCGCGCAGCAGGCCCAGGGTGGCCTGCATACCCAGGAATGCGCCCAGACAGTTGACGCGCCAGGCGTTTTCGAAATCCTCGGCGGTCTCGTCGGCCAGCGGCGCCCGATGCAGCACGCCGGCGTTGTTGACCAGCGCGCTCAGTGCGCCGTAATGCTCGACGACCCGCTCGACGGCGGCCCGCCACTGCGCCGGCGAGGTGACATCGAGCTCGATCCCGATCACCTTGTCGTCGTTGCACTCCGCGACCGCGGCGGCGATTTCGCCCGCCCGTCGGTCGCACGCGGCCACCGAAAAGCCTTCCGCGCGCAGCCTGGTGGCGATGGCCCAGCCCTGCCCGCCGGCGGCGCCGGTCACCAGTGCGACACGCCCGCTCATGTAGAGGGCGCCTCGGGGCTGTCGGACAGGCCGTGGCCGGTGACGAAGTGACAGCGCCTCCGCCGGAAACGCCAGCGCCCGTCGAGGCGGACGATGTCGTCGTCGTAGAGGGCCGGCCGCAGGTGCAGATCGCCGGCCCGGACGAACAGCACCTGCGTGCGGGCGGTTGCGGTGTCGCCGCGGACCTCGATCCGCGAGACCCCGGTCAGGTGCAGCCCGCGCGGCGCGTCGCCGAACATTGTGGCGACCCCGTCGTGACCCACGAAAGATCTTCCGTAGACGGCGAATTCGCCATCGCGGGTGAACAGTGCCACGCACTCGTCGATGTCGCCGGCGTCGAGGGCGAGCGCGTAGGCGGCGATCAGTTCGCGGATCGCGGCCCGGTCCTCGGTCATCGTTCGGTCGCCTCCCGGAGGTGCTCCGCCGCTCCCCGACGCAGCGCCTGCGATTCTGCTGCCAGTGTGATCATCTGAAAACCCAACTGCGCCACGGTGCGTCCGGTCTTGCCGTCACCGGCGTGGATGCCGGTGACCAGGCCCTCGTCGGTGGCCGCGCGGTGGACACGCACGATCGCGTCGAGCACATCGGGTTGTTTGGTGGCGCCGACGACGGCGGTCCCCATCGAGATCGCCAGATCGGCCGGGCCGACGTAGATCCCGGTCAGGCCGTCGACCGCGCAGATCCGGTCGAGGTCGGACAGCGCCGCGGCTGTTTCGATCATGGCGAACACACTGACCCGGGACTCGTGGGCCGCGGGGTCGAGGCCCAGGCCTGCGCGCAGCGGCCCGAAGCTGCGCACGCCCGCCGGCGGGTAGCGGGTGGCCGCCACCGCCGCGGCCGCCTGCTCGGCGCACTCGATCATCGCGATCGCGACGGCGTCGGCGCCGGCGTCGAGCACCCGCCCGATCGGCGCGGCGCCGGCGTCGGGCAGGCGGACCAGCGTGCCGATCGGCAGGTGTTCGATGCGCCGCAGCGCCGAGGCGATGTCGGCGTCGTCGAGGTAGCCGTGCTGGGCGTCGAATCCGACGTAGTCGTAGCCGGCCCGGGCGAATTCCTCGGGCCCGAGCAGCGTGGGGCCGGTGACCCAGCCACCCCAGATCGGGGTGCCCCGGCTCAGCGCCCGCTGCAGCTGGCTTTCCGTCATGCTCACCCCGCGATCGCGATCTTGATGCGCTCGGGGTCCGGCCGGCAGGCCAGGTCGAAGGCGCCCTGGACATCGTCGACTCTAAACGTGTGGGTGAGGTAGCTGCGCAGCAGCCCGGGATGCTCGGCGGCGAACTTGCCGGCGAGTTCCAGCATGCGCCGCCGGTCAAGCGTCACACCGGATTTCAGCGTGAGGTTGTTGCGCAGCATGGTGCGCATGCTGATCGGGTAGGCGTCGTCGTCGGCGACCCCGAAGTAGAAGACGGTGCCGCCGGGTGCGGCGGCCTCGACGGCATGGGCCAGGGTGGCCACCTGGTGACCGACGGCCTCGATGACCACGTCGGCGCGATCGCCGGCCGCCAGCCGGCTCACCCAGCGGTCGCTGGTGGCCCGCACGGCGTCGTCGACGCCGAATTGAGTTGCCGGCCCGGCGCGGTCGAGGGGATCGACGCCGGTGACGCGCCGGGCGCCGGCCGCCTTGGCGACGTAGGAGAACAGCAGCCCGATCGAGCCCTGGCCGATGATCGCGACGTGGCGGCCGGCCAGGTCGGGCAGCTGCTCACAGGCGTACAGGACACACGCCAGGGGTTGCAGGCCGACCGCTTCGGCGGGACTCAGCGCCGGGTCGTAGGGCGCCAGCCCGTTCCCGTCGCTGACGACGCGCTCCATCATGCCGTCGAATCCGGAGGCCCACCCCACCACGCGGTCGCCGGGCCGGTGGTCGGGGTGGCGGCTGGCGAGCACCGCACCGGCGATTTCGTGGATCGGGAAGCCGTCCTTCTCGGCCGCGCTGGGCCCGTCGTCGCCGGGCAGCCGGCCGCGGGCGCCGCGAAAGGCCGGCAGGTCGCTGCCGCACACGCCGGCCGCCTCGAACCGCACCAGCACCTGTCCGTCGGCCAGGCTCTCGGGCGTCTTGTCGGGAATCGACGTCCGTTCGAACAGGTACGGGGCGACGATCCGGTAGGACCACACGTCAGACCTCCACCGGGATCTTGTTCCATCCCCACTGGAAGCTGGATGGCAGCCGGGTGGCGGCCTCGTCCCGGATCGCGTAGTCGGGCACCCGGCGCAGCCATTCGGTGAGCAACACATCGATTTCCAGCCGGGCCAGGTGGTAGCCGATGCAGAAGTGCTGGCCGCGGCCGAAGGCCAGGGAGCGCTTGATGGGGCGGTCCCAGACGAACTCGTCCGGGTCGGGGTACTCGCGCTCGTCGCGGTTGGCCGACGCCAGCAGGGTGATGACGCGCTGGCCGGGCTCTATGGTGTGGCCGTGCAGGCCGAAGGGCTTGCGCACCGTCCGGGCGAACCACTGCGCCGGCGCGCAGTAGCGGATCATCTCCTCGCGGGCGAGCGCCACGTTGCGCTCGGGATCGGCGCGCACCGCGGCCAGCTGGTCGGGCCGCCGGCGCAGCTCCCACAGGCCGTGGGCGACAATCTTGGGCACCGTTTCCGTTCCGCCGATGAAGATGCACAGCATCTGGGTGGCGACCTCGGTGTCGTCGAGCGCGCTGCCGTCGGGCAGGCGGTGGCCGAGCAGGCCGTCCACGACGGGCAGCCGATCGCCCGACGGGTCGGCCCGGCGGCGCTGCACCACCGGGATCAGGTATTCGAGGTAGTTGGGCCGAGCCTGCGCGGTGTCGACGCCCTCGCCGGGCTCGGTAAGGCTGCCGGCATTGACGGCGGCCAGCACCTGGGGCGCGAGATCATCTGGGAGCCCCAGCAATCCGCACACCATCGAAGCCGCGACGATGCCGCCGTAGTCCTGGGTCAGGTCGAAGGAGCCCTGCGACAGCAGCAGATCGAGGCGTTCGTTGGCCAGGGTGCGGATCCTGTCCGCCAGCCCGGCCACGGCTCTCGGACGCAACGGCTGCGAGTGCGCGCGGCGGATCTCGGCGTACAGGTCCGTGTCGAACACCGCGTGAAAGGGCAACGGGTGCAACGGCGGATCCGCGACCGGCCCGCTGTTGTGCCGGGCCAGCACCGACGCCGCGGGCAGGGTGCCCTCAGAGGCGACGAACGTCCCGTCGTTGACCTCCAGCACCCGCCAGATGTCCTCGAAGCGGGACAGGGCGAAGGTGTCCCACTGCGGCATATAGTACAGCGGATAGCGGTCCCGTAGGATCTTGTAGTACGGCAACGGGTTTGCCATCACCTCGGCGTCGAACGGGTCGTAGGCGAAGTCCACGGGCCGGCTCATCACTGCAGCGGCGACGGCGGCAGGGCCTGCAGGATCGAGTCTTCCCAGCCGTCGCGCAGGGCCGGCGCCACGCTCATCCAGGTGACGATCTCGGCCGGCGGGCTCTCCTTGAAGGATGGGTAATGGTTGGCGAAGCACTCCCAGCCGCCGTCGAGCGCCCAGTAGTGGATGACCTCGTTGTAGCGGAAGGTCGTGGTGAAGGAACCGAGCCAGCGCTTGCCGGTGCGCTCCGACCAGGGTACGTAGAGCCGCTCGAGTTCGCGGATGTAGTCGTCCTGGCGCCCCGGCTTGGTCTGCATGATCTCCTGGATCACCAGCGGCGCAGCGAAGTCCGCCTCCAACAGCTGGGCCAGCGTCTTGTTGCTGGGGCCCGGGTACATGATTCGCCCCTCCCCGGTGGCGCCGATATCGGCCAGGAACGCCGACCACTTGCCGGACGCGGCCTCGTGGCTGCCGCCGCGCGCCTGCCCGGCCCCGATTCTGGCGTAGTCGGCGAACCCGTCGATCTCCCAGACGATCGTCACCTGCGGCCAGTGGCCGTTGTAGGGGGTGGATTCCCAGATCGCGTAGAGGCGGGCGCCCAGCTCGTTCATCATCGGGTGATAGGTGTCGGTGAACATCTCGGTGAAGTCGTCGCTTCGCCCCGAGCCGAGCGAGATGGTTTCGTGCAGGTAGAGGAGCGTGTGGCGGTAGTACTTCTTCATCGGTCGAGCGGGACCAGCTCGGGATCGACCGGCGCGGACGCATCGCACAGCAGCGTCTCGGTCGGATCGACCGCGCCGCAGTCGATCCCGGCGGCGGCAAGGGCATGGCCCTTGAAGGTCCGGGCCGCCGCACTGAGCACGTGCTGGACGCGGGTCATTGCCCGGCTCACGCCGGGAGTCCACCCGTCGCCCCACAACGCCACCTCGGTCAGCCGGTCGTCGAGGGACTTCAGCACCCTGTCGCGCACGCGCGCGTCGGCGGTGAACGCCTCGACGCTGACGGCCAGGCTCTGCCCCGTGGTGTCGCCCCACGCGGCCTCCGGGTCCGACACCCGGACGCCGAGGATCCGCAGCGCACGGGTGTCGCAGCTGTGCGGCAGCACGACCGTCACCTCCCAACCGGCCATCACGCGGTCGTAAAGCCAACCACCGGCCGAGAGCACGACGTCGGCGGCGCTGGCCGCAACCACGTCGAGCCGGTAGCGCAGCGACTCGGGCTCGACGGCGGTCGCCGGTGCGGCGGTGGTCCGGCGGCTCGCGCTGACGTCGAACGTCGGAGTGATCATCACTTCATTCCTCACCGCCACACGCCGGGAGTGCGTGGGCGTGTCTCAGCGCTTGTCCAGGGCTCACACTCACCGGACAACAGCGTGACACTTCGGAGCAAATTTGTAAAGCTCCGGCGGGCCGGTCACGACCGGCGGCGCGCCTCGAGTTCGGCGAGGATGTCGTCGGTGTGCTCGCCGAGTTGCGGTGCCGCCGAACGTGGTGCCCACGGCGTGCCGTGGAAGTCCGCCGGGGTGGCCACCATCGCCACGCTGGACTCCCCGTAGGGCACATCGACGATGCCGCCCGCGGCTTGGAACTGCTCGTCGGCGATCACGTCCTCGAGCGTATTGACCGGCGACCAGAAGAAATCCGGCTCGGCGGCGAAGGCCTCCGCCCATTGGTCGAGGCTGCGGGTCGCGAAGATCTCGTCCAGCTCCGCGATGAGCTGCACCGCGTTGTGGGCGCGGGAGCGGGCGTCGCCGAATCGCGGGTCGGACAGCCACTCCGGACGGCCGACGGCGCGGCACAGCGCGGGCCAGTGCCGTTCGGCCTCCAGCCCGACGATCCAGAACCGGCGCCCATCGGCGGCGGTGTAGTTGTTCATGCACGGGTTGCCCATGGTCTCGCGTTGGCCGATGGCGATCTGCTGGCCGGTCAGCAGGTAGGTGTTGAGGTCGAAGCTGACGGTGTAGGCGCCCTGACGGTACAGCGAGGTGCTCACCAGCTGGCCGGTGCCGGTGCGGCCGCGGGCGATCAGCGCCGCGCAGATCGCCGCGGTCAGTGTCATGCCGGCCGAGTGGTCGCCCATGCCGCCGCGCTGGAAGGGCGGCGTGTCGCCGGGCCGGGTGAGCAGGTGGGCCAGGCCGGCGCGCGACCAGAACGCCGCGACGTCGTAGGCGGCGCGGTCGGCGTCCGGGCCGGTCTCGCCGTACCCGGTGATGAGCCCGTAGATCAGGCCGGCGTTGCGAGCCGACACCGACTCGTAGTCCAGCCCGAGGCGCCGTAACGCGCCGGGACGCACATTGGTCACGAAAACGTCGGCGCCGGAAAGTAGTTCAAAGGCGGTGTCCCGGCCCGCCTCGGTGCCGAGGTCCACGACGATGCTGCGCTTGGAGCGGTTGTCCATCTCGAAGGGCGGGTTGACGCCGAGGTCGCAGCCCAGCATGCGGCCGAACATGCGGCCCGGGTCGCCGGCCGGCGGCTCGATCTTGATGACGTCGGCGCCCCAGTCGGCCAGGATCGCCCCGGCCGCCGGGCCGGCCACCCAGACTCCCAGTTCGACGACTTTGATGCCTTCCAGCGGTCCCGCCATGGTTAAGTTCCTACTCCGCAGTCCTGCCGCCCGCCCGTGGCGGGTCCCCGGCGGGCGGGCGGGGGGCGGCGCTGGGCTCAGGATCCCGGCGCCTGCAGCGGGCTCGCCACCGCCGGCGCGACGCCCGGGATCTGCAGCGGGCTTGCGCCCAACCCGCCGGTTCCGGGCAGCTGGAACGGGAGGGCCATGCCGGAAGTGCCGCCCAATCCCTGCAGCGCGGCGGGCATTTGGCCGTTGGCGAGCGACGTCATGACACCCGGACACTCCGCCTGAATCGCCATGCCGGCGACCATCCCGACCATGTCCGGCGGTAGCTTGTTGCCGGAGAACTGCGCCGCGATCGAGGCCAGAGTCGCTCCGGGCTTCACCAGCATCGGGCACAGCGACTGGCCGATGCCGGCCAGGGTGCTGTTCAGCGGGCCATTGCTGCCCGCCCCCGCGTCGTTGAGCACGCCCGCGACCGGGTCGGCGGACGGGTCGGCATGCGCGGGGGCCAACGACATGGCCCCCGCGGCGATGACGGCCGCTGGGGCGATGAGTGAGCGCCGGAGCGCCGCCGGGACCCATGTTGGGTGTTTCGTCAATGCGGCCATTCGTCGCTCCTCAGCGGTCGGGTAAAGGCATCGGCACCAATCGATTTCACTTCGGTAACAGTGGTCGCCCTACGTCACGTTTACAACACGGTTGGGTCAAGGTTTGTGATCCGGCCGCTTCCTTACCGTTGTCTCAACGGCATTCGCGTCACGCCGACGGTTTGCTCGCCACCGGCCGACCGGCGGTATGCCGCGGCCGCCACCGCGCGCCGCGTTCGGCGGACTTCGCCACCGCCAACGGCGACGGGCCATGCAGTATGGATCCCATAAGGGAAAGCCGCCGAAACTCTCATGCACCGAGGAGCGCCATGACCCTGGTAGCCGGACGCGGTCCGCTCAGCGCCGACCCGGCCGGGCGGTTCTCGCCCCCACTGCCCGGCGAGGTCGTCTACGTCGAGCCGCACCCGCGGAGGGTGCTGGCCCTGCGCGACGGGCGAGCGGTCATCGACACCGAGGGGGCGCTGCTGGTGCACCGGCGCGGCCATCCGCTGAGCTACGTCTTTCCCGCCGACGAGGTCGAGGGGCTGCCGAGCCGACCCGAGCCCGAAGCGCCCGGATACGTCCACGTGCCCTGGGACGCGGTCGACACGTGGGTGGAGGAGGGCCGCGAGCTCGTGCACTACCCGCCGAACCCGTACCACCGCGTCGACTGCCGCCCGACGAAGCGCCGCCTGCGGGTCTCGGTGCACGGCACGGTGCTGGTGGACACCGACGACACGGTGATCGTCTTCGAGACCGCGCTCGCCCCGCGCCTCTACGTCGACCCCAAACACCTGCGCACCGATGCGCTGCGGCGCTCGGCGACGTCGACCTACTGCAATTACAAGGGCTTTGCGACGTATTGGTCGGCCGCCCTGGGCGATACGATCGTCGACGACATCGCGTGGAGCTACCCCGACCCGCCCCCGGAAAGCCTGCCGATCAAGGGATTCCTCAGCTTCGACGCAACGCGCGTCGACCTGCATGCCGACGTGCCGATTACTTGCCGTAGCTGGGGCGCCCCAGCTTGAGCGCGTGCTGGGCGATCATGTTGCGGAACACCTCGAGGGTGCCGCCGTAGATCCCCAGCGGTAGCGACAGCCGGAAAAGGTGCTCTGCCGCACCGTCACTCGCGGCGCCCGTGGTCTCGGTGGGCAACCCCGACGCCGGACCCAGCAGGTCCATCAGGTCCGGGGAGATGTCGCGCATGGTCTGCGCGATCGCGACGCGGCCGAACATCCCGGGCGCGGACAGTGCCGCCTCCATGCGCGCGACGTCTCGCCCCAGCCGGTATTTCACCGAATCGTCGTCGCGCTGTGCCACCAGTCCCGCAACGGTGTCGACCACTTCGGCCATCAGATCGCCGTGCGCCGACATCGCCGCGACGTACTGCAGGCCATGGTCCTCCCGGTCGACGACCCCGTGCTCGGAGTCCAGCGCCGCGCGCATCACGGTCCAGCCGCCATTGACCTCACCGATCCGGTACCGGTCGTCGACGCGCACGTCGCTGTAGTAGACGATGTTGGTGCGGTCGCCGTCGACGGTGCGGATGGGCTGAAGCTCGATGCCCGGGGTGTCGAGCGGAACCAGGAACATGGTCAGGTTCCTGTGTTTCGGCCCTTGCGGGTCGGTGTTGGTCAGCAGGAAAACGTATTTGGCGTTCTGCGCGTTGGAGGTGAACATCTTGGAGCCATTGATGATCCAGCTAGACCCGGAGCCGTCGCGCACCGCCCGGGTCTTGCAGGTGGCGACGTCAGATCCGCCCTCGGGCTCGGTGTAGCCCAGGCACAGCCGGATCTCGCCGGCAAGCACCCCCGGCAACACCGCCTCGGTGAGCTCTGGCGCGCCGAATTGCTGCACCAGGCGCGCGACGACCGACGTGGTGCCCCAGTGGTACCAGGGCGTGTGGGCCCGGGCAATCTCGAGTTGAAAGATGCGCCGGCGCACCGGGCTGAAGCCGCCCTGGGACTCCAGCTTCCAGTCCGATGCGAGATATCCCGCCTCGCCCAGCGCCAAATGCACCCGCTCATCGAAGTTTTCGCCGAACTCCAGCTGACGGTGCAGCACGTCGTCGGTGACGTGCTCGGCGATGAACGCCCGGAGCTCGTCGAGGAATGCCTGGTCCTCGGCGCTCAGCGCAACATGCGAGAAGTCCATCAGGCCGCGTCGATCACGAGCGTGCGGAAACGGTCCAGGGTCTCGAGCGCGTGCGCCATGCCGTCGCCGGGCAGGTGGACGCTCACCCACGTCACACCCAGTTTGGCCAGCTTCTCCAGACCGGAAAGGTAAGCGTCGGCATTGAATCCGTCGTCGGCGGGGCTGCCGCCCTCGAAGTTGGTGAAGGTGACATCGATCGCCGACCAATCCCGGCCCGCCGCATCGCATCGGCGGCGCAGATCCTCGATGCCGTCGGCCAGGCGCGCCACGGAGTCGATGACGGCGGTGCCGGCCGTCTGGGCCAGCTGGGGCGGCGCGGGGAACGGGCACCAGCCGTCGCCGTACTGGGCGACCCGCTGGCGCGCGGTCGTGGTGTTGCCGCCGATCCAGATCGGCGGATGCGGGTCGCTGACCGGGCGTGGGTGCGCGGTGATCCCCTTGGCGCTGAAATGCTTTCCCTCGTAAGAGATATCGTCGCCGGTCCAGACCGCCCGGATCACCTGCAACGCTTCCTCGAACAGCGCGGCCCGCTCGTCGTAGCTGACGCCCAGTGCCGCGAACTCCCGCTTGAGGTAGCCGACACCCACCGCGAGCGTGAACCGGCCGCCGGAGAGCAGGTCCAGCGTGGCCCCGGACTTGGCCACGACGAACGGGTTTCGGTACGGCAGCACCACGATGTTGGGGATCAACCGCAGGGTGGACGTCGTGGCCGCCGCAAAACCCAGTGCCACGAAAGGGTCTAACGCGTCGTGCCCACCCGCTTCCAGCCACCGCTGCGACGGCGCCGGGTGATCGGTGAAGCCGAAGCCGTGAATGCCGGCCGCCTCGGTGGCCGCCGCCACCTTGCCGATCCCGTCCCCGCTCACCAACTCCGGGTTGTACGGGTGGCTGTGCATCGGGTGGGTGATGGTGAAGCGCATCGGCCCGCCCTCAGAACCGGGAGCGGGCGTCGATCGATGTGTCGCTGGTGCGCAGCGGCCGGATCAGCGCCTCCTGTGCGAAGGAGCAGAGCAGCTCGCCCTCCTCGCTGTGCACGGTGCCGCGCACGTACGACATGCCCGCGCCCACCTGCGTGCTTTCGTGGGTGTAGAGCAGCCACCCTTCCCAGCGCACCGGCTCGTGGAAGGCGACCGAGATGCTCATCGGGGCGGTCGACACGGTCAGGTGCGCCTGGCTGGTGCCGATGCCCGGGTGCGCGCGCATGGTGGTGGAGATCCCCAGGTGGCCGGTGAAGTACGCGAGCAGCGCCTTGGCCAGGTCGTCGCGGGTGGGGATCGGCTCGTAGTGCAGCCACGCGTAGAGCTCGGGCGGGCCGAGCTCGTCGGGGCTGTTGACGTCGACGACGTCGACAAGTCGCAGTTCCCGCCCGATCATCGGCATCGGCGAGTGATGGGCATCGGCCGGCGCGGCCACCTCGGGCCGCGGCACGTGATGGCGGATCACGTCGTCCGTCGGGACGTCGGCTAGCACCGTGATGCTCAGGCACCGCCGGCCGTTCTGGTGCACCGCAACGATCGCGGTGGCGGTGGAGCGCCCCTCGGCCACGACGTCGAGGACCAGTTCCACGGGCGGGCCGACCATGACGGCGCGGGAGAACACCGCGTGCGCCGAGCGCACCGACTTGTCCGGGAAGCGTTTGGCCACAGCGACAATCGCCTGCGCGAGCACCTGGGTGCCTTCGACCACCTGACGTTCATCGCCGCTGGCGATGCCGGTGCCGCCGGTGAACCGGTCCCGCCCGTCGGGCTGCACGTCGAACAGGTCCAGCAGGCTCTGCACCGTCCACTCGGTCTGGTCCGATTCCGTGATCAAGTCCGCTCCGCCTCTCACTTGTCAGCTCCGGCTCAGCGTGACACTTTGAGTACGCTTTGTAAAGGTAACTTCACGGACGGGAAGGCGACGCAAGTGGGTATCGTGACCAGCACGTCGGAGACCGCGTTCACCCAGTCGGCCGAAACCATCTACGACTTCGTCACCAATCCGGAGAACTGGACCAAGACCTACCCCGGCAGCGCGCACATCGGCGACCTGCCGGAGCTGCCGCTGCGGGTGGGCGACACCTGGACGGAGACCGGACCCGACGGCGATCGGATCTTCACCTGGCAGCTGGCCATCGCCGATCGGCCCACCAGGTTCGTGTTCAGCTCGGTCGGCCGCCTCGGCCACGACCGCGACGGGAACGGCGGCATGGCGGGCCGGATCACCGTGTCCTACAGCTTCACCCGGCCGGGCCAGGACGTCACGCTGTTCGCCCGGACGATGACCATCGAGGCGCGCAAGGATTCCCCGCTGCCCGACCGGCTCTTCGAGCAGGTCAATCCGGCCAGGATCGACGCCTACCACGCGGCCGTGGCGCGCGAACTCGAGCCACATTGACACCGACACCCGCGGTGCATGACACTCTTGCGGTGTTTTGTAAACCGGAAGGTTTCTAGGGCGTGATTCCCGAGCAGCTGGCCAACGGGTTCTGCTTCGGCGAGGGCCCGCGCTGGTTCGAGGGCCTGCTGTGGTTCTCCGACATGCTCGGGGAAGCGGTGCACACCGCCACCATGAGCGGCTCGCTGACCACGCTGCCGCTGCCCGGGCGCTGCCCGTCGGGCCTGGGCTTCCGCCCCGACGGGTCGCTGCTGATCGTCTCGACCGAGGACCGGCAGGTGCTGCGCTACGACGGCGAAACCGTCACCACCATCGCCGATCTCACCGACCTGGCGCCGGCCAGCCTGGGCGACATGGTCGTCGACGACGCCGGACGCGCCTACATCGGCTGCCAAGCGTCCCCGGGCGGGGTGCTCATCCGCCTCGATCCCGACGAGAGCGCCTCCGTCGTCGCCGAGGACCTCGACTTTCCCAACGGCATGGTGATCACCCCGGACCGCGGATTGATCGTCGCCGAATCGATCGCCCGGCGGCTGACCGCGTTCACCATCGCCGAAGACGGGGGCCTGCGTGACCGCCGGGTCTTCGCCGACGGCCTGGACGGCCCGCCCGACGGCATCGCGCTCGACGCCGAAGGCGGGGTGTGGACGTCGATGACACTGGCCCACCAGTTCGAGCGGATCGTCGAGGGCGGCGCCGTGACCGACCGCATCGACATGGGCGACCGCGCCGCCATCGCCTGCGCCCTCGGCGGCCCCAACCGCCGCACGCTGTTCCTGCTGTCGAGCACCGACGCCTATCCCCAGCGCCTGGTCGGCACCCGGCTCTCCCGGCTGGACGCCGTCACGGTGACCACTCCCGGCGCGGGTCCGCCGTGACATTCGAGAGGCGCCCATGACCGACTCCTATTACGAGCTCATCGACGACTCCGACCCGCTGGGCGAGAAGTTTCGGGCCACCGACCTGGTGCGCAGCACCTGGACGGCGGCGATCCAGCACGCCGCCCCGGTGTCGGCGCTGCTGGTCCGGGCCCTGGAGCGGTGCGAACGGCGCGACGACACGCGGCTGTCCCGGGTCGTGATCGACCTGCTGGGCCCCGTCCCGGCCGAGGGCGACCTGTGGGTGCGCCCGCAGCTGCAGCGCGGCGGCAAACAGATCGAACTGGTCGGCGCCGAGATGCTGGGTCTGGGTCCCGACGGTTCGCCCCGGCCTGTCGCCCGCGCCAGTGGCTGGCGGCTGCAGCAGCTAGACACCGAATCGCTCGCCCACGCGGCGGCGCCCCTGCCCCGCCCGCTGTCGGAGGGCCGCAGCCGCGACCTCGCCAAGGATTACGACCGCAACTACGTGCACAGCCTGGACTGGAGGTGGCTGACCGAGCCGTTGAACCACGGGCCGGGCGAATCCTGGATCAAGCCGACCGTGGACCTGGTCAACGGCGAGACCATGACCCCGATGGAACGCCTGTTCGCGGTGGCCGACTGCGCGAACGGCATCGGCAGCAAGATCGACATCACCAAGTGGACGTTCCTCAACACCGACCTGGCCGTGCACGTTTTCCGGGTTCCCGACGGCGAGTGGATCGGCATCCGCGCCGAGACCAACTACGGCCCGGACGGCATCGGGACCACGATCGGCACGCTGTTCGACGAGCGGGGCGCGGTCGGCGCGATCCAGCAGTCCGTGCTGGTGCGCCGCCGGCTCGGCGCGACTTCGTAGAGTTGCAGACATGAGCCAGCCGGCCACCGACACAGACAGCGACACCTCGACGCGTCAGCGGATCCTGGCGGCCACCGCCGAGGTGCTCGGCCGCAACGGCAAGACCAAGCTCAGCCTGTCCGAGGTGGCCGCCCAGGCCGGGGTGTCGCGCCCGACGCTCTACCGCTGGTTCGCCTCCAAAGAGGAACTGCTGTCCGCGTTTTCGAGTTACGAGCGCCAGATCTTCGAAAGCGGACTGGTCAAGGCCACCGCGGGCCTGAAGGGGGTCGACAAGCTCGACGCCGTGCTGCGGTTCATCGTCGAGTACCAGCATTCCTATTCGGGGGTGCGCATGGTCGACGTCGAACCCGAGCACACCATCGCCCAGTTCTCCTGGGTCATCCCCCAGATGCGCGAAGGGCTGCAGCGCCACCTGCCCGGGCCAAACGCCGCGGTCAAGGCGGCGACGGTGATCCGGATCGCGATCTCGCACTACATCGTGCCCAGCGACGACGCCGACCAGTTCCTGGCGCAGTTGCGCCACGCCGTCGGGATCAAAGGCAGTTCAGTCGAATAGCCCCGGCCCCTGCCCCCGCGAGCGTGCGTGTTTGCACGGCGACACGCCGTGTTGCGCGTACAACTGCGCACGCTCGCGGCAACTCGGCTAGTCGAACAACACCGCGGCGTTGAGGTAGCCGGCCGGGTCGAGCGCGGCCTTGACCGCCCGCATCGCGGCGATGTCGGCGGGCTCCCTCGACATGCCCAGGTAGGGACGCTTGCGGCTGCCGACGCCGTGCTCGGAGCTGACGTTGCCGCCGCAGCCCGCGATGAGGTCCATCATCGGCGCGTACAGCGCCCGCTCCCGGTCGGCGGGGCAGCGCAGCACGTTCAGGTGCAGGTTGCCCTCGCCGATGTGGCCGAACAGCAGCGGTAGCGCGTCGGGCGCGTGCGCGCCGATCAGCCCGACCGCCTCGCGGGCGAAGCCGCCGATCGCCGACAGCGGCAACGACACGTCGAACTTCAGCGGCGGCCCGTACACGCCGAGCACCTCGGCGAGCCCCTCGCGGACCTGCCACAACCGTTGCTGCGCAGCGACATCCACACCGACCGCGGGCTCCCCGCACAGCCGCACGCCGGTGAGCAGGTCGGCGAGCCGGTCGGTCTGGTCGTGGTCGGCGGCCAGCTCCACCAGCAGCAGCCAGTCGCCTTCCACCGGCACCGCCGCCCCGAGGTGTTGGCGCATCAGCGCGCCGGCCCGGCCGTCGATCAATTCCAGCGCCGCGATCCCGTCCACGTCCCGCAACGTCCGGCCGGCGTCCACCAGCGCCTCGAGGTCGGCGAACCCGCAGACCGCCGTCACCCGGTGCGACGGGCTGGGATGCAGCCGCAGATCCAGCGCGGTGATGACGCCGAGGGTGCCCTCGGCGCCGACGAACAGCGCCGGCAGGTCGTAGCCGGTGTTGTCGCTGCGCACCAGGCTGTGCCGGCGCAGCAGCGACCCGTCGGGCAGCGCCACCTGCAGGCCGAGCACCTGCGCGCCCATGTTGCCGTAGCGCACCGTGCGCAGGCCGCCGGCGTTGGTCGAGGCCATGCCGCCGACGGTGGCCGTGTCGCGGGACGCCAGGTCCACGCCGAACACCAGGGCGGCCGCGGTGGCGGCGTGCTGCACCGCGGCGGCCGTGGCCCCGGCGCCGGCCTCGACGCGGCGCTCGACGGTGTCGACGTCGCCGAGGGCGCGCAGCCGCTCGGTGGACAGCAGCACGTCGTCGTGTTCGGGCACGGTCCCGGCCACCAGGGAGGTGCGGCCACCCTGCACGGTGACGTGCGCCCCGGCGTCGCGGCACGACCCGCAACACCTCGGCGACCTGCTCGGCCGATCCGGGCCGCACCAGCGCGCCGGCCCGGCCGCGGTAGCGGCCGGTGTGGTCGACGCTGCGCGCGGCGAGGACGTCCGGGTCGGTGACGACATGGTTGGATCCGACCACATCGGTCAGGGTGCGCAGCATGCTCGCGGTTATAGCACCGTCATGCCGTGTCGAGCACGCCGGCCACATCCGCGGCGCGGAAGCAGCCTTCGAAATGACCGTTGACGATCCCGACGGCGTGCATGAACGAGTGGGCGACTGTCGGGCCGATCAACCGAAACCCCTCTTCCCGCAAGGATTGGGACAGCCGGCGCGACTCCGGGCTCACCATCCGGCCATCGGCAAAGCCCCGCAGTCGATGATGCTCGAGCGGTTCGTGTCGCCACACCAATTGGGACAGCGAGCATTTCGATATCAGACGGGCATTGTGCAGCGTGGCTTCGATCTTTCGTCGATTGCGGATGATGGAGCTATCGGCCATCAACCGTTCAACGTCGTCGGAGGTCATCGCCGCCACGGCCGACGGTTCGAATCCGTGAAACGCGAGGCGAAGGTGGTCTCGCTTGTCGAAGACGGTCGCCCACGAGAGGCCATTCTCGAAGTAGGTCAGCGCCAGCGCCTCGAAGAGCACCGCCTCGTCGCGGACCGGCGTTCCCCATTCGCGGTCGTGATAGGCGATCAAGTCGCGGCCCGTCTCGGTCGCCCACCGGCAGCGGGTGACGCCGTCGGGGCCGGCCACCACGGCGCTCAGCCCCGGTGGCATGCCGACGCCCGCCATCGCCTTCACTTCGCGCTCCCTTCAACGATATTCGCGCGTTCAGCTGCCCACGGGCACCTCGGCGAATCCCGGCTCTCCAGCGTCCACGACCGAATTGAACCGGTACCGAGTTTGCAGACGCTCGCTGATGTCGTGGACCGCATCCTCGGGAAGCGCTGTGACAGCGAAATTCTCGCTGATACGGGACGGGGTGACCGATGCCGTCAGGACGGCGGTGCCGCGCTGGATGCCCCAGGCCAACAGCACTTGCGCGGGGGTCTTGCCCAGCCGCCGGGCGATCGAGACGACGAGGGAGTCGTCGAGCAGGCGGGGTTCCAGCGCGTGCCCCAGCGAGGCGAATGCCAGCAATACGATCCCGTGCGTCTTGCACAATTCGTGCAGCTCCCATTGCGGGTGGTACGGGTGTGCTTCGACTTCGACGACTGCCGGCTTGATACGGGCGGTTTCGACGACCTGCAGGGTGCCCGCGGCGTCGATGTCGGACAGGCCGATGGCCCGCGTGAGCCCCTCATCGACAAGGGATTCCATCGCAGCCCACGTCTCCTCCAGCGTGACGCCGTCGTCGTAGACGACAGACCCGTTCGGGTGCCGGGGATCTTGGTCGTCGCCCGGGGAGAACGCGAACGGGGTGTGCACCAGGTAGAGATCGACCGCCTCGAGCCCGAGCCTGTCCAGGCTGGCCTGCAGCGCGGGCTTGACCCGTTCGGGCCGATGGTTGTTGTTCCACAGCTTCGTGGTCACGAAGAGGTCCTCGCGGCGCACGGTGCCTCGGGCGAACAGCTCCTCGAGGGCCGCGCCGACCTCCGCCTCGTTGCGGTACCGCTCGGCGGCGTCGAGATGGCGGAACCCCACCTCGACCGCGGTCTTGACGGCGTCCCTGGTCTTTGTGTTGTCGGAGAGCGAAGTCCCGAACCCGAGCGCCGGAATCTCACCGATGCCGGTGTTCAACGGGAATTTTCGCTGACCGAGATCATCATTGGGCGCCATGGCTTTCGGCCTCCTTGTTCTTTCCGTGTGGGCTATGCCGATTGGAAGCGGGTGACGGCCTCGGCCGTGGTCCAGATCGCGCTCGCGAGGAACCGGAAATTCACCAGAGCGGCGAGGTAGCCGTCGCCTTCGGGCAAGCGTGGGCCGGCGATGGCGTCCTTGACGACGGCGACCTCGAAGCCCTGCTCGATGAGTTCGCGCAGGTGGCCTTCGACGCACAGGTTGGCGGCCATCCCCGCCAGGATGACCTGGTTCACGCCGCGCTTGCGCAACTGAAGGACCAGGTCGTTCGATTCGGGACCGACGATCTTGTGCGGCGAAGCGATAACGGTTCGCCCGTCGTGGATGTGGTGGCGGTAGGCGGGCAGAAAGTCGGCGCCCGATCCGGCGAATCCATCCGTCGTGTACGCGCCCTGGCGCGCGAACATTCCGGCGGCGCTCATGAACTTCTCGAGCGGATCACCGAATTGCCACTGCTGATCGCTCGGGTAGAAGTAATGCGGCGACACCGCGACGGTGATGCCGGCCAGCTTCGCGCTGTGGAGCAGCTCGCCGATATGGGCAACGGTGTCGTTGTCGGTGACGCTGTCGCCGAATGCCGGCCATGCGGCGCCGTCGGGGCTGAGGAAATCGATCTGCGGGTCGGTGACGACGAGCGCGGCGTGCCCGACATCGAGCGTGAAGCCGGAACTCGGCAGCGCGGGTTGCTGCGGCTCGGCGTAGATCGGGAGGTCGGTCACGAGGAGCCCATCCTTCGCTGGTAGCGGATAGCCATCCCTACTTTAGATGACCAGTCGTCTATTTAACAAGGTGTGTGTGGCCCTGATTCCCCGACCGCCGGATCAGTGCAGAAGTGCGGGGACCGTGATCGCTTCGAAACGGTCGTATGGGGCTCGGTTGCGGGTCACCTTCCCGCGCAGGGCCGCCCCTTCCCACGCCTCGATCAACTGCGAGGCGATCTCCTCCGCGTCGAGGTCGCCCCGAATGCCCCCCGAGCGTCGCTGGCCGGACCGCACACACGCGGTAAGAGCCCCGCCCCAGCGATCGAGAATGCGGACGAGCTCGGTGCGCACCGGCTCGCTCGAACCACCAAGCTCGAGCGACATGTTGCCGACCAGACAGCCGAGCAGGAAGTCGCCGGCCTCGTGTTCGTCGGCGAGCGCATGAAAAAAGCGCGTGATTCGCTCCTGCGCCGAGTCGCCCGAATCGAGAATCGGCACGAGGCGCGCTTCGATGTCGGCCCAGTAATGCTCGAGGAGCGCGGCGGCGAAAGCCTCCTTGCTGGGGAAATACGCGTAGAACGACCCTTTCGGCACGCCGGCGCTCTCGGTGATGTCTTTGACCCCGCTCGCGGCGAACCCGTGCGCGTGCACGAGTTCAAGCCCCGCGGCAAGCAGGCGGCGGCGCACCTCTGGGTTCGGCGGCCGCGGCATGCCGCAAATAATAGTTGACCGGTCGGTTAAAGCCTCAGAACTCCTTGTGCGGCACGTCGGTCACCAGGCCGCCGTCCATGACGAACTCGGTCCCGGTCGCGTACGACGACTCGTCGCTGGCCAAAAACACCACGAACGTCGCGACCTCGCGCACCTCGCCCGGGCGCCCCAGCGGGATCGTGACCAGGTCCTCCGGCAGGTGCGCGGTCATCGGGGTGCGGATGAAGCCGGGGTGAATCGAGTTGACCCGGATGTTGTGTGGGGCCAACTCCAGGGCCGCCGATTTGGCCAGGCCGCGCACCGCCCACTTCGAGGCGACGTAGGGGTGCACCGCGGGCGCGCCGCGCAGCCCCTCGATCGAGGACACGTTGATGATCGATCCGCCCCCGGCCGCGATCATCGGGTCGACGGCCACCCGCATGCCCAGGAATGTGCCGGTCAGGTTGACGTCGATCACCCGCTGCCACTTGCCCAGGTCGAAGTTGCGCAGCTGCCCGAGCGCGACCGTGCCCGCGTTGTTGACCAACACGTCCAGCTTGCCGAACTCGCCGACCGCGGTCGCCACGGCGGCGTCCCACTGATCGGGCTGGGTGACGTCGAGGTGCACGTAGCGCACCGAGTCGCCGATCGTGTCGGCCAGCGCCTTGCCCTCGTCGTCGAGGATGTCGCCGATGACCACCTTGGCGCCCTCGTCGACCAGCAGCCGCGCGTGTTCGGCGCCCATGCCCCGGGCGCCGCCACTGATGAGCGCCACTTTTCCGTCCACCCGTCCCATAGCTTCGAGCTCCTTCGGTTTACTTGACTGCCAGGTCTTTTGGCGCGTAGAGGCCTTTTCCGGTGATCAGCGGCATGTCGAGCGTGGTCCTGATGCCCGGCGCTGCGGCAAGGACTGCGGGGATGGCGTTGACGATCCGCCCGGCGGCCCCGGCGATGGCGGCGTGGTTGTGGTCGCCCTTGCGGCTGCTGGGCACGATGTCCATGGCGTAGGACGGCTCGCCGGTGATTTCGACGCGATAGGAGCCGCCGCCCGCGGCGGGCTGCGCCCAGTCGGGCCGCAGGTCGGGCCGCAGCCGGGTGATGTGCTCGACGACGACGGCGGGGCGGCCGTCGACCATGCCGCGGATCTCGAACTGCAGCGCGGCCATCGTGCCCTTGGCCACGCGGCCGACCGCAATGTCGAAGTCCTCCGGGGCCGGCTCGCGCTGGTATGACTCGGTGATCTCGTCGACCTCGACGCCGAGGCCGGCGGCCAGCTGGCGGATCGCGGTCCCCCACGCGATGCTGAGCACGCCCGGTTGCAGCAGCATCGGCACCTCCTCCAGGGGCCGGCCGAAGCCCATGTAGTGCATGACCTCCGCGCCGTCGTAGGTCGCGTAGTCGGCGATCTCCATGCAGCGCACCTGCTCGATGCTCCGGCAGGTTCCGGCGAGGGCGAAAGGCAACAGGTCGTTGATGAACCCGGGGTCGACACCGCTGATGAAGATGCTCGAATTGCCCTGCCGGGCAGCGTCTTCCACCCGGTCGATGTACTTGTCAGGCATCACGCCCCACGGGTGCTGCAGCAGCCCCGGTGCAGACCCGACGACGTTGACGCCGGCGGCCAGGATGCGCATGACGTCGGCCATCGCGTCCGGCAGCCGGGTGTCGCCCATGGCGCAGTAGACGACGCATTCGGGTGCGGTGGCCAACACGGCGTCGAGGTCGGCGACGGCCGCGACACCCGTGGCGACGTCCTCGTCCAGCGCGACCCCGCACAGGCTGCCGGCGTCGCGGCCCACCTTCTCCGGCGAGGAGACGCACAACCCGGTCAACTCGAACTGCGGATTGGTGATCAGCTCGGCCAGGGCCAGCCGGCCGACATTGCCTGTCCCGACGTGTGCGACGCGAATCGCCATGAGTGGGCTCCGTCCTGGGGTGAACGCTGGAAAAGCGGTTCTAGACACTAGTCCATTATTTTTGGGGTGCACACCGCGGGAGAAGGGACACGGCGATGACACAGCGGGAGGACGTCCGGTTCAGCTCCGGCGGCGACGAGATCAGCGCGTGGCTCTACCGTCCGTCGGGCAGCGGCCCGGCACCGCTGCTGGTGATGGCGCACGGCCTCGGGGCGGTGCGCGCCATGCGGCTGGACGCCTACGCCGAGCGGTTCCGCGCCGCCGGTTACGCCTGCCTGGTGTTCGACTACCGCAACTTCGGCGACAGCGCGGGCCGGCCCCGCCAACTGCTCGACGTCGGCATGCAGCTCGCGGACTGGGCGGCCGCGGTCGCCTACGCGCGCGCCCTCGACGGCGTCGACCCCGATCGAATCGGGTTGTGGGGAACCTCCTTTGGCGGCGGCCACGTGATCGCCACGGCGGCCCGGCTGCCCGGCATCGCCGCCGCCGTGGCGCAGTGCCCCTTCACCGACGGCCTGGCGTCGGCGCGCACGATCACCAAGCCGCTGGCGACCGCGCGCATCGCCGCGCTCGCGGTGCGCGACGTCGTCGCGAGCCGGCTGGGCCGGCCGCCCGTCATGGTCGCCACCGCGGGCGAGCCCGGCGCGACGGCCCTGATGAACACGCCCGACGCGTACGCGGGTTACCTGCGCCTGGTGCCCGAGGGCATGGCGATGACCAACGAGGTTTCCGCCCGAATCGCGTTGCAGATCATGGCCTATCGCCCGGGTCGCGCGGCCGCGAAGGTCGCCTGTCCGATCCTGTTCTGCGTGTGCGAGAACGACTCGGTGGCGCCCGCGGGGCCCACGCTGCGCTACGCGGCCAGGGCTCCGCACGCCGAGATCAAGACCTATCCGGTGGGCCATTTCGACATTTACGTCGGCCAGGATTTCGAGCGTGCGGTCGCCGACCAAATCGCCTTCCTGGACAGGCACCTGAAATTGCCGGGGACCTGATCCGCAGAAGTTGTGCAAAAGGCGGTTTTTACTGACGCCACGGTTCTACTCTCGGTCAATACCCAAGGGGGACCCGAAGGGGAAGGAATGGGGGGACATGTCGCATTTGGTCACCGCCCCCGGAATTCTGGCGGCAACGGCCGCCGACGTCGGGACCATCGGTTCGGCGATCAGCACGGCCACCGCGAATGCGGCCGGCCCGACCACCGGTGTGCTGGCCGCGGCCGAGGACGAGGTGTCGGCGGCGATCGCGAATCTCTTCGCCCAGTATGGCCGGCAGTACCACGCGGCCGTCGCGCAAGCTACGGCGTTCCATGACCAGTTCGACCGGGCCCTGGCGGCCGCGGCGAACGCCTACGCGGAAGCCGAGGCCGCCGCCGCGGCAACGCTCGTCGGGCAAACGACGACCGCCACCGCCGGTTCGGTCGCGTTGTCCTCGATGAGCGGGTCCGCCACCGGCCACCCCCTCTATGCCTTGATCATGAGCGGCACCGGCACCGCGGAGATCGACCCCCTCTACCTGGCGGCCGTCAACTCGACGTTCCTGCAACCGCGGTATTCCCCCGACTTCCTGAAGGGCGTGTTCACCCCGGAGCAGTTCTGGCCGGTGACCCCACAACTCGGCAACATGACGTTCGGCCAATCAGTGGCCCAGGGCATCCCGCTGCTGCACAGCGCGATCACCACGACGCTGAGCAACCCGTCGAACAGCGCCGTCGTCTTCGGTTTCTCGCAGAGCGCCACGATCGCCACCGACGAGATCAGGGCCCTCATGGCGACCGGCTCCCCCTACCAGGGCCACCTGGACTTCGTGCTGGCCGGCAACCCCAACAACCCCGACGGCGGCATCCTCGAGCGCTTCCCCGGCTTCTACATCCCGTTCCTGGACGTGGCGTTCAACGGGGCGACCCCGCCGAACTCCCCCTACCCGACCACGATCTACACGGCGCAATACGATCCGATCGCCAACCTGCCGCAATACCCGCTCAACGTCGTCTCGGACCTCAACGCCTTGATGGGCTACTTCTACGTGCACAACACCTACCCGTTCATGACGCCCGACCAGATTGCCAACGCGGTCTTGTTGCCGACGTCCCCGGACTACACCGGCGACACCCAGTACTACATGGTGATGACCCAGAACCTGCCGCTGCTGCAGCCGATCCGCGACATCCCCTACGTCGGGCCGCCGATCGCCGACCTGTTCCAGCCCGACCTACGGGTCCTCGTCGATCTGGGCTACGCCGACTACGGACCCGGCGGCAACTATGCGAACATCCCCACCCCGGCCGGGCTGTTCTCGGTGCCCAACCCGTTCACGATCATCCCCGACCTGGCGTTGGGCGCCGTACAGGGCCCCTACGGCGCCGCGGTGGAAATCGGGGTGGAAGCCGGACTCGTCTCGCCGTCGATGTTCCCGGACACCTACCCCTGGGTGCCCTCGCTGGACCCACACCTGCATTTCTACTTCGGCCAGCCGACCACGACGGGGCTGTCGTTGCTCAGCGGCAGCCTCGGGAACGTGCTGGGCCTGATTCCGGCGCCGGCATTCGGCTGATCGCCGAGCCGCCGTGCGCGAGCGTGCCAGAAAGAGATTTCGACAAGCGCATGTAGTAGTCGGTGTTGCCGGTGTAGCCGGGAGACGTCGGCAACGGTACGGCGGTGGCGATCTGCGAAGGGGTCAGCCACGGATAGTCGGCATGCAAGCTGATGCCCGTGATGGCGTTGAGGTCGGACAGCACGTTGAGCGGGGCACGGGCGGCAACTACGCGGACATTTCCACCCCTGCCTCCCTGTTCTCGCTGCCCGATCCGTTCACGGTCATCCCCGACCTGGGGGTGGGGGCGGTCCAGGGGGCCACAGCGGCGCTGGTGGACCTGGGCTACCTGCCGCAATCGGCGCTGCCGACCACCTACCCGTACGCGCCGTCCCTGGCCCCCCACGTGAACTTCTTCGTCGGCCAGCCAAGCGTTACGGGGCTGTCGGTGCTCAGCGGGGCCGTCGGGCCGTTCCTGCACCTGATTCCGCCCGCGACCGACCTGCTGGCTCTGTAGGGTCCCTGCCGCGCCGCGGGCTTGATGCGCGGGCACGAATTGCTCGATTCCGGGTCCGACGGATTTCGCCGCAGGACTTTTTCCTCTTTTCGCTCCCGGTTCGCCCTGGTCACGATGGCTGGATAGGGAGGTCGGGAGATGTCTTATGTGCTGACTGCCCCGGAGATGGTGACGACGGCGGCCGCAGATCTCCAGGCGATCGGTTCATCGGTGAGCACGGCCGGTGCGCTTGCGGCCACCCGGACCTCCACTGTGCTCGCGGCCGCCGGCGACGAGGTATCGGCGGCCATAGCAGATGTCTTCGGCGCATACGCCAAGCAGTTTCAGACGGCCGTTGCGCAGGCGTCGGCGTTTCATGGCGAGTTCGCCCGAGCGCTGGCCGGCGCGGGGAACCTCTACGCCGACGCCGAGACGGCCAACGCGGCTCTTGTCGCGAAGCAGATGCTTGCCACCAACACGATCACCGCGCTGATCATGGGCGGCACCGATGAGCCGGGACCGCCCCCCAGCTACGTGACGAAAATCGACACCGCATACATCCAGACCCTGTTCCCCGGGGCGCTGTCGCAGGGCCTGCCCACCCCCGAGCAGTTCTGGCCCGTCACCGGCAACCTCACGTTCGCCAAGTCCGTCGCCCAGGGCGTCACCCTGCTGGACAACGCAATCAACACGAACATCACCCCGACCAACGACGTGGTCGTCTCCGGCTACTCGCAGAGCGCCGCGATCGCCACCTATGAGATCAACGCACTCATGGCGCAGGGCGCACCCCATGCCGGCCAGCTGTCGTTCCTGCTGATGAGCAATCCCAACAACCCCGACGGCGGGATCCTCGCGCGGTTCCCGGGGTTTTACCTCCCGGTCCTGGACGTGCCGTTCAACGGTGCCACGCCGGCGAACAGCCCCTACCCCACCTACAACTACACCGTCCAGTACGACGGCTTCGCCCACGCGCCGCAGTATCCGCTCCACGTCTTGTCGGACCTCAACGCGATCATGGGCGCCTACTACGTGCACACCAACTACGAGAATTTCACCGCCACCCAGGTCGCCAACGCGCTCCCGTTGCCGACCTCTCCGGGCTACACGGGCAGCACCCACTACTACATGTTCCTGACCCAGAACCTGCCGTTGGTGCAGCCGATCCGCGACATCCCTTATGTGGGCCCCCCGATCGCCGACTTGATCCAGCCCGATCTGCGGGTGCTCGTCGACCTGGGGTACGGCAACATGGGGGTCGGGGCCGACTATGCGGATGTTCCCACCCCCGCCCGGCTCTTCCAGGTCATCGATCCGTTCGCCGTTACCACTTACCTCGCCAAGGGGGCCGTGCAGGGATCGCAGGCCGCTCTGGTGGATATCGGGCTGTTGCCACCGTCATACCTGCCGGACACGTACCCGTACGTTCCGTCTCTGGATCCGGGCCTCTCCTTGAACCTCGGACAGCCGAGTGTGACGGGGCTGTCCGTGCTGAGCGGCGCGCTCGGGTCGGTATTCCACCTGATCCCGCCCGGGCCGTACTGCTGAGACCCTAAGGTCCGAGCGGCGACGTCTGGCGGATGGTCTCGTCGCGGATCAGCCCCCGCAGCAGCGCGGTGCTGAACTCGGCGGCGATCTCCTTGGCGCTGCGCCGGCCGCTCGGGCGCAGCCAGCGGTAGCTGCCCAGCGTCATGCCGATGTAGCCCAGGGCCAGCACGTGCGAGTCGCACTCGTAGAACTCGCCGCTGGCGATCCCGCGGTCGATCAGGCCGTGCACGTGCTCGTAGACCTGGGCTTCCTTCTCCCGCACCTCGGCGACCTGTTCGGCGGTGAACCATTCCGCGATGTAGGGCTGTTCCTGGAAGTAGACGGCGGCGCGCTCGGGGTTGGCGGCGATCCCGGTCAGCAGCCGGACGGTGTACTGGTAGAGCGCTTCGCGGGCGGTCCAGGACGGGTCGTCGTGCACGGCGGCCAGCGTGCCCTCGGCGGCCTGGCGGTAGATGTCGAACAGGATCAACGACTTGCTGGCGTAGTAGTGGTAGACGGTCGCCTTGTTCAGCCCGATGACGTCGGCCACGTCGTCCATCCGGGTGCCGTGATAGCCCCGGGCGGCGAACAGCGTGGTGGCCACGGCCAGCAACTCCTCGCGGCGCGAGACCCCGTTCTCGGATGGCATCGGTACTCACTATCTTTCCGCCCGGGGGCCGGGCGGCCCCGGACCAGGCTAGCTGTCAATCAACTGGTTGGACAGTTTAGGCGGGTGTTGCATCGAGGCGGATGGGACTAGACTGCTTCGTGAACGAAGTCGCGACTTGACACAGGGGTGGCCCAAATGGATCCGAGCCCGGACTACGACGCGAGCGACGAGATCGAATGGTTCTTCCGCTACGTCCCGTGGGGCCTGCGCGGAGTCGTTGACGGCAACGGCTACCCGCCGCCCGCGTACCCGCCGGTCTAGTTACAGCGCCTTGAGTTCCTCGGCGACCTCGGTCACCGATTTCTTCGCATCCCCGAACAGCATCGTGGTGCCATCCGCGTAGAACAGCGGATTGTCGATGCCGGCGAACCCGGAGTTCATCGACCGCTTCAGCACGATCACCGACTTGGCCTTGTCCACGTTGAGGATCGGCATGCCATAGATCGGGCTGGACTGCTCGTTGCGGGCCGCCGGGTTGGTGACGTCGTTGGCGCCGATGACGATCGCCACGTCGGTGCGGGCGAACTCGTCGTTGATGTCGTCCATGTCCTTCATCGCGTCGTAGTCGACCTCGGCCTCGGCCAGCAGCACGTTCATGTGCCCCGGCATGCGCCCGGCCACCGGGTGGATGGCGTACTTGACCGCCACACCCTTCTCCTCGAGCAGCGACGCCATGTCCTTGACGGCGTGCTGGGCCTGGGCCACGGCCAGGCCGTAACCCGGGACCACGATCACCTGGTTGGCGTAGGCCATCTGGATCGCCGCGTCGGCGGCCGAGGTTGACTTGACGACCTTGTCGCCGGCGTCGCCGCCGCCGACGGCCACGCCGCCGCCGCCGAAGCCGCCCGCCACGATCGCGGGAATGGAGCGGTTCATCGCCTTGGCCATCAGGTTGGTCAGGATCGAACCCGAGGCACCGACGATCATGCCGGCCACGATCATCGCGGTGTTGTTCAGCGCCAAACCGGCCGCGGCGGCCGACAGGCCGGTCATCGCGTTGAGCAGGGAGATGACCACCGGCATGTCGGCGCCGCCGATGGGCAGCACCACCATCAGGCCCAGCACCCCCGCGGCGGCCAGCAGGCCGATCATCCACCACAGCGACACACCGCCGCTGCCCGGATGCGCGTCCAGACCGATGACCACCGCGGCGGCCACCGCGCCGGCCAGCAACAGCAGGTTGACCGGCTGCTGGGCCTTGCCGAAGCCGATCGGCGACCCGGAGATGAGCTCCTGCAGCTTGCCGAACGCGATGATCGAGCCCCAGAACGAGATCGACCCGATGATCGCGGCGAACAGCGAGGCCACCACGATGTGCACCGTCGGCGACTCGCCGTGCTGGAATGCCGAGAAGCCGCTGGTCTCCATGAACTCCGACAGCGCGATCAGCGCGACCGTGCCGCCACCGACGCCGTTGAAGAACGCCACCAGCTGCGGCATGGCGGTCATCTTGGTCAGCCGCGCCGGCGGGACGCCGAGCACCACACCCACCACCAGGCCGGCGATGATCAGCGGCCACTGGGTGGTGTCGCGGATCATGATCAGCGTCGCCGCCACGGCGATGGTCATGCCGACCGCGGCGATCAGGTTGCCGCGCACCGCGGTCTTGGGGCCGGTCAGGCCCATCAAGCCGTAGATGAACAGCGAGAACGAGATGATGTAGAGAACGGTGATCAGGTAGTTCATTTGCCCGCGGGCTCCTCGGTTTTTGCGGCCTTCGCGGCACCGGGCTTCTTGCCCTTGAACATGCCCAGCATCCGGTCGGTGACGATGAAGCCGCCGATGACGTTCAGCGTCCCGAACACCACCGCCACGAACAGGATGATCTGCAGGGCGATCGACGGGTGCTCGATCTTGCCGAACACCACCAGCGCGCCCAGCACCACGATGCCGTGGATGGCGTTGGTCCCCGACATCAGCGGTGTGTGCAGGGTGTTGGGCACCTTGGAGATCACCGCGAATCCGACGAACCCGGACAACACCAGGATCGCCAGGTTCTCCAACAGCTCGTCGTACATCTAGGCGTCCTTTCCGGCTCGGGTCACGCAGGCCCCCGCGAGGATCTCGTCGTCGAAGTCCGGGGCCAGCGCGCCGTCGTTGATCATCAAGTCCAGCAGCGCGGTGATGTTCTTGCTGTAGAGCTCGCTGGCGTGCTCGGGCATGGTCGCCGGCAGGTTCAGCGGCGCCGCGATGGTGACGTCGTGGCGGACCACGGTCTGCCCCGGCTCGGTGAGCTCGCAGTTGCCGCCCGTCTCCCCGGCCAGGTCCACCACGACGCTGCCCGGCTTCATGCCCTGCACCGCGGCCGCGGTCACCAGCCGCGGCGCGGGCTTGCCCGGAACCAAAGCGGTGGTGATCACCACGTCGAACCCGGTGATCGCCTGTTCCAGCGCCTTCTGCTGCTGCGCGCGTTCGTCCTCGGTGAGCTCGCGGGCATAGCCGCCCTCACCGGCCGCGTCGATGCCGAGGTCGAGCCACTTGGCGCCCACCGACCGCACCTGGTCGGCCACCTCGGGGCGCACGTCGTAGCCGGTGGTGCGCGCGCCGAGCCGCTTGGCGGTGGCCAGCGCCTGCAGCCCGGCCACCCCGACGCCGAGCACCAGCACGCTGGCCGGCTTCACGGTCCCCGCGGCCGTGGTCAGCATCGGGAAGAACCGCGTCGACTCCCAGGCCGCCAGCAGCACGGCCTTGTAGCCCGACACGTTGGCCTGCGACGAGAGCGCGTCCATCGCCTGCGCGCGCGAGATCCGGGGGATGGCCTCGAGCGCGAACGCCTCTACCCCCGCGTCGGTGAGCGCGCCGATCGCGTTGTCGGCGTTGCGGGGGGCCAGGAACCCGATCAGCGTCTGGCCGCTGCGCAGCCTGCCGACCTCCTCTTTGGTCGGCGGGGCGACCTTGACCACGACGTCGGCACCCCAAGCGTCGCCGATGCTGGCCCCGGCGTCGGTATAGAGCCCGTCGGGAAGCAGCGCCCGCTCGCCGGCGCCGGATTCGACGACGACGTTCACGCCGCTTTTCACCAGCGGTGCGACCGCCTTGGGGACCAGGGCGACCCGGCGTTCGCCGGCCCCGGACTCGGCGACCACACCGACAGTCGTCTGCGAATCTGTCATGACGCGTACATCTACTTTCCTGTACTTTCCCGTGCTTTGCTGCCTGATGGATGAGCGCTGGCTCGGCCGCGCTTGGCTACCATAACGCGCGCCGGATTCACCACCGATCCGCGATCACCCGGCGCGAAATTCCGCCGGAACCTTCCCGTCGATCGTTCGCTATGCAGCGCCGATGCAGTAGAGGTCGCGATGTTGTGGCGCCACAAGACGCCGTTGTGTTGCGACAACGCCCGTCAACCGGCGCCGGGACGTCACCACATGGGAATGTCTTGGCCGTGTTCGGCCGCCCGACGCGGCCCGAAGTAGCGCCGCTCGGATTCCTCGATCGGCACGTCGTTGATGCTGGCTTCGCGGCGGGCCATCAACCCCGACGGCGAGAACTCCCACAGCTCGTTGCCGTAGCTGCGGTACCACTGGCCGGCGCCGTCGCGGCACTCGTACTGGAACCGCACCGCGATCCGGTTGTCGTGGAAGTCCCACAGGCTCTTGCGCAGCGAGTAGTCGAGTTCGCGTTGCCACTTGCGCGTCAGGAAGCCCACGATCTCCTCGCGGCCGACTATGCGGTCGCCGCGGTTGCGCCAGCGCGAGTCGGGCGTGTACGCGCGGCTGACGCGCTCGGGATCGCAAGTGTTCCAGGCGTCCTCGGCCGCCTGGACCTTCTGCATGGCCGTCTCGAGGGTGAACGGCGGCAACGGGGGGAAGCTCTCGCTCATGGAGTCCATTTTGCACCGCGAGCAGACGCAGAATCGCACGAATCCGCGCTGCTGCGTGCGATTCTGCGTCTGCTCGCGCTCCCGAATTGCGGGTGTCCTATCGTGGCGGTCATGGACTTCGCGATGTCGGCCAAAGCAAGCGACTACCACACGCGGCTGTCCGACTTCATGACCGAGCACGTCTTCGAAGCCGAGGCCGCCTACGACAAGTACCGTCACGAGGCGGGCCCGGGTGACCACACCGTCCCGCCGGTCATCGAGGAGCTGAAAATCAAGGCCAGAGAGCGCGGCCTGTGGAACCTGTTCCTGCCGGCCGAGTCGGGCCTGACCAACCTGGAATACGCTCCGCTGGCCGAGATCACCGGCTGGAGCCTCGAGCTCGCGCCCGAGGCGCTCAACTGCGCGGCACCGGACACCGGCAACATGGAGACGCTGCACCTGTTCGCCACCGAGGAGCAGCGCAAGCAGTGGCTGGAGCCGTTGCTGGCCGGCGAGATCCGCAGCGCCTTCTCGATGACCGAGCCCGCGGTCGCCAGCAGCGACGCCCGCAACATCGAGACCACGATCACCCGGGACGGCGGCGACTACATCATCAACGGCCGCAAATGGTGGACGTCGGGGGCGGCCGACCCACGCTGCAAGATCCTCATCGTGATGGGGCGCACCAATCCCGATGCGGCCGCGCACCAGCAGCAGTCGATGATCCTGGTGCCGATGGGGACCCCCGGCGTGACGATCGTGCGCTCCACACCGGTGTTCGGCTGGCAGGATCAGCACGGCCACTGCGAGGTGATCTACGACAACGTCCGGGTGCCGGCGAGCAATCTGCTCGGCGAGGAGGGCGGCGGCTTCGCGATCGCGCAGGCGCGGCTGGGGCCGGGCCGCATCCACCACTGCATGCGCGCGCTCGGCGGGGCCGAACGGGCCCTGGCCCTCATGGTGGACCGCGCCACCAACCGGGTCGCATTCGGGAAGCCACTTGCCGAGCAGGGTGTGGTGCGCGAGTCGATCGCCAAGTCCCGCAACGCGATCGACCAGGCGCGCCTGCTGTGCGAGAAGGCGGCATGGACGATCGACCAGCATGGCAACAAGGCCGCGCACGTGCTCGTCTCCCAGATCAAGGCCGTCGCACCGCAGGTCGCCTGCGACGTCATCGACCGCGCCATCCAGGTGCACGGCGCCGCCGGCGTCAGCGACGACACGGTGCTGGCCCGGCTGTACGGCTGGCATCGGGCCATGCGGATCTTCGACGGTCCCGACGAGGTGCACATGCGCACCATCGCGCGCGCCGAGCTGGGCCGGGAGAAGTCACCGCTGGCCGCAGTGGTCACCGCGCGTGGCTGAGGCGCTGAGAGAACTCTCGGGCGCCTGGAATTTTCGCGATGTCGCCGACACCGCCTCCGCGCTGCGGCCCGGGCGGCTGTTCCGATCCGGGGAGCTGAGCCGCCTCGACGACGACGGCCGCACCACGATGCGGCGGCTGGGGATCACCGACGTCGCCGACCTGCGCTCGGCGCGGGAGGTCGCCCGGCGCGGCCCCGGACGCGTTCCCGACGGCGTCGACGTCCACCTGCTGCCGGTCCCCGACCTCGCCGACCATGACCCCCACGCCCCCGACGTCGGCGACCCCGACGGGCAGGCGCCGCACGAGCACGCGTTCCAGCGGATCATGGACCGCGAAGAAGGCCTCTCGGTCGAGGAGGCCGCGACCCGCTACATGCTCGACGAATACCGGCAATTCCCCACGCGCAACGGCACCCAGCGTGCGCTGCACCGCGTGGTCACGCTGCTGGCCGCCGGCCGCCCGGTGCTCACGCACTGCTTCGCGGGCAAGGACCGCACCGGCTTCCTGGTCGCGACGGTGCTCGAGGCGATCGGCGTCGACCGCGAGGCCATCGTCGCCGACTTCCTGCGCAGCAACGATGCCGTGCCGCAGTTGCGCGACCGGATTTCCGAGATGATCCGGCAGCGGGCGGAGGCCGAACTGACCCCGGAGGTCGAGACCTTCACCGAGGCCCGGCTGTCCGACGGAGTGCTCGGCGTGCGCGCCGAGTACCTGACGGCCGCGCGCCAGAAGATCGACGCGGAATTCGGTTCGCTGGCGGCATATCTGCACGACGCGGGCATCACCGCGGCCGACGTTGAGCGACTGCACGGCACGCTGCTGACCTGAGCGGCCGCCGCAGCGCGTGCCGGCGCGCGTTCGGGGCGAACCCTTGCGGCCACAACGGTTCTCACCCCGACGCGGCACGCCCGCGCGGTCGACCGAAAAACAATGTGTAAATGCCGGACAAAGCGGCGCAATCGTCCTAGGCTGACCGATGCCGACTCCGCGATGGCCGGGGGATTTCAATTCCTGAGCGCCGTCGGTATCACAAATGAAACCGTAGTCGTGAAGGGACTGGCCGATGACGAGCATGATTGCGGAGCCCCAGCTGATAGCGACGGCTGCAGAGGACGCGGCGGGAATCGGTTCGGCGCTCAACCAGGCCAAGACCGCGGCCGCGGTCCAGACGACCGGCGTGGTCGCCGCGGCCGAGGACGAGGTGTCGGCGGTCACCGCGTCGTTCTTCAACGCCTACGGGCAGGAATACCAGGCGCTGCTGCAGCAGGCGAACGCCTTCCACGAGCAGTTCGTAGGAGCGCTGACCGCCGCCAGCAACGCCTACGCGCAAGCCGAGACCCAGATCGCGGCGACCCTCGGCCTCAGCGGCGGCGCCACGACCACCGCGGTGGGCACGGCCGTGCAAAAGGCGGCCGACCCGGCCGTCAACGCCATCCTGATCATGACCGGCAGCGGCACCGCGACGCCGTCACCGGCGTACATGAACAATGTCTTCAGCCGGTACTTGACCAACTTCACCGGGCCGCTGCAAGCCGTGTCCACGGCGGAGGGGCTGTATCCGTTCACCGGTGTCAAGGACCTCACGCTCGACATATCGCTGGCCCGAGGCGTCACCGAGCTGAACAACGCCATCAACCTGGCGATCTCGCCTGGCACAACCCAATCCGTTTCCATCCTGGGCTACTCGCAGAGCTCGATCGTCGCGTCGCTGGTGATGCCACAACTCCTGGCCCAGGGCTTCACGAACGGCGCGGGAGGGTCGCCGATACAGGCCTACTTCACCCTGCTCGGTGATCCAGCGAACCCCAACGGCGGTCTTTTCGCCCGCTTCCCCGGCCTGTCCCTGCCGAGCCTGGGAGTCACCTTCGGCGCGGCGACGCCAAGCAATGATTTCCCCACCACCATTTACACGCTGGAATACGACGGCTTCGCCGACTTCCCCCAGTATCCGATCAACTTCCTCGCCGACCTCAACGCCCTTGCCGGCATCGTGTTCATACACGGCACCTACCCGACCCTGACGGCGTCTCAGCTCGCTTCCGCTATCACGCTGACGCAGTCCGGGGCGCCCTCCATGACCACGTACAACATGATCCCGACCGAGAACCTGCCGCTGTTGACGCCGCTGCGCTACATCCCGGTCATCGGCAACCCGCTCGCGGACCTGGTGCAGCCCGACCTGAGGTATCTGATCAACTGGGGCTACGGCGACCCCAACTATGGCTGGTCGACCAGCCCGGCCGACGTACCGACCCCGTTCGGGTTCCTGCCGCCGCTGAGCGCTACCACTGCCCTGGGGCCCCTGTTGGTGAGCGGCACCCAGGAGGGAGTCAACGCCTTCGTCGCCGACATCTCCGCGATGACGCCGCCGTCGCTGACGAGCCTGCTCTCGGGAGCCGGAACGACGGGCGGTGCCGCGCTGACCCTGCCCGCCGCGCCGGCGATTCCGTCGCCCACCGACATCATCTCGGCCATCGAGACCGCGAACACCAATATCGTCGGCGGCTTGACGTCCGACTTCTCGACCGCTTATGCGACCCTGCTTCCGACGGCGGACATCGCCACCGCCGTGGCGGTGTCGCTCCCGTCTTACGACGTCAACCTGTTCCTGAACGGGATCAGCCAAGCAATCAACGGCGACCCGGTCGGTGGGCTCGTGAACGCGTTCGGTCAGCCGATCGCGGCCGACGTCGGGCTGGTCACGCTCGCGGGCGGTTTCGAAGTCATCAACTTCGTGAACGCGCTCGACACGATCTTCACCGGAAACCCGAACCCGGGTCCCTTCTGATCCACGCCCGCCCCGGCCGGAAATCCCCAGACGCCAGCCCGCCTAGAAGGATGGTCCGATGACCTCTGTCTTCGCGCAGCCGCAGCTGATCTCGTCCGCCGTCGCCGACGTGACCGGGATCGGCTCTGCGATCGGCGCGGCCAACGCCAGCGCAGCGGGCGCGACGACCGGCCTGCAGGCCGCCGCCGCCGACGAGGTGTCGGCGGCGACCGCGAACCTGTTCGGCGCCTACGCGCGGGAGTACCAAGCGGTCATCAAGCAGGCGGGGGCCTTTCACGACGCGTTCGCGCAAGCGTTGGCCGCCGCCGCGAACGCCTACTCCGAAACCGAGTCCGCGGCGTCGAACGCGCTCGGCGCACTGACCGGCGGGGCGCCGGCGGGCGCGGCCGGCGCTGTCGCCGCCAAGGCGGCGATGACGCAGCCGGTCAACCTCGGGATGATCCTGGGCGCCAGCGGCGTTCCGACGCCCGACGCCAAGTACATCGCGACCGCTTACGCCAACTACATCTCCCGCAACTTCACCACCGCCAACCTGCAGGCGCTCTCCACGCCCGAGGGGCTCTACCCGATCACCGGCATCCACGACCTGACCCTCAACATCTCGATCGACCGCGGCCTGACGATCCTCGACAACGCGCTCATGGGGCAGGTCGCCTCCGGCAACACTCCGGTCACCGTCTTCGGCTGGTCGCAGGGCGCCATGCTCGCCGCGCTGGAGCTGCCGAAGCTCGTCGCCGCCCATGTCCCGACGACGGACGTGAGCTTCGTGCTCGTCGGCAACGAGATGACGCCCAACGGCGGCCTGCTCGCCCGCTTCCCCGGACTCGACCTGCCCAGCCTCGGGCTGCCGTTTTACGGCGCGATGCCGTCGAACACCGGCTACCAGATCTACAACTACACGCTGGAATACGACGGCTTCGCCGACTTCCCCCGGTACCCGATCGACGTCTTCGCCGACCTCAACGCCTTCGCGGGCATCGCCCTGGTGCACACGACGTACCTGAGCATCCCGCAATCCCAGATCGATGCGGCGATCACCCTGCCGACGTCGCCGGGCTACGACGGCGGCTCCACCTACTATCTGATTCCGACCCAGAACCTGCCGCTGTTGGCTCCGCTGCGGGCGATCCCCTACCTCGGCAACCCGCTCGCGGACCTGCTCCAGCCCGACCTGAGGTACCTCGTCAACTGGGGCTACGGCGACCCCAACTACGGCTATTCCACCGGCTACGCCGACGTCGCCACGCCGTTCGGGCTGTTCCCGCCCCTCAGTGCGACCGCCCAACTGCCCGGTGACCTGGTCAGCGGCGCACAGCAGGGGATCATCGCCGCCGCCAACGACTTCCAGGCGGAGGGGTTACCGGTGCTGTCGCTGCCCGCGCTCAGCGCGCCGCTCCCGACGTCCGGGGCTTCCCTGGTGTCCAACCTCGACGGCGTCATCTCCGGCATCGAGGCGGCGAACACCGGCTTCTCCAACTCCTTGGCGTCGACGGTGTCGACCGCGTACGGAACGCTGCTGCCGACGGCGGACATCGCGACCGCGCTCGTCACCACGCTCCCGTCCTATGACGCCAACCTGTTCCTCGACGGGATATCCCAGGCAGTCAACGGCCAGCCGGTTCAGGGCCTGATCAATGCGGTCGGCATGCCCATCGTCGCCGATGTGGGCATGGGCACGCTCGCGGGCGGGGTGGAATTCCTCGTCGTCGCCAGCGCCCTCGACACGATCCTGACCGGCACGCCGTTCCCGTCGCCTTAGGGCTCCAACACCAGCTTGCCCAGAACTCCCCCGTCGGCCAGGCACTGCAGCGCCGCCTGGGCCTCGGACAGCGGATACCGTTGTGGCGGAGGCGGTTTGAGTCCCAGGAACACCAGCTGGTTCAGCCCCCAGGAGAACAACGCCGCCGAACCGGGCACCTTGTTGAGGTACTCGCCCCACGCGACACCCACGACGCTGACGTTGCGCAGCAGCAGCCGGTTCACCTTGACGGTGGGGATGCTGCCCGCGGCGAATCCGATCACCAGGAGCTTGCCGTCGATGGCGAGCACGCGAACCGCGTCGTCGAACGCCGGCCCACCGATGGGGTCGACGACGATGTCGACCCCCCGTCCGCCGGTGTACTCACGCGCTTGCGCGGCCCAGTCACCGGACAGCGGCAGCACCAGGTCGGCGCCGAGCGCCGAGACGTAGTCGGCGGCGGCCTCGCGGTGCAACACCGCCAGCACTTTCTTCGCGCCCATCGCCCGGGCGACCTGGATGGCCGCCGTCCCCACCCCGCCGGCGGCACCGAGCACCAGCACCGTGTCCCCGGGCCGCATCGCGGCGCGGCGGGCCAGGGCGAAATACATGGTGTTGTAGTTCACCAGGAGCGACACCGCTTCGGCGTCGTCGAGTTCGGCGGGACTGCGGATCACGTTGGGCACCGGAACGGCCACCTGCTCGGCGTAGGCGCCCAGGATCCCGAACGCCGAAACCCGCTGCCCGACTTTGAAGCCCGACCCCGACGGCGCCGATGCCACCACGCCCGCGGCCTCCATGCCGGGGATGAACGGGGGCGGCAGCTTCAGCTGGTATTCGCCCTTGCTCAACAGCAGGTCGGGAAAGCACACCCCGGCGGCCCGGACGTCGATGATGACGCTGTCACCGTGGTCGGTGAGATCGTCGACGTCGGTGTAGACGATGCCGTCCGGGCCCGCGAGCCGCTCGACCACACAGGCTTTCATCGCTTTTACAGCTTGAATTCGGCCTTGCGCGCCGCCGACAGGTCGGTGATCTCGCCCCAGCGACCGGCGATGTCCTGGACCGAAGGGGGCTTCTCGAAGTTGACGCCCTCGTTGCCGAACAGTGCGACGCGCTGCACCTTGCCGCCACCGACGATGAAAACCGACGCGGTGTCGGCGCATTCCTCGGTGCACAGGTATGCCACCACCGGTGCGACGTATTCCGGCGTGAGCTTCTCCAGCACCTCGGGCGGCATGATGTCCTCGGTCATCCGGGTTGCCGCGATCGGGGCGATCGCGTTGGCGTGGATGTTGTACTTGGCCCCCTCCTGCGCCAGCGTGTTGATCATGCCGACCAGTCCGAGCTTGGCCGCGCCGTAGTTGGTCTGGCCGAAGTTGCCGAACAGCCCGCTGGTGGAGGTGGCGACGACCACCCTCCCGTAGCTCTGCTCGCGGAAGTGCGGCCAGGCGGCGCGCAGCACGTTGTAGCCGCCGTAGAGGTGCACCTTGAGCACCGCGTCCCAGTTCTCCGACGTCATCTTGTGGAAGGTTCCGTCGCGCAGGATCCCGGCGTTGCTCACCACGCCGTGCACGGCGCCGAACTCGTCGAGCGCGGTCTTGATGATGCCGGCCGCGCCGTCCTCGGTGGCCACGCTGTCGTAGTTGGCGACCGCGCGGCCACCCGCGTCCTTGATCTCGGTGACGACCTGATCGGCCATCGCGGATCCGGCGCCCGTGCCGTCCCGGGAACCACCGAGGTCGTTGACGACGACGCTGGCGCCCTCCTTGGCGAGGGTCAGCGCGTATTCGCGGCCCAGCCCCCCACCGGCTCCGGTCACGACGATGACGCGATCCTGCACTCCTGGCATCAGGTTCCTCTCAAGTGTTTAGAAGGGGAGGTGTTAGAAGGGGGTGAAACGTCGACTATCAGAACATCTTTCGGGCCAGCTTGAACGCCCATTCGGTGTAGGGCGGGTAGATGAACGCCGAGAAGTCGGGGCGGGTGGGCTTGGTCAGCACCGACTTGCGGTGGCTGAACTCCTCGAACCCGAACTTGCCGTGGTAGGCGCCCATGCCGGACGTGCCGACCCCGCCGAACGGCAGCTTGGCCGTCGACACCTGGAAGGCGAGGTGGTTGACCAGCATGCCGCCGGCCGGCACCTCCTTGATCACCCGCTCGCGCGTGGCCCGCGACTTGGTGAACAGGTATGCGGCCAGCGGCTTGGGCCGGGAGTTGACGAATCGTATTGCGTCGTCCAGGGATTGGGCGGTGACGACCGGCAGGATCGGGCCCGAAGATCTCGTTGCACATCAGCGGCCCGTCCAGGTCGGGGTCGACCACCACCGCCGGCTGGATGCGCAGGGTCGACTCGTCGCAGTCGCCGCCGACGGTGACCTTGCCGTCCTTGCCGGACAGGTAGCCCTTGAGCCGGTCGAACTGGCGCTTGTTGACGATCCGCATCCCGGCCGTCTCCTTGGACCGGAATTTGGTGATCGCCGCGCCGATCTTGTCCACCAGTTCGTCGCGGATCGTGGCGTCGGCGAGAACGTAGTCGGGCGCCACGCACGTCTGCCCGGCGTTGAGCAGCTTCATCCAGGCGATCCGCTTGGCGGCGACGTCGACGTCGGCGTCGGCGGCGACGATCACCGGGCTCTTGCCGCCCAGCTCGAGGGTGACCGGGGTCAGATGGGGCGCCGCGCCCTCGTAGACCTTGCGGCCGATCTCGGTGCCGCCGGTGAACATCACCCGGTCGAAGCCCTGGGCGATCAGCTCCTGGCTGACGGAGCCGTCGCCCTCCACGACGGCGATCGCGTCGCCGTCGAGGTAGCGGGGCACCAGCTCCGCCATCAGGCGCGAGGACGCGGGCGCGATCTCGGAGGGCTTGAGCACGACGGCGTTGCCGGCCGCGATCGCCCCCACCGCCGGGCCCAGCGTCAGGTAGAACGGGTAGTTCCAGGCGCCGATGATCAGCACCGTCCCGAACGGCTCGTACTGGATCCAGCCGCGGCCGGGCAGCTGCGGCGCCTCGAGCAACACGTATTTGCGGCGCGTCCACCGCTTCAGGTTCTTGGCCGCGAACTTGGCCTCACCGGCCGTAGTCGCGATGTCGGCGATGTAGGCCTCGAACGGGTTGCGGTCGAGGTCCTCGGCGAGCGCGGCGGCGATCTCGGCCTCGTTTTCTTCCATCAGCTTCTGCAGCTGCAGCAGTTGCCGCTTGCGCCACTCGAGGTCGCGGGTGCGGCCGGTGGCGAAGGTCTTGCGGAGTCGGTCTACCGTGGCGGCGACACCGGCCTGCTGAGTGGCCGGGGCCCCGTTGGTGGATCCGGACGTCTTCGGCGCTACCGATTCGGTGGTCATCATTGTCCTTCCCGAGCGAAGGCGCACTCCTCAGCGCGCAGGCCGCTCAATCGGTGATAACCGCGATCCTAACCATCTGGTTGGGAGAGCAATAGGAAGGACCTGGAACCCCGGGTCAGGGCTTGATCGCCGTCACGAAACTGTTCACCATGGGGCGGTCGTCGGATTGCGGTGGCCGGCCCAGCCGCAGCGCCTCCTCGCGCGCGCTGACCGCGCCGACGGTCCAGCCGTGGGTGGCGAACCAGTCGGCGCACTCGGGGCGGCCCTCGTCGTCGAACCACAGGTCCAACGGGTTGAACGAGGTGTCCAGCCCGCGCGCCTCCCGCTTGGCCTTCAGCGCGGTCCACCGCTCCTGGGCCTGCCGGCGCTTGTCCTCGTCGATCCCGAAGATCTCGACGGCCACCCGGCTGCCCGGCGCGCTCAGGGTGTCGATCGAGGCGAGCATGGCCTCCTGGGCCGGTCCCGGTAGGAACGGCAGCAGCCCCTCGGCCAGCCACGCCGTCGGGCGGGTCGCGTCGTACCCGGCGTCGCGCAGGGCCCGGGGCCAGTCGTGGCGCAGGTCGACGGGCACCTCCCGACGGCCCGCGAGCGGCGTCGCGCCGTGGCCGGCCAGCGTCTCGGCCTTGTATGCCAGCACCTTGGGCAGGTCGATCTCGTAGACTACGGTCCCCTCCGGCCAAGCCAGGCGGTAGGCACGCGCATCCAGCCCGGCGGCCAGCAGCACGACCTGCCGGATCCCGGCGGCGGCCGCGTCGCCGAAGTAGCCGTCGAAGAAGTGGGTGCGGACGGCCTGGTAGTTGATCATCTCCCGGGCGTCGACGGCCGAATCCGGGTCCTCATCCGGATCGGGCGACCACCACGCGGCCACCTGCGCGCGGACGCCCGCGAGCTGCGGCGTGGACACCAGCGGCTCGGCGAACTGGTCGCGGATCAGCGGGTCGGGGCCGGCGGTTTCGGCGGCCCGGGCCAGCGCGACCATCACCGCCGTCGCGCCGACGCTGGTGGCGATGTCCCAGGAATCGTCGGCGCTGCGTCGGCTGATTGCCCGGTTCCTCCTCGGGCCGTCCCGGCCCGCATCGTCACCGTGCGGGCTGATTGCCCGGTTCCTCCTCGGGCCGTCCCGGCCCGCATCGTCACCGGGCGCCACTTAGAGCCGCTCGGCGATCACGAAGTCGGAGAACGCGCCCTTGTCGTCGGCGAACGGAACGCCCTCGATCCAGCGGCCCAGGCGGCGCATCTCGTCCGGCGCGGCCTGGGAGCGGGCCCGCCAGCCGTGGTCGTTGAGCCAGTCGGCGACGTGCGCGCGGGAGTCGTCGCGATACATCAGCTCGCCGACGTCGATGGTCTCCTCCAGGCCGATCTCGTCGGCCACCTTCTTGAACCGCTCGCGCATCTGCTGGCGCCGCTCCTCGGCGTGCGCGGGCGCGGTCTCGGCCGAGACCCGGCTGCCGGTGGCACTGAGCTCACTGATCTGGGCGAACAGCCGGTTCTGCGCCTCGGCCGGCAGGTACATCAACAGCCCCTCGGCCAGCCACGCGGTCGGCGCGGTCGGATCGAAGCCCGCGTCGCGCAGCGCGGCCGGCCAGTCCTGACGCAGGTCGATGGCTACCTCGCGGCGATCGGCCGAGGGCGTGACGCCGCTCTCGGCCAGCGTCTCGGATTTGAAGGCCAGCACCTGGGGCTGGTCGATCTCGTAGACCGTCGTGCCGGCCGGCCAGGCCAGCCGGTAGGCGCGCGAGTCGAGCCCCGACGCCAAAATGACCACCTGCCGGATCCCGGCGGCCACGGCGTCGTTGAAGAACGCGTCGAAGAAGTGGGTGCGCACCGCCTGGTAGCTGCGCATGTGGTGCAGGTGCGCCGCGGAATCGGCGTCGATGGCCTCCACCTTGGCCACGATGGTCGGGTCGAGCATCTTCTCCCAGAGCACGTTCGCGCCGGAGTTGCCGACCAGCAACTTGGCGTACGGGTCGGAGATCAACGCGTCGGGCCGCTCGGTTTCGACCGCGCGCGCGGCCGCCACCATCACCGCGGTGGAACCGACGCTGGTCTTGATGTCCCAGGTGTCGTCATGCGTGCGTAATGAGCTCATCGCGTGCTCCGCTCTGTACTTGATCCTCGGTTGACTGCCTGAGGAGGTGCGCGCGCAGCAACGTGCTGGTCACGGCGTCGCCGCTCAGGTCTTCGGGTATCGGCCGGCCCAGCCGCGCCATCTCCTCGCGGTTGTTCACCTCGTGCACCCGCCAGCCGCGGTCGGCCAGCCATTGGGCGGCATCCGAACGGTCCGGCTCGTGGTAGGTCAGCGCCTCAACATTGACGTCCAGACCGAGTCGCTCCCGCATCCGCAGCCAGCGCTGCGTGTTGCCCCGGGAGTTCATCCCGAACACCTCGACGGCGACCCGGCTGTCCGGCGCGCTGAGGGCGGTGAACATCTCGAAGAGCCGGTCCTGGGCGTCCGCCGGCAGGTAGGGCAGCAAGCCTTCGGCGAGCCAGGCGGTCGGCTCGGTGGAATCGAACCCCGCGGCCGTCAGTGCCGCCGCCCAGTCGTCACGCAGATCGATCGCGACCGGGCGGCGCCGGGCGGTGGCAACCGCGCCGTCGGCTTCGAGGATCCGGCTTTTGTATTCCAGCACCCGGGGCTGGTCGATCTCGTAGACCGTGGTGTCGGCGGGCCAATTCAGCCGGTAGGCGCGCGAGTCCAGCCCCGCGGCCAGGATCACGACTTGCCGGATCCCGGCACCGACCGCGTCACCGAAATACTGGTCGAAGAAATGGGTGCGCACCGCCTGGTAGTCGACGCCGAGGCGGTGTACGCGCTGCCCGTGCCGGTCACCGTCGAGCCACGCCAGGTCGGGGTCGGTGAGCCGGGCCCACGCCGGGCCGGCCGGGGACACCAGCGGCCGGGCGAACTCGTCGCGGATCAGTGGATCGGGTCCGGCGGTTTCCACCGCACGCGACGCGGCGACGCCCAGCGCGGTGGCGCCGACAAGTTCGGTGATGGCCCAGGAGTCTCCCTCGGTGCGCCGGGACGGCGGCGGCGAAGGCTCCGATGAGGAACCAGCAAATGAGGAGTCGTCGAGTTCGTTCATTTCGGGAACATGCTACCCGAATAAGTTAGGCAAACTATGCGATTGTGTGTGACGTCACTGCGGGGGACGCCAGAGCGCGCCTTCCAGCAACTGCCGCAGCGTCCCGGTGACGGCTTCCATCTCCCGGTGATTCCGGACGTAACCGGCATAAAACCCGGCGCCGCACAGCACGACGAACAGCGTTTCGACCAGGGCGGCCGCATCGATGTCACCGGGGACCTCGCCGCACTCGATCGCCTCGTCGACGGCCCACGACAGAAATTCCCGGGACATTCGAACGGCATCGTTCTCGGCGGAGCGTAATTCCGGATGCCGCTGCGATTCCAGCACGTTGGTGATCAAAAACGCTGACGCGGAGGGATTCTCGGAATTCGAGCGCATGGCGGCGGAAAGAAATGCCGCCAGCCGTGCCATCAATGTGCTCTCCCGTCGGGCCCACACGATGCCGGCGCCGACAACGACCTGGTTGGTCTGGTCCACCACTTCCCGGTACAGCACCTGCTTGCTGGAGAAGTAATGATTGATGGCCGGCCGGGTCAGGTCGGCACGAACCGCGATCGCCTGGAAAGTCGCTCCGTCGTAACCGCGTTCACTGAAAACCTGACGAGCGGCACGCAGGATCCGCTTGCGTGTCTCGTCTGCCTTCGCCGCGGGCGGACGGCCCGGACGGCGACTCGCCGTTGGCGGCACTAGTAAAGTGTGCCACCGGCGTGCGGCGGCATTAACGCATTCGGCGGAATGACGCCGAATTTGCCGGCTTCGTAGTCCTGCAGCGCCTCGATCAATTCCGCGCGCGAGTTCATCACAAAAGGTCCGTAATGGAATACCGGCTCACGAATCGGCTGTCCTCCCAAAATCAGCACGTCAATTCCGGACGTTTCGGACGAGCGCTGGACCGCCTGGGCGCCGACCGTGATCCGATCGCCGGGGCCCAGCACCGCCAGCTGGCCCTGGTGGACCGGGTGAGCGAGGGGACCGACGTATCCGCTGCCGGACAGCACGTAGACCAACGCGTTGAAGTCGCGCCGCCATCCCAGGTTGAGCCGGGCGCCGTTGTGGATCGTCGCGTGCGCCAGGGTGATCGGTGTGTGGGTGACGCCGGGCCCGCGGTGGCCGTCGATCTCACCGGCGATGACGCGGACCAGCGCGCCCCCGTCGCCGGAGGCGAGCAGGCGCACGTCGCCGCCGCGGATCGCCTGGTAGCGCGGCGGCGCGAACTTGTCTTTCCGGGGCAGGTTCACCCACAGCTGGACGCCGTGGAAGACGCCGCCGCTTTGCACCAGGCCGGGGGGCGGGGTCTCGATGTGCAGAATGCCCGCGCCGGCGGTCATCCATTGCGTCGCGCCGTCGGTGATCAGGCCGCCGCCGCCGTGGGAATCCTGGTGCGCCATCTTCCCGTCGAGCATGTAGGTGACCGTTTCGAAGCCGCGGTGCGGATGCCAGTCGGTACCGCGGGGCTCTCCCGGCTGGTATTCCACCTCGCCCATCTGGTCCATGTGCACGAACGGGTCCAGCAGCGCGGTGCTGATTCCGGCAAAAGCGCGGACGACGGGAAAGCCCTCCCCCTCGAGTCCGCGGCGACCGGTGCTTAGCTTGCGGACCGGGCGCTCGGTGTCGGCGGGACCGGCCGGGCCGATCCGGGGCAAGGTGAGCGGGTCTGCGGTGATGGCCGGCATGCGTACCTCCCAGATTCGACAGCTATCCGTGTAACCGGACTACGGTCCGATTATTCCCCGGGCCGCGGGCGGCGCGGATCAGGCGCGTGATCGGCGTCTTGAGGGTGGGTTTACCAACCATTGCATAGGGCAATATTTGCCGGGGCGGAGAACCTCGGCGACGTGCCGGTTTGCGAAATGGTCGAATGGTAAGAGGTCGACGGCGGAGAGGGTGGCGGACGAAATGGGGCAGGAAAATAGGGTCGCTGACCCGGCTCGGGTGCCGCGGGTGGTGTCCCACGCGGCGGGGCGGGCCGCCGGCTGGTTGCGAGCCAATCGTCTCGGGCTGTTCTGCATAGCGCTCGTGGTGGGCGTCGGCGCCGGGATCGGCGCCGTGGGGTTTCGCTACCTGATCTTCAGCTTCACCTGGCTGGCGACCGGGCACGACGAGTTCGGCCAGCAGGGCTGGGTGGGCAGCGACCACCTGCCCTGGCTGGGCATCGGGTTTTTCGCGGTCATCCCGGTCATCGGGGGGCTGCTGTACGGCCCGCTGATCTCCCGGTTCGCCCGTGAGGCGCGCGGCCACGGCGTGCCCGAGGTCATGATCGCGGTGGCCGAGAACGGCGGGCGGATCCGTCCCCAGGTGACGGTGGTCAAGGCGCTGGCCTCGGCGCTGTGCATCGGTGCGGGCGGCTCCGTCGGCCGGGAGGGCCCGATCGTGCAGATCGGCGCGGCGCTGGCGTCCAGCACGGGCCAGTGGGTCCGGATGCCGGAGAACCGGCTGCGGGTGCTGGTGGCCTGCGGCGCGGCCGGGGGCATCTCGGCGACGTTCAACGCCCCCATCACCGGCGTGTTCTTCGCCGTCGAACTGGTGCTGCGCGAGCTTTCCGTCGAGGCGATCTTCACGATCCTGCTCTCGGCGATGGTCGCCGACGTCATCGCCCGGGTCTTCTTCGGCCCGGCCCCCTTCCTGACCCAGCTACCCACCGGCATCCAGCTCGACCACATCGCCAACTATCTGCTGATCGCGCTGCTCGCGGCGATCGCCGGGGTGATCGGGATCGTCTTCAAAAACGTGCTGTACAAGACCGAGGACCTCTGCGACCGGTTGTGGGGCCCGCGCCCGGATTGGGCGCGGCCCGCCGTCGGCGGCATCGTGCTCGGGCTGTTGCTGCTGGCCGTCCCGCAGCTCTACGGGGTGGGCTACCCGGTGATGTACAACGCGTTCGCCGGCCACTACGCGCTGTGGTTTCTGCTGATCCTCGCCGCGGGCAAGATGCTGGCCTGCGGGCTGACCATCGGCATCGGCGGCTCGGGCGGCGTCTTCGCGCCCTCGCTGTTCATCGGCGCCACGTCGGGCATGGCCTTCGGGGTCGTCGTCCACCACCTGATCGGCCCCGGCGTCGGGGAGCCCGCGCTCTACGCGATCGTCGGGATGGGCGCGGTGTTCGCCTCGGCCGCGCGGGCCCCGCTCACCGCGCTGGCCAGCACGGTGGAGATGACCGGGGACTTCACGCTGACTTTGCCGGTCATGCTGGCCGTCGCCGTCGGCACGACGGTGTCCCGGATGCTCTCCTACGGCACCATCTACACAACCAAGCTGCTGCGCCGGGGCATCGACATCGACCGCCCGACACCCACGCACGCCTTCGCCCACCTCACCGCCGCCGATGCGATGCACCCGTTCGGGGTGCCGCTGGATCTGGGCCCCACCGAATACACGCACCGGGACTGGGCAACCGAGCTCGGACCCGTGACGCGAGTGCGCCAGCCGCAGGCGCTGTTCGCCAACGACAGCCTGGCCCAGGCGTTGCGCCAGCTGGTGCTCTACGGGCGCGACGGTCTTCCGGTCATCGACACCGAGGCGCGCCGGGTGCGGGGCTGGCTGACCAATCAGGACGTGCTGCGCGCGGTCGGCAACCATCTCGCCGCCGCCTATCCCGACATCGCGGCCAGCCACCTGGCCGCCGAGTGGGCGGACCCGAAAGCCGCACGGGCCGAACACGATCCCCGCAGCCAGCTGCCCGGTTACCGCATCGTCGAACACACCCTGGCCCCGGAGTCGGTCGCCGTCGGTCACAGCATCGCAGAACTCGAATGGCCGCCCGGCTACTTCCCGGTGTCGGTGATCCACAACCGGCAACTGATGGACGCCGACGTGGCCGTTGCGCTCAAGCCGGGCGACCGGATCAACATCCTCGTCCCGACAAACGGTGCGCACGAACAACATTCGGCCGCCGCGCGCGGGTAGGGCGCAACGCCGGCCGCGCGGTCTACCCCCGCGCGCTGCTGGCGGCCTCGCGTTCGCTCGACGCACCCTCGTGGGTCAGCTTCCCGCCGGCGCTTTCCAGGTGCGCCCGGACGAACCACTGGAACTTCTCCAGCGCGGCCGCCTGATCGATCAGGATGTCCTGGGTGACCGGGTCCAGCTCCTCGGTCTCCTCGATCGCCTTGCGCAGGTCTTCGATGACGCCGGTGTAGACGAGGTCCAGCGCCGCCAGATGCGCCTGCACGCTGTCGCGGCCCACCGAGTAGTCGTCCCAGGTGCGGTCCTTGACGATCGCCCCCGGCGTGCCGAGCGGGGACGCGCCCAGCGCCGCGATGCGCTCGGCCACCTCGTCGGCGTAGCCGCGCACCGCCTCGACCTGCGGGTCGATCATCTCGTGGACGCCGATGAAGTTGGGACCCACCACGTTCCAGTGGATGTGCTTGAGCGTGAGGTGCAGATCGTTGTAGGTGCTCAGCTGCTTCTGCAGCAACTCGGCGAGCCGCGCGCCTTGTTTGTCAGTCAATCCGGGAATTGTGAACTGCGTCATCGGTTGCTCCCCTGTGTTCGCACACGGTCATGTTCCCCGCACGGATACCCGACGCCGCCGCCGGGTAATCCCGGGCCTACAGCGCGCTGATCCGCTGCACCGGCAACCGCGCCCCGCGCCGCGGCTCATGGGCAAGGCCGCTGACTTCGAGCAGCCGCACCACCCGGTGGCGGTGCGGGCGCATCGGCTCCAGCAACTCGAGCATGCCCGCGTCGTCGACCGGGCGGCCCAGCAGCGTCCAGCCGACCATCTTCGGGATGTGGTAGTCGCCCACGGACACGGCGTCGGCGTCGCCGAACGCCCGCTGCGCGGTTTCGGCGGCGGTCCACTCCCCGACGCCGGGCAGCGAGGTCAGCGCCGCGCGCGCCTGCGCCGCCGGGCGCAACACCAGCCGCTGCAGCGCGTCCGCCCGTCGGGCGCAGGTCACCACCGTCCGCGCGCGCCCGGGGTCGACGTTGGCGCGATGGAACTCCCACGACGGGATGGTTCGCCACGCCCCGGCCGACGGCGGGACCCGCATGCCCGGCGGCGCGGGTCCCGGGGCCGGCGCCCCGTACCTGGAGACCAGCAGCCGCCAGGACCGGAAGGCGTCGGCGCCCGGCACCCGCTGCTCGATGATCGCCGGGATCAACGCCTCGAGCACGTGGCCGGTGCGGCCCAGGCGCAGGTGCGGCGCCCGCCGAAGCGCGGCCGCGACCGTGGGGTCCCGCGGCGCGAAATCCGAGGCGTCGTCGTGCGCGCCGAGCAGCCCGGGCAGCAGCTCGACGAACTGCGCCGCCCCCTCGCCCCACGCCACGCAATGGACCCCGTCGGGCGCCACGCGGGCGATGTGGGCGGTGACGGGTCCCGAGGTCAGCAGGCTGGTCCGCCAGACGGAGCCGTCGCCGGCTACGTGAAAGCACGGATCGCCGTGCCCCCGCCGCAGCGGGGCCAGCGTGGCGCGGAAGGCGACCGGCCCGGGGAACGTGACGGTGCGTTCGCTGTGCACCCGACACACCTCCGATCGCGGCCGGCGGGGCCGATTGACCACCCACCGCCTCCCAAGACAGTATTGCGATGTGACGACCCCGTTCGACGACCCACAGGGCGAACTGGCCTGGATGTTCCTGCAGAACACGACCGAGGGCGGGGATCTGGACGAAGGCTTCGCGCTGCTCAGCGACGACTTCAGCTACTGGACCCTCTACACGCGCACCTCCTGCGACAAGGACACGTTCCGCCGGGCGATCGAGCGGCGCAAGCAGGACCTCGAGCTCACCATCGACCTGGTGCGCTGCGTCAACGAGGGAAACACCGTGGTCGTGGAGGCACAGGCCACCGGCACCACCACCGGCGGCGCCAGCTACGACAGCCCGTTCGTGTGCATCTTCGACACCCGCGACGGGATGATCGTCTCGATGCGCCTCTACAGCGACACCCGGACGCAGGCAGCGGCGATGCCCGGGTGGATCCCCTACTGAGCCGACACGCTGATCTCGGCCTTGCCGGGATAGAAGGCGACGTGCCCGGCGATCGCCGCCACGGCGGGGTAGGGCTGCTCGTATGTCCAGACCGCGTCGGCGACGGTGCCGGCCGGGGTGCTCACGCTGTAATAGCTGGCCGCGCCCTTGAACGGGCAGTAGGTGCTGCTGTCGGTGCGGGTCAGCCGGTCTTTGACCACATCGTCCATCGGGATGTATTGCACCACAGGCAAAGTGGCCTCCCGCAGCTGCAATGCCGCGGTGGTGTCGGCGACCAGTTCGCCGTGGACGCGGACCTGCACGCGTCCCGGCGTCGGCTCGATGGTGATGGGGTGCCCGGCGCTGGGCTCCTTGATTTCGGGGTGGCTCATGGTGGTTACCTCCTCAGACGCGGATGACTCGTGCAACACCAGTCGGCGTTGAAGGCTTCCCGCTGTCGCCCTTCACTCCTTGGGGGCGCGCATCGCGGCCCAGAACCGGGCCGCCTCCCGGATCGACTCCTCGACCGGGCGCGGCCGCCAGCCCAGCTCGACCACGGCCTTGCCGTGGTCGACCGGCGCCTCGGCGCGCATCATGCGCACGGACGTGAGGCTCAGCTCGGCGTCCTTGCCGGTGAGCCGGGCCCGCAGGCTGCCCAGCGCCCCCAGCGCGTAGAGCGCCGGCACCGGGATCGAGCGCCGGGGCGGCGGCACGCCCGCCTCTTCGGCGGCGATCCGCACGACGTCGTTGAGGGCGAGCATCTTTTCGGAGACGAGATAGCGCTCGCCGATGCGCCCGTGTTCGGCGGCCAGCAGCATGGCCGCCGCGGCGTCGTCGACGCCGACGACCTCGAGCTGGATGCCGTTCATCAGGAACGGCAGCTTGCCGAAGACCGCGCCGGCGATGAACGCACCGTGCGGGGTGCCGCCCCAGTCGCCGCTGCCGTACGTCGTCGAGACGCACATCGCCACCGCGGGCAGGCGGGCGTCGGCCACGTAGTGCATCACCAGGTTCTCGGCCTGGACCCGGGACTGGACATAGGGCGTCAAGCGCGCCAGCTCCCGGGCGCCGATGACGTCGTCCTCGGTCGCCACGTGCCCGTGCCGCCGGCCCACCGTCGCGTAGGTGCTGGTGAAGACGAACCGGCGCAGGTCGGCTTTCGCGGCGACGTCGAGGACGTTGCGCAGGCCGTCGACGTTGGTGCGGAACAGCGGGGACGGGTCGCGCAGCCACGCCCGGGTGTCGACGACGCAGTAGTAGACGTCCTCGACGCCCTCCATCGCCTCGCCCAGCGTGGCGGTGTCGAAGACGTCCCCATGAAAGCGGATGCAGCGGGTGAGCTCCAGGTCGTCGATCGCGCGGGTGTTGGCGTTCGGGCGCACCATCGCCCGGACCTCGTGTCCGTCGGCGACAAGTTGTCGGGTGACGTGCGAGCCCAGGAATCCGTTGGCACCGATGACGAGTTTCGGTGCGGTCACCCGGAATCTCCGTACTGCTGCATCCAGCGTGCGGCGTCGTCGTCGAGCGTGCCCAGGGCCGCCGCCTTGCGGCACCACTTCATCCCCGCCTTCAAAAAGCGCAGCGGGTTGTAGATGTCTTCCTGGCGGCACCACTGGCCGTCGCCGGCGTAGGTGACGATGGAGATGTTGGTCGCGCTGATGACGGTCCCGTCGCCGGGGTCGCGCATCGGGTTGTCCAGTTCGCAGATGATGCGCCCGGTGGACTCGTCGATGACCGACCACAACGACGGGAACGCGACCATGTGGCTGCCCGGGAAGGTCGACATGGTCCGCTGGATCCACTCGCGCACTTCGTCACGGCCGTGCATGGTGCCCATGGCGTGCTCGACGTAGTCGACGTCGGGCGTGTACTGGCCGACCCAGGCCTCCCAGTCCCGCGTCTCGGCGGCGCGGGCCACCGTCTGCTCGAACTTCTCGAAGGCGGCCGACAGCTCCTCGCGGGTGAACTCTGGCGTGCTCACGAGCGCTCCTTTGCGCCGTTGCGGGTCATCGCCGGAGTGTAGCCTGGGCAGCGTCATCGGTTCCCAAGGAGGACAAGCTATGACAACGCAGAAGGCAATACTCGCCGGCGGCTGCTTCTGGGGCATGCAGGATTTGATCCGCAAACAGCCCGGTGTGGTGTCCACCCGGGTCGGCTACACCGGCGGCGACGTCCCGAACGCGACCTACCGAAACCATGGCACGCACGCCGAGGCCATCGAGATCGTCTATGACCCCGCGGCCACCGATTACCGCGCGCTGCTCGAGTTCTTCTTCCAGATCCACGATCCGACGACGAAGGACCGCCAGGGCAACGACCGGGGAACCAGCTACCGCTCGGCGATCTTCTACCTTGACGACGAACAGAAGCGCGTCGCGCAAGACACCATCGCCGACGTCGAGGCCTCGGGCCTGTGGCCGGGGAAGGTCGTCACCGAGGTCAGCCCGGCCGGCGACTTCTGGGAGGCCGAGCCCGAGCACCAGGATTACCTGCAGCGCTACCCCAACGGATACACCTGCCACTACGTGCGTCCGGGCTGGAAGTTGCCGCGGCGCGCCACCTCACACCAGTAGGGGCCAGTAGAACGGACGGCCGGGCGGCCGGCTCAGTGCCTGCGGTGCACCACCACGCGGCCGCCGTCCTTCGGCGTGAACGCGACACCGCGCGAGTGCCAGCGCTCCCCGGGCGCGGTGGTGGGCTCGATGGTGAACTCGCGCAACACCGTTCGAAGTACCACGTCCATCTCCATGTTGGCGAACGCGGCGCCCACGCACCGGCGGGTGCCGCCGCCGAACGGGATCCAGGCGAACGCGGGCGGCTTGTTGCCTAGATACCGTTGCGGGTCGAAGCGCTCCGGGTCGGGGAAGACGTCGGGGTTTCCGTGAATCTGCGAGATGCACACCAGTATCGAATGTCCTTGCGGGACAGCCCAATCGCCGAGCCTGTAGACCGGCGGGTAGACGTGGCGGGCGGCGAAGTCGATGACCGTCCTGACCCGCTGGACCTCCAGGATCGCCGCCTGGCGCAACTCGCTGCCGCCGCTGTCCGCCTCCTCGACCATGGCGTTCAGCACGTCGGGATGCCGGCTCAACCGCTCGAACGCCCACGCGAGTGTGGCCGCGGTGGTTTCGTGCCCGGCGGCCAGCAGCGTCAGCAGCTCGTCGCCGATGTCCTTGCGCGACATGACAGAACCGTCGTCATAGGTGCTGCGCAGCATCAGCGCGAGCACGTCGGTCCGCTCGGCGAAGTCCGGATCCGCGCGTTCCGCCTCGATCAGCCTGTCCAGGACGAGGTCGTATTGCCGGCGCCACTCCCGCATGCGCCCCCAGGGGCTGTAGCGCCCGTAGTTCCGTTTCGGTGTCGGCAGCGCTGCCAGACGTGAGCCCAGGGTGACCCACGGCGGGATGATCCGGCGCAGCTCGTCGAGCTCGGCGCCGTCGGCCCCGAACACTGCGCGCAGGATGGCGTTGAGGGTGATCCGCATCGTCGACGGCAGCGTCGGGAAAGATGTGCCCTCGGGCCAGCCGGCGATCTCGCGGAGCGTCTCCTCTTCGATGATGCTCTCGTAGTTCTTCATGCTCTTGCCGTGGAACGGCGGCGCCAGCAGCCGCCGCCGGCGGCGGTGCTCGTCGCCCTCGAGGGCGAACACCGAGCCCGAGCCGAACAGCCGGCTCAGGTTGGGCTTGATGTTGCCGAGCTCCTCGGGGCTGGTCGTGAAGACCTGCCTGGCCAGTTCCGGGTCGGTGACCACGACGACGCGCCCGAACATCGGGACGTTCAGCGTGAACACGCTGCCGTAGCGGCGTGCCAGGTGCCGCATCATCGGCCGCCGGCCCATCGCGAAGCCGACAGCCTGCACCGCCTTCGGCAGGCGCGTTCCCGGCGGCAGCCGCAGAGCCGAAGGCGCCGCGGTGGTGGTGACAACTTCGCTCATTCCGGTGCCCTCCCAACCCTGCCGCCCCCGTCGCGGGGGTGGTACCGCCATGTACCGCAGGCCTTCCCCGGTACGGTACTTTGTGGTACCACTGCCTGACAAGGGTTCAGCATCCACCAAAGGGGGCGCCGGCCGTGACATCAGCGGTGACAGCGGCGGCCGACGACGCGGTCCACGACGACCCGTTCCGGCTGCGGCTGCTCGACGGGCTGGCAGCCTCGATCGGCGAGCGGGGCTACCGCGCCAGCACCGTCGCCGACATCGTCCGCGCCGCCCGCACCTCCAAACGCACGTTCTACGACCGGTTTTCCAGCAAGGAAGCGTGCTTTTTGGAGTTGCTGCAGGCCGACAACGAGAGGCTGAGCCACAGCATCGCGGCGGCGGTGGAACCCGATGCCGACTGGCATCGGCAGATCCGTGCGGCCGTCGAGGCATACGTCGGACACATCGAGTCCCGGCCCGCCATCACGCTGAGCTGGATCCGTGAGCTGCCCTCGCTGGGCGCGATCGCCCGGCCCGCCCAGCGTCGCGGGCTGCAGCTGTTGAGTGACCTGCTGATCGACCTGAGCTCCAGCCCGGGATTCCGCAGGGCCGACCTGCCGCCGTTGACGGGTTCGTTGGCGGTGATCCTGCTGGGCGGTCTGCGCGAACTGACCGCGCTGGCGGTGGAAGACGGGCGGCCGATCCGCGACATCGTGGAGCCCGCCGTGGACGCGTCCGTGGCCCTGCTCGGCCCGCGCCGTTAGGCTCGGCACAGACGCCTCACCCCACGGAGGACCGCGATGCGGCTATCGACCCGAAACCAGCTCACCGGCACCATCACCGAGGTCAACCTCGGCAGCGTCATGGCGATCGTGAAGGTCAGGCTCGACGGCGGAGAGCAGATCGTCACGTCCTCGATCACCAAGGACGCGGCCGCCGACCTCGGCCTCGCGGTCGGTCAGCCCGCGACGGTCTTCATCAAGTCCACCGAGGTCATGATCGGCGTCGAGTAGCGCTGACGCCCAATAGCTCTGCGGTGCACTACGTTTCGGCGCGAAGGAAAGCCCGGAGCCGGTCCAGCACCAGCTCGGGTCGCTGTTCGACGATCCAGTGCCCGACGCCGTCGACCAGCTCGACCTCGAAGTCGTCGATCCGCTCGCCGTACCCGCGCAGGAGATCCGGTGTGAGCACCGGATCCTTGGTGCCGCTGAGCCAGCGCACCGGAACCTCGACGCGGGCGTCGTCGTATTCGCCGCCCAGCCAGCGCCACAGCTCCCTGGTCTGAAAGGTGCGATACCACCGGGAACCGGCCACCGCATGCCCGGGCTGGCGCATGCAGTCGATGTAGAAACGGACGTCGTCCTCGGGCGTCAGGAACCCGCCGCCGACCCACGACGCCAGCATCCGGTAAAAGCGGGCCTTGGGATCGCTGATCACCCGCGGGCCGATCACCGGCAGCATGATCGGGATTTGATACCAGAAGCGCCAGATGTTGCGCAGCATCGACGGGTCGCGACTCACCCACGGGGCCGAGGTGTTCATCCCGAAGAACCCGGTCACCTTCTGCGGATGGCGCAGCATCATGATGAACGCGACCGGCCCGCCCCAGTCGTGGGCGACGAGCTTGACGGTCGCGACCCCGAGCCGATCCAGGACCGCGGCCAGGTCGTCGGCCATGTCGTTCTTGCGGTAGCTCGACCGCGGCGCCGAACTCCAGCCCGCGCCCCGCAGGTCGGGGCACAACACCCGGTTGCCGTCGGCGGCCAGCGGGCCGATCAGCTCGTGCCACTCCCACCAGTTCTGCGGGAAGCCGTGCACCAGCATCACCGCCGGCCCGTCGGCCGGCCCCGCGTCGGCGACGTGGATCGTGACACCAGGGACATCGGGGCCGAGCTCTACGTACCTGTGTTCGACGCCCTCGAGGGCGGGCATTGCGGTCATCTGCTGAGGCTATGCCAGGAACCGCTCGACATAGGGCGCAAAGCGCGCGCGCAGGTCGCCCTCGCTCAGCCCGAACATCTCGAACGACGTCTCGACGGCCCCCAGCCGGCCGCGCGAGTGGGCCGCGAGATAGCCGCCGATCGCTGCACGCGCCTGGTCGGTGAACGGCTCGCCGGCCAGCGCGTAGACCCGCCCGGCGACGCCGAGCTCGTCGGCCATGAAGTCGTCGAAGCGGATGTCGATCGAGCGGTCCGGGCCGATCGTGTCGCGGTCGCGCACCAGCGCGGTGAGCATGTGCTCGAGCCGGTCGACCCAGGAGGCCGCGATCCGCTCAACGGGCACCGGCGAGCGGTGCATGCGCGCGGAATAGGTGATCATCGCGATCATCGACAGCGCCACGGGGACCGGGTCGCGGTGGGTGAACACGACGATGCTGTCGCCGAAGACCCGATCCAGGACCGGCACCTGCTCGAGGTGCTGGGGGGACTTGAGCAGCCAGCGCCGGCCCCCGCGCAGGACCTGCATCGCCTTGAGTTGGGTGGCCAGGTAGCGGTAGTGCGGGGTCTGGTCGTGGGCCTGGTAGTAGGCGCGCCAGGACGGCACCTCGGCGAGCGTCTCGAACAGCATCGTCGAGAAGTCGTTGGCCAGCAGCTGGATCTCCTCGTGCACGTGATCGGTGGTCATCTCGTGCATGAGCGGGAAATGCGGCATCACGGTGTTGATCACCCCAACCGCGACGTCCATGCGCGTGCGCCGCGGATCGGGCTCGGTACCGGCCTCGGATGGCACGGGGAACGGCTCGACGCTCTCCCAGTAGGGCATGGCGCGAAAGGTGGGCGCCGCCGCCAGCAGGTTGTGCAGGTGGGTGGTGCCCGTGCGGGGCAGGCCGGCGATCACCACCGGCGCATGCAGCGTGGTGTCGCCGATTTCGGGATGCCGGGCCAGCAGGTCGGTCAGCAGGAGCCGGTTCTTGAGCAGCTGCAGCAGCTGTCCGTAGAAGTTGACCACCCCGGCGGGCGTCAGGCCGTCGATGTCGCGCAGCGCGGCCAGGTAGACGTCGAGCCGCTCGCGGTAGTCGCCCGCGCCGAAGTCGTGCAGGCCGGTGTCGGCGCACGCGTGCGCGTGCAGCGCATCGGCGTCCAGCGGGCAGTGCGGGGCCATCGCGGCCATCATGTCGAGGATCTGCCGGGCTTCCGGGCTGAAGCGGGGCTCGGCGAGGTCGTCGAGACGGACGGTCGCGGCTGTGGCGTCGGTCACGGCGACTTATGTTACCGTCAGTTTCGTAATGGTTGTCGATTTTGGCCGACCCCGCGATCCGCGCATCGACGGCGCGGTGCTGCGCGCGACGGTGAACCTGCTGGCCGAGACCGGCTACGCCGCGCTCGCGGTGTCCGCGATCGCGCACCGGGCCGGCACCAGCAAGCCGGCGATCTATCGGCGCTGGCCGAGCAAGGCGCACCTGGTGCACGAGGCGGTGTTCCCGATCGGCGCCGCGACCGCCATCCCCGACACCGGCTCGCTGCGAGGCGATCTGCGCGAAATGGTTTGCCGCACACTGGCCGTTCTGTCGACACCGGCCGCGCGGGCGGCCCTGCCGGGGCTGATCGGCGAGATGGCGGCCGACCCGAGCCTGCATTCGGCGCTGCTGGAGCGCTTCGGCGGCGTCATCGCCGGTGGCCTGGCCGACCGGCTCGCCGCCGCCGCGGCCCGCGGCGAGGTCCGCCCCGGGGTCAGCGCCGCGGAGTTGGCCGAGGCGATCGCCGGCATCACGTTACTGGGCCTGCTCACCCGCCCGGGCGATCTGGACGGGACTTGGGTCGACCGCACCACCACGTTGCTGCTGAAAGGAATCCGCGCATGACCCACGAGTCGACCGCCGCGTGGCATGAACTGCTCGACACGCTTGGCTCGCTTGACCGTTCCTTTCTCGAGGGCGACCGCGCGGTGACCGACGACCGCCACATCGCCGACGGCTACCGGATGCTCGCCACCACGCTGGGCGTCGCCTTCGACGCCTACCTGTTCGCCGAGCCCGGCCGGCCGCAGTTCGTCGCGGTGAACACGCCGTTCCGTCGCGACCGCCGCTGGGGCGGCGACAACACCGACGCGTACTACTTCCTGTGCCCCGTCGATCCGGAGCGGCGCTACCGCATCAGCGGCAACCGGGCCGACAGCGTGTACTTCTCGCTGACCGCCTACAACGAGCCGTCGCCCGGCGCGTGGTCGGACCGGGTCGTGGCGATCGTCCGCGACAGCGACCTCGACATCGACGCCGAGGGCAACTTCTCCTTCGAGCTGGGCCCCACCCCGGACGCCGCCGTGCTGATGACCCGCGACTACCAGGCCGAGCCGCTGACCGGCCGCCCGATCGACTGGCGCATCGAGGCCCTCGACCGGCCGGGCCCGATCCGGCACGGCGACGCCGAGACCGCCGCCTCGCTGCGGGCCGCCGCGGCCTGGATGCGCACGATGTTCGCGATCGTCCCGCTGGCCGTCGGTACCCGGGTCGCCGACGCAAATGCACTGGGGCACGAAACCGCTCATGCGGCAAACGAATTCGCAGACCCCTACCAGGTGCCGGACGCCAACTTCGGCTGGTCGGCGCGCGACGCCTGCTATGCCTACGGCAGCTTCGTCCTCGACGACGACGAGGCGCTGGTCATCACCCACCGGCCCCCGCCGTGCAGGTTCTGGAACCTGGTGGTGTGGAACCAGTTCATGGCCACCTATGGTGCGGCGGACGACCCCGGCACCCGCAGCTCTATCAACGGCCACAGCGCCGTGCCCAACTCCGACGGTTCCGTGACGATCGTGCTGTCCCGCGAGATCACCGGGCACCCCAATTCGCTGACGACGCTGGGGTATCCGCGCGGCAACCTCGCCTTCCGGTGGTTCCTCACCGACGACGTGCCGGCGCGCCCGCACGTCGAGCTCGTGCAGGCTTCGGAGGCACCGACGGAGGCCCGCTAAAACTCCCGGACCAGTTCGATGGCCCGGCCCAGCGTGCTCAGCTTGGCCGCGATCGTCTCACCCGCCGGATCCAGCCGCACCGGACAGCTCGGCCGTGGTCGCGGTCCGCATCAGCGCACCCCGTGCTCGGCCAGCCTCTTGATCGCCGACAGCGTCTTGGTGATCGAGGCCTCGAACTCCCGCAGCCGCACGAAGACGATCTTCTGCTCCTTGTCGGGCATCGCCTCGATCGCCACCGACAGCCCCGAGCGCCCCGGCCCCATCTGCGCCCAGTAGCGCAGCGCGGTCCCGCCGTCGCGGGGGGTCAGCCGGAATCGCCAGGTGGCCGCGGGGATTTCGGGTTCGCCTACCGCCCAAGCGAATTCGTGTGGCTCGTCGCAGGCCACGATCACCGAGGTGCTGGTCCAGCGCCCGAATGCCTGGTGCTCGTTGTGCCCGACGAACCGGGCGCCGACCCGTGGGCCGTCGGCGCCCTCGGCCCACTGGACCTCCTGCAGCTCGTCGCTCAGGGTCGGCATCAGCTTGATGTCGGAGACCAGGCTCCAGACCCGGTCCGGTTCGGCGTCGATCCACGTCGAGGCTTCCACCGTCGGGTTGTCCGCGTAGCGCGCGCCGGTCCATTCCACGCGGTCCATTGTCCCCCGCGCGCGCCGAAACGCAGTCTCGATTCGATAGCGAATCGAGACTGCGTCCACGGCTACCCGAAGCCATCGCGAGGCGCTCTGTGCGCAGGCTCGGCGCCGTCAGCGCAGACTCACGCCGCGACGGGGACCTCGACGGGCTCGTCTGCCGGCTTGGTGCCCGCGACCTTCCGCCACACCGGGTCCGGGAACGTCAGCCTGACGATCTTGCGGACGACGGTGCCGAACTGGCGCAGCAGCGGGCCGCGGTTGTAGGGAATGCCGTAGCGCTCGCAGATCTGCTGCACCTCCGGCGCGATGTCGCCGTACCGGCGGGCCGGCATGTCCGGGAACAGGTGGTGCTCGATCTGGTGCGACAGGTTGCCCGACAGCAGGTGGAAGATCTTGCCGCCGGTCAGGTTCGCCGAGCCCAGGACCTGGCGGAAGTACCACATGCCGCGGGACTCGTCCTTGGTCTGCTCGACGGTGAATTCTTGTGTGCCGTCCGGGAAGTGGCCGCAGAAGATGATCATGTACGACCACACGTTGCGCATCAGGTTGGCCGTCAGGTTGCCGGTGAACACGAACGGGGCGAACGGCCCGGCCAGCAGCGGGAAGGCGACGTAGTCCTTGAGCGTCTGGCGGCGGGTCTTGCGCCAGATCTCGCGGAGCACCTCGCGCTTGTCGGCCAGCCGGATCTCACCGGAGCGGATGCGCTCGGTCTCCAGCTCGTGCAGCGCGACGCCGTACTGGAACAACACCATCAGCAGGAACGCGTAGAGCGGGTTGCCGATGAAGTACGGCTCCCAGGGCTGGTCCTCGCTCATCCGCAGGATGCCGTAGCCGATGTCGCGGTCCATGCCCACGATGTTGGTGTGGGTGTGGTGCATGTAGTTGTGCGAATGCCGCCACTGGTCGGCGGGGCACGCGGTGTCCCACTCGAACGCGCGGCCGGAGATCGCCGGGTCACGCATCCAGTCGTACTGGCCGTGCATGATGTTGTGGCCGATCTCCATGTTGTCCAGGATCTTCGACACGCCCAGCATCGCGGTGCCCAACAGCCACGCCGGCGGCAGGAAGAGCAGCGCCCGGCCGCCGATTTCCAGCGCCCGCTGGGCCTTGATGACGCGGCGAATGTAGTCGGCGTCCGCCGCGCCGAGATCGGCCAGCACGCGTTCCCGGATGGCGTCGAGCTCACGGCCGAACGCGTCGGCCTGCTCGGGGGTCAGGGTGATCTTGTTGTCTGTCATGGCTTTTCCTCCCATTTCGTTCGGGCGGTCACAGCGCCAGCTCGACGTCGCCGACCGGGACGGACACACAGATCTGCACGTCGTCGTCGGGGACGGTCGAGACCGCGCCGGTGACCAGGTTGCGCACGGTGCCGGCGGTCTTGCGCCTTGTGCACGTGTGGCAGATGCCCATGCGGCATCCGCTGGCCGGCGTCAGGCCGGCCGATTCGGCCTGCTCCAACAGCGATCGGCCGTCGTCGGTGACGTCGATGTCGCTGTCGGAGAATGAGATCCGGCCGCCCGACGGGTTGGCCGGCGCGTCGAGCAGCGGCGGCACGAAGCTCTCGGTGAACACGTTGTCGCAGTGCCGCCGTACCGCCTCGACCAGGGGCGCCGGCCCGCAGACGAAAACCGCGTCGGGTGAGGGCAGCGCGGCCGCGAGGTGGTCGGCCCCGAAGGGGCCGACGAGGTCGCCGCCGTCGGACCGGGTGTAGCCGCGCAGCACCTTGACGCCCGGCATCGCGGCCAGTTCGTCGCGGTAGCACGCCTCGGCGGCGGTGCGGGCGTAATGGACGAACGCGACCTCGCCGGCGTGCCCCTCGGCGCGAAGGGTGCGCAGCATCGCCATGACCGGCGTGATGCCGCTGCCGCCGGAGACGAACAGGATGCGGTCAGGTCGCCGGGCCGGCAGCACGAACTCGCCTCCGGCGCCGGCGATACCGAACACCATGCCGCGCCGGGCGTGCTCATAGAGGTAGTTCGACACCAGCCCGCCGTCGTGACGACCGATCGTCAACTCGAGATGGGCCGACCCCTCGGGGTTGGCCGGGGAGTAGCAGCGGGTGTGCCGGCGGCCGTCGATCTCGACCGTGAGGTTGACGTACTGGCCGGCTCTGAGAGGGTACGTAGATGTGCAGGCCTCGTTGGGCGCGAGCGTGAGGGTGACGCTGCGCGGGGTCGTCCGGCGCACGTCGACGACCTTGGCGCGGGCTTCCCCCAGCGTCCAGTTCGGCGCCACCAGCTCGGTGTAGCGGTCGACGCCGTGCGGACCGGTCAGCAGGTCGAGCAGGTCAGAACCCAGAACTCGCTTCCGGAAAGTCCGGGCGAGGGCCCCGCCGGAGGTTTGCGCAGTTTGAGTGAACATGTGTACACAGTGCTACCCGATGGTCCAGGTAGTCAAGGGCTTCTAGCAGGTCTGTGGTAGGGTTCACACAGTGAACAGCCGTACGCCTGGGTCACGGTCGCGCGGTTCGGGTCGGGAGCGCTCGCGCGAGAGCCCGTCGCGCGAGGAGCGCAAGGAGGCCACCCGGCGCGCCATCATCGCCGCGGCGCTCAAGTTGCTGCAGGACCGCAGCTTTTCCAGCCTGAGCCTGCGCGAGGTGACCCGGGAGGCCGGCATCGTGCCGGCGGCGTTCTACCGCCACTTCGAGTCGATGGAGGCCCTTGGCCTGGTCCTCATCGACGAGTCGTTCCGTTCGCTGCGCGACACCCTGCGCGGGGCGCGGGCCGGCAAGTTCGACCCCAACCGGGTGATCGAATCCTCCGTCGAGATCCTGATCGCCAGCGTCGCCGACCGGCGCGAACACTGGCGCCTGATCGGCCGCGAGCGCAACAGCGGGCTGAGCGTACTGCGCTACGCCATCCGCACCGAGATCCGGCTGATCACCTCGGAGCTGGCCACCGACCTGGCCCGCTTCCCGGGGCTGAACCAGTGGTCCACCGAGGACCTCAACGTGCTGGCGACCCTGTTCGTCAACGCGATGATCGCCATCGCCGAGGCGATCGAGGACGCTCAGAGCGCCGAGGCGCTCGAGGAGATCCGGCGCATCGCCACCAAGCAGTTGAGGATGATCGCCATCGGCATCGCCGGCTGGAAAAGCAGCCCCTGACGCCCCGCCCTCACCGCCACGGGCGCGGCGAGCACCCCGAGCGTGGCGAGCACCGGCCGCCGACGCAGGTCATCGCTTCTCCTGGTCGAAGTCGACAGCGGTGTTCTCGTCGACGACCTCATACAGCGACTCGCCGTCCTCGGGGGCGCCGTCGACCTGGCCCCGGTGGGCGCGTCCGGGGGGCTCGTCGGCGACGGGGCCGGCCGCGGCGCCGGACACGTCCGGCCGCTCCTCGGCCAGCCGGTCGTCGAGCGACTCGCCCTCGCGCTCCTCGCGCGCGGTCATCCCGAACCGGTTCGCCTCGCTCCAGCCCTCAGGGGGGTCGACGACGATGTCGCCGTCGTCGTTGTGCACCTCGTCGGAGTCGGTGCCCTCACTCTGGTTCAGGGTTCCGCCCGGACCGCCCTCCTCGGGGAAGTCCGCGGGATCGACCATGTCGCCGGCACCGAAGCCGCCATTGTCACCAGTCATACCGAAACGGTTGCCCGGGGTCCCGGCGGTTAAACGCGATCCACGCCGCCGTCCGGCGCGTGGCCGCCCACATCGCCGCGGTGTGGAACCCCGCGCAGCGGGTAGTTTGGCCCCGTGACGGGCGTCTCGCGGCGGGTGTTCGGGCGGCTGGCGGCCGGCGCCGGCGTGCTCGGCACCGCCGGGCTGCCGACGGGCTGCGGGCGGCCGGGCGCCGACCGGGTCGGGTCCCGCGGGCCGGCCCCGCCGGCGGCCGTGGGCGTGGGCGTCGTGCTCTCACACGAGCAGTTCCGCACCGATCAGCTTGTGGCGCAGGCCCAGGCGGCCGAGCGGGCCGGCTTTGCGTACGTGTGGGCCAGCGACCACATCCAGCCGTGGCAGGACAACGAGGGACACTCGATGTTCCCCTGGCTGACCCTGGCCTTGGTGGGCAACGGCACCAGCCGCATCTCGTTCGGCACCGGGGTGACCTGCCCCACCTACCGCTATGACCCCGCCGTCGTCGCGCAGGCGTTCGCCTCCCTGGCGGTCCTGAACCCCGGACGGGTGTTCCTGGGGGTGGGCACCGGCGAACGGCTCAACGAACAGGCGGCGACCGGCAAGTTCGGCCCCTACGCCGAGCGCCATGACCGCTTGCTCGAGGCCATCCAACTGATCCGTCAGCTGTGGACCGGGTCACGAACTTCCTTCGCGGGCCGCTACTTTCAGACCGACTCGCTGAAGATCTACGATCTGCCGGACACACCGCCGCCGATCTTCGTGGCCGCCAGCGGCCCCAAGAGCGCGGCGCTGGCTGGTCGATACGGCGACGGATGGATCACCCAGTCCCGCGACATCACCCGGCCCGAACTGCGCGCGGCGTTCGCCGCGGGCGCGCGGGCCGCCGGCCGCGATGCCGCCACGTTGGGGAAGCGCGCCGAGATGTTCGCCGTCGTCGGGGACGACGGCGAGGCCGCCCACGCCGCCGTGCTGTGGCGGTTCACCGCGGGCGCCGTCGACCAGCCCGATCCCGGCCGGATTCAACGCGCCGCCGAGTCCAACCCCATCGACAAGGTGCTCGCCGACTGGACGGTCGGCACCGACCCGACGACCCACATCAAAGCCGTCCAGGCGGTGCTCGACGCCGGCGCCGTCCCGTTTCTGCACTTCCCCCAGGCCGACCCCGGCACCGCCATCGACTTCTACCGCGCCAACGTCCTGCCGCACGTGCACTGAGCCGGTCGTGCTCGCGCGCGTTTGAGGCCCAGGCCATCGACGCCTGGCGTTCGAGACGCCGGCATGGGGATGCCGCGCCGCTACGCCGACTACCTGCCTGCCGACCGACGGGTTCCAGCCGTTCAACGTCGTCTCGACGACCGGCGCGTTCATCCTCGGGGCGTCGATGCTTCCGTTCGTGTCGAACGTCTTCAAGAGCTACCGCTACGGCGAGCCGGTGACCGTCGACGATCCCTGGGGTTACGGCAACTCGCTGGAGTGGGCCACCAGTTGTCCACCACCGCGGCACAACTCCACCGAGCTGCCGCGCATCCGCTCCGAACGCCCGGCGTTCGAAATGCACTATCCCCACATGATCGAGCGCATGCGCACCGAATCCCATGTGCACGCCGGACTGCGCGAGAACCTTCACGCCGAGTCGGGCTGTATGTAGATGGCGCGCACCGCGGGCACGGCTTCGCGAACCCGCGCCTCGGTGTCCCGGATCACGTCCGCCGCGGTCGCCATCGCCGTCCGGGGACCGAACACCACCCTGGCGGTGACCAGCAGCTCGTCGGGAGCCAGGTACTGGGTACGCAGGTCGGTGACCGAATCGACGTGCTCGTCCTGCTCCAAGGCCGTCCGAATGGTGGCGCACTCCTTGCCGGTTGCACCCTCGCCGATGAGCAGGCTGTGCGTCTCGACGATGAGGATGACGGCGATCCCGCCGAGGAGCGCACCGATGCCCAGCGTGCCCAGTCCGTCCCACAAGGGATTGCGCGTGAGGGCCGTCGCCGTTACGCCCGCAAGCGCCAGACCAAGGCCGAGCAGGGCGGCGCTGTCCTCGAGCAACACCACCAGCGGCTCCGGGATACGCGACCGGCGGATGAATTCCCACCAAGTGCTGGTGCCCTTGAGCCGCGCCGAGCCTTTGCGCGCGTTGTGCAGGCTGTAGCCCTCGAGCAACGCCGCGACGACGAGGATGGCAATGGCGACCGTGGGTGACGTCAGTGGCTGAGGATGACGGATCTTGTTGTATCCCTCGCGGATGGCGAAGACCGACCCCATGGTGAACAACATGAGCGCCACGACGAAAGAAAAGAAGTAGCGGCTGCGCCCATGACCGAACTGGTGCAATGCATCTGGCTTCTTGCGCGCTTGTCGCTGTCCCACCATCAACAGCAGTTCGTTGACGGTGTCGGCCAGTGAATGAACGGATTCGGCGAGCATGGCCGAACTCGATGTCAACATGAAGCCCACGAATTTTGCGATGGCGATTCCGACATTGGCCAAAAAGGCCACCAGTACGGTGCTGTTCGTCTCGTCGGACGCCATCCGGTAGCGGTAACCCGGATAGCTGGAGGCCAAACCACGCATGGGGCTGCGTGTTCGCCGCAGCGGGAAGGATCCCGTCGCCTCTCGCTAGGCTTGGTGCCATGGCGGACGGGGAACGTGCGGAATCCGGCCGGGGGGAGCCACCCGACCCGGATTCCGGGCACGAGCTGGCGGTGCGGATGGCGCAGCTTGCCCGCGCACTCGCCGCGCCGCGCGAGCTGGGCGACATCCTCACCGGGGTGACCACCGCGGCGGTGCAGATGATCCCCGGCGCCGACGCCGTCGGTGTGCTGCTGGTGCAAAAGGGCGGGGAGTTCGAATCGCTGGCCGGCACCCATGACGTGGTGGCGGAACTCGACAAGCTGCAGATCGCCTCCGGCGAGGGGCCCTGCGACGAGGCCGCCCTTCACGAAACGATTGTGCGCAGCGACGATCTGCGCGGCGAGCAGCGCTGGCCCCGGTTTGCGCCGGGCGCCGTCGAGCACGGCGTGCTCCGCGCCCTGTCGTTCAAGCTGTACACCGCCGACCGCAACGCCGGCGCGCTGAACGTGTTCGGCTTCCGGCCCGGGCCGTGGGACCCCGAGGCCGAGACCTTCGGCGCCGTGCTGGCCGCGCACGCCGCCGCGGCGATCCTGGCGGGCCGCCACGCGGAGCAGATGCAGACAGCCCTGTCGACCAGGGACCGCATCGGCCAGGCCAAGGGCATCATCATGGAGCGCTACGGCGTGGACGACATACGCGCCTTCGAGATGCTGCGGGCGCTCTCTCAGGAGCGGCAGGTCAAGCTGGCCGACATCGCCCAGCTCGTCGTCAAGACCCGCGGCGACGACGCCTGAGGAGCCGCGCCGCCACCGCCACCGGCCCGATCTACGATGGTGAGACTCGATCAACGATGCCGGCGCGGCGCCGCGCCGGGGAACGGTTGGCTACGGTGTGGGACTTCGAAACGGACCCGGAATATCAGGCCAAGCTGGACTGGGTTGAAAAGTTCATGGTCGAGGAGCTGGACCCGCTCGATCTGGTCGCCCTGGATCCGTACGACAAGAAGAACGCCGAGACGATGGCGGTCCTGCGGCCGTTACAGCAGCAGGTGAAGGACCAGGGCCTGTGGGCGGCCCACCTGCGGCCCGAGCTCGGTGGCCAGGGCTTCGGACAGGTCAAGCTGGCGCTGCTCAACGAGATCCTCGGGCGTTCCCGCTGGGCACCGTCGGTGTTCGGCTGCCAGGCGCCCGACTCGGGCAACGCCGAGATCCTGGCGTTGTTCGGCACCGACGAGCAGAAGGCCCGCTACCTGCAGCCGTTGCTCGACGGGGAGATCACGTCGTGCTATTCGATGACCGAACCGCAGGGCGGTTCCGACCCGGGACAATTCGTCACGGCCGCGACCCGCGACGGTGACGACTGGGTGATCAACGGCGAGAAGTGGTTCTCCACCAACGCCAAACACGCCTCGTTCTTCATCGTCATGGCCGTCACCAACCCCGATTCGCGCACCTACGACAAGATGTCGCTGTTCATCGTCCCCGCGGAGACGCCGGGCATCGAGATCGTGCGCAACGTCGGGGTGGGGGCGGAGTCGTCCAAGCGGGCTAGCCACGGCTATGTCCGTTACAACGACGTCCGCGTTCCCGCCGATCATGTCCTCGGCGGCGAGGGCCAGGCCTTCATGATCGCGCAGACCCGGCTCGGCGGGGGCCGTATTCATCACGCGATGCGCACGATCGCGTTGGCGCGCAGCGCTTTTGACATGATGTGCGAGCGTGCCGTATCCCGACAGACCCGGCACGGGCGGCTGGCCGACTTCCAGATGACCCAGGAGAAGATCGCCGACAGCTGGATCCAGATCGAGCAGTTCCGGCTGCTGGTGCTGCGCACGGCGTGGCTGATCGACAAGCACCACGACTACCAGAAGGTGCGCCGCGACATCGCCGCGGTGAAAGTCGCCATGCCGCAGGTGCTGCATGACGTCGCCCAGCGAGCCCTGCACCTGCACGGCGCGCTCGGCGTGTCCGACGAGATGCCGTTCGTCAAGATGCTGGTGGCCGCCGAGTCACTGGGCATCGCCGACGGCGCCACCGAGCTGCACAAGATGACGGTGGCCCGCCGGACGCTGCGTGAATACCAGCCGGTGACAACGCCTTTCCCGTCGGCTCACATACCCACCCGACGCGCCGAGGCGCAGGCCCGGCTGGCCGAACGCCTGGAGCACGCGATCGCCGAGTTCTAAACGGGGCCGCCGGCGCGCTCCCGCGACACATAAACGTCTGCGACGACACGCCGACAAAAGTCGCAATGGTTTATATCTCGCGGTGGCCGGTGTCGGCCGCGCGCGGTCGCTCAGGCGATGTAGCGGACGATGCTCTCGGCCACGCACGCCGGCTTGGGCGAGCCCTCGATCTCGATGGCGGTCGACATGATCGCCTGCACGGCGCCGTCGCCGAGGTCCTCGACACCGACCAACGAGGTTTGCGCACGCACGCGCGAGCCCACCGGGACGGGGGCGGGGAAGCGAACCTTGTTGAGGCCGTAGTTGATTGCCAGCTTGATGCCGTTGACCGTGTAGATCTGGTGCTGCAGGCGCGGCAGCAGCGACAGCGTCATGAAACCGTGGGCGATGGTGGTGCCGAACGGACCGGCGGCCGCCCGCTCCGGGTCGACGTGGATCCACTGGTGATCGCCGGTCGCGTCGGCGAACATGTTGACCTCGTCCTGGGTGATGGTCACCCAGTCGCTCTGCCCGATGGTCTCGCCCGCGGCGGCGGCCAGCTCGGCTACTGATTCGAAGGTACGCATGCGGTGACAATAGCGCCGGAGCCGGGCGGCGCCGGACCGGGGCGCCGCGCCGCACCCGGTCTGCCCGGGAGCCGCGGGGGTAGTCGTTCGTCAACGCCGGTGCCGCCGCCGCACCGGGGCAGGGGGAAAGGATCTGACATGCCCGAACCGAATGGCCACAAGGCCGATTCCGACGTCGAACCGGAAGCCCACGAGTCGCGGTCCCGGGCCACCGAAGGGGGCGAGGACGGCACCCACGTGGGACAGACCAGCCCCGACGACCCGCTCGACGTCGGCGAGACCGGGGCCGAGGCCCGCAGCGGCGACAACTAGCCCGGTCGGCGACGCGGGCCGCCGGCTCTAGTTGCAGGATGGGCCCGTGAGGCTGCTGCTGATTGCCGATACCCACGTCCCCCGGCACGCGCGAGACCTGCCCGCCCGGGTGTGGGACGAGGTCGGCGAGGCCGACCTCGTCGTACACGCCGGCGACTGGGTGTCGACCGACCTGCTCGACGCGCTGGAGGCCCGGGCCGCCCGCCTGGTGGCCTGCTGGGGAAACAACGACGGGCCGGCCCTGCGCGCGCGACTGCCCGAGCGTGCCGACGCGACGCTGGACGGGCTGCGCCTCACCGTGGTCCACGAGACGGGAGCGGCCGCCGGCCGCGACGCGCGAATGTCACGGCTCTACCCCGACAGCGACGTGCTGGTCTTCGGCCACAGCCACATCCCGTGGGATACCACGACCGCGACGGGCCTGCGGCTGCTCAACCCCGGGTCGCCGACCGCCCGCCGCCGGCAACCGCGCTGCACGTACATGACCGCGACGGCGGAAGGCGGCGCTTTGACCGGCGTCGTCCTGCACGAGCTGGATAAATAGCTTCGCTCAAGCGGTGCAATCGGCGCTGGGGCTGTTGGTCTTCGGCGCCGCGTTCGGCCACCTGCAGGCGTGCTGGTGGTGGCCCGGGCGCTCGGGATCGCCACGGCGGCAACGCTGTTGCGGCTCCTGGTCGCCCAGGCTTGCAGCCATGACGTCGCGAGACATGACCAGATACGCCGCGATGCGCCCCTGTTTCGAGGTGGTCGCCCAGGCGGTGCCGGGCCTGGTCGACGGGAGCGACTTCTTCGACATGCACGCAAACCGTGTTTAAACCGTTGCACCCTAATGCAACCGGTCCATCTCGGTGGTCGAGATCGCCGACCGCACGATCGTGCGCTGGCGCGCGACTACCCAGACCCGCCGGCGGTATCGGCCGCATTCGGCGTCCCCCGATAGGGACCGTGACCTGACCGCGATGATTCCGGCCTGAGGCCCAATCGTTAGCCAACCGCGATGTCGCGCCGCGGCCACGACAGGCCGATCATGCGCTCCCCCTGTGTTTGACTCCCCGAGAACAGATTCGACCGCGTCATGCGGCAGAACAACAGTTGGGATGGGAGCCATGAAGTTCGTGGAAACGTTGCGTGGCGCGGCGGCCGGCGTGCCGCGCCGGCTGGCTATCGCGGCTATCGGGGCTGCCCTGTTGTCCGGTCTTGTCGGTGCCGTCGGCGGCCCGGCGACCGCGGGGGCGTTCTCGAAGCCGGGCCTGCCGGTCGAATACCTCGAGGTTCCATCGCCGGCGATGGGCCGCAACATCAAGGTGCAGTTCCAGTTCGGCGGGCCGCACGCGGTGTACCTGCTCGACGGTCTGCGCGCGCAGGACGACTACAACGGCTGGGACATCAACACCCCGGCGTTCGAGGAGTTCTACCAGTCCGGCCTGTCGGTCGTCATGCCCGTTGGCGGCCAGTCCAGCTTCTACAGCGACTGGTACCAGCCGTCGCAGGGCAACGGCCAGAACTACACCTACAAGTGGGAGACGTTCCTGACCCGCGAGATGCCCGCGTGGTTGCAGGCCAACAAGAACGTGTCACCGGCCGGCAACGCCGCGGTGGGCCTGTCGATGTCGGGGGGCTCCGCGCTGATCCTGGCCGCGTACTACCCGCAGCAGTTCCCCTATGCCGCCTCGCTGTCGGGCTTCCTCAACCCGTCCGAGGGCTGGTGGCCGACGCTGATCGGGTTGGCCATGAACGACTCGGGCGGCTACAACGCCAACAGCATGTGGGGCCCGTCCACCGACCCGGCGTGGCGGCGCAACGACCCGATGGTGCAGATCCCGCGCCTGGTGGCCAATAACACCCGGGTCTGGGTCTACTGCGGCAACGGCACTCCCAGCGACATCGGTGGCGACAACATGCCGGCGAAGTTCCTGGAGGGCCTGACGCTGCGCACCAACCAGCAGTTCCAGAACAACTACATGGCCGCAGGCGGGCGCAACGGCGTGTTCAACTTCCCTGCCAACGGGACGCACTCGTGGCCCTACTGGAACCAGCAGCTGGTCGCCATGAAGCCCGACATCCAGCACGTGCTGCTGAGCAGCCCCGCTGCCGCACCGGCACCAGCGCCGGCACCAGCACCAGCACCAGCCCAGGGCGCACCCGCCTCCTAGGAAAGCCAGCAGCGGCGGCGGCGCACCGGTCAGCGCCGCTGCCGCTGCGCCTTTCGCGGCTTGGGCGCCGCGTCGAGCAAGGCGCGGCGGTCCTGGTGGAAGTACGTGTAGGCGGTCGTGACCGCGCACAGGGCGGTGGCCATCACCAGCATCCAGGTGCCGTTGACCACCACGCTGATGACACCGCCCACCGCGGCGCCCGAGACGAAGCTGACCAACAGCAGCAGATAACCGAGCCAGTCGGCGGCGCTCCCACCACCGGCGAGGTGGCGCTCGATGCCCTGGCCCATCTTGACGGTTGTGCCGGTCACGTAACTCAACGGCACCGACACCTCGCCGTCCTTGACGAACGAGGTGTTCAACGCACCGGTACCGAAGGCCAGCAGCATGATCGGCGCGAAGTCCAGGAGATTCTCTGCCCATCCCTCGTCGATCACGTCGACCACGGTGGCGGCCACCAGACTCAGCGTGGTCAGCACGGTCGGGCCGTGCGGATGGTCGACCCAGAAGAATCGCCGGCACAGTGACGCGACCACCACACCGGCGACGAACGCCACGATGAGCAGCGCGGCACTCGCGGCCAGCCACCCCTCGCCGGTGAAATGCCCGAGCACGGCGCGCTGGGCGTTGCCGGTGATGAAGACCACGAAGTATCCGGCGGAGTGGGTGAACGAGATCGCGCCCACCACACCGGCCAGCACGGCCAGCACCCACGACAACCGCGCTTCACTGTTGAACACGTTCCCGGTCACGCTCCCATGTTTTCAGAAGCGCGCGGGCCGCGCAGCGGTGCGGCGCCGCTACTCGGCGGTGAGCCGGGCGATGGAGCGCAGCGGGATCGGCAGCCACCCCGGCCGGTGCCGCGCCTCGTAGCCGGCCTCGTAGACGGCCTTGTCGAGCTCATAGGCCGAAAGCAACTGCGCCGAATCGCGCGGATCGGTCCCGGACGCGGACGCGTAGCCCTCGCAGAACGCGGTGCGGTTGCGGTCGACCCATTCCCGGGCGCGGGCGGCCAGCTGCTTATCGGCGGCCTGGTCCACCAGCGGCCCGTAGGCGGCGTACTCGAACGATCGCAGCACGCCGGCCACGTCCCGCAGCGGTGAGTCGGGCGCCCGCCGCTCGTCCAGCGGCTGGCCCGGCTCGCCTTCGAAATCGATCAGCAGCCAGCGCTCCGGGATCCGCAGCACCTGTCCCAGGTGCAGGTCGCCGTGTACCCGCTGCACGGTGATCGTCTCGCCCGCGAGCTTGCCGAACCGCTCCTCGATGGTCGCCGCGTACTCCTCGAGCTCGGGAACCTTGGCCACGGTCGACGACAGCCGCGCCAGCACGGTGTCGACCGGGAACGTCGCCCCGGCCGTGCCCAGACTCTCGGCCAGCGTGGCGTGCACGGAGGCGACGGCCTCGCCGAGCCGGTAGGACTCGCCGGCGAAGTCGCCGCCGACCTCGTGGGCATACAGGTCGCCCTCGGCGAACAGGTCGCGGACGCTGGCGGTGGCCATCGCCCAGCCCTCGGCGGCGTTCGACGCGAATTCGGTGACCATGCCCAGCGGCCACGCCGTGTCGGCGGTGCCGTCCGACCCGGCCAGCTCGTAGGTGCCCAGCAACCGGGCCACGTGTGGGTTGCCGGCGCGGGCGAGCACCCGGTTGAGTTCGATGTCGGGGTTGATGCCACTGCTGACCCGGCGGAATACCTTGAAGATGGCGTCTCGGTCGAAGATCACGCTGGTGTTGCTCTGCTCGGCGTCCGCGACGTGCGGCAGCGCCTCGAGCGGCAGCTCGCCGTCGGGTTCCCTGACGAATCGCACCTCGGTTCCTGACGAGGTGCGCGCCGCCGACTCCTCGATCAACGACAGCAGGAACCGCGGCGCATCGGTGTCATACAGGGCGTCGAAGCCCGTCCGGTCGCCCGCGGCGCCGATTGTGGCCACCGTGCTGTACTCGGAAACCGGCGCGCTGTCCCAGCGCACGAGCACCTGGTAGCGCTCGGCGTGGCCGTCGGCGTAGGCGGCGTCGACGAGCACCAGGTCGAGGTCGTCGCGCAGTGGCACGACCAGGCCGGCCTCGGCGGTGGTCAGCTCGCGGTTGCGGCCGGCGTACCAGCGTTGCTGTGGCAGCCACTCGGCCCAGGGCAGGTTGGCTGGCTGTGTCGCGGGCTGTGTCGTCATGAGCGCCGCTCCTCCTCATCGCTTCGCGTGGCGTCATCGCGCCGGTGCGTGTCGTGCCGCTCCTCCGATGCGCACAGCTGGAACCAGTAGAAGCCGTGCCCCGGCAGCGTCAGCAGGTAGGGCAGGTGGCCGATGCGCGGAAACTCCACGTGTCCGGTCAGCTCCGTCGGCGTGTAGCCGCTCCAGTGCTGCAGGCTCAGCTCGATAGGCTGCGGGAACCGCGACAGGTTGTTGACGCACAGCACAGTGTCGCCATCATCGGCCTCCTGGCGCACGAAAGCCAGCACCGAGGGGTTGGAGCCGCCCAGTTCCTCGAAGCTGCCGACGGCGAAGGCCGCGTGCCGCCGCCGCACCGCCAGCATCATGCGGGTGAAGTTGAGCAGCGACGTCGAGGTGTCGCGCTGGGCCTCGACGTTGACGGCCTGATACCCGTACACGGGGTCCTGGCTGGGCGGCAGGTAGAGCCGGCCGGGGTTGGCGGCCGAGAACCCCGCGTTGCGGTCCGGGGTCCACTGCATCGGGGTGCGCACCCCGTCGCGGTCGCCCAGCCAGATGACGTCGCCCATGCCGATCTCGTCGCCGTAGTAGAGGACCGGCGAGCCGGGCAGCGACAGCAGCAGCGCGGTGAACAGCTCGATCTGGTTGCGGTCGTTGTCCAGCAGCGGCGCCAGCCGGCGGCGGATTCCGACGTTCGCCTTCATCCGCGGGTCCTTGGCGTACTCGGAGTACATGTAGTCGCGCTCGTCGTCGGTGACCATCTCCAGCGTCAACTCGTCGTGGTTGCGCAGGAAGATCCCCCACTGGGCCAGGTCGGGGATCTCAGGGGTCTGCGCGAGGATCTCCGAGATGGGGAAGCGCGACTCGCGGCGGACCGCCATGAAGATGCGCGGCATGAGCGGGAAGTGGAACGCCATGTGGCATTCGTCGCCGCCGGTGCTGGCCTCGCCGAAGTACTCGACGACATCGGCCGGCCACTGGTTGGCCTCGGCCAGCAGCACCCGGCCGGGGAATTCGTCGTCGATGACTTTGCGCACCTGCTTGAGGAAGGCGTGGGTCTCGGGCAAATTCTCGCAGTTGGTGCCCTCCCGCTCGAACAGGTAGGGCACGGCGTCCAGGCGGAACCCGTCGATGCCCAGCCCCAGCCAGAAGCGGAGAACATCGATCATCGCCTCCTGCACGGCCGGGCAGTCGTAGTTCAGGTCCGGCTGGTGGGAGAAGAACCGGTGCCAGTAGAACTGGCGCCGGACCGGGTCGAATGTCCAGTTGGACTCCTCGGTGTCGACGAAGATGATCCGGGCGTCCGGATACTTCTCGCTGGTGTCGCTCCACACGTAGTAGTCCCCGTAGGGCCCGTCGGGGTCGTGGCGCGACTCCTGGAACCAGGGGTGCGAATCCGAGGTGTGGTTCATCACCAGGTCGGTGATGATCCGGATGCCCCGCCGGTGGGCGGCGTCGACCAGCGCAACGAAGTCGTCGACCGTGCCGAACTCCGGCAGCACCTTGTAGAAGTCCCGGATGTCGTAGCCGCCGTCGCGCAGCGGCGAATCGTAGAACGGCGGCAGCCAGATGCAGTCGATGCCCAGCCACTGCAGATAGTCCAGGCGCTGGTGCAGGCCGCGCAGGTCGCCCGCACCGTCAGCGCTGGCGTCGTAGAACGCCCGGACCAGCACCTCGTAGAAGACGGCGTGCTTGAACCAGGTCGGATCGGCCGGCAGCGCCGCGGCGTTGCGGAAGTCCTCGGCGCTGGGGTGCTCGACCACGCCGTCCTGGACGTGGCTGCCCCCCGCGGGATGGTGTTCGACAGCTTCCCGGGTGTCGTTCATCAATTCCACGATGCCACGGGTACCCGAGGCGAGGCGACGGGAATCACTCCCGGCGACTCCCGGCGAACCACACCCGGCGGCAAGCGGATTGGGCGGCGGGTGGGCATGACCGAGGCAATGTCAGGGCAATGTCAGGCCGGGGGGCCGTCCGCCAGCGTCACGTTCACGGTGCGGTCGGCACCCCCCGCGGAGCGATAGCTCACCGCGACCGTGTCCCCGGGGTGATGCGGGACGAGGGCTTCCGTCATCGAGGTCGCCCCGTGGATCGGAGCGCCGTCGATCGCGGTGACCACGTCGCCGGGCGAGAAGCCCGCCTCCGAGGCCGGACCGCTGCCGACCACTCGTTCGATCCGCGCGCCGTTGCCGCCGTTGTCGACGACGCCCAGGCCCAAAAAGGCCGTGGGCCCGATGTGGACGGTGTTCGAACCGGCACCGGAGCGGATCTGGCCGGCGACCCCCATCGCCCGGCCGATCGGGATGGCGAAGCCCTGGCCACCGGACATCTTGTAGGTGTCGGTTGCCGCGGTGTTCATGCCGATCACCTGCCCGTTGCCGTTCACCATGGGCCCGCCCGAGTCGCCTGGCTTGATCGGTGCGTCGGCCTGGATCAGCCCGCCCAGCGTCTCCTGGGCGCCGGTCAGCGTGTCCGTCGCGTCGACCGTCTGGTTGAGCGCGACGACGCGGCCGGCCACGGCGCTGGGCGTGCCGCCCTGGCCGCCGGCATTGCCCATCGCGACGATCGGTTCGCCGACGCCCACCTCGCCGCCGATCGCGGCGGTGGGCAGCCCGGCGGCCCCGCGCAGCTGCAGGACCGCGATGTCCTGGCTACGGTCGTAGCCGACCACGTCGACCCCGTACGTCTGGCCGTTGCCGACGTCGAACGCGCTGATGTCGGTGGCGCCCGAGATCACGTGGTTGTTGGTCAGCACGACGCCGTTCGGGTCGATGACGATGCCGGTCCCGGCGCCCACCGCGTCGTTGTAGCCGAACTTGGTGCTGATGTCGACGACCTGCGGTCCGACCTGCGCGACCAGCCCCGCCGGGTCGAGCGGGAGCATGGGCCGCTCGGCAACCCGGTCCAGCGCCGGGCTGGACGGCCCGAAAGGTGCCGCGGAGGCCGGCGCCGTGGCCGAGCCCAGGCCCAGGCCGACCACGGCCAGCACGCCGGCCAACCACGACAACCAGGCCGAGCGATGGCGCCTTGTGCTCATCCGTACCTCCTGCATTCCCCGTGAAAATATGAAGCGTCCCGGCCTCCGGCTCTGGGGCGGGACGACTTTGTCTATATAACCGTAATGTAGGTGGACATTCAGGGTGTTGCCAGGTTTGGACTCCCAGCGCGCCCGGCAGGGCCGTGCCGGGCGCTTGTCGTGCCGGCGTGCGCGCGCCTTAAGCTGGGCCGATGGGCGAATTCGACGCCAGGGCCAGCTTCTCCCGGGCCCCGGTAGCCCGGCTGGCCACGCTCACGCCCGACGGCCTCCCGCACCTGGTGCCGGTGGTCTTCGCGCTCGGCACCGACCCCGCGGACGGCGCCGACGTGCTCTACACCGCGGTCGACGCCAAGCCCAAGTCCACGCGGCGGCTGCGCCGCCTGGCCAACATCGACCACCACCCGCGGGTGAGCCTGCTCGTCGACCACTACGCCGACGACTGGACGCAATTGTGGTGGGTTCGCGCCGACGGTGACGCCGCGGTGCACGAGGGCGGCGCGGTGCTGGAAACCGGATACCGCCTACTGCGCGCCAAATACCCTCAGTACCAATCGGTTTCGTTGGACGGCCCGGTGATCGCGGTCACCGTGCACCACTGGTCGGCCTGGCGGGCCTGAGGATCGGCCGGGGCGGCCGCCGGCTCGCTGTCCCCCAAGGCATTCCGCGCATGCGTCTTCCCGGCGTGCGGCGGCCCGGTTACCACGGTCAACGATTCGGGCCGGACCTCTTGTGGTGGCCGGTGGTTGGGTGAATGGTGGTTAGAGAGGCGCACGGCGTGAAGCGACCCGGGAAAGCTGGAGGGAAGCCATGGCGGACAGGACCAACACTTCCCAGGGAGCCGGAAACGTTCCCACCGCCACCGGCCCCGCCGAGGTGCGCAACGTGGTTCTGGTCGGGCCGTCGGGGGGCGGCAAGACCACCCTGGTGGAGACCCTGCTCGTCGCGGCCGGGGTGTTGTCCCGTGCCGGCTCGGTCACCGACGGCACCACGGTGTGCGACTACGACGACGCCGAGATCCGCCAGCAACGCTCGGTGGGCGTGGCCGTCGCCTCCCTTTCCCACGACGGCATCAAGGTCAACCTCGTCGACACCCCCGGATACGCCGACTTCGTGGGCGAACTCCGCGCCGGGCTGCGGGCGGCGGACTGCGCGCTGTTCGTGATCGCCGCGAACGAAGGGGTGGACGAGCCGACCAAGTTGCTCTGGCAGGAGTGCAGCCAGGTCGGCATGCCCCGCGCGGTGGTGATCACCAAGCTCGACCACACCCGGGCGAACTACGCCGAGGCGCTCGCCGCCGCGCAGGACGCGTTCGGCGACAAGGTGTTACCGCTGTACCTGCCGGCAGGTGACGGCCTGATCGGGCTGCTGTCGCAGATGCGCTACCAGTACTCCGACGGCACCCGGACAACACACCCGCCGGACCCGTCGGACGCCGACCGCATCGAGGAGGCCCGCGGCAGCCTGATCGAGGGCATCATCGAGGAGTCCGAGGACGAGTCGCTCATGGAGCGCTACCTGGGCGGCGAGGCCATCGACGAGTCGGTGCTCATCGCCGACCTTGAGCGCGCCGTCGCCCGGGCGTCGTTCTTCCCGGTGATCCCGGTGTGCAGCGGCACCGGCGTCGGGACTGTCGAGCTGCTCGAGCTCGCCACCCGCGGCTTCCCGTCACCGATGGAGCACCCGCTGCCGGACGTGTACACGCCGCAGGGCGCCCCGCACGCGGAACTGGCCTGCGATACCGACGCGCCACTGCTGGCGGAGGTGGTGAAGACGACGTCGGACCCGTACGTCGGCAGGGTCAGCCTGGTCCGGGTCTTCTCCGGCACGATCAGGCCCGACACGACGGTGCATGTGTCGGGCCATTTTGCGTCGTTCTTCGGCGCGAACAACGGGAACGGGAGCACGCACCCCGACCACGACGAGGACGAACGCATCGGTGTCCTGTCCTTCCCGCTGGGCAAGCAGCAACGCCCGGCCCCGGCCGCGGTCGCGGGCGACATCTGCGCGATCGGCAAGCTGAGCCGCGCCGAGACCGGGGACACGCTCTCGGACAAGTCCGAGCCGCTGGTGCTCAAGCCCTGGACGATGCCCGAGCCGCTGCTGCCGGTCGCCATCGCCGCGCACGCCAAGACCGACGAGGACAAGCTGTCGGTGGGGTTGGGCCGGCTGGCCGCCGAAGACCCGACGCTGCGCATCGAGCAGAACCCCGAGACGCACCAGATCGTGCTGTGGTGCATGGGTGAGGCCCACGCCGGCGTCGTCCTGGACGCGCTGGCCAACCGGTACGGCGTCACCGTCGACACCGTCGACGTCCGCGTCCCGCTGCGGGAAACGTTCAGCGGCAAGGCCAAAGGCCATGGCCGCCACGTCAAGCAGTCGGGCGGGCACGGCCAGTACGCGGTGTGTGACATCGAGGTGGAGGCGCTGCCCGAGGGCTCCGGGTTCGAGTTCGTCGACAAGGTGGTCGGCGGGGCGGTGCCACGCCAGTTCATCCCGAGCGTGGAGAAGGGGGTGCGCGCCCAGATGGAGAAGGGCGTGCACGCCGGATACCCGGTCGTCGACATCCGGGTCACGCTGCTCGACGGCAAGGCCCACAGCGTGGACTCCTCCGACTTCGCCTTCCAGATGGCCGGCGGGCTGGCGCTGCGGGAGGCGGCGGCGGCGACCCGGGTGACCCTGCTCGAACCGATCGACGAGATCTCGGTGCTGGTGCCCGACGACTTCGTCGGCGCGGTGCTGGGCGACCTGTCGAGCCGTCGCGGGCGGGTGCTCGGCACCGAGACCGACCCACACGAACGCACGCTGATCAAGGCCGAGGTACCGCAGGTGGAGTTGACCCGCTACGCGATCGACCTGCGCTCGCTGGCGCACGGGGCCGCCTCGTTCACCCGCACCTTCGCCCGCTACGAACCGATGCCGGAATCCGCGGCGGCCAGGGTGGCCGCTACTGTCTGAGAAGGCATGTCGACATTCAACGGACTTCCCGCCCACATCCTGCTCAACCACTTCGTCGTCGTCCTGGCCCCGCTGACGGCCGTCCTGGCGCTCTTGTGCGCGCTGTGGCCCGCGGCGCGGCGGCGGCTGATCTGGCTGGTGCTGCTGCTGGCGGCGGCGACGCTGGCCTTGACGCCGGTGACCGCCGGCGCCGGCGCGTGGCTGGCGATGCGGGTCCGCGTCTCCCCCGCCGCCGCGGCCACGCTGGCGTTGCACGAACGGCTCGGCGCCACGCTGGTCTACATCGTCGCGGCGCTGCTGGGCACGGTGGCGCTGCTGGCGGCCGTCCACGTTCGCCAGGCGCGCGGCGCCACGGTCACCCTGGTGGTGCACGCGGTGGTCGGCGTGCTGGTGATCGTCGCCGCGGCGGCGACGCTGATCCAGACCTACCGGATCGGAGACTCCGGGGCGCGGGCCGCGTGGGGAACGGTGTCTTCGGCACCGTGACCGCGAGCGTGCGCGTCTGTACGGCGACACGCCGCCACAGCTGGCATTCTGCGCACGCTCACGGCCAGGTGATGGCCGCCGCGTCAGGCCGGCGGGCCGAATTGTCGCACCACGGCGCGGCGGTCCAGTGAGCCCTTCGCGGTGTGCGGCAGTTCGCTTGCTTCCCGGAAGCTGGCGGGCACCTCGAAGGGCGCCAGCTTGTCGCGGCAGAACGCCGCGAGTTCGTCGGGGCCCGGCGCGCCCGGCCCCCGGGGGACGATCACCGCGGCCACGGTCTCCCCGTACATCTTGTCCGGCACGCCGAACACCGCGACCTCGAGCACCCCGGGGTGGCTGGCCAGGACGGCCTCGACGCGCTCGGGGGAGATCTTCTCCCCGCCCCGGTTGATCAGTTCCTTGATCCTGCCGCGGATGCACAGGTCCCCGGCCGTCGACAGCGATCCCAGGTCGCCGGTGCGCAGCCACCCGTCGGTGAAGTTGGCCGCGGTGATCGCCGGGTCGCCGAGGTAGCCGCGCACGACGGTGGGGCCACGCAGCCAGACCTCGCCGACGGCTTCGGCGGGCAGCGGCTCGCCGTCGGGCCCGGCGATCCGCACCTCGGGGCCGGTCGAGCGGCCGACGAGACCCGGTGTCTCGGCGGGGTTCTCGCGCTGATCGATGCCCGTGCTGGCCACCTGGTGCGTGGCCTCGGTCATGCCGAACGCGCACACCACCGGCGCGGCGAAGGTGTCGCTGAGCGCCTGCGCCGTCTCCGGGGTGAGCGGGGCGCTGCAGCTGCGGATGAAGCGCAGCGCGGCCCTGCCGGTTTGTGACCGGTCGATATCGGCGCGCTCCAGCAGGATCTGGTGGATGGTCGGGACCGCGGTGTACCAGGTGGCCCGCACGGCGTCGATGTCATCCCAGAACGTGTGCGCCGAGAACCGCCCGCGCGCCGGCAGCAGCACCGCACCGCCGGAGGCCAGCGTGGCCAGCAGCGCGGCCAGCAGCCCGTGGCCGTGGTAGAGCGGCATCACCGCGACGGTCGCGTCGTCGGGGCCCAGTTGGTAGCCGGCGGCGATGGCGCGCACCGAGTGGGCGATGTTGGCGTGCGTCCACGGCACCATCTTCGGCACCCCGGTGGTTCCCCCGGTGAACATGATCATCGCGTCGTCGGGCCGCAGCCCCTCGGGGGCCGAGACCCCCTGCCGGGCTGCGTCGCCCGCCTCCAGGTGCACCGCCGCGGCGCCGTCCGCGCCGACGCTCACCGCGATCGTCCACCACGCAGGCGTGGACTCGCGCTCGTCTGGCACCTCGCCGTCGACGAGGACGACCCGCGCGCCCACCGCCTCGGCGCGGAGGCGCTGCTCGCCGACCGGCAGGGCCGGGTCCAACGGGACGACGACCAGCCCCGCCCGCGAGGCCGCCAGCAGCCCGACGACGAACTCGGCGTTGCTGCCCGCGCGCAACGCCAGCCGATCGCCCGCCCGCAGCCCGGCCCGCACGAGCTGCGCAGCCAGGTCGTCGACCAAGCCGACCAGGTCGCGGTAGCCGATCGGGGTGCGGTCGCCGGTGACGACCAGCGCCGGCGCCTCTGGTCGCCGATTCGCCGCCGCCTCGACCAGGTCGGCGATGGGCGGGACACCGGGGTCCCCGGCCGGGCCCGCGCCGGCTTGAGTGGTGGTCGCGTGAGACGTCATCGCCCTCTTCCTTCTGCGTGTGACAGGCACCTGCTCGCACCATGCCTTGCCGCGGCCCGGCCGTCCAATACCGATCCGCTCACGATCGATAATCGATGGCTATCGAATGGGGGTGACCGGCCCGCGAACGCCGTCGATAGATTGCGTGAATGGCCGCATAGCGGCTTAGTGTTGGACACCTGCGGACCCCGCCAGCACAGTGATCACGGGCCGCTGGAACCGCCCGTACACGAGGAGCCGCCACCATGACCACCGTTTCGGCATCCGGGGAACCGGCGCGTCTCACCGACGGCTTCCACCTCGTCGTGGACGCACTCAAGGCCAACGACGTCGACACCATCTACGGGATCGTCGGCATCCCGATCACCGACCTGGCCCGGGTGGCCCAGGCGTCCGGGATCCGCTACATCGGCTTCCGCCAGGAGACCTCGGCCGGCAACGCCGCGGCCGCCGCCGGGTTCTTGACCCGGCGGCCCGGCGTGTGCCTGACGACGTCCGGGCCAGGTTTCCTCAATGGCCTGCCCGCGATCGCCAACGCGACGACGAACTGCTTCCCGATGATCCAGATCTCGGGTTCCAGCAATCGCGCGCTGGTCGATTTGCAGCGCGGCGACTACCAGGACCTCGACCAGCTCAGCGCCGCAAAACCTTTCGTCAAGGCGGCGTATCGGGTCGGCCGGATCGAGGACATCGGGCGCGGGATCGCGCGCGCCATCCGCACCGCGGTCTCCGGCCGCCCGGGCGGGGTCTATCTCGACATCCCCGGCGAAGTGCTGGGCCAGGCGATGGACGCCGAGGCCGCGACGCAGACCGTCTGGCGGGTGGTCGACCCCGCGCCGCGCCAGCTGCCGGCGTCCGAGGCCGTCGACCGCGCGCTGGACCTGCTCTCGCGGGCACAGCGGCCGCTGCTGGTGCTCGGCAAGGGCGCGGCGTATGCGCAGGCCGACGGGGTGATCCGGAAATTCGTGGAGGACACCGGGATTCCCTTCCTGCCGATGTCGATGGCCAAGGGGCTGTTGTCGGACGCGCATCCGCGGTCGGCGGCGGCTGCCCGCTCGCTGGCGCTCTCGCGCGCCGACACCGTCCTGCTGGTCGGTGCCCGGCTGAACTGGCTGCTGGGCCATGGCGCTTCGCCGCAGTGGTCCCCCGATGCCGCGTTCATCCAGATCGACATCGCGGCATCGGAATTCGACAGCAACCAGCCCATCGCGGCACCGCTGGCCGGCGACATCGGCTCGGTGATGACGGCGCTGTGCGAGGGCGTGGCCGCGCGCCGCATCACCGCGCGGGCGGACTGGACCGACGAACTTGCCGAGCGCACATCCCGCAACGACGACAAGATGCGCGCGCGCCTGGCCGAAAACCCGCAGCCCATGCGGTTTTACAATGCGCTCGGCGCCATTCGCTCGGTGCTGCAGGAAAACCCGGACACCTACGTGGTCAACGAGGGCGCCAATGCGCTGGACCTGGCCCGCAACGTCATCGACATGGAGGTGCCGCGGCACCGCTTGGACACCGGGACCTGGGGCGTGATGGGCATCGGCATGGGATATGCGATCGCCGCCGCGGTGGAGACCGGCAAGCCCGTGGTCGCCATCGAGGGCGACAGCGCATTCGGATTCTCCGGCATGGAAGTCGAGACCATCTGCCGCTACCGGCTACCGGTGACGGTCGTCATCCTCAACAACGGCGGCGTCTACCGCGGCGATGAGGCGCCTACTGGAAGCGACCCCGCGCCCACGGTGCTCACTGCGCACGCGCGCCACGAGTTGATCGCAGAGGCGTTCGGCGGCAAGGGTTATCACGCCACCACGCCCGCGGAGCTGCGCGCGGCGCTGACCGACGCGATCGCCTCGGGCGGGCCGTCGATCATCGACTGCGAACTCGACCCCGCGGCCGGGGTGGAGAGCGGGCATTTGGCAGGCCTGAACCCGACCAGCGCCGCGGCCGCCCCGGCCGGGGTCAGCGCCGGTGGGTGATCCCCACCAGCTGCGCGTCGAAGAACTCGCCGAGCGCCAGCTGCTGCGCGGACGCGGTGAGCGCGCGAGCGATCGGTGAGCCGGGCCCGGCGGAGTTGGTAGCGAGCGCGATCTCGGCCCGCAGCACCGGATCCACCATCTCCACCGCGCGGATCTCCGCGTTCAGCGGCGACGTCCACAGCCAGGTGTGCGGCACGATGCACGCCCAGTTGCCCGTGGCAACCTGCGCGAAAAGCGACGCCACGGAATCGGTTTCGACTTGCGGGCTGACGGTGACGGCGTGGCCGGCGAAGGCCTCGTCGATGATCTGACGGTCGCGCATGTCGGCGGTGAGCAGCGCCAACGGCAACTGCGCCGCTTCCGGCCACGTCAGCGTCGTCGCGCCCGAGGGCAACATGTCGGCCGTCGAGAGCAGCACGTAATGCTCCTCGTAGAGCGGGACCAGGTCTACGTCGCGGGCATCGTCGGGCGCGGTGTGCACGATGGCGGCGTCCAGCTCGAACTCGCGCACCCGCCGGTACAGTTCGCTGGCCGCCAGCCGGGACAGGACCTGGACCTTGGCCAGCGGGTGCGCCGAGCAGAACGCCGACAGCAGCAGGGACGCCGTCGTGGAGGCGGTCGGAACGGTGCCCAGCCGAAGCGTCCCGGTGATGCCCGATCGCACGGCGTACACCTCGGCCTTGAACGCGTCGTGTTCGGCAAGAATCCGCTTGGCCCAGACGACCAGTCGCTCACCTTCGGGAGTGAGCCCCTCGAAGCTGTGTCCGCGGTTGATCAGCGTGACGTTCAGCTCACGCTCCAGTTTGGCGATCGCCGAGGACAGGGCGGGCTGGGACACATGACACTTCTCGGCCGCCCTGGCGAAATGGCGCTCCTGCGCGACGGCGACGAAGTACTCCAGCTGTCGGAAAAGCACCCGCACCTCCTGGCCTCCGGGCACCGATTGCGCCGAGGCTAACGCGCCGCCCCGGCCTCGGCCAATCCGGGTGGGCCCCAGCGCCGAAGCCACTGGAATGCAGCACGTTACGCGCGGGTGGGCCCCACATGGTGCCCGGTGCAACGACTCCCATCGCGCGGGTGCGCGACCCCGGGCAAACCGGGGCCACCGGGACGGCGCGCGTGAATTCGCCGGAAACCCGCCCGTGGTGAAGATGAAATGGCGAACAACCGTCACTGGATCGTGATCGCGCCGGCAACGCCGATGCGCCATTGTTTGCTGAAACCCTCATCGGGTAGACAGCCACTAGAATATCGTTGTGTTGATCGCACCATTTCGGAGGGCGGACGCTATGCGTCGTGGGGTTCGTTATCTATTTGTTATGGTGACGATCACGGCGATGGGCCTGCTCGGACCCGTGGCCCGGGGCGTGGCGGCGGTCCCGCTGCCCGCACCGGTACCCGGAGTCGCCGCGGTTTTGCCCGCCGACGGGGCGGTCGTCGGCGTGGCCCACCCGGTCGTGGTGACGTTCACCGCGCCGGTGCTCGACCGCGGCGCCGCCGAGAGGTCCATCCGCGTGACGTCGCCGAGCGACATGCCAGGGCATTTCGAGTGGATGCGGGACAACATCGTGCAGTGGGTCCCGGATCGGTATTGGCCCGCCCACAGCCACGTCTCGGTGGGCGTGCAGGCCCTGACCACCGGCTTCGAGGTCGGTGACCGGGTGGTCGGCGTCGCCAGCATCTCCGCGCACACCTTCACCGTCAGCAGAAACGGTGAGGTGCTGCGGACCATGCCGGCGTCCATGGGCAAGCCCACCCGGCCCACGCCGATCGGCCACTTCACCGCCCTGGAGAAGCAGCGCAGCGTGGTGATGGACTCGCGGACCATCGGCATCCCGCTGAGCTCACCTGAGGGCTACAAGATCACCGCCTACTACGCGGTCCGGGTCACCTGGAGCGGTGTCTACGTGCATTCGGCGCCCTGGTCGGTCAACTCGCAGGGCTATGCCAACGTCAGCCACGGCTGCATCAACCTCAGCCCCGACAACGCGGCCTGGTACTTCAACACCGTCAGCGTGGGCGACCCCATCGAGGTCGTAGCCTGACGGGCGCTGTGGCGCGCGCGGCGTGTGGCGGCGGTCACACCTTGGTGGAAGCTTGCCGGTCTCCCGTGCCGTTCGTCGCCGTGTGCCGGCCGGGTGCGATGTTTGCCGGCGGCGATTCTCGGCCGCCCGACCGTCGGCCGCGGCGATCGCTTTGGGGCGCCGCGAAACCGCGCCGCGGGACCGCCGCACGAACGGCCGGGCGCGACCCGCACGGCGTGTTCCCCCGGGAGCGGTGCGGACAGCGAAAGCGGTTGCGGCCGAATGCATTCGACATCCGCCGCCTCAGCCGGGCAACCCGGCCTTGATCGCGGCGTCCTGCGTGCGGCCGATGGCCTCGACGGCGGCCGGGTCCATGGGATTATCTGGCGCGCTGTCGAATTCCATGTTGACCAGCGCCCTGCCCTCGGTGAACAGCAGCACCGTGATCGCCTGCGCGTTGTCCGGGGAGGTGCCGGAGATCATCGCCCCGTTGGCGCCGACGTCCACCGGCTGCCAGGCGCCCCCGACCCTGCCCGCGTAGTTCTTCTTCGTGTTCTCCACGCCGGTGGCGGCCGTGGGGGGATCGGCGACGATCAAGATGAAGTCACCGATCCGCCGGCTGTTGTCGGCGTTGGTGAACAGCTGCGCGACGCCGGGCGCGTTGTTGGGATTCAGCACGGGCGGCTGCGGTGTGGTGATGTCGGGACCGATGTCGCTCGCCTTGATCAGCAAGGCGCTGTAATCCATGGGTTGTTGTCGCGGCGCCGGGTTCGTCACCGAGGTCGTATCGGTCGGTGCGGTCGACGAGGTGGTGGGGCTGGACGTCGACGACGGCGCCGGGGCGGTGTGGCGGTTGCCGCATCCGGCGACCGCGCCACCGACCACTATGGTGGCCACGGCCAGACCGGTGATGGTGATGGGAGCAAGCTCCATAAGCGATCCTTCCCCCGCCGCTACCCGGGCTCACCGGGGCCTGACGCAGCTTCGACATTGCCGGTGCAGAACCCGACAGCCTCTGAACATACGCGCCATGCCCGACGGCGGGTACCGGGTCAGGACCTATGCTGGCGACGGGGACGGGCGTATCCGCGGGGAGGAGACCACGATGGCGCGGGCGGTGCGGTTCGATCGCTACGGAGGCCGTGAGGTCCTGTACGTCGCGGACATCGACATGCCCCCGGCCGAACCGGGCGAGGTGGTGGTCGAGGTACGCGCCGCCGGTATCAACCCCGGCGAGGCCGGGATCCGGCTCGGGGCGATGCACGACATCCTCCCCGCCAGCTTTCCGTCCGGTCAGGGCAGCGACCTCGCCGGCGTCGTGACCGCGGTGGGCCCCGGCGTCACCGAATTCTCCGTCGGCGAGGAGGTGCTCGGATTCAGCCTGCGCCGGTCCAGCCACGCCACCCACACCGCGGTGCCGGTTGGCCAATTGATCCGCAAGCCAGCCGAATTGAGTTGGGAGGCAGCGGGTTCGCTGTATGTGGCGGGCGTGACGGCGTACGCCGCGGTCCGCGCGGTGGCGCCCCGGCCGGGCGAGACGGTCGCCGTTTCGGCGGCCGCGGGCGGGGTCGGCAGCCTGGTCGTGCAGCTATTGGTGCTGAGCGGGGTGGAGGTGCTCGGCATCGCGGGGCCGGGCAACGCCGGCTGGCTGCGCGACCACGGCGTCGTCCCGATCGCCTACGGCGCCGGGCTGGCCGAGCGGCTGGCCGAGGCCGCACCGCGGGGAATCGACGCGTTCATCGACCTGTTCGGGCCGGACTACCTCGATCTCGCGGTGCGGCTCGGGGTGGCTCCGGAACGGATCGAGACGATCATCTCGTTTGAAAAGGCCGCCGAGGTCGGCGCGAAGACCGAGGGCAGCATGGACGCCTCGACACCGGACGTGCTTACCGAGATGGCGCGCCTGGCCGCCACCGGCGCCGTCGACGTCGACATCGCCGCCGCCTTTCCGCTCGAGGAGGTCGCCGCCGCCTTCGAGGTGCTCGAACGGCGGCACACCCACGGCAAGATCGTGCTGCTAGCGAATGGTTCGCCGTAGGGCGCCGGCGTCCTCGGGCGACGGCCCGCCCGGCTTCGCGGCGAGCACGGCGATCGGCATCATCGACACGTACCGGTCCACCCGGTCCTGCGGCGTCGGGCGGTGCCGTGCGCACCAGTCGGTCAGGTGTGTGACAAAGCTGAAGCGTTGTGCGCCAACCAAACCCATGATCTTCTCCTCGAAAAAGGCCGATCGGCTCGCGTCATTCGGCGCTTCGGGCGCGCCGGGGGCTCAGTGGGAGCGCGCAATGCCGGATCCGGATCGGGACGGATTGCGGACGGGGATAGTCGCCTGGACTCGTTCTGCTCATCTCGCCCTCACCTCCTCACGGCCGGGACACGCGCGGGTGTCGTCACAGTCACCTGATGAAAGGGGCGCGGATGGCGGTGGGATACCGCCGGTCGCACCCCTCTCGTCGGAGCTTCGGCACTGCACGGCGTATCCGAAACATAGCCGACGGTCGCGACCCGCTGCGCCCGGCTTCGCCGCGCTTGCGATCGCTCCACAGCCGACGGTCGCGACCCGCTGCGCCCGGCTTCGCCGCGCTTGCGATCGCTCCTCGTCTCGGAAGCCACTTGGGCTCAACCCTTGGGGCCGGGAAGAGCTGTCCTGACCCGGGGCGTCTCTCGACGTTCGGGGTCAGTGGCCTGTATCCGTGCAGACGCCTCACCTACCGAGGTGCTTGCCGGTCCATGCTCGCACCGGGACCCGGCGGTCGTCAAACGGCACACTGACCGGTGCACCTACCCTCGAAGGCATGCCCACCACGCTGCAGGACCCCAAAGTCGCGTCGACGCTCGAAAAGATGTACGGCGCCTCGAAAGAGCAGATGGCGATGCTGCGTGACCGCCGCGGTGATTTCGATCGGCCGATGACCACGCAGGAACGCACCGACGCGATGAGCGAGTTCTACATTCCGGTGACCCCCGAGGCCGGCCGGTTGCTGTACGCGCTGGTGCGGGCGGCGCGGCCGGCGACGGTGGTGGAATTCGGCATGTCGTTCGGCATCTCCGCCGTCCACCTGGCCGCGGCGGTGCGCGACAACGGATCCGGCCGCGTGGTGACCACCGAGTTGAGTGCGAGCAAGATCGCCGCGGCCAAGCAGACCTTCGCGCAGACCGGGTTGGACGACGTGATCACCATCCTCGAGGGGGATGCGCTCGCCACGCTGACCCACTTGGAGGGCCCCGTGGACTTCGTGCTGCTCGACGGCTGGAAGGACCTGTACCTGCCGGTGATCGAGCTGCTCGAGCCGCGCCTGTCGACCGGTGCGCTCGTGGTCGCCGACAACGCCGGCGCCGCGGACACCCAGCCCTATCTGGACCGCGTGCGCGACCCCGGCAACGGCTACGTCAGCTTCAACTTCGGCGTCCGGGAGAGCGACAGCATGGAACTCAGCTGCCGCGCCTGAGGACTATTTGAGCGACTCCTCGAGCCACGGCGTCAACCACTTGACCCCTTCGGGTGTCAGGTGGACGCCGTCGCTGCGCACCTTGATGCCGTCCACCTTGGCGGTGTAAACGCCGTCGGGGCACAGCTTTTTGTTCAGGTCCAGGATCGTGACGTTCGGATGCCGGCTCACGGCCTTGCGCAACATGGCGTTCCACTGGTCCACCCGGTCCGGCTGGTCCTCGGGATACAGGCGGCCGTCCGGCTTTTCACCGCCCCGGCTGTAGGGCACGGTGGCGACCACAACGCGCACGCCGGTGGAGCCGACGATCCGCAGCGCCCGCTGCAACTCCGCGTTGAGGTACGAGTCGAAGGTGGGGTCCCCGATATGCGTCCACTGTCCCTCGTTGACCCGGTCCACCGTCTCCCAGCGGCCGATGATCAGCAGCGCGACGTCGGGCTGGTCCTGGCTGACCTGCCGGGCCCAGCGCAGTGGCCAGCTGTCGCATTCGGCTCGCTGTTCCAGCGTCTGGCCGACATAGCGGTACGGCGTGCCGCGCACCAGGCTGCAGCCGATGACCGTGTGGTCGCGGAAGGCGAACCCCGGCGTCGGCGGCAGGTAGTGCATCCAGGTCCACCCGATCGAATCGCCGAAAACCGAGACGGTGAACGGTCGATTGGGATCTCGCGGCCTGGGCGGCCCCGGTGGATTCGCGTCCGGGGGCGAGGGCGAGACCGCCGCCACCGCCGAGACCCCGGGCGGCAGGCCCGACTCGCGCAGGACGGGCCCGGCGCCCACCGGCACCACCAGCAGCGTCACCGCGGCCGCGCTGGCCACGGTGGCCGCCGCCAGCGGCAGCAACGGCACCCGCGCCGGGCGCCAGCGCCGGATGGGCTGTTCGATCAGCCACCACGACGCGGCCGCGACCGCCACCGTGACCGCGCACCGGACCGCGAACAGCCGCAGCCCGTCCCAGCCGGTGCGTTCGCCGTTGAGCGCCAAGAAGATCGGCCAGTGCCACAGGTACACGCCGTAGGAGATGCTGCCCAGCCACACCAGCGGCGGGCAGGCCAGGACGCGGGCGACGACCCCGCGCTGTTCCAGCGCCACCGGGGCGACCACGAGCACCGCCGCCAGGGCCACCCCGAGCAGCAGGCCGTGGCGGAAGTCGCCGGTGGCGCCGGTGGCGAAGTGGGTCGCCGCCGCCAGCCCCGCCAGGCCCAGCATTGGCAGCGCGCGGGCGATCCGCCGCCCCCACCGGCTGCGGATCAGGCACCAGCCGCGGTTCAGCGATTGCCAGTCCCGAACCAGCAGTGCGGCCGCGGCCGCGCCGACCAGCAGCGCCTGCGCGCGGGTGTCGGTGCCGAAGTAGATCCGATCGCGCGTGCCGTCGGAGGCGAGGACGATCGCGACCGCCGCCGAGGCCAGCGCCCCCGCCGTGGCGATGAGGAACACGGCGAACCGCACCCCGCCCACGGTGGCCCAGCCGCGCCGCCGCCGGGCCCGCGCGGCCAGCGCCAGCGTGACCGCGATGAGCAACAGCGGCCAGACGAAGTAGTACTGCTCCTCCACCCCGAGGGACCAGGTGTGCTGCAGCGGCGAGGGCGGGGCGCCCTGGGTGAAGTAGTCGGTCTGCTGCGCCACGAACCGCCAGTTCGCCATCCACAGGAAGGCGGCGATCGCGTCGCTGCGCAGCCCGGTCAGCGCCTGGTAGGGCAGCAGGTCCCGGGCCGCGGCCACGGTGAGCACCATCAGCACCAGCGCCGGCAGCAGCCGCCGCGCGCGCCGGATCCAGAAGCCGGCCAGCTCGATGCGGCCCGCGCGTCCGAGCTCGTCGAGCAGCAGCGAGGTGATCAAAAAGCCGCTCAGAACGAAGAATACATCGACACCGATGAAACCGCCGGGGACGCCGGGGACGCCGCCGTGTGCGACGAGTACCAGCGCGACGGCTATGGCGCGCAGGCCGTCCAGTGCGGGGATCCCGCCGCGCCGCTCCGGCTTGTCCCACACGGCCAGCCGGCCCACCCGGCGCACCGGGGCGACCCAGCGGGGCCGCGCAGCGCGACGAGCCGGCGCGGGAGATGTCCCGCCCGGCTCAGCGTTCGCTGGTAACGCGCCCTGACCACCCTGTCGCCCGGCGCCACGGTTGATGCCGATACGTCGCTGCCCCTCCTCTTGATCGAGAGCAAGCTTAGGGGCGGTCGCGGCAGTTGAACGGCAGACACGCGTGGGCACGCAACGGTTTTCCCGAGCGGGTCCGGCTCAGTGCACGGCCAGCCGTCGCGCGGCCAGGTCCCGCAGCTGGCCGGCCTTGATCTTGGCGTTGCCGGTCAGCGCGACCTCGTCGGCGCGGAAGAACAGCACGTGGCGCGGCACCTTGTAGCTGGCCAGCCGTTCCCGCAGGAACGCCACGAGCTGCCCGGCGTCCAGGGCGGCCTCGTCGTGCGGCACGACGCAGGACACGACGACCTCGCCGAGCGTGGGGTGCGGGACGCCGACGGTCTGGGCCACCTTGACGCCGGCATGGTCCATCAGGGCCTCGTCCACCTCGCGCGGCGAGACGTTGGCGCCGCCGGTCTTGATGATGTCGGTGAGCCTGCCCTGCCAGTACAGTCGGCCGGCGTCGTCGAGGTAGCCGCCGTCGCCGGTCGGGAAGTAGCCCTGCGGGTCGAGCGTCTCGTCGAGGGGGACGCCGAGGTAGCCGAGCATGAGGGTGGGGCCCTTGACCCGGATCTCGCCCGCCTGGCCGCGCGGGACGACCCGGCCGGTCAACGGGTCGACGATCTTGAGCGTCACGCCCGGCAGCGCAACCCCGAAGCTGTCGGCGTGGACGTCCGGCGGGGTGTTGGCGGGGAAACCCGTGGTGATGGTGAACGTTTCGGTGTTGCCGTAGGCGTGGCCCGGCTCGTGCCACTCGCCCGACACCGTGGGGTGATGCGCGATCGGGGTCTTGAAATCCGCGAACCGCACGCTGCTCAGGTCCACCCGATCCCAGTTGGGCGCGGCTTCCAGCTGGGCCCACTGGTGGGGCCAGGCGAACGGAAAGTTCACCCGCTCGGCCTGGATCAGCTCGAGCGCCGCCGCGGCGTCGAACGTCGACTGCAGGACGAGGCAGCCGCCGCCGGCCAGCGTCGAGCCGAGCACCATCGTGAAGTTGCCGGACCAGAAGAAGCCGTTGGCGGTCCAGCCGCGCACGCGGTCGTCGGGGGTGAACCCGTACATGCGCTTGAAGCGCCACAGCTGGATGCAGACCCCGCGGTGCGCGCTGAGGACTCCCTTGGGCCTGCTGGTGGAGCCGGACGAGAAGAACAGCACGGCGGCATCGCTCGGTGCCACCGCCGCGGCGCCCGCCTCGACCACCTCGCGGGGCGCCGCGGCACCGCCCGCGAGGAACTCGGCCCAGGATTGGCTGCCCGGGGCCGGGTCACCCAACGCCACGAGCCGGCGCAGGAACGGGTACCTGCGCGAGTCCAGCGCACCCGGCCGCGACGCGGCGATCGCCGGTTCGAGGGCGGCCAGGTCGGCCGCGAAGTCCTTGGCCAGCACCCGGCGCTCGAACAGCAGCACCGAGACGGCGGAGGCCCGGATCAAATGGTCCAGTTCCGACGGAGTCGAAAACGTGCTCAGCGTGACGGCCACCCCGCCGGCCAGCGACGTACCGAACACCGCGGCAAGCCATTCCGGCCGGTTGGTCATCAGCACGCCGACGCGGCCGTCCTTGCCCAGGCCGGCGCCGCGCAGCGCGCGGGCCACCTCGATCGAGCGTTCCCAAAGCTGGGCATACGTCCACCGCGTGACGCCGTCGGGACCGCGCCACGCCAGGGCCTCCCGCTGTCCGTACGCCTGTGTCACGTCCCGCAGAAAGCCCGGCAGCGTGAGCGTCCCCAGCCCGGGCTCGTCCGCGAGCGGCGGCCCGGAGACTATCGAAAGGTGTTGTGCGGCTTCGGGTACCGCGTCCTGGGTCATGGCTACAACGGCAGCTCGACCTCGGCTGTGCAGCCCACCAGCATCTCCCCGTTCTGGTTGGTCAGGCGCAGCTTCACCTGCACCAGGGGCACACCCCAGGCCGATTCCGGTTGCTTATCCACGATCTCGGCGTCGAAGTAGGTCACGTCGCCCTCGAAGGCGGGCGTGCGGAAGTCCGCCTTGGAATGGCGCACCATCCCGTCGTGGCCGGCCCAGTACGCGAGGTAGTCGGTGCACCAGGCGCCCATCGTCGCGCCGTAGCCGTAGGCGCGCGCCATGCCGACCTCACTGGCCCGCTCGGCATCGATGTGCCCGCGCGACGGTCCGACGTAGAGCCCGTCGCGCTTGCGGGGATCGATCTTCGCGTCCTCCTCGTCGAAGGCGAAGTCCTTGCCCCAGCCCGGGTCCTGATAGACCCACGGGTCGGCGATCCCCGGCGGGGCGACCCATTCGAAGGTGCCCCAGATGTTGAACAGGAACGCCCGGTATTCGGTGGTGAAGCTCGCGATGCTGTGCGGGCCGATCACCCGGCGGGGCAGCGTGTCGCCGACCTTCACCTCGTCGAAGCGCGGCGAGACGCCCAGTCGGTTGGATTCGAGCCACTCCCGGCGCAGCCGTTCGACGGCCTCCACCTCGCTTTGGGTCCAGCGCTTGATCTCCCCGAGCTGGTTTTCGAACATCCCCCGCTTCGTCGCCTCCTCGTAGAGGTAGCGGATCGCCGTGGAACGCTCGCGCGCCACCAGCGTGCCGTGCTGGTTGGTGTGGACGGTGTCGCCGCGGGAGAACATCGTGGGGCCGGCGAATTTCGTCTCGGTCACCTTGTAGTCGTGGAACCGGCGTTCCTGGAACAGCTTGTCACCCGGCCGCACCGGGCAGCCGTAGAACCACCATTCCTCGCCGCCGAAGATCAAGTGGCTGTTGGGAATGTGGCCCACGCAGGCGGGCGCCGCGCCATGCCCGTAATCCAGAGCCACCGCGATGGACTGCGGCGCGACGATCCCACCGAACTTCGAGTCCCGGGCGAAGCGCTCGTCCCAGTGCACCGGGTTGGGGTAGTCCATCGCCATCACCCAGCGCCGGATGTCCGACGAGCTGCACGGATCCCACAGTTGCCCGCCGCCCACCGGTTTGCCCACCCGGTGATCGACGTCGGACAGGTCGAGTTCTGCGCCCGATGATTTCGCGGTCGTCTTCTCGGCCATCAGCGCGTCCCCGTCAACGATTCACGTCCACGACGATGCGGCCGCGGACCTTGCCATCCATCAGCTCCCCCGCCGCGGCGATCGCCTCGCCCAGCGCGATCTCCCGGGCGATCGAATCGAGCGCGCCGGCATCGAGGTCGCGCGACAGGCGTTCCCAGGCGGCCAGGCGCGGCTTCTTGGGGGCCATCACGCTGTCGATGCCGAGCAGGGAGACGCCGCGCAGGATGAACGGCGCCACGGTCGCCGGGAAGTCCATGCCCTGGGCCAGGCCACACGCGGCGACCGCGCCGCCGTACCGGGTCTGCGCGCAGGCGTTGACCAGGGTGTGGCTGCCGGCGGTGTCGACGACGCCCGCCCAGCGCTCCTTCTGCAGCGGCTTGCCGGCCTCGCCGAGCTCGGCGCGGTCGAGCACGGTGGTGGCGCCGAGTTGCCGCAAGTAGCCCTCCTCGGCAGACTTCCCGGTCGCGGCGGCCACCTCGAATCCCGCGGCGCGCAGCAACGCGATCGCCACGCTGCCCACCCCGCCCGTCGCGCCCGTCACCAGTATCTCGCCCTGGCCGGGAGAAACACCTTGGGCCAGAAGCGCATCCACACACAGGCTCGCCGTGTAGCCGGCGGTGCCGATCGCCATCGCCTGCCGGCTGGTGAACTGGGCGGGCAGGGGCACCAGCCAGTCGCCATTGAGCCGGGCGCGCTGGCCCAGGCCGCCCCAGTGCGTCTCGCCGACCCCCCAGCCGTTGAGCACCACGCGGTCGCCCTTTGTCCAGTCGGCGTGCCCCGACTCGGTCACCACGCCGGCCAGGTCGATTCCGGGAATCATCGGGAACTTACGCACCACGGGCGATTTGCCCGTGATGGCCAGCCCGTCCTTGTAGTTCAGCGTGGAGTATTCGACGTCGACGCTGACGTCTCCCTCGGGCAGCTGCGCCTCGTCCACCTCGGTGACGCCGACCGTCTGCCCGGAGTCGCCCTTCTCGATCAAAACCGCCGAAAACATCTGCTGTGTCATCCCTTCTCGCTCGACTATTGCGCAGCCTTTTCGGGCGCGTAGCCCAGGATGCTCTTGACCTCCAAGTATTCGTGGAAGCCGAACTCGCACCACTCCCGGCCGTTGCCGCTTCGCTTGTACCCGCCGAACGGCGCGTTCATGTCGAAGGCGTGGTTGATGGTCACCGAGCCGGCCCTGATCCTGCGCGCCACCGCGCGCGCAGTGTCGAGGTCGGTGCCCGAAACGTAGCCGGCCAGGCCATACTCGGTGTCGTTGGCCACCTCGACGGCCCGATCGAGGTCGTCGTAACCGAGCACGCACAGCACCGGACCGAAGATCTCCTCGCGCGCGATCGTCATGCCGTTGGTGACGTTGGCGAAAACGGTCGGCCTGACGTAGTAGCCCGTGTCCAGCCCTTCCGGCCGGCCGGGGCCACCGGCGACAACGGTCGCGCCCTCGTCGATGCCGCGCTGGATGAGCCGCTGCACCTTCTCGAACTGCGCCCGCGACGCCACGGGACCGATCGCCCTCTTGTTGTCGGGGGAACCCACCTTCACCTGCTCGGCGACCTCCCGCGCGATGGAGATGGCCTCGTCCATCCGCGAGTTGGGAACCAGCATGCGCGACGGCGCGTTACAGCTCTGCCCGGAATTGGGCATCATGTTCACCACGCCGGCGCGGACGCTGTCGGCGAAGCCCGAGTCGTCGAGGACGATGTTGGGGCTCTTGCCGCCGAGCTCCTGGGTCACCCGTTTGACCGTCGGCGCGGCGTTGCGGGCCACCTCCACGCCGGCGCGGGTGGATCCGGTGAACGACACCATGTCGACTCCCGGGTGGCTCGCCAGGGCGACGCCGACGCCGGGGCCGTCGCCGTTGACCAGGTTGTACACCCCGGCCGGAACGCCCGCGGCATCCAGGATCTCGGTGAAGATGTAGGCCGAATACGGCGCCACCTCAGAGGGTTTGAGGACCATCGTGCAGCCGGTGGCCAATGCGGGATACACCTTGACCGCGATCTGGTTGAGCGGCCAGTTCCACGGCGTGATCAGCCCGCAAACCCCGATCGGCTCCCTGGCGATCAGCGTCGCCCCGTGCTGTTCTTCGAATGCGAAGTTCTTCAGCACGTCGATGGCCGTCATCAGGTGGCCGATCCCGAGCTGGACCTGCGGGCCCGCGGCCAGCGACGGCGGCGCGCCCATCTCCTCGGTGACCGCCTCGGCGAGATCTCCCGCGCGCTTGCCGTATTCGGCGAGAATCGCCTCCATCAGGTCCAGGCGCTGCTCGCGGCTGGACTGCGACCAGACCGCGAAAGCCCGCCGGGCGGCGTTGACCGCGACGTCGACATCGGCGGCCGAGCCGAGCGAGATGCGCCCGGAAACCCCTTCGGTCGCCGGGTTTTCGACGTCGAACGGGTTGGGCCGCACCGGGTCGACCCACTTGCCGTCGATGTAGAACTGCAGATATTCGCGCATCAGCTCGTGCCTTTCTCTACTGGGTGCCCTCGGCGTACCAAGTGCGGAATTCAGCGTACTTGGGCATTTCCTCGGAATTGGCCTTCGGATCGATGCAGACGTGCACCACAGCGGTCTTGCCGCTCGCATAGGCGCGCTTGATCGCCGGGCCGATCTCGTCCTCCTTCTCGACGTACTCGCCGTGGCAGCCGAAGCCCTCGGCGATCCTGTCGAAGCGCACGTCCTTGCTCCAGTGCACGCCGGGCTGCGGCGACGGCTGCTCGAACGTGCGCTTGTAGACGCCGACCTCGAGGCCCCACTGATGGTCGACACCCACCACGCACACCAGCGGAAGCTTTTGCCGCGCGGCGGTTTCCAGCTCAGCGATGTGAAAGAGGAATGCCGAGTCGCTGGTCAGCAGCATCACCGGGCGCTTGCCGCCTTCGGCGACCGATGCTCCGACCGCGTAGGGCAAGCCGGTGCCGAGATGGCCGAAGTTCTGGTTCCAGATGACGTCGCGCGGTTTGGCCTGCGAGTAGGTCCAACCAAAGATGACGGTCGCGCCGCCGTCGCGGACCATGATGCCGTCCTTCGGGAAGGCTTTGGTGGCCTCGACGACGAACCGTGCCGGGTGCACCGGCGTGCGGCCCGTCGGCGCGTTCTCGGCGAGCTGCGCCAGCTCCGCCGAGTCCTCGGAGATCCAGCGGTCGAGATCGGCCTTGGCAGCGGCCGAAGCCTTGCGCGGACTTTCACGCAGTGCTTCCACCAACTGCGGCACCACGCCGCGCAGGTCGCCGACCAGGGGGACGTCGATGGGACGGTTGACGCCGATGGCCATCGGATCCTGTTCGACCAGAATCCATTTGCGCTTCGCGTCGTTCTCCGCCCAGTGGCGGGTCCGGCCGTAGTGGCTCGGTTCGCCGAGCTCCGTGCCGAGCGCGACGCACAGGTCGGATTTCACCACCGCCTCGACGGCGGCCGGCGAGAATCCGTAGGCGAAGGTGCGGTCCTGCAAGCCGTCGATGAAGGACGTACCACCGGAGGTCTGGATCACCGGGCAGGCCATGAGGTCGGCCAGCTCCCTGACGGCTGCTCCGGTGCGCGATGTGTGTACCCCGTGTCCGACCAGCAGGATCGGGCTCGCCGCCGCGCGGATCAGCGTCGCCGCTTCGGCCACCTCGCGCTCACCCGCGGTCTGGTTGACGAGCCGGTACCGATGGGGCGGCAGCGGATCCGGCACGTCGAGCTCTGAGAGGATGACGTGCGAGGGGTACTCGACGTAGGTGGGGCCGGGTGTGCCGGACATGGCCCGGCGGATCGCCTCGTGGATGATCTCGTCGGTCTGGTCGGCGTACTCGATGGATGCGCTGTACTTTACGGACGCCGCGATGAGGGGTTCCTGGCGGACGAATTGGATGCGTCCACGCCGGACCCGGCGCTCGGTGACGCGAGCGCGCTGGCCGCCGAGAAAGATCACCGGCGAGTTCTCCACGAGCGCGCACTGGATCGCTCCGGCGATGTTGGCCATGCCCGGGCCGAGGGTGCCGATGCACAGGCCGGGCTTACCCGTCATCCGCGACGCCGCCTCGGCCATGAAGCCCGCGCTCAGTTCGTGGTGCGGTGCGACCACCGACCACCCGCGAGCGTCGGCCTCGGCGAACATGTGCACGAAGTTCGGGTCCGGGATGCCGAACAGCGTGTTGACACCCTCGGCCTCGAACAGGTCGAGTATCCGTTTGTAGACGGGCACGGCCATGGTCACAATTCCTTTCCCTCGCGAGCAGTCGCAAAATCACCGTCTGGCAACCAATTCCGTGAGAGTTTGCGTCTGCTGGCGTCAAGTTCGCCGAGCACTTCCTCGGTGTGGGCGCCCAGTTCGGGTGCCGGCCCCGCGACGTGCCCCGGCGTCCGGGAGAACCAGGTGGGCACGCCGGGGAAGCGCACCGGGCCGTGCGGGGTGTCCACGGTTTCGAACATGCCGACGGCGTTGAGGTGTGGGTCGTCGAACAGCGCGCCGGGAGTGTTCAGCGGCGCGGCCGGGATCTCCAGTTCGCGCAGCAGCTCCAGCCATTCGCCGGTCGAGCGCTGCTTCATCGTCTCGGCCACCAGCCCGTAGATGGTGTCGATCTGGCGTGCCCGCTGTTCCAGCGTGGCATACAGCTCGCTGGCCCACGGTGGTTGCACGGCGGCCATGAACGCGTTCCAGTGCTTGTCGTTGTAGATCAGCGCGGCGATGTAGCCGTCGCTGGTGCGGTACGGGCGGCGGTTGGGCGCCACGGTGCGCGGATACACGGCCGGCCCCAGCGGGGGATCGAACAGGGCGCCGTTGGCGTGTTCGACGAGGATGAACGAGGCCATGGTCTCGAACATGGCGACCTCGACCTCCTGACCCTCACCGGTGCGTTCACGGTGAAACAGCGCCATGGTCGTCGCATACAGCGCGGTCAGCCCGGCGACCTTGTCGGCCATGATGGTTCCGACATAGTCGGGCTCGCCGGTGAGTTGCTGCTGCACGGCCGGCAGGCCACACTCCGCCTGGATCGTGTCGTCGTAGGCGGGCCGGTCACGTTCGGGTCCGCGGCGGCCATACCCATAGCAGTTGGTATAGACGATCCCCGGGTTGATCGTCGCGACGTCGTCGTAGCCGAAGCCGAGTTTGGCGATCGCCTTGCCGCGCATCGAGTGGATGAACACGTCCGCGGTCTCGACAAGCGCGCGCAGCGCGGCCACCCCGGCCTCGGTGTGCAGGTCCAGCACGATGCCGCGCTTGCCGCGGTTGACGTTGACGAACACCCCGCTCATGCCCGGCGCCGGGCCGACCGAGATGTAGCGGGTGTTATCGCCCTGCGGCGGTTCGACTTTGATGACATCGGCGCCCATGTCGGCCATGATCTGCGTGCAGTACGGCCCCATCACCATCGCGGTCAGGTCGATAACCCGCACGCCGGCCAGCGGACCCGTACCCGGCCGGCTAGCCATGCAGCGCGCCCTGGTCGCTTGCGTGGTGCGCCAGATCGAAGCTGTAGCGGATGTGTTGGTCGTGGCCGTCGGGCACCACCGGAAAGATCAGCGGCGCGTCGGCGTTCCGGATCGCGTTGCGGTGCTCGACGACGTCTTCCATGGTCCAGGAACCCCGGCACACGCCCGGGGTCTCGGCAATGATCGCCCGCGCCACCCGGCCGGCCAGCGCGATGAACATCTCGCCGCTCACCGAGCAGGACTCGTGCGCGAGCCAACCCACCACTGGGGCAACCAGTTCGGCGCCCATCGGCGGGTAGGCCGACGTGTCGATCCCGGCGGCCATCCGGGTCACCGCCGCCGGCACGATCACGTTGGAGGTCACGCCGTGCGCGGCGCCCTCGAGCGCCGCGACGTTGGACAGCCCGATGACACCGGCCTTGGCGGCCGCGTAATTGGCCACGCCGTGGTTCCCGTACAGGCCGCCGATCGACGAGGTCAGCACGATGCGCCCGTACCGGGCCTCGCACATCAGCGGGAACGCCGGGCGCACCACGTGGAACGCGCCGCGCAGGTGCACGTCGAGCACGGCGTCGAAGTCCTCGTAGCTCATCTCCTTCAGCGAGCCGCGGCGCACGTTGCCGGCGTTGTGGATCAGGATGTCGAGACGCCCGTAGCGCTGCAGCGCGGTCGCGACGATCTCCTGTCCGCCCTCGCGGGTGGCGACCGACGCGGTGCACGCGACGGCCTCTCCCCCGGCCGCGGTGATCTCGTCGACCACGCGCGCCGCCGCGGCCGCGTCGGCGCCCTCGCCGTCCAGGCCGCCGCCGGGGTCGTTGACCACGACCTTCGCCCCGCGCTCGGCCAGCAGCTGCGCGTACGCGGCGCCCAGCCCGCGACCGGCGCCGGTCACGACCGCGACGCGGCCGTCGAATCTGAGTGGGGGCGTGGCACTCACGCGTCCAGGACCAGGCCTTCCAGGTCACCCTTGTCGCGCCAGGCCCGCAGCAGGTCGTCGAACACGTAGAAGCCCGGCATGTAGGGATCGCCGAGGGCCGAGCGGATGCCCTCGCCGCCACCGCCGCCCTCGTTGTTGTAGTAGCCGGGCGTGCAGGACATTGCGAAATCGGAGGCGTCCATCGAGGTTTCGCGGATCGTTTTGACCCAGTTTTCCTGCGCTTCCCGGCTCGGCTCGACGGTCGTCGCCCGGCGCGCGATCGCTTCGGAGATGATGTAGGCGATGTGTTCGGCCTGCTGCTCGAGCATCGCGGTGGTGTTCCCTGCCACGCCGCCCTGAATGAAGCCGGTGAAGAACTGGTTGGGAAAGCCCCGGCTGGTCATCCCGTGCAGCGACGTGTAGCCGTCGCGCCAGTGGTCGAAGAGCGACAGGCCGTCGCGGCCCTCGATCGCCTCGACCGCGTACCGGCGGCTGATATCGGTGGTGATCTCGAAACCGCTGGCGAAGATGACGCAGTCGACTTCGTACTCGACGCCGCCCGCGATGATCCCCTTCTCGGTGAGCCCCTCCACGCCTTTGGATTCCGACACATCGACCAGCGTGACGTTCGGGCGGTTGAACGTCGGCAGGTAGTCGTCGTTGCTGCAGGGCCGCTTGCACATGAACCGGTAGTACGGCTTGAGCGCTTCGGCGGTCTGCGGGTCCTCGACGAGCTCGGCGACGCGGCGCCGCAGCCGCTCCATCATCTTGTAATCCTCTTCTTCACGCATCGCCATGATCTGCTCGACGGTCAGTGCAGCGGGATCGCCGGCGGCCGCGACCCGCGCGGTCAGGTTGCGCCCCAATTCGGTCCAGAAGTCGCACACCATATCCGGCTCGTCGAACACCACACCCTCCCCCAGCGGCGACCAGCGGTGGAAGTTGCGCTTGCGCTGCTCCTGCCAGCCGGGCCGCAGGGAAGCCGCCCACTGCGGGTCGGTCGGCTCGTTGCCGCGCAGGTCCACCGATGAGGGTGTGCGCTGAAAGACGTAGAGGTGCTGAGCGTCTCGGCCCAGGTGCGGAACCAGCTGCACGCCGGTCGCGCCGGTGCCCACCAGCGCTACGCGCTTGTCGTGCAGCTTGTGCAGGCCGCCGCTGGCATCCCCGCCCGTGTAGTCGTAGTCCCAGCGGGCGGAATGAAACATGTGCCCCTTGAAGTCCTTGATGCCGGGGATGCCGGGGAGCTTCGGCCGGTTGAACGAGCCCTGTGCCATCACCACGAACCGGGCACGAATGTCGTCACCGCGATTGGTGCTCAGCCGCCAGCGCTTGATCGTCTCGTCCCAGCGCACCGCGCGAACCTGGGTGGACAGGATCGCGCCGTCGTAGAGCCCGAAATGCTTCGCGATGCGCCGACAGTGCTCGTAGATCTCGGCACCGTCGGCGAATTTCTTGGACGGAAGGTAGTTGAGTTCTTCCAGCATCGGGATATAGCAGTAGGCGTCGTTGTCGCACTGGATGCCCGGGAAGCGATTCCAGTACCAGACTCCGCCGAAGTCCCCGCCCATCTCGATGATGTGCACGTCTTCGACGCCGGCCTTCTTGAGGTAGGCGCCGGCCAGCAGCCCGGTGATGCCGCCGCCGAGCACGGCCACGTCGATGTTCTCGTCGATCGGCGTGCGCGGCGTCACCGGCGTGTGGGGATCGACCTCGGCGAATTCCGCGAGTTCGTCCTTGAGTTCCAGGTACTGCTTCGAGCCCTCCGGGCGCAGCCGCTTGTCACGCTCGTGCAAGTACTTCTTTCGCAGCGCATCGATATCGATGTCGTCCGGCGTCTGCGTCGGTCCGCATTTATCGAACGTGGTCATCTATCTCAAAGCTCCTGCGGTTCGCCGGTACCCATGTACTTCGACAGTTGGTAATGAAGATTGACGGTGCTGCGTTCGCGGTACGGGTTGGGCTTGGTGCCGGGAAAGCCAAGGGATTTCATGCCCCGCTGAACGGCGGCCATGTTGGAGAAGTCCTGGGGCAACACCGACAGCCACCGGGGGTCGTCGGGTGGGGTGTACTGCCACTGCGTCTGGGGCTCTTTGCCTTTGGGGTACAGCTCGAACACCGAGACCTCGAAGATGCACTTGTTCGGGTCGTAGCTGGGATGTGGCCGGGCGCTGTAGCACAGCGCCACCGTCAGTCCCTGACCGATCTGGAAGTTCGGGAAGATCTGCCACGCGGTGCCGGCCTGCCCGAGGATGTCGGGGGGGATCGTCGGCCAGATCACGCCGCGGGCCTCGTCGTCGCGGCGCGCCGAGGCCAGCCAGTGTTCGAGGACCTTGTCGGCCGGTGTGTTCTCGGGCAGTTCGTCGACGAGCCGCTTGGCGGCGTTCACCAGCGTCTCGGTGGTGGAGGTGTTGGTCTCCTCCATCGTGTAGATCTGCATCTCGGCGGTCGACACCCGGGGGTCGGCGCCGGTGCCGAGCCGGATCTTGGACTTGGTGGCCGCGAGATCGTCCGGGGCGTCGTAGCCGATGTTGCTGTGTCTGCCCTGCGCCTTGGCCCAGCCCTTGAATTCGCCGAACTTGTTGAACTCCGGGTGTGTGGTGAACACGTGGTAGGTCTCGTTGAAGGCCTCGAGCGCGACCTTCCAGTTGCAGTCGAAGGACAGCCATTTGCGCCACTTGTAGCGCATATTCTCCAAGCCGAACGGGTCGAGGATCTTCGCGGCGGGAAACAGGTAGTCGGCCAGCGGCTCGCAGTCGGGGTCCATGTTGATCCACAGCCAGCCGCCCCAGGTGTCGACCCGGACCGGGCGCAGGTGCGTGTTGTCCTCGGTGAGTGCGCCGTTCCAGTCGTCTTGCTCGCGGATGTGGGTGCACGCCCCGTCCAGCCCGTACGTCCAGCCGTGGAAGCCGCAGACGAACGACTTGCGGGCACGCCCGCAGGCGTTCTTCGCGCCCTCGGGTGTGTCGATCAGGCGGCGGCCGCGGTGCATGCACACGTTGTGGTGGGCGCGAAATTCGTTGGGGCCGGTACGCACCACGATGATCGAGTCGTCGAGGATGTCGTAGGTCAGGTAGCCGCCGACCTCGGGCAGTTCCTCGACGCGGCCGACCTGCTGCCAGACCTTGCGCCACAGCCTGTCGCGCTCGGCGCGGGCGTAGTCCTCGCTGACGTAGGCCTCGACGCCGATCGTCATCGGTTTCGAGAGTTCCTCGGCGGCTGCGATTTTGGAGTCTTTAGCGAGATCGGTCATCGCATCCTCCTGATGTCCGCGCGGAAGGACTCGTCTTTGAGGAACAACGAGGTGTTGTCGGCGGCCAGGTGGCTCCATTTGAGGTCGAGGCCGCCGTCGACGAGCAGCGTCTGTCCGGTGATGTAGCTCGACAGGTCGGAGAGCAGGAACAGGATCGCGCCGGCCTGTTCCTCGGGCCGCCCGCGCCGGCCCATCGCGATCGCTTGCCGGTCCCGGTCCGGGTCCTCGTCGACGTAGGTGCGCGAGGCGGCGGTCGCGGTGACGCCGGGCGCCACGGCGTTCACCCGGATCCCCGCCTGTGCCAGCTCGAGCGCCATCGTGCGGGTCATCGCCGTGACGGCGGCCTTGGCGGTGCCGTAGGCGATGTGAAACGGCGCCGTGTTCATGCCGCTGATCGACGAGATCGACACGATCGAGCCGGGACGCCGCTGCGCGACGAGTTCGGCCGCCACGGCCCGGCTCATGAAAAAGGCCGTCTCGAGGTTGTCGGTGAAGATCGTGCGCCAGTCGTCGCGCGTCACCCGGGTCGCCGGCATCCAGGTCGACGGCGCGGCACCGCCGGCGACGTTGACCAGACCGTAGAGGTCACCGTCGGCGCGCCGCGCCCGGTCGATGACGACGGCGATACCCTCGTCGGTCGACGCGTCGGCCGCGAGAGGCACGACGGGCAGGCCCTGTTGGGCCAGCGGAACCACGTGCTCGTCGAGGTTTTCCTTCGAACGGCTCACCGCGATCACGGTGGCCCCCGCCCGGGCGGCCATCGCCGTGACGGTGGTGCCGATGCCACCGCCGCCGGCGCCGGAGACCACCACGATGCGGCCGTCGAGCCCCGGCAGACCCGACTGATCCTCCATGACCCACTTTCCCCGTGGCGCTATTTTGTCCGGACAACATACTGGGTTCTGCCCTTTGGAGAACACTATTCCCATCGTCGTAGTCCGCTGTCAAGGCCGCTCGCAGCCTGCGGACGGCTATTGTCTGGACCACAAGGAATTGATAACGTCCAGCCCCGAACGGCACCCCTCTGTCTAGGCGGGAAGGATCTCGGCGAGGCCATGACCATCGCGGCGCAGCCATCGCGGTACCCATCCTCGAATCGACCGGTCGATGTCGCGGCTGGCTGGACGCTCGACCGGGTCACCGCCCCCAGTCGCCTGTTCGGCGCCAACGGCCTGCGCACGGGGCCCGACGGGCGCGTCTACATCGCACAGGTGACCGGCAGCCAGATCAGCGCGCTCGATCCCCACACCGCTGAGCTGAGGACCGTGAGCGCCAGGGGCGCCGACATCGTGGCGCCCGACGACGTCGCGTTCGACGCGACCGGCAACCTGTATGCGACCGAGGTGATGGACGGCCGGGTCAGCGTGCTCGACACCGCGGGCAACACGCGGGTGTTGCGCGACGACATCCCGTCGGCCAACGGCATCACCGTCCATCGGGGCCGGTTGTTCATCGGTGAGTGCCGGGAGGGCGGGCGCCTGCTCGAACTCGACCTCGGCGGCGGGTCGCCGCGGGTGTTGCTGGAGAACGTTCCGTCACCGAACGCGATGGAGGTCGGCCCGGACGGCCTCCTGTATTTCCCGGTGATGGGTGCCAACGCGATCTGGCGCGTCGATCCCGACGGCGGCGAACCACACAGCGTCGCGACCGATCTCGGCGTCCCCGACTCGGTCAAGTTCGACGCGCAGGGCTTCATCGTCTCGACCCAGGCGGCCAGCGGGCAGGTGCTGCGCATCGATCCCCGCAGCGGCGACCGGCGGGTGCTCGCCCAGCTGAGTCCGGGCCTGGACAACTGCACCCTGGTCGGCGAGAAGGTGCTGGTCTCCAACTTCACCGGCGAGATCACCGAGATATCGCCGGACGGCGCGACGCGCACGGTGCTGCCCGGCGGGCTCAACTGGCCGCTGGATCTGGCCGTGGGCCACGACGGCCGGCTCTACGTCGCCGACGGCACTTACTTCTATCTCGCGGAGCCCGACGGGTCGCTGCGGACCGTGGGGATGCTGTTCAGCCCCGGCTATCCGGGGTTCCTGCGCGGCCTCGCGCCGAGCGGGCCCGGCGAGTTCGTCGTGACCACCTCGGGCGGCCAGGTCGCCCGCTATCGCCCGACGGCGAGCGAGACCGACGTGCTGGCCGAGGGTTTCGACCAGCTCTACGGCGTCGCGGTCACTGCCGGCGGTGCCGTCGTCGCCGAGCTGGGGACCGGGCGGGTGCTGTCGCTGGGGCCGGCGGGCGTCGAAGTGGTGGCGACCGGTCTGCGCGAACCGGTCGGCGTGGCGATCGATACGGACGGGTCATGCCTGGTGGCCGAGTCCGGCGCCGGGCGGGTGGTCCGGGTGAACGGGTCGAAGGTCGACACCGTAGTCGCCGATCTGGTTCGCCCGCAGGGCATTTCGGTGCGCGACGGCGTGCTCTACATCGTCGACGCGGGGGCCGGGGCGGTGGTCGCGGTCGACCTGGACACCGGGGCCGGGCACACCCTCGCCGCCGGGCTGCCGATCGGCCCACCGGCCGGTGTGGTACCCAAGCCGCTGAAGGGCATGCCGCCGTTTTCCGGGCCGCAGGGCCCCTTCGCCGGGATCGCCGTCGCCGCCGACGGGACGCTCTATGTCTCGGCCGACGGCGACGGCAGCGTGCTGGCGTTGCGCCGCGTTCAGGAAGGCCCCTGATGCCCGGGGCCGCCTCCAGCGAGCACCGCTACCTGCAGATCGCGCGCACGCTGCGCAAAGAGATCGTCGACGGGGTGTACCCGGTGGGCTCGCAGCTGCCGACCGAACACCAGTTGTGTGAGCGGTTCGCGGTCAGCCGCTACACCGTTCGCGAGGCGCTGCGCCGGCTGCGCGAGGACAACCTCGTCGATTCGCGCCCCCGAGCGGGCACCCGCGTCGTTCCCCGGCCCGCGTCCAGTTCCTACGCGCAGGAAACGATGTCGATCGATGACCTGCTGGCGTTCGCGGCGGGCGCGCAACTGAGCATCGAGGCCAACACGATGGTGACGATCGACGACGACCTCGCCGCCCACACCGGGCTCGAGGCCGGCACGCAGTGGCTGTCGGTGCGCGGTTACCGGCAGTCCGACGGCGCATCGGCGCCGCTGTGCCGCACCGAGTACTACATCAGCCGGGATTTCGCCGCGGTCGGCCGGCTGTTGCAGCGGCACACCGGCCCGATCTTCCCGTTGATCGAGGACCTGTTCGGCGTGAGCATCGCCGAGCTGCGCCAGGAGATCGCCGCGGTGCTGCTCTCGCCCGAGCTGGCCGATCACCTGGGCGCCGCGCCGGGAACGGCGGCGCTGCAGATGCGGCGCACCTACACGACGTCCGACGGCAACGTCGCCCAGGTGACGATCAACACGCACCTGTCGCCGGATTTCCGGTACGCGATGACCATGCGCCGGGTGCACGGTCGGGGCGACTGAGATGATGTGGCGGTGATAACCGGGACCCGCCGGGACGCGGCGCACGAGGCCGACGCGTATCGGCGCGGGCTGTGGGTGCACACCACGCTGGCCGATGCCCTGCGCGCGGAAGCTCAGGGCAACCCGCGACGAACGGCACTGGTGGACAAGGACACCCGGCTTGACTGCGCCACGCTGCACACCCAGGCCACCGCGCTGGCGACCGCTATGCTGGAGCGGATGCCGGCCGGCAGCGTCGTGTCGTTCATGTTGCCGAACTGGCACGAGGCCGCCGTCATCTATCTGGGCGCGACCCTGGCCGGGATGGTGGTCAACCCGATCCTGCCGTCGCTGCGTGACCACGATCTGCGTTTCATCCTCGAGGACGTCGACGCCCGGCTGATCTTCGTCCCCCACCGTTTCGGTGGTCACCACTACGCGGCGATGCTCGACCGCGTGACCGCGTCGATGAGCCCGGCCCCCGAAGTCGTGGTGCTGCGCGGCGAACCCGGCCCGCACACGCCGTACTCCGCGCTGGTGACCCAGCGGCCCGATCCCGCGCGGCTGCCGGCGCTGGACCCCGACGCCGTGCGGATGGTCCTCTACACCTCCGGCACCAGCGGCCGCCCCAAAGGCGTTCTGCACAGCCATAATTCGATGCACGCCCTGATCTGCCAGCTCCGCGACCACTGGGCCGTCGAGCCGGGCGACACGTTCTTGGTGCCGTCGCCGATCGCCCACATCGGTGGCTCGATCTATGCGTTCGAATGCCCGCTGCTGCTGGGCACGACCGCGGTGCTCATGGACCGCTGGGACCCGGCGGCGGCCGTGGCGACGATGGACGCCGAGCGGTGCACCCACATGGCCGGGGCGACGCCGTTTCTGACCCAGCTGCTGTCCGCGGCGCAGCGCGCCGGCACCCGCCTGCCCGACCTGAAGGTGTTCGTCTGCGGCGGCGCCGCCGTGTCCCCGTCGCTGATCCGCCGCGCCGCAGCGTATTTCGACCGGGCGGTCGTCACCCGGGTCTACGGCTGCACGGAGGTGCCCGTCGCGACCGTCGGCGCGCCGCGGCCGGAGGAAGCCGACGCCGCCGCGGACACCGACGGCAGGGCCGGCATCGCCGAGATCACGCTGGCCGCCCACGAGGCCGCGGCGGACGGCGCCGGGGAGATCCGCGTGCGCGGACCGCAGATGCTGCTGGGTTACCGGCACCGGCAGGACGACGCCGACGCCTTCGACGACGCGGGGTTTTTCCGCACCGGGGACCTGGGCCGCTGGGTCGACGACCGCTACCTCGTCGTGACCGGCCGCGCCAAGGACGTCATCATCCGCAACGGCGAGAACATCTCGGCCAAGGAGGTCGAGGACCTGCTGGGCGACCACCCAGGCGTCGCCGAGATCGCGGTCGTCGGGTTGCCCGACGGGCGCACCGGGGAGCGGGCGTGCGCGGTGATCGTGCCCACGGGAGCGGCGCGCCCGGACGTCGCGAGCCTGCTCGCGCTGCTGGAAAGCAAGGGCGTCGCGAAATTCAAGGCGCCCGAACAGGTCGTCCTTTGGGACGCGCTGCCCAAGAATGACGCCGGGAAGATCCTCAAGCATCGGATCCGGGCGGCGTTGGTAGAGGCGGCGACTGCAAGCGCGGCGGAGCCGGGCGCAGCGGGTCGCCGCCAGAAGGATGGGTGAGATGCAGGTCGCGATCGTCACGGGGGCAAGCAGCGGCATCGGCCTCGGCTGCGCCACCAGGCTCGCCGAGGCGGGCATGGCCGTCGTCGGCACCGGCCGCGACGAGCGGCGTCTGGCCGGGCTGCGCGAAGCCGTCGACGATCCCGACCGCGTCGCGACGCTCGCGGTGGACCTGACCGACGACGACGCTCCGCGCCGCATCGTGGACCTCGCGGTCGCCCGGTGGGGCCGGGTCGACTTCCTGGTCAACAACGCCGGGATCGGCAGCCCCAAGCCGCTGCACGAGACCGACGACGAGACGCTGGACCAGTTCCTGGGCGTGATGCTGCGCGCGCCGTTCCGGCTCGCGCGCGACGTGCTGCCCCACATGCGGCCCGGGTCGGCGATCATCAACATCACCTCGACCTTCGCGGTCATCGGCGGGCTGCGCGGCGGCGCCTACTCCGCGGCCAAGGGCGGCCTGACGGCGTTGACCACCCACATCGCCTGCCAGTACGGGGCGTCGGGCATCCGCTGCAACGCCGTGGCGCCCGGGGTGACCCGCACGCCGATGGTCGAGAAGCGCCTGGAAGACGAGCGGTTCCGCAAGATCAACACCGAGATGACGCCGCACCAGCGGCTGGGCACCATCGACGACGTCGCCCGCACGGTCGCGTTCCTGTGCTCGGAGGGCGGCAGCTTCATCAACGGGCAGACCATCGTCGTCGACGGCGGGTGGAGTTCGACGAAGTACCTGTCGGAGTTCGCGCTGAACTCCGAGTGGCTCCAGCGGTGACGTCCCCGGCTCCGTCAGGCGTCGGCGAAGTCGATGATCCCACGGATGTTGCGTCCCGCGCGCAGGTCGGCGAACGCCTCGTTGATCTCGTCGAGCCGGTAGTGGCGGGTGACCAACTCGTCGAGCTTGAGCGCGCCGGCCTGATACAGCGACAACAGCATCGGCACGCTCGTGCGCGGGTTCATCCCGCCGTAGAGCGCCCCCTTGAGTTGTTTGGCTGACAGCGTCATCTCCTGCAGGACGAGCGGGACCGGGGGCTCGGTGAACGGGGTGATGCCGGTGAGCACGCACGTCCCGCCCTTGCGCAGCAGCCGCATCGCCAGCGGGAGCAGGTCCACGCGCACGACGCCGGGGGTCACGACGACGCGGTCGGCCATGACGCCGGCGGTGATGTCGGCCACCAGCGGCACGGCATCCTCCGCGCTGGGGGCGGTGTGCGTGGCGCCGAAGATCTTGGCCGAATCCCGCTTGTGGTCGACGGGGTCCACCCCGACGATGTGGGTGGCGCCGACGGCGCGCGCCCCCTGCAACGCGTTCATCCCGACACCGCCGGTGCCGATGACGACCACGGTGTCGCCGGGCTCGGTGCCCGCCGTGACCGTGGCCGAGCCCCAGCCGGTGCTGACCGCGCACGACACCAGCGAGGCGGCGTGCAACGGGATCGCATCGTCGATCTTGATGACGGACCTCTCGGAGAGCACGGCATATTCGGCGAAGGTGCCGAGTTGGCCGTACGCCAGCAGGTTTTCGCCGGCGAGGCGCCGGCGGCAGGTCCCGTCGGTCGGCATCTCCTTGGCGAACAGGGTCGCACCGGAGTCGCAGATGTAGCTCTGGCCGCTGACGCAGAATCGGCAGCTGCCGCAGGCGGGGATGAACGACATCGCGACCCGGTCGCCCGCCCGCAGCGCCGTCACGCCCGGCCCGACCTCCTCGACGACGCCGGCGCCCTCGTGGCCTCCGAGCAACGGGAACCAGTCCGGCGCGGGCATCCCGCTGGCGGCCAGCGCCTCGGGTGTGGGCACCACGTCCCCGGTGATCAGGTGGTCGTCGGAGTGACAGATGCCGGCGACGCCGATCCGCACCAGCACTTCGCCGCGGCGCGGTGGGTCGAGCTCGACCTCGCGGATCTCCCAGTCCGCACCGACCCCGCGCAGTACAGCGGCACGGCACCGCATCCCAGCCTCCTCAGCGTGATTCGAAGTGGCGCCGGATGCCGGACAGCATCTCGGCGTGCGCCTTGACCGCCTCGCGCACGGTCACCGGGGCCAACAGCCGGGGCGCGGTGATCCGGATTCGCTCGGTGAGCCGGGTGCCGTCGCCGGCCGGTTCGAAGCTCACCGTTCCCCGGAGCTTGACGCCCGGGGACTGGTCGGCCTCGGTCAGCACGTCGCCGTGGGGCGGCACGTACAGCCGCGCCCGGTAGGTGATCCGTACCGTGAACGGCCCCAGCGGGATCCGGTCGACGACGCGGTAGCTCTGCCGGTAACCGTCCGGTGTGTCGGCGCGCGACACCTCCTGCACCGACACGATCAGGGGGTGCACGAGCTTGATGTTGTTCAGGTCGACGTAGAAATCCCGGACCCGCTGCGGTGCGGCGGGCACCCGCTCGGACAGCGTCCGCTCGGCGTGCGCGAACCACCAGCTCATGCAGCGAACTCCGCGAGCAGATCGGCTGTGCGCCACCAGATCAGCGCGGTGAACGCCGCCAGCGCCATGATGGTCACCGCGACCTGGATCAGCGTGCGGTAGTCCCGCGGCGGGTAGACGTAGCCCCCGGCCACGAGCCCGCCCGTCACGAGCCCGCCGACGTGCCCCTGCCAGCTGATCAGCTGCCCGCCGAGTGCGGGGATGATGAACGTGAAGGCCATGTTGATCGCGATCACCGCGAGGACCCAGCGGACGTCGAGGGTGAGCCGCTTGCCCACCACGAAGGTGGCGCCGAACAGGCCGAAGATGGCGCCCGAGGCGCCGGCCGTCGCGGTGTTCAGCGGCGAGAGCAGGTAGACCAGCACCGAGCCGCCCAGCCCGCTCAACGCGTACAGCGCGCCGAAACGCAGCCTGCCCAGCCACATCTCGAGCGGCGGACCCACGACGTAGAGCGCCCACATGTTGAACAACAGGTGGGTGGCGCCGTAGTGCAGGAACGCCGATGTCACCAGGCGGTAGTACTGGCCGTCGGCCACGGCCGGCGGCCACAGGGTCAGCTGCCGGTCCCATCCTCCCGACGACACCTGCAGCGCGAACGCCGCGACATTGACGGCGATCAAGCCGTAGGTGACCACGGGGGTGGCCGACCGCTGCCGGCCGCCGAAACGGGTCCGCGGCTGCCGCATCGCCCGCGCGCCCTCCCGGACGCACTCCGCGCACTGGTGACCGACCGCGGCGTCGCGCATGCAGTCCCCGCAGATGGGGCGCTCGCAACGGTTGCAGCGGACGTAGGCAGGGCGGCCCGGATGCCGGTAGCAGGTCGGCGGTTGCGCCGGGCTGGGTCCGCTCATCGGACCATTGTTGCCTGACGCACCGGCCGCGGCGCAGCGCATCGGCCGCATTTCGCCGTATTCTCCCGACACGCCGCGGTGGCCGAGTGTCTTTTCGCGTGGAGTCCGCCGGCGTCGTCGAGCGCTACCTCGAGTGCCTGGCCTCCCACGATTGGGATTGCGCAAGGTGCTCACGGACCTCGCCGGCCACCGGTCGGCGGTGCAGCGGGTCGCGCACCCGAGTTCCCGGCTGTGCTACGTCGAGCTGACCGAGGCGTTCGAGATCGACGGCGTTTGCGCCACCTTGCCGGGGTGCATCGTCTTCGAGCAGGGCAACGACGGCCTGATCTGTCGCGTCGGCGTGTTCTTCGAGCAGCGCGGCGCGCCCACCGGCTGACGACTATTCCCTCACCCGCGTGATTGACCTAACGTGTCTTGGGTGGAGTCAAGCGGAAATCCCGAATTGGTGCCCGTCGAAAAATTGCATTCAGGCGACCCCATCACCGATGGGGGTCAGCGCTACATAGTTCTCGAGTCAAAAACCGTCGGGGAAGGCTGCGTCGTCCTCGAGCTCGAGTCCAGGGTCGACCATCAGCTGCAGGTCATCGAGAAGTCCTTCCCCGCCGGTTACCACGTCGGCAGGGCCCACCACCGCATTTTGTAAACCCGACTTTCGACCCGACAGTGCGAAAACGTAGCCGACCCGCGGCTGCGACCAGTACATGCTGAAAAGCCTTGCCGAGAAGGCACATTAATCCGCCGAATAAATACCGCCCGCTCCGTCATTCTCGACCCGCGGTTGTTCGGCGCGTTCGGGCCGACCACAACCCGGTAAGCTCGGAGACAGTGAATCGATCGCACACACCGGCAACCAAGCGAACATCGACCCGCGCCGGCAGTTGCTGTCATGGCCCGGGCTGGCTCCCGCCGCACCTGTGGACAGGCTTCTAACACGCCAGGATCATTAGGCGCGTCAGACGTATGTGAAGGGTGACGGAATGAGGATTCCCGGCGTAGCCGGCGTCATCGCCGGCGTAACCGGCGGGGCCGCGGAGGTCGTCCGGGCGGGCGTCTCCACCGCGGTGGGCGCGGTGGGCGCCGTGCAGACGCTGACCAGTCCGGTCACGGAGTTGGCCGGCCCCGTGGTGCAGTCGATGACCCACACGACCAGCCGGGCGCTCGGATTGGGAAATTCCTCCAACGACTCCTCGGGCCGCGTGCTGCCGCCGGTGCGCTGGCAGAGCGGGCGCCGCGTGCACCTGGACCTGGATCCGTTGCTGCCGTTCCCGAGCTGGCACGAGCACGCTCCGGTGGTCGAGGAGCCGGTGCGCAGGATCCCCGGCGTGGCCGCGGCCCATGTGGAGGGTGCGCTCGGCCGGCTCGTGGTCGAACTCGACGGTGACGCCGACGCCGAGTCCGTCCTGGACGAGGTCCGCGAGACGGTCGCCCGCGTGGCCGACGACGTGGCGTTGGCCGGGCCCAGGCCGACCGTCCGGACCGCCCCGTTCGCCGACCCGGGCAACCCGCTGGCGATCCTGGTGCCGTTGACCGCCGCCGCGATGGACGTCGGGGCGATCGGCGCGGCGGTCACCGGCTGGCTGGGCCGGCTGCCCGTCGCGCCGCGCAGCGCCCGCGCCGCGTCGGCGCTGCTGAATCACCAACCCCGCATCGTGTCCGTCCTGGAGTCGCGCCTGGGCCGGGTCGGCACCGACATCGCGCTCAGCGCCTCCGCGGCGATCTCCAACGGGCTGACCCAGGCGGTGGGCACGCCGCTGCTGGACCTGGCGCAGCGCAGCATGCAGATCTCCGAGGCGTCGGCCCACCGACAGCGGTGGCGGGAACGCGAGCCGGAGCTCGCCTCACCGAAACGCCCGCAGGCTCCGGTGGTGCCGGTCATCTCCTCGGCCGGGCCCCGGGCCCAGATGCTGCGGCACAACTCTCCCGCCGCGGCCGCCGGCGAGGCGTCGCACGTCATGGTCGGCGGGGCCGTCGACGCCGCCATCGACACCGCGAAGGGATCGATGGCCGGGCCGGTCGAGGAGTATGCCGACCAGGCCGCCAACGCGTCGCTGATCGCCGCGGCGACCGCGTTGCTGGCCGGCGGCGGCACCGAGGACGCGGCCGGTGCGCTGCTGGCCGGGGTGCCCCGGGCGGCGCACATGGGCCGGCAGACGTTCGCCGCGGTCCTGGGCCGCGGGCTGGCCAACGCCGGACAGCTGATCCTCGACCCGGGAGCCCTGCGCCGCTTGGACCGGGTCAAGGTCGTCGTCATCGACGGGGCGGCGCTGCGCGGCGACCACCGCGCCGTGTTGCGCGCGCACGGGGACACCCCCGGCTGGGACAACGACCGGGTCTATGAGGTCGCCGATGCGCTGCTGCACGCCGAGCAGCCGCCCGATCCCGACCCCGACGAGTTGCCGGCCACCGGGGCGCGGCTGCGCCGGATGCCCACGCAGGGCCCCTCGGAGGCGCCCGCGCAGGGTCTCGAGCACGCCGACCTCGTTGTCGACGGCGCGGTGGTGGGCAGCGTCGACGTGGGATGGGAGGTGGATCCCTTCGCGATCCCGCTGCTGCAGACCGCGCACCGGACCGGGGCCCGGGTGGTGCTGCGCCACGTCGCCGGCACCGAGGACCTCACCGCCAGCGTCGCCATCACCCACCCGCCGGGCACGCCGTTGCTCAGGCTGGTGCGTGACCTGCGGACGGATCGCGGACCGGTGCTGCTGATCACCGCGCTGCACCCGGACTTCGCGTCGACCGACACGCTGGCCGCTCTGGCCGTTGCCGACGTGGGCGTGGCCCTCGACGACCCCCACGCCGCCACGCCCTGGACCGCGGACATCATCACCGGCACGGACCTGGCCGCGGCGGTGCGGATCCTGTCGGCGCTGCCGGTGGCCCGGGAAGCCACCGAATCGTCGGTGCGCCTGGCCAAGGGCGGGAGCACGCTGGCCGGGCTGTTGCTGGTCACCGGCGGTTCCGGGCCCTCTACCAATCCCCTTGCCCTGCAACGCTGGCTCAATCCGGTCAATGCCGCCGCCGCGGCCGCCCTGCTCCAGGGCGCGTTTTCGGCCAACCGGGTGCTGCGCCAGCCCGGCCCCACCCCCCAGCCGCTGACCGCCTGGCATGCCCTGGACCCGGAGATCGTCTATTCGCGGCTGTCCAGCCGCACCCGACCGCTGGCCGTCGAGCCCGGCATGGCGCCGTGGCGGCGCGTCCTGGACGACCTGTCCTACAACCCCGTGATGGCGCCGCTGCGCCGCCCGGCCGCTCAGGTCGGGCGGCTGCTGTCGGCCACGCGGTCCGAGCTCGCCGACCCGCTCACCCCGATCCTGGCGGTGGGAGCGGCGGCGTCGGCGATCGTCGGCAGCAACATCGACGCACTGTTGGTCGCGGGCGTGATGACGGCCAACGCGATAGCCGGCGGGATGCAGCGGCTGCGGGCCGAGGCGGCAGTCGCCGAGCTGTTCGCCGAACAGGACCAGCTCGCGCGCCGCGTCATCCTTCCCACGATGGCGACGTCGCAGCGGCGACTGCAGGCGGCCCGTTCGGCGCCGCGGACGGCCACGGTCAGCGCGAAGTCGCTGCGCCCCGGCGACGTCATCGACCTGGCGGCGCCGGAGGTGGTGCCCGCGGACGCGCGCCTGCTGGTGGCCGAGGACCTCGAGGTCGACGAGTCGTTCCTCACCGGTGAGTCGCTGCCGGTCGACAAGCAGGTCGAGCCGGTAGCGGTCAACGATCCCGGCCGGGCCAGCATGCTGTTCGAGGGCAGCACCATCGTCGCCGGGCGCGCCCGGGCGATCGTCGTGGCCACCGGTGCGGGCACCGCCGCGCAGCGCGCGATCTCGGCCATCGCCGACGTCGAGTCGGCGGCCGGAGTGCAGGCGCGGCTGCGGGAGTTGACCAGCAAGGTGCTCCCGCTGACGCTGGCCGGCGGGGCCGCGGTGACCGGTCTGGCCCTCGCACACCAGGGGACCCTGCGGCAGGCGGTCGCCGACGGCGTCGCGATCGCCGTGGCCGCCGTCCCCGAGGGCCTTCCGCTGGTGGCCACCCTCGCGCAGCTCGCTGCCGCGCAGCGGTTGTCCAGGCGCGGGGCGCTGGTCCGCACCCCGCGTGCCGTCGAGGCCCTGGGCCGGGTCCAGACGGTGTGCTTCGACAAGACCGGCACACTCACCGAGAACCACCTGCGGGTGGTGCGCAGCGTCCCGCACGACACCACCGTCGACGCCCCGCTACCCGCGACCAGCGATCCGCGGGCCGCCGCGGTGCTGCGGGCGGCCGCGCGCAGCAGTACCCAGCCCCAGAACGGGCAGGGGCACGCGCACGCCACCGACGAGGCCATCCTCACCGCCGCGCATTCTTTGAACGGCCAAGGTGATTCGGCGTGGAGCGTGCTCGCCGAGGTGCCGTTCGAGTCCAGTCGCGGCTACGCCGCCGCGATCGGCAGCTCCGGCGCCGACGCGACGCCGACGCTGTTCGTCAAGGGTGCCCCCGAAGAGGTCCTGCCGCGCTGCCGCTTCGCCGACGCTGACGCCGACCGCGCCCACGCCGAGTCGTTGGTGCTGCGCCTGGCCGAGCAGGGCCTGCGCGTGCTGGCGGTGGCACAGCGTCGCTGGGAGCACGGCACCACCGAGGACGACACCGACGCCGAAGCCGTTGACGCCGCCGCGCACGATCTCGAGATCATCGGCTACGTCGGGCTGGCCGACACCGCGCGGCCGTCGGCCCGGCCCCTGATCGAGGCCCTGGTCGATGCCGGGCGCAGGGTGGTGCTCATCACCGGCGACCACCCGGTGACCGCCCGCGCGATCGCCCGCCAGCTCGGCCTGCCGGCGGATGCGCGCGAGATCACCGGGGCCGAACTGGCCGCCCTCGACGAGGATGCCCGCGCTCGGGTCGCCGCCGACGTCCAGGTCTTCGCCCGGGTCAGCCCGGAGCAGAAGGTGCAGATCGTCTCGGCGCTGCAGTCCTGCGGGCAGGTGACCGCGATGGTAGGCGACGGCGCCAACGACGCCGCCGCGATCCGGATGGCCGACGTGGGCGTCGGGGTGAGCGGCCGGGGTTCCTCGGCCGCGCGCGGGGCCGCCGACATCGTGCTGACCGAGCAGGATCTGGGCGTGCTGCTCGACGCGCTGGTCGAGGGGCGCGGCATGTGGGGCGGTGTCCGCGACGCGGTGAGCATCCTGGTCGGCGGCAACGTGGGCGAGGTGCTGTTCACCATCATCGGCACGGCGCTGGGCACGGGCCGGGCGCCGGTGGGCACCCGGCAGCTGCTGCTGGTCAACCTGCTCACCGACATGTTCCCCGCGCTCGCGGTCGCCGTCACCCCGCAGTACCCCCAGCCCGAAGAGGACTCCGACGAGGACGGCAACGACCGCGACGCCGAGGAGCTGCACCGGGCGTTCCAGCGCGCCACGCTGTCGGGGCCGGCGCCGTCGCTCGACGCGCCGCTGCTGCGCCAGATCATCACCCGCGGCGCCGTCACGGCCGCCGGTGCGACCGCGGCCTGGGGCATCGGCCGGTACACGTTCGGCACCGAACGCCGCACCGCCACAATGGGTTTGACCGCCCTGGTGACGACGCAGCTGGCGCAGACCCTGCTGACGCGCCGCCACAGTCCCCTGGTGCTGGGGACGGCGCTGGGCAGCGCGGGGGTGCTGGTGGCCATCGTGCAGACGCCCGGTGTCAGCCATTTCTTTGGTTGCACCCCGATGGGTCCGGTCGCCTGGAGCGGTGTCATCGGCGCGACCGCCGGCGCCACCGCGCTCTCGGTGCTGGCGCCCAACTGGCTGGCCAAGCGGGTCGCCGTCCTGGAGCCCGGCGAGGACGCGCTGCCCACCCGGCTTCCCGTCATCTGGAACGGCGGCCCGCCGCCCGACTAGGCGGCCTCAGCGTCGGGCAGCGGCGCCGTCGAGGAACAGCGTGATCGCGTCGTCGATGACCGTCTCCGCCTGGGCCGCCGTGATCCGCCGCGACGAGACGAGCGCCGCGATGCCCTGGACGATCGCGGCCAGCACCAGCGACAGGCGGCCGACGTCCTCGGCGCCGTAGGCGCCCGCGTCGACCCCCATCGTCATGATGCCGGTCAGGGTGGCGAACAGCCGCTCGGCTGCGCCGTGGACCGCCTCGGAGGGGTGGTCCATCTTGGCCGCGAACATCAGGTCGAGCAGCGCCGAGTCCCGCACCGCGAAACTCACGTACGCCGACCCCGCAGCGCGCAGCGCACTCGCGTAGTCGTCCGGCCAGCGCCCGGCCGCCTCACGCATATCGTCGGCGAGCCGCAGAAAACCCCGCTCCGCCAATGCGTCCAGCAGCGCGGCGCGATCGGCGAAGTGATTCCGGGGCGCCCCGTGGCTGACGCCGGCCTCGCGGGCCAGTTCCCGCAGCGACAGCGCGTCGATGCCGCGTTCGCGCAGCACGGCCTGCGCCCGATCCAGCAGCACGGCACGCAGGTTGCCGTGGTGGAAGGGCTGCGCGGGCACCGCTCGATCGTACCCGAAAGTAGGCATTGACTACTTTGTAGACAGTGTCTACTCTGGGCCGGGTGACCGGCGAAAGGGACTCGCGATGACCGAACAGAATGCCGCGCTGTGGCTGCCGAAGAAGGGCGGCCGCTTCGAGGTGGGACCCGCCCCGTACACGCCGCCGGCGGCCAACGAGGTCGTCGTGCGCGTGCGGGCGATCGCCCTCAATCCCATCGACGCGATGCCCCGCTTCGCCTACCGCCTGGTGCTGCCCTGGCTCACCTACCCGGCGGTGGTGGGGACCGACGTTGCCGGCGAGGTCGTCGAGGTCGGCGCCGGCGTCACGCGGCTGCGCGCCGGCGACCGGGTCGTCGGGCCCGCGTTCGGCATCGAGAAGTCGCAGAACCGAGCGGCCGAGGGCGGCTTCCAGCGCTACGCCGTCCTGATCGAGCACATGGTTTCGCCCATCCCCGACTCGCTGTCGTTCCCGCAGGCGGCCGTGCTGCCGCTGACGCTGTCGACCGCGGCGACGGGCCTGTTCCAGACCGACCACCTCGGGCTGGCGCTGCCCGGCGGCAACCCGACCGACCGGGGCGAGACGGTGCTGGTGTGGGGCGGCTCCACCGGCGTCGGCAGCAACGCGATCCAGCTCGCCCGCAACGCCGGCTATCGGGTGCTTACCACCTGCTCCCCGCACAATTTCGACTACGTCAAGGCGCTGGGCGCCGAGGCGGCTGTCGACCGCCGCAGCCGCACGGCCGTCGACGAGCTCATCGAGCGCATCGGCGACGGCCCGCTGGCCGGCACGCTCGCGATCGGAAACGGGTCGCTGCCGAAGACGATCGCGATCGCGGCGCGGACCGCGGGCAGCAGGCGGGTCACCTCGGCGCAGCCCGAGCGGCTCGCGCGCATCCAGGGCTGGCGGGGGCCGTTGCGCGGCGTGCGGGTGAGCGGAATCTGGGGCGGCAGCCTCAAGGACAACGAGGTCGGGCCGGCGATTTTCGCCGACTTCCTGCCGAGGGCGCTGGCGTCCGGCGCCTACCGGGCCGCGCCGGACGCCACCGTGGTCGGCGACGGACTCGATCGCATCCCGGACGCGCTGCGGCGGCTGCGCGACGGCGTCTCGGCCAGCAAGCTCGTCGTCACCGTCTGAGGCGTTCAGGCGAGCAGCTCGCGGCGCACGACCTTGCCCGCGGCGTTGCGCGGGATGCTGGCGACGAGGTGGATGTCGCGGGGCTGTTCGAAGCGGGAGACCCTGTCCTTCAGGTACTCCCGCAACTCGCCGACGTCGACCCTGCTGTCCGGTTGCACGACGACGAAGGCGGCCAGCCGATGGCCGAACCGCTCGTCGGGAACGCCGATGACCGCGTTGTCGGCGACGCCGGGGTGTTGGGCGAGCGCGTTGGCGACCGAGCGGGGGTAGACGTTCTCGCCGCCGGAGATGATCATGTCGTCCTCGCGGCCGACGATGTAGAGCCGGCCCGCGTCGTCCAGATAACCCATGTCCCCGGTGCTGGTCATGCCGTCGACGACGGCTTTGGCGCCGCCGCCCGAGCCGCCGGTGTAGCCCTCGCTGGCCAGGTCGCCGCCGACGAAGATGCGGCCGGTGACGCGCGGACCGACCGGCCGGTCGTGCTTGTCCAGGATGCGCACCGCGCAGCCCGCTACCGGCCGCCCGACGGTTTCGGGGGCGTCGCGCAGGTCGGCCGGCGTCGCCAGGGCGCCGATGCCGACCTCGGTGGAGCCGTAGCCGTTGTAGAGGATGTCGCCGTAGGTGTCCATGAAGCGCTGCCCGAGGGTCGGATCGAGCCGGTCCCCGCTGGACATCACGACCCGCAGGTGCGGCACCGGGTTCCGCGCCCGCACGCGCTCGGGCAGGTCGAGGATGCGCGCGAGCACGACCGGCACCGCGGTGAACGCGTCGGCGCGCTGCAGCGAGGCCTGCGCGAGGGCGGCCTCGGCGTCGAAGTGGCGCTGGGTGAGCACGGTGCCGCCCAGGGCCACCGTGATCATCAGCATGCCGAGCCCGAGCCCGTGGAACATCGGCATCGCCACCGAGATGCGCGCGCCGGTGTGCAGCCGGGTGCGGTCCAGGATCGTCACCCACACCCCCACCGCCGAGCGCATCCGCGGGGTGCGCGGCACGCCTTTGGGCTTGCCGGTGGTGCCCGAGGTGAGCAGCACGACGCGCCCGGGCGCGGCGACCCCGGGCCGCGGATCGCCCTTGCGCACCCGGACGGTCTCCGGGTCGACGACGGCCACCGACGCGTCCGCGGCGTGCACCCGCTCGGTGAACTCGTCGTCGGCGACCATGGCGGTGACCCGGTGCGCGCTCAGCGCGGCCGCCAGCGCGTCGGTGCGGAATTCGGTGTTGACCAGCACGACGTCGGCGCCGACGAGGGCGGCGGCGAAGAAGCCCTCGACGAACCCGCGGCCGTTGCGGCACAGAACGCCCACCGCCTGACCGGGTCCGGCGCCCTCCTCCGCCAGGCGGCGTGCCAGCGATTCGGCCCCCAGCTGCAGCTCGCGATAGCTGAGGACGCCGTCGTCGTCGACGATGGCGGAGCGGTTCGGCCAGCGGGCGGCCGTGACCGCCAGCAGGGTGTAGGGGTTGGTGCCGCCGCGGCGCGCCTCGCGCAGCAGCCGCAGCACGGCGCCGGGGGTGGGCGGACTCAAGCAGCCCGGTGCGCAGCAGCGCCCGGGCCGCGGTGGCGACCACCCCGTCGGCCGTCATCGCCTGGCCTCGCGGGCGTCGGCCTCGGCGAAGAACCGTCGATACCACAGCCGGGCCGCCCGCTCGGCCGGCCCGGCCAGCAGCACCGAGGCGAGCTCGGCCGGCCACATCCAGGGCGGTTCGAGGGTGCGGGGCCGCTCGATGATCGCCTTGGCGATGGCGTCGGCGGCCTCGTCGGCGGACATGCCGGGAAGTTTGCCCAGCATCGGCGTGGGTTCGATCATCCGGGTGCGGACCAGCGCGAAGTAGACCGACGTGACGCTCACCCCGTCGGCATGCAGTTCCGGTGCCACGCTGCGCAGCCAGCGATCGAAGGCCCCCTTGGAGGCCTGGTAGGCGCCCCATTGCGGGCCGGGCACCACCCGCACGCCGACGCTCGAGACGTTGACGACGTGCCCGCCGCCGTTCTCCCGCATGGCCGGCAGCAGCCCCAGCAGCAGCCAGATCGGCCCGAGGTAGTTGATGTCGATGGTGCGCTGGAAGTCGTGCGGCCGGTCGTACTGCTCGTGCAGGGACCGGCGCAGCGACTTGCCGGCATTGCTGACCACCACGTCCAGGGCGCCGTGGGTCTCGGTGATCTGCTTGGTCAGCGCGCTGACGGCGGCCTCGTCGGTCAGATCGGTCGGGTAGGCGACCGCCTGCCCGCCGCCGGAGTTGATCGACGCCGCGAGGTCGTCGAGCCGGTCGGCCGAACGGGCCACGACCAGCACCGTCGCCCCCGCCGCGGCGAGCCGGCGGGCGGCGGCCTCGCCGATCCCGTACGACGCGCCGGTCACCAGGGCCGTCTTGCCGGACACGGCGCCGCGAAGCCTGTCCGGGTCCGGCTCCCGCGCCGGGTTGGCCAATCTATCGGTGGCCGCTTGTAAGGCCTGCGCTATCACGTTCACTTCGACCGTCGCATCCGCTGGGTGGAACGCCGGGAGGCGGCTGTGACTTCACCGCGCGCCCCGACAGGTCTCCAGCAAGCAGAACACATCGCGGCGCGGACCTCTCGTCGAGGTCCGCAGACCGGCCGCGACATCGAGTGTGAGCGCAGGGCTTTGAGTGTGTACACCGGGTGGGCCGCGTCGGCGCGTCGTCGCCCTGGGCACACACTCGATCGCCCCGGCACTAGTCCCGGATGAACCCCTTGTTGCACATCAGGGCGTCGGCCAGGAACCCGTCGTGCGGGATGCGGGGCGCCGTGTAAAAGGTCGGGTGGCCGCCGCGGTAGACGTTGCTGACGGTCGGGTCGGCGAGCAGGTCGTCGATCAGCGCGTCGTCGCCGGTGATGGCGGTGACCACCAGCGAGCGCCGCAGCGGCGCCACCCCGTCGGCGGGCGACCACGGCGACACCCACACGCACGGGAACGGCAGTTCGAGGTTGAGCGTGTTCGCGTCGGGCTCGGCCAGCAGGTGCACGGCCGGGCGCAGCGCGGCGAACCCGTCCCCGAGCGGGGCGACCACCCGCTCGGCGCCCAGCAGCGGGGTGGTCCCGGCGGCCCTGGCCGCCAGGAAGTCCGCCAGCGCCCGCGCCTTGTCGATGGGCTGGACGGGCAGGATCGCCCGCTCGTCGTCGATGGGGAGCGGCTCGATCGCGGCCAGCCGGTCGGCGATCGCCCGGGCCAGCGGCAGCGGGTCGCCCTCGAAAAGCACCGCGGTGGTGTTGACGCACGCCATGCCGCCCAGGTCGGCGATCGAGGCGACGACGACATCGAGGTATGCACGCCAGTCCCGGTCGGCGGTGATCAGGATCTTCGCCCGCCCGGGCCCATTGACGATCACCCGCGGATCGTCGGCATACCTGTCGACGACGTCCTGGCCGCCGTAGACCATGGCAAGGTCGGCGCAGCGGACGATCTCGTCGGCCCCGCCGTGATCGGTCGGCAGGTAGGCGGCGTCCTCGGGGCGAAAACCCGACCGGCGCAAGGCGTTCACCAACCGGTGCGCGGTCAGCGGCTCGCGCCGCGACGGGCGCACCGCCACCCGGTACCCGAGCGCCAGCGCCTGGGGCCACCCGCCGTGCACCCCGGGGCCGTTGCCGGCGGCGTGCACGGCGAACACCTCACCGCGGCGCGCCCATACCGCGCCGCCGGGGCGGGTGCGCTCCTCGCGCCAGTCCAGCGCGGCGCCGACGGGCCGGGCCGGGCGCACCGCGTCGAACGCGCACCCCGTGGCGGCGGCCACCTCGCGCGCCCCCGCCCGGGTCACCGCGATCGGCAGTCCCGAGATCTGGCTGGCCGCAGCGACATACGACTCGAAGTCCAGTCCGGCGATGGTCGCGGTCGCGAAGGCCTGCGCCGCCCCGGCCAGGCCAGCCTCGCGCTGCGCGACCGGCAGCGGTCTGGCCTTGCGCATCGCGTTCATGGCGCGCGACACATACAGCGGCGGGACGATGCTCAACTCGGCGACCGCGACACCGGCCGCGCTGCAAACTGCTTCGCGGTTGCGGGTCCGGTACTCGCCGTCGGGCCCCAGGGCGTCGATGCGCACGAAATCGCCGTTCAATACACGCCTTCGACGACGGCCGCGCCCTCGAAGGTGCTCACCGGCCGCACCGCGCTGACCGAGTCGCCGACCTGTCCCGCGGGCCCTGGCATCCGGATGGCAAGGTCGCGCTCCAGGTTGTTCGGGATGAACATCCCCTTGCTGATGTGGTTCATCACCACCTGGCCGCGTTGGCCGTGCGGCACTTGTTCGCCGGTGTCGGGATCGACGACCCAGAACACGACGTAGGGCGTGCGCGGGTCGAAGACGAACTCCTCGCCCTCGGTTCGGGTGGTCGCCTGTGAGAGCACCATGGTGCTGCCGAAGGCCATGGTGATCGTCGTGTCCGGGAAGATGTCGCGCAGCAGGTCCAGCGTGTCGGCGTCGACGTGCGCGCCGCTGAGCAACAGGTAGCGGATCTTCGCGTTCACCAGGTCCACCACGCGGTCGTTACGGGCCATCGCCTCCAGCAGGGGCGGCGTGGTGTGCATGTTGGCGACGTTCTGCGTCGCCAGGATGAACACGGCCTGCTCGACCACGTGGTCGACGTAGGCCGCCACGTCGGTGGCGGCGTTGCGGGCGGCGAGCTTCTTGACCCAGCGGGGGTCGATGTCGATCGCGTGGAAGACCGACCCGAGCCGCTCGGCGACCAGGCGCGAGAAGTACCCCACGCCGTGCGGCCCGCTGGGCATCAGGCACAGAAAGCCGCGGCCCGGCACGAAGCCGCCGGTGGCGAAGTCTTCGGTCTGCCAGTCGATGACCTGGGCAACCCAATCCGGCAGTTGCGCGGTTCTTTTCGGGGCGCCGGTGGTGCCGCCGGACTCGAAGATCTGGGGCACCGGGGCCTCTGCCCCGTACCCGCGCGGGATGAGGTCCTCAACCGGCACGCTGCGCAGTTCGTTGACCAGGTTGGGAAACCGGCGCAGGTCGGCGAACGTCGTGACGTCGGTCAGCGGGTCGAAGCCCAGGCCCGTGGCGGCGCGCAGCCAGAACGCCGAGCCGGTGTCCGGCCCGAAGTGCCAGGCGATCGCGGCGCGCAGGTAGGCCTCGGGATCCTCGATCGGCGCCGATCGCGGTACGTCGAGCAGCGAGAAGTCTGAGAAGTCCATGTCGGCCATGCCACCGATCCTGTCGCATGCCAGTCTGGCCGGGCAATTGGCTGGCGGTCCGCCGGGCATACATAGCCTGAACGTCAGGGCACGCCGGGGCGAATTCTCTGTGTTCCAGAGGTTTTGAGCACCGCCGGCCCCGTCATAGTTTCGGTAGGCGTTCGGCGTTGCCGTGCGCCACTTTTTCCCGGTCCAAGTCGGCCAGTACCGTGCGCTCGAAGCCCGCGACGGCTTCGTATGACGATTCATAGGGATAGTCGACCGAGAACATGACCGCGTCCGCGCCGACTTCCAAGACCGCGCCCAGCACCGTCGCCGGTGAGAAGACGCCGCTGTTGGTGAACACGACGTTGGTGCCCAGGTAGTCCGAAAGCAGCCGCTGAAGCGGCTTGTCGGGGATCAGGGTCGTGTAGCGCGAATCGAGCCTGCTGCGCTGGAACGGCAGGAACTCGCCCATATGTCCCAGCATCAGGGTCGCGCCGGGGTGCCGATCGAATACCCCGCCGAAGACGAGACGCAATGCGTGGCCGCCAACCTCTGCGGCCCACCTCCAGGTTGCCCCATACATGTCCGGGCGACCCTGCAGAACCCTGCCAATGATCGGCCGGCGGCGAGCCGGGATGTAAATAAATTGGGACAGATAGCGATTCGAGCGCCTGATTCTGACGTTTCCGGCGCGGCTTGTGCCCAAGTTCGCCGATACTTCGGAGATCAGCATTCTCGAGGCCCCGCCACAGCTACCGGGGCTGAGCTTCTACTCGGTCTGGCACCCTCGGCTCGACAACGACCCCAGTCGCCGCTGGCTACGAGAGGTCATCCGCGCGAGCGCGGCGTCATGAAGCGCGATTGTGCAGCGTGCGCGGGTCGACGCCGGCGCGGCGCCACGCCCTGGCCGCCCAGGGCAGGTAGACGAACGGCACGGGCAGCCGGTTGATGAGCGGGTTGAGTGCTCGCATAACGGCGGCGAACCGCTGAAATCGCTTCTCCTTCTTGGCATTCCAGTCCAGCTGGCACACCTCGCGCATCCGTGGCGGCAGCGTGCCGACCAGGACCAGGCGCGTGTAGGCGTTGAGCGGCGCGGACACCGCCTTCCAGACCGGCTTGGGGATCCAGCGCGGCCCCGGTATGCCCTTTCGGAGGTAGCCGGTGCCGTAGAGGACCGTCTTGTGCGGGACGAACCGCTCGAGCATCTCGTCCCAGTACGCGACGAACTCGTCGTAGGTCTGCGGCTGCCCGCGGTCGCTGACTCCGTACAGGCCATACCAGGTCTTGCCCTCGTCGAAGATCCGCTCCTTCTCCGCGCGCGACAACCGGCGGATGAAGGTGTCGGTGGTGTAGATGACCTGGTCGACGAACGTCGCGTGCGCCCAATAGAACAGCTCGGGGTTCAGCGCGTGATACCGCGACCCGTCGGTGACCGTCCCCTTGATCGGCTTGTGGAAATCGCGGACCTTGCGGCCCCACGCCTGCGGGTCGTCGGAATAGACGGTCTGCATCAGCGGCGGCGCGGTCCGCTTGGCGCGGCCCAGCGTGTCACTGAAGATCACCGAGTGGTCCAGCACGCCCTGGGCGAGCTGCTCGATGCAGTTCTCGACGCCGGCAGTGCGCTGAAATCCGAAGAACTGCGTGCGGTGATCGCCGTAGAACTTCCAGATCAGCGAGTCCGGGCCCAGCCGCGGCGACGCGTCGGCGAGCCCGTCCCCGTCGTCGACGAGCACGGGTTCGGCCTCGCGCACGCCGCTGTCGAACCGGGCCCCTGCGGTCATGCTCACCCCTCTCAAGCACGGCCACACCTGAATCACTGACACAAAAATATTTCTTTGTGTCACACTAGCATTCTTGCGCCGAGATTGCCGTGGGGGGTCGTGATCCATGCAGAACCACAGCACGGACCGCACTCTCGACGAGAAGATCCTGGACACCGCGCGCGCGGTCTTCGAGACCTACGGCGTGCGCCGGGCGAACGTCGAGGACGTCGCCGCCCGCGCGGGCGTCAGCCGCAGCACCATCTACCGGCGCTTCCCCGGCAAGGACGACCTGTTCGAGAAGGTGGTGCGCCGCGAGGCCGAGCAGTTCTTCATCACGCTGGACCGCGCCACCGCCGGCTGTGATCCGCGCGAGGCCGTGATCGAGGCGTTCGCGCTGGGGGTGCGCCTGGTGCAGGACTCGCCGCTGTACTCGCGAATTGTGCAGAGCGAACCCGAGTTGTTCGGGCTGTTCTCGCGCTCCCACGTCTTCCCGATCGGCCAGTTCGCCGAAGGCATCGCCCACACGCTGCGGCGATGCGGCGCCGAGATCCCCGATCCCGATCTGCTCAACGTCGCCGACATCCTGCTGCGCGTCGCCCTCGGCATCATCGTGTTCCCCACCGACCGCCTCGACACCACCGATCCGGCGGCCGTCCGCCGGTACGCGGCCCGCTATCTGGTCCCGATCATCGGCGGCTGAGCACTATTCGGGCCGCCGACGGCTAGCCTTGACCCGTGGTGCCGGTTACGCGGACCCGCTACGCAAGTTGCGGCGAGATCGACATCGCCTACCAAGTCTTCGGCGATGGTCCGGTCGACCTGCTCGTGCTGCCGGGGCCGTTCATCCCGATCGACTGCGTCGACGGCGAGCCGTCGATGTACCGCTTCCACCGGCGGCTGGCTTCCTTCGCCCGGGTGATCCGGTTCGACCAGCGCGGGATCGGGCTGTCCTCCCCGGTTCCATCGCCGGACATGATCGGCCCGGAGTCCTGGGCCAACGATGCGATCGCGGTCATGAACGCGGTGGGCTGCGAGCGGGCGACGATCCTGGCGCCGAGTTTCACCTCGCTGGCCGGGCTGGTCCTGGCGGCCGACCACCCCGACCGCGTCACCAGCCTGGTGATCGTCAACGGCGCGGCGCGCACCATGCGCGCCCCCGACTACCCGATGGGCTCCGACCTGAGCGCGGCCGACCCGTTCACGACGACCGCCATGGAACCCGACGCCCTCGAGCGGGGCTTCGACATCCTCGGCATCATCGCGCCCAGCGTCGCCCACGACGGCGCCTTCCGCGCGTGGTGGGACATGGCCGGCAACCGGGCGGCCTCGCCGAGCATGGCGCGCGCCTTCGTCCGCAAGATCCGGGAAGCCGACGTGCGCGACAGGCTGGAACGCATCGGCGTCCCGACGCTGATCCTGCACCGCGACAACCCGGACTTCAGCCCCGTCGCGCACGCCCACTACATCGCCGAGCGGGTCACCGGGTCCCGGATCGTGCAGTTGGCCGGCGAAGACGTCCTGTACTGGGTGGGCGACACCGGCCCGATGCTCGACGAGATCGAGGAGTTCATCACCGGGGTGCGCGGCGCCTCCGCCGCCGAGCGGCTGCTCACCACGATCATGTTCACCGACATCGTCGGCTCCACCGAACGCGCCGCCCTGCTCGGCGACTACCGGTGGCGCGACCTGCTCGACAACCACGACGCCATCGTGCGCCACGAACTGCAGCGGTTCGGTGGGCGCGAAGTCAACACTGCCGGAGACGGATTCGTCGCGACGTTTTCCAGCCCCAGTGCCGCGCTCGCGTGCGCCGACGCCCTCGTCGACGCGGTGCGGGTGCTCGGAGTCGAGGTGCGGGTGGGCATCCACGCGGGCGAGGTCGAGGTGCGCGGCGACCTCAAAGAAGACGTCGCCGGCATGGCCGTGCACATCGGCGCGCGGGTGGCCGCGCTGGCCGGACCCAGCGAGGTGCTGGTGTCCTCGACGGTGCGCGACATCGTCACCGGCTCGCGGCACCGGTTCGACGAACGCGGCGAAAGCCCGCTCAAGGGCGTGCCGGGCCACTGGCGTTTGTATGCCCTGGCGCGCGAGCGGGCCATTGTCAGGCGTTGACGAACCCCGCATTCGCAGGACGGTCGGGCGCCGGCGGCGCGGCGTAGGCTGGCCAGTGTGCCCGATTTCGGGCATACGGCTTGGCATTTGACCGAAGGAGCACCCCAGTGACCGACGTGCACGTCTCGCTGCCTCCCGCGCTGCGCCGGGCGCTGGACCTGCTTGCCGATCCGCCGGCGGAACCCGACGTGAGCAAGGGTTATCTCGACCTGCTCGGGGCGGGATCGGCCGAGCACGACGCCGCCCCGAAGAACACCGGCCCCATCCAGGCCGCGTGGGCATCGCCGATCGGATCGATGCTCTACGACAACGCCCAGGCGCTGTCGCGGCGGCTGATCAGCGCGTGGCAGCACCCCGTCGAGTGGCTGAACATCCCGGCGGGCGGCACGGCGCTGGACGTCGGGTCGGGCCCGGGCAACGTCACCGCGTCGCTGGCGCGCGCGGCCGGCCCGGACGGGCTGGCCCTGGGCGTCGACATCTCCGAGCCGATGCTCGCCCGCGCCGTCCGCAACGAGGCGGGTCCGCAGGTCGGCTTCATGCGGGCCGACGCCCAGCGGCTTCCGTTGCGTGACAACACCGTCGATGCCGTCGTCTCGATCGCCGTGCTGCAGCTGGTACCGGATCCGGCGACCGCCCTGGCCGAGATGGCGCGGGTGCTGCGCCCGGGCGGACGGCTGGCCATCATGGTCCCCACGGTCGGGCGCGCCGCCCGGCTGTGGCGGATGCTGCCCAACGTCGGGGCGCACGCGTTCGGCGACGACGAGATCGCCGACATCCTGGAGGACAACGGGTTCGCCAGCGTGCGCGTCACGAACTTCGGCACGTTCCAGTGGGTGCGCGGCAAGAACGGCTGAGCCGGCGACGCCGGCCGGTCACCCGCCCGCGCCGGGCCCCCGCGCCAGCTCGGCGAGCCGGTCCAGCGACGCCCGCAGCCTGTCGGCCGTGGTCGCGCGGGCCCGCTCCAGGCGGGTCTTGTCGGTCAGCGCCGTCCAGTCGTAGGTGTGGGTCACGCTGGTGAGCTCGGCGCTGACCGGTTCGAGCCGCCAGCGCCACAGGTGCCCGGGCGGTTGCTTTCCTTTCTCCGCCGGGAGCCAGGCGATCTGGCTGCCCTCGATGAATTCGACGACGTGGTTCTCCCGCACCGCACCGCCGGTCAGCGTCATCGTGAACACGTCGCCGACCCCTCGCACTCGCTGGCCCGGGGCCGCCGCGGCCAGGTTGCCGTTGCCGTCCCAGGACGGCTGTCGCGCCGGGTCGGCGATCAACTCGAAGATGCGATCGGCGCGGGCCGCGAGCACGCGGTTGACGCTCACGATGCGGTCCTGCATGTCGGGCATCTCGCTATCCAAACACGGATCCCGTTCCCGCAGGGCTGATGTGACTTTCGCCCGGATAGGTTGGGGACCTTCGGCCGTCGAGGTGGCCCGGTCCGCGGTGGCATCGTGGTTTTTGCCGGGCGATCCGGCGGTCTGCCCGAAGTGCAGCGAGCCCAGTTGGGTTCGGGAAAACGAGGCCCTCCCCCCTGGGGCCTGCTTGACCTACCGTCACGAGACGGGGAGCTGCCTTCGGGCAGACGTTTACCCCGCAGGCCCCGCCGTCAGCAGCGTTCGGCGCCCCTGCGCATCAGCCGCAATTCGGACGCCACCGGAGCCGGGCGGCGCCGGCTTTTCAGCACGGCCTGCAGCGCGTCGCAGGCGCGCGCCCTGATCGGGGCGACCACGTCGAGGTGATACGGGTTCTGACTGATCCAGTCCTGCAGCGTCACAGCGTCAACCCCTTGTCCGTTCGGCTGGTGGGCCTCACCGAATTGCACCGCGGTTGTTTTACACAAGCACGGCGAGGGGGTGAACGGCGAGACAAGAGCGCTGTGGTGTCGGGCACAGTACCGATGCCGGGCGGTGTGCGTCACACTCGATCAGGCGCTGCGACTGCGGAACCGGCGCAGATACCCGAGCAGCCGGTGCGCCGGGATCGTCTTCGGCCAGTCGTCGGCGCGGAAGTAGGCGTCGGACCCGCCGTCGACGAACACGACGCTGCCGCAAAGAAAGTCGGCGGAATCGGACAACATGAAGCACATCCAGTCGGCCATGTGCCCGGCCTCGCCGAAGCCGCCGATCGGGACGGGGAACGACCGGACCGCCTTGGCCTGCCGAGGAGATGACAGCTGTTCTTGCAGCAGCGGCGTCATGATCGCCCCGGGGGCAAGGGCATTGAGGCGTACCCCCGATCCCGCCCACTCCGGCCGCACCGCATGCCGGCGCACCCAACGGCTGACGGCGATCTTGGAGGCGGCGTACATCATCGTCGGCGCGCCCGGGCCGAACAGCCGCACCGATCGGATCGCCCTGTCGGGGTCGTGCGCCAGCAACGCCCGCACGGTGCGCCCGGGCACCGCGGGCACCGTCGTCGTGGAGTTGCTGGAGACGACGACGACCTTGGCGCGCCCGGCCGCGGCCAATGCCGGACGCCAGGCGAGCAGCGGCTCGACGACGCCCAGGTAATTGACCGCAGCGATCTGTCGCACCCGTTCCCTGCCCGGGCTCGGGCCCAGCCCGGCGGCCAGCACGGCACCGTCGAGCCTGCCGCCCGCCGCGCCCAGCACGGCGGCGGCGGCCTCGCGACGTCCGTGTGGCGTCGAGAGGTCGGCGAGGACATCGGCATCCTTGAGGTCGACACCGATCACGGTGTGACCGTCGCCGCGAAGCCGGTGCGCGGTTTCGCGGCCCATCCCGGAAGCCGATCCGGTAATCGCATAAGTACCCATCGAGGTCTCCGTTCTGCCACGGGCAGTATGCCGGTGCGCCGGCACTGTTAGGTTGCGAGCATGCATGACCCACTGCCCTGCGTCGACCTCGGCCAACTCGAATCGGTGTATGCGCCACTGGCCGACTCGATCCGTCGGCTCGTCGATGTCAGCATCCGCACCGAGGTCGATCCGGCCGCGGTGGCGGCCGCGAAGCACAAGATCGACAGTGCCGCAGAGCAATTGGGCGAGGCGCTGCTGCCCGGGCCGGTCGGTGTGCATCGCAGCCCCGACGGTCGGACCTTCGCGTGGGGCAACGCCGTGGTCGGCGTGCGCAATCCGGTGGCACCGCCGTTGGTCGTTCACCACGATCCCGGCGGGCTGGTGTGGTCGGAATTCACGCTCGGCGCGGCCTACGAGGGACCGCCGGGCAACGTGCACGGCGGTGTGTGCGCCCTGGTCCTCGACCACGTGCTCGGCGCGATCGCCCACCAGCCGGGCAGGCCCGCCTACACCGGGACCCTCACCCTGCGTTACCGGCGCCGGACGCCGCTGGAGCGGCCGCTACGGGCGGAGGCCCGCATCGAGCGCACCGAAGGGGTCAAGACGTTCGTCGTCGGTCACCTCGCCGACGGGGACGGGGTGACCGTCGAGGCCGAGGGCATCTTCATCCAGCCCCGACTGGGCTGAACGGGTCGCCGCATCACGTCAGCGTGTCGTCCACCCACGCCCGCAGCGCGGGCAGCGGCGCGGCGCCGGATTGGCGGGCGAGCACCTGCCCGTTGTGCAGGAGCAACAGGGTCGGCACCGCGCGCACGGCGAACCGCTGGGACAGCGCGGGGGCCGCATCGACGTCCACCTTGACCAGTTTCAGTCGGCCGGCCCGTTCCCCGGCCAGTTGCTCGAGCGCGGGACTGACGGTCCGGCACGGCCCGCACCAGGTCGCCCAGAGGTCGACCAGGACCGGCACCGAGGAATTCTCGGCGACCTCGGCAAAGGAGTCGTCGCGGGCATCGACGATCCACGGCAGCCACTGCCGGCACTGCGCGCAGCGCGGTTTGCCGGCCGCCGCGGCGGGCACCCGGTTCCTCCGGCCGCAATGGGGGCACGCGACGATGCCCGCGCTCTCGGTCATGACGCCAATCCTGTCACGATGACGCCGGTTCGCTGGTCTCGTGCTCGGCGACCGGGCTGGCCCCGGCCGCGGCCAGCTCGCCGTCGAGGAGCTGCTCGCCGCGCCGCTCCTCCTCGTAGGCTCTGCGGCCGCCGCGCACCCCGAACAGGCGCTTGGACACAACCAGGTAGACCACGGCCGCCACGTTGATGGCGAAGGTCACCCCCCGGGTCATGGTGACACCCTTGGCCAACTCGGAGATCTCCAGCGGCAGGAACACCGAGGTGGCCACCACCGCGAAGTACTCGCCCCAGCGTTTGAGCAACCACAACCCGATCCCTTCGACGACTTCCACCAGCGCATAGACGGTCAGTGCCACGGTCAGCAGGGTCAGCGTGGCGGGCCTGGCGGCCAGCGCCTTCTCCAGCTCGTGCACCGCCGTCATCTGGTCGACCTGAAACCCGCTGGCGCGCAACAGCGGTAGGTCACGATCGAGGGTGGCCTGGATCGAGCCGCGCGCACCGCGGAATTTCCACACCGCGTAGGCCGCCAGCGCCACCAGCAGCCCCCGCAGCAGGCGTTCGGCGCCGAGCGCCCTGATGACGAAGGCCTGGCGTAAAGCCTTGCCGCGCAGGACGGTCGGGGCCTCGTCGGCGCGGCCGTGCCGGCGCGGCTCGCCGACGACGAACTCCGCGCAACGCAGGCACCGCCACGCCCGGCCCAGGGCGGTATCGGCACTGAGCCGGTCGGCGAGGGACGGCTCGTCCGGCGCGAACGTCACGTGCCCTTCGAGCCCGCAGGTGACCAACTCCCACCGGTTGCCGCCGCGATCTTTGCGCATGGCAGTCGATCATCCAGTGCACTCAGCAAACCGCGCAAGGGGGCGTGCACAACGCGCACCGGGCGCGTCAGAAGCGCGGCTTGCTGCGCGGACGCCGCGCGGTGGAACTCACCGACCCCAGCAGCGCACTGAGTTCGGCAATGGGGATGTCGTCCAGGCGCCCGACCGCGGCGACGATGTCGGCGCGCAGCGCCCCGTCACAGAAGGGCTCAGCCAGCCATTCGAACTTGTCCACGACGCGTTCCCACGTCATCGGCCGGGTGGGTGATCCCTCGTAGTCATCTCGTTCACAGTCGAATTCGCGCCCGTCGCGGGTCACCACGCGCACACGGGCCGCGGTGCGCCGGGGATAGTCGGCGGTCAAGTCGGCGGCGGGCCGGACTTCGATCCGCGCAAGCAGGTCCTGGACGTCGCCGCGCAGGACCCGCACGTTCTCCAGCTGCTCGGGCCCCACCCCACCGTCGAGGAGAGCCACCGCGCTCAGGTACTTGAGGTTGTAGTCGGCCTGCTCCTTGGTCAGTGGGCGGTCCTTGTCGCCGTAGGCGCCCCCGCCGGCGAAGTCGTAGGCGCCCTGGAAGACCTCGAGGGTCACCCGCGCGACGTCGCCGCCACCCACGTTGTGCTCGGCGCGGATCGCCAGGACCGCGTCGATGACGACCTGCCCGTGGATGAGGGAGCAGTACTGCTTGAGGTAGGTCTGCTCGACGCAGGCCAGTTCCCGGTCGCCGGTGCGGAAGTCGATGGGTTGGCCGAAGAGTTGCACCAGCCCATGCGGCCCGTCGAACAACGACTTGGGCCCGGTGACGCCGCGGGCGGCCAACGCCGTCGTGTACACCGCGCGCATGCCGGTGACGGCCGGCGAGATGCCTTTCCAGTTTGACACCGGTTCGGCGTGGATGCCGGCGAGGGAGACGTTGTCTGCGGCCGACGTCGCGATGGCATTGGCGGTTTGTTCGACGCCCAGCCCGAGCAACTTCGCCGCCCCGGCGGCGACCGAGATCGCAAGCTGCAGGGCGTGATTGAGCCCGAGCGCCATGACGGGAACCTGTGCGCTGAACCGGCATTGGACCTCGTAGGCGACCGCGAGGGCCAGCAGGAATTCCGCCCCGCCGGCGTCGACGTGCTCGGCCACGGCCAGCAGCGCGCCGAAATTGTCGGCGGGATGGCACAATCCGCCGACCGTCAGATAGGTGTCGAGCAGATCCGGGTAGCGCACCAGCACAGTGTTGAAGAACGCCGCCTGGTCCATCGACGCGCGCCCGCCGCCGACGAGCGTGGCCGTGGGGTGCCCGCCGAATTGGTGGACGTGCCGGCGAATCGTCGGGATCAGCTCGCCGTCCAGCGCGCCCACCGCGCACGCGATGCTGTCCAGCACGTTGCGCTTGAGCAGCGCCCGCGGCCGCCCGGCGAGGTCCGCCGGTCCGGCACCGACGACGAAGCCGGCGAGGTCGTCCACAACGTAGTCGGCTGCCATGGCCTGTCCTCCTTGCGGCTCAGCCGCGAGCCGCCGCCTCGGGATTCGGCTGCGCCACGCCGAGCGCCCTTGTTTCGTCGGTCAGCTTCTTGCCGATGGTCTGCACCTGCCGCGCGGTGAGCGGGCACAGCGGATGCACGGCCAGCATCAGGGCGGCCCGGTGCCGGTGGTCGAAAACCGGTGCGGCGATGGTGACCACGGGCTGCTTGCGGCGGCCGGGGTTGTCGTCGGAGAGAAACCCGATGGTGGTGAACTCGGCCACCAGTTGCTCCAGGATCTGCCGCACCGGGCTCGGCATCCCGCTGCTGTCCAGCGTGGCCACCACCTGCACGGCCTGCGCCAGCGCGGGCGTCGTCCAGTCGACGTCGTAGCCGCGTTCGCGCGTGCGCTGCAGCACGCGTGCGAGCCGCTGGGTGCGGTCGGCGTTGTTGCCGGCACCGCGCTGGATCCAGGCGCGTTGCTCCTCGTCGGTGTCCCAGGCGGCCAGCGCGACGCCGAACGGCGGGGCGTAGGGAATGCGGTCGCCCGGTATTCCCGACGGCTGGGTGGCCGGCTCGCCTTCGAACGCCGTGACGATCAGCGAGTCACCGAATCGCTCGACCACGGAGCCGGCGTAGCCGACCTCGCGGGAAAGCCGCAGCGCGGCCGCGCGGGCCGCGTGGGTGAGCGGCCGCGCGGTGTCGGTCCGCGCGGCCACCAGCGCGAACGCAGGGCCGAGGGTGAACGTCTTGGCTACCGGGTCGCGGCTGGCCCACCCGCGGTCGCAGAGGGTCTTGAGGATCGCGTGCACCGTTGCCTGGGTCAGGTCGAGCTCGCGCACGATGTCGGAGAACCGCGGCTGCCTGTTACCGGCGCGCGCCAGCAGCTCGACAATGTCGAGCACCCGGGCCGTCGGCGCCGACGTGGATCCGCGAATCGCTTGACTCCTTTGTGTCGGGATTCCTACAGTAAAGCCGACCATTCGATCTTTTGTATCGATTATTCGATAAATGGGGCTGAGGCGTTGCGCGCTGTGGTGTTGCGGGACGGCCGACTGACGGTCCGTGCGACGCCGGACCCGGCCCCCGGTCCCGGTGAACTGCTGCTGCGGACGCTCAGCACCGCGATCTGCGCTTCGGACGTGCACTTCATGGACCACCCCGAACTGGGGATCGACGACCCGACCGGCCGATCGCTGTATGACGCCGGCCGCGACATCGTGCTCGGCCATGAGTTCGTCGGCGAGGTGATCGGCCGCGGTCCGGGATGCATGGGCGACTTCGAGATCGGCTCACGGGTTACCTCGATGCCGGTGCGACTGGTGGACGGCGGCGCCGGCGGCATGCGCATCATCGGCCAGCATCCCGAGGCGCAGGGCAGTTTCGCTGAGCTGCTTGTCGTTTCGGAGGCCGCGGCCAAACCGGTGCCCGGCGGTGTGTCCAGCGACGCCGCCGCCCTGACCGACGCGTTCGCCGTCGGCGAGTTCTACGTGCGGTCGGCCAGGGTGCAGCCCGGGGAGATACCGATCGTCGTCGGAGCAGGGGCGATCGGGCTCTCGGCCGTCGCCGCCCTGGCCGCCCGCGGCATCGAGCCGATCGTGGTCGCCGACTACCAGGCCGAGCGACGCGAGCTGGCCCGGCGGGGCTTCGGCGCGCACGTCGCGGTGGACCCGGCCCAGCGGTCACCGTTCGCGGCGTTCAACGAGCTTCGCGCGCAGCGTGGGCTGCCCGGCCCGGCGGTCGTTTTCGAGTGCGTCGGCGCGCCGGGGCTGATCGGCCGGCTCGTCGAATCCGCCGAGATGGCCACCCGGCTCTATTGCGCGGGCGGCTGGTACACGGGCGACACGCTGGACGTCACCACCGCCACCCGCCAGGGCGTCACCATCCAGTTCGGCGGTGGCCCACACCCACAGGACTGGTACGGGACGCTCGAGGCCATCGCGTCGGGACGGCTGGACCCGCTGCCGTCCGTCGGCGAGGTCATCGGCCTCGACGAGGTTCCCGAGGCCCTCGACCGGGCCCGCAAGTCGCAGGGCCCGCCCCGCATCATGGTCCACCCGAACGGAGACGCCGCATGACACTTCCTGAGTCAACCTCAGGCCGCGTTTTGCGTTCTTTGCGCGGCGCCGTGGAGGTTGGGGTCGTAGGGCTGGTGGTTGTGCCAGCAGCGGTAGATGACGAGGATCCAGGCTCGGGCGAGGATGCGTACGGCGTGGGGGTGGTCGTGTCCGCGGGCGCGGGCTGTGGTGTAGATGTGTGCGGCCCAGGGGCTTTCGTGTCGGCTGTTATCGGCGAAGGTGGTCAGTGCCCTTCGGAAGCGTTTGTTACAGGCCCAGCGGAAGTGCACCGCGTGCTGTTTACCGGAGGCTTTGGTCACCGGAGTGACCCCGGCCAGGGCGGCGATGGCGTCGGGTCCGTCGTAGGCTGCGCGGGAGTCGCCCCACTCGGCGAGCACCTGGGCGGCGTTGATCTGACCCGACCTTGGCAGCGACGTGAAGATCTCGGCGTCCGGGTGCTCCCCGAGGTGGGCGATCGTCGACCGATCGAGAGCCTTGCAGGCGCCGTTGAGCGCTTCCAGGATGCTGACCAGGGCTGCCACAGTGGCGGCGATGGCGGTGGTCAGCGTCGGGTCGGTGGTACCAGCGGGCGCGCTGCGCAGTCGGGCGAGCAGTTCCGTGGCTGGTCGGCGGCCGGAGTAGGCGTGTTTGGCCAAGAAGGCGGCCAGCCGTTTCTCGCCAAGGCGGGCGGCGCTGACGGCGGTCGGGTACTGGCGCAGGAAGGCCAAGCTGATCGGGGATTCCACGTCGGCGAAGATCGCCTTGGCGCCAGGCCAGTGGTCGTCGAGCAGGGCGCTGAGCTGGTTGGTGGCCGACACCCGCATCTTGACGATGTCGTCGCGGGTGCGCACCACCATGCGCAATGCCTTGGTCTGGGCGCTGTAGGGCGCCACGGGACGCAGTCGGTGGTGACGCAGCCGCAGGTACTCGGCGATCACCAGCGCGTCGCCGGCATCGGATTTCGCGCCGGAGACCACTTCACCTTCTCGCCAGGTCTTGATCGCGTTCGGGGACACCGGGATGACCGGGTGGCCGGCCTCGAGCAGCACGTCGACCAGCCGCCCATTGGGGCGTTCGATCCCGATCTGCACATCGGCGGGGTCACCGAATTTGGCGAGCTTGCCGATCAACGTGGCGATGCCCTCGGCGGTGTGCTCAATCACGAATTGTGCCAGTACTTTTCCGACCGCAGACAACACGCACACAGCATGTGTTGCGGCGGCCCAGTCCAGCCCGACGTAGACGATTTCAGCAGTGTCCTCCGACAACAGATCTCCTTAAATTGGCAGCGACGACGCGGCGAGGGGATCGACCACCGGACGGTCACTAACTGGCGCTCTGCGGCGCATCTCCCTGATGCCGGTCGGCGACCCCGGGAGGACCGAGGGCGGCAGTGTCATGCAGGCCCTCCACGAGCGACCGACATTGGCCGTCACCTCGGCCCCCGCCGAGTCCCATCAACGAACACCCATCAGGTATCCGCAGAAAGCATGGTGCCCTAGTGACCGACCGAGAAGACCGGCAGGACATCGCCGAGCTGCTGGTGCGCTATGCCACCGGCATCGACCGGCGCGACTGGCCGCTGTTTCGCACCGTGTTCACTGACGACTGCGAACTCGACTACGGCGAGATCGGCGCGTGGACCGGCGTCGACGCGGTCACCGATTTCATGGAACAGGTGCACGCGCCGGCCGGGCACACGCTGCATCGCCTCACCAACCAGGCCATCACCGTCCACGGCGACACGGCCGTGGCCCGCACCTACGTCGACGCGCTGGTCATGTTCGCCGACAATGAATCCGGCGGCGCCGGCGCCAACGGGATCGGCTTCTACGACGACGAGATCGTCCGCACCCCCGACGGCTGGCGCATCGCCCGGCGCCGGTTCACCGCGGTGCGCGTCGCGACGGTCGGGAACGCGTAGATGACGTTCGCTGCCAAATACGGTCCCTGGGCGCTCGTCGCGGGCGCCTCCGACGGCGTGGGCGCCGCCTTCGCCACCGGGCTCGCCGAGCGCGGTGTCAACGTCGTGCTGCTGGCCCGCCGGCAAGCCGTCCTGGACGAGGTCGCGGCCGACATCCAATCCCGCACATCGGCCCAAACCCGCACTCTCGCAATCGATCTCTCCGAGCCGGCGGCGGCGGCGCAGATCGCGCGGGACACCGGCGACCTGCAGATCGGATTCCTCGTGTACTGCGCGGGCGCGGACCCGAATTTCCAACCTTTCCTTGCCAACCCGATCGAGGCCGCCGAGGCCATGGTGCAGCGCAACTGCATGGTGCCGATGCAGCTGTGCCACCACTTCGCCGCACCGATGGTCGAGCGCGGCCGCGGCGGGATCGTCATCTTCGGGTCGGGCGCCGGGCTGGCCGGCGGTCCCAACATGGTCGCCTACGGCGCCTCCAAGGCCTTCGACATGGTCTTCGCCGAGGCACTGTGGGCCGAGCTGCACGACAAGGGCGTCGACGTCCTGGGCCTCATCCTGGGCAAGACCGACACCCCCGCGCTGCGGCAGCTCGAACACAGCCGCGGCCAGATCGGTTCCCCCGACGAGGTCCCGCCGGGCGCGGCCGCCGTCGACGACGTGATCGCCGAGGCGTTCGAGAACCTGACCAACGGACCGACCTGGATCGTGGGCGAAGAGCTGCGCGCGGCAACGCAGATGATGGGTTCGCTGACCCGCAACCAGCTCGTGCAACTCATGGCGCAGGCCAGCGCCGCCGCGATGGGCTCCGACTAGGCAGGCTCGCCCGTCGGCCGTGAGTGGAACCGGTGAACCCGGCCGCGCGTCCTAGGGTTTGCGAAGACTTAATTCAGCACGGTCGAACTTTTGAATTCCATTGCAGGAAAAGGGTTCACGCCGCGCCCGGGCACGGCCGCGGCGTTGCCGCTCGCGGACTTCACGAGTAGGTTAGGTAAGGGTTCGCTACGGTTGCCAGGCTCGACGAGTTGAAGGATGACGATGCTCGCCACAGACAGGCCCGCAGCCACCGTCGCTGCCGCGGCACGGTCCCGCCGCCGCACGCTGACCCGTTCGGCGCTGATCACCGCGACGTTCATCGCCCCGGCGGTGGCAGTACGCATCGCCGGCCTGCCCCCGGACCCGGTCGCCGCCCTGCTGATCTTCGGTGCGGCGGTGGTGGCGGCCAGCTTCCTGCTGGCGTGGGCTGCCGAGGCCGCGCAGATCGACGTCTCCGGCGGGCTGGCGACCGCGGTGCTCGCGTTGATCGCGGTGCTGCCCGAGTACGCCGTCGACCTCTACTACGCCTACGTGTCGGGCCACCGCCCGGATTACGCCCAGTACGCCGCGGCCAACATGACCGGGTCCAACCGGCTGCTGATGGGTCTGGGTTGGCCCGTCGTGGTGCTGGTCGGCATCGTCGTGGCGCGCAGGACCGGCGGCGCGAAGCCCCGTGAACTGCTGCTGGCGCCGGCCAACCGGGTCGAACTCGGTTTCCTGCTGTTCGCCGGCGTGGTCGCGTTCGTCATCCCGGTGAGTTCTCAGATCAACCTGGCGCTGGGGGTGGCGCTGCTGGTCTGGTTCGGCTGCTACCTGTACAAGGTCAGCCACGGCGAGGTGGAGGAACCCGACCTGGTGGGCACCGCCGCCGCACTGGGGGACCTGCCCGGTCGACGCCGCCGCTTTGCCGTCGTCCTCCTCTTCGTGGCCTCGGGCGCGGTGATCCTGCTCTGCGCCAAACCGTTCGCCGACAACCTGGTCGCCGCGGGCGGCGAATTGGGCATCGACCGGTTCCTGCTCGTGCAGTGGCTGGCGCCGCTGGCCTCCGAAGCCCCCGAGTTCATCATCGCCACCATCCTGGCCGCACGGGGCAAGGCCACCGCGGCCATCGCCATGCTGATCTCGGCCAAGGTCAACCAGTGGACACTGCTGATCGGATCGCTGCCGATCGCCCACCTGCTCGGCGGGGGCGGCGTTTCCCTGGCGCTCGACGCGCGGCAGGTCGAGGAGGTGTTGCTCACGGCCGCTCAGACCATGATGGGCGTGGCACTGATCCTCGGGCTGCGATTCCGGCGGGGAGCGGCGTGGGCGCTGCTGGGGTTGTTCGTCATCCAGTTTCCGATCACCTCGACGCACGGCCGGCTGCTGCTGTGCGCCGCCTACGCCGCGGTGGCCCTCGTCGGGCTGGTCGTCAACCGCCGCCACCTGGCGGCCACCGTGATGGCGCCGTTCTTCGCGACGGCCACCCGCCACGGTGGCCACCCCCACGATCCGGTGTCCGATCCCGCGCCCTCGACGTAGCGCAGCGGCGTATACGGTCCTCGTATGAACCGAGTGTCGGTGATCACAGGCGGCGGGGGCGGCATGGGTCTGGCCACGGCCAGAATCGTCGGCAGCGACCACACCGTGGTCCTCTGCGACGTCAGGCAGGACCGGCTCCGCGCCGCGGCCGCGGCCCTGGCAGGCCTTCCGATGGTGCCCACCGTCGTGCACTGCGACGTGACGGACCGGCGCGCGGTCGCGGACCTCTTCGACACCGCGACCGGCCTCGGGACGATTGCCTCGGTCATCCACACCGCGGGGGTGAGCCCGAGCATGGGATCGGCCGATTACGTCATGCGGACCAATGCGCTCGGCACCGTCAACGTCAACGAGGTGTTCTACGAGGCGGCGGGCGAGGGCTCCGCGATCGTCAACGTGGCCTCGATGGCGGCGCACCTGTTGCCCGCGGAAATGGTTCCGTCCGCACAGTTCCCGCTGGCGCTGCAGGACGTCGACGCCTTCATGGACGCCATGATGGCGGTGTGCGAGGCCGTCCCCGCGGAGGGGCGATCCGGCATCGCCTACGCCGTGAGCAAGAGCTTTGTGCGCTGGTACAGCCAGTCGCAGGCCGAACGGTTCAACGCGCGCGGCATGCGCATCCTCTCGGTGTCCCCGGGGTCCATCGACACCGAGATGGGCCGGCTCGAGGAGCAGGCGGGGGCCGGGGCGATGGTCACCGAGGCCGCCGTGCCGCGGTGGGGCAGGCCGGAGGAGATGGCGGAGTTGCTCGCCTTCTGCGCCGGCGACAAGGCGGCCTACCTCACCGGCACCGACATCCTCAACGACGGCGGGGTGGTCGCCTCGATGACCGAGCGCGCCAGGGTGGCCGCCGCCAACGCCTGACCGTCGATGCGAAGCCGCGCCGCCATCCTCTACGAGTACGGCCGTCCCTGGTCGGTCGAGGAGTTCGAGCTCGACGCACCGCGCGCCGGCGAGGTCCTGGTGCGTCTGGCCGCCAGCGGGCTGTGCCACTCCGACGAGCACATCCGGCAGGGCAAGCTGGCGCCGCCGCGGGACGTCGTCGACGCCCTCGGGCTGCCGGCCATGTCGCCGACCATCGGCGGGCACGAGGGCTCCGGCGTGGTGCTCGAGGTGGGCGACGGCGTGACCGGCCTGGCGCCCGGCGATCACGTGGTGACGTCTTTCGTGGCGGTGTGCGGCCAATGCCGTTGGTGCGCCACGGGTATGGAATACCTGTGCGACACGGGCTCCGGGACGCTGACGCCCGGGATGCCGACCGACGGCACCTTCCGTCACCACACCGTCGACGGGCGCGACCTCGGGCACGTGTCCAAGATCGGCGCGTTCGCCGAACACACCGTGGTGTCGGCGAATTCGCTGGTCAAGATCGACGCGGGTTTCCCGCTGGTGCCCGCCGCGCTGCTGGCGTGCGCGGCGCCGACGGGGTACGGCTCGGCGGCGCGGCGCGCGAACGTGCGCGGTGGCGACACCGTCGTCGTGATCGGCGCCGGCGGCATCGGCACCGCGGCCATCCAGGGTGCCCGCATCGGCGGCGCCGCCCGCGTCGTGGCGGTCGACGTCAGCGAATTCAAACGCCGGGCCGCGCCCCGCTTCGGGGCCACCCACACCGCGTCGACGGCGGACGACGCCCTCGAGCTGGTGCGCGAGCTGACCCGCGGTGTCATGGCCGACGCGGTCATCGTGTCGCCCGCGATGATCGGCGAGGCCGACGTCGCCGCGGCGCTGGCGCTAACCCGCAAGGGCGGCACCTGCGTGCTCACCGGGCTGCCCGCGCCGGCGCTGGGCTCGATCGACATGGCCTTGCAGGACTTCATCCTGATGAACAAGACGTTGTGCGGCACGGTGTTCGGATCCTGCAACCCCAAGAGCGACATCGCCCTGCTGGCCACGCTCTACACCTCCGGGCGGCTACTCCTCGACGAGATGATCACCCGGCGTTACCGGCTCGACGACATCAACGACGCCTACGCTGACCTGACGTCCGGCCGATTGATCCGCGGTGTCATCGATTTCGGCATCGCCTGACCCCGCACCGTTCGGCCGGGGTTTCCCGCTGCGGTGCAACCAGTCTCGTGGTCGCAGCCGCCAAGTCCGGCGGGCGTAGTCCAGCTCGGTGTAGGGCCATTGCGTGACGATGCGGCCCGTGGGCGACCGGAAGTAGCTGTCGCACTGCGTCCAGATGGTGCGTTCGAGGTCCGCGGCAAGCCTTTCGTTGTAGCGCTTTTCGGCCTCGGGGCGCACGTCGACGTAGCCGCCCCGGCGCGCCACCCGGGTCGCCGCGCTGGCCACCAGCCGCGCGCCGGCCTGAAGGATGTAGACGATCGAGTTGCCGCCCTGGTTGGTGTTGGGGCCGTACAGCATGAAGAAGTTCGGGAATCCGCTGACCGCGACGCCCAGGTAGGCGCTGGGGTCCTCGCCCCAGCGCTCGTGCAGGCTCTCGCCGCCGCATCCGATCACCTCGATGCCGCTGAGGTAGTGGCTGGTCTGGAATCCGGTGGCGCACACGATCGCGTCGACGTCGAACACTGCGCCGCCGACCGTGACGATCGACGTCTCGGTCACGCGTGCGATCGGGTCGGTCACCAGGTCTACGTGGTCGCCCTGCAGCGCCAGGTAGTAGTCGGCGCCGAGCAGGACCCGCTTGCAGCGGAACGGGTAGTCGGGCGTCAGTGCGTTACGCAGCCCCTCGTCGGCGACCACGCGCTCCAGGAACGAGGCCGCGATCTTCGCGCGACCGGCCGCCTGCGGATCGTCGAGCCCGTTTCCGGTGAAGTCGTGGAACTGTTTCCACACCCGCCACCGCTCCCGTCGAACCGCCCAGGGCCGATGCCGGAACCTCGCCAGCTCCCCGTCGCTGAACGGGCGGTCGTCCTTGGGCACCATCCACGGGGGTGTGCGCTGGAACACTTTGACGCGCTTGGCGATTCGTGCCAGTTCCGGGACCACCTGCACCGCGCTGGCGCCGGTGCCGATCACCGCGACGGTGCTGCCGGTCAGGTCCACGCCGTTGTCCCAGGCGGAGGTATGCATCAGGTGACCGCGGTAGCCGGTCAGGCCGTCGATGTCGGGCAGCCTGGAGGCGCCGAACAGCCCGACGGCGCTGACCACGATGTCGGCCGCCAGCGCGGCGCCGGCGCCATTCGCGTGCTGCAGCTGCAGCTCCCACTGCCAGGTGTCCTCGTTCCACCTCGCACGCCGCACCCGGGTCTGCAATACCAGGTGCCGGCGCAGGTCGAAGTCGTCGGTCACCGATTCCAGGTACGCGAGAATTTCGGGCTGGCGGGCATAGGTGCGGCTCCAGTCCGGATTCAGCGCGAACGAGAACGAGTAGAGGTGGCTCTGCACGTCGCACGCGGCCCCGGGGTAGGTGTTGCGCCGCCAGGTGCCGCCCACACCGTCTTCGCCGTCGATGATCACCAGGTCGTCGATGCCCGCGCGGCGCAGCGCCACCGCCGCCGCGAGGCCGCCGAAGCCCGCGCCGATGATCGCGACCCGCGGTGCCCGCCGGCGCCGGGTCGCCGCCCGCACCCGGCCGACGGCGTAGCGCCGACGGGCTCGCCGGCTGCTCACGCACCGACCTCCGCGCCGCGCAGCAGGAATCCCTCCAGGTCCCCCTTGTCCCGCCACGCCGCCAGGATGTCGGCGTACTCGGTGGGGCCGCCGAAGAAGAAGCTGCCCTGCCGAGTCTTGGCGTCGGCCTTGCCCTCCCGGTTGTAGTAGCCGGGCGTGCAGGTCGCGGCGCGCTCGGCGGTCGCCGCCGACCGGGCCACCACCGTGTCGACCCAGGCGGCCTCCGCGTCCGGCGACGCCTCGACCTCGGTGACGCCGCGGCGCAGCGCCCACGCGATGATCCACGCGGCGTGGGAGGCCTGCACGTCGAGCAGGTACGGGAAGTTCACCGTCAGGCCCGCCTGCGAGATGCTCTCGATGAAGCAGTTCGGGAAACCGTTGGCGCACAGGCCCTGAAAGGTGCGCACCCCGTCGGCCCACCGCTGCGTGAGCGTCGCCCCGTCGCGGCCGATCAGCTCAAACCCGGTGCGGCGGCAGTAGTCGGTGCCCACCTCGAAACCCGTTGCGAAGATGAGGCAGTCGAGCTCGTAGGTCACGCCGTCCACGACGACGCCCGACTCGGTGATGCGCTCCACCCCGCGGCCGCGGGTGTCGACCAGGGTGACGTTGTCGCGGTTGAAGGTCTGCAAATACTCGTCGTGGAAGCAGGGCCGCTTGCAGAAGTAGCCGTACCACGGCTTGAGCGCCTCGGCGGTGGCCCGGTCGGTGACGATCTCGTCGACGCGGGCCCGGATCTCCTCCATCTTGGCGAAGTCGGCCAGCTCGATGTCGCGGCCGCGCTGTTCGGGGTCCACCGAACCGACGGCGCCGTCACCGTCGTGGCGCATCACGGGAAGCTTGCGGGTGATGTCCGTCCACGCGTCGGCGACGAGGTCCTCGGGCGCCCGCCCGCCGGCGGTGAGGATCTGAAAGTTTTCGATGCGCTCGCGCTGCCAGCCCGGCCGCAGCGCGTCCGCCCACCCGGGCTCGGTCGGCCGGTTGGCGCGCACGTCCACCGACGAGGGCGTGCGCTGAAAGACGTAGAGCCGCTCCGCCGCCGCGGCCAGGTGCGGCACGCACTGCACCGCGGTGGCCCCGGTGCCGATGATGCCGACCCGCTTGCCCGCCAGGTATTCCAGCCGCTCGCCGGTGTAGCCGTAGTCCCACCGGCTGGTGTGGAACGCGTGCCCGCGGAAGCGGCCGAGGCCCTCGATGCCGGGCAGCTTGGGCTTGGCCTGATACCCGTTGGCCATCGTGACGAACCTGGCGCGCATCGCATCACCGTGATTGGTGCGCACGATCCAGCGGGAAGACGAAGCATCCCAACGGATCTCATAGACATCGGTCTGCAGGCACGCGTCGCGGTACAGGTCGTAGTGCCGCGCTATGCGCTGACAATGGGCGAAGATCTCGGCGCCCTTGCTGTACTTCTCCGCGGGCATGTACCCGAGTTCCTCCAGCAACGGGATGTACACGTAGGACTCGACGTCGCAGGCGATGCCCGGGTAGCGGTTCCAGTACCAGGTTCCGCCGACGTCGGCGGCGCGGTCGATCAGCCGCACGCTGTCCACGCCGAGCTGGCGCAGCCGCGCCCCCGTCAACAGGCCGCCGAAGCCGGCGCCGATGATCGCCACGTCGACGTCGTCGGTGAGTGGGTCGCGGGTGAACGTCCCTTGCACCCAGGGGTCGTCGGCGAAGCGGGCGAACGCGCCCGCGGTCTCCACGTACTGCGCGATCCCGTCGGGCCGCAGCCGTCGCGCCCGCTCCTCGGCGTATTTGGCGCGCAGCGCGTCGACGTCGAACGTACGGCCGGCGATTTCGGTCACGGTCTCGGCTTCCTCTCCGCGACCCCGACTATATAATCAATCGCTTGATCATATCAAGGGCGCGGCGGCGCCCCCGCCTCGCCGAGCAGCGTTCCGCGGATCAGCCGCTTGGCCGACGCCAGCGCCGCGTGGTAGTCCTCCGGCGGCAGCGTGGCCCCGAGCTCGGTCAGGCCGTAGACCAGCGAATAGATCGCCTCGACCGCGCCCGGAACATCCCGGTGTCCGGCCAGTTCGCCGTCCCGGTGGGCGTCACGCACGACGGTCTCGATGATTTCGCGGAACGCCGGGAACCCGGTGTCGACGGCCACGGGAGAGTCGGGGACGGCGGCGCCCTCGGCCCGGATCGCCCACTCGAAGGCGGCAAGATCGGGGTACTCGCGCATCAACCGGCCGGATTCGTCGAGCACCGCGTCGATCCGGTCGATGACATCCCCGGGCCCGTCCGCGGCCCGGCGCAACCGCGGCAGCGCCACGTCGGTGCGCGCCGCGACCGCAGCCTTGATCAGCTCGGACTTGGTGGGGAAGTAGTTGTAGAGGCTGGCGCTGGTCATCTCGGCGGTGCGGGCGATCTCGCGGATGGTCGCCCGGGCGTAGCCCACCTCGGCCACGCACCGCATCGTGGCGGCGATGATCCGCCGGCGGGTCTCCTCCCCGCTGGCCCCGACCGGGCGTCCCAGTCGCGGCGGCGTCATCGTGGTGTCCTCACACTCGCGCGTCCCGTCCGCCGGCCCGGCACCGACACGTTGAATATAATCGCCTGATCGATTAGTTGGGCGCGGGGCGCGGAGGTGCGCGGTGAGGGATCGGCCGGCCGGCGGGCATCGCGCGCCATGACGGCCGCCCGGCCCCAGTCGGGGCGGCCCGTGGGCGCCGACGGCGAGCAGACCCGCGCGCGGATCATCGGCGCGGCGATGCGCTGCGTGGCCGAGGTGGGCTACGCCCGGGCGACCATCCGCGAGATCGCCCGCACCGCCGAGATGACCAGCGGCAGCCTCTATCACTACTTTCCGACCAAGTCGGAGTTACTGGATGCGACGGTCCGCGAGATCGAGGAGATCGCCATCCCGCGACTGCGGGCCGCCGCCGCGGCCGCCGGCGACGTCGTCGACCGCGTCGAGGCCGTCCTGGACGAATGGGCGCTGTTGCTGCGCGAGTATCCCCACCTCGCGGCCTTCGACCGCGCCGTCCGCACCGAGAGCGCCGCACACCCGGCCGGCCGGCACCGGCCCGCGGGACTGAAAGCGTTGCGCGACAACCTCTCTGCAGTCATCGCAGACGCGCGCGCCGCACTGCCCGCCGAAACCGACCCGGGTGCCGCGGTGGATGCCATCTACGCACTGGCGCGCGGACTGACCGAGCAGTCGGCCGGCTTGACACCGGAGGCCTCCGCGGCCGCTCTCGCGTCGGCCAAGCGGTTGATTCGGGGAACGCTGTTCACGCGCGCGCAGAGCGCGCGGCCGCCAGCGAGTCGCCCAACGTCCACACCGCGACCCCGATCGGCACCGGGTCCTTGAGCAGGAATTGGCCCGGCAGCGCGGACAACACGGGCAGGCCCCCGGCGTGCCCGGCCACCACCCCGGGCGTCGTGAACAGGAAGCTCAGGGTGCCGGTGAACAGTACGACCGCCAGCGCGAGGCGCGCGGGCACACCGGGTGCAGCGTAATGATAAGCGCCGCAATGATTTCCGATGTGCGAAGCCACCGCGCCACGGCTGACGACGTGATAGACCCGGCCCATCAGCGGGCTGTGCTCGACGAGGACCCGGGATTCCATCTTCGCGTACTTGCCGAACCCGATCCAGGCCAGGACCACCGCCAGGCCGTAGCGGCCGACGGTGTGCCCGCAGCGGATCAGGCTCTTTGCCAACGGGTTTGGGCTTTCGCCCGCCGTCGATGAGCGTGTGGTCACGCATGGGATAAGAGGCCCGGGCGCCCGCGGTTCACCCGAGCGCGCCGAGCGCGTCGACGATGTCGGCGACCTCGGTGCGCGTCGTGTAGTCGGGGTGCACGTCGATCCAGCGGATGGTTCCGGTGGCGTCGACGACGACCACCGTCGGCATCGGTAGCCCGTACGTCCCGTCGGCGTTGAGCTCGGACAGGTCCATTCCGAGGTTTCGCTGCACTGTCTGGGCCTCCTCGCCCGGGGCGGTGAGCACGCCCAGCCCGGAAGCCACCTGATTGCCCGGGTCGGAGAGCACGGTGAAGGTCAGCTCGTTGGTCTCCCGCGACGACAGCGAGCCGTCGGGCTGTTGCGGGCTGATCGCCACCAGCGCCACACCGTGCCGCTCGAGCCGCGGGACCAGGTCCTCCTGATAGGCCCGCAGCGTCAAGTTGCAGTAGGGGCACCATGCGCCGCGGTAGAGCACCACCACCGCGCCGCGTCCGGCCACGGCCGCGGCGAGGGTGGTCGGCGCGCCGTGGACGTCGAGCAGCTCCGCGTCGGGCATGGCGTCGCCGGGGACGGCCGCGCCGGCCGGTGGCCCGCCGGCCCGCAGCCGCTGCTGCTCGGCGTCCAGGATGTCGGCGGCCTCGTCAGGCAACAGGCCGGCTATCTCTTGCCGGAACCGCGCGACGCGGTCCGCAATGGTGGTGTTATTGGTGTCGGCGCTGGTAGCCATGATGATCGCCCTTACGGTCAGTGGGACGCCCTCAGCTTCCGGGCCGGCAATCAGAAGTGCAAGGATATTTTGCGATGCTGCTCCCCCTCGCCACCGAGCCGTTCGCGGCTCCGGCCGACCGCGACATGCTGCCCTCCGAGCGGCGCTCATTCGTCCGCACCCACCGGACCTGCGTGTTCGGCTACCGTCGCCGCCACGACGGCCCGGGCATGTCGGTCGTCTACTACGTGCCCACCGATGCCGACGAACTCCTGGTCTCGACGATGGCCGGCCGCGGCAAGGCCCGCGTCATCGAACGCGACGGCAAGGTCAGCCTGTGCGTCCTCGACGAGCGATGGCCCTTCACCTATCTGCAGGTCTATGCCGACGCAACCCTGGACCGCGAACGTGAGCTGGCGGTCGACGTCATGATGGCGGTGGGCGGCCGGATGTCCGGCCGGCCGCTGGGCGAGGAGGCGCGACCGGCCGTTGCGGCGATGGTCGAGACGGAAGACCGGGTGGTGCTCCGCTGCCGGCCCTACGCCACCTTCGCGACCCCGCCACGCCACCTGCATCGCAACGACCAGGTCGTGCAATTGACCCACTGGGTGTCCGGTGTCATCCCGTGGGATGCGCCCGACCCGGCGGTGCGGTAGCGGATCACCGCGCGGCGTAGCGGTCCCGCAGCTTGGCCAGCGTTGCCTCGATGCCCGCCGCGTTGGCCTTGCAGGCCCCGATCCGTTCGTAGTACTTCAGCGTGTTCTTGATCGAGCCGGCTTCGCGGTAGTCGAAGGTTTCGGTCACCCGCGTCAACGTCGGGGACAGCGCCTCGAACTCCCAGCGCCAGCGGTGGCCCATCGGATGACGCCATTCAACCACGCGGTCCGGCGCCAGGGCGGTCATCGTGCTGGTGATGCGGTACGGTACACCGTAGAGCTTCATGTTGGTCGAAAACTTCGACCCCACAACGATTTTCGGCGGCGCCTTTACGTTGGAGCGCACGGTGCCCGAGCCGTCGAGTTCCTGGTGGCGGCGCGGGTCGGCGGCCATGGCGTACAGCTCCGCGGCCGGGGCCGCGACCTCTACGGAGCGACTGATCTGGCGGGGTCCCGCGTCGATGACGGTGACGGTCATGAGATGTCTCCCTCCGGCTACACGGCGGCGCCAGGGCGAACGTTACGCTTCGCCGAGTCGCGCTTGGTGAGAAAGGACATCCGAAGGACCCATGAGCCACTCGATTGCGGGCAAGGTGGCGTTGATCACCGGCGCCGCGCGCGGACAGGGCCGCGCGCACGCGGTCCGGCTGAGCGCCGAAGGCGCCGACATCATCGCGGTTGACATCGCCGGGCCGCTGCCGTCCAGCGTTCCCTACGACTCGGCGACGCCCGCCGACCTGGCCGAGACGGCGCGCCTGGTGGGCGCCAACGGCCGGCGGGCCCTCACCGCGGCGGTCGACATCCGCGACCTCGACGTGCTCAAAGCCGCCGTCGACCAGGCGGTCGGCGAACTCGGCCGGCTCGACATCATCGTCGCCAACGCCGGGATCTGCAGCCCGGCGCCCTGGGACCAGATCAGCCCCGAGGCGTTCCGCGACACCCTGGACACCAACGTGACCGGCACCTGGAACACCGTGATGGCCGGCGCGCGCCACATCATCGACGGCGGTCGTGGCGGCTCGATCGTCCTCATCGGATCGGCGGCCGGCATCAACATGCAGTCGTTCATGATCCACTACACGGCCAGCAAGCATGCCGTCGTCGGGATGGCGCGCGCCTTCGCCGCCGAGCTGGGGCGCCACAACATCCGGGTCAACAGCCTGAACCCGGGTGCGGTCGCCACTCCGATGGGCACCGGCCGCATGCGCGACGCGCTGCGATCGGCCGCCGACAGCTACCCGCACCTGCGCGGCCTGCACAAGCCGTTGCTGCCGGAGGGCGTCGCGCAGCCCGAGGACATCGCCGACGCGGTCGCCTGGCTGGTCTCCGACCAGTCCCGGCTGGTCACCGCCAGCCAGGTGTCGGTCGACATCGGGGTGGGCTACGTCTGAGGGTGCGAAGGCCGGAGCACGAGCGGAAGGAGTGTCATGACGACGAGCGAGTATCAGGTGACCGGGATGACCTGCGAGCACTGCGAGGCCGCCGTCCGCGACGAGGTGAGCCAGATCCCCGGGGTCGAATCGATCGAGGTGAGCGCGAAAACGGGCAGGCTCGTCGTCACGAGCTCGGCGCCGCTGGACGCGCAGGCGGTGCCGGCCGCGGTCGACGAGGCCGGCTACGAAGCGGTGCCGGTCGCCTGAGCACGGCCGGGTGAGGGCTCCCGTCCCTTCACGACCGCGACAATTCACCGGCCCCACACGCCGGGACGGTGTGGGATAGTTGGTCTGGCCTCGGGCGTCACGGCCGAGCAAGCATGAGGCCGGCCCACGACGTGTGCGCAGCCGTGCGCGGCGATCGGATCCAGCAAAGGTCACGACTGTTGAGCGACTTCATCGGGCGGCTCTCCCTGCTGCACGGCTGGTTGCCGACGGCCGCGCAGGGATTGGCGCTGGTCGTGGCCGTCAGCGCGGCCGGGTGGCACCGGCGCCGCTGGCGTGGTTGGGCGCTGCCGGCGGCCCTGGGCAGCGCGGCGGTCTGCACGGCGCTGGCGTACTGGTACATCACGTCGCTGGGCGTGGCCGGTGACCCTGCGCCGGCCACACTGTGGGTCTGGATCGCGATGAGCGGACTCGCCACCGCGACCCTGGTGCTCGGCTGGCCCGGCGCCCGGTGCTGGCGACGCGGCCTGGCGCTGGTGGCGGTGCCCCTGTGCGCGTTGTGCGCGACCCTGGCCGTGAACGGATGGGTCGGCTACTTCCCCACCGTGATCGCCGCCTGGGAACAGCTGACGGGCGCGCCCCTGCCCGACCAGATCGACCGGCTGCGGGTCACCGAGATGCAGATCGCCCGGACCAGGCCGGCCAAGGGCGTCGTGGTGCCCGTGACGACCGGCGCCGACGCGTCGCGCTTCCCGCACCGCCAGGAACTGGTGTACCTGCCGCCGGCGTGGTTCGGCAGCAACCCGCCCCCCCGGCTGCCGGCCGTGCTGATGATCAGCTCGGCCTTCAACACCCCCGCCGACTGGCTGCGCACCGGCAACGCGTTCAACACCGTCGACGACTTCGCGGCCCGCCATCACGGCTTCGCTCCGGCGCTGGTGTTCGTCGACGCCACCGGCTCGTTCGACAACGACACCGAGTGCGTCAACGGTGCCCGCGGCAATGCCGCCGACCATCTGACCAAAGACGTTGTCCCCTTCGTCATCTCGAACTTCGGGGTGAGCGCCGACCGCGCCAATTGGGGCATCGTGGGATGGTCGATGGGCGGGACCTGCGCCGTGGACCTGACCGTCATGCACCCGGAGGAGTTCAGCGCCTTCGTCGACATCGCCGGCGACCGCAGCCCCAACGTCGGCACCAAGGCTCAGACCGTCGCTCGGTTGTTCGCCGGCAACGCGGCCGCCTGGGCCGCGTTCGACCCGGCCACCGTCATGGATCGGCACGGCCGCTACGCAGGGGTCTCGGGATGGTTCGACGTCCCCTCGTCGCGGTCGCGCAACCTCGCCGAGGCCACCGGCCCCACCCTCGCCACGTCGAGCACCGACCCCGCCGCCAACCCGGAAGGCCAGGACGCCGCCGCCAATTTCTTGTGCGACATCGCCGGCGCCAGCGGGATCGATTGCGCGGTGGTCACCCAGCCGGGCAAGCACGATTGGCCGTTTGCCGCCGAGGCGTTCGCCGCCGCCCTGCCCTGGCTGGCGGCGACGCTGGGCACCCCCGAGGCCGAGCCGGTGCCGTTACCCCACCGCGGCGGCGGACAGCCCCGCTAGCCCACGCTGCCGCATCGTTGCCAATTCGATGCGAACTTCACAGCCGGCCCGGCCGCCGTACGCCAAACGCCCCGTCACCCTCGACGACGTGTTTCTCCGGGCCCCTTAGCGGCCGGTGAGCTCACCGCTCGGTCAGCCGGGCCAGGCGCTCGCTCAGGGTGGCGTGAAAGTGCCCGATCGCGCTCTCGTGCCGCCCGAACTGCAGGAACGCGTTGGCGCCCGAATGCAATCCACGTTGCACCCCCGCCGACATCTCGTTGTCCTCCACCAGGCCCTGCCCGATCAAGCTGCCCGCACCCGCGAGGTTGTGCGGTGGCTCCAGCGAGTCACGCTCGGCGACCTCGGGCCTGACCATCGAATAGGTGGTGAGCACGCTGTGGTCGACGGTCACCGGGTCGACGACCACCATGGAGATCAGGTCCGGGAACGTCGCCAGCATGACGTTGGGGAACAGTTGGTAGAGATAGGTCACCCGCGCGTTCGTCGTCCAGGTACTCTCCGGGCGGTCACGAAGCCGTTCGATATTGCGGTACGGGAAGGTGATTCGGCTGTGGGGTCCGAACGCCTCGACGACGTTGAGATCGTCGTACTGCACGGGGTAGAAGGTGTCCTTGTGCGTCGATCGGATGTGATAGCCCTCCAGGAACTGCTCGACGAGCACCTTCCAGTTCATCGCTCGCGCGGTGGATTCCACGTGGACCAGCCGCTCGGCCGGGACGAGCTTGTCGCGCCACGGGCTCCCATCGCTGAGCCATTCCATCGCCTCGTCGGCGCCGTCGGTGTGGTCCGCGCCGGTGTCGAGTGCGCCGATGACGATGAGCCCGTCCACCTCTCGGCTGTCGACCTCGACCAGACCGTGCGCCGAGTGGTCCAGATCGGGAAAGGCCTCGGCATGGGGCACATGCGACAACGAGCCGTCCAGCCGATAGGTCCAGCCGTGGTATCGGCACACCAGGGCGTGCGAGCAGCCCGCCTCCTCGACGAGGGCGAAACCACGATGCCGGCACGCGTTGCGGAACACCCGCGAACGGCGATCGCGCCCACGAACGGCGAACAGTGGCACGCCGAAGGCGGTGCGCTCCACGTGGTCACCCGGGTTGGGGATGGCCGCCGCGGGGACGAACACGCTCGGCATGGCGCGCAGTAACCGGATTTCCCCGGCGAAGCGGACCGGGTTGAGGTAATTGTCCACGGGTTCAAGCCAACTGGCGCCCTCGTCCGTGGTGCCGGCGTCGATGTGCGCGAGGATGCGCCGCGCGATCTCCACGTCATCGGCGACCAACGACCTCGTCGGTGAGCCCATGTGTGTCAGTCTCACACCATGAGAGTCGCGCGTCAATGATTTGGTGATACGGTGGCCGGCGTGCCCGTAGCACCACCGTCCCGCATGCGCGACCTGATCGGCGAACGGCCGCTGAGCGCGCGCTCGGTCCTGGCGTCGGCGCTCCTGGGGGCCGACCGGGGTCGCCTCACGGTCGCGGAGCTGGTCGCGGTGGCTGCACTGTTCGGCATCAGCGCCGGCGCCGCGCGTACCTGCCTGTGGCGGATGGTCTCCCACGGAGAACTCACCGCCGACGGGGGCAGCTATGCGCTCGCCGGGCGCCTGTCCGAACGCCGCCAGCGCGTCGACGCTGCCTCCCGCTCCGACGACGCGGCCACCGCCCGCTGGAACGGGACGTGGGAACTGGCGATCGTCTCGCTGGAGCGCAGGTCAGCGGCCGACCGCACGGAGCTGCGGAAGGCCGCGGTGGCGCTGCACCTGGCCGAGCTTCGAGAGGGCGTCTGGATACGGCCGGACAACCTTGACCCGCAACGACTTCCGCCATCGCGCTTGGTGCTGGATCGGCAGTGCACCCACTTTCACGGCGCCGTCACCGACATCGGCGTCGCCAAGGTGCGATCGCTGTTCTCCCTGGACGAGTGGGCGGATGACGCCGGTGCGCTCGTCGCGGCGATGAACGCCGAACTGGGCAGCGCCACAGGCAACAGGGACGATTCGGCCGACGATTTCAGATACGAGTTCGCCTTGTCGATCGCCGTGGTGCGGCATCTGCAGCTCGACCCGCTGCTGCCCGTCGAATTCGTCGGCGACGACTGGCCGGGGCTAACCCTGCGCAGCGCCTACCGCCGGTTCGACGATGCGTTAAAACGGCGGATGGCCAGCGCGTTCCGTCGGAGATAGTGCCGTCGTGGACGGGCAGTGCGATGTCGTGCGGCGCACAAGCCGCCGCGTCGTCCACGATCAGCCCACGACGCCGAACCACCATCCGCCAACTCCTCGGTAGCCCGCTGAAGGCCGGTGCCGGCTCACGGGTTGCCCCGCCGTTGCGGCACAGGGCATTCCGTCGCCGCCTCGGGAGTGACCACGATGTGCGCCGGCCGGGACTGGCCGTAATAGCGCATGCGCAACGGCCATTGCCTTATGTGGGCCAGCTCGACCGCCGCAAATCGTGGTTGCGCGTAATAGCGCCACGCGATCCGGGCAAGGACCGCCGCGGGCGGCATGCCGAGCGACGCGCGGGCGAGTCCGCGTACGAGAAGCCGGTCGTTCGCGCCCCGCTCCTCGCCGCCGAGCAGGAGGGCCACCCGCGGCGAGGCGATCACATTGCGTACCGTCCACGACGACGCCGAAGTCGTCGCATAAAGGTGGCCGCGGTGCGAAACGAACCACAGCGGTACCGCGAACGGCGTCCCCTTGGCTGATCGGCTGGCAAGTATGGCGACCCTCGACTTACCCACCGCGGCATGAAGCTTCGGCGAGCAGAACGGCTCGGCATCGCCCTTTCCGCCGGGAGCCGACGAGGACTCGCGCCCCGAAGGGGCGGGTCCCGGCGATCCGGGCACCTCGCGAAGCGCACCGTAGTCCCAGGCCACGATTCGCTTGGGCGCGACCCGGTACGTGCAATCACCCGCCGCCTCCGCAACCCCCCTGACGGTCAGCGAACGCAAGCGAAACCATTGAGGACCGTCGTCGGCGATCACCACGACGTTGCGACCGGCCACATCGGGATGCCCCGGCGGCAATTGCACGATGCGCGGCGAGGAGGCCGGCTTGCCGGGCTCTTCGAGGGTGACATTCACCGGCAGCAAGAGCATTCCGTCGTCTCCGGCGGCCGCCAACGCCGCACGCTGGGGCGAAAGCGCCAAGTCGGCCACCGCGCCGGCCTCGACATCGCGGCTGATCACCGCCCGAGCCTTTCTCATCCCGCCGGCAGGATGTTCTGGTTGATGCGAAACACGTTGCCCGGGTCATATTCCGCCTTGATCTCGCTGAGCCGCTGGTAATTCGGGCCGTAGGTGGCCCGCACCCGGTCCTGGCCCTCGTCCATCATGAAGTTGACGTAGGCGGCGCCGGCCGAGTACGGGTGGGTGGCGTCCCAGTAGTCCACCGCCCAGCGCTTGATCACCGCCGCGTTCGCCGGGTCCGGATCGACCCCGGCGATGACCTGTGAGAAATTGGCATCCCGGTGCGCCCACGGCGTCTCGGTCGGCCCCACCCGATGGACCGCGCCGTCGATCGGGTACAGGTGCATCGTGGAATGCATGGTCGGCAGTTCTGCGGCGAAGCGGGCGTGGGCCTGCACCGCACCGTCGGACACCGTCCGGAAGAAATCGCCGCGCCAATACCATTGCAGACCTTTCGGATACAGGGCGTCGAACGTGGATTGCAGCGCGGGGTACGGGGCGGCACCGACACCGTCGAAGGCCGGCTGCAGCTGTCGCACCGGCGCGAAGACCTCGTCGGCGCGGGCGGGATCGCCGGTGTAGCACCAGACCACCGCGCAGACCTTCTGCAGGTGGAAGGCCTCTGGGAACGGCGCCACCGGCGGCACGGTCATGGCCGCGAAGAAGCCGTACAGTTCCTCGTCCTGAGCCGGCAGGAAGTCCCGATACCACGTCAGGATGTCGGCGGCGGCCGACACCGGCCACGCGGTGGGACCGCACACCACGGTGTGCACCGGGTGCAGCCGGAAGGTGAAGGAGGTGACCACGCCGAAGTTCCCGCCGCCGCCGCGCAGCGCCCAGAACAGGTCGGGGCGCTCGGACGCCGAGGCCGTCACCAGCCGGCCGTCGGCCAGCACCACCTCGGCCTCCAGCAGGTTGTCGATGGTCAGGCCGTGCCTGCGGGTGAGGTAGCCGTGGCCGCCGCCGAGGGTGAGGCCGCCGACGCCGGTGCTGGAGATGACGCCGGACGGCGTCGCCAGGCCGTGTGCGTGCGTCGCCGCGTCCACCTGTGCCCACGTCGCTCCACCCTGCACGCGGACGGTACGCCGGTCGGCGTCCACATCGACGCGGTGCATCGGCGCGAGGTCGATGACGAGACCGCCGTCGACGGAACCGAAGCCGGGCCCGTTGTGGCCGCCCCCGCGGATCGCGATCGCGAGTCTAGAGGTGTGCGCGAACTCGAGAGCCGACGCGACATCGCCGACGGAGGCACAGCGCGCGATCACCGCGGGCCGCTTGTCGATCATGCCGTTGTGCAGCGCGCGGGCCTCGTCGTAGCCGGCGTCACCCGGCAGGATGACCTCTGCTCCCAATCGGCCGCGCAGTGCGCCGGTAGCGGTTGTGTGGCTCATGGCCCGCACCTCCTCTGCTTCGGGGGTCTTGATACTGCGACGCTACGAGGCCGGGAAACCATCCGTCATGACCACACCGAAGCATTTCTTCAGACCCCCAACGATAGTCAGAACTGACTATCGACCAGCCAACGTCGGCACGATTACCTTGACACCATGGCGCAGTGGGTGCCGCCCCCGCTCCCGGCCGAGCTGATCGCACGTCGCCGGGATCCGCTTGTGGGTCGCGCCGTGGAGCTTGCGGCGTTCGAGCAGGCGTGGGAGCGAGCCGCGGGCGGCAACCGCCAGGCGGTGTTCATCGGCGGTGAACCCGGGGCGGGCAAGACGCGGTTGGCCGCAGAGGTGGCCGCAACGCTGTTCGAACACGGCGTTGCGGTGCTCGTGGGAAGTTCGACGTCCGACGAGGATGTGCCCTACGCCCCGTTCGCCGAGGCGCTCGATCGGCTGCTGGGTGCCGGCCCACCGGGTTCGATGGGCGAGGCGCTGGGCGGCGTCGGCCCCCAACTGCGGCGGCTGTCGACCCAAGTGGACCGCCACCTGCCCGAAACCGGTCCGGTGGCGGACGTCGGCTCGGCGCGGCACGCGCTTTTCGACGCGTTGATCGGCTTCCTCCGGCGGCTGGCGACCGATCGCCCGATTGCGTTGATCCTCGACGACCTGCATTGGGCGCAACGGCCCACGCTCGCGATGCTCGAACATCTGCTGATCGGCTGCGCCGACGTCCGCATGCTGGTGGTGGTCACGTTCCGCACGACCGAACCCGACCGTTCCGAGGATCTGGCCACCCGGCTGGCCGAACTGCACCGGTTCGACGGTGTTCGGCGCCTGGATCTGGCGGGCCTGGACACCGAGGCGATCGCCGAGTTCGTGACCCGGACCCAGCAACTGGCTCCTGCCTCGGCGCGCACCACCGCCGCCCTGCTGCGCGACAAGACCGGCGGCAATCCGTTCTTCTTGACCGAACTGGTCAACGACCTGCAAGTCCGGGGCGGGCTGGCCGCGTTGGGTGTACAGCAGACGGTCCCCGCGTCGATCGGAGACGCCATCGCCCGCCGCCTCGGCGGACTTGGCACCGGCGTGCGCGTGGTCATCGAGCAGGCGGCGGTGCTGGGCCAGACGTTCGATCTGCCGGCGCTGGTCGCGACGTGCGAGACCGAGTCCACCGCGACGCTGGCGGCGATCGATTCGGCCGAAGCCGTCGGGCTGGTCCGCGCAGTTCACGACTCCGATGGTGAATTTGCGTTCGTGCATGCGCTGACCCGCGAATCGGTGCTCGGCGCGATGACGGCCTCCCGGCTGCGGATCATGCACGCACGCGCCGCAGAAGCCCTCGAGGGGCGCGCGGACCCCTCGATCGTCCCCCGGCTGGCCAACCATTACCTGGTGGCGCACGTGTTGGGCTACCACGACAAGGCGCTGCGGTTTGCCGGTCAGGCGGCCCGGATGGCAGAGCAGAGCCTGGCTTACGAGGATGCGGCCAGATGGTTCGAACGGGCGACCTCGCTTCCCGAACTGGAACTCGCGGATCGGGCCAGGATGAACCTCGGCGCGGCCGCCAACCACATGAGAGCCGGCGACTTCGCCCGCGCCCGGAGCATCTATGAGCGCCTCACCACGATGGCGGATCCGCTTATCCGGCTCGAGGCCGCCGTGGGTTATGAGGATGCGAGTTGGCGTCCCGGGCTGGCCGACTCGAAGGCGGCCGATCTGCTGGCGGCGGCACTGGACGACTGCGGATTGAACAACGGAGACCCGCGCTACATACATTCTCTCGCCAGCTTCGGGCGCGCGCTGACGTTTGCCGGCGAGGCGACGCGTGCGCACGAAATCAGCGAACGTGCAATAGAACTCGCGCGTGCGGCCGACGATCCGGCAGTGCTGCAGCACGCGCTGACGACGAGCCTCTGGCATGGCATCACCCCGGACACGTGCGAGATCCAGTTGGAACGTTCCGCCGAGCTGGTGCGCGCGGCACAGGCCCGGCGCGACTACGACGCGCTGGGTGCAGCCGCGCACTTTCGCGCGATGGTCAGTTATCTGACGGGGCGGTCCGACGCCCTGGCCGCGTCGGCCGCCGACATGCAACGCTCGGTACAAGCTTGCGGACAACCCTTCTACGGCTTCGTCAGCTCCTGCATCGAGCAGGCGCTGACCTACTTGCGCGGCGACTTCACCGGCGCCGAGCGCTGGGCCGAGATCGCCTTGCGCACAGGGAGTCTGTTCGGCGTAGACGGCACCGAGGGCTCGCACGGGGTCCAGATGTTCATGATCGGCCGTGAGACCGGTGCCCTGAAGCGATTCAGCGACTTCGTCGACGGCGGTGAAACGTTCGCCGGACGCTGGGTTCCCGGCCTGCTCGCGCTCTACACCGAGCTCGACTGCGAACTCGGCATGACCCGCGCGCTGAACCACCTGCTCAACCGGAACCTCGGCGAGCACACCGAGGAGGCGCAGTGGCCGATGGAACTTGTGTTCATGGTGGAGGCGGCCCTGGCCCTCGGCAACCGCGACGCGGTCCAAGTGCTGCGCCCGTTGGTCACCCGCTATGCCGGCAAGAACCTACTGGCCGGCCAGTTCGTCGCGGTATTCGGCAGCGCCGACCGATACCTCGCCCGGATGGCCGCGCTCGAGGGTGACTCGGGCGCGGCCGAGCGCCTTTTCGCCGCGGCGATTCAGATGGACCGGCGGATGGGCTCGGTGGTCCATGTCACCGAGACCCTGGCCCGGCAAGCGTTGTTCGAGGCGTCGCGCGGCCGCAACGACGAGGCCAGGCACCTGGCCGAGGAGGCCCGCTCCATCGCCGGGCCGATCGGCCAGACCCGGGTCGTCGATCTGGTGGATACGTTGCTGACTGCCGGACCCGAGGGCCCCGACGGCCTGACGGACCGGGAGGTTGAAGTGTTGCGCCTACTTGCCGAGGGGCTGAGCAACCGGGCGATCGGCGAGCGGCTCTACATCAGCACCAACACGGCCGCCAACCATGTGCGGAACATCCTGATCAAGACCGGCGCGGCCAACCGTACCCAGGCGGCGATGTATGCCGCCGACCACGAGCTGCTCGGGTGAGGGCTTCAGATGTCGGACGTCGACCCGTCGGACATGACGCGATCGCTCACCTCGACGACGACGTCGGCGGGAAGGCCGGCACGCGCGGCCGCGGACCTGATGGCCTCCGGCGAAGGCGCCTCATAGAGACAGTACGTCTTTCGCTTGTCCGCTGACAGAAACGAGTAGAGCCAACGCACGCCTTCTTGGGCGTTGATCCGGTTGATGCCGTCAGCGATTTCGAGGGTGGGTTCCATTCTCTCGGCGTAGGTGCGCTCAACCATGAATATCGGCATGGCGAACTCCTGTCCATCGTGTTATGGCCGAACCTACGCCGCGACAATCGCAGCCCGTGGGCGGGGTGGCCGGCCCCGTACGACAGCCGGTCCGGGCGTCACGCCTCGGGGGCGGCCGCTTCCGCTTCGAGCAGCAGCTGCAGGGTCTTGCGCAGTTCACCGAATCGCCGCGGCCCGAGGGTTTCCTCCCAGCGCTCTTCCAACGCCAGTGCGTTGGTGCGCATTACGCGCAGCGCCTGCCGGCCGCGGTGCGTCAGCTCGATGACCCGGGCGCGGGCGTCGCCGGGGTCGGCCACCCGGGTGACGTAGTCGTGCCGTTCCAGCGCGGTCACCGCCTGGGCCACCGCCTGCCGGCTCACCCCGAGTCGCTCGGCCAGATCGGATGCGTGCAGTCCGCCGGAGGCCAACGGCACGAGCCCGATCGCCTGCGCCGGCCGTATCCCGTCGAGCCCGGCCGCGGCGAAGGCCGCGCGCAACCGGGGCGCCCCGGCCGCGGCGACCAGCTGCATCAGGGCGGGCACGGTCGGCTCCCACTCCGCATCCAGAACACGTCGCATGCAACCGAGTCTGCCATCCGCGACGCGAATGACAAGTTGCTTGTCAACTGTGTGCGCGCGGGCACTCGAAGCGTGCCTCCTGTGGCCGTGCTGTTGGCCGGCGGCTCCGCCTGTGCCGCTCGCGCGTCGGCATTGCCCGAGCGCCCGATCCCCGCGGGGAAGTCGATCCAGCTCGTCAACTCCGGTGGGATCTTGCGGACCTACCGGGTGTACCGGCCCCGCGAATTGACCGGCGCGGCGCCGTTGGTCGTGATGCTGCACGGCGGCTTCGGCGACCCATCTGGCAATTCTTCAGCCAACATCACCGCTGACCCGAGATTTTGACAAGCTACTTGTCAGAATGGCCGGCGCCTGCCACCATGGGGTCATGCGGTCTCGATGCATCCGGGTGCTCGCCCTGTGTCTGCTTCCGGCTCTGGTCGTCGTGCTCGGCGGGTGCCTCGGCGGGGGGCATGCGGCGGGAATGCCCGGCCCCCGGTCGATCCCGGTGGGACAGTCCACCCAGACCATCGAGTCCGGCGGGGCCGGCAGGGCATTCCACCTCTACCGTCCGCAGGGACTCACCGATGCGGTGCCGCTGGTGGTGATGCTGCACGGCGGTTTCGGTACCGGCGCTCAGGCCGAGCGTTCCTATCACTGGGACGCCGAGGCGGACAGCGGGCACTTCCTGGTCGCCTACCCCGACGGCCTGGGCCGCGCGTGGAATGCCGGCACCTGCTGCGGACAGCCCCAGCGCGACGACGTCGACGACGTCGGCTTCATCACCGCGATGGTCGACGCCATCGGGCAACAGATACCCATCGATCGCGCCCGCGTCTATGTGACCGGCATGTCGAACGGGGCCATGATGGCGCTGCGACTGGGCTGCCAGAGCGACACCTTCGCCGCGATCGCGCCGGTGGCGGGCACCCTGCTGACCGACTGCGCCCAGGCGCGGCCGGCGTCCCTCCTGCAGATCCACGGCACCGCCGACGAACGGGTCCCCTACAACGGTGGTCCCGGAAAAGCGTTCGCCGTCAACGGGAATCCGCGCGTCGACGGCCCCCCGGTGGAGTCGGTCAACGCGATGTGGCGTTCCATCGACGGCTGCTGGACACCGGCCTCGTCCACCGCCGGCGACGTGACGACCCAGACGGCAGCCTGCGCCGACGGGCGCACCGTGGAGTTGATCACGGTGGCAGGTGCGGGTCACCAATGGCCCGGCGGAGAGCGTACGCCCCTGGCGGAGCTTGCCGGGCTTGCGGAACCGTCGACGGCACTCGACGCCACCGACACGATCTGGCAGTTCTTCGCGCCCACCCGCCGGTAGAACCTTCGCCGAACGTGAACTGACGGCGAGATTTTGGCCGATTTTTCGCCCCGGGGTCACGTTGGGCGAGCGGGTTCGTTCAGCATGCCGTTGACCAGGCGGTGCAGCACCTGCCCGGTCTCGCGGCGGGCGCGTCTCGGGTCGTCGGCGGTGGCGATCACCATGGCCGCCTCGTCGAGCGCGCCGATCAGCACGTGCGCCAACGGCCGCACCGGTTGGCGCGCGAGCTGGCCGGCGCCGATCGCCTCGGTGAGCAACTGCTCGGTCATGCCCAGGCTGTACCGCTGGGCGACATCGCGAAAAGCAAGCCAGCCCAGCACACTCGGCGCGTCGAGCAGGATCAGCTGGCGCACCTCCGGATCGCCGGAGACCTCCAGCCAGGCATCCACGGCGGCCCGGATGGCCTCGGCGGGCGTCGTCGCCCCCGACCCGGCCACCAGCGTGGCCATCCTGGCCATCACGTCCTGTTCCACCGCCTCGACAACCGCGCCGAACAACGCCGCCTTGTCGGCGAATTGGTGGTACATCGCCCCGCGGGTCACGCCCGCCGCGGTGGCGATCTCCGGCGTCCCCACCTCGGCATAACCCCGCAGGCCCCACAGCCTGCGGGCGGCCGAGATCAGCGCGTCGCGGGTTGCCGCGGAGCGCTCTTCCTGGGTGCGTCTCTTGCTTTCCATACAGTGTGTTGGTAACTTACGAACAGACAGCCTGTTTGTAAGTGTATCGCGAGGTAGGAGTTTCCATGTCGACGATCGACACTAGCGCCGGAACCATCCATTACGAAGCAGCCGGACCCGACAACGGCAGGCCCGTCGTCTTCGTCCACGGATACCTGATGGGCGGCCAGCTGTGGCGCGCGGTGAGTGACCGGCTCGCCGCTCGCGGCCTGCTGTGCATCGCCCCCACGTGGCCGCTGGGTGCGCACCCCGAGCCGCTGCGTCCCGGCGCCGACCGCACCATCACCGGTGTCGCCGGCGTGGTCGCCGAGGCGCTCGACGCGCTGGAGCTCGAGGATGTCGTGCTGGTCGGCAACGACACCGGCGGGGTGATCACCCAGCTCGTCGCGGTCCACCACCCCGGGCGACTCGGCGCACTCGTGCTCACCAGTTGCGATGCGTTCGAACACTTTCCGCCGCCGGTGCTCAAGCCGGTGATCCAGGCGGCGAAATCGAAGTCACTGTTTCGGACCGCGATCCAGGCCCTGCGCGTGCCGGCGGCCCGCAGGCGAGCCTATGACGGCCTGGCGCACCGCGACATCGACGAGCTCACTCGGGAGTGGGTGCGCCCGGCGCTGTCCGACGCGGCGATCGCCGAAGACCTGCGCCGGTTCACCCTCTCGCTGCGCACCGAGGTGACCACCGGTGTGGCCGCCCGGCTGCCCGAGTTCGACAAGCCCGCGCTGATCGCGTGGTCGGCCGATGACGTCTTCTTCCCGCAAGAGGACGGCGCGCGGCTGGCCGCCACCATCCCGCACGCCCAACTCGAGGTGATCGAGGGCTCCCGGACGTTCTCGATGGTGGACCGCCCGGACCGGCTCGCCGACCTGCTGTCGACGATCGCGGTGCCCGCATGAACCGGTAGCGTCTTGGCCATGTCAGATCGAGCACCGCTGCGCGGGCGGCGGATCCTGGTCACCGGCGCGGCCTCCGGCATCGGCGCGGCCGCCGTCAAGGCCCTCGCCGAGGCGGGGGCCGACGTCGTCGCCACCTACCACCGGACCCCGCCGCCGCACGGGCTCGCGGCCGCCTGGCTCCAGTGCGACGCCCGTGACGCCGATGCCGTCTCGGCCATGGTGCGCCAGGCGGCCGAACGACTCGGCGGGCTCGACGTTCTCGTGAACGCGGCCGGTCTGTGGCAGGCCGGGATCCCCGGCCACATCGGCGTCGAGGAGATCTCGTTTCTGTTGGACACCAACGTCAAGGCGACCATCCTGACCAATCAGGCCGCGTACGCGGTGATGAAAGGCCAGGATCCCAAGGGCGGCAGGATCATCAACTTCGGCTCCTCCGAAGCCGTTATGGGCAGCCCGATCTCGGCGGTCTATGCGGCGACCAAGGGCGCCGTGCAGGCCTGGACGCGCTCGGCCGCCAAGGCCTGGGCCGCCGACAACGTCACGGTCAACGCCCTGGCGCCGGCGGTGCAGACCGCCGGCGCCGACCGGCTGCGGGAGTTCCTCGGCCCCGACGCGAGCGCGCTCATCGACCAGCAGATGCAGATGATGATCCCACTCGGCGGGACGCTGGGCGATCCCGCGCGCGACGTCGGGCCCATGCTGGTCTTTCTGGCCGGACCCGGCTCGGGCTTCATCACCGGGCAGCTGCTGGCCGTCGACGGCGGGCTGATGATGGTGGGCGGATAGGGGGCGAACAGCGCCCGCTACGATAAGACGGACCGTCTCGTCTCGTAAATTTTGACTAGGGGCCCCGATGACCGACGACACGATTCAGGCGCTGTTGGCCAAGCGCGCTTCGGATCCGGGCGTCGCCGTCAAATACTCTGATCTGCAATGGGATTGGGGCCGCTACCTCGGGGAGTCGACGGCGCGGGCGGCGGCCCTGATCGCCGCCGCGGACCCGCGGCGGCGACTGCACGTCGGCGCCCTGCTGGGCAACACGCCCGAGATGCTGGCCCAGATGGCGGCGGCCGGGCTCGGCGGCTACGTGCTGTGCGGCCTGAACACCACGCGGCGCGGCGATGCGCTGGCCGCCGACATCGCGCGCGCACACTGCCAGTTCGTCGTCACCGACGCCGAGCACCGGCCACTGCTGGAGGGCCTGGACCTGCAGGGAACGCAGATCCTCGACGTCTCTACGGCGCGGTGGGCCGAATTCGTCGGCGGCGCGGGTCCGCTCGTGCCGCATCGGCAGGTCACCGCGATGGACCCGTTCATGATGATCTTCACCTCGGGAACGAGCGGCAATCCCAAGGCGGTGCAGGTGTCCCACTTCATGGCCACCGTCGCCGGACTCAGCCTGGCCGAGCGCTTCGCCCTCACCGACCGGGACACCTGCTACGTGTCGATGCCCCTGTTTCACTCCAACGCGGTCGTCGCGGGGTGGGCGCCCGGGGTGGTTTCCGGGGCGGCGATCGTGCCGGCGAAGTTCTCGGCGAGCAACTTCCTCGACGACATCCGCCGCTACGGCGCCACCTACATGAACTACGTCGGCAAGCCGCTCGCCTACATCCTGGCCACCCCGGAACGCGATGACGACGCCGACAATCCGCTGCGGGTCGCCTTCGGAAACGAGGCCAACGACAAGGACATCGAGGAGTTCGCGCGCCGGTTCGGCGTCCAGGTCGAAGACGGCTTCGGCTCCACCGAGAACGCGGTCATCGTGATCCGCGAACCCGGCACGCCCAAGGGCTCGATCGGCCGCGGCGCCGACGGCGTCGCGGTGTACAACAGCGACACCGTCACCGAGTGCGCGATCGCCCGGTTCGACGCCGACGGCGCGCTCGCCAACGCCGACGAGGCGGTCGGTGAGTTGGTCAACACCACGGGCTCGGGTTTTTTCACCGGCTACTACAACGACCCCGACGCCAACGCCGAGCGCATGCGCCACGGCATGTACTGGTCCGGAGACCTGGCGTACAAGGACGCCGAGGGCTGGATCTATCTGGCCGGCCGCACCGCCGACTGGATGCGGGTGGACGGTGAAAACCTGGCCGCGGCGCCGATCGAGCGGATCCTGTTGCGCCACAGCGCCATCAACCGGGTCGCGGTGTACGCGGTCCCCGACGGGCGGGTCGGCGACCAGGTGATGGCCGCGGTCGTCCTCAACGAGGGGCACAGCCTGGACCCCGAATCGTTCGAGAAGTTCCTCGACGCGCAGCCCGACCTGTCACCGAAGGCGCGCCCGCGCTACGTCCGCATCGCCACCGACCTGCCCAGCACCGCCACCCACAAGGTGCTCAAGCGCCGGCTGATCGCCGAGGGAACGAACTTCGGGAGCGCCGAGGGCGAAACCCTCTGGGAGCGCGACCCGCGGGGCACGGCCTACCGGGCCGCTGCGCTCAGCCGGGGTCCCGCGGCTCCCGGCGGCGGATCTGACCCTTCGGCCGTCGCACCCGCTTGACCGGGTCTCGCGTTGTGCCGGAGGCGATCTCGTCGCGCAGCTGCGTGATGTTGGAGATCTCGGCGTACAGGCCGCGGATCGCGTAGTCCAGCACGGCGAAGGAGAGGCGCTGATCCGGGTCGTCGGTGATGCCGAGGTCGCGGGAGCGCTGCCGCGACCACAGCGCCTCGTCGAGGCGATCCCGGGTCGCCTCGAGGTGCCGGTCCAGGGTGTCGACGACGCGCTCTGGGTCCTCGCCGCGGGCGAGCCACGTCTTGAGGATGACGGGGTGCTTGATGACGACCCGGTCCTGGCCCGGAAAGTGCTGGACCCACCGGCGCAACGCATCGAGGCCGGCAGCGGTGGTCTCGTACAGCGTGATCGCGCGCTTGCCCGATTGGGCGCCGACCTCGTTGACCATTCCGCGGGCCAGCAGGCGGTTCAGTTCGCGGCGCACGTGGCTGACCGACGGTGACCAGTAGAAGTGGCCGACCGACAGCTCGGCGCGCATCTTGATCTCACCGGCGGTGAGTTGCTCGTCGTTGGCCGCCAGCACGCCCAGCACGAGGTAGGCGGTGGTCGGCAGGCCGTTGCTGGTCCGTGCGGGGCTCACGGTGCGCCGGTGAAGTAGGGCAGCGTGACGTCGGGGCCGGTGGCGTGGAACTGCACGCGCACCCGCATGCCGACCCGCAGGTCCCCGGCTGCCACGCCGACGATGTTGGTCAGCATCTGGTAGCCCTCGTCCAGCGTGACGATCGCCGGCGCGTAGGGCGCCGCGAATTCCGCCGTGACCGGCCGGTGCACCACCGTCCAGCTGTAGATCTCGCCCAGGCCGTCGCTGTTCATCCAGAGCAGGTAGGCCGAAAGGCATTGGCGGCAATGCTCGGTGGGCGGGAAGTTCGCCACTCCACACGCCTCGCACCGTTGATACCGCAGGTGTCCCGCGCGGCAGCCCTCCCAGAACGGGACGCTGAGGTGGCTGGCGGCGTGCGGGACCGGGCCGGCCTGTGGTCGCAGCATTGTCATCGCGGTTCGTCTCCCAGGATCAGCACCGTGGTGAACAAGGCGCCCGCTCCACCGTTGCTGCACAACGCGACGTGGGCGTCCGGGACCTGCAGGTCGCCGGCCTGGCCGCGCAACTGCTCGACGGCCCGGACGGCGCGCTGCATCATCTGCGGGTTGGATCCGGCGTGGCTGAAGGACATGGTTCCCCCGTCGGTCGTGATCGGATGGCTGCCGTCGATGGCGATGTGTCCGTCGGCGACGAACGGCCCGCCTTCGCCCTGTTCGCAAAATCCGAAAGCCTCGAGCTGGCGGATGATTTCGAAGGAGAACGGATCGTAGAGTTCGAGCACGTCGACGTCGTCGCGGCGCAGTCCGGCGTGGGCGAACGCGCGCTCGGCGGCGCGCCGGCCCACGACGCCGTTCACGTGATCACCGCGCCGACCGGCGAGGTCCCACGCCGGCGGGTGCTGGTAGGACGGGCCGTGGAAGTCCGCGCCGCTGCCCAGCACGTGGACCGGCCGGCTCGCGGTGTCGACCTTGTCGATGTTGGCCACGACGAGGGCGCAGCCGCCTTCGGAGGTGGTGGCGCAGTCCAGGAGATGGAAGGGGTCGGCGATGGGTCGCGACGCTGTGATGTCGTCCGGGGTGAACGGCCCGCGCTGGTGGTAGACGGCTTCGGGGTTGCGCGATCCGTTGTTGCGGATGGTGGCCGCCACGATCGAAAGTTGTTCGCGCGTCGTGCCGTAGAGGTGCATGTGGCGCCGGGCGATGAGCGCGAACTCGGCGGTGGTGAACATGCCCCACGGCGCCACGAATTCGTTCTCGGGGCGGGTCCAGGGTGCGGTGGCCTCGTGGTCGCGGTACTCGCCGGCCTGGGCGGCGACGAGCACCACCACGTCGGCCATGCCGTGCTCGATCGCGGTGGCCGCCTCGGTGATCATGCCGACGCCGAAGGCGAGCCCCTGCCAGGCCGGCCCGAGGCGCAGGTCATAGATCAGCGCGGTCGACAACGGCCCCGCGCTGATTCCGTCGACGTCGTCGAGGCTCAGGCCGGCGTCGTCGAGGGCGCCACGGATGGCCTTCAGGGCCAGACTGCGTGAGGTCTCGCCGTCGAGTCGTCGGCCCTGCCGGGTGTTGTGCACGCCGACGATCGCCGCGGTGCAGGTTCTGACCATCCCCTCGCCCTTCAGTTTTCGTCCGCAACGACGCCGAGATAGGTGCCCACGACGTCGTAGGAGCGCCCATCGCGGACGATGGAGCCGATCCTCTTGGTGCGCGTCTGCGCGGGTGCCGCCCCGGCGTCGACGACGTCGATGCGCACGTCCACGGGCCGCGCCGTGTGCGGGTCGGTGATCTCGACGACCATCGCCACCGCGAACTCGTCCTCGTCCCACGCGACGGCGGTGATGCGGTGGCGGGCGGTCAGCTCCATCACCACGGAGTCCTGGCGCAGCAGGAAACGCACCGGCGCGCACAGTTCGCCGGCCCGCGGCGGCACGCACAGGGTGACCGCCATGTCACAGGCCCGCCGGCCGGGCGCTGGTGGCGCCGGACTCGCGCAGCGCGGCCAGATCCGCCTCGCTGCGCCCCAGCACGCCGGTCAGCACCTCGGCGGTGTGCTGGCCGTACAGCGGCGGCACCCGGCGAATCCAGCGCCGGGGTCTGCCGACGAACGCGAACGGCATTCCGGTGCACAGGAAGGACCCGGCGACCGGATGGTCGACCGTCTCCCAAAATCCCCGGGCCAGCAGCTGCGGATCGCCGAGCAGTTCCGCGGCCGCCGTCACGCGCGCCGCCGCCACCCCGCCGGCGCGCAGCGCTTCGACCGCTTCGGTCGCCGAACGCACGGCCGTCCAGTCGGAGATGAGCTTGTCGGTTTCGTCGGGTCCGGCCAGGGGCCGGCCGAGCAGCGCGACCAATGACGCGCGGCCGGCGTCGTCTCGGGCGGCGATCGCGACCCACTCGTCCTCACCCCGGCAGCGGTAGACCCCCTGCGGGTCGGCGCCGGGGCCGCGGTTTCCGTTGCGGCGCATCTCTATGCCGTTACGTGAGTACTCCACGAGCATTTCGGCCGCCACGTTGAGCGCCGCCTCCACCATGGTCGACTCGACGTGCATCCCCGCCCCGTCGCGGTCGCGGATCACCAGCGCCGCGACGGCGGCGAAGGCGGCGTGCAGCCCCGCGATCGGGTCGCAGACGCCCCGCGGTATCACCGGTGGACCGTCGGCGTGTCCGGTCAGCCACGCCATTCCGGTCGCCTGCTCCATCGTCTGTGCGAAGCCGACCCGGTCCCGCCATGGACCGTCCAGGCCGAACGCGGGCATGCGGACCATGACGGCGTGCGGGTTGGCGGCGCGGACGCTGTCCCAGTCCAGGCCCAGGTTCGCCATCACCCGCGGCGAGAAGTTCTCGATGACCAGATCGCTGGCGGCGACCAGGTCCAGGGCGGTGGCCCGCCCGGCCTCGGTGCTCAGTTCGATGCTGACGCCGCGCTTGTTGTTGTTGCTGCACAGAAAGACCGGGCCCGTTTCCCACCACTGGTCCCAGTCCGGTGGGCGGCCCGCGGAGAACCGCATCCCGTCGGGGCGGCGCACGCCCTCGACCTTGATCACGTCGGCGCCCAGCGCCCCGAGGAACTGCGTGGCGACCGGGCCGGCCCAGAACGCCGTGAAGTCGGTGATCCGTATGTCCGACAACGGAAGTGAGCCATCGTCGGAGCCCGGCGGGCGGTGGGGACGTGGCGCCCAGTGGACGCGCCCGTTGTCGGCGCCGAGCGTCGGCGGCGAGCCGGGCCGGGCCACGGCGATCGCCTCGCTGCGATAGGGCACCCGCGGCTGCAGCGTCCCGGCCGGCGATGCGACGAACACGCCGCGTTGGACGAAATGGTCGATCCCGGGCAGCATGGCCGGGGTCGCGATGGGGGCCACCGGGATTCGGAACGCGACGGCGGTCTCGACGATCTCCGCGGTGGTGCGGGCCAGGGTCCACTGCGTGACCATGTCGAGGAATTCGTCGCGGCGCTCGACGCGCCCGGCGAAGGACGCCAGCTCGGCGTCGTCGACCAGGTCGGCGTGCTCGATCATGACCAGGAAGTCCTGGAACTGCTGCGCGGTGATGGTGCAGAAGCCGACCATGCCGTCGGCTGTGGGCACGATCGACGGCAGCTCCAGACTGCGTTGGTGCAGCAGCGAATCCGCGCCCAGCACGCTGGCCGACATGGCCGACAGGCCGCCCATCGCGATCGCCATCGCCTCGTACGTCGAGACGTCGATCACCTCGCCGCGGCCGCTGCGGGCGGCGTGGCGTGCCGTCGCCGCGGCCACCGCCGCGGCGAACGTGCCCGCCAGCCACTCGCCGAGCCGGCCACCGGCCTGGACGGGTTCGTCGCCCGGCCAGCCGCGCCCGGCGATCGAGCCGCACAGGGCCTGCAGGATGAACTCGTTGGCCTCCACCCGGTCCTCGACGTAGGGCCCGGTCGTCCCGAACGGCGTCACGGCCACGACGACCGCCGCCGGGCCGGTGTGCGCCGTGATGTCGTCGAGCCCCCGGCCGTCGGTCAGGTCGGTGACCACGACGTCGGCACCGGCCAGCAGTGCGCCGATGTCCGCCGTGCCGTCGTCGGTCACCGACCTCTTGCTCGCGGCCAGGTAGTCGAAGAGCGCCCCGGGCGGCCCGCCGGCGGACCAGCCGCGCATCGAATCGCCCTGCGCCGGTTCAACCTTGACGACGTCGGCCCCGGCGTCGGTGAACATCTTGGCGCAGTAGGACGCCGCGATGCCGTTGGACAGCTCCAGCACGTGCCAGTCGGCGAACGGCGCCCGGGCTGCCACGTTCAGTTGCCCAGGGTTCTGCCGCGCCCCGCGATGCCGGCAACCTCGGCCGTCACCGGCGCCGATCCCTGGGCCTGGAGGGCGAACTGTGTCATCCGGGTCCACGCGTCGCGGTCGCGCTGGCTGGCCGCACGACCCACGTGGGTGACGACGTCGACGTCGATGGCCTGGCCGCGCAGGTACCCGGCCCGGGCATGCTCCTTCGGGATGTGCGCGAAGGGGTCGAACGAGTAAGCGGCCATGGCGTTTTCGTGCGTGATCTTGTCGATGACCGCGTCGTCGAGATGTCCCATGGTGGCGATGACGTCCTCGGGCGCGAACGGCCAGTTGCTGTCGGAGTGCGGGAAGTCGGATTCCCAGCACAACATGTCCTCGTTGAACCAGTCCATGTTGCGCACGCCGACCTTGTCGCTGATGAAGCAGGTGTAGAAGTGGCGCCGGAAGACGTCGGTCGGCCCGCCGTAGCCGGGCGGGAACGTCGCCAGTGTCCAGCCAGAGTGCCGGTTGTAGACGTGCTCGGCGCGCCAGAGGAAATACGGTATCCAGCCGACGTCGCCCTCGGTGAGCGAGAACTTGATGTCGGGGAAGTCGCCGTAGAACTGCGCCCAGATCAGCTCGGTGAAGGTGAACATGCTCATCATCGACGACGCGGTCATCATCACGCTGGGCGGCGCATCGCTGGACACCATCGGCGACCGCGAGGCCGAGCCGACATGCGTGCACAGCACGGTGTTGTTCGCGCAGACCGCCTCGAACAGCGGGTACCAATACTTGGTGTGGATGCTGGGCATCTGCAACGCCTCCGGGTTCTCGGAGAACGTCACCGCGTGACAACCCTTGGCTGCCAGGCGTTCGACCTCCCTGGCCGCTTCGGCCACGTCGAACAGCGGCAGGATCCCGCAGGGGATGAATCGGCCCGGGTAGGCGCCGCACCATTCGTCGATGTGCCAGTCGTTGTAGGCCTTGATCATCACGAGGTTGACGTCGCGGTCGGGACCCTGGTTGAGGACCTGGCCCGAAAAGCCGGTGAAGTTGGGAAAATTCAGCCCCGCCAGCTGACCGCCGGCGTTCATGTCGCGAACTCGCTCCTCGACGTTGAAGCAGCCCGGCCGCATCTCGTCGTAGCGCGACGCGTCGACGTTGTACATCTCGCGGGGTTTGCCCGCGACGGCGTTCAGCCCCATGTTCCGGCCGCGCACGTCGCCGTAGTACCACTGCTGGATGCCGTCGGGTTCGGTGACCACACGCGGCGCGAGGTGCTTGTACTTGGCCGGCACGTGCGCGTCGAACATGTCGGCCGGTTCGGCGATGTGGTCGTCCACGCTGATGAGGATCAGATCATCGGTGTTCACGGCCGCACTCCTCGCGTAACGATATGGCGACTAGTAGACAATGGCGGTGATCACAGTGTCAACGCACCCGCCGTGGCGTACATGGGTGTCCTCCTCCGCAGAGCCGTTGCCATGCAGCGGTATATGCGGCGCTGTTCGGTAATCCCCGCTCCCGGGCGTGATGACCGGCCCGCTGCAAAGCAGTGACTATTAGTACACAGCGGGTGTGGGCCGGGTCCGGGGTTCGCCACTGCCTGTCGCCGGCGCGTGCCACCATGGGGCCCACCATGAGGCACGCCGGGCCGGAAAGGTGACCGAGTGAGCGCGAACAAGGTGGCGCGACCCACCACGGCCGACGTGGCCCGGCTGGCGGGCGTGTCCACCGCGACGGTCAGCTACGTGCTCAACGACGCGGAGGGCCGCAGGATCACCCCGCAGACCCGCGAGGCGGTGCACCGGGCCGCGGAACTGCTGGGCTACCGGCCCAACCTCGCCGCCCGCAACCTCGCCCGCGGCAAAGGCGGCGTGGTGCTCTACGTGGTGCCCAACGTCGCGGTGGGTGACATGCCGATGCAGGCCGGCAGCCGGATGACCACCGAACTGGCGCGCCAAGGCCTGCTGCAGGTCCAGATCTTCGAGACCGAGGACGACCAGCACATCGTCGATGCGATCGAAAGCCTCGATCCCGTCGCGGTCACGAGCCTGTTCCCGCTCGCCCCGGCCGCCCGCGGCGTGGTGGACGCCGGCGCCATCCCGTACATCGAGATCGGCACGCTGCCGGCGCTCGGGGACCCGCACCTGTCCGTCGGCGAGCTGCGGGTCGACCACCTCGTCTCGCGAGGCCACCACCGAATCGCGTTCGCCTACACCGGGATCGCCCGCTGGCGCGCCCTGGGCGACTACTGGCTGGAAGGTGTTTCGCGCGCGGCGCGGTTGCGCGACCTCGCGCCCGTCCGGGTCGCCGAGGTCACCGTCGAGAATGCGGCGGCGGTGGTGACCGACTGGGTACGCGACGGCGTGACGGCCGTGTGCGCGCAGAGCGACGAGATCGCCTGCCTCGTCCTGTACGGCATCCACGCGGCCGGCCTGCGCTGCCCGGGCGACCTCGCCGTCATCGGGGTCGACGCCAGCCCGATGGGCGTGGTGAGCACGCCGCCGTTGACCACGGTGCAATTCGATCCCCGCGCCGTCGCCGACGTCGCGCTCGCCGCCGTCTTCGAACGGCTGGAACTCCCGGCCCCAGCGCCGGGCGAGGTGACCGACATCGCCCGCCTCGTCGTGCGTTCCTCCACCTGATCGACGCACAGCAACCGCCGCGCGCCGCAGCCGGGACCCTGCTGGACAGTCGCACAGTTAAGCGCATAACCTACGCAGTTGACGCGACCGCGAGGCGAGGAGGGCGACCCATGACGGTGCAGGACGTGCTGGAAGAGATCCGCAAGCGACCGGGCACGGGCGAGGTGATCCCGATCATCGACCCCGCCACCGAGGAACAGCTCACCGAGTTCACCGACTGCGGCCCCGAGGCCATCGACGACGCCGTCGCGCGCGCCAAGGCGACCGCCGACTCGGGCGTCTGGTCGGGCATGCCCGACTACGACCGGGCCAAGATCTTGTGGCGGGTCGCCGACCTGATCGACGAGAATGCGGAGATCCTGGCGGAGCTCGAATCGGTCAATGCCGGCATCCCGCCCGCGCAGGCGCAGATCATCACCAAGGTCGGCTCCGAATGGTTCCGCTACTACGCCGGCTGGTGCACCAAGATCGAGGGCATCGCGCGCGACGTGAACACCGGCGGCCTCACCGGCGTCGACTCGCACATGCACACCTACACGCTGCGCGAGCCCTACGGGGTGGTGGGGCTGATCTTCCCGTGGAACGGCCCGGTCTTCAACTACTGCGCCAAGCTTGCGCCGTCGCTCGCGGCGGGCTGCAGCAGCGTCGTCAAGCCCGCCGAGGAAACGCCGCTGTCGGCGCTGGTGCTGGACCGCATCCTGGCCGAGGCCGGGGTGCCCGACGGCGTCGTGAACCTGTTGCTGGGCTACGGGCACACCGCGGGCGCGGCGATCACCGCGCACGCGGGAGTGGAGAAGGTCGCCTTCACCGGGTCGACCGAGGTCGGCCGCGCGATCGTGCACGCGGCGGCCGACAGCAACCTCAACAAGGTCACCCTCGAGCTCGGCGGCAAGTCCCCGGTGGTGATCTTCGACGACGCCAACCTGGACCTGGCCATCCCGATGGCATCGTTCGGCACCTTCATCCACTCCGGGCAGGCCTGCGTGTGCGGGTCGCGCATCTTCGCCCAGCGCGGCGTCTACGAGCGGGTGGTCGAGGGGATCTCCAACATGGCCAACGTCATGCAGCTGGGCGGCCCCAAGGACGAGGGCGCGATGGTCGGGCCGCTGATCAGCCAGAAGCAGCTCAACCGGGTCCTGGGCTACCTCGAGCAGGGCAGGTCCGACGGCGCGGAGCTGGTCACCGGCGGGCACCGGCTCGACCGCAAGGGCTATTTCGTGCACCCGACCGTGGTGACCAACGTCGACCCGGACCACAGCCGGCTGTTCCAGGAGGAGATCTTCGGGCCCGTCGTCACCATCCTGCCGTTCGACGACGAGGACGAGGCCGTCGCGCTGGCCAACAACAGCACCTACGGGCTGGCCGCCACCGCGTGGACGAACGACCTCGGCCGCGCCCACCGGATCGCCAAGCGGCTCAAGGCCGGAACCGTCGGCCTGAACTGCCAGATGCAGTTCGACCACTCGATGCCCTTCGGCGGGTACAAGCAATCGGGGTGGGGCTACGAGTCCGGCAAGGCGGGCATCGAGACCTACCTGCAGACCAAGATCGTCTGGGCGCAAATGTAGTTCGGCGCCCGGCTCATCCGTGGCGCCGGTGTCAAAGTGCGCCGCGGGGGTGAGAAGGCGCCGAGAAGCCTTGTAGCATCCTCCCGAAGGGGGCACCCGACGGGAGCGCCGTGAGCCAGGAGCACCAGGAGCACCAGGAAGCCGCCCTGCTCAGACCCGAGCTGGTCGCCAAAGTCGAAGCCGCGATCAGGGCTTCGCGGCCCGCGTGGGAGGCGTTCGTCGACGCCACCCGGCCGCTGGGAGCCGACGGGCAACCCGGCCTGCCGCTGGTGGTGAAATACGTGCCGTCCGAACGGGCGAAGGACTACCTCCCCCGGCCGAGCCGCCGGCCCCTCAGCTTTCCTCGCCCGTGGCCCCCGCCCGACCCGCCCGACCCGTCCGACCCGTCCGACCCGTGCGCTCGGCCGCCCCGGACCAAAGGCATCTTCATCGGCAACAAGGACTACACCTGGGGCAAGGCCGTCTATGTGACCGGAATTCACGAGCCGCTGTCCACGGCGACCTACGGCCGCGTCGGCTTGGTCTCCTACTTCAACCCCGGCAAGATCCTGAAGGTCTTCGACGCCCGCGACCAAAACAACTACGAGGTGTATCTCGAGTGGTTGCAGTGTCAGCCCCTCTACTCGCGCGCACTCCTCACGGTGCACACCAATCACTGGTTGCATGGGCTGCGCAACGCGTTCCGCACGCAATTCCGTATCGACGCGGTGATGTGTAGTCCGGACGAGCAGGACGTGGGCTTGTGGTACACCGACCCGGCCGATACCTGGCTGTGCGTCAGCGATTTCGAGCCGGACCCGAAAAGGCCCGGGCAAGAGCGGCTCAAGGACAACTTTTCGGAGGTATTCCCCGATGTGCGCCTGACGATTGTCGTCGAGGACGAATTCGTGCTCCCGAACGACAGGGACCCGAATGCTCCGATCCCCCGCCCGCCCGCCTGGCCGAATCCCCGTGTTCGGCAGTTGGCGGTCAGCAGGCGGCCACCGCGCGCGCCAACCGTGTCCGAGATCGCCCGTGCGTACTGGCAGGGTCAGATCCTGCGGGTGCAGTCATGAGCCTCATTGCCCTGTCCGCACCCCTGATTCGCCTCGCCGCGATCGACGACGGCTATGCCCGAGACCTTTTCGAGGCGGTCGACTCGGACGAGGAGTCCAGGGCCGGGCTCGTGCACGGCCGGATCGGCGAGGACGAGCTCGACCGGCTGACGCCGACCGAGTGGCAGTGGTACGCGAACTGGCGGCAAGCCCTCGGCGGCTCGCTCGATCGGCGCCTCCTGAATCATCTGGCCGCCTCCGTCGCAACGCGATTCGCGCGGTTCGAGGTGCGAGCCCTGGTGCTGCGCGATCCCCCCACCAACCAACTCGCACCCGAGTACGACAGCCCGCCGGGCGAGGAGACCGATGACACCATCGGATTGCATTGGCTCAGCGAGCAGGCGGCCGGCCGGGGCGTCGACGACACCTTCCGGCCGGCGGACACGTACTGGCGGATCGTGGATTACGAAGGCCGCTCGGAACAGGCCGGGCGCGCGGCTGACGATGAAGCGCCCCAAGATCCGGCGAGGTACCTGGTCGACGACGAGCCGTACTCGCTACGGCGCCGGCGCGCCTACGACGAGGACGCGCTCGAGCTGGTGACCGATGCACTGCAATGCGGGACCGACGCGTCGTGGTTCTTGCTCAGACGACTCGTGTCCCCCGACGGCGGCCCTTCATCACCCCTGGCGAGCCAGCGTCGCGACCTGGTCATGGGCCAGATAGCTGCCTTCGCGGCAGAGCGCATCCTCAACTCGCGGTGGTATGAACGCGGCGAGCCACTCAGACCCCGGTAACGCCGGCGCGCGGAGCCTGCGACCGGTGCACGCCCACGGCGACCTCGGCTCCGGGACTGACGCGAACCCTTCCCGAACGACCGGTCATGGTCTTAAGTGTGTGACTATGACCGAAAACCCGGCATCACAGTCGCTGGCCGCGTGGCAGTTCTTCCAGCAGATGCTCGCCGACGTCACCCAGGTCGTGACCGAGGACGCCGAATCCGAGCGCGAGATGCTCGAGGGCCTGCGGCTCATCGCCCGCGTGTGCTCGCTGTGCTCCCAGCTGTCCGTCGAGGCCGACCCGGTGCGGCCGTCGTTCTTCGACATGTGCTCGGACAACCGGATGGTCGGCGGGCCCAATCCCGACGGCAACTACTTCCTGGCGATGATCCGCGGCGACCGGCGCTACCGCATCACCGGCACCCGGGGCAGCAGCGCCTACCTCGGGTTCCAGATCCTCGCGGGGACCGGGCTGACACCACGGCGCATGGCGGCCTACCTGGGCGATGCCGAATTGACTTTGCGCGCGGGCGAATTCGAATTGGTGCTCGCGGCGGACGAGCCGGTCGACGGCGGACAGTGGGTGAAGATCCCCGGGGACGCGTCGTCGGTGGTGGTGCGCGAATACATCGGCGACCCCGCCGCCGAAGAGCTGGCGACGCTGGCGATCGAGGCGATGGACCCCGAGCCCGTGGCGCCGCTGACCGACGGTGATCTGGCCGAGCAGCTCACCGCGATGGCGTGGACGCTGATGAAACTCGTCACGCTGCACCGCACGATCAAGCCCGAGCTGCTCGAGAACCCCAACACGCTGCTCACCGCCGAGGCCGCCGACCTCGGCGCGGCCGACACCACCCCGGACAACCTGTACATGATCGGCAGCTTCCGCCTCGACGACGGCCAGGCCCTGGTGCTCGACATCGCGCCGCCGGAAACCCGGTACTGGAACGTCACCCTGGAGAACGTCTGGCACGAATGCCTGGAGCCCCGCGCGCGGCCCAGCTCGGTGACCAACCGCGCGGCGCGGCCGGACGCCGACGGGCGGGTGCGCGTGGCAATCTCCGCGCAGGACTTCGGATTCGGCCACTGGCTAGACACCGGCGGGCGGCGCCGCGGGTTCGTGGTGCTGCGCTGGCTGGACAACCCGAGCCCGCCCGACGTGAAGGTGTCCGTCCGCCACTGCGGGGAGCGGGCGTGACGCTGCGGGAACGCTTCACCCCGGAGCGGCTCGTCGCCGCCGCGTGCGAGGAGGCGGGCAGCGAAGACTTCGGCGAGGACGGCTGGCAGGAGGGCCTGCACCGGCTCGCCGACGGGCTCGTCGACGAGGCCCGGCTCTCCGACATCGGCGTGGAGATCGCCCACCTCGACCTCATGCGCGCCCTGAAGAACCGGCTCGGCGTCACCGCCTGGCGCAAGCGGCATCCCGAGGTCGCCACCGAGGCGATCGCGGCGCCGATCTTCATCGTGGGCCAGCCCCGCACCGGCACCACGATCCTCTACGACCTGCTCGCCCAGGACCCCGAATTGCGCGCCCCGCTGACCTGGGAGGTCGACGAGCCGTGCCCGGTGCCGCGGCCCGACACCTACCACGACGACCCGCGGATCGCGCAGACGCAGGCCGGCATCGACCTCTCCGAACAGATCATGCCCGGTTTCCTGGCCTTCCACCCGATGGGCGCGCTGGTCGGGCAGGAGTGCGTCCGCATCACCGCCGGCGAGTTCACCAGCATGATCTTTTCGACGCAGTACCGCCTGCCGAGCTACTACCGATGGCTGCTGTACGAGGCCGACCACGCCGGCGCCTATCGCTATCACCGGATGTTCTTGCAGCACCTGCAGTCCGGTGTGCCCGGTCAGTGGCTGCTGAAGTCCCCGGCCCACCTGTGGCAGCTGGACACGCTGCTCGCCGAATACCCCGACGCGTTGATCGTGCAGACCCACCGCGACCCCCTCAATGTCATCTCGTCGATCGCCGCGCTGATCCACCACCTGCGCCGGATGTGCAGCGACGAGTCGAATATCGCCGAGTGCGCCGCCCAATCCTACGAGGAGATCACCGTCGGCCTGGAACGCGAGATGGCACTGCGGGACAGCGGCGCGGTCCCGGCTGGACGCGTGATCGACGTGCTGTACACCGATTTCATGAACGACCCGTGGACCACGATCAAGGACATCTATCGCCGCCTGGGCCGCGAACTGCGGCCCGACGCCGCCCGGCGGATGCGCGAGTTCCTGGCCGCCCACCCGGGCGACGGCGGGCGCGGGCGCTACACCTGGTCCGACACCGGCCTGGACGCCGCGGAAGTGCGCGAGCGGGTGCAGGACTACCAGGACCGCTACAACGTGCCGACAGAGCAGCTGCGCTGAGAGCGCCGCGGCTGTGCGGCCAACCGCACAGCCGTGCCCGAGGGTGCGGCTGGCTTCACGCTCGCCGAAGCGAGTCTTCGGCCGGTTCGTAGCGCAGCATCGTGACGTCGTGGTCGGGGTAGTCGCAGAACACCGGCCGCACCCGCATGCCGACCCGCAGGTCCTCGGGTTCGACGTTGACCATCTCGGTGGAAAACCTTGGCCCCTCGTCCCATTCGACGACGGCCAGCAGCTGCGGGACGGCGTCGACGAAGTGCGGCGAGACGGGCCGGCGGGCCACCGTGAAGGCGTACAGCGTTCCCAGGCCAGAGATTTCGCGCCATTCCAGGTCGTCGGCCAGGGTGTGCGGCGCCCGCACCCGCGGGTAGAACACGTAGCTCTGTGTCGACGGCGAGTATTGGATGGCGATGCGGTGCTCGGCCAGCGCATCCCAGAATGGCGCCGTGGTAGGCGTTTTCACCGGCATGGGCCGCTCGAAGGTGGTCACGTCAGTCTCCCTGCAGCACGAGCGTGGTTTGTTCGGAGAGGATTCCGCCGTTGCCAGACACGAAGGCGCGGTTGCAATCGGCGACCTGCGCCGCACCGGCGCGGCCCATGATCTGGCGGGTTGCGTCGCACACGTGGTGCATGCCCCCCGCCAGTCCGGCCTGGCCGAAACCCAGCTGGCCACCGGCGGTGTTGAGCGGGAAGTCCCCGCGGAAGGTCAGGTCGTGTTCGGCGACGAACTCCATGCCCTTGCCCTTTTCGCAGAACCCCGCGTCCTCCAGCGACAGCAGCACCGTGATGGTGTAGCAGTCGTAGATGGACACCATGTCCATGTCGGCGCGCCCGAGATGGGCCATGGCGAAGGCGGTGTCGGCCGCCGCGGCGATCGGAGTGTGCAGCAGGTCCTCGGCATAGGTGGGCGTCTTGAACGGCACGTGCTCGCCGAAGCCCTTGATCCAGACGGGGCGGTGGCGTGCCCTCTCGGCCAGTTCGGAGTTGGCGACCACCACGGCGGCGCCCCCGACGCACGGCATCACGATCTCGAGCATGTGCAGCGGGTCGGCGATGACGGGGCTGGCCAGCACGTCCTCGACCGTCAGCGGTTTGTCCTTCCAGATCGCGCCCTCGGTGTGGTTGGCGTTCACCCGCTGGTCGACGACGATCTTGGCCATCGCCCGCTCGTCGTAGCCGTAGACGGCCGCGTAGCGCTGGGCGACCTGCCCATAGGGCCCGTTCTGGCCGAGGTTGCCGTACGGAATCTCGAATTCGGCCTGCGGAGAGCCGTATTGGTTGCTCGACGAGCCGAAGAACATCGCGTCCACGATCGACCGGGGCTTCTTCTTCGACGACGGGGTGATGTAGCGGGCGGGCAGCGCGCACAGGACCGCGTCGCAGATGCCGAGTTCGATCGCGGCGGCCGCCCGCCACACCATGGCGGCCGCGCTGGCCCCGCCCAGGTCCACCAGCTCGGCGAATCGGGCCCCGACGCCCAGATATTCGGCGATGGTGGAGGGAACGAAGATCTGCGACTCGGCCAGGTGCGACGCCGCGATGCCGTTCACGACCTCGCCCGGCAGCCCGGCATCCTGAAGCGCGGCCGCGGCGAGTTCGGCCCACTGCTCGAGGACGAACGGCGCGGGCGTGGCCTTGTTGAGGCGCTCGGGCGGCAGCTCGACGTATCCGACGATCGCGGCCTCTCCGCGTAATCCCATGCTGGGCCCTACTTTCGGGGTAGTCCGAGGATCATCTGCGCGATGATGTTCAGTTGTATCTCCCGGGTGCCGCCGCCGATCAATTCGGCGGGCAGATGCAGGTACGACTCCACGATGGCGGGCTCCGAGTCGGCGACCATGGCCAACCGCCCGGTCAGCTGCAGCGTGGCCTCGAACGTCCGGCGCAGCAGCACGTTCATTGCCACCTTGGCGATGCTCGACGCCGGCCCGGAGGCCTGGCCGTCGAGCAACCGGATGGTCTCCCGCACGCCCAGCGCCTTGATCGCATTGGCGTAGGCGTCGAGTTCACCGAGCGCGCGCAGCGCGTCGTCGCGGTCCGGGCCCGGTTCGCCGGCGAGCCGGCGCAGCGCGGCCGCCCGGTCGAACTTGACGTAACCGCTGATGGCCGAACGCTCTTCGGCCATGGTCGCGATCGCCAGGTTCCAGCCGTCGCCGGGGTCGCCCAGCAACATCTCGTCGGGGACGAACACATCGTTGAGGAACACCTCGTTGAAGTGCGCCTGCCCGGTGGCCGTTTTGATCGGCTGGATCGCAATACCGGGCGACCGCATATCCAGGATGAAGTAACCGATGCCACGGTGCTTGCTGGCTTCGGGGTCGGTACGAGCCAGCAGGGCGCCAAGGTCGGCGTACTGCGCCAACGACGTCCAGATCTTATGACCATTGATCCGCCAACCGCCGTCGACCTTGGTTGCCCGGGTGGCCAGCGACGCGAGGTCGGAGCCGGCGCCCGGCTCACTGAACAGCTGGCACCAATGAATCTCGCCGCGTTGGGTCGGCGGAATCAGCTTTTCTTGCAGGTTTTTTGGTCCGGCCGCCAGCACCGAGGGCAGGATCCACTCGGCGATGTTGAGCGACGTCCGGACCAGCCCGGGTCGCTTGGCGAACTCTTCGTCGATGATGAGCTGCTTGAGGGGACCCGCATCGACGCCCCACGGCGCCGGCCAGTGCGGCGCTATCATGCCGGCATTGGCCATCAAGGTGCGCTGGGGTCCGGAGACCTGGTCCGGGTAGTCGCCGTGCGGTGCCGGTGTGTCGTTGCGCAACTGCATTGCGGCGTCCAGGGTCTCGGCCACCCACGACCGGAAGTCCGACTCCGCGTCGCCCAGGTCGACCGACATGTTGCGCTGTTCGGTGCAGGTCAGCTGCCCCAACCGCCGGGCCCAACGGTTTGCCGGGCCGATCGATGCCGCGAGGCTGATGGCCCTGCGCCAGTACAGGTGCAGGTCGTGCTCCCACGTGAACCCGATCGCGCCGAACATCGTGAGGGTGTCGAGCACGAGGTCGGGCACCGGGGAGATCGCGATCACGGCCGCGCCGGCGGCGGCGATCCAATGCTGTTCGAGAGGTTCGTCGACGGCACGCAGGGCGTCCCAGGCCGCCGCGGTGGCCAGCTCGCTGTTGACCAACAGCATCGCCGCGCTGTGCTGCAAGGCCTGGAACGTGCCGATCACCTTGCCGAACTGCTCGCGCGTTCGCAGGTGCGCGGTGACCGATTCGATGCACCACTGGGTGATCCCGGCCGTCGTGCCCGCGACCAGTCCGAGCACGACGCACTGTGCCCGGTCCGCGTCGATGCCGGTCAGCACGTCGCGGGCCGCGTAATCGGTGAGCCGCAGAATCCCGGCATCGCCGACCAGGTCGGTGCCCGTCACGGATTCGACTGACGCCGCGGGCTTTTCGGCATCGATCAGGGCCCAGACGATGTCGTCGCCCTCGGTGCGGGCGCCGGCCAGGATCGTCCGCGCCGAGCACAGGCCCGCGGTGACCGCGGACGTCCCGGTGATCAGCCATCCCGCATCGTCGGCGCGTGCGCGCAGCTCACCGCCGTCGGGCAGGACCACCGCCGCGGGCGTGCCCGATACGAGGTCACGCAGCAGGGATTCGGCGGCCGGGGTGCGCTCGGCCAGCAGCGCGACGGCTCCCGCGGTCACCGTCGGCAGCAACGGCCCGGGGAGCAGCGCCTTGCCCGCCGCCTCCAGCACGCACGCCGCGTCGATCAGCCGGCCGCCCTGGCCGCCGAGACCCTCGGGCAGGTGGACCGCATGGAAGCCGTTGGCCACCAGTGCGTCCCACCACTGCGGGAGCTTTCCGGCCGCCAGGGCCTCGAAGCCGGCGCGCGTGTCGGCGACGGGCGCGTGCCGGGCGGCGAATCGCCCGACGGCGTCGCTGAGTTCCTGTTGCTCCGAGTTCAGTCCGAGGGTCATGACAACAGTCTCTCCGTGGCCCGGCGGGTGACTGACGTGGGCCGCACGGACTGCCATCCCTTCTTACAAGACGAACCGTCTCGTCTTGTGGCAGACTACGGGGCGGGCCAGGATCTGTAAAGCGGGAGGATCACCAGATGCCAACCGATCTCACCCCGGTCGACCCGCCGCGCCGCCGCAGCGAGAAGTCGCGGACGGCCATCGTCACCGCCACCCGCGAACTGCTGATGGAGCGCGGATTCGACGGTTTGACCATAGAGGCGGTCGCGGCCCGGGCCGGGGTGGGAAAGCAGACGATCTACCGCTGGTGGCCCAGCCGGCCCGCGCTGGTCGCCGACGTCATGCTCGAAGACGCCGACCGGATCCTGGCCTCCGTCGACCACACCGCCGACCTGGCCGCCGACCTCGTGGCGTGGGTCCGCAAACTGGCCACGAGCCTGACCACGGCCCGTGGCTCGGCCATGCTGCGCACCCTGACCGTCGCCGGCATGGAACACCAGGAGACCGCCGTCAAGCTGCGAGCCGGGTTCAGCTCACCACTGCATGACAGCGTGCGGGCACGGCTGCTGGCGCACGGCGTCGACGAGGCGACCGCCGACTCCGCCGCCGACGCCATCGTGGGCGGCGTGGTCTATCCGATACTGTCTGACGCGCAGGCCTATTCGCTAGCCCGCGCCGAGCTGACGACGCGCATCATCGTCACCGCCCTGACCCGCGCCCGCTGACCACGACCTGAGCTGACGCAACAACGCGTTCTTCTTGTAGAAGTGCTCCGCCATCCGCCGCATGATGTCGTCGAGCGCGGTGACCGCGCTGTCGAGGTAGGGTCCCTTGTTCAGCATCACGCACTCGGCGCGTTCGCTCAGCGCCGCATCGCTGATCTCCGCGCGGGACGGCAGCCCGGTCTTGGCGAGCTGTTCGAGGACCTGCGTCGCCCAGATGACCGGCAGATGCGCGGCCTCGCACAGCCACAGGATCTCCTCCTGCAGCTCGGCCATCCGCGCGTAGCCGCATTCGACTGCCAGGTCGCCGCGGGCGATCATCACCCCGGCGTTCGGTCGCCGCATCGCGGTGAGCAGCAGCTGGGGCAGATGCTCGAAGGCGCGGCGCGTCTCGATCTTGAGCACGATGCCCACGTTGTCACCGCCTGACCGGTCGAGCTCGTCGAGCAGCCGCTCGACATCGGGTGCCGTCCGCACGAAAGACATTTCGACCAGGTCGGCCAGTTCGACCGCCGCGGACAGGTCGGCGATGTCGCGGTCGGTCAGCGCCGAGATCGGCAGGTCGGTGTCGGGCATGTTGATGCCCTTGCCGGCCTTGAGCCGGATCTCTGCCCGCTCGGGGTGCTCGATGCGCACGGTGAGGGCCTCGCGGTCGACCGAGAGCACCCGCCCGCCGATCCTGCCGTCGTCGAAGTGGATCGCGTCACCGGGGCGGGCGTGGTCGAACGCCTCCGGCAGCGTGCACCCGATGCGCGGCATGGCCCGGGATCCGTCGACGGGGGCCGGCGCACAGTCGCGGGTCAGCTGCAGCAAGCCGCCCGCGTGCAGCACCAAATGCTGCTCGGTGGCGGGGAGTTCACCGATCTCGGCCGTCTCCGCGCGGTCCGTCCCGTGCAGCACCGTTCCGGTGGCCAGGTACGTCGTTCTGCCTGCGGTCAGCACGAACCCGCGCGAGCCCGGCGCCCGATCGCCGCCGTCGAGCACGAGTTGGCGCTTGGAGCCGCGCGTGTCCTGCACGGCGATCAACTCGCCGTCGCGACGTCCGGCGAGCCAGTCGTCCGTAACCGTGAGCACCACCATGCCGGGCTCCGGGGGCACGCTGGGTTGCTCCTGCGACGTCAGCCACGCCCGCGCCGGCGCGGTGACCTGGCCGAGTGCGTTGCGTTGCGGGCGCAATTTGACCACGCGAGGTCCCGGCTCGAGCGGGCCGGTCCGTAGCTTGGGTCCCGCCAGATCCATTGCCACCAGACACGTGGTGCCCGACGCCGCGGCCGCCGCCCGGACGTGGCCCGCCATCGCGCGCCACGCCGCCACGTCGTCGTGGGCGCAGTTGATCCGCGCGAGGTTCATGCCGCGTCGCACCAATTCCTGCACCAGGGCGGGGTCGGCCGCGGCCTCCGACGGCAGGGTCACCATGATGCGCGTCGACCGATGCGCCGGGCGGGGTCCCAGTAACTCCACCGCGCGCTGCCGCAGGATCTCGGTTCCCTGCCCGATCGGCACCGCAGACGGGGGAGGCGAACGCCACGTGCCGCCCGCCACGGCCACGAGGGCCGCGCGGACCGCCGCGAGCGTGGCTTGCACGTCTGATTCGCAGCGCCCCAGCGACGACAGCCCGAGAGCCGCCAGCCCGGTTTGCAGCTCGCGCAGGTCGAACTGGCGAAATGCCCAATAGTGCACCAGGTTTCGCGCGCTGGACCGGTGTTCGGGCGCGACCGCCGACAGCCAGTCCGCCCATGCGGCCTCCGCGTCCGCCAGGCTCGCCAACAGGCCGTCGACCTGGTCGAGGAGGGCATCCGGGGACTGGACGGCGCCAACCTCGACCAGTGACGCCGATTCACCGGACACGGCGACTCCTCGTGGTCCCACGGCAACCCGCCGTTAACATCCGTTTAACCCAATTTGCCGAATCATCAAGGGCACAAACCAAATTAGCGCGATTCGCGCGGACATGACAGGGACGTTGGTCCCCAACCGCCGGCGGGCCCCCGGCCGCACCGACCTGCGGGTACGATCTGCGCACAGCGGCGGCCGTGAAAACGTTTGCCTGACACGGCCGAAGGAGGTGGGAGTGGACGAGGACTGCCTGAAGCTCAACACCTATCTGGCCGAGCGCCGGCGGACCGACGCCGGCTTCGTGTCCGACGTGCTGCTCGGCCTGTACGAAAAGCACCGAATCGCAAGCTGCGTGGCGTTGCGCGGCGTCGGCGGTTTCGGCACGGGGCGCAATTACCGCAGCGATCGATCCCTGAGCCTGTCGGAGAATCCGCCCGTGCTGATCACGGCGGTGGACGCCAGGCCCACGATCGAGGCCCTGCTCGACGACGTGCTTGCCATCAAGCAGCGCGGGCTGGTCACCCTCGAGCGCGCGCGGCTGCTGCGTGACGAGATCTTGCCGATCGAACTCGGCGGCGACTTCGAAGAATCGGTCAAGCTCACAGTCTACCTCGGCCGCAAGGAACGCGTGTACGGCGTGCCCGCCTACATCGCGATCTGCGACCTGATGCACCGGCGCGGCATCGCCGGCGCATCGGTGTTCCTGGGTGTCGACGGCGTCGCGCACGGGCGACGATGCCGCGCCCGCTTCTTCGCGCTCAATGCCGACGTGCCGATCATGGTGATCGCCGTCGGGTCCGGCGAGCTCATCGGCCGGGTGCTGCCGGAGCTCGGCGGCCTGCTGGAGCGGCCCATGATCACGCTCGAGCGGGTTCGCGTCTGCAAGCGGGACGGGACGTTCCTCGAACGCCCGCACGCCCTACCGGCGGCCGACGAGCGCGGCCTGCCGCTGTGGCAGAAGCTGATGGTCTACACCTCCGAGTCCGCCTGTTACGGCGGTGTGCCGATTCACCGCGCGCTGGTCCAGCGGCTCTGGCGGCGCAAGACGCCCGACGGCGCCACCGTACTGCGCGGCATCTGGGGCTTTCACGGCGACCACCCGCCCCACGGGGACAAGGTGCTCTCGTTGAGCCGCCACGTTCCCGTCGTCACCGTCATCATCGACACCCCGGCCAACATCGCCGAATCCTTCGATGTGGTCGACGAACTGACGGCAGAGCAGGGACTGGTGACGAGCGAGATGGTGCCCGCGCTGGTGTCGGATGAACGCGACACCGGCCAGGGCAGGCCGCCGCTGGCCCGGCACCGCTACTGACGCCCGCCCGTTGTCAGCCGGCGACCGAGGCGTCGTAGATCGACTGGATCGCCTGTGTCCAGCGTGGCGTTGAACTGCTCGTCGGACTGGTCGACCGAAAGCCCCTCGGTGAGCGCGCGGCTGAAGCTGGCGATCAGCCCCGTGTTCTTCGCGAGCAGCTCGTTGGCCTCCTCGCGGGAGTAGCCGCCGGACAGGGCCACCACCCGCATCACCTTCGGGTGCTCGATCAACCGCCGGTAGAAGTTGGTCTCGCTGGGCAGGCTCAGCTTGATCATCACGCGCTGCCCGTCGGGCACGGTGTCGAGCCGCCTGGTGATCTCGTCGCGCAGGATCTCCTCGGCCTGCGCCTTGTCGGAGATGGAGATGGTGACCTCGGGTTCCAGGATGGGCACCAGCCCGTGACCGAGCACCTGGCGGGCCACGTCGAACTGCTGGGCCACCACCGCGGCGATGCCGTCCTTGTTGGCCCCGCCGATCACCGAACGCTCCTTGGTGCCGAACACGCCCTTGCCCACGGCCCGCGCCAGCAGCTCGTCCAGACCGGGCATCGGCTTCATCAGCTGGACGTCGTCGGACGCCTCGGCGAGCCCCTTGTCGATCTTGAGGATCGGCACCACACCCTTGGTCTCCCAGAGGTAGGTGGTCGACGGCTTGCCCTCGATCTCGCGGTCCATGGTCTGCTCGAACAGGATCGCGGCCAGCACCCGGTCGCCGGTGAACGCCGGCGAGGTGATGATCCGCGAGCGCATCTCGTGGATGAGGTCGAACATCTCCTTCTCCGACGACCACGCGTCGTCGGAGATGCCGTATTGGCGCAACGCCTTTGGGGTCGAGCCACCGCTCTGGTCGAGGGCCGCGATGAACCCCTGGCCCGACGTCATCCGCTCGGCTTGCTTCTCGTTGGGCATGAAACTCTCCACTCCCTCGTGGTCCCCGATGGTCGAAGCGCTGTGCCGATCATATTCGCCGCGGACCACGAACCGAGCAGGCAGGTCGCTACACCGCGGCCTGGTCGCGCTGAACGGGCGCGGTCCGGGTAGGCCACGGCGCCGTGCGCTCGAGGAGCCCGTCGCGCAGCACGAGCGTGTGCAGGGTACCGCCCCAAAGTGGGCGGTAAACATCGGGAACAGCACGAACGCGCAGGCATCGGATCGGCTCGCCCATGTCGAGAATTTTCGGGGAAGCCCCGGCCCCGCGGGAGGGGCTTTCTGTCAGAGCATGGAACGGAGCATCGTTCCGGCGTCGCGGACGGATTCAAGTGGCCCACCGCCGCTCTGCCTGAAGTCGATGAATGCCGACTGATGATTCGAGGCGTTCAGCAGCTCATCGAATACCCCGAGGATGGGGAGTGTGCCCTGCTGTGTTGATATCTGGGCGGTGTAGTCGATGGAGGATTGCTGCTGGAACTTGGCGCTTTGCAGCGTTTTGGTCATGGGCGCGCTCAAGTTCACCACATTGGTCAGACCGGTCGATGGCGCGCTGGTCAATCGATTGATGTCGGCCTGCAGGACGGCGGCGACATCTGTCCCACTGGCCGGTTTGACCGTGACCTGCATCCGCGACACGTTGCCGGCGTCGTAAAGCGTCACAGAGTTCGCACCCCGGTCGGTCACCGTCCAGCCCGGCGCGGGCGTGATCGAGATGCCGTCTGCGATGGTGATCGGGTCGGCCGAGGTGAGTAGGATCGCCACGCCGCGCTCTGCCGCGGGCGTGTGCACGAAAGCCCCGGCTCGGTCGGGTTGGCGGGAGACGTCGGACTCACCCGGGGCTGCCATCGCGGCATGGCTGCTGGGCAGCAGCTCGGGCGGTTCGGGTCGCTTGGTTGTGCCGCTCAGCACGATCGCGGCTGTCACGGCGGCGGCAATGAGGATGACCGCAATGATGATGGCGGCGATGGCGGCCGGCCGCAGCCGGTGCCCGACCCGTCCGCCGCTGCCGGGGTAATGCGGCGGTGCGGGATTGTGCGGGGTCGGTGGTGTTGCTGACATCGTGTCTCCCGATTCGTCGTGGATCTCAGGCCGGTGGGGTGGGCGATTGTGCGCCGGTCGTCGGGGCGGGATGGCGGACCAGTGCCGCGGTGGCGGTCCCACAGACTTGGCAGAATGCGGCACCGGCGCCGATTGCGGCCCCGCAGTGGGCACAGATCTGGTGGGCGTCGGGGGCATGGCCCAGGGCCTGGTCTGCGGACAGGGCGGCCTGGGCTTCGGCCAGTAGCGCGGTGTGCAACGCATCGCGGGCGCCAAGCAGGCCCGCTGCGGCCACCACCAGCGCTGCCAGGGTGGTCAGCACGATGCCGCGAGTGCCATAGGGGGTCAACAGGGTGGTGGCCAATTCGTAGAGCACCACCAGCACCAGCCCTTTGGTCAGTCCCACGGCGATGTTGACCCCGGCGCCGCGCAGCGCCACCACGGCCATGGCTGCGGCGGTGGCGAAGATGATGGGCTGCAAAAACCCCAGCGTAAACGCGATGAACGCCACGTGAGCGGGGTCCCCGGCGGTCGCCCCGATGTGGCTGAACGCGCCGCGTTGCACCACCACGCTCAACCCCAGGGAGAAGGCCGCACCGCTGAGTGAGCAGATGACCACGGCATCGACGGGATGCCGAAAGGCGCTGCGCGCGGTCACCAGCACCGGCGCGATCAACACCGCAACGAAGGCCACGACCGGGACAACCATGCCCAGTTCGAGGATCTGGCTGAGGCTGGGCAGCCGGTGACTCGGCGCGGCCAGCAGCACCGGCTTGGTGAATTCGTGTTCGAGCAGCCCCACACCGACACCGAGCAGCAACGACAGCCCGAAGGCCACGCCGATGACGGTGATCGGCTCATCGCGCCACGCATTGTGATCGTGCACATAGGTCAGCACCGCCGCCGGCAACGCGACCGCGGCCAATATCAGCGCGATCGACAGCGTCCCGAACGCGGCGGCGACCAATGCCGCCAGCAGCGTCAGGGCGATCACGCCGCGGTAGATGTGGTGACGCCCGCCCGACAGGTGGGGCATCAGCGTGCTCATCACCGCCAGCGCGCCCACCGGTTCCTCGGGGTGGGCGGCAAAGTGGCGGGATCGATCGACGGCCGGATGTAAGGGAGTGCCGCAACGCGCGCAAAAGCGCGCCGCGTCGGCGTGCGGAGTCGAACAATTCGGGCAATCCATCATGTCCTCCGATCCATCGGTGGCGAAAACCTTGAGGAGGCGGCGACTGCATTACTGGCGCAAAAGAACGCCAACCAGTGGGCTGCTGCCCACGTGCTCCTCGGGATCATGTCATTTCACGTACCCGTCCCCACGCAGGCCCAATGGATCACCATTGACGCTGCGCAGGCGGATGCCGTCGTGCCATCGTGCCGATCGTAAAGCACATATCGCATCGTTGACAGATTTTATTTTCTGGTTCGCGTTTATGTTTGACCTTCTTGGTCCGACAAAAGCCATCGGCCAACCCGGCGCATCCGCTCGCCGCAATAACCATCGGCATACGTCCTTCATAGATGGGACCTTTGGCACTATCCGTGGTGCGCGTAATGCATTGTTCAACGACAGGCGTGGACCAGTGACGCGCTAGGAACAGGGCTCGAATCCTGCTCGCGGGAAACGACGCCCGGTGGCCCGACCGGATTCCCCTGAGCCTTCCCATGACAGGACATGGACGCTGCTCACGAAGCGTGCAGACCGCATTCGGTTTTCGAATGCCCCGGCCATCGCCCCCTACGCGGGTTGGCGGCCGCTGCCGGTTTGGTCGTGCACGGGGCGCAGCCGATCGATGATTAGCCCTCCTCGACAAGCGGGTTGACCTTCAGCAGCTTGAAGTTCTCGTCGAAGCTGATCAACGGCACGTCGGCGCGCGTCGGCGCGTCGACACGGCGAATCGCGGTCACCCGCGGCGAATACCCGCGCAGCGCGTTGGTCGGCGGGACGACTTTGCGTCGCCGGCAACATTCGTCGGGATCACGGGCAAACAGATCTTTACCCAGCAATTCGTCGTGCTCGGCCACCGTATGTGCGGGAGTAACGTTGATCAAACGGATGTCATAAATGGTTTCGACCGCATCACGTGTGCCAATCGTCTCGGGGAAGTGATACCCGATATCCAGGAATAACAACTACACGCCCGAGCGTACTTTGGCGGCCAGATCCACCAGCACGGCGTCCTGCATATTGGAGGTCACAATATAACCGTCGGGGCCAAAGGTTTTCGTCCGTCCGGCGCAAAAGCTCGGCCGCCCGGCGTCCTGCAACTCCGTCGCGCCGCGTGCGGCAAACTCGCAGTTGCGTCTCGGTAAAACCGGGGGCCTTGCCCCTCGTTCGTATCCTGTTCGACGGCAGTTGTTGACCGTCCATTGCGGCGCCTCCATATCCCGGGCCCCGGTGTCGAAGTCCCCATGGGGTATCCGACCACCCGATCAGAGCCTTCCGACAGAGGCAGACGCCCCCCGGCAGGGGGCGTCGGTCAGTCCGGCCGGCCCCTCGATGCGCGGAGCCGATTCACGCAGAAGTCATGTCGCGTGCGCCAGGATCTGCTGGATGCGTTCGTCGCGCGGGAGCACCGGACCGTCCTCAAGCGGTTCGTCGATGCCGAGTTCGGACAGGCCCGCTTTGGTCATCATCGCGGTGCCGTAGGCGGCCAGCACGAGTTTCTGGTCGTCGCTGTGCCCGTCCTCGACGAGCATGGCGCCGATGAGGCAGATGACCGCCATCTTGTAGGCGTTGAAAGCGCGGTACCAGGAGCGATTCTGGATCCCGATGCCACTGATCGCCTCGTAGCGCGAGCAGGGCATCGATCGGGAGCGCCGCCGGGTGGCTGTTGATGCCCACGGGCTGCATCCACAGCATTTCCAGCCGGCCGATGTCGGTCAGCGGGTCACCGACGGTCGTCATCTCCCAGTCGAAGACCGCGCTGACCTCACCGCCGCTGAAGGCGAAGTTGCCCGGTTTGGCGTCCCCGTGCACCAGGGTGACGTTCGGGCAGGGCGCGGGCCTGCCTCCCGCAGCGCGCGGTGCAGCCGTTCCAGGGTGGGCAGGCAATCGCGCTTGACCCGGTTCATCTCCGCGGCCCAGTGGTCGAGCTCGCGGTCGAGATGATCGCCGCCGGTGTCGAGCGCGTCGAGGCCGGTCCGGTGCAGGTCGACCGAGTGGATCGCCGCCAGCAGCTCGAGCAGGCTCTGGCACATCCGCGCCACGGTCTGATCGGCGACGCCGGCGGGCGGCTCCATTTCGTACACGTCACCGGCGACGCGTTCCATGACAAAGAACGGTCGGCCCAGCACGGCACCGGTTTCCTCCAGCCACAGCGCCCGCGGAACGCGGACCACGGTGCCCTCGAGCGCACGCAGGATCGTGAATTGGCGGGTCAGATCGTAGGGCTCCAGCAGCGCCGGTGGGCGGGGGCGCAGCCGCAACCAACCTGACGGCCGAAGACCGCCGCGCGACCGAACGGGACCTGCTCGACGATTACCGGCGCGCGCTCGCGGCCGCCGGCGGGCCCGACCTCGACCGCGACGACCTGTGGCTGCGGTACCGGCAGGGCGCGCTGTACGCGTACGTCGCGCCGCTGATCACCGCCGGGATGGGTGGAATGCAGGCCGACGGCATCGCCATGGAAGGCGTGCGGCGCGGTGTCGCCGCGCTCGAGGACCTGGACACCATCGAGGCCCTGGAAAAACGGAAACCGGTGGCGGGCCGATGAGTTCGTTTCAGCAGGAGGTCCGCCCGGGCTTGGCGATCCGCGCCCGGGCAATGGCATCGCCCAGCGCTCCGGCGGTCGGGTCGGGTTCGCCGTGGGCCGGCAGTAGTCCCGCCGAGGCGAACTCTCGCAACAGACGCAAATTCGCAAGGCAGAGTTCGTCGTTGGCGGGGCGTTCGCTGAACACCAACGGGCCCTCGCCGCCGAACATCGGATCGCGTGTCATCAGGGTGTCGCCGGTAAACATCAGGTCCAGGCCGGGGTGGTGCAGGGTGCAGTTGCCCGGCGAATGCCCGGGAACGTGAACCGGCCGGAGGCCTCCCGGCGCATCGAGCTCCTCAGCTGCACGGAACGGGCGGGCGCCGGGGACCGGCGGTTGGGTGAACACCGAGTCGGTGGCTCCCTCGGCGAGCATGCCGAGCGCAGCGGGCCGCCACAAGTTGCGCCGCATCCGCTCCGGCGGACGCCGGACGCCAGTCGTGCGGGAGATTGCCACATCGTCCTCGTGGACGTAGACCGGAACGCCGCGGCGGTCGAAATCACCGGCGAAGCCGAGGTGATCGGCATGGCCGTGAGTGATGACGATCGCCTCGACGTTGTCGATGCTTCGGCCGATTTGCGCGAGCCAACGTTTCAGGTAACGCAGGTGGCCGTAGAAGCCGGCGTCGACGAGGGTGATCGATCTGCCCTCGACGACGGCGTAGAAGTTCACCCGGTGGCTGCCGAGCAGCCAGACGCCGTCGACGACCTCGCGGGGTTCCCGAGCGGCGGCGAACCGATTGTGCGCGCGCAGAGTTGCCATTTCCGACGTCCTCACCGGTGTCCGTCACCAACTTCCCAACTTCCGTTATGGTAGTGGACTGACTTCCAAAACGGAAGCACTGCCGACTAGGGTGGCCGGTATGGATCCGCACGAGAGTGCCGACTGCCCCATGGCGCGCGCCGTCGGGCTGCTGGGGGACAAGTGGTCGCTGCTGCTCGTGCGCGAAGCGCTCGACGGCGCCACGCGGTTCGACGAGTTCAAGCTCCGGCTGGGCATCTCGGATCACACCCTGTCGCGCAAGCTGAAGGGACTCGTCGAGACCGGCGTGATGACCCGCGCGGCGGACGCCGTGCGCCCGTCGTACCGGCTCACCCCGGCCGGCGCCGACCTGGCCTCGGTGCTCGCGGTGCTCGGGGTCTGGAACCAGCGCTGGTTTCCCGTCCGGCGCCCGCGGCGCCCACCCCAGGCCGTCGCAGAAGCCGCGGAATCACTGGGGCTCTCGACGGGCTGACGTTCGGCGAAATTCATCGACGCGACCTATCGCCAACGAATCCGCCAGGAGTTACGCTACTTGGAGTAGCGTAATAACGCGAGTTCCGATTGGCCGCCCGCCCGCGCCGACAGCGCATGGCGACAAGGAGAAGCCCTCATGTTCGACCTGAAAATCATCGGTGGCACGGTCGTCGACGGGACGGGCGCGGACCGCTACCTCGCCGACATCGGGATCAGGGACGGCAGGATCGTCGACGTCGTCCGCCTTCCAGACCAGCAGGGCGCGGGCGATCCTGAGACGGGCGGTCTGAAAACCGCCGAGGCGGCCGAAACCATCGACGCGGCCGGGCGGGTGGTGGCCCCCGGGTTCGTCGACATCCACACCCACTACGACGGCCAGGTGAGCTGGGACAGCCTGCTCGAGCCGTCCAGCGGTCACGGGGTCACCACCGTGGTCAGCGGCAACTGCGGCGTCGGCTTCGCCCCGGTCCGGCCCGGCACCGAGCAGTGGCTGATCGAGCTGATGGAGGGCGTCGAGGACATCCCCGGCACCGCGCTGACCGAGGGCATCACCTGGGGCTGGGAGACCTATCCGGAGTACCTCGACGCCATCGGTAAGCAAAAGTTTGCGGTCGACGTCGGCAGCCAGGTCGCCCACGGCGCCATCCGCGCGTACGCGATGGGCGAGCGGGGCGCCCGAAACGAGCCGGCCACCCCCGATGACATCGAGGCGATGGGCCGATTGGTCCGGGAGGCGATCGAAGCGGGCGCGCTCGGGTTCTCGACGTCGCGCACGATGGGCCACCGCGCGATGGACGGCGAGCCCGTACCCGGCACGTTCGCGGCCGAAGAGGAATTGTTCGGCCTGGGCCGCGCCATGGCGGCCGGCGGGCAGGCGGTGTTCGAGCTGGCGCCACAGGGTGCCGCGGGCGAGGACATCGTCGGCCCCAAAAAGGAAGTCGACTGGATGCGGCGGTTGAGCGCCGAAATCGACCGGCCCGTGTCGTTTGCCCTGATCCAGGTGGACGCCGACCCGAAGCTGTGGCGCGAACTGTTGGACCTGTCCGCCGACGCGCACTCGGCCGGCGCCCGGCTGTACCCGCAGGTCGCGGCGCGCCCGTTCGGCATGATGATCGGGTTCCAGGGGCATCACGGTTTCAGCCACCGGCCCACCTACCGCCGCCTGGCGGCCGAGTGCAGCCGCGCCGAGCTCGCGCAGCGCCTCGCCGACCCCGCGGTGAAGGCCGCGATTCTGGCCGAGGAGGACCTGCCCGTCGACCCGACGCTGCTGTTCGACGGGATGTTCGCCCTGGTGCAGCACTCGCTGCAGCGCCTCTATGCGCTCGGCGATCCGCCCGACTACGAACCCACCCCGGACCGCACCGTCGCCGCGATCGCCGCGGCGCGGGGCGAGGACCCGCTGTCGGCGCTGTACGACCTCATGCTCGAGGCCGACGCGACCGCCATGCTGATGCTGCCCCTGTTCAACTACGCCGACGGCAACTGCGACGCGATCCGCGAGATGCTGATGCACCCCGCCGGCGTGCTGGGGCTCTCCGACGGCGGCGCGCACTGCGGCATGATCTGTGACGCCTCCTATCCCACGTTCCTGCTCACACACTGGGCGCGCGACCGCCGCCGCGGCGAGAAGCTGCCGCTGGAGTACGTGATCCGCAAGCAGTCGCGCGACACCGCGCACTTGTTCGGCCTGACCGACCGCGGCACCATCGAGCCGGGCAAGAAGGCCGACGTCAACGTGATCGACATGGACGCACTCACCCTGCACCCGGCGGCGATGGCCTGGGACCTGCCGGCCGGCGGAAACCGGATTTTGCAGGGCGCCAGCGGATACGCCGCGACCATCGTCAGCGGCACCGTGACCCGCCGCGGCGACGTCGACACCGGCGCCCGCCCCGGCCGCCTGGTGCGCGGAGCGCGCTGAGGGTTCGCCGCACGTGACCGCCGGCAATCCCGTCCGCACCCGCGGCGAGGACGCGATCGGCACCCCGCCGCAGCACCCGACCCTGGTGCCGGCCGAGCGCTATTACTCCCCGGCGTTCGCCGCGCTCGAGATCGAACGCATGTGGCCGAGGGTCTGGCAGCTCGCCTGCATGGTCGACCATGTCGCCGAGCCGGGCGACTATTTCGAATACCGCTGTGGCCCTTACGGGGTGCTGATCGTGCGCGGGGACGACGGCGCGCTGCGCGCCTTCCAGAACGCCTGCCGGCATCGCGGCAACTCGCTGTGTGTGGGCTCGGGGCAGGGGCTGCGCGAGATCAAGTGCGGCTATCACGGCTGGACCTGGGACCTGGCCGGCACGCTGAAGCGGGTGCCCGACCGCAAGGGCTTCGGCTCGCTAAGCATGTCGGACTTTCCCCTGGTGCCTGCCCGGGTCGAGGCCTGGGAGGGACTGGTCTTCGTCAACCTCGACCTCGACGCGATGCCGCTGCCCGACTACCTGGAGGCGGTGCCCGACGACATCGCCTGGTGCCGGCTGGGCGACTTCCGCTGCTACGCCACGCTGACCGTGGACGTCGAGGCGAACTGGAAGACCATCGCCGACGGCTACAGCGAGACCTACCACATCCAGACGCTGCATCCGGAGCTGCTGCGGTGCGTCGACGACATTCATGCGCCGCAACGCATCTGGGGTCACACGGGCAAGTCCGACCAACCCTACGGGGTCCAGAGCCCGCGTTTCGAGGGCGCGCTGAGCGACGAGGAGGTGTGGGACGCCTACGTTTGCACGCAGGGCGCGCTGATGGGCGCGGCCGAGGGCACGCCGCTTCCCGAACGCGAGCCGGGACAGACGGTGGCCGACCTGATCGCGGCGACCACGCGGTCGTTCGCGGCGAGCCGTGGCGTCGACCTCGGCTGGGCCGACACCGACCGCATCACGCGGCTGCACCAGTACAACGTGTTCCCGAACCTGACGCTGCTGACCAACGCCGACCACCTGACCGTCATGTGCTCGCGGCCGGGGGCGGACCCCGATCACGGCGAGCTGGTGATGTTCCTGATGACGCGCATGGCACCCGGGGCGCCGCGCAGCAAACCGACGGACGTCCGCGTCGCGGCCGGGGAAGCCGAGCCGGGCCTGGTGCTGACCCAGGACATCAAGGTGCTGCCCGGCCTGCAGCGGGGCCTGCATCAACCGGGCTTCACCCACCTGGTGCTGTCGAGCGAGGAGCGGCGGGTGATCAACATGCACCGCAACCTCGAGCGCTACCTCGGCCTGCCCGAGTCCGAGCGGATGCCCACCGACGGCGTGTCCGCGGCCGAGGACACTTCGTCGACGTAATCGGCGCAGACACTCGGAAAAGTGGCCCAGGACACATTAGACTCTCCGCCTGTGACGACCCCGTCGGATCGCTGGGGCGACGAGCGCGAGCACCTGTCCCACCAGCTGCACACGCGATATCAGACACTGGGCCGGGTCCGGGCGCGACGGCTGTGCCAGCGCTTCGCCGGTGTCGGCGTCCAGACCGCACCGGGGCGCCTCCGGGCGCTGGTGGCCGGGATGCCCGCCGCGGCGCACGAGGTGATGGACGTGCAGTTCGCCCTCATCGCGCTGCAGATGAACCGGGAGGCGCGCGCCGCCAGGATCAAGCGGATGAAACGCCGGGGCACCCGCTCGCTGATGTTCGCCGGCCTGGTTCTGGTCGTCCTGCACTTCCTGCTGTGCGTCGCGTACCTGCTGCTGAACCTGGCCCAGCAGGCCACCCCCCTCTAAGGGTCCGTAGCCCGGCTCACTTGGTCCCCGCCCCGCCTTCGACCAACGTGAGCCGAGCCGCACGGCGGATCCGCGTGGGCCCCTTCGGACCGGCCTCGAGTTCGTTGTGCAGGTGGACGGTCCCGCCCAGCGCGAGATGCCGGCGCTCCCAGTCGCTGATCGCTTGGTGCGCGGCGTGGTCGAGGTGGGTGACGAGCATCTCGACCGTGACGGTGGTGCGTTCGGGCACGGACGCCAGCACGCGGGTCAGCCGCGGCAGCGCGAGAAAAGTGCACGCACCCTCGATCACCACGCGCCATTCGTCGCCCACCTCCTTCGCCTCGATCCGCACCCGGATCACCCGCCACCCGGTGAGGACAACCGCCAACGCGAGCCCGATCATCACGCCGTGCAACAGGTTCAGGAACACGACGCCGACCGCCGTCACGACGTAGACCGCGATGTCCCCGTTCCGCAGCGCCGTTTCGACGTGGGCGGGCTTGAGCAGCTGGGTTCCGACGATGATCAGCAAACCGGCCAGTGCTGCAGTCGGTATCTCTTCGACCAGCCCGGCGAAAGGCAGTGTGAACAACAGGATCCAGAATCCGTGCATGATGCTCGAAGCGCGCGATTTCGCGCCCGCCTCGACGTTGGCCGCGCTGCGGACGATCACGCCGCTGATCGGCAGGCCGCCTATTGCGCCCGACACGACATTCGCCGCGCCCAAGCCGAGCAATTCGCGGTCGAAGTCGGTGCGCGGCCCGTGGTGCATCCTGTCGATCGACACGGCCGTGAGCAGGCTCTGGACGCTGGTGATGAGTGTGACGGTGAGAACTCCCATTGCGATGGCTTGCCAGTTGCCATCGGGCAGCGTCGGCAACCGGACTGCGTCCAGCAGCGACCCCTCGATCTGGATCCGGGAGACGTGAAACGGGAAGATCACCGAAATCGCCGTCACCGCAACGATGGCCACCAGCGGGCCCGGAATCCGGCGCACTTTGGCCGGAACCCAGCGCCAGCCGACCAGGATGACGATCACCGACACCCCCAGGAGAACGCCGGGCCCGTGCGCGCCGACGATCTGACCGGGTAGGCCGACAACGTTTTGCCAGGACGAGCTTTTGGACTTGCCGCCCAGCAGTACGTGCACCTGCTGAAGGGCGATGGTGATGCCGATACCCGCCAGCATGGCGTGTATGACTACCGGGGAGATCGCCAGCGCGGACCGCGCCACGCGGCTGAGCCCCAGGGCCACCTGCACCACTCCGGAGATAGCTGTGATCAAACACGTTATACCCCAACCAAATTGGGATACCAGGTCGACGACGACCACGGTCAGTGCCGCTGCGGGACCGTTGACCTGCAGTGGTGATCCGCCAAGGAAGCCGCCGATTATTCCCCCGACGATGGCGGCGGTCAGGCCGGCCAGCACCGGCGCGTTCGAGGCGATCGCGATCCCCAGCGACAACGGCAGCGCGACCAGGAACACCACCAGCGATGCGGGCAGGTCGTGCCGGATCATCTCCCGCACGCGGTCGGTTCGTGAGGCCGGCGCGGGTGCAGTGCCGTCATCGAGCTTTTCGGTACACTGCATCGCCGATCCCTCCGTCATCGAATCCTCGCCCCGCCGCGCTGAGCGCCGCCCGCTGCGGCCGATCGCATCCGCGTAAGCCATTGGAGCCCAGGAGATTACGTACCAACCCCAAACACCGCTGTCCGGCCGGGCAGTCCTGGCTCCTGCGTTCGACGGTATGTGGGCCCTACCGCCGGGTCAATCCGGCGAGCCGAGCGCATATCGAATGCAAATCTTTGGCGCGGCTGAGCGATTCCGCGCCGCGCCCCGCTCAGGCCGGGCCGCGCCCGTCGCCGGCCAGCTTGAGCAGCAGGCGCGTCCCGCCCAGCGGGCTGGCGTGCAGGGAGGCCTGGCCGCCGTGCAATTCGGCCTGCTGGGCCACCAGCGCCAGGCCCAACCCGGAGCCCGAACGCGATGCCGTCGAGCCGCGGGAGAAGCGCGCGAAGACGGCGGTGCGTTCGTCCTGGGGCACCCCGGTGCCGTTGTCGTCGACGGTGATCTGCACGCCCTCGCCGGAACTGGCGACGTTGAGCTGGATTTCGGTGGCATTGCCGTGTTTGACGGCGTTGGCGATGGCATTGTCGATCACCAGCCGCAGGCCGGTGGGCAGGCCCACCATCAACACGGTGGGCGAGGGCACCAGCGACACGTCGACGTCGGGGTAGATGCGCAGCGCATCGTGGGCGGCGCGGTCCAGGAGTTCGGTGATGTCGAACGGCACGAAGTCGTCGACGGTGGTGAGCTCGCCCTGAGCCAGCCGTTCGAGCGCCGTCAGCGTCGACTCGATGCGCCTCTGGGTGCGGATGACGTCGCTGATCACCTCGTGCCGCTGTTCGGGCGCCAACTCCAGGGTGGACAACACCTCGAGGTTGGTGCGCATGGCGGTCAGCGGGGTGCGCAGTTCGTGTGAGGCGACGGCGGCGAAGTCGCGGGCCGACTCCAGCGCCGCCCGCGTGCGCTGCTGCTCGTTGCCGATGCGGGCCAGCATCCCCTCGACGGCCTCGGCGATCTCGACGGCCTCGCGCACGCCGCGGACCTGGACTTCGTCCGGACTGGACTGGGCGTTGATGGCGCGGGCCTGCTGGGCCAGCAGCAGGAACGGGTTCACCATGATCAGCGAGATCACCCAGCCGACGAGCACGGTGCCGGCGATGACGCTGGCGCAGATCAACAGCACCCGCAGATGCAGTTCGTTGATCCGGTGCTGGGCCTCGGCCAGCGGCGCCGCCAGCGCGATCGAGGCCGGTCCCGCCGTGAACGTGCGGACCCGGTATTGCACGCCGTTGATGGTGGTGTTCGCGTAGCCGCTGGGCAGTTTGGGCAGCACGATGTCGCTGGGCACGGAGACGGTCACGGCGCCGATGCGCACCGTGCGCACCAGGTTGCCGTCCGGCGTCGGCCGGTCGGGACTGGTCAGCCGCGCGGTGTTGAGCAACGTGTTGATGTCGCCCAGGCTGCTGACCGAATCCAGCCGGCGGTCCAGCTGGCTGTACTGGTCGTTGGTGACGCCGATCCATATCCACGCGGCCAGGGCGACGGCGAAAGCGATCACCCCCAGTTGCGCAACGATGACGATGGTGCGCAGCGACAGCACCCGCGTCGGTAGCCGCAGGTGTGCGAATTCGCGGGATTCCTGCTCCATCATCGAGCCCGCACCGGCAAGCCCATGTCATGGCCCTGGGCGAAAATCATGGGCCAATTATGGTTGACGCCACCGGGCACCGGCCGCCGCTCACCTTTGCGCGTCGAATGCGTGTCGACGCCCGACACACTGTCCGGTAGGACGATCTGACGGGAGCCGCGGGTGAAATTCGTCTTCAACCTCCCCCACATGCTGCGCCTGCCGGCGATGATGCAGCCCTGGGAGGCGAGCGTCACGGGCGCCGATCAGACCCGCATGGCCAAATGCGCCGATCGGTGCGGCTACGACATGATCGCCGTGCCGGAGCACTACGTGATACCCACCGATAACGTCGAGTTGTCCGGTCCACACTACCTCGCGTCGACCGCGGCGCAGGCGTACCTCGCCGGCGCCACCGAACGGATACGGCTCAACTCCTGTGTGACCCTGCTACCGCTGCAGCACCCGATCGTGCTGGCCAAGGCCCTGGCCACCGCGGACTGGATGAGCAGCGGACGCATGATGGTCACCTTCGGCGTGGGGTGGCTGCGGCGCGAGTTCGAGTTGCTCGGGGTGCCGTTCGGCGAACGCGGCCGCATCGCCGACGAATACCTGGCGGCCATCGTCGAGCTGTGGACCAGTGACACGCCGCGATTCGAGGGTCGCTACGTCTCGTTCGCCGACGTCGCGTTCGAGCCCAAGCCGCTGCAGAAGCCGCACCTGCCCATCTGGATCGGTGGGGACGCCGACGCGGCGCTGCGCCGGGCGGCCAAGTACGCCTCGGGCTGGTGGCCGTTTCTGACCCCGCCGGACGAGATCGCCGAGCGGCTGGACTTCATCAAATCCCAACCGTCGTTCGACGGCCGACCCTTCGAGGTCATGCACGGGATGGCGACGGCGCGCGTCGGGGAGGGACACGTGGCGCGCGACGATCCCCACGGGCACACGGGCATGAGCGCCGCCGAGATCGTCGACCGGCTGGGCTGGCTCGGCGAGCAGGGCGTCACGGTCAGCTCCGTGCCGCTGCCGGCGGTGAGCGGGGTCGACGAGTACCTCGACCATGCACGCTGGGTGATCGAGGAGATCAAGCCGCAGGTGCCCTGACCGGCACCGCAACCACGGCGCACCCGGTTGCCGCCCCCGCGAGGTGAGTGAGTACTCTCTCACCTATGGCCGCCTCCGGACGCGATCGCCTCTTGGCCGAGGCGCTCAAGCTTTTCGCCGCCAAGGGCTACGCGGCGACATCGGTGGCCGACATCCAGCGGGCCTCGGGGCTGGCGCCGGGGTCCGGCGCGCTCTACAAGCACTTCGGCTCCAAACGCGAGTTGCTGGAAGCCGCGGTCGCGCACAGGTGCGACAGCATCGTGGCCGCGCGGGAGCAGTACGACGCCGGGGAGCCGGGCGGCGTCGAGGAGGCGGTGCGCACCGCGGGCGAGCTGATCTGGGACAACCTGCGCCAGAGCGAGGACCTGCTCAAGGTGATGCTGCGCGAGCCCGACGAGCTCGGCGACCTCGACGAGAAGACTTGGCAGGTGATCACCGACAACGCCTACCAGCGGTTCGCCGACGAGCTGGCCGCCTCCAATCGCGCCGGCCGCACCCGCATCCCCGATCCGGAGGCGGCCGCGGCCGTGGCCATCGCGTCGCTGTCGTATGCCGCCACGCTGCAGGCGCTGACCGGCCGGCTGCCCGGCAACATCGACGAACACCGTTACCTCGAGGCGTGGGTCGGCCAGACGGTCAGCATCCTCGCCCAGTACTCAACCCGGAAGATTCAGGAGTAGCGCTGTGACGTTTTCACTGCAACTCAGCGACGACGTGGTCATGGTCCGCGACTGGGTGCACCAGTTCGCGGCCGACGTGATCCGCCCGGCCGCCGCCGAATGGGACGAGCGGGAGGAGACCCCGTGGCCGGTGATCCAGGAGGCCGCCAAGGTGGGGCTCTACTCGGCCGACCTGTTCGCGCAGCAAGCCACCGAGCCGTCGGGCGTGGGCATGCTCACCGTGTTCGAGGAGATGTTCTGGGGCGACGCCGGCATCGCGCTGTCCATCCTGGGCACCGGGCTGGCCGCGGCGGCGTTGGCGGGCAACGGAACTCCCGAACAGCTCGGCCGTTGGCTGCCCGAGATGTTCGGCACTCCCGACGAGCCCAAGCTCGGCGCGTTCTGCTCCTCGGAGCCCGACGCGGGTTCCGACGTCGGCGGCATTCGCACCCGGGCCCGCTACGACGAGGCGGCGGGTGAGTGGGTGCTCAACGGCACCAAGACGTGGGCGACCAACGGCGGCATCGCCAACGTGCACATCGTGGTGGCGTCGGTCTACCCCGAGCTGGGCACCCGCGGCCAGGCGACGTTCGTCATCGGGCCGGACACCAAAGGCCTTGCCCAGGGCCAGAAATTCAAGAAGCACGGGATCCGCGCCTCGCACACCGCCGAGGTGGTGCTCGACGACGTCCGCCTGCCCGAGGACGCGATCCTGGGCGGCCGGGAGAAGTTCGAGGCGCGGATCGCCCGGGCCAAGTCCGGCGCCTCCGCGCGCGGGCAGGCGGCGATGAAGACCTTCGAGCGCACCCGGCCCACCGTCGGCGCGATGGCCGTCGGGGTGGCGCGGGCGGCCTACGAATACGCCCTCGACTATGCCTGCCAGCGTGAGCAATTCGGCCGCAAGATCGGTGAATTCCAGGCGGTGGCCTTCAAGCTGGCGGACATGAAGAGCCGGATCGACGCGGCCCGGCTGCTGGTGTGGCGGGCCGGCTGGATGGCCCGCAACAACCAGGACTTCGACGCCGCGGAGGGGTCGATGGCCAAGCTGGTGGCCAGCGAGGCCGCGGTCTACGTGACCGACGAGGCGATCCAGATCCTGGGCGGCAACGGCTACACCCGCGACTACCCCGTGGAGCGGATGCACCGCGACGCGAAGATCTTCACCATCTTCGAGGGCACCAGCGAGATCCAGCGCCTGGTGATCTCGCGCGCGCTGACAGGGCTGTCCATCCGTTAGGGCACCGCGCCCGAGCCGATTGTCAAGGTCCGTCAGAGCCGGGGTAGCGCAAACGAGATCCTCTGTGCCCTAACCAGTTTCCGCGTCGATCGCAGAACCTAGTTGGTGCTGGGCGGCGGTTGGGGTTCGAAGGGGTCGTACCACCACCAGTCGGCGCGTTCGCCGGTGGGGCCGGGATACGGCGGTACGGCGGGTGGGGCCAGGGTGGGTGGGCGCGCCAGCGATCCCGGGTGCAGCGCCTGCCCGTCGCTGTCGGTGACGGTCAAATCGTCGGCGGGTCCGGTGAGGGTGATGCCACCTTGGTGGTGCAGCCGGTGATGGTAGGGGCAGAGCAGGACCAGGTTGGCCAACTCGGTGGGCCCACCGTCTTCCCAATGCTGAAGGTGATGAGCGTGCAGGCCGCGGGTGGCCCCGCAGCCGGGCACCGCACAGCGGGGGTGGCGGTGCTCGAGCGCGCGGCGCAGCCGCCGGCTGATCTGGCGCGTCGTGCGCCCCGCACCGATCAACTCGCCGTCGCGTTCAAACCAGGCCTCCCAGGTGGCATCACACGTCACGTACTGCCGCTCGGCGTCGGTCAGCAGCGGACCCCGGTGCAGCGCGGCGGCGCGCTTGTCGACATCCAGGTGCACCACCACCGTGGTGTGCTGGCCGTGCGGGCGGCGGGCGGCCTCGGTGTCCCAGCCCGTGTCCACCAGACGCAGGAAGGCCTCCAGGGTGCCCGGCAACGGCGGCACGCTCTCCGGTGCGGGCTCGCTATCGGCGCGGTCGTGTTTCCACGCGGTGATCAGCGCATCACGGTGGGCGGCCAGCGCGGCATCGAACTTGGCCGCCTCCAGCGGCGCAAGCTTGATCCGCCAGCAGGTCAACTCCTCGCTACAGGAGGTTTTGGTGATCGAGGGCTGCGGATCCGGGCGGCCAGGCGCAGGCTGCGGACGCGGTTCGAGGCTGACCGCGGTGCGCAACTGGCTCACCGAAGCAACCGCGGCCAACTGCGCATAATGCTCATCCGAACCCGCCCCGCCCCGGGCGGCGATCACCCCGACCTGATCCAACGAGTAACGGCCCTCCCGCAGACCCTGGGCGCAGCGCGGGAACTCCGCCAGCCGGCCCGCCACCGTCGTAATCGTGTGCGCGTTCGCCGACGAGCACCCCAGCTTCCAGGCCACCAACGCCGCCACCGACCGCGCCCCCGTCATCCCACACAACCCGTCACGGTCGATCTCGGCGGCGATCTCCACAATGCGCCCATCAATAGCGTTGCGCTGACCGGCCAACTCCGATAACTCCTCAAACAACACCGCCAAACGCTCCTGCGGAATAAGCGGCTCAGCAGGCGCTTCGGCAAAGCCCAACGACGCGGTCAAACACATACCCACATCATCACAGCAGGGTCCGACAACTTGGGGCTGCCCAACCCCGCGACGGTGGGTGACCGTCATCAGTTGCCAAGGGGGGCGGCCTAAGCGGCCACCACACGCTGTCCACCGCAGCCCTCAGAGCTGAAGACCGGCGGAGGATGCCGGCCACGCTGTCGGACCTTATCCGCGTCCTGTTTCGCAAGGCCGCGGTGGCCGAGGGCAGGCCGGGCGGCGGATAAATCCTCGCCCCTTACATCTCCGCGGCCGGCACGAGACATGATGGCGGCATGACACTTCCTGAGTCAACCTCAGGCCGTTTGCGGCAGCAGTCTTTGTGCTCCGCCGTGGAGGTTGGGGTTGTAGGGGACGCCATCTTGCCAGCAGCGATAGATGACGCGGATCCAGGCGCGCCCGAGGATACGTATGGCGTGCGGGTGGTCGTGTCCGCGAGCGATGGCTCGGGTGTAGATGTCTGCGGCCCAGGGACTTTGGTGGCGGCTGTTGTCGGCGAAGGTGGTCAGTGCCCGGCGGAAGCGTTTGTTGCACGCCCAGCGGAAGTGCACGGCGTGCTGTTTGCCGGACGCTTTGGTCACCGGGGTGGTTCCGGCGAGGGCGGCTACTGCGTCGGGTCCGTCGTAGGCTGCTCGGGAGTCGCCCCACTCGGCGAGCACCTGGGCGGCGTTGATCTGACCCGACCTTGGCAGCGACGTGAAGATCTCGGCGTCCGGGTGCTCCCCGAGGCGGGCGACGACTGCTTTGTCGAGGTTCTTGCCAGCGTTGTTGAGTGCCTCGAGCACGGTGACCAGTGCCAATACGGCATCGGTGACGGCGGTGCACAGGGTGGGGTTGGTGGTGCCTGCCGGTGCGCTGCGCAGCCGGCCCAGCAGTTCGCTGGCCGGTCGACGGCCGGAGTAGCTGTGCTTGGCCAAGAACGCGGCCAACCGTTTTTCGCCCAGGCGGGCCGCGCTGGTGGCGCTGGGGTATTGGCGCAGGAACGTCAAGCTGATTGGGGATCCGACGTCGGCGAAGATCGCTTTGGCGCCAGGCCAGTGGTCGTCGAGCAGGGCGCTGAGTTGGTTGGTGGCCGATACCCGCATGGCGACGACGTCGTCGCGGGTGCGCACTACAGTGCGCAGCGCCTTGGTCTGGGGGCTGTAGGGCGCCACGGGGTGCAATCGATGGTGGCGCAGTCGCAGGTACTCGGCGATCACCACGGCGTCGCCGGTATCGGACTTGGCTCCGGAAACGACTTCGCCATCCCGCCAGGTCTTGATGGCGTTCGGGGATACCGGGATGACCGGGTGGCCGGCTTCCAAGAGCAGGTCGACCAGTCGTCCGTTGGGTCGCTCGATCCCGATGTGCACGTCGGCGGGATCACCGAACTTGGCGAGTTTGCGGATCAGTATGGCGATACCTTCCGCGCTGTGATCGATCATGAACTGTGCCATGACTTTTCCGACCGCAGACAGTACGCACACGGCATGGGTGGCAGCGGCCCAATCCAAACCGACGTAAACGATTTCTGTGGTGTCTTCCGACAACGGATCTCCTCAGGTTGGCAGCGACGACACGGCGAGGGGATCGACCACCGGACGGTCACTAACTGGCGCTCTGCGGCGCGTCTTCCTGCTGCCGGTCTGCGACCCCGGGAGGACCGAGGGCGGCGGTGTCATGCAAGCCCTCAACGAGCGACCACCACTGGCCGTCACCTCGGCCCCCGCCGAGTCCCTTCAACGAACACCAAAACGGCATCCGCTGAAAGGATGGTGCCCTAGTGACCACCGACATCCGCGTGCTCGACGGCGAGGAGGAGCTCGCCGCCGCGGCCAACGTTTTCCGCGCCGCGATGGTCGGGCTGCCACCGCTGCCGGACCTGCCGCCCGGCCGGATTGCCCGGCTGCTCGAACCCGGCCGCACCATCGGGGCATACGTCGACGGGCAACTCGTCGGCACCGCCGACGCCGCGACGAGCGGGCTCACGCTTCCCGGCGGGTCGGTGGTTCCACACGCCGCCGTCACGCACATCGGGGTGCTGCCCTCGTTCACCCGCCGGGGCATCGCCACCGCCCTCATCCGCCATCAGCTCGACGACTTCGTCGCCCGCGGCGAGGTGGTGGCGTCATTGCGGGCGTCGGAGGCCACCATCTACGAGCGGTACGGCTACGGGGTCGCGAGTTCGTCGCACAGTGTGGAGGTGCGCACGGCGCGGGCGACGCTGCGACCCGGTGTCGGGGCCGGCGGGCCGGTGCGGCTGGCCCCGACCGCCGAGGCGTGGGAGCTGCTGCCCCGGATTTGCGCGAGCAACCGCCCGTCGCGCCCGGGGACCCTCGACCGCCCGGCCCAGTGGTGGGAGGGCGCACGGCTGCGCGCCGAATCCTCCTCGGGCCCTTCGTATATCGTGGTGCACGGCGCACCGGGCTCGGAGTCGGGGTTCGCCCGCTACCGCCCCGTCGGCACCGAGCACTGGTTCGTCAGCGACGAGCGCACCATCGTCGTCGAGGACTTCTTCGCACCCAACGGGGACGCCTACTTGGGGCTGCTGCGCTTCCTGCTCGGCCTCGACCTGATCGACAAGGTGGTGTTCTGGTCGCTGCCGCTCGACGACCCGCTGCCCTGGCTGCTTGTTGACCGGCGGGCGATGCGGGTAACCGCCGTGCATGACGAAACGTGGCTGCGCATCGTCGACGCCCGCCGGGCGCTGGCGGCGCGTGGCTACGCCGGCGAGGGCGCCGTCACCGTCGCCGTCGACGACCCGCTGCTGTCCGACAACTCCACTCGCTTCGTCATCGGGGGCGGCGGCGCCGAGCCTACGGATCGACCCGCCCACCTGCACGTCGGCATCGCGGGGCTGGCCGCCGTGCTGCTGGGCGGCGCGACCTGGCGCGGGCTGGCCGCCGCCGGGCTGGCCCGAGCCGAGGACCCCGGTGCGCTCGTCGTGGCCGACCGGCTGTTCGCGGTGCCCGTTGCGCCCCACGCCGGGTTCTACTTCTGACGCGGTGCGGGGCGCGCGACCGTGATCGTCATCGTCGGGGCGGGAATCTGCGGGCTCGCGACCGCCTACGAGCTGACGCGGCGCGGCCGGCGCGCCGTCGTGTTCGAACGCGGCGAACCCTTCGCCGAGCAGTCGGCGGGCCCGGGCCGGATCTTCCGGATCGCGCACCGGCGCCCGGAGTTGTGCGCCCTGGCGCTGCGGGCCCGAAGTGGTTGGCAGCGCTGGGAATCCGAGCTCGACGCCGGACGGCTGCTGGGCTCGGAGGGCTTCGTCACCGTCAATGCCCGCGCGGACACCGCGGCGGCGATGACGCTGGCCGGCGCCGCCTTCTCGTGGCTGGACCGGCGCGAGATCGTGCACAAGATCCCGTTCCTGGAAGCGCCGTGGGAGGCGGGTCTGTTCGACCCGCTGGGCGGCAGCCTACGCATTCGGCGCGCACTGTCCGCACTGGCGCGGCGCGTCACCATCTACCGCCGCGAGGTCGTCTCGGTCGCCGACGACGGCGCGGCGACCCTGGCCGACGGCGCCGTGCTGCGCGGCGACCGCGTGCTGATCTGCGCGGGGACCCGCACCCCGGCGCTGTTCGGTGAGCTCGACGTCGAGTTCGCCCCGCACACCCGCTTGACCTACTCCGGCGCCGACGCCGTCGGCGCCGCCTGCCTGTCCGCGCCCGAAGGCTACGGCCTGCCGCTCGGCGGCACGGGCCGCTGGGCTTTCGGACAGGAGGTACCGGATCCCGCCACCGTGCGCGCGCTGTTCCCGTCCCTGTCGCCCGTGGGCCAGGTCGACTGCGTGACGGTCCGCGCCCCCTGGCTGGACGTAGGCGGCGACGGCTGGAGGGTCGCGCGGCGCGGTCGCGTCGTCGCGTTCGTGGGCGGCAACCTGATGAAGTTCGGGCCGCTGCTGGGTGAGCTGCTCGCCGAGGCCGTCGTGACCGACGGGCTGCCCGGCGAGCTCACCTCAGTGAGTAACGGATCGGCAGGTGCTTGAGGCCCCCGACGAAGGTCGTGGCCATCAGCTGCGGCTCCCCGGCCAGCTCGATCGACTTGATCCGCGGCACGAGTTCGGTGAAGAAGCTGTTCATCTCCATGCGCGCCAGCGCGGCGCCCAGGCAGAAGTGCACGCCGTACCCGAACGAGAGATGCTTGTTGGGATCCCGCCCGACGTCGAAGCGCATCGGGTCGTCGAACACCTCCTCGTCGCGGTTGGCCGACACGTAGGACAACAGCACCGACTCGCCCTCGGCGATCGGTACGCCGCGCACCTGCGTGTCGGCCCGGGCGGTGCGCATGAATTCCTTGACCGGCACCACGCAGCGGATCATCTCCTCGACCGCGGTGCCCATCAGGCTCATGTCCTTCTGCAGCCGCGCGAGCTCGCCGGGGTTCTCCAGCAGCGCCAGCAGCCCGCCGGCGATCCCGGCGCTGGTGGTGTCGTGGCCGGCGCTGGCGACGATCACGTAGTACGACGCGGTGTCCATGTCGGACAACGGTTCTCCGTTGATCGTGGCGTTGGCGATCGCCGAGGCCAGGTCCTCGGTCGGGTGCTCGCGGCGCGAGGCCGTCAGCGCCGCGAAGTAGTTGAAGAAGTCCAGCAGCACCGCCATCATGTCCTCGGGGGAGTTCCCGCGCTGGAACTCCGTGTCGTCGCCGCCGAACATCTCCTGGGTGAGCTTGAGCATCCGCGGGAAGTCCGACTCGGGCAGGCCCAGCAGCGACAGGATCACGTAGAGCGGGTAGTTGACCGCGACCTCCTGCACGAAATCGCACTCGGGGCCCTTTTCGATCATCTTGTCGACGTAGATCCTGGCCAGCTCGTCGACACGAATCTTCATGTCCCGCATGACTTTCGGGCGGAACCAGTCGACGCCGATCTTGCGCATGTCGCGGTGGTGCGGGTCGTCCATGTGGATCAGTGTGCGCAGGCCGATGCCGGCCTCCATCTGCGCGCGCAGCATGTCCTCGCCCTCGGAGACCATCAGCAGCGGGCGCGGGTCGTTGGTGAACAGGTCGTTCTGGCGCTCGATGTCCATCACGTCGGAGTGCTTGGTGATCGCCCAGAACGGCCGGTAGCCCTTGACGTCCACCCAGGACACCGGGGCGTGGGCGCGCAGGTGGGCCAGCGCCTCGTGCAGGCGCTTCTCGTCGGTGTAGGCCTGGGGGTCGGCCAGCAGTCGCGCGGCGTCGTCCATGATCCGGGTGCCCATACGGTTCTCCTAGGTGCGATCGCAATGTGGAACGCGTGCGTTTAAGATTAGGCGCGTGCCGGTGGATGGGTCAAGACGTCGTCATGCCTGACGGGGGTCGTACCTACGGCGGACTGAGCGCCGTGCAGCGTTCGCAGGACCGCCGCGCGCGGCTGCTTACGGCCGCCCGCGCGCTCATCGCCGACGACGGTGTAGCGCCGCTGACCGTCGAGCTGGTGTGCCAGCGCGCCGCCCTGAGCAAGCGCTATTTCTATACCGAATTCGCCACCAAGGACGAGCTGCTCGACGCGTGCGCCGAGGAGCTGTTCGGCCGCCTGGTGGCCCAGATGGAGCGGGTGCTGAGCACCGCTCCCCTGGCCGAACGGGTGGAGGGCACCCTGCGCGCGGTCGTGCACACGTTGGCGTCGGACCCCGCGGACGCGCGGCTGTACATGGAGTGCCCGGGCTTTCCGCGGCTGCACGAACGTCAACAGAACGCGGTGCGTGCCTTCACCGAGCGCATGGCGGCCGACGCGATCCCCTTCACCGGACGCCCGAAGCTCTCCGTCGACCGCAAGCTGGCCACCCGCGCGCTGGTCGCCGGGACCACCGCGCTGATCATCGCCTGGCTGCGCGGCGAGATCGACACCGACGAGGACCGCCTGATCGCCACCCTCGCCGCCACCGCCCGCGGGGCGGCCACCGCACTCTAGCCCGGCCGAGAATCCCCTGTGCTGCAGCGTATTTCGCTAGGGGCAGGGGTTCCGCACGCGAGCCGGCTGGCCGGGCGCGCCCACGGCCGCGTTCCACCGCAACGACACGACGATGAACCGGGGACGGTAGATGCTCATCTGGCGGTACACGTCGCCGCCGGGGGCGGTGTCGAGGCTGTTGACGTTGTAGGAGACAACCAGGGTGGACGGCGTCGAGTACTCCGGGTGCGCGTGGGCGTTGTAGGTGTAGACAGCGGCGTCGTGGTAGAGCCCCGCGCGGCCGCTCTCGGGCGTCACATACAGCGTGGTCGCGGGGCCGAACGGACCCACCGGCGACGGGGCGAGCCGGCCGACGATCCGGTCGCTGAACGCCGCGCCGCCGCCCATGGTGGTCAGCAGGTACACGCCGGCCCGCACCGGGTGGACCGAGAATTCACCGGAGATGCCGTCGGTCACCCGTGACGAGTCCGCTTCCGACGCAGACCAGCCCCGGCCCGTCCAGTACCAAAACTGTTGGCGCAGATCGCCTCCGGCGACGCGGGCGACGTGCAGGTACTTGCGGTCGCCGTCGTACTCGACGCCGTAGACGTAGCTGAAGCCGCCCGCCGGCTGCACCCATTGGCCCCATGCGATGCCGCGCGATCGCGGCAGCGGCGTCACCGACGACGGCACCCGCAGATCGCGCGGGTCGAATCGGGCCAGCGCGGACCCCACGAACGCGAAGTCGAGCGGTCCCGGACCGGTGGGCCGCCACTCGGTGAGCGGAACCTGCAGCACCCCATCGAGGTACGTCGCGGCGCCCAGCCAGAACCAATGCGCGGGATCGGCGGGTGCGACCAGGGCCGCGGGGCGATCGGCCGTCCCACCGACGACGGTGGACCAGCGGCCCGCGCCGTCGCGGACGACGAGCGAATTGTGCACGAACGCCGCGTCGGGCGGCCGGCCGGGCGGGCTGATGGGGCCGAGGAAGGAATCCGAGAACGCGAACAGTTCCCGCCCGTCGGGCAGCGGCGACGACCAGGTGGAGTCCCCGCCCGTCCAGCCTGCGCCGGAGTCGCCGTAGCCGGTCAGGGCGGCGTCCAGACAACCCAGCGGCTTGGATCCGGTCACCGCCAAAGCCCCGATCCGATCGGGCGCGGGCGCCGGGACGAACAGACCCAGCGCGGCGGCGGTCGTCGCCACGAGGACGAGGAATCGGCCGACCCGCCACACCACCACACGATAAGCCGGTTCGGCGTCGCCCGTGCGCATCCGGGCAGGTAAGGCTTGCTTTCCGACGCGCCGGCCGGCCGATTTTCGGGACGTTTGGCCCTAGGTCGGGGCGCGGCCGGCCGGGAATACTGGGGCGGCTCAACGTTTGCTGGTCCGGTTGCCGGGCTCACTCCGAGAGGTAGTTCATGACCGCTGAAGCGCCCCCCGTCGCCGAGCTGGAGGCCCGCCGTCCATTCCCCGAGCGGCTCGGCCCGAAAGGCAACCTGGTCTACAAGATCATCAGCACGACCGACCACAAGATGATCGGCATCATGTACATGGTCGCCTGCTTCATCTTCTTCTTCATCGGGGGGCTGATGGCGCTGCTCATGCGGCTGGAACTCGCCGCGCCCGGGCTGCAGTTCCTGTCCAACGAGCAGTACAACCAGCTGTTCACCATGCATGGCACCGCGATGTTGCTGTTCTACGCGACACCCGTGGTCTTCGGGTTCGCCAATCTTGTGCTGCCCCTGCAGATCGGCGCCCCCGATGTGGCCTTCCCGCGCCTGAACGCGCTGTCCTTCTGGCTGTTCGTCTGCGGGGCGCTGATCGCGCTGAGCGGCTTCATTGTTCCCGGGGGTGCGGCCGATTTCGGCTGGACCGCCTACACCCCACTGTCCCAGGCGGCGCACAGCGCCGGGGCGGGCGGCGACCTGTGGATCCTCGGCCTGGCCGTCGGTGGCCTGGGCACCATCCTGGGCGCGGTCAACATGATCACCACCGTGGTGTGCATGCGCGCCCCGGGCATGACCATGTTCCGGATGCCGATCTTCACCTGGAACATCCTGGTCACCAGCGTCCTTGTGCTGGTCATCTTCCCGCTGCTGACGGCCGCGCTGTTCGGGCTGGCCGCCGACCGCCGCCTCGGAGCCCACGTCTACGACCCGGCCAACGGCGGGGTGATCCTGTTCCAGCACCTGTTCTGGTTCTTCGGGCATCCGGAGGTGTACGTCATCGCGCTGCCGTTCTTCGGCATCGTCTCCGAGATCATCCCGGTGTTCTCCCGCAAGCCGATCTTCGGCTACACCACGCTGGTCTACGCGACGCTGTCGATCGCCGCGCTCTCGGTGGCGGTGTGGGCGCATCACATGTTCGCGACCGGCGCGGTGCTGCTGCCGTTCTTCTCGTTCATGACGTTTCTGATCGCGGTGCCGACGGGGATCAAGTTCTTCAACTGGATCGGCACGATGTGGCGGGGCCAGTTGACGTTCGAGACGCCGATGCTGTTCTCGGTCGGCTTCATGGCCACGTTCCTGCTCGGCGGTCTGACGGGTGTGATGCTGGCCAGCCCGCCACTCGACTTCCACGTCAGCGACACCTATTTCGTGGTGGCACACTTCCACTACACGCTGTTCGGCACCATCGTGTTCGCGACCTACGCGGGCATCTACTTCTGGTTCCCGAAGATGACCGGGCGCCTGCTCGACGAGCGCCTGGGCAAGCTGCACTTCTGGCTGACCTTGATCGGCTTTCACATCACCTTCCTGGTCCAGCACTGGCTCGGTAATTCGGGCATGCCCCGCCGCTACGCCGACTACCTGCCGACCGACGGGTGGCAGCCGCTCAACTTCGTCTCGTCGACCGGGGCGTTCATTCTCGGCGTCTCGGTGCTGCCGTTCGTGTGGAACGTGTTCAAGAGCTGGCGCTACGGCGAGGTCGTGACCGTCGACGACCCCTGGGGCTACGGCAACTCGCTGGAGTGGGCGACCAGTTGCCCGCCGCCGCGGCACAACTTCACCGAACTGCCCCGGATCCGCTCCGAACGCCCGGCGTTCGAGCTGCACCATCCGCACATGGTCGAACGCATGCGGGCCGAAGCCTACGTCGGCCGCCACGCCGCCCCCGCCGCGAAGCCGGCGCCAACGCCGGCCATGTCGGGGGACTGAATCCGCGGGATCGGCTATGCCGCCGTCCCGTCGGGCGACACCGCGCCGACGACGGCCGTCGGGACGCCGGTGACGACGCTCAACCCGGCGAGCCGGCGCCAGGAGCGGACGGCGTGGCGCGTGACGTCCACGATCCGGGCGGCCCCGCCGTCCAGGTTCGCCAGCCGGTGGGCGCGCAGGGCGTTGCCGGCGACGGCATCGAGGGTGTCCGCGTCGTCGGTGTGGATCAGCGCGGTCGACTGGTAGGCGGCCCGCACCGCATACTTCTCGGCACCCACTGGTTTCCGCGCGCTCACCTCGCGGGCCGCGCGGGCCGCCCGGTCCCAGGCCGCGATGGGCGGCGTGTCTCCCGGGGTGAAGCGGCGATGCAGTTCGGCGACGTCGGTAATGGCTTGCGCCGCTTGACCGTCGGCGTAGCGGACGACGCCCCACGGCGGGCTGGTCAACAGCTTGACCACCCACGTGTGCACGACGGTGTCGGCGACGTCGGCGGTGCCCACCGTCAACCACGCGAGGTCGAGCACGAGCAAGGCGTCCTCCGGCGACAGATAGCCGTCGGGTCCGGCCAGCGTGTCGTTGCACAGCTGGACGAAGGAGGCCAGCGGCCGGGCCGAAGTGGCCGGGAAGTCGGTGACCCGCGCGTCGCCGTTGATGTAGGAGATCACGTTCATCGCACACCCCTTGCCCGATCCCGGCTGGTGGGAACCTCTGGCCAGTCTCAGCGGGTGGGTGATGCGCTCAAGGTCCATCGGGGCGCCTCCATCGTGGTGAAACGGATTCTATGCCAACGGAAGTGATGCCGCACCGCGACACACGGCCGGGGCAGCGCGACCGCTCGTGGTTGACTGGCCCCACCGGCGTGGGCAGCATGACGCTTAGGCGTACCGGACGGGACAAGCCGGGGGTGGGTAATGACGGACATCACCATGTTGATCCTCGAGGACCATGAATGGTTCCGCGAACAGTTCGCCAGGCTGGACGAGTTGCAGGCGCAGGAGGCCGGTAGGGACGCGCTCGAGCAGGTATGGCGACCGCTCGCCGAGAAGCTCGACGTGCACGCCTACATCGAGGAGAAGATCTTCTACCCGCAACTGCTCAAGCGCGGCGCCGACGATCCCGAGGGCGAGACGCTCGACGCCATCGGTGACCACAACGATATCCGCGGCGGCGTGCGCGACGCCGACGTCGCGGAGGTCGGTTCGGGCCCGTGGTGGGATGCGGTCGGGCGCGCCCGGGTGGCCAACGACGACCACATGGCCGAAGAGGAGCGCGAAGGGCTGTCGGATTTCCGCCGGCACGCCCCGATCGGCCTGCGGGAGGCACTCGGGCGCCAATTCGGCGAGTTCATGGCCGAGCACCCCACCACCGAGGGACTCGAGATCACAGATCGCGATCCCGAACGCTACGTCGAGAACATCGAGGGCACCGGGCGGACCCGGCGCACCGACTATTCGCTCGGCATCGGCAGCCTCAAAGGCAAGTGAGGCGTACTCACCCGCCGGTGTCGAAGATGTCGTCGCGCACCCTGGTCGGTTCCGGGGTGGCAGGATCGACGAACCATTCGCGGCCCGCGACCAACCCGTACACCGCCGCCGGCAAGAGCGCCAACAGTGGCCCGGCGAGTGCGGGCAGCTGGGAACGGTGCGCCGCGATGGCCCGCTTCTTCTGCGCCGCGTAGGGCCGCACGTCGATCCGATGCGTGATCGTCGCCCGCGGGCTGTAGGCGGTGGGCACGATCGCGGCGTCGTAGACGTAGGGCAGGCGCAGCCGTTCGGCGACGCGGAGCCCGCGCACGAGCAGTTCGCGCGGCATCGTGGCGTACACGACGCGGGGCGTTGCCACCAGCCGGGCGGCGACCTCTCCGACCTCGTGCACCTTGACGTGGTCGCGGTGGCCGTAGCCGCCGTTGGCCTCGTAGCTGATGAGCAGATCGGCGCCCTCCTCGCGCAGGACGCCGGCCAGCCGCCCGGCGGCCTCGTCGGTCCCGGCACGCGCGAAGCGGGTGCGCCCGGGGGGATCGGGGAAAAAGACCGGGCCATAGCCGCTGTCCGCATACCCCAGGTGCAGCACCCGATGCACACCGAGCACCCGGGCGCTGGCGCGCAGCTCCGCCACCCGGTCCGCGCCGGGCCTGAAGTCGGGGGGCTCGCCGACGAACCCGTCGGTCGCCACAACCACCACGACCCGATGGCCCGCAGCGGCCGCGCGGGCCAGGGTTCCCCCCGTCAACACCACCTCGTCGTCCGGGTGGGCGTGGAAGGCGACGACGGTGGCCATGCTGCAGCCTACCGGGCGCGTCGGCCGCGAACGCGGTTCAGCCAGCGCGGGCGGCGGTAAAGAACTTCAGGCGCAGGAGGCGCTCGAAGGCGGGCGGCAGCCGTGGGCCGGCCCCTACTCGTGGGCTGCCCTGTCCACCAGGTCGACCCCCGTGACGTCCCAATCACGTTTTGCGAGCGACGTTTTGACGTCGCGGCGCGGGTCCTCGTACCACGGGTCGAGCGTGCGCGAATAGCGTTGTGGGTCAACGGGACCCGGTACGACATCGAGGTGTCGCCGCGCCGGACGCCGACCGACGCGTTGCGCGAGGAGTGCGGGCTCAACGGAACCCACCTGGGCTGCGAACACGGCGTCTGCGGGGCCTGCACGGTCGTGGTGGACGGCGACGCGGTGCGCTCGTGTTTGATGTTCGCCGTCCATTACGGGCGGCGTCTGTACCCCCGGCTTCCTGATGCTCGCCCGCTGGAAAACGACCCCGGAATCGCCGAGGACCCCGAGTGGCTTCGCGCGCTGCTGACCTTCAGCCTGTGCCGCTGCACCGGGTACGAGACGATCCGCCGCGCCGTCATCAGGGCCGCCCGCGGGGGGTAGTTCCGGTTACCCTAAGCCGGTGAGCGGCCAGCGGATGCCCGGCGGGGTGGTGCACAAGCTGCCCGCGGATCTGCGCGACTCGCTGATGACCCACCCGACCGCGCTCACCGCGTGGCGCGACATCACCCCCCTGGCGCGCAACGAATTCATCTGTTGGGTCGAGGACGCCAAGCAGCAGGCCACCCGCGAGCGCCGCATTCGCCGGACCCGGGAAGAGCTGGAGGAAGGCAAGCGGCGGCCCTGCTGCTGGCCGGGCTGCAAGCACCGCGAGCGCACCGGCCGGTGAGCGCCATGACCGGCAGCGGCAGCGACATCGTGACGATCACCCAGCTCGTCAACCTCTACGGGCTGGCGGTGGACAGCCAGCGCTGGGAACTGTTCGACCGGATCTTCGCCGCCGCTGTCGACGCCGACTACGGCCCGGCCTCGCACTGGACCGACCGCGAACAGTTCACGGCCGACTTCGCGGCGTTCCACGACCCCTTCGACTCCACCCAGCACACGATGTCCACCCACGTGGTCCACGTCGACGGCGACCGCGCGCACAGCTTCTGCAACGGCGGCTGGCGCCTGGTGCGCCGGGCCGCAGGCGGCGACCCCCTGTGGGACGGCACCGGCTGGTATGACGACACCCTGTTGCGCACCCCCGTGGGCTGGCGGATCACCCGCCGGGTGTGCCGCATCACATGGTGGACCGGCAACCCGGCCGTCAACGAGACGATAGCCGGGGTGGGGTTCGAACTGGGCGCCACCGTGCTGCGGCGCGAGGCCGACGCCGGGCGCGTCGGCGTCCTCGGCGCGATGCTCCCCTAGTCGGCGTCCCTCAGCCCGTCGCGCCTTTGGCGAGGGTGAACTGCGCGATGTCGGTGTAGCCCTCGCGGAACAGGTCGGCGCACCCGGTCAGGTACTTCATGTACCGGTCGTAGACCTCCTGCGACTGGATCGCGACGGCCTCGTCGCGATGCGACTCGAGCGCGGCCGCCCAGGTGTCCAGGGTGCGTGCGTAGTGCGGGCGCAACTGCTGGATGCGCGTGACGGCGAAGCCCGCGGCCTCCGCGTGGTCCACGACGGCCTTGGCGTTGGGCAGGTCTCCGCCCGGGAAGATCTCGTCCATGATGAATTTCATGAACCGGATCTTGGTCATCGTGATGGGCAGCCCGCGCTCGGCGAACTCCTGATCGCTGGGCTTGATGATGGTGTGCAGCAGCATCACGCCGTCGTCGGGCAGCGCCGTGCGGGCCATCTTGAAGAAGTCGGTGTAGCGGTCGCGCCCGAAGTGCTCGAAGGCCCCGATCGACACGATGCGGTCGACCTTCTCGTCGAACTGCTCCCAGCCCTGCAACAACACTCGCTTGCTGCGCGAAGAGGGGTGCTGGTCAAGACGCTGTTGCACGTGGGCCTGCTGGTTGCGGCTCAGCGTCAGGCCCACCACGTTGACGTCGTAGCGCTCGAGCGCGCGCACCATTGTGGTGCCCCACCCGCACCCGACGTCGAGCAGCGTCATTCCCGGCTGCAGCCCCAGCTTGCCCAGCGACAGGTCGACCTTGGCGAGCTGCGCCTCTTCCAGCGTCATGTCGTCGCGTTCGAAGTAGGCGCAGCTGTAGGTCTGTGTCGGGTCCAGGAACAGCCGGTAGAAGTCGTCGGAGAGGTCGTAATGCGCCTGCACGTCCTCGAAATGCGGCTTCAAGCTGACGGATTCGTTGTGTTGTTCGGGCAAGTCACGACCTCGGGTTTTGTCTCGGCGGGTTGGCGGCCTGCGATCACATCCGATCGACCCCCTGTCGTGCCAGTGTATCCGGCCGGTCGACTGCGGCTTCGACCAGCGACTTTCTTAGACGCGATCCCGCCGACGGGTCCCGCCCGGACGCCATGGGCAGCCAGCACGGCGGTTTTCGGCTCCGAGCAAGGGAATCGGCGGCGCCGCGTGTGCTGTGACCGCAGTCTCAGTGCGAAAGACCTTTCCGTGACGTTTCTTTCGTGGTCCACCCGGGGAACGCCTACCAACAGCGAATCCTCTTTCCTCAATCCGGGAGCAGCCCATTTATGCCTGAAGCGATCGCGCTCGAACCCGCAACGCACATCGCCCTCAACGTCGCCTGGGTGGCCGGCGCCGTGGCCGTCGCATACGGCGTGGGGATGGCGTTGTCGTGGGTGCTGCAGCGGCTGCAGGGCCGCAGCGGGATCATCGACGACATCGAGGAACTCACGCGCCGGCCGCTGCGTGCGATGCTGATGGTGATCGCGGCCAAGACCGCGGTCCACCATACGACGGTGGCGTCCTGGGAATGGCGCGGGTGGGTCGACCACGGCCTGGACATCGCGCTGATGTCGGCCGGTACCTGGTTGGCCGCCAGCCTGGTCTTCGTCGCCGAGCGGCGCGCGATCGCCCGATTCGCGGGCGGTGACACGGCGATGACCGACGCCGACCGGCATCGGCGCAAGGTCCGCACGCAGATCACCGTGCTGCGCCGGCTGGTCGTGGCGCTCGTGGTCGTGTTCGGCCTGGCGGCGGTCCTGATGACCTTCCCGGCCTTCAACAACCTGGGCAAGACGCTCTTCGCCTCGGCCGGGGTGTTCTCGGTGGTGGCCGGTCTGGCCGCACAGACATCGCTCGGCGCAGCGTTTGCCGGAATACAGATCTCGTTCTCCGACGCCATCCGAGTGGGCGACGTCGTGGTGCTGGAGAACGAGTGGGGCCGCATCGAGGAGATCACGCTGACCTACGTGGTCGTGCACCTGTGGGACGAGCGCCGGCTGGTGCTGCCGTGCACGTACTTCACCAAGACGCCATTCCAGAACTGGACCCGCAACGCCACCGCGCTGCTGGGCACGGTCCAGCTCGACGTCGATTTCACCGTGCCGCTGGACGCCATGCGCGCGGAGTTGGGTCGGCTGCTGCGGTCCAACGAGCTGTGGGACGGCCGCACCGGGGTGCTCCAGGTCACCGATGCGGTGGATGGCTACGTGCGAGTGCGCATCCTGGTGAGCGCTCCCAACGCCGGTCAACTGTTCGACCTGCGCTGCCACGTTCGCGAGGGCATGGTCAAGTGGCTCCAGCAGGCACAGCCGGGCGCGCTGCCGCGGCGCCGGATCCAGGGCGTGCCCAGCCAGGACGTCAACACCCCGGCGCTGCAGGTCGGACCCGGGCAGCGCCGCGCGGACGCGAGCCTGTTCAGCGGCAGTCCCGGAGCCGAGGAGCGCGGCCGCGCCTTCGAAGGGCCGGACGCCGACGGTGACGAGCGCGCCAACGGCCGCGAGTTCGTGCACGCACGCTCCGACGGCGACTGACCTCGCAACCGGCGAGGTTGGCGGTCGACGAATCTGGGTATCAGCCGGTCAACCTGTCGTTGAAGTGTGGGGTTTCCGGAGCGAAGCGATGGTCGGCTGGCTGGACGGGCTGCAACGACGGAACCGAGCCGTCGGAGTGATCGTCGCGGTCGTCTACAAATACCTCGACGACCAGGGCGGCTACCTGGCCGCGCTGATCGCCTACTACGGGTTCGTCTCGCTTTTCCCGCTGCTGCTGCTGTTGACCACCGCCCTGGGGGTGGTGCTCGCCGGCCGCCCCGACCTGCAACAGCACGTGGTGCACAGCACGTTGAGCCAGTTCCCGGTCATCGGCAGCCAATTGCACCAGCCGGAAGGCCTCAGCGGCGGGGCGGCCGCCGTGGTCATCGGGAGCCTGGGCGCACTCTACGGCGGGCTGGGTGTGGGCCAGGCCGTGCAGAACGCAATGGACTCGGTATGGGCCGTGCCACGCCACAAGCGTCCCGACCCGATCCGATCGCGGCTGCGCAGCCTACTGTTGCTGCTGGTGCTCGGCACCGCGGCCGTGACCGCCACCGTGTTGTCCGCGATCGGGCAGGCCACCGGATCGCTGGGTGGCTTCGCGACGATCCTCCTCGCCGCGGCGGCGGTGGCGATCAACGCATTCATCTGCCTGGTGGCGTTCCGGGTGACCACCGCGCGCAACCTCACCTACCGCCAGGTCTTACCGGGAGCGCTCGCGGCCGCGTTCGTCTGGCAGGTGCTGCAGGCCTTCGGGGCCGGCTTCATCGGGCACACCGTCAAGACCGCCAGCGCAGTCAACAGCGTCTTCGCCCTGGTCCTGGGGTTGCTGGTCTTCCTTTATCTGGTGTCGGTGACGCTGGTGCTCTGCGCCGAGATCAACGTCGTCCTGGTCGACCGCCTGCACCCGCGGGCGCTGCTCACCCTCTTCACCGACAACGCGGAGCTGACCTCGGCCGACCGCAGGATCTACACGAAGCGCGCCAAAGCCGAACGCGTCAAAGGCTTTCAGCGCGTCACCGTCAGGTTCGGCGACCGCGACGACAAGACGACCACCCGCGTTTAGCGTTACCGGCGGAAGCCCTGAGACAGAACCGGTTTGGGGACGGTGGCCCGCGCGAGCGGGCCACCGAACGAAAGTCGGCCGCGGGCAACGGGCAAGCCGCGACAGCCCGACCTTCCCGGCACGATCGACGAGTACCCCCACTTGCCGCGGCATCTGCCGCAAACCCTCGAGCAGTTGCGCGCCGATCCCCGGGTCGCCGACATCACCGCCGCCTTCAGGGCGCCGCCCGATACCGCGTGAGTGATTCGCGTGTAGCCGGCGCCCGCCGCGGCTACTAGGACAGAGAACGTGTGTCGGATGGCGGCACAGCCGAACGGAACGGGGTCGAGAAATGAAACCGATATCGCCGACGGACGCGATGTTCCTCCTCGGCGAGTCCCGCGAACATCCGATGCATGTGGGTTCGCTGCAACTCTTCGAACCGCCCGAGAGCGCCGGGCCCGAGTTCGTCCGCGAGACCTATCAGGCCATGCTCGGCTGCACGGAGATTCAGCCGACCTTTCGCAAGCATCCGGCCTTCTTCGGCGGCCTGACCAATCTCGCATGGTCGCTGGACAAGGACGTCGAACTCGACTACCACCTGCGCCGCTCGGCGCTGCCGGAGCCGGGCCGCGTCCGCGACCTGCTGGAGTTGGCGTCCCGGTTGCACGGCAGCCTGCTCGACCGGCACCGCCCGCTGTGGGAGGCGCACCTGGTCGAGGGCCTGCGGGACGGGCGGTACGCCGTGTACAACAAGTTTCACCACTCCCTGATGGACGGGGTGTCGGCGCTACGGCTCGAGCAACGCGCCTTCACCACCGACCCGGCCGATGACGCCGTGCGGGTGCCGTGGAGCCTGGGCCCGCGCAAGCGCGGCGAACGCCGCAACCGACCGTCGCTGCTCGGGCAACTCGGCCGCACCGCGGGCTCGGCGTTCTCGTTGGCACCGGGCACGCTCAAGCTCGCGCGGGCCGCGCTGCTCGAACAGCAGCTCACCCTGCCGTTCCGGGCGCCGCGCACGATGTTCAACGTCCCTATCGGCGGCGCCCGCCGGGTCGCCGCGCAGTCCTGGTCGCTGGAGCGCATCAGGGCGGTCAAGTCCGCCGCCGGGGTGACGGTCAACGACGTGGTGCTCGCCATGTCCGCGGGGGCCCTGCGCGCCTACCTCCTGGAGCAGGGCGCGCTGCCGGACGCTCCGTTGACCGCGATGGTGCCGGTCAGTCTCCGCCAAGACGACGACGACCGCGGCGGCAACATGGTCGGGACCTTCCTGTGCAATCTGGCCACCGACGTCGAAGATCCCGCGCGGCGGCTGGAGGTCATCAGCACGTCGATCCGGGATACCAAGGGGGTGTTCAGGCAGCTGCCGCGGGTGCAACAGCTGGCCCTCTCTGCGTTCAACATCGGCGGGCTGGTCTTCGGGCTGATTCCCGGGTACCTGTCGACCGCCGCGCCGCCGTTCAACATCGTCATCTCGAACGTCTCGGCCGGCGGCACCGAGCCGCTGTACTGGCGTGGCGCGCGCCTGGACGGCAACTACCCGCTGTCGATCGCGCTCGACGGGCAGGCCGTGAACATCACCGTGACCAACAACGCCAACAACCTGGACTTCGGCCTGGTCGGGTGCCGCCGCAGCGTTCCGCACCTGCAGCGCCTGCTGGGCCACCTGGAGACCTCGCTGAAGGATGTGGAACGCGCCGTCGGCGCCTGAGCCGACGACGCGGCGGCCAACCGGTCTACCCCGATACGTCCGCCATCTCGCTTCAAAGCTGGGTGGTGTAGTCCAGGCGCACCGTGGTGCCGCTGGGGCGGGCGCTGATGGTGCAGTGGTCGGCGACGTTGTGCATCAGCGTGATGCCGCGCGACGCGCGGGGGTCGCCGGGTTTGAGCGTCCGGGGCCGGTGCCAGGTCCCGCGGTCGCTGACGCAGACGCTGATGGCTTGTGCGGCCGGGTCGTGGCGGGCCTCGAGCCGCATGGGGCCCGCGGTGGGGTACGCGCGATAGGCGTGTTCCACGCAGTTGGCCAGCGCCTCGTTGACACCCAGCAGGATGTCGTCGCGAACATCGGAGGAGGCGCGCGCCGCCTCCTTGAGCCACCGCTGTAACGCGTGGCGCACCTCCGCGGCCGTCACGGCGTCCGCGGCGCCGGCGCAGACCAGCCGCACGGGGGCGGCGCCCACTGGTGAACGTGGAGTCATCACCGTGGCATACCCGGTCGCACTCGGGGCCCTAACCTTCCACATCTCGATTTGGCCACAGATGGGTACAGAGTCAGAATCCGGACACGGCCCACCACACAGACAGAGAGTCCCCATGGAATTCCGCGTATTCGTCGAGCCCCAGCAGGGCGCCGGCTACTCCGAACAGCTCGCCGTCGCCCGCACCGCCGAACAACTGGGCTTTGCGGCCTTCTTCCGATCCGACCACTACCTGGCGATGAGCGGCGACGGCCTGCCCGGGCCGACCGATTCCTGGGTGACGCTGGGCGCCATCGCACGCGAGACGTCGAGCATCCGGCTGGGCACCCTGGTGAGCTCCGCGACGTTCCGGTACCCGGGGCCGCTGGCCGTCGCGGTGGCGCAGGTCGACGAGATGAGCGGCGGGCGCGTCGAGTTCGGCCTGGGCAGCGGCTGGTTCGAAAGGGAGCACCAGGCATACGGGATCCCCTTCCCGCCGTTGCGGGAGCGGTTCGACCGGCTCGCCGAACAGCTGGCCGTCGTCACCGGGTTGTGGACGACGGCGCCCGGGGCGACGTTCGACCACGCCGGCGAGTACTACACGCTCGCCGACTCCCCGGCGCTGCCCAAGCCGGTGCAGCGCCCTCACCCGCCCATCGTGATCGGCGGGGTCGGCGTCAAACGCACGCCGAAGCTGGCGGCCAGGTATGCGGCCGAATTCAACGTGCCGTTCGCGCCGCTGGACGTTGCCCGGGCGCAGTTCCGGCGGGTGGCCGAGGCGGTGGCCGCGGCGGGCCGGCCGGCCGACTCGATGATCTACTCGAGCGCGTTCGTGCTGTGCGCCGGCCGCGACGACGCCGAGGTGGCCCGCCGGGCCGCGGCGATCGGCCGCGACCTCGACGAGCTGCGCTCGAACAGCCCGCTGGTCGGCACCCCCGGCGAGATCGTCGAGAACCTGGACGCCTGGCACGAGATCGGCGTGCGACGCGTCTACACCCAGCTGCTCGACCTGGCCGACTTGGACCACCTCGAGCTGGTCGCGAACGAGGTCGTCCCGGCCGTCAGAAGGTCATGACCTCAGCGCGTTCCTCCTGCAGCCGGTCCTTGTTGCGCAGCAGCCGCAGTAGCGTCACAAAACCGAGGCCGCCCACTACGTTGGCGACCACGGTGTAGCTGAACCAGCGCAGCCAGTCGAGATAACCGAACGGGGCCGACTTGGTGTCGAGCGCGCCGAAGATCAGCAGCGAGTCCAGGATCGAGTGGAACAGCCGCAGCCCGGCCAGCAGGAACGCCCCGGCGACGGCCGCGGCTATCCTGCCGGGCACCGAGTCGGTGCCGTGTTGCATGCGGGTCATCAACGTGATCGTCATGCCGCCGAGCACCGCCAGGCAGAGGTTCTGCGCCGACATCGGCGCGGTGGCGAAGTGGGTGGCCGCTTCGATGGTCTGCGCGTGCAGTTGCGGGAAGCCCGTCATGATCAGCCACATGATGACCCAGCCGCCGACGAGGTTGGCGAACAGCGTGCCGCCCCACAGCTTGGCCAGCTGCTGGAGGCTGGCGCGCTTGGCGGCCACCGTGACGACGGGGATGATGAAACCCTCGGTGAACAATTCGCTGCGGCCCAGCAGCAGGGCCAGAAAGCCGATCGAGAACGCCAGGCCCGCCACCAGGGGCCGGTGGGTGACGTCCAGAACCGACAGGTAGGCCAGGATGCCGAGGGCGACCTCGGTGCCACCGAAAAAGCCGGTGACCAGCACCCCTCGCCAGGTGCGGTGCAGGCGCTGGGTGCCCTCGCTCAGCATCCGGGTGAACGCGTCCTCGAGTTCGTCCTCGATCGGGCTGTCGGTTTCGCCGAGCTGGCGCTGGGTCGTCTGAGTCATCGTTGGGTCCTCACGGCTAGAGCACAGGCGGAAGGGCAGCTATACCCGTAATTTGCTGGCCGGACCACATTCCCGCGATGTGAGCCGCCTGACAGCGCGGCGGACCCGCGGGCCGCTTCACAGCCGGAACCCGGTCCGGGCGCCCGGCGCTCAGGTGCTGGCGCGTTCGGCGTCGTGTTGCAGCTCCACCGCCGTCGCGATCGCCTGCAGCAGCCGAGCGAGCTGATCCGCGTCGTGGACGGCGCGGTCCCCGGCGATGAAACGGGTGAACACCCCGGCGATGAACGTCGTCACGGCGGTGGTCTGGGCGTCGAGCAGCGCGCTGCCCTTGCCCGCGTCGGGCCGCAGATGACTGACGGCATCGTGTGCCATGGCGACGACGCGGGCCCGGAACTGCTGGGCGCTTCTGGCGAGCGCGGGGTCTCGCGTCGCGGCGAGGAAAAGTTCGTGACGGGCCTTGTTCAGCACGAGGCCCGGTCCGTCGGCTTGCAGCACGGTGAGCCGCGCGATGAGCCCGAACGGCGACGCCGGGTCGGTCGCCTCGTCGGTGACCGACTGCAGGTTGGCGGTGTCGATCTCGGCGACCCGGCCGGCGACTCCCTGCAACAGGGCGGCCCGGGTCCGGTAGTAGTACGAGGTGCTGCCCACGGGCAGGCCGGCGGCGCGGTCCACCCGTTCGTGGCTCAGTCCGCGGGAACCGTGTTCGGCCAGCACCCCGATGGCGGCATCGCAGAGTTCGCGCCGCCGCCGGGCGCCGTCGCGGGTCCGTGGCTTCGGCCGGTTCATCAGCGCAGGACGGTTCCGCCGTCGACGTTGATCACCTGGCCGTTGATCCAGGAGCCCTCCTCCGACAACAGGAACGCGACCAGCGACGCGACGTCGGCGGTGTCCCCGACGCGCGGGCCGCGGATGCGGCGCAGCGCTGCGGCCTCCAGGTCGGGCCACTGCGGAACGGCGCGGATGGCCTCGGTCGCGGTGAAACCGGGAGCTACTGCGTTACAACGGATTCCGTCCTTGCCCCAGCGGGAGGCGACGTGCCGCGTGAGTGCCCCGATGCCGGCCTTGGCGGTGGCGTAGGCGGGACGAGCGGGCTCGCCCTGGAACGCCGCGGCCGACGACATGTTGACGATGGCGCCACCGCCCCTCGACACGATCCTGGGGATCGCGTGTTTCAGGGCGGCGAGGTAGCCGCGCAGGTTGACCGCCATCACCCGGTCCCAGACCGCGAGGTCGATGTCGACGACGTCGGTGTCGGCGCGGATCGCACCCATGTCCGCGCCTACCGCGAAGAGCAGATCCAGCCCGCCGAAGGCTTCTTCGGCGGACGCCATCAGGTCCGAGACCGTGTCCGGCTCGGCAAGGTCGAAGGGCACCGCGACGGCCGTCCCCCCCGCTTCGGCGATGCGCTCCGCGGTGTGCTGCGCCGCCTCGACGACGATGTCGCCGACGACGACGCGGCAGCCTTCCGCGCCGAGGCGGGCCGCGGTGGCCGCGCCTATCCCGGTGGCCCCGCCCGCCACGACCGCGACCCGTCCGGTCAGTCCCCGCAGTGCCATCCCAGATTCCTGCCCATGCCGTCGAGTCTGCCAGCGCAACACCATTGACTTTACCTCTAGATTCCTAGAGTATGCCTCTAGTCTTGATGGGGCCGCGAAACGGGACGGGGTTGATGGCGGGAATCCACCGGGAACGGCCGGGGGCAAGCGATCTCGAAGCGGCGACCGGCGAACCGGCGGTGGCGCTGGGCGACGACGTCTGGATGTCCCCGGGCGTTTCCAATGCCTACGCGGTGGGCACCGGCAACGGCCGCGTGCTGGTCAACGCCGGCCTGGTCTTCGAGGGCCCGCCGCGGCGCCGGGCGTTCGCCGCGGTGCCCGGACCGACCCAGGCCATCATCGTCACCCAGGGCCACGCCGACCACTGGGGAGCGGTCGGCGCGCTGCGCGACGGTGCGCCCGAGGTCGTCATGCACGCCAACTACCGCTACTGGCGCGACGACAACGACCGCCTCACCGGCTACCGGGCCCCCAAGGCGTCCTTCGCATTCCAGAAATTCACCGACGCCTTCGCCGAACACTTCAAGACCGTCGACCCCGCAACCATCGACTTCTCGTTCCCCGAACCGACCATCACGTTCGACCACCGCATCGAACTCGACTTCGGGGACCGGCGCTTCGAGCTGACGTGGACACCCGGCGGGGAGACCACCGACTCGCTGGTCGTGTGGCTGCCCGACGACCGGATCCTGTTCACCGGCAACCTGTTCGGACCGCTGTTCGGGCACGTGCCGAACCTGATGACGATCCGCGGCGACCGCTACCGCGACCCGATCCTCTACATCGAGTCGTTGAACACCGTGCTGGACTACGGCCCGCGGCGGCTCATCACCGGCCACTTCGATCCCATCGAGGGCGCCGACCGCATCGCCGAGGAGGTGACCGCGATGCGCGACGCCATGCAGTCGGTGCACGACCAGACGGTCGAGCGGATGGTCGCCGGTGCCGACGTCTACACCGCGATGCGCGAGGTCCGCGTGCCCGGGCACCTCGATGTCGGGGAGGGCTACGGCAAGACCTCGTGGAACGTGCGGGCGATCTGGGAGATGTACGTCGGGTGGTTCCAGCATCGCTCCACCACCGAACTCTACGGCGTCGCAGCCGATTCGGTGTACGGCGACCTCGTCGAGAGGGCGGGCGCCGATGCGCTCGTCGAGGCCGCCCGCGCCCACCTGGGCGCCGCTCGCCCCGTTCAGGCCATCCACCTCACCGACGTCGTCTTGAGCACCGATCCCTCCCACGCCGCCGCCCGGGCCGTGGCCGTCGAGGCCCACGAGGTGCTGCGGGCCGGCGCCGAGAACTTTTGGGAAAAGGCGTGGCTGACCAAATCCATCGACGAACTGAGGAACACCGAATGAACACGGCCAACTTCGACTTCACCGGCTCGGCCGTCCTGGTGACCGGCGGCACGTCGGGCATCGGCAACGGCGTGGCGACCGCCTTCGCCGACGCGGGGGCCTCGGTGACCATCACCGGAACCCGCTCCTCGGCGGCCGACTACGACGATGACCTGAGTGCGTTCACCTATCGGCAGTGCCAGATCCGCGAGGCCGAATCGATTGACGCCCTTGTCGATTCGCTGGGGAGCCTCGACATCCTGGTGAACAACGCCGGCGGACCCTATCCGGCCGGCGACGAATACGACCCCGACGGCTACATCGCCTCGGTCACCCAGAACATGTTCGGCCCGATGCGGCTGACCATGAAGTGCCACGAGCGACTCAAGTCCAGCGGCGTGCCCGGCGGGTCGAGCGTAGTCAACATCGTGTCGATGTCGGCGTTCCGCTCCGCCGTCTTCGTCCCGGGGTACGCCTCGTCGAAGATGGGCCTGCTCGCCCTGACGATGAACTTGTCCCGCCGCTGGGCCGGCGACGGCATCCGCGTCAACGCCGTCGCCCCCGGCCTGATCGACACCCGCATGACGCACCCGGCGATGAGCATCCCCGAGGTGATGGACGTCGAAATCGGCTTCCACACCCCGCTGGGTAGGCCCGGCACCCCACAGGACTGCGCGGGCGCGGTGCTATTCCTGTGCACCGACGCCGCCTCCTACATCACCGGCACCAGCATTGCCGTCGACGGCGGCTACCTGACCGTCTGAACCGGAAAGCCAACTGCCGTGAGCGAATTCGACAACGTCAGCACCCCGGATGACGTCCTCAAGCTGGCCCGCCAGCGCACCGGGCTGACCGAGATGGACTCCGACTCCTGGCGCGCCGGCCTGTCCATCATTCTCGAGGAGGTCAACTCGTCGGCGGCCTTCACCCCGCAGGGCCGCGAGCGCGTCATCGACGACGCCGTGGCCGCGCTGGGGCGCCGACTGCGCGTGCACGACCACATCCAGTCGCACCCGCAGGTGCTCGACACCCCGATCGAACGGCCGCTCATCACGTTGGGCATGCCGCGTACCGGCACCACGGTGATCAGCTACCTGCTCGACCAGGATCCGGCGCGCCGTTCGCTGCTGCACTGGGAATGCATGCAGCCGGTGCCCCCGCCCACCACCGACACGCTGCGCACCGACCCGCGCTGCCTGGCCCTGCTCGACGAGCAGAAGCGCGTCCTCGACTTCGTCACCCAGGCCAACATGGCGCTGCCGCATTGGGAGGACGCCGACGGACCCACCGAGTGCATGTTCATCCACAACCAGGACTTCAAGGGCCTGTCCTGGGACGCGTTCATGGCCACGCCGCGCTACGCCGAGTGGCTGATCAATGACGCGGACATGAGCAGCACCTACGAGTACCAGAAGCGCTACCTGCAGGTGCTGCAGTCCCAGGCGCCCGGGACCTGGAACCTGAAGATGCCGTCACACTCGGTGCACATCGAGGCGCTGCTGCGGGTGTTTCCCGACGCCCGGCTCATCTGGGCCCACCGCGACCCCTATAAGGCATCGGGCTCTCTCGGCAACCTGTGGAAGCTGCCGAAAGGCATGGTGCTCAAGCCCGAAGCGCTCGACGCCACGGCGTGGGGCGGCAACATCGCCGACCAGATGCGGGCCCATGTCGAACGGCCCCTGCGGGCGCGCGAGCGCATCGGCGACGACCGCTTCTTCCACATGTACTACCACGAGATGATGGCCGACCCCATGGACGTCATGCGCCGCATCTACGAGTGGTCCGGCGACGAGCTCACACCCGACATCGAGGCACGGATGCAGACCTGGCTCGTCGCGCATCCGCAGCACCGCTTCGCCCCCAACACCTACGAACTCGACGAATACGGCCTGACGGTACAGACGCTGACGCCGGTGTTCGCCGAGTACCTCGACGCGTTCGACATCGCACCGGAAGCCGACGTCAACGGGAGGCCCAGATGAAGGCAGCGATCGTGACGGGGCCCGGCGCCGCCGAAGTCGTCGAAACGCCCCGGCCGCTCGTCGGACCCGCAGACGTGCTGGTCAAGATGCGGGCCTGCGGGGTCTGCGGATCCGACGGCTTCTACATCACCATCGGCGGCCTGCCCCCACGTGCGGGGCACACCCCACTCGGACACGAACCCGCGGGCGAGGTTGTTGAGGTCGGCGCCGATGTCACCGACATTGCGGTCGGCGACCACGTCGTCGTCAACCCGATGGCCTGCCCCGCCAACCTGATCGGCAACGGTGGCGATCGCGGCGCACTGGCCGACTACCTGCTGCTCGACAACGCGGTCCGCGGCGTCAGCCTGCAGGTGATCCCCGACCACGTCCCCTTCGAAGTCGCCGCACTCAACGAGCCCATGGCCGTGGCCCGGCACGGCGTCAACCGCTGCCGGCCCCGGCCCGGCGACAAGGTCCTCATCTTCGGCGCCGGGCCGATCGGGCTCGGGGCGGTGCTGGCCTTCAAAGCCGTTGGCGTGGGCCACATCGTCGTTACCGACCTCGTCCCCGGACGACTGGACAAGGCGTTGCAGGTCGGCGCCGACGCGGTGATCGACTCCGCCGGCGACGACGTGCCCGCCAAACTCAGAGAGCTGCACGGCGACGGCGAGGCCATTTTTCCCGGCAAGGCCGGCACCGACATCTATTTCGACGCCGCCGGCTCCCCCGCCGTCATCGACACCGCGCTGGCCGCCGCCAAGAAGGGCGCCAAACTCTGCGTCGTCGCAGTGCACAAACAACCCGTGCCCGTGGAACTCGTCAACGTCATGAGCAACGAGATCACCATCCTCGGGTCCATGGGTTACCCCGACGAGATCTTCGAAGTCACGGCCGATTTGGTCGCCAACTGGAAGAAGTACGCGCTCATCGTCAGCCACACCATCCCCTTCGCCGACGTCGACGAGGCGCTGCGGCTGGCCGCCACCCCGGGGGCGGCGGACAAAGTCGTCGTCACCTTCCCCCGCGAGTGATGGCACCCGGCAACGGAATAACCGGGCCGGGCCCGCCGTTGTTCAGCCCGGCGGTGTCGGGCAGACCCCCGGGTACCACATCAGACTCGTCGCTTCGAGCGACCACTCGCCGAGAGGCGTGCACCCGGCACCGCCCTTATCGGCGTGATTACCGTGCGGTCCCCCCGGGTAGCCGTACGCGAGGGACCATGAACCGCGCACACCACAGGGAGGTGGAAGCCATGGCCCGACACGTCGAGGTGGAGCCCGCATTGTGGGAAGAGTTCCACCGCGTCGTCAACATGTCTTCTCGCGAGCTGCTCGAGTGGCTGCGCACCCGATCGGCGGCCGAGGGGACAGAGGAGTTGCCCGACCAGGCCGGCACGGAGACCGGCCGACGGGTGCTGCACATCTTGCGGAAGCGGCAGGTGGACCTCGACGCCGAGGATGTCGCGGTCATGCGCAGGGTGGTCGACCGCATCCACGCCGAACGCTCCGACGAACTCGAACCAACTGCCGGCGAAGACAATTGGCGGCGCAGGCTGATGACGCTGGGCCACGACCCGCTGAAGCAGACATGATCCGAACGCGCTGAGGAGAGCCCTGGCAGCATGACCCCCGCCGGTGAACCGACTCCGGACGAGCGCAACGGTCGCGCGGCGGCGCGATTCGCGCTCCTGATCGCCCTGGCGGGGGTGACATTCCTGGTCGTCGCGGCGCTGTGGGCGCACGGCTGCGACGCCCGGGCGCACCCGGATACGGCCAGCTGCGGGCCGGTGGAGCGGACGTTGCTGGGCCTGGGCGCGCCGGTGATCCTGTTGATCGGGGGCGGGTGGGCGTTCCTGCGCACCTACCGGCTCTGGCTGGAGCGACGCCCGTGGTGGGCGTGGCAGGGCGCGGGCTGGTTCTTGCTGCTGCTGATGTTGCTGACGCTCACGATGGGCCTGCCGCCGATCGCCGGACCGGCTCTGGGTTGACGTGCCCGGAAACGGGTGTCACTGGACGGCGGGGTGACTGAAATGTTTCGTTCCGGATCGGTGCAGCCGTACGTTGTGCGCGGCCCAGCGGGTCCGGAACGTCTCGCTGCGAGTCACCAATTCGCCGACGAGGTCGGTCAGGCCACGGGCGTGGGGATTGCGGCCGCCCTCGGTGCGCAACAGCGCTACAGCTGTGTTGGCGGCCGCCTCCCAGTCCGGATAGAAGGCACGTGATCGGTTGTCCAGAAAAGCGAACCTCGCGAGGTTTGCCGGTCGCACCGGATCGTCGTGGCCGGGTGAGTACAGCGCATACCCGAGCCGACTGGCCGCCAGAATGTCCAGGCGCCCGTTGCGCACGAAGGCCGGACCTCGGTCATGCCATCGCGGATTCGTTGCACCCCAGCCCGCACCACATGCGGCGGGGAGGCGGGCCGACGCGTGTGCGGCGCGGCGTTGGTGGCTGCGGCGAGATCGTGCAGGTGCGCCCGCTCGGCGTCGTCGAGCTGCAGCGCCCGCGCGATCGCGCGCAGCACGGCGTCGGAAACCCCGACGAGGTTGCCGCGTTCGAGTTTGGCGTAGTAGTCGGTGCTGGCACCGGCGAGCATCGCGACCTCCCCGCGTCGCAGCCCGGGAACGCGGCGCCGCCCATAACTGGCCAAACCCGCCTGCTGCGGCGTGATTTTGCCGCGACGACTGGCCAGAAACTCGCGGACGTCGTTTGCGGCCGTCCATGCAGCCAGATTAAAGCTCATGGGATCGGGGTAGGGGTGGTCTGTCAGTACATGGCCAACCGGGCACTGTTTCGCCGGCAACCGCCACTGTTGATGGCGACCGACCACCGAGCGTTGCCGCGGCTGCGGATTCTTGAGGAGGAACGCATGGAAATCTCGCGGAGGTACACCCGGAGCGCGTCGGCCGGGCCGGCCGAGACCTTCACCGGTGAGGTGAGCGTCATGCCGTTGTTCAGCCCCAACGAAGCGCGCAACGTCAGCGGCGCCCAGGTCACGTTCAGTCCGTGCGCGCGCAGCGCATGGCACAGCCACCCCGCCGGCCAGACTTTGCTCGTGACCGCGGGGACGGGATGGGTGCAGGAATGGAGCAAGCCCAAGCAGCAGATCAACCCGGGCGACGTGATCTGGACCCCGCCCGGCGTCAAGCACTGGCACGGAGCCACCGACGCCGACACCATGACGCACATCGCCGTCCAGGGCTCCGTCGACGGCCGCAACGTCGACTGGATGGAGCACGTCACCGACGACCAGTACCACACGGCGAGACCTGAAATCGATTGAGAGAGAGGTCAACATGCGTGGAACCGTGATCTACGGCGCCGGTGACGTGCGCTCCGAGGAACTTCCGGATCCCGCGATCGTCGAGCCGACCGACGCCATCGTGCGCAACGCCGCCACCTGCGTGTGCGGCTCGGACCTGTGGGACTACCGCGGCATCAATCCCGTCGACGAGCCCAAGCCGTTCGGTCACGAGTACTGCGGCGTCGTGGAGGCGGTCGGCAGCGAGGTCCGCTCGATCCGGCCGGGCCAATTCGTCATCGGGTCCTTCTTCGCTTCCGACGGCACCTGCCCCAATTGCCGCAACGGGATTCAGACGTCGTGCGTGCACCGGGTGCTCATGGGCGGATGCCAGTCCGAGCTGGTGCGGGTGCCGATGGCCGACGGTAGCCTCGTCGCGCTGGCCGAACATCCCGACGACGACCGGGTTCCCGACCTGCTGGCGCTGTCGGACGTGATGGGAACGGGCTGGTTCGCCGCCGAGGCCGCCAACGTCACCGCCGGCATGACCGTGGCCGTGGTCGGCGACGGCGCCGTGGGGCTGTGCGCGGTGCTGGCCGCCCGTGAAAAGGGCGCGGACCGCATCGTCGCGATGAGCCGCCACACACCCCGCCAGAAACTGGCGCTCGAGTTCGGTGCCACCGACATCGTCACCGAGCGCGGCGATGACGGCGTCGCGGCCATCCGGGACATGACGGGCGGAATCGGTGCCGACGCCGTGCTGGAATGCGTCGGTACCGACCAGTCCATGCAGCAGGCGATCCGCTCGGCCCGGCCCGGCGCCTTCGTCGGGTTCGTCGGCATGCCGCACGGGGTCAACATCCCCGGCGAGCAACTCTTCTTCTCCCACGTCGGCGTGCGCGGGGGCCCGGCGCCGGTCCGCCACTACCTGCCACACCTGATCGAGCTCGTGTTCGACGGGCGCATCGATCCAGGCAAGGTGTTCGACCTGACCCTGCCGCTCGATCAGGTGGCCGAGGCTTACCGGGCCATGGACGAACGCCGCGCCATCAAAACCTTGCTGCGGCCCTGAGTGCCTGCTGAACGCGTCTGGGCGTTTCCCAGGACCGGCAGAACCTGCCGTTGGTATCAGGCACCTTGACATATATCAACGCGGTTGATATAAAGGCTGTCATGACGCAGCCGACGCAAGAGATGTTCGAATCCGCCTACCGGGGAGAGGCCCCCGAGATGGGCGAAGGCAACCGGCCGCCGTGGAGCATCGGCGAACCACAGCCTGAGGTCACCGCCCTGATCGAGGCCGGGAAGTTCCACGGCGTCGTGCTCGACGCGGGCTGCGGCGAGGCAGCGGTGTCGCTGCGCCTGGCCGCACGCGGCTTCACCACGGTGGGCCTGGACCAGTCGTCCACCGCCATCGCCTTGGCGCGCGAGGACGCCGCCAAGCGCGGCCTGAACAACGCCACCTTCGAGGTCGCGGACATCAGCGACTTCAGCAGCTACCCACCTGGTTCGGAAGGCCGCTTCGGGACCATCGTGGACAGCACGCTGTTCCACTCGATGCCCGTCGAGCTGCGCGACGGCTACCAGCGCTCGATCGTGCGTGCCGCCGCCGCTGGGGCCTCCTACTTCGTGCTGGTGTTCGACCGCGCCGGCATGCCGGCCGATGGCCCGGTCAATGCGGTTACCGAAGACGAACTGCGCGAGGTGGTTTCGAAGTACTGGGTGATCGACGACGTCCGCCCGGCGCGCATCCACGCCAACGTGCCCGACAGCTTCCTGGACGGCTTCGGGGCCTTCGCCGGCGCCGACATCCGCGACGAGGGCAACGGCCGCAAGTCGCTGCCGGCGTGGTTGCTGTCCGCCCACCTCGGTTAGCGGGCCGCCCGCCTGCCGCCGATTGCCTGCCCCCGAAGCGGGTATCACCCGGCACTGATCGAGCGGGAAGCAATGGGGGTGCGGCTTGGTTGAACGTGCAATGCATATTGGGGTTGTGTTTCCGCAGACGGAGCTCGGCGGGGATCCCGCGGCGGTGCGCGCGTACGGGCAGCGGGTCGAAGAATTGGGCTTCACCCACATCCTCGCCTACGACCACGTCGTGGGCGCCGATCCGCAAGTGCACCGGAGCTGGCGGGGTCCCTATGACATCGACTCGACTTTTCACGAACCGTTGGTCATGTTCGGCTATCTGGCCGCGGTGACCTCGCTGGAACTGGTCACCGGGATCATCATCCTGCCCCAGCGGCAGTCGGTGCTGGTGGCCAAACAGGCCGCCGAGGTTGATCTGCTGACCGGTGGGCGGTTCCGGCTCGGTGTCGGGCTGGGCTGGAACGCCGTCGAATACGAGGCGCTGGGCGAGGATTTCACCAACCGGGGCCGGCGCTCGGAAGAGCAGGTCGAACTCATGCGCAACCTGTGGACGCAGCGCTCGGTCAGCTTCAGCGGCAGGTACCACACCGTCACCGCGGCGGGCCTGGCCCCGTTGCCCGAGCAGCGTCCGATCCCGGTGTGGTTCGGCGCGGCCTCCGACCGCGCCTACGAGCGCGCCGGACGCCTCGGCGACGGCTGGTTCCCGATGCTGACACCCGGCCCCGCACTCGATGACGCGCGCGAGCGGGTGAACCGCGCCGCGGCGGCGGCCGGCCGCGACGTCGACGCCCTGGGCATGGAAGGCCGGGCCAGTTGGACCGGCGACCCGGACAAGCTCGCGGCCGAGATCGCCGCCTGGCAGGCCGCCGGGGCCACCCACGTGTCGGTGAACACCATGAACGCCGGCCTGGCGAGCGTCGACGACCACCTCTCCGTGCTGGAACGGGTCGCCGCGGACCTGAAGTAGCGGCCTGGCCGCCCCCCGGTATCGTTAAATCATCTAAGTAGCCCGGGCGACTGCGCTTGCGGAGAGGGGTTCGGCGGATGAGCCGTACGGAAGATGACACCTGGGATCTCGCGTCCAGCGTCGGCGCGACCGCGACGGCGGTCGCCGCGTCGCGGGCGACGGCATCCCAGGGGCCCAACCCCCTGTTGAACGACCCGTGGGCCGATCCGCTGGTCCGCGCGGTGGGCATCGACACGTTCGTCAAGCTCATCGACGGCGAGATCCGGCGTACCGACGACCCGCTGCTCAACCGTCAGTCCATGAACGAGCAGATCACGGTGCGCACCCGGTTCTTCGACGACTTCTTCATGCAGGCGACCGACTCCGGCATCCGGCAGGCGGTGATCCTGGCGTCCGGGCTGGACACCAGGGCCTACCGGCTGCCCTGGCCGGCCGGCACGGTGGTCTACGAGATCGACCAGCCCGCGGTCGTCGAGTTCAAGACGCGGACGCTGGCCGACCTGGGCGCCGAGCCCACCGCCCGGCGCCGCACCGTCGCAATCGACCTGCGCGACGACTGGCCCTCCGCGCTGGCCGAGGCCGGCCTCGACGCCGCGCAGCCGACGGCGTGGAGCGCCGAAGGGCTGCTGGTCTACCTGCCGCCCGAGGCGCAGGACCGCCTGTTCGACAACATCGCGGCGCTGTCGGCGCCGGGCAGCCGGATCGCCACCGAACACCTTGACCTGCGCAATATCCCGTCGGACTGGGCGCAGAAGCTGACCGAGCGGTCGCGGCGGCTCGGCTCCAACATCAACCTGGCCGAATTGTTCTACATCGGCGAACGCAACACCGCCGCCGAATACCTCGCCGAGCGCGGCTGGCGCGTCGACATCCGGACGACCGAGCAGGCCTACGCCGGCCACGGGTTCGAGCTGCCCGACGACGACTTGGCGTCGTTCGGTGACGCCTCGGGCTACCTGAGCGCCACCCTGGCTTAGCGGCACCGCCGGTGATCTTCATCACCCACCGGTGACGTTGACGCGGTCCGACGCGTGGCCGCGGGATTCGCCGGGAATAACGCCCTGGGCGGCAACGTCTTCGCACCCGGTGCCGGCCGGTGGGCGCGCGCACGGATCCAGGGGAGGTGTCGGTGAATCGCTCGAGCACGGCGACGGTGTCGGCCACGGCGGACGAGCGGCCGGGACGCGGCGGGTCCGCCCCGATCCGGACGTTGTTCGCCGTGGTCGTCACCGTGTTGTTGGCGACCGGGTGGGCGGCCAACCACTTCGCCGCGCTGATGCCCGCGATCAGCGACGAGCAACACCTGGGCGCCGCCAGCCTCGAGGCGATCTTCGGAATCTACGCGGTCGGCCTGCTGCCCGGCCTGTTGCTCGGCGGGCGATCATCGGATGCGCTCGGGCGGCGCCCGGTCGCCTGGGCCGGCTCCGCGACCGCGCTCGCCGGCACCGGGGCCATGCTGGTCTCGCAAAACGCCGAGGTGTTGTTGGCGGGACGATTCATCGTCGGCTTCGGTGTTGGCCTGGCGATCAGTTCCTGCACCGCGTGGGCCTCCGACCTGAGGGGGCCGGATGGCGCGGCAACCGCAGATGCGGTGTTGATCGCGGGTTTCGCCGTCGGGCCGTTTGCCGCGGGCGCGATCGCCGTGGCCGGCAGCCCCGGCATCCGCGCGTCGTTCGCCCTCGCTGCCGCGCTCCTCGGCGCGGCGACGCTCGTGGCCGCCGTGGTGGCGCGGCGCGCGGCGGTGCCCGACGCGGCATCAACCGACGGCGTCGCGCCAGGGCAGCGCGCGGGCGCTGAGTTGGGCCATGCCGCTGGCGCCGTGGGTATTCGGTTCGGCAACACTGGCATTCGTCACGATCCCGACCCGAGTCGATATCGGCCTCGCACCTTCCGTGGCCGCGGGAACGGCACTTTCCGTGGCCGCGGGAACGGCCGCGCTGATCGCCAATGGCGCCAGCGGGCTGATACAGGTCCTGGGCCGCGCCCGCGGGTTCGGTCCCCAAGCCGGGACCGCCGGCGCGCTGCTGGCCGCGCTCGGCTATGCCTTGACCGCGGCGGCCCCGCCGACCATGACGCCGGCACTGGGCCTGACCCTGCTGCTGGTTCTCGGATGCGCGTCCGGCCTCTGCATGCGCGACGGGCTGATCGACCTGGAAGCCGCGGCGCCGCAAGACCGCCGGGGCGCGCTCACCGGAGCGTTCTATGCCCTCAGTTACCTCGGCTTCGGCCTGCCCCTGCTGTTGACCGTGGTCGGGTCCGCGCCGGCGTCGGCCACCATCCTCGTCACGCTGGCGGTGCTGGCGTCCGCGACGGCGGTCGCACGGGCCGCCCGCCTGCGCCGGGACGACCACCGCACCAACTGACCAGTCGCCGGTGAGCGCGTACGAACCCAGCTGGGACCGATCCCGATCGCTCACCACACCAACGCTTTTGGCCGCCTTCCGGCGCGGTGGCCGGCGAACCGCCACGCGATCACATCGGTGGCATCAGCACGGTGTCGATCATGTACACGGTCGCGTTGGCAGTGGACACGCCGCCACACACGACGCCGGCGTTGTCGACCCGGAGGTCGTTCTGCGGCCCGGTCACGGTCACGCCCGCGCCCTGCAGCGTCTTGTGGGAGCCGGCGACCCGGGCGGGGCTCAGCTGACCTTGCACCACGTGATAGGTCAGGATGTTCTTGAGCAGGTTGGCGTCCGTTTTGAGCTGGCCGATCGTCGACTCCGGCAGTTTGCCGAAGGCGGCATCGGTCGGCGCGAACACCGTGTACTGGCCGTTGTTGAGCGTGTCCACCAGGTTGACGTCGGGGTTCAGCTTGCCTGACAGCGCCGAGGTCAGGGTGGTCAGCATCGGGTTGTTGGAGGCCGCCACGGTGACCGGCACCTGCGACATTCCCTGCACCGACGCGGGACCGCTGGGGTTGGCCGCCGCGTAGTCGGCGCATCCGGGCCCCACCAGATCCGCCGCCGCGGCCGGCGGGGCACCGGCCACCGACAGACCGAAGATGGTCGCGGCCGCGAAACCCATCGCCGCCATTGACGTGTTGTGCGCTTTCATTGTGTTGACCTCCTGTGTGTCGACGGTGGTTGTTCACCGCCGCTGTCCTACCTGTCATCGGTTATTCGGAGCCCGCACGCTCTTGGACTGCTCGCGGATCGAATCCGCTGAATTTCGCTCAGCCGTACGTGAACGAAAAGACTTGCAAACCTGGGCTCGGGCGGACCTCGAGCGTGCCGGGTGCGAAGTGGTCGCCGGTGACGATTCGGTGCGACGTTGGCGGGCCGGAGATCGGCATCGTGGTGGAGTCGCCGTCGCGGGTCACGGTGAGGGTTCCCGTTCCACCGACGACGACGTAGACGTTTGTGGCGTGGTAGTTCAGTTCGATGGTGGACTGGGCGCCGTCGGCCGTCGCGCCCTGGTAGTCCAGCGACCAGCGCCCCCGCAACGCGAAGCTGTCCGCGGGCAGGGCCGGTGGGTAGTCGAACGTGGCGGGACCTTCGTCATAGGTTCCGCCGCCGCCGTAGTTGACGACCTTGCCCACGCCCAGATAGGTCTCAGGGGTGGTCTGTCGCTGGCGGGTGGACTCGGTCGTGTCCAGCGGCGGCGGCAGCTCGGTGCCGGGGCGCGCATCTTCGAGCAACCGCCTGATCAGTTTCTCGGTGACCCCGTAATCGCCTTCACCGAATTTGATGTGCCGCACCTCGCCGGTGGCATCGATCAGGTATTCCGCGGGCCAGTAACGGTTTCGATAGTTGGTCCACGTGGAGTAGCCGTTGTCGAGCGCGATGGGGTAGGCGATGTCGAGGTCTGCGGCACCCTTGGCGACGTTGCCGGGCACCTTCTCGAAGGCGTACTCGGGGGTGTGCACTCCGATGACCTCGAACCCATGGGCCTTGTACGCGTTGTACCAGCTGACGACGTGCGGGATGGCGCGTTGGCAATTGATGCAGGAGTATGCCCAGAAGTCGATCAAGACGACCTTGCCGCGCAGGGACTGCAGCGTGACCGGTTGGTCACCGGCCGTGTTCAACCAGGCGGCGATGCCCTTGAGATCGGGTGCTGGACCACAGTTTTCGAGTTCATGAGCCGCGTTGCTGCAGTTGGACAGCTGCGCGTTCTGGTCGTTGACGATGCCGCCGAGGTTCAGCTTCCGGCGAATCCCGTTGTCGGCGGCCAGCCGGTCCTGCAGCGGGCTGGTGTAGTCGGGAAGGGTCCGCTGCAGCGCCGCGGCCATGTCAAAGGCCAGTGCCACCGCGAGCAGAATCATCACGCCTCCTGCCCCGATACGGATCTGCCGCTGGTGGCGCCGGAACGCGCTCACCCGCTGGGCCACCCGTTGGCCCGCCACGGCGAAGGCCAACAGGGGCAGGGCGATACCGACGGCGAAGGCGCCCGCCAACACCGCGGTACCCCGTCCGATGGACGCCGTGGCGCCGGCCACCGCGATCGCGGCGAGGACGGGCCCCGCGCAGGGCACGTAGAGCGCGCCCAGGGCCAGGCCCAGGCCGAATCCGCCGCTACCTCCGCCGAGGCGCTTCTGCGGGATGCGGGCGAACGGGCGCTCCAGTATCCGTTCGATCGGCGGGAAGATCAGACCCAGGCCGATCGCGACCAGTGCGGCCAGGGCAATCCAGCGAATGGCGTCCTGCGGGAGGTGCAGCAGCGACAGCACCGCCGAGCCGGTCAGCGTGACCAGGCTGAAACTCAGTACCAGGCCGGCGATCACCAGATAGGGCCGCAGGGTGTGCGACGACGCGTCGGTGTGCGAATTCAGTGGTGCGCCAGTCCTATCGGTGCGCCCCTGGGTGCCTGCCAGAAAGACCACCGGCAACACGGGCAGGATGCACGGCGATACTCCCGTGAGCAGGCCCCCGACCAAGCCGATCAGCGCAATGGTCCACATGGGAGGTATTCGCGGCCGGACCGGTGCCGGATGGGTACCGGTTCCCGGCCCCGGTCACTGGCCCGGGGGCATCAGGACGGTGTCGATCATGTACACCGTCGCGTTGGCGGTGTGGACCCCGCCGCAGACCAAGCCCGCGTCGTTGACCTTGAGGTCGTTACCCTGGCCGGTCACCGTCACGGTGGCGCCCTGCAGGGTGGGATGCGTGCCGTCGACCTTGGTCGGGCTCTCCTGCCCCTGCACGACGTGATAGGTCAGGATGCTCTTCAGCAGCGGGGCGTCCTTCTTGAGCTTGTCGATGGTGGCCGCCGGCAGCTTGTCGAAGGCGGCATTCGTCGGCGCGAACACCGTGTACTGACCGTTGTTCAGCGTGTCGACCAGGTCGACGTCGGGGTTCAGCTTGCCCGAGAGCGCCAAGGTCAGGGTGGTCAGCATCGGGTTGTTCGACGCGGCCGTGGCGACCGGGTCCTGGGCCATGCCGGCCACCGAGCCAGGCCCGACGGGATTCTGACTGGCGTAGTCGGCGCAGCCGGCGCCGATGAGGTCGGCCCCGGAATCGGCCGTCGTCGCGGTCGTCGCCGTCGTCGCCGGAGCCGCCATGCTGGTGGCGGTGCTGCTGCCCGGCGTCGACCCGGTTGCCGATTTGTCGCTTGAGCATGCCGAAAAGCCGACTGCCGCAATTACCGCCAGGCTTGCCGCAGCGACTGTTCTGGTCCGAGCGTTCGTCATCGCGTTTCTACCCCTTCATCATGGACGGCTCCGTCGGCCGCCTTCCGACCGGACGCAGGGGATTCGGAGCCGTCGCGGCGATGGACGGGTGCGGATTTCCGGGCCCTGAGCCGCTCAGCTCAGCGGCAACTCGGCCAGTATCGCGCCGGTCGGGCGCGGCGACCCGGTGCCGGGTTCCACGGTGAACGCGAGCGCGCGCGACGAACCCAGATCTTTCAGCGTCGCCGTGGTCGACGGCGTCACGGCCGCGGCGCCCATCGTCCCCGCCGAGGTCGGGCCCTTGGCGTCCAGCAGCCACATCTGATACACGGTGCCCGGGGAGGGCGGCGGGACGTTGTTCATCACCAGCACACCCGCGTTGCGGTCGCGCGAGAACACCACCGTGGCCGTCCCATTGGCGAGCGGTCGCGACACCGTCCGCACATCCGGGGCTGCCAGGACTTGCGCAGCGACCGTCGCGGGCGGATGCGGCCGCGTCAACAACCCGACGCCGAAGGCCACGGCACCGACCAGCAGCGCGGCTGCCGCCGAAACCAGAGCGGCGGTACGCCAACCTAATTGGCGCCTGCCCCGGAATCTGGCCGCCGTCAGTGTGGCGGTGCGCAGCTGTGCCGGCGGTTCGACCGCAGTCGCCGACGACGCCGCGGCCATCGTCTCGCGCACGGCGCACACCTGCTCTTCGAATGCCGCCGCCAGATCCCGCGGGGCTCCCGCCACCCACCGCTCGAGGTCGGCTCGTTCCCTGGCCGACACCGCATCCAGCGCGTACGGCACAGCCAGGTCCAGCAATTCGGATTCGGTCGGTTCGGTCATGGTACGTCCAAGCAGTTACGCAGGTTGCGCAGCGCATCGCGCATCCGCGACTTGATCGTCGACAGGTTCGCGTTCAACCGTTGCGACACTTCGCTATACGTGAGTCCGTCGTAATAAGCCAACTGGATACACTGCCGCTGCGCGTCGGTCAACGCGCCCATGCACTCGCCCACCCGGCGACGCTCCTCGCCGGCGATCGCCGACTCGGCGACGACGTCGCACGCCGGCTCGGCGCTGGCCGCGCCGTAGCGGGATTCCCGCCTGCTGCCGGCCTCCTCGGCGCGCACCCGGTCGACGGCCCGCCGGTGCGCCATGGTCAGCAGCCAGGCCAGGGCGCTGCCCTTGCCGGAGTCGTATTGCCCCGCGGTCCGCCACACCTCGAGATAGACCTCCTGGGTGGTTTCCTCGCTGTAGCCGGGATCACGCAGCACCCGCACCACCAACCCGTAGACGCGACTTGCGGTGAGGTCGTAGACGGCGGCGAAGGCTGCGCTGTCCCCACGCGCGACCGCACGCAGCAACGCGTCCAGCTCGTTGCCCGGCCGTGGCGGTCCCGTCATCGATGCGTAGCCTATCCGCATCGACGACGGCCCGACGCGGCGACGAGGAATTCGGTCGTGCCGCTGCCGATCACCGCTACCGAGGGTCAGCCCTGATGCCACACCGGTGATTCGAAGCCATCGGCCGGGCGGACGGTGCAGTCACCCGCTGAGGGTGAGGCCGCCTATGCGCCCGTGGTCTTTCCCGCGGGACCGACCTGGTAGCCGCCCTCGTCGTCGGTGAAGGTCACCACGAATTGCTGCTTGATGCGGTCGATGGTGGCCTCGCAGGTGAAGGTCGCCCCTTTGGCGATGGTGGGGTTTTGACCGTCGTTGCACGTGACGTCGCTGACCCGCTTGGCGCCGTAACCGGACGGGTCGGCCAGCAGATGCTCGACCGCGGCCTGGGTCTTGACGATGTCGAGTTGCCGGGTGACGAAGAAGCCCGGCGCACCGAATCCGGTGATCAGCACCACCGCGACGAGCAGGACGCCCAGCGCCCCGCCGTAGCAGACCCAGCGGGCTGGCAGGCCCTGGTTCTTCGGCCGGGGCGGGTAGTGCCGGTAGTCGGCGGCTCGCGGAACCCCCCATGGTGCCGCCGGGTAAGGCTGCGGCCGGTAGCCCGGTGCCCCCGTGGGCCTGCCCGCAGAGGCGAATGGCGGCGGCGGCGTGCCCGGGGCCGGACGCGCACCGGGGTGCCGCCAGGGCTGCGCGGCCCGGACACCGCCAGGGGCTTGGGGGCCGGGCGACGGCAGCGGAGGGAAGGGGGTGACGGGGCGGGCCATGAGGGGCTCCTTCGGCGCGAGCTTGTGCAACTATCGTGAACTATTTCAGATAAAGCGTATCTTTGCAACACTTTAATCGTTGCAAGACTACATATTCGCTAACGCGATGGCGTCAGCTGCGCGATCAGCGTCTCGATGGCCGCTCTCGCGTCGCCGGATATGGGGCGTTCGGCCTCGGCGTCTTCCAGCGTGGCGATCGGCAGGCCCGCGCCGTTGGCGGCTTCCTCGAGGCTCAGTTCGGCGCGATGGCGTGCCTCGTAGAGCCGTTGGCCCAGCGTGGCATCGGTGGATCGCGCGGCGCGCATCATCAGGTCGTTGTAGGTGCGGCGCACGTTGCTCAATGCCAGGATGATCGACGGCGTGCCCTTGGCGTTGCGGGCGGCGCTCGCCGCCACCTTCTCGAGCTTGCGCAGGTCGCCCAGGATCGCGGTGGCCCGGGGCGTGAAATCGGGCTGGTCCGGGTCGGACAACTGGGCGATGCCGGCGCTGATGCTGTGCATGGCCAGCTCGACCGTCTCCGCCATCAACGGTGCGTGCACCGTGTCGGTGAGCACCTCGGTGGCCTGCTCGCCGCCGGCCGCGACCGGACCGCGGGCGGCGGCGGGCGCGCCGCCGGGCGTGGCGGCCATCCCCTCCCGGATGCGGGTGATCGTGCCCGGCGGCCACTGCAGCGCCTTTTCCAGCCTGGCCAGTGTCGAGCGGCGCGGCCAGCTGCGGCCCTTCTCGAGGGCGATCAGGGTGCCGGCGTTGATGATCCGGTCCTGGGCCAGGTTGCGCTGGGTGATCTGGAGCTCGTGGCGGCGTTCGGCGACCGCGCGTCCGGCGCGCACGACGCCGGCGTCGGTTTCGTCCCCCCACTCCTGGTCCTCGTCGGGTTCTTGAGGCCGAACGACCACCTGGGTCGACTCACCGAGGTCGGTCTCGCGGCGGTCAGTGGGCATCAGCGTCACCGGAATCCCGTCGGCGGCGCCGAGGTAGATCGTCATGGGACCGCTGATCAGCGCCGAGCTGCGGCGCACCCCGTCGACGAACATCCCGTTGCTGCTGGTGTCGATCGCATGCCAGCCGTCGCGATGCGGCTCGAGCCGCACATGCCAGCGTGAGATCCGCTCGTCGTCGACCCGCACCGCGGCGTGGGCGTCTCGGCCGATGACCGCCACGCCGGTGGCAGGGTGGAGGGTGTGCGAGCCGCGGCCGGCGCGCACCACCAGCTCGGAGGTCATCGGGTCGGCTCCCTGTTGCTACAACTTCCTCGCCGGTTGTTACGCACACCCAGCGGCGGTCCGTCCCCGATGCTACATCTTTGTTGTGGCACAACAGGCAGGCCACAACATCGCGGCCGTCGCGACGCGTGCCGGTGGATCCGCTCAAGCGTTGGGCTGCGGCTGCGGGCCGAACGGGTGGCCGTACATCTGGGCGGCTTGCTGGCGCAGCACTTTTTGCGCGTTGAGGTTGTTCGCCAGGGCGATCCAGTTCATCACGAACAGGGAGATCAGGCCCCACCAGCCGGCTAGCAGGTTGTGCTGCTGTGCGTCGCGGATCGCCGCCTCGCATTGTTCATAGGTGCCGGTGACGGTGTAGCTCTGGTGGAAGTAGAACATGATCAGGCCGGTGTGCTTGGTGACGCGGACCTGAAACAGTTGCCGGCCGGCCGGGTCGTGGTACGCGGCGTTGCGCCCCTGCGCCGGGCGGGCCGCCCACTGAGGCTGGGGCATCGGCGGGTACGACGGCGGGTAGGGCGGGCGGCCGTAATGCTGTGGATTGCCGTAATGCTGTGGATTGCCGTAATGCTGTGGATAGTGGTGCGGCTGCGACATCGGTAGTGCTCCGTCCTTTAGGTGGTGTGCGGGTCAGGCCTGCGAAATCTCGTCGGCGATCTTGGTGACCACCTGGCTGCCCTGGTTGGAGGTGTCGAGCCCACACCACAGGGTGTCGATGATGACGTTGTTGGCCAGCCCCATCGCGCGCTGACACACGCTGCGCCCGAGACTCTGCTCCATGCTCAGCGTCGTCTCCGTGGCGACCACCGAGCCGAAGTCCCAGGTAACCGGGGTGCGGCCGGGACGCTGGATGGTCAGTGGCCGGTTGGCGCAACCCGCCCAACGGGCTTTGGCCTGGCTGAAGAACTGCTGGGCCGAGTCGGCGTCGCGGAAACCGACCACGGCTTGCACCAACGCATGGTTGATCGGGTTGGCCGGCGACGGGGCGTCCTCGAGCAACTGTCCCTGCACCGCCAGCCAGTTGCTGCCCTGGTAGACGGCACGCTGTATCGGCGAGTAGGCGTCCAGACAGTTCACGTCGGGCACCAGGGTCTCGCTGCGTGACATCTCCGATATCGGCATGCGCACCGCCATACCCGTCGTGCTTCCGATGGAGTTTACCTCGCCGACGGTCAGCAACAGGTCTCCCAACCTGGCGGTCGGGATCATCGGCGGTTGCCAACGGCCCAGGTCGGGCGCCGCCGCCGGCCGGCCGGTCCCGGTCACGGTGCAGCCGGTCAGCATCAAGCTCAACCCGACCGCCGCCAGGATGACGGCGCGTAGGGAACGTTTCACCGAGAGAGCGGCCATGTTGCGGGTCCTTCCTTGTCCGGCTCGCGAAGCGCACCGCTCCGCGTCTGCGACGAACGTACCAACCAAATCGTAACGGTGCAACACTTTAATCGTTGCATTGCTACGGTTTACGTGATCTAATCCGAACACTCCCTCGCAGAAAGGACCCTGAGATGTCGATCCGCCCCGGCCAGACGGCCGACCACCCACCCACTCCCCCCCAGGACAGCCCGGCCCGCCCCGGGCCGCACGGCTGGCGGCCGGATCCCCGGACGCCCGGCTGGGCTCGGCCGAGTGCGGCCTGGGCGGCCCGCCCCGGCGAGGCCACCGAGGTGCTCCCGCGCCGGTACCCCGGATCCGCCGCTCCCCCGCATCCGCCGACGGTGCCCCCACCGGCGATCGTGGGCTGGCGTCCCGCACCGGCGTATCCACCGATGGCGGGCCCGCGCGGCGCGCGCCTGTCCCCGGGTGCGCGGGTCGCCGCCGCGGCCGCGGCCGCGGTCTTCGTCGTGGGCGCCGGGGTGCTCATGGCCACCACGGGCCGATCCGGGACCGCGGCACCATCGGTCGCCAGCCCGCGACCGAGCGTGTCCTCGACGGTGCGGACGCCCACTGCACAGACCCCGCCACCCACCGTGCCGTTGTCGGCCCTGCCCGGGCTGCTGCTCGACGTGGGGACCATCAATGGGATCGAGGGTGCCACCGACATCGCGCTCGAACCCGACCCGGACAACTCGCGCACCTTCATCGGTGTGGAAAACGACCGGCCCGACTGTGGCGGCATACAGGCCCCGGCGCTGGACCCGGTGCTGCAAGGCAGCGGCTGGATCGGGGTGCGCACGCAATTGCTGGCCGACCCCAACCGCAATCAACACCTGATCACCAACGCGGTGATCGACTACCCCACGGCCAAGGCGGCCAACGACTTTGCGGCCAAGGAGGCCCAGGCGTGGGCCATGTGCAGCGGCGCAACGTTGCATTCGACCTCGCGGCACGAGCCCCCGAGCATCTGGTCAGTGGGCACCGTCACCAACCGCGGCGGCATGCTCAGCGTCATCAACATCGAAGAAGGCGCCCGGGGCTGGGCCTGCCAACGGGCCCTGACCGTGCGCAACAACATCGTCATCGACACCCGCAGCTGCGGTGAGAACCGCGCAGACCAGGCCACCACGACGGCCGCGCGGATGGCCGAACGCGTGGCGACCGGCTGATGGTGAGCCGCACACGACCGGGGGACCGACGGCCGGCCCGCCGGATGTCCGAAACAGGCTGTGGCACAGCAGGCCTTGCGCCTTCCGTCCTCCGAACCTCCTGGTGCCCTGTGCACCCACTGGTAGCATCAGCTACCGCTTGCGGTTCGGACAGGTCACGCGCCAGACAGCTCGATTGCAGAAGGAAGCGTCAGCCATGAGACAGCCCACCGCGGCCCCGGCCGAGGCCTCGGCGCGCGCCGGCTCGTCGGCCGGGCCCGGCGCCGGCCCGGAAGTCCGGCAACTGGACCCCGCTGAACTGGCCCGACTGGAACAGGTCGCCCGCGATGCCGCGCTGCTGTACCCCGCCGACACCGAATTGCAACGCGTTGCTGTCAACGCGGCGACGGAATACCTGCTGGGCAACCTCGATCCGGTCAGCGTCGGCGCGGACCTGGCCCGCTTCCGCGTCGAGCAGCGACGCGTCCGGGCCCGGGTACGCCAGATTGCGGTGATGGCCTTCGTCGATGGGCGTTCCGAGCGCTCCATAGCCCGCGACGTCGGCGTGGATCGCATGAACGTGCGCCGGTGGCTGGGCAAGCCACGGGGCGAGCACCACTCACGAAACGGGGGCGAGGGGGACCGTTGATGAACCACGCCGGGGGGCCGCCGCCACGTGAGCGGGTGCGCGGCAGTACACCCACGCGACGCGCGGTGGCGGCGACGCCGCTGCTCGCGGCCTTGGGTGCGTTGATCGTGACGGTCGCCGGCTGCACGACGCTGGTGGCCGGCAGCGCGGTCAAGTCCGGCGGGCCGGGGCCGCCGACCGCCGATGTCGCGTTGCTGGACCCCGGGAACTACCCGCGCCGGCCCCGGCCGCCGCTGGGCACGGTGGCCGACGCCGACGCCGGACGGGTGGTGGAGGCCCACCGCTTGGCCAACAACGTCGTCGGGCCGTGGCAAGTGGACGAAACACTGGTCAACGCCGTGCTCGCGCAGGTCCACGTCACCACGACGTCATCCTCCTGCTGCGCAGCGACAAAGCCGCCGGCGGCGGCGGCTACGGCGGGCTGCCCGCGCCGTTCAACGGCTACACCGGAACGCTGGTCATCGTCGACGACCCCGCCACCATCGCCGCGCTCAACGCCGGGGGCCGGCGGCGACCAGCTACCTCACCACCGCGCTGGTGGACAAGCTCGGCAACGTGATCCGCTGACGCGCAGCGGATCTGCCCGGCGCAAGCACCCGGGATTTGAGTAGTCTTACGGATTCGGGCGACCCCCGCCCCGGTGCACGCTTGGTCCATGACCTTTCCCAATGGCATGTCCAAGACCACCGCCGCCTTCTTCGTTCAGGCCGCTGTCGCGTTCGCGCTGAGCTTCCTCGCCGCGCTCGCCGGCATCTACTTCCTCCCGCTGGACCCGTGGCAACGACTCTTCCTGGGCATTACCGTCCTGTTCCTCGTCTCCAGCGCGTTCACCTTGGCCAAGGTGATCCGCGACCACCAGGAGGCCGCGACCGTGCGCGTGCGGATTGACGAAGCGCACCTGGAAAAGCTGCTGGCCGAATCCAACCCGTTCACCGCCGCGAGTTGAGTAGTACTACTCAGGCCCAACCCGTAGGAATGCGGATGCCCCGGGTCGCGGTGACCGGCGATGCTTTGTCACCGACCGTCGACTTTTCACACTCCTCACCGAAAGGCAATCACGCAGCATGACAACTCTTTTGGGGTTCCCGACGCCCGCCGAGCTGGCGCAGCGCACTCCGGCCGACCGCGATCGGGCGCTGGACGTCATCCGGATCGCATCGCTGATCGGCGTGGTGGCCGGCCACACCGTGATGGCTGTCAGCATCATCTCCGATCACGTACTGATCTGGGACAACCTGCTCACCACCTCGGTAGTGTTCCAGGCGCTGACGTGGGTCTTCCAGATCATGCCGCTGTTCTTCTTCGCCGGCGCCGCGGCGTGCCTGTCCTCCTGGTCGCCCGGCGCCAATTGGGGCGGCTGGCTGATGAAGCGCTGCACCAGGCTGTTCCGGCCGGTGTTCTACTACCTGGCGTTCTGGACGGTCGCGCTGACCGCGCTCTATCGCGCCCTGCCGCAACACGTCTACGAGCCGATCGCCGGCGTCAGCATCCAGCTGCTGTGGTTCCTCGGCGCCTACGTGCTGGTGCTGGCGGCGATACCGGTGCTGTCGCGGCAGGTCACCACGACCGCGCGCCTGGCCGCGAGCGTGGCCGTGGTGTACGGGTCGATCGCGGCCATTGACGCCGTCCGGTTGCACTGGCCGGCCGCGGCGCCGCTGGGGTACCTCAATCTCGGGGTGTGGCTCATTCCCGCCATGTTCGGGGTCGCCTACCGCCGCGGGCTGCTCACCGGCCGCGGCGCGATCGCCACGGCGGCGGCGCTGTTCGTCGCCGACGTCGCGCTGGTGTGCTGGGGGCCCTACGAGGTCAGCATGGTGGGTACCGGCGACCACCACCTGTCCAACACCAGCCCCCCGTCCCTGCTGCTGGCCGGGCACGCCATCATCCTGAGCGCGTTGGCCACCGCCGCCGCGCCGGCCATCGCCCGCTGGGCCCGGCGGCCGCGGGTGTGGTGGTGGGCCGCCGTCGGCAATTCGGGCGCCATGACCCTCTACCTGTGGCACATGCCCGCGTTGCTGGGCGTGCACCTGGTCTTCGATGGCCTCGGCCTCCCCCGCTATCCCGGCCGGGCCGACTTTCTGGTCGTGAGCGCGGCGCAACTGCTCATCATGGCCGCTTTGGTGGCGGTGCTGTTCGTCGCCCTGCGGCCCTTGGAGAACAACCCGCTGTCGGGCTGGGACGGCGCGCCGCCAGTCACCTCGGCCGGGCGCGGCGCGGCCATCGGTGCGCTGTTGTGCCTGGCGGGTGCGGCCACCTTGGCCGCGATCAGGTGGGGTCTCAAGGATGACGGGCTGGTGTGCGTGAGCACGATGGTGGCCGCACTGGTGAGCGCGCGGGCGCTGGCGGCCCGGTGAGGCTCACCGCCGTCACCGCGGCCGCCGGGGCCTCAACCCTCCTCGTCGAGGCCGTGCTCGATGGCATAGCGGGTCAACTCCACCCGGTTGGCGACCTGCAGCTTGCGGAACGTGGCCTGGACGTGGTTTTCGACGGTGCGGTGGCTCAGCGACAGCTTCTCGGCGATCTGCTTGGCGGACATGCCTTTTGCCACGTAGCGCAACACCTCGGTCTCGCGCTCGGTCAGGGTGGGCCGAGACGGGCCCTCGTCCTGCCCTGCGGCGATGCGCCGGTATTCGCCCAGCACCAGCCCGGCCAGGCTCGGGGTGAACACCGCGCGTCCGGCCGCGGTCGCCGCGACGGCCTCGGCCAATTCGGATTTCGAGGCGCTCTTGACCAGATAGCCCGTCGCGCCGGCCTTGACGGCTTCCAGGACGTCGTCGCGCTCGTCGGACGCCGAGAGCACCAGCACCCGCGACGACGGCGAGACGGCGAGCACCTCCGCGGTCGCCCGGGCGCCATCGCCGTCGGGAAGGCGCATGTCCATCACCACCACGTCCGGTTTCACCGCGTCCGCCCGCCGCCGCGCGGCGGCCATCCCGTCGGCGGTGGCGACCACGTCGAAACCGCACTCGGCCAGGTCGCGGGCGACCGCGTCGCGCCAGATCGGGTGGTCGTCGACGACCATCACCGTCGTGACCTCACCCTCGGCCATGGTGTCCCTCCCCTCGCGGCACACACAGCTCCCACTCGGTGCCCGCCCCCGGCTCGGTGCGCAATTCGGCGGTGCCGCCCAGCGCCGTCAGCCGCCCCACGATCGATTTGGACACGCCGAGGCGACCCTGGCGCGCCGCTTCCTCGAGCCGGCCGGCGACGATCCCGACACCATCGTCGCGAACACTGACCGACACGGTCTCGCCGAGGTCTTCCAGCAGCACGAAGGCGCGCGCATCGGGTCCCGCGTGCGCCCGCGCGTTGTCCAGGGCATTGCCCACCGCGGCGTCCAACTCGGCGGCGACCGACCGCGGCAGCGGCACCGACGTCCCCGGCAAGCTCACCGACACGCGGTCGGACTCCCTGACGCGCAGCAGCGAGCGCACGTCGACGGTCGCACCGTCCCCATCCCGGTCGATGTCCACGCCGGCCACCCACCGTCGCAGCGCGCGTTCCTGCTCGCTCGCCAGCGCCGCGAGTTCGGCTGTGGGACCGCCGATTTCGTGCCCCCTCTTGGCGACCAGCGCCAGCACCTGGATGGCGCCGTCGTGCACCTGCCGGGAGAGCCGCTCCCGTTCTCCCGTCGCGGCCGACAACCGGGCGGCGCGCTGCAGCTCGTCGTGGGCGCGCCGCGCGGTCTGCGCGGCCATCCCGATCGCCAGCCCGATCGCCAGCTCGACGATCACGGTGGCGTTGTGTCCGAGGTTGAGGGTGAAGTAGTCCTTGACCGCGAAGTTGGTGGCCATCACCGCCAGACCGGTCAGCATGCCGCCGGCCGGGCCGAACTGGATGGCGGCCGAGATCGTGGGGTTGCTGGCCCACAGCGTGGTCGGCCAGGTCTGGTTGTCAGCCGCCCACTGCGGGGCGGCGACGAGGGCGTTGGAGCCCATCAGTGCGACGACGACCACGATCTCCGCGAGCACCCAGCCGCGTCGGCGCCCGAACCCGCGCAGATAGGCGAACGCGCAGGCGGCGCTCCAGCCGATCAGCACGGCGAACAGTACCCAGCCCAGCGCGGGCCGGCGCAGATCGGAGTTGATGGCGATCTGGAAGCCGGTGGCGTACACGCAACTCAGCAGCCGAAACACCTGCGCCGCGCGCCACAGCGGCGCGGTCGGGTCGGCACCGGAGGATCTCACCTCACAGCTTCTTCAGTCGGCGCAGCACCTTCAGGTAGGGCGTCGTCGCGGCCGCGCTCTTGGTCAGGTTGGGTTGCAGCGCACCCATGTTGCCGACGACGAGGCAGCGTAGACCGCGATCCCGGAACTCGGCGAGCTGGTCGACGATCTCGTCGGGCATTCCGACGACGAAGAGCTCTTTGACCAGGCCGCGGGGCACTTTGGCGACGTAGGACAGCGCGGTCTGTTCGTCGATCAGGTGCGGTATCAGGTCTTGCACGCCGGTGAAATCGGCCCCCATGGGATGTTCGGCACCGTGGCGGGCCCAGTCCTTGGCGGGTGAGTTCAGGGTGAACAGCCGGACCAGCTCGGAGTCGACGACGGCGTCGATCTCGTCTCTGGATCGCCCGGTGAGGATGAATCGGATCCCGGCCGGGGTGATCGCCATGGGATCGCGGCCGGCATCCGAGGCGGCCGCGCGCAGATCGTCGAGTTGTTGGCCGTATTCGACTGCGCGGGTGGTGCCGGGAAACCACCCGTCGGCGTAGCGCCCGGCCGCACGGATCATCCGCGGGCCGTGCGCGGCGATCCATATCTCGGGCCACTTGCCCTTGTAGGGCGTGAGCGCGAACGTCGCGTTGCGCAGCGGGAAGAACGGTGAATCCCGGTTGACGAGTTCGCCGTTCGAACCCCACAGCGCCCGGATGGTGGCCATCGCCTCCTCGAAGCGGGCCACGGGCTTGGACCACTCGACCCCGTAGGGTTCGTTGCCCTCGCGCTCGCCGGTTCCGATGCCGAGGATGGCGCGGCCACGGGTCAGGTGCTGCAGCGTCACCGCCGCCTGGGCGGTGACCGCGGGATTGCGCCGACCGGTGTCGGTGACTGCGACACCCAGCGTCATCCGGCCGGCCTTGTTGTGCCCGGCGAGATAGCCGAGCATCGTCCACGGCTCGACGTGCGCATCCATCTTCGGGATGATCCTGGCGGCGCCGACGTATTCCGGCTTCCACATCGACGGCGGCAGCACCGAATTCAGGTGGTCGGCCACCCAGAACGAATCGGCGCCGGCGGCCAGCCCGGTCAGGTAATCGGCCTTGATCAACGGCTTGGGGCCGAACTTCGAGTTGATGGTGTTGTGCATGACGCCGATGCGCATCGTCGTGACTCCCGTTGGCCGCTAGCCGCGTCGATCCGTGACGGCCGCCGGGCCTTCGTCGACCACGACGCGATAATTTCGTTCGCTGAAAAGCCATTTCCCGCCGACGCGCCGCAGGGTGTCCTCGTAGCTGCCGACCAGTCGGCGCGACCCACCGCTCCGAAGTTGCAGGATTTCAAGGCAATACGACCGCGCGTGGGCGGCATCGCCGTCCACCTCGATGGCCCCGATCTGGGTGATGAACACCATCTGCGCCAAGACCTGCCAGATGCCGTGCCAGTGGGAGCGCAACTCCTCGGTGCCGCGACACTCTCCCCCGGCGCCGAGGCGCACCCCGTCGGCGGTCCAGCAGTCGAGGTAGTCATTCAGCGCGGTCCGGCACACCGCGTCGCTGTAGCGGTCGAACAGCTCCCGAATCTCGAGGCGATCTTCCAGCGGACCGGTGAACATGGGCGCTCCTTCCATCGTGCACAGCGAAGGCTACCCCGGGCCCGCGGCACGGCAATACTGAAATGAAGCCCACGCGCGGCGATTAGGATCGTCCCCACCAGGTGAAGTGCGACGGCCGGCGGGTGCGAGGGGTTATGACATACCGTGCGCGGGAAGAGGGGGAGCGAGCCGATGCAGGAGCGATCGACCTGCCCCACTCGGTAGGCGGCACCCGGGGCACATGCTGACGGTCGGGTCGGTGATGTGTGGTTACCGCATCCAGCGGGTGCTGGGCAGCGGGGGGATGGGGTCGGTGTATCTGGCCGCCGACCCCGCCCTGCCGCGAAACATCGCGCTGAAGGTGCTCTCGGCCGAACTGTCGCGCGACCCCGATTTTCGGGCGCGCTTCGTCCGCGAGGCCGACACCGCGGCCGCCCTGGAGCACCCGCAGATCGTGTCGGTCTACAACCGCGGGCAAACCGACGAGGGACAGCTGTGGATCGCGATGCAGTTCGTCGACGGCACCGATGCCGACGCCGCCCTGCGCGCCGGGACGATGACGCCGCAACGGGCCGTGCACATCATCACCGAGGTCGCCAAGGCGCTCGACTTCGCCCACGACCACCACGTCGTGCACCGCGACATCAAGCCGGCCAACTTTCTGCTGTCGGGGCGCCCCGGCCCCGACGAACGGGTGCTGCTCGGCGACTTCGGCATCGCGCGCGCCCTCGACGATGCGGGGTTGACCGCGACGGGGTCGGTGCTGGCCACCGTCGCCTACGCCGCGCCGGAGGTGCTGTCGAATGCGCCGATCGACGGCCAGGTGGACATCTATTCGCTGGGCTGCACGCTGTATCGGCTGCTGACCGGCCAGACACCGTTCCCGGCCACCAACGGGGCGGCCGGGGTCATGGCCGCCCACCTGTTCAGCCCGCCGCCGCGGGTCACCGACACCGTGCCGTCCCTGCCGGCCGCGCTGGACCGGGTCGTCGCCGTCGCGATGGCCAAAGAACCCACCGCACGCTTCTCCTCGGCCGGCGCGCTGGCCGAGGCCGCGGCCGCCGCGCTGCGCGATCCCACCCGCCAGGTGCCGCTGCCGCCGGTACCGAGCGGCGAGGTCAGCTCCTACCCGCACACCCAGCCACCGGCCCCGCCCTGGTGGCAGCACGGCGATCCCCGCACGATGGCCTCGTGGCCCGGGACGCCACCGCCGTTCGGGCCGCCGCCCTCGCCGCCGACACCGTCTCGGCGGCGCGGCGTCGTCGTCGGCGCCATCCTGGCCGCGGCGCTGCTGGTTGCGACCACCGTCGCCGTCGCGGTCTGGCCCGACAACACGACCGCCGGACCCGCGGCCCCCAGCCCGGGATCAGCGCCCTCGCCCACCGCGGCAGCGCCGGCCGCCCAGGGGCCGCCGGCCACCGACATCACCGCCGCACAGCTGCGGCCAATCCTGTTGACTGCCGGCGAAATCGGCGGCGCGTCCGACGATGCGGTGGTGCTGGAAAGCGAGGCCGCCACGCTGTTCGACGATGCCGGCTCCGTCGACAACGCGCAGTGCCTGGGCGCGTGGGCGCCGGCGCAGCAGGCGGTCTACGCCCGAAGCGGCGACACGGGCGTGGCCGCGCAGGTGCTGCGCGCCCTGAACGGCGCGGCGTCTCAATATGGGGTCACCCAGGCCGTCATCGCTTTCCCGTCCCAGGACAAGGCCGCGATGTCGTATGTGACCCAGCGCGGGCAGTGGTCGCTGTGCGGCGGCAAGGCCCTCACAGTGACGCAGGCGGGTCGGCCGGCCGAAGGCTGGCAGTTCGCGCAGCCCGTCACCACCGCCGGCGTGCTCACCATCGCCGCCACCCGGCGCGGCGGCGGCGCCACCTGCCAGCACGGAATGCTGGTGCGCGGCAACGTCCTCATCGACATCCGCCAATGCCGACCCGACGGCGCCACCAACGTCACCGCCCTGGCCACCGCGACCGCCGCAAAGGTGCCCCGGCAGTGAGAGGGAGGGAAATGCACACCCGGACAACGCCATTCGCCACGATCGCGGCCGCCATGGGCGTCGCCGCCATCGCCGCCTCGTGCTCCGTCGTGACCGGCGGCACGCCCGCGCCCCCGCGCGCCAACCCCTCGGCACCCACAGCCGCCCCCAGCAACCCGCCGGCCGCCCAGCCGCCCCCGGCGCCGCCCACCGACGAGGAACAGATACGCCAGACCGTCACCGCCTTCCAGGACGCCTACAACACCCAGAACTGGGCCGCCTACACCGAACTGATGTGCTCGGCCATGCGCGCCCAATTCACCGGTCCCGTCATGGACTACGTCAAGAAGGGCCGCGCCGAAACGGGCCTGACCCACATCACCATCACGAAGGTGACGATCACCGGCGAGACCGCCGTGGCGGCCATGGACTCCTCGAACGAGGCCCTGGGCACGCGGTCGGTCACCCTGCCGCTCAAACTCGAAGACGGCTGGAAAATCTGCAAAACCTAGCCAGTTGGGGGAAAGCACCGTGCCACAGTGGAAGTCGTTGCCGATCGCCGGGATCCTGGCCACCGCGCTGGTGGGCTGTAGCCATACCACCACCGCGGGCGCCCCCCAGCCGCCGCCCCCCTCATCGAGCGTCACGGCCTCCCATCTCGACGCGGGCAAATACCCGACGACCCCGCTGCCCCCGCTGGGCGACGCCGGTTCGGCGCGGGCCGGGACCCTGGTCGAGGGGCGGCGCATGGCCGCCTACGTGGTCGGGCCGTGGCAGGCCGACGCCACCCTGACCGCCGCCGGCGCCCAGACCACCGCCACCGTCATCGAAAGCTTCGACCAGCTGGCCCGTGTGGTCTGGGCGCCGATCGCCGGCGGCGCCTACGGTCTTCCCTTTGTGGTCGGGTTTTCCTCGGAGCGGCAAAGCCCGGGCACCGATCCGCAGATGTCGCTGCGCAACGCCGTGCTGCGCTTCGCCGACGCCGCGGCGGCATCGGCTGCGGCCCAGAACATGTCGGCCCGGGCGATGAGCATGCCCCGGGTTCCGAGCGCCACCCCGATCGTGACCGAGCCCGAGCAGGCGATCCCGATTCCGGGCCATCCCGACGCCGCCGGCGCTCTGCTGACCTTCCAGGAGGGCGCCCAGAGCGTGCGGGAACTGACCGTGTTCACCTCCCGCGGACCCTATGTGCTGGTGCAGGTTGCCCGCTGCGCCAGCGGTCCCGACTGCGAAGCGCCGCTGGCCGCGCACACCCTCGACCTGCAACTGCCGCTGATCGACGCCTTCTCGCCCACCGCCCCCGATCAGTTCGCGGCGCTGCCGCTCGATCCCACCGGGCTGGTCGCGCGCACCCTGCCGCTGCCGCGGGATCAGGCCACCTCCACCTCGGGGGCCGCGTACCCACCGGCGGGCGCGCTGCACCTCGAGGATGACCCCGTCGAAGCCGACCCCGCCCTCAAGGCCGCCGGTGTCGACGAGGTCGCCGTCAATCTGACCACCATCTACCAGTCCAGGGACCCCGCCGCCGCGCAGACGCTCGCCCGGTCCTATGGCGATGCCGCCGCCAAAACCCCCGCCGCGCAGTCCGCCCCGGCGGTGCCGGGGTTGCCGCAAAGCCGCTGCACCCGGGTGGCCGGAGCCAATGGCCTGGTGCCCCGCTACTGGTGTCTTGCCACCGCCGGGCGCTATACCATCAAAGCCGTTGCCCGCCAGGTCGACAACGCGCACCAACAGGTCGCCGCCCAGTACCGGATGCTGACCGGATAGCGCCGCCGACGGGCGTCCGACCCCGAGTCGCGCCTCATGCGCGGTGCGTGGTGGTGAACCGCTCGTCGGTGTAGCGGCGCAGATTGCTCAGGAAGCGGCGAAACGCCACGTTCATCACCGGACCGGTCAGCGGGGCGGCCAGCCGGGCCGGACCGGTCAGCCGGTTGGCCAAAGTCCACGTGAGCCGGGACCCCTGCGGGGCGGTCTCGATGCGGTAGTCCTCGGCGAAGGCGGCCAGTGCCGAGGTCGAGCTCTCATTGAACCGAAACGCCATGCGCCTGGCCGGTTCCCAGGCCAGGAATTCCTCGCTACCGACGATGCCGCCGCGCATGTCGACCACGCGGGTGGCGCCGACGCCGCGCGGTTCGGGGCTGGTCCAGGTCACCTTGGTGATGACCGTCGCCCACCGCGGCCACGCGTCGGCATCGGCGAGAACTTCGAAAAGTTCCTCCGGCGTCACGGCGAGGTCCACGCTGTTGGCGAACCGGTGCGGCGCGGTCCGCAGGAATCCGAGGTCCACCCGCTCGCAGGGAAACATCCGAGACAACGGTCAACGCCCCTTCGTGGTCACCGCCAACCTGGCGACATGGTAGCCAGTTTGGACACTTATCGCTAAGGTGCGCAAATGCCGGTCGATGCTATCAGGGACGCCAAGCCCGTCCCGAGCGCCTTGTTGACGGCCGCCACCGACACGCTGCGCCAGCTCGGCACCCGGCGGTTCAGTCTGACCGCCGTGGCCGAGGCCGCCGGCGTGTCGCGGGGCACCGTGCACAACCTCCTGGGCACCCGAGACAACGCCATCGCCACCGCGGTGCGGCGTTTCGTGGGTGATCACATCGTTTTTGGGCTGGGGGAGTACCGGCCGCGGGTGAGCCCGACCACGAAGTGGCGATCATCAACCACCGGCCCCAAACCATCACGGCATCACGCCGATTCAGCCGCCGATCACCCCTGACCGATTATGAATTCCGCCACCCCACCCATGCGCCGAGCGCTGGCGGCGCCGCACGCAGAGGAGCCCTCGGCATGACCGACACTGACGCCCCGTTGGCCGGCAAGGTCGCCTACGTGACCGGGGCCGCGCGGGGACAAGGCCGCTCGCACTGCATCCGGTTGGCCCGGGCCGGCGCCGACGTCGTCGCGCTCGACGCGTGCGCACCGGTTGCCGAACACAACGGCTATCCCCCGGCGCTGCCCGAGGATCTGGCCGAGACCGTGAGCCTGGTCGAGGGTGAGGGCCGCAAGGTCCTCGCCGAGGAGGTCGACGTCCGCGACCTGCCCGGTCAGCAACGGCTGGTGTCCAACGCGATCGAGCAGTTCGGACGCCTGGACATCGTCGTGGCGAATGCCGGGGTGCTGAATTGGGGTCGGCTGTGGGAGATCTCGGCGCAGCAGTGGCAGGACACCCTCGACATCAACCTGACCGGGCTGTGGAACACCGTCAAGGCCACCGTCCCCGCGATGATCGCGGCCGGCAACGGCGGATCCATCATCGCGATCAGCTCGGCCGCCGGCATCAAGGCCGTTCCGGGCTGTGGCCACTACTGCGCCAGTAAGTTCGGTGTCGTCGGGCTCACCAATTCCCTGGCCGTCGAGCTCGGCGAGTTCGGCATCCGTGTCAATTCGATTCATCCCTACGGCACCGACACCCCGATGGGCAACGACGTGTCGATGTACCAGGTGTTCGCCGACCACCCACAATACATCCACAGCTTCTCCCCCGGCGCGTTGCCGACGGAGTCCCTGGCCGACCCCGACTTGATCTCCGACATCGTGGTCTGGCTCGCCGGCGATGCGTCGTCACTGATCACCGCCGCCCAAATCCCGGCCGACAAGGGCTATCTGAAGATCTAGGGCACCCGCAAGATGGTGGTCGCCGAGCGCTGGACGGCGGCCGTCCTGATCTCGGACACCTCGGCGTAGGCGGGGCCCGTCACAAGCTCGAACACCGCATCCTTGGACGGATAGTTTCCCAGGAAGATCAGGTCGGGGACGAAGTCGTCGTCGTAGGCCGCATCGGGAACGAACCGGGGCGTCACGTAGCGGCCCCCGACGGCTTCGACCAGAGGTGCTGCGGCCGCGAGGTATTCGTCGTAGCGGTCGCGGCCGCCCTCGTGGAACCACAGCATGTTGAGCACCACGATGCCGCTGTTGAGCACCGCTTCACCGCTGTCCGGCGGCACGATGGCGCAACGGGTCAGCACCGCGCGATGTGCGGCCTCGGTGCGCAGATGCGCGACACTGCGATAGCGCTCGCTGCGCCACATCTCGTCGAAGGCCTGTGCCGAGGGGTACCGGACGAAGCCCACCAGGTCGGGATCGAAGCCACCCTCCAGTGACTCTTCCACCGGCAGGAAGGGCGTCGACAGCTCGGCACCGACGTCGGCCAGGATGGGCAGGACGGCCCCGCCGTATTGCCCGTAACGCTCCATCCCGCCCGGTCGGAACCACAGCGCATTGAACATCGCAATCGGTTCGCCGGCCGCGGGGTTCGGAGCGGGTATTTCGTTCACGTGTCTCCCTCTGCCTCGGCTACGCGCCCAACGTGTCTCGTGACGTTCTCTGCAGCACGCCCATCCTGAACATAATTCGGCAATTTGTCCACATGTCCGCGCTGTGGGCGGTCTTCGGCGAGCCGCTGCACGAATAGCTTTGGCCTGCAAGAACTTTCAATACGCCGGAATAATCGGTCCCGGCCGGCTGGACTTCGCCTCTTTCGATCAGTGTCTTTCTCCGACCGGGGGCCGCCAGGTGCCGGCCAGCATATCCTCCACATCGCGCCCGAGATGGGCCAGGAATACGCTCTCGGCCTCGTCGAAGTCCTGGTCGAACATGGTGCGCCGAAGCCGCTCGAGCTGACCGGAAATCGCGTGCCGGTGCTCGGCGTGGGTAGCCTGCCGCGCGACTTCGCGAAGCAAGGTGAAAATTCGGGCGAGCAGGGCCGGGTCTTTGGCGCCGTACCGGCGTGGTTGGGCGATGGCCAGATCCAGCAGCTCGGAAAAGGTCGGCTGGCGGATCACTACCTCGGTTCCCTCGCCACAGCGCAGGGTCTTGTAGTCCAGCCGGCGCTGGGCCAGGTCACACAGCAGGGCCGAGCTGTATCCCAGCGCGTGGACGGCGGTGGTGGGGTCGTTGATTCCCGGCGAGAGGGCCTTGACCGCAACGTCGGTCAACTGCCGCAACCCGTAGCCGACGTCTTGAACCGGCGTCCGTTCGTTACCGGTTCGCACGGCGGCCGCCACGGCCCCGGCGAGCATCTCGAGCCGCTGGCGATCCAGCGGGGCGCGCGGGTCGCAGCCCCACACGTAGGCCAGCGGTTCGCCACAGATCAGCCAATCGCCCGGGGCACGGTTGACCAACACCACCGCGTCGGCCTGCGCGGCGGCCGCCATGAGCGATTGCTCGTCAATGCTGACCAGGAACCCCGTCGAGCGGGCGTCGATCAACTCGGCGTTGTCCGGCGGTTGGGGCGTCCGCGCTTCCTCGTCCGCAGAGTCGGCCGCTTCGAAGATTTGGCGAGCGGCTGAGATCGAGTCCGCCCATACGGTGTGCATCATGGTCTCGACCCGAATCTCGGTCACCAGGTGGGCCAGAAAGAACACCAGTCCGATGACGCTCAGCAAGGCCAGGAACACGGCTACGCTCACGGAGATTTGCGGGATCTCGCCGGGCTTGCCGACGTCCGTGGTGTGCACATTCTGCAGGGCTGTCAGCGAATAGGCGAAGGTCGCAAGGAACAGCGCCAACGTTCGCTGTACGAACCTGTCCCGGGCGAAGGTACGCAACAGCCGCGGCGAGTACTGCCCACTGGCCAGCTGCAGCGTCACCACCGTGAGGGAAAAGGTCAACGAGGTCACCGTGACCAACGCGGTCGAGATCGTTCCCAGCAACTCGCGCGCGTCGTCGGGACTGCTCGCGAAGACCGACCGGATCGGCGCCAACCAGGTCCCGATGACGTGGTCTAACGAGGGAAGAAAAATTCCGGCCGCGATCGCGAGGAGCACGCCGATCAGGGGCACCGGCCACAGCCGGGTGCGCAAGGCGTCGCTGACATGATCGCGCCATCTCGTCGCCGGCATCCCACCTCCGTTATGCCTATGCCACGCGCAGACGGGAGCAGTCGCGCCGAGGCCGCGGCTGGCAAATCCCTGCCTGCGCCACCATAGCCTGATTTGCGCCCGCTTCGGCCACCGATCGCGTCCCGCGGTGCGGCCCGAAGTCGCGCGGCCGGGCCGGTGGGTCGCCGCACCAGCTTCCCGGATCAGCGGCGGAAGACGAGCCACCTCATCGCGCAGTACATGTACACCGCTTCGCACAGGCCTGCCGCCATCCGCGACAGCTGGTATTGCAGTCCGGCGGCCGCCAACACGGTGGTCACGCCGAGGATGAACGCCAGGTAGTTGACGGCGACCACGACGACATAGACCGCGACCTGGGGCCCCACCGGCGCATGGGACCGAAAGTTGAATACGCGATTGAGCGCGTAGCTGAGCGCGAACGCGCAGACGTAGGCGACCGTGACGGCGATCGGCACCGCAACGCGCAGCCCGTCGTGCAAGGCGGTGAGGATCGTCAGGTCGGCGCCGAAAGTGAAGCCGTTGATCACACAGAATCCGACGAACGTCGGCGCGACTACCGACCCGAGTCCGAACGGAAGGCGGGCGACGAACCCCTCGCACAACTGATGGAATCGGCCGACGAGGGCCGACTGCCCTGCCGGCGCTTCGGGGTGCACATGGCAACGGTGCCACGGCCGGGTATCTTCCACGTGATCAGTTGGCCAACTCCGGGCGCGGCGATCATGCGACGATGAACGCGCACTTGGGCCCGGCTGGGTCCGAGAGCGGAACCCGGAGGGCTCATGAAGGCTTGGCAACTCAACGCGGCCAACCAGCCGCTGGAGCGCATCGACCGCGATAACCCGCACCCGGGACCCGGGCAGGTCGTCGTCGACGTGCGGGCCGCCGGAATCTGCCACAGCGACGTCGGGTTCCTGGACGGCACCCTGACCGCGATGCTGCCCGGTCTGCCCATCATCCCCGGACACGAAGTCGCCGGGGTGGTGGCGGAATTGGGCGACGGGGTCACCGGCTTCGGCATCGGCGAACGCGTGGTCGTGGGTCTCGGTCCGGCCGGTGCCCCAGGGTGGTCGAGCGATGGCGGCTTCGCCTCGAAATGTCTAGTGGCAGCGGCAGGTTTGATCTCGTTGCCCGACACGGTGGCCTTCGACCAGGCCGCCACCGCGACCGACGCGGGCCAGACTGCCTATGGCGCCGTCATGGGCGTCGGCCGGCTGCGCGCCGGGGAGCGGGTCGGGATCGTCGGTTTGGGCGGTCTCGGGCTCACCGGTGCCAGGATCGCCGTGCTGGGCGGTGCCGAGGTCTACGCCGCCGAACCCAAACGCGACGTCTGGGAGCTGGCCCGGCGGCGCGGTGTCATCGACGTCGTCGACGACGTCGGTGACTTGGCTCGCCTGCGCCTCGACATGATCCTGGACTTCGCCGGCTTCGGCTCCACCACCGCCGGCGCCATCAGCGCGGTGAAAGTCGGCGGCCGCGTCGTCCAAGTCGGCCTCGGCGTCAACGAGGCGACCATCCCGACGGCCGAACTCGTCTTCAAAGAGGTTGCGCTGCAGGGGGCCCGCGGCGGACATCCCGGGGACCTCGAAGCGGTCCTCGCCCACATCGCGGCCGGTGAATTGTCGATCCACACCGAACACGTGACCTTCGACGACATCCCGGAGGCGATCCGGCGGCTGGAGCAGGGCGGGGTTACCGGAAGATTGGTCGCCACGATGCAATGACCGCCCGGGCGAAGCAGCGTCCCCGCGACCGGTAAGGCGCGTCGCGCGAATGCGGGCAACACCGGAGTCGTATCTTCCTATACTCATCGGGACATCGCGTTTGCGCAGGGCGACGATCAGTGATGCAGGGGGAACGCCGGCATGAGCAGTGACCCCATACCGACACCGACCCAGGGTGCGCACCCCGGCGCTTGCGTGTCACGGCGCCGGCCATGGGGATAACCCGCCTGGCCGAGGCGCTGATCGCGGTGAGCTCCGATCGCGTTGTGACGGGGTGGAGTCCCGGCGCGCGTCTGTTGTACGGGCACTCGGCCAAGGACGTGTTAGGCCGCCCGCTCAGCGCCGCGGTGGGCGCGCATGTCGATCTGGACGGCATCATCGCCTCGGGCCTCGGCTCGGGTGAGACGCATGTCGCGGCCACCGGTGAGCCGCTGTCCGTCCGCGTAACGGTGCTGCCCGTCGACGATGGCTACCGTGCTGGCCAGCTCGGCCGACGGCGCCGACGAACAGGCCCAGCTGCGATTCCGCGCGATCCTGGATTCCCTGGAAATCGGCATTGTGATCGTCGGGGGCGACGACCGTATCGAGTTCAGTAACCGTGCCGCGCGCCACATGCTGGGCGCCGCGCCGGAGCACTTGGTGCGCCTCCAGCGCGGCGAGGACGCCGTCGACTTGCCCCTCTACGATTAGGGCGGCGCACGCATCAACCGTGGCACCCATCCGCTGATGCTGATTCGCAAGAGCGGCAAGGATTTCGGCGGTGATGTGGTGGGCATCGACTTCCCCGGCTGACGCCGCGTCTGGGTGCGGGGATACAGCCACCTGCTGAGCCCCCAGAGCCCGCACAACTCGTCGGTATTGTTCAGCTTCGTCGACGTCACGGACTACTATCACGCCGAACAGCGACTGCAGCGCGAGGCGATCTACGACCATCTCACCGGCTTGCCCAACCGTGGCTACGCCCTACGCCGGGCCGCCGACGCGCTCACCGGCACGTCCGGGCCCGGCCTTACCGCACTGCTTTTCATCGACTTGGACAACCTCAAGGCGATCAACGACAGCCACGGGCATCTCATCGGCGACGAAGCGCTGCAGATCGCCGGCCACCGACTGCAGAAGTCCGCCCGCCCGTCGGACCTGGTGGCGCGCGTCGGCGGCGACGAATTCCTGGTGCTGGTGCTCGATTCGATCACCGCCGACGCACTCGATGAGCTGGCGAACCAGGTGCACGCCGCGCTGCAGCAACCGGTCGACATCGAGTCGGCGACCATCCGGTTTTCCGCCAGCATCGGCATCGCGGTGCGCCGGCCCGACGACCAACGCACATTGCCCGAACTGCTCCGCGACGCCGACGCAGCGATGTATCGGGCCAAGGCCGGCGGGCCGGGGCGCACCGCCTATCACCGCTAGCGCCCTCGAATGCGGTTGTCCGCCACAGTCTCCGCCACAGTCTCCGCCAGAGTCATTGCCGGGATTCGCGCCGGGATTCGCGCCGCAACATGTCCCGCACCGCCAGATGGCTGAACACCATGCTGGTGCCGATCGGGTTGCCGCCGCCAGGGTAGGCGGTCCCGCTCGGCGCGGCCATCGTGTTGCCCGCCGCGTACAACCCGACGATGGGCCGGCCGGCGGTGTCGAGCACCCGCGCGGCGGCGTCGGTGCGCAGCCCGCCCTTGGTGCCCAGATCGGACACCCCGAACGCCGCCGCGTGAAACGGTGGACGGTCGATCGAATACAGGGGCGGGGCCCCACCGGAGAACGCCCGGTCGTACGGTTCGTCGCCGCGCCCGAAATCGTCGTCGACCCCGCGCGCCGCGAACTCGTTGAACCGTGCGACGGTGGCCTCCAGGTTTGCGGCCGGCACACCGATCTGCGCGGCCAGTTCGGCAAGGGTCTCTGCGGTCTTCCACAGGCCCGCGGCCACGTACTTCTCGGGTTCGACCATCGAGACGTTGGTGGCCTTGACCGGCGGCGTCAGGCCGTCCTTGTCGTCATAGACCATCCAGTACGGCAGCGTTACCGAACCGTCGCGCAGCGCCTCGAGAATGTCGCGGCCCAGCCGGTCGTAGGCCTGTGATTCGTTGGTGAACCGCTGGCCGGCGTCGTCGACGAAGATCCCGCCGGTGAACCACAGCGCGAAGGCCGAGCGCCCGTCCGGGTGGGTCAGCCCCGGTGACCACCAGGCCTGGTCCATCAGGTCGACGTCGGCACCGGCGGCGATGCCAGCCAGGTGGGCCAGGCCCCGATTTCCCCACGGCCCCATGGTGTCTCGTGCGTCGCCGGGCACGCCGTAGCGGGCGCGCATCTCGTCGTTGTGGTCGAAACCGCCCGCCGCCAGCAGCACACCGCGCCGCGCGCGGATGCTGCGGCGCTCCCCTGCAGAGTCGACGACGGCTCCGGTCACCGCGCCGTCGCAAACCACCAGTTCGACCAGCGCGGTGTTGAGCCGGGCCGCGGCGCGCGGGTACGGGCGGGCCGCCAGCAACAGCCGGGCGATCAGTGCGCGGCCGCCGACGAAGTAGTCGCCGGGCACCTCGGCGCCCAACCGGTCCACGTCGAGCGGGCCGCGCACCGCTTCGCGCAGGTCGGGCGCGGCCGCGACCTTGAGCGGCCTGGCCGCGATGTGACGCATGCCGTCCCCGCGGGCCTTGGGCAGCTTGCCGTAGTAGTCGGGCCACGGCAACACCGAGAACTTCAACAGCTCGTCGCGCTCGAGGTAGTCGATGAGCGGCGCCCCACTGCGCACGTAGGTCTCCTGCAGCGCGCGCGGGGTGCGGTCACCGACCACCGCCCGGTAGTACTCGAGGGCGTCCTCGATGCTGTCCTCGACGCCGGCCCGGCGCAGCACGGCGTTGCAGGGGAACCACATTCCGCCGCCACCGGAATATGCGGTGGTGCCGCCGAATTTGTCGGAGGCCTCCACCAGGATCACGTCAAGGCCCTCGCGGGCCGCGGTGTACGCACCGGTGACCCCGCCCGCCCCCGAGCCGGCGACCAGCACGTCGGTTTCCTCGTCCCAATCGGGATCCCGGTCAGACATTGGCCGCCCTTCCGAAGCATCGCTTTGCGCTCTCGGCATACGTAAGGTACACGCGCGCGCAAAGGTTGGCGGAGAACGGGGCCGAGGCGGCGGCCTGCGACGGACCACCGCCCGACCCACCGGCGCCTATCGCGCGAGTCCCCTGACGATCAGTGCGGTGGCGTGCTCCACCCAGGCATCGTCGAGGTTTCGCTCGTTGGCCAATGCCATCATCACCGTGCCACCGATCATGTCCATCAACACTCGGGCATCGACTCCCTCGGTGGCTCGCCCGTCGGAAACCGCCTGGTCGAGGAAGTTCTGCAACGTGAGGTAGGTACCACCCTGAAGCCGACTCAACAATCGAGCCGATAGCCCTGGCTCCGAGGGCAATTCGGCCATGAGTCCGGCTGTCGCGGTGTGTACCGCCGGCGCACTGAACAAGCCGATCGCCGCCAGCATCAGGCCGCGGACTGCGGAGTCGACATCGCCTGCCAACGGCAGATCGTTGCCGGGAGGCGTGGGAAAGACCGCCTCGTAGACGAGTTCGACCTTGGTGGGAAAGCGTCGGTACACCGCTGGCGGCGTTGCGCCCGCACGGGCGGCGACCAGCGGAATGGTGAGCCGGCTGTAGCCGACTTCCTCGAGCAATTCGACCGTTGCGCGCAGTACGGCTTCGTCGATCCGCGTGTCACGCGGCCGTCCCCGTGTTCGCGCCGGACCACGTTGGCTTCGCCCCGTTCCGGCAATTGATTTCATTACGACCATATCGTAACATTTTGTTGACCCGGGGCAGCGCGGTCTGACGGGTTTGAGGAGTGATCGACCATCGCCATCGAGACCCCACCCCGACCGCTACCGATCCGGGTCATGAATCGCGGCTATCGGGTGGCACGCGCAATGGGCACCCGTCCGCTGCCCCTGCGCAAGCACACGCTCATGGAGCGGGCCGGCCGGCGCACCGGGGGGCTGCGCGACTTCGGTGATCGGCGCTTCGAAGTAGGCCTGGACCACCTGATCGCCTCGATCGAAAACGAGGACCGTCTCAACGGGTTTGGCCGCGTTCTCGCCACGTCGCATATCACCAACCTGTTGCGCCAGCGCCTGCTGTTCACCGAGCACCTGCGCCGACACCCCGAGATCCGCGATGAGGCCATCGAGAAGCCGATCTTCCTCGTCGGCGCACCTCGCACGGGCACGACGATCACCCATCACCTGTTGAGCCAAGACGACCGCTTCCGTTTCCCGATCACCTGGGAGTGCGACGAACTGCATCCGCCGCTGAACCCGGCGACGATGCGCAGCGATCCGCGCATCGAACGCAGTGCCAAGCAGATCCGCCGAACCCTCTCGCTGGCTCCGGACCTCGATGCCGCCCATCCGCTCGGCGCGTGGGAGGCCCAGGAGTGCGCGCTGTTACACGCATATGCGTTCCACAGCGACACATTCCACGTGATGTTCAACTGCCAGGGCTACGACCGGTGGCTTTCGGGACAGGACCTCACGTGGGTTTACGAGGAGCAGAGACTGCTGCTGCAGTACATGCAAAGCGGAGGGTTACGACCGACGGAGAGCTGGCTGCTCAAGACGCCGCCACACATGGAGAACATCGACAAAATCCTGGCCGTTTTCCCCGATGCCCGGTTTGTCACCACATACCGCGAGCCCACCGAGATCGTCGCGTCCAGCTGCAAGCTGGCCGGAACCGTCTTCGGGATGGTCGAAGACGATGTCGACTGGCACGACCACGGCCGATACATGCGCTGGCGGACCGGCACGATGCTCGCCCGCAACGTCGAGCTGCGACGCCGCTATGCAAGCAGGGCTACGCAGTTCATCGACTTTTCGATGGATCGCATGGTGCGTGACCCGATGTCCTGTGCACGAGACATCTATGAATACTTCGGCATCGAGCTCACCGAGCAGACGCACCGCAAAATGAGTCGTTTCATGGACGAGCGCGCCATGGCCAAACGCAAGCCGCACATCTACCACGCCGAGGACTACGGGCTCGACATCGATGAACTCTGGCCCGAATTGCAGTTCTATCGCGACTTCTACGGAATCGAGGACACCCGTGCCCGATGAATCCAGCGCACTCCTTCGTGCCGCCTGGCGGCGCTTTCGTGATCTGCATGACGATCTCCTCGAACTTGCCCTCGCCCAGGGCGATCCCGACGAAGGCGCCGCTGCGGCTTTGCTCGGGCATATCGTCGGCCACATCCAATACATGGGGCTGCAACTGCGCAGCGATCCAGCCCACCCGAGTCTGATCAACGGCCAGTACTCACCGTGGAACTGGGGCCACTCCAACCCCGACACGCTCTATCTGACGGCACGCATCGACGACGCGCACGATTACCGCGTCTACGGCAAACTCGGCTCCGTCGCGCAGACCACCTTCGGCGTCTACGCCGGGAAAGACGACCAGGCCCAAGCGGTCAAAGCGCTTTCCGAGGACCTCGTCCTCGGTGAGGACGGCTCATTCGAGATCTACTTCAGCCGCCGGAAAATGGGTGACACGAACTGGTTCCAGCTTCCGACCGGGGCCGACTCCTTCTGCTGCTACCAAACGTACGGCGACTGGGAATGCCAGGCCAAGGGCGCTATCCGCATCGAATGCCTGAACCCGGGCGCACCTCCCAAACCCGAATCTCTGCAGCAGAGTATCGATGCGTTCGACGCGCATCTTGTCGCATCGCGCGAGTTGTTCACCATGTGGGTCAACGACATTCCCGCAAGGGTCTTCGGCGCCCTGCCCAAGAATTTCGCCATCCCCCCGATGCAGCCGCCCTCGGCCATGGCGGGCGCGTGGTTCGTGCCCGTCGCCTGGGAATTGCAGGACGGCGAAGCGCTCCTGCTCGACTACGACATCCCACCGGATGCGCCATACGTGGGAATCTGCCTGACGAATCGATGGAGCGAGATGATCGACATCGAAACCCGCCAGACCAGCCTCAATCTCGCGCAATCTCGCATCGACAACGATCGGGTGCGCGTTCTGCTGTCGAGGGAGGACTTCGGCGTGCACAACTGGCTCGATGCCAGGGGTTACCGCAACGGTGTGGTGACCTGGCGGGCAAGTTCACCGGATCAGCCGGCCACGCCGACCGTCACGGTGATCCGGGCCGCTGAGATCGACGAATATTTCGGCCCCGCGCAAAAGGTCGACGCGGACGAACGCGCACGCGCCATCGAGGCGCGGCAGCGCCACTTCACCGAGCGGAACGCCCTGTGAACTCGGCTACGCAGCTGAAACGCGTTGTGATAGCGGGTTTGGCCGCGGGAACGATGGGCGCCACCTCGCTGGCCGCCGTGCGCCACGTCGCCGCGCGCCGGGCCCTTGCGCAGGTACCCGCCGAATTCCGTTCTCCATTGCTGTCTTTTCTCACCCGCGACATGGCAGCAGGGTCGCTACGGACCGCCCGATGGGTTTTCCGCGTTCCCCTCGGGTCCGGGCCGGGCGTGCGGGTGCGGAAGACCTACGTCCCCGGCGAGCCAGCAGTGCGGGTGGTCGTGACGATTCCGGCAAAGGCGGGTCCCAACGGCCGCCCGGCCGTGCTCTACATTCACGGCGGCGGCATGGTCGTGGGCTCGCCGCAGGCGGAGGCCCCCTACCAAGGCAAGCTCGCCCGCGAGCTAGACGCCGTTGTGGTCGCGCCGGACTATCGGCTGGCGCCCGAAAACCCCTTCCCGGCAGCCCTGGATGACTGTATGTCGGCACTGCGATGGACGCGCAGCAATGCCGGCGAACTCGGCATTGACCCCGACCGGGTCGCCGTGACCGGTTCCAGCGCCGGCGGCGGCCTGTCGGCGGCGGTCGCGCAACGCGCCCATGACGAGGGCATCGCGCTGCGCGCCCAGGTGCTCGTCTATCCGATGCTCGACGACCGCAGCGCGCTGCGCGTCGACCACGGCGACCGCGGCCGCTTCCTGTGGACCCCGCGATCCAACGTGTTCGGGTGGACGGCCTATCTCGGGCGTCCACCGCGCATGTCGGATGCGCCGGAGTATGCAGCTCCCGCCCGGCGCACCGACCTGGCGGGACTGGCGCCCGCCTGGATTGGAGTGGGCGACCTTGACCTGTTCCACGAAGAGTCCATCGCCTACGCGGAGGCGCTACGGGTCGCTGCGGTCCCCTGTGAGCTGGTCACCGTTCCGGGCATGTATCACGGTGCCGATGCCCTTGCGGCAAAGGCGCCGGCGATGCGGTCGTTCCGCCGCAGCTCCGTCGAGTACCTGCGCAAGCATCTCTGATTGCTCGCGGCGACTATGGTCGGCCGGGAGACCGCGATGCCATAGCGGTGTGTCATCACGAACCCGTGACGACAAATTCCCGGAACGAACACACGGCAAGCGGAGATCTGAGCGCATGAGCACTCATGGCGACGGCCAGCCAGGCACGTTCCACCTACCGCGGCTGGAGTATTCCACCCTGCCGATGGCCGCCGATCGAGGTCTCGGCTGGAAGACGTTGCGCGATGCCGGGCCCGTGGTGTTCATGAACGGCCACTATTACCTGACCCGCCGCGAGGACGTGCTCGAAGCGCTACGCAACCCCAACCTCTTCTCGGCACACCTGGCGCTGCAGCCCCCCGGCAGCCCGCTGCCGGTGGTGCCGCTGGCGTTCGACCCTCCCGAGCACACCCGCTACCGCAAAATCCTCGAACCACACTTCAGCCCGCAGGCCCTGAGTGAGTCCCGCCCCGTGCTGCAGCGCCACGCCGCTGCAATGATCGCTGCCCTCGCCGAGCGCAGCGGATGCGACGCCATGGCAGACTTCGCGCGCCTCTACCCGTTTCAGGCGTTCATGGATCTTTACGGGCTGCCGCTCGAGGACCGAGATCGCGTGATCGGCTGGAAGGACGCCCTTGTGGCGGGCAACGTCGACATCAAGCCGGGGAACGAGCTGCTGGCGTACTTCACCGACGCCATCCGGCAACGCCGCCACAACCCGGGCTCTGACCTGTTGTCGCAAGTTCTGACCGATCCCGGTGGTCTCAGTGATCTCGAGTTGCTCGGCATGATCTTCCTGCTGATTCTGGCCGATTTGGACACGGTGGCCGCGGCGATCGGTTTCTCGCTATTCGAATTGGCGCGCAGGCCGCAGCTGCGCCGAGAGCTCCGCGACGAGCCCGACCAGATCCGGGTTTTCATCGACGAAATCGTCCGGCTCGAGCCGCCGGCGCCGGTGGTGGCCCGGGTTACCACCGACTTCGCCAAAGTGGGCGGCATGACGCTTCCCCCGGGCACGCCGGTGAGATTGTGCATCGCTGCGATCAACCGCGACGGCAGCGACGCGATGTCCACCGACGACCTGGTCATGGACGGGAAGGTGCACCGGCACTGGGGATTCGGCGGCGGACCCCACCGCTGCCTGGGATCGCATCTGGCCCGGATGAAATTGGCCGTCGTCGTCGAGGAGTGGCTCAGGCGGATCCCCGAGTTCACAATGCCACAGGGATACACCCCGGAGATCACATTCCCCTCGAAGGGTTTCGCGCTCGCATCGCTGCCGCTGAGCTGGGCCTGAGTTGGCCTTGAAGCAGGGCGCGGCGGGCCGCCGGGCGGTCTACGCGGACACAAACCGCCGAAACGCATCGGTCTGCGGCCCCACCGGGCCCGCGCGTTAGTGTGTTAGGTCGGCCTCAGCGAACAAGCCGATAGAAAAGTTGAGCAAATTCATGACCGCAACAGCAGAAGCGTCGGCGCTCGAATCGCGGGTCGGCCACTACTACCAGATGGACGGCACCTACCTGGTCGGCCGCGAAAAGGTGCGCGAGTACGCCCGCGCTGTGCAGGACTATCACCCCGCACACTGGGACGTCGCCGCCGCCGCGGACCTGGGATATTCGGGTCTGGTGGCGCCGCTGACGTTCACGTCGGTCCCGGGCATGGCCTGCAACCGCCGCATGTTCGAATCGGTGGTCGTCGGTTACGACACCTACATGCAGACCGAGGAGGTCTTCGAGCAGCACCGCCCGATCGTGGATGGCGACGAACTGCACGTCGACGTCGAGCTGACGTCGGTGCGCCGGTTCGCCGGCAGGGAACTGATCACCGTGACCAACACCTTCACCGACGCTGCCGGCGAGCGGGTGCACACCCTGCACACCACCGTCGTCGGCGTCACCGCCGAGGACGTCGATCCGGAGATCAAGACGGCCGCGCCGAACATCATGATGCACGACGTCGACCTGCTCGCCATCGGCAAATCCGATGCCAGCTACGAGAAGACGGTCCGCCCCGAGGGCGAGGTGCGGATCGCCGAGCAGGGCGCGACCCGCACGCCGGGGACGTGGTCCTTCGATGACGTCAAGGTCGGCGACGAGCTACCGGTACGCCACGCCCGGCTGTCCCGCGGTGACCTGGTGAACTACTCCGGCGTGGCCGGCGACGCCAACCCCATTCACTGGGACGAGGGCATCGCCAAACTGGCCGGGCTGCCCGATGTGATCGCCCACGGAATGCTCACCATGGGGTTGGGCGCCGGATTCGCCTCGGCCTGGTCGGGCGACCCCGGTGCGGTCACCCGCTACGCGGTGCGGCTGTCCCAGCCCGCGATCGTGTCGGCCGCCGAGGGCGCCGACATCGAGTTCAGCGGCCGGATCAAGTCGCTGGACCCCGAGACGCGCTCCGGAGTCGTCCTCGTCGCCGCCAAGTCCGGCGGCCGCAAGATCTTCGGCCTGGCGACGTTGCACGTCCGCTTCCGCTGATCTGGCGGCTATCGCCGCCGCGGCGCTCGGATACGAGAAGGATGTCCTGTTTCGCTTGCAGCACAATGGGTCTGGTGCGCCACCCAGTTGCCGCTGGCGACCGCTTCTCTTTGCTCCGGTCCCCCGTGGTGGCGGCACCGCCCGCAACCGGAAGTGACCTCGTCACGCCGAAAGGGTTTCGATGAAGGGCGCGGTGCTGGGGGGCAGGGCACGTAGGCATAGCCACTCATCCGTACCAGGGCTTGAATTGTTGTTGTTCAATGTGTTTCATGTCAACATGACACGTTCTGCCGATGCTTTGGTAACAGAATTCTGCAAGCTCTGGGCATCTCCCAATCCGGACGAGATCGCTGGGTACTTCGCCGAAGATGCCGTGTACCACAACATGCCTATGGACCCGGTGCACGGGCGCAACGCGATCAGGGAATTCATAGCCGGCTTCGTCGCTGCGATCGACGGGATCGACTTCGACGTGCACCGGCAGCTCAGCGACGGCACCCTGGTGATGAACGAACGCACCGACGTGATACGCCGCCGAGACGGTGGAAAGGTTCCGTTGCCGGTCATGGGTGTCTTCGAAGTGCGTAACGACCGGATTGCGGCGTGGCGCGACTATTTCGACCCGGCAGCGATCGCCGGGGTCTTTTAGCTTTTCGGCCTGAGGGTGCGGCAATGACCCTGGCTGATGGTCCGCACGCTCCTCTCCGTCGCCAACACCACGCATACCCGGCGAAGCCCTCAGGTGACGCCGTTCGACCAGGGTCGTCGGGTGCGCGTGTCATACCCCTCGGTCGCAGTTGCAGCCGCCAACCGGACGTCCGTCAGATGCGAATTACGCACGCGGATATAGTTTTCGAGTTCAGCGAGTAATGCGCCACCGGTAAGTGCCGGATCCGCGAGTGCCCGTCCCTCATACTTCCTCCAACTCGCCCGTACATGTTGTTCCGGGTGCCGCGCCGCAGGAACCGGCTAAGCGCCGCGGATCGCCGCGATGCGCACCCGATGAACCCGCTGTACCGGCCAACCCGCGCCGCCTCTGACGCGCCGGGCCGCAGCCCGGCTTCCCGGCTCGGGCACCCGCACCCGTGAGGCTGTGACGTAACTCACATCAGGCGTAGGCTGGAGGCGTCCCTTCAGGACCTTCCGGAAAGGAGATGCCGATGAAAGGCGCGCATCACGACCCGGTGGATCACGCCCGTACCACCCAAGCGCACGCCGGTGAATCCTTCATTGACACGCTCTGGCTGCCCGGCCTGATCCTGATCGGCTTCGGCACCGTTCTGATCGCCGGCACCGTCGCCGCCACCGCGTACGGCAACCCGGGCCTGTCGGTAGTACTCGGCCTGATCGCCGGTGCGCTCGTCACCGCTGGAGCCCTGCTGATCATCGCCGAGCATCACCGCGTCATGCGGGTCGAGCGGCAGTGGCTGGCCGAGCATCCGGAGCATCGGCCGCATCTGCACACCAGCTAGCGCGTATTTTCATAAGGAGTGCGACGGTGCCGGGGCCGCATCGAAGGCGCGCTTGTATTCGACGGTGCGATCAAGTTCCCGACCCCTTCCCGCTGACATGGGCGCGCAGTGCGCCTACGGTCGGAGTTACGAGTGCACGCTAACTGAAGGGATAATGACGATGCTCGCGATTACCGACCCCGCCGCGCAGGCGATCAGCGCGTTGACCGCCCAGCAAGGCAAGCAAGAGACCGCCGGACTGCGCTTCGCGGTGCAAAACCAGTCGGAGGACGGCGCTCGGCTAACGCTGTCCGTAACCGACCAGCCCGAGGCCGGTGACCAGGTAGTCGGCACCGAGAACGGTGCCCGGGTCTTTCTGGGGCCGCAGGCCACCGAGTTCCTCGACGACAAGATCCTCGACGTCCAGCAGGACGACCAGGGCCAGCTGAGCTTCGCGGTCATACCGCAGCCAGACAACCAGGCGCCCACGGTCTGAGTGAGTTCCCCGCTTCCTCGGAAGCGTGGACGCCCGACGCCGGCTTGGTGCAGGTTGCCACTGGCGTCAATACAGAACCGTTTCGAACGGTTCTAGCCCCGGCGGCGATGTCGCGGCTCACGGATTGAGCCACAGCTAAGTCAATTTCGCGGTCACGCCCGAGGCGCTGATCGTGTTGCTGGAGGAAGAGCTGCACGCCGTGGCTCTCCAGCGCATCAGACCGTGGTTGGCGAGTGCCTCGCCTTCGGCATAGTCGCCGTGCGCGGCCGGGCCCTATGACGTCGGCGCCGCGGGCGCCGACGAATAAGGTGTTGCGGCGCAACGTGTCTGGATTCATTGCCCATGAGGCGGCAGGGGTAGTGGGGCCGCCCAACGGGGTTGCTGGCCCAGCTGGGGCCGGTACCGCGGACATCACCCGCCGCGACACCGGCGTAACAGTGCCGGACAAGTGCAACCAATTCCGACGCACGGACCACATTCCGTTCGGCAACCCACGTTCGAATGTAGTGACGCCCGCGACCTGCACACACCGTCTAGCCGTCAGCCCGGCGTCGCTCGCGCTGCATCGAGCGCAGGCTTCATCGAGATGATGGACCAGTACTAAGCCCTCGTCACTAGCGGCAGCTCCGGCAGCCACAAAGAACTCTCCGTCAACGGGAACCCGGCCGCCGGCCGGAAACCGGGAGCCAGCTCAACCTGCCCGGCTCGGTCGACCCACTCCTCGACCAGCACGCGCAGCACCTGCCGGACGATGTGCCCGCCACGGCAACGCATAGACCCCGCACCCAGACTCCAATGCCGATGCGCCCTAACGCCAATCACGAGGTCATCGGTCGACATGGCGTCGCTGCCGTCTCGCTGCACCGCAGCGATACACAACATCACCACCACGCCGGCCGGCAGCTCTACCCCACCGACGCTCGTTGGCTGGGTGGCAAAACGTTGGCAGCCCTGCACCAGCGGCTCCAACCGTAGGACCTCTTCGACGAACCGGCGTATCAGCTCGGGCTGACCGCGAAGCGGGTCGCACAATTCGGAGCGGCGTGCCAGCTCGAGTAAGTGCCAGCCGGCGTGTTTGAACAGGTTGCGGCATGCCTCGGACAGGACGTGGCCCGACTGCCCGTACAGGTGCTCAACGGGCAACAGACGCAGGCGCGACACGATGTCGAAAAGTGCACCAGCCATCGGCGTGGTCACATCGGCCACCGCGTCACCGCCACCCGCGGCGACGAAGCGATCGATCCTCGCGGCGACCGTCGGACGGAACGCCGCAGCAATGTCAAGAGCTGCTTTGGGCGCGAATAGCTGCCGGTGAACCTCGAGATCGCTCTCGGGAAGGGCACGGGCGCGATCCAAGTTTGCATCGTCCAGATGCGCCAGTACCGCCTCCCGCCCGACGACAAACACCCAGCGACCCCCTGGATCGCGCAGAACCGGACCGGCCTGTCGCGCCAGGCGCCAACCCAAGCCGCGGTCCGTACTCAGGGCGGTTCCCGCCGCGTCGGGAAAGACGGGGCAGTCGGCAAGCTTCACGTGCCGCCCTGCCCATCTTCAGCGGGTTGGCGCTCCGATTGCCGCAACTTCGCCACCATGCCTATCAGCGAGTCCCTCCGCCCGAACCACCAGCCGCTTCGCGCCGCGGCGCACCCAAAAGCGACCGTACCCGTGCCCCGCCGACTGCTGACTTCCAGGTCGCATAGTCGTCCGCGAAGGGCCGGCGCGCAACGCAGGCCTCAAAGCGTTCCGAACTTCTCACGATGGGCACTGCCGCATCACGGTGATTCTCGGTCAAGCCTGGCGGCCGCTCGCCCGGTTTTTGCCACCGGCCAGCCGATCCCGGCCCTCGCACCCGAGCAGGAACAAGACCTGGGGCAGTTCACGTCGCCACCGGCCTACTTCGACCGTCCTCAACAACTCGTGCTGGTCAGTGATCGCGGCGACCATGCGCACCGCCTGCTTTTCCGTCGGCGCGCGCTCCAATATCGCTGTCGCAGAGCACGTTTCATTGGCAGCATCGATCGGCCACGGCGGTCACAGGGGCGACCATTCGGGGCGTCGGTGTTCGACGAACGCCTGGGACGCGGTGGTGGCTTCACCGCTGCTGGTGCACATGATCTGTGTGCGGTTTTCGATATCGAGGGCAAGGCGCAGACTCGGAGCGTCAGTCAGCAAGAGGCTGGCGACCGGCAACAACGGGCTATAGTAGCCCATGCTATAGTAGGGCATGGGTGATCGTAGCGACGTGCTGCGGACGGTGATGCACGAAACAGGCACTACCCAGTCTGAGCTGTCCCGGCTCAGCGGCGTACATCAGCCAAGCATCAGCCAGTTCCTCTCCGACAAGGTTGAACTCAGCGATGAACAACTCGACCGGCTGTTGTCCTGCATGGGCTATCGACTCGAAATCACCCGCCAATCAATCACTCCCGAGCTGACACGTTCAGAACGCCGCTCATGGAAGCTTCACCGCGAGCTGGCCAAACAACTCACACGTTCCACCCTCACACAATGGCAACCCACGATCGCACGTAATCTACGGCGATTGCGGTCCAACGTGACCGGTGAGCCTCACATGCGCAACCTCGACCGTTGGCAGTCCTTACTGAGCGACGGCGATATCCCCGGTATTCATCGTGTCTTGACTGGCCTCAGCCGTGACTGCATCGAAATGCGTGAAGTCTCACCGATGGGTGGACTTCTTTCCGATGAGCAGCGCATCCGCGTGCTTCGCTCGGCCAGCTAATGCGGCGCGACCAGCTCGAGCACGCTATCCGGGCCGCCTGCCAAATCGCCGGCCTGACTGAAGTGATCATCGTCGGCTCACAGGCGATCCTCGGTACCTACACCGAAGATGAACTGCCCTTCTACGCCACCAGGTCAGCAGAAATCGACGTCCTGCCGATCGCCGATGATAACGACGAAATCGTACGTCTCGCAGATGAAATCGAAGGAGTGGCCGGCGAGTTCTCCCCATTCGCACAGCTTCACGGCTTCAACATCGACGGTGTGGATCTGCAGACCTCGGCCCTGCCGGAGGGATGGCGTGTTCGACTCGTCAAGGTTCAGAACCCGAACACGGCCGCCCCATCGGGAGAACCTCAGTTCATCGGATGGTGCCTCGACAAGGAGGACCTGTGTGTGGCAAAACTGTGCGCTCTCCGAGAAAAAGACCAGAACTTCGTCGACGCACTCATCACTGCAGATCTCGTAGACCCGCATGTGATTGCTATCCGCCTCGCGACCGTACCCGAGCCGCATCGGCCAGCCGCCGAACGAGCTGCACACTGGCTTGCTCACCGCGCAAGTAGCCCCGGATGACGGTCTGGCCCCAGTGTAGGTTCTCATTTCTCGCGTCATCTCCCGGGCTTCTGAACTGGGCTTCTTTCGGCTGTCTCACGTGGGTTCAGTTGAGGTTTGTCTCATTTCACGCTTCACTTCCTAGCCGATACCGGTCAGTGAGATTCGATGTACCTGGCTGCTTCCTGAACCACCTGAACTGCTGGGAAACCGCCAGCGGAAGACGTCGCGGCGGCAGGGCGGCGCGACGGCCCAACAGCCACTGTCTTGGAGAACTTCGCGTTTGAGGGTGGCGTGAAACGATTCGGCCAGCAGCGGCCCTGCGATGCGCCAGCGTGTGCTAGACAATCTGATGGGCCGCCTACGGGTTCGGGATCGTGGGTGACGGCGAGCTAAGTGAGGAGACGGAGTTGCCATCAGCGTCGTTGATCATCTCGAATGCCCATGTCTTCGACAGCGTCAACGGCGTGGTCACCGGGCCGATGGATGTCACCGTCCGAGACGGGCTGATCACGTCCGTGTCGCCCAGCGGCCCAACAGAGTTGGCTGCTGACGTCGTCCTTGACGGGACCGGCAAGACCCTGATCCCGGGGCTGATCGATGCGCACTGGCATGCGATGTTCGCCACCATCCCGGTCGACGTGGTTCAGTTCCGTGAACTCGGTTACGTGTTCGCCAAAGCGGTTGTGAGCGCCAAAGAGACGCTGCTACGCGGATTCACCACCGTCCGCGATCTCGGCGGACCGGTGTTCGGCATCAAACAAGCTATCGACGAGGGCGCAATACCGGGCCCGCGGATCTTCCCGGCAGGCGGTTTCATCTCCCAGACCGGCGGCCACGGGGACTTCCGGTTGCCGAACGAGATTCCTCGGGGCGTGGCGGGATACCTCAGTTACACCGAGGTCATCGGTGCGGCCGTACTCGCTGACGGCGAAGCCGAGGTACTTCGTGGCACACGCGAGATGTTGCGGCGCGGTGCATCGCACATCAAACTACTGGCCGGCGGAGGCGTCGCGTCAGCCTATGACCCCATCGACGTAACGGAGTACACCGAAGCAGAGATGCGGGCGGCCGTAGACGCCGCAGAGAACTGGGGCACCTATGTCACGGTGCATGCCTACACCCCCCGCTCGGTCCGAGCCGCCGTTCGGTCCGGTGTTCGCTGCATCGAGCACGGGCAGCTCCTCGACGAAGAGACGGTTGAACTGCTCGCCGAGAACGACATCTGGTGGTGCTTGCAGCCCTTCCTCAACGACGAGGACGCGCCGCCGCTGCCGCCGGCAAACCGGTCCAAGTTCGTCCAGGTCACGACTGGCACAGACGCCGCCTATAACTTGGCCAAGAAGTATGGGGTGAAGGTGGCGTTCGGCACGGACACGCTGTTCGACTCCAAACTCGCTAGTCGGCAAGGGGCTCAGCTGGCAAAACTGACCCGCTGGTACTCCCCCGCGGAAGTGCTGCAGCAGGCCACAATCCGTAACGCCGAACTGCTGGCGATGTCCGGCTTGCGCAATCCATACCCCGGGCGCCTTGGTGTGGTGGCCGAAGGCGCCCTGGCCGATCTCATCCTCGTCGACGGAGACCCCGTCAAGGACATCTCGTTGATCACCCGGCCCGAGGAGACATTCGTCGCCATCATCAAAGACGGTCGAGTCATCAAAGCGCAGAATCGAACTGCTTGAGGCATACGCCCAGGACCGTTGATGGCCTTCCATACGACGTCGCCGCGGCGATCGACCAGCCGGCCAGCCGGCCAGCCGGCCAGCCGGAACATCATCCTCACTCATATGTCGGCCGACATGATTGCCCATGGAGCTGGCGCGGCTTTCGATCTCGCATATGAGGTTCGTGTCGTAACGTTGTGGCCTTGCCACCATGGGCTGGGCCCGCTGGCGTTGATGTCAAGGCGCCGTCATAGCAGCACGGAGGTTCTGGATTTGGAAGGCTCTCCCCATCGAGAGACTCAACCGCTCCGCTTGTCGATGATGGGAAGGAGCAGCTGGTTCGGGCCACCCTCGAGCTGAGTGTGGATCTTGCAGGTGCCAGTCTTGTTATGTGGAAACCTGAAGGGTTGATCAATAATCCTGCCGCTGATGAAGTTTCGACCTTGGATCGTGAGCCGCAGCTCGTCACCCCGCCGGTAAAAGGTGGCAGCGGCTTCGAGCTGAAAAACCAACGGAACGATCTCGCCGGGACCGACCGGTTTTGGGGTGTCGAAGTCATATTCGGGCCAGTACGGCAGGCTGAGGTCCTTGTTCACGCTCCTGAGTGCAACCCGCAGGGCACCCTTACTGACGATATCGTTCTCGAAGCCATAGGTGCCCTCGAAGCTGACTTCCTTACCATGATGGAATTTCTGCAGTCCGGCGAAAAGGTAAGCGTCGTCACACCTTTCGAGCTCGACGTGAACGGTCAACTGCATCGGACCAACGATCTCGGTGTCCCGGTCGAAGACGTAGGAGAAGGCGGTGCTGCCTTTCGCCAAGTCGAACGAAGCGACGGATGGCCCGGCAACTGGATCGGCGGTGAGACGATACCGCCGAGTGTCCAGATAGAATGGGGTCCAGCAAGTGTTCCCGAGTGGCCACTGGTCCTCGTCGCGGACTTCCGTGACCTGTTGAGCGAACTCGCGGACCTCAAGACGAACCTTCGGATATTGAAGCATCCCGTTGTCGATGCCCTTGAGGAAATAGTCGAAGAACTTCAGCATGAGCGCGTTTGCGTCCGGGCTGTAGAAGGCTGTCCATTCACCTGTGCGGTGGGTGTAGAGCCACTTGTGCTCAGATGACGTCCGCTCGTGGATTCGGGCGCTTCCACGCGCATGCAGCATGTGGGTGCCGAAGTTGATGCAATTAAGGATCGGGACGGTGATTTTCTCGTATGGGACCGCTAGCGACTTCCAGTAATCATCGCGAAGGGTGTGTGCGGCCCTGACGCTCTCAATGTCCGGGCCGTACCCGAACGTTCTGAGGCGCCCGAACAGGAACTTTACGAACCCTTCCTCGGGGGTGCCGCCGTAGAAAAAGAATTCTCTGTAGAGATCAGAGACGCCCTCCCAGGGGCAGATCGCCTTCAGATGGGGCGGGTGCAGAGCGGCGGTGCGATACTGGTTCATCGCCAGGTACGACACTCCGAGCATCCCGACGTTGCCGTTGGACCAGTCCTGGACCCCCGCCCACTCGATCGCGTCGTAGATGTCCTGGATTTCTCCATCGCCCCAGTACATCTGGGGCTTGTCCCCCGGCGGCGAGATCCCAAAACCACGCTTGTCGATGTTGAGAAACGCGTACCCGTTAGGCACCCAGAAGTCCGGGTCGGGCGCTTCGAAGCTGGTCTCGTCGGAGATCGAGATCTGCCCCGGCTGGCGGGCGAACCGGAATTGGATGTGCACGTAGCCGTTCTTGCATAACTTATCCTTGCGGGCGGGGTGCAGACACAGCAGCACCGGGAACGGTCCCGGCCCGGTCGGGAGGTACAGATTCGCACTGAGGTAACTGCCATCACGCATCGGGACGTGGACATCACGGATGATCCGCATATTCGGTGTGGCAACCTTGATCTGAACGTTCGCCGGCCGGATCAAGCGCCGGATCCGCTGCGCCAGCTGGACGAATGAGTTCCTCTTCTCGACGTACCTCATGGTTGCATGCTCCCACATCTAGGGTATGCACTCGCGTGTTTCCGGGTCGCGGACATAGGCACCGGCGATGTCGTCGCGGTCGTAACGAATAGGCCAGCGCGCCTTGGCTTTCCCCTCATATGGGCTGGTCGTGTTGCGGTACGGATTCAGTGACGGGCCGTTGTAGCGACGATTGTCGAAGTCCACCCCGTAGTGCTGGACCTTCCGGAACTCCGCCTTCAGGAACTCGTAGGTCAAATCGGGATTAGGGAAATGGCCACATGCGAGGGATGCATCAGTCAATCGTCGTTCGCGCTGCGTCGGGGTCGCGGCGCGACCGGGAGGGCCGCGACCCCGACGCGTTCTGACGACAACATCGCCTGGGCGGCCTCTGGGATCGGAGAATTTTGCTTACCCGTAGCGATGAAGGCCTGCGCGAACTGCAGCAACGCCACACACTCACGGGACGCCGTCGCATCAGACAAGCGCCCGACGACGGGATCGTAGACCAGATCCAAGAGCTTGGGCAGAAAGGCTACGAACCCGTCCACGGCGCGTCAGGTTCCCAAGGGGGACGCGAGTCACGCGCCTCAGGGTCGGTCGCGCCGTGCAAGTATCTACACATCCCGCGACTAGGAGTGTCTCCCGCCTTCGTCTCGCAGCCGACAGTCGGGCACGAAGCAAATGGGAAGCGACCTCGGAACCGGGAACCTACAAGCAGCGCAACCACTGCGGTTATTCGCGAAATATGGCCTCAGAGTTGATGTTCCACTGACAATCCGATGAGCTTCGAGAGCGGCGGCATTCTCACGTACCGTCCACGCCTCGGATTCTCACCTTGGTGTCCACTACACCGGAAGCGCCGGTTGCGTCCAGGCCTCCCCGATCATCCCCCTCTGGACCATGACATCCATTCAGTCACGTACCACGAGCGGCAAGGGTGAGGGTTTGCTTAAATAGGTTATTTAACAACGTGTTTCACAGCCCATGCTAGGTCACTCCGACGCCTCATCGGGCACGTGCAGACTGCATCGCGGCGGCGATCCCGCCGACGGTGCATATACCGGCGACTACGACACCGGTATCGGCCCATCCCGTCTGGCAGTCAGCGGTCATCGCGAACGCTGCAGTGTCCCAGGCATCGATGACGACACCGGCGATCAGTAAGGGGACGACCGCGCGCGGCGCCCAAGCCTGCCCCGCGACGACACTGCCGCCCAAGTAGCCAGGTCGCAACTAAAGATCGCCGCAGAGTTGAAGCCTAGCGGTTCAGGGCTTCACCGAGGTGTTGTGCCAAGGCGTCGCACCGGAAAACACGCATCCGATTGATGTCGGGCCGGGCGAACCAACGCCGCCAGGTCCGACCGCTCGCTAGACGCCCTTGCACACGTCTTAATCGCACTGTCCGATGGGCCCTCCGTGCGCACTGTGTCGGCGATGATGCGGACGCGGCCGCCGTCAAGAGGTTCGCGCAACGTGCTGCGCAGGGCACGTCAGCCGTCGGTACCGATACGGAGCGCAAAATCGATCCCGGACATCGTCTGGCGGTGGCAGCAGCAGGTGTCGAGATGCGGCGAAGATTGACAAGACATGCCTGACTACTTTGACGAAACTCGGGCGTGTTGCCAAGGTTTGTCAATCTTCGTTGCATAGGCCGAGGTAGACCAGCTACTCCTACTCCGTCACCCGCTCGTCCGCGCCAGCCGCTCGCTTCACCAACGGGCAATCACGTTCGGACCCTGCCATCTTCGACGATGTACCTACGGGGTCCGCGGAGATTGCGGTGTTACCGGTATCTCGTCGGGGCGGTCTGATCAGATGACTCCGGGGATCAGGGCTTTGCGCTCGGCGGGGTAACCCGGGAACTTCTCGCGGTACCACTTGTGCGTGGCGAACGCCCGCGGGACCAAATTGCCTGCCGTGATCAGGAAGATGGCAACCCCAGCGAGCGACCAGGTCAGCAGGGCGAACCCGGCCCACGCGATTAGCTCGCCCAGGTACGCCGGGCTGGTGACGAACCGGAACCCGCCCCCGTACGGGATGTTGTATTCCGTGCTGCCCGGGTTCTTCTTGTCGCGCAGATTGCGCACGATCGACTCCGACCAGACCAGCAGGATGAATCCGCTGAGGTAGACGATCATGCCCAGGAGAAACCGCGGATCGGTGAGCCAATCGGTGCTGTACTGATGCTTGTAGTCGTGGCTGAAGAACGATCCATTGAGGTAACCGTGCATCGCGGTGATCACCATTCCAGCGGCGAGCACCGAGATGTTGAAGCTGCTGCGTTTGCCCGGCACCTGTCTGATCGACAGCGGGAAGAACCAGCCCCGGTTGCCGTAGTGCAGCAGCCAGATGGCCGCAAGGACCAGAGGCGTGACATCGAATCGAAACGGCCCGGTGAGGTAGAAGATTGCGAACACCACGGTTGCGGGGATCTCCATCAGCCACCAGCCCAGCTTCGGGTTGAGATTCATCCCGCGCGCTGTGGAGCCGAATCGGCCGTAGGGACTCTGCACGAACAAGCCGCCGATGATCACCGACGCTGCGGTGACCAGGGCGATCGTCAAGACAGTGTCATAGGTTGTGTTGCCGGTATACCAGTCCATCAAGCTCCTTCCGAGAGCGCCTGGCGTGGTGAGCATGTTGAGCAATCAGGCTCGTCGACAACCCTGCCCAAGGCGACAACACTAACCCGAGTCTGGCACCCTCGCGGAGATGGATGCGCGTTCGGACCCGAGTCTCACCGATCCGTTCGAGGAGGCGATTGACGACGCGCTGAGTTCCTTGCCGGCCAATCTCCGTGAGGCATTGAGCAACGTCGAGATCGTCGTCGAGGACGAGCCTCCCGACGGGCAGCCGTTGCTCGGCTTGTATCGCGGCATTCCGCTTCCGCGAAGGAGCAGCATGTACGGCGGCGTGCTTCCTGACAAGATCAGCATCTTCCGCGGGCCGATCACGCGACTCACTGCCGGCGACGCCGATCGTCTACGCCGCGAGGTCAGGCACGTAGTACTGCACGAGATCGCGCATCACTTCGGGATCGGCGACGAGCGGTTGATCGAGCTTGATCGCTACTGAGGTCCGCCACTTCCCGCAATCCAAAACGAGAATCCGCCATGCAGTTTGAGAAGCTGCACCGCCAGCGTAACGGGCCGCCACGTCTCAAATTCGCTGCACAAGTGCAGTGTTGGTGCAGCTAAACGTGAGAAAGTGCAGTCAAACTTGAGAACCTACATCGGCCCCAAATCACCTCGCCATGTTCGCAAACCGCGACAGGTGCAGCTGGTGCGCGACGGTCACCGTCTTGGTGGGACCGTTACGGTGTTTGGCGAGAATGAAATCCGCCTCTCCCCCGCGCGGGTCGTCGCGCTCGAACGCGTCCGGCCGGTTCAGCAGGATCACCATGTCGGCATCCTGTTCCAAGCTGCCGGACTCGCGAAGGTCCGAGAGCATCGGCTTCTTGTCGGTGCGCTGCTCGGGGCCGCGGTTGAGCTGGCTGATCGCGACCACCGGAACCTCGAGCTCCTTGGCCAAAAGCTTGAGTTGGCGCGAGAATTCGGACACCTCAAGCTGCCGCGACTCAACCTTCTTTCCCGACGACATCAGCTGCAGGTAGTCCACCACCACCAGTTTGAGGTTGGCCTTCTGCCGCAGCCGGCGCGCCTTGGCCCGGATCTCCATCATCGTCAGGTTGGGTGAGTCGTCGATATACAGTGGCGCCTCGCTGATTTCGCTCATCCGCCGCGCCAGCCGGGTCCAGTCGTCGTCGTTCATCCGACCCGAACGCATGTCGGCGAGCTTGATCTTGGCCTCCGCCGACAGCAGCCGCATCACGATCTCGGACTTGCTCATCTCCAGCGAGAAGATGACGCTGGCCATCCGATGCTTGATCGAGCACGACCGCATGAAGTCCAGCCCCAGGGTCGACTTCCCCACGCCAGGCCTGGCCGCCACGATGATCATCTGCCCGGGGTGCAGGCCGTTGGTCACCTCGTCGAGCTCGGTGAAGCCGGTCGGCACCCCACGCGCGATGCCGCCGTTGGAGGCGATGGCGTCGATCTCGTCCATCGTCGGCTGCAGCAGATCCTCGAGCGGCACGAAATCCTCGGACATCCGGCGCTCGGCGACGTCGTAGATCTCGGCCTGCGCGCGGTCGACGATCTCGGCGACGTCGGCACCCTCGGCCCCGGCATAGCCGTACTGCACCACCCGGGTGCCGGCCTCGACCAGCCGGCGCAGCAGCGCCTTCTCGGCCACGATGCCGGCGTAGTAGCCCGCGTTGGCGGCCGTGGGCACCGTCGAGATCAGCGTGTGCAGATACGGCGCGCCACCGATGCGGCGCAGCAGGCCGCGGCGGTCGAGCTCGGCGGCCACCGTCACCGCGTCGGCCGGCTCCCCGCGCCCGTAGAGGTCCAGGATCGCGTCGTAGACGTTCTGGTGCGCGGGCCGGTAGAAGTCGCCGGGCCGCAGCCGCTCCAGGACGTCGGCGATGGCGTCCTTGCTCAGCAGCATCCCGCCCAACACCGACTGCTCGGCGGCCAGGTCCTGGGGGGGCTGACGGCCGAAGTCTTCACTGGGTGCCGAGGAATCCGTGCCAGGCGCCAGGTCGTCGACGACCGCCATGGACTGCCTCCTCTGACTCAAGAATCCGAACGTACATTCGACAGCCGGTACTCAGACCATAAGCCAAGGCACTGACATCCTCCGACCCACAGCACCCGTTTCGCGTCGTGCCGGGACGACGGTAAGCGTTGCTGGCACGTGCGTGAAAGGGGCGCTGTTCATAGGGCTGTGCATGGTGTGTGCATATCCGTCGACACCTGTGTTGAGCGGGGTGTGGAGAACCTGTGGATCAAATCGGCGTGTTGGGACATCACTGCAGATACGCGCCATACAACGCCACACATTCGGTGTGGACAAGAATCTCTTCGGCGTGTCGGGCCAGGTTACCGCCCCGGGCGTGTTGCCTTTCGGCCACATTTTCGCCGCGTTACGGGCCGGTAAAGAGCCCCGCCCGCAAGCGCCGCGCAAAGAGTTCGCTGGAGCTGCCGTCGCGACGGACGGCAACGGGCTATAGAGGAGTGCGCACCCGGCACAACTGGGTTCGGCAGCGGCCTGGTCGTGGCCGCTGCCGGACTGGTAAGCAAACCCGGCGGAGTTAGCTCTCCGCGACGACCTCGAGTGCGACGTCGACGTCGACCTCGGGGTGCAGGTGCACCGACACCTGGTGGGTGCCGACGGCCTTGATGTGCGATTTGGGTAGCCGGACGATCCGCCGGTCGATGTTGGGCCCGCCGGCCTTCTTGATGGCCGCGACGACGTCGCCGGCGGTCACCGAGCCGAACAGCTTGCCCGAGTCCGCCGCGGTCTTCACCGGCAGCGCGACCGGGCCCAGCGCGTCGATCGCCGTCTTGAGTTCGTCGGCGTGCTCGCGGTCGCGCACCACCTTGGTCTCGCGGGCGCGGCGGATCTCGTCGGCCTGCTTCTGCGCACCGCGCGAGGCGACGATCGCCATGCCCCGCGGGAGCAGGTAGTTGCGGCCGTAGCCGTCCTTGACCTCGACCGTGTCGCCGACGGTGCCCAGGTGGTCAACGTCAGCCGTCAGAATCAGCTTCATCGTCTTCGTACTTTCGGTTGGGCGTTCGGCGCTCAGCGCGCCGAGGCGGTGAACGGCAGCAGCGCCACCTCGCGGGCGTTCTTCACCGCGATCGCGATGTCGCGCTGGTGCTGCACGCAGTTGCCGGTGACGCGACGCGCCCGGATCTTGCCGCGCTCGCTGATGTAGGTGCGCAGCAGCGTGGTGTCCTTGTAGTCGATCTGCTGCCCCTTCTTCGAGCAGAAGACGCACTTGCGCGCCTTGACCGGCTTTTCCGGGGCCGGGCGCCGCTTACTGGATTTGGCCATGTGTGTTGTTCTTTCCGATCTGAATGGTGAAGTTCGTTTGTGTCAGAACGGCGGTTCGTCGTCGCCGCCGCCGAAGGAACCCGACGCCGGGGCGCTGCCCCACGGGTCGTCGGCCGGTGCGCCGCTCGATTGCGGAGCCGCAGGCGCCGCCGGACGCGAGCCGCCGCCGAAGCCGCCGCCGCCCCCGCCGCCACTGCGGCTGGCCTTGTTCACCTTCGCGGTGGCGTACCGCAGCGAGGGCCCGATCTCGTCGACCTCGACCTCGACCACGGTGCGCTTCTCGCCTTCGCGGGTCTCGAAGGACCGCTGCTTGAGCCGCCCGCTGACGATCACGCGGGCGCCGCGGGTGAGGCTTTCGGCCACGTTCTCGGCGGCCTCCCGCCAGATGTTGCACCGCAGGAACAGCGCCTCGCCGTCCTTCCACTCCCCGCTCTGGCGGTCGTAGATCCGCGGCGTCGACGCCACGGTGAAGTTCGCGACGGCAGCACCCGAGGGGGTGAACCGCAGCTCGGGGTCAGCGGTCAGGTTCCCGACCACGGTGATGTTGGTGTCACCGGCCACAGTTACCTCCTAGAACGTGAGCATGTTCTCGCAGAGCCTACGCAAGTGCACCGACGGTGGACCTGCGGCACCGCCGCGACTGTTAATGCTTGTCGGTGCGCATCACCTTGGTGCGCAACACCGACTCGTTGAGGCTCAGCTGACGGTCGAGCTCGGACACCGTCGCGGGCTCGGCCTTCACGTCGATGACGGCATAGATGCCCTCGGCGTGCTTGGCGATCTCGTAGGCCAGCCGGCGCCGGCCCCAGATGTCGATCTTCTCGACGGTCCCCCCGTCCTTGCGGACGACGTTCAGAAACGTCTCCAGCGACGGGGCCACGGTGCGTTCGTCGAGCGTGGGGTCAAGAATGACCATGATTTCGTATGGACGCATGGAAACCTCACCACCTCCTCTGGTCTCAAGCGGCCACGGGATATCCGTGGCAGGAGGGTCGCCTGCGTCGGCAACCGCACCAGGCTACCGGACGCCGGGCGGGCCTGGAAAATCGGCGGAAATCGCCGCCGCTAACCCCGGCCGCGCAGGTACTCGTGGGCCCGGTCCACCACCTGCGGCCCGGCCTTGGCCAGCGCACCGCAGTCGAACGGAGGCTGCGGGTCGTACTCGATGAGCAGCTGGGCGGCTTCGGCGGCCGTCCGGTCGACGAGCAGTTCCACCAGCCGCAAGGCCATGTCGATGCCGCTGGACACGCCCGCGGCGGTGACGATCCGGTGCGGCAGGTGCTCGACGACTCGCTCGGGCACGTAGCGCGCCCCCAATCCGTTGAGCAGGTCCGCCGCCCGCCAATGGGTCGTCGCGGTGAGCCCGTCGAGCAAACCCGCGGCGGCGAGCAACAGCGCGCCGGTGCACACCGACGTGGTGAACCGGGTGCTCGGGTGCGCCGCCTGCAGCCAGCCCCGGATGGCGTCGTCACCGATCAGCTCGCGCGTCCCCACGCCGCCGGGCACCACCACCACATCGGGCGCCGAGACCTCCTCGAAGGTCGCGTCGCAGGTGAGGCCGAGCATCCCGTTCTCGGTGCGCACCTCGCCGCGGCGGTGCCCGACGAACACCACGTCGATCGACGGGATGCGCTGCAGCACCTCGTAGGGCCCCACCGCGTCCAGGGCGGTGACCCGCGCGAACAGCGGAATCGCGGCCAGCGTCATGCGGGCACCGATTCAACCTCGGGCTCGGCTGCCGGCGCCGCGGGCCGGCGCAGCCCGGCCGGGCGCAGCCACCGGGGCAGCCAGCCGGGCGGGGCGTCGGGAGCCCGGTCGAACGGCCCGCCGCCCGGATCGTCCAGGCGCCCACCCCAGCGCACCAGGTCCTCCTCGGGCCGGTAGATCTGCCGGACCACCAACGCGCACAGCACGACCACGGCGACGTCGCGCAGCAGCGCCGTCGTGGTGAAGAACTGTTGCGGCAGCGAGCGGTTCGGCTCGGAGTACAGGTAGTACATCCGCGGCACCCACACCAGCGCGTCGATCGTCATCCAGGCCAGCAGCACCCGGCGGTGCGGCAACGCCAGCACCGCCAGCGGCACCAGCCACAGCGAGAACTGCGGGCTCCACACCTTGTTGGTCAGCAGGAACACCGCCACCACCAGGAACAGCAGCTGCGCCACCCGCGGGCGTTGCGGGGCGGTCAGCGCCACGTAACCGATCGCCGCGCACCCCGCCGCGAACGACACGGCGACCACGATGTTGAGCACGGTGGGCGGCTCCCAGAAGCCCAGGTGGGGGTCGAAGCCACGCCAGCCGGTGAACGACCTCACGACGCTGTACAGCGAGTCCATGTCGTCGCCGCGCCGGGCGTTGAGCCGAAAGAACTCCGACCAGCCGCGCGGAAACAGCACCAGCACCGGCAGATTCACCAGCAGCCACGTCGCCCCGGCGGTCGCCGCGGTGCGCGCCCACGCGCCGAGGCGCCCCGTCCGGATCCCCAGCACCAGCATCGGGCCGAGGAAAAGCAGCGGATACAGCTTGGCGGCCGCGCCCAGCCCGATCAGCACCCCGGCCGACACCGGCCGGCGCCGCGCCCACGCCAGCAGACCGGCCATCGCGAAGCCCGTGGCCAGGGCGTCGAAGTTGGTGAAGATCTGGAAGATGACCAGCGGTGAGGCGGCGACCAGGGCCGCGTCCCACACCCGGCGCCCGGCCAGGCCCGCCGTCGCCCGGACCGTTGCCAGCCAGGCCAGCGCCAGTCCGAACGCCGCGACGTTGAAGAACATCACCACCTCGGCGACCACCGGCAGCGGGCCCAGCTTGCTCAGCGCGGTGTAGGTCTTGGCCACCGCCATCGACACGTACTGGTAGAGCCCTGTCAGCACGGGATACTCCATGTAGCGCACCGCGGGCCGGCCGTCGTAGCGGGTCTGCGGCGCCCCGCCGGCGTCGGTTTCGATCCAGCTCGACTTGTACGGGAACTTGCCCTGGTTCAACAACTCCGCGCCGTAGAGCGGGACCGTGTCGGAGTAGCACAGCTCGTAGTACGCGCGCTGGTTGTCCCAATTGGCCACCCGCTGGTCGCCCGGCCCGGTGCCGTGGCTCTGCAGGCACGCCGCCTTCGTCGAGTAGCCGAGCGCCAAGAACACCAGCGCGATCACGAACATCACCCGCAGCGGGGTCATCAGCCGGGTGCGCCCGATCAGCGCGTGCCGGCCCACCGACCCCCCGACGACGTCGGCCAGCGCGGCACCCAGGAAGTCGGTGCGGCTGGGGCAGTCGCGGTTGTCCACGCTGCGCAGGTCGGCCGCCAGCGGCCGCGGCGATATCGGCGGGCTCTCCTCGGAAGCGCCGGTCACGGTGGCGGTTGCGGCGGGGGGGCTTGCGGGCCGCCCGGCGGGACGCCGCCCGGCCCGTTCTGGGGCCCGACGGTCACCGTCGTGGGCGGCCCGACCGGAATGGTGATGCCCGGCGCGATCTCGACGGTCGGCTGGATGACCGTCTCCGACGGCGGCGGCGGCGCCTGCGGCGGGGGCGGCGGCGGTGCCGGCACCCCGGCGTAGCCGCCGATCGCGGTCGGCTTGGGGAACGACTCGTTCCGCGTGCCCTTCAGCGCGCCGTCCATGGTCGCCTTCCAAATGTCCGACGGCAGGCCCGAACCGTAAACCGGTGCGCCCGAGGCCGTCACCAGCGGCTGGTCGCCCTTGACGGTGCCCACCCACACCGCCGTCGACAGCGACGGCGTGTAGCCGACCATCCAGGCGTCCTTGTCGGCGTTGGTGTCACCCAGCTGGGTGGTGCCCGTCTTGGCCGCCGACGGGCGCCCGCCGGCCAGGTTGTGGCCGCGTGAGTAGCCCGCGATCGGTGCCATCGCGGCGGTCACGTTGTCGGCGACGGCCTTGTCGATGCGCTGCTCGCCGCTGTTGTCGGAAGCGCCGGCGTCGAAGAGGACCTGCCCGTCGGCGTTGACGACCTTCTGCACGAAGTGCGGCCGGTGGTAGACGCCGGAGTCGGCCAGCGTGGCGTAGGCCGAGGCCATGTCGATCGGCCGCGTTTCGTACTGGCCCAGCACGATCCCGTTGTTCGGGCGGCCCGCCCTTGCCGTCCTCGGACAGCGTGTGCTCGACGCCCGGAAAGCTCTTCGCGACGCCGGCCTGGTGCGCGGCGTCGGCGACGGCCTGCGGTCCGCCCTTGAGCTTGAGCATCAGCCGGTAGTAGGAGGTGTTCAGCGACTGCTTGAGCGCCTGGGCGATGTTGCAGGTCCCGCAGCTCTCGCCGCCGACGTTGGTGATCTTGATGCCGTCGACCGTCAGCGGGGAGCTGTCGACCTGGTAGCCCAGGCCGATCCCCTGCTCCAGCGCGGCGACCAGACAGAACACCTTGAACGACGATCCCGTCTGCAGTCCGGCCTGGGCGAAGTCGAAACCGTTGGCGTCCGCACCGCCGTAGTAGGCGCGCACCGCGCCGTTGTGCGGGTCGATCGACACCACGGCGGCCCGCATGTCGGGGTCCTGGCCGTCGAGGTACTTGTTGACCGCCTTCACCGCGGCCTGCTGGGCCTTCGGGTCGATGGTGGTGGTGACCTGCAGCCCCTGGGTGTTCAACGTCTGCTCGTCGATGTTGAACAGCTCCATCAGCTCTTTGGTCACCTGCCGCTCGATCAGCCCGTCGGGGCCGGTCGTCTGGTTCTGCACGCGGGCCTGGTCGGGCGGCACGGTATCCGGGAACACCTGGGCCGCACGCTCTTCCGGCGACAGGGCCTTGATCTCCACCATGCCGTCGAGCACCCAGTTCCAGCGCGCCCGGGCCCCCTTGGGGTCGACGGCCGGATCCAGCGACGACGGGCGCCGGATCAGGGCCGCCAGCAGCGCGCCCTCGGAGATGGTGAGCTGGTCGACGGGCTTGTCGAAGTACGCCTTGGAGGCGGCCGAGATCCCGTAGGCGCCCCGGCCGAAATAGATGATGTTCAGGTAGGCCTGCAGGACCTCGTCCTTGGACCACTCCCCCGACATCTTGGTGGCGATGACCAACTCCTTGGCCTTGCGCATCAGCCCGGCGAAACCGTGTTGGGCCGAACCGACCAGCGCGTTCTTCACGTACTGCTGGGTGATGGTCGACCCGCCCTGCAGGTCGCCGGCGCCGAACAGGTCGTGTTCGACCGCCCGGCCGAAGGCGGTGAAGTCGAAGCCCGGGTTGGAATAGAAGTTGCGATCTTCCGCGGCGATCACCGCCTGGCGCACGTGCACCGGCACCTGGTTGATGTTGATATCGACCCGGTTGCCTTCGGGCGGGACGATTTTGGCGATCTCCGAGCCGTCGCTGGCCAGGATGGTCGAGACCTGGTTGGTGCGGATGTCGCCCGGCTTGGGGATGTCGACGATGAAGTAGGCCATGCCGAAGGTGACGATCGGCAACAGCACCAGCACCGCCGCGGCGATGTAGGAGGCCCGCCGCACCCAGCGCCAATTGACCCGGTGGACCCAGCTCCAGTCGGGGCCCGCCCCGGACGGCCGCTCGTCGGGTCCGCCCGGCCGGCCGGGCCCGTGCGGCGGGGGCGGCGGGGGTCCCGACCCGGAGTCGCGCCCGGAAAGGGGCCGGTCGCGCCGACCGTCGAGCGCGGCCTTGACCTCGTCGAGGGCGTCCCGCGACAGCGGCGACGAGGGCGGGTTGTCCAACGCGGCCTTGACCTCGTCGACGGGGTCCGACCGCCTCGACGATTGGTCGTCGGTGACGGCCGGCAGGATCGTGGTCCGCCGGTCGTCGGGGGGTAGCGGACGCCGCGGGCGGGGCTGGGGGCGGTCCGGCTCCGGCTGATCGGTGCCTTGTTGCTCGCCGAAACGCTCAGTCGCCGACCCGTCCGCGTCAGTGGACGACTGCTCGTGGCGGCCCTCGTCATTCAATGGCGGTGCGGGCGCCGTCGCGCGCCCGGCGCGTTCCGCGGGTGCCCTTGGGGGCCCGCGGTGCACCGAGCACGTACGACTTGACTAGGTGATTCCAGCTGCAGGTGCGACACACCTCCACCACGTGGACCGCGAACTCCTCGAAGCGGGTCGCCAACAACACCAACTCCTCGGCGGTGCGCGCCGAGCCCGAGACCGCGCCGAGGTGCTCGCCGAACACCCACGACACCAGGGTGAGCTGCTCCTTGCGGCAGATCGGGCACATCACCTGGCTCGGTTTCCCGTGAAACTTCGCGGCGCGCAACAAATACGGGTTCGCGTCACAAACCTCGGACACGCCCGTGCGGCCCGAGTAGACCTCGGCCAGCAGGGAGCGCCGCCGAAGCGCGTAGTCCACCACCTGTCGCTGCAGTCGCACGCCCACCAGAGTACGTCGCCATCCGCGCCGCTGATACGCGCAAGGCGGTCGCCCCGCGCATTCGTCCGCCCCAATCGAGGTCATCGGCCTCGATATCCGGTGCCGAGACGCCGCGGGACTCTTACGATCATCCGCGTGGCGAAATGGCTAGGGACACCGCTGGGTGGTGCGGCCAGCGGTGAGTCCAGGACCCGCGCCAAAGACAGCGACCGCCAGAACGCCTGCAAGATCCTCGACACCGCCCTCAGCGACGGCGAGCTGTCCATGGAAGAGCACCGGCAACGCGTGAGCGCGGCCACCAACGCGGTGACGCTGGGCGAGCTGCGGGACCTGGTGACCGATCTGCAGGCCAACACCGGCGCGGTTGCCGCGCCGGTCGCCAGGACCGCCGGGAAGCTGCCGCCCCTGCCGGGCCGGTGGGGGATGGTGGCCGGCGCCTTCCTCGCCTCGGTGCTGCTGGGCGTCGGCATCGGGTGGGGGCTCTACGGCAACACGAATTCGCCGCTGGACTTCACCAAGGATCCCGGGGCCAAACCCGACGGTGTCGCGGCCGTGGTGCTGACCCCGCCCCGGCAGCTGCATTCCCTGGGTGGGCTGACCGGCCTGCTGGAGCAGACGCGCAAGAGGTTCGGCGACACCATGGGCTTTCGGCTCGTGGTCTACCCCGAATACGCGGTGCTGGACCGCCGTGACCCCGCGGACGACCGGCGCGTCCTGAGCTACACCTACCGCGGCGGCTGGGACGACCCCAGCAGCACCGCCAAGAGCGGCACCGATGCCGACCTGGTCGACCTGAGCAAGTTCGACGTCAAGACTGCCGTGGGCATCATGCGGGGCGCCCCCGAAACCCTCGGTGTGAAGCAGTCCGACGTCAAGTCGACGTATCTCATCGTCGAGCCGGCCAGCGATCCCACCACCCCCGGGGCGCTGTCCCTGTCGGTATACGTCTCCAGCGATTACGGCGGCGGCTACATCGCCTTCGCCGGGGACGGCACCATCAAGCGGGTGAACTACCCGTCGTGACACCCCTCCTGGAAAGGACCTGGTGGGAGCTCCGCTCCCAGCCGACTCCCCGACGGCATTAACACAGGTCAAATGGCGTCCCAATGCCAGGTGGTGGCGGGGCGAATGGGTGGTGTTGTGGCGAATATATCGGAGCGATATTATGACGCGAGGCGTCGAGCCGTCGTAACAACGCATGCAAAGGAGGTGACCCGATGCTGGAACTCGCCATCCTGGGGCTTCTCATCGAGTCGCCGATGCATGGCTACGAACTGCGCAAGCGGCTGACCGGCCTCCTCGGCGCGCTCCGGGCGTTCTCGTACGGTTCGCTCTACCCGGCGCTACGGCGCATGCAAGCCGACGGGTTGATCGCCGAGGACGCCGCCCCGGCCGGGACCCCGGTCCGGCGGGCTCGCCGGGTCTACCGGCTGACCGACGAAGGCCGCCGACGCTTTGGCGAGTTGGTGGCCGACACCGGTCCGCACAACTACACCGACGACGGTTTCGGCGTGCACCTGGCGTTTTTCAACCGCACCCCGGCGGAAGCACGGATGCGCATCCTGGAGGGCCGACGCCGTCAGGTCGAGGAACGCCGGGAAGGCCTGCGCGACGCCGTGACACGGGCCAGCAGCTCGTTCGACCGCTACACCCGGCAGCTTCATCAGCTCGGACTCGAGTCCAGCGAACGCGAAGTCAAGTGGCTCAACGAGCTCATCGCCGCGGAGCGGGCAGCACCTGGCCTGTCCGAGCAAACGTAAACCCTGCACGAAACACACGACAGCCGAGACACCCCGAGGCTCAATAGTTATGAGGTTAGGAGAACGCTCTATGACTGAGCACAAGGCGCCGCAGGCGTCGACAGAAGTACGAGTCGCCATCGTCGGCGTCGGAAACTGCGCGTCCTCGCTGGTCCAGGGCGTCGAGTACTACCAGAACGCCGACGAGACATCGTCGGTGCCCGGCCTCATGCATGTCCGGTTCGGCCCGTACCACGTGCGCGACGTGAAGTTCGTGGCCGCGTTCGACGTGGACGCCAAGAAGGTCGGCTTCGACCTGTCGGAGGCGATCTTCGCCTCGGAGAACAACACGATCAAGATCGCCGACGTGCCACCCACCAACGTGGTGGTCCAACGCGGCCGGACCCTCGATGGCATCGGCAAGTACTACGCCGACACCATCGAGCTGTCGGATGTCGAGCCCGTCGACGTCGTGCAGGTGCTCAAGGACGCCGAGGTCGACGTCCTGGTGTCCTACCTGCCGGTGGGCTCGGAGGAGGCCGACAAGTTCTACGCCCAGTGCTGCATCGACGCCGGCGTGGCGTTCGTGAACGCGCTGCCGGTGTTCATCGCCTCCGACCCGGTGTGGGCCAAGAAGTTCGCCGACGCGGGCGTGCCGATCGTCGGTGACGACATCAAGAGCCAGGTCGGCGCCACCATCACCCACCGCGTGATGGCCAAGCTGTTCGAGGACCGGGGCGTGCAGCTCGACCGCACCATGCAGCTCAACGTGGGCGGCAACATGGACTTCCTCAACATGCTCGAGCGTGAACGGCTGGAGTCCAAGAAGATCTCCAAGACCCAGGCCGTCACCTCCAACCTGCAGCGCGAGTTCAAGACCAAGGACGTCCACATCGGACCGTCCGACCACGTCGGCTGGCTCGACGACCGCAAGTGGGCCTACGTGCGGCTGGAGGGCCGCGCGTTCGGCGACGTGCCGCTGAACCTGGAGTACAAGCTCGAGGTGTGGGACTCGCCGAACTCCGCGGGCGTGATCATCGACGCGGTGCGGGCGGCCAAGATCGCCAAGGACCGCGGCATCGGCGGCCCGGTGGTGCCGGCCTCGGCGTACCTGATGAAGAGCCCGCCGCAGCAGCTGCCCGACGACGTTGCGCGCACGCAATTGGAAGAGTTCATCGTCGAGGCCTGATCGCCGCGACGGCCACGTGAGCCGCGAGCGTAACGTCACGGCGATTTTCACCGCCGGAATTCGCCACAGCGTTACGCTCGCGGTCTTTGGCGCGAAACTATCGACGCGACGCTGTGCGGGTGCTTAGCATGATCTCTCGATGGCCGTTCAGCCCGCCGCGTTCCTGCGAACGACGCTGCCCCTCGACCTGTCCCGACTTGGCGAGCTGGACAGCGGCCGCTACCACTCGATCTGGCTGCCCGACCACATGGTCAGCTTCTGGCCCGACGCGCTGTGGACCCCCGAGTTCACCGATCTCGCCTCCGCGTCGCCGTCGCCGCACCGCCACCTCGACGGGCTGGCGGTCGCGGCCGCGGCCGCGGTGCTGACCGAGAACGTTCCGCTGGTCAGCGCCGTCGTCGACACGGTGCGCCGCCACCCGGTGATGCTGGCGCAGACGGCGCTGACCATCGACCACCTCGCCAAGGGGCGCTTCGTCCTCGGCCTGGGCAGCGGCGAGAGCGAGAACGCCCTGCCCTACGGATTCGACTTCGCGCGGCCCGTGGGCCGCTTCGAGGAGGCGCTGGCCGTGATCCGGATGCTATGGGAGAGCGACGGCCCCGTCGACTTCGACGGACGGTTCTACTCCCTGCACCACGCGCGGCTGGACACCGAACCCTACGACGGGCGGTTCCCGCCGATCTGGATCGGCGCCAGCGGCCCGCGGATGCTCGACATCGCCGGACGCTACGCCGACGGGTGGTGGCCGGCCGGCGCATGGACACCGGAGCACTACGCCGAGATGCTGTCCACGGTCAGGGCGTCCGCCGAACGCGCCGGCCGCGACCCGATGGCGATCACGCCGTGCTTCATCCAGGTATGCCTGATCGGCGCCGACGACGACGCGCTCGCCGAGATCCTGCGGGCACCCCTGGTCAAGGCGTTCCTCCTGCAGGTCTCCGCGGAGACGTTGCGCGGCTTCGGTTTTGCCCATCCCATGGGCGAGGACTGGCGCGGTTTTCAGGACATCGACCCCGCGGCACTGCCCCGCGAGCGGATCCAGGAGTTCCTGGACAGCGCGCGCCCCGAGATGGTGCTGGCCGTCGTGCCGCACGGAACCCCCGGCGAGGTCGCCAAGATCATCAAGACGTATGTGGACGCGGGCCTGCGGGTGCCCAAGGTCCTCGACTACGGCGCGATGGCCGGCCTGAAGTACGCCGAGGCCTCGGCGGCCAACGTCCGCGCGACCGAGGACGAGCTGCTGCGGCTGTGCGGAGCGCCCTCGTGAGCCTGAACGCCGCGGCACTGCTCGACGCCGCGCAGGCCGCAACCGGGGCGCGTGACTACGGCGACCCGACGTTGCCGCACCGCTTCGCCGTCGCCGTGGACCACCTCAACGGCCTCGGCCTGAACGCCGACGGCAGAGCTCAGGCCGCGCAGGTGTGCCTGTGGCTGCTGACCTCGCGGCTGGAGCTCATGGAAGACCGCAACCGCTACCCCATCGGCGACGAAGTCGTCGACGCGCCGATGTTCGTCACCGGCGAACCGCGGTCGGGCACAACGCTGATGCACGCGCTGATGTCGGTGGATCCGCACGCGCGCGCGCTGCGGTTCTGGGAGGTGATGTACCCCTCACCGCCGCCGGGCCTCGCCGGCCCCGACGACCCCCGCCGAGCGCGGGCCGACGCCGACTGGCGCGAGATCAACGCCAAGATGCCCAAGTGGCTGCACAGCCACCCCTACAACGACATGCTCGGCGACGGCCTGCCCGAGGACGAGCGCACCTGGGCATTCGACTTCCGGGTCATGACGCCCACCGCGTGGTGGCGGGTGCCGATGCCCTCGCTGGTCTCAGGCCTGCCGACCGACGCGGCGGCGCAGTACCGGCTGCACAAGGCGATGCTGCAGCAGCTGCAGTACGGAAGAACCCGAAAGTACTGGGTGCTCAAGGGATTTCACGGATTCCGGCTCGCCGAGCTGTTCGGCACCTACCCCGACGCCCGGATGGTGTGGCTGCATCGCGACCCGGTGCAGGTCGCCGCGTCGCGCACCATGATGATGGCCGACATCGCCGAGGGCATGGTCGGCCCGGTCGACCTGCACGCCGAGGCCAAAATGCACCTCGAGCTGACGCGCGCCAGTATCGCCAACACGATGAGCAACCCCCTGGTCGACGACCCGCGCATCCTGCACGTCCGCTACACCGACTTCATCGCCGACCCGGTCGAAACGGTAAGACGCTACTACCGCTTCTGCGGTCGGGAACTGACGGACGAGGCAGACGCGGCGATGCGGGACTATCTGGCCGACAACCGCGGCGACCGCTATGGCAAGTTCCGCTACTCCACCCAACTGCTGATCGACATCGGCGAGGACCTCGAGGCGCTGCACGCCGAATTCGCGCCGTTTCGGGAACGCTTCGGCGTCGCGATCGAAAACCGGGCCTGACCCGATGTCGGCCCACCCGCGCCTGTCCGTGCACAACGTCACCTTCTACGGCACTCCCCTGTCCGAGCTCGCGACTTACTGGCAAACGCTCGGCGTGTCCCGGCTCAGCGTCCTGGACGGCCAGCTACTCGACCCGACGATGCCGGAGCTGTTGCGGCGCAACGACTACACCGTCGAGGCGGTGTGTCACGTCTTCGCGGGCGGCTCGCTGGGCACCGACCCGCAGGCCGCGCAGGACACGCTGTGCGCAATCCTGGACGCCGCCGCCGGTATCGGCGCGCGGACCGTCTACCTGCTCACCGGCGGCCGAGGTGACCTCGCCTGGGGCCAGGCGGCCGAGCAGTTCTGCACCATGATCGCCCCGTGTGTCGCGCACGCCGAGACGGTCGACGTCGCGCTGGCGATCGAGAACGCGTCCAGCCTGTACGCCGACATCCATCTGGCGCACACGCTGCGCGATACCGTCACCCTCGCCGAGATGGCCGGCCTGGGCGTCTGCATCGACGTATTCCACTGTTGGGCCGAGGGCGATTTCGACGCGATGGTGCAGCGCGCGCTTCCACGCACCGCCCTGATCCAGCTGAGTGATTACGTGCTCGGCGACCGGGCGTTGCCGGGCAGGGCGGTGCCCGGCGACGGCACGATCCCCCTCGAGGCGTTCGTCGCCCGGACGCTGGCCGCGGGCTATTCCCGCGGCTTCGACCTCGAACTCATCGGTCCCCGCATCGAACGCGAGGGTCGGCTGGAATCCGCCAGGCGTGCATGCGATGTCGTCGGGGCGATGCTGAAGGAGCAAGGAGCCTGATGGCTTTCGGCGACGGCCCCGACGACGCGGCGCTGCAATCGGCCTGGACCGAGTTCTGCGCGCGGCTGCAGCGCGCGGGCGAGCGGGTGTTCAAGGAGGCCAATCCGGCTGCCGGCGCGCAGCGCGCCGACGCGTTCCGCTTCCTCACTCAGAACCTGGGCCAGGCCTTCGACCTGGCGCTCGAGACCCGCGACACCCGTTATCCGGCGCTGCACACCTTCTGCGGGCCGACCCGCAAGCTCGGCGGCGACTGCGCGGACTTCACCTACCAGCAGGCCTGGATCGACGGGGAATCGACCTATCGGGTCTGCGGAACCCGCGGCACGTCAAGGTTTTTCAACGTCACCGTCCAGGGGCCGCGCATACCCGGGCCCGGGGTGCTGCACGAACCCTTCGGTGACACGCCGGAGGCCAACCTGCTCGGGCACCAACTACATGTGGAGGACAACGGGGAATTCGAGGTCTACATCGGCGGCCTCGAACGCGGTCCGAACTGGCTGCCCACCACGCCCGGATCGCGCAAGCTGTTCATCCGGCAGGGCTTCGACCGCTGGGACGAGTCACCGGCCCAGATGCGCATCGAGCGGGTCGACATGGCGTCCCCCAAGCCGCTGCCCACCCCCGCCGTGATGGTCGAGGCGATGGACTGGGCCGGTGAGTTCGTCACCGGCCTGATGTCCGACTGGCCCGAGTTCCCGTTCGCTCACGGTGGCGTGGACGCCACCCACCCGAACACCTTCCCGCACACCGGGGCCACCGACGCCGACACCAAACGCGGCCGGGCCGCGGCGAACATGTACTGGGAGCTGGGTCCCGACGAGGCGCTGATCGTCGAATTCGACGCCCACGACGGGTTGTGGATGTTCACCAACATGGGCGCCTTCTTCAACAGCATGGACTACCTGTACCGCCCGATCAGCTACACCCCGAGCCGCACCAGGACCGACCCCGACGGCCGCGTCCGCCTCGTCATGGCCCATCGGGATCCGGGCGTGCACAACTGGCTGGACACCCAGGGCTTCGAGCGCGGCAACCTGACCTACCGGCACATGCTCGAAGGGCAGCCCGCCGCGCTGAACACCCGAACCGTCAAGTTCGACAAGCTGCTCAGCGCTCTTCCCCCGGCGACCGCCATGGCGACTCCGGCCGAGCGCACCACCGCCATGTGGGAACGATTCCACGGCATCCGGCGCCGCTACGTCCTTTAGTGTCAAAGCTCGTGACCGACATTTCCGAAGACGAACTGGCCGGACTGTCCGAGTTCTCGCTCCTGGGCGAGAACGCCGAGCAGGCCGGCGTCTCCGGTCCGCTGCCCGACGTCGAACGCGTGGAGGCCGGCACCGGGGAGGGCAAAGTCAGCGCGTTGCGCTGGGGCGGCGCGGCGCCGCGCGTCGTCTTTCTGCACGGCGGCGGGCAGAACGCGCACACCTGGGACACCGTGATCGTCGGCGTCGGTGCGCCCGCGCTGGCGGTGGACCTGCCCGGGCACGGCCATTCCGGCTGGCGCGCGGACGGCGACTACTCGCCGCAGCACAACGCCGACACCCTGCTGCCGATGCTGCGCGAACACGCCCCGGGAGCCGACCTCGTGGTCGGCATGTCGCTGGGCGGACTGACCGCGGTGCGGCTGGCCGCGGCGGCGCCGGAACTGGTGCGCGAGCTCGTCCTCATCGACGTCACCCCCTCGGCGCTGCAACGTCACTCCGAGATGACCAAGGACCAGCAGGGCACCGTCGCGCTGATGCACGGCGAGCGGGAGTTCCCCAGCTTCCAGGCGATGCTGGATCTGACCGTGGCCGCCGCGCCGCACCGCGAGGTCAAGGCGCTGCGCCGCGGGGTGTTCCACAACTCGCGCCGGCTGGACAACGGCAACTGGACGTGGCGGTGGGACACCATCCGCGAATTCCCCGACTTCGCCGGTCTGTGGGACGACGTCGACGCCCTGTCGGCGCCCGTCACGCTGATTCGCGGCGGCACGTCGGGCTTCGTCACCGATGACGATGCGGCTGAACTCGCCCGTCGCGCAAGGCATTTTCGCGGTGCCCACGTCGTCGAGAACTCCGGGCACTCGGTGCAAAGCGATCAGCCGCGCGCGCTGATCGAGCTGCTGCGTGGGGTGCTCGCCGCGCGCTGAGCCTACGGTGGGGATATGACTGCCCAACGACCCATCCGTATCGGCGTGCAGCTGCAGCCCCAGCACGCCCCCCACTACCGCCAGATGCGTGACGCCGTCCGCCGCTGCGAGGACATCGGCGTCGACGCCGCGTTCAACTGGGACCACTTCTTCCCGCTCTACGGCGATCCCGACGGCGCCCATTTCGAATGCTGGACGATGCTGGGCGCCTGGGCCGAGCAGACGTCGCGCATCCAGATCGGTGCGCTGGTGACGTGCAACTCCTACCGCAACCCCGAGCTGCTGGCCGACATGGCCCGCACCGTCGACCACATCTCCGACGGCCGCCTCATCCTGGGCATCGGTTCGGGATGGAAGCAAAAGGACTACGACGAGTACGGGTACGAGTTCGGCACCGCCGGCAGCCGCCTCGACGACCTGGCCGGCGCGCTGCCCCGGATCAAACAGCGGCTGGCCAAACTCAACCCGCCGCCGACCCGCGACATCCCGATTCTGATCGGCGGCGGGGGCGAGCGCAAAACCCTGCGGCTGGTCGCCCAGCACGCCAGCGTCTGGCACAGCTTCACCTCGGCCGAGGAGTTCGGAGCGAAGTCCGAGGTTCTCGCCCGGCACTGCGCCGACGTCGGTCGCGACCCGGCCGACATCGAACGCTCGGCCGCGGTCGAAAACGGCGGCGGGCTGATCGAGGCGGCCGAGGCCCTCGTGGGCCAGGGCGTCACGATGCTGACGGTGGGCTGCGACGGCCCGGACTTCGACCTCAGTGCCGCCGAGGCGCTGTGCAAGTGGCGCGACAGCCGCTGAGCGCGGCCCTCTGCAGCAGCCCGGCGTTATCCGCCGAACGCCGCAACGCCCGCGCGGAAGTCATGAGAAACTTCACAGCGCCGGCCGGGCGGCGGCGGGTGAAAGAGACGCGGGAAACGGATGCCGAAGAAATACGGGATCAAAGAAAAGGACCAGGTTGTCGCGCACATCCTCAACCTGCTGCTGACCGGCAAGCTGCGCAGCGGCGACCGCGTCGACCGCAACGAGATCGCGGCCAGCCTCGGGGTGAGTCGCGTCCCCATCCAGGAGGCGCTGGTCCAGCTCGAACACGACGGCATCGTGTCGACCCGCTACCACCGGGGCGCGTTCGTGAAGCGGTTCGACGAGGCCGCCGTCCGCGAGCATTACGAGCTCGACGGCCTGCTCAACGGCATCGCCTCGGCACGCGCGGCGGCCGCCCCCACTCCGCGGGTCCTCGGCCAGCTCGACGCGCTGATGCGCTCGCTGCGGGCCGCCAAGGACCCGCGGACCTTCTCCGGCCTCGCGGCGGAGTATCGGCGCACCGTCAACGACGAGTACGCGGGACCGCGGCTGCACGCCATGATCCGCGCCTCCTACGACCTCATCCCCAGCGCGTTCCGGCTGACCTACCAGGCCGGCCGCGCCGAGATGTTGCCGTTCTACGAGGACGAGACGGCGGCGATACACCGGCGCGATGCGCAGGCCGCGCGGGCCGCCTGCCTCGCGCGCTCCGACGCGGCGGCCGGGGCCATGCTGGCCGAACTGGTCCGGCGCAGGGTGTTCACCGCACCCAGCGACGCCGCCCACGTCGTTCCCACGCCTCCTTCCGCCGTCATCGCTCGGTAGGCAGCCGCGCCACCGACCGGTCGATACGGTGGCGATAATGACTTTCCGCATCGGCCGTCTCGCGGCGGCGATCCTGTTGGTGTGCGGCCTGTCCGGCGCGCTGGCCCCGCCGGCGGCCGCCGACCGCAACCAGTGCGCGCCGGCCGGCGTGGACAGCGCGACCGTGTTGCCCAAGGACCTGATCAACCGAGTCGCCACGGACGAAACCGACCGGCACACCACGGCCACTGTGGAGCCGCTCAGCGCAGTCGATGCCGACGCCCTGGGGCTGGCCATGCCCGGCGTGCTGACCGTCGCCACGCTCTCGGACGCGCCACCCAACACCTGCCTCAATTCCACCGGTCATTTCAGCGGCTTCGACAACAAGCTGCTGCTGGCCATCGCCAAGAAGCTGGGCCTGCAGGTGCGCTTCGTCGGCACCGACTTCGCCGGGCTGCTAGCCCAGGTGGCGTCGCGCCGCTTCGACGTCGGGTCGGCGTCGGTCAAGGCCACCGACGCGCGCCGGCGCACCGTCGCCTTCACCAACGGCTACGACTTCGGCTACTACTCCCTGGTGGTGCCACCTGGCTCACCGATCACCTCCTTCGGCGACCTGGGCACCGGCCAGCGCATCGGCGTGGTGCAGGGCACCGTCGAGGAGGCCTACGTGGTAGACACCTTGCACCTGCAACCGGTGAAGTATCCCGACTTCGCCACCGTCTACACCAGCCTCAAGACGCGTCAGATCGACGCCTGGGTAGCGCCGGCCCTGCAGGCGGCGACCACGCTGCGTTCGGGTGACCCGGCGGTGATCGTGGCGAACACCTACAGCCCGGGCGGCTATGTCGCATACGCGGTCGCCAAGGACAACAAGCCGCTACTCGACGCGCTGAACTCGGGCCTGGACGCCGTCATCGCGGACGGTACCTGGGCCAACCTGTACTCCCAGTGGGTGCCGCGCACGCTGCCGCCGGGCTGGAAACCGGGCTCGAGGGCCGTCGCGGCGCCGACCCTGCCAGACTTCGCCGCGATCGCCGCCGAACACCACAGCAAACCCGTGGACCCGACCGCCCCGAAGTCGGGGTGGGCGCAGTTGCGCGACTCCTTCTTCGACTGGGACCTGTACCGGCAGGCGGTCCCCACCCTGTTTCGCACGGGCCTGCCCAACACGTTGATCCTCACCGGCAGCGCCGGCGTCATCGGCCTGTTGCTCGGCATGGCCCTGGCGATCGCCGGGATCTCCCATGCGCGATGGATCCGCTGGCCCGCCCGCGTCTACACCGACGTGTTCCGGGGCCTGCCCGAGGTGGTGATCATCCTGGTCGTCGGACTGGGTTTCGGGCCCCTGGTCGGCGGGCTCACCAACAACAACCCCTACCCGCTGGGCATCGCCGCCCTGGGGATGATGGCCGCCGCCTACATCGGCGAGATCCTGCGCTCGGGGATCCAGAGCGTCGACCCCGGACAGCTGGAGGCCTCGCGTGCGCTGGGATTCAGCTATCCGGCGGCGATGCGGCTGGTGGTGGTGCCGCAGGGCGTGCGGCGGGTGTTGCCGGCGCTGGTCAACCAGTTCATCGCCCTGCTGAAAGCCTCGGCGCTGGTGTACTTTTTGGGCCTGGTCGCCGACCAGCGAGAGCTGTTTCAGGTGGGGCGCGACCTCAACGCGCAGACCGGCAACCTCTCGCCGCTGGTGGCCGCCGGCATCTTCTACCTGAGTTTGACTGTGCCCCTTACACATTTGGTGAACTACATCGACGGGCGGCTGCGCCGTGGCCGCGCGCCGGCCGCCCCGGCGCAGGACACCGAGATGGCACTCGACCAGGAGATGACATGACGGCCGGCGAGTCGGGTCGCCCGTCAGTGTCGTTGGCGGCCCGCGGGATTCACCGCGCCCTCGCCGGGACGGCGGTGCTGCGCGGTGTCGACATCGACGTTCCCGCGGGCAGCACGACCGCCGTCATCGGGCCGTCCGGGTCGGGCAAATCGACGCTGCTGCGCACCCTGAACCGGTTGCATGAGCCCGACAGCGGCGACATCCTGCTCGACGGCCGGTCCGTGCTGCGCGACGATCCCGACGAACTACGCCAGCGCATCGGCATGGTGTTCCAGCATTTCAACCTCTTCCCGCACCGCAGCGTGCTCGACAACGTGGCGCTGGCGCCGCGCAAGCTGCGGCGGTTGTCCGCCGACGCGGCGCGCGATCTGGCGCTGGCCCAGTTGGACCGAGTTGGGCTGAAGCACAAGGCCGGCGCCCGTCCCGACATGCTGTCCGGCGGCCAGCAACAACGGGTCGCGATCGCCCGCGCGCTGGCGATGTCCCCCCAGGTGATGCTGTTCGACGAGGCGACCTCGGCGCTGGACCCGGAAATGGTGGCCGGCGTCCTGGACCTCATCGCCGCCCTCGGCGCCGAGGGCATGACAATGGTCGTCGTCACCCACGAGATGGGATTCGCCCGGTCCGCATCGGACACCGTCGTTTTCATGGATCACGGCAAAGTGGTGGAGTCGGGTCCGCCCGAGCAGATCTTCGAATCCGCAAGGACAGCGCGCCTGCAGCGCTTCCTGGACCAAGTTCTTTGACGGTCTAAAAATAGTCGGCGTAGCTATCTCGTTCGCGCCCCGCATCAGGTTAGACTGGGCGGATTATGGCGGAGAGCGAATCCACCGCAGCCGAGGTGACGGAAATTGCGGAAGGTTTGCACCGCGCGCTGTCCAAGCTTTTTGCGCTGCTGCGTCGCGGGGACCCCAGTGGGGCCGCGGCGGGCGAGTTGACCCTGGCGCAGCTGTCAATCCTGGTGACGTTGCTCGATCAGGGTCCCATCCGCATGACCGACCTGGCCGCCCACGAACGGGTCCGCACCCCCACCACCACGGTGGCGATCCGACGGTTGGAAAAAATCGGGCTGGTCAAGCGGTCGCGCGATCCGTCCGACCTGCGCGCCGTGCTGGTCGACATCACCCCGCGCGGGCGGGCCGTTCACGGCGAATCGCTGTCGAATCGGCGGGCCGCCTTGGCCGCGATGCTCAGCCAGCTTCCCGAGTCCGACCTGAACACCCTCATGCAGGCGCTGGCGCCGCTGGAGCGGCTGGCCTCCGGCGAACCGACTTCCGGCCCGGCCGGGGAGCCGCCCGCACGCAAGCAGGCGTGAAACTACCTACCCAGCAATCATTCTCGGCTGGCGCCTAAGCTCGGGTCATGCCCACTGCACTGATCACGGGCGCCGGTGGCGGCATAGGCTCCGCCATCGCCGCCGCGCTCGCGCCGACACACACCCTACTGTTGGCCGGTCGGCCCTCCGACCGGCTCGATGCCGTCGCAAAGCGGCTTGACGCCACCACGTTTCCACTTGACCTCACCGATGCCGATGCGATCGAGTCCAGCTGCGAGATCGTCGACGAGCTCGATGTGCTCGTGCACAACGCGGGGGTGTCCATCCCCGGCCACGTCGCCGACTCCGGCGTCGAGGAGTGGCGGGCCACCTTCGACGTGAATGTCTTTGGCGCGGTGGCACTCACCCTCACGCTGCTGCCGGCGTTGCGGGGGGCCAGCGGCCAGGTGGTGTTCATCAACTCCGGGGCGGGACGGCGGGTTTCACCGGGGATGGCCTCCTATTCGGCCAGCAAGTTCGCGCTGCGCGCGTTCGCCGACTCGCTGCGCGAGGACGAGCCGCGGTTGCGGGTGACCACGATATTCCCGGGGCGCACCGACACCGACATGCAGCGCGAGCTCGTGGCGTTCGAAGGCGGCGAGTACGAGCCCGCCAACTTCCTTCGGCCCGAAACCGTCGCGGGCGCGGTCGCCGCCGCGGTGGCCACCCCGCCCGACGGTCACGTGCACGAGGTGGTGCTGCGGCCGGGGCGGCGCTGACGGCCCTCAGACCACCAGATTGACCAGCCGGCCGGGTACCACGATCACCTTGCGCGGGGTGGCGCCCGCCAGAAATGCCTGCACCTTCTCGTCGGCCAGCGCCGCGGCCTCGAGCGATCCGGCGTCGGCGTCGGCGGCCACCACGATCCTGCCCCGCACCTTGCCGTTGACCTGCACCGGGTATTCGACGGTGTCGTCGACCAGGTAGGCGGGGTCGGCCTGCGGGAACGGACCGTGCGCCAGTGGCGTCCCGTGGCCGAGTCGCGCCCACAGCTCCTCGGCCAGGTGCGGCGCCAGCGGAGCCAGCATCAGCACCAGCGGCTCGACGGCCGCGCGGGGCACCGCGTCGCGGTGCTCCTTGGTGAGGTGGTTGGTGTACTCGATCAGCTTCGCCGCGGCGGTGTTGTTGCGCAGTGCCGCATAGTCTTCCGACACACCGGCAATGGTGCGGTGCAGCGCCCGAAGGGTGCCGGTGTCGGGCTCCCGCCAGTCGGCCACCCGGGTCTCGCCGCTGGTTTCGTCGACCACCAGTCGCCACACCCGCTGCAGGAAGCGGTGCGCGCCGACCACGTCCTTGGTGGCCCAGGGCCGGGAGGCCTCCAGCGGGCCCATCGACATCTCGTAGACCCGCAGCGTGTCCGCTCCGTAGTCGTCGCAGATCTCGTCAGGTGAGATCGAATTCTTCAGGCTTTTACCGATTTTGCCGAATTCCTGGACGACCTCGATCTCACCGTCGGGGCCCGGGTACACGAAGCGGCCGTCGCGTTCGACGACCTCCTCGGCCGGCACGTAGGAACCGCGCGGGTCCGTGTAGGCGAACGCCTGGATGTAGCCCTGGTTGACCAGCCTGCGATAGGGCTCCCTCGAGCTGACGTGGCCCAGGTCGTAGAGCACCTTGTGCCAGAACCGCGCGTACAGCAGGTGCAGCACCGCGTGTTCGGCGCCGCCCACGTACAGGTCGACACCTCCGGGATCGTCGGGCCCGTGTTCGGCCGGCCGCGGGCCCATCCAGTAGGCCTCATTTTCCTTGGCGCAGAACCTTTCCGGGTTGTGCGGATCGGTGTAGCGCAACTCGTACCAGGAGCTGCCCGCCCACTGCGGCATCACGTTGGTGTCGCGGGTGTAGGACCGCAGCCCGTCACCCAAATCCAACTCGACGTGCACCCAGTCGGTCGCCTTGGCCAGCGGCGGCGACGGCTCGCTGTCGGCGTCGTCGGGGTCGAACAGCACCGGCGAGTAGTCGGGCACGTCGGGCAACTCCACCGGCAGGGCGGCCTCGTCGAGGGCATGCGGGCGCCCGTCGACGTCGTAGACGATGGGAAACGGCTCGCCCCAGTACCGTTGACGCGCGAAAAGCCAGTCGCGCAGCTTGAATTCGATACGGGCCCGGCCGCGTCCATCGGACTCCAGGCGCGCCGTCATGGCCTGTTTGGCCGTCGCGACATCCATGCCGTCGAGGAAGCCGGAGTTCACCAGCATCCCGTCGCCGGTGTAGCGCTGCTGTCGAAACATCGCCGCCGGCAATGACTTCCACGACCGGCAGCCCGAATGCGTGGGCGAAGTCCCAGTCGCGCTGGTCGTGTCCGGGCACGGCCATGATCGCCCCCGTGCCGTAACCTGCCAGCACATAGTCGGCAATGAAGATCGGCACCGGGTTGCCGGTGGCGGGGTTGGTCGCATAGGCGCCCAGGAAGACTCCGGTCTTCTCCCTGCTCTCCTGACGCTCCAGGTCGGACTTGGCCTCGATCGCGCGGCGGTAGGCCGCGACGGCGCCGGCCGGCGTGGCTCCGCCATAGGTCCACCCCGGGTCGACCCCATCCGGCCAGGCGGCGGCGACCAGGCCGTCGACCAGGTCGTGCTCGGGCGCCAACACCAAATAGGTGGCGCCGAACAGGGTGTCTGGCCGGGTGGTGAACACCTCGATGTCCACGGCCGAGCCGTCGGTCGTGACCGCCGAGAACAGCGCCTGTGCACCGGTGGACCTGCCGATCCAGTTGCGCTGCATGGTCTTGACCTGCTCCGGCCAGTCCAGCACGTCCAAGTCGTCGAGCAGCCGGTCGGAGTAGGCGGTGATCCGCATCATCCACTGCCGCAGCCGTTTCCGGAACACCGGGAAGTTGCCGCGGTCGCTGCGCCCGTCAACGGTCACCTCTTCGTTGGCCAGCACGGTGCCCAGCCCGGGGCACCAGTTGACCATCGAATCAGCGCGGTAGACGAGCCGGTGGCCGTCGATCACGTCGGCCCGCTCCCCCGCCGACAAGCCGGCCCACATCCGCCCGTCCTCGAGGCGGCGTGCGCCGGAATCGAATTCGGCGATCAGCTCGGCGATCGGGCGGGCCTTGTTGGCCGCCGCGTCGAACCAGGCGTTGTAGATCTGCAGAAAGATCCACTGGGTCCACTTGTAGAACTCGACATCGGTGGTCGAGAAGCTGCGCCGGCTGTCGTGGCCCAGCCCGAGCCGGCCCAGCTGGCGCCGGAAGTTCACGATGTTGGCCTCGGTCCGGGTGCGGGGATGGGTTCCCGTCTGCACCGCGTACTGCTCGGCGGGCAGGCCGAACGCGTCAAATCCCAGCGCGTGCAGCACATTATGGCCGGTCATGCGGAAGTAGCGGGCGTAGACGTCGGTGGCGATGTAGCCCAGCGGGTGGCCGACGTGCAGCCCCTCCCCCGACGGGTACGGGAACATGTCCTGCACGAACAACTTGTCTTCGGGCACCGGCGCCCCGTCCGGCGCGGCCAGCGAACCGACCGGATTGGCGACGTTGAACGTGCCCAGCCGCGCCCAGTTCTGTTGCCAGGTGCTTTCGATGCGGCTCGCCAACGCCGCCGAGTAGCGGTACGGCGGCGCATCGGAGTCCGGCGCAGCGGCGCTCCCAGGCGCGGCGGTCGGGGATTCGGTCACGCCAACAGGGTATAAGGGCCGCCGCGCCCACCCCGTCGGCCACAGGTTGGTCTCGTTTCCGTTGCGCACCGATCAGGGGTTCATCCCAGGTCGATTTCGAGCCTGTTCACCGCATTTGACCTCTGTATACAGTCACCCACTATCGACCGGTGCTCGTGCCAACGCCTTCGGGAAGGACCGACGCAGATGATTCAGAGGGCCCCCGCCCAGCGGGCATTGCTCGGCGGTATGTTCGCCGGCCTGATCGCCGTCGGGATGTTCGCGGGCGGCACGGCCTCGGCGGATCCCCTGCTTCCGGCACCAGCACCCGCCCCGGCCGTCCCGGCGCCGCAGAATATCGTGGCCGTGCCCGGCGGGGCGAACGGCAACAGGGTGGTCGCCACCCCACCGGTGTCGAACCCGTCGGCGGCGCCAATCCCCGCGGCCGCGCCCAGCCCGGCGCCCGCGGTGACGCCCGCGGCCACCGGCACGCTTCGCGAATACCTGCAATCCAAGGGCGTCAAGCTCGAGGCCCAGCAGCCGCAGGGCTTCAAGGCTCTCGACATCACGCTTCCGGTGCCCACCCGCTGGACCCAGGTGCCCGACCCCAACGTGCCCGACGCGTTCGCGGTGATCGCCGACCGGCAGGGAGCCAGCATCTACACGTCGAACGCGCAGGTGGTGGTGTACAAGCTGGTGGGTGATTTCGATCCCCGGGAAGCCATCTCGCACGGCTACATCGACAGCCAGAAGCTGCTGGCCTGGCAGACCACCAACGCCTCCATGGCCGACTTCGACGGATTCCCGTCCTCGGTCATCGAGGGCACCTACCGCGACGGCGACATGATGCTGAACACCTCGCGCCGCCACGTGCTCGCCACGTCGGGACACGACAAGTACCTGGTGTCGCTGTCGGTGACCACCGACCGTGGGCAGGCCGTCGCCGACGGACCCGCCACCGATGCCATCATCAACGGGTTCCGGGTGGCCGCACCCGGGGCGCCGGCGCCCGCCCAAACCCCCGTGGCGGCACCGGTCGGCCTGCCCGCCCAAACCCCCGCGACCGCACCGGTCGGCCTGCCCGCCCAAACCCCCGCGACCGCACCGGTCGGCCTGCCCGCCCAAACCCCCGCGACCGCACCGCTGGGCCTGCCCGGGCGGGCGGCGATGTCCAACCAGGCGCCGGCCCAGCAGCCCTTCCCCAACCTGTTGACCCTGGTACCGGGCCTGCCGCCGCTGCCGAACCTGCACCTGGGCTGACAGCCGCCGAGCCGCCGAGCCGGGGTCGAACCCCGGCGCGCGGGCAGCCGCACCGGCTCGTATTGTGGGGCCCATGCTTATCGCGGGGGCACTGTGCGTGTGTGCGGCGGTGGCAGCCGCCGGGTTCGGAACCTGGTCGCTTTCGCGGGGCCGTACCGCCGACACCATGCAGCTGGCGCTGCGCGCGATGGCGCCCACCCAGCTGGCGGCCGCGGTGATGCTGACCGCCGGCGGCGTCGTCGCCCTGGCCGCGGCCCGGCACACCGCGCTCGTCGTGCTGATCGTGTGCGTGGGCGGTGCCCTCGGCACCCTGGCCGCGGGGTCATGGCAGAGTGCGCGCTTCGCGCTGGCCCAGGCCGCGGCGCCGGCCGGCTGCGGCGGCAACTGCGAGGGCTGCACCCAGTCCTGCGACTGACGCCGCGCGCCTCAGTTGCGGCTGATGTCGATCGGGTGGGTCGCCAACAACGACAGCGGCAGCGGCTGTCGGCGCAGCACCTGCCCCCACAGATCGGTCCGCGGACCCGCTAGAACATCGGATGGCAACGCGGACAACACAATCCAGTCGTCGCGTTCGATCTCGCCTTCCAGCTGACCAATCGTCCAGCCGGAGTATCCGGCGAAGATGCGGACCCCTTCGACCAGCGGTGCGATCATGTCCGGTTCGGCGTCCAGATCCACCATCACTACCCGGCCGGTCACGTGCCGCAGGCCCGGCACGCCCTCGGGATCGGCACCGACGCGCAGCGTCGCCAGGCACAGCGCGGCGTCGCGCTTGACGGGCCCGCCGATGAACATCGTCTTCGGCTTGGCCGCCAGCTTGGCCCACTGCGGCAACACGTTGTACACGGCGGTCTCGCTGGCCCGGTTGACCACGACGCCCAGCGTGCCGCCGTCGTTGTGCTCCACGATGTAGATCACGCTGCGCCGAAACGTCGGCTCGAGAAGATTGGTGTTGGCGAGCAGCAGGGTCCCTGCGCGCACCCGCTGTGCGGCGGGAGCGACATAGTCCTCCGGATCTTCGGGCTGGGGCACCTCTCCATCATCGCATCCCCGCGCACCGTCGCCCGGGGTAATTCAGCGCGGCCCGCAAATATTTGTACTGTTGTGGGCAGCGGCGTCGCCCGCGACGATCCTGCCCAGCTCATCACGGAAGTCGGTTCGTTGACTGAAACCCGGATGCCCTCGCGCGCACCCGTCGACATCTGGCGGGCGGTGCGCAGTTTGCCGGATTTCTGGCGGCTGCTGCAGGTGCGGATGGCGAGTCAGTTTGCCGATGGCCTCTTCCAGGCGGGGCTGGCCGGAGCGCTGCTGTTCAGCCCGGATCGAGCGGCCGACCCCATGGCGATCGCGCGCGCGTTCACGGTGCTGTTTTTGCCCTACTCGCTGCTGGGTCCGTTCGCCGGGGCGCTGATGGACCGGTGGGATCGGCGGCTCGTGCTCGTCGGCGCCAACGCCGGCCGGCTGATCTTCATCGTCGCGATCGGCACCATCCTGGCAATGCGAGCCGGCGACATGCCGCTGCTGATCGGGGCGCTGTTCGCCAACGGCCTGGCCCGGTTCGTCGCTTCGGGACTGTCCGCGTCGCTGCCGCACGTGGTGCCGCGCGAGCAGGTGGTGACGATGAACGCGGTGGCCACCGCGTCGGGGGCCGTCGCGGCGTTTCTGGGCGCCAACTTCATGATCGTGCCCCGCCTGGTGCTGGGCGCCGGCGACGACGGCGCCTCCGCGATCATCTTCCTCACCGTGATCCCGGTGGCGGTCGCGTTGCTGCTGTCGTTGCGGTTCGCCCCTCGCGTGCTCGGTCCCGACGACACCAAGCGCGCCATCCACGGGTCGGCCGTCTACGCGGTGATCACTGGCTGGCTGCACGGCGCGCGGACGGTGGTGCGCTACCCGACGGTGGCCGGCACCCTGTCGGGGCTGGCCGCGCACCGGATGGCGGTCGGCATCAACTCGCTGCTGATCCTGCTGCTGGTGCACCACATGCCTCGCCCGGCCGCCGGGGGACTGGGCACCGCACTGATGTTCTTCGCCGCCACTGGCCTGGGCGCCTTCCTCGCCAACGTGCTGACGCCCGCCGCCGTGCGCCGCTGGGGCCGCTACGCCACGGCAAACGGCGCGTTGGCCGCCGCTGCGGCGATCCAGACCGCCGGCGCCGGGCTGTTGCTTCCGGTCATGGTGGTGTGCGGTTTTCTGCTCGGCGTGGCCGGTCAGGTGGTCAAGCTGTGCGCCGACTCCGCGATGCAGATCGACGTCGACGACGCGCTGCGCGGGCACGTGTTCGCCGTGCAGGACGCGCTGTTCTGGGTCGCGTTCATCGTCGCCATCACCGTGGCCGCGATGCTGATCCCGGCCGACGGGCACGCGCCCGCGTTCGTTCTCTTCGGGTCGGCGCTCTACGTGGCCGGCCTCCTCATCCATGGCATTGTCGGGAGGCGATGATGGCCGGCCCCGGGCCGATCGTGGCCGACCTGCGCGCCGAGAGCGACGACCTCGACGCGCTGGTGGCGCCGCTGCCGCCCGAGCGCTGGGCCGATCCGACACCGGCGCCGGGCTGGACCATCGCCCACCAGATCGCGCACCTACTGTGGACCGACCGGGTTGCCCTGACCTCGGTCACCGACGAGGCGGCTTTCGCCGGCCTGTTGGAAGCCGCCGCGGCCGACCCGACCGGCTTCGTCGACGCGGGCGCCGAGGAGCTGGCGGCCGCCCCGCCCGCGGACCTGCTCGCCGACTGGCGGGTCAACCGCGCGCGGCTGTTCGAGGCGCTGCTGGCGGTTCCCGAGGGCCGCAAGTTGCCGTGGTTCGGCCCACCCATGAGCGCGGCCTCGATGGCCACCGCCCGCCTGATGGAGACCTGGGCGCACGGGCTCGACGTCGCCGACGCGCTCGGCGTCGAGCGGCCCGCCACGCCACGAATGCGCTCGATCGCCCATCTCGGAGTCCGCACCCGTGACTACGCGTTCTTCGTCAACAACCTGGCCGCCCCGACCGAGCCGTTCCTGGTCGAGCTGCGGGGGCCCGCCGGCGACACCTGGTCGTGGGGGCCGGCCGACGCCGCCCAGCGGGTCACCGGTTCGGCCGAGGACTTCTGCTACCTGGTCACCCAGCGGCGCCCCCTGAGCGGCCTCGACCTCGCCGCACAGGGCGCCGACGCGCAGCGCTGGCTGGAGATCGCGCAGGCCTTCGCCGGCCCGCCCGGCGCCGGGCGATGAGCGCGTGAGCGCGAAGAGAGCCGGCGCCATCCCACCACGCGCCGGGCGATGAGCGCGTGAGCGCGAAGAGAGCCGGCGCCATCCCACCACGCGCCGGGCGATGAGCGCGTGAGCGCGAAGAGAGCCGGCGCCATCGAACCACGCGCCGGGCGATGAGCGCGTGAGCGCGAAGAGCGCCGGCGCCATCCGACGCAGCGAAGGACACTTGATCAGCGCAGCGGACCGCCGTAGGTGGCCTCGTTCTGGGCCTCGGCCTCTTCGCGCAGGGCGGCGATCGCCAGGTTGAGGCGGTCTGCCAACTCCCCGTGGGTGTAGCCCGTCATCACGCCCGGGTGCAGGGTCAGCTTCAGCAGCCTGCCGTCGGAGTTCGCGACGGCGTGGATGTCGCCGAGGTCGACGCTGTAGGTGATGGCCTCGGCCTGGGCGACCAGGGCCTCCCACTTGTCGGCCGCCTCGCTCAGGTCCCGGAGAACCGCTTCGACGAGATCCTTGTCGCTCAGGTCCGTGCGACCGCCCGATCCCGACACGCTGCCAGTATCCGCCAGCCCTCCGACCAGCGTCAATTCACGATTCCGGCGGCGCGTTGAGCGTCTGGAACCAGGCCAGGTGGTAGCTCGCCGAGACCGCGTCGCCGCTGACGGCGGCCTCGGTGGCGGCCAACAGCAGGCAGTTGAGCAACAACGCGGGGTCGACGCCCGGATGCTGAATCAGCAACTGGTGCAGCGCCGTATCCAGATGCACCCGCAGCAGGTCCACCTCGTCTGCGACGATCCGGGATCCCTCGCCGGCCGCCCCGGCCAGCGCGTGCACCATCCGCGGCAGGCCGTCGCGCCACCGCGTCGCGTCGCTGAGCAGCCGTTCCCACTCCGGAATCGGGGTCACCTCGCGGGGCGCCAGCGACGGCGTCGTCGGCGCGTAGTCGTCCGGCCAGCCCAGCCGATCCCCCGGCATGTAGCTCGCGGCGCCCATCGTCTCGCCCAGCAACGAGGCGGCCGTGCCGGTGCGCCGCTCGGGGGGCAGCAACCGCACGCCCTCCGGAAGCGTGATGCCCGGCGGTATCCACCCATGGGCGAGGTCGGTGACCAAGATCGTGCTGCCGTCGGCGCGGTCGCCGATCGCCCAATTCAGCCGCGGCGCTTGGCGAGCCACGAAGGTTAGCAGCCGCCGCAACCGTTCGCCGGCGGGCTCGGCGACGCCGACGGCGTCGATCACCTCGGTCGGCGGCGCGACTGCCGCCCGCTCGGCGTCTTCGTCGGGAGCGGCGCGGTGCCGACCTTCGGCGGACCCGTCGTCGCTGACGGCGGGGATGACTTGCGTCGTGTCCATGTCGGCGCCGGCGAAGCGGCCGGCGGCCGGCTGCGGCGACTGTCTCGGCCTCGCATCGGCCGTCAGGCTGCGCACCTGCCGGATCGTCGACTCGACCCGTTGCACGGCTAGCGCGCGGGCCTGCTCGATGACGCGGGTCTCCTCCTCCTGCCGAAGCGGCTCGACCAGCCCCGCCCGCTGGATGCGCTTGAGCACGTCGTTGGCGCTCTCGGCGATTCGTTGCAAATCGGCCTTCAGATACTCTGCGAGCGCGGCGGTTTCGGTGGTTACCGTCGCCAGCTCGGCAGGCCACAGCCCGCCCGTCACCCAAGGGGTGCAATCGACCGGAGGGCTGAAGGCCGGAATGGCCAGCGATTCCCGCGCCGCTCTCCGGAGGCGCCGGCGCGCCGTTATCCGACCGATCACCACCGGCTAAGCCTAACGGCATCGGGCGGCGGCCTCCCGAAGTCGGTGAATTGTGCAGCTACCCGGGTCTGGGTAGCGTGGGGACATGGCTGAATCTGCCCTGCAGCAGCAACTCGACGAGGTGCGCGCCCTGCTTGCCCGTGCACGAGAGTTGTTCGGTTCCAACCCGATCGAGCCGCCCACCGATATCGCCCCCGACCCCGGGGCGGCCAAGACCTGGCTGGTTTAGGCCGTTCCGTATTCGCTTTGAGTCGTCAGATCACGCTGTCGCGCCGGCGCAGCTTGTGCGCCAGCAACTTTTCGATCGCCGCATCCAGGTCGTAGGGGGTGGGCACCCCCGCCGACGGGGTGTGCCCGGCGGCCACGATCTCGTCGCGCACCTGTAGCAACGCCTTGAGGCACGAAACGTCGGCGGTCAACAGGATGCCCTGCGCCAGCGTTTCGGCGTCGGTGTCCATCGCTTCCTCGCTCAGCGCGACGCTGTGCATGTACCCACCACGGCAGGAGCGGACGAGTATGTGCCCACTCGGGTGAACGGTGTCGAAGGCCGGATTGGGTTCCGTCATCGACCGCCGTCAACGATGCCGCCGAATTCAGCGGCCGCATGGTGCTCGTGACTTTCCCACATGGCCGCCGAGAGGCGCAGCTTGTCGGCCATGTCGGCGTGATCGTCGGCTTGTTGCTCGTAGCACTGGCGCCTGAGCTCCAGCAGGTCGCGGCCGGCGTCACGAAGGTCGCCGAAGATCGGCCCCAGCGAGTCGAGGCTCTCCTGAATAGCGGCGTGCGACGCAGGGATCGTGCGCAAGTAGTCGGATGTTTCCTGGTGATGGGTTGCGGCATCACGCAACTGCGCGGGCACCACGCGAATCGAATCTGCCATCCGCTGTCTCCTGTTCATCCGTGGCGGGCCAGTTATTGCCGGGTGGTCGACGTGGTCGCCGGCCGGGTCGGTGTCGGTGCGTCGGGCCCGGCCGGCGCGGTCGCCCGTGCGCTCGCCGCCGGTGGATGCTCCCAGCCTAGGAAGCCAGCCCCGCTCACGGTGGCGATGTGCTGAATTTGTCCGTCCAGAAGCGCTTTGGTGGGCCCCAGGGCGAGCGCATGGCGATCGGTGAGCATGCCGATGTCCCCGGGGGCGACGTCGAGCGGGTCGATCGGATTGGCGACCGCCGTCCCAGGCGGGGGAATGACGATGCCCTGCTGGCCGAAGGCCTCGGCGATCGGCGTCCCGGCAACCGCGGTCTTGATGGCCGCCGCCAGCTCCGGGCTGGCGGCCGTCACCGTCTCGCCGTCGGGCAGCGTCACCACCGTCGGGCCCGCCTGACCCGCCGGCGGCGGGTCCGCCGCATGCTGGTCGTCGTGCTCCGGGGAGGCGTCGTCGTCGCGCTCATCGTCCGGGTCCGGGTCGGGGTCGGGCTCCAACATCACCGCCTCGTCGGGGTCCAGCAGCCCCGGGTCGGGCCCGCCTTCCCGGCCTTCGCGGGACGGTAAGCCCCAATCGCCCAGGGAGCCCGGCGACGTGCCCAGTCCCGGCAGCGGGGCGGCGCCGGAGGCCGGAATGTTCGGCAGTGTCGGCGCGGTGGGCGCCGCGGGGGCCACGACCCCTTCCGCGGGGAGCGGTCCCGTTCCCGGTCCCGGTCCCGGCGGATCGGCGGCCAGTGCGGAGGGATCCTCGGCCAGCAGCGGGTCGAGCAGCGGGTCCCAGGCGGGGTCGGGTTCGTCGGCCGCCCCTCGCGCCGGGGCCGCCGCCGGTGCCGGCTCGGGTCCGCCCGTGGACGCGCCGTACAGCGACGTCCACGCCGCCATCAGCGCCGATTTGGACGTGTCGTCCAGGCTGGCGTCCATGACGATGCCGCGGATGTCCCTGAGCTTGCCGATGAGGAAGCGCTGGAAGTCGCGCGCTCCCGCCGGGGTGTCGAGGTCCGAGCGCGTCCGCACCGCGGCCTCGGTCTCGCGCTGCAACCGGGTCAGCGCGTCCTTGCCCTCGACGGTCTTCAGGTGCGCGTTCAAGATCGCCGAGACGACTTGCATGTCGAGCTGCGCGCTCGCCGAATTTTGATGTGCCAGAACGGCTTCAGCCTGAGCGATCGCTTCGGCAGCCTCGCCATTTGCGCCGTCCGGCGCCGTCTCCGGCGCGCCGGGAGCGGCGGCATCGAACACGGTGGGGTGCTGCCGGCGAATCTTGGCCAGGATCGCGTCGAGCTCGTGCGGACCCGTTGCGGGACTGGTCACGGCGGCCACCTCGGCCGGCGCCAGGCCTTGCTGCCACGCGTTGGGGTCTCCGGTGCGCTCCCGCAGGAGTTTGACCGCAGCAAGCAGTTCCTCGTGCGTCGACATCGGCTACGCCACCGACGTTGCGCCCCGGCGCGGGCGGCGTCGTGGCCCCTTCATGACGCGCGAGGTTACCCAGGCCGGTGCCTGCCGACAATTCACCGTGATCCGGGTGTGGACGAACGCGGAAGCCCTGGCGCATAACCGAATACGGCTACGCAGCGCCCATCGCCCCTTGGTGGTGTCGCCCTGGCCGTTCAGACGCGGTGTTCGGCGGCGGCGATGCCGCCTTTGAGGAATTCGTCGATGACCTTCTTGAACACCGGCAGCATCAGCCGGTCGACACCGGGAATCTTCAGCGTCGACCGCAGGTGCCAGCTGACCTCGGTCCCCGTGCCGGCTGCACGCAGCCGGATCGTGCCGACGTGATCCCGGGTCGGTGCGCCCGAGAGCATCTTGTACGCGTAGCGGGTGGGCCTCTCATAGTCGATGATCTCCTCGACGAACGGGGGCCCGATCACCACCAGACGCCTGATCGCGCCGACACCGTTCGGTGCGGGGATTCCCTCGCGGTCGAGCGTGCTGCGCCGGCATGCCCACAGGTGGTCGGCGATCCGGCGGTGGTCGGTCATGGCGTCGAACACGGTCTCGATCGGCGCCGTCGAATTCCGGGTGAGGGTGAATTCGATCATCGGCAGACCCCGCCGCCGCGGCGTTGTGTTGATGTCGACGTGTCCGCCGCCATGATTGTTGCCCTCTCGCTACCCAGACGATGGCCCCGCGGCCATACCAGGGTCACCATATCGTCCCCGCAACCCTTCCAGCATATCGGTTTTCGCGCGGCCCAGCTGGTGAGCGTCGGCGACGATCGACTTGATTTCGCGCAGCTTGGCGAGCAGGAAATGGTGGAACTCGCGCGCGCCCAGGGGGGTGTCGACGGCCAGGGACGACCGGTCGAGGACGGCGCGGTCGATCTCCGCAGCGATCGCGTCGAGGCGCCGGATGCTCTCTTGCGTGACGGTGTGCGCGCTGGCCAGAACGTCGGCCAGTGCGCGGTCGGCGTCGGCCGCCGCGTCGTGCCGGCTGGCCAATGCCTGCCGACGGGCCTCGAGCGCAGCGGCCGACGGGCCGGCTGGTTCGGACATCGCTCAACCCCCTCGTGGGCTCACGGTCGCGGGGCGGTGGTCGGTCGTCATCGCGGACGCCGAATCTGAACGTTGCCGCCCAGGCGGCTGATCCGCACCGAGGCTCCCGCGTGCGGCGCCTCGACCACCAGGCCGTCGCCGATGGCCAGCTGCACGTGGCCGGCGTGGGGGAAGACCAGGTCACCGGGGCGGACCTGGGACCGCGGCACCGGGATCCCGTCGTGGATCTGCTGAAACGTGGTGCGGTCCAGGTGCACGCCAGCCTGCGCGTAGGACCACTGGACCAGCCCGGAGCAGTCGAAGGCGGCGGGGCCGGTCGCGCCCCACACGTACGGCCGGCCCAGCCGCGACAGCGCGGCCCGCACCGCAAGCCCGGCGCGGGCGTTCGGGGCAAGGCCACGAGCGGTCGACGCGCCGCGATGGTGGGTCAGCCGGTAGCGCAGCGCCCGCAGCGCCGCGGCGTGCCGTCGGGCCCCCGCGCGGGCCGCCACAACGTGCGCCCGTTGCGCGCGCAGCCGCGCCGCCCGCCGGCGCATCGCCTCCCGCTGGGCCATCGGCGCCGCGGGGACGGCGGCGTCGGCGCGAGCCTCGTCGAGAACGCCCCGGGTAAGGTCGCCGGCTCGGGCCCGGTCCCGGTGGGCGGCGTCGATCGCACGAGCGGCCACGGCGTCCGTGCGGGCCGCCGCCACTCGGTGCGCGTCGTGACCCGCGGCGACGCCGGCCAGGCCCGGCGCCGGCCGCGTGGTGCCGGCGAACAGTTGATGCGCGCGGGCCAACACCGCGAGTTCACCGTTGGTCACTGATCCCCCTCGCCCTCGTCCTGGTTCGCGCTGTCGCGGGCCGCCGACTCGACCGCCTCGGTGAAGGCGCGGACGCGGGGGAGTGCGCCGGGGGGAATGACGCCCCGGGTGCGGATGTCCCACATCTCGTCGATGCCGACGCCCAGCAGCGCCGCGATGATCGTCTCCGGCAGCGACGAACGCGTGCACGCGCGGTCGAACCGCGCGCCCAGGCTGTCAGGCATCCGTTCGAGCAGGGCGGTGCGGGTGGCTTCCAGCGCCCGCAGATGCTCCATGAGCCGGCCCGTCGAGTCGGCTCCCGCGTTCACGGCCACCCGCCATGAGCTGGCGGCCAGCATCTCTGCCTTCACGCACTGCGTGATCACAGAGAGAATATACGTCTCGTATTCGTTTGATGTCGTCGCCGGTAGTCGTTCGATGACCGATTTGAGGGCATCGAGCTGTGCCTCGGCGTAGCCTTCCAGCACGTCGGTGTCGCTGTGCCGGTCGACCACCACGGCCCCGGGCCGCCGCGCGGCCGTCGCGTCGGGGGGTTGCGCGGCCATGAGCCGAGCCAGCTCCGCGTCCGGATCGGCTGCCACCAACAGCCGTGAATAGGTACCCGGCGGCAGGCCGAGCCCATTCTCGACCTTCTGAACTGTGCTTTTGTGCGGCTTGCGGGCACCGCGCTCGAGAAAGCTCAGGCCCATGACGCTCACGCCCGTAGCGGCGGCGAGGTCTGCTAACGACAGGTCGCGCGATTCGCGCAGCGCACGGATCGCCGCACCGGCCGATTCACGGCTCACCGCACGCTCCGGCCATAGGCCGGATATTACACAGGCAGCGCCGGCGAGCCTCGGTTATACGTTTTTGTCACGTTTCTCTTGCGTGCGCGGCTCAAGCGTGTATACGCTTCCGCCTACGTTTCACCCCTACAAGGAGACCGACATGGGACACCCGTGCGCAACCAATCCGGAACTTTGGTTCGGCTACCCCGACGACGACGCTGCCGACGGCGCAGCCAAGGCGCGGGCCTACGAGGCGTCGGCGACCGAGGCGCGGATCCAATGCCTGCGCCGGTGCCCGCTGGCGCAGCAGCGTCGGTGCGCCGAGCACGCCATCGCGCACCGGGAGGAATACGGCGTCTGGGCGGGTGTCAAGCTGCCGGGCGGCCAGTACCGCAAGCGGGAACAGCTCGCCCGCGCCCACGAAACCTTGCGGCGCATCGCCACCGGGGAGATCAATTCCCGTCAGCTGCCCGAGAACGCGGCCCTGCTGGCCCGCCACGAGCACGACGCCGTTCCCGCGCCGGCGGTGGTCCTGCACCTTCCGGTCGCACAGGTCGGCCCGCGATCGGCCGCCTGAGTCCCCGTTTGCTGCGCCGATCGACGGGGTAGAAGGCCTTCGGCACGACCGAGACCGTCGACTCAGAAGGCGTATCCATGACGTTCGACCTCACCCCGACGGCCGCGCAACACGACCTGGCCCGGCGCACACACGAATTCGCCGACGAAGTGATCCGCCCGGTCGCGCTGGATTACGACCAGCGCCAGGAGTTTCCCTGGCCCGTTCTCGAGGAGGCGGCCCAGCGCGGTTTCTACAGCCCGCTGTTCTACCGCGACCTGATCGGCGACCCGACCGGTCTGTCGCTGCCGATGTTCATGGAGGAATTGTTCTGGGGTTGCGCCGGGATCGGTTTGTCGATCGTCATGCCGGCGCTGGCGCTCTCGGCAATAGGCCAGGCCGCGACCCCGGAGCAGATGCTGGAGTGGGCGCCCGAATGTTTCGGCACGCCCGGCGATCTCAAGCTAGCCGCGCTGGCGATCTCCGAGCCCGAGGGCGGCAGCGACGTGCGGAATCTGCGCACCCATGCCCGCCGCGACGGCGAGGACTGGATCCTGGACGGCCACAAGATGTGGATCGGCAATGGCGGCATCGCCAACGTGCACGTCGTCAACGCGGTCGTCGACGAGGAACTCGGCCACCGCGGTCAGGCGCTGTTCATCGTCCCCGGCGGCACGCCCGGGCTGAAAATGGTGCGCAAGCTCGACAAGCTGGGCTGCCGGGCGTCGCACACCGCGGAGTTGCTGCTCGAGGGCGTGCGGGTTCCCGGCGCCAATCTGCTTGGGGGACAAGACAAGCTCGAACAAAAACTGGCCAAAGCCCGCGAAGTGGTGGCAGGCGCCAAGCGTTCCGGGTCGGCGACGCTGGGCACCTTCGAACAGACCCGCCCGATGGTCGCCGCCCAGGCGGTCGGAATCGCCCGCGCCGCCCTGGAATACGCGACGGCCTACGCGACCGAGCGCGAGGCGTTCGGCGCACCCATCATCGACAACCAGGGCATCGCCTTCCCGCTGGCGGAGCTGGCCACCCAGATTGACGCCGCCCGGCTGTTGACCTGGCGCGCCTCCTGGATGGCGGCCAACCGCGTCCCCTTCGAACGGGGGGAGGGGTCGATGTCGAAGTGGGCCGCCAGCGAGGTGGCCGTCAAGGCCACCGAGCGCGCCATCCAGACGCTGGGCGGCTGGGGCTACATCACCGACCACCCGGTGGAGAAGTGGTATCGGGATGCCAAGCTGTACACCATCTTCGAGGGCACCAGTGAGATTCAGCGAATGGTCATCTCGAACGCGCTGGGGGCCGCCGTGGGCACCCCGCCGCTGCATGTGGTGCTCGAGCCGTCCGGGGGAGCGTTGAACCGAATCTTCGGCCGCGGCGCCCCGCTGCGGTCCCGCGCCGCCGACGCGGCGCTGTCGATGCAGGACCGGGTTCCCGAACCGGTCATGCGGGTGGCGATGAAGGTGCTGCGGCCACCGGGCAAGTGAACGGGTACGGTCGCGTCCATCCGCCCGCGGCAATACAGGGAGGCCAGATGCCCACCGACAAGACCGGCGCCCAGGCCACGATCAGCGCCGAAAACGGCCGGTACACGATCGCCGTCGAGGGCCGGACCGTCGGCCACGCCACCTTCGCCGACCGCGGCGATCAGCGGGTCTTCGACCACACCGAGGTCGACCCTGCGTTCGGCGGGCGCGGGCTGGCGACCCTGCTGGTCGAAGACGCGCTCGACGACGCGCGGGCTGCCGGCAGGCGCATCGTTCCGGTGTGCTCGATGATCGGCACGGTGCTACGCAAGCATCCCGAGTTTGATGACATCACCGATCCGGTCACCGACGACGTCCTGCGGTGGTTGCGCACGCGGGCGACTGGCTAGATGAGCCCTTGCTCCCTTCGCCACTGAGACCAGTAATTGTCCGCATTGGCCCGCCTTAATTCTTTGAGGTTCTCGCAGTTGCTTTGCGTGGTAGCGGCATCGGCGAATAGCTATCAGCGAAACCCGGGATGAATGCGGCGGCGCTCGTCGCCTTGTCATGCTGGGAGCGCCCGTCGCAAATCACTCCGAATCAGCTTGCTGTGGACCGAAGTACTTGCTCGCAACTGTCCCTTCTAGCTCGATCAGCTCTGCACAGGTGCTGGCGGCGGAATTCCCGGAAAATAGCTCCTCGATCCGGCTGAGGTTTGCACGGAGCCATGCAGCCGACTCCACGGCAGACACGGTCCTGCCCTGCCGGAAAGGTTACGGACCCCCGCGAGCCAGTCAATTCACCCCGACCCGAGCCGCCAACCAGCACCCGTCCGAACAAAGTGGCGACACCGCGACACGTGCGCGAAAGCGCTACGCGCACAACGCGCCGCGGTTACGGACTCGGTGGGGTCCCCACGCAAACGCCGCCCGCGCAGGCACCGGCGCCGCCGGGTCCGGCCGAAGCCCCCGCGCCGGGCACACCCGCGCTCGCCCCACCGGGCCCCGCGCCGGCGCCGGCGCCCGGGGCGCCGGTGGTGACCCCGCCGGGCCCGCCGGTGGGTCCACCCGTCTCGCCAGGAGGCACCGCCGGCGAGGTCGCCGGGGTGCTGACCGGCGTGGAAACCGTGGTCGTCACGGTCGTGGTCGACGGATTCTTGCCGTTGTCGCCAGAGCCGCATGCCGCGGTCAGCGTGCTGAGGCCGATCGCCGCGGTTACCCCGGCGGCCACAGCAAAGCGACGGGCGATTCGATTCGCGATCATGTGTCAGTTACCCAATCTGTCGAGGGGAGGGCAGATCTCCTCAGGGCAGTTACCCACCATGGCCCGCGGTCAAGCGCAATCGCACCGGACAAGTTCAGCCGAATCGCGACCGGTGTCTACCTTGTAGGGGACAAGCGCGGCCGAGGAGATCGTCGATGTGTGCTGACCGAGCCCGGGGCGGATCGCCGCGCGAGGCGTTCGGCGCCGAGTTCGTGGGAGCGCAGTGCTTTCTGGATACCCCCACATACGGCCTGCCGCCGCGGTTCGTCGCCGAGGCGCTGAATGAGCATGTGCGCTCATGGGAAGACGGCACGATGCGGGTGAGCTCTTTAGACGAGCCGATCCGCGCCGGCCGAGCCGCGTACGCGTCCCTGGTCGGGGTGGATGAGGGCAACGTGACGCAGGGCACCAGCGTCTCGTCGGTCATCGGCCTGGTGGCCGCTTCCATATGCTGACGAAGGCGGGCATCAGGGCGTCCGTCCGCGCCGGAGCGGTCCGCGTCGGATTCCACCTCTACAACACGGAGTCAGACCTCGAGCGGCTCCTCAACGCGCTGTGAGCGGCCCTCCGCAGCTGCGCCCACGGTGCATGATGGGCAGCACCACCGACTGCGCCGAGGTGGCCGCACCCGGTTTTCCGAGGAGCCACTGCACATGAGCGACCAACACACCTATCGGGTCCGCTGCACGTGGCAGGGGTCGACCGGCGCCGGCTACCGCAAATACCAGCGGGAGCATCTGGCGAGCGCGCCGCCGGCGGCAGATGCCTTGACCCTGTCGGCGGATCCGGCCTTCCTCGGCGAGCCCGAACGGCTCAACCCCGAACAGCTGTTGGTCATGGCCACCGCGTCCTGCCAGCTGTTGTCCTTCCTGGCCGTGGCGGCGCGGGCGCGCGTTGACGTACTGCGCTACGACGACGACGCGGTCGGCGTCATGCCCGAGGGCGACCAGCCGATCCGGATCACCCGCATCGAGCTGCGTCCGCGGATCGTCGTGTCACCGGGACCGACCGCCGAGCAGGTGCGTCACCTCGTCGACGTGGCGCACCGCGAGTGTTACGTCGCCAACTCGCTGAGCGCCGAGGTCGCGGTCCGGCCGGACATCGAAATCGGCGCGCCACCAACAGCATCGGCCCCGGCGGGGGAGAAGCGGGTGATCATCGCAGACGATCTCGACCCGGCGCGGTGGCTGGTCGAGCACATGCACACTTTCGCGGTAGACCTCGGGTCGCTGCTTCCGACCGTCTTTCCCGCCTACGCCCGGGTCTTTCATCCCGCTTCCCACGGCGGAGAGCCGGTGAGCTGGGCGAGCATCGCCCGGACCAACGGCAAGGTCGCGCACCCACAAATGCAGTTCACGCATTTGATCGGTTACCCGTCGCGCTACAGCCCCGGCTACCGCGACACACAGCCCGGCCTGTTCGACGAAGCACCGGCGATCGGGACGCTACCCGCCGATGCCGCGGCGTCGCTGGCGCGCATCCTGGCACGGCATACCCCGGACATCGACAATTGCTGGTTTGCCGTGTGGGACGGCCGCGGCGACCTCGATCCGTCGTTTCAGGGCCGGCCAACCTTCGAGCTACCGGCGCGCCACTACCACCTGGCCCACGGTCCCCTCGCCGCGGCCACCCGGTCGGTCGGCGCCCACGACTTCGGGCGCGTCTCGTGGAACCTGTGGTGGCCCGGCGACCACTCCTGGTGCGTGGCCACCGAACTCGACCTCGACAGCACCTATCTCGGCGCCTCCGAAGCCTGCGTCGAGGAGGTGGCGGCGAGTCCGGAACTGGAAGCCGTGCGTCTCGACCTCAGCGCGGGCGTCACCGCCGACAGCGATGCCGTCAATATCGCCCCCAGCCGCCGAAGTCAGAGGATTCGGTGGCGCCCTCCTGTCCCTCCCTGGGGATAGCAGGGCGACCCGGCGACCCTGAGACCGCTTGGCTTGCGGTCCGGGGTGCGCGGTGGTCGCAGCGGGTGGGCCTGTTGTTTCCTCGTGGCGGCCTCGGCGCGTGGATTGGGCAGACGGGGATGTCAGACCCCTTTGTGATGATGTGGGTATGTGTTTGACCGCGTCGTTGGGCCTTGCCGAAGCGCCTGCTGAGCCGCTTATTCCGCAGGAGCGCTTGGCGGTGTTGTTTGAGGAGTTATCGGAGTTGGCCGGTCAGCGCAACGCCATTGATGGGCGCATCGTGGAGATCGCCGCCGAGATCGACCGGGACGGGTTGTGTGGGATGACGGGGGCCCGCTCGGTGGCGGCGTTGGTGGCCTGGAAGCTGGGGTGCTCGTCGGCGAACGCGCACACGATTACGACGGTGGCGGGCCGGCTGGCGGAGTTCCCGCGCTGCGCCCAGGGTCTGCGGGAGGGCCGTTACTCGTTGGATCAGGTCGGGGTGATCGCCGCCCGGGGCGGGGCGGGTTCGGATGAGCATTATGCGCAGTTGGCCTCGGTTGCTTCGGTGAGCCAGTTGCGCACCGCGGTCAGCCTCGAACCGCGTCCGCAGCCTGCGCCTGGCCGCCCGGATCCGCAGCCCTCGATCACCAAAACCTCCTGTAGCGAGGAGTTGACCTGCTGGCGGATCAAGCTTGCGCCGCTGGAGGCGGCCAAGTTCGATGCCGCGCTGGCCGCCCACCGTGATGCGCTGATCACCGCGTGGAAACACGACCGCGCCGATAGCGAGCCCGCACCGGAGAGCGTGCCGCCGTTGCCGGGCACCCTGGAGGCCTTCCTGCGTCTGGTGGACACGGGCTGGGACACCGAGGCCGCCCGCCGCCCGCACGGCCAGCACACCACGGTGGTGGTGCACCTGGATGTCGACAAGCGCGCCGCCGCGCTGCACCGGGGTCCGCTGCTGACCGACGCCGAGCGGCAGTACGTGACCTGTGATGCCACCTGGGAGGCCTGGTTTGAACGCGACGGCGAGTTGATCGGTGCGGGGCGCACGACGCGCCAGATCAGCCGGCGGCTGCGCCGCGCGCTCGAGCACCGCCACCCCCGCTGTGCGGTGCCCGGCTGCGGGGCCACCCGCGGCCTGCACGCTCATCACCTTCAGCATTGGGAAGACGGTGGGCCCACCGAGTTGGCCAACCTGGTCCTGCTCTGCCCCTACCATCACCGGCTGCACCACCAAGGTGGCATCACCCTCACCGGACCCGCCGACGATTTGACCGTCACCGACAGCGACGGGCAGGCGCTGCACCCGGGATCGCTGGCGCGCCCACCCACCCTGGCCCCACCCGCCGTACCGCCGTATCCCGGCCCCACCGGCGAACGCGCCGACTGGTGGTGGTACGACCCCTTCGAACCCCAACCACCACCCAGCACCAACTAGCTGGTCAACAGCATCAGCGCTGAAACAGGTTGGGGCACAGAGAATTTATGTGGACCATCCACTACTAACGGATCGGCATACCGTCGCCGTCGACACGAGTGGCGGTATATCGATGCCCTCGATCAGACCCCGGTTGCGCGGAGCTACTCCTGCTGCGCGCGGTCGAAGCTCCACCGGATGGCCGCCGCCAGATCCGACACGTACTCGCCTTCGCGCCGCTCGTCGTGTTGGCGACCGATCCACGAGGGGTGCTTCGCGTTGAGGATGTACGGCACGCCCTTCGGAAGGCGCCCGCGCGGCGCCTGGAAGCGCTCCGGCGAAACCCGCGCTCGCGGATAGAAGAACGACAAGACGCGTTGAGCGTCGCGACCCAGCGTGATCACCAGCCGCGGCCGGACGATCTCGAGCTCGCGATGCAGGTATGTGGAGCAGTGGACAATCTCGTGCTCGCGGGAAGGGCGGTTCTTCGGGGGATGACAGTGCACCGCGTTAGTGATGAAGAGGTCCTTCTTCTCGCGTCCGGCGAGTTCGACGCTGGCGTCGATCAGGTCGCCGCTGCCTCCGGTGAACGGGATCTGGGTCTCCATGCACTTCGTGCACAGGCTCTGCCCGACCAGCGCTACCGGTGAACTCACGCAACCGTAGCCGGGTGCGGATGCGGTCACGCCGTCGATGTTCATACCGTCGCAGCGCCGGCACGCGTTGATCTCACCGTCAAGAGCAAGCTTGAGTGCCCGCCGCGAGGCATCGGTGTCCTGCTGCACCGCGTTCGAGCTCAGCGGTGGAGTCTAGATGCCGCCGGGTAGCCGCCCCACGGAATGGCCGCCTCCCCCCGCGGTGGGCACGTCCTTGCGACGGTCGAACAGGTCGAACCGGGTCAAACGCTGGTGTGAGAGACCGACCGCGCCAAACGCAAAGGCCACGATCCCTTTCGAGTTCGTGACCTTATGCGCCGCAGCTCGGCGAACCGCTCTTTGGTGGGCGAAGGGGGACTTGAACCCCCACGTCCCGAAGGACACTGGCACCTGAAGCCAGCGCGTCTGCCATTCCGCCACTCGCCCCAAAAAACAACCGCTGGACCATACCACTCTAATGGGCGCACAGCCCAACCCGCTGGGAGTCGGGGCAGCGCCCGCTGGGAGCCGGGGCAGCGCCCGCTGGGAGCCGGGGCACCGCCCGCTGGGAGCCGGGGCAGCGCCCCCCGCGGGAGGCCCCTAGCCCGACCGCATTGAGCTGCGCGGATGCCATTTTCTCAGAATTTCCACGGTGCCGCAGCCGCGCGGTGTCCCGATACCATGCTTGGGTGACAAAAGCGGGCGAGCGCTGAGCCGTGGACAGCCACCGGGGGTTAGTTCAGCGCATTGAGCGCAAGCTCGAGGCCACTGTCGGGGATGCGTTTGCCCGGGTGTTCGGGGGATCGATCGTCCCGCAAGAGGTCGAAGCCCTGCTGCGCCGCGAGGCCGAGGACGGTGTTCGACCGCTTCAGGGGAATCGCCTTTTGGCCCCCAACGAATACATCATTACCCTCGGTGTGCACGACTTTGAAAAAGTGGGCGCATACCCGGATCGCACACCGAGCGCTTTCGAAGAGTACTTGGCTGACTATATCCATGAACAGGGGTGGCAAACGTATGGTGAGGTGGTCGTCCGATTCGAGCAGACGTCGAACCTGCACACCGGCCAGTTCCGCGCCCGCGGTGCTGTCAACCCCGATGCCAAACCCCGCCCGACGGCCAGCGATCCGGTCCGGCCACAATCGAACCACGCGTTCAGCGGAGAACGAGGAGTAGCACCAATGACCGACAATCCGAGCTACCGCGGGGATCAGGGGCAGAGCCGGCCCGGCGACGAATACTACGACGAGCGCTACGGGCGTCCGCAGGACGATTCGCGTGGTGGCCAGGACCAGCCCGGCGGGCCGAACCCCGGAGGCGGATACCGGCCGGAACAGGGCGGCTACCCGCCCCAGGGCGGCTACGCACCGCCGCGCCAACCCGACCAGGGCGGGTATCCAGAGCAGGGCGGGTATCCAGAGCAGGGCGGGTATCCAGAGCAGGGCGGGTATCCAGAGCAGGGCGGATACCAAGACCAGCGCGGCGGCTACCCCGGCCAAGGCGGCTATCCCAACCAGGGCGGATACCAAGACCAGCGCGGCGGCTACCCCGACCAACGCGGCTACCCGGACCAGGGCGGATACCCGCAGTCGTATGAACAGCGTCCCCCCGGATACGGCGGGGAAGGCTACGACCAGGGTTACCGCCAGGGCGGCTACGGTGCCCCTGGCGGCGGCCAGCCCGGCGGCGGTCAGCAGGGCTACGGCGGCTACGGCGAGTACGGCCGCGGCCCGGCGCGCCAGGACGAAGGTGGCTACCCCCCACCCCAGGCCCCCCAACAACAACGGCCGGCCTACCCGGACCAGGGCGGCCGCTACGACCAGGGCTACCAGCAGGGCGGCCAGCAGTACGGCCGCCAGGATTACGGGCAGGGCGATTACACCCAGTACGCCGAAAGCGTGCCCGGCGGCGGATACCCGCCGCAAGGCCAACAGGGCGGATATGCCGAGCCCGGACACCGCGATTACGAATACGGCCAGGGCGGCGACTACGGCCAGCCGGGGGAGTACGGCCAACCCGCCGACTACGGCCAACCCGCCGACTACGGCCAGCAGCCCGAATACGGCCAGTACGGCGAGTACGGCCAGCAGGGCGGCGGCTACGGCGGTTACGGCCAGGGCGGCTACGGCGCTCCCGGGGGCGCGGTCACCCTGCAGCTCGACGACGGCAGCGGCCGGACTTATCAGCTGCGCGAGGGCTCCAACATCGTGGGCCGCGGGCAGGACGCTCAGTTCCGGCTGCCGGACACCGGCGTGTCGCGGCGCCACCTGGAGATCCGCTGGGACGGGCAGGCCGCCCTTCTGTCCGACCTCAATTCCACCAACGGCACCACCGTGAACAACGCGCCGGTACAGGAATGGCAGTTGGCCGATGGCGATGTGATCCGGTTAGGCCATTCGGAGATCATCGTTCGCATTCACTGAAGCCCCCGGCTCTCCGCTGCCGTGCTTCGCCCCGCGTCGACCACCGTCCAAGTATCGTGACGTTGCTGATGTGCTCGGTGTCACGGGTGCTGCGAGCACATAGCCGGAACGGACTGGACGGAGAGGACGCCAGATGCAGGGACTAGTACTGCAACTGACGCGTGCCGGGTTTTTGACTTTGTTATGGGTATTCATCTGGTCCGTGCTGCGCATCCTGCGGACCGACATCTACGCACCCACCGGCGCCGTCATGGTCCGACGCGGTCTGGCCCTGCGCGGCAGCCTGCTGTCGTCGCGGCGGAGCCGGGACACCGCCCGCTACCTGGTGGTGACCGAAGGGGCGCTGGCCGGCGCGCGCATCACGCTCAGTGGGCAACCGGTGCTGATCGGACGCGCGGACGATTCGACCCTGGTCCTGACCGACGACTACGCCTCGACGCGGCACGCCCGGCTGTCTCAGCGCGGCTCCGAATGGTATGTCGAGGATCTAGGATCGACCAACGGCACTTACCTTGACAGGGCAAAGGTGACGACTGCGGTACGAGTCCCCATGGGAACGCCGATCCGGATCGGCAAGACGGCGATCGAGCTGCGCCCGTGACACTGGTCCTGCGGTATGCCGCTCACAGCGATCGCGGCCTGGTACGCGCGAACAACGAGGATTCCGTCTACGCCGGGGCGCGGCTGCTGGCCCTGGCCGACGGGATGGGCGGCCACGCCGCCGGCGAGGTCGCGTCGCAGTTGGTGATCGCGGCGCTGGCCCATCTCGACGACGACGAACCCGGCGGCGACCTGCTCGCCAAACTCGACGCCGCGGTGCGCGCCGGCAACGCCGCCATCGCCGCGCAGGTCGAGATGGAGCCCGAGCTCGAGGGCATGGGCACCACGCTGACGGCAATCTTGTTCGCGGGCAATCGCATCGGGCTGGTGCACATCGGTGACTCGCGCGGCTATCTGCTGCGCGACGGCGAGCTGACCCAGATCACCAAGGACGACACTTTCGTCCAGACCCTCGTCGACGAGGGCCGGATCACCCGCGAGGAGGCGCACAGCCACCCGCAGCGGTCGTTGATCATGCGGGCGCTGACCGGGCATGAGGTCGAGCCGACGCTCACCATGCGGGAAGCGCGTGCCGGTGACCGCTACCTGCTGTGCTCCGACGGGTTGTCCGACCCGGTCAGCGACGAGACCATCCTCGAGGCCCTGCAGATCCCCGATGTTTCCGAGGCCGCCTACCGCCTGATCGAGCTGGCGCTGCGCGGCGGCGGACCCGACAACGTGACCGTCGTTGTCGCCGACGTCGTCGACTACGACTACGGGCAGACCCAGCCCATCCTCGCCGGCGCGGTATCGGGCGAAGACGACCAGTTGACCCTGCCCAACACCTCAGCCGGGCGCGCATCGGCCATCGGCCCGCGCAAGGAGGCCGCCAAACGTGTTGTGCCACAAGCGGAGACCGCTAGCCGGCCGCGGTGGTCGCGGCGCCGCACCGCGGTCGTCGTGACGCTGGTGGTGCTCGTGGCGCTGGTCGGAGCGGGCATCGGGCGAGCCATCATCCGGAGCAACTACTACGTCGCCGAATACAACGGGCTGGTGGCGATCATGCGGGGCATTCAGGGGTCGCTGCTGGGAGTGTCCCTGCACGACCCCCATCTGATCGGCTGCCTGGATGCTCGCAACAACCTGTCGCTGGTCAGCTTCAGCCAGACCAGCGGTCCCCTCGACTGCCATCCGATGCAGCTTAAGGACCTGCGGCCCCCGGAACGGGCGCAGGTTCAGGCCGGGCTTCCGTCGGGCAGCTTCGACGACGCCCTGGGGCAGCTGCGTGAATTGGCGGCCAATTCGCTGCTGCCGCCCTGTCCGGCGCCCCGGGCCACCTCGCCGCCCGCCCCGGCGACCACCAGCACCACAACAGAATCCAGCGCCACAGCACCCACCACCACGTCGAGCACCACCTCATCGAGCACCACCTCATCGAGCACCACGAGTCCCACCCGGACTCCTGCGAGCAGCACCCCGGCATCGCCGGCGACCACGTCGCCCCCGGCGCCCGCCCAGACGCTGACCACACTCCCCCCACCCCCACCTCAGCCGGGCATCGACTGCCGGACGGTGGCATGACCACTCAACTGCAGCCGCCAGTGGCGGTGACGCCTCCGTTGCCGACCCGGCGCAACGCCGAACTGCTGCTCCTGTGCTTCGCCGCGCTGATTACCGTCGCCGCGCTGCTCATCGTGCAGGCCAACCAGGAGCGCGGCTTGCACTGGGACCACGCCGCCTACGGGCTGGTCTTCCTGATCGTGTTCGGGGGAGCGCACGTGGCCATCCGGCGGTTCGCCCCCTACACCGACCCGCTCCTGCTGCCGATCGTGGCGCTGCTCAACGGCCTCGGCCTGGTGATGATCCACCGGCTCGACCTGGCCGACAACGAGCTCAGCGCCCGCCATCACCCCAGCGCGACCCAGCAGATGCTGTGGACGCTGGTCGGGGTGGCCACGTTCGCGCTCGTGGTCACCTTTCTCAAAGACCACCGGCAACTCGCGCGCTACGGCTACGTCTGCGGGGTGGCGGGCCTGATCTTCCTGGCGGTGCCCGCGTTGCTCCCGGCATCGCTGTCCGAGCAGAACGGCGCCAAAATCTGGATTCGCTTCCCGGGCTTCTCGATTCAGCCGGCCGAGTTCTCCAAGATCCTGCTGCTCGTCTTCTTCTCGGCGGTGCTTATCGCCAAGCGGGGCCTGTTCACCAGCGTCGGCAAGCACTTCATGGGCCTTACCCTGCCGCGCCCGCGCGACCTCGCGCCGCTGCTGGCGGCCTGGGTGATCTCGGTCGGGGTGATGGTCTTCGAGAAGGACCTGGGCACGTCGCTGCTGCTCTACGCCTCGTTTCTGGTGGTGGTGTACTTGGCCACGCAGCGCTTCAGCTGGGTGGTCATCGGCCTGGTGCTGTTCGCGGCGGGAAGCGTCGCGGCCTACTTCGCCTTCGAGCACGTGCGCGTGCGCGTACAGACCTGGTGGGACCCGTTCGCCGACCCCGACGGCAGCGGCTATCAGTTGGTCCAGTCGCTGTTCAGCTTCGCCACCGGCGGCATCTTCGGAACCGGGCTGGGCAATGGCCAACCCGCCACCGTGCCGGCCGCGGCGACGGACTTCATCGTCGCCGCCTTCGGCGAGGAGCTCGGGCTGGTCGGGCTGGCCAGCATCCTGCTGCTCTACACCATCGTCATCGTCCGCGGCCTGCGCACCGCGATCGCCACCCGCGACAGCTTCGGCAAGCTGCTGGCCGCGGGCCTGGCGTCGACGCTGGCCATCCAGCTGTTCATCGTGGTCGGCGGCGTCACCCAGCTCATCCCGCTGACGGGCCTGACCACCCCGTGGATGTCCTACGGTGGGTCGTCGCTGCTGGCCAACTACGTCCTGTTGGCCATTCTCGCGCGCATCTCCCACAGCGCGCGGCGTCCCTTGCGGACCCGCGCGCGCAACACGTCGTCGATCGCCGCGGCCGGCACCGAGGTGATTCAGCGAGCATGAACACCTCCCTCCGCCGCATCTCGGTCACCGTGATGGCGTTGATGGTGCTGCTGTTGCTCAACGCCACGATGACGCAGGTCTTCGCCGCCGACGGGCTCCGGGCCGACCCCCGCAACCAGCGCATCCTGCTCGACGAGTACTCGCGGCAACGCGGCCAGATCGTCGCCGGCGGCCAACTGCTGGCCTACTCGGTGGCCACCGACAGCCGGTTCCGGTTCCTGCGGGTGTATCCCAACCCCGACGTCTATGCGCCGGTGACCGGCTTCTACTCGCTGAGCTACTCCAGCACCGGGCTGGAGCGCGCCGAGGACCCGGTGCTCAACGGCTCGGACGCGCGGCTGTTCGGGCGCCGGCTGGCCGACTTCTTCACCGGTCGCGACCCACGCGGCGGCAACGTCGACACGACGATCAACCCGCGGGTCCAGCAGGCCGGCTGGGACGCGATGCAGCAGGGCTGCAGCGGACCGTGCAAGGGCGCCGTCGTCGCCCTCGAGCCGTCCACCGGCAAGATCCTGGCCATGGTGTCGTCGCCTTCGTATGACCCCAACCTGCTGGCCTCCCACGACCCCGAGGTGCAGGCGCAGGCGTGGCGGCAGCTGCGCGACGACCCCGGCAATCCGCTCGCCAACCGCGCCATCTCCGAGACCTACCCGCCGGGATCGACGTTCAAGGTGATCACCACCGCGGCGGCGCTGCAGGCCGGCGCGACCGTCGGCGAGCAGCTGACCGCGGCGCCGACGATCCGGCTGCCCGACAGCACCGCCACGTTGGAGAACTACGGCGGCACCCCGTGCGGCACCGAGCCGACGGTGTCGCTCAGCGAGGCGTTCGCCAAGTCGTGCAACACCGCTTTCGTCCAGCTGGGCATGGCGACCGGAGCGGAGCCGTTGCGCAGCATGGCGCAGTCGTTCGGCCTGGACAGCAACCCGAGCGTGATCCCGCTGCAGGTCGCCGAATCCACCGTGGGCGTGATCCCCGACGCGGCCGCCCTGGGGATGTCGAGCATCGGCCAGAAGGACGTCGCGGTGACGCCGCTGGAAAACGCCGTGGTCGCCGCGACCATCGCCAACGACGGGGTGGCGATGCAGCCCTACCTGGTCGAAAGCCTCAAGGGCCCGGACCTGTCCAACATCAGCACCGCTGCGCCGTACCAACAGCGCCGCGCGGTGTCGCCGCAGATCGCCGCTAAGCTAACAGAGCTGATGGTCAGCGCCGAGAAGGTCGCACAGCAGAAAGGGGCCATTCCCGGCGTGCAGATCGCATCGAAGACTGGTACCGCAGAGCATGGCACCGACCCGCGTCACACCCCACCCCACGCGTGGTACATCGCATTTGCGCCCGCGCAGTCGCCGAAGGTCGCCGTGGCGGTTGTGGTCGAGAACGGCGGTGATCGCCTGTCCGCGACCGGGGGTGCCCTCGCCGCCCCGATCGGACGGGCCGTGATCGAGGCCGCGCTGCAGGGGGGGCCATGAGTCCTCGCGTAGGTGTGACGCTGTCGGGCAGGTACCGCCTGCAGCGGCTGATCGCCACCGGCGGCATGGGCCAGGTGTGGGAGGCGGTCGACAGCCGCCTGGGCCGGCGCGTCGCGGTCAAGGTGCTCAAGCAGGAGTTCTCCCAGGACCCCGAGTTCATCGAGCGGTTCCGCGCCGAGGCCCGCACCACTCGCGATGCTCAACCACCCCGGGATCGCGGCCGTCCACGACTACGGCGAAAGCCAGATGGACGGGGAGGGGCGCACCGCCTACCTCGTCATGGAGTTGGTCAACGGCGAGCCCCTGAACTCGGTGCTCAAACGCACCGGCCGGCTGTCGCTGCGACACGCCCTGGACATGCTCGAGCAGACCGGACGGGCCCTTCAGGTCGCCCACGCCGCCGGCCTGGTGCACCGCGATGTCAAGCCGGGCAACATCCTGATCACCCCGACCGGCCAGGTCAAGATCACCGACTTCGGCATCGCCAAGGCCGTCGACGCCGCGCCGGTGACCCAGACGGGCATGGTGATGGGCACGGCCCAATACATCGCGCCCGAACAGGCCCTGGGCCATGACGCGACCCCGGCCAGTGACGTGTACTCGCTGGGAGTCGTTGGGTACGAGGTTGTTTCGGGTAAGCGGCCGTTCACCGGCGACGGCGCCCTGACGGTGGCGATGAAGCACATCAAGGAGCCCCCGCCGCCGTTGCCCGCCGAGCTGCCGCCCAACGTGCGCGAGCTCATCGAGATCACGCTGGTGAAAAACCCCGGCATGCGCTACCGCAGCGGGGGACCATTCGCCGACGCCGTCGCCGCGGTCCGGGCCGGCCGCCGGCCGCCGCGGCCCAGCCAGTCACCACCTCCCGGCCGCGCCTCGCCGGCGGCGATCCCCTCGGCCGGTGCGCCGACCCGCTCGTCCGCCACCGCGGGCGCCCGGAGCTCGGCGGCGCGCCGGTCCCGGCCCTCCACCGGCGGGCACCGGACACCCCCGGCGCGGCGCACGTTCTCGTCGGGCCAGCGCGCGCTGCTGTGGGCCGCGGGCGTGCTCGGGGCGCTGGCGATCATCATCGCCGTGCTGATCGTCATCAACTCCAAGGGGGAACCCGAGCAGCAGCCCTCGCCACCCCCGACGGTCACCGACACCGGCGGGCCGCCGCCCTCGGGATCCTCGGAGCCGCCGCCGCCCAGCAAGACCCCCGGCGGCCTGGCGCCCTTGCAACCTCAGGGGACTTCGAGCCAGGCTGTACCCTCGGCGCCCGACACCGTGCCGGCCCGATACGGGACACCGCGATGACCACCCCGCAGCACCTGTCCGACCGCTACGAACTCGGCGAGATCCTCGGATTCGGGGGCATGTCCGAGGTTCATCTGGCCCGCGACGTCCGGTTGCATCGCGACGTCGCGGTCAAGGTGCTGCGCGCCGACCTGGCCCGCGACCCCAGCTTCTATCTGCGCTTCCGCCGCGAGGCGCAGAACGCGGCGGCGCTTAATCACCCGTCGATCGTCGCCGTGTACGACACCGGCGAGGCGGAGACGGCCGCCGGCCCGCTGCCCTACATCGTCATGGAGTACGTCGACGGCGTCACCCTGCGCGACATCGTGCACTCCGACGGGCCACTGCCCCCGCGGCGGGCTATCGAGATCATCGCCGACGCCTGCCAGGCGCTGAACTTCAGCCACCAGAACGGCATCATCCACCGCGACGTCAAGCCGGCGAACATCATGATCAGCACCACCAACGCGGTCAAGGTGATGGACTTCGGCATCGCCCGCGCGATCGCCGACAGCGGCAACAGCGTCACCCAGACCGCGGCCGTGATCGGCACCGCGCAGTACCTGTCACCCGAGCAGGCCCGCGGCGACCCGGTCGACGCGCGCTCCGATGTCTATTCGCTCGGCTGTGTGCTGTACGAAATCCTGACCGGCGAACCACCTTTCACCGGCGACTCGCCGGTGTCGGTGGCCTATCAGCACGTGCGCGAGGATCCGATCCCGCCGTCGCGGCGCCACGAGGGCATCTCCGCCGACCTCGACGCCGTCGTCCTCAAGGCGCTGGCCAAGAATCCGGAGAACCGCTACCAAACCGCGGCGGAGATGCGCGCCGACCTGGTGCGGGTGCACAACGGGGAGACCCCGGAGGCGCCCAAGGTGCTCACCGACGCCGACCGCAGCTCGCTGATGTCGTCCGCGGGTGGGCACGGCGCGCACCCCCGCACCGACCCCCTGCCCCGCCAGCCGATCGCCGACACCGACGACGAGCGGCTGGGCGGTTCGGTGGCCCGCTGGGTTGTCGCGGTGGCCGTGCTGGCGGTGCTGACGATCGTCGTCGTGATCGCGTTCAACACGTTCGGCGGCGGCACCCGCGACGTTCAGGTTCCCGACGTGCGGGGCCAGGTCTCCGCCGACGCCATCGCCGTGCTGCAGAACCGCGGCTTCAAGACCCGCACCCTGCAGAAGCCCGATTCGGCGATTCCGCCCGACCATGTCATCTCCACCGATCCCGCCGCCAACGCGGCGGTGAGCGCGGGCGACGAGATCACCGTCAACGTCTCCACCGGACCCGAGCAGCGCGAGGTGCCCGACGTCTCCTCGCTGAGCTACTCCCAGGCCGTCAGCAAGCTCAAAGCGGCCGGGTTCAGCAAGTTCAAGCAGGCCAGTTCGCCGTCCACCCCGGAGCTGATGGGCAAGGTCATCGGGACCAACCCGCCGGCCAACCAGACATCGGCGATCACCAACGTCATCACCGTTATCGTGGGCTCCGGTCCCGAGACCAAGGACGTCCCCGACGTGGCGGGCCAGACCGTCGACGTCGCGCAGAAGAACCTCAACGTCTACGGCTTCACCAAGTTCAGCCAGGCCTCGGTGGACAGTCCCCGCCCCGCCGGCGAGGTGATCGGCACCAATCCGCCCAAGGGCACGACTGTCCCCGTGGACTCGGTGATCGAGCTGCAGGTATCCAAGGGCAACCAGTTCGTGATGCCCGACGTATCCGGGATGTTCTGGACCGACGCCGAACCGCGGCTACGGGCGCTGGGCTGGACGGGCGTGCTGGACAAGGGTCCCGACGTCGATGCCGGCGGCTCCCTGCACAACAAGGTGGTCTATCAGAACCCGCCCGCCGGGGCCGGGGTCAACCGGGACGGCATCATCACGCTGAAGTTCGGTCAGTAGCCGCCGGGTCGGCGGGGAAGTGCGGCCGCACGGCGGCGCGGACCTCGTTCTCGAGCCGCCGGATCAGCGTGTCGTTGCGCGCCCACCCGCAATAGGCCAGCCAGTTGCCCAGCATCCGGTGCCCGCCCTCCGTCAGGATCGACTCCGGGTGGAACTGGACGCCGTGGATCGGCAGCTCGGTGTGGCGCACTCCCATGATCACTCCGCTGCGGGTGCGGGCGGTCACCTCCAGCACCGCCGGCAGCGAGTCCGGCAGGATCGTCAGCGAGTGGTAGCGGGTGGCCGTGAACGGATCCGGAAGCCCTTGCAGCACACCGACGTTGGCGTGGAACACGCTGCTGGTCTTGCCGTGCAGCAACTCGGGCGCGCGGTCCACCGTGGCGCCGAAGGCGACGCCGATGGCCTGGTGGCCCAGGCAGACGCCCAGCAGCGGGGTGCGCGCGGCGGCGCACGCCCGGACCAGCCCGATTGACGCGCCCGCGCGCTCCGGCGTGCCCGGCCCCGGGCTCAGCAGCACGCCGTCGAACTGGTCGGTGACGGCGGCGTGGTCGCCTGAGGGGTCCAACAGCCGGGCATCGTCGTTGCGCCACACGTCGGCCTCGACACCGAGCTGCCCCAGGTACTGCACCAGGTTGAACACGAAGCTGTCGTAGTTGTCGACAACCAGGATCCGCATCGTGACAGGTTACCGTCCGCCCCGCGCGGGGGCGCCGGTCGGCGGCGTCGCCGGTTGGGCGAAGGGCATCCGGACCGGCTCTGCATGGCCGACGATCCGCACGTCGGGTACCACCTGTTCGTGATAGCCGAGGCCGAACCGGACCACGTACTGCTTGTAGAGGATCACCAGGGGAGCCGTCGCCAGGGCGGCTTGCATCGCCTCGGGGTCGCCGATCGCGGTCACGGTGTAGGGCGGGCTGTAGGTCCGACCGTTGAGCAGCAGGGTGTTGCCGACGCAGCGCGGCACCGACGTGGCGATGATCCGCTGGTCCTGCATCTGGACCGCCTCGGCGCCGGCGCTCCACAACGCGTTGAGGACGGCCTGGATGTCCTGCTGGTGTACCACCAGGTCGTCGGGGGAGGCGTCGCGGGGGAAGCGGCCGTTGGCGTCGCGCTGCGCGTCGTCGAGGGTGACCACCAGGCCCGGCCCGTGCACGGGGTCCATGCCCGCCTCGGCGGCCAGCAGCGCGGACTGCCGCAGCGTGTCCGCCAGCGCGGCGTCGGAAGACGGGCCGCGGGCAGCATCGATCTCGCTTGCCAACTCGTCGCGCCGGGCGTTGAGACGATTCACCGACTCCTGAGCCTCGCGGACCAGGTCCACCAGCCGGGGCGCATCGCTGCGGCGGATCTCGGCACCGCCGGAAACCCCGTGCGTGGCGGCCAGCAGCACGCCGGCCAGCAGGCAGACCAGCGGAACCCCGAAGCGCCACGGCGAGCGGCGCGTCTCGCCCGTGTGCCGCGTGTCGCTCATCGCTTCTCCATTTCCCGGTCCCCGTGCCAGGTGGGTTAGTCTCGTAGCCAAGCTGGGGTGTGGTCGCCACCGTTATCGTTGCACCCCGTCCGGCCCACCGTGTTGTCGAGGTAATCCCCAGATCTCCCCGAGGTACCAATGCCCAAGTCCAAGGTCCGCAAGAAGAACGATTTCACCGTCGGCGCAGTCAGCCGCACGCCGGTGAAGGTAAAGGTCGGGCCGTCGAGCGTGTGGTTCGTCGCGCTGTTTGTCGGTCTCATGCTGATCGGGCTCGTCTGGTTGATGGTGTTCCAGTTGGCCGCGGTCGGAACCCAGGCGCCGACGGCCCTCAACTGGATGGCGCAACTCGGGCCGTGGAACTACGCCATCGCGTTCGCTTTCATGATCACCGGGCTGTTGCTCACGATGCGCTGGCACTGACCGGCCCGAGGGAACCAATGAATTCAAGTTGGGGTCGCTCGGCCACCGCGCCAGCAACGTTGTGACCGGCCAATGACACGCGTGTGATTTATCCCCACTGTTGATAGCGCTTGTGGATAACCGCATCGGCAGTGGTGGGAGGGGCTAAGGAGCGCATGCAGCAAACGCAATGGGAGCCGCGCGCGGCGGGAATCGCTGGTTGCGGGCTTGCCGGGGTTTTCATGGCTATCGCCTCTGTGACTCTGGTCACAGACCCGCCCGGGCGGGTGATGACCGGCATTGCCGCGGCGGGTTTGGTCTTGTTTGCCATGGTGACGTGGCGCGCACGGCCAAAGCTGGCAATCACCCCCGACGGCCTGGTTCTCCGCGGGTGGTTCCGAACGCAGGTATTGCGGCAGTCCGACATCAAGATCATCCGGATCACGGAGTTCCGCCGTTATGGGCGCACGGTCCGGTTACTCGAGATCGAGTCGGCCGGCGGCGGGCTGGTGCTGCTGTCCCGGTGGGACCTCGGCACGAACCCCCTCGACGTGCTCGACGCGCTCACGGCCGCCGGCTATGCGGGGCGTAAGCGAGGCTGAGCGGGGCCACATCGCCCAGCGTGCATCCACGGCGAAAAATCGGCGGTTTTTTCGCAACACATGCACGTTCGGCGCGGCGCAGCGCCCACGGCAGGCCGCGGCCTAAGGATCAGGCGATCGTGATCGACTCGATGACGACCGGTTCGGTGGGGCGGTCGTTACCGTCGGTGGACGTCGTCGCGATCGCGTCGACTACCTTCTGCGACTCGGGGTCGGTCACCTCGCCGAAGATCGTGTGCCGCCGGTTCAGGTGCGGGGTCTGGTCGACGGTGATGAAGAACTGCGAACCGTTGGTGCCCGGGCCGGCGTTCGCCATCGCCAGCAGGTAGGGCTTGTCGAACTGCAGCTCGGGGTGGAATTCGTCGGCAAACTTGTAGCCCGGACCGCCGCGGCCCGTGCCGGTGGGGTCGCCGCCCTGGATCATGAAGCCTCGGATCACCCGGTGAAAAACCGCACCGTCGTAGAACGGGCCCGAGGATCCCCCCGATGCGTTCTGGGTCGAGTAGTCCTTGGTGCCCTGCGCCAGGCCGACGAAGTTGGCGACGGTCTTGGGCGCGTGGTTTCCGAACAGGGCGACCTTGATGTCGCCGCGGTTGGTGTGCAGCGTGGCAGTGGCAGTCTGAATGGGGCTGTTGGTCACGGCTCCAAAGTCTGCCATCACGCGCGGGCTTGCCCGCACCCGGTGTCGCCGCCGCGGATTCGCAGACGCAAAGTGCCGGGTGCGCGCAACGGGGGCGGCCTGTTCGCGCACCGGACCGGCCCTGGACTAGCGTCACGTCAAGCCCCGTTAGCGGCAAAGAAAGGCGACAGATGAGCGCGCAGGCGGAATCCAGACTTACCCCACGGCAACGACTCACCCGGGGCCTGGCTTACTCGGCGATGGGTCCGGTGGACGTCACCCGGGGAGTCGTCGGACTGAGCGTCAACACCGCGCACTCCACCGCGTCGGAGCTGCGTCGCCGTTACCGGGAAGGCCGGCTGGCCCGGGACGTCTCGGCCGCCCAGGAGACCATCGGTCAGGAACTGGCCGCCGCGCAGGAGGTGGTGGCGAATCTCCCGCAGGCGCTACGCGACGCGCGCCGGGCGCAGCGGCGCCGCGCTAGGCGCCCGTTGGTCATCGCGGGGGTCGCCGTGGTGGTGCTCGCCGGTGGGGCGGTGGCTTTCAGCGTCGTGCGGCGCACCACGCGTCAGGCGCCCCAGGAACCGTCGCCGCGGCCGCCCAGCGTCGACGTGCAGCCGCGTCCGTGACCCGCGGGCCCCGGTGGCTCAGACGCACTACCGGACTGCCAACCACAGATGCTTTCGGCGCCGGACCCGGATGCTGGGCAGCCATTCCCCGACGTCCACGGCCTCGACCCAACGGGTGCGGCTCAGCAGCATGCGCGGGACGATTTGCGCTTCCAGGCGCGCCAGTGCGGCGCCGACACAGAAATGCACTCCGCTGCCGAAGGTCACGTGCACCTTTGCCGCCGTTTCGGTTGAGGCGGAATTGGGTTGGCGCTTCGGAGTGTGCCGGATCGCGATTGGCGGCGCCCCACATGAGCAGCAGATGGGAATCGGCCGGCGCTTCGACGCCGGCAAGCGTGGTATTGCGCCACACGTGCCGGTAGTGCCCGCGGAACGGCGGCTCGAAGCGCAACGTCTCTTCGATGAAAGCGCCTAGCAATTCGGGGTTTTCGCGAAGTTGCACTTGTACCTCGGGGCGTTCGGTGAGCACCGGCGCGACGCTGGAGCCGGTCTGCCGGGCTGAGCGCCTGGCTCAGACGGAAGAGGCGACACCAGCCGGCCCGGCTCAGCGCCGCGACGGTGGCGATAGTATTCCCGCATGCCGTTGGCGAGCGGCACGACGTTCGCGGGGTACACCGTCGTGCGCCTACTGGGTTTTGGCGGAATGGGCGAGGTCTACCTCGCTCAGCACCCCCGGCTGCCGCGTCACGACGCTTTGAAGATCCTTCCCCGGGCAATGACAGCGGACGGGGAATTCCGGGACAGGTTTCACCGGGAAGCCGACCTCGCCGCCACACTGTCGCACCCAAATATTGTCCGCGTGCATGATCGCGGCGAGTTCGAGGGCCAACTGTGGATCGCGACGGACTATGTCGATGGCACCGACGCTGGGCGACTGGTAAAAGACCACTACCCGGCCGGGATGCCGGTTCATGAAGTATGCACGATCGTCACCGCGGTGGCTGAAGCCCTCGATTACGCCCACCATCGGGGCCTGCTGCATCGTGACGTCAAACCGACCAACATCTTGCTCACTCAGCCGCATGACGGCGAACGCCGGATCTTGTTGGCCGACTTTGGGATCGCCCGGCAGCTCGGCGACGTCAGCGGACTGACTGCCACCAATATGACGGTGGGAATGGTCGCCTACGCCGCGCCCGAGCAGTTGAAGGGCGCAGATATCGACGGGCGTGCCGACCAGTATGCCTTGGCGGCCAACGCGTTTCACTTGCTGACGGGTGGACCCCCGTATCAGCATTCCCCTGTGGCTGTCATAAGCCAGCACCTCAATGCAGCGCCGCCCAAGCTGAGTGATCGGCGCCCGGAGTTGGCGCACTTCGACCCCGTGCTGTCGAAGGCGTTGGCCAAGGATCCCGCCGACCGGTTTAAGCGGTCCCGCAAGTTCGCCACCGCGCTCCGTGCGCGGGCCACCGTCGATGCCAAAAGTGGTCGCCCCACCAACGCCGGCGTCACCGTCACCGCGCCGGCTGCAGGGGCTGAGACTCAAGTCGCGGTCGGCGGGCCGGCCGGGTCCGCCCCTCGATCGGGCACCAAGGAACTGCCCGCCACGGCGAAGGACAAGCGCAGGCACCTCCCGATCCTCATCGGAGCAGCTATGGCGCTGGCGATATTCGTCGCCACCGACGTCATCGGGTACATGATCGAGAAGAACAACGCCGGCTCCAGACCGGCCCCAGCCGCACCGGCCGCTGCCGCCGTACTCGACGGCGCCTACCGCCTGGACTATGACTTCGCGAAGACCACGGTCAACGGCGCGCCCAGCGCTCCGCCCTACGCCGACAACAACACCCGGGAAAACACCGCTTGGTGGGCGTTTCGTTCGTCGTGCACACCCACCAGGTGCATCGCCACCGGGACCAAGCTCGACGCCAACGATCACCAAGTGCCGAGCACACCAGTGGACACAGACATTGTCCACTTCACTGGCGATCGTTGGCAGGACAGCACACCTAGGCAAAGCCGATGGCCGTATCGGCGTTGCCTCGGAACAGACGGGAAAAGCGTCGTCGCAGGCACGGATACCGAACTGATTGCCTGGTCATGGGAGCCCCGACCTGATGGCACGCTGCGCGGCGTTTCGACCGATACCGTGCTCACCAACGAATGCGGCTATCAGGGTGATGTGATCCAGACCCCTTTCGTGGCCACGCGGACAGGCGACGTGCCGCCGGGTGTCGCGGTGGCCGACCCGGCGACGGTTACCATCCCGCGGACCTCCAACCCAGCTGCAACCGTTCCGGGTCCGGTGCTCGACGGCACCTATCGCGTGGACTACGACTATGCCGAGCAGACGGTCAACGGCGCCCTGACAACCGGCACCATCACCGACACCGCTTACTTCTGGGCGTTTCGGTCCTCATGCACGTCATCGGGGTGCGTTGCGACGGGCGCCATGCTGGACCAATACCATCAAGAGGCCTTAGGCAACGCGGCAGAAGTTCTCCACTTCATCGACGGTCACTGGCGGAACACCCCGTATATCAAGTCGACCTTCTGCCCCGGAGAAAGCCTGACCACCACTGGCGCCGAAACAAGTAGCTGGTCGTTGGAGCCCCAACCTGACGGCACGCTGCGCGGCGTCCTGACCGAGAAGACGTTCACCAACGAGTGCGGCGTTCAAGGCACGGTGTACCGGACACCCCTGGTGATGACACGGATAGGCGATGTGTCGCCCACCGTCATTCTGGCCGATCCAGCGTTGTTCGTGCCCCCACCTGCGCCCGCCGCCGACGGACCGCGTTGAATCGCTCCCGACCTGCAGAGCGCTTGTCTGGCTGCGACTTTGTTTGTGGAGCCTAGGGGAATCGAACCCCTGACACCCGCCTTGCAAAGGCGGTGCTCTACCAACTGAGCTAAGGCCCCTCACCGTCACTTGGTTCGGGTGTATCGCCGACCGCCATGTGCCAGACCTCGACATCACGGCGCGACCGCAGCACCGCTGCCACCGCGGCGATCACTCCCAGCGGCAACGCAAGTCTCACATAACGTCTCAACGGGCACATGGTTGTGGGCCTAGGAGGACTCGAACCTCCGACCTCTTCGTTATCAGCGAAGCGCTCTAACCGCCTGAGCTATAGGCCCGCACTCGCGTACGGCCGAGCGACGAGATTACCGCACTTGCCGCCCCACTCCCAAAAACGCTGGAATCCACGCTAGTCGCGGTCCGCCAGCGTCACCTCGATGCCGCCGATCAGATCTGTTGTCAGGTTGTAGATGAACACCCCGATCGTGGCCATCGCGGTCAGCAAGACGATGTTGACCAGGCCGATCAGCACGGCGCCGCCGAAGATGGTACCGCTCGACACCAGTTCGCCGCTGCTGCCGCTGGTGTTGTTGAGCAGGTCGCCCACGTTGCTGTTCAGCTTGGCCCACACGCCCATGCCGCCGAGCACCAGGTACAGGAACGCCACCGCGATCATCCACACGAAGAACAGCGCCACCGACAGCAGCAGGGACACCTTCAGCGTGCTCCACGGATCGATCCGGCGGATCTGCATGCTGGCCCGCACCGGCCCCCGGGGCCGGCGGGACACCTGCACGCGGTCCTCATGGGAGTCCCGGGCCCCCCGCGCGTCCCGGCTGTCGCGGCCGCCGGCGCCGGCCGGGCGGCCCGATGCGGTGGACTTCTCCGGTCCCCGGTCGGGTGCGGCCTTGCGCTGTGGGGGACGCGGCGACGGACCCGACAGGTCGGGCAACTCGCTGGCGTACGCGTCGCCGTGCGGGCCCTCGCCGCGCCCCGGAACCGCGTCGAACTCCTGTGTCGTCGGGTTCTTGCCGGGTCCGCCCGAGCCGGGCCCGGAAATGACACGGTTCAGCCGGTCATCGGCACCACGAGGCGGGCCCGACGGCCGCGCCTCGGTGTGCGACTCGGTCTCACGCTGCGTGGACTGGGCGGCCCGGGACGCGCCGCGCTGCCACGGGGGCGAGTCTCCGCCATCCTGACCCCGCCCGGCCTGTGCGGGTGTCGCGCGGTGCGCTCCGGCGCGTTCGCCCGACGCGTCCCCGTTGAGGCTGTCGCCCTTTTTGGGGGCACCCGGCTCGCTCGGTGAGCTCACCCCGACTCCTTACGTCTTACCTCTGGTCGGGCTGAGTCTAGTTGCCCGGCTTGTCTGGGGGCACCGCCCGCCCGGATCTGCACCGGCTACCCGTTGTCGTCGGCCGCGCCGGCTTCCTCGACGGCCTCTTCGGCGTTGGCTTCGGCGTTGCGCGCGATGGCCAACAGGTTGTCGCCCTCGCCGAGGTTCATCAGCCGGACGCCCTTGGTCTGCCGCCCGGCCTTGCGGACCTGGCGCGCCGCCGTGCGGATCACCCCACCGCCGGAGGTGATCGCGTACAGCTCGCTGTCCTCCTCGACGATCAACGCGCCGACCAGCTGGCCACGCCGGCGGTCGTACATGACGGTCAGCACACCCTTGCCGCCGCGGCCCTGCACGGGATACTCCTCGATCGCGGTGCGCTTGGCGTAGCCGCCGGACGTGGCGACCAGCAGGTAGGTGCCCTCGCGGACCACGTTGAGCGACAACAGATAATCGTCGGCGTTGAATCGCATGCCCTGCACCCCGGAGGTGGCCCGTCCCATCGGCCGCAGCGCCTCGTCGGTGGCCGAGAACCTGATCGACTGGCCCTTGGCCGACACCAGCAGCAGATCCTCCTCGGCCGAACACAGCACCGCACCGACCAGTTCGTCGCCGTCGCGCAGGTTGATCGCCACGATGCCGCCCGAGCGGTTGGAGTCGAAATCGGTCAGCTTGGTCTTCTTGACCAGGCCGTTGTGGGTGGCCAGCACCAGGTACGGCGCGTCCTCGTACCCGCGGATCTGGATCACCTGGGCGATGCGCTCCTCGGGCTGGAAGGCCAGCAGGTTCGCCACATGCTGTCCGCGCGCGGTCCGCGAGGCCTCCGGCAGCTCGTAGGCCTTGGCCCGATACACGCGCCCCTGGGTGGTGAAGAACAGGATCCAGTCGTGCGTCGAGCAGACGAAGAAGTGCCGCACGATGTCGTCCTGCTTGAGGCCGGCGCCCTGCACCCCCTTGCCGCCGCGCTTCTGGCTGCGGTACAGGTCGGTCTTGGTGCGTTTGGCGTATCCGGTTTCGGTGATGGTGACGACGACGTCCTCGCGGGCGATCAGGTCCTCGTCGTTGACGTCGCCGTCGGCGGCGATGATCCGGGTGCGCCGGTCGTCGCCGTGCTTGTCGGTGATCTCGGCGAGCTCGTCGTGGACGATCCGCGCGCTGCCGCTCGGGCTTGGCGAGAATGTCTTCCAGGTCGGCGATCTCGGCCTCGATCTTGGCCAGGTCGTCGATGATGCGCTGGCGTTCCAGGGCCGCCAGGCGCCGCAGCTGCATGTCCAGGATGGCCTGGGCCTGGATTTCGTCGATGTCGAGCAGCTCGATCAGCCCGGCCCGGGCGATGTCGACGGTTTCCGACGCCCGGATCAGCGCGATCACCTCGTCGAGCGCGTCGAGCGCCTTGACCAGACCGCGCAGGATGTGAGCGCGTTCGTTGGCCTTGCGCAGCCGGTAGGTGGTGCGCCGGATGATCACGTCGAGTTGGTGCGCGACGTAGTGGCGGATCATCTGGTCGAGGCGCAGGGTGCGCGGCACCCCGTCGACGATGGACAGCATGTTGGCGCCGAAGCTGGTCTGCAGCTGGGTGTGCTTGTAGAGGTTGTTGAGCACCACCTTGGCCACCGCGTCGCGCTTGAGCTCGACGACGATGCGCAGGCCCACCCGGTCGCTGCTCTGGTCTTCGATGTTGGCGATCCCGGCGAGCCGGCCGTCGCGGACCTGCTCGGCGATCGAGGTGATGAAGTTGTCGTGGTTGACCTGATACGGCAGCTCGGTGATCACCAGCGACGTCCGCCCGCGCGAATCCTCTTCCACCTCAACGACTCCGCGCATGCGGATGGAGCCGCGGCCGGTCTTGTAGGCGTCGGCGATGCCCTGGGACCCGACGATCAGCCCGGAGGTGGGGAAGTCGGGGCCCTTGACGCGTTCGCAGACGGCGGCCAGGGTGGCCTCCTCGTCGGCCTCGTGGTTGTCCAGGCACCAGAACACCGCGTCGGCGAGCTCGCGCAGGTTGTGCGGCGGGATGTTGGTGGCCATGCCGACCGCGATGCCGCCCGAGCCGTTGGCGAGCAGGTTGGGGAACCGGCTGGGCAGCACCGTCGGTTCCTGCACCCGGCCGTCGTAGTTGGGGGCGAAATCGACTGTCTCCTCGTCGATTTCCCGCAACATCTCCATGGCCAGCGGGGTCAGGCGCGCCTCGGTGTACCGCATCGCGGCCGGCGGGTCGTTGCCCGGCGAGCCGAAGTTGCCCTGCCCGTCGACCAGCGGGTACCGCAGCGACCACGGCTGGGCCATACGGACCAGGGTGTCGTAGATCGACGCGTCGCCGTGCGGGTGGTAGTTGCCCATCGTCTCGGCCACCGAGCGCGCCGACTTGGCGTGGCTGCGGTCCGGGCGGAAGCCCGAGTCGTACATCGCATACAGCACGCGGCGGTGCACCGGCTTGAGGCCGTCGCGCACCTCGGGCAGCGCGCGGCCCACGATCACGCTCATCGCGTAGTCGATGTAGCTGCGCTGCATCTCCTGCTGGATGTCGACGGGTTCGATCCGCTCTGCGGGTTGGTCGCCCGGCACCGTGGTATCGGTCATCTATTCCTCAATTTTGTTGGCGTGCCTGATCGATCAGACATCCAGGAAGCGAACGTCCTTGGCGTTGCGGGTGATGAAGCTGCGGCGCGCGTCGACATCCTCGCCCATCAGGATGGAGAACAACTCGTCGGCGGCAGCGGCGTCGTCGAGGGTGACCTGACGCAGCACCCGCACCGTCGGGATCCATCGTGGTCTCCCAGAGTTCCTTGGCGTCCATCTCACCCAGACCCTTGTATCGCTGGATGCCGTCGTCCTTGTTGATCTTCTTGCCGGCCTTCTGGCCCGCCTCGAGCAGGCCGTCGCGCTCGCGGTCGGAGTAGGCGAACTCCGGCTCGGTGCGCTGCCACTTCAACTTGTACAGCGGCGGCTGCGCCAGGAACACGTGGCCGTTTTCGATCAGCGGGCGCATGAACCGGAACAACAGCGTCAACAGCAGCGTGGAGATGTGCTGGCCGTCGACGTCGGCGTCGGCCATCAGCACGATCTTGTGGTAGCGCAGCTTGGTGATGTCGAACTCGTCATGGATGCCGGTGCCCAGCGCGGTGATGATCGACTGGACCTCGGTGTTCTTCAGCACGCGGTCGATGCGCGCCTTCTCGACGTTGATGATCTTGCCGCGCAGCGGAAGGATCGCCTGAAACATCGAGTCGCGGCCGCTCTTGGCCGAGCCGCCGGCCGAGTCACCCTCCACGACATAGAGTTCCGACTTACGCGGATCGGTCGAGCGGCAGTCGGCGAGCTTGCCGGGCAACCCGCCGAGGTCGGTGGCGCTCTTGCGGCGCACCAGCTCACGCGCCTTGCGCGCCGCGATCCGCGCTTGCGCCGAGGAAACCGCCTTGTTCACAACGACTTTCGCGTCGGAGGGGTTGGCCTCGAACCAGTGCGTGAGCTGCTCGTTGCACACCTTCTGCACGAACGACTTGACCTCGGTGTTGCCCAGCTTGGTCTTGGTCTGCCCCTCGAACTGCGGTTCGGCGACCTTGACGGAGATGACCGCGGCCAGGCCCTCCCGGATGTCGTCGCCGGTCAGATTGGGGTCCTTGTCCTTGAGCAGCTTGCGGTCTTTGGCGTACTTGTTGACCACCGACGTCAGGGCGGCGCGGAACCCCTCTTCGTGGGTGCCGCCCTCGTGGGTGTTGATGGTGTTGGCGAAGGTGTGCACCGACTCGGAGTAGCCGGCGTTCCACTGCATCGCGATCTCGACCTCGTGACCCTCGCCCTTGCCGGAGAAGTCGACGATGCTGCTGTGGATCGCGCTCTTGGTGCGGTTGATGTGCTTGACGAAGTCCACCAGCCCGCCCGGGTAGTGGAAGGTGCGGTGCTTGACCTTGTGCGGGGACCTCGACTCGGCCGCCTTGTCCTGCGCGGACTTCGGCGCCTCGGCGGTGTCGCTGACGACCTCGTCGACGACATCCTCGTTGGTGACCCGCTCGTCGGTGAGGTTGATCGTCAGGCCCTTGTTCAGGAACGCCATTTCCTGAAGCCGGCGCGCCACCGTCTCGAAGTCGTACTCGGTGGTCTCGAAGATCTCGGGGTCCGCCCAGAACCGGATCACGGTGCCCGTCTTCTTGGTCGCCTCGCCCTGTTTGAGGGTCCCCGGGACGGCGTGGTCGTAGAACTGCGACCACAGGTGGCCGTCGCGGGCGATGTCGACCTCGAGCCGGCTCGACAGGGCGTTCACCACCGAGACACCCACGCCGTGCAGGCCGCCGCTGACGTTGTAGCCGCTGTTCTCGCCGCCGAACTTCCCACCGGCGTGCAGTTGCGTCATGACGACGTCGACGGTGGGTATGCCGGTGGAGTGCATCGCGACCGGGATGCCGCGCCCGTTGTCGGTGACTTCGACGCTGCCGTCGTCGAGGAGCTTCACGTCCACCTGGGTGGCATAGCCGGCCATCGCCTCGTCCACCGAGTTGTCGACGACCTCCCAGATGAGGTGGTGCAGACCGCGCTCACCGGTGGACCCGATGTACATGCCGGGACGCTTGCGGACCGCTTCCAACCCTTCGAGGACGGTGATTTGCGCAGCGTCGTATTCGTCTTTTGCCTTCTTCTTCTGGGCAGCCACGGTCGGAATGCTCTCCTCGGGGTTTCATGCGAGCGGATCAGTCACCGCAACGGTCGCACCGCGCCAGTCTACCGTGATGGGCCGTCAGCACCGATTTTCTGGGCGCGTTTCTGCCTACCTGACCGCGCCGTCGGCTTGATTTCTTCATTCGGGTCCCGTCTTGACGTGCATAACCCGGGTCCGCTTCGTTCTGGCGGATCTGAGCGGGTGCCCGCCGGCCGCCCCGACGCGCCTATCCGTAAGTGTCGCGCGGCCCCCTGCCGGAGATGTGGCGCGGCCCCTTGCGCCACGAGGGTGCCGCCGGCCCGGTGATTTTCAGCGAGGTCACCACGCCGTGACCGACCGCGGCCGCGATCTTCGCCAGCAGCTGCCCCTGGATCATCCGCAGCTGCGTGGCCCAGGCGGTCGACTCAGCGGTCACACTGAGGACCCCCTCGCTGAGCGCGACCGCAGTGGCATGGTCGGCGATCTGCTGACCCACCAGCGACGGCCAGTGCCCCAGCACCGTGCCCTCCGCGACGTGAGTCGACCAGCCCCGCTTTTTCGCCAGGTCGCGCGCCAGCCGGCCCAGCGGTTGCGGGTCACGGGTGTCGGGACCGGGCCCCGACCAGCTGCGCCGGCGGCCGGCAACGCGGCGCGGCGCCGGCGGAACGGCCCGCCCGCGCCCGGCCTCCTTGCCCTGCGCCCGCGCGGCGGCGCGTGCCTCCTCGAGCGTGCGGCGCACCAAGTCGATGCCGGATAAGGCGGTTGGTTCGCCGGTCCCGTGGGGGCGTTCGTCGTCACCGGTCGTCATCCCTGCACCACCGATACGCGCCCGGCGTCCTCGTCGCGCAGGTCGATGTGCACCCGCCTAGCATCCCAGCCCGCGGGGACATCTTCCAGCACCGCCGCGGTCACCAGCACCTGTTCGGCCGATTCGGCGACCCCCGCGAGCGCGCGGCGACGGGTGGTGTCGAGTTCGGCGAACACGTCATCGAGCAACAACACCGGCTCGCCGCCGTCGGCCCGCAACAGCTCGTAGGCGGCCAGCCGCAATGCCACCGCGAAGGACCACGACTCACCATGGCTGACAAAGCCTTTGGCGGGCTGCTCGCCGAGCCTGAGCTCGAGGTCGTCGCGGTGCGGACCGACCAGGCACATCCCCCGCTCCAATTCGGCGTCACGGCGCGCCGACAGGGCCGACAGCAGGGCGGCTTCCAGGATGTCACGCCCGCCACCAGCGCCGTCGGCACCGCCTTCGGCGCCCAGGCTGGCCCGGTAGGTGATCGACGCCGGCCGTGACCCCGGCGCCAGCAGCTGGTACGCCTTCTCCACCTCCGGCGCCAGTTCGTCGATGAGTTCGATGCGGGCGGCCATCAATCGCGCCCCGTGCTCGGCCAGCCTGCTGTCCCACACGTCGAGGGTGTCCAACGCGCCCCGATCGCCCCGATGTCGAGTCCCGGCAAGCGATTTCAACAGGGCGGTGCGCTGACGCAGCACTTTGTCGTAGTCGGCACGCACCCCCGCGATCGTCGGGCGGCGAACGGTCGCCAGGTCGTCGAGGTAGCGGCGCCGTTCGGCCGGGTCCCCCCGGACCAGGGCCAAGTCCTCCGGTGCGAACAGCACCGCCCGCAACACGCCGACCACCTCACGCGTGCTGCGCACCGGCGAGCGATTCAGCCTCGCTTTGTTGGCCCGCCCCGCCGCGATCTCGAGGTCGATCGCGCATTCCCTGCCCTCGTTGACCACGATCGTCGAGATCACCGAACGGTTGGCACCAACCCGGATCAACGGCCCGTCAGTACCCACCCGATGCGAGCCCAGGGTGGTCGAATACCACAGCGCCTCAATAAGATTCGTCTTACCGAAGCCGTTGGGACCGACGAACACCGTCCGGCCCGGCTCCAATTCGAGGTCGGCGTGCGCCCAGGACCGGAAGTCCCGCAGTCCCAAATGCCGGACGTACACCTATCCGGGCAACCGAACTGGCATCAACAGATAAACGTAATCCGTCGGCAATGCCGAGAACGGCCCGCTACCGGTCGGATGGCTGTCGTCGCCCGAAGCCGGCCGCAACAGCGCGGGCTTACCCGGCGTGGTGAAGCCGAACGACACCCGGTCGGAGTGCACCGACCCGAGCCCGTCGGTCAGATACGTCGGGTTGAACGCGATCGTCAGGGGCTCCCCGGAGAAGTCGACGGCGAGGTCCTCCTCGGCCCGGCCGACGTCCTCGGCGCCGGCCGACAGTCGCAACATCCCATCGCCGAATTCCATGCGCACCTGCGCGCCCCGGTCCGCCACCAACGCCACCAGCTTGATCGCCTCGGTCAGCTCGGCCACGTTCATGGTGGCCACCGCAGTGTGCTCGGCCGGCAACAGCTGGCGGAACTTCGGGAATTCCGCATCCAGCAGCCGCGTGGTGCTGCGCTTGCCGTTTCCGCTGATACCCAGCAGCCCCTCTTTGCCTACGCCCGCACCGGCACCCAGAGACAGCCGAACATCCGATCCGTCCATCCCGGCCTTGGCCGCCTCCGACAGCGTCTTGGCCGGCACCAGCACCGCCGCCTCGACATCGGGCGTCAGCGCCGACCAGGTCAACTCGCGCACGGCCAGTCGGAACCGGTCGGTGGCCGCCAAAACCACCTTGTCGCCCGAGATTTCGACGCGGATGCCGGTCAGCATCGGCAACGTGTCATCGCGGCCCGCGGCGATCGCGACCTGGCCGATCGCCTCGGCGAACAAGTCGGCGGACAGGGACCCGGTGTCCTCCGGCAGGGCGGGCAGCGTCGGGTAGTCCTCCACCGCCATCGTCGGCAGCGAAAACCTGGCGTTCCCGCAGGTCAACGCGACGCGGTTGCCGTCGACGTAAAAATCGATCGGCTTGTCCGGCAGCGCGCGCGTGATGTCGGACAACAGCTTCCCGGACACCAAAACGCTTCCCGCAGTAGCGATTTCGGCCGCAATCTGAGCTTCGGCGGAAACCTCGTAGTCGAACCCGGAAATGGTCAGACCCTCATCGGAGCCGGACAACAGGATTCCGGAGAGCACGGGTACCGCCGGCCTGGTCGGCAGATTCTTCGCCACCCACGACACCGCGTCGGCGAAGGAATCTCGCCCCAACCGGAACTTCAAGTCGGTGAGGCCAGCTCTTGTCGTCGCTACGTCCATAAGCGTCCCTTCACCTGGCAAGCGTCCAAATCCAATGACTAGCCCGATGCGCTAGCGCGGACTCCCCGCGACGAGCGCAACAGGAGCCGAAGACCAACCGTAGATCGTCTGGGGCCATCTTGAAAGCTAATCGTCGGGCCCGACAATCCAGCGCAGGAGGAACGTGGCGCGCCGGCGTGACTCGCGGGTCCCCAGGGCCGTTCTTCAAAGAAGGAACAGCGGAGAGATCTCAGTACCAGTAATAAGGGCTGTGCATGTTGTGGACAACCGGGCTTTGGCGCAGTTAGGGGTCGGATGGGGCTGTGGATGAGGAGGCCGGTGGCTGTGCGTCGCATGGTGGTCGGTTGGGGATGGCGGGGGAGTGTGCACGTCGGTGTGATCGGTGCACCGGAGTTTGCGTGGGTTGTGCACATGCCTGCGCACAGCGACTTGCTGTGACAGCTGTGACAGACGAGCGAGAAGTTTTTTGGAAAAAAAGTCGCGCGTCAGCGCTTGGACCGCTGCCGAATGCGGGTGGTGAGCTCCTTGACGTGATCGAACACCTCACGCCGCTGGGCCATTTCGGACAGGATCTTGCGCTGGGCGTACATGACCGTGGTGTGGTCGCGGCCGAACGCCTGGCCGATCTTGGGAAGGGATAGGTCGGTGAGTTCGCGGCACAGGTACATCGCGATCTGACGCGACTGGGCCAGCGCGCGAGTCTTGCCCGGGCCGCGGAGCTCCTCGACCGTGGTGTCGAAGTACTCGGCGGTGGCGGCCATGATCGTCGCCGCGCTGATCTGCATGGTGCTGGCGTCGGCGATCAGGTCGCGAAGCACGATCTCGGCGAGTGACTTGTCGATGGGGGTCTTGTTCAGCGAGGCGAACGCGGTGACGCGGATCAGGGCCCCCTCGAGCTCGCGGATGTTGCGTTCGATGCTGCTGGCGATGAGCTCGAGGACATCGTCGGGCACGGCGAGCCGTTCCATCTGCGCCTTCTTGCGCAGGATGGCGATGCGGGTCTCCAGTTCAGGGGGCTGGACGTCGGTGATCAGGCCCCATTCGAACCGGGTCCGCAGGCGGTCTTCCAGGGTCGCGAGCTGCTTGGGCGGCCGGTCGGAGGAGATGACGATCTGTTTGTTGGCGTTGTGCAAGGTATTGAAGGTGTGGAAGAACTCCTCCTGGATACCTTCCTTGCCCTCGATGAACTGGATGTCGTCGACCAGCAGCACGTCGACGTCACGGTAGCTGCGCTTGAAGGCGACCTTGCGGTCGTCGCGAAGCGAGTTGATGAAGTCGTTGGTGAATTCCTCGGTGGAGACGTACTTGACCCGCATCCCGGGGAACAGTCGTTGGGCGTAGTTCCCGGCCGCGTGCAGCAGGTGCGTCTTACCCAGTCCGGATTCGCCCCAGATGAACAGCGGGTTGTAGGCGCGGGCGGGCGCTTCGGCGATGGCCAGGGCGGCGGCATGGGCGAACCGGTTGGAGGCGCCGATGACGAACGTGTCGAAGGTGTAGCGGCGGTTGAGGCTGGTGCCACCGGCAACGGCCGGGTCGGAGTTGCGCGGCCGTTCTGCGAAGTAGCTGGGCCAGCCCTCCTCGCCACCGATGTCGCCGTCGCCGTTTTCCTCGTCCTCGTCGATGTCGTCCGCCGGCTCGATGACGGTGTCCTGGATGAAGTTCTCCGGCGGTGCGACGCCGTCGTCGGGGCTGTCGGGCGGCGGTGCGATGCGCACGCCGAGCTGGATCTGCTGACCGAGCCGCCGGCTCAGCGCGTCGGTGATGGGGGCACGCAGATGACGTTCGATTTCGTTCTGGACGAAGCTGCTCGGTACCGAGAGCAGCGCGAACCCTTCGACGATCGTGAGCGGTTGGACCAGGTTCAGCCAGGCTCTCTGCTGCGGGGTCAGCGGTGCGGCAAGGGCGGTGCGACTGCCGGAGGCGCCGTCCCCGGTGGACTCGCCGTTGAGTTCGGAGACGACCGCGTTCCACACCGTCGTGAAAGCTGAACCGGGGTCATCGGTCAACGACGTCTCTCCCTGGTCCTCGCAAATCCCCGGGGGCACTGGCGACAAAGCGACTATCCACACGGTTATGCACAGTTGTGGACAGGATGATCGTAAACGAGCCACAGCCTACCGGCGACAGCCCGCAATCTTGGTGCTGGAGACAACCCGTGGAGGTCGCCTAGGCAGCTAGTCGATCCGCCATCCTCGCTTCGTTGTCGGCCGCCGTCCGAGTCTGGAACGGCATTGCAAGAAGCTAACAGTTTTCTGTGCGGCTGCCAACCGTTCTGTTGCATTCCAATTGCGTTGTTTAGGCTTCCGTGGGCTCGGTGGCGCTTCGCCGGCGACGAGACCTACGGATGCGCTGGTGGGGGCGGAGCTTGGGCGTTGGCGCAGGCCAGGTTTGACCCAGGGAAAGCTCGTCAGTACCCTCAAACAGTCGCCCGAAAGTTGGCGATACGGCTGCGACCCAGGTTGTCGTGGGGACCGCGCCGGGCCAGCAGCAAGACCCACCGCCGAACGTCGTAGTCAGCAAGCCTTTGCGGCCGGATGGCTCGGGTTACGTGAAGCGAGACACAACGAGGAGAACGCCGTGGCCAAGGGCAAGCGGACCTTCCAGCCGAATAACCGCCGCCGGGCCCGCGTGCACGGCTTCCGGTTGCGGATGCGCACCCGTGCCGGGCGCGCGATCGTGGGGAACCGGCGCCGCAAGGGCCGCCGCGCGCTCTCTGCCTGATCACCAGCGACAGGTTTTTGGCGGTGCTACCCGCACGCAACCGCATGAGGCGGTCCTCTGAGTTCAGCGCGACGGTGAAGCACGGCACCCGCACTGCTCAGCCAGACGTCGTCGTGCACGTGCGGCGCGAAACCGACCGGGACGCGGACGAGGGTCCACGGGTGGGATTGATCGTCGCCAAGTCGGTGGGCTCGGCCGTCGAACGCCACCGCGTGTCACGCCGGATCCGCCACGTCGCCCGTACCGTGCTCGGCGACCTCGACGGGACCGATCGGGTGGTGATCCGGGCGCTCCCGAGCAGCCGGCAGGTTTCGTCGGCGCGGTTGGAGGAGCAGCTGCGGCGTGGTCTGCGGCGTGCGGCACTTCGAGTGGACACGGACCGGTGAACGCGTCGGCGAGGGCGCGCCGGATCGCCGGCGGGGCAAGCGCGGCCCTCGTGCGCGGTCTTGTTTTCCTGATCCGCCTCTACCGGCACATGGTGTCGCCGCTGCGACCGGCGACGTGCCGCTTCATTCCTACCTGTAGTCAGTACGCCGTCGATGCCCTCACCGAATACGGGTTGATCCGGGGCAGTTGGCTGGCGGCGGTCAGACTCGCCAAGTGTGGACCATGGCATCGGGGAGGGTGGGACCCGATACCGGAGCGATGCGATTGCCGAACCATGGCCGAAGACGTCGCCCCGGAGCCCGCGGCCAAGCAACGGGAGAGTGACACTTTTGTTTGATTTCTTCAGCCTCGACTTCGTCTACTACCCGGTGTCGTGGATCATGTGGGTCTGGTACAGGCTGTTCGCGGCCCTGCTGGGGCCCTCGAACTTCTTCGCGTGGGCCCTGTCGGTCATGTTCCTGGTGTTCACGCTGCGGGCGCTGCTCTACAAGCCGTTCGTGCGGCAGCTCCGCACCACCCGGCAGATGCAGGAGCTGCAACCACAGATCAAGGCGCTGCAGAAGAAGTACGGCAAGGACCGCCAGCGCATGGCGCTCGAGATGCAAAAGCTGCAGCGCGAACACGGGTTCAACCCCATCTATGGCTGCCTCCCGATGCTGGCGCAGCTCCCGGTGTTTCTGGGGCTGTATCACGTGCTGCGCTCGTTCAACCGCACCACCGGGGGCTTCGGCCAGGCGCAGATGTCGGTGGTCCAGAACCGGGCCACGGGCAACTACATGTTCAGCGCCGCCGATGTGGGCCACTTCCTGGATGCCAATCTGTTCGGCGCACCTATCGGGGCGACGATGACGCAGCGGACCGGGTTGGACGCGTTCATCGATTTCAGCCGCCCGGCGGTGATCGCGGTCGGCGCGCCGGTGATGATCCTCGCCGGCGCCGCGACGTTCTTCAACAGCCGGGCGTCGATCGCACGGCAGAGCGCGGAGGCGGCGGCCAACCCGCAGACCGCGATGATGAACAAGCTTGCGCTGTATGTGTTCCCGTTGGGCGTGGTCGTCGGTGGACCCTTCCTCCCGCTCGCGATCATCCTGTACTGGTTCTCGAACAACATCTGGACGTTCGGTCAGCAGCACTACGTGTTCGGGATGATCGAGAAAGAGGAAGAGGCCAAGAAGCAGGAAGCTATCGAGCGCCGGGCCGCCAATGCGCCGGCCCCGGGCGCCAAACCCAAGCGGAACGCCAAACCGGCGGGCGGGAACGGTTCGGTGGCGGCCGCCGGTAAGGCCGAGAAGGATGCCGGCACCGCGGACGCCGGGGCGGTGGGCGACGACGGCGAGGCGGCCGAACCCGCGGCGGACAAGAACCAACCGGGCAAGCCGAGTGCGGCCGGGGGCAGCAACGGTTCGGCGAACCGGACGCCGCGACCCGGCTCGCGGCCGAAGCGGCGCAAACGTTGACGAGGGCACCGCAGCAGAAGGGGCGGCCGTGCGCAGGCGACCCGACGGAACTGGGACCCATGAACGAGGGAGAGAGAAACACATGACGGAAGCCGAGACCACCGAGCGCGACGCCGATACGCCACCGCCGGCCGCCGCCGTCACCGACGATGCCGCGGATACTGCCGGTGCCGCGGATACTGCCGGCGCGGCGGATACTGCCGGTGCCGCGGACGCCGCGGATGTCGCGGCGCCGAATGATGACGTTGACGAACCCGATGAACTCGAGGACCGGTTGGTTGCCGAGGGCGAGATTGCCGGCGACTACCTCGAAGACCTGTTGGACCTGTTGGACTTCGACGGCGACATCGACCTAGACGTCGAGGGCGACCGCGCGATCGTGAGCATCGACGGCAGCGACGACTTGACCAAGTTGGTCGGGCGCGGGGGAGAGGTGCTCGACGCGCTGCAGGAGCTGACCCGCCTGGCGGTGCACCAGAAGACCGGCGTGCGTAGCCGACTGATGCTCGACATCGCGAACTGGCGACGCCGGCGGCGCGAAGAGCTCGCCGCGTTGGGCGACAAGATCGCACGCCGGGTCCGCGAGACCGGCGAGCGCGAGGAGCTCTCGCCGATGACGCCGTTCGAGCGCAAGATCGTGCACGACGCGGTCGCGGCGGTGCCCGGCGTGCACAGCGAGAGCGAGGGCGTGGAGCCCGCGCGGCGCGTCGTCGTCCTGCGCGACTGAGTTACAGCGGTGTAGTTCGTGGGGTCCACGTAGCGCGGCGGGCAGAAGGAATGTTTCACGTGAAACCGGACGGAGGATGTTTCACGTGAAACACGGCGACCCGCCGGCCGCGGCTCCGCCCGGCGACGAGACCGCGGCCAAGGTCTTCGGCGAGCGCCTGGGGCTGGCTCAGCGCTACGCCGGCCTGCTCGCGGACGCGGGAGTCGAACGCGGACTGCTCGGCCCGCGGGAAGTAGATCGGCTGTGGGACCGCCACCTGATCAATTGCGCCGTCGTCGGCGAGCTGCTCGAAACCGGGGTGCGGGTCGTGGACATTGGCAGCGGGGCGGGGCTGCCGGGCATACCGTTGGCGATCGCCCGGCCGGATCTGCAGATCGTGCTGCTCGAGCCGATGCTGCGACGCTGCGAATTTCTCAACGAGGCGGTCGCCGATCTAGGGTTAGCCGTCGAGGTGGTGCGCGGCCGCGCGGAGGAACCGCGGGTGCGCGAAACCTGCGGCGCGAGGGACGTGGCGGTGTCGCGCGCGGTGGCGCCGTTGGACAAGCTGACGAAGTGGAGTATGCCTTTGCTACGGCCAGGCGGACGGATGGTCGCGATCAAGGGGGAGCGCGCCTCCGATGAACTTCGGGAGCACCGGCGTGTGATGGAGGCGTCCGGCGCCCTCGATGCCAAGGTGATGACATGTGGCGCGAACTTCTTGCGTCAGCCCGCAACCGTGGTGGTGGCGCGACGCGCGGAGGCGCCGCGCGCCCGGCGGGCGCGGACGGACAAGGGGAGGGCGCGATGAACTCCCCGCAGGATCGAACGGCGGGGGCGGCTGCCGCCCAAGCCGCGACCCCGGCCCAGGAGACGGTGACTCCTGCAGAGCGAACGGCGGACGGCGCGATGGTTTCACGTGAAACATCCGAGGATTTCGACACCCCGATAGGTGCCGCCGCGGAGCGGGCCATGCGGGTATTGCACACCACCTACGAGCCGCTGCGGCGGCCCGAGCGCCGGCGGGTCTTCACGGTCGCCAACCAAAAGGGCGGGGTCGGCAAGACCACCACGGCGGTCAACCTCGCCGCCGCGCTGGCCGTGCAGGGACTCAAGACCCTCGTCATCGACCTCGACCCGCAGGGCAATGCGAGCACCGCGCTCGGCATCACCGATCGGCAGTCGGGCACACCGTCGTCGTATGAGGTGCTCCTCGGCGACGTCTCGGTGGGGGAGGCGCTGCGTCCCAGCCCGCACAGCAAGCAGCTGTTCTGCGTTCCCTCCACGATCGACCTCGCGGGCGCCGAGATCGAGCTGGTGAGCATGGTGGCGCGCGAGAACCGGCTGCGGAATGCGCTGGCCACCCTGGACGACTTCGACTTCGACTACGTCTTCATCGACTGCCCGCCGTCGCTGGGGCTGCTGACGATCAACGCGCTCGTCGCCGCGCCGGAGGTGATGATCCCGATCCAGTGCGAGTACTACGCGCTGGAAGGCGTGTCCCAACTGATGCGCAACATCGAGATGGTCAAAGCGCACCTCAACCCGGCGCTCGAGGTGACCACCGTGATCCTGACCATGTACGACGGCCGGACGAAGCTGGCCGACCAGGTCGCCGCCGAGGTCCGCGGCTACTTCGGCAACAAGGTGCTGCGCACCGTGATCCCGCGCAGCGTGAAGGTCTCCGAGGCGCCGGGCTACAGCATGACGATCATCGACTACGACCCCGGCTCCCGCGGGGCGATGAGCTATCTCGACGCCAGCCGCGAACTCGCTCAGCGCGGGACGCACCACTCATGAAGACACCATCGGTGAAGGGACGATCATGACGCAGCCGGTACGTAAGAAGGGCGGCCTCGGCCGGGGCCTGGCCTCGCTGATCCCCACCGGTCCCGCGGAGGGCGACCCCGGTCGGGCGACCCTCGGCCCGCGGATGGGAGACGCCGCCGCCGACGTCCTGATCGGCGGGCCCGGCCCACGAGGCGGCCCCGATGGGGGCGGTGTATCGCGAGATCGCGCCGGGGGACGTCGAACCCAACCCGCGCCAGCCTCGGCAGGTCTTCGACGACGAGGCGCTGGCCGAGTTGGTGCACTCGATCCGCGAGTTCGGCCTCCTGCAGCCGATCGTGGTGCGGGCGGTGAGCGACTCGCAGAGCGGCGCGAAGTACCAGATCGTGATGGGGGAGCGCCGCTGGCGGGCGGCCCAGGAGGCCGGCCTGGCCACCCTGCCGGCCATCGTGCGCGAGACCGGTGACGACAACCTGCTGCGAGACGCGCTCCTGGAGAACATCCACCGCGTGCAGCTCAACCCGTTGGAAGAGGCGGCCGCGTACCAACAACTGCTCGACGAGTTCGGCGTCACCCACGATGAACTGGCGTCGCGGATCGGGCGCTCGCGGCCGTTGATCACCAACATGATCCGGTTGCTCAAGCTGCCGATCGCGGTGCAGCGGCGGGTCGCGGCCGGCGTGCTGTCCGCCGGGCATGCTCGCGCGCTGCTGTCGCTGGAAGCCGGCGCCGAGGCCCAGGAGGAACTGGCCGGCCGGATCGTCGCCGAGGGCCTGTCGGTGCGGGCCACCGAGGAGGCCGTCACCCTGGCCAACCGGGGCGCCGCACCCACCCCGACGCCCCAGCGGCGCAAGCCGATTCAGATGCCCGGCCTGCAGGATGTGGCCGAGCGGCTGTCGAACGCCTTCGACACGCGGGTGACGGTCAGCCTGGGAAAGCGCAAGGGCAAAATCGTCGTCGAGTTCGGCTCCGTGGAGGATCTGCAGCGGATAGTCGACTCGATGACCACCGGCCCGGCATGACCGGTCACACGGTGTAATTACGTCACTGTGACGCCCGGCGGGTCCGGGGTCCGCGGCGCCGCGAGGATGCCCCCCGCCCGTCGGCCGATACCTGTTGGGCAGCAAAGGATCCCGAGCCCGTCGCGGCCGCTGCCGCGCCTTGCGCAATCGATTTTTCGACGGCGTTGAAGTGGTGGGGGCAATACTGGCCCGATTCGGACCGACTCTCCTATTCTGGAGGGGCTGCCGGTGCACACCCGACCACGGATGGCTGCAGTACCGCATGGAAGCCAGGAGGCTTGTGTCCGCTCGAATCACGCCGCTTCGTCTCGAGGGCTTTGAGCAGCTTCCCAAGCACGCGCGCCGCTGCGTCTTCTGGGAGGTCGACCCCGCGACGCTCGGTGATCAGGATCATCTGGCCGATCCGGAATTCGAAAAAGAGGCGTGGCTGTCGATGGTCATGCTGGAGTGGGGTTCGTGCGGTCAGATCGCGACGATGGTCACCGGCGGGCGCAGCGAGGTCGAGCCGCCGTGTGTCGGGTATGTCCTCTACGCCCCGCCGCGGGCGGTGCCGCGCGCGCAGCGGTTTCCCACCGCGCCGGTCTCCGCGGACGCGGTGTTGTTGACGTCGATGGGCATCGAGCCCGGCCAGACCGCCGCAGATCTGCCGCACGGGCTGATCGCCGGGGTGATCGACGAGTTGGTCCGGCGTGGGGTGCGGGCGCTGGAGGCGTTCGGCCGTACGCCGGAGGCCGCCGAGTTGCAGGATCCGCGGATGGTCGATCCCGACGTGCGTCCCGTGCTGGAGGCCCTCGGTGACTGCTCGGTGGAGCACTGCATCATCGACGCGGACTTCCTCAAAGACGTGGGATTCGTCGTCGTGGCTCCGCACCGCTACTTCCCGCGGCTGCGGCTCGAGTTGGGCAAGGACCTGGGCTGGAAGGCCGAGGTCGAGGCCGCGCTCGAGCGCCTGCTGGCGAGCGCTCAGCTGGAGCAGCCGGTCGGGGCGGGGTCGACGGTGAGCGGCACGGCGCGGGCCGGCGAGAGCGGCTAGACGAGGGGCTACGAGCCGCCGAGCCTGCTGGCCCGTTCCACCGACAACTCGTGAGCCAGCAACTCGGCGAATGTGAAGGTGCCGGTGGGCCGATCGTTCTTGCCCAGCAGGTAAAGCCGCTTGACCGCGGCAAGGATGCCCTCGGCGACGGCATCACGGGTCTGGGTCGAGACCAGCATGGCGCGGTCACGCGGATTGGTGATGTAGCCGACGTCGACCTGAACGGTCGGCATCCGGGTCAGCCGCAGCAGGTCCCACGTCCGGCCGTGCGTGCGGCAATCACGTAAACCTGTGCGGGCCACCACTTCCCGCTGGATGAAGTCGGCGAGATTGCGCCCGATCGTGGACACCGAACCGTGTGAGTTGCCAAAGTGGAACGAGGCCACGCCGTTGGCCGCGGGGTTGGGCTGGCTCTCGCAGCGCAGGCTGATCATCAGGTCCGCACCGACGTTGTTGGCGGTCGCAGCGCGCTCGGCGTCCGACGGGCTGCGATTGGTCGGGCGGGACAGGAAGGTCTCCATGCCGATGGCGGTCATCCGGCCTTCGAGTCGGCTTGCCAAGTCCCACAACATATCTGCTTCGCTGATGGGTCCGGACGGGCCCTGGGAGATGATTCCGTGGTCGGCGCCCCCGCGGCCCGGATCGATGATGATCCGCTTGCCTGACAGCTTGGGCCCGGAGCGGCGGACGAGCTCTTCCTCGCGGATCGCGTGGAGCGAGCCGCCGGTGACCCGCGAACTCAGAAAGTACAAGGAGCGCAACGTTTCCGGGCCGCAGATGCCGTCGGCGGCGAGCCCGTACTCCCGCTGATACGACATCAGCCCGCTGTGGGTCTGCAGCCCGAAGTGGCCGTCGACCAGCCCGATGTAGAAGCCGAGGTCCTGGAGCCGGGCCTGCAGCGTGGCGACGTCGTCACCGTAGAGCGGGGCGCCGAACTGGTGATAGAGCGTGCGGGCGCCGAGCCGGTAGGACGCCTCCTTCAACGCCCGGTAGGTGGCCTCGCCAACGATGCCGTCAACCAGCAATCCGCGATTCTGCTGGAATGCCCGCACGGCGTGGTCGAGTTCGGAGTCGAACAGCTCGAGGGCCACGTGCCCGCCCGTAGTCAGGTCCTCCTCCGAATTGTCCAGCAACCCCAGCGAAACCAGCGTGGCCCGGATCTCGGTCACCGCTGCGCTGCGGTCACCACGGCGCAGCGCGTCGCCGTCTTCGCGGCGCGGACTCGACATACGAAGGGCCCTCCGGGACAATGTGATGCGCTTGTTTTGGGGGTGGCAGCTGACAGCCATTGTCGCAGATCCTTCCCGAAATCGGGAAAACCCCAGGCTGAGCGTGAGGCGCGGAACGGCGAACCGGATTCGGGTCAGCCCAGCCCGGGGACCGCGTCGGAGATTTCGCGCAGCAGCGCCGCTTTGCCCTTGGCGCCGACGATCCGTTTGACCGGCTCGCCGTCCTTGAACAGGATCATCGTGGGGATCGACACCACCTGAAACTGGCCGGCCGTCTGCGGGTTGGCGTCCACGTCGAGCTTGGCCACGGTCAGCTGCCCGGCCTGCTCGGCCGCGATCTGCTCGAGCACCGGGGCCACCATCTTGCACGGACCGCACCAGGTCGCCCAAAAGTCAACCAGCACAGGCTTGTCGCTGGACAACACGTCAGAGGAAAACGATGCGTCGGTGACCTCCTTTGTGCCCCCGCCCTTTTCGGTGTCGGTCATGGTGCAACTCCCATCAATGCGTCGGTGCTGTAATCCTTTTCATCCGTTCGTGGGCCGTCGTGTTCGGCGAGCCAGCGTTCGGCGTCGATGGCCGCCGCGCAGCCGCTGCCGGCCGCGGTGATGGCCTGCCGGTAGGTGCGGTCCACCAGATCCCCACAGGCGAACACCCCCTCGATCGAGGTCGCCGTGGAACGCCCCTGCACCAGCACATAGCCCTCCGGGTCCATCTCGAGCACCCCACGCACCAACTCCGAGCGCGGATCATGCCCGATCGCCACGAACATCCCCGTCACCGCCAACCGCGACTCCGCCCCCGACACCACATCACGCAACCGCAACCCGGTCACCGTGTCGGCGCCCTCCACCGCATCCACCGCGGTGTTGGTCACGAACCGGATCTTCTCGTTGGCCCGCGCCCGATCCAGCATGATCCGCGACGCCCGAAACTCCTCACGCCGGTGCACCAACGTCACACTGCGGGCGAACTTGGTCAAAAACGTGGCCTCCTCCATCGCCGAGTCCCCGCCCCCGATCACCGCAATGTCCTGGTCCTTGAAGAAAAACCCATCACAGGTCGCACACGAACTGACGCCGCGCCCCAGCAACTCCTGCTCCCCGGGCACCCCCAGATACCGCGCCGCAGCACCCATCGCCAAGATCACCGCCCGCCCCCGATGCGTCACCCCCTCGGCGGTCACCGTTTTCACCGGCCCGGACAGCGACACCGACTCCACGTCTTCCATCTTCAAATCCGCGCCGAACCGCAACGCCTGCTCGCGCATCTCCTCCATCAACGCCGGGCCCATGATCCCCTCACGAAACCCCGGATAGTTCTCCACCTCGGTCGTGGTCATCAACGCCCCACCAAACGAGGTGCCCTCGAACACCAGCGGCGCCAACTCCGCCCGCGCGGCATACAACGCCGCGGTATACCCCGCAGGACCCGAACCAATAATGATCACGTCGTGAACAGTGTCGGCGCTCATACGAACCTCTCGGAGAACGGACGCGCTATGGATCCGTGTCAACACTGACGGGGGCGCCACTGTTCCCGGGCGTGTCGCGCACCACATGGCACCACACTAGGCGCGCGGCACCGTGGTGTTGGCCAGCAGTCCGGTGTCGGCGGCGCTGCAAGCCGGTGACACGGCGAAGACCGCCAGGGTGTCTGGCGTGTCGCCGGGCAGCACCAGCAGGATGCCGGGGCGGGCGTTGATCTCGATCGGCCGGGCGCCCAGCACGCCGGTGGACCCTGGATAGCCGAGGCCGCTGAGGCACGAGGCGCGCCGCTGGGGGTCGCCGAGGGTGCCGTATTCGGGGTTGTGGTCGAGCAGCTCGAGGATCTCGGCGCGGGACAGCGGGACCGTCATCGGCGGCACCGAGACCGTGATGTGCTCGGCGGTGACCGGCGCGCTCGGCGTGTGCGCGGGCTCGCGGATCAGCGCCGTCGCGCCCAGACCGATGCCGGCGAGCGCCGCGGACAGCCCGACAACCCCGGCGACGACCCGGGCGGGCCGGGCGCGCGGCCGCGCGGCGTGTGCGGCGCCACCGGATGAGCCCGACGGGGGGTGCGCGCGCAGCGCCGCGGAGATCCTGTCGGCGACGCCGGGCGGCGCCGCGGGCGTCGAGGCGGGATCGGCGGCCACGGCGGCGACGTCGCGCCGTACCCGGTTGAGTGCCCGCAGCATGCCCTGGGCCCGGGGGTCGGCGCGGATCCGTCGGCGCACCCGCGCCGCGTCCTCGTCGTCGAGCAGACCGGCCTGCAACTCGGCGAGGAGCTCGACCGTCAGCGGCGCGTCGACCCCCGCGTCACGCCGATCCGCCGGATCGCTGTCCGCTTCCTCCATTCGCCCCAGTGTCCGGCATGGGCGGCCCGATGGCCACGTTTCACACCTGGTCGGGTATGGCGCGGGTGCCCGTGTCGAGGTAACCGAGCAGCTCGGCGAGGCGGACCCGGCCGCGGGCGCAGCGGCTTTTCACCGTGCCCTCCGCGACGCCCAGCAGCCGAGCCGTGTCGGCGATCGAGTAGCCCTGCATGTCGACGGCCACGATCGCCGCCCGTTGCTCGACGGGAAGCCGCATCAGGGCCCGCTGCACCAGGATCGCCGTCTCGACCTGGGCGGTCCGATCGTCGACCGGATAGACGTCCTCGAGCGGCGCGGTGGGGCGGGCCTTGGCGCGCCGCAGCCGGTCCAGGCAGGCGTTGACGACGATGCGGTGCAGCCAGCTGCCGACGGCGGCGTCATGGCGGAACGCGCCGGCCCCGCGGTGCGCCGAGAGCATGGCGTCCTGCAGCGCGTCCTCGGCGTCCTCGGGGCTGCGGGTGGTCAGCCGGGCCAGCCGGTGCAGCTGGCGTTGATGGCGCAGGAACAGCTCGCCGAACGCGTGCCGGTCGCCGGCGACGTGGGCCGCCAGCAACTCGGCATCAGTGCGTTCCCGCCGGCCTTGACCCCCGCACCCCACGGCCGGGACAGTAGCCAATCGCCCAGTGGGCGGCACTTCACCCGCCGGCGCCCGCTGTGAGTGGCGCGGTCAGGATGCGGCCTGGACCTTGATCTCCGAGATCGCCGCGCGGCTCTTGCCGTCGGTGCTGCCCAGCGTCGAGATCCACACCAGCAGATTGGAAGTCGGTGCCGCGGACTTGACCGCGATGACGTTGCGCCCCGGTTTGAGGGCCGCGGCCGGCATCAGCAGCTTGGTGTCGTCCAGCTTGGCCGGGGTCGGTGTGGCCGACGAGCGCAGCTCGACCTTGGTCCCGGTGCTGGAAACGTCGAGGGTCACGGCGCCCACCACCGTGGGATTCGGTAGCTGCAGCATCAGCCCGACCCCGTTCTTGAAGGCGGGGAACGGCACGGCGTCGGTGTAGGTGTCGGTTTCCCAGGAGGTCGACGGGTCGCCGTCGATGGCCAGCCCAGCCTGGCCGGGATTATCGGCCTCGCCGTCGGGGGAGAAGACCGTGGCCTTGGTGGGTTTGACGACGCTGCCCGCGGGCGCGTTGCCGACCGAGGAGGATGCCGTCGAGGAGGTCGGCCCGTTGAGCCCGAGTTCGTTCCCGTTCAAGCCGCCGCCGACGTTGCCGAAGATCTTGCTCACCACCGAGGCCAGCACCAGCAGGGCGACCACGAGGATGGCCAGGCCCGCGCCGACTCCGATCAGCAGGTTGCGTCGGCGCCGCGCGAAGGCGGCGTGCTCGTGACCGGTGGCCGCGCGGGCCGACGCCGGTGACACGGTGTCGTCGATCGGGCCGAGCACCTCGGTGCGGTCGGCGACCGCGGTCGCCTGTTGCAGCAGGTTCAGCAGCGTCGAGGCGCTGCGTATCCCGCCGTCGTCCTGTACCGCCCGAACGGCGACCGCGGAAATCTGGAAGGGGATGGCGCGGTCGGCGACGGTGGGTTCGACGGGCACGCCGTTGGAATCCCGCTCGGCCGGCGCCAGCCCGCTGCGCACCCCGGATTCCGGCAGCGGCCACCGGTTGACCAGCAGGGCATACAGTGTGGCGCCGATGCCGCGGATGTCGTCCTGGGGGTTGGCGTCGGGCATCGTCGCCGGGTATGCCAGCACCACGTCGCCGTCGATGCTGACGCGCACCCGGCTGGGGTGGTCGATTGACAGGGCGACGCCGGCGCGGTGGGCGGCCTCGGCGGCGGCGGCCAGCGACTGCATCGCCCGGACGGCGCCGACGGGCGACGGCGCGGTGTCGGCCACCTCCTGCAGCGAGCCGCCGCGGATCCACTCCGACACCACCAGGCCGCCGGCCGCGGTGTGCACCACGTCGAGCACCCGGGCGACACCGGGCTTGTCGATGCGGCTCAGCCGCAGCGTGCGGGACAGGATTTCCTGCAGCGCCTCGTCGGGCAGGGAGCCGTCAGGATCGACGAAGGTGAGCGCCACCTGGCGATCCAGCGCGGTGTCGAGCGCCTGCCAGAACTGCAGGGGCGGCGCGCCGCCGTGGAAGACCAGCAGCCGGTACCGGCCCCCGGCGATGCGGGCGCCGGGAACCAGGTGGACGTCGTCGGGAGCTTCGCCGCCGCGTTCGCGGGGCGCCTCGGGCGGCGTGGACCCGCGCGCGGAGTCGGCCGACGCGCCACCGCTGACCTGGTCCCGCTCGCGGCGGGCCGACGCGTTCGCCTTGTCGGCGGGAATGTCGGGCTGGAAGTCGTCGGCGGCCGGCCGCGGCAGTTCGGTGCGCGACACCGAGCCAGATGCGGCGTCGGAAGCGGCGCTCTCCGTTGGGCGGTCGGTCACCTCCGGTCCTTTCGCTATCCGGGCTCTGCCTTCCCGCTCCGGCGGCCTGCGCGGTTCGTCGACCGCATTCACCCTCGGCAGGGACGATTTCCTCCGCTCAGGGTACGTGACGGGCCGCGGCCCGGACGATTGGTCCCGCTCGGCTTGTTTGCTGGGTCGCGGCCGCCCGCCGCCACGCCCGAACCGGCGCCGGACGGCGTCCAGCGCGGCCTGCGACTCGGGAACCTGCGCGCGCAGCAAGACCGCCGCCATGATCGGCGCCATGATGATCGCCAGCACCAGCAGCCGCAGCAGCGACCCCGCGCCGCCGCCGTGCGCGGTCAGCCGGCCCAGGCCAAGCAGGCGGTCGGCGACGTGGGCGAGAAGGCCGGCGAGTAGGGATGCAGCGATCGTCACCAGGATCGTGCGCACCGTCTGCGCGCCCACCAGGTGGCCCCCGGCGGGCAGCAGCGCCACCCGCAGCAGGCGGTAGCCGACGATCGCGCCGACCAGGAACCCGGCGCCGTTGGCCAGGCCGAGGAAGCCGGCCACCAGCTTCGGGTCGCCCGTCAGGTGGGGCGCCAGCAGCGAGCCGGCGATCTTGACCGCGGTGATGACGACGATGATCACGATCGGGGTCCACGGCTGCTCGCGCGCGTAGAAGACGCGCAGCTGCAACAGCACCAGGCCGTAGGGGATCAGCGTGAACGCCGACAGCGCGATCGCGGCGCCCAGATACCCGGCGTCGACCTGACCGAACCGGCCGTAGGCGAACAGGGCGCTGCCGATCGCCGAGCCGCCGACGGTCATGAACGCCACGATGGGGATCAGCGTGATCAGCGTCAGCCGGGTGGCCAGCGACAGGTCCGCGAGCACGGCCTTGATGTCGTTGGCGGCGGCGTTGCGGCTCAGCCTCGGCATCACCACGGTCAGCACGGTCACCCCGATCATGCCGTACGGCAGCATCAGGACCAGCCAGGTGTAGTTGTAGATCGCCGGCCCGGAAGCCGCCGCGGCGCTGGCGATTTCGTTGCCGACCACCAGGCCGAGCTGGCTGATCAGCACGTAGAGCACCATCGCGGCGGCCATGGCGCCGAAGCGCTTGAGCCGCTCGTCGATGCCCCACAGCGGGCGCAGGCTGACGCGTTCGCGCTGCAGCGCGACCAGCAACACCACGACTTGGGCGAACACGCCCAGGGTGGTGCCCACGCCGAGCACCAGCAGCTTCGCGTTGCCCATCCGCACCGGGTCCACGGACAGCTCACCGGGGACCGCCACATACACCGCCAGGGTGGCGAGCGCGACGACGTTGTTGACGACGGGTGCCCACGCCGTCGGGCCGAACACGTTGCGGGTATTCAGGATCGCCATGAACACCGACGTCAGGCCATAGGCGAGCACCTGCGGGAGCAACAGGTAGGCGAAGGCCGTCGTCAGCGGCTCGTTCACCTGGGGTATGCGGCCCAGCATCAGGCGCACCAGCAGCGGCGCGGCCAGCACCGACAGCGCCGTCGCCACCAGCAGCAGCACCGTCGTCAGCGTGACCAGGCGCCGCACGAACGCCGCGCCGCCGTCGGGGTCGGATTGTTCGGCGCGGGCCAGCACCGGCACGAAGATCGCGGTGAACGTCGCCTCCAGCACAAGCGCGGCCACGAGATTCGGCAGCTGGTTGGCCACCGAGAAGGCGCTGGACAGCGCCGCGCCCAGAATCGCGGCCAGCAGCACGATCCGGGCGAAGCCGGTCAGCCGGCTGACCAGCGTGGCGAACGCGATGGCCCACGACCGGGAGACCACCGCGGAGTCGGACAGTTCGGGCCGCCGCCGCGGCGGGTCCGGCGACGAGTCCCGCCGCCGGCGGGGCGGAATGACTGGGCCCGGACCGTCGGTGCGGCGGCTGTGGATCGGCCCGTCGCGGGGCGGATTTCATACGCGGTGCTCTTCGTCGACCCGGCGGCCGACGCCGGCGTCGAGCCTCGGCCGGGCGCGGGTGCGGCGGGTCCGGCCGGTCCAGGTCGGCGGGGTCGGGCTGGCCGCGGAATCGGTGCCATAGCCGGCGCCCGGCCAGCAGCACCAGCACCGCCGCGGCGCTCAGCGTGATCGTGAACAGCACCTGGCCGTAGGCGTTGGAATGCACCGACAAGCGCACCGGGTCGCCCAGGCGCATTCCGTCGGGAGTCCGCAGCGTCACGTCCACGGCGACGCGCTTGGTGAAGTTCACCTCGATCGGCACGTGCAGTGGCAGGTAGCCGGGCGGCAGTTCCACCTCCCCGACGTCGGTGACGGTCATCCCGGGGGGTGCGTCGACCTGCAGCCGCACCCGGATCGGGACGGCCAGCCCGTTGTGCAGGGCCAGCGGCAGCGGGCTGTGCTCGGTGGCCAGCGTGTAGGAGCTGCCCGGGTTGACGATGCTGACCGCGCCGAAAAGGTCGTTGATTGTCCTGCCGACGACTGCCAGGCGCTGCTGGGCGAGCCCGTTGCGGGCGTCGGGCGGCTCGGACTGGCTCAGCGCGCGCAGCATGTCCTCGCGCAGCGGCGCGGTGTACCCGATGCCCGTCAGCCCCGTGCGCTCGTCGGTGCTCAACGCGGCGGTCAGTCCCCACAGACGGCCGACCTGCCCACCGATGTCGGCGGTGACCTCATCGGAGAACCGGCCCCGCGCGGGCGAGTTGCGGTCCACCGGGCCCGACGTCGCCGGGTGCGCGGCGGCGTCGGCGAGCACCGCAGGCAGCGGCCGCGGCACCGCCAGGCCCGAGCGGATGGTCGTGGCCAGCGCGGTCAAGATGACCTGCGCGTCATCGGCCTGCAGGTCCCACGTCGCCGGCGGGACCAGCAGCTGGACACGCGGCGCCGCGTTGCGCTGCAGGGCGTGCCAGAAGATGGAGCCCAGCGCGTCCTGGCGGCGGGCGGTCTGCGAGTCGTGGGTGAGCCGGACCGCCAGCGACGAGTCGAGGTAGGTGGGGACGGCGGGGCTGGCGCCCGCGCCGGCCAGGGCGGCGCCGACCGCCGGGTCGAATGGGGCGAGCACCACCTGCGGGGACACCCGCCGGGGCGCGGTGTCGGCGCCGGGAACATCGCTTGCGGTGCCACCCTGCCCGTCGTGGGCGGCCAGGTCGCCGGCCGCGATCACGACGGTGCTGCCCTCGCCGCTGAGCAGGTTGACCGCGCGGCCCGTCAGTGGGCCGTCGGGCATCAGCGTGGCCCCGCGGATGGAGGAGACGTCCAGGATGCGGTCCACGATGCCGCCGACGCCGGTGGTGGCGATCGCGCTCAGCCCAGGGTCGTTGACGCGCTGCAGCGCGTTCAGGTCGGCCTGGGCATACGGCAGCGGCGCCACGCAGGTCCTCTTGGCCAGCGCGCGCAGCCGGTTCAGCCAGGCGATCGCCGCGGCCTGGCCGGTACCGGGGTGCGTCGGGGTCCCCGGCATCTGGGCGGGTCCGTCGGTCGAGTTGGACACCACGTAGCCGCCCGTCATCGCGTTGACGGTGACCAGCAGGTCGGGGTCGACGGCCAGGCACAGCGCCCGCCCGACGGCGCCGTCGGGGTCGACGTCGCGGCTGGTGGCGACCTCGGCCGCCGACAGCAGGACGTCCAGCCGGCCGCCGGTTGCCAGCGAGGTCGCCAACTCGTCGTCGACCAGCCGGACCGGGATGGTCCCGCCCGGGACGCCGGGGGCCAGCCGGGGGCGGTCGGCCAGGGGCCACAGCATGGTGATCCACACCGGTGTGGAGGTGTCGGGGGCGACGGTGGAGTCCAGGTCGCCGGCGTGGTCGGGCGGCACCCCGACCACGGGCAACAGGAACCGCGCGTTGTCCAGGCGGGCGGGAGCGCCGTAGTCGGGCGTGCCGTTGGCGTTGACCAGCACGGGGTAGATCCCGGGCTTGTCGATGCCGAACGAGGACTTGGTCAGCGAACGCAGCGGCGCCGAGAGCGTGAAGCCGGCCTGCTGCCCGCGCTGCAGTTCGGGGGCCACCGTCAGGAAGTCCGAGACCGGTTGGTACTGGTCGGTGTCGCCGTCCAGCGAGGTGCGCAGGCCCGCCGAGGCCCCGACGGGCGCGGCGTGCTCGAGGCGGACCATCACATCGCGGACGGGGCGGTCGCCGATGTTGGTGACCATGCCGCTGACGGTGACGACGGGTTGACTCGTCGTGGTGACCACGTCCGGGGTGACCTGATCGATGCGGACGCGGACGAACGGCGTGGCTCCCGGCTCGCCCGCCTGCGCGCGCGGCGGCGCGGTGCCGGTGAGCACGGCGAAACCGGCCAAGATGGCGACCACCACCGCGAGGCGCACCCAGCCGGCCCAGCAGAGTCGCGGCGCCGTCACGGCCCTGGCCCGGTACCGTTCTTCCGGCCCGGCTTGTCGGAATGGCGGGTGCGGGAGTGGGTCTGCGGGCGTCGGCGCGGCGAGCTGGGTGGCAGCGGTGGCAGCGCCGCGGGCCCGTCGTTCTGCAGCTTGTCGATCAGCTCGTCGGCGACCTGCGCCAGTCGCCGTTCGTCGGCGTAGGCCAGGCGGGACGGCAGCTCCGGGATCGGTACCCACGCCACCTCGGCGACCTCGAGGTCCTCGTCGCACAGTTGGCCACCGGAAAAGCGCATCAGGTAGTGGTGCACGGTCTTGTGGACCCGGCGGCCGTCGGTGACGAACCAGTAGTCGATGCGCCCCAGGGCTGCCAGCACGCTGCCGCGGATCCCGGTCTCCTCGGCGACCTCACGGATCGCCGTCTGCTCGGCGGTCTCGCCGAGTTCGATGTGCCCCTTGGGCAGCGACCACAGCATCCGCCCGCGCCGATCAATGCGACCGATCAGGACGGCCACCTGGGAGGCACGCGGCCCGTCGAGACCGTCGATCACCAGCCCGCCGGCCGACGTTTCGTGCACCGTGCGCAGGCGGTCCGCCCCGCTGCGTGCGGCGCGCGAGCGGCGGGGTTTCGTTGTGGCCGCGTCGTTGGCCGCTTGCCCGTCGGTCTGGTTCTCCGGCGGTGCCGCCGCAGCACGACCGCGGCGCCGGCCCCGGCGCCGACGCGGTTTGGCTTGTTCGCCGTCCGACACCCAAGCGATAGTAGCTGGCACGGGTCGGTCTTCCTGACATACTCGCCGGGCGGCGTCACGGGCGATCGAGGAGTTCAGTTGCCGGATCGCGTGAAAGTTGCGGCCTCATTTAGCCTTCCATACGTGTTGCGGATCCCCTCCCCTGTCGACGAGTCCCCTTCCGTTGGTGTCGGTGCGAGCGTCTTGGCCGGCCTTCCCTCGTGGCCGCGCCGCGTTCAGGACCGGGTATTTCTCGAGTCGTCGGACGAGGTGGCCCATGAGATAGCAAACGGCTTCGCCGACCGCGAACCGGATCTGGCCGCCCGGCACGGGTTTCGTGCGTGGCAGCGAGTCGGCGGGTTCGCGGCGGCGACCCTGGCGCTCGTCGCGGTGCTGCTGTGGCCGTCGGCGATGCTGGTCGCGCTGGTCGCCGCGACGTCGCTGATCGCGCTCATGGGGTTGGTCGCCGCCCTGGCCGGCGTCTGGCACCGGGCGACCCCGCGGCGCCACGCCCGGGCGGCGCGGCCGGTGTCCGGACAGCTGCCCAGCTACACCGTGTTGGTGCCCGCCTACGAGGAGCAGGAGGTGATCGGGGACCTGGTGCGCTGCCTGGCCGAGCTGGACTATCCCGCCGACCGGCTCGAGGTGCTGCTGCTGGTGGAGCGGCGCGACACCGCCACGCAGCGGGCCATCCGCGCCGCCGACCCGCCGCCGCACATGCGGATCGTGCAGCTGCCCCCGGGATCCCCGCAGACCAAGCCGCGCTCGTGCAACGCGGGCCTGCTGCTGGCGCGCGGGGAACTGCTGGTGATCTTCGACGCCGAGGACCGGCCCGAACCCGACCAGCTGCGCCGGGCCGCCGAGGCGTTCGCCGCGCACGGCGACGACCTCGCGTGCGTGCAGGCCACCCTGTTGCAGGCCAACGGCGCGACCAACGTGTTCACCGCCTGCAACGAGCTGGAATACGCGCTGCGGTACCGGCTGACGGTGCCCGGCCTGGCCGCGATGGGTGCGGCGTTCCCGCTGGGCGGCACCAGCAACCACTTCCGCACCGACATCCTGCGCCGGCTCGGCGGCTGGGACGCCTGGAACGTCTCCGAGGACGCCGACCTCGGGATGCGCTGCCGCGCGCTGGGGTACCGCACCGGCGTCATCGACGCGGTCACCTGGGGCGAAGCCCCCGATGGCTTCCGTGGCTGGCTGGGCCAGCACACCCGCTGGCACAAGGGCTACCTGCTCACCGCGCTGGTGCACTCCCGCCGGCCGCTGACCACGCTGCGGCGATTCGGGATACGCAGCCTCCTGGCGCTGATGATCACCGTGCTCGGCACCCCGCTGGTGTTGCTGCTGCAGCCGGCGGCGCTGGTGTTGGCGGCCGGCGAACTGCTCGGCTATCGCGGGCTGTGCGGGGGGCCCGCGGTGGACCCGGCCGCGCTGGCGGCGCTCCAGGTGGCCACCATCGCCGCGTTGCTGGGAGTGGCGCTGGCGGCCTGCCCCGTCCGGCGCTGGGACCAGCTGCGGGCGCTGTTGATCTACCCGGTGCTGCACTGGATCGCGGGGTGGCGCGCGCTGCACCAGCTGATCACCGCGCCGTTCCTATGGGAGAAGACCGCGCACCGAGGTAGGCGGTGAGCCGCTATGGCCGCCTGCTGACGCAAGGCGTCCTCTATTCCTGCGCGCTGCAGCTGTCCAACGTGTCGGCCGTGCTGCCGATCCTGTGCGTCAAGTGGGGCAGCCTGTGGGTGGCCGCGCTGCTGTATCCCGCGTTCGGCGTCGGCATCGTCGCGGGGTTCGCCGCGTCTTCGGTCCTGCTCGGGTGGTCGCGCCACCTCAAGCATGTGGTGTTCGCCGGCGGGTGCGTGTCGATGGGCGCGTTGATTGCCTGCGCGGCGCTCGCGGTGCGCAACGGACTGCTGGTCGACGCGGTTTTCTTGTTCGCCTCGCTGGGTCTTGGCATGGCGAAGGGGATTTGCGACGGCGCCCACCGCGAGCTGGTGTCGGCGCTACTGCCGCTGGAGCGCCGCAGCCCGATGATCCTGACCGAGTACGCGGTCAGCGCTGCCGTCATCGCCGCGGCGACGCTCATGGTGATCCCGGCGCTGTCGGGGCTCGGCGACGTCGACGTGACGGTGTTGTGGCTGGGCGCCGCCGTCATGGTCGCCGCCGCGACGGCAGCGCTGTTCGTCGGCCCGGTTCACGCGCACGCCGGTGCGGCCATCCCGCGACTGGTCGACACCGTCCGTCGCGGGCTGTGCGTCGCCAAGTCGCAGCCGTGGTTTCGCCGGTACGCGGTGACCCAGTTGCTGTTCGTACCGATCACGCTCGGTGCCACCTTCTACGCGCTGCACATTCCCGCCGGGAGCCCCGGCGCGGGCGGCAGCCTGCCAACCGTCGTCGTGTCCGCGAGCGCGGGGCTGCTGCTCGGCTCGTACCTGTGGCGGGCGGTGCACCGGGCCGCCGGCATGCGCGGGATGCTCGTCGGCGCGTCGCTGATGGCCTGCGGCGCCGCCGTCGTGTGCGTGCTCGCCCACGAGGCCGGTCTGTGGTCGCAGGTGTGGGTGCACGGGCTGATCTTCCTGCTCGCCGCGGCCGCCGACCAGGCGGTGTACGCGGCCGGCATCGAGTGGATCGGCACGTTCGCCGAGGAGTACGACCGCCCCGTGCTGGTGGGGTTCAGCATGGCCGCCGTGTCGCTGGCGGCGTCGCTGGCCGGCGTGCTGCTGGGTGCGATCGCCCCGCACACCGACGCGGTGTGGCCCGTGCTGATCCTGTTGGTGCTCAACGGCATTGCGGTGGCGGCGGCCGCGCGGTCGACAGGGCGGTTCGAGGCGCCGGCGGGCCTGTGCGCGGCGCCCCTCGGCGTCGAGCCTGCGCTGACGGCGCCGAGCCGGTGCTGAGCGCGTCGACCCGTCGGGCGTGGGCGCGCTGGACGCAGGCTCGACGCGAGGGGGACGCCGACTAGGCTGGTCGAACGTGCCCGACGCCGATACCGATCTCCTGACCGCCGCCGCGGTGGCCCTCAATCGGCACACCCCCACGCTGCGCGAGCTCGGCGAGGCGTTCGAGGCCGCGGGCCGCGAGCTTTACCTGGTCGGCGGGTCGGTGCGCGACGCGCTGCTGGGCAGGCTGAGCCCCGACCTGGACTTCACCACCGACGCCCGGCCCGAGCAGGTGCAGCAGATCGTGCGTGGGTGGGCCGACGCGGTGTGGGACACCGGGATCGAGTTCGGCACCGTCGGCGTCGCCAAGGGCGAGCATCGGCTGGAGATCACCACCTTCCGCGCCGATAGCTACGACCAGGTGTCACGCCACCCCGAGGTGCGCTACGGGGAGCGCCTCGAGGACGACCTGGTGCGCCGCGACTTCACGGTCAACGCGATGGCCGTGCGTGTGACGTCGGCCGGGCCGGGTGAATTTCTTGACCCGCTGGGCGGTTTGGCCGCGCTGCGTAAGCAGTTGCTCGATACCCCCGCGGCCCCATCGGTGTCCTTCGGAGACGACCCCCTGCGGATGTTGCGCGCCGCGCGGTTCGTCGCGCAGCTGGGCTTCACGGTTGTCGCCCGGGTGCGCGAGTCGATGGCCGAGATGGCCCCGCAGCTGGCCCGGGTCAGCGCCGAACGGGTGGCTACCGAACTGGACAAGCTGCTCATCGGCGCGGACCCGGTGGCCGGCATCGACCTGCTGGTGCAGACCGGCCTGGGCGAGGTGGTGCTGCCCGAGGTTGGCGGCATGCAGATGGCCATCGACGAGCACCACCAGCACAAGGACGTCTACCAACATTCGCTGACGGTGCTGCGGCAGGCGATCGCGCTCGAGGACCCTCTGCCCGAAGGGGGCCCGGATCTGGTGCTGCGCTGGGCGGCGCTGCTGCACGACATCGGCAAGCCGGCCACCCGCCGCCACGAACCCAACGGTGGGGTGAGCTTTCACCACCACGAGGTGGTCGGCGCCAAGATGGCGCGAAAGCGGATGCGGGCGTTGAAGTATTCCAAGCAGATGATCGAGGACGTTTCGCAGCTGGTGTATCTGCACCTGCGGTTCCATGGTTATGGCGATGGGAAGTGGACCGACTCGGCGGTGCGCCGCTATGTCACCGACGCCGGGCCGCTGCTGCCCCGGCTGCACAAGCTGGTGCGCGCCGACTGCACGACGCGCAACAAGCGCCGGGCCGCGCGGCTGCAGGCCAGCTACGACCGGCTGGAGGCGCGGATCGTCGAGCTGGCCGCCCAGGAGGACCTGGCCCGGGTGCGCCCCGACCTGGACGGCAACCAGATCATGGAACTGCTCGGCATCCCGGCCGGCCCGCAGGTCGGCGAGGCGTGGCGTTTTTTGAAGGAACTGCGGCTCGAACGCGGGCCGTTGAGCACCGAGGAGGCCACCGCCGAATTGCTGGCGTGGTGGCGATCGCGGGGGAATTCCTAGCCGCTCATCCGCCGCTTGGGCGGGCCTTGATGGCGTCCTGGGAGACGTAGACGTCGAATTCGCCGGGTGCGGAGATGACGGCGTTGCCGTATGCGGAGCGAACGAATGGCTTGGTCCACCACGTGCCGTCGCGCATGTCGGCGAAGAAGGTTCCATCACCGCCGTTCAGCATGATCTGGTGCTGTGTCGGCGAAACGCCGTCGAGTCGCTCACCGAACAGCCGGGTCACCTTGTAGCCCGAGTGCACGCCGAGCACGTTTAACCAGTGGTTGAGCTCCACGATGTCGGCCTGCAGCACCCACATGTCACCCTCGACGTCGTAGCTGTGGGGGGTTTGCGCGTGGCCGTTCTCGTCATAGAGCGTGAGAGCCACATCGAGGCGGTGCTCGGCATTGCTGACGGGCGTCGCCACTACATGCGCGGCTCTGACCTCGCCGGTCAGGCCCAGGTACGTCTGGACAAGCGTGACGAACCAAAGCAGCAGCAGCGAAACAATCAGCAGCGCAAGCCCACTGACCGCACGCCCCGGCCGGAACTGCAGCCGGCGCCGCCACGACGGCCGCGCCGCCGCATCGCCGGAGGGTCGCCTGCCCCGGCGCAGCCTGACGACCGACGAAATCAGGAGCAGCACGGCGCCGATCGCCAGAACTGCCAGCACAAGCTGCGGGAGGCCGAATTGCAGAGGGTAGGTCACACTGCAGTTCTACCAAGCCGGCGTGACTGCCGGTGCTGGCGCAGCGGCGGACGGGGGAACCGCTAGCGGCGGGCCGGCGTCGGAGTAGCCATGGACTATTGCCGTTCTGGGGCACCAGCTTCTCGGCGGCCTACGTCAGCGGCGTCGCGGCGCTGGTGCGGGCAAAATTCCCGGACCTGAGCGCGCATCAGGTGGTCAACCGGATCGTGCAGTCGGCCCACAATCCGCCCGCGGGTGTGGACAACAAGGTCGGGTACGGCCTGGTGGACCCGGTCGCCGCGCTGACGTTCAACATCCCCGCCGGTGACCGGTTGGCGCCCGGCGCCCAGAGCCGGGTGATCCGGCCCGCGCCGCCGCCCCCGCCACCGGATCATCGGGCGCGCGACATCGCCCTCGGGTTCGTCGGCGTGGTGGTCGCCGGTGTACTGGCGATGGCGATAGCGGGGCGACTGCGGAGAGCGCGGTGAGACCGCGACTCACCGGGTTCGGCTCCGACAGCGATCGCCGGATGATCGGCGTGTGGGTGGTCTTCGTCCTCGCGCTGGTGGGTTGGGCGCTGGGTGGCTACATCGGCGCCGCGGTAGCGGGGGTCGTCGGGGCCGCGCTGGTGTTCGTCCGGTGGTGGGGTCAGCCGGCGTGGTCGTGGGCGGTGTTGTGGCGACGGGGCCGCCGGCCGATCGGCTGGGAGGCGCCGATCACGGTGGCCAACAACCGATCCGGTGGAGGCGTGCGCGTACACGAGGGTGTCGCGGTGGTGGCCGTGCAGTTGCTCGGCCGGGCGCACCGGGTCACGCGGGTGACCGGCTCGGTGAGCGTCGAGACCGAGAACGTGGTCGACATCGTCGAACTGGTGCCGATGCTGCATCACGCGCTGGGCCTGCAGCTTGAGTCGATCAGTGTGGTCACGCTGGGGTCTCGGCATGGCAGCGTCGGCGACTTCCCGCGGGTGTACGACTCGGAGATCGGCACGCCGCCGTACGCGGGCCGGCGTGAAACGTGGCTGATCATGCGGCTGCCGGTGCTCGAGAACACCGAGGCCCTGCGCTGGCGCACAACCGTTGGGGCGGCGGCCGTTTCGGTCGCCCAGCGCATCGCCGGCCTGCTGCGCTGCCAGGGGCTGCGGGCGAAGGTGGCCACCGCCACCGACCTGCTGGAACTGGATCGCCGACTGGGCGCGGACGCGGCGGCCGGGCCGACGCAGCGGTGGAAGGCCATCCGCGGGGAGGCCGGTTGGATGACAACCTACGCCTACCCTGCGCAGGCGATCACGTCGCGCGACCTGGCGCAGGCGTGGACGCTGCGCGCCGACGAGGTCGTGCAGAACGTGACCGTGTACCCGGACGCCACGTGCACCGCGACGGTCACCGTGCTCACTCCGACGCCGGCGCCCACCCCGCCGAGTGTGACCCTGTGTCGGCTCAACGGCGAGCAGGGCGCCGCCGCCGCGGCCAACATGTGCGGTCCGCGGCCACACCTGCGCGGACTGCGGCGCAGCCCGCTGCCGCCGCAGCTGGTCGTCGAGATCGGTCCGTCGGGCGTGCTGGTGGGCAAGCTGAGCAACGGTGACCGCTTGATGATCCCACTTACCGACGCGGGGGAACTGTCGCGAGTCTTCGTGGCCGCCGACGATCGCGTCGCCAAGCGGATCGTGATCCGCACCGCCGGCGCCGGGGAACGGGTGTGTGTGCACACCCGTGACGCGGCGCGCTGGGCGAGCGTGAAGATGCCGGAGGTCAGCGTGGTCGGCACGCCGCGGCCCGCGCCGCGCACGACCGTCAGCGTCGTCGAGTACGCCCCGAGGCGGGATGCGGCGATCTCGCCCACCCCGCGGCCGGCCACCGTGATCACCATCGCCCCGCGGGAAACCACGCTTGCCGAGCCCGACCGGCATGGCTTCGAGGTGATCATCGAGCAGGTTGGCCCCGCGACGGTGAACGTCTCTGCGGCGGGGCAGAATTGGCTGGTCGAGATGGACATGTTCCGTGCGGAGAACCGCTACGTCAGCCTCGAGCCGGTGAGCATGTCGGTCACCAATTGATACGTCGGCAAAGCGAATCCGAGGCACGCAATGGGTGATCTGCAAACCGCTCGTCGGAATTTCGACCGGGCCATGGCGGTCATGCGGCAGCAGGGCCGGGTGGCGGCACTGCCCGAGTTTGTCGCCGCCACCGACGCCGACCCGTCGATGGCCGACGCCTGGCTGGGCCGCATCGCCTGCGGCGACCACGATTTGGCGTCGCTGAAGCAACTCAACGCCACCAGCGAGTGGCTGCACCGCGAGACCACGCGCATCGGCGCGACCCTGGCCGCCGAGATCCAGCTGGGTCCCTACATCGGGATCACGGTGACCGACGCCTCCCAGGTGGGCCTGGCGCTGTCGTCGGCGCTGACGATCGCGGGGGACTACGCCGAGGCCGACAAGCTGCTGGCCAACCGCGACCTGTTGGATTCCTGGGCGAATCACCAATGGCACCAACTGGCCCGGGCGTTCCTGAGGCACGCCACCCAGCGTTGGCCCGACGTGTTGTCGACGGCCGCCGAGGAGCTCCCGCCGCAGGCGATCGTCATGTCGGCCGTGACGGCGTCGATCTGCGCGTTGGCGGCGCACGCCGCGGCGCACCTCGGTCAGGGCAGGGTCGCGTTGGACTGGCTGGACCGCGTGGACGTGATCGGCCACAGCGCATCTTCGTCGCGCTTCGACGCCGACGTCCTGACCGCCTCGATCGGCCCGGCCGACATACCGCTGTTGGTCGCGGATCTCGCGTACGTGCGCGGGATGGTGCACCGCCAGCTGCGTGAGGAGGACCGGGCACAGATCTGGCTGTCCAAGGCCACCATCAACGGGGTGCTCACCGGGGCCGCCAAGGAGGCGTTGGCCGACCCGAACCTGCAGTTGGCGGTGACCGACGAGCAGACCATCGCCAGCCGTACCGACAAGTGGGACGCCACGACGGCCAAGAGCCGCGAGCAACTCGACGACGACGGCGCCGCCGAACGGCGGGCCGAGCTGCTGGCCGAGGGCCGCGAGCTGTTGGCCAGGCAGGTGGGTTTGGCGGCGGTCAAGGAGGCGGTAGCCGCGCTGGAAGACCAGCTCGAGGTGCGCATGATGCGTCTCGAGCACGGCCTGCCCGTCGAGGGGCAAACGAACCACATGCTGCTGGTGGGTCCGCCCGGTACGGGCAAGACGACCACGGCGGAGGCCCTCGGCAAGATCTATGCCGGGCATGGGCATCGTGCGGCATCCCGAGATCCGGGAGGTCCGCCGATCGGATTTCTGCGGGCACTACATCGGCGAATCGGGACCCAAGACCAACGCACTGATCGAGAAGTCTTTGGGCCGAATCATTTTCATGGATGAGTTCTATTCGCTGATCGAGCGCCACCATGACGGCACACCGGACATGATCGGCATGGAGGCGGTCAACCAGCTCCTGGTGGCGCTGGAGGCGCACCGGTTCGACTTCTGTTTCATCGGGGCCGGCTATGAGGACCAGGTCGACGAATTCCTCACCGTCAACCCGGGTTTGGCCGGCCGGTTCAACCGCAAGCTGCGTTTCGAGTCGTACTCGCCGGCCGAAATCGTCGAGATCGGGCACCGCTACGCCGAACCGCGCGCCAGCCTGCTTGACAACGCCGCGCGCGAGACATTCCTGGATGCCGCCACCACAATCCGCAACTACACCACGCCCGCCGGGCGCCACGGCATCGACGCGATGCAGAACGGGCGGTTCGCCCGCAACGTCATCGAGCGCGCCGAGGGTTTCCGCGACACCCGGGTGGTCGCCCAGAAGCGCGCGGGCAAGCCGGTGACGGTGGAGGACCTGCAGATCATCACGGCCGCCGATGTCGAGGCCGCGGTGCGGAGCGTGTGTTCGGACAACCGGGACATGGCCGCCATCGTCTGGTAGCGCGCTTCGGTAGTGTAGGCGGGTGACTACACCGCGGGAAAGCTCCGGGCGGACAGAGCAAGTCGGCCCGACGGGTCGCGACGAGGTGGTCGCGGCGATCCTGCAGAGCGCGGGGCAGATGTTCGCCGACCGCGGGCCGACGGCGGCGTCGATCCGCGACGTAACCGCGAGATTTCGATGATGTTTCCATGTTCGAATCCGGAGCCTGGTATTCCGCGCGATCGATAAGAGCTTTGTATGCTTAGTCCTCTGATAACGCTTCGCATGCGGTTCCTATCCCCATGACGGACCGCCGCATGGAGCACCACCAGGAGGACCAGATCGGATGGAAACAATGGAGTCGATTAATCCGACTAACTTCGGAATGCCTAGGGGTCTCCTGAAATCGGTTGGCAAGATCCGCAGTTGGATCATTATGTCTGCCGGCGCGTTGGCTTTGGCGGGGCTAATGACCACCGGCATCGGCATCAGCAACGCAGATCCCGAACAGGTCGGGGGCGACTATCCGAGTGAGGGAGAGTGTCAGGAAGCCGGTCCGGATGCCATGGCTACAACGCCCGGGAGCTGGAGTAAGTTCTGGTGCATTCCGGATCCTACGGGGCGTACCGGGACCGTATGGCGCTTGATTCTGGGGAACTAGACTAAACACGACCCCACCGGCTAGGCGCGGAAGGCCGGTGTGCTGACCCGGCCTTCGGGAGCGGGGTGCCGGCAAAGCACCGTCGTTGTCTCCGTGCTCGTGGGCGCGGCCGCCACCTATGCCGCCGGCCGCTGTTGGGTGATCGTGGGCGGCACCGTAGCACCGATTCATCAAGTGCTTTGCACCGCTTTAGATCCCGTCCTCCAGGAATTCCACTGCATTGCGTCGCGCCCGGACGAGGCCGCCATGAAGTGGACCGCCAATTCGTTGCCCTCGGAACCTGCCAGCACCACGTGATCGACTCGACCACTCTCGACCGGGCTGCCACCGCCGACCGCATCCAGCAGGCGCCCGGCACAGGACAATTAAACATCCGGCCCAAATAACGTACTGTTCACGACTGCCGATACCGGTAGAAGCCCTCGCCGCGCTCGCAGCCGCCAAGGCTAAGTCGCGATGGCGAACGACCCCAACTCCACCCCGGCGGCCGGGCCCATCTGCAGCCTCGCGCGCGGTGGTGCACGCGGCCAACCCCGGCGCGGGCGTGATCAACATCAGCTAGGCCGCCTGCTTCAAGGTCCGCTGGTAGGGGCTTCGGTAGTGTAGGCGGGTGACTACACCGCGGGAAACTTCCGGGCCGGCAGACCATGTCGCCCCGACGGGTCGCGACGAGGTGATCGCGGCGATTCTGGAGAGCGCGGCTCAGATGTTCGCCGACCGCGGGCCGGCGGCGGCGTCGATCCGCGACATCGCCGCGCAGGCACGGGTCAACCACGGCCTGGTCTTTCGGCACTTCGGCACCAAGGAGCGGCTGGTCGCCGCCGTGCTCGATCACCTGGCCACCACCTCGGCGGCACTCGTGGAGGCGAAGGCGCCCGAGGCCCAGATCGAGGCGGCGCGAAGCCGGCATTTGCGCGTCATCGCCCGCGCGCTGCTCGACGGCTACCCGGTGGGTGAATTACAGAGCAGCTTCCCCGGCGCCGCCAGGCTCGTCGAGGAGGTCCGCCGCGAACACCGCGACGACGGCACCGCGCGGCTGGCAGCGGCACACGCGATGGCGTTGATGTTCGGCTGGCAGTTGTTCGAGCCGTTCCTGCGCTCGGCGGCCGGTCTGCAGGACCTGCCGGAAGATGTTCTGGGCCAATCAATCCTGGCCGAAATGGGCAACCTCGCCCGGCCGCATTGAGGGCCGCCGAATTCGGCCGGCCGCCGCACATGCCACTTCCGGTCGGCGCCGGACACGTTTTTCACGGAGCCGACGACCAGCCGCAGGTTGCCCGCGACGGATGCCTGCAACGCCAGCAATACGAAGGCGGCTTCCCCGCGGGGGCTTGCCGGCGAGGCCGCAGATGTTGCTGAGCAGTTCGGCCAGCGAGTCGAGTTGTTCATGGAACGCCGCGCGCATGCATCACCTTCGAGCGGCGCGGCCGAGCGCGGCGGCATCGGTGAACTGTTCATGAACGCAGTCTTTCCGGACGGTCGGAAACTTGCCGTGGCGGACCGGGGAAAGCAGGGTTGAGCGCAGGAATGTTCACGCGAGGGGGTGGCCATGCCACTGTCGGGTTTGCTGAAGCGAATCCTGGCTTTTCTGCGCGCGGGCTATCCCGACGGCGTACCCGCCACCGACTACGTGCCCCTGTTGGCGTTGCTCCGCCGGCGCCTGTCCGACGATGAGGTCGTCGCCGTCGCCATCGAGCTGATGTCCACCGGTCCCACGCCGGTCGAGGGGACCGATGTGCGGGTGGCGATCACCAAGCTGACCGACGACATGCCCTCGCCTGCGGACACCGAGCGAGTGACGCGGCGACTGGTCGCGGCCGGCTGGCCGGTGGCGGCGACGGACGGGGAGTTAAGCCCTTGACTGCAAGTGCTTCTGCCCGGGTGATTCCCCTCAGCCGACGTCCCGAGCGGGCGCAGGCGCGGCTGTTCAGCGGAATCCTGCGCCGCGAGATGGCGGAGCTGAAGGCGAAGGCGGCGGACGTGGAGTCGGCGTGGCGCCGTCAATGTGAGTCCGACGGCTACGTCGACCCTCCGGAGCAGCTCGCGGCGGTGCGGGAACGCATAGCCGATGCGCGGAGAATGCTCAACGCGCTGAATGCCCGGTTCCCGTCGGCGGTCCGTTCGCGGTAGTCGCAGCGGGCCGGCCCGTTGTTGCGGTTGGAGCCAGCCGGGCTCTGCGCGCTGAAGGCGAGGGCCGGGCTGCGCTGGTGGCCGAGGTGGGCATCGCGGAAGGGGGCGGATTGGGCGGCCCCAAGTTGTCGGACCCTGCTGTGATGATGTGGGTATGTGTTTGACCGCGTCGTTGGGCCTTGCCGAAGCGCCTGCTGAGCCGCTTATTCCGCAGGAGCGTTTGGCGGTGTTGTTTGAGGAGTTATCGGAGTTGGCCGGTCAGCGCAACGCTATTGATGGGCGCATTGTGGAGATCGCCGCCGAGATCGACCGGGACGGGTTGTGTGGGATGACGGGGGCCCGCTCGGTGGCGGCGTTGGTGGCCTGGAAGCTGGGGTGCTCGTCGGCGAACGCGCACACGATTACGACGGTGGCGGGCCGGCTGGCGGAGTTCCCGCGCTGCGCCCAGGGTCTGCGGGAGGGCCGTTACTCGTTGGATCAGGTCGGGGTGATCGCCGCCCGGGGCGGGGCGGGTTCGGATGAGCATTATGCGCAGTTGGCGCGTTCGGCGTCGGTGAGCCAGTTGCGCACCGCGGTCAGCCTCGAACCGCGTCCGCAGCCTGCGCCTGGCCGCCCGGATCCGCAGCCCTCGATCACCAAAACCTCCTGTAGCGAGGAGTTGACCTGCTGGCGGATCAAGCTTGCGCCGTTGGAGGCGGCCAAGTTCGATGCCGCGCTGGCCGCCCACCGTGATGCGCTGATCACCGCGTGGAAACACGACCGCGCCGATAGCGAGCCCGCACCGGAGAGCGTGCCGCCGTTGCCGGGCACCCTGGAGGCCTTCCTGCGTCTGGTGGACACGGGCTGGGACACCGAGGCCGCCCGCCGCCCGCACGGCCAGCACACCACGGTGGTGGTGCACCTCGATGTCGACAAGCGCGCCGCCGCGCTGCACCGGGGTCCGCTGCTGACCGACGCCGAGCGGCAGTACGTGACGCTGTGATGCCACCTGGGAGGCCTGGTTTGAACGCGACGGCGAGTTGATCGGTGCGGGGCGCACGACGCGCCAGATCAGCCGGCGGCTGCGCCGCGCGCTCGAGCACCGCCACCCCCGCTGTGCGGTGCCCGGCTGCGGGGCCACCCGCGGCCTGCACGCTCATCACCTTCAGCATTGGGAAGACGGTGGGCCCACCGAGTTGGCCAACCTGGTCCTGCTCTGCCCCTACCATCACCGGCTGCACCACCAAGGTGGCATCACCCTCACCGGACCCGCCGACGATTTGACCGTCACCGACAGCGACGGGCAGGCGCTGAACCCGGGATCGCTGGCGCGCCCACCCACCCTGGCCCCACCCGCCGTACCGCCGTATCCCGGCCCCACCGGCGAACGCGCCGACTGGTGGTGGTACGACCCCTTCCAACCCCAACCACCACCCAGCACCAACTAGCTGGTCAACAGCATCGAGCGCGAAATAGGATGCGGTACAAAGGATCTCGTCTGCACATCCTGATAGCCCAGGCCCGCACCGCCGCCGCTGACGTGCGGACCGAATCGAGCCGCGTCGGGCTTCACCTCTCGGGATCGAACCGGAACACGGCCAGGCGGCCCGCCAGCGCCTCGAACTCGTCGGCGGTGCCCTCGCGCACCATCCCGGACCGCTTGGCGAAGGCCACCCCGACCGGCACCTCGGCGGGGAAGGCCCGCAGCACGGGCGCGCCTGCTCTGGCGGTGAGCTCGACGATCCGCACCGGCCGCGACCGCCGGCCCCGGCTCAGCGTGCCGGTGCCGGCCGCGCGGGCGTTGGCCGCCCAGTCGGCACCCGGATAGCCGGCCACCACGTACAGGCCGCCCCGGAATTCGAACGGCGTCATGGGGGTGCTGCGCGGGCCGGCCCGACTTGCGGCCGGGCACCGTCAACACCATGGCCGGGCCGGTCGGGAGGCCCAGTCGCTGGACGGCCATCATCACCTTGTTCATCGGCCGCAGGTAGCGCGGCGGGCGCGGCTGCGACATGTCAGGCTTCCTTCGCCGCGCTGAACAGGTCGCGGTGCCGGGCCACCCAGTCCGCGAACGGAGTCGCGGGCCGGCCCAGCACCCTCTCCACGTCGTGGGTGACGAGGGCGGGTTTATGCAGCGTCACGGCGAGCATGGCGGTGTAGGCGTCGGCGAACTCGGCGCCGAACCCCAGGCCGATGAATCGTTGCCGCACCGCCTCGGCCGGTATCTCCCGGTAGCGCAGCCGCCTTCCCAGCACGGCGCCGATCACCTCTACCAGCTCGGAGTTGGTGAACGCCTGCGGCCCGGTCAGCGCAATCCGTTGCCCGACAAGCTCGTCGGTGAGCAGCGCGCGCGCCGCGACCGCCGCGATGTCGGTCTCGACGATCGGCGCGGACGAGGCCGCCGCGTAGGGACCGGCGACCACGTCGCCGCCCCGCAGCTGCGCCGACCACATGCCGGCGAAATTCGTCGCGAACACCGTGGGCCGCAGGCTCACCCACGCGAGCCCCGAGTCGACGGCGAGCCGCTCGGCCTCCCGGTTTCGGTCCCCGCGGAAGCGCGACGGCTGCCGCGAGGAGTCGTCGTCGGCGTTGATCGCCGACAACGCAACCAGTTTGGCGACACCGCCGCGCTCGCACCGGCGCACCACGGCGGCAAGGTCGGAACCCAGCGCGCGGGAATTGAGGAACACCGCCGACGCCCCCTCCACCGCGTCGGCCGCCGAGTCGACCACCTCGACACCGGGGGAAAACCCGGCCTGGCCAGGCCTGCGGCTGACCGCCCGGACCCGGGCGCCCGCGGCGAGGAGTTCGGCGACCAGCGGGTGCCCGACGTTGCCCGTCGCCCCGGTCACGACGATCGTCATGATGCGTTTCCTTCCGTGAAGTTCGTCTGCTTTGAACCAAGGACGGGGCAAAAGGTGGGAAAGTTACTGCCGCCGCGCGCGTAACTTTTCTCGGCCCCGGATCGTCGAAGGCTCATGGAACACACCACCTCCGGCGACCAGGTCGACCAGGCCTGGCGCCGACACCGGCCGTACCTGGTCAACGTCGCCTACCAACTGCTCGGCGACGTCGGCGACGCCGAAGACGCCGCCCAGGAGGCGTTTCTGCGGCTCTCATGCGCCGATGTCGGCGAGATCGACGACGTCCGCGGCTGGCTGACGGTGGTGGTGAGCCGGCTGTGCCTGGACCAGATCCGTTCGGCCCGCGCCCGCCACGAACGGCCCGGCGACGTCGAGCGGGGACCGGATCGTGAAACCTCACCCCGCCTGGACCCGGCCGACCGCGTCACCCTCGACGACGAGGTCCGCACCGCGCTGCTGGAACTGCTGCGCCGCCTCAGCCCCGCCGAGCGGGTCGCCTTCGTGCTGCACGACGTGTTCGGGTTCCCCTTCGACGCGATCGCGCAGACGGTGGGCCGCCCGGCCGGCACCTGCCGCCAACTGGCCCGCCGCGCGCGGTCGAAATTCGTTGCGGCCCAACCCAAGCTGCACGCGGTCGACGCCGCCGAGCACCAGCTCGTCACGCAGAGGTTCATCACCGCGTGCGCCAACGGCGACATCGCCGCGCTGACAGCCGTGTTGGACCCGGCGGTCTGGGGTGTGGGCACGATCCTGGCCGACCCGGCACCACCGCCGCAGGTCAACCGCGGCCCGGACGCGGTGGCCACCAACTTGCTGCGCTACTTGGGGCCGGGAGCCACGCTGGTCAGCGGTCTCGGCGGGCAGCCGGTGGTGCTGGCCTACGCCGAGCGGCGCCTGTTCGCCGTCGTCGTGCTCACCATCCGCGGCGGTCTGATCCACAAGATCGAGGCCGTCGCCGACCCGTGGGCGCGGGCCGGGGCCCCGGGACCGGCCTAGCCGCGTGCGGCGAAATACCCGGTGACCGCGGCGGTGACCTGGAGGAACTTGCGCCGCGTGGCCGCGGCCATCTCGCGTCGCACGTCGATGACACCGCCGGGGCGCAGGTGCGGGTCGAAGGGGACCTCGACGACCGGCCGACCGTGCTCGACGAATTCGCGAGCCAGCGACGCCCGGGTGCGTTTGTCGGCGTGGCCGTCGGAGTCGTTGAGCACCACGATGCTGTGCTGCAACAGGCCCGTCAGGCCCTGGTCGTCGAGCCACTCCAGGGTGCGGGCGGCGGCCGAGGCTCCGTCGGCCCACGGCGAGGACACGACGATCAGGGCATCGAGATCGCGCAGCACCTCCTGGGTGACCGGCGCGTCCATCGTCGAGCCGCAGTCGATGACCGAGATGCCGAAATGGCGGTCCAGCCGCAGCGCGGCCTCCCGGTAGATCGCCGGATCGAGCACCCGGCGCGGGCCGGACGCCGGTTCGCCGGGCAGCACGTGCAGCCCGACCGCGTTGCGGCCCAGCCGGGCGACCACATCGTCGAAGGACCGCAGGTTGGTGTCGGCGGTCAGCTCCCAGAACGAGCCGGTCGGTCGCGGGTCGATGCGGCTGCTCAGCCGGCCGAACGCGGTGTCGGCGTCGATCGAGACGACGTGGTCCTGCCGGTATTCGGCCAGCAGGGACCCCACGCTGGCGGCCACCGAGGTCTTTCCCACGCCGCCCTTGCCGAGGACGCCGACCTTGTAAATGCCGCGCAGCGGGGCCCGGATGGCGGCCTCGAATTCCGCCTCCTGGCGTTGGGCGGCCGACGGACCGGCCTTGACCAGGCCGAAGGTGGCCAGCCGCAGGATGCGTCGCCAACCGCGTTCGGGCGGTTCGGCCGCCGATCGGGCCGGCGGGGCGACTTGCTGGCGCGGCAGAGTCGGGGCGGCCGGCGGGCGTGGCGGCGGGGCCGGGGGTGCCGGCGGGCGTGGCGGCGGGGCCGGGGGTGCCGGCGGGCGCGGTGGGGCGGGTCGTTGGGCGCCGGGCGTGAAGCCGGGGGGTGGCGGTTGCCGGCCAGCGGGTGACGGACCGGGCGGGCGCGCGGCCGGGCCGGCGGGCCGATGGGGCTGCAGACGGTCCCGCAGGAATTCGTCTCGCTCGTTCATAAGCTCCTCGGATGCGGACCAGGGTGAGTCCAGTATCGGTCACCCGCCTCTGCCGGGGCCGCCCGTCGCCGGCGTGCAAACTTGACCGCAACGAGGGCGCCGCCGCCCCGACGTGTGTGGCCGCAGGTGATCACCACGGAGGCGGGCCCCGCGGGCGCCACCAGCAAACTCCGCTCGGCTGTCGCGGAGAAGATGCGACCCGGCGAAACCGGGACCGGGCCGCCCCGGGCGCGCAGGCGCAACAGCACGTAGCGATGCCGTCGCGCGCCGCTTTCTCCGAATTTACGATGCCGCCAGTCCGCAGGTTAGACTTGAGCGAAGTTGGCATGTCAGGCGGGTTTTGTCATATCGTTTTACGACTTGCCGGAACCGGTTCCAGGCCACCGTTCAGCGCTGCACGGACGTATCCCTAACGGGATCACCTCCGCCTGGGAGACAGCCTCTCGGCAAGACCGAAGGGGTTGAGCCCACAACCTCCGGGTGCGGTCCTCATCGGAGCCGCGAGAGCCGCGCAGCACGTTCAGTTGAAGGGTCAGGTGCATATGACGCCCAAGCGCGCCGGGTTATACAACCCCGCGTTCGAGCACGATTCGTGCGGGGTAGCCATGGTCGTCGACATGCACGGCCGTCGCAGCCGCGACATCGTGGACAAGGCCATCACCGCGCTGCTCAACCTCGAGCACCGCGGCGCCCAGGGCGCCGAGCCGCGCAGCGGCGACGGTGCGGGCATCCTGATCCAGGTTCCCGACTCGTTCCTGCGGGGCGTCGTGGACTTCGAGCTCCCCGCGCCGGGCGAATACGCCACCGGCATCGCGTTCCTGCCGCAGTCGTCCAAGGACGCCGCGGCGGCCTGTGCCGCTGTGGAGAAGATCGCCGAGTCCGAAGGGCTGAGCGTGCTGGGCTGGCGCAACGTGCCCACCGACGACTCGTCGCTGGGCGCGCTCTCGCGCGACGCGATGCCCACCTTCCGGCAGGTGTTCATGGCGGGGGCCTCGGGGATGACGCTGGAGCGCCGCTGCTATGTCGTGCGCAAGCGCGCCGAGCACGAGCTGGGCACCAAGGGGCCGGGCCAGGACGGTCCTGGGCGCGAAACCGTCTATTTCCCAAGCCTTTCCGGTCAGACGCTCGTCTACAAGGGCATGCTGACCACGCCGCAGCTCAAGGCGTTCTACCTTGACCTGCAGGACGACCGGCTGACCAGTGCGCTGGGCATCGTGCACTCGCGGTTCTCCACCAACACCTTCCCGTCCTGGCCGCTGGCGCATCCCTTCCGCCGCATCGCCCACAACGGGGAGATCAACACCGTGACCGGCAACGAGAACTGGATGCGCGCGCGCGAGGCGTTGATCAAGACCGACGTGTTCGGCTCGGAGGCCGACGTCGAGAAGCTGTTCCCGATCTGCACCCCCGGCGCCTCGGACACCGCGCGCTTCGACGAGGTGCTCGAGCTGCTGCACCTGGGCGGGCGCACCCTGGCCCACTCGGTGTTGATGATGATCCCCGAGGCCTGGGAACGGCACGACTCGATGGACCCGGCGCGGCGGGCGTTCTACGCCTACCACGCCTCGCTGATGGAGCCGTGGGACGGCCCGGCGTCGATGACGTTCACCGACGGCACCGTCGTGGGCGCGGTGCTCGACCGGAATGGCTTGCGGCCCTCCCGGATCTGGGTCACCGCGGACGGGCTGGTGGTGATGGCGTCGGAGGCCGGCGTGCTCGACCTGGACCCGGCCAAGGTGGTGCGCCGGATGCGGCTGCAGCCGGGCCGGATGTTCCTGGTGGACACCGCGCAGGGCCGCATCGTCGCAGACGAGGAGATCAAGGCCGAGCTGGCCGCCGAGCACCCCTACCAGGAGTGGCTCGACAAGATGCTGGTTCCCCTCGAGGACCTGCCGCAGGGCGACTACGTGCGGATGCCGCATGAACGAGTCGTCAAGCGGCAGTTGGCGTTCGGCTACACCTACGAGGAGCTGAGCCTGCTGGTGGCGCCGATGGTGCGCGCCGGCGCCGAGCCGATCGGCTCGATGGGCACCGACACCCCCGTCGCGGTGCTGTCGCAGCGCCCGCGGATGCTCTACGACTACTTCCAGCAGATGTTCGCCCAGGTGACCAACCCGCCGCTGGACGCCATCCGCGAGGAGGTGGTGACCAGCCTGCGGGTCACCACCGGCGGGGAGCGCGACCTGCTCACACCGGACGAACGGTCCTGTCACCAGATCACGCTGCCGCAGCCGATCCTGCGCAACCACGAGCTGGCCAAGCTGGTCAACCTCAACCCCGACGACGTGGTGAACGGGCGTCCGCATGGCATGTGCTCCAAGGTGATTCGCTGCCTGTACCCGGTGGCCGAGGGTGGCGCCGGCCTGGCGGCCGCGCTGGACGAGGTGCGGGCGCAGGCGTCGGCCGCGATCGCCGACGGCGCGCGGGTCCTCATCCTGTCCGACCGCGAGTCCGACGAGGCGCGGGCCCCGATCCCGTCGCTGCTCGCGGTCGCGGCGGTGCATCATCACCTGGTGCGCGAGCGCACGCGGACGCACGCGGGCCTGGTGGTCGAGACCGGCGATGCCCGCGAGGTGCACCACATGGCGCTGCTGGTGGGCTGCGGCGCGGCGGCGATCAACCCCTACCTCGCGTTCGAGTCGATCGAGGACATGCTCGACCGCGGCGTCATCGACGGGATCGACCGCGACGCCGCGCTGAACAACTACATCAAGGCCGCCGGCAAGGGCGTGCTGAAAGTGATGTCCAAGATGGGCATCTCGACACTGGCCTCCTACACCGGCGCGCAGCTGTTCCAGGCGGTCGGCATCTCCGAGGACGTGCTCGACGAGTACTTCACCGGCCTGTCGTGCGCGACCGGCGGCATCACCCTGGAAGACATCGCCGCCGACGTCGCGGCGCGCCACCGGCTGGCCTACCTGGACCGGCCCGACGAGCGCGCGCACCGCGAGCTCGAGGTGGGCGGGGAGTACCAGTGGCGCCGCGAAGGCGAATACCACCTGTTCAACCCGGAGACCGTCTTCCAGCTGCAGCACTCGACGCGCACCGGGCAGTACAAGCTGTTCAAGGAGTACACCCGCCTGGTGGACGACCAGAGCGAGCGGATGGCGTCGTTGCGCGGCTTGCTGAAGTTCCGCAACGACGTGCGTCCCCCCGTGCCGCTGGACGAGGTCGAACCGGCCAGCGAGATCGTCAAGCGGTTCGCCACGGGCGCGATGAGCTACGGCTCCATCTCCGCCGAGGCGCACGAGACGCTCGCCATCGCGATGAATCGGCTCGGTGGCCGGTCCAACAGCGGTGAGGGCGGCGAACACGTCAGCCGGTTCGACCCCGACGCCAACGGGGACTGGCGCCGCAGCGCGATCAAGCAGGTCGCCTCCGCGCGGTTCGGCGTCACGTCGCACTACCTGACCAACTGCACCGACATCCAGATCAAGATGGCCCAGGGCGCCAAACCCGGTGAGGGCGGCCAGCTTCCGGGTCACAAGGTGTACCCGTGGGTGGCCGAGGTCCGGCACTCCACGCCCGGCGTGGGCCTCATCTCGCCGCCGCCGCACCACGACATCTACTCCATCGAGGATCTGGCGCAGCTCATCCACGACCTGAAGAACGCCAACCCGTCGGCGCGGGTGCACGTGAAGCTGGTCTCGGAGAACGGTGTCGGCACGGTGGCCGCGGGCGTGTCCAAGGCGCACGCCGACGTGGTGCTGATCTCCGGGCACGACGGCGGCACCGGAGCGACCCCGCTGACCTCGATGAAGCACGCCGGGGCGCCGTGGGAGCTGGGCCTGGCCGAGACGCAGCAGACGTTGCTGCTCAACGGGTTACGCGACCGGATCGTCGTCCAGGTGGACGGCCAGCTGAAGACCGGCCGCGACGTGATGATCGCCGCGCTGCTCGGTGCCGAGGAATTCGGCTTCGCCACCGCGCCGCTGGTGGTGTCGGGCTGCATCATGATGCGGGTGTGCCACCTGGACACCTGCCCGGTCGGGGTGGCGACCCAGAACCCGCTGCTGCGCGAGCGTTTCACCGGCAAGCCCGAGTTCGTGGAGAACTTCTTCATGTTCATCGCCGAAGAGGTCCGGGAATACATGGCGGAGTTGGGTTTCCGCACGTTCAACGAGGTGGTCGGGCAGGTCGGCGCGCTGGACACCACGCTGGCCCGGGCGCACTGGAAGGCGCACCGGCTGGACCTGGCGCCGGTGCTGCACGAGCCGGAGTCGGCGTTCATGAACCAGGACCTGTACTGCAGCTCCAGCCAGGACCACGGCCTGGACAAGGCGCTCGATCAGCAGCTGATCGTGATGAGCCGTGAGGCGCTCGATTCCGGCAAGCCGGTGCGGTTCTCCACCACGATCAGCAACGTCAACCGCACGGTGGGCACGATGCTCGGCCACGAGCTGACGAAAGCCTATGGCGGCCAAGGCCTGCCGGACGGCACCATCGACATCACGTTCGACGGTTCGGCGGGTAACAGCTTCGGCGCGTTCGTGCCCAGGGGGATCACGCTGCGGGTCTACGGCGACGCCAACGACTACGTCGGCAAGGGACTGTCCGGCGGCCGCATCGTGGTGCGTCCGGCCGACAATGCGCCGCAGGACTACGTCGCCGAGGACAACATCATCGGCGGCAACGTGATCCTGTTCGGCGCCACCAGCGGGGAGGCCTACCTGCGCGGGGTGGTCGGCGAGCGGTTCGCCGTCCGCAACTCCGGCGCGCATGCCGTGGTGGAGGGCGTCGGCGACCACGGTTGCGAATACATGACCGGCGGCAAGGTGGTCATCCTCGGGCCACATCGGCCGCAACTTCGCGGCCGGCATGTCCGGCGGGGTCGCCTACGTCTACGACCCGCACGGCGAGGTGCCGCAGAACCTGAACAGCGAGATGGTCGAGCTCGAGAGCCTCGACGACGACGACGTGGAGTGGTTGCACGGAATGATTCAGGCGCACGTAGACGCCACCGATTCCGCGGTGGGACAGCGGATCCTGGCCGACTGGTCCGGACAGCGACGGCACTTCGTCAAGGTGATGCCGCGCGACTACAAGCGGGTGCTGCAGGCCATCGCCGAGGCGGAGCGCGACGGCGTGGACGTGGACAAGGCGATCATGGCGGCCGCGCATGGCTGATCCGTACGGCTTCCTGAAGTACACGCATCGGGAACTGCCGAAGCGCCGGCCTGTCCCGCTGCGGTTGCGCGACTGGAACGAGGTCTACGAGGAGTTCGACAACGAAACCCTGCGCGAGCAGGCGACGCGTTGCATGGACTGCGGTATCCCTTTCTGCCACAACGGCTGCCCGCTGGGCAACCTGATCCCGGAGTGGAACGACCTGGTGCGCCGGGACCGCTGGCGCGACGCGATCGAACGACTGCACGCCACCAACAACTTCCCGGACTTCACCGGCCGGCTGTGCCCGGCCCCGTGTGAGCCGGCCTGCGTGCTGGGCATCAACCAGGATCCGGTGACGATCAAGCAGATCGAGCTCGAGATCATCGACAAGGCCTTCGAGGAGGGCTTCGTGGTCCCGCTGCCCCCGGACGCGCGCACCGGGAAGACGGTCGCGGTGGTGGGATCGGGCCCGGCGGGCCTGGCCGCCGCGCAGCAGCTGACGCGCGCCGGCCACGCCGTCACCGTCTTCGAACGTGCCGACCGCATCGGCGGCCTGCTGCGCTACGGCATCCCGGAATTCAAGATGGAAAAGCGCGTCCTGGACCGGCGGCTGGACCAGATGCGCAGCCGAGGGAACCGAATTCCGGGCCGGCGTCAACGTCGGGGTCGACATCACCGCCGAGCAGCTGCGCGCCGACTTCGACGCGGTGGTGCTGGCCGGCGGCGCCACCGCCTGGCGCGACTTGCCCATCCCCGGCCGCGAGTTGGACGGCATCCACCAGGCGATGGAGTACTTGCCGTGGGGCAACCGGGTCCAGGAAGGTGACGACGTGCTCGGCCCCGACGGGGAGCCGCCGATCACCGCCAAGGGCAAGAGGGTCGTCATCATCGGTGGTGGCGACACCGGGGCGGACTGCCTGGGCACCGCGCACCGCCAGGGCGCGGCCGTGGTGCACCAGTTCGAGATCATGCCGCGTCCGCCGGAGGCCCGCGCTGAGTCCACCCCCTGGCCGACCTACCCGCTGATGTATCCGGGTGTCCTCGGCGCACGAAGAGGGCGGCGAGCGGGTGTTCTCGGTGAACACCGAGGAATTCGTCGGCACCGACGGCCACGTGACCGCGCTCAAGGCACACGAGGTCACCATGCAGGACGGCAAGTTCGTCAAGGTCGAGGGCTCCGAGTTCGAGCTCGAGGCCGACCTGGTGTTGCTGGCGATGGGATTCGTCGGACCGGAGCGGGCGGGCCTGCTCACCGACCTGGGGGTCAAGCTCACCGAGCGGGGCAACGTCGCCCGGGGCGCCGATTTCGATTCGTCGGTTCCCGGCGTCTTCGTCGCCGGGGACATGGGCCGCGGCCAGTCGCTGATCGTCTGGGCGATAGCCGAGGGCAGGGCCGCGGCGGCGGGCGTTGACCGGTACCTGATAGGCTCGACCGCACTACCCGCACCGGTCAAGCCGACGACCGCCCCCCTCGCTTAGTCACAGAAGTCACATTAGAAACACGCGTAACAAAAATCGGCGAGTCTGGCCACCTTTGCCGGAAGGCGGGTGTCTAATGATTGCCAGTGGGCTTCATCCAACCACGGGCAACGGTGGAGTCCGGTTGAACAAACCGATCGCAGGAGTGATCACTGTGCATGTCAACCCATTACCCCGGTCACGGGTGGGGCGAATCGCCTGGTCATGGTTTCGTCACCCGGTGAAGAGCCGCGAATTCCCTGCCAAGAACGAGCGCCTGGTAACTGCCGAAGACATGTTGCTGTTCGGCGCGTGATGCCCCGATGAGCACGCACTCGCGGGTGCGTGACGGGTTTGCTCGCTATGCCAAATCGTCCTTTTTGATCAAGAAACCAGCCCCGAATCCCGGATCGCCTCGGCCAACGGTTCCAGCACGGCGGGGTCGTGCGGCGGGGAGATGTAGACGATGCCCAGGTCCAGGCCCTCGGCGGCCAGCGCGGCCGCGTCCTCGATGACCTTGCCGTAGTGGCGGTCGGTATCCAGGCGCAGGTGCGCCGACAGCGTGATCTCCTTGGGGTCGCGGCCGATGTCGGTGCAGTGGCCGGCCAGCACGTCACGCTTGCGGGCGAACAGCTCCGGCGGACCGCCCGCGAAGTTCCAGTGCTGGGCGTAGCGCGCGGTGATCCGCAGCGTGCGTTTCTCCCCGCTGCCGCCGATGCAGATCGGCGGATGGGGACGCTGCGGTCCCTTGGGCTCGTTGCGGGCGCCCTCGAGTTGGTAGAACGTGCCGTCGAAGTCGGTGGTCTCCTTGCTGAGCAGGCTGGTCAGCACCTCGCAGGCCTCCTCGAACCGGTCGAAGCGTTCCCGGATGGTGCCCAGCTCGATGCCGTAGGCATCCGACTCCTGTTCGTTCCAGCCCGCGCCGATCCCGAGTTCGAGCCGCCCGTCGGAGATGATGTCCAGAGCGGCGGCCATGTTGGCCAGCACGGCGGGATGGCGGTAGTGGATGCCGGTCACCAGGGTGCCCAGCCGCAGCCGGGTGGTGGCCTGGGCCAGCGCCGTCAAGGTGGTCCAGCCCTCCAGGCAGGGGCCGTCGCTGTCGGAGAAGATCGGGTAGAAGTGGTCGAACGTCCAGCCGGACTCGTAGACGTCGATGTCGTCGGCGGCCCGCCACACCGCCAGCATCCGTGCCCACGTGGTGTGTTGCGGTGAAGTCTTGAACGCGAATCGCATGCGCCCGACGGTAGCCGAACTTTCGCAACGGCAACTAAACTCGGCCGGGCGATGAATCACGCGCTGGGAATCGACACCAGGCTCACACTGCTGGCGGCGGGCCTGATCTTTCTGCTTGCCCTCGTTCTCGGCGTGTGGAAGTACCGGCAGATCATGGCCTCCGACGACCACCGCGCGCATCCCTACGTCGACATCGCGCACCGGGCGGCGTTGCTCTACGCGTTCGCCACGCTGCTGATCGCCGTCTTCGTCGAGCTCAGCGCCTGGCCGGCAGGGGTCAACCTGGCCGCGGCGGGCACCGTCGTCTTCTTCTTCGTCGCGGCGATCCTGACCTACATCAGCCACGGCGCCCGGCGCGACACCGTCAACCAGTTCGAAAACGCCGACCGTGCAACCGCGGTGTCGATGGCCTTACTCATCGCCGGCGAGATCGGCGGCTTCGCGGTGCTGCTCGCCGGATTCGTCGTCGGGCAGCTGCTGTGAGCGGCCCGGGCAGGGTTTGGCGGTGACCGCGCGGGCACACTGGAGGCGTGGATCCGGTAGTCGCGCTGCGTCAGATCGCCTATTACAAGGACAGGGCCCGCGAGGAGTCCCGGCGCGTGATGGCCTACCGCAACGCCGCCGACGTCATCGAGGGCCTCGACGACGCGGCCCGCGAACGCCACGGCCAGGCCAACAGCTGGCAGTCGCTGCCGGGCATCGGACCCAAGACCGCCAAGGTGATCGCCCAGGCGTGGTCCGGCCGCGAGCCCGACGCGCTGGTCGAATTGCGCTCCGCGGCGGCCGATCTCGGCGGCGGGGAGCTCCGGGCCGCGCTGCGCGGCGATCTGCACCTGCATTCCAACTGGTCGGACGGGTCGGCGCCGATCGAGGAGATGATGGCCACCGCGGCGGGGCTGGGACACGAGTATTGCGCGCTGACTGACCACTCACCGCGACTGACGATCGCCAACGGCCTGTCCCCGGAACGCTTGCGCAAGCAGCTCGACGCGATCGACAGGCTGCGTGACGAGTTCGCCCCGATGCGCATCCTGACCGGCATCGAGGTCGACATCCTCGAGGACGGCGGCCTGGACCAGGAGCCGGAGCTGCTCGAGCGTCTCGACGTGGTGGTGGCCAGCGTGCATTCCAAGCTGTCGATGGATCCGGCGGCCATGACCCGCCGGATGGTCCGCGCCGTCTCCAACCCGCACGCGGACGTGCTGGGGCACTGCACGGGACGGCTGGTCTCCGGCAACCGCGGGATCCGGCCCGAGTCGAAGTTCGACGCCGAGGCGGTGTTCACCGCCTGCCGCGAGCACGGCACCGCCGTCGAGATCAACTCCCGTCCCGAGCGTCGCGACCCGCCGACCAGGCTGTTGAACCTGGCGCTCGAGATGGGGTGCGTGTTCAGCATCGACACCGACGCGCACGCGCCCGGCCAGCTGGACTTCCTGGGTTATGGCGCCCAGCGCGCGCTGGATGCGGGCGTCCCGGTCGACCGGATCGTCAACACCTGGCCGGTTGAGCAGCTGCTGGAGTGGACGGGCTCGAATTAGTCGGGTAGGCGCGGCATCTCGAGGCCGGGATCGCGGCCGACCAGCACCGCGGGCGTGAGCGCCGACCGCCCGTAGCGGCGCCGGACCCGGTCGACCGCCGCCTCGATCTCGGGTTGCTCGCCGCCGAAGGGCAAGCGTCAGCTGCTCGGCGCCGGTGCGGTCGATCCCCGAGACCGCGAAGCCGACCAGCGTCAGGCCGCGCTGGGCGATCACCGGCGCGGCCGAGGCGACGAGCTGCCGGGCGGCGGCCAGGATCGGCTGCGTCGCCGAGGTGGCGAACGGCAGCGTGCGCGAGCGGGTGGCGCGCCCGAAGTCGTCGAACCGCAGCCGCAGCACCACGGTGCGTCCGGTGCGGCCGGCGGCCCGCATGCGGGCGGTGATGCGGTCGATCAGGTTGACCACGACCGCGTCGATCTCGGCAGGGGACAGGGCGCCGCCGGCGCGGCCCAAGGCCCGCTGGGCGCCCACGGACCGGCGCCGCGCCCCGGTGGTAACCCGGCGGCAGTCGATGTTGCGCGACAGCGCGAACAGCCGGCGGCCCATCGCGGCGCCCACCAGCGACGCCAGCATCGGCTCGCTGAGCTCGGCGACGTCGGCCACGGTGGCGATGCCGTGGGCACCCAACCGGTCGGCGGTCTTGGGTCCCACGCCCCACAATCGGCTCACCGGCAACGGGTGCAGGAATGCCAGCTCCCGATCGGGCGGCACCAGCAGCAGCCCGTCGGGCTTGGCCTCCCGGCTGGCGACCTTGGCGAGGAACTTCGTCCGGGCGATGCCGACGGTGATGGGCAGCCCGACGCGGGCGCGCACGTCGGCGCGCAGCCGCTCGGCGATGGCGACCGGCGTGCCGCGCAGCCGGCGCAGGCCGCCGACGTCGAGGAACGCCTCGTCAACCGAGAGCGGCTCCACGATCGGCGTGCAGTCGCGGAACACCTCGAACACGTCCGCGCTGGCTCGGGTGTAGGCGTTCATCCGGGGCGGCACCACCACGGCGTGCGGGCACAGGCCACGCGCACGGCGACCGCTCATCGCGGTGCGCACGCCGTAGGCCCTGGCCTCGTAGCTGGCCGCCAGCACCACCCCGCCGCCGACGATGACGGGGCGCCCGCGCAGCGTCGGGTCGTCACGCTGTTCGACGGACGCATAGAAGGAGTCCAGGTCCGCGTGCAGGATGGCCGCATCGCACCGCACGAACATATGTTCGCACGCGGGTGCGACGGGCGCGGGACTAAACGCCCTCGCCGTAGATGCTGCTGACCCAGATGTGGGTGAGGGTGTCGACGACGCGGTCCTCGTCGACGGCCGGTACCTCGGCGGCCAGCGCGGCCATCATCGTGCGCTCGTTCATCTGGTTCAGCGAGGTGGCCAGATCCGCGGCCGGGATGGTTTCCGGCGCGGCTCCGCGCGCCCGCTCGGCGGTGATCATGGCCGCGGTCTGGTCGATCCACTTCTGCATGAACCCCAGCCAGACCGCGCGGAGCTCCGAGCTGGTGGCCAGCGCCTCCGTGGCGGCCCGGGCCAGCGCGCGGTGCGAGCTGAACGCGGTGAAGAACGCGGCGATGCCGTTGCGCCACACCCGGCGCGGATCCTGGGGCAGCCGTTGCACCGCCCCCTCGAACTCGGCGTCGGCGCGGGCGATCACCGGCTCGAGCAGCGACAGCACCACCGCTTCCTTGGACTTGAAATAGAAGTAGAACGTCGGCCGCGACAGGCCGGCGCCCTTGGCCAGGTCGTCGACCGAGATGTCGGCGAACGGGCGCTCTTCGAGCAGCCGCTCGGCGGTCGCGAGGATCGCCTGCTCGCGGTCGTCGCCCGACGGCCGCATCGCGCGCCGGCCGCGCAGGGCGCGGGTCTGGCCAGCGGTAGTCACGGCGCCTACTTTACACAACGTCGAAAGTTTCGACACTGTGTTGACTGAGTCGACGCTGCGTTGATAGCGTGGCGCCATGACTGAGCACCTCGACGTCGTCATCGTGGGGGCCGGAATCTCCGGCGTGAGCGCGGCCTGGCACCTCCAGGACCGCTGCCCGACCAAGAGCTACGCCATCCTGGAGAAGCGCGAGGCCATGGGCGGCACCTGGGACCTGTTCCGGTATCCGGGCATCCGTTCCGACTCTGACATGCACACGCTGGGCTTCAGGTTCCGGCCCTGGACCGAGCGCCAGGCCATCGCCGACGGCAAGCCGATCCTCGAGTACGTCGAGGGCACCGCGGCCATGTACGGCATCGACAAGCACATCCGGCTGAGCCACAAGGTTCTCGGCGCCGACTGGTCCCACTCGGCGAACCGCTGGACCCTGCAGATCGAGAAGAACGGCACGCCGGACACCATCACCTGCTCGTTTCTGTTCCTGTGCAGCGGTTACTACAACTACGAGCAGGGGTACGCGCCGGAGTTCCCCGGCTCGGAGGACTTCACCGGCCCGATCATCCACCCGCAGCACTGGCCCGAGGACCTCGACTACGCCGGCAAGAACATCGTCGTGATCGGCAGCGGGGCAACCGCGGTCACCCTGATCCCGGCGCTGGCGGAGTCGGGTGCGGGGCACGTCACGATGCTGCAGCGCTCACCGACCTACATCGTCTCCCAGCCCAAGCGCGACAAGATGGCCGAGCGGCTGAACCGCTGGCTGCCCGACAACGCGGCCTACGCCGCGGTGCGCTGGAAGAACGTGCTGCGGCAGGCGGTGCTGTACGGCGCCTGCCAGAAGTGGCCGCAGCGGATGCGCAAAATCCTGCTGCGGTACGTGGAACGGCAACTGCCCGACGGCTATGACGTGCAGAAGCATTTTGGTCCGCACTACAACCCGTGGGACCAACGGCTGTGCCTGGTGCCCAGCGGCGACCTGTTCCGCGCGATCCGGCACGGCAAGGCCGAGGTGGTCACCGACACCATCGACCGGTTCACCGCCACCGGGATCCGGCTCAACTCGGGCCAGGAGCTGCCGGCCGACATCATCATCACCGCGACGGGTTTGAACCTGCAGCTGTTCGGCGGCGCGACGGTCACGGTCGACGGGGAACCGGTCGACCTGACCAAGACGATGGCCTACAAGGGCATGATGCTGTCCGGGCTGCCCAACATGATCTACACCGTGGGTTACACCAACGCGTCGTGGACGCTGAAGGCCGACCTGGTGTCGGAGTTTGCCTGCCGGCTGCTGAACCACATGGACGACAACGGCTTTGACACCGTGGTGGTCGAGCGCCCGGGTTCGGACGTCGAGGAGCGCCCGTTCATGGAGTTCACGCCCGGTTATGTGCTGCGCGCGCTAGACGAGCTGCCCAAGCAGGGTTCGCGCACCCCGTGGCGGCTGAACCAGAACTACCTCCGCGACATCCACCTGATCCGGCGCGGCAAGATCGACGACGAGGGCCTGCGGTTCACCAAAAAGCCCGCGCCCGTGGCGGTTTAGTAGCGGATTAGGCGCCGACGACGACGATGCCGTCGTCGTCGCTGTAGGCGAGGTCACCTGGCACGAACGCCACCCCACCCAGGGCGACCTCGACGTCGCGTTCCCCGGCGCCGGTCTTGGTGCTCTTGCGGGGGTTGGTGCCCAGCGCCTTGATGCCGATGTCGATGCCGCGCAGCGCGGCGGCGTCGCGCACCGCACCGTTGACGATCAGCCCGGCCCAGCCATGGGAGCGGGCCAGCTCGGCGATGACGTCGCCAACCAGCGCGGTGTGCAGGGAGCCGGCGCCGTCGATCACCAGCACCCCGCCCCCGCCCGGCTGCGAGAGCACCGATTTGAGCAGCGCGTTGTCTTCAAAGCAGCGCACGGTGCTGATCGGCCCGACGAACTGCGGGCGGCCGCCGAACTGGCGGAACTGAAGGTCGCAGCTGCGGACGTCGGGTCCGATGTCGTCGACGAGGTCGGCGGTGGGCCTGAAGGACAGGGCCACTTCAGCGGCGGCGCAGCTGGCGTATCAGCAGGATGGCCAGCAGGCTGAGGACGACGGCGACGATCAGCGGTAGCCGCGACTGGCTCGGCACCGGCGCCGAGACGCCGGGGTGCACCGGGTTGTTGGCCGACTCGACCGTCGATTTGGCTTGGGCCGCGACGTCTTTGGCAGCGGCGGCGAGGTCGCCGTTGGTTTCCGCCAGGTGCGGCACGGCATCGGGCTGACCGGCCGGCTCCGCCGGCCTGGCGGGGGGCTCGGGGCTTTTGGCCGGGGCCTTCTTGGCGGGCGCCTTTTTCGCGGGTGCTTTCTTGGCCGGGGCCTTCTTGGCGACCGCCTTTTTCGCGGGCGCCTTCTTGGCGGGCGCCTTGGCGGCCTTCTTGGCCGCCTTGGCCGGGGGTTGCTGCTCCGGCGGGGTGGGGGCGCCGTCGGGTTCGCGGTTGGGTTGTTCTTGCGGGTCTGCCATGCGGCCGCTCCTTTGCGCCTGCTCGTCGCGCACGAAAATTCGTTCGGGTTCCATCATGCCAGTGCGCCCGCCGGGCCCTGCGCGGTCGCCGTCGGCCAGGGACCGGTCAGCTCGCGGTGAGGCCGAGGCGGGCCATCATGTCCGCCTCGATGCCGTCGAGCTGCGACGAGATCGCGGCGTGGGCGGGGCGGCGCCGTGCGGCCGGCATGTTCTCGGCGGCGATGACCGCCGCCGACAGGTCGGTCAGCCGTTCGCTCATGGCGCCGACGAACTGCTTGGTTTCGGAGTCCTTGGGCTTCTTGTCCTGCACCATCCGCAACGACTTCTCAGCCCCGGCGATACGGGCCGACAGTTGGGCGCCGTGTCCGGAGAACTGGCCGATCTGGGCCAACGGGATCCCGAGCTGGTCCGCGCGACGCTGGTCGATGAACGCTCGGGCGGCGACGGCCGCCCGGTAGATGACCGGCGTCAGGACCGGCGCGAGCAGCCGGGACACCGTGAGCAGCCGCTTGATCCGCGTCGGCGACAGCACCTTGCCTTCGCGGGCAGCTTTGAGTTCGGCCTCGGCGACCTTCAACGCCGTCCGATCGCTTTCCCGTTGCGCCTTGACCTGCGCCCGCAGGGCCTTCTCCGTGGACTTCAGATCGTCCTTGAAGCGGCGAGCCTCGTTCTTGGCGGCGAGCTTCGCCTCGAGCTTTGCGCGGGCTGTGATAGCACGGGCTTCGGCGCGACGTGTCGCGCGACTCTTGCGCTTGCGGAACAGGCCCATCGCCGGCCGCCTCCCGGTATCTCGTGACTATCGCTTTCGCGTGTGCGCGAACCGTGAGCCAACCCTAATGGGATCGAACCGGCGGCAGCCCGTCAGGTCGGGCCGTGCGGCCGCTAGCTGGCTTGGGCCTCCAGCCGCTCGGCACGGCGCAACTCGTCGACCCGCGCCAACAACTCCTGCTTGGCCTGCGGGGACAAGTCGACGGCGGCGATCGCGATGCTGCGGACCCCGTCCTCGCGCATCGAGGACAACCACGTCAGCTCGCTGTCGAGCTTCTCGTAGTACTCGTCGTCGGTGAAGTAGGCGGGCTTGATGCGGAAGAAGTTGGCGAGGGCCGCCATCGTGGCCGCGGAGGGGTTGGTGCGGTTTCCTGAGCGTAGCTGCGACAGGTAGGGGGCCGACATCGTGATGCCCTCCGACTTCAGCGCTGCGATCACCTCGGCGGAGGTGTGAGGGCCGCGCCCGGGTGGGTAAACGGTGTCGAACAAGCGGTTCAGCCGGGCTGCGAACGTCGTGCTCATAGTGTGACCTCCACGAGGCTGTAGAAGGGGACTATTGCCTAGGTGTATTTGCTGATCATGCTAGCGGCAGTTGGCGGCCCCAACTAGTCGCAAACCGAAACGAGTTCGCTGGTGACCGCCCTCCCGATTGCTGCATCCACATCCGACGAGCTTCTCCCGTATGCGGGGCGGTGTCCATGAAAACAACCGACCTCACAGGTTATCCGCAGAAACGGGGTGGTACTGGCCGGCCCTCCGGCACCGCCCCCGTCTTTCGCAATGTGGACCGCAGCGCGCCGTCGGCCGCGGCCACCGCAACCAGCCGGTGGCGGCGCGGCGACCCAAACGCCGTTTGCTGTGTCGGACGATGTCGTCGGCGCAGGTGGTGTGGGCGAGGCGCCGGCCAATCACTGGTGTCACTGTGGTTGCAGCGGGGCAAAACGCCGCGGTGACGCCGGTGGGGCGGCCATTGCCCGCACCGAGGGCGGATGGCCGGTGGGCGGCCCGCGCCAGCGGGGCGCACCACCCCGGGACCGCGCCGCGACGAGGGTTTGCTGGGGCTCGCATGAGCGGTGTGGTCGCGGCGATTCCCACCGATGGCGGGCGCGACGCTCGGTCGAGACCTGTCCAGGATCCGAAGCGCGCAAAAGTCCGCGCCACGGCGTGCGGGGCTCATTGATTGTGCAGCATCACCACGGCGTGCGGCAGACAATCGGCGAAATCCGCGGCCCTGCTAGGCCGCGAGCAGCATCGCGAGGATCGCGGTGTCGGGGTGGCTGATCGGGTCGACGCCGACGCGGCTCACCATCGACGTGATGGTGCCGTCGGCCTCCGCCTCCACCCAGGCGGCCCGGTGCTCCAGCCCCAGATACGGCAGCCCCGGCAGCAGGACGCAACCCGACGCCGCGCCGCTGCATTCGGGCAGCGACGGCGTGGTCTCCGACGGGGGATGCAGCATCAGCAGCGCGGGGGGCTGGTGGTCGGCGAAATAGCCCGGCTGAATGGCGGTTTCGCCGAACACGGTGCCCTCGGCCAACACCAGTCCCACGGTGCCCGGCTCCGGTTCTTCGGGCAATTCCTCGCGGGCACCGAACACCGTTGTGGTGGAAAGCAATCCGGGCAATGACGCGACGCGCACCGCGACCATCAGCAGCTGGGCCCACTCTTTGGTCGAATCCGGCCAACGGCCGGAGATCACAAACCCTTTCAGGGCACCACGAGAATGGAAAGGGGAAACCCCTATGGGCCCGCCTGTTCCCGCTTCCATCTCGACCTCCGTGCGCGTCCGTTCCGAATAACCACGCTGGTAGCCCGAATAATTAAGAATGCCTGCGGTTTCGGCGGGTTGCAACTCGACACGGCCACCGGCCGGCACACTGATCACTCTCCCGGAAAAGCTGAGGGGCGCCGCGCGGTCCGCGCGGCGCCCCAGCCGGGAGTGACAAGTCAGCCTGCGATGAGGCCCTTGGTCTTCGACGTCGCGGCCGCATAGCGCGACTGGACGTCCTCCCAATTGATGACGTTCCAGAACGCCTTGGCGAAGTCGCCTTTGACGTTCTTGTACTGCAGGTAGAAGGCGTGCTCCCACATGTCGAGCAGCAGCAGCGGAACGATGCCGAGCGGGAAGTTGGACTGGTGGTCGTAGACCTGGAAGATCAGAAGCTTGTTGCCGAGGGTGTCCCAGCCGAGGGCGGCCCACCCCGAGCCCTGGACCGTGGTCGCGGCGGCGTTGAACTGGGCGCGGAACTTGTCGAACGACCCGAACGCTTCGTTGATGGCGGCGGCGAGTTCTCCGGTCGGTTTGTCGCCACCGTTCGGCGACAGGTTCTTCCACCACATCGTGTGGTTGACGTGGCCGCCGAGGTTGAACGCCAGGTTCTTCTCGTGCAGCAGGATCGCGGCGAAGTCTTCCTTGGCTCGTGCTTCCTCGAGCTTTTCCAGGGCGGTGTTGGCGCCCTTGACGTATGTGGCGTGGTGCTTATCGTGGTGAAGCTCGTTGATCTGACCCGAGATGTGCGGTTCCAGCGCTGCGTAGTCCCAGTCCAAGTCGGGCAGCGTGTATTCAGCCACGGCATTCCTTTCTTCGTGATCATTCGTGGTCGCCTTGACGCTCATTCGCACGTGTACGCCACGCGCCGGCATAGTCAACCCTGCTCCATGACTGCGCGCGCCGCAAGAATGACCGCTATGGGCAACTGACGGGAATACCCGCTCGGCGGCGATTCAAGACAAGACGGCAAAAATGAGACGTCAATACAAGACGATGAGGGCGAGAACCGCCAGCAGGACCAGCGCGATCAACCCCGCCCGCAACGCCGCGACGCTATGGCTGTGATTCCACGTGGGCGAGCCCGAGCACGAGTTCGAGGAGGCCTGCGAGCCAGGACCGAACGAATGCGTGGCCATCAATCGCCTTTCACCTTCACGACACCTCGCTGAAGTGAGATGAGTCACACGGAAGTTTTCGTGACCGCGATCATAACCCCTGGCAACCGTCTTGAAAAATGCGCCAGCTGGACGGCTGCGATTCACGTGCGCCGAACGCGGGTCAGCGGGGGAGCGGCGGCGATCGTCGCGCGGCCGACCGCGATTTAGCGCGGGCGGCGCGCGAGCTGTCAATGACAGGGCAAAATTGCCCTGCAGTTATCCACAATCGGGGTCGCGATCGGCCACAAGAGGCAGAACTGGCGGGTGATTACCCCGGACACCGGTGTGGATAAACCTGTGGAAACTGTGGATAGCCCAGCGTTGCTGCGCACGTGCCAAAAAAGGACCGCGGGGCCGCATTCGGGCCGCGCGCGACGCCACGTTCTAGGCTGGTCCGGTGATCCAGGTGTGCTCCCAGTGCGGCACTCGGTGGAACGTGCGCGACCGACGACGCGAGTGGTGTCCGCGCTGCCGCGGGGCGCTGATGGCGCCGCTTGCCGACGTGCCGGCGGCCGACCCCCGCTGGAGCACACCCGGTGGCCCCCCGCCGGCCCGGCCCCCCGGCGCGCCCGGATGGCAGCGCTCGGCGCCGCAGCTGCCGCGGGGCTTCCGCTGGATCGCGGTGCGCCCCGGCGCCGCACCGCCCCCGCGGCGCGGGCGGCGGTTCCGCGGCCCCACCCCGCGCTACGCCGTGATGCCGCGCTGGGGGCTGGTGGACCGCGTCGACCACGGTCCCGCGGCGGCCCCGGCGCCGCCGACGGCCGGGCCGTCGGCGGCCGCGGTGCGCACCACGCTGTTCGTGAGCGAGTTGGTGCTGGCCGCTGCCGCTCTGGTCTACGTCGCGCGCTACGTGCTGTTGGTCATCAACAGGAATACCTTGCTCAACTCGGTGGTGGCCGTGGCCGCCGACTGGCTGGGGATGTTGGTCAGCGTGGCGGCGATCGCGGCGGTGATCACCTGCGGCGTGCTGTTGATCCGGTGGCTCATCGCGCGGCGGGCCGCCGTGTTGGCGTATCACGGCCTGCCCGAGCCGCGTTCCGCCGGGAGCTTGTGGGCCGGCTGCGTGGTCCCGCTGGCAAACGTGGTGTGGGCCCCGGTGTACGTCATCGAGCTGGCCATCCTGGAGGAGCATCACGCCCGGTTGCGCCGGCCGATCCTGCAGTGGTGGATCTCCTGGCTGTTCAGCTATGCGGTGTGGATCGGCGCGACCGTGACCAGCTTCGCCACCGACGCCCAGGGCATCGCCAACAACACGGTCATGATGGTGTTGGCGTATCTGTTCGCGGCCGCCACCGTGGCCGCCGTCGCCCGGGTCTTCGAGGGGTTCGAGCGCAAGCCGGTGCAACGCCCCGCGCATCGCTGGGTCATGGTCGGGCCGGATCGGCCGCCCTCGCTCGCCTCCGCCGGTCCGGTTGAGGTGAAGGGGCAGGAACCGGCAGCATAGTGGTCATGACGTGGGCCGACGAGGTGCTCGGCGGGCATCCGTTCGTTGTCGCCCACCGCGGCGCCTCGGCCGGCCGGCCCGAACACACGCTGGCCGCCTACGACCTCGCGCTCAAAGAGGGCGCCGACGGTGTGGAATGCGACGTCCGGCTCACCCGCGACGGCCACCTGGTGTGCGTGCACGACCGGCGGTTGGACCGCACGTCGACGGGCGCGGGCCTGGTGAGCACGATGACGCTGGCCGAGCTGCGCGAACTCGAGTACGGCGCGTGGCACGACAGCTGGCGGGCCGACGGCACGCACGGTGACACCAGCCTGCTGACGTTCGAGGCGCTGGTTTCACTCGTGCTCGATTGGCACCGGCCGGTGAAGATCTTCGTCGAGACCAAGCACCCGGTGCGGTACGGCTCGCTGGTGGAGAGCAAGCTGCTCGCGCTGCTGCACCGATTCGGCATCGCCGCGCCGGCCTCGGCCGACCGGTCGCGGGCGGTGGTGATGTCGTTTTCGGCCGCCGCGGTGTGGCGGATCCGCCGCGCGGCGCCGCTGTTGCCGACGGTGCTGCTCGGCAAAACCGCGCGCTACCTGACCAGCAGCGCCGCGACGGCCGTCGGGGCCACCGCCGTCGGGCCGTCGTTGGCGGCCCTCAAGGACTACCCGAAGCTGGTGGACCGCGCTGCCGCGCAGGGCCGGGCCGTGTACTGCTGGAACGTCGACGAGTACGAGGACATCGACTTCTGCCGGGACATCGGGGTGGCCTGGCTGGCCACCCACCACCCGGGCCGCACCAAGGCCTGGCTGCAGAACGCGCGGGCCGGCGAGCCGGGCGGCTAGGCTAGCCGGGGGAGGCGCCGGCGGGGACCGGCTCGTCGGCGGCCAGCGCGTCGAACAACGCACCGGCCGCCTCGTGGTCCCACACCACCACCGACCCGGCCGCACCGCTGGTGAACTCGCCGATCGGGACCGTCATCGCCGTGGTGGCCCCGTGCAGCGCCCAGCCGAGCCGGACCAGATCCCACACGTGATCGTCGCGGTCGACGGTCAAGGCGTCGGCGGCCGCACGCGGCACCGCATACCAGCGCCACGGGTTCAGCCAGACTCCCGGTTCGGCGGCGCGGTGCAGCAGCGCCGACATGAACTGTCGCTGGTTGACCATCCGGTCCAGGTCCGCCCGCGGTGTGTCGCGGGTGCGGACGTAGCCGAGGGCGTTGCGGCCGTCGAGCGTCTGGCAACCGGCCGGCAGGTCGATGCCGGCCAGCGGGTCGTCGATCGGGGCGGTCGGGCACACCCGCACCCCGCCGAGCGCGTCGACCAGGGCGGCGAATCCGCCGAAGCCCACCTCGGCGTAGTGGTCGAGGCGCAGCCCGGTCGCCTGTTCCACCGTCTGTGCCAGCAGGGCCGCCCCGCCGACCGCGAACGCGGTGTTGATCTTGTCCATGCCGTGGCCCGGGATCGGTACGTAGGAGTCGCGCGGCAGCGACACCATCGTCGCCGGCGTGCCCTTCCAGATCTGCGGAATGTGTACCAGCAGGATCGTGTCGGTGCGGCCGTTGCCGATGTCGCCGCCGGTGGCCAGCTCGCTCTGCTGCTCGGCGGACAGGCCCTGGCGGCTGTCCGAGCCGACCAGTAGCCAGTTGGTGCCGTGTCCGGGCCCGGGCCGGCCGGCATAGGCGGGCAACGCCGGTTCGCGGTGCAGCCTCGTGTCAAACCACACCGCTCCGCCGATGGCGGCGCCGCCGGCCAGCAGCACGGCGGTCACCACGCCGGTCGCGAGCGCCCGGAACCAGCGCCGCGCGCTGCGCTTGCGTTGGGAGCGGGGCGCCGCCGGCCGCGGCGGGCGCTTCGGTCGCTCCGGCGGGCGCGGACCCGGGTCGACCGGCGGCGGCGCCCGGCGGGGGAGTGGCATGGTGTTCTGGGCCGGACGCGGGGCGCCGGGCTTGCGGCGGATGACCTGCGACGGCTCCCGGGGTTCGGGGGATCGGTCGCCGCTCACCTTCGATAACTTAGCGACGGGCGCGCAACCCGTTGACGAACGGGCAACCCATCAGCACCCGGATCGCCTGGCGCAGCCCGGGCATGTCGTCCACCGGCCGGTGGAACGGCAGCCGCACGTCGCGGTCGCCGTCGTCGGACTCCACGCGAAACCGCACGCCGTACCGGTCGAGGCCCAGCGGGCGGACCCGGCCGCGGCGCAGCGGCGCCGGCAGCCTGGACACCAGCCGGGCGAGCACGTCGCCGTGGGCGGTGTCCAGGTGCCACAGCAAACCCGCTTCGACCTCGCAGAACGGGTCGGGCCGAGCCGCCAGCAGGTCGCGCACCCCGACGGGTTCGGCGCCGGTGGCATCGGTGACCACCACCGAGTCGACCTCGAGCCGCAGCAGCGTGTAGCGGGTGTCGTCCCCGCACGGCCGTGATCTGGGGTGCTGCACCTGCAGCAATACCGGATTCGGGTCCTCGGAGGCGATCAGGTCGAGCAGCCCGGACATGGCGCCGGATGGCACCGGCCGCACGCGGCCGCGCACCCACACCAATGACCGGACCGGCTCCCGTAGCGGCAGCGGCGCGTGGTCGGTGAGCTCCAGCAAAGCCTGCGATCCGCACCGCCCGGCGCCGGGGCCGGCCGGGAGCGCCACGGCGAACGACCCGTCGGGCAGCAGGTGATGCAGCGGCGTGGCGACCGGATCCTCGTGGTCGACGGCCAGCAGCGCGCCGTCGGCCCGGGCGCACGCGCTGCGAATCCGTTCTGCGGTCGTGGGCGCGGGGGCGGGCAGCGGCGACATCGTTCTCCTCCTTAGGTAAGGCTAAGTTAACTCACGCCGAGGGATGCTGCAAGGCCCCGACCCGGCTGCCGTTAGGGTTGGGTGTGGTCTGCATCGCATACCTCGGCCCCGAAGGCACGTTCACCGAGGCGGCGCTCCTGGAGATGGCGGCCGCCGACCTGCTGCCCGCCGACGGGCCGGACGGGCTGCGGCCGTTGCCGATGGAGAGCACGCCCGCCGCGCTCGACGGCGTGCGCGACGGCACCGCCGAATTCGCGTGCGTGCCGATCGAGAACTCCATCGACGGCTCGGTGATGTCGACGCTGGACAGCCTGGCCATCGGCTCGCCGCTGCAGGTGTTCGCCGAGACGACGCTCGACGTGGCGTTCAGCATCGTCGTGAAGCCGGGGTGCGACACCAGGACCGGCGCACGCGACGTGCGCACGCTGGCGGCGTTTCCGGTGGCGGCGGCTCAGGTGCGCCGCTGGTTGGACGCCAACCTGGCCGGCGTGCAGCTCCGCCCGGCGTACTCCAACGCCGACGCGGCGCGACAGGTGGCCGAGGGCCAGGTGGACGCGGCGGTGACCTCGCCGCTGGCCGCCACCCGCTGGGGCCTGGCCGTACTCGCCGACGGGGTGGTCGACGAGCCGAACGCCCGCACCCGCTTCGTGCTGGTCGGCCCGCCCGGCCCGCCGTCGGCCCGCACCGGGGCTGACCGCACGTCGGTGGTGCTGCGCATCGACAACGTGCCCGGCGCGCTGCTGGCCGCGCTCGCCGAGTTCGGCATCCGCGGCATCGACCTCACCCGCATCGAGTCCCGACCCACCCGAACCGAACTGGGCACGTACCTGTTCTTTGTCGACTGCGTCGGACACATCGACGACGATGGGGTCGCCGAGGCGCTCAAGGCGCTGCACCGTCGTTGCGCCGATGTGCGATATCTGGGTTCGTGGCCGACGGGGTCGGCCGCCGGGGTGGTGCCGCCGCCCGCCGACGAGGCGGCGCGCTGGCTGGCGCGGCTGCTCAAGGGGGAGCCGTCATGAGCGGTCGCCTGGTGCTGCTGCGGCACGGCCAGTCACACGGCAACGTCGAACGCCGGCTCGACACCCGGCCGCCCGGGGCGGCGTTGACGCCGCTGGGGCGCGACCAGGCGCGGGCGTTCGCCCGCGGCTTCGGGCGCCCGGCGATGCTGGCGCACTCGATCGCCGTGCGGGCGTCGCAGACCGCCGGGGTGATCGGGACCGAGATCGACGTGGCCCCGATCGAGGTGGCCGGCATCCACGAGGTTCAGGTCGGCGCCCTCGAGGACCGCAGCGACGACGAGGCCGTCGCGGAGTTCAACGCCATCTACGAACGCTGGCAGCACGGCGACCTCGACGTGCCGCTGCCCGGCGGCGAGACCGCCAACGACGTGCTGGACCGCTACGTGCCGGTGCTCACCGAGCTGCGCATGCGCTACCTCGACGACCGCGAGTTCACCGGCGACATCGTCGTCGTCAGCCACGGCGCTGCGATCCGGCTGGTCTCGGCGGTGCTGGCCGGGGTGGACGGCAACTTCGCGCTGGACAACCACCTGGGCAACGCCGAGTCGGTGATGCTGTCCCCGATCACCGACGGGCGGTGGAGCTGCGTGCGCTGGGGAAACCTGACCCCGCCTTTCTACCCCGAAGCCGAGAGCACCGCGATCGCCGACGCGGTGAGCTCGAGCAGCGACCCGATGGGCTGAGGGGCCGTTCAGCCCTCAGACCGCCCTGGCGATCGATTCTGTGCAGCCGCAGCCGCAGCCGACGGCGTCGCAGTCGATGACGAACGTGTGCGGCAGCAGCTCGGGGGCGAAGCAGCCCGGCTCGGTGCATTCCGACCGGCGCAGTGCATGACGAATGATGGTGCCGTGGCAGTGATCCAGGCCGGCCAGGCAGTCGCGGCATTCTGCGGTCATAAGCCGTTCATAGCATCGGGCGCCGACAATTCCGGGCTGCCGCGCCGCCGTCAGGCCCAGCCCAGTTCCTCCAGCCGGTCGTCGTCGATGCCGAAATGGTGCGCGATCTCGTGGATCACGGTGATCGCCACCTCCTCGACGACGTGGTCCTCGGAGTCGCAGGCGCCCAGCAGCGCCTCGCGGTAGATCGTGATGGCGTCCGGCAGCGCCCCCGCGTAGTCGGAGTCCCGCTCGGTCAGCGCCACGCCCTCGTAGAGCCCGAGCAGGTCGGGCTCGTCGGGGTGGCGGTCGTCGACGAGGACGACGACATTGTCCATCGCGGCGGCCAGCTCGGGCGGGATCAGGTCGAGCGCCGCCGAGACCAGTTCGTCGAACCGCTGCGGATCCATCCGCACGGGCACCCGGCTAGCCCGCCGGCGCGGCCTCGGCCGGCGGCGCCCCACCGTCCTGCGGCGGCGGGCCGTCCTGTGGCGGCTGGTTGGCCGGCGGCTGGTTTGCCGGAGCCTGGGGCGGGGGGCCGGCCGGCTGCTGATGGGGTAGGTGCTGGTTGTTCGGCGGGACGGGGTTCGCCGGCGTCGGGGCGCTGGGCTGGTTGGTGGCGGGCGCCTGCACCGGTATCGGCGGCAGCGTGAGCCGTTCCTCGGGGATGTCGGGCGGTGGCACCGGCGGCTGCCCGTTGATCAGCAGGTCACCCTTGGCGCTGTTGACCAGCGTCGCCCAGCCTCCCGCGCCCAGCGTCGCACCGATGCTGCATGCGACCTCCCGGCTGCCCGCCGACCAGCTGGGCAGCGACACGGTCGGGTAGATCAGCGTCAGGGTGGTGGTGCGCAGCTTGATTGGCGCCAAATAGGCCTCGGTCATCTTGGTACACGCGTCCTTGATGAAACCGTCCTGCTCGGGCTCGGCGGGCAGGGGCCCGGGGAACTTCTCGGCCAGGTTCACCGTGCCGGTGACCTCCATCGCGTGCGGGGCAGCGCAGTCGACCGGCACGTCGATCGGCTGGTTGGTCGTCGGGTCGATGCCCAGGCAGGTGCCGGCCGGCCAGACCTTGGACTGGTCGATGTCGGCAACCCTGCCCTTGAAGACCTCCTGGCGATTGTTCGCGCCGGGCAGCTGCAGGCCGCACAGCATGCGGCGGTCGCCGGACTGGCGCCACGCCCGGTCACCGGGCCACAGCAGGCTGACGGTGAACTTGCTGTTGGGGTCGAATTTGGGTCCGAGGTAGTTGCGGACCGCGGCCTCGCACTGCTCCTGCGTGATCTGCTGGATGCGGGCCGGCGACGGTGGATCGGCGTCGGGTCCGTACTCCGAGCCGGGGAACGTCCGCATGTCCACCGACTCGGCGACCTCGAACTTGTGGTCGTCGGCGCAGTTGACGATGGCCGCGGATTCCGGGCTGAGGTCCGGCCACATCAGGCAGTCGCCGGTGTCCGCGCGGTTCAAGGCGGCATCGCTCTTGGTCCCCGTGCTGGGAACCGGGTTGCCGTCGAGGTAACCGGCCAGGCGGCCCGGCCCGGTGCCGCCGACCGGGATCGCGGTGACCAGCCCGGCGATCATCAGGCCGCCGAGCGCGGTCAGCAGCAACCCCCGCCGGGCGGCGCGCGCCCGCACCGCCCCCAGGGGGCGCGGCCACCCGAGACCGGCCCGCGACTCGTCCGCCGCCCCCTCGGAAGGGGGGACGGGAGCGCTGGTCTCGGGGGCTTCCTGGACGGGCGTTTCCGACATCGGCTCCATTCTGACAGGACCCGCAGAGCCGCGTGACCAATGTTGCGGAAGTGAAGTGGGCTCGGCCGGTGGGACGCTGCGCCCGCCGCCCCGGCCGCCAAAAGTAGTCTCAGGGCCGTGATCGACCTGAAGTTGCTTCGCGAAGACCCCGACGCCGTGCGCCGTTCCCAGCTCAGCCGCGGTGAAGACCCGGCGCTGGTGGACACGCTGCTGGCGGCCGACGCCGAGCGGCGCTCCGCGATCTCGGTCGCCGACGCGCTGCGCGCCGAGCAGAAGAGCGCCAGCAAGAGCGTGGGCGCCGCGTCGGCCGAGGAGCGCCCGGCCCGGCTGCAGCGCGCCAAGGAACTCGCCGAGCAGGTCAAGGCCGCCGAGTCCGCCCAGGTGAATGCCGAGGCGGCGTTCACCGCGGCGCACCTGGCGATCTCGAACGTGGTCCTCGACGGGGTGCCCGCCGGCGGGGAGGACGACTTCGCCGTCCTCGACGTGGTCGGGGAGCCCGCCGCGATCGACGACCCGAAGGACCACCTGGAGCTCGGCGAGTCGCTCGGCCTGATCGACATGCAGCGCGGCGCGAAGGTGGCCGGTTCGCGGTTCTACTTCCTGACCGGCCGCGGCGCGTTGCTGCAGCTGGGCCTGCTGCAGTTGGCGCTGCGGCTGGGCGTCGAAAACGGCTTCGTCCCGATGATCCCGCCGGTGCTGGTGCGCCCCGAGGTGATGGCCGGGACGGGGTTTCTGGGCGCCCACGCCGACGAGGTGTACCGGGTGGAGGCCGACGACCTCTACCTGGTCGGCACCTCGGAGGTGCCGTTGGCCGGCTACCACGCCGACGAGATCCTGGACCTGTCCGGCGGCCCGCTGCGGTACGCGGGCTGGTCGTCGTGCTTCCGTCGCGAGGCCGGCAGCTACGGCAAGGACACCCGGGGCATCATCCGGGTGCACCAGTTCGACAAGGTCGAGGGGTTCGTCTACTGCACGCCCGCCGACGCCGAGACCGAGCACCGGCGGCTGCTCGACTGGCAGCGACAGATGCTGGCGCACATCGAGGTGCCCTACCGGGTGATCGACGTCGCCGCCGGCGATCTCGGCTCGTCGGCCGCCCGCAAGTTCGACTGCGAGGCGTGGGTGCCCACCCAGCAGACCTACCGCGAGCTGACGTCGACGTCGAACTGCACCACCTTCCAGGCGCGCCGGCTGTCGACGCGCTACCGGGACTCGGGCGGTAAGCCGCAGACCGCGGCCACGCTCAACGGCACCCTGGGCACCACCCGATGGCTGGTCGCGATCCTGGAGAACCATCAGCGCCCCGACGGCAGCGTGCGCGTCCCGCAGGCCCTGGTCCCCTTCGTCGGCGCCGAGGTGCTCGAGCCGCCGGCCTGACCGTTCGCCGCCGGGGGGGTGAAGGCAATGGGCGCCCCCAGGAGGTGCGCCGCCGGGCGCAACGACTCTGCGACGCCATCGCCGCGCTGCCCTTCGCGGCGGCAACCAGGTCGGCCACCACCCGGTGTGGCGCGGTGACGGGGTCAGCGCCTGGTAAAGGCTAGGCGTCCACCGTTTCGCGGGCCTGCTCGTGCCGGTGTTGGCGCTCGATGGTGGCGAAATAGAAGGCGAAGGCGAACGCGAAGCTGGTGAACAGGCTGGACACGAAGTAGAGCCAGGGGTGGCGCAGCTTGCGGCGGTACCCGTCCACGATGGTGAACAGCGGCAGCAGGATGACGTTCGCGATCGTGTAGTCCTGGCTGGCCGAGCTGGCTGCGGGGTTGGTGAACATCAGTCGGATGTAGTCCGACCAGCTGCCGGGACCCCAGAGCGGGTTCGTCGACCCCTGCGCGTACTGCTGCACGAAGTGGATGTTGAACCACCAGCCCAGCGCCACCGAGGCGATGCCGACGACGTAATACACGCACTCCAGCGGCGAGAACATCGGACCGCCGGCCGGCCGGGCGAAAACCCTGGAGTTCGACGCGACGATCCAGCCGATGACGGAGAGCCCGAGGATTGCATGCACGAGAAGCGAAACCATGGGCGCAGTGTCACCTCGCCCGTGAGTTTTGTCAATAATGACACAACATCGGGCTGGGGTACGTTACTGCCATGGTCAGGCCGGCGCAGACCGCGCGCAGCGAACGCACCCGAGAGGCGTTGCGCCAGGCCGCGCTGGTGCGGTTTTTGGCCCAGGGTGTCGAGGACACCTCGGCCGAACAGATCGCGGCCGACGCCGGGGTCTCCGCTGCGCACGTTCTACCGACATTTCCAGTCCAAGCACGACCTGCTGTTCGCCGACTACGACGCCGGGCTGCACTGGTTTCGCGCCGCGCTGGACGCCCGGCCGGCCACCGAACCCATCATCGACTCGGTGCAGGCGGCCATCTTCTCGTTCCCCTACGACGTGGACGCGGTCACCAAGATCGCCACGCTGCGCGAGGGTGAGCTCGACCCGGGCCGCATCGTGCGCCACATCCGAGAAGTGCAGGCCGACTTCGCCGATGCGGTGGCCGCGCAGCTGCAGCGGCGGAGCCGCGCGGCGGGGCCGCCCTCGGACACGCCGGACGCCCGGCTGCGCGTCGCGGTGACCGCGCGCTGCACCGCGGCCGCCGTTTTCGGCGCGATGGAAGTCTGGATGCTGGGCGACGACCGCACCCTCGGCGAGTTGGCCCGGGTGTGCCATGCGGCGCTGGAGTCGCTGCGGGCCGGCATCACCGGCGCCGGGGCGGGCTGATCCAACTTTCGTCATAATTGACAAAACTTGCGGATCCGTGCCAGCCTCAAATTCCGGGAGGTCGGGACATGTCTGATTACGACGCGATAGTCATCGGTGCCGGGCACAACGGGCTGACCGCGGCCGTGCTGCTGCAAAAGGCGGGGCTGCGCACCCTCTGCCTGGACGCCAAGCTCTACGCCGGCGGGATGGCCTCCACGGTGGAGCTTTTCGACGGCTATGAATTCGAGATCGCCGGCTCGGTGCAGTTCCCGACCGCGGCGGTGGTGGTCGAGGAGCTGGGCCTGGACACGCTGCCGACGATCGACCTGGACGTCATGTCGGTCGCGCTGCGCGGCGTCGGCGACGACCCGCTGGTCCAATACAGCGACCCGATCAAACTGTTCGCCCACCTCAACGAGGTGCACGGGGCCGACGCCGTCAACGGCATGGCGGGGCTGATGGCCTGGAGCCAGGCGCCGACGCGGGCCCTGGGCCGGTTCGAGGCCGGCACCTTGCCCAAGACCTACGACGAGATGTACGCCTGCGCCTCATGCGAATTCGAGCGCTCGGCGATCGACGACATGCTGTTCGGGTCGGTGACCGACATCCTGGACCGCTACCTGCCCGACCGCGAGAAGCACGGCGCGCTGCGCGGCTCGATGACCGTGCTGGCGGTCAACACCCTCTACCGCGGGCCGGCCACGCCGGGCAGCGCCGCGGCGCTCGCCTTCGGGCTGGGCGTCCCCGATGGGGACACCATGCAGATGAAGAAGCTGCGCGGCGGCATCGGCGCGCTCACCTCACACCTGTGCGAGCTGCTCGAGAGCCACGGCGGCGAGGTGCGGCTGCGCACCAAGGTGACCGAGATCCTGGTCGCGGAGGGGAAGGTGACCGGCGTGCGCACCGAGGGGGGCGACACCATCGCCGCCCCGATCGTCGTCTCGGGCATCGCGCCCGACGCCACGCTGAACGACCTGGTCGATCCGGCCGTGCTGCCCGCCGACCTGCGGGCCCGCTACGCGCGCACCGACCACCGGGGCAGCTACCTGCAGATGCATTTCGCGCTGGACGAGGCGCCCGCGTTCACCGCGCCCTACGAGGCGCTCAACGACCCGGCCATGCAGGCCTCCATCGGCCTGTTCTGCACGCCCGAGGAGGTCCAGCAGCAGTGGGAGGACTGCCGCCGCGGGATCGTCCCGGCCGATCCCACCGTGGTGCTGCAGATCCCGTCGCAGAACGACCCGGACCTGGCGCCCGCGGGCAAGCACGCCGCCTCGGCCTTCGCCCTGTGGTTCCCCATCGAGGGCGGTGTTGACTATGGCCAGGCGAAAGTGGAGATGGGCCAGCGCGTGATCGACAAGATCACCCGGCTGGCGCCGAACTTCGAGCGCAGCATCATCCGGCACACCACGTTCACGCCCCGGCACATGGGCGTGATGTTCGGGGCGCCGGGCGGCGACTACTGCCACGGCCTGCTCAACCCCGACCAGATCGGCCCCAACCGGCCCGGTCCCAAGGGATTCGTCGGGCAACCGATCCCGGTCGACGGGCTGTACCTGGGCAGCGCGGGTTGCCACGGCGGGCCCGGGATCACGTTCATTCCCGGGTACAACGCGGCGCGGCGCGGCGCTCGCCGACCGCACGCCTAGCCGATGCACTCGCATCCAGGCGGCTCGAACTTGCGGCGAACCCGGCGCGGCTCATAGAATCGCCGGCTAGGCTACCGCAACCTGATCGATCCAGCCTGGCGTGACGGGACGCTGGCCTGCTCATGCGAGGCCGGCGATTCAGGCCGTACCGGAACGCGGGCTGCTGCAGTACAGGAGGTACTGAACGTGCGAGTCGGGCCGGTGGATCGTCTCCACGGTCAACGAGTGGGAGCCTGCCGCGGGCACGCTGGTCTCGTGGCACCCGTCCGCCGCTTCGCGCGCCAAGGCCCTCGGCGCACCGGTGAGCGCGGTGCCGCCCAGCTACGTGCAAGCTCGGCATCTTCGGAGCTTCTCCGAGCAGGCCGCCCGGGGGCTCGATCACTCCCGGCTGCTGATCGCGTCCGTCGAGGTGCACGGTCGGTGCGATCTGCGCGCCATGACCTACGTGATCAACGCACACCTTCGCCGACACGACACATATCGCAGCTGGTTCGAGTACCGGGATGCCGACCACATCGTCCGGCACACCATCGCCGATCCGGCCGATATCGAGTTCGTCCCCACCGAGCATGGCGAGATGACCAGCGCGCAGCTGCGAGACCACATCGTGGCCACCCCGGATCCGCTGCAGTGGGACTGCTTCAGCTTCGGGGTCATTCAGCGCGCCGGACCGGCTTCACGTTCTATGCCAGCATCGATCATCTGCATGCGGACGGGCAGTTCGTCGGGGTCGGGCTCATGGAGTTCCAGACGATGTACGCCGCGCTGATCAAGGGTGACCCGCCGGTCGGGATGCCGCAGGCCGGCAGCTATGACGATTTCTGCGTCCGGCAGCGGGACGTACACCTCGGCGTTGACCCCGGACTCGCCGGAGGTACGGGCGTGGATCGACTTCGCCGAACCAACGACGGGACGTTCCCCGCCTTCCCGCTGCCGCTCGGCGATCAGTCCGTGCCCTGTGACGGCGATCTACTGAGCGTGACGCTGATGGACGAGCAACAAACGCAGCGATTCGAATCCGCCTGCACCGCGGCGGGCGCCCGTTTCATCGGGGGCATGTTCGCCTGCATCGCCATCGCGGTGCACGAGTTGACAGGTGCCGAAACCTATTTCGGGCTGACCCCCAAAGACACCCGCAGCACCGAAGCGGACTTTGCGACACAGGGCTGGTTCACCGGCCTAATCCCGATAACCGTTCCGGTCGCGGGATCGTCGTTCAACGACGATGGCCCAGTCCGCGCAGACGTCCTTCGATTCGGGCGCGCACCTGGCGCAAGTGCCGTTCGAACGCGTCGTGGAATTGGCGCCGTCGCTGCGCAAGCCCCGACCGCTCTTCTCCCTGGTGAACTTCTTTGACGCACAAGTTAGTCCCGCTCTCGATGCTGACCAAATTGTTCGGGGGCCGGACCGTCGGTGCGTCACAGCGACGGCAGGGTCACCTACCCGCTGAGCACGATGGTCGGTCGATTCGACGCGGACCGCGGCGAGCGTGTTGTTCCCGGACAATCCGGTCGCCCGCGAATCCGTCACCCGATACCTGGGGGCGCTAAAATCCGTGTGCGTCCGCATTGCCGATGGCGGGGCGGCGGAACGTGTACGCACCGTCGCAGATCTCTCGACGCAGGCGGTCTCGCTGATTGTTTCCAGGCGGTTGTGAATGTCGGGGCGGCTAGAGCAGGTCGGGCTCGCCGGCCAGGACACCCCGGTGGGCGTCTTCCCACGGCTGGGCCGCTTTATCGTGCGATGGCCGTGGCTCGGTGATCGGCTTCTGGGTCGCGCTCGCGGGCGTCCTCTCGCTGACGATGCCGTCCCTGGAGGAGGTTTCCCAGACGGCATCCGGTCGACCTCCTGCCGCCGGCAGCGCCCCGTCGTCTGGTCGCGAACGAAAACATGACCGCGGCGTTCCACGAAGCCGGGTCGGAAAGCATCGCGGTGGTGGTGCTGAGTTGATGCCAAGGGGCTGAGCCCGGCCGACGAAGGCGTCTACCGCAGAGCTGGTCGACACGCCTGCGCCGGGACACCCGAGACGTCGTGATGCTGCAGGATTTCCTTCGACGCCGCCGCTGCGCGAGATCTTGACCAGTCAAGGACCACAAGGCCTGGATCCTGCCGCTCGGCCTCCCCGGCGACTTGGGCTCGCCCCAGTCGAAACAGGCGTTCGCGCGGGTCGACGACATCGTCAAACGCGACCGTCGCGGGATCCACGCTGACCGCCGAACTGACCGGACCCGCGGCCACTGTCGCCGACCTGAACCTCACCGGGCAGCGGGACAGGACTCGGATCGAGCTGGCGATCACGTTTTGTTGTTCGTCATTTTGCTGGTCATCTACCGAAACCTGGTCACCATGGTGCTGCCGCTGATGACGATCGGCATGTCCGTGCTGGTTGCGCAACGCGTGGTTGCGATGGTCGGGCTTGGCGGGCCTCGGCGTTGCCAACCAGACCGATTATTTTCATGAGCGGGATGATGGTCGGCGCAGGAACCGATTACGCCGTCTTTCTCATCAGCCGATATCACGACTATCTGCGGCAGGGCATGGATTCGGATCAAGCGGTCATGAGGGCGTTGACATCCATCGGCAAGGTGATCGCCGCCTCCGCGGCCACCGTCGCGGTCACCTTTCTCGGGATGATCTTCACCCAACTGGGATCCTGCGAACGGTCGGCCCGGTGTTGGGCATTTCGGTCGCGCTGGTCTTCTGCGCCGCGGTGACGCTACTACCGGCCCTGCTGGTGCTTGCCGGGCGCCGCGGTTGGATCGCGCCCCGACGCGATCTCACCCGCCGTTTGTGGCGCCGTTCGGGAATACACATCGTGCGCCGGCCCAAGGCGCATCTGCTCGCCAGCGCGCTGGTGCTGATCATTCTGGCCGGGTGCGCGGGCCTGGCCCACTACAACTACGACGAACGCAAGACCCTGCCGGCTTCCGCCGACAGCTCGATCGGATATGCCGCTCTGGACAAGCATTTCTCGTCCAACTTGATCATTCCCGAGTACCTCTTCATCCAATCGCCGCACGACTTGCGCACGCCGCAGGGCCTTGCCGACCTGGAGGAGATGGCGCGGCGGGTAAGCCAAGTGCCGGGCATCGCGCAGTGTCAGGGGCATCACCCGACCCACCGGCGAGTCCGCTGGAGCAGGCCAGGGCTCTCCTGGCAGGCCGGCGAAGTCGGCGAGCAAGCTGGACGAGGGCGCGAGGCGGATCGCCGACAACACCGGTGATCTCGACAAGCTGGCGGGCGGAGCCAACCAGTTGGCGGGCAAGCTTGGTGACAGTGCGGACCCAGGTCAACCAGGCTGTATCGACGGCCGGCGGGCTGGTCGACGCGCTGGGATATCTGCAGAACGTCTTCGGCGGAAATCGGACGCTCGGCGAACTCGAGGGCGCGGCAAACTGGTCAGCAGCATGCGCGAACTGGGCGACGCCATCGGCGCAAACGCCGACTTCGTCGCCAACAACTCCGATTGGGCCGGCCCGGTGCTGGGCGCCCTCGACAACAGCCCGATGTGCAGTGCCGAACCCGCATGCGTCAATGCGCGCAACGAACTGGAGCGGCTGGTCGCAGCCCGCGACGATGGAACGCTCGGCAAGATATCCGAGCTGGCTCGACAGTTGCGGGCAACGCAAGCCGTGCAGACGCTGGCATCAACGGTATCCGGGTTACGGCGGGCACTTAGCACCGTCATCGGCGCTCTGGGTTCGTTGGGGATGGGCAGTCCGGGCGGCATGCGGGCGCAAGATCAACTTGCTGCAACAGGGTGCCAACAGTCTTGCCGACGGCAGCCGCCAACTGGCCGACGGTGTACAGCCATTGGTCGACCAGGTCAAAAGGATGGGTTTCGGGCTAGGCGAGGCCTCTGCGTTCCTGCTCAGTATGAAAAACAACGCGACAACCCCGGCGATGTCGGGTTTCTACATTCCCGCACAGGTGTTGTCGTATGCCACCGGCAAGGGAGACGGCCCCGCGGCGATACCGGGCGAGGTCGCGCGACCTCTTGGGCGGGGTGGATACCGACAGCTCAAAAAACTTGCCGCTGCCTTCGTTTCACCCGACGGGCATGCCGCGCGCTACCTGATACAGACCAAATTCAATCCGTTCAGCACCGCCGCGATGGACCAGATCAACGCCATCACGGCCGCCGCCCAGGGGGCTCAACCGAATACCGCGCTGGCCGATGCCAGGGTATCGGTGGTGGGGCTACCCGTCTTCGTTAAGGAGACGCGCGATTACTACGGCCACGATCTGCGGTTCATCATCGTGATGACCATCTGCGTGGTGCTGCTGATCCTGATCGTGTTGCTGCGCGCGATCGTTGCGCCGCTGTACCTGATCGGTTCGGTGATCATTTCCTATATGTCGGCGCTCGGCATCGGCGTCATCGTGTTCCAATTCATTCTCGGCGGGGAAATGCATTGGAGCGTACCCGGATTGACGTTCGTCATATTGGTCGCGGTGGGCGCCGATTACAACATGCTGCTCATCTCCCGGCTGCGTGACGAGTCCAAGGTGGGCATCCGCTCCGGTGTCATCCGTACCGTGGGCTCAACCGGAGGTGTGATCACCGCGGCGGGCCTGATCATGGCCGCCTCGATGTTCGGTCTGGTATTCGCCAGCCTAAGCAACGTCGTGCAGAGCGGCTTCGTTCTCGGGACCGGGCTGTTGTTGGACACCTTCCTACTGCGCACCGTCACGGTGCCCGCGATCGCGGTGTTGCTCGGGCGGGCGAACTGGTGGCGGCCGCCGCGCCGGGGGCTGTCGGACTGGTGGCCCCTGCGACGGCAGCGCGGCCGGACTTATGCGGCAAAACGCAAGCCGCTCTTGCCGGAATCAGAGAAGTCAGAGAACCTGCCGGCCTGGACGGACGGCGACGCGATCAGTTTCTCGATGCATGACGGGCTGCGACTCTAGCCACTGGCGAGCCAATTGGCGGGCCAACCGACGAGCAGATGTCGGCGCCGGCCGGTTACTTCTTGCGACGCAGCAGCCGGCCGAGCTTTGGCAAGATCCCCCTGCCCTTGCCGATTTTGGGGCCGGGAAGGGCGTTTCGGGCCAGGTTGCCGACGGAGAGAGTGCTCGTGGCCGCGTTGACGCCGCCCAAAGTGGCTTGGACCGGGAGAGTTACTGCGGGGGAGATGGCGGGGATATGGGCGACGGCGTTGATGAGTTGGACAGGACTGTGCGCAGGCCCCGGGTCATAGGCCCTGTCGATCAGCGGCCGCAGGGCCGCGTCGATCGGACCTAGCGCCTCGGGGGGCAGGCCCCCCATGTCCACAAGTGCCCGGGCGAGTGGTAGCTCGTCGTTGCGGATGAAATACGTCGTCGTGGTGCCACCCAAGGTGTTGGTTGTCCTCGTGATGTCCCGGGGAGCGACGCGGGCTGGGTCGGAGAATGCTGTGGCGCTGTGTCCGTAATACCCTCCCGCGACGATCGCGTTCAGGTCAGCAAGCAGATTCCCCGGATGGTTGGGCGGATCGGAAAAGGGGTCGTATTGGCCCACGATGTTGATCGTGCGGTATTGGCTCTCTACCGGGCCCGGGACCGTGTAGTCGATGATCGGCACGTGGGTTCCGGGTCCGAAGGCCTGGAAGAGGAGGTTATTGGGGTCACCGGCCTTGATGAACGTGAGCTGGTCCGGCGGTGGCGCGGTCGGGTCGTGCGCCAGCCGCGCCTGCTCGCGGTCGAGCGCCAGCGTTCCTTGTGACAGTCCGGCCACGTAGATGGGCCCGTTGGTGCTACGGATCGCTGCGTCGAGATTGCTCGTTCCGGTATCTACTGAGCTGTTTACGGTCGGCGAATCCAGGCCTGTGACCGGCCAGAAGCTTCCGGGATAGGGAATGACGCGCCGGACCGCGTCGGGACTGTAGTAGTTCGCGTCGATTTGAGGCTGCATCGCGGGTTTGAAGTGGTACAACGACCTCAGCGGCCGATAGGGAGACGGCGCGGTGCCAGGCACTATCAACGCGGTGTCGGCTGATGCGACATTATCGCCGAAAACCGCTGCACCCGTTAGCGCTCCAGCAGCGACGATGCGGGTGAGTAACTTATTCACGAACTCTCCTCCAAAGAGGTCGAGCGGCCTATGGCGAGGATGTTACCTGTCGCGAGGCGGCGGCGCGGGCTTCCCGGCACCTCAGAGGCTGGCCAAGCCGAGCGCGAGCATGAAGACACCCCCCGCGGCCACCAGGCTAGCGACGTCTCGGCGGTTGCGAGACCGCAGCCAGGTTTGCAGTGCCGCCGTGAACGCCCGCGTCCTCTGCGGCGCGGCCAGGTAGCTGATGAGCGGCAGTTCCGCCATGGTGAAGGCCACCAGGTTGAATGTCAGAAGAGCCTGGGCCTGCGCGACCGGTGCTGCATGCGAGGCGAGGATGGCGGCCATCGAACCCATGTAGTTGGCGGAAGGTAAGGCGGCCCCCAGTCCGCTGATCCCCGCGACATAGAGTGCGTCCCCTCGCAGAAAACACCGCGCACGCTCTGTGAGGCTCTGCAACACACTCTGCGGCGGCCGTTCCAGCAGGCTAACGCTTCCATGGCCGCGAGCAACGGCCACTGCCGGGGCGCGCGGAAAAACCTTCCGCAGCGCCACAGTTGTCGAGAGCACAATGGCGATCAGCAAAGCGATCACTCCGGTGCCGACCTGAACCTCTGCCACGGTCAGGTGGCCGATCATCGGTGCGGTCCTGAAGGCGAAGAGCATGACTAGACCCACACCCGCACCCATCGTGAAACCACCGCACAAGAAGACGAAGAGTTGCAATAGCGGGCGTCGCTTGTTGAGCAGAATAATGACCAATCCCAGCCGGATCGGTTCGAAGATCACCGAGCCTGCCAGGATCAGCACGGTGGCCCACATGCTGGGCCACCGTACCGGACCCACCGCGGCCCTGTCCTGAAACTCACTGCGGATAGCTTCTCGACAGCAAGCTCCTGTGAAGCTCCTGTAAGCAATTCGCAAGTGGGGCGTATCGCGCAGCAATCTCAGTTGCACGCTCAGTTGCACGCCGCGGGTCCGCAACACCAACTGCGGCCGGGACGTCCCGGAGACGGCTGAACATGCGGTTCCGGTCCGGTGGTAGCGTAGTTTCTCCAAGAAATATCGGACATTGAGCGGACGGGTCGAACCGCTCGATTGCAGATACTGCAGTGCATACTGGCGGTGCCCACTCCCCGTGGCGAGGCGCCGCCGCGCCGGAAATCGCGAGGAGCGATCGCTTGACGGATCGCCCAGCGCGACTGCACTGAAGCCGAATGGCGGGAAGGTCATCAGAAGCACGAGTGTTTGGCATAACAACGCTTCACGACTGGGAGCCGGACCCGGGCCCCGTCATCTGTTGGCACGCCTCGCCCGCGGCAAAAGCCAAAGCGCGGGACGCGCCAGTCACGCCGGTCCCGCCCAGCTATCAGCAGGCGCAACACCTTCGCCGTTACAGCGACCACGTAGCGCGAGGTCTCGACATGTCACGACTGATGATCTTCACCTGGGACTTACCGGGGCGCTGCGACCTTCGTGCCATGAATTATGCGATCAACGCGCACGTTCGCCGGCACGACACATACCACAGCTGGTTCGAGGATGCCGAACACATCGTTCGCCATACCATCGCCGACCCCGCCGATATCGAGCTGGTGGCGATCGAGCACGGCGAGATGACGCCGCAGGACTTGCGCGAACACATTTCGACGCCGCACCCGCTGCAGTGGGATTGCTTCTTTTTCGGGGTCATCCAGAGCAAGGACCACTTCGCCTTTTACGCGAGCATTGCCCATCTGTGTGTCGACCCGATGATTGTCGGCGTCTTATTCAAAGAGATCCATCTGATGTATGCCGCCCTGATCGCCGGTGCCGCACCGATCGAACTGCCGCCGGCGGGCCGGTACGGCGATTACTGCATCCGGCAGCGCAAGGAACTGGCCGCTTTGACGCCGGACTCTCCAGCGGTGCACGGCTGGATCGAGTTCGCCGCCCACAATGGTGGAACCCTTCCCTACTTTCCGTTGCCGCTCGGTGATTTGTCGTTGCCGTATGCTGGCAAACTCGTCACCGAGACGCTGATGGATGAGCGACGGACGGACCGATTCGAGGTCGCCTGCGTCGCGGCGGGTGCCCGTTTCAGCGGCGGTGTCTTCGCCTGCGCTGCCCTTACACAACGGGAGCTGACCGGCACTGAAAAATTCTCCGTGGTCACCACTACCGATACCCGGAGCAATCCAACGGAACTCATGACGACGGGCTGGTTCACGGGGTTGGTTCCGGTCACCGTCCCCGCCCACGCGACATGTTTCCGATGACGCCACCCGTGCGGCGCAGGCTAGCTTCGATTCGGGTCTGGATCTGGCGACCGTACCGTTTGATCGCGTATTGGAGTTGGCGCCACACGAGATGGGTCTCAAAAGGCCCCGGCCCGGTAATTTCGTAATGTCTTTCCTCGATGCAAGCATTGCTCCCCTTTCCGCCGTCGCCAATTCGGAATTGAATTTCAGGATCTACGACGAAGGAAGGGTTTCCCATCAAGTTTCGATGTGGGTGAATCGTTTCCAGCATGAGACGACGGTGACAGTGTTGTTCCCGAACAATCCGGTCGCCTGCAAATCCGTCGCCCGTTACATCGAGGTCATGAAATCGGTGTATGCGCGCGTCGCCGACAGCAGACGCGACCGGCCTTTGGCCGACTCGCGTCGGGCCGCTAGCCCGGATGCTTCGTGGGGTTGACGTGGTGGCCTGATCGGTTCGGATTGTGGTTTTCGGGTCGTGATTTTTGATCGTCGGTGTGGCTGTAGGGACCGGTCAGCGGGTTCTGCCGGGTTCCTGTGGCCCAGTTGGCCTTTTCGTGGGGTTGTAGCGGCAGATGAATTGCGGGTCAGCCGAGTTGTAGGCGGGCCATCGCGGTGGTCAGCCGGCAGGCGTTTGGGTTCCCAGCGGAGTGCCGGATGCGGTCTTCGCGGTGGGCGCGGCGGCGATGGCGCAGTTCGGGATCGGGTAGTTGCCCACGGTCGGGACTTGGTGACGAAATGCGGTCAGCGGGAGCCCGTCGCGGCCGGTGAAGCGCAGCTGGACGCCGGGATGGGGGCGTTTTCTACACACGATCAGCCGGATCCCCGCAGGCCAGGTCCGACAGGTCAACGAACCCGGTTGCCGCTGATGATCAACGGGTGATCGGCGTCGATCCCACGATCCGGGGCGTGCTGCCCGGCAGCCGCCCACACCGCCGCACGCGAGGTGGCCCGCGCAGAAGCACTGGTCGTCAACGCCTTCTGGGCATCTGCGGCAACATGGTGATCAATCGCGACACGGTGGGATCGGATGAGACCGCGCCGAACACCCCCGGTTGCGCGCACAGCAAGCCAACGTCGGCCAGGCAGTCCCCCGCCCAGCGCCGGTGCGACAGCCACATCGAGCACGATCTTGCCCGGATCGGTTGCGCGAAAATCCACTGACAGCGACAGGTAACGCTACGTAGACTTGCCCACCAGATTGGTGCTCCGACCCCCGCGATGATCCGGTCCTCAGCAAACTGAATTATCTCCGGTCACAGCGCCTTTCTTTGTTCACGACGCGCAACCAAGATCAACCGGCGTGAAAGCCCGAGGCTAACCGCGCCGGCTCAGCAGGTCGTCCAGCAGGGTGGTGAACTCGTCCGGTCGCGCCGGCGTGAAAGCGGGAGTGGGCCAGGCTCCGGGGATATCCAGGGTGATCAACGTGGACTTGAGTGGCCGTTGTATGTCCAGGGGCAGCCAGCGGCGGAAATCGGAGCTCCCCCAGATGCGGAAGCGCTGGGTGAAAAGGCCCAGCCTTTCGGCCTTGTACCCCCGGACGGTGTCCAGCGCGATGACCTTCGACGTGCCCGACGGAAAGTGGTAGCGCCGCAGCGTGATCGCCGCCCGGTCCAGCTGCACCAGGCCGTCATCGTAGGTCGAGTTCATGCCTTCGAGCTCCGCAGCTGGTGGCCACGGGCGGTCAGGCAGTGGCCGTCCTCGAGCCGCCACTGCCATCCGTGCAGGTTGCAGGTCAACGTGCCGTCTTCGACCACGCCGAACTTGGACAGGTCGGCCTTGAGGTGGGGGCAGCGCCGCTGAATCTGCCAGCCCTCCAGCGTGATCGACGCGGAGTCGTCGTGCGTTTCGGCGAACCAGCCGTCGGCGTAGGCGATCCGCTCGTCGGTCAGGCACTTGAAGAACGTGTACAGGTATTCGTTGTAGCCGCCGATACGCCATGCCGTGAAGCGGGTCGACAGGAAGATGGTGTTCACCCAGTCCGGTTCGCGGTCGCGCAGCACGGTGCGCACCAACTGCGGTGCTATGGCGAAGCCGTAGCGGACCCGTTCGTCGGCAATCGGCTCACGCACCGTTCGCTTCGGGAAGTCCAGGATCACCGTCTCGGGACCGATCACCAGCTCGACGGGGTAGCCGATCCCGCCGCAGATTTCGTCGCTGGCCGACATGATCGGCTCGAACAGCGCGCGCAGCGGCTCGAGCAGAGGCTCACCGACGGCGGGCGCCCAGCCCGCGCGCTCCGCGGCGATGACGGGCGCCATCCGGTCGGCGTAGTCGGCGATGTAGGCCGCCTTGCCGCTGGTGAAGATCGCCTCGACCCGGTCGTCGGGCAGCGGGTGGCGCAGCGACTGCAGCGTCGAGCCGCAGAAGTCGGCGGTCGACCCCGGGATCATCAGCAGGCCGCGGTCATGCCCGTGGGCACGCATCTGGTCCAGGAACACCATCTGGTCGGGGAAGATGTTGGCCGGGTCGTCGTGGTCGTCGTTGAGGTGGCGCAGCTCGGGGTCCAGGAAGCACGGCGGGCCGGCCGACGGGATCACCCACGTCGCCCCGACCTGCGCGATGTACTGGCGCGCCCGGTCCATACCCCGTTGCCGTTTCTGGATGCCGAACGACTGCTTGGCCCGCGCCGGCATGTCGTAGACCATCGGGTACCAGATCGCCCCGGAGTACTGCAGCATGTGCAGGTCGATGTGGCCGAATTCGGTTGCCAGCACGTCCAGGTCGACCGGCCGGGCGTCGTTCATGTTGAAGACCGTCGTGGTGCCGTCGGAAACCGCCAGGGCCGAGTCCCCGAGCGGGCCGTCGGCCGGTGCCCGCAGGGCGATGATCATGATGTCGAGTTCGCCCTTGGGGCCGCCGATGCGGTGCTTGACCGCGTGGCCGGTCTCGAAGAACCGGTAGAACCCGAGCTCCTGCAGCGCGTTTCGCAGGTCGGGCACCGGGAACTCGGGCAGCAGGACCACCGCGTCCTTGTTGACGTGCTCGCGCAGGTTCTCGGCGTCGAAGTGGTCCTTGTGCAGGTGGGAGACGTAGAGGTAGTCGCAGTCGCCCAGGGCGTCCCAGTCCAGCGCGCTGTTGTCGGGGAACGGGAACCAGGAGGCGAAGTAGGCCGGGTTCACCCACGGGTCGCACAGGATGCTGCCCGCTTGGGTCTGGATCAGAAATCCGGCGTGACCGACGCTTGTGACCTGCACAAATTCCCTTCGGCGCGGTTGAGACCAATGGTTTGTCAGCCCCCGAGCTTAGCGCGGGGCGGAAGAACGACGTCGCCTCCCGGCGGCAGCGCGCACTAGGCTCAAATGCTGTGGAACCGGTATACGGGACGATCATTCAGCTTGCCCGCCTGGTCTGGCGCGCCCAGGGCCTGAAGATCACCGTCTCCGGTGTCGAGCACGTGCCGACCAGCGGCGGCGCCGTCATCGCGATCAATCACACCGGCTACCTGGACTTCACCTTCGCCGGCCTGCCCGCCTACGAGCAGGGCCTGGGCCGCAAGGTGCGGTTCATGGCCAAGCAGGAGGTCTTCGACGACAAGCTCACCGGGCCGATCATGCGCAAGCTGCGCCACATCCCGGTGGATCGGCAGGAGGGGGCCGCCTCCTACGAGGCCGCCGTCCGGAACCTCAAAGACGGCGAGCTGGTCGGCGTGTATCCCGAGGCGACCATCAGCCGCAGCTTCGAGATCAAGGAGTTCAAGACGGGCGCGGCCCGCATGGCCGTGGCGGCCGGGGTGCCGATCATCCCGCACATCGTCTGGGGCGCGCAGCGGATCTGGACCAAGGGGCATCCCAAAAAGCTGCTGCACCCCAAGGTGCCGATCACGGTGCTCGTCGGTGAGCCGATCGAGCCGACGCTGGGCGTACCGGAGCTCAACAGCCTGCTGCACTCGCGGATGCAACGCCTGCTCGAGCGCGCCCAGGAGCAGTACGGGCCCCACCCGGCCGGAGAATTCTGGGTGCCGCGCCGGTTGGGCGGCAGCGCGCCGTCGCTGGCCGAGGCGGCGCGCCTGGACGCCGAGGAGGCCGCGGCGAAGGCGGCCCGGCGCAACCGGCCCCCGGAAAGGCCCCCGGAAAGGCCTCGATGATGGCCGAGCCGACGTTCCGCGCGCTCGAGATCCTGGCCCAGCTGGTGGTCCTGGCCACCGGGACCCGGATCAGCTACAGCGGTGAGGAGAACGTCCCCGATCGGGGCGGGTCGGTGGTGGCGATCAACCACACCAGCTACGTCGACTTCCTGCCTGCCGCGCTGGCCATGCATCGGCGGCGCCGCCGCCTGAGGTTCATGATCAAGGCCGAGATGCAGCGGGTGAAGGTGGTCAACTTCCTGATCAAACACACCAAGACCATCCCGGTGGACCGGCACGCCGGCTCGGGCGCCTACGCGTTGGCCGTGCAGCGGCTGCGCGAGGGCGAGCTGGTCGGGGTATACCCGGAGGCCACGATCAGCCGCAGCTTCGAGCTCAAGGAGTTCAAGACGGGCGCCGCGCGGATGGCCGAGGAGGCCGGCGTGCCGATCGTGCCGGTGATCGTCTGGGGCGCGCAGCGAATCTGGACCAAGGACCATCCGCGGCACGTCGGCCACCGCAAGGTTCCGATTGCGGTGCGGGTGGGCCCGCCCGTGCCGGCCGGCGACGACGTCGCGGCCACCGGTGCGACGCTGCGCGCCTCGATGACTACGCTGCTGCACGAGGTGCAGGAGCACTACCCGCACGAGTCGGGGGCGTACTGGGTGCCACGCCGGCTGGGCGGTGGCGCCCCGACACCGGCCGAGGCGGCCCGGATGGACGCCGAAGAGGCGACGGCGCGGGCCGCCGGCCGTAACCTTGGTCAATCCGGGTAGGGGGTCGAAGGAGGGAACCATGGCCGAGCCGTTCTTCCGATTGGCGGAGGTGGTGGTACCGGCCGTCGTGGCGATGAACGGGACCACCCTCACCTATGAGGGGCTCGAGAACATTCCCGAGCGCGGTGGCGCCCTGATCGCCCTCAACCACACCAGCTACCTGGACTGGGTTGGGGGCTCGCTGGCGGCGCGGGAGCGCAAGAGGCGGCTGCACTTCATGATCAAAGCCGAGATGGCCGACGTGCGGACGGTCAACTACGTGATCAAGCACTGCCGGCTGATCCCGGTGGACCGCGCCGCGGGCGGCGACGCCTACGCGGTGGCCGTGCAACGGCTGCGCGAGGGCGAGCTGGTCGGGGTGCATCCCGAGGCCACGATCAGCCGCAGTTACGAGCTCCGGCAGTTCAAGACCGGCGCGGCGCGGATGGCGCTGGAGGCGCAGGTGCCGATCATTCCGACGATCGTGTGGGGGGCGCACCGCATCTGGCCCAAGGACCATCCGAAGAAGTTGGTCCGCAACAAGATTCCGATCACGGTGGCGATCGGTCGTCCGTTGCCGCCCCATGGCGACGCCGAGCGGCTCAACGCCGCGTTGCGCCAGGCCATGAACGCTCTGCTGTACCGGGTGCAGGAGGAGTATCCGCATCCCGCGGGGGAGTTTTGGGTGCCGCGGCGGCTGGGTGGTGGCGCGCCGAGCCAGGACGACTCCCGCGCATTACCGGTGGCCGAATTGCTCCAGCCCGCTAAAACGCGCGGGCGCGACGGCGTGACGCCACCGGCGCAAGCCCGGACCGGACGGCGGTGACGGTGGGCGGAATCGTCGCGATGACGCCGCCGTGAGGCCGCCGTCGCTGATCGCCTGTGACGTCGACGGCACCTTGTTCGACGACGACGAGACCGTCACCCCGCGCACCCGGGACGCGGTGCGCGCCGCCGTCGCCGCCGGCGCGCGATTCGTTCTGGCCACCGGCCGCCCGCCGCGCTGGATACGCCCGGTCGTCGAGGAACTCGGCTTCGCACCGATGGCGGTGTGCGCCAACGGCGCCGTCATCTACGACCCGGAGAACGACCGGGTGGTGTCGGCGCGCACGCTGGGCGTCGACGCCCTGGCCGAGCTTGCCGAGCTCGCGACCCGGGTGATCCCCGGCGCGGGGCTGGCCGTCGAGCGCATCGGCGAGCGCGCCCACGACACGGCGACCCCGCAGTTCATCAGCTCGCCGGGCTACGAGCACGCGTGGCTGAACCCGGACAACACCGAGGTGTCGATCAAGGACCTGCTCAGCGCCCCGGCGATCAAGCTGCTGATCCGACAGGCCGGCGCCCGCAGCTCGGACATGGCCGCCGCGCTGGCCCGCCACGTCGGCATCGAGGGCGACATCACCTACTCCACCGACAACGGCCTGGTCGAGATCGTGCCGCTGGGCATCAGCAAGGCCACCGGCGTGGAGGAGATCGCCAAGCCGATGGAGATCCTCAGCGCCGAGGTGCTGGCCTTCGGCGACATGCCCAACGACCTGCCGTTGCTGCGGTGGGCCGGCCACGGCGTGGCGATGGGCAACGCCCATCGCGAGGTGCGCGCCGCCGCCGACGAAATCACCGCGCCCAACAACGACGACGGGGTCGGGCGGGTGCTGGAACGCTGGTGGCTCTGACGGCCTAAGACGCCGGGTGGGTTGGCAGCGAGAAGTGTTCGAGGGGCACCTCCGGGCCGCTCGGTGGCTGCGTCGAGGTCGACAACGGGGTGGTGATGCCGTCGACGACTTCGGTGAGATTTCCGGTGAGGCGCTCGAAGTTCAACGTTCCATGCTGGAAGTTCTGCGTGATCTGCAGCGGCTCGTGTATCTGCGCGCTGGTCGGCAGCCCGAGCGCGCTTCGCTCGTAGCCCAGTGAGGCCCACGCCTCGTAGATCGCGCCGTTGACCGGTTGCGGGCCGGTCTGCGGTGACCAGTACATCGCGCCCTTGGCGAAGGTGGCATAGCGGGCCCCGCCCTCGGCGTCGCCCTCCGGCGACGTCGGCGCGCCCAAAACGCTTTTCATTCCGCCGATCTCCTGCCAGTGCTCGTAGATCGCGCCACCCTGCAGCGCCTTGATCAACTCCTCCGGCGGATCGTTGAAATGCGCTGCGATCTCCCGTATCTCGTCCAGCAGCGCGTAAGCGTTGTTGCCCGGGCAATCGGTGTTCCCGACGTCGCGATGGGCGAAGATGGCCGGCAGGTTCGCGATCGCGCCGGCCGGGAAGGTGGTGTAGTGGCTGCCCGCCGACTCGAGGGCGACCCTGCCCTCGGGGTCGACGTCGTCCATGCCCAGCCGCCACCCGAGCAGCCGGCCGACGGTTCGCACCTGGATCGGCGTGGGCGGCTCGTCGTCGAAGTTGCCCAACATGGCCACGCCCCAGGTGTTGCGGTTGAACCCGCCGGTGTGGGCGGCCTGGACCGCTTTGCTCAGCCCTCCGGCTCTGCCCTCGAACACCTGCCCGTACTTGTCGACCAGCGCGTTGTAGGCGATGTCGCACCAGCCCAGGGTCTTGCTGTGGTACGTGTAGATGGCCTTGACGATCCCGGCCGACTCCAGGGGTGAGTAGTCGTTGCTGCCGGCCGTGTGGTGTACGACCGCGGCCCGAATCCCGTTGTCGTACTGCGGGGGACCGCAGCGCAGCGACTCGTCGGCGCCCCACGCGGCCCGGCTGATGATCGCGGGCGCCTGACCGGGCATGATCACGCCCGACGGCGGGGTCCACTGGGTCTCCGATGGCGCCCGCGGCGGGGAGATGAGGATCGCGGAGATGTTCTCCGCGAAACGCTCCTCCTTGGCGGCCGGCTGGTAGCCCAGATCGCCTTCCGGTGCCGCGCTCGGCGGCACCGGCGGCTGGGTCACCGCCGCATCCATCGGGCGGGTGAGCGCGATCTGCACCGTGGTGGTGGTGCCGACGAACACGGGATCGGTGCTCCGGGGCCCCTCGGTCGGCCCGGCCGAGTGCCCGGCGCCCTCGCCGGCGGCAGGGCGGGCGTCGGGGGCGGCGGTCTCGTACTCGGCCTGATACCACGGACCCCACGAACCGTCGGGCCGCCTGGCGCGTACGCGGGTGGAGCTGCCGGCCAGGTCGCCGGTGAGCGCGACCAGCGAAAAAGGGGTGTCCTGCGTGAGTTCCCGCACCGTCACACCGCCACCGAGCCCGACCAGCGGCTGCTGAAACAGTTGTGTCTCGCCGGTGGGCGGCGGGGCGGGCGCCGGCTTGCCGCGGGTGACGTCGGCCACCGCCGAGGTGACGATGACGGCGGTCGCGGCGAACGCGGCCAGCAGCGTCGTGGGGGTGCGGCATCGGGACGACACGAGGCGATGTTACGTGTGTTCCTAATGTTATTTCTGTGGCGACACGGGCCGGGGCTGCAGAAACTCTTCACGTTCGACGGCACCGCAGAGTGACGCGACTCTGCGGTGCCGTCAGGTGACAGGTTTCCGTGCAGCCCTAGACGGGTGGCGTCGTTGCCGGCAAGGCCGCCGCTGCGGCCGGCAGGGCGCCCGCTGCGGCCGGCGCGGCGGCACCCGCTGCGCCCGGCAAGGCCCCTGCGGCACCCGCGGCACCCGGCAGCGCACCGGCCGCGGCACCCGGCAGCGCACCGGCCGCACCGGCCGCGGCACCCGGCAGCGCACCGGCCGCACCGGGCAGCGCACCGGCAGCGCCCGGCAGGGCACCCGCCGCACCCGGGACGGCACCGCCGCCCTGCTGGGCGGCCTGCATGATCGCCGGCATCACCAAGCCCTTGAGCAGGTCGATGGCCTGGCCGGCGCCCAGTTGGTTGGCGGCCTGCATCACGTCGTTGACGAGGCCGCCGCCGCCACCGCCGGTGCCGCCGAGGCCGGTGCCCCCGATCGGAGAGGCGCCACCCAGCGTGGAGGGGTCGCCGAGGATCGGGTAGGTCCCGTCGGCGCCCGGGTCCAGGCCGATCGGCGTGGTGATCGGCACCTCGTTGGCGCCGCCACCCGGGGTCAGGCCCGGGGTCAGGCCGGCCGGGCTGGTCAGCGCGGGATTGGTGAGGCCGGGAGTGGTCACCCCGGCGCCGGGCAGCCCGCCGCCCGGCAGCCCGGGCGTCGTCGGCACCGCTGCGGCGGGCGCCAGCCCGGGAGCCGCCGGCGTCAGGCCTGGGCTGGTCAACCCCGGGCTGGTCAACCCGGGGCTGGTCAGGTCGGGGCTGGTCAACCCGGGGCTGGTCAACCCGGGGCTGGTCAGGTCGGGGCTGGTCAACCCGGGGCTGGTCAGGCCCGGAGTTCCCAGGCCCGGTGTGCCCAGGCCGGGGCTCGTCAGGCCCGGGCTGGTCAGCCCCGGCGTGGCGCCGGCACCGCCGGTCAGTGCGGGCACCGGAGGCAGGTTGATCCCGAACTGCGAGAGCCCCTGCGACAGCGCGCCCATGAGCTCGTTGGGCAGGTCGGTGATCACCGCCGCCTGCTTGAACTCGTGGTGCTCGGGCTGCTTGCTGTCGGCTGTCGCCTCGTAAACCAGGAAGTATGCGCAAGGACTCGCCACTGCCACGGCGGCGACCGCGCTCATGGCTGTCGAAAGCTTGCGTCGGCGTCGGTTCGGCACGGAAGTCTCCTCAATCTAGCTGCATGTTGTCTCGGCGCGTCGTGCCCGTCCGTTCCGGCATGACCCACACAGAGTCGATGGTACGAGTGGGATTGCTGTGACTAGTGTGGTGATATTGAATCGTGAGCCAATTGCGACGTTGGGCCTCGGCACGGAATTGAACCGGTCCCCGCCTCGTCAAATGGGGTGGGCCCGCGCGGTCGGATACCCTAAGCAACCGATGACCGCTCGTTTCGATCTCCTCGTCGTCGGCTCCGGCTTTTTCGGCCTGACCATCGCCGAGCGCGTGGCTACCCAACTCGACAAGCGCGTGCTCGTCGTGGAACGGCGCCCACACGTCGGGGGCAACGCCTATTCGGAGGCCGAGCCGCAGACCGGCATCGAGGTCCACAAGTACGGCGCGCACCTGTTCCATACCTCTAATAAGAGGGTCTGGGACTACGTGCGGCAGTTCACCGAGTTCACCGACTACCGACACCGCGTGTTCGCGATGCATAACGGGCAGGCCTACCAGTTCCCGATGGGGCTGGGGTTGGTGTCACAGTTCTTCGGCCGGTACTTCAGCCCCACCGAGGCGCGACAGCTGATCGCCGAGCAGGCCGCCGAGATCGACTCCGCCGACGCGCAGAACCTCGAAGAAAAGGCCATCTCGCTGATCGGCCGGCCGCTCTATGAAGCATTCGTCAAGGGCTACACCGCCAAACAGTGGCAGACCGACCCCAAGGAACTCCCGGCGTCGAACATCACGCGGCTCCCGGTGCGCTACACCTTCGACAACCGCTACTTCAGCGACACCTACGAGGGCCTGCCGGTGCACGGCTACACCTCGTGGCTGCAGAACATGGCGGCCGACGACCGCATCGAGATCTGGCTGGACACCGACTGGTTCGACGTCCGCGACCGGCTGCGCGCCGACAGCCCGGCCGCCCCGGTGGTCTACACCGGCCCGCTGGACCGCTACTTCGACTACGCCGAGGGGCGGCTCGGCTGGCGGACCCTGGACTTCGAGGTGGAGGTGCTGGGCGACTGCGGCGACTTCCAGGGCACGCCGGTGATGAACTACAACGACCTCGACGTGCCCTACACCCGCATCCACGAGTTCCGCCACTTCCACCCCGAGCGCGACTATCCCGGCGACAAGACGGTGATCATGCGGGAGTACTCGCGGTTCGCCGAGGACGACGACGAGCCCTACTACCCGATCAACACCGAGGCCGACCGCGCCTTGCTGGCCGCCTACCGGGCGCGGGCCAAGGCCGAAACCGCTTCGGCGCAGGTGCTTTTCGGGGGACGGCTCGGCACCTACCAGTATCTGGACATGCACATGGCCATCGCCAGCGCCCTGAACATGTACGACAACACCCTCGCGCCGCACCTGCGCGACGGCACCCCCCTACTTGACGACGATGGAGCGCGCTCGTGACCGCCGTGAGCCTGCTGGCCCGAATCATCCTGCCGCGTCCCGGCGAGCCCCTCGACGTGCGCAAGCTCTACCTCGAGGAGTCGATCACCAACGCGCGGCGCGCCCACGCCACCTCGCGGACCTCGCTTCAGATCGGCGCGGAGTCCGAGGTGTCGTTCGCCACCTACTTCAACGCGTTCCCGGCCAGCTACTGGCGGCGCTGGTCGATCTGCAAGTCGGTGGTGTTGCGGGTCGAGGTGACCGGCGCCGGGCGCGTCGACGTCTACCGCACCAAGGCCACCGGCGCGCGGATCTTCATCGAGGGCCGCCAGTTCGCCGGCTCCGGCGACCAGGCGCAGGTCGTCGAGATCGAGGTGGGGCTGCAGCCGTTCGAGGACGGCGGCTGGATCTGGTTCGACATCACCACCGACAGCGCGGTCAGCCTGCTCGGCGGCGGCTGGTACGCGGCCGAGCCCGCCCCCGGCACGGCCAACGTCGCGGTCGGCATCCCCACCTTCAACCGTCCCGGCGACTGCGTCAACGCGCTGGCCGAACTCACCGCGGACCCGTTGGTGGACGAGGTGATCGGGGCGGTGATCGTGCCTGACCAGGGCGTGCGCAAGGTGCGCGACCACCCCGACTTCCCGGCCGCGGCCGCCCGCCTGGGCAACCGGCTCTCGATACACGACCAGCCCAACCTCGGCGGGTCCGGTGGCTACAGCCGGGTGATGTACGAGGCGCTGAAAAATACTGACTGCCAACAGATCCTGTTCATGGACGACGACATCCGCATTGAGCCGGATTCGATCCTGCGGGTGCTGGCGATGCACCGCTTCGCCAAAACCCCGATGCTGATCGGCGGCCAGATGCTCAACCTGCAGGAGCCCTCCCATCTGCACATCATGGGTGAGGTCGTCAACCCGTCGAACTTCATGTGGACCGCGGCGCCGCACACCGACTACGACCACGACTTCGCCGAATACCCGTTGAACGACAACAACTCCCAGAGCAAGCTGCTGCACCGCCGCATCGACGTCGACTACAACGGCTGGTGGACGTGCATGATCCCGCGGCAGGTTGCCGAGGAGCTGGGCCAGCCGCTGCCGCTGTTCATCAAGTGGGACGACGCCGACTACGGCCTGCGGGCCGCCGAGCGCGGCTACCCGACCGTCACCCTGCCGGGCGCGGCGATCTGGCACATGGCGTGGAGCGACAAGGACGACGCGATCGACTGGCAGGCCTATTTCCACCTGCGCAACCGGCTGGTGGTCGCGGCGATGCACTGGGACGGTGACGTCTCCGGCCTGGTCCGCAGCCATCTCAAGGCGACGTTGAAACACCTTGCCTGCCTTGAATATTCGACGGTAGCCATCCAGAACAAGGCCATCGACGACTTCCTGGCCGGCCCCGAGCACATCTTCTCGATCCTGGAGTCGGCGCTGCCGGAGGTGCACCGCATTCGCAAGCAGTACCCGGACGCGGTGGTCCTCCCGGCGGCCAGCGAACTGCCGCCGCCGCTACACCAGAGCAAGGCGATGAAACCGCCGTTGAACCCGCTGACGATCGGATACCGGCTGGTCCGCGGCATCGCGCACAACATGACCGCCGCCGACCCGGCGCACCACCGGCGCCCGGAGTTCAACGTGCCCACCCAGGACGCGCGCTGGTTCCGGCTGTGCACGGTCGACGGCGTCACGGTGACGACGGCCGACGGCTGCGGCGTGGTCTACCGGCAGCGCGACCGGCGCAAGATGTTCTCGCTGCTGCTGGCCTCGCTGCGCCGGCAGCGCCAACTGGCGAGCCGGTTCGACGAGATGCGCACGGTGTACCGCGAAGCGCTGCCGGTGCTGTCCAGCAAGCAGAAGTGGGAGACGGTGCTGCTGCCGGCCCCCGGCAATCCCCACCATGGCTGAACCGGCTGCGCCGCGCGGCGAGGTGGCCGCGATCGTGGCCGTGCAGTCGACGCTGGCCGGGCGCCCCGGGGTGCTGGCCGCGGCGCGGGGGCTGTCGCACTTCGGCGAGCACAGCATCGGCTGGCTGGTGGTGGCGGCGTTGGGCGCGACGCTGTTCCGCAGGCGCCGCCGGGCCTGGCTGCTCGCCGGGGCCGGCGCGTTCGCCGCGCACGCCGCGGCGGTGCTCGTCAAACGGGTGGTGCGGCGGGAGCGGCCGCATGATCCGGCCGTCGCGGTGAACGTCGGTACCCCCAGCCGGCTGAGCTTCCCGTCGGCGCACGCCACCTCCACCACGGCGGCGGCGATCCTGATGGGCCGGGCCACGGGGCTGCCGCTCCCCGCGGCGGTGGTGCCGCCGATGGCGCTGTCGCGGATACTGCTGGGCGTGCACTATCCCAGCGACGTCGCCTTCGGCGTGGCGCTCGGCGCCGCGGTCGCCCGCCTTGCACTCTTGCTGGATGGACGTCGGGACCGTGACGGAGGCTCGAATGAGTGAGGGCGTGGTGACCGGCCCCCCGACGAACCTGGTTGCCGGGGTGATCAAGGCGATGCGCCCGCGGCAGTGGGTCAAGAACGTGCTGGTGCTGGCCGCCCCGCTGGCCGCCGCGGGTCGCGGGGCCCGCTACGACTACGCCGAGATGCTGACCAAGGCGTCCGTGGCGTTCGTCGTGTTCTGCCTGGCGGCCTCGGCGATCTACCTGATCAACGACGTGCGCGACGTCGACGCCGACCGCGAGCACCCCACCAAGAGGTTCCGGCCGATCGCGGCCGGCGTGGTGCCCGAATGGCTTGCCTACGCGCTGGCGGTCGCGTTGGGCGCGGTCTCGCTGGCCATCGCCTGGCTGGTCGCGCCCAACCTGGCGCTGGTGATGGCCATCTACCTCGTCATGCAGCTGGCGTACTGCTTCGGCCTCAAACACCAAGCGGTGATGGACATCTGCATCGTGTCGTCGGCGTACCTGATCCGCGCCATCGCCGGGGGCGCGGCGACCAGGATCCCGCTGTCGCAGTGGTTCCTGCTGATCATGGCCTTCGGGTCGCTGTTCATGGTCGCGGGCAAGCGCTACGCCGAGCTGCAGCTGGCCGAGCGCACCGGCGCCAAGATCCGCAAGTCGCTGGAGAGCTACACCAGCACCTACCTGCGGTTCGTCTGGACGTTGTCGGCCACCGCGGTGGTGATGTGCTACGGGCTGTGGGCGTTCGAGCGGGACCGCTACTCGGGGTCGTGGTTCGCGGTGTCGATGGTCCCGTTCACCATCGCGATCCTGCGCTACGCCGTCGACGTCGACGGCGGGCTGGCCGGGGAACCCGAGGACATCGCGCTGCGCGACCGGGTGCTGCAGCTGCTGGCGCTGACCTGGATCGCGACGGTCGGAGCCGCGGTTGCCTTCGGCTGAGCCCCACCGCGGCGCCGTCGGGCTCAGGCGCCGACGGCCGCCCGCCCGGCGGGTTTTCCGGTCGGCGTTCCCCTACAGCACCTGGGTGCGGGCCAGCCTGTGGACCAGCGTGGCGGTGGTCAGCGCCCTGTTCGCGTGGGGGGCCTGGCAGCGGCGCTGGATCGCCGACGACGGGCTGATCGTGCTGCGCACGGTGCGCAACCTGCTGGCCGGCAACGGGCCGGTGTTCAACCAGGGCGAGCGGGTCGAGGCCAACACCTCCACGGCGTGGACCTATTTGATGTACGTCGGCAGCTGGGTGGGCGGGCCGATGCGCATGGAATACGTGGCGCTGGCGTTCGCGCTCGGGCTGTCGGTGCTGGGGGTGGCGCTGCTGATGCTGGGCGCCGGCCGGCTGTACGCACCGGGCCTGCGGGGCCGCAAGGCGGTGATGCTGCCCGCCGGGGCATTGGTCTACATCGCGCTGCCGCCGGCGCGCGACTTCGCCACCTCCGGCCTGGAAAGCGGCCTGGCCCTGGCGTATCTGGGCGCGCTGTGGTGGATGATGGTGCGCTGGGCGCAGCCGGTGCGCAACCGCCCCGCCAGCCCGGTGTTCACCGCCGCGTTGGCCTTCGTCGCGGGGTTCAGCGTGCTGGTGCGCCCCGAGCTGGCGCTGATGGGCCTGCTGGCGCTCGCCATGATGCTGATCGCGGCCCGCACCTGGCGCCTGCGCGGGCTGATCGTGGCGGCCGGGGGGCTGCTGCCGGTCGCCTACCAGATCTTCCGGATGGGTTACTACGGCCTGCTGGTGCCCGGTACCGCGCTGGCCAAGGACGCGGCCGGCGACAAGTGGTCCCAGGGCATGACCTACCTGGCGAACTTCGACGCGCCGTACGCGGTGTGGGTGCCCGCGGTGCTGCTGGTGCCGCTGGGCCTGCTGCTGATGGCGGCCCGGCGCCGGCCGTCGTTCCTGCGGCCCCTGCCGGCGCCCGACTACGGGCGGCTGGCCCGGGCGGTGCAAAGCCCGCCGGCGGTGGTCGCCTTCGTGCTGGTCAGCGGGCTGCTGCAGGCCCTGTACTGGATTCGGCAGGGCGGCGACTTCATGCACGGGCGGGTGCTGTTGGCCCCGCTGTTCTGCCTGCTGGCCCCGGTGGCGGTGATCCCGGTGCCGATCCCCGACGGGCAGGACTACTCGCGGGAGACCGGCTATTGGGTGGCCGGCGCGGCCGGCGCGCTGTGGCTGGGGGTGGCCGGCTGGTCGCTGTGGGCGGCGAACTCACCGGGGATGGGCGACGACGCCACCCACGTCACCAACTCCGGGATCGTCGACGAGCGCCGCTTCTACGCGCAGGCCACCGGTCACGCGCATCCGCTGACCGCGGCGGACTATCTGGACTACCCGCGGATGGCGGCCGTCCTGTCGGCGCTCGACGACACCCCGGACGGGGCGCTGTTGCTGCCGTCGGGCAACTACATCCAGTGGGACCTCGTACCCATGGCGCAGCCGGCGCGGCGGCCGCAGCACGCCGTGTTCTTCACCAACCTGGGCATGGTGGGCATGAACGTCGGACTCGACGTCCGGGTGCTCGACCAGATCGGGCTGGCCAACCCGCTCGCCCAGCACACCCAGCGGCTCCAGCACGCCCGCATCGGCCACGACAAGAACCTCTTCCCCGACTGGGTGATCGCCGACGGCCCCTGGGTGAAGGTGTATCCGGGGATCCCGGGCTACCTGGACGAGCAGTGGGTGTCCGAGGCGGTGGCGGCCCTGCGGTGCCCCGAGACGCAGGCGGTGCTGAGCTCGGTCCGCGCGCCGATGACGTTGCACCGCTTCGTCTCCAATATCGTCCATTCATTCGAATTCACCCGCTACCAGATCGATCGGGTGCCGCGCTACGAACTCGCCCGGTGCGGGCTTCCGGTGCCCGACAAGGTCCCGCCGCCGCCCCGCGAGTGAGCTCTGGGGGCTTCGGCGGGGAGATTTTGTGACAAATCTCGAACAGATCACGACCGCGGGGGGCGCGGTTGGCGGCAGACCGACAGCAACCCCACATCTATGCCCTCACCTGCTGACAACGACGGCCCGGCACATGCGCAGACGGGATTCTCCGCCGCCCGGCGGCGGCCGGGAAAGCGCCCGGATCCGTCGCCGAATGGCGATCTGCGCGACTTCTCGATGCGAGCGGATCGCTCAAGGTGTGGTTGACTACACGAGCACAGCGGCGCCCCGGCGCCGCTGTCTGACGTAAACGAGGCTGCGCCCCAACGGGGATGCACCGCAGTAAGGATGAGGTGCCCCAACGAGGCGCACCGCAATAAGGATGATGAGGAAGCAAGGATGACGCTTGTCGACAGGTTGCGCGGCGCCATAACTGGTATGCCGCGTCGGCTCGTGGTGGGGGCCGCCTGCGCGGCCCTGCTCTCGAGCGTGATTGGCGCCGTGGGGGGCTCTGCGACCGCCGGGGCGTTCTCGCGCCCGGGTCTGCCGGTGGAGTACCTGCAGGTGCCCTCCGCGGGGATGGGTCGGAATATCAAGGTCCAGTTCCAGAGCGGCGGGGACAATTCACCGGCCGTGTACCTGCTCGACGGGATGCGCGCGCAGGAAGACTACAACGGCTGGGACATCAACACCCCGGCTTTCGAGTGGTACTACCAGTCCGGCCTTTCGGTGGTCATGCCCGTCGGCGGGCAGTCCAGCTTCTACTCCGACTGGTACAAGCCCGCCTGCGGCAAGGCCGGCTGCACCACCTACAAGTGGGAGACCTTCCTGACCAGCGAGCTGCCGCAGTGGCTCAACGCCAACCGCAGCGTCAAGCCCACGGGCAGCGCCGCGGTGGGTCTGTCGATGGCCGGGTCGTCGGCGCTGATCCTGGCCGCCTACCACCCGCAGCAATTCGTCTACGCCGGCTCGCTGTCGGCGCTCCTGGACCCGTCGCAGGGCATGGGCCCGTCGCTGATCGGCCTGGCCATGGGCGACGCCGGCGGCTACAAGGCGGCGGACATGTGGGGCCCCAAGGACGACCCCGCCTGGGCGCGCAACGACCCGATGCTGCAGGTCGGCAAGCTCGTCGCCAACAACACCCGCATCTGGGTGTACTGCGGTAACGGCAAGCCGTCGGACCTCGGTGGCGACAACCTGCCGGCGAAGTTCCTGGAGGGCTTCGTGCGCACCAGCAACATGAAGTTCCAGGACGCCTACAACGCCGCGGGTGGCCACAACGCCGTGTTCAACTTCGACGCCAACGGCACCCACGACTGGCCCTACTGGGGCGCGCAGCTCAACGCGATGAAGGGTGACCTGCAGTCGACGCTGGGCGCGACGCCGGGCGCGGCTCCGGTGACGGCCGGCACGGCCAACGCCGGCAACCAGGGCACCTAGAAACCCAACCGATCGGCGGCGGGAACCCTGCGGGGTTCCCGCCGCTGCTCGTCTGGAGCGAGTGTGAGCTGTTTCACTACCCCGCGGGACGAGGCGCCGGGCTCCTGACTAATCTGCACTCAGCGACTAGACGATGGAGGGCGGACAATGAGGGTCGTGCGGGGTCTGGCGGCGGCGTTGTGCGTCGCGGCGCTGTGGGTCGGGCTGAGCGGTGTGCCGGGGGTGGCGGGTTCGCCCGGGAAGGCCAGAGCCGCGGGCTACGAGACGCTGATGGTTCCTTCGGCGGCGATGGGCCGCGACATCCCGGTGGCCTTCTTGGGCGGCGGGCCCCACGCCGTCTACCTGCTCGACCCCTTCGACGCCGGTCCGGACGTCAGCAACTGGGTCACCGCCGGAAACGCGATGAACACGCTGGCCGGCAAGGGCATCTCGGTGGTCGCCCCCGCCGGCGGCGCGTACAGCATGTACACCAACTGGGAGCAGGACGGCAGCAAGCAGTGGGACACCTTCCTGTCCGCTGAGCTGCCCGACTGGCTGGCCGCCAACAAGGGCCTGGCGCCCGGCGGCCACGCCGCCGTGGGCGCCTCCCAGGGCGGCTATGCCGCGATGGCGCTCGCCGCCTTCCACCCCGACCGGTTCGGCTTCGCCGGCTCGCTGTCCGGGTTCCTCTACCCGTCCAACACCACCACCAACGGCGCGATCCTGGCCGGCATGCAGCAGTTCGGCGGCGTGGACGGCAACGGCATGTGGGGCGCCCCGCAGCTGGGCCGGTGGAAGTGGCACGACCCCTACGTGCACGCCGCGCTGCTGGCCCAGAACAACACCCGGGTGTGGGTGTACAGCCCGACCAACATGGGCGCCAGCGATCCCGCCGCGATGATCGGCCAGGCCGCTGAGGCGATGGGCAACAGCCGGATGTTCTACCAGCAGTACCGCAGCGTCGGCGGGCACAACGGCCATTTCGACTTCCCGGGCGGCGGTGACAACGGCTGGGGCTCGTGGTCGGGACAGCTCGGCGCGATGTCGGGCGACATCGTCGGCGCCATCCGCTGAATCGGAGCCGGTACCGTGTAGAAGGTGCAGCAGGGGGCGGGACGGCCGCGTCGCTGCGACCTCCCGAGACTGCTGGCAGGAGACCATGGCCACCAACGCGCGCCGCAAGCGCCACCGGATCCTCGCCTGGGCCGCCGCCCTCTCGGTGGCCGGCGTCGTCCTGCTGGTGCTGGTGGCCGTGGTGGTGTTGCTGCGCAGCTCCCCGCCGCCGCCGAGTGCGGTGCCGCCCGGCGTGCTGCCCCCGTCCTCGACGACGACCCACCCGCACAAGCCCCGCCCCGAGGCGCAGGACGCATCGTGCCCGGACGTGGACCTGGTCACCGTCCCGGGCACCTGGGAGTCCTCCCCGGACGACAACCCGCTCCACCCGACGATGTTCCCCAACGCGTTGTTACTGAAGGTGACCGGGCCGATCGCCCAGCAGTTCGGGTCGTCGCGGGTGCAGACGTACACCGTTCCCTACACCGCGCAGTTCAACAACCCGCTGGGCGGCGACCCGCAGATGTCGTACAACGAGAGCCGCGCCGAGGGCACCCGCGCGACGGTCAAGGCGCTGACCGACATGAACGCCAAATGCCCGTTGACCAGCTACGTACTCATCGGCTTCTCCCAGGGCGCGGTGATCGCCGGCGACATCGCCAGTGACATCGGCAACGGCCGCGGGCCCGTCGACGACGACCTGGTGCTCGGCGTGACGCTGATCGCCGACGGCCGCCGCCAGCCCGGGGTGGGCAACGACGTCGGCCCCAACCCGCCGGGGGAGGGCGCCGAGGTCACCCTGCACGAGGTGCCGGTGCTGTCCGGGCTCGGTCTGACCATGACCGGCGCGCGGCCCGGCGGGTTCGGCGCACTCAACGACAAGACCAACGAGATCTGCGCCCCGGGCGACCTCATCTGCGCCGCGCCGGACGAGGCGTTCAGCCTCGCGAACCTGCCCAACACGCTGAACACGCTGGCCGGGGGCGCCGGGGCGCCGGTCCACGCGCTGTATGCCACCTCGGAGTTCTGGAGCCTGAACGGGGAGCCGGCGACCGCATGGACGTTGAACTGGGCCCAGGGGCTGATCCAGAATGCGCCGCACCCTAAACACAACTGACTCAAACTCCGCCCCGGGACACAACCGTTGGCTACGTCGGCGCCGGCCGCCATCGGCGGTACCTTGTGATTTGGTGTGCCGGGTCGGAGACCCTTAACATTAAGAGAAAATTAAGAGCATCAGTAAGAGTTTGTGCTGAAACAGATCTGTGCCGACCCGTTCGGGTCGAGGCCGGCGCCGGCCCGCGCGCAGACCAGAACGTAATTGTCGACGAGCAGTGTTTGACAGGAGATCGGTATGGCGTACCACAACCCGTTCATCGTGAACGGGAAGATCAGGTTCCCCGACAACCTCAACTTGGCCCGGCACGTCGAGCGGTGGGCGAAGGTGCGCGGGGAACGGTTGGCCTATCGGTTCCTGGATTTCTCCACCGAGCGTGAGGGCGTCGCCCGCGACATCTCCTGGGCGGACTTTTCCAAGCGCAACCGCGCCGTCGGCGCCCGCCTGCAGCAGGTCACCCAGCCCGGCGACCGCATCGCCATCCTGTGCCCGCAGAACCTGGACTATCTGATCTCCTTCTTCGGTGTGCTGTACGCCAGCCGGATCGCGGTGCCGCTGTTCGACCCCGGCGAACCGGGCCACGTCGGGCGCCTGCACGCCGTGCTCGACGACTGCACTCCATCGACGGTGCTGACCACCAGCGACTCCGCCGAGGGAGTCCGCAAGTTCTTCCGCAACCGCCCGGCCAAGGAGCGGCCGCGCGTCATCGCCGTCGACGCGGTGCCCGACGAGGTCGCCGGGACCTGGGAACCGCCGACGGGCGGCTCGGACGACATCGCCTACCTGCAGTACACGTCGGGCTCCACCCGCACCCCCACCGGGGTACAGATCACCCACCTGAACCTGCCCACCAACGTCGTGCAGGTGCTCGACGCCCTGTCCATGGGGGGCGAGGAAGGCGACCGCGGCGTGAGCTGGCTGCCGTTCTTCCACGACATGGGACTGATCACGGTGTTGTTGTCGCCGGTGTTCGGCCACCACATGACGTTCATGACGCCGGCGGCGTTCGTGCGCCGGCCCGGCCGCTGGATCCGCGCCATGGCGCGCCAGGACGAGAACGACAACGGCTCGGTCATCTCGGTCGCGCCCAACTTCGCGTTCGAGCACGCCGCGCTGCGCGGTGCGCCCAAGGACGGCGAGCCGCCGCTGGACCTGAGCAACGTCCGGGGCATCCTGAACGGCAGCGAGCCGGTGTCGCCGGCCTCGATGCGCAGGTTCTACGAGGCGTTCCAGCCCTACGGGCTGCGGGAGACGGCGATCAAGCCGTCCTACGGCCTGGCCGAGGCGACGCTGTTCGTCTCCACCACCCCGATGAACGAGGCGCCGCTGGTGGTCCACGTCGACCGGGAGGCGCTCAACGAGCACCGCTTCGTCGAGGTGGACGCCGACGCGCCGAACGCCGTCGCGCAGGTGTCCGCGGGCGAGATCGGCGTCGACGAGTGGGCGGTCATCGTCGACGCCGACGCGGCCACCGAGCTGCCCGACGGGCACATCGGGGAGATCTGGCTGCACGGCAACAACATGGGCGTCGGCTACTGGGGCAAGGAAGAGGAAACCACCGAGACCTTCAAGAACATCCTCAAGTCGCGCACCAACCCCTCGCACGCCGAGGGCGCCCCCGACGACGGGACCTGGGTCCGCACCGGCGATTACGGCTGCTTCTACAAGGGCAACCTCTACATCACCGGCCGGATCAAGGACCTGGTCATCATCGACGGCCGCAACCACTACCCGCAGGACCTGGAGTACTCGGCGCAGGAGGCCAACAAGGCGTTGCGCACCGGGTACGTCGCGGCGTTCTCGGTGCCGGCCAACCAGCTGCCGCAGGAGGTCTTCGACAACCCGCACGCCGGGCTGAGCTACGACCCCGAGGACAGCTCCGAGCAGTTGGTGATCGTCGCCGAGCGCGCCGCGGGCGCGCACAAGCTGGACTACCAGCCGATCGCCGACGACATCCGGGCGGCCATCGCCGTCCGGCACGGTGTGACCGTTCGCGACCTGCTGCTGGTGCAGGCCGGGCTGATCCCGCGTACCTCCAGCGGGAAGATCGGCCGCCGCGCCTGCCGCACCGCCTACCTGGACGGCAGCCTGCGCAGCGGCGTCGGCTCACCGACCGCCTTCGCCAACGAATCAACCTAAGCCGATCATGTCTGACACGGAATCTGGACCTTTGGACAACCCCGAAACCTCCGAGAACCTGTCCGCCAACAAGCCCGATATGCGCGCCGGCGACGATGCAGAGCGCGGCGATGCTGAGGAGCGGCGCATAACACGCGCCGGCGACGATGCAGAGCGCGACGATGCAGAGCGCGGCGATGCGAGGAGCGGCGATGCTGAGGAGCGGCGCATAACACGCGCCGGCGACGATGCAGAGCGCGACGATGCAGAGCGCGGCGATGCAGAGCGCGGCGATGCTGAGGAGCGGCGCATAACAACGGTCCCCGAGATGCGCCAGTGGCTGCGCAACTACGTGGCCAAGTGCACCGGGCAGTCGCCCGACGCGATCGACGAGTCGGTGCCGATGGTGGAGCTGGGCCTGTCGTCGCGCGACGCCGTGGCCATGGCCGCCGACATCGAGGACATGACCGGTGTCACGCTGTCGGTCGCGGTGGCCTTCCAGCACCCGACCATCGAGTCGCTGGCCACCCGGATCATCGAGGGCGAGCCGGAGGCGGACACCTCCGCGGACGACGTCGCGGACTGGTCGCGCCCGGGCCCGGCCGAGCGCGTCGACATCGCGGTGGTGGGCCTGGCCACCCGCTTCCCGGGCGACATGAACACCCCCGACGAGACGTGGCAGGCGCTGCTGGAGGGCCGCGACGCCATCACCGACCTGCCCGAGGGCCGGTGGTCGGAATTCCTGGCCGAGCCGCGGCTGGCCGAGCGCGTGGCCAAGGCCCAGAGCCGGGGCGGCTACCTGAAGGACATCAAGGGGTTCGACTCGGAGTTCTTCGCGGTGGCCAAGACCGAGGCCGACAACATCGACCCGCAGCAGCGGATGGCGCTGGAGCTGACCTGGGAGGCGCTCGAGTACGCCCGCATCCCGGCGTCCAGCCTGCGCGGCAAGCCCGTCGGCGTGTACGTCGGGGTCTCCAACAGCGACTACCAGATGCTGGCGGTGTCGGATCCGACGTCCGCCCACCCGTACGCGATCACCGGCACCGCCACCTCGGTCATCGCCAACCGGGTGTCCTACTTCTACGACTTCCGCGGGCCCTCGGTGGCGGTCGACACCGCCTGCTCGAGCTCGCTGGTCGCGGTGCACCAGGCCGTCCAGGCGCTGCGCAACGGCGAATGCGACGCGGCGGTGGCCGGCGGGGTCAACGCGCTGATCACGCCCGCGGTGACGCTGGGATTCGACGAGATCGGCGCGGTGTTGTCCCCCGACGGCCGGATCAAGTCGTTCTCCTCGGACGCCGACGGCTACATCCGCTCGGAGGGCGCCGGCATGCTGGTGCTCAAGCGCGTCGATGACGCCCGCCGCGACGGCGACCAGATCCTGGCCGTCATCGCCGGCAGCGCGGTCAACCACGACGGCCGCTCCAACGGCCTGATCGCGCCGAACCAGGACGCGCAGGCCGACGTGCTGCGCCGCGCCTACAAGGACGCCGGCATCGACCCGCGCAACGTCGACTACATCGAGGCGCACGGCACGGGCACCGTGCTCGGCGACCCGATCGAGGCCGAGGCGCTGGGCCGCATCGTCGGCAAGGGGCGTCCCGCCGACCGGCCGGCGCTGCTCGGGGCGGTCAAGTCCAACATCGGCCACCTGGAGTCGGCGGCCGGTGCGGCCAGCATGGCCAAGGTGGTGTTGGCGCTGCAGCATGACAAGCTGCCGCCGTCGATCAACTTCGCCGGACCGAGCCCCTACATCGACTGGGACGGCACGCATCTGAAGGTGGTCGACCAGGTCAGCGACTGGCCGCGCTACGGCGGCTACGCGTTGGCCGGGGTGTCCAGCTTCGGCTTCGGCGGCGCCAACGCGCACGTGGTGGTCCGGGAGGTGCTGCCGCGCGACGTGATCGAACGCGAGCCGGAGCCCGTGGCGGCGGAGCCCGCCGCGGCGGCGCAGGCCGAGCCGGGCACCTTCGAGAGCCACTCGCTGCGGTTCGACGAGTACGGCGAGATCATCACCGACGCGCCCTTCGGAACAAGCGAAGCCGAGGAGCCCGAGCCCGAACTGCCCGGCGTGACCGACGAGGCGCTGCGGCTGAAGGAAGCGGCGCTGGCGGAGCTCGCGGAGCGGGAGGCCGCCGAACCGACCAAGCCCCTCATCCCGCTCGCGGTTTCGGCGTTTCTGACCTCGCGGAAGAAGACCGCGGCGGCCGAGCTGGCCGACTGGATGGAAAGCCCCGAGGGCCAGGCGTCGTCGCTGGAGTCCATCGGCCGGTCGCTGTCGCGGCGCAACCACGGCCGCTCGCGGGCGGTGGTGCTGGCCCACGACCACGACGAGGCCATCAAGGGCCTGCGCGCCGTCGCCGAGGGCAAGCAGCGGCCGAACGTGTTCAGCGCGGACGGGCCAGTGACCAGCGGACCGGTGTGGGCGATGGCCGGTTTCGGCGCGCAGCACCGCAAGATGGGCAAGAACCTGTACCTGCGCAACGAGGTCTTCGCCGAGTGGATCGAGAAGGTCGACGCGCTGGTCCAGGACGAGCGCGGTTACTCGGTGCTCGAGCTGATCCTCGACGACTCCCATGAGTACGGCATCGAGACCAGCAACGTCGTCATCTTCGCGATCCAGATTGCGCTCGGCGAGCTGCTCAAGCACCACGGCGCCAGGCCCGCCGCCGTCATCGGCCAGTCGCTGGGCGAGCCCGCGTCGGCCTACTTCGCCGGCGGGCTGTCGCTGCGCGACGCCACCCGCGTGATCTGCTCGCGCTCGCACCTGATGGGCGAGGGCGAGGCGATGCTGTTCGGCGAGTACATCCGGTTCATGGCGCTCGTCGAGTACTCCGCCGACGAGCTCAAGACGGTGTTCGCAGACTTCCCCGGCCTCGAGGTGTGTGTCTACGCCGCCCCCAGCCAGACCGTCATCGGCGGTCCGCCGGAGCAGATCGACGCGATCGTCGCCCGGGCCGAGGCGGAGGGCCGCTTCGCCCGCAAGCTGCAGACAAAGGGCGCCGGCCACACCTCGCAGATGGACCCGCTGCTCGGTGAGTTCTCCGCGGAGCTGCAGGGCATCCAGCCGCTGCGCACGACCACCGGCATCTTCTCGACGGTGCACGAGGGCAGCTATGTCAAGCCCGGCGGCGAGCCGATCCATGACGTCGCATACTGGGTCAAGGGCATGCGGCACTCGGTCTACTTCACCCACGGCGTCCGCAACGCCGTGGACAGCGGCCACACCACCTTCCTGGAGCTTGCCCCCAACCCGGTGGCGCTGATGCAGATCGGCCTGACCACCGCCGCCGCGGGCCTGCACAACCCCCAGCTGATCGCGACGCTGGCCAAGAAGCAGGACGACGTCGAGTCGATGATCTCGGCCATGGCGCAGCTCTACGTCTACGGTCACGACCTGGACATCTGGACCCTGTTCACCCGCCCCGCCGGCCCGGCGGGCCCCGAAGATTTCGCCAACATCCCGCCGACCAGGTTCAAGCGGAAAGACCACTGGCTGTCGGTGTCCTTCTCCGCGGGCAGCAGCTCGGTGATCATGCCCGGCGCCCACGTCGCGCTGCCCGACGGCCGCCACGTCTGGGAGTACACGCCGCGGGAGTTCACGGGTCTGGAGGCGACGGATCTACAGGTGTTGGTGAAAGCCGCCGCCGCCGAAGTGCTGCAGGACGCCGAATTGACCGCGGCGGAGCAGCGCGCGGTGCCCCCGAAGAGCGCCACGTTCGTGACGACGATGACGCGACACCCCGGCGGCGCCGCGATTCAGGTGCACGCCCGCATCGGCGAGTCCTTCACCCTGGTGTACGACGCCCTGGTGGCCCGCGCCGGTTCCCAATCGGTGTTGCCCGCCGCCCTCGGCGCGGGCGCGGGGTTCACGTCCGACATTTCGGCGGCCCCCGCGATTGAACCGAAAGCACAGCCGGCTGCAGCCCAGGGCTCCGACGCGGAGACGATCCAGGACAGCCTGACCAACCGCTACCTGCCGTCCGACACGGTCAGGTGGTCGCCGGACTCCGGGGAGACGATCGGGGAGCGGCTGGGCATGATCGTCGGCGTGGCCATGGGCTACGAGCCCGAGGACCTGCCATGGGAGGTGCCGCTGATCGAGCTGGGGTTGGACTCGCTGATGGCGGTGCGGATCAAGAACCGCGTCGAGTACGACTTCGACCTGCCTCCCATCCAGTTGACGGCCGTGCGGGACGCCAATCTCTACAACGTCGAGGAGCTGATCAAGTACGCGGTCGAGCACCGCGACGAGGTCGAGCAGCTGCACGAGCACCAGAAGACGCAGACCGCCGAGGAGATCGCGCGGGCGCAGGCCGAGATGATCAGCGGCGCGAACGTCGCCTCGGTGGTGGCGCCCACGCCGGACCCGCAGGCCGAGCCGACGCAGCCCGAGCCGGAATCCCCGTCGGGCGCCGGCTTCCGACGTGCCGATCCCGCCGCCGCCGACGGATCCCTCGGGGCCTTCGGTCAACGGCGGGCGGCCGGACCGAGCGGGGGCCGTCGAGGCTTCCGACCAGCAGGCGGTCGCCGACGCGCTCACCTCCGACGTGCCCCCGCGCGACGCCGCCGAGCGGGTCACGTTCGCCACCTGGGCGATCGTGACGGGTAAGTCCCCCGGCGGCATCTTCAACCCGCTGCCCAAGCTGGACGACGAGGCCGCCGCCAAGATGGCGCAGCGGCTCGCCGAGCGCGCCGACGGCCCGATCACCGCCGAGGACGTGCTGACCTCGGAGACCATCGAGGCGCTGGCCGAGAAGGTGCGCGGCTATCTCGAGGCCGGCGTGATCGACGGGTTCGTCCGCACCCTGCGGGCGCCCACGGAGGGCAGCACGAAGCCGCCGGTGTTCGTGTTCCACCCGGCCGGCGGCTCGACGGTCGTCTACGAGCCACTGTTGGGCCGGCTGCCGGCGGACACGCCGATGTACGGCCTGGAGCGGGTCGGGGGCTCGATCGAGGAGCGTGCGGAGCAGTACGTGCCGAAGCTGATCGAGATCCAGGGCGACGGGCCCTACATCCTGGCCGGCTGGTCGCTGGGCGGCGCGCTGGCCTACGCCTGCGCGATCGGGCTCAAGCGGCTTGGCAAGGACGTGCGGTGGGTCGGGCTGATCGACGCGGTGCGCCCCGGCGAGGAGATCCCGCAGACCAAGGAGGAGATCCGCAAGCGCTGGGACCGCTACGCCCGGTTTGCCGAGAAGACGTTCAACGTGTCCATCGGTGAGATCCCCTACGAGCAGCTCGAGGAGCTCGACGACGCGGGACAGGTGCAGCTCGTGCTCGAGGCGGTCAAGGCGAGCGGGGTGCAGATTCCGGGCGGGATCATCGAGCACCAGCGCACGTCGTATCTGGACCAGCGGGCGATCGACACCGCCGAGATCCAGCCCTACGACGGCCACGTCACCCTCTACATGGCCGATCGCTACCATGACGACGCGATCATGTTCGAGCCGCGCTACGGCGTGCGCCAGCCCGACGGCGGCTGGGGCGCCTACGTGTCCGACCTCGAGGTGGTGCCGATCGGTGGCGAGCACATCCAGGCCATCGACGAGCCCTACATCGCCAAGGTGGGCGCGCACATGAGCCAGGCGCTGAACCAGATCGCGGCGGAAGGCAGCCGGACGAGTGAGGTGGGCAACTAGTGACGGATACCGTGTCGGCTCCGGGGCCAGCGCCCATTGTCCACTCCACCGCCGAGAAGCTGGCCGAGCTGCACGCTCGCCTGGAGTTGGCCAAGGAGCCCGGCGGTGAGAAGGCCGTCGCCAAGCGCGACAAGAAGGGCATCCCGAGCGCGCGCGCCCGCGTCCACGCGCTGGTCGATCCCGGCACTTTCCTGGAAATCGGCGCGCTGGCCCGCACCCCGAATGACCCCAACGCCCTCTACGGCGACGGCGTCGTCACCGGCCACGCCATGATCGACGGCCGTCCGGTCGGGGTGTTCTCCCACGACCAGACGGTGTTCCAGGGCTCGGTCGGTGAGATGTTCGGCCGCAAGGTGGCCCGCCTGATGGAGTGGTGCGCGATGGTCGGCTGCCCGATTGTCGGCATCAACGACTCCGCCGGCGCGCGCATCCAGGACACGGCCACCTCGCTGGCCTGGTACGCCGAGCTGGGCCGCCGCCACGAGCTGCTCTCCGGGGTGGTGCCGCAGGTCTCCATCATTTTGGGCAAGTGCGCCGGGGGAGCGGTGTATTCGCCGATCCAGACCGACCTGGTGGTGGCGGTGCGCGACCAGGGCTATATGTTCGTCACCGGCCCCGACGTCATCAAGGACGTGACCGGGGAGGACGTCAGCCTCGACGAACTCGGCGGGGCGGACTACCAGGCCCGCTACGGCAACATCCACCAGGTGGTGGAGTCGGAGGCCGCGGCATTCCAGTACGTGCGCGACTTCCTGTCGTTCCTGCCGTCCAACGCCTACGACAAGCCACCGGTGATCAACCCGGGGCTCGAGCCGGAGATCACTCCGAGTGACCTCGAGCTCGACTCGATCGTGCCGGATTCGGACAACATGGCCTACGACATGCACGAGGTCCTGCTGCGGATCTTCGACGACGGCGACTTCCTGGATGTCGCCGCGCAGGCCGGCCAGTCCATCATCACCGGGTACGCGCGCGTCGACGGCCGCACCGTGGGCGTGGTGGCCAACCAGCCCATGCACCTGTCCGGGGCGATCGACAACGAGGCCTCCGACAAGGCGGCGCGGTTCGTCCGGTTCTGCGACATCTTCGAGATCCCGCTGGTTTTCGTCGTGGACACACCCGGGTTCCTGCCCGGGGTGGCGCAGGAGAAGAACGGCATCATCAAGCGCGGCGGGCGCTTCCTGTACGCGGTGGTCGAGGCCGACGTGCCGAAGGTGACGATCACCGTCCGCAAGTCCTACGGTGGCGCCTACGCCGTGATGGGATCCCGGCAGCTTACCGCCGACTTCAACTTTGCCTGGCCGACCGCGCGCATCGCGGTGATCGGGGCCGAGGGGGCCGCGCAGCTGCTGATGAAGCGGTTCCCCGATCCCACCACGCCCGAGGCGCAGCAGATCAAGCGCGACTTCATCGAGGGCTACAACCTCAACATGGCGGTCCCGTGGATCGCCGCCGAGCGCGGCTTCATCGACGCTGTCGTCGAACCGCACGACACGCGGCTGCTGATCCGCAAGTCGATGCACCTGCTGCGCGACAAGCAGCTGTGGTGGCGCGTGAGCCGCAAGCACGGCCTGATCCCGGTCTAGCTTCTACCGCGAGCAGACGCAGAATCGCTTATTTCGCCCCGGATTTGGGCGATTCTATGTCTGCTCGCCGGTGAAGGCGCCGCCCACGAGCTCGTCGAAGCGGTCCAGCGCCTCGTCGGACTCCGCGTCGATGCCGCGCAGCGGACCGCGGTCGGCGAGGTAGCGCTGCGCGTAGAGCCGGGCGACCAGCGCCTTGCGGTCACCGCGCTCCGTCTCCCGTTCCCAGGCGGCCTGCTCGGTCAGCAGCGCGGCGGCGTAGACGTCGCCGATGAACTGCGCCAGCGGGAACAGCCGCGCCTCCCCGGTGTCCCGGTCGAGCTTGGACCAGGCCGTGATCGCCGCGTCGAGATCCTCGATGCGCCCGGCGACCAGGCGAGTGGTCTCGTCGTCGTCGGACACCGAGACCGCGTCGCGCATCCGCGCCAGCAGCGTCTCGTGCGCGCGGGTCTGCTCGATGCCGCGGCGCACGTCGAGGCACAGGATGTTGTCCGGGCCCTCCCAGATCGTGTTCACCTGCGCGTCGCGCAAAAGCCTTGCCACCGGCCAGTTCTCGATGTAGCCGTTGCCGCCGTGGATCTCGATCGCGTCGGATGCCGCGGTGATTCCCAGCCGGCACACCTTGAGCTTGGTGACCGGTACCGCGATGCGTTGCCGCATGCCGCGGGGCTGGCGGTGGTTGGGGGCTCCGATGCCGTCGAACACCATGGCCAGCGCGGCCTCGACGTCGACGATCATCTCGGCGAGCTTGCGCCGCATCAGCGGCTTGTCGGCCAGGGCCCCGCCGAAGGCGTGCCGCTGCCGGGCGTAGCAAAGCGACTCGACCAGGGCGCGGCGCGCGTTGCCCAGCGCGAACAGGGCGATGCCCAGCCGGGCGGCGTTGGTCAGCTCCATCATCCGGCCCAGCCCCTTGCCGTCGGATGGGCCCGAGTCGCCGCTGGGCTCGCCGGACAGCAGGAACGCCTCGGCGTCGACGAACTCGACCTCGCCGGAGGCCACCGAGCGGGTGCCGAGTTTGTCCTTGAGCCGCCGCACCCGCACCCCGTTGCGCGAACCGTCGCGGCGGGTGCGCAGCACGAGGAAGTTGGCGACGCCGCGCGACGAGTCCGGGGCGCCCTCCGGCTTGGCCAGCACGACGAACGCCTCTCCGCCGCAGTTGGACGCGAACCACTTGAATCCATTGAGCAACCACGTGTCACCGCCGGCGCGCCGGGCCGTCGTCTCCAGCGCGCCCAGGTCGGAGCCGCCGGTGCGCTCGGTGAGCAGTTGGGCCGTCTCGCCCGCCCACTCGCCGGAGCCGAACTTGGCCAGCACGTGCTCCTTGACGTCGGACGGGGCGTAGGCGGCCACCAACGACTGCACCATGCCGCCGCCGGTGCCCAGCGCGCAGCCCATCCCGATGTCTGCCTGGTTGAGCAGGTAGTTGGATACGAACAGCGCCAGCCCGGAGCCCACCTTGGCCTCGCGTGCCTCGGACCGCAGCGCCTGCTGGGCGTCCAGCACGGCGCGCTTGGAGAGCGTGAACGACTCCGGCATGGCGACCCGGCTGACGTCGTGCCCCCAGCGGTCGTAGCGCTCGAGACGGGGCGGGTTGCGGTCGGTCTCCTCGGCCCACCGCGCGACAGGGCCGCCCATCAGCTCGCCCATGCGCGCCAGGTGCGGCTCGACGACCGCGAGCTCGTCGGGCCCCAGGTAATAGGCCAGCGTGGCCTGCAGGGTGGGATCGGTGCGGTACCAGTTGAGGCCGACGGCGCCGCGGTAATTTTCGGTGCGGTAGCGCTGCGACTTCTCGGGGGTGGAGAAGGGCAGCGCGTCGACGGCCTCGGGGGCGTACTCGCTCATGAGAGCGACGGTATTACACCGACTCACGCGGTGGCGCGCAGCGGTCGCCTCCGGTAGGCGCCCGACCCGCCGCCCGCGGCGCGGCGGGCCAGCGCGGCGGGGTCGAGGATCAGAACGCTCTTGCCTTCCACCAGGATCCAGCCCCGGGATGCGAAATTGCGCAGCGCCTTGTTCACCGACACGCGGTCGGCGCCGATGAGCTGGGCCAGCTCGTCCTGGCTGAGCTCGTGCGCGACGCGCAGCACTTCGCCCGTGTGGGTGCCGAAACGCCGCGCCAGCAGCAACAATTGGCGGGCCACCCGGCCGGCCACGTCGGTGGACACCAGGTCGATCAGCTGGTCTTCGGTCTGGATCAGCCGCCGGGTCAGCGCTCCCAACAGCTGCTCGGCGATCGCCGGCCAACGGGCCATCCACGCGCGCAGCGTGGCGCGGTCCAGCCAGACCGTGCGCACGTCGGACAGCGCCGTGGCGGTGCAGCTGCGTGGGCCGGGGTCGAACACCGCCAGCTCGCCGAAGACATCCGCGGAGCCCAGGATCGCTCGCAGGTTCTCCCGATCGCCGGGCCCCCGAAGGGTGATCTTGACCGTGCCCGCGACGACGACGAAGACTCGATCGCCGGGGTCGCCCTGGGTGAAGATCGTCTGGCCCGAACGGAAGTCGGCCGTGTGCAGCTGCTTGATCAGGGCGGCGGCCGCGTCGGGCTCGACGCGGCGCAAGAAACCGGCCCGCCGCAGCGTGTGGGCGAGGATGCGGTCCTCGTCGCCGTGCATGACACCGGGTGCAGCGCTCATCGAAGCCCTTCTTGTCCGGCCAGGAAGATCAGGCGGAAATTGCCGATCTGGACCTCGTCGCCGTCGGTCAGCACCGCCGAGTCGACCGGCTTCCGGTTGAGGTAGGTGCTGTTCAGGCTGCCGAGGTCCACAATGCGGAACGCGCCGTCGTCCCTGCGGATTTCGGCGTGCCGGCGGCTGACGGTGATGTCGTCGAGATAGATGTCGCTGGCCGGGTGGCGCCCGACGGTGGCGACGGGCAAATCCAACCGGAACTGCGCACCCGCGTTGGGACCCCGCTTCACCACCAGCATGCCCGCACCGGGCGGCAGCTCGTCGATGTCGACGTCGGGGGCCGACCAGCCGAACTCACCGCGGACCTCGGCGACCGAGGCGAGTTTCCCGGTGTTGTCGTCGGGCGCCCGGCCCTGATCGCTCACGCGGCCCGCGGGAGATCCGGTACGGACTTGGCCGGTGACGCCTTGCGGCTCGTGCCCGGGCCCCACCCGACGTAGGTCAGGTACAGCCCGACCAGGGCCATGGCGATGCACAGCCCCACCCACAGCGCCTGCGCGCCGATCATGTCGTTGGCCATGGCGACGAAGGCCCTGGGGAAGGCCAGCAAGAGCAGGCCGCGCAGCGTGATCAACCAGCCCAGCCCCGAGACGACGATCGCCGCGGCACCGCGCCAGTACGGGTGGGCGGCGATGACGACCAGACCCAACAGCAGGATGAAGGCGCCGGTCACCCAGGTCCACAGCGAGTTCGCCTCGAATTGCGCCAGCAGCGCCTGCATGTCCGAGGCGCGCGCCACGGCGGTGACGTCGACGATGACCAGGAAAGGGCCCAGCACGCGGGCGAACACGCGCGTGATCGGCTGCGACTCCGGTGAAGCGTTCATTGCCGTGCCTCTTTCTTACGCCGGTGTTGCTCCTGCATCCGACCACCCGGGCAAAGCCGCGGGCTAGGGACCGAAGTCCCGTCCGTGCGGGGCGTTCGTCCCTGCCCGGAGGGCTGCGCGGGGCGCATGATCGGGTCAGCACCGACGATCGAGGAGGCGACGATGAGGGCCTCCGTGGGCGACTGGCTGGTGATCAAGGGCAGGACAACGGAGTCAGCAGACCAGCGCGGGCTGATCACCGAAGTGCACGGGGCCGACGGCGCCCCGCCCTACGTGGTGCGCTGGCTCGCCAACAGCCACGCGGCGACGGTGTTCCCGGGTTCGGACGCCCTGATCGTCACCGCGGACGAACAGCAACTCGCCGACGCACGGGCGCGGGAGTGCTCGGAGCCCCGCGGCGCCGCCTACACCGGCGCCAGGAACTCGGACGTGTAGAACTCGGCCGGGTTCTGTGAGCGGGGGTTCGCGCGCTCGACGATCACCCAGACGCCCGTGGTACCCGGCCGGATCGTGTCTTGAACCGTCGCCGTGCCCCTGCCGGCGGCGTCGGTGTCCAGGCCGGCGAACGCGACGCCCGGGGCCCCGGGCCCGCAATTGGCCGAGGCCGGTCGGGGCTCCTGGATCAGGCCGACCTCGAAGTGGGCGTCCGGCTCGGGCGCGTCCACCAGATGCACCTCGGCGACCGCCCGCGATCCGGCCCGGCGGACGAGGGCCGACCCGGTGCCCAGACCGGGACGCGACACCATGGGCGCGGTGCTCACCAGGCTGAAATCACAGCGACGAAGTTTCCAGTCCAGCACCACGGTGGTGGCGCCGTCGGCGGCCGCCGTCGCGATTCCCCAGCTCGCCACCGGGCAGAGCACCGCAGTGCCGAGCGCGGCCGTGCATGTTCCCCAACGGGTCAGCGTGTGCATTGGGCACCCCTCGCCTCCGATGTGACGCCGATCACAAAGGATAACCCATGTGCGGCGGCGCCAAACCGGGGGGGCAAGCGGCGCTACGGCTTGATCCGGATCGGGCCCGGCGACCACCAGCCGGTGCGGGTGGCCGTGCCCAGGTCCAGCTGCGCGGGACGGGCATCGGCGATGGTGTCGAACTTGCGCAGCGATCCCCAGTCGCGGCCCCAGTCGCGGGACAGATACGTCGACATCACGTGGGCGCGCAGCAGCAGGTCGGTGATGCCCAGCAGCCCGCCGTTGACGCCGTCCTGCCAGGTGTCGGTGTCCTGCTTCTTGGCGTTGTAGTCGGGGGTGATGCGGAACTTCGGGATGTCGGTGACGCCGTTGACGTGCAGCATCGGCTGCTGGCAGGGGAACGCCAGCCCGACGGCCCAGTCCAGCAGCACCGGCTGGGTGGAGCCGACATACTCCTGCAGGGAGCGCAGCTCGGGCACCCGCGGCGGGGTCACCGCGACCCAGTCCTCCGGAGTCAGGGACAGGTCGTCGGCGACCACCCGCACGGCGACCGCGTCGGCGGGCATCTTGGACCGCGCGAAGCGCAGGTTGCGCCACACCTTGGGCTGCTCCCCGTAGAGGTCGTCGGGCACCAGCCGCCCCGCCGGCACGATGTCGCCGCCGGGACCCGGCCTGCCGTATTCGAGCACCACCGTCTGGCCCGAGGTGTACCCGTGCAGCACGCTGGTGCCGGTGATCTTGCCCGCGGCGGTCACCACCACCAGGGGGTGCCCGTCGTCCGGCTTGGGCAGCCGGTACCACGCCGAGGCGAGCCTGCTTTCCTGCTGCGGGCCGGTGGTGTAGCTGCCGGCCAGCGGAACCCGGTCGGGGTCCAGGCCGTAGGGCAGCGGCAGCATCGACCCGTTGATCCCCGGCGCCTTGAGCTTGGTGGGCCCGTACCAGTCGTAGTCGGTGCCCGGCTGCGGCACCGCCGTCTCCCGGACCGCCTCGGCCAGGGTGCGTTCCGGGACGCCGTTGGGGGTGAACCCGGTGGGATTGACTCCCCCGAGCGGACCCAGTGGGCCGTAATCGCCGGGAAGCGGCGTCATGAAGCCGTCGTTGCTGTCGGGTTCGACGAGCACGTCGTCGGCCAGCGCGCAGCCGCCGGCGAACTCGCGCAGGTTGTCCCACCCGTTGGAGTAGGTGGGGTACTGGCGCACGATGCCGGCCACCATCGAGGCGATGAAGACCAGCGCCATGAATCCGGCGGCCAGCGGCACCGGCGCGGCCGTCAGCGCCCGGGCCAGTCGGCCCTCGCCGCGGTCGCGGGGCGCGAAGTGCAGCCAGAACGCGTAGAGCGCGACGACCGCAAAGAGCGCGAAAAACATTGTGCTGATGCTGATTCCGTCGATCCTGGGCATCACACTGTTGAACGGGACCCCGTAGCTGGAGACATACCACCAGCCATTGGTGGTGGCGAAGCACAGGGCCGTCAGGAACAGCATCGCCGCCAGGAACGCCATGCGGTTGCGCGACCAGCGCAGCACCTCGCGCGAGACCAGCACCGTGGTCAGCGCGGCCATCGCCGCGCCCACCGCGGCGAACAACCCGAAGTGGTGCACCCACTTGGTGGGCGCGAACATCATGAAGAACATCGTGCCGAAGATGACGCCCATCAGCCGCCAGGCCGGCCCGCGGGCCACCCCGGGAACCCGCTTGCGCCGCAACATGATGAACACCGCGGTGAACAGGCACAGCACGGTGGTGAAAAAGCCGAACCGGCGCGACAGCGAACCGTCGACGGTGGGCAGGAACAGGTAGTAGTAGCGCAGGTTCTCGGTGTACCAGGCCTGGCTGGGACCGATGTCGGTGCGAATCCTCGTGGCTTCCAGCACCGTTGACAGCGTCTGGTCGGCGAACACCACCGTGAGGATGACGGTGCCGGCGGCCAGCAGCGGGGCGACCAGCGGCCAGGTGCCCACCAGGCGATGCCGCTTCACCAGGATCCGCAGCACCGGGCGGCCGCCGGCGACCAGCGCGGCCACGGCGATCAGGCCGGTCGGCTGGACGCCCAGGGTGAACGCCGCGGTGATCACGGCCAGCGCCGCCGGCGTCAGCCGGGAGGCGCACATCGAGCGCTCGATCAGCACGTAGGTCACCAGCGACCCCAGCGCGATGATGGGCTCGGGCCGCAGCCCGTTGTCGAACGGCATCCACGCGGTCAGCAGCACCAGGCCCGCCGCCCAGTTCGCGGCCTTGCTCGAGGTGACCGCGGGCCCCAGCCGGGGCAGCACCTCCCGCGACAGCAGCAGCCAGCACACCAGCCCCGCGAACAGGTCGGGCAGCCGCATCCACAGGCTGCCGTCGCTGACGTGGGTCATCAGGGCCAGCAGGTTGTAGTACCAGCCGAACGGGTCCTCCGGGCTGCCGAACCAGCGGAAGTAGTTCGACATGTAGCCCGCGTGGTCGGCGACGCGCGCCATGCCCAGGATGTAGCCGTCGTCCGACGAGTTGGCCCCGATCACATGCCACAGCAGGAAGCCGAAGATCACCGTCGCGTCGACGAGGGTGAACGTGCGCCAGCGCGTCGGGATCAGCCGGTGCATCCGGCGGCCGTCCAGTTGGTCAAGGCGCCACAGCGCGACCAGCGCGACGATGGTCGACAGGATCGCCAGCACCATCGCCGTCAGCTTCAGCGTCGTCGGGGTCGTGGAGAACCGGGTGTCGATGGTCGCCGACAGGCGCAGGCCGGCCGGCGCGGGGCCGCTCAGGTCGGTGAACACCCCGACGATCTGCGGGCGCAGGTTGGGATCGGAGAAGCCGCCGCGCACCGGTTTACCCGCCGGGTCGCTCACCCCGACGAAGGTCGCGAAGGTGCCGGCGAGGGTGGAGGTGATCTCAATGCGCTGACAATTGGCGGACTCGGCCAGGTCGCGGGGCACGCTGGCGATCACGACGTTGCGGTCGGTGACGTCGACGCGCTGGCTGTTGGCGACGACGAACAGCGCGTTGAGCGCGGCGTCCTTGCCCTTCTTGGGCGCCGTGCCGAACACCACCCCGCCCTCGGGGGGCAGGGCGCGCACCAGCGAGCACGGCACGCTCGCCGTCACGTCGACCGGGGTCAGCGAGATCAGGGGCGCGGTGACGCTGTTGAGCTGCCCGTTCTGGGGCCAGTTCAGCGTGGCGGTGGTCTGCACGACGGGCAGCAGCGGCGTCGCGACCGACAGGACGAAGCCGATCAGGCCGGCGATCGTCGCGACCCAGCGCGTCACCCGCACGTCCTGGCGGGTGACGCCGCCGGCGGCGGCGGTCTGGCGTTCGGGGTTGATGACGCTCATGGGAGGGCTCGGATCGGTCCTTTCCGGCTCCAGCCGGGCACGACGGTCACGCCCTGCCGGATTGCGGCGTTCGGGGCTTGGTCGGCCGGCACCAGACGGTAGTAGCGCTCGACGGATCCCCAGTCGCGGTACCAGTCGCCACGCAGGTAGGTCGAAACGGTCGAGGTGTACAGCATCGCCTGGGTGAACAGGAACGGGCCGCCCTTCTCGCCGGCCTGCCACCCGTTCGACGACGCCGCCGTCTGCTTGTGTTCGGGCAGGATGCGGTACTCGGGCAGCTCAGCGACGCCGAGGTGTTCGGAGAACGGGCGCTGGCAGGGGAAGTCCGCCGCGGTCGCGATGTCCATCAGCACCGGTGTCTGCGATCCGAACAGCTGCTGCAGGGTCTGCAGCACCGGTACCCGCGGCGGCGTGAACGCGAACCACTGATCCGAGCTCAGGTTGGGGTCGTAGGCGACGATGCGCGCCACGTTGGCTTCCGGGGGCGCCCAGGTCAGCGGGAACCGCAGATTGCGCCACGCCGGCTCCGGCCCGATGTCGATCGGCTGTACCTCGTTCAGCGGTTGGGTGGTGCCGTCGGGGCGGCTGACGCCCCACTGCAGTTTCAGCGACTGCCCGTAGGTGAAGGTGCCGTCCTCCTTGTACGACCAGATCGCGCCGGCCGCGGAGACCACCACCAGCGGGCGGTCCGGACTGCGCGGGGGCAACTGGTACCAGGCCGACGTCGCCGTGGCGGCCAGCGAGTTCTCGCCATAGCTGCCCATCACCGGTGTGCGGGCCGGGTCGAGGCCGAACGGCAGCGCCGCGTGCGACCCGTTCACCCCGACCGGGCCCCTGCCGCCGGCCGTGCCCGCGGAGTCGCTCATGGCGGCGTTGGGCTTGTTGGGCGAGGCATCGGAATTCACCACGCCCGGTTTGGTGACCACCGGGTAGGACCTCAGGTCAGCGCCCACGCCCTCGGGTTTGAAGCCGACGGGGTTGACGCCGCCGAGCGGGCCGTCGGGCCCGAACTTTTGGCCGGGGGCCGGCTGCAGCAGACCGGCGTTGGGGTCGGGCTCGGTCAGCACGTCGTCGGCCATCGCGCAGCTGGTCAGCCCGGAGGTGATCGCGGCCAGGTTGGCCTTGCCGGTGGTGTAGAGCGGATACCGGAACACCGCGGCCTTGGCCAGCGAGCCGACCTCCCCGACGACCATGATCGTCGCGACCACCAGCAGCGGGGTGGACGCCAGCACGCGGTTGCGCCGGCTCTCCTTGACCTCGGTGTGCCCGGCATAGTCCATCCGGAAGTGGTACCAGGCGGCCAGCAGGCCGGTGAGGATCGACAACGTCAAGAACATCGAGGTCACCGGTTGGCTGGCGATGACGGGCTGGATGTCGTACCAGGGGACCCCGTAGTTGTTGACCTCGAACCAGCCGTTGACGCCGGAGGTGGCCCACGCCAGCACGAACAGCAGCGCGGTGACGTACAGCGTGAGGTTGCGGCGGCTGTGCAACCCGATCCGGGCGAACGCGAACGCGGTGACCGCGCCCAGCGCCCCGGTCAGCCCGGCGAACGCGCCGAACTGCACGGCCCACTTCGTCGGCGTGAACGTCAGCAGCAGCAGGCCGACCGCGGTGGTGCCGATCAGGCGCCAGGCAGGGCCGCTGGCCACGCCCGGCACCCAGCCGCGCCGCAGCAGCACCACCAGCATCACGAACAGGCACAGCAGCAGCACCAGCACGGCGAAGCGCCGCGACATCGACCCCTCGGCGTTGCTCTCGACCGTCAGGAAGTAGTAGCGCAGGAAGTCCTGGTACCACGAGATCGTCGGGCCGACCTCGTATTTGATGCGCGCGGACTCGGCGACGCCCGCCAGCGTCTGGCTGCGGAACACCACCACGGTGATCAACGACAACGAGGCGGCCAGCACCGCGAGCGGCGCCGCCAGCCCGTCGGTGTCCCGCCGGCGCCGGATCACCCGGGCGATGGCCCGCGCCCCGGTCAGCAGCGCGGCGACGGCGATCAGGCCCTGCGGCGCCAGGGTCGCGGTGAGCGCCGCGACGATGATCGCGACCGCGGCCGGGGCCAGCCGGCCCAGCGCGATGGCGCGTTCGGTCAGCATCCAGGTGGCCAGCGCCCCCAGCGCGATCAGTGGCTCGGGCCGCAGCCCGTTGTTGAACGGCAGCCACGCCGCAAGGAACACCGCGCCGGCGGTGAACACCGCGACCCGGTTGACCGCCAGGCCGCCCCTGCCCGGGCCCAGCCGGCGCAGCGCCGCGTGACCGATGATCAGCCAGCACCCGATCCCGGCCAGCAGGGCCGGAATGCGCATCCACACCCCGGCGGTGCTGACCGACGCCATCCGGGACAGCAGCCCGAGATACCAGTCGAACGGCGCCTCGGTGGTGCCGAAATAGCGGTAGTAGTTGGCCACGTAGCCGGCCTTGGGCGCGACGCGGGCGATGGTCAGGTTGTAGCCGTCGTCCGACGAGGTGGCGCCGATGACGTGCCACAACAGCAGCGTCGCGATAACCCCGGCGTCGGTGAGCCACACCGCGAGCCCGGCGCGCCGGCGCGCACCCCAGCGGAGCCTGCCGCGGCTGCGGCGGTCCAGCACCGCCAGCGCGACGATCGCCGCCAGCACCGCCAGCACGCCCAGCACCATCGCGATCGTCTTCAGGGCCGTCGGCGCGGTGATGAACCGGGTGTCGATGTCGATGCGCGCCGACAGGCCGGGCTGCGGCGCGACCTTCAGGTCGGTGAAAATTCCCCCGAACTGGGGTTTCTTCTCGGCCGGCAGGGTCCCGGCCGCGCCGGGGACGCCGACGAAGTCCGCGCCGGTGGCATCGGCGTCGGCCCAGAGGTGCAACGCGCGGCAGGCCCCGGCCGCGATCGCCGAGCGCTGCGCGACCGCGGCCACCGTGTCGCGGAACGCCACCACGACCACGTTCTTGTCGGCGCGCACGAAGAGCCCGTTCTTGCCGGCGTCGACCCCGTTGGTGGGCAGCGTCGACACCACCAGCCCGCCGTCGGCGGGCAGGGTGGCCATCGCCGGGCACGGGATGGAGATGTCGAGCGCGCGTGGCGCCCCGGACACCAGCGGCGCGGTGACCTGGGTGATGTGCCCGTCGGTGGTGCCCTGCGGCCACAGGATGGTCGCCGTGGTCTGCCGCACGGGAAGCAGTGGGACGCTGGCACATAACAGCAGGCCCACGACGCCCGCGGCGACGGCCACCAGTCTGGGGAGCCGCTGCGATTGCTGCCTACCGTCGTGGGACACGAGGGTCGATGGTAAGGGACGCGGCTGAGTACGCAGGTCATGGACGCGGCGACAGTCGCCAGTATCGCTGGGCAAATCCGGTCGTTGCCGCCGCGATGCGGTCAGAATGGATCGGGCGCCTCGACGACACTGACATCGTGCTCGACGACACCGGAACGGGTTTCGTCATCCACGACCTGCGCTCGACCAACGGTCTCCAGGTGGGGCTGACCCGGTCAGTGCCGCAGCGGCGCGGGGTTCCACAGGCCGCTGCGCGCCACCGTTCCCAGCTGCAGGTGGGCCGGCCGGGCATCGGGATAGTAGGGCGTCAACCGCTGCAGCGAGCCCCAGTCCCGCGACCAGTCGTCTTTGAGGTAGCTGGCCACCGTCGTGGCCTTGAGCAACAGCTCGGTGACCCCCAGCGGGCCGCCGCCATTGTTGTCCATCACCGGTGAGTTGGCCTCGGCGCCGAAGCGGTCCGGCAGGATGCGCCATCTGGGTGTCTCGTCGACGCCGTTGCGGTGCCCGAATGGCCGCTGGCACGGGAACGCCAGGCCGACCAGCCAGTCCAGGAACACCGGATCCGTCGAGCCGACGACGTCCTGCAGCGTGCGCAGCTGCGGGATCCGCGGCGGCGTCACCGCGATCCAGTGCTGCGGCGCCAGGTCCTCGTCGTCGACGACCAGGCGAACCCGGGTGGCCGACGCCGGGATGTCGGCCAGCGGCAGCCGCAGGTTGCGCCACGCCGGCGAGGCCCCGACGTCGGCGAGCTGGAACGACCCGCCGGGGCGCCCGGCGGCCGCCCCGCTGTCGGTGGCCCACTGCACCTGGATCTCGCGGGGGTCGAAGCGGCCCGCCGCGCTCACCACCAGCAGCGGGTCCGCCTCGTCGTGCGGCGGCAGGCGGTACCAGCCCGACCGCAGCCTGGCGGGCACCTGGACGCCGGAGCGCCAGCTGCCCAGCACCGGGGTGCGGGCGGGATCCAGGTTGAAGGGCAGCTGGGCGCGAGAACCGTTGATTCCCGGGGCCATTCGCGTCCCGCCCTCGGTGCCGGCGCCGGATCCGGTGATCAGGTTGTCGTCGTTGACGAAACTGCGGTCGCCGGGCCGCTCCATCACCGGGTCGGCGCGCACGTCGGCGGGAATCCCGTTGGGGGTGAAGGCCTCCGACAGCCCGGCCCCCAGCGCTTCGGCGACGGGGCCGGTCACCGGGGCCAGCATGCCGGCGCTGGGGTCCTGTTCCACCAGCACGTCCTCGGCCAGCCCGCAGGTACGGCCGGTTAACGCCTGCAGGTTCGACCGGCCCACCGACCACGCCGGGTACTGGCCGATCATGCCCAGGGTCAGCGATGCCACCTCGAAGACCACCAGCAGCCACGCGGCAATCGCCAGCGGCGACTGGATGATTCCGGCCGCCCGGGTCCCCAGGCGGGTGCGCGGTGGCCCGTTCTGAGTCGCCACGAAGTGGAACCACGCCGCCAGCAACAGCACCAGCACCGTCAGCCCGAGGAACATGGTGGAGACGCCGTAGTGCCACTGTGGGAACGAATTCGACCATGGCACACCGAAATTGGACACATACCACCAGCCGTTCACGCTGGCGAAGCACTGGGCCAGCAAGAACAGCACGGCGGCGGCGAACAAGGTGCGGTTGCGACGCGAGCGCATGGCCCCGGCCGTCACCGCGACCGCGGCCAGCGCGCCCAGCGATCCGGCCAGCCCGGCGAACACCCCGAAGTGGTGGGTCCACTTCGTGGGGGTGAACATCATCGCCAGGAACGAGATGATCGTGATACCGACGATGCGGCGGCTCGGCCCGGCCGCCGTGCCCGGGATGCGGCCCTTGCGCAGCGACATCGCGACCGAGATCCCCAGGGCGAGCAGCAGCGCCAGCACCGCGAAGCGGCGGGCCACCGATCCGTCGGGGCTGGCCATGAACAACCGCTCGTAGCGCAGGTGCTCGTCGAACCAGGTCAGGCTGGGACCGACGGCGCGCTTGAGGGCGGTGGCCTGCATCTCACCGGCCAGGGTCTGGTCCCGGAAGATCAGGACCACGGTCACGGTGGCCGCGGCCAGGATGGGCGCCAGCAGTGGCAGCAGGCCGAACTGCTTGGACCTGCGGTGCAGGATGGTGCGCAGCGGACCGATCGCGACCAGCAGCGCGCCGATGGAGGCGATGCCCGTCGGCCCGGAGAACAGCGTCAGCGCGCCGATGATGCAGGCGCCCGCCACGGGCAGCAGCCGGCTGGTGGCCACCGCGCGCTCCACCGAACACCAGGTCAGCAGGATGCCCAGCGCGATGATCGGCTCGGGCCGCAGCCCGTTGTCCAGCGGTAGCCAGACAGCCAGGAACATGCCCGCCGCGGTCCAGGCCGCGGCCCGGCTGCGTTTGACGGCATGCCCCAGGCGGGGAATGACCTCGCGGCTGATCAGCCACCAGCAGGCCAGCGCCATGGCCAGGGTCGGCAGCCGCATCCAGATGCTCGTGGTGGTGACGTGGGCCCACAGCGCCAGCAGGTCGTAGTACCAGCCGAACGGGGCCTCGGGGGTGCCGAACCAGCGGTAGTAGTTGGCCATGTAGCCGGCGTGCTCGGAGACCCGGGCCATCGTCAGGATGTAGCCGTCGTCGGAGGTGTTGGCCCCGACGATGTGCCACCACGCCAACACGGCGATGACCAGGGCGTCCAGGCCGCCGATCGACCACCAGCGGGCGGGCAAAAAGCGGCGGTGCCGGGTGGCCCCCGCGGTTTCGAAGCAAGTGTCCAGGACGTGCAGCGCGACCAGGGCGGCGGCGGTGAACAGCACCCCGAGGATCATCGCGGCCAGCTTGAGCGGGGTGGGGCTGCTGCTGTAGCGGGTGTCGACGGTCGCCGAGAAACTCAGGCCCGGTGGCGCCGGGCCCGACAGGTCGGTGAACACCCCGACGATCTGCGGCCGGAAGTCATAGCCGCTCTTGACACCGCGCAGCGGGGCGCCGGGATGCTCGGAATTGGGTCCCTGCTTGAGCCCGACGAATTCGGCGGTGACCTTCTCGGGGTGCGCGGTGAACGTCAGCCGCCGGCAGGCCGGGCCGAGCACCTGGTCCAGCGGCGCGGCGACCACCGGGACGTTGCGCACGATCAGCACCAGGTCGTCGTTGATGCGCTCCAGCAGCAGCCCCCGGTCGACGGCCTTGGGCGCCTGTTTGGGCACCGTCGACAACAGCACCGTCTTGGCCGCGTTCTTCGGGCCGGCGAGCCCGGCGGCGGCCTGGCAGGGAATGGTGACGTTCAGGTCGGTGGCCACGTACCCGATCAGGGGTGCCTCGACGCTGTCGAACGTGCCGCCCTGGGGCCAGTTCAGTTGGGCGGTGGTCTGGTCCACCGGCAGCAATGGCGTGGCGATCGCCAGCACGGCCCCCAGCAAGCCGGCGATCGACGCCACCAACCGAGCGATCCGGTGATTGGATCCCGTGTCGCTCACGGACGTAGATGGTAGTTCTTCGGCCGTTTTGGCCGTGGTTTCGGTACTCATGGGCCGCTATCCCGCCGGTTTGCGGATCGCCAGCACGAACGGACCCACGCTCTCGACGACGAAGCGCGGGTCGGCGAACAGGGCCGACCGCAGGTCGACGATGTAGCGGCGCACGTTGGGCTGGTTGGGGTAGACGTCCTCGGCCAGGCGCAGGGTGTAGTGGCCGTTGGCGCCGCGGCGCATCAGAAACACCGTCGGCGGCGGCCACGGGCAGGTGTCCAGCGCGTGGATCAACTCGTCGGGCGTCTTGAGCTTCGACCACTTCTCGATCTGCGCCGCCCGCAGGTCGAACTGGGCCAGCGGGTTGGCGTAGTGCGACGTCAGTCCCTGGAAGCCCCAGTAGGGGTAGTAGGACAGGAAGCTGTAGTCGGCGGTCAGCACGACGACCCGGTCGGGCGGCCTCCCGGTGACGTGCCGGATGGTGGAGTCGACCGTCGCGTAGAACTTCTCCGAGCCGGCCGGCCGCCGGTCGCCGCGCTGGCCGTGGCCGTCGGTGTCGGTGTAGGCGACGGTCAGGTCCGGCCGCAGCACCTCGGGGATGTCCTGGCTGAACGCGATCGCTGCGGCCAGCCCGATCGTGGCGGCCACCGGCAGCACCACCCGGCCGGAGCTCCTGGCGGCCAGCGCCCGGGTGGCCTCGACGAAGCCGAACGCCCCGGCCGCGACCAGCAGCGCGGTCAGCGTGGGCTGCAGCCGGAACGACAGCAGCGTGGTGCGCGCCAGTGTGGTCAGCATCGACAGCAGCGACCACAGGTAGATCGCCAGCACACCGATGGCCAGTGCACCGGCCCGCACCGACGTGCGGGCGCGCACCACCAGCCACAGCGTGCCCAGCATGCAGATGGCACCCAGCAGCGAGAACTGCAGCATGGGGAAGGTCAGCTCGGCGCCGTCGGCGGGCAGGTAGTGCGCGGCGCTGCCGGTGTTGCTGACCGGGCTGTGGGCGGCGCGCAGCACAAACGGCGTCCACGTGGTGCTGGCGATCGCCGCCGCGATGACCGCGATGACGGCCAGCCGGCGCACGGGGTCCAGCGCGGCCCGCAGGCCGCCGCCCCTTCTGTTTTGATGCCAGCGCGACCCGGCCAGCAGCAGGGCCATCAGCGCGAACGTGAACGCGCTGAACGCCACCAGCAGCGTGTACCAGGTCGCCGCGAAGCCCAGGAAGAGCCCGGCGCCGATGACCGCCGCCCAGCCGCGCCGCTCCCTGGGCTCGACTGTGCGACCAGCCGCACCGTCGGGTTCGAGTGTGCGGCCTGCCGCACGCTCGCCGGCGCGCAGCCCCGACCACGCGAGCACCAGCACCGGCGGCAACAGCACCGTGATCATCGCCGCGTAGGGCTCCGGCGAGCCGTAGGCCAGCGTGACCGCCGCGGTGGCGGTGGTGACCACCAGCGCGTACTCGAATCGGATCATCCGCCACCACAGCACCAGCGCCACCGCGACCGCGACCGCTATCGAGGTGATGGCCCACGGCTTGAACACCTCCCAGGCCGGTGTGCCGGTCAGCGCCGCGACGCGGCCGCCGATCCAGAACCAGCCCGGCGGGTAGAACGGCGGCAGCCCGAGGTAGGTCATGTCGTGCAGGGCGGGGCTGTCGGCGAGCCGGGTCAGGTATTCGGTGCGGAACTGCTGGTCGACGGAGATGCCGAACAGGTACAGCGTCGTGGCGCCCAGCGGCATGCCCAGCGTCACAACGGTGAACGCGGACACGAACACCAACCCGCCCAGCTGGGCCAGCACCCGACGGCCGCGGCGCCACGCCCAGGCGACGCCGACCAGCCCGGCCAGGCAGCCGACCTGCCCGACGGTGGTCAGCGCGTGCAGCTGGTTGGACGACGGGTAGGCCGGCCACTGGACGCGCGAGATAGCCACCAGAGACACCACCGCGACGGCCACGGCGACCACCGCGGCCACGGTCATCTGGCCGAGGCTGGTCAGCGCGTTGCGCATGCTCAGATTGGCAGCTTGCGGAAGACGCTCCGCGGGATGTGTCGCAACACCATCATCACGTAACGGAATGCTGCTGGCGCCCAAACCAATTCCTTACCTTTTGCGGCCGACGTCACCGCGAGGTTCGCGACGTACTCCTTGTCGACGGTGAGCGGGGCCTCCTTGGTGCCGGTCGCCTTCCAGTGCGCGATCGTCGTCGAGGTACGTACCTGACCGGGCCGGATCACCAGGACCCGAACCCCGAACTCGCGCAGCGCTTCTCCGAGTCCGAGGTAGAAGCCGTCCAGGCCGGCCTTGGTCGATCCGTACACGAAGTTGGAGCGCCGTACCCGCTCGCCGGCGGCCGAGCTCATCGCGATGATCTGCCCGAAGCCCTGGGCGCGCATCTTCTCGCCCAGCAGCACGCCCACGGAAACCGCCGCGGTGTAATTGACCTCGGCGATCTGGACGGCCTTGCGCTGGTTCTGCCACAATTCCTCGGCGTCGCCGAGCAGCCCGAACGCCACTATCGCCACGTCGACGTCGCCCCCGGCGAAGGCCTGGTCGATCACCGCGGGATGGGTGTCGCTCGCGGTGCCGTCGAAGTCGATCCACTCGACCGACTTGGCGCCCGCCGCGCTCATCGCCGCGATGGCGTCATCCTTGCGGGGATGTCCGGGCAGGTCCGCCAACACGATTCGCGCGTGCGCGTTCTGCAGGTAGCGCTCGCAGATGGCCAGCCCGATCTCGGAGGTGCCACCGAGCAGCAGGATGGTCTGCGGGTTTCCCACGGCATCTAGAACCATTGGCGCACCACCTAGAGCAGCTCCAAACGTCGGGCCATGTCCGAGGCGAACACCTGCGTCGGGTCCACCTTGCGGCGCACGGCGATCCACTCGTCGATGCGCGGGTACATGGCGTGGAAGTTCTCGGCGCTCACGCGCGAGTCCTTGGCGGTGTAGACCCGGCCGCCGAACTCCATCACCCGGCGGTCGAGCGCGTTGAGAAACTCGTTGACGCCGGGCTTGTTGGGAAAGTCCATCGCGACGTTCCACCCGGCCATCGGGAAACTCAGCGGCGCTTGGTTGCCCGGACCGAAAAGCTTGAACACATTCAACGCCGAGTACTGGCCGCGTGTGTTGATCCAGCGGATTATGGCCTTGAATTCGTTCATCGCGTCCGGTGGGACCAGGAACTGATGCTGCGCGAAACCCGTTGGCCCGTAAGCATTGTTCCAGCCGCTGACGAGGTCGAGCATGTGGTAGAACTGCGAGAGGTTCATGATCTTGCCGGAATACGTTCCGCCCAGCCGGTAGTACACTTCGCCGATTGCGATGAAGCTGAATTTGTTCAGCACCCCGACGGGAAAGACGTCGGGCACCGTCAGCAATTGCGGCGCATCGAATTTCAACGGATTCTTGGCGAGCTTCTTGGGCAGCTGGTCCCGCGTGGCCAGGCAACCCCGGCTGACCGCGGCCCGGCCCAGCTTGGGTGGTGGACTGATCAGATCGAACCAGGCACTGGAGTAGGTGTATCTGTCCTCGCTGCCGTCGAGGTGCACGGCGACCGTCTCGTCGAGGTCCCTGGTGGCGACACCGTCGGCGATGAAATACGCGGTCTCGGTGGGCGTCATCTCGATGGTGGCGCGCAGGACGATCCCGGTCAGGCCGTTGCCCCCGACGGTGGCCCAGAACAGTTCGGACTCCTCGCCGGCCGGGGTGAGGTGGCGGACCTGGCCGTCGGCGGTCAGCAGGTCCATGCTGCGCACGTGGTTGCCGAAGCTGCCCGCGCTGTGGTGGTTCTTGCCGTGGATGTCGCATGCGATGGCGCCGCCGACGGTGACCTGCCGGGTGCCCGGCAGCACCGGGACCCACAGCCCGAACGGCAGCGCCGCCCTCATGAGCTGGTCCAGGCTGACTCCGGCGTCGACATCGACCAACCGGCTGTCGGCGCTGATGGAGTGGATCTTGTTCAGCGGCGTCATGTCGATCACCAGGCCGCCGCCGTTCTGGGCGTTGTCGCCGTAGGACCGTCCGAGCCCGCGTGCGATCACGCCGCGTCCGTGTTTCGGGCCGCCCGAGTCGGCGACCTGTGCCACCGCCTTGGCGATCAGCTCGACGTCGGGGGTCGAGAGCAGCTGGGCCACCGACGGCGCGGTGCGGCCGAAGCCCGTGAGCTTGGTCGCGGTGGTCGGTAAGTCAGTCCCCAACATCGTCAAAGAGGGTACCGCCTGTGCGGGGCGGCTCAGCGCATCCGGAAGATCACGACTCGCTGCACGACGAAGTTGATGACGGTGGCGGTGCCCTGCGCGATCACGAACGCGACGGGTATCGCCCACGTCCGGTAGTGCAGGAGCGCAAGGGACAGGTGGTTGAGCCCGACCTGCACCGCGAAGGTGACCGCGTACAGGACCATGACCGCGACAAACCTGCCGGTGCTCGGGGCCGCCTGGAACGTCCAGCGGCGGTTGATCAGGTAGGCGGTGATGGTGCCGACGATGACACTGATCAGCTTGGACAGGTCGACCTGCAGGCCCACCGCCTGATAGAGCGTGACGTAGAGGCTGAAGTCGACGATGGCCGCGAAACCGCCGGTGACGATGAACCGCCACACCTGCGTCGTCAGAGTCAGATGTGGGCGCGTCGGCGCGGACTCGGGCAGCGGGGCGACCATCGGGGCGAGTCTATCGGGGCCGTCGGGGGCCGTCGGGGCAGCGCTATCGGGGCAGCTTCAGCTTGAGCAGCTCGACCTGGTTCTCCCCGTGCGGCGTCGAATAGGAGACCGTGTCGCCGGGCGCACGCCCGACCAGGGCCCGCCCCAGCGGGCTGTGGGCGGTCAGCGTCTCGGCCTCGCGCCCGACGGGTGTCTCCTCGACGATCGAGATCACCTGCATGGTGACGACTTCGCCGTCGGGAAACCGTAGGGTCACCTCGGTGCCCCCGGCCAGCGTGTCGGCCTCGTCGGCGGGCGGTGGCCCGCCGCGCAGCCGCCGGTCCAGCTCGTTGATCCGGTCGGTGAGGACGGCCAGCTCGTCGGCGCGCTGTATCGCCTCCGCCGCGTCCCCATGGTCGCCGACCATGCCGCGGTCGTTCTTGACCTCGGTCTCCAGCCGGTCGCGGCGCTGCCGCAGCCGTTCCAACTCGGCGCCGAGGTTCTCGCGCGCCGCATCCGCCGCTGACAGGGCCTTCTTTCGCACGTCCGCCGCCCTCCACCCATGTGCCCGGTCGGCACTTGCAGTTCGTTATACACACGGATAGTCGCGGGGTCGACCGTTTTGTCCGGCTTTTCGGGGCGGCACCGCGATGCGCGCCAGGTCCTCGGCGATGACCAGCTCGCCGTCGAACACCTCGGCGGCCTCGTCGTGGTAGCGACGGGGGTCGGGGTAGCGCTGCGAAAAATGGGTCAGCACCAGCCGGCGCACCCCGCACTCGGCCGCCACCCGCGCGGCCTGGGCCGCGGTCAGATGCCCGTGGCGCGCCGCCAGCTCGGCGTCCTCGGTGAGGAACGTCGACTCGATCACCAGCAGGTCGGCGCCGTCGGCCAGCGCATAGACGGCATCGCACAGCCGGGTGTCCATCACGAAGGCGAAGCGCTGCCCGCGCCGCCGCTCGGTGACCTGCGCCAGCTCGACGGTTCGGCCGCCGGCCTCGATCGACCCCGACCGCTGCAGCTCGCCGACGGCGGGGCCCGCGATCCCGAAACGGTCCAGCAGCGCGGGCACGACCCGGCGGCCGTCGGGCTCGACCAGCCGGTAGCCGATCGCCTCGACGGGGTGGTCCAGGGTCCGCGCCTCCAGCGTCCCGAACGCCCCGGTCGCGATCGGCCCGTCCGCGGTGACCGGCTCCTCGCGCACGTCGGCCACGTCATGGAAGGCGCAGGCGTGGCGCAGCCGCGCGAAGAAGTCGCGCCCGGAGGCCGGGAAGTGCGCGTGCACCGGGTGCCGCACCCCGTCGAGGGACAGCCGCTGCACGACGCCGGGCACGCCCAGGCAGTGATCGCCGTGGAAATGGGTGAGGCAGAGCCGCGTCACGGCGCTGACCGCCACACCGGCCAGCAGCAGTTGGCGCTGCGTCCCCTCGCCGGGGTCGAACAGCAGGCCCTCGCCGTCCCAGCGCAGCAGGTACCCGTTGTGGTTGCGGCGCCGGGTGGGTACCTGGCTTGCGGTGCCGAGCACTATCAGCTCACGGGGCGACACTTCGGCAAGGTTACGGCCGTTGACGGCCCGCCGGACCTTAGCGGCCGATCAGCGTCACCGGGGTCGTTGCCCGGCACCGGCTATGGACGATCGGCCGGCTGCACCCCCGAGCCCCTCGGCGTCTCACCGTTCTCGCCACCGTTCTCGCCGTAGTCCTCGACGGTCCCGCCGCGCAGCGCGTCGAAGATGGCCTTGCCCTGGGAAACCAACCCGGTGGCCACCTCGCTGAGCCCTTCGGCGCCGTTCAGGACGGTGAGGTTGGCGCCGGCGAGCCCGCCCGCGGCCTTCTCCACGATCTGCGGCAGCTGGTCGATCAGCATCTTGTCCAGCGCCACCCGGTTGTGCGACGCCGCGGCCTCGGCCTGGATCTTCATCTTCTCGGCGTCGGCGACCGCCATGATGCGGACCCGTTCGGCGTCGGCCTCGGCGGGTTTGATCACCTCGGCCACGAGTTCCTGCTGGCGCAGCTCGGCGGCGCGCTCGGCCAGCTCGGTCTTCATCTCGAGCACCTCGCGCTGGGACTGGGCCTCGGCCAGCGGGCCGGCCTGCCCGGCCTGGGCCTGGGCCGTGTCGACCTCGGCCTTGTACTGCGCCTTGACGATCGCGGTCTGGCGGGCGAACTCGGCCTGCTTACGCTGCGACTCCTGCTCGGCTTCCGCGGCGGCCTGATTGGCCTGCGCCTGGGCGATCTGCGCCTGCTGCTGGATGGCGGCGTTGTGCGGCGCCGACATCGCGTCGATGTAGCCGAGCCCGTCGTCGTCGATGGACTGGATCTGCAGGGCGTCGACCGTGAGGCCGATGCGAGCCATCTCCTCTTTCGAGCCGTCGAGGACCTCGGTCGCCAGCTTCTGGCGCTCGCGGATGATCTCCTCGACGGTCATCGAGCCGATGATCGAACGCAGGTGACCGGCGAAGACACGGCCGGTCAGCACCGACATCTGGTCCTGCTCGGACAGGAATCGCTGCGCCGCGCTGATGATGCTCTCGGTGTCGTTGCCGACCTTGAAGGCGATCACCGCGCGGACGTTGAGCGTGATGCCCTGCTGGGTGACGCACTTCTCGGCGACCTCGGCCTCGCACATGGCCAGCGTCAGGAACCGGACCTTGCGGAAGAACGGCATGATGAACGCGCCGTGACCGGTCACGACGCGGAACGGGGCGTTGCCTTTGGTGCGGGCGCCGGAGATCAACATCGCCTCATCCGGGGCGGGCACCCGATAACCGAACATGTGGGACTCCTTCGGGGGGTTGTGCTGGTGTGCTTCACGCCATCGCGACGGTCGGTTCGGGTCAGCCCAGGTATTCCTCCCACGGCTCGACGACCACGGTGCGGGCGCCCCGGCCAGCGACGACCAGCACGGTGGAGCCCTTAGGCAACGGCTCGTCGGACCACGCCAGGAATGCCTCTTTGGACCCGCGCACGGTCACCAGCACCTCCCCGGCGCCGCGGTCGCCGCGTGTTGGCACCGTCAGCGTCCCCACACAGCCGATGGCCGAGACTTCGCTCACGATCGCATACTGCACCTTGTGAGCTCTGCGCGCCGAGTTTCGTCGCGTTTGCGGGGGCTAGAAGGGTGGGGGCTCTTCGCCGCCGGCGGACTCGCACGGCCCGAAACACGAGCTATCCCACTGCTTGACGCGGGGCTTGCGGGCTTCCCGGTTTTTTCGGCGTTCGGCTGCGATGCGGCCGGCGCGGTGCTGGGCGCGGGTGCGTCGGCGGCGGGGCATCATCGCGGTGCGCGGGGGGTATGACACGTCGCGGGACTACACCCAGTAGGGCACCCGGGCCCGGTATTGCCGCATCGCAAACGCCGCCAGCAGCCACCCGACGACCGTCAGCGCCACCACCACCGCCCAGTGCCGCAGCTCTTGATGGGCGCCCAGCAGCGGGGCCCGGACGATGTCGAGGTAGTGCAGCAGTGGGTTGAGTTCAACGATGCTTGACCAGCGGCCGGCGCCCTGCTGGCGCAGCGTGTCATCGTTCCAGATGATCGGGGTCATGAAGAACAGCAACTGCACGACCGAGAACAGCAGGGGGCCGATGTCGCGGTAGCGGGTGGCCAGGATGCCGAAACACAGTGACACCCAGATGCAGTTGAGCACGATCAGCCCCAGCGCCGGGAACACCGACAGGTCGGCCCACGACCACGGCTTGGGATAGATGATGGCCACGACGACATAGATGACGATGTTGTGCGCGAACAGGATCATCTGCCGCCAGACCAGCCGGTAGACGTGCACGCTCAGCGGCGTCGGCAATTGCTTGATCAGACCCTCGTTGGCGACGAACACGTCGGCGCCCTCGATGATGGCGGCGTTGATCAGGTTCCAGATGATCAGCCCGAGCGTCACGTACGGCAGGTGCACCGCAAGTTCGAGGTGGAACAGCTTCGAGTAAAGGCCGCCCATCGCGACGGCGGTGGTGCCGGTGGCGATGGTGATCCAGAACGGGCCGAGCACCGAGCGGCGGTAGCGCTGCTTGATGTCCTGCCAACCCAGGTGCAGCCACAACTCATGGCGGCGAAAGCCGGCGGCCAGGTCGCCGCGGGCGCGGGCCAGCGTCCGCGACTGCGACGCCGCATCGATGAACGTCATGAGACGCCTCCAGGTTTACCGAATTGCTCGCGACGACCCAACCGGCGCAACCGGATCCACTCGCGCAGACCCCGCGGGTCGCGGCGGGTCACCAGGAAGAACCAGCCGAACCGCAGCCACTCCTGGGGCACCAGCTTGCGCAGGCCGGGCTGGGCCAGCAAGTAGCCGCGGTTGCGGTAGGTGTAGAACCGCTTCACCGGATTGTCCGGGTACTGGGTGTGCATGCGGCCGCGCAGGATCGGGCGGAACTCGTCGGACCCGCACGGGTGCAGGTAGACGGCGTCCAGGCAGGTGCCGAACGGCAGGCCGGAGCGCACCAATCGGCGGTGCATCTCGACCTCGTCGCCGCGCAGGAACAGCCGCAGGTCCGGGACGCCGACAGCGTCCAGTGTCGACGCCCGGAACAGCGCCCCGTTGAACAGCGACGCGATCCCGCCCAGCAGGTCCTGGCCCGCGTCGGTGCGCAATTCGCTTACCAGCCTTCGCCATACCAGGCCGCGGCGCAGCGGAAACGCCAGCCGCGCCGGATCGTCGGAGTTGCACACCATCGGCGACACCTCGGCCAGGCCGTGCTTCTCGGCGCAGGCCAGCAGCGTCGCCAGCACGCGGGTGTCGGCGGGGCGCCCGTCGTCGTCGGCCAGCCACACCCAATCGGCGCCCAGCGCCAGGGCGTGCAGCATACCGAGCGCGAAACCACCTGCGCCACCGAGGTTTCGGCGCGAACCCAGGTAGGTGGTCGGGACCGGCTGGCCCGCGACCAGATCGCGCACGCGGCTGTCCTGCGCGCCACCGTCGTTGTCGACCACGATCAGGTGGTCGGGCAAACGGGTCTGAGTGCTCACCACGTCCAGCGACTTGGCCAGCTCGTCGGGACGCCGGTGGGTGACGACGACGGCGACGACGGATTCACTCATTTCCAGAAACTCGTTGTGCGGCAGCCGTTTCAGCGAGTACCTCGCGGACGTGCCGGGCCGCGTCCTCGCCCTCGTAGGCGCGCACGACGTCTTCGATGCCGCCGGACAGGCGAATGACGCCGTGGTCGATCCACATCGCGGTCTTGCACAGCCGGGCCAAAAATTCGTTGGAATGGCTTGCGAACACCAGGATCCCGGAACGTTCCACCAGCTTCTGCAACCGCGACTGCGCCTTCTTCATGAACTCGGCGTCCACCGCGCCGATGCCCTCGTCGAGCAGCAGGATCTCGGGGTCGATGCTGGTGACCACGCCCATCGCCAGCCGCACCCGCATCCCGGTGGAGTAGGTCCGCAGCGGCATCGACAGGTAGTCGCCCAGCTCGGTGAACTCGGCGATCTCGTCGACCTTGGCCAGCATCTGCTTTCGGGTCTGCCCCAGGAACAGGCCGCGGATGATGATGTTCTCGTAGCCCGAGATCTCCGGGTCCATGCCGATGCCGAGGTCGAAGATGGGTGCGACCCGGCCGGTGACCTTCGCCCACCCCCGGGTGGGCTCGTAGATGCCCGAAAGCAGCCGCAGCAGCGTCGATTTCCCCGCCCCGTTATGCCCGACCAGCCCGACGCGGTCACCGAGTTCGAGCGACATCGTGATGTCGCGCAACGCCTCGACGACGACCACGTTGGAGTTGTTGCGCCCGATCGTGCCGCCGGCTTTGCCCAGGAATGCCTTCTTCAGCGAGCGCGACTTGGCGTCGAAGATGGGGAACTCCACCCACGCGTTGTGCGTCTCTATATGAGCGCTGTGCGGACCCGACACCGTCACCTACCGCTTACAGGTATTGGCCGTGCCCGGACCCGCCCGGCTTGCCCAGGCCCGGCGGCAGCGCGCCCTGGCGCATCTTCTCCAGCTGCGCGCGGGCGGCCATCTGCTGGGCGAACAAGGCGGTCTGGATGCCGTGGAAGAGCCCCTCCAGCCAGCCGACCAGCTGGGCCTGGGCGATGCGCAGTTCGGCGTCCGACGGGGCGGCGTCCTCGCCGAACGGCAGCGTGAGGCGGTCGAGTTCCTCGCGCAGCTCGGGCGCCAGGCCTTCCTCGAGTTCGCGGATGCTGGTGGCATGGATCTCGCGGAGCCGGTTGCGGCTCGCCTCGTCCAGCGGCGCCGCGCGTACCTCCTCGAGTAGTTGCTTGATCATCGTGCCGATGCGCATCACCTTGGCGGGCTGCTCGACCAGGTCGGTCAGCGAGCGTTCGTCGGAGTCGTCGTCCTGCACGGCCATGATCCGCGGGTCGACGCCGCCGATGATCTCGATGTCGTCGTCATCGTGGCCCGTAGTCAATACAAGTCACCGTCCTTCTCGGGATCTACGAGTGTGGCGCCTCGGCCGTCTCGCGCCACTCGTAGATCTTGGCCCCACCGTTGTCGTAGATCAGTTCCCACGACGTCGATTTCTCCAAAGACACTAGCCCGTCGGGAACGGCGAACCCGCGGACCGTCGGCTTGCTGGTCAGGATGTAGCGGATGTGGAGGGCCTTGACCGCCTCGACCACCCGCGGGTCGGAAGCCCCGTTGCGGGCGTAGGCCCAGATGATGAAGCGGTGATAGCCCGGACCCGCCTGCTGCGGGTAGTCGTAGTGGGTCCACAGCGGGTGTAGGTCGGCCACCGCGTACATCCACGCGGTGCCGTCGGTGTTCGCGTTGGCGATCAGGGTGGTGTGCGCGCCGGGCAGCTTGGCCAGGTAGGCCATGGCCATGAGGTCGCGCTGGTCGACGATCACCGAGTCGTACTTGTCGCCGAACAAGAACGCGTGCCGGGGGAAGTAGTGCCAGGCGCTCACCAGGCAGGCCGCCGCCACCAGCACCGCCGTGGTGGGGACCCAGACGCGCTCGGGAAGCGGTCTGAACCGGCCGCTCAGGCGCTTGGCCGCGGCCACCACCAGCAAGACGATCGCGAGCAGCGCGACACCGGCCATCGGCTCGAGCAGCAGCGTCGTGGCGGCGGCGATCCGGCGCGGGTCCTTGTAGAAGAACTCGCCGAACGCCCCGGCCACGGCGCCGACCGGGCCCCCCAGCGGCGTGCCGGCGTCGACGTCGACCACGACCAGCAGCAGCCAGACCGCCAGCGGCCACCAGATCCGCGTGACCAGGAAGATGACCCCGCCGACCGCCGCCAGCGCGATCAATCCGTACTGGACGGGGAAGTCGTTGAGGTGGCGGGAGTGTTGGAAAACGGCGTCGAAGAGCCCCCTCTTCTTGCTCAGGTAGGTCAGGAAGGAGTGCCCGGCGATGATGTCTTCCTGCTGCTTGACGCTGATGAACTGCGGCAACAGGATGAGCCCGACGGCCGTTCCCACGCCCGCCAGCGCCAGGAAGTCGGCGATACGCCCGCGCACCGGGTGCCACACCGCGTCCAGCAGCCACCAGGCCGTCAACAGCAGCAGGACGACGACCCCGCCGGTGATGTGCACCGAGAACGTGCCCACCAGGGCGAGGATGGCCGCCGGGATGCGGTCGCGGTGCCGCAACGTCGAGGCGATCAACACCATCGTCGGCGCCGCGACGCCGTAGGCCGCCAGGTTGGGCATCGCGGCGACGTCGAACTCGACGTAGGGGACGGCGGTGAAGGACGCCGCGAGCGCGGCCGCGGTGGCCGCGGCGCCCGCGGTGCGCCACACCGTGGTGCGTTCCCGTAGCAGACGCCAGGTCAGGGCGGCCGCGCTGACCGGAAACAGCCACACCGACATCGCCACCGAGTTCAGCGTGTAGCCCGTGGTCGGCGCGGCCCCGGTGAGCTGACAGAACACGGCGGTCAGCGCGTGGAAAACCGAGGGGTAGTACAGCGTTTGGTGTGTCTCGACGTTGCGCAGCTCGCCCATGTGGGTGGACGATGCCTGGCCGGTGTCGAGGATGAACCGCACGGTGTTGGCGTGCCAGACGGAGTCCCAGTTGCTGGGGACCGACTGCCAGTGCTGCAGGCCGCGCGAGGCGGCCCACATGATCAACCCCGCGCCCAGCAGCACGCCGGCGGCCACCACCAGCGCCGGTCCGCGGCCGCCACCGCGCGCCTCTTCTTGTTCGATGGCCTCTTTGTCGCGGTAGCGGGCCAGCAGCAACTGCAGGCCCGTCATCACCACGCACACCACGGCCAGCGCCGCCAGCGCCGTCCAACCGTTCCACGGAATGCCGACCGCACCGTAGGGAATGATCGCCAGCGCGACCACCCCGTAGGTCAGCGGCGGCCCCACCGCGATGGCGACGGGCCAGCTCAACTGACTGATGCGTGCGGCGATCGTGCCCGGTGTGATCAGCAGAAACAGCGCAATCAGCGTTCCGAACCACAGGCCCACTGGACTAGTATGGCTGCCCGGGCGTCTTGGTTCGGGGAGCCACTGTCTGGCCGGAATGTCTGGCGCCCGATACCGTCACAATTTCCCGGAAATGGGGAAGCTCTAAGGTGGCTGGCATGGCTTACGACGTCGCCCGGGTGCGCGGATTGCATCCTTCGTTGGGTGACGGGTGGGTGCACTTCGATGCGCCGGCCGGGATGCTGATTCCCGATTCGGTCGCCACGACCGTGTCGACGGCTTTCCGCAGGTCGAGCGCCAGCGCGGCGGGCGCGCACCCGTCGGCGCAGCGCAGCGCCGCCATCCTGGAGGCCGCGCGGGCGGCGGTTGCCGACCTGTTCAACGCCGATCCGGCCGGTGTCGTGCTGGGCGCCGACCGCGCAATCCTGTTGTCGGCGTTGGCCGAAGCGTCGTCCTCGCGCGCCGGTCTCGGTTACGAGGTGATCGTGAGCCGTCTCGACGACGAGGCCAACATCGCCCCCTGGCTGCGCGCGGCGCACCGCTACGGCGCCAAGGTGAAGTGGGCCGAGATCGACATCGAGACCGGCGACCTGCCGACGTGGCAGTGGGAGGGGCTGGTGGGCAAGTCCACCCGGCTCGCCGCCGTCGGTTCCGCCTCGGCGACGCTCGGCACGGTCACCGACCTGCGGGCGATGAGCAAGCTCGTGCACGACGTGGGCGGGTTGGTGGTGGTCGACCATTCCGCCGCCGCGCCCTACCGGCTGCTCGACGTGAAGGAAACCGACGTCGACGTCGTGGCGGTCAACGCGCTGGCCTGGGGCGGCCCGCCGATCGGGGCGATGGTGTTCCGCGACCCGGGCATGATCAACTCGTTCGGCGCGATCTCCACCGATTCCCGCGCCGCCGGCCCGGCACGTCTCGAGGTCGGCGCGCACCAGTTCGGCCTGCTGGCCGGCGTGGTCGCCAGCATCGAATACCTGTCGGCGCTCGACGAGTCCGCGCGCGGCAGCCGGCGCGAGCGCCTGTCGCTGTCCATGCAGTCGGCCGGTTCGTACCTGAACCGGGTCTTCGACTACCTGATGGCCTCGTTGCGGTCGCTGCCGTTGGTGATGGTGATCGGCCGCCCGGAGGCGCGGATACCGGTGGTCAGCTTCGCGGTGCAGGACGTGCCCGCCGAGCGGGTGGTGCAGCGCCTGACCGACAACGGGATCCTCGCCTTCACCAGCGCGAACTCCCGCGCGTTCGACGTGTTGGGCGTCAACGACATCGGCGGCGCCGTCACCGTCGGGCTGGCGCATTACTCGACCACGGCCGAGGTCGACCAGCTGGTGCGGGCGCTGGCGTCGCTCGGCTAGATCGTCAGTACGACGCTAGATCGTCAGTACGACCTTTCCGGTCACCTTGCCGTCCACCAACCGTTGATGCGCCGCACCCGCCTCCCGGATCGGCATGCGCGCGCCGATGATCGGCCGGACGCGGCCGTCGGCGACCATCGGCCACACCGAGGCCGTCACCGCGGCCACGATCTCGGTCTTGCTGTTCGGCCCGCTCACCGGCCGGCCCCGCAGCGTGGTGCCGATGACCCGCGCCCGCTTGACGAGCAGCTTGCCGAGGTTGAGTTCGGCCTTCACCCCGCCCTGCATGCCGATGACGATCAGCTGCCCGTCGGTGGCCAGCGCGTCGATGTTGCGGTCCAGGTAGGCCGCCCCCATGATGTCGAGGATCACGTCGGCGCCGCCGGTCTCGTCCCGCAGCCGGGCGACGAAGTCCTCGTCGCGGTAGTTGATGGTGATCTGCGCGCCCAGCTCGCGGCAGAATTGCAGCTTCTCCGCCGATCCCGCGGTGACGGCGACCCGGGCGCCCAGCGCGCGCGCCACCTGGATGGCGTGGCTGCCGATGCCGCTGGACCCGCCGTGCAGCAGAACCAGTTGGCCCTCGTCGAGGTGGGCGGTCATCACCAGGTTCGACCAGACCGTGCAGGCCACCTCGGGCAGCCCGGCGGCGTCGGTGAGGTCGACGGCGTCGGGAATCGGCAGCACCTGACCGGCCGGGACGGCGACGTATTCGGCGTATCCGCCACCGGCGAGCAGCGCGCAGACTTCCTGTCCCGCAGACCATTCGGTGACGTCGGCCCCAACGTCGGCGACCACGCCCGAGACTTCCATGCCGATGATCTCGCTCGCGCCCGGCGGGGGCGGGTATTTCCCGGCCGCCTGCAGGACGTCGGCGCGGTTGACGCCGGCGGCGGTGACTTTGATCAGCACCTCGCCGGCCCCGGCGGACGCGTCGGGCACCTCCCGCCAGGAAAGCGTGTCGGGGGACTCGGCGACGATGGCGCGCATGCCGGCCACGCTACCTACCCCCGTTACCCTTGACCCTGGTGGCGTGGCAGAGCGGCCTAATGCACTCGCCTTGAAAGCGAGAGACGGCTAAAACCGTCCGGGGGTTCAAATCCCTCCGCCACCGCCAGGAAGTCAGCCCGGCGTGCCGTGCAGCGTCGGCGCATAGCGCAGCACCGCGGCGATCCCGTCGGCGGGAGAGATCCGCTCGTCGGTGCGCACCAGGGATGCCCCGATGGAGACCGCGAACATCGGCAGCGCCTCGTCGGCCCGCAGCGTCTTGCCGGGGGCGGCGCCCTGTTCGGACAATGTGTCGGCGTTGGGCGCCAGCGTGGTCATGTCCTCGTCGGCGACGACGGTCAGGTCGTCGATCTCGTCGGCGATGATCATCGTGTCGATCGCGCCCTGACGCAGCGCCGAGCAGACCGGCCCGAGGCCCTCGGCGGCCAGCCCCTCTTTCCGCCCGATCTCGGCGTTGAAGCGCTCGGCTGCGTCGTCGATCACCCGTATCCGCCGCCGCGCCGACTCGGCCTCGATGGCCCGCTCGATCTCGTCGTAGCTGTGGCCGCTGTGCCGCGCGCCCACCCGCAGCGGGACGGCGCGGTCGCGGATCCGCTCGGGCAGTTGGGCGAGCAGGTCCGAGCGGGAGTGCACCTCCCCGACCACGAAGAGCACCTCCATCGACTTGTCGTCCATGAGTTCGCGGACACGGTCGGCGACGGCGCGGATGTTCTTGCGGGCCGCCTCCTCCGAGCGCGGCTGCGGGTCGCCGGGGCCCGAAGTCTCGGCCCCGGCGGCGTGGTGCACCGGGTAGCCGGCGCCGTCGACGGTCTCCGAATTCAGGGTGCCGTTGACGTGCGTGGTGATGTCGGCGCCGGCGTGGTCGACCACCACCAGCACGTAGTCGCGCTCGTCGAACCCGTGCTCGAAAATCGGCATCAGATAAGGCAATTCGGACACCCGGACGATCGGCTCGGCGGTCGGCCGGTGCAGGTGCTCGTTGAGCACGACGCCGGCGGCGCTGGCCACCACCGCGCGCCCGCTGCGCCCGATCGGCGGGCGCAGGTCCATGATCGCCCGCCCGATCCCGGCGGTGACGGATTCGTCGGCGCCCTGCCGCTCCAATTCCTCGCGCAGCGCACGCCACTTCAGGTCGAGCTGCGTGGCCGCGTCCTCGGTGTCGTGGGAGTCGTCGAAGTAGACCGACGCGAACGGCCCCGGGCAGTCCAGTAGCGGACGGAAGCGGTCGGATCTCATGCGTTTTTGGGTGCCCGCACCTTCCGGGGACAAAACCCTCAATAGCTGCGGTCGCCCTCACTCTGGTCGAAGAAGGGCCAGTCGCCGTCCTGCTCGACCTCGATGCGCCAACCCAGTTGGGCGCCCTCGACCTGGTTGTCCACGTTTATCTGGGAACCGTGCCTGCTGCCTCGTCGGCGCTCTCGATGTCGTTGGTCGCGACGACCTCTTCCTTGGGGTTGAGCACCCGATAGGTAGCCATCAGGGCAGCGTTCCCACCACCGGGCGGTGTCAACCGGCGGGAACCTCGGCGGCGATCGTGTTCATCAGCGCGGTGTAGCGGCGCAACTCGGGATCGCGGCCGGGCTTGCCGCTGCTGATGACGCCGGCGGCCAGCTTGCGCTGCGGGTCGGCCCAGATCGCGATGTTGGCCAGGCCCAGGTTGCCGAATGCGGCGGGCGCGTTGCGCCCGAACGGCCCGAACCGGTTGGTCCCGAGCATGAACCCGGTGCCCCAGCGGGCCGGCATCAGTCCCGTCGCGACGTCCGGCCGCAGCCGCCGGCACTGGGCGGTCGCGCCCCGCAACGTCGCCTCGCTCAGCACCCGCACGCCGTCGAGTTCGCCTCCGCGGCGCCACATCTCGGCGAACCGCGACAGCTCGTTGGCGGTGGACACCGTGTTCGACGACGGGACGATGGTGGTCAAAAACATCGGGGTGTTGGTGTACGGGATGATCTCGTGCACGGTCCCGCCGATCGCCTTGCGGAAGATCTGCGCGAGAACCGGCGGCAGCGGCCGGCCGGTGGCGTGGCTGGGCGCGACCAGTTCGACGTCCTCGGCGGCCACCCCGAAGTTCGTCCAACGGAAGCCCAGCGGGTCGAGGATCTCGGTCGCCAGAATCTCCCGGATCTCCTTGCCGGTGGCCCGCCAGATCAGTTCGCGCATCAGCGGCCCCCAGGTCAGCGCGTGGTACATGTGCACCAGCCCGGGCGGGTAGAGGGTCCGCAACTCGCCGAGCTTCTCCAGGGCGTAGTCGTGATCGTCGGCGCGCTTCACGTCGGGCCTGGGTCCGGTGGGAAACGGCAGGCCGGCGCTGTGGGTCAGCACGTGCCGGATCGTGATGCGGTCCTTGCGGTGGCTGGTGAACGTGGGCAGATACTCGCAGACCCGGTCGTCGAGCGCGAAGACCCCGCGCTCGACGAGCAGGTGGGCCACGGTCGCGGCGATGCCCTTGGCCGCCGAGTACACGCAGAACGGGGTGTCCGTGGTGACGGGGACCTTGTCGGCGTCGGGCGGGTCGGTCGGGGCGTTGCCCCAGCCGTGGCCGATCGCGCGGTTGAGCACGACGCGACCGTTGTGGCGCAGGCACACCTGGATCGCCGGGTGCATGCCGGCCGCATACCAGTGGCGCGCCGCTCCCCAGACACGTTCGACCGCGGCGCTGTCGACCCCGGAGTGGTCCTCGTCGCCGATCGTCGTCACGGAGTCCAAGTCGGCCGGGACACGAATCTTGCCGTCGGGAGTCATCACCTCAGCGAGGGTAGCGGAGGGGTGTCTACTCGCCCTTGAACTGCGGCGGGCGCTTCTCGAACGTCGCCGAGATGCCCTCGGTCAGGTCCTTGGACGGCAGGAAGGCGGCGTTCCACGCGGCGACGTAGCGCAGGCTCTCGGACACCGCCGCGATGCGCTGCTGGTCGAGGACGTCCTTGATGCCGTGGACGGTCAGCGGCGGGTTGGCGGCGATCTCGGCGGCGGTCGCGTGCGCGGCGGCCAGCGTCGCCTCGGCGTCGTCGTAGACGCCGTTGACCAGGCCGATCCTCTCGGCGCGCGCGGCGTCGATGTCTTTTCCGGTCAACGCCAGTTCGCGCAGGTGGCCGTCACCCAGGATCATCGGCAGGCGGGCCAGGCTGCCGACGTCGGCGACGATCGCCAGCTTGACCTCGCGCACCGAGAATTTGGCGTCGGCGCTGGCATAGCGGATGTCCACCGCGGAGATCAGGTCGACACCGCCGCCTATGCACCAGCCGTGCACGGCCGCGATCGTGGGGGTGCGGCAGTCGGCGACCGCGCTGATGGCGCCTTGCATGCGCTTGATCTCGGCGTGGAAGTCCGCGCGCGGGCGGGCCAGCGCACCGTCGGCCAGCAGCGGGGTGAACGATCCGCCCATGGCGGGCACGTCGAGGCCGTAGCTGAAGTTGCGGCCGGATCCGGTGATGACGATGGCCCGCACGTCGCGGTCGGCGTCCAGAGCGGCGAACAGCTCGGGCATCTCCGACCAGAACGCGGGCCCCATCGCGTTGCCCTTACCGGGTCCGATCAGCGTCACCCGCGCGACGTGGTCGTGCGTATCGACGGTGAGGGATTCGTATGCTGTTGGTTCGACGCCCATGCCGAGACCGTAGCGTGACACACATGCCCCGTGATTTGCGACCCGGACCAGACTCGCCACCGACCGACGAGTTGGAGAGCGCCGAAGCCTGCCTCGCGGTGCTGCAGCACGTCCTGCACACCATCGCCGACAACGACCTGTCCCGGCGGACCCCGTGCTCGGAATACGACGTGCGGCAGTTGACCCGGCACCTGCTGCGGTCGATCACGGCCCTGGGCAGCATGGCGGGCGCGGAGTTGCCGGCGCCCCCCAAGTCCGACTCGGTCGAGCGGCAGATCGTCGCCACGGCCCGGCCGGGTCTGGATGCCTGGCGCCGCCGCGGCCTGGACGGCAGCGTGCCCTTCGGTGACGGGGAGATGCCGGCCAAGGACGCGTGCGCCGTGTGGTCGCTCGAATTCCTGGTGCACGCCTGGGATTACGCCGAAGCGGTGGGCCGCGAGGTCGACGCCCGCGAACCGCTGGTCGAGTATGTGCTCCAGATCGCGCGCCGGATCATCACGCCGGAGCTGCGCGGGATGGCCGGGTTCGCCGACCCGGTGGACGTGCCCGACGGCGCCGGGGCGTTGGAACGGTTGGTGGCGTTCACCGGCCGCAACCCGGCTGGGTAGCCGCTGCCAGCCCGTCCCCGAGGGTGCGGCGAGCCGCACACTGGGCGGCCAATGTGCGGCCAGCTTCACACTCGAGTCCTGAAGCGCTACACGCGTTCCAGGTAGAAGTAGTAGTAGCGGCCGTCATCAAGCACGCCCTTGCCGTTCATGATGCCCATCACCGCATCGTCGTCGATCTTCTTGAAGTGGTCGTGCACGGGCTGGCCGTCGTAGACCATCGTGGCGGTGACCTCGCCGCGGAACTCCTCGAGCCAGAGGCTGGCCTCGCCCTTGCCCATCTCGACGTTGGAGAACTTGTTGCCGTCGGCGTCCAGGCAGACCAGCGGCTGCACGTCGGCGGCCGAGGCGAACGTCTTGCCGAACCAGCCGGCCTTCTCGAGCTTGCCGTTCATCTTGTGGCCGGTGACGAATTCGCCGCCCTTCCAATCGCCGATCATGTGATCGATGCTGGCGGGCTCGAGGCTCGCCCAGAACTCGTCGAGCTCGGTGTCCGGGATGCGCTCGCCGCGCTCGGTGAACCCGGTGAACTTCTTGCGGGCCGCGGTCATGCTCTCTCCTCAGGTTCCGTTGCGGGTGATCCAGTCGCGGGCGAACCGCACCAGCTTGTCGTTTTCCTCGGGCGCACCGATGGTGACCCGGACGCCCTCGGTGCCGAACGGGCGGACCACCAGGCGCGCGTGAGCGGCCTGCGCGACGAAGTCCGCGCTGCGCGGCCCCAGCGGCAGCCACACGAAGTTGGCCTGACTCGGCGGCAGTGTGTACCCGGCTTCGCGCAGCGCCGCGCCGACCCGGGTGCGCTCGGCGACCACCACCTCGGTGCGGGCCAGCAGCTCGTCGGCGGCGCGCAGGCAGGCGATGGCGGCGGCCTGCGAGATGTTGGTCACCGAAAAGGGCACGTAGACCTGGTCGAGCGCGGTGATCAGGTCGGGTGGGCCGATCGCGTAGCCGACGCGCAGGCCGGCCAGCCCGTACGCCTTCGAAAAGGTGCGCAGCACAACGACGTTGCTGTGGGCGCGGACCAGCGCCAGGCTCTCCGGAGCCATGCCGTCGCGGATGTACTCGACATAGGCCTCGTCGATGGCGACCAGGATGTGCGCCGGCACGGCCTCGACGAAGCGGGCCAGCGCCCGCGGGTCGACGACCGTGGAGGTGGGGTTGTTGGGGTTGCAGACGAAGATCAACCGGGTGCGGTCGCCGACCGCGGCGAGCATCGCGTCCAGGTCGAAGGTGTGATCGGTCAGCGGGACCTTGACCGAGACCGCGCCGCCGATCTGGACCAGCGGCGGATACAGGTCGAAGCTGCGCCACCCCATCACCACCTCGTCGCCGGCCGAGGCGGTGATCTGCACCAGCTGCTGGCACAGGCTGACCGAACCACAGCCGACGGCGATGTGCTGTGGACCGAAGTCGGGGCCCACGTGCTCGGCCAGCGCGGCCCTGAGCCGCGCGCAGGTGCTGTCGGGGTAGCGGTTGATCTCGTCGGTGGCAAGCTCGATGGCCGCCCGCACGCTGGGCAACGGCCCGCGCACCGTCTCGTTGCTGGCCAACTTGACCGACCCCGGCACCGTCTTGCCCGGGACATAGACCGGCAGCCCGGCCAACTCGGGGCGCAGGCGGGCGGTCACTTCGACAGCATATGTCGCGGCTGTGTACGCTATGCCTCCGGCGGCTAGGGGATACCGGGAAGCGTTCGGGTAACCTCGGAAAGTCTGATGGAGGCGTGCCAGAGCGGCCGAATGGGGCTCACTGCTAATGAGTTGTCCCCCTCAAAGGGGACCGGAGGTTCAAATCCTCTCGCCTCCGCCAAGCGGCACCAAAACTGAACACAAGCGCCCGTAGCTCAACGGATAGAGCATCTGACTACGGATCAGAAGGTTAGGGGTTCGAATCCCTTCGGGCGCGCTTTGCGAGGGTTCGGCCCGGGCGGGCGCGAGGCGTGTTTACCACGTTGCCGGTCAGGGCAGGCTCAGGGGTATGTACGCAATCGCCTCACTGCTCGCAGTGCTGGCCGTTTCGCTGCTCGTCACCAGAATTGCCACCGTGGTGCTCTCCGCCTCGGGCATGTCCGGGGAGTCAGCGCGTTTCCAGGCTCGGTCGGCCTTCACCGGTGCCGGCTTCACCACCGCCGAGTCCGAGCGCGTGGTGGCGCATCCGCTGCGCCGGCGAGTTGTGATGCTGCTGATGCTGGTAGGCAACATCGGCTTCGTCGCGGCCGCGAGTTCGCTGATCCTCGGTTTCCGGGGCGGCGCCGCGGGGGCCTCGTGGATGCGGGTCTTCGAACTGGCCGCGGGACTGATCCTGCTGGTGTTTCTCTCGCGCAGTCCCCAAGTGAACCGGTGGTTGACCAGGCTGATCGGTCGGGCGCTGCGCCGCTGGACCGATCTGGCGGGCCGCGACTTCACGGTGCTGGCCGAGGTCGGGGACGGATACGTGGTCAGCGAGTTGGCCATCGGCCCGAACGACTGGGTAGCCGGACGCACGCTCGAGGAACTCCGGTTGGCGGACGAGGGCTTGCTGGTGCTGCGGATCAACCGGAATGGCGGCGACTACGTGGCGCATCCGGATTCAGGTAGCCGGCTTGGACGCGGCGACGTGCTGGTGCTCTACGGCCGCGCCGACGCGGTCGCCGACCTCGACCACCGCACCGTCGACGACGGCGACAACTCCCATGACCGCGCGGTGGAGCGACACGCGGCCCGCGGCGGCGCTCGCGGGTGACACCGTTCACTCGCAGGCCACGCCGTCGCCGTCGCGGTCGAGCCCGCGTCGGTACCCGGGCTGTCCGGCATAGATGGGTGCCGCGCCGGCGGCCCTGGCCGCCGCGCAGTTCTTGTAGTACACCGACGGACCGTTGTCGGGCACCGGTGCAGACGACGTCACCGCCGTCGGTGGCTCGGGGGCCGCGGCGGGCGCCCCACAGTCCGTCAGTATCCGGGCGATCGCGTCGTGCTCTGCCTGCGTCACCCACAGCCCATAGGCGGCCTTCACGTCGACGATGCGGGAGACGTAGGTGCAGCGGTAGGACTTGTTGGGCGGCAACCACGTTGCGGCGTCGCCGGCGCCCTTCTGCTCGTTCATCGACCTGGTGGTGGCCTGCAGGTTGAGTGGGTCGTTGGCGAAGTTGCGGCGTTTGGTCGCATCCCACTGCTGCGCGCCCTTCTGCCATGCATCCAGCAACGCGACCACGTGGTCGATCGGCACCAGAGAGGACGTGCCCCGGCCGCGGTGGAACTCGACGGTGGTGCCGCTGTACGGGTCGTGCAGCACGCCGGAGATCACGGTGCAGTCGCCGCCGCGGGCAATGTCGACGAGGTCGCGGGCGAGGATGTCGTCGCGGGTGTCGCAGCCGTTCCGCCCGTCGGCCACCGTCACATTGTCGGACCAGGCCTCCCCGAACAGCCCGCGGTCATACCCGGTCTTCGGCGCGCGCCCCTTGATCGGCAGGGTGGCGAGTTCCACCGCCGCCGCCGAGGCGTTCACCGGCTGTTGCGGCGGGCTCGCGACGAAGGACAGTGGCGCGCCGGGCGTCGACGTGGGCGATCTGGTGGCCCCGCTCGGCCCCGAGCCCAGCCCGGTGATGACGACCGCGGTGATCACCGCGCACAGCACGCCCGCGCCGGCGAGAACCCACACCGAACGCCACGGACGGTGCGACGGCTCGGTCGCGGGATCTTCCTGCGACCACGCCAATTCCGCTGCCGCCGCGGGAGGCGCCGGCACGGCCGCGGTCGCGCCGTCGCCGGGGCGCGAGACCGTCTTGGGCTGGTGGTCGCCGTGGTTGCGCGCATCGCCAAATCGAAACGGTGACACGGGCATAGTTGCTTAGATTAATAGTTGCAGGTGTGTCGAGTAAACGATGGAGCGAACCGCGTCACCCGTGACCGGGAAGGCCCTGCAACCCATCCTGGATGCCCTGCAGGTCGCCCTCGATGCCCTGCAGGTGACCTTCGATGGCCTGCAGGTCGGAGAGAGTCTTCTGGAACGCCGGCTGCAGGTCCGGGCTCGCGGGTTCGTACTGAGGGCAGAAGGAGACGACGGCACCGGCGGTGACGGCGGTGCTTTGATCGGCATCCCATATCGACGATCGCTGCACGAAGCGGACGGCCTCGGCGAAGTCGCGTTGGTGCGTGAGGAAGTCGCACACCGCGTGGCCCTGGTTCGTCGCGTAGTCGTGGCTGGGAATCGGCACGCCCTGCTGTTTCAACGCGTCGACGAAAGCGCTGTCGACGATGCCGGAAAGAGGAGCCTGGGGTTTCGGCGCGGCGGGCGTTGGGGGCGCGCTCGACGGCGGCGGGGCTGCCGTCGGCTCCTCCGCCGGATGGGGCCTGTGCACCGCGAACATCACCACCACCACCGCGGCGAGGGCGACCAGGGACAGCGGCAACGCCGTGAGGGGGCGGAGGCGGCGCGCACCCTTGCGCGCGGAGCGCGTGATCTCCCGGCCTTCAACCGCCTCGGTTTCGGTCGCCCCCGCGCTGTGGGCGAGCCACTCGTCGAGCAGTTTGTCGGCCTGCCCGTACGACGGCTGACCGCCCTGCTCACGGATGGATCGCCGCCCTCGAGCGATGAGCCGCAATTCGGAGTCGATCGCCTTACGATCGCGCATATCAATCAGTCTGCGGGTGTCACGACGTGGCCACAAGGCTTGCGACGCGCCACCCTTGCGCGCTTGCCCTCAGACCTCGGGCATTTTGGCCCTATGTGCCCTACCGGCGAGCCGCGATGCTTGACCGGATGAGCACATGGTCGGGCTATGACGGCGGACTGGGGTTGGAGCAGCCCCCCGCCGGCGCCGAGCGGCTCGACGGTGCCGAGGCGATGCGGTTGCTGGCCGGCGTCGAGTATGGACGGGTCATCTTCACCGTCAAGTCGCTTCCCGCGATCCGCCCGGTCAATCACCTGGCCGAGGACGGCCGGATCATCATCCGCACCCGGCTCACCTCGGCGATCTCCGCCGCGGCGCGAGCCACCAAGGGGGTCGTGGTCGCCTACGAGGCCGACTGCATCGATGCGCGGACCCGGACGGGCTGGAGCGTCGTCGTGGCGGGGCGCGCACACACGGTCACCGATCCCGACGCGGTCTCCCGCTACGAGCAGCTTCTCCACCCGTGGGTCAACCACGCCGACACCGTCGTCGCGATCGAGCCCGAGATGGTCACCGGCTTCCGCATCGCCGCCGCGCAGGCGTGAGACCCGGCGCACGGTCTACTCAGATCGGCGCCCACTGGTTCCAGGCCTCGCCGAAGTCGACCGCCTGCTGGGGCATCTGCTCGGTGGCGGCGATCTCGCGGAAGTGGTCCTGCCAACCCCACCAGACGTTGATGTGGAAGACGTGGTCGCGCCAGCTCAGCTGATAGCCCGCCGGTATGGATTCGCCCTTGTTCTCCGGCGCGAACACCGCCACCGCCAGCAGGCCGATCGCGGCCGCGGCCGGAAGCTGAATCTTCCCGTCCCGCCAGATGTGCACGCGGGTGGGACGGTCGTTGGGTGTCACGTCGTAGCCGTGGGGTAGCTCGTCGCGGTGCCCGCGATTCCATCGGTGCACGCCGTAGAGGACGTCGGCGATGTCGGGACGTGGGTCCTCCAGATCGGACTTCACCGCGATGGGGAAGCGGCTCTGCTCGAAGTCGATCCCGGGCGCCGCCATCACCCGGAAGACGTCCAGCGAGTCCCGGATCGTGCGCCTGAACCGGGTGCCGATGCCCACCTGCGGGTATCGCTTGCTCGCGGTCTCGTCAACCGCGTTGCAGGCGTGGACCATGGCCGCGTCCCATTGGCGGCGTTCCCAGTTGTCCAGGGAACGTGCGACTGATCGTCCGACTTCCACAGCGTTTCTCCTAGGGGAGTGGTTGGAACGGCCGGCGCGTCGGGACGGTCACGGTTTGGGTGACCGTGCTCGTTTCGGCGGCGAGACGGTGACCGTGCTCGGCGGGGGCCGTCGTCGTAGGGGCGTGGGTTCCGCGGGGGACCCGTTTGTGAGCTTGATTACCGCGTACACCACCACGGCCGGCAGAACAGCGCCCGGCGCGCCAAACGCGACCAGCGCCGCCGGCCCGGCGACACCACCGCGTCGGGGGCTCCGGTGGCTCCGGCGCTGCGCCGCGATAACCGCCGAATCGCGCGGCCACGCTCGCCTGCGAGTTGTAGTCGGGTTCTTCGGGGTAGCGCGGCACGAAGGGAGATGCTACCGATCAGGACTCGTTGCCGAGAAGATTCAGCGCACGTTCGAACAGATGGACCGTGGCCGCGTGGAGCTGATCGCCGACCTGCCTCTCGGCTTTGCCCGCGTACGCCCGCGCCAGGGTGCCCTCGATCACGATGCCGAGCTTGAAGCAGGCCAGCACGGTGTACCAGGTCAGGTGCGACAGGTCGCGGGTCGTGTTTGCGGCGTAACGTGCGACCAGGTCGTCGGTGCCGGCCAGCCCGTCGTGACCGCCCAGGGCGTGGCTGAAGACGCTGGAGCCGTCGTCCTGACGCCAGGTGGCCAACAGCCAGCCCAGGTCCAGCAGCGGGTCGCCGATCGTGCACATCTCCCAGTCGACGATGGCGACGACCTCGGGACCGGTGCGCGAGAACATCACGTTGGCGGCGTGGTAGTCGCCGTGCATGATCCCGGGCGTCCAGGTCGCCGGCCGGTGGCTTTCCAGCCAGGACGCCACCCGGTCGACGCCCGGGATCTGCGGGCCCGGGTAGTTCTCGTACTCGCGGTAGGACTCGAGCTCGGAAAGCCAGCGCGGCACCTGCCGTTCCAGGAAGCCGTCCGGCTTGCCGAAGTCGGCGAGGCCGACGGCGACGTGGTCCACGGCGCCCAACTCGGCCAGCGCGTCGGCCATCGACAGGCCCATGCCGAAGCGCACGCCGGGATCGCCGGCGTGCAGCGGCGGCAGCCCCTCGCCGGCGTTGAAGCCGTCGACCGGCTCCATCAGGTAGAACACCGCGTCGCCGAGCACACCGGGGTCCTCGCACGTGGCGATCAGGCGTGGGTGCGGAACGCCGGAACCCGCCAGCGCCGCAAGGACTTCGGTCTCCCGCAGGATCACCCTGTTGCTGCGCGGGCGCAGGTGGCGCGGTCCGCGCCGCAGCACGTAGGCCCGTCCGGCCCGGGTGAAGCGCAGCATGACATTCTGCGTTCCCCCGGTGACGGTTGCAACGTCCTCGAGCGGTCCCTCGCCCAGCCCCTGTCCGGACATCCAATTGGCGACGGCTGCCAGGTCCACGGTCGAGGGGGTGGGGCTCATGGCGCTCCTCAGCGACGTTGGCGAGCGGGCCGGCTGACCGACGCCTGGAACAATAGTGTGCAGAACTTATTTCCGGGTTGGGAGGGGACAGGCCATGCCGCGTACCGACGACGATTCCTGGGACATCACCCAGAGTGTGGGAGCCACCGCCCTGGGCGTCGCCGCGGCCCGCGCGGCGGAGACCGAAAGCGCCAACCCGCTCATCAACGACCCGTTCGCGCGCGTGTTCGTCGACGCCGCGGGCCAGGGCATGTGGAGCATCTACTCGAGCCCCGCGCTGCTGGCCAAGGCCGCCGAGCTCGAGCCCGACGTGCACTCGCGGATACAGTTGATGGTCGACTTCATGGCCACGCGGACAGCGTTTTTCGACGAGTTCTTCCTCGGCGCCGCCGATGCCGGTGTCCGGCAGGTGGTGATACTGGCCTCCGGCCTCGACGCGCGCACCTGGCGGCTGCCGTGGCCCGACGGCACCGTCGTCTACGAGCTGGACCAGCCCAAGGTGCTCGAGTTCAAGTCCGACACGCTGCGCGAGCACGGCGCCCACCCGGCGGCGGAACTGGTGAACGTGCCCATCGACCTGCGCCAGGACTGGCCGACGGCGTTGCGGGAGAAGGGTTTTGATCCGTCGCGGCCCAGCGTGTGGTCGGCCGAGGGACTGGTGCGCTACCTGCCGGCGCAGGCCCAGGACGTGTTGTTCGAGCGCATCCATCAGCTCAGCGCCCCCGGCAGCAGGCTGGCTTCCAACGTGCCCGGCCAAGGCTTCACCGACCCCGAACTGGTGCGGCGTCAGCGCGACGACATGAGGCGGGTGCGGGCCGCGGCCGCCAAGCTGGTCGACACCGAGATCACCGACTTCGACGACCTCTGGTACGCCGAGGAGCGCACGCCCGTCGACCGCTGGCTGCGCGACCACGGCTGGGAGGCGTCGGCGGTGACCTTTCCTGAGTTGATGGCCCGCTACGGCCGCAGCATTCCGCCGGGATCAGAGGACACAATGCCGCCAACCCTTTTCGTGTCCGCGCGGCGGCGGGCAACCTGATCTGGGGGTTTGCCGAAAAGGTTTAGACATACGTCGAACGGGTATTGGTCCGCGTACGGAATTGATCTCTCGAGCACAGTGGAGGTCGCGAATGCGCGGTCGTGGGATTCTCGGCGCGGTTGTCCTGGTGTGGCTGCTGATCGGAGTCGTCGCGGCGTTTCAGCGCGATTACTTCAGCGGCGGGCCTACCAGTTGCGCCAGGGCGGGAGACATCGCACTGACGGTCGTTGCGGGGCCGTTGAACTACGTGGGCGTCAACCCGAAAGTCAGTAACTGCCGCATCCCGCAGCCCAGTTCCATGCCGGCAGTTGCATTGTTCTGAACCCTCAACACCCCTCAACCCAAAGGAAGTCGAAATGATCGTCTTAGGTGTGGTCTTGCTTATCCTCGGGTTTGTGTTCGGCATTCCGTTGCTGTGGTCGCTCGGCGTCGTCGCCCTGGTGATCGGCGCGGTGCTGTGGATCATGGGCTCGATGGGCCGGCCGGTCGCCGGCCGGCGGTACTGGTACTAGACAAGCTTCAGGCGAAAACGGGCCGCGTGACTGCAGAGCAGTCACGCGGCCCGTTTTCACAGCGCACGCATAGCAATGCCTTAGCGGCGGCCCAGCCGGGCGCGCATACTGGAAGTCGTGACAACGTCCCGGACCTCGGTAGAGCGGGTGGTCATGTGCCGGGCAGACGGCAACCCGATCAACGTGCTGGTGGTCGACGACGAAGCCGTGCTCGCCGAGATGGTCTCGATGGCGTTGCGTTACGAGGGCTGGAACATCGCCACCGCCGGTGACGGGTCCGCGGCCGTAGCGGCGGCCCGCGCCCAGCGGCCCGACGTGGTGGTCCTCGACGTGATGCTGCCCGACATGAGCGGGCTCGACGTGCTGCGCAAGCTGCGCGAGGAAAACCCGCAACTTCCGGTGCTGTTGCTGACGGCCAAGGACGGGGTGGAGGACCGCATCGCCGGCCTGACCGCGGGAGGCGACGATTACGTCACCAAGCCGTTCAGCATCGAAGAGGTGGTGCTGCGGCTGCGGGCCCTGTTGCGGCGCACCGGGGTGACCACCATGGACAGCGGCGCGCAACTGGTGGTCGGCGACCTCGTTCTCGACGAGGACAGCCACGAGGTGACGCGGGCCGGCGAGCCGATTGCGTTGACCTCCACCGAGTTCGAGCTGCTGCGGTTCATGATGCGCAACTCCAAGCGCGTGCTGAGCAAGGCGCAGATCCTCGACCGGGTGTGGAGCTACGACTTCGGGGGCCGGTCCAACATCGTCGAGCTCTACATCTCCTATCTGCGCAAGAAGATCGACAACGGCCGCGAGCCCATGATCCACACGCTGCGCGGCGCGGGCTATGTCCTCAAGCCGGCCCGCTAGGAGCGGGTCGCGACCGTTGGCTAAGACGCCGCGGGTCTGGTCGCTACGGCTGCGGCTGCTGGTCGGCCAGATCATCGTGCTGGTGGTGGTGTGCGTCGGCATCACCGCGGCGACCGAGCTGGCGTTGCTGCGCCACCTGCGGACGCAGCTGGACTCCCAACTCGCCGGGGCGTCCTACCGCTCGGCGTTGATGTATCCGGAACCGAACCACTCGCGCGGACACTGGATGCACCGCTACTGGCGGCCGGGGCCCGGCCCCATGTTCCTCGATGCGCCGGGCCAGCCGGCCGGCATGGTGGCCGCGGTGGTCAGCGATGGCAGGACCCTCGACGCGGGCTATCTGACCCCCAGTGGGGATCGGGCCGCGGTGAGCGCGAGTGCCCGAGCCCAGCTGGCCTCGGTCGCCGGCAGCCGCGTGCCGGTGACCCTGGACCTCGACGGTCTCGGCCGCTACCGCGTGATCGCGGCCCCGAGCCGCAACGGCAAAGACATCATCGTCACCGGCCTGTCGATGGCAGGCGTCGACACCACCATGATCCGCATTCTGGTCATCCTCGGGTTGGTCACCCTCGTCGCGCTCGTCGCCGCGACGACCGCCGGCGTCGTCATCATCCGGCGGGCGCTGGCACCGCTGCGCCGCGTCGCCCAAACCGCGCGTGAAGTCGTCGACATCCCTTTGGACCGAGGCGAAGTCGAGTTGCCGGTGCGCGTGGCCGAATCCGACGCCAACCCGTATACCGAGGTAGGCCAGCTCGGGTCGGCGCTGAACCGGATGCTCGACCACATCGCGGCCGCGCTCTCGGCTCGCCAGGCCAGTGAGACGCGGGTCCGCCGGTTCGTCGCCGACGCCAGCCACGAACTGCGCACCCCGCTGGCCGCGATCCGCGGCTACACCGAGCTGGCCCAGCGCATGGGCCAGGACGGGGGGGACCCCGAGGCCGTGGCGCACGCGATGAGCCGGGTGGCCTCCGAGACGGAGCGCATCACCCGCCTCGTCGAAGACCTGCTGCTGTTGGCCCGCCTGGACTCGGGCCGGCCGCTGGAACGCGAACCGGTGGACCTGTCGCGGGTCGCGGTCGACGCGGTCAGCGACGCGCACGTCGCCGGGCCCGACCACCGGTGGGAACTCGACCTGCCCGAGGAACCGGTGCTGGTCACCGGCGACGCGGCGCGGCTGCACCAGGTGGTCACCAACCTGCTCGCCAACGCCCGTATCCACACCGGCGCCGGCACCGTCGTGACGACGCGATTGAGCGCCGAGCCGGGTCACACGGTGCTCCAGGTCATCGACAACGGCCCCGGCATCCCGGCCTCGCTGCAGTCGGAGGTGTTCGAGCGCTTCGCGCGCGGCGACTCCTCGCGCTCCCGCAAGGGCGGCAGCACCGGGCTGGGCCTGGCGATCGCCTCCGCGGTGGTCAAGGCGCACAACGGGACCATCACCGTGCACAGCGCGCCCGGCCACACCGAGTTCACGGTGCGGCTGCCACCCAACGGGCGGCAACCGACCGCTTCGGATCCTGACCCCAGTTAGCTAGGGGCAGGTGACGTTGATTTCGAACGGCTTGTTGACCGGCTGCGTCGGGTTTGCCATGTCCACGCCCGTGGCGGTGCCGGAGATCGTGTAGCTATTGCCGTCCTTCTTTGCCGTGGCGTTGCCCTGGCCCGTACCCGAGGTGTATCCCAGCGCCACGCCGTTGACACTGCCCAGCCCGACGGACTTCACCTGCGGCGGGTCGGCGTCGGTGAGCACCGCGCCGACACCGGTTGATGCGCTGCCGATCGAGATGTTGACGTTGCCGGCCGCCGTCGCGCAGACCACTGTGCCGCTGACGTTTTGGTCCTTGCCGTCGATCGTCACCTTGGTGCCCGCGGCGCTGCCGGCGCCCGCGGACACGCTCGCGCCCGAACTGGTACCGGAACTACCCGTCGTCGACTTGTTGTCCGAACATCCGGAAATGCCCGCCGCCAGGATCGCCGCGCCGGCTACTGCGACCGTCAGTCCACGTTTCACTCGTGCTCCTTTGCCCGATGTTTGCGGTCCATAGGCATTGAGGACCGTCTGCGCAGTATGCGGGTTTGCGGTGGCAAAGACCAGTGCCCCAGGCAACTCTTTTCGTGTCCATTAGCTACTGGACGTGACAGGGTAGTCCCGTGACCCACAAAGCCCCCACCGCGGCCATCGAGTCGGCGCATCGCGAGCACGAGCACGCTCTCCCCTTCGAGGACACGACGGACTTCGACAACGCCGATCGCGGCTTTATCGCCGCCCTGTCCCCGTGCGTCATCAAGGCCGCCGACGGCCGCGTCGTGTGGGACAACGACTCCTACTCCTTCCTGAGCGGCCCCGCGCCGGCGACCGTGCATCCCAGCCTGTGGCGGCAGTCGACCCTGGCCGCCAAACAGGGCCTCTACGAAGTGGTGCCCGGCATCTACCAGGTTCGCGGCCTGGACCTGTCCAACGTCACCTTCGTCGAAACCGACACCGGGATCATCGTCATCGACCCGCTGGTGTCCACCGAGGTGGCCGCCGCGGCGCTGAACCTGTACCGCACCCACCGCGGCGGTGACCGGCCCGTCGTCGCGGTCATCTACACCCACAGCCACGTCGACCACTTCGGCGGCGTGCTGGGCGTCACCTCCCAGGCCGACGTCGACGCCGGCGCGGTGGCCGTGCTCGCGCCGGAGGGGTTCGTCGAGCACGCGGTCCAGGAGAACGTCTACGCCGGCCCGGCGATGACGCGACGCGCCACCTACATGTACGGCACCCTGCTGGCGCGCGGACCGCAGGACCAGGTGGGCTGCGGGCTGGGCCAGGCAACCTCCACCGGCGAGGTGGCCGTCATCGTCCCGACGGTCGACATCCGGCGCACCGGTGAGAAGCACACCATCGACGGCGTGGAGATCGAGTTCCAGATGGCGCCCGGCACCGAGGCGCCCGCCGAAATGCACTTCTATTTCCCAGGTTTCCGCGCGCTGTGCATGGCCGAGAATGCCACCCACAACCTGCACAACCTGCTCACCCTGCGCGGCGCGCTGGTGCGCGACCCGCATGCCTGGTCGGGCTACCTCACCGAGGCGATAGACACCTTCGCCGACCGCGCCGACGTCGTGTTCGCCTCCCACCACTGGCCGACCTGGGGGCGTGAGAGCATCGTCGAGTTCCTGTCGCTGCAGCGCGACCTGTACGCCTACCTGCACGATCAGACGCTGCGGCTGCTGAACCAGGGCCACACCGGGGTGGAGATCGCCGAGATGTTCCGGCTGCCGCCGGCGCTCGAGCGGGCCTGGCACACCCACGGCTACTACGGGTCGGTCAGCCACAACGTCAAGGCGGTCTACCAGCGCTACATGGGCTGGTTCGACGGCAACCCGGCCCGGCTGTGGCCGCATCCGCCGGAGGCGCTGTCCCCCCGCTACGTCGCGGCGATGGGCGGCCTCGGCCGGGTCGTCGAGCTCGCCGGGGAGGCGTTCGATTCCGGCGACTTCCGTTGGGCGGCAACGCTACTGGACCATGCGATATTCACCGACAGCGAGCATGCCGCGGCCCGCGAACTGTACGCCGACACGCTGGAACAGCTGGCCTACGGCGCCGAAAACGCGACCTGGCGCAACTTCTTCATGAGTGGGGCAACCGAATTGCGCGATGGCAACTTCGGCACCGCGACCACCACGACTTCGCTGTCGCTGTTGGGTCAGCTCACAGCGGAGCAGATCTTCGACAGCCTGGCCCTGCGCGTCGACGGGCCACGCGCCTGGGACCTCGACATGACCATCGACATCACCTTCGCCGATCGGGCCGTCAACTACCGGCTCACACTGCGCAACGGCGTGCTGGTCTACCGGCAGGTCGCCGCTGCCCCGGCGACCGCGGCCGTGACCGTCGACGTGGACAGCAAGCTGCGGCTGCTGACCGTCGCGATGGGCGACTTCGACTCGCCCGGGCTGCGGATCTCCGGCGACCAGAACGCACTGCAGACATTTCTGGGCGTGCTCGACCAGCCGGATCCGGGCTTCAACATCGTCACGCCGTAACCGGGAGCCGGCCGCACGTCAGGCCCGGCGGGCAGCCTCTTGGGCGAGCTGCACCCGGGAGGTGACACCAAGCTTGCCGTAGACGTGGGTGAGGTGGGACTGCACGGTGCGGGGCGAGACGAAAAGCCTTGCGGCGATGTCACTGTTGCCCAGACCCTCACTGACCAACCGCACCACGTCGAGTTCGGCCGGTGTCAGCGACGCCCAGCCGGTCGCGGGGCGCTTGCGTTCGCCGCGGCCACGTTGGGCGTAGGCGATCGCCTCGTCGGAGGACAGACCGGCGCCCTCCGCCCAGGCGGCCGCAAAATCGCTGTCGTCCATCGCGTTACGCAGAGCCGTGACCGCGGCTTCGTGGTCGCAGTCGTAGACCTTGAACCGCACCGCCCCCATCCGATCCCGCATCGCCTCCGCCGCACCGAAGAGCCTGGCCGCCTCGGGGTGACTGCCGGCATCGACCGCCAGGCTCGCGAGGCATTCCAAAACGTCGGGGATGCCCAGGTAAGCCCGGACGCTGGCGCCGCGTGCCAATGCCTCGTGGGCGTCCCGTTCCGCCCGCTCGCGCTCTCCAGCCGCGATCGCCACCCGGGCGCGCACCGCAAGGGCGTCCATCGCGTAGTACGGCCGGGCCGCGGTCCCCGCGACCGCTTCCTCCGCCGAGCGGCGCGCCGCTTCGAAATCTCCGGATGCCAGTGCGGCCTGCGCCACCTGGGTGACGAAAATCGCCGCCGTCTCGGGCTGGCCGCCTATATTGCGCACCGCCGCGTCGGCTGCGTCGCGTGCCGTGTCGAGGTCGCCGGCCGCGAGTGCCGCGGCAGCCAGCGCGCCGTAGCCAATGCTCTCGTACAGCCCCCCGAGGTTCTCGCCGGCGTCGATAGCCGCGCCGGCGGAGTCGCGAGCCGCGCCGGTTTCGCCCAGATGCGCGAGCGGCCAGGCCCTGCCCGCCAAACCGACCACTTTCGAGATCTCATCGTGGGCTGCCTCCGACTCGGAGATCACGTCGGCGAATTGGGCAGTGGCAGCCTGGAGGTCGCCGGTCCAAATCTGTGCCCAACTAAGCCACAAGCGGCATTCACGCGAATGGAACCGGTCACCGATGGAGTCCGCGAAGTCGCATCCTTCTTCGGCGGCCGCACGCGCTTGGACCGGATCACCGTTGGCAATCCCCGAATAGGCCTGGGCGCCCAGGAGCTGGCTCAACCTCCATCTATCGCCCGTCGCACGGGCGAGGTCAACTGCCTCGGAGAAAAAAGGTCCGGCTACCTGAGGTTGGTAGCTGGCGATTATCGCGCGTGCGGTGAGCGCCCGCACCAACAGAGCCGGGTCGTCCAGGTCCCGTGCAATCGTCAGGGCTTCCTCTGCCTGATCCACGGTCTCGGTGGCGCCCACCCATGCGTCGAGCACGGCCTTGTCGGCCAGTGCATGGACGCGCACCGCGCCCGCAACGTCGAGGTGTCGGGTGTCGAGGTCTGCCAGAGCGAAGTTGAACCAGGCCAGCCCCTCCCGGATGCGGCCCCGGGTGAGCCATAGCGGCTGCAGTGCGGCGGCCAGCGCCAAAGCCTGTTCGGTATCCGAGTTTTCGCGGCTCCAGGCGAACGCGGCGCGGAGGTTGTCGATCTCGACCTCGGCTTGTTCGAGCCGCGGCTCATGGTCGGTGCGTGATGGCTCCTCGAGCAGCGCCGCCATCGCCGCGTAGTGGTCACGGTGACGCGTCCGTATCGCGTCGGCCTCGCCGGATTCGGCGAGCTTTTCCAGCGCATACTGCCGAACCGTCTCCAGCAATCGGTACCTGGTTCGCTCGCCGGCATGCTCGGTGGACACGAGCGACTTGTCGACCAGCAGGGTCAGCTGATCGAGCACCTGAAAGCGCTGCATGGTTTCGTCGCCGCCGACGGCCCGGGCGGCGTCGAGATCGAACCCGCCCAAAAACACTGCCAGCCTGCGAAACAAGACGCGCTCGGGCTCGCTCAACAAGGCATGTGACCAGTCCACCGATGCGTGCAGGGTCTGCTGGCGGCGCACGGCGGTGCGGGCGCCGCCGGTCAGCAACCGGAACCGGTCGTGCAGGCCATCGACGATCTCGCGCAGCGAGAGCGCGCGTACCCGCGCCGCCGCCAGCTCGATCGCCAACGGAATACCGTCGAGACGACGGCAGATCTCCGCCACCCTCGGTGCCGTCTCGTCGTCGATCGTGAAGTCGGGCGCCACCCGGCGGGCCCGGTCGCTGAACAACTCGATGGCTTCGTCGGCCAGCGACAGCGACGGCACCCGCCACGTGACCTCACCGGGCACACCGATGGGCTCGCGACTGGTGGCGAGCAGCGTCAACGCACCGGAGGCGCCCAGCAGGGCCACGACCAATGCCGCGATCGCGTCCAGAAGGTGCTCGCAATTGTCCAATACGACCAGCAGCTGGTGGTCGGCAACGAACCGCAGCAGCGTGTCCGTGGTCGACCGTCCCGGTTGGTTGGCCAGTCCCAGCGCGCGCATCATCGAGGTCGGGACCGCGTCGGGGTCGGTGACCGGCGCCAGGTCGACATACCACACGCCGCCGGCGAACTCGCCCGCCATCGCGGCGGCGATCTGCACCGCCAGCCGGGTTTTGCCCACGCCGCCGGCCCCGGTCAGGGTCACCAACCGATGCTCGGTCAGCAGTTGCCGCACGTGGGGCATCTCCGCGTCGCGGCCGATGAAATTCGTCAGCTGCGCAGGAAGCCCGTGCGCGGCGATCGTCTTCGGTAGGCGCAGCGGGGGAAATTCGTTGCGCAGGTCGGGATGGCACAGTTGCACCACCCGTTCCGGCCGCGGCAGATCGCGCAGGGGGTGGGTGCCCAGGTCGGCCAGCCAGGCATCGGCAGGGAGTTGGTCCACGACCAACGGCTCGGTCGCGCCGGAAAGCACGGTCTGGCCGCCGTGCGCCAGCTCGCGCAGCCGGGCGGTGCGGTTGATGGTGGGGCCGACGTAGTTGGTCGGGTCTTTCGGGTCGCGCACCCGCACCTCGCCGGTGTGCAACCCGATGCGCAGCCGGAGGGGGGCCAGTGGCGCGCGTTGCAGCGCCAGCGCGCAGGCCACCGCGTCGCTGGCGCGGTGGAACGCCACCACGAAGCTGTCGCCCTCGCCCTGTTCAACCGGGCGCACCCCGTCGTGGGCCGCGGTGACCTCGGCGAGGGTGTGGTCGAGTTGTGCGACGGCTGCCGCTGTCTTTTCTGGTTGGGTCTCCCACAGCTGAGTCGAGCCCTCGACGTCGGCCAGCAGCAACGTCACCGTTCCCGTTGGCAAATCGCTCATGCCGAGGTCGCTCCAGTTCAGCCGCGGCGCGTCCGTCCGCGGGCCAATCTCGTTCATGCTAACCAGCATGAAGCGACGACACCGGGGAAACATCGGCGGAAACGCGTATGACGCCGCGCTCGAGCGCGCATTCCGCGGCGTCACGCGACGTCGATGACCACCTTGCCGATCGCCTTGCGGTCGGCCACGTGCCGCAACGCCGCCGCCGCCTCGGCCAGCGGGAACCGGGCGCCGATGTAGGGACGCACCGTGCCGGCGGCGAACAGCTGCGACAGCTCACCCATGTCGCGCGCGGCGTCGTCGGGATGGTCGGCCAGGAACGTGCGGATCTCCATTCCGCGCACCGTGATTCCCTTGAGCAGAACGAGGTTGAGCGGGATCGACGGAATGGCGCCGGCGGCGTAGCCGAGGGTGACGAACGTCCCGCCGCGGGCGAGGCCGCGTAGCGCCGGTTCCGCGTACGGCCCGCCGACAGGATCGAGCACCACGCGGGCGGCGTCGCCGGTGAGCTCCCGGATGCGCGATTTCAGGTCTTCGGCGTCGTAGTCGACGGTCGCCGCGGCACCGCGCCGCCGGCACAGGTCGAGTTTTTCCGGGCTGGAGGCCGCCGCGAGCACCCGGGCCCCCATGGCCACCGCCAGATCGACCGCCGCCAGCCCGACGCCGCCGGCCGCGCCCAGCACCACCACCCAATCGCCCTGGGCCACTGGGGCGACCGACCGCAGGGCGTGATAGGCGGTGCGGTACGTGACGCCGAACGCCGCGGCCGAGGCGAAGTCGGCACCGTCGGGAATCTCCGTCGCCGCGCCCGAGTCGAGCAGGGCCTGCTCGGCGAACGCCCCGGTCGGCGTGGTGGCCGCTACCCGTTGACCCGGGCGGAACGGTGCGCCCTCGCCGACCGCCAGCACCTCCCCGGCCAGCTCGCTGCCCGGGGTGAACGGCACCGGGATCTTGACCTGGTACCTCCCGGCGATCAACAGCACGTCGGGGAAGTTGACCGCGGCCGCGTGCACCCGCACCACCAGCTGGCCGGGGCCCGGGACCGGATCGGCGACCTCCTCGACCACCAGGTCCTCCGGCTCGCCGTAGGAACGGCAGACCAAGGCCCGCATCAGCGAATCCCCAACCCGCGCAGGCAGAAGCGCACAATGTGCGCGATGTCGTCGGGGCCGGGCCCGTCGGCCAGACCCACGTAGCGCCGCATGGTCGCGACCGTGCAACTGAACACGGCCTCCACGTCGCGGTCCACGTCGTCGCCGCCCAGCGCGGAAACGGGCGCGACGAGCAGGTCCCGCAGCGGCCGCATCATCTCCCGGTCGGCCGCGGCCCGGTCGGGGGACAGCTGTCCCGCCGCCGCGCGGCTCATGCTGATCAGGTGCGGGTCGGCGACCTGCGCCAGCGCGCCCTCGATCCAGCGTGCGATCTGGTCGGCCGGCAGCGCCTCCTTGGCCATCTGGTGCCGCAGGTAGGACTCCACGATGGCCACGCCGCGCTCCATGACGGCCAGGATGAGCTCGTCCTTGCCGGCGAAATAGCGGTAGAAAGCCTTGTTCGACGAGCCCGCCTCGGCGACGATGTCGCTGACGCGCGGCGGCTCGGGCGCGACCCGTTCCATCACCCGCACCGCGGCGGCCAGGATTCGTCCGACCTCTTCGGTGGCCTCCCGCTGGCGGTCGTCGAGGGCCCGTCCGACGGCCGCGGCGACCCGGTCAGCGGTCAAGGAATTCGCCGTACTTGGTGCGGGCGGCCTCGCGGCGGATGTCGGCCAGCTCGCTGGGCCACTCGGCGTCCTCGGCGTCGTACCCCTTGAGCAGCAGCCTGGCCAGGTTGACCTTGTGGGCCTCGGTGGGCCCGTCGGCCAGACCGAGCGCCACCCCGCCGAGCAGGACGTTGACCAGCGGCAGCTGGTCGGTGGTGCCCAGCGCGCCGTGCACCTGGATCGCCCGCAGGCCAATCGATTTCAGAACCTGCGACGCCAGGATCTTGCAGGCGCCGATCTCGGCGCGCGCGGCGCGTTCGCCGGCGGTGTCGATCAGCCAGGCGGCGTGCAGCACGGCCAGCCGGAAGGGCATCAGCTCGGTGTAGGAGTCGGCGATGAACGCTTGCACGAGCTGCTTGTCGGCCAGCGAACTGCCTTGGGTGAAACGGCTTTTGGCGCGCCGGGACATCATGTCCACCGCGCGCTGCGCCATCCCGATGGAGCGCATCGCGTGGTGCAGCCGCCCGCCGGCCAGCCGCGTCTGCAGGATCATGAAGCCCTGCCCGGGCTCGCCGAGCAGCGCTTCCGCCGGCACCCGCACCCCGTCGTAGTGGACCAGGGAGTGCCCGGGCTCATGCGGCGGCGCGCCGACCAGGTGGTGGGTGGCCTCGATGGTCAGGCCCTCGGCGTCGGCCGGCACCAGGAAGGTCGACGCGCCGCGGTGCACGGGAACGTCGGGGTCGGTGATCGCGACGACGATGAAGAACGAGGCGACGGAAGCGTTGGACGAGAAGTACTTACGCCCGCTGATCACCCAGTCCCCGTCCTTTTCCGAGCCGTCGCGGAACGCGCGGGTCCGAAACACCCGGGGGTCGGCGCCGCCCTGCGGTTCGGTCATCGAAAAGCACGAGAAGATCTCCCCGGACAGCAGTCCGGACAGGTAGCGGTCCTTCTGCTCCTGGGTGCCGAAGCGGGCGATGATCTCGGCGTTGCCGGTGTCGGGTGCCTGGGTGCCGAACACGATCGGAGCCCATGGGCTGCGGCCCAGGATCTCGTTGATCAACGTCAGCCTGACGGCGCCGAATCCCTGCCCGCCCAGTTCGGGCCCCAGGTGCGGCGCCCACAATCCCTGGTCGCGCACCCGCTGCTTGAGCGGGTCGATGATGCGGCGGCGCTCGTCGTCCAGCGGGAGGAACTCGCAGCCGGGGAAGAGCACCTCGAGGGGCTCGACCTCCTCGTGCACGAATTCGCGGATCCATTCGAGCTTCTTCTCGAACTCGGGTTCGGTGGAAAAGTCCCAGGGCATTCGGATACTCCTACTCGTTCATTGGTGGCGCCCCGCGGTGTCAGGGGATGCCGCCGTCGGACCGCACGATCGAGCCGGTCGTGAAGCTGGAGGCATCGGAGGCCAGAAACAGTGCGGCGCCGATGATTTCGCGCGGGTCGCCGGCGCGATTCAGGGAAAGGTGACCGAAGTTGTTGCCGCCGGAGAGGTCCCAGGCCTTGCTGACGTCGGTCAGGTATGGCCCGGCCATCAAGGTGTTGACCCGCACCGTCGGCCCGAATGCCTGCGCGAGTCCCTCGGTCATGGCGTTGAGCCCGGCCTTCGCCGCGGCATAGGGGATGATGCCGCCGTTGGGGCGCAGCGAGCCGGTGGAGCTGACGTTGATGATCGACCCGCGCCCGGCGGCGACCATCTTCTCGCCCACCAACGCCGACAACCGGAACGGCCCCTTGAGGTTGAGGTTGACCACCGCGTCGAACAGCTTCTCGGTGACGTCGGTCAGCTTGTCATACAGCGGTGACATGCCCGCGTTGTTGATCAGCGTGTCGACCTTGCCGAACCGCTCGTAGGCCGCCTCGACCAGGCCGTCGAGCTGCTCCCAGCGGCCGACGTGCACCTGGTACGGCATTGCGGTGCGCCCGGTTTCGGCCTCGATCTGTTTGGCGGCCGCCACGCAGTTGTCCATGTTGCGGCTGGCGATCACCACGTCGGCGCCGCAGCGGGCGGCGCCGAACGCCATCTCCCGGCCCAGCCCGCGGCTGCCGCCGGTGATGAGCACCACCCGGTCGGTCAGGTCGAAAAGCCGATCGGCATAGCCCATCTCAGTGCCCCCCGCTCGTCCGGGCGAGTTCGGCAGCCGTGGCGATCAGCCGGGGGATCATCGCCCCGAAGGCGTCCTGGATTTTGGGGTCGACCTTGCCGGTGCGCACCCCGGCCGCGTAGGTCTTCTCCAGCACAATGCCCAGCTTCCAGTTGGCCAGCACCAGGTAGTAGTCGATGTGCTCGGTGGAGCGCCCGCTGATCTTCTCGTAGTGCTCCAGCAGCTCGCTACGTTTGGGCATGCCGGCCATGTCGAGGTAGAAGCCGTCGTCGCTGGGGTTCTCGCCGTCGTAGCCCAGCAGCGCCCAGGCCAGGTCCAGCAGCGGGTCGCCGACCGTGGTCATCTCCCAGTCCACGATCGCGGCCAGCCGGGCCGGCGAACCGTGCGCGAACATCACGTTGGCGAACTGGTAGTCGCCGTGCATGATGCCCGCCTTATACGACGCGGGGCGGTTGCGGCGCAGCCAGTCGGCGGCCACGTCCAGGCCGGGCAGTTCGCGCACCCGGTAGGCGTCGAGGAACGCCAGCCAGCGGTCGACCTGCCGTTCGTGAAATCCGTCCGGGCGCCCGAAGCCCTCGAGCCCCTGGGCGCGCCAGTCCACCCGGCCCAGCTTGGCGGCGCCCTCGACCAACTCGAACGCCAGCCCGCGGCGGGCCGCGGGGTCGGCGTCGAACGGCGGCTGCCACCCGCCGTCCATCGGGCTCCAGCCGTCGATCGCGCGCATCACGTAGAACGGCAGGCCGAGCACGGCGCCGGTGTCGTCGGCGGCGATCAGCTCCGCGTGCGGGACGTCGGTGCCCGACAGCGCGCGCACCAGCCGGATCTCGCGCAGCAGGCCGTCGATGCGGGCCGCGTCGGCGCGGGCGCCGGGCATCCGCAGCACCATGCGCTCGCCCCCGCGCTCGATCAGGTACAGCGTGTTCTGCGAGCCGCCCTTGAGCTGTTCCAGCGACGGCTGTTCGCCCGCGCCGGGCGCGCCGGCCGAATCCAGCCAGCGGCCGAGCGCGCCGGCGTCCAGTCGGGCTTCTCCGACAATACTCATCCGCACACCCCAATCTCTCCACAGAGAATAGCGTTCTCCGCTCGCCGCGGGAAGCCCGGCGCGGCGCATGAGAATCTGGGGGCATGCAAGTGCTTCTGATCCGGCATGCGCTCCCGCTGCGCAGCGAACCCGGCGAGGGCGCCGACCCCGAGCTGTCGGAGGAGGGCGCGGCGCAGGTCGGGCGGCTCCCCGGGGCGCTGGCCCGGTTCCCGATCTCGCGCGTGGTGAGCAGCCCGCAGCGCCGCGCCATCCAGACCGCGGAGCCGGTCGCGGCGGCGCGCGAGCTGGAAATCGAGATCGACGAGCGGTTCGCCGAGTACGACCGCGACCTGCCGCTGTACATCCCCGTCGAGCAGATCCGGTCCGAGCGGCCCGAGGAGTGGGCGCGCATGGCCCGCGGGCACCTGCCCAGCGCGGTCGACGAGGACGCGTTTCGCGCGCGGGTGCGCGCCGGGGTCGACCACCTGGTCGCGGCGGCCGACCGCGAGGACACGGTCGCGGTGTTCAGCCACGGCGGGGTGATCAACGTGCTGCTCCACGAGATCCTGGGCACGGCGCGGCTGCTGTCGTTCCCCATCGACTACGCGTCGGTGACCAGGCTGTTGTTCTCGCGGTCCGGCGAGGCGACGGTGGCGACGGTCAACGCCACCGAACACGTCTGGGACCTGTTGCCCAAGAATCAACGGCGGGCACCCCGTTCGGGCATCGAGTCTGCCGCCAGCGCGGGTTAGCCGCCGGCAAAGACGCGCTGGGCGCAGGGTCGAAGCCGCAGGCGCAGGTTCGAAGTGCATAGCTGATAAACCGTGGGCCAGCGGCGGTGGTAAACAAGTCCGGTGACTTCCGCTGACCAACTCGAGGGCCTCGACCTGGCCGGGCTGGACTCCTACCTGCGTTCGCTCGGCATCGAACGCAACGGCGACCTGCGGGCGGAGCTCATCTCCGGGGGCCGGTCCAACCTGACGTTCCGGGTCTTTGACGACAAGGCCGACTGGCTGGTGCGCCGCCCGCCGCTGCACGGGCTCACCCCGTCGGCGCACGACATGGCCCGCGAGTACCGGGTCGTCGCCGCCCTACAGGACACGCCCGTCCCGGTGGCGCGCGCGATCGCGCTGTGCGAGGACGACGCCGTGCTGGGGGCGCCGTTCCAGGTCGTCGAATTCATCGCCGGGCAGGTGGTGCGCCGGCGCGCCCAGCTCGAGGCGCTCAGCCGCACCGTCATCGACGGCTGCGTCGACTCGCTGATCCGGGTGCTGGTCGACCTGCACGGCGTCGACCCCGAGGCCGTCGGCCTGGGCGACTTCGGCAAGCCCAGCGGCTACCTGGAACGCCAGGTGCGGCGCTGGGGCTCGCAGTGGGAGCTGGTGCGCCTGCCCGACGACCACCGGGACGCCGACGTGCAGCGGCTGCACGCCGGCCTGCGCGACTCCATTCCGCAGCAGAGCCGGAGCTCGATCGTGCACGGTGACTACCGCATCGACAACACGATCCTGGACATCGACGACCCGACGCGGGTGCTGGCCGTCGTGGACTGGGAGCTGTCGGCCCTGGGCGACCCGCTGAGCGACGCGGCGTTGATGTGCGTCTACCGCGATCCCGCGCTGGACCTGATCGTCAACGCGCAGGCCGCCTGGACCTCGCCGCTGCTGCCGACGGCCGACGAGCTGGCCGACCGCTACTCGCTGGCCTCGGGCTGGCCGCTGGCGCACTGGGAGTTCTACATGGCGCTGGCCTACTTCAAGCTCGCCATCATCGCCGCCGGCATCGACTTCCGAAGGCGCATGTCGGAGCAGGCGCAGGGCAGGGACGAGGCGTCCGAGCACGTGCCCGAGGTGGTGGCGCCGCTCATCTCACGCGGGCTGGCCGAGCTCGCCAAGCTGCCCGGTTAGCGTCCCTGGCGGGCGATCGTCGCGTGCTGTTTCTTCGTCGTCCGGCGCAGCTGCAGGATGCGCGCGGTCCCGACAGCCACGGTGATCAGCCCGCCGACCACTGCCGCCAGCAGGATCGCCACCCCGAGCGGCAGGTGCCAGTGCCAGCCCAGGAACGTAAAGGCCGTCGACTCCGTGTTCTGGGTGATGAAGATCAGCAGCACGATCAGGATAAGGAAGCCGGCGATCAGCGACGACCACAGCGCGCCGGCGCGGGTGAACGTGATGGCCGGTTCCTGGGCCGCCTTGGGCGCCGAGCCGGGCTTGGGCGGCGGGGTGGGCTTCTTGGGCGGCGGCTGTTCGGGGGAGGTAGGGGTGTTGCTGCTCATAGTGTCATCTTTGTCCCATCCGGCGCGGAATGAAACCAAACCCGCGTTAGTGTCGGCTGCTATGAGGATGCCGCGGGTGCATCGCGCGGCCGGTCGAGCGGCAGCCTGGCTGGCGACGGTATGCCTGGCCGCGTCGTGCAGCAATGCCGACCCGCTGGGGGAGCAGGTTCGCGACCCGAACTCCATCGTCGTGGGCTCGGCCGACTTCCCGGAATCGGAGATCATCGCCGAGATCTACGCACAAGCGTTGCAGGCCAATGGTTTCGAGGTCGGCCGGCGGATGGGCATCGGCAGCCGCGAGACCTACATCCCGGCGCTGAAGGACCATTCCATCGACCTGGTGCCGGAGTACGTGGGCAACCTGCTGGCCTATGTCGCGCCGGAGTCCACGGCGACCGTGCTCGATGCCGTCGAGCTCGAGCTGCACCGGCGGCTGCCCGGCGACCTGTCGATCCTGACGCCGTCGCCGGCCTCGGACACCGACACGGTCACCGTCACCAGCGAGACGGCGGACGCATGGCGGCTGCACACGATCGACGACCTGGCGACCCATTCGGCCGGCGTGCGGTTCGGGGCGCCCTCGGCGTTCCAGAACCGGCCGTCCGGGCTGCTCGGCCTGAAGCAGAAGTACGGGCTCGACATCAGCCCGGCCAACTTCGTGCCCATCAACGACGGCGGCGGCCCGGTGACCGTGCGCGCGCTGGCCGAGGGCGTGGTCACCGCCGCCGACATCTTCAGCACCTCGCCGGGTATCCCGCAGGAGCACCTGGTCGTGCTCGAGGATCCCAAGCACAACTTCCTGGCCGGCAACATTGTGCCGCTGGTGAATTCGCAGAAGAACTCCGAGCGCCTCAAGGACGTGCTGGACGCGGTGTCGGCGAAGCTGACCAGCCCGGGGGTGGCCGCGCTGAACGCCGCGGTGTCGGGCAACTCCGGCGTCGACATCGACCAGGACGCCCGAAACTGGGTGCGCGACAACGGTTTCAACCATCCCCTGGCCCCATGATCACCTTCGAGGAAGTCAGCAAAGTATTCGCCGACGGGACCGCCGCCGTCGACGGGTTGAGCCTGGCCGTCCCGGCCGGGGAGCTGACGGTCTTCGTCGGGTCCTCGGGCAGCGGCAAGACCACGGCGCTGCGGATGATCAACCGGATGGTCGAGCCGACGTCGGGCACCATCACCGTCGACGGGGCCGACGTGTCCGGCAGCAACCCGGTGCGGCTGCGCCTCGGGATCGGCTACGTCATCCAGCAGGCGGGGCTGATGCCCCATCAACGGGTGATCGACAACGTCGCCACGGTTCCGGTGCTGCGGGGCCAGTCCCGCCGGGCCGCGCGCCGGGCCGCCTACGGGGTGCTCGAGCGCGTCGGGCTGGACGCCCGGGTCGCGACCCGCTACCCCGCGCAGCTGTCCGGCGGTGAGCAACAACGCGTCGGCGTGGCCCGAGCACTGGCCGCCGACCCGCCGATCCTGTTGATGGACGAGCCCTTTTCCGCGGTCGACCCGGTGGTCCGCCACGAGCTGCAGAACGAGATCCTGCGCCTGCAGAGCGAACTGCACAAAACCATCGTCTTCGTCACCCACGACATCGACGAGGCGCTCAAACTGGCCGACCGCGTCGCGGTGTTCAGCGGCGGCAAGCTGCAGCAGTACGACGAGCCCGCGCGCTTGCTGTCGCGGCCGGCCAATGACTTCGTGGCGCGCTTCATCGGGCTCGGCCGCGGCTACCGGTGGCTGCAGTTGCTGGACGCGGCCGGGCTGCCGCTGCACGACGTCGAGGTGCTCTCCGCGAGCGGGCTGGCCGCCGCCTCCCGGTGCGGCGGCTGGGCGGTGGTCGTCGACGACGCGGGCGCGCCGCTGGGCTGGCTCGACGCCGACGGGCTGGCGCGGCACCGCGGCGGGGCGCCGCTGCCGGAGAGCACGGTCGGCGTCGGCACACTGCTGCGCCCGGGGGGCAACCTGAGCCAGGCGCTCGACGCGGCGCTTTCGTCTCCGTCGACGGTGGGCATCGCGGTGGACGACGCGGGCAAGGTGATCGGCGGCGTGCTGGCCGCCGACGTGCTGGCCGCGGTGGCGGCCCGGCGGCGGGGCTGAGCAGTGCACTATCTGCTCACCCACCTCGACGCGGCCTGGGCGCTGACGGTGGTCCACCTGCGGCTGTCGCTGGTGCCGGTGCTGATCGGATTGGCGATCGCGGTGCCGCTGGGTGTGTTGGTGCGCCGCGCGCCGGTGGCCCGGCGGCTGACGACGGCGACCGCGGGTGTCGTGTTCACCATCCCGTCGCTGGCGCTGTTCGTGATGCTGCCGATGGTCATCGGGACCCGGATCCTCGACGAGGCTAACGTGATCGTGGCGCTGAGCGCCTACGCCGCCGCGCTGCTGGTGCGGGCGGTGCTCGAGGCGCTGGACGCGGTTCCGGCCGGGGTGCGTGACGCGGCCACCGCGGTGGGCTACCCCGCGCTGGCGCGGTTGCTCAAAGTCGAACTGCCGCTGTCGCTCCCGGTGCTGGTCGCCGGGTTGCGCGTGGTGGTGGCGACCAACATCGCGATGGTCGCGGTCGGCTCGGTGATCGGCATCGGGGGCCTGGGCGCCTGGTTCACCGAGGGGTATCAGACCGACAAGAGCGACCAGATCCTGGCCGGCATCGTCGCGCTACTCGTGCTGGCCGTCGTCATCGACGCGCTCGTCGTGGTGGCCGGCCGGCTGGCCACGCCGTGGGAACGCGCCGGACGCGCCTCCCGCCGGCGGTCGGTGGCGGCCCCCGTGGTGGGCGGTGCGCGGTGAACTTCGTGCGGGAGGCGATCTCCTACCTGCTGACCGCCGGCAACTGGACCGGTGCGGTCGGCCTGGCGGCGCGCACGTGCGAGCACCTCGAGTACACCGCCCTGGCGGTGGGCGCCTCGGCGCTGATCGCCGTCCCGATCGGCCTGCTGATCGGGCACACCGGGCGCGGCACGCTGTTGGTGGTCGGCGCGGTCAACGGGCTGCGCGCGCTGCCGACGCTGGGGGTGCTGCTGCTCGGGGTGCTGCTGTTCGGCCTCGGCCTGGGGCCGCCGTTGTTCGCGCTGATGCTGCTGGGCGTCCCGGCGCTGCTGGCCGGCGCCTACGCGGGCGTGGCCAGCGTCGAGCCGGCGGTGGTCGACGCGGCCCGCGCGATGGGCATGACCGAGGCACGGGTGCTGCTGCGCGTCGAGGTGCCCAACGCGCTGCCGTTGATCCTGGGCGGGCTGCGCAACGCGACGCTGCAGGTGGTCGCCACCGCGACGGTGGCCGCCTACGCCAGCCTCGGGGGGCTGGGCCGGTACCTGATCGACGGGATCAAGGAACGTGAGTTTCATCTCGCCTTGGTCGGCGCGCTGATGGTGGCCGCGCTGGCGCTGCTACTCGATGGCCTGCTCGCGCTGGCGATATGGGCGTCCGCGCCGGGCACCGGGCGGTTGCGCGTCTCAGGGCGTCCCTTACCCGCACCTGCCGATACGCCTGCCGCGGCCCGCGGCCACGAATTACGGTAGACGGGTGAACGCAGACCCCTCCGATCCGGCCCGGCGCGTGTGGCAGGCGATGCTGACCTGGCGTGCGCAGGATGTTTCCCGCATGGAATCGGTACGAATCCAGGTGTCCGGCAAGCGAATCAGGGCCAACGGCCGCATCGTGGCCGCCGCCACCGCGACCAATCCCGCCTTCGGTGCCTACTACGACGTGCAGACCGACGAGTCCGGCGCCACCAAGCGGCTCGGCATGACCGTCACGCTGGCCGAGCGGGAGCGCGTGCTCTCCATCGCCCGCGACGAGGAGAACATGTGGCTGGTGACCGACCACCAGGGCGAGCGGCGCGCGGGATACAACGCCGCCCTCGACGTCGACGTGGTGTTCAGCCCGTTCTTCAACGCGTTGCCGATCCGGCGCCTCGGTCTGCACCAGAAGGCTGATTCGATCACGCTGCCGGTGGTCTACGTCAACGTGCCCGACATGTCGGTCACCGCGGCCAGCGTCAGCTACACCAGCGCGGGCAGCCCGGAGGGGCTCGAGCTGCGATCGCCGGTTGCCGACACCACGGTGAGCGTCGACGGCGAGGGCTTCATCGTGGACTATCCAGGGTTGGCAGAGCGGATCTGATCACCCCGCCCGCCCGGCCGGCGGCGGCCAGCTCGTCCCGCCAGTTGGCGGCGCCAACGACGATGGTGACGACGTCGGTGCGCGGGAAGCTGTCGTAGCGCGTGCGCGCGGCGTGGCCGGCTTCGACAAGTTCGGCCACCGACTGGCGGCCCGCCAGCGACTCGCGGGCCCGGCCCAGTAATTCGATGACCTCGTCGACGAAGGGCAGCAGCTGCGCGGCGTTGCCCTCGCACATCGCGCGCACCAGGTCCGGGGCGGTGCCCGCCACACGGGTGGCGTCGCGGAAGGACCCGGCGGCCAGGGCGAAGGCCAGCGGTACCTCCCCGGCGACGACGGCCACGGCCTCGGCGAGCAGGTGCGGCAGGTGCGAGATGGCGGCCGCCGCGGCGTCGTGCTCGTCGGATCTGGCCGGCACCACGAAGGCGCCGCACTCCAGCGCCAGCGCCGTGACCATCGACCACACTTCGGGGTCGACGTGGTCGTCCACGCTGACCACCCACGGCGCCCTGGTGAACAGCCCGGCGTAGCCGGCCGCCCACCCCGATTCCGCGGTGCCGGTCATGGGGTGGCCGCCGACGAAGCGCTGCAGCAGTCCCGCCGCGGCGACCTCCTCGAGCACCGCGCCCTTGACGCTGGTGACGTCGGTCAGCGGGCAGCGGGGGGCCAGTTCGCTGATGCGGGCGAGCATCCCCGCCAGCGCCGGCATCGGGACGGCCAGCACGATCAGCGCGCCGGTGTCCGCGGCGCGGGTCAGCGTCTCGGTGAGGTCGGTGCCGGCGGCAAAGCCGTCGGCGGCGGCCGCCTGCGCGCCCTCCACCGACCGGTTGTAGCCGAACACCTCGCGGCCGGCCGCCGCGGCCGCCCGCATGATCGATCCGCCGATGAGCCCCAGCCCGAGCACGCACACCGGTTTTTTCAAAACAGGGCCAGCCACAGTTCAAGGTTGGCACAGCCGAAGATGGCGGCGCCGCCCGCCGCCGCGGCACGTGCGCGTTCGTCTGGTCAAGATGCCAGGTCAGCGACTAGCGTAGGCGCCCATGGGAGCACAACGGGCCTCAGCCCAGGGCCCGTCCGCGGACACACCGGACGGCTTCGGCGTCGCCGTCGTACGCGAAGAGGGCCAGTGGAGGTGCTCCGCCATGTCCGCCAGCGCGCTGACGAGTTTGAAGGCCGCCGAGACCGAACTGCGGGAACTGCGCAGTGCGGGGGCGGTGTTCGGGCTCCTGGACGTCGACGACGAATTTTTCGTCATCCTCCGGCCGGGACCGTCGGGAACCCGGCTGCTGCTCTCGGACGCCACCGCCGCGCTCGACTACGACATCGCCGCCGAGGTCCTCGAAGAGCTGGACGCCGACATCGACCCCGACGACCTCGAGGATGCCGACCCCTTCGAGGAGGGCGACCTCGGTTTGCTGGCCGACATCGGCCTGCCCGAGGCGGTGCTCGGGGTCATCCTCGACGAGACCGACCTGTACGCCGACGAGCAGCTGGGTCGCATCGCCCGGGAGATGGGGTTCACGGACCAGCTGTCGGCGGTGATCGACCGGCTTGGTCGGTGATCGCCGACGAAGACCTGATCCGTGCCGCGCTGGCGGCCTCCGCGACGGCCGGTCCCCGCGACGTGCCGATCGGCGCGGTGGTCGTCGGCGCCGACGGGACCGAACTCGCCCGCGCGGTGAACGCCCGCGAGGCCCTCGGCGACCCGACCGCGCACGCGGAGATCCTGGCGCTGCGGGCGGCGGCCGGCGCGCTCGGCGACGGGTGGCGGCTGGAGGGCGCCACGCTGGCGGTGACCGTGGAACCGTGCACGATGTGCGCGGGGGCGGCGGTGCTGGCGCGCGTCGCGCGGCTGGTGTTCGGCGCCTGGGAACCCAAGACCGGGGCGGTCGGGTCGCTGTGGGACGTGGTGCGCGACCGTCGGCTCAACCATCGCCCGGAGGTGCGCGGCGGTGTGCTCGCGCAAGACTGCGCGGCGCCGCTCGAGGCCTTCTTCGCCCGGCAGCGATTGGGGTGAGGAGCCACCCGTTCGGTAAGCTGCCTGGCGGTGGCGTGTCCGAGCGGCCTAAGGAGCACGCCTCGAAAGCGTGTGACGGCTAAAACCGTCCGAGGGTTCAAATCCCTCCGCCACCGCCAAAGTCCCCCTCCGCGCCGGCGGGCGCGGTTCGGGCTGCTCTACCGTGCGGAGCCGCGACGGTCGGCGACGTCTCCGGCGCGGTGGGCCAGCCAATTCGCCACCGGCACCAGGACGACCCAGCACACCGCGTAGCCGATCGTGTAGATCGGCACGAGCACCCACCAGGGGCGGCCTCCGAGCAGGATCCAGGCGACGCCCTCGAGCGCATCGTCGACGAAGCCCGACGCGACGATTGCGACGAAAAGCGCCGTGTACATGTGCTGACGCTGCCGGGGAACCTCGCCGGAACCGCGTTTGAACAGGTACCAGAACACGGCACCGGCCACGGCAACTGCCGAGACGATGAACCCGACGATCATCCACGCCGGAACGGACGTGCCGCCGGAAGGGCCGGCCGAATCGAACAGGACGTCGATCGCGATCGTCCACACGAGGTACAGCGGCAGGAAGAGCAGCACCCGCTTGGTGTTGATCATCGCCGCGGCGGCCCCGGTATCGGTACGTGCGCGCACGCCAGCGCGCCCTCGCCGGCCGTTGCGGCCGGCTCGGGGTCCCGCCGCCGTCTCAGTTGAGCAGCGATGACGGCGGCTCGTTCCAGCCGGTCACCACCAGCGGCAGCGAGAGAGTCTCGCCCCCGGCGGTCACCTCGACCGCCCAACGGCCGTCGGAAGGCAGCCTCACCTCGATGTCGAAAAAGGCGAATCCGGGGAATTCGCCGATGGAGGCCTGCGGCACTTCGAACCGCATGCTCGTCGGCTCGTCCAGTGTCGGCGGCTTGAAATTCACATCCACGCGCGGATCGGTCTTTTCTTCGTCGGCCCGCGTCAGGACCACGAGCGTGAACCGGGCCACACGGTCGGGCCCGACCGCATACCTCGCGAGCACGCCGCCCGCCACATCGAGCTTGTTGTCTACCTGCCTGGCCCCTTCGGCGAGGAACGCTCCGGTGAGTATCACAGGGCAAACCTACAAGCAGTTGGCGGCGCGGACGTCCAAAACCCCGTCGAAGTTCTCGCGAGGGAGCGCAATACTAGGGGGGTGCCTGATCGCAACGTGCTGGGCGGCCCGCTGGAACCATGTGGCAGCGACCCGGTGACCGGTTTCTACCGCGACGGTTGCTGCGCGACCGGGCCCGAGGACCGGGGCCGGCACACGATCTGCGCGGTGATGACCACGGCGTTCCTGGAGCACCAGCGTTCCATCGGCAACGACCTGTTGACGCCGGTACCCGAGTACCGGTTCCCGGGCCTGCTCCCGGGCGACCGGTGGTGCGTGACCGCGCTGAACTGGCTTCGTGCCCATCACGACGGCTGCGCCGCCCCGGTGGTGTTGGCCTCCACCCACGAGCGGACCCTCGAGGTGGTACCGCTCGAGACGCTCATGGAGCACAAAGTCGACGTGCCCGACGACCTGGCCAACCTGTAGCGGCGCGGGTTGACGCCACGTCTCGGCGAGTGGTAGGTCGATTGTTCGATACCGAGTCGAGGAGGCGGTCGCATGGGCTCTGCCGGCCCCGACGTCGCCGACATCGACTTCGACGATCTGACGGAGCCCAGGCTCACCGACGTTCAGCGCCAGGTGCTCGAATTCACCGAGGCCAAACGCGTCGACCTCGACATCGCCGCGATGCGCGCCGAGGCCGTAGAGCGGGCCGGGGGACCCGTCGACTTCGCCGACGCCGACGGCTTCGCCGACCGGTTGGCCGCGCACGTGGCCGCGATCGAGGCCGACGACGGCCTGCGCGAGCTCACCCGAGCGTCCCTGCGACAACGGGTGGTTCGCCTGCTGCGCAACCGGTTGTCGTTGACCGAGCTGCTCAAGCGGTACCCGGAGATCGAGTCGATTCCGATCGAGAAGCCGTTCATCGTCGTCGGCATGCCGCGATCGGGGACCACCCATCTGGTGAACCTCATCGCCGCCGACCCGCGCCGGCGGGCGCTGCCGTACTGGGAGAGCCAGGAACCGATCCCCGCGCGCGGTGACGGCCCCGACATCTTCGGTGTCGACCCCCGCTACGCGCGGGCCAAGGCCGAACACGATGCGCTCATGGCCAGCGCGCCCGTCGTGGCGGCCATGCACGACCGGTTTCCCGAGGCGATCGAGGAGGAGGTCGAGCTCCTCGACCTCGACATGGCCGCATACGTGCTGGAATGGCATGCGCGCGTGCCCGATTGGCGCGACCGCTACCTGGGGCTGGACCAAACCCGGCACTACGGATACCTGAAGAAGGTGCTGCAGGCGCTGACCTTCTTGCGCGGACCGCGCACGTGGCTACTCAAGAGTCCCCAGCACTGCGAGCAGCTCGGCCCGCTGATGGCAACCTTCCCCGACGCCACGGTGGCCTTCACACACCGCGATCCCGTCGCGGTGATCCAGTCGGCGATCACGATGATGGCCTACTCGGATAGGCTGCGCCGCACCAGCATCGACCCGGGCTGGCTGCTGGACTACTGGAGCGACCGCGTGCACCGGCTGCTCAGCGCGTGCGTGCGCGACCGGGACCTGGTGCCGGCCGAACGCAGCATCGACATCGCGTTCCACGAGTTGAACGGCAACGAGCTCGCGCTGCTCGAGGAGCTCTACCTCCGCGGCCGGGTCGAACTGACGCCGAAGGTGCGCGAGCGCTTCCGGCGGTATCTGGACACCAACCCGCGCGGCAAACACGGTCGCATCCACTACGACCTGAAACGGCATTTCGGCGTGTCGGCCGACGAACTGCGCGGGCGGTTCGGCTTCTACTTCGACCGATTCGACGTGCGCGTTGAATAGCTTCGAGCCGATCTACCGGAGCCGGCCCGGCGCCGAGGCCATCCGCCCGGCGGCCGCCGCGGCCGCCGAACAGATCGCGCCCGGGCTGTGGTGCTCGCCGGGCCTGTCCAACGCCTACCTGCTGACCACCGATGCGGGCCGGGTGATCGTCAACACGGGCATGGGTTTCGAGGGTCCGGTGCACCGCGCCAACTTCGACGCGGTGGACTCGTCGCCGGTGCGCTACGTCATCCTCACGCAGGGCCACGTCGACCACGTCGGCGGGCTGGACAGCATGCGTGATCCAGGCACCACCGTTGTCGCGCAAGCGAACTGGACCGCATGGCGCGACGATAACGAACGCCTCATCCCGTATCGCGCCAGCCGCAGCGCGTTCGCGTTCAAAGACACCCTGGCCGCCGGCATCGCGGACATTCAGCGGCGCCTCGGTACCACGCGGCTGGCCGGGCAGAGCGTCCCCGCCGTCGATGTGGACTTCGAGGACACCCTGACACTGGAGGTCGGTGGACGGCGGATCGAATTGCTGGCCGTCCCCGGTGGCGAGACCACCGACTCGCTGGTTGTCTGGCTGTCGGAAGAGCGAATCTGTTTGTGCGGAAACACCTTCGGCGCATTGTTCGGGCACATCCCCAACCTGGTGACCATGCGCGGCGACCGGTACCGCGACGCGCTGACGGTCGTCGCGTCGGTGGAGCGGGTGCGCGAGCTGCAGCCCGAACTGCTGGTGACCGGGCACTTCGCGCCGATCGCAGGTGCCGAGCGCATCCACGCCGAGCTGACCCGCCTGCGCGACGCGGTGCAGCACGTCCACGACCAGACGGTGGCCGGGATGAACGCCGGCAAGGACGTCTCGACGCTGATGCGTGAGATCGCCCTGCCCGCGGAATACGATGTGGGACAAGGCTATGGAAAGGTGTCCTGGGACGTGCGAGCAGTGTGGGAGAACTATTCGGGGTGGTTCCACCACCGGTCGACGACCGAGCTGTACCCGGTCGGGTTCGACGCCGTCAGCGCTGACGTGGTCGAACTGGCCGGGGCGGACGCGCTGGTGGAGCGGGCGCGGGCGCATCTGGGCGCCGGGCGCCCGGTGCACGCCATCCACCTTGCCGAACTGCTCCCCCCGGATCATCCCGGGGCGCGCGACGTGCTCAGGCAAGCCCACGAGCGGCTGCTGGCCGCCAGCACAAATTTCTGGGAAAGCGCCTGGCTCAGGCATCAACTGGGGAGGAACTCGTGACTTTCGCGCTGCGACCCGACGACTTCTACCACACCGGTATCGTCGTGAAGGACCTCGACGCCGCCATGGCCCGGTTGAGTGCGCTGGCCGGGTACCGGTGGATCACCCCGATGAGCTACACGTTGCCGTTCCGCACCGCCGCCGCCAGCCGCGAGCTCACGTCCACGTTCGTGTACTCGCTGCAGAGCCCGCACCTCGAATTGATCCAGGAGGTGCCCGGAAGTCCGTGGACCGCCGCGCCCGGCAACGCGATTCACCACCTCGGCTACTTCACCGATGACCTCACGGCAACGGCCCGCGGCTTGGAGGCCAACGGCTTCACCTTCGAGGCGACCGCCGACACGTCCCCGCCGGGACTCGCCCTGTTCGCCTACTACGTCGACGCGGCCGGCACCCGGATCGAGATCGTCGACCGGGCGCTGTTTCCCGACTTTCCCGCGTTCCTTCGGTCCGCGGCGGCGGTCCCGGAGCAGGGCTGAGGCGGCCCATGCTGCTCACGGTGCTGCGCTTCAACTTCGGCTCGCCCCAGGGCGATCCAAGCGTCCAGGGCGAACTGCTGCGTGCCGCGCTGGAGATGGCGCAGTGGGGAGAGTCGCACGGCATCACCACGGTGAGCGTCGACGAACACCACGCGACCGGGCACGGCTGGAGCTGTAACCCGATCATGGCCGCGGCGATGTTCCTGGCGCGGACGACCACACTGATCGCCAGCGTGGACTGCGCGCTCGGGCCGTTGTGGAACCCGGTGCGGCTGGCCGAGGACATCGCCCTGGTGGACAACATGAGCCGGGGCCGGCTGCACACCACCGTGGGACTGGGCTACCGCACCGTCGAATACGGCGCGCTGGGAGCCGATTTCAGCCGGCGCGGCGAGCTGATGGACGCGCTCATCGAGCGGATGCTGTCGGTCTGGTCCGGCGCCGACCCGGACGGCGGGGTCTGCACCGGCACATGGAGCCGGCCGCATCCGCCGCTGTACGTGGGCGGCGGCGTACGCGCCACGGCGCGGCGCGCGGCGCGTCTCGGGCTGCCGCTCAGCCTGGCCGACCACCTGCCCGACATCGCCGACCACTACCGCGCGCTGTGCGCCGACGCCGGCATCAAGCCGTTTATCATCATGCCCGGCCCGGTCAACCGCGGCATGATCTACCTGCACGAGGACCCGGATCGGGCGTGGGTCGAGCTCGGCGACCACATCCTCTGGGAGGCGGTCACTTACGGCGGATGGTCGACCGAGCAGCATTCCCTGATGCACCTGCCCGGGGTCAAGACGCTGGACGAGGTCAAGGCCTCGGGACGATACCGGTTCCTGACGCCCGAGCAGCTGATCGCCGAAATCCGCGACAGCGAGGACTTCGGGCCGCTGGTTATGCATCCGCTGGTCGGCGGCATGCCGGTCGACGAGGCGTGGAGGTCGGTGCAGCTGCTGACGGACAAGGTTTTGCCGGCGTTCGCCTGACAAGGCCCGCGAGCCTGATTGGGCAACCACATCTTCGGGTAGCGCTCCTTCAACACGGACGTGAGAAGAGATGTGGGGGAATTCGATGAGATCTGAAACACGTAAGACGATCGCGCTGTTCGGTGGCGGGGCGGCGCTGGTCGCGGCGATCGGCTGCGGCGTCAGCGCGGGAGCGTCGACCAGCGAGTTCAGGGCCGCACCGGTCGGGCCCGTCCAGCTGGCCCCGGCGCCCGAGCCGCCACCGCCGCCGCCCGGCCCGCCCGGACCCCGGCTCCCGTACGGCTACGGCGGCAACGGCTACGCCGGTGAGGGCGGTGCGCCCGCGCCGCCGGGCGGCGCCGGCGGCGCCGGCGGCGGTGGTGCCGGCGGAGGTGGCGGTGGTGGCGGCGGCTAGGCCGTCGCCACACCCGGTCACGGCACCCGCGTGGAGTACAGCCACGCGTCCCACAACGGCCGCAGGTCGTCGCAGTAGGTCGCGGCCAGGCCGGTGAAGTCCTCGGTGACGACGTTGCCGTGCCGGTGCCGTTCCGTCCAATCCCGTAGCAGCGCGAAGAAGTCCGCGTCGCCGAGCCGCCCGCGCAGGGCGTGCAGGGTCAACGCACCGCGCTTGTACACGCGGTCGTCGAACATCTCGCGCGGTCCGGGATCGGCCAGCAGCAGGTCCTGCGGCATGGCCCGCAACCGCTCGTGGGCGGTGCGGGCCAGTTCGTCGGCGCCGGGTCCGCCGCTGTGCTCCGACCACAGCCACTCGGCGTAGCAGGCGAACCCCTCGTGCAGCCAGATGTCACGCCAGCGCCGCACCGTGACCGAGTTGCCGAACCACTGGTGCGCCAGCTCGTGAGCGATCAGCCGCTCGTTGGCCCGCGTGCCGTCGCAATGGTTGGCGCCGAAGATCGAAATCCCCTGGGCTTCAAGGGGTATGTCCAGCTCGTCGTCGGTGACGACGACGGTGTACCCGCTCGCGAGCGGGTAGGGCCCGAACAGCTCGACGAACAGCTCCAGCATCTCGTGCTGACGGGCGAAATCGCGGTCGAACTCGGCGCGCAGGCGTTTGGGCACCGCTCCCCGGATGGGTACCGGCAACCGGGCCAGCCGCACCGACTCGTAGCCGCCGATCTGCAGCGTGGCCAGATACGTCGACGTCGGCTCGGCCTGCTCGTAGGTCCACACGGTCTGCGAGGCTCGGGCGCGGCGCGACACCAGCTTGCCGTTGGCGATCACCCGGTAGCGGCTCTCGGTGCTGACCTGGATGCGAAATGCGGCCTTGGCGCCGGGATGGTCGTTGCAGGGGAACCACGACGCGGCGCCGTTGGGCTGCCCTGCGACCAGCGCCCCGTCTGTCAGCTCCTCGAAACCCACGTCGCCCCAAAGCGACCGGATGGGCGTGGGCGAACCGCCGTAGCGCACCACGACCGCCAGCGCGGCCCCGGCCGCCAGCTTCGACGCCAGCCGGACGCGCAACTTGCCGGCACGGCACGAAAACTGGCTCACGCGTTCGCCGTTCACCGAAACCTTGGACACCGACAGGGCGCAGGACAGGTCCAGGGTGAACTGCTGCAGCTCGACGAGGGTCACCGCGGTGATCGTTGCCGTGCCGGACAGCCGGTTGATCGACACCTTGTACTCGAGGTCGAGTTCGTAGCGCGACACCCGGTAGCCGGGATTGCCGTTCTTCGGCAGGTAGTCGTCGATCACCGGTGCGACCCCGTCAGCGGAGGAGTCACGCCGGTGCGTCCCGCTTCGCCGCCTTCTTGCCCCGGGACTTCTTGCGACCCGGATGCCCCGGATTCCAAGGCCGAATCGGATTGCCTTGCCAGCGAGTCGATCCCGGCACCTTGTCGCCCCGAACCACCAGTGAGGCGGGACCGACCGTCGCGCCGGCCCCCAGCCGGGCGGCGGGCAACGCGACGCAGTGCGGTCCGAGGGTCGCGCCGGGCTCCAGCACGACGCTGTCCATGCGCATGATCCGGTCGTGGAACAGGTGCGTCTGCACCACGCAGCCACGATTGACGGTGCTGCCGCAGCCCAGGGTGACCAGGTCCGCCTCCGGGAGCCAATAGGTTTCACACCACACGCCCCGCCCCACCCGGGCGCCGAGTCCACGCAACCAGAGGCTCAGCAGCGGCGTCCCGCTGGCCGCGCGGGCGAACCAGGGCGCCGCGACGGTTTCGACGAACGTGTCACAAACCTCGTTTCGCCACACGAACGGCGACCACAGCGGGTGATCGCTCGCCCTGATCCGACCCACCACGGCCCACTTGGCGGCGACGGTGACGGCGCCCGCGACCGCGCCCGCCGCCAGCAGGACCAGCCCGCCGCACAGCGCCGCCGACCAGATGCCGAAGAGCCGCGCCAGCGCCTGCAACGCGCCCAGCACCGCCAGACCGATCGTGACCGTCACCACCACCGGCAGCAGCCGGCAGGCTTCCACCGCCGCCCGCTTCGCCCGCAGCCGCGGCGGCGGGTCATAGGTGGTCGCCTCGTCGGTCTCGGCGGGGCGGCGGCGCAGCCGCATCGGCGGGCTGCCCAGCCACGACGAGCCGCGCTTGGCCTTCGGCGGGGCGGCCGACAGCACCGCGACCAACCCGTCCTCGGGCACCCGGCGGCCCGGCTGGGTGATGCCCGAGTTGCCCAGGAACGCGCGCCTGCCCACGGTCGTCGTGCCCGCGTGGATCCAGCCGCCGCCGAGTTCGTAGGAGGCGACCATCGTGTCGTCGGCCAGAAACGCGCCGTCCTCGATCACGGTGAACTTCGGAGTCAGCAATACCGTCGAGATCTCGGTGCCGCGGCCGACGCGGGCGCCCAGCAGCCGCAGCCACGCCGGCGTCAGCAGGCTGGCATACAGCGGGAAGAGGTAGTTGCGGGCGGCGTCCATCAGCCGTTCGGTCGCCCACAGCTGCCAGCCGGCGCGGCTGCGCACCGGGTGGTAGCCCTCGGTCAGCCCGATCGCCAGCGCCCGCACCGCCGACCACCGTCAGCAGCGCGTACACCGCGACCGCGGCCAGCGTCGCGACCGGCGCCCACAGCAGCGCCGGAAGCACCGCCTCCGAGAGGCGGTGGGTGTGGTGGACCGCCCAGGCGATCACCGCCACGCCGCTCGCCGCGGCCAGCAGCGGCAGCGCGCCGAGCAGCAGCGACGTCAGCCCGTACACCGCCACCCAGCGGGTCCGGCGGGGCGGCCGCTCGTCGGGCCACGGGTGCTTGACCCGGCCGGACTTCACCGCGGGCGAGCCCTTCCAGTACTGCCCGTTCTTGATCTTGTCGACCACCCCCGAGCCGGGGGCCACGTCGGCGTTCTTGCCGACGACCGCGCCGGGCAGCAGCGTGGTGCGGGCGCCGACGGTCGCGTCGTCGCCGACGGTGATCTCGCCGACGTGGAACTCGTCGCCGTCGACCCAGTGCCCGCTCAGGTCCACCTCGGGCTCGACCGCGCTGCGGTGCCCCAGCGTCAGCAGCCCGGTGACCGGCGGCATCGAGTGCAGGTCGACGCCTTTGCCGATGTTGGCCCCCAGCGCCCGGGCGTAGTACACCAGCCACGGCGCGCCCGCCAGGTTGTGCGCGCCGCTGGCCTCGGCCACCCGCTCGGCCAGCCACACCCGCAGGTGCACCGACCCGCCGCGGCGGTAGGTGCCCGGCCGCACCTCCGACAGCAGCATCCGCGCGACCAGCACCGCGATGCCCATCCGGCCGATCGGCGTGACGAACAGCACGAACGCCGCCGCGACCCACCACCAGTCGACCGCGACGGTCCACGGCACCACGTTGCAGCGCGTGGGCGACGTTGTTGCCCAGCGCCAGCCAGGTCACCCACGGCAGCGCCGCCAGCGTCGCCAACGGCACCGACAGCGCGGTCTGCGCCAGCCTGGGCCCGGCGCGGGGTCGGGCGGACCAGCGCGCTCGGTGACCCGCGGCGGCGGCTCCAGCTCGTCGAGGAAACCGGCGAGCGAGCCGAGCCGGGGATGGTCGTAGAGGTCGGCGACGGTGACCTGCGGATAGCGGCGTCGCAGCGCGGCGACCAGCTGCGCGCCGGCCAGCGAGCCGCCGCCGAGGGCGAAGAAGTCCGCCTCCGGGCCGTCGACCGCCGAGCCGAGCAGATCCCGCCACAGGCCGGCCAGCCAGCCCGTCGTGCCCCCCAGATCGGCGGCCAAGTCGCTGTCGGGGTCGGGCCCGGCGCCGCCGGGCGGCGGCCACGGCAGCGCGTCGCGGTCGACCTTGCCCGACGTCCGGGTGGGCAGCGCGTCGACGCGCACGAGCCGCGGCACCAGCGCGGTGGGCAGCCGCTCGGCGAGCAGCAGGCGCGCCCCACCGAGATCGAACGAGGGGTCCGCGCTGACCAGGTAACCGACCAGCACCGGGGTCCCGGTCGCGGTCTGGCGCACGGCGGCCGCCGCGCCGCTGACCCCGGGCAGGCCGACCAGTGCGGCGTCGACCTCGCCCAGCTCGATGCGGCGGCCCCCCACCTTGACCTGGTCGTCGCTGCGCCCGCAGAAGTACAGCCCATCGCGTTCCAGCCGCACCAGGTCGCCGCTGCGGTAGGCGCGTCCCCAGCCCAGCGCCGGCATCGGGGCGTACTTCTCGGCGTCCTTGTCCGGGTCCAGATAGCGGGCCAGGCCGACGCCGCCGATCACCAGCTCGCCGACCTCGCCGTAGCCGACCGGGCACCCGGCGCCGTCGACGACGGCCAGGTCCCAGCCCGGCAGCGGCAGCCCGATGCTGATCGGCGCGGTGCCGTCGAGCTTGGCCGCGCACGCGACCACCGTCGCCTCGGTCGGGCCGTAGGTGTTCCACACCTCCCGGCCGACCTGCGTCGTCGGCCGCGAGGCGCTCCGCCAGCTCCGGCGGGCACGCCTCGCCGCCGAAGATCAGCAGCCGCACCGCCTCCAGCGCCTCGGCGGGCCACAGCGCGGCCAGCGTCGGCACCGTCGACACCACGGTCACGTCGCGGGTGACCAGCCACGGGCCCAGGTCCATCCCGCTGCGCACCAGCGAGCGCGGCGCGGGCACCAGGCAGGCGCCGTGCCGCCAGGCCAGCCACATCTCCTCGCAGGACGCGTCGAAGGCGACCGACAGCCCGCCCAGCACCCGGTCACCGGGCCCGATCGGGTTGTCCCGCAAAAACATCTGCGCCTCGGCGTCGACGAACGCGGCGGCGCTGCGGTGCATGACGGCCACGCCCTTGGGGGTGCCGGTGGACCCGGACGTGAAGATGATCCAGGCGTCGTCGCGGGCCTGCGGCGCCGTGGCCCGCCAGCCCCGCGACGCGCCGGGACCCCGCAGCAGGCCCGCCTCGGTGATCACCGCGACCACGTCCGCCTCGCCGAACACCAGCTCCGCGCGTTCGTCGGGGTCGTCGGCGTCGACCGGGACGTACGCCGCGCCCGTGGCGAGTGTCGACAGGATCGCCACGTAGAGGGCGTAGCTTCCCGACGGCATCCGGATGCCGATCCGGTCGCCGCGGCCGATGCCCCGGGCGGCCAGCCACTGGACGCTGGCCTCCATGTCGGCGATCAGTTCCCCGTAGGTCAGCTGCACGGTGCCGTCGTCGATCGCCGGCGCGTCCGGGAAGCGCGCCGCCGTCTCGTAGATGATGTCGATGAGGGTGCGCGGGCTCGGCGCGGCCGACGACAGCAGGTACTGCCCCGGGACTTGCGCGGGGGCCTGTGCTGGTGCGGGGCCGGTCGCCACGCTACGAAAATACTCAAGACTCACCGCCGCGACGGCGACCGCGTGCGGCGTGTGGCATCTCGCCGGCGCAGATGCCCTGCCGCGAGGACGCGTTCTAGCGCTTCTGCCAGTGCGGGCTCTTGACCGCGTCGAGCGCCTCGGTGACGTAGCGGTCCAGCGGTTTGCCGGCCTCGCGTACCCACACCTGGAACGCGAAATCGGCCGCCGCGAAGGCGAGCTGGACGAGTAGGCCGGGGCGGAGGTCGGCGCCGGGATCGGCGCCCATGCGCTCGGCGATCAGCTTGGCTGCGCGCTCCTTGTCGCCGGCCGTGTGGATGGTGGCCTTGGTCAGCGGGCCGGGCGCCACCAGCAGGGCCTCACGCCACACCGCGCAGTCGTCGCGGTCGAACGACCGGGTGCGGGTGACGATCGCGTTGATCAGCGCGACGTCGGGCGGTTCCGCGTCGGGCCGCTGCTGGAGCAGGTTGACGATCGCGGCGCCGCCGTGCCGGACGGGTGCCAGCAGCAGGTCCTCCTTGGTGGGCACGTGCCGGAACAGCGTGCGCACCGAAACGCCTGCCGCCGTTGCGATTTCCTCGGTCGTCACCGCGTCGTACCCGCGTTCGACGAACAGCCGGAACGCCGCCCGCCTGATGTCGGCCCGGACTTGGGCGCGCTGCCGGTCGCGCAGCGATTCCGTCATCGGAAGCAGCCGATCCCGCCGTCGACGTGAATGGTCTGTCCGGTGATGAACGTCGCATCGGAGCCGAGCAGGAACGCCACCAGCGCGCCGACGTCGGTGCGGACGTCGCCGATGCGCTTCATTGGGACGCGGCGCACCGACTTGGCGTAGTCGTCGGGGGCGAACTGTTTCCAGAGCTTGACGCCATCGGACTCGGCGAACGGGCAGATGACGTTGACGCGGATGTTGTCGCGACCCCACTCGAGGGCCGCGACCTTCGACAGGCCCCGGATGGCCTCCTTGGCGGCGGCGTAGCCGCCCCACTTGGGTTCGCCGCCGGTGCCCGTGCCCGAGCCGAGGTTGACGATCGAGCCGCCGCCGGCCTCGACCATCAGCGGATACACCGACTGCATGAGCAGGAACGTCGCGCGGGGGCCGACGTCGTAGCCGAGCGCGAGGTCCTCGGTGGTGACGTCCACGAACGCCTTGGGTTCGTTGGTGGCGATGGCGTTGTTGACCAGGCCGTGCACCGTGCCGAAGGCGCCGGCCGCGGCCGCGGTGATCCGCGCGGCGCTGTCCGAGTCGCGCAGGTCGGCGACCAGCTGCTCGACGCGGCCCAGCCGCGCGAGTTCGGCGGTGGTGGCGCGCAGGGCCTCGCCCTGGATGTCGACCAGCAGCACCGCCGCGCCGCGCTCCAGCAGCGCGGCGGCGATGCCCTTGCCGACGCCCTGGGCGGCGCCGGTGACGATCGCGACGTGCCCGCGCATCGAGTCGGGGTGCGAGTACGTCATTCTTCGGGCCCCAGCCGCAGCTTCACGCCCCGGTGCATCTCGTAGGTGCTGCGCGCGCCGCCGGGTAACTCGATCAGCTCCACCGGTGTGCCGTCGGGATCCTTGACGAAAAACATTCGCACGCCGCCGATTTCGAACGGTTCCTGGTCGGGGGTGTAGCCGGCGGCGGTGATGCGGCGGTGGGCGTCTTCGAGGTCGGGAACCGACAGCGACAGGTTATGGATGCCGGTGATGCTCGGCCGGTGGGTTTGCTCGGGCGGTTTGGTGCCGAGTGAGAGCAGCTCGACCATCAGCCCGCCGAGCAGGCCGCCGACGACCCGGCCCTCCTGCTTGCGGGTCGCGTGCAGCGCCGCGTCGAAAGGCTCACCGGAGATCAGGGTTTCGAAGACGACGTCCATGCCGAGCAGGTCGCGGTAGAACGCCACCGCGCGGTCCATGTCGGTCACGCCGATGACGAGGTGACAGAACGACACGTCACCCAGCGGCACGGCTCACCGCGCGAGCTTGGGGGCCGGGCGCCCGGCGAACAGCGGCAGGTCCAGGTAGGTCTTGATCCCGGGCCCGGCGGCGCAGACGTCGGGAATGGCGTTGACGCAGTGGTTGGCCGTGGCCACGACACCCGGGTTGCGTTGCAGCCCTTCGGCGATCGTCGGCGGCTGCAGGCCCTTGAAGGTGAGGCTCACGGTGGGGTCGCCGGTGATCTCGACCTCGAAGCGTTCACCCTCGCCACCGAAATTCCAGCCGGGGTCCAGGTTTTCCTCGCCCATCAGCCAGTTGACCGCGGCGGTGATGACCGGCTCGCCGTCCACCAGCGCCTGCCAGCGGAACCGGCGCGCGGCGACGGCGCCCACGGTGATCGGGAACGGGTCGTAGTCGATATCGGCGGTCGCCACCGCGATCTCCTGGATGGTCCTGACTTCGGGCTCGATTCGAAAACCCATGTGGTCGGCCACCATTCGCACCGACTGCTTGAAACCAGCCTCCAGCAGGGCGGCCATCGGCCCCTGCATCGCCTCCTCGGGGGTGCCGCCGAAGCCCATGATGTGGCGCACCACGTCGGGGGCGTTGTAGGTGCGGATGTCGGAGAACTCCTCGGCGCGCACGTGGGTGACCGCCGACGACAGCGAGGACACCATGAGCGGGAAGCGTTCGGTGATGCCGCCGGGGTGGATGCCCGACCCGTGCAGGGTCACCCCGGCCTCGAGCGCGGCCTCGGCAATGGCTTTGACACGGGGGTTGTCCAGGTCGGGGTAGACCCAGCCGACCGGGGTGACGACGTTCTTGCCGGACCGCAGGAGCGCGATGACCTCGTCATCGTTGGGCACCAGCGGGCTGTAGACCACGCAGTCGGCGTCGGTGGCCATGATCTCCTCGGCGCTGTTGGTGGCGGTCACGCCGAGCGGGCCGGCGCCGAGGATCTCCCCGACGTCGCGGCCGTTCTTGTCCGCGGAGTGCACCCAGCAGCCGGCCAGCTCGAGCTGCGGGTGGGTCAGCACGCATTCGATGGCGGCCTTGCCGACGCCCCCGGTCGCCCACTGGACGACTCGAAGCTTGGACCCGTCACCCATCTGCCGACCTCCCGGAATTGCATGTATTTTCACGCCCACGACTGAACTGGCACAGTATGACCGGCTGGCAGTGACTGTCAATCAGCACGCTGCTGTTCGCCATCCTGGCCGGCGGCGGGGGCGGAGTTCGTCAACGGCACGACCATCGAATGCGACGGCGCCACGCTGCCGGGCGTCCGCTACGAGGCCGGGCCGAAGACGATCACCGATTTGCTGTTACGCACGCGGCGAGGGCCTCAGGCTGATAGTTTGCGGGAATCGGACCGATCGCCGGGAGGCGTCATGCGTCGCGGAGTCACTATGGCCGCGGGTGCGGCACTGGGAAGCCTCGTCGTCGGGAGCTGGCCAGGGATGCCCCCGGCCGTCGCGGACAATCCCGTGTGCACCGCGACGTCGTGTTCGTTTTTGCTGCCGTCGCGCAACCTCGGTTGCGAGATGAGCTATCACCGCGGCAATGGCGTTTCTGACGAGACGTATTGCCAGACCGACTCGCCACCCCAGACGGTGCGCATGTCAACCGACGGGTCGTTCAAAACCTGCGTCGGAGAGACCTGCCTGGGCAATCCGGGCGAGGGCACTCCGACGCTGGGCTACGGCCAAAGCGCCGCGGTCGGCCCCTTCAATTGCCGGTCGGAGGTCAGCGGGATCACCTGTACCGTCACCTCGGGCCGGGGCTTCACCATCTCACGGGCCGGGATCACGCCAGTCGGGTGATGGCGGATCTCTGGAAAGCCCGGTCGTTTCCTTTCCCGCGTGACCGGGCAGGCCCCAGCATGAGCACCGACATGACAAGGAGGCTGATATGAGCACGTCGTTGGAACCCACCGCCGAGCAGTTCAAGGCGCTGGCGGCGCGGCCGGCCGACGCGCCGGTGGTGATGGTCAACCTGTTGCAGTTCAAGTCCTCCGGGGGGCTGGAGTCCTACCAGCGATACGGGCGAGAGGTCGCACCGCACCTGCAACGCGTGGGCGCCACCGTCCGCTACGCGGGCATGGCGCCGGCGTACGTGATCGGCGACGGAGACAAGCCCTGGTGGGACGCCATCCTCGTCGTCGAGTACCCGACGCCGCAGGCCTTCATCGACATGGTGACGACGCAGGAGTACGCCAAGATTCACGAGCACCGCGCCGCGGGGCTCGAGCGCGGAGACCTGATCGCGACATCGGCGTGGTCGGTCGCGGCGGACTGATTCCCCCCGTCGGTGACTTAAGGCCCTGACCGGCAACCGTTCGAGTCCGAACAATCGGGAGTGAACTACTGGTCGGCCGGGTTGCGAGGTGAGGCGGTTGTCGACATCGCAGGGGTTGTCTGCGTCGACCATGAACGCGCACCACGGACTACCGGCACATGAGGTGGTCCTGTTGCTGGAGACCGATCCGCACCGGGGCCTTTCCGATGACGAGGCCGCCGAGCGGCTGGAGCGCTTCGGGCCCAACGTCCTGCCCGCGCCCGCCGGCGCCGGGTTGCTGGTGCGCATGTTGCGGCAGTTCCACCACCCGCTGATCTATGTGTTGCTCGTCGCGGCCGCGATCACCGCCGCGTTGCACGAGGTCGTCGACTGCGCGGTGATCCTCGGTGTGGTGCTGCTCAACGCGGTGGTGGGCTTTGTGCAGGAGTCCAAGGCCGAGGCCGCGCTGGAGGGTCTGCGCTCGATGGTGCGCACCCTTGCCAAGGTGGTGCGCGACGGCCACGAGCGGACCGTGTCCTCCGACGACCTGGTCCCCGGTGACCTGGTGCTGCTGGAAGCCGGCGACAAGGTTCCCGCCGACGTGCGGCTGGTGCGCGAGACCGAGCTGCGCGTCAACGAGTCGGCCCTGACCGGTGAATCGGCACCCGTCAACAAGGACGAGGTCGTGCTGCCGGAAACAACCCCCGTGGCCGACCGGCGCAACATGGCCTACTCCGGCACCCTGGTGACGGCCGGGCACGGCGTCGGCGTCGTCGTCGCAACCGGGGCCGAGACCGAGGTGGGCGAGATCCATCGCCTCGTCGGAGCCGCGGAGGTTCTGGCGACTCCGTTGACCGAGAAGCTGGCCCGGTTCAGCAAGATTTTGACCGTCGGCATACTCGGCCTGGCCGCAATCACGTTCGCGGTCGGGCTGCTCCGCCGGCAGGACGCCGTCCACACGTTCACGGCGGCGATCGCCCTTGCCGTCGGTGCCATTCCCGAGGGTCTGCCGGCGGCGGTCACGATCACCCTCGCCATCGGGGTCGCCCGGATGGCCAAGAGGAACGCGGTGGTCCGGCGGCTGCCGGCCGTCGAGACGTTGGGCAGCACGACCGTCATCTGCACCGACAAGACCGGAACGCTGACCGAGAACCAGATGACGGTCCAGACGATCTGGACCGGCGGCGCGACGATCGAGGTGACCGGATCGGGCTACTCGCCCGACGGCGAATTGTGCGGCGCCGACGGCAGTCCGGTGTCGATCGATGCCGACGCGGCGCTGCGCTGGTCGCTGCTGGCCGGGGCCTGCTGCAATGACGCGGCGCTGACCCACGAGAACGGGCGGTGGGACGTCGTCGGGGACCCGACCGAAGGCGCGATGCTCGTCGCCGCTATCAAGGCCGGTTTCGACCCGGAGAGGATCGCCGCCAGCCTGCCGCGAATTTCGGTCATTCCGTTCAGTTCCGAGCGCCGCTGCATGGCCACCATGCATCGCGAGGACGACGGCTACGTGGTGCTGGTCAAGGGCGCGGTGGAAAGGCTGCTCGAACTGTGCGAAACCCAGATGGGCGCCGATGGCGCGCTGCGGCCGGTTGATCGTGCCGCGGTGTTGTGGGCCGCCGACCAGCTCAGCCGCCGGGGGCTGCGGGTGCTGGCCACCGGCGTGCGCGCTGCGGCACGCCCCGAGGATTTCGATGAGAACGCGCTGGCGGGTTCGGTCGCGTTCACCGGGTTGCAGGCGATGCTGGATCCGCCTCGGGCGGCAGCGATCTCGGCCGTGGCGGCCTGCCACACCGCCGGCATCGACGTGAAGATGATCACCGGTGACCACGCGGGGACGGCCGCCGCAGTCGCGGGGCAGATCGGCTTGCTCGACGCGGAGGAACCGGAACCGGGTGCCGTGCTCGTCGGCGCGGATCTGGCCGCACTGCACGCCGACGATCGCCCGGAGATGGTGGACGGGGCCAGCGTGTTCGCCAGGGTGTCACCCGAGCAGAAGCTGCGGTTGGTCGAGGCGCTGCAGGCCAGGGGCCATGTGGTCGCGATGACCGGCGACGGCGTCAACGACGCACCGGCCTTGCGGCAGGCCAGCATCGGTATCGCCATGGGGCGGAGCGGCACCGACGTCGCCAAGGACGCCGCCGACATGGTGCTCACCGACGACGACTTCGCCACCATCGAGGCGGCGGTCGAAGAGGGCCGCGGCGTGTTCGACAACCTCACCAAATTCATCACCTGGACGCTGCCCACGAATATCGGCGAGGGACTGGTGATTTTGGCGGCCATCGCATTCGGCGCCGCGCTGCCGATCCTGCCCACCCAGATCTTGTGGATCAACATGACCACCGCCGTCGCGCTCGGCCTCATGCTCGCCTTCGAACCCAGGGAAGCCGGCATCATGGCGCGCCCGCCACGCGATCCCGGTCAGCCGCTGCTGACCCGTGGCCTGATGACCCGCGTGCTGCTGGTGGCCGGCCTCCTCGTCGGCAGCGCGTGGTGGCTGTTCGAATGGGAACGCGGCAACGGCGCCGCGCTGCCGGAGGCTCGCACGGCGGCGTTGAACCTCTTCGTCGCCGTCGAGGCGTTCTACCTGTTCAGCTGCCGGTCGCTGACCCGTTCCGCGTGGCGGATCGGCGCATTCTCGAATCGTTGGATCATTTTCGGCGTGGCCACGCAGGCCCTCGGCCAGCTGGCCATCACCTACCTGCCGGCCATGAACCTCGTCTTCGAGACCGCACCGATCACCGCGGGTGCCTGGCTGCGGATCTTCGCCATTGCGGCCGCGGTCAGCGGGGTCGTGGCCGTCGACAAGCTGCTGCGCCGCGCACTGTCGGCGGGCAAGCCGGCCACCGATCGAGACGGTAGGTGAAGCGAAGGGGCTCTACAGCAAGCGCTGGGGCTTCACAGCTTGTAGCCGATGGCACGCAACAGGTCGTGCCGCTCCGCGACGTCGCGGTCGGTCTCCACCCCCAGGGGGGTCTGTCCGTCGACCACGCCCGCAATGCCGCGGCCGCGCGGCGTCACCGCAACGACCACGTCTACGGGATTGGCGGTGGCACAGTAGATCCCGCAAACCTCGGGCACCGCCCTCACCGGGTTGAGGACGTTGAGGGGAAACCCTTCGCGCAGAAAGATCACGAAGCTGTGCCCGGCCCCGATCGCCAGCGCGGTGCGGGTCGCGAGTTCGACCAGCTCGGCGTCGTTGCCGCTGCGGCGGACCAGCCGCGCCCCGGACGCCTCGCAAAACGCCAGCCCGAACCGCAGTGACGGGCTCACCCCGGCCAGCGCCTCGTGCAGGTCTTCGACCGTCTTGATGAAGTGTGCTTGGCCGATCACGACGTTGACGTCGTCCGGCTTGTCGATGGACACCACATCCCAGGACAGCGGCGGCGTGGTCATCATCAGCCCAGCACGGGGAACCGGCGCTGGCGAGCCAGCCGGTCCAGCGCGGCCTGCATCACCGAGCGCACGTGGGCGTCGACCTCGCCGATGTCGGGGTCGTTGCCGAACCGGGCGGTGACGTCGATCGGTTCCAGCAGCTGATAGACGACCTTGGCGGGCAAGGGCATGTTGGCCGGGAAGAACACCGTCATGCCGAAGGGCACCCCGATGGTGACCGGCAGGATCTCCATGCGAATCCGCTTGAGCCCCAGCTGCTTCGCGATCCAGTTGCCGCGGGTGAGGAACAGCTGGGTTTCCTGTCCGCCGATGGACACCGCCGGCACGATCGGCACGCCGGTCTCGATGGCGGTCTTGACGTAGCCGGTGCGCCCGTCGAAATCGACCACGCCCTGGCGCAGGGTGGGCCGGAATGCGTCGTAGTCCCCGCCCGGGAAGGCGAGGACGACGGCGTCCGAACGCAACGCCGCGGCGGCGTTTTCCCGGCTCGCGTGGATGACACCGAGCCGGCCCAGCGCCCCGCGGAACGGCGTGAAGAACACGCCGTAGTGCGCCACGGTGTACAGCGGGCGCTCGTAACCGAACCGGCCGTAGATGGCCGGTGCAAGGATGTTCCAGTCCGGCGTCAGCACGCCGCCCGAATGGTTGGAGACCAGCAGGGCGCCGCCCGTCGGCGGAAGATTCTCCAGCCCGCGTACCTCCGGCCGGAACCACCGTCTGATCAGCGGCGTGGCGGCGTTGATCACCGACGCCGTGAAGGCGGGGTCGAACTTGGCCATCTCCGGATGGTCGGCTCCGTTGCCGTGCATGGTCGTCCTGCTGGTTGTCGGGGTGACGTGATTATGCGCCGCCCAGCAGTCCTTTGGACCCAGCCGAGGACCAATGGCGGCCAAAACGGGCCGAAAGTCCCGCTTCGACGGCTCCGGCGCTCGATAGCCTCTGGTTGATCGCCCGCTTAGGTTGGTGCAGATTCGCCCACCCCAACCACTTCGGCAACACACCGGCCAGGGATGGAGACAGCGATGACAGTGTTGATGACCGGGTTTCCCGGCTTTCTCGGCAGCGCGTTGTTGCCGGGAATCCTCAAGCGCACCGACGGTTCGGCGACCTGCTTGGTGCAGCCCAAGTTCGCCACGCAGGCACAGCGGCGCGTGGCCGAGCTGAGCGCGGCCGATCCGTTCTTGCAGGGGCGGATCCAGCTCGTCGAGGGTGACATCACGCGCCCCGGCCTGGGGCTGGCCGCGGACACCCTGGCCGGGGTCACCGAGGCGTGGCATCTCGCGGCCGTCTATGACCTGACGGTGCCCCGGGACGTGGCGGTTCGGATCAACGTCGGCGGCACCCGCAACGTCCTGGACGCACTCGAGGGCTGCCCCAAATTGACCCGCCTGCACTACTTCAGCACCTGCTATGTCAGCGGCCGCTACGCCGGCCCGTTCGGTGAGGACGATCTGGAAGTCGGCGCACCGTTCAACAACTTTTACGAGGAAACCAAGAACCTCGCCGAGGCGGACGTGCGCTGGCACATGTCGGCGGGCATGCCGGCCACGATCTATCGCCCCTCGATCGTCGTCGGGGACAGCCGCACCGGCGAGACACAGAAGTTCGACGGTCCCTATTTCGTCATGCAGTGGCTGCTCCGGCAGCCGCGGTACGCGATCCTGCCGATGGCGGGGGACCCCACGGCCACGCGCGTGAACGTGGTCCCGCGCGACTTCGTCGTCGATGCGGTCGGCTACTTGAGCGGCATTCCGGCCTCCGAGGGCCGGACGTATCAGCTGGCCGATCCACACCCGCTCACCGTCGACGAGATGTCGGATGCGTTGGCCCGGGCGATCGGCCGGAAACTCATCAAGGTTCCGTTGCCGCGGCAGCTGGCAAAGGCGTCCCTCGCCCACGTTCCGGGGCTCTACCGGTTGATGCGGATCCCTCCCGAAGCGGTCGACTACTTCGCGCACCCCACCTCCTATCTGACCGAGCACAGCCGGGCCGACCTCGCCGGCAGCGGCATCGAGGTACCCCCGTTCGGCAGTTACGTCGATCGGCTGGTGGAGTACCTGCGCGGCCACCGTGAGATCGGCTCGGCGGCGATGTTCTAGGAGCGGCTTCGCGTCACACGCCAACCGCGGTCTAATTGGTGCATGGAATTCATGGCGCCCACCGATGCGATCTTTCTGCTGGGCGAATCGCGCGAGCATCCCATGCACGTCGGGGGTCTGCAGTTGTACGAACCGCCGGAGGGCGCGGGTCGCGGGTTCGTCCGGGAGTTCTACGACAGCCTGGTCGCCCAGCGGGACTTCCAGCCCACGTTCCTCAGGCGCCCCGCCACGTTTTTGGGTGGGGTCGCGAACCTGGGCTGGGGCTACGACAAGGACATCGACGTCGACTACCACGTCCGGCGCTCCGCGCTGCCGTCGCCGGGTCGGGTCCGCGAGCTGCTCGAGCTCACGTCGCGGTGGCACAGCAGCCTGCTCGACCGCCACCGACCGCTGTGGGAGATGCACGTCATCGAGGGCCTCAAAGACGGCCGGTTCGCGGTCTACACCAAGATGCATCACGCGCTGATCGACGGCGTCTCCGCGCTGAAGCTGATGCAGCGCGCGTTGTCGGACGACCCCGACGACCCCGAGATCCGGGCGCCCTGGAACCTGCCCAAGCGCACGCGCAAGTCGAGCCCGGTGGCACCGCTGCGCTCCCTGGCGCAAGCGGCGGGATCTGTTGCGGGACTTGGCCCCTCGGCGGTATCGGTGGCGCGCGCGGCGCTGTTCGAGCAACAGCTGACGCTGCCGTTCGGGGCGCCGCGAACGATGTTGAATGTCAAGATCGGCGGCGCCCGCCGGTGCGCCGCGCAGTCGTGGTCGCTCGAGCGCATCAAAGGCGTCAAGAAGGCGGCGGGGGTGACCGTCAACGACGTCGTCCTGGCGATGTGCTCGGGGGCTTTGCGCTACTACCTGCTCGAGCACGACGCGCTGCCGGACACGCCGCTGCTCGCGATGGTTCCCGTCAGCCTGCGCACCGAGGACGAGGCCGACGCCGGCGGCAACCTCGTCGGCGCCATCCTGTGCAACCTCGCCACCGACACCGACGATCCGGCCGCGCGGCTGCAGACCATCAGCGACTCGATGCGCAGCAACAAGAAGGTGTTCTCCCAGTTGCCCCGCTTCCAGGCGCTGGCGCTGTCCGCGGTGAACATGGCGTCGCTGAGCCTGGCGGCGGTCCCGGGGTGGGTGCCCTCGACGTCGCCGCCGTTCAACATCGTCATCTCCAACGTGCCCGGCCCCGCGCAGCCGATGTACTACGGGGGAGCCCGCCTCGACGGCAACTATCCGCTGTCCATCGTGCTGGACGGGCAGGCGCTCAACATCACGCTGGCCAACAACGCCGACACGATGGACTTCGGCCTGGTGGGGTGCCGCCGCAGCGTGCCGCACCTGCAGCGCCTGCTCACGCACCTGGAGTCCTCGCTCAAAGACCTGGAACGCGCCGTCGGGGCCTAAAGCGTGCCCAAGCTCAGCGCGGGGGTGCTGCTGTACCGGGTCCGCGACGGCGTCGTCGAGGTCCTGATCGCGCACCCGGGCGGCCCGTTCTGGGCCCGCAAGGACGGCGGGGTCTGGTCGATCCCGAAGGGCGAGTACCCCGACGGGGAGGATCCCTGGGCGGCGGCGCGGCGCGAATTCCGCGAGGAACTCGGGCTCGCGGTGCCGGACGGTCCGCGCGTCGACCTCGGCCGGGCGAGGCAACCCAGCGGCAAGCTGGTCACCGCGTTCGCCGTGGGCGGCGACCTGGACGTGACCGAGGCGCGCAGCAACACCTTCGAACTCGAGTGGCCGAAGGGCTCGGGCAGGGTGCTGCAGGTCCCCGAGGTCGACCGGGTCGGCTGGTTTGCGGTGGCGGTCGCGCGCGACAAACTGCTCAAGGGGCAGCGGACCTTTTTGGACCGGTTGATGGCGCTTGCGGAGCTGGCAGGCTTGAGCGAAGGCCCGTGAGCGACGCGGGTATGTTCGCAGACATGCAGACATTGCGCACGCCCGACGACCGCTTCGATGACGTCCCCGACTTTCCTTATGCCCCAAGGTATTGCGAAGTGCCGGACGGCGAGGGCGGTGCGCTGCGGATGGCCTGGGTCGAGGACGGCCCGCAGGACGCCGATCCGGTGCTGATGCTCCACGGCGAGCCGACGTGGTCGTATCTGTACCGCAAGATGATCCCGGTACTGGTCGAGGCCGGGCATCGCGTGATCTGCCCCGACCTGGTCGGGTTCGGTCGTTCGGACAAGCCCACCCGCATCGAGGACCACAGCTACGCGCGCCACGTCGAGTGGATGCGTGCGCTGGCCTTCGACGAGCTCGACCTGCGCAACGTGACGTTGGTCGGCCAGGACTGGGGCGGACTGATCGGGCTGCGGCTGGCCGCCGAGCACCCCGAGCGGTTCGCCCGGCTGGTCGTCGCCAACACCGGGCTGCCCAACGGTGAGCAGCCGATGGCCGAGATCTGGTGGCAGTTCCGCGAGGCGATCGCGACGATGCCGAACCTGAAAGTCAGTTTGTTCGTGCAGGGCGCCTGCCAGCAGCAGGTGAGCGACGAGGTGCTCGCGGGGTACGACGCGCCGTTCCCCGGCGACGAGTACTGCGCCGGGCCGCGCGCCATGCCCGGCCTGGTGCCGATCTCGCCGGACGATCCCGCGGCGCCCGCCAACCGGGCCGCGTGGGCCAAGCTGTCGGTGAGCCCCACCCCCATGCTGGTCGCCTTCAGCGACGGCGACCCGATCACCGGGCCCATGGGCGCCGTCTTCCAGCGCGAGATGCGCGGCGCCCAGGGCATCGACCACCCGGTGATCCACGGCGCCGGGCATTTCCTGCAGGAGGACGCCGGCGAAGAGCTGGCCCGCCACATCGTTGAGTTCCTGCGTCGCTGAGCGGGCCGGTCCGCACGGGCAGAATGTGGGGATGACGACCGCGAGCGCCGAGCCGGGCGAGCTGCAAGGGTTGCTGCTACAGCTGCTGGACCCGGCCACTCGGGCCGACCCGTACCCGGTGTGCGCGCGCTTCCGCGACCGCGGGGTGGTGCAACCGCCCGGAGCCAACCTCGCCGTCTTCTCCAGCTACCGGGACTGCGACGACGTGTTGCGCCACCCGTCGTCGAGCAGTGACCGGATGAAGTCGACGATGGCCCAGCGAGGGGTGCAGGAGCTGCGCCGCAGGGGCGCGGAGCTGCCCGCGGGGGGCCCGCCGGGGTTCTTGTTTCTGGATCCGCCCGACCACACGCGGCTACGCAAGCTGGTCAGCAAGGCGTTTGCACCGAAGGTGGTGAACGGGCTGCAGCCCGACATCAGCGCGCTGGTGGACGCGTCGCTGGACCGGATCGCCGAGAAGGGCGGCTTCGAGGTTGTCGAGGACTTCGCCTATCCGTTGCCGGTGGCGGTCATCTGCCGGCTGCTCGGGGTGCCGATCGAGGACGAGCCGCGGTTCAGCGACGCCTCGTCGCTGCTGGGGCAGGCGCTGGACCCGATCATGGCGTTCACCGGCGCACCGTCGGAGAATCTGCCGGAGCGGATGCAGGCCGCAAAGTGGCTGCGCGGATACCTGCGCGGGCTGATCGAGCGGCGCCGCTCCCGGCCGGGAGACGACCTGATGTCGGGTCTGATCGCGGTGGAGGAATCCGGCGACCAACTGACCGAGGACGAGATCGTCTCGACGTGTCTGCTGTTGCTGGTCGCCGGCCACGAGACGACGGTCAACCTGATCGGCAACGCCATCCTGGCGATGCTGCGCCATCCCTCGGAATGGGCGGCGTTGGGCGCCGACGCCGGCCGCGCGCCCGCGGTCATCGAGGAGACCCTGCGCTACGACCCGCCGGTGCAGCTGGTCGGCCGGATCGCCTTGGCGGACATGAGGGTTGGGGAGACCGAGGTGCCCGCCGGCGATGTGATGATGCTGCTGTTGGCCGCGGCGCACCGCGATCCCGCCGAGTTCGACCGGCCCGACGCGTTTGACCCCGATCGAGGTAATTTCCGGCACATGGGATTTGGCCGCGGGATGCATTACTGCCTGGGAGCGCCGCTGGCCCGGCTGGAGGCCGGCGTGGCACTGTCGGCTTTGACGGCGCGCTTCCCGGACGCGCGCCTGGACGGCGAGCCGCAGTACAAGGCGAACGTGACGCTGCGGGGTTTGTCGCACCTGACGGTCGCGGTGTGAGCCGGTCGCATTCGCCGAACCGGCGGCGTCGGCCGCACCAGTTGTGTCAGCTACGTTCCCAGGGTGGGCTGTCGTCCATCTTCTTGTAGTACTTCGCCAGGTGGCCCTTGACCCGGTCGATGTCGTCGTTGGGTAGGTCGATGCCGCCGCGGGCCCCGTCCATGATCGCTCCGGCAGCCATCACCGCGCGCGGGACGACCCTGAGGTCGCCGCCGACGACGTCGGCGATCAACAGCTTGTAGGCGGTGAAGTTGTCCTTCTTGTCGCCGTCGTACCAGACGTGGGCGTCGCGGTATTTCTGGTTGGGCTCGTCCTGCGCGTCCGCCCACTTGCGGACGCGCTTTTCGGCGGCGTCACCGTCCCAGTCGCGGTCGCGGTCGGCCAACGGCAGGTCCTGAAACGCTGTCACTGACATGTCGGTCGACTGCCCGGTACGGAATCGCCTTAAACGCACGGCCCCACCCCCCAACGGCCATCGGCGTTCGGCGCGACAGGTACCGCTCAGCCCGTGTACGTGGGAACCTTGTCCAATGCCGAGTGAACGATCGAACCCGGTGTACGACCTCTACCTCCGCGGGATGCGCCGACTGGGGCACTACCGATGGTTCGGGCTGTTGTTCAAGCACGTCGGGACACCGGCGGATCGGGCGCTCATGCGGATCAGCGGAGGCCGACTGTCCATGGGCGGTTCCGAGCTGCCGACGATGCTGCTCACGACGACAGGCAGAAAAACCGGCAAGCAGCGAACTGTCCCGCTGAACTACGTGCGGGACGGCTCGAACGTGATCGCAGTGTGTGAAAACTTCGGCCTCGACAAGGCGTCGAGTTGGCCCTACAACCTGCTCGCCGACCCCAGAGCCCGCCTCGACATCAAGGGCACCGCGATGGACTGTCTCGCGCGACCAGCCACCGAAGAAGAGGTGGACCGCAATATGCCGAAGCTGGTTGCGATGTGGCCTGCGCACGACACCTACGCCGCGCGCAGCGGCACGCGCAAGGTATTCGTCTTCGAACCCGTGAGGCCGCAGTCGTGAGCCGCAACGGACAACTGAGGTGTCCAGAAATCGCTTGCGGCGCACGCCGCCTGCTCGAATGTTCTTCAGCCCAATCGCCCCCCAGCATGAAGCCTCTCGTTGGCGACACCCTGAACGTGAGGTCGCGACCATGCCCGATCTTTTGAACGGCATTCCCCGAGTGGACCCGACGAGTCGGCCGACGATGATGCGGCGCGCCGTGGGCCGCATCCTCGAGTCGGCGATCGGTTCTGCCCTCCACCGCAGGCTGATCGCACCGCTCGACGCGCCGCTGATGCGCCTGAGCCGTGGCCACGTCCATTCTGCCCGGGGGACCGTTCCCCTTGTGGTGCTGCGCACGACGGGGGCGAAGTCGGGAATCCAGCGGGAAGTGCCGTTGGGCTACTTCACCGACGGCGACGACGTAATCCTGATCGCCTCGAACTACGGACAAGCCAGACACCCAAGCTGGTACTACAACCTGCTCAAGAACCCGAAGTGCCAGCTTTTCGCTGACGGGCGTAGCGACAGCGGCGGTAGCTTCATCGCCCACCCAACCGAGGGTGCTGACCACGATCGGCTGTTCGCACTGGCTGAGGGGTACGTCTCGAGCTACAAGTCGTATGCGGCCAACACCGATGGTGTTCGCACCATCCAGGTGCTCCGCTTGACGCCCGATGCTCTTTAGGTCGCCGCACAGCAACCATCGCCCCGCCTCGACATGAACCCGACGCTCAAGGGTCCTACCGCGGGCGAAACACCCTCCGCCGCAACACCATCGCCTCCCGCGATGATGTCGACCCGCCGCCGCACCCGAACCCAAGACCGCACCCAACGCATCGACACCGAACGCGCCCACCACCCCGAACGCAACCACCCCGCCCTTTTAGGCCGAGTCGGGGGTGGCCAGTGTGAAGGAAATCGGTATGGGCGTGGCCATTTCGATCGTGCCTGCCTCGTCATAGTAGGCACCGATGGTGTATTCGCCTTCGGCCTCGACGCCGAACGAGAGCTCGTCGGTGAAGCAGCGGTACTTGGACGGCTTGTCGTCCTCGTCGGGCCAGTGCCAGCTGCCTTTGAGACTCGCGAGCCGAACGCCGGCGGGGTCTTTGCACACTACGTACAGCTCCGGGTCATAGTCCCCGCCAGCGCGCGCATGCACTATGAGGACGATCGGAAGCTGCGCCGATATCGGGACTTGAGCGACCATATAACTCGTCATCGGTATCTGCGTGGCATTGATCGCGCCGTTGTCGTCCAGCCCGGATGTACCCGCCACGAAAAGCGCGGCTATGTGCAGCATTCGGACAGCTTAGTGGTGCGAATGAACCGCGCGGCGTGCTACGTCCCACCGAGGCCGGGGACGATGTCGTCGAGGCTGAACGTCATCGGCTGTTCGAGTTGCTCGTAGGTGCACGAGCGCGGGTCGCGGTCGGGGCGCCAGCGGTTGAACTGCGCGGTGTGGCGAAACCGCCGTCCTTCCATGTGGTCGTAGCGAACCTCGACCACTCGCTCGGGCCGCAGCGGGACGAAGGACAGGTCCTTGCCGGCGTTCCAGCGGGAGAATTCGTTCTTGCGCGGAGTGCGTTCGCCGGCTTCGTGTGCGGCCCAGTTCCACGGATGGTCCTCGAAGCTGGTGACCAGCGGCTGCAGTTCGGTGAACAGCCGCCGCCGTTGGGCCATCGGGAAGGCGCCGATGACGCCGACGGACGCGAGCTGGCCCGCGGAAGGACCCGAGTCCTGGTAGAGCCCCAGCAGCAGCGAGCCGATCGCTTCAACTTCTGGGCCGCCGGACTTGTGCACCCGATAGCCGGCGACCACGCAGTCGGCGGTGCGTTCGTGCTTGATCTTGAACATGACGCGCTTGTCGGGCTGGTAGGTGAGGGTCAGCGGCTTGGCGACGACACCGTCGAGGCCGGCGCCCTCGAACTCGTCGAACCACCGCGAGGCCGTGTCGAGGTTGGTCGTCGCCGGCGTGACGTGAAAGGACGGCCCGGCACCGGCCAGCGCCTCGACGAGGGCGGCACGCCGCTCGCTGAACGGCCGCCGGGTGTAGTCGTCGTCGCCGAGGGCGAGCAGGTCGAACGCGATGAACGACGCCGGGGTCTTGCCCGCCAGCATCCGCACCCGCGACTCGGCCGGGTGGATGCGTTGTTGCAGCGCCTCGAAATCCAGGCCGTGGCCGGTCGCGATGACGATCTCCCCGTCGATCACGCAGCGTTGCGGCAGTTCCGCGGTCACCGCCGCGACCAGCTCGGGGAAATAGCGGGTCATCGGCCGCTCGTTGCGGCTGCCCAGCTCCACGTCGTCGCCGTCGCGGAAGCAGATCGACCGGAAGCCGTCCCACTTGGGCTCATACGACGCGTCCGGCGGGATCGACCGAACCGACTTGGCGAGCATCGGCGGCACCGGCGGCATGACGGGCAAGTCCATACGCCGATTGTGCTGGAATTCTGATATGGCTGCTGCAGCGGAAGAGCTCGACGTCGACGGCATCGCGGTTCGGCTGACCAACCCGGACAAGGTCTACTTCCCCCGGCTCGGCGCCAACGGCAGCAAGCGGCGGCTCGTCGAGTACTACCGGGCCGTGGCCGCCGGCCCGATGCTCGACTCGCTCCGCGACCGGCCCACGCACCTGCAGCGTTTCCCGGACGGCATCGACGGCGAGGAGATCTACCAGAAGCGGATACCCCAGCACCACCCCGACTACCTGCAGACCTGCCGGGTGACGTTCCCGTCGGGACGCACCGCGGACGCGCTGAGGGTGACCCACCCCGCGGCGATCGTGTGGGCGGCGCAGATGGGAACGATCACGCTCCACCCGTGGCAGGTGCGTTGCCCCGACACCGAGCATCCCGACGAGTTGCGCATCGACCTGGACCCGCAGCCCGGCGTCGGTTTCGCGCAGGCCCGCGCGGTCGCCGTCGACGTGTTGCGGCCACTGCTCGACGAATTGGGGCTGGTCGGCTACCCGAAGACCTCCGGCGGACGCGGCATCCACGTGTTCCTGCGCATCGCCACCGACTGGGATTTCACCGAGGTCCGGCGGGCGGGCATCGCGCTGGCCCGCGAAATCGAGCGTCGCGCGCCGGACGCGGTCACCACCTCGTGGTGGAAGGAGGAGCGCGGCCAGCGGATCTTCGTCGACTTCAACCAGAACGCCCGCGACCGCACCATGGCGTCGGCGTATTCGGTGCGGCCCACCCCGATCGCGACCGTGTCGATGCCGCTCAGTTGGGACGAGCTGGCCACCGCCGAGCCCGACGACTACACCATGGCGACCGTGCCCGAGCTGGTGCGGCGCCGCGACGACCCGTGGGCGGCCATCAGCGACGCGGCCCAGTCGATCGCCTCGTTGCTGCAGATGGCGCAGGCCGACGAGGAGCGCGGGCTCGGCGACATGCCGTATCCGCCGAACTACCCGAAGATGCCGGGGGAGCCGAAACGCGTTCAGCCGAGCAAGGATACGGACTTGAGAGACGCGAATAAGAGCCGTTGACTTTGAAGCAAACTTAGCCACGGCAGGGTCTCCCCGAAAACGTCCCTGGCCGCTAGCTGCGACCGGGTTTTGCACGTCGAAGGCGAATCCGAACGCACCCGGGTGCTCTATGGCCAGTCCGTCCGCTACTTCCCCGGGTGACTGTCCGGACATGGGCACCCCCCTGGCCTGACGCCGTTCCTCATACTGAAGTCCATCGCCCTGGGTGGACCGGGCAGTCGCTCCTGTCGCGCAGTAACCCTGTCAGAACGATCTGTGAGCTGATGTCTTCCGGGTGTTCCGCACATGTGAACGTAACAAAGTCACTGGTTTGCGAAATTGCGTTCAGCATCCGAACATGCGCGTAGTGTTCGCGAGTGGTCCCGAGGATCCCCTGAGGCCTGAATGCCTTTTCGATGGGAGCCGCAGGTGTCCTCTTTGGTGATCGTTTCCCCGGATGTATTGGCCACAGCTTCCTCTGATTTGGCGGGGGTCGGGTCGGCGATTCGGTCGGCGAACGTGGCGGCGGCGGGGTCGACGACGTCGGTGATTGCGGCGGCTCAGGATGAGGTGTCGGCGGCGATTGCGGCGTTGTTCGGCGGCTATGGGCAGGAGTTTCAGGCGCTGAGCGCGCGGGTGGCGCTGTTTCACGACGACTTTGTGCAGGCGTTGAACTCGGGTGGGTCGATGTATGCGGCCACCGAGGCCGCCAGCAGGTCGCCGCTCCAGACGTTGGAGCAGGACGTGTTGGGTGTGATCAATGCGCCCACCAACTTCTTGTTCAACCGGCCATTGATCGGCGACGGCACCAATGGTGCGGAGGGGACCGGGCAGGCCGGTGGGCAGGGCGGGTTTTTGATTGGCAATGGCGGCAACGGTGGGTCGGGCACGGCTGGCACGGCCGCCAACGCCAACGGCGGTACGGGTGGGTCCGGCGGGTCGGCGGGCCTGTGGGGCGCCGGCGGGGCCGGCGGGGCCGGCGGTAACGGCGCGGCCGGCGGGAGTGGCGGCAACGGCGGGGCCGGCGGGGCCAATGGGTGGATCGGTGGCGGTAACGGCGGTATCGGCGGGGCCGGCGGGCTCGGCGCGGCCGCCCCGAGCCTCACCGGCAGCGATGGTGGGGCCGGCGGCCACGGCGGTGCCGGTGGCGCCAACAGGCAGTGGTTCTCACTGAATGGGACCGGCGGGGGCGGCGGGGCCGGCGGGGGCGGCGGGACCGGCGGCTCAGGCGCCTCGGTCACCACCCCTGGCCAGACGGGTTTGACTGGCGGGGCCGGGGGCCTCGGCGGTAATGGGGGGGCCGGCGGCGCCAACGAGGCGCTCCTCGGTGGAGCCGGCGGGGCCGGCGGCCTGGGCGGTAACGGCGCGGTTGGCGGCGACGGCGGCACCGGCGGTACCGGTGTGGGCGCTCCCTTTGGGGCCGGTGGTACTGGTGGTAACGCCGGTAACGGCGGTAACGGCGGTGCTGGCGGGACCGGTGGCACTTCAGGATTCTTAAACTTGTTCGGGAGTGCCGGTGGGACGGCCGGCCAGCAGGGTGTTGGCGGGTTGGGGGGTAATGGCGGCGGTGGTGGTCAAGGCGCCCAGGGGGTGGGCGGCGCCGATCACAGCGGGGTGGCTGGTGGTGGTGCGGGCGGTGGCGGTGTGTTGGGCGGTAACGGCGGCACTGGTGGTGATGCGGGGTTCGGTGGGACCGGGCTGGGTGGTCAGGCCGGCTCGGGGACCGCGGGTAACGGCGGTACGGGCGGTACCGGTGGGGCCGGTGGTGGCGGGGGCGACGGCCTGAATCCGGGTGATGCGGGGGCGATTGGCGGTAATGGCGGTACGGGTGGCGGCGGTGGGGCCGCCGGTCACGCCAACGGTGGGACGGCCGGCCAGCAGGGTGTTGGCGGGTTGGGGGGTAATGGCGGCGGTGGTGGTCAAGGCGCCCAGGGGGTGGGCGGCGCCGATCACAGCGGGGTGGCTGGTGGTGGTGCGGGCGGTGGCGGTGTGTTGGGCGGTAACGGCGGCACTGGTGGTGATGCGGGGTTCGGTGGGACCGGGCTGGGTGGTCAGGCCGGCTCGGGGACCGCGGGTAACGGCGGTACGGGCGGTACCGGTGGGGCCGGTGGTGGCGGGGGCGACGGCCTGAATCCGGGTGATGCGGGGGCGATTGGCGGTAATGGCGGTACGGGTGGCGGCGGTGGGGCCGCCGGTCACGCCAACGGTGGGACGGCCGGCCAGCAGGGTGTTGGCGGGTTGGGGGGTAATGGCGGCGGTGGTGGTCAAGGCGCCCAGGGGGTGGGCGGCGCCGATCACAGCGGGGTGGCTGGTGGTGGTGCGGGCGGTGGCGGTGTGTTGGGCGGTAACGGCGGCACTGGTGGTGATGCGGGGTTCGGTGGGACCGGGCTGGGTGGTCAGGCCGGCTCGGGGACCGCGGGTAACGGCGGTACGGGCGGTACCGGTGGGGCCGGTGGTGGCGGGGGCGACGGCCTGAATCCGGGTGATGCGGGGGCGATTGGCGGTAATGGCGGTACGGGTGGCGGCGGTGGGGCCGCCGGTCACGCCAACGGTGGGACGGCCGGCCAGCAGGGTGTTGGCGGGTTGGGGGGTAATGGCGGCGGTGGTGGTCAAGGCGCCCAGGGGGTGGGCGGCGCCGATCACAGCGGGGTGGCTGGTGGTGGTGCGGGCGGTGGCGGTGTGTTGGGCGGTAACGGCGGCACTGGTGGTGATGCGGGGTTCGGTGGGACCGGGCTGGGTGGTCAGGCCGGCTCGGGGACCGCGGGTAACGGCGGTACGGGCGGTACCGGTGGGGCCGGTGGTGGCGGGGGCGACGGCCTGAATCCGGGTGATGCGGGGGCGATTGGCGGTAATGGCGGTACGGGTGGCGGCGGTGGGGCCGCCGGTCACGCCAACGGTGGGACGGCCGGCCAGCAGGGTGTTGGCGGGTTGGGGGGTAATGGCGGCGGTGGTGGTCAAGGCGCCCAGGGGGTGGGCGGCGCCGATCACAGCGGGGTGGCTGGTGGTGGTGCGGGCGGTGGCGGTGTGTTGGGCGGTAACGGCGGCACTGGTGGTGATGCGGGGTTCGGTGGGACCGGGCTGGGTGGTCAGGCCGGCTCGGGGACCGCGGGTAACGGCGGTACGGGCGGTACCGGTGGGGCCGGTGGTGGCGGGGGCGACGGCCTGAATCCGGGTGATGCGGGGGCGATTGGCGGTAATGGCGGTACGGGTGGCGGCGGTGGGGCCGCCGGTCACGCCAACGGTGGGACGGCCGGCCAGCAGGGTGTTGGCGGGTTGGGGGGTAATGGCGGCGGTGGTGGTCAAGGCGCCCAGGGGGTGGGCGGCGCCGATCACAGCGGGGTGGCTGGTGGTGGTGCGGGCGGTGGCGGTGTGTTGGGCGGTAACGGCGGCACTGGTGGTGATGCGGGGTTCGGTGGGACCGGGCTGGGTGGTCAGGCCGGCTCGGGGACCGCGGGTAACGGCGGTACGGGCGGTACCGGTGGGGCCGGTGGTGGCGGGGGCGACGGCCTGAATCCGGGTGATGCGGGGGCGATTGGCGGTAATGGCGGTACGGGTGGCGGCGGTGGGGCCGCCGGTCACGCCAACGGTGGGACGGCCGGCCAGCAGGGTGTTGGCGGGTTGGGGGGTAATGGCGGCGGTGGTGGTCAAGGCGCCCAGGGGGTGGGCGGCGCCGATCACAGCGGGGTGGCTGGTGGTGGTGCGGGCGGTGGCGGTGTGTTGGGCGGTAACGGCGGCACTGGTGGTGATGCGGGGTTCGGTGGGACCGGGCTGGGTGGTCAGGCCGGCTCGGGGACCGCGGGTAACGGCGGTACGGGCGGTACCGGTGGGGCCGGTGGTGGCGGGGGCGACGGCCTGAATCCGGGTGATGCGGGGGCGATTGGCGGTAATGGCGGTACGGGTGGCGGCGGTGGGGCCGCCGGTCACGCCAACGGTGGGACGGCCGGCCAGCAGGGTGTCGGCGGGCTGGGTGGTAATGGCGGCAGCGGCGGCACCGGCGGCACCGGCGCCGGTGCTCCCAACGATCTTGCCGGCCAAGGCGGCGGCGGTGGCCAAGGCGGCCAAGGCGGTGTCGGCGCCAACTCCACCACCGGTACGGCCGGCACCGGCGGCACCGGCGGCACCGGCGGCGGCGGCGGCACCGGCGGCACCGGTGCAGGCACCGACGGCAGTCGCGGCGGCCAGGGCGGCAGCGGTGGCCAAGGCGGGCAAGGCGGTGCCGGTGGCAACTCCACATTCGGAACCAACGGGACCGGCGGTAACGGTGGCACCGGCGGCACCGCCGGCAACGGTGGCACCAACTCGCACGACTATTTCGCAATCCAAACTGAATATGCCGGCGGCGGCGGTGGCGGCGGCGCTGGCGGCACCGGCGGCGACGCGGGGACCGGCACCGGCAGCATCGGCACCGGCGGCACCGGCGGCACGGGTGGGGGCGGCGGCACCGGCGGCACCGCCTTCACCACAGGCGCCGGCTTCGAGGTCAGCGGATACGGCGGCGGCGGTGGTGGCGGCGGTGGTGGCGACGCAGCCACTGGGGCGACCGGCGGAGCGGCCGGCGCTGGCGGCGGCGGTGGCGGCGGCGGTGTGGTCCAGCAGACTGCCGCCGGCGGCGGTGGCGGCGGTGGTGGGGGCGGTGCCGCCTCCGCCGCCGGTACCGCCGGCGACGGCGGCACCGGCGGAAGAACGGTCTCCGGCATCTACATCTATCCCGGCGGGGCAGGTGGGCCAAACGGCAACGGCGTCGGCGGTGGGGGCGGTGGGGGCGCCTCGTGGGGCATCAACGGCTTCGGCCACGGTAACCCCGGCGACGGCGGCGCGGTCGGCGGGGCAGGCGGTAGTGGGGCCGGATCCGCCGGCGGGGGCGGGAATGGCGGCGGCGTCGGCGTCGGTGGTGGGGGCGGCGGCGGCCCGGTTGTCAGCGGCACGGCGGCCGACGGCATTCCCGGCCAGACTCCCTAACACTTACTGGCGGCAAACGGCCACCTCGCGTGGAGCGGTGGCCATTTGTTTCTGGTAGCGATGGCAACCGAACGGCACGCAGCTGCTCCACGACCCAGCGTTTCGAGGTGCCCGTGATCTCGGCCACCTCGCCGGATGGAATGGTCTTCTCCATCAGGCGACGACCGCTTCTGCGGAAGCCGACAGATAGGTCGATGACGCGCTGCGGCGACCTGTGCATCGTCTGCTTCAGAGGGACAGCAGGTGGCGTGTCGATACCGCAGCGCTTTGTCGTGCGGCCGATCTAGCAGCTTTCGGGCGTATCGGCCGCCACCCGCATCATCAACTTCTCCAGGTTGGATCCCGGCTCGTCTGATCCCGATCCGCCCGCCACGGCAGCGGCCGCCGTCGCCGAGGACGTTTGCGAGCTCAGCATCGAGCCATCTCGACATGGCAAGAAATCTCGGTTCGCCGGGGCACATCCCCTGTGGCGAGGCGATGCCATGACGACGGCGGATTCGGGCGAAAACTCGCCCGACAACCTGCCGCATGGCTGATGCTCGCGAGCTGCAAATACGCAGGTAAGCATGACCTGTAGGACTGTGGCACCCCGAAGATGCCGGGGGAGCCGAAACGCGTTCAGCCGAGCAAGGATAGGGATCTGACGAGGAATATCAGGGGCAAGCAAGGGTAGTGGATCTGGCCAGCGGTTCAAGACGACGTTGTAGGCGCTGTCCCGCGGCCACCGAAGTCCCCGTCAGCCCAATGACACAATGACCGCCATGGACACCCCGTTGATGCGGCTCGCGCGCTACATGCGCGACCACTACGGCGCCCCGCTGCTATCCAAGCCCGGTGACGATGTCCGCATCTATCGCACCGCATCGATGACGCTGTGCTGTCGCGGTTTCGGCCCCGAAGACGTAACCGACCCGGTGACGGTGCCCATCGAGACCGCCGCCGCCACACTGTCCTCGACGCCCTCGGAGATCGTCGACGTCGCCCTGTCCGAGAAAATCACGGACCCAGACAACCCTGGCGTCGTGCTGGTCACTGACGGGTGGCGTTTGCACGTGCAGCGCTCATGGCTCGATGCGGTGGCCGACGAGTAACCACACCACGCCAACCACGAACGGCCACCCCCGCTGAGGGCTGTCGATTACCTACATTGGGAGCGAATGTACTTCGACGCACACTAACTTTCTTGCGGCTGCAATTGATGCCATGACAGCCGTACAGGCCAGCCCTAAAACGCGATCTGGAGTTGACCTCCGAGAACCAAGAACAGGATGATTAACGGCAACTCAACTGGGAGAAGCAACAAAAAGGCTATTGCCTCGTCGAGAGTTAACGTCACGGGCAGGATCTGTGCCCCGACGGTGTCAACGGCAACTGAATTCTGACCAGTTGTCGGCAAGTGAATTTTGACCAGCTGGGTTCATTGTTCGTCGGCCGTGACGGTGGGGACGCGGCCGAGGTCTCGGTCTTTGATGCGGTAGCTGTCTCCTTTGAGTGCGATGACCTCGGCGTGGTGGACGAGGCGGTCGATCATGGCGGCGGCGACGACGTCGTCGCCGAAGACTTCGCCCCAGCGGCCGAAGGGTTTGTTGGAGGTGACGATGAGGCTGGCTCGTTCGTAGCGGGAGGACACCAGCTGGAAGAAAAGGTTGGCCGCTTCGGGCTCGAACGGGATGTAACCGACTTCGTCGACGACGAGAAGTGGGTAGCGGGCCAGCCGTACGAGTTCGGCTTGCAGGGTCCCGCCGTGGTGAGCGGTCGCGAGACGGTCGACCCACTGGCTTGCGGTGGCGAACAGGACGCGGTGCCCGGCCTGACAGGCCCGAATCGCGATGCCGGTCGCCAGGTGGGTCTTGCCTGTTCCTGGCGGGCCGAGGAAGACGACGTTGTCTTTTGCGGTGACGAAGTCCAAGGTACCCAGATGGGCGATGGCGTCGCGTTTGAGGCCACGGGCGTGGTCGAAGTCGAACTCCTCCAACGACTTCCGAGAGGGGAACCGGGCAGCCCGGATCCTTCCTTCACCGCCGTGAGACTCCCGGGCGGAGACCTCGCGCTGCAGACACGCGGCCAGGAACTCCTCATAGCTCCAGGCCTCGGTCCTTGCCCGCTCGGCAAGCCGCTCGACGGCTTCGCGCAAGGTGGGGGCCTTGAGCGCTCGGGTGAGATAGGCCAGCTCGGCGGTCATGTCGCGGCTGATGGTCGTGGTCTTGGCGGCCATCACGCCACCGGCCCATCGACGTCGACAAGGACGTCGTAGTCGGTCAAACAACGCTGCTCAACCTCGACCTGGGCTGGGGGCGCCACGACGTCGAACCGGTGACGGCGCATCGCCTTGGCCGCCGCGACGTGCTCGGGATCGCTGATCGTCTGGTGCTTGGCCCAGATCCGGTCGTGCTCGGCGACCAGCCGCCCGGCACACCACACCCGAACCTGGGCCAAGTCGGCCAGGACTTCGATGCGCCGTCCGACGGCCGACGGGTGCACCGAGTAGTCATTGGCATCCAGGCGCACGTAGTGATCGCGTGGCAGCCGGACATGGGTTCTCCATCCGGTGACCGGTGCCACCGGCGGCAATGCCAGCATCGCAGCCTTGTCGGCCTCCGCCCGATCTGACGGGCGGCACCCCAACAGGCGATGCTGACGATGGTTGGCGCCCACCAACCATTCGCCGAGTTGGGTGTTGAAGTCCACCGGCGAGGTGAAAACCCGCCCTGGCAGAAACGCCCGTTCCAGATAGTCGTGGAAGCGCTCGACGAGCCCCTTGGCCTCAGGGTCACCGGGCTTGCAGATCACCACCTTGGCGGCCACCGTTCCACGGAACGCCTGACAGACCGCAGTCAACTCAGGCATCCGGGCCCGCCACCGCCCGACCGCGCCCTCGCCGTCCCAGACGAACACTCTCGGCACCGCGCCCAGCACCGAAAGATGCTGCCACCAAGCGGCGTACAGATCCTCGGCGCTGCGACTGGGAATCAGCAACGCCGAGGCCCATCGCGAATACCCACACACCATCGTCATCACCGGCAGCGCAGTGGCCGTACGCACCTGACCACAACCGACCGGGATCGACACGTTGGGAAACCACAAATCGCACTGCGCGATCTCGCCGGCCTGATAGGTCGTGCGCGATGCCGGATCCGGTGGCAGATACACCGGCCGTAACTCACGCACCCGCTCACTGAGCGTCCGGATCGAATATTGCCAACCGATCCGCTCGGCGATCACCGTCGCCGGCATCCTCGGATAAGCCGCGAGCAATTCCCGGATCCGCGGCTCAACCTCGTCAACGACCGACCCGGCCGACTCCCGCTGATACTTCGGTGGCCGATCACTGGCCAACGCCGCCTTCACCGTGTTACGGGCTACGCCCATCACCCGTGCAACCTCGGAAATCGACAACTGCTCCGACCGCCGCAACCGCCGGATCTCTGCCCAATCCTCCACGCTTAACACTCGCTTCCTCCCTGGCTCGCCCGAGCCAAGGGTCTCCAGGAAGCTGGTCAAAATTCAGTTGCCGCGCTCTGGTCAGTATTCAGTTGCCGCCGACAGACGGCAGCGCTGGCAGATGAGCCTGCTCTCGCATCCAAGGACGGCAACGACGAGGCGTTGGCGGCCTCGGTGAGAGCATATGAGCGGGCACTCGTATTGAAGTTTCGAATCAGCTGCTCGTGAAACGCGGCCGCCTGCCTGGCTACCGCCTGATAGTCCTGGGCGCAGCGGGAGAACAGGTGTGCCGTATTCACTGACACCTCATCGGCGGCCGCGGGCACTAACGCAACGGTCGAGGCTGCCGCCGCGGTGTGGGCCACGCAAAGTGACGAATCAATAGTCGCCAAATTCCCCGCGGCCGCCGCCAACATCTCTGGTGCTGCGATCACATACGACACAACTGCCTCCACGCAGCCAACAATCGGGCCTTCAGGTAGTCAGGAAATTACACCGATAGAAGGCGAATATCGACTCAACAAACTCAGAATCAACAAACTCAATAGCACGAATCGTTTCGGGCGCCGCGGTGTGACCCCAGGCAAATCACAGGGCGATATGACGTCGGAGTTTGCGGCTGGCTCACCCCCGAAGCCCGTGCCACCTTGGCAGTCGTGCGGGCCAAACTGGCCGCCCCGGGCATATGCGACCGCGACGATCGACGATGCGACTCTGCGTCCGATTTCCGCCGCTAGCCGAGTGGATTTTTGGTGCGACCATCGCCGGGCACCCGCGTGGTTCGGTACTCGGTTTGCAGCTGTCGCGCGGTTCCCCCGCGTTCATCGCCGCTGGGGGGATACGACCCTGAAAGGGGAGGCGCCGACACCCGCCGCGGCCAGGCCGGCGAGCAGCGCCCCGGCCAGCCCGCCGACGGGTGCCAGCGCGCAGGGCCCCGACAGCACGAAGCAGCCGAACACCACCCCGACGGCGAGCAACGCCACGTGCATCGGCGTCCAGCGGACCATCGAGGGCAGCCGCACCGAGAGCGCCATGCCCAGCAGCAGCGCCACGACGTGGCCGGCGCCGGTGAAGTCGGCGGCCAGGCTCGCCGCGACCGCGGTGCCGAGCCACCAACCGGCCCAGGCCGGCCGCGACCGGGGCGGAATGGCCGCCGTGAGCGCCCCGAGGACGGCCACCGCGCCGTAACTGATGCCCACGTCGCTGGCGCGCGCAACCGAGATCGGCAGCCAACCCGCCTTGACCGCGGCGACCAGCCCGGCCGCGACGATCAGCGTCGCCCCGACGTGGCCGACCGCGAACGCGAGCAGCAGGCCCCGGCCGCGCCAGATCAGTTCGCCCAGGGCCAGCAGGCACACCAGTCCCGGCAGCCAGACGACGACGGCGCCGCCGTTGTCGACGAACGCGCTGCCGATCAGCGTGGTCACGCGGCCGTGCGCGAGGTTGTGCAGGTTGGTGCTCATGCGGCTCACGGCGGCCTCGCGTGCGTGCCGGCCGAGCGCAGTGAGCGTGAGCGAGACCGCGACGAGCGCGACCGCGTAGGCGAGCGTCACACGCACCGAACCGGCGCGGGACAGCATCCGCGCGGTCGCCGGGGTCCGAAAGCTCACATTTCCAGCATGCCCGGCGCGCCGAGAACCGCGTGACCCGCTTAACGCATCCTTCACGCCCGGGTCGCAATCTTCACGCGCGAAGGCGCGACGGGGGCGCGGGGAGGTCTTGACGGGGTCTCGGGAGGACTGCTAAACAATGCCTGCGCCCCGATTTTGGGCGATCGCCCAAACCCCGGGGCGCCGTCGGATGCAAGGAACGATCGATGACCGTCACCAACGACACGGCCGTGTATTACGACCCATACGACATCGGCATCATCGCCGACCCCTACCCGGTGTACGCGCGGCTGCGCGAGGAAGCGCCGCTCTACTACAACGAGCGGTACGACTTCTGGGCGCTGTCGAGGCATTCCGACGTCGAGCAGGGTTTGGCCAATTGGGAGGTCTTCTCCAACCGCCGCAGCGACATCCTCGAACTGGTCCAGTCGAAATTCGACATGCCCGGCGGGGTCATGATGTTCCAGGATCCGCCCGAGCACACGATCCTGCGCGGGCTGATGTCCCGGGTGTTCACCCCGCGCCGGATGGCCGCCCTCGAGGACCAGATCCGGCGGTACTGCGTCCGCTGCCTGGACCCGCTGGTCGGGTCCGGCGGCTTCGACATCATCGCCGAGCTGGCTTCCATGATGCCGATGCGGGTGATCGGCATGCTGCTGGGGATCCCGGAGTCCGAACAGATCCCGGTGCGCGACGCCAACGACGCCAACCTGCGCACCAAGCCGGGCGCGCCGCTGAAGGTCGCCAACGCCGACTCGATCGCCGACGGGCGGATCTACGCCGACTACGTCGAATGGCGGTCCAAGAATCCGTCCGACGACCTGATGACCACCCTGCTCAACGTCGAGTTCGACGACGAGCACCGGGTGCGCCGCAAGCTGACCCGCAAGGAGGTGCTGCACTACACCCAGGTGGTCGCCGGTGCCGGCAACGAGACGACCGGTCGGCTGATCGGCTGGCTGGCCAAGGTGCTCGCCGAGCATCCCGACCAGCGCCGCGACATCGACCGGGATCGCTCGCTGCTGAACCGCGCCGTCGATGAGACCCTGCGCTTCGAGCCCACCGGGCCGCACGTCGCCCGCTGGATGACGCGCGACTTCGACTGTTACGGCACAACGGTTCCGGCCGGCAGCGCAATGCTGCTGCTGTTCGGCGCCGCCAACCGCGACCCGCGCCGCTACACCGACCCGGACACGTTCAACATCCACCGCGACAACATCTCGCACATCACCTTCGGTAAGGGCGTGCATTACTGCCTGGGCGCCAATCTGGCGCGCCTGGAAGGCCGCGTCGCCCTCGAGGAACTCCTCAACCGCTGGCCCGAATGGGGAATCGACTACGACACAGCACAACTCGCCTCCACGTCGACGGTCCGCGGCTGGGAGCGGTTGCGGGTTGTGTTGCCCTAAGGCGAGGTCTCGAAGCGGTCGAGGAATCGTTTGACCAGGGCGACGGCCTCCTCGTGGCCGGCGATGCTGCCGAACCCCTGCTCGAGGATCAGGGTCCGGCCGATCGAGGCGATGACCACCGCGATGCCCGCCGCAGGGTACTCCCGCGGGTCGAGGCCGTGGCCGCGCACGACGGAATCCAGTGCGGCGATCTGCATTTCGCGCCACCGATCCGACCAGTCCGCAATCTCGGCGCGAATCTCCTTGCGGTGGTTGGCAAGTCCCATGAATTCCAACAGCAGCCGGGTGTCCTTGGGTTCGGTGAGGGTGTCCCAGAAGGCGTGCAGCGGGCGCTCGGCGGCCCACGCCCGGCGCTGGCGCTCCAGGTAGGCGGCGGCCCCGCGGCGGAATACGGCCAGGTACAGCTCGTCCATGTTCGGGAAGTGGTAGTGCACCAGGGCCGGTTTGACACCGGCGCGGGCCGCCACCCGGCGCGACGTGGCTGCGGCGTAACCCTCTTCGACCATCAGCGCGCCGGTGGCCTCGATCAGCAGGTCGCGGGTGGTCGCCATGGTCAAAGACTGCCATGCTGATGAAGAATGTACGGCGTGGCTACCACTTTCCAGGATGTCATCAAGTCCAAGTACTTGCTGTTGACGACCTTCACCAAGGACGGCCGGCCCAAACCGACCGCGATCTGGGGAGTCCCGGAGGGCAACAAGCTCCTGGTCATCACCGACGACGGTTCCTGGAAGGTGCGGCGCATCCGCAACACGCCCAGGGTGACTCTCGCCAAGAGCGGATCGCTGGGCAAGCCCAAGAGCGACCCCGTCGAAGGCGTGGCCCGGGTGTTACCGAAGTCCGAGACGCGGCGCGTCTACAACGCCGTCCTCAAGCGGTACTGGTACCACGCCTGGTGGTTCTACGCGCACTCGATCGTGCGCGGCGGCATCGACAAGGTCCACGTCGGACTCGAGATCGAACCCGCCTAGACCGACGCGCTTTTCGGGTCGATCAGGATCTTCGCGTGCGCCTCGGGGTTCCCGAGCGCGTCGAACGCCCCCGCCACCCCGGAGAGCCCGACGGTATCGGTGATCAGCGGGGCGACGTCGACCCTGCCGTCGGCGAGCATGTGCAGCGTGTCGCGGAACTCGAGCGGTGTATAGCCCAGCACGAAGCGCAGGTCGATCTCCTTGTTGATGGCCATGGCCGGCCGGAGGCGGTCGGCGCCCATGCACACGCCCACCACGACCACGCGCGAGAACAGCGGCGCGCTGGCGATGATGTCGTCGATGATGCCCGGGACGCCAACGCATTCGAAGATGACGGGATGCTTGGGCGTCGCGGCGCCCACGGCGTCGGCGGCGCGCCAGACGTGCTCCCACGGCAGCCGCAGCTTCTGCAGCTTCTCGATGGTGCCGACCGCGAGGTCGAACGCTTCGAGGATGCCCTGCAGGTGCTTGCGGCTCGCGGCGGTGCGGTACGGAGACTCCTGCGCGGGGTCGACGACGATGTCGGCGCCACACGCGGTCGCCAGCGCGCGCCGGCCGGGGGAGAAGTCGCTCGCGACGACGGTGCGCACCCCGTGCGCTTTGAGCATGCAGATGACCGCCAGCCCGATCGGGCCGCAGCCGATGACGATCGCGACGTCGCCCTTGCCCACCTCGCCGCGCCGGACGGCGTGCCACCCGACGGCCATGGGCTCGGTCAGCGCGGCGATCTCGGGCGACAGGCCGTTGGGCACCTCGAAGGTCAGCGACCGTTCGACGAGCAGTTGCTCGGCGTAGGCGCCGGGCGCCATGGTCGACAGTCCGATCCCGTGCACCTCCTGGCCCCGCCGCAGCAGCGGCAGGGAGACGACACGGGTGCCCGTCCGCGGCGACTTGGGCGTGCCGGGGCCGCGGTCGAGAACCTCGCCGCAGAACTCGTGGCCGAAGACGACGGACTGGCCCGACCGCATGAAGGCGTCGTAGCCGGATTCGGCCATCACGTCGGCCAGTTCGTCACAGTGGCGGCGGGCGTGCAGGTCCGAACCGCAGATGCCGCAGCGCAGGACGTCGATGAGCAGCTGACCCTTGGCCGGCGTGGGTGTCGGCAGATCGACGACTTCGAGTTCGGCGTTGGTGCAGGTGACGGCTTTCATCCGGCAATCCTCCTACACGGTGGCGGACTGCGGGCGCGCCGGCCCGAGTCCCGCTGCTTGCTTCAGCTCCTCGTAGGCCCGCCGGGTGTGGTGGGCGAGCCGGGTCACGTCGTCGAGCGCCGCGGCGTTGGCGACGAACCCGAAGTCCATGTTCTCGTGGTAGGACGCCAGCGTGACGTTGAGCCCGATCGAGGCGGCCAGCGCGGAGACCGGATAGACACCGAGCAGGCGTGCCCCGTTGAGATAGCGGGGCTCGCGGGCGCCCGCCACGTTCGAGATGACGAGGTTGCATGCCGGATGGCCGACCCGGTCCAGGTGGGTGGAGGCGCCGAGGCCCGCGAGCGCCACGAGTCCGACCGCATAGGTCATCGCCGCCCCGGTCGACATGCCGCTCAGCTCCTTCTTGGCGGCGGCGACCGAGTGCACCACCTGGCGCATCCGTTCCGCGATGCCCGCGCCGGGCTCGCCGAGCCGCACGAACAGCGCCGACACGCGCGTGCCGATCGCCGCGTCGTCGCCGCCGCGCAGCGACACCGGGCACATCGCGATGAACGGGTGGGCGAAGCCGCGGCCGTTCTCGTGCAGGTACGCATGCAGCCCGCCGTCGATCACGGTGGCCGCCACGTCGTTGAGGGTGGCCCCGAACTGGTGCCCGACCTCGCGCATCTCGGCGAGCGGTAGCGACAGCGTGGCGAACCTGCGCCCGATCTTGAGCGGCTCGTTGGTCGGGGCGTGTTGCGCCGCGAACGGCAGGCTGCCCTCGAGATGCGAGGAGACCAGGCCGCCGAGAACCTTGCGCAGCGCGCCGACCGACACCTGGTTGAGCGCCTCGACCCGGGTGATCGCCCCGCGAACCGAGTCGGCGATGCGCTCGAGGACGGGCGCCGGCGCGTGTGGCGCGGGGGCGGGTGTTGGAAGCGCGAAGCCGGGTACCGGAACGGTGCGCTCGTCGGACGTGCTGAGCCCCGCGTAGATCCGCTTCAGGCCCGATTCGCCGTCGATGATGCAGTGATGCGTCTTGGTGTAGACGGCGAACATTCGGTCCGGTGCCCCGTCGATCACCCAGCAGCGAAAGAGCGGCCGGTCGCGATCGAGCTGCGGTTCATGCAGGTCCGCGACGAGCCGCAGCAGGTCGTCGTAGGTGGCCCGGGCCGGCAGCGCCAGGTGCCCGACGTGGTAGTGGGGGTCCCAGTTCGCCACCTCGCGGAAATGGGGTGCGCCGCGGCCGAGCAGCTCGGGGACATAGTTGAACGGCGGCGCCGGCGGATGCGCCCGGTAGGCGTCCACGATCTCGCGCACCACCGAGCCCCGCCCGGCCGGCTTCTTGAACAGCATCATCGCCCCGACGTGCGTCGTACCGGCCGGCGACTCGATCAACAGCCATGAAAGGTCCAGCGGCGGAATGGGTTTGGTCATGGCGGATCTCCCGTCCGGAGTCCAGATTCGGAACGCTATGGCGATGTTCTCCCCGCGGACCGCGGCCGACGAGAGCCTTAGGGCCTCAGGTTCCGGTGCGAAAGGCCTCGATCGTGTCGGCCAGGGTTTCGCGCGGATCACGCCAGGTGATGCCGAGCTCGCGTTCGCTGGGCGAATCGTCGGAGGCCGGCATCTGCGTGTAATACTGCATCCCCGCCGCGGTGAAGGGCGTCTCGAACGGCAGCAGCCGGCCCGCCCGGTCCAGCACCGAGCCCGCCGCCCGCAGCGCGGCGTCGGGAACCGGAACGGCGACCACCGGCGTCCGGCCCGCCCGGCCCAGCAGCTGCGCCAGTTCGGACGCCGGGACCCGGTGCCCGCCCGCCATGTAGCGGCGGGGCCCGCGCCCGGGCTCCAGCAGGGCCGCGTGCAGGGCGGCCAGGTCGCGCACGTCGACGATCAGCCACGCCGCGCCCCGCCCGGGGATCAGGTGCATGGCCAGCGCGGCCCTGACGCCCTCGCCGGCCTCGCCGAACCGGTCACCGACCGGCGGGCCGATGACCATGCCGGGGTAGGTGATGTTCACCGGCGCGCCGGCATCCTGCAGTCCGCGGGCATAGATCTCGACCTGGGCCTTGGACGTCCCGTACCCGTCCGCCCCGCCGACCACCGGCAGGTCCGCACGCAACGTCTCGAGTCCGGGGTGGAACAGCGCGGAGAAGCTCGACACGTGAACGACGGGGTCCAGGCCGAGCTCGACGGACTGACCGAGCACGTTCTGCGCGCCCTGCATGTTGGTGGTCAGCATCTGGTTGGTCTGCCGCGGGTCGGTGGCCACCAGCGCGGCGCTGTGCACGACGGCGTCGCACCCGCGCAGCGCCTCGCGCACCGAGTCACGGTCGGTGATGTCCCCGACGGCGAAGTCCGACACGTCGACGCCCAGTCTGGCGACCGACGTCTGCAGCCGGGCGGCGCTGCGCACCAGGAACCGGACCGAATGACCCGCATCGGTGATGGCCTGGGCGGTCCACCCGCCGACGAAACCCGTACCGCCCGTGACCAGAACTCGCATGCTGCGATTCTGCCTACAGGTGATCGGCGGCGAAGTTTGCGCCCTGGCTGACCATGCCGTTCACCGTGTAGGACGTGTGCGCCGCGAAATTGGTGCCGTCGCCGCACACCGGATCGCCCTGAGCGCACAGCTCGAGGGTCTTGTCCGCGTACAGCGGGCCGATCACGATCGTCGGCGCGCCGTACTTCTCCATGAACTTCTCGGACGGCGTCCCGAACATGGTGATCGCCGCGACGTGCGTGGCCACCTCCGGCGGCATCGGCTTGGGCACCTCGGAGGCGGGCACGCCGGGCGGCACGGACGCCGACGTGACGAACCCCGCCACGGCCGCGCCCTGGGAGTAACCGCCGAGCACCTCCTTGGTGTTGGGGCAATTGGCCGCCGTGGACTCGACGTGGGCGCTTGCGTCGCGCACCCCGTCGATGAACTTGTGGGGAAAGTCGGGGTTGGCGAATTCGGTGCTGGCCGGGTACTTGACCGCGTAAACGTTCAGCGAGCGGGAGCCCAGCTGCGGGCGCAGCGCGTCGACGAACGTCCGTCCGACACCGCCGAGGCCCGGCGGCTCCCCGGAGCCACGTGCGAACACCACCTCGACGTCGGGACACGGTTCGGCGCCCGCCACCGGGGTGGCGCTCGCCGGTGCGCCCAACAGCGCGGCCGCCCCGATGACGGCCGCCGCCAGCAGGCGCATCATTTCCGGAAGGCGTCCTTCACCTTCTCGCCGGCGTCCTTGAGGTTGGACTTGACCTGGTCCGCCCGGCCCTCGTTGCGGGTGTCCTCGTTCCCGGTGGCCTTGCCGATGGCCTCCTTGGCCCGGCCGCCCAGGTCCTCGATCTTGTTCTTGGCCTTGTCTTCGGTGCTCATGGGCGGGTGTCTACCCCGACAGAGGTGCTTTTGAAACCGCTCGAAACCCGCTTGAAACCCCCAGGGTGGCTGTCACCATGGATTCGTGAGCACCGCACTTGTGGTGGCGATCGTGGCCGTCGTGATCCTGCTCGGCGTCGGCATGGTGGTCAACCAGCTGCTCCGGCTGCGCAGGTGGCTGAACAATTCGCCGCCGGGGCCGCCCCCACCCGAAGAACCCCCGGAAACCCCCCGGTAGGCCTTTGCGGCTGCTAGCTTCGTGGTCGTGATGGCTCCGTGCCAATGACGGCATCGACCCTGCTAGGCACCGACGATGGCTTGCCGCGCGGTGTGTCCGGTGCCGCCGATCCCCATTTCGCCAACGTCATCAAGATCTTCGCCCAGCTGTTCTTCGCCCGCCGGTTCGGCGGGGGCGCCCTGTGCGTCTACATCGACGGGGTGCCCGTCGTCGATGTCTGGACCGGGTGGTCGGACCGGGCCGGAACCGAGCGCTGGACCGCCGACACCGGAGCCATGGTGTTCTCGGCCACCAAGGGTGTCGCCTCCACGGTGATCCACCGGCTCGCCGACCGCGGCCTGCTGTCCCACGACGACCCGGTCGCCGAGCACTGGCCCGAGTTCGCGGCCAACGGGAAGGCCAACATCACGGTCCGCGACGTCCTGCGGCACCGATCGGGGTTGTCGCATCTGCGGGGCGTCACCAAGACGGAGTTGATGGACCACCTGCTCATGGAGGAGCGCCTGGCCGCCGCGCCCGTCGACCATCTGCGCGGCGTGCAGGCCTATCACGCGCTGACCTACGGGTGGCTGCTGTCCGGCCTGGCCCGGGCGGTGACCGGCAAGGGCATGCGCGAGCTGTTCCGCCGGGAGGTGGCGCGTCCGCTCGACACCGACGGCGTGCACCTCGGGCGCCCGCCGGAGGGAGCGCCGACGAAGGTGGCGCAGATCCTGATGCCCCAGGGCAGGCTGCGCGCCCCGGTGTTCAACTTCCTGGCCCCCCGGGTGGCCGGGCTGCCGTTCTCGGGTGCCCTGGGCGCGATGTACTTCCCGGGTGTCGTCTCGCTGGTCAAGGGCGACACCCCGTTCCTGGACGGCGAGGTGCCCGCCGCCAACGGCGTGGTGACCGGCCGCGGCCTGGCCAAGATGTACGCGGTCCTGGCCAACGACGGCCGCATCGACGGCAAGAAGTATTTGTCCACGGAGCTGACCCGTGGCCTGACCGGGCAGGCGCGACGCAAGTGGCCCGACGCGAACATGGTGGTGCCCATGCCGTTTCACCTCGGCTACCACGAATCGCCGGTTCCCGGTCTGCTCAACGGTTTCGGGCACGTCGGGCTCGGCGGCACCCTCGGGTGGGCCGACCCCGACACCGGCAGCGCGTTCGGTTTCGTGCACAACCGGCTACTGACGCCGCTGCTGTTCGACATGGGATCCTTTGCCGGCCTTGCCGGCCCGCTGCGCAACGCGATCGCGGCGGCCCGGCACCAGGGTCCCGTGGAAGTGCCGCGGTTCGGCGCGGGCTAAGCCAAGGCCGTCGGCACGTTGCCGCGGGGCAGCGTCAGCGGCAAGTCGGAGTAGGTGGCAATGCCCGGCGCCGCGGCGACGACGGCCGGGATCGCGTTGACGGCCGGCATCGCCGTCATGATGTGGCCGAGATCCATGAACTCCTCGATGGTCGTGGCCTCGAAGTAGGGCGGCGGCAGGAAGCCGACCTTGGTCGTCACCGTTGGCTGGCCGTCGATCTGGATGACCCAGCCGTCCTGCTCGATCTTCCAGTCCGGCTCCAGCGTCTGGCCCTTGCGCCACCGAACGTTCAGGTCGATCAGGACGGTGTCGCCGACCACGCCCTGCCAGCTGATGTAGACCCCCGCCACGCATCCGGCGGGGATGGTCCAGGACGCCATCTCCAGGTCGGCCGTGGTCTGGGCGAACTCGGCCACGCACCGCACGTCGTCGAGCTCGACGCCCAGGGCGTCGCCCACCAGCCGGACGGCCTCGCCGAAGATGGCCGTCCCCTTCGCGGCCATCGCCTGAAGATCCGGGTGGCCGATCGGCTGGCCGAAGCCCACCGGCTTCTCGGTCTCGGGGGAGTCGTAGAAGGTGGTGTCGGCGGCCTCGTTGACGGTGACCTTGTCGATCCGGTTGCACACCATGGCCGACACGATGGCCAGCAGCTCGGCGAAGCCCGGGCTGACGCCGGACCCGAAGATGGTCGAGCCGCCCATCTGGCAGGCCTGCAGGATTCGGTCGCGGCCGTCGCCCAGGTTTCCTCCCGTGATGAACGACGCCGTCGTCACCACGTTGACGCCGGCGGACAGGATGCGGACCAACTCGTCGACGTTGATCCACATCGGGTTGTAGACCACGCAGTCGGGCTTGAGGGCGAGCAGCTCGTCGACGTCATTCGTGGCGGTCACGCCCAGCGGCGCGATGCCGACCAGCTCGCCGGCGTCGCGGCCGGCCTTCTCCGGCGACCACGCGTAGCACCCGACCAGTTCCAGCATCGGATTGGTGACGATCGACTTCAGCGAGCTCTTGCCGACGTTTCCGGTATTCCACTGAACGACTCGATAGTTGTTTGGCACTCGCTCAGCATAGGGAATGGGCGCCGGCGTTAATAGGCCGCCGACAACCCGGTGACCGGAGTGCCGCTGCAGATCGCCCACGGCTACCACCGCGTGTGCGCGAGCTATCACACCGACGAGAACACCGACATTCCGGGTGTCGTCGCCGACCGGCCCCGTGCTTGAGTGGTCAGCGTGATTGAGATTCATTCCGTGGAAAACGTGCGGGTGCTGACCCTGTCGTCGGGGCGCGTCAACGCCCTTGACGTCGAGCTGTTGGAGGAGCTGACCCTCGCGGTCGGGGATCTGGCGCGTTCGGACGGCGGCGCGCTCGTCATCACCGGCGCGGGCCGTGCGTTCAGCGCCGGGGTCGACCTCAAACGGGTGGTGGAGGGGGGCGCCGACTACACCGACCGGCTGGTCCCGGCCCTCTCGGACGCGTTCGAGGCGGTCTACACCTACCCGGGACCGACGGTGGCCGCGGTCAACGGCGCCGCGATCGCGGGCGGGTGCGTGCTGGCCTGCGCGTGCGATCGGCGCCTGATCACCCCGGACGCGCAGATCGGGGTGACCGAGGTGCACGTCGGGGTGGCCTTCCCCGTCGCCGCGCTCGAGGTGATGCGCTACGCGTGCGGGGACCACGCCGACGTGGTGTTGCTCGGCGGGCGCACCTACCGCGGGGCCGAGACGATCGCCGCCGGGCTGGCCCACCGGGTCGTCGACGGCGACCTGATGGGGATGGCGCTGGCGGAGGCTTCCGAGCTCGGGCGCATCCCCGCGGAGGCCTATCGACACACGAAGGGGCAGCTGCGCGGCCCGACCCTGGCGAGGATCCGCGAGGCCGCCGACATCGACGGCGAGGTCCGCCGGATGTGGGGCTCGGAGGAGACCCAGCAGCGCATCGCTGCGTACGTCGAGCGCCTCCGGCGCCGCGACTGACCTTCGTTATTCCTCGTCGACGGCGACGCCGCCGCGGGTGCGCCGGCGCCGCATGCGATGCGAACCCTTGCCGGTGGGGCGGCGGTTGCGCAACCCGCCCTGGGCGTCTTCGGGTTCTGCCGTCGGCTCGGGCTGCTCGGGCTCGGCGGGGGCTTCGACGGTCTGCGCGGCCGCTTCGGCCTCGACGGTCTCGACGGTCTCCTCGGCCGCTTCGGGAGTCTCTTTGGCCGCTTCGGGAGTCTCTTTGGCCGCTTCGGCCTCGACGGTCTCCTCGGCCGCTTCGGGAGTCTCTTCGTCCTCCTCGGCCGTGACTGCTTCGGCTTCTTCGGCTTCCTCGGTGTCGGCCTCCGCGCCCTTCTCGCGACGCAGTCGGCGCTTCTTTGGCTTGCGCGTCTTGATCGGTTTGGGCGGTGGGGGCGGCAACTCGGCGACGAACGACAGATAGAACGCGAAGATTCCGAGGACCGCGATGGCGGCGGCGGCGCCGTAGATCCCGAACAGATACCGGCCGGCGGTGTCCAGGCTCAACCAGATCTCGCTGATCGCGGTGCCGACGATCAGCACCCCCGCCAGCACATGGCCCACGATCGACCAGACCCTGATGCTCAGGGCGAGCTGCGGGGTGCCCAGCTCCGGCTTGCGGCTGCGCAGCAGGACGAACACGACCGGCAGCGCGGCCAGGGCGATCAGTGCGCCCGACGCGATCCGCCCCGCCATCGCCAACCCGTGCGGCATGTCGCCCATCAACTCGTACCAGCGGGGCAACACGCAGAAGAAGTAGAGGGCGCCGGCGGCGATCGCAGACAACGCGTGCCACAGCACGAACCACTTCCGGCCCATATGCCTCCTCAGGCTGGTGGTTCACGCCAGCCGGAAGGCGGCGAAAACCTACGTCGTGTTCGTCCGCAGGGCGGAGCCTCTGGCGGAGGATGCGGGATTTGAACCCGCGAGGGCTGTTAACCCAACCCGCGTTCCAGGCGAGCGCCATAGGCCACTAGGCGAATCCTCCGTGGGCCATGGTAACTGCTGGGTCCAGTGGCGGGACCTGCGGCTGTGCGGAACGTCCCGAGGCAGGTACTACACTCGCCGGAGGACCCCGCGCGGCGTCTATCCTGTGAACTCCCCCAGGGCCGGAAGGCAGCAAGGGTCAATGGGCTCTGTCGGGTGCGCGGGGTCCCCCCACGTTCGGGGGGCCGCACCCCTACGAAAGGCTCATTGGTGTCCTTCGATTCCCTCAGCCCCGACGAGATGACCGCCCTGCACGCACGCCACCAGCGGGACTACGCGGAGCTGCAGGCCAAGAAGCTGGCCCTGGACCTGACGCGCGGCAAGCCGGCCCCGGAGCAGCTCGACCTGTCCAACCGGCTGTTGAGCCTGCCCGGCAACGAATACCGCGACCCCGAGGGCACCGACACCCGCAACTACGGCGGGCTGCACGGCCTGCCCGCTCTGCGGGCCATCTTCGGCGAGCTGCTCGGCATTCCCGTGCCGAACCTGATCGCGGGAAACAACTCCAGCCTCGAGCTGATGCACGACATCGTCGCCTTCTCGATGCTCTACGGCGGGGTGGACTCGCAGCGGCCCTGGAAGGATGAGCCGAGCGTCAAGTTCCTGTGCCCCGTCCCCGGCTATGACCGGCACTTCGCCATCACCGAGACGATGGGCATCGAGATGATCGGCGTCCCGATGCTGGACGACGGCCCGGACGTGGGCATGATCGAGGAGCTGGTGGCCGCGGACCCCGCGATCAAGGGGATGTGGTCGGTGCCGGTGTTCGGCAATCCCACTGGCGTCACCTACTCCTGGGACTCGGTGCGCCGGCTCGTCCAGATGAAGACGGCCGCGCCCGACTTCCGGCTGTTCTGGGACAACGCGTACGCCGTGCACACCCTGACCCACGACTTCGTCCGCCAGGTCGACATCCTGGGGCTGGCCGCCACGGCCGGCAACCCCAACCGGCCCTACGTCTTCGCCTCCACCTCGAAGATCACGTTCGCCGGTTCCGGTGTCAGCTTCCTGGGCGGATCGCTGGGCAACATCGCCTGGTATCTGCAGTACGCGGGCAAGAAGTCGATCGGCCCGGACAAGGTCAACCAGCTGCGGCATCTGCGCTTCTTCGGCGACGCCGACGGGGTGCGCCTGCAGATGCATCGCCACCAGCAGATCCTGGCGCCGAAGTTCGCGCTGGCCCTCGAGGTCCTGGATCAGCGGCTCGGCGCGTCCAAGATCGCCTCGTGGACCGAGCCCAAGGGCGGCTACTTCATCAGCCTCGACGTCATGCCCGGCACGGCGCGGCGGACCGTTGCCCTGGCCAAGGACGCGGGCATTGCGGTCACCGAGGCGGGCGCGTCGTTCCCGTATCGCAAGGATCCGGAGGACAAGAACATCCGGATCGCGCCGACCTTCCCGTCGCTGCCGAACCTGCGCGACGCGGTCGACGGCCTGGCGACCTGCGCGCTGCTGGCCGCCTCGGAGTCGCTGCTGAACTCCTCCGCGTCGAGTGTGAGCTGAGGGCGACGACACGCCGACGAGTCCCGCCCCAGGTTCACACCGAAAGCCGCTGATGCACACTCGATGCCGGGCGGGCCGAAGTCGGCCATCTGGACCCGATTGCCCGCCTCCTCGGCGGACCCTCCGGGTCCGCATCGTCACCGGGCCGAAGTAGCCTGCTGAGCGTGGCCCTCTACCGCAAGTATCGACCGGCAACGTTCGCCGAGGTGGTGGGGCAGGAGCACGTCACCGAGCCGCTGTCCAACGCGCTGGAAGCCCACCGGATCAACCACGCGTACCTGTTCTCCGGGCCTCGCGGCTGCGGGAAGACGTCCTCGGCGCGGATCCTGGCCCGGTCGCTGAACTGCGTGCAGGGTCCGACGGCCAACCCGTGCGGGGTGTGCGAGTCGTGCGTGGCGCTGGCGCCCAACGCGCCCGGCAGCATCGACGTGGTCGAGCTCGACGCCGCCAGCCACGGCGGCGTGGACGACACCCGCGAGCTGCGCGACCGCGCGTTCTATGCGCCCGCGCACTCGCGCTACCGGGTGTTCATCGTCGACGAGGCGCACATGGTGACCACGGCGGGGTTCAACGCGCTGCTCAAGATCGTGGAGGAGCCGCCCGAACACCTCATCTTCATCTTTGCCACCACCGAACCGGAGAAGGTGCTGCCGACGATCCGGTCGCGCACCCATCACTACCCGTTTCGGCTGCTGCCGCCGAAGACCATGCGGACCTTGATCGAGCGGATCTGCGCGCAGGAGGGCGTCGTCGTCGACGACGCGGTCTACCCGCTGGTGATCCGCGCCGGCGGTGGGTCGCCGCGCGACACGCTCTCGGTCCTCGATCAGCTGCTGGCCGGCTCCGAAGCCGGCCCGGCCGGTGACCACGTCACCTATCAGCGGGCGCTGGGGCTGCTCGGCGCCACCGACATCGCGCTGATCGACGACGCCGTCGAGGCGCTGGCCGCCGGCGACGCCGCTGCGCTGTTCGGCGCCGTCGAATCGGTGATCGACGCCGGTCACGACCCGCGCCGCTTCGCCACCGACCTGCTGGAGCGGTTCCGCGATCTGCTCGTGCTGCAGGCCGTTCCGGATGCCGTGAGCCGCGGCGTGGTCGACGGGCCCGAGGACGTGCTGGACCGGATGCGCGATCAGGCGACCCGGATCGGGCCGGCCACGCTGACCCGCTATGCGGAGGTGGTCCAAGCCGGGCTCGGTGAGATGCGCGGTGCGACGGCACCGCGGCTGCTGCTCGAGGTGGTGTGCGCGCGGCTGCTGCTGCCGTCGGCCAGCGACGCCGAGTCGGCGCTGCTGCAGCGCGTGGAGCGCATCGAGACGCGGCTCGCCATGTCGATCCCGGGCGCGGACGCGCCGGCCCCCGCCGCGCGCCCGTCGGCGGCCGAGCCCGAACGGCGGCCACAACCCAAGGCCGCGCCCGAACCGGAGCCTGAGCCTCGCCCACCGGCGCCCAAGCCCGAACCGGCTCCGGTATCCGAACCGGCTCCGGTATCCGAACCGGCTCCCGCCGCCGCGGTGGCCGGCGAACCCAATGCGGCCGCGGTGCGCACCATGTGGCCGACGGTGCGTGACAAGGTACGCCAGCGCAGCCGCACCACCGAGGTGATGCTGGCGGGCGCGACCGTGCGCGCCGTGGAGGGCAACACGCTGGTGCTGACCCACGAATCGGCGCCGCTGGCCAAGCGGCTGTCCGAACAGCGCAACGCCGACGTCATCGCCGAGGCGCTCAAGGACGCCCTGGGGGTGGACTGGCGGGTGCGCTGCGAGACGGGCGCGTCGGCGCCTGCCGCGGCACCGTCATCGCCGCCCAAAGAGGAGCCCGTCCAGGTCGATTCGGCTCAGCACGACGAAGAGGAGCACATGCTCGCCGAAGCCGGCCGCGCCGACTCGGCGCCGCGGCGCGACCCGGAGGAAGCCGCGCTCGAGCTGTTGCAGAACGAGCTGGGGGCGCGCCGCATCGACGGTGGCTAGTGGCGGCGTCCGCCTAAGCCTGCCACCACGGCCGCAGCGGCAGGCTGTCGTCGCCCGATGCGTCGACGTTGGCCGCCAGCACGTGGTGCAGCTGGATGTTGTTCTGCTCGAAGGCAACCCGCGACGCCGCCATGTACAGGCCCCACACCTTGGCGGTCGGCAGGCCGACCTCGGTGACCGCGGCGTCCCAGTGCTCGACCAGGTTGCGGCACCAGTCCCGCAGCGTCATCGCGTAGTGGTGCCGGAAGTTCTCGGTGTGCACCACCTCGAACCCGGCGTCCTGGATCTCGGAGGTGATGCGCCCGGAACCGGTCAGCTCCCCGTCGGGGAATACGTAGCGGTCGGTGAATCCCCCCGCGAACGAGGTCGACTTGTTGTCGTGGCGGGTGATGCAGTGGTTGAGCAGCAGACCGCCGGTGCGCAGCTTCGACTTGAGGAAGCCGAAGTAGGCGGGGTAGTTGCGGACGCCGATGTGCTCGGTCAAACCGATCGAGGACACCGCGTCGAACTCGCCCTCGGCCACGTCGCGATAGTCCGAGTGCCGCACCTCGGCCAGCTCGGTCAGCCCCTGCTCGGCGATCGCGTCGCGCGCCCACTTCGCCTGCTCGGCGGACAGCGTTGCGCCGATCACCCGCACCCCGTGCCGGGCGGCGTAGCGCACCATCCCGCCCCAGCCGCACCCGACGTCGAGCAGTCGATCGCCCGGCCGCAGCCGCAGCTTCTCGAAGACCAGCCGGTACTTGTTCTCCTGGGCCTCTTCCAGCGTCGCGTCGGCGTGCGGGTACACCGCGCAGGTGTAGGTCATCGACGGGCCGAGCACCCATTCGTAGAAGCGGTTGGAGACGTCGTAGTGGTGGTGGATGGCCTCGGCGTCGCGGGTCTTGCTGTGCATCAGGCCGTCGGCGACCCGGCGCCACCGCGGCGGCGTCTCCTGGGGCGGCGGCGCGATCGGCCGCAGGTGCTCGACCCCGAGCGAGCGCACGACGTTGGCCAGCACCCGCGCCGACGGCCGCTTGAACTGGACTCGGTCGGTCAGCGTCTTGAGCAGCTCGTAGGGGTCCCCGGGATGGACGCCGTACGCCTGCAGGTCGCCCGACACGTAGGCGCGGGCCAGGCCGAGCTCGCCGGGGGCCGTCGCCAGGTAGGTGGCGCCGCGGGGGGTCCGCAGGTCCAGGCCGAGCACCGCGTCCCCGCTGCCGGCGCTGCTGCCGTCGAAGGCGGTGAACTTCAGGGGATGGCGCCCGGTGGCGGCGAAGACCTCCAGGATCTCCGCCATGCTGAGTTTGCCCCCGGCATGGTGGGAAGCACGGTGGGACCCGTTAGTCTCCCTAATTGTCGTCATCGCCGTTGCACCGCCTTCGCGTAGAGGTCCAGTAGACGAGAATCGGGGTCGTACGTTTTCTTGACGGTGTTGTAGGCCTCGCCGCCGTAGAGCTCGTCGAACTCCTCGCGGGTGTAGAACGAGTCGGAGTACAGCGACTTGTGCCCGTCGAGCTCGCTCACCTTGGCCTCGATCATCCGGTTGGTCGCCCCTGCCCCGGCGCCGGCGGGCACCGAGGACCAGAAGCCGATGTTGACATAGGTGTGGTCGGGCCGCATCGGGTACAGCGGCCAGCCGTCGTGATCGCGCAGCCGCAGCGGGCACAACCAGATCGGCGTGATCGGCACCTCGGCAAGAAACCAGTCCACGAACTCGGCGGCCCGCTCGATCGGCACCTCGACGTCCTGCACCACCCGTTCCCGTGCCGGACGGCCGTTCCGGGCCTCGATCCGGTCGGAGACGCCGAAGCGTCGGTCGGCGGCCACCAGCTTCGAGTAGACGCTGCTGCGCCGATAGCGGCGCGGCCACCACCGCCGCAACCTCGGATCCTGTACGCCGAACGCGCGGGAGCACCAGAACCAGTCGGTGTCCCAGCGCCAGAAGTAGTCGTGGATGGTCAGCCGGTCGTCCTTGGCGGCCCCGGCGCCCCCGGAGTCGTGCTGGATCGAGCGGTAGAAGATGTCCTTCCCGGTGTAGTCGCTGACCGGGCCCGGGGTGGAGGTCCGCGTGCCCATGCACAGGTAGGCCTCGTCGGGGCCGAACACCACCCCGTCGAGATAGTCGACGGGGGCGCCGGCGTGCCCACCGGTGTCGACGATGCGGTCGGCCGCCGCCACCATCTCGGGCACCGAGCCAAATCGGATGTGCCGCAGCGCCACAAACGGCGCCACGGGCTCCAGCTCGATCCTGATACGTGTCGAATAGCCAAGCGTCCCATACGAATTAGGGAACGCACGGAACAGGTCGCGATGCTGGTCGTGCGACGCCGTGAGCAATTCGCCGGCGCCGGTGAGGATGTCCATCTCGAGCACCGACTCGTGGGGCAGTCCGTTGCGGAACGACGCCGACTCGATACCCAGGCCGCTGACCGCGCCACCCAGGGTGATGGTCTTCAATTGCGGGACCACCAGTGGCGAAAGGCCGTAACGCAGCGTCGCCGCGACGAGGTCCTCGTAGGTGCACATGCCGGCGACGTCGGCGGTGCGGGCTTCGGGGTCGACGGACAGGACGCCGGTCAGGCCGGAGGTGTCCAGGCCGGGCGCATCGCGTTTGGTGCGTGCGCGGAACAGATTTGAGGTGGGCTTGGCAAGCCGGACGGCGGACGTCGCCGGGATGGATCGGTAGCTGGCCATCAACTTGTCGACGCCCGAAGCGTGGGCCGAGAGTGCAGATCCAGGGACAGGCACCAGATATACCCTAGTCTTCGGCATCCGCCCGCGCACCCGCGCGCGGGCGGCAACACGCGGACGATGAGCACGAGGGGAAGTCGCCTTGGGACAGGTAAGCGCAGCAAGCACGATCTTGGTCAACGCCGAGCCGGCGGCCACCCTTGCCGCCGTCGCGGACTATCAGACGGTGCGCCCGAAAATCCTGTCCCCGCAGTACAGCGAGTACCAGGTGCTGCAGGGCGGGCAGGGCGCGGGCACGGTCGCCAAATGGCGGCTGCAGGCGACCAAATCCCGCGTCCGTGACGTCCGGGTCGACGTCGACGTCGCCGGCCACACGGTCATCGAGAAGGACGCGAACTCGTCCATGGTCACCAACTGGACGGTGGCCCCGGCCGGGCCCGGGTCAAGTGTCACGGTGAAGACGAGCTGGACCGGGGCGGGCGGCGTCAAGGGCTTCTTCGAGAAGACGTTTGCCCCCTTGGGGCTGAGGAGGATTCAGGGCGAGGTCCTGGCCAACCTCAAGAAGGAGCTGGAAGGCTAGCGCACCTGGCCCTGGGTGGCCAGGAAGCCCGCGACGCCGCGGACCAGGGCGTCGGCGTATTTCTGCCGGCCCTCGGGTGACTCCATCAGCGCCGAATCCGCCGGGTTCTTCATGTTGCCGCACTCGACGAGGATCGCCGGATACTGCGCCAGGTTCAGTCCGGCCAGGTCCGAACGTCCGTACAACCCGCTCTGGCCGATGTAGTTGGCGGGCGGGATGCCCGATGCCTGCAACTGGTCGCGCATGATCCGGGCGTACTGCACCGACGGCCCGGCCTGGGCCCGGTTGAGGGGCGGGGCCGAGTAGTTGACGTGGAACCCGCGGCCCGACGCCGGACCGCCGTCGGCGTGGATGCTCAGGATCGCGTTGGGGTGCAACGCGTTGGCCGTGTTGACGCGCTCGTCGATGCATGGCCCCAGCGCGTTGTCGTTGCCGCGCGACAGGGCGGTGCGGACCCCGAGCGCGTTCAACTCCGCGCGGACCCGCAGCGCGGTGTCCCAGGTGAAGGTGTGCTCCGGGTAGCCGCCGTTGGTCGAGGTCCCGCTGGCCTGGCAGTCCTTGGTGCCGCCGCGACCGGTCGGCACCTGCCGCCCGATGGAGGCGTCGTTGGCGCCGTTGTGGCCGGGGTCGATGAACACGACCATGCCGGCGATGTTGGAAGGAGCCGCCTGCGCCGTCGGGGTGGTGGTCGGGACGAGCACCGTCGACGCGGCGACCAGCGCGGCGACCACCATCTTGAGCCCGACACGCCTGCTCAGTCGTAGGTCCACGGCGCCAAGGTAATCGCGCGCGGTCTACGCTGGGGGTTTCGAATCGCCCGACACCCACAGGCGAAACCAATTCGAGACCGAGATGCGAGGGGATTGTCATGCAACCCGGAGGTCAACCCGCAGGTCAGCCCGGCGGTCAGCCTGGCGGCGATATGTCGGCACTGCTCGCCCAGGCGCAGCAGATGCAGCAGAAGCTACTGGAGGCCCAGCAACATCTCGCCAACGCCGAGGTGCACGGTCAAGCCGGCGGAGGACTGGTCGAGGTCGTCGTCAAAGGCAGCGGCGAGGTGGTGGGCGTGAAGCTCGATCCCAAGGTCGTCGACCCCGAGGACATCGAGACCCTGCAGGATCTCATCGTCGGCGCCATGGGCGATGCCTCCCGACAGGTGACCAGGATGGCGCAGGAGCGGCTGGGGGCGCTGGCCGGCGGCATGGGCGGCCCGCCCGGCCCGCAGACCCCGCCCGGCCAGGCTCCACCGGCGCCGCCGACCCGGATGCCGGGACTCTGACGCAGCGCCGGCATGTTCGAGGGACCCGTCCAGGATCTGATCGACGAGCTCGGCAAGCTGCCGGGAATCGGCCCCAAGAGCGCGCAGCGGATCGCCTTTCACCTGTTGTCGGTCGAGCCGCCGGACATCGACCGGCTGACCGCGGTGCTGACGAAGGTCCGCGACGGCGTGCGGTTCTGCGCGGTGTGCGGCAACGTCTCCGACGACGAGCGGTGCAGAATCTGTTCTGACAGCCGTCGAGATGCATCCGTGGTGTGCGTCGTCGAGGAGCCCAAAGACATCCAGGCCGTCGAACGCACCCGTGAGTTCCGGGGCCGCTACCACGTGCTGGGCGGTGCGCTCGATCCGCTGTCCGGGGTGGGTCCCGACCAGCTGCGCATCCGCGAGCTGTTGAGCCGCATCGGTGAGCGGGTCGACGACGTCGACATCACCGAGGTGATCATCGCGACCGACCCCAATACCGAGGGCGAGGCGACCGCCACCTACCTGGTTCGGATGCTGCGCGACATCCCCGGCCTGACCGTCACGCGGATCGCGTCGGGTCTGCCGATGGGCGGCGACCTGGAGTTCGCCGACGAGCTCACGCTGGGCCGCGCGCTGGCCGGCCGCCGGGCGATGGTCTGACGCTCGGCCGGTCCCGCGCCGAGCCTGTAATTGTGCAGGCCCTTACCCGCACTTCTTCTGCAGATTTACAGCCTCGGCGGTTTGTCGGTCCACGATGGCAGCCTTCAGGGCCATGACGGCGGTGTTCATCGGTACCGGGGATGCGACTCGGCATGAGTTGCACCGCTGGTACCGCCCCGTCTTTCCGGGTGTCTACGCGCCCAGGGAGCGTGCCCTCTCACTGCGCGACCGGACGACGGCGGCGTGGTTGTGGTCGCGTCGCCGAGGTGTCATCGCCGGCGTGGCCGCGTCAGCATTGCATGGCGCGCAATGGGTGGATGACGACATACCGATCGAGCTGATCTGGAGCAACACCAGGCCGCCGAGCGGACTCGTCGCGCGAGACGAGATCCTGAACGCTGACGAGGTCACCCGCGCTGTTGGTCTGCCGGTCACCACGCTGGCGCGAACCGCCTACGACCTTGGGCGCCACCTGCCGCGCGGGCAGGCCCTCGCTCGCCTCGACGCGTTGATGCGAGCGACCCGGTTTTCGGTGCAGGATGCGTCGCTGCTGGCCAAGCGGCACCCCGGTGCCCGGGACCTGCGTCGGCTGCGCGCGGCGTTGCCACTCGTCGACGGTGGTGCTGCCTCGCCCAAGGAGACCTGGCTGCGCCTCCTACTGATCGACGCCGGGTTTCCGGTTCCAGAAACGCAGATACCCGTGCAGGTGAGCTGGCGGCCGGTGGGCGTGCTCGACATGGGTTGGCGGACCTACCAGGTGGCCGCCGAGTATGACGGCGACCAACATCGGACCGACCGCCGCCAGTACGTCCACGATCAGTGGCGACTGCGCAAGCTCGAGGCACTCGGCTGGAGCGTGATCAGGGTGATCGCCGAGGACCGGCCGGATGACATCGTGCAGCGCGTGCGCGCCGCGCTGTTGGCCAAGGGCTGGCGGCCGTAGTCAGCGCGCCGCAAGGCGTTCGCGGCGCAACAACTCCACCTCGGGAAGCTCCAACGGCGCCAGTTCGCCTACCACTTTGCCCAGCAGCAGATCGGCCAGCTCCGGGTTGCGGGCCAGGCACGGCCCGTGCATGTAGGTCGCGACGACGCTGCCCTGCACCGCGCCGTCGAAGCCGTCACCGGCCCGGTTGCCCGCGCCCTTGACCACAGCGCCCAACGGCGTCGCCGCGGACCCCAAAACGGTGCCGCCCCGGTGGTTCTCGAAGCCGGTCAGCCGCTGGGTCAGGCCGGCCGGCAACGGCTTGCTGACCAGCTCGCCGATGGTGCGCGCGTCCTGCGGTGCCGTCGTCGCGTCGAGCATCCCCACGCCATCGACCCGTTCCCCCGACGACGTCTGGTACCAGTGCCCCAGCACCTGCACCGCCGCGCAGATCGCCAGCACCGGCGCGCCCCGCTCGGCCGCGCGCTGCAGGCCCGGGTAGCGGAGCAGGTGCCTGGTGGCCAGCCGCTGCGCGTAGTCCTCGGCGCCGCCCAGCGTGTAGAGGTCCAGCGACTCGGGGACGGGATCGGCCAGCGTGATCTCGACGATCTCGGCCGCGATGCCCCGCAAGCGCAGCCGTTGGCGCAACACCACGGCGTTGCCGCCGTCGCCGTAGGTGCCCATCACGTCGGGCAGGACCAGCCCGATCCGGACGGTGGAATCAGCCATGGCGTCCCAGTGCTCGCTGCAGCTGCAGGAACGCCGTGTAGTTGGCCACGACCTCCACCCGACCGGGCGGGCACGACGCGATGGCCGCGACGGTGTCGTGCACCAACGTGTGCGCAACGCCCGCGTACCCGAGCCGCACCGCGAGGTCGGTGCCACGTTCCCCGGCGGCGACGACGGCAGTGTTCTCGAAGTGCTCGAAGCGCACGTCCCACAGCCACGACAGGTCCTCGCCGTCGGGCACCTGCCCGTTGACCGAAATGACCACCCCGGCCGCGTGCTTGTCCACCATCGACAGCGCCTCCTGCCAGCCGGCGGGGTTTTTGGCCAGCAGGATCCGCGCTTCGTGGTCGCCGACGCGGACGCTGCGGTAGCGTCCGGCGACCTCGTCGACCTCGGAGACCGCGGCCACCGCGGCGACCGGGTCGGCGCCCAGCGCGACGGCGGCGGCCACGGCCTGGGCGGCGTTGCCCCGGTTCACCGTGCCCGGCAGCGCCAACCGCATCGGCAGGGCCAGGCCGTCGGGTCCGTACAGGGTGTGGTCATCGAACCACCACTGCGGGCTGGGCCGCTTGAAGTCGGCGCCGGTGGAATACCAGTGGCCCTTCTCGCGGACGATGACCTCGCCGCTGCGCGGGCAGCTGACCGAGTCATTCGCCCACGCGCCCCCCGCGGCCACCCACACCACGTGCGGGCTGTCGTAGGCGGCCGAGGTCATCAGCACGTCGTCGCAGTTGGCGATGACGACCGTCTCGGGGTGCCGGGCCAGCCCGGCCCGCAGCGTGCGTTCGATGACATTGATCTCGCCGACCCGGTCGAGTTGGTCCCGGGACAGGTTGAGGAGAACGATGACGGCGGCCTCCACCGCATCCAAGACGTGCGGCACGTGCATCTCGTCGACCTCCAGGGCCGCCAACGGCGCATTGCGGTTGGCGGCCAGCGCGGCCACCAGGCCAGCGTCCATGTTGGCGCCCTCGGCGTTGGTGGCCACGGGTCCCAGCGTTTCCAGCGCGGCCGCGGTCATCCGGGTGGTGGTCGACTTGCCGTTGGTCCCGGTGACGACGACGGCGCGCCGGCCCGCGCCGAGCTGGCGCAACACCGAGCGGTCCAGGGTCATCGCGATCAGGCCGCCGATCATCGCCCCGGCCCCGCGTCCGGTCACCCGCGACGCCCACCGCGCGCCCGCTCCTGCGGCGAGGGCCAGGCGGGCGCGGCTGGTAAGCACCCGCGCAGTTTAGTTAAATGCCGACACGAGACGAGAGCGACCGGGCGATGTCGGTCGGGCGTGCCATCCTGTGGTTCATGAACCGGGTGTCCTGGGGTCGTCCGGCCGGCGAGCCGGATGGGGGCTGGGCCGTCATCGACGTCGAGACCTCGGGCTTTCGTCCGGGCCAGGCCCGGATCATCAGCCTGGCCGCGCTGGGTCTGGACGCCGCCGGCCGGGTGGAGCAGTCGGTGGTGAGCCTGCTCAACCCGGGCGTGGACCCGGGCCCCACCCACGTGCACGGCCTGACGGCCGCCATGCTCGAGGACCAGCCGCAGTTCGGCGACATCATCGGCGATGTGGTCGAGGTGCTGCGCGGCCGCACCCTGGTGGCGCACAACGTCGCGTTCGACTACGCGTTCCTCGCCGCGGAGGCCGAGCTCGCCGACGCCGAGCTTCCCGTCGACAGCGTCATGTGCACCGTCGAGCTGGCCCGGCGGCTGCAGCTGGGCATCGACAACCTGCGGCTGGAGACCCTCGCGGCGTACTGGGGGGTGACCCAGGAACGGCCGCACGACGCCTTCGACGACGCGATGGTGTTGACCGGCGTGCTCTCCTCGGCGCTCGAGCAGGCCCGCGAACGCGATGTGTGGCTGCCGGTGCACCCGGTGAGCCGCCGCCGGTGGCCGAACGGCCGCGTCACCCACGATGAGCTGCGGCCACTGAAGGCACTGGCCTCGCGGATGCCGTGCCCGTACCTCAACCCCGGGCCGTTCGTGCGGGGCAGGCCGCTCGTCCAGGGCATGCGGGTGGCGCTGGCCGCCGAGGTCGGGCGCACCCACGAGGAACTCGTCGAGCGGATCCTGCACGCCGGGCTGGCCTACAGCGACACCGTCGACGGTGAGACGTCGCTGGTGGTCTGCAACGACGCCGCCCCCGTCCAGGGCAAGGGCTATCTGGCCCGGCAGCTGGGGGTGCCGGTGGTGACCGATGGACAGTTCATGGACTGCGTCGGCGCCGTCGTCGGCGGCACCAGCATGGAGGAGTTCACCGACGCCTCCGCGCGCGACGCCTCCGCGCGCGACGCCCAGCTCGCGCTGTTCTAGACGGCTCTCAGCCCAGCGCCTTGCCCTTCAATGTGTCGAATTCGTCGGTGGTGCTGGTGCCGGCGTCCAGCAGCTCCTTGGCGTGGGCGATCTCCTGGGACGGCGACCGGCCGGCGGCCTCACGGAGGTAGGCCTGGCTCTCCCGCTTGAACAGCGTGGCGGCCTCCCGGTACCGCAGCGTCATGCCCTCCCCAACGCACGATCGGATAGACCAGCGCCGTCAGGTAAGGGAACACGATCAGAAACAACACCCAGGCGGCCTTGACCCCGCCCGAGGTTCCGTGGTCACGCCAGAACAGGTCAGCGAGGATGCTGAACAGGATCAGCAGGTAGGCCCCAAACATTCAAGAATGCGAAAGCGACCACGACCGACCACAGGAAGCCCCATGAGGTGTGCCACACGGTGATCGCGCCCTACCGCGACGCCCGGTTGACCGCCGACACGACCGCGCGCAGCGACGCGGTGGTGATCGACGGCGCGATGCCCACACCCCACACCGTGCGGCCGCCGACGGACGCTTCCACGTACGCCGCCGCCTGGGCGTCGCCGCCCGAGCTCATCGCGTGCTCGGAGTAGTCCAGGACGGCGACCTCGAACCCGACGTGCCCCAGCGCGTCCACGAACGCGGCCAGGGGGCCGTTGCCCACGCCGTTGATCTCGGTCTCCACCCCGTCGATCTTGACGGTCGCGGTCACGTGGGTGACCCCGCCGTCGTCGTCGGCGGCATTGACGTGCTGCTTGATGCGCTCCAGCGGCCGATTCGGTGCCAGGTACTCCTCGGAGAACGCCTCCCACATCGCCTTCGGCGAGACCTCGCCGCCCTCGCCGCCCATGCCCTCTGCGATCTCTTGGATCACGCGCGAGAACTCGATCTGCAGCCGCCGCGGCAGCGCCAGGCCGTGGTCGGTCTTCATGATGTAGGCCACGCCGCCCTTGCCGGACTGCGAGTTGACGCGGATCACCGCCTCGTAGGTGCGCCCGACGTCCTTGGGGTCGATCGGCAGATACGGGACCTGCCAGAGCATGTCCTCGACGTCGGAGTCGGCCGCGTCGGCGTCGACCTTCATCTGGTCCAGACCCTTGTTGATGGCGTCCTGATGGCTGCCGGAGAACGCGGTGTAGACCAGGTCGCCGCCGTAGGGGTGCCGCTCGGGCACCGGCAGCTGATTGCAGTACTCCACGGTGCGGCGGACCTCGTCGATGTTGGAGAAGTCGATCTGCGGGTCCACGCCGCGGGAGAACAGGTTGAGCCCGAGGGTCACCAGGCACACGTTGCCGGTGCGCTCGCCGTTGCCGAACAGGCAGCCCTCGATCCGGTCGGCGCCGGCCTGGTAGCCCAGTTCGGCGGCGGCGACGGCGGTCCCGCGGTCGTTGTGCGGGTGCAGGCTCAGGATGACGGAGTCCCGACGCGCCAGGTTGCGGCTCATCCACTCGATCGAGTCGGCGTAGACGTTGGGGGTGGCCATCTCCACGGTGGCGGGCAGGTTGAAGATGATCGGGTTCTCCGGCGTCGGTCCGATGATCTCGCCGACGGCGTCGCAGACGTCCCTGGCGTACTCCAGCTCGGTGCCGGTGTAGGACTCCGGCGAATACTCGAACCGCCACCGCGTGTCCGGGGTGTTTGGCGGCCTCCTCGACGCACTTGCGGGCACCGTCGGTCGCGATGGCCTGCACCGCGGCCCGGTCGGCGCGGAAGACCACCCGGCGCTGCAGGATCGACGTGGAGTTGTAGAAGTGCACGATGGCCTGCGATGCGCCCTCACAGGCGGCGAAGGTGCGCTCGATCAGCTCCGGCCGGCACTGCGTGAGCACCTGAATGGTGACGTCGTCGGGGATGGCGCCGGCAACGATGATCTCGCGGACGAAGTCGAAGTCGGTCTGGCTGGCCGAGGGGAACCCGACCTCGATCTCCTTGTAGCCCATGCGCACCAGCAACTCGAACATGCGGCGCTTGCGGGCCGGGCTCATCGGGTCGATCAGTGCCTGGTTGCCGTCGCGCAGGTCGACCGCGCACCACAGGGGAGCGCGGTCGGTGATGCGGTCGGGCCAGCTGCGGCCGGCCAGGTGGATGGGCTCGACTTCTTCGGCGAAGGGCCGGTAGCGGTGCACCGGCATGGCAGAGGCGCGCTGCGGGTTCCACGAGGCCTGGCCGGGCGCGGACGGGCCGGCGGGCGTGTGGATGGTGCGAGAGGAGGTGTAGGCGTCGGGGCTCGACGGCTGGAAGTTGGTCACGGTAATTGCTCCGGGGGTGTCAAGAGGGAACCTAGACCGGCGCATCGCCAACGCCCCGCGACGGGAGGCCGGTCTGGATCAGACCCCGTCGCGGCGTCCGAGGAGGAGCACCCGCTGCACGCCCGCCACTCTACCGCGCTCACCCCATGCACCAAAACCGCGCGAAAAATCGAGATGCGCCGACACGTATCCTGTTGTGGACTTGTATCGAGCGGGGAATTCGCTGGCCGGAAGGGCAGGCAACAAGCAGTGGCACTCGTCGTGCAGAAGTACGGCGGATCGTCGGTGGCCGACGCCGACCGGATCCGCCGGGTCGCCGAGCGCATCGTCGAAACCAAGAAGCAGGGCAACGACGTCGTCGTGGTCGTCTCGGCGATGGGCGACACCACCGACGACCTGCTGGAACTGGCCCAGCAGGTTTGCCCCGCCCCGCCTCCCCGCGAGCTGGACATGCTGCTGACTGCCGGCGAACGCATCTCCAATGCGCTGGTCGCCATGGCGATCGAATCGCTGGGCGCCCACGCCCGTTCGTTCACCGGATCGCAAGCCGGGGTGATCACCACCAGAGTCCACGGCAACGCGAAGATCATCGACGTCACGCCGAGCCGGGTGCAGTCCGCGCTCGACGAGGGGCGGATCGTGCTGGTCGCCGGGTTCCAGGGCGTCAGCCAGGACACCCGGGACGTCACCACGCTGGGCCGGGGCGGCTCGGACACCACGGCCGTCGCGCTGGCCGCCGCCCTGCACGCCGACGTCTGCGAGATCTACACCGACGTCGACGGCATCTTCAGCGCCGACCCGCGGATCGTGCGCGACGCCCGCAAGCTCGACACGGTGACCTTCGAGGAGATGCTCGAGATGGCGGCCTGTGGCGCCAAGGTGCTGATGTTGCGCTGCGTGGAGTACGCGCGCCGCTACAACCTTCCGGTACACGTCCGATCGTCGTATTCGGAGAAGCCGGGCACCGTCGTTGTCGGATCGATCAAGGACACACCCATGGAAGACCCCATCCTGACCGGAGTCGCGCACGACCGCAGCGAGGCCAAGGTGACCGTCGTCGGCATCCCCGACATCCCCGGGTATGCGGCCAAGGTGTTCCGCGCCGTCGCCGAGGCGGACGTCAACATCGACATGGTGCTGCAGAACGTCTCCAAGGTCGAGGACGGCAAGACCGACATCACCTTCACCTGCGCGCGCGACAGCGGGCCCACCGCGGTGGCCAAGCTGAACGCGCTGAAGGACGAGATCGGGTTCACCCAGCTGCTCTACGACGACCACATCGGCAAGGTGTCGCTGATCGGGGCGGGCATGCGCAGCCATCCCGGGGTCACGGCGACCTTCTGTGAGGCCCTGGCCGAGGTGGGCGTCAACATCGAGCTGATCTCCACCTCCGAGATCCGGATCTCGGTGCTGTGCCGCGACACCGAACTGGACAAGGCCGTCGTGGCGCTGCACGAGGCGTTCGGGCTCGGCGGCGAGGAGAGCGCGACGGTTTATGCGGGGACGGGCCGGTAGATGGTCTGCCGATCAGGAGTCGTGGGGGCCACCGGTCAGGTGGGCCAGGTGATGCGCACGCTGCTCGACGAGCGCGACTTCCCGGCTGATTCGGTCCGGTTCTTCGCCTCGGCCCGTTCGCAGGGACGCAAGCTGGAGTTCCGCGGGCAGGAGATCGAGGTCGAGGACGCCGAGACGGCCGACCCGAGCGGCCTGGACATCGCGTTGTTCTCGGCCGGCTCGGCGATGTCGCGGGTGCAGGCGCCGCGGTTCGCCGCGGCCGGGGTGACGGTGATCGACAACTCCTCGGCGTGGCGCAAGGACCCCGACGTGCCGCTGGTGGTCTCGCGAGGTGAACTTCGCGCGCGATGCCGGCCGGCGCCCGAAGGGCATCATCGCCAACCCGAACTGCACCACGATGGCCGCGATGCCGGTGCTCAAGGTGCTGCACGACGAGGCGCAGTTGGTCCGGTTGGTGGTGTCGAGCTACCAGGCCGTGTCCGGCAGCGGGCTGGCCGGGGTCGAGGAGCTGGCCGCCCAGACGCGCGCGGTCATCGGCGAGCGCCGAGCAGCTGGTGCACGACGGGCGCGCGCTGGATTTCCCGGCGCCCGTGAAAGTACGTCGCGCCGATCGCGTTCAACGTGGTGCCGCTGGCCGGCTCGCTGGTCGACGACGGGTCCGGGGAGACCGACGAGGATCAGAAGCTGCGCAACGAGAGCCGCAAGATCCTGGGCATCCCCGACCTTGCGGTGAGCGGGACCTGCGTGCGGGTTCCGGTGTTCACCGGGCACTCGCTGTCGATCAACGCCGAGTTCGCCCGGCCGCTGTCGCCGGAGCGCGCCCGTGAGCTGCTGGACGGTGCGCCGGGGGTCAAGCTGGTCGACGTGCCGACCCCGCTGGCGGCCGCCGGTGTCGACGAGTCGCTGGTCGGCCGGATCCGGCAGCGACCCGGGGGTGCCCGACGGGCGCGGGCTGGCGCTGTTCGTCTCGGGCGACAACCTGCGCAAGGGGGCGGCGCTGAACACGATCCAGATCGCCGAGCTGCTGGCCGCCGAATTGTAGTCCGCAGGTGAGTTCGGCCTGCCGCTCACGCCGTGCTCTGCTGGTTGCTGCTCTGCTTGTGCCGCAATGTTTTTGGACTGCGCACGCCGATCCGCCCGCGCCGGCGCCGCGGCCGATCCTGCCGCCGCTGGCGCCGGGTCAGGTGGTGCGGCATCGGTCCGACGGCCGGCACCGGAACCCCGACCGGGGACTACGGCATCGGCGCCACCGACCTGTGCGAGTTCGTCGAGTTCCCCACCGAGCTGCTGCAGGTGTGCGGCGACAGCTTCGCCGGCCAGGGCGTCGGGTTCGGCGGCTGGTACTCCCCGGTTGCCCTGCGCGTGGACACCGCGTCCGTCGACGACCCCGCCGGGGTGCGCTACACCGGCGTCACCGGAATCGGCAGACCGCTGCTGGCCGACCCGACGCCGCCGGGGGATTCCCAGCTGCCCGCCGGGGTGGTGCAGATCCACCGGCACAACTACCTGATGGTGACCACGGCCAAGGACCTCGAGCCGGTGAACTCGCGGCTGGTGCTGGCCGCTGCCGGAGCGTGCGGGCTGGCAGACCATCGCCGGTACCCAGCGGGCGGCCTCCTACCAGGGCGGCTCGCAGACCCAGATCAGCGGCTACTACGACCCGATCCCCACCCCCGAGTCGCCCGGCGGGCTGGGTGTACATCGTGGCCGACAACTTCACCCGCCGCGATCCGGTGCGTGCTGTACCGGGCCACGCCGCAGACGTTCATCGACCGGTCGCGCGTGGCAGGGCTGGGCGGCCGGACCCGGCGGCGGCTGGGGCAAGCCGCCGACACCGCTGTGGCCCGACCAGGTCGGCGAGATGGACATCCGGCAGATCGACGGCAAGACCGTGCTGTCGTACTTCAACGCCAGCACGCTGCAACATGGAGGTCCGCGTCGCCGACGACCCGACGGGGCTGGGGACGGCGCCGGTGACCACGGTGGTGCGGCACGAGGAGGAGTGGCCCGAACCGGCCGAAGCCTGCCGCCGCCGTTCGACAACCGGCTCGCGCAGCCGTACGGCGGGTACATCTCGCCGGGTTCGACGCTGGACGAGTTGCGGATCTTCGTCAGCCAGTGGAACAACACCGCGCCGCGCGCCCGCGCGCCCTACCGGGTGATCCAGTTCGCGGTCAACCCGTTCAAGCCTGGGCTGAGCCTTAAACGCTGTCTCGACAGCCGAGGTACGCACCCGCTTCGATCCGCGTAGAACGAGCATCAACCGAGGTGACACCCGCGCCGGCGCCGCCTCGCGCCAGTACGGCCCGCCGCCGTGGCGGTGCCGATCGCCACACCCGGATCCACGCCGATCGACTGCCGGGAATTCAGGATCATCATCGGATCCGGTGAGGCAGTTTCTGCCCGGCCACCGTCAGAGATACAGAACTCGTGGGCACCGCTTCGCGCAACTCGCCGTGATATCAGCTCCGCTACAACCCACATCGTCCGTTCTCACGAAGGGGCCAACATTCCCCATCGAACCCGCAGCATCTTGCCGTCGGTCAACGACACAAAGTCCACAGCGTTCGCGTCGTGTCGCTACGTGCGCGGGGGATGTTGCATTGGGTTCGTCGAGACCGCAGAGGCCATTAAGGACTTGATGATGTCTGCACTGCCAAGAACACGGTGAAACCTCAGGCCGAGCCGTTGCCCATGCGCGCGAGTCCCCTCCTGGGACGCTTGTCGCCAGCCAATCGGAACCGAACATCAGCGAGGGCTTGCCGCCAGGTCAGCGCTCTCGGTGTGGCGCCGCTGTGCTGGTTGCTCACCGTCCGACGTCGACCCGACCACACCCCCCACCTCCACGCAGGCCGCGTGATAGGCGCGCCGTCACGGTGTCAGCGACAAGCCCCATTCGGGTGCGACATCACTAACCACTCAGCACCGACACCGTGCCGCCGATACCGCTTTAACTGTTGGTGACGTAGACCTCGCCGGTGGCCGGGTCGACCGCCACCCCGACCGGCCTGACGCAGCCACCGATGGTGGCGCTGACGGTGTTGTTGGCCGGGTCGATCACCGACACCGTGTTGCTGCACATTGTTGGCGACGTAGACGTAGCCGCCGGTGGGGTTGACCGCCACCCCGATCGGACTGCTGCCGACGGTGATCGGTGATCCGATCACGGTGTTGGTGGCGGGGTCGATCACCGACACCGTGTTGCTGCTCGTGTTGGCGACGTAGACGTCGCCGCCGGGGTTGACCGCCACCCCGATCGGACTGCTGCCGACGGGGATGGGTGATCCGGTCACGGTGTTGGTGACGGGGTCGATCACCGACACCGTGCCGCTGCCCCCGTTGGCGACGTAGACGTCGCCGCCGGGGTTGACCGCCACCCCGTACGGATTGCTGCCGACGGGGATGGGTGATCCGGTCACGGTGTTGGTGACGGGGTCGATCACCGACACCGTGCCGCTGCTCGCGTTGGTGACGTAGACGTCGCCGCCGGGGTTGACCGCCACGCCCGTATCGGATTGCTGCCGACGGGGATGGGTGATCCGGTGATGGTGTTGGTGACCGGGTCGATCACCGACACTGTGCCGCTGCCATTGCTGGTGACGTAGACGTCGCCGCCGGGGTTGACCGCCACCCCGTATGGATTGCTGCCGACGGGGATGGGTGATCCGATCACGGTGTTGGTGACGGGGTCGATCACCGACACCGTGCCGCTGTTCGCGTTGGTGACGTAGACGTCGCCGCCGGGGTTGACCGCCACCCAGTACGGATTTTTGAAGCCGGGGTCGGTGATGGTGGTGATGGTGCCGCCAGACCCGCCGGCCCCACCGGCCCCCCCGGCCCCACCGAGGCTGCCTGAGGGGGCACTGCCGGTGTCACCGGCCCCGCCGATCCCGCTGGCAAACCCGGCGGGATAGGCGCCCCGTCCCCACCGGCACCGCCGGTGCCGCCGGTCCCGCCCGTCCCGGCATTGCCCGCGCTGCCGCCGGTACCGCCAATGCCCACCGCCCCGCCAAGCCCGCCGTCGCCACCAACGCCGCCGGTGCCGCCGGTCCCGCCCGCCACGGTGAAGGTCACGCTGGTGCCGCCGTTGCCGCCGGTGCCGCCGGTGCCGCCGGTGCCGCCCAGGCCGCCGGTCCCGTTGGTGCCGCCCATGCCGGAGTCGCCGCCGGCACCGCCGGCCCCGCCAGTCCCGCCAGCAAAGTCTCGCTATCGCCGACACCACCGCCCGCAGCCCCGCCGTCCCGGCATCGCCGGTGCCGCCGGTGCCGCCGTTGCCGCCAAGCCCACCGGTGCCCGCGTTACCCGCCGTCCCGCCGGTTCCCCCGCTGCCGGCGGCGCCGCCGGGGGCGGTGCCGGCAGTTCGGCATTGGCCGCCGGTTCCGCCGGCCACACCCAAGCCGACGCCGCTGGCGCCGGCCCCACCGCTGCCGCCAGCACCGCCGGCCCCGCCGCTACCGCCGGTCCCGTTGGTGCCGCCCATGCCGGAGTCGCCGCCGGCACCGCCGGCGCCGCCGGTGCCGCCGGCAAAGCCTTGCTCACCGGCCGCGCCGGGCCCGCTGCCCGCCGTGCCGGCATCGCCGGTGCCGCCGGTGCCGCCGTTGCCGCCAAGCCCACCGGTGCCCGCGTTACCCGCCGTCCCGCCGGTTCCCCCGCTGCCGGCGGCGCCGCCGGCGCCGGCGGTGCCGCCGGTTCCGCCTTGGCCGCCGGTTCCGCCGGCCACACCCAAGCCGACGCCGCTGGCGCCGGCCCCACCGCTGCCGCCAGTACCGCCGGCCCCGCCGCTACCGCCGGTCCCGTTGGTGCCGCCCATGCCGGAGTGCCGCCGGCACCGCCGGCGCCGCCGGCTCCGCCGGCAAAGCCTTGCTCACCGGCCGCGCCGGGCCCGCTGCCCGCCGTGCCGGCATCGCCGGTGCCGCCGGTGCCGCCGTTGCCGCCAAGCCCACCGGTGCCCGCGTTACCCGCCGTCCCGCCGGTTCCCCCGCTGCCGGTGGCGCCGCCGGCGCCGGCGGTGCCGCCGGTTCCGCCTTGGCCGCCGGTCCCGCCGGCCACACCCAAGCCGACGCCGCTGGCGCCGGCCCCACCGCTGCCGCCAGTACCGCCGGCCCCGCCGCTACCGCCGGTCCCGTTGGTGCCGCCCATGCCGGAGTTGCCGCCGCACCGCCGGCGCCGCCGGCTCCGCCGGCAAAGCCTTGCTCACCGGCCGCGCCGGGCCCGCTGCCCGCCGTGCCGGCATCGCCGGCGCCGCCGGTGCCGCCGTTGCCGCCAAGCCCACCGGTGCCCGCGTTACCCGCCGTCCCGCCGGTTCCCCCGCTGCCGGTGGCGCCGCCGGCGCCGGCGGTGCCGCCGGTTCCGCCTTGGCCGCCGGTCCCGCCGGCCACACCCAAGCCGACGCCGCTGGCGCCGGCCCCACCGCTGCCGCCAGCCCCGCCGTTGCCACCGAGCCCGCCGGATCCGTTGGTGCCGCCCACACCCGCGTTGCCGCCCGCCCCGCCGGCGCCGCCGGCGCCGCCGGCAAAGCCTTGCTCACCGGTCCCGCCGGGCCCACTGCCGGCCGCACCGACATCACCCGCGCCTCCGGCCCCGCCGTCACCGCCATGGCCTCCGACACCGGCATCGCCGGCCGCCCCGCCGCTGCCGCCGGTGCCGACCGCTCCGCCAGCGCCGGCATCGCCGCCCGCCCCGCCTTCGCCGCCGGCCCCGCCGGCCACACTGAAGCCCACGCCGCTGACCCCGGCCCCGCCGGTGCCGCCGGTGCCGCCGTCGCCGCCCAGGCCGCCGGATCCGTTGGTGCCGCCCACACCCGCGTTGCCGCCCGCCCCGCCGGCGCCGCCGGCCCCGCCGGCAAAGCCTTGCTCACCGGTCCCGCCGGGCCCACTGCCGGCCGCACCGACATCACCCGCGCCTCCCGGCCCCGCCGTCACCGCCATGGCCTCCGACAACCGACGTCGCCGGCTGCCCCGCCGTCGCCGCCGGCACCGACGGCTCCGCCGGTGCCCGCGCTACCCCCGGCCCCGCCTTCGCCGCCGGTCCCACCGGCCACACTGAAGCCCACGCCGCTGGCCCCGGCCCCGCCGGTGCCGCCGGTGCCGCCGTCGCCACCCAGGCCGCCGGATCCGTTGGTGCCGCCCACACCCGCGTTGCCGCCCGCGCCGCCGGCGCCGCCGGCCCCGCCGGCAAAGCCTTGCTCACCGGTCCCGCCGGGCCCACTGCCGGCCGCACCGACATCACCCGCGCCTCCGGCCCCGCCGTCACCGCCGATGGCCTCCGGTGCCGGCATCCCCGGCGGTGCCGCCGGTCGCCGCCGCTGCCCGCTGACCCGCCGTTGCCGGCGTTGCCGCCGGCCCCGCCTTGGCCGCCGTCCCGCCGGCCACAGCTGAAGCCCACCCCGCTGGCCCCGGCCCCACCGGTGCCGCCTGCCCCGCCGTCGCCACCGAGCCCGCCGGATCCGTTGGTGCCGCCCACACCCGCGTTGCCGCCCGCGCCGCCGGCGCCGCCGGCCCCGCCGGCAAAGCCTTGCTCACCGGTCCCGCCGGGCCCACTGCCGGCCGCACCGACATCACCCGCGCCTCCGGCCCCGCCGTCACCGCCATGGCCTCCGACACCGGCGTTGCCGGCCGTCCCGCCGTCGCCGCCGGCACCGACGGCTCCGCCGGTGCCCGCGCTACCCCCGGCCCCGCCTTCGCCGCCGGTCCCGCCGGCCACACTGAAGCCCACGCCGCCGGCCCCGGCCCCGCCGGTGCCGCCGGTGCCGCCGTCGCCGCCCAGGCCGCCGGATCCGTTGGTGCCGCCCACACCCGCGTTGCCGCCCGCGCCGCCGGCGCCGCCGGCCGCCGCCGGCAAAGCCTTGCTGACCGGTCCCGCCGGGCCCACTGCCGGCCGCACCGACATCACCCGCGCCTCCGGCCCCGCCGTCACCGCCATGGCCTCCGACACCGGCGTTGCCGGCCGTCCCGCCGTCGCCGCCGGCACCGACGGCTCCGCCGGTGCCCGCGCTACCCCCGGCCCCGCCTTCGCCGCCGGTCCCACCGGCCACCCCGAAGCCGACGCCGCTCGCGCCGGCTCCACCACTGCCGCCGGTGCCGCCGGTGCCGCCCAGGCCGCCGGAGCCGTTGGTGCCGCCGGTCCCGGAGTCACCGCCGGCACCGCCGGCCCCGCCCGCCCCGCCAGCGAGTCCGGTATCGCCGACACCACCGCCGGCAGCCCCGGCAGCCCCGTTGTCGCCGGCTCCGCCGGTGCCGCCGTTGCCGCCAAGCCCACCGGTGCCCGCGTTACCCGCCGTCCCGCCGGTTCCCCCGCTGCCGGCGGCGCCGCCGGCGCCGGCGGTGCCGCCGGTTCCGCCTTGGCCGCCGGTCCCGCCGGCCACACCCAAGCCGACGCCGCTGGCGCCGGCCCCACCGCTGCCGCCAGCACCGCCGGCCCCGCCGCTACCGCCGGTTCCGTTGGTGCCGCCCATGCCGGAGTCGCCGCCCGCGCCGCCGGCGCCGCCGGCGCCGCCGGCAAAGCCTTGCTCACCGGCCGCGCCGGGCCCACTGCCGGCCGCACCGACATCACCCGCGCCGCCGGCTCCGCCGTTGCCGCCATGGCCTCCGACACCGGCGTTGCCGGCCGTCCCGCCGTCGCCGCCGGCACCGACGGCTCCGCCGGTGCCCGCGCTACCCCCGGCCCCGCCTTCGCCGCCGGTCCCGCCGGCCACACTGAAGCCCACGCCGCCGGCCCCGGCCCCGCCGGTGCCGCCTGCCCCGCCGTTGCCACCGAGCCCGCCGGATCCGTTGGTGCCGCCCACACCCGCGTTGCCGCCCGCGCCGCCGGCGCCGCCGGCCCCGCCGGCAAAGCCTTGCTGACCGGTCCCGCCGGGCCCACTGCCGGCCGCACCGACATCACCCGCGCCGCCGGCTCCGCCGTTGCCGCCATGGCCTCCGACACCGGCATCGCCGGCCGCCCCGCCGCTGCCGCCGGTGCCGACCGCTCCGCCAGCGCCGGCATCGCCGCCCGCCCCGCCCTCGCCGCCGGCCCCGCCGGCCACACCGAAGCCCACGCCGCTGACCCCGGCTCCTCCGGCGCCGCCGGCGCCGCCGGCACCGCCCACACCGCCGGTCCCGTTGGTGCCACCCGCGGCGGAGCTGCCACCGGCCCCGCCGGCGCCGCCGGCGCCGCCGGCAAAGCCTTGCTGACCGGTTCCGCCAGGTCCGCTGCCCGCCGCCCCGGCATCCCCGGCACCCCCGGCTCCGCCCTCGCCACCATGACCACCCACACCCGCGTTGCCCGCATTGCCGCCACTGCCGCCACTGCCCACCGCGCCGCCTGCGCCCGCGGCGCCGCCGGCCCCGCCGACGCCGCCGGCCCCACCGGCCACACCCGAGCCCACGCCGCTGGCCCCGGCTCCGCCACTGCCGCCGACGCCGCCGGCCCCGCCCACACCGCCCGAACCGTTGGTGCCCCCGGCAACCGAGCCACCGCCGGCCCCGCCCGCGCCGCCGGCCCCACCGGCAAACCCGCTACCGCCGGCCCCGCCGGGCCCGCTGCCCGCCACACCGGCATCACCGGCGCCGCCGACACCCCCGCCGCCACCGGTGCCGCCCACACCGGCATGACCCGCGACCCCGGCCCTGCCGAAGAATCCGGTGCTGCCCGCGGCCCCACCGGTACCGGCGTCACTGCCGGTGCCGCCCGGGCCGCCGGCCCCGCCGGCCCACCCAAGCCCACGCCGCTGCCGCCGTCTCCGCCGCCACCGCCCGTGCCGCCGGCCCCGCCGGTGCCGCCGTTACCGGCGGCCCCGCCCAGCCACGCACTGTTGGCCCCACCGGCCCCACCGACACCACCGTGCCCGCCCAGCCCCCCTCCAGTGCCGATCCCGCCGGCCGACCCGTCGACGCCGGCCTCGCCGGCCCCGCCGATGCCCCCGGCCCCACCGGCCCCGCCAGAACCGAACAACGAGAACAACTGCCGGTTAGCGCCCCCGACCCCGCCGTTACCGCCGAGCCCCCCGACCCGCCGCCGATGCCGACCCCGCCGACCCCGCCGGCCCCGCCGGCCCCGCCCGAGGCGCCGCCGAACGGACCCAACCCGCCGCCGATCCACCCGTTGGCCCCACCCGCCCCGCCGTTACCGCCGTTGCCGCCGGCCACCCCGGCGCCCCCGGCTCCGCCGTTGCCGCCACGACCCCAAAACGCCGCCGAGCCCCCGGCCCCGCCGTTGCCCCCGGGTGTCCCCGACCCGCCGTTGCCGCCGTTGCCCCACAGCCAGCCGCCCTCACCACCGTTTTGCCCGGTGCCCGCCGCCCCGTTGGCGCCATCACCGAACAGCGGACGCCCCGTCAGCGCCAGGATGGGGTCATTGACCGCCGCCGAGGCCGCCCGCTCCAGCGACTGCAACGGCGCCACATTGGCCGCCTCGGCAGCCGCATACCCCGCCCCGGCATGGGTCAAGTTCTGCACAAACTGGGCCTGAAACGCGGCCGCCCGCGCGCTGAGCGCCTGATACTGCTCGGCATAGCTGCCGAACACCTTCGCGATCGCCGTCGACACCTCATCCTGGGCCGCCACCAGCACCTGGGTCGTCGGCACCACCGCCGCCGCATGCGCATCGCTCAACGCCGCACCGATACCGTTCAAATCCGTTGCGGCAGCAGCGAACAACTCAGGCGACACAAGCAAATACGACATTAGTAGCCCTTACGAAATAGGCGAAAGCTGTAACCGCTTATGCTTTGGCTTCGGCGGCGTCTCGCAGTAGGGCCTTTCGTCCCCCCAGGAGCGCCTTTTGTCCCTGCCCCATCGTTAGCTGGCACGACGCGGTGCCCGGCATCTCCCGGATTTTCGATGATTCTTCGCTAATGGATGCCTCGGCTAATGCACACCCGAGTGGCGCTGATGCCGAGCGATGCCATCGAGACCGAGTGTGACCACGGCTGTACTCGGGGCCGAGCTCACGGAGATCTTCGAAGAGCCGCATGACCTCGGTGGCGGGGCCGGCGGCGGCATGGGCTGAGCCTCGAGCGCCCGGCCGTTACCAGGGGCTCGACCGCATAGTCGTCTCGTTGGTGTCCTAGAGCCGAGGCCGTCAACCCGGCCGAGCCCGTTGCTCCGGACGGTTACGCCGTGCGGTCGCCTCTGCGGTCATTGCGCCGGGCGACGAAGACCTCGCGCCAGGAGACCACCTCGGGGTGCTGCTTGAGCAACGCCCGCCGCTGGCGTTCGGTCATGCCGCCCCAGACCCCGAACTCCATCTGGTTGTCGAGCGCCTCGGCGAGGCATTCGGCGACGACGGGGCACTGCCGGCAGACGGCGGTCGCGCTCCGCTGAGCCTTGCCGCGCACGAAGAGCGCGTCGGGATCGGTGGACAGGCAGGCCGCCCGCGACACCCACGCAGCACGGGCTTCGCCGACGGTCTCGATGCGGGCGTTGTCTTCTCCCATCTCGGGTGCTCCTGTGTGCGGTCGCGGTTCGGCCCCACCCCGATGAAGATCATTCCCGCGCAGTGCGGCGGTGTCTGTCCGCCGGCCGGTCGGTGCACGGGATGAATCGCGCGTCCCCCGATCGGGGGAACGGCGGTTTTCGCTGTGCGACACTAACGGGCATGATCGGCGCGGCGGCCGAAAAAGTGCGTGTGGTCGTGGGCGAAGACCATCCGCTGTTCCGCGACGGGCTGGTCCGCGCGCTGACATCCAGCGGTGAAGTCGACGTGGTCGCCGAAGCCGGCGACGGCGCCGCCGCCCTGGCGCTGATCAAAACACACCTGCCGCATGTCGCGCTGCTGGATTACCGGATGCCCGGGATGGACGGCGCCAAGGTCGCCGCCGCGGTGCGCCGCGACGAGCTGCCGACACGGGTATTGCTGCTGTCGGCGCACGACGAGTCGGCCATCGTCTTCCACGCCCTGGCCGAGGGCGCCGCGGGGTTCCTGCCCAAGGAATCGACGAAAACCGAGATCATCAAGGCGGTGCTCGACTGCGCCGAGGGCCGAGACGTCGTGTCGCCGGCTCTTGCCGCCGGTCTGGCGGGCGAGATCCGCCGCCGCGGTGAAGCCCCGGCGCCGGCGCTCAGCCCCCGCGAGCGTGAGGTGCTGGATCTGATCGCCCAGGGCCACAACATTCCCGCGATCGCCGCGGAACTGTATCTGGCGCCGTCCACGGTCAAGACCCACGTGCAACGGTTGTACGAGAAACTCGGCGTCGGTGATCGCGCCGCGGCTGTCGCGGCGGCGATGCGACGCGGATTGCTCGAATAACCATGGACCGCCCACTGGCCCACATGGTCGACTTCGTCGCGGCCGAGCCCGTCCGCCTGTCGGCGTTCCTGCGCCTGCCGCTGATCGGCCTGATCGTCCTGCTGGTCTCGGTGTGGGAGGTCGAGCACTGGCTGCCGCTGGCGTATGCGCTGATCCTCACCGTCTACAGCATCGCCGCGCTGGTGTGGGTGGTCGTGGTGCTGCGCGGCCCGGTGCCGACGTGGGCGGGCTGGGCCTCGACCGGCATCGACGTGCTGACCGTGGTCGCGCTGTGCGTGGTGTCGGGTGGGGCCACCGTGGCGTTGCTGCCCGTGTTCTTCCTGCTGCCGATTTCGGTGGCGTTCCAGGACCGCCCGGCGCTGGCCGCCGCGGTGGGGATCTGCACCGCCGTCGGCTACCTGGGTGTGTGGGTCGTGTACTCCAAGCGCGATGACACGGTCGAGCTGCCGAGCTTGGTGTACACCCATTTCGGACTGCTGCTGTGGCTGGCGGCCGCGATGACCGCTCTGTGTTACTTCCTGACCCGCGCCGCGGCGCGCGTGGCGGCGCTGCTCGACATGCGCCGCACGCTGGTTGCCGAATCGATGCGCGCCGACGAGCGCCACTCGCGGGCGCTTGCCGAGCAACTGCACGACGGACCGCTGCAGGACCTGTTGGCGGCGCGACTCGAGCTCGACGAAGTCCGCGAGCGATACACCGATCCGGCACTGGACGCCGCATACCGGGCGGTGCAGGACACGGCGACCCTGCTGCGCGGCGCCGTCACCGCCCTGCATCCCCAGGTGCTCACCGAGGTGGGTCTCACCGCCGCGCTGCGCGAACTGATCCGCGATTACGAGCACCGCGGGAGCTTCGCCATCGAAGCCGACCTCGAAGAGGTCGATCGGCCACGGTCGCAATCCCTCCTGTACCGGGCGGCCCGCGAATTGCTCGCCAACACCTACAAGCATGCGCGTGCGAGCACCGTGCAGATCCGGCTCGCCAGAGCGGTCGACGCGATCACGCTGACCGTCGTCGACGATGGGATCGGGTTCGACCCGGCGATCCTTGATCGCTGCGTCGCCGACGGTCACATCGGCCTAGCGTCGCTGACGGTCCGCATCGACGCCATGGGCGGATCGTTGAAGATCACGTCGACGGTCGGCGGTGGCACGCGGGCCACGGTGACCACCCCCGCCGGCGCCGACTGAACATTCTGCCGGCGCCCGACTCACAGCGGCTACATAAGTCTCACAGCGGCTACATAAGTACTGCATAGCCCGGGCCATTGTTAACGCAGGCATCATTTGTCTCATGAGTGAAACACCCGAAAACCCGAAATTGCGGACTCCCACCGCAACAGAACCGGCGCCCGAACCACCCCGCAAGACCCCGCGAGTATTCCAGGTCGCGGCTTGGGTCGCCATCGTGGCCGGCGTCGTCTTCATCGTGGCGGTCATCTTCTTCACCGGCTTCGTCCTGGGCCGGCACGCCGGACACCACGGCGGCTTCCACCACCACGGCCACCACAAGCACCAAGCGATGATGATGCATCCGGGCGGTCCGGGCGGCCCCGGCGGCGGCGGGCCCGCAGCGATCCCCGGCGGTGGTGGGCCCGGGACCATGCACCCGGGCGCCGGCCCCAGTCAGGTGCCGTCCTCGGTCTCCCCGTCCGTGACCCCCTCGCCGTAACGCTCCCCCGGCATTAGCCCGGTGCTCACCGCGAGCGCCGGGCTACTCCGTTCGCCGGGATAGCCACCGGATCTCGGCCGCAGTGATTTTGTCACCGCCGCCTGTTACCGCGGTTGCGCCCCGGGGCAGTATTCAAGGCATGACCGAAACCCCGGAACCCTCCGCGCAGCCGACGTCCGTCCCCCCGGCCCCGCCGCCGTCACCGCCGGGCCCGCCGCCGGTGCCGCAGCGGGCCAAGCCGCCGCGGCTCTACACCGCCGCGGCGTGGGTGGTGATCGTCGCCGGGGTCGTGTTCATCCTGTCGGTCATCTTCTTCTCCGGCGCCCTCGTGTTCGGGTACGGCCACTGTCACCACCACCGCCATCACCCTGGCCGGATGTTCGGGCCCGGGGGCCCGGGCATGGGTCCCGGGCCGGGCCAGTTCGGACCCGGGGGGCCCGGATCGTGGCCGTTCGGCGGGCCCGGCGGCCCGGGAATGCTCGTCCCCCTCGGCCCGGGCGGCCCGGGTGGCCCCGCCGGTCCGGGCGGTGGCCCCGGCCGGTCGTCGACCACGCCCGCGCCCAGCCCCTCGCCCGGCACCCCGGCGCCACGGCCGTAGCGCGCCCGCCGGCACCCATCCGGCGCTGATTGGAATATGCGGTCTTCGGGTAACCCTTTGCGCCAGAAGCCCGTAATTCGTCGAGGGACGCCAACAGAGGAGATGGTCGAATGGCGGAGCGCCACACCACCACGGATGCCGGGATTCCCGCACCCAGCGACGAGCAGTCGTTGACCATCGGGCCCGACGGCCCGATCCTGCTGCAGGACCACTACCTGATCGAACAGATGGCGATGTTCAACCGGGAACGAATCCCGGAACGCCAGCCGCACGCCAAGGGCGGTGGCGCCTTCGGCCACTTCGAGGTGACCAACGACGTCAGCAAGTACACCCGGGCGGCGGTGTTCCAGCCGGGCACCAAGACCGAGATGCTGGCCCGGTTCTCCACCGTCGCCGGCGAGCGCGGCAGCCCGGACACCTGGCGCGACCCGCGGGGTTTCGCGCTGAAGTTCTACACCAGCGAGGGCAACTTCGACATGGTCGGCAACAACACGCCGGTCTTCTTCATGCGCGACCCGCTGAAGTTCCAGCATTTCATCCGGTCCCAGAAGCGCATGCAGGCCACCAACCTGCGCGACCACAACATGCAGTGGGACTTCTGGACCCTGTCCCCGGAGTCCGCGCACCAGGTGACCTGGCTGATGGGCGACCGGGGGATCCCCAAGACGTGGCGCAACATGAACGGCTACAGCAGCCACACCTACAGCTGGATCAACGCCGCCGGCGAGATCTTCTGGGTGAAGTACCACTTCATCTCCGACCAGGGCATCGAGTTCCTGACCCAGGAGGACGCCGACCAGCTGGCCGGTGCGGACGGTGATTACCACACCCGTGATTTGTACGACGCGATCGAGCGCGGAGACCACCCGAGCTGGACGTTGAAGATGCAGATCATGCCGTACGAGGAGGCCCGCAACTACCGGTTCAACCCGTTCGACCTGACCAAGGTGTGGCCGCACAGCGACTACCCGCTGATCGACGTCGGCACGATGACGCTCAACCGCAACGCCACCGACTACCACACCGAGATCGAGCAGGCCGCCTTCGAGCCGAACAACACCGTGCCCGGCACCGGCCTGAGCCCGGACAAGATGCTGCAGGCGCGCGGCTTCTCCTACTCCGACGCCCACCGCGCCCGGCTGGGCACCAACTATCGGCAGATCCCGGTCAACGAACCGCACGTCGAGGTGCACAGCTACTCCAAGGACGGGGCGATGCGGATCAAGAACGCCTCCGACCCGGTGTATGCGCCGAACTCCTACGGCGGGCCGCAGGCCGACCCGGCGCGGGCCGCCGAGGTGCGCTGGCACGCCGACGGCGACATGGTCCGCGCGGCCTACACCCTGCACCCCGAGGACGACGACTGGGGCCAGGCCGGCACCATGGTCCGCGAGGTGCTCGACGACGCAGCCCGGGATCGCTTGGCGCACAACATCATCGGCCACGTCTCCAAGGGCGTCAAAGAGCCGGTGCTGTCGCGGGTGTTCGAGTACTGGAGCAACGTCGACCCCGACCTCGGCAAGAAGGTCGAGGAGGGGGTCCGGGCCAACCAGGGCTGAACGCCGGCGTCGGGCCACGAGTCACCGGCGGGCGCGCCTGGCATGATCGACTGCATGACCATGCGGGGTCCCGCGGCGGCGCTGGCAATCGGCGCCGCCGGTCTGGCGGTCGGGGGATCGGCCGCCGTCCCCGTCGCGGCCGCCCATCCGTCGGAGCCCGGCGTGGTGTCCTACGCCGTGCTGGGCAAGGGGTCGGTCGGCAACATCGTGGGCGCGCCGATGGGGTGGGAGTCGGTGTTCACCGAGCCCTTCCAGGGCTTCTGGGTGGACCTGCCGGCGTGCAACAACTGGGCCGACATCGGGCTGCCCGAGGTGTACGACGATCCCGACCTGGCGTCGTTCAACGGGGCGACCACGCAGACGTCGGCCACCGACGGCACCCACTACGCCAAGCAGGCGGTCGGGGTGTTCGCCACCGCCGAGGCCGCGAACCGCGCTTTTCACCGCGTGGTGGACCGGACGGCCGGTTGCTCGGGGCAGACCACGGCGCTGCACCTCGCCGACGGCTCCACGCAGGTCTGGTCGTTCGCCGGCGGTCCGCCGACCGGCACCGACGCGGCCTGGACCAAGCAGGAAGCGGGTACCGACCGCCGGTGTTTCGATCAAACCAGGCTGCGCGAAAACGTGTTACTGCAGGCGAAGGTCTGCCAGCCTGGCAACGCGGGTCCCGCGGTCAACGTGCTGGCCGGAGCCATGCAGAACGCGCTGGGTCAGTAAATGCGAAAGTTTGGGTACTCGTGTAGTCCACGCAGCGAAACGGCCCGGGGACGGGAATATGCCGGGCGGCCCCAGGGATGAAATGGTGGTGGTTACCGTTCCGACAGCTGCGCACAGAAGCGGTCCGCAGGGGCCCGGAGGGATCGTGACATGACGTTCGCCGGCACCACCGGCGCGGCCTCGCAGCTGGTCGCCACCCGCCCCCTCGAAGCCGAGATGGCCGACTCGTCGGCCGCCGCCCGTTACATCGCGGACAGTTGCCTCGCCGACGGCTCGCTGGGCCGGGTGGGCCTCGAGGTGGAGGCGCACTGCCACGACCCGACCGATCCCTACCGCAGGCCGGGCTGGGACGAGATCCTGCAGGTGCTGGAGTTCCTGCCGAGCCTGCCGGGCGACAGCGCGGTCACCGTCGAACCCGGCGGCGCCGTGGAACTGTCCGGGCCGCCCGCCGACGGCGTCGTCCCCGCCATCAGCGCGATGCACCGCGACCAGGCCGTGCTGCGGGAGGCCTTCGCCGACGCCGGCCTGGGGCTCGTCTACCTGGGGGCGGACCCGCTGCGACCCCCCAAGCGCATCAACCCCGGCGCCCGCTACCGCGCCATGGAACAGTTCTTCGCCGCCGACGGCTTCCGCGATGTCGGCGCGGCGATGATGACCTCGACGGCCTCGGTGCAGGTCAACCTGGACGCTGGGCCGCAGGACGGATGGGCGCAGCGGGTGCGCCTGGCGCACGCGCTCGGGCCGACGATGATTGCGATCGCCGCCAACTCCCCGATGCTGGGCGGAGAAGTCTCCGGCTGGTCATCCACCCGGCAGCGAGTCTGGGGCCGGATGGATTCGGCGCGCTGCGGGCCGGTGCTGGGCGCCAGCGGCGACGACCCGGGCACCGAGTGGGCGCACTACGCCCTCAACGCGCCGGTGATGCTGGTCAACGACCCCGAGGCGCTGGCGGTCACGCACTACGTGCCGTTCACCGACTGGGTGGACGGGCTGGTCCTGCTGGGCGATCGCCGCCCGACGATCGCCGACCTCGAATACCACCTGACCACCCTGTTCCCTCCGGTGCGTCCGCGCCAGTGGCTGGAGATCCGCTATCTGGACAGCGTGCCGGACGAGTTCTGGCCCGCCGTGGTGTACACGCTGGTGGCCCTGCTCGACGATCCCGCCGCCGCCGACGTCGCCGCCGAGGCCGTCGAACCGGTGGCCACCGCGTGGGACCTCGCGGCGCGGGTCGGCCTGCGCGATCGCCGGCTCTACACGGCGGCCAACCAATGCGTGACGCTGGCCGCCGAGAAGGCGCCGACGGAGCTGGCCGAGCCGATGCAGCGGCTGGCGTGCGCCGTCGAGCAGGGCCGCTGTCCCGCCGACAACTTCTGCGACCAAGTGATCGAGCACGGCGCCGCACCCGCCGTCGCCCGGTTGGCCCAAGGCGGCCTGTGACCTCCCGGGAGAGCATCGCCGACGATTTGGCGCGGGCGCGGGCGCGCACCCTGCGACTGGTCGACTTCGACGACGAGGAGCTGTGCCGCCAGTACGACCCGCTGATGAGCCCACTCGTGTGGGACCTGGCGCACATCGGCCAGCAGGAAGAGCTGTGGCTGCTGCGGGGCGGCGACCCGGCGCGGCCCGGGATGCTGCCGCCGGCCGTCGAGGGCCTCTACGACGCGTTCGTGCATTCCCGCGCCAGCCGCGTCGAGCTGCCGCTGCTGTCCCCGGCGCAGGCGCGCTCGTACTGCCAGACGGTGCGCTCGGCGGCACTGGACGCCCTGGACGGGCTCACCGACGACGGTGACGGCGGCTTCGTGTACGGGTTGGTGGTCAGCCACGAGAACCAGCACGACGAGACCATGCTGCAGGCGCTGAACCTGCGCACCGGCGCGCCGCTGCTGCCCGACACCGCCGCGGCGCCGACCGGCCGGCCCGGGCTGGCCGGCACGTCGGTGCCGGTGCCCGCCGGCCCGTTCGTGCTGGGCACCGACGCCGCGACCGAGCCCCATTCGCTGGACAACGAGCGCCCCGCCCACCTCGTCGACCTGCCGGCATTCCGCATCGGCACGGTGCCCGTCACCAACGGCGAGTGGCAGCAATTCCTCGGCGACGGCGGGTACCGCGAGCCGCGGTGGTGGTCGCGGCGCGGGTGGGAGCATCGCGTGAGCGCGGGCCTGACCGCGCCGCAGTTCTGGAGCGCCGACGGCACGACGCGGACCCGGTTCGGGCACGTCGAGCCCGTTCCCGCCGACGAGCCGGTGCAACACGTCTCCTTTTTCGAGGCCGAGGCGTATGCGGCCTGGGCCGGCGCGCGGCTGCCCACCGAGATGGAGTGGGAGAAGGCCTGCGCGTGGGACCCGGCGACCGGCGCCCGGCGCCGCTACCCGTGGGGGTCGCAGCCGCCCTCGGGGGAGCTGGCCAACCTGGGCGGGACGGCGCTGCGCCCGGCGCCCGTCGGCGCCTACCCGCGCGGGGCGTCGGCCTACGGGGTGGAGCAGCTGCTCGGCGACGTCTGGGAGTGGACGTCCTCGCCGCTGCGGCCCTGGCCGGGCTTCGTCCCGATGATCTACGAGCGGTACTCCCAGCCGTTCTTCGACGGCGACTACAAGGTGCTGCGCGGCGGATCGTGGGCCGTGGAGCCGGGCATCCTGCGGCCCAGCTTCCGCAACTGGGACCACCCCTACCGCCGGCAGATCTTCTCCGGGGTCCGGCTGGCCTGGGACGTCCCCGAGTGCGGCGGAGACCCCGCCTGATGTGCCGTCACCTCGGCTGGCTTGGGGCCGGCGTCACGGTCTCCTCGCTGGTGCTGGAGCCGCCCTACGGCCTGCGGGTGCAGTCCTACGCCCCGCGCCGGCAGAAGAACGGCCTGATGAACGCCGACGGTTGGGGCGTCGGCTTTTTCGACTCCGTGTCGGATGGTGGGCTGCCCCGGCGCTGGCGCAGTCCGGCGCCGCTTTGGGGGGACGTGTCGTTCGACTCGGTCGCGCCGGCGCTGCGCAGCCACTGCGTGATCGCCGCGGTGCGCTCGGCGACCGTCGGCATGCCCATCGAGGCCAGCGCCACCGCGCCGTTCACCGACGGCCGGTGGTTGTTGTCGCACAACGGCGTCGTCGACCGGTCCGTGCTGCCACGGGCGCCCGCCGCCGAATCCAACTGTGACAGTGCGCTGTTGGCGGCCGTCATCTTCGAGCGCGGGCTGGAAGCCCTGGGAGAAACCATCGCCGAGATCGGCGCCGCCGACCCCGCCGCCCGGCTGAACATACTGGCCGCCGACGGTTCTCGGCTGCTGGCGACCACGTGGCACGACACGCTGTCCATCCTGCGCCGCGACGATGGCGTGGTGCTGGCCAGCGAACCCTACGACGACGAGGGGTGGGAGGACGTGCCGGACCACCACCTCGTCGAAGTCACCTCCGAGCGTGTGACTTTCACCGCGCTGAACTCGAAAGGATCGCGATGACGCTTACGTTGTCCAACCACCTGGCCGCCGACTCGGCGTATCACGCGTTGCGCCGCGACGTGTTAGACGGTCTGCAGCAGGAGCCGAAGACGTTGCCGCCCAAGTGGTTCTACGACTCGCTGGGCAGCGAGCTGTTCGACGAGATCACCCGACTGCCCGAGTATTACCCGACGCGCGCCGAGGCGGAGATCCTGCGCGACCGGTCGGCCGAGATCGCTTCGGCCAGCGAGGCCGACACCCTGGTCGAGCTGGGCAGCGGCACTTCGGAGAAGACCCGGGCGCTGCTGAGCGCGCTGCACGGCCGCGGATCGCTGCGCAGGTTCGTGCCGTTCGACGTCGACGCCAGCATGCTCTCGACGGCAGCGACGGCCATCGCGGAGGAATACTCCGGCGTCGAGATCCAGGCGGTGTGCGGCGATTTCGAGGAGCACCTCGGCGAGATCCCCGATGGCGGGCGGCGCCTGTTCGCGTTCCTGGGGTCGACGATCGGCAACCTCACGCCCGAGCCGCGGGCGCAGTTCCTCGCGAGCCTGTCGGCGGTGATGGAGCCGGGGGACAGCCTGCTGCTGGGCACCGACCTGGTCAAGGACATCGGTCGGCTGGTGCGCGCCTACGACGACTCGGCCGGGGTGACGGCGGCGTTCAACCGCAACGTGTTGGCGGTGGTCAACCGCGAACTCGACGCCGATTTCGACGTCGACGCCTTCGCGCACGTCGCCCGCTGGAACGCCGAGGAGGAGCGCATCGAGATGTGGCTGCGGGCCGACCGCGGCCAGCGCGTGCGCGTCGGCGCGCTGGACCTGACCGTCGACTTCGCGGCCGGCGAGGAGATGCTCACCGAGGTGTCGTCCAAGTTCCGGCCCGACGGTGTGACCGCCGAGTTGGCCGCCGCCGGACTGCGGCGCATCCGGTGGTGGACCGACGGCGCGTGCGACTTCGGGTTGTCGCTGGCCGTCAAGTGAGCGAGTCGCTCGCCGATCGATGGCGAGCGGCCCGCCCGCCGGTGGCGGGGTTGCACCTGGACAGCGCGGCCTGTGCGCGGCAGAGCTTCGCGGCGATCGACGCCGCCGCCCGGCACGCGCGCCACGAGGCCGAGGTCGGCGGGTATGTCGCGGCCGAGGCGGCCGTCCCCGTGCTCGACGCCGGGCGCGCCGCCTTCGCCGCGCTGAGCGGGATGCCCGACGCCGAGGTGGTCTACACCACCGGCTCGCTGCACGCGCTGGATCTGTTGCTGGGGAGCTGGCCTGCGGATCGGCGTGTGGTGGCCTGCCTGCCCGGCGAGTACGGACCCAACCTGGCCGTGATGGCCGCCCACCGATTCGAGCCGCAACTGCTGCCGACGCTCGGGGACGGCCGGCTGGCGCTCGACGATGCCGCGTTCGCTCTGGAGGGAGACCGGCCCGATCTGGTACACCTGACCGCGGTGGGCAGCCACAGCGGTGTGGTGCAACCGCTTTCGATGGTAGTGAAGCTGTGCGCGGAGCTGGGCCTGCCGCTGGTCGTGGACGCCGCCCAGGCGCTGGGCCAGATCGACTGCGCATTCGGCGCCGACGTGACGTACTCGTCGTCACGCAAGTGGATCGCCGGGCCGCGTGGGGTGGGCTTTCTGGCTGTGCGCCCCGACCTGATGGAGCGGTTGTGCCCGCGGCTGGCAGCGCCGTCGCTGACCGTGGCGCGGCAGCTCGAGTTCGGTGAGGCCAATATCGCTGCGCGCGTGGGGTTCTCGTGCGCGCTTGGGGAACATCTGGCGTGCGGCCCGGACGCCGTGCGCGCCCGACTGGCCGAGCTGGGCGCGTCGAGCCGCAGCGTGTTGGCCGACGTGGCCGGCTGGGCCGTGGTCGAGGAGGTCGACGAGCCTTCCGCGATCACCACCCTGGCCCCGGTCGAGGGCGCGGACCCACAGGCGGTGCGGACTTGGTTGCTGGCCGAGCGACGCATCCTGACCACCTACGCCGGGGTGCAGCGCGCACCGCTGGAGCTCGTCGGTCCGCGACTGCGGATCTCTCCGCACGTGGACACCACGGCAGAGGACCTGGAAACCTTCGCCGAGGCGCTGATCGCGGCGACGGCGGCGACGGGCACCTGAGGCTCCCGGGCGTGTCGGCGCGGTAGTCCGCGCGGCGCCGGAAACCCATGGTAAGCAGATTTTGTCAGAATCCGGACATCGATTAGCAGAAAAACCTCGGTTATTGCACGTGTGTGCGGTAACTTTTGCTCGATAGAGTTCTCCGGGTCACTTTTCGGCACCCGAAGCGACTGACGGTCGACGACGATTTGGTCAGGAGGGGTTTGCGCGATGAACTTTTCAGTGTTGCCGCCGGAGATCAACTCGATGCGAATATTCGCAGGTGCGGGGCCGACTCCAATGCTCGAGGCGGCCGCGGCCTGGGATGGCGTGGCCGGTGAGTTGGCCTCCTCGGCAGCACTTTTCAACTCGATGACTTCCGGGCTGGCGGCCGCTTCCTGGCAGGGCGCGGCGTCGCAGGCAATGATGGCGGCGGCTGGGTCGTACCTGGCATGCCTGAACGCGGTGACCGCCGAGGCCGGGCAGGCGGCCACTCAAGCTCGCACGATGGCGAGCGCGTTCGAAGTGGTGCGGGCGGCGACGGTCCACCCCGGCCTCGTCGCGGCTAATCGCGACGGTTTGCTGTCGCTGGTGCGGACCAACCTGTTTGGCTTCAACACCCCGGCGATCGCGGCCGCCGAGGCGGAGTACGAGCAGATGTGGGCAGCCGACGTGGCCGCCATGTTCGACTATCACGCCGAGGCCGCGGCTGCTCTCTCCCAACTGACGCCGTTCACCCAGCCGCTACAGAATCTGGCAGGCCTGGCGGCGCAGCTGGCCGGCGGCACGTCATCGCCCGCGGCGGCCGTGCCCGCGGCGACCGTGCGAACGTTAGAGTTGAACCTCGGCGTTGCCAATGTGGGCTCCGGCAATCTGGGCATGGGCAACGTCGGCTCCGGCAATTTCGGCAACGGCAACTTCGGAATCTGCAACGTGGGTTCGGGAAACTTCGGCAATTTCAACATCGGCCTCGGCAACCTGGGCAGCTCGAACTTCGGCTTCGGGAACGCGGGCAGTTTCAACCGCGGTTTCGCCAACGCCGGCAGTCGGCAACCTTGGGTTCGGCAACACGGGCAACAACAACATCGGCATCGGCCTCACGGGGGACAACCAGATCGGCATCCGGCTGAACTCGGGCACGAACAATATCGGCCTGTTCAACTCGGGCAACGGGAATGTCGGCTTCTTCAATTCGGGTAACGGAAACTTCGGAATCGCAAACTCCGGCAGTTTCAACTCGGGTTCGGGAACGCGGGCATCGGAAATACTGGAATGCTCAACGCCGGGTCCATCAATACGGGCATGCTCAATGTCGGCATGGCCAACACGGGCAATTACAACGTGGGCGACTTCAACACCGGCGGCGTCAACCCCGGCTCCTCAAATACCGGCAGCTTCAACACCGGCAGCACGAACACCGGTTTCTTCAACTTGGGCGATACCAACACCGGCGCGTTCAACACCGGCAACGAGAACAATGGGTTCTTCTGGACCGGAAATCGGCAGGGCGGCATCTACTTCAGAATCGGTACACCGGATATCACATTGCCGCCGGTGAACATACCGGCCATACCCGTGTCCGCGTTCGATCTGCCCCAGATCACGATACCGTCGATAAACATTCCCGCCGGCAGCACGCCCGCCGATATCGTCGTCAGCGCATTCAGTTTGCCGCAGGTGGCGATTGCCGTCGATCAGTATTCCGGGGGGTTCGACGCCTCCGATTGGGGTGGGTGGGTTCAGTTTGCCGCAGGTGGCGTTGCCGTCGATCAGTATTCCGGGGGGTTCGACGCCGCCGATTGGGGTGGGTGGGTTCAGTTTGCCGCAGGTGGCGTTGCCGTCGATCAGTATTCCGGGGGGTTCGACGCCGCCGATTGGGGTGGGTGGGTTCAGTTTGCCGCAGGTGGCGTTGCCGTCGATCAGTATTCCGGGGGGTTCGACGCCGCCGATTGGGGTGGGTGGGTTCAGCCTGCCCCAGCTGACGTTGCCGTCGATCAGCATTCCGGGGGGTTCGACGCCGCCGATTGGGGTGGGTGGGTTCAGCCTGCCCCAGCTGACGTTGCCGTCGATCAGCATTCCGGCAGGGTCGACACCGTCGATCGGGGTGGGTGGGTTTAGCCTGCCGCGATAACCACCCACACGATATCGGTTCCCGGCATAAACCTGCCCGCGGTGACCATACAGCCCTTCCGACGCCGCTCATCCAAGGTGACCGGCTGGAGCTTGCCTTCGGTAACGGTCCCGCAGATCAAATTCCCCGTCATCCAGCTCCCGGACATCTCCGTCCCGGGCGGAGGCGCAACCCTGATCAAACTGCATACGGGCAACATCCTGTTCCCCGACTACGACATCAACCTCCAATCGTTCACCATCGGCGGGATTCAGATAGGCTTCGGCACTCAGGGCTATATCGGCGCATTCACCTTCCCGAGCATCAGCATCGGCGCGATGACCCTGCCGATGTTGACTATCAGCAATCCCAGCGGCGGCCCCTTGTATTCCCATCGATAGGTCTGTCCGGCTTCGATATCCCGGGCATAAGCGTTCCGCCGATCGGGTTGGGCGATTTCACGTTGCCGCAGGTGAGTTGGCCGGCGGTGAGTACGCCGGCGTTGACGATTCCGCCGATCGGGGTGGGCGATTTCACGTTGCCGCAGGTGAGTTGGCCGGCGGTGAGTACGCCGGCGTTGACGATTCCGCCGATCGGGGTGGGCGATTTCACGTTGCCGCAGGTGAGTTGGCCGGCGGTGAGTACGCCGGCGTTGACGATTCCGCCGATCGGGGTGGGCGATTTCACGTTGCCGCAGGTGAGTTGGCCGGCGGTGAGTACGCCGGCGTTGACGATTCCGCCGATCGGGGTGGGCGATTTCACGTTGCCGCAGGTGAGTTGGCCGGCGGTGAGTACGCCGGCGTTGACGATTCCGCCGATCGGGCTGGGGAATTTCACGTTGCCGCAGGTGAGTTGGCCGGCGGTGAGTACGCCGGCGTTGACGATCCCGCCGATCGGGGTGGGCGCGTTCACGCTGCCGCAGCTGAGCTGGCCGGGGTTCAGCACGGCTCCGCTCACCATCCCGCCCATCGGCGTCGGCGGCTTCAGCCTGCCCGCCGTGCACGTCCCCAGCATCACCCTCCCCGCCACGACCCTGGCGCAGTTGCAGATCCCGCCGGCGCCCGGGTTCGGCAACACCACCGACAGCCCGTCGTCCGGATTCCTCAATACGGGCGGCGGTAGCAGCTCGGGCTTTTTCAACAACGGCTCCGGCGTCTCGGGATTCTTCACCGGCAATCCGCTGGGCATCACGCCGAGCTCGGGCTTCAACGTCTTCGGTGAGGGCTCCTCGGGGATATCGAACTTGGGCAGCGCCGTATCGGGCTACTGGAACATCGGCACACTGCCCTTCGATACCGCGAGCATCGTGTCGGGGCTGGAGAACATCGGTCACGATCTCTCCGGGGTCTTCCTCCAGGGCACCCGAGTCTAGCCGGGCCCGGGCAATTCGGGCCGCGGAGCGCTAGCCCGCCTTGTGCGCCGTCAGCAGGTAGGCCGGCAACTTCATCCGGCCCTTCTCGTCGCGGTCGTGCGGCGGCATCTCGAACGGCGCATCGGCGGCCGGTGGGATGTTGGCGTGGATGTAGGCGGGACGGATCTCGTCGATCTCCCAGTACTTGCTCACCGCGGCGCGCAACTCGTCCTCGTCGACTTCGTTGGGCTTGGACTCCATCTCGGCGGGAAAGGCGCCCTTGGCGAACACCAGCACGAAATAGCCGGCGCCCGGGGCCGCCGCGCGGTGCACCGAACGCAGGTAGCCGTCGCGGCTTTCCACCGGGAGTGAGTGGAACAGCGTGCTGTCCACGATCGTCGAGAACCGGCCGTCATAACCGGTGAACGATACGATGTCGGCCTGGGCGAAGCTGGCCGTCTTCAGGCCGCGGTTGGCGGCCGCCCTGGTGGCCGCGGTGATGGCGGTGGGCGTGAGGTCGATGCCCACCACGGTGTATCCCTCGGCGGCCAGCGCCAGCGACAGCTCGGCGAACCCGCAGCCGGCGTCGAGCACGTCGCTGCGGAACGCGCCGGCGGCCAGCAGCGCGGCGAGTTCGGGCTGCGGCTCACCGATGTTCCACGGCGGCGGGCCCTCGAATTCGCCTTCCTCGCGGTAGACGCTGTCCCAGTCCATTACCTCAGATGACACAGCTTCCAACTTACTAGCGTCCCCAGGCATGCACCGGTTCGTTGGCGTGCATGTGCGCGCAGTAGCGCCGCAGCATCTCGGCGAGGGCCGCGGGCCTGCTCATCCCGGCGTCCTGCAGCGCCCGCACGGTCGAGACCTGCCAGGTCGCCCCGTTGCGGCCGGAGCGTGCGCGGTCCTCGATGACACCGAGGAAGCGGTCGCGCACCTCGGCGTCGACGCGCCAGCGCCGCAGCCCGTCGTGCGCCAGCGGCAGCAGGGTGTCGAGCACCAGGCGTTGCGTCGATACCTCGCCCAGGCCGGGCCAGTGGAGCCGGGCGTTCATGCCGTGGCGCGCCGCGGCGAAGAAATTCTCTTGTGCCGCAGCAAAACCCATGTGGTTCCACAGTGGATCCTCGGCTTCGGACAAGCTGCGCAGCGTGCCGTAATAGAAGGCCGAGTTGGCCAGCATGTCGATGACGGTCGGGCCGGCCGGCAACACCCGATTCTCCAGCCGCAGGTGCGGGCGCCCGGCGACCACGTCGTAGACGGGGCGGTTCCACCGGTACACCGTCCCGTTGTGCAGCCGCAATTCGGACAGGTGCGGGGCGCGTCCGGCGGCCAGTTCGGTGAGGGGGTCCTCCGCGGAGACCTCGGGCAGCAAAGAGGGGAAGTAGCGGATGTTCTCCTTGTACAGGTCGAGGACCGAGGTGATCCACCGTTCGCCGAACCACACCCTTGGCCGAACACCCTGGACCTTGAGTTCCTCGGGGCGGGTGTCGGTGGACTGCGCGAACAGCTCGATGCGGGTCTCCGCCCACAGCTGGTGGCCGAAGAAGTAGGGCGAGTTGGCGCCCAGCGCCAGCTGCGGCCCGGCCAGCACCTGCGCCGCGTTCCAATTCGCGGCGAACGCGTCCGGAGCCAGCTGCAGGTGTAATTGCATGCTGGTGCAGGCGGATTCGGGTGCGATGGTGGCGGCGCTGTAGTGCAGCGGTTCCGGCCCGGCGATGTTGATCGGGATGTCCTCGCCGCGTGCCTTGAAGATCGAGTTGTTGAGCGCCTCGTACCGCCTCGACTCGCTCATCCAGTTGTGCCGCAGATGGCCGGGCATCAGGGTGGGCAGGATGCCGATCATCACGATGTGGGCCCCGCCCGAGTTGGCCTTGTTCTCGGCGTCGTTGAGGCTGGCCCGCACCTCGGTCTCGAGGTCGAGGGCGGTGTGCCCGGGCAGTGCCCGGGGCGGCACGTTGAATTCGATGTTGTAGGCGCCCAATTCGGTCTGGTAGGCGGGGTCGGCGATGGCGTCCAGAACGTAGCGATTCGACATGGCCGGCTGGTAGTCGCCGTCGACGAGGTTGCACTCGATCTCCATGCCGGTCAGCGGCCGGTCGGAGTCGAAGTGCGACCGCGCGAGCATCGTCTCGAGGACGTCCAGGCACATCCGCAGTTTGCGCCGGTATTCCCGCCGCTGGCGGCGGTTATACGTGGCGCGCTTGACCTCTTCGCCCACATCGCCGATGCAACCGGTTTACCGGCGCCGGCGCAAGTGCGATGGTCGAACGCCACCGGCGTCTTCCCGCCGCCCAGCCGGTGGACCATCATGGACGTGCCGCGAAGTGTCGCAGTTCACGCCGGAGGAGATCAGGTGCCTGAGTTCATAGCCGCCATCGACCAGGGCACCACCAGCACCCGGTGCATGATCTTCGATCACGACGGTGCCGACGTGGCCTGCCATCAACTCGAGCACGAGCAGATCCTGCCGCGCGCCGGATGGGTCGAGCACAACCCGGTCGAGATCTGGGAACGCACCGCGTCGGTGCTGATGACGGCGCTCAACTCCGCCGATCTGTCAACGAAAGACATTGTCGCCCTCGGCATCACGAATCAGCGCGAGACGACGCTGGTGTGGGACCGGCACACGGGTCGCCCGTATTACAACGCGATCGTCTGGCAGGACACCCGCACCGACCGGATCGCGTCCGCGCTGGAGAAAGACGGCCGCGGCGACGTGATCCGCCGCAAGGCCGGCCTGCCGCCGGCGACCTACTTCTCCGGCGGGAAGTTGCAGTGGATCCTGGACAACGTCGAGGGGGTGCGGGCCGCGGCCGAGCGCGGCGACGCGCTGTTCGGCACCGCCGACACCTGGGTGCTGTGGAACCTGACCGGCGGACCGCGGGGCGGGGTGCACGTCACCGATGTGACCAACGCCAGCCGGACCATGCTGATGGACCTCGAGACCCTGGACTGGGACGACGATCTGCTGTCGTTCTTCTCCGTGCCGCGCGCGATGCTGCCGACGATCGCGTCGTCGTCGCCGGCTCGGCCCTACGGGGTCACCGCGGAGAACGGGCCGGTCGGCGGCGCGCTGCCGATCACCGGCGTCCTCGGCGACCAGCACGCGGCGATGGTCGGCCAGGTGTGCTTGACCGCGGGCGAGGCCAAAAACACCTACGGCACCGGCAATTTCCTGCTGCTCAACACCGGCGAGACCATCGTGCGGTCCGGCCATGGCCTGCTGACCACCGTGTGCTACCAGTTCGGGGACGCCAAGCCGGTGTACGCGCTGGAGGGTTCGATCGCGGTGACCGGCTCGGCTGTGCAGTGGCTGCGCGACCAGCTGGGCATCATCGGCGGCGCCGCGCAGAGCGAACTGCTGGCCCGGCAGGTCCCCGACAACGGCGGGGTGTATTTCGTGCCGGCATTTTCCGGGTTGTTCGCCCCGTACTGGCGCTCCGATGCCCGCGGCGCCATCGTGGGGCTGTCCCGGTTCAACACCGCAGCACACCTGGCCCGCGCGACGCTCGAGGCGATCTGCTACCAAAGCCGCGACGTCGTGGACGCGATGCAGGCGGATTCCGGTGTGCCCCTTGAGGTGCTCAAGGTCGACGGCGGCATCACCGCCAACGACCTGTGCATGCAGATCCAGGCCGACGTGCTGGGCGTGGACGTGGTCCGGCCGGTGATCGCCGAGACGACCGCGCTGGGCGCCGCCTACGCCGCGGGCCTGTCGGCCGGGTTCTGGAGCGACCCGGCCGACCTGCGGGCAAATTGGCGGGAGGGCAGGCGATGGACGCCGACCTGGGACGACGACCAGCGCGCCGCCGCGTACGCCGGCTGGCGCAAGGCGGTGCAGCGCAGCCTGGACTGGGTCGACGTGCCGTAGATCGCCGACCGCGAGCGTGCGTGTCTGCACGCCGACACGCCGGTACGGCTGTACATCTGCGCACGCTCGCAGCTCGGCGGGCGCCTCAGTCCTCGCCGAGGATGCCGTAGATCTCGCGGCGCGCGTTGTTGACGATCTCGACGATGCGCTGCTGCTGGTCGGCGGTGGCGGTGTGCGCGGACTGCGCGACCGCGCCGAACAGCTGGCCCATGGCCGCCCGCAGGTTCATGTGCCCGGGGTCGGCTCCCTCGGCGATCTCGTCCCACGGCGGGGTCTCGATCTTCTCGGCCACCGCGCGTCCGGAGTCGGTCAGCTCGAAAAGCTTTTTGCTGCCGTCGGATTCGCTCGCGACGATCAGGCCTTCATCGTCGAGCAGTTGCAGCGTCGGGTACACCGACCCGGGGCTGGGCTTCCAGATCCCGTTACTGCGCTCTGCGATCTGCTGGATCATCTCGTAGCCGTGCATCGGCCGCTCGGCGAGCAGCGCCAGGATGGCCGCCCGCACGTCCCCGCGGCGTCCGCGGCCGGGGCCGCCGCGCCGCCATCCGCCGCGCCGCCCGCCGGGTCCGAAGCCGAAGCCCGGGCCGAAGCCCGGGCCGAAGCCGGGACCGAAGCCAGGACCGAAGCCCATCGGCCCGTCCTGGCCGGCGCCGTGGTCGCGGAGGTGTTCGATGAATTCCTGTCGGGCGTGCCGCCTGGCGCCGCGCAGGGCGCGCCGCTGCGCCGGGCCGGGTCCGAAACCGAAGCCCAGGCCCGGCCGGTCGGCGAACGGGACGCCGCCCGGGGTGAAGGGGTGGTTCATGTGCGTAGTCCTTACGTCTGGTGAGTGAAGTGGCGGTCGCTCACTTCGGAATATCACGATATATCGTTAACTATCGCGATGCAACGCACTGGTGGGTTTGTTTGCTTGCCGTGAGCCGTGGGTAGCACCGGACGATGAAGGCAAACCACTCGACGGTGACGTTCAACGGCCGCGGCGCGCCGGGGGCGGCACCGGACGCGCGCGGCCGGGCGGGACGCGTGTGGCCCTGGGTCAATTGGGGGCTGGCGCTCACGACGGTGCCGGGGGCGGCGTTTGTGATGCTTTTCGCGCTCGGGGCGGTGCTGAGCACCGACGGCTGCGGCGGGCGTCGTTGCCCGAACCTGGGTCGCGGGGGGATCGATTTCGGTGTCGCGTTCTATGGCGCTCCCGCGGTGGCCGTCGCGGTCATCGCCGTCTCGTTCTTCACCGCAAAACGCCGCAGCGGCATTGCCGTACCGCTGTGCGGGTGGGCGCTGCTGGTGGCCGACGTGCTCGTCATGGCGGCCACCGTCATCGCCTGACCCGCGCCGGTCAGTGTGGCGGGAAGAACCCGGAGGGGGCCGGCCCCTGCTGCGGCCGGGGGGCGGGCGGCGGGGCGGACGGCTGGGCGGCGGTCCAGGGGCCCGCGGTCGGAGCCGGGGGTGCCACCTGGTGCAGGCGTGCCAACTCGCGGTGGTGCCGTTCGGCGAGGACTGCCGCGAGCACCAGTTCCGGTGGCGCGCCGGGCGGGGGTGGCGGCGCGATGTTCGACACGACGTCGCCGGCGATACGGTACGCCATCTGCTGTCGCAGACCGCGCTCGAGTTGCGATGCGCGGGAAAGGAACTGGCGCGCGACTTCGGCCTGCCCACCGGACAGGCCGGACAGTTGCAGCGACGACGCCCACCACGCCAGTTCCGGCGGCATGGCCGGCGGCGGGCTCATCCTGGGTCCGCGTTCGCTGACGACCACGGTACCGGCGAAGATGTCGCCGATGCGCTTGGCCCGCGGCGACAGGATGCTGCAGATGACGGCGGGGCTGCCGGCCAACATCCAGATCTCCACCACAGACGCCAACGCGCGAAACATCACCTGCCGGAAGCGTTCCGGGCCGCCGTCGTCGGACACCACCCGCAGGCCCATCACGATCTTGCCGACCGAGCGCCCCCGTGTGGCGGTTTCGAAGATCAGGGGGTACCCGACGATCACCAGCACCGTGAAGATGATCAGCACGGCGGCCGACAGCGCGCTGTCGAACTGGGTCAGGGTCGCAGCCCACAGCAGCAGCCCCAGTACGTAGCCGACGAAGATCACCACGATGTCGATCAGCGCGCTGACCGCTCGCACCGGCAGCTGGGCGATCTGGACGTCGAGCACCACGGCGTCCCCGGTCACCACCTCCGACATAACACCGAACGGTACCCTGCCCAGGGTGGACGTCGACGCATTCGTGCTGACCCATCGCGGCACGTGGGACCGGCTGGACCGGTTGGTCAAGAGGCGCCGTTCGCTGACCGGGGCCGAGGTCGACGAACTCGTCGCGCTCTATCAACGGGTGTCCACCCACCTGTCGATCCTGCGGTCGGCCGGGACGATCGGGTCGGATTCGGTGCTGATCGGGCGGCTGTCGAGCCTGGTCGCACGCGCGCGCTCGGTGGTGACGGGTGCCCACGCGCCGCTGAGTCGCACCTTCACCCGATTCTGGACGGTGTCCTTCCCGGTGACGGCCTACCGCGGCTGGCGCTGGTGGCTGGGCACGGCGGTGGCGTTCTTCGCCGTCGTGATCGCGATCGCGTGGTGGGTGGCCGGCAACCCGGAGGTGCAGTCGGCCATCGGAACACCAACCGACATCGACGAATTGGTGAACCACGACGTCGCCTCCTACTACAGCGACCATCCCGCCGCGGCCTTCGCCCTGCAGGTGTGGGTGAACAACTCCTGGGTGTCGGCGCAGTGCATCGCGCTGTCGGTGGTGCTGGGGCTGCCGATCCCGTTCGTGCTGTTCAACAACGCCGCGAACGTGGGGCTGATCGCGGGCCTGATGTTTCAGGCCGGCAAGGGCGGCGTGCTGCTGGGCCTGCTGGCCCCGCACGGGCTGCTGGAGCTGACCGCGGTGTTCCTGGCCGGGGCGACGGGGATGCGCCTGGGTTGGTCGGTGATATCGCCGGGGGACCGGCCCCGCGGACAGGTGCTCGCCGAGCAGGGCCGGGCCGTCGTCTCGGTCGCCGTGGGGCTGGTGGCGGTGTTGCTGGTGTCCGGGCTGATCGAGGCGTTGGTGACGCCGTCACCGTTGCCGACGGCCGTGCGGGTCGGCATCGGCGTGCTCGCCGAGGTGGCCTTCCTGTCTTACGTCGTGCACTTCGGGCGGCGGGCGGTGAAAGCCGGCGAGACCGGCGACATCGAGGACGCGCCCGACGTGGTCCCGACGGGCTGACCCGTTGGTCAGAGCCGACCGGTCGCCTTCAGCGCCAGGTAGCGGTCGACGAGGGCGGGCGCCAGTTCGGCGGGGACCGCGTCGACGACCTCCACCCCGCCGCTGCGCAGCCGGGCGGCGATCGCGCGGCGCTCGTTGCGCGACCGCTCTGCGGCCGCCGCGTCGTACACCGCGGCCGCATCGGCGCGCCCGGCGGCCATCCGGTCGACCCGCGGGTCGGCGACCGCCGCGACCATGAGGTGGTGCCGGGCCGACAACCTGCGGCAGCACCGGCAGCAGGCCCTCCTCGAGGGCGGTCGCGTTGAGGTCGGTCAGCAGCACCACCAACGACTGGCGCCGGGCGCGCCGCACCAGGACGGAAGCCAGTGCACGCCAGTCGGTTTCGACCAGAGCTGGTTGCAGCGGGGCCATCGCGTCGACCAGCTGGGCGAGCAGTTCGGTGCGCGAGGCGCCGAACACGGCGGCCCGGCCCACCCGGTCATGGGCCAGGAAGTCGACATGGTCGCCGGCCCGCGCCGCGAGCGCCGCCAGCAGCAAAGCGGCGTCCATCGACCAGTCCAGCCGCGGCCACCCCGCCGGGTCGGCTTCAGGCGAGGTGGAAGTCGGGTCGACACCGACGCGACCGGCCGCGGTGCGCCCGGCGTCGAGCACGACCACCACCCGCCGGTCGCGTTCGGGCCGCCAGGTGCGGACCACCACGTCGGCGCGGCGCGCGGTCGCGCGCCAGTCGATCGAGCGCACGTCGTCGCCGACGACATACTCGCGCAGAGAGTCGAATTCGGTGCCCTGGCCGCGGATCAGCGTCGGCAGCAGCCCGTCGATCTCCCGCAGCTTGGCCAGCCGCGACGGCAGGTGCTTGCGGGATAAAAACGGCGGCAGCACCCGCACCTGGCCCGGCACCGGCCGCGAGCCCTGCCGTCCGGCCAGCCCGAGCGGGCCGATCGAGCGCGCCGTGACCGCCGCCGCGCGCTGGTCGCCGCGGCGCACCGGCCGCAAGACGGTCCGCAGCTGCACCTCGTGGCCGGGGTCGATGCGGACGGGATGGGTGCGCGGCTGCGCGCGGGCGCTGGGCGGCCAGGCGTCGCGGACCTGGCCGCGGAACCGGCGTCGGCCGTCGTTGTGGACCAGCAGGCGAACCTCCACCTCCTGCGTGAGCCGCGCCGAGCCGTCCGGCGACCGGGTGTAGCGCAACCCGCGGGTGCTCGCCGCCAGCCCGGCATCGACGGCCGCCGCCGTGGCCAGCGCGGCCAGCAGTACCACGAAAGCTCTTGCCGGCCAGGGCGCAACTGCGATAGGCAGGACGCAGATCAGCGCCAGCAGGCCGGTGCGTCCGGTCAGGATCATGGGCGCCGCTCTCCCCCTCGCCGCTTCGCGGCTGGGAGGTGCCCCCACCTCATCGCTTGCTCTGCATCGTCGCCGGCGCAGATCACTAGCGGGGCACCGGGACCGAGGCCAGGATTCCGTCGAGCACGCCGTCGGCGGTGGCGCCTTCCAGCTCGGCTTCGGGACGCAGCATGAGCCGGTGCCGCAGCGTCGGCCGGGCCATGGCCTTGACGTCGTCGGGGGTGACGTAGTTGCGGCCGGACAACCACGACCAGGACCGCGCGGTGGCCAGCAGGGCGGTCGCCCCGCGCGGTGACACGCCCAGCTGCAGGGCGGGGGAATGTCGAGTGGCCCCGACGACGTCGACGATGTAGCCGAGCACCTCGTCGGCGACCCGGACCTGTTGCACGGCTTGGCGTCCGGCCGCCAGCTCCGCCGGCCCGGCAACCGGGTTGATCGCCGACAGGTCGCGGGGGTCGAAGCCGTGGGCATGCCGGCCCAGGATGGCGATCTCGGCGTCGCGCGGCGGCAGCGTGACGTTGAGTTTGAGCAGGAAGCGGTCCAGCTGGGCCTCGGGCAGCTGATAGGTGCCCTCGTACTCGATCGGGTTCTGTGTCGCGGCGACGATGAACGGCTCGGGCAGCGGCTTGGGTTCGCCGTCCACGCTGACCTGACGTTCCTCCATCGCCTCGAGCAGCGCGGCCTGCGTCTTGGGCGGGGTGCGGTTGATCTCGTCGGCCAGCAGCAGGTTGGTGAACACCGGGCCCGGGCGGAACACGAACGCGGCGGTGCGCGCGTCGTAGACCAGCGAACCCGTGACGTCACCGGGCATCAGATCCGGGGTGAACTGCACCCTCTTGAACTCCAAGTGCAGGGCGGCCGCCAGCGCGCGCACCAGCAGCGTCTTGGCCACTCCCGGAACGCCTTCCAGCAGCACGTGGCCGCGGCACAGCAGCGCGATCACCAGGCCGCTGATGACCCCTTCCTGTCCCGACGACGGCCTTGGCCAGCTCGGCGCGCAACGCCAGTAGCGCCTCTCGCGCCGATTCAGCGGTGGGTTGGCGTGTCACGGTCCGGTGACCTGCCTTTCGATGTCGTCGAGAGCACGGGCAAGTTGTAGCAGGTCGTGGTCGGTGGCCGGGGGCGGGCCGTAGAGCAGGTGGTATACGAATCCGGGGTCGGCCCCGCCGCGCGCCGCGACGGCGGCCACCACCGCCGGCGGGTACGCGCCGGCGCCCAGGCCGAGCCGGGGCACCAGCCGCTGCTCGGCGGCGGTGCGCAACGCCGCGGCCGCGCGATCGCGGGCCCGCCGTGATCGGTAGAGCCGGCCGCGGCCCTCGACGGTCTCCGACGCGCGCACCACCACAGGCAGCTCCTCGGCCACCAGCGGCCCGGGCCGGCGACCCTTCCAGAGCGCGACCAGCAGGACCACCAGCCACAGCTGCCAGACGGCCCACGTCACGTTGCCCGGGATCATGTCGAGAACCGAAGCGGAAGAAGATGGTTCGCCCTCGATGCGGTGGGGGGCGTACCAGATCAGCCGGGGCCGGTCGCCGGCCAGGTTCATCGCGAGCGCGGCGTTGCCCGCCTGCAGCAGGCGCCCGTTGGTCATGAAGCCGGTACTGCCGACCACGGTGACGGTCCGCCCGTCGTCGCGGTAGCGGATCAGCACGCCGTCGTAACAGCTGGTCATGGTCCGGCCGTCAGCGGCGCGGTAGCTGTCGCTGAACCCGAATCGGACCGCGCCGGCCCGAACGGCCTCGCGCAGCGTGCAATCCGGGCTCTGATCGAAGCCCTTGGCCGCCGCCTTGCGCACGCCGGGCAGCAGCGCCTCGCGGGTTCGGGCCGTGGGTTCGGCCAGCAGCAGGTCGCCGGGGACCTTCGCCAGCCGCTCCAGTAGCGGATCGGTCAGGAACTGGCTCTGTGCCACCAGGATCAGGGTGTCGGGGCGCGCGGCCCTTTCGACGTCGGCGATGCCGCCGGCGACCACGACCTCGACGCCGCCGTCGCGCAGCAGGGCGACCAGGGCGTGGGCGCCGTCGGGCCCGGTCGACGCCGGATCCATCGTCGCGCCGGGGCGCGGGGCGGTCAGGTAGGCACCGACACCGGCGATGACCGCGAGCACGAGCAGCGTCAGCACCACCCAGCGCCAGGCGCGCCGGCGCCGCGGCGCGTCGTCGGTGGCGGCCGCCGGGCGCTCCCAGGTCGCCGCCGTCACCGGACCCTCGCCCAGGACTCGCCCGCGGCGGCCTGCCCCGCCGCGGGCGCGGCGGCCGGCGGCCGCGACCTCAGATGATCGTCGAGGTCGGCGATCATCCGGTAGGCGCCCGGCGTTCCCGGCTGCTCCCCGTAGGTGACATCATTGAAAGCCGTTGCCGCCTGCGATAATTCGCCCGCCAGGTGCGGCAGGGCGGAGCCGGCGTCGCGGGCCAGCTCGTTGGCGGTGCGGCCGGGCGCCGCGCCCAGCACACCGGTCTCCTCGAGCTGGCGAGCTACCGCGCGCAGCCGGTGCCGGATGGCCGCAGCCCAATTGCCTTCGGCCGCATACGCTTCGGCGGTGGCGCGATGCTGGGCCGCGGTGAGTTGTGCGGCCTCGAACAAGGGGTTGTCGCCGCGGCGGCTGCGAAGGGTCCGCCGCGCCACGCGGATGGCGACCACCGCCGCGACGACGAGCAGGATGAGCAGCACCGTAGCGGTGAACCAGCCACCGGGCAGCGATGCGGTCTTGTCCAGCAGCCGGTACAGCTGCTCGTTGAGCCAGTCGGCCGCCTGTTGCAGCGCCGAGCCCTTGGAATAGATCGGCTTACCCAGCTCGGCCTGCGCGGCGCGGTGTGCGGCATCGCGGTCGATGTCGATGGAAGGCACTGTTCGATGGTCCCAGCTCGGCCTCAGACGGGCCGGGTCAGCCAGAGGTTGTCGGTGGAGGCGACGGCATAGGGTCCCCCGGCGGCCCCGGTCTGCAGCACCAGGTCGAACGCCTCGGCGCGCATGCGACGGTCGGTGTAGAGCAGCGCGACGACGCCGGCGTTGAAGGGCGCGGTGATGATCTGCCCGATCGCGGACCCGACGGAGGCGACCGCGGTGCCCAGGACGAGGAGCGCCGTGGAGGTGGTCCCGGCCAGCAGCACCTGGCCGACGATGCTGAACGGTGCGGCGATCGCGTATGCGACGACGGTCGCCACGATGAAGGTCAGCGTCCGGATGCCCAGCACCCGCCAGAAGCCGTTGCGGACCAGAGCGAACGACCGGGTGACGGCCTCCATGACGGGCAGCCGTTCCAGCACGATCAGCACGGGTGCGAAAAGCACCACGGTGTAGAGATACACCAGCAACGCGAGCACGCCGAGCAGCAGCGGGAAGCCCAACAGGATCGCCGCCGCCCCGTTGCCGATCGCCGCCAGCCCGGCGACCGCGACCGCCACCAGCCCGGCCAGCGTTGCCAGCACGGCCGCTTCCAGCGCGGCCAGCCCGAGCAGGGGGAAGATCCGCCCGCGGATCTTCGCCCACGTCTCGGCGACGGTGATCGTGGAGCCGAAGACCGCGCGGCCGACGACGACGGTGAGCATCCCGGACAGCAGCATGCCGCCCAGCCAGGTGATCAGCAGGCCGGCGGCCATCGACGCCAGCCACGCGCCCACGACTCCCGCGCTCAGCTCGTCTGGCCGGTCGGCCGAAACACTGCCGTAGGCGGCCAGCGGCCCGACGGTGGCGACCAGCGTGATGATCTGCATGACCACGACCACCATCGCGGTCAGGCCCAGCGTGGCCTTCGGGTTGGCGCGGATGTATCCGACGGCCCCGTTGAAGATGTCGCTCAGGGTCAACGGCCGCAGCGGGATGATCCCGGGCTTGACCGCCGGTGGCGGACCGTAGCCGGGTGGGGGGCCGTAGCCGCCGGGTGGGGGGCGATACGTCGGTGGGGGACCGTACGCGGGCGGTGGGCCGTAGCCAGGTGGCGGGCCGTAGCCGCCGGGTGGGGGGCGATACGCCGGTGGGGGACCGTAGCGCGGGCGGCGGGACCGTAGCCGGGTGGCGGGCCGTAGCCGGGTGGCGGGCCGGTCACCGCTTCCGGCGGCTTTCGAACCCGAAGCACGCGTGCCCGTCGTTTTGCATGGGCTCCATCCTGTCGGCGGTCCCGGTATTTCTCAATCTCCCCGGTTGCCGTGGCGCGTACCGTTCCAGGCATGGCGGAACTGAAAGCCCGGCTGCGGGCGGATCTGACCCAGGCGATGAAGGCCCAAGACAAGTTGCGGACCGCGACGCTGCGCATGCTGCTGGCCGCGATCCAGACCGAGGAAGTCTCCGGCAAGCAGGCCAAGGAACTGTCCGACGACGACGTCATCAAGGTGTTGTCGAGGGAATCCCGCAAGCGCGGTGAGGCCGCCGAGATCTACACCCAGAACGGCCGCGGCGAACTGGCCGCCAACGAGCACGCCGAGGCCCGCATCATCGACGAATACCTGCCCACCCCGCTCACCGAGGCGGAGGTGGCCGACGTCGTCGACACCGCCATCGCACAGGTCGCCGAGGAGATCGGCGAGCGACCGGGCATGAAGCAGATGGGCATGGTGATGAAGGCGGCCACCGCGATCGCGGCCGGCAAGGCCGACGGCGCGCGGCTGTCCGCGGCGGTCAAAGAGCGCCTATAGCGGGCTCACGACGCGCGCCGCGGCGCGGCGCAGCGCCCGCATCGCCGCGACCAGCCGCGGGAATTGCGGCTCACGGTCGTCACCGCGGGCCGGGCGTCCGGCGTCGAGCCGTTCCCGCTGCGGCACCACGACGTATTTGGGGTCGCGGGTGGATTCCACCCCGGCCTCGAACACGCCGAACCGCTGCAGCACGCTGCCGGCCAGCAGCGCCGACCCGCATGCCGTCGCGACGACGCGGTTGCGCCCGGCCGCGAGGGTGCCCAGCGCCCCGCCGACCGTGAGGTATTCCGCCCACTTGCGCAGCCGGTGGGGCTTGCCGGTGGCGTAGGCCTCGGCGGCCAGGCCGATGCGGCGCTCCAGCAGCCGCGACGCCGCGACCTCGAGCCCGGCGCCCAGCACGCCCAGCCGCCGGGCCGGGCCGGCCTCGTCGACCGGCGCCAGCAGCATGCCCAGCCCGCCGCCGCTGGCCGCCGCCGACCCGGTGAACACGAACGGCAGGTAGGGGTGCGCGGCGTTCCAGGCCGGCACGGCGGTCTGCGACAACAGCACCGCGGTGTAGGACGCGACGCCGGGCGCGACGGCCGCCGCCGACAGCCCCGCCGGCCGCGCCGCCCAGGCCACCAGCCCGCCCGCGCGGGTGCGGCGCAGCGGCCCCGGCATCAGCTCGGCGGCCCCGGCCAGGCCGGCGCCGGGCCCGTACGCGGACAGGATCCAGGTGCCCACGCTCATCGGCGAACTCGGCTTGGCCACCCGCAGCATGTGGTGAAACCGCTCCGGCCGGCCCAGGTCGGCGATCAGGAAGTACATGCTCGCGAACAGGCTGGCCAGCGCCCCGACCCGCCCCGCGCGGCGCAGCTGTGGGCGACCGGTCAGGTCGGCGCCGGCCGCCAGCAGCGCCGAACCCGCCGACAGGCCGCCGGCGAACAGGTAAGCCGCGATCTTCCACTCCCACACCGGGGTCTTGAGCACCGCGCGCCCGTAGTACGAGCGGAATTCGGCCCGCGGCACGGCAAGCTGCTCGCGGCCGCCCCCGCCGCCCTTACCGCCGCGGGCGAACACCTCGGCGCGGACGTCTTCGGCGCCCGCGTCGCTGCGTCGTTCCGTCACGCCCGCCCCCGCCCGACGAACGCCGACACCGCGGCGGCGACCAGCGCCGAGGCCGCCACGCCCGCGTAGCGCCACATGGCCGGCGCATCGCGGGTCGGCACCACCGGGTCCGGCGGCAGCCCGTACACCTCGGGTTCGTCCAATAGCAGGAAGAAGGCGCCGTCCCCGCCCACCCCGTCGTTCGGGTCGTGACCGTACAGGCGCGCCTCGGTCACCCCCAGCCCGTGCAGTTGGTCGACGCGGCGGGCGGCGCGCTCGCGCAGTTCGTCGAGGACACCGAACTGGATGGAGTCGGTGGGGCAGGCCTTGGCGCACGCCGGCTCCAATCCGTCGCGCAGCCGGTCGTAGCACAGCGTGCACTTCCACGCCCGCCCGTCGCCCTCGCGCCGGTCGATCACCCCGTACGGGCAGCCCGACACGCAGTAGCCGCACCCGTTGCAAATGTCTTGCTGCACAACGACGGTGCCGAACTCGGTGCGGAACAACGCGCCCGTCGGGCATACGTCCAGGCAGCCGGCGTGCGTGCAGTGCTTGCACACATCCGAGCTCATCAGCCACCGGAAGTCGGTGCGCGACTCCGCGCCGGTTGCATCCCCGGGCCGCTCGAACTTCGGGAAGTCCAGGTCCACCGGCGTGTTGCCCAACTCCCCGCCGCCGCGCTCGGTGCCCTCGATCGCCGATGCGCCCGGCGGGCGGTCCTGCTCGATGAACGCGACGTGGCGCCACGTGCTGGCGCCCAGCGCGCCGGTGTTGTCGAATGACATCCCCAGCAGGTTGAAGCCGTCGTCGGGCACGGAGTTCCACTCCTTGCACGCCACCTCGCAGGCCTTGCAGCCGATGCAGACCGAGGTGTCGGTGAAGAACCCGACGCGGGGCGGGTGGTTTTCGGGGTATCCGGCGTTGCCCGCGGGGTCGGGCAGCTCACCGTAGAAGCTGTTGTCGCTCAAGGCTTTTCCTCCGGATCGAGGTGGGCCACCGGGTCGGGTCGCGTGGTGTCGATGTGGGTGCCCGTTGCTGGGGTGATGCCGGCGCGGCGGCGGTAGTCGGCGACGTAGGCCAGCAGCTCCTGGCCGCGGGGCCGCCGCCCGGGGCGCACGTCGCAGGTGGCGACCTTGCTCTCCTGGATGAACACGTTGGGGTCCAGCACCACCCCGAGCAGGTCGTTGACCACGTCACCCTCGACCGGCCCGGCGTAGCCCCAGTGGTAGGGCATCCACACCTGTTGCACCACATGATCTTCGATGCGCAGGGGCTTCATGCGGTCGGTGACGAACACCCGCGCGTCGACCGCCGTGCGGCTGGTGATCACGTGCGCCCAGTCCATGTGCGCCAGCCCGCGGGCGCGCGCCAGCTCGGGGGAGACCTCCACGAACAGCTCCGGCTGCAGCTCGGCCAGGTATGGCAGCTGGCGGCTCATCCCGCCGGCGGTGTGGTGCTCGGTCAGCCGGGCCGTGGTCAGCACGAACGGGAACACCTCGCCGTGCTTCTCCGGTGGCGAAGGGTTGGACGGATTGTCGCTGCGGCCGTACACGATTCGGGTCGGGTTGCCCTGCTGGGCGTACAGCGCGTTGCGCACCGGGGACTCGTGCGGCTCGTAGTGCGTGGGCAGCGGGCCGTCGGCCAGGCCGTTGGGCGCGAACAGCCAGGCCTTGCCGTCGGCCTGCATGATGAACGCGTCGTCGCCGCGCAGCGCTTCGACGCCCACCGCGCCGGCGGGCGGGCGGTAGTCCGGCGGCTTGTCGCGTTCGAAGTCGGGAACGTCGTGGCCCGTCCACTCGCCGCGCTCGGCGTCCCACCAGACAAGCTTCTTGCGTTCGCTCCACGGGCGCCCCTGCGGGTCGGCCGAGGCCCGGTTGTAGAGCACCCGGCGGTTCGCCGGCCAGGTCCAGCCCCATTCGTTCTCATACGGCCCTTGCTCGTGACCCGGCTTGCGCCGGGCAGCCTGGTTCACCTCCTCGGCGTACACCCCGCTGTAGATCCAGCAGCCGCAGGCGGTGCTGCCGTCGGCCTTCAGGTCGGTGTAGCCACTGAGGGCCCGGCCCGCGCGCCCGGTGGTCAGGTCGATGCCGTTGATGCGGCGCAGCACGTCCTCGCCCGACGGCTCGTCGCCCTCGGGGTCCTCAGTCTTGTAGTCCCACGCCAGGTCGAGCAGCGGCCGGTCGCGTTCGTCGGTCGAGCCGGCCAGCTTCGCGCGCAGCTTGCGGCCCAGGTGATAGAAGAACCACAGCTCCGAGCGGGCGTCGCCGGGCGGGTCGACCGCCTTGTCCCGCCACTGCAGCATGCGCTGGGTCTGGGTGAACGTGCCGGACTTCTCGACGTGCGCGGCGGCCGGGAAGAAGAAGACTTCCGTGCGGCACGTCTCCGGGGTGATCTCTCCGGTCTCGATCTCGGGCGCGTCCTTCCAGAAGGTGGCGCTCTCGATCATGACGAGGTCGCGCACCACCAGCCAGTCGAGGTTGGCCATCCCGAGGCGCTGCAGCCGCCCATGGGCGGAGCCGACGGCCGGGTTCTGGCCGAGCAAAAAGTAGCCGAACACCTTGCCGTCGATCATGTCCAGGACGGAGCGGTAGGTGCCGTGGTCCCCGCTGATCCGCGGCAGGTAGTCGTAGCAGTAGTCGTTGTCGGCGGTGGCGTGCTCGCCCCAGTACTCCTTGAGCAGCGACACCATGTAGGTGTCGGCGTTGTGCCAGAACCCTTTCTGATTCCTGCTGTTGATCTTGTCGAGGTAGTCCGCCAGCGTTTCCTGCCCGGCCTGCGGCATCGCGAGGTAACCGGGCAGCAGGTTGAACAGCGTGGGCACGTCGGTGGAGCCCTGGATGCTGGCGTGCCCGCGCAGCGCGAATACCCCGCCCCCTGGCCGGCCGATGTTGCCCAGCAGCAGCTGGATGATGGACCCGGCGCGGATGAATTGGGCGCCCATCGAGTGCTGGGTCCAGCCCACGCTGTAGACCAGCGCGGCCGTGCGCTCCCGGCCCGAGTTCTGTGTCCACGCCTGCGCGACCCGCAGGAAGGTCTCGGCGGGTACGCCGCAGACGCGCTCCACCATCTCCGGGGTGTAGCGGGCGTAGTGCCGCTTGAGGGCCTGGTAGACGCAGCGCGGGTGCTGCAGCGTCGGGTCGTTGGGGATATCGCCCGCGCCGCCCTCGATCGCGGGACCCCCGGAGCCGAGCTGGTCCGAGGAGGCGCGCTGCTTCTGGTCGGCCCCGCCGCGGCCACCGTGGTGCGTCGACTCGTAGTGCCAGGTCGCCGGATCGTAGGAGGCGGTGTCGTGGTCGTAGCCGCTGAACAACCCGTCGAGGTCCTCGGTGTCGCGGTAGCCCTCGTCGAGGAGGAACGACGCGTTGGTGTAGGCGGTCACGTACTCCCGGAAGTCCAGTTCATTCGACAGGATGTAGTTGATCACCGCCCCGAGGAAGGCGATGTCGGTGCCCGCGCGCAGCGGCACGTGCCGGTCGGCGAGCGCACTGGTGCGGGTGAACCGCGGGTCGATGTGGATGACCTCCGCGCCGCGGGCCTTGGCCTCCATCACCCACTGGAAGCCGACCGGATGGGCCTCGGCCATGTTCGAGCCCATGATGACGATGAAGTCGGAGTTCGCGAGGTCTTGCTGGTAGTCCGTCGCCCCGCCGCGACCGAAGGAGGCCCCCAGACCGGGAACCGTGGCGCTGTGTCAAATACGGGCCTGGTTCTCGATCTGCAACGCGCCCAGCGCGGTGAACAGCTTCTTGATCAGATAGTTCTCTTCGTTGTCCAGCGTCGCCCCGCCCAAGCTGGCGATGCCCATCGTGCGGCGCAGGGTGTTGCGGTCTTTGTCGAAGTCCTGCCAGCCCTTGCTGCGGGCGTTCAGCACCCGCTCGGCCACCATGTCCATCGCGGTGTCCAGGTCGAGGTCTTGCCACTCGGTGGCGTACGGCGCGCGGTAGCGCACCGTGGTCTCCCGCTGCGACCCGGTGACCAGCTGTTTGCTCGCGGATCCCTTGGGGCACAACCGGCCCCGCGAGATCGGGCTGTCGGGGTCACCCTCGATCTGAACGACTTCGCCGTCCTTGACGTACACCTTCTGCGCGCAGCCGACCGCGCAGTAGGGGCACACCGAATGGACGACGCTGTCGGCCGAGGCGGTGCGGGGCTGCAGCCCGGCCGAACGGGGGGATTGCGCGGCCTGGCCGCGGCCCAGCGCGTCGCCGCCGGTGAGCTGCCGGTAGACCGGCCAGGATCCGATCAGCTTGCGGAAGTCCATCCTTCGATCAAACCACTTCGCGGGTGCCGTCGTCGCTCCGCCGAGTCACCCGCCGCGCGTCGAGCCGCTCCAGCAAAGGCACCGCGACCCGGCGGGTGGTGCCCAGCGCGCGGCGGGCCTCGCTGACGGTGAACGGCTGCGGCAACCTCGCGAGTACGCCGGCCGCCCGGTCCAGCGCGTCGGGCCCGAGCACCACCCCGTCGGCGATGCGGGTCAGCCGGCCGGCGCGCACCGCCGCGGCCAGCTCACGGGTGCCCAGCCGCAGCCCGGCCAGGTCGTCGGCCTCCGGCGCGCGGAACGGTTCGGCGGCCAGCCACTTTTCGAGCGTGCGCACGGCCTCGTCGACGCGCGCCGGCAGGCCCGCGCCGGGCGGGCGGACCAGCCCGTCGGCCACCTCGAGCCCGGTGCCTGCCAGCAGCGGCGGCACCAGTTCGGCGGCGGGCAGCCCGGCCTGCTGCCGCAGCGCCTCCAGCGGCATGCCGGCCGCGACGTCGTGCTCGGCGGCCCAGCGCCGCACCGACGCGGTCGCCTCGTCGCGCCGCCCGGCCCACCATTGCGGGTCCACCACCCAGTCGCCCACCCGCTCGCCGCGCGGGGACAGGCCCATGGCGCGCAGCTCGCCGGCCCGGGCGCAGTCGGGCGGGCGGACGCGGCCGGTCGCCAGCTCGTCGGCGCGGGCGCGCGCGGCGCCCCGCCGGCGCAGCGCCGGCGGCCGCACGTCGAGCACCTCGATCCCGGACGCGATGCGGTGCTGCCCGGGGTCGCGCAGCAACCCGATGTCCGCGACGCGCAACGGCAGCGGCCGGTCCAGGCGCAGCCGCGCCGCACCCGGGCCGAGCGGGCGCACGCGCACCGGTACGGCCGCCGACCCGACGTGCAGCACCAGCTCGCGGTGCAGCGTGTCCGGCGAGCGCAGCGCGACGTCGATCTCGGCGGTGTCCAGCCACGCGCCCGGGGTGCGGACGGTGTCGCCCCGGCCGATGCGCTGGCGGTCCACGCCCCGCAGGTTCAGCGCCACCCGCGCCACCGCGCCGACTTCGGTTTCGTTGTGCCCCAACGCCTGCAGGCCACGAACAGTGACGACGGTGACGCGCCGCCCGGCGTGTTCGAGCTCGTCGCCAACGCGGACGGTGCCGGCGGCCAGCGTGCCGGTTACCACCGTGCCCGCGCCGCGCACGGTGAAGCTGCGGTCCACCCACAGCCGCACGTCGGCGCCGCGGTCCGGGGCGGGCAGCCGCCGCACCAGGGCCAGCAGCTCGGCGCGGACCCGGTCCCGTTCGGTGCCGAGTACCACCGGGAGACCGGCCAGCGACGTGGCGGCGAAGCGCTCGGCCGCCTGCTCGATGGCCGGTGCGGGGTCGGCGAGGTCGGCCTTGCTGATCACCAGCAGCCCGTGGCACACCCCGAGCGCGTCCAGGGCCGCGAGGTGCTCGTCGGACTGCGGCATCCAGCCCTCGGTGGCCGCGACCACGAACATGACCGCCGGGACGGGGCCCACGCCCGCGAGCATGGTGGCGACGAACCGTTCGTGGCCCGGCACGTCGACGAACGCGACGCGTTGCCCCTCGATGTCGGTCCAGGCGAAGCCGAGGTCGATGGTCAGGCCCCGGCGCTGCTCCTCGGCCAGCCGGTCGGGCCACATGCCGGTGAGCCGCTGCACCAGCGTGGACTTGCCGTGGTCGACGTGCCCGGCGGTGGCTACGACGAACACGCCCGCACCGCCGCCGCCAGCAGCTCGTCGTCGTCGGGTGCCACGGTGCGCAGGTCCAGCAGGCAGCGGCCGCCCTCCACGCGGCCGACGACGGGAGGGTTTCCGGCGCGCAGCGCGGCCGCGTAGGACGTCGGCAGGCTCAGCCCGGCGCTGGGCAGCGGGGTGCCCGGCGCCCCGCCGCCGCCGACGGCCGCGACGCAGTCCACCGCCTCGGTCCCCGGCAGCCGCGCGGCCAGCTTCTGCGCGCGGGCGCGCAGCTGCGCCACGTCGGCGGCCAGCGCGCGGGCCACCGGCGGCGGCGGGCCGGCCAGCGTCGCCTCCAGCGCGGCCAGCGTGAGCTTGTCCACCCGCAGGGCGCGCGCCGCCGGGTGGCGGCGCAGCCGCTCGATCAGGTCGGCCGTCCCGAAGAGCAGGCCGGCCTGCGGCCCGCCCAGCAGCTTGTCGCCGCTGGCGGTGACCAGGTCCGCGCCGTCGCGCAGTGCCGACGCCGCGTCGGGCTCGTCGGGCAGCGCCGGGTGCGGGGCCAGCAGCCCGGAGCCGATGTCGACCACCAGCGGAACGCCCAACTCGGCCAGTTCCGGCACCGAGACCGCCGAGGTGAACCCGGTGACGTGGAAGTTCGACGGGTGCACCTTCAGCACGAAGCCGGTGTCCGGGCCGATCGCCCCGGCGTAGTCGTCGCGGCCGGTGCGGTTGGTGGTGCCCACCTCGCGCAGCCGCGCGCCTGTCGACGCCAGCAGGTCCGGGATGCGGAAGCCGTCGCCGATCTCCACCATCTCGCCGCGGCTGATCACGATCTCCCTGCCGGCGGCCAGGGTCAGCGCCGCCAGCAGCAGGGCGGCGGCGTTGTTGTTGACCACGTGCACGCCGCCGGCGGCCGGAACCGCCCGGGCCAGCGCGGCCAGCGCGGAGCGGCCGCGGCGGGCGCGCCGACCCGTCGCCAGGTCGAACTCGACGTCGGTGGCGCCGCCGGCGGCGACCACGGCGTCCAGGGCGGCCTGCGACAGCGGGGCCCGGCCCAGGTTGGTGTGCACGATGACCCCGGTGGCGTTGAGCACGGGCCGCAGGCCCGACGCGGTGGCGGGCAGGGCCGCGACGGCGTGGTCGGCGACGTGCTCGGGTTCGATCTCGCCGGCGCGCGCCGCCTGCTGGGCCGCCGCGATCACCGACTTGACCAGCGCGCGACCCAGCACCCGCTCGGCCTCGGCGAGGCGCGGATCGGCGAGCAGCGCGTCGGTGCGGGGTACCCGCCGGCGCGGATCGGTCATGTTCCAGGGTGGCGGAGGCGGACGGGAATCGAACCCGCCAGCGACAGCACCTGCCACTCGACGGTTTTGAAGACCGCGCCGGTCACCAGACCGGACACACCTCCCTGGACCATGGTGACAATTATGGACGTCATGGTTTACCGGCTGACTCAGTACGCCCACGGTGGCGGCTGCGCGTGCAAGATCCCGCCCGGCGAGCTCGAGGAGGTGGTGCGCGGCCTGGGGGCCTGCGCGCCCCGGGACCCGGCCGGCGAGCTGCTGGTCGGGCTGGACAGCGGCGACGACGCGGCGGTGGTGCGCATCGACGGCGGCACGGCGTTGATCGCGACGACGGACTTCTTCACCCCGGTGGTCGACGACGCCTACGACTGGGGCCGCATCGCGGCCGCCAACGCGCTGTCCGACGTCTACGCGATGGGCGGGCGGCCCGTCGTCGCGGTCAACCTGCTGGGCTGGCCGCGCGACGTGCTGCCGTTCGAGCTGGCGGCCGAGGCGCTGCGGGGCGGGCGCGACGTGTGCGGCCTGGCCGGCTGCCATCTGGCCGGCGGTCACAGCGTCGACGACCCCGAACCCAAGTACGGGCTGGCAGTCACCGGAACCGCGGATCCGAAAAGGTTGTTGCGCAATAACTCCGGCAAGCCCGGCCTGCCGCTCTCGCTCACCAAGCCGCTCGGGATCGGCGTGCTGAACAGCCGGCACAAGGCCACCGGGGAGCGTTTCGGCCAGGCCATCGACGCGATGACCACGCTGAACGCCGGGGCCGCGGCGGCGGCGCTGGCCGCCGGGGCCGAATGTGCCACGGACATCACCGGTTTCGGGCTGCTCGGGCATCTGTACAAGCTGGCGCGGGCCAGCGGCGTGACGGCGGTGATCGACTCGGCCGCGGTGCCCTATCTGGAGGGCGCTCGGGAGGCGCTGGCGGCCGGGCACGTCAGCGGCGGCACGCGGCGCAACCTCGACTGGGTGAGTCCGCACGCCGACCTGTCCGCGGTCGGCGAGGACGAGGCGCTGCTGCTCGCCGACGCGCAGACGTCGGGCGGGCTGCTGGTCGCGGCCGAGATCCCGGGCGCACCCGTCATCGGGGAACTGGTGCCGCGCGGGGAGCACACCATCGTGGTGCGCTGAGCCCGACCACCGCTGAGCCCGCGGTTTGCGGTTCGGGGACCGGGGTAACCAGCGCCGTATGACGAATTTCGGCTACACTTTGATGACCGAGCAAAGTGGACCTAAAGAGCTTGTGCGGTACTCGATTTCAGCAGAAGAACGCGGATTCGACTTCGAGGTGTGCAGCGATCACTTCTCGCCGTGGCTGACGTCGCAGGGGCATGCCCCGCACGCGTGGACGGTGCTGGGCGCGGTCGCGCACGCCACCGAACGGGTGGACCTGTACTCGTATGTGACCTGCCCGACGATGCGGTATCACCCGGCGATCGTGGCGCAGAAGGCGGCCACCGTGCAGATCCTTTCGGACGGCCGCTTCACCCTGGGTCTGGGCAGCGGTGAGAACCTCAACGAACACATCGTCGGCGAGGGATGGCCGACCGTGCGGCGCCGCCAGGACATGCTGCGCGAGGCCATCGCGATCATCCGCGAGCTGTTCACCGGTGAACTGGTGGACTGGCGCGGCGACTACTTCGAGGTCGACTCGGCGCGGCTGTGGGACACCCCCGACGTCCCGGTCGGCATCGGTGTGGCGATGGGCGGCACCAAGGCCGTCGAGAATTTCGGCGGGCTCAGCGACCACCTGATCGCGACCGAGCCCGACGGGGACCTCGTCCACGCCTGGCACGGGGTCCGCCAGGCCGCCAACATGGCCGGGAGCGGACGCGTGGTGGGCCAGATACCGATCAGCTGGGGCCCCGACCGCGAGGCCGCGATCGAGCGCGCGCACGACCAATTCCGCTGGTTCGCCGGCGGCTGGAAGGTCAACGCCGACCTTCCCACACCCGCCGGATTCGCCGGCGCGACCGAATACGTGCGACCCGAGGACGTGGCTCAAAGCTTCCCGTGCGGCCCGGACCTGGACGCGATCGTCGACGCCGTGCGGCCCTACTGGGAGTCCGGGTTCACCGACATCGCGCTCGTCCAGATCGGCGGCGAAACCCAGGAACGATTCCTCACCGAGGCCGCCGAGCCGCTGCTCGAGGCGTTGCGCAGCGCCGCCAACTGATCGCACGTTTGGCCGACGCTCTCCGGGGTACCACACAAAGCCACTGCGCTACAACATGATCCAGCCGCGCTGGGCTGGGCCAGGCAAGGGAGCCGACGATGACTTTGGTGACGGCACTGTGCGGAGCCAGCTTCGCGCTGGGCATTTCGGAACTGGTGGCGCCCGGGAAGGTTGCCGCGGTCGCGGGCGTGGACGACACGGACGGCACTCGCTGTGTCATCCGCGCGCTGGGCGTGCGGGAATGCGGCCACGGCGCGGCGTTGCTGGGGGGTCCCGACAGGCTGGTGTGGACGAGGGTGGCCGGCGACGCGCTGGACATGGGGCTGCTGCTCGCGGGCGTTTCCCGGCGCGGACGGGGCCCGCGGCGGCGGGGGATGATCGCGGCCGCGGCGCTGAGCGGGATCGCCGGCGCCGACCTGTACGCCGCGTTGCGCACCGGCCGCGAGGCGAGCGGGCGGCACGCGTACGGGGGACGGCACATGACGCTGCGAGCCGCGGTCACAGTCGGGCGGCCGCCGGAGGAGGTGTACCGGTTCTGGCGCGACCTGGAGAACCTGCCCAGCTTCATGACCCACCTGAAGTCGGTCACCGCCGACGGTGACGGCCGGTCGCACTGGGCCGCCGCCGCGCCGGGGGGCCACACGGTGCGATGGGAGGCGCAGATCACCGAGGACGGGGCCGGCGAGCGGATCGCCTGGCAGTCGGTGCCCGGCTCGCCGATCGAGAACGGCGGCAGCGTCGAATTCGCGCCCGCCGCGGGCGGCGACGGTACCGAGGTTCGGGTCCGGATCGGCTACCGGATGCCTGGCGGCCGGCTCGGGAAGGCGGCGGCGAAGGTGTTCGGCGAGTCGCCCGACCAACAGGTCAATGACGGCCTCCGGCGTTTCAAGCAGATCCTCGAGACCGGGCAGGTGCTGCGTTCGGACGGGCTCGCGGACCGGAAAGCCCGGCTCGGCAGGGAAACCCGCGGATGAGGGCCACCGGCTGGGTTGCCAGATCTCCAAGCACAAGCACGACGGCCGCGCCGAGGCCGTCCTGAACCCACAGAAAGGCAGCCATGTCAAACGAGTTGCAAGGCAAAACGATCGCCATCCTGGCCGCCGACGGCGTGGAGAAGGTCGAACTGGAGAAGCCGCACGAGGCGCTGACCGGGTCGGGCGCCCGGGTGCTGGTCGTGTCGCTGCGGGACGGCGAAATCCAGGCGCGCAACCACGATCTCGAGCCGGCCGGCAACTTCACGGTGGATCGCGTGGTGTCCGGCGTATCGGTCGGCGAATTCGACGGGCTCGTGCTGCCCGGCGGGACGGTCAACCCGGACAAGCTGCGCCTGGACGAGTCGGCCGTGTCCTTCGTGCGCGATTTCGTGGAATCGGGAAAGCCGGTCGCCGCGATCTGCCACGGCCCGTGGACGCTGGTGGAGGCCGGGGTGGCGGCGGGGCGCAGGCTGACCTCGTACCCGAGCATCCGCACCGACCTGCGCAACGCGGGTGCCGAGGTGGTCGACGAGGAGGTCGTCGTCGACGGCAACGTGATCACCAGTCGCTCGCCCTCGGACCTGCCGGCGTTCTGCGCGACCATCCTCGAGCAGTTCGCTGCCACCTCGGCGGGCTAGCCCCGACAGGCCGCTCCGTTTGAGCCCACCGGTTTGCGGGCACTACACACGCCACGCCGTGATCGCCGCGGCGATCCTGGAACGGATTCCGAGAGGCTCACGTTGACAGTCACATACGCCGCGCCGGCCGGCGCGCCGAAAAGCCGGCCAACCGTGTATCAGCCGCAACATGATTCGCGCCTACTGGTGGCCGCGATGGAGCGCACCGCGCTGATCCCGGGCCGGCGCGTGCTCGACTTGTGCACCGGCAGCGGCTTCGTCGCGATCGCCGCGGCCCGACTGGGCTGTGCCGGCGTGACCGCCTTCGACGTCTGCCCGCAGGCCGTGCGGTGTTCGCGCGGCAATGCCGCCAGCGCCGGTGTCGCGGTCGATGTCCGCGAGGGCCCGTGGACACGGGCCCTGGCGCTGGCCCCGTTCGATGTCGTCGTATCCAACCCGCCCTATGTGCCGACGCCGCGAGAAACCCGACTCGAGGCGATCCCGGCCGGCACCGGCCCGCCGTGGGCCTGGAATGGCGGCGCCGATGGGCGGGCGATCCTGGACCCGCTGTGCCAGGCGGCGCCGGCGCTGCTGTGCGACGGCGGGTCGATGCTGATGGTGCAGTCCGCCTTCGCCGACGCGCGGCGCTCGCTGCACATCCTGCGGTCCGCCGGCATGGAAGCCGCCATCGTTGCAACCCAGCGACTTCCGTTCGGTCCGGTGCTGTCGGCCAGGGCGGCCTGGCTGGAAAGGACCGGCCGCATCCCGCGCGGCTGCCGCGAGGAGGAGCTGGTGGTGATCCGGGCGGACAAGCCATGACCACCCGGGTGCAGCTGGTGGCAGGCGGGCCCGTGCTGGTGTCGGGTCCGGTGCGCATCGAGATGCCCGATGGCGACGTCGTCGAGTCCGACCGGTTCATGGTGGCCATCTGCACGTGCCGGCGCAGCGACGAATATCCGTTGTGCGACACCAGCCATCGGCGCTGCCGGCGCGTCGGGAAGGCCCGCGAGAAGATCCGCGGCGACTAGGTTCCCCGACGGGGCGACGGCTGCGCGCCTTCCTGCAAACAGCTTGTCGGGGGCGCCGGTCGGGCACAGGGGTTTCAAAACAATCGATTTGGTGTACTGATACCACTACCAGAACTCAGGAAGGTGGCTCATGAAGCAAATTGCGACCGCCGCGATCGCGCTCACCGTGCTGGTGTCCAGCGCGTGCTCGGCCTCGCAGGTGATCAACACCGGGGGCGACACCAAGTGCAAGGACTTCACCACGCAGGACGAGAAGAAGCAGAACGACGAAGTCAGCAAGATGCTCAAGGACAAGAACGGGACCGACCCGAACAACGCCGAGATCACGGCGACGCGGCTGTCGGTGCAGACGTATTGCCAGACGCTGGGCAAGCCGGACACCAAGATCTCCGAGGCCCCGCACGGCTGATCAGCCCAGCGGGGTCCGCAGCGACGTGCGACCCCGGCGCCACGACGCCATGATGGTGTCCGCCAGCCGGTCTTCCAGCAGAGCATTGGCGCGCATGCCGAAGACGACGTCAGGCTCGAGCGCCGGCTCGCCCGCGACGAGATCGCCGATCACGTTGGTGCGCACCACGTGTTCGTGCACCGCGTCGGCCTCGACGTGCTCGCGGTAGAACCGCCGGCACGCCTGCGGCGCGTCCATCCGCTGCAGCGCCTGGACCATCCGCCTGGACCCCGGCGGCGAGGTGATCTCGATCGACGCGAAATGCCCGAGCGCCGCGCCGCGCAACGAGCGGTGTAGCCCGAATAGGGACATCAGGTTCACCACCGCCAGCGATTCGGCCGGCACGGCGTCGAGGTAGCCCAGGTACGTCGTGTCCAGATCGGCGGCCGCCAACAGGTCGGCGAAGAGCTGCTGATGCAGGCGTGCGCCCTGGCCGGCGCCGTACTCGTCGTACTCGATCGCGACGAACGCCGCCTTGGCGCCACCGGTCAGGCGCGGGATCGCCCAGGCGTGCGGGTCGCCCTCCTTGAGGTGATACAGCGAGCGCTGCACGAAATACTCGCGCATCTGCAGCCAGGTTCCGTTGTCGCGCAAATGGTATGACGGCCCGGTGCCGTCGGCCGGTTCGACCGACAGCGCTTCCATCTCGGCGGCCGCCGTGCCCTCGACCGGGCCGACGTCGCGGCGCACCCCGGCCAGGAAGACCCGCTCCAGCTCGCCGCGCAGTTGCAGCAGCGCGGGATTCCACTCCCAGGCGGGGTCCACGCCCGCAAACCCCCGGTAATGCAGCTCGTAGCACATGCACAGCGCCAGCTGCAGATCCAGGCCGTAGGGGTCGGAGTCGCGCACCGACGCGCCGATGCGCGCCAGGTGATCGTAGGAAGGCGGTCCGGCCAGCGCCCGGCGGACGGCCGTCGACAGCGGCCCGTGCGCAGCCGGCAGGGCGGGTTCGGCGATGAGCGATGCGCGGGTCACGTCGGTGAATACCCGTCATCCGCAAGAACAAACTGCACGGCACGCGGCCCCGGCCCGGGGCGGTGGGCGTACCGGGTTACGATCGAAACGATGTGGACGCAGCCGCCCCTGAGTCAGCGCTGATGGCGTCGGTACCTCTCGAGGACTACGCCGTGCTCGGGGATCTGCACACCGCCGCGCTGCTGGGCCGCAACGGCAGCATCGACTGGTTGTGCCTCCCGCGCTTCGATTCCTCGGCGTGCTTCGCGGCGCTGCTGGACGACGAGTCCGCCGGTCATTGGCGCATCGCCCCGGTCGGCACCGGCGCGGCCACCCGCCGCGCCTACCGGGAAGACACCCTGGTCATGGACACCGAGTGGGACACCCACGAGGGCTCGGTGCGGGTGACCGACTTCATGCCGCCGCGCGGGGAGGCCCCCGACGTGGTGCGGGTCGTCGAGGGTCTGTCCGGCCGGGTGCGGATGCGGATGCGGCTGGTGATCCGCTTCGACTACGGCAGCGTGCTGCCGTGGGTGACGCGTACCGAGGAGGGGCTGCTGGCCATCGCGGGCCCCGACACGCTGTGCCTGCGCACCCCCGTGCGCCTGGACGGCGACCACCTGGCCACCGTCGCGGAGTTCGAAGTGGCGGCGGGGGAAAAGGTGCCGTTCGTGCTCACGCACATGCCCTCGCACCGATGCGACGCCCCCCGGTCGGAGGCGCAAAAGGCCCTGCGCGACACCGAGATGTTCTGGCACAACTGGATCGAACGCTGCACCTACCGGGGGCACTGGGACGCGGCGGTGCGCCGTGCCGTCATCACACTGAAGGCCCTCACCTACCGGCCGACCGGCGGGGTCGTGGCGTCGGCCACTGCGTCGCTGCCCGAAGTGTTTGGCGGCAAGCGCAATTGGGATTACAGGTTTTCCTGGCTGCGGGACGCCACCTACACCCTGCAGGCGCTGGTGGACACCGGGTACGTCACGGAAGCCACGGCGTGGCGCGATTGGCTGGTGCGGGCCGTGGCCGGCGACCCGGCGAAGCTGCAAATCATGTACGCCGTCGACGGCACCCGCAGGGTGGGCGAGCAGGAACTGGACTGGCTGTCCGGCTACGAGAATTCCACACCGGTGCGGGTGGGTAACGCCGCGGCCGGTCAATTCCAGCTCGACGTGTGGGGGGAGGTTCTCTCCGGGCTGTTTCTGGCCCGCGACCGCGGCGTGGGCGCGGTCGAGACCGGATGGGACGTGCAGCGGGCGCTACTCGACTTCCTCGAGGGCCATTGGGACCAAGAGGATTCGGGCCTGTGGGAAGTCCGCGGTCCCCGTAGGCATTTCGTGCACTCCAAGGTAATGGCCTGGGCGGGAGTGGACTGCGCCGTGCGCAGCGTGGAACAGCAGGGCCTCGACGGTCCACTCGACCAGTGGCGGTCCTTGCGCGACCGCATCCACGCCGACGTCTGCGAGCACGGATACGACGCCGACCGCAACACGTTCACCCAGTTCTACGGATCCAACGGGCTGGACGCCGCGCTGCTGCTCATCCCCCGGGTCGGCTTTTTGCCGTGGGACGACCCCCGGGTCGAGGGCACCATCGATGCCGTCCAACGCGAGTTGAACGACAACGGGCTCATCGTGCGGTACCGGCCCGGCGCCGACGGCGACGTCGATGGCCTGCACGGCGGCGAGTGCGCCTTTGTGGCGTGTAGCTTCTGGCTGGCCGATGCCCTGCACGGCATCGGCCGCACCGACGAGGCGCGGGCGCTGTTCGAGCGCCTGCTAAGCCTGCGCAACGACGTCGGCCTGCTCAGTGAGGAATACGACACCGACACCAGCCGCCAGTTGGGCAACTTCCCGCAGGCCTTCAGCATGGTGGGCCTGATCAACACCGCCCGCCATCTCGGCCACGGTCAGTGACCGCGTGCCCCGGCGGGCGACGGCACGCGAAACGAGGTCTCGATGGTGGTTCCGGCTGAAGTGCTGAGGATCTCCATCGAGTCGCTGACGGCCTTCATCAGCAACAGTCCCCGCCCGCCGTTCCGAGGCTCGGCGGCCGGCGTCTTCCAGGAGCCGGAATCGAGGACCCGCAAGTGGATTTCCCCGTCGACGGCGTCGGCCTCGAGCAGCATCGTCCCGGCGGCGTGCCCCTGGTAGGCGTGCTCGACACAGTTGGTGCAGGCCTCGTTGGCCACCAGCACGATGTCCGCGCCCACTGACTCCGGAACGCCCGCGCCACGCAGCCAGTCGCCGAGCCGGCGCCGGATACCGAACAAATGTTCTGCTATGGCTTGACTTTCGATGCGCAGCGGTGACCCTTGGTGCCGGTATATCACCATGGCTACATCGTCGTCGTAGCCCGCGGCGGGTGCAAGTTCGCGCAGCACCGCCTCCCCGAGAGCGTCCGGGGGCAACGTCATGTTGCCCGCCAGAACGTTTGCGGCGCGGGCGATTCCGACGTCGATCGACTCGTGCTTTCGTTCGACCAGGCCGTCGGTGAACAGCATCAGGGTCGAACCGGCCGGCAGCGCCTGGAAGGCGTGGGGACGTGGCCCGTCCCGGCGCACCGCGAGCGGCACGGACGCGGCCTCGGTCAACACGATCGTCGCCCCCGGTTCGGGGCCGGCGAGCACCGCGGGCATGTGGCCGGCGTTGCTGTACTCCATGATCCCGGAGTCGGTGTCCAGAATTGCCAGGAAAACGGTGGTGCAATAGGCATTCGGGATCAGGGCCGCCGCCGAGTCGAGCTGTTCGAGCAGCAGGGCGGGTTGGGCGCCGTTGATCAGGAGCGCGCGCGCCGAGCTGCGCAGCTGACCCATGATCGCCGCAGCCGGCAGGCCGCGGCCCACGCAGTCGCCGACCACGATGCCGATGCGGTGATCGCCGATGGGCAGCACGTCATACCAGTCGCCGCCGATCTCCAGGGGCGGCACGGCGGGTTCGTAGCGCACGGCGAAGCCCGGCGGCGGCTGCACGGGAGGCAGCATGGCGCGCTGCAGCGTCAGGGACGTCTCGCGAGCGGACTCGAACTGGCGGACATGCTGCATGGCCAGGCTGAGGTGGCCGACGAGCACGGTCGCCAGCAGCCGGTCCTCCGCGCTGACCCGGCGCGGCGAGTAAAGCTCCAGCCACAGCGCCACGTCACCGGAGCCCGAGAGCACCGCGACCAGTCCTTGCGCTTTCCCGGGAGCGTCCGGCCGCTCGATCGGCTTGGCCGTCAGCGGCAGCTGGTGCCGGGCCTCGGCGAAGGTCTGGCGCAGCCACGGATCGAGCCGGCGCCAGGTCCTCACGCCGTGTCCCGCCGCCTGCACGGTCGGATCGCCTTCGCCGCCGGGCCATTCCACGACGAGCACGCGTTGCACGTCGAGCGCTGTCCGGCACTCGTCCAGGGTGATCGACAGCAACTCGGAGACGCTTTTGGCCACGGCCACCGCCGTCGCCAGGCGCAGCACCGCGCTTTCCCGTGCCGCGAACGCGCGTTCGGCGGTGATGTCCCGGACCGTTCCCACGTACATATCGCGGCTGGTGCCGGATCCACGGACCGGGCTGATGGTCACCATGATCCACAACAGTCGCCCGTCTCGATTCCGGATCGGTGTCTCGTAGCGAGTGCTGCCGTTGCTCTTGACCACGTAACTTTGTTGCAGCGCGGCCCCTTTGTCGAGCAGCCACGGGTGGGGCCACCGGTAGGGCAGCCCCTCGGCGGGCCAACCGACGATGTCGACGAGGGCGTTGTTCATCTCCACCACGGCGCCCTCGTGGTCGGCGACGAAGAAGCCCTCCTGCAGCGAATTCACCAGGGCGGTGCGGAACCGGTCGCGGTCGGCGAGCACCTCGGCGCGGGCGCGTTGCTCGGCATAGCGCCGGGTGCCGTCGAGGAATCCCCGGGTCGCGACGTCGAGGGGGGCCAGCGTCTGCAACAAGAACTCCAGGGCGCCCTCGCTATCGACGGCGGGGTCCTTCGAAAGTTCGTGGACGAGGCCAACGTGCTGCTCGACGATGTCGAGCATGCTGATCCGTTCCTGCAGGGCGGCCCGCCCGAGCTCGTGGCCGACGGCCAGGCCGTCCTCGTCGCGCGCGTCGAGGTAGGCCCGCAGCGCGGCGACGTAGCGCACCTGAAAGTTCTCGGCGTTGCTCATCTGGTCGATCCCCGGTGACGAGCGGTGAGCACCATCGCATCGTCAGTGTTCTTGGCGTGTTGCTCCAGGATAAGTTCGGCGATGCCGGAGGCGGGAGCCGCGAAGTCGATTCGCTCGACGGGGTATTCGGCGATCCCGTCGCTGGCAATGACGATCAGGTCGCCGGCGCCGATCGGCACCACCTGCGCCGGCCGGATCTCCGGCACGCGGTAGCCGACGATGCCCGCGGCCAGGCGCGCCGAGGAACGTACGTGGATGCCCCGGGCGCTCTTGGCGATCAGGTTGGCGGTGACGTTGCCGACCCCGGTCCAGGTCAGGTTGTTGGACGTGAAGTCGATCCGGGCCAGGGTCATGGCGACCCCCCGGGTGCCGGCCAGCACGCGGTGACACAGCTGGACCAGCACCTCCACCCGCTCGGCGCGTGCGCCCTCGAGCGCGTCGACGGCACGCAGCGCGGGAGTCGCCGCGGCCGCACCGTGACCCAGCCCGTCCAGCACGCCGACCAGGGCGGCCTCAGCACCGATGCCGATCGCGACCGGCTGGTCACCGGAGACGTCCTCGCCGGGCCGCGGCCGCCCCGCGGTCGCCCACTCGATCGGTCCGAGCCGGCCCCCGCGGGTGCAACCCTCATGCACCGGGCGGCACCCATTTCCACATCTCGACGACCGTGCCGCGGCCGGGCGCGGAATCCACGACCAGCCGGTCCATCAGGCGTCGGGCACCGGGCAGCCCCATCCCCAGGCCGCGGCCCGTCGAGTAGCCGTCCTCCATCGCGCGCCCGACGTCGGCGATGCCCGGCCCGTCGTCCTCGGCGCGGACCACCAGCGCCTTGCGGCCCTCCCGGTCGGCCACGGTGACGCGGACCGCGCCCCGTCCCGCGTAGCTGGTGATGTTTCGCGCGATCTCGGAGATCGCCGTGGCGACCATGGTGACGTCGGTCAGGGAGAAGCCGAGGTCCAGTGCGAGTCGGTGTCCGGCTGTGCGGGCCGCGACGATGTCGTCGGGATGGTGGATGTCGACGACGACCTCACCCGCGTCAGCCCCCACCGTCGTGTCCGATCGTCGAGTTGTTCGGCACCAGCTGCCGGCGCAGCAAGGACAGGCCCTCTTCGAGGTCGAGCGCGGTGTTCATGTCGTCGAACGCCAGCCCGAGCTGGACCATGGCGAAGGCCACCTCCGACTGCAGGCCCACGATCACGGTGGCGGCACCGCGCAGCCGGGTCATGTGGGCGATGGTCTGCAGCGACCGGGCGGCGAACGAGTCGATCACGTCGATGGCGGTAACGTCGACGATGATGCCCTGCGCGCGGTAGCGACCGACCTGTTCCATGAGGTCGTCGCGGAGACGTTCGGTGTCGGAATCCGACAATGCCGCCTGGACCGTGGCGATGAGGATCGCCCCCTGTTTCAGGATCGGTACCGGCATGGGGAGCTCGTCTCGGTGGTGCTCACCCGGTCTGCTCGCCGGTGCGCGTGACCTCGTAGCCGAGCAGGCGCTCCGCCTCCTCGATGCCGCCCTGCAGGTCGCCGACGGCGTGCATCTTCGACAGGTCGATCCTGCGCGCCCATTCCTCGCGCAGGACGGTGCGGTTTTGTCGCAGATGCTGGACCAACTGCGGCAGCAGGCCATCGCTGGAGATGCTCACCGGCGCGGCGGCGGCGGTGCCCGGGAAATGCGATGGAGATTCTGACATCTTTTCCCTCCTGATGCCCTCCCAGTGCCGCACGCCGCAGTGCACGGACCCTGCTGCGAGACTAGCCTGGATCATCGCGGGGCCGGCGTGGAGGGCTTCTTCTTCTCGCAGTTCGCACGGCAGGTTAGGCTTGCACAATAGTCAAGGCACAGGACGAAGGATCGCCATTGTCAGCTCCTGATTCGATTACCACGATGGTTGCGGACCACGAGGGGGTGTCCGTGGTCAGTGTGAGCGGTGAAATCGACTTGGTCACCGCTCCGGCCCTCGAAGAAGCCATCGGCGCGGTGGTGGCCGAGGGGCCGGCGGCGCTGGTCATCGATCTATCGGCGGTCGAGTTCCTCGGTTCGGTGGGGTTGAAGATCTTGGCCGCAACCTACGAGAAACTCGGCCAATCCGCCGCGTTCGGAGTGGTCGCGCGGGGTCCCGCGACCCGCCGGCCGATTCACCTGACCGGCCTGGACAAGACGTTCCCGCTGTATCCGACGCTCAATGACGCGCTGACCGCCGTCCGGGACGGCAAGCTCAGCAGCTAACGCGCACGCCGGCCGAACTGCGCAAACTTTCGGGGTTTGCGCGACCATGCGTCCGGATACCCGGCCTTTATGCTCCGTCGTTTCGCCGTCCGCCGGCCGTTGGCCGCCGTCGGCGCCTGTCTGGCCGGCGGCATCGCCGTGGCCGGGATCGTGGGCGGCCCTCCGGCGGCCGCGGCCGTCGGGGGGTGTGGCTCCGCGGCGGCGCGGGCCACCGCGGCGGGTGCCGCCGACAGCGAGCCGCACGACGAGGCCACCGCCACCCTGCGCGACTATTTCAGGACGCACCCGCAGCAGTACAACGACCTGCGCGGCATCATGGCGCCGATCTGATCACCCGGGTCGGTCAGCGGCCCGACGCGAGTTCCGCGATGCGGGTGGAGTCCAGATGGTCGAGCAGGTCTTGCGCGTCGGCGAAGACCGGCGACGCGCCGGCCTCCTGCAACTCCGCGCGCGAGACGCCGCCGCTCAACACCCCGATGCAGGGCAACCCGGCGCCCGCCGCCGAGTGCGCGTCCCAGACGGAGTCCCCGACGAACACGGCATGTTCGGCGTCCACGCCGACCCGGTCCAGCGCGACCCGCATGATGCCGGGCTCGGGTTTGGCGGTGTCGACGTCGCGTGACGACGTGGTCGCGGCGATGACGTCGTCGCAGTCCAGCACCTTGAGCAGGGTCTCGAGTTCGTCCTCGGGCGCGGAGGTGGCCAGCACCACCTGCAGCCCGAGCCCGGCGACGTGGCGCAGCAACGCCCGGGCGCCGCGCAACGGCGCCAGCAACGGCGTCAGCTCGCCGTAATACCGACTGTGCGCGTCGCCCAGTCGGTCCTGCACACCGGCGGGGGCGTCCCCGGACAGGGCGCGGACCAGCTTCGCGCCGTCCATGCCGATGCACCGGTGGATGTGCCAGGCCGCAACCGACATGCCCTCGTCGGCGAAGGCGCGTTGCCAGGCGTAGACGTGCAGATAGTTGGAGTCAACCAACGTCCCGTCCACGTCGAACAGGACTGCGGGGGTGCCGCGGTCGGGTGTCATCCGGTCGGCATACCCCCCCTGCGCCCGGCTGACACCGACGCGGGGGCGACAACGGCCGGGTTCGTTTGGCCCCGGAGCCGGCGGGTAGCCCCCGAGGATCCTCGCCGAAGGCCGGCTGCCGGCGCGGGCCGGCTTCGAATGGTCCTGGCAGACAACCCTTGCCGAGAGGAGCGACGTTGGATCCGATCGACTACGCACGAACCACCCGCCGGCACGCCGGCCAATCGGTCAACCACGGCGCCAACGCACCCGGCCTGATCATCGGCGCTGTCGCGGTGGTCGCCGTGACCGTGGGCCTGTTCGCGCCGGCGGACGGGAACACCGTCGTCGGCACCGTGGCGCTCGTCCTGGCCGCCGTGTCCGCGTTGATCGCGGTGGTCTTGCTGCTGCGCACCCATCGCAGCGTCCGCGAGACCGAAGAGCGCCGGCATGTCGCTTCGTTCGACGAGCCGCCGCCCCCGCCGACCAGTTGACCGCGCGGTGAGGGCCTCGTTTGTCAGGTGTGTATGAATTTCGGATTTCCAGGTGTGGCGGCTACCGGAACGGGGTAGTGCATAGAGCCACGGGTGAGTACAGGGGAGTGCGTTAACCCGGCACAGAGGGAGAAAGGAACGGCCATGGCGACCGCTAGCGATTACGACGCACGTCGCGCATCCGACATCGAGACCCAGGACATCGCCTCGCTACGCGAGCTGGCGCCCAACCGGCCCGAGTCGTCGACGGCTGTCGTCGACCAGGACCCCAACGATGTGCATTTCTTCGAGTTGCCCGGCGCCGACCTGTCCTCCGAAGAGTTGTCCATCACGGTGATCCCCCAGCGGGCCGACGAATTCACCTGCTCGAGCTGCTTTTTGGTGCAGCACCGCAGCCGGATGCGCAGCTCCGGCCCGGGGGTCGCGATCTGCGCCGACTGCGCATAGCGCCCGGGAGCCATCGGAAGTCATACACTCGTGTCGTGGACGGTGTCCTGGCCTTCGACGGCCGCTGCGGGATGTGCACCCGCGCCGCCGACCGGCTGGCCCGACTGGACCGGGCCGGCCGCGTGCGCCTCGAGCCGCTCCAGGCGCCTGGCATGGCCGACCGGCTCGGCGTGCCCGAGGAGCGGTTGCTGGAGTCGGTGCGTTGGCTGGACTCCTCGGGTGCCGTCTACGCCGGCGCCCGGGCGGTGAACGCGGCCCTCTCCGCGGCGCTCGGCACGCGGCTGCCCTGGTGGCTCTACCGGCTTCCCGGCATGGGCGCCGCGCAGGAGGCCGTCTACCGCTGGGTGGCCGCGCACCGCTACCGCTTTCGCGGGGTGACGCCGCTGTGCGAGTCCGATCCGCGGCGCTGCGCGTAACCGGACACGCCGCCGCGACCCCGTTGCCTCGCTAGGGGCGCTGTGCTTGTGTCGTCACCGTGGCTTTGAGCCGTCCGACTGAGCGCCGTTCGCCTGGCCTGCCCGCCCCGCGGCGGCTTCGCCCGGCCTTTGCCGCGGCATACGCGGTCGCCTATCTGGTGGGCGGCGAGCGCCGGATGCTGCGGTTGATCCGCCGCTACGGGCCGATCATGACGATGCCGATCCTGAGCCTGGGCGACGTCGCGATCGTGTCCGATCCCGAGCTGGTCAAGCAGGTGTTCAGCGCCCCGCCGGACGTCCTGCTCGGCGGGGAGGGGGTGGGACCGGCGGCCGCGATCTACGGGTCCGGGTCGATGTTCGTGCAGGAGGAGCCCGAACACCTGCGCCGGCGCAAGCTCTTGACGCCCCCGCTGCACGGCGCCGCGCTGAGCGGCTATGTGCCCATCATGGAGAACTCCGCCCGCGCGGCGATGCGCACCTGGCCCGTCGACCGGCCGTTCCAGATGCTGCCCGCGGCGCGGTCGCTGATGCTGGACGTGATCGTCAGGGTGATCTTCGGCGTCGACGATCCCGAGGAGGTGCGGCGGTTGGGCCGGCCCTTCGAGCGGCTCCTGAAGCTGGGCGTCTCCGAGCAATTGACGGTGCGCTACGCGCTGCGACACGCGGGCACGCTGCGGGTGTGGCCGCAGCGGGCGCGGGCGAACAAGGAGATCAACGACGTCGTCATGCCGCTCATCGCGCAACGACGATCCGATCCGCGCCTGCGGGACCGATCCGACGTCCTGGGGCTGCTGATGGGAGCGCGCGGCGAAGACGGGGAAGGGTTGTCCGACAGCGAGATTCGCGATGACCTCATCACCCTGATGCTGGCGGGCCACGAAACCACCGCGACCACGCTGGCGTGGGTCTTCGACCTGCTGCTGCACCATCCCGACGCCCTGGACCGCGTGCGCTGCGAGGCGCTGCGCGGTGAGGAAGCCTTTACGACCGCGGTGATCAACGAGACGCTGCGGGTGCGTCCGCCGGCGCCGTTCACGGCCCGCGTTGCCGCACAACCGCTTTGCCTGGGCGGCTATCGTGTCGATGCCGGCACCCGCATCGTCGTCCACATCATCGCGATCAACCGCGACCCGCGCACCTACGAGCGTCCCCACGAGTTCCGGCCCGAGCGTTTCCTCGGCGTGCGGCCGCAAACCTACGCATGGGTTCCGTTCGGCGGTGGAGCCAAACGCTGTCTGGGCGCCAGCTTTTCGATGCGGGAGCTGATCACCGTGCTGCACGTGCTGCTGCGCGAGGGGGAGTTCAGCGCCGTCGACGAGACGCCGGAGCGTATCGTGCGGCGCTCCATCATGCTCGCGCCCCGGCACGGCACCAGGGTGCGGTTCCGGCCGGCATGCCCCTAGCCCGCGTCAGCGCGCCGACCGGCAGGCTTCCTCGCGAGCCTGCGAGGCGACCCGCCTCGCCTCCTTGGCGCGCTCGCGGGCGGTTCGTGCGAGCTGGCGGGTGTACCGAGCCTGCATGATGGCGGTGCTGAGTTCCGGCGCGGACACGGTGTTCTCGGCGGCACGACGGGCCGTCCGCGTCCGGTGGGCCTTCTGCCGGCACGCGTTGCTGCAGTAACGCGCGTCGGCGCGACCACGAAACACGGTTCCGCATGCCTGGCACTGCACCTGCGAAGCGGCCATAGCGGTTATGTTACAGCTATCCGTAACGCTCATGATGATGAGTATGAAATCCGTTGGTGAACAATACTTGTCGAAGCGATTTTGCGGCCCGGGTGGCCTTGACTGCCCGGTGGGCCCGGTAGTTCACTGATGGGACGTTTTCTACCCCCTGGCGTATGGGAGATGCGTTGCGCGCTCCTGATGCACGGGCCTTGAAGAAGAGAAGGTGCCGGTCGTGACCAGCGAGGCGGCGCAAACAGCTTCGTCCGTGAGTTGCCCGGAGCGTGCCAACCGGATTCATGGGCAGCTCGAGGAGCTGGTCGCCGACCGCGCCCAGCTGGGGCAGCTGCTGCAGGTCGCGATCGAGATCGGGTCCGACCTCGACCTGGACGCGACGTTGTACCGCGTCGTCACCGCGGCGATGACCATGACGAGCGCCCGGTACGGGGCGCTGGGAGTCTGGGCTCCGGACGGCACGCTGGCCTCTTTCGTGCATGCCGGTATGGATACCGACACCTTGCGCCTGGTCGGTCATCTGCCGGTGGGCGAAGGCATTTTGGGTGTGCTGCGTGAACGCCGCGAGCCACTGCGCCTGGCCGATCTGAGCTTGCATCCGTCCGCGGTCGGGTTCCCCGAGCACCATCCACAGATGCGGGCTTTTCTGGGAATGCCCGTCATCGTCCGGGGCGCGGTGTTCGCCAGCCTGTGTGTCACCGACGACCGGCCCGGGCGCGCCTTCAGCGATGCCGACGAGGTCACGATGCGGGCGCTGGCGTCGGCGGCATCGGTGGCGATCGACAACGACCGGGCCCGCGCCGCCGCCCGGTGGACCAGAGCGAGCCGCGAAATCACCACCGCCCTGCTGTCGGAGGCCGACCCCGATCTGGAACCGCTGCAACTGATCTGCGAGCGGGCCGCCGAACTCGCCGACGCCGAGCAGGCGATCGCGCTCTTTCCTGCGGACCCCGAGCTACCCAGCGCTGAGGTTGACGCTCTGGTGGTGTCCGCCGCGGTCGGACGCCAGGCGAACCGGGTTCTCGGACAGCGGATTCCGATCGAGGGGTCGACGGCCGGGGAGGTGTTCCGGTCCGGCGAACCCCTGATCACCGACACGTCTTGCTATCCGATCCAAGGTTTCACCGATGCCGGTGAACGGTCCGCGATCGTGCTGCCGCTGTGCGCCGACCAGCAGACGATGGGCGTGATCGTCTTGGTCCGCAACGCTGCTACACCACCCACCGACCCCGAATATCTGAATCTGGTCCGTGACTTCACCGATCACGCCGCGATCGCGCTGACGCTTGCCACTGGGCGGCGCCACGCGCGGGAACATAGCATGTTGACCGATCGGGAACGCATCGCAGAAAGCCTGCACGACCAGGTCATACAGCGCATCTTCGCCGCCGGCTTGGACCTGCAGGGCGTGGCCGGCAGCCTGCGGTCGCCGCAACTGGCGACGCGGGTGGCCAAAGCCGTCGACGAGTTACACGCCGTCATCAACGACATCCGGCGGACGATCTTCAACCTGCGGCAACCCGCGGCACCGCAGCGCAGTTTCGCCGCGAGCATCCAGGATGCGGTCGCGCGCCTCACCGATGACGGCGATATCGTCGCCTCACTGCGCTTGGTGGGACCGATGATCGCCGTGAGCAGCGCAGTCGCCGAGCAGGCCGAAGCCGTCCTCGTCGAAGCGCTCGGCAATGCGGTCCGCCACTCCGGTGCCACCAACGTCGCCGTGACGGTCGACGTCGGTGAGGGGATCAGGGTCGACGTCAGCGACGACGGGCCGGTCCTGGCAGACGATCGTCGCCGCAGCGGTCTGGCCGACCTCGCGCGCCGCGCCGCGGAAAACGGCGGTCGCTGCGTCGTCAGCAGACCCGAAAGCGGGGGCACCCGGGTGAGCTGGAGCGCGACGCTGGCCCAATGAGGACCCGGTGCGCCTGCTGACAGGCATCTTGGGTCGGGGTGGCGGGATTTGAACCCACGGCCTCTTCGTCCCGAACGAAGCGCGCTACCAAGCTGCGCCACACCCCGCGTCAAGCCACGACAGCCTATCGCACCGGCCCGTCGACTAACCAAATCGCCGTGCGGCGGATCACTTCCACAGGCAAGACCTCTCGAATTCGGCCAGCGCCTCGGCGGAACCCGTGGGGTCGAGGCCCTGCGCGCTCACCCACTCGTCGGAGAAGTAGGTGTCGTGGTAGCGGTCGCCGCTGTCGGCGAGCAGGGTGACCACCGAACCGGCGCGGCCCTCGGCCACCATCTCGGCGAGCAGCCCGAAGGCGCCCCACACGTTGGTGCCCGTCGACGGTCCCACCCGCCGGCCCAGGACGGCGCTGACGTGGCGGGCGGCCGCGACGGAGGCCGCGTCGGGCACCGCGACCATGCGATCGACCACGCCGGGCAGAAACGACGGCTCCACCCGCGGTCGCCCGATCCCCTCGATCCGCGAGGAGGTGGGCATCTCGATGTCGTAGTGGTCGCCGGCGTAGGCCGGGAAGAACGCCGAGTTCTCGGGGTCCACCACGCACAGTCGGGTCGCGAGGCGCCGGTAGCGGATGTAGCGGCCGATCGTCGCGCTGGTGCCGCCGGTGCCCGCCCCGACCACGATCCATTCCGGGACGGGGTATCTCTCCTCGCCCATCTGCTCGTAGATCGACTCGGCGATGTTGTTGTTGCCGCGCCAATCGGTGGCGCGTTCGGCGTTGGTGAACTGGTCCAGGTAGTGCCCGCCGGTCTCGCGGGCGACGCGCTCGGCCTCGGCGTACACCTGGGATGAGCTCTGCACGAAATGGCAGTGGCCGCCCTGCGCCTCGATCAGCGCCACCTTGGCCGAGCTGGTCGCGGCCGGCATCACGGCGACGAACGGCAGGCCCAGCAGGGCCGCGAAGTAGGCCTCCGACACCGCCGTCGAACCCGACGACGCCTCGACCACGGTGGTGCCCTGCCCGATCCACCCGTTGCACAGCGCATACAGGAACAGCGAGCGCGCCAGGCGATGCTTGAGGCTGCCGGTGATGTGCGTGGTCTCGTCCTTGAGGTACAGCGCGACCTGAGCGCCGGGGCCGTCGTCCGACCAGGACGACGGCAACGGATACCGCAGCAGGTGGGTATCGGCGCTGCGCCGCGCGTCGGCCTGGATCAGCCGGATCGCATCGTCGGTCCAGTCGCGCGGGCGGCTGCGGACCGCGATCCGGGTCCCTTCGCTCAACGCAGCGAGGCGGCCGGCTGCGAACGGCCCAGGTTGCTACTCGCATCCCGGCCACCCATCGGGCTGGCGATCAGCGTCAGCAGCGTCGCCTCGGGCCTGCAGCAGAACCGGACCGGCGCAAACGGCGAGGTGCCCAGCCCGGCCGAGACGTGCAAAGCCATGTTGGCGCCCCAGCGTGATGGCCCCTTGGCGCGGGAGCGGTCCAGGCCGCAGTTGGTCACCAGCGCACCGTAGAAGGGCAGGCACAGCTGCCCGCCGTGGGTGTGGCCCGCCATGACCAGCTGGTAGCCGTCGGCGGCGAAGCGGTCCAGCACCCGCGGCTCCGGGGAGTGCGTCAGGCCGAGCCGCAGGTTCGCGACGGGGCTGGCCGGCCCCGCGATCGTCTCGTAGCGGTCCCGGTCGATGTGTGGGTCGTCCACGCCCGCGGCGGCGATGTGCAGGCCGGCCACCTCGAACTCGCGCCGGGTGTGGGTCAGGTCCAGCCAGCCGCGCTCGGTGAAGGCCGCCCGCAGGTCCTGCCAGGGCAGCGGCTCACCGCGGACCCGGTGCGACGGGTTGGTGACGTAGTTCAGCGGGTTCTTCAGCCGCGGCCCGAAGTAGTCGTTGCTGCCGAAGACGAACACGCCCGGTCGCGACAGCAGATCCCCCAGCGCCTGGACGACCGCCGGCACCGCCTTGGGGTGGGCCAGGTTGTCGCCGGTGTTGACGACCAGGTCGGGCTCCCAGTTGGACAGCTCGCGCAGCCAGGCCTGCTTGCGGTGCTGGTTGGGCAGCATGTGGAAGTCGCTGATGTGCAGCACCCGCAGCGGCGTGGACCCCGGCGTCAGGACGGGCATGGTGATCTCGCGCAGGACGAACGCGTTGCGCTCGACGAGCGAGGCGTATCCGATGCCGGCGACTGCCGAGCCGAGCGCCGCGGCGCCGGTGCGAATCAGGACGGGCACAACATCAGTCATGAAGGCAGCCTACTGCCGTTCACGCGATGGGAGCGTAATTCGCAGGGCCTTAGGGAGGCGGTGCGCCGGGCGGCGGCGGTGGTGGGGCCAGCAGCGGGATCGTGATCGGCGGCAGCCCCGGGATCTCCACGACCTGCGATCCGACTGGCACGGGCTCGCCCTCCGGCGGCGGTGGCGGAGCCGGAGGGACACCGTTGCTGATCTGAATCGTGATGATCGAACCCGGGATCGTCTGGCCGCTGGGCGTGGTCCCGACGACCTCGCCGTACTTGGCCGAGCTGTTGACCGACGTGGTCTCGTCGGCGACCCGGAAACCCGCGTCCTTGAGGCGCTGACGCGCCATGTCCACGTCCAGGCCGGCGACGCTGGGCACCCGGGAGGCGGGCGAGCCGTCGACGTAGCGCGGATCGGTCGGCGGCAGGTGCACGTCGCCGAACATCGTGGCGATCGGTTTCATCGCGGTGAACCAGGTGCGCGCGGGCTCGTTGCCGCCGTAGAGGTCACCCGAGCCGCAGTGGCGCAGCGGGAACGAGCACAGGTCCGTCGGGTTGGTCGAGTCGTCGTAGATGTAGTTCGCCGCCGCGTAGTGGTTGGTGAAGCCCACAAACCCGGAGGAGCGATGGGCCTCGGTGGTGCCGGTCTTGCCCGACACCGGCAGGTTCCAGCCCGCCGCGCCGGCCGACCCGGACGCCGTGCCGCCGCCCAATGCGTCCTTACTCATCGCGTTGGCCAGCGTGTTGGCCAGCCCTTCGGGTACCACCTGGTCACAGGTCTCGGTGGTGACGGCGACCTCGTTGCCGTGGCGGTCGATCAGCTTGTCGATCGGGCTGGGCGGGCACCACACGCCGCCGGAGGCCAGGGTGGCCGCGACATTCGAGAGCTCGAGCGCGTTCAGCTCGAACGGGCCCAGGGTGAACGATCCGATGTTCTGCCGTTTGATGAAGTCGGCCAGGCTCTCGTTGCTGTCGGGGTTGTAGTCCCGGGCGGTGCCCGGGTCGGCGTAGGACCGCAGCCCCAGCTTGATGGCCATGTCGACCGTGGGCGTCACCCCGACCTGCTGGATCAGTTTGGCGAACGCGGTGTTGGGCGAGGTGGCCAGCGCGTCCGTCACGTCCATCGACCCCCGGTAGCGACCGGCGTTGACCACGCACCAGGTGTCCTTGGGGCAGCCCTTGGCCCCGCCGCTGCCCATGCCCTTGGCCTGGAAGCGGCCCGGCACGTCGAGGGTGGCCTTGATGCCCATGCCCATGTTGAGCGCGGCCGCGGTGGTGAAGATCTTGAACACCGAGCCCGCGCCGTCGCCGACCAGCGAGAACGGCTGCGGCCGCATGGTCTCGCCCGCGTCGAGGTCCAGCCCGTATTTCCGGTTGCTGGCCATCGCCATGATCTTGTGGGCGTCCTTGCCCGGCTTGATCACGCTCATCACGCTCGAGATGCCCGGCAGGGTCGGGCTGGCGAACTTGTCGATCGCCGCCTTGACCGGGGTCTGCACGTCCGGGTCCAGCGTGGTGCGAATGGTGTAGCCGCCGCGGGCCACCTGCTCCTTGCTGATCCCCGCGCGGGACAGGTATTCCTGAACGTAGTCGCAGAAAAATGCGCGGTCGCCCGCCGCGATGCAGCCGCGGGGCAACTCGTTGGGCTGCGGCAGCACGCCCAGCGGGGTGGCCTTGGCGGCGCGCAGGGCGTCGGCGTCCTGCGGCAGGTTCTCGATCATCGTGTCGAGGACCAGGTTGCGCCGGGCCAACGCGCCGTCGGGGTTGGTGTAGGGGTTGAGCGTGCTGGTCGACTGCACCATGCCGGCCAGCAGCGCCGCCTGCTGCCAGTTGAGGTCCGAGGCGTTGATGCCGAAGTAGGTCTGTGCGGCGTCCTGCACGCCGAACGAGTTGTTGCCGAACGAGACCAGGTTCAGGTAGCGGGTCAGGATCTCGGGCTTGGTGAAGGTCTTGTCGAGCGTGAGCGCCATGCGGATCTCACGCAGCTTGCGCGCCGGGGTGGTCTCGACGGCCGCGCGCTTTTCGGCGTCGGTCTGCGCCGTGACCAGCAGCTGGTAGTTCTTGACGTACTGCTGCTCGATGGTCGAACCGCCGCGGGTATCGATGTCGCCGCGGGCATAGCCCGCAAGCCCGGTCAGGGTGCCTTTCCAGTCCACCCCGTTGTGCTCGGCGAAGCGCTTGTCCTCGATAGACACGATCGCGAGCTTCATCGTGTTGGCGATCTTGTCGCTGGAGACCTCGAAGCGGCGCTGGGAGTACAGCCAGGCGATGGTGTTGCCCTTGGCGTCGACCATCGTCGACACGGCCGGCACCTCACCCTCCAAGAGCTGCGCCGACCCGTTCGCGACTACCTCCGAGGCGCGGTTGGACATCAGGCCGATGCCGCCGGCGACCGGGAACATCAGCGCGGTGGCGACGACGCTGGCCAACAGGCAGAATCCGGCAAGTTTGAGCACCGTGAGGCCCACCGGGGGACGGTCTGGCATGGGTACTAGAGTAGCGGTCCGCGGTCATCCCAAATCGCCGCCGGTCGCGCCGACGGGACCTCGCTACAACTGCACAAGCCGGTGACCAGTGGGGTTACCACGGGCGTGGGGGAATATTCGCGCCCGCTTCACTGGTCCGCCACCCCGGTCGGGGTGCGTCATGTTACGGCTGGCCTTAGGCTTCGGGCAGGACGGCACGCGCGTCCCAAAAAAAGCGTTATCAGACTGTTGCGCAATTGCCACCTGACCACCTAACTTATACACACGGTGAGATTCAGCTAACACCGTTGTGCATAGTGTGGCGTAGATCGCGGAAGGGGTCTGCACCCGAGGAGGGCGGCCGCGATAAGCGGCTGGGAGGAAGGGAACGACTCGTGTCAGGAACACGGCCCACCGCGCGTCGGACAAACATCGCGGCTGCACAAGGCGTACTCCGAAGCGTCGACGCCGAAGAGCGGATCGCCTGGGTTTCCAGGGCGCTGTGCCGGACCACTGACCCCGATGAGCTCTTCGTCCGGGGCGCCGCCCAGCGCAAAGCCGCGGTCATCTGCCGGCACTGCCCGGTCATGCAGGAGTGCGGCGCGGATGCACTCGACAACAAAGTGGAGTTCGGGGTGTGGGGCGGCATGACCGAGCGGCAGCGCCGGGCTCTGCTGAAGCAACACCCCGAGGTGGTCTCGTGGGCGGACTTCTTCGACAAGCGGAGGGGCCGCAGCGTCGGCTAGGACCGGCGACCGCTCACAGCGCTGATCCCTGAGGGGGTCGGGTGACGGCAAAGGTTCCGTTCGGCCCTGATTACATTTCTGTTACAGCAGCTTCCACGCGAACTGGCTTGTGACCCAATGCCTATTGGTGAACACGACTGGCGTGTGCCTAATTGTGCCTCAACAGGTTAAGCGCCCGCTCAACCGGCCGCAACCGCGGTGATCTGGTCGGCGAGCGCGCGCAGGGCCTCCAGATCCGACACGTCGAACGGCAGTGAGGGCACCCCGACCACAGGCACGTGCGGGTTGGCCCCCGTGAATCGCGACAGCAGCCGCACCTCCCGCTTGGCGGTCGACGCGCGGTCGGCGTGGATGCTGAGCACGGCGGCCGCGAGCGCCGCAGCCTCCGAATCCTGCTGCGCCTCCAAACTTTCGCGGCCGTCAATGGCCCGTTCAACCGGCAGGGAACACAGCGTCGGGTGGGTGCGGTTGAGCACCAGCCCGGCCAGCGGCATGTTCTCCTGGGACAGCCGGTCGACGAAGAACGACGCCTCCCGCAGCGCGTCGGGCTCGGCCGCCGACACCACCACGAACTGCGTCCCCCGCCGCTTGAGCAGCGCGTAGGTGCGGTCGGCCTTCTCGCGGAACCCCCCGAAGGTCGCGTCCAGCGACTGCACGAAAGCGGCCGCGTCGCCGAGCATCTGGGAACCGAGCACCGTGGAGAGCGCCTTCATGGCCAAACCCATTGCACCGGTGACCAATCGGCCGATACCCCGGCCCGGGGCGAGCAGCAGTCGCCACAGCCGGCTGTCCATGAAGCTGCCCAACCGCTTCGGCGCGTCCAGGAAGTCCAGCGCGTTGCGCGACGGGGGAGTGTCCACCACCACCAGGTCCCAGCGGTCCTCGGCGAGCAGTTGGCCCAGCTTCTCCATCGCCATGTACTCCTGCGTGCCGGCGAGTGAGGTGGCGACGGTCTGGTAGAACTGGTTGTTCAAAATCGCTTGCGACCGTTCATGTCCGGAGTACTGGACCACCATTTCGTCGAACGTGCGGCGCATGTCGAGCATCATCGCGTGCAGCTCGCCGGTGACCTCGGGTGCCAGCGGCACCCGCTGCGGGACGTTGCCCAGCTCGCTGACCCCCAGCGCCTGCGCCAGCCGCTTGGCCGGGTCGATCGTCAACACGCATACGGTGCGGCCATATTCGGCGGCGCGCATCGCCATCGCGGCCGCCGTCGTGGTCTTCCCGACGCCACCGGCGCCGCAGCACACCACCACGCGGTTGGAGGTGTCGGCCAGGATCGCAGCCATGTCAAGTGTTTTCGGGGTGACGCTCATCGGACCCCCTGCTGCGCAAGTGATTCGGATAGCTCATAGATGCTGCCGAGGTCCACGCCGTCGGAGATGGCCGGCAGTTCCAGCCGGGGCACCTGCAACGCGTCGAGTTGCTGCGCGGTCTCGGCGCGCGCGGTGATGCGGGTCGCGTGCTCGATGGTCTCGGTCAGCAGCCCGGCGAAGTCGGAGTCGCCGAGCTTGATCCCGGCCATCTCGAGGCCGGCCCGAACCGAGTCCGCGTCGATGGCCCCCTCGGCGGCCTTGGCGAGGTCGCCCGGCTCCAGGTAGGAGGGGATGTTGCGGTTGACGATCACGCTCCCGATCGGGAGCTCCATCTCGGCCAGTTCCTCGATGGCTTCCAGCGTCTCCTGCACGGGCAACGCCTCCAGCAGGGTGACGAGATGGATGGCGGTCTGGTCGGAGTGCAGCAGCTTGACCACGCCCTCGCTCTGTGCGTGCACCGGTCCGCCCTTGGCCAGGTCCGACACGGCCTTGGTGACGTCGAGGAAGCGCGCGATGCGGCCCGTGGGTGGCGCGTCCACCACCACCGCGTCGTACACCGGCAGCCTGTTGCGGTCGACGCGCACCACCGACTCCTTGATCTTGCCGGTGAGCAGCACGTCGCGCAGGCCGGGCGCGATCGTCGTCGCGAACTCGATGGCGCCGATGCGGCGCATCGCCCGGCCCGCGATGCCCAGGTTGTAGAACATGTCGAGGTACTCCAGGAACGCCGCCTCGATGTCGATCGCCAGCGCGTTGACCTGGCCGCCACGCTCGGCGGTCGCGATCTTGAGCTCCTGGTAGGGCAGGGGCGGCACGTCGAACAACTGCGCGATCCCCTGCCGGCCCTCGACCTCGACGAGAAGGACCTTGCGACCGCCCGCGGCCAAGGTCAGCGCCAGCGCGGCCGCCACCGTCGACTTGCCCGTGCCGCCTTTGCCGGTCACAAAGTGCAAGCGGGCCTTCGACAAGCGCGCGGGCCAGCGGACGGAACTGCTGGATGTTCCCGAAGGCCCAGAGGTGATAGCCACCTTCGCATGCTAGCCCGATCGCCTCGCGCGCCCCGCGGATCGGGGTGGCTCGGGGCCGGCCGGCGCCGCGCCAGGCGATAGGCTCGCGCCATGAGCCAACCGACCGCATGGGAGTACGTCACGGTTCCGCTGCTGACGCACGCGACCAAACAGATCCTCGACCAATGGGGCGCCGACGGCTGGGAGCTGGTGTCGGTGCTGCCCGGGCCCACCGGCGAGCAGCACGTCGCGTACCTGAAGCGTCCCAAGGAATGAGCGCCTCGGCCAGGCTCGAGCAGCTTGGCATCGCGCTCCCCGACGTGGTGGCGCCGCTGGCCGCCTACGTGCCGGCGGTGCGCACCGGAAACCTCGTCTACACCGCGGGCCAGCTGCCCATGGAGGCCGGACAACTGGCGCGGACCGGCAAGGTCGGCGCCGACCTCACCCCCGACGAGGGCAAGGCGCTGGCGCGGCTCTGCGCGCTCAACGCGCTGGCGGCGGTGCACTCGCTGGTCGGCATCGACGCGGTTACCCGGGTGGTCAAGGTCGTCGGGTTTGTCGCCTCCGCGGAGGGCTTCAACGGCCAGCCGAGCGTGATCAACGGCGCCTCCGAACTGCTCGCCGAGGTCTTCGGCGACTCCGGTGCGCACGCGCGTTCGGCGGTCGGCGTCGCCGAGCTGCCGCTGGGTGCGCCGGTGGAGGTCGAGCTGATCGTGGAGGTGGGCTGACGACCGCGACCGAGGCCGGCGAGCCGCTGACCCATCCCGCATACCGGCGGTTGCGGGCGGTCACCGACACTGCCTCGGTGCTGCTGGCCGACAACCCCGGGCTGTTGACGCTGGACGGCACCAACACCTGGGTGCTGCGCGGCCCCGGCAGCGACGAGCTGGTGATCGTGGACCCCGGTCCGGACGAGGACGGGCACATCCCGCGCATCGCCGCGCTGGGCCGCATCGCGCTGGTCCTGATCAGCCACAAGCACGGCGACCACACCGACGGCATCGACAAGCTGGTCGAGCTGACCGGTGCGCCGGTGCGCTCGGCCGGCAGCGGATTCCTGCGCGGGCTCAGCGCCGAACTCAGCGACGGCGAGGTGATCGAGGCCGCCGGCCTGAGGATCACCGTGCTGGCGACGCCGGGCCATACCGCCGACTCGCTGTCGTTCGTCCTCGACGACGCCGTGCTGACCGCGGACACGGTGCTGGGACGCGGCACCACCGTCATCGACAAGGACGACGGCAACCTGGCCGACTACCTCGAATCGTTGCGGCGGCTGCGCGGTATGGGCCGGCGCACGGTGCTGCCCGGGCACGGCCCGGAGCTGGCCAACCTGGAGGCGGTCGCATCCGGCTACCTGACCCATCGCCACGAGCGGCTCGAGCAGGTGCGTGGCGCGTTACGCGACCTCGGCGACGACGCGACCGCGCGCCAGATCGTCGAGCACGTCTACGTCGACGTCGACGAGAAACTCTGGGATGCGGCCGAATGGTCCGTACAGGCCCAGCTGAACTACCTGCGCCAAGACTGAGTCCGCGTCCACGGCGTCGATACTGCGCGCAGCGCGTGCCCGCGGTCCATCCCATCGCGCTGAGCGCAGTCTCGCGGCGCGCGCGCCGTCTGCGCGCGCTTATCTCGCTCGGCGCGCCAGCCTTTCGGAGTCCGAGATCAGCACGCTCTTGCCCTCCAGGCGAATCCAGCCGCGATGGGCGAAGTCGGCCAGCGCCTTGTTCACCGTCTCGCGGGACGCGCCCACCAGCTGGGCGATCTCCTCCTGCGTGAGGTCGTGGGTGACGCGCATGGCGCCGCCCTCCTGGGTGCCAAAGCGCTGCGCCAGCTGCAGCAGCTGCTTGGCCACCCGGCCGGGCACGTCGGTGAAGATGAGGTCGGCCAGGTTGTTGTTGGTCCTGCGCAGGCGGCGGGCCAGCACCCGCAGCAGTTGCTCGGCGATCTCGGGGCGGTCGGCGATCCAGGCCCGCAGCGCGTCGCGGTCCATGGACACCGCGCGAACCTCGGTGATCGTGGTCGCGCTCGACGTCCGCGGCCCCGGGTCGAAGATCGACAACTCGCCGAACATGTCCGACGGGCCCATGATGGTCAGCAGGTTCTCGCGGCCGTCCGGCGACCGGCGACCGATCTTGACCTTCCCGGAAATGATGATGTACAGCCGGTCGCCTGGTTCCCCTTCGGCGAACACCGTGTGTCCACGGGGGAAGTCGACGGGTTGCAGTTGCTTCGTCAGCGCGGCGACCGCGCCGGGTTCCACCCCTTGGAAGATTCCTGCCCTTGCCAGGATCTCGTCCACGTTGCCTCTTCAGCTTTCCAACGATGTGATCTAGACAGGCTAACCTCTTGCCCGCGTGACGAGTCTAGAGGTACGCCCGAGTGCCCAACGTGCAACGCTACACACGATTGACGTGTCCAGGGGTCTTAAACTGCGGATTGACGCTCGATAGGGCGTGTCGCGGCTCGGAGCGCCCGGGCTCGGGTGAGCCGCAGAAGTCGGCGGCGAAAACGGGCGCGGCGTGACGCCCCCCGCCGTGCGCACCGGCCGGCGGGCACTCGAGTTGCCGTTGCTCCTGGCGATGCAGGTATTCCAGCGCCTCGGGCATGCCTTCGCGCGCCAGCGTGTGCAGGTCCACCGCCTCGGCGGGCGCGGGCAACTCGTCCGCATCGGTGGTGATGACCGGCTCGCCGGTGATCTCCCGTTCGAGCCGTCCCAGGCCGAGCGCCGCGAGCATCAGCAGCCCCGGCACGCATGCCACCAGCAACCATGACACAAGGTGAGTAAACATGGCCTTCGATCAACACGGGGTCTCAGCGAGGTTACGAAATCAGTACTCTGTCGTAGGTGACAGCGGCAAAGGCCGAGCGGCGGTGGTCTGACGAAACCCGGACCGGCCTGGTGCGGCGGGCCCGCCGGATGAATCGCACGCTGGCGCAGGCTTTCCCGCACGCGCATTGTGAGCTGGACTTTACGACGCCGCTGGAGCTGACGGTGGCCACGATCCTGTCGGCGCAGAGCACCGACAAACGGGTCAACCTGACCACGCCGGCCCTGTTCGCCAAGTATCGGACGGCGCTGGACTACGCGCAGGCCGATCGCGCCCAACTGGAGGCCCTGATCCGGCCCACCGGCTTCTTCCGGAACAAGGCGTCCTCTCTGATCGGACTCGGGCAGGCCCTGGTCGAACGGTTCGACGGCGAGGTCCCGTCCACGCTGGCCGACCTGGTCACCCTGCCCGGGGTCGGGCGCAAAACCGCCAACGTCATCCTGGGCAACGCCTTCGGCGTCCCAGGTATCACCGTCGACACTCACTTCAAGCGGCTGGTGCGCCGGTGGCGCTGGACCGCCGAGGAGGACCCGGTCAAGATCGAGCACGCGGTCGGCGAGCTGATCGAGCGCCGCGAGTGGACGATGCTGAGCCACCGCGTGATCTTCCACGGCCGCCGCGTGTGTCACTCCCGGAAACCGGCGTGCGGCGTGTGCCTGCTGGCCAAGGACTGCCCCTCGTTCGGTCTGGGTCCCACCGAACCGCCGCTCGCGGCGGCGTTGGTGCAGGGACCCGAAACCGAGCACCTGCTGGCCCTCGCCGGGCTGTAAAGCACCGCCTTGAGCGCGAGAACTCGCTGGACCATCGCGATCCTGGCGGTGGTGGCGGCGCTGGCGGTGGCGCTGGCGGCCCAGCTGCGTGACGGCCATGACAGCACCTCGATGCCCGGGGCGCCCCACCCCGGCGCCGACCGGGAACACCGCGACGCCGACACCCCGGCCGCACTGGCGGGCCCCCGCGCGCGGGCGAACCTGCCGCCGTGTCCCGCGCCCGGCGACGGTCCCGGCGCCGCGGCGCTGCGCGGCGTGACGGTGGACTGCGCGGCCGACGGCGCTCCGGTCGACGTCGGCCGAGTGCTGGCCGGGCGACGGGTGGTCCTCAACTTCTGGGCGTACTGGTGCGCGACCTGCACCGCCGAACTGCCCGCGATGGCCGAGTACCAGCGCCGGGTCGGCCCGGGTGTGACGGTGCTGACCGTGCACCAGGACGAGAACGAGGCTGCCGGTCTGCTGCGGCTGGCGGAGCTGGGCGTTCGGCTGCCGACGCTGCAGGACGGTCGCCGTCGGGTGGCGGCCGCCCTGGGGGTGGTAAACGTGATGCCAGCGACGGTGGTCCTGCGGCCGGACGGTAGCGTTGCCCAGACGCTCCCGCGCGCTTTCGCCAGCGCCGACGAGATCGCGGCTGCGGTCGGAAACGACGCGGGATGAGACGACAGCCCGCATCGGCCGGGCGATCACGGGCGCAATGGAGGTGGCGGTGAGTGCTTGGGGTACCGCCCGCGCGCGGGGGACGGATCCCATGACGCCCGACGGGTGCCCGCCCTGGCTGCGCCCCCTGGTCGACAACCTCGGCCAGCTCCCGGACGCCTACCGCCGACGGCTGCCGGCCGACGTGCTGGCGATGGTCACCGCCAAGGCCGCGTCGTCGACGGCGTCCGCGCGCGGCGGCGAGCGGGAGGCCGCCGTCCTGGTGTTGTTCTCCGGCCCGCGAACCGAACCGGATTCCGAACCGTCCGACGGCGGCGTTCCCGAGGACGCCGACCTGCTGGTCACCGTGCGGGCCGCGACGCTGCGCCACCACGCCGGCCAGGCGGCGTTCCCGGGGGGCGCCTCCGACCCCACCGACGACGGTCCCGTGGCCACCGCCCTGCGCGAGGCGCGCGAGGAGACGGGCATCGACGTCGACAGGCTGCACCCGCTGGCGACCCTGGACCGCCTGTTCATCGCGCCGTCGCAGTTCCACGTCGTCCCGGTGCTGGCGTATTCGCCGGACCCCGGGCCGGTGACCGTCGTCGACGCGGCCGAAACGGCGATCGTGGCCCGGGTTCCGGTGCGCGCCTTCGTCAACCCGGACAACCGGCTGATGGTGTACCGCGGTGACCTGGGCCGGCGGTGGGCCGGGCCGGCGTTCCTGTTGAACGAGATGCTGGTGTGGGGATTCACTGGCCAGGTGATCTCCGCGCTGCTCGACGTCGCCGGGTGGTCCCGCCCGTGGGACACCACCGACATGCGCGAGCTCGACGAGGCGATGTCGCTGGTCGGTGACCAGGATGGGCCGCGATGAACTCGATGACCCCCTCGCAGTGGCTGGACATCGCCGTCCTGGCGGTGGCCTTCATCGCGGCCGTCTCGGGCTGGCGTTCGGGCGCCGTGGGATCCGTGTTGTCCTTCGCCGGCGTGCTGCTCGGCGCGATCGCCGGCGTGCTGCTGGCGCCGCACATCGTCAGCCATATCGCCGCCCCCCGCGCCAAGCTGTTCACCGCGCTGTTCCTGATCCTTGCGCTGGTGGTGGTCGGCGAGGTGGCCGGTGTGGTGCTGGGCCGGGCCGTGCGGGGCGCGATCCGCAGCCGCATCATCCGCACCGTCGACTCCGTCATCGGGGTGGGGGTGCAGCTGGTGGTGGTGCTGACCGCCGCCTGGCTGCTGGCCACGCCGCTGACCCAGTCGAAGGACCAGCCCGAGCTGGCCGCCGCGGTGCGCGGTTCGCGGGTGCTCGCCCAGGTCAACGAAGTCGCGCCGCCCTGGCTGAAGACGGTGCCCAAGCGGCTGTCGGCGCTGCTGAACACCTCCGGGCTACCCGCGGTGCTCGAGCCGTTCAGCCGCACGCCGGTCATCCCGGTCGCGTCGCCCGACCCCGCCCTGGCCACCAACCCGGTCGTGACGTCGGCCGCGCCGAGCGTCGTCAAGGTGCGCAGCCTGGCGCCGAGCTGTCAAAAGGTGCTGGAGGGAAGCGGATTCGTCATAGCGCCGGACCGGGTGATGACCAACGCCCACGTGGTGGCCGGGTCCAACAGCGTGCAGGTGTACGCCAGCGGCAATCCGCTGGACGCCACCGTGGTGTCCTACAACCCGTCGGTCGACATCGCCATCCTCGCCGTCCCCAACCTGCCGGCGGCGCCACTGGCGTTCTCCCAGGCCCAGGCCAAGACCGGCGCCAGCGTCGTCGTGCTGGGGTATCCCGGCGGCGGCAACTTCACGGCGACCCCCGCCAGGATCCGCGAGATCATCAAGCTCAGCGGCCCAGACATCTACCGCGACCCGACGCCGGTCACCCGCGACGTCTACACCATCAGAGCCACTGTGGAGCAGGGCGACTCGGGCGGCCCGCTGATCGACCTCAGCGGCCAGGTGCTCGGCGTGGTGTTCGGCGCCGCCGTCGACGACCCCGACACCGGGTTCGTGTTGACGGCCGACGAGGTCGCCGGGCAGCTCGCCCGCATCGGTGACACCCAGCCGGTGGGCACCGGGGCCTGCGTCAGCTGACCGGCGGCGCGTGCACCTGGTCGAGGAATCTGCTCAGGTGCCGGTTGATCTCCTCGGGCCGCTCCTCGTGAGCGAAATGCCCCGCGCCGGCGACCGAGAGGTAGCGTCCGTGGGGCGCGTACCGATGCGTGCGGTCGACGGGGTCGGCCAGCACGTACGGGTCGGCGTCGCCGCGCACGTGCAGCAGCGGCACCGCGAGCTGCTTGGACATCGTCCCCAGGAAGCGCCAGCCCTCGCCGCGCAGCTGGCTGCGCACCGCCCAGCGCTGGTATTCCAGGGCGCAGTGCGCGGCCGCCGGGATCTGGATCGCGGTCCGCAGGTAGCCGATCGTCTGGGAAAAGTCTTCGGAGGCAACCCATTTGGCGCTGCTGCGGCTGGCGACCAGGCGCTCGATCTCCGCGGCGTCATTTCGGGTCAGCAGCCGCTCGGGCCACAACGGCAGCTGGTAGCGCAGCAACGTCGGGAGCAGCGCGTAGCCCTGGTCGCGCCGGCTCAGCGTGGACCGCCGCAACGCGGCCGGGTGCGGCGAGCTGATCAGCGCGATGGCGCGCACCAGGCGCGGATGCAGCAACGCGGTGGCCCAGCAGGCCAGCCCCCCGTCGGCGTGGCCGACCAGGGTCGCCGACGAGTGCCCGAGCGCACGAATGAGCCCGGCGGCGTCACCGGCCAGCGTCCAGCCGTCGTAGCCGCGGGGCGGCTTGTCGCTGCCGCCATAGCCGCGCAGGTCGACCGCCACGACCCGCGCGCCGGTCAGCCCCGGCAGCTGGTGTCGCCACGACCACCAGAACGATCCGAAACCGTGCAGCAGCATCACCAGCGGGCGCGCCGTAGCCGGGGTGCCCGCGTATTGTCCGCCCGTCGGGGCGGTCGGTAGCGCCTCGACGACATGGAAGCGGATGCCGTTGGCGTGCACGTCCAGATGCCGCCATGGCCCGTCGATGCGGGTCATCGACGGATCCGGTGCGGCCATCTACCAACCCGAGGTGTCGGCGGGAGCGCTGTTTCCCGCCTTCTCGTGCTTGCCGTGCGGCTCGGCCGGCAGGCCCGGTTTCTCGTGGTCGCCGTGGCCCGAGGTGAGGGCGGTGCGCGTCTCGCGGACCGATTCGATCGTCTCGCGCGGTCCCCGGATCCGGCGCACCTTCAAAAACCCCAGCAGGCCGAGCAGCGCCCCGACCACCACCATGCTCCCGAACACGATCAGGTAGGACGCCCAGGGCAAGAGCCAGGTGTTGAGCAGTTGGGCGACGAAGAAGAAGAAAAAGAACGTGGAGTAGAACAGCACCACCAGCGCGGCGATGAAGAACACGCTGCCGGTGAGGCCCTTCTTGACGTCCCGGGTGACCTCGGAGCGCGCCAGTTCGATCTCGGCGCGCACCAGCGTGGACACCTGGGTGGTGGCGTCCTTGATCAGATCACCGATCGACGGCTCGGCGGGCCTGGCGTGCGGGTCGGTCAACGGAATCGTGGTCAGCGTGCTGGGCACACCGTTCTTTCGATCGGTTTTGCTCACAGACGGTCCTCTTTCCTTCGGTTGCCCGGCTTGCGTCGTCGCGGTTTATGTTGCCATGCGGCGCGCCGGCAAACGAGGTCAGCCGAAACCGGCAGAGGACCCCGCGGTCAGAGGCGACTCGCGGCGAAGTCCGCTCCCCGGGCCACCATGCCGTCCTCGTAGGCGGACACGTTGTGCAGGGCGAAATCGAGCCCCTCGGAGCAGACCGGGTCGTTGTCGACGCACAACTGGATGGTCTTCGGCTGATACAGCGGGCCGATGGTCACCGGCGGCTCGCCCAGGAAGTTCATGGCTCGGTCGTTGGGCATCCCGAACAGCACGACCGCGGAGACATGGTCGGCCACATCGGGCGCGAGCGGTTTGGGAACGGTGGTGGGGTCGACGCCGCCGGGCACCTGTGGCGAGGTGACGAAGCCCATCACGGCCGCGCCCTGCGAGTACCCGCTCAGCACCATCTTGGTATTGGGGCAGTCGTTGGCCATCGATAGGACGTGGGCGCCCGCGTCCCTGACACCGTCGATGCCGGTGTCCCACTGGTCGCTGGCGGGGTAGTTGACCGCGTACACCCCGACCGATCTCCCACCGACGCGGGAGCGCAGTTGGTTGACGAACGACTCACCGACGGGGCCGAGTCCGGGCGGTTCACCAGTGCCCCGGGCAAAGATCACCTGGGAGGCCGGGCAGGGCGCGGCGGACGCGGACGGAACGGGCACGCCGAACAGCGCGCAGGTCGCGACAATCGCAACTCCCAGCAATGGCAAGGTGCGCCGTTTACTCATGTTGAATAAATGCCCGTTTGAGCGATGCTCAATCTGAGAAAACTCTGTGGTTCGGCCCTTCGAAAACCGCTTCAGTGGCATGACGCGCGTTGGGCTGGCAAACCTTTCGCCATCCTTCATCCTGTTCCGACCGCCTCCCTCACCCCCGGGTCCCGGCATTCCTCGATGCCGAAGGGTACCGCACAACCGCGTGCACAGCGACGACGTCGCCCAAGACTTGTGTGTCGCGCAGCGGCGGTGAAGCCTTTGCGGAGAACGGAATTACGTTTCTGGTTTGCTGGACACGCCGACCTCACGGGACGCGCTGCCCCACAGACTAGCCTCACGGGACGCGGTCCCCCACAGACTAGACTGACAAGCCGCTCAAGATGTCGGACCGGTTGATGGGGGTGTCGCTTTGCAGACGGTGCATCGTTGCTTCATGGCGGCGATGGTGGCCGTGCTCGTTTCCCTGGTTTTACCGGCCGGCCTCGCCATCGCCGACGACAAGCTTCCGATCGGCGGCGGCGCGGGCATCGTCATCAACGGCGACACGATGTGCACCCTGACGACAATCGGTAATGACACCGCCGGCGACCTGATCGGCTTCACCTCCGCGCACTGCGGCGGTCCCGGCGCCCACGTCGCGGCCGAGGGCGCGGAGAACAGGGGCGTGCTGGGCACCATGGTGGCCGGCAACGACAATCTCGACTATGCGGTGATCAAGTTCGATCCGGCGAAGGTGACCCCGGTCGCCGACTACAACGGATTCGTGATCGACGGCATCGGCCGGGACCCGGCGTTCGGCCAGATCGCCTGCAAGCAGGGCCGCACGACCGGGAACTCCTGCGGCGTCACCTGGGGTCCCGGCCAGGACCCGGGCACCATCGTCATGCAGGTTTGCGGGCAGCCGGGCGACTCCGGGGCGCCGGTGACCGTGAACAACCTGCTGGTCGGCATGATCCACGGGGCGTTCACCGACAGCCTGCCGACGTGCATCATCAAATACATCCCGCTGCACACCCCGGCGGTGGTGCAGTCGTTCAGCGCGATCATGGCCGACATCGACGCCAAGCACCGGGCCGGCGCGGGCTTCCTCCCCGTCCCGCCACCGACCTGAGCTACTTTTTGCCCTGGATCGCGTCGAACACGCTGGGGTCGAGCAGCGTCGAGGTGTCACCCAGGTCGCGGTTCTCGGCGACGTCGCGCAGCAGCCTGCGCATGATCTTTCCGCTGCGGGTTTTGGGCAGCTCCGGCACCACATGGACCTCGCGAGGCTTGGCGATAGGTGAGATCTCCCGGGCCACTTCGACGCGCAGTTCGTCGACGATCCCGTCGTGCGCGGCGGCGTCGACGCACAAGACGACGAACGCGCAGATGGCCTGCCCGGTGGTATCGTCGGTCATCCCCACCACGGCCGCCTCGGCCACCGCGACGTGGCCGACCAGCGCCGACTCGATTTCGGCGGTCGAGAGCCGATGCCCCGACACGTTCATCACGTCGTCGATACGGCCCACCACCCAGATGGCGCCGTCGGCGTCGTACCAGGCGCTGTCGCCGGCGAAATACCAGCCGTGCTCGGCGAAGCGGGACCAGTAGGTCTCCACGTAGCGTTCCGGATCGCCCCAGATGCCGCGCAGCATGGACGGCCACGGCTGATCCAGCACCAGGTAGCCCGTCGCGTGCTCACCCTGGCGGCCACCGTGCGGCAGTTCGTTGCCGTGGTCGTCGACGATCCTGGCCGAGATGCCCGGCAACGGCGTCATCGCCGAGCCCGGTTTGGCCGCAGCCACTCCCGGCAGCGGGGAGATCATCGCCGCGCCGGTCTCGGTCTGCCACCAGGTGTCCACGATCGGGATGCTGTCCGCGCCGATCACCTTGCGGTACCAGCGCCACGCCTCGGGATTGATCGGCTCGCCCACCGACCCGAGCAGCCGCAGGCTGGACAGGTCGTGCGCGTCGGGGATCTCGCGGCCCCACTTCATGAACGTGCGGATCAGGGTGGGCGCGGTGTAATAGATTGACACGCCGTACTTTTCAATGATCTCGAAGTGCCGGTGCTGGGTCGGGGTGTCCGGCGTTCCCTCGTAGAGCACCTCGGTGGCCCCGTTGGACAACGGACCGTAGACGCCGTAGGTGTGCCCGGTTACCCAGCCGATGTCCGCGGTGCACCAGAACACGTCCGTCTCGGGCTTGATGTCGAAGATGTAGTAGTGCGTGTAGGACGCCTGGGTCAGGTATCCGCCGGTCGTGTGCACGATCCCCTTCGGCTTGCCCGTGGTACCCGAGGTGTACAGCAGAAACAACGGCTGCTCGGCGTCGAAGGGCTCCGGAATGTGTTGGACGGGTGCGGAATCGACGACATCGTGCCACCACAGGTCGCGCCCATCGGTCCAGGAGACCTCGATTCCGGTGCGCCGCACCACCAGAACGTGTTCGACCGGGCTCGGGCCGTCGGTGTCGGCCGAGACGGCATCGTCGGCCGCCTCCTTGAGCGGGGCGGGCTTGCCGCGGCGATACTGCCCGTCGCTGGTGATCAACAGTTTGGCCTGGGCGTCGGCGATCCGGGCGCGCAGCGCCTTCGCGGTGAAACCGGCGAAGACCACACTGTGCATGATGCCCAGCCGCGCGCACGCCAGCATCGCGATCACCGCCTCGGGGATCAACGGCAGGTAGATCGCGACCCGGTCACCGGCCACCAGGCCCAGGCCGGTCAGCGCGTTGGCCGCCTTGCACACCTCGGCGTGCAGATCGGAATAGGTTAGGCTGCGGCTGTCGCCGGGTTCGCCCTCCCAGTGGATGGCGACCCGGTCCCCGAGGCCGGCCTCCACGTGGCGGTCCACGCAGTTGTAGGCGACGTTGAGCTTGCCGTCGGCGAACCACCTGGCGAACGGCCGCTCGGACCAGTCCAGCACCTCGGTGAACGGGGCCGCCCAGGACAGCCGGCCGGCCTGCTTGGCCCAGAAGGCCAGCCGGTCCTCCTCGGCCTGGCGGTACAACTCCGGGCGCGCGTTCGCCTGCTCGGTGAACTGCGGCGGTGGCGGATAGGACGAGGGCCCTTCGGTACTGGTGGCGGTCACTGGCGTTCTCCTAGCTCGAGGTGCTGCCGTTTGCTGGGCGAGGGCGCTGCGAGCCCGTCAACCGTCTGTGAGCCTAGCCCCGCGGTGGTACGGCCGCGCACCCGAATCCGGGGTCAAATGGTGCCCCCAAGGCGGATAATCGGCGGTGTGCCGGGAACCTCGGGTGTGGCGCACCCGCCGACCAGTCCTCAGCTTTGCCGCGGCTGCCATCGGTTGTGCAGCCGGCACCACGCTGGGAACCTCGGCGTGGGCCGAGCCGGTCGATGCAGGCGACCAGGCGCCGCCGTGCCGGTCGGAGCAGGTCGCGGTGGGCGCCTCCCCGACCCAGGGCGCCGTGGGCCACCGGGCGCTGACGCTGATCTTCACCCTGGCCGGTGGGGCCGAACCGTGCACCCTGACCGGCTATCCCGGCGTCGACACGGGCGCCGGCGGTCCGCTGGTGCACGCCGAGCCGACCCCGCGCGGGTACCTGGGCGGCCTGCCGGCCAATGCCGACGCGCCGTCCGCTGTCACCCTGTCACTGTCCAGCCGGGGGCAGGCGGTGGTGGAAAGCATGGCCATCGACGACCGGGGCGGCGAGTGCCCCACCTATACCGAACTGCTCGTCAACCCGCCCGACACCGCCGTGGTGTTGACCGTCCCCGCCGCCATCGAAGCCTGCCGGCTGCAGGTGCATCCGGTCACCGCCGGCTGAGGCGGGCTGGACCCTGCCCGGAGAACGCGGTCACACGCTCTAGGGTCGGATGTCATGCGTCGGATGCAGGCCAGGCTGGCGATCGCCGCTGCCGCGATGCTGACGCTGGCCTCGCTCGCCTCGCTGGCCGGTTGTGGCGGTGGCATCCTCAGCCCCGACCTGGTGGTCGTCAACGGCGGCGAGCCGCCCAACCCGCTGATCCCGACCGGGACCAACGACAGCAACGGCGGCCGGATCATCGATCGGCTCTTCGCCGGGCTGCTGTCCTATGACGCCCACGGCACCCCGTCCAACGAGGTGGCCCGGTCCATCGAGACCGCCGATAACGTCAACTACCGCATCACCTTGAAACCGGGTTGGAAGTTCACCGACGGCTCGCCGGTGACCGCCCACTCCTTCGTCGACGCGTGGAACTACGGGGCGCTGGGCACCAATGCCCAACTGCAGCAGAGCTTTTTCAGCCCGATCGTCGGCTTCGACGAGGTCGCCGGCGCCTCCGAGGGAAAGCCGGGTCCCACCACCATGTCGGGGCTGCACGTCGTCGACGACCTCGAGTTCACCGTGGAGCTCAAGGCCCCGACCATCGATTTCAAGCTGCGGCTGGGCCACAGCTCGTTTTATCCGCTGCCGCCCATGGCATTCAAGGACATGGCCGCCTTCGGCCGTCACCCCGTCGGCAATGGCCCGTACCGACTCGCCGACGGCCCCGACGGCCCGGCCTGGGAGCACAACGTGCGGATCGACCTGCGGCCCAACCCCGATTACCGCGGCAACCGTACTCCCCGCAACAAGGGCCTGCGGTTCGAGTTCTACGCCAACCTGGACACCGCCTACGCCGACCTGCTGTCGGGCAACCTCGACGTGCTGGACACCATGCCGCCCAGCGCGTTACCGATCTACAAGCGCGACCTGGGCGAGCGCGTCGCCGCCGGCCCGGCGGCGATCAACCAGACCCTCGACACTCCACTGCGGCTGCCGCACTTCGGCGGCGAGGAGGGCCGGCTGCGCCGCCGCGCCCTGTCCGCGGCCATCAACCGCCCGCAGATCTGCCGGCACATCTTTGTCGAAACACGCAGCCCAGCACGCGATTTCACGGCTCGGTCACTGCCGGGGTTCAAGCCCGACCTGCCCGGCAGCGACGCGCTGGACTTCGACCCCGACCGGGCGCGGCGGCTGTGGTCTGCGGCCAACCGGCTCTCGCCCTGGAGCGGGCGGTACGCGATCGCCTACAACGCCGACGCCGGCCATCGGGAGTGGGTGGACGCCGTGGCCAACAGCATCAAGAACGTGCTGGGCATCGACGCGACCGGCGCCCCGCAGCCGACGTTCGCCGGCTTCCGCACCCAGATCACCAACCGCACCATCGACAGCGCCTTCCGCGCCGGCTGGCAGGGTGACTACCCGTCGATGATCGAGTTCCTGGGCCCGCTGTTCGCCACCGGCGCCGGCTCCAACGACGTCGGCTACTCCAGCGCGAAGTTCGACGCGGCGCTGGCGGCCGCCGAAGCCGCGCCCGACCTGCGGCGGGCGGACGAGCTGGCCAACGACGCGCAGCAAATCCTGTTGCACGACATGCCCGTCGTCCCGCTGTGGGACTACATCAGCGTGGTCGGGTGGTCGCCTCAGGTCAGGGGCGTGACCGTCACATGGAACGGCCTGCCCGACTACGAGAACATCGTCAAGGCCTGAGCATGGGCTGGTACGTCGCGCGCCGCATCGCCGCCATGGTGCCGGTATTCCTGGGGGCCACCCTGCTGATCTACGGCATGGTCTTCCTGCTGCCCGGGGACCCGCTGGCCGCGCTGGCCGGGGACCGGCCGCTGACGCCGGCGGTGGCCGCGCAGCTGCGGGCCCGCTATCACCTCGACGACCCGTTCCTGGTGCAGTACGCGCGCTACCTGGGCGGCGTGCTGCACGGCGACCTTGGTCGCTCCTATTCGGGCCTGCCGGTCAGTGACGTTCTGGCCCATGCCTTTCCGGTCACCCTGCGGCTTGCGCTGATCGCGCTGGCCGTCGAGGCGGTGCTGGGCATCGGGTTCGGGGTCGTCGCCGGGCTGCGCGCCGGCGGGCTCTTCGACTCCACCGTGCTGGTCACCGGGCTGGTCCTGATCGCGATCCCGATCTTCGTGCTGGGCTTCTTGGCCCAGTTCGTCTTCGGTATCTGGCTGGGCATCGCGCCGGTCACCGTGGGCGAGCGGTCGACGTTCGCGCGCCTGCTGCTGCCCGGAATCGTCTTGGGCTCGGTGTCGTTCGCCTACGTGGTGCGCCTGACCCGCTCCGCGGTCGCGGCCAACGCGCACACCGACTACGTCCGCACGGCGATCGCCAAGGGGCTGTCGCGGCCCCGCGTGGTGACGGTGCACATCCTGCGCAACTCGCTGATCCCGGTGGTGACCTTCCTGGGCGCCGACCTGGGGGCGTTGATGGGTGGGGCGATGGTGACCGAGGGCATCTTCAACATCCACGGCGTCGGCGGCGTGCTGTATCAGGCGGTCACCCGGCAGGAGGCGCCGACGGTGGTGTCGATCGTGACCGTCCTGGTGGGAATCTATCTGGTCACCAACCTGGTGGTGGACCTGTTGTATGCGGCCCTGGACCCGAGGATCCGATATGGCTGAGCGCAGCGGCTTTTGGCGCGACGTCTGGCGAGGGCTGCACCGGCGTCCCAAGTTCGTCGTGGCCGCCACGCTGATCCTGTTCGTCCTCGCTGTCGCGGCGTTTCCGGGGTTGTTCACCGCGGCCGACCCGGCCTACGCCGATCCCGCCCAGAGCCTGCTGCCCCCGTCGGCGGCCCACTGGTTCGGCACCGACCTGCAGGGCCACGACATCTATGCGCGCACCGTCTACGGGGCGCGCGCCTCGGTCGCCGTAGGGGTGGGAGCCACCCTGGCGGTGTTCGTCGTCGGCGGCGCGCTGGGCGCGCTGGCGGGTTTCTACGGCGGCTGGGTCGACGCGGTGGTCTCGCGGATCACCGACGTGTTCTTCGGGCTGCCGCTGCTGCTGGCCGCCATCGTGCTGATGCAGGTGCTGCACCACCGCACGGTGTGGACGGTGATCGCCATCCTTGCGTTGTTCGGCTGGCCGCAGGTCGCCCGGATAGCCCGCGGCGCCGTGCTGGAGGTCCGTGGCAGCGACTACGTCCTGGCGGCCAAGGCGCTGGGAATGAACGACTTCGCGATCCTGCTCCGGCACGCGCTGCCCAACGCGCTGGGCCCGGTGATCGCGGTGGCCACCATCGCGCTGGGTCTGTTCATCGTCACCGAGGCCACGCTGTCCTACCTCGGGGTCGGGCTGCCGACGTCGATGGTGTCCTGGGGCGGCGACATCAACGTGGCACAGACCCGGCTGCGGTCGGGGTCGCCCATCCTGTTCTATCCCGCCGGCGCGCTGGCGATCACGGTGCTGGCGTTCATGATGATGGGCGACGCGTTGCGCGACGCCCTCGATCCGGCCTCACGGGCATGGCGGGCATGAGCCCGAACGTGGCGCCGCTGTTGTCGGTCGAGGGCCTGCAGGTCAGCTTCGGGGACCGGCCCGTGCTGCGCGGTGTGGATCTGAGCGTCCTACCCGGCCAGACCGTCGCCGTCGTAGGGGAATCGGGGTCGGGAAAGTCCACCACCGCCGCCGCCGTCCTCGGGTTGCTCCCACCCGGCGGGCGAATCACGGCCGGGCGCATCATCTTTGCCGGGCAGGACATCACGTCGGGCAGCAACCGTCTCCTCCGGTCGATCCGGGGCCGTTCGATCGGTTACGTTCCCCAGGACCCGATGACCAACCTCAACCCCGTCTGGAGCGTCGGCTTCCAGATCCGGGAAGCGTTGCGGGCCAATGCCGGCGGTCGCGCGGCGCGGCGGCGTGTGGTGGAACTGCTCGCCGAGGCCGGCATGCCGGACCCGGCCCAGCAGGCGGCCAAGTACCCGCACCAGCTGTCCGGCGGCATGTGCCAGCGCGCGCTGATCGCCATCGGGCTGGCGGGCCGGCCGCGGCTGCTGATCGCCGACGAGCCGACCTCCGCGCTGGACGTCACCGTGCAGCGCCAGGTGCTCGACCATCTGCAGCGGCTCACCGAGCAACTGGGCACCGCGCTATTGCTGATCACCCACGACCTGGCGCTGGCCGCCGAACGCGCCGAGGCGGTGACCGTCGTCCATGGCGGTGCGGTGGTGGAATCCGGTGCGGCGGAATCGATCCTGCACCATCCGAGCCATGAGTACACCCGCCGGCTGGTGGCCGCGGCACCGTCGCTGACGGTCGCGCGCGCCCGGCCCAGGCCGGCCGGCCACCGGCTCGAGGACATCCTCGTCGCCTCGGGGCTGACCAAGGTCTACCCCGAATCCCGCGGGGCGCCGTGGCGGCGGACCGAGTTCCGCGCCGTCGACGACGTATCGCTTTCGTTGCGCCGGGGCAGCACCCTGGCGATCGCCGGCGAGTCGGGTTCCGGGAAGTCGACATTGGCGCGGATGGTGCTCGGACTGCTGCAACCGAGCGCGGGCACGGTGCTTTTCGACGGCACCCGGATCGACACCACGTTAGAGCGGGATGCGGCGCTGGCCTTCCGCCGGCGGGTACAGCCGGTTTTCCAGAACCCGTACAGCAGCCTGGATCCGCGCTACTCGGTGTTTCGTGCCGTCGAGGAACCGCTGCGGATCCACCGGATCGGTGACCGCAAGGGTCGGGCGCGGGCGGTGCGCGACCTCGCCGACCAGGTGGCGTTGCCGTCTTCGGTGCTGGACCGGTTGCCCCGCGAGCTGTCGGGCGGTCAGCGGCAACGGGTCGCCATCGCCAGGGCCCTGGCCCTGCGGCCCGACGTGCTCGTCTGCGACGAGGCGGTCTCCGCGCTCGACGTCGTCGTGCAGGCGCAGATCCTGGACCTGCTGGGCGAGCTGCAGGCCGAGCTCGGCCTGGCTTACCTGTTCATCAGCCATGACCTGGCGGTGATCCGCCAGATCGCCGACGACGTGCTGGTGATGCGGGCCGGCCGGGCGGTGGAGCGGGCGCCCGCCGAGGAGCTGTTCACCCGCCCGGGCCACGAGTACACCCGGCGGCTGCTGGAGGCCATCCCCCGCGCGCCGGCACCCCCGGCGATAGGTTGAGTAGCCGTGACCGCCGACCCGCTCGCCCCGCTGCTCGAGCTCCCCGGCGTGGCCGAGGCCAGCGACCGGGCGCGCGACGCCCTGAGCCGTGCGCACCGGCACCGGGCCAACCTGCGGGGCTGGCCGGTCACCGCCGCCGAAGCCGCGGTGCGCGCGGCGCGCGCCTCCTCGGTGCTCGATGGCGGCGCCGGGCGGCTGGATGACCCCGACGGCAGCCAGGTCAGCGACCCGGTGTTCGCCGGGGCGCTGCGGGTTGCGCAGGCCCTGGAAGGCGGTGAGGGGCCGGTGGTCGGCATCTGGCGGCGCGCGCCGCTGCAGGCGCTGGCCCGCCTGCACATGCTGGCGGCCGCCGACCAGGTCGACGAGGGGCGGCTGGGCCGGCCCCGGGCCGACGCCGAGGTGGGGCCGCGGCTCGAGTTGCTGGCGGGTCTGGTGGCAGGTCGGACCCAGGCCCCCGCACCGGTGGTCGCCGCGGTGGCACACGGAGAGTTGTTGACGCTCAAGCCGTTTGGCAGTGCGGACGGCGTGGTGGCCCGGGCGGTGTCGCGGCTGGTAACCATCGCCGGCGGGCTGGACCCCCACGGCTTGGGGGTGCCGGAGGTCGCGTGGATGCGCCAGCCCGCGGACTACCGTGACGCCGCGGCCGGGTTTGCCGACGGCACGGCCGAGGGGGTGCGGACCTGGCTGCTGCTGTGTTGCCGGGCGATGCAAGCCGGCGCGCAGCAGGCGGTGTCGATCGCCGATTCCCTGCCTAATCGCTAGCCCCGATCGGTAGCCAGCGGCCCGCGCAGCGCGGCCGGAAATGCGTTCGGGAAACAGCGAAGCGGGCGACGCTCCGAAATTATCGGCGCGCCGCCCGCTAGCACGGAACCCGGTTACCAAGCGTGCATTTGTGGGCTGCGTGGGTTGGCCTCGGCGATCTTGCGACGCCTCGGGCTGCGGTCCCACCCAAAGGACCGTCGGCACCTTCCGCATTCGCAATTACGCAGGCCCGCAACACTTCTGCCATTATCGCGGCTATGACTCCGCGTGGGTGCCGGGAACCGTGCTGGGCGCCCGGGTCGGGAGGACGAACCTTCTCTTCCGGATCGACCTTGGCCTCACCGGGCTTCCGTGGTTTCCTTTGTACTACTAGACCCTTAGCGCAGCAAGGCCCAAATCCGCAAACATTGCGAACGCACACCGTTGTGCGGGCGAGTCAGTTTGCTGCGGTTGGAGATTAGACGCCGAAGCGGCGGAGCAATGAATAGGTGACCGCCCCGGCGGCCAGCGCGCTGATGCCCACCGCGGCGGTGGTGGCGATCGCGGCACCTGAGGGCGCAGGGATGCGGTCGCGCAGGGACACCGGCCGGGAGAATGCCAGCACCGGCCAGCCGCGCTCGGTGGCTTCCCTGCGCAAGCTGCGGTCGGGGTTGACCACGCTGGGGTGGCCGACCGCTTCCAGCATGGGCAGGTCGGTGATGGAGTCCGAGTACGCGTAGCAGTGCTCCAGCGGGTAGCCCTCGCGGGCCGCCAACTCCCGGATCGCCTGGACTTTGCCCTCGCCGTAGCAGTAGAAGGCGATCTCGCCGGTGTATTTGCCGTCCTCGACCACCATCCGGGTCGCCATGGCGTGGGTGGCGCCCAGCGCGCGGGCGATCGGCGCGACGATCTCCTCCCCGGACGCCGAAACCAGCACGACGTCGCGGCCGCACAGCTTGTGCGCGGCGATCAGGTCGGCGGCCTCGGCGAACACCAGCGGCGTGACGATGTCGTGCAGCGTCTCGCTGACGATCGCCTTGACCTGTTCGACGTCCCAACCGGTGCACATGTTGGTCATGTGCGCGCGCATCCGATCCATCTGGTCATGATCGGCACCGGAGAGCAGGAAGATGAACTGGGCGTAGCTGGACTTGAGCACCGTGCGGCGGTTGAGCAGTCCCTGATCGAAGAACGGTTTGCTAAATGCCAGCGTGCTGGACTTGGCGATGATCGTCTTGTCGAGATCGAAGAAAGCGGCGGTGCGAGCCCGGGGAGCGGTGTCGTCCGCCGTTTCCGGTGGGGATTGGTGCGGTGCGGCCGGGTCGAAGACGGTCACCGCCCCAGCATAGGTCTGCGAGCCCGCGCTTCCGGGAAGTGGCGCCCGAAACGGTGCGCGGAAGAACTAGCGCGCGCGGGTGAGCAGTGCTTTTGCGCCTCAACGTGGCAATCCGTTGGAAGAGCCACTTGCGTTAGTGCGGACTGTCATGTGTATAGTAAGCATTACTCGGCCTGAGCCGAGGGTGTATCAGCCCGACCCCCCGGGGCTGATGCACGACGACCCTCGCCTCCTCCCCCCCTGGCGGGGGTCGTCCCTTTTTTGGGGTGAAAAATCCCCGCTCCGCAACGCGCGGCGGATCCCGCCGCGCGTTGCGGAGTTCGGTCGGTCCGAGCCCTTTATATCGCCCGACCGGCGCCTTTGTGCACAGTTGCGTCTCTATCCACAAATCCGGCTTTGGCACTGGTGTCCCATCATGGCCTTCTCGCATGGTGGCTGGGTGACCACTACTGCGCGCACCACAATGGCGGGCTCGCCGGCCGTGTTGGCCGTGTTGACCGATCCGGCATTGCGCGGCGAGGTGGATCGGATGGCCGCGGCGGTCGGCGTCCGGGTCGTGCATGCGGGCGGTGGGCAACCGGTGAGTCGCAAGAGTTGGGCGGCGGCCGCGGCCGTGCTGCTCGACGACACGGAGGCGCAGCGGTGCGGGCGGGCGGCGCTGCCGCGGCGTGCCCGCGTCGTTGTCCTGACCGCCGCCGAACCGGCCACGGCGACCTGGGCGGCGGCCATCGCGGTCGGCGCCCAGCGGGTGCTGCGGCTGCCCGGGCAGGACCAGGAACTCATCCGGGAACTCGCCGACGCCACCGACTCCGTGCGCGACGACGGGTGGCGCGGTGACGTGATCGCGGTGCTCGGCGGCTGCGGTGGTGCCGGCGCCTCTGTGTTCGCCGCCGCCTTGGCGCACGCCGCCAACGATGCGCTGCTAATCGACCTCGACCCGTGGGGCGGCGGACTCGATCTGCTGGTGGGAGCCGAGACGGTGCCGGGGTTGCGGTGGCCCGACCTGGCGTTGCAGGGCGGGCGGCTCAACTGGTCGGCCGTGCGCGAGGCCCTGCCCCGGCAGCGCGGGATCAGCGTGCTGTCCGGCACGCGGCGCGCCTACGAGCTCGAGCCCGGGCCGGTGGACGCCGTCGTCGATGCCGGCCGGCGCGGCGGCGTCACCGTGGTGTGCGACCTGCCCCGCCGCCTCACCGACGCGGGCCAGGCCGCGCTCGACGGCGCCGATCTCGTCGTGGTGGTCAGCCCCTGTCACGTGCGGGCGTGCGCGTCCACCGCCGCGATGGCCCCGCCGCTGGCGGCGCTCAATCCCAACCTCGGGTTGGTCGTTCGGGGCCCGTCGCCCGGCGGACTGCGCGCCGGCGAGATCGCCGACATCGCCGGCCTGCCGCTGCTGGCGTCGATGAAGGCGGAGCCGCAACTCGCCGATCAGCTGGAGCGTGGTGGTCTGCGCGCGGGACGTCGATCGGCGCTCGCGGTGGCGGCCCGCCGCGTGCTGGCGGTGCTCCCGCGCGCCGGTGCACCGCAGATCGGCAGGGCGGCGTGAGCGGCTCCCTGATCGAACGGGTGCGGGAGCGGCTGGCCGCGGAGTCCGGTCCGCCGGGAGCACCTTTGAAGCCCAACGTGGTCGCCGCCGCGATCCGCGCCGAGTCCGGCGGGATGCTGGGCGACGCCGAGGTGCTCGCCAATCTCCGCATGCTCGAGACCGAGCTGACCGGCGCGGGCATCCTCGAACCGTTACTGTGCGCGGACGGCACGACCGATGTCCTGGTGACCGCACCCGATGCGGTGTGGGTGGACGACGGGAACGGCCTGCGCCGCAGCGCCATTCGCTTTGCCGGCGAGGCCGCGGTGCGGCGGTTGGCGCAGCGGCTGGCGCTGGCGGCCGGTCGGCGTCTCGACGATGCCCAGCCGTGGGTGGACGGCCAGCTCACCGGTGTGGGATCGGGACGGTTCGCGGTGCGGCTGCACGCGGTGCTGCCGCCGGTGGCGCCCGCGGGAACCTGCCTGTCGCTGCGGGTGCTACGGCCGGCCACTCAGGACCTGGCCGCCCTGACCGAGGCGGGTGCGATCGCGCCGGGAGCCGCCACGCTGGTCGCCGACATCATCGCCGCGCGGTTGGCCTTTCTCGTGTGTGGGGGAACGGGGGCGGGCAAGACGACGCTGCTGGCGGCGATGCTCGGCGCGGTCTCGCCTGCGGAGCGCATCGTCTGCGTCGAAGACGCCGCCGAACTGGCGCCCCGGCACCCGCATCTGGTCAAGCTGGTCGCGCGCTGCGCCAACGTCGAAGGCGTCGGCGAGGTCCCTGTGCGCGAACTGGTCCGGCAGGCGCTGCGGATGCGCCCCGACCGGATCGTGGTCGGCGAGGTGCGCGGCGCCGAAGTGGTCGACCTGTTGGGGGCGCTGAACACCGGCCACGACGGCGGGGCGGGTACGGTGCACGCCAACAACCCGGCCGAGGTCCCCGCCCGGCTGGAGGCGCTGGCGGCGCTCGGCGGTCTCGACCGGGCCGCGCTGCACAGCCAACTCGCCGCCGCGGTCCAGGTGCTGCTGCACGTCGCCCGCGACGGGAGCGGTCGTCGCCGGCTGAGCGAGATCGCCGTGCTGCGCCGGGCCGACGAACGGGTTCGCGCGGTCACGGTGTGGCGCGTGGACCGCGGAACGACCGACGATGCCGACGAGTTGCACCGCCTGCTGCGCGATCGGGCGCCGGCATGAGCGGCCCGACGGCCGCCGCGCTGCTGCTGGCGGCCGCGCTCCTGGCGGTACCGGCCTCACCGCATCGCCGGCTCGCCCCGCCGGTGTGCGGCCGTCGGCGCCTCGCGCCGCCGGGGGCGGGCACGGCCGCCTGCATCGCCGCGGGTGCCACCGGTGCGGCCACCGTGGTGCTGCCGTTGCCGACGGTCGTCGCGGCCGCCGTCGTGGGGGCAACCGCCGGCCTGCGGTACCGCCGCCGGCGTCGCATCCGGCATGCGATGGACGAGAGCCGGGCGCTGGAGTCCGCCCTCGACGTCCTGGTCGGCGAACTGCGGGTGGGTGCTCATCCCGTCCGCGCGTTCAGCGTCGCCGCCGAGGAGACGGTCGGCCCGGTGGCCGCGTCGCTGCGCTCGGTCGCCGCGCGGGCGGGGCTGGGCGCCGACGTCACCGCCGGCCTGCGCGCCGCGGCCCGTTCGTCGTCGCTGCCCGCGCACTGGGATCGGGTGGCGGTGTCTTGGCAGCTCGCCGGCGACCATGGGCTGGCGATCGCCACCCTGATGCGGGCCGCACAGCGTGATATCGCCGAGCGGCAACGGTTCTCGGTGCGCGTGGCCTCGGGCATGGCGGGAGCGCGTGCGACGGCGGCAATCCTGGCCGGACTGCCGATCCCGGGTGTGCTGCTCGGCCAGGCGATCGGCGCGCGTCCACTGGGTTTTTTACTGAGCGGGCACGCGGGTGGGTGGCTGCTGGTCGTGGGGTCGACGCTGGCCTGCGGCGGGCTGCTATGGGCGGATCGCATCACCGATCGGCTCGAGGGGTGAGCGCGGCGGCGGTGTTGCTGGCCGTGGCGTTGTGGATCGGCCCCGGACCGTCGGTGGTGCGGGCACGCGCCGGGATGCCGCCGCGTGCGGCGCGGCGCGGGCAGGGGCTGCGGCCGGGGTCGCGGCAACGCCGAGCGCGCGGTCCGGACCCGCTGGCCCTCGCCTCGACTCTGGACGTGCTGGCGGTGTGCCTGGCGGCGGGCATGGCGGTACCGACCGCCGCGGCCGCCGCGGCGCCGTCCGCACCGCCGAAGCTGGCTCGGGTGCTGCGCCGCGCCGCCGATCTGCTGGCGCTGGGTGCCGATCCCGCTGTGGCATGGGCGGTTTCGCCGGACAGTGCGCCGGACGCACAGATTGATGCGCTGCTGCGGCTCGCGCGCCGGTCGGCGTCTTCGGGCGCGGCGCTGGCAGGCGCCGTGGCCGAGCTGGCCGACCAGTCCCGGCACGATGCGCTGCATGCGGCCGCCGCGGCCGCCGAGCGCGCCGGGGTGCTGATCGCCGCGCCGCTCGGGTTGTGCTTCCTGCCGGCGTTCTTCTGCCTGGGCATTGTGCCGGTGGTGGCGGGCCTGGCCGGTGATGTCCTGCGGTCGGGCTTGCTGTGAAGGATGAACAGGAAAGGGAAAGCATCAGTGGTCAACATGTTTCGCGTGCTACTGGCGCGCATGACGGTCCTTGCGGCCGACGAGTCGGGCATGTCCACGGTCGAGTACGCCATCGGCACGATAGCCGCGGCCGCCTTCGGCGCGATCCTCTACACCGTCGTCACCGGCGATTCGGTCGTGTCGGCGCTGACCAGGATCATCGGTCGCGCGCTCAGCACCAAGGTCTAGCCGGGTGCGCCGGTGCGAGCACCGTCGAGGCGGCGCTGGCGACCGCCACGCTGGTGGTGGTGCTGGTGCTGTGCCTGGCCGGTATCACCGCGGTCAGCATGCAGGTGCGTTGCGTCGACGCGGCCCGCGAGGCCGCCCGCCTGGCCGCCCGCGGTGACGACAACTCGGCCCTTGCCGCGGCCCGCCGCATTGCGCCGGCGGGCGCGCGCATCGCCGTACGCCGCGACGGCGATTTCGTCGTGGCCACGGTGGTGGCACGCTCGAAGCTGCTGCCCACGCTCGACATTGCCGCCAAGACCGTCGCGGCGGCCGAGCCGCGATGACCGGGGATCGGCCACCGTGCTCGGCGCGGCGATGGTCGTGGTGCTGCTGTGTGTCATGGGCGCGGTCACCTATCTCGGCGCCGCCGTGGTCGCGCGGCACCGCGCGCAGGCGGCGGCCGACCTGGCCGCGTTGGCCGCCGCGTCCCGGTTGCCGTCGGGAGCCGAAATGGCCTGCGCCCGAGCGACGGCGGTGGCCCGCCGGATGGGGGTCGATGCGGTCCGATGCGAGGTGGACGATCTCGACGTCGTCGTCACGGTCGAGGTGGCCGTGGCCTGGACTGGACTTGCGAGCACGGCGCGGGCCGCCGCGCGGGCGGGGCCTACAGACACACCGTAGTCCGATCGCGACAGGCCAGTTGGAGACACGAGTGAAGACCGACCTGCCGATGCGGGTCGAAGCGGCGAGGGCGCGGGAAGTCCCGAAAGCAAACGCCCGCAGGCACGCGGATTACGTCAAGCCGTTCAGCCCGTTCACGCCGAGCAGCAGGCCACCGATACCACCGGTGCCGGGCGTGCCGTTGGTCGCACCCCTCCCGCCGTTGCCACCGTTACCGCCGTCGCCGACCAGCACGGCGCTGCCGCCGTTCCCGCCTTTCCCGCCGGTGGTGATCCCGGCCCCGCCGGCCCCGCCGTCACCGCCGTTGCCGTTGCCGAACAGCCCGGCTTGGCCGCCGACGCCGCCGTTGCCGCCGGTGCCGGCGCCGATTGCGTTGGCGCCGGATCCGCCCGCGCCGCCGGCCCCGCCGGAGCCCAAGAGGAAGCCGGCGTTGGCGCCGGCCCCGCCGGCGCCGCCTTGCTGGGTGGTGCTACCGCCGGCGCCGCCGTGCCCGCCACTGCCACCGGCGCCGCCGGAGCCGAAGAGGAAGCCACCGGCGCCGCCGTCCCCGCCTTTACCGCCGGTGCCGCCGGCGTCACCGCCGCTGCCTCCGGCCCCACCGGAGGCACCGAGGGACAGTAGGCCTGCGTTGCCACCGTGCCCGCCGGCCCCGCCGGGAGTTGCGCCAGCGCCGGTGCCGCCGGAGCCGCCGGTGCCGCCGGCGCCGAACAGCCCGCCGTTGCCGCCAGCCCCGCCGGCCCCGAAGCTCCCACCGGCCCCGCCGGTGCCGCCGGCCCCGAACAGCATGCCGTTCCCGCCTGCCCCGCCTGCCCCGCCGGCCCCGCCAGCCCCGCCGACTCCGCCGTTGGCGAACAGCCCGCCGGTACCGCCGGCTCCGCCGACGCCCGTCGCATTACCGGGAGCGGCGCCATGGCCGCCGGTCCCGGCCGCGCCGAAGAACAAGCCGGCGTTCCCGCCGCGCGCACCGGCCCCGCCGGTGCCACCACCGCCGCCGATGGAGTTCCCACCGGTGCCGCCGGTGCCGCCGGAGCCGTTCAGCAAGGCGGTACCGCCAGCGCCGCCGGCACCACCGTTCCCACCAACGCCGGTGGCCAACCCGCCGGTGCCGCCGGTGCCCCCGCTGCCGAACAAGATCCCGCCGGCCCCGCCGGGCCCGCCGGCCCCGCCGGTCCCGCCGGGCGCGGTGTTGGTCGCTCCGGACCCGCCGTTTCCGCCGTTGCCGAACAGCCACCCGCCGTCCCCGCCGGCAGCCCCGGTCCCGGGAGTCCCGTTGGCGCCGTTGCCGATCAGCGGGCGCCCCGTCAATGCCTGGACGGGCTGGTTGATCGCATTGAGTGCGCCTTGCTGCAAGGTGTGCAGTGGGTTGGGGCTGGGCGGAGGGTTGAAGCCGTCCGCACCCAACAACAGGCCGCCGAGGCCGCCGAGACCGGTGTTGCCCGGGGCTGCGCCTGTCCCGCCGCTACCGCCGTTACCACCGTCGCCGATCAGCACGCCGTTGCCGCCCGCGCCGCCGGCGCCGCCGGTGCCGGCCACGCTGGCGCCGCCGTTACCGCCGTTGCCGCCGTTACCGGTCAGCCCGGGCGTGCCGCCGGCCCCGCCGGCGCCGCCGGGGCCGTTGATACCAGCGCCGCCGACGCCGCCGGTGCCGCCGGAGCCGTCGAGCAGGCCGGCGTTGCCGCCGGTCCCGCCTGTCCCGCCGGTGGTTCGACCGAACCCGCCGGGCCCGCCGGCGCCGCCGGAGCCGAAGAGCAGCCCGGCGTTGCCGCCGGCCCCGCCTGCCCCGCCCGCGGTCTGGCCGGCGTTGAGGCCTTCCCCGCCGGCGCCGCCGGCCCCGCCGGCGGCGCCGAGGGAGAGCATGCCAGCGTTGCCGCCGTCCCCTCCGGCTCCGGCGGTGCTGCCTTGGCTCGCCCCGCCGCTGCCGCCGGTGCCGCCGGCGCCGAACAGCCCACCGGCACCGCCGTCCCCACCGGCCCCGCCGGTGGTGCCGGCCGTTGTGGACAAACCGAACCCGCCGGCCCCGCCGGTGCCGCCGGTGGCGAACAGCCCGCCGGTACCGCCGGCTCCGCCGGCTCCGCCGTTGCCGCCTTGCGCACCGGCCCCGCCGGCCCCGCCGTCGGAGAACAGCCCGCCGGTACCGCCGGTACCGCCAGCGCCGCCGGTGGCGGTGCCGGCGAATGCGAACCCGCCGGAGCCGCCGGTCCCGGCGGCGCCGTAGAGCATGCCGGCGTTGCCGCCGGCCCCGCCGGCCCCGCCGTTCCCACCGGTGAGATCCGTTGAGGCCCCGCCGGCGCCGCCGGCGCCGCCGGCGCCGATCAGCATGGCGTTGCCGCCGGCTCCGCCGGCCCCGCCGGTCCCGCCGGTGTTGGTGGCCAACCCGCCGGCGCCGCCGGCCCCGCCGCTGCCGATGAGCCCGCCAGGCCCGCCGGCCCCGCCGGTCCCGCCGGTGCCCCCAGCGGCGGTGTTGGTCGCTCCGGACCCGCCGGCCCCCCCGTTGCCGATCAACCAGCCACCGGCCCCGCCATTGGCCCCGGTCCCCGGGGCGCCGTTGGCGCCGTTGCCGACCAGTGGGCGCCCCGTCTGTGCCACGAATTGCGCGTTGATCACGTCGATCACGCTCTGTAAGGGCTGCGCGGCCGCGGCCTCGGCGGCCGCATACGAGTTCCCGCCCGCGGCCAAGGCCTGCACAAATTCTCCATGAAACGCCGCCGCCTGTGCGTTGAGCGCCTGAAATGCCTGGCCGTGCGCCCCAAACAGCGCCGCGATGGCGACCGACACTTGATCCTCGGCGGCGGCGAGCACCGTCGTCGTGGGGGCGGCGGCGGCCGCGTTGGCCGCGTTGAGCGTCGTACCGATACCGGCCAACTCCGTCGCGGTTGTTCCCAGCACGTCTGGCAAAGCGATCACAAACGACATGTGACACCTCTCAATGCGACATGAACTAGACGTCATACCGACCCGGGGGATCGCCCGGTGACCAAAGAAAGCGCAGCAAAATAGCAGTGTATAGCTATATTGGCAACTCGTACACAGATTTTCTCAGCATATTGGCCACTTTTTCACAGGCAATCTCGTGCCTCCGGTAGCGGTATGTTTCCCGGGTATCGGCGGGGACTGGGAACGTTCCCAACTCGGTGCAACCCGCCTGCCTCGTTGCTGCCTTTGGGTCGGCTTCGAACCGCAGCCGCCCGATGAGCTAACCGTGGCCGTCTATGCGGGCAGCGCGGTAGTGGGTCACGTGAGGGCAAGTCAGCATCGGGCGCGGCCCCGAACCAGTATTGATTTCGGGCCCGGATGGCGGGGTTGGGGCCAGAAAGCCGTAGCCCCGCCTAACTGACCTCGCAGCAGCGGACAACGTACCGCCAACCGAATCTCCTTGGCGGTCGACGCCGTGTCGTTGAGCGAGTTCAGGGTCGCCGCCAACGCGAACATTTCCGCCGGTTCGCTTCGGCCATGTCGGTCATTTGGCGGTGCGGTGAGAATCAGCTATAGCAGTAGGAGTCCGACGAAGCGTCGCCACCCTGCAGCCGGATCTGGTGCACGCGCAGGCCGCAGAATTCCTCGCCATGCGGGAAGAACGTCTCGTCGATGCTCAGCCCGCCGTCGGGATCCGCGTCGAGCTTGGCCATCCACGCGCCAACGCCGTCGGGGTAGAACTGGTCGTCCCATGCCCCGTACAGCGAGTTGGTGAAGTACACCCGCTTCCCGTCGCGGCTGACTTCGACCATCTGCGGCCCGCCTGCCAGCGGCGTGTCGGGCATCACGGGATGTGGTGCGCGGTCGACGATGCCGCCGAGCCGTACCGATCCCACCTGCTTGGGGTTCGCGGGATCCGACACGTCGAACTGCTTCATCTCACCGGTGCCCCAGCAGGACACGTAGAGGAACCGGTCGTCGACCGACAGGTCGATGTCGGTGATGAGCGGCGGCACCGCGGCGAACGGCTTGAGCGCCGGAGGCAGCAGGTCCGGGTCGGCGGGCTCCGCGGGGATGGCGATGACCTTCTCGGCCTTCCACTCGTGTCCGTCGCGGAACCAGTGCCAGACCGAGCCGGACAGGTCCTCGGTGGAGATCACGAACCCGACGAAGCCCCAGGTCTCCTCGGGGTCGTGGGATGGGCGCACCTCCAGTGCCATCTGATGCTGGGCGCCCAGGTCGACGCGCTGGATGTGCTCGCCCTTGGCAAGGTCCCAGAAGTGGATGGCGTGGCCGTACTTCTGGTCGAGCAACAATTCCGGCACGATGCCGTTCTCAATCATCGAGGGACTGCCCCACTCGCTCGAGATCAGCACGTTCTGATTGAGGTGCCACCAGGCGTCGTATTGGAAGTGCTGGGGCCCGCGGTCGGTCTCCCAGGCACGCAGGACTTCGAATGTCGCGTGGTCGAGCAGCGCGATTCCGCCCGGTCCGTCATCGTTGCCAACGGGGCCGCCCAGGCAGGTGAGAAAGACCCCATCGGGTCCGCAGTGAAGAGTGTGCGGACGCCAGTAGCCGGCGATCTCGGACAGGCTCTTGGCGTCGATCGTTTTGATCAGCGTTGGGTTGCGTGGGTCCGGCTGGGTGTCGAACACGTGGATGTTGGACGACCGCAGGCCGGGGACCAGGAGGTAGCGGCGCTCGAGGCCGTTTATGTCGTGGCCCTCGTGTTTCAGGGCACTGCTGCAGGCACTCCGACCGAAGTGATGAAGCTCGTCGCCGCGGCCGGGGACGTCGGTCCAGCCGACCACCCGCCCATAGCTGTCAGAGGCCGGATTGACGTCGACGACGGTCATCGCGTCGTGCTTCTGGGCGGCGGGGTCGAAGGCCACCACGTACGCGAGTTGCTCGCCGGGAGCGGCCGCCGCCTCTGCAGCGGTCCGATAGAACGTCGGATCGATTGAGGGATGAGCCATGTGGGACCTCCCAAATGAGGCCGCTAATGCGGTAAGACAAGCCGCACGCAATTGCATCCGGTTGCCGAGAATCGGCGTCTCGGCCCGTACATCCGGGCCACGATTCGGCAATCCAGCGGGCGGGGCAGGTGGTCAGCCTGACCACCTGAGACCAGTATCGAGGCAAGATCAACAACCACGGATTTCGACAAGCACGCCACCAGTTCGACCTGCACTGGGCATCCGAGTTTTAGGACGACGTGAATGGTCGGATGACGATCAATCCCGGGTCTTGGCTGGTAACTGAGGATCCCATACCAACGTCGCCGTGCTGGCCACGGCCATGGCCCAACCGTCCTCAAACGTCTCATCGTCGCTGCATGCGACCGCGACCGTCCCAGCGGGGTGATCGCGTTGGTCGGCTTCACAAGGGCGGCGGTATGGCTTGATGTAATTCTGAACAGTCGAGTACGCCATCGGCACGATAGCCGCGGCCGCCTTCGGCGCGATCCTCTACACCGTCGTCACCGGCGATTCGGTCGTGTCGGCGCTGACCAGGATCATCGGTCGCGCGCTCAGCACCAAGGTCTAACCGGGTGCGCCGGCGCGAGCACCGTCGAGGCGGCGCTGGCGACCGCCACGCTGGTGGTGGTGCTGGTGCTGTGCCTGGCCGGTATCACCGCGGTCAGCATGCAGGTGCGTTGCGTCGACGCGGCCCGCGAGGCCGCCCGCCTGGCCGCCCGCGGTGACGACAACTCGGCCCTTGCCGCCGCCCGCCGCATTGCGCCGGCGGGCGCGCGCATCGCCGTACGCCGCGACGGCGATTTCGTCGTGGCCACGGTGGTGGCACGCTCGAAGCTGCTGCCCACGCTCGACATTGCCGCCAAAACCGTCGCGGCGGCCGAGCCGCGATGACCGGGGATCGGCCACCGTGCTCGGCGCGGCGATGGTCGTGGTGCTGCTGTGCGTCACGGGCGCGGTCACCTATCTCGGCGCCGCCGTGGTCGCGCGGCACCGCGCGCAGGCGGCGGCCGACCTGGCCGCGCTGGCTGCCGCGTCCCGGTTGCCGTCGGGAGCCGGAATGGCCTGCGCCCGAGCGGCGGCCGTGGCCCGCCGGATGGGGGTCGATGCGGTCCGATGCGAGGTGGACGGTCTCGACGTCGTGGTCAGCGTGGACGTAGCCGTCGCCGGCGTCGGCACGGCCCGCGCCGCCGCCCGGGCGGGACCCGCCGACGCGTCCGGGTCACGTCGCGTCGCCGGGGGCGTCGGCCAGCCCCGCGGCGGCGAGCTCGTCGTCGCTGGGCAGCCGCTGGGAGATCAGCCCGGCGAAGGTGTCGGGTTCCACCTCGACCCGGCCGACGGTGACGTGCACGGGCACCCAGTCGCCGTCGTGTCCACGCATCCGCAACACCCGGCCGGGTGAGCCGTCGGCGACTTGCTTTGTCATCGCGTCCAATACGGGCTCGTCGTCGGGGTGAACCTCCGGTTTGCCGGCTTTGCCGGCCCGCCAGTCGTAGAACGGGCACGGCTCGTCGAGCCATTTCAGCAGGGTCCAGTCGTCGAGGTCCACGAGCGCCCGGTGCACCCCGGCCCGCGCGAGCCCGTCCAGGATTCGCCGGGCCAGGTCGTCGGTGGACACGACGGGACCCTTGAGCTCGGCGCGCCAGTTAATCGCCCGCGCCACCAGGTGGTCGCGGCCGTCGGGGCCGGGCTCCAGCGCCGTGCGGGCGACGAAGCCGATCCGGATCGGAGTGCCCTGCCAGTCGACGAGATCCCAGGTGCTGCACAGGGTTTGGTCCGGCTCGGCCTCGACCGCCATGGCAAGGACCTTGGACTCGTTCGGGTTGAGTTCGCGCGAGGGTAGGTCTTCGGCGAAGGCCCTGCCCAAGGTGAGCTCGACTTCGGGGTTCTTGCCGCTGTTGGTCAGCGACTCGCGCGTGTCGGTGGCCACGCCGAGCGTCAGATCCCATTTGAGCGGCCCGGGTACCGGCCGCTGCGGCGGTTCGACATCGGCGGGGCCGGTCCACAGGTGCACACCGTGGATGCGGCCGTCGGACATCACGATCGGTTCGGTGCAGATGACGCGGTCGCGCTTGGGGGTGATGCTGGTCAGGCTCTGGCCGGTCTGCACCGACTCGGCGATTGCCGTCCGGACCGCGGCGCGATGGGGACTGCGGCGCAGGAACGTCGTGACGGGCACGAGGTCTTTGAGCTGCCGGTCCTGTGCGACCACGGCGGGTTCGCCCCCCAGCGTCTCCACGAGCAGCCAGTCGTGGGCCATGCGAGGCAGTTTACCGACCGCGCGGCGCCGGCCCGGAGGCCGACGGAGGCCCGCGGGCGGCGCCGGTTGAACTTACCGATGAGTTCGCGCATGTGGTAGTTTGCTGGGGCGCCCGCACAGTCGGAATTGCGGACGGTACGCGTAGTCCGACCGTTCGCCGCGCCGTGCGATGGCACGCTGACGTTCCTTCAGAAAAAAAGGGAATGTGCTCGAGGCGACCGTCGCCAATCTGATCTGTGGAGGTCGACCGTTCGAGGGGTCGGTCGCCATCCGCAGGATCGTTCAGCCGAAGTCGGGACCCAGCTGCGCGAGCACCAGTCGCAGCACGACCACCGCCCCCGCCTTGTCGAGCGGGTCATTGCCGTTGCCGCACTTGGGGGACTGCACGCACGACGGGCACCCGCCCGGGCATTCGCAGGCCTCGATGGCCTGCGCCGTCGCACCCAGCCAGGTGCGTGCCCGGCGGAAGCCCCGCTCGGCGAATCCCGCTCCGCCCGGGTAGCCGTCGTAGACGAAAACGCTGGGCAGGCCGAGCGGATCGGGACCGAGCGCGGTGGACATGCCGCCGATGTCGCCGCGGTCGCAGCTGGCCACCAGGGGCAGCAGCCCGATCGCGGCGTGCTCGGCGGCGTGCAACGACCCCGGTATCCGCGGTGCATCGATCCCGTTCTGCAGCAACGCCTCCGGGGTGACGGTGTACATGGCCGCGGTGGTGGCCAGGGTGTGTTCGGGCATGTCCAGCTCCACGAAGTCGATCACCTCCCCGGAGAGCCGGCGACGCAGGTAACCCACGACCCGGTGGGTGACCCGCACCGGCACTAAACCCAAAGAGACGGGCCCGAAGTCGCGGCGTTCGCCGGTACCGGTGACGACGATGTCGGTGAGCTCGCGGGCAAACGTCGCATAGCCGGGGTCCTCGGCGTGCACGAACGCGATCTGATCGTCGAGGTCCAGCGAGTCGACCACATAGCTGTCACCCTGGTGCAGGTACACCGCCCCCGGGTGGACGCAGGCCGGGGCCTGGTCGACCCCGGCGCTGCCCAGCAGCCTCCCGGTGTCGGCCTCCACGATGACGATCTGCCCGCCCGCCGAGCCCCGGATGTCCACGGCGCCATGGGGATCGACGCCCGGCGCGGGAAAGTACTTGCCGTTGCGGCGACGCAGCAACCCGTCGTCGACCAGGCCCTCGGCCACCTTGGTGGCCCCGAGGCCGCGTACCTCGCCTTCCTCGAGCGGCAGTTCCGTCGCCGCGCAGAGTAGTTGTGGGCCGAGGAGGTAGGGGTTGGCCGGGTCGATGACCACCCGCTCGACCGGCTTGTCCAGCAGCGCGGCGGGATTGTGCACCAGATAGGTGTCCAGCGGGTCGTCGCGGGCGATGAGCACGACCAGCGCACCCTGGCCCCGCCGGCCGGACCGGCCCGCCTGCTGCCAGAACGAGGCGACCGTGCCCGGGAACCCGGCGAGCACCACCGCGTCCAGCCCGGCGATGTCCACGCCCAGCTCCAGGGCGTTGGTGGTAGCCAAACCGCGCAGCCGCCCCTCGGCCAGGGCGCGCTCCAGCGCGTTGCGGTCCTCGGCCAGGTAGCCGGCCCGATACGACGCCACCGTGCGCGACAGCTCCGGGGCGACGTCGTCGAGGCGGGCCTGCGCGGCCAGCGCGGCCAGTTCCGCGGCGCGCCGCGAGCGGACGAACGTCAGGGTCTGGGCACCCTCGGCGACCAGGTCGGCCATCACCCGCGCGGCTTCGGAGCCGGCGGAGCGACGCACCGGCGCGCCGTGCTCACCGGTCAGGTCAGTGCGCAATGCCGGCTCCCACAACGCCACCGTGCGGGATCCCTGGGGCGAGCCGTCTTCGGTCACCTCCTCGACGGGAAGCCCGATCAGCTCGGCGGCCGTCGCGCCGGGCGAGTCCGTTGTCGCGCTGGCGAAGATCACCGTAGGTGCGGAAGAGTAGCGCGCGCACAACCGCAACAGACGGCGCAGCACCATCGCCACGTTCGAGCCGAAAACGCCACGATAGTAATGACATTCGTCGACCACTAGGAAACGCAGGCCGCGCAGCAGCACGGCCCAGCGGGCATGGTTGCGAAGTATCGACAGGTGGATCATGTCGGGGTTGGAGAACAGCCAGCGGGAGCGTTCGCGGGCAAAGCGTCGTACCTCGGCGGGACTGTCGCCGTCGTAGGCGGTGGGAGCGACCCCGAAACCAGGATCGCGCAGCCGCGGAATGGCCGCGGTCAGGGCGTGGGCGGCGCGCAGCTGGTCGTGACCGAGCGCCTTGGTCGGCGACAGATACAGCACCCGGGCCCGCGGGTCGGTGGCCAGTGCGTTGAGGACGGGCAGTTGGTAGGCCAGCGACTTGCCCGACGCGGTGCCGGTGCTGACCACCACGTGACGGCCGGCGTGTGCCAGTTCGGCGGCCGCCGCCTGGTGCGACCACGGGGACGCGATGCCGCGCTCGGCGAACGCGCGGACCACGTCCGGTTCGGCCCAGTCCGGCCAGCGGTGCGGCCGACCGCCCCGCGCCGGAAGCTCGGCGACATGGCGCAGCGGGTGCTCGTCGGTCGGGGCGCCGGCGAGCGCGACGGCAAGCAGGTCGCTGCCGAAACTGGCCACCTGACACCCTCTCAGAACCGCTGGGCGGCACAAGTCTGTCGCCGACGCGATGAACGTGATTGACTGATCACGGTCGCAGCTTCTGTGTTCGTGTCAAACTTTCGCAGGATCGACGTTGCGGCCGCGGTTCCTGCGAGGTTAATCGGTCGGGTGAAGTTCCGGCGACTCGGCGAGGTATGGCGGTCGTATCAGGCCCGGGGCACCGAAAGGCGGCGCCCCGCACCCATGAAGAAAAGGAAAGATCGAGAGATGCCACAGGGAACTGTGAAGTGGTTCAACGCGGAGAAGGGCTTCGGGTTCATCGCCCCCGAAGACGGTTCCGCGGATGTGTTTGTCCACTACACGGAGATCCAGGGTTCGGGCTTCCGCACCCTTGAAGAGAACCAGAAGGTCGAGTTCGAGATCGGCCACAGCCCCAAGGGCCCCCAGGCCACCGGAGTCCGCTCCCTGTAGGGAGCGGCCCCCCCACGACAAACCCCCCGTGCAGTCCCGCCCAGCGGGCCCCCGCCGGGGGGTTTTCGTTTGCCGCCGCGCCGTTTACCTGATCGCACGGATGCGCGACCTGGCCTACTGTCGTTTTCGTGAGCCAGCTTTCCTTCTTCACAGCTGAGTCGGTGCCGCCCGCGGTCGCCGACCTCTCTGGGGTGCTGGCGGCCTCCGGCCAGATCGTGATGGTCGGCGGCCCGGACGCCCCGGGCGGCCCGGGCGCCCGGCTGTCGGTGGTCGTGGACCGGCTGTGGCGGGCCTCGGCGCTGGCCGAGATGATCGGCGAGGCGGGCCTGGAGTCCGAGATCGCCCGCACCGACGAAGACACCCCCCTGGTGCGGACGGCGGTGAGTCCTGCGTTGGTCACCATCGCGGCGGAATGGACGCGCGGCGCGGTCAAAACGGTGCCGCCCCGGTGGCTGCCCGGGCCGCGCGAGCTGCGGGCCTGGACGCTGGCGGCGGGTGGCCGCGAAGGCGACCACTATCTGCTGGGGCTGGATCCCCACGCCCCCGACACCCATTCGCCGCTCGCGTCCGCCCTGATGCGGGTCGGCATCGCGCCCACTCTGATCGGCACCCGCGGCGGGCGGCCGGCGCTTCGCATCAGCGGCCGTCGGCGGCTGTCGCGCCTGGTAGAGAACGTGGGCGAGCCACCTTCCGACGCGGATGCGTCGGCGCTGTGGCCGCGGGTATAAGCCTCCGGTGGGACCTGCGGTCGAGGGAGTCGGTTTGCGCAGGCGCACCTCGGGGTGCCAAATTGTCAGGTGCCCTGAAGGCGAAGGAACGCCCGCGTACCCGAATTTCACCGGAATTTTCGACGCTGGCCTGTCATTCTTCTCGCAGGGCGGTCCCGCAGGGGGCCGGAACACAGAGATGGAGCGTAAGCGCAGGTGGCTGACCCGAAGCTTAAGGACCCCAAGGGGGCAGGCGGCCGTAATGGGAGCCCCAGGCGACTCGTCATCGTCGAGTCGCCGACCAAGGCGCGCAAATTGGCCGGCTATCTGGGGTCGGCGTACATCGTCGAATCCTCGCGGGGCCACATCCGCGACCTGCCCCGGGCGGCTGCCGACGTCCCCGCCAAGTTCAAGTCGGAGCCGTGGGCGCGGCTGGGGGTCAACGTCGACGCGGACTTCGAGCCGCTCTACATCATCAGCCCGGAGAAGAAGCACACCGTCAGCGAGCTGAAGGGCCTGCTCAAAGACGTCGACGAGCTCTACCTGGCCACTGATGGCGACCGCGAGGGCGAAGCGATCGCCTGGCACCTGATGGAAACCCTCAAGCCGCGCATCCCGGTCAAGCGGATGGTCTTCCACGAGATCACCGAGCCGGCGATCCTGGAGGCCGCCGAGCACCCCCGCGACCTGGACATCGACCTGGTCGACGCGCAGGAGACCCGCCGCATCCTGGACCGGCTGTATGGCTACGAGGTCAGCCCGGTGCTGTGGAAGAAGGTCGCGCCCAAGCTGTCGGCGGGCCGGGTCCAGTCGGTGGCCACCCGCATCATCGTGCAGCGGGAACGCGACCGCATGGCCTTCCGCAGCGCCTCGTACTGGGACATCGTCGCCGAGCTGGACGCCAGCGTCTCCGCCCCGACGGCACAGCCGCCCACCTTCAACGCCCGGCTGACCAGCGTGGACGGCATGCGGGTCGCCACCGGCCGCGACTTCGACTCGCTGGGCCGACTGCGTAAGTCCGACGAAGTGGTGGTGCTGGACGAGGCGAACGCGACCGAGCTGGCCACCGGGTTGCGGGGCGCGCAGCTTTCCGTGGCGTCGGCGGAGGAGAAGCCCTACACGCGGCGCCCCTACGCGCCGTTCATGACCTCGACGCTGCAGCAGGAGGCCGGCCGCAAGTTGCGGTTCTCATCCGAACGCACGATGAGCATCGCCCAGCGGCTCTACGAGAACGGCTACATCACCTATATGCGTACCGACTCCACCACGCTGTCGGAGTCGGCGATCAACGCCGCGCGCACCCAGGCGCGTCAGCTCTACGGCGAGGAGTACGTCGCCGCGTCGCCGCGCCAGTACACGCGCAAGGTCAAGAACGCGCAGGAGGCGCACGAGGCGATCCGGCCTGCGGGCGAGACGTTCGCCACCCCCGACGCGGTGCGCCGCGAACTCGACGGCGACGAATTCCGGCTCTACGAGCTGATCTGGCAGCGCACCGTGGCGTCGCAGATGGCCGACGCGCGCGGGACCACGCTGAGCCTTCGGATCAACGGCGAATCCGGCGGCCGGCAGGTGCAGTTCTCGGCCAGCGGCCGCACGCTGACCTTCCCCGGCTTCCTGAAGGCCTACGTGGAAACCGTGGACGAGCTCGCCGGGGGGGAGGCCGACGACGCCGAGCGCCGGCTGCCGCACCTGACCGAGGGGCAGCGGCTGGACGCCCGCGAGCTCACCCCCGACGGTCACGCCACCAACCCGCCGGCGCGCTTCACCGAGGCTTCGCTGGTCAAGGCGCTCGAAGAGCTGGGCATCGGCCGGCCGTCGACATACTCGTCGATCATCAAGACCATCCAGGACCGCGGCTACGTCCACAAGAAGGGCAGCGCGCTGGTGCCCTCCTGGGTGGCGTTTGCCGTGACCGGCCTGCTGGAGCAGCATTTCGGCCGGCTCGTCGACTACGACTTCACCGCCGCGATGGAAGACGAGCTCGATGCGATCGCCTCCGGTCAGGAGCAAAGAACCAACTGGCTCAACAACTTCTACTTCGGCGGCGACCACGGCGTGCGGGACTCGGTGGCGCGCGCGGGCGGCCTGAAGAAGCTCGTCGGCGTCAACCTCGAAGGTATCGACGCGCGGGAAGTCAACTCCATCAAGCTCTTTGACGACGAGCAGGGCCGCCCGGTCTACGTCCGGGTCGGCAAGAACGGCGCCTACCTGGAGCGCATGGTGCCCGGCGACCCCGATGATCCCAGCGGCGAGCCCAAGCCGCAGCGGGCCAACCTCAACGACTCGCTGACCCCTGACGAGCTGACGCTGGAACTGGCCGAGGAGCTGTTCGCCACACCGCAAGAGGGCCGCGTCCTGGGCGTGGACCCGGAGACCGGTCACGAGGTCGTCGCCAAGGACGGACGCTACGGGCCGTATGTGACCGAGATCCTGCCGCAGCCGCCCGAGGAGGAGGACGGCGGGGCTGGGTCCGATCAGAAGGCGAAGAAGGGCAAGAAGCCCACCGGGCCCAAGCCCAGAACCGGCTCGCTGCTGCGCAGCATGGACCTGCAGACCGTCACCCTCGAGGACGCGCTGAAGCTGCTGTCGCTGCCGCGGGTGGTCGGTGTCGATCCCGAGTCCGGCGAGCAGATCACCGCGCAGAACGGCCGCTACGGCCCATACCTCAAGCGCGGCACCGATTCTCGTTCACTGGCGACCGAGGACCAGATCTTCGACATCACCCTGGAGGAGGCGCTGAAGATCTACGCCGAGCCCAAGCGCCGCGGTAGGCAGGCCGCCGCCGCGCCGCCGCTGCGCGAGCTGGGCACCGATCCGGCGTCGGGCAAGCCGATGGTGATCAAGGACGGCCGGTTCGGCCCCTACGTGACCGACGGCGAGACCAACGCCAGCCTGCGCAAGGGCGACGACGTCGCGTCGATCACCGACGAGCGGGCCGCCGAGTTGCTGGCCGACCGCCGGGCCCGGGGTCCGGCGAAGCGGCCCGCGAAGAGGACCGGCCGCAAGGCTGCCGCTAAAGCGGGGCCCAAGAAGGCCGCCAAGCGCGGCTGATGTCAGCCGCGCACCGCCTGCGGTGGGGCGGGTTCGGCGGCTAGCTTGACGGGCCGGGCCAGCTGGGTGGGCGCCACGCGGCCGCGCAGCTCGACGACCTCGCCGACGTCCCAGCACAGCGCCTCGGCGTCCAGGGCGCCGCTGACCGCGATAGCCGACGCCAGCACATGCCCGGCCTCGAGCTTGGCCAGCTCGGTGAGGCGGGCGGCCTCGTTGACCGGGTCGCCGATCACCGTGTACTCGAAGCGGGCCTGGGCGCCGATGTGGCCAGCGATGGCCCGGCCCGCCGACACCCCGATTCCGAACTCGGCGGAGCCGATCACCGGGAGTATCGCGTCGTGCAGCTCGCGGGCGGCCGCCAGCGCCCCGCCGGACGCGTCGGGGTGCTCGATCGGCGCACCGAAAATGGCCAGTGCGGCGTCGCCCTGGAACTTGTTGACGAAGCCGCCGTGCCGGCCGACGGTTTCGACCACCACCCGGAAGAACTCGTTGAGCAGGTGGACCACCTCGGCGGGCGGCCGGGTCGCGGCCAGCTTCGTGGATCCGACCAGGTCGACGAACAGCACCGCCACGTGGCGCTCCTGGCCGCCCAGCTCCGTGCCGCGCTCCAGGGCGCGGCGGGCAACGTCCTCGCCGACGTAGCGGCCGAACAGGTCGCGCAGCCGCTGCCGCTCGGACAGGTCGCGCACCATGTCGTTGAAGCCCGCCTGCAGCAGGCCCAGCTCGCTCGCGTCGTAGATCTGCATGTGCGCGTTGTAGTTGCCGCGCTGCACCTCCGAGAGCGCCCAGCGCAGCTGGCGCAGCGGGTCGGCGATCGACATGGCCACCAGCAGGGTGCTGACGAACCCGATCGCCAGCGCCGCCAGCGCCAGCAACAGGATCGGGGTGAACAGCTTCTCCGGCGTGGCGTGCAGCAGCGACGTCTTGTCGGCGACCACCGCGAGCACGATCGCCAGCACCGGCACGGCGGTGGACAGCATCCAGGTCAGTATCTGGCGCAGGATGACGCCGGGCGCCTTGACGTTCTCGGGCACGCCGCTGCGCAGGGCGGCGACGGCCACCGGCCGCAGCACCCGCTCGGACTGCAGGTAGCCGATGATCGCGGTGGCGGCGGCGCCCAGGCCCGTGGCGACGCCCACGACGGGCGCGGCAAACTTGGCCACCGACCAGCTGGCGACGATGAACACCACGCCGCCGATGCACCAGGCCGCCATGCTGGTGAGCGTGCGGTAGAACGGCATGCGCAACGCGCGGCTGCGGGCCAGTTCGGTGGCGGCCGGGTCGGCCTCGGCGAGCAGGTTGTCGCGGCGCTGCCACCGGAAAACCGGCATCAGCAGGATGAAATTCACCACCCAGGTGGCGAGAAACAACACCACCAGCGAGGTCGCGAAAACCGCGAGGTTCACCGCCGGCAGGTCCTGTAGCTGCAGGCGGTCCTCGGGCGGCAGCCCGTAGCGCAGGAAGCCGAGCACGAACAGGGCGCCGATGATCTCGGCCTGCAGCATGCTCAGCGAGAACAGCGGCCACGGGGTGCGCACCACCCACCGGACGAACGCGTTGATCCGCCCGGGCAGGGTCGCCGCGGTTGCCACCAAACCACCGTATCGGTCGGCGGCGATTTATTGGAAAACTCTAAGGGCCGCGGCAAGTCGTCCGCCGGCGCCAAACCCGGCGAAAAATCACGAAATCGTCGCGAAATGGCGGCCGGTCGGTATCGGTCGGACGGTGTCACTACTGTTGCCGGTGATGTCCGGGGTGTTTACGCGGCTGGTAGGCCAGGATGCGGTCGAGGCCGAGCTGCTGGCCGCCGCCAGGGCCGCCCGCGGTGGTTCAAGTCACAGCGGCGCCGGTGACGGGACTATGACACATGCGTGGCTGATCACCGGCCCCCCGGGGTCGGGCCGTTCGGTCGCGGCGCTGTGCTTTGCGGCCGCGCTGCAGTGCACCTCTGCTGTTGAAGACGGTGGCCCGGGCTGCGGGCGCTGCCGGGCCTGCACGACGACGATGGCCGGAACGCATGCCGACGTGCGGCGGGTGATTCCCGAGGGCCTGTCCATCGGCGTCGACGAGATGCGCGCCATCGTGCAGACCGCGTCGCGGCGCCCGAGCACCGGGCACCGGCAGATCGTGGTGATCGAGGACGCCGACCGGTTGACCGAGGGCGCCGGGAACGCGCTGCTGAAGGTGGTCGAGGAACCGCCGCCGTCGACGGTGTTCCTGCTGTGCGCGCCGTCGGTGGACCCCGAGGACATCGCGGTCACGCTGCGGTCCCGGTGCCGCCACGTCGCGCTCGTGACGCCCTCGGCCGCGGCGATCGCGCGCGTGCTGGTCGACGCCGACGGCCTGGACGCCGAGACGGCCCAGTGGGCCGCGTCGGTCAGTGGGGGACACGTGGGCCGGGCGCGGCGGCTGGCCACCGACGCCGAGGCCCGGCAGCGACGGGAGCGGGCGCTGGGGCTGGTGCGGGACGCCGCGACCCCGGCGCGGGCGTATGCGGCCGCCGAGGAACTGGTCGCGGCGGCCGAAGCCGAGGCCGTGGTGCTGACCGCCGACCGCGCCGAGGCCGAGACCGAGGAGCTGCGCACGGCGCTCGGGGCCGGCGGCACCGGCAAGGGCACCGCGGGCGCGCTGCGCGGTGCCGCGGGCGCCATCAAGGAGCTCGAGCGCAGGCAGAAGTCACGTCATACCCGGGCGTCACGGGACGCGCTGGACCGCGCACTGATCGACCTGGCGACGTATTTCCGGGATGCGCTGGTGGCCTCGGCCGGCGCGACCGGGATCCGGCCCCACCATCCGGACATGACCGAGCGGGTGGGGGCGCTGGCCGCCCATGCCACACCCGAGCGGCTGCTGCGCTGCATCGAGGCGGTGCTGGGATGCCGCGAGGCGCTGGCGGCCAACGTCAAGCCGAAGTTCGCCGTCGACGCCATGGTCGCCACGATCGGCCAGGAGCTGCGTGGCCGGGAACCGCGTGACTGAGCCGGGCAATCCCGGCTGCGTTAGACTCGTGCCCGCCCCCGATGCGGGCACGCCGCCTTAGCTCAGTCGGTAGAGCGATTCACTCGTAATGAATAGGTCAGGAGTTCGATTCTCCTAGGCGGCTCTGAGTTTCTTGTGCCGGTGCGACGAGGCCCACCGGTCCCGACGCCAGGCACAGCGACAGCGCGGCGGTGTCGGCCCGAACGGTGATCGCGTCGCCGGCGCCCGGCAGCCGGGCGAAGACGCGGTTGAGCCCCGGATGCACCGGCACCTTGACGTCGGGCCCCTGGGTCAGCGACAGCGTCATCGACCCATCGCTGTTGGCCAGGTAGTTGAGCTCGACGGTCCAGTCGGCCGGCAGCAGCGGACCGTCGAGGATCAGCCGCGCCGGCTTGTCCGGCTGCGCGAAGTACCCGCATTGCGGCAGCGGCCCGGCCACGATGGTGCGGACCCACGTCACCCGGGCTGGAATTAGCCGGCCCGAGCTGTCCAGCATGCGCAATTGCGTGGTCGCCGAGGCAAATTCGGGCCGGTCCCGCAGCAGCGCGAACAGGTGGCTGGCCAGGCTCTCGGGTCCGACCACCCGTTGCAGCACCAGCGGATCGACCTCTTGGTCCAGCAGCGGTGCATTCGAATTCGCATGCGCAGCAGCCAAACTGGCCTCGGCGTTCCGTAGGTAGGGCTGGGCCGGATTGTCCCGCCAGCTAGACAGGAACGTCGCCGTGGAGTACAGGCTGCTGACCACGAACAGCGCCGCCAGAACCCCCACCGCCACAGCGCGTTTGGGTGAGGCGTTCAACCAGCGCGCGGTGGCCGGGCGGTTCGGGGCGCTCAACGCGACGGCGGCCAGCAGCGCCAGCACCACGACCAGATCCGGCAGATACCGCAGCGTCTGGGCCAGTTCGAGGGCGGTCTGCTTCGACGACCGCATCAGATAGATCGGCACCTGGCAGGCCACGGCGTACCCGGCCGCGGTCAGCCACACCGGGCCGATGCGTTGCTTGCGGGCCAGCGAGAGCCCGAGCAGCCCGCCCAGCACCAGCCAGCCGAGTGCCATCACCACAGGCGGGGGGGTGGCCCACGGGGAGGCCGGCGCCCACCGGCCCCAGTGCCAGGGCCCGCCGGCCAGCCCCGGCACGATGCCGTGCGTGATCGACCGCCACAGCAGTTCGAACGTCATCGCCAGGTCGAAACTCCACCGCCGCTGATTGACCACGGCCAGATAGACGGCCACCCAGGCGAGCGTCAGTGTCAGCGACGCGACCCACAACCGCGCCCCGGCCCGCCACACCGTCAGCGCCGCCGCCCGATCACCCCGCACATGACCCAGCAGCGCGGCCACGGCGAAGGCGACGAACGGGATCACCGCGGCCTTCTCGAAGAACAGCAGGCCGCCGAAGTAAGCCAGCGCGCCGGTCACGGCGTAGCGCCGGTTGCCGGTGCGCACCAGCAGGATCGCGTCGGCGCAGACCCACGACAGCGCTGCCAGCATCGGCAGCGAGTTCAGCGCCGCCGCCCACCACGCGAATCCGGGCACGGCCAGCGGGGTGAACAGCGCGAATGCCAGCGGCACCAGCAGCACCCGCCGCCAGCCCAGGATCACGTGCAGGGCCCGCAGCAGGGCCAGCGAGGCCGGCAGCTGCAGCACCACCAGGCTGACCGCGGGCCACGTCCAGTCCAGCGGCGCGGCCCGGATGATGGCGCCGGCGAGCAGGAAGGCGGCCGGCATCACGTGACCGTCGTGGTCGTCGAACAGGTACGACGGCGACAGCAGCCCCTCGGTGCCGGCCTTCCCGACGAGAATCAGGTCGTCCCAATAGAAGTAGCCTCCGAAGGCCAGCACCGCGCGGATGCCCAGCTGCGCGACGATCAGCCCCGCGGCGGCCACCGCTATGTATGGTGGGCCGGTGCGCGCACTGGTCACCGGGGCAGCCGGTTTCATCGGGTCGACGCTAGTCGACCGCCTGCTCGGCGACGGCCACACGGTGGTGGGGCTGGACAACTTCGCCAGCGGGCGGGCCAGGAACCTCGAGCACCTGGCCGGCAATCCGGAGCATGTGTTCGTCGAGGCGGACATCGTCACCGCCGACCTGCGGACCCTCCTGGACGAGCACCGGCCGGAGGTGGTGTTCCACCTGGCGGCGCAGATCGACGTGCGGCGCTCGGTGGCCGACCCGCAGTTCGACGCCGAGGTCAACGTGATCGGCACGGTGCGCCTGGCGGAGGCGGCGCGCCGCGCCGGCGTCCGCAAGATCGTGCACACCTCGTCGGGCGGGTCCATCTACGGCACCCCGCCGCAGTACCCGACGCCCGAGACGACACCCACCGACCCGTTTTCGCCGTACGCCGCAGGCAAGGTGGCCGGCGAGATCTACCTGAACACCTTTCGCCACCTGTACGGGCTGGAGTGCTCGCACATCGCGCCGGCGAACGTCTACGGGCCCCGCCAGGACCCGCACGGCGAGGCGGGAGTGGTGGCGATTTTCGCCCAGGCGCTGCTGGAGGGCAAGCCCACCAAGGTGTTCGGCGACGGCGGCAAGACCCGCGACTACGTGTTCGTCGACGACGTGGTGGACGCCTTTGTGAAGGCCTCCGGGGAGGCCGGGGGCGGGCAGCGGTTCAACATCGGCACCGGACTGGAAACCTCCGACCGCCAACTGCATTCGGCGGTGGCGGCGGCCGTCGGGGGACCCGACGACCCGGAGTTCCATCCCGATCGCCTCGGTGACCTCAAGCGGTCCTGCCTGGACATCGGCCTAGCCGAACGGGTGCTGGGCTGGCGCCCGCAGGTGCACCTCGACGAGGGTGTGCGCCGCACGGTGGACTACTTCCGGCACCTCCGCACGGGCTGAGCGCTACTCGGGTGCCCGCGCGCCCTCCAAAGCCACCGCCCGGGCCAGGCGGGCGTAGCGCAGTTCCAGGTCCTTGAACCGCATGTAGGTGCTCAGCGTGGTGAAGCTGAACGCCATGATCAACGCGTAGAGCATCAGGTCGGTGCCGCGGCGCACCCCGAACCAGTTGGCCACCACCGTGGTGTCGTCGGGTCGCAGCACGGCGTAGACGGCGGCCAGCACGAACACGACATAGCCGACCTTCACCCAGGCCCGGGACCGCGCGTTGCGCCGCGACCGCAGCAGGTAGACCAGTAGCGCGATGATCGAGCCGATCAGCAGCACCTGGATCCAGTTCATCGTTCCGTCCTTTTCATCGAGGACGCCTTCCTCGCAGGAACCCGTCGAAGATGATGTTGACGCCGTTGAGCAGCGGCTGGCCCTTCGATTTGGAGTACTCGGTGTAGAGCACCTCGACCGGTTGTTCGGCCACCCGCCAGTGGTTCTCGTCGATCAACGTGATGAATTCGTTGGCGTGGCTCATGCCGCTCATGGTGAAGTCGAGCCCGTCGGCGACCTTCTTGTTGAACACCCGCAGGCCGTTGTTGGTGTCGGTCAGCCCGAGCCGCCGGCCGCGCCGGCTCAGCCGTGCCGCGGTCTGCAGCACAACGCGTTTCAGCAGGGGCGGCCGGCTGCCCTCGGCGCCGCCGAACCGGGTCCCGATGACGATGTCGACGTCGTCCGCGCACAGCCGGTCCACCATCGCGGCCACGTCCTTGACGCGATGCTGCCCGTCGGCGTCGAACGTGGCGAACAGCCGCGCCCCGGGCTGCTTGCGGGCGTACTCGACGCCGGTCTGGATGGCCGCGCCCTGGCCCAGGTTGACCGGGTGGCGTACCAGGTGAGCCCCGGCCCGCAGGGCGATCTCGCCGGTGCCGTCGGTGCTCCCGTCGTCGACGCAGACGACGTGGTCGAAGACCGAGCGGACATCGGCGATCACCTCGCCGATGACGGCGGCTTCGTTGAAGGCGGGGATGACGATCCAGACGTCGGGATTGCGCATTTCAGTGCCCATTTAACACGCTGGACTGCCGGATCAACGGGTTGAGCGACCGGCGCGCGCGAGTGTCACCAAATGGACACCGATTCCCACCAGCGGGCCGCACAGCAGGCCGACCACCGTGCGCGCCTGCAGCGGCAGCGGCAACAACAGCAGCAGCCCCGAGGCGACCGTCGCGCCGACCCAGCCCAGCGAATACGCCCGGTGCAGCGCGGCCGCCACCGTCGCGGCGCCGGTCAGCGTGAGCATGGCGATGGCCACCGCGGCCGCCGTCAGCCACGCCAGCAGCGCGCCACTTGCGTGGTACTGATCGCCGAAGAAGATCCGCAGCAACCACGGACCGACGAGACCGGCCGCCAGGACGCCGAGGGCGCCGATGCCGCCGATGATCGCCGCCGGGGCGACCAGCGCCCGCAGCCGGTCGGTGCGCTCGTCGACGAAATGCGCGATCAGGTTGCCCTGCATGGCCGTCAGCGGCACCAGCAGCGGCGCGCGCGTCAGCGTCACCGCGAGGATGATCACGCCGCCCTGGGCCCCCAGCTGGTCGCTGGTCAGCTTCAGTAGCACCGGGAACCCCATCACCAGGATCGCGCTGGCACCGGCCGCGGTGATCGAGTGCCCGGCGCCCCGCAGGAAGACCGCGGTGCTGCGCGGGGTCACCAGCCGGGCCGCGACCCGCGCCGTCGGCGAGGCCACCAGCATGATCAGCCACGCCACCGCGCCCGCCACGGTCGCCCAGAGGAACCCGGCCAACCCCCACCCGAGGGTGAACGTGGCCGCGGCCACGGCCACCCGGATCACCGCGTCGGTCACCATCAGCGCCCCGTACTGCGTCCACTGGTCGCTGCCGGCCAGCATGCCCAGCAGCGTGGCATGCAGGCAGAACCCGGCCAGCCCGATGCTGAGCAGCGCCACCGACAGCCACCGCGCGTCGACAAAGACCCGCCCGCTCCACACCGGCGAGCTGCCGGCGATGATCACCGCCGCGGCCACCCCGACCAGCGCGGCGACCCGCAGCGGGTGGGTCCGTGACCCAGGATCGGGCAGCGCACTGACACCAGTGAGGTAGCGCGTCGCGCGGACCTCCCGGGTGGCTTCCTGCAGCAGCCCGTTTGCCGCGCCGGTGGCCAGGCCGAACGCCCCCCAGAACACCCCGAACACCGAGAAGCCGCTCGGTGCCAGGTCACGGGCGGCCAGGTAGATCACCGCGTAGCCGCACAGCGCCGTCAGCGCGGTGGCGGTGCCGACCCGGGCCACGCTTCCGCGTGCGACCGGTCCGCTGGAGGCTCCGACTCCGGTCACCGCCCCCAGCCCGTCCTAGCCACAGTGGAGAAGATAGTGCCTCGATACCGGCGACTCGCGGCGACGAAGATGTTCGATAGTGTGGGCGGCTGTCCGGGAGGCATCCATTGGCCGCGTTGCGAATCTTCGGGATCTCGCTGTTGCTCAGCGCGGCGGCCCTGGCGCTCGGCTACGCGCACGGCGGGACCAAGGGCCTGTTCCTGCTTGTGGCGTTGGCCGTGCTCGAGGTGTCGCTGTCGTTCGACAACGCGATCATCAATGCCGCGGTCCTGAAACGGATGACCCCGTTCTGGCGGCAGATGTTCCTGACGTTGGGGATCCTCATCGCGGTGTTCGGGATGCGGCTGTTGTTCCCGCTGGTCGTCGTCTGGGCGACGGCGGGCCTGGACCCGGTGCGCGCCATGGGGTTGGCGCTGCATCCGCCACCGCGCGGTGCGCTGCAATTCCCCGACGGCTCGCCCAGCTACGAAAAACTGGTCCTGGCCGCACACCCGCAGATCGCGGCTTTCGGTGGCATCTTCCTGTTGATGCTGTTCCTGGAATTCATCGTCTATGACCGAGATATCAAGTGGCTCAAATGGATTGAGGTCCCGTTCGCGCGCATCGGCCGGCTCGGCCAAGTGGCGGTGATCGTGACCGGCTTGGCGCTGGTGCTCGTCGGCACCCAGTTGACGCATTCGGCCGACGAGCGTGCGACGGTGCTGACCGCCGGACTGCTGGGCCTGGTCAGCTATCTGGTGGTCAACGGTCTGAGCCGGGCGTTCCGGCCGTCCGACGTCGATGTTTCGACGGCAGGGGTGGCGGTCGGCAGGGCAGGCCTGATGCTTTTTCTCTACCTCGAGGTTCTCGACGCGGCCTTCTCGTTCGACGGGGTGACGGGCGCCTTCGCGATCACATCCGACCCCATCATTATCGCGCTCGGCTTGGGGCTGGTGGGGTCGATGTTCGTCCGATCCATCACCATCTACCTGGTTCACCAGGAGGCGCTGGACCGCTACGTCTACCTCGAACACGGCGCGCACTGGGCGATCGGCTTCTTGGCCGTGATCATGCTGGTCTCGATCGAGCCGCGGTTTCAGATCCCCGAAGTGCTCACCGCTTCGGTAGGCGTGTTGTTCGTGGGGGCGGCGTGGACCTGGAGCGTGATGCGTAACCGCCGCCACTCCAGGTCCACCGCCTGACCGGTTGACCGGGCGTCAGTGGCCCTCTGCCTTGAACCGCTCGATCGAGCGCTGGATCTCGGCCTCGGCGTCCTTGCGGCCCACCCAGTCCGCGGCCTTGACGAACTTGCCCGGTTCCAGGTCCTTGTAGTGGACGAAGAAGTGCTTGATCACTTCCAGCTCGAACTCCGGCACGTCCCCGACGTCCTGGACGTGGTCCCAGCGGTGGTCGCCCGCCGGCACGCACAGGACCTTGTCGTCGCCGCCCTTCTCGTCGGTCATCCGGAACATCGCGACCGGGCGCGCCTCCACGATCACACCGGGATACACCGACTGCGGCAGCAGCACCATCGCGTCCAGCGGGTCGCCGTCCTCGCCCAGGGTGTCTTCGATGTAGCCGTAGTCGGTCGGGTAGGCCATCGAGGTGTAGAGGTGGCGGTCCAGCCGGACCCGTCCGGTCTCGTGGTCGATCTCGTATTTGTTTCGCTGGCCTTTGAGGATCTCGATGGTCACGTCGAATTCCACCGCGCTGGCTCCTTCTTCTCATTCCACAGATGCGTCGCGGGTCTACCCTAGTCGAGCGTTCCTGGGCGAATTCTGGACAATGGGTTCAGACAGTCAGGAGAGTGATGGGTCCAACTCGCCGGCAGAAATCAACCCGCGTGCTGATCGGGTTGGCGGTGCTGGTGTTCGTGGTCGCCGTGGTGGCGACAGCAACGTTCATCACCACCAGTGGGCGCAGCGCCAACGGCGCGCGGGCCACCGTGCCGCCGCCACGCCCCCCGACGGTGCAGCCGGGCGTGGTCCCGGTCAGCGACACCGCCGAAGCCCCCAGCGCCGCGGGCATGGCGGCCGCGTTGGCGGCCGCGGCGGCCGATCCGAACCTGGGCACGCTGGGCGGCCGGGTCACCGATGCGCTCACGGGCGCGGAGGTCTGGCAGGTGGCCGCCACGGTGCCGCTGATCCCCGCGTCGACCAACAAGGTCCTGACGGCGGCCGCGGCGCTGCTGACGCTGGACCGGCAGGCCCGGATCAGCACGCGGGTGGTGGCCGGCAGCCAGAACGCGCAGGGGCCGATTGTGCTGGTCGGTGCCGGGGACCCGACGCTGTCGGCGGCCCCGCCCGGCGTTGACACCTGGTACAAGGGCGCGGCGCGCATCAGCGACCTCGTCGAACAGATCCGCCGCAGCGGGGTGACGCCGACCGCGGTGCAGGTGGACACCTCGGCCTACAGCGGCCCGACGATGGCGCAGGGTTGGGACCCCGCCGACGTCGACAACGGCGACATCGCGCCGATCGAGTCGGCGATGATCGACGCCGGGCGCATCCAGCCCACCACGGTGAACTCGCGCCGGTCGCACACCCCGGCCCTGGACGCCGGGAAGGAACTGGCCAAGGCCCTCGGCCTGGACCCCGCCGCGGTGAAGGTCGCCACGGCGCCCTCGGGGGCGCGCCAGTTGGCCGTCGTGCAGTCGGCACCGCTGATCGAGCGGCTCTCGCAGATGATGGAGCACTCCGACAACGTCCTGGCCGAATGCATCGCGCGTGAGGTGGCGGCCGCGATCAACCGGCCGCGCAGCTTCGCAGGAGCCGTCGACGCGGTGACCAACCGGTTGAGTGCCGCGCACGTCGACACCGCGAGGGCCACCCTGCTGGATTCCAGCGGGCTGTCGGTCGACGACCGCCTGACGGCCAAGATGCTCGACGGCACGGTGCAGGCGGCCGCGGGCCCGGACCAACCTCGGCTGCGGGCGCTGCTTGACCTGCTGCCGATCGCTGCGGGCAGCGGCACCCTGGGTGAGCGCTTCCTCGATTCGGCCAGCAACAAGGGCCCCGCCGGCTGGCTGCGCGCCAAGACGGGCTCGCTGACCGCGGTTAACTCGCTGGCCGGGGTGGTCACCGACCGCAGCGGCCGGGTCCTGACGTTTGCCTTCCTCTCCAACGACGCCGGACCCAACGGCCGCAACGCGATGGACGCGCTGGCCGCCAAGCTGTGGTTCTGCGGGTGCGCATGAGCGCGGCCTCCGACCTGACCCTGGGCACCGCCGTGGACTGGCGGTTCGCGGCCACCGTCGGTCAGCGGCTGGTCCGTCCCGGCCCGTTGTTCAGTGACTACACCCGGCGCCAGGTCATCGACGAGCTGGCGGACGCGTCCGCCAAGGCAGAACCGCCGGTGCGCGACGTCACGGGCATGGTCACCCACGGGGCCGTGCCGGCGGCCCGCGTCATCGACCGGTCGGAGTGGGTGCGCGCGGCGGCCGAGTCCATGCGGGTGATGACCAACGGGACCGAGCGCCCGCAAGGCTTCCTCACCGGCCGCCTCACCGGTGCGCAGACGGGCGCGGTGCTGGCGTTCGTGTCCTCGGGAATCCTCGGCCAGTACGACCCGTTCGCCGCGGCGAAAGAGGGCTGCCTGCTGCTGGTATACCCCAACGTCATCGCCGTCGAGCGGCAGTTGCGCATCGAGCCCGCCGACTTCCGCCTGTGGGTGTGCCTGCACGAGGTGACCCATCGGGTGCAGTTCACCGCCAACCCGTGGCTGGCCGACTACATGTCGGAGGCGCTCGGGCACCTGACGCAGGGCGCCGCCGACGACATCGGGCAGGTCGCCGCCCGGCTGGCGGAGTACGTCCGCCACCGCGGCGAGGGGGCCGACGCAAGCTCGTCGGGCATTCTCGGGCTGGTGCGCGCCGTACAATCCGAGTCGCAGCGTGAGGCCCTGGACCGGTTGCTGGTGCTGGGCACCTTGCTGGAGGGGCACGCCGACCACGTGATGGACGCCGTCGGGCCGATGGTGGTGCCGTCGGTGGCCACCATCCGCCGCCGGTTCGACGAGCGCCGCCACCGCAAGCAACCGCCGCTGCAGCGTTTGCTGCGCGCGCTGCTGGGACTGGACGCCAAGCTCAGCCAGTACACCCGTGGCAAGGCGTTCGTGGACCACGTGGTGGACCGGGTCGGGATGCAGCGGTTCAACACGGTGTGGTCGGGCCCCGAGACGCTGCCGCTGCCGGCCGAGATCGACGATCCCCAGCGATGGATCGACAGGGTCCTCTAGGGCAGCTGCGCGCGGCTGTCGAAACGTTCGCCGCCACCCATCTGCCCGCCGGAGTCGGTATCGGTGAGCAGTGGTGTGTGGCGCTGTCCGGCGGCCCGGACTCGTTGGCGCTCACGGCGGTCGCGGCCCGGCTGCGGTCCACTGTCGCGCTGATCGTCGATCACGGCCTGCAGCCCGACTCAGCCGCCGTCGCCGAGACCGCCCGCGTGCAAGCGCTCGCGTTGGGATGTGTTGACGCACAAGTGCTTTCCGTGCGCGTCGGCAACGAAGGCGGACCCGAGGCGGCAGCCCGCGCCGCCCGCTACGCCGCCCTGGGCGCGTACCGCGACGGCCCGGTACTGCTGGGTCACACTCTCGACGACCAGGCGGAGACGGTGCTGCTGGGGCTGGGCCGCGGCTCCGGGGCCCGGTCCGTCGCAGGAATGCGCGCGCACGATCCGCCCTGGTGCCGCCCGCTGCTGGGGGTGCGCCGGGCCGTGACCCACGCCGCGTGCCGGGAGCTGGGCGTGACCGCCTGGCAGGATCCGCACAATGCCGACCGCCGCTTCACCCGGACCCGGTTGCGGGCGGAGGTGCTGCCGCTGCTGGAGGACGTGCTGGGCGGCGGGGTGGCCGAGGCGCTGGCCCGCACCGCGACGGCTCTGCGCGAGGACACCGAGCTGCTCGATGCGCTCGCGGCCGAGGCGACGCCCGGCGTGAAGGTCGACTCGGGGTTACGCGCCGATGCCGTGGCGGCGCTGCCGGCCCCGGTTCGCCGGCGCGTGATCCGCGGCTGGCTGCTCACAGGCGGCGCGACGGGACTGACCGACAAGCAAATTCGCGGCGTGGACACCCTGGTCACCGCGTGGCGTGGGCAGGGCGGGGTGGCGGTCGGATCGTCCCTGCGCGGGGAGCGATTGATCGCGGGCCGGCGCGACGGCGTCCTCACCCTGTGGCGCGAGCCGGTGCGCAAGCCGGTCCAGTAGCCGCAATATGTGCGCCGCCGTTGGTGATTCGCGCGCCGGCATGGCACGCTGTGCTCGTGGCGCAGATCTCCTCGGCGATCACCCCCGCGCAGCCAACGGAACTCTACGCGGGGGACATCAAGTCGGTGTTGCTCAGCGCTGAGCAGATTCAGGCCCGGGTGGCCCAACTCGGCGAGGAAATCGGCACCCACTACCGCGACGCCGTGGCCGGGAACGGCCAGGACCTGTTGCTGATCACGGTGCTCAAGGGCGCTGTGATGTTCGTCACCGACCTGGCCCGCGCAATCCCGGTGCCGACGCAATTCGAATTCATGGCGGTCAGCTCCTACGGGTCCTCCACGTCGTCGTCGGGCGTGGTGCGAATCCTCAAGGACCTGGATCGTGACATATCCGGGCGCGACGTGCTGATCGTCGAGGACGTTGTCGATTCCGGCCTGACGCTGTCATGGCTGTTGCGTAACCTGACCAGCCGGCACCCGCGGTCGCTGCGGGTCTGCACGCTGCTACGCAAGCCCGACGCGCGAGGCGCCAACGTCGACATCGCCCACGTAGGCTTCGACATCTCCAACGACTTCGTCGTCGGATACGGCCTGGATTACGACGAGCGCTACCGGGACCTGTCCTACATCGGCACGCTCGACCCCAAGGTGTACCAGCAGTAGCCCTTAGCTCAGTTCAGCTCCCACACCGCGGTCACCGAGAAGTTCACGGTCTGCTGGCCGGGCTCGAGCGGGACCGCGGCCGGCATCGCCTTCTGTGGTGCCGGCCGGGGCGTCGGGGTGGTGCCGGTGGCCTCCGAGATGGAGATCACCTTGCCCAGCCGGAGCCCGGCCAGCTGGGCGTACTGCTGGGCGCGGCCCCGGGCGTCGTTGAACGCGCGCGTCCGCGCATCCTTGACCAGTGAGGAGTCGTCCGAAATCGAGTAGCTGACCGAGCTGATCCGCGTGGCGTCGCCGCCGGTGGCCACGATCAGCGTCAGTATCCGTGAGGCGGCGTCGGTCGGATGGATCCGAACTTCGATGGTGTTGGCGGCACGATAACCGGTGATGGTGGCCGTGCCGTTGGGGGCCGGAGCGCTGTACCGCGGCTGCAGCGTGACGTCGGTGGTGCTGATGTCCTTGCGCTCGACGCCGGCGCCGACCACCGCATCGACGACCGCTTGCTGACGGCCATTGGTCTGGTTCATCGCCGCGGTGACGTCGGGCGCTGTGAACTCGATGCCGACGTCGGCGGTAAGGGTGTCCGGTACGCCTTGGACGTGTCCGGAGCCCACGACGGTCACCTGGCGCGGATTCGCCCCGGGTTGCGTGTTGTCGGGGGCGCACGCCGACACGGTGGCCACCGATACGGCGGCGGCCGCGGCGATCAAGTTGCGGAAAAGCCTCGGAGCACGGAGTTTCGGCATGTGTGGACCCTAGCGTGTGATTGCCGTCCACCGTTCCGCGGGCGCAGCTTACCGGGTGGGTCGGCAAACACCGAGATTCGCATAGAAAACTCTAAACATATTTGTTTCCAATAAAGTTCATGCCAATCAGCAATTGTCCCAGCACACATCTATTGCCGAATGAACACCTTCCGACTCGACGATGAATAGGCCAATGCATCCTGTGCCCATCGGATTTGCTGACCTAACATCTCCGATGTCCCGAAACATGGCTCACCAGAAACCCAAATCTGTTGCTCGACAACATTTGTGAGGAGTAGGACAGTGTCTAACGTCATCGCGCAGCCGGACATAATGGGCGCGGCCGCCGGGGAACTGCATGCCATCAACGCTGCGATGGAGGCGGGCAGCGCGGCCGCGGCCGCCCCCACGGCCGGCCTGGTGCCGGCCGCCGCGGACCCGGTTTCCGTCCTGGCCGCGGCTCAATTCGCCTCCCATGCAACTGCTTACCAGCAGATCAGCGCCCAGGCTGCCGCGGCGCAGGCGCAGCTGGCGGCCATGCTGAACGTCAGTGCCGGCTCGTATACGGCCACCGAGGCGGCCAACGCCACCTTGGTCGGTTAGGGGAGAAACATGTTGGATTTTGCCCAGTTGCCGCCGGAGATCAACTCCGCGATGGTGTATTCCGGCCCCGGCTCGGGGCCGATGCTGGCCGCCGCGGCAGCCTGGGCCTCGCTGGCCACCGAGCTGCACACCACGGCGTCGTCGTACCAGTCGATGATCACCGGTCTGACCGACGGGCCGTGGCAGGGGCCGGCGGCGGCGTCCATGGCGGCCGCGGCGGGACCGCAGGTGACGTGGCTGACCGGAACGGCCGACCGGGCCGAGCAGGCTGCCGCCCAGGCCGTGGCGGCCGCCGCGGCCTACGAGGCGGCGTTCGCCGCGACGGTGCCCCCGCCGGAGATCGTGGCCAATCGGGCGTTGTTGATGACGTTGCTGGCGACGAATTTCCTTGGCCAGAACACCGCGGCGATCGCTGCCACCGAGGCGCAGTACGCCGAGATGTGGGCCCAGGACGCGGCCGCAATGTACGGCTATGCCGGTGCGTCGGCCGCTGCGGCGCAGTTGACACCGTTCAATCCGGCTGCGGCGGCGGTCAATCCGGCGGGCCTGGCCGGCCAGGCCGCCGCGGTGGCGCAGGCGCTGAACGGGGCCGTTGACGCGCAAGCGATGTCGGAGATTCCCAGGGCGCTGTCCAGGCTCGCCGGCATCACCAACGAGCCGCCCTGGCTCACCGACCTTGCCGCCGCGATCGGTTTGTCCGGGCACACATGGAACGAGAACGGCGACGGGATCATCGTCGGTGGGATGCTCGGCGACGTCGTGCAGGGCATCACCGGGTCGGCGGAGGTGGATTCGGGGGTGTTCATGGACACTTTCAGCAAGTGGGTCAGCCCCGCCCGGCTCGCCGTCACCCAGTTCAAGGATTATGTGGGCCTCGCACACGACTTGCCGAAATTTGCTCAAGAGGGCGCCAAGGCCGCGGCTGAAGCGGCCAAGCAGCTACCGGCGGCCATCCCGGCCGGACTTCCGAACGCCGGCCTCGGCGGGATAGTCGGATCCGCCGGGAAGGCGGCCTCGGTCGGGGGATTGTCGGTGCCGGCGTCCTGGACCGGTGCGGCCCCCACCGCCACACCCGTCTCCGTCGCCCTCAACGGGTTCGGTGCCGCGGCCGCCGCCGAGCCCGCCACCAATGCGGTGGGTGGGATGCCGCTGATGTCGGCCGGGGCGGGGCGTGGCTTGGCCGCGCACTTCGCCGCTCCCCGATACGGATTCAAGCCGACGGTGGTGGCCCAACCCCCGGCCGGGGGGTGATCGAACTCGGTTGCAAGGGCGGGTCGTCGGGCAGGAGCGCCGCGGTCGGCTCGGGGTTTGTCCAGTCCGGCGGGAGTTCTTCGGGTTCGCGGGGGCCGTTCACCCACGTGCAGAACGGGTTGGTGCTCGGGGTGCCCTTGAGCAGAAACAGCATGTCGCGCATGTGGTTTCGAAATTTTCGGGCGTCAATCTTGTCCCTGCGTGCCCGTTCGAGCCGCTGCCGTGCCTCGTTGATCGGCCGCTGCTCCCGGTTGTGCTTGCGCGCCTGGGCGATCCGGGCGCTGCGCTGTCGTGATCTGCTCTTCTTGAGCGGCGGCGGGGCCACTCACGCCGGCCCGCCCGGCAGCGGGAACAGGTCGGCGCCGGCCGATAGACCCGCCCGGTCGGTGACGTCCAGACCACGGTTCCGTCCGGCAATTGCTCGTCACGCCGACCACTGTGGAAAGTTTTGAGTAAGTGGTGGAGACCCCCCAAACCGCTTGAAGAACTCCTGCTGGTGGACTCGGCCGCGCGTCGCCTAACGGTCATGAGTCATGGAGACGCGAGTGTGGCCCAGGTGGTTGGCGCGTCGTCGCGCACCACTGGGCAGCGATCGTAGAGTGCGATTACCGGGCGTAGTGGGTAAAGGGGCTGCTGGTAGCTGTGTCTGTCTTTCGACGAGAGCGACACCGTCGTTGACGCGACGATCCTGGCCCGCTCTAGTGTGGCGTGGGTGGGGCGGGTGTTGGGAATTCTCACTACCTCGCCTGTCGGCCCTGTTTACTGGCATTGTCAGCACTATTTCCTGGCGTGGAAGGCAAGTGGGCCGATGAGCAGGCGGGTGGCGCTGTACGTGCGTGAGGAGCGCACGCCGGGGCTGACGGCCTGGCTGATGGTGGCCGCCTGCGTCGTCGCGCTGGTCGTGATGTTGTGGCGCTGGATCCTGCTGGGTGTGGCCATCTACGTGGTGGGCCGGTATCTATGGCAGCGGCACAAGGCCACCGTCGACGAGCATGCTCGGCTATGCGCGCAGGCTGACAAAGAGCACCGCGCGGTGCTGCGCGGCGACCCGTACGGGGTGTATGGCCAGTACAGCCATATGTGAAGGCGGCAATCAACCACTCCGTTCTCAGTGGCGCGCGTTAGGTAAGTCATTGTTTCTTCGGTGTGCCGCCGCGCTCCATTCGGCCTGTGAGCCGAAGTGTCGAGGACGCATGGCCCTGGCGAATGCGCACCAGCACCCTGACCTTGGTCGTGCTGTGGCTCGTCGTCGCCGTTTGCGCAGCGGTGTGGATCAGCGCAACAGATGACCTGCAGCCGGTCGCCAAATGGGTGAGTTTCCTGGGCGCGGCGGTGACGTTCGCCGGCCTGCTATGGGCTTACATCAACGCCAGCTCCGACATACGGGCATGGTGGAACAAGCAGAAGGCGCGCTTACAGAGATTCCGGGCATGGATCACCAGGAGGCCGCTGCCCAAGCCCGCCGGATGCAGCAAGCCCACAACCTGCTGCGCAAGGCGTTACCCGCGCCCCGGTCGATCCACGGTTGAGACGTTGAGTCTACGCAGAACATAAGACTTATCGCCCCGCACCGGGTTTTGTTCCAGCGAACAAGCCGGCGGCGAACTGCTCCGGCGGCTCCGACCAGCAGGCGGGCCCCATCGCTTTACCCTCACCCGCGCCGATCAGCGTCACCCGGGCGACCCGGTCGTGGGTCTCGACGGTGACGGATTCGTATGCTCTTGCTTCGAGGGCCATGCCGAGACCGTAGCGTGACGGACATGCCTTCTAATTTGCGACCCGGACCAGATTTCCCACCGGCTGACGAGCTGGACAGCGCCGAAACCTGCCTTGGGGTGCTACAGCAAGTTCTGCACACCATCACCAGCGACGATATGTCCAGGCAGACGCCCTGCGCCGAGTTCAACGTGGCGCAGCTGACCCAGCATCTGTTGAACTCCATCACGGTCATCGGCGACGCGGTGGACGCAAAACTTCCGCCGTACGACGAGACCGACTCGGTGGAGCGGCAGATCTCCGCGGCGGCCGGTTCCGTCCTGGGTGCATGGCAACGCCACGGTCTGAATGGCATGGTGATGGTGGGTCCGAACGAGGCGCCCGCAGCGGTCATGGCCGGCGTACTGTCGATCGAATTCCTAGTTCACGCCTGGGATTACGCCGTGGCCATCGGCCGCGAAGTCGACGTCCCGGATTCGCTGGCCGAGTATGTACTCGGGTTGGCACGCAGCATCATTACGCCAGCGGGCCGCACAAAAGATGGATTCCATCCACCGGTCGGCGTGCCCGCAGAGGCCCGTGCGTTGGACCGGCTAGTCGCGTTCACCGGCCGCAACCCGGCCAGGTAGTTCGAGCGCCTCGACGAAGGTGAAGCCAGCTTCACGCTAAGCGAGTGCGAGGTCCGCGACGATGACATCGGCGGGATCGGCGTACGCATCGGGGCGCGGGTGAGCGCCCTGGCAGGGCCGAACGAGGTGCTCGTGTCCAGCACGCTGCGCGACCTCGTGATCGGGTCAGGGCTCGAATTCGAGGAGCGCGGCCCTCACCAGCTCAAGGGCGTGCCGGGCGGATGGCACCTCTTCGCCGTCGCCTCCGCGTGAACGACCCAGCAGGTGCTTCTAGGGACGCCGATGCCGGGCCCAAAACGTTTCTCGCAGGTGGTGGTAATGGCACAGGCACTTGAGGTTCTCCAACAGCGTCATTCCGCCCGAAGCCGGGTCCTGATGATTGAACGGGATGGTGTGGATGTCGCAGAAGACCGCAGCACGGCTACATCCGGGAAAGCGGCCGGGGCAAGCGTGTTCAGTTCATCGAACCTCGGTTCGATTCTCATGGGGCCCACCGACACGTCCGGCGGGTCGACCGGCCTACGGCGTGACGAGTATCTTGCAGTGCCGCTCGGGGTCGGCGAGGTCGTCGAAGGCCGCGCCGACCGCGTCCAGGCCGACCTCCCCGGTGATCAGCGGGGTGACGTCGATGGCGCCCTCGGCGATCGCGCGCAGCGAGTCGGCGAACTCCTCGGGGGAGTACGCGAGCACGAACTGCACGTTGATCTCCTTGGCGATCGCGAAAAAGGGATGCACCGTGTCGGGTTGCATGCACACCCCCGCGACCACCAGCCGCGTGCCCGGCCGTGCCCGCAGCAGCACGTCGTCGATGATCCCGGGCACGCCGACGGCCTCGAACACCACGGCCGGTTTCACGCTGTCGAAGGGCGAGCCCTGCGCCGGGTCCAGCGTCTGATGGGCACCCATCGAGGTGGCAAGGTCGCGCCGTTTCGGCGAGAAGTCCGACGCCACAATGCTTTCCACGCCGCGAGCGGCAAGTGCGGCGATGATCGCGATGCCGATCGGCCCACAGCCGAGCACCAGCGCGGTCTCGCCGGGCTGAACACCGGACTTGTTCACGGCGTGCATACCCACGGCCATCGGCTCGGTCAGCGACGCACGCTTGAAGTCCAGTCCGTTGGGGACGGGCAGCAGCAGCGGCGCCGAGAGCAGCATCCGCTCGGCGTAGCCACCGATCGTGCTGTTGCTGTAGACGATCGGCTCGACGCCCGCGGCGGACAGCACCACCGGAATGGAGGTGACCAGGGTTCCGGCCGGGTGCGTCTCGGTGTCGGGTCCGGTCTCGAGTACCTCGGCGCTGAACTCGTGACCCATGAAGACGTCTCGGCCCAGGTCGACGTTCATGCCGCCGGCGCCGCCGGCCACCTTCGCCGTCATCTCCACCACTTCGGCGCCATGCGACGCGAAATGCAGGTCGGATCCGCAAATTCCGCACGACCGCACCGCCACCAGCACCTGCCCCGGCCCGGGAATCGGGTCGGGCACGTCGTCCCGGTAGACCATGCGCCCGTCGCGCAGCACCGAGGCGCGCATCACTTCTGCGCGCCTTCGTGCTCGGATACGTGCTCGTTGATGGCCTTCACCACGGCCTCGCCGGCCCGGCCGATCAGTTGGTCGCGCCTGGCCCTGGCCCACTCGTGCGAAGACCGCGAGGCCGCAAGCTGGCCCTTGAAATGCGGAATCACCTTGCGCGCCATCAGGTCATAGCACTGGTAGGTCGCTTGCGGCGAAGCCCAGTCGTGGCCGAGCATCAGCAGCGTGCCGAAGCCGCCGGACCGGTCGAGCAGATCTTCGATGTGGGCGATGGCGTCCTCGGGCGTGCCGATGCAGCAATTGCCCTTGGCCGCATAGTCCGCAACGAACTCGTGCGGAGTCTGCGCGTCGCCGACCTCGTTGGCCAGCGGGACGAACCCGGCCGCGCCGAAGTAATTGGCGAAATCCTGCAGCCCGTAGGTGCAGTCGTCGATCGCCCGTTCGCGGCTGTCGGCCACGTGCATGATGCTCAGAACGCGCCAGTCGGATCGGTCCGGTTCGTCCCGCCCGACCTTGGCGGCCTGTTCGCGCACGACGTCCCAGGTGGTTTCCAGCGCGGCGTAGCCGCCGGGCACCGACATCGACAGTGACAGCAGCGACGTGCCCAGCGCACCGGCCAGTCGCGGGCCGGACGGCGAAATCATCGCAGCCGTGGATATCTCCGGATACGGCCAGGTGTAAGGCCGGATGTGCAGCTGGGCATCGCGCAGTGTGAACCAGTCGGAGTGCCGATCGATGCGCTCCTCGGGTCCGGCGCGGAACAGGGCGAGGATCGCATCGAGGGACTCCTGCATCATCCGCCGCTGCTCGACCGGGTCGATGCCCATCATGTAGGCGTCCGACGGCAGCGCGCCGGGCCCGGTGCCGAACATCACCCGCCCGCGCGTCAAATGGTCCAGCAACACCCAGCGGTCGGCCACCATCAGGGGATGGTGATACGGCAGCGACACCACGCCGGTGCCCAGCCGGATGTGCTTGGTGCGTTCCGCGGCGGCCGCGATGAACACCTCCGGGCAGGCGATCAGCTCGTAGCCGCCGGAGTGGTGTTCGCCGAACCACGCCTCGTCGAAGCCGAGACGGTCCAGCGCGACGACGCGCTCCATGTCGTATTCCAATGCCACCGTTGGGGATTGGCCGGTGGGGTGAAACGGCGTGATGAAGACGCCGAAACGCAGTGGCATGCTCATCGCAGCTCCAATCCGTTGAGGAACTCCAGCAGGGTGGCGTTCACTTCGTCGGGGCGTTCCTGTTGCAGCCAGTGTCCCGCGCCGTCGATCATCACCTGGCGGTACGGGCCGGAGATCGCCTCCGCCGCGCGGTCGGCGCGGGTGAACGCCAGTACCGGGTCGGCCGTGCCGCCGATGAACAGGCACGGCACGGCGATCTTGGCGTCGGCGAGTTCGGGGGTGGTCTCCCAGTTGCGGTCCATGTTGCGGTACCAGTTCAGGCCGCCGGTGAAGCCGGTGCGGGTGAATTCGGCTGTGTAGTGGTCGAGTTCGTCCTGGCTGAGCCAGTCGGGCAGCTCGTCGGGTTCGGGGAGGCGCTCGATGAATCCCTCGGGTCCGGGCGCCACCATCCGCATCGCCGCGGCCGCGTCGCCGGATGCCCGCAGCCCGCCCAGCATGCGGCGCATCGTGCGGGCGGGATCGGCGTCGAGCTCCGCGTCGGCCACGCCGGGCTCCTGGAAGTGGAGGATGTAGAAGAAGTTCTCCCCGAACCGCTTGCGGAACGCCTGGGTCGGCGGCACCTGCGCGCGGGGCAGCGCGGGGACGCTGAGCGCTGCCACCGCCGCCACCCTGTCGGGGTGCAGCAGCGGCGCGTTCCACGCCACCATGGCACCCCAGTCGTGGCCGACCCAGACGGCACGCTGCGCGCCGACGTCGTCGAGCAGGCCGACCAGGTCGCCGGTCAGCCGGTGGATGTCGTACGCCTCGATGTCCCCCGGGCGAGAAGAGCCGCCGTAGCCGCGCTGGTCGGGCGCCAGCACGTGATAGCCGGCCTCGGCGAGAACGGGTATCTGGTGTCGCCACGAGTAGGCGAGTTCGGGGAAGCCGTGCGCCAGGATCACCACGGGCGCGCCGCGGTCTCCCGCTTCGACCACCCGCAGCCGCACGCCGTTCGTGTCTACTAACCGTTCGGTTGATGGGGGCATCAACACACCAAAGCACAACCCCTGGTGGCTGAGAAGTGCTCGGTGCGATCGCGACCCGATTGGGGCGCGGGGTGGGATAGCGTTCGAGTCATGCGGCTGGACCACATCGTGCTCTGGACGGGCGACCCGCGGGTCTCGATGGATTTCTACTCGAGGGTGGTTGGGCTGGATCCGGTGCGGTTCGGCGAGTTCGAGGCCGGGGAGGCGCCGTTCCCGAGCGTGCGGGTGTGCGAGGACTCCATCATCGACCTACTGCCGGTGGACAACGTCGCCTCCACCGAGGCGTTGACTCAGATCGCGGGCAGCGCCGGCCATCGGGTCAACCACGTGTGTCTGGCGCTGTCGAAGTCCGAGTACGACGCGCTGGATCGTCGGCTGCAGGCCGAGGGCGTGGACACCAGCGCACGGCTGGACCACACCTATGGCGCCCGGGGGTGGGCGCCGCAGGGATACTATTTCGCCGATCCGGACGGCAACGTGGTCGAGGCCCGCTACTACGAGGCCTGAACTGTTGGCCCCGGTTTGCGGCCCGGCTGGCTCGGGAACTGCCGGTCGTTGTCTGAACGGGAGACCATGGTGGTAACGCGCTGCGCCCCGGCTCTGCCGGCGCTGGCGATTGCCACGGGCGGTAGCCTGGACTTTTCCAGGCCACGTGTGTATCGGAAGGACCTGGCCCCGCAGGGCCGATGATTGATGAACCGAAAGAACCTGATTCGCACCCTCACGGCGATCGCTGTCGTGGTGCTGCTCGGTTGGTCGTTCTTTTATTTCAGCGACGACACCCGCGGCTACAAGTCCGTCGACACGTCGGTGGCGATGGCCCAGATCAACGGCGACAACGTCAAGAGCGCGCAGATCGACGATCGCGAGCAGCAGCTGCGCCTGACCCTGAAGAAGCCCAACGGCGACACCGAGAACTCCGACAAGGTCATCACCAAATACCCCACCGGATACGCCGTCGACCTGTTCAAGGCGCTCAGCGCCAAGAACGCCAAGATCAGCACCGTCGTCAACCAGGGCAGCATCCTGGGCGAGCTGCTGGTCTACGTGCTGCCGCTGCTGCTGCTGGTGGGGCTGTTCGTCATGTTCTCCCGCATGCAGGGCGGCGCCCGGATGGGCTTCGGCTTCGGCAAATCGCGCGCCAAGCAACTCTCCAAGGACATGCCCAAGACCACGTTCGCCGACGTCGCGGGCGTCGACGAGGCGGTCGAGGAGCTCTACGAGATCAAGGACTTCCTGCAGAACCCGGGCCGCTACCAGGCACTGGGCGCCAAGATCCCCAAGGGCGTGCTGCTCTACGGTCCGCCGGGAACCGGCAAGACGCTGCTGGCGCGCGCGGTGGCCGGTGAGGCGGGCGTGCCGTTCTTCACCATCTCCGGGTCCGACTTCGTCGAGATGTTCGTCGGCGTCGGCGCATCGCGGGTGCGTGACCTGTTCGAGCAGGCAAAACAGAACAACCCGTGCATCATCTTCGTCGACGAGATCGACGCGGTGGGCCGCCAGCGCGGCGCCGGCCTCGGCGGTGGGCACGACGAGCGCGAGCAGACGCTCAACCAGCTGCTGGTCGAGATGGACGGCTTCGACCCGCGGGCCGGCGTCATCCTGATCGCGGCCACCAACCGGCCCGACATCCTGGACCCGGCGCTGCTGCGCCCGGGCCGGTTCGACCGGCAGATCCCGGTGACCAACCCCGACCTGGCGGGTCGCCGCGCGGTGCTGAAGGTGCACGCCAAGGGCAAGCCCATCGCCCCCGATGCCGACCTCGACGGCCTGGCCAAGCGCACCGTCGGCATGACCGGCGCCGACCTGGCCAACGTCATCAACGAGGCGGCGCTGCTGACCGCCCGGGAGAACGGCACCGTCGTCACCAGCGCCGCCCTGGAGGAGGCGGTGGACCGGGTGGTCGGCGGGCCGCGCCGCAAGAGCCGGATCATCAGCGAGCAGGAGAAGAAGATCACCGCCTATCACGAGGGCGGTCACACCCTGGCGGCCTGGGCGATGCCCGACATCGAGCCGATCTACAAGGTGACGATCCTGGCCCGGGGCCGCACGGGCGGGCACGCGGTCGCGGTGCCCGAGGAGGACAAGGGCCTGCGGACCCGCTCGGAGATGATCGCGCAGCTGGTGTTCGCGATGGGTGGCCGCGCGGCCGAGGAACTGGTGTTCCGCGAGCCGACGACCGGCGCGGTCTCCGACATCGAGCAGGCCACCAAGATCGCGCGGGCGATGGTCACCGAGTTCGGCATGAGTTCCAAACTCGGCGCGGTCAAATACGGCTCCGAGCACGGCGACCCGTTCCTGGGCCGAACCATGGGCAACCAGGCCGACTACTCCCACGAGGTCGCCCGCGACATCGACGACGAGGTCCGCAAGCTGATCGAGGCCGCGCACACCGAGGCCTGGGAGATCCTCACCGAATACCGCGACATCCTCGACACGCTGGCCGGCGAGCTGCTGGAAAAAGAGACCCTGCACCGACCCGAGCTGCAGGCGATCTTCGCCGGCGTCGAAAAGCGTCCCCGGCTCACCATGTTCGACGATTTCGGCGGCCGCATCCCGTCGGACAAGCCGCCGATCAAGACGCCCGGCGAGCTGGCCATCGAGCGTGGCGAGCCGTGGCCACCGCCGGTCCCCGAACCGGCATTCAAGGCGGCGATCGCCCGGGCCAGCCGCGCCGCCGAGGCCGCCCAGGCCGAAGCCGAGGGAAACGGCCACGACGGCAACGGTTCGCACGGCGGTCAGGGGGATGGCAATCGCCAGGGACAGCACGGCCCCACCCAGCCGGACTACGGTGCCCCGGCCGGCTGGCATGCGCCGGGCTGGCCGCCTCCCGACCAGCAGGGTTATTGGTATCCGCCACCCCCGCAACAGCAGCAGCCCTACTGGCCCCAGCCTGCGGGCCACTACCCGGGCCCGCAGGGCCAGGCCCAGCCGAGCTACCCGCCGTTCCCGCCTTACCCGCCGCCCGGCCCATCCGGCGCGGACGCCCCCCGGGACGCTGCACGACCCCCCGACCAGGCGGACGACGACGTCAGCCGGTACAACCCCCCGGCCCCGCCGGCGCGCGGCTGAAGAACGGAGGATCTGATGGCGCTACCGGACACCCGCACCGCGCTCGAGCGCATCCGGTCGTTCGACCAGCCCCGCGCCGAGGCCGCGGTCCGCGAACTGCTGTACGCGATCGGTGAGGACCCGGACCGCGGTGGTCTGCGCGACACCCCGGCCCGGGTCGCCCGCGCCTACCGGGAGATGTTCTCCGGCCTCTACATCGACCCCGACACGGTGTTGAACACCATGTTCGACGAGGAGCACGACGAGCTGGTCCTCGTCAAGGAAATCCCGATGTATTCGACCTGCGAACACCATCTGGTGTCGTTCCACGGGGTGGCCCATGTCGGCTACATTCCCGGCGCGGACGGCAGGGTGACCGGCCTGTCGAAGATCGCGCGCCTGGTCGACCTGTATGCCAAGCGGCCCCAGGTGCAGGAGCGGTTGACCAGCCAGATCGCCGACGCCCTGGTGAACAAGCTCAATCCGCGCGGCGTGATCGTCGTCATCGAGGCCGAGCATTTGTGCATGGCGATGCGCGGCGTCCGCAAACCCGGCGCCGTCACCACGACCTCGGCGGTGCGCGGTCAGTTCAAGGGAAACGCGGCCTCTCGGGCCGAGGCGCTCGACCTCATCCTGCGTAAGTGAGCCGCGCCCGTGCAGGTCATGGGTGTTCTGAACGTCACTGACGATTCGTTCTCGGATGGCGGGCACTACCTCGACTGCGACGACGCCGTCGCCCACGGTCTGGCGCTGGCCGCCGAAGGCGCGGGCATCGTCGACGTCGGCGGGGAATCGACGCGTCCCGGCGCCACCCGGCTCGACTCCCGCGTCGAGGCCTCACGCGTCGTTCCCGTCGTCAAAGCACTTGCCGCGCAAGGCATTACGGTCAGCATCGACACGATGCACGCGGACGTCGCGCGGGCGGCGCTGCAGGGCGGTGCGCGGATCGTCAACGACGTGTCCGGGGGGCGGGCCGACCCGGCGATGGCGCCGCTGCTGGCAGAGGCCGGCGTGCCGTGGGTGCTGATGCACTGGCGGCCGGTGTCGGCCGAGCACCCGCATCTGGCCCCGCACTACCGCGACGTGGTGGCGGAGGTGCGTGCCGAGCTGCTCGCCAGCGTCGACGACGCGGTGGCCGCCGGGGTGGATCCCGCCAAGCTGGTCATCGACCCCGGGCTCGGCTTCGCCAAGACGGGACAACACAATTGGGCGCTGCTGCACGCCCTGCCGCAGTTGGTGGCGACCGGGGTCCCGGTGTTGCTGGGCGCCTCGCGCAAGCGGTTCCTCGGCACCTTGCTGGCCGGGCCCGACGGGTCGCCGCGGCCGGCCGACGGCCGCGAGACCGCGACTGCGGTGATCTCTGCGCTGGCCGCCCTGTACGGTGCCTGGGGGGTACGGGTGCACGACGTGCGGGCCTCGGTCGACGCCCTCAAGGTCGTCGGGGCCTGGACGCAGACCGAGACGCAGACTGGGCCGACTGGACACGATGGCTGATCGAATCGAATTGCGCGGCTTGTCACTTCACGGCCGGCACGGGGTCTTCGAGCACGAGCGCGCCCACGGGCAGGAGTTCGTCGTCGACATCACCGTGTGGATCGACCTGGCCGACGCGGCCGCCAGCGACGAACTGGGCGACACCTACGACTACGCCGCGCTGGCCCGGGTGGCCGCCGACGTGGTGAGCGGGCCGCCGCGCAACCTGATCGAGACGGTCGGGGGCGAGATAGCCGAACAGGTGATGGGAGACCAGCGGGTGCATGCCGTCGAGGTGGTGGTGCACAAGCCGGCGGCCCCGATCCCGCAGCAGTTCGCCGACGTCGCGGTGGTGGTCCGACGGTCGCGGCGCGGCGGCCGCGGTTCGGTGGTGCCGGCCGGGAGGGCCTTATGACTCGCGTCGTGCTGTCCATCGGGTCCAACCTGGGGGACCGGCTGGCGCGGCTGCAGTCGGTCGTCGAAGGGCTCGGCGAGTCCGTGGTCGCGGTGTCTCCGGTGTACGAGACCGCCCCCTGGGGGCGCACCGAGCAGGCGCCGTTCCTCAACGCGGTGCTGATCGCCGAGGACCCGGGGTGCGACGGGCAGGGCTGGCTACGGCGAGCGCAGGAGTTCGAGCGCTTGGCCGGCCGCGTGCGCGGCGAGCGCTGGGGCCCGCGCAACCTCGACGTCGATCTGATCGCCTGCTACGGCGAGACGGGCGGGACGGAGGTGATCTTCCGCGACAACAACCTGACGCTGCCGCACCCACTGGCCCACCTGCGGGCTTTCGTGATGGTGCCCTGGCTGGCCGTCGACCCCGACGCGCACCTGACGGTCGCCGAGGGCACGCGGCCCGTCGCCGGGCTGCTGGCCGAGCTGGAACCGGCCGACCGGGACGGTGTGCGACTGACCGGGATGACGCTCACGCCGCAGGGCAGCTGATGGGCCCGACCCGCAAGCGTGACCTGACCGCCGCGGTCGTCGGCGCAGCGGTGGTGGGATACGTGCTGGTGGTCGCGCTGTTCCGGTGGTTTCCGCCGATCACCGTGTGGACGGGCCTGTCGCTGCTCGCGGTGGCGATCGCCGAGGGTCTGTGGGCGCGCTACGTGCGGGCCAAGATCAGCGACGGCGAGATCGGCCCCGGGCCCGGTTGGCTGCATCCGTTGGCGGTGGCGCGCAGTTTGCTGGTCGCTAAGGCGTCGGCCTGGGTGGGCGCGGTGATGCTGGGCTTTTGGGTCGGGGTGCTGGCTTACTGCGTGCCGCGGCGGTCATGGCTGCGCGTCGCCGCCGAGGACACCACCGGAACGGTGATCGCCGCCGTCAGCGCTCTGGCGTTGCTGGTGGCCGCGCTCTGGCTGCAGCATTGCTGCAAGTCTCCGCAGGATCCCCCCGAGCATGGTGAGGGCGCGGAAAACGAGGCCTGACGCGGGGGTTGCGGAACCCGAACCGAGAATCGCCGGACGGGCGCGACACGCGGATTGACCTCGCACAGGTACAGTCGGGCCATGACCGTTCTGTCCCGCGGCGGCCGGGTACGGCGCGGCGGCCGCAGGCCGGGTTGGGTGCTTCTGACCGTGTTGCTGGTCCTCGCGATGGGGGCCAGTTCTGCGCTGGTCTTCACCAACCGTGTGGAACTGCTCAAGCTCGCGGTGATCCTCGCGCTGTGGGCTGCGTTCGCCGGTGCCTTCGTCTCGGTGCTCTACCGGCGGCAGAGCGATGCGGACCAGTCGCGGGTGCGCGATTTGAAGCTGGTCTACGACCTGCAGCTGGACCGGGAGATCTCGGCGCGCCGCGAGTACGAGCTGACTGTGGAGTCACAACTGCGCCGCGAGCTGGCCTCCGAGCTCCGCGCCCAGGCCGCCGATGAAGTGGCGGCGTTGCGCGCGGAGCTGAGCGCGTTGCGGACCAGCCTGGAGATCCTGTTCGACACCGACCTCAAGGAGCGTCCGGCGCTGGAAACGCCGGAAACCGAGGCGCCGCGCGCCCGCGCGTACGGCGAGTGGGACCGCAACGGGGAAGGCGCCCCCGTCGATTGGGTGGCCAGCGACCGGGTCACCTCGGGCCCCCAGGCGGCCCCCGGGGGCCATGACAGCCGCGCCGACGATACGGCGATCATCGACGTGCCGGAGGAGCCGCTGCTGCCGCCCCGGCAGTCGCCGCCCCCGCGCGAACGCGTCCGCCTCTACGAGACCCCGCAGGAGCCGCGCTACGCGGCGGGTCCGCCGCCGGAACCCGAGTCACGGTTCGAGTCCCGGCACCGGCCAGCGCCGCCCCCGGAGCCGCCGGCGCAGGATTGGCAGTCCGTCGCCAACGGGTTGTGGTTGCCCCCCGGCACCGACGCACCTTCCGGCGAGGCGCCGGGCCGCCGCCGGCGCGCCAGGCACCTCGGCGCCGACGAGCCGACGCAAGGCCCGCCAGTCCCGTCCGACCTGCCCGCCGAGCCGGCTGGGCAGGAGGCGCCGCGGCCCTACGCCGAGTCCGGGCGCCGCTCGCGGTCGCGCCATTCGGCGGAGTACCGCGACTTCGGCGTCCGCAATTTCACCGCTCCCGACGAGTCCGCACCGGCTCCGGCCCCGGTCAGCGCCCCGGCCGCCGCGCCGCCGCCCGAACCCCCGCCGCCGGCACCGCCGGCCGCCGAGCCGCCGCCACCGCAGATGGCTCCGCCGCCGGCCCCCGAGCCCGCGCCCCGGCACCGCACCCCGGAGGGATCGGAGGGGTCGGCCGGCCCGCCGTCGGGCGGCCAGTCGGTCGCCGACCTGCTGGCGCGGCTGCAGGTCGAGCCCTCCGGGGGCGGCCGGCGTCGTCGCCGCGACTCCTGAGGTGGGATTTTCCCCACATTGGGGACCGCGTCGCCATCGACTAGAGTCTTAGTGACCGTCCGGTACCCACGGTGTGGGACCGGAACGTACGAAGAAACCTGTGAGGTCGTCTGCGATGCTGCAGTTCGACGGTTTGCGTCCGGCCAGGCTGAAGGTGGGGATCATCTCGGCGGGCCGGGTGGGCACCGCGCTCGGCGTTGCGCTGGAGCGCGCCGACCACGTGGTGGTGGCGTGCAGCGCCGTCAGCCACGCGTCGCGGCAGCGGGCGCAGCGCCGGCTGCCCGACACCCCGGTCCTCGCGCCGCAGGACGTGGCCGCCGGCGCCGAGTTGCTGCTGCTGGCGGTGCCCGACAGTGAGCTCGCCGGCCTGGTGTCCGGCCTGGCCGCGACATCGTCGGTGCGGCCCGGCACGATCGTCGTGCACACCTCCGGCGCCAACGGCGTCGGGGTCCTCGCGCCGTTGACCCCCGACTGCATCCCGCTGGCGATCCACCCGGCGATGACGTTCACCGGCTCCGACGAGGACATCAGCCGGCTGCCGGACACCTGCTTCGGGATCACCGCGGCCGACGACGTCGGATACGCGATCGGGCAGTCCCTGGTCCTGGAGATGGGCGGCGAGCCGTTCTGTGTCCGCGAGGACGCCCGGGTGCTCTACCACGCCGCCCTGGCGCACGCGGGCAACCACCTCGTGACCGTCCTCGCCGATGCCGTCGAGGCCTTGCGGGCCGCGCTGCGCGGCCAGGAACTGCTCGGCCAGCAGACCGTTGACGACCAGCCCGGCGGGATCGCCGAACGCATCGTCGGGCCGCTAGCGCGGGCGGCGCTGGAGAACACGCTGCAGCGCGGCCGGGCCGCGCTCACCGGCCCGGTGGCCCGCGGTGACGCGGCCGCGGTTGCCGGGCACCTGGCCGCCTTGACCCGGGTCGACCCGGAGCTGGCGCAGGCCTACCGGGTGAACGCCCTGCGGACCGCGCAGCGAGCACATGCGCCCGAGGACGTCGTCGAGGTGCTCGCGCCTTGAGCCGGCCGCGGATGCCCGCCTTCACCACGGGCGAACTCAACGTGTACTCGGCGCCGCGCGACGTCACCGACGTCAGCCGCGCGCTGCGGCACACCGGGCGCCGCGTCATGCTGGTGCCCACCATGGGCGCGCTGCACGACGGGCACCTGGCGCTGGTGCGCACCGCCAAGCGGGTGCCCGGATCGGTGGTCGTCGTCTCGATCTTCGTCAATCCGTTGCAGTTCGGCGCGGGCGAAGACCTCGACGCCTATCCCAGGGCCCTCGACGACGACGCGGCGCTGCTGCGCGGCGAGGGTGTCGAGATCGTGTTCGCGCCGACCGCCGCGGCGATGTACCCCCACGGCCTGCGCACCGCGGTGCACCCCGGCCCGCTGGCGGCTGAGCTGGAGGGAGGCGCCCGCCCGACCCATTTCGCCGGCGTGCTGACGGTCGTGCTCAAGCTGCTGCAGATCGTGCGTCCCGACCGGATCTTCTTCGGCGAGAAGGACTACCAGCAGCTGGTCCTGATCCGCCAGATGGTCGCCGACCTGAACGTCGATGTCTCCGTCGTCGGGGTGCCCACCGTCCGCGAGCACGACGGCCTGGCGATGTCGTCGCGCAACCGTTACCTTGACCCGGCGCAGCGCGAGCTGTCGGTGGCGCTGTCGGCGTCGTTGACGGCCGGCGCGCACGCCGCCGCGACCGGCGGTGCGGCGGCCGCGCTGGACGCCGCGCGCGCCGTGCTCGATGCCACGCCCGGCCTCGTCGTCGACTACCTCGAGCTGCGCGACGCCGATCTCGGTCCGTTGGGCGACAACGGGTCCGGACGGCTGCTGGTTGCGGCCAGGCTGGGCAATACCCGGCTGCTCGACAACGTGTCGATCCACATCGGAACAACCGCCGGCACCCACGGGCCGGACGACTACGCCCAATCACCTCGGAGGAATTGATGCTACGCACGATGCTGAAGTCGAAGATCCACCGCGCCACGGTCACGCAGGCCGATCTGCACTACGTCGGCTCGGTGACCATCGACGCCGACCTGATGGATGCCGCGGACCTGCTCGAGGGTGAACAGGTCACCATCGTCGACATCGACAACGGCGCCCGCCTGGTCACCTACGCGATCACCGGGGAGCGCGGCAGCGGGGTGATCGGGATCAACGGTGCCGCAGCGCATCTGGTGCATCCGGGCGACTTGGTGATCCTGATCGCCTACGGCACCATGGAGGAGGCCGAGGCCCGCGCCTACCGGCCGCGGATCGTGTTCGTCGACGCCGACAACAAGCCGATCGACCTCGGCAGCGACCCGGCCTTCGTGCCCGATGACGCGGGCGAGCTGCTGAATCCCCGGATGGGTGCGCGATAGCCGTGCTGCTGGCCATCGACGTCCGCAACACCCACACCGTCGTCGGGCTGTTGTCCGGCGCACAGGAGCACGCCAAGGTCGTGCAGCAGTGGCGGATCCGCACCGAATCCGAGGTCACCGCCGACGAATTGGCGTTGACCATCGACGGCCTGATCGGCGACGACTCCGAACAACTCACCGGCGCGGCCGCCCTGTCGACCGTCCCGTCCGTGCTGCACGAGGTGCGCATCATGCTCGACCAGTACTGGCCGTCGGTGCCGCACGTGCTGATCGAGCCGGGCGTGCGCACCGGGATCCCGCTGCTGGTTGACAACCCCAAGGAGGTGGGCGCGGATCGGATCGTCAATTGCCTTGCGGCATACCGGAAATACGGGGGTGCGGCCATTGTCGTCGATTTCGGTTCCTCGATCTGCGTGGACGTGGTGTCCGCCAAGGGCGAGTTCCTCGGCGGCGCCATCGCGCCGGGGGTGCAGGTCTCCTCGGATGCCGCCGCGGCACGCTCCGCCGCGCTGCGTCGCGTCGAGTTGTCCCGGCCCCGTTCGGTGATCGGCAAGAACACCGTCGAATGCATGCAGGCCGGCGCGGTGTTCGGCTTCGCCGGACTGGTCGACGGCCTGATCACCCGCATCCGCGAGGACGTGGACGGATTCTCGGGCGACGACGTCACCATCGTGGCGACCGGCCACACCGCTCCGCTGCTGCTGTCCGAGCTGCAGACCGAGGCCACCTACGACCAGCATCTGACCCTGCACGGCCTGCGGCTGGTGTTCGAGCGCAACCGCGACGCTCAGCGCGGTCGGCTCAAGACGGCACGCTGAGGCAGTCGGCGCTGGCGCCGAAACTGCGTACAGGACCGCATCCACACCCGCTTTCACGCCGCCGCCGCCGGCTCGATGCCCGCGACGGGCGCACCCGGCGTGTCAATTAAGCTGGCACGTCGTGAGTACCGACCCGCCGGAAACCGACGCTGCCCTGCCAGAGCAGTTCCGGATCCGCCGGGACAAGCGCGCTCGCCTGCTGGAGGAGGGCCGTGAGCCCTATCCGGTCACCGTCGAGCGCACTCACACTCTGGCCGAGGTTCGCGACGCCCACCCCGATCTGCCCACCGATACCGCGACCGATGACGTCGTCGGCGTCGCGGGCCGGGTGATCTTCGCGCGCAATTCCGGAAAGCTGTGCTTTGCCACACTGCAGGATGGCGATGGCACCACCCTGCAGGTCATGGTCAGCCTCGACAGGGTCGGCGCCGATGCGCTCGACGCGTGGAAGGCCGACGTCGACCTCGGCGACATCGTCTTTGTGCACGGCAACGTGATCAGCTCCCGGCGCGGGGAGTTGTCGGTGCTGGCCGACACCTGGCAGATGGCGTCCAAGTCCCTGCGGCCGCTGCCCGTGGCGCACAAGGAAATGAGCGAGGAAGCGCGGGTGCGCCAGCGCTACCTCGACCTGATCGTGCGTCCCCAGGCGCGCACCGTCGCACGTCAGCGGATCGCGGTGGTCCGCGCGCTGCGCAGTGCGCTGGAGCGGCGCGGGTTCCTCGAAGTCGAAACCCCGATGTTGCAGACGCTGGCCGGCGGGGCGGCGGCCCGCCCGTTCGTCACGCATTCCAATGCTCTCGACATCGATCTCTACCTGCGCATCGCCCCGGAACTGTTCCTGAAGCGCTGCGTTGTCGGTGGTTTGGACAAGGTCTTCGAACTAAATCGGGTGTTCCGAAACGAAGGCACCGATTCCACGCATTCTCCGGAATTCTCGATGTTGGAGACCTACCAGGCGTATGGCACCTATGACGATTCGGCCGTGGTCACCCGCGAGCTTATTCAAGAGGTGGCCGATGAGGCGATCGGGACGCGACAACTCCCGCTGCCCGACGGCAGCGTCTACGACATAGACGGAGAATGGACATCCCTGCAAATGTATCCGTCGTTGTCAACGGCGCTGGGCGAAGAGATCACGCCCCAAACTACGGTCGAGAGGCTGCGGGCCATCATCGCTCAGCTCGGCTCCAGAATTCCGGAGATCCCCGAGGACCGCGGCTACGGGCACGGCAAGCTCGTCGAGGAACTCTGGGAGCACCTGGTGGGCAACACGTTGACCGCGCCCACCTTCGTCAAGGATTTTCCAGTTGAGACAACGCCTTTGACGCGCCAGCACCGCAGCACCCCGGGTGTCACCGAGAAGTGGGACCTTTATTTGCGCGGTGTGGAATTAGCGACCGGTTACTCCGAATTAAACGATCCGGTGGTGCAGCGCGAGCGATTCGAGGCGCAGGCCCGCGCCGCGGCGGCCGGTGACGACGAGGCCATGGCGCTTGACGAAGATTTCCTGGCCGCCCTCGAGTTTGCGATGCCGCCGTGCACGGGAACGGGAATGGGCATCGACCGGTTGTTGATGTCTTTGACCGGACTGTCAATTCGGGAGACGGTTTTGTTCCCGATTGTTCGGCCGCACTCGAGCTGAAAATCGAACTGTACGACTCGCGGCTAGATTGAGTATGCTGCGTTAATATGGCAGATTGGTGGCCGGGGAGGTCCCACCAATCTACTCAGCAACTGCTCAGGAAGAACGCGAGGGTAAGCCAATGGCGAAAAAAGTGACCGTCACCTTGGTCGATGATTTCGACGGTGCGGGCGCAGCCGACGAAACGGTCGAATTCGGGCTTGACGGGGTGACCTATGAGATCGACCTTTCATCTAAGAATGCCGCGAAACTCCGCGGGGATTTGAAGCAGTGGGTCGCCGCGGGCCGTCGCGTCGGCGGTCGGCGGCGCGGGCGTTCCAGCAGCGCACGTGGACGAGGTGCCATCGACCGCGAACAGAGCGCCGCGATCCGGGAGTGGGCGCGTCGCAACGGTCACAACGTGTCGACCCGAGGCCGCATCCCGGCCGACGTCATCGACGCGTTCCACGCCGCGACCTGACATGCCGCGTCACAGACGCCCGGGCCACGGCCCGGGCGTCTGTCGTTTACCGGCTTTCGCTGGCGGCGAAACGATCGGCGGTGGCCGCGGGAAACGAATTGGGAACCCGCCTCGTTTCCCCTGTTACGGCAGTGTTGTCGGAGGTGGGTGCGGAACCGCAAGGTTATGCCCCCTGGCAGGCCGACCATTACAGTGGACGGCAGGTACACGTTTCCGGCCCCACTGGACCGCTAGTGAGGTTGTACCGATGGTGAGGGAGAGCAGGTAACCACCGATGTTTGAACGATTTACCGACCGTGCCCGCAGGGTCGTCGTCCTGGCGCAAGAAGAGGCCCGGATGCTCAACCACAACTACATCGGCACCGAGCACATCCTGTTGGGTTTGATTCACGAGGGCGAGGGCGTCGCGGCGAAGTCGCTGGAGTCGCTGGGGATCTCACTCGAGGGCGTTCGCAGCCAGGTCGAGGAGATCATCGGCCAGGGCCAGCAGGCCCCGTCGGGTCACATCCCGTTCACCCCGCGCGCCAAGAAGGTCCTCGAGCTGAGCCTGCGCGAGGCGCTGCAGCTCGGCCACAACTACATCGGCACCGAGCACATCCTGCTGGGCCTCATCCGCGAGGGCGAGGGCGTGGCGGCTCAGGTGCTGGTGAAGCTCGGCGCCGAGCTGACCCGGGTGCGCCAGCAGGTGATCCAGCTGCTGAGCGGCTACCAGGGCAAGGAGGCCGCGGAGGCGGGGACCGGGGGCCGCGGCGGCGAGTCGGGCAGCCCGTCCACCTCGCTGGTGCTCGACCAGTTCGGGCGCAACCTGACGGCCGCCGCGATGGAGGGCAAGCTGGACCCCGTCATCGGCCGCGAGAAGGAAATCGAGCGGGTGATGCAGGTGTTGAGCCGGCGCACCAAGAACAACCCGGTGCTGATCGGCGAGCCCGGCGTCGGCAAGACCGCCGTCGTCGAGGGCCTGGCGCAGGCCATCGTCCACGGCCAGGTCCCGGAGACGCTGAAGGACAAGCAGCTCTACACCCTGGACCTGGGCTCGCTGGTGGCCGGCAGCCGCTACCGCGGTGACTTCGAGGAACGCCTGAAGAAGGTGCTCAAGGAGATCAACACCCGCGGCGACATCATCCTGTTCATCGACGAGCTGCACACGCTGGTCGGGGCGGGCGCGGCCGAGGGCGCGATCGACGCCGCGAGCATCCTCAAGCCCAAGCTGGCCCGCGGGGAGCTGCAGACGATCGGCGCCACCACGCTCGACGAGTACCGCAAGTACATCGAGAAGGACGCCGCCCTGGAGCGCCGCTTCCAGCCGGTGCAGGTCGGGGAGCCGACGGTCGAGCACACCATCGAGATCCTCAAGGGTCTGCGGGACCGCTACGAGGCCCACCACCGCGTGTCGATCACCGACAGCGCGATGGTGGCCGCCGCCACCCTGGCCGACCGCTACATCAACGACCGGTTCCTGCCGGACAAGGCGATCGACCTGATCGACGAGGCGGGCGCGAGGATGCGGATCCGCCGGATGACCGCGCCGCCGGACCTGCGCGAGTTCGACGAGAAGATCGCCGACGCCCGCCGCGAGAAGGAATCGGCGATCGACGCGCAGGACTTCGAGAAGGCGGCCAGCCTCCGCGACCGCGAGAAGACGCTGGTGGCCCAGCGGGCCGAGCGCGAAAAGCAATGGCGCTCAGGCGATCTCGATGTGGTCGCCGAGGTCGACGACGAGCAGATCGCCGAGGTGCTGGGCAACTGGACCGGCATCCCGGTGTTCAAGCTCACCGAGGCCGAGACCACCCGGCTGCTGCGCATGGAGGACGAACTGCACAAGCGGATCATCGGCCAGGAGGACGCCGTCAAGGCGGTCTCCAAGGCGATCCGCCGCACCCGCGCCGGGTTGAAGGACCCCAAGCGCCCGTCGGGTTCGTTCATCTTCGCCGGCCCGTCCGGTGTCGGTAAGACCGAGCTGTCCAAGGCGCTGGCCAACTTCCTGTTCGGCGACGACGACGCGCTCATCCAGATCGACATGGGCGAGTTCCACGACCGGTTCACCGCGTCGCGGCTGTTCGGCGCCCCTCCGGGATACGTCGGCTACGAGGAGGGCGGCCAGCTCACCGAGAAGGTGCGGCGCAAGCCGTTCTCGGTGGTGCTGTTCGACGAGATCGAGAAGGCGCACCAGGAGATCTACAACAGCCTGCTGCAGGTCCTCGAGGACGGCCGGCTCACCGACGGCCAGGGCCGCACGGTGGACTTCAAGAACACCGTGCTGATCTTCACCTCCAACCTGGGGACATCCGACATTTCTAAGCCCGTCGGCCTCGGGTTCACCCAGGGTGGCGGTGATAACAACTACGAGCGGATGAAGCAGAAGGTCAACGACGAGCTGAAGAAGCACTTCCGCCCGGAGTTCCTCAACCGCATCGACGACATCATCGTCTTCCACCAGCTGACCCGCGACGAGATCATCCGGATGGTCGACCTCATGATCGCCCGGGTGGGCAACCAGCTCAAGAGCAAGGACATGGCGATGGAGCTGACCGACAAGGCGAAGTCGTTGCTGGCCAAGCGCGGCTTCGACCCGGTGCTGGGTGCCCGTCCGCTGCGGCGCACCATCCAGCGCGAGATCGAGGACCAGCTCTCGGAGAAGATCCTCTTCGAGGAGGTCGGGCCGGGACAGCTTGTCACCGTGGACGTGGACAACTGGGACGGCGAGGGTGCCGGCGAGGACGCGGTGTTCACGTTCACCGGGACTCGCAAGCCCCCCGCCGAGCCGGATCTGGCGCAGGCCGGGGCCCACAGCACCGGCGGCACCGGACCGGAGACGCACTAGCGATCGCAGCAAACGGGCGGTTACTCTCTGACGGGAGTAACCGCCCGTTTCGCTGTCGCCAGGGGGGCCAGCCTGTGCTGATCGTCACCACGAACGACATCCCGGGCTGGGAGATCCAACGGGTGTGTGGCGAGGTGTTCGGGCTGGCGGTGCGCTCGCGCAACGCGCTCTCCCAGTTGGGCGTCAACATCCGGTCCATTTTCGGCGGCGAGTTGCAGGACATGACCAAGAACCTCGCCGACAGCCGCAACGAGGCCATGGAGCAGCTCAAGGCCGAGGCGCACCACCGGGGGGCCAACGCGATCGTCGCGATGCGGTTCGACACCACCGACATCGGTGACGTGTGGACCGAGATCTGCGCCTACGGCACCGCCGTCCAGGCCACGCCGGTCACCGAGGCGGCCAAACACAGTGCCAGCCAGTTCCGCTACGCCGGCCCGGCGTGATTCGGCCGAGACGACCCCACATCCTCCGGCGTCTACACTGACGGTCGTTACCGAAGACGGCTGAGGAATCTGGTGAAACTCCAGAACGGTCGCGCCACTGTCGAAAGTCAGACCCGAGGTCGTCGCTAACGCTCGAGCGGGACGCGCAATCCCGGGAGGAGTTTCACCGTGTTCGATTTCGTAAAGTCCGACGGTTGACCCGCGCGTGGAGAGGGAACTGATCGGGGCCGGCATCCGACGCCGTCTCGGCGATTCTGGCCGCACGGACACCGGGTGCGGCAAAGCGACCGGGGTGGTGCGACTGGCGCTGGTGTCGCACGCGATGACCGATGCCATGGTGGCCGAACGCTTCCCCGTCGACGAGCCGATCAACGCCATCGGTCGCCGGCAGGCGGCGGCGGCGACGCGCTTCGAGTTCCAGGGCCTGGCCGGCACCGAAGTGCGCCAACTCGCAGCGCCCGAGCGGCGCGCCCTCCAGACGGCCCGTTGTCTGGGTCTGCGGGCAGAGACGGAGCCGCGATTGGCCGACCTCGACTGCGGGCGGTGGCGCGGACAGCCGCTGTGGGCCGTCGGCCCGCGGGAACTCGACGAGTGGCTGGCCGAGCCGATCCGGGCACCGCACGGCGGCGAGTCGGTCGTCGACCTGCTCGCGCGGGTGGGGTGCTGGCTGGAATCGTTGACCGGCAACGCGTTACCCACGGTGGCGGTCACGCATCCGGCGGTGATCCGGGCGGCGATCCTGGTGGCCCTCGAGATGTCCCCGGAGTCGTTCTGGGGCGTGGATGTCGCGCCGGTGAGCCGCGTCGTCCTGCATTGCCGCGCGGGCCGCTGGACGTTGCGGTTGTAGCCGCTGTTTGCCGCTATGCCGGCGCGATCAGCGCGAAGACCTGCTTGGCGATCTGCAGCATCCAGCCGGTGGCGGCCGGCCCGTGGTCGCGGGGCCAGTTCAGCTGGAAGCTGACCACCCACGGCTGGCGCGTCTTGTCGACGGCGTACCAGCTGAACGTCAGATCACCGGGCAGCCCACCGGCCTTCGCGCCGATGTACGGCCAGAGGTTGCGGTCCAGCCGGATACCCGACACCGCTGCGAGGATCTGCCTGACCGGCGCCGCCGCGCCGACGGCGTCGGCCTGCAGCGCCGCGTGGATGCGGCAGATGTCCTGAGCGCTGCCGTACCACTCCGCTCCGTAGCTGGACGCGGGGGTGTGGGCGCGCGTCGGGTCCGGTTTGTAGGGCGCGCCCTCGGCCTGCTTCAGGAGCCGGGCGCGGACCTGCGGCGAGCCATGCTGCCACTGGCTGCGCAGATCCGGTTCGCCCCAGCCGACGGAGAACAGCTCGTACATGGTCGGGAAGGGCGTCATGCTGGCCGGGTCGTGATGGCCCGCCGTGGCCAGCGCCTCCTCGATGGCGTGCGCGCCCAGCCTGCCGATCAGCAGGTCGGTGGCCATGTTGTCGCTCGTGGCGATCATCTTTTCGGCGGCCCGGCGCACCGAAACATGCGCGCCGGCCGGCAATTGCAGCCCGGACGAGCCCACCGCCAGGCTCTTCTCGGTGACGGTCAGCTGGTCGTCCCACGACACCGTTCCGCTGCTGATCGCGCCGGCCAGCGCGTGCAGCACGTAGAGCTTGAAAATCGATGCCAGCGGCAGGGATTCGCCGGTGTTGGTGCCCGCCACTGGGTCGCAGTGGCCGTTGTCGACCTTGGCGACCTGGTAGGAGTAGCGGGCGCCGGTCTTGCCCAACACGGCGTCCACATCGTGGAACGACTTGATGGTGGGCGGGTGGGTCTCGAGGTCGAAGTGGTCGACGCGCCCCAGGTCGTCGGTGTGGATGCGGACGTCCTGTCGCGCGCCGTAGGAGGAGGTCAGGTGCAGCGTGGCCGCGCTGGCGCTGATGTCGACGCCGTCGAGGGCGAAGGGGCGGTCCCACCACAGCTGTTCCATGCTGGTTTCCACCGGCTCGACCTCATCGGGCGCGGCCAGGGTGCGCACCCCCACCGTTCCGATGGGCCAGTCCGAGTTGAGCATGTCCATGACCTGCTGGGCCCGCAGACCCGGAGGCGTGCGGGTATCGATCGCCCGGCCCGGGTCCGATGCGCTCGCTCGCGGGGAGGGCGCGGGGGCGCAGCCGGGCGCCAGCACGACGACCAGCGTGGCGGCGGCGACCGACGACAGCAGTCGATGCAGAACCCGGCGCCTGCTAGTTGGCGTGGTCTTTCCCGGCAACGTCCATCACAACCTCGAATTCCAGCAGTGACGCCCCGGTGGCCACCGGGTTGGCCCGCTCACCGGCATGGGCTTCGATGGCGGGGCCTTTGGCCCAGGCCTGGAATGCCTCCTCGGATTCCCACTGCGTCACCACGAAATAGCGGTTCTCGCCCTTGATCGGGCGCAGCAGCTGAAAGCCGAGGAAGCCGGGCTGGTTGTCGACCGCGTGGGCGCGGTGGGCGAACCGCTTCTCCAGCTCGGGGCCAGCGTCGGCGGGTACTTCGATTGCGTTGATCTTCACCACTGGCGGCATCTCGCTAGGCTACCGCGCCCACTCGCCGCATCCGCTCCCGGGCGGGCCGCGCAAGATGTGTGGTATGCCCGGCAACCTGTTGACCCGTCGCGGCGGACAAGGCGAGCCCATGGTGCTCGTGCACGGCCTGATGGGCCGGGGCACCACGTGGTCGCGTCAGCTCCCATGGCTGGCCCGACTGGGCACCGTGTACACCTATGACGCGCCGTGGCACCGGGGCCGCGACGTCGACGATCCGCACCCGATCAGCACCGAACGGTTCGTTGCCGACCTGGCCGACGCGGTGGACGGGCTGGATGGGTCGGCGACGCTGGTCGGGCATTCGATGGGCGCGCTGCATTCGTGGTGCCTGGCCGCGGAACGTCCCGATCTCGTCTCGGCGCTGGTGATCGAGGACATGGCGCCGGATTTCCGGGGGCGCACCACCGGGCCGTGGGAGCCGTGGTTGCAGGCCCTTCCGGTGGAATTCGGCTCCGCCGACCAGGTATTAGAGCAATTCGGGCGAGTCGCCGGGCGGTATTTCATGGACGCCTTCGACCGCACCGCCACCGGGTGGCGGCTGCACGGCCACACCTCGCGATGGATCGAGATCGCCGCCGAGTGGGCAACCCGTGACTACTGGGCGCAGTGGGAAGCGGTGCGGGCGCCGGCGTTGCTCATCGAAGCCGGCAACTCGGTGACACCACCGGGGCAGATGCGGGCAATGACCGAAACGAGGTGCCCGACAACGTACCTGGCCGTCCCCGAAGCCGGTCACCTGGTTCACGACGAAGCGCCGCACGCGTACCGCGAAGCGGTCGAGTCATTCCTCGCGGGGCCGGCTCGGGCCGGCTGAGCCGGGCCGCGAACTACCTGCGCTGATCGATTGGCGAATTCCTTTACGCGAAATCGCCGTGTTGTAAGATGGTCCGGTGGACGTTGCTCGGAAAGGGAGGGCGGCAGCGGGGCCCGCTGCCGAGGTGGTTTCTGATCGCACGTGGACGTTCCTGACCAACCACGCGCACGTGTTGTTGTGCGTATCGACCGGCGAGCCATTGACGGCGCGGGAGCTGGCGTTGCGCGTCGGCATCACCGAGCGTTCCGTGCAGGCGATTCTGACGGATTTGACCGACGAGGGGTACCTGATCAAGTCGAAGGTCGGTCGCCGCAATGTCTATGAGCTCAATCCGCAGGGGAAGCTGCGCCACCCGCTGGAAGCCAAGCATTCGGTGGGCGAACTCGTCGCTGCCCTGTCGTGAGAGTGTGCTGAGAACCGCCGTTCAGGGATTGCACCGGGGGCAGCAGCGCGGCTCTGCGCCGGTCCCGTCGCGCGCAACCGTGCTGCGATGCGCGCATGCCGGGCACCCGTCGACGTCGGCGGCGATAAGGGTGGTCGGACACCCACAGGCCCGGCACGGCAGCCCTTCGCGGACCTCGACTTTGCCGTATCCGGGACATCCGCATCCCGGGCAGGGCGTCGCGAGCCGGCGAGCGAGCCGGCCGGCCAGGTCGGCCAGGATGTCGCGGCGGCTGGGGTTGTGATGTGCACGCAGGTCGGGTTCGACCCAGGCCCGGTTGTCATCGGAGACCGCCAGCGCCGCGCCGACGACCTCGACGAGCGTTCCGGTGTCGGTGATCCCCTTGCCGAACACCCGTACTCGCTCGTCGACGGCGGCCTTGACCGCGGCACCTTGGCGGGGGAACCCGAAGCCGTACGCTGCGTCGAGGGCCCCGTCGGCGCCGTCGACCAATCGGGGCGGCCCGGGGGCGCCGGGGGTGTTGACGCCCTCGACGACCTGGATACCCCGGACGTCGTCGACGAAGACCAGGATCTCTTCGTGCACGGCCAGCATGCCGTACCAGGTGTCGTAGCTGGCTTCGCTGGCCAGACCGTAGGGCACCCCGGCGACCCGCATTGCCAGGCGGGCTTTGGCGGTGGCCGCGGCCGACGCCGCTGACGTCCTGGTCACCTCTCCGGTGAAGGTGCCGAACTGGTCCGTGTCGATCCCGGCCGGCGCGACGACGTGGGCGCCGAGCAGGTGGGCGAACGGCGGTGCCACTTGGTGCTCCTTGCCGTGCATGGTGCCCATCGCGATCACCACCCCGGCATAGCCGCCCGCCGCGCCGCCGTCACCGCCTTCCATGTGGGCCGCTCACACGCACTCCAACAGCGGTGACTCACTTTCGGCAACGTCTCCGAAGGTCGCGCAGGCGCGCAGCCGGCCGTCGTTGCGATCGCTGACGAGGCACACGATCGCGGCCTGTCCGCTGTCGACGGCCTTGGCGATCACCGGCGACTTGTGCAACAGCGTGACGCCGGTCTGCACCACATGCGCGGCGGACAGTTCGTCGGCGGCACCGACGGTGGCGTTGAGCCGGGTGAGCGACGATATCGCCTGCTCGACAACCGAGCGAACCGCTCCCTCGGGGAAGGTGACGTTCTTCCAGGCGCTGAGGGCGGTATGCATCGCGGCGCAGTCGGGGTGGCCGAGGACGGCGATCAGCGGTGTCTTCAGTGTGCCGACGGCGTACTCGAGGCCGGCCAACACGCCGGTGTCGACGACGTGGCCCCAGGCGCTGATGTCGACGAGCGAGCCGCGGCTTTGGCCGAAGACCGCCTCGCTGGCCAGGTGGGAGTCTGCGCAGCGGAACACCGCCGCCAGGGGCGCTTGCCGCTCGGTGGCGACTTCCGGCCTGGAATGCAACGCGGCGTAGAAACGTTGGTTGCCGGTTCGGAGGCGCCGCCAGGTGGCCGAGGGGCTGGCTGCGGTTGCGTGGTGGGACATGGGTTTTCCTTTCCTGGTGGGGGTTTCAGCTGAAGTACTCGGGTCGGCTGACGTAGGTGTCGGTGACGAACATCACCCCGGGTGAGTCGTCGAGCAGGCGGCGCAGTCCCGCGATCAGCGGCCCCGACTTCGCCTCCGGGACGACGGTGATGAGCAACTCCAGGGCTGCCTGTTGATTGAAAAGCAGCCGGCCCTGGTGGTAGCCGTGGTGACCGAGTCCCGACACACCGGACACGCTGGTGAAACCGGTTGTCCCGGCGCTGCGGAACTGCTCGCGAACCGCGGGTACGTGCTCTCCGGCAACGACGACTTCGATCTTGGTCATCTTGGTCAGACCGTTTACCGACATGGGGTTACCTCCTGCTCGATGGGGTGGTGGGGGTCGGCCGCGGCGGTCGCGGCCCAGCTGCGCCAGCCGCCACGGGTCCAGCGTCGCCAGTGTTGGTCTGCGTGCTCACGGGCGGCCAGGCAGACCCAATCGTTGCCGAACAGATGCTGCAGCAAGGGATTTCGCTCGATCACCGTGTCGATGCGCTGCAGCGGTGCCTGGACGATGGTCAACAGGCGCATGGGTTCGTGGCCGAAGGACTGACCATCGGTAAGCGACTGTCGGGGCAGGCCCAGTTGCAGGTCGCCACCGTAGCCCGCCAGCACACCCACGCCGCCGACGACGTTGTGGATGGTCTTGGTTCCGGCTCCGAAGACCTCCGGCGCCACCGTCGAGAAGTAGTACTGGCAGTTGATCCATTGAGCGACCACCATCGGTGCGGTCAGAATGGTTTCCAGTGCGCTGCCCTCGGGGTCCACGTCGGCTTCGTAGGAGTGCAGGAAAACCCTTCGGTGCAGGTCGATTCCGCGGGTGATCGCGCGGGGTGCCACGATGAACGCCGCGTTGCCGGCCAGGCCCCACTCGGGGAAGACCTGCGCCCAGTCGACGGATCGGCCGGCGACGTGGCGTGCGGCCCGTGCGGGGCGGGCCGCAGCGGGGCCGCCGGGAAGACCCGCGCAGCGTTCGGCGGCCAATTCGGCGCCGGCGATGCCGAGATCCGTGCTGAGCCTGCGCACGTCGTGGCGATGGCTGGTCGGAACCAGGTGCTCGTCCAAGATCGTGACCCGGTCGGTCGCGGTGTCATGCTGAGCCGCGACGAACCAGGTGTCGTCCGGAATCGTGATGCCCAGGTTGCGCAATTCGCCGCGGACATCGGCGTTGTTGAGGATCGCCGCAGCGGTGCGGGCGTTGGGGCCGCCGGCCTGGCCGCCGCAGGCTCCGCAGTCCAGCGCCGCCTGGTACGGGTTGTTCTCGGTGACGCTGCCGTGCCCGCAGAGGACGACCAGGCGGGCGAATTCGTCGGTCAGCCCCATGGTGGTGAGCGCCACCTGCGCGTAGAGGGCGCGGCGGTCCAGTGCGGCCGTGTCGTTGATCGACAGCACGGTCGGTGCGGGGGGTGCCAGCCGGTCGCGCAGCCGCCGGCGCAGTGCGCCGGTTGCTTTCGGGCTCAGCGTTTTGGCCGCCGCCCACGGACCGGCGGCCCAGCCCGCGGCTTCTGCCAATGCGAACGGGGCGAGCAGGGCCTGCTTGGCGGCGTGGAACGCCGCCTCGGCGCCGGCCATCGTGACGCTGCCGTCGCGCAGACGCCGCGCCGCCGCGGCGGCGGACGGTGCCGGGATCTCACTGACGTCGTGCTCCGGGCTGATCAGCACCGGGCACAGATCGTCGGGCGTTCCGCCTAGGAGGCTGGTGAACCGGATCGCGACGGCGAAGAAACCAGCGAAGCCAAACGTTTGGTAGGGCCCCAGGGATTCGACGTGGCGACGCAGCCCCTCGGATCGGGTGTCGATGCAGCACACGAGCTGGGCTTGCGGACGCCCATCGCTTGATGCCGGCGCGCTTTGCGCCAACGTCCGCAGCAGCGCGTCGCGATAGTTCCCCTCGTAGGCCTGCTGCCACACCATCGGCCGCGCGGTGACGGGCAACGCGGACAACACCCGCGCGGCCGCGCCCAGATCGCCGTCGTCCACCTCGTCCAGCCCCCAGCCCCGGGCCAACGCGGCGGCCCGGTCCCGGGCCGAGGGAATGGGTGGATCGGCAGCCCCGCCCGATCCGGGACGTGGCCTGGAATCGTTGTGGGACAACAACACCGCTTCGTACGTCAGCCGCATGGCGAGGTAGTCCAGCAGATCCATGCCGGTGGTGCGCGCCGCGGCCCAACGGACGTGGGCGGCCCAGCCCGGAAGGCGGGTCAAGTGCGCCTGCAGGTAGGTGATCCGTTCGTCGTCGGCGAGCCCCAACTGCTGCAGGGCGTGCAGGGCGGCGTCATCGGCTCGGTTGGGCACCTTCCGCAGTGCGGCACGGATGCTCCTGCTCACCGTGTGGTCCCCGGCGGCCAGCGCCCGCCAGGCGGGGTAGAAGCCGTCATGGCGGCCGGGCATCTGCCAGCCCGCCGAAGACGAGCCGAAGTACGCCGCGCACCATTTGGCGGCCTGGGCGTCGACCTGCTCGGCCACCCGCGGCGCCACCAGCTCGCTGTGGGTCATGTTGCGCCGCAACGGCATCGGGGCCAGGCTGCCGTTGAGCAGGTCGGCGCGCAACAATTCGGCAGGTGTCACCGACCGGCTCCCCATCCCGACGGGCTTCCCGTCGAGCAGCGCCGGATAGCGCTGCCGCAGAACCGATTCCAGGTCGGCGTCGGTGATCCGTCCGCGGCGGTAGAGGTCGCGATAGGCCGTCTCGTCCAACACACCTCGAATTCCGTAGAGATCACCCGCGCGCCGGACGGCCTGCTCGAAGGGCATCGACTCCAGCCCGGCCAGCGGGTTGACGGCGATGAACGTCTCCAGCGGGTAGTGCGTGGGGACCACGCGGGCGGCCAGGGTGACCTCAGTGCGCAACTGCGCGCGGCGGGTGTCGATCGATACGTGGTCGGCCAAGGTGGTCACTGGAGCGCTCCTGTCAGTTGGCGGGTCAGGGGATGGGCAGTCGGCGTGAGTCCCAGGCTGGGCGCTGGAAGGTGCCCAGCAACAAGTGCTTTCGCATAGAGGGCGCGTTGTACGCGACCGGCCCGGCCGTCGGGCGGCGCCTGGCGCAGCACGGCCAGCGCGCCCAGGATGACGGCCACCGCGGCGAGGCCGAGCGACGAGGCGGCGGGTACGGTCACCGGCGGCAATGCGGGAGCCAGGAATCCGGTGACGGCGCTCACCACCGCCACGTATCCGATGGCCGCCACGAGCAGTACGACGGCGCCGGTTAGGGCGGCCCGCATGCCCGGGTTGCGGGTCAGCCAGCCGGACAACGCCGCCGCGGCGGTGGCCCAGGTGAAGACCAGCAGTGCCGTCGCCGAGCCGTGCTCGGCGTCGGGCACTCGCACCACGTTGGCGGCTACGTACAGCGCGGCGGCGGGCACGAGCATCGCCGTGACCTGGATTGCGGCCCATCGGGGCGTGGCCGGCGCCGCCACGGGTGGCCGAGCGGCCTTCTGGCGACGCTTGGCTATCGCCGAGCCGGATGACAGGAACAGGGTGGCCTTGTAGAAACCGTGGCCCACTAAGTGGAATACCGCGGCCGCGGACAGGCCCAGCCCGCAGGTCAAGATCATGAAGCCCATCTGGGCCATCGTCGAATACACCAGCGAGCCCTTGATGTCGGATTTCGTCAGCATCACGACGCCGCCGTAGACCATGCTCAGTGTGCCGGCAACGAATGCCAGGCCCATGGCGATGGCTGATCCGCTGACTAGGGGGCTCAGGCGCACCAGCAGCACGCCTCCGGCGTTGACAACACCGGCGTGCAGCAGGGCCGAGACCGGGGTGGGCGCGGCCAGGGTCGCGGGCAGCCAGCGGTGAAACGGAATCTGCGCCGATCGTGACAGAGCCGCGACGACGATCAAGCCGGCCGCTGCCGTCAGCGACGGTGCGGATGGCTCAAACCCGTTGTGCCCGTTGTGTCCCAGGTCGGACAGCCGCACGTTGCCGCGTTGCGCGGTGATCCAGCAGACCGCCGACCACAGGGCGAGGTCGCCCAGCAGGAACGCGGTCGCGGTGCGCCCGACGCCATTGCGGGCGGCGGGCAGCTCCCAGTAGGTGGCCAGCAGCAGGCACAGCGCGGTGCCGGCCACGCTCCAGAAGGCGGCCAGTCCGATCAGGGTTCCGGCGGTCATCAGGCCGGCGGAGGCGGCGGTGAGCAGGCCGGTGCCGGCGGTGAACCACCCGGACCGCCTGTCGCAGGCGAGGTAACGCAGCGCGAAAACCTGGGCTACCGTGCTCACCCCGTACACCAGCACCAGCAGCAGTGCGCTGAGCCGGTCGACGGTCAGCTCGGCGATCAAGGCGCCTTGGGCAGAGGTCAGCGTGGCCGACACGGGGCCGTGGACGGTTGCGTAGAGCCCGAGGGCGACCGCGCCGGCAAAGCCCGCGCCGGTTGCCGAGGCACCCAATCGGCCCACGAGGCGGGGATATTGCGAGCCGGCCGGCAGCACGCCGAGTGCGGCGAGGAGGGGCAGTGTCACAACGGCGACGAGGACGGCGTTCACCGGTCATCACCACCGGCTACCGCGGCAGGGGAGCTGTACATGCGACAGACAATACGCGAGATAAAATACGCACGTCAAGTATCACGAAAATAACTTCGTATATGTGGTTGCCGCCACAGCTCGCCGGGTGGCAACGCGTGAGCACGAAATGATAAATTCTTCAATTGTTCGAATCTAGGAATATAAAAGTCTTCAGGAGATCTAGTCGTGTCGGAGCCGCTCTACAAGCTCAAGGCCGAGTTCTTCAAGACGTTGGGTCATCCGGCGCGCATCAGGATCCTGGAGTTGCTCGCGGCGGGGGACAAGTCGGTCGGCGAGCTGCTGCCCGAGGTCGGGCTGGAATCGTCGAACCTGTCCCAACAGCTGGGGGTGCTGAGGCGGGCCGGTGTGGTCGACGCGATCCGGGACGGCAACACGATGATCTACTCGATCGCCTCCGCCGACATCGCCGAACTGTTGCTGGTGGCGCGCAAGGTGCTCACCGGGGTGCTCACAGACCGTGTCGCAGCTTTGGAAGACCTGCGCGCCGACGGCGCGGAGTAGTGGCGTCGATGGGTTGGTTCAGCAAGGCATTCAGGGTGGGGCGAGTCACCGAGCCCGCGGCACCGGGGTCACCGTCGACTGCGAAAACGATCGCAGGAGTGCGTGGTTCGCTGCAGGTCAGGCATGTCGACGCGGGGTCGTGTAATGGGTGTGAGGTCGAGATCTCGGGCGCATTCGGGCCCGTGTATGACGCCGAGCGTTTCGGTGCACGGCTGGTGGCCTCCCCGCGGCACGCGGACGCGCTGCTCGTCACCGGCGTCGTGACGCGCAACATGGCCGGGCCGCTGCGGGCCACCCTCGAGGCCACCCCGCTGCCCCGGCGGGTGATCGCCTGCGGGGACTGTGCCCTGAACCAGGGGGTGTTCAAGGGTGCCTATGGCGTGGTCGGCGCGGTGGGCGAGGTGGTGCCCGTCGATGTGCAAATCCCGGGGTGCCCGCCGACGCCGAGCGAGATCGTCGCGGCCCTGCGATCGGTGGCCGGCAAGTGAGTGCACAGGGGGCCACTGCGGTGCGCACGCCGGCATTCACGCCGATTGCCGCGGGCGCGCTGACGTCGCTGCTCGGCATGGGCGGGGTCGCGGCCGGCATGCTCGGGATGTTCGGTGCGGCACGGCCGGTGCACATCGGCTGGCTGCTCCCGCTGTCCGGGATCCAGCTCGCGCTCGATCCGCTGGGCGGGTTCTTCATGGCGCTCGTGGGCGCGGTCGCGGTCGCGGTGGGTCCCTACGCCGCCGGGTACGCCCGGCGCGGTCACCTCGGACCGGTCACCCTGGCGGTGTTGCCGGTGTTTGTCGGGGCGATGCTGGTGGTACCGGCGGCTGGGTCGGTGACCACTTTCCTGCTGGCATGGGAATCGATGGCGATCGCCTCGCTGATACTCGTGCTCGACGAGCACACCCGTCCCCAAGTGCGCTCCGCCGCGCTGGTGTATGCGGTCATGACCCAGTTGGGGTTTGCCTCGATCCTGGTCGGGCTGATGATCCTTTCGGCGGCCGGCGGGGCGAACCGGTTCGCGCAATTGCACGGCATATCACAGGGTGCGAGTTCGGCGGTCTTCGTGCTGACGGTCGCGGGGTTCGGGTCCAAGGCCGGGCTGGTGCCGCTGCACGCCTGGTTGCCGCGCGCCCACCCGGAGTCGCCGAGCCCGGTGTCGGCGCTGCTGAGCGCGGCGATGGTCAACCTGGGGATCTACGGCATCTGCCGCATCGACCTCCAGTTACTCGGCCCGGGTTCGCGCTGGTGGGGGCTGACCTTGATGGTTGTCGGGGGGATCTCGGCGCTCTACGGGGTGGTCCAGGCCTCGGTGGCCACCGATCTCAAACGGCTGCTCGCCTATTCGACGACGGAGAACCTCGGTTTGGTCACGCTGGCGTTGGGAGCGGCGACCCTGTTCGCGGCCTGCGACGCGCGCGGGCCGGCGACGATCGCCGCGGCCGCGGCCATGCTGCACCTGATCGCGCACGCGGGTTTCAAGAGCCTCGGGTTCCTGGCGGCCGGATCGGTACTGGTCGCCACGGGACTGCGCGACCTGGATCGGCTAGGCGGCCTGGCCCGCCGCATGCCGGCCAGCACCACGCTTTTCGGGGTGGCCGCGCTCGGCGCTTGTGGGCTACCGCTGGGCGCCGGGTTCGTCAGCGAATGGCTGCTGGTCCAGTCCCTGATCCACACGGCACCCGCGCACAACACCCTCCTCTCCCTGACGACGCCGTTGGCGGTGGGCGCGGTCGCGCTCACCGCGGGCCTGGGGGTGGCGGCGATGGTCAAGGCTTTCGGGATCGGGTTCCTGGCCCGGCCCCGCAGCCGCGAGGCGGCCCGGGCCCGCGAGGCGCCGGTCGGCATGCTGGCCGGTATGGGGCTGGCTGGAGCCGCCTGTGTGCTGCTGGCGGTTGCGCCGTCGATCGTCGCGCCCGTGCTGCGCCGGGCCGTCGCCGCGTTGCCCGCGGCCCGGGCCGTGGAGTTCACCGGCCTCGGCGCGGTGGTGCGGCTGCCGGGCCTGCAGGGGTCGCTCGCGCCCGCGGTGATCGCCGTCGGGCTGACGGTGGCCGCGCTGACCGCCGCCGCGCTGGCACGTTGGCGCCGGGGCCGGCGCCCGGCGCCCGCGGCGTTGCCGCTGTGGGCCTGCGGCGCGGACGGTCTTACCGCCCGGATGCAGTACACGGCCACGTCGTTCGCCGAGCCGCTGCAACGCGTATTCAACGACGTCCTTCGGCCCGTCACCGATATCGAGATCACTCCCGCCGCCGAGTCGCGGTATCTGGCGGACCGAATCACCTACCGCAGCAGGATCGCCGATGCCATCGAGGAGCGCTGCTACACCCCGGTGATCCAATTGGTAACGGCCGCTGCGGCGCTGGTGCGGCGGGCCCACACTGGCAGCGTGCACCTGTATCTGGCCTACGGAGCGCTCGGTGTGCTGGTCGTCCTGGTGGTCGCCCGATGAACTTGTGGTCCTGCGTCGCGGGCGCGGTGCAAATCGGCGCGGTGATGGCCGGGGCACCGCTGGTGGTCGGCCTCACCCGGCAGGTGCGCGCGCGTTGGGAGGGCCGCGTCGGGGGCGGCATCCTGCAGCCATGGCGCGACATCGTCAAGCAGCTTGGTAAACAGCAGATCACCCCGCTCGGGACGACCGTGGTGTTCGCGGCCGCACCGGCCGTCGTGGCGGGTTCGACGTTGCTCATCGCCGCGATCGCGCCGCTGGTGGCGACCGGCTCCCCCCTGGACGGCAGCGCCGACTTGTTCGCCGTGGTCGGCCTGCTGCTGGTGGGCACCGTCGCGCTGACCCTGGCCGGCATCGACACCGGCACCTCGTTCGGCGGCATGGGGGCCAGCCGCGAGATCACCATCGCCGCGCTGGTGGAACCCACCATTCTGCTGGCGGTGTTCGCCCTGTCCATGCCGGCGGGCTCGGCCAATCTCGGTGCGTTGGTGGCACATACAATCTCACATCCCGAGCAGGTGGTGTCGCTGGCCGCGCTGCTGGCGTTCGCCGCGCTGGTGATCGTGATCGTCGCCGAAACCGGGCGGTTGCCGGTCGACAACCCGGCCACCCATCTCGAGCTGACGATGGTCCACGAGGCGATGGTCCTCGAATACGCCGGTCCGCGGCTCGCGCTGATCGAGTGGGCGACCGGGATGCGACTGACCGTCCTGTTGGCGCTACTGGCAAACCTGTTCGCGCCCTGGGGAATTGCCGACAGCCGTCCCGGCGCATTGGGCATTGTCTTCGGCCTCGCGGCGGTAACGGCCAAGGTAGCGGCCCTGGCCGCACTGTTGGCGACCGTCGAAGTGTTCGTCGCCAAGCTGCGGTTGTTCCGGGTTCCCGAGTTGCTCGCCGGATCTTTCCTGCTGGCGCTGCTCGCCGTCGTCACCGCCAACTTCTTCGCGGTGCCGGCATGACCAACGGCGCCTTTTCCGTACTGGTCGACCTCGCCGCGGGCGGGTTGCTCCTGGCCGCGGTGCTGATCGTGTGGCGCCGCGACCTGGGCGCCATCAATCGCCTGCTGGCCTGGCAGGGCATCGCTTTGGCGGCCATCCCCATCCTGCGCGGGTGCTACGGCGGTGACGGTGCGCTCATCGGTGTCGGTGTCGTCGTGCTCGCCTTGAGGGCGGTGATATTGCCCCGGCTGCTGGCCCGCGCGGTCGGTGCCGAGCCGCAGTCTCACCGCGAAGCCACGCCGCTGGTCAACACGGCCACCTCCCTGTTGATCACCGCCGTGCTGACGTTGGCCGCATTCGCGGCCACCCGGCCCCTGGTCAACCTGCAACCGGCGGCCACGACCACCGCTGTCCCGGCCGCCACCGCCGTGGTGCTGATCGCGCTGTTCGTCATGGCCACGCGCCGTCACGCCGTGTCGCAGGCCGCGGGATTCCTCATGCTGGACAACGGAATCGCCGCGACCGCCTTCTTGCTCACCGCCGGGGTGCCGTTGATCGTCGAACTCGGCGCCTCCTTGGACGTGCTGTTCGCGGTCATCGTCATCGGCGTTCTGACGGGTCGGCTGTCCCGCGCCTTCGGCGGGGCCGACCTGGACGCGCTGCGGGAGTTGCACGACTGATGACCGCCCTGCTGCTTGCCGCGGTCCTCGCGCCGATCGGCGCGTCGATCGCCACGTTCGTCTTCGGGTGGCGCCGGTCGACCGCAACCCTGATCGTCCTCTCGGCGGCAGCGGTGCTCGGCTGCGGTGTGGCGCTGGCATTCAGCGCCGGCTCAGCGCCCCGGACGGCGATGGGCGGGCTGTTGCGAGTCGACGCCCTCACCGTCACCATGTTGATCGTCATCGGAACCGTTGCCACGCTGGCGACCTGGGCCGGCATCGGCTATGTCGACGCCGAACTTGCCAACCACCACACCGATCCCCATGGTGCCCGTGGCTATGGCGCCTTGACGTCCGGGTTCCTGGCCGCGATGGTTATCGCGGTGTGCGCCAACAACATCGGCGTGATCTGGGTTGCGATCGAGGCCACCACGGTGATCACGGCCTTTCTGGTTGGCCACCGCCGCTCCCGCGAGGCGCTCGAAGCGACCTGGAAGTACGTGGTGATCTGCTCGGTCGGCATCGCTGTCGCTTTTCTGGGCACCGTGCTGCTGTACTACGCCGCTGAGCACGCCGGCGCACCGGCCGCGGCGGCGCTGGATCTCGACGTGCTGGCGGCGCACGCGCACGGGTTGCATCCCGACATCACCCGGCTGGCCGGCGGGCTGCTGCTGATCGGCTACGGCGCCAAGGCCGGGCTGTTCCCCTTCCACACCTGGCTGGCCGACGCCCACAGCCAGGCTCCGGCGCCTGTCTCGGCCCTGATGAGCGGTGTGCTGCTGGCGGTGGCGTTGTCGGTCCTGATCCGCATCAGACCCATCATCGATGCCGCGGCCGGGCCGACGTTCATGCGTTCGGGTCTGGTGGTGATCGGGCTGGCGACGTTGTTGATCGCTGCCCTGATGCTCACGGTGACGCCCGACATCAAACGCATGCTCGCCTACTCCTCGATGGAGAACATGGGGTTGATCGCGATCGCCGCGGCCGTGGGAACCAGCCTGGCTGTTGCGGCGCTGCTGCTACACGTCCTCGCGCACGGGATCGGCAAGACCGTTCTGTTCCTGGCGAGCGGCCAACTGCAGGCCGCCCACAACTCAACCGCAATCGCCGATATCGGCGCCGTGCTGCGGCGTTCCCGCCTGATCGGTGGATCGCTGGCCGTCGGTGTGATCGTGCTGCTGGGGCTCCCGCCGTTCGCGATGTTCGCCAGCGAGCTGGCGATCGTCCGCTCGCTGGCCGCCGCCGGGCTTATCTGGGTCCTCGCGGCGGGCGTGCTGTTCATGGCGGTCGCGTTCGCCGCGTTGGTGCGCAATTCGGGCCGCATCCTGCTGGGCGGCCGGCCCGCGGGCGCGCCGGCGATCACGGTTCCGCGAACGGTGACAGTTGCGCTGCTCCTCGGCGTTGCGGCATCGCTCGTCCTCGGCGTCACCGCCGGTCCGCTCACCGACCTGTTCACCGCCGCGGCCGGCGACGTCGGTGCACTGCCGTGAACGGTAACCGGCTGCGCCACATCGTATGTCAGGATGTGCTCGCGGCGAAGGCGGAAGAGCTGCTCGGCGACGGGTTTCGCCTGGGCCTGGTGGCGGCCCACGAGGACGAGCGCGTATTCCGCATCGTCTATCTGTTCCTCGCCGGTCGCCCCGATCGCCGAGTCGAGCTCGAATGCGAAGTTTCCCGGGATGATCCCTCGCTGCGGTCGTTGGCACATCTGTCATTTCCGGCGGGCCGTTTCGAGCGCGAAATCGCCGACCTGTATGGGATCCGGCCCGTGGGGCATCCCAAGGCGCGCCGGCTGGTGCGGCACGCGCACTGGCCCGAGGACTGGCATCCGATGCGCCGCGATGCCGCGGTCGCCCCCGACTTCAACGGCAGCGGCCGGTTCCCGTTCGTCACCGTCGAGGGGCCCGGCGTCTATGAGATCCCGGTCGGTCCCGTGCATGCCGGGCTGATCGAACCCGGCCATTTTCGCTTCTCGGTCGCCGGTGAAACCGTGCTGCGGCTCAAGGCCCGGCTGTGGTTCGTCCACCGGGGGCTGGAAAAGCTGTTCGAGGGCCGGCGCGCTGACGGCGCGGTCGAGTTGGCCGAGCGCGTCAGCGGCGACACGTCAGTTGCGCATGCGCTCGCCCACAGCCTCGCCACCGAAGAGGCGCTCGGCGTGCAACTCCCCGACGAAGCGCACCGGATGCGGGCATTGCTCGTCGAACTGGAGCGCCTCTACAACCACGTCGCCGACCTGGGTGCGCTGGCCAACGATGTCGGATTCGGCCTCGCCAATGCGCACGCGCAACGCATCCGCGAACAGCTGCTGCGGATAAACGCGGACGTCACCGGGAACCGTCTGCTGCGCGGCGCAATTCGCCCGGGCGGGGTCGCGATTCGGGCCCTGCCCGATGTCACCGCGCTGCGATCGATTGCGTCCGATGTCGCCGAGGTCGCGGACCTGACGCTGCGCAATAGCCTGGTCTACGACCGGTTCGCCGGGACGGCGGTGCTGGGTCGAGATGACGCTCATGCGCTCGGGTGTCTGGGCTATGTGGCCCGGGCCAGTGGTATCGGCAGCGATGCGAGGCTCGACCACCCCACCACCGCGCTTCCGGTGACGGAGATCGGATCCGCGGCCGGTGATGTCCTCGCCCGCTACACGGTGCGACGCGATGAATTCGCGGCGTCGACCGAACTGGCATGCCACTTGGTCGACACGCATGCCGGACCGATGGAATACGTCGGAAGGCCGCCGCCTGCTGCTGGAACCTGCAGCGGTGTCGGCATCGTCGAGGGTTGGCGAGGCACCATCGTGCATCGGGTGGAGGTCGGCGACGGCAATCGCATCAGCCGCGCCAAGATCGTCGACCCCTCCTGGTTTAACTGGCCGGCCCTTCCCGTCGCGATGGGCGACACCATCGTCCCCGACTTCCCGTTGGCCAACAAAAGTTTCAACCAGTCCTACGCCGGCAACGACCTCTGACCGGACCGCCGAGATCGGCTACTCCTCCCCGGCCAACGCGAACCGGCCGTCGATCGTCTTTGCGACCAGGCCGTCCTCCAGCAGCGAATCCAGCGCCCGGTCGCGCTGGCGGGTATTGGTCAGCCACGCCATGTCCAACGCCGCCCGGGTGACCGGAGAGTCACTGGCGCGCAATACGTCCAGCAGCCTTCCGCGGACCTGTCGGTCGGTGCCGGCGTAGGTCTGAGCGCGGCGCGCGGGCCCTTGCGCCGCGGGATAGCCGGCGTGCCGCCAGGCGCATTGCGTCAGTGGACACAGCCCGCAGCGCGGCGTTCGCGCGGTGCAGACCGTCGCACCCAATTCCATCAGAGCCACCGAAAACCGTGGCGCCGCATCGCCTTTTGGTAACAGCACGGAAACGTCGGCGTGGTCGCGCGCCGCCGAGGGGGACGCGGCGTCCGCCAAGCCGTGGACCGCGCGCGCCATCACCCGGCGCACGTTGGTGTCCACCACCGGCACCGGCCGGCGGTAGGCGAAGGACGCCACGGCGCGCGCGGTATAGCTGCCGACGCCCGGCAGTGTCAGCAGGGTGTCGACGTCGTCGGGGACCACGTCGTCGTACTCACGGGCGATGACGACGGCGCACTCGTGCAACCGCTTGGCCCGCCGCGGATAGCCGAGCTTGCCCCAGGCGCGCAGCACGTCGGCCGCGCTGGCGGCGGCCGTGGCCGACGCGGTCGGCCATCGTTGTACCCAATCGGTCCAGATCGGTAGCACCCGGGACACCGGCGTCTGTTGCAGCATGAACTCGCTGACCAGGATCTGCCACGCGCTGACATCGGGTTCGCGCCACGGGAGATCACGGCGCGACCGGTCGTACCAATCCAGCAACTGGTCGGCCGGAATATTTGACCGTCCGTTTACCGGCGGGTGCGGCATGATGGCAGCCATGCCTAACACCAGTCCGGTAAGCGCGTGGAAAGCACTCAACGAGGGTAACGAGCGATTCGTCGCGGGCAAGCCCCAGCATCCCAGCCAGAGCGTCGAACATCGCGCCAGCCTGGCCGCCGGACAGAAGCCGACCGCGGTCGTGTTCGGCTGCGCCGACAGCAGGGTCGCGGCCGAGCTGATCTTCGACCAGGGCCTGGGCGACATGTTCGTGGTGCGTACCGCCGGGCAGGTCATCGATGCGGCGGTACTGGGGTCCATCGAGTTCGCGGTGACGGTGCTCGACGTGCCGCTCATCGTGGTGCTCGGCCATGACAGCTGCGGCGCCGTCAAGGCCGCCCTGAGCGCGATCGACGACGGCGCCATCCCGACCGGTTTCGTGCGCGACGTGGTCGAGCGGGTGGCGCCCTCGATCCTGATGGGCCGCCGCGAGGGCCTGAGCCGGGTAGACGAATTCGAGGAACGACACGTGCGCGAAACGGTGGCGCAGCTCATGTCGCGTTCCTCGGCGATCTCGCAGCGCGTGGCCGCGGGCACCCTGGCGATAGCGGGCGTCACCTACCACCTGTCCGACGGGCGGGCGGTGCTGCGCGAGCACGTCGGCGACATCGGCGTGTAACCGGCGGCCTCGCCTCACTAACACGCCGGTTGGCCAGCTAACTCCGCGACACGCCGGGGCGGGTGTAACAAATCCGCATGACCTGGCCCTACGGTGTGAATGTGCTGGATCTAGAACCGCATGGCCCGCTACCCACGGAGATCTATTGGCGCCGCAGGGGCCTGGCGCTGGGCATCGCGGTCGTCGTAATAGGGATCGCGGTGGCGACCGTCATCGCCTTCATGGGCGGCAGCGCGGGGTCCAAACCCGCCGGCGCCACCAAATCGAACTCCGCCCAGGGCAAACCGGACTCGCCCGCGCCCCAGGCGCCCGCCCCGGGGGGACAGGAAGGTAACCCGCCGGCGGCGCAGGGACAGAACCCGGAGACGCCCACCCCGACCGCCGCGGTGCAGCCCCCGCCGCTGCTCAAGGAGGGCGACGACTGCCCCGACTCGACGCTGGCCGTCAAGGGCCTGACCAACCAGCCTCAGTACTTCATCGGTGACCAGCCGAAGTTCACCATGGTCGTCACCAACATCGGCCTGGTGGCCTGCAAGCGTGACGTCGGGGCCGCGGTGCTCGCCGCCTACGTCTACTCGTTGGACAACAAGCGGCTGTGGTCCAACCTGGACTGCGCGCCGTCCAACGAGACCCTGATCAAGACTTTCACGCCGGGTGAGCAGGTTACGACGGCGGTGACCTGGACGGGGATGGGCTCGGCACCGCACTGCCCGCTGCCGCGGCCGGCGATCGGGCCGGGCACCTACAACCTGGTCGTGCAGCTGGGAAATCTGCGCTCCCAACCGGTTCCGTTCATCCTCAACCAGCCGCCACCGCCACCGGGGCCGGTGCCCGCGCCCGGGCCGGCAGCCGGACCGCAGCCTGCGGCGCCGGCGGTCGCGCCCGCCCACAGCGGCTGAGGTCGGTCAGCTCAACGGATCGGCGATGGTCGATTCCGCCAGCTGCGAGAGCCCCTCGCGCACGTGGCGGGCCCACATCGCGCCGATGCCGTCCACCGACTGCAGGTCGTTCGCGCTGGCCGCCAGCAGCCCCTGCAGCGTCCCGAACGACCGCACCAGCAGATCGACGTGGGCGAACTGCAGCCGCGGGATACCGGCCATCGCCCGGTAGCCGCGCGGGCTGAGCGCCGAATCCTGCGCCTCGGTGGTCATGGGATAGCCGAAAACCTTGGCCAGCGAGGTGAAGTCGAGTAGTTCGGCGTCCGAGAGGCAGTCCAGCTCGTCCAGGGTGGCGGTCAGCTGGGACTCGGACAGCGGCTCGGGGCCGGCGTGGTAGTCGCGCACGATCAGACCCCGGGCGATGTCGTTGCCGCCCAGCAGCTCCTCGAGCTGCAGCCGCAGCTGGCGCCCGTCGGTGCCGAGTTCGACGACGTCGTTGTCGATCACCAGGCCGATGCGGCGCACCAGCTCGAGCCGCTGCACCACCGTCAGCACGTCGCGGAGCGTGACGAAGTCCTCGATCTCCGCCCGCGACAGTTGCCTGCTGACCTCGTCGAGCCGGGCCTTGTAGCGCTCCAGGGTCGCGATGGCCTGATTGGCGCGCGACAGGATGGTCGCGGAATCGGTGAGCACGTGGCGTTCGCCGCCGACGTAGACGGTGACGATGTTCATCGAATGGCTGACCGAGATCACCGGGTAGCCGGTCTGGATCGCGGCCCGTTCGGCCGAGCGGTGCCGGGTTCCCGACTCGTCGGTGGCTATCGACGGGTCCGGGACCAGTTGCACGTTGGCCCGCACGATGCGGCTGGCGTCGGTGGAGAGCACGACGGCGCCGTCCATCTTCGCCAGCTCGCGCAGTCGCGTCGGCGCATACCGGACGTCGAGCGCGAAGCCGCCGTCGCAGATCGCCTCGACGTTCTCGTCGTTGCCGAGCACGATCAGCGCACCGGTGCGGCCGCGCAGGATGCGCTCCAGGCCGTCTCGCAGCCCGGTGCCCGGCGCCAGGCGGGCGACAGTGTCACGCAGGGTCGGACCAGTCACAACGTGTCATTCTGCTACGAGAGCGGCCACAGTGGAGGCCTGTCGATCGGATGGGGTCCCGGACGGCGGCCACCGGCGCTGTGATCGGCGATATCGCTCATGTGCTCCAGCGCGGCGGCGATGGTGGGCGCGCGCAGCGCGCGCATGCCGGGCGGCACGATCTCGCGCCGGGGATCGTCGCCGCCCGGGATCAGGGCGGTGGTGAATCCCTGGCGCTGCGCTTCGGCGAGGCGCCGGTCCATGCCGCTGACGCGCCGCAGGTCGCCGGCCAGCCCGACCTCGCCGATCATCACCGTGGTGTTGGGCAGCGGCAGGTTCGAATGCGCCGAGGCCAGGGCGATAGCGACGGCGAGATCCGAGGACGGGTCCGTCAACCGCATGCCGCCCACCGTGGACAGGTAGACGTCGCAGGCGGAAATGGTCAGCCTGCCATGCTTTTCGAGCACGGCGGTGATCATCGCGGCCCGGGAGTGGTCGATCCCGCTCACCGCGCGACGCGGCGACCCGGCGGGTGACACCGCCAGCAGCGCCTGGACTTCCCCGATCAACGGCCGCTTGCCGTCTAGCGTCACGGTGATCGCGGTGCCGGCGACCGGCGCGGGGCGCTGATCCAAGAACAGGTTCGACGGGTCGGAGACGCCCTCGATGCCGTTGTCGTGCAACAGGAAACATCCGACCTCATCGGCCGCGCCGAAGCGGTTCTTCACGCCGCGGACCATCCGCAGCGCACCGCTGCGGTCGCCCTCGAAATGCAGCACGACGTCAACGAGGTGTTCCAGCGACCGAGGCCCCGCGATCGCCCCGTCCTTGGTGACGTGGCCGACCAGGATCATCGCGACGTCGTTGGCCTTCGCGGCGGCCGTCAGCGCGGCGGTGACCGCGCGCACTTGCGTGACCCCGCCGGCGACGCCGTCGGCCTCCGTCGTGGACATGGTCTGCACCGAGTCCACGATGACTAGCGCGGGCCGCACCGTCGCGATGTGTTCGAGCACCGTGTGCAGGTCGGACTCGGCGGCCAGGTACAGCTCGTCCGTGCCGCAGCCGATCCGGTCGGCGCGCAGCCGGATCTGGCCGGCGGATTCCTCACCGGAGATGTAGAGGGCGCGCCGACCGGCCAGCGCCCAGCGGTGGGCGACCTTGAGCAACAGCGTCGACTTGCCCACGCCCGGGTCGCCGGCCAGCAGCGTGACCGATCCGGGCACCACGCCGCCGCCGAGCACCCGGTCGAGTTCGTCGACGCCCGTCGAGCGGTGCCGGCTGGCGTTCGGTTCCACCGACGTGATCGGAACGGCCCGGGAAGCCGCCGGGCGCCGGCGACCCCCGACCGCACTGAGCGCGGGCACCTCGTCGACCGTGCCCCAGGTGCCGCACTCCTGGCAGCGGCCTACCCACTTGGCGGTGGTGTGGCGGCATTCCGAGCAGCGGTATTGCGAGCGTGCGTTAGCCACACCCTGAAGGTATCGGGCCGGTACGACAAGCCCGGCCCAGACAGGCCGGGCGGCCCGCTCAGACCTCCGGAGACTTGATGGGGGCCGAGATCGGCACCAGCACGCTGGCCTGCCCGGCCTTCTCGAAATTGAAGGTGAAGGTGTAGGTGAGGCCGTTGCTGATGGGCTTGGCCAACGTGACGGTCGCCCTGGCCGCGGTGTTGGAATCGAGCGGACCAGGGGCGACGTACTTGCCCTCGGGTTCGCCGATGAACAGCATTCCGCCGGCGGGCAGGCGGGTGTCGCCGGACACGGTCACCGTGCCGACCTCGCTGGTGATCCCGACCAGGGTGTCCGCGGTGTCCGGTGACTGGTTGACGGCCACCAGTGCCAGTTCCACCGTCCGGCCCGGCTGCAGGACGTCGCTTGTCTGCACGGCTTGTATCCGCACGTCGCGCAGCCCCACATTCTGGATCTGCACCTTATTGCCGTTGATGGCCGGATCCTGGGTGGCCGTCTGCGAGATCTGGCCGGCCCCGCAACCGCTCAACAGGACCGTCACGCCGATCACGGCGATGGGGAGGCGGAGCTTGGAATGGTTCACGCGGTGCCTCCTGGCGGGCCGGTACGACTTTGCAACTATGCACAGTAGTAGCAAGCTCCCGCGGGCGGTAGCGCGGGGCTTTGGAAGAAGGCGGGTGACCTGGGCAACTGGCCTCCGGTAAGGTATTAGAGGGCTAAACGAGAGATTGGTGGTGTGTCCCATTGCACGTCTTGCGCCGCCTGTCAACCCCTAATCTACGCGTGTTGTGCCTCTGACCTGCACTGTTGCTTCGCGCGTGTTGGGCCGCCGTGTTAGGATGAAGTAACGAAAGGGGCTCGAATCAGATGATCTTCAAGGTCGGCGACACCGTTGTCTACCCGCATCACGGTGCTGCGCTAGTCGAGGCGATTGAAACCCGAACCATCAAAGGGGAGCAGAAAGAGTATCTCGTCTTGAAAGTGGCGCAGGGTGACCTGACCGTTCGAGTTCCCGCCGAAAACGCCGAGTACGTCGGTGTCCGCGATGTCGTGGGGCAGGAAGGCCTCGACAAGGTCTTCCAAGTTCTGCGGGCGCCCCACACCGAGGAGCCGACCAACTGGTCGCGCCGCTACAAGGCCAATCTCGAAAAACTCGCCTCCGGCGACGTCAACAAGGTCGCCGAGGTGGTTCGCGACCTGTGGCGCCGCGATCAGGAGCGCGGGCTGTCCGCCGGTGAGAAGCGGATGCTGGCCAAGGCCCGCCAAATTCTGGTCGGCGAGCTGGCGCTGGCGGAGAGCACCGACGACGCCAAAGCGGAAACCATCCTCGACGAGGTTCTCGCCGCCGCTTCCTGAAGGCCATAGGCCGTGATCGTCGCCGTCGTTCCGGCGGCCGGATCGGGCGAACGGTTGGCCGCCGGCATTCCCAAAGCGTTCTGTGAAATCGACGGGCGTTCCCTGCTGGAGCGCGCCGTAGCCGGGCTGCTGGAGTCCGGGGTCGTCGACCGGGTGGTGGTGGCCGTCCCGGCGGACCGCATCGACCAGGCCAGGCAGGTGGTGGCCGAGCGGGCCACCGTCGTCGCCGGCGGCGCGGACCGTACCGAATCGGTGCGCCGCGCACTGGCGGCTCTCGCGGGTGACCCCGAGTTCGTGCTCGTGCATGACGCCGCCCGGGCGCTGACGCCGCCGTCGCTGATCGTGCGCGTGGTGGAGGCGTTGCGGGCCGGCCACCGTGCCGTGGTGCCCGCGCAGCCGCTGCATGACACCATCAAGGCCGTGGACGCCAACGGGGCGGTGCTGGGCACTCCGGAACGGGCCGGGCTGCGGGCGGTGCAGACGCCGCAGGGGTTTGCCACCGACCTGCTGTTGCGCGCTTACGGGGCCGCTCGGGGCGCGGGCGGGTTCACCGACGACGCGTCCCTGGTCGAGCATGTCGGCGGTCAGGTTCAGGTGGTCGACGGTGACCCGCTGGCGTTCAAGATCACCACACAGTTGGACCTACTGCTGGCCGAGGCGATCGTGCGCCGATGACTGAGCTGCCTCGGGTCGGTCTGGGCACCGACGTGCACCCGATCCAGCCCGGGCGGCCGTGCTGGCTGGTGGGGCTGTTGTTCCCGGGTGAGGACGGCTGCGCCGGCCACTCCGATGGGGATGTGGGTGCGCACGCGCTGTGCGACGCGGTGCTCTCGGCCGCGGGCCTCGGTGACATCGGCGCGGTGTTCGGGGTCGACGATCCGCGCTGGAAGGACGTCAGCGGCGCCGACATGCTCTCCCACGTCGCCGACTTGATCGCGCGGCACGGCTACCGGGTCGGCAATGGGGCCGTGCAGGTGATCGGCAACCGTCCGAAGATCGGGCCGCGCCGCGCGGAGGCGCAGCAGGTGCTGTCGGGGTTGTTGCGGGCGCCGGTGTCGGTGTCGGCGACGACGACCGACGGGCTGGGCCTGACTGGGCGCGGCGAGGGCGTCGCCGCCATCGCCACCGCGCTGGTGGTCCCCGTCGGGTAGTGCCCTCGGCGGCGCAGGGTGCGGCAACACGCCGGGTAAGCTGGCACGTCGTGACCGATCGCGCCCCCATGCGGCTACACGACACGGCAGCCGGTGCCGTACGTGACTTCGTTCCGCTGCGCGCGGGGCACGTCTCCATCTACCTGTGCGGCGCCACCGTGCAAAGTCAGCCGCACATCGGGCACGTCCGCAGCGGGGTGGCCTTCGACATCCTGCGCCGGTGGCTGATCGCGCGCGGCTACGACGTCGCGTTCGTCCGCAACGTCACCGACATCGACGACAAGATCCTCACCAAGGCCGCCGCCGCCGGCCGTCCGTGGTGGGAGTGGGCGGCCACCTACGAACGCGCGTTCATCGCCGCCTACGACGCCCTGGACGTGATGCCGCCGTCGGCGGAGCCGCGCGCGACCGGGCACATCACCCAGATGGTCGAGCTGATGGAGCGCCTGATCGAGACGGGCCACGCGTACGCCGCCTGCGGGGACGTGTACTTCGACGTGCTGAGCTACCCCGAATACGGCCAGCTGTCCGGGCACCGGATAGACGACGTCCACCAGGGCGAGGGCGTGGCGACCGGCAAGCGCGACCAGCGCGACTTCACGCTGTGGAAGGGCGCCAAGCCCGGCGAGCCGTCGTGGCCCACGCCCTGGGGCCGCGGGCGTCCGGGCTGGCACCTGGAGTGCTCGGCGATGGCGCACGCCTACCTCGGCTCCGAATTCGACATCCATTGCGGTGGAATGGATTTGGTGTTTCCTCATCACGAGAACGAGATCGCGCAGAGCCGCGCGGCAGGGGACGGTTTCGCCCGGTACTGGCTGCACAACGGCTGGGTGACGATGGGTGGGGAGAAGATGAGCAAGTCGCTGGGCAACGTGTTGTCCATCCCGGCGATGCTGCAGCGGGTGCGCCCGGCCGAACTGCGCTACTACCTGGGCAGCGCGCACTACCGATCGATGCTGGAGTTCTCCGAGACCGCGCTGCAGGACGCGGTGAAAGCCTATGTCGGGGTTGAGGAGTTCCTGCACCGGGTGCGCGTCCGGGTCGGTGCCGTGCGGTCCGGCGTATGGACCCCGCGGTTCGCCGAGGCCCTCGACGACGACCTCGCGGTGCCGATCGCCCTGGCCGAGGTGCACCACGCCCGCGCCGAGGGCAACCGGGCGTTGGATGCCGGGGACCACGACGCCGCGCTCGAACAGGCGGGCGCCATCCGCGCGATGATGGGCATCCTGGGCTGCGACCCGCTCGACGAACGCTGGGAGACCCGCGACGAGACGTCGGCCGCGCTGGCCGCCGTGGACGTGCTGGTGCGCGCCGAACTCGAAAGCCGGGACAAGGCGCGTCAGGAGCGCAACTGGGCGCTGGCCGACGAGATCCGGGATCGGCTCAACGAGGCCGGCATCGAGGTCACCGACACCGCCGACGGGCCGCAGTGGTCGCTACGCGGCGACGGTGGCAAGTAGATGGCCGGCAACTCGCGGCGCCGGGGCGCGGTGCGTAAATCCGGAACCAAGAAGGGCCCGACCGTGGGCTCGGGCGGTCAGCGACGGCGTGCGCTGGAGGGCCGCGGTCCCACGCCGCCGGCCCACATGCGCCCCAACCATCCCGCCGCCAAGCGCGCCAAGCAATCCCCGCCGCGCCGGCAAGCGCGGGGCCGGACCGACGAGACCGAAACCGTGCTGGGCCGCAACCCGGTGCTGGAGTGCCTGCGCGCCGGGGTACCGGCGACCGCGCTCTATGTCGCCCTCGGTGTCGAGGCCGACGAGCGGCTCACCGAATCCGTCTCCCGGGCGGCCGATTCGGGCATCTCGATCCTGGAGGTGCCGCGCTCGGACCTGGACCGCATGACCGCCAACCACCTGCATCAGGGCATCGCCTTGCAGGTGCCGCCCTACGACTACGCCCATCCCGATGACCTGCTCGCGGACGCTCTCGGGTCGCCACCGGCGCTGCTGGTCGCGCTGGACAACATCTCCGATCCCCGCAACCTCGGCGCGATCGTGCGCTCGGTGGCGGCGTTCGGCGGCCACGGTGTGCTGATCCCGCAGCGGCGCTCGGCCGCGGTGACGGCGGTGGCATGGCGGACCAGCGCCGGGGCGGCGGCCCGGCTCCCGGTGGCGCGGGCGACGAATCTGACCAGGACGCTGAAGGATTGGGCCGATAAAGGCCTGCGCGTCGTCGGTCTGGACGCCGGCGGTGACACCGCGCTGGACGACATCGACGGCACCGATCCGCTGGTGGTGGTCGTCGGATCGGAGGGCAAGGGGCTGTCGCGGCTGGTGCGGCAGAACTGCGACGAGGTGGTGTCGATCCCGATGGCGGGCGACACCGAGTCGCTGAACGCCTCGGTGGCGGCCGGGGTGGTGCTCGCCGAGATCGCGCGTCAGCGCAGGGGCTAGCTTCTTTGGCCGAGCAGACGCAAAAGGCCCCGACACGCCGAGGATTTCGGGGCTTTTGCGTCTGCTCGCGCGGATTTTTGGCGCTGCTGGCGGCCGTGGCGCTCCTGGTGCCGGTGCCGGCCGGCGCGCAACCGGCGGGCTTTGACCTGCAGGCCCATCGCGGCGGGCGGGGCGAAACCACGGAGGAGTCGCTGCGCGCGTTCGCCAAGTCGATCGAATTGGGCGTCACCACAATCGAATTCGACATCGTCCTCACCGAGGACGGGCAGCCCCTGGTGTGGCACGACCCGACTATCGAGCCCGAGAAGTGCTCCGACACCGCGCCCGCGTTTCCCGGCGATCCCGAATATCCCTATGTCGGCAAGCTGGTGCACGAGCTCACGCTGGCGCAGGTACACACCCTGGACTGCGGCAAGCGCCTACCCGATTTCCCCGACGCGGAGGTGTTGCGGGGCAACACGATAGCGATACTTCCAGAGGTTTTCGCGCTCGCAGAGCAGTATCACGCCGACATCCGCTACAACATCGAAACCAAGGTCGCGGCCGACAAGCCCGCGGATTCCGCCGGCCCGCAGCAGTTCGTCGACGTGATCCTGGCCGCGGTGAGGTCGGCGGGCAAGGTCGATCGCGTCGAGATCCAGAGCTTCGACTGGCGCACCCTGCCCATGGTGCGCCGCGCCGAGCCGTCCATCCCGTTGGTGGCGCTGTGGGACGCGCAGACGTGGGTTCCGGATTCGCCCTGGCTGGACGGTTTCAACCCGGCCGTCATCGGGGACCCGCTGATCGGGGCGCGGTTGGTCGGCGCGAACATTGCCGCGCCGGATTATCCGTTGGTGGACAAGGCCTTCGTCGACCGCGCGCACGCGCTGGGGCTCAAGGTGATTGCGTGGACCGTCGAACGACGCCGCCGTCATGCGCGAGCAGATCGCCGACGGGGTCGACGGCCTCATCACCGACTACCCGACGCTGGCGCGCAGCGTGCTGGCCGGGCTCGGCATGCCGCTGCCGCCGGCATACCACCGCAGTTAGTCAGGGCATCGCCTCGGCCCAGGTCGATATGCCCCTCGAAGCCAAGCGTTTTCGCCATGTCGCGGTAGCGGTCCCGGAAGTCCGCGTAAGCCGCGTCATCGCCGTGAGCCCGGGCCAGCAGAGCGCGGAGTCGGAGCAGGAAAATGTCGCGCACGACGAGACCGTCGTCTGTCGGTGCCGTCGCCAACTGCTCGATTGCGGCCTCGGCCTCGCCACATCACCTTCTGCGCCACGGTCCAGCAGCGTCTCCACCAGAACATCCGTGACGACAATGCCCCATGCGAATAGCTGTCCCTCGCGGACCAGAGCGGAACCGCGGCGCGCATGAGCAGTATCGCGCCATCGAGATCTCCACGACGAGCCATCTCACGTGCTAAAACACGTCGACGAGCGGCAAATCGGCCAGATGTGGTGTCCGTCGCGCAGGAAGACGGCCTTGACGTCCGACAGATAGCCTCTAGTCCGCGGTCACGCTCCCAAGCGCTTGGCCGGTGCACCAGCGCAGCGCCCAGTGTCACCTGTGCGTGGGCCAACGCGAAATCGTCACCTGATCGTTCGGCACTGTGCAGGGCATCCTCGATCTCGCGCATCGCGGAATCGTCGGGCCGCGCACCCCGGCACGGTATCGCCGCTGGCGTAAGCATAGGTGACGGCCCCGGCATAGGTCAGTGGGTCCGTGTTGCGTGCCATGGCAATGCCGTGCCGCAGATCGTCGCGCCACCCGGGAAGGCCGAGGCAGTACCGGCCAACGCCCCGCGTCATGAACGCAAGTGCTAGCGGAGACCCGGAAACCAAGTTGCCTTTGGACGCGTCACCGGCCGGCCAGGTCGATGACCCGTCTGTGACCATCGCAGCATTTCACGCCAATCGGCGCTCTCCATCTTGGCGTAGATCGGCGTGACTGACAGTGCCCACTGTCAGGTTCGGATCACCGACCGACTCGACGAGGTGTCCAAAATTCGGATGCCAATCGCGACGCCTCGTGCACGCGGCCCTGATATGCGTGATCGGCCACCAGCCCCGCCATGGCGAAGGCCAGTGACGACTTGTCGTCGGCGGCGGTGCACAACCGCCGCAATTCCTCGAAGCGGGCGCCGGAAACATTCGCTTGGACCCGAAACGCAGTCCCGCACAGCATGGTGCGCGGGGCGATGCGCATGGCTGCCCGCTCGGGCTCGTCGGCGGGCAGTGCGTCGGCGATTTTGGTCGCGCGCTCCCAGCTCAGCCATGCGGCGGTGATGTCGCGGTTGGTCGCCCAGGTTGCGGCGCGCATGTGCCAGTTGTAGGCGGCGTGCAGATCACCGGCGGCCTCCAGGTGTTCGGCGATCAATGCAGCGTTCTGGTCGGCCGACTCCGGATCGTGGGCCTCGATCGCGGCGGCCAGGCGCCGGTGCAGCTGGGCGCGGTCGGATTTCAGCTGGGATTCGTAGGCGACGGTGCGGATCAGCGGGTGGCGAAAGCTGTACTCGGCGCGGGGGGTGAACCGGACCTGGTCGACGAGTTCGGCTTTGACCAACTCGTCGACGACCGGGTCGACCTTCAGGTCTTGCCAGCAGATCGCGGCTGAAGCGGTAGCCGATGACCGCCGCGGCGGCGAGCGTGTGTTTGGCCGCCGGGGCCGAGGCGGTCGATGCGGGCGGCGATGGTGGCTTGCAGGGTGGCCGGCACGTCGACCTCGGCGAGGTCGGTATGGCAGGTGTAGCTGCCGCTGTCGCCGACCAGCACGCCGCGTTCGGCGAGGTCACGGGTGATCTCCTCGGCGAAAAACGGGTTCCCGGCCGCGCGCCCGGCGATCATCTCGCCGATTCGGCGCAACTGAGGGGTCGGGGCCCAGCAGTTCGGTGACGAGCGCTGCGGTTTCGGCATCGCTCAGCGGTGCCAGGGCGATGGTCTGCGCGCCGGCGACCTGAGCAAGGGCGCCTTGGTATTCGGGGCGATAGGTGATCAGCACCAGCGACGGGGTCTGCGGGATCACCGCGAGGAAGTCGGCGAGCATGGATTCGCTGACCTCGTCGATCCAGTGCGCATCCTCGATGACGAACACCGCCGGTTGGGTGCGGGCCAGCTGGTTGGAGTTGATCAGCGCGGTCAGCCGCCGCCGCCGCGCGTCGGGGTCGATCTTGGGCAACTCCGCGTCGGGATCGGCGATGCCCACCAGGTCGTCAAGCAACAATAGGTCTTGCGGGTCGGCGTCGGGAAACTGGGCCCGCACCTGTGCCCGCGCGGTCTGGTCGTCAAGACCGGCGAGCCGGCCGGCCGCGCGCAGCAGGCGGGCCACCACATGGAACGGGACGTCGGTGGCGTGGGATTCGCAGAAGGTGGAAAACACCTCGGCGCCTCGGCTATTCGCAAGTCCGCATCGGCTTCGGCCGTAAGCCGGGTCTTGCCGATTCCCGGCGGACCGACCACGGTCACCACGGACCCGCGGCCGGCCGTCGCGCGATCGAGCATCGCGGCCAGCGTGGACATTTCCCATTCGCGGCCCACCAATGTCGAATGCGAGACTCCGGCCCGCTCGGTCGGCGACACCGAGCAGGCGGCGCGCCGGAACCGGGTCCGCGGCGCCTTTGATGCTGCACGAGCTGCGGCTCACCCAGCACCACGGCGCCTTCGACAAGCCGTGCCGTCGATTCGCTGAGCATCACCGCGCCCGGCGGCGCCACCGACTCCATCCGCTGCGCCATCCCCACCTGCTCGCCGATGGCGGTGTAACCCAAAGCGCCAGAACCGACCTCACCAGCAATGACCTGTCCGGAATTCAGTCCGATCCGCAGCTGCAGACCGATACGGTCGTGGGCTGCGATCTCCGCGGCGAATTTCTTCGTCTCTGCCTGAATGTCCAGGGCCGCCAGGCAAGCCCGAAATGCGTGGTCCTCCAGAGTGACCGGCGCCCCGAAGACCGCCATGATGCCGTCGCCGGTGAACTTGTCGACCGTGCCGCCGTAGCGCTGCACGACCGCCGCCGCGCGGTCGACCAGCCCGGCCATGATCTCGCGCAACCGCTCGGGTCCGACCGCCGCGGCAATGTCCATCGAATGCACCACATCCGCGAACAGCACCGTCACCTGCTTGTACTCGGCCGGTTCGGTGGTGACGGCTGCGCCGCATTCCAGGCAGAACTTCGCGTTCGGCGGCAATCCGGTACCGCACGCCGCGCATGCCAAGCCCGCTACCGTCATGTCATCGCCTCGGCCCACGCGATATGCCCTTCGAAGCCAAGCCTTGTTGCCATGTCGCGGTGGCGATCCCGTAAGTCCGCATAAGCCGTGGCATCGCCGTGAGCGCGGGCCAGCAGGGCGCGCAGCCGCAGCAGCCAGATGTCGCGCACGACGAAACTATCGTCGGCGGGCGCCGCCGCCAGGCGCTCGATTGCGGCCTCGGCTTCGGCAACGTCGTCGGACGCGCCGCGGTCCAGCAGGGCCTCCACGAAAACCCCCGTCGCGGGCGTACCCCACATCAGAACCCGGCCGTCGCGGAAGAGGTGGGCGACAGCCCCGCGGATGATCTGGATACCGCTATCGCGATCGTCTCCGTATCGAATTCCCTCACGCGCCATGTACAACTTGATGATCGGTAAATCGGAGGAGTTGCTTCCCTGGCGTAGCAACACCTCGCTGACCGCGGCCAGAACTTCCTGCCCGCGGGCGCGGTCTGCGGCGTTTTCACGTTGCACCAGTGCGCAGCCCAGCGCCCCCTGGGCGTTGGACACGGCGCGGTCGTCGCCGGAACGTTCGGCGATTCGAAGTGCATCTTCGATTTCGCGTACTGCGCGATCATCCGAAACAAGCGCGCCCAAAAGAATTCCCGCGATGTAGACGACGCTGACGACCGACGCGTACGACATAGGGTCGGCGTCGTGGGCCATCGCGATGGCGCGGCGTGTGTCTTCACGCCATCCGGGACTGCCCAGGCAATAGCGGGCAATAGCCCGCATCGTCAAGGCGACGGCCAACGGAGACCCGAAGAGGAGGTCGCCCTTGGACGGATCGCCGTCGGCCAGGTCGACAACCGTTCCCGACCACCGCAAGACGTCAGACCACTCGGCGTTCTGGAGCTTGGCCCATATGGACGTGAACGAAATCCCCACCATCAGGGTCGCATCGCCGATCGACTCGATGAGTGCCATGGCCTCCGATGCCAACCGCGAGGCCTCGCGAAGCCGGTCCTGATCCACACAGTCCATCACCAGCCCGGCCATCGCGATGGCCAGTGAAGCCTTGTCCCCGGCGGCGGTGCACAAATCCCGTAACTCTTCAAAGCGGTCACCGACCACGTGTTCCTGGACCCGCCAGGCGATCCCGCACACCATTGTGCGGGGTGCGATGCGCATGCTTAGCCGGTCCGGGTCATCGGCGGGCAGAGCGTCAGCAATTGTCCGGGCACGCTCCCAGCTCAGTCGCGCTGCGGTGATGTCGCGGTTGGTGGCCCAGGCTGCGGCGCGCATGTGCCAGTTGTAGGCGGCGTGCAGGTCACCGGCGGCCTCCAGGTGCTCGGCGATAAGGGCGGCGTTCTGGTCAGCCGCCTCGGGCTCGTAGGTTGCGATCGCGGCTGCCAGCCGCCGGTGCAGCAGGGCGCGTTCGGATTTCAGCTGGGATTCGTAGGCGACGGTGCGGATCAGCGGGTGGCGAAAGGCGTATTCGGCGCGGGGGGTGAACCGCACCTGGTCGACGAGTTCCGTGACGATCAATTCGTCGACCGCGGGATCGACTTCCAGGCTGGCAAGCAGCTCGGTGTTGAAGCGGTGGCCGATAACGGCCGCGGCGCCGAGTGTGCGTTTGGCCGCCGAACCGAGGCGGTCGATGCGGGCGGCGATGGTGGCCTGCAACGTGGCCGGCACGCTGACGTCGGCCACGTCGACGTGGCAGGTAAAGCGGCCGCGATCACCGACGAGCACCCGGCGTTCGGCGAGGTCGCGAGTGATCTCCTCGGCGAAGAATGGGTTACCGGCCGCGCGCCCGGAAATAAGCCCACTCATCTGCCTGACCGAGGGGTCGGGGCCCAACAGTTCGGCGACCAGCGTCGAGGTTTCCGAGTCGTCCAGCGGTGCCAAAGCAATGGTCTGCATGCTGGCGGCGCGCGCCAGAACACCGTGGTATTCAGGACGATATGTGATCAGCACCAGCGAAGGCGTCCGCGGGATCACCGCGAGGAAGTCGGCGAGCATGGATTCGCTGACCTCGTCGATCCAATGCACATCCTCGATGATGAACACCGCTGGTTCGTCGCGTGCCAGCTGATCGGAGTTGATCAGCGCGGTTAGTCGCCGTCGCCGCGCATCAGGCGCGATCTTGGGCAGCGTCTCATCGGGATCGGCGATGCCCACCAGGTCATCCAATAGCCGCAGATCCTGCGGATCGGCGTCGGGAAACCGTGCTCTCACCCGTGCCCGGGCGCTCTCGTCGTCCAGACCGGTGAGCCCGCCGACCGTACGCAGCAGCCGCGCCACAACATGGAACGGCAGGTCTGCAGCATGCGACTCGCAGAAGACCGAAAACACTTCTACGCCGGCACTTTGCGCAAGCGCCACGGCCTCCCTGGTCAGCCGGGTCTTCCCGATGCCGGCAAGTCCGACGACACCGACCACCGACCCGCGGCCGACCCTGGCACGGTCCAGCATCGCGGCCAGCGTGGCCAGTTCCCAGTCGCGGCCCACCAACGTCGAATGCGAGACACCGGCCCGTTGCGGCGCACCGCACAGCAGCCGCCGCGCCGGTACTGGGTCCGCGGCGCCTTTGATGTGCACCAATTCTGGTTCAGCCAGCTCCGCGATGCCTTCGACGAGCCGCGCGGTGGACTCGCTGAGCATGATTCCACCCGGTGGAGCCACCGACTCCATCCGCTGGGCCATGCCGACCTGCTCACCAATGGCGGTGTAACCCAAGGCGGCAGCGCCAATCTCACCGGTAATGACCTGGCCCGAATTAAGCCCGACCCGCAGCTGTAGACCGATGCCATCGTGCGACTCGACCTGTTCGGCCATCTTGGCCGCCTCTGATTGAATGTCGAGGGCGGCCAGGCAGGCGCGAAAGGCGTGGTCCTCCAACGCCACCGGAGCGCCGAACAACGCCATGATGCCGTCGCCGGTGAACTTGTCCACCGTGCCGCCGTAGCGCTGCACCACCGCTGCCGCACACCCGAAGAGCTCGGTCATGATCTCGCGCAACCGCTCGGCGCCCACCGCAGCGGCGATGTCCATCGAGTGGACAACGTCGGCGAACAGCACCGTCACATGCTTGTACTCAGCCGCTGCGGCAACGGTTGGAACGGCAGTGCCGCACGCATTGCAGAACCTCGAGTTTGGTGGTAGCCCGATCCCGCATGCGGCGCATGCCAATCCGGTAGCGGTCATGTCATTGCCTCGGCCCAGGCGATATGCCCCTCGAAGCCAAGCGCATTCGCCACGTCGCGGTAGCGGTCCCGCAAGTCCGCGTAAGCCGTGGTATCGCCGCGAGCGCGGGCCAGCAGGGCGCGCAGCCGCAGCAGGAAGATGTCGCGCACGACGAAACCATCGTCGGCGGGCGCCGCCGCCAGACGCTCGATTGCGGCCTCGGCGCCGGCGATATCGGCATTGGCCCCTCGGTCCAGCAGAGATTCCACCAGAACACCGGTCGCCGGAACGCTCCAGATCAGCAGCCGTCCCTCGCGGAAGAGATGGCCGACGGCGGCGCCCATGAGCCGCAGGGCATCATCGCGATCTCCATGCCGAGCCAGCTCACGCGCCGAGTACACGTTGACGAGCGGTAACTCGGCCAGGTTGCGTGCCCGGCGCAGGTACACGTCGCTGAGATCGCTCAGGAGCTCGTGTCCGCGGTCACGCTCCGAAGCCGTTTGGCTGTGCACCAGCGCCACGGCGAGCGTTAGCCGAGCGTTCGACAACGCGAGGTTGTCGCCTGATCGTTCGGTAAGGCGCAGGGCATCCTCGATCCCGCGCACCGTGGAATCGTCGGGCCTCAGCACGCCGAACGAAATTCCCACGCAGTAGACGTAGGCCACGACCATGGCGTAGGAGGCGTGGTCGGCGCCGCGGGCCATGGCGAGGCCGCGCCGCAGGTCATCTCGCCACCCGTCACCACCCAGGCAATACTCGGCAATAGCCCGCGACACCAAGGCGAGCGCCAACGGACACCCGATAATCAAGTTGCCTTTCGACGAGTCGCCATCGGCCAGGTCGATAACGACCTGTGACCAGCGCAGCACGTCGCCCCACTCGTTGCTCTCACCCTTGGCGTGGATGGCCTCGAAGGAAAGCCCTATCGTCAGGGTCGCGTCGCCGACCGAGTCGACGAGAGCCATCGCTTCCGATGCCAGCTGTGATGCCTCGGGCATCCGGCCCTGATACACGCGATCCATCGCCAGCCCCGCCATAGCGATCGCCAGTGACGCCTTGTCGCCGGCGGCAGTACACAATTGGCGCAATTCCTCGAAGCGGTCGGCGGCGACGTTCGCACCGAATCGCCAGGCGATCCCGCACAGCATGGTGCGAGGAGCGATGCGCATAGCGGTGCGATCCGGGTCGCTGGCGGGGAGCGCGTCGGCGATCCTTTCCGCACGCTCCCAACTCAGTCGCGCAGCCTCGATGTCGCGGTTTGTCGCCCAGGCTGCGGCACGCATGTGCCAGCCGAACGCGGCATGCAAATCGCCGGCGGCCTCGAGGTGTTCGGCGATCAGCGCGGCGTTGTGGTCGGTCGATTGCGGGTCACGGGCTTCGATCGCGGCGGCCAGCCGCCGGTGCACCTGGGCACGTTCGGATTTCAGTTGTGATTCGTAGGCCACGGTGCGGACCAGCGGATGCCGGAACGCATATTCGGCGCGTGGGGTGAAGCGCACCTGGTCGATGAGCTCCGCATCGATCAGCTCCTCGACGCAGGGATCGATTTCCAGGCTAGCCAGCAGATCGGCGCTGAAGCGAGATCCGATGACTGCTGCGGCCGCTACCGTGTGCTTGGCCGTAGGGGCGAGCCGGTCGATGCGGGCGGCGATGGTGGCCTGCAGGGTGGCCGGCACGCGAACCTCGCCGACATCGGTGTGGCACGTGTAACCGCCGGGCTCGCCGACCAGCACGCCGCGTTCGGCGAGCTCACGGGTGATCTCCTGGGCGAAAAACGGGTTACCCACCGCGCGTCCGGCTATGACCTCGCCGATCTCACCCACAGACGGATCGCGGCCCAGCAGTTCGGCGACCAGCGTTGAGGTTTCCGTATCACTCAGTGGTGCCAGGGCAATGGTCTGCGCGCCCGCGACATGGGACAGGACTCCGTGGTACTCGGGACGATACGTCACCAGCGCCAGCGACTGGGTCTGCGGGATCACCGCCAGAAAATCCGCCAGCATCGATTGGCTGACTTCGTCGATCCAGTGCACATCTTCGACGACGAAGACCGCTGGCTCGGTGCGGGCCAGATGGGATGCGTTGAGAAGTGCGGTGAGCCGCCGCCGCCGCGCATCCGGGTCGATTTTGGGCAGCGCTACATCGAGGTCGGCAACGCCCAGCAGGTCGTCGAGCAGCAACAGGTCCTGCGGATCGGCGTCGAGAATCTGTGCACGCACATGTGCCCGCGCGGTCTGATCATCCAGACCGCTGATTTGCAGAACGGCCCGCAGTAGGCGCGCGATCACGCGAAACGGGATATCGGTGGCGTGCGACTCGCAGAAGGTGGAAAACACTTCGACATCATGTTTTTCCGCAAGCAGTACGGCTTCACCGACGAGGCGGGTCTTGCCGATGCCGGCAGGCCCGACCACGCCAACCACCGACCCTCGGCCCGCCATCGAGCGATCCAGCATCGCGGCCAGCGCGGCCAATTGCCACTCGCGTCCCACCAAGTTCGACTGCGAGGGACCGGTCCGCCGGCGCTGCGCGGCCATACTCAGCAGCCGGTGCGCCGGCACCGGATCCTCGGCACCTTTGATGTGCACCAGCTCTGGTTCAGCCAGCTCCGCGACGCCTTCGACCAGCCGCGCGGTGGACTCACTTAGCATCGCCCCGCCCGGTGGAGCCGCCGATTCCATTCGCTGGGCCATGCCGACTTGCTCACCAATGGCGGTGTAACCCAAAGCGCCCGTGCCGATCTCACCGGCAATCACCTGCCCGGAATTCAGGCCCACCCGCAGCTGCAGGTTCACGCCGTCGCGGCTTTGGACGTCAACGGCCAGCCGCGTCGCTCCTTCCTGAATGCCTAGCGCCGCCAGGCACGCGCGCAAAGCGTGATCTTCCAAGCCGACTGGCGCGCCAAACACCGCCATGATGCCATCGCCGGTGAACTTGTCCACGGTGCCGCCGTAACGCTGTACCACATTGGTGGCGAGGGTGACGAGCTCGGCCATGATCTCTCGCAAACGTTCGGCACCCACCGCCGCGGCGATGTCCATCGAATGCACGACGTCGGCGAACAGCACCGTCACCTGCTTGTACTCGGCCGGTTCGGCAGCAACGGCGGCCCCGCACTCCAAGCAGAACTTTGCGTTCGGCGGTAGTTCCGTTCCGCACGCCCCGCACGCCAAGCCCGCCGCCGTCATGGCATCGCCTCGGCCCAGGCGATATGGCCCTCGAAGCCGAGCTCATTCGCCATGTCGCGGTAGCGGTCCCGCAAGTCCGCGTAACCGGTGGTATCGCCGCGAGCTCGGGCCAGCAGTGCACGCAGCCGCAGCAGCCAAATCTCGCGTATCGCAAACCCATCGTCCGCCGGCGCGGCCGCCAACCGCTCGATGGCGGACTTGGCTTCAGCCACATCGATGTCCGTCCCGCGGTCGAGCAGCGTTTCCACCAGAACATCGGTCGCCGGAGTGGCCCACACCAGCGGTTGTCCCTCGGGGAAGAGATGGTCGACGGCGGCGCGCATCAGCGGTATGGCGTCATCGCGATCTCCACGTCGAGCCCTCTCACGCGCCAAGTACACCTGGACTAGCGGTAAGTCCTCCAGGTTATGTCCCCGGTGCAGGAACACATCGCTAACATCGGCGAGGAGCCGCTGTCCGCGATCACGCTCCGCAGCCGTATGGCAGTTCACCAACGCAAGGCCCAGCGTTGACCGCGCGTTCGACACAGCGAGGTCATCGCTGGATCGTTCGGCAATCTGCAGGGCATCCTCAATCTCCCGCACCGCGCGCTCAATCTCCCGCACCGCGCGATCGTCCGGCCGCAGCACGCCAAGGGTTATCCCGGGGTTGTAGACAAGCCCGACAACCGCGGCGTAGGACAACGGGTCGGCGCTGCGGGCTAGGGCCAGGCCGTGCTGCAGGTCGTCACGCCATCCAGGCTGACCCAGGCAATAACGGGCAGACGCCCGCGTTGTGAAGGCGGCGCTCAGCGGAGACCCGAAAATCAAGTTGCCTTTGGACGGATCATCGGCGGCCAGTTCGATGACCCTTTGTGACAGCCGCAGCGCTTCAGGAAACTCGGAGCTCAGGCACTTGGCCAAGATCCCCGGGAAAGACAGCCCCACCGTCAGGCTCGGATCGTTGATCGACTCGATGAGGGCCCAAGCCTCCGATGCCAGCAGCGACGCCTCGCGCACCCGGTCCTGTAAGACGTGATCCATCACTAGCCCCGACATCGCGATGGCCAGCGACGCTTTGTCGCCGGCCAAGGTGCACAGCTCCCGCAGTTCGTCGAAGCGGGCGCCGGCCACATCCATATGCACGCGCCATGCGATTCCGCACAACATTGTGCGCGGGGCGATGCGCATGGCTGCCCGGTTCGGGTCATCGGCGGGAAGTGCGTCGGCGATTCTGGTTGCGCGCTCCCAGCTGAGTCGGGCGGCGTTGATGTCGCGGTTGGTCGCCCAGGTGGCGGCGCGCATGTGCCACTTGTAGGCCGTGTGCACATCCCCGGCGGCCTCGAAATGTTCGGCGATCAAAGCCGCGTTCTGGTTGGCCGCCTCCGGCTCGTGGGTCTCGATCGCGACGGCCAGCTGTCGGTGCAAGCGGGCTCGCTCGGACTTGAGTTGTGATTCGTAGGCCACCGTGCGGATCAACGGATGTCGAAACGCATACTCGGCGAAGGGAGTGAACCGCACTTGGTCGACGAGCTCCGCGGTGATCAGGTCATCGACAACCGGATCGACGTCAAGGCTGGCCAGAAGGCCGGAGTTGAAGCGAGCGCCGACGACCGAAGCGGCAGCGAGCGTGCGTTTGGCGGCGGGCGTCAAGCGGTCGATGCGAGCGGCGATGGTGGCCTGCAGGGTGGCGGGCACGCTGACCTCGGCCACGTCGACGTGGCAGGCGTAGCCGCCGCGCTCGCCGACGAGCACGGCGCGTTCGGCGAGGTCGCGGGTGATCTCTTCGGCGAAAAACGGGTTTCCGGCGGCATGTCCGGAGATCATCTCACCGATCCGGGCAGCTGAGGGGTCGGGGCCCAGCAGTTCGGCGACGAGCGCTGAGGTTTCGGCATCGCTGAGCGGTGCCAGGGCGATGGTCTGCGCCCCGGCGACATGAGCAAGGGCCCCTTGGTATTCGGGGCGATAGGTGATCAAAACCAACGAGGGGGTCTGTGGGATCACCGCAAGAAAGTCGACGAGCATGGATTCGCTGACCTCGTCGATCCAGTGCGCGTCCTCCACGATGAACACCGCCGGTTCGGCGCGGGCCAGCTGGTTGGAGTTGATCAGCGCGGTCAGCCGCCGTCGCCGCGCGTCGGGGTCGATCCTGGGTAGCGTCGTATCGGGATCGGCTATGCCCAGCAGGTCATCGAGCAACAACAGGTCCTGCGGATCGGCCTCGGGAAATTGCGACCGCACTTGTGTTCTCGCGGTCCGTTCATCCAGGCCGCTGAGCCGGCCGACCGTGCGCAGCAGACGCGCCACCGCATGGAATGCGACGTCGGCGGCATGCGACTCACAGAAGGTCGAAAAAACCTCGACACCAGAACGTTCCGCAAGGTGGAGCGCCTCGGCGGCCAGCCGGGTCTTGCCGATGCCCGCAGGGCCGACCACACCAATTACCGACCCGCGTCCGCTGACTGCGCGGTGCAGCATCGCGGCCAGCATGGCCAACTCCCACTCGCGGCCCACCAACGATGATTGTGAGATACCTGTGTGCTGGTCGGCGACACCGAGCAGCAGCCGCGCCGGGACCGGAGCCTCGGCGCCTTTGATCCGCACCAGCTGCGGCTCACCCAGTACCGCGGCGCCCTCGACTAGCCGCGCGGTGGAGTCGCTGAGCATCACGGCGCCGGGCGGCGCGACCGATTCCATCCGCTGCGCCATCCCGACCTGCTGACCAATGGCGGTGTAACCCAGCGCATCAGAACCGATCTCACCGGCAACCACCTGGCCGGAGTTCAGTCCCACCCGCAGTTGCAGGCCAACACCGTCGCAGCGTTCAACCTCTCCTGTCAAACGTGCGACCTCGTCCTGGATGCCCAGCGCCGCAAGGCAGGCGCGCACGGCGTGGTCCTCCAACGCCACCGGAGCGCCGAACACCGCCATGATGCCGTCGCCGGTGAACTTGTCCACCACGCCGCCGTACCGCTGCACCACCCTGGCGGCGAGGGCGACCAACTCGGCCATGATCTCGCGCAACCGTTCGGCACCAACCGCGGCCGCGATGTCCATCGAATGCACCACATCGGCGAACAACACCGTCACCTGCTTGTACTCCGCGCCGGCTGTGGTCGCGCTGACTGACGTACCGCATTCGCTGCAGAACTTGGCCGTCGCGTTCAACTCGGTGCCACACGACCTGCACCCCAAGCCGGTTGCGGTCATGGCATGGCCTCGGCCCACTCGATATGGCCCTCGTAGCCAAACGTTTTCGCCGCGTGCCGATAGCGGTCCGCGAGTCTCCGGTAGGTCGCCTGATCGCCGCGCGCCCGGGCTAGTAGCGCCCGCAGCCGCAACAGCAAGATGTCGAGCAAAACAACGCCATTGTCAGTCGGTGCCGCCGCTAGCCGCTCGATCGCGGCCTCGGCTTCGTCTACGTCATCGTCGGCTCCGTGGTCCAGCAGTGTCTCCACCAGAACACCGGTTGCGGGAATGCCCCACGCGAGCAGCTGTCCCTGGCGGAAGAGATGGTCAGTGGTGGCGCGCATGAGCGGTATGGCCCCATCACGATCCCCGCGCCGAGCCCTCTCACGTGCCAAGCACATCTCAACGCTCGGTAAATCGCACAGGTTGTGTCCCCGGCACACGAACACATCACTGACCTCGGCCAGCAGTTTCTGTCCGCGGTCGCGCTCGGCAGCCGTGTGGCGGTGCCCCAGCGCGACGCCCAGTGTCAGCCGAGCGAAGGCCAATGCGAGATCGTCACCGGATCGTTCGGCGACCCGCAAAGCATCTTCGATCTCACCCAGCGCGTGATCGTCTGATCTCAGCACGCCATTCGGTATCCCGGGGAAGTAGGCGTAGGTGACGGCCGTGACATAGGACATGGGGTCGACGCTGCGGGCCATGGCGATACCGTGCCGCAGGTCGTCGCGCCATCCGGGACGGCCCAGGCTATACCGGGCAATAGCCCGCGACGTAAAGGCGACCGCTAGCGGCGACCCGAAAAGAAAATTGCCTTCGGACGGATCACCGTCGGCCAGGTCGATGACCCTTTGCGACCAGCGCAGCACGTCGCACCACTCGGCGGTCTCGATCTTGGCGTAGATCGGCGCGAAGGATAGCCCCACCGTCAAGGTCGGATCGCCGACCGACTCGATAAGGGCCATGGCTTCGGGTGCCAGCTGCGACGCCTCGCGCACCCGGCCCTGGTACACGTGATCCATCACCAGTCCCGCCATGCCGATGGCTAGCGACGCCTTGTCCCCGACGGCTTCGCATAACTCCCGCAGTTCCTCGAAGCGGGCACCTGCAACATTCATGTGGACTCGGAAGGCGATCCCGCACAACATGGTGCGGGGAATGATGCGCATGGCTACCCGGTCTGGGTCGTCGGCGGGCAGGGCGTCGGCGATCTTTTCTGCCCGCTCCCAGCTGAGACGTGCCGCGGTGATGTCGCGATTGGTGGCCCAGGTTGCCGCACACATGTGCCAGGAATAGGCAGCGTGCAGATCACCGGCGGCCTCGAGATGTTCGGCGATCAGGGCCGCATTCTCCTCGACCGCTGCCGGGTCACGTGATTCGATCGCAGCCGCCACGCGCCGGTGCAGTTCGGCGCGATCGGATTTGAGCTGTGCCTCGTAGGCCACCGCGCGGATCAGCGGATGGTGAAACACATACTCCGGCTCTCCGGTGAACCTCACCTGATCGATGAACTCGCCCTGCAGCAGATCCTGCAGGACAGGATCAACACCCAGCGTTTCCAGTAAGTCTCGGCTGAACCGTGTGCCGATGACCGCCGCGGCGCTCAAGGTGCGCTTGGCCGCCGGCCCAAGTCGGTCGATGCGCGCGGCGATGGTCGCCTGCAAGGTGGCCGGCACGCTGACCTCGGCCACCTCCGCCGTCGACACATAGGCGCCGCGGTGCCCGCGCAGCACCCCACGCTCGGCCAGGTCGCGCACGATCTCCTCGGCGAAAAACGGATTACCCGCGGCCCTGCCGGCGACCAGCGTGGCCAACCCGCCCACCGAGGTGTCCGGACCCAGCAGTTGCGAGACCAGCGCTGTGGTCTCCGGATCACTCAGCGGCGCCAGGGCGATGGTCTGCGCACCGGGCGCCCGGCTCAACGCCCCCTGATATTCGGGCCGGTAGGTGATCAGCGCCAGCGAGGGTGTCTGCGGGATCACCGTGAGGAACTCGGCCAGCATTGACTCGCTGACCTCGTCGACCCAGTGTGCGTCCTCCACGACGTAGACCGCCGGGGCCTCGCGGGCCAGCAACGTGGCGTTGACCAGCGCGGTCAACCGCCGGCGCCGGGCATCCGGATCGATTTTCGGTAGGCCCACCTCGGGATCGGCGATGCCCACCAGGTCGTCGAAGAGCACCAAGTCCTCGGGCTCGGCGTCGGGAGCCTGTGCCCGCACCCGGGCGCGGGCAACCGGCCCGTCCAGATCACCTACGCCGTTGGCCGTACGCAACAGCCGCGACACCACGTGAAAGGGAACGTCATTGGTGTGCGATTCGCAAAACGCGCTGAACACGTCGACACCGTGGGCGGCCGCCATCGAGGCGACCTCACGCACCAGTCGGCTCTTGCCTATCCCGGCCAGCCCCACCACGGCGACCACTGCGCCGTGGCCGTCGATGGCGCGCTCGAGCAGGCCCTCGACGGCGGCGATCTCCCAGCGCCGACCGACAAGGTTCGACTCGACACGGCCCACAGCGCGACGGGGTTCCGACACACCCAACAACCGTCGTGCACTCACTGCTTGATCGGAGCCTTTGATGCGGACACGCTCAGGAACACCGAGCACCGTCGCGTCCTCGACCAGGCGCGCGGTGGATTCGCTGAGCATCACCCCGCCCGTCGGTGCGACCGATTCCATCCGCTGGGCCATTCCGACCTGCTCACCGATCGCGGTATAACCCACAGCACCCGAACCGATCTCGCCGGCAATCACCTGCCCCGAGTTCAGGCCCACCCGCAGTCGCAGCTCCACACCATCGCCGCGCTCAACCCCGTCAGCAAATGCCGTGATCTCTTTCTGAATACCCAATGCAGCCAAGCATGCGCGAAAAGCGTGATCTTCTAATGCGGTTGGCGCACCGAACAACGCCATGATGCCGTCGCCGGTGAACTTGTCCACCGTCCCGCCGTAGTGCTGCACCACCTTGGTGGCGAGGGTGACCAGCTCGGTCATGATCTCGCGCAAGCGTTCGGTTCCAACCGCCGCCGCGATGTCCATCGATCGCACCACGTCGGCAAACAGCACCGTGACTTGCTTGTACTCGGCCGCAGGTGGTTTCGCTTCTATCGGCGCACCGCACTCGTCGCAGAACCTGGCGTTCGCCCGCGTCGCAGCCGTGCCGCAAGACCCACATACCAATGCAGCCGCGGTCATTCCATCGCCTCGGCCCACGCGATATGGCCCTCGAAACCAAGCGATCTCGCCATTGCGCGATATTGATCTCTGAGGCTCCGGTACAACCCATCATCGCCGCGTGCGTTGGCCAGCAGGGCCCGCAATCGCAGCAAGTAGATTTCGTTCAAGACGAAGCCCGGTTCGACCGGTACAGCCGCCAGGCGGTCGGTGGCCGCCCCCGCTTCCTGAATATCGGTAGCCCCACCCCTGTGCAGCAGCGGTTCTACCAGAGTGGCGGTGGCCCTCGCGCGGTGGAGCATGTCGCCGCAGGCGTACACGTCTTCGAGGGCAGCGCGCGCCAGTTCGACCGCACCATCGAGATCGCCGCCCCGCGCCTTCTCGTCAGCGAGCCGGATGTCAACCAGCGTGGCCGCCAGAAGTGTGAAGTGCTCTTGCAAAGCGGCTTCACGCGCCGCAGTGAGAAGCGGGAGGGCGTCTTCGTGTTGGGGACCGTCGTAGGCCGCGAGTGCCGCGCCCCGCGCGTATCGGGCGCAGGCGAGCGTGAGATGGTCGCCGGATCGTTCCGCGACCTCGAGCGTTTCGGCAGTCTCGTGCAGTGCCGCCTCATCCGGTAGCCATACCCCGTTGGCGATCAGCATGTATTTGAAGAGCATCATCAACGCGCGCATGGTGGGGTCGAATGCACGAACCATGGCCGAAGCCCGCTCGATGTCGGCTCTCCACCCCTGGTCGCCGAGGTAACACCGCGCGCAACAACCCAGCACGATCGCGCCCAACAGCGGAGACCCGACTATGAAGTTGCCTTTGTTCGGGTCACCGTCGGCCAGGTCGATCATCCGTCGGGCCAGTTGGACGACTTCGCTCATCTCGCAGGTCTCGAGCTTGGCGGCGAGCGCGGCGTAACCCAGCCCGAGGGTTAACGTCGGATCCCCGATCGACTCGAGCAGGCTGATGAGTTCGGAGGCCAACTGCGATGCTTCGGGGAACCGGGCATGGACGATCAACGAAGGCAGCCACCCGCCCATCCCCATAGCCAGGGACACTTTGTCGCCACTGGCGCCGGCGAGCTCGCGCAGTTCGTCAAAGCCGGTGTCGGCCATGCTGCCACCGGCCAGCCAGGCGCTCGCGCACAGCATGGTGCGCGGGGCGATCCGCATCGCGGTGCGCTCCGGGTCGGTGTCCGGCAATCGGTCCGCGACGTGTCGGGCGCGGTGCCAGCTGGCGCGCGCGGAGCTGAGGTCGCGGTGGGTGAGCCAGGCGCCGGCCCGCATGTGCCAGCCGAAAGCTTGGTGTAGATCCCCGGCCGCTTCGAGGTGTTCGGCGATCAGGGCGGCGTTTTCATCTATCGATTCCGGTCGGCGGTGTTCGAGGGCGGCGGCGAGCCGCCGGTGCAGCTCGGCGCGATCGGATTTCAACTGTGATTCGTAGGCAACCGTGCGAATCAAGGGATGTCGAAACGCATACTCGACGTGTGGGGTGAACACGACCTGGTCGATGAGTTCGGCTCGGACCAGCTCGTCGAGAGCGGGCTCGATCCCCAGTGCGGTGAGCAGTGCGGGGCTGAATCCCGATCCGATGACCGCCGCGGCGCTCAGCGTGCGTTTGGCGGCGGAATCGAGCCGGTCGACACGAGCCGCGATGGCGGCTTGCAAGGTCGGCGGCACGCTCACGTCAGCGACGTCACCGGCCAACCGATGCGCGCCCCGTGTGCCGCGGAGCGCGCCCCTTTCGGCCAAGTCCCGCACGATCTCTTCGGCGAAAAACGGGTTGCCGGAGGCCCGTTCGGCGATGCGCTCGGCCAGCCCGTGCACCGAGGAATCGCTGCCGAGCAACTCACCGATTAGCGCGGCGGTCTGCGGGGCGCTCAGCGGTCGCAGCGCGATCGTCTGAGCCCCGGCGATCGTGGCCAGCGCGCCACGGTATTCGGGGCGGTAGGTGACCAACACCAGCGCGTGGGTTTGTGGGATCACCGCCAAGAAGTCGGCCAGCATCGACTCGCTGACCTCGTCGATCCAGTGGGCATCCTCGATCACATACAGCGCCGGCTCCCGCCGGGCCACCAAAGCGGCATTCACCAGCGCCGTCAGCCGCCGCCGGCGGGCACCGGCCTCGATGCCGGGCAGCGGCACGGCGGGGTCGGCGATGCCGAGCAGGTCATCCAGCAGCAGCAGATCTTCCGGGTCGGCGTCGGGAATGCGGGCGCGTACCCGAGCCCGAGCAACGTCGCTGTCGAGTGCGTCGACTTTCAGTCCGGTGCGCAACAACTCCGCGACCGCGTGAAACGCGATGTCGCTGGTATGCGATTCGCAGTAAGTGGAACATACCTCCACGCCGCGGCTGTTCGCCAAAGCCGCCGACTCGCGAACGATGCGGCTCTTACCAATGCCCGGTGGTCCCAGCACACCGATCACACACCCGCCGCCGCCGATAGCCTCCTCGAGAATCGCGGCGACCGTATTCAGCTCCCAAGCGCGTCCCACGAGCGCCGGGTCATTTCGCCTGTTCGGCTGAGCTGTCGTCGCGATCAAACGGCGCGCGGGCACGGCATCGCTCGCACCCTTGATGCGCACCATCTCCGGTTCGGCCACCACCGCGGCGCCCTCAACGAGCCGCGCGGTCGACTCGCTGAGCATCACACCACCGGGCGGGGCGACCGACTCCATCCGCTGCGCCATGCCGACCTGTTCGCCGATGGCGGTGTAACCCAAAGCGGCAGAACCGACTTCGCCGGCGATCACCTGCCCAGAATTCAGTCCTATCCGCACCTTCAAATCAATGCCGTCATGCGCTTCGACTTGTTGGGCAACCTTCAGCGCTTCTGATTGAATTTCAAGCGCCGCCAAGCAAGCCCGAAAGGCGTGGTCCTCCAACGCCACCGGAGCCCCGAAGAGCGCCATGACGCCGTCGCCGGTGAACTTGTCCACCGTGCCGCCGTAGCGGCGCACCACCGCCACCGCGCACCCGACCAGCTCGGTCATGATCTCGCGCAACCGCTCGGCACCCACCGCCGCGGCGAGGTCCATCGAGCGAACGACATCGGCGAACAGCACAGTGACTTGCTTGTACTCGGCCGGCGCGCCCGACTCCATCGGCGTGCCGCATTCGTCGCAGAACTTGGCCGTCGGCCGCAATTCAGCGCCGCACCTGGCGCAGGTCAGCGCGACCTTCATCGGCCAAGAATAGGGCAACCACGGTCGAAAAGAACCCGTTAGCCGACGTGCGCTGAGCGAAAGCTCAGCAAAATGCTCGCAAAGGACGCTTTCGGCGCCACGCCCCGGTTATAGTCGCCGAGTGATCGGCGCCGAGCCGCTTGCCGGGCGAGACAGCGAATTGACGATCATTCGCCGCGCCCTGACCGGAGCAGGCCACCGCTCCGGCGTCGTCATCGCCGGGGCGCCGGGGGTCGGCAAGACCTGGCTGGCCCGCGAGGCGCTCCGCCGGGCCGAGGCATCCGGTGAGCGCACGAAGTGGATCGTCGGCACCGAATCGGCGCGCGCGCTGCCCCTGGGCGCCTTCATCGGCCTGCTGGGCGAGTCGATGTCGGACCCGCTGACCAACGTACGGCGCGTGATTGATTCGTTTGTGACGCAACAGCATCGGCGCCGGGTGGTGGTCGGGGTCGACGACGCGCACCTGCTGGACGGCCTGTCCGCCCTCGTGGTTCACCAGCTGGCGCAGTCCGGCGGGGCCCGGCTGGTCGTCACGCTGCGCACCGGCAGCGAGGAACCCGACGCGGTGACGGCGTTGTGGAAGGACGGGTTGCTGGCCCGCCTCGACCTCGAACCGCTCTCGGCCGCGGCCACCCGCGAGGTGATCGAAAGCGTGCTGGGCGGGCCGGTCGACGCCCGCAGCGCTGCCCGGTTCGGCCGGCTGACCGGCGGAAACACCCTGTTCCTGCGGCAGCTGCTGACCGACCAGGTGGCGGCCGGGCGGATGCGGCAAGTGGCCGGGGTGTGGGTGTGGGACGGCGACGTGGCGGTCTCTGCCACCCTGTCCGACACCCTGGCACACCAGATGGGCAGGCTGAGCCCGGCGGTGGCCATGGTGCTCGACGTGTTGTCGCAGTGCGAGCCGCTGGCCGTCGACGTGCTGTGTGACCTGGTGCCGCGCCGCGACCTCGCCGCCGCCGAGGGCATGGGCCTGGTCAGCGTCGAACGCACCGGCGCCGGGCTGAGGGCCAGGCTGGCGCACCCCCTGTTCGGCGAGCTGCGCCGCGCGAGTGCCGGCGAGATGCATCTGTCGACGATCCGGGGCCGGCTGGCGGCCCGGCTGGCGGACGACGAAGACGCCGACATGCAGGCGACCGTGCGCCGCGCGCTGCTGGCCCTCGAGTCCGACCTCGGCCCCGAGCCCGAGTTGTATCTGGAAGCGGCGCGGCATGCGATGACGCTGCTGGACCTCGGCCTGGCCGACCGCTTCGCCACTGCCGCCGCGCAAGCCGGGGCGCCCGGGGCGGCCGGGGTGTGGGCGATGAACCTTTTCCTGCTCGGACGCGGCGAGCAGGCCGAGGAGGCGCTGCGCGAGTTGGCTGAGGGCCCGGATGATCCCGAGCCCGGCCGGCATTATTGGGCGACCGTGCGAGCGGCCAACCTGATATGGATGCTGGGCAAGCCCCAAGAGGCGGCGGTGGTCCTCGACGGCCTTGCCGCCAGCGAAGAGACACCGGCCCAGGTGGCCGAGCGCCTGGCGGTACAGGCTTGCCTGGACGCGGTGTCGGCGCGCTGTGAGCCCGCGGCCGAAAACGCGCAGCAGGCCCTGAATGGCACAGCGCTGAGCGACTTTCACGCGATGCTGGCCTCGTTGGCGTTGATCATGGCCATGGGTGCGCTGGGACAGGCCGACGAACTCGCGGTCGTGGCCGCGCAGGCGCTGCGCCGCGCGACGACGTCGTTTCAGGCGTCCCACACCCGGTTCTGGTTTGGCGCGGTGTACGGTCGCGCCTGCCGGCTCACCGGGCGAATCGACGAATTCGTCAGCACTGCAAAGCAATTAGCGGACTCGGCGCGCGACATCCCCGGTCTGGCTTACGCGAATCTGGCCTCCCTGCTGGGGAGTGCCGCCCTGGCCCGCGGCGCCGTGGCCGAGGCGGCGGCGCTGATCCACGAGGCCGCCGCCGGGGTGCAAATACACTCCGTCGCAACGGGATTACGGCCGGCGAGCTACTTCGCGCTGGCCGAGGCGCACGCCAAGCTCGGCCAGCCCGACCAGGCGAACGATGCCGTCGAGAACGCGCGGGCGTGTGTGCCGGCCGGCTTCCTGTTCATGCAGACCGCCCTGTCGCTGGCCGGCGGGTGGGCGATGGCGGCGAGTGGCCGCTTGGGCGAGGCCGTCGCGACCGCGCAACAGGCGGCACGGCTCGCCCGCGACCGTGGCCAGCCCACCCACGAACTGGCCTGCATCCAGGCCGCGGCCCAGTGGGGCGACACCGAGCTGGCCGGGCGGGCGCGGGAGCTGCGGGAGGCGTTGTCGCTGCCGCTGGCCGATGCCGTCGCGCTGCACGCGGAAGCCCTGCACAGGGGCGACGGTAACGGCCTGCTGGCGGCGTCGGCGGCCTACCGAAGCTACGGCGACCGGGCAGCGGCCGCCGACGCCGCGGCGCAGGCCTCCGTTGCATTCACCGAAGGCCAGCAGCGTAGGCGCGGCCTGTATGCCGCCGCGCTGGCCCGCGAATTGGCCGACGAGTGCGGTGGTTTGTGCACGCCGGCGCTGCGGACCCCGACCGGCATCAAGCTGTCTGGACGCCAACGCGATGTCGTCGAACTTGTGGTGGCCGGCCTGTCCAACCGCGAGATCGCCGACCGGCTGGTGATGTCGGTGCGCACCGTGGAGGGCCACGTCTATCGCGCCTGCCAGCGGGTGGGGGCCCAGTCGCGAGAGGAATTGGCGTCGATCGTCAAAGCCGGGCCCGGCGACGCCACCAGCTGAATCGAGTAGTCGACTACTCATGCCGGCGAGCGGGAGCCGGCCATACGGTGCCTGCAAACCGAAGGAGCCGGCATGGTCGAAATTCTGGAAAGGCCCGAGATCGGCGCGCTCGCGCTGGCGCCGAAGAATCCGCTCCCGTACCGCCGGCAGTTCGAGGCGGTGCGGTCCTACATCGACGGCGTCCAGGCACTGGTAAACGCCGGGGGCCCGGTCACCCGAGTCGTGCTGGGGCCGAAGTGGCTCCTACCGAACATGGTGCTGATCTCCGGCCCGCAAGGCGCCCGTGACGTCCTGGGCCGCACCGATGAGGTCTGCGACCGTGGACGCGTCCGGGCGATGGCCGAGATGCATGCGCTGATGGGCGGCAACCTGCTCAATCTGCCGCACCAGCGTTGGCTGCCGCGGCGACGGGCGCTGCAGCCGATGTTCACCAAGCACCGTGTGCCCCGGTACGCGGGGCACATGGCCGCGGCCGCGCAGGGCGTCGCCGACGGTTGGCGCGCAGGCGCGGTGGTGGACCTGGACGCCGAGTGCCGCAAGCTGACGCTGCGGGCCCTCGGGCGCTCGGTGCTGGGCATGGATCTCGACGAGCGCGCCGACGAGGTGGGCCGCTCGCTGCGTGCTTCGCTGGCGTGGGTGGCGGATCGCGCGGCTCGGCCGGTGAACGCGCCGCGCTGGCTGCCCACCAGGGGACAACGCGCCGCCCGCCGGGCCAACGACACGCTGCACCGGCTGGCCGCCGAGATCCTGCAGGCCGTCCGCACCGATCCCGATCGTGACGCCCCGCTGGTGCGCTCCCTGATCGAGGCGGTCGACCCGCACACCGACCTGCCGCTGACCGACGACGAGATCTGCCACGAGCTGGTGCTTTTCATGCTCGCCGGCCACGACACCACGTCGACCACGCTGACCTACGCGCTGTGGGCACTGGGGCACCACCGCGACATCCAGGAGCGGGTCCGTGCGGAGGTCGCCGCGCTGGGCGAGCGGGCGCTGACGCCGGACGACGTGGCCGAACTCGGCCTTACCGTGCGGGTACTGCATGAGGCGCTGCGCCTGTGCCCGCCCGCTGCGGGAACGGCGCGCACGCCCACCCGCGACATCGTGGTGGATGGCTACCGGGTAGAGGCCGGCACCGTCGCGTGGGTGAGCATTTATGCCATGCACCGCGACCCCGAATTATGGGAGGATCCGCTGCGTTTCGATCCCGACCGCTTCCTCCCGGAACGGTCGAAGGGGCGTAGCCGGTGGCAGTACCTGCCGTTCGGCGGGGGACCGCGCTCGTGCATCGGCGATCACTTCGCGATGCTCGAGGCCACCCTCGCCCTCGCCACGATCGTCCGCGCGGCCGAGGTCGAATCCCTCGACTCCGACTTCCCGCTGGAAACGCCGTTCACGGTGGTCGCCGCGGGGCCCGTCCGCGCGCGCGTGCTGGCCTAAAAGCCCAACAGCCGCGCGGACGCCCACAGCGCGAGGACGGCTGCCGTCAGGGAGGCCGGCACCGTGCACAGCCCCAGGCGGGTGTACTCGCCGACGCCGGCATCGACGCCATGGCGGCGTAGCACGCTGCGCCACAGAAGGTTCGACAACGAACCGACGTAGGTCAGGTTCGGTCCGATGTTGACCCCCAGCAGCACCGCCAGGACGGCGACCGGCCCGCTCCCCGCGACCAACGGCAGCAACACCAGCGTCGCGGGCAGGTTGTTGACGACGTTGGCCAGCACGGCGGCCACCGCCGCGATGGCGAGCAGAGCGGGCAGGCTCGAACCCGAGGGCAGCACGTGCGACATGGCCGTGTCCATGCCGTTGAGCATCACCGCGTGCACCACCACCCCGAGTCCCAGCACGAACACCAGGAACGACACGCTCGCCGAGCCGACGATCTCGACCACCGAGGTGTGCCCCCGGCTGAGGCTGCGCACCGCCAGCACGGAGGCTCCGGCCAGCGCCACCCACGCCGGGGCCACCCCGACGGACTGGCCGACCGCGAACCCCGCCAGCGTCAGCCCCACCACCACCAACACGAAAACCGGTGGCCGCGCTGGCGGTTCACGCCCCTCGGGCTCGGGCGTGACGCGCAGGTCCGCGGCGAAGAACCAGCGGAAGATCGCATACACCACGGCGATGGCCACCAGCCAGGGCAACCCCATCACCAGGGCGAACCTGGTGAACGAAATGTTCGCCACATGAAAAGCCAGCAGGTTGGTCAGGTTGGACACCGGGAGCAGCAGCGAGGCGGCGTTGGCCAGGTGGGCGGTGGCGTAGGCGTAGGGGCGCACCGGTGTGCGCAGCCGGCGGACGGTGGCCAGCACCACCGGCGTCAGCAGCACCACGGTGGCGTCCAGGCTCAACACCGCGGTGATCATCGAGGCGATGACGAACACCTGCCGCAGCAGCCCGTGCGACCCGACCCGCACGTGCGCGATGGCCGCGCCTGCGAACTCGAACAGGCCCTCGTCGTCGCAGAGCTTGGCCAGCACCAGCACCGCGCCCAAAAACGCCACCACGCCGGACAGGTCGGCGACCTGCGTCGCTGCCTCGTGGACCGAGATCGCGCCGGCCCCGACGAGGATGGCGGCCGCCGGCACGGCGGCAAGCGCTTCCGGCCATCCCGTCGGGCGCGCCACGGCGAACCCGAGCACGACAGCGAGCAGCAACAGCGCAAGAGCCAGCATTACTCTTCGATCCGTCTCACGCCCAGGGGTTCTCGCGTCGCCACACCGTCGGCAGGTGTAGCGCGACGCCGTCCCGCGCGGCCAGCCCATCGAGGACCCGCAGGGACACGTCCAGGTCGTCGCCCGCGTAGGGCAAGGCCCGCAACGGCTTTGACAGGGGGCGGAAGAAGTCGTCCCAGTGGACCAGGACCACCCGGCGCGCGCCGACCGCCTGCACGGTCTCGCCCCAGTAGTCGGTCAGGTAGGAGCGCGGCAGCAGGCCGAGCTGGCCGACGCTGAGGTACACCGCGTCGGCGCGGTGGCCGGACAGCGCACCCGCGACGAAACCGGCGCTGCCCTGGATCAGCAGCCGCCGGCCCGACGGCAGGTGGTGCACCAGCGCCGACCACGACTCCCCGCAGCGGTAGGCGGACGCCCGCACCGGCGGGGTCAGCGGTGCGTCGATCACTCCGGGAAACCGGTCGGGTGGGCAATGCCGCGACTCGACCAGGGTGACCTCGTAGGCGCCCAGCCGGATCGGTTCGCCGGCGACTGCTACGACCAGCCGGCTCTCGGGCAGGCCGTATCCCCGCCCGACGTTGGCCGCTGACTGCCCACCGACCAGCTGGGCGCCGGTGCGGTCGGCGACCAGCGCGGAGTCCATGACGTGGTCGATGTGGGTGTGCACGGGGATCACCGCCGCGAGCCGGGGCACCTTCGCCCGGGCCAGGCAGCCGTCCACGCGTGCCGGAGACGGCGCCACCTTCCCGGCGGCGACCCGCCCCAGGCCGGGCCGGGAGAAGTAGCCGTCGGTCATCAGCGCCGATGACCCGTCGTCGACCAGCAGCGTCGACACGCCCAGCCACGTCACCGACAGCCCGGCGTCGGCGGCGGGCACGTCGAATCGGTGCGCGTATCGCCCGATGTCGGGCCGGCCGAGTCTGAGCCGCATCAGCAGAACGGCCCGATGTCGACGCCGGTGGCTCGAAGACGGTCGCGAACCGCGGTGGCGATCCGCACCGCACCCGGCGAATCCCCGTGCACACAAACCGATTCCACGTCGACCGAAATCGAGCTGCCGTCGATCGCGATGACCGAACCCGCGGTCACCATGGTCACCACCCGCTCGGCGATCGCCGCCGGATCCTCCAACACGGCGCCCGGTTCGCGGCGGGAGAGCAGGCTTCCGTCCGGCCGGTAGGCGCGGTCGGCGAACCCCTCGGCGACCGTGCGCAGGCCCAGGCGGGTCGCCTCGTCGAAGAACGCCGAGCCCGCCATGCCCAGCACCGGCAGCGCGGGATCGGCCAGGTGCACCGCCGCGGCGACGGCGGCGGCCTGCTCGCGGTGGGTCACGATCGTGTTGTACAGCGCGCCATGGGGTTTGACATAGGACACCGTCGAACCGCTCGCCCGGGCGAGCCCCTGCAGCGCGCCTATCTGGTAGAGCACGTCGGCGGTCAGGTCGTCCGCGGCGACGTCGATGAAGCGCCTGCCGAACCCGGCGAGGTCGCGGTAGCTCACCTGGGCTCCGATGCGTACGCCGCGCTCGGAGGCCGCCCGGCACACCCGCAGCAGGCCGGCGGGATCTCCCGCGTGGAACCCGCACGCCACGTTGGCGCTCGTGACGATGCCGAGCATGGCGTCGTCATCGCCGAGGCGCCACACGCCAAAGCCCTCGCCCAAGTCGGCGTTGAGGTCGATACCGGCCACCCGCTCAGCTTAGGGAACCGGCGAACGCCCGCCGCCGCCCGGCGAGCCGGCAACACAGGTAGATCAGAAACGAGAGCGTCGCCACGAACACCGAAACCGGGACGCCCGGGGCCAGCGACAGCACGACGCCGCCGACGGCGGCGAGCTCGGCGAAGGCCACCGAGAGCGCGATCGCCGCCGCCGGCGCGGCGACCACCCGGCCGGCCGCGGCCGCCGGTGTGATCAGCAGCGACATCACCAGCAGCGCCCCGACGATCTGCACCGCCTGGGCGGCCACCACGCCGACCAGCGCGGCGAACACGATGCCCAACGCGCGCACGGGCACGCCCCGGGCCGCCGCGATGTCGGGATCGGCGGTGGCGAACAACAGCGGGCGGTAGCACGTCGCCAGCACCACGAGCACCAGCACGCACACCACCCCCAGCGCGGCCAGCCCGTGGTAGCCGACGCCCACGATCTGTCCGGTCAGCAACGCGAAACTGGTGCTGGTCCGCCCCGGGGAGAGGGAGATGAACAGCACGGCCAGCCCCAGCCCGAACGCCAGCACCACGCCCGTCACCGAATCGCGCTCGCGGGCCCGCGCACCGAGGATCCCGAACAGCGCGGCGGCCAGGGCGCTGCCGATCAGCGCGCCCGCGCCCACCTCGAAGCCGACCAGCAGCGCGAATGCGGCGCCGGTCAGCGACAGCTCGCTGGCCCCGTGCACGGCGAACGACATCTGGCGCATCACGATGAACGGGCCGATCAGCCCGGACACCAGCGCCAGCAGCGCGGCCGCGACCAGCGCCTGCCGGACGAAATCGTGGTGCAGCAGATGGGCGGTGATGTCGAAGGAGAACAGGTGCCCCAGCATGGCGGCGAGCCGGTGGTTCATCGGCGGCGCCGCTCGCCCCGACCCGGCTCGCCCACCACCACCAAGCCGTCGCGGACCCGGACCACCTCGATGTCGGCCCGGTACAGCTCCGACAGCGTCTGCGAGGTCATCACCTGCTCGACGCTGCCGACCCTGGCCCGGCCGTCCACCAGGTAAAGCACCCGGTCCACGTAGGGCAGGACCGGATTGATCTCGTGGGTGACGACGATGATCGCGGTCGCCGCGTCCCGGCGGCGCCGGTCGAGCAGCGCCGACACCCGCCGGGCGCCGGCCGGATCCAGCGTCAGCAGCGGTTCGTCGCAGAGCAGCAGCCTGGGGTCGCTGGCCAGAGCCTGCGCGATGCGCATCCGCTGCAGCTCTCCGCCCGACATGACGCCGAGCCGGACGTCGGCGAGCCGTTCGCCGTCGACCTGACGCAGCGCCTCGCGCACCGCCGCGCGCCGGCGGGCCCGCTCGGCGGGTCGCAGCGGCGCGGCGCCCCACCGATGTCCGTCGACGCCGAGTCGAACCAGGTCGCGCCCGCGCAGCATCACCTCCGCATCGACCGGACGGTGTTGGGGCACGTAACCGATGCGTTCGCTGCCCCCGGCGACCGGTTCACCGCCCACCAGCGCCACGCCGTCGCTCAGCGCCAGCTGCCCGAGCAGCACCCTGAGCAGCGAGGTCTTCCCGCTGCCGTTGGGGCCCAGTACCGCGATGAATTCGCCGGGGGAGACCGACAGGTCGAGGCGGTCCCACAGGACGCGGTCGCCGAACGCCAGCCGGGCGCCGCGCAGCGCGACGGCTGGGGCGTGGCCGACGGCCGGGATGGCGTCCAGGCTCACGACCGGGTCTGCCGGTTCGAGCGCAGCGCGGCGAACAGCCGGTCGACGGTGTTGCGCTGCCAGGTCAGGTAGTCGACGCCGTCGGGCAGGGTCTCGGTCACGTCGGTCACCGGCACGCCCGCCCGCCGCGCGGCGTCGCGCAGGCCGCCGACCGCGGCGGTCGCGGTCTGCGGGTTGACCAGCAGCGCCGACACCTGGCGGTGGTCGATGAGGTCGAGGGCGCACGCCATGTCGGCCGGGGCGGGGTCGGTCTCGTTCTCGCTCGCCGCGGTGAACGCGGCCGGGGCGCGGTTGACCAGGCCCGACGCCGCCAGCAGGTAGTGAACGACGGGTTCGGTGGCGATGACTCCGGCGTTGGGGTAGGCGCTGGCGATGGCGCGTTCGGAGACGACGATCGCGTCGGCTGTGCGGCCGAACGCGGCGGCGTTGGCCCGATAGTCGGCGGCGTTGCCCGGGTCGATGGCGGCCAGCCGGCCGGCGATAGCGGAGGCGACCGACTTGGCCACGGCGAGGTCGTAGAAGACGTGTTCGTCGGGCGGTTGCCCCGTGGGTGCGCCGTCGGTGGCGCCCAGGAATGAGTAGGCGTCGACCGACCCCACGCCCGGGTGGCCGGCCAGCGCCCGGTCGACCCACGGGTCATAGCCCCCGCCGTTGTAGACGACCAGTGCACCGTCGGCGATCGCGGCGGCGCCCGACGGGCTCACCTGGTAGGCGTGCGGGTCGGTGTCGGCGCCACTCAGGATGGACCTGACCGCGACATGGCGGCCGGTAACGGCGCGCGCCACGCTGGCCCACACGTCGGTGGACGCCACGATGGCCGGCGCGCCCGGATGCCGGGTAGCGCCGCATCCGGCCAGCAGGGCGGACACCGTCAGCGACGCGGCGGCGACGGCCAGAATGCCCGATAGCCGGTCACGCACAGGACTCACAGTGACTACCGCCATTCCTCCGGCCGGTCCCGGCCCCGACCCATCATCATAATGAAAATCGTTTCCATTATGAAGTGCGGGCCGTAGCCCCTTAGGCGTGCACGGCGATTCGCTGTAGCGTCACCGGGCGTGAGCTCCACCCCGCGCCGGCGTGCGACCCTGGCCTCGGTGGCGGCCGAACTCAAGGTGTCGCGCACCACGATCTCCAACGCGTTCAACCGCCCGGATCAGCTGTCGGCCGATCTGCGCGAGCGAGTGCTCGCGGCCGCGAAGCGGCTCGGCTACCCGGGACCCGACCCGGTGGCGCGGTCCTTGCGCACCCGCAAGGCCGGCGCGGTGGGTCTGGTGATGACCGAGCCGTTGACCTATTTCTTCAGCGACCCCGCGGCGCGGGATTTCGTCGCCGGCGTCGCGCAATCGTGCGAGGGCCTGGGGCAGGGACTGCTGCTGGTGGCCGTCGGGCCCACCCGCAGCCACGAGGGCGGCACCGCCGCGGTGCTCTCGGCCGGGGTGGACGGCTTCGTGGTGTATTCGGTGTGCGACGACGACCCCTATCTGCAGGTGGTCCTGCAGCGCCGGTTGCCAGTGGTGGTGGTCGACCAGCCCAAGGGCCTCTCCGGGGTGTCCCGGGTGGGCATCGACGACCGGGCGGCGATGCGCGGGCTCGCCGACTACGTGCTGGGGCTGGGGCATCGCGAGATCGGGTTGCTGACCATGCGGCTGGGCCGGGACCGCCGGCAGGGCCTGGCGGACGCTGAGCGGCTGCGCTCGCCGGCCTTCGACGTGCAGCGCGAACGCATCGCCGGCGTGTGGGATGCGATGACGGCCGCCGGTGTGGACCCGGACTCGCTGACCGTGGTGGAAAGCTACCAGCACCTGCCCGAGTCGGGAGGCGCGGCCGCCAAGGTGGCCCTGGACGCCAATCCGCGGATCACCGCGCTGATGTGCACGGCGGACATCCTGGCCCTGTCGGCCATGGATTACCTGCGGGCGCATGGCATTTACGTGCCCGGCCAAATGACCGTCACCGGGTTCGACGGCGTGCCCGAGGCGATCAGCCGCGGCCTGACCACGGTGGCGCAGCCCAGCCTGCACAAAGGCCGCCGAGCCGGTGAACTGCTGCTGTCACCGCCGCGCTCGGGTCTGCCGGTCGTCGAGCTGCTGGACACCGAGCTGATCCGCGGGCGGACCGCCGGTCCGCCGGGCTAAGCGAATGGCGGCGACCCGCTGCGCCCGGCTACGCCGCGCTTGCGATCGCCGCTAGCCACATGGCGGCGACCCGCTGCGCCCGGCTACGCCGCGCTTGCGATCGCCGCTAGCCACATGGCGGCGACCCGCTGCGCCCGGCTACGCCGCGCTTGCGATCGCCGCTAGCCGTTCTGATCGCCGATCAGCAGCCGTACGGCCAGGTCGAGCCGCTTGCTGACGTCGGTCGCCGAGGCCCGCCGAGTGAGCCAGGCCAGCAGGTTGGACAGCCACACGTCGGAGATCACCCGGGCGATGTGGTACTGGTCCTCGGTGGGCTCGCCGTCGGCCATCGCGCGCGCGAACATCGAATCGATGAGCTTCTCGACCTGGTCGACCTCGCTGGCCGCCGACGCGTCGGCGAACACGTAGGCGCGGGTCATCGCCTCGGTGAGCAGCGGGTTGCGCTGCATCGCGCGGTTGAGCTTGCCCACCATGAAGTTCAGCCGCTGAAACGGCGTGCCCCCCGCCAGCGCCGAACGGTCGGTCTTGGCGTCGATGCGGCCGAACTCCCGGCCCAACGCCGACACCAGCAGGTGCACCTTGGAGGGGAAATACCGGTAGAGGGTCCCCACTGCCACATCGGCGCGGTCCGCGACCGCCCGCATCTGGACCGCCTCGTACCCGCCCTTGGACGCGATCGCCATGGTGGCGTCGAGGATGCGCTTGCGGCGCTCCCGCTGCGCCTCGGAGCCGAGCTCGGACTCAGCCAGTACGGCCACGTTCATCACCTCGCGCGGCTGCGAGTCGGAGACGCGGCCCGAGTTCGGCTTGGCTGGCATGTGACGGGTTGCTCCTTTTGTGGGCGGCTCGCTTGCAAACGATACGCACGCTGCTTGTTGATTTCCCACCTCCGTACCGCCGGACCAGCCACCTGTGCTGCTGGAATGCAGTTTTACTTGACGGTCGATCGCTGGCACTATTAGAACACGTTCTAGTCCGATGACATATGGCCAACGAAGGACTCGGAGGGCTCATACGTGGTAGCGACCGTCACCGACGAGCAGTTCGCGGCGCGTGAGTTGGTGCGCGACTGGGCCCGCAACGCGACCTCGGGGCCCGGCGGGACCGCGGCCGTCCGCGCCGTCGAGCGGGGTGACGCCGATGCCTGGCGTCCGGTTTTCGCCCGCCTGGCCGACCTGGGTATCTTCGGCGTCGCGGTGGCCGAGGAATGCGGCGGCGCCGGCGGCGGCGTCGAGGATTTGTGCGCGATGGTCGAGGAGGCGGCCAGGGCCCTGGTCCCGGGGCCGGTCGCGACGACCGCCCTGGCCACGCTGGTGGTTTCCGATCCCGAAATGCTGGCCGCGCTGGCCTCCGGTGAACGCTTCGCCGGCGTGGCCCTCGAGGGTGACGTGCGATTCGACGGCGCGACGTCGCGGGCGTCGGGCACCGTGGCGTGGGCGCTCGGCGCGGCCGAGGGAGGCGTGCTGCTGGTGCCGGCCGGCGGGACGTGGCTGCTGGTCGACATCGCCGGCGAAGGGGTGCAACTCGAGCCGCTGCGCGCCACCGACTTCTCCCGGCCGCTGGCCCGGGTGGTGCTGACGTCGGCGCCGGCCACCGTGATCGAGGTGCCGGGGAGCCGAGTCCAGGAATTGGCCGCGACCGTGCTGGCGGCGGAGTTGGCCGGCGTGACCCGGTGGTCGCTGGATACCGCGGTCGCCTACGCCAAGGTGCGCGAGCAGTTCGGCAAGCCGATCGGCAGCTTTCAGGCCGTCAAGCACCTGTGCGCCGAGATGCTGTGCCGCGCAGAGCAGGCCGAGGTGGCCGCCGCCGACGCCGCCCGTGCCGCGGGGGAGCTTGGGAAGTCCGACGGCGAGTCGCAGTTCTCCATCGCGGCGGCCCTGGCCGCGGGCACGTGTATCGCCGCCGCGAAGGCCAGCGTCAAGGACTGCATCCAGGTGCTCGGCGGCATCGGCTGCACCTGGGAGCACGACGCGCACCTGTACCTGCGCCGGTCCCACGCCATCGCCAGCATCCTCGGCGGCACCGAGCGCTGGCTGCGCCGCATCACCGAACTGACCCAGCACGGCGTGCGGCGCCGGTTGGGCATCGACCTGACCGAGGTGGAGGGGCAGCGGTCGGAGATCGCCGCGGCCGTCGCCGACATCGCGGCGCTGCCCCAGGAGAAGCGGCAGATCGCCCTGGCCGAGGCGGGTCTGCAGGCGCCGCATTGGCCGGCACCTTTTGGCCGTGGCGCGTCGCCGGCCGAACAGTTGCTGATCGACCAGGAGATGTCGGCGGCGGGCGTGGCGCGTCCGGACCTGGTGATCGGCTGGTGGGCGGCGCCGACGATCCTCGAGCACGGCACTGCAGAGCAGATCGACCGCTTCGTGCCGGCCACGCTGCGTGGCGAAGTCCTTTGGTGCCAGTTGTTTTCCGAACCGGGCGCCGGCTCGGACCTGGCTTCGCTGCGCACCAAGGCGGTACGGACCGACGGCGGCTGGTTGCTGACCGGGCAGAAGGTGTGGACGTCGGCGGCGCACAAGGCGCAGTGGGGCGTGTGCCTGGCGAGAACCGATCCGGACGCGCCCAAACACAAGGGCATCAGCTACTTCCTGGTCGACATGAAGGCGCCGGGTATCGAGATCCGGCCGCTGCGCGAGATCACCGGCGACTCGCTGTTCAACGAGGTCTTCCTGGACAACGTGTTCGTTCCCGACGAGATGGTGGTCGGCGGCGTGAACGACGGCTGGCGGCTGGCGCGCACCACCCTGGCCAACGAGCGGATCGCGATGGCCACCGGCACCGCACTGGGCAACCCGATGGAAGAGCTGCTCAAGGTGCTGGCCGAGCTGGATCTCGATGCGGCCCAACAGGACCGGCTGGGGCGGCTGATCGTCACCGCGCAGACGGGGGCGCTGCTGGACCAGCGGATCGCCCAGCTCGCCGTGGGCGGCCAGGACCCGGGTGCGCAGTCCAGCGTGCGCAAGCTCATCGGCGTGCGCTACCGGCAGGCGCTGGCCGAATTCATGATGGACGTGACCGAGGGCGGCGGCCTGGTCCACAACAACGCCGTGTTCGACTTCCTCAACACGCGCTGCCTGACCATCGCCGGCGGCACCGAGCAGATCCTGCTCACCGTGGCCGCCGAGCGGCTGCTCGGCCTGCCGCGCTGAGGCTTTGGCGGGCTGTCAGCCGCGCGTCGGCCCGAAGTGGTAACGCAGGCCGCGGCCCAGCCGCCGGATCGGGGGGATACGGAAGAGCGCCTGGATGACGAGCCAATACAGCGGGGAGTAGTGCAGTTTGATCTCCTCCGCGTCGGCGACCCACCATTCGCAGTCGAAAACCAGACCGGGGACTGCCTTTTCGAGCTCGTGCGGGTCGCCGATGCTCCAGTCCAGCTGGGCGCCGGAGGCTTTCACCGGTGGATAGCGTTGCAAGAGCCACACTCCCGCACGGCTGTATCCATCGACGAGGACTTCGCCGCCCGGGAAGTGCTCGACGATGCGCCGCAGCATCGCTAAGCCGTCCGCGCGGCGCAGATACGGCGTCAACCCCTCGGCGACCACCAGGACCGGCAAGGCGGCGGGGATGTCGTCGAGCAGTGTGGGGTCGGTGACCGAAGCCCCGACCGTGTGCAGGTGTGTGCGTTGCGGCAACAGCCGCCGCCGTACTGCGATGAGGTCGGGCAGGTCGACGTCATACCAGTCGACGGTCGGCGGCGGATCGAGCCGGTAGGCCCGGGTGTCGAACCCGCAGCCGAGGTGCAGCACAACGCATTCCGGGTGGTTGTCGAGGAATTGCCTCACCCGTCGGTCGTAGGCCTTGGAACGCAGCGCGGTCGACTGCTGGTCGCGACCGCGCATCCGCAGCTTGCCGAAGTCATAGTCGATGTGCCGCACCGCCTCGTCGGCCCACCCATCGCCGAGGATGGAATCCGGCTGCCGGCTGTCCAGCGCTTTGCCGTACAGCGTGACCAGCGCGGTCTGCTGCGTGCCGGTGAGGTCGACCTTCTCCCGGTCCACTTTTTCGGGAGTTAGGAGAACGTCGTCTGCGCGCAGGTGCTGGGCGAGGTGATGTTGACCCCGGGGTAGACGACCTGCATGTGGGTGCAGACGATGACGTTGACGTCGGTCTTGGGCCGGCCCGTCGACCAGTCGGTGGAGTCGATGCGGCCGCTGGTCTGGTATTTGTCCGGTGGCCCTTCGCCGTAATAGATGTTGGTGATCTCGTCGGAGCCCATGGCCTTCATGACCCGCTCGTTCTGGCCGTTCGCGTGAGCGTCGAGGTACGCCAACCGGTTGGAGGACCGGATCTCGGTGGTCTGGCGGGCCCACAGGCCCGCCGGGAAGCCGGTGACGCCGTCGGGTGTGCGCATGTCGGCTCCGGCGGTGAAGTCGCAGTGGCCGTCGGACTTGAAGCAGTTGAGGAAGCTGTGCGTCTCCAGCTGGTTGGGGCCCTCCAGCGGGAACAGGGTGGTGGCGGTGTTGGTCGCCGCCGAGGCGACACCCGCGGGCAGGAGCATCAGCGCGGCGCCGACCACTGCGAATCCCGCCAGCAACCCCTTCATGCCGTCCCCTTCCGACCGCAAGGCTGAATCTAACCCGGTGACTATTCGTCGTAGGTGACTTCTACCGAATCAGATTCCGGGTGGGATTGACAGGCCAAAATCAAGCCCTCGTCGAGATCCTGCTGCTCGAGGACGTCGTTGACCTCCATGCTCACCTTCCCGTTGCGCAAGGTGCAGGCGCAGGCCCCGCAGTGCCCTTCCCGGCAGGAGAACGGCGCGTCGAGGCCCTTGGCCAGCAACACGTCGAGCAGCTTGGCGTTGCGCGGCCACGACACGGTGTGGGTTTCCCCGTCGAGCTCGACCACCGCGGTGGCCGGCTCCTCGGCGCCCTCGCCGGCGTCGTCGAGTTTGACCGCCGCGAAAGGGTCGGACTCCAGCGACTTGAACACCTCGATGTGGATGCGCTGTGCCGGCACGTCCAGCGACTCGAGGGCCCGGCGCGCCGCCTCCATGAACGGGCCGGGCCCGCAGATGAACGCGGGCCGGTCGGTGAAGGGGGCGGCCAGCTTCGCCAGCGCGCCCGCGTTCGGCAGCCCCTGCACCGATTCCAGCCAGTGCACGACGGTGAGCCGGTCGGGATGCTTCGCGGACAGCTCGCGCAGCGCCTCGGCGAAGATCACCGAGCGGTCGTCGCGGTTGGCGTAGAGCAGCGTCACCTGCCCGCTGCCCCGGGCCAGGGCCGACTTGCAGATCGACATGACCGGCGTGATCCCACTCCCGGCGGCCAGCAGCAGGAAGTCGTCGTCGAGCGTCTTGGGGACGAAGGTGCCCGACGGCGCGAGGACGTGAACCCGCATGCCTGCCTGCGCGTGGTCGCACAGCCAGTTGGAGGCGTAGCCGTCCGCGGTGCGCTTGACGGTGACGGCCAGCGCGTCGTCGGTGAACGGCGAGCTGCACAGCGAGTAGCAGCGCGCCACCGAGCCGGTGCGATCGCTGGGGACCCGCAGCGTCAGGAACTGGCCGGGTGCGTAGCGCAGCCGCTCCGGTGGGATGTGCGCCCCCTCGGGAACCGCGAACACCAGCGACCGCGCATCCTCGGTCTCTTCGACGACCTCGGCGATCTGCAGCTCGAGGACGTGGTCGCCGAGTGGCTCGTCGGGAACTGCCTGGGTCAAATCCCGCCCTCCCTTTCCTCAACTAGAACATGTTACAGAAAACCGGATCCGTATCACTACCAGCCGCAGGAATACCCTGCTCGACACAAATCGGAACGTGTTCTAGTCTTACCCTAGGTTCCGCTGCCCGGTCCCCCGCGTGCTGATGCCGTTTCGGGGGCGGGCTGAGGTCCAGTCCGCACTCCCAGGAGGCAATGTAGTGACGTCCATTCAACAGCGCGATGCCCAGTCGATTCTGGCCGGCATCGATGATCTGCTTCCACGGATCCGCGAGCGCGCCCAGATGACGGAGGATCTGCGGCGGCTGCCCGACGAGAACGTCCAGGAACTCGAAGACGTCGGCTTCTTCACCCTCCTGCAGCCCGAGCAGTGGGGTGGGCTGCAGTGCGATCCCGCGCTGTTCTTCGAGGCCGTCCGCCGGCTGGCGAGTGCGTGCGGCTCGACCGGCTGGGTGAGCTCGATCCTCGGCGTGCACAACTGGCACCTGGCCCTGTTCGACCAGCAGGCCCAGGAAGAGGTGTGGGGCGACGATCCGAAGACCCGCGTCTCCTCGTCGTATGCCCCGATGGGAGCGGGTGTCGTCACCGACGGCGGCTACCTGGTCAACGGCTCGTGGAACTGGTCCTCGGGTTGTGACCACGCGACATGGGCCTTCCTGGGTGGTCCGGTCATCAAGGACGGGCGCCCGGTGGACTTCGGCAGCTTCCTGATCCCGCGCACCGAGTACGAGATCGACGACGTGTGGCATGTGGTCGGGCTGCGCGGCACCGGCAGCAACACCGTCATCGTCAAGGACGTCTTCGTGCCCCGGCACCGGTTCCTCTCGTACAAGGCCATGAACGACGGCACCGCCGGCGGTTACCGGACCAACACCGCCGCGGTCTACAAGATGCCGTGGGGCACCATGCACCCCACCACCATCTCGGCGCCGATCGTCGGCATGGCCTACGGCGCCTACGACGCGCACGTCGAGCACCAGGGCAAGCGGGTGCGCGCGGCGTTCGCCGGGGAGAAGGCCAAGGACGATCCGTTCGCCAAGGTCCGCATCGCCGAGGCCGCCAGCGACATCGACGCCGCCTGGCGCCAGCTGATCGGCAACGTCGGCGACGAGTACGCCCTGCTGGCCGCGGGCAAAGAGATCCCCTTCGAGCTGCGTGCCCGCGCCCGCCGCGACCAGGTGCGCGCCACCGGCCGCTCGATCGCGTCCATTGACCGGCTGTTCGAGGCGTCGGGCGCCACGGCGCTGGCCAACGACCAACCGGTGCAACGGTTCTGGCGAGACGCCCATGCCGGCCGGGTGCACGCCGCCAACGATCCCGAGCGGGCCTACCAGATCTTCGGGAACAACGAGTTCGGGCTGCCGCCCGGCGACACGATGGTCTGATGTCCGCCGGCGACAAGGAACTGACCTTCGGCTTCTTTTGGGGAGGCGCGTGATGAGCATCCGGTCACTGGGTTACCTGCGCATCGAAGCCACCGACATGGCGGCCTGGCGCGACTACGGCCTCAAGGTTCTCGGCATGGTCGAGGGTAAGGGCATGGCGCCAGGGGCGCCCGAAGGAACACTGTACCTGCGCATGGACGAGTTCCCGGCCCGGCTGGTGATCGTGCCCGGTGAGCGGGACCGGCTCGCCGAGGCCGGCTGGGAGTGTGCGAACGCCGAAGGACTGCAAGACATCCGGAACCGGCTCGACGTGGAGGGTGTGCCGTACAAGGAGGCCACGGCCGCGGACCTGGCCGAGCGGCGGGTGGACGAGATGATCCAGTTTGCCGACCCGTCGGGCAACCCGCTGGCGGTGTTCCACGGCACGGCACTCGAGCACCGGCGCGTGGTCAGCCCCTACGGGCACAAGTTCGTCACCGGCGAGCAGGGCCTGGGCCATGTGGTGTTGACCACCCGCGACGACGACGAGGCGCTGCACTTCTACCGCGACGTGCTCGGCTTCAAGCTGCGCGACTCGATGCGGATGCCGCCGCAGGTGGTCGGCCGCCCCGCCGACGGGGCGCCGGCCTGGCTGCGCTTCTTCGGCTGCAACCCGCGCCACCACAGCCTGGCCTTCCTGCCACTGCCGACGCCCAGTGGCATCGTGCACCTGATGGTCGAGGTCGAGAACGCCGACGACGTGGGCCTGTGCCTGGACCGGGCGCTGCGGCGCAAGGTGCCCATGTCGGCCACCCTGGGCCGTCACGTCAACGACCTGATGCTCTCGTTCTACATGAAGACGCCCGGCGGGTTCGACGTCGAATTCGGTTGCGAGGGGCGCCGAGTCGCAGACAGCGACTGGATCGCCCGGGAAAGCACCGCGGTGAGCCTGTGGGGTCACGACTTCACGGTCGGGGCGCGCGGCTAAACCAAGGGACCATCCAGGGAGGGGCTATGTCGGATTCCATCGACCCACGCGCCTTCCGGCAGGTGCTCGGCCAGTTCTGCACCGGGATCACCATCATCACCACCGTGCACGACGAGGTCCCGGTCGGCTTTGCGTGCCAGTCGTTCGCGGCGCTGTCGCTGGACCCGCCGCTGGTGCTGTTCTGCCCGACCAAGGTGTCGCGATCGTGGCAGGCCATCGAGGCCAGCGGCCGGTTCTGCGTCAACGTGCTCACCGAGAAGCAAAAGCACGTCTCGGCCCGGTTCGGGTCCAAGGAGCCCGACAAGTTCGCCGGAATCGACTGGCACGCTTCTGATCTCGGCTCGCCGATCATCGACGGATCGCTGGCCTACATCGACTGCACCGTGGCCTCCGTGCACGACGGGGGCGACCACTTCGTGGTGTTCGGCGCGGTGCAGGCGCTGTCGGAGGCGCCCAAGATCAAGCCGCGCCCGCTGCTGTTCTACCGCGGTGAGTACACCGGCATCGAGCCCGACAAGACCACGCCGGCCCAGTGGCGCGACGACCTGGAAGCATTCCTCACCACCACAACGGACGACACCTGGCTCTGAGAGGCGACGGCGCTGCGGACCGCGTGCAGCCGATCGGCCGCGAACACATACCAAATTCAAAACTCGTGGATACAGACATAGGCAAATCGACTCACGTACTGTAGTTCGTACGTTGGCGCAGCGGCCGGCTCGGCCCCGCCCATATCAGTGGAAGAGGAACGCACAATGTTCTCACCTCGCCGTCTTGCCATGCTGACCGTCCCCATCGCGGCCGGGGCCGTCCTGTTCGGCACCCCGGCCGTAGCGAACGCCGACAGGTCGGACGACGCGTACCTGGCCCAACTGCGCAGCCTCGGTATGACGTGGCCGCCGGACCACGATGCCCCCCTGACCACGATGGGTCGGCTCGTCTGCGACGACATCGCTTGGGGTTACTCATATGACCAGATCGCGCAAGGGATTCACGCCAACCTGAATCCGCAGAACGTGACGCTCCGAGAGGTCGCTTCGATGGTCAGCATCGCTCATTCGACCTATTGCCCCGACCTGCGCGTGATGCTGAGCGCCGCGCGCGGTCCTATCGAATGAACCGTCCCGACCTTCTCCGGATGGCTGGGCACGAAAGAAGCAGCGCGGCAAGCTGATACGAAGTGTGGCCGGTGTAAATCCTGCCTAGCTGTCGAAGCACTCGAGCGGATCGGCTCTCCCGCGGACGTTTTGGGCGCGCGTTCCGGGTGGCGCGCCCGCGACGACGCCTCCGAACGTGCGCAAGACCAAGGCCGACCGGGGCAAGACGCGTCGCGGTGGCCCGTCGCAGCGCGCGGGGCGAAGTCGGCGGCCGCGAGATTGAAGCGCACATCAACGGGTACCTCCCCAAAGCCCGCGGGCAAGCAAATTCGAATGCCCATCGCCGCCGAGCCGCTGAGGAGTTTGCTCGATGTTCCTGCACAACAAAAAGATGATGTACACCGTCCGCGTCGACGACCCGGATCCGGCGTTCGCCAAGCTCCTGTTGGAACAGTTCGGCGGCCCCAACGGTGAACTCGCGGCGGCGATGCGTTACTTCCTGCAGGGCTGGAACGAGGAAGACGGACCGCGGCGCAGCATGCTGCTCGACATCGCGACCGAAGAACTCTCGCACCTCGAGATGGTCGCCCAGACCCTGTCGATGTTGCTCAAGGGCTCGCCCTCTGCGCTGGTCGACCAGGTCGAGGGCACCTACCTCGGTGAGCTGTTGGACGGCAAGATGCCCGATTCGGCCACCCTGGCGCTCAACAGTGGCGCCAACGTCCTGGGCGGGGGCGGCCCGAGGCTCACCGACTCGCAGGGGGCACCGTTCACCGCGGCCTACATCGACACCATCGGCTCGCCCGCGATCGACCTGCGCTCGGACATCGCCGCCGAGGCGCGTGCGAAAATCGTCTACGAGCGGCTGATCAAACAGAGCGACGACAACGGCGTCAAAGACACGTTGAACTTCCTGATGACTCGCGAGATCGCCCACCAGAAGATGTTCGAAGCGGCGCTTTCGGCCATCGAGAACAACTTCCCGCCGGGCAAGCTGCCGGGCGACGAGACGCTGGGGCACGCCTACGTCGCCGACTCCGGCACCTTTGGTGAAGCTGGCAATGGCCAGGGCACCACCGAGGGCTTCGAGCACGCCGAATCGAACGGCTCCTGGGGTTTCACCCTCGACCAGGATCCCGTCCGGCACGCGTCCGAGCAGAACGTCAAGTAACCGAAGGGCGCACGCGGGCCGGGCGGCCGGAGGGGAGTCGTTCGCCGCGCGCTTCGGTCAGCGGCGCCACCAGCGTTGCCCGGGCTCCTTCGGGTGCCCCGGGCACCACTGCGACGCCGGGACGGTCCGGCGGACCGCCTCCACGTGCGCTCCACACCCGGCCCACGTCGTCTTCCCGCAGGTCCGGCATTTGACTGGGTGACACATCAGCGGGGAGCCTCCTCGAGTGTCGGCGGCCCCTGGGTAGGCCGCTGCAGCGTGGCGAATTCGGGGGTTTGCGCGGCGGTGAGCACCGCTTCGAGCAGGCGGACGCCGTCCTCGCGGCGCGGGATCCGGGTCAACACCGGGCCGTGGAACCCGCGGCCGTCGACCACGATGATCGGGCTGCCGGCCGAGCCGCCGAGGGCGTCCTGGCTGGCTTGGTGGCTGCGCCTGACGTCCTCGTCGAAGCCGTCGTCGTCGAGCGCGTCGGCCAGCGACTCCTCGAACCCGCGCGCGCCCAGGACCTCTTTGACCTCGGCGGGGGTCATGTCGTCGTCTTGCACGTGCAGGCGGGTCCCGAGGCCGTCGTACAGTCGCGCGAACCCGTCCGGACCCTGCTTGGCGGCGACCGCGGCGAACAGCCGTCCCAGCCGCCGCGACCGTTCCATCATGCGCCGCTGCTTGCCCTCGAGTTCCTTGCCCTCATTGAGAACGGCCAGGCTCATCTGCCGCAGGAAGACCGAGGTATGGGTCTCTTGCGCGGCATCGAGCAGCCATCGTGAGGTGACCCAGGAGAATGGGCACACCGGATCGAGATAGAGGTCGACATCGGCCATGGGTACATCCTTTCCCAACGCTTTCCGACAATACCCCCTCCGGTATATGCGTGTCGAAGCGGTCCAGCGCCGCGGAGGGGGCGCTGACCGCAGAATGTCTCTATGACGTTGGTTTTAAACGAGTACTTTGACCGTGTCGGCTATCGAGGCACCGTAGAGCCGAGCCTCGACGTGCTGCAGCAACTGGTCGGCGCCCACACGCGGATGATCCCGTTCGAGAACCTCGACCCGCTGCTGGGTGTGCCCGTCGACGACCTGAGCGCCGGGGCGCTCGCCGGCAAGCTGGTCCGGCGCGGGCGGGGCGGCTACTGCTACGAGCAGAACGGGTTGATGGGCCACGTGCTGGCCGAAATCGGTTTTCGGGTGCGGCGGTTGGGCGCCCGGGTCCTCTGGATGCGCCCGCCGGACGCGGCGTTCCCGACGCAGACGCACACGTTGCTGGCGGTGCGGTTCCCCGGCTCGGCGGGAGCCTATCTCGTCGACGTCGGCTTCGGAGGTCAGACCCCGCCCTCGCCGCTGCGGCTGGAGACAGGCACCGTCCAGCAGACCACGCACGAACCGTACCGACTGGCCGATCGCGGCGACGGCCTGGTGCTGCAGACCATGATCCGAGACCAGTGGCAGCCGCTCTACGAATTCACCACACACGCCCAGCCCGACGTCGACCTGCAGGTGGGCAGCTGGTTCGTCTCCACGCACCCCTCGTCGATCTTCGTCACCGGCCTGATGGCAGCGCTGGTCACCGAGGAGGGTCGGTTGAGCCTGGCCGGCCGCGAGCTGACCATCCACCGGGCCGCCGGCAGCGAGAAGATCCGCCTCGGCGACGCGGCCGCCGTGGTCGACGCGCTGCGCGACCGGTTCGGCATCGACGTGTCCGGTGCGCGCGGTGCACTCGTCGACCGCATCGACAGGCTTTCCGACGGCTAGCGTTGGGCCACCGCGAGCGGGAGCCCGGCGCACCCAACCCGTTGGCAGACCGAGCCCGTCTCAACATCGACCACCGCACAGGCATAACCGCTGCCCGCCACGGCCCGCCGACGTGAATTGAATGCCATTGTTAATTTGCAGGATTGAGTAATGCGGTGCGGCGACGGGCGTCGGCGTGCGGAGGCGCTGATCGGCGATGCCGAGTCGGGTCGGGGTAAGGTACATCACGGCGCCGAGCGTGGGTCGGGAGGAAGCCGGGAAGGGTAATCGCATGAGGGTAGGAAGAGTAGAAATCACCCAAAGTGATTCCAACTCGGACGAATACCGCGTTGCAGTAACACGCGACGACGGTGGGGTCGACTGCCATGTGTGGAGCGCCAGGCAGATTCGTGACCTCATCGCGTGCTGGTCCGTGCTGAAAGGCGGGTACACCAGCGGGTGACAACGACGTGCGCCCCCCTGTGCAGCATTGCGGGAGTGCCGAGCCGATCCGCCTTACGCGTTAGCGCCAGGCTGGTGTCCCCTTAGCGCGCGGCCAGCCAGGGTTCGATGCGCCGCAGCGCCTCCTCGATGTCGCCGGTCGGTCCGGCGAAGGACAGCCGGACGAACGAATTGCCGCGCGCGGTGTCGAAGTCGATGCCCGGGGCGATCGCCACGCCGGTGTCGTTCAGCAACTTCGCGCAGAACCCGAGCGAGTCGCCGGTGAAGTCCGAGACGTCGGCGTAGACGTAGAACGCGCCGTCGGTGGGGGCCAACCGGTCGACACCGATGCGGCGCAGCCCGTCGAGCAGCAACGATCGGTTGACCGCGTAATGCCGCAGGTTGCCGTCGGCCTCGGCGATTGCCTCCGGCGTGAACGCCGCCACCGCGGCGACCTGGGAGAGCACCGGGGGGCAGATCGTGAAGTTGCCGGTGAGGCAGTCGACGGCGCGGCGCAGCTCCGTCGGTACCAGCAGCCAGCCCAGCCGCCAGCCCGTCATCGCGTAATACTTGGAAAAGCTGTTGACCACCAAAGCTTCTCGCGACGTCTGCCAAGCGCAGCTGGTCTGCGGTGCTCCCTCGTAGACCAGCCCGTGGTAGACCTCGTCGCTGATCAGGCGGACCCCGGAGTCTTCGCACCAGGACGCGATCGCGGCCAGTTCTTCCGGCGGGATCACCGTGCCGGTGGGGTTGGCCGGGCTCGCGACGATCACGCCCCGCACCGGCGGGTCGAGCTCGGCGAGCATCCGCGCGGTCGGCTGGAAGCGGGTCTGCGGGCCGCAGGGGATGTCCACGACCTCACAGCCCAACGCCGACAGGATGTTTCGGTAGCATGGGTAGCCCGGGCTGGCCAGCGCAACCCGGTCGCCGACGTCGAAGCACGCCAGGAAGGCCAGCAGGAACCCGCCCGAGGAGCCGGTGGTGACGACGACGGCGTCGGGCTCCACGTCGATTCCGTGCTGGCGCCGGTAATCGGCGGCGATCGCGGCGCGCAACTCGGGGATGCCCAACGCGACCGTGTAGCCCAGCTCGTTGAGATGCAGGGCGGCGGCCGCGGCCGCGCGCACCGGCTCGGGGGCGCCCACGCTGGGTTGGCCAGCCGAGAGGTTGACCAGGTCGCCGTGGCTGCGCTGGCGCTCCGCGGCCGCCAGCCAGACATCCATCACGTAGAACGGCGGGATGCCGGCTCGCAGCGAGACGTGGCCGTTCACGGGCTCGTCAGCACCTCGGATTCCAGCTGGCGCAACCACTCTCGCGTCGAGCCGAGCAGCTGCGCGCTGCCGTGTGCGCGTTTGAAGTACAGGTGCATGTCGTGCTCCCAGGTGATGGCGATGCCGCCGTGCAGCTGGATCCCCTCGGCCGCCACGCTACACAACGTCTCGCTGGCGGCCAGGCGCGCGGTGGCGGCGTTGGTGGGCGTGGGGTCCTCGCAGGCGTCGGACACCACGGCCCTGGCTGCGGATACGGCGACATAAAGGTCGGCCATCCGATGCTTGAGTGCCTGGAAGCTGCCGATCGGCCGGCCGAACTGCACCCGGTTCTTGGCGTATTCGACGGTCAGCTGGAGGCAGCGCTCGGCGGCGCCGACCTGTTCGGCCGCCAGCAGGACGGCCGCAGTGTCCGCGAGGCCTGGGTCGGCGCCCAGCGCCTCGACCGCTTCCGGCCGCACCCGGGCCAGTCTGCGGGTGGGGTCCATGGTGGCGACGGGCTCGGCGGTGAATCGGGTCCACCTGCTCAGCTTCCCGCCGTCGGCGGCGACCACGACATCGGCGATGTCGCCGTTGACGACATACTCGGGATCGAGCACCAGCGCGCCGATCGAGGCGCCCGTGGCGAGGCCCTCCAGCGCCTCGGCGTCGGGCTCGGGCGCGGCCAGGAGAGCCAGCTCCGCGAGCGTGGTGCCGAGCAGGGGGGAGGGCACCAGGGCCCGCCCCAGCTCCTGCACGACCGTTGCGGCGTCGGCCAATTCGCCGCCGGCGCCACCCAGCTCCTCGGGTACCACCAGGGCGGCGGCACCGACCTGTTCGCACAGCAGCTGCCACAGGGACTCGTCGTAGCCGCGCTCGGAGTCCATCGCGGCGCGCACCGCCGCCGGGCCGGCGTGCTTGGCCACCAGGGCGGCGACGGTCTCGGCCAGCAGCCGACGTTCTTCACTCACTTGGCGCCTCCAGGACCCTGCGGCGATGTTCTTCCGGCGTTCCCCACGCCGACCGCAATGCTTGCACGCGCAGCAGCCACAGCGACAGGTCGTGTTCCTGGGTGAACCCGATGGCGCCGTGCGTCTGCAGCGCCCCGCGCGCCGCGAGCAGGGCCGCCTCCGACGCCGCGGCCTTGGCCGCGCTGACGTCGCGGGCCTGTAGCGACAGGGCCGCGCCGTAGACCAGCGGGCGGGCCAGCTCGACGGCGATGTGCACGTCGGCGAGCTTGTGCTTGATCGCCTGGTAGGAGCCGATCACCCGGCCGAACTGGCTGCGCTGCTTGGCGTAGTCGACGGCTTCGTGCAGCAGCGCCTCGGCGGCGCCGACCAGCTGGGCGGCGGTGGCCAGTGCCCCGAACTCGTAGGCGCGCCCGATGTCGGCGTGCCAGGCCGCACCGGTCGCGGTCACGTCGTAGAGGCGGCGACTGGGGTCGACCGACTCGTGGCGCTCACCGGCCTCGGCTTCGGTGACGCCCTCGGCACCGGCCAGCAGCACCAGACCGGCCGCCTCGGCGTCCACGGCGCGCGGGGCGTGCGGCGGCAGCGCGACGGTGGCGATCAGCTCACCGGCGGCCAGCCCGGCGCACCGCTCGTCTTCCGCGAGCAAAATCGGTGCCACGGCGATGGATTCGGCCACCGGCCCGGGCACGCACCAGCGGCCCAGGCGTTCGAGGGCGACCACCAGGTCCACCGGATCGGCGTCCAGACCGTCGAATTTCTCCGGAACCCCCAGCGCGGTGACGCCGAGGTTGGCGAGCTGTTCCCACACCTTGCGCCCGGGTGCGAGATCGCCCGCGGACCACGCCCGCACCGCGGCGGGCAGGTCGGCCGCGCTGAGCGCCGCATCGATGCTGGCCGCGAAGTCTCGCTGTTGTTCGTCGAGCGCGAATTTCACTTCTTGCCCCCAGACTTTTCCCGAGGCAGGCCCAACAGCCGCTCGGAGATGATGTTGCGCTGAATCTCGTTGGTGCCGGCATAGATCGGGCCGCCCAGCGCGAACAGCAGACCGTCGGTCCAGGGGCCCGCGAGCTCGCCGTCGGACGCGAGGATGTCGAGTGCTGTCTGGTGTATGGCCACGTCGAGGTCGGACCAGAACACCTTGGTCACCGACGATTCGGCGCCCAGTTCGCCACCGGCGGCCAGCCTGGTCACCGTGCCGAAGGTTTGCAGCCGGTAGGCCTGCGCGTTGATCCAGGCGTCGGCGACCCGGTCCGCGAACGACGGCGGGGACCCGCGGTCGCGCCACAGCTGCACCAGTCGCTCGGCCGCGGCCAGGAAGCGAGCCGGGCTGCGCAGCGACATCCCACGCTCGTTGCTCGAGGTGCTCATCGCCGCCCGCCAGCCGTCGCCTGCGGTGCCGATCACGTCGGCGTCGGGCACGAACACGTCGTCGAGGAAGATCTCGCCGAAGCCGGTGTCGCCGCCGAGCTGGGCGATCGGGCGCACCGTGACGCCGTCGGCCCTGAGGTCGAACATGAAGTACGTCAGGCCGTGATGCCGCTCGGCGGCGGGGTCGGACCGGAACAGCCCGAACCCCATCTCGGCGAACGGCGCCCGCGAACTCCAGATCTTCTGCCCGTTGAGCAGCCAGCCGCCGTCGGTCTGGGTCGCGGTGGACCGCAGCGACGCCAGGTCGCTGCCGGATTCCGGTTCAGACCACGCCTGCGCCCAGATCTGTTCGCCGCTAGCCATTTTCGGCAGGATGCGGTCCAGCTGTTCGTCGGTGCCGTGCGCGAACAGCGTCGGGGCCAGCATCGAGGTGCCGTTGGCGCTGGCGCGTCCCGGCGCGCCGGCGCGGAAGTACTCCTCTTCGAAGACCACCCAGTGCAGCAGCGGCGCGTCGCGGCCGCCGTACTTCTTGGGCCAGTTGATCACCGACAGCCCGGCGTCGTAGAGCACACGGTCCCAACGGCGGTGCTGGGCAAATCCTTCGGCGTTGTCGTAGGACTTCGTGGGGATCGCATCGGCGTTGGCGGATCAGAAAGTCACGCACCTCGGCCTGGAAGGCCAGTGTATCCTCGTCTAGCGCTAAGTCCATCAGTTCAGCTCCCGCAGTTGTGGTTTGAGCACCTTGCCGCCCGCGTTGCGCGGCAGCTCGTCGACGAACCGCACCGATCTCGGTGCCTTGAAGTTGGCGAGATGCTCACGGGTGTAAGCGATCACAGATTGCTCGTCGAGGTGGGTGCCCGGTCGGGTCACCAGGAAGGCGCGGCCGACCTCGCCCAGGCGCTCGTCGGGGACCCCGATCACCGCGGCGTCGGCCACGCCGTCGAGCCGGGCGAGCACCTGCTCGACCTCGGCGGGGTAGACGTTGAACCCGCCGCAGATGTACATGTCCTTGAGCCGGTCGGTGATGCGCAGGTTGCCGGCCTCGTCGATGGCGCCGATGTCGCCGGTGTGCAGCCAGCCGTCGGCGTCGATGGCGGCGGCGGTGGCCTGCGGGTCGTCGAGGTAGCCCAGCATCACGTTGGGCCCGCGCAGGAGGACCTCACCGGTTTCCTCGCCGTCGGCGCCGTCGATGCGCAATTCGAAGTCGGCGAACGGGCGCCCGCAGGTGGTGGCGACCGTGACGGCGTCGTCGTCGGCCCGGCACATGGTGCCCATGCCGTTGGCCTCGGTGAGGCCGTAAGCGGTCAGCACGATGTCGATGTCCAACTCGGACTGCATGCGCTCCACCAGCACGACGGGCACGGTGGCCGCGCCGGTCACCGCGAACCGTAGCGAGCTCAGGTCGTAGTCGCCGCGCGCCGGGTGGTCCAGCAGCGTCTGGTAGATGGTGGGTGGCCCGGGCAGCACCGTGATGCGGTGCCGCTCGATGGCCTGCAGCGCGCGCAGTGGGTCGAAGGTCAGGTGCGGGATCAGCGTCGCACCGGTCTGCAGGCAGGCCAGAATGCCGGCCTTGTAGCCGAAGTTGTGGAAGAACGGGTTGATGCACAGGTAGCGGTCATCGCTGGTGATCTTGCCGTTGGCGGCCCACGACGCCGAGGCCGACAGCGACTGCCGGTGCGCGCACAGCACGCCCTTGCTGCGGCCGGTGGTGCCGGAGGTGAACAGGATGTCGCTGACGTCGTCGGGGGTGACGGCGGCGGCGCGGGCGAGCACCGCATCGCCATCGACGCCGCGCGCGACGAATTGGTGCCAGGTCCCGTCGTCGGTGTCGACCGGAATCCGCACGAGGTGCCGCAGCGCGGGCAGCGCGTTGCGGTTCAGGTTGGCGACCCGGTCGGCGCCCAGGAACTCGCCCATCGCGAACAGCACCGGGGCATCGGTGCGGGCCAGGATGTCGGCGGCCTCCTCGGCGGTGTAGCGGGTGTTCAGCGGCACCATGGCGGCGCCGGCGTGGTGGATAGCCAAGCAGGCCACCACCCAGTGCCAGGTGTTGGGCGACCAGATGGCCACCCGGTCGCCGGGTCGGACCCCGAGTTCGATGAGCGCCGCGGCCGCCCGGTGTACCTCGTCGCGCAGCGTCGCGGCGGTGAAAGTCCGCTCGTCGGTGACCAGCGCCGGGTGGTCGGGAAGTCGGCGTGCGAAGCGATCGAGCGCCGCGGGCACGGTGCGGGGATCGCTCGTCATCGATGCTCCTTCAAGCGGCGCACGGGACGCATCGCCGGCGGCCTAACAAAGCAAGTGCTTGGTAGGTTAGCCTACAGGGCATGCAGGACGTCGAGGAGTTCCGGGCCGAGGTCAGGCAGTGGCTCGCCGAGAATCTGGTCGGCGAGTTCGCCGCCCTCAAAGGTCTCGGGGGGCCCGGCCGCGAGCACGAGGCCTTCGAGGAGCGCCGGGCGTGGAACCGGCATCTCGCCGCGGCGGGGCTGACTTGCCTGGGCTGGCCGGTGGAGCACGGCGGCCGCGGACTCTCGACGGCGCACCGGGTCGCCTTCTACGAGGAGTATGCCCGGGCCGACGCGCCGGACAAGGTCAACCACTTCGGCGAAGAGCTGCTCGGCCCGACGCTGATCGCGTACGGGACAACAGAGCAGCAGCAGCGCTTCCTGCCGCGCATCCTCGACGTCAGCGAGCTGTGGTGCCAGGGGTATTCGGAGCCCGGCGCCGGCAGCGACCTGGCCAACGTGGCGACCACCGCCGAGCTCGACGGCGACGAATGGGTCATCAACGGCCAGAAGGTGTGGACCTCGCTGGCCCACCTTTCGCAGTGGTGTTTCGTGGTCGCCCGCACCGAGAAGGGCTCCAAGCGGCACGCGGGCCTTTCCTATCTGCTGGTGCCCCTGGACCAGCCGGGCGTGCAGATCCGCCCGATCGTCCAGATCACCGGTACCGCAGAGTTCAACGAGGTGTTCTTCGACGACGCCCGCACCGAGGCCGGTCTGGTCGTCGGCGCGCCCGGTGACGGCTGGCGGGTCGCCATGGGCACGCTGACCTTCGAGCGTGGGGTGTCCACCCTGGGCCAGCAGATCGTCTACGCCCGTGAGCTTTCCAACCTGGCCGAACTCGCCCAGCGTACCGGCGCCGCCGACGACCCGTTCATCCGCGAGCGGCTGACGCGGGCGTGGACCGGACTGCGGGCGATGCGCAGCTACGCCCTGGCCACCATGGACGTCGAGCAGCCGGGCCAGGACAATGTGTCGAAGTTGCTGTGGGCCAACTGGCATCGCGACCTGGGCGAGCTGGCCATGGACGTCATCGGCAAGCCGGGGCTGACGCTGACCGACGGCGAGTTCGACGAGTGGCAGCGGCTGTTCCTGTTCACCCGTGCCGACACCATCTACGGCGGCTCCAACGAGATCCAGCGCAACATCATCGCCGAGCGGGTGCTCGGTCTGCCCCGAGAGGTCAAGGGATGAGCCTGTCGGAAGCGCCTGAAGAGATTGCCGGACACGGGCTTCTGCACGGCAAGGTGGTGATCGTCACCGCGGCCGCGGGCACCGGCATCGGGTCGGCGACGGCGCGGCGGGCCCTGGCTGAGGGCGCCGACGTGGTGGTCTCCGATCACCACGAACGCCGGCTGGGGGAGACCGCCGACGAACTGGCCGCCCTCGGGCTGGGCCGGGTGGAGAAGGTGTTGTGTGACGTGACATCCACCGCCCAGGTCGACGCCCTGTTCGCGTCGGTCACCGCCCGGATGGGGCGCGTCGACGTGCTGGTCAACAACGCCGGGCTGGGCGGGCAGACGCCGGTGGTCGACATGACCGACGAGGAATGGGACCGCGTCCTCGACGTCACCGTGACGTCGGTCTTCCGGGCCACCCGCGCGGCGCTGCGGTACTTCCGCGACGCCAGGCACGGCGGGGTGATCGTCAACAACGCCAGCGTGCTGGGCTGGCGGGCCCAGCACTCACAGTCGCACTATGCCGCGGCCAAGGCCGGCGTGATGGCGTTGACCCGTTGCAGCGCAATCGAGGCCGTCGAGTACGGGGTCCGGATCAACGCGGTGTCGCCAAGCATCGCCCGGCACAAATTCCTGGACAAGACCACCTCGCCCGACCTGCTCGACCGCCTGTCGGCCGGCGAGGCGTTCGGTCGGGCCGCCGAGCCGTGGGAGGTGGCGGCCACCATCGCGTTTCTGGCCAGCGACTACTCGAGTTACCTTACCGGAGAGGTGATTTCGGTATCCAACCAGCACCCGTAATGCGGAAACCTGGTTTTTGGCGAACGACCCGCCGGAGACGGTGTTGAAGAAGCCCGGGGGTTATGGATGACAGGCCGCTGCAATCGGCAGAGGCCGGCCGGGGACTGAACGCGCCCGTGGTGGAGATCTGCCCGGTATGCCACTACACGCTGCCCGACCGCTGGCACGAGGGTCGGGCGACGTGCCCGGCCATGGCCGGGGCTCGCGCCGGAGCCGCGCAGTAGCCGAGCAAGCGCTTGGTTGCTAAGCTTGCCCGGTGGAGCGGGATACCGGGCAGCCCAACAGCCGCCGCGGCGAGCTGCTGGAGCTCGCCGCCACCATGTTCGCCGAACGCGGCCTGCGCGCCACTACCGTTCGCGACATCGCCGACGGTGCCGGCATTCTCTCGGGCAGCCTGTATCACCATTTCTCCTCGAAGGAGGAGATGGTCGACGAGCTGCTGCGCGGCTTTCTGGACTGGCTGTTCGCCCGCTACCGCGAAATCATGGACGGCGAGGCCAACCCGCTGGAACGGCTCAAGGGGCTGTTCCTGGCGTCGTTCGAGGCGATCGAACACCGTCACTCACAGGTCGTCATATACCAGGACGAGGCCAAGCGGCTGTCCTCGCAGCCCCGGTTCTCCTACATCGAGGACATGAACCGGCAGCAACGCAAGATGTGGGTCGAGGTGCTCAATCAGGGCATCGACGAGGGGTACTTCCGGCCGGACCTCGACGTCGACCTGGTATACCGTTTCATCCGTGACACCACCTGGGTGTCGGTGCGCTGGTACCAGCCCGGCGGACACCTGACGGCCGGGCAGGTCGGTCGGCAATACCTAGCCATCGTATTGGGTGGGATCGCCAAAGAAGGCGTCTGACAATGCCCCGCGTCGGTGGCGATGCGGAGCGAAGCGACGAGAAGGAGCGACGCAAATGACAGAGGCGTACGTCATCGACGCTGTACGTACCGCGGTCGGCAAGCGCAACGGATCGCTGGCCGGGATACATCCCGTCGACCTGGGCGCGTGCGCGTGGCGCGGGCTGCTCGACCGGGCCGACGTCGACCCCGCCGCCGTCGAAGATGTGATCGCCGGCTGTGTCGACGCGATCGGGGGCCAGGCCGGCAACATCGCGCGGCTGTCGTGGCTGGCGGCCGGCTATCCCGAGGAGGTCCCCGGCGTCACCGTGGACCGGCAGTGCGGTTCCAGTCAGCAGGCGATTTCCTTTGGCGCGCAGGCGATCATGTCCGGTACCGCGGACGTCATCGTGGCCGGCGGCGTGCAGAACATGAGCCAGATCCCGATCTCGTCGGCAATGACCGTCGGCGAGCAGTTCGGGTTCACCTCGCCGACCAACGAGTCCAAGCAGTGGCTGCACCGCTACGGCGACCAGGAGATCTCGCAGTTCCGCGGTTCCGAATTGATCGCCGAGAAGTGGAACCTGTCGCGCGAGGAGATGGAGCAGTACGCGCTGGGTAGCCACGAGCGCGCGTTCGCGGCCATCCGCGGCGGCCACTTCGACAACGAAATCATCGCCGTCGAAACCGAATCCGGGCCGTTCCGGGTCGACGAGGGCCCACGCGAGTCGTCGCTGGAGAAGATGGCCGGCCTCAAGCCGCTGGTCGAAGGGGGGCGGCTGACCGCGGCGATGGCCAGCCAGGTCTCCGACGGTGCCAGCGCCGTGCTGCTGGCCTCCGAACGGGCCGTCAAGGAGCACGGGCTGACGCCGCGGGCCCGCATCCACCACATCAGCGCCCGCGCCGCCGATCCCGTGTTCATGCTGACCGGACCGATCCCGGCGACCCGCTACGCGCTGGAGAAGACCGGGCTGTCCATCGACGACATCGACACCGTCGAGATCAACGAGGCGTTCGCGCCGGTGATTATGGCCTGGCTCAAGGAGATCAAGGCCGACCCGAAGAAGGTCAACCCCAACGGCGGGGCGATCGCGCTCGGGCATCCGCTGGGCGCCACGGGCGCCAAGCTCTTCACCACCATGCTCAACGAACTCGAGCGCATCGGGGGGCGCTACGGCCTGCAGACGATGTGCGAGGGCGGCGGCACGGCCAACGTCACGATCATCGAACGGCTGTAGTTATCCGTTCTCGGGCGTCGGCCCCCTCCTGGGGGCGGAGGTGGGCGGGCGGTTTCCGTCAGGCGTCGTAGTCGACGGACACGAACGGCGTCGTCGGGTGGGACTGGCAGGTCAGGATGTAGCCGGCGTCCAGTTCCGGCCGCCCGAGGGCGAAGTTGTGGTCCATCTCCGCCTCGCCCTCGACGAGCTTCGCCCGGCAGGTGCCGCACGCGCCGCCCATGCAGGCATATGGCACGTCGCTGCGAAGTTGCAGCGCCCCTTCGAGAATGGAGTCGCCGGGAACCAGGTCGAACGTCGCCTGTTTGCCGGAGAGCGTGAACGTCACGGTCGCGGTCTCATAGCAGCGCTCGTTGGCCGGGGAGGTGTCGTAACCGAAGAACAGCTCGAGGTGAATGCGCTGCGGGTCGACGCAATGCTCGATCAACACCTCGCGCGCGGTGGCCGCCATGTCCATCGGACCGCAGAGGAACCACTCGTCCACGCCGTCGGGCGGCAGGCTACCGGTCAGCCAGAGGTTGAGCTTTTCCCGGTCGATCCGGCCGCGCAGCTCCGGGGTGTGCAACGGGTCGGCGGACAGCACATGCAGGATTTCCAGCCGGTCGGCGTAGCGCGACTCGAGGCGATTCAGCTCCTCGCGGAACATCGTCGATTCTTTGGTGCGGTTGCCGTAGATCAGCGTGAAGCGGCTCTCGGTTTCGATCTCGAGCGTCGTCGCCAGGATGGACAGCACCGGCGTGATCCCGCTGCCGGCCACCAGGGCGACATAGTGCTTGCGGGCCAGCGGATCCAGCGGCGTGCCGAAGCGTCCGGTCGGGGTCATCAACTCGAGCACGTCGCCGGCCTTCAGGTCGTTGGCTACATGTGTCGAAAAGGCGCCGTCGGGAATGTGTTTGACGGCGATCCTCAGCTGGGCGCGGGTCGCGGGCGCACAGATCGAGTAGTTGCGCCGGACGTTCTCGCCCCCCAGGTCGGTGCGCACCGTCACGTGTTGGCCCGGCTCGAAGCGGAAGGCGTCGTGCAGGGTCTCGGGCACGGCGAACGTCACCAGGGTGGCGTCGTCGGTGAGGGGGTCCACCGAGGCGACCGGGATGCGGTGCAGCGCCGGATGCGGCGCGCTGGATCTCGCCGGCATCCGCACCGGCAACAGCTTGGCGAGCCTGCCGTTGAGCTGTTTCCATTCCCGGAACTCGGCCGGATTCAGTTGCTGGCCCAAGACTGTGGAAATCGCGGCGTTGCGCTCCAGGTAGGCCTCTTCGTTGCGCTTCCACGTCCGCAGGTAACGGTAGAAGGGCACCGACGGGTGTAGGTGATGCACCAGGTGGTAGTTCTGCGACAGCAGCACGGGGGTGAACAGCCACTCCGCGCCGACGCGGTTGCGGGTCGCCCGGTAGCGGTCGGTGCGCTGGGTGTCTTTGAGGCCGTGATGCGGCAGCCAGTCGAACCACCACGCCAGGACGGTGAGCCCGATGCGCTGCGGGATCAAGAAGACGACCGCGAGTGTCCAAATGTTACCGGTGGCAATGGCAATGGCCAGGCCAGTCAGGCTCAGCGCGAGCATGACCAGCGTCTCGGCCAGCTCGGACACCGGCCGGCTGCGGGCACGCGGCAGGTAGTACCTGACGTAGAAGTACTCGGCCATCGACCAGCGCAGCGGCAGCGACCAGGGCGAGCCGTGCGAGGCGAACGTGTCGGGGTCCTCGGCGTCGTCGTTGGCGTGGCGGTGATGCTGGATGTGGATATAGGCGAATGTCGGGAAGGCGACTATCGGGACGACGAAAAGCCACGCCAGCCGACCGAGCAACCCGTTGACCCACCGCGTGGAGCTGATCGAATAGTGCGATGCATCGTGGACGACGGTGAACATCACGAAGGTCACCGCGGCGTTGACTCCGATGGTGAGCCAGGGCGAGGCCCATCCCTGGAGGTAACCGATCGTCGACACCACGAACGCGGTCAAGGCGGCGACGAAGATCCCCACCGTCGGCAACGCCAGCCCGGGAACCGATTCCCCGGGATCGGGCAGCGCGTGATTCGCGGCGGGTGCGGGGGCGGCCTGGCCAACTGCGTCGATGGTCGACATAGGTGAAATAGCCTAGTAGTGATCGGTCCCGGGGCGCACCGGTTTAGCGCGAAGCCAGCACCAGTGCGATCCCGCCGAGCGCCAGCAGCCAACTCGCGAAGCTGCCGACCAGGAAATACTCGGTCACTTCGTCGATGCCGACCTCGCCATTGCGGCCCTTCTGGGCGCTCAACTCCGGGTACCGGATGATCCCCTTGACGGCGACGACGGCCCCGGCCGCGGCCATCTGCCCGCCGACCCCGAGGCTCAAGATGAGCAGGCGTTCCATCGGGCCCAGCAGCCGGCCGCCCTTGAGCCGGTCCGACGGCTGGGGCTGGCCGGCAAGACGCACCGCCCCCAACCGAACCGAGCACGAGCCGCACCAGCTGGTTCCCGGTGGCGAACTGCACCAGCACAACGCCGAGAACCATCAGCAGCCGGGTCGGTGTGACGGCGCCCAGCGGGAGGTGCGACCAGGCCGACCACCGCGCCATGACGCCGCAGACGGCCGAGGACCATCCGGACAACACGGTCAACAGGGCGAGCGCGGCGGTGAACACCGCCACTGGGGCGGCATGCCGCCTGCCGGTGCGTTCGCTGCGCAGGCACAGCCACTCCCAGACGACCGCCGCGGCGGCCGCCGGCGCCAGCAACGCGATGTCGCGGGCGTGCCACAGCGCGCACAGTGCGCCGCATCCCACGACCGCGGCCGGTCCCGCGCTCAGCGCGGGCCACGGCGTGCACAACGCCCGTCGGCACAGGTCGGCGACTCCGAGCGTGATGAGCGGGACCGCGACGGCGCTCACGGCAGGCTCCGAAGATGGCGGTTGGCAACGACTATCAGGTCCAGGCCGTCGCGCCCCGCACGCTGTGATACCGCCGACGGGCTGATTCCCTCGGCGGCCGCCAGCTGCTTCTTGGTCCGGTTATCCATCAAGCCCTTCAGAATCCGCAGTGATCGTTCATCGAGCGATCCAAGCAGATGGTCCCGACACCTCAGGGCCGCGTTGATCGCGTCGGCGTCGTCACGGCTGTGCTCGTGCGTAAGATCCGGGCTGTCGCTGCAGTTCCGCGGTGTGCTGGATGGCTTCGCGCGCCGCCCACCAGCCCGGCCCGTCCTGGATCCCCGTGTCGGGGTCGAGGACGGTGACCGCGCCCCAGCCGATCCCGAACCGGACGTCGATGCGGGGCCCGACCTCCAGCCGCAGCGCCAGCGCGGCGTCGATCGCGGCGCCCACGGTGGGATAACTGCCCTGGAACTCGTCACCGACGGTGAACGCCGGCGGGTCGATCGCGCCGGCGCGGAGTCCGCGGAGGGCGCGCGTGACGGCGGCGTGCAGTTCGGACCGATCGGGCGCATGCCGGGAGCCGACGACGTCGCCGATGAGCGCCGCCCGCGGTGAAGCGGCAGGCTTCAAGTGGGCCGTATGAAGCTATTAGCTTAATGAAGCTGGAATTTAGCTATCAGCTTCACGGCAGACCGATCAGGGCTCCGTGATGAGCGACGACGCCGCGCGCAGGTGCTCGATCGCGTCGCCCACGATCGACTCGATCAACTCCGCGCACGACGGCAGGTCGTCCAGGATGCCGGCCACCTGGCCCGACGCCAGCACCCCGGCCTCGGTGTTGCCCTCGACCAGGCCGGCTTTGAGCAGCATCGGGGTGTTCGCCGCCATCACCACCTGCGACCAGGTCAGCTCCTTGCCGTGCCGCATCGCCAGCCCGTCGGTGATCATCGACCGCCAGGTCATCTGCGACATCTGCTTGAACTTCGCCGCGTTGCGCACCGCCGCGACCAAACCCCTAGCAGGGGAGCCGCTTTCCAGCTTCTCGACCAGGGCGGTCCGCAGCACGCGGTGCGGCATGCCGTCGACGCGCGTGGTGACCACCGTGCCATCGAGCGCCGCCTGCAGGTAGCGCTGCTTGACGGCGTCGGGAACGGTGGAATCCGAGGTGAGCAGGAAGCGCGTGCCCATCGCCACGCCCGCGGCGCCGTAGCTCAGCGCAGCCGCCAGCCCGCGCCCGTCGAAGAATCCGCCCGCCGCGATCACCGGGATGCCGGTGCCCTGCACGGCGTCCAGCACCGACGGCAGCAGCAGCGTCGTGGCGACCGGCCCGGTGTGGCCGCCGCCCTCGCCGCCCTGCACGATCATCGCGTCGGCGCCCCAGGCCGCGACCTTGCGCGCGTGCTTGGCCGCGCCGATCGACGGAATGACCACCACGCCGGCCTCTTTCAACCGGGCCACCAGCTCCTGTTTGGGCGCCAACGCGAACGACGCCACCTTGACGCCCTCGCGGATCATCAGCTCGATGCGGTCGGCCGCGTCGGCGGCGTCGGCGCGGATGTTCACCCCGAACGGCTTGTCGGTGCCGGCCTTGACCTTGCCGATGGCCGTCGCCAGCTCGTCGAGCGTCATAGTGGCCGAGGCCAGGATGCCGAGCCCGCCCGCGTTGGCCGTGGCCGACACCAGCCGCGCGCCGGCCACCCAGCCCATGCCGGTCTGGACGACCGGGTGCTCGACGCCTACCAGCCCGGTCAGCGGAGTGCGCAGCTTCATAGCCACCGCCGACGATGCAGTGGGGGCGCCCCCAGCCGCGAAGCGGCGAGGGGGACGAGGCGATGAGGAGGAGGCGGAATAATCATGACCGTATCTCTTTGTCGCGCAGCGACTTCGGGTCGATCGCCTCGCGGATCAGGCGCAGTTCGTCGTCGGTGGGCACGCGGGTTTCCTCCGCCTCGTCGAGCCCGTGCATTTCGAACGAGGTGGCCTCGCGGACGTCGTCGGGCTTCACGCCCGGGTGCAGGGACACCGCCCGCATGGTGTGGTCGGGGCCGCCGAAGTCGAACACGCCGAGGTTGGACACCACGCGATAGGTATTGGCAAAGCGGAACGCCGGATTGCCGGGATCGACTTTGTCCCAGCCGATCCCGCAGACCACGTCGACGGACTCGCAGAACACCCGCTTGGAATGGTTGCCGACCCAGTAGCTGGTCGCGTGGTTGATGGCGTTGCCGGGTGCGCCGCGCAGGCCGAACATCTGCCGGGTCGGATGCTGCAGGGGGCCGAACGCCGAAATGTTCTGGTTGCCAGAGCGGTCCACCTGGTTGGCGCCCATCACCACATGCCGCCGCCCCCAGGCCAGCGTCTCGAAGACCCGGCCGAACGGCATCCAGCCCTCAATCTTGTTGGGGGCTCCGGCGCCTCCGAGCGCCGGGGTGTCGGCCAGCAGCTGCGCCTCGCCGTCGGTCAGCAGGATGTCCGGCGAGAACGTCAGCCGGGCCAGCCGCGCGCCCACCGACGCCATGTTGGTCATCGGGCTGACCATGATCTCGCCCGCGTCCCTGAACAATTCGGCGCAGGCGACCGCGCAGACCTCGGCCCGGGTAGCGCTCACTTCGCCGCCTCCTTTGCGAACCTGCGGACGGCCGCCTGGTAGTCCTCTTCGCCGCCCGACAGGTAGGTCTGGACGAACTTCTGCCAGCCCTCGTCGGTCGAGGCTGCCTCGGCGTAATGTCGCTGGAATTTCTCGTCTCGTCCGTAGTCCGGTGCGGCGGTGGTGAAGTGGGCGCCACCGGGGGCTTCCACCACGGCGTCGACCATCATCCGGTTCGCCAGCAGCGCCTGTGGGGGCACCGCCTTGACCAGCTCCTCGGTGGACACGACGCGTTCCGCCGACAGGAAGCGCTGCTCGGCGGCCATCAGGAACAGGTCGTCGAAGTACGGGTCGATGCCCGTGTAGGCGGCGTTGCCGCGGCGGTCGGCGAGGTTGAGGTGCACGAACGCGGCATCGAGGGTCAGGGCCGGCATCGCGACCAGGGTCTCGTGCCCGCCGCCGGGCGCCGGGTACGGGCTGGTGACCGTCTTCAGTTCGCCCTCCCAGAAGTCGGGCACCGAACTGCCCAGCCCGGCGCGGATCGGCAGGAACGGCAGGCGTTGCGCCGCGGCCTGCAGCCCGCATCGCAGCATGCCCTCGTCCATCTCCCGGGCCTCGATCGCCCCGCCGGTGCGCGCCTTGGCGAACCACGGGTCGTAGAACGGCGGCGAGTCCAGCGAGACGAAGCCGTAGTAGGCGCGCTTGACCTTGCCGGCCGAGCACAGCAGCCCCAGGTCGGGCCCGCCGTAGGTGACCACCGTCAGGTCCTCGACGTCGGTGCGCAGCATGGCGCGCACGAACGCCATGGGTTTGCGCCGCGAGCCCCAGCCGCCGATGCCGACGGTCATGCCGCTGCGCAGCTGCGCTACGGCGTCGTCCAGCGTGGTCCTCTTGTCGGAGCTCACGCCTTCTCACCCTTCGCCGTACCGGCGAACGCGTCGCGGTGCTCGTCGGACACCCCGGCCAGGTTCAGCTCGAACGTAAAGCCTTGCTCCATGCGGTAACTGGAGTTGACGCGCTGCACGTCGATGAGGTTGAGCGCCTCCTTGGCCGCGCGGATGACGCGGGTGTCCTTGGCGGCGATGTCACGCGCCACCCGCAGCGCAGCCTCGTCGAGTTCCTCGCGGGGTACCACTTCGTGCACCGAGCCGAAGTGGTGCAGGGTGGCGGCGTCGACGGTGGCCGCGGTGAAGAACAGTCGCCGCATCATGTGCTGCGGCACCAGACGGGACAGGTGGGTGGCCGCGCCGAGCGCGCCCCGTTCGACCTCGGGCAGCCCGAAGGTGGCGTCCTCGGAGGCCACGATGACATCCGAGTTGCCGACCAGCCCGATGCCGCCACCGACGCAGAACCCGTTGACCGCGGCGATCACCGGCACCGCGCACTCGTAGACCGCGCGGAACGCGGCGAAGCAGCCGCGGTTGGCATCGATCAGTGCGGTGAAGCCCTCGGTGCGCTGCATCTCCTTGATGTCGACGCCGGCGTTGAAGCCGCGGCCCTCCGCCCGCAGGATCACCGCGTGGGTGTCGGGGCTGTTGCCTGCGGCCGTGATCGCGTCGGCGAGGTCGAACCAGCCGCGCGAGGGAATGGCGTTGACGGGCGGGAAGTCGACGGTGACGGCGACGATGCCCGGTTCGGTGGTGGCGGATGTGATCGACATAGCACTCCTGTGGGCCGGCTACCTAAGCAAGCACTTGCTTGGTACGCTAGCACAGTGACCCGCGCCGATTCAGGCCTCCCTTCTGGAGAAGCCATCAGTTTGGGACTGGCCGGACGGGTCGTGTTGGTCACCGGCGGTGTTCGAGGGGTCGGCGCCGGTATCAGCGCCGTTTTCGCCGAACAGGGCGCGACCGTCGTCACCTGCGCGCGGCGCGCCGTGGCGGGCCTGCCGTACGAATTTCACGCCTGCGACGTGCGCGACGAGGAATCGGTGGCCCGGCTCGTCGGCGCGATCGCCGAACGCCATGGCCGCCTCGACGTGCTGGTCAACAACGCCGGGGGTTCGCCATACGCGCTGGCGGCCGAGGCGACGCACAATTTCCACCGCAAGATCGTCGAGCTCAACGTGCTTGCGCCGCTGCTGGTTTCGCAGCATGCGAACGCCCTTATGCAGAAGCAGGACGGGGGCGGGTCGATCGTCAACGTGTGCAGCGTCAGCGGTCGCCGTCCCACCCCGGGCACGGCCGCCTACGGGCTGGCCAAGGCGGGTCTGGAAAGCCTGACGACGACGCTGGCGGTGGAATGGGCGCCCAAGGTGCGGGTCAACGCCGTGGTGGTCGGCATGGTGGAGACCGAGCAGTCCGAGCTGTTCTACGGGGACGCCGAGTCGATCGCCCGGGTGGCCTCCACCGTCCCGCTGGGGCGGTTGGCCAAGCCCGCCGACGTCGGTTGGGCCGCGGCGTTTTTGACCTCCGACGTGGCCTGCTACATCAGCGGGGCCACGCTGGAGGTGCACGGCGGCGGGGAGCCGCCGCAGTACCTGGCGGCCTCGAGCGCAAACAGAGAATAAGGAGCAATGGGTATGGGCTTGGTGGACGGCCGCGTCGTCATCGTCACCGGAGCCGGCGGCGGCATCGGGCGCGCGCACGCGCTGGCCTTCGCCGCCGAGGGCGCGCGGGTGGTGGTCAACGACATCGGGGTGGGCCTGGACGGCTCGCCCGCCGGCGGCGGCAGCGCGGCGCAGGGCGTGGTCGACGAAATCACCGGGGCCGGTGGGGAAGCCATCGCCAACGGCGCCAACATCGCCGACTGGGGCCAGGCGGCGGGCCTCGTTCAGGCCGCGGTCGAGACCTTCGGCGGGCTGGACGTCGTGGTCAACAACGCCGGCATCGTCCGGGACCGGATGATGGCCAACACCAGCGAAGAGGAGTTCGACGCGGTCATCGCGGTGCACCTCAAGGGACACTTCGCCATGATGCGGCACGCCGCGTCGTACTGGCGCGGCCTGTCCAAGGAGGGCAAGAGCGTCGACGCGCGGATCGTCAACACCAGTTCCGGTGCGGGCCTGCAGGGCAGCGTCGGGCAGGGCAACTACAGCGCTGCCAAGGCCGGCATCGCGGCGATGACGCTCGTCGGTTCGGCCGAGATGGGCCGCTACGGCGTGACGGTCAACGCCATCGCGCCGTCGGCCCGCACGCGCATGACCGAGACCGTCTTCGCCGAGATGATGGCTACGCAGGACCAGGATTTCGACGCGATGGCACCGGAAAACGTCTCACCCCTGGTGGTTTGGCTGGGCAGTGCCGAGTCGCGCGATGTCACCGGCCAGGTGTTCGAGGTCGAGGGCGGCAAGATCCGGGTCGCCGAGGGCTGGGCGCACGGGCCGCAGATCGACAAGGGCGCGAAGTGGGATCCCGCCGAGTTGGGGCCCGTCGTCACCGACCTGTTGGCAAAGGCGCGCCCGCCGGTGCCGGTCTACGGGGCGTAGCGGCTGCCTTTCCGCGCCGAGTGTGCACTCAGTGCGAATTTTCCGTCCGAATTTTCGCCGTGGTTGCACGCTCGGCGCGGTGGTTCGCACACCACCAGCGGAATCACCCGGTCGGTCACCTCGCGGTACTTGCGGTACGGCGGGTACATGCGAATCAGCAGCGGCCAGTAGCGGTCCCGCTCGTCGTCGGTGGCGTCGCGGGCGACCATGCTGATGTGCTGCGCGCGGATCTGCACCTGCACCTCGGGGTTCTCCTGCACGTTGAGGTACCACAGCGGGTTTTCCTGCCGACCGCCGAAGGAGGCCGGCAGGATGACCCGGTCGCCGTCGCGCAGGTAGAGGGTGGCGGTGGTGCGCGGTTCGTTGGACTTGCGCCCGGTTGTGGTGAGCAAGGCTGTGGGGAACCGCAGCAGCTTCGCGCCGAGTTTGCCGTTGGTCCGGCGGTACACCCAGATGTGGGCGCGGGCGAAGTGCTTCAGCAGCAGCGCCACCGGTCGCGAGTTGCGGATCCACCCCTTGGCCATGCCGCCCAGGGTAGGCGCGCTACGGGTCGCAGATGACGACCGGGATGACCCGATCCGTCCACGACCGGTAGTCGCCGAATGACGGGTACATGGCGTCCAACTTCGGCCAGTATTCTGCGCGCTCCGCCTCGGTGGCATCGCGCGCCTGCAACTGCAGCACCTCGTCCTTGATTTGCACCGACACCTTGGGATTAGCCTTGAGATTGAGGTACCACAGCGGATGCTTGTCGCTCCCGCCCTTCGATGCGACCAACACCACGCGATCCCCTTCGCGCAGGTAGAGCAGCGGGCTCACCCGCGGCTCACCGGTCTTGCGGCCCGTCGTGGTGAGCAGCGCGACCGGGGCGTTGCCGAAGGTGCCGCCGAGCTTTCCGTTGCTGCGCCGGTAGATCCATGCGTTGCCCTTGGCCATGTATTTGATGATCAAGCCGACCCAGGGTGAATTCAGTGAGCGTGGCTTCTCTTTCGGCATGATATTCCTAGCGCTGGACGAACGGATGAAAGCGAACCTTGATGTGCTGGATTTCGGCTGCGCCACTGGCGCTTTCGGACGGAATCACGAACGTCTCGTCGACCCGCGCGCCCAGCCGCCGGCCGCGCAACGCCACCTTGGTCAGCACGTCGTACTTCGCGCGCACCTCATCGCCGTCGATGCGGTAGTCCGGCGGCGTGGTGTCGGTGATGATCCGGTACTGGGGGCCGCGATTGAGGCCGCGCCGCATGTGCCGTCCGGAGAACCCGTTCTTGATGCCCTGCTCGACGCGAGTGCAGCCTTTAGCGAACGGGACCGTGTCGGCGTTGTGGCTGACCAGCGCATCGATGTAGGCCTGCGCCGCGGCGATGCGGCACTCTTCGGAGACGAGCACCGATCGGTTCAGATGCGCTCGATGATGGTGCCGGTGGACAGGGCGCCGCCGGCGCACATCGTGATCAGCGCGGTGCTCTGGTCGGAGCGCTCGAGCTCGTGCAGCGCGGTGGTGATCAACCGGCTGCCGGTGCAGCCGACCGGGTGCCCCAGCGCGATCGCGCCGCCGTTGACGTTGACCCGGGCCATGTCGGGCTCGTGCACCCGCGCCCACGACAGCACCACCGACGCGAACGCCTCGTTGATCTCGACGATGTCGATGTCGCCCATCTTCATCCCGGCCTTCTCCAGCACCTTCGCCGTCGACTGCACCGGACCGTCGAGGTGGTAGTAGGTCTCGGCGCCGACCAGTGCCTGGCTGACGATCCGGGCCCGCGGCCGCAGGCCGAGCGCCCTGGCCTTGTCCTCGTCCATCCACAGCACGGCCGCGGCGCCGTCGGAGATCTGCGACGACGTTCCCGCCGTGTGTATCCCGCCCTCCATGACCGGTTTCAGCGCCGAGAGGCCCGACAGCGTCGTGTCGCGCAGCCCCTGGTCGCGGCTGATGGTCACCCGCTCCGACGTCGGTTGCTTGTTCTCGTCGAGCGCCGGCGCCACGATCGGGGAGATCTCGCGGTCGAAGCGGCCCTCGTCCCACGCCTGCTTCGCCTTGGCCTGGGACTCGAAGCCCAACTGGTCGATGTCTTCGCGGGTGATGCCGCGGCGCTTGGCGATTCGCTCGGCGGCGGTGAACTGGTCGGGCAGGTCGATGTCCCACGACTCGGCGCGCCAGTTGCGGTCCGGGCCCGCGTTGGCGCCGAGTCCGACCCGGCTCATGGCCTCGATCCCGCAGGCGATGCCGACGTCGATGGCGCCGGTCGCGATCAGGCCCGCGATCAGGTGATTGGCCTGCTGGCTGCTGCCGCATTGGCAGTCGACGGTGGTGGCGCCGACCTGTTCGGGCAAACCCGACGGTCAGCCAAGAGGTCCGGGTGATGTTGTTGGACTGCTCGCGCGTACTGCGTCACGCAGCCGCCGATGGCCTGCTCGACCTCGCCGGGGTCGATGCCGGCCTTTGCCACCAGCGCCTTCTGCACGGCGCCGAGGAGGTCGGTGGCGTGCAGTCCTGACAGCCATCCGTTGCGCTTGCCGATCGGGCTGCGGGTGGCTTCGACGATTACCGGGTTACCCATGGGGCCAGGCTAGAACACGTTTCATTACTATGACAAGCGAGGATGCGGCGGCGCCTTTTTTCTGCGGTGGAGGCGTGTTTTACTGGCAGCAGAGCTCCACTAGGAGAGCTAGTGTCCTGGGACGTCGCCCACTGGCCGGCCGCGAGACGAATATATGCACGAGCAGTAAGGAGAAGCACCGTGCCCAGCCCTAACTTCCCGCCCGGGTTCGATCTCACCGACCCCGACATCTACGCCGAGCGGCTCCCCGTCGAGGAGTTCGCCGAGTTGCGCGCGACCGCGCCCATCTGGTGGAACGCGCAGGCGCCCGGCAAGGGTGGCGGCTTCCACGACGGCGGCTACTGGGCGATCACCAAGCACAAGGACGTCAAGGAGATCTCGCGGCGCAACGACGTGTTCTCCAGCTGCGGAGAACTGCACGATCCCGCGGTTCAACGACGACATCGCGCGCGAGGACATCGACCTGCAGCGGGTGGTGCTGCTGAACATGGACCCGCCGCAGCACACCCGGCTGCGGCGGATCATCTCCCGCGGGTTCACGCCGCGCGCCATCGGGCGCATCCGCGACGAACTGAACGAACGCGCCCAGAACATCGCCAAGGCCGCGGTGGCCACCGGCTCGGGCGACTTCGTCGAGCAGGTGGCCTGCGAGCTGCCCCTGCAGGCGATCGCCGGTCTGCTCGGCGTGCCGCAGGAGGACCGCGACAAGCTCTTCCGCTGGTCGAACGAGATGACCGGCAGCGACGACCCCGAGTACGCCGACGTCGACGCCAAGACGTCGTCGATGGAGGTGCTCACGTACGCCATGCAGATGGCCGCGATGCAAGGCCGAGAACCCCGGCGAGGACATCGTCACCACCCTGATCAACGCCGACATCGAAGGCGAGAAGCTCTCCGACGACGAGTTCGGCTTCTTCGTGATGATGCTCGCGGTCGCCGGCAACGAGACCACCCGCAACTCCATCACACAGGGCATGATGGCCTTCGCCGACTTCCCCGACCAGTGGGAGCTCTACAAGAAGGAGCGCCCGGAGACGCGCGGCCGACGAGATCGTCCGCTGGGCCACCCCGGTCACCAGTTTCCAGCGCACGGCGCTGTACGACTACGAGTTGTCCGGAGTCCAGATCAAGAAGGGTCAGCGGGTGCTGATGTTCTACCGCTCCGCCAACTTCGACGAAGAGGTCTTCGACGACCCGTTCACCTTCAACATCATGCGAAACCCCAACCCGCACGTCGGTTTCGGCGGGACCGGGGAGCACTACTGCATCGGCGCCAACCTCGCGCGGATGACGATCAACCTGATCTTCAACGCCGTGGCCGACCACATGCCCAACCTGACGCCGATTTCGGCGCCCGAACGGCTCCGTTCCGGGTGGCTCAACGGCATCAAGCGCTGGCAGGTCGACTACACCGGCAAGTGCCCGGTGAGCCACTGATGGACTTCAACCTGACCGCCACGCAACAGGCCGTCGCCGACGTGGTTACGTCGGTACTCGGCCGCGAGTTGAGTTGGGACGCTTTGGTTGGCGGGGGTGTGACGGCGCTACCGGTGCCCGAACGCCTCGGCGGCGACGGGGTGGGTCTGCCCGAGGTCGCCACGGTGCTGACCGAGGTGGGCCGACACGGCGCGATCACACCGGCGCTGGACACCCTGGGCCTCGGCGTGGTGCCGCTGCTCGACCTGGCATCCGACGAGCAGCAGGACCGCTTCCTCGCCGGGGTCGGTAAGGGCGCTGTCCTCACCGCGGCGCTCAACGAACCCGGCACCGCACTGCCGGACCGGCCGGCCACTACCCTGACCAACGGGCGCCTGTCGGGCACCAAGCTCGCCGTCGGCTATGCGGGGCGAGCGGATTGGATGCTCGTGACCGCCGACAATGCGGTCGTTGTGGTGTCACCCACGGCCGATGGCGTGCGACTGGCGCAGACGCCGACGTCGAGCGGCTCCGACGAGTACACGGTGACTTTCTCCGGCGTCGCGGTTTCTGACACCGACGTGCTGGCGGGTGCGTCGGCCCGGCGGGTCAACCAGTTGGCGCTGGCGATGATCGGGGCGTATGCCGACGGGCTGGTGGCGGGCGCGCTGCGGCTGACCGCCGACTACGTGGCCAACCGCAAACAGTTCGGCAAGCCGCTGTCGACGTTCCAGACCGTCGCGGCGCAGCTCTCGGAGGTCTACATCGCCTCGCGCACAATCGATTTAGTAGCAAAGTCGGTGGTGTGGCGGCTTGCCGAGGGGCGCGACGCCGACGATGACCTCGACGTCCTCGGCTACTGGGTGACCTCGCAGGCGCCGCCGATGATGCAGACGTGCCATCATCTGCACGGCGGGATGGGCATGGACATCACCTATCCGATGCACCGGTACTACTCCACGATCAAGGACCTGACCCGCCTGCTGGGCGGGCCCTCGCATCGCCTCGACCTGGTGGGAGCGCAATGTTCATCGACCTGACCCCCGAGCAGCGGCAGCTGCAAGCCGAGCTACGCCAATACTTTTCGAACCTGATCTCGACCGACGAGATGAAGGCGATGGAGCAGGATCGCCACAACGCCGCCTACCGCGCCGTCATCCGGCGGATGGGCAAGGACGGCATGCTCGGCGTCGGCTGGCCGAAGGAGTACGGCGGCCACGGTTTCGGGCCGATCGAGCAGCAGATCTTCGTCAACGAGGCCCATCGGGCCGACGTGCCGTTGCCGGCCGTGACGCTGCAGACGGTGGGGCCCACGCTCCAGGTCTTCGGCAACGAGATGCAGAAGAAGAAGTTCCTGCCGGCCATCCTGGCCGGCGAGGTGCACTTCGCGATCGGCTACAGCGAGCCCGAGGCGGGCACCGACCTGGCATCGCTGCGAACCAGTGCAGTCCGCCACGGCGACGAGTACATCGTCAACGGGCAAAAGATGTGGACCACCGGTGGGCACGACGCGGACTACGTCTGGCTGGCCTGCCGCACCGACCCGGAAGCCGTGAAGCACAAGGGCATCTCGATCCTGATCGTCGACACGAAGGATCCGGGTTACTCATGGACGCCGGTCATCCTCTCCGACGGCGCGCACCACACCAACGCCACCTACTACAACGACGTGCGGGTGCCCGCCGACATGCTCGTCGGCGAGGAGAACGGCGGCTGGCGCCTCATCACCACCCAGCTCAACAACGAGCGGGTGATGCTGGGCCCGGCCGGCCGCACCGCCGGCATCTACGACCGGCTGCACGCCTGGGCGTCCAAGCCGGGCGGCGACGGGGTCACGCCCATCGATCACCAGGACGTCAAGCGGGCGCTCGGCGAGATCTACGCGCTGTGGCGGATCAACGAGCTGCTGAACTGGCAGGTCGCCGCCGCCGGTGAGGACATCAACGTAGCCGATGCCGCGTCGACGAAAGTGTTTGGCACCGAGCGTGTTCAGCACATCGGCCGGCTCGCCGAGGAGATCGTCGGCAAGTACGGCAATCCGGCCGACCCGGACACCGCGGAGCTGCTGAACTGGCTCGACTCGCAGACCAAGCGGAACCTGGTGATCACCTTCGGTGGAGGAGTCAACGAAGTCATGCGCGAGATGATCGCGGCATCCGGTCTCAAGGTGCCGAGGGTGCCTCGATGACCGATATCCGGGATGCCATCGCGGAAATCACAGCAACTGTTGTCGCCAAGCCGCGAGACGCTCGGGATCCGGTGAACCTGCCGACGATCAAGAACTGGGTGGAGGCGCTCGGCGACTGCAACCCGATCTACGTCGACGAGGCCGCGGCCCGCGCCGCCGGTCACCCCGGAATCGTGGCGCCGCCGGCCATGATTCAGGTGTGGACGATGTTCGGCCTGGGCGGCGAGCGTCCGACGGACGATCCGCATGGGCCCCATGATGGAACTGTTCGACGGTGCCGGATACGTCGGCGTGGTCGCCACCAACTGCGAGCAGACCTACCACCGGTACCTGCGGCCCGGCGAGCAGGTGACCATCGTCTCCGAGATGCGCGACGTGGTCGGCCCCAAGCAGACCGCTCTTGGTGAGGGCTGGTTCATCAATCAGCACATCACCTGGCGCGTCGGTGACGAGGATGTTGCCGAGATGGCTTGGCGCATTCTGAAGTTCCAGCCACGCGAGGAATCCGCGGCGGCTTCGTCGGCGCCGGAGGACCTGGACCCCGACGCCATGATGCGCCCCGCGTCCTCGCGTGACACCGCCTTCTTCTGGGAAGGCGTCAAGGCGCACGAGCTGCGAATCCAGCGGCGGCCCGATGGCAGCCTGCAGCACCCGCCCGTCCCCGCGGTGTGGCAGGACAAGGCAGAACCGATCGACTACGTGGTCGCCGGCGGCAAGGGCACGGTGTTCAGTTTCGTCGTACACCACGCGCCGAAAGTGCCTGGCCGCACGCTGCCGTTCGTCATCGCCTTGGTCGAGCTCGAGGAGGGCGTGCGCATGCTGGGCGAGCTCCGCGGGGCCGACCCGGGGTCGGTCGAGATCGGGATGCCGGTGCGCGCGACCTACATCGACTTCCCAGCCGGTGCCACCGGACCAGAATGGACCCTCTACGCCTGGGAGCCGGACGCATGAGCGCGCCGAGCATCGAAGTGGGAACGACGCTGCCCGAGCTCAAGCTGTACGGGGATCCCGACATTCATCATCTCGACGGCCCTTGCCACCAGGGACTTTCAGGACGTCCACCACGATCGCGACAAGGCTCAGGCCAAGGGGTCGAAGGACATCTTCGTCAACATCCTCACCGACACCGGGTTGGTGCAGCGCTACGTCACCGACTGGGCAGGTCCGTCAGCGCTGATCAAGTCGATCGGCCTGCGGCTCGGGGTGCCGTGGTACGCCTACGACACGGTGACGTTCTCCGGCGAGGTGACGGCCGTGGAGGATCGGACTGATCACCGTGAAGGTGTTCGGCCGCAACAGCCTTGGCGACCACGTCATCGCCACGGTGACGTTGACGATGGGGGGTTCCTAGATGCCAGCGGGTTCACTGACTGGCCGAGCGGCGATTGCCGGAATCGGTGCTACCGACTTCTCGAAGGACTCGGGGCGAAGCGAGCTGCGGCTGGCGGCCGAGGCGGTGTTGGACGCTTTGGACGACGCCGGTCTCTCGCCATCGGACGTCGACGGGCTGACCACCTTCACGATGGACACCAACAACGAGACCGCGGTCGCGCGTGCGGTCGGCATCGGTGACCTGAAGTTCTTCTCGCAGATCGGTTATGGTGGCGGCGCCGCGTGCGCGACCGTCCAGCAGGCCGCGATCGCCGTCGCCACCGGGGTGGCCGACGTGGTGGTGGCCTACCGGGCCTTCAACGAGCGCTCCGGAATGCGTTTCGGGCAGGTACAGACACGCCTGGCGGGAGATGCTCGCGCACAGGCCGATTCGACGGCCGCCGACAATGCCTTCTCGTATCCGCACGGGCTGTCCACGCCGGCCGCGCAGGTGGCCATGATCGCCCAGCGCTACATGCACCTGTCGGGCGCGACCAGCCGCGACTTCGGCGTCATCTCGGTGGCCGACCGCAAGCACGCCGCCAAGAATCCGAAGGCATACTTCTACCAAAAGCCGATCACCATTGAGGACCACCAGAATTCGCGGTGGATCGCCGAACCTTTGCGCCTGCTGGACTGCTGCCAGGAAACCGACGGCGCGGTGGCGATCGTGGTGACCTCGGCCGAGCGCGCCGGTGATCTCAAGCAGCGTCCGGCGATCATCGAGGCGGCGTCGCAGGGCTCGAGCCCCGACCAGTACACGATGGTCAGCTACTACCGCCCGGAGCTCGGCCTGCCCGAGATGGGCGTGGTCGGCCGGCAGCTGTGGCAGCAGTCTGGGTTGCAGCCGACCGACATCCAGACCGCCATCTTGTACGACCACTTCACGCCGTTCACCCTGATTCAGTTGGAGGAGTTGGGTTTCTGCGGCAAGGGCGAGGCGAAGGACTTCATCGCCGACGGCGCCATCGAGGTGGGCGGGCGGCTGCCCATCAACACGCACGGCGGCCAGCTCGGCGAGGCTTACATCCACGGCATGAACGGCATCGCCGAGGGCGTGCGGCAGTTGCGCGGCACGTCGGTGAACCCGGTGCCCGACGTCGAGCATGTGCTCGTCACCGCGGGCACGGGCGTGCCGACGTCGGGCCTGATCCTCGGCTAGCCTTCCCCTTTTCCCGCCGAGTGTGCGGCCGGCCGCATGTTCGTCAACCAGTGTGCGGCTGGAAGCACACTGGGCGACGTGTGCGTGGTTGAAGTGACGCGCATGGTCCCTCGTGCGAAGCTGCGGCCGTGGGAGAGCCGTTCATCGGCAGTGAGGCTATCGCTGCGGGGGCATCGAGTAAGTCGCAGCTGGCGACGCAGTGTCAAAGATTGTTCCCCGACGTCTACGTCGAGCGTCATGTCGGTATCACCGCCGAATTGCGAGCCGCAGCTGGGTGGCTTTGGACCGGACGTCGAGGTGTGATCGCCGGGTTCGCCGCGGCCGCGCTGCACGGCAGCAGCTGGGTTGACGACGCGCAGGCGGTGGATCTGTTACACGACAATCGGCGAGGGCCGCCCGGAATCGAGACGCACCGAGACCGCTTCGAGGAGGACGAGGTAGAGCTGCTGGCCGGCATGCCCGTCACGTCGCCGGTCAGGACGGCGCTGGATCTCGGCTGTTGGTACCCGACCATGACCGCTGTGGCGGCGATCGATGCGCTTGCGAGGGCCACCGAAATCAAAGCTGCCGACGCCGAAGTGCTGGCTCGACGGTATGCGGGACGGCGTGGGATTACACGAGCGCGCCAGGCGATCGAACTGTTCGACGGTGGCGCCCAGTCGCCGAAGGAGTCCTGGCTGCGGGTCGTCCTCATCCAGGCCGGCCTGCCGCGGCCGCGTACGCAGATTCCGGTCGCAGACGGATTCGGCAACACTGTCGCCTATCTCGATATGGGTTGGGAGGACGTCAAGGTCGCCGTCGAGTACGACGGGGAGCAACACCGCACTGATCGGCGGCAGTACGGCTGGGACATTCGGCGACAGGAGATGCTCGAACGCCGGGGCTGGATCGTTGTCCGGGTGATAGCGGGGGATCGGCCCGCCGACATCGTTCGCCGCGTGCGCGCGGCATTGGGCCGCCGAGTGTGCGGCTAGCCGCACAGCCGAGACCGAGTGTGCGGCTAGCCGCACACTCGGCGCGAAAGGAGGGGCAAGGGGGGCCGGCGTTAGGCCGGGACCAGCTCGACGCCGCTGAGCACCACGGCGTTGTCGCGCGCAGGCGCGACAACGCTGGCCACCAGCCGGCCGTCTTCCTTCCATATCGCGACGCGCAGCGTCTCGCCGGGGAAGGCCACGCCGGCGAACCGTGCGCCGTAGGCGGCCACCGCCCCGGCGTCGCCGTCCAGCAGCGCGTCGACGATCGCCTTGCAGGTCATGCCGTAGGTGCACAAGCCGTGCAGGATAGGCTGCGGAAAGCCCGCGGCCGCAGCGAAATCTGGGTCGGAGTGCAGCGGGTTGCGGTCGCCGCAGAGCCGGTACAGCAGCGCCTGCTGCGGCAGAATCGGCATCGCAACCTCGAGGTCGGGCGCGCGGTCGGGCGCACCGTCCGAGGTGGACGGCCCGCGCGATCCGCCGAAGCCGCCCTCGCCGCGGGCGAAGATGGACCGCTTCTGGGTCCACAGCAGCGTGCCGTCCGGGGCGCTGACGTTCGTCTCGCTCCAGATCACCGCGGCCTTGCCCTTGTCCCAGATGTCGGTGAACCGGGTGACGGCCTTACCGGAGCCCGACGGGGGCAGCGGCCCGGGCACCTCGACACGCTCGCTGGCGTGCAGCACCTTGCTCAGCTCGATGTCGATGCCCGGGAACTGCACCAACGGCGGTGTCGTCATGTGGAAGGTGGCGGCGACGTTGCCGAACGTCGGCAGCACCTGCGGCGTGTCGTCCACGAGGTAACGCAGCTCGCGTCGGTCCATCGGGTCGCCGCCCGCGCCCAGCCCCAGATGGTAGAGCTGCACATCGCTGCTGGTCCAGGAGAACTCGATCGGCTCCAGCTCGGCGGCCAGCGCGACGTCTACGTCGATGGGCATGTCAGCATTCCCCCGCAATGTGCAGTGCCGCCAGGTATCCGAACGTCATGGCCGGCCCGATGGTGCCGCCGGGGCCCGGGTAGGTGTGGCCCATCACCGGGGCGCTGACATTGCCCGCGGCGTAGAGCCCCGCGATTATGCTGCCGTCGTCGCGCAGCGCGCGGCCATGGACGTCGGTGCGGATGCCGCCCTTGGTGCCCAGGTCGCCGGGCACCATCTTGGCCGCGTAGTAGGGCGGGCGGCTGATCTCCCCGAGGTTGGGGTTGGGCTTGTTGGTCGGATCGCCGTAGTAGCGGTCGTAGGCGCTTTCCCCGCGGTGGTAGTCGGCGTCCACGCCCGAGCGGGCGAAGCCGTTGAATCGTTCGACGGTCGAGGCGAACTCGGCGCCGGGCAGGCCGGCCTTTTCGGCCAGTTCCTCGAGCGTGTCGGCCATCACGATCACCCCGGACTCCAGCCACTTGCGCGGAATCCGTTGGCCCGGCTGTAATCCGGCGAAGATGTAGCGATCCCGGTACTGCTGGTCGAACACCAGCCACGCGGGAATGTTCTCTCCCGGCCCGGGCCCCTGGCCGTATTCTCCGCCGTACATGTGGTGGCACGCCTCGACGTAGGGCATCGACTCGTTCATGAACCGCTTGCCCGACATGTTGACGATGATCGATCCCGGCGAGTTGCGCTCCGACAGGGCGAACCACGGCGCGCCGACCAGCGGCACCGTCGGACCCCACCACGCGTCCTCCATCAAATCCAGTGCGGCGCCCAGCTTTTCGCCAGCGACGATCCCGTCGCCGGTGTTGGCCTTGGCGCCGACGGTCCATTCGGTGGTGATGGGCGCGCGCTGGTATTTCACCCGCATCTGTTCGTTGTGCTCGAAGCCGCCGCAGGCCAGGATCACGCCGCGCCGGGCCCGGATCAGCTGCGGCTCGCTCGTCCCGGAGCCCTCGGCATCGGTGACGTAGATTCCGCGCACCACCCCGTCTTCGACGTAGAGGTCGCTGAGCGCGGTGTTCAGCTGCACCGGAACGCCGGCGCGCTGTAGCCCGATCCGCAGCGGCCCGATCAGCGCCCGGCCCATGCCGACGAGGTTCTTGCCGGTGGCCTTGGCCCACATCGTGCGCGCGCCGACCTTGAGGCTGCGCACCACACCGCGCGGGTGGCGCTTCAGCTGGTTGAGCCGCACGTAGTCCTGCTGCATCACAACGACATTTAAAGGCACCTTGCCGTAGGCCGGCTCCAGCCCGGGCATGTCGGCCCCCAGTTTGCGCGCGTCGAACGGCTTGGGCTCGATCGAACGCCCGCCCGGGCGCCCGCCCGGCGCCTCGGGGTAGTAGTCGGAGTAGCCCGGCACCCAGCACATCTTCAACGGGGTGTGCTCGAGCACGAACGACAGCATCTCGGGCCCGCGGTCGAGGTAGGTGTCGATGCGTTCGGGTTCGACGACATCACCGATGATCCCGTGCAGGTAGGTGCGGGCCGCCTCGGGTGTGTCGCGGACGCCGTGGCGCCGCAAAACCTCATTGTTGGGGATCCACACGCCCCCGCCCGAGCGCGCGGTGGAGCCGCCGAAGTGCGCAGCTTTCTCTACGATTATAGTGGCCAGGCCGCGGTGGGCGGCGGTGAGGGCAGCTACCATGCCGGCGCCGCCGCTGCCGACCACGACGACGTCGAACTCCTGAGCTGTCATGTAGAACACGTTATAGAATTGCCCGGGCCGGACGCTACCGGCCCGGTCAAACGAACGAGGGGACTTCTTCTAAATGCTCAGTGCAGCGACGCGTGACGAGCTGGCCGCCGGCCTGGCGCGTGCTGAGCGCAGTCGCGAACCGATCCCGCCGCTGACCGCCGCCCACCCCGACATGGACGTCGTCGACGCCTACGAGATCCAGCTCATCAACATCCGGCAGCGCGTCAGCGAGGGGGCCCGGGTGCTGGGCCACAAGGTGGGGCTGTCGTCGCTGGCGATGCAGCAGATGATGGGCGTGGACGAGCCGGACTACGGACACCTGCTCGCCGACATGCAAGTCTTCGAGGACACCCCCGTCAAGGCCGGGAAGTATCTGTATCCGCGGGTCGAGGTCGAGGTGGGTTTCATCCTGGCCGAAGACCTGCCAGGAGCCGGCTGCACCGAGGACGACGTGCTGGCCGCCACCGAGGCTTTGGTCCCCTCGATCGAGTTGATCGACACCCGGATCACCGACTGGAAGATCGCGCTGTGCGACACCATCGCCGACAACGCGTCCTCGGCGGGCTTCGTGCTGGGCGCGGCGCGGGTGGCGCCGGCCGCGCTCGACGTCACGGCGATCGACGCGGTGCTGACCCGCAACGGCGAGGTCGTCGCCGAGGGCCGCAGCGACGCGGTGCTGGGAAATCCGGTCACCGCGGTGGCGTGGTTGGCCCGCAAGGTGGAAAGCTTTGGGGTGAGGCTGCGAAAAGGCGACATCGTGCTACCCGGGTCGTGTACGCGAGCGATAGATGCACACGCCGGAGACGAGTTCGTCGCCGACTTCACCGGCCTGGGTTCTGTTCGACTGTCGTTCGAATAGCCTCGAAATTTTTGAATATCAGTTGCGGTAATAAGGAGCGGCATGCCGTCTAAAGCGAGTGTGGCCATTGTCGGGTCGGGAAACATCAGCACCGACCTGCTCTACAAACTGCTGCGGTCGGACTGGCTGGAACCGCGCTGGATGGTGGGCATCGACCCGGCCAGTGAGGGTCTGGCCCGGGCCCGCAAGCTGGGCCTGGAGACCACCCATGAGGGGGTGGACTGGCTGCTTGCGCAGTCGGAGAAGCCCGATTTCGTGTTCGAGGCGACCAGCGCCTACGTGCACCGGGATGCCGCTCCCAAGTACGCCGAGGCGGGGATCCGGGCGATCGACCTGACGCCGGCGGCCGTCGGGCCCGCGGTGATTCCGCCGGCCAACCTGCGCCAGCACCTGGACGCGCCGAACGTCAACATGATCACCTGCGGGGGCCAGGCGACCATCCCGATCGTCTACGCCGTCAATCGTGCGGTGGTCGAGCAAGGAGGGGTGCCCTACGCCGAGATCGTCGCGTCGGTCGCGTCGGTGTCGGCGGGGCCGGGGACGCGGGCCAACATCGACGAATTCACCAAGACCACCAGCAAGGGCGTGGAGACCATCGGCGGCGCCAAGCGCGGCAAGGCGATCATCATCCTGAACCCCGCCGACCCGCCGATGATCATGCGCGACACCATCTTCTGCGCCATCCCCGAGGACGCCGACCGCGACGCGATCGCGAAGTCCATCCATGACGTGGTGGCCGAGGTGCAGACGTACGTGCCCGGCTACCGGCTGCTCAACGAGCCGCAGTTCGACGACCCGTCGCTCAACTCCGGCGGCCAGGCGCTGGTCACCACGTTCGTCGAGGTCGAAGGTGCCGGGGACTACCTGCCGCCGTACGCGGGCAACCTGGACATCATGACCGCGGCGGCCACCAAGGTCGGCGAGGAGATCGCCAGAAACAAGGAAGCATCCCTGTCCGCGACCGCACCGGGAGTGCAGGCATGAACGACATCTTCTTCAACCCGATGTGGGACGTGCGGATGACCGACACGTCGCTGCGCGACGGCTCGCATCACAAGCGCCACCAGTTCACCAAGGATGAGGTGGGCGCCATCGTGGCGGCGCTGGACGCCGCCGGGGTGCCGGTGATCGAGGTGACCCACGGCGACGGGCTGGGCGGCTCGAGCTTCAACTACGGCTTCTCAAAGACCCCCGAACAGGAGCTGATCAAATTGGCCGCGGAGACGGCCAAAGAGGCCAAGATCGCGTTCCTGATGCTGCCAGGGGTGGGCACCAAGGAAGACATCAAAGAGGCCCAGGACAACGGCGGGTCGATCTGCCGGATCGCCACCCACTGCACCGAGGCCGACGTCTCGATCCAGCACTTCGGGCTGGCGCGTGAGCTGGGCCTGGAGACCGTCGGGTTCCTGATGATGGCCCACACCATCCCGCCGGAGAAGCTGGCCGCCCAGGCCCGCATCATGGCCGATGCCGGCTGCCAGTGCGTCTACGTCGTCGACTCCGCCGGCGCCCTGGTGCTCGAGGGGGTTCGCGACCGGGTCGCCGCGCTGGTCGCCGAGCTCGGCGACGACGCCCAGGTCGGCTTCCACGGCCACGAGAACCTCGGGCTCGGGGTGGCCAACTCGGTGGAGGCCGTGCGCGCGGGCGCCAAGCAGATCGACGGATCCTGCCGCCGCTTCGGGGCGGGTGCGGGCAACGCCCCCGTCGAGGCCCTGATCGGGGTGTTCGACAAGATCGGCGTCAAGACCGGCATCGACTTCTTCGACATCGCCGACGCCGCCGAGGAGGTGGTCGCCCCGGCCATGCCCGCCGAGTGCCTGCTCGACCGCAACGCCCTGATCATGGGCTACTCCGGGGTGTACTCCAGCTTCCTCAAGCATGCCGTGCGCCAGTCCGAGCGCTATGGGGTGCCGGCGCACCAGCTGTTGCACCGGGCAGGCCAACGCAAACTCATCGGCGGCCAGGAAGACCAGCTCATCGACATCGCGTTGGAGATCAAGCGCGAACAGGACAGCGGCGCGGTCGCCGCCCCTTGACGAGACCGCGTGGGCGCGGTTGTGACTTAGGCCACCTGATTTATCTGAGTTCGGGGCAAACTAGGTGATTCCTCGGCGCGCTTGCCTTATTTTCGTAGTATCGACTGCCGCTAAGGGGACCCGATGAGCTTCTTCACACTGCCACCCGAGATCAACTCGCTGCTGATGTACTCGGGTGCCGGTTCTGCTCCGATGCTGCAGGCCGCGGCAGCCTGGAATGGATTGGCCTCCGAGTTGTCGGCCGCGGCGGAGTCCTTCGCCTCGGTGACGTCGAACCTGGCGGGGCAAGCGTGGCAGGGTGCGGCGGCCAAGGCGATGGCGGCGGCGGCCGCCCCGTATGCCGGGTGGTTGAGCGCCGCGGCGGCCCAGGCGTCGGGGGCGGCGGCCCAGGCCCAGGCGGTGGCCAGCGAGTTCGAGGCCGCGCTGGCGGCCACGGTCCACCCGATTGCGGTGCAGGCCAACCGCAACGGCCTGGTCAACCTGGTGATGTCGAACCTGTTCGGGCAGAACTGGCCGGCGATCGCGCAGACAGAGTTCAACTACGCGGAAATGTGGGCCCAGGACGTGGCCGCGATGGTGGGCTACCACGGTGGTGCATCGGCGGCGGCCGGGCAATTGCTCTCGGGGCAGGCGAGCCTGCCGTCCATTCCGAGCCTGCCGGGCCTGGGGGGCCTGGCCGGCGGCTTCGGTGGCGGTTCGAACGCGGCGGTGGCGGGTCCGGTCAGCAGCGGCGCCGCCGGCGCGACCGGCGGCGGCGCCGGGGACGGTGGCCAGACCGCCGCCAGCCCCGGTGTCGGTGGTGTGGGCGGCGGTGCCGGCCTCGCCGCGGCGGCCGGTGGCGGAAGTGGCGGCACCGAAAACCTGGACAGCAGCACTTTCGTTGCCGGCGGCAACGGCCATGTCGCCGGAGCGGCTCCGACCGGTGACGTGGCCGGCGGCGCCGGCGCCGGAGCTGCGAACTTCACCGGCGCCAGCCCGGGGATGGTTGGGGCGGTCGGTATGGGGGCGATGATGGCCGCGCGGGCAGCGGGTTCGACGTCGACGGGATCGGGCGCGCCGGCGACGCCACCCCCGGTGGATGCCGCAGAGGCCGCGGCGCCGGCCCCGGAAGCCGCAGAAGCGGTCGAGGCCGTCGAGGCGGTCGAGGCCGAGGAGGCGGTGGCGGCGGCGGCCACCCCGCTCGTCGCAACCCCGGCCGGGGCGGTACCGGCGGCGAAGGACTCCCCGACGAAGGCTCCCGCTCCCGCGGCGGAAGGCCGGGAGGGGGAGAGGCTGGAGCTGGACACGCCCGCGACCGAGCGACGGTCTGCTGCGATGGAAGCACCGGAACCGAGGGTGGCGGCCAACTAGGTCCCAGCCGCTCGCCGGCAGCCCGGCCAAAGACGGTGTGCGTTATCTCACGGCGTCGAATCCCTTTGTGCTGTAACGGCTCTCGCGTCATTTGTTTTGCCGACGACCCCGTCGGGTAGAGGCCATTGGTCCGGAGGCCCAACGAAGCGACGAAGGGAGCAACCCGATGACCTTGACCGCCTCCAACGTGCGCCGTGGCCTGTACGGCCTCCTTACCGGCGGTCTGCTGGGCGCTACCGTCTCGACCGGCATCGGCACGCCCGCGGCACACGCCGCACCCCCGTGTAGTTCTAGCGCTCACGCCGGCCAGCTCAGCGCTACGTCGGACAGGATCAGCCAGTACCTGGCCGGCAACCCTGCCGTGAACCAACGGCTGACCGAGATCGCGCAGGAGCCGCCGGATCAGGCCAATCTCGACCTGCGCACCTACCTGGCCAACCACCCCGGCGTCGCCAGTGATCTGCGTAACATCCGCGCCCCGCTTGTCGGCCAGCGCGATCAATGCGGCTTGAACGTGCCGCCGTCGAACATGCTGATGGGGCTCGGGTCCTTCGTAAACGGTTGGCTGCCGTTCGGCGCCGGGATGCCATTCGGCGGCTGATGAGCCGCCCGCCCGCCGCGGGTGACGCTCGGTGAGCCCGGGGGGCAAAATTTTCCTGATTTCGGACACAGTTTCCGCGGGTAATCTCCAGCCCATGAGCGCGACAATCGGAAAACTCCGCCCCGTTCGGCGCGGACTGCTCAGCGCCCTCGCCGGCGGACTGCTCAGCGCCACCGCCTCGCTGCTGATCGCGGTGCCGGTGGCCCACGCGGCCCCCCAGTGCGACCAGACCGTGGGTAACTCCATCGACTCGTACCTGCAGCGGCATCCGGACCTGCACCGGCAGCTGCAGGACAAGTCGCGGGCCGAGGGTGACGGCGGCAGCGTCATCGACTATTTGAACCGGCACCCGGACGTGCGGCAGCATCTGATCGAGCTGTCCCAGCAATGCGCGCCCTAGTGAGTCTTCCTCGTCGCTGAACGCCGCGTTCGACGCGTGGGAATGTTCGCCATTGACTCAAAATGAGAACACGTTCTAGCGTCTATGCGTGTTCTCTAACCCGCTCACTGACGCCATCGCCGAGGCCGAGAATCTGGTGGCCGCCGCACCGCACATCGAGACCGAGGCCGACCTGCTGGAAGGGATGCAGTACCTCGCGGGCTGCGTTGCCGGCTGCATGCACCTGGCCTTCGACTACGACCGGGACCACCCGTTCCTGCAGTCGGGCACGGGGCCGTTCACCAAGATGGGCCTGGACAACCCCGACACCCTCTACTTCGGTACGCGGTTGCACGCCGGCCACGACTATGTGGTCACCGGCAGGCGGGGCACCACGACCGACCTGAGCTTCCAGTTGCTCGGCGGTGAGTACACCGACGACAACGTGCCGGCCAGCCAGGCCGCGTTCGACGACCGCGAACTCGAGATCGGCCCGGACGGTCTGTTCGAGTGGCGGGTGCGGCCGACCGGCCCCGGGCAACTGGTGATTCGCGAGGTCTACGCCGACTGGTCCGCGCAGCGCGGCACGCTGACGATCTCCCGGCTGGACACCGCGGGCACCGCGCCACCGCCGCTTAGTCGCGAAACGATCGAGAAGCGTTATGCCACCGCGGGAAAGCAACTCGTGAACCGGGTGAAGACATGGCTGCAGTTCCCGCAGTGGTTTTATCTCAACATCCCGGTCAACACGATGGTGACGCCGCGCCTGACGCCGGGCGGCCTGGCGACCCAGTACTCGTCGGCCGGACACTTCGAGCTGCGGCCCGACCAGGCCCTCGTCATCACCATCCCGGTGTCCGACGCCCCCTACCTCGGCTTCCAGCTGGGCAGCATGTGGTACATCTCACTCGACTACATCAACCACCAGACGTCGCTGAACAACACACAAGCACAGGCAGATCCGGACGGCAAGGTGCGCATCGTCGTCGCCGATCGGAATCCCGGCGTGACCAACTGGGTCGAAACGCTGGGGCATCGGCGGGGCATCCTGCAGTTCCGCTGGCAACGGGTCTCCCGTCCGGTTACGGAGACCGAGGGGCCCTCCGTCGAGGTGGTGGACTTCGACGCGGTGCCGGCCACGCTGCCCCACTTTGAGCACAACAAGATCTCCGAAGACCAATGGCGCGAACGAATCGCGTTGCGCCAACAACAAATTGCGGCCAGGATGCTGGGGTGACGATGTCAGGGATGCTCGAGGGCAAGGTAGTCGTCATCAGCGGTGTCGGGCCGGGGCTCGGCACCACGTTGGCGCACCGGTGCGCGCGCGACGGCGCCGACCTGGTGCTGGCGGCCCGCACCGTGGAACGCGTCGAGGAGGTCGCCAAGCGCATCAACGACACCGGCCGCAAGGCCCTGGCGGTGCGGGCGGACATCACCGACGACGACGAGGTCGCCTACCTCGTCGAGTCCACCATTGCGACCTTCGGCAAGGCCGATGTGCTGGTCAACAACGCGTTCCGGGTTCCGTCAATGAAACCGTTGGCGGGCACCAGTTTTCAGCACATCCGTGACGCGATCGAGCTCAGCGCACTGGGGGCGCTGCGGCTGATCCAGGCCCTGACGCCGGCGCTGGAGGCCGCCGCCGGTTCGGTGGTCAACGTCAACTCCATGGTGCTGCGCCACTCCCAGGCGAAATACGGCGCCTACAAGATGGCGAAATCGGCGCTGCTGGCCATGTCCCAGTCGCTGGCCACCGAGCTCGGCGAGAAGGGCATTCGCGTCAACTCCGTTGCCCCGGGCTACATCTGGGGTGACACGCTGCAAGCCTACTTCGAGCACCAGGCTGGCAAGTACGGCACCACGGTCGACCAGATCTATGCGGCCACCGCCGCCAACTCCGATTTGAAGCGGCTGCCCACCGAGGACGAGGTCGCGTCGGCAATCCTCTTCTTGGCCAGTGACCTGTCCAGCGGCATCACCGGCCAGACCCTGGATGTCAACTGCGGGGAGTACCACATCTGATGACCGATCGGACCGATATAGGCACCGTCGAGGACCTGCACGCATCGGCCACCAAACTGGTCGGGCTCGACGATTTCGGCACCGACGACGACAACTATCGCGAGGCGCTCGGCGTGCTGCTGGATTCCTACCAGCGCGAGGCCGGCCTCACGGTGCTGGGCAGCAAGATGAATCGGTTCTTCCTGCGCGGCGCCCTGGTGGCCAGGCTGCTGTCGGAATCGGCGTGGAAGCAATACCCGCAGTACGCCGAGGTCGCCATCGAGCGCCCGATCTTCGTCACCGGGCTGGTGCGCACCGGCACCACGGCGCTGCACCGGCTGCTCGGCGCCGACCCCGCCCACCAGGGCCTGCACATGTGGCTCGCCGAGTTCCCGCAGCCGCGCCCGCCGCGGGACAGCTGGGAGTCGAATCCGTTCTATCGCCAGCTGGACGACCAGTTCACCCGCCACCACCAGGAGAACCCCGGCTACACCGGGCTACACTTCATGGCCGCCTACGAGCTCGAGGAGTGCTGGCAGCTGCTCCGACAGTCGCTACATTCGGTGTCCTACGAGTCGCTCGCGCACCTGCCGGGCTACGCGAAATGGCTTGCGCAGCAAGACTGGACACCCTCGTACCAGCGGCACCGCAGAAACTTACAGCTGATCGGGCTCAACGACGCAGACAAGAGGTGGGTGCTGAAAAACCCCAGCCATCTGTTCGCGCTGGACGCGTTGATGGCCACCTATCCCGACGCGCTGGTGATCCAGACGCACCGGCCGGTCGAGACGATCATGGCCTCGATGTGTTCGCTGGCGCAGCACACCACCGAAGGGTGGTCGACGGTGTTCGTCGGCGCCCAGATCGGTGCGGACTCGATGGAGACCTGGTCGCGTGGGCTCGAGCTGTTCAACACCGCACGCGCCAAATACAATCCGGCCCAGTTCTACGACGTCGACTACCGCGACCTGATCGCCGATCCGATGGGCATCGTGGCCGACATCTACCGGCAGTTCGGCATCACGCTGACCGACGAGGCGCGGACCGCCATGGAAAAGAGCCACGCCGAGAGCCAGTCAGGTGAGCGGGCGCCCAAACACGCGTATTCCCTTGCCGACTACGGGCTTACGGAGGAGGCGGTCAAGGAGCGCTTCGCCGGGCTGTAGGGTGCCGACTCAATCGTCCTCGGCGGCGAAATCCAGGTAGCCTTCGGCGACCGCATGCTCGATGCTGTCGCCCAGTCTCGGGCAGGAGCGGGTGCGGGCGGGATCGCCGCCGGACTCCCGGATTTCGGCGAAGTACGCGCAGCGCTGCGCGGCCGCACCGTTCCACTGGACCGCGGTGTGACCCGGCCCCAGCCTCCTGACGTTCACCGTGACGTGGCAGAACCGGCAGTCCACCGGCCGCAGGCCCGATTTGAGGTACCGTTCGCGGTCGGCCCGGGTGGCCTCGGCGACCGCGGCGGCGCGCTCCGGATCGTTACTGAAATCCCTTGACTTCGACCATGATCTGGGCGCCGAGACGTCGTTCGCATCGGCATGCGGCCCATGATCGTCGAGATCGCCGTGCAGCATCAGCATCGACCGGGCGAGCCGGTCGACGTCGGGAACCGCTGGCTGATCGTCGGCCATATCGGGTCAGCGCTGCTCCACGGGCACGTCCTCGGTAGCCGATTCGGTGTCTTTGACCCGAAGGTTCTCTGCGACTTCGGTATTCCAGTATTCGTTGGCGCGGCTGGTGTCCACCTCGATCTCGAAGCGCTCGACCATCTCGGGCTCGATGTCGGCGACGTCGACGTAGAACTGCTGATACCAGCGGCGCATCTGGTAGACGGCGCCGTCCTCCTCGACCAGCAGCGGGTTTTCGATCCTGGTCTTGTGCTTCCAGATCTCCACATCCTGCAGGAAACCCTTGCTCACTCCCTCGGTGAACACTTCGGAGAGCCTGTCGCTCATCTTTTCGTCCATGCCCTGTGGCTTCTGGACGATGACGCCCCACTGCAGCATGAACGAGTTCTGGGTGACCGGGTAGTGGCAGTTGATCAGGATCGACTCGGCCTTGTAGTCGCCGTAACTGTTGTGCAGCCAGTTGATCATGAACGACGGCCCGAAGTACGACGCCTCGGAGTCCAGGTGCGATTCACCGTAGGCCGTCCCCATGTCGTTGACGTCCGGCCGGCCCACATTGTGCAGGTATTGCGAGGCGATGTGACCCTCGAACACGTTCTTGAAGTACGTCGGCAAACCGAGATGGATGTAGTAGAAGTGCGCCATGTCGGTGACGTTGTCGATGATGTCGCGGCAGTTGGAGCCCTCGATGAGGATGCTGTTCCACCGCCACTCGGTCCAGTTGTCGGCGGCCGCTTCGGGGATGTCGGGGATCCGGACCGCGGGGTCGGGCGGATTGCCCTCGTGGTCGTGCCAGACGAACAGCAGGCCGCCGCGCACATCGGTCGTCCACGACCGGGTGCGTGCCGTCTTGGGCGTGCGCTTGGCGTACGGCACCAACTTGCAACGCCCGTCGCCGCCCCAGCGCCAGTCGTGGAACGGGCAGGCCACCTCGTCGCCCTTGATGGTGCCCTGGCTCAGGTCACCGCCCATGTGGCGGCAGTAGCCGTCCAGGATCTTGATCTCCCCGTGCGAGTCGGCGAAGACCACCAACTTGGTGCCGAAAGCCTCGATCGGGTGGGGCTTTCCGTCCAGATAGTCCTTCGCGACGCCCAGGCAGTGCCAGCCCCTGGCGTACCTGGTCGGCAAGGTGCCGGAATCGATCTCCCGGACGCCGACCGCATTGGTGTCGGTAGTCACCTGTCACCTCCAACTCGGTACCACCCCTCTAACTAGAACACGTTACAGTTTTACTTCTGGCATGCGCAATGACCGCGGGTCACGGGCTCGAAATCCCCGGTGGAGTTCGCGGCTGGGCGTATATGTAGACGATGCCGCTGTTTTCTTTCGAGGGCCGCTCGCCACGGGTCGATCCGACCGCGTTCGTGGCCCCGACTGCCACCCTGGTCGGCGAAGTCACGGTCGAGGCCGGGGCCTCGGTATGGTTCAACGCCGTGCTGCGCGGCGATTACGGGCCGGTCGTGGTGCGGGAAGGCGCCAACGTGCAGGACGGATCGGTCCTGCATGCGCCCCCGGGCATCCCCGTCGACATCGGGCCGGGAGCGACGGTGGCGCACCTGTGCGTCATCCACGGCGCCCACGTCGGACCCGAGGCGCTCATCGCCAACCACGCCACGGTCCTCGACGGCGCGGTGATCGGCGCGCGCAGCCTGGTCGCGGCCCATTCCCTGGTGACGGCCGGAACCCACATCCCGGCCGGGGTACTGGCGGTCGGGTCGCCGGCGCAGGTGAAGGGACCCATCGCCGGAACGCGTGCCGAAGTGTGGGTGAACCTCAACCCGCAGGCCTATCGCGATCTGGCCCAACGCCACCTCGCCGGCCTGGAGCCGATCTAGACGTGCGGCATCGCTCGGCGCCGCGGCAAATCGGACGATTCGTCGGCGCGGGCCGGCGGCTTACAGTGCGGGCTCACTGGACCTGCCGGGCGGTCGCGGCCGCGCGGTCCATCTCCCAGTACGCGCGCAGGGCCACCAGCCGGCCCTCGTCGTCGGCTTTGTACGTGAACACGCCTTCGGCGGTGATCTGGTATTCGCCGCTGGTGATGAGGATGTGCCCGACGTTGGCCTCTTCGTTGCCGCACTGGTAGGTGTCGCGGAAGACGAACTCGATTTTGGTGGTCGGCGCGATGGCCATGTCCCAGAACGCCGAGATCGCGTCGCGGCCGCGGTGCCCCTTGCCCTCGGGGTCGAAGGCCGACGGCCCGATGGGGTCCTCGACGACGGCATCGTCGGCGAACACCGCCAGCCACGCCTCCTTGTCCCGGGCGATGACCGCCTCCCGGGAGCGGCGGCCGGCCTCGTGGGCGGGGTGCTCGGTCTCGGCCGCGGCCTGCGTCATGCGTTCACCTTGTCGGGCTTGTCGGCACCGACCACCCACATGGAGTAGTACTGAGAGCCGCCACCGTAGGCGTGCCCCAATGCCTTTCGCGCGCCCTGCACCTGATGGTCCCCGCCCTTGCCCATCACCTGGATAGCCGCCTCGGCGAATCGGATCAGGCCCGAAGCGCCGATCGGGTTGGACGACAGCACCCCACCGGACGGGTTCACCGGCAGCCGTCCGCCGATCTTGGTCTCGCCCGATTCGGTGAGCTTCCAGCCCTCGCCCTCGGCGGCGAACCCGAGGTTTTCCAGCCACATCGGCTCGAACCACGAGAACGGCACGTAGATTTCGGCGGCGTCGATCTCGTCGATCGGGCTGGTGATGCCGGCCGCCTTCCACAGCGCGGCGGCCGCGTCGCGGCCGGCCTGCGGGCTGACCTGGTCGCGCCCGGAGAACTGCAGCGGTTCGGTGCGCAGCGCGGTGGCGTGGATCCACGCCACCGGATGCCCTTCGGCCGCCCGGGCGTCGGCGATCTTCTCGTTGCCGATGACGACCGCGGCGGCGCCGTCGGAGGACGGGCACGTCTCGTCGTAGCGGATCGGGTCCCACAGCATGGGGGATTCCATCACCTTTTCCACGGTGATGTCGGGCTGGTGCAGATGGGCCAGCGGGTTGCGGGCCCCGTTGAGGCGGTCCTTGACCGCGACCATGGCGCCGATGTTCAACGGCGCGCCCGACCGGCGGATGTACGACCGGACGTGGGGGGCGAAGTAGCCGCCGGCCCCGGCGCCCACCGGCTTGATGAACGGGATCGGAATCGACAACGCCCACATGGCATTCGACTCCGACTGCTTCTCCCAGGCCATCGCCAGCACGCGCTTGTATTTGCCGGACTGGACCAGGCTGGCGGCCACCACGGCGGTGGAGCCGCCGACCGAACCCGCGGTGTGCACCCGGATCAGCGGCTTGCCGGTGGCGCCCATGGCGTCGGCCATGAACAGTTCGGGCATCATCACGCCCTCGAAGAAGTCGGGCGCCTTGCCGACCACGACGGCGTCGATGTCGTCGAATGTGGCGCCGGCGTCGGCCAGCGCCCGGTCGATCGCCTCGCGCACCAGGCCGTTCATCGACACGTCTTTGCGCTTGGCGACGTACTTGGTCTGCCCGGTACCGAGTACCGCGGCGAGGTGTGCCCCTGCACCGGCCATCAGTTCTTCCCTTCCATGACCGCGACCAGGTTCTGTTGCAGCGCGGGACCGCTGGTGGCGTGCGCCAGTACCCGCTCCGCCGAGCCGTTCCAGATGTGTTGTGCCGCAAACCCGATGCGCTCCAGACCGGCGACGAACATCGGGTTGGCGGCCAGTGCCCCGCCGGACGGGTTGATCTTCGTCCGCCCCGGTATGTTGATCGCCTCTGCCAGGATCAGGTGCTGGTGGGTGAAGGGCGCGCAGATCTCGGCGACGTCGAGCTTATCGTTCCTGCTGCCGGCGGCCGCCCTGGTCGCCGCCCGGGTCGAGGGCGATTCGGTCAGGTCCCGCACACCCAGCGCCGGGGACTCGATGCGGTGCTCGATCCCGGTGATCCAGGCCGGGTTCTCCCGCAGTTCGCGGGCCCGGTCGTCGGCCGCCAGCACGATCGCGGCCGCACCGTCGGTGATCGGCGCGATGTCGTGGCGCCGCAGCGGGTCGGCGAAGTACGGCCGCTCGAGCAGTTCGTCGATGCTGATCGCCGGCTCCACCGAATCCACCCGGCGCGCGTTGGCGAAGGATTCCAGAGCCACGCGGGCCATCTGCGTTTCGTCCCACTTGCCGCTGTCCAGGCCCATGCGGGCCTGCAGGCCGGCCATCGACACGGAATCCGGCCACAGCGGCGCGACCGTGTAGGGGTCGGTCTGCCGCGACAGGATCCGGCGCAGCACCCCCGCCGAGGACTTGCCGAAGCCGTACACCAGCGCGGTGTCGACCTCGCCGGTCAGGATCTTGATGTAGGCCTCGTACAGGGCCCAGGCCGCGTCCATCTCGACGTGCGACTCGTTGATCGGCGGCACGGCGCCGATCGAGTCGATCGCCGAGATGAACGAAAAGGCCCGCCCGGCAAGGTAATCCGAAGAGCCGGAGCACCAGAACCCGATGTCGGCCTTGGTGATGCCGAGGTCCTCGTAGATCTGGGCGAAACAGGGCATCAGCATCTCGACGCCGTTCGTGGTGCCGTCGGTGCGGCGGACATGCGGGGCGTGGGCAAAGCCGACCACCGCAACGTTGCGTTCACTCATGGAAAGTAAGCCCTTTACAGGTGGTGCTTGTAGGTGTCGTAGTCGGCGTCGGGCTCCCCGGTCGGCCGGAAGTACTCGATGTTGTCGATGCCGTAACCCCATTCCTCGCGTGGCCTCCACACCGCCTCGACCCGCATCCCCATCCGCACCTCGTGCGCGTCGATGTCGGCGACCAGGTGCAGGAACGGGATGTCGGCGCCGTCGAGCAACACGTAGGCCGCCACGTAGGGCGGCTTGATGCGCTGGCCCTGGAACGGGATGTTGATGATCGCGAACGTGGTGACCGTGCCCTTGCTCGGCAGTTCGACGAACTCGGTGGTCGGCAGGCCGGTGGCCGGGTCGGCCCCGTGCGGCGGGAAGTAGACCTTTCCGTTTTCACCGGTCCGCGCGCCCAGCAGCTTGCCCTCGGCGATCGCCCGCAGGTAGGCGCTCTCCTCGTGCGAGGCGGTGTGCTGAATGGTCAGCGAGATCGGGGTGACGATCATCGTGACCGGGTCCTGATCACTGGCCGGTCGCTCCGGCTCGGCGTCCTCACCCAGCGCGAAGTACGCGATGTCGGTGATGGCGCCCACCGTCTCGTCGGCCCAGTGGGCATGTACCCGGGTGCCGCTGCGGATCGCCCCGGGATCACCCGCGTCAACCGCGTGCAGCAGCGGAGTGTCGGCGCCGTCGAGCTTGATCAGCGCCCAGGCGAACGGGCGGTCCAGCGGCTGGCCCTCCAACGGTTCGGGCTGCCAGGTCCAGGACACCACGGTGCCCACGGCCGACACCGGTACCATCTCGCCCAGCGGCTCGTAGGTGACCGGGTCATATTCCGGCGGCGGCACGTGCACCCGGCCATCCGAACCGCGCGCCCCCAGGATGCGGCGCTCACGCAGTGCGGTGAAGAACTTGCTCAGCGTGGGGCCGACCGAACGGGTGTAGTCGAAAGACAACGTCAGTGGCGCAGAAAGCGGTGGCTCGCGGTGATCGATCAAGGTCGGGCTGCTCGAACTGGCTGTCACGCAAACGAGTAGAACAGGTTCTAAGAACCGTTTCAAGGAGGCATCGATGAAGCTGGGGTTGCAGCTGGGGTATTGGGGCGCGCAGCCCCCCGAGAACCATGGGGAGCTCGTCGCTGCGGCCGAGGACGCCGGCTTCGACGCCGTGTTCACCGCCGAGGCGTGGGGCTCCGACGCCTACACGCCGCTGGCCTGGTGGGGCTCGTCGACGCGGCGGCTGCGGCTGGGCACGTCGGTGGTGCAGCTGTCCGCGCGCACCCCGACGGCTTGCGCGATGGCCGCCCTGACGCTCGACCACCTGTCGGGCGGACGGCACATCCTGGGGCTCGGGGTGTCCGGGCCGCAAGTGGTCGAGGGCTGGTATGGCCAGTCCTTCCCCAAGCCGCTGGCCCGCACCCGCGAGTACATCGACGTCATCCGCCAGGTGTGGGCGCGGAAGGCCCCGGTGACCAGCGCAGGGCCGCACTACCCGCTGCCATTGACCGGCTCGGCGACGACGGGGCTGGGCAAGCCGCTCAAGCCCATCACGCACCCGCTGCGCGCCGACATCCCGATCATGCTGGGCGCCGAGGGCCCCAAGAACGTCGCGATGGCCGCCGAGATCTGCGACGGCTGGCTGCCGATCTTCTACACCCCGCGGATGGCCGACACCTACAACGAGTGGCTCGACGAGGGCTTCGCCCGGCCCGGCGCCCGCCGCAGCCGCGCGGACTTCGAGATCTGCGCGACCGCCAACATCGTCATCACCGACGACCGCAGCGCCGCCTTCGCGGCCATGAAGCCCTACCTGGCCTTATACATGGGCGGCATGGGTGCCGAGGACACCAACTTCCACGCCGACGTCTATCGCCGGATGGGCTACGCCGAGGTGGTCGACGACGTGACGAAGCTCTTCCGCAGCGACCGCAAGGACGAGGCCGCGACGGTCATCCCCGACGAGCTCGTCGATGACGCCGCGATCGTCGGCGACCTGGACTACGTGCGTAAGCAGATCAAGGTCTGGGAGGCGGCCGGTGTCACGATGATGGTGGTCTCCGGCCGCAGTACCGAGCAGGTCCGCGAGCTCGCCACGCTGATCTAGCCGAACCTTGCCCAACGAGTAGAACACGTTCTAGATTGGCCCGATGACAGCCTCGCAGCACACCATCGCGGGCACCGTACTCACGATGCCGGTGCGGATCCGTCGGGCCAATCAGCACATGGCGATGTTCTCCGTCGACGCCGACGCCGCGCAGCGCCTGATCGACTACAGCGGCCTGCGGGTCTGCCGTTACCTGCCCGGGCGCGCGATCGTGGTGCTGATGCTGATGCACTACCTCGACGGCGACCTGGGCCAGTACCACGAATTCGGCACCAGCGTGATGGTCAACCCGCCGGGCTCGACCGCCAGCGGCCCGCGCGCCCTGGGGGAGGCCGGCGCGTTCATCCACCACCTGCCCGTCGACCAGGCGTTCACCCTGGAAGCGGGAACCAAGATCTGGGGCTACCCGAAAGTGATGGCGGACTTCACCGTTCGCGAGGGGACTCGGTTCGGCTTCGACTGCAGCGTGGACGGGCAACTGGTGATCGGCATGGAGTTCCGCCGCGGCCTGCCCTTCCGGCTGACCCCGCGCCAGCAGGCGCAAATCAGCTATTCGCACCGCGACGGTGTCACCCGTGAGACTGCGTTCGAACACACGCTGGACGGTGTGCGCACCCGGTTCGGTGGGGTGCGCGTCCGGCTGGGCGATCACCCCTACGCGAAAGAGCTTGCGTCGCTGGGCCTTCCCAAGCGCGCGATAATGTCTAGCTCTGTTGACCACGTACAAATGACATTCGGCGACGCTCGGGAGATCTCATGACAGCGACTGGTTTAGGGACAAGACCCGACGTCGACCTGACCGACGGCACGTTCTACGCGGGCGACTCCCGGGCGGTCTACCGCTGGATGCGCGAGCACGAGCCGGTGTTCCGGGACCGCAACGGGCTGGCCGCCGCGTCGACGTACCAGTCGGTCATCGAGGCCGAGCGCAAACCCGAGCTGTTCTCCAACGCCGGCGGCATCCGCCCCGACCAACCGGGCGTGGAGATGATGATTGAGATGGACGATCCGCAGCATCTGTTGCGTCGCAAGCTCGTCAACTCCGGTTTCACCCGCAAGCGGGTGAAAGACCAGGAGGCCAAGATCGCCGAGCTGTGCGACACGCTGATCGACGCGGTGTGCGAACGCGGCGAGTGCGACTTCGTGTGGGATCTCGCGGCGCCGCTGCCGATGGCGGTCATCGGCGACATGCTGGGGGTGCGCCCGGAGGAACGCGAGATGTTCCTGCGGTGGTCCGACGACCTGGTCGGGGCGTTGAGCAGCACCGCGGCCGACGCGGACATCCAGGTCACCATGGACGCATTCGCCGCCTACAGCGAATACATGATGGGCATGATCGCGGCCCGCAAGTCCGAGCCCACCGACGACCTCGTCAGCGTCCTGGTGCACGCCGAGGTCGAGGGCGCGCGACTGGAGGACCACCAGATCGTCACCGAGGTGCTGCTGCTGCTGATCGGCGGCGACGAGACCACCCGGCACACGCTGTCGGGCGGGACGCGGCAGCTGCTGCTGCACCCCGACCAGCACAAGCGCCTGGCCGGTGACCTGAGCATGCTGCCCAACGCGATCGAGGAGATGCTGCGCTGGACCGCGCCGGTGAAGAACATGGCGCGCACGATCACCGCCGACACCGAGTTCCACGGCACGCAGCTGCGGCAGGGCGAGAAGATGATCCTGCTGTTCGAGTCGGCCAACTTCGACGAGAAGGTCTTCGAGGATCCGGAGAGCTTCGACATCGAGCGTTACCCGAACAACCACCTCGCGTTCGGTTTCGGCACCCACTTCTGCCTGGGCAACCAGCTCGCCCGCCTCGAGCTGTCGATCATGCAGAGCCGGCTGCTGCAGCGCCTGCCCGACATGCGGCTGGCCTCCGACGCCGCGCTGCCACTGCGGCCGGCGAACTTCGTGTCCGGCCTCGAGAAGATGCCGGTCAAGTTCAGCCCGAGCGCGCCGGTGGGCTGAGCGCCATTCGCCGAACGTGCGCTCACCGCGAAAAATGCGCCGTAATGTCGCAGTGGTTACACGCTCGGCGATCCCTTGCGTCTGATACCCGCCAGACGATGCCGCCTTCGGTGTCCTCAGCGGTGACGCGGACGTTGATCCAGCCCAATCCAGCGAGCGTTTCGGCCCGCCTGATGTCCTTGTTGAACGTCTGTCGGTCGGTGCGGTGGTGGTCGCCGTCGTATTCCACGGCGACCTTGATGTCCTCCCACCCCATGTCGAGAACCGCGGCGAGCTGGCCGTATCGGTCGTAAACCGGGATCTGCGTCTGCGGCCGGGGAAACCCGGCGCGGATGAGTAGGAGACGCAGCCACGTCTCGCGGGGTGACTCCGCACCCGGATCCACGAGGTCTAGCGCGGTACGGGCGCGCCTGATGCCGCGTCGTCCCTTGTAGCGCTCGGCGAGCAACTCGATGTCGGCGACCTTGAGTTGCGTTGCACGGCAGAGCGCATCGATGGCAGCGACGGCGTCGCCGACCGGATGCCGGCAGGCGAGGTCGAGCGCGGTCCGTGCGGGCGTGGTTACGGACATGCCGGCGATGAGCTGCACCTCGTCCCCGCGGAGTTCATCCGACCAGGTGAGGACGCCTTTCGGTGGACGGCGATAGGCGTACAGCAGCTGGGCCGGCACCCGTTCATCCACCCACTTGGCGCGGTGCAGCGCCGACGCCGACTGCCCCGCCACGGCGCCGCGCCGCCGTGACCACAGCCACGCCGCGCGTGCGCGCGTCGTCGCCGTGAGTTCGGTGCCGGCGGGGACGTAGACGTCTGGATGGATTGCGACGAATTGGCTGCGCAGGCGGTACGGCGTAAGGGTCCCCGACTCGAGGGCCTCGCTACCGATGAAGGGTCCTTGCACGGCCGCAGTGTGCCGCGGCCGACCGACACCTACGCCGAGCGTGCACTCACTGCGAGAAATCGGCCGAAAAGTCGCAGTGAGTACACGTTCGGCGAAAGCGATCTAGCGGTTTTTGAACTGCGGCTTGCGCTTCTCGGCGAACGCCCGCGGGCCTTCCTTGGCGTCGTCGGACAGGAACACCTGGATGCCGATCTGGGTGTCGACCTTGAACGCCTCGTTCTCGTGCATGCCCTCGGTCTCGCGGATCGCCCGCAGGATGGCCTGCACGGCCAGCGGGCCGTTGTTCTCGATCAGCTCGGCGATCTCCAGCGCCTTGGCCAGCGCCTGCCCGTCTTCGACCACGTAACCGATCAGACCCATCTCCTTGGCCTCGGCAGCGGTGATGTGGCGGCCGGTCAGCAGCAGGTCGCAAGCCACCGTGTACGGGATCTGGCGCACCAGGCGCACGGCGGAGCCGCCCATCGGGTACAGGCTCCACTTGGCCTCCGAGATGCCGAACTTGGCGCTCTGGCCGGCCACCCGGATGTCGGTGCCCTGCAGGATCTCGGTCCCGCCGGCGATTGCGGGCCCCTCGACGGCCGCGATCAGGGGTTTGGTGAGTCTGCGACCCTTGAGCAACGCGTCGATGCGCGACGGGTCGTAGCTGCCGTCCTTGAACGACTCACCCGGCGGCTTCTGGGTTGCTGCCTTGAGGTCCATGCCGGCGCAGAAGTATCCGCCGGCGCCGGTCAGGATGCAGCAGCGGATGTCCGGATCGTTGTCGACGCGGTCCCAGGCCTCGACCATGATCTGCATCATTTCGGTGCTCAGCGCGTTGCGGGCGTGCGGCCGGTTCAACGTGACGATCAGCGTGTGCCCGCGCTGCTCCACCAGGGCGTCCGGTCCGTTCTGTTCGTTTGCTGAGGCCTGCGTCACCGTTACCGCCTTTCCGTCCACGATGGGCATGAGCTTGTCAAGAAATGTAACACGTTCTAGTTTGGGGTCCGTGGCCCTGAATATTGCCGATCTTGCCGAGCACGCCATCGACGCTGTGCCTGACCGTGTCGCCCTCATCTGCGGCGACGAGAAGCTCACCTACGCCGAGTTGGAGGAGAAGGCCAACCGGCTCGCGCACTACCTGATCGACCAGGGGGTGAAGAAGGACGACAAGGTCGGGCTGTACTGCCGCAACCGCAACGAGATCGTCATCGCGATGCTGGGCATCGTCAAGGCGGGCGCCATCCTGGTCAACGTCAACTACCGCTACGTCGAGGGCGAACTGCGCTACCTGTTCGACAACTCCGACATGGTCGCGCTGGTGCACGAGCGCCAGTACGCCGACCGGGTCGCCAACGTCCTGCCCGACACCCCGAACGTCAAGACGGTCCTGGTCATCGAGGACGGCAGCGACAAGGACTACCAGCGCTACGGTGGCATCGAGTTCTACTCCGCGATCGCGCAGGGCTCACCCGAGCGCGACTTCGGCGAGCGCAGCGCCGACGACATCTACCTGCTGTACACCGGTGGCACGACCGGCTTCCCGAAGGGCGTGATGTGGCGCCACGAGGACATCTACCGCGTGCTGTTCGGCGGAACCGACTTCGCGACCGGCGAATTCGTCAAGGACGAGTACGACCTGGCCAAGGGTGCCACCGCCAACCCGCCGATGGTCCGCTACCCGATCCCGCCGATGATCCACGGCGCCACCCAGTCGGCGACCTGGATGTCGATCTTCTCGGGTCAAACCACCGTGCTCGCACCGGAATTCGACGCCGAGGAGGTATGGCGCACCATCCACGAGCACAAGGTGAACCTGCTGTTCTTCACCGGCGATGCCATGGCGCGGCCGCTGCTCGACGCGCTCAACAAGGACAACGACTATGACCTGTCGTCGTTGTTCCTGCTCGCCAGCACCGCGGCGCTGTTCTCGCCGAGCATCAAGGAGAAGCTGCTCGAGCTGCTGCCCAACCGGGTGATCACCGACTCGATCGGCTCGTCGGAGACCGGCTTCGGCGGCACCAGCATCGTCGCCAAGGACGCGCCGCACGCCGGGGGACCGCGGGTGACGATCGACCACCGCACCGTCGTCCTCGACGAAGAAGGCAACGAGGTCGCGCCCGGCTCGGGCGTGCGCGGGCTGATCGCCAAGAAGGGCAACATCCCGGTCGGCTACTACAAGGACGAGAAGAAGACCGCCGAGACCTTCAAGACCTTCAACGGCGTGCGCTACGCCATCCCGGGCGACTACGCGCTGGTCGAGGAGGACGGCACCGTCACCATGCTCGGACGCGGCTCGGTGTCGATCAACAGCGGCGGCGAGAAGATCTACCCCGAGGAGGTCGAGGGCGCGCTCAAGGGACACCCCGACGTGTTCGATGCTCTCGTGGTCGGCGTCCCGGACCCGCGGTACGGCCAGCACGTGGCCGCCGTCGTGCAGCCCCGGCCCGGCACCCGGCCGTCGCTGTCCGAACTCGACAGCTTCGTGCGCTCCGAGATCGCAGGATACAAAGTGCCGCGCAGCCTTTGGCTGGTCGACGAGGTGAAGCGTTCCCCGGCGGGCAAGCCCGACTACCGCTGGGCCAAGGAACAGACCGAGGCGCGGCCCGCCGACGACGTGCATGCCAGTCACGTGACCGCTTGACGGACTTCGTCAAGCGCCACCCGGGCGCGCCGCCCGGCTACTTCGCGTGGGAAGCCGCTGGGCTGCAATGGCTTTCCGGTGTCGACGGCGGGGTGCCGTGCGCGGAGGTCGTTTCTGTTGACGACTCGAGCCTGACGCTGCGGCGCCTCGCCTCGGTGCCGCCGAGCCCCGAGGCGGCGCGCCTGTTCGGCGGCGAGCTGGCCGTCACCCACGACGCCGGCGCCGCGGCGTTCGGCGCGGGACCCGACGGGTGGGACGGCCCCGGATTCTTCGGGCCGCTGTCGCAACCGCTGCCGATGTCGCTGCGGCCGCACCGAAGCTGGGGTGAGTTCTACGCCGACGAGCGGCTGGGCCCGATGGCCGGCCGCGCGCGGCTCCAAGCCGCCACCCGCGAGGCGATCGAGTCCGTCGTGGCGCGTTGCCGCGCGGGCGATTTCGATGACGACGACCGCCCCGCCCGCTTGCACGGCGACCTGTGGAGCGGCAACGTGATGTGGGCTCCCGACGGGGTGGTGCTGATCGACCCGGCCGCCCACGCCGGCCACCGCGAGACCGACCTGGCGATGCTCGCGCTGTTCGGCTGCCCGCACCACGACGACGTCCTGGCCGGCTACCAGGAGGTCCGGCCGCTGCGACCCGGCTGGCGTGACCGCATCGGCCTGCACCAACTCTTCCCGCTGCTGGCGCACGTCGTGCTGTTCGGCGGGGGGTACGAGCGGCAGACACTGGCCGCCGCCCGGTCCACGTTGGCCGCGTAGGGTTACAGTCGATCGCGATGACGATCGATGTGTGGATGCAGCATCCGACCCTGCGGTTCTTGCGCAGCGACATGCTGGCGTCACTGCGGCGCTGGACGGGTGGGGCCATTCCCGACACCGAGGTCCCAATCGACACGACCGTCGCAGCCATGGACGCGGCGGGGGTGGACCTCGGCCTGCTCTGCGCGTGGCGCGGGCCCGGCGGCCAGGACCTGATCAGCAATGACGAGGTCGCCGAGTGGATCCGGTTGCACCCCAACCGGTTCGCCGGGCTGGCGACGGTCGACCTGGACCGACCGATGGAGGCGGTCCGGGAGCTGCGGTGCCGCGTCGACGACGGGTTCGTCGGCCTGCGCGTGGTGCCCTGGCTATGGAACGCCCCGCCGACCGATCGCCGCTACTACCCGCTGTTCGCCGCGTGCGTCGAGGCCGGCGTGCCGTTCTGCACCCAGGTCGGGCACACTGGCCCGCTGCGGCCCTCGGAGACCGGACGCCCGATCCCCTACATCGACCAGGTGGCCCTCGACTTCCCGGAGTTGGTGATCGTCTGCGGCCACGTCGGCTACCCTTGGACCGAGGAGATGGTCGCCGTCGCGCGCAAGCACGAGAACGTCTACATCGATACGTCCGCCTACACGATCAGTCGGTTCCCGGACGAACTGGTCAGGTTCATGAAAACCGCTACGGGACAACGCAAAGTCCTGTTCGGCACCAACTACCCGATGATCGCGCCCGCGCACGCGTTGGCTGGGCTCGACGACCTCGGGCTCGGCGACGAGGCGCGCCGCGACTTCCTGCACGGCAATGCCGCGCGTGTTTTCAGACTGGAGGCGAACTCGTGAACGGCGCTGTGGCCCTGATCAACACCCTGGTCGACGGCGGCGTCGACGTATGCTTTTCCAACCCCGGTACATCCGAAATGCACTTCGTGGCCGCACTGGACACGGTGCCGCGCATGCGCGGCGTGCTCGCGCTGTTCGAAGGCGTCGCCACGGGCGCGGCCGACGGCTATGCCCGCATCGCCGATCGCCCCGCCGCGGTGCTGCTGCATCTGGGGCCCGGGCTCGGCAACGGCCTGGCCAACCTGCACAACGCGCGCCGCGCCCGGGTGCCCATGGTGGTGGTCGTCGGCGACCACGCCACATATCACAAAAAGTACGATGCACCACTGGAATCCGACATCGACGCCGTCGCGGAAACCGTTTCGGGTTGGGTGCGCCGCACCGAGAACAGCGCCGACGTCGCCTCCGACGCCGCCGAGGCGATCGCCGCCAGCCGGGCGGGCTCGCAGATCGCGACCCTGATCCTGCCCGCCGACGTGTCGTGGTCCGAGGGCGCCGAACCCGTCTCACCCCTGCCGGGGCGCGTGACGGCGCAACCGACGCCGGCGCCCGAAGCGCTCGAGGTGCTGCGATCCGGGGAACCCGCGGTGCTCATGATCGGCGGCGATGCCACCCGCGCAAGGGGTTTGGCCGCGGCCGCCCGGATAGCCCGGGCAACCGGTTCCCGGTTGTTGTGCGAGACGTTTCCCACGCGGCTGGAGCGCGGCGCCGGTGTCCCGGCCGTCGATCGGCTGGCCTACTTCGCCGAGGCCGCCACCGCCCAGCTCGACGGAGCCAAGCATCTGCTGCTGGCCGGCGCCAAGTCGCCGGTGTCGTTCTTCGCCTACCCGAACATGCCCAGCGACCTGGTGCCGGCCGGCTGTCAGGTGCACGTGCTCGCCGAGCCGAGCGGCGCCGCCGACGCGCTCGAAGCGCTGGCCGACGAGGTGGCGCCCGGCACGGTGGCCGAGGTGGCCACCGCGTCCCGTCCGCAGCTGCCGACGGGCACCCTGACGTCCGCGTCGGCGGCCGACGTGATCGGGGCGCTGCTGCCCGAACGGGCGATCGTCGTCGACGAGTCGAACACGTCCGGATTGGCGCTGCCGCAGGCCACCTCCGGGGCGCCGGCCCACGATTGGCTGACCCTGACCGGCGGGGCGATCGGCTATGGCATTCCGGCGGCGGTGGGCGCCGCGGTGGCCGCGCCGGACCGGCCGGTGCTGTGCCTGGAATCCGATGGGTCGGCGATGTACACCATTTCGGGACTGTGGACCCAGGCCCGGGAGAACCTCAACGTGACGACCGTGCTCTACGACAACAGCGCCTACGACATCCTGCGGGTCGAGCTGCAACGCGTCGGTGTCGGGAGCGCTCCCGGCCCCAAGGCGCTCAATTTACTCGACTTGTCCGGCCCGGCAATGGATTTCGTGAAGATCGCCCAGGGCATGGGTGTCGCGGCGCGCCGCGTCACCACCTGCGAGGAGTTCGCGGACGCCCTGCGCGCCGCCTTCGCCGAGTCCGGGCCGCACCTCATCGACGCCGTGGTGCCGTCACTTTTCGGGTAGCTCAGGTGTCGAAGGTCATGGTACCGACACCGCCGGGGCTGTATCCGACGTAGACGGGTTGCTGCGCGAAGGGCACGTAGCCGGTTTCCATGTTGCCGCCCGACGTCACCGTGAGGGTGTTCGTGCCGGTCGTCGTGTAGGAGTAGAGCAGCGTGTGACCGTCGCTTGTGTAGACCGAGATGGGTGTTCCCGCCGCCAGGGTCGTCCCGGCGGCCTGGCCCCCCACCAGTGACGACGGGATGGTTCCGTACAGGCCGCCGGAGTCGAACATCACCGGAGCTGGTTGCAGGGGCCCGTTGTTGATCTGGACCTGCACCGTGGTGATCGGCGCCCCGGTGACCGAGACACCGCCGGGCAGCGGGTTGGGACCGAACTCCAGCACGCCCCGGGGTTCGTTGATGAGCACGCCGTTGTTGAGGACGCCGGGCAGCGCCTGGACCACCGTGCTGGTGCCCGGGTAACCGTTGTTGGGCCCGATGCCCAGGACACCGTCGACACCGTAGGCGCCGAAGTAGTCCTGCACCGCCGTCCCGCTGACCAGGTTGACACCCGTCGGCGCGGTAGCGATGCCGTTGCCGAAGTCGACCGTCGTCTGATACGTGGTGTAGGAGTAGGTCAGACCCCCGGCGTAGCCGGCCGTGCCCGACCCGATGGCCGCCCCGAGGTTCTGCGTTCCGACGTATTGGCTCTCGATGACCAGACCGGTGGATCCGGTGTCGACCTCGACGGGCACCATCGGACCGCCGTTGACCGAGATGTACACGACCGGGTTGGTGACGTTGCGCATCTGCAGCGGGACGGTGGCGTTCACCAGATCGCTGCTGCCCGTGCCGCCCGCGCCGCCATTGACGCCGGGGCTGCCCGGGGAGGCGCCGGTGCCGGCGGCGCCGCCGATACCGTTGGTGCCGTAGTTGCCGTCTGGTCCGCCGCTGCCGCCCGTGCCGCCGGCGCCGCCGCTGCCGCCGTCGGCACCGGTCCCGCCGGCGCCGACGCTGCCGCCGGAGCCGGCGGGGCCGCCGGCGCCCGCAACGCCGCCGTCGGCGCCGTTGCCCCCGGTGCCGCCCTGGCCGCCGTACGAGCCGGTGCCGGTGTATTGGGCGGCGCCGCCGTTGCCGGCGCTGGCGCCGTCACCCCCGGGTCCGGCGTTGCCGCCGGTGCCCCCGTCGGCGCCGGCTCCGCCTCGGCCCCCGCCGCCGCCGGCGCCGCCAGCCCCGCCGTTGCCGCCGGTGCCGCCGTTGTCGCCCTGGGCGTAGTAAATATTTCCGTTGCCGTCGCCGCCGGTGCCGCCATGACCGCCGTCGCCGCCAAGACCGCCGGCGCCCCCGTTGAAGCCGACGTCGCCTTGCCCGCCGGTACCGCCGGCGCCGGCGGTACCGCCGTTGCCTCCGCTCCCGCCGGTGCCGACGGGCAACCCCCCGCTCGGAAACTGCGCTTTGTAGCCGTTGCCGGGCGCGCCACCTGCACCAGCCGTCCCGCCGTTGCCGCCGACGCCCCCCGTGCCTCCGACGCTGCCGCTGCCGGTTCCGCCAGTGCCGCCGTTGCCGCCGGCGCCGCCATCGCCGCCCGGACCGCCGTTGCCGTTGGAACCGAAGTATCCGTGGTAGGAGGAGGACTGCGGTTGGGCGGCCGCGCCGCCCTGACCGCCTTCTCCGCCGGCACCGCCGTTACCGCCCGCGAAGCCGGGGTTGTCGCCGGCCGCGCCGCTGTCGCCGGTGCCGCCATTGCCACCGCCTCCGCCGGCTCCACCGTTGCCGCCGCTGCCGAAATAGGTGTTGTTGGCCGCGGCGTCTTGTTTGCTGAGGCTTCGGCCGGGGCTGCCGCCGGCGCCGCCGTTGCCGCCCGTGCCTCCGTTGCCGCCACTGCTGCCGCCGCTGCCGGTACCCGCGCCGCCGCTGGTGCCTTGACCGCCCGCGCCGCCGTTACCGCCGTTTCCGCCGCTGCCCCCGGCGGTGCCGCCGATGCCGTAGTCGCCGCCGTTGCCGCCGGCGCCGGCGGTGCCGCCATTGCCGCCGTTTCCGCCGTTTCCGCTGCCGGTGGCCGCGCCGCCGTTGCCGCCGGTGCCGCCGTCGCCCCCGCCGCCGCCGGAACTGCCATTGGCCGAGTTGGCGCCCGCCCCGCCGCCCCCGCCGGTGCCGCCTTGCCCGCCGGTGCCGCCTTGCCCGCCGGTTCCGCCGTTGCCGGCGGCGCCGGCCGCACCGTGGGTCAGGCCCGCACCGCCGGCCCCGGCGGCTCCGCCGGTGCCGCCTTGCCCGCCGGTGCCGCCGTTTCCGCCGGCCATCCCGGGGTGGGCCGAGTTGTCGGTTCCCGCTCCGCCGGTGCCGCCGATCCCGCCGGTTCCGCCGTCGCCGCCGTGTCCGCCGGCGCCCTGGTTGCCGCCGCCGCCGGCGCCGGCGGCTCCGCCGGTGCCGCCTTGTCCGCCGGTGCCGCCGGGTGCGCCCTGCCCACCTTGGCCGCCGCCGGGGTTGCCCCGGCTGCCTGCACCGCCGCCCCCGCCGGTGCCGCCTTGCCCGCCGGTTCCGCCGTTGCCGGCGGCGCCGGCCGCACCATGGGTCAGGCCCGCACCGCCGGCCCCGGCGGCTCCGCCGGTGCCGCCTTGCCCGCCTTGGCCGCCAGTACCGCCGGGCACCCCGGGGTGGGCCGAGTTGTCGGTTCCCGCTCCGCCGGTGCCGCCGATCCCGCCGTCGCCGCCGTCGCCGCCGTGTCCGCCGGCGCCCTGGTTGCCGCCGCCGCCGGCGCCGGCGGCTCCGCCGCTGCCGCCTTGTCCGCCGGTGCCGCCGGGTGCGCCCTGCCCACCTTGGCCGCCGCCGGGGTTGCCCCGGCTGCCTGCACCGCCGCCCCCGCCGGTGCCGCCTTGCCCGCCGGTTCCGCCGTTGCCGGCGGCGCCGGCCGCACCGTGGGTCAGGCCCGCACCGCCGGCCCCGGCGGCTCCGCCGGTGCCGCCTTGCCCGCCTTGGCCGCCAGTACCGCCGGGCACCCCGGGGTGGGCCGAGTTGTCGGTTCCCGCTCCGCCGGTGCCGCCGATCCCGCCGGTTCCGCCGTCGCCGCCGTGTCCGCCGGCTCCTTGGACACCGCCGGTGCCGGCGGCGCCGCCCGCACCGGCGTTCCCGCCGTTGCCACCGTTGCCGCTGGTGCTGGTGGTGCTCCCCGTGCCGCCGGCGCCGCCGGTGCCGCCGTTCCCGCCTGCCCCGCCGGTGCCGTTGGTGCCGCCATTGCCGGCGCCGCCCTGGCCACCGACGCCACCGTTACCGCCGGCGAAGCCCGTGCCACCCGGGGAGTTCGCGGTGCCGGCCGCACCGCTGTCACCCGTGCCGCCGGCCCCGCCGACCCCTCCGGTGCCTCCGGCACCGGCATGGCCCGCGGCTCCGCCGGAGCCTCCGGACGCGCCGCCCGCACCGGCCGCGCCCCCGGTCCCGCCACCGCCGCCGTCGCCGCCCTTGGTGTCGAAGCCGACGCCCGTGCCGCCCGCCCCTCCGACACCGCCAGTCCCACCGTTGCCCCCGTTGCCGCCGCTACCGGCAAGCGAGGGCAGTGACGAATGACCCCCAGGCCCCCCCGCGCCCCCGGTGCCGCCGGCACCGCCGACTAAGCCGCCGTTGCCGCTGACGCCTCCCATACCGCCAGCCCCGCCGGTCCCGCCGTCGCCGCCCTGGCCGCCGGCCCCGCCGAACATCCCGCCGGTGCCGCCGGCCCCGCCCAACCCGCCGGCCCCGCCACCTTGGCCGGACGCGCCCACGCCGGCTCCGCCGGTCCCGCCAGTCCCGCCGACGCCGCCGTTGCCGAACAGTCCTGCGTCACCGCCACGTCCGCCGGGTCCGCCTGGCATGCCGGGAACCCCGGGCACGCCAGAGCCGCCGTTGCCGCCGTTGCCGAACAGAATCCCGCCGGGCCCTCCAGCCTGTCCGGTCCCCGGCGCCCCGTTGGTGCCGTTGCCGATCAGCGGGCGCCCAAACAACATCTCCGTGGGCGCATTGATCACACTCAGCACGTCCCGCTCGAGAGTCTGCAACGGCGACGTGCTGGCCGCCTCGGCGGCCGCATACGAAGTCGCGCCGGCTACCAGGTAGCGGGCAAACTGGCCATGAAACACCGCTGCCTGCGCGGCGAGCTTCTGGTAGCTCGCAGCCTCTTGCGTGAAAAACCCCGCGATCGCCGTCGAGACTTCATCGGCCGCCGCGCGCGCCATGCCCGTGGTTGGGCCGGCCGCGACCGCGTTACTGCGGGTCAGGTCCGCGCCTATGCGCTCGACATCCGCGGCTACCGCGCCCACGATCTCCGGTGAAACGAGCAGATACGTCATCTGGCACCTCGCCGTACCATGTGGACGAGCCGGCAACCATCGCGGCAACCACTGGCGAGCGTATCGCGATGCCGACGGCCCCTGAGTATTTCCTCCGAATCTCGGATCCAACAGAATTTTTTCCGGCGCGCGAAATGGGCACCGCCGACGGGCGTGCTCGCGCCGGTGTGGGCGGCTGACATGAGTGGACGCCGATCCCGCAGCGGTCATTGCCGAAAGCCCCGGCCCGATGCCGGCGGCCACCGAGTGGCTTATGCCGACAGGCGGGCGAGCGGGCAGGAGATGTCGGTCGCTCCGCACGTCGGGTGCCATGGCCGGCCATGCACGCCGCGGTGGCCCGTTGTATGTTGCCCCGCAACCGTTTTTGTGGGAATCCCACGCATCGGGGCGGGCCGGTCGCGCGTCACTGCCCGGTCAGCGCCGGAAGGTGGGCGAAGAGCCAATCCGTCATCGTGGCGAGGACTTCCACTCCGGTCTCGAACGCGCGGGTTTCGGCTGCGAGCGCCACACCGACATGCCCGGCTTCGGTCGGCATGATCCCGAACTGCCGGACCAGGTAGTCACCGTGCACCCCCGGACCCCAACCGCCTTTGGCGGGCATGCCGTTGGCGGCCAGGCCCCAGCGCTGGTGTGCGGTGATGCGGTGCATCAGATCGATGACCGGGGCCGCGCCGGCGATATAGGGCAGCCGCGCGGCGAACCGCGCCTGACGGTCCAGGGGCCATTGCGTCTGCCCGAACGCGGTGAAGCCGGTTCGCAGTCGGCGTGATTCGACCACCGTGGTCCCGTCACCGGCTGTCCGGATGACGGCTTGCACCCGCTGGGCGGCATCCGTGGGCTTACCCAGTCGTGACCACAATCGCTCGGACGCGTGGTTATCGGATTCGGTGATCGCCTTGACGACCAAATCGTGCGCGTCCGCCGACTTGCTGCTCAGGGCCGCAATCGCCAACGGCACCTTGATCGTCGACCACGAGACACCGGAGGACCAGGGCCCCAGCGCGACTGGCTCGGAGCCATCCGGGGAAGCGACCGCGATCCCGATCGTCGCCGGCACCCCGGCGGACAGCTCGTCGAAGTCCGCCGTGAGATCGGCAGGTGGGGGAGTCACCGATCTGACGCTACGTGGACCGGTCGTCGCTCGCGAGCGCCGGCCCCGACCGCTACCGAGCAACCGCCGGCCGTTGCCGCGCGGCGCAATCGCGTCGGCGCCGTCACCGATGCGCGGCGGCGAAATCAGTAGATACGACATCCGGCACCTCGCTGCCGTTCATGCGCCCGCACCGGTCCAGTGTTTCCGCGGCTGGAACGCGATCGCCGACGCTAGTGGCGAATCGGCCACACGGGGTCGCCGCAGTCCACACCCTCGGCCGACAGCTGACGCTTGAGCACCTTGAAGGTCACCGTGCGCGGGAGCTCGGGGCTGACCCGGACGTAGGACGGCCATTGTTTGGGCCCCAGGTCGGGCTGCTCGGCCAAGAAAGCGCGGAACTCTTCGGGGTCGAACACGGCCTCGGGCGCCATCACCAGGGCCGCCATCACCTGGTCGCCGACTACCGCGTCGGGTACCGGATACACCGCCACCTCGGCCGCGTCGGGGTAGCGCGCCAGCACTCGCTCGATGGGTGCCGCGCCCAGGTTCTCGCCGTCCACCCGCATCCAATCGCCCAGCCGCCCAGCGAAATAGGCGTAGCCGGCGTCGTCGCTGTAGGCGAGGTCGCCGCTATGGTAGACCCCGCCGGCCATGCGCGCGGACTCGGCGGCCTCGTCGTTGTAGTAGCCCTCGAACCGGCCGGGGCCCGCGGTGTTCACCAACTCGCCGACGACTCCGGGCGGACAAGGCGCGCCGGTCTCGGGGTCGACGATCCGCAGGCCTTCGGTGAGCGGGCCCAACGCGCCGGGCGGGGTGTCGGGCGTGCGCGCGATCGCGACTCCGCCCTCGGTGGAACCGAACCCGTCCTGCACGGCGCAGCCGAACCTGCGGGCGAAGCGCTCGAGGTCGGCGGGCACGCCCTCGTTGCCGTAGACCGCCCGCAACGGGTTGTCGGCGTCGTCGGGGCGCTCGGGCGTGGCGAGCACATAGGACAACGGCTTGCCGACGTAGTTGGCGTACGTGGCGCCGTAGCGGCGCACGTCGGTCAGGAAGTTCGACGCGGAGAACTTGCGCCGCAACGCCATTGAGCCGCGGCATGCCAGTGCCACCGACCAACCGACCAATACGGCGTTGGAATGGAACAGCGGCATCGACACGTAGCAGACGTCGTCGCGGCCGAGCTCGAATCGCTGCGTCATCGTCACGCCCGCGACGGCGACCTTGCCGTGGCTGCACTTGACTGCCTTCGGCTCGCCGCTGGTGCCGGAGGTGAAGATCAGCATGAACAGGTCGGCGGGCGAGGCGGACCGAAACGAGGGCTCGGCGTCCCCGTGCGCGCCCACCTCCGCGGCCCACTCGGCGGAATCGACGTTGATGTGCTCGATACCGTCAAGGGCGGCAGCAGAATTCGTGTCGGCCAGTACCAGCTGGCAGTCCGCCCGGTCGATGTCGCGGGCCAGCGCCGCGCCGCGGCGCACCGGGTTGAGTCCCACCGGAACGATCCCCGACATCCCGGCCGCCACCAGCATGGCCGAAAAGAACGGGGTGTTCTCCAGCAGCACGCCGACGTGCGGGGGTCGCGCCGGGTCGAGGCGGACCCGCAGCGCCGCCGCGATCGCCGCGCCGTGCCGCAGATGAGCCCGCCAGCTGGTGAACGAATCCTCGAAGTACACGCCGCGGTCGTCGATGTCGGCCAGCGGCACCAGCAGGTCGGTGACGGTCAGGTCGGTCGGAACCTGGAGCACCGTCGCACCTAGGCGGGGGTTTCGGCCAGTTCACGGCCGATCCGGCGCAGTTGGCCGGTGGCGCCGCCCAAGGAGAACTCGGTTTCCTTGGCGGCCAGGAAGTATCGGTGCACCGGGTGGTCGGTGTCGACGCCGACGCCGCCGTGCACGTGCACGATGGTGTGCGCCACCCGGTGCCCGGCGTCGGCGGCCCAGAACGCCGCGCTGGCGACGTCGATGTCGGCGGGAATGTCCTCGGACACCCGCCAGGCCGCCTGGGTCAGCGTCAGCCGCAATCCCTTGATGTCGATGTAGCCGTCGGCCAGGCGTTGCGCCACCGCTTGGAAACTGCCGATCGGGCGGTCGAATTGCTCACGGGTGCGCGCGTATTCGGCGGTCATCTGCAGGCCGCGCTCCAGCACGCCCAGCTGAAAAGCGCTGGCGCCCAACGACGCCAGCGTCTCCAGCCACAGCACCGCCTCGGGCCCGCCGATCATGCGCGTGCCGTCGATCTCGGTGCTGTCGAGCATCAGGTGCCCGACGCTGCCCAGGCCGGTGGTCTCCAGCGCGGTCATCCGCACCCCGGGGTCGTCGGCGGCGACCAGAAAAACCGCTGTGCCCGAGTCGGTTTCGGCGGGAACCAGGAACGCGTCGGCCACGGGACCGTAGCTCACCAGGGTGCGGGTCCCGGTGAGGCGGTAGCCCTCGCCGGCGCGGACGGCCTGCACCGGCCCCTCGCCCATCTCGCCGCGCAGCGCGACGGTGAGGATCTTCTCGCCCTTGACCGCGGCGGCGCCCCACTGCTGCAACTCCTCGGTGCCGAACCGCGCCAGCGCGCCGGCGGCCAGCACCACCGAGTCGAGGTAGGGCACGGCGGCCAGCTGGTGACCGAGCGCGACCAGCACCGCCACCTGCTCGAGTACCCCGAAACCGTCGCCGCCCAGCGAGGTCGGCGCCGCGCTGGTCAGGATGTCGGCGTCGACCAGCTTGCCCCACAGCGCGCGGTCGAACCGATGGTCGAGGCCGTCGAGCTCACGGTGATGCTCGGGCGTGCACACCGAGTCCACGATCGTGTCGACCAGGCCGCCGAGGTCGTTCGCCGCTTCGGTTGTCGTGAAATCCATCAGTGTTCTTCCTTTTTGCGCCGAAGTCTCAGCGGTACTTAGCGGTTTCGAGGCAGGCCGAGGGCGACCATGCCGATGATGTCGCGCTGCACCTCGTTGGTGCCGCCGCCGAAGGTCAGGATCAGGCACGCCCGGTGCATCCGCTCGACCCGCCCGCGCAGCAGCGCGCCCGGCGAGTCCTGGCGCAGCGTCGCGGCCGTGCCCAGCACCTCCATCAGCAGCCGGTAGGCCTCGGTGGCCAGCTCGGTGCCGAACACCTTGGCCGCCGACGCGTCGGCCGGCGAAAGATTCTCGCTGTTCGCCGACGCCAGTTCCCAGTTGATCAGCTTGAGGACCTCGGCCTTGGCGTGGACGCGGGCCAGGTTGAGCTGCACCCACTCGGAGTCGATGAGCCGCGAGCCGCCGGCGTCCTTCGTGTTCTGCGCCCATTCGCGAACCTCGCGCAGGGCCAGGAAGATCGGCTGAGGCGACACCAGGGCGACGCGCTCATGGTTGAGCTGGTTGGTCACCAGCTTCCAGCCGCCGTTCTCCTCGCCGATCAGGTTGGTGACCGGCACCCGCACATCGGAGTAGTAGGTGGCGCTGGTGTCCACACCGGCCATGGTGTGCACGGGAGTCCAGGAGAAGCCCTCCGCGGTCGTGGGCACCACCAGCATCGAGATGCCGCGGTGCTTTTTGGCCTCGGGGTTGGTGCGCACCGCCAGCCAGACCCAGTCGGCGTAGGCGATCAGGCTGGTCCACATCTTCTGGCCGTTGATCACGTAGTCGTCGCCGTCGCGCACCGCGGAGGTGCGCAGGTTGGCCAGGTCGGTGCCGGCGCCGGGCTCGGAGTAGCCGATCGAGAAGTGCAGCTCGCCCGCGGCGATCTTGGGCAGGAAGAACTTTTTCTGCTCGTCGGTGCCGAAGGCCATGATGGTCGGCGCCACGCTGTTGATGGTCAGGAACGGCACCGGCACGCCGGCGATCGCGGCCTCGTCGGTGAAGATCAACGAGTCCATCGGCGAGCGGTCCTGGCCGCCGTACTCCGCGGGCCAGTTCAGGGTCAGCCACCCGTCCTTGCCCATCTGCGCAACGGTGTCGCGATACGCGGTGCCGGTCCCGACCTCGCCCTGCGTCGAGGTCAGCGCCTCCCGGCGCTCCGGTGTCATGAGCGCGGTGAAGTACGCCCGCAGCTCGCGACGCAGCTCCTCCTGCTCAGGGGTGTAACTGATGCGCATTCCAGCTGTCCTTTGACTAGGCGTGAGAAGCCGGCCGGCCACCCGTTCGTCTCCCCGGTTGTAACACGTTCTAGTCTGGGAATCCAGCGACCGTTTCCCCAGGCGTAGCGGGGCCCTATGGTGGACCTACATACGATGGGGCGTGTCCTCGAGATTGACGGCCAGGTTCAAGGAGGGTGCTGTGCGGGTGATCGTTGACCGTGACCGGTGTGAAGGCAACGCGGTGTGCTTGGGAATCGCGCCGGATATCTTCGACCTGGACGACGACGATTACGCCGTCGTGAAGAAGGACCCGATTCCCCCCGACCAGGAACAGCTGGCCGAGCGGGCCATCGCCGAATGCCCGCGCGCGGCGCTGCTGCGCCAGGATTAGGCCGCGTGCCCCGAAACTAGAGGTATTCATAAATTGACTAGCAGCACGAACGCGACCGATCTGTCCGGAAAGGTCGCGGTGGTGACCGGCGCGGCCGCGGGCCTGGGGCGGGCCGAGGCGCTCGGCCTCGCCCGGCTCGGCGCCACCGTCGTCGTCAACGACATGGCCGGCGCCCTGGATGCCTCCGACGTCATCGACGAGATCGGCACCGCGGGGTCCAAGGCCGTCGCAGTGACCGGCGACATCAGCCAGCGCGCGACCGCCGACGAACTGATCGCCTGCGCCGACGAGCTGGGCGGGCTGGACATCGTGGTGAACAACGCCGGGATCACCCGGGACCGGATGCTGTTCAACATGTCCGACGACGAGTGGGACGCCGTCATCGCCGTACACCTGCGCGGCCATTTCCTGCTGACCCGCAACGCGGCCACCTACTGGCGCGCGAAGGCCAAGGAGGCCAAGGACGGGAAGATCTTCGGCCGGATGGTCAACACGTCGTCGGAGGCGGGCCTGGTCGGACCGGTCGGACAGGCCAACTACGGCGCCGCCAAGGCGGGCATCATCGCGCTGACCCTGTCGGCCGCGCGGGCGCTGGGCCGCTACGGGGTGTGCGCCAACGCGATCTGCCCGCGGGCCCGCACCGCGATGACGGCCGACGTCTTCGGTGCGGAACCGGAGATCGAGGCGGGCCAGATCGACCCGCTCTCACCCGACCACGTGGTGACCCTGGTGCAGTTCCTGTCGTCGCCGGCGGCCGCGGAGGTCAACGGCCAGGTGTTCATCGTCTACGGTCCCCGGGTGACGCTGGTTTCGGCGCCGACCGCCGAGCACCAATTCAGCGCGGAAGGGCCGGCGTGGGACCCCGCGCAACTCAGTTCAACGCTGAGCGGGTACTTTGCCGGGCGCGACCCGGAGCGGAATTTCGCCGCCGTCGGCCTGATGGAGCAATAGCAAGTGCGGCACCTGGATTGGAGGAAAGACAGGTAGAACGCGTATCAATTTGATACATGCCAAATGCTCTGACCTGCTGAAATTAACGGTTCAAATAGAGAAATGTTGTTCATTGACACGCTGAACTTGTTCTGGGTTAATATGATCCGGCTCACACCCGAGCCGCAACTGACCGAAGTGCGCGCAAACGCGATTCGTAGCCTTCGTGAGCAGCAAAGGGGGGTACCAAGTTGATGCAACAACTCGCGGTGCCCGCCCGGGCCGTCGGCGGATTCTTCGAGATGTCGATCGACACGGCCAGAGAGGCCTTCCGGCGGCCGTTCCAGTTCCGCGAGTTCCTGGACCAGACCTGGATGATCGCCCGCGTGTCGCTGGTGCCCACGCTGCTGGTGTCCATCCCGTTCACGGTCCTGGTGGCGTTCACCCTCAACGTCCTGCTGCGTGAGATCGGCGCGGCCGACTTGTCCGGCGCCGGAACGGCATTCGGCACGATAACCCAGCTGGGCCCGGTGGTGACGGTGCTCGTCGTGGCGGGAGCCGGCGCCACCGCGATCTGCGCAGACCTGGGCGCCCGCACCATCCGCGAGGAGATCGACGCGATGCGGGTGCTGGGCATCGACCCGGTCCACCGGCTCGTCGTTCCCCGCGTGCTGGCGTCCACCGTGGTCGCGATGCTGCTCAACGGCCTGGTGTGCGCCATCGGGCTGTCCGGCGGCTACGTGTTCTCCGTCTTCCTGCAGGGCGTCAACCCGGGTGCCTTCATCAACGGGCTGACCGTGCTGACCGGGCTGCGCGAGTTGGTCCTCGCCGAAATCAAGGCATTGCTGTTCGGCGTGATGGCCGGACTGGTCGGGTGCTATCGGGGCCTGACGGTCAAGGGCGGGCCCAAGGGGGTCGGCAATGCCGTCAACGAAACCGTCGTCTACGCATTCATCTGTCTGTTCGTCATCAACGTGGTGATGACCGCGATAGGCGTGCGAATCACGGCTAAGTGAGTACGCGATGAGCTACGACGCCACCCTCCGGTTCCGCCGTTTAGTCTCGTGGCTTTCCGAACCGGTCGACGACTTCGGCGAGCAGGCGTTGTTCTACGGCCAGACCGTGCGCCACGTGCCCAGCGCCCTCACCAAGTACCGCACGGAAACGATCCGGCTGATCGCCGAGATGACGATGGGCTCAGGGGCGCTCGTCATGATCGGCGGCACCGTGGGCGTCGCGGCCTTCCTGACGCTGGCCTCCGGCGGAGTCGTGGCCGTCCAGGGCTATTCGTCGCTGGGCGATATCGGCATCGAGGCGCTGACCGGTTTCCTGTCGGCGTTCCTGAACGTCCGCGTTATCGCGCCCGTGATCGCGGGAATCGCGCTGGCGGCCACCATCGGCGCCGGCGCCACCGCGCAACTGGGCGCCATGCGGGTGTCCGAGGAGATCGACGCGGTCGAATGCATGGCGGTGGAATCGGTGTCCTACCTGGTGTCCACCCGGCTGATCGCCGGGCTGATCGCGATCATTCCGCTGTACTCGCTGTCGGTGCTGGCCGCTTTCTTCGCCGCCCGCTTCACCACGGTCTACATCAACGGCCAATCCAAGGGCCTCTACGACCACTACTTCAATACCTTTCTCATACCGTCCGACCTGCTGTGGTCCTTCCTGCAGGCCATCATCATGTCGATCGCGGTGATGCTGGTTCACACCTACTACGGCTACAACGCCAAGGGCGGGCCCGTGGGCGTCGGCATCGCGGTCGGCCAGGCGGTGCGGACCTCGCTGATCGTGGTCGTCGTCATCACTTTGTCCATCTCGCTCGCCGTCTACGGCGCGTCCGGTAACTTCAACCTCTCCGGGTAAGGGGAGCGTTTAGTGGCAGAAGGCGAAGCTCGGCGATCGACGGTTCGGCTGGCAGCGGCGCTGCTGGCCAGCCTGATCGTGGGCTTCGCCGTCCTGACTTACCTTTCCTACACAGCGGCTTTCGCGTCGACGGACACCGTCACCGTGTCGGCGCCCCGGGCCGGGCTGGTGATGGACCAGGGCGCCAAGGTCAAGTACCGCGGCGTCCAGGTCGGTAAGGTGACGGCCATCGACTACGCCGACGACCAGGCCCGGCTGACGCTGGCCATCAACAGCGACGACATGGGTTACATCCCCTCCAACGCGACGGTGCACATCGCGAGCAACACGATCTTCGGCGCCAAGACGGTGGATTTCATTCCGCCCCAAGCGCCTTCGCCGACGTCGCTGCGCCCGGACGCGCACGTCGCGGCCTCGGCGGTGCAGCTGGAGGTCAACACCTTGTTCCAGTCGCTCACCGACCTGCTGCACAAGATCGACCCCGTCGAGCTGAACGGGACGCTCAGCGCGCTGGCCGAGGGCCTGCGGGGCCACGGTGACGACGTGGGGCGGCTGCTGACCGGGCTGAATACGCTCACGCGCCAGACGAACCCGAAGCTCCCGACCCTGCAGCAGGACTTCCGCAAGGCCGGGGTCGTCACGAACGTCTACGCCGACGCCGCCCCCGACCTGACCACCGTCATCGACAGCCTGCCGACGATCAGCAAGACCGTGGTCGACCAGCAGAGCAACCTCGACGCCACGTTGCTGGCCACGATCGGGCTGGCCAACAACGCCTATGACACGGTGGCGCCGGCCGAGCAGAACCTGATCGACGCCATCAACCGGCTGCGTGCCCCGGTCAAGGTGGCGCACGACTATTCGCCGGAATTCGGTTGCCTGTTCGACGGCGTCGACCGGGGCATCAAGGAATTCGCGCCGCTGCTCGGTGTCCGCAAGGCGGGCCTGTTCACGTCGTCGAGCTTCGTGCTGGGCGCGCCGTCGTACACCTATCCGGAGTCCCTGCCCATCGTCAACGCATCAGGCGGCCCGAACTGCCGCGGGCTGCCCGACATCCCGACCAAGCAGAACGGCGGTTCCTGGTTCCATTCCCCGTTCCTGGTCACCGACAACGCCAACATCCCCTACGAACCCTTCACCGAGTTGCAGTTCGACGCGCCCTCGACGCTGCAGTTCTTGTTCCACGGCGCCTTCGCGGAACGGGACGACTTCTGATGGCCGCGGGGGGGATGCCGTCGCACCGGTCGATGGTGATCAAGGTCAGCGTCTTCACGGTGGCCATGGTGCTGGTGGCCGCGGGGCTGGTGGTGGTCTTCGGCGAATTCCGGTTCGGTCCCGAAACCGCCTACCACGCAACCTTCACCGACGCGTCCCGGTTGAAGGCCGGCCAGAAAGTCCGCATCGCCGGGGTGCCGGTCGGTTCCGTGGAGGGCGTCAAGCTGAACCCGGACAACAGCATCGACGTGAAGTTCGGCGTCGACAAGCGCTACACCCTCTACACTTCGACGCGCGCGCTGATCCGTTACGAGAACCTGGTGGGCGACCGGTTCCTGGAGATCACGTCGGGTCCCGGCGAGTTGCGCAAGCTGCCGCCCGGCGGGACCATCGATGCCCAACACACCCAGCCCGCACTGGATCTCGACGCGCTGCTGGGCGGGCTGCGGCCGGTGGTCAAGGGCCTGGACGCCGACAAGGTCAACACGATCAGCAGCGCCGTCATCGAGCTGCTGCAGGGCCAGGGCGGAGCGCTGAGCAACGTGCTGGCCGACACCAGCGCCTTCTCGGCGGCGCTGAGCAAACGCGACCAGCTCATCGGCGACACGATCACCAACCTCAACACGGTGCTGGGCAGCATCGACGAGAAGAGCGCGCAGTTCTCGGCCAGCGTCGACCAGCTGCAGCAACTGATCACCGGGCTCGCCGAGCACAAGGACGACATCGCCGGTGCCATACCGCCTTTGGCGTCGACGACGACGGACCTGACCGAGCTGCTGAAGAATTCGCGCCGGCCGCTGCAGGGCATCCTGGAAAACACCCGGCCGCTGGCCACCGAGCTGGACAACCGCAAGGCCGAGGTGGACAACGACATCGAGCAGCTCGGCGAGGACTACCTGCGGCTGGCCGCGCTGGGCGCCTACGGGTCGTTCTTCAACATCTACTTCTGCTCGGTGACAATCAAGATCAACGGACCGGTCGGCGGCGACATCCTGCTACCCCTCGGCGGCCAGGTGGATCAAAGCAAGGGGAGGTGCGCTTTTGCCAAGTAGTCCCACGCGAGAGCGCGACCCACTGCGCACCGGCATCTTCGGCCTGGTGCTGGTGGTCTGCGTCGTGCTGCTCGCCTTCGGCTACGCCGGGCTGCCGTTCTGGCCGCAGGGCAAGGTCTACGACGCCTACTTCACCGACGCGGGCGGCATCGCACCCGGCAACTCCGTCTACGTGTCCGGCTTCAAGGTCGGCAAGGTCCAGTCCGTGGCCCTGGCCGGGGACAGCGCCAAGGTCACCTTCACCGTGGACCGGCACGTCGCGGTCGGGGACCAGTCGCTGGCCGCCATCCGCACCGACACCATCCTCGGCGAGCGCTCCGTTTCGGTCAGCCCGGCCGGCAGCGGCACGGCGACCAGCATCCCGCTCAGCCGGACGACCACGCCGTACACGCTCGCCGGTGCGCTGGAGGACTTGGGCCAGAACGCGAATGACCTGAACAAGCCGCGCTTCGAGCACGCCCTGAACGTGCTCAGTGACACGCTGCGCGACGCCACCCCGGAGCTGCGCGGCGCGCTGGACGGGGTGACCTCGCTGTCGCGCACCCTCAACCGCCGCGACGAGGCGCTGCAGAGCCTGCTGGTGCACGCCAAGTCGGTGACATCGGTGCTCGCGCAGCGCGCCGGGCAGGTCAACAAGCTCGTCGACGACGGCAACCAGTTGTTCGCCGCGCTCGACGAGCGCCGCACGGCGCTGAGCCGGCTGATTTCGGGTGTCGGGGCCGTCTCGCAGCAGATCTCGGGCTTCGTCGCCGACAACCGCAAGGAGTTCGGCCCGGCGCTGAGCAAGCTCAACGACGTGCTGGCCAACCTCAACGAGCGCCGCGACTACATCACCGAGGCCCTCAAGCGGCTGCCGACCTATGCCACCGAGCTGGGCGAGGTCGTCGGCTCCGGGCCGGGATTCAACGTCAACGTCTACGGCGTGATACCCGCGCCGCTGCTCGCCTCGATGTTCGACTTCTTCTACCAGCCGGGCAAGCTGCCGGCCAGCCTCGCCGACTACCTGCGCGGCCTCATCCAGGAGCGCTGGATCATCAGGCCGAAGTCACCATGATGAGGCGCATCGCGGGCAGCCGGGGGCTGCGCTACACCATCGCCATCGCGCTGATCGCGGCGCTGGTGGGCGGCGTGTATGTGCTGACAACGAAGGGCAACAGCCGCACCATCTACGGCTACTTCGCCTCGGCCGTCGGCATCTATCCCGGCGACCAGGTCCGAATCCTCGGGGTCCCGGTCGGCCAGATCGACACGATCCAACCGCGGCCCTCCGACGTCAAGATCACCATGTCGGTGTCCCGGGACGTGAAGATTCCCAAGGATGCCCGGGCCCTCATCATGTCGCCGAACCTGGTGTCGGCACGGTTCATTCAGCTGACCCCGGCCTACACCGGCGGGGCGGTGCTGCCCGACGGCGGCAGCATCGACCTGGCCCGCACCGGCGTCCCGGTGGAGTGGGACGAGGTCAAGGAGTCGCTGACCCAGCTGGCCACCCAGCTCGGGCCGACGTCGGGATCGATGCAAGGACCGGTGGGCGCGGCGATCAACCAGGCCGCCAACACCTTCAACGGCAACGGCGAGTCGTTCCACAGTGCGTTGCGCGAACTCGCGCAAGTCGCAGGGCGGCTTGGGGATTCGCGCGGTGACCTGTTCGGCACGGTCAAAAACCTGCAGGTGCTGGTCAACGCGCTGTCGTCGAGCAACGAGCAGATCGTGCAGTTCGCCGGGAACGTCGCGTCGGTGTCGCAGGTGCTCGCCGATAGCTCGAAGCACCTGGACAACACCCTGGGGACGCTGAACAAGGCGCTGTCGGACATCCGGGGCTTTCTGCACGAGAACAACTCGACGCTGGTCGATACGGTCAACCAGCTCAATGACTTCGCCAAGACGTTGAGCGACCAGAGCGACAACATCGAGCAGGTGCTGCACGTGGCGGGCCCCGGCATCGCCAACTTCTACAACATCTACGACCCCGCGCAGGGCACGCTGAACGGGCTGTTGTCGATCCCCGAATTCGCCAACCCGGTGCAGTTCATCTGCGGCGGGAGCTTCGAGACCGCCGCGGGGCCGCGGGCGCCCGACTACTACAAGCGCGCCGAGATCTGCCGGGAGCGGCTCGGTCCGGTGCTGCGCCGGCTTTCGGTGAACTACCCGCCGATCATGTTCCACCCGCTCAACACCATCACGGCCTACAAGGGCCAGATCATCTATGACACACCGGAAACCCAGGCCAAGGCGCAAACTCCCATCCCGGAGCTGACCTGGATCCCGGCCAAGGGCGCCAAGGCGCCGGCCCCCTCCAACCCGGCGGACCTGCAGGCCCTGCTGGTGCCGACGGCCCCGCAGGCCGGCCCCGCCCCAGGCCCGGGCCCAGGCGCGGCGCCGGGACCGGCCGGCGCGTTCGGTCCGCTGCCGGGGCCCGCGCCGACGCACGCGCCGGCCGAGCAGGGCGGTGGCGGATGAGGCGAATCTGGTTGCGCGGCGCCGCGTTGGCGGCGGGCGGCGCGCTGCTGGCCGGTTGCCAATTCAACGGGCTGAACTCGCTGTCGATGCCCGGCACCGCCGGTCACGGCAGCGGTGCCTACTCGGTCACCGTCGAGATGCCCGACGTGGCGACGCTGCCGCAGAACTCGCCCGTCATGGTCGACGACGTCACCGTCGGCAGCGTCTCGGGCATCTCGGCCGTACAGCGGCCCGACGGATCCTTCTACGCTGCAGTGAAGTTGGCGCTGAACAAGAACGTCGTGCTGCCGGCCAACGCCGTCGCGAGGGTGGCCCAGACGTCGCTGCTGGGTTCCATGCACGTCGACCTGGCGGCGCCGGAGGACAAGCCCGCGGTCGGCAGGCTGACCGACGGGGCGAAGATCCCGGAGTCGCGCACGGGCCGCTATCCCACCACCGAAGAAGTGCTGTCGGCCCTCGGCGTGGTGGTCAACAAGGGCAATGTCGGTGCGCTGCAGGAGATCACCGACGAGACCTACCGGGCCGTCGCGGGGCGCCAGGACCAGTTCGCCGGGCTGGTGCCCCGGCTGGCCGAGCTGACGGCGGGGCTCAACCGGCAGGTCAACGACATCATCGACGCGCTCGACGGGTTGAACCGGTTCTCGGCGATCCTGGCGCGCGACAAGGACAACCTGGGCCGGGCGTTGGCCACGCTGCCGCAGGCGGTCGGGGTGCTCAACAAGAACCGCGACCACATCGTGGAGGCGTTCGGCACGCTCAAGCGGCTGGCGACGGTCACGTCCACCGTGCTGTCGAAGACCAAAGTGGACCTCGCCGAGGACCTCAAGGGCCTGTATTCGGCGGTGAAGGCGCTGAACGACCACCGGAAGAACTTCGTCACCTCGCTGCAGCTGCTGTTGACGTTCCCGTTCCCCAACTTCGGCATCAAGCAGGCCGTCCGCGGCGACTACCTCAACGTGTTCACCACCTTCGACCTCACCTTGCGCCGGATCGGTGAGACCTTCTTCACCACCGCGTATTTCGACCCGAACATGACGCACATGTCCGAGATCCTCAACCCGCCCGACTTCCTGACCGGCGAGCTGGCCAACCTGTCCGGACAGGCCGCCGACCCGTTCAAGATCCCGCCCGGTACGGCTTCGGGTTCGGGTTCGGGTTCGGCGGGACAGTAGGGGGCGGCGCGGATGCTCGACAGACTGACCAGGATCCAGCTGGGGATCTTCGCGGTGATCACGGTGATCACGCTGGCCGTGATGGGGGTCTTCTATCTGCGTTTGCCCGCCACCTTCGGCCTGGGCACCTACGTGGGTACCGCCGACTTCGTGGCGGGCGGCGGGCTGTACACGAACGCCAACGTCACCTATCGCGGCGTCGCCGTGGGCCGGGTCGAGGCGGTCGCGCTGAACCCCACCGGCGTGACGGCCGAAATGCGGCTCAACAGCGGGACCCCCATCCCGTCGAACGTGACCGCGACCGTCAAGAGCGTGTCGGCCGTCGGTGAGCAGTACATCGACCTGGTGCCGAAGGACAGCCCGGCTCCCACCAAGCTGCACAACGGTTTCCGGATAGCCCGACAGAACACCCGGATCGGCCAGGACGTGGCCGATCTGCTGAAGCGGGCGGAGAAGCTGGTCAACAGCGTGGGTGACACCCGACTGCGCGAGCTGCTGCACGAGACGTTCATCGCGGCCAACGGGTCGGGCCCCGAGCTGGCCCGGTTGTTCCAGTCCGCGCGCCTGCTGGTCGACGAGGCCAACGCCGACTACCCGCGGGTGTCGGAGCTGATCGATCAGGCCGGCCCGTTCCTGCAGGCCCAGATCCGCGCCGGCGCTGACATCAAGTCGCTGTCCGACGGGCTGGCGCGGTTCACCTCCGAGGTGCAGCAGGCCGACCCGCAGCTGCGCTCGACGCTGGAAACCGCCCCGGGCGCGGCCGACCAGGCCAGCACCGCGTTCTCCGGGATCCGCCCGTCGTTCCCGGCGCTGGCCGCCAGCCTGGCCAACCTGGGCCGAGTGGGCGTCATCTACCACAAGTCGATCGAGCAGCTGCTGGTGGTGCTGCCGGCGCTGTTCGCCGCGATTGTCACCGCCGCCGGCGGCGAGCCGCAGGACGAGGGTGCCAAGCTCGACTTCAAGCTCGACCTCAACGATCCGCCGCCGTGCGCCGTCGGCTTCCTGCCCCCGCCGTTGATGCGCACGCCGGCCGACGAGACGCTGCGCGAGCTCCCGACGGACATGTACTGCAAGGCGGCCCAGAGCGACCCCACCACCGTGCGCGGCGCCCGCAACTACCCCTGCCAGGAGTTCCCAGGCAAACGAGCGCCGACGATCCAGCTGTGCCGCGACCCCAAGGGCTACGTGCCGGTCGGCCGCAACCCCTGGCGCGGCCCGCCGGTGCCCTACGACACGCCGGTGACTAACGGGCTGAACGTGCTGCCGCCCAACCACTTTCCCTACATCCCGCCGGACGCCGACCCCGACCCGGGCACGCCCATCGTGGGGCCACCCCCGCCCGGTGTGGTTCCCGGGCCCGGGCCGGCGCCGCATCAGCCGGCGTTCGACCCGCCGCCGCCCAACGACAACGGGCCGCCGCCGCCGTTCACGTCGTGGCAGCCGCCGGGGGTGCCGCCGGTGCCGCCGCAGGTTCCCTACCCGAAGTGGCTGCCCCCGCCGCCACCGCCGGAGGGGACCGGCGCGGCGCCCGACGCGGCCCCGGCGCCCGGCCCGCAGCCGCAGGCCGCCGGCCCGGCATACACCACCTATGACCCAGACACCGGCGCGTTCTCGGACCCGGCCGGCGGCACTGGTATCTTCGCGGCCGGTGCGCAGGGCGCGTCCAGCGCCGAGAACTGGGTGGAGCTGATGCTCGACCCGAGACCCCTGTAATTGGACGTCGTAGTAATTGGACCCCGCAGTGACAGACGAGAACACAACGACGGCACGCGTGCGCCGGCGGGCGTTCCGCGCGGCGGGCCCTGCCCGGAGCGAGGCCGGCGATGCCGCCACGGCACGGATCGACGTTCCGGTCGAGCCGCGTCGGGCGGCGAAACCGACGGTCAAGGCCCTCGGTCCCGTCAAGCCGCCGCCCCGGCGGCGGCCGCACCGGCTGCTGGTCGGATGGGTCTCGTTCGCCGCCGCGCTGCTGGCGATCGGCGCGCTGACCGCCTGCCTGACCGTGCTGGTCGTCCAGCACCGGCATGCCCTCGCGGTGCAGGCCCGCGACCAGCGTTTTGTCGACACCGCGACGCAGACGGTGGTCAACATGTTCAGCTACAAGCAGGACAACATCGACGAGAGCGTGAACCGGTTCTACGACGGGACCAGCGGCCCGCTGCGCGGCATGCTCGGCGCCAACAACAACATCGAGAACCTCAAGAGCCTGTTCCGCTCCACCAACGCGACCTCGGAGGCCGTCGTCAACGGGGCCGCGCTGGAGGAGATCGACCCGGTCACCGACAACGCGTCGGTGCTGGTGTCGGTGCGGGTTACCGTCGCCGACATCGACGGGGTCAACAAGCCGTCCATGCCGTACCGGCTGCGGGTCATCGTGCACGAGGACGAATCGGGCAAGATGACCGGCTACGACCTGAAGTATCCCAACGGGGGCAACTGATGCGGCGGTGGCGGTGGCTGCTGGCCGTCGCGGGCTTCCTGCTGGTCGCCGGGATTGTCGGGCTATCGGCCGCGTCCGGCTGGTTCTACTGGGACCGGGTGCAGACCCGCGGCGAGCAGGCCGCGCGCGCGGTACTGCCCAAGCTGGCCGCCAAGGAGATCCCCGAGGTCTTCGCCTATGACTATCAGACCGTCGAACGCAGCCTGTCGGAGGCGTATTCGCTGCTCACGCCCGCGTATCGGCAGGAGTTTCGCAAGAGCGCCGACGCGCAGATCATCCCGGAGGCCAAGAAGCGCGAGGTGGTGGTGCAGGCCAACGTCGTCGGGGTAGGGGTCATGTCCGCCCGGCGGGATTCGGCGTCGGTGATGGTCTACCTGAACCGCACCGTCACCGACAAGTCGCGGCAGCCGCTCTACGACGGTGCCCGGTTGCGGGTGGACTTCCAGAAGATCGGCAAACAGTGGCTGATCAACTACATCACGCCGATCTAGCGCCGGCACCCACTGTCACGCCGGCGTGACGCTCGGCGCCGAGGCCGGCCGATCCGCTCAGTAGCACATCGCAATGTCGTTGCAGTACAACGGATAACGTTCGATCGGGGTGGGCGGCGGCCCGATCAGCTGCAGCGAGAACGGGTTCTTGCTCATCGCCGGCTGCAGGCCGCAGACGGCGCCGTGCAGCGTGGTGTGCGTGCCGGCCATCGTCTCGTTGTCGAACGCGTAGGTTTCGGTGGACTCCCCGGTGCCGCCGTTCGGGCACGACACCCCGTCGGCCTTGGTCACCTGGAATGTCCACAGCCCGCTCACCAGCCGGGCCCGGCCGCTGAAATTCTGCAGCTTGTCCGCCTGGCTGATCCGTTCGTCGGTCGTGCTGACGACGTTCAACGCGCAGAAGTCGGCCATGATGTCGGGGTTGGAGTAGTCCTTGTAGTACCGGCTGCCGTTGACCTGGTCGCACAGGGCGCTGACCATCCACGTCACCCCCGACACGCCCGCCTGGTTGAACGTGTACCTGCCGTCCGCCGGCGGTGCGACGGCGTGTGCCGGGCTACCCGATTCCAGCGCGATGCCGAGCGCCACGGCCGAACAGATGCCCGCACCGGCGGCCAGCACGCGACGGATGTTCATGTCCTACCCTCCCTGCTCGCTGCATCGAGTATCACAGCGTTCGGGCGGCGACACTAGCCCGCGCCGGGCGGGTGCGCCTCGGCGAGCGCGTCGAGGAACGAGCGCGCCCAGCGGTCGACGTCATGGGCGAGCACCTGGCGTCGCAGCGAGCGCATGCGGCGCCTGCCGTCGTCCTCGGACTGGTTGAGCGCCGCCTCGATGGCGTCCTTGACCCCGTCGAGGTCGTGCGGGTTGACCAGGTAGGCCGTCCGGAGTTCGGCGGCGGCTCCGGTGAATTCGCTGAAAACGAGCGCGCCGCCCAGATCGCTGCGGCACGCGACGTACTCCTTGGCCACCAGGTTCATCCCGTCGCGCAGCGGGGTGACCAGCATGACGTCGGCGGCCACGAAGAACGCGATCAGTTCGTCGCGCGGAACCGGCCGATGTAGGTAGTGCACCACCGGGTGACCGACCTCGGCGTATTCGCCGTTGATGTGGCCGACCTGGCGTTCGATGTCGTTGCGCAGGTTGCGGTAACTCTCCACCCGCTCGCGGCTGGGGGTGGCCAACTGAACCAGCACGGTGTCGTCGCGCTTGGCGCGCCCCTCGGCGAGCAGCTCCGAGAACGCCTTGAGCCGCACGTCGATGCCCTTGGTGTAGTCCAGCCGGTCGACACCGAGCAGCATCTTGCGCGGGTTGCCCATCTCCGCCCGGATCTCGCGTGCCCGGCGCCGGATGCTGCGGTCGCGGGCCTTGCGGTCGAGGTCGGCGGAGTCGATGGAGATGGGAAACGCACCCACCCGGGTGGTATGCGACCCCATCTGCACCTCCCCGAACCGCGACCGCACCCCGACCGATGCGCGAGAGGTGTCCGCGCCGACCAGCCGCCGGGACAAGAACAGGAAGTTCTGGGCGCCGCCGACCAGGTGGAATCCCACCAGGTCGGCGCCGAGCAGGCCCTTGATGATCTCGGTGCGCCAGGGCAGCTGCATGAACAGCTCCACCGGCGGAAACGGGATGTGCAGGAAGAATCCGATGGTCAGGTCGGAGCGCAGCGTGCGTAGCATCTGCGGGACGAGCTGCAGCTGGTAGTCCTGGACCCACACGGTCGCGCCGTGCGCGGCGGCCTGTGACGTGGCCTCGGCGAAGCGGCGGTTGACGTCGACGTAGCGCTCCCACCACTCGCGGTGGTAGATCGGCTTGACGATCACGTCGTGGTAGAGCGGCCACAGAGTGGCGTTGGAGAAGCCCTCGTAGTACTCGGCGACGTCGTCGGCGCTGAGGCGCACCTGGTGCAGGGTGAGCTCGTCCTGAACGATCGGGCCGTCGTCGGTGTCGCCGATCTCTTCGGCGGCGACACCGGGCCAGCCGACCCAGGCGCCGCGTCGGCGGCGCAGCAACGGTTCCAGGGCCGTGACCAACCCGCCGGGGCTGCGTTTCCAGGCGGTGGTGCCGTCGGGAAGGCGCTCGAGGTCGACCGGCAACCGATTGGCCACCACGACGAAGTCGGAATCCCCGACGGGCGACGTATCCGCGTGCTCGACCCCGCTGGGAGTCATCTAGGCGTCGAGTTTCGCGGGTCCAATGCCGAGCATGGATAGGAAGACGCGGCACTCGTCGGCGTCGTTCGCATACGCGGCGACGACGCGCCGGGCCTGGCTGGCGGTGCTGTCGGCCAGCGGTTCCAAGTCGCCGATGTCGCCAGGATCAGATTTCGTAGGCATGACTACAACTGTAGGCGACGCGGTTGTCGGTGCGCAGGCGTCTGCCCGGGACCGGCGGCGCCGATGGCCGCCGGCCGCTCAACCCGGCCGGATTTCTCTTACAATCTGGCCGTAATGTGTAAACGAATCGGAACTGACCAAGAGCAAGGTGGGCGAAATGACACTCTCTGAGCAAACCGGCACGCAGGCCGGTGCGCAAGGCGGTTCGAAGGCGGCCAACGCCACCGCCGACGCCGAAGAGCTGGTGGCCTACGAAACCCTCGACGAGGGCCGCATCGCGCGCATCTGGCTCAACCGGCCCGACGCCCACAACGCGCAGAACCGCACCCTGCTGGTCCAGCTCGACGAGGCGTTCGGCCGTGCCGAGGCCGACGACGACGTGCGGGTGGTGATCCTGGCGGCCCGCGGCAGGAACTTCTCCGCCGGCCACGACCTGGGATCGGAGGCCGCGTTGGCCGAGCGCCAGCCCGGACCGGGGCAACATCCCACTTTCCGGATCAACGGCGCCACCCGCGACCCCATCGCGGAGAAGACGTACCTGCAGGAGTGGCACTACTTCTTCCAGAACACCTGCCGCTGGCGCGATCTGCGCAAGATCACCATCGCCCAGGTGCAGGGCAACGCGATCTCCGCGGGCCTGATGCTGGTGTGGGCGTGCGACCTGATCGTCGCTGCCGACAACGCGAAGTTCAGCGATGTGGTGGCGGTGCGCATGGGCATGCCAGGCGTCGAATACTATGCCCACCCTTGGGAATTCGGCGCGCGCAAGGCCAAGGAGCTGCTGCTGACCGGTGACGCGCTGGACGCCGACGAGGCATACCGGCTCGGCATGGTGTCCAAGGTTTTCCCGGTCGACGAATTGGCCGACAAGACCCTGGAATTCGCGCGGCGCATCGCCGAGCGCCCGACCATGGCGGCGATGCTGGTCAAGGACTCTGTCAACGCCGCCTCGGACGCAATGGGATTCACCGAGGCGCTGCGCCATGCCTTCCACATTCACGAGCTCGGGCACGCCCATTGGGCCGCCCACAACGAGAACAGGTACCCGGTCGGCCTGCCGCCCGACGTCGAGGACTGGCGCAACGCCAAGCCCACCAAGCTGGCCCGCCGAGACACGCCCTAGCGGGTCGCACTCGCACGCGCCGGGGTCGTGATACCCGCGCCGACGCGCTCGTGGTTCGATAGCTAGAACCTGTGTCAGTTTCGGCGTGAGGGGCGTGCGTGCAGCTTTCTTTCGAGGACCGGACCTATCTCGTCACCGGTGGCGGCAGCGGAATCGGCAAGGGGGTGGCGGCCGGGCTGGTCGCGTCCGGCGCCTCCGTGATGATCGTGGGGCGCAACGCCGACCGGCTGTCGGGCGCCGTCAAGGAGATCGAGGCGCTCGGCGCACCCGGCGCGATCCGCTACGAGCCCGCCGACATCACCAACGAGGAGGAGGCCGCCCGCGCGGTGGAGGCCGCGACGGCCTGGCAGGGCCGGCTGCACGGCGCGGTGCACTGCGCCGGCGGGTCGGAGACCATCGGCCCGATCACGCAGGTCGACTCGGAGGCGTGGCGGCGCACGGTCGACCTCAACGTCAACGGCACCATGTACGTGCTCAAGCACGCCGCCCGCGAGCTGGTGCGCGGCGGCGGCGGTTCGTTCGTCGGGATCTCGTCGATCGCGGCCAGCAACACCCACCGCTGGTTCGGCGCCTACGGCGTCACCAAATCGGCCGTCGACCACCTGATGCAGCTGGCCGCCGACGAGCTCGGCCCGTCGTGGGTGCGGGTCAACAGCATCCGGCCCGGCCTGATCCGCACCGATCTGGTCGCGCCCGTCCTCGACTCCCCGGAGCTCAGCGAGGATTATCGGATCTGCACGCCGCTGCCCCGGGTGGGGGAGACCGAAGACGTCGCCAACATGGCGATGTTCCTGCTGAGCGACGCGGCGAGCTGGATCACCGGGCAGTGCATCAACGTCGACGGCGGCCACATGCTGCGCCGCGGCCCGGACTTCTCCGCGATGCTGGAACCGGCCTTCGGCGCCGACGGCCTGCGCGGCGTGGTCTGATCGGGGTTTCTGGGCGGGCAGAGCGACGGGAGAGGCGATGAGGCGACTCGAGGGCAAACGGATCCTGGTGACGGGCGCCGCGTCGGGGATCGGCCAGGCCACCGCGCTGCGGTTGCTGGCCGAGGGCGCGGCCGTGGTGGCTGTCGACATCGCCCCCGACGGCCTGGACGCGACCCGGGGCCGCGCGACGGAGGCCGGCATCGCCGAGCGCCTCACCGCCGTGCCGATGGACGTGGGCAGCGAGGACTCGGTGGTCGCCGGCGTGCGCCGCGCTACCGAGACGCTGGGAGGCCTGGATTCGCTGGTCAACGCCGCCGGCATCCTGCGCGCCGCGCACACCCACGAGACCAGCCTCGAGCTGTGGAACCGGATCGTGGGGGTCAACCTGACCGGCACGTTCCTGGTGGTCCGCGAGGCCCTCCCGGCGCTACTGGCCAACCCGCGCAGCGCGATCGTGAACTTCAGCTCCACCTCGGCCTCGTTCGCCCACCCCTACATGGCGGCCTACGCGGCGAGCAAGGGCGGAATCCAGTCCTTCACCCATTCCCTGGCGCTGGAATACGCGCGCGAGGGCCTGCGCGCGGTGTGCGTGGCCCCGGGCAGCATCAAGTCCGGGATCACCGACGCCACCGGGGGATACATCCCGCAGGACGCCGACTGGTCACTGTTTTCCCGGCTGATGCCGATCCTGCCCACCACGGAGGAGTCCAGCGGCGCGGGAATGGCCGATCCCGCGGTGGTCGCCGGCGTGATCGCCATGCTGGTCTCCGAGGACGGCGCCTTCATCACCGGCACCGAAATCCGCATCGACGGCGGGACGCACGCCTAGAACGTCTAGGACGCCTCGGTCGCTCTTAGTTGACGCAGGGCACCCCGCCACCGTCGATCGGCTTGCCGGGATCGGGGGTGGGGTAGGCGCTGGTGGTGCCGTACCCGTAGGTGCTGGCCTTGCTGGACGTAGTCGTGGTGGTCGTGGTCGTCTCGTCCGAGGTTTCCTCTTGGGCCGGCAGCGAGAAGTTGGTGTCCACGGTCACCCGAATGTGTCCGGGCTTGAGGGTGGGGTCGGGGCTGCCCGGTGCATCCAGGCCCAGCAGCCCGGCGACGGCGCGTGCGTCTTTCTCCGCGCCGGCGCCGTAGTTGATGGTGGTATTTGTCGGCTCGCCGGACTTGCGGTCGCGGACCTGACCGGCCGTGTAGCCGCGCTTCTTGAGCGCGTGGGACACCTCGGAGGCCATCCCGGCGATGCTCCCGGAGTTGATCACGTCGACGACGGTGTCGGGGCTGGGTTTGGCGGCCATCCCGGTGGTCGGGGTGGTGGTTGGGGTCGTCTGCGGGGCGGCGCCGATCGCCGCGGCCACCTCGGCCTTGATCGCAGCCGGGTCGACGATGTTGACGTCCTGGCCGTCGATGTTGTCGTAGCGCACCACGGGTAGCGTCCGAAACTCGATGTTGCCGCCGGCCAGCTCGCCGAGCCGCTGGATCAGGTCCTCGTTCCACCCGGCCGACAACACCACGTCTTTGCGCGCCACCGTCATCAGGGCCTTGAGCTTGTCCAGGTTGGTGAAGGTGCCCGACTCCTGAAGTTCGTGCATGACCGACGACAGGAAGGCCTGCTGGCGGTGGGTGCGGTCCAGGTCGCCGTTCTCCAGGCCGTGCCGCTGCCGGACGAAGGCCAGCGCCTGGGCGGCGTTCAGGGTCTGGCGGCCGGCGGGGAAGTTGGCGCCGGAGTACGAATCGTAGACGGCGTGGTTCAGGCACACCTGGACCCCGCCCAGGGCCTGCGCCAAGTCGTAGAACCCGGCGAGGTTGACCTCGGCGAAGTAGTCGATGGGAACGCCGGTGAGGTTGCGCACGGCCCGCAGGGTCGCCGCCCGGCCGGCTTCGCGGCCCTTGGTCTCCAGCTCCTTTTGGCTGCTCTCGCCCTGGTTGGCGAGCTTGTTCGCGACGTATTGCTTGGTGAGCCCGTACGCCTCTTTGATCTTGATGTGGTTGTAGCCGGGGACGCCGTTGAACCGCACCCAGTCATCGCGGGGGATCGAGAAGGCGACCACTTTGTCATCGGCGCCGACGTGCACGAGGATCAGGGTGTTGGTGTTGTAGCCGCCGTCGTCGGAATCGCCCGCGTGCAGATGTTTCAGGATTGACCAGGGCAGGTCGTTGCCGTCCTGGTCTTTGCGGGAGTCCAGCCCGATCAGCAGGATGTTCATCGAGTCGCCGCTGGATCGCGGGTCCTCGGGGCTCAGCGCGTCGGAGACCGTGATGCCGCCCAGCGCGCCGTGGGCCACGTAATACCCCGCCCCGGTCAGCATCACCGCCGCCGCCGACACCAGCGTCATGAAGCCACGCGTGAACGCCTTGCGGACCGGGGAGGGCTGCCGCACGGCGCGATGGCGGTGATGCGCGCCGCGCGAGCGTGCCATCACAGGCCCCGACCCCTCACCAGCGCACCACCGCGCACCGCGTCAGCGGTTTGCGGTGATATCGCTTCTGGCATGGCTTCAAGTATGCGGGAGCTTGCTGCCAAGCCCCAAAGTCGAAAGTCGACACCGAGAGAATATCCCCGGGCGGACCGACAGCTTTCACGGTCGCGAAATCCACGCTACCAGCAGGTTCGGGTCCCGGTGCGGCGCCCTCACTCGGCGTGGGTTTCGCGAAGATCACAGAACGGGCACCGGGCCGGGGGAATCGACGCCGGGCCGTGGCCGCGCCGGGACATCGCTATCGAGCGCTGTGGGCGTTCAGCAGAACGGGTACTCGATGTGCCAGCGGCCGTTGACCCGGTCGGCCCGAAACTGCCCGCCCAATCGTGGATCGGCGTCGGTGATGTTGCCCGTACCGCCGACGTTCGGCTGGAAGCCCGGGGGATCCCCGTCGACGGCCTGGGGGCGGGGCGGCAGGTCCGGCCTACAGCCCCGCTGCTTGGCAATGTGGTCGTCGATGATCCGCCGCTGGGCTCCGCCTTGGTCCCCATCCTCGGGGGTCGGATCGGTGAGGCGCAGAGTGCTTGCGCCCCAACCGCTTCGGGGCTTCGCGGCCGAGGTGGTGCTGACGGGCGCGGGGCCGGTCACCAGGGCAAGTGCCGCCAGCGCGCCCGCAGTCGCGTTGCAGCACAGCGCTTTCGGTCGCGTCGGTGCCATTACCTACTGACCGGGTCCTCTCCGGAGGTGTAGAACACGGCGAGGTTGGCGCCGGTCATGATCTCGATCAGGTACACACCGCGCGGTTCGACCCCGTAGTAATAGTGCACGTTGCCCTGCGCGTCCAGCGCCGTGGCACACGAAAGCCCGGGCACGCCGCACCTTTGCCTGACCGGGATCGCGGGCACGGCTACCCGAGGAGGGCGGCAACACCTGCCATCAGCATCACTCTGTTCAACCGCTCACCTCGCTTTCACGGGATGCGACACTGACGTGTATGCGCGGATGGAGCCGGAGGTAGCTCGGATGGATGGTGCCGCATCGGGTTACGACGTCAAAAGTGGCCGGCCACGGCCACGGAGGTTCGTGACCCGATGACCCCGGATCATGTCGTCGCCCTGCGCGACGGGCGGTCGCTGAGTTATGCGGAATACGGCGACGCGGCAGGGTTTCCGGTCGTCAGCGCGCACGGCGGTCTGTCCTGCCGCCTGGACGTCGAGGCCGCCGCAGCGGCGGCCGGCCGGTCACGGGTGCGGCTGATCGCCCCGGACCGGCCGGGCATCGGCCGATCGGATCCGGAGCCAGGGCGCACCATGCTGGACTGGGCGCGCGACGTCGGCGAACTGCTCGGGCTGCTCGGTGTCGAGAAGTTCGCGGCCATGGGCTGGTCGCTGGGCGGACAGTACGCCGCTGCGCTGGGCTACGCGTTCCCGTCACGGGTTACGCGGCTGGCGATCATCGCGGGCGTGCCGCCGCTGACCGAGCCGTGCGTGTTCGACGACCTGCCGGCCGTCGACCGACTGTTCAGCCGGCTGTCGGCGCGCGCCCCGCGGCTCGCCCGGCAATGCTTCCGCATCATGCGGGGTGCGGCGGCCGGTGCGCCGCAGCTCTACGGGCGCGTCGTCGCCCGCGGTCTCGGCCCGGCCGACGACGCGGTGTTGCGCGCGGCCGGCTACCGCAATTTCGCGCGGGCGTCCCGGGAGGCGCTGCGGCAACCCCAGGGCATGGTCGAGGAATACCGCGCCATGAACCGGCCGTGGGGATTCACGCCCGAGGAGCTGCGGGTGCGGGTCGACGTGTGGCAGGGCAGCGAGGACCGGCTCGTTCCCCCGAAGTGGGCCTCGCAACTCGTGCGCCGAATTCCCTTCGCCACAATGCATTTGCGCCCTGGCGGGCATTTCCTGGCGCACCTGTACTACGGGGAGATCTTCGATGCCCTGCGCGGCGGGTGAGCGCCGGGGGCGAAAAGGCAAGCGAAGTCAACCCGCGCCGCTAGGGTTCTCAGCTATGGCCACTGAACACGGCGGCGCACCGACGCAGCAGAAGAGGGTCGAGGCGCTGGGCAACATCGGGCCCAACTGGTTCGCCTCGGTCATGGGCACCGGGATCGTCGCCATCGCCGGCGCCACCCTGCCGGTCCACGTGCCCGGGCTGCGCGCGTTCGCCGCGGCGGTCTGGGTGCTGGCCGCCGTCCTGCTCGCGGTGCTGATCGTCGTGGTGGGCGGTCACTGGCTACGCCATCCCACGGTGGCGCGCAGTCACGCGCGCAACCCGCAGATGGCCCACTTCTACGGCGCCGCGCCGATGGCGCTGATGACGGTCGGCGGGGGAGCGGTGCTGGTCGGCGTCGACCTGCTCGGCCGGCGCGTCGCCGTCGACCTGGACTGGGTGCTGTGGACCGTCGGCACGCTCGGCGGGTTGTTCACCGCGGTCAGCATCCCGTTTTTGATGTTCACCCAGCACGACGTCGAGCCCGACGCGGCGTTCGGCGGCTGGCTGATGCCGGTGGTGCCGCCCATGGTCTCCGCCGCGACGGGCGCGCTGCTGCTGCCGCACGTCGCGGCGGGCAGCGGCCGGCAAACCCTGCTTTACGGCTGCTACGCGATGTTCGGCCTGTCGCTGGTGGCCTCCCTGAACATCATCGCGATGATCTGGGCGCGCCTGACCCTGCACGGCACCTCCGGGACCGCGCGGGTCCCGACGCTGTGGATCGTGCTGGGCCCGCTCGGCCAGTCCATCACGGCGGCCGGTCTGCTGGGCAGCACCGCTGCGCTGGCCGTCGACCACGAAATCGCCGCGGAGATGGACGCATTCGCGATCCTCTACGGGGTTCCGGTGTGGGGCTTCGCGGTGCTGTGGATCGCGCTGGCCACCTCGCTGACCGTGCGCACCCTGCGGCGGGGCATGCCGTTCGCGCTCACCTGGTGGAGCCTGACGTTCCCGGTGGGAACCTTCGTCACCGGCACGTCACAGCTGGCCGGGCACACTGACCTGCCCGCCTTCCGGGTGGCCGCGGCCGTCGCCTACGCCGGGCTGCTGCTCACCTGGATCCTGGTCGCCGTGCGCACCGCCGGCGGCAGCCGGGGCGGCAACCTGTGGAAGGCGCCGCCGAGCGCCGCGGCGGTCAAGGCCAGCAAGCAACCGGTGACTTAAGTCTGTTTCCGCCGCCCCGCGACCTGACTAAACTCGGCGCGCACCAACAACTCCGAGGCACGGTGGTGAGGCAATGACCAGCGCAACCCACGACACCCACGCCGGACACGAGCATGTCCACGGCGAAGGCTGCGGCCACGTCGCGATACCGCACGGGGATCACGTGGACTTCGTGCACGACGGGCACCTGCACCGACAGCACGACGGCCACTACGACGAATGCGAGCCGTCCGGCCACGCCGTGCACGAACACCACGCCCACGTCCACGGCGACGGATGTGGTCACGTCGCCGTGCCGCACGGGGATCACGTCGACTACGTGCACGACGGGTGCCGGCACGCGGCACACGCCGGGCACTACGACGAGCACTGAGTCGCCGGGCGGCGCAACAGCGCCGCGCCCACATTGCCGCTCGCGCCGGTGATGATGACGCGTTTCGACACCGGTCTCCTTCCTGCAGGGGACTCGTGTTCGGGCATGCGCGGCGGCTACCCGCTGCCTGAAGTGCTGAAACGACTGCCCTTCCCAGGTTTTTTCCCGCCGCGCGGTTTGGGCGGCGGGGCCGGGCGGGTAGGCGAGGCTGATCCGATCGCGAAGGAGTGACCATGGTGGACGCGAGCGATCTGCAGCCGGAGCGGGGCACCCCGCAGGAGCAACCGGAACCGCTGACACCCACGGAGACGCCCGAGCGCCTGACTGCGGCGGAACCGCCGGAGCGGCTGACGCCGCCGGAACGGCCGGAGCGCCCGGGGAATGGAGATCAGAATGCGCGCTGAGGAAGGCGACGAATCGGTTCAGGACTACGCCGAAGAAGGACGACAGGCGCTGGGCAGGATCAAGGGGTCGGGCAGCCGCCTCGGCTCGATCGCCCGGCGGTTCGCCACATTGTGGCGGGGTCAGCACGGGCGGGACGACAAGCCGGGCTGACGTCCCCGCTTCATAGCGGTGGCCGCGCCGCCGGGGCCGCGTTTTACTATCGCTTGATGATCGCTGACGGGTGCCGGTATGCCTAGGGCCATGTCCCGGGCGCCCGAGCCGTTCTCGACGCGGTGCCCGGGCGATATCCGCATCGTCTCGGACCGGCAGGGCGATCCCGACGCGCGTGCCGTGGTGTTCCTGCACGGCGGCGGGCAGACCCGCCGCTCGTGGGCCAAGGCGGCCGCCGCCGTCGCCGAACGCGGGTGGCAGGCCGTCACCGTCGACCTGCGCGGCCACGGCGAATCCGACTGGTCCGACGAAGGCGACTACCGCGTCGTCAGCTTCGCCGCCGACGTGCACGAGGTGCTGCGCGGGCTGCCTCCCGCGCCGGTGCTGGTCGGGGCGTCCCTGGGCGGGTTCACCTCGATGCTGCTGGCGGGGGAGCTGTCGCCGGGCATCGCCAGCGCGGTCGTCCTGGTCGACATCGTGCCGAACATGGAGCAATCCGGGGCGAATCGGATCCACGCCTTCATGTCCGACCGGATGGAATCGGGTTTCGAATCGCTGGAAGAGGTGGCCGACGCGATCGCCGAGTACAACCCGCACCGGCCCAGGCCCACCGACCTACAAGGTCTGACCACCAACCTGCGCCGCCGCGGTGACCGCTGGTATTGGCACTGGGATCCCCAGTTCATCAACGGCATCGCGGCGCTGCCCCCGTTCGAGGTGACCGAGGTCGATCGCATGCACGCGGCCGTCGACGCGATCCTGGCCGGCGGCGTGCCGATGCTGCTGGTCCGGGGCCGGATGAGCGATCTGGTCAGCCAGGAGCGCGCCGACGAATTCCTCGCGCGTTTCCCGCAGGTCGAGTTCACCGATGTCCGCGGGGCGGGGCACATGGTGGCCGGGGACCGCAACGACGTCTTCGCCGATGCGGTGCTGGATTTCCTCGCCCGCCACGTCGGCGATGGGGCCGAAAGACCCTAGGGCCTGCTTGGCGGGCGGTCCTACCGTGACCGCATGATCCTCGATGCGGTGCGGACGATCAACAAGCATGTGGTGAACCCGGTCATGAAGCTGGTGGCCGGCCAAAAGTTCTGGTACACAGGCGTAATCGAGCACACGGGGCGACGCTCGGGCAATGCGTACGCCACGCCGGTGGTGATCGAGCGGGTCGGCGACGGCTTCCTCATCCCGCTGGCTTACGGCACGAAGGTGGATTGGCTGCGCAACGTGCTGGCCGCCGGGCGGGCCACCGTGCGCGTCCGCGGCGAAGTGTGTCAGGCCGTCGAACCGGAGGTCGTCGACGCGGCGACCGCGTCTGCGCAGCTGTCGCCGCGGCGGCGGCGTGAGTTCGGCTGGTTCGGCGTCAAGAATTACCTCAAGCTCAGGCGTGCCGACCCGACCGGCTAGTTAGTCGTCGGCGATCCCGGGCGCTGCCAGCGCGGCGACGGTGTCCTCGCGGTGTAGCAGCGAACGCGTCGCCGCCGCAAACTGATTGAGCTTTTCGAACGTGGCCTTCCCTTCCGGGGTGTGGCCCCAGATGCTGATCCCTTGGTGGGTGGTGGGTTTCCAGGTGTTCTCGTCGACGACGATCGGGTTCCATCCGACCTCCCACTCGAACCCAGACGGGGTCTGCGCGTAGTAGGAGAGCTCCTTGTCGTTGGTGTGCCGGCCGACCGACAGGGCCATGGTGAAGCCCAGGTCCTTGACCCGACGGTAGGAGGCGAGCATGTCGTCGAGCGCGGCCACCTGGACGTTGACGTGCTGGACGCGGGTGCGAATCGGGTTGATCGGCAAGGCGTTCACCGACGCGATCGCCACGGAATGGTGGCGTTCGTTGACCCGCAGGAATCGGATCTTGAACTTCATGCCGCTGATCGTCTCGTCGATGTAGTCCGACAGCCGCGCGTCGAAGACGCGGTTGTAGTAGCCGCGGACCAGGTGTGGCCTGGTTGTCGTCAGGGCGACGTGGCCCATTCCTGCTGCGCCGGTGACGAATCCGCTGCCGGGGATGTCCAGGGTCAGCGGCGCGGTGCGGGCGCTTGTGTAGATCTCCTGGGCGAGTCCCTTGGGGCCGGGGAACCGCAGGAAACGCTCCACCCCGCGCAGCTTGGCCTCCTCCTCGCTGCCCTCGGCGGCGGGCACCGCAGCGTCGGCGACGCGGCGACTGATCTCGTCGAAGGTGGCGTCACCGTCGAGGTGCCACCCCAGCGCGGCGACGTCCTCGGCCGGTCCCCGCTGAAGCAGGACGCGACATTCGTTGTCGTCGAGGCGGAATCGGGCCGCGTCGGGTGCCAACTCGTCGAGGTGCATGCCGATCGCGTCGCGGCCGAAGCGTTTCCAGTCGCCGAACTTCTCCGTCTCGATGACGACGTAACCCAGGTGCACATTGCCGAACACCGGCTTGGTCGGGCGGGTAGACATGGTTGTCCTCGTGATCGTTTGTGGTGGTTAGTCGTTGAGGAACGCGCTGACGACCGCGTTGAACAACTCGGCGCGTTCCCACTGGACCCAGTGCCCGGTGTTGGCCGTGACCAGGACGTCGGCGTTGGGCAGCCGATCGGCCAGCATCGCCGCGCCGCTCGGCTTGTTCACCTTGTCGTCTCGGCCCCAGATGACCAGGGTGGGCGTCGGCAGGGCGGAAAGCCGCCGGTCGCGGGTGAAGTCCATGCGCCACAGCGTGCGCAGGCCCGCCGGGCGTTGCAGGGGTGGGTCGGCGACGACCTCGGGGTCGATGGAGGCCCGGTAGCGGGATTCGATCAGTGCGTCGGGCACGGCGGCGCCGTCGTGCACCAGGTAGGTGCGGATGAACGCGCGCAATTTCTCCGGGCTCGGCCCGTCGCCGCCGTAGTAGGCGAGCAGGCTGCGCAGTCCGGCGCTGGGCAGTCCGCGGCTCGTGCCGACCCCGCCGGGGCCCATCAGCACGAGCCTGTCGACCCGCTGCGGGGTGTCCAGGGCGAGCCGAAGCGCGCACGATCCGCCGTAGGAGTTGCCGACCAGGTGCGCGCGGTCGATGCCGAGCGCGTCGAGCATGCCCCGGATGTGATCGGCGAGGTACCCGAACGGATCTCGCCGGTCCACGCCCTTGGCGGAGCGGCCATAGCCCGGCATGTCCGGGACGATGACCCGGAAGCTGCGCGCCAGCGGCTCGATGTTGCGGGCATAGTTGGACACGCCCGAGGCCCCAGGCCCGCCGCCGTGCAGCAGCACCACCGCCGGACCGGCGCCGGCCTCGGCCACGAAGATGTCTTTGCCGTTGACGCGTACGGTGCGTTCGCCGAGGGTGTCGATCGTCATCGCGTGCCCCCTATGCCTTGAACCCGGCCGGGGGTGGCGGCAGCGGTCGACCGGCGGCGGCGCCGGCGTAGACGAACCCGTCCGGGCGCACGGCCACCACGGTCGCGCTCTTCCTGTCCAGCCAGCGGGTCAGCGACCCGTCGCGGTCGACGACGCAGTCGGCGCGCGGAACGCTGCCTGGTGGCGTGAGCTGCAGGACGGTCGCGCCGCCCGCCCGCCAGTCCGGCCAGTCCGACGCAGAGCCCTGGTGCAGCACGGTCCACCGGCCCCCGGTCACGTCGTCGAGGCGGACCGTGTCGCCCTTCTCGTCGAGGACCGACGGCTGCGGGATCAGCCAGCCGACGGCGCCGTTGCGATCGCCTCCTCGGAGAGCAGGTCCTGCTCGGACCGGCGGCGGTGTTGGCCGCGCCGGTGTTCGCCGGCCCGGCGCCGGCCGCGTCGCCCCGGCGCCCGGCATCACGGTCAGCGACGAAGACGGCAAGTGCACAGCCGGTTTCGCGGCGCAGGACAACGACGGCAACTATTACCTGCTGACCAGCGGGCACTGCGACGCGCACGACGGGTCGGAGTGGACGTACGGCGAGAACGTCCCGCTCGGCAGGATCACCGCCAGCGAGAACGAGGGTGATTCGGGGGCTGGGGGTACTGGTTCTTCGGGGTCGGGGTTCCGCTGTGCTGACGGCGGCCGGCGCGGCGTGGGCTGCGGGCAGCAAAGCCGTGTGCGCCGTGCTGCGCACCGGACCGCTGGGCACGGGGCGCCCTGCGCACGCCGCGGTTGCCGTCCGAACGCACGGGATCGTGCGAACCGGAAGCGATTCGGGCGCAAATCTTTACGAGATGCGACACGGCGAGCGTCGGCGACGCTATAGTGTCGATCCCGGGCGGCCGACACCACCAAGATGACGATAAGATAACGATTCCCAGCACAATTCGACGTCACTCGGCGCGGCCAACTGACCACGGCGCCGAACGCGCCTATGGTGCCCTTCGTGCACCGCCGGACAGCCCTGAAGTTACCGCTGCTGCTGGCGGGGGGAGCCACACTGGCGCGGGTGCCGCGGGCGGTCGCGGAATCGGGCCGCTGGACTCCGGAGCGTGCCAACCGTTGGTATCAGGCCCAGGGCTGGCTCGTCGGCGCCAACTACATCACCTCGAACGCCATCAACCAGCTCGAGATGTTCCAGCCCACCACCTACGACCCGCGGCGCATCGACGGGGAGCTGGCCTGGGCGCGTTCCGGCGGCTTCAACGCGGTGCGGGTCTTCCTGCACGATCAGCTGTGGGCGCAGGATGCCCGGGGGTTTCAGGGCCGGCTGGCGCAGTTCGTCGGCATCGCGGCGCGGCACAACATCAAACCCCTCTTCGTGTTGTTCGACTCCTGCTGGGATCCGTTCCCCAAACTGGGCCCGCAGCGAGCGCCCAGGCCCGGGATCCACAACTCGGGGTGGGTGCAAGGCCCGGGTGCGGAACGCATCGACGACCGTCGCTACGCCCGCGTCCTCTACGACTACGTCACCGGCGTGTTGGGCCAGTTCCGCAATGACGACCGCGTGCTGGGCTGGGACCTGTGGAACGAGCCCGACAATCCCGCGCGCGTCTATCGCTCGGTCGAGCGTAAGGACAAGCTCGAGCGCGTCGCCGACCTGCTCCCGCAGGTGTTCCAGTGGGCGCGGCTGGTCAATCCCAGTCAGCCGCTGACCAGTGGGGTGTGGCAGGGCCGGTGGTCGGATCCGGGCAGCCGCAGCGCGATCGCCGGCATCCAGCTCGACAACTCCGACGTGATCACGTTTCACTCCTACGCCGAGCCGGCGACGTTCGAGCGGCGCATCGCCGAGCTTGCCCCCCAGGGCAGGCCGATCCTGTGCACCGAGTACATGGCTCGAACCCAGGGCAGCACGATCCAGGGCGTCCTGCCGGTCGCGAAGCGCCACAACGTCGGCGCCTTCAATTGGGGGCTGGTCGCCGGAAAGACGCAGACCTACTTCCCCTGGGACTCCTGGGACCACCCGTACTCGGCGGTGCCGAAGGTGTGGTTTCACGACCTGCTGGGTCCGAACGGTCGGCCCTTCCGGGACACCGAAATTCAAACGGTCCGAACCCTAACCTCCGCGATGGCGTAGCCGTCGCCGGATCTCGCATTTCGCAGAAACCGGCGCTTTCATCCGGCGCCTGGCCCCATGATGTCTGCGTGCTCGTGGGGGACGGGGAATAGGCGATGACGTTCGTGCTGGTGGTGCCCGAGATCGTGCAGACGGCCGCGGCTGACTTGGCGCAGATCGGCTCGGCGGTGCGGGACGCCAACGCCGCCGCGGTCATCCCGACGACCGAGCTGGCCGCGGCTGGCGCCGACGAGGTGTCGGCCGCCGCGGCGGCGCTGTTCGGCGCGCAGGCGCGACAATTCCAGGCGGCCGCCGCGCGGGCGGCGACGCACTACGAGCAGTTGGTGCGCACGATGAGCGCGACGGCGGCCTCCTATGCGGGGGCCGAGGCGTTCGGCAGCACGCTGCTCGCCGATACCGCGTCCCCCGCCGGTGTGCGCTCGCTGATCTCCGAGGGGTTCCAGGCGTCGCTGTACGGTCCGGTGCACACCGTCGGCGAGGCCTGGCTGAGCAGCCCGATCGGGCGGGCGCTCGACCCGGTCATCAACGCGCCCACCGACGCGCTGATCGGGCGCGACCTGATCGGCAACGGCGTCGCGGGCACCGCGGCATCCCCCACCGGCGGCCCCGGCGGTTTGCTGTTCGGCGACGGCGGGCGCGGCTTCACCCCGACCGGCGGCCCCGGAGCCGTGGCCGGCGGTAACGGCGGCAGCGCCGGGTGGATCGGCAACGGCGGCGCCGGGGGTGCCGGCTTCGCCGGCGGGACGGGCGGCACCGGCGGTATCGGCGGGTTGTTGATGGGCAACGGCGGCGCCGGGGGACCCGGCTTTGCCGGCGGGACGGGCGGCGCCGGCGGCCAGGCGTTGTTGTTCGGCACCGGCGGTGCCGGCGGCACGGGTGCCCTCGACGGGGCCGGTGGCCGGGGTGGGCTGCTGATCGGCGAAGGCGGCACCGGCGCCGTCGCGCAGGCCGGCGGGGGCGGGCAGCCCATCGTGATCGAGTTCGTCCGGCACGGGCAGTCGATCGGCAACGCCCTGCACCTGATCGACACGGCGGTGCCCGGCACCGGACTCACACCGCTGGGTCAGCAAGAGGCGCTGGCCATCAGGGACGTGCTCGCGGGCCAGGGCCCCTTCGCCGGAATCTTCGACTCACAGCTGAGCAGGGTGCAGGAGACCGCGACGCCGCTGGCCACGATGCTGGGAGTGAGCCCGCAGGTCTTGCCCGCGCTCAACGAGATCGATGCCGGCATGTTCAGCGGCTCGCCGGAGGTGAGCCTTGGCGGGCTGCTCTACCTGCCGGGCCCGATCGCGTGGACGCTCGGGTTTCCCCTAATGCCGATGCTGGACCCCGGCTCGGCCAACCTCAACGGGGTCGTCTTCGACCAGGGTTTCACCCACGCGCTGCAGACGATGTACACCGCGGCCATGGCCAATCCGGTCCACGCCGCGAACGGCCAGATCACCGACGTCGCCTACTCGAGCGAGCTCGCCATCGAAGTCGGCACGCTGATGAACGTCAACAACCCCGATCCGCTGCTCATGCTCACCCACCCGCTGCCCAACACCGGCACGGTCGTGATCCAGGGCGACCCGCAGGACGGCTGGACGTTGGTCAGCTGGGACGCGGTCCCCGTCCCGCCGGCGTCGCTGCCGACCAAGCTGTTCGTCGACGTGCGCGACCTGATCACCGCGCCGCAGTTCGCGGCCTACAACATCGGGCAGGCCATCCCCACCGGCGATCCGGCGACGATCGTGAACGCGATCGGGGACGGTCTGGGCGAAGTCGGCGCGGCGGCCAACCAGTTCCCGGTCGCGGTGGCCCGCGACGTGGTCGACGCCGTCGGTCTGGCCTAGCCGGCGCCCGCATCGGGGCACGCGTGTGGCGAGTCCCACTGGCAGCTCCGGCGGTGAAATGTTTGCCCGGTGGCAGCGGGCGGCTACGTAGTAGTACAGCAAGGCCGGTCCGAGACCGCGCCCGACCGCTATGGAGTCGCCGGAGGCAAGGACGATGAAACTGGCAGTGACCGCGCTATCAGCGGCGGCGTTGGCCGTGACCGGGGCCGGCTTCACCGTGCCGGCCTCCGCGGGTTGTGAGTCCCGGTCCTCCGCGCAGTATTGCGACGCTCAGATCAGGCCCGACGGCACCTGGCAGCGTTGCCAGGTCACCCCCGGAGGGCCGATCTACGGCCCCAACTCCGAGGTCCGGGGCTGGACGCCGGAGACGTCGCGCTGCTACGACGTCGACCCCGCCGAGCCGTTGTCGGCGACCGCGGCCGGCGGACCGCGCTACCACATCGATCCGTAGCGATCAGGGCAGTCTCAGCGTCGGCGCATCCAGATGACGATCCCGACGACAGCCACGAGGGCCACCACGACCACGGGCGCGACACCACCCGACAGCACCGCATCGGTCGCTCGGGCGGATATTTCGACGTGGCCGTCCGAACTCGCTTGCGGCCCTTGACTGTTCGACTGCTCGGTAAGGTTCCTGTCCGCCGTCGCGCTCCGGTCGGGGCCGCTCTCTGGCGCCGCGGGGGGCGGTGGAGCCGGTTTCGGCGCCGGAGCGGCGCCCGCCGGAAATTCGGTCATCGGGTTCGTGACCGCTTGGTCGGCGGCCGGGGCGTCATGGCGCTCGCGGTGGCGGCCCCGGCGCCGCACCCAGGCCTCGTCGCCCAACTCGTCGGGAACCAGCCACATCAGCAGCGCGAGGTTGACCACCCCCAGCACCCCGTGCAGCACGATGTCGGCGGCGTGAAACCCCAGTGGCGTCGGCGTTGCGCGCGCCGTGGCGACACTGCCGGCAAACAGCAGCAGCAGATAGGCCACCGCGCTCAGCCCCGTAACGGTCACCGCCGCGCGGCGTTTGCCGACAGCCGCGACGGCCGCCACGCCGAACGCGAGCAGCATCGCGCTGTGCGTCGGAGTGGTCGCGAGGCCGAGAACCGGGGCGCCGGTGGGACCGGCATGCGGATGCTGGGCCGCCGAGACCAGCCCGGCGACGCCGAAGGCGCCCACCAGCAGTCCCTCCATCAACACGAGCCAGCGGCCGCTGCGGAAACGCCCCGGGTCCATGGGTGCCCGGCGCAAATCCGTCGTCACTCCGCGAACAGGGCTCGTCGTAACCGGCATCGCGCAACCTCCAGCCTGAGTAAGACGTCTTATGACAACGGCTACCCGCTGCGGCCGGTACTACTCTCGGGGTCGTTGCCCGAGGTCGGCCACTTGTGCGAAAGGCGTCGCCGACCGGTGCGTTCATCGCCGATTGCGCGGAGCCCCCTGTCAGGATTGAACTCGCCTGACGCCCCAGCACACGAGGCCGAAAAGCCTTTCTAACAGCGGAATTTCATCACCCGAGATCACGGGAGATGTCTGTAACTTTGGGCAATTTGTGGGCAATATGTGGGCACGGCGGGCGGATCAAATGGGTACAGACCGATCGCGTCATGGCATCGCCTCGGCCCAGACGATATGCCCCTCGAAGCCCAAGGATGTCGCCATGGCGCGGTAGCGATCCCGGTATTCGCGATAGCGGGCATCGTCACCGTGAGCTCGTGCCAGAAGAGCACGGAGTCGCGGCAGCCAGATGTCGCGCATCACGAGACCCTCATCGGCTGGCGCGGTCGCTAACCGCTCGATGGCGGCCTCGGCTTCGGTCACGTCGCCGTCGGCCCTGCGATCTAGCAGTGCCTTCACCAGAGCACCGGTCGCTGGAGTGGAGTGCGCCAGCAGCCGTCCCTCACGGAACAGATGATCGACGGCGGCGCGGATGAGCGATCTGGCCTCATCGCGATCTCTACGCCAAGCGGCTCTGGGTCCATTTTCCGGATTCGTCTAAGCTAAGGCAGTGCTGCGCCTGCAGCAGCGCCTTACCCGGCCCGTAGGCCGGGTCTGTGGCCGGGGCATTCACAACTCGAGGCGGCAATCGTCGCCGTCTACCAGAAGTTAGGGACCCGCCCCGCGGGGCATGACGACCTCGTACTCGACGTGCTGAATCAACTTGCGCCTATCGACGTGCTCAATCATCTTGCGGCTGTCGTCCCGGCCGCGTGCCATCAGCCGGACGCTATGCGCCCCACGCTTCCGGCCGCCAGAGACCATCGGCGCCCTCCTCTGTGACCTTCGCCCTTATCGCCTGACCGCCAGAGCGATTAGGGTTCGCAGTCACTGAGGTTTGGACCACCCCTCGGTCCCTCCCCACAAGAACGAGAAGGAGCAGACACACTGTGAGCGATACGGATAAGGCGAAGAACAAGATCCAAGATCTTGGCGGTCAGGCTAAGGAAGCGCTCGGCAAGGTTACCGGTGACAAGAGCACTGAACACGAGGGCCAGCGCGAACAGACGAAGTCTCACTTCAAAGACGCTGGCGAGAAGGTTAAAGAGGCCGGCGAGAAGCTCAAGGAAGCCGGCGAGGAGATCATTCACGTCTTCCACAAGAAGTAAACGCCGCGTCATGAGGTAAATCGGGTGACGGTGGACCCATACGCGCGTGCCCTGATCGCCTCCGCCACCCCGCCGGACGCTAAATTTGGGCAACTATTCAGGGAACCGCACACAGACAACGGCGGTAGCAAATGGCCATGGCCTTAGTCATCGGCAGCATTCGGGTCGAAAGTACGACACGACATGTTGCCAGGTCTCCTGCTGTTGCCGCGATGGTTCGCCCACGCACAAATGCCAGCAGCGCTTTTTGGCGCGGCCAGCCAGCCGCAAGGAGAGCGGACAAGAGCAAATAGTTAAGGAGCGCACCCAAGAAGCTTTCAAGTCAGCCGTCACCTATTCGCAATGCAAATAAAAGAAGAAGCACGCTTGGAGCCGTATTCTGAATACGATCTGCCAAGTCAACGTCAACCTATCGGCGTCTATCAGAATATGGAGGCAGCATGATTAGCTTAGGCGTCATCTTGCTCTTGGTCGGCTACCTACTTTTGCCTAGGCTAACCGGGGTGCCGCTCAACGTAGAGACGATATGTGTCTGGGGAGGTTGGATTCTGCTCATTGTCGGCATTATCCTGTTCTTGTTGGGGCAGTTTGGCAATCGCAGGATCGGCGGCAGACGCTACTGGTACTGATGGTGACCGCCCGGTTTCAAGATCCTCATCGGGCGCGCCATTTCCATTTCCATCGCCGCTTCCAGATTGGCCAACCCGCCAGGTCGTTGCGGTTGCAGAAGTTCGGGGCCCGCGAGTCGCTACTTTCTCGCTCGTCGGGTTTCCCCGACTTGCTCACCCACGGGGGTGTAACCGAAAGTTCCTGAACCGATCTCACCGGCAACCACCTGACCGGAGGTTAGGCCCACCCGCAACTGGAGGGCTACACCGTCCCGCTCTGCTACTTCGACGGCAAGCCGCTTCGTCTCCTCCTGGATGCCCAGCGCCGCACGACAAGCGCATCTGCGTGGTGGGTATCTGCTTCGTCGACTAGTGAGCCACAGCCCTGGCAAAACCGGCTGTTCCCTGGGGGCTCAGTGCCACACGTCCGGCACGCTGCCAAGGCCGTCACCCGACCCTCCGCCGAGCCCGGGCCCCAGCGTTTCCAGGGGTCGTCTGAAGAATAGGCCGTTGGACGCTCCACTGCGGGCCGTTGGCGTTCACGGTGATCGATTTCGGCACATGAGTTGGGAACACTTAGTCGGGGTGGGCGTCGACCGAGGGGTCTAAGTCTTGCGAACAAACCACCCCGCGCGGACTGCACGGCGGTGGACTTCAAAATGTGGGCACAGAACTCGCAAACACACTCACCTTCGAAACTAAAAAGTCCTCTACCAGCACCGACAGGCCTGAGGCCGGAGCCCCCTGTCAGGATTGAACTGACGACCGCTCGCTTACAAGGCGAGTGCTCTACCACTGAGCTAAGGAGGCCGGTGAAACCGCAGCCAGCCTAACTGCTCACTCGCCGGTGTCGATGATGCGCGTGGAGCGCACCGGCCGCGACGGGGCGCGGCGCGAGGGGCGCCAGCCGGGCAGCGGGAAGCGCTCGGCGATGCTGCTCAACGGGTTGACCACCATGGTCAGCGCGACGACGGCGTCCTGCAGCGTTTCGATGGCCGGCTCCAGCGCCTCCATGCCGGGAGTCAGCCGGGCCAGCGTGTCGGCGACGTCGGCGAGCTGGTCCAGCGGGCCGTGCTTGGCGGTCAACTTGTCGACCAGTCCGCCCTCGGAGAGCAGCCGGTCGGCCAGCCCGTCCTCGGAGAGCACCCGTTCGATCAGCCCGTCCTCGGCCAGCAGCTGATCGGCCAGCCCGCCGGGCTGCAGAGTGCGCTGCAGCGCACCGCCCTCGGCGGTCAGCCGGTCGAGCAACCCGTCCTGGGACGTGAGCATGTCGACCACCCCGCCCGGGCGCAGCAGCCGGTCCAGCGGCCCGTCGGCGGCCACGGCCCGGCCGAGCGGCGCGTCGTCGTCGAGCAGCCTGGCCAGCCGGTTGGCGCGCACGAGCGCGTCGTCGATGCCGAGCATCGAGGCCATGGCGTTGGTCCCGGCGCCGGTCCCGGCGTCACCCACCGCGCGCCTGGCCACGCTGACGGCCGCGGAGGCGAGGGTCAAGCTCGCGTCCGCGGCGGCGAGGCCGGCCCGCGCGGGGGCGGTCGCCATGGACACGACGCTTTTCACGAGGTTCATGCTTTGAGTCTATTCACGACGCGACCTCGATGAATGGCGTTCGGGGCCGAACCGATGCGATGATCTCTTGCAGAGTACTATCAGAGTGTTAGCACCTAGCTCACAGGAACTACACAACGATTGTGAAGCAAACGTTCAAGCAAGGACAGAAGGCCCCATGACAGCGGCTCCCCAAAGCGACACCAAACCTGAGGCTCGCATCCTCGTCGTCGACGACGAGGCCAACATCGTCGAGCTGCTCTCCGTCAGCCTGAAATTCCAGGGGTTCGAGGTCCAGACCGCGACGAACGGAGCCCAGGCCCTCGACCGGGCCCGTGAGGCCCGGCCGGACGCGGTGATCCTCGACGTGATGATGCCCGGGATGGACGGGTTCGGGGTGCTGCGGCGGCTGCGGGCCGACGGTATCGACGCCCCGGCGCTGTTCCTCACGGCCCGCGACTCGCTGCAGGACAAGATCGCCGGCCTGACCCTCGGCGGCGACGACTACGTGACCAAGCCGTTCAGCCTGGAAGAGGTCGTCGCCCGGCTGCGGGTCATTCTGCGCCGCGCCGGCAAGGGGGGAGCCGAGCCGCGCAACGCCCGCCTGACGTTCGCCGACATCGAGCTCGACGAAGACACCCACGAGGTGTGGAAGGCCGGGGAACCGGTGTCGCTGTCGCCGACCGAGTTCACCTTGCTGCGCTACTTCGTCATCAACGCGGGCACGGTGCTGAGCAAACCGAAGATCCTCGACCACGTCTGGCGCTACGACTTCGGCGGTGACGTCAACGTCGTCGAGTCCTACGTGTCGTATCTGCGCCGCAAGATCGACACCGGCGACAAGCGGCTCCTGCACACCCTGCGCGGCGTGGGCTATGTGCTGCGCGAGCCGCGCTGAGCACCGGATCGGCCCACCCGGCCAGGGAGGCGAAGAATAAGGGCATGGTCACACAGCTGCGACGCGGAGTGCCGCTACGGGTGGGCCTGGTAGCCGCCACCCTGATCCTGGTCGGCTGCGGCCTGCTGGTCTCGGGGGTCGCGGTCACCTCGATCCTGCGCCACGTGCTCGTCGGCCGGATCGACCAGACGCTGCTCGAGGCGTCGCGCGGCTGGGCGCAGGCCCCGCGGCGCCAGTCACCGCCGCCGTACGAGAGCCCGGACCCCGGCCGGCCCCCGTCGAAGTTCTACGTGCGCGGCATCGGCACCGACGGGACGCCGTTCACCGCCATCAACGACCGCAACGCCGAGCCGGCCCTGCCGCCCGACAACGACGTGGGCCCCGACCCGACGACGCTGCCCTCGGTCAACGGCTCCGACATCGAGTGGCGCGCGGTGTCGGTGCGCGGCCCGCACGGCCTGACGACCGTCGCTATCGACCTGTCCGACGTCCAGCACACGGTGCGTTCCCTGGTCTGGCTGCAGGTCGGCATCGGGGTGGCGGTGCTGGTGATCGTCGGCATCGCCAGCTTCGCGGTGGTGGCGCGCAGCCTGCGGCCGCTGGCCGAAGTCGAGCAGACCGCCGCGGCCATCGCCGGTGGCCAGCTCGATCGCCGGATCCCGCAACGCGATCCCCGCACCGAGGTCGGCCAACTGTCGCTGGCGCTCAACGGGATGCTCACCCAGATCCAGGAGGCCCTGGCGTCCTCGGAGTCCTCGGCGGAGACAGGCGCGCAGTTCCGAGGAACGGATGCGGCGGTTCATCACCGACGCCAGCCACGAACTGCGCACCCCGCTGACCACCATTCGCGGCTTCGCCGAGTTGTACCGCCAGGGCGCCGCCCGCGACGTGTCGATGCTGCTGTCGCGCATCGAGAGCGAAGCCAGCCGGATGGGCCTGCTCGTGGAGGACCTGCTGTTGCTGGCCCGGCTGGACGCCCAGCGCCCGCTCGAATACCAGCAGGTGGACCTGCTGGCGTTGGCCAGCGACGCGGTGCACGACGCGCAGGCGATGGCGCCGAAGCGAACGGTCACCATGGAGGTCTTCGACGGCCCCGGCACCCCCGAGGTGCTTGGCGACGAGGCCCGGATCCGCCAGGTGCTGAGCAACCTGCTGGTCAACGCCCTGCAGCACACCCCGGACAGCGCCGACGTCATCGTCCGGGTCGGCACCGAGGACCACGACGCCGTGCATCGAGGTGGCCGACAGGGGGCCCGGCATGAGCGAGGAGGACGCGTCGCGGGTGTTCGAGCGCTTCTACCGCACCGACTCCTCACGCGCCCGGGCCAGCGGCGGCACCGGGCTGGGGCTATCCATCGTCGACTCGTTGGTGCACGCGCACGGCGGCGTCGTGACCGTGACCACCGCGCCCGGGCAGGGCTGCTGCTTCCGGGTCACGCTGCCGCGCGTCAGCGAGGTGCCCGCGCAGGACGAGGAGCCGGCTCACGCCAGCTGAGCCAGGGCCGCCTTGATCTTGGCCTGCGCCTCGTCGAGCGACTGCGGCGACGGGTTGCGGTCGACGTTGGCGAAGCCGAAGTCGCCCAGGCTGCGGGTGGGGAACACGTGGATGTGCAGGTGCGGCACCTCGAGCCCGGCGATGATCACCCCGGCCCGCTCGGCCCTGAAGGCCTTGCACACGGCCCTGCCGATCAGCTGGCTCACCGACATGACCCGCGCGAACACCGCGCCGTCGACGTCTTGCCATTGGTCGATCTCGGCGCGGGGCACCACCAGCGTGTGCCCTTGGGTCATCGGCTCGATCGTCAGAAATGCGACGACGTCGTCGTCCTCGTAGACGAAGCGGCCGGGCAGTTCACGATTGATGATCTTGGTGAAGATCGACGTCATGGGCCCCAGCATATGTTGGTGCGCCACGCCGCCTGGAAGCGAAACCGTTAGCGGGACGTTGCGGCTTCGTTCCCTGGCCACGCCACACTGCACTGTGAGCTAATTCACCGGAAGGGGCCGGCGTGTTGCGGTTTCCTACGGCCCTCCTGGCCGCGTGCGCGCTGTCCCTGGCGCCCTCAGTGATTCCGGCGGCCGTCCCGGCAACCGCGAGGGCCGCAGCGGCGTGGGGGCCCCTGGCGCCGCCCAACCCGTTCATGGCGCCGTTGGGGCTCGCGTCGATGCACAACGACGCCGAATCGTCGAACGTCGGGCCACTGCCCGGGCCCGGCGCTCACCTGAATCCGATCTTCGGGTACACGCTGCTGGGGGCCTGCCCGTCGATCATGCAGGGCACGGACGGCCTGCTGCTGGCGCTGTGCACCTCCGACCTCTCCCAGACACCCACGATCTTCCTGATCGATCCTGAGGGAGTGCTCCCGCGCATCGTGCCGTTGGCCCGCCTGCAGGTCGCCAAGGGCGGCTTGCTCGGCGGTGTCTACGCCTACCTGGACAACACCAACCAGGTGGTGATGATCGACGGGAGTAACCACCTGTTGCGTGTCACCCATGCCAGAAACGGGCCGCTGGGCTCGTGGACGCTCGCGGTCACCCAGTCCACCGACCTGTCCGGCGTCATCCCGTCCGGCGACAACTCCGTCGGGCTGGTCCCGGACTATGCGGGCAACGTCTGGTTCGCGACGGGCAGCGGCGTCGTGGGTGTGGTCACATCGGGTGGCGGCGTCACCAGCGTTCAGCTGCCCGCCGGCGAGCAAGTGGCGAACAGTATCTCGTCGGCACCGAGCGGCCGGGTCGCGGTCGCCACCACCTTCGCGCTCTACGAGCTCGCCCTGAACGGTGCCGGCAACCCGCAGATCCTGTGGCGCGCGGCCTATGATCGCGGCCCCGCCCGCAAGCCCGGACAGCTGAGCTGGGGCACTGGTTCGACTCCCACCTATTTCGGTCCCACGACCGGTGCCGATTACCTGACCATCGTCGACAACGCCGACCCGACGGTGCATGCGCTGATCTACCAGTCCGGGACGGGCCAATTGCTCTGCGAGCAAGCGGTTTTGACCGAAGGCGGGCCGGGCAGCGAGAATGGGCCGATCGGGATCGGGAACTCGATGTTCATCGCGAGCACCTATGGCTATCCCTATTCCGGCGGTTCCGGCGGGTGCCGGGCCGGCGGTACCGGCGACGGCGCCGTTCGTGGGCGGGATGACCAGGGTAGACATCGATGGCTCCGGCTGCCACACGGTGTGGGAGAACAAGGTTCGCAGCGCCGCGCTGCCGCACCTGTCCACCGGCGACGGACTCATCTACACCATCACCCGGATCGGACCGCTCAACGCCACACCGCTCGACGTGTTCGCGTTCGCCGTCGTCGATCCAGACACCGGCAAACTCCTGGTGCAGCAACCGAAGTCCGCCACGATCCTCAGCGATCCACTTCAAACCGCCAGCATGGTCCTGATGGGCAACAGGCTCATGCAGGGCAACCTCACCGGCATGGGACGCGTCGGCTGAGGACAGCACGGAAGGATCCCGACCATGTCGTTCGTGACCGCGGCGCCGGAGATGATATCCACGGCGGCAACGGATGTGGGCCGCATCGGCGCGGCCGTCGACGCCGCGCACGCCGCTGCCGCGGTGTCGACGACCGGAGTTGTCGCCGCGGCGGCCGACGAGGTTTCGGTGGAGATCGCGGCGTTGTTCGGTAACCACGCCCAGGCCTACCAGGTCCTCAGCGCGCAGGCGGCGGCGTTTCACGAGCAGTTCGCGCGGGCCTTGGCCGCGGCGTGCAATTCATATGTCGGCGCCGAGGGCGCGAACGCCCTATGGTTGCTCAGCGGCGTCAACAACGCGGTCCGGACGAGCGCGGCCGCCTATCCGGTTGCTTCCGCGACGTGGCTGGATGTCGCGACGGCGACCGTCACCAATGTCACGTCACTTACCCAGTTCGTCTTGTCCGATCCCGTGCCCATCCTTTATCAGTTCATCACCAATCAGGTTGGCTATCTGGGTGCTCTCGGTGCGGCGGTTCGAGGCCTTGCCATCGCGACCGTGGACGAGCTTGGGCTATTGCCCGCCACCCTGCGCACCACGCTCGACTTCTTGGCGACCGGCGACGTCGTGGACGGGATCGGGACCCTATGGGGCTATGCGTCCACATTCTCCGAAAACGTGGCCGCCGCCTCGATCGGCACCCTGCTGCCGGCCCTGTCCATCCCGTCGCAGGTGGTGACCCATCTTGGAAACCTGTTGTCCGTCAACACCCTTGGCGAACTCGGGTCTTTGCTGTCGAACGTCGGTTACTACCCGCTGAATGCCACCATCGCGGCATCCGCCACCACTGCCCAAGATGTCCTCACCGCGGTGCACAGCGGCGACTTTTTGACCGCGCTCGGCGAGCTGGTCAATTCCCCCGCCACCATCACCAATGCCTTCCTCAACGGATTTCCAGATCCGGCCTGGGAGAAGCTGACCGGTACCGATCCGGCCATCGCACTTCTCACCAATCCCACCACCGGCCCCAATTTCGGTTCGGTCTACAACCTTCTGCTGGCCCGCGAGGTGGTCGCGGGTGCGCTCGGGGCCTAGGTGTACCCGGCCAGCGCCGGCTCAGTCTTCCTGGCCGAACTCCATGACGTCGAGGTTCCAGTACCCGCGCATGTTGGTGATCAGCCCCGCGTCGTTGACCTTGTAGGTGAACACGCCACGCACCTTGCTGGTGAGGCCGCCCTCGAACTTGCTCTGCAGCACCAGAATATGGGCAATCTCGTCGGGAGAGCTCGAGGGAAACGTCTCCTCGCAGGTGATGGTGAGCTGGTTCTTGGCGATGTTGTTGTCGAAGAACTCGCCGACGGCCGCCTTGCCGCGAACCCCGGTGCCGTCGGGGTTGGTGACGGACTTGCCGATCGGGTCCTCGATGACCACGTCGTCGGTCATCAGCGCCAGCCAGCCCTCCCGGTCCTTGCCCTGTGCGCAGCGCCATGACGACTGCGACGCGGTCAGCGCCGGGGATTGGGCGGTTTGGGTCATTTCTGTTCTCCTCCTCACTAGATCGCGCACGCGGCGCGTGCGCCTTCCTCGGTGGCTTTGCGGATGAGGCCGAGGCCGGTGCAGTCGCCCGCGGCGTGCACGTCGGTGCCCGGCATGGCGGCCACCAGGTCGTCGAACAACGTGGTGTCGGGTTGCACCGCGCCGGCCAGCACGACGCTGTCGGCGGCCAGTGCCCGGGCGGTGCCGCCGGCGGGGGTGAACACCACCGACCGGGTGGTGATGCGTTCCACGGCCGCCCGCACGTGCACGGTGACCCCGAGCCGGTCGAGCCGGTCCATGTGCTCGGTCTTGCGCTTGTTGCCCACTTCCGGGGCGATGTCCTTGCCGGGCTCCAAGATTGACACGAGCCTGCCCCGGTCGGCCAAGAACTCGGCCAGCTCGAGGGCGACCAGGTCGCCGCCGACGATGGCGACGCGCCGGCCCACGGGCATCCACGCCCGGCTCGCCAACCGGACGGTGGCCGGGCGCACCAGCCGCTGCCGCCAGCCGCCCAGCAGCCCGGCGCCCAGCCGCCGCCAGGCCGGATCGGCGGGCTCGGCGCGACCGGCGAGCAGTTCGCGCAGCCCGGGGCCGGTCTGCACGTGCGGGAGGTCGGCGCCGGGCAGCGCCGGCACAGCGACGTGGCCACCCGTGGCCACCACCACCGCGTCGGGCTCGGAGTGCACCACGTCCTGCGCCGAAACATCCCGGCCCAGAACCACTTCGGCCGCCGCGAGCCTGATCTCGCCCAGCAGGTAGCGCAGGAACGGCTGGTTTTCCGGGTGCAGGACCGACGCCCAGCGCAATGCGCCGCCGAGTTGGCCCGCGCGTTCGAACAGCGTTACCCGGTGGCCGCGTTCGGCGGCCACGCGGGCGGCCTCCAGACCGGCCGGGCCGCCGCCGATCACCACGACGCGCTTGGCGCGCCCGGCCCGGCGCGGGGCCAGCTCGCGCTCCCTGCCGGTGCGGGGGTTGACGGCGCAGTCGACCGAGAAGCGCTGCTCCATCGCGTCGATGCAGTTCTCGCACGAGATGCACTTGCGTATCCGTTGCGCCTGACCGGTTTGCAGTTTGCGCGGCAGGTCCGGGTCGGCCAGCAGCGGACGGCCCATCGCGATGAAGTCGGCGCGCCCCTCGGCCAGGATCCGCTCGGCCCGGGCCGGGTCGTGGATGCGGCCCACCGCGATCACCGGCACGTCGACCACCTGCTTGACCGCCGCCGCGGCGCCGACGTTGAGCCCGTCCCCGTCGTCGGCGCCGTTGACCATCTGAGTGACCAGCCGATCGATGACCCCGCCGCTGACGTGGAACGCGTCCACGCCGGCAGCCACCAGTTCGGGCGCCAGCCGGGGGGTTTCGTGGATCGGCCGGCCCCCGGCCACCCGTTCGTAGCCGGAGATGCGCAACGTGATCGGCAGCGCGTCGCCGATCTCGGAGCGGATCGCGGCCAGCGTCTCGAGCACCACCCGAACCCGGCCGCGCGCCGAGTCGCCCCGATAGTCGTCGGCGCGCCGATTGCGTTGTGGGGCAAGGAAGGAACCGAGCAGCATGTAGCCGTGCGCGGCGTGTAGCTCGATGCCGTCGTAGCCGGCCTCCGCGGCCCGCCGCGCGGCGGCCCTGAACAGGTCGAAGACCTCGCGGAGCTGCCGCGTGCTGATCTGTTCCGACGGGCGGCCGGTGAGGTAGGACGGGATCACCGACGGCCCCAGCGACGCGACGCCGAACATCTCCGGCCCCAGTCCGTCGGGCCCGGCGTGCACGATCTGGGGCTGGATCTTGGCGCCGTGCTCGTGCACCGCCTCCACCAGCGCCCGGTGCGCCTCGACCGCGGCGTCGGTGCCCAGGTGCAGCCCGCCGGGCGTCTCGGGATGGCGGTGGTCGACCCCGGTGGCGCCCACCGTGATCAGGCCCACCCCGCCGGCGGCCCGGGCGGCGAAGTAGTCGCGGGTGCGTTGCGACGGCAGCCCGTCGGGGGTGCCGTACATCGTCTCCATGGGAGACATCACCACCCGGTTGCGCACCGTCATGGCGCCGATTCGCCCCGGCGCCAGCAGGTGCGGGTACCCGGTCACCCGAGCGGCTCTATGAAACGCCGAGACCTTTACCTGTCGGCGTCCGTGTACCGGATGACGCCGCGAATGTTCTTGCCCTCAAGCATGTCCTGGTAGCCGTCGTTGATCTGCTCCAGCTTGTACTGGCGGGTGATCATGTCGTCGAGGTTGAGCTTGCCGACCTTGTACATCGACAGCAGCTGCGGGATGTCGTACTGCGGGTTGCCACCGCCGAAGATGGTGCCCTGCAGGTTCTTCTGCATCAGGGTCAGCATCGCCAGGTTCAGGGTGACGTTGGTGTCCAGCAGGCTGCCGATGGCGGTCAGCACGCAGGTGCCGCCCTTTTGGGTGATGTTGAGGTAGTTGTCGATGTCGGCGCCGTGCAGCTCGCCGACGGTGACCACCACCTTGTGGGCCATCAGGCCGTAGGTGACCTCGGCCATGCCCATCAGGGCGGCGTCGATGTCCGGGTAGACGTGGGTGGCCCCGAACTTCAGGGCCTGGTCGCGCTTCCACTCGACCGGGTCGATCGCGAAGATGTAGCGCGCGCCGGAGTTGACCGCGCCCTGCAGCGCGGCCATGCCGACCCCGCCGACACCGACGATGGCGACGTCCTCACCCGGCCGGATGTCGGCGGTGCGCACGGCCGATCCGTAGCCGGTGGTGACGCCGCAGCCGACCAGGGCGGCCACCTCGAACGGGATCGACGGGTCGATCTTCACCACCGAGGCCTTGTGCACGACCATGTACGGCGAGAACGTGCCCAGCAGCGTCATGGGGTAGACGTTCTGGCCGCGGGCCTGGATGCGGAAGGTGCCGTCGGAGACCGCGGCGCCGCCCAGCAGCCCGGCGCCCAGGTCGCACAGGTTGCGCATGCCGGCCTGACACGTCGGGCACTTCCCGCACGACGGGATGAACGAGAGCACCACGTGGTCGCCCGGGGCGAGGTCCTCCACGCCGGGGCCGACCTCGGTGACGATGCCCGCGCCCTCGTGCCCGCCGAGCACCGGGAAGCCCGCCATCGGGATCCCGCCGGTCACCAGGTGGTGGTCGGAGTGGCACATGCCCGACGCTTCCATCTGGATCTTGACTTCGTCCTTTTGTGGGTCACCGATCTCGATCTCCTCGATGGACCACGGCTGGTTGAATTCCCAGATCAGTGCGCCTTTTGTCTTCACGATGGTCCTGACCCCATTTCGCCGTTGAATCGATCAGCGCTGCCCGGCCCCGTCATGCCGGCCAGCTGGTGATGGGCGCCACAGGCACCCTGTCGCGTCAGCATAGCGCGTGCAACAAATCAAATGCTTGGTTGGCACCACCCTCACCAGATCGGCACCGGCGCCTCGCCCAGCGGGTAGTAGCCGGGGAGCTTCTCGCCGGCGAGGCTGCGCTCGATCCGCTTCTGCATGCCGGCGCTCAGGTCGCCGGACTCGATCAGCGCCGCGAACATCTTCGCGACGTGACCGAAGTCGAAGAAGTCGCGCTGCCACTCGATGAGGTTGTCGGCGTTGAGCCGGAACCAGCTGCCGCCGATGCCGTAGATCTCGTCCTGGGTGCCGTCGGTCTTGTTGACGATCTGCTTCCAGAAGCCGACGATCTCGCGTTGCTTCTCGTCGATGAGCACCTTCTGGTACTCGTACACCCAGTTCTCGAGGCCTTCCATCTCCAGGCCGAGTGCGATGTCGCGGATCTCGTCGACGCCGACGCACATCACGTCTTCCTTGGGTCCGATGTTCCAGCCGTAGGTGGCGTCCTGGGTGTAGAAGTCGGCCAGCGGCCGCCAGTCACCGGCCTTCTCACAGTCTTTGTTGGCCTGCAGCCAGCGGTCCACCCATGCCTCGAGTTCCGCGCGTGAATGCGACGCTTGTGAATCCATGGGGTCAGCCTTCTTTCTCTTTGATGAACAGTGCATGCGTTGGGCACATCTCGACCGCGCGCTCGACTTCATCGCGGGCGTCTTCGGGCGGTTCGGGGTCGAGGATCTCGACCTTGCCGCGCTTGGGCACCCGGAAGTAGTCCGGTGCCTCCAGCTCGCACATGGCGTGGCCCTGGCACAGGTCCAGGTCGGCTTCGATTCGAAAACCCATGAGCGGTCAGGCTTTCCGCTTGCGGTAGCGAACCTTGGCCGGCCGGGCGAGCTGCACGACCATCTTGGAGTGGTCGTTGTGATAGCTGTCGGCCGGCTGGGCCATCTCGAACTCGTACTCGCGCAACAGAACCGAGAAAATCGCCTTGATCTGCATCTGGGCGAAGGCGGCGCCGACGCAGCGGTGCCGGCCCGCGCCGAACGGAATCCAGGTCCACCGGTTGACGACGTCGGCCTGCTCGGGCTTGTTGTAGCGGTCGGGCTTGAAGGCGTCCGGATCGGGGAAGTCCTCGGGAATCCGGTTGGAGATCGCCGGGGAGGCCGCCACGAAGTCGCCCTTGTGGATCGGGAAGCCCTCGACCTCGAACTCGCCCTGGGCCACCCGCATCAGGATGATCAGCGGCGGATGCAGGCGCAGGGTCTCCTTGACCACGTTGTCCAGCTTCGGAATCTGGCGCAGCGCGTGGAAACTCACCTCCTGGCCGTCGGCGTAGAGGTCGTCGAGTTCCTTGGCCACCTCGGCGTAGACGTCGGGGTGGCGGATCAGCTCGATCAGCGTCCACGCCGAGGTTCCCGAACTGGTGTGGTGCCCGGCGAACATCAGCGAGATGAACATCCCGGTGACCTCGTCGGCGGAGAAGCGGGGATTGCCCGCCTCGTCGCTGATCGAGACCAGCACGTCGAGCATGTCGCGGTCGGCCTTGTCCTGCGGCGGATTGGCCACCCGCTGGTCCATGATCTCCTGCACCAGCGCGACGAGCTTGACGCGCGCCTCGTCGCGGAGCTTGAAACTCTCGATCGGCAGGTACGGGTCGACGTAGCACAGCGGGTCGGTGCCCCGTTCCAGCATGTGGTAGTACTCCGCGAACCGGTGGTCCAGCTGCTCGCGGAACTTCAGCCCGATCAGGCAGGCCGTCGAGGTGTAGATGGTCAGCTCGGCGAAGAAGTCGAGCAGCTCGATCTCCCCTTCGTCGCCCCAGTCGGCGATCATCTTCTTGACTTCGCCCTCGATGGTGGCGGCGTGGCCCTTCATCTGCTCGCCGCGCAGCGCCGAGTTGTGCAGCATCTCCTTGCGCCGCTCGGGGCTGGCGTCGAACACCACGCCCTTGCCGAAGATCGGCGTCATGAACGGATAGGCCTCGGCCTGGTCGAGATCCTCGTCGGAGGACCGGAAGAAGAACTCGTTGGCGCCGGCTCCGGACAGCAGGATGACGTGCTTGTCGACCAGCTGGAACCAGCCCACGTCGCCGCATTCGTCACGGACCCGCTTCATCAAACCGATTGGGTCCGTGCGGAATTCCTCGAGATGGCCGTGTTCCTCCTCGCCGCCGGAAACCCGCGGCACGGTGGCTGTGGTTGTCATGACGGCATTCCCTCTTCTCCGAGTGCGAGCTTCTGGCGATCTTTCTTGTCGGCCAACGGCGCCTCGGGCTGAAGCTCCATGTTGGCGATGAAGCCACCGCGCGGCGTCTCGGCGACGAACGTGATGGCCCGGGCCAGGTCCGCCGCGCGCAGGAAGTAGTCGTGGCGGGCCTGGCCCCACTTGGCCCAGTCCTCCAGCGCGGGGCCGATCTTCTCGGCCGGCAGGCTCCAGCCCATCGACGTCTTCGTCGGGCCGGGGTGCACGATCGAGGCCCGCACGCCGGTGCCCTCGAGCTCCATCTGGAAGTTGGTGACCATCGCCACCAGCGCGGCCTTGGCCGCGCCGTAGGCGCCCATGTGCGGCCGCTGGCGCAGGGCCACGTCGGAGCCGACGAAGATCAGGTCGCCGCGGCGGCGCTCCAGCATGCCGGGCAGCACCGCGGCGGCCAGCCGGTTGGCGCCGACGAGGTGGATCTGCACCTGCGACTCGAACTCGTCGGTGGTGATCTCGGCGAGCTTGCCGAAGTAGGTGTCGCCGGCGCCGGCCACCAGCACCTCGATGTCGCCGAGCGCGTCGACCGACTGTGCCACAAAAGATTTCACCGATTCAGGGTCGGTGACGTCCAGGTGGAAACCGACCGCCTCACCGCCGTCGGCGTTGATCTTGCCGACGATGTCGGCGAGCTTCTCGACCCGGCGGGCACCGAGCGCGACCGGGAAGCCGTGCGCCGCGAGCTCGATGGCGGTGGCCTCGCCGATGCCGGAGGAGGCGCCGGCGACGATCGCCGGACGACGTTCGGGCAGGGGGTCGAAGCGGGGCATTCAGCAGACCTCCAGGGTCATGGGCAGGTGGGCGAACCCGCGGACGTTACTGGAGTGCACGCGCACGGCGTTGGCCTCGTTTACCTCGTAGCCGCGGATCCGCTTGAACAGTTCGGTGAGCGCGACCCGGGCCTCCATCCGCGCCAGGTGCGCGCCCAGGCAGAAGTGCGCGCCGCTGCCGAAACTCAGCAGCTTGGAGCCGATTTCGCGGCCGATCAGGTAGTCGTCGGGGCGGTCGAACGCCCGCTCGTCGCGGTGGCCCGAACCGGGCAGCAGCAGCAGCACGTCACCCTCGGGGATGGTGGTGTCATAGAGGGTGAGCTCTCCGGACACCGTGCGGGCCAGGATCTGGCTCGACGTGTCGTAGCGCAGCGTCTCCTCGACCCACGCCGGCACCAGCGAGAGGTCGGCGTAGACCGGGGTCAGCTGGTCGGGGTTTTTGTGCCCCCAAAAGGCGGCGTTGGCAAGCAGTTTGGTGGTGGTCTCGTTCCCGGCGATCACCATCAGGAACATGAATCCGAGCACTTCGTCGTCGGTGAGCCGGTCGCCGTCGATCTCGGCCTCGAGCAGCGCGGTGGTCAGGTCCTCGGTGGGCTTGTCGCGGCGCTCGGCCACCATGCCCTGGTAGTAGACGATCAGGTTCAGCGAGGCCTCGACGGCCTCGGGCGGCACGTCGGTGACGCCCTCCTCGCGGTGCATCACGCCGTCGGCCCAGGCCCGCACCTGAACCCGGTCCGGCTCGGGGACCCCCATCAACTCGGAGATGACGTCCATGGGCAGCTTCCCGGCGAACTCGTCGACAAAATCGACGATGCCGTCCGCTGAAGACCCCGCCCTCTCCAGCATGATGTCGAGGTGCTGCGTCGCGATCTCGGTGACGCGGGGCTCGAGTTCCCGGATCCGGCGGGGGGTGAAGCCCTTGGAGACCAGCGTCCGCAGCCGCAGATGCGCGGGATCGTCCATCGCCAGAAACGACATCGTCTTGGACGCGTGCGGTCCGCGCGACGCCGGGTCCAGCGAGACACCGAACTTGTTGGACAGCGTCGTGCTGTTGCGGAATCCCGCCAGCACGTCGGCGTGGCGCGACAGCGCCCAGAACTTCAGCGCGTCGTTGCGATACAGCGGGGCCTCGTCGCGCAGGCGCTGGTAGTACGGGTACGGATCCTCGTGGAAGTCGTAGTCGTACGGATCGAGCACCAGGGGCTCGCCGACATGCACGGTCATTTGCTATCTCTCTCCTCGCCGGCGCCGGTCAGGATGAGACCCGCCACGTCAACCAGCCGGTCGGCTATGTCGCGATAGGTGAACTGTCCACTGGCGGCCTGCACCAGCGCACCGAAGAAGGCCATCTCGAGAGCGGACACCTTGCCGGCGTCGGCGCCTGGCCCGATCGCCGACGCGATCCGGCGGTGGATCTCGGCGCCGATCTGGTCGCGGGCGATGCACACCGCGGGGTCGCTGCCGCCGCCGAGCAACGCCGCAGTGCACGCCGCGCCCACCTCCGGCTCGTCGGCGACCACCAGGGCCAGGTGGCGCAACACCCCGTCCACCCGGGTGATCATCGGGTCGTTGACGTCGGTGAAGTAGGGGACCTGCCGGACCAGGTCCAGGTAGACCTCGGCGATCAGATGGTTCTTCGACGAGAAGTAGGTGTACGCGGTGGCCGGGGCGACCTTCGCGCGCGCGGCCACGGCCCGCACCGTCAGGTCGGCGTAGGACTTCTCCCGCAGGGTCTCGATGCCGGCGGCGAGCACCTTGCGAAACGTCTCCTCCTGGCGGCGGTTGCGTGGCGCCGGACCGGCGTGCCGCCCGGCCTTAGAGGTGATCGTCACCAGTGCGTCGCTGGACACCTGTCCAAGCTAACGGATCGGCGCAACCCCTGGCAAGGGCGCGTGAGAAAATCGCTGATCCGATTGGTCATTGCGCTCCTCGCCCACGGGTTTCCGGTGCGGCCACTTGCACCGCCGCCGACCTGGCGGCTATGGTTCGGTGGGAAAATATCGGACAAGTGTCCACTTGAAATGCGGGAGCGGGAGATGGCAGAAAACCTTGTTGGCCGACGGAGTGAGCGAACTGTTCATCGACGGCAAGCTGTCGCCCGGCAGCGCGGGCACCTTTCCGACGATCAACCCGGCCACCGAGGAGGTGCTCGGGGTGGCTGCCGACGCCGACGCCGACGACATGGGCCGCGCCATCGACGCCGCCCGGCGCGCCTTCGACCAGACGGACTGGTCCCGCGACACCGCGTTGCGGGTGCGGTGCGTGCGCCAGCTGCGCGAGGCGATGCAGGCGCACCTCGAAGAGCTGCGCGACCTGACCATCGCCGAGGTCGGCGCCCCGCGGATGCTCACCGGTATCGCCCAGCTCGAAGTACCGGTCAACGACCTGGCCTTCGCGGCCGACACCGCCGAATCCTACGAATACAACCAGGATCTCGGCCAGGCGTCGCCGATGGGCATTCCCACCCGGCGCACCATCGCCCGCGAGGCGGTCGGTGTCGTCGGCGCCATCACCCCGTGGAACTTCCCGCACCAGATCAACCTCGCCAAGATCGGGCCCGCGCTGGCTGCCGGCAACACCGTCGTCCTCAAGCCCGCTCCCGACACCCCGTGGTGCGCCGCCGTGCTGGGCGAACTCATCGCCGAGCACACCGACTTTCCGCCCGGTGTCGTCAACATCGTCACCTCCAGCGACCACCGCGTGGGCGCGCTGCTGGCCAAAGACCCTCGGGTGGACATGGTTTCGTTCACCGGCTCGACCGCCACCGGCCGCAGCGTGATGGCCGACGGCGCCGCCACCATCAAGAAGGTGTTCCTCGAGCTGGGCGGCAAGTCGGCGTTCATCGTGCTCGACGACGCCGACCTGGGCGGTGCGGTGGGCGTGGCGGGGTTCTCGGTGTGCATGCACGCCGGGCAGGGCTGCGCGATCACCACCCGGCTGGTGGTGCCGCGGGCGAAGTACGACGAAGCCGTCGCCATCGCGGCCGCCACGATGGGCGGCATCAGGCCCGGCGACCCCACCGACCCCGGAACCATTTGCGGGCCGGTGATTTCGGCGCGCCAGCGCGACCGCGATCCAGGGCTACCTCGACTCCGCGATCGCCGAGGGCGGCACGTTCGCGTGCGGCGGCGGCCGCCCGGCCGACCGGGACGTCGGCTTCTTCATCGAGCCGACCGTGATCGCGGGACTGGGCAATGACGCGCGCTGCGCGCGCGAGGAGATCTTCGGCCCGGTCCTGACGGTGATCCCGCACGACGGCGACGACGACGCCGTCCGCATCGCCAACGATTCGCCGTACGGCCTGTCGGGCACCGTGTTCGGGGCCGACCCCGAGCGGGCGGCGCGGGTCGCCGCGCGGATCCGGGCCGGCACCATCAACGTCAACGGCGGCGTGTGGTACTCGGCCGACGCGCCGTTCGGCGGCTACAAGCAGTCCGGCAACGGCCGCGAGATGGGCCTGGCCGGTTTCGAGGAGTACCTGGAAATCAAGACCATCGCGACAGCGGTGTGACCAGAGGAGCCCGACTCGCATGACGGTTCGAGAACAAGGTCGCCATCGTCACCGGCTCCGGCGGCGGCATCGGCCAGGCGTACGCCGAGGCGCTGGCCCGCGAGGGCGCGGCCGTGGTGGTCGCCGACATCAACGCCGAGGCGGCCGAGGCGGTGGCCAAGCAGATCGTCGCCGACGGCGGCACGGCGCTGGCCGTGCCGGTCGACGTGTCCGACCCGGCGTCGGCCAAGGCGATGGCCGACCGCACGCTGGCCGAGTTCGGCGGCATCGACTACCTGGTCAACAACGCCGCGATCTTCGGCGGCATGAAGCTGGACTTCCTGCTCACCGTCGACCCGGAGTACTACAAGAAGTTCATGAGCGTGAACCTCGACGGCGCGCTGGTGTGCACCCGCGCGGTGTACAAGAAGATGGCCAAGCGCGGCGGCGGGGCGATCGTCAACCAGTCCTCCACCGCGGCGTGGCTGTACTCGAACTTCTACGGCCTGGCCAAGGTCGGCATCAACGGCCTGACCCAGCAGCTTTCGCGGGAGCTGGGCGGGCAGAACATCCGGATCAACGCGATCGCGCCCGGCCCGATCGACACCGAGGCCAACCGGACCACCACGCCGCAGGAGATGGTGGCCGACATCGTCAAGGGTCTTCCGTTGTCGCGCATGGGCGACTCCGGAGGACCTGGTCGGGCATGTGTCTGTTCCTGCTGTCCGACGAGGCCGGCTGGATCACCGGGCAGATCTTCAACGTCGACGGCGGACAGATCATCCGGTCATGATGGCGCCGACGACGATGCAGAGTGGAAGCGATGAGGAGGAGCGGCGCATATGGCTGACGTGAAGCTGGGCTACATCGGACTGGGCAACATGGGCGCGCCGATGGCCACGCGGCTGACCGAATGGCCGGGCGGGGTAACGGTTTACGACGTCCGCGCCGAGGCGATGACGCCGCTGGCGGAAGACGGGCGCCACGCCTGGCCGACAGCGTCGCCGACGTCGCCGCAGGCCGACATCATCCAGCGTCACCGTGCTCGACGACGCCCAGGTGCGCGAGGTCGTCGCCGGCGAGTTGGCCGCCCACGCGAAGCCCGGGCACGGTGATCGCGATCCACTCCACGATCAGCGACACCACCGCCGTCGAACTGGCCGCCGCAGTTCAAGCCGCAGGGCATCCACATCGTCGACGCGCCCGTCAGCGGTGGGGCCGCCGCCGCCGCGAAGGGCGAGCTGGCCACCATGGTCGGCGCCGAGCGCGAGGTGTACGAGCGGATCAAGCCGGCGTTCAAGCACTGGGCGGCGCTGGTCATCCACGCCGGCGAGCCGGGTGCGGGCACCCGGATGAAGCTGGCCCGCAACATGTTGACGTTCACCTCCTACGCCGCGGCATGCGAGGCCATGAAGCTGGCCGAGGCGGCCGGGCTGGACCTGCAGGCGCTGGGCCGGGTGGTGCGCCACACCGACGCGCTGACGGGCGGTCCCGGGGCGATCATGGTGCGCGACAACATGAACGACCTCGAGCCCGGACAACTTCCTGTACCAGCCCTTCCTGCACACCCGCGGGCTGGGCGAGAAGGACCTGAGTCTGGCGCTGGGGCTGGGCGAGGCGGTATCGGTCGACCTGCCCCTGGCCGGGATAGCCTACGAGCGGCTGGCCGCCGGGCTTGGGTGTACCGCACACAGAGAAAGAGACGTGAATGGACGAACTGCGCCGCAAGGGCCTCGAGAAGATGAACGAGGTCTACGGCTGGGAGATGCCCAACGTCGAGGGCGACGCGTACTTCGACCTGACCGTCGACCACCTGTTCGGCAGCATCTGGAGCCGGCCGGGACTGTCGATGCGCGACAAGCGGATCATGACGCTGACCGCGGTGACCGCGGTCGGAAGTCGCGACCTGGCCGAGATCCAGATCAACGCCGCGCTGCTCAACGGGGAGCTCGACCGAGGCCGAACTCAAGGAGATGGCGGTCTTCCTCACCCACTACCTCGGCTTCCCGCTGGGCTCGGCGCTCAACGGCGCGGTCGAGCACCGTCGTGGCCAAGCGCAAGAAGGCCGCGGCCAAGGGCGGCGGGGAAGACAAGAAGGCCAACGTCGACGCCGCGTTGAAGATGCACTCGGGTGGATCCGGCGAATGAGGCGCGGGGTACCGTCGCGGTCATGACCGTCACCCAGATCCCCTGACCACCCTCGACGGGCGTCCGACGTCGCTGGCCGACTACGCCGAGCGCGCGGTGCTGGTGGTCAACGTCGCGTCCAAATGCGGGCTCACCCCGCAGTACAGCGCGCTGGAAAAGCTTGCGCAGGACTACGCCGAGCGCGGGCTGACGGTCATCGGGGTGCCCTGCAACCAGTTCATGGGCCAAGAACCCGGCACGCCCGAGGAGATCCAGACCTTCTGCTCCACCACCTACGGCGTGACCTTTCCGCTGCTGCCAAGACCGACGTCAACGGGGAGGGCCGGCATCCGCTGTACGCCGAGTTGACCAAGACGCGCGACGCCGATGGCAAAGCCGGTGACGTGCAATGGAACTTCGAGAAGTTCCTCATCGCCCCGGGCGGGGCGGTGGTGAAGCGGTTCCGGCCGCGCACCGAGCCCGACGCGCCGGAGGTCGTCGAGGCCATCGAGGCCGTCGTACCGAGGTAGCCGGGTGACGCCATCATGGATCGCCGCCCGCTAAAGTGACGTCTCGTGCGCGTCCTGGTGATCGGCTCCGGTGCCCGTGAACATGCCCTGCTGGTGGCGCTGAGCAAGGACCCGCAGGTCACCGGCCTGATCATCGCGCCCGGCAACGCCGGCACCGCGCGGCTGGCCGAGCAGTACGACATCGACATCGCCGTCGCCGAGGACGTCGTCGCCCTGGCCCGCGAGACCCGGGCCGACCTGGTGGTGATCGGCCCCGAGGTTCCGCTGGTGCTGGGCGTGGCCGACGCCGTGCGCGCCGCGGGCATCGCCTGCTTCGGGCCCAGCAAGGGCGCCGCCCGCATCGAGGGCTCCAAGGCGTTCGCCAAGGACGTCATGGCCGCCGCCGGCGTGCGGACCGCGAACAGCGAAATCGTCGACACCCCAGCGCAGTTGGACGCCGCCCTGAGCAGGTTCGGGCCGCCGGCGGGCGAGCCGGCCTGGGTGGTCAAGGACGACCGGCTGGCCGCCGGCAAGGGCGTGGTGGTGACCGCGGACCGCGAGGTCGCGCGCGCCCACGCGGCCGCCTTGCTGGAGGCCGGCCACCCGGTCCTGCTGGAGTCCTTCCTGGACGGCCCCGAGGTGTCGCTGTTCTGCATCGTCGATGGCCGCACCGTGCTGCCGCTGCTGCCGGCCCAGGACTACAAGCGCGTCGGCGACGGCGACACCGGCCCCAACACCGGCGGCATGGGCGCCTACGCGCCGCTGCCGTGGCTTCCCGACCAGGTGTACCGGGACGTGGTCGCCCGCGTCGTCGAACCCGTCGCCGAGGAGATGGTGCGGCGAGGCAGCCCGTTCTGCGGGCTGCTCTACGTCGGGCTGGCGATCACCGCGAAGGGGCCCGCGGTGATCGAATTCAACTGCCGCTTCGGCGATCCGGAAACCCAGGCCGTGCTCGCGCTGCTGGAGTCGCCGCTGGGCCAGTTGCTGTATGCCGCGGGCACCGGCGCGTTGGCCGACTTCGGCGAATTGCGTTGGCGCGACGGGCGCGGCCGTGACGGTGGTGCTCGCGGCCGAGAACTATCCCGGCCGGCCCCGGGTCGGCGACGTCGTGACCGGCTCGGAGGCCGACGGGGTGCTGCACGCCGGGACGGCGCGCCGCGACGGACGGCGCGGTCGTCTCGTCGGGCGGTCGGGTGCTGTCGGTGGTGGGCACCGGCGACGACCTGGCCGCCGCCCGTGCCAACGCCTATGACATCATGGGGTCGATCCGCTTGCCGGGCAGCCACTTTCGCAGCGACATCGCGCTCGCCGCGGTGGAGGGCACGATCAGCGTCTGACGGGTCTCAGAAGCCCGCGGCCTGGCCGTCGCGGCGCGGATCGCTGGCCGCGAAGTACCCGCCCTCGAGGCGCCAGATGGCCTGGCAGCTGCCGAACTCGTTGTAGTCGCCGACCGTGACCAGGTCGTGCCCCCGCCGGCGCAGCTCGTCGAGAGTCGAGGCGGGAAAACCCCGTTCGCAGCTCACCTGTAGCCCCTGCACCCACCGGAATCGGGGGCCGTCGCAGGCCGCCTGCGGGTTCTGGCCGTGGTCGGCGATGCGCACCATCACCTGCACATGGCCCTGGGGCTGCATCATTCCGCCCATCACGCCGAAGCTCAGCACGGGGGCACCGTCTTTGGTGACGAAGGCCGGAATGATGGTGTGGTAGGGCCGCTTTGCAGGCCCGACCCGATTCGGATGGCCGTGCGCCGACACGAAGTTCGCCCCGCGGTTCTGCAGCGAGATCCCGGTGCCCGGCACCACCACGCCCGACCCGAACCCCATGTAGTTCGACTGGATCATCGACACCATCGTCCCGGCGGCGTCGGCGGCGGTCAGATACACGGTGCCCCCGCTCGGCGCGCCCGCGGCCGCCGGCTTCGCCCGATCGCGATCGATCAGGGCCGCGCGCTGCCGCAGGTAGTCGGGGTCCAACAGCCGCTGCGGGCCCAGCGGCATGTGCTCGATGTCGGCGACGTAGGCGGCCGCGTCGGCGAACGCCAGCTTCACCGCCTCGATCTGCAGGTGCACGCTGTCGGCCGAATCGGCCGGCAGCGAAGGCCATGTCGAAGTTCTCGAGGATGCCCAGGGCGATCAGCGCCACGACGCCGTGGCCGTTGGGCGGTATCTCGTGCACGGTGTAGCCGCGGTAGGGGGCGTCGATAGTGCCGACCCAGTCGGCGCGGTGCGCGGCGAGGTCGTCGGCGCGCATCGCGCCGCCGTTGGCCGCCGAGTGCGCCGTGAGCCGTTCGGCCAGTTCCCCGCGGTAGAACACCTCGCCGCGGGTGGCGGCGATCTTCTCGAGTGTGGCCGCCTGGTCCGGAAAGCGGAACAGCTCACCGGGTTTCGGTGCCCGCCCGGCCGGCAAGAACGCCTCGGCGAATCCGGGCTGGCCCGAGAACAGCGGCACCTGCGCCGCCCACTGCTCGGCGACCGTCGGCGAGACCAGGAAGCCGTTGCGGGCGTAGGAGATCGCGGGCTCGAAGAGCCGCTCGAACGGCAGCTCGCCGAACCTCGCGTGCAGCTCGGCCCACGCCGACACCGCACCGGGGACCGTCACCGAGTTCCAGCCGAGCGCGGGAACATCCTTGCCGCCGAAGTATTCCGGCGTCCAGGCCGCTGGGGAGCGGCCCGAGGCGTTCAGGCCGTGCAGCCGCTCGCCGTCCCAGACGATGGCGAAGGCGTCCGAGCCGATGCCGTTGGACACCGGCTCCACCACGGTGAGCGTGATGGCGGTGGCCAGCGCCGCGTCCACCGCGCTGCCGCCCTCGGCCAGCATCCGAAGGCCCGCCTGCGCGGCCAGTGGTTGCGAGGTGCACACCACGTTGGCGGCCAGGACGGGCTTACGCGGCCAGGCGTAGGGAAAGGCCCAATCGAACGGTGTGCTCACGCCCGCGAGCGTAACGCTGCGGCGATTTTCGGCGTGATTTCTCGCCCTGCCGTTACACCCGCGGCAACCTCAGGCCGTCACCAGCGGCGCGATCCACGTCAGCTCGGCCGGCAGCTGCGAGCTCCAGAACGCCGGATTGTGCCCGCCGGGGGAGAAGCCACCCGCCGGCGGGTTGGGCAACTGGGCGACGAATTGTTTGGTCGCGGCGTAGAAGGGATCGCTGTCGCCGCAATCCACGCGGATCGGGATGGAAGCCAGCGCCGGCATGCCGAACACCGAATTGGCCGCGAAATCGGTCGGGCCCGTCGAACGCGCCCGGCGCGGCGGCCCCGGACGACAGCCACAGCGCCGGACTGACCGCGCAGATCGCCGCGGTGCGCGCGGGCCCGAGCCGGCCGCCGAGCAGCAACGCGCCGTAGCCGCCCATCGACCACCCCAGGAACGCCACCCGGGAGGTGTCCAAGCCCTTCGTGTCCAGCATCGGGATCAGCTCGTCGAGCACCATCGCCCCGCTGTCCTCGCCGGAAGCCCTTTTGTGCCAGTAGCTGCCGCCGCCGTCGACGGCGACGACCGCGAACGGCGGCAGCCCCGCGTCGACGGCCTGCGCAAGACCCTGTTCGACGCCGCCGGCCATCACGGTGGCGGCGTCGCTACCCTTGCCGTGCAGGGCGATCACCGGTCGCAGCGGCCTGGTCTGGCCCGGCGGACGCGCGATCGCCCAGTTGGTGTTGACGCCACCGCGCGCCGCCGAGACGAAGGAGCCGGTGACCATGGTGGGTGCGGGCTCGGCCGGGGCGGCGGGCGGCGGCCGGCGCGGAACCGCCGGCGCCAACGGCGCCCGGGTGGTACCCGGCGACACCGGCGTGGCGTGAGAAGTACGCGGTTTCAACACGATGTCCAGCGCGCATGCGCCCACCGCGCCGGCGGCCGCGCTGGCTCCAAGGCCCAGCACTGCGCGGCGGCTCAAGTCGGGCATGCGCGCCATCATGCCATGTTGGTTTGGCGGGCCGTTTGGCCAAAATGGCAATGCAGTACCACTTTGACTGGCACCATGGCTTCTCGTGACTGCAGCAGTTACTCCAAAAGGAGAACGTCGACGGTATGCGCTCGTGAGCGCTGCCGCCGAGCTGCTGGCCGAAGGCGGGTTCGAAGCGGTCCGACATCGTGCGGTCGCCCGGCGCGCCGGCCTTCCCCTGGCGTCGACGACGTATTACTTTTCCTCGCTTGACGATTTGATCGCGCGCGCCGTCGAACACATCGGCATGATCGAGGTGGCGCAGCTCCGCGCGCGGGTCAACGCGCTGTCCCGTCGGCGGCGGGGACCCGAAACCACCGCCGAGGTGCTGGTCGACCTGCTCGTGGGGGACGTGACCGGGTCGGGACTCACCGACCAGTTGATATCGCGGTACGAGCGGCACATCGCCTGCACCCGCCTGGCCGGGCTGCGGGATACCATGCGCCGCAGTCTGCGGCAGCGCGCCGAGGCCGTCGCCGAGTCCCTCGAGCGATCGGGCCGATCGGCACACCTCGAGCTGGTGTGCACGCTGATCTGCGCGGTCGACGGTTCGGTGGTGTCCGCGCTGGTCGAAGGCCGCGATCCCCGCACCGCGGCGCAGGCGACGCTGGTCGACCTTGTCGACGTCCTCGCCCCCATCGACCAGCGACCCGTCCGGATCTGACTCGGCGCAACGGACACGGCGGTCCCGCGACGCGTACTGAGTGGGTTTAGGCCACTCTGGCACGGTGGTAGGGAGTCCAAAGCTGACTTCCGGGAGGGCCATGAACGGGGCGGACACCGCCGGCGAACCGCACCTGCATCGGGTGATGGGACCCGGCGTGCTGCTGTTGTTCATCGTCGGCGACATGCTGGGCACCGGGATCTACGCCCTGATCGGCGACGTGGGTGCCGAAGTCGGCGGCGCGGCCTGGGTTCCGTTCCTGCTGGCGTTCGTCATCGCCACGGTGACCGCGTGCAGCTATCTGGAGCTGGTGACCAAGTATCCGCGGGCCGCCGGAACCGCGCTCTACGTCCACAAGGCGTTCGGCAACCGCTTCCTGACCTTCATGGTGGCGTTCATGGTGATGTGTGCCGCCATCACCGGGTCGGCGACCGCGTCCCGGTTCTTCGGGGCAAACTTCATCGTCGCGTTCCGGCTCTACTGGGGAACCCACGGCGTGGTCGTCGTCGCCATGCTCTTCATGGTGGGGCTGGGCATCGTGAACCTGCGTGGCATGCGGGAAAGCGCCAAGCTCAACGTGGTTCTCACCCTCGTCGAGATCGCCGGACTGGTGATGGTGATCGTCGTCGGGCTGTACGGATCCTTCACCGCCAGCCAGGCCGACTACACGCGGGCGCTCGCGTTCAACGTCGGGCACACCAACGTCTTCGTCGCGCTGGTGGCGGCTACGTCGCTCGCGTTCTTCGCCATGACGGGTTTCGAGGACTCGGTGAACATGGCCGAGGAGACCAAGGACCCGGTCACCACCTTCCCGAAGGTCCTGCTGTCCGGACTGAGTATCGCGGCCGTCATCTACGTGCTGGTGGCGGTCGTGTCGGTCGCGGTGGTGCCCGTGAAGGCGCTGCGGGCCAGTGACACGCCGCTGGTCGACGTGATCCAGGCGGCGGCGCCCGGGCTGCCGACGAAGTTCATCCTGCCGTTCATCTCGATGGTCGCGGTGTCCAACACCGCGCTGCTCGGCATGCTGATGGCCAGCCGGCTGATCTACGGGATGGCCCGCGAGGGCGTGCTGCCGTCCTTCCTGGGCAGTGTCAGCCCGACCCGCCGGTCGCCCTGGGTCGCGGTGCTGTTCACCACGACGATCGCGCTGGGGGTGATTCTCTACGTCACCGCCTTCGCCAACCACGACGCGATCGCGGTCCTGAGCGGTACCACGTCGCTGCTGCTGCTGGCGGTGTTCACGATGGTCAACCTCGCGGTGCTGGTGCTGCGCCGCGACGAGCCGCCGGGCAAGCGGTCCCATTTCAGGACGCCGACCGGGCTGCCCGTGTTCGGCTTCCTGTCGTCGCTGGTGCTGTTGACGCCGTTTTTCGGCCGGCCCGTGCAGCAGTACGTGCTGGCCGCGATCCTGATCTCCAGCGGCGTCGTGATAGCCGTGGTCACGGCCCTGGCCACCCGGCGCTGGGAAAGACGTCGGGTCGGGGCCGAAACCGACGCCGGAGTTGTCCGACACCCGTTAGGCCGGGTCCGGCGGCAGCGACGGCGTGACGATGTAGCCGGTGGCGACGTCGCCGTAGATCGTGACACCGGCCGGCCGGCGCCGGCTGTACAACGCCACGTAGGCGCACACGACGGCGTCGACCGGGTCTTCGGCGCGGCGCAACTCGCTCTTGCGTTGTGCGGTGACGACCTGGCGGCGCAGCCCGGCCCAGCCGTCGTGGCTTGCGACGTCCAACGGCACTGCGGCGTGCGCGAGCCCCTCGATGCCGTCCATCAACAGCAGCAGCTCGGCTTTGAGCTGGTCGAGGTTGCGCCCGGGTTTGGCCTTGTATTTGAGGGTGCGCGCCAGCCGGAACAGCACGACCGTCGCGGCGTGCGGGTAGACCTCGATGGCCCGGCGCGAAGCCGAGGAGAGCGGATCCAGGTCGAGGCCCAGCGCGTGGGCCAGTCGCGCGGCGCGCGGGCCGTCGGCGAACTCCGGTTTCGTCGTGTTGGCCGGGTGCGTGCCGGCTTCGAAGCGGCGGAAGTCGCGATTGAGCGCCGCCTCGGCGGGCCGCTGCCCGGTGCGGTTGGTGACCACCAGCGGGGCGTCGAAGGCGACCAGGCACTCGCCCCGCACGTACGGGCGCAGCGCGGCGAGGATGGCGTCGTCGTCGCGGACGGCGCAGACGCGCACCAGGCGGCCCGCGGCGTCGACGACGGCGACGCCGGTCGGGTTGCGACCGCCCCAGGCCAGGTCAACGCCGGCGAAGTACACCCGCACAGGGTAGGGCGCCGCCATGCCGGCGGGGTTCCGCGAGTGTGGCCGATCTGGGCGGTCCCCCGCGCAGGGTCGACCGTAAGCTGTGTGTTCGTGAGCGTTCCGAATGTGCTGGCCGCCCGGTACGCCAGCGCCGAGATGGTCGCGATCTGGTCGCCCGAGGCCAAGGTCGCCGCCGAGCGGCGGCTGTGGCTCGCGGTGCTGCGCGCCCAGGCGGAACTGGGGGTGGACGTGCCCCCCGAGGCCATCGCCGACTACGCGCGGGTGATCGAGGACGTCGACCTGGACTCCATCGCCGCGCGCGAACGCGTGCTGCGCCACGACGTCAAGGCGCGCATTGAAGAATTCAATGCGCTGGCCGGCCACGAGCACGTGCACAAGGGGATGACCAGCCGCGACCTGACCGAGAACGTCGAGCAGTTGCAGATCCGGCGGTCGCTTGAACTGGCGTTCTCCCACGGGGTCGCGGTGGTGGCCCGGCTCGCCGAGCACGCGGTGGCCCACCGTGACCTGGTGATGGCCGGGCGCAGCCACAACGTCGCCGCGCAGGCCACCACGTTGGGCAAGCGTTTCGCCTCGGCGGCGCAGGAGACGCTGGTCGCGCTGACCAGGCTCCGGGAGCTGATCGACCGGTACCCGCTGCGCGGCATCAAGGGCCCGATGGGCACCGCCCAGGACATGCTCGACCTGCTGGGCGGTGACGCCGCCAAGCTCGGCGAACTCGAGCACCGCGTGGCCGAGTTCCTCGGCTTCGCAAAGGTTTTGACCAGTGTCGGGCAGGTATACCCGCGTTCGCTGGACCACGACGTGCTCTCCGCATTGGTGCAGCTGGGCGCCGGGCCGTCGTCGCTGGCCCACACCATCCGGCTGATGGCCGGGCATGAACTGGTCACGGAGGGTTTCGCGCCGGGGCAGGTCGGCTCGTCGGCCATGCCGCACAAGATGAACACCCGCAGTTGCGAACGGGTCAACGGGCTGCAGGTGGTGCTGCGCGGCTACGCCTCGATGGCGGCCGAACTGGCCGGCGCGCAGTGGAACGAGGGCGACGTCTTCTGTTCGGTCGTGCGCCGGGTTGCGTTGCCGGACAGCTTCTTTGCCGTCGACGGGCAGATCGAGACATTCCTGACGGTGCTCGACGAGTTCGGCGCCTACCCCGCGGTGATCCAGCGCGAACTGGATCGCTACCTGCCTTTTTTGGCCACCACCAAGGTGCTGATCGCGGCGGTGCGGGCCGGGATGGGCCGCGAGGCGGCCCACCACGTCATCCGCGAACACGCGGTCGCCACGGCGCTGGACATGCGGGAACGCGGCGCCGAACCCGACCTGCTCGACCGGCTGGCGGCCGATCCGCGGCTGCCGCTGGACCGGGCGGCGCTGGACGCCGCGCTGGCCGACAAGAAGGCGTTCACCGGCGCCGCGGGTGACCAGGTGGACGAGGTGGCGGCGATGGTCGACGCGCTGGTGGGCCGCTATCCCGACGCCGCCAAATACCGGCCGGGGGCGATTCTGTGACTCGAGCGCTGTCCGGGATCGATTTCACCGACCTGGACAACTTCGCGCACGGCTTCCCGCACGACCTGTTCGCGATCCACCGCCGCGAGGCGCCGGTCTACTGGCACGAGCCGACCGACAACACCCCCGACGGCGAGGGCTTCTGGTCGGTGGCCACGTACGCCGAAACCCTCGAGGTGCTGCGGGATCCGGCGACGTATTCTTCGGTCACCGGCGGCGCGCGGCCCTACGGCGGCACGCTGTTGCAGGATCTGGCCATCGCCGGCCAGGTGCTCAACATGATGGACGACCCGCGGCACTCCCAGATCCGGCGGCTGGTCAGCTCGGGATTGACGCCGCGGATGATCGGGTTGGTCGAGGACGACCTGCGCGCCCGGGCGCGCCTGCTACTGGACGCCGTGGTGCCCGGCGAGCCGTTCGACTTCCTGGTCGACATCGCCGCCGAACTGCCGATGCAGATGATCTGCATCCTGCTGGGAGTGCCGGAGTCCGAACGCCATTGGCTGTTCGAGGCCATCGAGCCGCAGTTCGACTTCGGCGGCTCCCGCAAGGCCACATTATCGCAGCTCTCGCCGCGAACTTCGGAGGCGGAGGCCGGGTCGCGCATGTACGACTACGGCCGGCAGTTGATCGCCGCCAAGCGTGCCGCGCCGACCGACGACATGCTCTCGGTCGTCGCCAACGCGACGGTCGACGATCCCGACGCGCCCTGCCTGTCCGACATCGAGCTGTACCTGTTCTTCAGCCTGCTGTTCAGCGCCGGCGCCGAGACGACGCGCAACGCGGTCGCCGGCGGGCTACTCGCACTGGCCGAGCATCCCGACCAACTGCGGGCGCTGCGCGCCGATCCCGGCCTGCTGCCCACGGCGGTCGAGGAGATGGTGCGGTGGACCTCGCCGTCGCCGTCAAAGCGGCGCACCGCCACATGTGACGTCACGCTCGGCGGGCAACCGATTACCGCGGGCCAGAAGGTGCAGGTCTGGGAGGGCTCGGCCAACCGCGACGCCGCCGCCTTCGACCGCGCCGACGAGTTCGACATCACCCGAAAGCCCAATCCCCACCTGGGCTTCGGTCAGGGCGTGCACTACTGTTTGGGCGCCAACCTGGCCCGGCTGGAGTTGCGCGTGCTGTTCGGGGAACTGCTGTCACACTTCAGTGAGGTGCGCGTCGCGCGGCCCGTCGAATGGACGCGCAGCAACCGGCACACCGGCATCCGACACCTGGTGGTCGAACTGCTCAGCGCACGATGAGCGACAGCAGCTTTCGTCCCCACGCGCGGGGGGCCGACTGGGCTTCGGTGGAGACGGTGACCCCCTCGCCGGCCCGTCGGCGCAGCTCGCGCTCGAGCTTTTCGTGCAGCGTCGAGTCCACCGCCGGGCATCCCTGACACGCCCCGGCGGTCCGCACGGTCACGTGGGTGCCGTCCAGCGACACCAACTCGATTGACCCGCCATGTGATTCGGCCAGCGCGCCTATCGGACCGGCGAGCAGCTCGTTGACGATCTCCGCCAGGCCGGCGTCGTCGCCGGGCGCCGCGTCGACCTGCCAACCCGCCGGGTCCAGCAGTGCCTCGCCGAGCGCGTCGCGGACCCGATCGCCCAGTTCTTGCCAGTCGCTGCCGGCGTGCAGGGTGACCAGCATGTCACCGGCGCGCACCAGGATTTCCTCGATCACCGCGTCGTCCAGCAGTGCGCCCAGCCGGCCCGGGGCCCGGCGGACGGTGCCGGCGGGCGGCAGGTGATCGGGCGCGACCACCCAGCGCAGTCGGCGCGGATCATCCGTCGCGGTGGCGTGCATCGGGATCATGCGCCCAAACCGATCGCGATCGACCGGACGGCGAACGCCATCACCCACGCCAGCACGAACATGTACCCGAATGCGATCCCGGGCCAGCGCCACGAATTGGTCTCGCGGCGCATCACCGCGACCGTCGACATGCACTGCAACGCGAACATGAAATACGCCAACAGCGCGATGACCGTCGGCGCGGTGAACACCCGCCGTCCGTGAGCGTCGGTCATCGTCATCAACGCCTCACGCGGGTCGTCGGGCTGCGTCGCCGCCGCCACCTGGCCCAGGGTGGACACGAACACCTCACGCGCCGACAGGGAGCCGACCAGGGCGATGTCGGTGCGCCAGTCGAAGCCCAGCGGTGCGAACACCGGCTCGATGGCTTTGCCGACGTCGGCCGCGTAGCTGCGGTTCATCACGTACGCGGTGGCCTCCGTCGGGGACAGCTGGGCGGTCTCGGCGGCGCGGGGCGGCAGGTTGAGCAGCGCCCACAGCACCAACGACGTGGCCAGGATGATCGTTCCGGCCTTGCGCAAGAACATGCTGGCCGCGCTCCACATCGCCAGCAGCACGGCCTTGGGGTAGGGGAACCGGTACGGGGGCAGCTCCATCGTGAACGGCAGCAGGTCGCTGCGCAGGATGGTCGACTTGAACACCCACGCGCTCGCCAGCGCCGCGGTGCCGCCGCCGAGGTAGAGCACGAACATCGTGACGCCCTGGGCGCTGAAGCCCCACCACCGCGTCTGCGGGGCCACCAGCAGGCCGATCAACAGCGTGAACACCGGCAGCCGTGCCGAACACGTCATCAGCGGCGCGCTGAGGATCGTGGCGATCCGGTCGCGCGACGACGGCAGCGTCCGGGTGGCCATGATGCCCGGGACCGCGCAGGCGAACGACGACAGCATGGCGACGAACGCGCGGCCCTCCAAACCGGTCCGGGCCATCACCCGGTCCATCAGGAACGCCGCGCGCGCCATGTAGCCCACGTTTTCCAGCAGCGCGATCAGCAAGAACAGCAACACGATCTGCGGGATGAACTGCAGGACGGTGCCGACGCCCCCGATGATGCCGTCGCTGACCAGCCGCCCCAGGAGCGAGTTGCCGCCGTGCTCAGTGACCGTGGCGCCGATCCACCCGAGGCCCTGGCCGACCCACTCCTGCAGCGGTGCCGCGACGGTGAAGACGACCTGGAAAAAGGCGAACATCACCGCGAAGAAGATCACGACGCCCCACACCGGGTGCAGCACCAGCCGGTCGATCCGGTTGGTCCGCTGATCCGGTTGGGGCGCGACATAATCGGCGGCGCCGAGCACCGAGGCACCCCAGGCGTCGACGGCGTCGGGATCGGACGGCGGCGCAATCGGCGGCCGTTGCCACCGGTCGAAGGATCCCAGCCGGGCGCGCAGGTCGTCGATGCCCGAGCCGCGGTGCGCGAGGACCGCGGTCACCGGGATGCCCAAGGCCGCCGACAGGGCGTCCACGTCGACCCGGCCGCCGCGGGCGGTCAGTTCGTCGCCCATGGTCAGCGCGAGCAGGCACGGCAGGCCCAGCCGGAGCACCTGCGCCACCAGCAGGATCGAGCGGCGCAGCGTGGTGGCGTCGGCGACCAGCACGACCGCGTCGGGGCGCTCGATGCCGTCGAACGCGCCGGCCAGCAGGTCGGTCACCACGCGCTCGTCCGGGCTGATCGCGTCGAGGCTGTAGGTGCCGGGCAGGTCCTCCACCGCGATCGTTGCCCCGCCGACCCGCACCGCGCCGACGCTGCGCCCGACGGTGACGCCCGGATAGTTGCCGGTCTTCGCGCGCAACCCGGTCAGCTGGTTGAACATGCTGGTCTTGCCGGCGTTGGGGCTGCCGACCAGCGCGATTCGCCGGGTGGTCGCGACGGCAACCGCGCCGCCGCCGCCGTCGTCGTGGCAGGACGTCATCGGTCCGCTTCGGGGAGCACTTCGATCAACCGGGCCAGGCGGCTGCGCAGGCACAGTTCGGTGTCCTGGACGCGGTAGACGGTCGGGTCGCCCAGGGGCGCGCGGCGGATCACGTCGACATGGGTCGCCGGCCGAAAGCCCAGCTGCCGCAGCCGGCCCGCCACGGCGGGGTCGGCTTCCGGCACCGTGCCCACAATGGTGGCCCGCCGGCCGGGTGCCAGCTGGGACAGCACGACCGTGGCAACGGATTGGCCCTCCGCGGCCTGCCTCCGCCTTAGCATGACGTGCCCTAACGCTAGGTGTACTTACTTTTAGTAAGGTACACCTAACTTGACTGTGGCTGCAGCGCCCCGGGTCAGCGGGCCGGGCCGAAGCCGGCCGCGATGCCGGCCGAGCGCAGTTCGAGGGCGGCCAGCGCCCGGATGGTGACGGGATCCTCGCGCCGCCACCCGCCGACGGGATCCGGGCCGAGGGCGGCCAGCTTGCGCGGGGGCCGGTTCGCCAGCGCCCGCAGCGCCAGCAGTTGTTCGCCGGCCGGGGTCGCGGCCAGGGCGGTCACCGTCAGTTTGCGACGGAAGAAGCGCAGGCGCAGGAACAGCCACGGCAGGACGGCGATCAGGATCGGCAGCGCGATGACGGCCATGGCCAGCAGCACCGCCAGCCAGCTGCCGGTGGTGTCCAGGGTGTGCCCGGCGCCGGCGATCTCGAGGGCGGCCTCGCTGGCGGAGGCGAGCGGCTGGCTGACCGCGTCGCCCAGCAGCGGGATGTGCCCGGCGCCGTGACCGGCCGACGCGAGGCTGCCGGCGATGCCCTGCGCACCGGTCTGGACCTGTCTGCCGGCTTCGGCGATCGTCGAGATGGCGTCGTACACGGCCAGACCGACGAGCAGCCAGATCCCCGTCCACAGGACGACGGCGAAATCGCTGAACACCTGGGCCGCCAGCCGGCCCGGCCTGGTGGAGTAGGGCAGAAACCGCGTTCGCATGCCTTCGATCCCAGCACAGCTCCCGCAACCGGGATGGCTGTGGCGCTCCCGATAGGCTGGCCCGATGCGTCCCGCACTGTCCGACTACCGGCATCTGGCCAGCGGCAAGGTCCGTGAGCTGTATCGCGTCGACGAGGACCACCTGCTGCTGGTCGCGACAGACCGGATCTCGGCGTACGACTACGTGCTGGACAGCACGATCCCGGACAAGGGCCGCATCCTGACCGCGATGAGCGTGTTCTTCTTCGGCTACGTCGAGGCCCCCAACCACCTGGCCGGCCCGCCCGACGACCCACGCATCCCCGACGACGTGCTGGGCCGCGCGCTTGTGGTGCGGGAGCTTCAGATGCTGCCGGTGGAATGCGTGGCCCGCGGCTACCTGACCGGGTCGGGCCTGCTGGACTACCAGGCGACCGGCAAGGTCTGCGGCATCGCCCTGCCGCCGGGGCTGGTCGAGGCCAGCCGGTTCGCCACACCGTTGTTCACCCCGGCGACGAAGGCGGCGCTGGGCGACCACGACGAGAACATCGCGTTCGACCGGGTGATCGAGATGGTGGGCGCGGTGCGCGCCAACCAGCTGCGCGACCGCACGCTGCAAATCTATGTCCAGGCCTCCGAACACGCGCTGACGAAGGGAATCATCATCGCCGACACCAAGTTCGAATTCGGCACCGACCGCGACGGGAACTTGCTGCTGGCCGACGAGATCTTCACGCCGGACTCCTCGCGCTACTGGCCGGCCGAGGACTACCGCGCCGGGGTGGTGCAGACCAGCTTCGACAAGCAGTTCGTTCGCAACTGGCTCACCGGACCGGAGTCGGGCTGGGACCGGCACGGCCCGCAGCCTCCGCCGCCGCTTCCCGATGACATCATCCAGGCGACTCGCGAGCGTTACATCAATGCCTACGAACGGATTTCCGGCTTGAAATTCGAAGACTGGATCGGCCCCGGCGCATGACCGAAATGCCAAGCGAGACAATTGCGCCCCCGGTGGCCAAGCGGGTGGAAACCCGACGCGAGCACCACGGGGACGTCTTCGTCGACCCCTACGAGTGGCTGCGCGCCAAGGCGGACCCGGAGGTGATCGCCCATCTCGAGGCCGAAAACGCCTACGTCGACGAGATGACGGCCCACCTCGAACCGCTGCGCCAGCAGATTTTCGACGAGATCAAGGCGCGCACCAAGGAAACCGACCTGTCGGTGCCCACCCGGCAGGGCGACTGGTGGTACTACTCGCGGACCTTCGAGGGCAAGCAGTACCGCGTCCAGTGCCGCTGCCCGGTGGACGGCCCCGACGACTGGACTCCACCGACCCTGGACGAGAACACCGAGGTGCCCGGCGAGCAGGTGCTGCTCGACTCGAATGCCGAGGCCGAGGGTCACGAATTCTTCGCGCTGGGCGCGGCCATGGTCAGCCTGGACGGCAACCTGCTGGCGTACTCGGTCGACACGGTCGGCGACGAACGCTATACGTTGCGGTTCAAGGACTTACGCAGCGGGGAGCTCTTTCCGGACGAGATCGCCGACATCGCGGCCGGGGCGACATGGGCGGCCGACAACCGAACCGTGTACTACCTGACCCTGGACGACGCCCACCGCCCCGACAAGGTGTGGCGGTACGCGCTGGGCTCCGGCGCGGCCTCGGACCTGGTGTATCACGAAACCGACGAACGGTTTTGGCTCGGGGTGGGGATGTCCCGCAGCAAGGCCTACGTCTTCATCAACGCCGCGTCGGCCATCACCTCCGAATGGCGCTACGCCGATGCGGCCGACCCGCACGCCGAGTTCGGCGTCGTGCTGCCGCGACGCGAGGGCGTCGACTACGCGGTCGAGCACGCCGTGATCGGCGGAGAAGACCGTTTCCTGATCCTGCACAACGACGGCGCGGTCAACTTCACCCTGGTCGAGGCGCCCGTCGACGATCCCGCCCGGCAGCGCACCCTGATCGAGCACCGCGACGACGTCCGGCTGGAGGGTGTGGACGCCTTCGCCGACCACCTGGTGGTCAGCTACCGGCGTGAGGCGCTGCCGCGCGTGCAGCTGTGGCCGCTGGACTCCGACGGCGGTTACGGTGAGCCCGAGGAGATCTCGTTCGACTCCGAGCTGATGTGGGTCAGCGTGGGCGGCGATCCGAACTGGGAGTCCCCGAAGCTGCGGATCAGGGTGGGTTCCTTCGTCACCCCAGTGCGGGTCTACGACATCGACCTGGGCACCGGCGAGCGCACCCTGCTGCGTGAGCAGCCCGTCCTCGGTGACTACCGGGCAAGCGACTACGTGGAGCGCCGCGAGTGGGCCCGCGCGGACGACGGCACCCGCATCCCGGTGTCGATCGTGTACCGCGCCGGGACCGAGTTTCCAGCCCCCACATTGCTATACGGCTACGGCGCCTACGAGATCTGCACCGATCCGGGCTTCTCCATCGCCCGGCTGTCGCTGCTGGACCGGGGCATGGTGTTCGTCATCGCCCATGTCCGCGGCGGCGGCGAGATGGGCCGGCTGTGGTACGAGCGCGGCAAGCTGCTGGAGAAGAAGAACACCTTCAGCGACTTCGTCGCGGCGGCAAGGCATCTGGTGGACTCCGGGCTGACCACACCGCGGCAGCTGGTGGCGTTGGGCGGCAGCGCGGGCGGCCTGCTGATGGGGGCGGTGGCCAACCTGGCGCCGGAGCTGTTCGCCGGGATACTCGCGCAGGTCCCCTTCGTCGACCCGTTGACCACCATCCTGGATCCGTCCTTGCCGCTGACCGTGACCGAGTGGGACGAGTGGGGAAACCCGTTGAGCGACAATGACGTCTACTCCTACATGAAGTCGTACTCGCCGTATGAGAACGTCGAGGCCAAGCGCTACCCCGCCATCCTGGCGATGACGTCGCTGAACGACACCAGGGTCTTCTACGTGGAGCCGGCCAAGTGGGTCGCGGCGCTGCGCCACGCCAACACCGACGGCAACCCCGTGCTGTTGAAGACCCAGATGAACGCCGGCCACGGCGGGGTCAGCGGCCGCTACAAGTCGTGGCAGGAAACCGCGTTCCAGTACGCGTGGCTACTGGCCGCCGCCGATCCCGACCGTTACGGCGGCGGCCAGGTAGACCACCTCGGCGACGGTCCGCAGGGATAGCCGCGTCGTCATCGACGCGGGCGGGTCGGGCATCCGCGAGGCGTAGATGTTGGCCGGGAACATGGCCAGCATCAGCGCCAGCAGGCACAGCGCCGCGGCCACACGCGTCGCCGGCACCAACAGTCCCGCGGCGCCCAGCAGTTCCAACACGCCGGTGATGGTGACCAGCGCGCCCGGCGCGGGCAATCGGGGCGGGACGATGGCGATCAACGCCGCGCGCATCGGCGGCGCGAAGTGGGCCACCCCGGTCAGGACGAACATCGCCGCGAGTCCGACGGCGACCGCGGCGGCCCAGCCGCCGACATAGCCGGCGCCGAGCCAACCGGCGAGCCGCGCGACCAACGTGCCCACCAGCAGGGTGATCAATGGCGCCATCCCGGTCTCCCTAATCTTGACACTGACAAGTTAGCTTGAAGACGAAAGTAGCGCGTCGATCTAGGCACTGTCAAGATGTGGCGGCTATGCTCGCTGCCGTGGACCGTTCGAACTACCACCACGGCGACCTGCGTGCGGTGCTCCTCGGCGAGGCCGCGCGGCTGGTCGCCGAACGCGGCGCCGAAGGAGTCTCGCTGCGTGAGCTGGCGCGCGGGGCGGGGGTGTCACACGCCGCCCCCGCGCACCACTTCACCGACCGGCGCGGCCTGTTCACCGCCCTTGCGACCGAGGGGTTTTTGCTGCTGGCCGAGGCGCTGATCGAAGCGCGCGGCGATTTCGCCGGCGCCGCGGTGGCATATGTGCGGTTTGCCATCGAGCGCCCCGGCCACTACCGGGTGATGTTCGACCGGGCGTTGCTCGACGGCACGGATGCCGCACTGGCGGCCGCCCATGCGGCCGCCGGCGCCGAGCTGGCCCGCGGGGTGTCGACCTTGCGGGACGCGCATGCGCTGTCCGATCCCGCGGGTGCGCAGCTGGCGGCGTGGTCGCTGGTGCACGGGTTCGCGACGCTGTGGCTCAACGACGCGGTCAACGCCGAAGTCCGGCAGTCGGATCCGGCGCAGACCGCGCTGCGGATCGCCAGGATGCTCTTCGAGGGGTGAGCCGGATCAGCGTGTCGGCGTGCGGACCTCGCCCGCCGGCGTCTTCGGCAGAAACGACGCCGGGATGAGCGTCAACGCCACCAGCACGACCGCGAGCGCGAACACCGTCGTGTAGGCGTGCGAAAGGTCGCGCAGCACATCGCCGGCGAAGTGTTGGGTGAACACCTGCTGCGGGATCGCCGAGCCGTCGACGGGCGCGCCGAGCCTGGCCGCGTCCTGCCGGAGTGACGCCATCTTGTTTGCCGCCCTGATGTTTTCGCTGCGGTTGAACTGGCTCGTCAGCAACACCGACATCAGCGCCGTCCCGATCGAGCCGCCCACCTGGTTCAGCACGCTGATCAGCGTCGAACCGCGAGCGATCTGATGGGGGGCCAGCGCTTGCACCGACGCCACCGACAGCGGCATCATGGTGCACCCCATGCCCAGCCCCATGACGGCCAGGCCGGCCAGCAGCGTGGGGGCGTAGCCGGCCTGCCTGGCCACGCCGAAAGCGAAGGTGCCCAGGCCCAATATGATGAGCACGATGCCGATCAGCACCACCTTGCCCGGCCCCCGCCTGTCGACGAACGGCCCAGTCAGCCGCATGGTGAGCATGGCGCCGAGCCCCTGCGGGATCATGTACACGCCGGCCTGCAGCGGGGTGCGGTGCAGCACCTGCTGGAAGTAGCTGGGCAACAACAGCGCGGCGCCGAAGAAGGCCACCGCGAACACCGTCATCGTCACGTTGGCGTGGGTGACCACGTGGTTCTTGAACAGCCGCAGGTCGATCAGCGGATGATCGGCGCGGTGCCAGGCGTGCAGGACGAAGCAGACGATCAGCGTCAGTCCAATTGTTGCCGGTATCAGCACATGCCGGTCCGCAACGGTGCCGCGGCCCGGGATGGACGACACCGCGAACAGGAACGTCGCCAGGCCGGGCGAGAGCAGCAATACGCCGACGACGTCGAAGGTTTCCGAACGCGCGGGCTGATCCTTGGCGAACACGATCGCCGCGAAAGCGACCGTGGCGGCGCCGATCGGCAGGTTGATCAGAAAGATCCACCGCCAACTCGCCGTGTCGATCAGCCAGCCGCCCAAAATCGGCCCGGCGATCGGGGCCAGCAGCATGGGAATGCTCAGGATCGACATCAGGCGGCCGAGCCGCCCGGGACCCGCCTCGCGGGTCAAGATCATGAACCCCAACGGCAGCAGCATGCCCCCGCCGATGCCCTGCACCGCGCGAAAAGCGATGAGCGCCGTGATGTTCGGCGCCAGCGCGCACAGCAACGAGCCCATCGTGAACGCCAGGACGGAGCCGATGAACAGCCGCTTGGTGCCGAATCGGTCTGCCGCCCAGCCCGTCAACGGGATCACCGTCGCCAGCGCGAGCGTGTAGCCGGTCATCGTCCACGCGACGACCGCTTGCGTGGAGGAAAACTCGGCGATGAAGGTGCGCTGCGCGACGCTGACGACGGTGACGTCGAGGATGGCCATCACCGTGGCCAGGATGCACACGCCGGAGATGCGCAGCAGCCCGGCGTCCAGCTTGTCGGGGTAGACACGCTCGACGGCACCGGACTGCCGGGCGGAGGCGGTGGGCGGCGGGACGTCGGGCGGGGCCTTATCCATGGCGTTGCTTAGCATATCGAACCGTTATGTGCCTCCGGGCCCGATATATGCCTGCCGTCTGCGTGTCCTTCACCGTCCCGACACCTGGAATCGGCAAACTGCAGGTGTGTCTGGAAAATTGATCGTCTCGGTCTCTGGCATAGGCGATCGCACCATGGCCGACGTCGAGGCGTTCTGCGCGCAAATGGACGCCCGCAACGTGCCGCTCTCGCTGCTGGTGGCGCCGCGGCTCAAGGGTGACTACCGACTCGACCGTGACCAGGCCACCGTGGAGTGGTTGACCGCCCGGCGGACCGGCGGCGACGCGATTGTGTTGCACGGCTACGACGATGCCGCGACCAAGAAGCGCCGCGCGGAGTTCGCGATGCTGCGGGCGCACGAGGCCAACCTGCGGTTGATGGCCGCCGACCGGGTGCTTGAGCATCTGGGGCTGCGCACCCGGCTGTTCGCCGCGCCGGGCTGGGCGGTTTCGCCGGGTGTCGTGAAGACATTGCCGCAGAACGGCTTTCGCTTGCTCGCCGACCTGCACGGGGTCACCGACCTGGTCCGGCACAGCACCGTCCGCACCCGGGTGCTGGGCATCGGGGAAGGGTTCTTGACCGAGCCGTGGTGGTGCCGGATGGTGGTGCTGTCCGCCGAGCGGATCGCGCGCCGGGGCGGCATCGTGCGGGTCGCGGTCGCCGCCCGCCAGTTGCGCAAGCCGGGCCCGCAGCAAGCCATGCTCGACGCCGTCGATCTGGCGTTGATGCACGGCTGCACGCCCACGGTGTACCGCTGGCGGCGCGATAAGGCCGTCGTCGACGCGGCCTGACCCGCCGCGCTGATTCGCGCTCCGGCCGGGGCACTACCCTGGTCCGACATGGGTGATTCTTCGGCCGGTCGGTTCGACGCCGACGCGATCATCGTCGGAGCCGGACTGGCGGGCCTGGTGGCGGCCTGCGAATTGGTGGAACGCGGTCTGCGGGTGCTGATTCTCGACCAGGAGAACAGCGCTAACGTGGGCGGGCAGGCGTTCTGGTCGTTCGGCGGGCTGTTCTTCGTCGACAGCCCGGAGCAGCGCCGGCTGGGCATCCGCGACAGTCACGAACTCGCGCTGCAGGATTGGCTGGGGACAGCGGCGTTCGACCGAGACGAGGACTACTGGCCACGGCAATGGGCGCACGCCTACGTCGATTTCGCGGCTGGGGAGAAGCGCAGCTGGCTGCGCGCGCGAGGCCTGCAGATCTTCCCGCTGGTCGGCTGGGCCGAGCGTGGCGGATACGACGCGCAGGGGCACGGCAATTCGGTGCCCCGCTTCCATATCACCTGGGGCACCGGGCCGGCGCTGGTCGAGGTCTTCGCTCGCCGGCTGCGCGATCGCTCGACGGTGCGCTTCGCGCACCGTCACCGGGTCGACGAGTTGATCGTGGAAAGCAACGCGGTGACCGGCGTCCGGGGCAGCGTGCTCGAACCGTGCGCCGCGCCGCGCGGGGTGGAGTCGTCTCGAAAAGCTCTGGCGCCATTCGAGTTCCGGGCCTCCGCGGTGATCGTCACCAGCGGTGGGATCGGCGGCAATCACGATCTGGTGCGCAAGAACTGGCCCACGCGCATGGGCCGGGTCCCCGATCAGCTGCTCAGCGGCGTGCCGGCCCACGTGGACGGCAGAATGATCGAGATCTCCCAGCGGGCCGGCGCGCGGGTGATCAACCCCGACCGGATGTGGCATTACACCGAGGGCATCACCAACTACGATCCGGTCTGGCCGCTGCACGGCATCCGGATCATCCCGGGCCCGTCGTCGCTGTGGCTGGACGCGGCCGGCAAGCGGCTGCCGGTCCCGCTGTACCCCGGATTCGACACCCTGGGGACGCTCGAGTGCATCACCAGATCCGGGCACGACTATACGTGGTTCATCCTGAACAACAGGATCATCGAGAAGGAATTCGCGCTGTCCGGCCAGGAGCAGAATCCCGACCTGACCGGTCAAAGCGTGCGCGCGCTGCTGCGCAACCGGGCCAGCTCCGGGCCCCCGGCGCCGGTGCAGGCGTTCGTCGACCGGGGTGTGGACTTCGTCAGCGCAAACACGCTGCGCGACTTGGTGACCGCGATGAACAAGCTGCCCGACGTGCGGCCGCTGGACTATTTCACTGTGGCGGCCGAGGTCACCGCCCGCGACCGCGAGGTCGCCAACAGGTACAGCAAGGACGGCCAGATCACCGCGATCCGCGCGGCCCGCGGCTATCTGGGCGACCGGTTCACCCGCGTCGTGGCGCCGCACCGGCTCACCGACCCGAAGGCCGGGCCGCTGATCGCGGTCAAGCTGCACATCCTGACCCGAAAGACTCTGGGCGGTATCGAAACCGACCTGCAGGCGCGCGTGCTCACGGCGGACGGCACGCCGCTGAGCGGGCTGTACGCCGCCGGCGAGGTGGCCGGTTTCGGCGGTGGCGGCGTGCACGGCTACCGCGCGCTGGAGGGCACCTTCTTGGGCGGCTGCATCTTCTCCGGGCGCGCCGCCGGCCGCGGCGCCGCCGACGACATCACCTAGCGGCCACGCGAGCAGACGCAGAATCGCACGATTCCGGCTCGGATCGTGCGATTCTGCGTCTGCTCGGCCAAGTGGTCCGGTCGCGCGATGGCATCCGCCGTGCGATAGTTGGGCAAGCCCATGCAGAAACGAGCAGCCATTGCAGCAGTCGCGGTCGTCGTGGCGTTCGCAGCGACGCCGATCGCCCATGCCGACAACGACTGGATCGCGATGGCGATCTCGGACTCCACCGGGCATATCAGGTTCGCCGACGGAGCGGCCAGCCAAAGCGCCGCCCAGCAGCAGGCGATGGACGGATGTCGCAAGGCAATCAGCGACTGCCGCCTCCTGGCCAGCGGGCAGGGCGGGTGCCTCGCGCTGGCTCTGAACGCCGCGAAGACCAGGTACTACGGGGGCTGGGGTCCGACAGCAGAGGAGGCCGAAGCGGCCGCAGTCGCCTCCGCCGGTGGCGGCACCGTGCAAACCGGCCACGACCACTGCCTGGGCGACTCGACGAACCAGTGACCGCGGTGGTCGCCGGCGCGGGAGGGTGCCCGCCCTAGAAGGTGACCGCGCTCTCTTCGGGCAAGACCTGGAAGTCGGTGTTGGTCATCTCGGTGAGTCGGTCGTAGTAGATGCCCCTCGCGTCGGGGTCGATGATGCCCTGGTGGATGGGCACCGCGCGGGCGGGCGCCACCGCGCGCAGGTAGTCGACCGCCTCGGCGATGCGCATCCACGGGGCTGCCGCGGGCGCGGCGAGCACGTCGACCGGTTCCTCGGGCACGAACAACGCATCACCGGGATGCATGAGCCTGGCCGGATGGTCGCCGTCGCCCACGAGGTACGAAATGTTCTCGACGACAGGGATTTCCGGGTGTATCACCGCGTGCTTGCCGCCGACGGCCCGCACGGTCAGCGCGCCGATCGCCAGCTCGTCGCCGACGTGCACCTCGCGGCACGGCGCCCCCAGCTGGGCGGTCGTCTGCGGGTCGGCGTACAGCGCGGCGCCGGGGTTGCCCTCCAGCAGCGCCGGCAACCGGGTGGTGTCGACGTGGTCGGCATGCTGGTGGGTGATCAGGATGGCCGACAGACCGGTGATGCCCTCGAAGCCGTGCGCGAAGATACCGGGATCGAACAGCACCCGGGTTTGGCCGAACTCGGCGAGCAGGCACGAATGACCGAAATGCGTCAGTTGCATGCTTACGATTGTGCCCTGACGAAGGTGGTGCCGATGCGGGTGATCCTGGCGATGATCGCGATCGCCGGTTGCTGGGCGGTGCACGTGGTCGTCGTGATGCCCGCGCACGCAGAGCCGGAGACCTGCCCGCCGGTTTGCGACCAGATCCCGGCCACCGCCTGGATCTCGCCGCAGGCCGTGCCGCTGGACTCGGTGTACCACTGGCCCACACTGGCCGGTATGGCGGTTCAGGTGACCGGGATCGGCGACGGCCCGCGGTTCCGCTTCGAGGACGTGTGCGCCACGCCGGCGGTGCCGCGCGACGCGCGGGCCGGGGCCGTCGCGGCGCGCGTGACCGTGGTTCACCCGGCCGGCCAGTGGCAGCTGCAGGCTCAGGTCGTGCACTGGCGCGGTGACACGGCCCGTGGCGGCCCGACCGCGGCCTCGGTGTTCGACAACGCCGTCGCCGCGCTGCGCGCCTGCCAGCGCACCGCGCCGCTGCAGTCGCCGTCGATCACCACCGACGCGTCCGACCGGATGGCCGCGGTGATCGCCGGCCCGGTCATCGTGCACACCTACCTGCTCGCCCACGTGTTCAGCAGCACGATCAGCGAGCTCACGCTCTGGGCGTCGGCGCCGCCGCAGACGCCCTGGCCGTCGATGGCGGACGATCCGGTGCTCAACGCCATGACCGCCCCGCTGTGCGAGGCATACATCGCCTCGTGCTTTTGACCGGTAGAGTTGGCGCCGACGCAACGAGGAGGATGTCGGTGGCCCGGGTGATCGTCAATGTGATGCCCAAAGCGGAGATTCTCGACCCGCAAGGTCAGGCGATCGTCGGCGCGCTGGGCCGCCTGGGGCACCCCGGGGTTTCAGAAGTCCGGCAGGGCAAGCGCTTTGAGCTCGAGGTCGACGACACCGTCGATGACTCCACGCTCGCCGAGATCGCCGAATCCCTGTTGGCGAACACCGTGATCGAGGACTGGACGATAACCCGGGAGGCGCAATGACAACGCGTATCGGCGTCATCACCTTCCCCGGCACCCTCGACGACATCGACGCCGCGCGCGCGGTGCGGCGCGTCGGCGCCGAGGCGGTCAGCCTCTGGCATGCCGACGCCGACCTCAAGGGGGTCGACGCCGTGGTGGTGCCCGGCGGTTTCTCCTACGGCGACTACCTGCGGGCGGGGGCGATCGCCAGGTTCGCCCCGGTCATGGGCGAAGTGGTCGACGCCGCACGCCGCGGCATGCCGGTGCTGGGCATTTGCAACGGTTTTCAGGTTCTGTGCGAGGCGGGGCTGCTGCCCGGGGCCCTCACCCGCAACGTGGGCCTGCACTTCGTGTGCCGAGACGTGTGGCTGCGGGTGGCCTCCACCGCTACGGCCTGGACGTCGCGGTTCGAGCCCGGTGCAGACCTGCTGGTCCCGCTGAAGTCCGGCGAGGGCCGCTACGTGGCCCCCGAGCAGGTGCTCGAGGAGCTCGAGGGTGAGGGCCGGGTGGTGTTCCGCTACCACGAGAACGTCAACGGTTCGCTGCACGACATCGCCGGCGTCGCCTCGGCCGACGGCCGGGTGGTCGGCCTGATGCCGCACCCCGAACACGCCACCGAAGCGCTGACCGGCCCCTCCGACGACGGGCTTGGGCTGTTCTACTCGGCGCTGGATTCCGTTCTTGCTGTCTAGGCGGGAACCCCTGCGGCGCCGCGTAATTCGACGAAGGCGGCACTGAGCGCGTCGGTCGCCTCGTGCGGATCCCTGAACGTCCGGTCATCGGTGAGCACCGCGACGCCGAGCTGGTCGACGTAGCTCCACACGGTGATGTTGACCGGTGCGCCGGGCGAGAGCACACCGGTGGAGTAGATCTCGGTGACGGCCGCCCCCCCCGAAGTGGCCGCGCTCGCGCGGCCCCACGACGCTGGACACCGCCACGTTCATCAACTTGTTGGGCGCATCGCGGCGCCCCAGCCACCGGAATGCGGCCGGCGCGAACGCGGTCGGCAGATAGGCCATCAGCTTCCCGTAGAGCTGCGGGCCCAGGATCTCGTGGTCCTCCTTGGCGATCCGGGTGGCCAGCGCCACCAGCCGGGCGCGCTCGCCGGCATCGGCGACGTGCACCGGCAGCGAGATCATCAGGCCGCTGATCTCGTTGCCGGTGAGGCGATCCGACTTGTCGGTGGCCATGGGCACCGACGCGATGATCGGCCGCTCGGCCGCGCCGTCGTAGTCGAGGAGCAACGTCCGCAAGCCTCCGGCCGCGATCGCCAGCACCAGGTCGTTCATCGTGATGCCCAGCGCCTTGGCCGTCGCCTTGACCGCGGGCAGCGGCAGCGTCGCGCTGGCGAACCGGCGCCGCGGGGACACCACGTGGTTGAGGAAGGTGGCCGGCGCGTCGAACGCCTCGGCCAGGTCGGGATGGGCCCCGCGCTCCTTGGTCCGCCGGCGCACCCGCGCCATGCCCACCGCGGCGTCGCGCAGCAGCCCCGGCAGCTCGGCCAGTTGCCGGGTGTGGTCGCGTGCGGCCGCGCGCAGCAGGTCGCCGGCGGATACCGCGATTCCCGCTTCGTCGTTGTCGCGCTCGTTGGCGGCGGGGCCCTCCTCGAGGTCCATGGCGTGGGAGAGCAGGTTGACCGAGGCCACGCCGTCGGCCAGGGTGTGGTGGATCTTGCCGATCAACGCGCACCGGTCGCCGGGCCAGCCCCTCGGCGAAGTGGAACTCCCACAGCGGCCGGCCGCGGTCCAGCGGGGTGGAGGCCACCCGCCCGATCACCTCGTCGAGTTCGCGCCGGCCGCCAGGCGCGGGAATCTGCACCCGCCGCAGGTGGTAGTCCAGGTCTACCTCGCAGTCCTCCTGCCACATCGGGTGATGCAGTTGCCAGGGGATGTCGACGAGCTTGTAGCGCAACGGTTCCAGGAGATGCAGGCGGCGACGCACGTGGCGCCGGAACGCTTCGAACCCGAACCCGCCGTCGAGCCCGCCTGGGTCGATGACCGCCACCTTCAGCGTGTGCGTGTGCAGGTTCGGCGTCTCGCTGTAGAGCAGCATGGCGTCCATGCCGTTGAGCCGTTTCACGCCGGTCAGCCCAGGACGGGGAAGCGGCGCTGACCGGCCAACCGCTTGAGCGTGGCCTCCATCACCCCGCGCACGTGCGCGTCTACCTCGTCGACGTCGGGGTCGGGTCCGAAGCGGGCGGTGACGTCGATCGGCTCGAGTACCTCGGTGACGATCTTGGCCGGCAGCGGCACGTTGGGCGGGAATATCACGCTCAGGCCGAACGGGAAACCGAAGCTCACCGGCAGGATGTCCATGCGGGCCTTGGTGAGTCCTAACTTGCGGGCCAGCCAGTTGCCGCGGGTCAAAAACAGTTGGGTCTCCTGCGCGCCGATCGACACGGTGGGCACGATCGGCACCCCGGCCTCGATCGCGGTCCGAACGTAGCCGGTGCGGCCGTTGAAGTCGATGGTGTTGGCGCTCAGCGTCGGCCGGTAGGAGTCGTAGTCACCGCCCGGGAACACCAGCACCACCGCACCCGAGTGCAGGGCGACGGCCGCGTTCGGGCGGCTGGCCTCGATCACGCCCAGCCGGCGCAGCCAGCCGTCCATCGGGCCGAGGAACACCCCATAGTGGGCCAGGGTGTAGACCGGCCGCCCGTAACCGAACGTGTTGTAGAACGCCGGGGCGAAAATGAACACGTCGGGGGTCAACATGCCGCCGGAGTGGTTGGACACCACCAGCGCACCGCCGGCGGGCGGGATGTTGTCGATGTTGCGCACCTCGGCGCGATACCACCGCTTGACCAGCGGGCCGATCGTATCGGTGATTGCCTTGGTGAACGCCGGATCCCACTTGGCCGTCTCGCGATGCTCGGCAGCCCCGACGTCCTTTTTCATGGCCCCCGCCGTCCAGTCAATGACATTTCCTGCTGATTGCCGGTGCGATGCCGGTCTCAAACCTCAGGTTTGCTGCAAACCATACTCTCTTTTAAAGAGAATGGCATATCCGTCGCCGCGGCGGTCCGCCCCACGCGCTCAGCCGGCGTCGCGCAACAACGGCTCGGAGGGCCGCCACTGGACCACGGGGGCCAGTTCGCCGAAGAGTTCGATCGCGGCCGCGATGGTGTGGTCCACAAAGGAGGCGAAGTCCTCGAACGCGACGTCGCCGCGGATCCACTGCGACCGGCGCGCGGTCACCCCGATCCGCTGCGGGTCCGAGGAGGCGTGCACGACCGCGGTGACCTCGCGATCCTCGCGGTTCCACATGTCGGCGAGGTGGGTGAGCCGCGGGCGGTCGGTGCCGGGGAAGAAGCTCGCGGGGACGACGCGGATCACCAGCACGTCATCGTGCCCGGGGCAGATTTCGAGGTGTACGTGCAGCCGGTGCGGACGGGTGTTGGCGACGTAGAAGAACTCGCGGTCGTGCTGGCCGCGGAAATAGCGGCTGCCACGGGTGCGCAGGTAACGTTCGATCAGGTCGGTGCTGAGCGGCTGACTCGTCATGAATCCATGCTGCGCCCAGCGGCTTTGCGGATCCTTGGAGCCGGCCTAGGCGAAACCGAAGAATCTGTTGAGAATTCGCTGAGCGCGGCAAGCGCACCCGTTCCAATCACGTTGGCAGCGAACTATTTTCGTTACCGTATCGTTACAGCGGATACAGGGCGGGCAGGTTGACCACGATGGCCTCCTGGGTGCTGCGTGCGATCACAACCTCCGCCGGTGTGGTCGGGTCGGGATTTTCCTCGCGATGCGGCAGGTACGGCGGGACGAAGACGTAGTCACCGGGCTCGGTGGCGATGCGCACCTCCTCGACGCCGTCGTGGAAGACGAACTCCGGGTGGCCGCTGCGCACGAAGATGGCGGTCTCGGATTCGCCGTGGTGATGGGCGGACGACGCGGCGCCGGGCGACACGTGCGTCTCGCCCATCCACAGCTTTTCGGCGCCCACCGACCGGCCGGACAGGGCGGCGAAGCGGCGCATCCCGTCGGACTGCGCGGTGTCGGGACTGACGTCGGATGCCCGGACGTGGCGCACCCGCGGGGCTTGCGTTGTCGCATCGTCGAAGTCGGGGTGAAATCCATCTGAGGTGGCCATGGCTCAAGTATCGGCCGCTGCGTCCCGATGGGCTTCGAGAAGCCTGAGCCATAGTTCGCTGATCGTCGGAAAGCAGGGAACGGCGTGCCACAACCGGTCGACGGGCACTTGCCCGGCGACGGCGATGGTGGCCGAGTGCAAAATCTCGGTCACACCCGGGCCGCCAGTCGATGAGCTTCATGGATCTGGTCGAAACCGTAGACGCGGGCCGGCTTCGCCTCGAGTGCGCCGTCGGCCACCTGCCGCGCGATCTCTTGTAGGGGAACGTCGGACAGTGGGAAATCCGGGGCCCCGAACACGAAACTGCCGAAAAAATTCAGGTTCACCCCGCTGGCCATGCGCAACAGCGGATTGAACTCGGCGATGGGGTCGAGCCCGCCCAGCCAGCCTGCCAGGCAGGCCGTGCCGCCCCGGCGCAGCATGTCGAGGGAGTCCATGATGGTGCTGTTGCCGACCAGGTCGAGTACCGCGTCGAGCCGCTGGGATTCGGCGAGGTGTGCGGCCAGGTCGGGCCGCTCCAGTTCGACGCGGACGGCGCCCAGCCCTTCGAGCATGGGAAAGCGGTCCCGGCTGCGCGTGGTGGCGATGACGCGCGCACCGGCGGCGACTGCCATCTTGAGCGCGGCCTGCCCGAACGATGACGTCGCGCCACGCAGCAGCAGTGTCTGCCCGTCCTGCAGATCGAGGTTGCGAAACAGGCAAGTCCAGGCGACTGCATAGGTTTCCGGCAACGCCGCCAGAGCCGACCACGGCAGGTCGGACGCGATCGGTGCGACGTTAGCCGCGCGCACGCGGGTGTATTCCGCATAGCCACCGTTGATCGTTCGACCGAGGCCCCCCATCAGGGCCGCCACCTTGGCGCCAACCGGGAATTCACCACCCGGGCACGAGTCGACGATGCCGACGCATTCGATGCCGCTGACCTCCGCGGCTTCGGCCCATTCTCCGCGGCGCATGTGTATCTCCGCGTGGTTGATGCCGAAACCCTTTACCGCAATGACGACTTCGCCATCCTTGGGCAGGGGCTTGGGAATGTCGGTGTAAACCAGGCTGTCGAGGCCGCCGAACCCCTTCAGGGTGATCGCTCGCATGCTTTCCCCGCCCGCCTGTTCGCGTACGACGGCCGGCTCGGTGGGAAGTGCGGTGTGTGCCGGGCTGCTGGACATATGTGGACCTTCTTCGCGGAAAGTTTAATGGGCTGTATAACCCAGTATTATGGGCCATCGAACCCAAAATTGTCCAGTCGTTGCGGAGCGCCGTCAGGATTTGCGCCCGCGCCGGGCGGGCCGCCTCGTGGGCGGATCGGGGTGCGTCGCGAAAAAGCGCACGTAGTCGACGGCGGCATTGACGGCGACCCGCAGGGGTGCCCCGTCACCGGTGGCGTGGGTGAGCATGGCGCCGCCCTGGTGGGCCACCACCATGGACACGGCCAGGTGTCGCGGGTCCGCCTCGGCGCGCAGCTCGCCGCGGTCGCGCATCGTCGTCAGGCCGGCCTCGAACAGCTCGATCCAGTGGTCATATCCCGCGGAGAGCTCGTCATGTATCTCGTCGTCCGCGTCGATCAGCTCACCGGCCAGCGAGCCGTAGACGCAACCGCCCACCCGGTACACGGCGTCGATATCCGCCACGCACGCATCGGCCCACGCCTGCAGGGCATCGACGGTGTCGAGGGCCTCGAATTGCGGCCGCGTGTGAAAGCGTTGGACGTCGTCGCGGCGCGCCGCGACCACCTGACGCGTCAGCTCGCGTTTGTCGCGAAAGTAATGAGCTATCTGCGAGCCGCTCACCTTCGCCGCCCGCCGCACCTGGTCAATGCTGGTGTTGGCGACGCCGCGCTCGAACATGAGGCGGGCGGCCACGTCGACGATGCGGGCCCGAGTCGTGAGCCCCTTGCGGGTGAACCGCGAATCGTCAGCCACCGTGCCGCCCTTGGCGCCGGCGAGGCCGCCGCGCCGGGCGCGGGGTCCGCTCGGCGGGATCGGTGGCGAACATCCGCAGGTAGTTGACGGCGAAGCGCGTGGCGTCGGCGTGCGGCCATTCCGCCCGGTAGGTGAACGCCAGCGTGCCGCCGCCCTGGTGGGCGGCGACGACCACCAGCGCCAGCCGTCGCGGGTCCGCGCCGGCGACGAGAACGCCGCGGTCCCGCATCCGCCGAATCGCCTGCGCCAGCAGGTCAATCCACTGTTCGTACCCCGCCGCCAGCGTGGCCCGGGTCGTGTCGTCGGACTTCGCCAGCTGCGCGGCGAGCGCATGGTAGGTGGGGGTGCCGGAGTACCCGATGCGCCGCAGGTAGCGCATGTTGAGATCGATCCACCGCTCGAAGTCGTCGAACGACGCCAGGCCGTGCAGCGAGGGCTGCCGGTGAAAGTCGAGCACCACGTCGACCTGGCGCCGCACGACGGCGCGGATCAACGCGGACTTGTCGGCGAAATAGTGGGCGAGCTGCGACCCGCTCACCGACGCCGCCCTGCGCACGTTCTCCATGTTCGCCGCGGCCAGGCCCTCGGCGACGATGATTTGGGCGGCGGCCCGCACGATCCGGTCGCGGGTGGCGCGCCCCTTGGCGGTCAACCGTTGTTCGTCGTCAACATCGGGATGGGCCATCGCGACAGGTTAACTCGCGGACAGCTCCGTTTCTGGGATATCCAGCCCATAGAGGTGGCGCAGCGCGGCTGTCGTCAGGCCGCGACAAGAACCCTGCCGAGGAAATCACGGATCAGCCCGGCGACCTCGTCGAGTGCGGACTCCAGCAGGAAGTGCCCGCCGTCGAGCAGATGAATCTCAGCATCGGGCAGGTCGTCGGCGAACGCCTCGGCGCCGGCGGGGCCGAAGATTTCGTCACCGCGGCCCCACACCGCCAGCAGCGGCACCCCGGTGGCGCGGAAGTACTCGTGCAGACGCGGGTACAGCGGCGCGTTTGTTGCATAGTCGCGCAACAGTTTCAGCTGCACCGCGTCGTTGCCGGGCCGCGATATCAGCGCGTAGTCGTGGTGCCAGGATTCGGGGTCGACCAGCGTCTCGTCGGTCACGCCGGTGAGGTACTGCCAGCGGGTCGCCTCCAGGGTGAGGAAGTGCCGCACCGCCGCCTCGGTGTCGGCGCTCGGATGACCCTGGTAGGCCCGCACGACCTTCCAGAAGCTCTCGACGAACCCGGCGTCGTACCCGTTGCCGTTCTGGCCGACGATGGCCGTGATCGCGGACGGCGCGCGCAGCGCAAGTCGCCAGCCGATGGGGGCGCCGTAGTCCTGCACGTAGATCGCGTACCTGTGCACGCCGAGCGCGCGCAGCAGGCCGGCGGTGAGATCGGTCAGCGCATCGAAGGTGTAGTCGAACTCCTCGACGGCCGGGGCGTCGGAGAGCCCGAAACCCAGGTGGTCCGGCGCGATCACGCGGTAGCGGTCGGCCAGCGCCGGAATCAGGTGCCGGAACATGTAGGAGCTGGTCGGGAATCCGTGCAGCAGTACCAGGGCGGGCGCGTCCGGCTCACCGGCTTCCCGGAAGAACAGCCGGTGACCGTCGACGGTGGCGTAACGATGATGGACCGCGGGCATGGGAGATCCTCCTGCCAGTTTTTTGGGTTGTACATCCCAGTATGCACCCAAGCCGACGATTCGCAACAGGCTTCGCCGCGGTTGACCGCCCGCCGCCGCGGGAATACTCTGGGTCGATTATCCCAGTCGAGGCGAACCTAACCCGGGAGACCTGGTGGGCAGGCTGATATCGGTCAACGTGGGCATGCCCCAGGACGTGCCGTGGCGCGACAAAACCGTGTACACCGGGATTTGGAAGACTCCGGTGGACGGGCCGGTCACGGTGCGCCGCCTCAACGTCGACGGGGACGGGCAGGGCGATCTCGCCGGTCACGGCGGCGAGCAGCGTGCGGTCATGGTCTATCAGCAGGAGTCGTACGACTTCTGGAAGGACTACCTGCGGCGCGACGACCTCGTGCCCGGCCACTTCGGTGAGAACTTCACCGTCACCGGGCTGCCCGATGACGACGTCTGCATCGGCGACCGCTACCGCATCGGCGGCGCCGAATTCGAGGTCACCCAGCCCCGCGTGACCTGCTTCCGGGTGGGCCTGCGGCTCAACGAACCGGCGATGCCGAAACTGCTTGTCGCCCAGCGCCGCCCGGGGTTTTATCTGCGGGTCATCACCGAGGGGCCGGTGCGTGCCGGTGACGACATCGTGCGGACCCGCCGCGGCCCGCATGAACTCAGTGTCGCCGACGTCGACGCGCTGCTGTACCTGCCGGACCGCGATGTCGAACGGCTCCGCAAGGCGGTCGACATTCCGGCGCTCAGCCCGGGCTGGCGGCAGTCGTTCGAAGATCTACTGACAGCCGCGCATGCGCCGGCGGCACCGGCGTGGAATGGATTTCGCCCGCTGCGGGTCAGCGCGCTACACCGGGAAAGTCCCCAGGTGTTGTCGATCCGGCTCGAAGCCGACGATCACGGCACGCTGCCGCCACCGCTTCCGGGGCAATACCTGACGGTGCGAATTCCCGGCGCCGGTGCGCCCGCGCCCCTGCGCAGCTACTCGCTCTCGGGTGATCCGCTCGCCGACGGCTACCGGATCAGCGTCAAGCGCGAAGACCGGGGGGCGGTGAGCCGGTGGCTGCACACCCACCTCGCCGTCGGGTCGGTCGTCGAGGCCGCCGCCCCGCGGGGCGACTTCTACCTGACCGAGGGTGGCAATCCGGTGGTGCTGATCTCGGCGGGTATCGGCGCGACGCCGGTGCTGGCGATGCTGCACGCGCTGGCCGCCATCCGCAGCACCCGAAGCGTCTGGTGGGTGCACACCACCCGCAACCACGAAACCCACGCCTTCGCAGCAGAAGTCAGCACTTTGATCGAGTCGCTGCCGGACGCCAGGCAGGTCGTCGTCTATACGCAGACGCAGGGACGTCTGGACCAGGGCGTCATCGCGCGGCTCGGTCTCCCGGTGGATGCGGCGGTGTACCTTTGTGGCCCGGCTCAATTCATGAGCGACACCCGGGATGTCCTCGCAGCGCTGGGATTCGACCCGTCGCTGATCCGGAGTGAACTGTTCGGAGCCCTGCCGTCGATCACTCCGGGCGTGGTCGACGGGGCCTCCCGTGCGGCGCCGCATCCGCCGGCCGGGCCGCGCGGAGCGGGGCCGCCGATCACGTTCGCCCGCAGCGGCCTGACCGTCAACTGGTCGCCCGCTTACCGCACCCTGCTCGACCTGGCCGAGGCCTGCGACGTGCCCACCCGATTCTCGTGCCGCAGCGGCGTCTGCCACCTCTGCGTCACCGGAGTCGTCGCGGGAACGACGACCTACGTCCAGCCGCCACTGGAGCCGCCGGAGGGGGGATCGGTGCTGATCTGCTCAGCGGCGCCGGAGAGCGACCTCGTCCTGGACTGCTAGTGCGGCCGGGGCGTCAGCAGCCCAGGCAGACCGACGCCTCGGCGGTGTAGCACAGGAACGTCATCGTCTCCTGCAGGTACAGCTGCACGGTCTCGGTGTCGTGGCTGGTGTAGCCGATCGCGACATCAGTGCCCAGCTGCAGATCGAAGTCGCCGCCGCGCGTGGTCAACACCATGGCGCCGTCGATGGCCGGGGCCCAGATGATGTCGCCGTCGACCAGCCGGTTGAGGTGCTCGCGGATCGGATACCCGTGTTCGGTGGTCTCGCTGACCTTGGTGTAGACCTCGGCGGACAGCAGCACCGAATACGGGCCGTCGACGCCGGCCAGCCGCAGCGCGGTCAACGCCTGCGAGATCGCGTCGGGCATGTCGCGGGGGTCCTCCGGCAATGGCACCCGGGGATTGGAGGTGCAGCTCCGGATGCCGTCGATCGAGGCGGCTGGATAGCCCTCGAAGACGGCGCGGTCCTCGACGAACGCCAGCTTCTTGGCCGCGGACTTGACCGGATCCCAGTCGGCGTCCTGCGCCCCGCGCTCGACGTTGTCGATCTCATGGCGCGACAACGTGAACGGAACCCGCAGCCGCACCAGGGGTTTGGCGGCCCGCAGGTGGGCGACCACGCCGTCGGTGGGTGCCTGCACGTCGAGCAACCGGCCGGTGCTGACCGCCGCGGTGACCGGGCCGCCGGGCTCGCTGACGTCGACCACCCGCCGTCCGGCGATGTGGCGCTTGAACGTGCGGGTCGCCTCCTCTTCGATTTCGGTCCAGGCGGCTTCGGTGACCGGTGCCAGATCGCGGTAGAGGTTGTTCATCAAGAGGTTCCTTTCAGGCTGCCGATCGAAAGTGAGCCATGGGACGCGGGGACAAGAGTCGGTCTGGACGGCCGCCGCGTCGCCCGTCCGGCGGGCAGCGGTGGCGGGTCGTCGAGGAAGTCGACGGTGGGCGAGAAGAACATCCCGCCGGTGAGCGCGGTGGAGAAGTCGAGGATGCGATCAGTATTGCCCGGGGGATCGCCGAGAAACATGTTGCGCAGCATCTGCTCGGTGACCGCCGGCCTGCGCGAGTAGCCGATGAAGTAGGTGCCGTACTCGCCCCTGCCGACCTCCCCGAACGGCATGTTGTGCCGGACGATCTTCAACTCGGTGCCGTCTTCGTCGGTGATGACGTTGAGCGCGATGTGCGAATTGGCGGGCTTGGTGTCGTCGTCGAACTCGATGTCGTCGAGCTTGGTGCGGCCGACCACGCGTTCCTGCTCGGTGACCGGCAGCGACTCCCACTGCGCCATGTCGTGGGTGTACTTCTGCACGTGGACGTAGCAGGAGCCGGCGAAGTCGGGGTCCTCGTCGCCGATCGTGGTGGCGTTGAGAGCGATTGGGCCGTCGGGGTTTTCGGTGCCGTCCACAAAGCCCAGCAGGTCGCGGTTGTCGAAGAACCGGAATCCGTGCACCTCGTCGACGACGCTCACCGCCCCCGCCATCGACTTCAGGACGCGGCCGGCCAGCTCGAAACAGACGTCCATGCTCTCGGCCCGGATGTGGAACAACATGTCACCCGGGGTGGACGGCGCCGTGTGCCGCGGCCCGATCAGCTCGATGAACGGATGCAACTCGGCGGGCCGCGCGCCGCTGAACAACCGGTCCCAGGCGTCGGAGCCGATGGAGGTGATCATGGACAGCCGTTTGGTCGGGTCGCGGAAGCCCAGTGCCCGGACCAGTCCCGAGAATTCGGGCAGGGCCTCGTGCACGGCCGCCTCGCCGCCCTCGTCGATCGTGACCACCAGGAAAATCGCGGCGGGCGTCAGCGGCGCGAGGATGGGCTGTGGCTGAACGGGCGGCACTCTGTCGACCCTATCGTGACCGCCACGGTGCCCGACAGCCATGATGGTGGACGTGTCCGGTGAGCGAACAGACGGGGCGACGACGGCCAGCCCGCGGGGCCTCTGCGACTTCATCGACGCCTCCCCGTCGCCGTTTCACGCCTGCGCCACGGTGGCCGCGCGGTTGCGCGGCGCCGGATACACCGAACTCGCCGAGGCGCAGCGCTGGCCGGGCCAGCCCGGCCGGTACTTCACCGTGCGGGCCGGGTCGTTGGTCGCCTGGAATTCCACCGGCCCCGACGGCCCGTTCCGGATCGTCGGGGCCCACACCGACAGCCCCAACCTGCGGGTCAAGCAGCACCCGGACCGCCTGGTGGCCGGGTGGCGGGTGGTCGCGCTGGAGCCCTACGGGGGAGCGTGGCTCAATTCGTGGCTGGATCGCGATCTCGGGATCAGCGGGCGGCTTACCGTGCGCGACGGCGCCGGGCTCGCCCACCACCTGGTCCGGATCGACGACCCGATCCTGCGGGTGCCGCAGCTGGCCATCCACCTGGCCGAGGACCGCAAGTCGCTGACCCTGGACCCGCAGCGACATGTCAACGCGGTGTGGGGGATTGGTGGAGAGGCGCAGTCGTTCGTCGGCTACGTCGCCGGGCGCGCCGGCGTGGCGGCGTCCGACGTGCTGGCCGCCGATTTGATGACCCACGACCTGAGCCCCGCCTCGGTGACCGGCGCCGCCGGCGACCTGTTGAGCGCCCCCCGGCTGGACAACCTGGCCAGCTGTTATGCGGGGACCGAGGCGCTGCTGGCGGTGGGCGCACCGGCCGGCTTCCTGCCGGTGCTGGTGCTCTTCGACCACGAAGAGGTCGGTTCGACCTCGGACCACGGGGCGCAGTCGAATCTCCTGAGCACGGTCCTGGAACGGATCGTGCTCGCGGCCGGCGGCACCCGGGAGGACTTCCTGCGCCGACTGCCGGCGTCGCTGCTGGCCTCGGCCGACATGGCGCACGCCACCCATCCCAACTATCCGGAGCGCCACGAGCCCAACCATCAGATCGCGGTCAACGCCGGGCCGGTGCTCAAGGTGCACCCGAATCTGCGGTATGCCACCGACGGACGCACGGCGGCGGCGTTCGCGCTGGCGTGCCGGCAGGCCGGGGTGGGGCTGCAGCGTTACGAGCACAGGGCCGACCTGCCCTGCGGTTCGACGATCGGACCTCTGGCTTCGGCGCGGACCGGCATCCCGACCGTCGACGTCGGCGCGGCCCAGCTGGCGATGCACTCGGCCCGCGAGCTGATGGGCGCGCGCGACGTGGCCGCCTACTCGGCCGCGATGCGCGCTTTCCTGGCGCCGGACTGAGGCCGCGCCCGGGCGACCCCGTCGAGGACCGCGTCGAGCAAGCCGTCGAATCGGCGCGCGCCGGTGCCGGTGCGGGTCAGCGCGCGGAACAGCAGCGTGCCGGTCAGGGCCTCCGCCACGGCATCGAGGTCGGCGTCGGCGCGGACCTCGCCGTCCCGCACTGCCCGGCGAAGGCGCGTCAGTAACCCGTCGAGCTGAGGGGCGCTCAGTTGGTGGTAGAGGTCGTCGCCGTCGGCCGGGTGGGCGGCCGCCGCCGCGATGAGCGCACGCACCAGCGCGCCGTGCGCCGGCGCCGCCAGGAAATCGGCGTGCTCGTCCAGCCAGGCCCGCAGGTCGGCGCGGACGTCGCCGGTCTGAGCGACGGGAAACGACCCCGCCCCGCCGTAGGCTTGTAGGACTGCGTCGGCGACCAGCGGCGCCTTCGACGGCCATCGCCGATACAGCGTCTTCTTGCCCACCCCGGCGCGGGCGGCGACCCGCTCCATCGTCAATTCGGCGTAGCTGCTCGTGGTCAGCAGTTCGCGAGTGGCCTCGAGGATCGCGTGGTGCAGCCGGTCGTCCCGAGGCCGGCCAGCCAGGGCCCGGCCGGCCGCTTCCGGATTGGGTACTGGCGAATCGGCGGGCGCCCGGGTTACCTTCACTGCGACATTGTAGGAAACGATACGTATCGTTTCCTTGCCTGTGGGCGGAGGTCCCCTATGAATGTCGGGTTACTGTCGGTGCCGAAGTCCTTCGAGGACATCACCCCGGAGTGGATGTCGGCGGCGCTGGCCGCGGACCATCCCGGTGCCGTCGTCGACACCGTGACCGTCGAGGTTCGTGACGACGGCACCAACCGGCGTGCCCGCCTGGGCGTGACCTACCGCAGCGGTAACGGGCCCGCGTCGGTCTTCGTCAAGGCCGCCGACCCCGACCACAAAGAGATGATCCGGATGACCAGCGGCATGTTCCACGAGCCGCGACTGTTCTCCTGCGGCGTGCGGTTGCCCCTCGAACACCCCCACGTCTACGCGGCCGTCATCGACGAGGCCGACTACGACTTCGTCATGGTGATGGAGGACCTCACCGCCCGGGGCGCCGATCCCCGCGACGCCACCAGGCCGATGACCGTCGAGCAGGCCGCCGGCGGCGTGCGCGGCCTGGGCCGGTTGCACGGCCGCTACTGGGGGGAGCGCCTGCTGGGCGAACCCGCGCTGGGCTGGCTCGAACCGTTCCTGCCCTGGGACGGCATGGAGATGGCGCCGCTGCCCGCCGCGCTCGAACGCCTCGGCGAGGACACCCCCGCCGCGGTGACCGCGCTGAGCATCGAGGAGCTGATCGAATCGATCTGGAAACCCTACATCCGCACGCTGACCACCTCGCCGTCGACGCTGTTGCACGGCGACCCGCACATCGGCAACACCTACGTGCTGCCCGACGACGAGGTGGGGTTCCTGGACTGGCAGGTCGCCCGCCGGGGCAACTGGTCGCTGGACCTGGGCTATTTCCTGCAGGGCGCGCTCACGGTGGAGGACCGCCGCCGCAGTGAACGCGACCTGCTGGCCGAGTACCGCGACGCGCTGGGGCTGCCGACCGAGCAGCTGCCGACCCCCGACGAGATCTGGCTGCGGTACCGGGCGTCGGTCGCCCACGGCCTGACGCTGTGGCTGTGCACCGCCAGCGCCGGCGAGCTCTGGCAGCGCCCCGACATCGCTTTATCGCTGGCGCAACGGTATTCGTTCGCCTATGGCGATCTGGAGACGGCGTCGGCGCTGGCGGAGATCGCCGGCTGACGCACCGAGCGGGCTAGAGTCGCTTTGCCGGCAACCCTTCGGCGATCTCGGCGCCCTTGCGGCTGGCCGCCTGCGCGTTGCGGAACCGTTGGGCCACCTCGTGGTCGCCGTCTCGCTCGGCGTCCTTGACGTAGTTCTCCATCCGCAGCGCGTTGTCCAGGGCCCCTACCCGCCGGGGGCGGGCACAACCTTTGCCACCGCGTCCCGGCGGCGCGGGCGACGCCACCTTAGACTGTCTGGCGTGACCGCTTCCGGGACCGCGCGCACCCACGCGATCGACACCGTCGAACACGCCGCGAACACGCCCGATCAGCCCCAGCCGTTTCACGAACTGGGCCTCAAAGACGACGAGTACCAGCGGATCCGCGAGATCCTGGGCCGCAGGCCTACCGACACCGAGCTGGCAATGTATTCGGTGATGTGGAGCGAGCACTGCTCCTACAAATCGTCGAAGGTCCACCTGCGCTACTTCGGTGAGACCACGACCGACGAGATGCGCGCCGGTATGCTGGCCGGCATCGGCGAAAACGCCGGTGTCGTCGACATCGGCGACGGCTGGGCCGTCACGTTCAAGGTGGAGTCACACAACCACCCCTCCTACGTCGAGCCCTACCAGGGCGCGGCCACCGGGGTCGGGGGCATTGTGCGCGACATCATGGCGATGGGTGCGCGACCGGTCGCGGTGATGGATCAGTTGCGCTTCGGCGCCGCCGACGCGCCGGACACCCGCCGCGTCCTCGACGGTGTGGTGCGCGGCATCGGCGGCTACGGAAACTCGTTGGGCCTGCCCAACATCGGCGGTGAAACGGTCTTCGACGCGTGCTACGCCGGCAACCCGTTGGTCAACGCGCTGTGCGTCGGCGTGTTGCGCCAGGAGGACCTGCATCTGGCGTTCGCCTCGGGCGTCGGGAACAAGATCATCCTGTTCGGCGCCCGGACGGGACTGGACGGCATCGGTGGGGTGTCGGTGCTGGCGTCGGACACCTTCGATGCCACCGGGTCCCGCAAAAAGCTGCCCTCGGTACAGGTCGGCGACCCGTTCATGGAAAAGGTGCTCATCGAGTGCTGCCTCGAGCTCTACGCGGGCGGGCTGGTGATCGGTATTCAGGACCTGGGCGGTGCCGGTTTATCCTGCGCCACATCGGAGTTGGCGTCGGCCGGGGACGGTGGCATGTCGATCGACCTGGACAGCGTCCCGCTGCGCGCCAAGGAGATGACGCCGGCCGAGGTGCTGTGCAGCGAGTCGCAGGAACGAATGTGCGCCGTTGTCGCCCCCGAGAACGTCGACGCCTTCATGGCGGTGTGCCGCAAGTGGGACGTGCTGGCCACCGTGATCGGCGAGGTGGCCGAGGGCGACCGGTTGCGGATCACCTGGCGCGGCGAGACGGTCGTCGACGTGCCGCCCCGCACCGTGGCCCACGAGGGCCCGGTCTACCAGCGGCCGCTCGCCCGCCCCGACACGCAGGACGCCCTGAACGAGGACCGCTCGTCTGGGCTGCCGCGGCCGGCAACCGGCGCGGAGCTGCGCGTGACTTTGCTTGCGCTGCTGGGCAGCCCGCACCTGTGCAGCCGTGCGTTCATCACCGAGCAGTACGACCGCTACGTACGCGGCAACACCGTGCTGGCCGAGCACGCCGACGGCGGCCTGCTGCGCGTCGACGAGGCCACCGGTCGCGGCATCGCGATCTCGACCGATGCTTCGGGGCGCTACACGCTGCTGGATCCCTACACCGGCGCGCAGCTTGCCCTCGCCGAGGCCTACCGCAACGTCGCCGTCACCGGTGCCACCCCGGTCGCGGTGACCAACTGCCTCAACTTCGGCTCGCCCGAGGATCCCGGCGTGATGTGGCAGTTCGCACAGGCGGTGCGCGGGCTGGCCGATGGCTGCGCGGCGCTGGGCATTCCGGTGACCGGCGGCAACGTGAGCTTCTACAACCAGACCGGGTCGTCGGCGATCCTGCCCACGCCGGTGGTCGGGGTGCTCGGCGTGATCGATGATGTCAGCCGCCGCATCCCCACCGGCCTGGGTCACGAGCCGGGGGAGACCTTGATGCTGCTGGGCGACACCCGCGACGAGTTCGACGGCTCCGTGTGGGCGCAGGTGACCGCCGACCATCTCGGCGGGCTGCCGCCCGCGGTGGACCTGGCGCGGGAGAAGTTGCTGGCCGAGGTGCTGGCCGCGGCGTCGCGGGACGGGCTGGTGTCCGCGGCGCACGACCTGTCCGAAGGCGGGCTGGCCCAGGCCGTCGTGGAGGCGGCGCTCGCGGGTGAAACCGGTTGCCGCATCGTGCTTCCCGAGGGCGCCGATCCGTTCGTGATGTTGTTCTCCGAGTCGGCGGGCCGTGCGCTGGTGGCGGTGCCGCGCACCGAGGAGAGCCGGTTCCGGTCGATGTGCGAGGCGCGGGGGCTGCCCGTCGCCCGCATCGGGGTCGTCGACCAGCAATCGGACTCGGTCGAGGTGCAGGGCCTGTTCGCGGTGCCCCTGGCGGAGTTGCGCGCGACGTCCGAGTCGGTGCTGCCACGAATCTTCGGAGGGACTTCGCACGCGAATCACGATGCGTGACTTGCACTTTCGACAGTTAGATGCCGTGTCGCTGGCCGCCGCGCTGACCGGATGGAGCTTCGTCACCCCGCGGCTCCCCGCCGCGCGTCGGGTGGCCGCGCAGGCCGGCATGGGCGCGCTACTGGTGCTGGTGACCCGCGCGCCGTTGGGCCTGCGCCCGCCGCGGCTGTGGCAGGGGTTGCGGTGGGGATCGGCGGCGGGGGTCGCGGCGGCGACCGCGATCGGGGCGGCGACCGCGGTTGCGCCGGTGCGGCGCTCAATGTCCGCGCGCGAACTGCCGGCGTCGATGCCGTCTTGGCTGTTGTTGCGCATACCCGTTGGCACCGTGTGGGCCGAAGAGGCGGCCTTTCGGTCGGCGCTGGCTCATCTAGGATCCGCCGCGTTCGGCCGCCCCGGCGGAAGGCTGCTGCAGGCCGGGGCTTTCGGGCTCTTTCACGTCGCGGACGCGCGCGCGACGGGCGCGCCCCCGGCGGGCATGGTGCTGGCCACCGGTGCGGCAGGCTGGCTGTTCGGCTGGCTGGCCGACCGTTCCGGCAGCTTGGCCGCGCCGATGCTGGCGCACCTGGCAGTCAACGAGGCCGGCGCGATCGCCGCGTCGGCCGTCCAGCGCGGTCGCCTCAGGCGGCGCCGTTAGCTCCCCGATTAGGTTCGCAGGACGAAGGTACTGCACTCCAGGGTCGGAAGGCCCTTGGAGAACCCATCCGAAGCGTCGAACGTCAACTGTGTGGTTGGCCGGCTATTCCCCGCGTTCCCCGTCCTCCTTGCCGTAACCATGGCGGCGCCTGCCGGCTGTGCGCCTCGAACTGCCCAGGCGCGTCGTCGTCTTTCATGACGGATTCAAATCTGTTGCCAACCCATGTGGAAGTCGAAGCGGGCATTATCGAGTTAATTTCACTGACGATATTCGTTATAGGACAGGCGGTTACGCACTTCGGCAGGAGAAGTTGGTCGCCGATTGGGGCGGCCTGGAACAAGGAGGAAACTGATGCCCTTTGTGACCGTACAGCCGGATATTTTGGCGGCGGCGGCTGGGAGTCTGCAGGACGTCGGTGCTGCGGTCAGCGCTCAGAGCGCGGCCGCCTGCGCCCCGACAACCGGGGTGGTTCCCGCGGCTGCTGATGAGGTGTCGGCGCTGACGGCGGCTCGGTTCACCGCCCACGCCCAGACGTATCAGGCACTGAGCGCGCAGGCCGCGCTGATCCACGACAGGTTCGTGGCCACCCTGGCGGCCAGTGCCGATTCCTATGCGGCCACCGAGGCCGCCAATGTGATGGCAACCGATTAAGGAGGTTGTGGGCAATGGATTTCGGGATGCTGCCGCCGGAAATCAATTCGGGGCGAATGTATGCGGGGCCGGGCGCGGAGTCGATGCTGGCCGGCGCGGCCGCCTGGGACGGCGTGGCCGCCGAATTGAATTCGGCCGCCGCTTCTTATGCATCGGTGGTGTCGGCGCTGCTCGCTGAGCCGTGGCTGGGGCCGGCATCGGCGGCGATGGCGGCCGCGGCCGCACCTTACGCGGGGTGGCTGGCCATCAGTGCGGTGCAGGCGGAGCAGACCGCTGTCCAGGCGAGGGCCGCGGCGGCGGCGTTTGAGGCGGCGTTCGCGGCGACGGTGCCGCCGCCGTTGGTCGCGTCGAACCGAAGCCGGTTGATGTCGCTGGTCGCGACCAACATCCTGGGACAGAACAGCCCGGCGATCGCGGCCACCCAGGCCGAGTATGCCGAGATGTGGGCGCAGGACGCCGCCGCGATGTACAGCTATGAGGGGGCGTCGGCGGCAGCGTCGACGTTGACGCCGTTCACCTCACCGGCGCAAAGTGCCGACCCGGCTGGGCCGATGGCCCAAGCCGCGGCGGTCGCCCAAGCCGGTGCGGGCGCCGCAACGCACCTACAGACGCCGCTGGCACAGGTGTCCCCCGCGGCACTGGCGAACGGCCTGTCCGCCCTGCCCGCGCCTGCCGATCCGCTCACGACGGGCGTCTCGGCACTCGCGCCGACCCTCGGCCTGCAACCCGCTCAAGGCATTCCAACCCCGATCGGGGAATTGGACGCGGTGGCCCTGTACATCGCGGCCGCCGCGACCGGCAGCCTGGCCCTGTCGATCACCAACACCTGCAGACCCTGGAACTCCGGGGGCCTCTACGGGGGTGGCGGCGGATTGCAACCGACTCAAGGTCAAGCGGTCGCCTCGACGACGGACGAGCTCGGGGCGAACCTGAGTAGCCGCGCAGACACCCCGCCCGTGTCCGCGGGTGTCGGTCATGCGTCGTTGGTCGGGGCTTTGTCGGTGCCGCACAGCTGGACCACGGCCGCCCCCGAGATCCAGCTCGCCGTTGAGGCGCTGCCCAGTGCCGGCCTCGACGCGGGCCCTGCGGCACTGGACGGTAGCCCCGCGGGCCTGCTCAGCGGCATGGCGCTGGCGAGTTTGGCCGCGCGTGGGATGGGCGGTGGCGCTGGCCGCAGTACCGCCGCCGCTGCCTCGGCGCAAGAGGAGCGCAAATCCACGGTGGTGGTGATACAGAAGCCGCCACCCGCGGGGAACCGCGCGCTCTGACTTTGGGGCGGTAGCCCGCAATTCTGAGACCCTGAGGTATGCCCTCCCGCGCCAAGGCCGATCCGGCCCAGACCCGCCAGGCCCTGTTGGCCGTTGCGGACTGGTTGCGCGAGGGCTCGCGTCCGGCGCCCCGCCGGGAGGCGCTGGCGACGGCGGTGCGGCTCACGGCGCGCACGCTGGCCGCCATGGCGCCCGGCGCCGCCGTCGAGGTGCGGGTGCCGCCGTTCGTCGCGGTGCAGTGCGTGGCCGGGCCCAGGCACACCCGCGGAACACCGCCCAACGTCGTGGAAACCGACCCGCGAACATGGCTGCTGCTCGTCACGGGCATGCTGCGGCTCGCGGATGCGCAGGCTGCCGGGACGCTGACCCTGTCGGGCTCGCGTGCGGGTGAAATAGAGCGCTGGCTGCCCCTGTTCGATGTCGGCTGAATCTAACCCTGAACTGCAGGTTTAGGCTTGTGAAGACGAGATTTCAGGGCTCAACACGCCCGGCGGATTCGGCGGCGCGGCCGTTCGACCCGTAGACTCCGTTACGTCACCAACCGTTCCCCGGGAGCCGCCGAACCGTGACCGCCGCTGGAGCCGAAGAACCTGAGCAGGACTTCAATTCGCCCCGTGAAGAGTGCGGTGTGTTTGGGGTCTGGGCCCCGGGCGAAGAGGTCGCCAAGCTGACCTATTACGGCCTGTACGCGCTGCAGCACCGCGGGCAGGAAGCCGCCGGCATCGCGGTCGCCGACGGGTCCCAGGTGCTGGTCTTCAAAGACCTGGGCCTGGTCAGTCAGGTGTTCGACGAGCAGACGCTGGCCGCCATGCAGGGCCACGTCGCCATCGGACACTGCCGCTACTCCACCACCGGGGACACCACCTGGGAAAACGCCCAGCCGGTGTTCCGCAACACCGCGGCCGGCACCGGAGTCGCGTTGGGGCACAACGGGAATCTGGTCAACACCGCCGAGCTGGCCGCGCGGGCCCGCGACGCGGGCCTGATCGCCCGCCGCGCGCCCGCCCCGGCCACCACGGACTCGGACATCCTGGGCGCGCTGCTGGCCCACGGCGCGGCCGATTCCAGCCTGGAACAGGCGGCGCTGGAGCTGCTGCCGACCGTGCACGGCGCCTTCTGCCTGACCTTCATGGACGAGAACACGCTGTATGCGTGCCGGGATCCGCACGGCGTGCGTCCGCTTTCGCTGGGCCGCCTGGACCGCGGCTGGGTGGTGGCCTCCGAGACGGCCGCCCTTGACATCGTCGGCGCCTCCTTCGTCCGCGACATCGAACCCGGCGAACTGCTGGCGATCGACGCCGACGGGGTGCGCTCGACGCGGTTCGCCAACCCCACGCCCAAGGGCTGCGTCTTCGAGTACGTCTACCTGGCGCGGCCGGACAGCACGATCGCCGGGCGGTCGGTGCACGCCACCCGGGTGGAGATCGGCCGGCGCCTGGCCCGCGAATGCGAGGTGGACGCCGACCTGGTGATCGGGGTTCCGGAATCGGGCACCCCCGCCGCCGTCGGCTACGCGCAGGAGTCCGGCATCCCGTACGGGCAGGGGCTGATGAAGAACGCCTACGTCGGGCGCACCTTCATTCAGCCGTCCCAGACCATCCGCCAGCTCGGCATCCGGCTCAAGCTCAACCCGCTCAAAGAGGTGATCCGCGGCAAGCGGCTCATCGTCGTCGACGACTCGATCGTGCGGGGTAACACCCAGCGCGCGCTGTTGCGGATGCTGCGCGAGGCCGGTGCGGTCGAGGTGCACGTGCGCATCGCCTCGCCGCCGGTGAAGTGGCCGTGTTTCTACGGCATCGACTTCCCCTCGCCGGCGGAGTTGATCGCGAACGCCGTCGAGGACAAAGACAAACAGGAGATGCTCGAGGCGGTGCGGCACGCCATCGGGGCCGACACGCTGGGCTACCTCTCGCTGCGGGGCCTGGTCGCGGCCTCCGAGCAGCCCGCGTCGCGGCTGTGCACTGCCTGCTTCGACGGCCGCTACCCGATCGAGCTGCCCGGCGAGACCGCGCTGGGCAAGAACGTCATCGAGCACATGCTGGCCAACGCGGCGCGCGGAGCCGAGTTGGACGACCTGGGCGTCGAGGAAGTACCGATCGGTCACTGACGAGGGGTCCCGCCGGTTCTTCCATCACGTTGGATACCGGCGGTGACTGCCTCCCGGTAGCCTTTATCGCGATGACGGATCCTGGAAAAAGCCCCGGGCGAGACCCGGGCAGTCAGGGCATCACCTACGCCTCGGCCGGGGTGGACATCGAAGCCGGTGAGCGCGCTGTCGACTTGTTCAAGCCGTTGGCGACCAAGGCGACCAGACCCGAGGTGCTCGGCGGATTAGGTGGGTTTGCCGGCCTATTCTCCCTGCGCGGCGACTACCGCGAACCGGTCCTGGCAGCGTCGACCGACGGCGTCGGCACCAAGCTGGCGGTCGCGCAGGCGATGGACAAGCACGACACAGTCGGTCTGGACCTGGTGGCGATGGTTGTCGACGACCTGGTGGTGTGCGGCGCCGAGCCGCTGTTCCTGCAGGACTACATCGCGGTTGGGCGAACGGTGCCCGAACGGCTGAGCGCCATCGTCGGCGGCATCGCCGAGGGCTGCGTCCGCGCGGGGTGCGCGCTGCTGGGCGGGGAGACCGCCGAGCATCCCGGCCTCATGGAGCCCGACCATTACGACATCTCGGCCACCGGCGTCGGCGTGGTGGAGGCCGACGACGTACTGGGACCCGACCGCGTCAAGCCCGGTGACGTCATCATCGCGCTGGGCTCTTCCGGCCTGCATTCCAACGGCTACTCGCTGGCCCGCGCGGTGCTGCTGGAGATCGATCGGATGCCCCTCGACGGCCACGTTGAGGAGTTCGGCCGCACGCTGGGCGAGGAGCTGCTCGAGCCCACCCGCATCTACGCCAGGGACTGCCTGGCGTTGGCCGCCGAAACGCAGGTCCGCACGTTCTGCCACATCACCGGCGGCGGACTGGCCGGCAACCTGCAACGCGTCATGCCGCACGGCCTGGTCGCCGAAGTCGACCGCGGCACGTGGACACCCGCCCCGTTGTTCGCCATGATCGCCCAGCGCGGCCGCGTCGACCGCGACGAGATGGAGAAGACGTTCAACATGGGCGTCGGCATGGTCGCCGTGGTCGCCCCGGAAGACACCGATCGCGCCCTGGCCATACTCACCGCGCGGCACCTGAATTGCTGGGTGTTGGGAACGGTGTGCAAAGGCAAGAAGGGTCCCCGCGCAAAGTTGGTCGGACAACACCCGAGGTTCTAGTAGTTACAAGGGGTGGCGCTGTGCCGGGGCGGATTTGTCGGCGCAGGCCGAGAAGTCAGCGGCGCCAGTCGTCCTCGTCGTCCCACGTGGCGTCTGGGCCCTCGTCCAGCCCGTTGGGTTCCTCAGCGCTCGTTCCCGACAACTCGCGCTGAAGCCGCTGGAAGTCGGTCTGCGGGGAGCTGTACTTCAGTTCTCGAGCAACCTTGGTCTGCTTTGCCTTAGCCCGGCCGCGGCCCATGGGGGAACCCCCTCGCGCAATAACGGAGCGGCCTAACGAGTAGGCGGCTCCGATCTGTGTTGTCGTTATTGTCCTGCCGACAGTTTACCGTGCCTCGCGGTCGGACGTCGGCGCCCCCGCCCGCTGTGGCGGACATCATCGCCCATCATCGCGCACCGCCCCGCAATCGTTCAACGGCCAAACGTCCCGCGCCGATCTGTTCGGCGGGCGGCAGGGAATCGATATCGATTGACGCAGCAACTTCGCCCTCCGGGCCGGTCGCCAACACGGTGTCGGCGGGAAGCCCGCGCTTGAGCAGGGCCAGCGCCACCGGCCCGAGATCCACATGCTCGGCCACGGTGCCCAGGCGCCCGACGGCGCGGCCGCCGGCCAGCACCGCATCGGCGGTCGAGGGCCGCTCCACCGAGCCGTCGAGGTGCAACAACGCCAGCATGCGCGGCGGTTTGCCCAGGTTGTGCACCCGCGCCACGGTCTCCTGCCCGCGGTAGCAGCCCTTGTCCAGGTGGACGGCTCCCTCGCCGGGCCCGCCGATCCAGCCGACCTCGTGGGGAATCGTGCGCTCGTCGGTGTCGACGCCCAGGCGCGGCCGCACCGCCGCGACCCGGTGGGCCTCGTACGCCCACACCCCGGCCGGGCGCACGCCCGCTCGCGCCAGGCGGTGTTGCCAGTTGGCCGACCCATCGCGCGGGACCAGCACATCGAGTTCGATCTGACCGGGCGCGGCGCCCCGCATCCGCCGCACGAACCCGCCTCCGGCCATCGGCACGGCGGTCATCTCGGCGGGCAGCGCGTCCAGGCCCAGCGCGTCGAGCACGGCCTTCTCGGCCAGCCGCGGGCCCAGTAGCGACAGCACCGCCAGGTCGGCGGCGCCCGCGGTGACGTCGGACCAGAACACCATCTTGCGCAGGTACTCAAGCAACGGCTCACCGCGCCAGGGCTCGGTGTCGAGGTAGGTCGCGCCGCCCAGCTCGGTCTGGATCCAGTGGTCCTCGACCCGCCCCTGGCCGTCGAGGCTGAGATTTTGCGTGCTGGCGCCCTCGGGAAGTTCGCTGACGTGCTGGGTGGAGATGTTGTGCAGCCAACTCTGCCGGTCGTTACCGGTCAGAGTGAGCACGGCGCGGTGCGAGCGGTCGACCAGGACCGCGTCGTCGGCGGCCGCGCGCTGCTCACCGAGCGGATCGCCGTGGTGCCAGATCGCGCCCGCGTCAGGACCGTGCTCGGGTGCGGGAACTGCGTTCATATGCGCCGCTCCTCCTCATCGCTTCGCTCTGCATCGTCGTCGGCGCAGTTCATGTGCGCCGCTTCTCCTCATCGCTTCGCTCTGCATCGTCGTCGGCGCAGTTCATGTGCGCCGCTTCTCCTCATCGCTTCGCTCTGCATCGTCGTCGGCGCAGTTCATGTGCGCCGCTTCTCCTCATCGCTTCGCCCGGCATCACCGCCGGTGCGGTTCACCCGTCAACTCTACGGATGTGGCCCGCCCCGGGGCGCGGCCCGCGGCACCGGCCCGCGCCGCGTCTCACATGGGAAACAGCGTGGCGAGGAACAACAAGGCCATACCGCCCGCCATCGTTGCCTGCCCCAGGTTTGCCAACGACCTGGACCGGACCCCACCGACATCGCTGTGCGGTTGCTCGGTGAAATACCTGCCCGCCCAGAAAGCCGTCGCGAGCGCAAAGCCGACGGCGCCCAACCAGTTCACCGCGACAAACCATGCGGGCGAACCACTGCTTGTCGGCATGGCCATGGCGCCCTCTTGTATGCCCGGTACCGGCACCCCCGACGGGGCGCTCGATTCGACGGGAAACAGCCGACGGTCCATGATGGCGTACATCCAGGCTGTCGCCAGCATCATCAGGCCGTTATAGCCGTACACCACCCGCGGGGCGGCCGAGCGGGCCGCAAAAGCGCCCATCCCCACGAACCACACGGTCGCCAGCAGGAAAAACACCGCAGGGCCACGGGGCGGCAATTGCGCCCCCCACGGCCAGGTCATCGCCACCATCGCCACCGACATGACGAAATGCAATCCGTGGCCGACGACGAAGCTCCAAGGGCGCCGTTTGACCACGGCCGCCAGACCGCATTCGGCGGCGGACATCGCGAACAGCCCGGTGACCAACCAGCGAAGCGCCAAATTGAGAATCATCTGACGTCGGTGCCCTCAGTTCTCGACGACAACGTCACGCACTGTGTGGTGTGCCGCGGCCGAAGCTGCGCAGCCGCAGCGAGTTGGTCACCACGCTGATCGAGGAGAGCCCCATCGCGGCTCCCGCGACCATCGGGTTCAACACGCCGAAAGCGGCGAGCGGGATGGCGGCGGTGTTGTAGCCGAAGGCCCAGCCGAGGTTCTGGTAAATCGTGCGCAGAGTCTGCCGCGAGAGCTGGATGGACTGCACGACACCGTCGAGGCGGGCCGACATCAGCGTGATGTCGGAGGCCTCGATGGCCACGTCGGTACCGCTGCCGATCGCGATGCCCAGGTCGGCCTGTACCAGGGCTGGGGCGTCGTTGACGCCGTCGCCGATCATCGCGACCACTCGGCCCTCGTCCTGCAGGCGGCGGACTTCGTTGACCTTGTCCTCGGGCAATACCTCCGACAGCACGCGGTCGATGCCGACCTGCTCGGCGATCGCGGCGGCCGTGCGGGCGTTGTCACCGGTGATCATGGCGACCTGCAGGCCCATAGCGTGCAGCTGAGCGATCACGTCGGCGGCGTCGTCTTTGACGGTGTCGGCGACGGCGAGCACACCCACGACCTTGCTGTCGCGGCCGACGAACACCGCGGTGCGACCCTGCTCTTCGAGCTTTGCGGACGCGGCGGCCAGCTGGTCCGGCAACGCCAGATTGTGTTCGTCGATCAGCTTGCGCCGCCCGACCAGCACGGACCGGCCGTCGACCTCGGCCCGCACCCCGTGGCCGGCCAGGTTGGTGAATGACGTGGCCGCCGGAACCTCCAGCCCGCGGTCGCGGGCGCCGTCGACGATCGCCGCGCCGATGGGATGTTCGGAGCCCGATTCCACGGCGGCGGCGATCCGCAGCACCAGGTCGGCCTTCTGTCGCTTGTCGGGGATCACATCGGTGAGCTGCATCTGGGCGCGTGTGAGGGTGCCGGTCTTGTCGAAGACGACGGTGTCGATCTTTTTGGAGGCTTCCAGCACCTCCCCGCCCTTGACCAGAATTCCCATGTCGGCGCCCCGGCCGGTGCCGACGATGATCGCCGTGGGGGTGGCCAGGCCCAGCGCACACGGGCACGCGATGATCAGCACAGAGACCGCCGCGGTCATGCCGGCGATGGGGTTCGCGGCGAGCAGCGCCCACCCGGCGAAGGTCAGGGCGGCCACCCCGACGACGGCCGGCGCGAACACCGCCGAGACCCGATCGGCCAGCCGTTGTACGGGGGCCTTACCGCCCTGGGCCTGCTCGACCAGGCGCACGATCTGTGCCAGCGCCGTGTCGGCACCGACCGCGGTGGCGCGCACCGTCAGCAGCCCGTCGGTGTTGACGGTTGCCCCGGCAACGCGGTCACCGACCGTCTTCTCGACCGGGAGGGATTCGCCGGTCAGCATCGATTCATCGACGGCGGCGCGCCCGTCGACCACCTCGCCGTCGACCGGGATCTTCTCGCCCGGACGCACCCGCACGAGGTCGCCGACCTGCACCCGCTCCACCGGGACCAGCCATTCCTGGTCATCGACGAGCATCCGGGCTTCCTTGGCGCCCATCTCGAGCAGCTTGCTGATCGCCTCCCGTGTCTTGCCGTGGGCCGTGGCCTCGAAATAGCGGCCCAGCACCACGAAGGCGATGATCATCGCCGCGGTGTCAAAGAACAGCGGTCCGCCGGCGAACAGCTGATAGGTGGAGTAGACGAACGCGGTCAGCGTCCCCAACGCGATCAGCGTGTTCATGTTCGCCGACCGCGCCCGCAGCTGCTCCACGGCTCCGATGAGGAACGGTGACCCGGCCACGAATTGGACCGGAATCGTCGCGGCGAAGGCCAGCCATCCCGCCCACGGGACACCGCCGAAGAACATCGTCAATCCCGACGCTGCCAGCCCGAAGGGCCACGCGATCCATACCCGCCGTAACCAAAAGCGGATCCCACTCTTGGCCTCCTCGCGCGGTGACAGTTGCGCCGCGGTGACCGGCTCGAGCGGACAACCGATACGATCCAACGCCGCCCGCAGCCGCTCGATCTCCGGCGGACAGTCCTGCTCGTCACGGTGTGCACCCACGAGCGCTCGGGCGATCCCACCGATGAGTTTCTCGAGGGCGCCGCCGCCAACCCCGGCCGAGCGTGCGGCGGGCGCGGGCGCTGCGGGCGCGGCGGCCGGCTTCGCCTCGGCGATGTTCGCCAGGATGGTTTCGGCGTCGCAGTCTGCGGGCGAATACCAGATCACGATCGATGCCGTCCGCGGGTAGGCGCGCACCCCGCGGACGCCCGCCACCTTCCTGACGGCCTCCTCGACCGCGGCTACCCGGGCTGCGTCGACGTGAAATCCATTGGACTGCAATCGCATTCGACCGCCAGCAGCGGATACGACGGCCAGCTCGCCTTCGGTTTCGCAGGGAGCTTCAGCTGTCAGCATGGCCGTCCTCGGTGGCCGTGGCCGGCTCTGCGCCCGCCGGTGCCGGAACTTCCTCACCGATGCGCTCGGCCGCCTCGGCCATGACGTCGGCCATCGCCAACCGGGCGCGCTCGGCGCCCTGCTTGGTCTTGCGCTCGGTCGCGCGCGCAACTCGCAGGCCCCAGGCGGTCGCCGTTACCGTCGCCGCGCGCCACGGAGCCTTCGCCAAGGCCTCGTACGCCGCAGCGCCCACCACGCCGGTGACCACCGTGGGCACGGATTTTGCCACCAGACCATGCCATGCCGTCATTTCGAACGCTCCCTTCAGATTGGTTGTCCAGCAGGATTGCGGACGAGCGCAGGGCCCGCCGCGGGGCCTGATCGTGGTCACACCGTGCTTTCGGCCGGCACCGGCCCGTCGCCGCCCGGTTCGCCGACCGCTGAACCGCTCAGCTGTGCCTGCGGGCCGGTCAGTGCGGGCGTGAACTTGACCGCGTCCACCAGCTCCGCAATGGCCGCTTGGCCCCGGCCGTCGCGGACCGCCTCCGAGAAGCACGTCTCCAAGTGGTTGTGCAGCATGACCCGGTTGGCCCGCTCGAGCGAGGACTGGACCGCCGAAATCTGCTTCATCACGTCCACGCAGTAGGCGTCGGACTCCAGCATTCGGATGATCCCGTCGAGGTGGCCCCGAACGGTCTTGAGCCGGTTCAGCGCGGCACGCTTCTTGGACGTCAATTCCTCGCTCATGACGCACATACTACCCCACCCCACCTAGGGTGGGGTAGTATTGGGCTCCGCAGGCGCACGCTGACTGCTGCGCCGGCGTGGCTCAACACGAAAGCGAGATCAACGTGGCTGAATTACCCGACGCGAACGCGACCGGCGCGGCACCCGCGCTGGAATCTGCGCAACACAACGCCCGGCCTGGGCCGACCCGCCTCACCCAGGCCCTGATGTGGGTAGGCATCGTGGCGGGGACGGTGTTCGTGGTCGCCCTCATCTTCTTTTCCGGGCTCTTTTTGGGCTGGAGCTCCGGCGGTCACTATGGGACGCATGACGGTGGCGGGGGCCGGACGGGACCGGGCACGCACATGGGACCCGGCGGGACGATGGGCCCGGGCGGCATGACGTGCCCGGGTGGGATGATGGGTCCCGGCGGCTCGGGCACATCCTCGCCTTCCACGCCCAAGCCGAGTTCCCGGCCGTAGCGGTGTAGGGCGGAGTGACAGATGGCGGCGTTGACGCGGCGCGCGGCGCTGGCCGCCCTCGGAGCGGGCGGTGCGATGATCTTCGGCTTCGCGTTGAGAGGTGTCGGGAAATGGCCTGGGCCCGAGGTCCGGCTCGCTGACCACGACGGGTGCATGGCCAGTCACGCGGACATGATGCGCTATGCCCAGATGTTCCACCGGCACAACGAAATAACTCGTACCGTCGAGGAGATCCCCGGCGGGGTGCGCACGACCACAGAATCAAACTCTCCCGCTCTCGCTGCGCAGCTTCAGGCGCACGTGTCGAGCATGTACGCACATCTCGATGAGGGCACGGAGGTCATGTGCATGAGCGACAGCCTGCCCACGTTGTTCCGCCAGGCGACCGGGTATCGGCGCCGGCTGACGTTCACCCCGGCCGGGGTGATAGCCGAGGAAACCTCGGATGACCCGGCGCTTGCCCAGGTCATTCGCGCGCATGCGCAGGAAGTCACCGGCTTCGTGCACGACGGTATGCCGTCGGCGATGCGCGGGATGATGGGCTGCGGCATGATGGGGCCCCGGGGAAGTCGCTGAAACTCTCGGACTCGCGGTCGGCCGGTTAGATCGCGACCCGCCGGATAACTAGGCTCCTTGTCCATGACCGGCCAGATGAGTGTGATCGTCACACTGGACGGCGACATCCATCCGTCCGGGACGCCCCTGCTGCACGCTGACGACCTCGCGGCGGTTCGCGGCGACGGCGCCTTCGAGACCCTGCTGATCCGCGACGGCAGGGCCTGCCTGGTCGAGTCCCATCTGCAGCGGTTGACCCAGTCGGCCAAAGCGCTGGATCTGCCGGCGCCGGACCTGACGGCTTGGCGGCGCGCGATCGACGTGGCCACCCGCCAGTGGGCGTCGGGCACCGCAGAGGAGGGCGCGTTGCGCCTGGTCTACAGCCGTGGCCGTGAGGGCGGCTCTGCGCCGACCGCCTATCTGACGGTCAACCCCGTCCCCGAACGCGTCGCCGCCGTGCGGCGCGACGGCCTCGCGGCGGTGACGCTGGATCGCGGCCTGCCCGCCCGCGGCGTCGACGCGATGCCCTGGTTACTGGCCGGCGCCAAGACCCTGTCGTATGCGGTCAACATGGCCGCCCTGCGGTACGCGGCGCGCCACGGCGCCGGTGACGTCATTTTCGTCAGCTCCGACGGCTACATCCTGGAGGGGCCGCGCTCCACGGTGGTCATCGCCACCGACGCCGAGGCGGAAAACCCGTGCCTGCTGACGCCGCCGCCGTGGTACCCGATCCTGCGCGGCACCACCCAACAGGCCCTGTTCGAGGTGGCCCGCTCCAAGGGCTACGACTGCGACTACCGCGCTCTGCGCCCCGCGGATCTTCATGCTGCACAGGGGATCTGGCTCGTGTCGAGCATGACGCTAGCCGCCCGGGTGCACACCCTCGATGGGCGCCCACTGCCTAAGTCTCCGATGGCCGCGGAGTTCGCCGCACTCATCGACGCGGCGGTCGTCAGCGATCGCTAGAAGGTGAATCCTGTTGTCGGCTTGCCGATTTACGGGTACGGTCGGCCGTACACAGGAAGGGAGGTGGTCCGCGAAATTGATAGGTTCATGGACATGTGAGGTGGCTGCGCGCTAGCGCCATCGGCTCGGAAGAGCTAGCGGCCCATGCGCGCTGGCGAATTCCCCGCAGTCACCCGGCCCCCGAGTTTCCGGTGTTGTCCAACCAGGAGCTGCGCTCGGGGGCCGTTCCATGTCGGGGGCCGCCGCGCGCGGTGCTAACCGGCAAACCGCGACAGGCGCGCCGACAGGTGCGGCACCAGCCCGCCGTCGGCGTCCACCCGCTCCTCGACGTAGGCCAGGTCGCCGCCCTCCACGATGCCGTAGAGCCGCTTGGCGCCGCCCACCAGCACGCCCGATCGGCTGCGGGCCAGGGCGTCGGTCGCCAATTCCCACGACGACTGGTTCCGCGGGCGCCCGTAGAACAACTCGACGTAGCCGGCCGAGTGGGCCAGCAGCAGCTCGATGGCCTGCGATTCGCTGGGGTCGTCAGGATCGTTGACGAAGCGCCAAAAGCCCGTCTCGCGCAACGCGTGTTCTTGGTAGTCGCCCGTGTCGCTGAGCCGCCAGGAGCGGGCCTCCCAGTTCAGGTAGTCGCGGCCGTCATGCGAGACCACGATCTGTTGGCCGAACCGGTAGTCACCGTCGTGTCCGCGGCCCTCGCCTTCTCCGCGCCACACGCCGACCAGCGGCAGCAGCGCCAAGAGCGCGTCGTTGAGGTTGACGCCCTCGCGCAGGTTCGCGGTGTCGGCGGGAACCGGCAGGTCATCGAAGGCCGGGATGTTGCGCGCCGCGGTCAGCTTGGCGCGCTCGGCAGCGGCGGCCATCGCACGGTCGCCGAAGCCCGCACCGCCGGGCCCGTCGGGGTTGGGGCCAGCGGAGCTCACGACTCGTCGGTGATGAGCCGGTAAAGGGTGTACAGGGCGAACCAGGAGATGAGCACGACCGCCAGCACCAGGACGATCTCGTAGAACAGCACCACGGGAACGAGTCTATTCGCCCGCGCCGGCCGTGGCCGGGCCGGTGCGTCAGGCGATCTTGACGTCCACCTCGTGGACGCCTGCCCCCGCCGCTGCCACCACCGCGACGCCGTTACCGGATGCTGACCCGGCCGTCGCGGTCCACGTCGCGCCCGGTGATCACCGTCTGCCTCGCCAGGTCGACGCTGGGCGGCAGCGCGAGTGTCTGTTTGCTTCCAGGCGACATGTCAACTTCCCTGTTCGGTCGCGGCATTCGCCGGTCCGCGGGGGTCGCGTCGAAGGCGCGCGACAAGCGGGTAGAGCCGGCAGCCGAGGCAGATGCCGAAGGCCGCATTGAGGACGGCGGCCACCAGCGCGGCCGCGGCGGCCAGGACGCCCGGCAGGAACGCGCCGGCCGCGAAGCAGGCGGCGGCGCAGACCGCGAAGACGAAGCCGACGAGCTGGGCGAACTTGAGCGGCGCCACCGGCTCCCGCTCGGTCACCGGGCCCAGCCGGGGGGCCACCAGCGCCGCGAACACCCGCCCGTAGGGGTGGCGCCGCGGCCCGCCGGCCGCGCCGATGGCGAACACGACGGCCTGCAGCGCCAGGACGATCGCGGCGGCCAGGGGACGCATCGCCGAGACGATCAACGCGAACGTCAAGACAGCGGTCGTGACCCAGGCGACGAACCTCGGCCCGCGCACGTCGACGAGGTCGCGCCGAGCCGTGCTGTTGGGTGTGGACATGATGTTGCTCCTGGAGAAGATGCTGGTGCAGGGGGACGGTCGGAGACAGGCCACGGTCGGCATCCGAGGCTGCTCCGAGTGCGCGCGGAAACGCGGCTACTCAGCAGCAACAGCAACAGCAACAACCCGCGGTGCGGCACAGATCGACTGCGCGACGCTTGGTGAGCATGGGCTCGAGGCGGGTTGGCACGCCGGCAAGCTTACCCAATGGTGTGGCGCTCAAGTCAACAGCGGTTCCAGCGCGGACCGCAGGTCGGCGGCCGTGGGCACACCCGAGGCGCGGTATCGCTGGCGTCCGTCGAGGTCGAAGATCAACGTGGTGGGCAGCGACAGGACCGCGAACCGGCGGGCGGCGGCCGGATTGGCGTCCAGGTCGATCTCGACATGGGCCACGTCGCCCAGGTCGTCGCAAACCTGGCCGACCACCCGGCGCACCCGGTCGCACGGTCCGCACCACGGGGCGCTGAAGTGCACGACCGTCGGGCCGCTGCGGGACAGGCCCAGGTCGCCGCTGTCGCTGGCGGCGCTCCCCGCCGACTCGGGACTGACCTCCCGGAGCTGCCCTGAGCGCCGTGTCATCAACCACGCGGCGAGCGTTGCCACGACGGCCGCCGCAAGGATCGCGACCATGACGGTGATCACGGGCCCCGCTTCTGCCGAGCGCACTGGTTCACGATTGCTTGAACTCGTCCAGGGCGACGGTCATTCCGTAGGTGATGCCTTCGATGATGACGTCCGAGCCGCGCGCCCCGACGGTCTGGGGTGCCACGCCGAACGGCAGCCGCTGATCGGGCAGGCCGGCGCTGAACGCGCGCAGCACCGCGTCGCGCTTGTCGTCGGGAACCGCTTGGTTCGCGGTGTCCGGCCCGGTCAGGACCCCGGTCGGGGTGAACACCAGCGTCGCCGGGTCGTCGGGGGAGATGGACAGGTCCACCGAGACGCTGACCCGGTGGTCGAAATGGGCGGACTTCGGCGTGCCGGTGAACACCAGGCCTTGGCTGCCCGAGATCCCGGATTCGGTGGTGCCGCCGGTGGCGTCGTCGTTGGTTTCCCGGGGCGGGGCGTCGACCATCAGATCGGTGATGCCCAGGTAGCGGCCCAGGTGCACGGAGTCGATGATGATGCGGCTTTCCAGCTCGCCCACCGGCAGCTTCGCTTCCGGCCTGATCAGCCAGGACGCGTACGTCAGGTCGACGGAGTGCATGGTGGCCTCGAGCGTGGCCTGGCCGGTCCTCGCGTGCTCGACCGCGTTGGCCTTGATCTCCAGCTCGTTGTAGTGCCGGCGCATCGCCTGCGGGATGAACGGGAACGCCAGGATGGCCACGAACGGGTCGGACCCCAGGTGCGCCGCTTTGCGCACGGTCGACGACAGCCGGTATTCGGCATAGATGCTGGTCCCGTAGTCGACGCCGACGGCGCCCAGCAACACCACGCCCACGGCGATCGCCGCCGCCGACACACCGATCAGCACCTTGCGCACCCGCACATTGTGACGGAGCCGGCGCCGGGCCCGCCGCGGGCACTCCGTGCCGGTGCCGCGCGCCCGGCGGGAGCGCTTCGTCACACTCGGGCCCGGAGCGCATGATCGCGACGCCAACGGCCAGGTGGCGCGTTATCGTTAGTTGACCTGGCAACTAACGCTACGTTGCGTTCCGTAATTGGGAGATGCCTTTCCCCCGAGCTGGAGGGGCTTGTTGGAGCTTTTACTGCTGACCTCGGAGCTGCATCCCGACCCGGTCCTGCCGTCGCTGTCGCTGCTTCCCCACACCGTTCGGACCGCCCCGCCGGAGCCGTCCTCCCTGCTGGAGGCCGGAACCGCGGACGCGGTGCTCGTCGATGCGCGGACCGACCTGTCCTCCGCGCGCGGGCTGTGCCGCCTGCTGAACACCGCGGGCCGCTCCGTTCCCGTCCTGGCCGTGGTGAGCGAGGGCGGCCTGGTGGCGGTCAGCGCGGACTGGGGGCTGGACGAGATCCTGCTGCCCAGCACGGGGCCCGCCGAGATCGACGCCAGGCTCCGGCTGGTGGTAGGACGCCGCGGCGGCCTGGCCGAACAGGAGAGCGCGGGCAAGGTGAACCTCGGCGAGTTGGTGATCGACGAGGGCACCTACACCGCGCGATTGCGGGGCCGTCCGCTCGACCTCACCTACAAAGAGTTCGAGTTGCTGAAATACCTGGCCCAACACGCCGGTCGGGTGTTCACGCGCGCGCAGTTGCTGCACGAGGTGTGGGGGTATGACTTCTTCGGCGGCACGCGCACGGTCGACGTGCACGTGCGCCGGCTGCGGGCCAAACTCGGCCCCGAACACGAGGCGTTGATCGGCACGGTCCGCAACGTCGGCTACAAGGCGGTCCGGCCCGCGCGGGGCCGCGCACCGATCGCCGAATCCGACGGCGCCGAGGCCGACGACGCCGACTCCGAGGAAGTGCAAGGTCCGCTGGTCGACCCCGCGCACAGTCAGTGACCCCGCCGGACTGGCGCGCCGAACTGACCGCCGACGAACAGCGGCAGGTGCAACAACTGGTCACGGCGGCAACAGAACTCGATGGGGTGGCGCCCGTCGGTGAGCAGGTGCTGCGGGAACTCGGGCACGACCGCACCGAGCATCTGCTGGTTACCGAAGCGCCGGACACCGCTGCGGTCGGCTACCTCAACCTCAGCCCGCCCCGCGACGGAGACGCAGGGATGGCCGAACTGGTGGTGCATCCGCAGGCCCGCCGGCGCGGCATCGGTGCGACGATGGGACGCGCGGCGCTCGCCAAGACAGCGGGCCGCAACCGGTTCTGGGCGCATGGCACGCTGGACGCCGCCCGGGCGACCGCGTCCGCGTTGGGCCTGGAACCCGTGCGCGAACTCGTCCAGATGCGGCGTTCGTTGCGCGATGTCCCGCCGGTGCCCCCGGCCGCCGAGATGCGGATCCGCACCTACGCGGGCCCGGGCGACGACGCCGAACTGCTGCGGGTCAACAACGCGGCATTTGCCGCGCACCCCGAACAGGGCGGCTGGACCTCCGCCGACCTGGCCGAGCGGCGCCGCGAACCGTGGTTCGACCCGGCGGGCCTGTTTCTGGCGTTCGGTGGCTCGACCAGCGACCAGGTGGGCAGACTGCTGGGCTTCCACTGGACCAAGGTGCATCTCGACCGGCCCGGGCTGGGTGAGGTCTACGTCGTGGGCGTCGACCCCTCTGCGCAGCGCCGCGGCGTCGGACAGGTGCTGACCGCCATCGGCATCGAGTCGCTGGCGCGCCGGCTGGCCGGTGCCGCGGACCCCACCGTGATGCTGTACGTGGAGTCGGACAACGCCGCTGCGCTGCGGACCTACGAGGGCCTGGGTTTCACCCGCTACAGCGTCGACACCGCCTACGCGTCCCCGCCCGCCGCCGGCGGATGACGCCGCACCGTCCTGGCCGACGGCTGCGGGTCACATTCTGCCGCCCGATAAAGTCGGGGAGCGACTGGTGAACACGTGGGCGCAAGGAGCGGCAACAGAACTGTGACGGGATCACAGTGACCACACCAAAGCCGGCCGACGCGGGTTCGGGCGCGGTTCTCGCCGTGCCCTCCCCGGAGGCACCGGTGGTCCCCCTGAGCCCGTGGGGGCACGCCCGGCCGCGGGCGGGGGACAGGATATTCCGCGGGCTCGCGCGGGCCTCTGGTGTCGTGATCGTCTTGTTGATCGCCGCGATCGGTGTGTTCTTGCTGTTGGGCGCCATCCCGGCCCTGAAGCGCGACCGGGAGAACTTCCTCGGCTACGGCGGCGCTTGGGTGACGACCGACACGTCGGCGATGCACTTCGGCATCCTCGACCTGCTGCAGGTGACCGTCTTCGTGTCGCTGGCGGCGTTGCTTCTGGCCATGCCCGTCGCCCTGGGCGTGGCCCTGTTCATCACGCAGTACGCGCCCCGCCGGCTCGCCGGGCCGCTGGCGTACGCGATCGACCTGCTGGCCGCGGTGCCGTCGATCGTCTACGGCGTGTGGGGGCTGCACGTGCTGGCGCCCCAGCTGCGACCCGTCGCGGCCTGGCTCAACCACACCATGGGCTGGTGCTTCCTGTTCGCCGGAGACGCCAGCGCGGCGGCCGACGGGGGAACCGTGTTCACCGGCGGCCTCGTGCTGGCGGTGATGGTCCTGCCGCTCACCACCGCGGTCACCCGGGAGGTGTTCGCCCAGACTCCGCCGGACCAGATCGAGGCCGCGCTGGCGCTGGGCGCCACCCGCTGGGAAGTGGTCACGACGACCGTGCTGCCGTTCGGGCGGTCCGGATATGTCAGCGGCGCGATGCTGGGGCTGGGCCGCGCCCTCGGTGAGACGATGGCGCTGCTGGTCATCCTGCGGGGAACGCACGCCGCGTTCGGCTGGTCGCTGTTCGACGGCGGCTCCACCTTCGCCACCAAGATCGCCGGTGCCGCCTCGGATCTGGACGACCCGCACCGGGCGGGCGCCTACATCGCCGCCGGGCTGGTGCTCTTCCTCCTGACGTTCGTGATCGACGCCCTGGCGCGCGGCGCGGTCGCCGGGGCCGCACGCCGAGGCCGCGACCGATGACCTCGATCCTGGACCGCCCGCTGAAGGCCCGGACGTTTCCCGGGCTCGGCCGGCGCCGCCGGTTCGCGAACATCCTGGCCGCCGCGCTGGTGACGGCATCGATGATCGTCGCCCTGACGCCGTTGGTTTTGGTGCTGTGGTCGGTGGTCGCCAAGGGCTACACGGTGATCGCGTCCGCCGCGTGGTGGACGCCTTCGCAGGAGGGCGTGACGTCGTTCGTGGCCGACGGCGGTGCCGGCCGCGCGATCATCGGCACGCTGCTGCAGGGAGTGGTATGCGCGGTCCTCGCCATCCCGATCGGCATCATGGTGGCGATCTATCTGGTCGAATACGGCGGCGGCACGCCGCTGGGCAACCTGGCCTCGTTCATGGTCGACATCCTGTCCGGTGTGCCCTCGATCGTGGCGGCACTGTTCGTCTACACGCTGGGCGTGGCGACGCTGGGCCTTGACCGGTCCGAGTTCGCGGTGTCGCTGGCCCTGGTCTTGTTGATGCTCCCGGTGATCGTGCGGGCCACCGAGGAGATGCTGCGGATCGTCCCGGTGGACCTGCGCGAGGCCAGTTACGCGCTGGGCATCCCGAAGTGGAAAACCGTCGTCCGGATCGTGATTCCCACGGGCCTGTCGGGCATCGTCACGGGGATCATGTTGGCGGTGGCCAGGGTGCTGGGGGAGACGGCCCCCTTGCTGGTCCTGGTCGGCTATGCGCAGTCGGTCGGACTCGACATCTTCCACGGGTTCATCGGTTCGCTGCCTGGCATGATCTACCATCAGACCTCGCTCAGCGCGGGCGTCAACCCGGCGCCCTCCCAGCGGTTGTGGGGTGCCGCGCTAACCCTCATTCTGGTGATCGCCATCATCAACATCGGGGCCCGGGCGATCTCGAAAATCTTCGCCCCCAGGAAGTCATAGGCAGGAGCACTAGGTGGCCAAGCGCTTGGACCTCAAAAGCGTCAACATCTTCTACGGGGCGTTTCAGGCTGTCGCGGATGTGACGCTTTCGGTTCTGCCCCGCAGCGTGACGGCGTTCATCGGCCCGTCGGGCTGCGGTAAGACGACCGTGCTACGCACGCTGAACCGCATGCACGAGGTGGTCCCCGGCGGCCGCGTCGAGGGCAGCGTGCTGCTCGACGACGAAGACATCTACGGCCCGGGTGTCGACCCGGTCGGGGTGCGCCGGGCCATCGGGATGGTGTTCCAGCGCCCGAACCCGTTCCCCGCCATGTCGATCCGCAGCAATGTGGTGGCCGGCCTGAAGCTGCAAGGGGTGCGCAACCGCAAGGTGCTCGAGGAGGTGGCCGAGCACTCACTACGGGGTGCGAATCTGTGGGACGAGGTCAAGGACCGGTTGGACAAGCCCGGCGGCGGACTATCCGGGGGCCAGCAGCAGCGCCTGTGCATCGCACGGGCCATCGCCGTGCAGCCCGACGTGTTGCTGATGGACGAGCCGTGCTCGGCGCTGGACCCGATCTCGACGATGGCCGTCGAAGACCTGATCAGCGAGTTGAAGCAGGATTACACCATCGTCATCGTCACCCACAACATGCAGCAGGCCGCCCGAGTGAGCGACCTGACGGCGTTCTTCAACCTGGAGGCGACCGGCAAGCCGGGCCGGCTCGTCGAAATCGACGACACCGAAAAGATTTTCTCCAACCCGAGCGAGAAGGCCACCGAGGACTACATCTCCGGCCGCTTCGGCTGACGCTGCAGCTTGGCCCTCCTACTCGGAGTTGGCTTTGGTGTCCTCTTCGGGAAGGCTGCCGGTCGCCTGGAAGATGACGCGACGCGCCACCTCCACGGCGTGGTCGGCGAAACGCTCGTAGAACCGCCCCAGCAGCGTCACGTCGACGGCCGCGGCCACGCCGTACTTCCATTTCCGGTCCATCAGCACCGAGAACAAGTGCCGGTGCAGATCGTCCATGGCGTCGTCTTCCTCGCGGATCCGCGCGGCCTTTTCCGGGTCGCGGGACAACACCACCTCCTGGGCGCTGTTGCCCAATTCGACTGCGACCCTGCCCATTTCGGCAAAGTACCCGTTGACCTCCTCGGGTAGCGCGTGCTGGGGGTGGCGCCGACGCGCGATCTTGGCGACGTGCAGGGCCAGCGCGCCCATCCGGTCGATGTCCGCCACCATCTGGATGGCGCTCACGATCGACCTCAGATCACCGGCCACCGGCGCCTGCAAGGCCAGCAGCACGAAGGCGCTCTCCTCGGCGCGGGCGCTCATGGCCGCGATCTGCTCGTGGTCGGAGATCACCTGTTCGGCCAGCACCAGGTCGGCCTGCAGCAGGGCCTGGGTGGCGCGCTCCATGGCGGCGCCGGCCAGCCCACACATCTCGCCGAGTCGTTCGGACAACTCGGCGAGCTGCTCATGGTAGGCGGTGCGCATGCTGCCAAGCCTACTTTCTCGGCACCGAAAACGGGGTGCGCGGCGGCGCCAAAACCGGCTATTCGCAGGTGGTGTCGGCCGCGTTGGTGACCGTGAGGTCCTCGGGCAGCTTGGTCGGGGTGTCGCCCGTCGTGCGCTCGATCTGCATGCTGATCGGCGAGCCGCTGGGTGGCGGCTCGGCGACGGCGTCGAAGTCGGGGCCGAGCACCACCTGGACGACCTGCCCGTAGCCGGACACCCGGTGCACCTTGGAGTTGGCGAACGCCGACGCCACGGTCGCCGCGGCCTGCTCGTTGCCGGGAGAGAAGAACACGGTGGTCGCCTTGAGCGCACTGGGATAGTCATCGGGCGACATGACGTTGAACCCGTCCCGCTTGAGCGCGGTGGTGGCGGCGGCGGCCAGGCCCGACGTGCTGGTCGCGTTGGACACCCGCACCGTCACCTCGCGAGGCGAGGTCGTGGTGACCTGTTCGCGCCGGACCTCGGGTACGGGGTTGGGGGTCGGCGTCTGCGTCGGGGTGGGGGTGGTTGTCGACTTCGAGGTGGTGGAGGTGCCCAGCCGCTGCGCGTTGTGGTCGTTTTCCAGCGGCAGGGGATCGTCGTCGATGATGGCGTCGAACAGCGCCCGCATATCGGTCGTGCGCGGCGGTTCGTCCCCGTTTTCATCGGTGATCCCGGTGGGCACGGTGACAAAGGTGATGTGCCCGGCCGCGATGCCCTGCAGCGACTGACCGAGCTGGACCAGGTCCTTGGTTTTGACGTTGTCGACGTAGCTGTCGCCGATGAACAGATTGACCACGTTGTTGAGCTTGTTGAGGTCCAACAGCGTGTCCTCGGAGATCAGCGCGCGCAGCAGCGAGGACAGGAACAGCTGCTGGCGTTTGATGCGGCCGTAGTCACCGTTGTTCTCCGTGGTGACCTGGCGGGCCCGCACGTAGTTCAGCGCGGTCGGCCCGTCGATGACCTGCCGCCCGGCGTGCTTGAGCACCGTGCCCAACTCGTAGTCGTGCAGCGGCGTGGTGCTGCACACCTCGACCCCGCCGAGGGCCTCGACCATCTTGGCGAACCCGGCGAAATCGACGGCGATGAAGCGGCTGATGCTCAACCCGGACAGCTTCTGGATCTCCTTCACCAGGCACTTGGGACCGCCATAGGAGAACGTCGAGTTCAGCTTGGTCTCGGTGTAGACCGTCTTGGGACCCCACGTCCCCGTCTTCTCGTCGTAGATGGGCCCGTATTTCCAGGTGTCGGGGTTCCAGGCCTCGCAATGGATCGGGGTGATCGCCAGGTCGCGGGGGAACGACACCACCACGACGCGTTTGCGGTTCGCCGGGATGTTGACCAGCATCACGGTGTCCGACCGCGCGCCCCCGGCATCCTCGGTGTCCCCGGCGCCCATGTTCGCGTTCTCCCCGGAGCGCGAGTCCATGCCGACGATCAGGAAGTCCTCGTCGCCGTACTGGCCGTTGGGGTCGACGATGTCGCGCGAATTCCTGTCCAGCGCGCTGACGGTGTTGAGGCGGCTGTTCTTCGACGCGCTCCACTGCCACGCCCCGCCGGTCATGGCCAGCGTCAGCACGGCCAACAGCGCCGCCAGCGAGCGCGCGGCCAGCAGCAGCGGCCGGTGCCGGCGCTTGGGTCGGCGCTGGGCCTGCTCGCCCGTGTCCCCGGCGGGGGCCCGGCGCTCGCGCCTGCGCAGTAGCCGGCGCGGCGCCTTGGTGGTCGGCTCGGGTTCGGGTTCGTCGCCGAGCGGGAAGCTCGCCGGCGTGAGATCGGGAAGCTCCGAGACGAGCTCGAACGAGTAGGCCGGGACATCGATGACCTGCGTGTCCTGCTGATCGGCCGGGTCGACGGACTCGTCCTCGTCGGCCACGCGATGGCGCCGGGGCCGCTTGGAGGGCGCGCCGCCGAACTTGGCGATCAGGTCGGCGACGGTGACCCCACCCTCCGCGTGGCTGCCGGCCTTTGCGGCGTCGCCGGCCGGCGGCTCGTCGTCGATGTCGGGCTCGTCGTGGACGTCAGGCTCGGCGGGTGGGTGGGGCTGCCATCGGTGCAGGTTGTGGTCCGGTGGCGGCTCGGAGAACCGCTCCCACGGGGCGGCGCGCCGGGCGTCGGACGCGCGCCGGTCGTCAGGAGTGGCGTCTTTGTCGGCGTCACTCATGTCGTGCCGGCCTCCGAATCTCTGACGCGGACGCTAGGGGCGTGTCCGTAGCACATGTCACGGCGTTCGTCGCGCTCCCGCGCGCGGCCCTGAACCTCGCCGCCGGCAAAGCGCTATGCATCAAGGCCCACATCGTACTGAGTTATCGCTCCGGACGCGATTTCGAGTCCGGGTTCAGCCGCCCGAGTGCATGACGTCCGCCCCGGCCGGCACCGTGGGATCGTCCGGGTCGTTCAGCCAACCTTCGGGCAGGACGACGCGGGCCGGTGAACCCTGCCGGCCGCGGGGCCCGGTGGCCGCGTCCGGGAACGCGACGGTGCCGTCCAACCGGTCCAGCAGCGTGTCAAGCTCCGCGAGCGTGGTGACCATGGCCAGCGCCCGCCGCAGTTCGGACCCGGCGGGAAAGCCGTGCAGGTACCAGGCGATGTGCTTGCGAATGTCGCGCATGCCCTTGTCCTCGCCGAAATGGTCGGCCAGCAACCGGCCGTGCCGGCGGACGATGTCGGCGACCTCGCCCAGGGTGGGCGGCACGGGCGCCGGGGTACCGGTGAACGCGGCCGACAGCTCGGCGAACAGCCACGGCCGCCCCAGGCAGCCGCGGCCGATGACGACGCCGTCGCACCCGGTCTTGGCCATCATCGCCAGCGCGTCGCTGGCGTCGTAGATGTCGCCGTTGCCGAGCACCGGGATCGTGCGCACCTGCTGCTTGAGCAGCGCGATCTGTTCCCAGTCCGCTGTGCCGGAGTAGCGCTGGGCCGCTGTGCGGGCGTGCAGGGCGACCGCGGCGGCGCCCTCGGCCTCGGCGATGCGCCCGGCGTCCAGGTGCGTGTGGTGCCCGTCGTCGATGCCGACGCGGAACTTCACGGTCACCGGGATGCCGGTGCCGTCCGTGGCCCGCACGGCCGCCGCGACGATCTGCCCGAACAGGCGCCGCTTGTACGGCAGCGCCGCCCCGCCGCCGCGCTTGGTGACCTTGGGCACCGGGCAGCCGAAGTTCATGTCGATGTGGTCGGCCAGGCCCTCGTCGGCGATCATCCTGGCGGCGGCATACGTGGTGGCCGGATCGACCGTGTAGAGCTGCAGCGAGCGCGGCGACTCGTCCGGCGCGAACGTCGTCATGTGCATGGTGGCCGGGTGGCGCTCGACGAGCGCCCGCGCCGTCACCATCTCGCAGACGTACAGCCCACTGACCGTGCCGACCTTGGCGCATTCCAGTTCGCGGCACAGCGTCCGGAATGCGACGTTGGTCACGCCCGCCATCGGGGCCAGCACCACCGGGCTGGCGAGCGTGATCGGACCGATGCGCATGATGGTCCTTCAGCCGGCTACCGCCGGCTCATCACCAGCTTGCCCGCGGTCTTGTGCAGCTCCTGGGCGGTGGCCCTCTTGCCGGTGCGGGCTTCGCGGTCGAGTTGACGCTGCTTGGAGATCTCGAACTTGTCGCATGCCTGCTCGAGTTCCTTGATCAGCAGCGCAAGGTCATCACGCAGCGCAGCCGCCTCGCCGGTGAAGTCGTCGCGCTCGAAGATGCGCCATTTCTTCAGCACCGGCATGACGACCTCGTCGAGGTGGATGCGCGGGTCGTAGACGCCGCCGACGGCGATGAACACGGCCTTGCGCCGGAACTCGGGCACCTGGAAGCCGGGCATCTGGAAGTTCCGCAAGATCAGGTGCAGCGACTTCATCGCCTGGTTGGGCGCCAGGTCGAACGCGGCCGCGCTGACGTCCCGGTAGAAGATCATGTGCAGGTTCTCGTCGGCCGAGATCTTGGCCATCAACTGGTCGGCGACCGGGTCATTACAGGCCCTGCCGGTGTTGCGGTGCGAGATCCGGGTGGCCAGCTCCTGGAAGCTGACGTAGAGCACGGAGTGGGTGAGGGTCTCGGCGAAGTAGTCCCCTTGGTGGTTCTGGCCCGGGCTGAAGCCCCGGTTGACCACCTCGATGCGCAGCTTCTCCAGCTCGACCGGATCGACCGCACGCGTCACCACCAGGTAGTCACGCAGCGCGATCCCGTGCCGGTTCTCCTCGGCGGTCCAGCGGTTGACCCATTGTCCCCAGGCGCCGTCCATGCCCATGTTCATCGCGATCTCGCGGTGATACGACGGCAGGTTGTCCTCGGTGACCAGGTTCTGCACCATCGCCACCTGCGCGACGTCGGAGAGCTTGCTTTGCTCGGGGTGCCAGTCCTGGCCGCCGAGCGCGTAGTAGTTCTTTCCGTCCGACCACGGGATGTAGTCGTGCGGATTCCACGCCTTGCTCATGCTCAGGTGTCGATTCATGTTCTTCTCGACGACCGGCTCGAGTTCCCGCAACAGCTGTAGGTCGGTCAGCTCAGCTGACATGGCCCCTCCGGTTATCTGTGTCGATTGGTAGCGGTCAACGATATCTGTGTACCCCGGTAGCATCAAGTTTCCGCGCCGCGTGCCGGTGTCTGCGGAGGGTCACAGTTCGGTTTCTCCGGCGCTCACCCGTCGCAGACATCACCGGAGTGGGTTCGCTCGCGTGGCGCCGCTGAAACCCGTTACTCGGAGTTGCCCAGCTCGGGCGCCGGCACGTAGGGGGCCGCGGTGGTGAACAGCATGTTCACGCAGTAGTCGATGAACTGCGTGCGGGTGGCGCCGAGCCGGCCGTTGAGGTACGCGGTGAACAGGCTCGACAGGGCGCCGACGAGGCTGGTGGCGATCATTTTCTGCAACGCTGGATCCCCGATCCGGGACAGCTTGGTTTGCAGCAGGTCAATGAAGTCGGGCATCCACTCCGCGCCCGAGCGCGTCAGTATCGGCTCCACCGCCGGCGCCAGCAGCAGCACGCGGCCCCGCACCGGGTCGTCGACCATCAGCTCGACGAACCGTTCGACGGCCTCCCGGGGCGTGTTCGCCGAGGTCAGGGTGCTCATCGCTCGCGTGCACACGTCGTCGTAGACCGCCCGCACGAATTCGTCGCGGTCGGTGAAGCTCTCGTAGAAGTAGCGTTCGGTCAGCGCGGCCTCGCGGCACACCGCGCGCACCGTCAGCGCGGGTCCGCGATCACTGCCGAGCAGTTGCACACCGGCGGTGACGAGGTCGTCGCGGCGCAGTGCGAGGCGACTCTCCAGGGGGACGCCGGTCCAACGGCTCCGTCGTTGACCGGACGGCACAACGCTCCTAAGCTCGAACTTGACAACGCATGTAGTCAAAATCGCCGACATTTACGGGATCTCAACAGTGACTCAACATACGTCCGCCGCCGGCCCGCTGACGAGCCACGCCCACGACCCGGCCGCCGCCGACGGCGCGGCCGCCGGGTGTCCGGTGTCGCCGATGGGCTACGAGGCCCCGCCCGACCCGCTCGGCCCGGATTCGCTGACCTGGCGCTACTTCGGCGATTGGCGCGGCATGCTGCAGGGTCCGTGGGCGGGGTCCATGCAGAACATGCACCCGCAGCTGGGTGCGGCCGTCATCGACCACTCGACGTTCTTCCGGGAACGCTGGCCCCGGCTGCTGCGCTCGCTGTACCCGATCGGTGGTGTGGTGTTCGACGGCGACCGCGCCCCGGTGACCGGCGCCGAGGTGCGCGACTACCACACCGCCATCAAGGGTGTCGACGAGCAGGGCCGCCGCTACCACGCGCTGAACCCCGACGTCTTCTACTGGGCGCACGCCACGTTCTTCGTCGGCACGATTCACGTGGCCGAGCGTTTCTGTGGTGGGCTGACCGAGGCTCAGAAGCGCCAACTCTTCGACGAACACGTCCAGTGGTATCGGCAGTACGGCATGAGCATGCGGCCGGTACCGGGGTCGTGGGAGGAGTTCGAGGCCTACTGGGACCACATGTGCCGCAACGTGTTGGAGAACAACTACGCGGCGCGCGCCGTGCTCGACCTGACCGAGTTGCCTAAACCGCCGTTCGCCCAACAGGTTCCGGATTGGTTATGGGCCGCGCAACGCAAATTGTTGGCGCCCTTCTTCGTTTGGCTCACCGTCGGCCTCTACGATCCGCCGGTGCGTGAGCTGATGGGCTACACATGGTCGCCCCGCAAAGAATGGCTGCACCGGCGCTTCGGCGACGCCGTGCGTCTGGCGTTCGCATTGGTGCCCAAGCGTTTCCGCAAGCATCCGCGGGCCCGCGCCGGATGGGACCGGGCACGCGGCCGTATTCCGGCCGACGCGCCGCTGGTGCAGACACCGAGGCGCAACCTGCCGCCGCCGGACGAGCGCGGCGACCCGAAGCACTACTGCCCCAACGTCTCCTGAGGCACGCGGCCCGCGCGTCAGGCGTGGGCGTGGGTGTGCATCTCCTCGAGGCCGGGCTGGTGCACGTGCTGGTGGGCGTGCTGGGTTCCGTCGTCGTGGACGTGGGGGTGCTCGTGTGTGACGTGCTCGTGCTGGTGCGTGGTGTGCGCATGCGCGTGCGCCACGTCGCCGTGTGAGTGTTGGTGCGCGTGCGGCCCGTCGTGGGCGTGTTGTTCGGTCATTTCCCTTTTCTCCTTGTCCGAGAGGTGTTGTGAGCGTTCGCGGTTGAAACGCCGACCGCCTTCAGCTCACCGTCGCCGCGATGGTGGCGGGGAACCCCGGGGCCAGCGTGCTCGGCGTTGAAGACGGCGTCGAGCACGAGCTGGCGGACGTGGTCGTTCTCGACGCTGTAGTAGATGGTGGTCCCGTCGCGCCGGGTGCGCACGAGGCGCGCCATCCGCAGCTTCGCGAGGTGCTGGGACACCGACGGCGCCGGCTTGCCCACGTGTTCGGCCAGTTCGTTGACCGACATCTCGCGATGGGTGAGCGCCCAGAGCGCCTGCACGCGGGTCGCGTCGGCCAGCATGCGGAAGACCTCTACGACCAGGCTCGCCTGATCGTCGGGCAAGTAGTCTTCGCTATTACTTGCATGCATACGCAGATAATAGCTAAGCGTGGGGTACGGCTGTCAAGGTCGGTGGATCAGCCCGTTGGCACGACGGTCGACCGCCGGCCGCCGTTGCGCTCGTTCCACAGGCGGTAGACCTCGACCGCGGCGTCCCGGGGTTCGTAACGCATCGGCAGGCGTCGCCGGTCCCAGCTCTTGGCGAATTCGTCGTAGAAAGTGGAGACCTCGAAGTACTTGCGGTCATCAAGGTAGTACTGCTCGTAGGAGTCGCGGGTGGTCAGGAAAACGACCTCCCGGGGTGAGCAGTAATACAGCGAGCCCAGGCACATCGGGCACGGGTGGGCGAGCACGTAGATGGCGGCGTCGACCAGGTGTTCGGTGCCCAGCTTCAGGCACGCCGCGCGGATGGCGAGGATCTCCGCGTGGGCCGTCGGGTCGTGGGTCTGGGCGACCCGGTTGGCGCTCTCGGCCACGACCTCGCCGTCCCGGACGATCACCGTCGCGAACGGGCGACCGCCCTCGGCGACGTTCTGGCGGGCCAGGTCGATCGTTCGTTGCGCGAAGTCGGTCATGGTCGGAGGGTAGCCCGACGGTGCGCCGCCGGACCCTGTGGTATTAACTAGACTGTCTATATTTCTTGGGCTTCTTTGGCCGGATGGGGAGCGGGATGGCGCGCACGGAGAGCGATCGTTGGGACCTGGCGACGAGTGTCGGGGCGACGGCGACCATGGTCGCTGCGCAGCGGGCGCTGGCCTCCGACGAGGCGCTGATCGATGACCCGTACGCCGCGCCGCTGGTGCGTGCCGTCGGCATCGACGTCTACGTTCGGCTGGTCAACGGTCAGATCCCGGTCGGTGGCGATTCCGAGTTCGACCCGAACCGGATGGCCCAGGGGATGGCCAGCCGCACCAGGTTTTACGACAACTTCTTTCTCGAGGCGGCGCGCGGCGGCGTCGGCCAGGCGGTGATCCTCGCGGCGGGTCTCGACGCGCGGGCCTACCGGCTGCCGTGGCCGGCCGGCACCGTGGTGTACGAGGTCGACATGCCCGAGGTGATCGAGTTCAAGACGCTGACCCTGCGTGATCTCGGCGCCGAGCCGACCGCCGAGCGGCGCACGGTCGCCGTCGACCTGCGTGACGACTGGGCCGCGGCGCTGCAGGCCGCGGGCTTCGATCCGCAGGCCCCCACGGCGTGGAGCGCCGAAGGCCTGCTGGTCTACCTGCCGGACGAGGCCCAGGACGCGCTGTTCGACAGCATCACCGCGCTGAGCGCTCCCGGCAGCCGCCTGGCGTTCGAATTCGTGCCCGACACCGCAATTTTCGCCGACGAGCGGTGGCGCGCCCACCACGACAGGATGAGTGAGCTCGGATTCGAGATCGACTTCAACGACCTGGTCTACCACGGCCAGCGCAGCCACATCATCGATTACCTGAACCAGCGTGGCTGGCAGGTCTCGTCGAAAACCGTGGCGGAGCTGCACGCGGCCGACGGCTTCGCCTATCCCGACGACGACGTCGCGGCGGCGTTCGCCGATGTGACCTACAGCAGCGCGGTGCTCGGGCGCTGACGCGGCGCTGCGGTTTAGGAGCGCAGCAGGTCGTCCTTCATGCGGGTGGTGAGCATCTCCTGGAACACGACGCGCGCCGGTTCGTAGAGGTCCTGGAACGTGCTCAGTACCGCGTTGCGGTCGTATTCGGGGATGGCCCCGGTGGGCGTCCAGAAGCTGTCGATGTCCAGCAGGAAGAACGGCCCCTGCTGGGGCGGCATGGTCCGGCGCAGGTGGTAGCTCTGGTCGAGGGCCTGGCCCACGCCCGGGCCGTACCGCACGATCATCGACTTGCCCGGTTGCGCCTCGCGGTAGACCGCGGCACCCTGCCACTCGGTCAGCATCAGTCCGGCCGGTGCGATGCGCTGCGGACCGAGCAGCGGTTCGGCGATCCAGTTGCCCCACTCGACGCGCCCGTCCACGCCCACGGGAACGCGGACCTCGAGGACATAGCGCAGACCGATGCGTTCCACCCCGACGAGCGGGGAGACCTGCGAGCGAGCGTCGACCACCTGCATCACGAGCTCGAGCAGCGACTCGAAGTTGGAGTAGGCGGTGGTCTCGATCGTGATCGCCTGGTTCTTCATCGAGGCGGCGGCCGTGTTGTCGCGGTTGACGTAGCGGGTGAAGCGCTCGGCGGTGGGTTGCGGGCTGCCGCCGGCGCCCATGCCCCAGGCCACGTCCTGGGCCTGACGCTCGATGGGCAAATGGTCAGCGAGCAGACGCCTGAGCTGCCCGGTCGATGTTTCGCTGAGGGAATCCGCTGCTGGGTGACGGACTTCCATCGTCACCAGGGCTACGGGTGCGTTCGGGGAGGCCGCTTCGACAGTCATCCTGCGAAGCATAGTCAAGCCGATCCGCCGCTAAACCGGGGCCATGCCGCGCGGCCGCCGGCACTTCTGAGCCGCGCGCGGGCGAGGGTTGCTGCCGCGGGAGTCCGGCGTGCGCCGGTGAGTTCTTCAGCAGTGTCGACGCCGCGGGGGCGTCGTGTTGCCCGAAGTTGCCCGGTCCGGGTTGGGGACATCGTCGCCGCGGCCTCGCGGCCAGGACTGCTCGCGTGGCACGGTGCCAGGGGCCGACGAGGGACGGAGCTGAAACGCTTGGCCTCATCCGAGGTGACGCACCGGTTGGGTGCGGATGCAGTGCCCCCACTAGGACTCGAACCTAGGACCTGCGGATTAAAAGTCCGTAGCTCTACCAACTGAGCTATAGGGGCCGAAAGCTCAGGATACTGGGTACCAGAAAGGCGCTCGTTTGAGGATTGGGGCCACGGTGACCTAAGCTGGCGTGGCTCCCAACGACAAGCGCGTTGCGAGTACCCCGGAGAGATTCGGTTCTGGCCCCCTTCGTCTAGCGGCCTAGGACGCCGCCCTTTCAAGGCGGTAGCGCGGGTTCGAATCCCGTAGGGGGTACCTGCGACGCGTTCGCGCGGAGCAGCAGCAAGGCCCTGTGGCGCAGTCGGTTAGCGCGCCGCCCTGTCACGGCGGAGGTCGCGGGTTCGAGTCCCGTCAGGGTCGCCAGCACGGCGAGGCACTTATTGCCTTCCGGCCAGGTAGCTCAGTCGGTACGAGCGTCCGCCTGAAAAGCGGAAGGTCGGCGGTTCGATCCCGCCCCTGGCCACCGCGATGTCGATGCTGTGAATCTTCGGTATCTTGCGTCGATCTGCAGACATTTGCGGCAATGGGAACTCGGCCGCCGACCACCGGCCGCGTCTTCTCTGTCCGGGAAGTCTCGGATCAAAAAAAGGTGCCGCAATAAGGCGCGCGTTCAGTGGCGAAGGTGGTGTCGAGGTCGCGTAGCGCACCGGAACGCAACTCAGTGATGCGCTTCGCTCGGTGAAGTTCGGAAGCACTGTGCGCGCCCATATAGATCGTCCCCAGGTCGGCAAGACCGACCTCGATGTCGGCGGGTCCGTCGTGCGACCTGCACGTCCCGGTACCGCCACGCACCTGGAGCAGGAATCGTCCGCCTGCGACCCCGAGCGGATCTGTGACTTCTAGGACGACATCGACGTCAGCGGAGTATGCGCGACTGCTGAGCACCTCGGGCACGTTCATGATCCGCAACCAGAGGAAATCGTCGACCGCTGTCGTTTGCGCAGCCCGCTGGTCGAGCAATTTCAACGGGAGTGGATCGTCGACCGGGAGCTCGATCTCGATGCTGTGAAACACCTCCAAACGCAACAGCGCGTGCAGCAGTTCGGTATGTGCTTCATCGGTGATGGGGCAGAAGTCCTGGACCGCCACGCTACCCAGAGGGGGCCGAAACGCGTGCCGCTTCTCTTCCATGACTCGATAGGTCAGGAAGCCGTCCGGGTGGACCACGAAATTCAGCGCGGAGCCGTTATCTCGTTGCGTCGGTCTGTCTTCCAGGAAGTCGGCCCACCACGCGTTATCCCGGTTCAGCGCCCCATGAGTCACCGCACACCAGCGATCGTAAATTCCAGGCAGATAACCTGCGGCGTCAGCAGCGTTGATCTCGCGCGCCCGGCTCGGGCTCGGCGCGGATCGCAGCCTCGCCACCCGCCGGTTGATCGAGTAGGTGCGGCTGTAGCTCGCCACGCCACCGCCCAGGCCGTCGTAGATTCTCGGGTGGGTCGGGAGACCGCACAGGATCGGATAACCGCGTTCCATAAGTGTTGCAAAGCCCTGGGCGCTGAGCTGTTGCCAAATTCCGCTTCTTTCATGCGTGGGCGCGACCGTGATCATCGCGAGTCCCGCAGCGCGGAGGCCGGCGCCGCCGGGCACGGTGAGCTGCATCCGGTAGGTGAGGGAGGTCCCAACCAGCAATGGCTGCCGCGGATCGGAAACATCCTCGGCGATCAGGATGTCGTCGAGCCGCACCCGGCGCTTCCACGCGTCGACATCCTGCGGCTCCACTGAAATCCCGTACACGCGGGCTTGGCTCTCGTAGACCGCCTGCAAGTCGTCATCGTTCGGAAATCTGATCCTGATGGCGTCCGCCGTGGTCACCGGTAATACATTAGAGCGCTCGCGCGGGCGGAATCGAGATTTCCCGCACCGATGCCGGTGCCGTCGGCGCAGGGCGGCGAACGACTCAGGATGCCGCCTGTGACCGCGGTGAGAGATCTAGTACGCGCGTCTCAACCGTTGCCGGAGACGTCGCCCGGCACGTACAACTCGCCTAGTGGCGATTCGGCGTAAGTGCTGCCCCATCCAGCTGAGGCGGCGGCGGGCAATCTTTAACCAGAGATCTCGGGTTCGCTGGGGTGAAGTCGGGCGGGGAAGCAAGGGGAGGCAAATCATGACCGGGGCCGGGGTCCGCACGCAGCAGGGTCCCGATCACCCTGCCGCGGGTGAACGCCCGTGGCGGCCCGGGGGGCGCCCCGGGGTGCTGGCAGGAGATCACCCATGATCTGTGGCCGGCGCGTGAGCTGGTCATGGACACCGGCAACAGCCTCGCACCGTACAACCACCTCGACACCGGGTCGCCGTACGCGATCGAGTATGGCTGGGGCCGTCAGGTAGGGGATAACACGATCAACCCGTAAGACGTGCCGCTAGTGGCGGCTGGCTGCACCGGCGGATTGATCAGGCGTCGATCACCAGGCGGTCGCCCTTCGCCCGGGACACGCAGACCAGCATTTCCCCGTCGTCCTCGGCGGCACGGCCCCGGCGGTCGACCTCCCCGGCGAGCACCTTGACCTTGCAGGTCCCGCAGAACCCCTGCCGGCACGAGTATGCCGTCGTCGGGTCGCCGTCGAGCATGACGCCCAGCGCCGAGCGGTTGGCCGGCACGCTGAGCACCCGGCGCGAGCGCGCGAGCTCCAGCTCGAACGGGGCACCGTCGATCACCGGCGGCGGACTGAACCTTTCGTAATGCAGCGGCGCGTCGGCGTGTTCGTCGCGCGCTGTGCGCACCGCCTCGAGCATGGGGGTCGGGCCGCACACGTAGACGGCCGTCGCCGGCCCGGCGTCGGCGAGCAGCTCTGCCGCGGAGGGGATTCGGCCGCGTTCGTCGTCGGCCCAGACGGTGACCCGCTCTGGCGCGACCGCCACCACCTCGTCGAGCAGCGGCATGTGTTCGCGGGCGCGCCCGGCGTATACGGCGCGCCAGTTGATGCCGCGCTGCTGCACCGCCCGGATCATCGGCAGGATGGGCGTCACCCCGATCCCGCCGATCACGAACAGCACGTCCTGCTCGTCGGTGACGAGACAGAAGGCGTTGCGGGGGCCGTCGAAATCCACGGTGTCGCCGACTTCGAACGCGTCCTGCATTTCGATCGAACCGCCGCCGCCGTCGGGGATGCGGCGCACGGCGATGCGGTAGTCGGTGCGCCGCCCGGGCGTTCCGCACAGCGAGTACTGGCGCCGGCGGCCCGACGGCAACCGGACGTCGATATGTGCGCCGGGCGTCCAGGACGGCAGCAACCCGCCGTGCGGATCGGCCAGCGTCAACGCGACCACGTCGGGAGTGAGCAACTCGCGTTTGGTGACCACCGCGGTCTGGGTCCGCTGCACCGGCGTGACCCGCGCCGGGGTCCACCGCGACGCCGATGCGAAGCCGCCGAACAACGTACCCACGCCCCATAACGCGGTGTACATGAGGTCGCGCTTGCGTCGACCGTAGAGATCGGCGGGCCGGCTGTTCCAAATGGTTTGTGTCACAGTGCTTGTCCTATGCCCGTCGCATGCCTGTGCGCACCCAGCGCGACCCGGTCGATCCAGTCACCGGTCAGGCGGGCGACGACGTCGGGGTGCGACGTCACCACCCAGTGGCCGCCCTCGATACCGACGACCCTGGCGCCGGCCGGGATCGAGCCGGTGAACCGCTGCAGAGCGGGCGACACGAAGTAGTCGCGGCGCGCCACCAGCACCTGCACCGGGACGTCCGTCTGCGGCGGCTGCGCCGGTGGGGCCAGGATCGGTCGCGGCATGTTGGCCCGGTACAGGTTGAGCCCGTTGAGGTAGTCGTCCACCGACCGGTACGACGCCCGGCGCCGGCCGTAGCGTGGTCGGCCGATGCGTTCCACCGCCGCAAAGACTTTCGCGGTCGCCCCGGACCGGATCGCCGCCTCCGGCACCCCGGGACACAGGAAGAACCAGATGTAGGACGAGGCCAGGGCCTGTTTGACGATGTCGGTCACGCCGCGGAGGGTGCGCGCCGAACGCAGGAACCGGCCCGCGTAGCTCAGGTGCGTCCCGGACACCGACGTGAACGAGGCGACTTTGCCCCCGACCGAGGCGTCGGTGACCGCCGCCCAGCATTGAATCGACCCCCAGTCGTGCCCCAACAGGTGGACGGTGCCCACGCCTAGGCTGTCGATCACCGCGCCGATATCCGAAACCAGCTGGGGGAGATGATATCCCGTGCGGACCGAGGGCTGCCCGGAGTCGCCGGCCCCGCGCACGTCGAGCGCCACGACGTTGTAGCGGCCGGCCAGGCCGTCGGCGACGGCATCCCAGACGTGGTGGTTGTCCGGGTAGCCGTGCACGGCCAGGACGGTCGGGCGCCGCGCGTCGATCTCGGTGTAGGCGTGCACGGCCAGCGGTACGCCGTCGGACGCGGTGACGGTGCTGCTCATGGCTCCTCCGTGGAAAGGTCAGTGCGCGGCGCGGGCGGCGGGCGATCGGGCGAGGTAGTCGACCGCGCGTTGCACTCCGCCCAGTTGCGACGGATGAAAACTCGGCTTGTAGTAGGCGCCGATGACGCGCAGGAACTGAAATGGCCCGGGCACCAACTTACGCCGCGCCGCGTCCAGGTAGTCCCGCCAGCGTAATTTGGTCCCCGGCGGCAGGTTCGGGTCCACCGAATACATGAACCGCACGCCGCGGATGAACAACCACAGCAGCGCCGGCGTCACCAGGAGCTGGGTGCGCACCTGCCGCCAATACCCGGCACGCAGGTGCTGCATGGTGTCGAAGGCCACCGCCTTGTGTTCGACCTCTTCGGCGCCGTGCCAGCGCAGCAGGTCCAGCATCACCGGGTCGGTGCCCAGCGCGTCGTGCTGCGGGGTGTCGAGCACCCACTCGCCGAGGATTGCGGTGTAGTGCTCGAGGGCCGCCACCATCGACACCCGCTCGGCCAGCCAGCTCTGCCGCCGTCGCGGGCGCCACCCGGGCCGGTCGCCGATGAGCTTGCCGAACAGCCAGGCCATCTGGTCGGTGAACGGCGTGACGTCGACGCCCTTGGCGGCGAGGTGTTCGAGCACCCCCGAATGCGCCTGGGAATGCATGGCCTCCTGGCTGATGAACCCCTGCACGTCGCGGCGTAGCTGGTCGTCGCGGATCAGCGGCAGCGCGTCCTTGAACACCCCCACGATGAACTCCTCGCCCGCCGGCAGCAGCAGGTGCAGGACGTTGCAGAAATGGGTGGCGAAGGGTTCGTCGGGCACGTAGTAGAACGGCATTCTGCCCCAGTCGAATTCGACGTCGCGCGCCTGCAGGACGAGGCGCTCGTCCCGGTCGTCCCGGGCGTCGACAGTGAACATGGTGAACTCCTCCCCAGTCGCTAGGCAATGTATCGGTTCTCGGCCTCACCCTCGGTGATCAGACCCTCGCTGCGCAGGAACCGGACGAGGTCGTCGACCGTGTCGGTCAGCGCCGGCTCGCGCAGGCGGACCTTGGCCCCCGCGCGCGCCTGCCGGTACCGGGCGTTGTCGTAGCGTTTGTCGCGCATCGCCGCGATCTTGCCGGCCGACCGGATCAGGAAATCGGCCAGCGGATACAGCGGATCGCGCGGCCCGCACCGGCGGCCTATCTCCTGGGTGAAGGATCCGATGTCGTGGTAGTCGAAGTGATACCCATGGCGTTCGGAAAGGATCCGCGTGACGTCCACCAGGTTGTAGTAGTCGTCGGCGGTCATGTTGAAGACGGCACCCGCCTCGGCCGGGAGTCCCATTAGCTCGACGACGTGATCCGCGATCAGATCCGCCGGCAGCAGGCTGATCTGGTTCAGGGCGCTGACGGCCACGCCGTGCTCGATCATGAACGCGGTGAGGCGCACCAGGATGTCCTCGGAGCTTCCGAAGCCCGCGCTGGTCGGGGAGATCAGCGACGGCCGGTAGATGCGCACGTCGAGTCCCTGCCGCTGCGCCGACAGCACCAGCTGCTCGGCGACCCACTTGGTCTGCGAGTAGCCGAAGTCCAGGCCGCTCATCGCCTCGTTGGCGTCCCACTCGCCGACCACCGGCAGCGTGCTCCACCCGTAGATGAAGGTGCTGGACACGAGGTGGAAGTCCTTGCGGTGCGCGGTCATGGCCAGGCGCAGCAATTCCCACGTGCCGGCCACGTTGGCGGGCCGCAGGGCGTCATAGGTCCGGACGTAGTTGACCAGCGCGCCGTTGTGGACGATGGCGTGGACGCTTTCGGCCAGCCGCTGGAATCCCGCCTCGCCGATGCCCAGGTGTGGCTCGGCCAGGTCGCCGCACACCACCCGCACCCGCGCCCGGACCTCGGCCTCCAGCGCCGGCGACCACAGCTGGGCCCGGCGCAGCGAGGCGGTGATCCGGTCGAGCCCATGCGCGGCATCGGTGGCGCGGATCAACGCGTGGATGGTGTGGGAGGTCTGCCGCAGCAGGCTGCTCAGCAGGAACGGACCCAGGAACCCGGTGGCCCCGGTCAGCAGGATGTCGGTCGTCTCTCCCGAGAAGGCCGGCGGCAGCGCCGGGAGCGGCAGCTGCGCGTCGGCGCGCATCTTCGTGGTCTCGTAGGCCTCGTACTCTTCGGCGATCTGGGCCAGAGCCCGCCGCAGGGCATCCAGCGGCTGCCCGGATTCCTCCCCGAATTGCCGCACCAGCCCGAAGAACTCGGCGACCGTCAGGCGTTGCAGGAGGCGCGTGTTGACCTCGTCGGCCAGCTCCCGGGCGCCGTGCTCTTCGAGCAGGGCCTGCAGGTCCGCGCGCAGCTGGGCCAACGACAGCGAGTCGATGCCGAGGTCGGCGAAGGAGCAGTCCTCCTGCCCGGTGAGGTCGTAGCTCTCCATGAGATTGCGGAAGCGGCCCAGCGGACCGGCCGCGGCACCCGGCGCCTCCGGGGCCTGCCGGTGGGTGTAGCTCGCGAACGTCGGCAGTTCGCCGTCCAGCCAGAGCTTGCGGGTCTGCGAGCGCCTGATCTTTCCCGAGGTGGTCTTGGGGATGCTGCGCGGCGGGGCGAACACGATGGTGTGCGGGTCGATGTGACCGTGCCTGCGGATGGCCCGCGCGAGCGCCTTGCCGTCGGGGAGGTTGTGTTCGTCGCGCACCTCGGCGACCACGACCAGCGACTCTTGGCCGTCCCGGTCCTCGCGCTCGACCGCGAAGGCGGCGACGCAGCCGTTGCGGATCTGCCCCGCCGACCGCTCCACGATGGCCTCGATGTCGGAGGGGTAGCAGTTGACCCCGCGGACGATGATCAGGTCCTTGCTCCGTCCGCAGACGAACAACTCGCCCTCATACAGGAAGCCCAGATCTCCGGTCCGCAGGTAGCCGCGTCCGTCGTCGCCGGCGAGGCGGGCGCCGAAAGTTTCCGCGGTGAGCTCGGGGCGATTCCAGTAGCCACCTCCCTTGGAGGGGCCGTCCACCCAGATCTCGCCGACGCGGCCCTCGCCCAGCGCCTGGCGGGTCTCGGGGTCGACGATGCGGACCACGTTCCCTTCGGCGGGCTTGCCGCAGCTCACCACCGGGGCCTGATTGTTGTTCTCGGGCAAGGCCTTTTCCACCCGCGCGAAATTCTGCTCGAGCGCCCGCTTGTTCAGGGCGACGATCTGGCGCCCCCGGATGGACACGCCCAGGGTGTTCTCGGCCATGCCGAACGCGCCGGTCAGCGCCTCGGGTCGCAGCCCGCAGGGAGCGAAGCGCTCCCGGAAGCGGGCAAAAGTCTTGGCCCGCAGCGGCTCGGCCCCGACCACCACGCAGTCGAGGCTGCTCAGGTCGAGCCCGTCCAGCTCGGATGCCGGCAGCTTGTCCTCGCGCAGGCAGTACTCGAGCGCGAAGTTGGGCGCCGGCGAGTGGGTGGCGCGCACGTCGCTGATGAGCCGCAGCCAGGCCGACGGCCGCGCCAGGAAGTCGATCGGTGACATCGCGTGCGTGGTCCCACCGAGCACCGGCACGAAGAGATAAGCCGAGATCAGGCCCATGTCGTGGTGCTGGGGGAGCCAGCTGGCCGCCAACAGCTCCTCGCCGGCGAAGGCCGAGCTGTTGGCGATGACGTTGGCGTGGCTGACGACGACGCCCTTGGGGTCGCTGGTGGAGCCGGAGGTGTACTGCAGAAAGAGGATCTCGCCGGGGGTTTCGGGCACCGGGGCGCCGCCGAAGTCCTGCGCGCCGTCCGTCGCGAACCAAGGCAACTCCGGGGACCGACCGTCGAACCAGGGCAGCCCGTCGTCGTGCTGGCCGAGCATCAGGCGGAAGTCGTACTCGTATTGCTTGGTCGACAGCACCGCCTTCGCCTGGCAGTCCCGGGCGATGAAGCTCAGCTTGGCCAGGCCCGCGTCGAACGCCATGGGCAGCGGGGGGCTGACGGGCACGGCGATCACCCCGATGCGCGCGCAGGCGTAGAACGCGGCCACCATCTCCAGGCCCGGCGGGTAGCAGAGCAGCGCCCGGTCGCCCGGCCGGAGCCCGGCCTCCCGGGACAGGTAGGCGGCCAGCTCGCGGGTGCGCTCTGCGAAACTCCGGTAGGTGTAGTGCTCGAGTTCGCGACCCTCGACGTCGACGAATCGGAAGAGGGTCTGGTCGGGTTTGCGCGCTTCCCACATCTGCAGGTAGTCAATGAGCGTCTCCATCGTAGGAGTCACCCCCTTCGCGTCGGTCGGTCTCCACCGAGGTGCAAAGACCACGTCATTAATCCGTAAGACCAATGTAGCGCCGAATATCAACGACAGGCAAAGGTTATAAAGCAATTATTGGGTGCTGCACATTAATCTCACAGCGGCGACTTAACTAGCGATCCAAAACCGCGTCCCGAGGCTCATGGAATAAGCGGCTGAATACTAATTTCAGTAGTTCAGTATAGCTTCTAACAGGTATTTCGTACTGCAGCTGTGCGGATGCGGACATACTGATGTGCGGATTAACCCATTTCCGTATTTATTGATTTCAGGTTAATGATCTGGCCAAGTACCCGGTATCTTCTACCGCATTATCGGTAGTCTGGCAAATACGCTAAAAGCGGCTGTGCCGTCCGCGGCGGGCCTTTATCGGCCCCCTGCGGCAAGTCCGCGTGCCGCGACCGCGATACGCGTGTACCCGCGACTACTGAAACTGATCTACTGACCGCCGACGGTTCGCGCCCGGGCGGCGTCGGCCTCACACCCGCGCGACGCGGATGCGCGGCCCGGCCCGGGCCACCAGCTTGACGACCCCGTCGAAACGTTCGCCGTCGATGATCGGTGACAACGGCTCGTCCTCGGCCTCGATGGTCATCTCCCGGCCGTTGACGTCGCGGACCCGGTCGCCGTGGATCCTGCCGTTGGTGAGCGCCCCGGGCAGCTGGGCGATGATCCGCGAGGGCCGCGTCTCGCCGGCTTGAAAATGCAGCGCACCGAGTTCGGAGGCCTTGCAGAACAGCCGGAACCCACCGCCGATGTGCAGGTCGATCGCGCCGGCGTGCAGCAGTCGGTGGGTGCGCGTCGGGACCTCCTCGCCGTCGATCACGACGCGGGCGCGGGTCGGTGTGAACAGGTGGGTGGCGTAGTTCTGCCGGTTGGCGGCGCCGGGCACCACCTTGGAGGTGGCGTAGTCGCCCAGCGAGCGGGCGATGACGCGCACCACCGTCGTGCGGCCGTGGTGCGGGTAGCTGTAGTACTTGTCGTAGAACCGGTTGCCCACACCCCCGGCGGCCAGTCCGAAGCAGAGCCGGTGCAGCCTCGCGCCGTCTTCGGTCTCCCCGTCCAGCTCCAGAGTGTCGAGGAGTACTTCGGGCGGCGGCTGGTCCCTTTCGGCGGCGGCCACCAGCGCCCGAACGATCGCATCGGCCCGTCCGCGCAGCCCCGCCTTGCGCGCGACGGCGTTGACGCTGCCACCGTTGGTGGGCACGAACGCCGGCCAGCTTTCCGGATCCACGATGCACCGCTGCGTCTCGTTGACCAACCAGTGCAGCGCCCCGTCGCCGCCGTCGCCGACGAGGTGGGTGACCCGCGGGTAGAGTTCCGCGACGGTCTTGCCGAGCTCCTCGACCGACGCGGTCTCGTGCACCTCGCCCCACGGGCCCACGATGCGACGCAACTCGGCGCTGCGATCACCCGGCGCGGCAAGGTTTTTGCGGGCGCGCGGGTTGACGATGACCCCTAGATACATCCGGGGTTCACCAACCCGGGTGAGGGTTCATCGCGTCCCAATTGACTACTCCTCGACAGAAATGGGGCGCCCCGGTGGGTTTCGCGCGCTGTCCCTAGACGATACCCGCGGCGCCGTCGCCACCGATCGGCCGGCCGGGCCGAGCGTTACTGTGGCTGGATGACGAATTGGACAGTGGCAGACCTGCCTTCGTTTGCCGGACGCACCGCCATCGTCACCGGCGCCAACGGTGGGCTGGGCGAGGTGACCGCCCGTGAGCTGGCCCGGGTCGGCGCACACGTCATCGTGGCCGCGCGCGACACCGAGAAGGGCAAGGCCGCCGCCCAGCGGATGACCGGCGACATCGAGGTGCGCCGACTCGACCTGCAGGATCTGTCTTCGGTGCGGGATTTCGCCGCCGGCGTGGAGGCGGTCGACGTCCTGGTCAACAACGCCGGCATCATGGCCACCCGGTTCGCCCGGACCGCCGACGGCTTCGAGGGCCAGATCGCCACGAACCATCTCGGCCACTTCGCGCTCACCAACCTGCTGCTGCCCAGGCTCACCGACCGGGTGGTGACGGTCTCCTCGCTGCTGCATCACATCGGCTACATCAGCCGCGACCTGAACTGGCGTTCCCGCCCGTATTCGGCGTGGCTGGCCTACGGCCAGTCCAAGCTGGCCAACCTGCTGTTCACCCGCGAGCTGCAGCGCCGCCTGGACGCCGTCGGCTCGCCGCTGCGGGCGCTGGCCGCGCACCCCGGCTGGTCGCACACCAACCTGCAGGGCAACTCCGGCCGCAAACTGGGCGACGCGGTGGTGCTGGCCGCCGACCGTCTGGTGTCCACCGATGCCGACTTCGGCGCCCGCCAGACCCTGTACGCGGCCTCGCAGGATTTGCCGGGCAACACCTTCATCGGACCCCGGTACGGCCTGTATGGCCGCACCCAGCCGACGTGGCGCAACTGGCCGGCCACGCGGGCAACCACCGCCGCGCGGCTCTGGGAGCTGTCCGAGCAGCTCACGGACACCAAGTTCCCGCTCTGAGGCAACGGCCGCGCCGCCCCGGCTACATTAGTGACAAGTCAGTGAGATGCCCGTACTGCCCGCGCGCGTGGCGGCCGCCGAGGAGGTCACCCCATGTCGAACTCGCAGCTGGCGGTTCTTCTCGCCCTGTGCGCGGCGCTGGCATCCGGGATCGGCAACGTGGTCCGGCAGCGATCCGCGCAGGAGGTCACCGACAGGCAGGTCGGCCACCTGACGCTGTTCGGCATGTTGCTGCGCGACGGCAGGTGGTGGCTCGGCGGCATGGGTGACATCGCCAGTTACTGCCTGCTGGCCGCGGCCCTCGACAAGGGCTCGGTGCTGTTGGTGATGTCTTTGCAGGTTACGGCGCTGCTGTTCGCGCTGCCCATCTATGCGCGGCTGACCCGTCACCCAGTCACCCGCTGGGAGTGGACGTGGGCGGTCCTGCTGGCCGTCGCGTTGGCGGTCGTCATCTCCGTCGGGGACCCGACCGGCGGTCAGCAGCGCGGATCGTTGCAGACCTGGGCGGTCGTGGCCGTCGTGATGGGTCCCGTGTTGGTGTTGGGTTTGCTGGGCGCCCGGATCTGGTCGGACCGTCCGGCCGCGGCGGTGCTGCTGGCGGCCGTGGCCGGGTCGCTGTTGGCGGTGTTCTCGGTGCTGATGAAGGGCGTCGTCGACATCCTCGAACACGGCCCCCGACTGTGGCAGACACCCGAGCTGTACGCGTGGGTGTTCTGCGGGGTGGCCGGGATGATCATTCATCAGTCGGCGTACCGCGCCGGTGCGCTGACCGCGTCATTGCCCACCATCATCGTGGCCAAGCCCATAATCGGCGGTGTGCTGGGGGTCGTCGTGCTCGGCGAGACGCTGATCGCCGGCGGCGGGGAGTGGTTCGTGCTGGCGGCGGCCGCGGCGCTGGTGATCGTCGCGACGGTGGGTCTGGCTCGCGGGGAGGCCGCGACCATGGCGGCCGGCGCGGGGCGCGACGTGAAAACCATGGACCCGTCGGGGGCGCTGTCGCAGCGCGCCTGAGCGGGTGACCTCAGCGGCTCAGCACGGCGGGGGGTCGGCGTCCCAGTCGGTCAACGTCCAGCCGTGCGCGGGGTCTCCGGTCACCACCACGCGGCCCATGTTGGGCAGCGGCTTGCTGGTCAGCAGCGACCGGTCGGGATTGCGCACGTTCATCAGCACCCAGAGCATGATCGCCCCCGCGTGCGAGAACGCGACCGGGTTCTGTTCGCCGCTGTCGTAAATCCGTTGCACGGCATCGTCGAACCGCGCGTCGAATTCGTTGCCGTCGATCGAGCCCGGGATTCGTGCGCTCCGGTCACCCTGCAGCCACCGGATCGGCACGGTCAGGAATGTCTGCTCGGGTTGGCCTTCGTACTGACCGGCCTCGATCTCCCGCAAGCCGGGCAGCACGTCCACGGGTTCACCCAGCGCCTGCGCCGTCGGCATGGCCGTCTCCTGGGTGCGAATCATGGTGGAGGCGTAGACGCCGTCGTAGCGATGGGCGGCCAACGGCCCGGCCTCCAGCGTCGCCTGACACCACCCGCGCTGCGTGAGTGCCGGGCCGGGGGTCGAGGTGTCGATCAGGCCCGACGCGTTGCCCGCCGACTGGGCATGGCGCACCAGCGTCAGCGTGATGGTGCGCGGGCCGGTCGCCCGGGCCGAGGCGCAGCCCGCGGCCAGCAGCGCGACGACCGCGGCGGCGACGAGACGCCTTGGGGTCTGCACGCGAGAAGTGTAGAGCCCCAAAGCTTGCCCATGCCTACCCGAGCACCGGCAGCAGCATCCGCGACGAGGACCGGGCGGTGTTCAGACTGCTGGTCCCGAGCCTGATCGCCAGCCAGCTGATCGGCTTCGCGCTGGTGCGCTACGTCTGGAGGATCGAGCCGATCGCGTCGATGTCCGACGACGAGGTGGTGGCGGCGTTGGGGCCCAACCTGCAGCGCTATGTCGATGGCGATATCGGCTGACCCGGCGGCGCGCCACAATGGTCAGATGTCTGGGACGCGACGGTTTCTTCTGCTGGTGATCGCCATTGCGCTCGGTACCGCGGGCGGCCCTGCCCGTGCCGCGGCCGACCCCGGCGTGCCGCCGGTCAGCGACGCGGCGCGGCAGGCCGGGTTCGTCGACGTTCGAAGCGTGGTGCCCGACGCCATCATCGACCTGCGCTACGCGACGACGAACAACTTCACCGGGGTTCAGCTGTATCCCTCCGATGCGCGCTGCCTGGTGCACCAGTCGATGGCCCCCGGCCTGGGTGCGGCCGCGGCGGCGCTGCGCCCACAGGGCCACGTGCTGGTGTTCTGGGACTGCTACCGCCCGCACGACGTCCAGGTCCGGATGTTCAACGTGGTGCCCAATCCGGCCTGGGTTGCGCGCCCTGGCCCGTACGCGCACAGCCACGAGTCCGGGCGTTCGGTCGACGTGACATTCACCAGTGTGGCGCAGCCATGTCCGGCCGAGCGTCACGCCGGCGGGCTGTGCCTGGCCGACATGGGCACCGACTTCGACGACTTCACCTCGCGGGCAGCCGCATTCGCCACGCAGGGCGTCAGCGCCGCGGCCCAGGCGAACCGCGCCCAGCTGCGCAACGCGATGAACTATGGCGGGCTGAGCGTGTACTCCGGGGAGTGGTGGCATTTCAACGGCCCCGGCGCCGCCGACGACCTCCCGATCCTCGACGTGCCCGTCGACTGAGCGCCGTCGACGAGCGCCGTCCACGTAAGCTTCGCCCGCATGAGCGACGAGCGTCCGGCCAACTACACCCACGGGCATCACGAGTCGGTGCTGCGCGGCCACCAGCGCCGCACCGCGGACGACTCCGCGGCCTACCTGCTGCCCCACCTCACGCCCGGGTTGTCCGTGCTGGACGTCGGATGCGGTCCCGGCACGATCACCGGCGACCTGGCCGCCCGCGTCGCGCCCGGACCGGTCACGGCCGTCGACCAATTCGGCGACGTGCTCAACGTCGCCCGCGCCGAGGCGCAGCGGCGCAACCTGACCAACGTCACGTTCGGCACCGCCGACGTCCACCAGCTCGACTTTGCCGACCATACGTTCGACGTGGTCCATGCCCACCAGGTGCTGCAGCATGTCGCCGACCCGGTGCAGGCGCTGCGGGAGATGCGGCGGGTGTGTCGGCCGGGCGGGATCGTGGCGGCCCGCGACGCGGACTACGGGGGTTTCGTCTGGTATCCGCAACTTCCGGCGCTCGACCTGTGGCGCGACCTCTACGGTCGGGCGGCGCGCGCCAACCGCGGCGAACCCGATGCGGGACGGCGGCTGCTGTCCTGGGCGCTGGCGGCCGGTTTCTCCGACATCAGGCCCACGGGCAGCGTGTGGTGCTACGCGACAGCGGCGACCCGCCAATGGTGGGGCGGCATGTGGGCCGACCGGATCCTGCATTCAGGTGTGGCACAGGAACTGCTGCGGCGGGGCCTGGCCGGCACCGCCCAGCTCGAGGAGATCGCCGCGGCGTGGCAGGCCTGGGCCGCGGCCCCGGATGGCTGGCTGTCGATCCCGCACGGCGAAATCCTCTGCCGCGCTTAATGGCGAGCAGACGCAGAGTCGCACGAATATGCCCCATTGTGCGCGACTTTGCGTCTGCTCGCGCTAACGCGCGGAAGGGAAACCCCCGCAGAGGGACTCGAACGCATCGGCCACCCGCAACACGGTGGCGTCGTCGAATCGCTTGCCCACGATCATCATTCCGACCGGCAGCCCGTCGACCAGGCCGGCGGGCACCGAGATGGCCGGGTGGCCGGTGATGTCCAGTGGCGCGGTGTTGACCGCCTTGCCCAGCGCCAGTGCGAGCAACCCGGCGTCGTGCGGGTCGCCGGCCGGCAGCGTCTCGGCCGTGCCGGGCACGGTGGGCAGTACCAGCACGTCGTACTCGGCGAGCGCCGCATCGTAGGCGGCCCGCACGTGCGGTAACAGGTTGCGCGCCTTGGCGTATGAAGCACCGCCCAGCGTCGTCAGGGCGTAGTGTCCGCTCAGTGCCGTCGCTTTGACGGTGCTGGCCAGTTCGTCGGCGTGGGCGGCGCGCTGCCGTGCGAAGTGCGCCATGAGTTCCGGGTCGTAGAACCCCTCGACTCCGAGCCCGTAGCCGTTGCCGTCCACCATCTGGTAGGTGGCACCATCGGTGAAGATGACGGTGAACACGTGCAGCGCCGTGCGGTGCCACGGAATGCTGATTTCTCCTATCGTACAACCGATCTCGGCGAAGCGGTGCGCCGCCGAGCGGACCAGATCGTCGACCCGCGGGAGCGAGCCGCGTTGCCCGAAGCCCTCGGTGAGCAGGCCCACGCGCAGGCCGGTCACGTCGCCGGTGAGCGCGGCCCGGTAGTCGAGGGCGGTGAGGTCCGCGGGCTGGCGCGGGTCGCGGCCGTCGGGTCCGGCGAGCACCGTGAGCAGCAGCGCGGCGTCGGCGACGGTACGCGTCATGGGTCCCAGATGGTCGATCGTCCGCTCGATCGGGAAGGCCCCGGTGTAGGGCACCAGGCCGTGGGTCGGTTTGTGTCCGACGATGCCGCACAGCGCGGCCGGGATGCGGATCGATCCGCCCTGGTCGCCGCCGAGCGCCAGGTCGACGACGCCGGCGGCGACGAGTGCGCCACTGCCACTGGATGATCCGCCGGTTTCGCGTGTGGTGTCCCACGGGTTGCGCACCGGGCCGGAGGCGGAGGTGAAGCTCGACCCCGAACAGCACAGGTCCTCGCAGACGCTCTTGCCGGCGATCGTCGCTCCGGCCGCGAGCAGGCGCTCGACGACGGTCGCGTCGCGGCCGGGGACGAAACCCTCCACCGCGCGCGACCCGTTCATCATCGGAATGCCCGCGACGGCGATGTTGTCCTTGATCGCGACCGTGCGGCCCGACAGCGGCCCGGCGGCGCCCGATCGGATATCTGCGGTGACATACCAGGCGCCCAGCGGATTCTCGCCGGGCGCCGGAAATCGGTAAGCGCGGTCGGGAGCCTGCGGGCGCGCCAGCTCGGCGTAGAGCGCGTCGACGACGTCATACGAGGCCAGGGTGGCGTCCACGGCCCCCCGGTACTGCAGTCGGTCTGCGGCGCCGAGGTGGAGGCTCAAATGGCTTGCCGCGGCGTCAAGGTCGGCAGCCGATGGCCGCGAAACCGTCATGCCCCTCAGTCTAGGAAAAGATCGGGAATCGGCCGATCACCGCCGCCGTAACCGGACAGGTCCCCGACCCCGGCGTCGCGCAGCAGCTCGGCGTCGATGTGGCAGTTCCCGGTGGCCTCCCGGGCCGGGCGCGAGTCGATCTCGACGGCGTAGCAGCACCACGTTGGCGCCGCGCCTGGCCGCGGCGACCTCGATCGCCAGGCCGATGCCGCGGCTGCCGCCGGAGATAGGTTCGGCGCGCAAATGCTCGGGCAGTCGGCTCCTTTGCCCTGGTCAGCTGGTGGTATTGGCATTCTCTTTTTTTGCAAGTACGTTATCAGTCGATGGATCACCAGACTCAGACCCCGTCGGGCATCCCGTTGCAGCCCGTGTACGGGCCGGCGGACAGGACCGCGGAACCGCCGCCGCCCGGGGAGTTTCCCTTCACGCGGGGCAACTTCGCGTCCGGGTACCGGGGCAAGTTGTGGACGTTTCGCCAGTACTCCGGCTTCGGCACCGCCGAGGAGTCCAACCGCCGCTACCGCTACCTGCTCGACCAGGGTGGGACCGGGCTGTCGGTGGCGCTCGATTTGCCGACTCAGTGCGGCTATGACTCCGACGATCCCGAGTTCGGTGAGGAGGTGGGCCGGGTCGGCGTCGCGGTGGACACGCTGGCCGACTTCGAGATCCTGTTCGATTCGATCCCGCTGGACAAGCTGAGCACCAGCATGACGATCAACGGGACGGCGGCGATCCTGCTGGCGTTCTATGTCGCGGCCGCCGAGAAGAAGGGGATTCCGCGGGCCAAGCTCACCGGCACCATCCAGAACGACATCCTCAAGGAGTACGCCTCGCGCGGCACCTGGATCTGGCCGCCGGAGCCCTCGCTGCGGCTGATCGCCGACACCATCGAGTTCTGCGCAGCCGAGGTCCCCCGATTCAACGCCATCTCGGTGGCCGGGGCGCATTTCCGCGACGCCGGGGCCAACGCCGTGCAGGAGATGGCGTTCACCCTGGCCGACGGTGTCACCTACTGCGACACGGTGGTCGAGCGGGGCCGGATGAGCATCGACCAGTTCGCGCCGCAGATCTCGTTCTTCTTCTACACCCACGGCGACTTCTTCGAGGAGGTCGCCAAGTACCGTGCGGGGCGGCGGCGTTGGGCCACGATCGTGCGGGAGCGCTACGGAGCGACTTCGGACAAGGCGTCGATGTTCCGGTTCGGCTGCGTGTGCGGCGGCGCGTCGCTGTATGGTCCCCAGGCGCACAACAACATCGTCCGGGTGGCCTACGAGGCGATGGCGGCCGTGCTGGGCGGTGTCCAGTCGATGTTCACCGCGGCCTGGGACGAACCGTTCGCGTTGCCCACCGAGGAAACCACGACGCTGGCGCTGCGCACCCAGCAGATCCTGGCCTACGAAACCGGGGTGGCCGGGGTGGCCGACCCGCTCGGCGGCTCCTACTTCGTCGAATCCCTCACCGACGCCACCGAGGCCCGCATCGTCGAGATCATGGACGACCTGCAGCGGCACGGCGGCATGGTGGCCGCGATCGAGGACGGCTACCTGCAGGGCCTGATCGCCGACGAGGCCTTCCGGGTGCACCAGGACATCGAGTCAGGTACCCGCCCAGTCGTCGGGGTCAACCGGTTCGTCTCCGAGGAGCCCGAACCCGACGTGGTCACCTACGAGCTGGACGCCGAGGGCCGCGACCTGCAGCTCAAGCGGCTGTCCAAGGTGAAGGCCGAGAGGGATTCGGGCGCGGTGGCTTCGGCGCTCGCGGCGCTCTCGCGCGCCGCCGAGGGGACCGACAACCTGATGCACAACCTGATCGACTGCGCCAACGCCTACTGCACGGTCGGCGAGATGGTCTCCGCGCTCAAAGCGGTGTGGGGCGAGTTCGCACAGCCGGTGGTGTTCTAGATGGCCGTCCGCATCCTGGTTGCCAAGCCCGGCCTGGACGGGCACGACCGCGGCGCCAAGATCGTCGCGCGCACCCTGCGCGACGCGGGCTTCGAGGTCATCTACACCGGCATCCGGCAGCGCATCGAGGACATCGCGTCGATCGCCGTCCAGGAGGACGTCGCCGTCGTCGGCCTGAGCATCCTGTCCGGTGCCCACCTCGCGCTCACCGCGCGCACCATCGAGGCGCTGCGCGCCGCCGACGCCGCCGACATCGCCGTCGTCGTCGGCGGGACGATCCCGCACGCCGACGTGCCCAAACTGCTCTCCGCCGGTGCCGCGGCGGTGTTTCCGACCGGGACACCGTTGGACGTGCTGGTGCGCGATATCCGTGCACTGACCGGCACCCCCGAACCTGCTTCCGAGGAAGAAGGAGCGGAACAATGCGCATCGGAGTGATGATCGGCGCCGAGCGCGGCGACATGGCCCGCAAGGTCACCAAGCTTGCCTCCGACATCGAATGGGCCGAATCCGCGGGCCTGGACACCGCCTGGATGCCCCAGGTGCCCGACGACTTCGACTGCCTGACCATGGTGTCGTTGATGGCCGCGCACAGCTCGCGCATCGAGCTGGGTACGGCGGTGGTGCCGCTACAGGCCCAACATCCGATCGCCCTTGCCCGCCAGGCGCTCTCGACGCACGCGGTGGCCGGTGGACGGCTGGCGCTGGGCGTCGGGCCGTCGCACCACTGGATCATCCGGGACATGCTCGGCCTGCCGTATGAGAGGCCGGCCGCCTACACCCGCGACTACCTGCAGGTGCTCAACGCCGCCACCGCCGGGCCGGGGCCGGTTGACGTCGAGAACGACTCGTTCACGGTGCACAATCCGCTGGCGATCGGGGCCGACACCCCGATGCCGGTGCTGGTCGCCGCGCTGGGGCCGGTGATGCTGCAGATTGCGGGTGAACTGGCCGACGGCACCGTGTTGTGGATGGCCGACGAGCGCGCGATCGGTGATCACATCGCGCCGAAGATCACCAAGGCCGCCGCGGATGCCGGGCGGCCCGCCCCGCGCATCGTCGCGGGCATCCCGGTATGTCTCTGCGCGCCTTCGCAAGTCGACGAGGCCAAGGAGCGGGCCAACCGCATCCTGGGCGAGGCCGAGGTGTCGCCCAACTACCAGCGACTGCTCGACCGCGGCGACGCCCGCGATGTCGGCGATCTGTGCGCTGCCGGTGACGAGAACGCGATCCTGGCGCGGATGCGCCGCTTCGCCGACGCCGGCGTGACGGACCTGTCGGTGCGGCTGCTGCCGATCGGCGCCGACCGAGACGAGCTCGTCGCCTCCAAGCGCCGCACCCGTGAGATGATCGCCTCGCTCGCCGCGGAGCTGCGTTGACCTCCACCGGGCCGCTGGCGGCGATCCGCATTTTGGAGGTCGGCACCATGCTGGCCGGCCCGTATGCCACCATGCTGCTCGCCGACCTCGGCGCCGAGGTCACCAAGATCGAGCCGCACGGCGGCGAGATCTCCCGCGGCGTCGGCGACAGCTACTTCGCCAGCCTCAACCGCAACAAGTCCAGCATCTGCCTGGACCTCAACTCCGATGCGGGACAACAACACCTGGGCGAACTGGTGGCGCGGTCGCATGCGTTGCTGGTGAACCTGAAGCCCTCGGCCATCCGCCGGCTGGGCCTCACCTACGAGGCGTTGCGACGCTTCAACGAACGCATCGTCTGCGTGGCGATCACCGGCTTCGGGCTGCACGGCGGCGACGACCCGGCCTTCGACTACGTGGTCCAGGCCTCGACCGGCATCGCCGCTCTGACCGGTGACCCGGACGGCCCGCCGACGCTGCCCGGGTATTCGTCGGCCGACAACTCCACCGGGATGTGCGCGGCGCTGGGGCTGTTGGCCAAGATCGTCTCGGGCACCGGCGGTCAGGTGGATGTGTCGCTGCGCGACGTGATGCTGTCGCAGCTGAACTACCACGCCTCGGCCTACCTGAACGACGGCGTCGAGCCGCAGCGCCGGCCATACGGCGCGCACTCGTATTATGTTCCGGCGCAGCTTTTCCCGACGGCCGACGGTTACCTGGCGCTGTTCATCACCCACGACGGCTTCTGGAAATCCTTCGCCGCCGAGGCGGGCATCGGCGGTTTCGAGACGATGGCCGAACGGGTGGCCCGCCGCGACGAGGTGCTCGCCGTCGTCACGGCGATGCTGGCGACGGATTCCGCCGCGGGCTGGGAGCGGCGACTGCGTCCCCTCGGCGTCCCCGCGGCGGCCGTGCGGACACTTCCCGAGGCGCTCGAGGCGACTCCGGAAGTGGTTGTGCGAGCAGGCGATTACCGCCTCGTCGGCGGTCCGATCACCGTGTCCGGGTATGAGCCGGAGTACCGGCCGCCTCCGCAGCTGACCGAGGGCTAACCCGAGCGAGTGTGCAGCCAGCCGCACGCGCGGCGTCGAACGTGAAGCAGGCCGCGCATTCGCGACACTGAATCAGTCGCTACGTCAGCTTGGCGAGTTGCTTCTCCTCATATCGCCGCGCCCATTCGGCCCGTGACCGGATGGACACGTCGACGTCGGAACCCTTGGTGCGCAACGCTGCTACGGTCGCGTGTTCGCGCTGGGTGCGCGCGAACGGATCCCAGCTGAAAAAACGGCAGGCGTTGGCCCACGTGATCTTGTTGATGTCGGAGTCGTCGGCGCCGGCGGCGGTCAGTTCGGCCAGCACCTGCTCAGGCGCGTCGGGCCAGAAGCAGTCCGAGTGCGGGTAGTCGCACTCCCAGGCGATGATGTCGATGCCGATCTCGTGGCGCAGCTTCAGCGAGGTCTTGTCGGTGACGTAGCACGCCAGGGAGTGTTCGCGGAACACCTCGCTGGGCAGCTTGTCGCCGAAGTCGCGGCGTAGCCACTTCTGGTTGGTGTAATGGCGGTCGCTGCGGTCCAGGTAGAACGGGATCCAGCCGATGCCGCCCTCGGAGAACGCGAACTTCAGGTCGGGATAGCTGCGCATCGCGGGGCCCCACAGCAGGTCCTGGGCGCACATCGCTGAGACCTGGGTGGCCAGGATGATCATGTTGTCGATCGGCGCGTCGGGTGCCATGCTGATCGCCCCGAACCCGGTGCCGATGTGCAGGCACATCACCACGTCCAACTCGGACAGGGTGCGGAACACCGGGCCCCAGTAGCTGTCGTCGTGGTAGCTCGGAAGGCCTTCCAGGTGCGGCAGTTCCGGCATGGTGACCGCGCGGCAGCCCTTGGCCGCCACCCGGCGGATCTCGGCGCACATGCCTTCAGGAGTCCACGTCGGCAGGATCGCGATCGGGATGAACCGGTCCGGATAGGAGCCCGCCCACTCGTCGATGTGCCAGTCGTTGTAGGCCGACACCATCACTAGCGTGACGTCTTCGCGTGTCATGTTCAGGTGGCGCGCGGAGAACCCGGTGAACGTCGGGAAGCACATCGACGCGAGGATGCCGTTGCGGTTCATGTCCAGCACGCGTTCGTGGACGTCGTAGACACCGGGGCGCATCTCGGCGAAACCGGCCGGGTCGCGGCCCCATTCCTCGGGCGGCCAGGACACCACGGCGTTCAGGCCGCTGACGCCCTGCGGGCGGCCCTGGTACATCCACTGGTCGACGCCGTTGTCGTCGGTGACGACGACCGGGGCCTCGTCCTTGTATTTGGCGGGCACGTGGCGCAGGAACATGTCCGGCGGTTCGACGACGTGGTCGTCGATGCTCACCAGGATCAGGTCGTCGACATTCATGGGTCAGCCCCCGTGCTCGGTGGTGGTCTCCAGCAGCCGCGGGACCGGCGGCGGGTTCAGTTGCAGCGCATCCGACATGTGCAGCTGGCCGGCGTTGGCGATCATGTTGTCCAGGACGGCCTGCAGGTCGTCGCCTTCGATCTCGTAGACGGCGACGTAGGGGCCCTGGCCGTTGACCGGGCGGAACCGGCGCGCCGAGACGAAGCCGTCGAGGGCCATGAGCTCGACCAGGTGGACTTCGTCGTACCAGGTGTTGTACTCCTGTTCGCGATCCGGGGAACTGGATTGACTCTCAACGAGGATGATGCCCTTGGCCATTCGCCTCTCCCGACTACTCGTAGCGCACGGTGACCGAGTCCGTGTCCGGCACGCCCTGGCACGTCAGAATGTAGCCCTCGGCCACTTCATCGTCGTCGAGCGCATCGTTGACCCGCATGGTTGCATGGCCTTCCTCGAGCCTGGCCATGCAGGTGCCGCAATTGCCGGCCTCGCAGCTGAACGGCGGCTCCAGCCCCGCTCGTCGCGCGGTTTCCAGGAGCGTCTCGCCGGGAACCAGCGGTACCGACACCTTCTTGCGTTCGAGGTAGATCGTCACCGTGCCGGCCTCGGCACCGTTGGATGCTGGAACTGTCACTGTGTCCTCGATGATCGCGGTGACCGTCGCTCCGACCACCCCCTGGCTACTTGCGTTCTTCAGTATAGAGAATACTATTCTCTTCAGCCGATAGGATCTTCTCAGGCATTCGGGACTGCTGGAAGGAACGGGACGTGACCGAGCCGGCAGCGCTCCTGTTCGAGGAACGGCGCTATAGCCTGCCGCAACTCGACGCGTTGGCCGCCGGGCTCGCCGCGACACTGGTCAACAGGGGCATCGTCCCGGGCCAGCGGGTGGCGGTGATGGCGTCCAACCGGCCCGAATTCGTCGCGGCGGTGCTGGCGATCTGGCGGCTGGCCGCGACCGCGGTGCTCATCAGCCCGGCGTGGAAACGCGACGAGGTCGACCACGCGCTCGCCCTGACCGAGCCCGCCGACGCCGTCGGTGACCACCCCGTGCTGGCCGGGCTGATGCCGATGTTGCACCTCGACGAACCGATCGCCCCCGCCGAGTCGGCCCCCGGCTCGCCGCCGCCCGGGGCCGACGCGGTGCTGGTGTTCAGTTCGGGCACCACCGGCCTGCCCAAGGCCGTCCGGCACACCCACGCGGCGCTGGGCGAGGCCGTCGGGCACTGGCGCCGGGCGCTGCAGCTGACGGGGCGCGACCGCATCCAGGTCGTCACGCCGCCGTCGCACATCCTCGGGCTGCTCAACATCCTCACCGCGCTACGGACCGGCGCGCAGGCGCGGCTGCATCCCCGGTTCGACGTCGATGCGATGCTGCAAAACATCGAAAGCGACCGCATCACAGTCGAAATGGCCGTCGCTCCGATCGCGCTGGCGATCGCCTCGCACCCCCGGCTCGAGTCGTTCGACTTGTCGTCGCTGCGCTACATCATGTGGGGCGCGACGCCGGTCAGCGTCAGCGTCGCCGAGGCCGTGACCCGGCGCACCGGCGTGGGCTGGGTGCCGGCCTACGGCACCACCGAACTGCCCGTCATCGCGTGCAATCCGGTGGACGGGGCCCGGCTCGACACGGTCGGGCGGCCGGTGCCGGGGGTCGAGCTGCGGGTGGTCTCGCTGGACACCGGTGCGCCGGTCTGCGCCGGCGAAGTCGGTGAAATCCAGGCCCGCTCGGCGTCCCTGATGGCCGGCTACCTGCCCGCCAAGGCGACCGCCGAGGCGTTGTGTGACGGCTGGTATTCGACCGGTGATGTCGGCTGGGTGGACGCCGACGGCTGGCTACGGATCACCGACCGGCTCAAAGAGATGATCAAGGTGCGCGGCTTCCAGGTCGCCCCCGCCGAAGTCGAGACGGTGCTGCACGCGCATCCGGCCGTCCAGGACTGCGCGGTGTTCGGTGTTCCGGACGGGATCAACGGCGAGGCGATCGTGGCCGCCGTGACGACGTGCGCACCGGTCGAGGCCGCCGAACTGACCGCCCGGGTCGACGAGCGGCTGGCGTCCTACAAGCGCGTGAGCCGCGTCGTGTTCGTGCCCGATATCCCTCGCCTGCCCTCGGGCAAGGTGCTGCGTCGAGTGCTGAAGGAGCGCCATGGATGTACGCCTGACAGCTGAACAGCAGCAACTGCGTGACGCCGCCGCAAAGCTGGCCGACGACCTCGGGCCGGGAGCCGTTCAGGATCTCACCGACGACGAGCGAATCGCGCGCCTGGACCGCCAGATTGCGGCGACCGGCTGGCGATCGCTGCGCTCCGACGGCGCCTCCGGTGTCGAAGTGGCGATCGTCGCCGAGGAATTCGGGCGCCGCCTGATCGACGCGCCGTTCCTGGGTCCGGTGCTCGCCGACGACCTGGCGCGCCGGATCGGCGCCGACGTCGGCGGCGCGGCCCTGACCACCGTCACCGTCGACGGCCGGGCGATCGATGCCCGCGGATGTCAGCGCGCGCTGACGCTTTCGGGCGGCACCGTCGCGCAGGCCGAGCTGGACGGCGCGCGCACCGGTGCGGACTTGACCAGGGCCGAGGCGAGCCCGTTGGGATCCCCGGCGACGCTGGGGGAGATAGCCGAGGATGCCGCCGCGCAGTGGCTGGCGCTTGCGCTGGTCGCCACGACGGCCGACCTGGTCGGCATCGCCCGCGGCGCCCACGCCGTCGCCTGCGACTACGCGAAGATCCGCGAGCAGTATGGCAAAGCGATCGGGTCCTATCAGGCCGTCGCCCACATGCTGGCGGAAAGCCTTGCTCTCATTGAAGGTTCGGTGAGCGTGTCGCGCCACGCCGCGTGGGCCGTCGACGAACTGGCACCTGCCGAAGCCATCCGGGCCGCCCAGATCGCCAAGTTCTACTGCGCGCGCGCCGCACGCACCGTCTGCGAGACCGCGATCCAGGTGCACGGCGGCATCGGCAACACCTGGGACTGCCTGGTGCACGTCTACCTGCGTCGGGCGCTGACCTCGACCGAACTGTGGCCCGTAGCGCTGAAGGAGATCGACTTTGGACTTTCGTGACTCACCCGAGGAGGCCGCCTTCCGGGAGCGGCTGCGGACCTGGCTCTCGCTGCACGCCAAGGACTTCCCCAGTTCCGGCGACGAGTACTGGGCCCGCCAGGCCCAATGGCATCAGGCCTTGTACCAGGAGGGCTTTTTCGGGCTGTCCTTCCCGCGCGAGTACGGCGGCCAGGATCTTCCGCCGGTGTACGACGTCATCGTGGACGAGGAACTGACACGCGCCGGCGCGCCGCCGCGCCCCAGCGTGGGCTATCTCATCTACGGCATCGGCAGGCACGGCGGCGAGGAACTGCGCCGGCGCTTTCTGCCCGGCATCATCAACGGCACCGAGCGGTGGTGCCAGGGTTTCAGTGAGCCCGGCGCCGGCTCGGATCTGGCCTCGCTGACCACCACCGCCCGACGCGACGGCGACAACTACGTGATCGACGGCCACAAGATCTGGACCAGCTACTCCGACGTTGCCGACTGGTGCCTCCTGCTGGCCCGCACCGACCCGGAGGCCAAACGCCACCGGGGCCTGTCTGCGTTCGTGCTCGAGATGAAACAGCCCGGGGTGCAACAGCGTCCGCTGCGCATGATCAGCGGGGTCACAAACGAATTCGGGCAGGTGTTCTTCGACGGCGCAACGGTGCCGGCCGACCGGATGGTCGGCGCGCCCGGCGACGGCTGGGCGGTCGCCATGACCGTCGTCGGCCACGAACGCGAACCCTCCACGCTCGGCTACGCCGCCCGGTACGGCAAGCTGGTGCGAAACCTGTTGGCGCGCAGCGACGGCCCGGTGTCCGAGGAGGTCGCATGGGCTGCCGTCCAATCGCAGATGCTGACCCACCACGTCCGCCGGCGGCTGTCCGAACAGCTGGACGGCGTCTCGCACGGGCCGGAAGGGTCGCTGGACAAGCTGCTGATGACGTGGGTTGAGCAGTCGGTCGGGCACGCCGCCCTGGCCGTCGCGGGCACCCGGGACCCCGACCTGCTCGGCGCCTACCTGTACAGCCGCGCGCAGAGCGTGATGGGCGGGACGTCGCAGATACAGAAGAACATCATCGCTTCACGAATCCTGGGATTGGGGGTCTGACGTGTACGACATGCCCGACGAGATCGAGGTCCGCGCAGAGGGGGCGTTGCGAATCATCACCCTCAACCGCCCGGATTCGCTGAACTCGGTCAACGACAACCTGCACGTCGGCCTCGCGCGGCTGTGGCAGCGCCTGACCGATGACCCCTCGGCCCGCGCCGCGGTCATCACCGGGGCCGGCCGGGCGTTCTCGGCCGGCGGTGACTTCGCGTACCTCAAGGAGTTGTCCGAGGACGCCGACCTGCGCGCCAAGACCATCCGGGACGGCCGCGAGATCGTGCTGGGCATGGCCCGGTGCCGAATTCCGGTGGTGGCGGCCGTCAACGGGCCCGCGGTCGGGCTCGGCTGCAGCCTGGTCGCGCTGAGCGACATCGTCTACATCGCCGAAGAGGCCTACCTGGCCGACCCGCACGTGCAGGTGGGGCTGGTGGCCGCCGACGGTGGGCCGCTGACCTGGCCGTTGCACATCAGCCTGCTGCTGGCCAAGGAGTACGCGCTGACCGGCACCAGCATCAGCGCGCAGCGCGCCGTCGAACTAGGCCTGGCCAACCATGTGGCGGCCGACCCCGTCGCGGAGGCGATGTCCTGCGCCGCAAAGATTTTGAAGCTGCCCCAGCAGGCCGTCGAAAGCACCAAGCGGGTGCTCAACATCCACCTGGAGCGCGCCGTGCTCGCCAGCCTGGACTATGCGCTGTCGGCCGAGCATCAGTCGTTCACCACCGACGACTTCCGCTCGATCGTCACCAAACTGGCGGCGGGCAAGAACTGAGCGGAACGAACGCGCGTGTCACGAGCGTAAGCGCCGATGCGGAGGTTCGCCTCTGATTATCTTCGTGGCGTTACGCTCGCGACTTGATCACGGCGAAACCTCCTCTTGGGCAGTCGAACGTTCGATCATCCCCATGACCGTTTCCCCGTTGTAGCTGTAGCGCGCCAGCGCCTGCTGTAATTGCAGGCCGCCTCCTACCTCTGGGGGCATGATCATGAACGTCGACATCGTGGTGCAGCCCTCGATTTCGATGGTGCTGCCGCCGGCTTCGAGAACGAGCGAGACATCCTCACCCTGTGGCTGCAAGCGATTCAAGAACGGCGCCTTGACAACCCGCGCGGGGACGACCCTACCGTCCGAGACGATGTAGCCCTCGTTGTAGGTCGGCTTGCCATCGGTGCGCGGCGGATAGATCTGGAATCCGAATCCGAAACCGCTTGGAAAAGCGGCAGCTTGCCAAACGTGGCCCCGCAGCGGGGCCAGGCGTCGGACGCCTTGTCGGCGGATTCGATTCGCTCCGCCGCGGATCTCATGCGTCTCGTTCCCGACGCTGATGGTCCCGCTGGCGCTGCAAAGCTGTTCGAAACGCCAGGGATAGCCGATCAGGTAGCCTTCTTCCTGCGTGGACAAGACGCGGCGCGCTTCCTCGCTGGTCGAGCCGTTCTCCCAAGGAGGCAGTATCGGCCGGATGTCTATCTGCGCCTTGACCGTAACGTGCTCGCCCTCGGCCGACCACGGCATCCACCCCGCCATTTGGGCCTCGGCCGTCGTGGCGACGGCCTGGCCCTCGAGCTTGACGCGAAGGTGCCGGTAGGGCTCGAGGAGCTCGAAGGACAGCGGTCCGGCGCCGAGGATCCGCGGCTTTCCGTCGGCGCCCAGCGGAGCGTGGACGGGCCCGTTGCCGAAGACGTTGAAAACGCGGCCGTCGGCAAAAGCGATGTTCACCTGGATATCGTGGGTGTTCCACTGGTCGGCCAGGGCCTCGACGCCGATTCGGGGAAGACCGAACCGGCCGCTATCGTCCCAAATCCAGGCATTTACGGATTCGCGGGATTCCGGGTCCTCGGGTTGGCGAGCCCAGACATATTCCCAGTCCTCGCGCAGCCCTCCGCTCAGATCGATGGTCATGGCTGTGCACCCTTTCCCGCCGTGGTCATGTCGCGACCGTCGGAGCTGTCCAAATCGCCATACGTTGGATGTAGTCGGCGAACCGCGGGCGCACCGCCTCCTTGTCCACCCCGAACACGGACGCCTGAGGATGCGTGTTCGGCGACCGGGACGCGGCCTCGGCCTGCCACCACGCGTGCATGCCCGCCTCGAATTCCGCTGACACCGGCTCTCCCAGCCATGCGTACAGGCGTTTGACTTCACCGATCGGATCATGTTGGACAGAAATGAAATCCAGATCGAAAAATCGGTCATTGTTGCCGGCCGCGCGGAACGCCAGCGCGCGTTGCATACCAACTGACCAGTGCTCGACATTGAGTTGCCCCAGGTAGTGCCGGTCGACCGTGTTCGAGGTCATCTGCCGGAACTCGGCGTAGAGGTCGGCGACTGACAGGATCACCTCCGTGGGGTCACGATGCGTCCAGACGAAGCGGGCATCGGGAAACGCCTTGTCCAAATGCGGCAGGAACAATAAATGCGTGGGGCATTTCAATCGCCAGGGGCGGCGAGGTTGGCCCCATTGCAGCAACTTCAGTGTCCGTCGCTCGTACGCATAGGTGGGCGTGAGATCGGCATCGAGTAACCACTGCGAATACATGGGAATGTGCGCGAACGCCTGGAAGTACTGGCTTTTGAAGTCTAGTGCCATGAGGTCTTGGCACTCCTCCGGCCCCGTCGCGGTCGTTGGCACCAACGCGGCCAGTCGGGGCGCAGCGGTGTCCAACATCTCCTGCTGGGCCGCTGCGGCGGCGATCCGGGGATCGGGGTCCTCCACGGTGGAGGGTGGCGGGCACGGCTCGCCCGCCTCCCATCGGCGCAGCGAACGCGCATGTGGGTCCTCGGCGAGCAAGAAAGACAACGCGGTCGAGCCAGTGCGCGGTAGACCGAGTCCGATCAACGGTCGCTCGATCACCTCGTCCTCTATCTCGGGGTGGCGACGGTACCAGTCCTCGATGTGCAGCCGATTTTTCAGAGCGGACATGATCAGGTTTTGAACGATGAACTCGCCCAGGGGATTCAAGTCCGCTTCGGTATTGAGCGCTTCGACGAGCACTTCGAGTCCGTCGCGGAATGAGTCGACACCAAAGTCGTCAAGCCCGGTCTCGTCGCGGGCCGCACCGAGTAGGTCTTCGACCGCGTCCATAAGACTTCTCCCTGACGGCACGTCGGCGTGCCGACTTTACTCGGCGGCCAATTGGTGTCACCATGATGACGTGAATGCCGAGGGACTGTCAATGGTGACTTCGCGCGATGAACGGCCACGCGCGCAGCGTCCCTACCGCAGCCGGGTGCGTGAGCAGAGGGCCGCCGATACGCGGGACCGGATCGTGCGCGCCGGCGTTGCGATCGTCGAGGGCCTATCCGACCTGGATTGGCGACCGATGACGTTCCAGGCCGTGGCGGACGGCGCGGGCGTCAGTAAACGAACAGTGTTCCGGCACTTCGCAACCGAACGAGACCTGCATGACGCCGTCATGCAGCGATTACAAGAGCGTGCCGGAGTGAGCTACGACCATGTCGACCTTGCCGGGGTCGCCGAGGTGGCCCGCCGCGTCTTCGAGGCATTGTCGTCTTTCGGGGTTCCCAGCTGGACCATCGCGTCCGATGACCCTACGTTCACGGCCATGGATCGTGCCCGTGGTGACGCCCTGCGCGGCGCCGTCGGGGCCGCCGCGCCGGACTGGTCTGCGCGGCAGCAAGCTCTGGCGGCGGGCGTGCTGGATGTGCTGTGGAGCCCGACTGCCTACGAACGTCTGGTCGCGCACTGGGGAGCGAGTTCTTCCGACGCCATAACGGCGATCGAATGGGCGATCGGACTCGTCGTGCACGGCGTCGAGGCGGGACAATCGCCTCGCTGAGAGCGAAACCCGCAGTAGATCAGTCGTGTTCCTGCAGAAAGTCGCGCATAACCTGATCAAACCGGTCCGGCTCTTCCAGGAACGGCATGTGGGAGCTGGACTCGAAGAGTTCGAACCGTGAGCCCTCGATGCAGCGGTGCATCTCCCGCATGTGGTCGGGCGCGCATTCGTCGAACCTGCCCGCAAGGACCAGGGTCGGCACCGCGATCTCGGCCAGCCGGTCGAACACGTCCCAGTCCCTGATGGTGCCGACGATGTGAAAGTCGCTGGGGCCGAACATCGTTTCGAAGATCTCGGAGCCCGCTCCGGCGAACGCGTCCAGCAGCTCGGTGGGCCAGGGGCGGGCACGGCACAGATAGGTCTCGTTCCAGGTGCGGATCGCGGCCCGGTACTCGGCCGCATGGGTGGTGCCGGCGGCCTCGTGGCGTTTGATGGCGGACTGCGTCTGCGGGTCCAGGTCGGACTTCAACCGGGCCACCATGTCCGCGAATTGCGGTATCGACGCAATGCTGTTGGATATGGTGAGGCTGACGGGCCCGGGCTGCACGTCGAGCACGTACTGCTGCGCCAGCATTCCGCCCCACGAGTTGCCGAAGACGTGGTAGCGCTCGAGGCCGAGTCCCCGCACCACCGACTGCATCTCGGCCACCGAGCGGTCCATCGTCCACAGCGCGGGGTTGGCGGGGCAGGCGGATCTGCCGCATCCGAGCTGATCCCAGAACACGACTTCCCGCTCGTCGGCCAGACGTTCCAGCGAGCGTAGGTAGTCGTGCGGCAGCCCGGGGCCCCCGTGAACGACCAGCAGCGGCAGGCCCGGCCCGCCACCCGCCCGCTTGAACCAGACCCGCCCGCCCGGGACCGCGATCGTGCCTTCCGGCTGAGTCATCCCACCTTCCTATCGCACGCCCCCTCCCGTCGCGAGCAGACGCAGAATCGCACGATTGAGCTCCGGCCCGTGCGATTCTGCGTCTGCTCGCGCCCCACCCCTTGTTGCAACTGCCCCTCTCTTACTGAGAGAATAATGTTCTCACGAATGTGCGGTCCGCTCTCGCTTCCCGCACTTGCTTGCCGAACTGGAGAAGATCCGTGCCTGAAGCCGTCATCGTGTCCGCCCTGCGCACCCCCATCGGCACCGCCCGGAAGGGAACCCTGCGCGACACCAACGCCTTCGACCTCGCCCACCACGTGGTGACCGAGGCCGCCAGGGACCTGGACCCGGCTCAGGTCGACGACGTGATCCTGGGCGAGGGCCTCTACGGCGGCGGCGTGGTCGCCCGCCACGCGGCGATCACCGCCGGGCTGAGCCACGTGCCCGGCCTGGCCAACAACCGGCACTGCGCGGCCGGGCAGGCGGCGGTGCAGAGCGCGGCGGCCAGCGTGCGCGCCGGCATGGACAGGCTCGTCATCGCCGGCGGCGTGAACTCGGCCTCCACTTCCCCGCGGTCGCGGATGCAGGTGAACGGCGAGTGGGTCGACTGGTTCCCGCCCACCCACCCGGACCGCCCCGACGCGCCCAACCTCGACATGTCGATCACCGTGGGCTGGAACGCCGCGGTCAAGGCGGGCGTGAGCCGCGAGGAGATGGACGAGTGGGCGCTGCGCTCGCACCGCAACGCGATCGCCGCGATCGACGAGGGCCGCTTCAAGGAGGAGATCGTTCCCATCGAGACGCCGCACGGCCTGTTCGCCGTCGACGAGCACCCGCGCCGCGACACCAGCATGGAAAAGCTGGCCGGGCTCAAGCCGTTGCACCCGGAAATCGAGGGATTCTCCATCACCGCCGGCAACGCCTGCGGCGCCAACGATGGGGCCGCGGTGCTGACCATCGCCAGCGACGAGCTCGGCCTGCCGGCGCTGGCCACCGTGCGCTCCTGGGCCTCGGTCGGGGTCGATCCCGCGATCACCGGCCTGGCGCCGGTGGACGCGATCCCGAAAGCCCTTGCCCGCGGTGGACTTTCGATATCGGACGTGGACCTGTTCGAGATCAACGAGGCCTTCGCGGCGATGTGCGTGGCGACCATCAAGTTGCTCGACCTTGACCCGGACGCGGTCAACGTCAGCGGCAGCGGCTGCTCGCTGGGGCATCCGGTCGCGGCGACCGGGGCCAGGATGCTGGTCACCCTCGTGCACGAATTGCGCCGTCGCGGCGGCGGAGTCGGCGTGGCGGCCATGTGCGCGGGCGGCGGCATGGGTTCGGCCACGGTCATCGAGGTTCCGGCGCCATAATGCACACGTGACCATTGCCGATCTGATCGACAGCGCGCGCAACGGATCTCCGCGGGCTGCGGGTCGGCTACTCAGCCTCGTCGAGGGCGAGCAGCGCGACGAGGTGCTGGCGAGCATCGACCCCGCGCTCGAGGTGCCCGCGGTCCCCGTCATCGGGATCACCGGGCCGCCGGGCGCGGGCAAGTCGACGACGATCGCCGCCCTGGTCGGCGCCTACCGGGACCGTGGGTCCCGGGTGGCAGTGCTGGCCGTGGATCCGTCGTCGCCGTTCAGCGGGGGAGCGCTGCTCGGCGATCGAATTCGCATGGCCGCGCACATCAACGACGCGGACGTGTTGATCCGCTCGGTGGCAACCCGGGGTCATCTGGGCGGCCTGGCCGCCGCGGTGCCGGCGGCGATCCGCGTGCTCGCCGCGATCGGCTACGACGTGGTCTTGCTCGAGACCGTCGGGGTGGGGCAGTCCGAGATCGAGATCGCCGCCGTGGCCGACCCCGCCGTGGTCATCCTCAACCCCGGCGCCGGCGACGCCGTACAGGCCGCCAAGGCCGGCGTGCTCGAAGTCGCCGACATCGTGGTGGTCAACAAGGCCGACCGGGAGGGTGCCGAGCAGACCGTGCGCGACCTACGTGCCGAGACCGACGCTCCGATCGTCAGTCTGGTCGCCGCGCGTGGCGAGGGCATCGCGGACCTGGTGGGCGCCATCGACGACCACCGGCGCACCGACAGCCGCGCCCGCCGCCTGGCCCGCGCCCGGGCTCAGATCCTTTCGCTGGCGCAGACGCGGCTGCGGGTCCGCCCGGAGCTCGAGCGGCTCGCCGAGTCGGTGGTCGACGGACACGACGATCCCTACACCGCGGCCGAGCGGCTGCTGTCCCCCGTCACGCGACAGCAGCCCTGACGACCGCGTCCAAGGCACCGGGTCGGTGAAAGGGCAAGACGTCCCGCTCCGTGGCACGGCCCCTGGGGGAACCCGACTATTGACAGGAAGTTAGCAGTAAACCTTTACTTTAGTTTCCTACACAAACAATATAGATCCGCAATACAGTACGGCGGTGCTGTCCGCCCGGGGTCACATGCGTCCGCCGTCGCCACCGCACCGAAATCGCGGCTGGGCGCTCTTACGTTGTGCACGTGTCATTTTCGAGCTTCACGACGGTGGTCGAGCCGGCTTGGCGGCGGCTCCTGCGGACTCGCCTGCTCGGCAGCGACGCGCATGAGGTCGACCGGCATCGGCGATCTTGCTGTATCCGCGGCGGCGCTTCCGGCTATTGGCGGCAACGCATCGGCCGGCCTGGCCTTCGGGGCACTGCCGCCCGAAATCAATTCGGGTCGCATATACGCGGGTCCGGGATCGGGACCCTTGCTGGCGGCCGCGGGCGCCTGGGATGGGGTGGCCGCGGAGCTGGGTGCGGCGGCCAGTGGCTACCATGCGGTGCTCGCGGAGTTGACCGCCCTGTGGTGGTCGGGGCCGACGGCGACTGCCATGCTCGCCGCGGTGACGCCCTATGTGGCGTGGTTGAGCCGGACCGCCGAGCAAGCCGAACAGGCGGGGACGCAAGCCAAGGCGGCCGCCGCCGCCTATGAAACCGCGTTCGCGATGACCGTTCCCCCGCCGGCGATCGCCGCCAACCGGGCCCAGTTGATGACGTTGATCGCCACGAATTTCTTCGGCCAGAACGCGCCGGCGATCGCGGCGACCGAGGCACAGTACGCGGAGTTCTGGGCTCAGGACGCCGCCGCCATGTTCGCCTATGCACACTCGTCGGCGCTCGCCTCGGTGTTGAGCTCGTTCACGTCGCCGCCGAGGATCACCAACGCGGCCGGGCTGGCGCGGCAGGAGGCGGCGGTCGGCATCTCCGGGACCGTGACTGCAGGTAGCACCGAACACGCCCTGACAGCGACTGCGGCGCAGGCGGCCTCGTCTCCCGGAGCGCTCGGGTCGCTGCAGCAATTCTCGGCATCGGCCGTCAACAGCATCTGGTCCGACTTGTCCACCCTGGGCTCCTTGCCCACCCTGTCCACGGCCGACACCGGGATCCTGGTCAACACCTGGGGACTCAGCTATTTCGGCGCCGGCGTGATCCAACTGGGCTATCTGTTCGCCCAACAGGTCATCCCCGAGTCAATAGGGCCGACGGTCATCCCGCCGATAGCGGCGGCCCCGACGTCGGCGGCGGCGGTACCCGCGGGCACGGGGGCGACCCTGGTGTCGGCGCACGTGGGACAGTCCGGAAAGGTCGGGCTGATGTCGGTGCCGCCGAACTGGGCCACTCCTGCGTCGCCCGCGAGCCCGGGAGCATCGGGGGCTTCGCTGATCATGGCGCATGACGCTGCGCCGGGGGCGACCCACGGCTTGCTTCCGGCCGTGCCGAGGGAGCGCAGCGGCGCGACCTTCGGTCGGCGGCGCTATGGCCTGCGCATCACGGTCATGGCACGCCCGCCCGATGGCTTCTAGCCCGGGCGTGTGCGGCGAAAGGGCAACTGAAGATGCCCAACCCAGAGTTTCGAGGAGAGGTGTTGGCAATGAGCGATTTCGGCGGATTTCCACCGGAGATCCACTCCGCCCGAATATATTCCGGCCCCGGGTCGGCTGCGATGCAGGCCGCCGCATCGGCCTGGAGCGGCCTGGCCAGTGAGTTGAACTCGGCGGCAACCGCTTACGAAACGGTAGTCGGCGGACTGAACAGCGAAGAGTGGAGCGGCCCGGCTTCGGCGGCCATGGTCGCCGCGATCACGCCATACGTGGCGTGGATGCGCTCCACCGCCGCCCAGGCCGAGCAGACGGCCGGTCAGGCCCGCTCGGCGGCCGCGGCCTACGACACCGCCCTCGCGGCCGTCGTGCCCCCGCCGCAGATTGCCGCCAACCGTGTCCAGCTGGCATCGCTGATTTCGACCAACGTCCTCGGGCAGAACACCGCGGCGATCGCGGCGACCGAAGCCCAATACGGCGAGATGTGGGCCCAGGACGCGGCGGCCATGTTCCAGTACGCCGCCGCCTCGGCGGTCGCCTCGGCGCTGACGCACTATGTCCCGCCGCCGCAGACCACCACCCCGGCCGCCGCGGCCAACCAGACCGGGGCAGTGGCCCACGCCGCAGCCACCTCGGCGGGTGCGGCGCAAAGCGCTCTGGCACAACTCACCTCGTCACTGCCGGCAGCGCTGCAAAGCCTGTCGTCGCCCCTGTCGTCCTCCGCGGCTACATCGGCGGCGGAGAGCCTGCAGCAGTTTCTGAACTGGTATGGACCCTTCGGCAACTACTTCTACGACACGCTGGGCCTGCCGTTCTTCGGCGCGGGTATCACCAGCTTCTTCACCGGCACCGCAAAGGCTTTCGGGCTGCTGGACGCGCCCTTGGCCGCCGCACCCGCCGCGGCCGCAGCGGCGGCCGCGCACGGCGCCGAAGGGTTGGCCGGCAGCGCGGGGGTCTCGGCGACGCTGGCCAACGCCGGTTCGGTGGGCAGGCTGTCCGTGCCGGCCGCCTGGCCCGGGGCAACGCCGATGGCCACCGCCGCGGCCGCCCCGTCGCGATTCGTCAGCGAGGTGATCGAACCCGAGCATGCCGGCCATGCCGGCAGCGTGCTGGGTGGCATGCCGGTGGGCAGTGCGGGGAAGGCCGCGGCGGGAGCCGGCCCCCGTTACGGGGTTCGTCCCACCGTGATGGCCCAGCCGCCGTCGGCGGGCTGACCGACGTTCGCATTTCCCAGGTTAGAGAGGTGGCATGACAAAGGGCATGGAGACCGAGATCGATAGACCGGTGGCCGCGGCCAAACAGGACACGCTGAACGCCACGCGGGAGACCCTGGAGGACTACACGCTGCGGTTCGCGCCGCGCGGCTATCGCCGGTGGTCGACCGCGGTGGTCGGGATCTCTGCCCTCGGTGGCATCGCGTACCTTGCCGATTTCGCGATCGGCGCCAACGTCGGCATCAGCTACGGAACCACCAACGCGTTGTGGGGCATCGGGATCTTCGCAGTGGTGATCTTCGCGACCGGGTTGCCGTTGGCCTATTACGCCGCGCGGTACAACATCGACCTGGATCTGATCACCCGCGGCAGCGGTTTCGGATACTACGGCTCGGTGGTCACCAACGTCATCTTTGCGACGTTCACGTTCATCTTCTTCGCGCTCGAGGGCTCGATCATGGCGCAGGGCCTCAGGCTGGGTCTGCACATCCCGCTGTGGCTGGGTTACGCCTGTTCGACCCTCATCATCTTCCCGTTGGTGATCTACGGGATGAAAGTTCTTTCTCAGCTGCAGCTGTGGACCACACCGCTGTGGTTGCTGCTGATGGTCGCGCCGTTCATCTACCTGGTGAGCAGCCACCCGGAGTCGGTGGGCGAATTCTTCTCCTACACCGGTAAACACGGTCGCGGCGGTGTCGATGTCGGGTCTGCGCTGCTGGCGGCCGGAGTGTGTTTGTCGCTGATCGCGCAGATCGCTGAACAGATCGACTACCTGCGTTTCATGCCGCCGCGCACGCCGGAGAATGCGCGAAGTTGGTGGGCGTGGATGCTGCTGGCCGGCCCGGGCTGGGTGTTCTTCGGCGCGATCAAGCAAGTGGTCGGGCTTTTCCTGGCCGTCTATCTGATCTTTCACCTCGCGGGCTCGACCGCGATCGCGAATCAACCGGTGCACCAGTTCGCCGAGATCTACCAGAACTTCATGCCGGACTGGCTGGCGCTGACATTGGCCGTGATCCTGGTCGTGCTCAGCCAGATCAAGATCAACGTCACCAACGCGTACTCGGGCTCGCTGGCCTGGACCAACTCGTTCACCCGCGTCACCAGGCACTACCCCGGCCGCGTTGTCTTCCTCGGCGTCAACCTCACCATCGCGTTGATCCTCATGGAAGCCAACATGTTTGACTTCCTCAACACCATCCTCGGGTTCTACGCGAACTGCGGCATGGCGTGGGTGGTGGCAGTGGCCTCCGACATCGTCTTCAATAAATACCTTTTCGGCCTGTCGCCGAAGAAGCCCGAGTTCCGCCGCGGCATGTTGTACGCGATCAACCCGGTCGGCTTCGGCTCGATGCTGTTGGCGGCCGGGCTGTCGATCGCCGCGTTCTTCGGCGGGCTGGGCGAGGCCTTGCGGCCGTATTCGCCGTTGGTGGCGATCGTCGTCGCACTGGTGATGCCGCCGATCCTGGCGGCCGCCACCAAGGGCAGGTACTACCTCCGTCGTGCGCACGACGGCATCGACATGCCGATGTACGACGAGCACGGCAACCCGTCCGGTGAGCTCCTCAAGTGCCATGTGTGCCACCACGACTTCGAGCGGCCGGACATGATGGCCTGCCGCAGCCATCAGGCATACGTCTGCTCGTTGTGCCTGTCGACCGACAAGGTGGGCGACCACGTGCTTCCGGCCTACGGTTAGGCGCCGCTGGCCAGCGGCGCGTTGTTTCTGCCGGCTGCTGTCGGGTAATCGTTCGGAAACGAACCCCGGGAGGTACGCGTGCACGCCACGCCCGACGAGCAGCACAACCTCGACATCGTCCGCGAATACATGGAGGTCGCGTACACGCCCGGCCGGGCGAGCGCGCAGGCCGTGGCGCACCTGTGCGCGCCGGACAATCGCTTCATCGCACCCACCACATTTCCGGACGTCCATACGCTCGAGGACTACGCCGAGGATCACGGCCGGCTCATGGAGCAGGTCAACGACCTTCATCTGGTCAGCTTCGACGTCGAATTCGCCAAGGCCGACCGCGTCTGCCTGCGTTACACCGCCGAAGGGACGCACCGCGGCCGATCGCACGGCGACATTCCACCGACCGGTCGCAGCGCGCGCTGGTCGGCGGCGGCCCTGTTCCGGGTGCAGGACGGAAAGCTCGCCGAGTTCGTCAAGGACTGGAACAAGCTGTCGATGTGGGAGCAGCTGGGCTGGCCGGTGGAGGAGTGTCTGACCGCCGCCCGCGCATAGGGTTTCGAGGCCCCGCAACCCCGGCGACTCGGTAACCGGCTCGGCGGGCAACAGTGGGTCCGTCGCGTCCGTTTCAGCGTTGGTCGCTGATGAGTAGCCGGTAGCCGGCGTCCAGCCACTGCCGGTCGAGCAGCGCCGAGTGCCGTTGGTCCCAGCGCCCGGAGCGCAAGTCGGCGGCGAGCCTGGTCAGGCCGTCGGCGAGGGCGGCCTCGTTCGCGTAAGCCAGCATGGACATGCCGGCGCGAACGGCGGGGTCCAGGTAGGCCCGCGGGCGTCGCCAGTAGGCGGCGCCGAACCCGTCGGTGCAGTCGTGGGGGACGGGGACTGTCCGCACGTGTGCCCCGCCCAACAGGTCCACGAGCGTGTCGATCGGCACCGACAGTTCCTCGCTGATGCGGGCGGCCTCGGGTAGATATTCACGCAGCAACCAGAAGTCCGTGATGACGCTCTGGTCCCAAGTCAGAATCACTATCCGGTGGCGGGTGACTCGCCGCAACTCGTCGATTCCGGCGGCGACATCACTCCAGTGATGCACGGTCAGCATGGCCATCGCGGCGTCAACGCACCTGTCGCGCAACGGCAGGGCTTCCGCCACGGCCTGTACGCACGGCGCGGAGCCCGCCGGGCGCTGGGCGATCATCACCATGCTGGGTTCGACGGCGCCGACAGTCTGGGCGGATTCGTAAGAACCCGTGCCGGCCCCGACGTTGACGACGGTGCCCATCGTGGACAGCGCGGCGTCAACCAGGGCAGCGATCCGCGGATCGGGCCGTCGCGCGGTGCGGTAGCCGGCACCTATCCGGTCGTAGGCAACCATCAATTCACCCGGCGAGCCTGGCGCCTACGGACGCATCCGGGGGCGGGCGGTACGTGTAGGTAGGGCCCACACTGGGCGCTCAACACTTCTACAGCAGGTCGACGGACTTGCCGGTGGCCGCCGCGTGGCCCGAGCGGTAGCCGAACACCATTGCCGGGCCGATGGTTCCGCCAGCGCCGCCATAGGCACGCCCCGTCGCACCGGCCATGGCGTTGCCCGCAGCGAACAGCCCCGGTATCGGCTCACCGGTGACGTGCAGGACGCGGCCGTCGGGGTCCGTGCGCGGCCCGCCCTTGGTGCCCATCGCGCCGATGCACACCGGCACCGCGTAGTAGGGGGCGGTGTCGATCGGTCCGAGGGTCTTACCGGCGAGTGTGGTCGCGCTCTCGTCGCCCCAGTAGCCGTCGTACGCGCTGGAACCGCGTCCGAAGTCGGGATCGGCGCCGGCGGCCACATAACGGTTCCACTGCTCGACGGTGCGGGTCAGTCCCTCGGCGTCGATGCCGGTCTTTTCGGCCAACTCGGGGAGGTCCGCCGACTCGCAGAACCAGTCGGGCACTGGGTCTCCGGGGGCGACACCCAGGAATCCGTACCGTTGCAGGTGCACCGAATCGAACACCATCCAGCCGCGATCGTTGACGTATCCGCCGCGGGGGTCCAGGTATTGGAACGCGCCGGCCATGGAGTTGTAGTCGGAGGCCTCGTTGACGAACCGCCGCCCGGCGGCGTTGACGATGATGCTCCGCGGCCGGGTGCGTTCCAGGCGCACGCTGCGGCTGCGGGGCTTTCCCTCGATGGTGTCGCCGGGGATCTGGACGATGGGCACCCACCATGCCTCGCCCATGTTCGCCAGATCGGCGCCGTGCGTCATCGCCATGCGCAGCCCGTCACCCGTGTTGTTCGGCGGCGACACCGCGCCGTGCATCGGGCCGCGCAGAAAGGTCTGCACCAGAACGGGATCCCATTCGAAGCCGCCGGTGCCAAGGATGACCCCGTGGCGGGCGCGCACGTTGATGGTCCGCCCCGCGGCAGCGACCCGGACTCCGGTGATCTCCCCGCCGTCGGCGACGAGCGCTTCGGCGCGGGCGTTGGTGTGCACCGCCGCCCCGAGGTCCAGCAGGCCCTTGAGCAGCCCCGCGATCAGTGCGGCGCCGGCGACGCACAGGTTCCCGGGTTGGCCGTCGGCCGCCGCGTGCAGGCGGGCCCGCGTCTCGGCGTCGAAGCCGACATTGGAGAAGTCGGCGGGAAACGCGGTGATCCGGGTGGCCCATTCACCCAGGCGATCCAGGTCATAGGGGGTTGGAATGAGGGAGCGGCCGCCGGTCGGTTGCCCTCCGGGCAACTCCGGCCGGTAGTCGGGAAACCCGGTCGCAATCTCGAAACACACGTCGCTGTGCGCCTCGACGAAGTCGAGCATCGCCGGGCCGGTGCGCACGAAAGTCTCGACCAGCGCGTCGTCCATCGCGCCATGGGACTGCGCGCGCAGGTATCGCAGCGCGTCGGCGGGAGTCAATTCCCCGTCGGGAGAACGGTTATGGGCCGGAATCCACACGACGCCACCCGACACCGCGGTGGTCCCGCCCACGGTCGCGGCCTTCTCGAAGACCTCCACCGAGGCGCCGGCAACCGCGGCCGTCAGCGCGGACGTGAGCCCGGCGCCGCCGCTGCCGAGCACGACGACGTCGACTTCATGGTCCCAGGACATGGACGGTCATCCCTTCAGCTCAATATCTCTGACAACTGCTTTGCGGCCGTGATGACCGCATCCTTTCCGCGCATCACGACGTCTTCCCGGTGGGAGATGAGGTTGATGCAGGTGGGCGGGGCGGGCGCCCGTCGGCGCACGGCCACCGCCAAACCATAAGTGTTCGGTTCGATTTCGCCGTACGTCGTCGCCCAGCCGCACTCCCGGGCGTTGGCGACCAGGTCCCGTTCCCCGGGCCGGGGGGGCATGCTCGCGAGCAGGGCGATCCCGGCGGCGCCCCGGTCCAACGGGTACCGGCTGCCCTCGTGGAACGAGAGCTGGTAGGCGACGTGGCTCGGCACGATCACCGCCACTGCCACCTGCTGGTCGCCCTCGGCGATGAGCAACGACACGGTGATGCCGAGCTCGTCGGCCAGCGCGCGCAGCGTCGGCAGGCTGAGCTGGCGCACGTTGCGGTCGAACGACGCGCCGAGCACGGCGAGCCCGGCCGCCGGCCGGTAGCGCCCGTCGTCCCCCTTGGCCACCAGGCGGAATTGGGTCAGCGTCGACAGCAGCCGATAGGCGATGGTGCGGTGCACCCCGATCTGGTCGGCCAGTTGCTGCACGGTCAGCCCGCTGGGGGCCTCCGCCACCATGTGCAGCGCGGTCAGTCCCCGGGCGAGGGTCTGCGAACCGGTCCCGGAACCCGTCACGGTCGCGACACAATCCTTGACAGAGCCCTGCGTGAGAGCGAAGCTCTATATATAACGCACATAAGTGTGCGATATTAGCACATGTCGTACGCCTAAAACGAGAGCAAGATTTCCCACCGTCGGTAGGTCAGGAAGGAACCGTGACGGAGTTCGAGAGCATCTGGAGCGACCTTCAGGGCGTCGCGTTTGAACAGGGTTACCTCGACGCCGGGGGAGTGCGAACCCGTTATCTGCGGGCCGGCAACCCCGGTCTGCCGGTGCTGATCCTGCTGCACGGGTCCGGCGGCCACGCCGAGGCCTACGTGCGCAACCTGGCCGCCCACGCGGAGCACTTCTGGACCTGGTCGATCGACATGCTGGGCCACGGCTACACCGACAAGCCCGGCCACCCGCTGGAAGTGTCCCACTATGTCGAACACCTGATGGTGGTGTTGCGCACCATCGGTGTCGACCGCGCCTGCCTCAGCGGTGAGTCGCTCGGGGGCTGGGTGGCCGCCCGCGCCGCCGTGGACCATCCCGACGTCGTCGACCGGCTGGTGCTCAACACCGCCGGCGGCTCGCAGGCCGATCCGGTGGTGATGCAGCGGATCATCACGCTGTCCATGGCTGCCGCCGAGAACCCGTCGTGGGAAACGGTGCAGGCGCGGATCAAGTGGCTGATGGCCGACAAGTCCAAGGACTACGACGACCTGGTCGCCAGCCGCCAACGGGTATACCGGCAGCCCGGATTCGTCGCGGCCATGCGCGACATCATGGCGCTGCAGGACCCCGAGATCCGGGCGCGCAACATTCTGGGACCCGACGAGTACGGTTCGATCACCGCGCCGACGCTGGTGCTGTGGACCAGCGACGACCCGACCGCCGACGTGACCGAGGGCCGCCGCATCGCGTCGATGATCCCCGGTTCGCGTTTCGAGTTGATGCCCGGCTGCGGTCACTGGCCCCAGTACGAGGACCCCAAGACTTTCAACCGCCTACACCTCGATTTCCTGCTGGGGCGATGATGGGCGCGGCTGAGCAGGAAACACCGGAAGTCGACGTCGACGTCGTCGTGGTCGGCGCGGGACCGGTCGGGCTGACACTGGCCAACATCCTTGGCCTGCAGGGCATCCGCACGCTGGTGGTCGACGAACGCGACACGCTCATCGACTATCCCCGCGGGGTCGGGCTGGACGACGAGGCGCTGCGCACCTTCCAGTCGATCGGCCTGGTCGAGCACATCCTGCCGCACACCGTGCCCAACCAGATCCTGCGCTTCTTCGACGCCAAGCGGCGGGTCCTCGCCGAAATGGCGCCGCCCGACGCGCGTTTCGGCTGGCCGAAGCGGAACGGCTTCGTGCAGCCGCTCGTCGACGCCGAATTGCTGCGCGGCCTGGACAGATTCGAGCACGTGGACGTGTGGTGGCAGCGGCCCATGATCGAGTGCCGGCAAAGCGTGGACGCGGTCACCGTCAAGCTCGGCGGCCGCCACGTGGACGGAGCCCACCACGACGGCGGCAGGTCCAGTGCGCGGGCGCGTTACGTGGTGGGCTGCGACGGTGGCCGCAGCATAACCCGCCGCATGATGGGGGTGTCCTTCGACGGCACCACGTCCTCGACGCGGTGGCTGGTGGTCGACATCGCCAATGACCCGCTCGGCCACCCCAACAGCGAGGTCGGTGCCGATCCCGAACGCCCCTACGCCTCGATCTCGATCGCGCACGGAATTCGCCGGTTCGAGTTCATGATTCATGCCGACGAGACCGACGAACAGGCTGAGGATCCGGCGTTTTTGACCACGATGCTGGCGCGGATGGTGCCGCACCCCGACCGGGTGGACGTGATCCGGCGCCGGGTCTACACCCATCACTCGCGGATCGCCGGCGCCTTCCGCAGCGGCCGGCTGCTGCTGGCCGGTGACGCCGCGCACCTGATGCCGGTGTGGCAGGGGCAGGGCTACAACAGCGGCATCCGGGATGCCTACAACCTGGGCTGGAAGCTCGCGGCGGTGGTCAGCGGCCGGGCCGACGAGAAGCTGCTGGACACCTACGACGTGGAGCGCCGCAAGCATGCGCGGGCGATGATCGATCTCTCCACCATGGTGGGCCGGGTCATCTCGCCCACCAACCGGCGCGTGGCCGGCGCGCGGGACCTGCTCGTGCGGTCCGCGTCGATCGTGCCGTCGCTCAAGCGGTATGTGCTGGAAATGCGGTTCAAGCCGATGCCCCGCTACGAGCACGGCGCGGTCGTGCACGCGGTGGGCCCCCAAGAGTCCGGTCGCGCCGACTCGCCGGTGGGCACCCTGTTCATCCAGCCCCGGGTCGACACCCGGACCCGCCAGGACGTGCTTTTGGACGAGGCGGTCGGCGACTGGTTCGCCGTGCTGTGCTGGAACAACGACCCCCGCACGATCCTCGGCGAGGCCGCCTTCCAGCAGTGGAAAGCCGTGGGGGCGCGCATGATAGCCCTTCGGCCCCTGACGCAGCTGCACTGGACCGGCCAGGACGATCCCGACGTCCTGATCGTCGGTGATCGCGCGGGCGGGCTGAAATCGTGGTTCGACACCCACCAGGAATCCGTGTTGTTCCTGCGCCCCGACCGCTGCATCGCGGCGGCCTGCATCGCGCAGCGGGCGCCCGAACACAGCGCCGCGCTCCTCGAAGTGCTCACCCTCACACCGGGAGGGGGTGATGTCCGCGGTGACACTGGCTCTGTGCTGTATGTCGCACAGCCCGCTGCTGAATCTTCCGGGGCCGTCGCAGGACCTGCTTGACGACATCGAGGGCGCCATCGGACGGGCGCGGGAAACCGTCGAACAATTCGACCCCGAACTCGTCGTCACCTTCTCCCCGGATCACTACAACGGGTTCTTCTACAAGGTGATGCCGCCGTTCTGTATCGGACTGCGCGCCAACGGGGTTGGCGACTACGGTACGCACGCCGGTCCGCTTGACGTCCCCGAGGACCTGGCGTCGGACTGCGCGAAAGCCGTGCTCGCCGCCGGCGTCGACGTCGCGGTGTCGGTCAGCATGGACGTGGATCACGGCACCGTGCAGCCGCTCGAGCGGCTGTTCGGCGGCGCGACCGCACGGCCGGTGATACCGATCTTCGTCAACGCGATCGCGGCGCCGCTGGGGCCGTTGCATCGCTGCCGTGCGCTGGGCGCGGCGGTCGGGACCTATCTGGCCGGCCTGGACAAGCGGGTACTGGTGTTGGGCTCCGGTGGCCTTTCCCACAGCCCCCCGGTGCCGACGTTGGCCACCGCGCCGCCGGCGGTGCTCGAGCGGATCGTGGACGGCAGGCCGATGACCCCCGAGCAGCGGCAGGCGCGGCAGGCGGCCGTGATCGACGTGGCGAAGGAATTCGCCGGGGGCGCGAGTGGGCTGCAGCCGCTCAACCCCGCCTGGGACCACGTCTTTCTCGAAATCATCGACGGCGGGCGGCTCGACGACCTCGACCACTGGTCGAACTCGTTCGTCACGCACGAGGGCGGCAGCTCCGCGCAAGAGATCCGGACGTGGGTAGCGGCATTCGCGGCCCTGGCCGCCGCCGGCCCCTACCGGACCACCACGCGCTACTACAAGCCGGCGCCCGAACTGATCGCCGGCTTCGCCATCAGAACGGCGGTGCCGCAATGACCGCGCCGACGTCGTCGGTGGACGGCTTCGACCGGGTGGTCGACGTGCTCGTCGTCGGCTCCGGCGGTGGGGGCATGACGGCCGCCCTGACCGCGCGGGCGTCCGGCCTGGAGGCGCTGGTCATCGAGAAGTCGCCCCAGTTCGGCGGTTCCACCGCGCTGTCCGGCGGCGGCATCTGGGTTCCCGGGGCGCCGGCGCAACGCCGCGCGGGGTATGCCCCCTCGCCCGAGGGCGTCGTCGAGTACCTGCAAAACATCACCGACGGCCTGGTCAGCGAGGCGCGGATACGCCAGTACGTCAAGTCGGCGCCGCAGATGCTGGAATTTCTGGAAAGGCTGTCCGGCTGGCTCGAGTTCGTCTGGAAGCCGGGCTATGCCGACTATTACCCGGAACTGCCCGGTGGCTCCGAACTCGGCAGCACCATCAACGTGCCGCCCATCGACCTGCGAAAGCTGGGCCCCGACGAGCAGACGCTGCTGCAGCCCTTGGCGCTCGCCCCCAGGGGAATCTGGTTGGGCCCCAAGGAGCTGCGGTCCTTCTACCGAATCCGTCAATCGTGGGCCGGCAAGGGCGTCCTGCTCAAGCTGATCGCTCGGATGGTCCGGGCGCGGGTGTTCGGCGAGCGGATGGCGGCGATCGGCCAATCCCTCGCGGCCCGGCTGCGGCTGGCGATGCGCGACAGCGGGGTACCGCTGTGGCTGGATTCGCCGATGGTGGAGTTGCTCACCGACGACGGTGGATCGGTGACCGGCGCGCTGGTGGAGCGGGAGGGGGCCCGGCAACGCATCGGCGCGCGGCGGGGAGTCATCCTGGCGTCCGGGGGCTTCGACCACGACCTGGCCTGGCGTAAAGAGCAACTCCCGGTCATCGAACAGGATTGGAGCTTCGGCAACCCCGCCGCCATGGGCGACGGCATCCGAGCCGGGGAGCAGGTCGGCGCGGCGACCGACCTGCTCGACGAGGCCTGGTGGTTCCCGGCCATCCAGTGGCCCGACGGCCGAATGCAATTCATGCTCAACGAACGGATGATGCCGGCGCAGTTCATCGTCAACGGCGCGGGGAAGCGCTTCATCAACGAGGCGGCGCCCTACATGGACTTCGGCCACGCCATGATCGACGGCCAAAAGTCCGGGATCACCCACATCCCGTGCTGGCTCATCACCGACCACAGGTCTTGGAATCGCTATGTCATCGGCGGCCACCTGCCGATACCCAAAGTCCCCGGGGCTCCGGTGCCCACGGGGCGCAAGGTCCCGCCGGCGTGGCTGGACTCGGGCGTGGTCAAGGCCGCGACGACCTGGGACGACATGGCGGCCAAGATCGGCGTTCCGGCAAGCGAACTCGCGGAGACGGCGCGCCGATTCAACGAACTCGCACGCAAGGGCCACGACGACGATTTCAACCGGGGCGACAGCGTCTACGACAACTACTACGGCGATCACACGCTGCCCAACCCCAACCTGTACCCGCTGGGCGACCCGCCGTACTACGCGTTCCGGATCGTGCTCGGCGACCTCGGGACGTCGGGTGGCCTGCGGGTCGACGAACACGCCCGGGTCCTGCGGCCCGACGACACCGTCGTGCGAGGGCTGTACGCGGTGGGCAACACCTCGGCGCCGGTCATGGGTCGCAGCTATGCCGGTGCCGGGGCGACCATAGGCCCGGCCATGACCTTCGGTTTCGTGGCAGCCAAACACGCTGCCCAGCAAGCCGTTAACTCTCATAGGAGGTAACCGATGAAAATTTCACTGTTCTACGAGTTCGCCCTGCCGCGGCCCTGGGCGCCCGACGACGAGCGGGTCATGCTGCAGGACTGCCTGGACGAGGTCGAGGCCGCGGACAAGGCGGGCTTCTCCACCGTCTGGCTGACCGAGCATCACTTCCTCGAGGAGTACTGTCACTCGACGGCCCCGGAGATCTTCCTGGCCGCAGCCACCCAGCGGACCAAGAACATCCGGCTGGGGTTCGGCATCATGCACCTGCTGCCCGCGGTCAATCACCCCGCCCGGGTGGCCGAACGCATCGCCACCATCGACCTGCTCTCCAACGGGCGTGTCGAATTCGGCACCGGGGAAGGCTCCTCCGTCGGTGAACTCGGCGGCTTCGACGTCGATCCCGCCGACAAGCGCGCGCAGTGGGAGGAATCCCTCGAGGTGGCGATCCGCTGCATGATCGAGGAGCCGTTCACCGGGTTCAAGGGCGAGCAGATCCAGATGCCGCCCCGCAACGTCATCCCCAAGCCGATGCAAAAGCCGCACCCGCCGGTCTGGGTCGCCTGCACCCGCCCCGCCAGCGTCCAGATGGCCGCCCAAAAGTGCATCGGCGCACTGAGTTTCGCCTACACCGGTCCCGGGCCGCTCACCGACCGGGTCAACGGCTACTACAAGGAGTTCGAACAGAGCGGCGTGCCCATCACGCCGGCGATCAACCCGAACATCCTGGCCATCGGCGGTGACCTGTCCATGATGGTCGCCAAGACCGACGAGCAGGCGCTGCAGCGCCTCGGGCAGGGCGGCGGATTCTTCTCGTTCGGCATCATGCACTACTACCTGACCGGCATGCACACCCCCGGGCGCACCGGGGTATGGAACCGCTACCTCGAAGAGGTCGAGAAGGACCCGACGCTGGCCTACGGGCCCGGACGCGGCGCGATCGGGTCCCCGGACACCGTCCGCGAATTCCTGCGCGGATACGAGGAAAGCGGTGTCGACGAGATCATCCTGCTGCTCAACCCGCGCAGCCACGAGGGCACCATGGAGTCCATCGAGCTGATGGGCAAGGAGGTGCTGCCCGAATTCATCGAACGCGACCAGAAGGCCGTCGCCGACAAGGCCAAGCGGCTCGCCCCCGTGATCGAGAAGGTCGAGGCGCGCCGCCAGAAGTCGAATGCGCCGCAGTTCGACGAGACCTACGCCTTCGGTGGCCTGCCGACCGGCCGCGACAAGTTCACCGCCAGCGAGATCCCCGAGGCCATGGCGGAGATCAACGAGGGCCGCGTCCAGGCGGCGCAGCGTGCCAGGGACGAGCAGCAGAAGTAGTCGTTCGAAAGACGGTGAAGCGTTGGGACAGATCGACGAGCTGTGGCGCTACGACGGCCGCCGCGCGGTGGTGACCGGATGCGCGTCGGGCATCGGCGAGCACGTGGTGCGGCAGCTCACCGAACTCGGGGCCGAGGTCGTCGGGCTTGACCAGCGCCGGCCGGCATTCCCGGTCAACGACTTTCGTCAGATGGACCTGGCCGACCCGGACTCGATCGACGCCGCGGCGGCGTCGATCGCCGAGCCCGTCGACGCGCTCTTCAACATCGCCGGCGTCTCCTCGGGCATCGGGGACCCGCTGCTGGTCACGACGGTCAACTTCCTGGGGCTGCGCCGGTTCACCGAGGCGCTGGTCCCGCTGATGCCGGCCGGCTCGTCCATCGTCAGCGTGTCGTCCCTGGCGGCGGCGGGATACTCCGAACATGCTCACCGGGTGGCGCCACTGCTCAACACCGTGACCATGCAGGAGGGCATCGACTGGTGTCGCGCCCACCCCGATGCGCTGGGCACCGGCTACCAGCTGTCCAAGGAAGCGATCATCTTCTACACCATGCGAAATGCCACGCCGCTGGGCGCGCGCGGCATCCGCATCAACTGCACCGGACCGGGCGTGACCGAAACCCCGATCCTCGATCAGCTGCGGACCGCGTACGGCCAGGGTTTCCTCGATGACATACCCAAGCCGCTGGGCCGGGTCAGCGAGCCGGGCGAACAGGCTTCGGTGCTGGTCTTTCTGAACAGCCGGGCCGCCAGCTACATCTCCGGTCAGGTGATCTGGGTCGACGGCGGTAACATCGGCGCCGCGATCGCTGCGCAACTCGAGGAAGGAGCGCCATCCCGATGACCAGGGCCGGCTTGACCGATTTCCGGCGGGTCGCACGTGAGGTCTCCAACTGGGGCCGCTGGGGTGACGCCGACGAGCTCGGCACGCTGAACTTCATCACCGCGGACAAGGTGGCGCAGGCGGCGAGCCTGGTGCGGCACGGGAAGGTGTTTCCGCTCGGCGTGGACTTCGGCGCGTCGGGTCCGCAGGGCGCCTTTCATTTTCGGCACAACCCGGTCCACGTCATGACTGTCGACGGGGGTGACGCGAACACGTTGGCGCAGTACGGTCCGGGCTGGACGAGTAACCCGCTGGCGGAGCAGCTCAGTGGTTACATGAGCGCCGACAACCCGTTCCGCTTCAACGACGACCTGATCATCATGCCCCTGCAGGCGGCCAGCCAGTGGGACGCGCTCTCGCACGTCTATTACGAAGACCGGCTCTACAACGGCTTTCCGGCCGACTCGGTGACCAGCATGGGCGCCTTCCATTGCGGCATCGACAAAGTCGACGGCAAGGGCATCACCTCGCGCGGGGTGCTGCTGGACCTGGTGCGCCACCGGGGCGCGGACGTCTTCCTCGAGGCGGGCAACCCGATCACCCCGGAAGAGCTGGACGACGTGGTGCGCGCCCAGGGCGTGACCATCGGGCGCGGCGACATCGTGCTCATCCGTACCGGCTGGTGGACAAGGTTTCTCATGACCGGCAACAAGACGGAGGGCTACTCCGGGCTCGACTGGCGCTGCGCTTCGTGGCTGCACGACAACGAGGTCGCCGCCGTCGCGGCCGACAATCTCCAAGTCGAAGACCTGGTGTCCGGAATCGAGGGGATCACCTTCCCCCTGCATCTGCTCTGCCTGCGGGACATGGGAATGATGTTCGGGGAGTACTGGGATCTTGCCGCGCTGGCCGACGACTGCGCCTCCGACGGTGTCTACGAGTTCCAGCTCGTCGCCCCTCCCCTGAGAGTCGTCGGGGCCGTGGGCTCCCCGGTGAACCCGATCGCGATCAAATAGAGAAGGCGGGCGATGGAGATTCATCGCAACACCATTCAGGTCGACGGGATGGCCACCAGCTATCTGGAGGCCGGCGAAGGCGACCCTGTCGTGCTGCTGCACGGCGGCGAGTTCGGGGCCGGCGCTGAACTCGGCTGGGAGCGCAACATCGGGGCCCTCGCCGAGCGGTACCGGGTGCTGGCGCCGGATCAGCTGGGGTTCGGGCAATCGGCCAAGGTCATCGACTTTGTCGACGGCCGTGGAATGCGGATCCGACACGTTGCGAGGTTCTGCGAGGTGCTCGGCATCGACGCCGCACACTTCGCCGGAAACTCGATGGGTGCCATCAATCTGCTGACCGACACCACCTCGGAGACACCGCTGTTGCCGGTCCGCAGTCTGGTGATCATCTGTGGCGGCGGGGAAATTCAGCAGAACCGGCACTTCGAGGCGCTGCAGCAGTACGACGCGACGCTGCCGGCGATGCGGCGCATCGTCGAGGCACTGTTTTACGACGCCGGCTATCCGGGCGACGACGACTACGTCCGGCGCCGCTACGAGTCGAGCACCGCGCCCGGCGCATGGGAAGCCGTGGCCGCGGCCAGGTTTCGCCGCCCCAACGCGGCCCCGTCCTCGACGCCATCGAGTGCGCGTCCGTACGAGCGCATCGGGGTGCCGACGCTCGTCGTCGAGGGCGGCAACGACAAGCTCCTTCCGCCGGGCTGGGCGGCGCAGATCGCCAAGCAGATCGACGGCGCCCGCTCGGTGGTGGTCGACGCGGCCGGGCACTGCCCGCAGATCGAGCAGGCGTCGACGGTCAACGACTTGCTGCTGGATTTCTTCGGGACGGTCTGACGGCTCGGGGACTCAGAAGAGGTAGTCGAGCCGGGTCTCCATGCCGGCGACCATGTGGTAGGTGTTGTGGCAGTGCAGTTGCCACAGGCCGGGATTGTCGGCAACGAGAACGGCATTGACCTTCTTTTTGGGCAGCACGATCACGGTGTCCTTGCGCGCGCCGAGCCTGCCATCGGCGTTGATCAGCTGAAAAGTGTGGCCATGCAGATGAATCGGGTGATACATCATGGTCGTGTTGTCGAACGTGATCGTCGGTCGTTCACCCTGGCGGACGTGCAACGGGTTGGTCTTGCTGTAGGGCTCGCCGTTGATCGTCCAGCTGTACTGCACCATGTTGCCGCCCAGCACGACGGGCACGGTGAGGCCGGGTTGGGGCCGGCCCAGGTTGACCGGCGTGCTAGCGGTGAACATCTCGACGGTGCCCACCCGCTTGTTGAGCTCATCCGGCTGGAATTGCGGGTCGGGTGGGCGGCCGGTCCCGGTGGTGAGCAGCGCGCGCGCCAGCGCGCCTTTGCCTTCGGCGAGCGCGACCAGGGGAAAGACGCCGCTGGCGGCGGTCACGACGACGTCGTAGCGTTCGGCCATGCCGATCAGCACGGCGTCGACCTGCCTGGGCACCACGGGGTAGCCGTCGGTGTGGGTGACGGTCATCGAGTGGCCGGCCAAGGCGACGCGAAACGCGGTGTCGGAACCGGCGTTGATGATGCGGATCCTGATCCGCTGGCCCGGCTTGGCCTTGAAAGAGGTTGGCGCCGTGGGAACGCGGCCGTTGATCAGATAGTACGGGTAGTCGATGTCACCCGCGTCGCCGCCGAGCAGATCGCTTTTGCCAGCGCCGCCTCCCGACACTTCCGGCGTCCCGCTGGTCGTGGTCGTGGTCGTCGGGCTCCCGCTGGTCGTGGTGGTGGTCGTGGTCGTGGTGGTCGTCGTTGTCGTGGTGGTCGTCGTTGTCGTGGTGTTGCTCGTCGTGGTGGGCTTGTCCGGAGCCGTCAGTTCCTCGTACAGAAAGCGAGGGCTCTTGCCTACCCCGTCGGTCCAATCGTCAAGGACGACGATCCATTCGGCGTCATAGTCGGATTCGGTCGGGTCATCGACGATCACCGGCAGGTACATGCCCGTGTCCTCCATGAGACCGGTGTGGGGATGGCCCCAATAGGTGCCCGGATTCGGAACGGAAAACCGGTAGGTGAAGTCCTGCCCGGCGTCGATGTTCGGGGTGGCGGGCGCGGCGCCGTCCATGTCATTGCGGATCACGATGCCGTGCCAATGCAGTGACGTGGGCTTGTCGAGGTGGTTGGACACGGTGGCCACAAGCTCGTCGCCGACCCTGGCGCGGATCAGCGGGCCCGGGATGCTGTCCCCGTAGGCCAGCGTGCGCACGACCGGCCCGCCGAGGTCGACCTCGACCTGCTGGGCGGTCAGGCTGGTGGTCACGGTGCGTCCGCTGTGCGGCCGGGCCGCCTCGGCCGCGGCGATGGCGGCGGCCATCTTCGCGTCGGTCCCCGACAGCTGGGATTTGGACTGCCCGCAGGCCGCCAGCGTCAACCCGCCGGCGATCCCCGCGGCCATGAAGCCGCGCCTGGTCAGCAGTGCGCTGTCGAATAGGCCTCCGCCGTCGGGCAGCACACGCATCGAGGGCTCCTTGGTCTTGTCCTGGGATCGTCCCAACTGTCTTATACCGTGCTCGGACACCAGGCGGGGCGCAAACGCTGACACCAAAAACCGTCAACGGAGTGTCGCAACGCGCGTCAGTCGAACCGAATCCGCGTCGACGCGGGCATTGGCCGACTCCTGCCGGTCGCGGGGCGACCATCGGCGGCGCCGGCCGTAACCGCTGGAAGCGGTTGGCGGTCAATGACTGTCGTACTGTCGGGCGCGGCTCGTGACGCTGGCTCTGACGTGTGACGTTGTAGGCGGTGGACAATGCGCCGAGGTTGGCCTCCCCTAATGCGCGGCACCGGGCGTCCGGGAGGCCATCCAGTCGTCGAAGCGGGTGGGGTAGATCGTCAGTGAGCCATCGTCATCGCCGGGAACAATGCTGTTGTCGTCGATCACCGCGCCGAAATAGGGCGCCGACTGATCGGTCACGACCCGGCGGCGGTCGCCGGATGCGGCAAAGCGGGTCCGGACGAAGTCGTCCATGCCCAGCCGTTCCGGGCCGGCGATGTTGACGATGCCGTTGGTCGGCTCGCCCAGCGCTGCGCGGGTGACGGCGGTGGCGACGTCCTCGGCCGCGATGGGCTGGAACGCCGCATGGGGCAGCCGGACAGTGTCGCCGTCGGTTGCCGAATCCGCGATGCCGTCGACGAATTCGAAGAACTGAGTGGCCCGCACGATCGAGTATGGGAAACCCGATTCCTCGATCAGCTTCTCCTGGGCGACCTTGGCCCGCATGTAACCACTGTCCAAGGCACGGTCGGCGCCCACGATCGAGAGCGCGACGTGGTGCCGCACGCCCGCCGCCCGCTCCGCGGCGAGCAGGTTGGCGGTGGAGGTGGTGAAGAAGTGCAGTACGGGTTCGTCGTCGAAGGAGGGTGAGTTGGACACGTCGACCACCGTGTGCGCACCGGCGACGGCTTCGGCGAGGCCCTCGCCCGACACGGAGTCGACCCCCGACCGCGGCGAGGCCGACACCGCCTCGTGTCCCAGGTCGGTCAGGTTGGCGATGACCCGCGCGCCGATGAGGCCGGTGCCGCCGATAACGAGGACAGTCATGCTCACGCCTTTCCCGGGGCTTTTGCGCAATTGGTTAGATCAGTATCGCTCCGGGACGCGCCATTTGGCCCCCTGAAATCCGCACTCGCGCGCGGTCACTGGCCGGACGAAGCGAACGCCGTTAAATCAATCGCTTGACTTAAGATGCGGGGCGCCGATTAACTCGTCGGATGGGCAACGAACTGGACGGCAAGGTGGCCATCGTCACCGGGGGTGCGTCGGGCATCGGCCGGGGCACCGTGGAGAGGTTTGTGGCCGAGGGGGCCCGGGTGGTCGTCGCCGATGTCGACGACGACCGGGGCGAGGGCCTGGCCGCGGCACTGGGCCCCGGTGTCGCCTTCCGGCGGGCGGATGTCTCCGATCCCGAGCAGGTCGGGGCGCTGGTGCACGCCGCCGTGCAGGAATTCGGTGGCCTACACGTCATGGTGAACAATGCCGGCGTATCGGGCACCATGCACCCTGGTCTCCTCGACGACGACCTGGCCGACTTCCATCGCGTCATGGCCGTCAACGTGCTGGGCGTGATGGCCGGGACGCGCGACGCCGCCCGGCACATGGCCGCCCACGGTGGGGGATCGATCATCAACGTCACCTCGATCGGCGGAATCCAGGCCGGCGGCGGCGTGATGACCTACCGCGCCTCCAAGGCCGCGGTCATCCAATTCACCAGATCCGCAGCAATCGAGTTGGCGCACCATGACATTCGGGTCAACGCCATCGCTCCGGGCAACATCCCCACTCCTTTGGTCGCGGCGTCGGCGACCAACGTGGATCCGGAGAAGCTCGAACGGTACGAGGCGAAAATGCGCGAGACCATGCGGGCCGATCGGCCGCTGAAGCGTGAGGGCACCCCGGACGACATCGCCGAGGCCGCGCTGTATTTCGCCGGGGACCGATCGCGCTACGTCACCGGGACCGTGCTGCCGGTGGACGGGGGGACGGTCGCCGGCAAGGCGATCCGCCGTCGGCGCGAGTGAAGCGGACCGTCAGGTGCTCAGTGCGGGATGCCCGGCGCGGGCCTCCAGCCGCAGCTTGGCCAGTGCCTCGGCCCGCTCGAAGTCCGGGGCACCGAGGGTTTCCATGACCACGCAGTGGGAATGGGTCAGCACGCCCAGCACCGCCTCGGTGGGCAGCCCGGGAAACTGGGGACCCAGCGCGTCGGCCGCTTTCCGCAACCCCTCCGGCTCCAGCAGGGCCGCCCGCCCGCCTGCCGGCCACACCACACGGGTGATGTCCTGGACATGATGTAACGCGGCGACGGTCTTCTTGGCGTCCTTTATCGGGGAATTCACCGGCATCCACACCTTGTAGACGAACTCGCCGGGACTCTGTCGGTTGGGAACGTCGTAGCGCTGCAAGCCCATCCAGTGCCGCGTCCCGCGGTGGAAAGCCACCTCAAGCGAGGCGGAGAGGTTGGCCACGCCGTCGGCCTCGGGATGGTCGGGATTGTCGGGAAAGACATCGAAGAGCGGCCTGCCGACCATGCTGTCGCGCGGTTGCGCCGATACCCGTTCGTAGGCCGCGTTCACCGCGCGGATCCGCCGCTCAGCATCGATGAGCGCGTACGGCGCCCATCTCGCCTGAAACCACGCGGATTCCTCGATCGCCGCCACCTGCCGCGCTGACAGCATGCATTTCCTCCCCTACCTTTGCTTTGGCCGCCCGGACACCCTTGCTTCAGCGCCGCGACACGGAGGCTCCAGCATGGCGCAACCCGCCCGCTACCCGCGAGGGTCTTTGGTAACTGCGCGATTCGCGGCCCCCGGTGCCGCCAACGCGACGTTGCAGTCACGGTGGAAACCGGTTGTGACGGCACCGTCACGGTTGGCGGCGGCATCCGCATCCGGGGCCGACGGGCCGGGCCGCGCACCGCGGCGCTTCAATTTAAATCAATCGCTTGACTTAATCGTTCCGGCGCTGTTGACTGGCGAAATGACCGCAGCCGGCAGGACCGTTCGCACCGAGCGGGCCAGTTCCACCCAGGAGGCGATCCTGGTTGCCGCCGAGCGGTTGTATGCCGAGCATGGCATGTTCGCGGTGTCGAACCGCCAGGTCAGCGAGGCCGCCGGGCAGGGCAACAACGCCGCGGTGGGCTACCACTTCGGCACCAAGGCGGACCTGGTGCGCGCCATCGAGCGGAAACACCGGGGACCCGTCGAGCAGCTTCGCGAGCAGATGGTGACCGGGTTGCTGAAGTCTGGCGATTCGGCGGAGTTGCGGGACTGGGTGGGCTGCCTGGTGCGTCCGCTCACCGACCATCTGGCCGACCTCGGGAATCCCACCTGGTACGCACGTTTTGCGGCGCAGGCGATGACCGATCCGGCCTACTACAACATCATCGTCAAGGGTGCCCTCAGTTCGCCGTCGCTGGTCCAGGTCGTCGAGGGCATCAACCGCTGCCTGCCGGATCTGCCCGCCGAGGTGCACTTCGACCGCAACATCATGGCCCGAAACCTGTTGATGCACACCTGTGCCGATCGTGAACGTGCCCTCACCGCCGGCGGACCTGTATCGCACCGTTCGTGGCGCGCCGCCGCGTCCGGCCTCATCGATGCGATCGTGGGGCTGTGGCTGGCGCCCGTGACTCCGTACGAGTGAAGGGGGTTTGCAGATGAAAGTGACTGTTGACCAAGACGTTTGCGCATCGTCGGGGAACTGCGTCTTGAATGCTCCCGAGCTGTTCGACCAGCGTGACGACGACGGCGTCGTGGTCTTGCTCAATCCGAATCCCTCGGCCGAGCAGGCCGAGGGCGCACGCCGGGCGGCCGCCGCGTGCCCCGCACTTGCCATCCACATCGAGGAGTGAAATGTCGGACACACTGACGACAGCCACCACCGAGACCGACTCGGAGATCCCCGACTACCCGATGGCCCGGGAGGCCGCCTGCCCGTTCGCCCCGCCGCCGGATGTCATGGCGCTCGCCGCGTCCAGGCCTTTGTCGCGGGTGCGGATCTGGGACGGCAGCACGCCGTGGCTCATCACGGGGTACGAGCAAGTGCGGGAACTGTTCTCCGACTCCCGGGTCAGCGTCGACGACCGGGTGCCCGGCTTCCCGCACTGGAACGCCGGCATGTTGTCGACGGTGCACAAGCGTCCGCGCTCGGTCTTCACCTCGGACGGCGAGGAGCACACCAGGTTTCGACGCATGCTGTCGAAACCCTTCACGTTCAAGCGGGTCGAAGGCTTACGCCCGACCATCCAGCAGATCACCGACGACCACGTCGACGCGATGCTGGCCGGTCCCCAGCCCGCCGACGTCGTCGCCGCTCTGGCCCTGCCGGTGCCGTCGCTGGTGATCAGCCAACTGCTCGGGGTGCCCTACGAAGACGCCGAGATGTTCCAGCACCACGCCAACATCGGGCTCGCGCGCTATGCCACCGGTGAGGACACCGCCAAGGGCGCGATGAGCCTGAACAAATACCTTTGTGAGCTGGTCGAGGCCAAGATGGAGAATCCCGCCGAGGATGCGGTCTCCGATCTGGCCGAGCGGGTCAAGGCCGGCGAACTCAGCGTCAAGGAGGCCGCCCAGCTGGGTACCGGGCTGCTGATCGCCGGACACGAGACCACCTCGAACATGATCGGACTCGGAGTCCTTGCACTGCTGGCAAATCCCGACCAGCTGGCCATCATCCGCGACGCCGAGGACCCCAAGATCGTGGCCAATGCGGTCGAGGAACTGCTGCGCTACCTCAGCATCATCCAGAACGGCCAGCGCCGTGTCGCCCTGGAAGACATCACGATCGCCGGGGAGGTCATCCGCGCCGGCGAAGGCATCATCATCGACCTGGCTCCGGCCAACTGGGATCCCCACGCGTTCACCGAGCCGGACCGGCTGTACCTGCACCGCTCCGGGGCCGACCGCAACGTCGCGTTCGGTTACGGCAGGCACCAGTGCGTGGGACAGCAGCTCGCCCGCGCCGAGCTGCAGATCGTCTACACCACGCTGTTCCGCCGCATCCCCACGCTGGAGCTGGCCATCCCGATCCAGGACGTGCCGTTCAAGCATGACCGGCTCGCCTACGGCGTCTACGAACTGCCGGTCACGTGGTAGCCCGGCCCGGCTACGCTCCCCAACCGATCCCAACGGAAGGTCAACGATGACAACTACCAGCCCCGTCTCGCTCTACCCTCCCGAAGGCTTTGGCGCACCGAAGAATCGCCGTGGGCACGCCAGCGGCGTCGACGTGGGCCTGCCGGAAGGAACCGTGGTGTTCTCCGCGGACAACCACATCTCCCTGGCCTCCGACATCTTCTACGAGCGATTCCCGGAGGAGCTCAAGGACAAGGCGCCGCGGATCTGGTACGAGGACGGCGCCTATCAGGTCGGGCGCAAGGGGCAGTCATTCCTGCCCGGCGACTTCAGCGCGGTGCTCATGCAGTACGACGATCTGCCAGGTGCCGCCAGCACCAACATCGAGGCGCGCATCCAGGAACTGCACGACGACGGCGTCGACAAGGAACTGGCGTTCCCCAACGCCGTGCTGGCGCTGTTCCACTACCCGGACAAGACATTGCGCGAGTTGGCCTTCCGTATCTACAACGAGTACATCGCCGAACTCCAGGAACGCTCCGGCGGCCGCTTCTACGGCGCCGGGCTGATCAACTGGTGGGACCCCAAGGGCACCAGGAAGACCCTCGAAGAGCTGAAGTCGCTGGGCCTCAAGACGTTCCTGTTGCCGCTGAACCCGGGCAAAGACGACGAGGGCAATATCATCGACTACGGCAGCACCGCGATGAAGCCGGTCTGGGACGAGATCGAGGCCGCCGGCCTTCCAATCACCCACCACATCGGGGAGACCCCACCGAAAACCCCGTGCCAGTTCAACAGCGTGGTGGTCGGCATGATGATCAACATCGACGGCTTCCGCGAGCAGTTCGCCAAGTACCTCTTCACCGGAATCCTCGATGATCACCCCGGGCTGCGAATCGGGTGGTTCGAAGGTGGGATTTCCTGGGTGCCTTGGGCTCTACAGGATGCCGAGCACCTGGTGGGGTCGTACCAACACATGTTCAACCGGCCGCTGCAGCACGACGTCCGCTACTACTGGGACAACCACATGAGCGCGTCGTTCATGGTCGACCCGCTGGGTCTGCAGTTGATCGACAAGATCGGGGTGGACAAAGTGATGTGGTCCAGCGACTACCCGCACAACGAAAGCACTTACGGCTATTCGGAGAAATCGCTGGCCGCGGTTGTCGACGAGGTCGGCTCGGAGAACGCGGTCAAGATCGTCAGTGGCAACGTGACCAAGTTCTTGGGGTTGGGGTGACGACCATCGCGCACCGGGGCAGCGGTCTGGCCATTCCCGAAACGCCCGACTTCGCCCGGCTGCGCCGCGAGACCGGCGCGCGGCTGCGCGGGGCGATGGCCGAACGTGGCGTCGACGCGATGGTCCTGCTGGGCAACAACGCCGTGGTGTACGCCACCGGAACCAGCTGGCCGCTTGGTGACGCCGGCCTGTCCTATGTCGAGCGGCCGGTGGCCGTGGTGGTCGCCGACGACGAGTGGCCGCACCTGTTCCTGCCGTTCCGGGAGGGCGCCGCGCACGAATCCGATCTGCCCGCCGATCATGTGCATGGCCCGGTTTACCTCGAATTCGACGAGGGCGTAAGCGAATTCGCGGCACGGTTGGGTGAGTTGATCCCGGCCGGCGCCGTGATCGCGACGGACGAGTGCACCGGTGCCATGTCGCGTGCGGGCAAGCTGTTGTTCCCGGGCGGCGCGCCAGCCGATGCCGCCGCGATCGTCAGCGCCGCGAAGGTGATCAAAACCCCGGACGAACTGGCCTGCATACGCACCGCCGTCCGGATCACCGACGAGGCGATGATCGAGGTCCACAAGCGGCTGGCACCCGGCATCCGCCAGATCGACCTGTCGGCGAGCTTTTTGCGGCGGGCCTTCGAGCTGGGTGCGACGGCCAGCATGCTGGAACCGATCTGGCAGGTGATGCCGCGCACCAAGGCCGAGGGAGTGTGGACCACACACGGCGATCTGGCGCTGCCCCTGCTGACCACCGAGCGGGAGCTGGTCGAAGGTGACGTGCTGTGGACCGACGTCAGCATCACCTACCGCGGCTACTGCTCGGACTTCGGGCGGACCTGGATCGTCGGCCGCGACCCGACGCGACGGCAGCAGGCGCAGTTCGAGCGATGGCAGGAGATCATGGCCGCTGTCGAGCGGGTGGCCCGGGCCGGCGCCACCGCCGGCGACCTCGGCCGGGCCGCCACGGCGGCCAACGCGGGGAACCGCCCATGGTTGCCGCACTTCTACCTCGGCCACGGGATCGGCGTGAATGCGGCCGAAATGCCGATGATCGGAACCGATCTGGGGCAGGAGTTCGACGACGGCTTCGTGCTGCACCCCGGAATGGTGCTGGTGCTTGAGCCGGTGGTGTGGGAGGACGGCACGGGCGGCTACCGCAGTGAAGAAGTTTTGGTGATCACCGAGGAAGGTTCGACTCGATTGACCGACTACCCCTATTCCCCCTATGGCCACTGAAGTCCTACCCGACGAACGCGCGCTGCGCACCGGCCGCCGCCGGCGCGTGTTGGAACAGATGGCGGAGCGCGATCTCGACATCCTGGTCCTCGGCCGTCAGGCCAACATCCGCTATGTCACCGGCACCCCGCAGCTGTGGGTGGCCGGTACCCGGCCCTTCGGCCCGTCCTGCGTGCTGGTGCGCGAGACCGCCGCGGTTCACCTGCTGAGCACCTGGGACGAGGGTGTCCCGGAGGACATCCCGCGCGAGAATCTCTACGGCATCGCCTGGAATCCTGCCAACACCATGGCGGTGCTGCAGCGCATCGACGGGGCGGCGACCGCGCGCCGGGTCGGGACCGACGCTCTGTCACCGGCTTTCGCGCAACTGCTGCCGACCGCCTTTCCCAGCGCGGAACTGGTCGACGGCGAGCTCGCCATGCGCGCGGCCCGGCGCATCAAGACGGCCGAAGAGGTGGTGGCGCTGCGCGAGGCGATCGCGGTGGCGGAGGCGGGACTGGCCGCCGCCGTGGCCGAACTGCGCCCGGGCGTGCGCCAGCAGGCGCTGGCCGGCGTCATGCTGGAGGCCATGGCGGCCGGCGGGGTGAGTACCCCGTCGAACCAGGAATTCGCCTGGGTTACCTCGCCCGATCACCCGTGGCGGCGGGTCGACGGGAACGGCCGCGACGGTCGCGTTCGGGACGGCGACCTCGTCGCGTTCTCGGCGGGCGTTCTCGCCGGCGGCTACATGGGAGAGGTCGGGCGTACCTGGCCCGCGGGCGGCGCCGCGAACGCCGGTCCGCTGTATCGGCGCTGGGAGGGCCTGTGGGCCAGGCTGTTAGCCGCTTGCCAAGCCGGCTCCGGGGCAGGCGAGCTGCTGGCCGCCTACCAGGCCGCCGGGGAGCCGGCGCCGCCGATGCCGGTGGCCCGGGGACTGGGCATGGGCTTCGACCCGCCCGTCATCTCCCAGTACCTACCCGACACCACGGCCCGCGAACGTCTGGAACCGGGAATGGTGCTGGCCGTGACGGGTTATGTCTTCGAACAGGGCGTCGGCGCGGTATTCGGGCGAGAAGCCGTGCTGATCACCGACGACGGCCCCGATGTCCTGACCGCGAGCCCCTCCTGGCGTGAATAGCCGTGCCTGACAAGGCCGGTCCAGCGGCGAAGAAGCTCATCCGCTACCACAAGGACGCCAAGACCCGCATCGCCACCATCACGTTCGACCGGCCCGACTACCTCAACGCGCCGACCATCGCGGCCCGGCTGCGCTACGCCGACCTGTTGCATCGCGCCTCGATCGATGACGATGTCAAGGTGCTGGTGGTTCGCGGGGCGGGCGAGGATCTGGGCTCAGGCGCCGACCTCACCGAGGTCATGTCGGTGCGCAAGGCGGGGGACCGGGGAGCGCGCCTCGCCGAGTATCGCGTGGGCGCCGACGAGGTCACCTATCCGCCAGATGGCTCCTTCCGCAGCGGCGCCACGCTCGGCCAGTGGTACGCCAACCCGAACTCGGGCATCCGCGGCCTGCAGGACTTCAAGAAGATCAGCATCCTCGAGGTGAAGGGGTACTGCTACGGCTGGCACTTCTACCAGGCTGCCGACGCCGACCTGGTCATCGCCAGCGACGACGCGCTCTTCGGACACCCGTCGTTTCGCTACTACGGGTGGGGGCCGCGGATGTGGTGGTGGGCGCAGACCATGGGCATCCGAAAGTTTCAGGAAATGGTGTTCACCGGCAGGGCTTTCACCGCCGCCGAGATGTACGACTGCAACTTCCTCAACAGCGTGGTCCCCAGGGACCAACTCGAAGCCGAGGTGGAGAAGTACGCGCTGGCCTGCGCGCGCAACCGCCCCACCGACACTGTGTTCATGCAGAAGGTCTTCTTCGAGATCATGAAGCAGTTCCAGGGCGAATACATGGGCAGCATGCTCAGCGGCATCTTCGAGTCGATGGGCGGTCTCGTGCGCCCGGACGCCGACGACGAGTTCACCCTCGACGGCGCGATCGAGCGCGGCCTAGGCGGGGCGGTCAACGACAACGACACCAGGTTCCCCCCGGACTGGCGCCTGAGCAAGGGCGCCCGCAAGAAGGCCCAGGCCACCAAGAAGTCGAAGCGGAAGCGGAAAGGCTAGTGGCGCAACCTACGGTGGGGTTGCCGCTGGCCGGCTACCGGGTGGTCGACCTGTCCACCGGGATAGCGGGCGGCTACTGCACCAAGCTGCTTGCCGACGGTGGCGCCGATGTCGTCAAAGTCGAGCCGCCGGAGGGTGATCCGCTGCGTTCGTGGTCGGCCTCGGGCGCGGTCATCGGCCCCGGCAGTGACGGTGCGTTGTTCAGCTTTCTGGCCGGAGCCAAACACAGTGTCGTCGCCGATCCCGACATCGACGACGACGTCGAGCTGACCGACCGGTTGCTGGCCGCCGCGGACGCGGTGGTGTGGTGCGGCGGATCCACCGTGGCGGCGCATCCTGACTTCACACCCGCCGCGATGCATCGGCGGCATTCACACCTCACCGTCATGTCGATCACACCGTTCGGGCTGCAGGGCCCCTGGCGCAACCGACCCGCCACCGAGTTCACGCTGCAGGCCTGGTCGGGCGGGATCGTCGGACTCGGGCGTGGTGAGCCCGACCGGGCGCCGGTGTTCGTCGGCGGGCAGGTCGGAGAGTACTTGGCCGGGGTGTACGCGAGTGCCGCGATCCTGACCTCGCTGTACGGCCGAAGCGGCGGCAGCCCGGGCGAGCTGCTGGACCTGTCGATGCTGGAAACCCAAATCCTCTGCCTGACTTATTATCCCGTGACCTATTTCGAAATGCTCGGTCGGCCGTGGCGCGACGCCAGGCGGGTCACCGTCCCGGGTGTGGCCCGCGCAAAGGACGGGCTCGTGGATGTCGGCTGCGGGACCGCCCAGCAGTGGTTCGACCTGTGCGCGATGGTCGGTCACCCGGAGTGGATCGATGAACGATCACCGCTGACCATCACCGAGCAGGCGACGCTGCACGCCGACGAGATCTATGCGTGGTTCGAGAGCAACACCGGCGACGACATCCGGGAACTTGCGACGGCCTTCCGGATCCCCAACGCGCCGGTGGCCAACGGCGCCAACATCGCGTCGCTGGACCACTTTCGGGAGCGCGGCTCGTTCGTGCCCAACCCGCGCGACCGGTTCCAGCAGCCGGGCCATCCCTACCGGCTGCGGCCCGCGCAACTGCGCCCGCCGCACCCGTCGCCGCGGCTGGGCGAGCACACGGCCCGGTACCGGTCCGCCGACCTGACCCCCCGCCCGGCGCCGACCGGTACACCGAACCGCCTGCCGTTGAGCGGGATTCGAGTGCTGGACCTGACGACGTTCTGGGCGGGGCCGTGTTGCACCCACTTCCTGGCCATGCTGGGCGCCGAGGTGATCCACGTGGAGTCCACCCGCCGCCCCGACGGCACCCGGCTGATCGCCGGGGTGCCCGTCACCGAAAGCCAGTGGTGGGAGAAGTCGCCGATCTTCGCCGCGCTGAACACCAACAAGAAGGGCCTGACGCTGGATCTGCAGCATCCGCGCGGCCGGGAGTTGCTGCGCGAGCTCATCTCCACCTGCGACGTGATCGCGGAGAACTTCACACCCCGGGTGCTCGACCAGATCGGGCTGGATTTCGCGGCGGTGCAGTCGATCAAGCCCGACGCGATCATGGTGCGGATGCCCGGGTTCGGCCTGGACGGCCCGTGGCGTGACAACCCGGCCTTCGCCTACGTCATCGAGTCGGCGGCGGGCGTGAGCTGGATGACCGGCTACCCCGACCGCACGCCGTACCAACCGTATTCGGTCGGCGATCCGAACGCGGGCATGCATTCACTCAACGCTGTGCTGCTGGCGCTTGCGCACCGCCGGCGCACCGGCCAGGGCGTGCTGGTGGAGGCCGCCATGGTCGACGCGGCCCTCAGCATCTCCGCCGAGCAGATCATCGAGTACTCGGCCTACGGGGCGCTGCTGGAGCGCGCGGGCAATCGAGGACCGACGGCGGCGCCGCAAGACCTCTACCTCAGCGCCGACATCGACGAGTTCGGGCGCCCCGACAGTTGGGTCGCGATCGCCGTGGGGACCGACGAGCAATGGAAAGGCTTGTGCGGCGCGCTGGGGTCGCCCGCCTGGGCGATCGACCCGAAGCTGGCCACCGGGGCGGGCCGGGCGGTGCACCAGGATCTCATCGATGAGCGGCTGGCCGCGTGGTGTGAGCACCGCAGCGCCGAGGATATCGTGGCAACGCTGTGGGACGCCGGTGTGCCGGTGGCCAAGGTCATGCAGCCGCATCGGCAAACGCAACTGGAGCAGCTGGCATTTCGCGCCTTCTTCGAAGAAGTCGACCACCCGGTGAACGGCCCGGCTAGGCTGAGCACCGTGCCGGTGAGGTTCTCCGCGGGGCCCTGCAAGTTCCACACCCGTCATGCCCCGCTGCTGGGGCAGCACAATCGTGAACTGCTGGGCGAATTAGGCCTGACCGATGCCGAAATCGCCGAGCTGGAAACCGAAGGCGTCATCGGCGGGGCACCCGCGATGGGCAACGCACCCTAGCCATGGCGATCGATCCCTCGGACATTCTGCTCACCGGCCGTGTGGCGGTGGTGACCGGCGGGGGAGCCGGCATCGGGCGCGGGATCGCGGCCGGGCTGGCGGCGTTCGGCGCCGCCGTCGCCATCTGGGAGCGTGACGCGCAGTCGTGTGCGCGGGCCGCGCAGTCCATCGGCGCGCTGGGCATCGAGACCGACGTGCGGGACAGCGGGCAGGTCGACGCCGCGCTGCGGCGCACCACCGACGAGCTCGGCCCGGTGACGATCCTGGTCAACAACGCCGGCGGGGTCTTCTCCTCACCGCTGCTGGAAACCAGCGAAAACGGATGGGACGCGCTGTACAAGGCGAACCTGCGCCACGTGCTGCTGTGCACCCAGCGGGTGGCCAGGCAGTTGGTGGCGGCGGAGCGCCCGGGCAGCGTCATCTCGGTGACCTCGATCGAGGGCGTGCGCGCCGCCCCCGGCTACGCGGCCTACGCCGCCGCCAAGGCGGGGGTCATCAACTACACCCAGACCGCCGCGCTCGAATTGGCGCCGCACGGCATCCGGGTCAACGCGATAGCGCCGGACATCACCCTCACCGAGGGCCTGGCGGCGCTCGGCGGCGAGCGGGCGATGGCCGCGATCGGCAACGTGGTGCCGATGGGGCGGCCCGGCCATGTCGACGAGATCGCCGGTGCCGCAGTCTTTCTGGCCTCGGACATGTCGGCGTACTCTGACTGGCCAGACGCTGCACGTCGACGGCGGCACGCATGCCGCCGGCGGCTGGTACCACGACCCGCGGACCGGGGACTACCGCCTGGGACCGCCCGGCTAGTGCCTCCAGCCCTCGGCGGCCTGCTCGTCGAAGGTGCGGTCGATGCGCTCGAACCTGCGGCGGATCGAGGCGCGGGCGGCCCCGTGCGGCAGGACGTAGAGGCGGTTGGCCAGTATCGCGTCGGCCGTCAGCCGCGCGACGTCCTCGACGCCCAGGGTGTCGTCCTCCACCGGCAGCGTCGCCTCCGGTGACGACGACATCCCGTAATCGGCGCCGCGGATGCGCTCGGAGTTGGACACCAGCTTGGTTTCGACGACCATCGGGCACAACACCGAGACGCCGATGTCGTGGGGTTTGACCTCGCGGGCTAGCGTTTCGGCGAGGCCGACGACGCCGTACTTGGCCACGCCGTAGGCCCCCAGGCCGGCGTTGGGCACCAGGCCGGCGAACGACGCGGTGAAGGCGACGTGCCCGCCCATGCCCTGCTCGATCAGCCTGGGCACGAAGGCCTCGACGGCGTGGATCGACCCCCACAGATCGATGTCGATCACCCAGCGCCAGTCCTCGTGGGTCATCTGCGCGAGCGGGCCGGCGACCACGATTCCGGCGTTGCTGAACACGACGTCGACGCGGCCGAGGAGGCGGAAGGCCTCGTCGGCCAGGTGCACCATCTCCTCGAGGTGGCGGACGTCGCACGTCACGCCGTGCGCCTCGAAACCCTCGTGCTGCAGGTGCGCCACCGCCTGTTCCAGCGCGGGTTTGTCGACATCGGCGAGCACGAGGCGTGCCCCGCGTCGGGCGAACTCGGTCGCCGTCGCCAACCCGATTCCGCTCGCGCCGCCGGTGATGACCGCCGCGCGCCCCTCAAATCCGTCCACAGGACGGAACCCTATTTCAGGCAGCCACCGGCATCGACGGGCAGGGTCACGCCGGTGACATAGCGGGCCTCGTCGGAGGCGAAAAACAGCACCGCATTGCTGACGTCCACCGGCTCCACCCACGGGATCGGCATCATGTGGAACATCTGACAGATCGGCGCCATGTCGTCCGGTCCCGGGTTCTCCAGGTCAGGGCGGAACATCTTGAACGTTCCCTCGTTGTGCAGCATGGGCGTCTTGACGTGGGTGGGGTGCACCGAGTTGACCCGAATCATGTGCTGCCCCAACTCGACCGCGAACGCGCGCATGAGCCCGACGACGCCGTGCTTGGCGGCGACGTAGTGGCCGGTGTGCGGGTAGGCCTTCAGCCCGCCCACCGAGCTGGTCAGCACGATCGAGCCGCCGCGTCCCCCGGAAAGCAGATGCGGCACACCGGCTTTCACGGTCTTCCACACGCCGGCCAGGTTGATGTCGATCATCTCGGTCCAGTCTTCTTCGCTGGTCTTGTCCAGCGTCTCCCCGCCGTTGCCGATGCCGGCGTTGGCAACGATGATGTCCAGCCGGCCGAGCTGCTCGACGCCGCTGTCCACCGCGGCTTTGAGCGCGTCGTAGTCACGCACGTCGACCTCGGCCGTGACGATCCTGCGGTTGTGCCCCTTGACCAGGTCGGCCGTCTCGGCCAGGTCCTCGGGGGTCGACGCCGGGATCGCGGTGTCGGTGACGCCGTCGCGGATGGGTTTGCAGATGTCGACGGCGATGATGTCGGCACCCTCCTGCGCCAGCCGCACTGCGTGGCTGCGGCCCTGGCCGCGCGCCGCCCCGGTGATGAAAGCGACTTTGCCCTCAACACGTCCAGCCATGTCTACCTCGATTCCTTCCCGGGGATTGCGCACCGTGCCGCACTGAACTCTGTCACCGCCCCCAACGAGTGTCAACGGCGGATTCATTTTCGATATCTGTGGTTCTAAATTTTAGAGAATCCGATTCTCAGAAGGCAAGCCGGTGCGCCACGCGCTCACTGTGGCGGTGTCAGCCGACGAATCCCCGCGAGCAGAAGTCCCACACCTCGTCGGCCGTGATGGGGTGGACGGTCGCGTCGTCGGAGCCGCCGCTGGACTGCGCGATGAACATGACGGTCTGCATGGTCATGGCGGCCATCCGCTTGGGATTGATGCCGGTACGCAGCTTGCCCGCCTCGCAGGCGGCCTCCATCAGCTCGGTCAGCAATGCCAGCAGCGGGGCGTGCGCGACTTTGACCTCAGCGGGATGCGTGACCAGCAACCGCGGGGCAAAGTCGGTGAACAGCGGCCGCTTGGCCGTGGGGTCGGGCCGCGAGGCCTCGTAGAGCAGCTCCACGGCCACCTTCAGCCGCTCCAGGGCGTCGGTGTGGCTTTCCGTGGCGGCCCGGATCTGGTCGGCGGAACGGCTCAGCGCGTCCTCGAACAGCGCGAGCAGAAGCTCGTGCTTGCCGTCGAACTGCAGGTAGAAGCTCCGCAGCGACTGGCGCGAACGGTCCACGACCTCCTGGACGGTGAAGTCCGTGCTGCCCTTCTCGATGATGATCGCCTGCGCGGCATCCAGGAAGCGCTGCACGCGCTGCGCCGCCCGCAGTTTGGCGGTTTTGATGGATCGCTCGACGGCGCGCTGCTTCCAGGCCGGCTCTTCGCTTGGACTGGTCACGGGCTGCTCAGGCGACTGCCGCGAGGGGAGAACATGGTTGGACTCTACCGGAGAACGCCGTGACATCGCTGCGCTCGACCCCCTCACGGTTGACGTGTCGGAGATTGTAACTTTCTAATGACGAGAATACTATTCTCTAGGGCGCGTGTTGGGAAGCGGTAATCCCAAGAGCAGGGAGCGCCGTTCGGGAGAACCACCAAACCTCGATCCACTGACCATCCGCGATCGCCGGGAACCGTGCCAGGGAGTGCCGTGCAGCTGACTTTTGACGCCGACGTCGAGGACTTTCGCGCCGAATTCGTAGCATTCCTGGACCAGCACCTGCCTTCGGATGCCGAGGCGTTCGAGCGACCGCGGTCCAGCTCCCACATCCCCGAATGGGCTCGCCGGTGGCAGCGGCTGCTGTTCGACAGCGGATGGCTGCTGCCCGGCAATCCGCCGGAGTTCGGTGGGCGCAACGCGACGCTGTTGCAGCAGTACGTCTACTTCGAGGAGCTGGGGCGGCGGCGCATCTATCAAAGCTTCAATCCGCAGGGCGTGGGCATCATCGCGGCGTCATTGTTGTCGTTCGGCACCCCGGAGCAGATGCGGCGATGGGCGGTGCCCATCCTGCGCGCCGAGATGACCGCGTCGTTGGGCATGAGCGAGCCGGGGGCGGGCTCGGACCTCGCGTCGCTGAAGACGCGGGCGGTGCTTGACGGTGACCACTTCGTGGTCAACGGGCAGAAGGTGTGGACGTCGGGGGCCCACGACGCCGATGTGCTGTTGACCTTCGTGCGCACAAATCCGAATGTGCCGAAGCACAAGGGCATCAGCGTGTTGCTGATCCCCACCGACACACCCGGTGTGGTGCGGCGTCCCTTCGCGTCGATGTGCGACGGCGACGAGATCGACTTCAACGAGGTGTTCTTCACCGATGCGCACGTGCCGGCCGAGAACCTGGTGGGCGGGCTCAACGAGGGCTGGCGGGTGGCCACGGGATCACTCGGCCACGAACGCGTCATGCTCTGGATGGGGTATGTCGACTTGTTGCACGAGCTGACAATGGATTTCAGGCCGGTGGGAGCCCTGGAGCGCGACGGCTACGCATCGCTGGTGATGGACGCCTACGCGCTGCGGCTGCTGGGCTCGGCGGCCCTGGCGGGGGCCGCCCGCGGGGAGGAGGACGTGCCCGCCCAATCGGTGCTCAAACTCCTGGGTTCGGAGGCGCTGCAGCGCGCCAACGAGGACGCCTTGACCGCCGCGGGGCCCGACGGCCTCGCGGGCCGGGCGGTCACCGCCCCGTTCGCGCCGCTGAACTTGGACAGCCATTACCGCGGCTGGTTCGACCGGTACGCCCGGACGTTCGCCGCGACCATCGCCGGCGGCACCTCCGAAATCCAGCGCAACATCATCGCCCAACGCATACTCGGGCTGCCGCGTAACTAGTATCGCGGGCACCTGGGCGTCTCGGCATTCGCGCCGCCACACCCCCGCCTGTGGTGACGTGCGTGGCCGGCTGCGGCGTCGCGTGACGTCACATGCGTCTCGGAGTTCCCCGGTGTCACCGGAGGTCTGGATGTGACTTTTTGCCCGCCTCGCAGCGACAATTCCTGTCGCCGGCGAGTTGTCGCTGTGAGGCGGGCACAACGACACGACCCGCCCTTCGGTGACTTGAGTGGCGGCCGGGGCCGAGCGGACTACAGCTGAGCCAGCCGCGGCGCAAACCCGTTGGCCCGCAACGCCGCCCCAGCTTCCCGGGTCAACTCGCGCGCGCTGCCCAGCAGCGTGTCCAGGATCAGCGCCCGCTTGACGTGCCGGTGCAGCTGGTGCTCGGCAGTGAAACCGATTCCGCCCAGCACCTGCTGGCAATGACGCGCGGCGGTCAGCGCCGCCTGTCCCGCCGCGGCCTTGGCCAGCAGGCACGCCAACCCCTCGGAGTCCTCCGCGGCGGCCGGGGCGGCGTGCAGGGTCGCCTCGGCACCCTCGATCGCGACGAGCGTCTCGGCCAGCCGGTGCCGGATCGCCTGGAACGAGCCGATGCGCCGGCCGAATTGAACGCGGTCCATCGCGTGCTGACGCGCCAGCGACAGCATCGCCGTGCTGGTGCCGACCAGCCACCAGCCCAGCGCCACCCGCCCCGCGGCCAGCGCGGCCGGCGATAACGGATCCGCCTGCGGCACGGCGTGTATCGGCAGTTCGTCATCAATCGCCGACGCGGGTCCGTCGGCGCGCTTCCACATCACCCAGGTTCCGCCGGCGACCGGCAGCGCCAGCTCACCTCCCGGTGCGGACCCGCACGCGCGCAGCACGACGTCGTTGAGCACGGGTGCGTGCGCACCGCTGTCGCCGAGCAGCCGGAACACCAAAGGCACCGCCACGTCTGGGATTTCGTCCAGCATGTCCAGCCAGCCGAGGTCGGCCAGCGCCGCATCGAGCTTGGCTCCCGACGCCGACGCCATCGCCGTGCGCAGCGAATCGGCCAGCAGGCCGAGCGACTCGGGATCTGTGGCGGCGTCCACGACTCACTCCTTCCCGAGGTCGAGCAGCCGGCGGGCGATGATGTTGCGCTGAATCTCGGCGGTGCCGCCGTAGATGGTCGCGGCACGCGAGTACAGGTACTCCGGGCGCCACGGCGTGTCCTCGAACTCGAGGGTTCCGGGCAGCAGGTCGCGGACGGTGTCGTAGAGACGTTGCTCGGCGGTGGCCAGCAGGACCTTGTCGATGGAGGTGTCCGGCCCGAGCCGCGCCCCGTCGCGCAGCCGGTACTGGGTGTCGCGGGAACGGCAGCGCAGCGTGTGCAGCGCCAGATACGCCGCACCAAGCTCGAACTCATCGTGCTCGTCGGGATCGCGCGCCTCGGCGATCAGTTCGTCGAACCGAGCGTAGAGGTAGGCGATGCGCTGCCAAAAGCAGGTCGAGCGCTCGTAGGGCAGCAGGTCCATCGCGAGCCGCCAGCCGTCTCCCGGCCGCCCGAGCATCCGGCTGGACGGGATCACCACGTCGTCGTAGTACACCTCGCAGAATTCGTCGACCCCGTGCATGGTGCGCAGCGGCCGGATCGTGATGCCCGGGGTGTCCAGGTCGACGAAGAACGCGGTGATGCCGTCATGGCCCGGCGCCGTGCGGGTGAGCAGGACGCAGCGCGTGGCGAACTGCGCGTAGCTGGTCCACACCTTCTGCCCGTTGACGATCCAGTCGTCCCCGTCGGGAACCGCGCGAGTGGTCAGCGACGCCAGGTCGCTTCCGGACCCCGGCTCGGAAAACCCCTGACACCAGTGCTCGGCGCCGCTGAGCAGCCGCGGCACCATCTCGGCGGCCAGTGCCGCCGGGGCGTAGTCGATCAGGGTGGGTGCGAGCACCTCGAGCATCGAGTACGGTCCCGGCTCGGCCAGCCGCCGGCCCACCACCTCTTCGCCGACGATCGCGCGCAGCACCGCGGGTCCGCCCAATCCGCCGACCTCGACCGGCCAGCCGTACCGCATCCAATCGGCGTCGTAGAGCGCGCGGCTGACGCGGGCCATCTGCTGCATGTGCCCCCGCAGCGAGTCGTCGGGCCCGGAGCTCAGGTCGTGCTCGCCGAGCCAGGCGCGCAGGCCCGCCCGGAACTCCTCGACATTCACGGCTCGGCTTTCAGGGCTGCGGGCGGCCGACCGCGTGCGGACGACCGGAGTCGTGCACGCCGCTGCGCCGGATGAAGGTCATGGCACGGGTCTTCAGCCGCCACCCGTCCGGCGTTCGCGAGTAGGTGTCGCGGTAGTAGCCGATCCGCATGTCGTGGGTGGCGTGGTCGATGAAGCACAACGGTTGGGTGCCGCTGGCCGAATCGCCGTCGATGTCGTCGACCAGTGCGGTTCCGGTGAGAAACAAGCCCTTTGGCGCGGCGGCAACCAGTTCCGGGAAGCGGTCCAGGCGGTAGGTGTCGCCGAAGGCGCTGTAGGTGCCGTCGGGGGTGAAGACGCCGATGAGTCCGTCGATGTCGCCCTGGGTGATCGTCACCGCGTAGCGTGCCAGCAGCTGCTGGATCTCGACCAGGTCGTCAGTTCTACTTGGCTGTGCTGTCGACATAGACCTTGCCGCCTTTCATGACGAAGCTGACGTGCTGGGTAACGGTGATGTCTTCCAACGGGTTTCCCGGCACCGCGATGATATCGGCCAGCTGTCCCGCCGCCAGCCGTCCCCGGTCGACCGAGTTGATCAGCTCCGCGGCGGTCACGGTGGCCGCGCGCAGCACAGCCAGCGGCGGCAGGCCCCACTCGACCAGCGTGACGAGTTCGTCGGCGTTGCGGCCGTGCGGTATCGCCGGGGCGTCGGTGCCGACCGCGATCTTCACGCCGGCCTCATAGGCGGCCAGGATCGACGTCCGCGACTTGGGGAACATCTCGGCGGCCTTGGCCTGCAACTCGGGTGGCGCGTGCGAGACGTCCATGCCCTCGGCCAGCCGTCGGGTCGAGACCAGAAAGGTGCCGTGCTCGACCATGGTCGCGATGGCCTCGTCGTCGATCAAAAACCCGTGTTCGATGCAGTCGATGCCGGCGGCGACGGCGTGGCGGACCGCATCGGCGCCGTGCGTGTGCGCGGCGACGCGCAGCCCCCGCCGGTGCGCCTCGTCGACGATGGCGCGCAGCTCCTCATCCGAATAGTGCTGTGCCCCAGGGGGGCCGGTCAGCGACATCACCCCGCCCGAGCAGCACACCTTGATCAGCTCGGCGCCGTGCTTGATCTGGTAGCGCACCGCCTTGCGGATCTCGTCGATGCCGTTGGCGATGCCCTCCTCGACCGTCAGGTCGAGCACGTGCGGCGCGAACGCGGCGAACATCGTCGGATCCAGATGCCCGCCGGTCGGTGTGATCGCATGCCCGGCCGGCACCACCCGCGGCCCGTCGATCCAGCCCGCGTCGATCGCCTTGCCCAGCGCGACGTCGAGCAGGTAGCCACCGGTCTTGACGAACAGGCCGAGGTTGCGCACCGTGGTGAACCCGGCGCGCAGCGTGCGGCGGGCGTTGCCGACCGCGCGCAGCACCCGGGTCGGCGGGTCGTCCTGCACCTGGGACAGGCCGGGCTTCTCGCCGCGCCCGCCCATCAGGAGGTTGACCTCCATGTCCATCAGACCGGGCAGCAGGATCTGATCGCCGAGGTCGATCAGATCGCCCTCGACTTCCCCACCGACGCCGGCGATTCGGTCGCCGTCGATCCGCAGGAAACCGGGCGAGACGATCTCCCCGGCGTCGATGTCGAGCAGCCCGGCGGCCTTGAGTGTCAGCACCGGCTAGATCACCGGTTCCCGGATGCACTCCACCCACGCCGCGCCGCTGTCGGGCACCCGCGGCTGCTTCCACGCCTCGACCGGAAACGACACCATCACCAACGACTGCATCATGTGCATGAGGGTTTTCGCGTCCTCCGGCAGATCGTCGAGCGGAAACTGGTCACAGTAGGCGATCACGTCGTTGAGCCGGGGGAACGCCGCGTCGTAGAAGCCCTGCATCTCGGCCATCGTCGAGGCCAGCCGCTTGGCGTAGCGCTCGGGCTCGGTGGCCAGATCCCAATCCAAATACGGCTCCAGGGCCGCGAATTCAGACGGTAATTTTGCCATTGCCCTGGTACTCCTTCGCCCAATTGGCTACATAGTCACCGGTCGTCTTGTGCAGATGACGGATCAGGACTTCCTGATCGCACAGCAGGAAGTCCTTGACCACCTTGGTGCCGATCATGGTCTGGGTCGCCTCGAGCGTGTTGGCGTCCTGCAGCGCGTACTCCTTGAACGTCACCGCCGCCAGCTCCTGGGCGAGGCGTTCCCGCGCGGTGCGCGGCGGGACGAAATACAGCGAGCACTCGAAGGTGTGCTTGTCCACCGCGGTCGGCCAGTAGTGGTAGGTCAAAAACCAGCCCGGCTCCCAGATCAGCAGCATGAAGTTCGGGTAGAACAGCCACGAGTCGATGCCCCACTGCGGCACCCGCTTCACGTTGATGCCCGGCGGCAGGTCCAGCTTCTCGATGACCTCCGGCTTGTCCCAGGGGCCGAACAGACCGCTGCGCAACACCTGGTCCAGGGGCTTGACCATGGACATGTCCGGAGGCGGCGCCTGGCCACCCCAGGTCGACTGCAGGCTGTGGGGGCCTGCCACCTCGTAGTGCAATGCCTCGTAGCCGTACTTCTGGATCTTGGCGGCTTCCTCCTTGGTGTACTGCCCCTGGTGCAGGATCGGCGCGTGGTAGAACTCGATGAACGCGTCGATGAACAGCTTCCAGTTGCTGCCGACCTCGGCCCGATACGAATAGGTCTCGGTCATCTCGCCGAAGGGGTAGCCCTCGATGCCCTTGGCCAGCGGCCCCAGGTAGTCGGTGAGCGGCGCCGCATTGTCGTCGAGGTTGATGAAGATGAAGCCTTCCCACACCTCGCAGCGCACGGGCACGAGCCCGTACTGGCTCTTGTCGAGGTCGAAGAACTCGCCTTCCTGCTGGACGAAGGTCAGCTCGCCGTCCAGGCTGTAGCGCCAGGCGTGGTACTTGCAGGTGAACTGCCGGCAGGTGCCCGAGGTCTCCTCGTGGGGATAGTCGTTCCACACCAGCTTGTTGCCGCGGTGGCGGCAGACGTTGTGGTACGCCTTGATCGAACCGTCCTTGGTCTTGACGACGATCACCGACATGCCGGGGCCCGCCGACGGCAGCTCCTTGGTGAAATAGCTGCCGGTCTTGGGCAGCCGCTGCACGCGGCCGACGTTGAGCCACGTCCGTTTGAAGATCGCCTCGCGCTCGGACTCGAAGAAGGCCGGATCGATCGAGTCGGTGTAGTCGACCGGTGTGGTGCCCAGTTCGGGATAATTCTCTGTCCAGCTTCCAGCGGCCGGCTTCGGGAAGTGTGCCACCTCAGTTGTCCTTTCTGGTCTTTAGTCGACTTCGACGCCGAAAGTGTTGATGGCCATCGCGAGGGCGGTGTAGCCGCCGATCGTGAAGATCAGGTCCATTCGTTGCCTCTCGTCGAGCCGCGCGCACAGAGCGGCCCATGTCTGGTCGGAGAGGTTCGATTTCTCGTCGAGCTCGTCGACGGCGTTGAGTACGGCACGGTCGAACTCGTCTTTGCCCTCCCCGGTCTGGGCGGCGGCGATGTCGGTGTCGGCCAGACCGGCTTCCCTGGCCATTTCGACGTGGTGCGCCCATTCGTAGGCGCAACCGCGGCGATGGGCCACGCGCAGGATCGCCAGTTCCCGGATGCGTGCCGGCAGCGTGGAGCCGAACAGCAGGTGGGCGCTGAACCGCAGGAAGGCCCGGGCCAGGTCCGGGTGACGCGCCAGCGTCGCCATCAGGTGGCCGGCGGCCTCGGGATTGTTGCGTTCGGGCGCCAACATCACCGACAGCGACTTCCGGACAGCCTCGTCCCACTCATCGGCGGGCAGCGGCTGCACGCGCACCGGCAGTCTCCTCTCGGACAAAGAGAATCATATTCTCATTTCCAACCAATAGACTTGCATGATTCGTTCCCGCGGTCAATCCTGTCCGTGCGGCGGTGCGCGGGCGCTTGCCGCACGGTGTGGTGCGGCGGACCGCACCGACCCGAGCGCGCCCACCGCCGCGACCGGGCCGCGCCTTGGCCGGTGCCGAATGGTCCGTACCGGTGTTTCCGTCACAACGTCGGCCCTGGGAGAGGGCGCGATCCGCGGGTTTGGCCGGCGCGCCACCGGGGCGTGCGGGCCCCGTTCGGCCGCCGTGGATGTTGATTCTCGCATCGCGAGAAGCTAGTTTTCACACTAGTGACGTCGGCGCTTGGCCGGCGGTTCGCCGAGGCTGTGCGGAGGAGCGGCGCGTCCGAACAAGCAGAGTGGGTGGAGGAACGGCCATGAACAAAGAAGACATGATCCTGATCAGCGTCGACGACCACACCGTCGAGCCGCCGGACATGTTCAAGAACCACCTGGCGAAGAAGTACATCGACGACGCGCCGCGGTTGGTGCACAACGCCGACGGTTCGGACATGTGGAAGTTCCGCGACACGGTCATCCCGAACGTGGCCCTCAACGCCGTCGCGGGCCGGCCTAAGGAGGAGTACGGCATCGAGCCGACGGGGCTCGACGAGATCCGGCCGGGTTGTTACAACGTCGACGAGCGTGTCAAGGACATGAACGCCGGCGGCATCCTGGCCTCGATCTGCTTCCCCTCGTTCCCGGGCTTCGCCGGGCGGCTGTTCGCCACCGACGACAACGACTTCTCGATCGCGCTGGTGCAGGCCTACAACGACTGGCACATCGACGAGTGGTGCGGGGCGTATCCGGCGCGATTCATCCCGATGGCGATCCCGGTGATCTGGGACGCCGAGGCGTGCGCGGCCGAGGTACGGCGGGTCGCGAAGAAGGGCGTGCACGCGCTGACCTTCACCGAGAATCCGGCCGCGATGGGCTACCCCAGCTTCCACAACGAGTACTGGAACCCGCTGTGGAAAGCCCTGTGCGACACCGACACCGTGATGAACGTGCACATCGGGTCATCGGGCCGGCTCGCGATCACGGCTCCCGATGCTCCGATGGACGTGATGATCACGCTGCAGCCGATGAACATCGTGCAGGCCGCCGCGGATCTGCTGTGGTCGCGCCCGATCAAGGAGTACCCGGACCTGAAGATCGCGCTGTCCGAGGGCGGCACGGGCTGGATCCCCTACTTCCTGGAGCGCGCGGACCGCACCTACGAGATGCACTCCGCCTGGACGCACCAGAACTTCGGCGGCAAGCTGCCGTCCGATGTCTTCCGTGAGCACTTCCTGACCTGCTTCATCAGCGACAAGGTCGGCGTGGCGCTGCGCAACATGATCGGCATCGACAACATCTGCTGGGAGGCCGACTACCCGCACAGCGACTCGATGTGGCCGGGCGCGCCCGAGGAGCTATGGGATGTGTTGTCCATCAACAACGTTCCGGATGACGAAATCAATAGGATGACCTACGAGAACGCCATGCGCTGGTACTCGTTCGACCCCTTCACTCATATTTCGCGCGAGCAGGCGACGGTCGGCGCGCTGCGCAAGGCCGCCGAGGGGCACGACGTGTCCATCAGGGCGAAGGGCCACGACAAGGACAGCCGGGGCGGCTCGTCGTTCGCCGATTTCGCGGCCAACGCGAAAGCCCTTAGCGGCAACAAGGACTGAACCGCACCGACGCGCGGCGAGCAGACACAGAATCGCGTTGATGGCGGGGCGATAGTGCGATTCTGTGTCTGCTCGCGTTGAAAGGAGGGCCCTGCAATGCCCGGCGGTGGAATGAACTTCGAGCTGACCGAAGACCAGGAGCTGATCCGCCGGTCGGTGGCCGAGCTGGCGTCGAAGTTCGACGACCACTACTGGATGGAAAAAGACCAGGCCCACGAATTTCCGACCGAGTTCTACCGCGCCATCGCCGACGGCGGCTGGCTGGGCATGACGATCCCCACGGAATACGGCGGCCACGGCCTCGGCATCACCGAGGCCACCATCCTGCTCGAGGAGGTCGCCAAATCCGGCGGCGCCATGAACGCGGCGAGTTCGATTCACCTGTCGATCTTCGGCATGCAACCGGTGGTGGTACACGGCTCCGACGACCTCAAGGCGCGCACCCTGCCCCGCGTCGCCACCGGCGAAACCCATGTCTGCTTCGGGGTCACCGAACCCGGCGCCGGCCTGGACACGTCGCGCATCACCACGTTCGCCAAACGCGACGGGGATCGCTACATCGTCAACGGACGCAAGGTGTGGATCTCCAAGGCGATGGAGTCCGACAAGATCCTGCTGCTCACCCGCACGCGCAGCTATGACGAGGTCACCAAGAAGACCGACGGGATGACGCTGTTCCTCACCGATCTCGACCGCAGCCGCGTCGACATCCGCCCGATCCGCAAGATGGGCCGCAACGCGGTGAGCTCCAACGAGTTGTTCATCGACAACCTCGAGGTGCCGGTCGAGGACCGGGTGGGGGAGGAGGGCAAGGGATTTCACTACATCCTCGACGGCCTGAACCCCGAACGGATGCTGATCGCGGCCGAGGCGCTCGGCATCGGCCGGGTGGCGCTCGACAAGGCGGTGAAATACGGCAACGAGCGTGAGGTGTTCGGCCGGCCCATCGGCATGAACCAGGGCCTGCAGTTCCCGCTCGCCGACTCGCTGGCCCGCCTGGACGCGGCGGAGCTGATGTTGCGCAAGGCCACGTGGCTCTACGACAACGGGAAACCCTGTGGCCGCGAGGCGAATACCGCGAAATACCTCTGTGCCGACGCGGGCTTCACCGCCGCCGACCGTGCGTTGCAGACCCACGGCGGCATGGGTTATGCGGAGGAGTACCACATCACGCGTTACTTCCGTGAGGCCCGGCTGATGAAGATCGCGCCGGTCAGCCAGGAGATGATCCTGAACTTCCTGGGAGCCAACGTCCTCAAGCTGCCGAGGAGCTATTGATGCGGGCGCCGCGGGTGAACGCCGGCCGATGACCGACGGCCCAGTGCTGCTGTCGGACGACCGCGACGGGGTGCGCACGCTGACCCTGAACCGTCCGCACCGCAAGAACGCCATCAACCCGCAGCTGTGGATTGCGTTGCGGGACGCGCTGAACGCGGCCGGGCGGGACCGTAACGTGCGCGCACTGGTCATCACCGGGGCCGGCGGAAGCTTCTGCTCCGGCGCCGACATCTCGGTGGCCGACGACGTTCATCCGAACGATAAGCTGCAGCGCCTGACCGACGTGGCGCTGGCGCTGCACGAGCTCCCCATTCCTACGGTCGCCAAGGTGAACGGCGTCGCGGTGGGGGCGGGATGGAACCTGGCGCTGGGTTGCGACCTGGTGGTGGCGACGCCGGAGTCGCGGTTTTGCCAGATCTTCTCCAAGCGCGGCCTGTCGGTCGACCTCGGCGGTTCCTGGCTGTTGCCCAAACTTGTTGGGCTGCAACAGGCCAAGCGGCTGGCGTTGCTCGCCGAGACCATCGACGCCGAGGAGGCCCGCGCGCTGCACCTGGTGACCTGGGTGGTGCCCGCGGCGGAGATCGACGCCTTCGCCGACGAGCTCGCCGACCGGCTGGCGGCCGGCCCGCCGGTCGCGCTGGCCCACACCAAGGCCCTGCTCAACGAGGGGGCCGACCGCACCCTGCGCGACGCCCTGGCCAGCGAGGCCCGCGCGCAGGTCGGCAATTTCGCCACGGTGGATGCCGCGGCCGCCTATGCCGCCTTCGCCGAAAAGCGGGAGACGTCGTTTACTGGTCGGTGGGCGCTGTCAAAATCTCACCAAGAGCAATCGGAGTGAACATGCGTGAAACGGTCATCGTCGAGGCGGTACGCACGGCAGTAGGGAAGCGCAACGGCGGGCTGTCGGGCATGCACGCCGCCGACCTGTCCGCCGTGGTCCTCAACGAACTGCTGGAACGCACCGGCGTCGGCCCGGAGGTCGTCGACGACGTGATCTGGGGATGCGTGTCCCAGGTCGGCGACCAGTCGAGCAACATCGGGCGCTACGCGGTGCTGGCCGCCGGGTGGCCGGAGAGCATCCCGGGGACGACGGTCAACCGCGCGTGCGGCTCCAGCCAGCAGGCCCTCGACTTCGCGGTGCAGGCGGTGATGTCCGGCCAGCAGGACGTGGTCGTCGCCGGTGGTGTGGAGGTCATGAGCCGCGTTCCGCTCGGTTCGGCCCGCGCCACCGGGATGCCCTACGGTCCGAAAGTCCTTGCCCGCTACGACGACTTCTCGTTCAACCAGGGTGTGTCCGCGGAGTTGATCGCCAAGAAGTGGGGCTTCTCGCGCACCCGGCTCGACGAGTATTCGGCCCAGTCCCACGAACGCGCTGCGGCCGCCCAGGACGGGGGCGCCTTCACCGACCAGATCGTGCCGGTCTTCACCGACGACGCGTCCGTCGTCACCGCCGACGAGGGAATCCGTCGCGGCACCACCGCCGAGAAACTCGCCACGCTCAAGCCCGCGTTCGTCGAGGACGGCGTCATCCACGCGGGCAACTCCTCGCAGATCTCCGACGGCGCCGCCGCGCTGCTGGTGACCACCTCGCAGATGGCGCTCGACCTGGGATTGACCCCGATCGTCCGCTACCGCGCCGGCGCGGTCACCGGCGCCGACCCGGTGCTGATGCTCACCGGTCCCATCCCGGCGACCGAAAAGGTGCTGAACAAGGCCGGCGTCCCCCTGTCGGAGGTGGGTGTGTTCGAGGTGAACGAGGCGTTCGCCCCGGTCCCGCTGGCGTGGATCGCCGAGACCGGCGCCGACCCGAAGCTGGTCAACCCGCTGGGCGGGGCCATCGCGCTGGGGCATCCGCTGGGTGCCTCCGGTGCGGTGCTGATGACGCGGATGGCCCATCACATGCGCGACAACGGCATCCGGTACGGGCTGCAGACCATGTGCGAGGGGGGCGGCACGGCCAACGCGACGCTGGTCGAGCTGGTGAACTAGCGAGCGGCAACGCCCGCCGAAGAACTACTTCGGTGAGACCCTTGTCACAGCCGCCCAAACCGACCTACTGTATGTTCACTAGGTTGGTTAGCCCCGGCCGACGGATGAAGGAGCCCGGTGCCCGATACGCGGCGATACGACACGCTTCTCGCCAAGGGCGAGGATCGCAAGCAGCGCATCCTCGAGGTCGCGCAACGCCTCCTGACCCGCAACGGCTGGCGCAACACGACGCTTGCCCAGATAGCCGGCGAGGCGGGGGTGACCCCGGCCGGGCTGCTGCATCACTTCGAATCCAAGGAGCAGTTGCTGCATGCGGTGCTCGACGCCCGCGACCTCGACGACGACGTCCACGCCGACCGGACCGGCGACCTGTTCGCCCAGATCGCCCAGGCCGCCGACCGGTTCCACCGGGCACCCGAACTGGTGGGCACGTTCACGGTGCTCCTGGTGGAGAACATCCTTCCCGAAGCTCCTCTGCACGACCGCATGCTGGCCAGGCACCGGGCGGCCGTCGACATCGTCGCCGACCTCATCCGCCGCGGCCAGGCCGACGGCCGGTACCGCGGGGACCTCGACCCCGCCATCAAAGCAGTGGAAATCCTCGCCTTCGTCCACGGAATGGAAACCACATGGTTGCTCGACCCTTCAATACCGCTAACCGAGGTGTTCAAGCAGTACGCCGAGACGCTGGCCCGGGACTTCGCGCCGCAGAAGACGCTCGAGACGACATGAGATACCGGCTCGACGTGGTCGCCGCCGGCGTGGCCGACGTGGTGAGGTTCGCCGGCGGCTGGCTCTTCGACCGCGCGATGGCCGGATGGGACGTCACCGTGCTGATCGCCGATCACCCCGATGACCGGCCGCTGCAGATCCTCGGTGCCGGTGTGCTCGACCTCGAGGACGCCTTGACGGCGATGGAAACCCGCCCCCGGCCCCAGGCGCTGGCGGCGGCGGCGGACCTGTTCGGGTGCGACCCGCGGGTGCGGCAGGGCGTGCTGCAGGCCCTCGATCACGGCGCCACCGAGGTCACGCTGTGGGGGAAGGACTGGCCGGCCGAACTCGACGCCAGTGTCGGCCTCGTTCAACACCGGCTGAGCACGGCGGCGCAGATATTCAAGTCCCGGGCCCTGGCCGCCGCCCTGAACGTCGGGGCGGTGCCGCACGGCTCCTTCGGGCAGTCCGAGACCTTTCGGAGCGGGCTGCTGGCGTGGCCGTCGGTGGCCGCGGACCTGGTGCCGGCCAGCTAACCGGTCGGGCCCGCGGGGTTCGGCCCGGCGGCGGGCTCCGCGTTGACGACGAACGCGCGCGTGTGGAAATGTAATACTCATCTCCGAGAGGCACATTCTCACTGGCCGAGATTGAATGGAGCAAACCATGGTGAACGACCTCACCGAAATGGACTTTTTCCGCGATCAACGGCTGGTCGACAACCCCTACCCCTACTACGAGGCCCTGCGCCAGCAGTGCCCCGTGACACGGGAGAACCACCACGGGGTCACCATGGTGACCGGCTGGGACGAGGCCTGCGCGGTGCTCAACGACGCCGAGACGTTCTCGTCGTGCATCTCGGTGACCGGCCCGTTCCCCGGCTTGCCGGTAAGCCTCGAGGGTCGGGAGAACAGTGACGTCACCGACCTGATCGAGAAGCACCGCGACGAGCTGCCCTTCAGCGACCAGCTGCCCACCCTCGACCCGCCGACGCATACCAACCACCGCGCGCTGCTGATGCGGCTGATCACGCCCAAACGCCTCAAGGAGAACGAGGACGCCATGTGGGTGCTTGCCGACCAGGTGCTCGACGGGTTCCTGGCCCCCGGCGAGGGCGAATTCATCAAGGGCTTCGCGGGCCCCTTCACGCTGCTGGTGATCGCCGACCTGCTGGGCGTGCCCGACGAGGATCGCGATCAGTTCGTCAAGGGCATCCGCCAGCACTCGGGTGGCGGCATCGGGGGAACGGGTAAGGAGTCGTTGGCGCACAGCCCGCTGGAATTCCTCTACGGGACCTTCTCGGACTATGTCCGCGACCGTCGCCGCGAGCCCCGCGACGACGTGCTGACCGGCCTGGCCACCGCCACCTTTCCCGACGGCTCGATCCCCGACGTCGAAGACGTCGCGCGTGTCGCCAGCAATGTCTTCTCGGCCGGGCAGGAAACCACGGTGCGGCTGCTGGGCGCCGCGCTGCAGACGCTCGGCGAACGCCCCGACATCCAGGCGGAGTTGCGCAAGGATCGCAGCCTGATCCCCAACTTCATCGAGGAGGCGCTGCGCATCGAGAGCCCGGTCAAGGGCGACTTCCGGATGAACCGGGTGCCCGTGAACATCGGCGGGGTGGACCTGCCCGCGGGTACCACCGTGATGGTGGTGCAGGCGGCCGCCAACCGTGACCCGCGCCGCTTCGAAGACCCCACCACGTTCGATCCGGCCCGCAAGAACGCGCGCCAGCACATCTCGTTCGGGCGGGGCATCCACAGCTGCCCGGGCGCGCCGCTGGCCCGAGCCGAGACCCGGGTGGCGCTCGAGCGGCTGCTCGACCGGACATCGGACATCAGGATCAACGAACGCGCGCACGGCCCGGCCAATGAGCGCCGCTACCAATATGTCCCGACCTACATCCTGCGCGGCCTGACCGAGCTGCACCTGGAATTCACGCCGGCATGAGGGTCTCGGTCGACGATCAGCGCTGTCGTGGCCACGGCGTCTGCGTCACGCTGTGCCCGGCGGTGTTCAGCCTGACCGACGACGGCTACGCCGTCGCAATACAGGACGACGTCCCGTCGGAGTCCGAGGCTGCCGTCGACGAAGCCATCGACTGCTGCCCCGAGCAGGCGATCAGCAAAACCTAACGCAGACAAGGAGCTTCGAGTGGCGAAAGGGTACGTGATTCTGACCGAGGCCATCAAGGATCCGGAAGGCATGCAGGCCTACGGCCGGGCCGCCGGGAGCGCGATGGCCGGCGCCACCATCCTCGCGGTCGACACCGCGCCCACGGTCATCGAGGGCAGCTGGCACGGCGACCAGACCGTCCTGCTGGAGTTCGAGTCGGTGGACGCGGCCCGGGCGTGGTACGAGTCCGAGGGCTACCAGAAGGCCGCGAAGCTGCGCCAAGCGGCGGCCGACTGCAACGCGGTCATCCTCGGCGGATTCGAAATGCCTTCCGCCCCGGGCTGATCACTACTGGTTTCCCGATTCGACGATGGAGATCGCCTGCCGGGGGCACTGACGGACCGCTTCGCGGATCTGCGCCTCGTTCTCGGGCGTCACTTCGTCTTGCAAGACGCTGAGCATGTCGTCGTCGCCGAGTTGAAAGACCTCGGGGATGATGCCCATGCACACCCCGTTGCTTTCGCACAGTCCCCAATCGACCTCGATCTTCTTCACCGCAGCTCCCTTAACGAATCACCTTGACGGGCACGTTCTGCCAACCCGCGACGTTCTGCATGTGGACGCGCTGCAGGCCGTCCCAGTTCAGTTCGTAGCGGGGCATGAAGTCGAGCAGCTTCTCGAGCGCGATCCTGCTCTCGAGGCGGGCCAGCGCCGCGCCGAGGCAGCTGTGAATGCCGTACCCGAGTCCGAGGTGCTGCGCCTCGGTGTGGTCGCGCTCGATGTCGAAGGTGTCGGCATCGGTGAAGGCTTCCGGATCGCGGTTGGCCGCGGCGCCGCAGAGGAACACCGGCTTGTGCGCCGGGATCACGCCGCCGCTGACGTGCGCCTCTTTGAGGGTCCAACGGACGTTGTATTGCACCGGGCCCTCGTAGCGCAGCAGCTCTTCCACCGCACCCGGGATCTTGTCGCGGTCCTCCTGCAGCTTCTGCCACTGGTCGGGGTGGCGGGCGAAGATCACCGCCGCGTTGCCCATCAGCTTGGTGACGGTCTCGGCGCCCGCGCCGCCCAGAAGGGTTGCGAACCCGCAGATCTCGATGTCGTCGAGACTACGCAGCTGGCCGTCCTCGCCGGGGATCTCGGCGGCGATCAACCGGCTGATCATGTCGTCCTGCGGGTTCTCGCGCCGCTCCTGCACCAGGGTGAAGTAGTACATCGCGGTGTCGATGTTGGCCTGCATGCCGGCTTCGCTGACCTCGATCTGCCCGGGTTCGCGGTGCAGGCTGGTGTCGATCCAGTGCCGCACCTGCTGGCGGTATTCCTCGGGCACCCCGGCCATCCGGGTGATGACCTCCACCGGGAACGGCCCGGAGAAGTCCTGCACCACGTCGAAGTTGTCCGGATCGGCCTTGCCCAGATACTTGTCGATCACCTCGATGATCGTTTCGCGCTGCGACTGAATGGCCCGCGGGGTGAAGGCCTTGTTGAGCAGGCTGCGCATGTGCCGGTGCTCCGGCGGGTCCATGAAGATGATGGACTTCTGCTCGGCGGGGATGCCCTTGCGCACCATCGCCAGGTCGCAGCCACGCGCCGAGGAGTAGGTCTCGAAGTCCTTGAACGCCGCCGCCACGTCCTCGTGGCGGGTCAGCGCGTAGAAGTCTTCCTTCTCGTCGTAGTACAGCGGCGCTTCCTCGCGCATCCGTCGATAAATGTCGAACGGATTGTTGAAGTACTCCTCGGAGAACGGATCGAAGACGACCTGGGGCTTGGTCACTGCGCACTCCCTCGTGTCAGCTGCGGGACCTGGACCGTTACGGTTGAATGCCTGACTGTAACGCTAACGGTAGCGGTTCGAGGCCGAACCCGAAAGAACCACGACGGCGCTGATTCCTCAGGCTTTCCGGCGCCACCGCAGTGCGAACTTAATGCTCTGTCTCGACTCTTACGCGGGTTCGATGCTCGAGACGATCATCTCGAGCCAAGCGCGGTAGAGGTCCTCCCCGTCGAGATGGCTGGCCAGGGTGATCCCCTCGTTCGTCGCCAGCAGTACGCGGGCCATTGTCGGCGCCGGAATGCGCAACGTTGCGCCGAGGCGCGCCACGCCCTCGGTCAGATAGTCGCTGAGCCAGCGGACCGTCTCGAGCCGTTGGGCGGCCACGCGTTCGCGGGCTTCTGGGCTTCTCAGCAAGAACAGCGTGAATTCGTGGCCCAGCGCGGCCTGGTCGGTGCCCTGGCTCATCAGCTCCCGCCAGCGCTGCGCCAGCTCGTCCACGTCGACTTCCTCGAGGCGGTGGGCCGACGAGATGACGTCGGCGAATCCGTCGAGGAACCGTTGCCGGTGGCGCTCGATGAGCGCGAGAAACAGCTCCTCCTTGCCGCCGAAATGGGCGTAGATGGCGCCTCGGGTGTATCCGGCCGTGTCGGCGATGTCCTCGAGGGCGGCGCCGCTGAACCCTTTGCGCGCGAATAATTCTTCGGCCGCGTCCAGCAGCAGCGTGCGGGTGTGCTCGACGCGTCTCTCCCGGGTCCAGCGTTCGGCCATCGGGTCATTCTCCCAGATCGAGCGGGCGAGCAGGCGCTGCGGGCACGGCCTGACCGGCCGCAATATACATTCTTGTATATAAGATACGTTCGCGTATAAGGTGGTGGGTGCCACAGCCTGAGGCGCGAGGAGGAGGACGAACCATGTCAACGGATTTCGTCGAAACCGCGCGGCCCGGCGACTGGGTGAACACCGTCGGCGCCCTGCCCGACGACCGCGACCTGTATCCGATGCGCATCCCCACCGATCGCTATAGGTCGGCCGAGTTCCAGCAACGCGAGCGAGAGACGATCTGGATGCGGGTGTGGCAGATCGTCGGGCGGGTCGACGAACTGCCCAAGGTCGGGGACTGGAAGGTGTACCAGATCTTCGACCAGTCCTTCATCGTCGTGCGCGGCAAGGACGAACGATTGCGCGGCTTCGTCAATGCCTGCCGGCACCGCGGCAACACGCTGTGCAGCGGCACCGGGAATGCCAAGCGGGGGTTCCTGTGCCAATACCACCTGTGGTCCTACGATCTCGAGGGCAAGATGCGGGGGGCGCTGCGCGAGCGGGAGAACTTCGTCACCGGCGACGCCAAGGACGCGAACGGGCTGTTGCAGGTGCCCGTCGACACCTTCGGTGGCTTCATCTTCCTGAATCCCGACCCCAACGCCGCACCGCTGGCCGAGTTCCTCGGTCCCGAGGTGGCGGAGTTGCTGGCCCCCTACCGCCTCGATCAGTTCACCACCGTCATGGACGTCCGCGAGGCCATCGACTGCAACTGGAAGGTCGTCATGGACGCCTTCAACGAGGGCTACCACATCAACGGCATTCACCCGCAACTGTTGCGCGTCATCCAGATCGACCCGAGCAAGAGTCGCTACCGGTTCTTCGACAGGCACAGCGTGGCCGTCGCGCCGTTCGAGGTGCAGGGCGCGGGCGCGCAGGCGCAGGTCGACGGCATCATGGACCTGCCTGAGACTTTCCCGTCGACGGCCGCGGTGCTGCCGCGTTTCGAACAGCTCGTCAGCGAGTACCGCGGCGCCGACGGGTCGGTGGACTTCCCGGACGGCGTCAACGCCCGCATGCTGCTGCAGCAGGCCACCCGCGACACCCTGACCGGCATTGGCCTGGACGTCAGCGGGCTGACCGACGCGCAGATGAGCGACAACCAGGGCTGGGTGCTGTTCCCGAACTTCTTCATGACGGTGCGCGCCGGCGAGTGCCACGTGATCATGGCCTTCCCGCACCCGGATGGCGACCCGAACCGATGCATCTGGCACGTCAGCAGCTACATGTACCTGCCGGCAGAGCACCGGGATGCCTTCCGCGCGAGCCCGATCGACGTCGAGGAGCCGGGCAGCTACAAGTATTTCGAGGCGCTGCAACAGGATTACGAGCAGATGCCGCGCCAGCAGATCGGCCTGCGCAACAGCAGGCTCGACCACATGTCATTGGTGAAGGAGGAAGTCGTCATTGCCTACTACCACTCGGTCCTCGACCGCTACCTCGCGGAGGGCGTGAAGTGACCCTCAACCTAGAAGAACGACTGGCACTGCACCGCCGCATGGCCGAGGCCTACCGCAACGCCTATCTGCGCCAGGGCATTCAGGAGGGCGAGGCGTTCATCGACGTCTGGACGTTCGCCGCCGATGCGATGTATGCGTCGCCGTATTTCACGGGCGACCAGGCATTCCTGTTGAGCGAGTTCCCCGAGGAGTCGGCGCGGGCGTCGACGATGGAGGCCAAGGCGTACTCGCTGACGTTTCCCGACTGGAAGCCGGCCGACTTCAAGTACTGGCCCGCCGACAACGGCTTCGTCATGAAGACCCGGTGGGAAGGGCTCACCAAAGACGGCACCAAGATGGGCTTCTACTCCTACAGCTTCGTCGAGACCAATGACGACGGCGAGGTCACGCGCTGGGAGACCCACGTCAACGACGAGTACAGCCCCTTCCTCGACGTCGCGATCGGCGTCCATGGCCCCTTCCACGGCACCTCCGCGTACGTCGAGGCGCTCGAGCGGTGCCTCGCCGCGGCCGGCGTATCGGTCTGAGGAAAGGACGCTCTCCTTGCTAAGAGACATCTCTGACGTCATCGACGACTACACGGGCCGCTCCCGCACCGTGCTGGAATACGGGCTGACCACCAAACGCCTTGTGGACGCGGCGAAGCAGCCCGGCTTCTCCGTCGACAGTTGGGGGCCGTTGGCGGAGTTGGTGGCGACCGAGGACTTCACGCGGGTCGGTGCCTTCAAGGAAGTGATGGACTGGTCGGCCTATGTCGACTTCCTGACCAAGTGGGCGACGTCCTCGGAGTGGGAGTGCTCGCTGCGGCGCATCACCGAGACGCCCGAGGTGGTGTTTCTGGAGCTCGAAGAGCGCAGCCGGATAGGCGAATTCGCGAACGTGGTCAACTCGCTGTCGGTCTACGAGTTCGATGACTCCGGCAAGATCAGGCGCATCGACCTGTATCTGCAGATGGAGCTCCCGCCCGCGGAGATGCTGACGAGCTTTGACGGGGTACGGCTCTCGGATTGAATGCCGGCGGGCGCCGCGCGGTGGCCCCCGGCGCATCCCGACCCGGTAGCCTTCGTGTGCGCGAACGAATCCTCGCACATCACCGTCCAGGGCATGGGCGTCAACGGAGGTCGCAGGACATGAGCATCCCAGAACAGCGACTGCAGCCGCTGCCTCCCGAAAGGTGGGGCGAGCCGGAGTACGCTGCGTTCGGCGCGTTGCTGGGTATGCCGGGTCACAAGGTTCCCCGCGCCGGCTCTGGAGAGCCCTACGACCCCATGCGGTTCGACATCATCGGCCTGCTGGCGCGCCACCCGGAGATGGCCCGGCCGTTTCTGACGTTCAACGGCTTCCTGCTGCAGCGCGGTGAATTGCCGGCGCGGCTGCGCGAGCTGACCATCCTGCGGGTCGCCCAGACCCGCCGCTCGGCCTACGAATGGGGCCAGCACGTCAGGATGGCCGAACGCCACGACATTTCCGAGCAGGACATCACGCGCCTGACCCAGGGCAACGAGGCGTTCGAGGGCGCCGACCGCCTGGTGCTGGAGGCGACCGACGAGATGCTTGCCGAGGGGCACGCGCGGTGGGAGACCTGGCAGGCGTTGAGCGAGTCGCTGGGCGAACACGCCGCCATGGAGTTCGTCTTCGTCGTCGGTGTCTACGTGCTGTCGGCGATGGCGTTCGAAACCTGGCGACTGCCGCCGGTGCCGGGTGCGGCGGCGCTGCCGGACTGACCGCGCCCGGCGGCGCCGATGGCCCCGATGACAGCGTCGAGCACACCGAGATCGCTGCCGAGTTCCGCGGCGATGCCGCGTGCCACGGCCACGTCCTTGGTGAGGAACTCGCCGGTCATCTCGATGAACGACGCGGCCGAACCCCTTGCAGCGACCAGGCTCAGCGCCCGGCTCGTGGCGCTGCCGTGACCGAGCGCGCCCAGCAGCACCGACTCGGGGACGCCGAGCCGCTCGCCCAGCCGGGCCGACTCGGCGAGCAGCCCGACGTGGCCGGCGAACAGCGCGTTGTTGACCAGCTTCACCTTCTGGCCGGCGCCGCGGGGCCCGACGTGTAGCACGGGATCGCCGTAGCAACCCAGCACGGGTCGCACCCGCGTCACCGCTTGGTCCGTACCGCCCACGAACAGCGTGAGGTGGCCGGCCGTGATGTCGTGCGGGCCGCCGCTGACGGGTGCGTCGACCACGTCGACGCCGCCGGCGCGTGCGGCGATGGCCTCGATCGTTGTCGGGCTCGCGGTGGTGTGCACCACCAGCGCCGATCCGGGCGGCATGGACGAGAGCAACACGCCGTCGAGACAGACGTCACGCAGTTGCTCGTCGGTGAACACGCACAGCAGCACCACGTCGGCCCGGGCGGCCACGGCAGTCAGATCGGCAACCGCGCTGGCGCCCGTTTCCCCGATATCGCCGCGTTTTTCGGCGCTCCGGCCCAAAACCCGGACATCGTGGCCGGACTCGACGAGCCGGGCCACCATGGGACGCCCCATCCGGCCCGCACCGACGAACCCGACCCTCACCGGGCCGTCACCGCGGATGGCCCATCAGTTTCAGCGTGGCGTCGGCGGCGTCGAGCACGGCCCCCACGTCGGCCGCGGCTTGGCCGGCAAGGTCGACGACGAGCCGGACATCCTTCTGCAGCAGCGTTCCGGCCACACCGGCGAGGGACTCCAGGCCACCGATGCCGCCAAGGGCGTTGAGCGCGAAGCTGTTCCCGCTGCTGCGGGAAACGACCTCGGTGAGCCGATCCGGGTCGACGCCGAGGGTGCGGGCCAGCGAAAGCGCGGTGGCCGCGGTGCCCAGGTTGGCGGTGAACAGCAGGTTGTTGAGCAGCTTGGTGGTTTGCCCGGAACCCAGCTCCCCGAGGTGAACGACCGGGTCGGCATAGGTTTCGAAGACCGGACGGCAGCGCGCGACGACGTCGGCGTCACCACCGACCATGGCCAGCAGGCGCCCCTCCGCCGCCGCGGGTCCGCCGCCGCTCACCGGCGCGTCGATAACGGAAATACCTTGTAGTTGTGCCTTTTCCGCGAGCCTTCGGCAAGTGTCAGGGTGCACCGTGCTGTGGATCGCGATCACACCGCCCGGTTTCATCGCGGCCAGCAGACCGCGCTCGCCGCAGGTGATCTCGTCGACGTCGGCGTCGCCGACGACGCAGAGGCAGGCCAGGTCGCTGGCGGCGCCCAGTTCGGCGGGCGACCCAGCGATCGTGGCCGCGGTGTCGGCGAACGGTTCGAGCGACGCGGGTCTGCGCGCCCACAGCGTCATCGGGTAGCCGGCTTCGATGATGCGCCGCGCCATGGGCCCGCCCTGGCTGCCCAACCCGATGAACCCGACGCGCATCAACCGGCCTCCAGATCGGCGTCCGGGCCTGGCGAGCGTGACGCCACGCATTCGTCCACGAACGAGAGCACCTTCGCGTGATAGTCCGCGGCCGCGTGCCCGAGACTGAGGTTGTGCCCCGCGCCCGGCTGTCGATGGATCGTGAACTGCGGGGCGCCGGAAAACGAGGCCGCGATCTCCTCCATTGCAGAAGCATCGTTCTGCCAGACCTTTTCGTGCTCGGCGATGCTGAAATGCACCGGTACCCGCACGGCCGGGGCCAGCGCCGGAAAGTCCTGGCGGGCCCAGTTCGCCACCATCTGGTCCTCGTACGCCGGGGCGGTCGGAGAGACGGTGGCCCCGTTGAGGACTTCGGGCGGGTAGAGAGTCTCCGGGTGCCACAGCAGCTCGCGCAACCCGGCCGGGCGGCGTTGCCGCGTCGCGACTTTCAGGATCTCACGGGCGTCGGGGTGGTAATGCCGACCGGTGCCCGCCAATTCGATGCCCAGCAGGCCCGCGCCGCGCTCGTCGGCGCCCATCCGCATCACGAGTTCACACCCACCCGAATGGCCCATGAGAAAAAGCCCGGCACCGCGTGGGCGCTCACCGAGGATTCGCTCCACCGCGCCGTAGGCAAGGTCGACCCGCTGCTCGGGACGGCCCATTGCGTCCGGGTAGGGGGCAGAGCTGCCATAGCCGGGCCGGTCGAGGGCCACGACGGTGAAGCCGGCCGCCGCACCGGTCCGCAGCAAGGACAACGCGGGATGACCGGGGCAGTCGAAATAGATTGCGCTGGTGCCACCGCCGTGGACAGCCACGATCACGGCCTTGGGATCGTCGGCTTCGGCGACGAGCGCCGACATGGGCACGCCGCCGACGATCACCAGCCGGGGGCGAGGAGTTGGGCTCATGTGTCGGACCGTAGTAACAGCACGCCGCTGGGAGTGAGGCCGCCGCTGCTGACCACGCCGACGCGGGCGTCGGCGACCTGGCGATCGCCGGCCTCGGCGCGCAACTGGGTGATGGCCTCGTGGATCAGCCCCATGCCGTGGGTGCGGCCGTGCGAGAGCTGGCCGCCGTGGGTGTTCAGCGGCAGCAGACCGTCACGGGCGATGTTCTTGCCGCCGTCGAGGAATTCCCTGGCCTCGCCGATCCCGCAGAAGCCCAACGCCTCGATCCAGGACAGGCAGTTCATGGTGAACCCGTCGTAGAGCTCGGCGACGTCGACATCGTTGGGCCGCAATGAGGTTCGTGTCCACACGTGCGCGGCCTGCCCCAGCACCTGAGGTTCATGGGTGAGGGTGCTTTGGTCCCAGTCGACCCGCTCGAGGATCTGCGTGCCCACCGCCTCCACCAGCACCGGCGGCTTGGCCAGGTCGCGGGCGGCGTCGGCGGCCGACACGATGACGGCGATCGCCCCGTCGCACGGCACGTCGCAGTCGTACAGACCGAAGGGAGTGGTGATGGGCCGCGCGTTCAGATAGTCGTCCATCGTCATCGGCGAGCGATACACCGCGGTCGGGTTGAGTTCGGCATTGGCCCGCTGGTTCAGTGCGATCCAGCCCAGCGTCTCCTTTGTGGTGCCGTAGCGGTGAAAGTGGCGCTGCGCGTTCATCGCCAGGGTATGCGCGGCCGACGTGGCGCCGAAGGGCATCATCCAGCCGGCGCTGCGGCCCATCGATCCGGAGATCTTGCCCTGCTTCATCAGCTCGTTGAAGGTGGCTTCCCACAGCGTGCGGAAGCACAGCACGTGGCGGGCCAGCCCGCCGGCCACCGCGAGCATCGCGGCGATCACCGAGCCGCCAGGGCCGAACGTCTCGATGCCGCCGTTGTGCCACGTCGGCCGGATGCCCAGGGCGGCCTCCAGCGCGGTGACACCGCCCTCGCCGAAGCCGCCGAGATTCCCGCCGCCGGGATATGTTGACAGCCCGTCGATGTCGGCAAAGGTCAGGCCCGCATCGGCGATCGCCGCCTCGCAGGCCTGCACCGTCAGCTCCAGCGGCGGCTGCATCAACCGGCGTCCGATCTCGGACATGCCGATACCGGTGAGGGCGACCTTGTCTTCGAACTTCTCGGTGGTGAGCATGGGCCGGACGTGGTCGCCGAAGCGTTCGGGTGCGATCTCGTCGGCCGGAAGCGGGCCCGGCGCAGCGCCGGTCACCGGCCGGAACAGCGGCAGCCAGACGTCCTCGTGTTGCTCGAAGACCACCTCGACTTGTTGACCGAGCTCCAGCCGATCGGGCTCGCACTCAATGACGTTGGTGGTCAACCGGACCCGCGGATCCTCGGCGATCGCCACCTGCGCGACCACGTAGGGCGCCGGCATGCCGGGCAGGCTGAACCTGTGATTCACGGTGAATCCGGCCAAAGTTGCCCTGCCGGAGACCGCACGCACTCCCATGTCGCGGGACCGGCAGTACCGGCAGACCGGCGCCGGCGGATGGATCAGCGAGGTGCAGGCCCTGCATTCCTGCAGCCGCAGGGTGCCATCGGCTCCCGATGTCCAGAAGAACTCGTTCTCGGCCGTGATCAACGGCAGCGGGCGTCCGCTCAACGGGTGAAGCCCCATTCGGCTTCGCTGGCCTCGGTTTTGAGTTTCGCGGCGGGGTCCTCGTCGGCGTCCAAATGCGGCGGGACGTCGTCCGGCCGTCGTTCGTCGAGTTCCATGATGGCGTGCACCGGGCAGTCCATCAGCGCGCGCAGGACGGCGATTCGGTCCGCCTCGGCGACCGTGCCGTCGCCGATCAGACTCGCGTATCCCCAGTCGTCGAGCGAGAAATATCCGGGCGCGTATTTCGCGCAGATGCCGAAGCCGTCGCACAGGGTGCGGTCGAGATGGATCTTCATGGGCTTGGTCACGCGGGGATCACCGCCTCCACCTCGTAGGGACGGTCGGCGCGGAAAGCGTTGGTACCGCACGTTTCACAGGCGTTGCCGAGGTGGTGTGCCACCTCGTCCGGGAACTGGTCGAGCAGGCTGGCCGCCACATTGGTCGCGGCGTCGAGGGTGGCACAGGCCCCGCGGCCGCGCAGCGTCACCGACCAGCGTCGCAGTCGGTCGACGTCGTCGGCGGTGGCGACACCGTCGCGCAACGCGCCGCTGACCGCGGCCATCGCCGCGGTGCCGTTGAAACACGACCCGCACTGCCCGGCGTTCTCGCGGTCGAAGTAGGCGAGCACGGACGCGGCGACCGCGGCCGGGCACTCGTCGGCGATGACGGCGATCGCGCCGTTGCCCAGGCCGCAGCCGAGGCCGCGCAGCGTCTCGTGGTCCAGCGTGGCGTCCAGCACCGCCCGGTTGAGCAGCCCGGCGAAATAGCCGCCCAGCAGCGCACCGCGGACCCGAGCTGGTGAAACCCCGTGCAGCGCAAGCAGGTCAGCGAACGGCACGCCGAACGGGACCTCGTAGAGTCCCGTGGGCCGGCCCGCACCGGTGAGGGTCACCAGGAACGAGCCGGGCGACAGGGCGGTGCCCAACGATCGGAATGCGGACGCACCGTGGCGCTGCAGGTAGGGCAGGTTGGCCAGGGTCTCGACATTGCTGACCAAGGTGGGTCGCCCGCCGACGCCGGACTGGAACGGGCGCGGCGGCTTGTCCGTCGGCTTCGCCGGACCGCCGTTGATGAACCGGGTGACCGCGGTCTCCTCGCCGGCGATGTATGTCGGATCGACGTTCCACAACTCGACCGTGATGTCTCCGAGCGCGCCGTGCCCCACTTCGCCCAAGGCGGTCTCGATGCTGCGGGCCGACTCCGGGTCGGAGACGTAGACGTGGGCGCGGTCGGTGGCCAGGATCGCCGCGGCCAGCCGGAGCCCGTCGAGGAGCAGGTGCGGGCGGTGCCGCAGCAGCCACCGGTCCTTGATCGACGCCGGTTCTCCCTCTTCGCCGTTCGCGACCACGGCGGTGCCGCCCGCGCCGCGCCCGTTGTCGCGCACCGCGCGCAGCTTCACCGCGAGTGGGAAACCCGCCCCGCCACGGCCCTGCAGACCGCTGAGTTCGACGTCGCCCAGCAGTTGGTCGGGGAGGGTGAGGCTCTGGTAGCCCCCCTGGGCCCGGTAGGCCGCGTAGTCCTCCCGCGTGGGGCCTGGGGCGTCGCCCAGCAGCCGCGACGCGCACCCGGGCCAGGTGGTGACGGTGATCGCCGAGCCGGCGAAGGTTTCCATCAGCTGACTCCCAATGTCACAGGCGGGGTTCGATGGCCCAGCTCTCCCTCCGGCCGTTCCGGCCGGCATCGTCGCAGGGCTAATCTTGCGCCCATGCGAACTGCCGTGGTGCGCGTCAACGTCGACCCCTCCGGTGTGCTCACCCCCGCGCAGCTAAGCCGGGGCATGGCGACGCTCCTCGGGCTCGCCCGCGAGCTGGGGGCCGACGTCGTCGAGAACAACCTCGCGGCCATGCCGGCCGGCCGCCGCGAAGTGGAGCTGCTCAGGGCCAGCGACGACATCGAGGGACTCCAGCACCACGCAATCGCCCTGTGCGCGCGGGCCTTCGGCACTTCTCCCGTTGCCGGGGTGGTCACCTATGTGAGCCGGGGAACCGACGACGACGCGCACGGCGTGCTGGCCGCGTTCGGGCTCACCGGCGAGATCGTCCGCACCCCCGGCGATGACGGCTTCGACATCGTGCACGTGAGGTTGCGCGAGGCCGACCTCGAGCGCATCCCGGAAAGCCGCATCCACACCGCGCTCGAGGCGTCGCTGAACTGCGAGGTCCACATCCGCACCGTGTGAACGCATCAGGATCCCAGGAATTCCAGAATCGCGGGTGCCGCCTGCACCCAGGTGTCGAACATGTTGAAGTGCTTGACCTTGCCCTGGGCGCGCGCTTCGGACGCCCGCTCCCACGCGTCCTCCGGCCACGGCGGATCGATCAGCTTGGACCCCTTGATCAGGCAACTGACCTCCAGGGAGGTCCGCTTGGGGTGGTCCATGTCGTTCTCCCCGCCCCGGATGATGAGCGTGGGAACCCGGATGCGGTCGAACATTTCGTCGTCGACGCCAGGAATGGTCTGCCCCGGCTTGGACACGAAAGCGTTGAGCCAGCGCAGCATCACCTTGAGGAACTCGCCGGAGTCGAAGTCGAGGAACCGCTGCTTGTTGTTCGGGTTCTCCTCGATCCGCTCGCGCCATTCCTGCACTTTAACCACGCCGTCCATTCCGAGGCCCCGCACCGCGAGGATACTCGGCACCACATAGTAGGAGCCCAGCACGAAGGTGCCGTAAATCCCGCCGACGATGTTCCACACCACGAGCTTGGAAACCAGCTCGGGATAGAGCATCGTCGTGAGGATGGAATCCCTTGCGCCACCGGAGCCCCCGGCGAGGATGCAGCGCTCGACGCCGAGCCCGCGCAACAGGCCGTGCAGGGTCTCGGCCCGCATGTGCGACTCGCTCTGCCCGTAAAACTGCACGTCGGAGGCGCCGCAATTGGGCCGGTCCCACAGCAGCACCCGATAGCCGCCGCCGACCAGCGCCTCGGCCAGCGGACGCAGGCCGGGGATCTCCTTGCTGAACCGCCCGCCCGGCGTCAGGGCGATCAGATCGCCGGATTCCCCGAGGATTTCGTAGACAACGTTGCCGCCGTTCACCTCGATAGAAGACACCAAACTCTCCGTTTCACGCCATCACTAGAACGTCTTTACCGATCACCCGCACCGGGTAGGTGCGGATGCTCCACTCCGGCTTGACCGCGGTCGTCCCGGTCGCCAGCTCGAAACCCCATTGGTGCCAAGGGCAGTAGATGTATTCCAGGTCGCGCACCATGACGGAGTCGCCGGGGGCGGTTTCGTCGACGATCGTGCGTCCGCGGGGGCGTCCCGAACACAGCGGGCCGCCCTGGTGCGGGCAGTAGTTCGCGATGGCATAGAAGGTGCCGTTGACGTTGTAGACCCCGACCCCGTGCCGGCCGATGGGAACGAGCTTGTGTGTGCCGGAGGGGATTTCGTCTACGGTCGCGACGATGTGCTCGCGGCCCTGGGCGAGGCGGGGCTGGGGCCGCTCGGTGAGTGCCCCTTTGTCTTCGGGCGCCAATTCAGTGGACCCGGGTCTGACCCTCGAGGACCGGCACCGTGTCCGGCAGGTGATAGGTCGCGAGGCCGTTCTTGAACATCACCGCATCTCGGGCCGCCTTGGGCAGGTGCTTGACCAACCAGCGCGGGTCGTCGAACGTCCAGTGTGGGTAGTCCGAGGAGAACAGCAGAATCTTTTCGCACTCCATCCATTCCAGGGCCCGCGTCAACTCGGTCTTGTCCTCCGGGTAGTCCAGCGGCTGGGTGGTGAACTTGATGTGCTCCTTGACGTATTCCGAGGGCTTGCGCTTGATCTCCATCCGTGACTTGCGGGCCTCATAGAGCGCGTCCATGCGCCACATCAGCGGCAGAATCCAGCTGAACGCGTGCTCGACGAAGACGATCCGCAGCGTCGGGAACCGGTCGAAGACGCCGTCGAAGATCAGGCTCATCACCTGGTTGGCGGCCAGCAGCGAGTAGGTCACCATGAAGTCGTGGTTGTAGCTGGGGAAACCCACCGGCGGCATCGGCAGCAGCTCGTAATTGCTGCGCGCCAGGTGACAACTCACCGTGATGTCGTGCTTGGTGGCGGCCGCCCAGATCGGGTCGTACTTCGGGTGGCCCCAAGAGGGCCGCGGCTCGGCCTTGATCAGGATCTGCGCCATGTAGGGGTGGCCGGCCCACTTCTCGATCTGCTCGACGGCCCCCTCGGGGTCCTCGATCGCCGCGCAGATCGATCCGCGCCAGCGCTGGTGCCAGTTGTTGTGGCCGTCCAGCCAGTGGTTGGCCTGCCAGTCGTTGAGCGCGCTGGCAAACGCCTGGTTCGCGTCGGGCAGGCGGGGCGTGCGTCCGGCCGGCTCCAGGATCGCGATGTCGGAGCCCGCCTCCATGATCAGCTGCCGGAAGGCCATGTCCGGGTCGCTGCAGGCGAATTCACCGTCGGGCGGGAAGGTGTCGGTGCGCATCGCGTAGCTGTGCGCGTAGTCGGGGGCGTCGTAGTAGATCAGCTCGCCGACCTTGTGTTCGCGGAAGAACTTGCTGCGCCACGGCTCGGGGATGTAGGGCGTGAGCTCGCCGCGCCTGGGCGTCGGGTGAACATCCGAGTCGACGCACCGGACGGCTATGCGCTCGGCGGCGGGAACCCGTTCGTGCATATGGGTCAGCGTCATCTCAATCTCCTGGTTGTCCCTTGTCTACCTCTACTGTGCGCCCGATCCGACGGCGATGTCTATGCCGTACAGGTCGGCCGCATTCCGCCAGCAGAGCTTCTCGCGCTGCTCGGCGGACAGCGAGCCGGGCAGCTTGCGGATATCACCGCACTGCCAGTGCGGATAGCTGGAACCGAACATGACCATGTCCTCCTTGCCGGTGAAGCCGAACCACTCACCGGCGAAGTCGGCATCCGGCGGCCCGTCGAGGCTGCCCTGGACGAAGTAGACGTGGCCGGGGAGGTATTCGCTGGGGATGCGCGGCGCCCACGGCGTCTGTTCGAGGTGCGGCCGGCCGAAGACGTCCATGCGCCAGATGAAGGGGGTGAGGAAGTCGGCGGCCCCGTCGGCCCAGACGAACTTCAGGCCCGAAATGCGCTCGAACACGCCCTCGGCGATCATGTTCATCAGGTGGTACAGGTAGTTGAGCGCCATGAAGCCGACGTATTGCTCGTAGGTCTGGGTGTGCCCCGAGGGGGTGGGCGGAAATCCGATGCCCTCGCCGGTTTCGATGTGCACCGCGACCGGCAGGTTCGCGTCGGCGGCGGCCTCCCACAGCGGCCAGAACACCGGTTTGCCGTAGAGCTCGCGGGACTGCAGCGGAATGCCGATCTGGACGACCCGTGGGTGGTCGCGCCATTTTTCGATTTCGCGCAGTGCGCCGGGGATGTCGTCGGGGTTGACCCGGATGGTGCCGCGGAAGCGGTCACCGAACTGCTCCGAATCCAGCCAGCGCGACACCATCATCTCGTTGTGGGCGGCATGCAGCGCGCTGCCCAGGTGCCGGTCGGGCATGATGCCGCGTCCCATCGGGTGCAGGACCGCCACGTCCACGCCGCGCTTCGAGAACAGTTCTTCGGCAACGATTTCCGGGTCCGAACCCGGATACTGGCGGTCCGGCCCCTGCGTGTTCGGTGCGTACTCGCCGCCGGGCGCCCCGTACCAGTCCATTTCGTAGTCGGGAAAGCCGCGACTCTTGAACGGCTCGCGCAGGACGGAGCGCAGCTCCTTGTTGGACGGAAAGAAGATGTGCACGCTGGCGTCGACGACCGGCGTGCGGGTTCCGTCAGCGTGTTCGATCACAAAAGCCACCCCTCGGCTTCGGTAGCCAAAGCGAGTCCGAATCAGTCATATGATAGCTAACCTAACATTCTTGCCGGGCGCCAATCAATGCATTTCGGTAAGCATTTCGGTTAAACATCGGCCCTGGTAGTCATCGATTTTGCGAGTATGTCCGCAAGTGGCGTTCTTCAATGAGGATAATACCATTCTCGCCTCCGGCGGGCGGCGCCGTGCGCGTTGGCGTCGTTGCTTCGCCGGCGATCCAGCCGGGGCGCTAGGTGGCGCTAAGTGGCGCTGGGTCCCACGGTCACACCCGCCGCCCTCTCCAGCGGCTTGATCACCGCGGTGAAATCCGATTCGGCCCCCTCCGTGCGTTCGGTGGCCTCCCAGAGCCCCGCGATGGCGCGGGCGACCTCGGCAGGCGCGCCGAGCGCGTCGGCCTCCTCGAGGTAGAGCCGCACGTCCTTGACCATCAGCCCGGTGGCGAACCCGTAGTCGAACGTGCGCGGCAGGATCGCCCGGGGAAACTTGTCGCGGCTTGCGCTGGTCGCGCCCGAGCCCGCGTTGAGCACCTCGATCATCACCGCGGGGTCGAGCCCGGCCTTGACGCCCATGACGACCACTTCCGCCGTCGCGACCAGGACGTTGGCCGCCAGGATGTTGTTGGCCAGCTTCATCGTCTGGGCCGAGCCCGGCTTCTCGCTGATGTGGAACGGCCGGCCGATCGCCTCGAGGACCGTTCGTACGGCGTGGAATTCGTTGTGCGGGCCGGACACCATGACCGCCAACGCGCCCTTCTCGGCCCCGCCGACGCCACCGCTGACCGGGCTGTCGAGCGCGACGATGCCCCGCGCGGCCAGCAAATCGTGGATGCGCACCGCCGTGTGGCTACCCACCGTCGACAGGTCGACATAGCGCTTGACGCGCGAGCCCGCGGCCACTGCAGCCGCCACCTGCAGCGAAGCGGCCGGCGTCGGCAGGCTGGCCAGCACCGTTTCGGCGCGATCGGCAACGTCCTTGGCCGACGACGCCGGCTGGGCCCCCAGCGCCGCGACGCGCTCGACCGCTGCGGCACGTGTGTCGAAGGCGATGACATCGTGCTCTTCCTGCAGCAGGCGGCAAGCCATGGGAAAGCCCATGTGCCCCAACCCGATAAACCCGATCTCCATCAGCGGCGCTCCTCGGGGCTCTGGTCCGCTTCGGCGAACGCTTCGCGCGCGATGCGGAAGCTGTCGACCGCGGCGGGAACGCCGGCATAGATGGCCACCTGCAGGAAGACCTCGCGAATCTCGTCGCGGCTGACGCCGTTGGTCAGCGCCGCCTTGATGTGTGTCCGCAGTTCGTTGGGCCTATTGAGGACCGAGATCATGGCCAGGTTGAGCATGCTGCGCGTCTTGCGCGGCAGCTCGTCGCGGCCCCAGACCGCACCCCAGCAGTATTCGGTGACAAGGTCCTGCAAAGGGCGCGTGAAGTCGTCCGCGCCGGCCAGCGCCTGGTTGACGTAGGCCTCGCCCAGGACGGCGGAGCGGATCTCGAGTCCGCGTTGGTATGTCTGGCGATCCATTGATCTTCTCCTTTGCGGCAGGACTGTCCGGCCTTGATTGTGCTGTGCCCGGCTGGCTGACAGCGAATTGGCCGGCCGGAAATAGCAATACCGTGCCGTGGGCCACGGTGGCGCAAGAGCGGGCGTGGCGAACGCGAGTGGGGACAATCTGGGAGGTGATGTCGACCGCCCGCGCCGGAGCGGCGAATTCGACCAGGTTCGCGTTTTGACCGTTTGACGGTCCCGGCGCCGGGTACGAGCGTCTGAGAGTGGACCGTGGCAGCGAAGCGACGCCACCCCGGCACGTCGAAATGTAAACAGTATCAACGAAAAGGAGTGCAGCGTGGCGCGCTCCACTTCTGTCAGGACCGGTAACGGTCGGTGAAACCGGCTGGGCGACCGCCCTGGGGCGCCGTTGGCAAGTGCCGCGCCGGAAACGCCCGACCTCATGGTCGTCCACGGACGAAAATCGTTGTTGTGGGGGGAGCTTCGATAAAAATAACCATCAGAACGTTTTCCGGCACCCGCCGTTGGGAAGACTTTTGAATGTGACCGTCGTGGCCGACAATTTGGCTCCACGGCCGTCGCGAAATCCGAAACGATAACGATATGGAAGGAGTCTAACGTGACGTTTTCCGCTTCTGTCAAGACGGCGGTCGCCGGCGCTGGGCTCGCGGCAGCAGCCATTTTCTCGGCGACGCCAGCGTCAGCCGCCCCGCCCAAGCCCTTCGGCGTAATGGAACAGTCTGTCGGGCCTTACGGCAACGAGGTTGCCGACATCACGGTGAAGAACCTGCAGCCCAGCGGCAACAACGACGGGATCTGGTATTCCGACGTCATCATCAAGGCGGTCAAGGGTCACCCGCCTCCGCACATCGGCGGCTTCAACGCCGTGGCGCCTGATGGTACGACCTACACGGCGGTCCTCGGTGGCAGCCCGGATGGCATTCCGACCGGGGATATCCCCGAAGGCCAAAGCCGCAGCGGGAGAGTCTACTTCGGCGTCAACGGCGGTCCGGCACCGGACAGCGTCAATTACTCGCCGATAGCCAACGGCGAGGTGCTGCTGTGGAAGAGCTGAGGTCCGTCAGCCGTCGGTAGCCGGTGAGCTGCCGACACGTGGTGGCCGGGGGCGTGTATTCGCCCTCGGCCACAATGCTTGCGCCTCACGATGTGGTCGGCGACCGCCGCGTGCACGCCGGCGCCCACCCGGCAGGTGGCAGTCGGTGAGTCGGTTAACTGCGGACACACCGGGACGCTCGGCCGCACCGCCTGCTTGGGCCGGCCACCCGAGTTCACGGTCGCACCCCGACGCCGGCACCCGCATAGCCGCTTTTCGAGATTATTACTTCCGCATGAGAGAATGGTATTCTCGTCGCTGGCGGTGAGGACAGGAGGCGGCCCGGATGCTGTTGGAATTCGATGCGGATCAGCGGCTGTGGCAGAAAACGGTTCGCGATGCCGTCACCAAGCAGTGCCCGCCGTCGTTGGTGCGCAGCGTGGCGGAGGCGGGCGTCGATCCCAGCCCGTTGTGGAAGTCCTACGTGGACCAGGGCTGGACCGAGTTGAACGATCCGGCCAGCGCGGTCGAATTGGCCATCGTGCTCGAGGAGTTGGGCCACGCGACCGACCCCACGCCGTTCCTGGCGACGATGAGCCAGTTCGCGCCGCTGGCGACCGAGCGCTTCGACCCCCACGAGTCGGGCACGGCCGTGCATTCCGGGGTGACCGCGCACCGGGACGCCGACGGCTGGGTGTTGAACGGCACGGCGCGCCACATCCTCGACGGCGACCGGGTCGACCGGCTCGCGGTCGTCACCGACGCCGGCGTGTTCCTCGCGGCCTCCAATCAGGTGTCGGCCCGTCGCTCGGCGGTGTTCGACCCCGTCCTGCACGTCGCCGACCTGTCGTTCTGCGAGGTGCGCCTGCCCGACGAGGCGCGACTCGCCGTCGACGCCGAGCGTGCCCATCACATGGCGTTGACGGGCATGGCGGTCACCATGGTCGGCGCCTGCCAACGCATCCTGGATATGGTCCTCGACCACGTCCGCAGCCGGCACCAGTTCGGCGTGCCGATAGGTTCTTTCCAGGCGGTCCAACACAAGGCCGCCGACATGCACGTCGCCGTCCAACGAGCCCGTGCCCTGGCCTACTTCGCCGCGCTGACGATCGCGGCGGACGATCCCCGGCGCCGGCTGGCCGCCGCGATGGCCAAGGCATCGGCGGGGGAGTGCCAGTCGCTGGTGTTCCGGCACGGTCTGCAGCTTTTCGGTGCCATGGGTTTCACCTGGGAGAACGACCTGCAGTTCGCGCTCAAGCGGGCCAAAGCGGGGGAGCTGATGCTCGGCGGCGCCGCCGAACACCGCGCGCGGATCGCGGAGGAATACCGTGCAGCTGACTTTTGACCCCGACGTCGAGGCGTTCCGGGCCGAATTCGCGGCCTTCCTCGACGAAAACCTGCCCCCCGCAAGCGAAACGCTCGAGCGTCCGCGCTCGGTCTCCCACATGCCGCAGTGGGCGCGCCGTTGGCAGCGGCTGCTGTTCGACAACGGATGGCTGCTGCCCGCCCAGCCGCCGGAGTTCGGCGGGCGCAACGCGACAGTCGTCCAGCAGTTCGTCTACCTGGAGGAACTGAGCCGCCGGCGGATGTACCACAGCTTCAACCCGCAAGGGGTGAACATCGTTGCGGCGTCGCTGTTGTCGTTCGGCAGCGACGAGCAGAAGCGCCGCTGGGCGGTGCCGATCCTGCGGGCCGAGATCACCGCCTCGCTGGGGATGAGCGAGCCCAGCGCGGGTTCCGATCTGGCGTCGCTGCGTACCCGCGCGGTGCTCGACGGCGACCACTTCGTGGTCAACGGGCAGAAGGTGTGGACCTCGGGCGCCCACGACGCCGATGTGTTGCTGACCTTCGTGCGGACCGATCCCGAAGCCCCCAAGCACAAGGGCATCAGCGCATTGGTGATCCCGACCGACACCGCGGGCGTCGTGCGCAGGCCGTTCGCGTCCATCTGCTCGGCCGACGACCTGGACTTCAACGAGGTGTTCTTCACCGACGTGCGGGTGCCCGCAGAGAACCTGGTCGGCGAGCTCAACGGGGGGTGGCGGGTCGCCAACGGCTCGCTCGGGCACGAACGCACGATGATGTGGCTGGGCTTCGCCGACCGGCTCGACAACATGATCGCCGATTTCCGGCCCGCCACCGAGGTCGAGCGCGACCACTACGCCACCGCGATCATGGACAAGCAGGCCCTGCGCCTGCTGGGGTCCGTGGCCTTGGCCGGCGCCGCGCGCGGCGAGGACGACACGTCGGCGATCTCGGTGCTCAAGCTGCTCGGCTCCGAGGCCGAACTGCGTGCGATGGATCTCGCGCTGACGTCCGCCGGGCCCGACGGGCTCGTCCACCCGGGGCAGAGCGGCCCGTACGCGCCGATGAACCTCGACCACTATTTCGCCAGCTGGTTCGAACGCTATGCCCGCAGTTTCTCCGGGACGATCGCCGGGGGCACCTCGGAGATCCAGCGCAACATCATCGCCCAGCGCGTGCTGGGCCTCCCCCGCGGCTAGCGCCGCGCGCCACGCATTATCTTTGAATCGCCCTCTGCCGCAGCGATGTTCGATGGGTTTCTAGACCGGATCGAACTTCGTGATCAGCCACTTGCCGTTGACCTTGGTCAAACTCACCAGCACGCTGCTGGAAGACATCGCGGGGTCGGGGTTGTCCTTGCTCGTCGTGCTCTGGTCGACCAGCACGAGCACGACGGCCGAGTCCGGACGTAATTCCGAGACCGCGGCCCCTACCACGCGAGCGTTGGTTTGCAGCGACTTTTCTTTGGCCGCCGGAGCGACGATCTGCTCGGTGAACTGGTTGTAGTACGACAGGAAGTCTCCAGACAGGTGCGACTTTGCGGCGGCGAAGTCCTTGTCCAGTGAATCGGGCGAGTAGGACAGCAACGCGACCGTTCCCTCGGACGCCGCATCGACGACCGCGCCGGCGACGCCGGCGTCGGTTTGTTCATCAGGCCGGTACTGCTTGAAGTACAGCCACGCCATAGCGCCAGCGGAAATCAGCAGGAGCAAGATCAGAACAACGGGAACGACTTTCACCTTGTGCCGGGTTCGAGGCGCGCTACGCCCACTGTCGGTTTGTTCGGGGGAGTCGTCGGCGGCGTCGATGTCGTGGTTTTCTTCGCTCATGGGACAAACTCCACCTTGGACATCTTGTATTGCCCACCGTCGTTTTCGACGGTCACTTTGAGCCGCCAATTGCGTGGTTCGTCTTTGGCGCCCGCGGCGTTGGTGATCCGCGACGTCGCCGCGACGAGTACCAATGCGGAATTCGCGTCCATGGATTGCACGGCCGCCGCATTCACGGTTCCTTCGGTGACCACCTTGGACTGCTCAACGACGGTAATGAAATCTTTTGCGCGCTGCTGGAAGTCGTCCCTGAATTGGCCCGTCGAGCTGTCGATCACCCGCTGGACATCCTCCTTTGCCCTCTTGAAGTCCAAGGAAGTCATGTTCACGACACCTTGTCTGGCCCCCGCGAGGAAGTTCGCGACCCGCTGGTTGCGCTCGGTGGTTTCATGACGTTCCCACACCATGTATCCGCTGGCCGCGGTGAAGGCGCAGATGAGGATGATGACGGCCGCTTTCCACGTCACGGACAGCGATGGCAACCGGACGCGTCGCCGGGGGCGGGCCGGCTTGGATTCCGATTCCGCGTCTTCGGGGGTTTCGTCGGAGACTTCCGCCTCGGCCTCCGCTTCGTCGGCGTCGGTGGCCTCGACGGTGTCGGTGACGTCGTCGTCGGTCTTCGCCGCGGCGGTGCCGGTTGCCTCCTCGTCGGCGTCTGGCGATCCTTGCTCGCCGGCTTCGGCGGCCTTCTCCTCGAGCTGCTCGTCGGCCGGCTGCTCGGCCTCGGCTTCTTTCTCGACTTGATCTTGCGCTTCGCGCCGGAGCCGGGCGGCACGGGCGCGGGCGCGCGCAGCGGCCGCCAGCGCTTCGGCTTCGGCGGCTTCTGCCTCAGCCTCCGCGATCAAGGCCATCGTGTCGGCTTTCGCCGTGGCCGGATCCTGCGGCGGTTCGTTCGCCTCAGCCATCGCGCGTACTGCCCGTTGCCCTCATGATCGACCGACTCCTGTACGTCTCACGCGGCTACCATCGCACGAGCGAGAACGGGTAACTGTCGGTGCCCCCCGGTCCGCCACCGCAGCCCGTGTCGAATGTCGAGTCGACCTGACCCGTCAGCGTCACCGCATCCCATGAGTAAACGTCATGCGAGGGAAAGAACTGGACCACGCAGCGCACACCGTCGGGAACATCAACGGCCATGGTGTAGCGGCCGTCGGACAGATGTGCGTCGGCCTTCCAGGGCGCCGCTTGCCCGTTGGGTTGCGGAATCGCTTGGATGGTCAGGCATCCTGACCGTTTGGGAACGCATGGGCTGACCGCCCAAATCCAACTGTGGCCGGGATCCCGGTTGGTGTCGACCCTGTAGTTGACAAACAGCATGTCCGCGTGGGCGGTCGGCGTAAGAGTCAGCGCGGCCACGGCAAGCGCAACGTTCACTGCGAAAGTCTTCACCGCTGCGTCTCCCATCTGTGCACACACGATTCCCCCAAATATAGGGCGCGGTCACGCGGAACAGGCCTACTCGCAAAAATAGCGCCAGTCGACGGACCGTGGGCGCGCGAACGGCTCAGTCGATGACGGCGGCTTCCTTGCGCTCGGTGATCGGCCGCGCGAGCTCCTGTTCGTCGCAGATGCGCTGCAGCTTGTCCAGCGTCTCGTCCAGACCCGCGCCGATGCGGCGGCTCGGCGTGAAGGTGGCCGGCAGCTTGCGCATCCCCTGGATGACGCCGATGGTCTCGTAGTGGACGGTGCCCTCGGGGTCACAGCGGTAGTCGGGCATCCGGTCGAGCACCGCGGTCAGCATCGACTTGAACACGGTGCGTGCCACGTTGGATCCGGCGCACCGGTGGACGCCGAGACCGAAGCTGAAGTGCCGGTTACCCTTGCGGTCGAGGACTATGTCGTCCGGATTCTGGAACACCGAGGGATCGCGGTTGGCCATGGCCCAGGAAATCCAGAGCCGCTCGCCCTCCTTGAACTGCGTGCCGTCGAGTTCGACGTCGTCGGAAAATGTCCTGCCGTCACCGGGCGCCGGGGTGAAATAGCGCAGGAACTCCTCGGTCGCGGGATCGAGCAGGGTGTCGCGTTGCTTGCTGAGCAGCTCTCGTTCGTCGGGGTGCTCGGACAACCATTCCAGCGAGTGGGCGGTCAGGGCGGTCGTGGTGTCGAAGCCACCCCCGATGACCAGGCCGAGATTGCCCAGGATTTCCAGTTCCGGAGCGGGCTCGCCGTCGATGCGCATCTGCAGCAGGGCATTGACGATCCCGGGTCGCGGATTCTCGCGGATCTCGATCATGGTGTTGACGAGGTCGAGCCCCATCCGGCGGTGCATCTCGGTGACCCGCTCGATGTCGGGGGAATGCTCGGGCGTGTAGACCGCGGCGTGGACGGGCTCGCTGTACATGTTCCACTTCTTGAGCGGAATGCCCATCATCGCCAGCGTCAGGACCGCCGGCACGATGTTGGCCAGGTCGTCGACGAAGTCGATGCTGCCCGCCTCGATCCTGTCGTCGAGGCAGGCTCGCGTCACGTCGTCGATGAACGGCTCCCAGCGCTTGACCGCGGCCGGCGACAGATAGGGGTTGAGCACGCTTCGGTAGGTGCGGTGCTCGGGGTCGTCCATTTCCAGGATTCCGCCGCGCACCGCGCTGACACGACTGGCCGTGGGGATCGAAATGCCCTTGTAGCCGCGGCGTTCGCCGTGGATGTCGTGGTCGTTGGAGACGGCGGGACAGCGGGCCAGCTCGAACACCTCGTGGCTGCCGGCCGCGACCCAGTGCCCGCCGTAGGTTTCCGTCCACGCCATCGGGCACTGGGCGTGCATCTCCTTGGTGATCGCGCTGAACCGGGACCGATACTCGGCGGTGTGCCGGTCGAAGTGGTACTGGTTCTTCTTGCGATCGCTGTCGCTGACGACGTCGTCGACACTCAAGGCTCTGTCTCCCTTTAGCTTTCGTCAGTGATCATGATGGCCTGCTCCGGACACGAGTGCGCGGCTTCGCGAACCTTGTCCTCCTGATCGGCGGGCACCAGCTCATTGATTGCCGATGAACTGCCGTCGATCTCGCTGAGTTGGAAAGACTCCGGAGCGATCATCGCGCACAGGGTATGGCCCTGGCAGCGTTCCGAATCCACCCAGACCTTCACAGGCTGTCTCCTCTCACCCGATGATTACGCCTCGACTGCGGTAGTCGTAGCACTTCAGGCGGCCGCCCGCGTCGACACACCTGCACCCCGGTGCATCGGGCGGTTCCGTCGGGATCCTCCCGGCAACGCGCCCCACCGCGCTGTCTCCCACCACCACTGCTCCTCACAGTCGCCCGGTGCTCAGGTGTTCCGGCCGCCGTTGACGCCCAGGATCTGGCCGGTGATGTAGCCGGCTTCCTCCGACACCAGGAACGCGCACGCCGCCGCGATGTCCTCCGGTTTGCCCATTCGGCGCACGGGGGTGCGGGCGATGGTCTCCTCGATGCTGCCGAGGAATCCGTTCTTCTCCGCCGCCCGCAGCATCGGGGTGTCGATGAAGCCCGGCGGCACGGCGTTGACGGTGATGCCGCTGGGCCCGTACTCGAGCGCCAGCGACTTGGTCAGGCCGTTGACCGCGGACTTGGCGGCCACGTAGTGGCTCATGTACGGGGCGCCGGAGTGAGTGCTCGACGAGGAAATGTTGACGATCCGCCCCCACCCGGCGGCCACCATGTCGGGCAGCACGGCCTGGATGGTGTGGAAGACCCCGTTGAGATTGACGTCGATGACGCGCTGCCAGTCCTCGAAGGTGATGTTGGTGAACCGCTTGAACCCGTCCAGGCCCGCGGCGTTGACCAGCACCGTGACCGGACCCAGGCTGGCGCGGATCGCCGACAGCGCGGCGTCGACCTGCGACCGGTCGGTGACGTCGGCGGTGAACGCACGATCGGCGTCGGACGGGTTCAGGTCGATGGTGGCGACGTCCAGGCCGTCGGCACGCAGGCGGTTCGCCACGGCCAGGCCGATGCCGGATCCGCCCCCGGTCACCACCGCGGTCTTCACGTCCCCGTCACCGCGCGAACTTGTGCTGCAAACGTGGCAGTCTCAGTCACAAAGAATCTCCCTTACAATTATGAGAACCCTACTCTCACGCGGAAGCGGCGTGCAACATCGCCGCGAAACCGTGCTGGGCCTGCGCTAAGGGTCCTGGTGAACCGCTGTCCAAGGGATCAAGGCGCTGGTCAGCGGGGCTGGCCCCGTTCCCGCGACTTTCTTGAATTATCGAGATACGGATGTAAGATTCGCCGGGTAAGAGAACGAAATTTTCGTGACCGGCACCACATCAGGGGGACTACCGTATGCCAGCGGAGGACACCGCGGAGGCCGTCGCCGAGACCACCGCGGACGCTGCGCCCGAACCACGGCCCGGCCGCCGGCTCCTGGTCGGCGGGGTCCCCGCATGAGGCCGCTCGAGGGCATCCGCGTCCTGGAGGTGGCCATGTACGGGTTCGTCCCGTCGGCCGGCGCGGTGCTGCGCGAATGGGGCGCCGACGTGATCAAGGTCGAGCACGCGGTCACCGGTGACCCACAGCGCGGGCTGCGCCAGACCGGGATGCTGCGCGTCGAGGGCGACCCGAACCCCAACATCGAGCACGCCAACCGCGGCAAGCGCAGCCTGGGGCTGGACATGTCGGTGCCCGAGGGCAAGGAAGTGCTCGACGAGCTGGTCCGCCGCTCTGATGTGTTCCTGACCAGTTTTCTGCCGGGGCACCGCAAGAAGTTCGGCATTGACGTCGACGACATCCGCGCGGTCAACCCCGACATCATCTATGCCCGCGGCAGCGCGCTCGGCCCGCGGGGCGCCGAATCCGAGAAGGGCGGTTACGACATGACCGCCTTCTGGTGCCGGGCCGGAACCGCCGCCACCATCACGCCGCCCGGGACGCCGGGCATGATCGGGCCGCCCGGGCCGGCGTACGGCGACACGATCTCGGGCACCAACCTCGCCGGTGGCATCGCGGCGGCGCTGCTCAAGCGCGAGCGCACCGGCGAACCGTCGGTGGTCGACGTGTCGCTGCTGGGCAGCGGGCTGTGGTCGATGGGCCACACGGTCGCGCTGACCACGCACCTGGGCCAGCGGTTGGAGGCGCCGCCGCCGGGTGTGCACGGCTCGCCGGTCAACCCGTTGGTGGGCGTGTACGCGACATCCGATGGCCGCTTCATCTCCTTTGTGATGATGCAGCCGACCAAGTTCTGGGCCGACGTGTGCCGGCACGTCGACCTGCCGGAGCTGGCCGACGATCCGCGCTTTGCCACGGTGGAGAAGATCGCCGCCAACACCTCCGATGCGGTGGAGATCTTGACCAAGGCCATCGCAAGCCGCACGCTGGCCGAGTGGAGGGAACGCTTTGCCACCCTCGCGGGCCCGTGGGCGCCGGTGCAGGACACCCTGCAGGCGGCCGATGACACCCAGATCCGCGCCAACGACTACATGGTCCGCGCCGGCGAACTCGAACTCGTCGCCAACCCGGTTCAATTCGACGTCACCGCACCGCAGACCGGGCCGGCGCCCGGCTTCGCCGAGCAGACCGACGAGATTCTGCTGGAAATCGGGCTTGACTGGGACCGCATCATCGAACTCAAGACGGCCGGCGCCGTCACCTAGAGTGGAGTTTGCCAGCCATGTTCGAGCCGACCACCGCTGCCACAGGGACGCGCCGCTCCTTGCCGAATTCTGTGAATTCGGATCGGCTGATAACGGTTGTGCGGTTTGGGTTCCCCCTGGGCGCCGTATGAGTAATAATCGCCGGACGCTTCAAGGCGTGGGGCCTCGTTCGCTCCCTGGGTTTGGAGCGCCAACTCACGCAACAGAATGGAGGGCTGGCGTGAGGATGGAAGCGGTTGGCACGCCGGAGGTAGACGCCGGAATGTGGCTGCCCGCTACGCATTTCGCCGTCGACGGTACGCATTCGGGGCCGCCGGTCCTGCCTGGTTCCCAGCGAAAGTTACTGAGGAACAAGACTGTCGGTCTCGAAATCCTGGAGGGAGCCGAGGCCGATGGCGACTAAGCGAGGCGGCCCGGAGCGGTGGACCGCCGGCCTCTCGTTGGGGCGTGGATCCAAGCCGATGGAGGCGATAGGTGGGCTGTTCGCGATGTCGGCCGATGCCGTCGGCTTCCTGTTCCGTCGCCCCTTTCAGTGGCGGGAGTTCTTGGATCAGTCGTGGTTTGTCGCGCGCGTCGCGATCGCGCCCACCTTGCTGGTGGCCATCCCCTTCACCGTTCTGGTCAGCTTCACGCTCAACATCCTGTTGCGCGAACTCGGTGCCGCGGACCTGTCCGGTGCGGGCGCAGCCTTCGGCGCGGTGACCCAGGTGGGCCCGATGGTGACGGTGTTGATCGTGGCGGGCGCCGGCGCCACCGCGATGTGCGCGGACCTGGGCTCACGAACCATCCGTGAGGAGATCGCCGCGATGGAGGTGTTGGGCATCAATCCGATCCAGCGCCTCGTGACGCCGCGCATGCTGGCCGCGGGCCTGGTGGCCCTGCTGCTGAACAGCCTGGTCGTCATCATCGGCATCGTGGGTGGCTACGTCTTTTCGGTGTTCGTCCAAGATGTCAACCCGGGCGCGTTCGCCGCGGGCATCACCTTGTTGACCGGCGTGCCGGAGGTGATCATTTCTTGCGTCAAGGCAGCGCTTTTCGGTCTGATCGCCGGATTGGTCGCGTGCTATCGCGGCCTGACGGTCAGCGGCGGCGGAGCCAAGGCCGTCGGTAACGCCGTCAACGAAACGGTGGTGTACGCGTTCATGTCCCTGATGGTCGTCAACGTGGTCGTCACCGCCATCGGCATCCGGTTTTCGTCTAAGTAGCTGCGAAGGAGGTGTAAGGACGGACCGTGATGACCCTACGCGCCACCTACCCGCGTCTGACGCGACAACTCGAGAAGCCCGTCGGCACGTTGAGCCGGATCGGCGATCACACGCTGTTCTACGCTCGGGCACTCGCGGGGGTGCCGTTCGCGGCCACCCACTACCGGCGCGAAATCATCCGTCTCGTGGCCGAGATCAGCATGGGTGCGGGGACATTGGCGATGATCGGCGGGACACTGGGAATCGTCGGCTTCATGACGCTCGCCGCGGGTGGGGTGCTGGCCGTCCAAGGTTACAGCTCGCTCGGCAACATCGGCATCGAGGCGCTGACCGGATTCCTCTCGGCCTTCATCAACGTCCGAATTGCCGCGCCGATCGTCGCGGGAATCGGTTTGGCGGCCACATTCGGCGCCGGCGTGACGGCGCAACTGGGTGCCATGCGGATCAGCGAAGAAATCGACGCTCTGGAATCCATGGCCATCCGGCCGGTTTCGTATCTGGTCAGCACCCGGATCGTCGCCGGAATGCTCGCGGTGACCCCGCTGTATTCCATTGCCGTCATCTTGTCGTTCCTGGCCAGTCAGTTCATCACGGTGGTCCTGTTCGGCCAGTCGAGCGGTTTGTACCAGCACTACTTCACCACGTTCCTCAACCCGATCGATTTGTTGTGGTCGTTCCTGCAAGCCGTCTTGATGGCGCTCACCGTCCTGTTGATCCATACCTATTTCGGTTACTTCGCCTCGGGCGGTCCGGCCGGTGTCGGCGTCGCGACCGGCAACGCGGTGCGCACCTCGCTGGTCGTGGTCGTATCCGTGACGCTGCTGGTCTCGCTGTCGATCTACGGCTCCAACGGCAACTTCAACTTGTCCGGGTAGAGGAGGAGACCTGACGTGACTCAGCGCCTCGGGCCCGGTCCCATCGACCGTTCGGAAACTACCAGCGCCGCAGCGCCCGTCGCGGCTTCACCCGGCCGCAGCTTCGGGGCGCGGTCGTATGCGCGCCCGCTGGCGGGTTTGGCGACCGTCGTTGTGGTTGCCGTGATCGTCGCCGTTTCGATCGGCCTGTTTCGAGGTGACTTCACACAGAGCGTGCCGGTGACCGTGATCTCGCAACGCGCCGGCCTGGTCATGAACCCCGAGGCCAAGGTCAAGATGCGCGGCGTGCAGGTGGGCAAGGTGGCCTCGATCGAACCGCTGCCCAACGGGCAGGCGGCCATTCACCTGGCGATGGACCCGTCGCAGTTGCACTTCATTCCCGGCAACGTGCTGGTCGACATCGCGTCCTCGACGGTGTTCGGCGCGAAGTCCGTCCAGTTGGTCGAACCTTCCCAACCCTCGGCGCAGCACCTACACGCTCACCAGACGCTGCAGGGCCAGCACGTCATGGTCGAAATCAACACGGTGTTCCAGCAACTGGTGTCGGTGCTGTCCCACATCGACCCGCCGAAGCTCAACGAGTCACTGGGTGCGCTGGCACAGGCATTCAGTGGGCGGGGTCCCAAGCTCGGCCAATCCCTGAGCGACCTGGATTCGTTTCTGTCCCGGCTGGAGCCGAGCCTGCCCGCATTCAGGCATGACGTCGCGGTCCTACCGGCGGTGTCCAACGCCTATGCCGACGCGGCGCCGGACCTGATGCAGACCGCATCCAACGCGACCACGATCAGCAAGACGATTGTCGACGAGCAGCACAACCTCGATGCGTTGCTGATCAGCGCGATCGGCTTGGCCGACATCGGCCACGACGTCTTGTCGACGAACCGCCAACCGCTGACGGATGTGCTGCACCTGCTGGTGCCGACCACCGATCTGACCAACGAGTACGGCCCGGCGCTCACCTGTTCTTTAGCCGGGCTCATACAGATTGGGCACGGTGCGCCGTTGTCGGAGCCGAGCATCAACATCTCGTCGAGTCTGACGTGGGGCGCCGAACGCTATCGGTATCCGACGAACCTGCCCAAGGTTGCGGCGACGGGTGGCCCGCAGTGCGTGGGCCTGCCGAAGCTGCCGTTCAACACCAACCCGCCGCAGCTGATCACCGACATCGGCGCCGACCCGGTGGGATACGGAAACCCGCAGCTGCTGCTCAACTTCGATGGGCTCAAGCAGCTGTTGTACGGACCGATCGCCGGCCCACCGCGCAACCCCGCTCAGATCGGACAACCCGGATGAGGACGCGCGCCACGCTGATCAAGTTCGGGATCTTTGCGGTCGTGATGGCGATACTGACCGCCTTCCTTTTCTTCATCTTCGGTCAGTACCGGACGGGCGCGACGACCGGGTACTCGGCGGTGTTCACCGACGTGTCGCGTCTGAAGCCGGGGCAGTCGGTACGGGTCGCCGGGATCCGGGTGGGCACGGTCGACAGCGTTTCGCTGCAGCCGGACAAAAAGGTGGTGGTGAAGTTCGACGCCGACCGCAACGTGGTCCTCACCGAGGGCACCAAGGCGGCGGTCCGCTACCTCAACCTGGTGGGCGATCGCTACCTCGAACTCCTCGAAGGTCCGGGCTCGACCAAGCGTCTGCCGGCCGGCGCTCAGATTCCCGTGAACCGCACCGCGCCGGCGCTTGACCTCGATCTGCTGCTCGGCGGACTGAAACCCGTTACCCAGGGCCTGAACGCGCGTGATGTCAACGCGCTGACCTCGGGATTGTTGCAGATCTTCCAGGGTCAGGGCGGGACTCTCGAGTCGCTGTTCGCCAAGACGACCTCGTTTTCGAACGCCTTGGCCGACAACGACCAAACCGTGCAGCATCTGATCGACAACCTCCACACCGTGATCGGCACGATCTCCAAGGACGGCACGAAGTTCTCCGGTGCGATCGATCGCCTCGAGCAGCTTGTCGGCGAGCTGTCGAACGACCGCGACACCATTGGGTCCGCGATCGACGCCCTCGACAGGGGAACCGCCTCGCTGGCGGATCTGCTGGCCACCGCCCGCCCGCCGCTGTCCGGCACCATAGCGCAGTTGAATCGGCTGGCGCCGATACTCGATGGCGACAAGGACCGCCTGGAGGCCGCGATCCAGAAGGCGCCCCACAACTACCGCAAGCTGGTCCGGCTCGGAGTGGCCGGCGCCACCATCCCGTACTACCTCTGCCAGTTGGAGCTCCGCGGCACGGACCTTCAGGGCAGGACGGTGCACTCCAATATCTTCAGGTCAGAAGCGGGAAGGTGTACGGAACCCTAATGCTCAAGTACCACGGAGCTGGGCTCGTCAAGGCCGGACTCATCGGCGTCGTTTTGGCGGTGATGATCATCCTGGTGGGCCTGTCGCCCGACCGCCTCATTTCCTGGGCGACGATGGTCCGCTACCAGGCGCTGTTCACCGAAGCCGGCGGCATCGCGTCGGGTAACCCCGTGATCGTGTCGGGGGTGAAGGTCGGCACGGTGTCGGATGTGTCGCTGAGCCACGGCGATGCCCTGGTGACGTTCACGACGAAGGGCAACGTCCCGCTCGGCGCGGAGACCACCGCGCATATCCGCACCGGCTCGCTGCTGGGCGAGCGGATGCTGACGTTGGAGTCCGCCGGCAGCGGCACGCTGCATCCGATGGCTCTCATCCCCGTCTCGCGGACGTCCTCGCCGTACTCGTTGACGGAAGCGGTCAGCGACTTGACATCGGACACCAAGGGAACCAACACCACGGCGCTGAATCATTCACTGGACACCCTCTCGGCGACACTCGACCAGCTCGCACCCCAGATGGGCCCGGCCTTCGACGCACTCAGCCGGTTGTCACGCACGCTCAACAGCCGGAACAAGAACCTGGGCGAGCTCTTCAAGAGCGCCGGCGACGTCACCGGCGTCCTTTCCGAACGCAGCCAGCAGGTCAACAAGCTCATCCTCAACTCCGACTCTTTGCTCCAAGTCCTGGTGGCGCGGCGACAAGAAATCGTGGATTTGCTGGCCAACACGTCGGCGGTGGCCAAGCAGCTCACGGCGTTGGTGCACGACAACGAAAGCACATTGGCACCGACGCTGGAGAGGCTCAACTCGGTGACTGCGATGCTGGAAAAGAACCGAGACAACATCGCCAAAGCACTGAATGGTCTCAAAAAATTCGAGATCACCGTCGGTGAGGGCATCTCCAGCATGTACGCCTACTCGGCGTTCGTCCCGAACTTCCTTGCCCCGCAACTCTTCCAACCGTTGTTCGACTATCTCTGGGGATTCCGCACCTTCGACACGTCTCGCGGTCCCGGCTACCCGTCGCCGGTGCCCAGGTCGCTGACCCCCTGGCCGTACAACGCCATTCCCTCGTGCCCCGGCTGCACGCTGGGCGGCCGGGTCGGCGGGTCACAATGATGGCCCGGATCTCCGGTGTCCCGCGCACCAAGCTGGCCACCGTCGTGGCGGTTGTCCTCGTCGGGCTCATCGTCGCCGGCGCCGCCGTGCTCGTCCGTAATACGTTCTTCGGCCCACGGACGATCACCGCATATTTCACCACCGCCACGGCGGTCTACCCCAATGACGAGGTGCGGGTCTCGGGTGTCAAGGTCGGAAACATCAAATCCATTCAGCCACAGGGCACACAGGCCAAGATGACCCTCGAGGTCGACCGTGACGTGCCGATTCCGGCGGACGCGAAGGCGATCATCGTCGCCCCGAACCTGGTGGCCGCCCGCTACGTCCAGCTCTCCCCGGCCTATCGCGACAGTGGGCCGGTCATGCACGACGGGGCAGTCATACCGGTCGAACGCACCGCAGTGCCGGTCGAGTGGGACGAGGTCAAAACCCAGCTGATGCGGCTGGCAACGGATTTGGGACCCAAGAGTGGAGTATCGGGCACGTCCGTGGGCCGGTTCATCGACAGCGCCGCCAACGCCCTCGACGGCAACGGTGACAAGCTGCGGCAAACGCTCGCTCAATTGTCAGGCGTGGGCCGCATCCTCGCCGACGGCAGCGGCAACATCGTCGACATCATCAAGAACCTGCAAACCTTCGTCGGCGCCCTGCGGGACAGCAACGTTCAGATCGTGCAGTTCAACAACCGCCTGGCCACGCTCACCAGCGTGGTCAACGACAGCAAATCCGAGCTGGATGCGGCGCTGACAAATCTGTCGACCGCGGTCGGCGAGGTGCAGCGATTCGTCGCCGGAAGCCGCAACCAGACCAGCGAGCAGATCGCCAGGTTGGCCGACGTCACCCAGAACCTGGTCGACAACCACATGGCCCTGGAAAACATCCTGCACACCTCGCCGAACGCGCTCGGCAACTTCTTCAACGACTACAACGCCGACACCGGAACCATCGTGGGCGGGTTCGGGCTGATGAACTTCGCGAACCCCACGTGGGGCGGTCAGCTGCTGCTGTCCGTTCCGGGCTGCACCCAGATCGGCGCCATCGAGAACATCACCGCGGTCGAATCGGGCAAGCTGTGCAGCCTGTTCCTCGGTCCCGGATTGCGGCTGCTCAACTTCAACGAATCGCCGATTCCCATCAACCCGTTCATACAGAAGTCCGTGGACCCGTCCAAGGTCCTCTACACCGAACCGCGCCTGGCGCCCGGCGGCGAGGGTCCCAAACCCGGACCACCCGAGATCCCGCCCGCGGTGTCGGCCTACACCGGCCTGCCGGGTGACCCGGTGGGACCGCCGGGTGCGGTGCCACCGGCGCGGATACCGGGCGCGGCGATGCCGCTGCCGCCGCCGCCGTCGACACCGATGGAATCGCCGCCACCACCGCCGCCGAGCCTGTCAGGCATGCTGCTGCCGGATGAAGGGCCGCAATCGTGAGCGCCCGGGCACGGGTGCCGGGCCGGCGGGTGCTCGCCATCGTCTCCTGCGCCATGTTGACGTTGACGGGGTGCGCATTCCACGGCCTGAATTCACTACCCCTGCCCGGTGCGGTCGGCCGCGGCCCGGGGGCCAACATCTATCACGTCGAGCTCCCGAATGTCGGGACGATGGAGTCGAATTCGCCGGTGATGGTCAATGACGTCGTCGTCGGCAGTGTCGGCACGATGCGGGTGAAGGGTTGGCACGCCGACGTCGAGATCTCGGTGAAGCGCAATGTCGTGGTCCCGGCCAACGTGGTAGCCACCGTGGGTCAGACCAGCCTGCTGGGCTCGATGCATGTGGAGCTCAATACGCCGCTTGGCGAGTCAGGGAAGGGCAGGCTGCAGCCGGGCGCCACCATCCCGCTGAGCCGGTCATCGGCGTACCCGTCGACAGAGCAGACGCTGTCGTCGCTGGGCGCGGTGGTCAACGGCGGGGGGTTGGGGCAGATCGGGGAGGTGGTCCACAATTTCTCCGCCGCCCTGTCCGGACGCGAGGGCGCCGTGCGTGATCTGATCACTCGCCTCGACACGTTCGTGGGAACGCTGGACCAACAGCGGGACGACCTCGTCGACTCCATCCAGGCGCTGAACCGGCTTGCCGCCACGTTCGCCGGACAGCGCGACGTGCTCACCGAGGCGCTGCGCAAAATACCGCCCGCGCTCGATGTGCTGATCAAGGAACGGCCGCGCCTGACGGCCGCGCTGGACAAACTTCGCGTCTTCAGCAACACCGCCACCCGGCTGGTCAACGACGCCCAGGCCGACCTGGTCAAGAACCTCAAAAACCTGGAGCCGACCATCAAGGCGCTCGCCGACGTCGGACCGGAGTTCGGCATGGCGATCGCCGCGGGATTCGTCTTCCCGTTCACCCAGAACTTCGTCGACCGAGCGGTCCGAGGCGACTACTTCAACCTCCATGTCGACCTTGACATCTCGATTCCACGGCTCAAGCGGGGACTGATGCTGGGGACCCACTGGGGCCAGCTTGACCAGCCGTCGGTACCGGAGCCCGGGGACCCGTATCGCATGAATTACACACTCGATCCCTTGCATAACCCCCTGAGGCCACCGTGGGTCGATCCCGATGCCCTACCGCTGCCCCCGCTGCCCGGGCCTCCGCCGGCTGCGGCTCCGCGGCCCGGCCCGGCGCAGGGTGAGTCCTCGATGCCTGACGCGGGTCTTGGTCAAGCGCCGCCGACAACGGCACCGACGGGAGGTGGCGGATAGATGCTGACGCGCTTCGTCCGGATCCAGTTGGCGATTTTCGTGATCGCCGGGGCTATCGGCGTGACCGCGATGGTGCTGCTCTACATCCAGGCGCCGACCCTGCTGGGCATCGGCCGGATGACGGTGACGCTGGAGCTGCCGGCCACCGGCGGCCTGTACCGGTTCTCCAACGTGACCTACCGCGGGGTTCAGATGGGCAAGGTCACCTCGGTGGGGTTGACGCCGACCGGAGCGAAAGCGACGCTGTCGCTCAACACCTCACCCAAGATTCCCGCGGACCTGACGGCGGAGGTGCTCAGTGTCTCCGCGGTGGGTGAACAGTACGTGGACTTGCGGCCCAAAACCGACTCGCCCCCCTACCTGCACGACGGCTCGGTCATCGCCGCGCGCGACACGACGATTCCGCAGCCGGTCGGCCCGATGCTCGATCAGGTCAGCGCCCTGGTCACCAGCATCCCGAAGACCAAGCTCGGCCAATTGCTCGACGAGACGTTCCAGGGCTTCAACGGTTCCGGTTACGACCTGGGGTCACTGCTCGATTCCTCGCAGACACTGTCCCGCGACGCCAACGGCGTCGTCGATCGCACCCGCGCCCTCACCGAAGACACCGGGCCGCTCTTGGATACGCAGGCGAGCACCACCGATTCGATCAGAACGTGGGCGCGTAGCTTCGCCGGGGTTTCGGATGTGCTGGTGAACAACGATTCCCACTTCCGGACCCTGCTGCAAAACGGGCCTGAGGCCGCGAACGAGGCGTCCCGGCTTCTCGAACAAGTCAAACCGACGCTGCCGGTGTTGCTTGCCAACCTGACCACCATCGGGCAGATCGGCGTCACCTACCACCCCTCGATCGAGCAACTCCTGGTGTTGCTGCCGTCGGCGGTGGCCATCGAGCAGGCTGCTCAGGGCGAAAACCATCCCGATGGTAAGGCCATGGGCGACTTCGCACTCACGATCGACGATCCGCCCATTTGCACGGTCGGCTTCCTGCCGCCCAGCCAATGGCGATCCCCCGACGACCTCAGCGACATCGACACACCGGACGGGTTGTATTGCAAGCTCCCGCAGGATTCACCGCTCGCGGTTCGGGGCGCCCGCAACTATCCCTGCATGGGTCACCCGGGTAAGCGCGCCCCTACCGTCGAAATCTGCAACAGCGACAAGCCTTTCATGCCGCTGGCGATGCGCCAGCACGTCCTCGGTCCGTACCCACTGGATCCCAACCTGCTCGCGCAGGGCATCCCGCCCGATGACCGGATCACCGCCAACGACAGAATCTTCGGCCCGGTGGAGGGAACGCCGCTGCCGCCGGGAGCGGTGCCGCGCGGCGCACCGGCGGGGCCGCGGGGAGAAAATCCGCCACCGGGCACGCTTGGGGCGGCTGTTCCGCCGGTGCCGTCGTCGGGGCCGCCCCCGCTGGCACCCATGTCGCCGTTGTCGGCTGACCTGGCGCCCATAGCGCCGCTCGACGTTCCTGCGCGGGGGGAACTCCCCGCAACACCGCCACCACCACCCACGGACCCGGCGCCACAGGATCAGGTCGACGGTGGGCAGCCCCAGGCTGCGCCAAGCTCGTTCGGGGCCAACGCATCTACGCCCGCGCCCTCGGTCGTGGTGGCACAGTACGATCCGCACACCGGCCGCTATGTCGGTCCGGACGGGAAGCTCTACCAGCAGTCGGATCTCGCGATCTCGAAGGCGCCCAAGACGTGGAAGGACATGCTTCCCACCTGAAGCCGCGCCGAGACATGGCCGAGTTGGCGGAATGGTCCGCCCTGAGAGGAGGCGGGCTAACGACGCTACGACCGCCCGGTCAGGACAGCCGGTCCAGGCGCAACGGCATCGTGATATCGAGCCACTGGTTCTGTCCGCAGGCACCGCTCGGGCCGACCGTCTTGTCCTTGCCGGCGAAGGTCGGCGACCCGATCTGGAATCCACCATTGTCGTTCACCGGATAGAAAAAGTAGGTCTGCTGCCCGGGGAACGCGGTACCGTCTTCGCACCGCTCCCAGTTCGGCACTTCGCGCCGCACCTTCCACATCTCCCCGTCATCCATATACAGGGGCGCGCTCCATCCCTGGTCGCTGGTCACCGTGCCGTGGCATTCCTGGAATGTGGCGCATGTCGAGCTGATGGTCCATATTTGGTAGACCGTCGGCTCGCCGAAGTATTGGTCATTTCTCTGGGCCCAATCGCCGATGGACGTAGCGCGGAACGTGCCGTTGACGGCCACTTCTTCCTTGGTCGTCGCCTGGGCTGTGGATGCGGTACCCAAACCGCCGAACACGGTGGCAGCCAACAGAGTTGCGGTGGTGATTGGTTTTACTGAACGCATCAGGTGCTCCTCGAGCGCATCATCCGACAGTGCCTCTGGCTGCATTCTCGCCATCGGTTGCGGCGTCCTCGAGCGTTGACGTTACACCGCTTCGGCCGATCAGGTAACGGTTGGAACAAGATTCGGGGCGCTCATCCGGCCGGGTCGAATTTCGCGATCAGCCAGGAACCATCGACCTTTGTCAGCGTGACCAGGACGCTGCTCTGAGTCTTCTCGGGGTCTTTCTTTTTCGGGCTTGCCGTGGTCTGGTCGACGAAAACCAGCACGACTGCAGAATCTGGATGCAAATCCGAAACGGCGGCCCGAATGACCTTGGCGGTCGCCGTCAGTTGCCCCTGCTGCGCGGTCGGCGCGACGACGTTGTCGGTGAATTTCGTGTAGTAGGTCAAAAAGCCGCCGGTGAGATGCGATTTCGCGTCGGCGAAATCGCGATACAAATGGTCGTAGGAGTACGACAACACCGCCACGGCGCCATCCGAGGCCGCCTGGATTGCGCGGTGTGCCGCTGCATCATCGACCCGCTGATCCGGCCGGTACAAAACGAAGTACACGCCGGCAGCGACCCCCACGGCGGCGACGACCAACGTCGTCGCGACTATCCAACGCCATCTTGCCGAACAGAGGCGCGCACAGTGCCGCAGCGCTGCCAGCCGGCCCAAGCCCGCCGATCGCTCGCCCGCGGGCGGCTGTCCATCCTCGCCGGCGTGCGGAAGCGTCACATCGTCGATCGCCGTTTCGGTGCTGTCCAGCGACGAGCCATGCTCGACAGTCATTGCAGGAAATCAACTTTCGACATCTTGAGCTGACCGCCTTCGCGGTCCAAGGTGACACTGAGCCGAAACAGGGCCGGCGGCGGTTTGGCGTCTTCTGGCCCCGTGGCATCGGTTTTCGCCGCCACCAGGACGACTCCCGAATTGTCGCTCAACGACTCGACGGCGACGGCTTCCACGGTGCCCTTGCTGCCGACCTTGGTGTCCTCGGCCCTCTTGACTATCAAGCTCGACAGCACCGACAGCTGGCTCTTCTGGTCGCCCGTAGAGGCATCGATCATGCGCTGGACGCTGTCCTTGGCGTGATCGGCGTCGATCGACAAGAGCGTCGTAACCCCTTGCCGCGCGGCCGCGGTGAGCTCCGCGGCGAGCTGCCGGTCATGCACCGCGGTGCGGTGCTGCCACAGCATGTAGCCGGTCGCGCCGAGGGAAGCGGAGGCGAGCCCGACACCGACGACGACGGCCACCGTTTTCCGCCCTGGGCGCCGGAGCCACCGCGGCCGCCCGGGACGGCGGAGCCACCGAGGTCGCCTGGGATGCCGCGGCAACCGTCGCCGGGCCCGCGTCGACTTCGCGGGGCGCCCTTCGACGTCTCGGGACACGGCGTCGTCATCCGCGTCCCCCGATTCCCCTGCCCGGCGCAGCCGTACGAGGCGCGCCCGAGCCGCCGCAGCGCGCGCTTCAGCCTCGGCAACTTCGTCGTCCGTGTCCGCACCCGAGGCGGGCGCTTCGGTGTCGGCGTCGGCCCCCGAGCGCGCCTTTGGTTCGTCGGGATCGGTCACGTCCGACGGCTCACCGCAACGGTCGGCGTCGGGCCCCTCCGGATCGTGCACGGTGAAGCAGCTTATCACTTCGGCCTGGGCTCAACGCCGTGATCGGGTGGCTGGCCTGTGGCTCTTACCTGCGGAAATGTCCCCGTCGGGGATGGACCGAGCAGGGTTCGGGCTATCCAAAACGTCCGGATTCGCTGGGGCGCTTTTCTCGGTACTCGGTAGTCGGTCAGTTCGAACGCGAGTAGCGTGAAGCGATCATGCGCGACGTAGCAGACATGACGTTTTGGGAGAAGATCACCATGCCGATCGCCAATTTCAGCGGCTGCCGCCGAGTTACGTGCGCCGGCGGTCAAGGCCTTTCCAGCTATGTAGCCGCGGCGGTCGGCATGGCCGGCGCCGTCCTGCTCATCGCCCAGGTCGTGCTGACGGGGCCGCCTGCGCACGCTGACACGGGCCTCGATGGTTACGCCCGTTGCGTAGGAGGCGACACGAAGCCCCCGCCCCCGGGGGTAAGTGCCGAAGATTGGTTTCCCAGCGTCCATGTGATCGCGAACGATCTCGATTCTGGTGTGCCCTCCGCCCAAGTGACTCAGCGGTTGGTGCAGATGGGCGTCGACCCGAAGGACGCCGCCACCCGAGTGCAGTGCTTCCTGGCCAACCAGCCGCGCGGGGAAGGGCATTGACGGGATCAAGGCATGGCGCGGGCTGCGCGTGGCCGGGAAGTTCAAGCTGACCACCATCATCTTCTCCAACCAGGAGAATTTTCTTTTCGGGTATGGCACAGTAATTAACGTGCGATTCTTCGTGGCGATCGTTGCTGCGTTGCTCGGCGCCGGTGTGCTGGCGGCGCCGCCATCGTTGGCCGGGCCGACCGTCTGCGACTACCCCGCCTGCACCCCGGGCATCATGCCGCATCAGGTTCTGGGCGCGCCGTGTGAGAACACCACCTACTACGCCTTCGGTGTCGACGACAGTTACGTTCCCCCTGCCTCGCAGCCCGGACGGCTGATGTTCTGCGGCTCGCCCAGGAGATACCAGCCCCGATGGTTCCGGTCACCGCCCATGGCGGGGGTCAAGGACGAAAACGCCAACTGCCAGAATTACCAGAACTACGTTGCGCAGGCCCCCGATGGCCTGTTCCTGATCTGTATCGCCCACGACGGCATCATGAGCTGGGTCCGCGCCGACACGTAGCCGCGGCGTTTGTCAGTCGTGGGCTTCCCGGGGCAGCCCGAGCAGGCGCCGGCTCAAATCGGTCACCCGTTCGAGCAGTGTGTCGTCGTCGATGTCGGCGACCAGCGGATGCATGACCGCGGTGCTGAGCGCGCCGGAGAACATGGCCGCCTCGATCCGCCCGTCGAGGCCCGCATCGCTCAGCAGCACCCGATACAGGCGGTCCATGAAGAGTTGAAACGGCTTGTGCTCGGCCAGCAACCGGACGACGACGGGATCGAATTGCAGCGTGCGCACCAACCGGCGGTCGCGGACGGCCATCTCAACCACGCCCACCAACAAGGCGTCTCGCGCTTGCGGCCCGTCGTCGTATGCTTCGGCCTCCTCGAGCGCCGGCTCGAGCCGGCCGAGTTCGCGCTCGGTCACGGCGATGACGATCTGCTCTTTGGTCCGGAATTGATGGTAGACGGCAGCTTTCGTCACACCGACGGCGTCGGCGATCATCTGCAGCGACGTGCCGCTGACACCGTGTGTGGCGAACAGGTCCAACGCGGCGTCGAGTACCCGCGTCCGGGCCGCGCTGTGCGCGATCAGCCAGAACTGCCCATCGGTGATCGGCTGCCGTGCTGTTCCCACGCACCGAGACTAGACGACGCTATTGACCGTGGCTAGCCGATCGGCTAGCTTCGCTCACTAGCCGAGCTTTGGCGGTGATTTCGTCCGGGGAAGGGGCACCGATGTCCGACGTCGGCAGAAGCGATGCAGGCGGTCGCCAATCTGCGCGAACCGTGCCGCGGCGGACCGACGGCGAGCTGATCCTGCTATGGACGCTGCCGGCGGCCCTGATGCTCTGGGTCGTCTCGTTCTTTCTGTTTCCGGGCTTCAACCCGCCGATGTCACCCACGATGCCGGCGGAACAGGTTGCCGCGTTCTATCGCGATCCGGCCCACCTTCCGGAGATCCGGTACAGCATGATCGTGTTCAACTGGTTCGGCGTGTGCCTCGTTCCGATTCTGGCTCTGATAGTGCTGCAGATCCGCAGAATGGCGCATCGGACACCGATCTTCTCCTACGCGATGCTGGGTTGCGCTGCCGGCGGTCCGACCCTGTTCCTCGTCGCCAACGTCTGCTGGTTGCTGGCCGCCTTTCGTCCGGAGCGGAGTCCGGAGCTGACTCAGCTGCTCAATGATTTCGGCTGGATCACCTTCACCATCCTGGTCCCGTTCCTGATCGGGCAAAGCGTGATCCTGGCCCTGGCAATCTATTTCGATGATCATGCCCGCCCGGTATTCAACCGTTGGGTGGCCCACTTCAACCTTCTGGTGGCGGCGGCGCTGGTGCCTGCGGCATTCGTCGGCCTTTCGTTGTCCGGTCCGCTGGCGTGGGACGGCGTGTTGTCGTTCTGGGTGAAAAACGTTGCCATTGCCGTCTGGATCATCGTCATGGGCGTTGTCTTGGGCGCAAGCGATTTATCGTGAACGTGCCGAATAGCCGAGGGCGTCCCGACGAATTGGTCGGCGCATGAGCGCGGTGGTGACACCATCGGTAGCTGCGGCCACGCCGCCACCGGGTCCGTTGCATCGGCGCATCGTCTGGCACTGTCGCCACGACCCGAAGCGCGAGCTGTGGTTAGCCTGGGGGGCGCTGGTCGTCTTTTACAGCCTCTTCTTCCCGGTGTTCTTCGTGGTGACGCGAGTTCAGCCACCGCCGCAGCCCGGCTGGGACCTGGCGACGCAGGTGCACTGGTTCCACCAACGTCACCTCGGGATACCTGTCGGTTTCGGCATCATTTTCGCCATCGGCGGCATGATCGCGGTGAACAACGCCCTCATCGCGTATTCGATGCGGCGAATGTCGGTCAGCCCGGCGTTCGCGTATTCGTATCTGATCATTTACTCGCTCAGTGCGATTCCCGGCATGTTGCTGCTTAACATCGCGCTGATCGTCGGGACGCTGCGGCCAGAGCGAGACCCCGAAGCGGTCGGTTGGCTCTATGACTTCGCCTTCTTGTCGTTCGACGGAACCATGGGGGTCTTCCTGATCGGCTCGCTGATTTGGATGCTCGCGATTCTGCTCGACAAGAACCGGGTGTTTCCCAAGTGGTTCGGCTATCTCAACCTGTGCAACGCGCTTACCGAGGTCGTCGTGGCACCATGCTGGATCTTCCGGCGGGGGGTCCTTGCGTGGAATGGCCAGATCGCCTGGTGGTTGGACGTTGTCGTGTTCGGCATCTACACAGGCGTTTTCATCTACATGCTCTTTCGCATGATCCAGCGCGAGGACTTCGGTGAAGGGCCCCTCCCAGAACTCGAGCCCGATCTCGCGCGGAAAACGGCGGCTGCACAGTGACCGAGCTGGCCGAAAAGAACAAGGGCACCAGGTTCGTGCCTGGCCAGCCCGACATGTGGGTCTTCGTGTTGTTCGAGACCTTGATCTTCACGGCGTATTTCGGCTTCTACCTGTTCTACCGCGCCCGAAACTCGGAGCTTTTCCTACACTCTCAGGCACAGCTCGACCTGCGCATCGGGGTCTTCAACACCCTCATCCTGCTGCTGAGCTCCTGGTCGGTCGCGCGGTGCGTGCAGTCGTCCCGGGCCGGCGCCTACCGTGCGGCTTTGCGGGACGTCTTGATCACGGCCGCATTGGCCGCGGTGTTCCTCTTCTTCAAGGTGTTCGAGTGGGTCCGGTTGGTCCGCATGGGAAGTGGTCTGGACAGCAACGACTTCTTCGCCTACTACTTCTTTCTCACCGGGATCCACTTCGTGCACCTGCTGATCGGATTCGTCGCCCTCGGTGTCGTCGTGTATCAACTTCGGAGCCCGGCGAGACGATCTCAAGAGCTCGTCGAAACGTGCGCCACCTATTGGCACACCGTCGATTTCCTGTGGGTGCTCATCTTTGCGCTGCTGTACGTGGTGAGGTGAGCGGTGAAATTCAACAAGAGACTGCTGTTTGTGTGGAGTATCCTGGCCGCGCTTACTCTGGCTTATCTGTGGATAGACCACTCGATCGACGGATCGCTGAAATCCAGTGCGGTAGTCACGTCAAGCGTCATAGTGATCGCAGTTATCAAGGTGCGCATCATTTTCCGGGAGTTCATGGAGGTGCGAAGCGCTCCCGTCCTGCTGTGCCGGCTCACTGATGCGTGGGTGGTGCTGATCGGCACCGCCTTACTCGCCTGCTACTTCATCGGCCTGCAGGTCCGGTAGCGCTCGTCCCCAACAGGTTTCATCCCACCGCGGCGACCGAATCGGCAGTCGTGAACGTCAGATGCAATTCGCTCAGGCCCCGCAGGATATACGTCGGCTCGTAGGTGTATCGGCGACCGGCGCTTGGCCCGTGATGGGCGTCGTCAATCTCGATGTGCGACATCCGGTCCAGGATGCGTTCGATCGAGACCCGGCCCTCCACGCGGGCCAGCGGTCCGCCCGGGCAGGAGTGGACGCCGCGGGCGAAGGCCATGTGTTCGCGGACGTTCTTGCGGCGGAGGTCGAACTCGTGCGGGTTTTCGAACCGGCGCGGGTCGCGGTTGGCGGCGCCGGGCAGGACCATCACCACGGTCCCGGCGGGCAGGTCGACACCAGCGATGTTGGTGTCTTTGACGACCAATCGTGAGTCGCTCTTGACCGGGCTCTCCATTCGCAGCGCCTCCTCGATGAAGCCGGGAATCAGGCTGCGGTCGTCGCGCAACTGCTGTTGGACCTCCGGTCGGTCCCCGAGAGCCTGCAATGCGGCGCTGAGCAGTTTGGCGGTGGTCTCCTGCCCGGCGGCAAAAAGGAACGTGGCCGAACGGACCACCTCGATCACCTCGGGCGTCGATCCGTCCGGATACTTGGCTTCCGCGAGGAACGTCAGCACGTCGCCGCGCGGTTCACGCCGCCGATCCTCGACGTACTCGCAGAACTTGTCGTCGAGCCACTCCAGCGGATTGATGCCGACCGATTCGTGATCCAGGGCGCCCACCCGCGCGCCGGGACGGTCGGCTCCCAAGACGCTCCGGAATTCCTTGTGGTCCTCCTCCGGCACGCCGAGTAGGTCGGCGATCACCAGCGTGGCGAACGGCTTGGAATATTCGGCGATGAATTCGCACTCGCCGTTGTGCAGAAATTCGTTGAGCTGACGGTCGGCGAGGCGCCACATGAACTCCTCGTTCTGCTTCAACCGGCTCGGGGTCAGCAGCTTGGCCAGCACCGATCGCGCTTTGGTGTGGTCGGGTGGGTCCATCGTGACCATGTGCTCGTTCATCGGAAAGTAGCTGCGGTGCTCATCGATCAGGGCCCGGATGTCGCCGCCGTCCGGCGTGAACGGCAGCGGTGGGAAGGGGCCGCCGAGTGCGACGATGTTGGAGAAAGCCTCGGGGTCCTTGTAGATCTCGGTGGCTTCGGCGTAACCGGTGACGGCCACGACCCCGTGGTGCGGCAGGCGCAGCACCGGGTTTTGGCTGCGCAGGTAGTCGAAGTACGGGTGTGGATCGGGAATCAGAGACGGATCGGTGAGGAAGTCGATCGAGTCGTAGTCGGTCATCGGGTTGCGTCTCCTGGGCTGGGCATACCGTCGGGATTCGGCGGCAACCGGTACCGCCGCCCACGTTTCGAGATCGAAAAATGTGCTGAGCATCTGCTTAGCATGACGGTAATGTCGTGGTCAAGGTCATTACGTCGTGCCGCGCTACGATCCGTGTGGTCGGAACGGAAATGCCGAGAGTACGGAGCAAACAATGACTTCGGCCCGCAGGATCGGGGCGCCGGACGCGAAGAATCGCGGTCTGCTGCTGGACGCGGCCGAGCGGCTGATGCTCGAAGAGGGCTATGCCGCCGTCACGTCGCGCCGCCTCGCGAACAAGGCGGGGCTGAAGCCTCAACTGGTGCACTACTACTTCCGCACCATGGAAGAGCTGTTCCTCGAGGTCTTCCGCCGCCGCGGTGAGGAGGCGCTCGAGGTGCACGCGCAGCTGCTGCAGTCGCCGCAGCCGCTGTGGGCGCTGTGGCGATTCGGCACCGATCCCGCCTTCACCCGCATTTCCATGGAATTCATGGCGCTGGCCAACCACCGCAAGGAGATGCGAGCCGAAATCGCTTATTACGCAGAGCGTTTGCGTGACGAGGAACGGCAAGCGGTGACGAGGGCCCTGCAGCAGTACGGAGTGGCCAGCGAAGAGATGCCGCCGGTGGTGGTGGCCGTGCTCATGTCCAGCTTGTCGAGATTTTTGGTGCTCGAGCAGGCGATCGGCGTGTCCAGCGGCCACGCCGAAACCGTGCAACTGGTCGAAGACTACTTGCGCCGACTGGAAGGCGAACCGCAGCCGATTGCGGGGGTGCCGGAGACCTGGGTGGTTCACCAGTTCCGCAGCGAGCAGAGCACCCCTTTGGGGCCATCCTTGGATACGACGACGGCTCCGTCCACCGCCAGGTCACAGTGAAGCCCCGGCTCGCCGGGCTCGGTGCCCGTGCTTGCCACGACCATCGCGTAATGGTCGGGGTCCGACATGTCGAACTCGAAGCTCCACGGCTGGCCCGGGCCGAGATCGACGTCGATGTGGGGTGTGAACGAGTAAGGGTTGTGGCTGTAGTCGGAGAATTTCTCCGGTTGCTGGTCCAGGTAGTAGATGTCGGTGTAGATCGGATGCTGCGCGGTGACGGTGTACTTGACGTGATGCATGACCGGGTCGGCATGGGCCCGTCCGGCGCTCACAACTGAACCGGCACCCACCAACAGCCCTGCCACGGTCAGCGCCGAGCAAGCTTCCAGCACTCTGTACACGCCTGTCATGTCGCTCCTCCTGTTGCCTGGCGCGCACTGGCGGTCCGGTTCATCACTCGCTCTGCGGCCCGCCAATGTGCGTCGGCAACCCACAACCGTGCAAAGGATGCTATCGCCTCATCAGGCGAAACACCGCGGATTACCCGCTTTATCTCGGTCGCCGGGTGGCGCGCCAGCGCTTTCGCGATCGGTCGCCATCCGTCGGCGGGTGAGTCGAAGGAGGCGCGGGGCAACACCTTGTCCACCAATCCGATCCGCTCGGCCTCGCCCGCGGTCAAGGTTGCTCCCGTACCGGCCAACAGAAGCGCCCTGCCCTTGCCGACGAGCGCGGCCAGTCGCTCGGCGCCGCCCCAGGCCGGCATGATCTCCAGTTCCACCTGATTGAAGGCGATCTTGATGTCGTCGGCGGCCAACCGAATGTCGGCGGCGACGGCGATTTCGGCACCGCCACCGAGGGCGTGTCCGTTCAGCGCGGCGATCACCGGAGCGCGGAAGTTGGCCAGCTGATCGCAGACCGACCTCATCCGCTTCGCCATCGCGGCGGCGTCCTCTTCGGTCCGCAGCGAACTCAGCTCCTTGAGGTCGCCGCCTGACACGAACGCACGATCACCGGCACCCGTGATGACAAGGGCTTTGGCGCCCGCCGCCGCATCGAGCGCCTTTTCCAGCTGCCCTATGGTGTCGAGCGCGATGGCGTTGCGGGCGTGCGGGCGATTGATGGTCAGCACCGCCAAACCATCGTCCATCTCCAGGTCGAGCATGCGTTGTCGCTCCTCGGGCCAGGGCCCCGATATTGGCATTCTCTTTTCGCGAGAATAACATCACTGCAGGCCCATGAATTTCGCCAGCGAGGATGGGGGTGATCCGGTGCCGAATCGAATCGGGGTCGCCGTGGCCGCCCTCACTGTCGCCGTGCTTGGGGCCTGCACGCCGCGACCACCAGCCCAACTCTCCAGCACGGCATCGGTGACCGTCAACGGCAAGGAAACGAATTTCCACGTCGTGAACTGCGATCAGCGGCAGTGGACTCGGACCATTGATATCGGCGGCAACTTCGCCGGAGCCAAGGTTGTGATCGACGAGGGGGCGCAGCCGGCATCGGCCCTGTCGGTGCACATCCAGAACCTGGGTGGGTTCACCGGCAGGTATTCGCGGGGCGGCGGCAGCAACGCCGACATGAGCATGACCGGTGACAAATTCACCATCACCGGCACCGCCGACGGCTCCAAAGCCGACAAGCCGAATGAACCGATGTCCGCCGATTTCAAAATCATCGCTACGTGCTGACCACAGCCGCGCGATCGGCGCGAGGCAGGCTCACGCCCGGGTGACGTCGGCGGTTGCCGGCCGGCACGAGCGACCTAGCGGCGGTGCATTGCGCCGGCCGCCGGAAGAGAATAGTATTCTCGCAAATCAAGAAGGAGGATTCCATGGGGCAGTTGTCGCATCGGGAGGACGTCCCGTTTCCGATCTTTGACGCGGACAACCATCTCTACGAGCCGCCGGAGGCGCTGACCAAGTTCCTGCCCAAGGAGTACAAGGACTTCGTCCAGTACGTGCAGGTCAACGGCCGCACCAAGATCGCGATCCGCGGCCAGATCAGCAACTACATTCCCAACCCGACCTTCGAGGTCGTCGCCCGGCCGGGTGCCTGGGAGGAGTACTTCAAGTACGGCAACCCGGACGGCAAGACCAAGCGCGAGCTGTTCGGTGAGCCGATGCGCGCGATCCCGGCGTTCTTCGAGCCCGGCCCGCGCCTGGAGAAGATGAACGAGCTGGGCCTGGACCGCACCCTGATGTTCCCGACGCTGGCCAGCCTGCTCGAGGAGCGGCTGCGCGACGACCCGGTCGCCATCCACGTCCTGATCCATGCGCTGAACGAGTGGCTCGACGAGGTCTGGGGCTTCAACTACCAGAACCGGATCTTCACCACCCCGGTCATCACCCTGCCGATCGTCGAGAAGGCGATCGAGGAGCTGGAGTGGGCGGTCAAGCGCGGTGCCCGCTGCATCCTGGTCCGCCCGGCGCCCGTCCCCGGCTTCCGCGGCCCGCGGTCGTTCGCGCTGCCCGAGTTCGACCCGTTCTGGGAGCGGGTCGTCGAGCACGACGTGCTGGTCGGCATGCACTCGTCAGCGACAGCGGCTACTCCCGGTACACCTCCGAGTGGGACGGCGCCGAACAGGAGATGCTGCCGTTCCAGACCAACGCGATGGGCATCCTCAACGAGTGGCGGCCGATCCAGGACGCGGTGGGCTCGTGGGTGATCCACGGCGCGCTCTACCGCCATCCCGAAGCTGAAGGTCGCGATCGTCGAGGCCGGTTCGAAGTGGATGACCCCGTTGCTGGACGGCCTGGCCGAGGTCTTCCGGAAGGCCCCGGAAGTCTTCCCCGAGCGACCCCGTCGAGATGGTCAAGAACCGGATCACGTCAGCCCGTTCTTCGAGGACGGCATCGACGATCTGGTCAACCTCGTCGGTGTGGACCGGGTGCTGTACGGCTCGGACTGGCCGCACCCGGAGGGGCTGGCGGAGCCGACGTTCTACGTCAACGCGCTGTCGCACCTGTCCGTCGACGACCAGGCAAAGATCATGGGCG
>CAVRTL010000020.1:0-237097 GCA_963724165.1 uncultured Actinomycetota bacterium | reverse complement strand
CATTCCCGCCTCTAACGAGCCCAGAAACCCAGCGACGTAGTCCAGTCCTTGCGGCGCCGATATCACGACGCGATCACCGGTCGACCCGTGCGACCTGAGTCCTGCGCGACGTTCAGCGTTCGCCGATACAGCTGCGACCAGGTCAGGCTTTCCGCAACGCCGGCCCAGTCCTGCTGGTAATCAACGAACGTGTACGCCGTCTCATTGGGCCGCAGACTGGCATGCTTGCGCAGCACCGCCGGAATGGAAGACTCAATCACGGCTTGACGCTAAGGGTGACAGGGGCCGTCGGCGGAGCCAGGTGCGCCCCGAGGCGAGGGGACACCGGCCGCCACGGCGACAGCGCGCAAGCCTTCGATGTCCGGGCGAAATCCGCGACTGTACCGCGCGCCGACCCGGCAGCCCTTCGATGGGGCCAACGCTGTCGGGGTGCTGCAAGATCACCACCTTGGAAGAAGAGAACGGGTTCTTCGAGTCGGGGAATTATTACACAGCTGTCCAACCCATTGGGTATGTTGGCCAATCATTGCGTCATCGTCATGGGCTCGGGAGCCCGTGGCTGTTCGGGCTGTCAAAGAGCCGACGGAAGCGCCGGTCCTGCGTGAGGGTGGAAACCTGGACATCGCCCACGGCCGCCCTGCCGACGCGGAGGTGCGCGGGGGCCGCGTCGAACCGAGCACCCGGAGGTGAACCGGTGAGCGTAGTCGACAGTCCGACGGTGGATAGTCCGGTCGCAGTGGATAAGACGACCCTTCACCGAACGTGGAAAGCGATTCTCATCGGCATCGCGATCGTCGTGGCCGGGGCGTGCTACTTGGTGCCGGTGCTACTCGCCGCGCTCGGCGTTCTTGTCCTGTTGCTTCTCTGTGCACGCCTGGTTTATCGGGGTCGCGACCGCTACATCCCAAACTTATATGCTCGGGACACCAGAGTTTATGACGACGCATATCGCTCGTTCATCGGTCGCTCGCTTTCGAGTCTGCGTAAGTGCAGGATTCGAGGTCACACGCTGTTGTGGGAAGCGTCGCAACTGCCGAGGCCAAACCGCCAGAATTCCGACGAACTGCTGCTGGATCTGGGCGTCTGGCTCGGCTGGTCGACGCGGCTGACAGCCGATGCAACCGGCCGCCAGGTGTACGGCTTCGATACCTTCGAGGGCCTCGTCGAAGACTGGCAAGTCGACGACCAGGTCCTCTTCAAGCAAGGAACCTTCGCGCTGTCAGAACCGCTCGCCCAACGTTCCATGCGCGATACCGGTGTGACCCTGCACGACGGGATACCCGCGGCGCTTGGTCGCAAGATCCAGTTCATCAAGGGAAGCACCTACGACACGCTCGCCCCGTTCCTGGCCGACCGACCGGACGCCCCGATCCGGCTTTTCCACATGGATCTGGATACCTACGAGAGTTGCCTGCACGCGCTGGAAACCTGCAAGGACCGCTTTATCGAAGGGTCCATTCTCGTCTTCGACGAATACCTCGTCACCAATGCCGAAATGCGGGCGTTCTTCGAGTTCCAAAATCAGTACGCGCTGGAATGGCGATACCGGGCCTGGGGTCTCGAAGCCATGGAGATGAACCTCGAGATGGTGGTGTCACGCTGGAAGCGCGTGACGTACTACCTGCTCTGGATCGCAGCGTATTGGTTGGCGGGCGACGGTAGCTATGTCTGGCAGTTCTTCCGCAAGCGGTTTTGGCGATTCTGGCTGGGCGCACCGATCGGCGATATCTTTTTCATGCTCGGCGCCGCCGGACAACGGAAGTCGGTCAGCCTCGAAATCACCGGTCTGGGTAAGTTGGACCGGACCCGTCCGGGCGATCAGAACAACGCATGAATGGCAGTCCCTGGGACTTACGCCGGGCGCTAGGGCCGCGATGAAATTTGTCCTGGCGAGCTGGGGAAGTCGCGGAGATGTCGAACCGAACCTCGCCGTCGGCCGCGAACTGGTGCGCCGCGGGCACGAGGTCTGCATGGCCGTCCCGCCCGACCTGGTCGGCTTCACGGAGGCGGCCGGGGTCGCGGCCGTCGGCTTCGGGCCCGAGGCGAAGTCCATTCTGGACGCGCACCGCGAATTCTGGACGTGCTTCTTCAACCGCCCCTGGCGGATCCGGGATTTGGTCAGGTCGCGCCTCGACATTTCGGGGCCCCTGCTGCGGGCCTGGCAGGAGATGAGCACAACGCTGGTGTCGCTGGCGGACGGGGCCGACCTGATATTCACCGGCATCAATTTCGAGGACGCCGCCGCCAACGTCGCGGAGTATTACGACATTCCGTTGGCCACGTTGCATTACTTCCCGCTGCGGCCCAACGGCCAGACGCTGCGTATTCCTGCCGGCGCCGCTGCGGCGTTCGGCGGTGGCGGCGTTCTGGTGGGTGTCGTGGCGCGGGATGAAGAAGGCCGAGGACGCCCAGCGCCGCGAACTGGGCCTGCCGAGGGCAAAAGGATCGGCGCCGCGGCGGATCACCGAACGCGGATCGCTGGAAATCCAGGGCTACGACGAGGCGCTCTTTCCCGGGCTGGCAGCCGAATGGGCGGAATACGAGCGTCAACGTCCTTTTGTCGGCGCGCTGACGCTCGGGTTGGCGACGGATGCCGACGAGGAGGTCGCGTCCTGGATCGCCGCGGGAACCCCGCCGATCTACTTCGGATTCGGCAGCATCCCGGTCGAATCGCCGGCCGACACGATCGCCATGATCGGCGCGGCCTGCGCGCGGTTGGGGGAGCGGGCGTTGGTGGGCGCCGCCGGAACCGACTTCGGCAGCGTCCCGCATCCTGACCACGTCAAGGTGGTGGGCGCGGTGAATTTCTCGACCGTCTTTCCCGCCTGCCGTGCGGTGGTGCACCACGGCGGCACGGGCACCACGGCCACAGGCCTGCGCGCCGGGGTCCCCACGCTGATCCTTGCGACGGACATGGACCAGACGCTCTCGGGCTCTCGGGTCAAACGGCTCAAGGTGGGCACCGCCCGGCGCTTCTCGACCGCGACCGAGGAAACCCTGGTCGCCGACTTGCGCACCATTCTCGCCCCGGAATACGTCGCCCGGGCCCGCGAGCTCGCCACCCGGATGACCGAACCCGCCAAAAGCGTCGCCGCCGCCGCCGATCTTCTGGAAGACTTCGCCCGCGTGCGACGTGTTAGCTGATCGGCGATGCGCACCTTGCCAGCGCACGAGGACTTGTTAGCTCGCGCCACTAACGAGCATCAAGAACCTCATCTTCCCCGGGAGACCCGCGGCCGCTCTGAAGCGAAAGCCGCAAAGCGGAACCCATCACCGCAGGTCACCATGCCTAGCGCCGTCGGCTAGCCGCGCGGCATACCAAATACCCGTTCGGGTGACACGCGTCTCACCCACAAAGTATGGTTTACAACTTGTTACACCCATGTCGAGTAATGGTCTGGAGACACGGTTGAGCATCAATCCGTTCGATGATGGCAGTGGGAGCTTTCTCGTCTTGGTCAACGACGAGCGGCAACACGAGACGATGGGCGGTCGGAAATGACCGATCACCAGAATCAGGCACTGCCGACCAACGGGTCACCCATGGGGGCACACGAACCACAGGGCAAGGCCGAGGGTTTTGCGATCATCGGATACGCGGCGCGCTTCCCGGGTGCCGCCGACGCGGACGAATTCTGGGATGTGCTCCAGCAAGGGCGGGACGCGATCTCGGAAGTGCCCTCGGACCGCTGGGACGTCGACGAATTCTACGACCCGGATGCCGACGCGCCCGGCAAGATCGTCACCCGCCGGGCGGGGTTCATCGATGACGTGACCGGCTTCGACGCGCCGTTCTTCGGGCTGTCGAACCGGGAGACCATGCTGATCGACCCGCAGCATCGGCTGCTGCTGGAGACGGCGTGGCAGGCGGTGGAGCATTCGGGAACCGCGCCGTCGTCTCTGGCGAACACCAAGACCGGCGTGTTCATGGGTCTGGGCACCCACGACTACCTGGGCCTGATTTCGGAACAGCTCAGTTACGAGGAAATCGAGGCCTACGTCGCGATCGGGACGTCGGCCGCCGCGGGCGCGGGCCGGATCAGCTACGGGCTGGGGCTGCAGGGCCCGGCGGTCACCGTCGACACGGCGTGCAGCTCGTCGCTGGTGGCGATCCATCAGGCCTGCCAGGCCCTGCGCTACGGGGAATGTGACCTCGCGCTGGCCGGCGGCGCGAACGCGCTGCTCAGCGCCAAGACCGCGATGACCTTCTCGCACGCGCACATGCTGGCGCCCGACGGCAAATGCAAGACCTTCGACGCGGCCGCCGACGGTTATGTGCGCGGCGAGGGCTGCGGCGTCATCGTCATCAAACGCCTCGCGGACGCGCTCCGCGACGGCGACCGGATCCGGGCCGTCGATCCGGGGCAGCGCCATCAATCAGGACGGCGCATCGGGTGGTCTGACGGTGCCCAACGGCGTCGCCCAGCAACGGGTGATCAGCGAGGCGCTGCAGTGCGCAGGGGTCGCCGCCGGGGACATCGGCTACCTGGAGGCGCACGGCACCGGGACGTCGCTGGGCGACCCGATCGAGGTTCAGGCCGCCGGTGCGGTGCTGGGCAACGGGCGCGAAGCCGACCGGCCGCTGCTGATCGGGTCGGTGAAGACGAACATCGGGCACCTGGAGGCCGCCGCGGGGATCGCGGGCGTCATCAAGGTCATCCTGGCCCTCGAGCACGAGGTCTTGCCCAAGCACCTGCACTTCCAGAAGCCCTCGCCGCACATCCCCTGGGACCGGCTTCCCGTGCGGGTGGTCGAGGATGCCGTGCCCTGGCCGCGCGACGGACGGCCCCGCATCGCCGGGGTCAGTTCGTTCGGCTTCTCGGGGACCAACTCCCACGTCATCATCTCCGAAGCCCCCGCCGAGGCGGGCCAGGTCGCTGCTACCCCGGCCCCGTCCGACGACAGGCGCTTTTCCCTGTTGCCGCTGTCGGCGCGCACCCCGGAGGCGTTGGTGCACCTCGCCGAGAAATACGGCAGCTGGCTGGCCGACCACCCGGAAGCCTCGCTGGCCGACGTCTGCCTGACCGCCGGGGTGGGGCGGTCCCACTTCGAGCACCGCGCCGCGCTGCTGGTGAATTCGAGCGAGTCTGCGCGCGAGGCACTCCGCGCGCTGGCCGAGGATCGTCCCGCGCCGGGTTTGGTGCGCGGGGATTGTGTGGACAAGCCGAAGACGGCGTGGCTGTTCACCGGCCAGGGCAGCCAGTACGCCGGCATGGCCCGGGAGCTGTTCGAGACCGAGCCGGTGTTCGCCGAGACCATGACCCGGTGCGCGGCGGCGGTCGCCGACGTGCTCGAAAAGCCGCTGCTGGACGTCATTTTCGATCGCGGACGATGAGGACACCCTGCGGCAGACCGCCTACGCCCAGCCCGCGTTGTTCGCGGTGGAGATGGGCCTGGCCCGGCTCTGGCAGTCGTGGGGCTTTGAACCCGACGTGGTGATCGGCCACAGCGTCGGCCAGTACACGGCGGCCTGCGTCGCGGGCGTGGTCAGCCTCGAGGACGGCATGCTGCTGATGGCCGAGCGCGGCCGCCTGTTCGGCAGTCTGCCCGCCGGCGGCCGGATGGCCGCGGTGTTCACCGCCCCCGCGAAGGTGGAAAGCCTGACCGACGAGTTCCCGAGTCTGTCGGTGGCCGCCTACAACGGCGCCAACACCGTGCTGTCGGGACCCGGTGAGGATCTGGAGCGGGCGGTGGCCGCCCTGGAAGACGACGGTGTGCGCTGCGACTGGCTGGACACCAGCCACGCCTTCCATTCGGCGCTGTTGGATCCGATCCTCGACGAGTTCGAGGCGTATGCGAACCGGTTCGAGTTCCGTTCGCCGCAACGGACATTGATCTGCAACCGCACCGGGCGCGGCCCTGGGCAGGACCGCGCAACTGGACGGCGCCTACTGGCGCCGCCACGCGCGCCAACCGGTCGAGTTCGCCAAGAGTGTGCGCACCCTTGCCGACCTGAGCTGCAAGGTGTTGCTCGAGATCGGCCCGCAACCGGTGCTCACCGCCTCGGCCATGCGGGCCTGGCCCGACCCGGCCACCGCGCCGCGGGCGATCGCGTCGATGCGTCAAAAGCACCGCCGACCACCGCCAGATCACCGAGGCCCTCGCCAACGCGTACGTCGCCGGGCACCTGCCCGACTTCGACGCCGTCATCGGGCCGGCGCGCAAGCTGGACCTGCCCACCTATCCGTTCCAGCACCGCCAGTACTGGTTCCGTGAGGAGCGGGTCGCGCCCGCCCAGCAGGTCGCGGACCAGGGCACGGCGATGCGCACCGACGCCGTCCGGCTGCTCGAGGACGGCCAGTTCGAGGAACTCGCCGCGCTGCTCGGCGCCGCCAACGGCAATCAACAACAGACCGTCGAGGTGCTGAGACAGCTTGCCGCACAACATAACCAACAGCGCAGCACCCAGTCCATCGCGGATTCCCGCTACGAGATCCGCTGGGAGAAATCCGTCGCCAAGGCCTCGGCCGCCAAGGCCGGCGAGGGGTCTGCCTGGCTGCTGATCAGCGATGACGCGGAGGCGGCTCGGCCGTTGGTCGACGCGCTGTCCGCACGCGGGCACTGGACCCAGACCGTCGGGCTGCCGATGTCCGACGCCGACGAGGAACGGCTCGAAGCCACGCTCAGCGCGGCGGCGACCGACGAACCGACGCTGCGCATCCTGCACGTCGCGGCCCTGGACTCCGACACCGCGCCGTCGACGCAGTCGTTGCTGCGGATGCAACACCGAATCCTGGGCGGCACCCGGCGACTCTTCCGCGCCGCCGCCGCCGCCGAATCGCGCGCACCCATCTGGCTGGTGACCCGCGGCGCGCAACGGGTGACCGGCGCGGACACGGTGTCACCGGTGCAGTCCTGCCTGTGGGGATTCGGTCGCGCCGCCGCCCTGGAATATCCACGGCAGTGGGGCGGGCTGGCGGATCTGTCCGGCGCGGGCGACGGCGCCTTGGACGACGAGGTATGGTCGCGGCTGGTCGACCAGCTGGTGGCGGCACCGGCCGGTGAAGACCAAGTTGCGCTGCGGGATCAGGCGGTCTACGTCCCCCGGCTGACCCGCCGGGCGGGGCTGCCGTCCGGCGCGCCGCTGGAATTGCGCGAGGACGCAACGTATCTGGTGACCGGTGGGCTGGGTGCGATAGGCCTGGAGGTCGCCGGATATCTGGCCGCACACGGCGCCCGGCAGCTGGTGCTGACCAGCCGGCGCGCGCCCAGCGAGGCCGCGCAGCAGCGCATCGACGCGTTGGGCGAACAGCACGGCTGCGGCGTGCGGGTCATGACGGCCGACGTTTCCAATCCGCACGACGTCGCGCGCCTGCTGGCCACGATGCAGGCCGAACTGCCGCCGCTGGCCGGCATCGTGCATGCCGCCGGCGAAATCGGCAACACCCCGCTGCAAACCCTGGACGACGCCGAAATCGACCGCGTGTTCGCCGGGAAGGTCTGGGGTGCTTGGCAGTTGAGCGAAGCCACCGCGGATATCGAACTGGACTTCTTCCTCAGCACCTCCTCGATTTCGGGGGTATGGGGCAGCTTCGGGCAGAGCGCCTACGGCGCGGCCAACGCCTTCCTCGACGGGCTGGCCTGGCGGCAGCGTGCGCAGGGCGTCCCGGGGATCAGCGTCAACTTCGGCCCCTGGATGTCGGGGTCGACGGGCATGGCCGACGCGGAATCCCGCGCGCACCTGGACAAGCGGGGCGTCCAGGCGTTGTCGCCCGCCGACGCGCTGGCGGGCATGGCCGACCTCATGGCGGCGTCGTCCGCGCAGGGGGCTGTGCAAGGTGTCGTGGCCCGGATCGACTGGGCCAGCTTCCTGCCGCTCTACCAGATGGCGGGCAAGCGGGCATTCCTGGAGCAGCTGGAGCGCGAGGTGCCCGCGTCGTCGGAGCCGTCGGCACCGGCATCATCGTCGGGAACCACCCAGCTGGTCGATCGGCTCGCCGCCGCCCCGGTGCAGCAGCGCAAGAAACTGGTGGTGGATTACCTGCGCGACGTCGTCGCGGAGGTGACGCGGATCGATGCGGCCGAAATCCGCGAGGAGGCCGGGTTCTTCGACCTCGGCATGGACTCGCTGATGGCCGTCGAAATGCGGCGCCGGGTCGAGCGCGCCGTGGGCAAGGAACTGCCGTCCACCCTCGCGATGGACTACCCGCGCCTGGTCGACGTGGCGGACTTCCTGCTGCGCGACGTCCTCGGCATCGACAAGGCGGCGGCCGAATCGGCCGCCAAGGCGCCGGCCCAGCCCGCCGCGGTCGTCACGACGCCCGCCGACGAGCCGATCGCGATCGTCGCGGTGGCCTGCCGCTTCCCGGGCGCACGCGACCCGGAGGCCTTCTGGGAGGAACTGGCCAACGCCGTCGACGCGATCCGGGAGATCCCCGACGACCGCTTCGACGTCGACGAGTACTACGACCCCGATCCCGAGGCGCCGGGCAAGATCTACACCCGCTACGGCGGATACCTCGAGGGCGTCGACGGATTCGATCCGGAGTTCTTCGGCATCTCCCCGCGCGAGGCCGTGTGGATGGACCCGCAGCAGCGGCTGATGCTGGAAATCGTCTGGGAGGCCCTCGAAAGGGCGGGGTATTCGCCGGCGTCGTTGCGCGGCAGCAAGAGCGGCGTGTTCGTGGGGGTGGCCGCCAACGAGTACTCGCAGCTGCTCAACGCCAACTCGGTCGAGACCATCGAAGCCCACTTCATCACCGGCAACGCGCTCAACGTCATCGCCGGCCGGGTCGCCTTCGCGCTCGGGCTGGAAGGCCCGGCGATGGCGGTCGACACCGCATGCAGCGCTTCGCTGGTGGCCGTCCATCAGGCCTGCCAGGCATTGCACTCCGGCGACTGCGACATGGCGCTGGCCGGTGGGGTGAACGTCTTGGTGAGCCCGGCCTCCATCGTCGCCACCTCGCGCGCCCGAATGCTTGCCGCCGACGGCCGCTGCAAGACCTTCGACGCCGCCGCAAACGGCTATGCGCGCAGCGAAGGCTGCGGCGTCCTGGTGCTCAAGAGGCTCAGCGACGCCGAGCGTGACGGCGACCGGATTTGCGCGGTCATCCGCGGCACCGCGGTCAACCAGGACGGCGCCTCCAGCGGTTTGACGGTGCCCAACGGTGGTGCGCAGCAACGGCTTATCGCCACCACGCTGGCCCGCGCCGGCCTGGCCGGCGGGGACGTCGACTACCTCGAGGCGCACGGGACGGGCACCTCACTGGGCGACCCCATCGAGGTCCAGGCCGCCGCGGCGGTCTACGGCGTCGGCCGGGACGCGGACCGCCCGCTGCTGATGGGATCGGTGAAGAGCAACATCGGCCACCTCGAGTCGGCGGCCGGCATCGCCGGTCTGATCAAGGTCGTGTTGTCGCTGCAGCACGAGCAGCTGCCGCAGAACCTGCACTTCGAGACGCCGTCGCCGAACATCCCGTGGGACTCCCTGCCGGTGCGGGTCGTGGACAAAGCGATGCCGTGGCACGCGAACGGCCGGCCGCGACGCGCCGGGGTGAGCTCCTTCGGGTTCTCCGGCACCAATGCACACGTGCTGATCGAGGAGGCGCCGCCGCAGCCGGCGACCGCCGACGCGTCCGCGGCACAACCCGACGCCGCCGCGGCGCCGGAGTCGGGCGCCGCGGGTGACCAAGTCAGCGTGTTGCCGCTGTCGGCGCGCTCGCCGCAGGCGCTGCTGGCGTTGGCGCAGCGATACGGTGACTGGCTTCAGGCGCACCCGGATGTCGACCTCACCGACGTGTGCTACACGGCCGCGGTGGGGCGTTCGCACTTCGAGCACCGGGCCGCGCTGGTGGTGGATTCGGTTCAGGGCGCCCGCGAGTTGCTGGCCGAGTTGGCCGAGAACCGGCTGGGCCCGGGTGCGGTGCGCGGCGAGTGCGGTGACCCGCCGAAGACGGCGTGGTTGTTCACCGGGCAGGGCAGCCAGTACGCGGGCATGGCGCGCGAATTGTTCGACGCCGAGCCGGTGTTCGCCGAGACCGTGCGGCGCTGTGCCGACGCGGTCGAAGGCATGCTGCCCCGCCCGTTGCTGGAGGTCATGTTCGAGACCGACGCCGCCGACGACAACGGAGAAACGCTGCGGCACACCTCGTTTGCGCAGCCGGCGCTGTTCGCCATCGAGATGGGGCTGGCGCGGCTGTGGCAATCCTGGGGCATCGAGCCCGACGTGGTGCTGGGACACAGCGTGGGCCAGTACGCGGCGGCGTGCGTGGCCGGGGTGTTCAGCATCGAGGACGGCGTACGGCTGATGGCCGAACGCGGCCGGCTGTTCGGCAACCTGCCCGAGGGCGGCCGGATGGTCGCGGTGTTCGCCGACGCCCAGCAGGTGGAGCGCGTCGCCGAAGAATTCCCGCACGTCTCGGTCGCCGCCTACAACGGGCCCAACACGGTGCTCTCGGGTCCCGGCGCGGATGTGGAACAGGCCGTCGCCAAACTCGAGGGAGACGGGATCCGCTGCACCTGGCTGGAAACCAGCCATGCCTTCCACTCCGAGCTGCTGGATCCGGCGCTCGACGAATTCGAGTCGTACGCCAGCAAGTTCGAGTTCGCCGTGCCGACCCTGCCGCTGGTGTGCAACCGCACCGGGGCGGTGCTCACGGCCGACACCCCGCTGGACGCCCAGTATTGGCGGCGGCATTCCCGCCAGCCGGTGCAGTTCACCGAAAGCGTGCAGACCGTGGCGGCGCTGGGCTGCTCGGTGCTCATGGAGATCGGCCCGCAACCGGTGCTGACCAACGCCGCGCTGCAGGTCTGGCCGGAGTCCTCGGCCACTCCGCGCGCCGTGGTCTCGCTGCGCAAGGGCGCCGACGCCCGCCGTCAGATGGCAGAGGCGCTGGCCGCGACCTATGTGGCCGGGCATCGGCCCGTGTTCGCCGCGCTGTACCACCGGCCGCACCACAGGGTCGAACTGCCCACCTATCCCTTCCAGCGCCGTCGCTTCTGGCCCAAGAACGCCGACATCCGCGGCGTGGACGGCGGGGGCGTTTCCGACGCCGGAATCCTGGGCAGCAGCAAGGATCTCGCCTCCGGGGACATGGTCTACACCAGCCGGTGGTCCACCAAGACCCAGCCGTGGCTGTCGCATCACGTGATCTACGGCACCGTCGTCGTCCCCGGCGCGACCTATGCGGCGATGGCCCTGGCCGCCGTCGGGGCCCCGGCGCAGGTGCGCGAGGTCTTCTTCTACGAGCCGATCATCCTGGGCGACAAGGCGTCCCGGGAGGTGCAGCTGACCGTGCACCCGGTCGAAGACGGCGGCTGGACCTTCCAGGTGCACAGCCGGCCCTACGGTGACCGCGACGCCGACTGGTCGTTGAACGCCGACGGCCGGATCGCCTCCAGCATCGACGACGAGCCGGCGACGGAGCCGGCGGAGTCCATCGACGCCGCATGCGAGCGGCTGAGCCGGATGCGTCCGCAGCAGCTGTTCGACACCTTCGCCGACCTGGAGCTGCAATGGGGGCCCACGTGGTCCACGTCCCTGAAGTCGCTGTGGTCCGGCGACGGTGAGGCGGTCGGCGACATCGCCATCGGCGACGAACTGGCCGAACAGCTCGGCAGCGAGCCGGTCCATCCGGTGCTGCTGGACCTGTGCACCGGGGTCGCCTTCCCGGCCTTCCCGACGGCCCTCGCTGGGGACGAGGACGGGCTGCCCGACCTGTTCCTGCCGCTGCGCTATGGGCGGGTCGAGCTGCGGGAGAAGCTGCCCCGGCGCTTCTATTGCCGCGCGCGGTGGCAGAGCGGCGGTTCGGACAGCGAAACGCAGGTCTTCGACCTCGATTTCGTGGATCGCGATGGCCGCGAGCTGGGCAGCATTCGGGAGTTCGCGGTCAAACGCGCGCCCCGGGAGGCGTTGCTGCGCGGGCTCGGCGGCGACGCCACCCGCAACCTGTACACCCTCGGCTGGGAGGAGGTGCCGGCACCGGAGTCGGGCAGCACCGCCCAGCAGGGTGACGGCACCTGGCTGATCGCCGGCTTCGACGAGCTGGCCGCCGACGTGCCGGGTTCTGTCGCGCTGGACCGCAGTACCGATGCCGAGGCCTGGAAGCAGCAACTCGCACAGGCGCAGGAGCGCGGTGCGCCGGTCTCCGGGATCGTCTGGCGCAGCGCCAACCGGCCCGCCGCCGACGAGTCGAGCGCCGAATTCGCCGCGCGGGTGGAAATCGAGATCGACCAGCTGCTCGCGGTCGTGCGGACGCTGCTGGCGCAGCAGGACCTCAAACTGACCGGCGGGCTGTGGATCATCACCGAACGGGCCGTGGCGACCGAGTCCGGCGAGCCGGTCGACCCGGTGCAGTCGGCGCTGTGGGGCCTGGGACGCACCGATCATCACCGAGCAGCCGAGCCTGCGTTGCCGGCTGGTCGACTACGACGGATTCGACGACGCCGTGCACTCGCTGGCCGGCCTGCTCGGCGCACCCCTCGAAGAGCCCGAACTCGCTCTGCGGCAAGGGAAGCACTGGGTGCCGCGGCTGGTGCCCTGGTCGCGCGGCGGCCACCTCGCGGTGCCGCGGGCCAGCGACTACTTCCTGGCGCCCGACCGAACGCGGCGCGATCGACAACCTTCGTCTCAACGAGACGGTGGTGCCGCCGCCGGAGGCGGGCCAGGTGCAGATCCGGGTGGAGGCCGCGGGCCTGAACTTCCGGGACGTGCTCAACGTGCTCGGCCTGTACCCGGGCGACCCGGGGCAGATCGGCGGCGGTGACCTCGCCGGCGTCGTCACGGAGTTGGGTGCCGGCGTCACCGAGTTCGAGGTCGGCCAACGCGTCTTCGGCTTCATGCCGGGCTCGTTCGCCACCCGGGTCAACGTGCCGGCCCAGTTCCTGGCGGCGGTGCCGGACGGGATCAGCGCGGTAGGCGCGGCGACCATACCCGCCGGGGCGCTGACGACCCGGCTGGCGTTCGACTGGGCGAAGGTCGGCCCCGGTGACCGGGTGCTCATCCACGCCGCCAGCGGCGGCGTCGGTCTGGCCGCCATCCAGATCGCGCAGCAGCGCGGTGCGACCGTCTTCGCCACCGCCAGCACCTACAAGCGCGCGACGCTGCGCGAGCTGGGCGTGGAACACGTCTACGACTCGCGCAGCACCGATTTCGCGGATCAGATCCTCGCCGACACCGGCGGCGCCGGCGTCGACGTGGTGCTCAACAGCCTGACCAACGAGGGCTTCATCGCCGCGACCGTGCGGGCCACAGCGCAGGGCGGCCGGTTCGCCGAGATCGCCAAGCGGGACATCTGGACCCGCGAGCAGATGGCGGCGGCCCGTCCCGACATCTACTACGAGATCATCGCGCTGGACGCGTGCATCGAGCAGGAACCCGAGCGGGTGGGCAACCTGCTGGCCGAGGTGGCCGACAGCATGGCCAACGGCGAGCTGGCGCCGATCGCCGCCGAGGTCTACCCGGTGACGGAGGCCAAGACCGCGTTCCGCCGCATGCAGCAGGCGCGACACATCGGCAAGATCGTGCTGCAGATGCCGCAACCGCTGCAGCCGCGCGCCGATCGGACCTATCTGATCACCGGCGGCCTCGGTGCGCTCGGGCCTGTTCACGGCGGCCTATCTGGCGCAACTCGGCGCCGGTGACATCGTGTTGACCAGCCGGCGCGCGCCCGATGCCGGACGCGCAACAGGCGATCGACGAGATCACCGAGCGCCACCGCTGCCGTATCCACACCTTCGACGGCCGACGTCGGCGACGAGGCGCAAGTCGAACAGCTGCTGGCGCGGATCCGGGCGGAGTTGCCGCCGCTGGCGGGGGTGGCACACCTGGCGGGCGTGCTCGACGACGCGCTGCTGACCCAGCAGAACCTGGAGCATTTCCGGGCGACGCTGGCGCCCAAGGCGTTCGGCGCCCGCTACCTGGACCGGTTGACCAAGGACGACGATCTCGACTTCTTCATCCTGTACTCCTCGGCCGCCAGCGTGCTCGGTTCCCCCGGCCAGGCCAACTACGCCGCCGCCAATGCGCTGCTCGACGGGCTCGTTGCCGACCGCAGGGCGCAGGGCCTGCCCGCGACGGGCATCAACTGGGGTCCGTGGGCGAAGGGCGGCATGGCCACGTCGCACGCCGCGCGCGCCAATCTCAGTGCGCAAGGCCTGATTCCGCTGGACCCCGGGGCCGCGCTCAACGCGCTCGCCGAGGTGGTCGCCAACGGAACCGGGCAGGCGACCGTGATCAAGGCCAACTGGCAGCGCGCCGCGAAGGGGCTGGGCGCGTCCCGCCCGACTCTGCTCGCCCACGTGCTGCCCAGTGCCGCCACGGCGACACGCGGCGACAGCGAGTTGCTCCGGCAACTGCACGAGGTGCCCGAGGCCGAGCGCGGCAGCTTCCTCACCGACTACCTGCGGCGCGAGGTGCAGAATTTCCTGCGGCTCGCGCAGCCGCCGGCCGCGACCAGCCGGTTCCTGGAGCTGGGCACGGACTCGCTGATGGCGGTCGAATTCAGCAACCGGTTGCTTCCCCAGTTCGGTGGCGCGTTCACGATCAGCGCGACCGCGGTGTTCGACTATCCGACGATCGGGGCGCTCGCCGAGTACCTTGCCGCTCAGGTGCCCGAGCCGGAGGCCGCGGATTCAGTCGGTACGCCCGAGCCCGCTCAGTGATCGAAGGACGCGGGTAGGCCCTCGCGCGATCGGCCGCGGGATGCGTTACCGCAATCCGCGATCGCCCGAGGGCGCGGCTCACGGGTGCTGCCGTGGCCGGGACGAACTTACGTAGCCTCGGCGCGCAACTGCGATCTCAGGATCCTGTACTCCAGCAAGCCCGCCCGCATCTGCTCGTAGATCGCCGACCCGGGTAGCGCCAGGAAGTTGGCCACGCGCGCATTTCCGTCGCCATAAACCTGCTCGTAGTTATTGCTTGCCTGATCCCGCGAGGCCAATACGTTGGCGGTGATGTCGCGGTCGTCTTCGGTGACGAATCCCAGGGCCTTCAACCGCGACCGCACGTAATCCCAGTCCTCCGGACTCAAGAAGTCCGTGTGCAAAAACCATGCTCCGGGCCGGCAGATTCTGCGAACTTCCTTCAGGAACTTCGGCAGGTTGCCATATGAATGTGACGACTCGATATTGAGGACGGCGTCGCAGAAAGCATCGTCCAGGGGAATGTTCAATGCGTCGCCGACTTTGAAGTCGAGCGAAGGCTTAACGTGTGTTTTACTGCAGAATGCGATCGCTTCCGAAGACATGTCGATGCCGATGACCTGGGCATTGAATTTCTCCGCCACAAGTGCCGAGTTCCCGCCGCGGCCACAGCCTATTTCGACAACCGTGCAGTCATTGAGGTCACGCGAGCCGACGACCTCGAACACCAGCCGGACCGAGTTGACGTTGAAGGTACCTTCGCGAATGGCGAACGCGGAGTCGTTGGTGGAATCTATCGGCAGGTAGCCATAATTCAGGAAAAACGATGAATCGGCGACCCCGATGTCCTCTAGCCGGCGGCTCAGTTTGTTGTAGAAGCTGCGCCATCCACCGGCGGTCGTGGACAAGAGGTCGTCGGCCAGGTGCGCCGACATCGCAACTGGTGCGCCGCCTTCCGATTCGGTGTCCGCCGTGAGTTCGCTGTGGTCATTCATGTAGTTGCCTCAGTTTTATCGGGAATTTGTCCGGTCTGGCATGCCCGCCAACAGCATGAACATCCCTCCGAAGGAGTAGGCGAAACTTCGCCCGCGTCGGCTCGCTGAATTGTGCCGCCTCCACAGTAGCCTCGATGATTGCAATCTCAAAGGACGTTTGCCCCGGGGCTTCTCGGCCCTGGACGGCACTCTCGGCCGCGGTTCTCCGGGGTCGATGAGCCGATTGGCAGCGCGCCGCGAACGCGCCGGCGGCCGTGCGCGCCGCGAACGCGCCGGCGGCCGTGCGCGGCACCCGGTACCCGCGGTATCGGCCACCGCTGGTACCGTTTCCGCCGGCGAGATCAGCCGGCCCGCACCGCATCGGGGGTTAAGCGAAATGGATAATTAGGTCGTCGATGTGGTCCCGATGGTGCTTCCATGCTTTCGTGGGTGCGCCAGGTCCTTCGCCTGAAGGTCTGCCAGCAGGGAAGACCCCCACCCGGCAGGCCTCGGGCGCGAAGCCACCACGGCGAATTCCGAAAACAGGGAGACAATTTCTGGTCGATTCCAGTATGTTTAGAACCTGTTATACCCATGTCGAGTAGAGGGGGCGGGACACGCTGTGAGCATTAATCCGTTCGACGACGAGGATGGCAGGTTTTTCGTCTTAGTCAATGACGAGGAGCAGCACAGCCTGTGGCCGGCTTTCGCCGACGTTCCGGCCGGCTGGCGGGTGGTGCACGGCGAAGCGGACCGAGCGGCGTGCATGGACTACATCGAACAGAACTGGACCGACATACGGCCGAAGAGCCTGCGCGAGAGGTTGGCAGCGGAACAAGGCCGTCGATAGGTAGACCGGATGGAACGTGACGACCGGACGCTGCCGCTGACGCGGGGGCAGCTGGACATTTGGCTTGCCCAGGAAACGGGCCGCTCCGGTACTGACTGGCAGCTCGGCGTGCTTGTGCGATTCGACGGCACGGTCGAGCCGGATTTGCTGAAGCGGGCGATCCGTCAGGCGATGGGCGAAGCCGAACCGGCCAGGGCCGCCATCTTCGAGGCGGACGGTCAGGTGTTCCAAAGGGCGATCGACTACCCGGACATCGAGTTGGCCTTCCACGACCTGAGCGATTCGAGCCATCCGGTGCAGGAAGCGCGACGGATGGCCTTGTCGATCCAGAACACGCCGATGCCGTTCACCGGCCCGCTGTTCAAATTCGCATTGTTCCAAACGTGGACTGACGAATTCTACTTGTTCGGTTGCTTTCACCACATCATCATTGATGGTACCGGAATTACGCTTCTGGCCAATCGTATTGCAACCATTTACGCTGCAATTGTTTCGGGCACGCCCACCCCGCCCACCTTCTTCGGGTCGTTGCAGGATTTGGTGCGCTGTGAGTCGGAATACGAAGCATCCACTGACTATCTGGACGATCAGGCGTATTGGACGGGCAACCTGCCACCGGAAGACGGACCGAATTCTCGGCTGAATCAAGTGGAGAACGAGGAAGATTCGTCGGTGCCTTCCGCGCCGGTGCGATTGGACGCGGCCGTCCTTCGGCGGGTGCAAGAGTTGTCCGACCAGTGGAAGGTGCCACGCTCATCCGTCATCACCGCGGCCTGCGCACTGTTGGTGCGCAGCTGGGGCGCGGGCGGGTCCGAGGTGGTGCTCGACTTCCCGGTCAGCAGGCGAGTGCGCTCGGAGTCAAAGATGCTCCCCGGAATGCTTTCCGGGGCCGTGCCGCTCGTCGTGCGGGTTTCGCCGGCAGCCACGGTTGCCGATTTCTGCCGGCATGTTGACACGCAAATTCGGGACGCGCTGCAGCATCAGCGATTTCCGGTGCACGCCCTGGAACGCAAAGGCCACGCCCGGGGCGCGGGGCAGCCGGCTGGTCGGGTGAGCGTCAATTTCATGCCGTCCAAGATGACCATGGATTTCGCCGGTGTAGCGGCATCGGCGTCGTTTACCAATCCCGTTCAGGTGGGCAGCTTTGGATTGATCTTCTCTGGCGCCGGTGACCAGCTTTTTCTCAGCACGGTGGGCGCCGGTGGGGCTTTTTCGAATTTCGACGTCTCGGAATTGGCGAAACGGCTGGGCCGGGTGATGGTGGCGATGACCGCCGACCCGGAGCGCGCGCTCTCGTCGATGGATCTGCTCGATGCCGGTGACCTTGCCGGGCTGCACGGTTGGGGTAACCGGACGGTGTTGAGCCGGCCGACAACCAACGCGGCGTCGATTCCGGCGGTGTTCGCCGAGCAGGTGGCCCTCGTCCCGGAGGCGACGGCGATCACGTGCGGGGAACGTTCGTGGACCTACCGCGAGGTCGAGGAGACCGCCAACCGGTTGGCGCACCTGTTGGCCGCCCGGGGGGCGGGTCCGGGGCAGCGGGTGGCGCTGTTGTTGCCGCGTTCGGCCGAGGCGATCATCGCGATCTTGGCGGTGCTCAAAACCGGGGCGGCGTATGTGCCGATCGATCCGGCGGTGCCGGCGGCCCGCATCGCGTTCATGCTCGACGATGCCGCGCCGCTCGCCGCGATCACCACCACCGGGCTGGCCGAGCGGCTGGACGGGCGCGATCTGCCGGTCATCGTGGTCGACGATCTCGCAGACCCCGCCGTCGACACCCAATCCAGCACCGCGCTGCCGGCGCCGGACCCGGACAACATCGCCTACCTCATCTACACGTCGGGGACGACCGGTATCCCCAAGGGCGTGGCCATCACCCATCACAACGTGATCGGGCTGCTGGACTCCCTGAATGTCGAGTTGTCGCCGGGGCAGGTGTGGTCGCAGTGGCATTCGCTGGCCTTCGACGTCTCGGTGTGCGAGATCTGGGGCGCGCTGTTGTCCGGAGGGCGCCTCGTGGTGGTGCCCGAATCGGTGGCGCGGTCGCCCGAGGATTTCCATGCGCTGCTGGCCGCCGAAGGGGTCAATGTCCTAAGCCAGACCCCGACGGCGTTTTATGCGCTGCAAACCGCGGACGCGCTCGCACCCGAGCTCGGGCGTCAGCTCAAGCTCGAGGCGGTGATTTTCGCCGGTGAAGCGCTTGAGCCGCAGCGTCTTTCGACATGGCTGGACAACCACCCGGGTCTACCGCGCCTGCTCAACCTGTATGGCACCACCGAGACGACGGTCCATGCCTCGTTCCGGGAGATCTCGGCCGCCGATGCGGACTGCACGGTCAGCCCCATCGGGGTGCCGTTGGCGCACCTCGCCTTCTTCGTGCTCGATGCGTGGATGCAGCCGGTGCCGGCAGGGGTCGTGGGGGAGTTGTATGTGGCCGGCTCGAGCGTGGGGTGCGGGTATTGGCGGCGTCCGGCATTGACGGCGACGCGATTTGTGGCCTGTCCGTTCGGGGAGCCCGGGGCGCGCATGTACCGCACCGGCGACCTGGCGTGGTGGGGCGCCGACGGGCAGCTGCGGTATGTGGGTCGCGCCGACGAGCAGGTGAAGATCCGCGGGTATCGCATCGAGCTGGGTGAGGTGCAGGCGGCGTTGGCCGCGCTGGACGGGATCAAGCAGGCGGCGGCGATCGTCCGTGAGGATCGTCCCGGCGACAAGCGCCTGGTGGGCTATGTGACCGGGACGGCGGAGCCGGGCGAGGTGCGTGCCGCGCTCGCCGAGCGGCTGCCGGCCTACATGGTGCCCGCCGCCGTGGTCGTGATCGACGCGCTGCCGCTGACGGTCAACGGCAAACTCGACAGGCGCGCCCTGCCGGCGCCCGAGTACCAGGATGTCGATCGCTATCGCGCCCCCACCGACGCGGTGGAAGAGATCCTGGCCGACATCTACGCCCAGGTGCTCGGGCTGGAGCGGGTCGGGGTCGACGAGTCGTTTTTCGAGCTGGGCGGGGACAGCATCCTGTCGATGCAGGTGGTGGCGCGGGCCCGGGCCGCCGGTGTGGTGTGTCGGCCGCGCGACATTTTCGTCGAGCAGACCGTGGCCCGGCTGGCCGCGGTGGTCGGGATCGTCAACGGTGACGCGGCGGTAGCCGACGAAGGCATCGGGCCGGTGGTCGCGACGCCGATCATGTGCTGGCTGCACGGCGTCAAGGGCCCGGTCGATCAGTTCAACCAGACGGTGCTGGTGCAGGCCCCCGTGGGGGTGACCGAGTCCGACGTGGTGGCGGTGTTGCAGGCCCTGCTGGATCGGCACGCCATGCTGCGGCTACGGGTCGACATCAACAACCCAGACGGCGCCGGGGGCTGGTCGCCGACGGTGCCGGAGGCGGGGTCGGTAGCCGCCCGCGAGTGCCTGCGCGTCGTGGAGGCGTTGTCGGACGAGGCGGTGGTCGAGGCGCGGTCGCGGTTGAACCCGGCGGCCGGGGTGATGCTGAGCGCGCTGTGGGTGCCCTCCACGGCCCAGCTGCTGTTGATCGTTCACCATCTGGCCGTCGACGGGGTGTCGTGGCGGATCTTGCTGGAGGACCTCAACCTCGCCTGGGTCCAGCTCCGCGGCCGCCAGCAGGTGGTGTTGCCGGCGGGAGGAACGTCGTTCCGGCGCTGGGCGTCGCTGCTGGACGAACACGCGCGCCACCCGCAAGTCGTCGAGCAGGCGAACGCCTGGCGGCGGGTGGCCGCGACCGCGGTGGCGCTGCCGGCGGTGCGCCCCGAGGTGGACACGTTTGCCACCGCCGGGAACCTGTCGGTGGAACTGGACGCCGAGACCACCCGCATGCTGCTCGGTGAGGTGCCCGCGGCGTTCCACGCCGGCATTCACGACATCTTGTTGATCGCCTTCGCCGTGGCGGTGGCCGAATTCGTGGGCACCGACGGGCCGATCGCCATCGACGTGGAGGGTCACGGGCGCGACGAGGACTGGGCCCCCTCGGAAGACCAAGTCGACCTGTCCCGCACGGTGGGCTGGTTCACCACGAAATACCCGGTGGCCTTGAACGTGGGGGGACTGGACTGGGCCCAGGTGGTGGCCGGCGACCCCGGGCTGGGGGCGGCGGTCAAAGATGCCAAAGAGCAGCTCCGGACCCTGCCGGACGGTCTCACCTACGGCCTGCTGCGCTACCTGAACCCCGACGTCGATCTGGGCGGGTCCGATCCGCCGATCGGGTTCAACTATCTGGGGCGCCTGGGTGCGGCGTCGGAGGTCTCCGGTGACGTCTGGGAGATACGTCAGGACGGCTGGTCGGTGACCGGGGCCGCCGCGGCCATCCCCATGCCGTTGATGCACACCGTCGAGCTCAACGCCGGCACGGTGGACACCGACTCCGGCCCGCAATTGCGCGCCGGTTGGACGTGGGCACCCTCGGCCCTGGACCAGGCACAGGTCGGCCGGCTGAACCGGTTGTGGTTCGAGGCCCTGGCCGGCATCTGCGCGCATGTACGAGGCGGCGGGGGCGGGCTGACTCCCTCCGATATCGCTGTTGGCCTCAGCCAGCAACAGATCGACGAGCTTCAGCGGCAATATGCGGATAGCTGACGTTCTGCCGCTGACCCCCCTGCAGCGGGGGTTGCTGTTTCATGCCACCACCCAGGATGGCGACGACGTCTACGCGGTGCAGCTCGACATCACGTTGAGCGGTTGGCTCGACCAGCACCGCCTGCGCGAGGCCATGCACACGGTGGTGACCCGCCATCCCAACCTGGCGGCCCGATTCTCCGACAAATTCGACGAGCCGGTGCAGATCATCCCCGCCGATCCCGTCGTGCCGTGGCGGTATGTCGACCTCAGCGGGGATGACCCCGACCCCCCGGATGTCAATGACCAGATCCGGCAGGTGTGCGCCGCCGAACGCGCCGCGGTCCGCAACCTCGCCGACCAACCGGCCTTTCGGGCCGCCCTGATCCGCACCGCAGAAGACCAGCACCGTCTCGTGCTCGACGAATCACCACATCGTGCTCGACGGATGGTCGCTGCCGATCCTGCTGGGGGAGATCTTCGCCAGCTACCAAGGGCAACGGCTGCCCGCGCCAGGGGCGTACCGCAGGTTCGTCACCTGGCTGGCGGGCCGTGACCTCGACGCCGCCCGCGCGGCCTGGGGCGAGGTGCTGGAAGGTTTTGACAGCCCCACACTGCTGGGTCCACCGGGACGGTTGAGGCTGGGCCGGCGAGGTGTCGCCTCGTTCCGGGTGCCTGGGCAGACCACCCGGGCGGTCGGCGAGTTGGCGCGCGCGCGTCGCACCACCCTCAGCACCGTGCTACAGGCCGCCTGGGCGCAGCTGCTGATGTGGCAGACCGGCCGCAGTGACGTCGCCTTCGGCACGACGGTCTCGGGCAGGCCCGCCGACGTGCCCGGCGCGGATTCGATGGTGGGCCTGTTCATCAACACGGTGCCGGTGCGGGCGAGCATGACCACTGCCACCACCACCACCGACCTGCTTGATCAGCTGCAAAGCGCCCACAACCACACATTCGAGCACCAGCACCTGGCGCTCAGCGAGATCCACCGCGTGGCCGGTCAGGACCACCTGTTCGACACCTTTTTCGTGTACGAGAACTACCCCCTGGACACCGCCGCGCTGTCCGACGTCGACGGGCTTTCCGTCACCGAGTTCACGCACCGCGAATACAACCACTACCCGCTGGCGGTCCAGGCCCTGCCGGGTGAGGAACTGGGCCTGCGCGTCGAGTTCGACAGCGAGGTTTTCGATGTCGGCGACATCGAGGCGCTGGTCGCGCGGTTTGAGCGGGTGTTGGTGGCGATGACGGCCGATCCGGGGCGGCGGCTGTCGTCGATGGATGTGCTCGATGCCGCCGAGCGCGACCGGTTGGACGGATGGGGTAATCGGGCGGTGTTGAGCCGGCCGGTGACGACCGGGTCGATTCCGGCGGTGTTTGCCGCGCAGGCCGCGCGCACGCCGGAGGCGGTGGCGGTGAGCTTTGCGGGCCACTCGATGACTTATCGCGAGCTGGATGAGGAGTCCAGCCGGTGGGCGCAGTTGCTGGCCGGTCGGGGTGTGGGGGCCGGGCAGCGGGTGGCGTTGTTGTTGCCGCGGTCGGGGCAGGCGATCGTGGCGATGTTGGCGGTGGCCAAGACGGGGGCGGCTTATGTGCCGATCGACCCGTCGGTGCCGGAGGCGCGGATGCGGTTCGTGCTCGAGGATGCCGCGCCGAGCGCGGTGATCACCACTGCTGAGTTGCGCGCGCGGTTGGATGGGCGGGAGCTGTTGGTTCTCGACATCGATGATCCCGCGGTGGCCGGCCAGCCTGGTGTGGCGCCGCCGGGTCCGGCTGCTGATGACATCGCGTATCTGATTTACACCTCGGGGACCACCGGCAGGCCCAAGGGCGTGGCGATCCCGCACCGCAACGTGACCCAGCTGTTGGAGACCCTCGATGGGGCTCTGGGGTTGGCGGGGCAGGTGTGGTCGCAGTGTCATTCGTTGGCGTTCGACTTTTCGGTGTGGGAGATCTGGGGCGCGCTGCTGTATGGCGGGCGGGTGGTGGTGGCCCCGGATGCGGTGGTGCGCTCGCCCGAGGAGCTGTACGGCTTACTGGTGGCCGAGCGGGTGACGATGTTGAGTCAGACGCCGTCGGCGTTCTATGCGTTGCAGGCCGCCGATGCGGGGCAGCAGTTGTCCCTGCAGGCGGTGGTGTTCGGCGGGGAAGCCCTGGAGCCGCAGCGCCTTTCGGCGTGGTTCGCCACGCATCCGGGAGCGCCGCGGCTGATCAACATGTATGGGATCACCGAGACGACGGTGCACGCCTCGTTCCGGGAGATCACCGCCGCCGACGTGGACGGCACGGTCAGCCCGATCGGGGTGCCGCTGGCCCATCTGGGGTTTTTTGTGCTCGATGGGTGGTTGCGGCAGGTGCCGGTCGGCGTGGTGGGGGAGTTGTATGTGGCCGGGGCGGGGGTGGCCGACGGGTATGTGGGCCGCGCCGGTCTGTCGGCGACGCGGTTTGTGGCCTGTCCCTTCGGCGAGCCCGGTGCGCGCATGTATCGCACCGGGGATCTGGCGTGGTGGGGCGCCGACGGCGAGCTGCGGTATGTGGGGCGTGCCGATGAGCAGGTGAAGATCCGCGGGTATCGCATCGAGCTGGGCGAGGTGCAGGCGGTGTTGGCCGGGCTCGACGGGGTGGGCCAGGCGGTGGTGATCGTCCGCGAGGATCGTCCCGGGGACAAGCGCCTGGTGGGGTATGTGACCGGGACCGCGGACCCGGCCGCGATGCGGGCGACGCTGGCCGAGCGGTTGCCGTCGTACATGGTGCCGGCGGCGGTGGTGGTCATCGAGGCGCTGCCGTTGACGGTCAACGGCAAGCTCGACAAACGCGCCCTGCCCGCCCCCGAATATCAAGACGGCGATCACTACCGCGCCCCCACCACCGCGGTCGAGGAAATCCTGGCCGGCATCTATGCCCGGGTGCTGGGCGTGGAGCCGCCCCGGGTGGTCGGGGTCGACGAATCGTTCTTCGACCTGGGCGGGGACTCGCTGCTGGCGATGCGCCTGATCGCCGCGGTCAACACCGCGCTGGATGCCGGACTTTCGGTGGGCGCGTTGTTCGAGGCGCCCACGGTTGCCCAGTTGGCGCCGCGTATCGGCCGGTGATGGGGGCCGGCTCGAGCCGCTGACGGCGGTCGAGCGGCCCGAGGTGGTGCCCCTGTCGTTCGCCCAGAGCCGGTTGTGGTTCATCGACCAGTTCCAGGGCCCGTCGCCGATCTACAACATGGCGGTGGCGATGCGGCTCAGCGGGCACCTCGACGCCGACGCGCTGGGCGCGGCGCTGGCCGATGTGGTCGAGCGGCAGGAGACGCTGCGCACGCTGTTCGTCGCGCACGAGGGGATACCGTGCCAGCTGGTGGTGCCCGCCGAACGGGCCGACTTCGGCTGGGCCGTCGTGAATGCCACCGGATGGCCGGAGGACCGGCTGCGTGAGGCCATCGACACCGTGGCGAGTCACCCGTTCGACCTGGCGAATGAGATCCCCATGCGGGCAAGGCTTTTCCGCCTCGCCGACGACGAGCACGTGCTGGTGTCCGTGGTGCACCACATCGCCGCCGACGGATCGTCGATCACCCCGCTGGTGAACGACCTCGGGGTGGCCTATGCCAGCCGCTGCGCGGGGCAGGCCCCCGGCTGGGAGCCGCTGGCCGTGCACTATGTCGATTACACGCTGTGGCAGCGCGCGCAGCTGGGCGACCTCGGCGACGACGACAGCCGGATCGCGGCGCAGGTGGCCTACTGGGAACAGGCCCTGGCCGGCATGCCCGAGCACCTGCAGCTGCCCACCGATCGGCCCTACCCGCCGGTCGCCGACTACCGCGGCGCCAGCCTGTGGGTCGACTGGCCGGCCGAGCTGCAGCAGCAGGTCGCCCGGGTGGCCCGCGAGCACAACGCGACCAGCTTCATGGTTCTGCAGGCCGCCCTGGCGGTGCTGCTGTCGAAGATCAGCGCGAGCAGCGAAGTGGCGGTGGGATTCCCGATCGCCGGGCGCGGCGACCCCGCGCTCGACGAGTTGGTGGGCTTCTTCGTCAACACGCTGGTGCTGCGGGTCGACCTGGCCGGCGACCCCAGCGTCGCCGACCTGCTGGCCCAGGTGCGCGGCCGCAGCCTGGCCGCCTACGAGCATCAGGACGTGCCTTTCGAGGTGCTGGTGGAACGGCTCAACCCGACCCGCAGCCTGACCCATCACCCCCTGGTGCAGGTGATGTTGGGCTGGCAGAACTGGCAGGCCAGCGGCCCCGATGAGCCCGCCGTCGGGTCGGCCCTGGGCGACCTGCAGGTCACCCCGCTGACGTTGGACACCCGCACCGCCCGCATGGACCTGTCGTTCTCCCTGGCCGAACGCTGGAGCGAGGCCGGTGAACCCGCCGGCATCTGGGGCGGAGTCGAATTCCGCACCGACGTGTTCGACGCGGCCAGCATCGAAACACTGCTCGAGCGTTTCCGGCGGGTGCTGGTGGCCATGACCACCGAGCCGCGGCGACGGCTGTCGTCGATCGACGTGCTCGACGAGGCCGAGCGCAACCGGCTGGACGAGGTGGGCAACCGCGCGCTGCTGGCCCGCCCCGCGCCGGTCGCGGCGTCGATACCGGTGCTGTTCGCCGCGCAGGTCGCCCGCGCCCCGGAAGCGGTGGCGGTCACATCCCCGGACGGGTCGCTGACCTACCGGGAACTCGACGAGGCGGCAAACCGGCTGGCGCACGTGCTGTCCGGGTACGACGTCGGCCCCGGCGCGCGGGTGGCGTTGCTGTTGGAGCGCTCGGCTCAGGCCGTCGTTGCCATGCTGGCGGTGCTGAAAACCGGGGCGGCGTACCTGGCGATCGACCCCGCGCTGCCGGCGGCGCGGATGCGGTTCATGCTCGACGACGCCGCGCCCGTTGCCGCGGTCACCTCCGCGGGGCTGGCCGAGCGGCTGGACGGCTGCGACCTGGCCGTCATCGACGTCGAGGATCCCGCCGTCGCGCGCCACCCCAGCACAGCGCTGCCGGCGCCGTCCCCCGACGACATCGCCTACCTCATCTACACCTCGGGAACCACCGGAATCCCCAAGGGCGTGGCCATCGCCCACCACAACCTGGCCCACCTCGCGGAGTCGACGCCCACCGGCCTTCCGGCGGCGCAGGTGTGGACGCAGTGCCACTCGTATGCGTTCGACTTCTCGGTGTGGGAGATCTGGGCCGCCCTGCTGGGCGGGGGGCGGCTGGTGGTGGTGCCCGACTGTGTCGTCGGCTCACCGGCCGACTTCCACGACCTGCTGGTCCGCGAACAGGTCAACGTGCTGACCCAAACCCCGTCGGCGGTGACCGCGCTCAACCCGAACGGGTTGGAGTCGGTGGCGTTGCTGCTCGGCGGGGAGGCCTGCCCGGCCGAGGTGGTGGACCAGTGGGCGCCCGGGCGGGTGGTCATCAACGCCTACGGGCCCACCGAGGCCACGGTGTACGCGTCGCTGAGCGCGCCCCTGCAGGCGGGCTCCGTCGGGGCGGGCGCGGCACCGATCGGCTCGCCGGTGCCGACCACGGCGCTGTTCGTCCTCGACGAGTCGTTACGGCCGGTGCCGGCGGGTGTGGTCGGTGAGCTCTATGTGGCCGGCCGCGGCGTCGGCGTCGGGTATCTCGGCCGGGCGGGTCTGACCGCATCGCGGTTTGTGGCCTGCCCGTTCGGTGGGCCCGGGACGCGCATGTATCGCACCGGGGACCTGGTGCGGTGGCGTGCCGACGACCAGCTGCAGTACCTCGGGCGCGCCGACGAGCAGGTCAAGATCCGCGGGTACCGCATCGAACCCGGCGAAGTGCAGGCCGCGCTGGCCGCGCTGGACGGGGTGGGCCAGGCGGTGGTGATCGCCCGCGAGGACCGCCCCGGCGATAAGCGCCTGGTCGGCTACGTCACCGGGACCGCCGAGCCGGCCAAGCTGCGCGCCGCCCTGGCCGAGCGGCTGCCCCCCTACATGGTTCCCGCCGCCGTCGTGGCGTTGGACGCGCTGCCGCTGACGGTCGGCGGCAAGCTCGACAGGCGGGCGCTGCCCGCGCCGGAGTACCAGGACACCGCGAGTTACCGCGCCCCGTCCACCCTCACCGAGGAGATCCTGACCGGCATCTACGCCCAGGTGCTCGGCGTGGCGCGCGTCGGGGTGGACGACTCGTTCTTCGACCTCGGCGGGGATTCGCTGTCGGCGATGCGCCTGATCGCCGCGGTCAACACCGCGCTGGACGCCGGCCTTTCGGTGCGCGCCGTGTTCGAGGCGCCCACGGTCGCCCAGCTGGCGCCCCGCGTCGGCGGGGACGGGGATCGCCTGCAGCCGCTGGCGACGGGGGAGCGGCCCGCGGTGGTGCCGTTGTCGTTCGCCCAGAGCCGGTTGTGGTTCATCGACCAGTTCCAGGGCCCCTCCCCGATCTACAACCTGCCGGTGGCGCTGCGGTTGCGCGGGCGCCTGGACGCCGACGCGCTGGGTGCCGCGCTGGCCGACGTGGTGGCGCGCCAGGAGAGCCTGCGCACCCTGTTCCCGGCGGTCGAGGGCGTACCCCGGCAGCTCGTGGTGCCCGCCGAGCGGGCCGACTTCGGCTGGGCGGTCGTGGATGCCGCCGGGTGGTCGGAGACCCAGCTGGGCGAGGCCATCGACGCCGTGGTGCGCTACCCGTTCGACCTGGCGACCGAAATCCCCATGCGGGCAAGGCTTTTCCGCATCGCCGACGACGACCACGTGTACGTGTCCGTGGTGCACCACATCGCCGCCGACGGCTGGTCGATCACCCCGCTGGTTAACGACCTCGGGGCGGCCTACGTCAGCCGGTGCGCGGGGCAGGCCCCCGGCTGGGCCGATCTGGCCGTGCAGTACGTCGATTACACGCTGTGGCAGCGCGCGCAGCTGGGGGACCTCGGCGATGACGACAGCCGCATCGCCGCGCAGCTGGCCTACTGGGAGGACGCCCTGGCCGGCATGCCCGAGCACCTGCAGCTGCCCACCGATCGGCCCTACCCGCCGGTCGCGGACTACCGCGGCGCCACCGTGGCGGTGGACTGGCCGGCCGAGCTGCAGCAGCGGATCGCCCACGTGGCCCGCGAGCACAACGCGACCACCTTCATGGTGGTGCAGGCCGCCCTGGCGGCGCTGCTGTCGGGGCTGGGCACCAGCAGCGACGTGGCGGTGGGATTCCCGATCGCCGGGCGCCGCGACGCCGCGCTGGACGAGCTGGTGGGCTTCTTCGTCAACACCCTGGTGCTGCGGGTCGACCTGGCCGGTGACCCCAGCGTCGCCGAGTTGCTGGCCCAGGTGCGCCGCCGCAGCCTGGCCGCCTACGAGCATCAGGACGTCCCCTTCGAGGTGCTGGTGGAGCGGCTCAAGCCGACCCGCAGCCTGACCCATCACCCGCTGGTGCAGGTGATGCTGGCCTGGCAGAACTTCGCGTGGCAGGACACCGACGCCGCCGGATTGGCGCTGGGCGACCTGCAGGCCACGCCCATGCCGGTGGACACCCACACCGCGCGCGCGGATTTGACGTTCAACCTGGCCGAACGCTGGAGCGAAGACGGCGAGGCCGCCGGAATCGGCGGGCTGGTGGAATTCCGCACCGACGTGTTCGACGCGGCCAGCATTCTCACCCTGATCGAGCGCTTCGAGCGGGTCCTGATGGCGATGACGGCCGACCCCGGGCGGCGGCTGTCGTCCATGGACGTGCTGGACGAGAGTGAGCACGCCCGGCTGGGCGAGTGGGGCAATCGGGCGGCGTTGAGCCGGCCGGTGGCCACGGGGTCGATTCCGGCGGTGTTCACCGCGCAGGCGGCGCGCACCCCGGACGCGGTGGCGGTGACTTTCGAGGGCCACTCGATGACCTATCGAGAGCTGGACGAGGTGTCGAACCGGTGGGCGCAGCTGCTGGCCGGTCGGGGTGTGGGGGCCGGGCAGCGGGTGGCGCTGCTGTTGCCGCGTTCGGAGCAGGCGATCGTGGCGATGCTGGCGGTGGCCAAGACCGGGGCGACCTATGTGCCGATCGACCCGTCGGTGCCTGAGGCGCGGATGCGGTTCGTGCTCGAGGATGCCGCGCCGAGCGCGGTGATCACCACTGCCGAGCTGCGCGCGCGGCTCGACGGGCGGGAGTTGTTGGTTGTTGATGTCGACGACCCCGCGGTCGACGGCCAGCCCTGTGAGGCGCCGCCGGGTCCGGCTGCTGATGACATCGCCTACCTGATCTACACCTCGGGCACCACCGGCAGGCCCAAGGGCGTGGCGATCCCGCACCGCAACGTGACCCGGTTGTTGGAGACCCTGGACGACGACCTGGGGTTGGCAGGGCAGGTGTGGTCGCAGTGCCATTCGTTGGCGTTCGACTTCTCGGTGTGGGAGATCTGGGGCGCGCTGCTCTACGGCGGCCGGGTGGTGGTGGCCCCCGATGCGGTCGTGCGCTCGCCCGAAGACCTGTACGCCTTGCTGGTGGCCGAACGGGTCACCATGTTGAGCCAGACCCCGTCGGCGTTCTATGCGCTGCAGACCGCCGACGCGGGCCAGCAGTTGTCCCTGCAGGCCGTGGTGTTCGGCGGCGAAGCCCTGGAGCCGCAGCGCCTTTCGGCGTGGCTGCGCAACCATCCGGAATCGCCGCGGCTGATCAACATGTACGGCATCACCGAGACGACGGTGCACGCCTCGTTCCGGGAGATCACCGCCGCCGACGTGGACGGCACGGTCAGCCCGATCGGGGTGCCGCTCTCACACCTTGCCTTTGTCGTGCTCGACGGGTTCCTGCGGGAGGTGCCGGTCGGGGTGGTGGGGGAGTTGTATGTGGCCGGCGCCGGGGTGGCCGACGGGTATGTGGGCCGCGCCGGTCTGTCGGCGACGCGGTTCGTCGCCTGCCCCTTCGGCGAGCCCGGTGCGCGCATGTATCGCACCGGGGATCTGGCGTGGTGGGGCGCCGACGGCGAGCTGCGGTATGTGGGGCGCGCCGATGAGCAGGTGAAGATCCGCGGGTATCGCATCGAGCTGGGCGAGGTGCAGGCGGCGTTGGCCGGGCTGGACGGCGTGCAGCAGGCGGTGGTGATCGCCCGCGAGGATCGTCCCGGCGACAAGCGGCTGGTGGGATATGTGACCGGGACCGCGGACCCGGCCGCGATGCGGGCCACCCTGGCCGAGCGGCTGCCGTCGTACATGGTGCCGACCGCGGTCGTGGTCATCGATGCGTTGCCGCTGACGGTCAACGGCAAGCTCGACACCCGCGCGCTTCCGGCACCCGAATATCAAGACGGCGATCACTACCGTGCCCCCACCGATGCGGTCGAGGAAATCCTGGCGAGCATCTACGCGCAGGTGCTCGGTCTCGAGCGGGTCGGGGTCGACGAGTCATTCTTCGAGCTGGGCGGGGACAGCATCCTGTCCATGCAGGTGGTGGCGCGGGCGCGCGCTGCCGGCGTGGTGTGTCGTCCGCGCGACATTTTCGTCGAACAGACCGTGGCCCGGCTGGCCCGGGTGGCCGGCGTCGCCGACGACGACGCCCATGTGATCGACGAGGGCGTGGGCCCGGTGGTGGCCACCCCGATCATGTGCTGGCTGCACGGCGTCGAGGGCCCGGTCGACCAGTTCAATCAGACGGTGCTGCTGCAGGCCCCCGCCGGAGCCGGCGACGCCGAGGTCGTGGCCCTGCTGCAGGCTCTGCTGGACCGGCACGCCATGCTGCGCCTGCGCGTCGACGAGGACGCCGGAGGCTGGTCGTTGACGGTGCCCGAGGCCGGGGCGGTCGACGCCCGCAGCTGCCTGCGCGCGGTGGAGGTCTTGTCCGATGCGGCGGTGGTGGAGGCGCGCTCGCGGTTGAACCCGGCGGCCGGGGTGATGCTGAGCGCGCTGTGGGTTTCCTCCACGAATCAGTTGGTGATGATCATTCACCATCTGGCCGTCGACGGCGTGTCGTGGCGGATCCTGCTGGAGGACCTCAACCTGGCCTGGGCCCAGCTCTGCGCCGACCAGCAGGTGGTGTTGCCGGCGCCGCGGACCTCGTTTGCGCGGTGGGCGTCGCTGCTGGCCGAGCATGCGTGTCGACCGGAGGTGGTCGAGCAGGCGCGGGTGTGGCGGCAGATCGCCGCGACCCCCGCGGCGCTCCCGGCGGTGCGCCCCGAGGTGGACACGTTCCGCACCGCCGGGAATCTGTCGGCGGAACTGGACGCCGAAACCACCCGCATGCTGCTCGGCGAGGTGCCGGCGGCGTTTCACACCGGGATCCACGACATCCTGTTGATCGCCTTCGCCTTGGCGGTGGCGGAGTTCGTCGGCGGCGGTGGGCCGATCGGCATCGACGTGGAGGGTCACGGGCGCCAGGAGGACCTGGCCGCCTCGAAAGAACATGTGGACCTATCACGCACCGTGGGGTGGTTCACTACGAAATACCCGGTGGCGTTGGCCGTCGGCGGGCTGGACTGGGCGCAGGTCACCGCGGGCGAAGCTGCCCTGGGGGCGGTGATCAAGGACGCCAAGGAGCAGCTTCGGGCACTGCCCGACGGTCTGACCTACGGCGTGTTGCGCTATCTGAACTCCGGTGTCGATGTGGCCGGGTCCGATCCGCCGTTCGGCTTCAACTACCTCGGGCGCCTCGGTGCAGCGAGCGACACCTCCGGTGAGGTGTGGCGGATCTGCTCCGACGGCGGCTCGGTCGCCGGTGTGGCCGCGGCGACCTCGATGCCCCTGATGCACACCGTGGAGCTCAACGCCGGCACCATGGACGCCGACGACGGCCCCCAGTTGCGCGCCGGCTGGACGTGGGCGCCCTCAGCTGTCGATCGTGCGCAGATCAGTCGGCTGAGCCGGTTGTGGTTCGAGGCCCTGGCCGGCATCTGTGCGCATGTGCGAAGCGGTGGGGGCGGGTTGACGCCGTCCGATATCTGGCCCGCGCGCCTGAACCAGCAGCAGATCGACCAGCTCGGCCGGGACCACCACCGCATCGCCGACGTGCTGCCGTTGACCCCCCTGCAGCAGGGTCTGGCTTTCCACGCCAACACCACGCGGGGCGGCGACGATGTGTATGCGGTTCAGCTGGATATCGCGTTGAGCGGCCGGCTCGATCAGCACCGCCTGCGCGAAGCCGTGCACACGGTGGTCAACCGGCATCCCAACCTGGCGGCCCGGTTCTGCCCACAGTTCGACGAGCCGGTGCAGGTGATCCCGGCCGATCCCGTGGTGCCCTGGCACTATGTCGTCGCCGACGGCGTCGACGTCGACGTCGAGGAGCAGATCCAGGGAATCTGCGCCGCCGAACGCGCCGCGGTGTACGACATTGCCAACCAGCCTGCGCTTCGGGTGGCCTTGATCCGCACCGCGGCAGATCGGCACCGGTTCGTGCTGACGAATCACCACATCGTGCTGGATGGCTGGTCGCTGCCGATCCTGCTGGGGGAAGTGTTCGCCAGCTACTACGGACAGTGGCTGCCGACGGCGGTTCCGTATCGCAGGTTCGTCGCCTGGCTGAACGGCCGGGATCGGGTTGCCGCCCGCGCGGTCTGGCGTGAGGTGTTCGCGGGATTCGACACCCCCACGCTCGTCGGTCCGGCAGATCGGTTCGGGCTGGGGCGGCGCGGCGTCGCGACGTTCCGGGTGCCCCAGGCGACCACGCAGGCCGTCAACGAGTTGGCACGCTCGGGTCACACCACGGTCAGCACCGTGCTGCAGGCCGCCTGGGCGCAGCTGCTGACCTGGCTGACCGGTCAGCACGACGTCGCCTTCGGTGCCGTCGTGTCGGGGCGGCCCGCCGAAGTGCCCGGCGCGGACTCGATGGTGGGTCTGTTGATCAACACGGTGCCCGTGCGCGCGAGCATCACGCCGGCCACCACCACCACCGACCTGCTTGACCAGCTGCAAAGCGCCTACAACCACACATTCGAGCACCAGCACCTGGGGCTCAGCGAGATCCATCGCGCCACGGGTCACGAACGGCTCTTCGACACCGTTTTCGTCTACGAGAACTACCCGACCGACGCCGCCGAGCTGTCGGGCAGCGACGGGTTGGCGATCACCGCGATCACCAACCGCGACTACTACCACTACCCGCTCACGGTCCAGGCCGTGCCGGGCAGCGAATTGGAACTTCATCTCCAATATCGCGCGGACGTGTTCGACGCCGCCGACATCGAAGCGCTGATCGAGCGGTTCACCCAAGCGCTGGTGGCCATGACCGCCGACCCGGCGCGGCCGTTGCCGTCGATGGACGCGCGAGACCGGGGCAAGCACGCCCGGACGAATGGCAACGGGGCGGCGCCGGCCCGGCCGGCGCTGTCAGCTGTCGAATATCACCGCAACGGCAATGGTAATGGCGCCCCGGCGAATCTGGTCGAACAGATCCTGGCCGGCATCTACGCCCAAGTGCTCGAGGTAGACCATGTCCCGGTGGATGAGTCGTTTTTCGACCTTGGCGGGGATTCCATTTCGGCGATGCGCGCGATCGCCGCGATCAACACGGCCCTGGACACCCACCTCGCGGTGCGGACGCTCTTCGATGTGCCGTCGGTGCGAAGCTTTGGCCGCAAGTTGAGCGGACGTGCCTGGTCGGAGGGCGAAGTTCCCGCGGTGAGCCCGGTCATCGATCTGTAGACCGCGTCGACGACATCGAGGCCCTACCACATAGACGGCACCAGGCGATAGCGAACTTTCTGCGTGTATTCGCGGTATCCGTCCAGCTCCTTTTGGAGCAGCTTCTCCTCGTCGCGGATGCGCCAGGCGAGCACCAGCACGCCGGGTGCGACGAAGACCAGTCCCCAGTAGGAACCGAGCGCGAGGGGGATGCCGATCATCATGATCACGTTGCCGGTGTACATGGGGTGCCGCACCAGCCCGTACAGCCCCGTGGAGACGACCTCCTGGCCTTCCTTGACCCGGACGGTTGCGGCCGCATAGCTGTTCTGGATGATCACCAGCGCCATCACGCCCAGTCCCACGCCTACCAGAACGTCGCCGACCAAGCAGATTGCCGTCGGTACGGGCGACCAGCCGAAGCGATGGTCAAGGGCGCTGACCACGACCATTGCCGCGAGCGACAGGTACAAGCCGGCAATGACGATCTTCTGCGCTATTCGGGTCTCCGCCATCGGCCCGCCCCGCATCCGCGCTTGCAGCGCAACGGGATTCGTACGTAGCAGGTAGATGGTGGGAATCCACGCCGGAACCGCGACGACCACGAGGAACACCCAAGCTTGCCAGTAATTCAAGGTTCCCGCCGGCAAAAACAGCATCGAGCCGAACACGGCAAACTCGACAAGAGCGAACACCATCAACTTGGGAATGGCTTTCACCGATCCTCCTCCGTCGTCCCGGGCCGCGCATCGCGGCGCGGGAGAGCCGCTACTCCCGGCGTGTCTAGGGCCGCACCGATCGCCAAAAAGCTACAGCGGCGGCGCAGCACTGAAACTACCGCCGCCTACCCGAAAGATGTGGGCGAATGTGTCATTTGCCGCGCCGCGCATCGGCGGGCGGCATCGGCATCATCGGGGCGGGGGTGCCGCAGCCACAGCGATGGCGATACGGCCGAATCCGCGGAGGCGCGCAACGCCCATGCTCGCCGCGCATGGGCGCTCAGCAGCCCCTCTGGCACCCGCAGGGTCTGAAAGCCTCTATCGCCGCAAGAACTTTGTTACCGACCGACCGTTGGTACTCACGTAGGTATTTCACCCGGCGCGGGTCGTCTTCGTCCAAGTCGTGTGTCAGGGGATGCTCCGTTTTCCACACCGCATCCTGCGCCGCCTCGCCCACGGCTACCTCAAAGTCTTCGTCCGTGTTCATCGTTTCCCCAAAACGCGCGGCCACGGGCCACCGCCCATTCTTGGATATGAACGTGATTTCACAGTCATTGCCGCGTTCACCACCAATAAGTTGCATAGGGCCCTGGCCAGTTGCCGGTCAATCTAACGGGTGTGGAAGTTGAAGACCTGATGCCTTGATTGCAAGGAATCTGGTAACGGGAGCGGTAGCCGAAACGGGGTTCGCACGTCCCGCGTGGCGGCCGCGGCCGTAATGGTCGCGCGGCCCCCAATGTTGTGGTGCTTGTCGAGAACTTTGCATTGCGCCGGAATGCCGTAGGGATCGGCCTGGCCCGTTGTTCGGAGAAAGTCGCAAACAAAGGCCGCAACCGCCAACGCCGCAGCGGCAATCATCTGTGTTTAGCGCTATCCCCCATTCATTTCCTTTCGCGTTGTGCAGCCTTGCGTTGGTGTACTCGTGCCTTGTCGGACGGACGTGTGCGCGGCGGACGCACCGCGCTGCCGGCGATGCTTCCCCATAGCAGGCCACGTGAGCGATCCGTCGATAGCGGTATCCCCGCTGGTGGCGCCCAGCGGTTGGGCATGCATATGGTTCGCTCATGGCGTGCTTTCTTACTCTCCAGTAGGTATAGAAGCTACTCCCTAGTAGGTATAAAGTCACGCAGTCGCGGCAACGTTTTTGCGGAGCCCTCAGGGGCGTCACCGACGCTTTGCGACAACCGAGTGCACACTGCCCAACGGACTAGGGCCGGTGACGCGTGCATGGGTTCACCTTTGTTGTGGCCCAACATGCTTCATGCGTTCTGCATCACTGGCGCGGCCGATCTCGTCGATGAGCAGAAGCAGGCGTCCAGCCGACGGGGCTGACGCCCACGCGCGCTCAGCGGCCCTGCAGGGACATGTACCGGCCACACCGCGCATGGCGCCTACGTGCGGGGGAATTCGTCGCGATGGGGGCATGCGCAGCGGGCCGGCCCGCGGCGTTCGTGCTGACGCCTCCTCGTGCTCTCTTATGGCGAAGTGCGCGGCTTCAGCGTCTTTATCGCCGCAAGCACTTGGGCGCCGACCGACTGTTGGTACTCACGCAGGTACTGCACCCGGCGCGGGTCATCGTCGGCCAAGTGAAGGGTGAGCGGGTGCTGCGTCTTCCACACCGCATCCTGCGCGGCCTCGCCCACGGCCGCCTGAAATTCGCTTTCGTTCATCATTCCCCCGATCCCACGCCACGACAGGTTCGTTTCCCCGGCCCCCTGCTTCCGGTCCCCTGCTCGCGCTAGGCCAGCGCCTACCCGATATTTTCCGCTAGGAAACGAACTTTAGCAATTACCCGTTATTGCTCTTTCACCACCGGGTGACCTTTATTTGACGTACGCCTATTAGGGATTGGTGCATGTGGCACCAATTCGGTTTCGTGCGCACCGGCTTGGTGTCGTTGATGGCCGGGGCTGGGCCGACGACCTGATTTCCCTGGGGAACAGGGGATCTGGTGATCGGTCCGATGCTCGGTAGGCGTCGAGTGGATTGACGGGAGCCGTTATTCTCCCGTGCAGCGCCCCAATTAACGACACGGCGATCCGATCGGGCCGAGCCGGCCGAGATGCGGGATCCAGCCCACGCCGAGCGGGTGTCGTGGAAACGCAATCATCAAAGGTCCGGTTGCGGTGCTGTCGAGACCGGGCGCAGATCGGCTTCCGGGGACGCAGGCTTCCCGCACACGCCACGGGCCATCATTGGCGGTCTGCCGGAAACCGCTCGATGAGGGCCCGCAGCGCGTCAACGCCGCACTTGGCAAGGTACCGGCGGCGTTTCGGAGGAGACGGCTGACCAAATCCGCCGAATCGCAGATATACAGGTGTGCAACGAGATAGTTTCTAGTCGCTCGTAATCGTGACCGTGGTCCGGTGCGTACCACCCGACGACGGTCTTCGGAGGTCAGTTCATGTCGTATGTGTTCGTCGCGCCGGATGTGTTGACGACTGCGGCGGCGAATGTGGCGGGGATTGGCTCGTCGCTCAACGCCGCGCATGCGGCGGCGGCTGCGCCGACCACCGCGGTGGCGGCCGCCGCTGGTGACGAGGTGTCGGCGGCGGTCGCGTCGGTGTTTTCCGGTGTCGGCAAGCAGTTTCAGGCGCTCGGCACCCAGGTCACAGCGCTGCACGCCCAGTTCGCGCAAGCCCTGACCGGGTCAGGGGGCGCCTATGCGGCCGCCGAGGCGACCAATGCGTCGCCGTTGGCCGCCGCGGCGACTTATTCGCCGTTGCAGACCATCATGAACGCGGTGGCGAAAGCCTCCACGGGGTCCCCGCCGCCCGTGACGGCACCGTTGGCCACGGTGATGTATCAGTTGAATCAGACCAGCCAGATGATCCTGGGACAGCCGCTGTTCTACAACGGCGCAAATGGGACGCAGTCCAGCCCGAATGGCCAAAGCGGCGGCTTGCTGCTGGGCAACGGCGGCAACGGCTGGAATTCCACGGTCGCCGGTGTGAACGGCGGTAACGGCGGCCAGGCCGGTCTCATCGGCAACGGTGGGGCCGGCGGGACTGGTGGGCCCGGTACGACGCTTGTGGCCCCCGGGACTGGTGGGCACGGTGGGGCCGCCTTCTGGGTGGGCGAGGGCGGGGCCGGCGGCGCCGGCTGGAACTCGACCCTCAGCGGGGTCAATGGCGGGGCCGGTGGGGCCGGCGGGCCCGGCGGGCTTTTGTGGGGCACCGGTGGCACCGGTGGGGCAGGCGGGAGCGCAATCGACGCGACCGGTGGCACCGGCGGGGCCGGCGGCTACACGGGCTTCCTCGGGAGCGCCGATTTGGGCTTCGAGCATTCCGACCGGCGCTACCGGCGGGGCCGGCGGTGACAGCGGCACCGGTCACGGCGGCACCGGTGGTGCCGGCGGGGCCGGCTTCGAGGTCGGCGGTACCGGCGGGGCCGGCGGCAGTGGCGCCACCGGTGGTAACGGCGGTGAGGGCGGTGTTGCGTTCAACTTGGGGTGGGGAACCGCCACCGGCGGGGCCGGCGGAGTGGGCGGCGTCGGCACCGTCGGCGCCGGCGGCCAGGGCGGCCAGGGTGGCACCGCGTGGATGGGGCCCTTCAACATTGCCGTCGACAATTTCAACGGCCTGCTGACCTATCTCCCCACCGACTGGGGCACCGCCTATGGCGGCGCCGGCGGAGTGGGCGGCGTCGGGGCCACCGTCGGCGGTACCGGCGGGACGGGCGGGACCGCGTACAACCTGTTGGGGGGCGGACACGCATACGGCGGCATCGGCGGCATCGGCGGCACCGGCGTCACCGGCGGCAACGGCGGCACCGGCGGCGACGTCTACGCAGTCACTCCGGGCAATGCCACCGTCGGGAGCGGCGGCGCGGCCGGCGGCCTCGGCGGGACCCCCGGCGGCCCCGGCAGTGTCGTATCGCTGTAGCGCGTCGGCCGGCGGCGACCGCTCAAATTACCTTTGCGCTGGTTGACGCCGACGATTTCGCGCGGCCGCCGGCGCCGGGCCGGTCCCGGCGGCCCCTTGCGCCACGCGGCCGTGTTGTGTTTGTTCGAAACGCAGATATACGGGTGTGCAACAAGATAGATTTTTGATCGCTCGCAATCGTGACCGTGGTGGAGACCTGCCACCTCCGCGGTCTTCGGAGGTCCGCAATGTCTTATGTGTACGTCGAGCCGGGTGCGCTCACGGCGGCGGCGGCGGAACTGGCGGGCATCAACTCGTCGGTGAGCGCGGCGAATGCCGCGGCGGGCCTCCCGTTCGTCTGGGTGCCGGGATCGGCTGGTGATCAGATCTCGAAGGCGCTCGCGACGCTGTTCTCCGAGGTCGGCCAGGAGTTTCAGACGCTCATCACGGAGTTCGAGACGGTTTCGGGCCAGTTCCGACGGGCTTTGACCCAGGCGGAGCGACGCGCTTCAGAGGTGCTGATGTGCTCGCCATGCAGGTGTTGACTCCGTCCACGTGGCCGGCCGCGATAGCCGACGCCTCGGGGACGTTGCCGCCGCCGAGCACGGATCCGTTGGGCACGGTGATGTATCAGCTGAACCAGACCGGCGAGCAAGTTTTCGGGGCAGCCGCTGTTCTACAACGGCGCCAACGGGACGCAGTCCAGCCCGAACGGCCAGAACGGTGGCCTGTTGATGGGCAACGGCGGCAACGGCTGGAACTCCACGGTCGCCGGTGGTGAACGGCGGTAACGGCGGCCAGGGCGGGATCCTCGGCAACGGCGGCAACGGCGGGACCGGTGGCCCCGGTACGGCCAGTGTGGCCCCTGGGACCGGTGGGAACGGTGGGGCCGCCGTCTGGTCGGGCAATGGCGGCAACGGGGGGGCCGGCTGGAACTCCACCATCTCCGGCGTGAACGGCGGCAACGGCGGGGCCGGCGGGCAGGGTGGGTTCTACTTCGGTACCGGCGGTGCCGGTGGGGCCGGTGGCAGCGCAACCGACGCGACCGGCGGCACCGGAGGGGCCGGCGGCAACGTGGGCTTCCTCGGGAGCGCCGGGCTGGGCATGAGCAATCCGGCCGGCGCGGCCGGTGGGGCCGGCGGTAACAGCGCAACCGGCACCGGCGGGGCCGGCGGGGCCGGCGGGGCCGGCCTTGTGCTCGGCGGTCCCGGCGGGGCCGGCGGCAACGGCGCCATCGGCGGTGACGGCGGCGCGGGCGGGGTCGCGTTCAACTTGGGGTGGGGAACGGCCACCGGCGGGGCCGGGGGAGTGGGCGGCGTCGGCACGCTCGGGGCCGGTGGCCAGGGCGGCCACGGCGGCGCCGCGGTCCTGGGGCCCTTCAACTTCATGAACACCTTTGGCGGCCTGGTGAAGTACCTCCCCGTCGACTGGGGTACCGCCACCGGCGGCGTCGGTGGCGCGGGCGGCATCGGGGTCACCACCGGCGGTGCCGGCGGGGCCGGCGGGAACGCGTACAACTACTCAACCACCGGTGGCATCGCCATTGGCGGCCAGGGCGGGGTCGGTGGCGTTGCCACCGGCGCCACCGGCACCGGCGGCACCGGCGGCACCGGCGGCACCGCGACCACCAACGGCATCGGAAACTCCACCGGCGGCGCCGCAGGCCTCGGCGGCACCGGCTTCAACGGCGGGGCCGGCGGCCAGGGCGGCAGTGCGATCGTCGACGGAACCGGAACCGCCACAGCCACCGACGGCGCGGCCGGCACCGCCGGCAGCGGGGGCAACGGCGGGGCCGGCGGGGCCGGCGGCAACGCCACTATCAACACCACCGCTACGGCCACCGCCACCGCCGGCAACGGCGGAACCGGCGCCGCCGGTGCCGACGGCGGGGCCGGCGGGGCCGGCGGTAATACGACCATCACTGCCGGCTCTGGTAGCGCCGTGGGCGGCCAGGGCGGCACGGGTGGTGACGCCACCGGCGCTACCGGCACCGGCGGCGCCGGCGGCGCCGGCGGTGATGGCACCAACGGCGGGGTGGGCAACGCCGCCGGCGGTGCCGCCGGGGTCGGCGGCACCGGCTTCAACGGCGGGGCCGGGGGCCAGGGCGGCAGCGCGGTCATCACCTCGAGCGGGACCGGCAGCGCCACCGGGGCTGCCGGCGCGGCCGGCACCGCGGGCAGCGGCGGCGCGGGCGGGGCCGGCGGGGCCGGCGGCAGCGCGAGCATCCAAAACGTCTCCGATGCGAATGCCGCCACCGCCGGCAACGGCGGGATCGGCGCCAGCGGTGCCGACGGCGGGGCCGGCGGCAACGGCGGAAATGCCTCGACCTTCGGAGCCGGGGCGGTGACCGCGGGCACCGGCGGTGACGGCGGCACCGCCACCGGCGCTGCCGGCGCCGGCGGTACCGGCGGCAACGGCGGCAATACCACCATCGGCACCGGCTCTGTCAGCGCCGTGGGCGGTCAGGGCGGAACGGGTGGCGACGCCACCGGCGCTGCCGGCACCGGCGGGACCGGCGGTAACGGCGGCGACGGCACCAACGGCGGGGCGGGCGACGCCACCGGGGGTGCGGCCGGCAACGGCGGTACCGGCTTCAACGGCGGGGCCGGCGGTCAGGGCGGCAACGCGGTCATCGTCTCGAGCGGGACCGGCAGCGCCACCGGGGGTGCCGGCGCGGCCGGGATCGCGGGCAGCGGCGGGGCCGGCGGGGCCGGCGGGGCCGGCGGCAGCGCGACCATCCAGAACGCCGCCGATGCGAATGCCGCCACCGCGGGCAACGGCGGTACCGGCGGGGCCGGCGGGGCGCTCGGCGGGGCCGGTGGGGCCGGCGGTGCTGCCTCGACCGTCGGGACCGGAGCGGCTTCCGGAGGTACCGGCGGGACCGGCGGTGTTGCCACGGCGGCCACCGGCACGGGCGGTAACGGCGGCACCGGCGGTAATGCGACCATCGCTACCGGCTCTGGTAGCGCCGTGGGCGGCCAGGGCGGGACGGGTGGCGATGCCACCGGTGCCACCGGCACCGGCGGCACCGGCGGGACCGGTGGGGATGGCACCAACAGCGCCGCCGGCGACGCCACCGGGGGCGCGGCCGGCAACGGCGGCACCGGCTTCAACGGCGGGGCCGGCGGCCAGGGCGGCAACGCGGTCATCACCTCGACCGGCACCGGAAGCGCCACCGGGGGTGCCGGCGCGGCCGGGACCGTGGGCAGCGGCGGGGCCGGCGGGGCCGGCGGGGCCGGCGGCAACGCGACCATCCAAAACGCCGCCGATGCGAATGGCGCCACCGCCGGCAACGGCGGCACCGGCGCGGACGGTACCGACGGCGGGGCCGGCGGCGCGGGCGGCAGCGCGTCGACCACGGGAACCGGAGCCGTCACCGCGGGCACCGGCGGCAACGGCGGCACCGGCTCGACCGGCGCCGGCGGCACCGGCGGCAGCGGCGGCAACGTCGAAGTCAACAACGCGTCTAACACCAATGCCATCACCGGCGGCGCCGGCGGCAACGGCGGCACCGGCGCCGACAACAGTGGGCTACTCGGGGCCGGCGGCGCCGGCGGTACCGCGACCATCGACGCCGGCTCGGGTAGCGCCAGTGGCGGCCAAGGTGGGACGGGTGGTGATGCCACCGGTGCTGCCGGTACCGGCGGGACCGGTGGGACCGGTGGGGATGGCATCAACGGCGGGACGGGCAGCGCCGCCGGGGGTGCGGCCGGCAACGGCGGCACGGGCTTCAACGGTGGAGCCGGGGGTCAGGGCGGCAACGCGGCCATCACCTCGACGGGGACCGGCAGCGCCACCGGCGGTGCCGGCGCGGCCGGCACCGTGGGCAGCGGCGGCAACGGCGGCACCGGCGGGGCCGGTGGCAACGCGACCATCCAGAACGCCGCCGATGCGAATGCCGCCACCGCCGGCAACGGCGGCACCGGCGGGGCCGGCGGGGCGCTCGGCGGGGCCGGTGGGGCCGGCGGTGCTGCCTCGACCGTCGGGACCGGAGCGGCCTCCGGAGGTACCGGCGGGACCGGCGGTGTTGCCACTGCGGCCACCGGTGCCGGCGGTAACGGTGGCACCGGCGGTAATGCGACCGTTTCCGCGGGTTCTGGCACCGCCGCCGGTGGTCAGGGCGGGACGGGTGGCGATGCCACCGGTGCCACCGGCACCGGCGGCACCGGCGGGACCGGTGGGGATGGCTCCAACAGCGCCGCCGGCGACGCCACCGGGGGTGCGGCCGGCAACGGCGGCACCGGCTTCAACGGCGGGGCCGGGGGTCAGGGCGGCAACGCGGTCATCACCTCGACCGGCACCGGCAGCGCCACCGGGGGTGCCGGGGCGGCCGGGACCGCGGGCAGCGGCGGGGCCGGCGGGGCCGGCGGGGCCGGCGGCAACGCGACCATCCAAAACGGCGCCGATGCGAATGCCGCCACCGCCGGCAACGGCGGCACCGGCGCGGACGGTGCCGACGGCGGGGCCGGCGGCGCGGGCGGTAGCGCGTCGACCACGGGAACCGGAGCCGTCACCGCGGGCACCGGCGGCAACGGCGGCACCGGCTCGACCGGCGCCGGCGGCACCGGCGGCAGCGGCGGCAACGTCGAAGTCAACAACGCGTCTAACACCAATGCCATCACCGGCGGCACCGGCGGCGACGGCGGCAGCGGCGTCGACAACAGCGGCCTACTCGGCGCCGGCGGCGCCGGCGGTACCGCGACCATCGACGCCGGCTCGGGCAGCGCCAGTGGCGGCCAGGGCGGGACGGGCGGCGGGGCCACCGGTGCCACCGGCACGGGCGGCACTCGGCGGCACCGGCGGTGCCGCCACCATCAACGACACCACCTCTGCGGCCGGCGCCACCGGCGGCAACGGCGGAACGGGTGGCGCCGGCGCTGACGGCGGGGCCGGCGGCACCGGCGGTAACGCGTCCACCAAGGGAACCGGAACAGTCACCGCCGGCACCGGCGGCACCGGCGGCACCGGCTCGACGGGCGACGGCGGCATCGGCGGCACCGGCGGCAACGTCGAAGTCAACAACCCCGGCAATACGAATGCCATCACCGGCGGTATCGGCGGAACGGGCGGCGCGGCCACCGGTGCGCCGGGCAACGGCGGGGCGGGCGGCACCGGTGGTAACGCGACCGTCGACGCCGGTCCTGGTGACGCCACCGGCGGAACGGGCGGAACCGGCGGAACGCCACCGACCTCACCGGAACCGGCAACGGCGGCAACGGCGGCACCGGCGGCAATGCCACCATCAACGACGCCACGTCTACGGCCACCGCCACCGGCGGAACGGGCGGAGCGGGCGGCGATGCCGACGGGACCGGCCTCGGCGGTACCGGGGCGTCGGCGGTACCGCGTCCTCGAGCGGAACCGGAACCGTCGTCACCCCCGGCGCCACCGGCGCCAAGGCACGCCATAATCGTGACGATTTCCACCAGCCGCGGGTCGCGTACCCGTGCGGCTCGCGGCCGCTCCCCACGCCGAAATTCCACGGCGCCAAAGATGTTTCGCGTTGGGACGCGCCCGGGCGGGCGGCAAGCGGGCCCGCGCGTCAAATCCGTCCGCAGCGGATCGGCGCCGAGGCGCGCGTACTCGCGGCGGCCTGGCCGGGGCGACGCGGATCACCTCTGCGGCGGCCGACCTCGCCGTGACTCGTAGGCTGACCTCCGATGAAGGCACCGATCGAAGTCTCACCGCTGGCCTGGCTGGACGAGCAGGAGCACCGGCGTCGGCAGGCCGGGCTGCGCCGCGCGCTGCGGCCGCGTCCGGCCGTCAGCACCGAGCTGGACCTGGCGTCCAACGACTACCTGGGCCTGTCCCAGCATCCCGACGTCATCGAGGGCGGCGTCGAAGCGCTGCGCACCTGGGGCGCCGGTTCCACCGGTTCGCGCCTGGTCACCGGCGACACCGAACTGCACCAGCGGCTCGAAGCCGAGCTCGCCGACTTCGTCGGCGCCTCCTCCGCATTGCTGTTCTCCTCGGGCTACACCGCCAACCTCGGGGCCGTCGCCGCCCTGTCCGGGCCCGGTTCGCTGCTGGTCTCCGACGCCCACTCGCACGCCTCCCTCGTGGACGCCTGCCGGCTGTCGCGGGCCCGGGTGGTCATCGCGCCGCACCGCGACGTCGACGCCGTCGACGCGGCCCTGGGATCGCGCGACGAGGAGCGCGCCGTCGTCATCACCGACTCGGTGTTCAGCGCCGATGGCGCGCTGGCCCCCGTCCGCGAGCTGCACGAGGTGTGCCGCCGCCACCGCGCCCTGCTCGTCGTCGACGAGGCGCACGGGCTCGGCATCCGCGGTGGCGGGCGCGGGCTGCTACACGAGCTCGGCCTCGCCGGCGCTTCCGACGTGGTGATGACCACGACGCTGTCCAAGGCGCTGGGCAGCCAGGGCGGCGCGGTGCTGGGGCCGCCCGCCGTGCGCGCCCACCTGATCGACGCCGCGCGACCGTTCATCTTCGACACCGGCCTGGCCCCGGCGGCCGCCGGGGCGGCGCTGGCCGCGCTGCGGGTGCTGCGGGCCGAACCGTGGCGGCCGGAGGCGGTGCTGCGCCACGCGCGGGAACTGGCCCGGGTCTGCGGCGTGGCCGAGGTGCCGCACTCGGCGGTCGTGTCGGTGATCCTGGGCGAGCCCGAGGTGGCGCTGGCCGCCGCGACGGCCTGCCTGGACGCCGGCGTGAAGGTGGGCTGCTTCCGGCCCCCGACCGTGCCCGCCGGGACGTCGCGGCTGCGGCTGACCGCGCGCGCGTCGCTGGACGCGGCCGAGCTCGACACCGCGCGCCGGGTCCTGACCGCTGTGCTCTCCGGGCTCGTTTAGGGCCCGCCGTTGACCGTCCTGGTCGTCACCGGCACCGACACGGGCGTCGGGAAGACCATCGTCACCGCGGCGCTGACCTGCCACGCCCGCCTGGCCGGCATCGACGTGGCGGTGTGCAAGCCCGTCCAGACCGGCACCGAATGCGGTGACGACGACCTCGCCGAGGTGGCGCGACTGTCCGGGGTCACCGCACTCGCCGGCGGTGCGAGGTATCCGCAGCCGCTGGCGCCGGCGGCCGCGGCCGAGCTGGCGGGAACGGCGCTGCCCACCCGCGACCGCCTGCTGGAGCTCATCAGTGGCCTGGACCGCCCCGGGCGCCTCACCCTGGTCGAGGGCGCCGGGGGCCTGCTGGTGCAGCTCGCCGACGGGGGAGTGACGCTGCGCGACCTGGCCGCCGACCTGGGCGCGGCGGCGCTGGTCGCCGTCGCCGCCGGGCTGGGCACCCTCAACCACACCGCGCTGACGCTGGAAGCGCTTGCCGCACAGCGGGTTTCGTGCGCGGGGTTGGTAATCGGCGCCTGGCCGTCGCGGCCCGGCGTGGTGGAGACCACGAATCGCGCCGCGCTGGCCGGGTTGGCCGCGGTCCGGGCCGCGCTGCCCGCCGGGGCCGGCGCGCTGGACCCCGCGGACTTCGCCGCGATGAGCGCGGCGGCGTTCGACCGCGACTGGGTGAGCGCGCTGGTGGGGTGATGGTCCATTCGATCGAGCTGGTCTTCGACCGCGACACCGAGGCGGCGATCCGCCGCATCTGGGACGGCCTCGCGGCCGCGGGAATCCCCAGCCAGGCGCCGGCCAGCCGCCCGCACGTCACGCTGGCCGTCGCCGAACACATCGACGCCGACGTCGACGACCTGCTGACACCGGTGGCCGGGCGGCTGCCGATGCGGGCCACCGTCGGGGCGCCGGTGCTGTTCGGCCGCGGCAGCGTCGTGTTCGCGCGGCTGGTGGTGCCGACCGGCGAGCTGCTGGCCCTGCACGCCGAGGTGCACCGGCTCTGCGGCCCGCACATGGCACCCGAGCCGATGCCCAACAGCCTGCCCGGCCAGTGGACCGCGCACATCACGCTGGCGCGCCGCGTCGGCGGTCACCAGCTCGGCCGGGCGCTGCGCATCGCCGGCCGCCCGGCGCAGATCGACGGGGTTTTCGCGGGCCTGCGCCGCTGGGACGGCAGCAAGCGCGCCGAGCACCCGATCGCCTGACCGCAGTTTGGCCGGTGCGGGCCGCTAACCTAACGTGAACTCGGACTTGCACAAGGGTAAAGGAGCACTGGGTGACTCAGGCGGCGGCTCGGCCAAGCACCGACAGCCACGACACCGACATTCTGGCCGACATTCTGGCTACAGCCCGTCGGCAGGTGCTCGAGCGCGGCGAGGGATTGGGCCGCGACCAGGTGCTCGAGGTGCTGCGCCTGCCCGACGACCGGCTCGACGAGCTGCTGGCACTTGCCCACGACGTGCGGATGCGCTGGTGCGGCCCGGAGGTCGAGGTCGAGGGCATCATCAGCCTGAAGACCGGCGGCTGCCCCGAGGACTGCCACTTCTGCTCCCAGTCGGGCCTGTTCACGTCGCCGGTGCGCAGCGCCCGGCTCGACATCCCCAGCCTGGTCGAGGCGGCCCGGCAGACCGCCAAGTCCGGCGCCACCGAGTTCTGCATCGTGGCCGCCGTGCGCGGCCCCGACGAGCGCCTGATGGCCCAGGTTGCGGCCGGCATCGAGGCGATCCGCGACGAGGTCGAGATCAACATCGCCTGCTCGCTGGGCATGCTGACCGCCGAGCAGGTCGCGCAGCTCTCGGCGATGGGCGTGCACCGCTACAACCACAACCTCGAGACCGCGCGCTCCTACTTCCCCAACGTCGTCACCACCCACACGTGGGAGGAGCGCTGGCAGACGCTGTCGATGGTGCGCGACGCCGGCATGGAGGTGTGCTGCGGCGGCATCCTCGGCATGGGAGAAACCGTTGAGCAGCGCGCCGAGTTCGCCGCCGACCTGGCCGAACTGCGGCCCGACGAGGTGCCGCTGAACTTCCTCAACCCGCGGCCCGGCACCCCGTTCGGCGACCTCGAGGTGCTGCCGGCCGGCGAAGCGCTGAAATCGGTGGCCGCCTTCCGGCTGGCCCTGCCGCGCACCATCCTGCGGTTCGCCGGCGGCCGCGAGATCACCCTGGGCGACCTGGGCGCCAAGCAGGGCATGCTCGGCGGCATCAACGCCGTGATCGTCGGGAACTACCTCACCACGCTCGGCCGCCCGGCCGAAGCCGACCTGGAATTGCTCGGCGATCTTCAGATGCCGATCAAGGCGCTCAACGCCACCCTGTAGCGGCCGGCGGGTGGCTGTGGTTGGGAATCTGGGCGCTCCGGTCAGCGGCGGCGTCTACAACGTCTACACGGGGGAGTTAGGGGGAACCGCGATGCCCACCGCGGCCCAGCTGGGCCTCGAGCCCCCGCGGTTCTGCGCGCAGTGCGGCCGCCGGATGGTGGTCCAGGTCCGGCCCGACGGCTGGCGGGCGGAGTGTTCGCGGCACGGCCAGGTGGACTCGGCCGACCTGGAGGCGCAGCGGTGACCGACCAGACCGAGCCGTCCGACGCGGCGGCGCCCCCGGACGGGCCGGCGCCCGCGGACGGGCCGGCGCGCGCGTCGCGGGCCCGCGCGGCCGCCGTCGCCGCCCTGGCCTGTCGGTGACCGGGGCGCTGACCGGCGCGCTGTGGGCGTGGATCGCCCCACCCATCCACGCGGTGGTGGCCAAGACCCGCGCCGGGGAGCGCGTCCACGACTACCTGGGCAGCGAATCCGAGCACTTCTTCGACGCCCCGTGCCTGATGCTGGGCCTGCTGACCGTGCTGGCGGTGGTGGCGCCCGTGCTGGCCTGGCAGTGGCGCCGGCGGCGCGGCCCCGCGATGGTCGTCGGGCTGTGCGGTCGGGCTGGTGACGGTCGCGGCCGTGGCGGCGGCGGTCGGGGCGGTGCTGGTCCTGCTGCGCTACGGCAGCGTGAACTTCGACGCCATACCGCTGCCGGGCAGTCCGGCGGTGGCCTACGTCGTCGAGGCGCCGCCGGTGTTCTTCGCCCGGGGGCCGTGGCAGGTCGCGGTCACGCTGGCGTGGCCGGCCGCGATCGCCGCCCTGGTCTACGCCCTGCTCGCGTCCGCGGACGCCCGCGACGACCTGGGGGCCGTTCCGGTGGCCGAGCAGCCGCGGACGCGCTGCCGGTGGGATCCGGAGGCTCCGCGGACGCGTCATAGCGGCCGCGTCACAGCGGGCGGCGGTGGATCTTCCTGCCGAAGACGACCTTGGCCGCGATCCGCGCCAGGCGGGCCATGCCGACGTAGGTCATCGGGTTGAACATCGTCGGCCAGGTCGTCCGGATGTGGTGCTCGGTCAGCGGCCGCCGGTTGAACCGGTCGGTGAGCCAGCGCAGCGTCATCGGGGCCGACAGCGGGTGCAGCAGCATGTGCTCGTTGAACGCGTCCCGGTGATAGGTGACCCTGGCGCCGCCGGACGAATAGGCGTCGGCGAGCGCGTCGATGTCATCGACGTCGATGAGGTAGTCGTGCACGGCCTGCACGAGCAGCACCGGCGGCGTCGGCACCGCGGCGCCCAGCCTGATCTGGTCGAAGACGTACGTCACCTCGGGGGTGGACAGGATGTCCTCGAGCGGTTCGTCGAGGTAGTCGCCCATGTCCTTGCCGGCCATCCGGAGGACCGCTTCCACGGTCGTCATCTTCTCCAGCGACTCCAGCAGGGCGCGCCCCTCCTCGTTGGCGTGTTCGGAGATCACGCGGTCCAGGTCGGGGTAGGTGTGCGCGAGCGCGGCCACCACCAGCGCGGGCAGCCCGGCCAGGAAGCTGCCGTTGAGCCGGCGGAAGGTGTGGCCGAGGTCGCCGACGGGCGAGCCCAGCACCGCCCCGACGATGTCGAGCTCGGGTGCGTACGCGCCGCACATCTCGGCGGCCCACGCGCTGGCCAGCCCGCCGCCGGAGTAGCCCCACAGTCCGATCGGCGCCTTTGCAGAAGGCCCGGCCGACAGCCCGAGCCGCTCGGAGCTCAGCGCGGCCCGGATCCCGTCCAGGACGCGGTAGCCGGGCTCGTACGGGGCCCCCCACAGGCCCTTCAGGCCCTCGTGGTCGGGCACCGAGACGGCCCAACCCTCGGCGACGGCGGCGGCGATCAGAAAGTACTCGAGCTGGCTCACCGACCCGAGCGCCTTCGCGCGGCGCCGCAGCGCATAGGACGGAAAACAGCGGGACGACATCGCGTCGATCGCGCACTGGTAGGACAGCAGCGGGCGGGTCTGCCCCGGGGCGAGTCTCGGCCGGCACGAGGACGGTGGTCACCGCCGCCTCGGGCTCGCCGTTGCAGTCCATCGTCCGGTAGAGCAGCTGGACGCCCTTGACCGTCTGCGGAACCAGGCCCAGGAACGCCAGCTCGACGTCGCGCGAGCGCAGCACCGTACCGGGCTCGGCGTGCTGGATAGCCCAGCGGTGGCTGGTAGAACGGGTCGTCGCAGGGCAGCAGCGGGCGGACATTGCCCTGCAACTCCTCGTGCGGCGGCCGCCCGATCCACTCCGCGCCGCGCGCTCCTGCCAGATTGCCAAGTTCAACCATTACGGATCCCTTCGTGGCCATCGGGCATTGTCGCGTATGAACGGGTGGTAACCAAAACGCAATCGCCGGAGTGTGAGCGAGTTCTCGTCGGTCCGAGCGGCCCGCCTGCGTCACCGATTCGGCAGTCGTCTGATAGCCCGCCCGGGCGGGGATCAAACCTTCACGGCGGGCCGGGGGGCCGGAAGGCGGCAAATTCGTCGGTCACCCGGTACCGGGAGTCGACGAAGTGGTACAGCGCCGCCGGCCGCCCGCCGCTGCGGCCCGACTGCGCGATGGTGCCGGTCTGGCTGATGACCCCGCGGCGGACCAAGACCCGCTGCAGGTTGGTCGCGTCGACCTGGTAGCCCAGCGCGGCGCCGTAGATGTCGCGCAGCGTCGACAGCGCAAACTCCTTGGGCGCCAGAGCAAACCCGATGTTGGTGTAGGACATCTTGGCGACCAGCCGGGCGCGGGCGTGGGTCACCATCGGGCCGTGGTCGAACGCCATCGGCGGCAGCGCATTCACCGGGTGCCAGCGGGTGTCCGGCGGCAACTCGGGGGTGGCGGGGGAGGGCACCAGCCCCAGGAACGTCGACGCGATCATCCGGGTCCCGGGCACGCGGTGCGGATCGGAGAAGACCGCCAGCTGCTCGAGGTGCGCAAGCTCGCGCAGGTCGACCTTCTCGGCCAGCTGGCGCCGCACCGAGGTGGTCATGTCCTCGTCGTTGCGCAGCCGCCCGCCCGGCAGCGACCAGGCGCCCTTCTGGGGATCCCTGGCACGCTGCCATAACAGCACGTTAAGCTGCGGTTTTTCTGTTCGGGGGCCCGCCTTAACCTGCTTTGTCGCCTGCCGAACCTGGAACACGACTGCGAGCACTTCGTGGGCGGTGCTACCATGGGCCATGTTTTCGATTGTAAGTCGAAAACCTCGTAGCCGAAAGGAGCCGCCGTGACGGTGCTGAATCGCATGGACACGCTCGCCGAAAGCGCGGAAAGCATGATCGCCGGCATCACCGATTCGCCCGCCGGCTACGCCGGTGTCGAGGCCGACGAGCAGTGGGCCGGCGAGATCCGCCGGCTGGCCGACCTGCGCAACGCCACCGTGCTCGCGCACAACTACCAGCTGCCCGCCATCCAGGACGTCGCCGACCACGTCGGGGACTCGCTGGCGCTGTCGCGGATCGCCGCCGACGCGCCCGAGGACACCATCGTTTTCTGCGGCGTGCACTTCATGGCCGAGACCGCCAAGATCCTGAGCCCGGACAAGACCGTGCTGATCCCCGACCAGCGGGCCGGTTGCTCGTTGGCCGACTCGATCACCCCCGACGACCTGCGCGCCTGGAAGGACGAACACCCCGGCGCCGTCGTCGTCTCCTACGTCAACACCAGCGCGGCCGTCAAGGCGCTCACCGACATCTGCTGCACCTCCTCCAACGCGGTCGACGTCGTCGAGTCCATCGACCCCGACCGCGAGGTGCTGTTCTGCCCGGACCAGTTCCTGGGCGCGCACGTCCGGCGCGTCACCGGGCGCGAGAACCTGCACGTGTGGGCCGGCGAGTGCCACGTGCACGCCGGCATCAACGGCGACGAACTGGCCGAGAGGGCCCGCACCAATCCCGACGCCGAGCTGTATGTGCATCCCGAATGCGGTTGTGCCACTTCGGCGTTGTATCTCGCCGGCGAGGGCGCCTTTCCGGAGGACCGGGTGAAGATCCTGTCCACCGGCGGCATGCTCGACGCCGCCCACCAGACGCGCGCGCGCAAGGTGCTGGTGGCCACCGAGGTCGGCATGCTCTACCAATTGCGCAGGGCAGCACCGAAAGTGGACTTCCAGGCGGTCAACGACCGCGCGTCGTGCAAGTTCATGAAGATGATCACCCCCGCCGCCCTGTTGCGCTGCCTGGCCGAGGGTGTCGACGAGGTGCACGTCGACCCGGACGTGGCCGCGGCGGGCCGGCGCAGCGTGCAGCGGATGATCGCGATCGGGCAGCCGGGCGGCGGCGAATGATCGCCCGTCCGGCCTGGTCGGATTCCGCCGACATCGTCGTCATCGGCACCGGCGTCGGCGGACTGGCCGCCGCGCTGGCCGCCCACCGCGCCGGGCGCCGCGTCGTGGTGCTGTCCAAGGCCGACCAGACTCACGGCGCGACCGCGACGCACTACGCGCAGGGCGGCATCGCGGTCGTGTTGCCCGACAACGACGACTCGGTCGACGCCCACGTCGCCGACACCCTGGCCGCGGGCGCGGGTCTGTGCGACCCCGACGCGGTCACCTCGATCGTGGCCGACGGCTACCGAGCGGTGACAGATTTGGTCGGCGACGGAGCGCGTTTCGATGAAGCGCTGCCCGGCCGGTGGGCGTTGACGCGCGAGGGCGGGCACTCCCGACGCCGCATCGTGCACGCCGGGGGTGATGCCACGGGCGCCGAGGTGCAGCGCGCCCTGGATCACGCCGCCACCGTGCTGGACGTCCGCACGCGGCACGTGGCCCTGCGCGTGCTGCACGACGGCGTGTCGGTCACCGGGGTGCTGGTGGGCAACCGGGACGGATACGGGATCATCAGCGCGCCGTCGGTGATCCTCGCCTCCGGCGGCCTCGGCCATCTCTACGGCGCCACCACCAATCCCGGCGGGTCCACCGGCGACGGCGTCGCGCTGGCGTTGTGGGCCGGGGTCGCGGTCAGCGACCTCGAGTTCATCCAGTTCCACCCGACGATGCTCTACGGCGACGGCGCCGGCGGCCGCCGGCCCCTGATCACCGAGGCGATCCGCGGCGAGGGCGCGATTCTGCTCGACCGGCAAGGCGACCCGATCATGGCCGGCGTCCACCCGATGGGGGACCTGGCGCCGCGCGACATCGTCGCGGCCGCGATCGACGCGCGCATGAAGGCCACCGGCGACCCCTACGTGTTGCTCGACGCCCGCGGCATCGAGGGCTTCGCGGAGCGGTTCCCCACCGTCACCGCGGCCTGCCGCGCCGCCGGCATCGACCCCGTCCGCCAACCCATGCCCGTCGTGCCGGGGGCGCACTACAGCTGCGGCGGCGTCGTCACCGACGTGTCCGGCCAGACCGAGCTGCCGGGGCTGTTCGCGGCGGGTGAGGTCGCCCGCACCGGGATGCACGGCGCCAACCGGCTGGCCTCCAACAGCCTGCTGGAGGGTTTGGTGGTCGGCGGGCGCGCCGGCACGGCCGCGGCCGCCCACGCGTTGACCGTCGGGCGGACGCACGCCGCGGCGGTCGAACCGCTCGCCCACACCGCGCCGCCGCGCGACGACCTGCAACGCGCGATGAGCCGCGACGCCGCGGTGGTGCGCGACGCCGCGGGGCTGCAGCGGTTGTCCGACGCGCTGGCGCAGGCGCCGCTGCGCGACATCAGGAGCCGGCGCGACTTCGAGGACGTCGCGTTGACGATGGCGGCCCGCGCGGTCACGGCGGCGGCCCTGGCGCGCGCCGAGAGCCGGGGCTGCCATCACCGCGCCGAATACCCCGAGCCCGCGCCCGAACAGGCCCGCAGCAGCGTGCTGCGGCTGGCCGACGACCGCACGTCGGTGCTGGCGGAGGCGCTGGCGGCGGTGGTGTGACGATGCTGTCCCCGGACGAACGGGCCGCCGCGCTCGACGTCATCCGGCGCGGCCTCGAGGAGGACCTGCGCTACGGGCCCGACGTCACCACGGTGGCCACGGTCGCCGGCGACGCGGTGGCCACGGCGTCGATGGTGTCGCGGGAGCCCGGGGTGATCGCCGGGGTGGACATCGCGCTGCTGGTGCTCGACGAGGTGCTCGGTGCCGGCGGTTACGAGGTGTCTCGACCGGGTCGCGGACGGCGCCCGGCTGCAGCCGGGGGAGTCGCTGCTGACGGTGCGGGCACCGGCCCGTGGCCTGTTGACCGCGGAACGGACCATGCTGAACCTGATCTGCCACCTCTCGGGGATCGCCACCGCGACCGCGGCCTGGGTGGAGGCCGTGGCGGGCACCAAGGCCCAGATCCGCGACACCCGCAAAACCCTGCCCGGCCTGCGGCTGCTGCAGAAATACGCGGTGCGCGTCGGCGGCGGCGTCAACCACCGCCTCGGGCTCGGCGATGCCGCGTTGATCAAGGACAACCACGTGGTGGCCGCCGGGTCGGTGGTCGAGGCGTTGCGGGCGGTGCGCGAAGCCGCCCCGGAGCTGCCGTGCGAGGTCGAGGTCGACTCCCTCGAGCAGCTCGACGCGGTGCTGGCCGAAAAGCCCGAGCTCGTGCTGCTGGACAACTTCCCCGTGTGGCAGACGCAGATCGCCGTGCAGCGCCGCGACTCCCGCGCGCCCACCGTGTTGCTCGAAGCCTCCGGCGGGCTCAGCCTGGACACGGCGGCGACCTACGCCGCGACGGGGGTGGATTACCTGGCCGTCGGCGCGCTCACCCATTCGGTGCGCGTGCTCGACATCGGCCTGGACATGTAGCCGGGTCTTCAGGACGCGAACCATCGAGAGTGAATCCAGGGCGGCGACACGCCGTCGAACCCCGCCCTCAGTTCACACCGAAAGCCCTCAGTTCACACGAAACGCGCGGGCTCAGGTGATGTCGGCGACGAACACCCCGATGCGGCGCAGCTGCACGCGCGCCATGCGCGGTAGGGCGTCGACTTCGGGGCCCTCGGAGCCGGCCGGCAGGATGCGCGTATTGGTCAGGTGCACCACGCGGTTGCGGCTGAACTGCACGTCGGCCTCGCCCGCCGCCAGCACGTTCTTGACCCAGTTCGTCTTCCCGTGGCCCAGTGCGATCGCCAGCACGTTGCCCTTGCGATACGGGGTGATGATGGTCTCGTAGGACTTGCCGGACGTGCGGCCGCGATGCTTGATGGTCGCGGTGCCGGGCATGAACCGCGCGAACGGCTTGACCACCGGGTTGAAGTACTTGATCTGGAAACGTTCGAACCAGGGCGGGAAAACCATCGGCACGCCGGGGGCGTTGTTCGGGTGATCCTTGGCGGACATGGCGGCTGCCTTTCCAAAGGGGTTCTCACCGGCACTGTACCGGTCGGATATCGACTTGAGTTGCTCTGGGACAATGGACGGCGTGACTGCCACACCCGCGCCCGTGATGGCCCGCATCGACCTGCGGGGCGCCGACTTGACGGCGGCCCGGCTGCGGGCGGCGCTGCCGCGCGGGGGCGCCGACGTGGAGAGCATCCTGCCGAAGGTGCGCCCGATCGTGGAGGCCGTCGCCGAGCGTGGGGCCGCGGCCGCGCTGGAATTCGGGGAGCGGTTCGATCGCGTGCGGCCCCCGGCCGTGCGGGTGCCCGACGCCGCGCTCGGCCAGGCCCTGGACGGCCTGGACCCCGAGGTCCGCGACGCCCTGGAAGTGATGATCGAGCGCACCCGCGCGGTGCACGCCGACCAGCGCCGCGCCGACGTCACCACCACGCTGGGCCCGGGGGCGACGGTGACCGAGCGGTGGGTTCCCGTCGAGCGGGTCGGCCTGTATGTGCCCGGCGGCAACGCCGTCTACCCGTCCAGCGTGGTGATGAATGTGGTGCCCGCGCAGGCCGCGGGCGTCGCCTCGCTGGTGGTGGCCAGCCCGCCGCAGGCCGGCTTTGACGGCCTGCCGCACCCGACGATCCTCGCGGCGGCCCGGCTGTTGGGGGTGGACGAGGTCTGGGCGGTGGGCGGCGCGCAGGCGGTGGCCCTGCTGGCCTACGGCGGCACCGACACGGGGGCCGAATGGCCCGGCTTTCCCCCGCAAGCGGGAGGTGCCCCCACCTCGGACCGCACGCGGTCCGCATCGTCGCCGGGCGGCGACACCGAACTCGCGCCTGTCGACATGATCACCGGGCCCGGCAACATCTACGTCACCGCGGCCAAGCGCCTGTGCCGCTCGCAGGTGGGCATCGACGCCGAAGCGGGGCCGACCGAGATCGCCATCCTGGCCGACCACACCGCCGACCCCGCGCACGTGGCCGCCGACCTGATCAGCCAGGCCGAGCACGACGAGATGGCCGCCAGCGTGCTGGTGACCCCAAGCGTGGACCTGGCAGATGCCACCGACGAGGAACTGGCCGCCCAGCTGGCCACGACCGTGCACCACCAGCGCGTGAGCACCGCGCTCGGCGGGCGCCAGTCGGCGATCATCCTCGTCGACGACCTGGACGCCGGTGTCCGGGTCGTGAACGCCTACGCCGCCGAGCACCTGGAGATCCAGACCGCCGACGCGGCGGCCGTCGCCGGCCGGATACGGTCGGCGGGGGCCATCTTCGTCGGTCCGTACGCGCCGGTGAGCCTCGGGGACTACTGCGCCGGATCCAACCACGTGTTGCCGACGGCGGGCAGCGCGCGGCACTCCAGCGGCCTGTCGGTGCAGACGTTCCTGCGCGGCATCCACGTCGTCGACTACACCGAGGCGGCCCTCAAGGACGTCTCCGGGCACGTGGTCACGCTGGCCAAGTCCGAAGACCTGCCGGCCCACGGTGTGGCGGTGCGACGGAGGTTCGAGCGATGACGGGCCAGCAACCGACCCTGGACGACCTGCCGCTGCGCGCGGACCTGCGCGGCAAATCCCCCTACGGCGCGCCGCAACTGAATGTGCCGGTGCAGCTCAACACCAACGAGAATCCGCACCCGCCCACCAAGGCGCTCGTCGACGACATGGCGCGCTCGGTGCGGGAGGCCGCGGTCGGTCTGCACCGCTACCCCGACCGCGACGCGGTGGAGCTGCGGACCGACCTGGCCGCCTACCTCACCGCCCAGACCGGCGCCCGGCTCGGCGTGGAAAACCTCTGGGCGGCAAACGGTTCCAACGAGATTCTGCAGCAGCTGCTGCAGGCGTTCGGCGGGCCGGGCCGCAGCGCGATCGGATTCGTCCCGTCCTACTCGATGCACCCGATCATCTCCCACGGCACGCAGACGGAATGGATCGAGACGGCACGCGCCGGCGATTTCAGCCTCGACGTCGACGCCGCCGTCGCCGCCATCACCGACCGCAAGCCCGACATCGTGTTCCTCGCCAGCCCGAACAACCCGTCCGGGCAGAGCATTTCGCTGCCGGATCTGCGGCGGCTGCTCGAGGTGGCACCCGGGATCGTGATCGTCGACGAGGCCTACGGCGAGTTCTCCGCGCGGCCCAGCGCGGTTTCGCTGGTCGGGGAATACCCGACCCGGCTCGTCGTCACCCGCACCATGAGCAAGGCGTTCGCCTTCGCCGGCGGCCGGCTCGGCTATCTGATCGCCACCCCGGCGGTGATCGACGCGCTGCTGCTGGTGCGGCTGCCCTACCACCTGTCCTCGGTCACCCAGGCCGCGGCCCGGGCCGCGCTGCGGCACGCCGACGACACCCTGAGCAGCGTCGCGGCGCTGATCGCCGAACGCGAGCGCGTCTCGAAGGCGCTGAGCGACATGGGTTTCCGGGTGATACCCAGTGACGCCAACTTCGTCCTGTTCGGGGAGTTCGCCGACGCGCCGGCCGCATGGCAACGCTACCTGGACGTCGGCGTCCTGATCCGCGACGTCGGCATCCCGCACTTTTTGCGCGCCACCACGGGGCTGGCCGCCGAGAACGACGCGTTCCTGCGGGCCAGCGCCCGGCTCGCCGCCACCGAACTGGCCCCCGCCACCCCCGTAGGAGCACCGTGACCGCGACCGAGACCGATGGGAAGACCCGCCGCGCGCGCATCGAACGCCGCACCAAGGAATCCGACATCGTCGTCGAACTCGACCTCGACGGCACCGGCCAGGTCCACGTCGACACCGGTGTCCCCTTCTACGACCACATGCTGACCGCGCTCGGCAGCCACGCCAGCTTCGACCTGACCGTGCGCACCGCCGGCGACGTCGAGATCGAGGGGCACCACACGATCGAGGACACCGCGATCGCGCTGGGGCAGGCGCTGCGCGAGGCGCTGGGCGAGAAGCAGGGCATCCGCCGGTTCGGGGACGCGTACATCCCGATGGACGAGGCGCTTGCGCACGCCGCGGTCGACGTGTCCGGGCGGCCCTACTGCGTGCACACCGGCGAGCCCGAGCACATGTTGCGCACCACCATCGCCGGCAGCTCGGTGCCGTACCACACCGTCGTCAACCGGCACGTGTTCGAGACGCTGGCATCCAACGCCCGCATCGCGCTGCACGTGCGCGTCCTCTACGGCCGCGACCCGCACCACATCACCGAGGCGCAGTACAAGGCGGTGGCCCGCGCACTGCGTCAGGCAGTCGAGGCCGATCCCCGCGTGTCGGGCGTGCCGTCCACCAAAGGCGTTCTGTGACAAAACGATCGGTTGTGGTCCTGGACTACGGCTCGGGCAATCTGCGGTCGGCCCAGCGCGCGCTGGAGCGGGTCGGCGCGTCGGTCGAGGTGACCGCCGACGCGAAGGCCGCCGCGGACGCCGACGGGCTGGTGGTGCCGGGCGTCGGTGCGTTCGAGGCGTGCATGACCGGCCTGCGCCGAATCGCCGGCCACAACATCATCGCCGAGCGGGTCGCTGCCGGTCGTCCGGTGCTGGGGGTGTGCGTGGGCATGCAGATCCTGTTCGCCCGCGGCATCGAATTCGGGACGCAGACCGATGGGTGTGGGCAATGGCCCGGGGAGGTCATCCGGTTGCGCGCCCGGGTGATTCCGCACATGGGCTGGAACGCGGTGACCGCCGCGCCGGGCAGCGTGCTGTTCAAGGGCCTGGACGCCGACACCCGGTTCTACTTCGTGCACTCCTACGCCGCGCAGCGCTGGGAGGGTTCACCCGAGGCGATGCTGACCTGGGCCACGCACGGGGCGCCGTTCCTGGCCGCCGTCGAGGACGGTGCGCTGTCGGCCACCCAGTTTCATCCGGAGAAGAGCGGGGACGCCGGTGCGGCCGTGCTGAGCAATTGGGTCGAGGGACTTTAAGAGATGCCACTGATTTTGTTACCCGCCGTCGACGTGGTCGACGGTCGCGCCGTCCGCCTGGTGCAGGGCAAGGCCGGCAGTGAGACCGAGTACGGCTCGGCGCTGGATGCCGCGCTGGGCTGGCAGCGCGACGGCGCCGAATGGATCCATCTGGTGGACCTCGACGCCGCGTTCGGCCGCGGCTCCAACCGCGAGCTGCTCGCCGAGGTGGTGGGCAAGCTGGACGTGCAGGTGGAACTCTCGGGCGGGATCCGCGACGACGACTCGCTGGCCGCCGCGCTGGCCACCGGCTGTGCCCGGGTCAACGTCGGCACGGCGGCGCTGGAGAACCCGCAGTGGTGCGCCCGCGCGATCGCCGAGCACGGCGAGAAGGTCGCCGTCGGGCTGGATGTCCAGATCGTGGACGGGGAGCACCGGCTGCGCGGACGTGGCTGGGAGACCGACGGCGGCGACCTGTGGCAGGTGCTGGAACGCCTTGACGGCCAAGGGTGTTCGCGCTATGTCGTCACCGACGTCACCAAGGACGGCACGCTGGGCGGCCCGAATCTGGAGCTGCTGACCCGCGTCACCGACCGCACCGACGCCCCGGTGATCGCCTCCGGCGGGGTGTCCAGCCTGGACGACCTGCGCGCCATCGCAACCCTCACCGGTCACGGTGTCGAGGGCGCCATCGTGGGCAAGGCCCTCTACGCCGGGCGGTTCACCCTGCCGCAGGCGCTGGCCGCGGTGCGAGGGTAGGCCCGGCAGATGGATCTGGACGCGCTGGTGGGCGAGGCGTCGGCGATCCTGGACGCGGCCGTGCCGCGGTTCCTGGACGGTCACCGCGCCGATTCCGCGGTCGCCAAGAAGGGCAACGACTTCGCCACCGAGATCGACCTCGCGATCGAGCGGCAGGTCGTCGACGCGTTGGTCGAGGCCACCGGAATCGGCGTGCACGGCGAGGAGTTCGGCGGCACGGACGTCGACGCGCCGTGGGTGTGGGTGCTCGACCCGATCGACGGCACGTTCAATTACGCCGCCGGGTCGCCGATGGCCGCGATCCTGTTGGGCCTGCTGCACGACGGGGACCCGGTGGCCGGCCTGACGTGGCTGCCGTTCATCGACGAGCGCTACACCGCCGTGGCGGGGGGCCCGTTACGCAAAAACTCTGTCCCCCAAGCGCCGCTGGCGCCGGCGAAGCTGTCCGACAGCCTCGTCGGGGTCGGGACCTTCAGCGCCGACTCGCGGGGGCGTTTCCCGGGACGCTACCGGATGGCGGTGCTGGAGAACCTCAGCCGGGTGTCGTCGCGACTGCGCATGCACGGTTCCACCGGCATCGACCTCGTCTACGTCGCCGACGGAATCCTGGGGGGCGCAATCAGTTTCGGTGACCACATCTGGGACCACGCCGCCGGGGTGGCGCTGGTGCGGGCCGCCGGCGGCATCGTGACCAACCTGGGCGGTGAGCAGTGGACGTCCGGGGCGCGGTCGGTGCTGGCCGCGGCGCCCGGCGTGCACGGCGAGATCCTCGAGATCCTGCGCGCCACCGGCAGACCGGAGGACTTCTGAGATGGGGACCGGCCTTGCCGTGCGCGTGATTCCCTGCCTGGACGTGGACGCCGGGCGGGTCGTCAAGGGGGTCAACTTCGAAAACCTGCGCGACGCGGGCGATCCGGTGGAGCTGGCGGCGGCCTACGATGCCGAGGGCGCCGACGAGCTGACCTTCCTCGACGTGACCGCGTCGTCGTCGGGCCGGGCCACGATGCTCGACGTGGTGCGCCGCACCGCCGAGCAGGTCTTCATCCCGCTGACCGTCGGCGGCGGGGTGCGCAGCGTGGCCGACGTCGACACCCTGCTGCGCGCCGGCGCCGACAAGGTCGTCGGTCAACACCGCCGCCATCGACCGCCCCGACCTGCTCGAGGAGATGGCGCGGCAGTTCGGCTCCCAGTGCATCGTGTTGTCGGTCGACGCGCGCACGGTGCCGCCCGATTCGGTGCCCACCCCGTCGGGCTGGGAGGTCACCACCCACGGCGGCCGCCGCGGCACCGGCATCGACGCCGTCGAGTGGGCGTCGCGCGGCGCCGACCTGGGGGTGGGGGAGATCCTGCTGAACTCGATGGACGCCGACGGCACCAAGGCCGGCTTCGACCTGCAGATGCTACGTGCGGTCCGCTCGGCGGTCACCATCCCGGTGATCGCCAGCGGCGGCGCCGGTGTGGCCGAACACTTCGCGCCCGCGGTGCGGGCCGGCGCCGATGCGGTGCTGGCCGCCAGCGTCTTTCACTTCCGCGAGCTGACGATCGGCCAGGTGAAGGCCGCCATGGCCGCCGAGGGGATCGTCGTGCGATGACGCTGGACCCGAAGATCGCCGGGCGCCTGAAGCGCAACGCCGAGGGCCTGTTCACCGCCGTGGTGCAGGAGCGCGGCAGCGGCGACGTGCTGATGGTGGCCTGGATGGACGACGCGGCGCTCGCGCGCACCCTGGAAACCCGTGAGGCCACCTATTATTCGCGATCCCGCGCCCAGCAGTGGGTCAAGGGCGCGACGTCGGGCCACACCCAGCGCGTGCACTCGGTGCGGCTGGACTGTGACGGCGACGCCGTGCTGCTGACCGTCGAGCAGGTGGGCGGCGCCTGCCACACCGGCGACCACAGCTGCTTCGACGCCGACGTCCTGCTGGAGCCCGACGGCTAGCTGGGCACTCCTTCGAGTCCGTTGGCCGCGGCGATGGCGGCGCGGGCCCACTCGCGGCGGTAGACGGCCGGCCCGATGCGATCGCGGCGGATCGACTCGATGTCGACCGCGATCCCGTTGGCCAGCGCGCCGGGCACCCGGAAGGAATAGGACGCGTCGGCGGTGGCGATGGCCAGCAGCGCATCGGTATCGCCCAAACCGTTGGCGAGCACCACGTTCTCGGCCCATCTGAGCGGCCGCAGGTCGCCGAAACTGTTGACGTAGACCACCCACAGCCGGGTGCCGCGGTCGTTCCGGAGCTTGGCGACCGCCTTGTCCACCGCGGCGTGCTCGAGGGGCCCCAGCACGCCGGACTGATCGGTGATCTGGCTGGACAGCGTGACCGCCGACGTCGAGGGGGCCGCCGGGGCGGCGCTGGTCGGCGGCGCCGCGGACTGGGCAGGGGCGCTGTCGGCCTGCTGGCGGGGGTGGCCGCGCAGCAGCTGGATGCCGACCACCGCGCCCACCGCGAGCAGCGCCACGGCGGCCAGCGCGGCGACCAGCGGGACAGGCCCCAGCCGGCGGCCGGGCACCTTCGGGGCGGCGCCCGCCGGCCGTGCGATCGCCTCCGTCGCCCCGGCGACGACCTCGGTGGGCCCCACCGCGGCGGGTGGGGCGGTGGCCGGCCGGCCGGCCAGGGCCGCCGCGAAGTCGGCGCACGTGGCGAACCGCTCGTCGGGATTCTTGGCCATCGCCTTGGCGATCACCGCGTCGAGCTCCGCCAGCTCCGGGCGCCGTTCGCTGACCGCCGGCGGCGGCGAGGACAGGTGGTGGCCGATCACCACCGCGGGGTTGGAGTGCGCAAACGGCGCGGACCCGGTCAGCAGGTTGAACGCGGTGCAGCCGAGGGCATATTGGTCGGCGCGCGCGTCGAGGTCGGCACCGCGCAACTGCTCCGGTGCGCAGTAGGCGGTGGTGCCCACCAGCATGTTCGTCGCGGTCAGGCCGCTGATCTCGCCGAGCTCGCGAGCGATGCCGAAGTCGCCGAGCAGGATGCGCCGTCGCGAATCGGCGTCGCCCAGCAGGATGTTGGCGGGCTTGACGTCGCGGTGCAGCAGCCCGCGCGAGTGGGCGTAGTCGAGCGCGTCGGCGACGGCCGAAATGATCTGGACGACGTCGGCTTTCGGCATCCCGGACGGATACTTGTCGCGCAGCAGCCGCGCGGCGTCGGTCCCCTCGACGTAGTCCATCGAGATCCACAGTTGCCCTTCGTATTCGCCGCGGTCGTGGATGCCGACGATGTGTTCGTGGTACAGGCTGGCGGCCAGGTCGGCCTCGCGGTTGAAGCGTTGGCGGAACTCGAGATTGCCGGTCAGATCGTCGGGCAGAATCTTCAGCGCGTCACGCCGCGGCAGCCGCGGGTGCTGCGCCAGATACACCTGGCCCATTCCGCCGGCGCCCAGCCGCCGAACGATGGTGTACCCGGCGAACACTTCACCTTCGGTTAAACCATCGGTTTTTGGCATGTGAGCATGCTACTGAGACTCTGATTGCGGCAGGCGGTAATTGCCAGAGCGGGCGATGAGGATGGTGGATCGATTGAAACGGGTGCCCTGGAACGTCGCGGTGCCGCTCGTGGCCCTGGTCGTGCTGGCCCTGACCTGGGGCACGCACCCCGGTCCGCTGGTTGCCGCGGTGTTGGCGGCATTGCTCGCCGGCGCCGTGCTGGCCGCGGTGCACCACGCCGAGGTGGTCGCGCACCGCGTCGGCGAGCCGTTCGGTTCGCTGGTGCTCGCCGCCGCGGTGACGACCATCGAGCTGGCGCTGATCGTCACCCTGATGGCGTCCGGCGGGCATGAGACCGAGACGTTGGCCCGCGACACGGTGTTCGCCGCGGTGATGATCACCACGAACGGAATCGCGGGCCTATCACTGCTGCTGGGTTCGCACCGGTATGGCGTGACCATCTTCCACGCCGAAGGCAGCGGGGTGGCGCTGGCCACGCTCACCACGTTGGCGACGCTGAGCCTGGTGCTGCCCACGTTCACCACCACCCACGGGGGGCGGCAATTTTCTCCCGGTCAACTGGCCTTCGCCGCGGTCGCCTCGCTGGGGCTCTACTTGTTGTTCGTCTTCACCCAAACCGTGCGGCATCGCGACTTTTTCCTGCCCGTCGCCCAGAAGGGGCAGAAGAGCCTGTCCGAGGACGAAAGCCACGCGGATCCCCCGAGCACCGGGGTGGCGCTGCGCAGCGTGGGATTGCTGCTTGTCGCGCTGGTGGCGGTGGTCGGCCTGGCCAAGCTGGAGTCGCCGACGATCGAGCAGTTGGTGTCGGCGGCCGGCTTCCCGCAGTCGTTCGTCGGCGTGGTGATCGCGACCCTGGTCATGTCGCCCGAGACGCTCGCGGCGGCACGCGCGGCGCGGCAAGGCCGCATCCAGACCAGCCTCAACCTGGCCTATGGCTCGTCGCTGGCCAGCATCGGGCTCACCATCCCGGCCATCGCGCTCGCCTCGATCTGGCTCGAAGGGCCGCTGGTGCTCGGTCTGGGCGCCACCCAGTTGGTGTTGTTCGCTCTCACCGTCGTGATCAGCGTGCTGACCGTGGTACCCGGGCGGGCCACCCGATTGCAGGGTGAGCTGCACCTGGTGCTGCTCGCCGCCTACTTGTTCCTGGCGATCAGCCCCTGACGGACCGCCGCGAGCAGACACAGAATCGCACTGCGCCCGCATGTTTTGTGCGATTCCGCGTCTGCTCGCGGTCTGCTCGCGCCTGATCGCGGTCTGCTCGCGCCTGAACGGGGGCTAAGCCCGCGCGCGCAGCGTCTGCAGCGCCTTGTCGGCGTGGGTGTCCATGCTGAACTCGCTGGCGATCACGTCCAGAACGGTGCGGTCGGTGTCGATGACGAATGTCGTGCGCTTGACCGGCAGCAACTTGCCCAGCAGGCCGCGCTTGACGCCGAACTGCGCCGCGACCGTCCCGTCGGCGTCGGACAGCAGCGGGTAGTCGAACTTCTGCATCTCGGCGAACTTGGCCTGCTTGGCCACCGGGTCGGCGCTGATGCCGACCCGGACGGCGCCGACCGCCGCGAATTCGGCGGCCAGGTCGCGAAAGTGGCAGGCCTCCTTGGTGCAGCCGGGCGTCATGGCCGCCGGGTAGAAGAACAGCACCACCGGCCCGTCGGAGAGTAGGGCGGTCAGCTTGCGCGGCGTTCCCGTCTGGTCGGGAAGCTCGAAGTCGGCCACGGTCTCACCAGGTTTCATGGCGATGACGCTACGCCTGAGGGGCCCGGCGGCCTATCTGCGAGGATGGTTCGGTGCACGACCACCTCGCTTCCACGACCTCCCGGCAGGATTTCCGCCGGCTGGCGTCCGAGCATCGCGTGGTCCCGGTGACCCGCAAGGTGTTGGCCGACAGCGAGACACCGCTGTCGGCCTACCGCAAACTCGCCGCCAACCGGCCGGGCACGTTCCTGCTGGAATCCGCCGAGAACGGGCGGTCCTGGTCGCGGTGGTCGTTCATCGGGGCGGGCGCACCGTCGGCGCTGACCGTGCGCGACGGCGAGGCGGTGTGGCTGGGCGCGGTGCCGCACGACGCGCCCACCGGCGGCGACCCGCTGCAGGCGCTGCGCGCAACGCTCGAGTTGCTGGCGACCGAGGTGATGCCCGGCTTGCCGCCGCTGTCGGGGGGCATGGTCGGCTTCTTCGCCTACGACCTGGTGCGGCGCCTCGAGCGCCTGCCCGAGCTGGCCGCCGACGACCTGGGCCTGCCCGACATGCTGCTGTTGCTGGCCACCGACGTCGCCGCGGTCGACCACCACGAGGGCACCATCACGCTGATCGCCAACGCGGTGAACTGGAACGGCACCGACGAACGGGTCGACGAGGCTTACGACGACGCGGTGGCGCGGCTGGACGTGATGACCGGCGCGCTGGGCCAGCCGCTGCCGTCGGCGGTCGCCACGTTCAGCCGGCCCGCGCCGCGCTACCGCGCGCAGCGCACCGTCGAGGAGTACGGCAAGATCGTCGACTACCTGGTCGAGCAGATCGCGGCCGGTGAAGCGTTCCAGGTGGTGCCCTCACAGCGCTTCGAAATGGACACCGATGTCGACCCCATCGACGTGTACCGGATGCTGCGGGCCACCAACCCGAGTCCTTACATGTACCTGTTGCATGTGCCCAACGGAGATGGTGGAACGGACTTTTCGATCGTCGGGTCGAGCCCGGAGGCGCTGGTCACGATTGCCGAGGGCCGCGCGACGACGCATCCGATCGCCGGGACGCGGTGGCGCGGCAACAACGAGGAAGAGGATCAGCTGCTGGAATCCGAGCTGCTGGCCGACGAGAAGGAACGCGCCGAGCATCTGATGCTGGTCGACCTCGGCCGCAACGATCTCGGCCGGGTGTGCACGCCGGGGACCGTGTGCGTCGAGGATTACAGCCACATCGAGCGCTATAGCCACGTGATGCATCTGGTGTCGACGGTGACCGGGATGCTCGACGAGGGACGGACCGCCCTGGACGCGGTGACGGCCTGTTTCCCGGCCGGCACGCTGTCGGGAGCACCCAAGGTGCGGGCCATGGAGCTCATCGAAGAGGTGGAGAAGACCCGCCGCGGCCTCTACGGCGGGGTGGTCGGCTATCTCGACTTCGCCGGTAACGCCGACTTCGCGATCGCCATCCGCACCGCGTTGATGCGCGCCGGCACCGCCTACGTCCAGGCCGGCGGTGGGGTGGTGGCCGATTCCAACGGGCCCTACGAGTACACCGAGGCGTCCAATAAGGCGCGCGCGGTGCTGAACGCGATCGCCGCCGCCGAGACGCTGACCGCTCCCGAGGCCGGCGGCGATGGCTGATGGCCGGAGGGCCCGGCTGACGATCCGTGTCGCGCAGACGCTGCTGGTGGTCGCCGCCGGGGCGCTCTGGGCGGCGTCACGGCTGCCGTGGGTGACGATCCGATCCTTCGACGGGCTGGGGCAGCCCAAGGCGGTGACCCTGTCGGGGGCGGCGTGGTCGACGGCGCTGCTGCCGCTGGCGTTGCTGATGCTGGCGGCCGCCGTCGCCGTGCTGGCGGTGCGCGGCTGGGCGCTGCGGGTGTTGGCGGGGTTGCTGGCGGCGGCCAGCTTCGCAGCGGGCTACCTCGGCGTCAGCCTGTGGGCGGTCCCGGACGTGGCGGTGCGCGGCGCCGACCTGGCGCATGTCCCGACGATGACGCTGGTGGGCAGCGACCGGCAGTACTGGGGCGCGGGGATCGCGGTGGCCGCCGCGGTCTGCACGCTGGTCTCCTCGGTGCTGTTGATGCGGTCGGCGTCGGATCCCGGGTCGGCCCGTTTGAGCGCAACGAAATACGCTGCGCCCGCGACTCGCCGGTCGATTGCGCGAGGGAAAGGCGCCGACGGCGCGATGCTGGAGCCGCACGACACGCCGGAGATATCGGAACGGATGATCTGGGATGCGCTTGATGAGGGTCACGACCCCACCGATCGACCCCGCGGGTCTGACACCGAGGGGCGGTGACGGACCGCACGCCATGGGTCGCTACCCTTGCGGGACGTCTTCGGAATCGACTGTGCACCGTGGTGACAGTCGCGTGACCGTGGGAAGGAAACGACAGGCATGAGTCCGGCAACTGTGCTCGACTCCATCCTCGAGGGAGTCCGGGCCGACGTTGCCGCGCGCGAAGCCCTCATCGGCCTGTCGGAGATCAAAGCCCTCGCCGCCGCGGCGGCCCCGCCGCTCGACGTGCTCGCCGCCCTGCGGCAGCCCGGAATCGGTGTCATCGCCGAGGTGAAGCGGGCCAGCCCGTCGGCGGGTGCGCTGGCTTCCATCGCCGACCCGGCGAAACTGGCCCGCTCCTACGAGGACGGTGGCGCGCGGATCATCAGCGTGCTGACCGAGGAGCGGCGCTTCCACGGATCGCTCGACGACCTCGACGCGGTGCGGGCCGCCGTCTCGGTGCCGGTCCTGCGCAAAGACTTTGTGATACAGCCCTATCAGATCCACGAGGCGCGCGCCCACGGCGCCGACATGTTGCTGCTGATCGTGGCCGCGCTCGACCAGTCGGCGTTGGTGTCGATGCTCGATCGCACCGAATCGCTTGGTATGACGGCCCTCGTCGAAGTCCACACCGAGGAAGAGGCCGACCGGGCGCTGCAGGCCGGGGCCAAGGTGATCGGCGTCAACGCCCGCGACCTCGCGACCCTGGAGGTGGACCGGGACTGCTTCGCGCGCATCGCCCCCGGACTGCCCAGCAATGTGATCAGAGTCGCCGAGTCGGGTGTGCGCGGCACCGGGGACCTGTTGGCTTACGCCGGCGCGGGCGCCGACGCCGTCTTGGTCGGCGAGGGTCTGGTCAGAAGCGGCGACCCCCGCGCCGCGGTCGCCGACCTGGTCACCGCGGGCACGCATCCGTCCTGCCCCAAACCGGCGCGCTAGTCACGTTGGACCCGATGAGCCACCCGCGCGTCGAGCCTTGGTGATGGTAGGTCTGTCCCGGCCGGACCTACCGTTGACGAGTGCGGCCATTTCCGAACCCACCCGGCATGATCCCGACCCGCGGTGGGCACTTCGGCGTGTACGGCGGGCCGCTACATTCCCGAGGCGTTGATGGCGGTGATCGAAGAGGTCACCGCCGCCTACGAAAAGGAACGGGTCAACCCCGACTTCCTCGACACCCTGGACAACCTGCAGGCGCACTACACCGGTCGGCCGTCACCCGCTGTACGAGGCCGAGCGCCTGTCCGAACATGCCGGCTCGGCGCGCATCTTCCTCAAGCGAGAAGACCTGAATCACACCGGATCTCACAAGATCAACAACGTGCTCGGCCAGGCCCTGCTCGCCCGCCGGATGGGCAAGACCCGCGTGATCGCCGAAACCGGGGCCGGTCAGCACGGCGTGGCCACCGCCACCGCGTGCGCGCTGCTCGGGCTTGGATTGCGTGATCTACATGGGCGCCGTCGACACCGCCCGTCAGGCGCTCAACGTGGCGCGGATGCGGCTGCTGGGCGCCGAGGTCGTCTCGGTCGAGTCCGGCTCCCAAGACGCTCAAGGACGCGATCAACGAGGCGTTCCGGGACTGGGTCACCAACGCCGACAACACCTATTACTGCTTCGGCACCGCGGCCGGACCGCATCCCTTCCCGACGATGGTGCGCGACTTTCAGCGGATCATCGGCCTGGAGACCCGCGTGCAGATACAGCAGCAGGCGGGCCGGTTGCCGGACGCGGTGGTGGCCTGTGTCGGGGGCGGATCCAACGCCATCGGGATCTTCCACGCGTTTCTCGACGACCCCGACGTTCGGCTGATCGGTTTCGAGGCGGCCGGCGACGGCGTCGAGACCGGCAGGCACGCCGCGACATTCACCGGCGGTTCGCCCGGGGCGTTTCAGGGGTCGTTCTCCTACCTGCTGCAGGACGAGGACGGCCAGACCATCGAATCCCATTCGATCTCAGCGGGTCTGGACTATCCCGGGGTCGGTCCCGAGCACGCCTACCTCAAGGAGACCGGGCGTGGCGAATATCGGCCGATCACCGACACCGAGGCGATGGAGGCGTTCCGGCTGCTGTGCCGCACCGAGGGCATCATCCCGGCCATCGAATCCGCGCACGCGGTGGCCGGTGCCCTGCAGCTGGGCCCCGAGTTGGGCCCGGGCGCGGTCATCGTGGTGAACCTGTCAGGGCGGGGCGACAAGGACGTCGAGGCGGCCGCGAAGTGGTTCGGCCTGCTGGGGCCCGACGGACGATGATCGTGCAACAACGCGAGGCAAGCAGGCTGGGGCCGGTATTCGAAACGTGCCGCGCTGAGAATCGCGCGGCGCTGATCGGTTACCTGCCCACCGGTTATCCCGACGTGCCGGTGTCGGTGTCCGGCATGGTCGCGCTGATCGAATCCGGTTGCGACATCATCGAAGTCGGTGTGCCGTATTCGGACCCCGGCATGGACGGCCCGACGATCGCGCGGGCCACCGAGATTGCGCTGCACGGGGGGGTGCGGGTCCGGGACACGCTGGCCGCGGTCGAGGCGATCAGTCGGGCGGGGGGATGCGCCGTGGTGATGACGTATTGGAACCCGGTGCTGCGCTACGGCGTTGACGCGTTCGCGCGGGACCTGGCGGCGGCGGGCGGGTACGGCCTCATCACCCCCGACCTCATCCCCGACGAAGCCGGACAGTGGCTGGTGGCATCAGAGGAGCACCGGTTGGATCGCATTTTCCTGGTGGCGCCGTCATCGACACCCGAGCGGCTGGTGACCACGGTGGAGGCCTCGCGCGGGTTCGTTTACGCGGCCTCGACGATGGGGGTGACCGGTGCCCGTGACGCGGTGTCGCACGCCGCGCCCGAGCTGGTGAAGAGGGTGAAGGCGGTATCGGACATCCCCGTCGGCGTGGGCCTGGGCGTGCGGTCGCGGGAACAGGCCGCCCAGATCGGCGGCTACGCCGACGGCGTCATCGTCGGTTCCGCACTGGTGTCGGCGCTCGGGGACGGCCTGCCGGCGCTGCGCGCACTGACCGGGGAACTCGCGGCCGGCGTCCGCCAGAGGGCGTCCGCCTGATGACGATGCTGCCCGAGTTCATCCCCAGCCCGCCGCAGGGTGTCTGGCATCTGGGTCCGCTGCCCATCCGCGCCTATGCGCTGTTCATCATCGCCGGCATCGTGGCCGCGCTGCTGATCGGTGACCGGCGCTGGGCGGCCCGTGGCGGCCAACGTGGGGTGATCTACGACATTGCATTGTGGGCGGTGCCGTTCGGGCTGGTCGGCGGCAGGCTCTACCACCTGGCCACCGACTGGCGGACCTACTGGGGTCCCGGCGGCGCCGGACTCGGTGCGGCGCTGCGCATCTGGGACGGCGGGTTGGGCATTTGGGGTGCGGTCGCCCTCGGTGGTGTTGGTGCGTGGATCGGCTGCCGGCGTCGCGGGATCCCGCTGCCCGCCTTCGGGGACGCCATTGCGCCGGGAATCATTCTGGCGCAGGCCATCGGCCGGCTGGGCAACTACTTCAACCAGGAACTCTTCGGCCGGGAAACCACGGCGCCGTGGGGTTTGGAGATCTTCTACCGTCGCGATCCGTCGGGCTACATCGACACCCATTCCCTCGACGGGGTTTCGACGGGCCAGGTGGCGCTCGTCGTGCAGCCGACCTTCCTGTACGAATTACTTTGGAACCTGCTGGTATTCGTCGCCCTGATCTACCTGGACCGGCGGTTCAGGCTGGGCCACGGGCGGCTGTTCGCGCTCTATGTTGCCGGCTACTGCATCGGCCGTTTCGGTGTCGAGTTGCTGCGCGACGACCCCGCCACGCACATCGCCGGGATTCGGATCAACTCGTTCACGTCGACGTTCGTGTTCATCGGCGCGGTCGTCTACATCATCCTGGCGCCCAAGGGCCGCGAGGATCCCGCGAGCCTGCGGGGCAATGATTACGTCGCAGAGGAGCCGGCCGAGCCCGAAACCGGGCGGACGGAAGAGCTTGCGAGCAGCGCTGTTCCGGCTTCGGAGACGGCGGAGACGGCGAAGACGGCGGCGGCCGAGGTGGACGACGGCGAGGCGGCCGCGGCCGCGACCGCGACCCAGGAGGCCGTTGTGGCCGAGCCCGACGTCGCGGAATCCCCAGCAGCGGAAGCCGATGCCGAAGAGGCCGAAGAGTCGGTGGCCGAGGTGGATGAGGCCGGGGAGCCGGTGGCCGGGGAGCCGGAGGCTGAGGAACCGGTGGTCGAGGAGCCCGAAGCTGCCGAGGCTGAACCCGACGAGGCCGAGGCCGAAGAGGCCGAAGAGTCGGTGGCCGAGGTGGATGAGGCCGGGGAGCCGGTGGCCGGGGAGCCGGAGGCTGAGGAACCGGAGGTCGAGGAGCCCGAAGCTGCCGAGGCTGAACCCGACGAGGCCGAGCCCGAAGAGGCCGAAGAGTCGGTGGCCGAGGTGGATGAGGCCGGGGAGCCGGAGGCCGAGGAGCCGGAGGTCGAGGAGCCCGAAGCTGCCGAGGCTGAACCCGACGAGGCCGAGCCCGAAGAGGCCGAAGAGCCGGTGGCCGAGGTGGATGAGGTCGAGGAGCCGGAGGCCGAGGAGCCCGAAGCTGCCGAGGCCGAGCCCGAAGAGGCCGACGAGCCGGTGGCCGAGGTGGATGAGCCCGAGGAGCCGGAGGTCGAGGAGCCCCAAGCTGCCGAGGCCGAGCCCGACGAGGCCGAGGAGCCGGAGGTCGAGGAGCCCGAAGACTGCCGAGGCTGAGCCCGAAGAGCGGGCCGAGGCCGAAGAGCCCGAAGAGCCGGTGGCCGAGGTGGATGAGGCCGAGGAACCGGTGGCCGAGGAACCGGAAGCCGAGGAACCTGAGGCCGAGGCCGAACCCGACGAGACCGAAGGCGCGCAGCCGTCCCACGTTGTCGAGGAGCAGGAACCCGCTGCCGAAACGGCGTCGATGGCCGGGGACAAGGGAATCCGCCGGCGATGGCCGCTGCGGCTGAGAGGCCGCCGCTCCGGACGCTGAGCAGCCGGCACGTTCGCGCCGCGCGACCGCTTGCCACAGCAATAACAGACGTCGCTGCGAGCAGCGGAAACGTCCGTTGTGCCGCCCTCGCAGCGACAAAGCCGTTGCGGGCGTTGGGTTGTCGCTGCGAGGCGGGCAAAATGTGCACTGGTTCCGTCCAGGGACGCATGTGACGCGGGTGAACGTCGCCGTCCCTGCCGCCGATCTGGCATGCTGCACACATGACCGAGTCGTCGTGGCGCGGCACAGCCGCGCCACCGCCGCCGGCGGGCCACCGACCGCCCGAAAATCCGCGTCGTCGGCGCCTCTACACCGCAGCGGGCACCGGCGCACTGCTGGCCGGCGCGCTCGGCTACGTCGCGCTCGTCGACCCGCACCACCCGGGTTCGTTGTACCCGCCGTGCCCGTTCAGGTGGCTGACCGGGTGGAACTGCCCCTTCTGCGGCGGCCTGCGGATGACCCATGACCTGCTGCACGGCGATCTGGCGGCCGCCGTCAACGACAACGTGTTCGCGCTCGTCGGCATCCCGCTGCTGGCCGGCTGGATCCTGCTCCGTCGCAACCACGGCAGGACGCCGCTGCCGATGCCGGCCGTGCTGGTGATCACGCTGCTCGCGGCCCTGTGGACAGTGGTGCGCAACCTGCCAGGCTTCCCGTTGGTCCCGACCATCCTCGGCGGGTAGCGGCGCGGCCGCCTTCGAGTCACCCCGCGGGCCACCCGCGCGACTATGCTGGGGCGCCGTGAGTAGACGCGGGAAGATCGTCTGCACCCTTGGCCCTGCAACCCAAACCGACGAGCTGATTCTGGCGCTGGTCGAAGCCGGAATGGACGTCGCCCGTTTGAACTTCAGCCACGGCGACTACGCCGACCACAAGGCCGCCTACGACCGGGTGCGAGCCGCATCCGACACCACCGGCCGTGCCGTCGGTGTGCTCGCCGACCTGCAAGGCCCCAAGATCCGGCTGGGGCGCTTCGCGACCGGGCCCACCTACTGGGCCGACGGCGAGACCGTGCGCATCACCGTCGCCGACTGCGAAGGCAGCCACGACCGCGTGTCGACCACCTACAAGCGGCTGGCCAAGGACGCCACGGTCGGCGACCGGGTCCTGGTCGACGACGGCAACGTCGGCCTCGTGGTCGAGAGCATCGAGGGCGACGACGTGGTGTGCAAGGTCCTCGAGGGCGGCCCCGTCAGCAACAACAAGGGCATGTCGCTGCCCGGCATGAACGTCTCGGCCCCCGCGCTGTCGGAGAAGGACATCGAGGACCTCACCTTCGCGATGGAGCTCGGCGCCGACATCGTCGCGCTGTCGTTCGTGCGCTCGCCCTCGGACGTCGAGCTGGTACACGAGGTGATGGACCGGACGGGGCGGAGGGTGCCGGTGATCGCCAAGCTGGAGAAGCCCGAAGCCGTCGACAACCTCGAGGCCATCGTGCTGGCGTTCGACGGCATCATGGTGGCCCGCGGCGACCTGGGTGTCGAGCTGCCCCTGGAAGAGGTGCCGCTGGTGCAGAAGCGGGCCATCCAGATGGCCAGGGAGAACGCCAAACCGGTGATCGTGGCGACCCAGATGCTGGACTCGATGATCGAGAACTCGCGGCCGACCCGCGCCGAGGCCTCCGACGTCGCCAACGCCGTGCTCGACGGCGCCGACGCGCTGATGCTGTCCGGGGAAACGTCGGTGGGCAAGCACCCGCTGGTCGCCGTGCGGACGATGTCGCGCATCGTGTGCGCCGTCGAGGAGAACTCCACCGCCGCCCCGCCGTTGACGCACGTCCCGCGCACCAAGCGGGGCGTGATCTCCTACGCCGCGCGCGACATCGGGGAACGCCTCGACGCCAAGGCCCTGGTCGCGTTCACCCAGTCGGGCGACACCGTCAAGCGCCTGGCGCGCCTGCACACCCCGTTGCCGCTGCTGGCCTTCACGGCGTGGCCCGAGGTGCGCAGCCAGCTGGCCATGACCTGGGGCACCGAGACGTTCATCGTGCCGATGATGAAGTCCACCGACAGCATGATCCGCGAAGTGGACAAATCGCTGCTCGAACTCGGCCGCTACAAGCGGGGTGACCTGGTGGTCATCGTCGCCGGCGCGCCGCCTGGCACAGTAGGTTCGACCAACCTGATCCACGTCCACCGGATCGGGGAGGATGACGTCTAGCCCAGCCCGCACGCCGACGATGCGGGCGCCGAGCCCGAAGGAGAGCCCGTGCCGGCCGGCGATGTGACCAACGATGCCCCCGACTTCAAGGAACTGCTGGCGGTCCTCGACCTGAACCGCGTGACCGACGACACCTTCGTCGGCTCGCATCCCAGCAAGAACCCGATGCGGACGTTCGGCGGGCAGCTCATGGCGCAATCGCTGGTCGCGAGCAGTCGCACGCTGAACAGCCAAGACCTGCCGCCCAGCGCCCTGTCGGTGCACTTCGTCAACGGCGGCGACATCACCAAGGACATCGAGTTCCGGGTGACACGGCTGCGCGACGAGCGGCGTTTCGCCAACCGGCGCGTCGACGCGGTGCAGGGCGGCGTGGTGTTGTCGTCGGCCCTGATCTCCTACATGTCGGGCGGGCCCGGCCTCGAGCACGGCGTCAACCCGCCGCAGGTTGCGCCGCCCGAAACCCACCCGCCGATCGGGGAGTTGCTGCGCGGCTACGAGGAGACCGTCCCGCACTTCGTCAACGCCCTGCATCCGATCGAATGGCGCTTCACCAACGACCCGTCCTGGGTGATGCGGGACAAGGGTGAGCGCCTGCCCCACAACCGCGTGTGGCAGAAGGCGCTGGGCGTGCTGCCCGACGACCCGGTGCTGCACACCGCGGCCCTGGTGTACTCCTCGGACACCACGGTGCTGGACTCGGTGATCACCACCCACGGCCTTTCCTGGGGTTACGACCGCATCTTCGCCGCGTCGGCCAACCATTCCGTGTGGTTTCACCGGCCGGTCAACTTCAACGACTGGCTGCTGTACTCGACATCCTCGCCGGTGGCCGCGGACTCCCGCGGGCTGGGCACCGGGCATTTCTTCGACCGCTCGGGGCAGGTCGTCGCCACAGTGGTGCAGGAGGGCGTCCTGTTATATTTCCCGGCCGCCGGCCGATAAGAATTTTGCGGGATACCCCAGGACAACGGCCCGATTTCAACCAATGCGGCCGCGATCCGGCGTAGCTTTCCAGTAGGCCGGGTATTCGGTGCAGAGGCGGCGAACTGCCGCCCAGCTGTGTTTCAGCGCATCGGGAGGTGAAGGTGAACGGGCCGCTGACCGACGTCACCGTAAAGCCCCGCGCCCGCGAGCGCGTGGTGGTGAACGTCGATTCGCGCGCGGCCCGCCTGATCGGTGCCCTGGCGCTGCTGTGCGCGGCGTGCTGGCTGATCGAGATCGTTGCCCGGCATCACCTGCGTCCGGAGGCCCAGTACTCCGACCGGTTGGCCTGGTCACTGACCGTCCTGGCCGCGGTGGCGTGGATCGCGCGCGGCATCTTCCTGGGCCGTCCGGTGACGGCGATGCACGCCACCGCGGCGGCGCTGTGCGTGCTGGGCGGTCTGGGGCTGCACGTGCTGTCCTTCGACCTGCTCGGCGACCTGGTGATCGCGAGTTCGGGCATGGTCCTGATGTGGCCGACGACGTCGCACCCGCGGCCCGAGGACCTGCCCCGGGCGTGGTCGCTGATCAACGCCACCCACGCCGACCCGCTGGCACCATTCACGATGCAGACCGGCAAGACCTATCACTTCAGCGCGGACGGCGGCGCCGCCCTGGCCTACCGGACGCGGCTGGGCATCGCCGTCGTCGGCGGTGACCCGATCGGCGACGAGGCTCAGTTCCTTGACCTGGTCGCCGACTTCGCGGCCATGTGTCACACCCACGGCTGGCGGATTGCGGTGGTGGGGTGCAGCGACCGGCGGCTCGAGCTGTGGAGCGACCCGGCGGTGATCGGCCAGACGCTGCGCGCCGTGCCGATCGGTCGCGACGTCGTCGTCGACGTGGCCGGCTTCGACATGGTGGGCCGCAAATTCCGCAACCTTCGGCAGGCGGTCAAACGCACGCACAACTGCGGGATCACCACCGAGATCGTCGCCGAGCAGGAACTCAGCGCCGCCCAGCTGGCCGAGCTGACCGAGGTGGTGCTGGAGTCGTCCAAGGGTGCGCACAGCGATCGCGGGTTCTACATGAACCTCGACGGCGTGCTCGAGGGCCGGTTCCCCGGCATCCAGCTGATCGTGGCCCGCGACGCCGCGGGCGCGGTGCAGGGCTTCCACCGGTTTGCGACCGCCGGCGGCGGCAGCGACCTCACCCTCGACGTGCCGTGGCGGCGGCGCGGGGCCCCCAACGGGATCGACGAACGGCTCAGCGTCGACATGATTCTGGCCGGCAAGGACAACGGCGCCCAACGGCTCTCGCTCGCCTTCGCGGCCTTTCCCGAGATCTTCGAGGACAAGAACCGCGGCCGCATGAGGGCCGTCTTCTACCGGCTGATCCACGTCCTCGACCCGCTGATCGCACTCGAGTCGCTCTACCGGTACGTGCGCAAGTGGCACGCGCTGGACGCCCGGCGCTACGCGCTGATCTCGATGGCGCAGCTCGTTCCGCTGCTGGTCGTGCTGTTGTCATTGGAGTTCATGCCCCGCCGGCGTCATCTCTAAGCGGTCGCACCGAAAGCCCGCCGGCAGGTGGTGGGTGGCGACGACGACCGTCCGGTCCGCCGACAGTAGCCCGCCACCCGGCCCCAGCAGATCGCGCAGGATGCGTTCGGCGTCGGTGGCGTCGAGGTGCTCGGTGGGCTCGTCGAGCAGCACGATCCGCGCGGGCGAGATGATCGCCCGCGCCAGCAGCAGCCTGCGGCGCTGCCCCGCCGAGACGGACTGCGCGCCCCCGGTCAGCACCGTCGACAGGCCGTCGGGCAGGCCGGCCAGCCACGCCGCCAGGCCGACCGCGTCCAGCGCCGCCACCAGCTCGTCGTCGGGGCAGTCGCCGCGGGCCACCAGCAGGTTGTCGCGAACCGTGGTGGCGAAGACGTGCGCGTCCTCCGCGAAGAACCCGACCGCCCGGGGCAGTTGGGTCTCGTCGAAGCGGCCCAGCTCGGTCCCGTCCAGCAGCACCCGGCCCTGCAGCGGGGGCAGCAGCCCGGCCAGTGTCATCAGCAGCGTCGTCTTGCCCGAACCGCTGGGACCCGTCACGGCCAGCCGGGCGCCCGGCGGCAGGTCGAGCTCCACGGCTGCCGACGGCGCCGCTTCCGGGTGACCGCAGCGGACCGCGGCCGCCAACCGGGCGGTGCCGGCGGGCGGTGCCAGGGCGGGCCCTTGGGAGACCGTCGGGCGTTGCGGGGGAGTCAGGTCGAGCAGGCGCCGCGCGGCGATCCGCGACCGCGTCAGCTGGACGGCGGCGGCCGGCAGCGCCGTGGTCGCCTCGAAGGCGGACAGCGGGAGCAACATCAGCACCGCGAGCGTGGTCGGCGCGACCGCCGGGGCCAGCGCGATCCCGGCCACCACCGCGCCGAGCACGCTGACCCCGATCGCGGCGGTGGGCATCGCCTCGGCGACGGCGGCCGGCCGGGCGGCGGCGTCGAGGGCGGCGCCCCAGGCGCGCTGGCGGCGCTGCGCCTCGGCGATGACGCCGTCGAGCGCGCCGGCGACGCGGAGTTCGGGTGCGTGCTCGAGCGCGAGCATCGCCGACGTGTCGCGTTCGGAATGGTGCTGCCGGGCCAGCTGTTCCTGCGCGGCGGCGGCCCGGCGAGCAAGCCGGGGCGCCACCACGCCCGCGACCAGCAGGCAGGTCGCGAGCACCGCCGCGGCCGCCGGCGAGATCACGGCGACGACCGCGGTCGCGGTCACCGCCAGCACCGCCGCGACGCCGATCGGCACCAGCGCGCGCACCAGCACGTCGGCCAGTTGGTCGACGTCGGCGCCCACGCGGGCGACCAGCTCGCCGCTGTGCAACCGGGCGGCGGCCGCCGCCGACCCGTGGGCCAGCCGGCGGTAGATCTGGGCGCGGGCCGTGCCCGCCGCGCGCAGCGCGGTGTCGTGGGTGGCCAGCCGCTCGCAGTAGTGCAGCACGCCCCGCGAGATCGCGAACGTGCGCACCGCCACGACCGCGACCGACAGGTCCAGCACGGGGGGCATCTGCCAGGCCCGCGTGATCAGCCACGCCGAAACACCGGCCAGCGCCAGGGCGCTGCCCAGCGAGGCCACCCCCAGCGCGATCGCCGCCAGGAGGCGGGGCAACCGCGGGCGCAGCAGACCCAACGCGACGGGGAGCGGGTCAGACGGACGCATAACGCACCCCGCCCTCGGCCGCCACCTCGATGACCCGGTCGCCGATGGCCACGACCGCCTCGCGGTGGCCGACGAGCACCACGGTCGCGCCGGCGCGGGCGCGCTCGACGATGGCCCGCAACACGCGCTCCTCGGTGGCGGTGTCCAGGTGCGCGGTGGGCTCGTCGAGCAGCAGCACCGGCGCCGTCGAGCCGAGCGCGCGGGCCAGCCCCAGCCGCTGCCGCTGGCCCAACGACAGCCCGACGCCCCCGCGCCCGAGCGCGGTGTCCATGCCGTCGGGCAGTCCGGCCAGCACGGCGTCGAAACCCGAAGCCGCGCAAGCGGTGTCGACGTCGGCCAGTTCACCGAACAGGGTCAGGTTGGCGCCGACGGTGCCCGGGACCAGCACCGGGCGCTGCGGCAGCCAGGACAGCTGCCGCCACCACGCGGCCGGGTCGAGGTCGGCGACGTCGACGCCGGCGATCGTGACCCGGCCGGACGACGGCCGGGTCAGACCGGCGATCGCCTGCAGGGTGGTGCTCTTGCCGGCGCCGTTGGCCCCGGTCAGCACCGTCACCCGCCCGGGCTCGACGACCGCGCTCAGATCGCGCGGCGCGCGCCCGTCGCGGCCTGCCACGCTGAGGTGTTCCAGGCGGATCTCCGCCCCCCGCGCGGCGACGGCCCGGTCGCGTGCCGCCGGCGCCGGCTCTTCGCCGATCAGCGCGAACGCCGTGTCGGCCGCCGTCTTTCCGTCCTGGGCGGCGTGGAACTCCACGCCGACGCGCCGCAGCGGCCAGTAAACGTCCGGGGCCAACAGCAGCACCGTCAGGCCGGTGGCCAGACCCATCTCACCGAACACCAGGCGCAGGCCGATGCCGACGGCGATCAGCGCCACCCCCAGCGTGGCCAGCAGTTCGAGCACCAGCGCCGAGAGGAAGGCGATGCGCAGCGTCGCCATCGCCGAACGCCGGTGCGCGGCGGCGAGTTCGGCGATGCGGTGTTCGGGGCCGGACGCGCGGCCCAACGCCCGCAACGTGGGAATACCGGAAATCAGATCCAGCAGCCGCGCCTGCAGGGTGGTCATGGCGGCCAGCGCCGCCGCCGATCGGTCGCGGGTCGCCAGCCCGATCAGCACCATGAACACCGGTATCAGCGGCAGCGTGATCACCACGATCACCGTCGATTTCATGTCATAGCAGGCGATCACCGCCACCGTCGCCGGGGTCAGGATCGCGGCGAGCACCAGCGTCGGCAGGTACCCGGTGAAGTACGGGCGCAACCCGTCGAGTCCCCGGGTGACCACCACTGCGGCGGCATCGCGCTGCGCGGCGAGTTCACCGGGTTGGCGGGCCGTCACCGCCGTCAGCACCTGACCGTTGAGATCGGCGATGACCGCGCTGGCGCCCCGTTGCCCCAGGCGGGCCTGCAGCCAGTGCGTCAGCGCGCGAACGGTCCAGAGCGCCACCAGGATCGACAGGACGCCCAGCCAGCCGCGCGGGGTGGTCGGCGCGGCCCGGGTGACCGCGCGGGCGACGATGTGCGCCAGCACGATCGCCGAGCCGACCGCGCAGCCGGAAATCACCAGCCCACAGCCCACGGCGGCGAGCAGGTAGCGGCGCACCGCGGCCGATGCCCGCCACAGTCGCGGGTCCAGGGGGCCCTTGTTCCGCGGGTGCTTCGCGCTCAGGAGCTATGCCTCGCCAGGCCGACGGGAGCCGGTATCCGCTCGGCCGAAATCCGTTGCCGGAACACCCAATACGTCCACGCCTGGTACACCAGCGTCAACGGGAGCATGAACGCGGTCACCCAGGTCATCACCTTGAGGGTGTAGTTGGTCGACGAGGCGTTGTAAATCGTCACGCTCCACTGCTTGTCCAGCGTCGAGGGCACCAGGTTCGGGTACAGCGCCCCGAACAGGAGTATCACCACGGACGCGACAACCACCGCGGTGCACAAAAACGCCCAGCCGTCGGAAGCCCGTCGCCACACCAGCGCCACCGCCGCCAGCTGGGCGACCACCGCGACCGCCAGCACCAACCACGTCCAGTCTTTGCCGTAGGCCAGCTGGGTCCAGACGCCGAAGCCCGCGACGAGCACGGTCGCCGGGATCGAGAGCCACAACGCGAACCGGTACGCGTCGTCGCGCATCGCGCCGGAGGTCTTCAGCGTGACGAACACCGCGCCGTAGAGCAGGAACAGCCCGGCCGTGGCCAGACCGCCAAGCAGCGTGTAGGCGTTCAGCACGTCGGTGATCGACAGGTGAACGTGGCCGGCGGCGTCCACCGGGAGCCCGCGGACCAGGATCGCAAACGCCACCCCCCACAACACGGCGGGTAGCCAGGACCCGGCCGCTATGCCGAAGTCGGCCCAGCCCCGCCATTTCGTGTCGTCGACCTTGCCGCGCCATTCTATTGCCACGGCACGCACGATCATGCCGAACAAAATGGCCAGCAGCGGCAGGTAGAGGGTGGAGAACACGGTGGCGTACCACCCGGGGAACGCGGCGAACATCGCCGCCCCGCCGGTGATCAGCCAGACCTCGTTGCCGTCCCAGACCGGCCCGATGGTGTTCAGCGCCGTGCGGCGATGCAGTTCGGGTTCGCCCATGCCGATGCGGGCGAACGGCTCCATCAACATGCCGACGCCGAAGTCGAAGCCCTCCAAGACGAAGAAACCGACGAACAACGCGGCGATGGCGCCGAACCATAATTCCTGGAGTCCCACGGGCCAGCTCCTTTCCGGGCTTTGCTCGCCGTCAGTACGCGAAGGAAAGCGGGGCTACCTCGTCCTCGCTGGGTGATTGCGGCGGAGCAGGTTCTGCGTCGTGTTCCAGCGGGCCTTCGGTGATGTAGCGCTTGAGCAGCCAGAACCACACGACCGCGAGCACCGCGTAGAGCAGGGTGAAGGTCACCAGCGACGTGATGACCATGGCGGAGGTGTTGGGCGAGACGGCCTCGTGGACGGTGAACCGAACCTGCTGATCGCCGCTGGGGTTCGGCGCGACGATCCATGGCTGGCGGCCCATCTCGGTGAAAACCCAACCGGCGATATTGGCCAGGAACGGTGTGGGAATGGTGAGCAGTGCGAATCGGGAGAACCAGCGCCGGTCGGGGATCCGCCCGCCGCGGGTCAGCCACAACGTCGCCAGCGCGAACAGCACCGGAATCGCCAGCAGCCCGATCATCGCCCGGAACGACCAGTAGGTGACGAACATGTTGGGGTGGTAGTCGTTCGGCCCGAATCGCTGCTCGTAGTCCCGCTGGATATCGCGCACCCCCTGCAACGTGACGTCGCTCATCCGGCCTTCGGCGAGGAACGGCAGCACGTAGGGCACCTGGATGACACCTTTGACGCCGTCGCAGTTGTTGTGCCGGCCGACCGTCAGGATGGAGAAGTCCGGATCGGTTTGGGTGTCGCACAGCGTTTCCGCCGACGCCATTTTCATCGGCTGCTGCACGAACATCAGCTTGCCCTGGCGGTCGCCGGTGAGGAACAGGCCCGCCGCGGCGATCAGGACCACCCAACATCCCAGGACTGCCGCCGGCCGGAACATGGTGCGGGCGTCCGACTCGGCGCCGGGCTTGGCGGATGCGGCATTGCGCGAGCGGACCAGGAACCAGGCGCTGACCGCGGCGACGAACGTCCCGGCGGTCACCAGCGAACCGGTCACGACGTGTGAAAAGGCCGCCAGCGCAGTGTTATTGCTCAGTAGCGCACCGATGCTGTCCAACTCGGCACGGTGCGTCGCCGGATTGTAGTGAGCGCCGACGGGGTGCTGCATGAACGAGTTCGCCACGATGATGAAGAACGCCGACGCGTTGACGCCGAACGCGACGATCCAGATGCAGGCCAGATGGATCAGCTTCGGCAACCGGCTCCAGCCGAAGATCCACAACCCGATGAAGGTGGACTCGAAGAAGAAGGCGAACAGGCCCTCCATGGCCAGCGGCGCGCCGAAGATGTCGCCGACGAACCGGGAGTACTCGCTCCAGTTCATCCCGAACTGGAACTCCTGGACGATCCCCGTCGCCACGCCCAGGGCGAAGTTGATCAGGAACAGCTTGCCGAAGAACTTGGTGAGCCGGTACCACGCGGTGTTACCGGTGGCCACCCACGCCGTCTGCATGATGGCGATCAGCGGCGCCAGGCCGATGGTGAGCGGCACGAAGATGAAGTGGTAGACGGTGGTGATGCCGAACTGCCACCGCGAAATGTCGACGACATTCATGTGTCATCTCCCGAGAGGTATTGGCTACGACGAAGTGTAGTAGCTGGGCTGGACCGGCGCTACTGGCGAACGGTGCCGCCCTCAACCGCCGAGATTGCGCGACGCCTTGCGGATGCCGAACGACGACACCACCTCGAACACGCCGATGACCACGAACCACACGCCGACCACGATCGCCAGCGTGACGATCGACGCGAACGGCGAAGCCAGCACGACGATGCCGGCCAGCAGGCTGACCACGCCGACGAAGATCGACCAGGACCGGCCCGGCAGGTTCGGGTCGCTGATGGCCGAAATCGTCGTTGCCACACCGCGGAAGATGAAGCCCACGCCAATCCAGATGGCCAGCAACAGAATCGCGATCAACGGGTCGGTGCCGAAGTGACGGAACGCCAGCACCGCGAGGATGAGCGAGGCCGCCCCGCTGATGAACAGCAAAATGCGGCTGCCGGCCGAAACGTGCAGGCTGAACGCGAAGATCACCTGTGCGACACCGGTGACCAGCAGGTAGGCCCCGAAGACGATGGCGGCGACCAGGACCGATTTCCCCGGCCACGCCAGCACCAGGCCGCCCAGGATCAGCGAAAGGAGCCCGGATACCAGCGTGGATTTCCACAGATGCGGCAGCAGGCTCGGAACGTTGGCGGTTCCCGGAGTGGTTTGCATGGCCGCAGTTTTTCACACGCGACCGTTCGGCGGATAGGGCATTTCGGCCTACACGCCGGCCGTATGCGATTCCTCCGCAAGCACATCGGCGCGGTCCTCGCCCACCGGCTTGCGGCCGACGAGGTACCACGTGCGCATGACGCCCTTGCCCTTGACCTCGACGTGTCCGCGCTCCTGGAGCACGAAGGCGTCCTTGAGGCGCTCGTAGACCGCGTGGGGCACCTGAATCCGTCCCGCGGAGTCGGTGGACTCCATCCGGGACGCGACGTTGACGGCGTCGCCCCAGACGTCGTAGAAGAACCGGCGCGAGCCCACCACCCCCGCGACGACGGGACCGCACGCCAGCCCCATCCGCACCGGCACGGACATGCCGTGCGGATCCTTCATCCCGGCCGCGACGTCGGCCATGTCCAGCGCGAAGTCCGCCAGCGCCCGAACGTGATCGGGCCGCGGCCGGGGCACGCCGCTGACCACCATGTAGGAGTCGCCGCTGACCTTGATCTTTTCCAACCCGTGCTTGTCCACCAGCGCGTCGAAGGCGCTGTACAGGCGGTCCAGGAAACGCACCAGGTCGGCCGGCGCGGTGCTGCTGGCGCGCTCGGTGAAGCCGACGATGTCGGCGAACAACACCGAGGCGTCGTCGTACTTGTCGGCGATGACGCTGCGGTCGGGCTCCTTGAGCCGGTCGGCGACGCTGGCCGGCAGCATGTTGGCCAGCAGGGCTTCCGAGCGCTCGTACTGGGCTTCCATGGCGGCCTCGGCGCGCGCGGTGTCGCGCAGGGCGAACCACACCGTCACGACCACCACCACGACCGCGGCGATGGTCGTGATGACGAACCCCATCGACTGCGCCCAGGCGGGCTGCAGGCCGGTGTTGTCGGGGACGGTGAACTGCAGGGTGATGATCAGGCCGGCGGCCACCGCGGCCAGGACCGAGGCCAGCACGATGTGTTCGATCCCGAGCATCAGCACCACCAGACAGGCGCCGACCAGGATGAAGAACTGAGAACCTGACCCGGTGCCCAGGTCCCAGCAGGTGGCGACGATCGAGACGTAGGCCGCGCCGATAAAGGTAAGCGGCGCAACCAGTTCGCCGAAGCGATGCAGCCAGGGCACGAACGCGAAGACGGTGGCGGCGATGACGTTGGTGCCGCTCACCTGCCAGGACCACGACCCGGTGAGCACTTGGACGAAGACGAAACTCGCGGTCACCAGCACGGCCAGCCACGCTGTGATGTTCAGCACCCGGGCCCGGCGCAATGTGCTGTCGGCGTAGTGCTTGCTGCGGTCGCGGTTCTGCGCCCGCACTGCCGCTACGCAATCCGGGCGCTCTGGTCCATCCGACCACTTCGGTGGGGCACCGCACTTCTTCGCCGCCACGATGCAAGCCTAACGCTTGACCTGGGTTTTTGCTCGGGGCTCTGCAATTTGAAAAGAATTGTGGATCGCTCCGGTGTCGTGCCCGACTACATCGATGGCCTCGTGACGCCGGGGCGATCCGTCAATCGATCTCGCCGCACAGGCCGAACTCGGCGAGCGTACGAGCGGCCAGCGCCCGCAAAGCGGGCTTTGTGTTATCGGCACCCGGTTGGTAGGCGTTGACGGTGAGGTAGATCTTGGGGCCGCCGAATCGCCACGACTGAAGTGTCATTTGGCCCCCCACTCGCTCGAGCCACTGTCGCGTCACGTGCTGCCCAGTCGATCGGGTGATGGCCAGTTCCCCGTCGGTGCCATCGATGCGGCACACGAGCGGGTTGAAGATGCCGAGGTTGGAACAGAGCATGGGAACGTCGGGGTCGGTGAATCCCGCGTCGACCATCCGTTTCAACGCGCGCTGCGGCATGTACGGGATCAGCGCGCGCACCTGCAACGCCTCGTCCGGTGTCTCCCGCAGAGTCCTCAACGCCTGCCGGATGGCGGCGCGGATATCAGTCAGATCCGTCGTCACCCCGGTCGGGTCGACGACGACCGTTGCGATCGACATTGCGTTCGCACGGCTGTCACCCTCGGTGCGGTCGTTCATCGGTAGGTGCAAGGTGACTACGCCGTCATCGGCCCGTCGGCGCCCCATGTGCTCAGCGAATTTCGCGGCAAAACCTGCCACCAGCGTGTTACCCGTTCCGCCAAGGGCCTTCGCGCGGTCGTCCCAGGCGTCCCCCTCGACGCGGATCGCCACTGCCGGCACGACGACCACGTCGTCGCCGTCGCAGGCACGTAGCGCGACCGGCCGCGGCGCGGGCGGTCGGGCACTGTCCCGCCGCGCCTGGCGGGCCAGTTTCGCCGCCGCGGCTACAGCCCTGGCTATCTCAGGTGCGTCTCGCGCCGCGTTGCGGACATCCTGAACCATCGCGCGCGCTCGAGTGCGTGAACGTGGTGGTGGGTAGCCAAGCTCGCGCGTGTTGCCCAGGGCCCCATCGACGAGCGTGACGGCGAGTCCGAGGCCGTCGACCAGATAGTGGGAAAGCACCAGGCTGACCGCGGTCGAGCCGTCGTCGAGGGGGAGAACGCCGAAATGCCAGCCGGGCCCAGCTTCGGCATCAATTGGCAGTTGTGAGCGTTCATCAGCCCAGTCGGTGAGTTCGGTGCGGGGACGGGCGCGGTCAGCGAAATCAATATTCGACTGTCCGCGGTCTACGACCCACCTCGGCCGGCCGAACGGCAGCGGCGACAGTTCTATACGCCGACCCAAGAGCGTGTAACCAAGATTGCGGTTCATTCGTTTCAGCCCATCGACATCGATAGCGCGCTCATAAATCCACACGCATTGGATCACCAAATTCAGACCGGCGGCGCGATGCCCGGCGAACAAGCCCTGGTCCACCAACGCGAGCCGATCATCGCCTATCCGGACGGGCACTGATCAGCCTCCGATAAAGGATGCACGGCGTTGCGTTTGTAAGCGCGCACCTGAAAACGGTGGGAGACATCGCGTGGGCTCGTGTGGGCTCGCGGGACCACGGCAAGCCGAAACCAATTCATCACGTGAGATTAACCGATCGGCGGCGATGCCCGGCCCCGACTGACCGGAAAATCCCTCGAGGGAGTGGGCAGGCCGAAGGCGACCCGGCGAAGCTTGCGGAGCAGCGTGGTTGTGCCGATGTGAGCTTGTGGTTTTGGCGGTGGGCTCGAGGATGGCCCGGTACGCCAGGACGGCAGCCGAGCCAGATGCGCGGCATCGCGGGCATCGGTTGCGACCCGATCCCCGGGCTGGCGCCGCACCGCGACGGCGCGGCGGCCCGACACTCGATTTCAGTCCCGACGTCAGCGACCCATGCCCGGCCGGAACCCGTTCCAGCAAAAGAGATTTCAGAGCGGTATTCCACCCTTTTTCCGCACCGCCCGCCGATCGCAAAGGTAAACACGAGCCCCGAGAAGTAACCGGCTTAGAGGATGCCCACGCCCTTGGCCACCTGAAAGAATCCCACCACCGCAAAGATCGCTATCAGGACCTGCCTGCGGCGAGCCAGTGCCCAGTCGTGCAGCGGCCGCAAGACCGCTTCGGTTTTCGTGGGCGCGACCAGATAACTGACGAGGGTGAGCTCGACAACGGCGAACACCACGACCACAAACGCAATGACGGCGCCGACCTGCGCGCCGATCGCGGCCCTGGAGGCCACGATGGTGGTGTCAATGAACAGCACCACAAGAGGTGGTGGTAAACCTCCGAGGCCGAACACGAACGCGACCCACAACGATCCGTTTTCCCAGCCCTTTGGAGCTGGCCGAGCAGCCGCCGGAACACGGAGCCGCCGTCCTCTCTGGCGCGCCGCGGCCCAGCGGGCCCAGCGGTGAGATCGCGGCCCGCTCTTCCGAATCCAGCACCAGTGTCGAGGTGTTGCCGCCCGGCGCCACAGGTGCGCCCGCTGCCGCGCCAGGGAGCGCACGGTCGCAGCGCTGCGATCGACAGCATCAGCACGCCCTACCGGTTGAATGCGCTGGACGGTCGGGTTCGCGCCCGGGGCAGGGTCCGCCCAACCTTGCACGGCGAATTGAGCGTCGGTATCAAGTGCAGCACGATCAGCGGGATCAGCAGACAAATGATGTTCACCATCATCCCGCCGAGCCGGTACGCCAGCAGGTTTTGCACGGGCCGTGGGCGCGAAATCATGAGAAGGATGACGGCGAGAAGGACCGGCCTCACGCCGTGCGCGGATAGCAGCGGGCCCCGCAGTGACGCCCCCCATCGGGCGGAGTTGTCGGCCACACGGTTGTTCCGCCGGCTGCCGCTCGTCAGGCAAGCGGTCGCCAAGATTGCCGACCTGCGACCGGCGCCCCTCCGCAAAGCTTCCGCTGTTCTCTGCCGCCGGACGCCGGCCGGGTCGGTGGCACGGACGCCTATCGGTTCGGCGTGAGGCTTCCGCTCCGGTGTGGGCGTCCGAGGAAATGGCGCACCGGGTCGGCGGACTCAGGTTGCTTCTTCGGGGACAGCGCGTGGACACGGCTTTGTCTCGGCCATTGCTCGTCGGCAGGGCCGTGTCGGCTCGATGAATTTGCGCAAGGGGATCTTCCGAATACAACGATTTTCCACCCGCGGGCGCGTTAATCTGAGCGGCTGCACAGCAAATCGGCTATCCGCAAATGGCGTTGACACACACACGAGTGGTGTGCTGTGGTGCAATGCATTGAGCCACCAGGACACCTGTCTGGCGGAGGCCAAAGCCATACCGAGTTCGCGGCCGACAAGCGCATCATCCTGCGCGGGACGACAACGGAGGTTCTCGAACAGCGCGGTCAGCCGTGACTGAGCTGCCGTGCGTCGCCGGTGCACACCACGAATGAAAGGCAGTTCTCTGCGCGATGAAATTCGTCCTGGCCTTCTATGGAACTCGCGGCGATGTCGAGCCCGGCGTCGCTGTCGGGCGTGAACTGGTGCGACGCGGGCACGAAGTACGCCTGGCCGTCTCGCCTGACTTGGTCGGCTTCGCCGAGTCGGCCGGGCTTGCGGCGGTTGCCTACGGGCCGGATGCGCGGGTGTGGCAGGACATGCATCGTGACCTTTTGACGCGTTTGTTCCGCGACTTCTGGAAGGTTCGGGAGCTGGTCAGGTTGGTGCGCGAAGACTGGGGGCTGTTCGACCAGTTCTGGGAGGACATCAACAAGACGCTGATGTCGCTGGCGGACGGGGCCGACCTGGTGCTCACCAGCGTGATCGGCGAACAGCCCGCAGCCAACGTCGCGGAGTATCTCGGCATACCGTTGGCGACGCTGCATACGTTTCCGATGCGGCCGAACGGCCAGGTGATTCCGATCCTGCCGGCGCCGATGGGTCGTTCCATGATGACGATGTCCGAGTGGCTGACTTTGCCCATGGCGAAGAAGCGCGAGGACGCGCAGCGCCGCGGATTGGGGCTGTCGAAGGCAACCGGCCCGTCGTCGCGACGGATCGCCGAACGCGGATCGCTGGAAATCCAGGCCTACGACGAGGTTTGCTTCCCTGGGCTGGCGGCCGAATGGGCGAAATGGGATGGCCAACGGCCCTTTGTCGGCGCACTGACGATCGAGTTGCGGGAGGAAGCCGACGAGGAGGTTGCGTCGTGGATTGCCGCGGGAACACCGCCGATCTTCTTTGGGTTCGGCAGCACGCTGGTCAAATCTCCCGCCGACACGGTCGCCATGATCGGTGCGGCCTGCGCGCAGTTGGGCGAGCGGGCGTTGATTTGTTCGGCGGGGTTCGACTTCAGCGGGGTCCCCCATTTCGAGCACGTCAAAGTGGTCGAGACGATGAATTACGCGGCCGTATTTCCCACCTGCCGCGCGGTTGTGCACCACGGTGGCGGCGGCACCACGGCCGCGGGCCTTCGCGCCGGTGTCCCCACGTTGATCCTTTCGACGTTCGGTGATCAGACGCTGTGGGGGACGCAGGTCAAAAGACTCAAAGCCGGCGCCTTCCGTCGTTTTTCGAGCACCACCGAGAAAACGCTCGTCACGGACTTGCGCCGAATCCTCGCGCCGCAATACGCCGCTCGGGCCCGGGAGATCATGACACGCATGACCAAACCCGCGAAAAGCGTTGCGGCCGCTGCTGACCGCCTGGAGAATTTCGCCCACTCGCGGCGTGTCGAGTGATCGTCATCGGAAGCCCTCGGGACTATCCGCGTCGGTGGTTTGTCAGGCTTTCCTGCCGTGGATCGCTCGCGTGCCCACACTTCCTGGCAATGGGGACTTGTACGAAATCCCCGAGTGGAGCGTCTTCGCTAGCGGATTACCAACGCAGTCCGATGTGAAGTCGGGGCCATGAATGATACGGGCAATACCGGGGCGGTCGTGGCACCCCGTTGCTGCACTCCTCCGGATTGGACTTTGGTAGCGTTTGGAGCCGGTGAAGTTGGCCTTCGCAGTTCGGGTGCCGAGGTGTACTCTCGGGCGGCCGAGCCGGGAATGCCAGGCTGCCGATTTCATTTCGCACGCTACGCACGAGAAGTGAAAGGCTTGGGTTCGTAATGAAATTCGTGCTCGCAACCTACGGAAGTCGCGGCGATGTCGAGCCGTGCGTCGCCGTCGGCTGCGAGCTGGCGCGCCGCGGACACGACGTGCGCATGGCCGTCGCGCCTGACTGGGTTGGCTTCGTTGAGTCGGCCGGGCTTGCGGCGGTTGCCTTCGGCCCGGAGGTGGGGCCCATCCTGGATAGCCACCGAACCTTTTGGACGTCATTCTTCCGCAACTTCTGGCGGATTCGGTATCTGATCAAGTTGCGTCAGGAGATTGCGAATCCCGTGATCGGGCGGTGGGACGAGATCTGCGCCGCGCTGAAGTCGCTGGCGGACGGGGCCGACCTGATGGTCACGGGCCTGAATTTTGAGCAGGCCGCTGCCAGCGTCGCTGAGTACTACGACATTCCGTTGGCCACGGTCCACATCTTTCCGGTGCGGGCCAACGGCCAGTTCCTGTCCTTTCTGCCACCGCGAGTCGGTAAATCCGTGATGACGATCTACGAGTGGGTTGCTTGGCGCGCGGCGAAGAGGCTGGAGAACGCGCAGCGCCGCACCTTGGGACTTCCGAAGGCCACCCGCCCCCTGCCGCGGCGGATCGCCGAACGCGGGTGGCTGGATATTCAGGCCTACGACGAAGCTTGCTTTCCCGAGCTGGTCGACGAATGGGCGGATTGGAATGGTCAACGGCCGCTGGTCGGCGCGTTGACTATCGAGCTGCCGACGGGGGTTGAGGAGGAAGTCGCCTCCTGGATCGCCTCAGGAACACCGCCGATCTTCTTCGGCTTCGGCAGTATTCCGCTGAAATCTCCGGCCGACACGCTCGTGATGATCAGCGAGGCTTGTGCGCAATTAGGCGAGCGGGCATTGATTTGTTCCGCCGGAACCGACTTCGGCGACGTCAGTCGATTCGAGCATGTCCTGGTCGTGGAAGCGATGAATTACCCCGCCATCTTCCCGTCCTGCCGTGCGGTCGTGCACCACGGGGGTACGGGAACGACCGCCATGGGCCTGCGCGCCGGAGTCCCCACGTTGATCCTTTCGACGGACATCGATCAGACGATTTGGGGAGCGCGGGTCAAACGATTAAAGGTGGGTACCTCGCGGCGCTTTTCGAGCGCCACCCGGCAATCGCTGGTCGCCGACCTCCGGCAGATCCTCGCCCCAGACTATGTCGCTCGGGCGCGCGAACTCGCCACCCGGATGACCACACCCGCCGAAAGCTCCGCGGCCGCAGCTGATCTGGTCGAAAAGTTTGCCCGTCATCGATGACGAAATTCCACCGATACCTATCCGGGCGACCTTCTCAGCGCGCCCAGCCGCCAAGACCAGAGTGGCCAGAGCGATCCACATACCCCTGGGGTCTGTCACCGCCAAGGACAACTCCGCCGGCCTCCGCCGCCCGGAGCTGGCAGGCACCAGCTCGCGGTCTTCATCGCAGTCCGCACCTGGCATGCGGCCAGCGCAACGTGTTCGTCACTGCCGGCAACGGGTCGACCGCCTGCGCAATCGCCACCACGGCGCCGCCTGCAAACCGTGGTACCGGCCTGCTCGTTGTCGACATCGGCTACGTCCAAGGCCCAACCCGATGCGGGCAGCTTGTTCTTCCCGCCGATTTCCCCTCGCCGTGAAAAGCGCCTGTCCGATCGCCGGCAATGAACCGTCCGGCCGCTTAGGTGAAAAGTTGGCGACGATTCGTGGCCGCCACCGGCATCAACCACCTCCCGCGCCGCGCGGGTGTCACCGCCCTCACCGGCGGCAGCAGCTACCGCATCAAAGACCGATGGCCAGGCCGCGCCCCCACCATCACGCCGCATGGCCAACGACCCACGGCAAACGACATCTCAACTGGGCAATTTTCACTTCCGACACGTGCCAAAACCAATTGGAGCGGACGGGATTCGCGTATCGTTCGTAATAGCGTGTTCTACTGATGTTTAACGATGGTCGGGAGAGCCGGTGAGTACCAATCCGTTATCGACGACGACCATGGCCGCTTTTCCGTCTTGGTCAATGGTGAGGAGCAACGCAGCTTGTGGCCGACATTTGCCGATGTTCGAGCCGGCTGGCGGGTGGTTTACGGCGAAGCGGACCGCGCCGCGTGCCCGGACTACATCGAACAGCACTGGATCGAGATACCGCCGAAGAGTCTGTGCCGGGGGCTGTTAGCAAACTGGTCTGCTAACACGTGAACCATTCGGTATCGGGGGCTTCGATGGAACTTGATAATCAGGCATTCCGCTGACGTGCGAACAACTCCACATATGGCTTGCGGAGGAAACGGGCAGGTTCGGCGCCAAGTGGCAGCTGGGCGTGCTCGTGCACATCGCGGGCCCGATCGATGCCGGGTTGTTTGAGTCGGCGATCCGCCAAGCCGTGCACGAGGCCGAGCCCCTGAGGGCTTCGCTTTTCCAAGTGGATGGCCAGGTCTTTCAAAGAATAGTTGACTATCCCGACGTCGAGCTTGCTCGCTACGATCTCAGGGGCTCGCAGGATCCTGCAGAGGTCGCCGCCAGGCTGGCGTCGTCGATCCAGGGCACACTGATGCCGTTTAGCGGCCCGCTGTTCAAATTCGCGTTGTTGCAGACGCGACTTGATGAGTTTTATTTTTTCGTGTGCTGCCACCATATAGTGACGGACGGAATGGGTCTTGGCCTTTTCTGCCATCGGATCGCAGCCGTTTACAATGCACTTGCTGCCGGCGACCCGATTTCGCCCGCTCCCTTCGGGTCGCTGCGTGATCTGATCGAATCCGAACTGGAATACGAAGCTTCCCCAGAATATCTCGAAGATCAGGGCTATTGGATCAAGAACCTCCCGCCGGAAAACGAAAGGCGCTATCTGCCGCCCCGGCCCGCCGCGGACGAGACTGATTCGGATGGGTGTTCGGCGCCGGTTCAACTGGACCCGTTCGTCGTGGCCGGGATTCGGCAGTTGGCGCAAGCGTTGGGGGTGCGTCGTTCGGCGGTGATCACTGCCGCGTGCGCGCTGCTGGTGCGAGGTTTCGACGTCGAGAATTCGGATATCGTTCTCGATCTTCCGGTAAGCAGGCGCGTGGATGCGAAGTCACGGTTGGTGCCCGGAATGGTTTCCGGGGTTGTGCCACTGGTGTTCAAGGCCCCGCCGGACTCCACGGTCGCCGGTTTCTGCGGACACGTAGACACCCAAATTCGAGAGGCATTGCAGCACCAGCGATTTCCGGTACATACGATTAGCAGCGGGGCGGGTTCCCGCGACTCTGGGCGGGCCCCGAATCGGGTAATCGTAAATTTCATTCCACCTACTTATTTCGCCGATTTTGCGGGCTCCCCCGCGTCCGCGACCCTGAGCAATTCCGGGCTCGTGGATCAATTCGGGCTGCTTTTCACCAGGAACGGTGAGGAGCTATTCCTCAGCACCGCGGGTGCGGGGCGGGTTTTTACGAATTGTGACGTCGACGATTTGGCGCGGCGGCTGGAACTGATGCTGGCGGCGATGATTGCCGACCCGGGGCGCATGTTGTCGTCGCTGGATGTGCTGGTTGGCGGTGAGCACGCCCGGCTGGATGGCTGGGGTAACCGGGCGGTGCTCACCCAGGCGGCATCCACACCGGTATCCATTCCGGAGTTGTTTGCCGCCCAGGTGGCCCGCACACCCGGGGCGGTGGCGGTGACCTTCGAGGGCCGCTCCATGACCTACCGCGAGGTCGATGAGGAGTCGAACCGGTTGGCGCACCTGCTGCGCGGCCAGGGTGTCGGTCCGGGTGACTCTGTGGCACTGCTGTTTTCACGTTCGGCTGAGGCGATCATCGCGATCGTGGCGGTGCTCAAGACCGGCGCGGCCTACCTACCGATCGATCCGGCGCTGCCGGCTGCCCGCATCGAATTCATGCTCGCCGACGCCGCGCCGATCGTCGCGGTCACCACGAGCGCACTGGCCGGCGGGCTCGACGGATACGAGCTGGTCGTCATCGACATCGATGACCCCGGCATTGCCGCCTACCCGTCCACAGCGTTGCCGGCACCGACTCCGGATGACCTGGCCTACATCATGTACACCTCCGGCACCACCGGCGTCCCCAAGGGCGTTGCGGTCACCCATCGCAACGTGACCCAGCTGGTGGAGAAGCCGGATGCCGACTTGCCGTACGCGGGTGTGTGGTCGCAGTGGCATTCACCGGTCTTCGACGTCTCGGTCTGGGAGATCTTCGGAGCATTGTTGCACGGAGGGCGACTGGTGGTGGTGCCCGAAGACGTGGTCCGCTCACCGGATGGCCTCCACGACTTGCTGGTGGCTGAACGGGTCAGCGTCTTGAGCCAAACTCCCTCTGCGGTGGCGGCGTTGTCACCCGAGGGCCTGGGATCAATGGCGTTGGTGGTCGCCGGTGAGGCCTGCCCCAGTGAGGTGGTGGACCGTTGGGCGCCCGGGCGGCTGATGATCAACGCCTACGGCCCGACCGAGGCCACGGTGTACGCCGCGATGAGTGCGCCGTTGAGCGCGGGGGCGGATGCGCCGATCGGCTCGCCGGTGCCTGGGGCTGCGTTGTTTGTGCTGGATGGGTGGTTGCGGCCGGTCCCGCCGGGGGTCGTTGGCGAGTTGTATATCACCGGACGCGGTGTGGCCTGCGGGTATGTGCGTCGAGCGGGGTTGACGGCGTCGCGGTTTGTGGCTTGCCCATTTGGGGGGCCGGGAGCGCGGATGTATCGCACCGGGGATCTGGTGTGTTGGGACGCCGACGGGCAGCTGCGGTATCTGGGGCGCGCCGACGAACAGGTCAAGATCCGCGGGTATCGCATCGAGCTCGGTGAAGTCCAGGCCGCGCTGGCCCAACTCGACGGCGTGGGGCAGGCGGTGGTGATCGTCCGGGAGGACCGTCCCGGTGATAAGCGCCTGGTCGGCTATGTCACCGGCGTTGCGGACCCGGCCGAGGTGCGGGCCGCGCTGACCGAGCGGCTACCGGCCTATATGGTGCCGGCGGCGGTGGTGGCGCTGGAGGATCTGCCGTTGACCGTGAACGGCAAACTCGACAAGCGGGCGCTGCCGGCACCCGAATACCACGGTGTCGACCGGTACCGTGCGCCGGCGTCGCGCACCGAGGAGATCCTCGCCGGCGTCTACGCCCGGGTGCTGGGTGTCGAGAGGATCGGTGTCGACGAGTCGTTTTTCGACATGGGTGGCGACTCGATGTTGGCGATGCGGCTGGTCGCCGCGGTCAAGGCCAGTCTCGGCGCCGATCTTTCGGTCCGTGCGGTGTTTGAGACGCCCACCGTTGCCGAGCTGGCGTCCCGCCTCGGTGGGGACGCGCACGCGCGTGGGCCGGCGTTGCCCGGTGAGGCCGCCGCGGTGGTTCCGCTGTCGTTCGCGCAGAGCCGGTTGTGGTTCCTCGACCAACTGCACGGGCCCTCGCCGGCTTACAACGTCGCGGCGGCGTTGCGGCTGCGCGGGCGCCTGGACGCGGGGTCGTTGAGATTGGCGCTGGCCGATGTGGTGGACCGCCATGAGAGCCTGCGTACGCGCTTTCCCGCGGTCGAGGGGATACCCCAGCAAGAAGTGGTGCCCGCCGATGGCGCCGATTTCGGCTGGGACGTTGTCGATGCGGTCGGCTGGTCGGCGCCCCGGCTCGTTGACGCCATCAACGCTGCGACAGGTCGCGGTTTCGGCTTGTCTACCGAGATCCCCTTGCGTGCAACACTTTTCCGCCTCAGCGATGAGGAATACGCGCTCGTGGTCGTCGTGCACCGTATCGCCGCCGATGACTGGTCGATCACTGCATTGGTGGGTGATCTGGGTTTGGCTTATGCCGGCCGGCGTGCGGGGGAAGCTCCGGATTGGGCGCCGTTGGCCGCCCAGTATGTCGATCACACGCTGCGGCAGCGCGCGCAGTTCGATGGTCTCGACGACGGCGAGAGCCCCATGGCCGAGCAGCTGGCCTACTGGGAGCAGGCCCTGGCCGGGATGCCGGAGCGTCTGCAGTTGCCCACCGACCGGTCCTATCCGCCGGTTGCCGATCACCGCGGCGCCAGCGTGGCGGTGGACTGGCCGGCGCAGCTACAGCAGCAGGTTGCCCGGGTGGGCCGCGAGCACAATGCGACCAGCTCGATGGTGGTCCAGGCCGCTCTGGCGGTGCTGCTGTCACGGCTCGCCGCGAGTAGCGACGTGGCGGTGGGGCTGTCGATCGACGGGCGCCGCGACCCCGCGCTCGATGGATTGGTCGGGGCTTTCGCCAATACGTTGGTGCTGCGGATGGATCTGGCCGGTGATCCCACTGGCGCCGAGCTGATCGCCCAGGTGCGCGAGCGCAGCCTGGCCGCCTACGAGCACGCAGACGTGCCCTTTGAGGTGCTGGTGGATCGGCTGCATCCGACCCGGAGCCTGAGCCATCACCCGCTGGCCCAGGTCCTGCTGACCTGGCAAAGCTTCCCGGGGCGGGACGGCGGTTCCGACGTCCGCCCGACGTTCGGCGATCTCCAGGTCACGCCGCTGCCGGTGGACATTCAAGCCGCCCGCGTGGATCTGGCGTTTTCCATGGCCGAACGATGGACGGCCGACGGCGACCCCGCCGGAATCGGCGGGTCAGTGGAATTTCGCACCGACGTGTTCGAAGCGGGCAGCATCGAAACGCTGATCGATCGGTTGCTCCGGGTGCTGGTGGCCATGGCAGCCGAGCCCACCCGGCGGCTGTCGTCGATCGATCTGCTGGATCCCGGTGAGCACGCGCGTTTGGCCGACTGGAGTAACCAGGCGGTGTTGACCGGACCGGTGAGCACTCCCGCGTCCATCCCGGCATTGTTCGCAGCGCAGGTGGCGCGCACACCCGATTCCGTGGCGCTGGTGTGCCGTGAGGATTCGTGGACCTACCGGGAACTCGACGAGGCGTCCAACCGCTTGGCGCATCTGTTGGCGCGCCACGCCGTAGGCCCGGGACAGTATGTGGCGCTGCTGTTTTCGCGGTCGGCCGAGGCGGTGGTAGCGGTCCTGGCGGTGCTGAAGACCGGGGCGGCCTACCTGCCGAGCGACCCAGCGCATCCCGACGCCCGGATCGCGTCCATGCTCGCCGATGCCGCGCCGACCGTGGCGATCACCAGCGGTGGTCTCGCCGGCCGCCTGGGCGGCCATGGGCTGCTGGTCATCGATGTCGAGGACCCCCGAATCCAGGAGTGTCCCGCCACCGCACTGCCGGCACCGGCCGCTGACGACATCGCGTGCCTCATCTACACCTCGGGCCCTGACGGCGTCCCCGCCGGGGTGGTGGTCACCCATCGCAACGTCCTGCGGTTGTTCGACTCATCCGACCTCGGCGTGGCGATGGGGCCGGGGCAGGCGTGGGCGCAATGCCATTCCCACGCGTTCGCGTATTCGGTATGGGAGATGTGGGGCGCACTGCTGCACGGCGGCCGGTTGGTAGTGGCGCCCGACGACCTGGTGCGTTCCCCGGATGCCTTCCACGACCTGTTGGTCACCGAGCATGTCAGCGTGTTGAGCCACACGCCGTCCGCGGTGGGTGCGCTCTCGCCCGAGGCGTTGGGATCGATGGCGTTGGTGGTCGCCGGTGAGCCCTGCCCTGCAGAAGTGGTGGACCGCTGGGCGCCCGGGCGGGCGATGATCAACGCCTATCTCAAGACCGAGACGTGGTGTGCGTCCTTGAGTCGGCCGTTGACGGCGGGCTCGGGGATGCCACCGATCGGCTCGCCGGCGCCCGGAACGGCGTTGTTCGTGCTCGATGCGTGGATGCGGCCGGCGCCGGCCGGTGTGATCGGCGAGCTGTATGTGGCTGGTGCCGGGCTGGCCCACGGGTATGTGGGCCGGGGTCCGTTGACCGCGTCGCGGTTTGTGGCATGTCCGTTCGGCGGGCCGGGCGCGCGGATGTACCGCACCGGGGACCTGGCGCGATGGGGCGCTGACGGGCAGCTGTGGCATGCCGGCCGAGCCGACGAGCAGGTCGAGATCCGGGGGCACCGCGTCGAACTCGGCGAAATCGAGGCGGCGCTGGCGGCTCATCCCCGGGTGGGGCGGACGGCGGTGATCGCCGGCGAGGACCGTCGGGGGAACACACAGTTGGTGGGCTATGTGGTGCTCGATCAGCAGACGATGCTGATCCGCGAACCCGAGCGGGAAGCTCAGCTCGTAGGGCAGTGGCAGGGGGTCTACGAGAACCTGTATTCGGAGTCGCCCGCTGCCAGGGAAACGCCGGTGGCGTTGGGGGAGGACTTCGGTGGCTGGAACAGCAGCTATACCGGAGCGCCGATTCCGTTGGAACAGATGCTCGACTGGCGCGCGGCCGCGGTGGATCGGATCCAGGCGTTGGGTCCGAGGCGGGTGCTGGAGATCGGGGTGGGTTCGGGGCTGTTGCTGACGCAGCTCGCTCCGGGGTGCGAGGAGTACTGGGGCACGGACTTCTCCGCGCGGACGATCCAGACGCTGCAGGCGGCGCTGGCCGGCCAGTCATGGGCTGATCGGGTGCAGTTGCGAACGCAGCCGGCGGATGCGCCCGGAGGACTGCCGGAGGAGCACTTCGATGTCGTCGTGCTCAACTCGGTGATCCAGTACTTCCCCAGCGCGGGATATCTGCTGGATGTGCTGGCGGTGGCGATGCGAGTGCTCGCACCGGGAGGGGCGTTGTTCATCGGCGATGTGCGCAACCTGTCATTGTCGCGCGCGTTTACCACTGGCGTGGTCTGCGCCGACGCCGCCTGTGCTGAGGACACCGCCGCGGTGGTTGATGAGCGGGTGCGCCGGCGGATGCTTGCCGAGCAGGAACTGCTGTTGGCCCCGGAGTTCTTTGCGGCGTTGCCGCAGCATGTGCCGGAGGTCGCCGCGGTCGATGTGCAACTCAAGCAGATGCGGGCGGTCAACGAACTGAGCGGTTACCGCTATGACGTGCTGGTGCGCAAGGCGCCGACGGCGGTGCGCTCGCTGGCCGACTTGCCGGCGCAACCGTGGCAGCGGTTCGACGGCCTGGCCGCGGTGGGTGAGTATCTGCGCTCCCACCAATTACCGGAGCTGCGGGTGACCGGGGTGCCCCACGGCGGGATCTGGTCGGATGTGGCACTCGCCGCGGCGCTGGCCCAGGCGGACGAAGAGGTGCTGGTCAAAGACCTGCGTGCCGGGATGGCGGCGCCGGACACGGTACTGCCGCAGCAGTGGCAGCTGCTGGGCCAGGAGCTGGGGTATGCGACCGTGGTGACCTGGTCCCCGACGCCAGGTCTGGTGGACGTGATCTTCACCCACCCCGCCGATGCGGTGCTGTCCGAGGTCTACCTTCCGGCCGTCCGGGCGGGCTCACTGGCCGGGTTCGTCAACGATCCGGCCGCGGCCGAACGGGCCGCTGAGTTGCGCGGCTTTGTGACCGGCCGGTTGCCGGGATCCATGGTGCCGGCGGCGATCATGGTGGTGGAGTCGCTGCCGTTGACGGTCGACGGCAAACTCGACAAGCGGGCGTTGCCGGCGCCGGAGGTGGTCAGCGGTGCGGCCTATCGGGCGCCGCGCGATCAACGGGAACGGGTGTTGGCCGGCTTGTTCGGCGAGGTTCTCGGGGTGACGTGGCTCGGTATCGACGACGGGTTCTTCGACCTGGGCGGGCATTCTCTGTTGGCCACGCGGCTGGTCGCGCGGGTGCGCGCTGAACTCGGCTTCGACGTCCCGATCCGGGTGCTTTTCAGCGCGCCCACCGTGGCCGGGTTGGCCGAATGGATGAGCGCGCACCCCGGTGACCGGGCGGCGGCACCGTTGACCGCGCGGCAGCGGCCCGAAGTGGTGCCGTTGTCGTTTGCCCAGAGCCGGTTGTGGTTTCTCGGTCAACTCGAGGGTCCCTCGCCGGTCTACAACATGGCGGTGGCGTTGCGGTTGGGTGGGCGCCTGGATGTGGGGGCGTTGGGGTTGGCGCTGGCCGATGTGGTGGGTCGCCACGAGGCCCTGCGTACGGTGTTCCCGGCGACCGACGGGGTGCCCCAGCAGTCGGTGATCTCGGCTGAGCGGTCGCAGTTGGCCTGGGAGGCGATTGACGCCACCGGCTGGTCGGCTGACCGGTTGGAGGATGCGATCGGCACGGCGGCGCGCCGGCCCTTCGATGTGGCAACTGAGATCCCTTTGCGGGCATGGCTTTTCACTGTCGCGGACGATGAACACGTCCTGCTGGCCGTGGTACACCACATCGCCGCCGACGGCTGGTCGCTCAGCGTGTTGGCCGCCGATGTGGGGGTGGCATATGGCGCGCGGTGTATGGGGCGGGCGCCGGCCTGGGCCGATTTGCCGGTGCAGTACGTCGATTACACGCTCTGGCAGCGTGAGCAGCTCGGCGATATCGATGACGAAGACAGCCGTATCGCCGCGCAGCTCGGCTATTGGGAGCGGGCCCTGGCCGGGATGCCCGAGCGTCTGCAGCTTCCTACCGATCGGTCGTATCCGCCTGTTGCGGATTATCGGGGCGCAAGTGTGATTGTGGACTGGCCGGCGTCGTTGCAGCAGCAGGTCGCTCGGGTGGCTCGCGAGCACAAGGCGAGCAGTTTCATGGTGGTTCAGGCGGCCTTGGCGTTGCTGCTGTCGAAGGTCAGCGCCAGTAGCGACATCGGTTTCGGATTCCCGGTTGCAGGGCGCCGCGATCCCGCGCTCGACGACTTGGTCGGCTTTTTCGTCAACACCTTGGTCCTGCGGGTCGACGTGGCAGGGGATCCGACCGTCGCCGACCTGCTCGCCCAAGTGCAACAGCGCAGCTTGGCGGCCCTTGAGCATCAGGATGTGCCGTTTGAGGTCCTGGTGGATCGGCTCAACCCCAGCCGAAGCCTCAACCATCACCCGCTGATCCAGGTGTTGCTGGCCTGGCAGAACTTTGGCGGAAACGACAATGACCCCGCCGCCCTGTTGACGCTGGGCGATCTGCGGGTCACGCCGCTGCCGGTGGATACCCAAACCGCCCGCATGGACCTGACGTTCACCCTGGCTGAACGCTGGACGGGCGACGGTGAGCCCGCCGGGATCGGCGGCACGGTGGAATTCCGCAGTGACGTTTTCGATGCAGCCAGCGTCGAGGCCTTGATCGAGCGGTTGCGGCGGGTGCTGGAAGCGATCAGTGCCGATGCGACGCAACGATTGTCGGCGGTGGATGTGCTCGATCGGGCCGAGCGGGTCCGGCTGTACGAGTGGGGCAATCGGACGGCACTGACCGAGCGTGTACTGCCACCGGTTTCGATTCCCGAGGCGTTCGCCGGCCAGGTGGCGCGCGTGCCGGATGCGGTGGCGGTCAGCTGTGGTGATGTCTCGATGACGTATCGGGAGTTGGATGAGGCGGCCAATCGGCTGGCGCATCTGTTGGCCGGTGTTGGGGCGGGTCCGGGGCAGTGTGTCGCGCTGTTGTTGAACCGCTCGGCCGAGGCGGTCGTGGGGATTCTTGCGGTGCTCAAGACGGGGGCGGCGTATGTGCCGATGGACCCCGCAGTGCCGGCGGCCCGGATCGAGTTCATGCTCGCCGATGCCGCGCCGGTCGCGGTGCTCACCACCGCGAGGCAGCGGGACCGGCTGGACGGTTATCACGTGCCGGTCGTCGAGGTCGACGACCCCCACGTCTGCGCCCAACCCAGCACCGCGCTGCCGACGCCTTCATCCGACGAGATCGCCTACCTGATCTACACCTCGGGTACCACTGGCGTCCCGAAAGGGGTGGCGATTTCCCACCGTAACGTGATCGAGCTGATGGCGTCTTTGGACCACAGCCTGGACTTGGCGGGACAGGTGTGGTCGCAATGGCATTCGTTGGCCTTCGACGTTTCTGTCTGTGAGATCTGGGGCGCGCTGCTGCACGGTGGGCGGTTGGTGGTGGTGCCCGAATCGGTCGCCGGCTCGCCGGATGATTTCCTCGCCCTGCTGGCCAGCGAGCAAGTCAACGTGTTGAGCCAGACCCCGTCGGCTTTTTACGCGTTGCAGGCCGTCGACGCGCTGCAGCCGGAATTGGCACAGCAGCTGACGTTGCAGACGGTGATTTTCGCCGGTGAAGCGCTGGAGCCCCAGCGTCTCGGTGCGTGGCTTGATCACCACTCGGATTCGCCGGGGCTGATCAACATGTACGGCACCACCGAGACGACGGTGCATGCGTCGTTCCGGGAGATCGCCGACGGCGATGTCGGCAGCACCGCCAGCCCGATCGGGGTGCCATTGACACATCTCGGTTTCTTTGTGCTGGATGGGTGGTTGCGTCCGGTGCCGGTGGGTGTGGTGGGGGAGTTGTATGTGGCGGGTCGTGGTGTGGGGGTGGGGTATTGGCGTCGGGCGGGGTTGACGGGGGCGCGGTTTGTGGCGTGTCCGTTTGGTGGGGCGGGGGCTTCGGGGGTGCGGATGTATCGCACGGGGGATTTGGTGTGTTGGGGTGTGGATGGGCAGTTGGAGTATGTGGGGCGTGCTGATGAGCAGGTCAAGATCCGTGGGTATCGCATTGAGCTTGGTGAGGTGCAGGCGGCGTTAGCTGCGGTGGTGGGGGTTGGGCAGGCGGTGGTGGTTGCCCGTGAGGACCAGCCCGGTGATAAGCGGTTGGTGGGGTATGTGACGGGGTCGGTGGATCCTGTTGGCGTGCGTGAGGAGTTGGGGCGGCGGTTGCCGTCTTATATGGTGCCGGCGGCGGTGGTGGTGGTTGAGGCGTTGCCGTTGACGGTCAACGGCAAGCTTGATGTTCGGGCGTTGCCGGCTCCGGAGTATGGGCGGCGGGGGTATCGGGCTCCGGGGAGTCCGGTTGAGGAGATTTTGGCGGGGATTTTCGCTGAGGTGTTGGGGGTCGAGCGGGTCGGGGTTGATGAGTCGTTCTTCGATCTGGGTGGGGATTCGTTGTCGGCGATGCGGGTGATCGCTGGGATCAATGCGTCGTTGGATGCTGGTGTTGGGGTGCGGGATTTGTTTGAGGCGCCCACGGTGGCGGGGTTGGCGTTGCGGGTGGGTGTGGGTGTGGGTGGGGGTGGGCTGGCGCCGTTGGTGGCTGGTGGGCGGCCGGCGGTGGTGCCGTTGTCGTTTGCGCAGAGTCGGTTGTGGTTTATCGATCAGTTGCAGGGGCGGTCGCCGGTTTACAACATGGCGGTGGGGTTGCGGTTGGGTGGGCGCCTGGATGTGGGGGCGTTGGGGTTGGCGTTGGCCGATGTGGTGGGTCGTCATGAGTCGTTGCGCACGGTGTTTCCTGATGTTGATGGGGTGGCGCGGCAGGTGGTGGTGCCGGTTGAGGGGGTGGATTTCGGGTGGGGGGTTGTTGATGCCGATGGGTGGTCGGAGGGCCGGTTGGCTGAGGCGATCAGTTCGGTGGTTGGTTACAGTTTCGATCTTGCGTCTGAGATTCCTTTGCGTGCAACGTTGTTCAGGGTTTCTGATGATGAGCATGTGTTGGTGGCGGTGGTGCACCATATCGCTGCTGATGGGTGGTCGGTCACTCCGTTGGTGGCTGATTTGGGGGAGGCTTATGAGGCGCGGCGGCGGGGTCGGGTGCCGGGGTGGGCGCCGTTGGCGGTGCAGTATGTGGATTACACGTTGTGGCAGCGGGCTCAGTTTGGTGAGTTGGCCGATCCCGGCAGTGTGATTGCTGGCCAGTTGGCTTATTGGGAGCAGGCTTTGGCGGGGATGCCTGAGCGGTTGGTGTTGCCGACGGATCGGCCGTATCCGGTGGTGGCCGATCAGCGTGGGGCCCGGGTGGAGTTGGATTGGTCGGCGCAGTTGCAGCAGCGGGTTGCTCGGGTGGCGCGTGAGCATAATGCGACCAGTTTCATGGTGGTGCAGGCGGGGTTGGCGGTGTTGTTGGGTGCGTTGGGTGCGGGTCGGGATGTGGCGGTGGGGTTCCCGATCGCGGGGCGGCGTGATCCGGCGCTGGATGGGTTGGTGGGTTTTTTCGTCAACACGTTGGTGTTGCGGGTTGATTTGGGTGGGGATCCGACGGTTTCGGAGTTGTTGAATCAGGTGCGGGCGCGCAGTTTGGCGGCTTATGAGCATCAGGATGTGCCGTTTGAGGTGTTGGTGGAGCGGCTCAATCCGATTCGTTCGTTGGCTCATCATCCGGTGGTGCAGGTGATGCTGGCCTGGCAGAACCTCCCCGGGGATGTCAGCGATCTTGGCGCGGGGTTGGTGTTGGGTGATGTGCGGGTCAGTCAGGTGCCGGTGGATACCCATAGCGCTCGGATGGATTTGTCGTTGTCGTTGGCCGAACGCTGGACGGGCGACGGTGAGCCTGCCGGGATCGGTGGGTCGGTGGAGTTCCGCACCGATGTGTTCGATGCGTCGAGTGTGGCGGCGTTGGTGGCGCGGTTGGAGCGGGTGTTGGAGGTGATGACTGCTGATCCGGGGCGGCGGTTGTCGTCGGTGGATGTGCTTGATGCTGCTGAGCGTGCCGGTCTGCAGCAGTGGGGTAATGGAGCGGTGTTGAGGCGCCGGCAGCGGAGGTGTCGGTTCCGGCGTTGTTCGCTGCGCAGGTGGCGCGTGTGCCGGATGCGGTGGCGGTCAGCTGTGGTGGGTTCTCGATGACGTATCGGGAGTTGGATGAGGCGGCCAACCGGGTGGCGCATCTGTTGGCTGGTTCTGGGGTGTGGGCGCTGGTCAGTGTGTGGCGCTGCTGTTGGAGCGTTCGGCTGAGGCGGTCGTGGCGATGCTGGCGGTGCTCAAGACGGGGGCGGCGTATCTGCCGCTGGATCCCGGCGTGCCGGCGGCGCGGATCGAGTTCATGCTCGGCGATGCCGCGCCGGTGGCCGCGATCACCACCGCTGCGTCTTGCTGAGCGGTTCGAGGGTCATGATCTGCACATCATCGATATCGCATGATCCGGGTATTGAGGCCCAACCTGTTAGCGGACTGCCGGTGCCGGGTCCGATGATCTGGCGTATCTGATTTACACCTCGGGGACTACCGGTGTCCCCAAGGGGGTGGCGATCACCCACCACAATCTGGCCAGCCTATTGGCGTCGCTCGTTGCCGGTCTGCCGCGCCCGGAACGGTCTGGCCGCTATGTCATTCGTATGGCGTTCGACTTTTCGGTGTGGGAGATTTGGGCGCGCTGCTCGGTGGTGGGCGGTTGGTGGTGGTTGCCGAGGAGGTGGCCGGTTCGCCGGATGAGTTCCGCGAGTTGCTGATTGGTGAAGGGGTCACTGTGTTGACCCAGACTCCGTCGGCGGCTCGGGCGCTTTCGCCGCAGGGGTTGGAGTCGGCGGCGTTGGTGGTCGGTGGCGAGGCGTGTCCGGTGGAGGTGGTGGATCAGTGGGCGCCGGGGCGGGTGGTGGTCAACGCCTACGGCCCGACCGAAACCACGGTGTATGTCGGCGATGAGCGCGCCGCTGTCGTCGGGATCGGTCTGTGCGTGCCGATCGGTTCGCCGGTAGCGACACCTCGCTGTTTGTGCTCGATGAGTGGTTGCGTCCGGTGCCGGTGGGTGTGGTGGGGGAGTTGTATGTGGCGGGTCGTGGTGTGGGGGTGGGGTATTGGCGTCGGGCGGGGTTGACGGGGGCGCGGTTTGTGGCGTGTCCGTTTGGTGGGGCGGGGGCTTCGGGGGTGCGGATGTATCGCACGGGGGATTTGGTGTGTTGGGGTGTGGATGGGCAGTTGGAGTATGTGGGGCGTGCTGATGAGCAGGTCAAGATCCGTGGGTATCGCATTGAGCTTGGTGAGGTGCAGGCGGCGTTAGCTGCGGTGGTGGGGGTTGGGCAGGCGGTGGTGGTTGCCCGTGAGGACCAGCCCGGTGATAAGCGGTTGGTGGGGTATGTGACGGGGTCGGTGGATCCTGTTGGCGTGCGTGAGGAGTTGGGGCGGCGGTTGCCGTCTTATATGGTGCCGGCGGCGGTGGTGGTGGTTGAGGCGTTGCCGTTGACGGTCAACGGCAAGCTTGATGTTCGGGCGTTGCCGGCTCCGGAGTATGGGCGGCGGGGGTATCGGGCTCCGGGGAGTCCGGTTGAGGAGATTTTGGCGGGGATTTTCGCTGAGGTGTTGGGGGTCGAGCGGGTCGGGGTTGATGAGTCGTTCTTCGATCTGGGTGGGGACAGCATTTTGTCGATGCAGGTGGTGGCTCGGGCTCGGGCTGCGGGGTTGTTGTGTCGGCCGCGGGACATTTTCGTTGAGCAGACGGTGGCTGGGCTGGCTCGGGTGGTGGGGGTGGCCGCTGGTGGGGGTGAGGTCTCCGATGCCGGTGTGGGGCCGGTGGTGGCTACTCCGATCATGCGGTGGTTGCAGGGTGTGGCTGGTGCGGTGGATCAGTTCAACCAGACCGTGGTGGTGCAGGCTCCTGCGGGGGTGAGTCAGGCCGATGTGGTGGTGGTGGTGCAGGCCTTGCTGGATCGGCATCCGATGTTGCGGTTGTGTGTTGGTCAGGACTGGTCGCTGAGTGTGCCTGAGGTGGGGTCGGTGGATGCCCGCGGGTGTGTGGTGTCGGTGGATGCGCTCTCAGATGAGGTGTTGGTGGCGGCGCGTTCGCGGTTGGACCCGGCGGCTGGGGTGATGCTGAGCGCGGTGTGGGTGGCCGGCAGTGGTGAGTTGGTGTTGATGATTCACCATTTGGCTGTTGATGGGGTGTCGTGGCGGATTTTGTTGGAGGACATCAACATCGCGTGGGCTCAGCATCGTGGTGGTCAGCCGGTGGTGTTGGCCGCGGGGGGGACGTCGTTTGCGCGGTGGGCGTCGTTGTTGGCTGAGTATGCCTGTGACCCGCAGGTGGTCGAGCAGGCGGCGCGGTGGCGGCAGGTGGTGGGGGCTTCGGCTGGGTTGCCGGCGGTGCGTGGGCAGGTGGATACCTTTGCCAGCGCTGGGCGGTTGTCGGTGCAGGTCGATGTTGAGACGACTCAGATGGTGCTCGGTGCGGTGCCGGCGGCGTTTCATGCCGGGGTGCAAGAGGTGTTGTTGATCGGTTTGGGGTTGGCGTGTGCGGAGTTTTTGGGGGTGGGCGGCGCCGCGCCGATCGGCATTGATGTTGAGGGTCATGGCCGTTATGAGGAGTTGGCCGAGGATGTGGATTTATCGCGCACGGTGGGGTGGTTTACCAGTAAGTATCCGGTGTCGTTGGCGGTGGGGGGACTGTCGTGGGGGCAGGTGAGCGCTGGTGCGGCGGGGTTGGGGGTGGTGGTCAAAGCGGCCAAGGAGCAGCTTCGGGCGCTGCCTGAGGGTGTGACTTATGGGTTGTTGCGGTATGTGAATCCCGAGGTTGAGCTGGCCGGTTCGGATCCGGTGATTGGGTTTAACTATCTGGGGCGCATGGGCGCGGCGGGGCAGGCTTCTGCTGAGTTGTGGCGGGTCAGCCCGCAGGGTTTGGCCGGTGTGGGGGTGGCCGCGGCGATCCCGATGGCGTTGGTGCACACCGTGGAGCTCAATGTCGGCACTGTCGAGACCGACACCGGCCCGCAGTTGCATGCCAGTTGGACGTGGGCGCCTTCGGTGTTGGATGAGGGGCAGGTCAGCCGGTTAAGCCAGTTGTGGTGTGAGGCGTTGGCCGGTATCTGCGCTCATGTGCGCGGTGGTGGGGGTGGGTTGACCCCCTCGGATGTGGTGCCTGCCCGGTTGAGTCAGCATCAAATCGATGTGCTGCAGCAGCAGGGGGCGGTCGCTGATGTGTTGCCGCTGACCCCGTTGCAGCAGGGGCTGCTCTTCCACGTCGGTACTGCCCGCGGTGCTGGTGACGATGTGTATGCGATGCAGCTGGAGATCACGTTGAGTGGTCACCTGGATGGGCATCGGTTGCATGAGGCGGTGCGCACCGTGGTGGGCCGTCATCCCAACCTGGCCGCCCGGTTTAGTGAGCAGTTCGACGAGCCGGTGCAGATCATTCCGGTTGAGCCCGAGGTGCCTTGGCGTTATCTGGAACTCGACAGCACCGCTGTCAGGGACTCCGAGGAGCAGATTGCGCGGCTGTGTGCCGCTGAACGGGCCGCGGTGTGCGAGCTTGCCGAGCACCCGGCGTTTCGGGCGGCGTTGGTCTGCACTGGCGAAGGCCAGTATCGGTTCGTGTTGACCGCCCACCACATGGTGCTTGATGGGTGGTCGCTGCCGATTCTGTTGCAGGAGGTCTTCGCCGGCTATTACGGGCAGTCGTTGCCCGCGGCGGTTCCCTATCGCCGGTTTGTGAGTTGGCTGGCCGAGCGTGATCTTGACGCCGCGCGCAGGGCCTGGGCTCAGGTGTTGGCCGGGTTTGACACCCCGACCCTGGTTGGGCCGGCGCGCGCGCAACGGCTCGGGCGGCGAGGGGTGTGGACCCACAGGGTGCCCGAGCAGATCACCCGCGCCGTCAACGAGCTGGCCCGTTCCCAGCACAGCACCGTCAACACCGTGCTGCAGGGCGCCTGGGCGCTGTTGTTGACCACCCTGACCGGCCATCACGATGTCGCCTTCGGCGTCGCGGTTTCAGGTCGGCCGGCCGACATCCCCGGCGCGGACTCGATGGTCGGCTTGCTGATCAACACCGTGCCCGCCCGCGCGCGCATCACCGCGGCCACCACCACCACCGACCTGATCGACCAACTGCAAACCGCCCACACCGACACCCTCGAACACCAACACCTCGCACTCAGCGAGATCCACCGCATCACCGGCCACGAAAACCTCTTCGACACCCTATTCGTGTTCGAGAACTACCCGAGTAGACATCAGTGACTGTCGGGCTTGCCGGTCTGAGCATCACCGACCTCACCAGCCGCGAATCCACCCATTACCCGCTGACCATGCAAGCCATGATCGGTCACGAACTGGGCCTGCGCGTCGAATACGACACCGATGTGTTCGATGCGTCGAATCATGAAAACCCTGATGCCACGATTCCAGCAGTTGCTGGCCGCCATGACTGCTGACCCCACCCACCGATTGTCCTCGATGGAGGTGCTTGATGCTGCTGAGCGCGCCCGTCTGCAGCAGTGGGGTAACCGATGCGGTGCTGACGCCAGCCCACAACCCGAGCGTCGGTCCCGGCGTTGTTCGCGGCGCAAGTGGCGCGGACCCCGGATGCGGTGGCGGTCAGCTGTGGTGAGTTCTCGATGACGTATCGGGAGTTGGATGAGGCGGCCAACCGGGTGGCGCATTTGTTGGTCGGACCGGGGTGTGGGCGCTGGTCATTGTGTGGCGCTGCTGTTGGAGCGCTCGGCCGAGGCGGTCGTGGCGATGCTGGCGGTGCTCAAGACGGGGGCGGCGTATCTGCCGATGGATCCCGGCGCGCCGGTGGCCCGGATCGAGTTCATGCTCGGCGATGCCGCGCCGGTGGCCGCGGTCACCACCGCGCAGTTGCGTGACCGGTTGGGTGATCATGATCTGCACATCGTCGATATCGCAGACCCGAGGATTGAGGCCCAGTCCGTTGCGGCACTGCCGGTTCCAGCGCCCGATGACCTTGCTTACTTTGATTTACACCTCGGGTACCACCGGCGTCCCCAAAGGCGTGGCCGTCACCCATCACAATGTCACCCGGTTATTCGACTCACTGGCTCGGCGTGCAGCTGGGCCGGAGCAGGTATGGTCGCAGTGCCATTCTTTGGCGTTTGACTTTTCGGTGTGGGAGATCTTCGGCGCGTTGTTGAGCGGTGGGCGGTTGGTGGTGGTGCCCGAGGAGGTTGCGCGTTCACCAGCAGATTTCCATGCCTTGCTGGTTACCGAACAGGTCAGCGTGTTGAGCCAGACTCCCTCGGCGTTTTATGCGGTGCAGCCGTGGATGCTTCCAGCCGAAGGTTTGGGCAGCGGTTCGACAGCTTGAGCCGTGGTGTTCGGCGCTGAACCCTTGCAGCCGCGGCGTACTTGGTGGATGGGTGGGTCACCACCCGGGCTCGCCGCGGTTGATCAATGTCTATGGGATCACCGAGACGACGATGCATGGCGCGTCCGTGAGGTGTCGCCGACTGGCATGCCGGCTCCGGAGCGCCAGCCCGATCGGTTCGCCGGTGGCGCAGCTGGGCGTTTTTTGTGCTGGATGGGTGGTTGCGTCCGGTGCCGGTGGGTGTGGTGGGGGAGTTGTATGTGGCCGGTGCCGTGGTGTGGGGTATGGGGTATTGTGCGTCGGGCGGGGTTGACGGGGGCGCGGTTTGTGGCGTGTCCGTTTGGTGGGGCGGGGGCTTCGGGGGTGCGGATGTATCGCACCGGGGATTTGGTGTGTTGGGGTGTGGATGGGCAGCTGGGTATGTGGGGCGTGCTGATGAGCAGGTCAAGATCCGCGGGTATCGCATCGAGCTTGGTGAGGTGCAGGCGGCGTTAGCTGCGGTGGTGGGGGTTGGGCAGGCGGTGGTGGTTGCCCGCGAGGACCAGCCCGGTGATAAGCGGTTGGTGGGGTATGTGACCGGAGCCGTGGATCCGGCCGCCGCACGTGAGGAGCTGGGGCAGCGGTTGCCGTCTTATATGGTGCCGGCGGCGGTGGTGGTGGTTGAGGCGTTGCCGTTGACGGTCAACGGCAAACTCGACACTCGGGCGTTGCCGGCCCCGGAATACCGCGACACCGATCGCTATCGCCCCCCGACCACGCCCACCGAAGAGATCCTGGCCGGCATCTTCGCGCGTGTGCTCGGGGTCGAGCGCGTCGGAGTCGACGACTCCTTCTTCGACCTGGGTGGGGATTCGTTGTCGGCGATGCGTCTGATCGCCGGGATCAACAATTCGTTGGGTGCCGGTGTTGGGGTGCGCGACTTGTTCGACATGCCCGCGGTGACTCAGTTGGCAACCCGTATCCACGGGGAGGCCGGTGGGCTGGAGCGGTTGTTGCCTGTGGAGCGCCCGGCGGTGGTGCCGTTGTCGTTTGCGCAGAGTCGGTTGTGGTTTATCGATCAGTTGCAGGGCCCGTCGCCGGTTTACAACATGGCGGTGGGGTTGCGGTTGGGTGGGCGCCTGGATGTGGGGGCGTTGGGGTTGGCGTTGGCCGATGTGGTGGGTCGTCATGAGTCGTTGCGCACGGTGTTTCCTGATGTTGATGGGGTGGCGCGGCAGGTGGTGGTGCCGGTTGAGGGGGTGGATTTCGGGTGGGGGGTTGTTGATGCCGATGGGTGGTCGGAGGGCCGGTTGGCTGAGGCGATCAGTTCGGTGGTTGGTTACAGTTTCGATCTTGCGTCTGAGATTCCTTTGCGTGCAACGTTGTTCAGGGTTTCTGATGATGAGCATGTGTTGGTGGCGGTGGTGCACCATATCGCTGCTGATGGGTGGTCGGTCACTCCGTTGGTGGCTGATTTGGGGGAGGCTTATGAGGCGCGGCGGCGGGGTCGGGTGCCGGGGTGGGCGCCGTTGGCGGTGCAGTATGTGGATTACACGTTGTGGCAGCGGGCTCAGTTTGGTGAGTTGGCCGATCCCGGCAGTGTGATTGCTGGCCAGTTGGCTTATTGGGAGCAGGCTTTGGCGGGGATGCCCGAGCGGCTGTCGTTCCCGACCGATCGGCCCTATCCGCTTGTGGCCGATCAGCGTGGCGCGCGGGTGGAGCTGGATTGGTCGGCGCAGTTGCAGCAGCGGGTTGCTCGGGTGGCGCGTGAGCATAATGCGACCAGTTTCATGGTGGTGCAGGCGGGGTTGGCGGTGTTGTTGGGTGCGTTGGGTGCGAGTCGGGATGTGGCGGTGGGGTTCCCGATCGCGGGGCGGCGTGATCCGGCGCTGGATGGGTTGGTGGGTTTTTTCGTCAACACGTTGGTGTTGCGGGTTGATTTGGGTGGGGATCCGACGGTTTCGGAGTTGTTGAATCAGGTGCGGGCGCGCAGTTTGGCGGCTTATGAGCATCAGGATGTGCCGTTTGAGGTGTTGGTGGAGCGGCTCAATCCGATTCGTTCGTTGGCCCATCATCCGGTGGTGCAGGTGATGCTGGCCTGGCAGAACCTCCCCGGGCGCGCCAGCGACGCCGTCGAGTCGGCTTTGGGTGATCTGCGGGTCAGTCAGGTGCCGGTGGATACCCATAGCGCTCGGATGGATTTGTCGTTGTCGTTGGCCGAACGCTGGACGGGCGACGGTGAGCCTGCCGGGATCGGCGGAACGGTGGAGTTCCGCACCGATGTGTTCGATGCGTCGAGTGTGGCGGCGTTGGTGGCGCGGTTGGAGCGGGTGTTGGAGGTGATGACTGCTGATCCGGGGCGGCGGTTGTCGTCGGTGGATGTGCTTGATGCTGCTGAGCGTGCCGGTCTGCAGCAGTGGGGTAATGGTGCGGCGTTGACGGCGCCGGTGGCGGGGGTGTCGGTTCCGGCGTTGTTCGCTGCGCAGGTGGCGCGCGTGCCGGATGCGGTGGCGGTCAGCTGTGGTGGGTTCTCGATGACGTATCGGGAGTTGGATGAGGCGGCCAACCGGGTGGCGCATTTGTTGGTGGACCGGGGTGTGGGCGCTGGTGAGTGTGTGGCGCTGCTGTTGGAGCGTTCGGCTGAGGCGGTCGTGGCGATGCTGGCGGTGCTCAAGACGGGGGCGGCGTATCTGCCGATGGATCCCGGCGCGCCGGTGGCCCGGATCGAGTTCATGCTCGGCGATGCCGCGCCGGTGGCCGCGGTCACCACCGCCCAGTTGCGTGACCGGTTGGGTGATCATGATCTGCACATCGTCGATATCGCAGACCCGAGGATTGAGGCCCAGTCCGTTGCGGCACTGCCGGTTCCAGCACCTGATGACGTTGCTTATTTGATTTACACCTCGGGTACCACTGGTGTTCCCAAGGGGGTGGCGGTCGCTCATCGCAATGTCACTCGGTTGTTGGAGTCGCTGGCTGGGCTGGTAGGGCCGGAGCGGGTGTGGTCGCAGTGCCATTCTTTGGCGTTCGATTTTTCGGTGTGGGAGGTTTTCGGCGCGCTGTTGAGCGGTGGGCGGTTGGTGGTGGTGCCCGAGGAGGTGACCCGTTCGCCAGAAGAGTTGCGTGGGTTGCTGATTGCCGAGCGGGTCAGTGTGTTGAGCCAGACTCCCTCGGCGTTTTATGCGCTGCAAACCGTGGATGCGTTGCAGCCGGAGTTGGGGCAGCGGTTGCAGCTTGAGTCGGTGGTGTTCGGTGGGGAAGCGTTGCAGCCGCGGCGTCTTGGGGCATGGGTGGATCACCACCCGGACTCGCCGCGGTTGATCAATATGTATGGGATCACCGAGACCACGGTGCATGCCTCGTTGCGTGAGGTCGTCGCCGAGGATGTGGTCGGTGATGTCAGCCCGATCGGGGTGCCGTTGGCGCATCTGGGCTTTTTTGTGCTGGATGGCTGGTTGCGTCCGGTGCCGGTGGGTGTGGTGGGGGAGTTGTATGTGGCCGGTGCCGGGTTGGGGTATGGGTATGTGCGTCGGGCGGGGTTGACGGCGTCGCGGTTTGTGGCGTGTCCGTTCGGTGGCGCGGGGGCTTCGGGGGTGCGGATGTATCGCACCGGGGATTTGGTGTGTTGGGGTGTGGATGGGCAGCTGCGGTATGTGGGGCGCGCTGATGAGCAGGTCAAGATCCGCGGGTATCGCATCGAGCTTGGTGAGGTGCAGGCGGCGTTAGCTGCGGTGGCGGGTGTTGAGCAGGCGGTGGTGGTTGCCCGCGAGGACCAGCCCGGTGATAAGCGGTTGGTGGGGTATGTGACCGGAGCCGTGGACCCGGCCGCCGCACGTGAGGAGCTGGGGCAGCGGTTGCCGTCTTATATGGTGCCGGCGGCGGTGGTGGTGATTGAGGCGTTGCCGTTGACGGTCAACGGCAAACTCGACACTCGGGCGTTGCCGGCCCCGGAATACCGCGACACCGATCGCTATCGCCCCCCGACCACGCCCACCGAAGAGATCCTGGCCGGCATCTACGCGCGTGTGCTCGGGGTCGAGCGCGTCGGAGTCGACGACTCCTTCTTCGACCTGGGTGGGGACAGCATTTCGGCGATACAGGTGGTGCTCCGTGCGCGTGGCGCCGGTGTGCGGTGCAGGCCGCGCGACATTTTCGTCGAGCAGACCGTGGCCCGGCTGGCCCTGGTGGCCACCCTGGCTGATGATGCGGACGGCCCAGTCGACGAGGGCATCGGGCCGGTGCTGTCCACCCCGATCATGTGTTGGCTGAGGGAGGTGGCGGGCCCCGTGGAGCAGTTCAACCAGACCATGGTGTTGCATGCTCCCGCCGGAGCTACCGAAGCCGATGTGGTGACTGTCTTGCAGGCGCTACTCGACCGGCATTCCATGTTGCGATTGCGCGTCGGCGAGGATTGGTCGCTGACGGTGCCCGAGGTGGGATCGGTGGACGCGCGCGGGTGTCTGGAAACGGTTGATGCGATATCCGACGAGGTGTTGGTGGCGGCGCGGTCCCGGTTGGACCCGGCACACGGGGCGATGCTGCGCGCGGTGTGGGTGGCCTCCACCGGCCAGTTGGCGTTGATCATTCATCATCTCGCCGTCGACGGGGTCTCGTGGCGAATTCTCTTGGAAGACCTCAACATTGCCTGGGCGCAGCATCACGGCGGGCAGTCGGTGGTGCTGCCGGCAGGCGGGACTTCGTTTGCCCGGTGGGCGTCGCTGCTGGCGGAGTATGCGCGCCGGCCGCAAGTGGTGGAGCAGGCGGACGCGTGGCGGCAGGTTGCGGCGACCCCGCCTGCGCTGCGCGCGGTGAACCCGGAGACGGACACGTTCGCCACGGCCGGGCATGTATCGATGCAACTGGACGCCGAGACGACCCAGATGCTGCTCGGTGAGGTGCCGGCCGCGTTTCACGCCGGGGTCCAAGACATCTTGCTGATCGCGTTCGCTGTGGCGTGGGCGCAGTTCCTGGGCGCAGGCGGCGCGCCGATCGGCATCGATGTCGAGGGTCACGGACGCCACGAAGAACTGGCGGCCGAGGTTGACCTGACTCGTACCGTTGGGTGGTTTACCACCAAGTATCCGGTGTCGTTGGCGGTCGGGAGGCTGGATTGGACGCAGGTGCTGGGCGGCGACGCCGCACTGGGGGCAGTGGTCAAAGACGCTAAAGAGCAGCTCCGTGCCCACCCGGAGGGATTGACGTACGGTTTGCTGCGCTATCTGAGCGACGAAGCCGACTTGGCCGCGATCGACCCGCCGATCGGGTTCAACTATCTCGGCCGCCTGGGCGCCCCGGCGGCCTATGCCTCCGGCGACGTGTGGCAGGTCAGCCAGGAAGGCTTGTCGGCCGCCGGAGTGGCCGCGGCGATACCCATGCCCTTGGCGCACACCGTGGAACTCAATGCCGGCACCATCGACAGCGACACCGGCCCGCACCTGCACGCCAATTGGACGTGGGCGGCCTCGGCCCTGGATCGCGCGCAAATCAGCCGGCTAAACCAGCTGTGGTTTGATGCCTTGGCCGGCATCTGCGCCCATGTGCGCCGCGGTGGAGGCGGGTTGACTCCGTCGGACATCGTTCCTGCCCGGCTAACCCAGCAACAGATCGAACAACTGCAGCGGCAATATGCGCTCGCCGATGTGCTGCCGCTGACTCCGCTGCAGCAGGGTTTGTTGTTTCACGCCAGGGCGGCGCAGGGCAGCAACGACGACGTGTACGCGGTGCAACTGGGCGCCACCATCACCGGACCGCTGGATTCTCACCGGCTCCGCGAGGCGGTTCACACGGTGGTGCGCCGCCACCCCAACCTGGCCGCCCTGTTCTGCGACCGATTCGACGAACCGGTGCAGGTGATCCCCGCTGATCCCGCGCCGGGGTGGCGAAACGTCGACCTTAGTTGGAGCGACCTGGATCCCGCGGAGGAGATCCAGCGGGTGTGCGCGGCCGAACGCACCGCGGTGTGCGAGCTGGGTGAGGCGACGGCGTTCCGGGCCGTGTTGATCCGCACTGGTCCAGATCGGCACCGCTTGGTGTTGACCAATCACCACATCCTGTTCGATGGCTGGTCCCTGCCGATCCTGCTGGCCGAAATCTTCGCCTGCTACCGCGGCCAACGGTTGGCTGCGGCGGTACCGTATCGCAGCTTCGTCAGCTGGCTGACTGAGCGGGACAATGTTGCCGCCCAAGCCGTTTGGAACCAGGTGCTGGCAGGGCTGGACGCGCCCACCCTGGTGGGTCCGCCGGACCGGTTGGGGCTCGGACCGCGCGGCGTCGCAGTGTTTCGGGTGCCGGAAAAGACCACCCGTGCGGTTAGCGAGTTGGCCCGCGTGTGTCACACCACGGTCAGTACGGTGTTGCAGGCCGCTTGGGCGCAGCTGCTGTGCCGGTTGACAGGTCGCGATGATGTCGTGTTCGGCGCGGTGGTCTCCGGGCGGTCGGCCGACATGCCTGGCGTGGAATCGATGGTGGGACTGCTGATTAACACGGTGCCGGTGCGGGCCACCATCACTTCGACAACCAGCACCGTAGAGCTACTGGATCAGCTGCAAACCACCTCCAACCTCACGTTGGAGCACCAGCACCTCGGGCTGACCGACATGCACCGCATCAGCGGGCATGCCCAGCTGTTCGACACCGTTTTCGTCTACGAGAACTATCCCACCGACGCTGCCGCGTCCGTGGGCGCCGACGGGTTGGCTATCGCCGAACTCACCACCCACGATTACTACCACTACCCGCTGACGATCCAGGCCGGGCCGGGCGGCGTACTGGAGCTGCGGGTTCAGTTCCGCACCGATGCGTTCGACGCGGCCGGCATCAACGCCCTCATGGAGCGGTTCACCCGTGCGCTGGAGGCCATGACCGACAACCCGACACAGCCCCTGGCGTCCATGGACATACCTGACGGGGGTGCGCCCGCGTTGACGCAGCCGGTGCCCATGCCGGTGTCTGTGCCCCAACACCACTACAGCGGCAATGGTGACCACGCCCCGAAGGCCCTGGTGGAGCAGATCCTGACCGATATCTACGCCCAAGTGCTGGGGGTGGAGCACGTCGGAGTCGACGAGTCATTCTTCGACTTGGGCGGGGATTCGTTGTCGGCGCTGCGCGCTACCGCCGCCATCAACACCGCCCTGGATGTCGACCTCGGGGTGTCCGCCCTCTTCGACGCCCCGTCCGTTCGCGGCCTAAGCCGGCGGTTGAGCAGACAGGCCAGCGAGGACAAGTTCCGGCGGTAAGCCCGACCAGCGGGTCTGGGAGACGTCGGCGCATCTCGAGCGGGTGCTACCCCGAAAGCGGTTGCTACCACATCAGTGGCACAAGGCGGTAGCCCACCTTCTGGGCGCTGCCGGGCCGCCACGCGTCCGCCGCTGCAGCACAACGGGATTGGTACGCATCAAGTAGATGCCGGGGATCCACGACGAAAGGGACGACACCGCCAGAAAAACCCGCGCTTGCCAGAAATTGAAAGTCCCGGCCGTCACAAACCGGGCCAAGCCGAACACGACAGCGTCGATCAGACCGAATAGCAACCTTTAAGAATGGTGATCACCGATCCTCCTCACCACCCGAATCGCACGCTAACAGCTCACCCAGTGGCGCCGGAAAGCCTTTACTCCCAGCGCTGCTCGTGGTACCGGCGTCGGCATCCCGCGGCACGTGCGGGCATGCGCCGCGCAATTAGCGAATGACGGGTTCTCCCATCACTGATCGGGCGGTACCAGACCGCTGGCCCCTAACGTCGTCCACCGGGCCCGGGCTCGTGCCGGTAGGTGGTTCCGGTGGCGGCCGGCCCAGTGCGGCTTGACCCGCTCCGACACCTCGGGATTGCGATGCAAGCCGGGAAGCTGTGGACGTCGACCAAATGCGTGATGCAGTCTTGGCGAAGGTCGGCGATGAGTTGCTTGGCGCATTTCGCACCGTGGCCGATGGCTAAGAGCGGGTGTCTCTGAGTGCCCTCGGTGGGATTCGAACCCACACTGGACGGGTTTTGAGTCCGTTTCCTCTGCCAGTTGGGATACGAGGGCATTGCCGGCCTCTTACCTTAGAGGCAGCCTCCCACCCTAGAGGATCGGTGTGCTCATCGGTTCTTAACGCCCCCGACGTCGGTGATCTCAGCTGGCCGCGCCACAATGTCCGTCATGACAGGCCGCACGACCGATAACGACGCCGCTGTGCCGCGCCGAGTCCTGATCGCAGAAGACGAAGCGCTCATCCGACTGGACCTGGCCGAGATGCTGCGAGAGGAGGGTTACGAGATCGTCGGCGAGGCCGGTGACGGCCAAGAGGCCGTCGAGCTCGCGGAGCGCTGCAAGCCCGACCTGGTGATCATGGACGTCAAGATGCCGCGCCGCGACGGAATCGACGCGGCGTCGGAGATCGCCAGCAAGCGCATCGCGCCGATCGTGGTGTTGACCGCGTTCAGTCAGCGCGATCTGGTGGAACGCGCCCGCGACGCCGGGGCGATGGCCTATCTGGTCAAGCCGTTCACCGCCAGCGATCTGGTCCCGGCCATCGAGTTGGCCGTCAGCCGGTTCAGCGAGATCAGCGCGCTGGAGACGGAGGTGGCGACGCTGTCGGACCGGCTGGAGACCCGCAAGCTCGTCGAGCGCGCCAAGGGCCTGCTGCAGACCAAACAGGGCATGACCGAGCCCGAGGCGTTCAAATGGATCCAGCGCGCCGCCATGGACCGGCGGACCACGATGAAGCGCGTGGCCGAAGTGGTCCTCGAGACCCTCGACACCGAGGAGTAGCCCCCGCCTGGCGAGCAGACGCAGAATCGCACATCTCCGCGCAGCGGAGTGCGATTCTGCGTCTGCTCGCCAGGCTCAGCGGGCGACGATCACCGAGGAGCCGTGGCCGAACAGCCCCTGGTTGGCGGTGACGCCGACCGTGGCGTCCTCCACCTGCCGGCCGGTGGCCTGCCCCCGCAACTGCCAGGTCAGTTCGCAGACCTGGGCGATCGCCTGAGCGGGAATCGCCTCACCGAAGCAGGCCAGCCCGCCCGACGGGTTGACCGGGACCTTGCCGCCGATGGTGGTCGCACCGCTGCGCAGCAGCGCCTCGGCCTCGCCTTTGGCGCACAGCCCCAAGTGCTCGTACCAGTCGAGCTCCAGCGCGGTGGACAGGTCGTAGACCTCGGCCAGGCTGACGTCCTCGGGCCCGATGCCCGCCTCGGCGTAGGCCGCATCCAGGATCTGATCCTTGAACGCCCGATCGGGCGCGGGCACCACGGCGGTGGAATCCGTTGCGATGTCCGGCAATTCGGGCAGGTGCTGGGGGTAGCGCGGGGTGACGGTGCTGACCGCGCGCACCGACGGCACGCCGTCGAGCGAGCCGAGGTGCCCACGGGCGAACTCCGCGCTGGCCACGACCAGGGCCGCCGCGCCGTCGGAGGTCGCGCAGATGTCGAGCAGCCGCAGCGGGTCGGCCACCACCGCGCTGGCCAGCACGTCCTCGACCGACACCTCCTTGCGGTAACGGGCGTTCGGGTTCTGCAGGCCGTGCCGGGAGTTCTTGACCTTCACCTGGGCGAAGTCCTCGAGCGTGGCGCCGTAGAGGTCCATCCGCCGCCGTGCGAGCAGCGCGAAGTACACGGGGTTGGTCGCCCCGATCAAATGGAAGCGCTGCCAGTCGGGGTCGTTGCGGCGCTCGCCGCCCACCGGCGCGAAAAACCCCTTCGGCGTGGTGTCGGCGCCGATCACCAGCGCCACGTCGCAAAACCCCGCCAGGATCTGGGCTCGGGCGCTCTGCAGCGCCTGGGAGCCGCTGGCGCACGCCGCGTAGCTGGAGCTGACCGGCACGCCGTTCCAGCCCAGTTTCTGGGCGAACGTGGCGCCGGCGACGAATCCCGGGTAGCCGTTGCGGATGGTGTCGGCGCCGGCCACCAGCTGGATCTGCTGCCAGTCCAGGCCGGCCTCGGCCAGCGCGGCCCGCGCGGCGACCACGCCGTACTCGGTGAAGTCGCGGCCCCATTTGCCCCAGGGGTGCATTCCGGCGCCCAGGATGTAGAGCGGTTCGGGTGCGCTCATGATGGGATCCTCCACGCGTGGACGACGCGCTCGACGCCGTCGTCGTCGGTGAACAGGCCCATGGTGGCCAGCTCCATCTCCATGCCCACCTTCAGGTCGGCGGCCAGCGTGCCCTCGACCACCTTGCCCAGCACGATCAGTCCCTCGTCGGCTAGCTGCACCGCGGCGACGGCGAACGGCTCGAAGGGGTCCGGAGAGGGGTAGGGCGGTGGCGGCGCGTAGCGGTTCTCGGTGTAGCTCCACAACGTTCCGCGCGTGGACAATGCCACCGACTCCAGCGTGTCGCTGGTGCAGGCCGGGTTCGGGCAGTTGTTCGCGCGCGGCGGGAAGACGTAGGTGCCGCACTCGGGGCACTTGCTGCCGATCAGATAGGGGTTGCCGGCGCTGTCGGTGGCGAACCACCCGTCGATCGCCGGTTCTTGGCGGATGACCTCTGACACCGGGCCAGCGTACCCAGCGCGGGCGCGAAACTGAAACGTGTTGCAGTTCCGCCGGAATGGTTCGGGGGCCTCCGGGTCGTCGCACCGGGTGCTTAGAGTGTGAGCCGTGGATACCGCCAGCGAGGACAAAGCCAAGCCGACGCTGATGCTGCTGGACGGCAACTCGCTGGCGTTCCGGGCGTTCTACGCGCTGCCCGCCGAGAACTTCAAGACCCGTGGCGGGCTGACCACCAACGCGGTGTACGGCTTCACCGCCATGCTGATCAACCTGCTGCGCGACGAGGCGCCGACGCACGTCGCCGCGGCCTTCGACGTGTCCCGGGAAACCTTCCGTTCGGAGCGCTACCCGGAGTACAAGGCCAACCGGTCGACGACCCCCGACGAATTCCGCGGCCAGATCGACATCACCAAGGAGGTGCTGGGCGCACTCGGCATCACGGTGCTCGCCGAGCCCGGCTTCGAGGCCGACGACCTGATCGCCACCCTGGCCACCCAGGCCGCACACGAGGGCTACCGGGTGCTGGTCGTCACCGGCGACCGGGACTCGCTGCAGCTGGTCACCGACGACGTGACGGTGCTCTACCCCCGCAAGGGCGTCAGCGAGCTCACCCGCTTCACCCCGGACGCCGTCGTGGAGAAGTACGGGCTCACGCCCACCCAGTATCCCGACTTCGCCGCGCTGCGCGGCGACCCCAGCGACAACCTGCCCGGCATCCCCGGGGTGGGGGAGAAGACCGCCACCAAGTGGATCGCCGAGTACAACTCGCTGCAGGGCCTGGTCGACAACGTCGACGCGGTGCGCGGCAAGGTGGGGGACGCGCTGCGGGCGAACCTGGCCGGCGTGGTGCGCAACCGCGAGCTCACCGAGCTGGTGCGCGACGTGCCGCTGGCCCAGACCCCGGACACGCTGCGGCTGCAGCCGTGGGATCGCGACCACATCCACCGGCTCTTCGACGACCTGGAGTTCCGGGTGCTGCGGGACCGGTTGTTCGACACCCTGGCCGCAGTCGAACCCGAGGTCGACGAGGGCTTCGACGTCCAGGGCGGCGCGCTGGAGCCCGGTGAGGTCGGGCGCTGGCTGGCCGAGCATGCGGGCGACGGGCGGCGGGCTGGGCTGGCCGTCGCCGGCACCCATCTGCCACACGGCGGGGACGCCAGCGCGCTGGCCATCGCCGCCGCCGACGGGCAGGGCGGCTACATCGACACCGCCACGGTGACCCCCGACGACGACGCCGCGCTGGCGGCGTGGCTGGCCGACCCCGCCAAACCCAAGGCGCTGCACGAGGCGAAGCTGGCCATCCACGACCTCGCCGGCCGTGGCTGGACCCTGAACGGCGTCACCTCCGACACCGCGCTGGCCGCCTACCTGGTGCGGCCGGGGCAGCGCAGCTTCACCCTCGACGATCTGTCGCTGCGCTACCTGCGCCGCGAGCTGCGTGCGGAAACCGCCGAGCAGCAACAGCTTTCGCTCCTCGATGACACCGACGGGACCGACGACCAGGCGGTGCAGACTCTGATCCTGCGGGCCAGGGCGGTGGTGGACCTGGCCGACGCGCTGGATGCCGAGCTGGAGCGCATCGACTCCACGGCGCTGCTCGCCGAGATGGAGCTGCCGGTTCAGCAGGCGCTGGCGGAGATGGAAAGCGCCGGCATCGCGGTGGACCTGCAGCTGCTGAGCGAGTTGCAAAGCCAGTTCGGTGATCAGATCCGCGACGCCGCCGAGGCGGCCTACGCCGTGATCGGCAAGCAGATCAATCTCGGCTCACCCAAGCAGCTTCAGGTTGTGCTGTTCGACGAGCTGGGCATGCCGAAGACCAAGCGGACCAAGACCGGCTACACCACGGATGCGGACGCCCTGCAGTCGCTGTTCGACAAGACCGCGCACCCGTTCCTGCAGCACCTGCTCGCCCACCGCGACGTCACCCGGCTCAAGGTCACCGTCGACGGGCTTCTCAACGCGGTGGCCGCCGACGGCCGCATCCACACCACGTTCAACCAGACGATCGCGGCGACCGGCCGGCTGTCGTCGACCGAGCCCAACCTGCAGAACATCCCGATCCGCACCGACGCGGGCCGCCAGATCCGGGACGGGTTCGTCGTCGGGACGGGCCCGGCCGGACCGTTCACGGAGTTGATGACCGCCGACTACAGCCAGATCGAGATGCGGATCATGGCGCACCTGTCGGGCGACGAGGGTTTGATCGAGGCGTTCAACACGGGGGAGGACCTGCACTCGTTCGTCGCCTCCCGGGCGTTCGGCGTGCCGATCGAGGAGGTCACCGGCGAGCTGCGCCGGCGGGTCAAGGCGATGTCCTACGGGCTGGCGTACGGGTTGAGCGCCTACGGGCTGTCCACCCAGCTCAAGATCTCCACCGAGGAGGCGAAGGACCAGATGGACCAGTACTTCGCCCGGTTCGGCGGGGTGCGCGACTACTTGCATGCCGTCGTCGAGCAGGCCCGCAAGGATGGCTACACCTCGACGGTGTTCGGCCGCCGGCGCTACCTGCCCGAGCTGGACAGCAGCAACCGCCAGGTGCGCGAGGCCGCCGAGCGCGCCGCGCTCAATGCCCCGATCCAGGGCAGCGCGGCCGACATCATCAAGGTGGCGATGATCCGCGTCGACACGGCCCTCAAGGAGGCGGGGCTGGCGTCCCGGATGTTGCTGCAGGTGCACGACGAGCTGCTGTTCGAGATCGCCGCCGGTGAGCACGAACAGGTCGAGTCGCTCGCGCGCGAGCAGATGGGTGGCGCCTACCCGCTCGACGTCCCGCTGGAGGTGTCGGTGGGTTACGGCCGCAGCTGGGACTCGGCGGCGCATTAGGAGCGCGCTGAACAGCCAGGTGTGCCGGAACGGCCAGCCACGCCTTGGCCATCGACCGCTTCGGCCGGCTCCGCGGCGATGCTGATCCGGTCACCGTGTGGCGGGCCCTCGGCGGGTCGGTGATGGTTTGCGGAGTGGTGCTGATCGCCAAGTTCTGATTGGTCTATCCCGGCCGGGACGTCACGATTAAGTAGCTGGCGCGGGCCGCGCGAGCGGCGTGGCGCGGTGCCCGCACAGGCCGAGTTTGTCCAGCGTGCGCAGTGTCGAGTAGCCTTGATAGCTAAATCCCAATTTTGTCCCTACGACCCAACCTGTCCGGAGCAACCCACCACATGCCGAGTCCCGCCGTCACCTCGCCGCAAGTAGCCGTCAACGACATAGGCTCCAGCGAGGATTTTCTTGCCGCAATAGACAAAACGATCAAGTACTTCAACGATGGCGACATCGTCGAGGGCACGATCGTCAAAGTGGACCGGGACGAGGTGCTCCTCGATATCGGCTACAAGACCGAGGGCGTCATCCCCGCCCGCGAACTCTCCATCAAGCACGACGTCGACCCCAATGAGGTCGTTACCGTGGGTGATGAGGTCGAAGCCCTGGTTCTGACCAAAGAGGACAAAGAGGGCCGGCTCATCCTGTCCAAGAAGCGCGCGCAGTACGAGCGCGCCTGGGGCACCATCGAGGAGCTCAAGGAGAAGGACGAGGCCGTCAAGGGCACCGTCATCGAGGTGGTCAAGGGTGGCCTGATCCTCGACATCGGGCTGCGCGGCTTCCTGCCCGCCTCGCTGGTCGAGATGCGGCGCGTCCGCGATCTGCAGCCGTACATCGGCAAGGAGATCGAGGCCAAGATCATCGAGCTGGACAAGAACCGCAACAACGTGGTGCTGAGCCGCCGCGCCTGGCTGGAGCAGACCCAGTCCGAGGTGCGCAGCGAGTTCCTCAACCAGTTGCAGAAGGGCACCATCCGCAAGGGTGTGGTCTCCTCGATCGTCAACTTCGGCGCGTTCGTCGACCTCGGCGGTGTCGACGGTCTGGTGCACGTCTCCGAGCTGTCCTGGAAGCACATCGACCACCCGTCCGAGGTGGTGCAGGTCGGCGACGAGGTCACCGTCGAGGTGCTCGACGTCGACATGGACCGCGAGCGGGTTTCGTTGTCGCTCAAGGCCACTCAGGAAGACCCGTGGCGGCACTTCGCCCGCACCCATGCGATCGGGCAGATCGTGCCGGGCAAGGTCACCAAGCTGGTTCCGTTCGGCGCGTTCGTGCGCGTCGAGGAGGGCATCGAGGGCCTGGTGCACATCTCCGAGCTGGCCGAGCGCCACGTCGAGGTGCCCGATCAGGTGGTCGCCGTCGGCGACGACGCGATGGTCAAGGTCATCGACATCGACCTGGAGCGTCGCCGGATCTCGCTGTCGCTCAAGCAGGCCAACGAGGACTACACCGACGAGTTCGACCCCGCCAAGTACGGCATGGCCGACAGCTACGACGAGCAGGGCAACTACATCTTCCCCGAGGGCTTCGACCCCGAGACCAACGAGTGGCTCGAGGGATACGACAAGCAGCGCGCCGAGTGGGAGGCCCGCTACGCCGAGGCCGAGCGCCAGCACAAGATGCACACCGCGCAGATGGAGAAGTTCGCCGCGGCCGAGGAGGCCGGGCACGTCGGCGGCGAGGCGGCCCCGGGCAACGGCGCCCCCTCGGAGAAGTCCGCGGGCGGGTCGCTGGCCAGCGACGCCCAGCTGGCCGCGCTGCGGGAAAAGCTCGCCGGCAACGCCTGACGAATCCGCTGATGCTGCGCATCGGGCTGACTGGCGGCATCGGCGCCGGAAAGTCGGCGCTGTCGGCCACCTTCGCCGAGTGCGGTGCGGTCATTGTCGACGGTGACGTCATCGCGCGGGAGGTGGTCGAGCCGGGCACCGAGGGGCTGGCCTCGCTGGTCGAGGCGTTCGGCGCCGACATCCTGCTGCCGGACGGCTCACTGGATCGTCCGGCGTTGGCCGCCAAGGCGTTTCGCGACGACGAGGCGCGATCAAAGCTGAACGGGATCGTGCACCCGCTGGTCGGCAAGCGGCGCGCGGAGATCATCGCATCGGTTGCCGACGACGCGGTCGTGGTCGAGGACATCCCGCTGCTGGTGGAGTCCGGGATGGCGCCGCTGTTCCCGCTGGTCGTCGTGGTGCACGCCGACGTCGAGGTGCGGGTGCGCCGGCTGGTCGACCAGCGCGGCATGGCCGAAGCGGACGCCCGCGCCCGGATCGCCGCTCAGGCCGACGACGAGCAGCGCCGCGCCGTCGCCGACGTCTGGCTGGACAACTCCGGCAGCCCGGCGGACCTGGTCGAGCGTGCCCGGGACGTGTGGCACAACCGGATCGTGCCGTTCTCCCACAACGTGGCCGAGCGTCGGGTCGCGCCCGCAGCGGCGCGGCTGGTGGCGGCCGACCCGACCTGGCCGGAGCAGGCGCGGCGAATCCGGGCGCGATTGCAGACCGCCTGCGGCCACCACGCGCTGCGGATCGACCACGTCGGCTCCACCGCCGTGTCGGGCCTGGACGCCAAGGACGTGATCGACATGCAGATCACCGTCGAGTCGCTCGCGGTGGCCGATGAACTGGCCGGGCCCCTGCTGTCCGCCGGCTACCCGCGCGTGGCGGACATCACCGGCGACGTCACCAAGTCCGAGGCCCGCAGCACCGTCGAACGCTACGACCACAGCGGTGATCCGGCGTTGTGGCACAAGAGGTTTCACGCCTCGGCGGATCCCGGCCGCCCGACGAACGTGCACATCCGGGTCGACGGCTGGCCGGGCCAGCAGTTCGCCCTGCTGTTCCTCGACTGGCTGCTGGCCAACCCCGGGGTGCGCGACGAGTACCTGGACGTCAAGCGCGCCGCCGAAGCCGACGCGCGCGGCGAGGTGTGTCGCTATGCCGACGCCAAGGAGCCCTGGCTGCGCGACGCCTACCCGCGGGCGTGGGAGTGGGCCGACGCCGTCGGGTGGCGGCCGTACGAATAGTCGCGGTGGCCGGGACCGACGCTCCGCGAACGGCTCGACCGCGCATGACGACGGCGTCGGCCTGCGTTGAGGTCCGCTCAGCTGCCGGGCAGTGCCGCCCCGCACGGCACGACGCCGTTCGTGGGACTGCTGTCGCCCTGTTTGGGCGAGACGAACTGGTCGACCTGGGCGCGACGTTGTCGTCCACGTCGACGCGCCGTCAGCCACCGCGGTAGGCCGGGCACCCGGCCGCGACGCACGGCGGTGCGCAGCACCCCGGCCGTCGCGTCGTGGACGGACTCCACGTCGTCGTCGCTCAGGTCGGCGACCTGACGGGTCGGCCGGAGCCTGGCGCGCCAGCAGATCTCGTCGGTGAGCAGGTTGCCCAGCCCGGCGATCACTGACTGGTCCATCAAGGTCGTCTTGAGCTGCGCGCGCCGCCCGGCCAGGGCGTCGCGGAACGCCGGCAACCCGATCCCCAGCGCGTCGGGCCCCTGCGGGCCGGTCACGCGCTCGACGTCGTCGGCGCCGTCGACCAGCCATACCCCCCGCAGCTTGCGCAGGTCGGCGTACCGCAGCTCGCCCTGGTCCAGGCACACCACCAGGCGCTGGTGCCGCTCGTGGCCGGCGCCGTCGCCGTCGCCCGCGTAACAGGGATGGCCGGTCATTCCGCTGTGGATCAGCAACGTCGGGCCGTCGGTGGCCAGGATCAGCCACTTGCCGTGCCGGCGCGGGTCGCCGAAGCGGTGAGTGTCGACGCGGCGTCCCAGGGCCTGCGGGGTGGTGTTGCGCAGGACTCCAGGATCATGCACCCGCACTCGCCGAATCCGCCGGCCCGGCAGGGTTCCGGCCAGCTCCCGCCGGAACCCTGCCGGGCCGGGCAGTTCAGGCACGAAGCTTCGCCAGGCGTTCGCGCGGACCGCGCAACGATCGGGCGTGCCGCGACAGGGTCGCCCACGGATCACCCTGCTCGGCGAGACGTTTGGGCAGATCGCGGACTGTGAACCGGTCCGCCCGCAGGCCGGGCGTGTCCAGTTCCTCCCACTCCAGCGGCGTGGCCACCGGCGCGCCGGGACGTGCCCGCACGGAATAGGGGGCCACCGCCGTCTGCGCATACCCGTTGCGCATGATGTCGAGATAGACTCGCCCGCCGCGCTTTTCCTTGCGGGCCGCCACGGTGCGGTGGGCCGGATCGTCGGCCGCGACCACCTCGGCGACGTCGCGGGTGAACTGCCGGGCGGTGTCGAAGTCGGTGTCGGCGCGCACCGGCGCGACCACGTGCAGCCCGCGCGACCCGGTGGTCTGCACATAACACATCAGCCCGAGGTCGCGCAGCACCTCCGCCACGGTCCGGGCCGTGTCGCGCACCACCTCGAAGTCGCCGTCGGACGGGTCGAGGTCGAAGACCAGCCGATCCGGGTTGTTCAGCCGGTCGCACCGGGACTGCCAGGCGTGCAACGTGATGCAGTTCTGGTTGGCCAGCCAGCGCAGCGCCTCGGGACGTTCGGCCAGCGGGTGCACCACGGTGCCGCCCTCCTTCGGGACCTCCACGCGCCCCATCCAGTCCGGCAGCGATTGGGCGAAATCCTGTTGGACGAACCCGTGTTCGCCGATGCCGCGGGGAAACCGCTGCACCGACAGCGCCCGGCGCCGCAGGTGGGGCAGCATCGCGTCGGCGACCTCGTCGTAGTAGTCGACGAGGTCGCCCTTGGTGATCGCCTCCCCGGGGAACAACACCCGCTCGGGGTGGGTGATCTCGACCTCGGCCCGTGGCATCAGCGCGTCTCCCGGACGACCTCGGCCGGGTCCTTGTCGGTGCGCAGGCCCAAATAGCGCGGGTGGCGCAGCTTCCCGTCACGCGTCCACTCGGAGAATCCGATCTGGGTGACCAGCTCCGGGCGCACCCAGTGGGCGCCGGGCTCGCGCACCGCGGCGTCGAACGGCGACGCGTCCTGCTCGATGGCCGACAGCCGTTCGTGCAGGCGGCGCAGGGTGGCCTCGTCGAAGCCGGTGCCAACCTTGCCGGCGTAGCGCAGTTCGCGGCCGTCGTAGTAGCCGAGCAGCAGCGCCCCCAATTCGACCCTGCTGCCCTTGGGACCGGTGTAGCCCCCGACCACGAACTCCTGGTCGCGGACGCATTTGAACTTCAACCAGTTCGGGGAGCGGCCGCTCCCATACCCTGAGTCGGCCAGTTTGGCGATCACCCCTTCGTCGCCGCGCTCGCAGGCGGTCCGGTAGGCCGAGAGGCCGTCCTCGACCCGGTGCGTGGTGTAGCGCAGCGGACCGTCGGACTTGATCGCGTCGCGCAACAGCCGTTTACGCCAGCTCAGCGGCACGTCGGTGGTGGACACCCCGTCCAGGTGCAGCAGATCGAAGAGGTAGTAGAAGATCCGGATGCGCGACGCGCGGGCCGCGGCGGGGTCGGTGATGCCCAGGCGTCCCTGCAGCCGGGCGAAGCTGGTGCGCCGCCCCTCGAACGCCACCACCTCGCCGTCCACGACGAACCGGGTGGCGCGCTGGGCGGCGAGCGCGTCCACCAGTTCGGGGTAGGTCCCGTTGAGGGGCTGCCGGTTTCGGGACATCAACCGGACCCGGTCCCCGTCGCGGAAGGCCAGGCAGCGCATTCCGTCGAATTTGCGCTCGAAGATCCACTGCGGGTCGGAGAACCGCTTCTCGGTCAGGGTGGCCAGGGTGGGGGCGCGCCACTCGGGCACCGGCTCGTCATGCAGGTGCCGGCGTATCGAGCCGGGCAGGCCGGCGAGATCGGTCATCGCATGTCAGTGTGCCTGTCGGGATCAACCCCTCGTGCATCGCTTTCGTCCGGCGTGCGGTCGGACAGCATCGACTCGGGCTCGGCCGGCGTGTCGCTGGCCCCGTCCTTGCGCCTGATGAGCAGCCACGTCTCGTGTTCGCCCTCCCGGATCCGGGTCAGGGCGAAGCCGCCGCTCACCCGTTGGCCGCGCAGGTAGAACGACACGTGGCCGCGCCGCAGGCATTCACCCATCGCATGCCTGGTGGCGTTGGTGTAGGTGCCGCTGTCGACGACACCGGCACCGCCCTCGCCTGCGGCGACGGCGTCCTCGGCGGCGCGGCGCCCCAGCGGCTGGTCGGTGGAACGGCGCACCATCCGCCTGACTTTGAGGTCGCCCGAGGGGCCTTTGGGCAGCGCCCACGACACCAAGAAGCCGTCGATCTCGAGGCAGAAGTCGTAGTGGTCGCTGCCGGACGCGGAGTGTTGGATGACGAAAAACGGCGGATTACGACGTTGACGGCGCGTCGCCCCGAGCCCGGCGGCCTGACGCGGGCCGCGGCTGGGCCGGCGCTTACGCCGGCGCACGGTCAAAGACATGTCAGGGAGGTACCCGTTCGGCGCATCCGGAAACCGTCTCGGCCGACGCGCGGGCCCAGGATGCGGGCGGTCTCACGAATCATGCTCGGCTGCAGAGTATTTAGCGCATGGGCCGTCGGCCCAGCGGGGCGCCGCCGGCGGGATCGAGGGGGTGGCCGATGACGATTGACCATGGTGCTCAGGTCTTTTGGCCCTGCCGCTGCCGGCGCCCGACGACGCAGCATGGGCACACGACGCGGCGGGTCAAGGAGTCATCGTGCAGACATTCACCGTGGATCCGCGCCGCTGGTGGATCGGCCGGCTGTTCGGCCGCAATCCGCTGTTGCGGCGCAGTGACCGCATCGAGGTGCTGGCAACCCTGGCGGCGCTGGTGCTCGCGCTCGTGGGGATCGCGGTCGCCGGTGCTGTGGGCACCGCGATACATGACGCCGAGCGTCGCGCCGACGCCGATCTGGCCCGGACGCGCCATCCGATCAGCGCGACGGTCGTCGAGGTGGGCGCGGTCACGGCCTTCGACGGCACCCGGATTCCCATGGTGCGGGCACGCTGGGCCGCCGCCACCGGCCCGCGAACCGACTCGTTCCCGTGGAGGAAGAAAGCCGTGCCGGGTGAGCACATTCAGATCTGGGTCGACGACCGCGGCGACCACGTCGGCTCGCCGACACCGCTGCGTCCGGCCCTGGATGCATTCACCGTCGCCGCCGCGATCGTGCTGCTGACGATCACCCTGTCGGCGTCGGCGCTGGCGCTGCTGCGCCGGCATTTCCACCGGGCCCGCGACGCCCAGTGGGACCGCGAGATCCGCGGCCTGGCCAGCGAGGGCGGCGGCAGGTCCAACGGCGCGACGCCGGGGAAGTCACCGTGAGGCTTCGCGCCAGCTGAGCTGCATGCCTTTGCCGGTCAGCCAGCGGGACAGGTCATAGCCGTTGCGGGCCAGGCCGTCGATGGCGTCGACCGCGTGCCGCACGGCCCGCTCGGCGACTTCCGGGGGCAGCAGGCCGGCACGGACGGCGTCCAGCAGCTCGTCGACGTCGGTCAGCGCCGCGCTCGTTCCGGTGCGGACCACGATGTCGAGGTAGTGATCTTCGGCATGCCACACCTCGGCGCCGGGCGTGTACTGTCCCACATCCAGGTAGAAGTCCTGGTCGCGCTCGTGGCCGGGATTGAAGTGAAACACCGTGGCGCGCAAACCCAGTGACGGCAGCAGCCACGACTCGAGGTAGTGAAACTGGGCCCTTCCCGGCGTGGGCCGGGCGACATAGAGGCCCCACGGGTGAATCGCGTATTCGTCGACGGCCCGCACAATTCCCTTGGGATCGGTGTTGGTGCGGGAAACCAGGTCGAACGTCTCGTGCTTGGGTGCGTGGATGCTGCCACCCTACCGTCAGCGGTGCAGCCGGATTCGCCACCGCACGACGGCCGCGTAGAACACGGCCAAGGCCGCGAGCATGGCCATGTCGAACAGCCAGGTGCCCGGCGTGTGCTGCCAGAACCGGTCCTGGGAGAGCACCGTGCGCGGGACCACGTGCCGCAGGTCGACCGTCGCGGCCGCCGCGGCGTAGCCCCACCGCGCGGGCACGGTCATCGACAGCTGGTCGAGGCCGGGCCGGCCGGTGACCGGGACCATCCCGCCGCACAGCACCAGCTGCGCCATGATCGACACCACGAACAGCGGCATGATCTGCTCGCTGGAGCGGACCAGCGCCGAGATGGCCAGGCCCAGGATCGCCGAGGCGACACAGGCCGCGGCGGCCGTCGCGAACAACTCGACGCTGGCGTTACCCAGCAGGACGGCGCCCCGGGTGGGCGCCCCCTTGCCCAGGATGACGATGGTCGTCGTGACGGCCGACTGCACGACGGCGAAGCCGCAGAACACCCCGATCTTGGCCAGCAGGTAGGTCGTGGTCGACAGGCCGACCGCCTGTTCGCGCTGGAAGATCGCGCGCTCGCCGACCAGGTCGCGGATGGTCAGCGCGGTGCCCATGAAGACCGCGGCGATGGTCAGCAGGTTGAGCACCTGGCCGGCCTCGTCGGGGACGCGGCCCGCGGGGCCGACGACGTGGAATCCCTTCGTGCCCGGCACCGTCAGCGACAGCGCGCCCAGGATGAATGGCAGCAGAGCCAGAAACACGAAATACCCGCGGTCGGCGACGACGAGACGGACCTGCCGGCGCGCGATGGTGGACAACTGCCGCCGCACACTTGTCTGCACCGGTGCGCCGAGGTCGGCCGGCTTGTCCGGCGCCGCCGGGGGTTGCTTGTCGGCCGGTCGCCGGGCCCGGTAGCGCCGGTTGGCTTCGTCGGGGTCGGCGCCCACCGTGGTGAAGATCTTGGCCCAGTTGGTGGTGCCCATGGCCGCGCCGATCTGGTCGGGTGGGCCGCAGTAGGCGGTCTTGCCGCCGGGGGCGACCAGCAGCAGCTGGTCGCAGATGTCGAGGTAGGACAGCATGTGGGTGACCACGATGACCACGCGCCCCGCGTCGGCGAGTTGGCGCAGCATGGTCATGACCTGGTGGTCGAGGGCGGGGTCGAGGCCCGAGGTGGGTTCGTCGAGGATCAGCAGCGCGGGGCCGGTGAGCAGTTCCAGGGCCACCGAGGCGCGTTTGCGCTGGCCGCCGGAGAGCTTGTCGACGCGGGTGTCGGCGTGGGCGGTCAGGTCGAGCTCCTCGAGCACCTGCGCGACCACGTTGGCGCGGTCGGCCTTGCTGGTGTCGGGTGGCAGGCGCAGTTCGGCGGCATAACCCAGCGCCTGGTTGACCGTGAGCTGGCGGTGCACGACGTCGTCCTGGGGGACCATGCCGATCCTGCTGCGCAGCGAGGCGTACTCGGCGTGGATGTCGTGGCCGGCGAAGGTGACCGCCCCCGAGCTGGGGCTGGTGTAGCCGGCGATGAGCCGGGCCAGGGTGCTCTTGCCGGCACCCGAGCCGCCGATGACGGCGGTCAGCGTCCCGGGGCGGGCGGTCAGTGAGATGTCGTCGAGCAGCTTTTTGCCGTTGTCCACGACGTAGTTGACCCCGCGCACCTCCAAACCGCCCGTGCGCGTCTCGCTTTCGGGCCGTTTGATGAGCGCGCCGCCGCGGAAGACCAGGTCGACGTTGCCGATGGTGATGACGTCGTCCTCGGCCAGGATCGCCGACCCGATCCGGGTGCCGTTGACGAATGTCCCGTTACTGCTGCTGTCCCGGATCTCGACGCCGAGCGGGGTGGGCGCCAGGGTCGCGTGGTGACGCGAGGCCAGCACGTCGGGTACGACGATGTCGTTGTCATCGGCACGCCCGACGGTGATTGTGGCGGCATCGTTTTCGCCCTGCGCCGAGCGCGGTGCGAGCAGCTTGACCATTCTGGTCGCCAGGGTCGACATGTCGGCCGCCGGCGCGGGCGCCGCGTCGGGGGGCGGCGCGGGCTCCGGCGGCACGGCCGGTCGCGGGCCGGCCAGCAGATCGAGGACCGGCCGCGACGGCGGTGGTGTGTGGCGCCGTTCCGGCGCGGTGCCTTCGTCCGGTTCGGGTCCGGGGGCGCCTGCCGGCGCGTCCTGCGCGGCGGGATCGTCTTGCCCGGACGAGGGTGGTTGCGCGCCTTGCGGATCCGACGACCACCACATGGTGGGGGATGCACCGCCGCGCGGCCGGTCGCGTTGTGCGATATCGAAGGTCAGCCGCGGTCCCTCCGGGTTGCCGACGTTGATGCACTGCCCGTCGTGGATGTCGATCACCGGCATCCGGTAGCCGTTGAGGTAGGTCCCGTTCACCGAGCCGTTGTCGATCGCCACCCAGCGGTCCTCGTCGAAGCGCAATATCAAGTGCCTGCGGGAGATCCGCGGATCCGCAATGCGCACGTCGGCGCGCAGGTCACGTCCGATGACCACGTCGTGACCCGCGGCGAAGCTTCGTTGTGACCCGTTGTGGCGAATAGTGAGCGCAGGTCGTGCCGGGCGACCCATGGTCCCATTATGGAGCTCGCGTGGAGTCGCCTACAGTGTCCGCGCCTGTGAGTTTTCTTGCCATTCCCAAAAGCCGCTCGCGCTGGCGGAGCCAATTCACAGGTGTTTCGAAACATGTTCGAAGCCAAGGCCATCGCCGGGCGCTAGCATCGGGTTGACGGATGTGCAATTCGGGGCCGCCGAGCGCGCCGGCTTGAAACCGACGGTGATGCAGGGACGGATGACCGGCCGGATCGTCAAGACGGCGTAACCGGCGCCGGCCGCGGGAACGGCGAAAGTGCCCTTCCCCCCGGCGCATTGGGTCAGCGTCCCTGGGTACTGCCGGGCCAGTGAGAAAGCAGCGCCAGATGGACGACCCCATGAGCGCCACCCAGGTCTGGGACCTGGTACGCCGGCCGTCGGCCGCCCCGCGGGCTCTCCGCGCGGCGCTGCGGGCCCGGTCCTCGCTGGTGGCGTCCCGGTTGCGGGCGTCGGACGGAAATACCGGGAGGCACGATGCGTCGCGCCCGTCGGTAGCCAACGGCGCGATGTTTGCCGGCTACACGGTGTTGCGGCCGCTGGGTGCCGGCGCGATGGCCGAAGTGTATCTGGCCAAGCATCCGAGGCTGCCGCGACGCGACGTGCTCAAGGTGCTCGCCGAGGACCTGACGGCGGACGCCGAATTCCGCGAAAGGTTCCATCGGGAAGCCGATCTCGCCGCAACGTTGTGGCACCCGCACATCGTCGGCGTGCACGACCGCGGGGAATTCGACGGCCAACTGTGGATCTCGATGGACTACGTCGAGGGCACCGACGCCGCTCGAATGGTGGAGGAGCGCTTCCCGGACGGAATCCCGCTGCCGGACGTTGTCGCCATCGCCGGAGCTGTTGCCGACGCGCTGGACTACGCCCACGGTCTGGGCCTGCTGCACCGCGACGTCAAGCCCGCCAACATCCTGCTCACCGACGGCGACCGCGGCGAGCGCCGAATCCTGTTGGCGGACTTCGGGGTAGCACGCCACCTCGGGGACGTCAGCGGGATCACCGCAACCAATGTCGCGGTGGGCACCGTCTCCTACGCCGCACCCGAGCAGTTGATGGGTTCCAACCTCGACGGCCGCGCCGACCAATATGCGTTGGCCGCCAGCGCTTTTCACTTGCTCACCGGATCACCGCCGTACCAGCAGTCCAACCCGGTCGCGGTAATCAGCCGGCATTTGCACGCCGACCCGCCACGGATCAGCCATCACCGCCCCGACCTGGCGCGCCTCGACGAGGTGTTCCGCAAAGCCCTGGCCAAGGATCCCGGGCAGCGATACCCGGGTTGTCGGGCCTTCGCGGCCGCCCTGGCCGCGCGCGCCGGCCGCGGCGGCGGGCCGCCCGGCGCGGTCCGGGCACTTTCGCCGAGGCCGCGTGCCGCAATCGCGGTGCTGGTTGCCGTCCTCGTGGTCGCGGGGGCGGCGTGGCTGGCCGCGGATGCCTCGCGACACCGCGGGCGCGGCCCCCAACCCGCGCACGCCGCAGCGCCGACGGCCGCGCCGCGGGCCGTGCCGCAGCCGTCGCCCACCCCGCGGCCCGCCGGTGCGCCGGTGGCCGCCGCGCCCGAATTCGACGGCACCTACCGGTTGGACTTCGACATCACCCGTAGCCCACGCGGGGCCCACGGCGTCGTCGGCGCCCGCCGGGCGACCCAGACCGGCTGGTGGGCGTTCCGTTCCGTGTGCACGGCGACGGGCTGTGTCGCCACCGGCACCCGGCTCGACGACGACAACCACCGGGTCGCGAGCATCGCGGGCGGTGGCCAGACCGACGTGTTGCGCTTCGTCGACGGCTATTGGGACGGCGCGCCCTCGGAGGTGCGGGCCGGTTGCCGCCCGCCGGACCGGGCCGGCACGTCCACCGAGCTGGAAATGGTGGTGTGGTCCCTGGCGCCGCGGGCCGACGGTACGCTGCGCGGCACGCAGACCGCGACCGTCCGCAGCAACGAATGCGGCGCCCGGGGGGTGGTGCGGCGCATCGCGATCGTGGCCACGCGGATCGGCGATGTGCCGCCGGATGTGACCGTGGCCGATCCGGCGGAGGTCGCCGACGCGCCGTCCGCGCCGCCCGTAGGGCCGTCGACCCCCGTGCTCGGGGAGCCCTGTGGCGACGCCGACAAACTCGGCTACGACCTGACGACGAACGAGCAGGTCGTGTGCGAGGACAAGACGTGGGACAAGGCGCCGGACGTGGCGGGGGTGCACGCGGTCGGGGGGTCGTGCGCCCAGCCCGACGTCGCGGTGTTCGCGATGTCGGTCTCCGAGCAGGGTTACCTGATCGAATGCGACCCGGCCACCCGGGTGTGGCGGCGCAGCCCCCGATAGCTCCGGGCGCCTGTCGGTGGGTCGCTCTACCCTGGACGCATGGCTTTTGCTACCGAGCACCCGGTGCTCGCGCACTCGGAGTACCGCGCGGTCGAGGACGTGGTGCGCACCGGGGCGCGCTTCGAGGTGGTCAGCCCGCACGCGCCGGCCGGCGACCAGCCGGCGGCCATCGAGGAGCTGGAGCGGCGTATCAGGGCGGGGGAGCGCGACGTCGTGCTGCTCGGTGCGACCGGCACCGGCAAGTCGGCCACCACGGCGTGGCTCATCGAACGCCTGCAGCGGCCCACCCTGGTCATGGCGCCGAACAAGACGCTCGCCGCGCAGCTCGCCAATGAACTGCGGGAGATGTTGCCGCACAACGCCGTCGAGTACTTCGTGTCGTACTACGACTACTACCAGCCCGAGGCCTACATCGCGCAGACCGACACCTACATCGAGAAGGACAGCTCCATCAACGACGACGTGGAGCGCCTGCGGCACTCGGCGACGTCGTCGCTGCTGTCCCGGCGCGACGTGGTGGTGGTCGCCTCGGTGTCGTGCATCTACGGCCTGGGCACGCCGCAGTCCTATCTGGACCGCTCCGTCGAGCTGCGGGTCGGCCGCGAGGTGGCCCGCGACGCGCTGCTGCGGCTGCTGGTCGACGTGCAGTACACCCGCAACGACCTGTCGTTCACCCGCGGCTCGTTCCGGGTGCGCGGCGACACCATGGAGATCATTCCCTCCTATGAGGAGCTGGCGGTCCGCGTCGAGTTCTTCGGCGACGAGATCGAGGCGCTGTACTACCTGCACCCGCTGACCGGCGAGGTGATCCGCCAGGTCGACTCGCTGCGGATCTTCCCGGCCACCCACTACGTGGCCGGCCCCGAGCGGATGGCCCAGGCGATCTCGACCATCGAGGCCGAACTCGCCGAGCGGCTCGAAGAGCTGGAGGCCCAGGGCAAGCTGCTGGAGGCCCAGCGGCTGCGGATGCGCACCAACTACGACATCGAGATGATGCGCCAGGTCGGCTTCTGCTCGGGCATCGAGAACTACTCCCGCCACATCGACGGCCGCCCGGCGGGGTCCGCGCCGGCGACGCTGCTGGACTACTTCCCCGAGGACTTCCTGCTGGTCATCGACGAGTCGCACGTCACGGTGCCGCAGATCGGCGGCATGTACGAGGGCGACATGTCCCGCAAACGCAATCTGGTGGAATACGGGTTCCGGCTGCCCTCGGCGGTGGATAACCGCCCGCTGACCTGGGAGGAGTTCGCCGACCGGATCGGGCAGGCGGTGTACCTGTCGGCCACCCCCGGCCCCTACGAGCTGGGCCAGTCCGCCGGCGAGTTCGTCGAGCAGGTGATCCGCCCCACCGGTCTGGTGGACCCGAAGGTGGTGGTCAAGCCGACCAAGGGCCAGATCGACGACCTGATCGGCGAGATCCGCAAACGCACCGAGGCCGACCAGCGGGTGCTGGTGACCACCCTGACCAAGAAGATGGCCGAGGACCTCACCGACTACCTGCTGGAAATGGGCATCCGGGTGCGTTACCTGCACTCCGAGGTCGACACGCTGCGCCGGGTCGAGCTGCTGCGCCAGCTGCGGCTGGGCGAATACGACGTGTTGGTCGGCATCAACCTGCTGCGCGAGGGCCTCGACCTGCCCGAGGTGTCGCTGGTGGCGATCCTCGACGCCGACAAGGAGGGCTTCCTGCGGTCGTCGCGCAGCCTGATCCAGACCATCGGCCGCGCCGCCCGCAACGTCTCCGGCGAGGTGCACATGTACGCCGACACGATCACCGAGTCGATGAAGGAGGCCATCGACGAGACCGAGCGGCGCAGGGCCAAGCAGATCGCCTACAACGAGGCCCACGGCATCGACCCGCAGCCGCTGCGCAAGAAGATCGCCGACATCCTCGACCAGGTCTACCGCGAAGCAGACGACACCGACGTCGGGATCGGCGGGTCCGGGCGCAACGCCTCCCGCGGCCGGCGCGCCCAGGGCGAGCCTGGCCGCGCGGTCAGCGCCGGCGTGTTCGAGGGACGCGACACCGCGAGCATGCCCCGCGCAGAGCTGGCCGACCTGATCAAGGATCTCACCGCGCAGATGATGGCCGCCGCCCGCGACCTGCAGTTCGAGCTGGCCGCCCGGTTCCGCGACGAGATCGCCGACCTCAAGAAGGAGCTGCGCGGGATGGACGCCGCCGGCCTGAAGTGACCGCCACGGCCGGTAGCGTCGGCGGCTGGCGGGCCCTGCTGGGCGGCAGGAACCTGGGGACCTCGGTCGTGCTGGCCGGCGGGGTCGCGCTCTATGCCACTAACGAGTTCCTGACCAGCAGCCTGTTGCCGAACACGGTCGCCGAAATCGGCGGCGGCCGCCTCTACGCGTGGGTGACGACGCTGTATCTGGTCGGATCGGTGGTCGCGGCCACCGTGGTCAACCCGATGCTGCTGCGGATCGGGCCGCGTGCCTCCTACCTGACCGGGCTGACCGTCTTCGGCCTGGCCAGCCTGGTCTGCGGGGCGGCCCCCGACATGGGGGTGCTGATCGCCGGGCGCGCGCTGCAAGGGGTGGCCGGCGGCCTGCTGGCGGGGCTCGGCTACGCCAACATCAACGCCGCGCTGCCCCGCGCGCTTTGGACCCGGGCCTCGGCGCTGGTGTCGGCCATGTGGGGTGTCGCCACGGTCGTCGGGCCGGCCACCGGCGGCCTGTTCGCCCAGTTCGGACTGTGGCGGTGGGCCTTCGTCGCGATGGCCGTGCTGACCGCGCTGATCGCCGCGCTGGTTCCGGTCGCGCTCGCCCCGGGCCGCGCCGCACCCGATGCCGCCACCCCGGCGACGCGGGTGCCGGTGTTCTCGCTGCTGGTGGTCGGCGCGGCCGCGCTGGCGGTCAGCGTGGCGCAGATCCCGCACGACGTCGCCGCGACGGTGGGCCTGCTGGGTGTGGGCGCGGCACTGGTCGCGGTGTTCGTGGTCGTCGACCGGCGGTCACCGGCGGCGGTCCTGCCGCCCAGCGCGTTCGGTGCCGGGCCGCTGAAGTGGGTGTACCTGACCATGGGGGTGCTGATGGCCGCCGCGATGGTGGACACCTACGTGCCGCTATTCGGCCAGCAACTGGCGCACCTGACGCCGGTCGCGGCCGGGTTCCTGGGTGCGGCGCTGGCCCTGGGCTGGACCGCCAGCGAGATCGCCAGTGCCTCGCTGGAACGCCCCCGCACGATCGGCCGGGTGATCCTGGCCGCGCCGGTGGTGGTGGCGTGCGGCCTGGCGCTCGGCGCGGTCAGCCAGCGCGCCGACGCCTCGGTGGGGCGCGCCGCCCTGTGGGCGGTGGCGTTGCTGGTCGCGGGGGTCGGGATCGGGATGGCCTGGCCCCACCTGTCGGTGCGGGCAATGGATTCCGTCGACGACCCGGGCGAGGGCGGCGCGGCGGCCGCGGCGATCAACACGGTGCAGCTCATCTCCGCGGCGTTCGGCGCCGGTCTGGCCGGTGTCGTCGTCAACACCGCCGAGGGCGGCGGGGTCGCCGCGGCTCGCTGGTTGTTCGCGGCGTTCACCGCGCTGAGCGCCGCCGGCGTGGCGGCCGCCTATGGCGCGACCCGCGCCCGGCGCCCGGCCGCCCCGGGCCCCCGGAGGGGCTGAGTCAGTCCGTCTCGTCGTCGGCGCGAAGGACGGCCACCACCCCGTCACCCGGCGAAGACGTCTTTCGGGCAGGCGATCCTGGGTAACCAGGGCGTCGGTGAAGCCGTACTTGCCGACCATCATGATCAACGCCGAGGCGGTCCCGAGGATGGTCTGGGTCCGCAGGCCGGCGACCTTGCCTTTAACGGTGCGTTCCAGGCCGATCAGCGCGGTCAACCCGAACGCGGCGAGCAGCTCGATGACGTGCCGGCGCCCGGCACGTCGCCGCCCAGGAGCGCGTCGGCAAGTCAGGTCTGCATAGCTGGCCAGGTAGCCGGGGCGCGGCGGTTCAAACCGCCGGCAAACTCCTTCACCGCGTCGACTTCACCACCTGCGAGTAGTGGAACTGCCACCGCTCGACGATGTGGAACCCCAGGTAACCAGGGAACCGGTACGCCGGGGCGCGCCCGAATGCGCCCGGCGGCAGCGAAGCACCCGCCTGGTGATCGGGCAGCGACCCGTCCTTGTTGGTGATGGTCCAGATGGTCGAGCACTTGTTGATCTTGGCCGTCGTCAGCCACACGGCGACGTGCCCGTCCCACAGCCAGCCGACGTTGGGCCCGTACGCGCCGCGCTCGACATCGACCAGCGACCGGTAGGCCTCGGGTCGCGCCGCGAGCAGCGCGCGGATCGGCCCGGGCCGCCATCCCACGGTGTTGTCGACCATCAGGCAGTCCCCGGGGGCGGCGTGGGAGCCGATCAGGTCGGCCACCTGGCTGTAATCCCAGCCCTCCTTGGCGTACGGCCAGCGCTGGACGAACAGGTAGTTGGGCACCGCGGCGACGGCGAACAGCAGCACCACGACGGCAACGGTCCACGGCTTGCGGGCGATCGTGGCGATGCAGACGGCCATGATGACGGCCACCGCCGGCGTGGTGAGGATCAGGTAGCGCGGGAAGTAGATCGGTTCGATGAGGGCCGAGTACACGACGACCAGGCCGGTCGGGACGACGACCCACGCCGCGCAGATGAGCAGCAGGTTGCGCGTCTCACCCGCCGGGGCCCCCGCGCCGCGCAGCCGGGCCGCGATGGCGGCGACGATCAGGACGGCCGTGAGGATGGCGAACGGAACGCTGTGGTCGAAGTACTGCCGCAGGATGATGTCGAAGGCGTAGTGCCAGCTGACCGGGAAGATCCAGTTGACCTGGTAGACCTGGCCATGGGCATACAGCAGGAAGGGCGTCATCAGGCCGACCGCGGCCGTCGTGGCGATCACCCACCGGATGCCCGGCGATTTACGGCCTCCCCGGGCGGCCAGCAACGGCAGCGCCGCGGCGTGCACCGGCACCAGCAGGACCAGGTTCAGGCTCAGCAGTATCGACAACGCCAGGCCCAGCGCGTAGCCCATCCACAGCCGCGCCGCGTTGCGCCGCACGGCCGCGACGAGCAGCACGGTCAGCCAGATGGCCGCGGCGACCGCGAAGGCGTAGGACCGTGCCTCCATCCCCGCCCAGGTGATGCGTGGCAGGATGGCGAACACGATGCCCGCGCACAGGGCGATGCCGCGCGGCGTGAACTTCCTGGTGAACACCGTGACCCCGGCTGCGGCAGCCCCCACCGCCAGCGAGCTGGGGAAGCGCGACCAGAACTCGGTGGGCGGGAAGATCGCGAACCAGCCGTGCATCACCAGGTAGTACAGGCCGTGCACGGCGTCGATGTGGCCGAGCAGCCGCCACAGCTCCGGTAACGTCCGGCTGCCCGCCGCCGAGATCGTCGCCGCCTCGTCGAACCACAGCGAAGGCCGGCACGCCCAGGCGGCGCTGATGGCGGTGGCCAGCGCGGCAATCGCCCATGGGTCGAACAGCCTGCCGCGCGGGGCTGCGGGCGCGGGCGCGCCGTCCGCCTGCGGAACGCGCTGCTCAAGCGTGGGCATAGACATAACTCTTGTTACTGTAAAGCGCGCCCGACGACCTGGTCACCCGGCTTGGCGGGGGGCCGGCGGGCACGGCGCGGCCCGCCCGTATTCCCCCGGGGCGTGCAGAATTCGCGAAAAGTTCGGCAATCCAACGCATTACGCAATGGACATCGACATTCCACGTTTTGTCATCGGGGAACATTGTCCGTTGGTTTAGCGTGGTCCCGCAAATGCTGGTCACGGCCACGCCACGCTGAGTAACCGATCTATCTCCTTTCCTTTCGGCAAACGCGATACTGTCATTGGTTGGCTGACCAACCGAAAATGGGAGGGTAAATGGGCGCCTATCAGATCGTGGTGGTAGGAACTGACGGCTCGGACTCGTCGATGCGCGCGGTGGACCGGGCGGCGCAACTCGCCGGCGCCGACGCCAGGTTGGTCATCGCGTCGGCGTACTTGCCCCAGCAACAGGACGCCCGCGCCGCCGACGCCCTGGGGTCGGAAAGCTACAAGGTGTCCGGCACCGCGCCGATTTATTCGATCCTGCGCGACGCCAAGGAGCGGGCGCACGCGGCCGGCGCCAAGAACGTCGAGGAGCGGCCGATCGTCGGGGCTCCCGTCGACGCGCTGGTGTCCCTCGCCGAGGAGGAGAAGGCCGACCTGCTCGTGGTCGGCAACGTCGGCCTGAGCACCATCGCGGGCCGCCTGCTCGGATCGGTTCCGGCCAACGTCTCGCGCCGGGCCAAGGTCGACGTGCTCATCGTGCACACCACGTCGTAGCGGCGCGCGCGGCCTACCACCGGCGTTCGCGCCACTCCTCGAGATGGGGGCGTTCGGCACCCAGCGTGGTGTCGTCGCCGTGGCCGGGGTAGACGACCGTGTCATCACCGAACCGGTCGAACACCCGGGTCTTGACGTCCTGGTAGAGGGAGTCGAACTCGGTTGGCTCGGTGGTTCGGCCCAGCCCGCCCGGGAACAGGCAGTCGCCGGTGAACAACTGCGTAACCCCGCCCGTCGCGTCCCCGTCCAGTGCCAGCGCGATCGACCCGGGCGTGTGCCCGCGCAGGTGGATGACGTCGAAGCTCAGCTCGCCGATCCGCACCGTGTCGCCGCCCGCCAGCAAACGGTCCGGCTTGACCGGTAGCGGCCCGGCGTCGATCTCGTTGGCGGCGGTCGGCGCGCCGGTGGCCGCGGCCACGGCCTCGAGGGCCTGCCAGTGGTCGAAGTGCTGATGGCTGGTCACGATCAGCGACACCTTCGGGGCGTGGCCCCGGACCAGTTCGATGAGGTGGTCGGCGTCGTTGGCGGCGTCGATCAGCAGCGTTTCGCCGGTGGCGGAACAAGTCACCAGGTAGGCGTTGTTGTCCATCGGGCCCACCGAAGCCTTCAGTATCGTGGCGCCGGGCAGTGTGCGGCGGGCTGCGCTACCGGGGTCGACGTGTCCGGTGTAGTTGTCGTTGACGACGGTCATGTGCGCCACGTTACTGGCCCCGGCATGCTTGTCGGTACGGGCACATAGCATGGAAGCGCCGTGCGCTGGAACCGCACCAGGCAGCTAAGACTTTCACCGAGAGGGGCAGCGTGGCTGACCGCCTGATCGTCAAGGGCGCCCGCGAGCACAACCTGCAGGGCGTCGACCTCGACCTGCCCCGGGACTCGCTGATCGTCTTCACCGGGCTGTCCGGGTCGGGCAAGTCGTCGCTGGCCTTCGACACCATCTTCGCCGAGGGCCAGCGCCGCTATGTCGAGTCGCTGTCGGCCTACGCCCGCCAGTTCCTGGGGCAGATGGACAAGCCGGACGTCGACTTCATCGAGGGCTTGTCCCCGGCGGTGTCGATCGACCAGAAGTCGACCAACCGCAACCCGCGCTCGACGGTCGGGACCATCACCGAGGTGTACGACTACCTGCGGCTGCTCTACGCGCGCGCGGGCACGCCGCACTGCCCGATCTGCGGCGAGCGGATCGCCCGCCAGACCCCGCAGCAAATCGTCGACCAGGTGCTCGCGATGCCGGAGGGCACCCGTTTCCTGGTGCTGGCGCCGGTGGTGCGCACCCGCAAGGGCGAATTCGCCGACCTGTTCGAGAAGCTCAACGCGCAGGGCTACAGCCGCGTGCGGGTCGACGGCGTGGTCCATTCGCTGACCGACCCGCCCAAGCTGAAGAAGCAGGAAAAGCACGACATCGAGGTGGTGGTGGACCGCCTCACCGTCAAGGCCGCCGCCAAGCAGCGGCTCACCGACTCGGTGGAGACCGCGCTGAACCTGGCCGACGGCATCGTGGTGCTTGAATTCGTCGATCACGAACACGATGCGCACAACCGCGAGCAGCGGTTCTCCGAGAAGCTGGCCTGCCCCAACGGGCACGCGCTGGCCGTCGACGACCTGGAACCGCGGTCGTTCTCGTTCAACTCGCCCTATGGCGCGTGCCCCGAATGCTCGGGCCTCGGGATCCGCAAGGAGGTCGACCCCGAACTGGTCATCCCCGACCCCGAGCGCACCCTGGCTGAGGGCGCGGTCGCGCCGTGGTCGGCGGGCCACACCGCCGAGTACTTCACCCGGATGATGGCCGGGCTCGGCGAGGAGCTGGGCTTCGACGTCGACACGCCCTGGCGCAGGCTGCCGGCCAAGGCGCGCAAGGCGATCCTGGAGGGCTCCGACCATCAGGTGCATGTGCGCTACCGCAACCGCTACGGCCGCACCCGCTCCTACTACGCCGACTTCGAGGGCGTGCTGGCCTTCCTGCAGCGCAAGATGGCGCAGACCGAGTCCGAGCAGATGAAGGAACGCTACGAGGGCTTCATGCGCGACGTGCCCTGCCCGGTGTGTGAGGGCACCCGCCTCAAGCCGGAGATTCTCGCGGTCTCGCTCGCCGCGGGGGAGCGCGGCAAGAAGTCCATCGCCGAGGTCTGCGAGCTGTCCATCGCCGACTGCGCCGACTTCCTCAACGCCCTCACCCTGGGCCCGCGCGAACGGGCGATCGCGGGGCAGGTGCTCAAGGAGATCCAGTCGCGGCTGGGCTTTTTGCTCGACGTCGGTCTGGAGTACCTGTCGCTGTCGCGCGCGGCGGCCACGCTGTCCGGCGGTGAGGCCCAGCGCATCCGGCTGGCCACCCAGATCGGGTCCGGCCTGGTCGGTGTGCTCTACGTGCTCGACGAGCCGTCGATCGGGCTGCATCAGCGCGACAACCGCCGGCTCATCGAAACCCTTACCCGTCTAAGGGATTTAGGCAATACCCTGATCGTGGTCGAGCATGACGAGGACACCATCGCCCACGCCGACTGGATCGTCGACATCGGTCCGCGGGCCGGCGAGCACGGCGGGCGCATCGTGCACAGCGGCACCTACAGCGAGCTGCTGGCCAACGAGGAGTCGATCACCGGCGCCTACCTGTCGGGCAAGGAGAGCATCGAGATCCCGGCGCTGCGGCGTCTCGTCGACCGCAAGCGCCAACTCACCGTCGTCGGGGCCCGCGAGCACAACCTGCGCGGCATCGACGTGTCCTTTCCGCTGGGCGTGCTGACCGCGGTGACGGGTGTGTCGGGCTCCGGCAAGTCCACGCTGGTCAACGACATCCTGGCCGCGGTGCTGGCCAACCGGCTCAACGGGGCGCGGCAGGTCCCGGGCCGCCACACCCGGGTCACGGGACTCGATCACCTCGACAAGCTGGTGCGCGTCGACCAGTCGCCGATCGGCCGCACCCCGCGGTCCAACCCGGCGACCTACACCGGGGTGTTCGACAAGATCCGCACCCTGTTCGCGGCCACCACCGAGGCCAAGGTCCGCGGCTATCAGCCCGGCCGATTCTCGTTCAACGTCAAGGGCGGTCGCTGCGAGGCGTGCACCGGCGACGGCACCATCAAGATCGAGATGAACTTCCTGCCCGACGTGTACGTGCCGTGCGAGGTCTGCCAGGGCGCCCGCTACAACCGGGAAACCCTCGAGGTGCACTACAAGGGCAAGACGATCTCCGAAGTGCTGGACATGTCGATCGAGGAAGCCGCGGGGTTCTTCGAGCCCATCACCGGCATCCACCGCTACCTGCGCACGCTGGTCGACGTCGGCCTGGGCTATGTGCGGCTGGGTCAGCCCGCGCCGACGCTGTCCGGCGGCGAGGCGCAGCGCGTCAAGCTGGCCGCCGAACTGCAGAAGCGCTCGACCGGGCGGACCGTCTACATCCTCGACGAACCCACCACCGGTTTGCATTTCGACGACATCCGCAAGCTGTTGAGCGTCATCAGCGGCTTGGTGGACAAGGGGAACACCGTCATCGTCATCGAGCACAACCTGGACGTGATCAAGACGGCGGACTGGATCGTCGACATGGGACCCGAGGGTGGGTCCGAGGGCGGGGCCGTGGTGGCGCAGGGAACACCCGAGGACGTCGCCGCGGTCCCCGAGAGCTACACCGGCAAGTTCCTCGCCGAGGTCGTCGCCCGCGGGGAGGCGCCGGCGCGCGCCCGGCAACGGTCGGGCCGGCGGCGCAAGGTCAGCGCCTGAGCCGCGGCGGGCTACGGCGCGGCGGGCTCGGCCCGCTCGAGCCTGTGGCTACGGCGCCGAAACTGCGCTCAGCGCGTGGATTTGGCGGATGCGGACGCGCTGAGTGCAGGCTCGATCAGCCCGGCGATCGGTAGTCGTCCTGGGTGCGCATCGACTCGCGGATCTGGGCCAGGCGTTCGGCCGCGGCGCGCTGACGCTCCTCGTACTCTTCCTCGACCGAGCGGCCCTCGGCCGACTCGGCGTCGAGTTCGGCTGCGCCCACGGCCGTCCCGTAGCGGGTCTCGATCTTGTCCCGGACGGACTCGAAGGTCGGCACTCCGGCGTCGTCGTACCCGTCGGGAGCCGGTTCGCCGGGCGTGTCGCCGGGTGCCTGCGGTGTGCTCACTTGGTGGCGGGGAGGGAATGTTGGGCGGGTACCACGACCGGGGTCGCGGCCGGGGCGGGGGCCGGCGCCCCCGACAGCTCGGTCCGCGCGACGCCCGGGGTGCCGATCCGGCCGGCCAGCCACGGCAGCGCGGCCGCGAAAGCCCGGTCGGCGAACGGCCAGTCGTGCCTGCCCGGCTGGGGAAGCACGGCGCAGTCGATGCCGTTGGCGCGCCCGAGCGCGCACAGCGAATAGGCCGCCGCGGTCTGATTGGTCGGGTTGGCGGCGGCGTCGCGACCGGCGAGACGCATGGCGGAGAGGTCGGCGAGGGCCACGTCACGGCGCGGCGTCGACCGGCCTTCCGACGAGATCGCGAACCACCCGGCCACCTGGCGGTACGGTCCGTGCCGTTCGATCACCGTGGCCGGATCGAACGCCGCCCACGCGTCGGCGTTCCCGCCGAACAGCCTGGCGATGGTCTGCGCCTTGTTGCCCGCGTTTGGGGAGAAGTCGCCGGCGACGTCGACGAAGGCGCTGAACATCTCGGGGTGCATGACGGTCAGATCCACGGCGCAGGTTCCCCCCATCGACCAGCCCGCGACCCCCCAGTGCGCCCCGTCGGGGCTGACGCCGAACCTCGAGACCAGGTAGGGGACAACGTCTTTGGTCAGGTGGTCGGCCGCATTGCCCCGGACGCCGTTGACGCATTCGGTGTCGTTGTTGAACGCTCCGCCGGAGTCCACGAACACCAGCACCGGGGCGCTGCCGTCGTGGGCGGCGGCGAAGTCGTCGATCGTCTTGACCGCGTTGCCCGCGCGCGTCCAGTCCGCGGGCGTGTTGAACTGGCCGCCGATCATCATCACCGTCGGCAACTGCGGCGGGGGCCTCGTGGCGAACCATGCGGGCGGCAGGTACACCAGCTCGCCCCGGTGCTTGAAGTGCGACCCGTCCGACGGGATCACCACCGGCAGGACGCTGCCGTGCGGCGGCCGGGTTCCCTTGGCGGCCATCGCGGTAACGGTGGCCTGGTCGGCCTGGTCGGGCAGTGGCCCGGAAACCAGCTGACTCCACGCGGTCTGCACGGTGGGGAAGTAGCCGACCCACAGGTTGACCGCCAGCGCCGCGCTGAGCAGGCACAGCGGCACGGCCGCCAGCGCCGCGCCGCGACGCCACACGGGCGAGCCGCGCCAGCCCAACACCAGCACCATCGCGGCCATCGCGCTCGCCGCGATCCAGAGCCACAACGCCGATGGCGCAGGGTCTTCGGACAGGCCGCGGTCGACGAGGTACCAGTGCGTCGCGTAGGCGGCGGCGCCCCCGACCAGCGCCGCCACCGGCAGCCACACCGTGCGCCAGCGTCGCGACCGCCAGCCGATGGCCAGCGTCAGCACCAGCGCGGCGACGACCTGGGTGGTCGCGGGCACCCAGCCGTGCATCAGCGAAATGTGGCCACTCGCGAGCAGCTGCGCGGTGGCCTGCGGCGCCGACCCTGTCACGTCCATCATTGTGATGGATTGTTAACCGGGCTGGAACGTATTCACCGAATGTTCGCCGTGCGCGGGGGCACTCCCGCGCGGGCCGCATCAGTGCGGCTTAGCCAGCGGAAAGGGCAGCGTCTCGCGGATGCTGCGGCCGGTTACGAGCATGACGAGCCGGTCTATGCCCATGCCCAGCCCGCCGGTCGGCGGCATGGCGTACTCCATGGCTTGCAGGAAGTCCTCGTCCAGCTGCATCGCTTCGGGATCCCCGCCGGCCGCCAGCAGCGACTGCGCCTGCAGGCGGCGCCGCTGCTCCACCGGGTCCGTCAGCTCGCTGTAGGCGGTGCCCAGCTCCATGCCCCACGCCACCAGGTCCCAGCGCTCGGCGACGCCGCGCCGACTGCGGTGCGGCCGGGTCAGCGGCGAGACCGACGTCGGGAAGTCGATGTAAAACGTGGGTCGCTCGGTGCGGTTCTCGACCAGGTGCTCGTACAGCTCGAGCACCACCGCGCCGGCATCCCAATGCGCCCGATAGGGAATGTGTGCGGCGTCGGCCAGCCTACGCAGGGCGGCCAGGGACGTGTCGGGGTCGACGGGCTCCCCGAGCACTTCGGACACCGCGTCGTGGACCGTCTTCACCGGCCAGATGCCGGAGATGTCGACCGGCTCGAGGCGGGCATCGGCGCTGTCGGCGCGGGGCCGCAGCACCGTCTGCTCACCGTGGGCGGCCTCGGCGGCATTCTGAATGAGCTCACGGGCGCCGTCGATCCACCCCAGGTAGTCGGCGTGCGCCTGGTAGGCCTCCAGCAGCGTGAACTCCGGGTTGTGGCTGAAATCGACGCCCTCGTTGCGGAAGGCGCGGCCCAGTTCGAACACGCGCTCCACGCCGCCGACGCACAAGCGCTTCAGGTAGAGCTCCGGCGCGATGCGTAAGAACAGATCCATGTCGTAGGTGTTGATGTGGGTGACGAACGGCCGGGCGGTGGCCCCACCGTGGACCTGCTGCAGGATCGGGGTCTCGACTTCGAGGAAACCTTTGGCGAACAACGTTTCCCGGATGGAGCGCACGACATTGCTTCGCGCCTTGATCAGCTCGCGCGAATCGGGGTTGACCGCGAGGTCGACGTAGCGCGCCCGCACCCGCGCCTCCGGGTCGGTGAGCCCCTTCCACTTGTTGGGCAGCGGCCGCAGGCATTTACCGATCATCCGCCAGTCGCCCACGAGCAACGAGCGGGTTCCCTTCTTGCTGAAGCCCATGGTGCCGGTCATCTCGACCAAGTCGCCCAGGTCGATGGCGCCGGTGAAATCGGCGGTGCGTCCGCTGCCCAGCAACGAATTGTCCAGCAGCACTTGCATTTCCCCCGACCAGTCCCGCAGCTGGCAGAAGAGCACCCCGCCGTAGTCGCGGATCCGCAGGATCCGCCCCGCCACCGAGACGGTCTCGTGGTCGTCGGCGTCGAGCGCCCTGGCGATCGTGTGGCTGGGCGGAGATCCCACGGGGTAGGCGTCAACACCGCCGCGCTGCAACGCTTTCAGCTTGTCCATTCGCACCCGCACCTGCTCGGGCAGGCGGCTTCGCTCATCGTCGGCGCTCGCCCGTCGCAGTCCGCTGACATCGGGCGCCGACCCGTCGTGGTGCAGCAGCCCCGACTCCACCAGCCTGGCCGGCACGGCGGGATGGTGGCCGGTGTGCATCTCGCCGCGCCGGCTGAACGGCAACACCAGGAAACCCTCGGCCATGGCCGAGGCGACCCCGACCCGCGGAATCAGCCGGGCGTCCTCGTAGCAGGCGTAGCGGGGAACCCATTCGGGTTGGTACTTCACGTTCGAGCGGTACAGGGTCTCGAGCTGCCACCACCGGGAGAAGAACAGCAGGAAGCCCCGCCACAGCCGGGCAACCGGACCGGCGCCCAGTTGGGCCCCCTGTTCGAACGCCGAACGGAACATCGCGAAGTTCAGGGAGACGCGGGTGATGCCGAGCTGCTCGCCGTTGAGCGTCAGGTCGCTGACCATGAGTTCGATGGTCCCGTTGGGGGATTGCGGGGAACGGCGCATCAGGTCCAGGGAGACGCCGGTGGTTCCCCACGGGACGAGAGACAGCATCGCCACCACGTTGCCGTCGCGGTCGAGCGCCTCGACCAGCAGGCAGTCCCCGTCGGCGGGGTCTCCCAGCCGGCCCAGCGCCATCGAGAAGCCGCGCTCGGATGCGGTGTCGCGCCATGCGTCGGCGCGTGCGATGGTCTCGGCCATTTCGTCGGCGGACATGTCGCGATGGCGCCGCGTGCGCACCGTGAGACCGGCCCTGCGGGCCCGCGTCACGGCCTGGCGCACCCCGCGCATGTCCGGACCGGACAGCTTGAAGTCGGCGGTCCGCAGGATGGCCTCGTCGCCGAGTTCCAGCGCGTTGAGGCCGGCCTCACGAAACGCTTGGGCTCCTTGGGAACTGGCGCCCATGACGCCCGGGGCCCAGCCGTACGTCTTGCACAGGCTCAGCCACGCGGCGATGGCCTGCGGCCAGGCTCGCGGGTCGCCGATCGGGTCGCCGCTGGCCAGGCAGACGCCAACCTCGACCCGGTAGGTGATGGCGGCGCGGCCGCTGCCGGCGAACACCACCGACTTGTCGCGCCGGGTGGCGAAGTACCCCAGGGAGTCGTTCTTGCCGAACAACTCGAGCAGCCCGCGGATCGCGGACTCGTCCTCTCCGGTGAGCGCGTTCTCGGCCCGCTGGGACTGGAACAGCACGATCGTCGCCGCGATCAGGGCGAGCGCGCCGAACAATCCGAAGATGGCGTTGAGCAACAGGTGCGGCCGGCCGGTGAACAGGTCGGGGTCGGCCAGGGCGAAGCCGATCACGCGGTTGGCGACGTAGGGCAGCCGGTCCTCGCGCGCAAGCGATCCCGGCCACAGTTCGACCAGGCCCCAGGAAACCAGGATGCCGATCGCATCGGCGGCCACCAGCACCACGGCCGCCTTGAACAACGCGCCGCGGCGAACCTTGGCCCAGAACTCCCGATAGGCCAGGACGAGAACGACGATCACCACGATGTGCACCGCGAACCCGAGGTTTTCGCCGAAGAGTTCGGCCGCGGTGTTGTCCCCCGCGGCGATGTCGGCGGCGTTCAGCACCGCGGCCAGGACCAAGTTGCCGAGCAGCACCACCCAGGCGATGCGCTTGCGCGCCGTCAGGGCGGCGGCCAGCAAGGCCAGCACGAACGACCAGGCGATGCTGGTGTCGGGGAAGTTGAAGAGGTAGTCGTTGATGAATTCCCGCGGAACCTTGATCAGCCAGCGCGCCAGCGGTGACACGCTGGCCACCAACGACAGCGTGGCGATGACACCGACGGTCCAGCCGGCTGCCGCCGGCACCCAGTGATACCGGGACTTCGACCGGCTGCCCGAACGAGGCGTAGCGACAGTCACAGACCGCGAGGATATTCGTTCCGCCGGCGAAAAGCCGGGCGAAGCGCCAGCGGGGCATACGGACCTTTGCTTGGGTTTACGGACGCGCGCGAATGGGGGACCGGTCGTGGGGCCCGGTTGGAATTAGCTGAAGTGCGGGAAAAGGCGCCTCTGCTGCTAAACTGGCCTGCGCGACCGTCCCGGCGTACGCCAGGACAGCAAGTGGAGTCCCACTCCCACCGCTGGCCACGATGATTTCAAGGCTCAGCGGTCCGGTCACGGGCACATCCGGTGCCCGTTCCGCGGTGACGCGGGCGGCTCGAGCAGCTTCAGCCGCGATCGGTCGGCATGGGCCCTGCGGGTGCAGGGCTTTTTTGCTGATGGTGTGGCGTTTCCACTGCTGATTCCGGACGAGCCAGGCAATGGTCGTGACCGCAGCACGACAACGCCCACCGAGGGAGGCCCCATCAGCACTGAGACCCGCGTCAACGAGCGCATTCGCGTACCTGAAGTCCGATTGATTGGCCCCGGGGGAGAGCAGGTAGGCATAGTGCGCATCGAAGACGCACTGCGCGTCGCCGCGGACGCCGATCTCGACCTTGTCGAAGTTGCCCCGAACGCCAGACCACCGGTCTGCAAGATCATGGACTATGGCAAGTACAAATACGAGGCGGCGCAAAAGGCGCGCGAATCTCGCCGCAATCAGCAGCAGACCGTCGTCAAAGAGCAGAAGCTGCGACCCAAGATCGACGATCACGACTACGAGACCAAGAAGGGTCACGTGGTCCGCTTCCTGGAGGCGGGATCGAAGGTAAAGGTCACCATCATGTTTCGCGGACGCGAGCAGTCGCGGCCCGAGCTGGGCTATCGGCTGCTTCAGCGGTTGGGCGCGGACGTCGCCGAATACGGGTTCGTCGAAACGTCGGCCAAGCAGGACGGTCGCAACATGACGATGGTGCTGGCACCGCACCGGGGTGCGAAAACTCGCGCTCGGGCGCGGCATCCGGAAGGACCGGGGGCCGGGCCGGCACCCGAATCCGAAGGAGCCGCGGACCCGAACCCTTCACCGAACTGACCCCATACCTGGACCGCACACCAGCAGAACTGGAGAATCATGCCCAAGGCCAAGACCCACAGCGGAGCCTCGAAGCGCTTCCGGCGCACCGGGACCGGGAAGATCCTGCGCGAACACGCCAACCGCCGGCACCTGCTCGAGCACAAGCCGAGCAAGCGGACCCGGCGGTTGGAAGGTCGCACGACCGTTTCAGCCAACGACACCAAGCGTGTCAAGTCGCTGCTGAACGGCTGAACGGCTGAACGGCTGAACATTCGCCACCTGACCATCCAATTTCGGAACGAGAGTAGGAACATCACATGGCACGCGTAAAGCGCGCAGTCAACGCGCATAAGAAGAGGCGCAGCATCCTGCAGGCCTCGAAAGGCTATCGCGGCCAGCGATCCCGGCTCTATCGCAAAGCCAAAGAGCAGCAACTACATTCACTGAACTACGCCTACCGCGACCGCCGGGCGCGCAAGGGCGAGTTCCGCAAGCTGTGGATCTCGCGGATCAACGCGGCCGCGCGCGCCAACGACATCACCTACAACCGCCTGATCCAGGGCCTGAAGGCCGCCGGCGTCGAGGTGGACCGCAAGAACCTCGCCGATATCGCGATCACCGACCCGGCGGCGTTCACCGCGCTCGTCGACGTCGCCCGGGCCGCCCTGCCCGAGGACGTCAACCGCCCGTCGGGAGAGGCTGCCTGAGTCCGGGCAGTACCCGGTGCTGACCGAGCGCTCGGCCACGGTGGTCGCGGCGGTCAAGCTGCACCGTCACGTCGGACGTCGGCGCGCGGGACGCTTCCTGGCCGAGGGGCCCAACCTGGTCGAGGCCGCCGCCGCACGGGGCCTGGTCCGCGACGTGTTCGTCACGGAGGCGGCGGCGCAACGGCATGCGGCGCTGTTGGCCGCGTTGCACTGCCCGATACATGCGGTCACCGAGCGCGCCGCGAAGGCGCTGTCGGATACCGTCACCCCTTCGGGGCTGGTGGCGGTGTGCGACCTGCCGGCGACCCGGCTCGCCGACGCGCTGGCCGGCCCGGCCCGGCTGGTCGCGGTGGCCGTCGAGATCGGCGAGCCGGGCAACGCGGGCACGCTGATCCGCATCGCCGACGCCATGGGCGCGGGGGCGGTGGTCCTCGCCGGTGCCGGTGTCGACCCGTACAACGGCAAGTGCCTGCGCGCGTCGGCGGGCAGCGTGTTCTCGATCCCGGTCGTCGTCGCGCCCGACGGCCGCGCCGCGCTCGCCGCGTTGCGCGGCGCCGGCCTGCGGCTGCTGGCCAGCGCGCTGGACGGTGACACGCGCCTGGACGAGGCCGACCGCTTGCTGGGTGCGCCGACGGCGTGGTTGTTCGGGCCGGAGTCACGCGGCCTGCCGGCCGACTACGCCAAGGAGGCGGACGCCCGGGTGCGCATCCCGATGGCGGGCGGCGCCGAGAGCCTCAACGTGGCCGCCGCCGCGGCGATCTGCCTCTACCAGAGCGCGCGGGCCCTTGGTCTGCTGAGCCGCAGCTAGAACCCACGGCACAGGCGGGATAAGTCTCCGCGCCCGACGCCTCTAGGCGGCTGTGGCTTTGGCGCCGCGCCCCCGGGCGGGCCGCAGCCCGGCCAACGAGAGTGTGGTGTGCACGAGGGACCCGGCGCGTTCGATCAACGCCTTGGCGGGGTGGGGATGGGGAGGGAAATAGTGCGTCGGCAATCCGCGGCGGTCACGCGGCGGCGCCATGAAGCCCGGTGCCTCCACCAACGGCGCGTCGATTCGGCTCCGCCCCTCGGCGCGGCGGTAGGCGGCCAGGGCGCGCGGGTGCAGCCGGATCTCGTCGGGAACGGCCAGGAACGCCAATTCGACCATCTTGCCGAACAGGCGCAGCAACACCTCATCTCCGGGTGTCCAGTGCATTCCGGCCTTCTCGCGAACAGGGGGATCGAACAATCCCGCCGCGATCCAGCGCTGTCCGGCCAGCAGCGGCTTGAACATTTGGTCCCAGATCGGGGTCGGCACGAAAACAAACTTCGGTTTGGGGATGCGCATTTTCAAAATGTCGAGCGTCGCCTGGTTGATTTCCAGCTCGTCTCGGCAAACCCGCTCCCAATACTGCTGGAATTCCTCCCACGATGCCGGTACCGGCCGCATGCTCATTCCATACATTCGATACCACTGGACGTGTTCATCGAATAATTGCCGCTTCTCGGTCTCGGTCAGGCCGCCGCAGAAGTACTCGGCGACCTTGATAACCAGCATAAAAAAAGTGGCATGCGCCCAGTAGAAAGTCTCCGGATTCAGCGCGTGATAACGGCGTCCGGCGGTATCGACGCCCTTGATGGTGTTGTGGTAGCCCTTGATCTGCCGGCCGGTCTGCGCGGCCCGGTCCCCGTCATAGACCACGCCCATGATCGGGTAAACCGACCGGGCGACTCGCTGCAGGGGCTCGCGCAGCAGAATCGAATGCTCCTCGACGGCTGCGCCTAATTCCGGGTACATATTCTGTAGCGCGCCGATCCAGACACCCATCATTCCAGTGCGGAGATCGCCAAAGTACTTCCAGGTGAGGGAATTCGGTCCCAGCGGCTCAGCTGACGCCGATGTGATGGTCATTGCAGTCTCCTCCCGGTTGAGCTCACGATAGGCTCTGACAACGCGTGTTGTCTATGATTTCCGTGCGCGTCGGCAAAGGGTGTTATCGACTCTCGACAGCTCCGTCGTAGCGCTGTTGCCGAGTGGTTTTGGCTCCGGCGCGTGCCACCGCTGGAGTGCTCCGGTCCGGGTGAAAAGCGGATGCGCCGCAGACTGCCCCGCCATCGACGCCGGGCGCGTGGGACTTTCCCCGTCTACGCCGAGCGGGAGAGTGGAGTGTCCGTGAAATCGCCAGACAAATGGTAAATGGACATGTATTTGATAACGACAGGGGTCTGGTTTCTTCGCCGATTACGTAACGATTCCCAATTCTGAGCCAAAGGACGGACTATGCCGTTTCTGAGTGTGACGCCTGATGCTGTGACGTCGGCGGCGGGAAATCTAGAGGCAATCGGTTCTGCATTGAGCACGGCCGACGCAGCGGCTGCGACCGTTACCAGCGGGATGCCGGGAATGGCAGGCGACGACGGGTCGGCGGCCGTGCGATCGGTGTTTGCCACCTACGCCCGGTGGTATCAGGCCGCAAGCGCGCATGCGGCCGCATTTCACACCCCGGATGGTGCAAATGTTGGGCAATAGTGGGTTGGCGTATCTGGGCACCGAGGCGGCCAACGCCTGGCAGGCACTGGACGCCCACCTCACCACCGCCGTGCCGGCCATGAAGGCCGACATCTCGATCGGCGCGCGGGCTATCAGGGCCAAAGAGGTCGCCGCACGGCAGGCCATAGGGCCGAGGTTGCCGCTGCGGGTTGATGTCCGGATATGGGTCGGCCTACGCAGACATTCCGCTCCGTGGTCTCCTGGCTCCCGCTCAGCCGATAACGGTCCTGGTGACACCCTCCGATGGCACGCCGACCGTCGTTTCCCCGGGCGGCACCGAGTTCGGCGGGCTCGTCACCGCCCTGAGGTAGCGGGGCGGCCTTGGGCGCCGCTTCCGTGTGGCACCGGCGTGTGCAGGCGGTTCGGTGCGACGTGTGACACATGCCGGGCCACTGTCATTGCCTGCCTCTGCGCGCAGCACCTAACCTTGGCTGAGTGGAAGCCGCGCCCCGCGAACCGGATGCGGGCGAAGTCGAAGAACCGGTGACCGACGCGGCGCCAGCCAGCCTTCGGCGGTTTCCCCCGGTCTCGGTCCAGACCGCCACGCAGTGGCTGCGCACGACGAATCACAACCCCGGGGTGGTCGGGCTCATCCGGCGGGCGCGGCGGCTGCTGCCGGGCGACCCCGAGTTCGGCGATCCGCTGTCCACCGCTGGCGACGGAGGCCCGCGCGCCGCCGCGCGTGCCGCCGACCGGCTGCTGGGGCACCCCGGTGCGGCCTCGCGCGAGGTCAGCCTCGGGGTGTTGCAGCTGTGGCAGGCGCTGACCGAGGCGGTATCCCGACGTCCGGCCAACCCGGAGGTGACGGTGGTCTTCACCGACCTGGTCGGCTTCTCGACGTGGTCGCTGCAGGCCGGGGACGACGCCGCCCTGACGTTGCTCCGCAAGGTGGCCCAGGCCGTCGAGCCGCCGCTGCTCGACGCCGGCGGGCACATCGTCAAACGCCTGGGCGACGGCATCATGGCGGTTTTCGGCGACCCGACGGTTGCGGTGCGGGCCACGCTGGCCGCCGAAAAGGCGCTGCAATCGGTCGAAGTGGCCGGCTACACGCCGCGGATGCGGGTCGGGATCCACACGGGGCGCCCGCATCGGATGGCGTCGGACTGGCTCGGCGTCGACGTCAACATCGCCGCCCGAGTCATGGAACGCGCCACCAAGGGGGGAATCATGGTGTCGAGTTCGACGTTGGACTCGATACCCCAGAGCGAACTGGACGCCCTGGGCGTCTTTGCAAAACGCGCACGTAAGCCCATGTTCGCGCCCCAGCCCGCCGGGCTGCCGGCGGATTTGGCGATCTATCGCCTCAAGGCCAGTAGGGAGTTGGCGGTTCCGGATGACAGCGACGAAACCGATTCACAGGCATAGTGGATGTCGATGATCTACGGCATCTTCTCCCGGCTTGCCCGGATCCGGTTCACCGTCGGCTACGTGGCAGCCCTGCTGTCCGTCAGCTCGGCGCTTCTGGTGCTCGGGCCCCACGCGCGTGCCGTCATCATCCAGCGCGCCAGCACCAACCTGCACAACCTGGCCCACGGGCACGTGGGAACGCTGTTGGGCAGCGCGTTGGTCGTCGACGCCGGTCCGCTCTATTTCTGGCTGCCCTTTTTGACGTGCATGCTGGTGCTCGCGGAGTTGCACCTGCGCACCATCCGGCTCGCGGTGGCCTTCGTCGTCGGCCACATCGGCGCGACGCTGCTGGTCGCCGCCGCGCTGGCCGCGGCCGTCGAGCTGGGCTGGTTGCCGCTGTCGATCACCCGGGCCAGTGACGTCGGCATGAGCTACGGCGCCCTCGCGGTGCTCGGGGCGATGACCGCGGTGATACCGCGGCGCTGGCGCACGGCGTGGGTCGGCTGGTGGATCGCGGCGGGCATCTCCTCGGCGATCGTCGGCGGCGATTTCACCGATGCCGGGCACACCGTCGCGGTCGTCCTTGGGGTGCTGGTGTCCTCCCGGTTCCGTCAACCGATCCACTGGACGCCGACGCGGTGCGCGATGCTGGTCGCCTCCGCGGGCTTCGGCTTTTTGCTCCTCGCCCATCACTGGGCGACGATGGCCGCCGCGCCGGTCTTCGGTGTGCTGGGCGCGCTGGTCGCCTACCAGATCGACCGGCTCGTCACGGCGCGCGGTTGGTTGCCGGGTTCGGCGGCAGTCGCCACGGCTCCGCTGACCGGCACGCAGCCGGCCACCACCGGATAATCGTCCCGTCCTCCTTGCGGTGCGCGACGCGAAGCGCGCCCGACGGCATCACTTATGATCGGCACTCGACCCGTGCCGGAAAAATTTGGCACCGCCCTGCGACGATGCGGGCAACCCGGACAGCCGTGAGCAAGGAGAGTGTCGCCGCGTGGGTGAGCAACCCGTCGACTTGTCGCCGGACGCACTGGCCGAGGCGGTGGCCGCCGCCCGGGAGGCCATCGCGGGCGCCGGCGACCTGGACACGCTGGCGCGCATCAAGACCGAGCATCTCGGTGACCGCTCGCCGCTGGCGCTGGCGCGCCAAGCGCTGGGCGCCGTGCCCAAGGACGAGCGCGCCGACGCCGGCAAGCGCGTCAACACCGCGCGCGGGGAGGCCCAACGCAGCTACGACGAACGGTTGGCGGCGCTGCGCGCCGAACGTGACGCGGCCGTGCTGGTCGCCGAGGCCATCGACGTCACGTTGCCGTCGACACGGCAGCCACCCGGCGCCCGGCACCCGATCACGATCCTGGCCGAGCACATCGCCGACACCTTCGTCGCGATGGGCTGGGAAGTCGCGGAGGGTCCGGAGGTCGAAACCGAGCAGTTCAACTTCGACGCGCTGAACTTCCCGCCCGACCATCCCGCCCGCAGTGAACAGGACACCTTCTACATCGCGCCGGAGAATTCCCGGCAGCTGTTGCGCACGCACACCTCGCCGGTGCAGGTGCGTACCCTGCTCGCCCACGAGTTGCCCGTCTACGTCGTCTCGATCGGCCGCACCTTCCGCACCGACGAACTCGACGCCACTCACACCCCCGTCTTCCACCAGGTGGAAGGCCTGGCCGTGGACCGCGGACTGACCATGGCACACCTGCGCGGCACCCTGGACGCGTTCGCCCGCGCCCAATTCGGCCCGTCGGCGCGCACCCGGATCCGGCCACACTTCTTCCCGTTCACCGAGCCCTCCGCCGAGGTCGATGTCTGGTTCGACAACAAGAAGGGCGGCGCCGACTGGGTGGAGTGGGGCGGCTGCGGCATGGTGCATCCCAACGTATTGCGCGCCGCCGGCATCGACCCCGAGGTCTACTCCGGCTTCGCGTTCGGGATGGGCCTGGAACGCACGCTGCAGTTCCGCAACGGCATCCCCGACATGCGCGACATGGTCGAGGGCGACGTGCGGTTCTCGTTGCCGTTCGGGGTGGGTAGCTGATGCGCGTCCCCTACAGCTGGCTGCGCGAGGTGGTGCAGGCCGGCGCCCCGGGCTGGGATGTCGCCCCCCGCGACCTCGAACAGACGCTGGTGCGCATCGGCCACGAGGTCGAGGAGGTGCTGCCCCTCGGTCCCGTCGACGGCCCGCTGACCGTGGGCCGGGTGACCGCGATCGACGAGCTCAGCGGCTTCAAGAAGCCGATCCGAGCCTGCCTGGTAGACATCGGCGAGGACCAGCCCCGTGAGATCGTCTGCGGGGCAACCAACTTCGTGACCGGCGACCTCATTGTGGCGGCCTTGCCCGGCACCACCCTGCCGGGCGGATTCGCCATCGCGGCGCGCAAAACCTACGGCCGCAACTCCGAGGGCATGATCTGCTCGGCGGCCGAACTCGGCCTGGGCGCCGACCATTCCGGGATCCTGGTGCTGCCGCCGGGTACCGCGGAACCGGGAGCCGACGGCGCCGCGGTGCTGGGTTTGGACGACGTGGTCTTCCATCTGGCCATTACCCCCGACCGGGGCTACTGCATGTCGGTGCGCGGCCTGGCCCGGGAGATCGCGTGCGCCTATGACCTGACCTTCGTCGACCCGGCCGATGTCAAGCCGCTGCCGGCCGCCGGGGAGGCCTGGCCGCTGAACGTGCAGGCCGAGACGGGCGTGCGCCGCTTTGCGCTGCGCCCGGTCACCGGGATCGACCCCGCGGCCGTGTCACCGTGGTGGCTGCAGCGCCGGCTGCTGCTGTGCGGCATCCGCGCGACGTCTCCGGCGGTGGACGTCACCAACTACGTGATGCTCGAACTGGGTCACCCCATGCACGCCCACGACCGCAACCGCATCACCGGGCGCCTCGGCGTGCGGTTCGCCAGGCCCGGCGAGACCGTCGTCACCCTCGACGACCTCGAGCGGCGGCTCGACCCGGCCGACGTCCTCATCGTCGACGACGCGGCGACCGCGGCCATCGGCGGCGTGATGGGCGCGGCCTCCACCGAGGTGCGCAGCGACTCCACCGAGGTGCTGCTGGAGGCCGCGGTGTGGGACCCCGCCGCGGTGTCGCGGACCCAGCGCAGGCTGCACCTGCCCAGCGAGGCCGCCCGGCGCTACGAGCGCGGGGTGGACCCGGCCATCTCCGTGGCCGCGCTGGACCGGTGCGCGACCCTGCTCACCGACATCGCCGGGGGAGCGGTGTCCGACGCCCTGACCGACTGGCGCGGCGATCCCCCGTGCGAACAGTGGTCGCCACTGCCGGTCCGGATCGCGGCCGACCTGCCCGACCGCGTCGCCGGGGTCACCTACGCCCCCGGCACGACGGCCCGGCGGCTCAGTCAGGTCGGGGCTGTGGTCGCCGACGGGGACGGCGCGCTCACCGTCACACCGCCGAGTTGGCGACCCGACCTGTTGCAGCCCGCCGACCTCGTCGAGGAGGTGCTGCGGCTGGAGGGCCTCGAGGCCATCCCGTCGGTGCTGCCGGCGGCCCCCGCGGGCCGCGGTCTGACCGCCCGGCAGAAGCGACGCCGCGCGATCGGCCGGTCGCTGGCCCAGTCCGGATATGTCGAGACCCTGCCGACCCCCTTCCTGCCGGCCGGCGTGTTCGACCTGTGGGGGCTGCCCGACGACGACCCGCGGCGGGCGACCACGCACGTGCTCAACCCGCTCGAGGCCGACCGCCCGCAGCTGGCCACCACGTTGCTGCCGGCGCTGCTGGAAGCGTTGGGGCGCAACGTATCCCGTGGTCTGGTCGACATCGCGCTGTTCGCCGTCGCGCAGGTGGTCCAGCCGACTGAGCAGACCCGCGCAGTCGAGCTCATCCCGGTGCACCGGCGGCCCACCGACACCGAGATCGCCATGCTGGACGCGTCGTTGCCCCGCCAGCCGCAGCACGTCGCCGCGGTGCTGGCCGGCCTGCGGGAACCGCGGGGACCGTGGGGGCCGGGCCGGCGGGTCGAGGCCGCCGACGCGTTCGAGGCGGTCCGGATCGTCGCGCGCGCCGGCGGGGTCGACGTGGCGCTGCGGGCGGCCCAATACCTGCCGTGGCACCCGGGACGGTGCGCCGAGGTGCTCGTCGGGGACACCGTTGTCGGTCACGCCGGCCAGTTGCATCCCGCCATGGTCGAGCGCTCGAGCCTGCCCAAGGGCACCTGCGCGATCGAGTTGAACCTCGACGCTATTCCGATCGTCGAGGCCTTTCCGGCGCCGAGGGTGTCGCCGTTTCCCGCTGTGTTTCAGGACGTCAGCCTGGTGGTGCCGGCGCACGTGCCGGCACAGGCGGTGGCCGACGCCGTTCGCGAGGGCGCCGGCGAACTGCTGGAAGACCTGCGGTTGTTCGACGTCTTCACCGGCCCGCAGGTCGGCGAGGACCGCAAGTCGCTGACCTTCGCGCTGCGCTTCCGCGCCCCGGACCGCACGCTGACCGAAGACGACGCCAGCGCGGCCCGCGACGCCGCGGTGCGGTGCGCCGCCGAGCGCTTCGGCGCCGAACTACGCGGCTGAGCCACCGAGCCCGGCGCCGGTCCGCCCACAGGGTCCAGCAAGCGGCTCGGGACCTGGCCGGCATTCGCTCCTGCGACGACCGAGATCGTGGGCCGCGGCTCACGACGGGGTGTCGATCGCGGATGCCGCGACGTTCGGCGATTGCGCCGGGGTTCCATGGCCCTTGGTACCCAAGCGCGGGTCTAGCGCTGCGCTCCGATTTCCCTCGGATCCGGCCACCATGCGCAGGGATTCCGCCAACGTGTGCGGGATTACTTGCCAGTGATGTACTCGTGGGTAATCTCGGCGTGGATCTCGGCGACTACCGGTCACTATCTCCGGACGCTTCTCTCGCGGCAATGATGCCGCAACGCGAACAGTGATGGCGCGAATGCTGACATGTGCTGCGCACAAACAGCTTTCGTGGCTGCTGTGAGATACCCCCGCAAAATTAGTACTTGGAACTAACGAGGACCTCAACATCTCACAGCGGGTGACCGCTGGTCATCGGGCAATAAATCAAGGAGATTGATATGTCGTTCGTGTTCGCGACGCCGGATCTGGTCGAAAGTGCGGCCTCGGATCTCGCCGGTATTCGTTCGTCGCTGGCCGAGGCCACGGCGACGGCAGCAGTTCCGACCACCGGGATAGCCAGCGCGGCGGAGGACGAGGTCTCGATCGCGCTCGCTTCGACATTCGGCGACTTCGGCGAGCAATTCCAGGCGCTGAGCGCCCAGGCGCAGAGCTTCCATGCCCAGTTCGTCGAGTTGATGAACGCCGGCGCGGGCGCCTATGCGACCGCTGAGGCGGCCAACGCCGGCCAGGGGCTGCTCGGTGGCGATGTTCTCGGCGGCATCAGCCAGACGATCGGCGGCTCCCTGTCCGGCGGCGAGGCGGCCCTCGGGCGGTTCGCCGGCTCGTTCGGCGCGAACCTGGGCGGTGCGCTGACCGGGTTGCAGGCCGACGCCAACGCGGCCTCCGCGACGACTCTTGGTGTTCCCGCGGCGCTGTCGGGCACGATTCAGACTGGTGCGCAGGGGATCTCGCAAGCGGCCACGGGTTTCCGGACGCAATTCGGGGCGCTCGCCACGGGCGGGATGCCCGGGCTGATCGCCGACGCAAAGACCTTCGCCAATCAGGTCGCCGGTCCGTACGAGGCGCTGGTCGCCAACACGGCCAACAACTTGCAGAGCCTGGGAAACACTGTCGCCGCCAATCCGTTCCCGGTCCTGCACCAGCTCGTCGACAACCAGATCGGCTACGGACAGGCGATTGGCACCGCGATCGGAACCGGCGTTGCGAACCTTCCGGCCGAGCTGGCCCACCTGCCGGCGACCCTCGATGCCGCCCTCCAAAGCGTTCAGGCCTTCAACCCGGCGCCTTATCTGCAACAGTTCGCGGACAGCCAGATCAGCTATGCGCAGACGATCGTCGCCGGACTGGCCAACGCGGGCCCGGACTTGATCACCGAGCTCCAGCAGCTGCCCGGCGGCTTCCAGGCGGCCTTCCAGGACCTGTTGGTGGGCGACAACGCGGGCGCCTACGGCGCTGTCAACCAGGCCCTGATAAACGCCTTCCTGCCGGGTTTCAACGTCCCGCCGCTGGACGCCACGTCAACGTCGCCGGTCCCGGTGACGCCGATCGGCGTTCTAGGGGACCTGCTGCCGCCACTGAACTTGCCCGCGCAACTTGCCCAAAACCTGGCCAACCTGGTCCCCGCCAACACCATTGCCGGAACCATGGCGCACAACGCGGCCAACGTGTTCGAGATGTTGGGCAGCTTCGAAACAACGCTGAACCCGCAGACTCTGGGCATCAACTTCAGCGTGCCGTTGGAGTTGGTGTTCGACGCGATCGGTGCGCCGGCCAACGCGCTCAGTGCGCTGAACTCGACGTCGGTGGCATTCGTCAACGCCGTTCAGACCGGCAACGCGAGCGGGGCCGTGGGCGCCCTGCTCGACGCCCCGGCCTTCGTGGCGAACGGTTTCCTCAACGGCCAGACGGTGATCAGCCTGCCGCCGACCACGCTCGACCTGCTCGGCTTCCCGATCACGACCCCGCTGGACATCACCCTCGGCGGACTCATCGCTCCCTTGAGCCCCCTCACCGTGTATGCGTTCGGCTTACCCCTCCAACTCCTGGACGGCTCGCACATCGGTGGACTGATTCCTGGTCTGCTGAACGTGCCCTTGGAACTGGTGGCGGCCATCACACCCACCGCGTAGTCGTGACGGGCGGGGCGCCGGAGCCTTCCGGCGTCCCGCCCGCGGGCTTCAGCTGTGCTTCCGCGATTTCGCCGCGCAAACCGAGAGTCTGTGACTAAGCTCACATTCCTCAGGGCCGTGAAGCGACCGTCATGATTCGAGGGGGGCGGAGATGTCGTTTGTGCTCACGTCGCCGGAATCACTTCAGGTGGCGGCCCAGGGCTTGGCGGGCGTCGGGGACAACCTGGCCGAGGCCACGATGTCCGCCGCGGCGCGCACCACCGGGGTGGTGGCCGCGGCCGAGGACAAGGTGTCGACCGCAATCGCGGCGGTGTTCGGCGCCTACGGGCAGGAGTACCAGGCTCTCAGCGCCCAGGCGCAGGCGTTCCACGAGCAGTTCGTCAACCTGCTCCGCTCCGGTGCGGGTGCCTACCTCGGCAGCGAAGTTGCCAACGCCCAGTCGAACCTGCTGGGAGCGGTCGACGGCCCAGTCAATGGGCTGCTCGGACGGTCGATGGGCGGCACCGTCGCTGCGAGCACCTCGGGCCTGACGTCCGCCGCCCTCTCGAGCCTCGGTGGTGGCGGCTTGGGGCCGCTGCTGTCGGGCCAGATCGGGTCCGGTTTGCAAAACCTGACCGCGGGCATCGTCGGAGTGCCCGGCGCCCTGGGATCGCTGCAGTCAGCGCTTTCGCCCGCGACCCTGCAGGCCGCAAGCAGCGGCGCCGCCACCGTCGCGGGTCCCTACCGGACGTTGTTCGACAACACGGTCGCAAACCTGCGGATTCTCGACGCTGCCTGGTCGGCGAACCCGACGCCATTCCTGCATCAGTTCCTGGTCAACCAGGTGGGGTATGCGCAGACGATCGCGTCCGGAATTCAATACGTCCTGCAAAACTTTCCGACCGTGCTGGCGAACCTGCCGGCCAACATTCAGGCGGCGATCCAGGCGATCCTGGCTTTCGATCCTGCCCCGTACATCCAGCAGTTCGTCGACAACGGGCTCGCCTACGCCAACATCATCGCCACGTCCCTGCAGAACGCGGCCCAGGACCTGCTTGTCGGGGTCCAGGCCCTACCGGCGGCCTTCCAATCCGCCTTCCAGGCCCTGTTGGCGGGCGACATCGGCGGCGCGGTCAGCGACGTTACCCAGGGCTTCGCGAACCTGTTCTTCTCGGGGGTCGAGGTCACCGCCAGCGGCGGCCTCCCCGGGATCCTTTTCGCGACCATCACCCCGACGGGCACGGTGGGAGACCTGTTACCCATCCTGACCATTCCGGGAATGATGGCGCAGAACATCACCGGCCTGCTGCCGCCGGGGTCCATTCCGGCGCTGATCACGCAGAACGTCACCAACGCGATCGACGTGGTCACCGACACCTCCCTCAATGCGGCGGTGACATTGACGATCGGGATCATTCCCCCCTCCGCCACCTTCGCCGTGGGCGTCTACGCCGGGCTGCCGCTGGCGCTGGCGCTCGACGCGGTGGGGGCGCCGATCAACGGCATGAACGCCTTCGCGTCGAGCACCGCGGAATTCGTCGACGCGCTGCAAGCCGGGAACTGGTCGGGGGCGGCCACCACGCTCATCGACGCTCCGGCCGTCGTCACCGACGCCTTCCTCAACGGCCAATCGACGTTGCCCATCTCTTTCAACGTCTCGGGCTATCCGGCGACGATCAACCTTCCGCTGAATGGCCTGCTCGTTCCCCCTACCCCCTACACCGCTTCGATAGACAGCGGTGTGCCCGTCATCGGAACCATCACCGTCCCCGTCGGGGGAACACCGATCAGCGGCCTAGCCACGGGTCTGCTGATCTACGCGCCCGAACAGCTCGCGCTGGCTATCATGCCCAATGGATAGCTCGTACAGAACAGCAACGAGAGCCTGCGGAAAATGAATTCAACGCCGGTGCCGGACACGCAGCGACGGAGCGTGTGTTTCGGGCGCAATTCGATCGACCGGCTGAGCCATCTGGAAATTGTGGTTTTCACACATGTGTTGAGTAAGATCTCACCAACCACAAGTGCCTCAGGTTTCGCGCGGTAGTCAGTCGAGGGGAGCCGAAGATGTCGTTCGTGGTCGTGGCCCCGGACACGGTGGCGGCGGCGGCCCAGGACCTGGCGGGCATCCATTCCACACTGAGCCAGGCGAGCGAGGCCGCCGCGGGCCCCACGGCGGGAGTCGCCGCCGCGGCCCAGGACCAGGTATCGGCTAGCGTCGCCCGATTCTTCGGCTCTTTCGGCCAGGAATACCAAGCGATCAGCGCCCAGACCCAGGCTTTCCATCAGCAGTTCGTCAATTTGCTCAACGCCGGCGCGGGCGCGTACCTCAACACCGAGGCGGCCAATGCTCGACAGGCTCTGACGAGTGCGGTCAATGCCCCCGCCCAGACACTCCTGGGCGCCGAGAACGCCGCGGCCGGTGCGGCCGCGAGTCAGAACGCGCAGCTGAGTTCCATTGCCGGTGCCGCCGCATCCGCCGGCTCGATAGCCGCTCCGTACGAGAGCCTGCTGGCCAATACGAGCGCCAACTTGCAGGGCATCGGCACCACCTGGGCTGGCGTGACGGCACCCGCGGTCATGCAGATGCTCACCACCCAGTTCGGGACTCCGCAATCGCTCCTGAGCGCACTTCAGGCCGGAAACCTGTCGCCGCTCTTGACCATTCCCGCGAAGCTCGCGACCGGGTCCGCCAGTGTGCTCCAGGCGATGACCGTTCCCATATCGCTGTCCGTCACGTCGCTGACCTCCACGCACGCTTCCGTCGCGCTGGGGGCCGGGTTGCCGGAGCTGCTGGCGTTCGACGCGCTGGGTGCGCCGGTCAACGGAGCGCTCGCGATGAAAGCAAGCAGCACAGCGTTTTTCGCTGCCCTGCAAGCCGGGAATACCGGGGCCGCCGTCACCACAGTTGTCGATGCACCCGCCAACGTCGCCAACGGCTTCCTCAACGGTGGAGTGGTCCTGCCGGTCCGGTTGCCGCTGCCGGGAATGTCGGTGACGGCCGACGTTCCCTTCGGCGGCCTCCTTGCGCCTGTCGAGCCCTTCTCGGCGACGGTGATGATGCCCGGCTCGCCGATGCTGCAGAGTGTCACCATCACCGGCCCGCCCGTCGGCGGACTCATTCCGGGCCTCATGGAGTCGGCGCCGCTGCTGCTCACCTCGGCCTTCGCGGGCTGACGCGCCCGACGAAAGAGCGACGCATGGGCCGCACTGCGGCCGGTGGACGCGCGGTTAACCCCATGAATACGCCAATTTTCGTCGGCGACTGATCCGCCCACGACTGGGCTTTATCTTGCCTCAATGGCCATCGGATGACAGCGTTGTTACATCGATGGGGGACTGACATGTCGTTTGTGGTGGCCGCGCCGGAGATGGTGCAGACGGCAACTCAAGATCTGGCAGGAATTCGGTCCGCACTGGCCGAGGCTCTCACCACGGTGGTGGCTCCCACGACCGGGGGGGAAGGGGGAACCGGACAGATGTCAGAAAGATCACGACCGTACTGTCGCTTCTGCCCACTTATCTGACCCTGGACAATGCGGTCGGCTTGCCGATCGTGCTCGGCCTCGCGCTGCTAGGGCCGCCGGCTGCCGCGCTACAGGCCGCCGGCTCCAGCGTCTCGGCGTTTATGACCGCGATGCAAGCGGGGAACCCCGCGGGGATGATGGCCGCCGTGATCGACGCGCCGGCCGTCATCGTGGACGGCTTCCTCAACGGGCAGGCCACCTTCCCCTACGCGCTGAGCCTCTCCAACCTGACGGCGCCGCTGGGGTTGAACCTTGGGTCGGTGGTGAACGTCAACGCCACCGAGCACCTGCCTTTGGACGGACTGCTTGTGCCACCGGGTTATTACGCGGCGACGGTAACGGTGACGAGCGCACTCGATCCGCTTCTTGCCCCGATCACCCTCGACATCGGCGTCGGTGGCACACCCTTCAGCGGCCTGCTGCCCTTCCTGGTCAACTACGCGCCCGAGCAACTTGCGCAGGCGATCGGCGCGTCCGACGCACCGCCGCCGCTCATCTCGTTGCCGTTGTAAGCCATCGGCTCGCCGGGACGGCCGCTGGCGCCCCGCCTGCCAAAAAGCATGGCAGACAATATTTTTAGCTCGACAAATGCTCCGTTTGACTGCTGTTAAACATGCGTTGTATATGAAACCGCCTGGCGCGTTTTGGCTTTCGTTAGATGGATTGCCCAGTTCGTTTCCGCGTTAAACATGCGTCTTACAACGTTCCGGACGCCGGTCAATGAAACACGTTTTCGCACTTCAGATCCCGCGTCCGAGCGCAGGGGTTCAATTGGCCATACACGCCGAGGGATGAAAACAACTGTTTTCCAATCACGCATGTGGCACCCCACTAGTCTTTCGTTTCACCTAGGGGTGATTCGGGCTCGCGGAGTCACAAGTCGTTCATTTGTGTGGGGAGATGAACATGTCATTCGTTGTTGCGGCACCCGACCTCGTTGAAGCGGCCGCTCAAGATCTCGCGAGCATCCGTTCGGCGCTGGACGAGGTCACGTTGGCGATATCCGCTCCTACGACCGCGGTGATGCCGGCCGCGCAGGACGAGATCTCCCAGACGATCGCAACGCTGTTCGGCGAATTCGGCCAGCAGTATCAGACCCTGAACGCCGAAGTCGCGGCCTTCCACAATCAGTTCGTCAGCACGATGAGCGGCGGGGCGGCCGCCTACATGGGCGCCGAAGTCGTCAACAGCGCCGCGCTGCTGCAGGGCGGCGGAAACCTCACGGCCGAGCTGGGCACCGCGATCTCCGGGCTGGGCGCCCAGCTCGGTGGGTCACTGTCGACGAGCATCAATGCCGGGCTGTCGGGCAGCCTCGGCGGCGCCCTGGGCACCGTGATCGGCGCCGGAGCCGGCGGGCTCTTCCTGCAGACCGGCGGCGCCCTTCTGCAGGGCGTCGGCGCCGGGTTGGTCCAGACCGGCAATGCCATCGTGCGGCTCGGCACGGCACTGGAGAACGGTGGTGCCCTGCTATCCAGCGCCGGGGCGGCATTGACCGCCGAAGCCACCGCCGCCCTCTCGACGTTGCTCAATGGCAGCCTGGCCGCCCAGTTGGGTGCTTCGTTGTCGGCCAGCATCACCGGCGGGCTGTCCGGCCTGCTGAACACGACCGCGGCTCTCGGCGCCGGGCTCACCGGGCTGCTGCAGACCGGCGCATCGTTGGCCGGCAACTTCGGCGCCGCGCTGAGCAACCTGGGTGGTTCGCTGGGCGCGGCCCTGTACGCGGGCTTCAGCGGTGGACTCGGCGAGCTATCCGGACTGCTGGGTTTGCCGGCGTCCTTGGCGGCGACCTTCGGAGCCGGGCTGAACGGGCTGCTGAACGCCGGTGGACTGCTGACGGGTGACATCGGCGCGGTCCTCAACGGTCTGGGCGGCTCGCTCAGCCTCGCCTTGTCGGGGATGTTGAGCGGCTCGCTCGCGGGTCTGGGCCCGTTGGGCGCCCTCATCCAGGCGGGCGTGAGCGGGGGATTGTCGGGCCTGCTGAACACCGGCGAGTTGCTGGCGTCGCAGCTGGGCGCCGGGTTCAACGGACTATTGCAGGCCGGCGAGTCGTTCGCGGGCAGCCTTGGCGTGGCACTGTCCGGTCTGGGTGGATCGTTCAGCGCGGCACTGCAGCTGGCGCTCAGCGGCAACCTGTCGGGTCTGGGTGCGCTGCTGGGGTTGCCGGCGTCGCTGGCGGCCGGCTTCGGCGCGGGCCTGAACGGGCTGATCCACACCGGTGAGGCCCTGGCGGCCGGCTTGGGCGGGGGCCTGAACGGCCTGCTCCAGACCGGGGTGTCTTTGGCCGGTGACTTCGGTGCGGCCCTGAGCGGATTGGGCGGTTCGATCAGCGCGGCGCTGTATGCGGGTCTGAGTGGGTCGCTGGCGGGTCTGGGCCCGCTGGGCGCGGTCCTCGAGGCGGGCCTGACCGGCGGGCTGTCGGGCCTGCTCAACCTCGGCGGGACGCTGGCCAATTCCTTCGGCGCCGGGCTGAACGCGTTGCTGCAGACCGGTGAGTCGTTCGCGGCCGGCTTCGGTGCGGCGCTGAGTGGCCTCGGCGGGTCGCTGAGCGCGGCGTTGCAGCTGGCGCTCAGCGGCAACCTCAGTGGCCTGGGCGCGCTGCTGGGCCTGCCGGCCTCGCTGGCGGCCACGTTGCAGACCGGCTTCAGCGGCTTGGCCAACGTCGGTGCGGCCCTGGCGGGCAACCTGGGTGCCGGGCTCAACGTGCTGCTGCACACCGGTGAGTCGTTGGCCGCCGATTTCGGTGCGGCCCTCCATGGTTTGGGCGGCTCCCTGAGCGCGGCCCTGTACGCCGGGCTGAGCGGGTCGCTGGCGGGCCTGGGCCCGCTGGGAGCGGCCATCGAGGCCGGTCTGACCGGCGGACTCTCGGGTCTGGTCAACCTCGGTGGCACGTTGGCCGGTCAGTTCGGCGCCGGGCTGAACGCGCTCATCCAGACTGGCGAGTCGTTCGCGGCCAGCTTTGGTGCCGCGCTCTCCGGGCTGGGCGGGTCGCTGGGTGCCGCATTGCAGCTGGCGCTGAGCGGCAACCTGGCCGGCATCAGCGGCCTGCTGGGTCTGCCGGCGTCGCTGGCGGCCACCTTCGGTGCGGGCCTGAATGGGCTGATCGACACCGGTGCCGCCCTGGCGGGTGAGTTCGGTGCGGGCCTGAGCGGACTGTTGAACACCGGAGCGTCGCTGGCCGGTGACTTCTATGGGGCCCTGAGCGGTCTGGGTGGTTCGCTGAGCCTTGCCCTGTCGGGGGCGTTGAGCGGCTCGCTGGCGGGCCTGGGTCCGCTGGGCGCCGCCATCGAGGCCGGCCTGACCGGCGGGTTGTCGGGCCTGGTCAACCTCGGGGGCACGCTGGCCGGCGAGTTCGGTGCCGGACTGAACGGCCTGATCCAGACCGGCGAGTCGTTCGTGGCCGGCATCAGCGGGGCGCTGTCCGGGCTGGGCGGTTCGCTGAGCGCGGCCCTCTACGCCGGCCTCAGCGGCTCGTTGAGCGGGCTGGGTGGCCTGATCGGGTTGCCGGCGTCGGTCATCGCCAGCTTGCAGACGGGCCTGAACGGGCTGGCCCAAACTGGCGCGATCCTGGCCGGTGAGCTCGGCGGGGGCCTGAACGGATTGCTGCAGGCCGGGACGACGCTGGCCGGTGACTTCTACGGGGCCCTGAGCGGCCTGGGCGGCTCGCTGGGTGTGGCGCTGTCGGGGATGTTGAGTGGGTCGTTGGCGGGTCTGGGTCCGTTGGGGGCGGCCATCGAGGCGGGCCTGACGGGCGGGTTGTCGGGTCTGGTCAACCTCGGTGGCACGCTGGCCGGCGAATTCGGCGCCGGACTCAACGCGCTGATCCAGACCGGCGAATCCTTCGCGGCCGGCCTGGGTACGGCCCTGTCGGGGCTGGGTGGCTCGTTCGGTGCGGCGTTGGAGCTGGCGCTGAGCGGCAGCCTGTCGGGTCTGGGCGGGCTGCTGGGCCTGCCCGCCTCCCTGGCGGGCGGCCTGCAGGCGGGTCTCAACGGCCTGCTGAACACGGGTGCCGAGCTGGCGGGCGCCTTCGCTGCGGGCCTGAACGGGTTGCTGCAGACCGGTGCGTCGCTGGCCGGTGACTTCTACGGGGCCCTGAGCGGCCTGGGTGGCTCGCTGGGTGTGGCGCTGTCCGGCGCCCTGAGCGGCTCGCTGGCGGGCCTCGGCCCGCTGGGCGCGCTCCTCGAGGCAGGTCTGACCGGCGGCCTCAACGGGCTGTTGAACACCGGCGCGGAGCTGGCGGGCGCCTTCGGGGCCGGCCTGAGCGGGCTGCTGCAGACCGGCGCGTCGCTGGCGGTCAACCTGGGCACGGCGCTGAGCGGGCTGGGCGGTTCGCTGAGTGCGGCCCTGTCACTCGCCTTGAGCGGCAACCTGTCCGGCCTGGGCGGGCTGCTCGGGCTGCCGGCGGCGCTCGCGGCCAGTCTGCAGACCGGCTTCAACGGCCTGCTCCACACCGGCGCGATGCTGGGCGCCGAGCTCGGCGCGGGCCTCAACGGGCTGCTGCAGACCGGGGCGAACCTCGCCGCCATCTGGGCGCATGCCTCGGCTCAGATCAACGCCACGATCACCAACGCCCTGGCGGCGAGCCTGGGCGTCACCTTCCCGAACCTGTTCCACACGGCCGAGTCCCTGGCGACCACCCTCGGCGCCGGCCTGAACGGGCTGATCCAGACCGGGGCGTCGCTCGCCGGCGACATCGGCGCGACCCTCAGCGGCCTGGGTGGCTCCTTCAGCCTCGCCCTCTCGGGGATGTTGAGTGGGTCGTTGGCGGGTCTGGGTCCGTTGGGGGCGGCCATCGAGGCGGGTCTGACGGGTGGGTTGTCGGGTCTGGTGAACCTGGGGGGCACGCTGGCCGGTCAGTTCGGGGCCGGGCTGAGCGGGTTGTTGCAGACCGGGGAGTCGTTGGTGGCCGGGCTGAGTGGGGCGCTGGCCGGGCTGGGTGGGTCGTTCGGTGCGGCGTTGCAGCTGGCGCTAAGTGGCGGTTTGTCCGGCCTGGGTGGGCTGCTGGGTCTGCCGGCTTCGCTGGCGGGCAGCTTTGAGGCGGGCCTGGGTGGGCTGATCAGCACTGGTGAGGCGTTGGCGGGCAGCTTTGGTGCGGGCCTGAGCGGGTTGCTGCAGACTGGGGCGTCGCTGGCCGGTGACTTCTACGGGGCGCTCAGTGGGCTGGGTGGTTCGCTGGGCCTGGCGCTCTCGGGGATGTTGAGTGGGTCGTTGGCGGGTCTGGGTCCGTTGGGGGCGGCCATCGAGGCGGGTCTGACGGGTGGGTTGTCGGGTCTGGTGAACCTGGGGGGCACGCTGGCCGGTCAGTTCGGGGCCGGGCTGAGCGGGTTGTTGCAGACCGGGGAGTCGTTGGTGGCCGGGCTGAGTGGGGCGCTGGCCGGGCTGGGTGGGTCGTTCGGTGCGGCGTTGCAGCTGGCGCTAAGTGGCGGTTTGTCCGGCCTGGGTGGGCTGCTGGGCCTGCCGGCTTCGCTGGCGGGCAGCTTTGAGGCGGGCCTGGGTGGGCTGATCAGCACTGGTGAGGCGTTGGCGGGCAGCTTTGGTGCGGGCCTGAGCGGGTTGCTGCAGACTGGGGCGTCGCTGGCCGGTGACTTCTACGGGGCGCTCAGTGGGCTGGGTGGTTCGTTGGGCCTGGCGCTCTCGGGGATGTTGAGTGGGTCGTTGGCGGGTCTGGGTCCGTTGGGGGCGGCCATCGAGGCGGGTCTGACGGGTGGGTTGTCGGGTCTGGTGAACCTGGGGGGCACGCTGGCCGGTCAGTTCGGGGCCGGGCTGAACGCCCTGATCCAGACCGGCGAGAGCCTGGCCGCCGACCTCGGCGCGCTGCTCGGCACCAACCTGATGCTGTCCATCAACGCCGCCCTCTCGGCCAGCCTGGGCGCGGCGCTCAACGGCCTCTTGCAGGCCGGCGGGGCCCTGCTGGGTGGCCTGGGCGGCGGCCTGACGGGGCTGCTCGACACCACCGAGGGCCTGCTCAGTGGCGTGGCCGGGAGCCTGGCAGGAATCGGCCAGACCGGTGAGGCCATCGCGAACATCTGGGTGACCACCACCGAGGCGATCGCCGGCGACCTTGCGGCGGGCCTGGGCGCCACCGTGGGCGTGGCGTTCCCCGGGCTGTTCGTTACGGTCGAGGGGCTGGCCGGTGACCTCGGCGGTGCCCTCAACGGGCTGGCACAGACCGGCGGCACCGTCGTGGCATCGCTGGAAACCGCGCTGAGCGACCTCGGGGCTTCCCTCGACGCCAGCCTGCGTGCCAGCCTCGGGATCGGGATCGCCGCCTAGCAGCCAGCGGTAGCGTCGAATAGCCGGCTGGTCTGACCGGCAAACGAACCACCACCCGGCTGGCGGCATGGATTTGCGCACTGCTGCATAACCATGCAAAATCGTCGGGATGGCCGACGTAATCAGGGTGGCGATCGCCGGGGCGAGCGGCTACGCGGGCGGGGAGATCCTCAGGCTGTTACTCGGGCATCCGGCCTACGCCGACGGGCGCCTCGTCATCGGTGCGGTGACCGCCGCGACCAGCGCCGGCAGCACGCTGGGCGAGCACCATCCGCACCTGACTCCCTTGGCCCAGCGCGTGGTGGAAACCACCGACACGTCGGTGCTGGCCGATCATGACGTGGTGTTCCTGGGGCTGCCGCACGGGCACTCGGCCGCGCTGGCCGATGAGCTGAGCCCCGACACGCTGATCATCGACTGCGGCGCCGATTTCCGGCTCACCGACCCCGCCGCCTGGGAACGGTTCTACGGAACACCGCACGCCGGCAGCTGGCCCTACGGGCTGCCGGAGCTTCCCGGCGGGCGCGACCGGCTGCGCGGCGCGCGCCGCATTGCGGTGCCGGGGTGCTACCCGACCGCGGCGCTGCTGGCGCTGTGGCCCTCCGTGGCCGAGGAGCTGATCGAGCCCGCCGTCACCGTCGTGGCCGTCAGCGGCACCTCGGGTGCGGGCCGGGCCGCCAAGACCGACCTGCTCGGCTCGGAGGTCATCGGGTCGGCGCGGGCCTACAACATCGCCGGAGCCCACCGGCATACTCCCGAGATCGCCCAGGGGCTCGGGGCGCTCACCGAGCGCGACGTCACCGTGTCGTTCACCCCGGTGCTGATCCCGACCTCCCGCGGCATCCTGGCCACCTGCACCGCCCGCACCCGCACTCCGCTGCCCCGGTTGCGGGCCGCCTACGAAAAGGCTTACCAGGCAGAGCCGTTCATCCATCTGATGTCCGAGGGGCAGCTGCCCCGCACCGGAGCGGTGATCGGCAGCAACGCGGCGCACATCGCGGTCGCGGTCGACGAGGCCGCCGAGACGTTCGTGGCCATCGCCGCGATCGACAACCTGGTCAAGGGCACCGGCGGCGCGGCGGTGCAGTCGATGAACATCGCGCTGGGTTGGCCGGAGACGCAAGGGCTTTCGGTGGTCGGAGTGGCGCCGTGACCGACACCGAAGTCCGGCTGCTGCGCGAGCAGGGCGTCACGGCACCGGCCGGATTCCGCGCGGCCGGCATCGCCGCCGGGATCAAGGCATCGGGAACCCTGGACCTCGCCCTGATCTTCAACGAGGGACCCGACTACGCGGCCGCCGGAGTCCTCACCCGCAACCAGGTCAAGGCCGCGCCGGTGCTGTGGACCCGGCAGGTGCTCACCACCGGGCAACTGCGCGCGGTCATCCTGAACTCCGGCGGCGCCAATGCCTGCACCGGACCGGGAGGCTTCCAGGACACCCACGCCACCGCGGAGGCCGTCGCGGCCGCATTGTCGGACTGGGGAACCGAGACCGGCGCCATCGAGGTCGCGGTGTGCTCCACCGGCCTGATCGGCGACCGGCTGCCGATGGACAAGGTGCTGGCCGGCGCGCGCGACATCGTGCACGATATGGCCGGTGGGCTGTCCGGTGGCCACGAGGCCGCCCGCGCCATCATGACCACCGACAAGGTGCCCAAACAGGTTGCGCTGCACCATCCGGACAACTGGACGGTCGGCGGGATGGCCAAAGGGGCGGGCATGCTGGCCCCGTCACTGGCCACGATGCTGTGCGTGCTCACCACCGACGCGGCCGCCGAACCCGCCGCCCTGGACGCCGCGCTGCGCCACGCCAGCGCCCGCACCTTCGACCGGCTCGACATCGACGGCAGCTGCTCCACCAACGACACCGTGCTGCTGCTGGCCTCCGGCGCCAGCGGGATCACCCCGTCCCAGGCCGATCTCGACGACGCCGTGCTGCGCGCCTGCGACGACCTGTGCGCCCAGCTGCAGGCCGACGCCGAGGGCGTCACCAAACGCGTCACCGTCACCGTCAACGGAGCCCCCTGCGACGACGACGCGCTGGCCGTCGCGCGCAGGGTCGCCCGCGACAGCCTGGTCAAAACCGCGCTGTTCGGGTCCGACCCCAACTGGGGCCGCGTGCTCGCGGCCGTCGGAATGGCGCCGGTCACTGTCGACCCCGACCGGATCACCGTGTCGTTCAACGGTTCTGCGGTGTGCATCGACGGAGTCGGGGCGCCGGGCGCGCGCGAGGTGGACCTGACGGCGGCCGACATCGAGGTCCGGGTCGACCTGCGGCTAGGCGAGGGCCGGGCCGCCGTCCGCACCATCGACCTCTCGCACGCCTACGTCGAAGAGAACTCGGCCTACAGCTCATGAGCATCAACATCGACACCCTGCCCACCGGGGTCAAAGCCCAGGTCCTGGCGGAAGCCCTGCCTTGGCTCAAGCAACTGCACGGCAAGATCGTCGTCGTCAAATACGGCGGCAACGCCATGATCGACGACGCGCTCAAGCACGCCTTCGCCGCCGACATGGCGTTCCTGCGCAACTGCGGCATCCATCCGGTCGTCGTCCACGGCGGCGGCCCCCAGATCACCGCCATGCTGCGCCGCCTCGGCATCGAGGGCGACTTCAAGGGTGGATTCCGGGTCACCACACCCGAGGTGCTCGACGTGGCGCGGATGGTGCTGTTCGGCCAGGTCGGCCGCGAACTGGTCAACCTGATCAACGCGCACGGCCCCTACGCCGTCGGCGTGACCGGCGAGGACGCCGCACTGTTCACCGCCATCCGGCGCAGCGTCGACGTCGACGGCGTGGCCACCGACATCGGCCTGGTCGGCGACGTCGCCCACGTCAACACCGCCGCGTTGCTGGATCTGGTTGCGGCGCTCCGCATCCCGGTGGTGTCGACGCTGGCCCCCGACGCCGACGGCGTGGTGCACAACATCAACTCCGACACCGCCGCGGCGGCCCTGGCCGAGGCCCTGGGGGCCGAAAAGCTGTTGATGCTCACCGACGTCGAGGGCCTGTACACGCAGTGGCCGGACCGGGAGTCGCTGGTCAGCGAGATCGATACGGCCACCCTGGCCCAACTGCTACCAGCGCTGGAGGAGGGCATGATCCCCAAGGTCGAGGCGTGCCTGAAGGCCGTCACCGGTGGTGTGCCCAGTGCGCACATCATCGACGGCCGGGTCGAACATTGCGTACTGGTTGAGCTTTTCACCGATGCGGGTACCGGCACCAAGGTGGTGAGCGTCTAGTGGACACGGCAAAGATGCGGCAGCGCTGGGATGCCGTGATGATGAACAACTACGGCACCCCACTGGTCGCCCTGGCCAGTGGCGAGGGTGCCGTGGTCACCGATGTCGACGGCAAGACCTACCTGGACCTGCTGGGCGGCATCGCGGTCAATGTGCTGGGCCATCGCCACCCCGCGATCATCGAGGCCGTCACGCACCAGATGGCGACGCTGGGGCACACCTCCAACTTCTACGCCACCGAGCCCGGCATCGCGCTGGCCGAGGAACTGGCCGCCCTGCTGGAGGCACCGGCCCGGGTGTTCTTCTGCAACTCCGGCACCGAGGCCAACGAGGTGGCGTTCAAGATGTCGCGGCTGACGGGGCGCACCAAACTGGTTGCCGCCCAAGGCGGTTTCCACGGCCGCACGATGGGCTCGCTGGCGCTGACCGGCCAGCCGAGCAAGCAGGCGCCGTTTGAGCCGCTGCCCGGCTACGTCACCCACGTGCCCTACGGGGACGTCGACGCGCTGGCCGGCGCCGTCGACGACGCCACCGCCGCGGTGTTCCTGGAACCGATCATGGGGGAGAGCGGCGTCGTCGTCCCGCCCGAGGGTTACCTGGTGGCCGCGCGCGACATCACCGCGCGCCATGGCGCGCTGCTCGTGCTCGACGAGGTACAGACCGGAATGGGCCGCACCGGAAAGTTTTTCGCCCACCAGCACGACGGCATCACCCCCGATGTGGTGACCATGGCCAAGGGGCTCGGCGGCGGGCTGCCCATCGGTGCGTGCCTGGCCGTGGGGCCGGCGGCCGACCTGCTGACCCCCGGCCTGCACGGCAGCACCTTCGGCGGCAACCCGGTCTGCACCGCCGCGGCGCTGGCGGTGCTGCGGGTGCTGGCCGCCGACGGCCTGGTGGGTCGCGCCGAGGTGCTGGGCAAGTCGGTGCGCCACGGGATCGAGGCGCTCGGCCACCCGCTGATCGACCACGTGCGCGGCCGCGGACTGCTCTGGGGCATCGCCTTGACCGCACCGCGGGCCAAGGACGTCGAGGCCGCCGCGCGCGACGCCGGATTCCTGATCAACGCCCCGGCGCCCGACGTCATCCGGTTGGCGCCGCCGCTCATCATCACCGAAGCCCAGATCGACAGCTTCCTGAGCGCCCTGCCGGGCGTCCTCGACACCGCCGGGGCGCCGGCATGACGCGGCATTTCCTGCGCGACGACGACCTGTCGCCGACCGAACAGGCCGAAATCCTCACGCTGGCGGCCGAACTCAAAAAGGCGCCGTTCAGCCGTCGTCCGCTGGAAGGGCCGCGCGGGGTCGCCGTCATCTTCGACAAGAACTCCACCCGCACCCGGTTCTCGTTCGAGGTGGGCGTCGCCCAGCTCGGTGGCCACGCCGTCGTCGTCGACAGCCGCAGCACCCAGCTCGGCCGCGACGAGTCGTTGCAGGACACCGCGAAGGTGTTGTCCCGCTATGTGGATGCGATCGTGTGGCGCACCTTCGCCCAGGACGGGCTGGCGCAAATGGCCGCCGCCGCCACGGTGCCCGTCGTCAACGCGCTCTCCGACGACTTCCATCCCTGCCAGGTGCTGGCCGACCTGCAGACCGTCGCCGAGCGGAAGGGGTCGCTGCGCGGCCTGCGGATGTCCTACTTCGGCGACGGCGCCAACAACATGGCCCACTCGCTGATGCTGGGCGGGGTGACCGCCGGCATCCACGTCACCATCGCCGCCCCGGAGGGTTTCGTGCCCGACCCGTCGGTGCTGGGCGCCGCCGAACACCGCGCGCGGCTCACCGGCGCCTCGGTGAGCGTCACCGCCGACGCCAAGGCGGCGGCCGCCGGCGCCGATGTGCTGGTGACCGACACGTGGACGTCGATGGGCCAGGAAAACGACGGCCGGGACCGGGCCGAAGCATTCTGGCCGTTCCAGGTCAACGCCGAGCTGCTTGCGCTGGCCGACGCGGAAGCCATTGTCCTGCATTGCCTTCCGGCGCACCACGGCTACGAGATCACCGACGAGGTGATCGACGGCGCGCAGTGCGCGATGTGGGACGAGGCCGAAAACCGGCTGCACGCCCAGAAGGCGCTGCTGGTGTGGCTGCTGGAGCGGGCCCGATGACCCGCTCGAAGGCCACCACCGAGACCACCCGGGCCGGCCGGCAGGCCCGCATCGTGGCGATCCTGTCGTCGTCGCCGGTGCGCAGCCAGAGTGAGCTGGCCGCACTGCTGGCCGGCGAGGGCATCGAGGTCACCCAGGCCACGCTGTCGCGGGACCTCGAGGAACTGGGGGCGGTCAAGCTGCGCGGCGCCGACGGCGGTGTCGGGGTCTACATCGTCCCCGAGGACGGCAGCCCGGTGCGCGGGGTGTCCGGCGGCACCGCGCGGTTGTCCCGGCTGCTGAGCGACCTGCTGGTCTCCGCCGACGCCAGCGGCAACCTCGCGGTGCTGCGCACGCCGCCCGGCGCGGCCGACTATTTGGCCAGCGCGATCGACCGCGCGGCGCTACCGTACGTCGTCGGCACCATCGCCGGCGACGACACCGTCTTCGTGGCCGCCCGTGAGCCGATGACCGGCGCGGAGCTGGCCGGCGCTCTGGAAAAGCTCACGTAAGTGTCTCGATTGAAGGAGTTGGTTCATGTCTGAACGCGTCATCCTGGCGTATTCGGGTGGCCTGGACACCTCGGTGGCGATCAGCTGGATCGGCAAGGAGACCGGCCGTGAGGTCGTGGCGGTGGCGATCGACCTCGGCCAGGGCGGCGAGGACATGGAGGTCATCCGGCAGCGGGCCCTGGACTGCGGCGCGGTCGAGGCGGTCGTCGTCGACGCCCGCGACGAGTTCGCCGAGGGCTACTGCCTGCCCACCGTGCAGAGCAACGCGCTCTACATGGACCGCTACCCGCTGGTGTCGGCGATCAGCCGGCCGCTGATCGCCAAGCATCTGGTCGCCGCCGCGCGGGAGCACGGCGGCGGCATCGTCGCGCACGGCTGCACCGGCAAGGGCAACGACCAGGTCCGGTTCGAGGTCGGGTTCGCCTCGCTGGCACCCGACCTCGAGGTGCTGGCCCCGGTTCGGGACTACGCGTGGACCCGGGAGAAGGCGATCGCGTTCGCCGAGGAGAACGCCATCCCGATCAACGTCACCAAGCGCTCGCCGTTCTCCATCGACCAGAACGTGTGGGGCCGCGCGGTGGAAACCGGCTTTTTGGAACACCTGTGGAACGCCCCCACCAAGGACATCTACGCCTACACCGAGGACCCCACCCTGAACTGGAGCACCCCCGACGAGGTGATCGTCGGGTTCGAGCGCGGGGTGCCGGTGTCCATCGACGACAAGCCGGTGAGCATGCTGCAGGCCATCAGGGAGCTCAACGAGCGCGCCGGCGCGCAGGGGGTCGGGCGCCTCGACGTCGTCGAAGACCGGCTCGTGGGCATCAAGAGCCGCGAGATCTACGAGGCGCCGGGCGCGATGGTGCTGATCACCGCGCACACCGAGCTCGAGCACGTCACGCTCGAGCGGGAGCTGGGCCGGTTCAAGCGCCACACCGACCAGCGCTGGGCCGAGCTGGTCTATGACGGGCTGTGGTATTCGCCACTCAAAGCGGCGCTGGAGACGTTCGTCGCCAAGACCCAGGAGCACGTGTCCGGCGAGGTCCGGATGGTGCTGCACGGCGGACACATCGCGGTCAACGGGCGCCGCAGCGCGCAGTCGCTGTACGACTTCAACCTGGCCACGTACGACGAGGGCGACAGTTTCGACCAGTCGGCGGCCAAGGGCTTCGTCTACGTGCACGGCCTGTCGTCCAAGCTGGCCGCCCGCCGGGACCTGGCGTGAACGTTTTCCGGCGAGCAGACACAGAATCGCACTCTGAGCGGCGTGCCGGTGCGATTCCGCGTCTGCTCGCGGAGAAAGAGTGAGCACCCGCGAGGGGTCGCTGTGGGGCGGTCGGTTCTCCGACGGCCCGTCCGACGCGCTGGCCGCGCTGAGCAAGTCCACCCACTTCGACTGGGTGCTGGCGCCCTACGACATCACCGCCTCCAAGGCCCACACCGTGGTCCTGTTCCGGGCCGGGCTGCTCACCGAGGAGCAGCGCGACGGGTTGCTGGCCGGCCTGGACAGCCTGGCCGCCGACGTCGCCGACGGCAGCTTCACCCCGCTGGTCAGCGACGAGGACGTGCACGCCGCGCTGGAGCGCGGACTGATCGACCGGGTCGGGTCCGAGCTGGGCGGGCGGCTACGGGCGGGCCGGTCGCGCAACGACCAGGTGGCCACGCTGTTCCGGATGTGGCTGCGCGACGCCGCGCGCCGGGTCGCTGCCGGGGCGCTCGACGTCGTCGCCGCGCTGGCCGCCCAGGCCCGGGCCCACCCCGCCGCGATCATGCCCGGCAAGACCCACCTGCAGTCCGCCCAGCCGGTCCTGCTGGCCCACCACCTGCTCGCGCACGCCCATCCGCTGCTGCGCGACGTGGAACGCATTGTCGACTTCGACCGGCGCGCGGCCGTGTCGCCCTACGGGTCGGGCGCGCTGGCCGGCTCGTCGCTGGGCCTGAACCCCGACGCCATCGCCGCCGAGCTGGGCTTCGATGCGGCCGCCGCCAATTCCATCGACGCCACCGCGTCCCGGGATTTCGCCGCCGAGGCCGCGTTCGTGTTTGCCATGATTGGCGTCGACCTGTCGCGGTTGGCCGAGGACATCATTATCTGGAGCTCGACCGAATTCGGCTACGCCAGGCTGCACGATTCGTGGTCGACGGGCAGTTCGATCATGCCGCAAAAGAAGAACCCGGACATCGCCGAGCTGGCCCGGGGCAAGTCCGGCCGGCTGATCGGCAACCTCACCGGGCTGTTGGCGACGCTGAAGGCACAGCCGCTGGCCTACAACCGCGACCTGCAGGAAGACAAGGAGCCGGTGTTCGATTCGGTGGCCCAGCTCGAGCTGCTGCTGCCCGCGATGGCGGGTCTGGTGGGCAGCCTGACGTTCGACGTCGACCGGATGGCGGCCCTGGCCCCGGCCGGCTACACGCTGGCCACCGACATCGCCGAATGGCTGGTCCGGCAGGGGGTGCCGTTCCGGTCGGCGCACGAGGCCGCCGGCGGGGCCGTGCGGGCCGCCGAGGCGCGCGGTGTCGGCCTCGACGAGCTGAGCGACGACGAGCTGGCCGCCATCAGCCCCGAGCTGACGCCCCGGGTCCGGGAGGTGCTGACGATCGAGGGCTCGGTGTCCTCCCGCGACGCCCGCGGCGGCACCGCGCCGGAGCGGGTCGCCGAGCAACTGGACGCGGTCGTGGACAGCTGCGAGAGCCTCAGGTCCCGGCTGCGCCGCAGCTAGTCGACCGGATGGTGCATGCCCGCTTTCAGAGCGACTAAACTTCGGAACGGTAAAGAAACGGCCGAAAGTTTCGGCCACGATCTTCGTCTCCAAAAGGTGGGACCGATGAGCGTCGTCGCAGGAGTGTTCGGTGCGTTGCCGCCGTACCGCTATTCCCAGCGCGAATTGACCGACTTCTTCGTCAGCATTCCGGAATTCGAGGGGTACGAGGACATCGTTCGGCAGCTGCACGCCAGCGCCAAGGTGAACAGCCGCCACCTGGTCATGCCGCTGGAGCGGTATCCCAACCTGTCCGATTTCGGGGCGGCCAACAAGGTCTTCATCGACAACGCCGTCGAGCTGGGCTGCCAGGCGTTGCAGGGCGCCCTGGACGAGGCCGGGCTGCAGCCGCGGGACCTCGACGTGCTGATCACCACGACCGTCACCGGCCTGGCGGCGCCGTCGCTGGACGCCCGGATCGCCGGGCGCCTGGGCCTGCGTGATGACGTGCGGCGGGTTCCGCTGTTCGGTCTGGGGTGCGTGGCCGGGGCGGCGGGCGTGGGCCGGTTGCACGACTACCTGCGTGGCGCACCCGACGGCGTGGCGGCCCTGGTCTCGGTCGAGCTGTGCTCGCTGACCTATCCGGGGTACAAGCCGTCGCTGCCCGGCCTGGTCGGCAGCGCGCTGTTTGCCGACGGGGCCGCCGCGGTGGTGGCCGTCGGCGAGCGTCGCGCCGAACAGGTAGGCGCCGGCGGGCCCGCCATCCTCGATTCGCGCAGCCACCTCTACCCCGACTCGCTGCGCACCATGGGCTACGACGTCGGTGCCGCCGGTTTCGAGCTCGTGCTGTCCCGGGACCTGGCCGACACGGTCCGGCAGTACCTGGCCGGCGACGTCACGGAGTTCCTGGGCGCGCACGGCCTGGACACGACCGACATCGGGGCCTGGGTCACCCATCCTGGCGGCCCCAAGATCATCGAGGCGATCATCGAAAGCCTGGAGCTGCCGCCGGAGGCCCTGGAACTGACCTGGCGCTCGCTGGGCGAGATCGGCAACCTCTCGTCGGCCTCTGTGCTGCACGTGCTGCGGGACACCATCGCCAAACCCCCGCCCAGTGGCAGTCCCGGACTGATGATCGCGATGGGCCCGGGATTCTGTTCCGAACTCGTGTTGCTGCGCTGGTACTGATGCGCGAATGGGGGATATGCACCGTCACCCCGCCGGTGGAAGTGACGGTGATCGGACGGACATGAGCAGCAGCCAAGAAGACTTGGTTCAGGCCCTTCGGAAAACGCTGAAGGAGAACGAGCGGCTCAAGCGGGAGAACCGCCACTACCTGGCGCTCGCCACCGAACCGGTGGCCGTCGTGGGCATGGGCTGCCGGTACCCGGGCGGCGTGGATTCCCCGGAAGGCCTGTGGGACATGGTCGCCGAGGGCCGCGACGTGGTGTCGGAATTTCCGGCCGACCGCGGCTGGGACGTGACGGGCCTGTACGACCCGGATCCCGACGCGACCGGCAAGTCCTACACCCGCTCGGGTGGCTTCCTGGCCGACGTGGCCGGTTTCGATGCCGCGTTCTTCGGGATCGCGCCGAGTGAGGCGCTGGCGATGGACCCGCAGCAGCGCCTGCTGCTGGAGGTGTCGTGGGAGGCGCTGGAGCGCGCCGGGATCGACCCGTTGGCGCTGCGGGGTTCGCCGACGGGCGTGTTCGCCGGGGTGTTCCACGGCTCCTACGGGGGCCAGGGCCGGGTCCCGGGCGATCTGGAGCGCTACGGGCTGCGCGGTTCGACGCTCAGTGTGGCCTCGGGCCGGGTGGCGTACTCGCTGGGGCTGGAGGGCCCGGCGGTGTCGGTGGACACCGCGTGCTCGTCGTCGCTGGTGGCGATGCACTTGGCCGCGCAGTCGCTGCGCTCGGGTGAGTGCGATCTCGCGCTGGCCGGGGGCGTGACGGTGATGGCGACCCCGGCGATGTTCATCGAATTCAGCCGGCAGCGCGCCCTGGCCGCCGACGGCCGGTGCAAGGCCTACGCGGGCGCGGCCGACGGCACCGGGTTTTCCGAGGGTGCCGGAATCCTGGTGCTGGAGCGGCTGGCCGACGCGCGCCGGCACGGCCACCCGGTGCTGGCGGTGCTGCGGGGGTCGGCGGTCAATCAGGACGGCGCCTCCAATGGGCTGGCCACGCCCAACGGCCCCTCGCAGCAGCGGGTGATCCGCGCCGCGCTGGCCAACGCCCGGCTGGGCACCGCCGACGTCGACCTGGTCGAGGGGCACGGGACCGGCACCACGCTCGGGGATCCGATCGAGGCGCAGGCGCTGCTGGCCACCTACGGGCAGCACCGTCCGGCGGATCGGCCGCTGTGGCTGGGCTCGATCAAGTCGAACATGGGGCACACGTCGGCGGCCGCGGGGACGGCGGGCGTGATCAAGATGGTGCAGGCGATCCGCCACGGTGTGATGCCCAGGACGCTGCACGTGGACGAGCCGACGCCGCACGTGAACTGGTCGGCCGGGGCGGTGTCGTTGCTGACCGAGCCGCGTGCGTGGCCCGCCGAGGGCCGGCCGCGCCGGGCGGGCGTGTCGTCGTTCGGGATCAGCGGCACCAACGCGCACGTGATCGTCGAGGAGGCGCCGTCCGAGCCGGAACTGGCTGCGGCCCAAACTTTCGACGCGCCCGCGCCCTGGGTGCTGTCGGCCCGCTCGGCCGAGGCGCTGACCAACCAGGCCGCGCGGCTGCTGGCCCATGTGTCGGCCGATCCGGAGCTGCCGGCGGTCGACGTCGGCTGGTCGTTGGTGTCGACCAGGTCGCTGTTCGACCACCGGGCGGTGCTGGCGGGTCGCGATCGCGGGCAGCTGCTGGCCGCCCTGGCGGGGCTGGCCGAGGGCGCGCCGGGAGCCGGCGTGGTGGTCGGCAGGGCGCGCCCGGTGGGCCCGACGGTGTTCGTGTTTCCCGGCCAGGGCTCGCAGTGGATCGGGATGGGCATCCAATTGCTGGACACCGCACCGGTGTTCGCCGAACGCCTGACGCGGTGCGACAAGGCGCTGGGCGAGTACGTGCAGTGGTCGCTGCTCGACGTCCTGCGGGGCGCGCCGGGGGCGCCCGGGCTGGACCGCGTGGACGTCGTGCAGCCGGCGCTGTGGGCGGTGATGGTGTCGCTGGCCGAGCTGTGGCGCTCGGTGGGTGTGGTGCCCGACGCGGTGATCGGCCATTCCCAGGGTGAGATCGCGGCGGCCTGCGTGGCCGGGGCGCTGTCCCTGGAGGACGCCGCCCGGGTGGTGGCGCTGCGCAGCAAGTTGTTGGTGGGGCTGTCCGGCGGGGGCGGCATGGTGTCGCTGGCATGCGGGCTGCCGCGGGCGCAGGAGTTGATCGCGCCGTGGGGTGACCGGCTGAATGTAGCTGCGGTCAACGGTGTTTCGGCGGTGGTGGTCTCCGGCGAGGTCGATGCGCTGGCCGAGCTGATGCGACAATGCGAGGCCGAGGAGGTTCGCGCCCGCAGCGTCGACGTGGACTACGCCTCGCATTCGCGACAGGTCGACGCGATCCGCGAACCCCTGGCCGATGCGCTGAGCGGCATCGAGCCGCGTTCTTCCCCGGTCGCGTTCTTTTCCACCGTGACCGGTGGGCTGATGGACACCGCCGGGCTGGATGCCGGGTACTGGTACCGCAGCATCCGGCAGACGGTGCAGTTCGAGCAGGCGGTGCGCGCCGCGCGCGACGGCGGGTATCGGGTCTTCATCGAATCCAGCCCGCACCCGGTGCTGATCGCCGGCATCGAGGACACCGTCGCCGAGTGCGGCGACGACGCGATCGTCATCCCGTCTTTGGGCCGCGACGACGGCGGGCTGGACCGGTTCCACCTGTCGGTCGGGCAGGCCCACGTGGCCGGCGTGCGGGTGGACTGGGCCGGCGCGTTCGCCGGCCTGGACGCCCGGCGGGTGCCGTTACCGACGTACGGCTTTGTGCGGCGCCGGTTCTGGCTGCCGCCCGGTCTGGCGGGCTCCGATGTGGCCGGTGTCGGGTTGTCGGGCGTCGAGCATGGCGTGTGGGGCGCGGTGGTGGAGCGACCCGATTCGGGCCAGGTGGTGCTGACCGGCCGGCTGTCGGTGGGGGCGCAGCCGTGGCTGGCCGATCACGCGGTGACCGGCACGGTGTTGTTCCCGGGCGCCGGGTTGGTGGAGCTGATGCTGCGGGCCGGTGACGAGGCCGGCTGCGCGGTGCTCGAGGAGCTCACCCTGTCGGCCCCGCTGGTGCTGCCGGCGGCCGGCGCGGTGCGGCTGCAGGTCGTGGTGGACGCCCCCGGCGATTCGGGCTCGCGGGCCGTCGCGGTGTATTCGTCTGCGGCGCAACCGGATTCGGAGTGGTCACTGCACGCCGAGGGCGTGCTGGGCACGGGTTCGGTGGAACCGGCTGCTGACCTATCGCTGTGGCCGCCGCCCGGCGCCGAAGCGGTGGACGTCGGTGACGCCTACGACTGCCTGGCGGCACGGGGCTACGAGTACGGCCCGGCGTTTCGCGGCCTGCGGGCGCTGTGGCGGCGGGGAGCCGAAGTCTTCGCCGAGGTCGAGGTTCCGCAAAGCGCGGGTGGCGTAACCGGATTCGGGATTCACCCGGTGTTGTTGGATGCGGCCCTGCATGCGCTGGGGGTGGCCGGTGAACAGGCGCAGCTGGTGCTGCCGTTCTCCTGGCAGGGCGTGTGCCTGCACGCGGCGGGCGCCGCGCGGGCGCGGGTGAGGTTGGCCCCGTCGGGTCCGGACGCGGTGTCCGTGGAATTGGCTGACCCGGCGGGACTGCCCGTGCTGTCGGTGCGCGAGCTGGTGATGCGGCCGGTATCCGGCGGGCGCCTTTCACCGGCCCCGACGGGCGCCGAGGGCCTGTTCGAGGTGGCGTGGTCGCCGGTGCCGCTGGCCGGCAACGCCGATGACGACGGCGTCGTGGTGTGGGAGCCGGCCGCTGCCGGCGAAGGCGTGCTGGCGTCGGTGCACGCGGCCACCACCGAGGCCCTGTCGGTGTTGCAGTCTTGGCTGGCCGGCGACGCGCCGGGGACACTGGTGGTGGCGACCCGGGGCGCGGTGAGCCTGGCCGGCGAGGCCGTCACCGACCTGCCCGGTGCCGCGGTGTGGGGATTGGTGCGCTCGGCGCAGGCCGAACATCCGGGCCGGGTGGTGCTCGTCGACACCGACGGCTCGGTGGAGGTGAGCGAGGTGATCGGCTGCGGCGAACCGCAACTGGTGGTGCGCGACGGGGTGGTGTACGCCGCCCGGCTCACGCCGCTCGGCGCGGCGGCCGGTCTGCGGTTGCCCGACGGTGCATGGCGGCTGGTCCCCGGCGGCGGCGGCACTCTCGAGGACATCGTGGTGCGCTCGTGCCCGCCCGAGGAACTCGGCGCCGGCCAGGTCCGCGTGGACGTCGCCGCCGTCGGAGTGAACTTCCGCGACGTGCTGGTGGCGCTGGGCATGTATCCCGGCGGCGGGGACCTGGGCGTCGAGGGCGCCGGCGTGGTCGCCGAGGTCGGGCCCGGCGTGACCGGGCTTGCCGTCGGCGATGCGGTCACCGGGCTGCTGGGGGTGGTGGGCCCGCAGGCTGTCGTCGATCAGCGGTCGGTGGCACGCGTGCCGGGCGGCTGGTCGCCGGAGCAGGCCGCGGGCGTGCCGGTGGTGTTCTTGACCGCGTGGTACGGGCTGGCGGACCTCGCCGGGCTGCGCGCCGGGGAGCGGGTGCTGGTGCACGCCGCGACGGGCGGGGTGGGGATGGCCGCGGTGCAGCTGGCCAGGCATTGGGGCGCGGAGGTTTTCGTCACGGCCAGCCGCGGCAAGTGGGACACGCTGCGAGCCATGGGCTTTGACGACGACCACATCGGCGACTCGCGAACGTTGGAATTCGAGTCCAAGTTTCGAGCCGGCACCGGCGGCCAGGGCGTCGATGTGGTGCTCAACTCGCTGGCCGGCGAATTCACCGACGCGTCGTTGCGGCTGCTGGCCCCCGGCGGTCGCTTCATCGACATGGGCAAGACCGACATCCGGGACCCCCGCGACGTCGCGGAAGCGCACCGGGGCGTCGGGTATCGGGCGTTCGATCTCCTGGAGGCCGGCCCCGAGCGCTGCGCGGAGATGCTGGTCGAGGTGATCGGCCTGCTCGACACCGGGGTCCTGAAACTACTGCCGGTCAAGACGTTTGACGTGCGTCATACCGTGGACGCCTATCGGTTCGTCAGCCAGGCCCGCCATATCGGCAAGGTCGTGCTCACGATGCCCGACGCGCCCGGCGTGGGCCTGGCCGCGGGCACGGTGCTGATCACCGGGGGGACGGGCATGGCCGGTTCGGCGTTGGCCCGGCACCTGGTGAGTCGGCATGGCGTGCGGCATGTCCTGCTGGCCAGCCGCGCCGGCGGCGACGCCGACGGCGTCGGGCAACTGGTGACCCAATTGCGGGAGGCCGGTGCGCAGGTGTCGGTGGAGGCCTGCGACGTCGCCGACCGCGACGCGCTGGCCGCGATGCTCGCCCGGGTGCCGCGGGAACACCCGCTGCGCGGTGTCGTGCACGCCGCCGGAGTGCTGGACGACGGCCTGATTTCGTCGCTGACCCCCGACCGGATCGACGTGGTGCTGCGGGCCAAGGTCGACGGTGCCTGGCATCTGCACGAGCTGACCCAGGACCTGGACCTGTCGGCGTTTGTGATGTTTTCCTCGATGGCCGGCATCGTCGGCACGCCCGGACAGGCCAACTATGCGGCCGCCAACAGCTTCCTCGACGCGCTGGCCGCGTTCCGCCGCGCGCGGGGCCTGCCGGGACTGTCGATGGCCTGGGGGTTGTGGGAGCAGGCCTCGGCGATGACGGCCCACCTCGGGGACCGTGACAAGGCCCGGATGAGCCGGGTCGGGGCGGCGCCGCTGTCCACGGAGCAGGCGCTGGCGTCGTTCGACGCCGCCTTGCACGCGGACAGCCCCATGGTGGTGGCCGCCCGCCTGGACCGGACCGCGCTGTCGGACAACACCGCCGCGCTGCCCCCGCTGCTGCGCGGGCTGGTGGCCCGCCCGGCCCGACGCGTCGCCGCCGATACCGACACCACCGCGTCGGCCGCCGGCCTGACCGCGCGGCTGGCCGGCCTGAGTCCGGAGGCCAGACGGCACGACCTGCAGACCCTGGTGTGCGGCAACGCCGCCACGGTGCTGGGCCTGGCGCACACCGCGGATGTCAACGGCGGCCGCACCTTCCAGGACCTCGGCTTCGACTCCCTGACGGCCGTCGAACTGCGCAACCGCCTGAAGACCGCCACCGGGCTCACCTTGTCGCCCACCCTGATCTTCGACTACCCGACGCCGGCCGCGCTGGCCGAATACCTCGACTCCCAGCTCACCGCGGCGCCGGGCACCGGCCCGGCCGACCTGATGACCAGCTTCCAGGGGATCGCCCGCGAGTTGGAAAACCTGCTCGACCGGCCCGGCTGGGAGCCCGGCGACAGGGCGAGCGTGTCGGCGCGGCTTCGCCACCTGCTCGGGGCACTTGCCGGCGGTGGTGCCGAATCCGCGGACGACGACATCGAGGCCGCCACCGAGAGCGAGCTGTTCGCCATTCTGGACGAGGAACTCGGCCGGTGACACCCCAAGACCCAGGAGCGACGTTGCCGGGCAACGACAAGCATCTCGATTACCTCAAGCGCCTCACCGCGGACCTGCGTCGGGCCCGGCGGCAGCTCTCGGAGCTGGAGGGCAAGCTGTCCGAGCCGGTGGCGGTGGTCGGGATGGCCTGCCGGTACCCGGGCGGCGTCGATTCCCCGGAGAGCCTGTGGGAGTTGGTGGTCGAGGGCCGCGACGCGGTCTCCGACTTCCCCGACGACCGCGGCTGGGACGTCGAGGCGTTGTTCGATCCGGACCCCGACGCCCGGGGAAAGATGTACACCCGCCGGGGCAGCTTTCTGCGCGATGCCGCCGACTTCGACGCCGGGTTCTTCGGGATCGGTCCCAGCGAGGCGCTGGCGATGGATCCGCAGCAGCGCCTGATGCTCGAGATCTCGTGGGAAGCCTTGGAGCGGGCCGGGATTGACCCGTCGGGGCTGCGCGGCTCGGCGACCGGGGTGTTCGCGGGGGTCATCCACGCCGGCTACGGGGGCGAGGTCAAAGGCGAGCTGGAGGGTTACGGGCTTACCGGTTCGACGTTGAGCGTGACCTCGGGCCGGGTGGCCTACGTGCTGGGGCTGGAAGGACCCGCGGTGTCGGTGGACACGGCGTGCTCCTCGTCGCTGGTGGCCATGCACCTGGCGGCGCAGTCGCTGCGCTCGGGGGAGTGCGATCTGGCGCTGGCCGGCGGTGTCACGGTGATGGCCACGCCCGCGGCCTTCGTGGAATTCAGCCGGCAGCGCGCGCTGGCGCCCGACGGCCTGTGCAAGGTGTATGCCGGCGCCGCCGACGGAACCTCGTGGTCGGAGGGCGCTGGAGTGCTGGTGCTGGAGCGGCTGGCCGACGCCCGGCGGCTGGGTCATCCGGTGCTGGCGGTGCTGCGCGGTTCGGCGGTGAACCAGGACGGCGCCTCCAACGGGTTGACCGCACCCAACGGGCCCTCGCAGCAGCGCGTGATCCGGGCGGCGCTGGCCAGCGCGGGCCTGACGGCCGCCGACGTGGCCGCGGTGGAGGGCCACGGCACGGGGACCGTGTTGGGCGATCCGATCGAAATCCAGGCGCTACTTGCGACGTATGGGCAGGACCGGCCGGCCGACCGGCCGCTGTGGCTGGGGTCGATCAAATCGAACATCGGTCATTCCTCGGCCGCCGCCGGGGTGGCCGGGGTCATCAAGATGGTGCAGGCGATGCGCCACGGCATGATTCCGCGGACGCTGCACGTGGATGTGCCGTCGCCGCACGTGGATTGGTCAGCGGGCGCCGTTTCGTTGCTGATCGAGCCGCAGCCGTGGCCGAACGGCATGCGGCGCGCGGGGGTTTCCTCGTTCGGCATCAGCGGGACCAACGCGCACGTGATTGTCGAACAACCGCCCGGCGAGCCCGAAACCGTTGCCGCCGAACGCGTGGACACCGACCCCGTCGTGCCCGTGGTGCTCTCGGCCCACTCGGCCGCGGCGCTGGCCGACCAGGCCGGGCGCCTGGTGGCGCACCTGAATGCGCACGCGAGCGAGAGCGTCGTCGATGTGGCGTGGTCGTTGGCGACCACGCGCTCGGTGTTCGAGCATCGGGCCGTGCTGGTGGGCGCCGAACGCGACGAGATCGCCTGTGGACTAGCGCAATTGGCGGCCGGCGAACCGGGCGCGGCGGAGGTGGGGCGGGCGCGCCAGACCGGCAAGGTGGTCTTTGCGTTCCCCGGCCAGGGCTCGCAGCGGCTGAAGATGGGTGAGCAGCTCTACGGGCGCTTTCCCGAGTTCGCCCTTGCCCTCGACGAGGTCGCGGCGATCCTGGACGAGCACCTGCGGCTACCGCTGCGCGAAGTGATGTGGGGCGACGACCCGGACCTGTTGCAGAGCACCGAATTTGCCCAGCCGGCGCTGTTCGCGGTCGAGGTGGCGCTGGCGGCGCTGTGGCGATCGTGGGGCGTGGTCCCCGACGTGGTGATGGGCCATTCAGTCGGGGAGATCGCCGCGGCCCACGTCGCGGGCGTGTTGTCCCTGGCCGACGCGGCCCGCCTGGTGGCCGCGCGCGGCCGGCTGATGGCGGCGCTGCCCGCGGGCGGGGCGATGGTGGCCGTGGCCGCCACCGAGGACGAGGTGAGCCCGCTGCTCACCGACGAGGTGGGCATCGCGGCGGTCAACGGGCCCGCGTCGGTGGTGGTGTCGGGGGAGCGGACGGCGGTGGAGGCCATCGCCGAGCAGATGGCGGCGCTTGGCCGCAGGGTGCACGAGCTGGCGGTGTCGCACGCGTTCCATTCGCCGCTGATGGATCCGATGCTCGAGGACTTCTCGGCCGTGGCCGACGGCGTGTCGGCCGGCGAGCCGCGGATCGCCCTGGTGTCCAACCTGACCGGCGAACTGGCCGATGCTTCATACGGGTCGCCGCGGTACTGGGTGGAGCACGTGCGACGGCCGGTGCGCTTCGTCGACGGTGTGCGGCTGGCCGAGTCGCTGGGGGCCGGTGTGGTGGTCGAGGTGGGCCCCGGTGCGGCGCTGACGGCGTCGGTGCAGCAGTGCCTGACCGACGACCGGGCGATCTCGGTGGTGACGATGGTCAAGGACCGCCCCGAGATCGACTCGCTGCTGGGGGCGGCGGGGCGGCTGTTCACCGCCGGTCTCGGTGTGGACTGGCGCGCGGCGTTCGCCGGCCTGGACGCCCGGCGGGTGCTGTTGCCGACTTATGCCTTTCAGCGGCAACGGTTTTGGCTTCCGGCAGAATCCGTGGGTTCGCGCGATGCCGTGGGTTTGGGGCTCGCGGGCGCCGAGCACGGGCTGTTGGGCGCGGTGGTGCAGCGACCGGACTCGGGCGGCGTGGTGTTGACGGGCCGTTTGTCGGTCGGTGCGCAGCCGTGGTTGGCCGACCATGCCGTCGGCGGCGTGGTGTTGTTCCCGGGGGCCGGATTCGTCGAGCTGGTGTTGCGGGCCGGCGACGAGGTCGGCTGTTCGGTGATCGAGGAGCTGACGTTGTCGGCGCCGCTGGTGTTGCCTGCGACCGGCGGGGTGCGGGTCCAGGTGGTGGTCGGCGCCGCCGACGAGGCCGATTCGCGCACCGTCGCGGTGTACTCGTCCGCACCTCACTCGGATGACTGGTCTCTGCATGCGCAGGGCACCCTGAGCGCGGCCGCGGTGCGACCGGGCGCGGACCTTTCCGTGTGGCCGCCCGTCGACGCGACGCCGGTGGATGTGACCGGGGCGTACGACGGACTTGCCGGCCGCGGCTATGGGTATGGCCCCGCGTTCCGCGGCCTGCGCGGGGCGTGGCGTCGGGGGGCCGAGGTTTTCGGTGAGGTCGAGATCCCGCAGGCCTCCGGCGTGACGATCGGTGAGTACGGAATTCATCCGGTGGTTCTCGATGCCGCACTGCACGCGCTGGGCGTGGCCGACGAGCAGGCCGCACCCGTGCTGCCTTTCTCCTGGCAACGTGTGAGTCTGCACGCGGCTGGCGCATCCCGGGTTCGGGTGAGATTGGCGCCCGCGGGCACCGGTGCGGTGTCGGTGGAGTTGGCCGATCCGGCGGGGTTGCCGGTGCTGTCGGTGCAGGAGTTGGCGCTTCGCCCCGTGTCGGCCGAACAGTTGGCGGCCGCCGGCGCTCGTCGCGACGGGGACGGGCTGCTCGAGGTGGCGTGGTCGCCGATAGCGTTGGAAGGCAACGAGACCGGAGACCACTCTGTGTGGGAGTTGGCGTCCGACGGAGCCGGAGTGGTCAAGTCGGTGCACGCCGCCACCACCGAGGCGCTCGCGGTGCTGCAGTCCCGGCTCCTCCAGGACGGGTCGGGCCCGTTGGTCGTTTCGACTCGCGGGGCGGTCAGCGTGGCCGACGAGGCCGTCGGCGACCTGGCGGGTGCGGCGGTGTGGGGGTTGGTGCGCTCGGCCCAAGCCGAGCATCCGGGCCGGTTTGTGCTGGTCGATTCGGACGGTTCCGTCGCGATTGAAACCGCAATCGCTTGTGGTGAGCCGCAATTGGTGGTGCGTGAGGGCGTTGTGTACCACCCCCGGTTGCGACCGGTGGGCGCGCATCCGACGCTGCGGCTGCCCGAGGCGCCGTCGGTGTGGCGGTTGGCCGCGGGCGGCGGTGGGACGCTGGACGAGGTGGCCGCGCAGGAGTGCCCACCAACCGAGCTGGCGGCCGGGCAGGTGCGAGTGGAGGTGGCCGCGGCCGGGGTGAACTTCCGGGACGTGTTGGTCGCGTTGGGAATGTATCCCGGCGCGGCCGAGCTTGGGGCCGAGGGGGCCGGCACCGTTGTCGAGGTGGGGCCCGGGGTCACCGGATTGGCCGTCGGTGACGCGGTGCTGGGGATCTTGGGGCTGACGGGTTCCGAGGCGGTGGTGGATCAGCGCTTGGTCGCGCGGGTGCCGCAGGGTTGGTCACTGGCCATGGCCGCCGGTGTCCCCGTGGCCTTTCTGACGGCTTTTTACGGGCTGGCGGATCTGGCGGCCTTGACGGCCGGGCAGCGGGTGTTGGTGCATGCCGCGACGGGCGGGGTCGGCATGGCCGCGGTGCAGTTGGCCAGGCATTGGGGCGCCGAGGTTTTCGTCACAGCCAGCCGCGGCAAGTGGGATACGTTGCGGGCCATGGGGTTTGACGACGAACACATCGGCGATTCGCGCACGTTGGAATTCGAGGCGAAGTTCCTGGCCGCCACGGGTGGTCACGGGGTCGATGTGGTGCTCAACTCGCTGGCCGGTGAATTCAACGACGCGTCATTGCGGCTGCTGGCCCCGGGTGGACGTTTCATCGAAATGGGCAAGACGGACCTGCGCGATGCAGACAGCGTCGCGCAGCAGTATCGGGGAGCCCGGTATCGGGCGTTCGATTTGATGGAGGCCGGCGAAGACCGCATCGCGGCGATGTTGGGCGAGTTGTTGGATCTGTTCGGCGCGGGTGTCCTGGCGCCCCTGCCGGTCAAGACGTTTGACGTACGGCGCGCCGCGGACGCGTATCGGTTCGTCAGCCAGGCGCGTCACATCGGCAAGGTCGTGCTCACCTTGCCGGGCGCGCCCGGTGTGGGCCTGGCCGCGGGCACGGTGTTGATCACCGGGGGCACGGGGATGGCGGGCTCGGCCGTGGCCCGACATGTCGTGAGCCGCTATGGCGTGCGGCGGGTAGTGCTGACGAGCCGTCATGGCCGGGCCGCCGAGGGTGTCGAGGAGCTGGTCGCCGAACTGTCGCAGGGCGGTGCGCAGGTGCAGGTGGTGGCCTGCGACGTGGCCGATCGCGACGCGGTGGCGGCGCTGCTGGACAACCTGCCCGAGCAATATCCGTTGACGGGGGTGGTACACGCTGCCGGCATCATCGACGACGGGTTGATTTCGTCGTTGACGGCCGATCGGGTCGACGCCGTGTTGCGGGCCAAGGTCGACGGCGCCTGGAACCTGCACGAGCTGACCCAGGAAATGGATCTGTCGGCGTTCGTGGTTTTTTCGTCTTTGGCCGGCATTGTGGGCTCGCCCGGGCAGGGCAACTATGCGGCGGCCAACAGTTTCCTCGACGCGCTGGCCGCGTGCCGTGGTGCGCAGGGGTTGCCGGGCCTTTCGCTGGCCTGGGGGCTCTGGGAGCAGGCCTCGGCCATGACCGCGCACCTGGACGCGCGGGACAAATCGCGGATGGGCCGATCGGGGCTCGCCGCTTTGTCCAGTGAGCAGGCGCTTGACCTGCTCGACACCGCGATGCTGGGGGAGGAGGCCGTCGTGGTGGCCACTCGCCTTGATCGGAATGCGTTATCCGGCAATGCCGTCGAGTTGCCGCCACTGCTTCGGGACTTGGCCGCCCGGCCTACGCGGCGCGTGGTTGCCGACACCGATGTCATCATGGCGTCGACGGGCCTGCGGGCCAGGCTGGAGGGCATGACCGCCGAGCAGCGGCAGCGCGAACTCGTCGACTTGGTCTGCGACAATGCCGCGACGGTGTTGGGCCACAGCGCCGCCGACGTCGACGGTGAGAAGCCGTTCCAAGACCTCGGGTTCGACTCTCTGTCCGCCGTCGAGTTGCGCAACCGGCTCAAGGCCGCGACCGGCCTCACCCTTTCGCCCACGGCGATCTTCGATCACCCCACGCCGTCGGCCTTGGCCGAGCATATCGATTCCGAATTGGCAAGTAGTCCAGCATCTTCAACGAACAGCCAACCGGATCCGATGGCGCGGTTCAACGACGTCGCGCGGGAACTGCAGGCTCTGCTCGACCGGCCCGGCTGGAAGCCCGAAGACAGGGCGCGGTTGAGCGCACGCCTCGAAGCCATGCTCACCAGCGTCGCTGAGCCGCTCGAAACGGCCTGCGCCGACGACTCGTTCGACGACGACATCAGCACCGCGACCGAAAGCCAACTCTTCGCGCTCCTCGAGGAGGACGGCGGCCTCGTCTAAGGCCTAGGGTCGCGACGGTTCATCAACCTTGGGTGCCGCCGGTTCCGTCGTTTCCGCCGCCGGTGGCTCCAGCCGCCCCGTTGCCGCCCATCCCGGCCGTGCCCGCGGCAACTGGGTGTCTCCGGCGTTCCCGCCAGTCATTGCACGCACGTTGAATAAGGTCGCCGCTTCCGACGGGAGCTCCGCACAACTAAACACAATCGTTTTTTGTCGGCCATGAGCATGTCGGCGTTGGCGGGTACTTTTTGTGACGGGCGGTGTCGATGTGACTCGCGTGCGCCCCGCCCGGCCGCTGCCATCGCATCGTAAGCAGGGCACGACGCCCGCCGATCGACCGGGCAAACGGGTCGTGCTAGACCTCATTGGGTGAAGCAAGCCGTGCGGCCGACGGACGTCGCGATCATCGGGCTCGCGTGCAGGTTCCCCGGCGCGGACAACCCGCGGGCCTTTTGGCGCCTGATTCGCGAGGCGGTGGAAGCCGAGAAGGTGCTGGACGATGTCGCCGGGTTCGACGCCGGCTTTTTCAACTACTCGCCGCGCGAGGCCCGCGCGATGGACCCTCGTCAGCGTCTGGCCCTCGAGCTGGCCTGGGAACTGTTCGAGGATGCGTTCGTCGTGCCGCGAACACTGCGTGGCGAACGCGTCGCGGTGCACCTGGGCGCGATGACCGACGACTACGCCATGCTGACGCTCGGCGGCGCCGCGGCGGGTCTGGACCACCAGTCGTTCGCCGGGGTCAGTCGGGGCATGATCGCCAACCGGATCTCGTACGCCTTCGGGCTGCGTGGACCCAGCATCACCGTCGATTCCGGTCAATCCTCGGCCCTGGTCGCCGTGCATCTGGCCTGCGAAAGCCTGCGCACCGGCGAGTCGGCCCTGGCGATCGCCGGCGGTGTCCACCTGAACCTGGCCGACGAGACCGAGGCGCTCGAAACGGCCTTCGGCGCGGTGTCGCCGTCGGGTCACACCTATGCCTTCGACGGCCGCGCGGACGGTTATGCCCGAAGCGAGGGCGGCGGCCTGGTGCTGCTCAAACCGCTGGGCGCCGCCCTCGATGACGGCGACCGCATCCGCGCCGTGCTCCGCGGCAGCGCGGTGGGCAACGCCGGGCACACCGCTACCGGACAGACGGCGCCCTCGGTTCCCGGGGAAGCCGACGTCATCCGCCGCGCCCTGCACCGAGCGGGACTGGCTCCCCACGACATTCACTACGTCGAGGCCCACGGGACGGGCACCGCGGTCGGCGATCCCGTGGAGGCGAGTGCACTGGGGGAGGTGTTCGCCGCGCATCGATCCGCGCCGTTGCCGGTGGGATCGGTGAAGACCAACATCGGCCACACCGGAAGCGCCGCCGGCATCGCCGGCCTGCTGAAGGCCGTGCTGGCGATCGAGAACGACGTGATCCCGGCGAGCCTCAACTACGCCGACCCCAATCCCGAGATCGATTTGAATCGCCTCGGGCTACAGGTCACCACCGTGCCTATGCCATGGCCGGACGCCCCGCGGCGGGCCGGGGTGTCGTCGTTCGGGATGGGCGGGACGAATGCGCATGTGATCGTCGAGCAGGCCCCTTCCGCAGCGGAAACGCCTGTTGCGGAGGAGGATACGACCGTACCGTGGGTGTTGTCGGCACGGTCGGCCGAGGCGCTGACGAACCAGGCGAGGCGGTTGTTGGCGCACGTGGCCGCCGATGACCGACTGCGCACCACCGATGTCGGATGGTCGTTGGTCACCACGCGGTCGATGTTCGAGCACCGGGCTGTGTTGGTGGGTTCCGGTCGCGAGCAGCTGACGGCCTCTCTGGCGAGGCTGGCCACCGGTGACCCGGGTGCGGACGTTGTTGTGGGGCGGGCGGATTCGCCGGGGTCGACGGTTTTCATGTTTCCCGGCCAGGGCGCGCAGTGGTTGTCGATGGGGCGGCAGCTGTACGGGCGGTTCCCGGTGTTCGCCACGGCTTTCGACGAGGCAGCCAGGTCGCTCGATGCGCAGCTTCGGGTGCCTCTGAAACAGGTGCTCTGGGGCGATGACGCAGACCTGCTGCGCAACACCGAGTTTGCTCAGCCGGCGCTGTTCGCCGTCGAGGTGGGCCTGGCGGCGCTGTGGCAGTCGTGGGGCGTGGCGCCCGACCTGGTGATAGGCCATTCGGTGGGGGAGATCGCCGCGGCGCATGTGGCCGGGGCGCTCTCGCTTCAGGACGCGGCACACCTGGTGGCCGCGCGGGGCCGCTTGATGGCGGCATTGCCCCCCGGCGGGGTGATGGTCGCAGTGGCGGCCGGCGAGGCCGAGGTGGCCCCGTTGCTCGCCGACGGCGTGAGCATCGCGGCCGTCAACAGCCCGAATTCGGTCGTGATATCGGGTGCCGCTGGCCCGGTCGACGCGGTGGTGGAACGGCTCGCCGGCGAGGGCCGGCGCGTGCACCGGCTGGCGGTGTCGCACGCGTTTCACTCGACGCTTATGGAGCCGATGATCGAGGACTTCACCGCGGTCGCGGCCGGCGTGACGGCCGCCGAACCGCGGATTCCTCTGCTGTCCAACGTGTCCGGGCAGCTGGCAGGTGCCGGCTACGGCACGCCAACGTACTGGGTCGAGCATGTGCGGCGTCCGGTGCGTTTCGTCGACGGGGTGCGGGTGGCCGAATCGTCGGGGGCCGGAGTCTTCCTGGAGATGGGCCCCGGCGGTGCCTTGAGCGCGGCGGTGGAACAGTCGTTGGCCGGCGAGCATGCCACCGCGGTGGTGACGATGCCCAGGGACCGGCCCGAACTGGAGTCGGCGCTCGGCGCGGCCGGGCGCCTGTTCACCACCGGGACGCACGTCGACTGGGCCGCGGTGTTTGCCGGCCTGGCAGCACGCCGGGTGGAGTTGCCGACGTACGGTTTTGCACGACAGCGGTTTTGGCTCGACGACAGGGTGGAACCGCCATCGGAGGCGGCCACCCGGGCCGCCGGCGTGGCCGAAGGCCTGCTCGCGCTGTCCACCGACGATCAGCACCGGCGGCTGGTGGAATTGGTGCGCTCGCAGGCGGCGATCGTCTTGGGCCACGCCGACGGCGGCGCCATCGATGCCGGCCAGGCCTTTGAAGACTTGGGCTTCGACTCGATGTCCGGGGTCGAGCTGCGCAACCGCCTCAAGGGCGATACCGGGTTGGCTCTATCCCGCACCCTGATCTTCGACTATCCCACCCCTACGGCGTTGGCCGAGCACCTTCACCAGCGACTGTTGCACCCCGAGCCCGGGGAGTCCGAGGAGGAGCGGATCTGGTCGGTGCTGAGGAAAATCCCCCTCCGCGAACTCCGCAGAACCGGGCTGCTCGACGAGCTCTTGTCACTTGCCGGTGGCGCCCCGGAACCGCAGGCGGCCGCCAGCGACGATGCCATCGATGCGTTGAGCCCCGACGCGTTGATCGCGATGGCACTCAACCCGGACGAATCCGACGAGTCTGAGTGACGAAATCCATGCTGGCAGGACCAAATACGCGAGCCGTATCCGACATGTGTTGAATACACGTTCTTTTGCGGCCCTTCAGAAGACCACCTAGACTTTGCTGCAACGTGAGGCTCCTGATGTAGGGCGCCGGAGGGTAGGAGCATGAGCGTCATCGCAGGTGTGTTCGGCGTGTTACCGCCACATCGGTACAGCCAGGGTGAGATCACCGAGCAGTTCGTCAAGTTTCCCGGCTTCAGGGACCACGACGAGATCCTCCGGCGTCTGCACGCCGCCGCTAAGGTCAACGCCCGCCATTTCGTCCTGCCGCTGGAGCAGTACACTTCGCTGAGCGATTTCGGCGAGGCGAACGAGATCTTTCTCGAACACGCCGTCGAACTCGGGTGCCAGGCCCTGCTGGGCGCGCTGGACGAGGCCGCGCTGCGGCCCGAGGACATCGACATGATCGCCACCACGACGGCCACCGGCGTTGCCGTGCCGTCGCTGGACGCCCGGGTGGCCGGCCGGCTCGGCTTGCGGCCCGATGTGCGCCGGATGCCACTGTTCGGCCTCGGCTGCGCGGCCGGCGCGGCGGGTGTGGCCCGGCTCAACGACTACCTGCGCGGTGCGCCCGACGGGGTCGCGGTTTTGCTGTCGGTCGAGCTCTGCTCGTTGGCGTACCCGGCGTGCAACCCGACCGTGTCGGCGCTGGTCGGCAGTGCGATGTTCGGCGACGGCGCGGCCGCGGTGGTGGCCGTCGGGGATCGCCGGGCCGAACGGGACAAGCAGGTCCGCGCCAGCGGCCCGGACATCCTCGACTCGCGCAGTCGCCTGTATCCCGGATCGCTGAACATCATGGGCTGGGACGTCAGCTCGGCCGGCCTGCAACCCGTGCTGTCCCCGGAGCTGCCGACGATCATCGAGCGCTACCTGGCAGACGACGTCAACGGGTTCCTGGCCACGCACGGGCTGACCAAGGACGACATCGCCGCCTGGGTGACCCACCCCGGCGGGCCCAAGGTCATCAACGCGATTGCCAAGAGCCTCGAGCTGTCGCCCGAGGCGCTCGAGTTGACCTGGCGCTCGCTGGGCGAAATCGCCAACCTGTCGTCGGCCTCGGTACTGCACATCCTGCGCGACACCATCGCCAAGCCGCCGCCCAGCGAAAGCCCCGGCCTGCTGCTGGCGATGGGTCCGGGGTTCAGTTCCGAACTGGTTCTACTGCGCTGGCGCTGAGTCGGCGATCTCGACGGTCAGTCCCGTCCGGGGGCTCAGCGCGGCCAGATGGTGGGCCCGGATCCGCTGAGCGGGCAACCTGAGCCTGACCCGGGTGACCAACCGGGCGAGCATCACGGTCATCTCGGTGGTGGCCAGCACCGCTCCGATACAGCGGTGCAGCCCCCCGCCGAACGGGAGAAATTCGTGTGGCGCGGGCTTGCGGTAACCCGGCGCCCCGGGATCCCAGCGCCGTGGCAGGAATTCGGTCGGCGCGGGCCACAGTTCGGAAAGCCGGTGGGTGACGTACGGGCTGAAGATCAGCAAGCGGCCGGCCCGGATGCGATGCCCGTCGAACCGGAGGTCGCGTATGACCCTGCGAGCAGAGATCACCGCCGGCGGATACAGCCGCAGGGTTTCGTTCACCACGCCGTTGAGGTACGTCAGCGCCTCGAGGCCCGCCGCGGCCGGCGGGCGGGTGCCCAGTACGCGGCGCGACTCGTCGGCGGCCGCGTCCCAGGCGCCGGGCACGCTCAGCAGCGTGTAGACGGCCCAGGCCATCGCCCCGCTGGTGGTTTCGTATCCGGCGGTGATCAGCGAGATCACCTGATCGCGGATCTCGTGGTCCGATAGCCCATCCCCTTCTTCGCTGCGGCCGTTGATCAGCGTGGCCAACATGTTGTCGTCGGGTCTGGGCACGGCGCGGGCCTCGGCCACCTCGGCGTCGATGAGGTCGGTGATGCGTTGGCGGGCGGCCATCGCCCGTCGCCACCCCGGCGAGTTGATCCGCCGCTGCAGCTGCGCCACCTGCGGCAGCCGGTGAGTCAGGTCGAGCAGGGGTTGCAGCTGCTGCCCGAGGAAGTCGCTGTGCGTCGCGATGTGCTGGCCGAACAGGCTTTCGGCCGTGCTGCGCCGTACCGCGCACCGAAAGTGCTGGTAGATGTCCAGCTCCTGACCGGGCCGCCAGCCGTCGATGACGGCGTCGACGGCGCGCACCATGGTGGCCACGTAGCCCAGCACCTGCCGGTGCCGCAACCCGGGCGCGACCACGCTGCGCCGTCGCCGGTGATCGTCGCCGTCGCTGACGATCAACGCCGTCGGACCGTCGACGATCGCGAGGTTCTCGAAGGTCTGGCGCCAGCTGAACGCGTCGGCGTTGGCGAACACGAACTTGTTGGCCTCCGGCCCCAGCAGGTAGGTGTAGCCGTGCCGGCCGACCCCGGCATCGATCACCGGACCGCGCAGCCGGTACAGGGCGAGCAGCGCTTCACCCGGCGGGTAGCGCACCAGCCGGTGGGTTACGGCATCCCGCGCCGCGTGCGGCCTCGACGACACAACGCGATTATTCGAGCAGCTCCGAGAGCTCCAGCCAGCGGGTCTCGGTGGCGGCGACTTCGTCTTCCAGACCGCGCAGCTCCTGGGTGAGCCGGGCCAGGCCGATATGGTCGGACTGGTCGTGTTCGGCCAGTTCGTGGTGCTTGGCGGTGATCCGGTCGGCCAGGCGCGCGAGTTGCCGGTCGGTGGCGGCCATCTCCTTCTCGGCGGCCCGCCGCTCGGCGCCCGACATCGCCTCGGGCCCGGCCGCCGCTTTGGTGGCCGGCGCCGGCGCGGCGGTGGCGTCCGCCGTCCGCCGGGCGGCCAGCCGCAGGTACTCGTCGACGCCGCCGGGCAGGTGCCGCAACCGGCCGTCGAGGATCGCGTACTGCTGATCGGTGACCCGCTCCAGCAGATAGCGGTCGTGCGAGACGACGATCAGCGTGCCCGCCCAGGAGTCCAGCAGGTCCTCGGTGGCGGTGAGCATGTCGGTGTCGACGTCGTTGGTGGGCTCGTCGAGCAGCAACACGTTCGGCTCGGACAGCAGCGTGAGCATCAGCTGCAGCCGCCGCCGCTGGCCACCGGACAGGTCGCCGACCCGCGCGGACAGCTGGCCCCGGCCGAAGCCGAGCCGCTCGAGCAGCTGCGTGGGGGTGACCTCCCGGTCGTCGACCTGGTAGCCGCCGCGCAGCCGGCCTAGCACGTCGGCGATCCGGTCGTCGGCCACTGCGGCCAGCGTCTCGCCCTGCTGGTCGAGCACCGCCAGCTGCACCGTCTTGCCGCGCTTGACGCGGCCGCTGTCGGGCTGGATGGTGCCGGCGATCAGGCCCAGCAGCGTCGACTTGCCCGCGCCGTTGGCGCCGACGATGCCGGTGCGCTCCCCGGGGCCGATCCGCCACTCGACGTCACGCAGCACCGGGTGGCCGTCGAACGAGACCGACACGTCGAGCAGGTCGATGACGTCCTTGCCCAGCCGCGCGGTGGCCAGCTTGGCCAGCTCGACGTTGTTGCGCAGCGGCGGCACGTCGGCGATCAGCTGGTTGGCGGCCTCGATGCGGAACTTGGGCTTGGAGGTTCGCGCCGGCGGGCCGCGGCGCAGCCACGCCAGTTCCTTGCGCATCAGGTTCTGTCGCTTGGCCTCGGCGGTGGCGGCCTGCCGGTCGCGCTCGACGCGCTGCAGCACGTAGGCCGCGTAGCCGCCCTCGAACGGCTCGACGATGCCGTCGTGCACCTCCCAGGTGGCCGTCGCGACCTCGTCGAGGAACCAGCGGTCGTGGGTCACCAGCAGCAGGCCGCCGGCGCTGCGGGCCCAGCGCTGCCGCAGATGCCCCGCCAGCCAGGTGATGCCCTCGATGTCGAGGTGGTTGGTGGGCTCGTCCAGGGCGATCACGTCCCATTCGCCCATCAGCAGCCGCGCCAGCTGCACGCGCCGTCGCTGACCGCCGCTGAGCGTGGTGATCGTCGCGTCCCAGGCGATGTCGGAGACCAGGCCGTCGACCACGTCGCGCACCCGCGCGTCCCCGGCCCACTGGTGCTCGGCTGAGTCGCCGACGAGCGTCCATCCCACGGTGCGGCCGGGCTCGAGGTTGTCGGCCTGGCCCACCGCGCCGACGCGCAGCCCGCTGCGCTGGGTGACGCGCCCCGAATCCGGCTGCAGCTGGCCGGTCAGCAGGGCCAGCAGGCTGGACTTGCCGTCCCCGTTGCGCCCGACGATGCCGATGCGCGCGCCCTCGTTGACGCCCAGCGTGAGCGACTCGAAGACCACTTGAGTCGGATACTCCAGGTGTACGGCCTCGGCCCCCAGTAGGTGCGCCACCGGGCCGACCCTAGCGCGGCGACGATGCGGCCCGGGACGGGCCGCTGAGGAGGCGGGCGGTTCGGCTTGGGCGCGGCGACGATGCGGCCCGGGACGGGCCGCTGAGGAGGCGGGCGGTTCGGCTTGGGCGCGGCGACGATGCGGCCCGGGACGGGCCGCCCCGCACTATTCGAGAGCGAGCAGGGCGTGGTCGACGTGGCTGCGGGTGTCGGCCGAGGCCTTGCCGTCGGCGACTGCGTCGAGGAACCGCGAAGCCAGGTCGCGGAGTTTGGTGTTGGCTTCTTGCGAACGCCAGGCCAGTATGTGGAAAGCGCGCTCCGCCGTGATCCCGTACGAGGCCATGAGTACGCCCTTGGCCTGCTCGATACGCGCGCGGGAGTCGGCAACCGACGACATCACGTCGGTGATGTCGGACTGCAGCGAGTCGGTGATGTCGACGTAGAAACCAGACATGCCGACCAGTGCGCCGTTGTCATCTAGCAGGCGGTCACCGGCGACCACGACCCAGCGGGTGCGCCCGCCGGTGTCGATGATGCGGTGCCGGCTGCTGAAGGGTTCTCCCTTGTGCACGTGCTCGAGGACGGCCGCGACGCGCTCCCGGTCCTCGGGGTGCTTGTGATCCAGCAGCAGCTCGGTCGTCGGTTCCACCGTTCCCGGCTCGTAGCCGTGCATGCGGGCGATCGCATCCGACCATTCCCACCGGTCGCCGTCGAGGAAGAACCGGAACCTGCCCACCTGCTGCGGCTCGCCCAGCCCCAGGACCAGATCGATCGCGTGGGGCTCCTCGCCGTCGACGCCCGCCAACGCGTTGGTGGCCGCCTGAGCCCCGTTCACCTGGCCGTCAGTCACCTGGCCGTCAGTCACCTGGCATTGTCCATCACTTGGCCGTCGGATGTGTCGACGGACTCGTCTTCAAAGTTCACGGTCATCGCGTGCGTTCCTCGTCTTGCTGCTGCGGGAATTATTTGTGTTAGATATGCCCACTTTGTGAACGTCTCATGCATGCTCGGTCGCGGTGCGGGCCGTCGGAAAACGTCGGCCCTCGCGGACAAATCGCCTGATCAGGACTGCAAACAAGACGCGTATGCCATGATGTCCACGCGGTCGAGACTCAGGGAGCAGTGGTGGATCTCAACTTGTCGATGGTCACGCGACCCGTCGGGCGCCTGGTCGCTACGGCGCAGAACGGTCTGGAAGTCTTGCGGCTGGGGGGTCTGGAAACCGGCAGCGTCCCGTCGCCGTCGCAGATCGTCGAGAGCGTGTCGATGTACAAGCTGCGACGGTATTTCCCCCCGGACAGCCGGCCCGGCCAGGCGCAGGTGGGCCCGCCGGTGCTGATGGTGCACCCGATGATGATGTCGGCCGACATGTGGGACGTCACCCGCGACGAAGGCGCGGTGGGCATTCTGCACGCCAACGGGCTGGACCCATGGGTCATCGACTTCGGCTCGCCCGACAAGGTCGAGGGCGGCATGCGGCGCAACCTGGCCGACCACATCGTTGCGCTCAGCCAGGCCATCGACACGGTCAAGGACGCCACCGGGGCCGACGTGCACCTGGTCGGCTATTCGCAGGGCGGCATGTGGTGCTACCAGGTCGCGGCCTACCGCCGGTCGAAAAACGTCGCCAGCATCGTGGCATTCGGCTCTCCCGTGGACACCCTGGCCGCCTTGCCGATGGGCATCCCGCCGAATTTCGGCGCCGCCGCCGCCAACTTCATGGCCGACCATGTATTCAGCTGGCTGGACATCCCAAGCTGGCTGGCGCGCACCGGTTTTCAGATGCTGGACCCGCTCAAGACCGCCAAGGCCCGCGTCGACTTCGTCCGCCAGCTGCATGACCGGGAGGCGCTGCTGCCGCGCGAACAGCAGCGCAGGTTCCTCGAGTCCGAGGGCTGGATCGCGTGGTCGGGCCCGGCCGTCTCCGAGCTGCTCAAGCAGTTCATCGCGCACAACCGGATGATGACCGGCGGCTTCGCCATCAACGGGCAGATGGTCACGCTCACCGACATCACCTGCCCGGTGCTGGCGTTCGTCGGCGAGGTCGACGACATCGGGCAACCGGCCTCCGTGCGCGGCATCCGCCGGGCGGCCCCGAACGCCGAAGTCTACGAACGCCTCATCCGGACGGGTCACTTCGGCCTGGTGGTCGGGTCCAAGGCGGCCCAGCAGAGCTGGCCCACCGTCGCGGCGTGGGTGAAGTGGTTGTCCACCGGCGGCGACAAGCCCGACAGCATCGAGGTGATGGCCGACCAGCCCGACGAGCACACCGACAGCGGGGTCGCGCTCAGCTCCCGGCTCGCGCACGGCATCGGGGAGGTATCCGGGGCGGCGCTGGCGATGGCGCGCGGCGCGGCCGACGCGGTCGTGACGGCCAACAAGTCCATGCGCACCCTGGCCGTCGAGACGGTCCGCACACTGCCGCGCCTGACCCGCCTCGGGCAGATCAACGACCACACCCGCATCTCGCTGGGCCGCATCATCGAGGAGCAGGCACACGACGCCCCCGACGGCGAATTCCTGCTGTTCGACGGGCGCGTGCACACCTACGAGGCGGTGAACCGCCGCGTCGACAACGTCGTCCGCGGCCTCATCGAGGTCGGGGTGCGCCAGGGTGACCGGGTCGGCGTGCTGATGGAAACCAGGCCCAGCGCGCTGGTCGCGATCGCCGCGCTGTCGCGGCTGGGCGCGATCGCCGTGGTGATGAAGCCCGACACCGACCTGACCGCGGCGATCCGGCTCGGGGGAGTGTCGGAGATCCTGACCGACCCGACCAATCTTGACGCCGCGCGCGACCTGCCGGGGCAGATCCTGGTGCTGGGCGGCGGCGAGTCGCGGGACCTGCGTCTGCCGCACGACAGCGACGTCATCGACATGGAGAAGATCGACCCGGACGCCGTCACGCTGCCGGCCTGGTACCGGCCCAACCCGGGGCTGGCCCGGGATCTGGCGTTCATCGCGTTCAACGCGGCCGGCGGCGAGCTGGTGGCCAAGCACATCACCAACTACCGCTGGGCGGTGTCGGCCTTCGGGACCGCCTCCACGGCCGCCCTCGACCGCAAGGACACCGTGTACTGCCTGACGCCGCTGCACCACGAGTCCGCGCTGCTGGTCAGCCTGGGCGGCGCGGTGGTCGGCGGCACCCGCATCGCGTTGTCGCGCGGCCTGCAGCCGGACCAGTTCATCCGGGAGGTGCGCCAGTACGGCGTCACCGTCGTGTCCTACACGTGGGCGATGCTGCGCGAGATCGTCGACGACCCGGCGTTCGTGCTGCACGGCAACCACCCGGTCCGGCTGTTCATCGGCTCGGGCATGCCGACCGGGCTGTGGACGCGGGTTCTCGACGCGTTCGCCCCGGCCCACGTCGTCGAGTTCTTCGCCACCACCGACGGGCATGCGGTGCTGGCCAACGTCTCCGGCGCCAAGATCGGCGGCAAGGGCCGCCCGCTGCCCGGCGCCGGGCGCATCGAGCTGGGCGCCTACGACGCCGAGCACGACCTGATCCTGGAGAACGACCGCGGCTTCGTGCAGGTCGCCGAGGTCAACCAGGTGGGGGTGCTGCTCGCCGCGTCCAACGGGCCGATCGACCCGTCCGCGTCGGTCAAGCGGGGCGTGTTCGCCGCCGGCGACACGTGGATCTCCACGGAGTATCTGTTCCGCCGCGACGAGGACGGCGACTTCTGGTTGCTGGGGCGGCGCGGCTTGGTGGTGCGCACCGCCCGCGGCCTCGTCTACGCCGAGGCCGTCACCGACGCGCTGGGCTGCGTCAACGGCGTCGACCTGGCGGTGACCTACAACGTGCCGGTCGGTGACAAGCAGATCGCCGTGTCGGCGCTGACGCTGCTACCGGGCGCCACCATCACCGCGGCCGACCTAACCGAGGCCGTCGCCAAGATCCCCGTCGGGCTGGGACCTGACATCGTGCACGTCGTGCCGGAGCTGACGCTGAGCGCGAGTTACCGTCCCACCGTCAGCGCCCTGCGCGCGGCCGGGATCCCCAAGCCGGGGCGCCAGGTGTGGTACTTCGATGCGGACACCCCCCAGTTCCGCCGGTTGACGCCCGGCGTGCGGTCCGAGCTGAGCGGCGCGTCGTGACGGTTGACGAGTCCCTGCTGAGCATCCTGGTGTGCCCGGCCGACCGGGGCCCGCTGGTGCTGGTGGACGCCGGCGATGGGGAGTTGCTCTACAACCCGCGGCTGCGGCGCGCCTACCGCATCGAGGACGGCATCCCGGTGCTGCTGATCGACGAGGCCCGCGACGTCGACGACGACGAGCACGCCAGGCTCATGGCCAAAGTCCCTCCGGCAGATTCCCGGTGAGGTAGCGCTGCAAGTTGGGCGCGATCGTGCGGGCGATCGTTTCGGCGGGCAGCGACGCGAACGGCTCCAATCCCAGGATGTGGCGTGCCATCAGCACCCCGACCAGTTGCGAGGCGACGAACTGGACGCGGATGAGCCCGCTTCCCGGCGGATCGTCCACGCGCGCACCGACTTCCACCGCGATCACATCGTCGATGAACGTGCGGAACAGGTTCGCCTCCGATCCGGCGACGATCGACCGCAGCGTCGCGATCAGCCCGGTGCCCGCCTCGGAATCCCACAGCGGCAACAACATCGACGGAATGGCGTAGCCGAGCTGTTCGACGGGCAGGTCTCGCAGCGGGCCGATGACCTCCATCGGGTCGATGGGGACGTGGATGGCCGCGGCGAAGAGCTTCTCCTTGGTGCCGAAGTAGTGGTGCACCAAGGCCGAATCGACGCCCGCCGCGGCGGCCACCGCGCGTATCGACGTGTTAGCGATCCCATTGCGGGCGAACAGGTTTCGGGCGCTACCCAGGATGCGTTCCCGGGTGTCGGAGCCACCCGCCGGGCGGCCGGGCCGACGGCGCCGCGGCGCTACTGCCCGGCACTAGAACCTCCGTGGCGACCCGCTGCGCCCGGCTCCGCCGCGCTTGCGATCACCACTAGAACCTCCGTGGCGACCCGCTGCGCCCGGCTCCGCCGCGCTTGCGATCACCACTAGAACCTCCGTGGCGACCCGCTGCGCCCGGCTCCGCCGCGCTTGCGATCACCACTAGGGCGTCCGGCGTCGCAGCGTGGCCGCGGCCAGGCACAGGGCCGCGACCGCGAAACCCAGCACGACGACCATGTCGCGCATTGCGGTGCCGGTCAGCTCCGGATGCCTGTCCACTTGCTGGAGTGCCTCCAGCGCGTAGCTGGCCGGCATGACATTGCTGACCCACTGCAGCCAGTGCGGCATCAGCGCGCGGGGAACGATGATGCCCGCCAGGAGCAGTTGCGGAACGACCGCCATGGGGATGAACTGAAGTGCCTGGAACTCGGTGCGGGCGAACGCGCTCGCCAGCAGGCCTTCGCCAACCCCCAGCACGGCGTTGACGATGGCGATCACGAATACCCAGTCGGGGCTGCCCGCGGTCTCGAAGCCGAGCAGCCAGAACGACACCACGCACGCCAGAATGGCTTGTGCCGCGGCGGCGATCGAGAACGCGGTCCCGTAGGCCATCAGCAGGTCGAGGCGACGCAGCGGTGTGGTGAGAATCCGCTCCAAGGTTCCCGAAGCCCGTTCGCGCTGCATTGTTATCGACGTCAGGATGAACATCAGGAAGAACGGGAACAGGCCCAGCAGAATCAGGCAGGCGTTGTTGAACGGCGACGGGGTGCCCGGGCGGTGCGGGACGTTTTCGAACATGAAGTACATCAGCGAGATGACGACGATCGGAACAACGAGAATCAATGCGACGCTGCGATGGTCGGCGGCCAGCTGGCGCAGGATCCGCACTGTGGTGGCCGCGTAGTTGCGCAGCGTCAACCGGCGGCGGGCATGGTGGTGTGTCGGATGATGGACAGGAACGCTTCCTCCAGTGACGTGCATCCCGTCTCCTTTCTCAGGCGGTCGGGCGTGGTGTGGGCCAGCAGCCGGCCCTCGCGCAGCAGCAGCAGGTCCCCGCAGCGGTCCGCCTCGTCCATGACGTGGCTGGACACCAGCAGCGTGGTGCCGCGCCGCGCCAGCGTCTCGAACTGCTCCCACAGCTGCACGCGCAGCACCGGGTCCAGGCCGATGGTCGGCTCGTCGAGCACCAGCAGATCTGGCCGGCCGACCAGCGCGCAGGCCAGCGAGACGCGCGCGCGCTGCCCGCCGGACAGGTTGGCGCAGCGTACGTCGCGGTGATCGCGCAGGTCCACGGCGTCGATGATCTCCTCGGCGGCCGGCCCGTCGGCGCCACAGAGCCCGGCGAAGTAGCGGACGTTGTCGATCACCCGCAGGTCGTTGTAGATCGTCGGGTCCTGCGGCATGTAGCCGACCCGGTGCCGCAGGACGGGCGCCCCGGCCGGGTGGCCGAGCACCGTCACCGAGCCGCCGGCGATGATCTGCGTCCCGACGATGCAACGGATCAGCGTGGTCTTGCCGGATCCGGACGGGCCGAGCACGCCGGTGATCGTGCCGCGGGCGATCCGCACCGAAAGATCCTGCACCGCAGCCTTTTTGCCGCGTACCACGCGCAGGCCCTCGATGGCGACCGCCGGTTCCGCGCCGTCGCGCAATAATTCATCACTCGATGAACTCATCACAGGATGAATATCCACCGTGGGTGCGGGGATGTCAAGGGCCGCCCCGACAACGCCGCGAGTGTGAAATCCACGACGCGCCACGCAGCCGCGGCGTCGCGGATCGCACGCCGGCCGGGGAGCGGGTCAGGGCTGGCCGGGGCGGCGCAACGGCAGGTGTCCCTGCACGCCCTCGGCGTAGGCGGTCTCGGCGTGCTGGGTGAAGTCGACGCCGGTCGTCTCGTCCTCCGGGCTGAGCCGGAAGCCCATCACCCGGTCGATCACCTTGGCGAGGACGAACGACACCGCGAACGCGTAGAGCGCGACGACGACGATCGCCAGCGACTGTTTGCCCAACTGGGCGACGCCGCCCCCGTAGAACAGGCCCCGCGGCCCCGACGTCATGGCCGCCGTGGCGAGCAGCCCGATGAGCGACACGCCGACGACGCCGCCGACGAAGTGCACCCCGACCACGTCGAGCGAATCGTCATAGTTGAGGCGGAATTTGGCGCTCACCGCGAACGAGCACACGAAGCCCGCCACGAGACCGATCGCCGCCGCGCCGAGCGTGTTGACGGTCCCGCACGATGGGGTGATGGCGACGAGCCCGGCCACCACACCGGAGGCCGCGCCGAAGGTGGTGGGCTTGCCGTCGCGGACCTGCTCGACGGAGAGCCAGCCGAGCATGCCGAGGCAGCCGGCGACGAGCGTGTTCAGGAAGATGGCCGCGGCAACTCCGTTGGCTGCCAGGGCGGAGCCGGCGTTGAACCCGAACCAGCCGAACCACAGCAGACCGACACCGAGCAGCACCAGCGGCAGGTTGTGCGGCCGCATCGCGTCCTTCTTGAAGCCGATGCGCGGCCCGAGCACCAGCGCCAGCGCGAGCGCCGACGACCCGGAGACGATCTCGACGACCAGGCCGCCGGCGTAGTCGAGCACGCCCAGCTTGGCCAGCCAGCCACCGGGCCCCCACACCCAATGCGCGACAACCGAATACACCGCGACCGCCCACACCGGAACGAACACCATCCAGGCCGCGAACTTGGCGCGGTCGGCGATCGCGCCGCTGACCAGGGCGGCGGTGATGATCGCGAACGCCAACTGGAACGTGGCGTAGAGCAGTTCGGGAACCGTGCCGTGGGCGGTGTCGGGACCGATGCCCAGCATCCCGATGCGGCGCAGGTTGCCGACCAGCCCACCCGCCCCGTCGTCGGAGAACGCCAGCGTGTAGCCGAGGAGCAACCAGGCGACCGTGACCAGCGGTATGGAGATGAAGCTCATCATGATCATGTTGAGCACCCCGGTGGTGCGGACCATGCCTCCGTAGAAGATGGCCAGGCCGGGGGTCATCAGCAGAACCAGCGCGGTGCTGGCCAGTAGCCATGCCGTGGCGGCGGGGTCGATCGCGTGCATTGCGTGGGCTCCTTCGGACTGTCCCGTGCCCCCGAGACACCGGGATACTGCCATGGTTGCGGTGCCGGTAGGTTCGGTGGGTGGCCGCAGACCGGCTGCTGGTCGACCCCGTCGAGGCAGCGCACCGACTGCTCGGCGCCACCATCGCCTGCCGGGGTGTGCGCGCCACCGTCGTCGAGGTGGAGGCCTACGGCGGGGTTCCCGGCGGCCCCTGGCCGGATGCGGCGGCCCACTCCTACCGCGGCCGCAGCGCCCGCAACGCCGTGATGTTCGGCCCGCCGGGCCGGCTCTACACCTACCGCAGCCACGGCATCCACGTCTGCGCCAACGTCTCGTGCGGGCCCGACGGCACCGCCGCCGCCGTACTGCTGCGCGCCGCCGCCATCGACGACGGCCTCGACGTCGCGCAGTCCCGGCGCGGCGCCGCGGTCCGCGACGTCGCACTGGCCCGCGGCCCCGGCAACCTGTGCTCGGCGCTGGGGATCACCATGGCCGACAACGGGTCCGATGTGTTCGACCCCGACGCTGCGGTGCGGTTGACGCTCACCGGGACGCAGGCCGCCGCCCGTGGGCCGAGGGTGGGCATCAGCCAGGCCGCCGACCGGCCGTGGCGCCTGTGGCTCGCGGACCGGCCGGAGGTCTCGGCCTACCGGCGCAGCCCACGCGCCCCGGCGCCGGGTGCGAGCGACTGACCGCGACGGCTCCTGGAAAAATCGACGCCATGATCCTCGACGAGCTGCGCTGGCGCGATCTGATCGCGCAGTCCACCGACCTCGATGCGCTGGCCGCCGAAGCGCAACGGGGGCCGCTGACGGTGTACGCGGGCTTCGACCCCACCGCGCCGAGCCTGCACGCCGGGCACCTGGTGCCGCTGCTGGCGCTGAGCCGGTTCCAGCGGGCCGGGCATCGGCCGATCGTGCTGGCCGGCGGCGCCACCGGCATGATCGGTGACCCCCGCGACGTCGGCGAGCGCGCCCTCAACGAGGCCGACACCGTCGCCGAATGGACCGAGCGCATCGGCGGGCAGCTCGAGCGCTTCGTCGACTTCGACGCGTCCGCGACCGGCGCCATCGTCGTCAACAACTTGGACTGGACCGCCCCGCTGTCGGCGATTGAGTTCCTGCGCGACCTCGGCAAGCACTTCTCGGTCAACGTGATGCTCGACCGCGACACCATCCGGCGCCGCCTGGACGGCGAGGGCATCTCCTACACCGAGTTCAGCTACATGCTGCTGCAGGCCAACGACTACGTCGAACTGCATCGGCGCTACGGCTGCACGTTGCAGATCGGCGGCTCGGATCAGTGGGGCAACATCATCGCCGGCGTCCGGCTGGTGCGCCAGAAGCTCGGCGCCGCGGTGCACGCGCTGACGGTCCCGCTGGTGACGGCCGCCGACGGCACCAAGTTCGGCAAGTCCACCGGCGGCGGCAGCCTGTGGCTGGACGCCGAGATGACCACCCCGTACGCGTGGTACCAGTACTTCTTCAACACCGCCGACGCCGACGTGATCCGCTACCTGCGGTGGTTCACATTCCTGACGGCCGACGAGCTGGCCGAGCTGGAACAGGCCACCGCGGACCGACCGCAGCAGCGCGCCGCGCAACGACGGCTGGCCCGCGAGTTGACCGTGCTGGTGCACGGCGAGGCGGCCACCGAGGCCGTCGAGCACGCCAGCCGGGCGTTGTTCGGGCAGGGCGAGCTGAGCCGCCTCGACGAGCCGACGCTGGCGGCGGCGCTGCGCGAGACGTCGGTGGCCGAGCTCAAGCCCGGCGGCGCCGACGGCATCGTCGACCTCCTGGTGGCCAGCGGCCTGTCCGAGAGCAGGAAGGCCGCCCGGCGCACGATCGGCGAGGGCGGCGTGTCGGTCAACAACGTCCGCGTCGACAGCGAGGAATGGTCGCCGCAGGCCTCCGATTTCCTGCACGGCCGCTGGCTGGTGCTGCGCCGCGGCAAACGCAACATCGCCGGGGTCGAAAAGGTCTAGAACAAGTCGGCGGGTAGTCCGCAGCCGCAAAACGCCGTAGAACACAAACCTTTACCGCACCGTGGCGTGGCTGTGACCCTCGTTGGCCAGTGTTGTCACGGTGATTCGGGCGACGCGTGTGCAATACAACCTTGTGCGGTTCCTGGGCATGCCCACGGGTTTGGCCGTCCTGGCCGTCTGGGCCGCTGCGCTGGCGGCGCCCATCCGCGCCGACATGTTGGGCAACGCGTTCCTGTCGGCGCTGACCAATGCCGGCATCGCCTACAGCCAGCCGGCGACCACGCTGGCGCTGGGCGAGTCGGTCTGCCCGATGCTGTTCGAGCCCGGCGGGTCGTTCGACTCCGTGGCGGCCGCGATGGCCGAAGACAGCGGGATGACCCCGGCCATCGCCGCGAAATTCACCATCGTGGCGGTCGCGACCTACTGCCCGGCGCTGGTCGCGCCGCTGCTGCCGAACCGGCTGCAGGGTTAGCGGCCCCGTATCCTCAGCAGCGTGGTCGACGACAGGCAAAAGCCCCACGGGGAGCGGCGACCGCGCTCGGCGTCCGGGGGATGGTCGGGACCCGGCCGGGCGCGGCCGGCGCAGCCGAAGAACACTGACGGCCACGCCCAACCGGACCGCGACCGGGACCGCGCGCCGCGCGACGCGCCCGAGATCCCGCCCGAGGTGGACGCCCGGCAACTGGCCCCCGACGTGCGCCGCGAACTGAGCACCCTGGACCGCGCCACCGCCGACGCGGTGGCCCGCCACCTGGTCGCCGCCGGCGCGCTGCTCGACGAGGATCCCGCGGCCGCGCTCAGCCACGCGCGCGCGGCGCGGGCCCGCTCGAGCAGGATTGCCGTGGTCCGCGAGGCCGTCGGCATCGCCGCCTACCAGTGCGGCGACTGGTCGCAGGCGCTGGCGGAGCTGCGCGCCGCCCGCCGGATGGGCAGCAAGTCCTCGTTGCTCGCCCTGATCGCCGACTGCGAACGCGGCCTGGGCCGCCCGGAGCGGGCGATCGAACTGGCGCGCGGCCCCGAGGCGTCCCAACTGTCCGGCGACGACGCCGACGAACTGCGCATCGTCGTCGCCGGCGCGCGCGCCGATCTCGGGCAGCTCGAGCAGGCGCTGACGGTGTTGTCCACCCCGCAGCTGGACCCGGGCCGGCGGGGTGCGACGGCGGCGCGGCTGTTCTACGCCTACGCCGACACGCTGCTCGCCCTGGGCCGCAAAGACGAGGCGCTGCAATGGTTTCTGCGCGCCGCGGGCGCCGACACCGAAGGCGTCACCGACGCCGAGGACCGGGTAGGCGAGCTCGGCCCAGAAGAAGAAGCGTGAAGACCCTGGCGCAGGAATACGACTGCCTGCTGATCGACCTGGACGGGACGGCGTTTCGCGGGCGCCGGCCAACCGAGGGCGCGGTGCGGGCGCTGGCCGAGGTGCGCAGCCGCACATTCTTCGTCACCAACAACGCCTCGCGCAGCGCCGACGAGGTGGCGACGCACCTGAGCGAACTCGGTTTCGACGCTGCCGCCGGCGACATCGCCACCAGCGCCCAGAGCGCCGCGCAGCTGCTGGCCGATCAGCTGCCCGCGGCGGCGCCGGTGCTGATCGTGGGCACCGACGCGCTGGCCAACGAGGTCGCGGCGGTCGGGCTGCGTCCGGTGCGCCGCTTCGACGACGGTCCGGTCGCCGTCGTGCAGGGCCTGTCGACGACCGTCGGCTGGCCGGAACTGGCCGAGGCCGCCCAGGCCATCCGGGCCGGCGCGCTGTGGGTGGCCGCCAACGTGGACCCCACGCTGCCCACCGAGCGCGGCCTGCTGCCGGGCAACGGTTCCATGGTGGCCGCGCTGCGCGCCGCGACCGGCGCCGCACCGCAGGTCGCCGGCAAACCGGCGCCGCGGCTGTTGACCGACGCTGTGGCCCGGGGCGACTTCAGCGCACCGCTGGTGGTCGGCGACCGCCTGGACACCGACATCGAGGGCGCCAACGCCGCCGGGCTGCCCAGCCTGATGGTGCTCAGCGGGGTCAACACCGCCCGCGACGCGGTGTACGCCGAACCGGTGCATCGGCCCACCTACATCGGTCACGACCTGCGCTCGCTGCACCGCAGCGGCGAGACGCTGGCGGTGGGCCCGCAACCCGGCTGGCGCGTGGAGGTCACCGACGCGGCGGTCATCGTCCGCGGCAACGGAGCCTGCGAAGGGGACGGCGACGAGGACGGGCTGTCGATCGTGCGCGCGGTCGCCGGCGCGGTGTGGGCCGCCCGGACCGGTGCCGGCGAGATCCGCATCGAGGCCGGCGACGACCGCGCGCGCGACGCGCTGCGGCGTTGGTCGTTGGTGCACACTGACTGACGGGTGACTACCGTGGATGCGCGATGAATATCGATCCTGACGAGATACGCGCCGAAATCGACACACTGCTCGCGAGGCTGCCGGACCCCGGGGACGCGGACGACCCCGACAAGGTGCCGTCGCTTGACGAGCTCGAAGAGATCGCACGCCGCCTCTCCGAGGCGCACGACGTGCTGCTGGCCGCGCTGGAGTCGGCGGAGAAGGGCTGAGTGCGGTGGCGCGACGTGCCCGCGTTGACGCCGAACTGGTTCGGCGCGGCCTGGCCCGATCGCGTCAGCAGGCCGTGGAGTTGATCGGCGCCGGAAAGGTGAGCATCGACGGGCTGCCGGCGCGCAAGCCCGGCACCGCCGTCGCCGTCACCGCCAACCTGACCGTCGCCGACGGCGAGCGCGGCTGGGTGTCCCGCGGAGCACACAAGCTCATCGGCGCGCTGGACGCGTTCGGCATCCCGGTCGCGGGCCGCCGCTGCCTGGACGCCGGCGCGTCCACGGGCGGGTTCACCGAGGTGCTGCTGGACCGCGGCGCCGCGCAGGTGGTCGCCGCCGATGTGGGCTACGGCCAGCTGGCCTGGTCGCTGCGCAGCGACCCGCGGGTGGTCGTCGTCGAGCGGACCAACGTGCGCGACCTGACGCCCGAGGCGATCGGCGGGCCGGCCGACCTCGTGGTGGCTGACCTGTCGTTTATCTCGCTGGCCACCGTGTTGCCCGCGCTGGTTCGGTGCGCCGGGCCGGGCGCCGATATCGTTCCCATGGTGAAGCCGCAGTTTGAGGTGGGGAAGGGCCAGGTCGGTGCCGGCGGGGTGGTGGCCGACCCCGGGTTGCGCGCCGACGCGGTGCTGGCCGTGGCGCGGCGCGCCGGGGAGTTGGGGTGGTCGACGGTCGGCGTCACGGCCAGCCCGCTGCCGGGCCCGTCGGGCAACGTCGAGTACTTCCTGTGGCTGCGCGCGCAGACCGAGCGCGGGCTCGTCGACGCCGCGCTGGCCGACGCGGTGGGCCGCGCCGTGGCGGAGGGCCCGCGATGAGCGCGCACCGCACCGTCCTGCTGGTCGTCCACACCGGGCGCGACGAGGCCACCGAGACCGCCCGGCGCGTCGAAAAGGTGTTGGGCGACAACGGGATCACGCTACGCGTGCTGTCGGCCGAGGCGGTCGACCGAGGATCTCTGCACCTGGCCCCGGACGACATGCGAGCCATGGGCGTGGAGATCCAGGTGGTCGACGCCGACCCGACGGCCGCCGACGACTGCGAGCTGGTGCTGGTGCTCGGCGGCGACGGGACCTTCCTGCGCGCGGCCGAGCTGGCCCGCAACGCCGGAATCCCGGTGCTGGGCGTCAATCTGGGCCGCATCGGCTTTCTGGCCGAGGCGGAGGCCGAAGCCATCGACCTGGTGCTGTCGCACGTGGTGACCCAGGACTACCGGGTGGAGAACCGGTTGACCCTCGACGTGGTCGTGCGCCAGGGCGGCGACGTCATCAACCGTGGCTGGGCGCTCAATGAGGTCAGCCTGGAGAAGGGCCCGCGGCTGGGCGTGCTCGGCGCGGTCGTCGAAGTCGACGGCCGGCCGGTCTCGGAGTTCGGCTGCGACGGCGTGCTGGTGTCGACGCCCACCGGCTCCACCGCCTACGCGTTCTCCGCCGGCGGCCCGGTGCTGTGGCCGGACCTCGAGGCGATCCTGGTGGTGCCCAACAACGCTCACGCGCTGTTCGCCCGGCCGATGGTCACCAGCCCCGATGCCACCATCGCGATCGAGATCGAGGCCGACGGCCACGACGCGCTGGTGTTCTGCGACGGCCGCCGCGAGATGGTGATACCGGCCGGCAGCCGCATCGAGGTGACGCGCTGCGACACCCCGGTGAAGTGGGCGCGGCTGGACAGCGCGCCGTTCACCGACCGGCTGGTGCGCAAGTTCCGGTTGCCGGTGACCGGGTGGCGCGGAGAGTAATCCTGCGGTGCTGACCGAGATCCGGATCGAGTCGCTGGGCGCCATCAGCGTGGCCACCGCCGAATTCGACCGCGGCCTCACGGTGCTCACCGGTGAGACCGGCACCGGCAAGACCATGGTGGTCACCGGGCTGCATCTGCTTGGCGGCGCCCGCGCCGACGCCACCCGGGTGCGGTCCGCAGCCGACCGCGCCGTCGTCGAAGGGCGTTTCACCACAACGGATCTCGACGGCGAAGTGACCGCGCGGCTGGACGGGATGCTGGAGGCGTCGGGGTCGGAACGAGACGAGGACGGCAGCGTGATCGCGTTGCGCTCGGTCAGCCGGGAGGGACCCTCGCGCGCCTACCTGGGCGGCCGCAGCGTGCCGGCCAAGTCGCTGAGCGGCTTCACCGCCGAGCTGTTGACCCTGCACGGGCAGAACGACCAGCTGCGCCTGATGCGCCCCGAGGAGCAGCGCGCCGCGCTGGACCGCTTCGCGGCGACCGGCCCGGCGTGCGAGCGCTACCGCAAGCTGCGCGAGGCCTGGCTGGCGGCGCGTCGTGACCTGCTCGACCGGCGCGGCCGGGCCCGCGAGCTTGCGCAGGAGGCCGACCGGCTGAAGTTCGCGCTCGGCGAGATCGACGCGGTCGACCCCGAGCCCGGCGAGGACGACGCGCTGGTCGCCGACATCGTGCGGCTCTCCGAGCTCGACACGCTGCGCGAGGCCGCCGCCGGTGCGCGCGCGGCGCTGTCGGGGGCGCTCGACGACGCCGAGGGGGTCAGCGCCACCGACTGTCTGGGGCGGGCGCGGGCGGCGCTGGAATCCGTCGACGAGGCGTCGCTGCGCGGCCTGGCCGGGCAGCTCGGCGACGCCCTGACGGTCGTTGTCGAGGTGGCCCGCGAGCTCGGCGGCTTCCTGGACGAACTGCCCGTCGACGCCAGCGCGCTGGAATCCAAGCTGGCCCGCCAGGCCCAGCTGCGCACGCTGACCCGAAAGTACGCCGCCGACATCGACGGGGTGCTGGGCTGGGCGCGTGAATCGCGCGAGCGGCTCGTCCAGCTCGACACCTCCGAGGAGGGTCTGGCGGGCCTGGCATCCCGGGTCGACGAGCTGGCGCGCGAATTGGCCCAAGCCGCAACCGATCTGAGCAAGGCGCGGCGCAAGGCCGCCAAACGGCTGGCCAAGGAGGTGACCGCGGAGCTGTCCGGGCTGGCGATGGGCGACGCCGAGTTCACCATCGACGTCACCACCGACGGGGCGGACCCGGACGACCCCGCCGCACTCACGCTGGCCGCCGGGGAACTCGCCAGAGCGGGCGTCGACGGCGTCGACACCGTCGAGTTCGGCTTCGCGGCGCACCGCGGCATGACGGTGCTGCCGCTGGCCAAGAGCGCGTCCGGGGGCGAACTGTCGCGGGTGATGCTGGCGCTGGAGGTGGTGCTGGCGGCTTCGGCGTCGGGCCTGACGATGGTGTTCGACGAGGTCGACGCCGGCGTCGGCGGGCGGGCCGCGGTGCAGATCGGGCGGCGGCTGGCCCGGCTGGCCCGCACCCACCAGGTCATCGTGGTCACGCACCTGCCTCAGGTCGCCGCGTACGCCGACGTGCATCTGGTGGTGCACAGCGACGCCGGCGCCAGTTCGGTGCAGCGCGTCGAGGGCGACGACCGGGTGGCCGAGTTGGCGCGGATGCTTGCCGGGCTCGGCGAGTCCGACAGCGGCCGCGCGCACGCCCGCGAGCTGCTCGACGCCGCCCGCGGCGACAAAATCTGAGACCCCCCGACCCCGCGACCCCGCGAGCGTGCGTGTCTGTACGCCGACACGCCGCGCAACGCGTACATCTGCGCACCCTCGCGCGACCGTAACGATATCGACCTGTTACAGGTGTGACTCTAGATAACTTCTGATGCTGATGTTACGGCGCGCCTCCACGGTGCGGCCGCCCTTCGCCGACAGAATCGGCCCATGAAGATGTCAGGGCTGCTATCGCGTAACACGTCCCGGCCGGGCCTGACCGGCACCGCCCGGGTCGACCGGAACATCGACCGCTTGCTGCGCCGGGCGTGTCCCGGCGACATCGTGGTGCTCGACATTCTGGACCTGGACCGCATCACCGCGGACGCGCTGGTGGAAGCCGACATCGCGGCCGTCGTCAACGCCTCGCCGTCGGTCTCGGGACGCTATCCCAACATGGGGCCCGAGGTGCTGGTCAACAACGGGGTCACGCTGATCGACGACACCGGGCCCGAGATCTTCAAGAAGGTCAAGGACGGCGCCAAGATCCGCCTGTACGACGGCGGCGTCTACGCCGGGGATCGCCGGCTGGTGCGGGGTACCGAGCGCACCGACCACGACATCGCCGACCTCATGCGGGAGGCCAAGAGCGGGCTGGCCGCCCATCTGGAAGCGTTCGCCGGCAACACCATTGAGTTCATCAAGAGCGAGAGCCCGTTGCTGATCGACGGCATCGGTATCCCCGACGTCGACGTCGACCTGCGGCGCCGGCACGTGGTGATCGTCGGCGACGAGCCGACCGCCGCCGAGGACCTGCGCTTGCTCAAGCCGTTCATCAAGGAGTACCAGCCGGTGCTCATCGGCGTCGGCAGCGGCGCCGACGTGCTGCGCAAGGCGGGGTATCGGCCGCAGCTCATCGTCGGCGACCCCGAACAGATCAGCGCCGAGGCCCTCAAGTGCGGCGCCCAGGTCGTGCTGCCCGCCGACGCCGACGGCCACGCGCCGGGCCTGGAGCGCATCCAGGACCTCGGGGTGGGGGCGATGACGTTCCCGGCCGCGGGTTCGGCCGTCGACCTGGCGCTGCTGCTGGCCGACCACCACGGCGCCGCGCTGCTAGTGACGGCCGGCCACACCGCCAACATCGAGACGTTCTTCGACCGCACCCGCGCGCAGAGCAACCCGTCGACCTTCCTGACCAGGCTGCGGGTGGGCGAAAAGGTGGTGGACGCCAAGGCCGTCGCCACGCTGTACCGCCACAACATCTCCGCCGGCGCGATCGCGCTGCTGGCGCTGACAATGCTGATCGCCGTCGTCGTCGCCCTCTGGGTCTCCCGCACCGACGCCGCGGTCCTGCACTGGATCACCACGTACTGGAACCACTTCACCCTCATGGTGCAGAAGTGGATCACCTAGATGATCTCGCTACGCCAACACGCGCTTTCGCTCGCCGCCGTCTTCCTGGCGCTGGCCGTAGGGGTGGTGCTGGGGTCGGGCTTCTTGTCCGACACCCTGCTGTCCAGCCTGCGTGACGAGAAGCGCGATCTCTACACGCAGATCAGCGGGCTCAACGACCAGAAGAACGTGCTCAATCAAAAGCTGAGCGCGGCAAACAATTTCGCGGACCAACTGTCCGGCCGGATCCTGCACGACGCGCTGGGCGGCAAGTCGGTGCTGGTGTTCCGCACCCCGGACGCCAAGGACGACGACGTCGCGGCGGTCTCGAAATTCGTCGGCCAGGCCGGCGGCACGGTCGCCGGGACGGTGTCGCTGACGCAGGAGTTCGTCGACGCCAACTCCGCGGAGAAGCTGCGCACCGTGGTCAACTCCTCGGTCCTGCCCGCCGGCCAGCAGCTGAACACCAAGCTCGTCGACCAAGGTTCGCAGGCCGGCGACCTGCTGGGCATCGCGCTGCTGATCAACAACAACCCCGACGTCCCCGTTGTCGGCGACCCCGAGCGCGACACCGTGCTGGCGGCGCTGCGCGACACCGGGTTCATCACCTACCAGCCCGCCGATCACCTGGGCGCGGCAAACGCCGCGCTCGTCGTCACCGGCGGCGCGCTGCCCTCCGACGCCGGCAACCAGGGGGTCAGCGTGGCCCGGTTCGCCGCGGCGCTGGCGCCGCACGGCTCGGGAACGCTGCTCGCCGGGCGCGACGGTTCGGCCACGGGTGGCGCCGCGGTCGCCGTGACCCGCGCCGACGCGGGCATGTCGTCGGTGGTCAGCACCGTCGACGACGTCGAGGGTGCCCCGGGCAGGATCACGGCGATCCTGGGACTGCACGACCTCATCAACGGCGGGCACGTCGGTCAATACGGCACCGGCCACGGGGCGACCTCGATCACCGTCCCCCAGTAACGGCGCCCCTCGGGCGTGTTCCCGGCACCGCGGCGTGCCGGGTGTTAGGGTGGGTTTCCGTGGGTCGGCAGGCCCCAGCTGGTGCTCTCACCAGAACAATTCAAGCCCTGCCCGTCTTCACGGAGGTCGCCTTGTGCGTAAGCACCCGCAAACCGCCACGAAGCATCTCTTCGTCAGCGGTGGCGTCGTTTCCTCGCTCGGCAAGGGCCTGACCGCCAGCAGCCTGGGCCAGCTACTGACCGCCCGCGGGCTATACGTCACGATGCAGAAACTCGACCCGTATCTCAACGTCGACCCGGGCACGATGAACCCGTTCCAGCACGGCGAGGTCTTCGTCACCGAGGACGGCGCCGAAACCGACCTCGACGTCGGGCACTACGAGCGCTTCCTCGATCGCGATCTGTCCGGCTCGGCCAATGTCACGACCGGGCAGGTCTATTCGAGCGTCATCGCCAAGGAGCGACGCGGCGAGTACCTCGGCGACACCGTGCAGGTGATCCCGCACATCACCGACGAGATCAAGCAACGCATCCTGGCGATGGCCGAGCCGGACCCCGACGGCAACCGCCCCGACGTCGTCATCACCGAGATCGGCGGCACGGTGGGCGACATCGAGTCGCTGCCGTTCCTGGAGGCCGCACGGCAGGTCCGCCACGACCTGGGGCGGGAGAACGTGCTTCTTCCTGCACGTCTCGCTGGTGCCCTACCTGGCCCCCTCGGGCGAGCTGAAGACCAAACCGACCCAGCACTCGGTGGCCGCGCTGCGCAGCATCGGTATCACCCCGGACGCGCTGATCCTGCGCTGTGACCGCGACGTTCCCGAAGCGCTGAAGAACAAGATCGCGCTGATGTGCGACGTCGACATCGACGGGGTCATCTCGACCCCGGACGCGCCGTCGATCTATGACATCCCCAAGGTGCTGCACCGCGAGGAACTCGACGCTTTCGTGGTGCGCCGGCTCATGCTGCCGTTCCGCGACGTCGACTGGACCGAATGGGATGACCTGCTGCGCAGGGTCCACCAGCCCACGGACACCGTGCGAATCGCCCTGGTGGGCAAGTATGTCGAGCTTTCCGACGCCTACCTGTCGGTGACCGAGGCGCTGCGCGCCGGCGGGTTCAAGCACCACACGAAGGTCGAGATGCGTCTGGGTGGCCTCCGACGAATGCGAATCCGCCGGCGCCGCTGCGGCACTGGCCGACGTGCACGGCGTATTGATTCCCGGCGGATTCGGGATTCGCGGCATCGAGGGTAAGATCGGCGCGATCCGCTACGCGCGCACGCGGGGCCTGCCTGTGCTGGGGCTGTGCCTGGGCCTGCAGTGCATCGTGATCGAGGCCGCGCGGTCAGTGGGCCTAGACGAGGCCAATTCGGCCGAATTCGAGCCGGGCACACCGGATCCCGTGATCTCCACGATGGCCGATCAACTCGACATCGTGGCCGGTGAGGCCGATCTGGGCGGCACCATGCGGCTCGGCGCGTATCCGGCCGTGCTGGAACCGGGTTCTATCGTGGCCGAGGCCTACGGAGCGACGCAGGTATCCGAGCGGCACCGGCATCGCTACGAGGTCAACAACTCCTATCGCGAGAAGATCGCCGAGAGCGGCCTGAGGTTCTGCGGGACGTCGCCCGACGGGCATCTGGTGGAGTTCGTCGAATATCCGCCGGAGGTGCACCCGTTCTTCGTGGGCACCCAGGCCCACCCCGAACTGAAGAGCCGTCCCACGCGGCCGCACCCGCTGTTCGCCGCGTTCGTCGGCGCGGCGATCGACTACAAAGCGGGTGAACTGCTGCCCGTGGAGATGCCGGAGATCCCCGAGCGCTCGCCCAACGGCGCCCGCCACCAAGACGATGTCGCGCGGTCGGTACCCGAGCCCGCCTCCCGTGGCTGAGCACGTCTTCGAGACGACGTCGTCCGAAACCCTCTACACCGGAAAGATTTTCGCGCTACGCCGCGACCAGGTGCGGATGCCGGGCGACAAGGTCGTCACCAGGGAGGTCGTCGAGCACTTCGGCGCGGTAGCCGTGGTGGCGCTCGACGAGCGCGGTAACATCTGCCTGGTCTACCAGTACCGACACGCGCTGGGGCGGCGGCTGTGGGAGCTGCCGGCGGGTCTGCTCGACGTCAAAGGCGAGGCGGCGCAGCTGACCGCCGCCCGGGAACTCGAAGAGGAAGCCGGGCTGCGGGCCGACACCTGGCAGGTGCTCGTGGACCTGGATTCCACGCCCGGCTTCAGCGACGAATCGGTGCGCGTCTACCTGGCCACCGGGCTGAGCGTGGTGGATCGGCCGGAAGCCCACGACGAAGAGGCCGACATGACGTTGCAGTGGCTGCCGCTGGCGGAGGCGGCGCGGCGGGTGCTGGGCGGTGAGGTGGTCAATGCCATTGCCGTGGCGGGGATTCTGGCCGCGCACGCGGTGACCAACGGGTTCGCGCGGCCGCGTCCGGTGGACAGCCCGTGGACCGACAAGCCGACGGCGTTCATCGCGCGGCAGGACCCGCCATGACGACGGCCGCGCTGGACTCGCAACTGCAGGGCTACCTCGACCACCTGACCATCGAGCGGGGCGTGGCGGCCAACACGCTGAGCTCCTATCGACGCGACCTGAGGCGCTACTCGAAACACTTGGCGGACCGTGGAATTCACGATTTGGCCAAGGTGGGCGAGAACGACGTCAGCGAGTTCCTGGTGGCGTTGCGGCGCGGCGACCCCGAGTCGGGGACCGCCGCGCTGTCGGCGGTGTCGGCCGCCCGCGCGCTGATCGCGGTGCGCGGCCTGCACCGGTTCGCCGCCGCCGAGGGCCTGGCCGATCTCGACGTGGCGCAGGCGGTGCGGCCCCCGACACCGGGGCGGCGGCTGCCCAAGAGCCTGACGATCGACGAGGTGCTGGCGTTGCTGGAGGGCGCCGGCGGCGACAGCCCCGCCGACGGCCCGCTGACGTTGCGCAACCGCGCGCTGCTGGAGTTGTTGTACTCCACGGGCTCTCGCATTTCTGAGGCCGTCGGCCTGGACGTCGACGACATCGACACCCAGGCCCGCTCGGTGCTGCTGCGCGGCAAGGGCGGCAAGCAGCGGCTGGTGCCGGTGGGCCGTCCGGCCGTGCAGGCGCTGGACGCCTACCTGGTGCGGGGGCGCCCGGAGTTGGCGCGCCGTGGGCGCGGCGGCACGCCGGCCATCTTCCTCAACGTGCGCGGCGGGCGGCTGTCGCGGCAGAGCGCGTGGCAGGTGCTGCAGGATGCGGCCGAACGCGCCGGCATCACGTCGGGAGTGTCGCCACACATGTTGCGGCATTCTTTCGCCACGCACCTGCTCGAGGGCGGCGCCGACGTCCGGGTGGTACAGGAACTGCTCGGCCATGCCTCGGTGACGACGACGCAGATCTACACGCTGGTGACCGTGCACTCCTTGCGCGAGGTGTGGGCCGGCGCCCACCCCCGCGCGCAATAGGTAGCCGTCGCTAGCCGCGGTAGTCGGATTCCAGCACCAGGTCAGAGACCAGCGACTGGTATTCCAGGTGCGCCTTGTGCTCGACGGTGTGCCACAGCGCCCCCTGCTGCCGGCGCATGTACTGCCGGTACTTCGGCGCCCCCGGCACCCTGACGTTGTCGGCGACGACGACGGCGCCCTTGCGCAGCCAACCCCGGGCCAGGATGCTCTCCAGGTCGTCGAGGTAGGCGTCCTTGTCGTGGTCGAGGAATACGAATCCCAGTGCACCCGAGGAGAATCCGTGCTGGTCAGCCAGTGCGTCCAGGGTGCGCCCGCCGTCGCCGAGGGTGCCGACGACGCACGTCACCCGGTCGGCGACCCCGGCGTGGGCCCAGATCTGGCGGGCGTTGGCGGCGTTGGCCTCGGCGAGTTCGACGGAGAACACCTTGGCCCGCGGGGCGGCTCGGGCGATCCGCAGCGCGCCGTAGCCGCAGTAGGTGCCCAGCTCGAGCGCGAGCGCGGGATCGGCTCGCCGCACGGCGGCGTCGAGGAGCTGCCCCTTCTCGTCGCCGACGTTGATCAGCATCGACTTCTCGTAGGCGAACCTGTCGATGGTGGCGAGCACGTCGTCGACGTCGCCGGCCCGGGCGTTTCGCAGGACATACTCGACGGCGGCCGCCTCCCGGCCGTCGCCGATCTGTCCCGTGGTGCTGATGCGGCGCAGCCCGGGAGCCATCCGCCACACCGACCACCGCAGGAGGGGAATCCGTCGTTTGAGGTCCATGGACGCCACGATAGGCACGCACGCCGGGGCCGCGCTTCGTGGTGCTGCTGTGACGGGAGTTATCCCTGCGAATTCGCGAGCGCCTCGCCCGCGATATCCGCGCATATTCGCTGGTAAATCACCTCGCGGGTCGCCCGGTGTTGGCGCGCGGAGCCGTTAGACTTTGCTGCGATGTTCACCTCCCGAACACCCCCGCCATGAGCGATCAGCCGGACGGCGGCGTCGCGCTCGGTCTGACCGGGCGGCCGCCGCGGGCGATCCCCGAGCCGGAGCCGCGCACCTCGCATGGCCCGGCGAAGGTGGTCGCGATGTGCAACCAGAAGGGCGGCGTCGGCAAGACCACCTCGACGATCAACCTGGGTGCCGCGCTCGCCGAGTACGGCAGGCGGGTGCTGCTGGTGGACATGGACCCGCAGGGCGCGCTGTCGGCGGGCCTCGGGGTTCCGCACTACGAGCTGGAAAAGACGATCCACAACGTGCTGGTCGAGTCGCGGGTGTCCATCGACGACGTGCTGATCCACTCCCGCGTCAAGAACCTGGACCTGGTGCCCAGCAACATCGACCTGTCGGCCGCCGAGATCCAGTTGGTCAACGAGGTGGGCCGCGAGCAGACCCTGGGCCGCGCGCTGCACCCGGTGCTGGACCGCTACGACTACGTGCTGATCGACTGCCAACCGTCATTGGGCCTGCTCACCGTCAACGGGCTGGCCTGCGCGGACGGCGTGGTGATCCCCACCGAATGCGAATACTTCTCGCTGCGCGGGCTGGCGCTGCTCACCGACACAGTCGACAAGGTGCGCGACCGGCTCAACCCGAAGCTCGAGATCAGCGGCATCCTGATCACCCGCTACGACCCGCGCACGGTCAACGCCCGCGAGGTCATGGCCCGCGTCGTGGAGCGGTTCGGCGACCTGGTGTTCGACACCGTGATCAGCCGAACCGTGCGGTTCCCGGAGACCAGCGTGGCGGGCGAGCCCATCACGACCTGGGCGCCCAAGTCGACCGGCGCGATCGCCTACCGCGCGCTGGCCCGCGAGTTCATCGACCGATTCGGCGCGTGACGGACACCGCGAACGGTGAGGCGGCACCCAGAAACGGCTTTCAGGTCCGGCTGACCAACTTCGAGGGGCCGTTCGATCTGCTGCTGCAGCTGATCTTCGCCCATCGCCTCGACGTCACCGAGGTGGCGCTGCACCAGGTCACCGACGAATTCATCGCCTACACCCGCGAGATCGGCGCACGGCTGGAGTTGGAGGAGACCACCGCGTTCCTGGTGATCGCGGCGACCCTGCTCGATCTGAAGGCCGCCCGGCTGCTGCCGGCCGGGCAGATCGACGACGAGGAGGACCTCGCGCTGCTCGAGGTGCGCGACCTGCTGTTCGCCCGGCTGCTGCAGTACCGCGCGTTCAAACACGTCGCGGAGATGTTCGCCGAGCTGGAGGCCACCGCGCTGCGCAGCTATCCGCGGTCGGTGTCGCTGGAGGACCGGTTCACCGGCCTGCTGCCCGAGGTGATGCTCGGCGTCGACGCCGAGCGCTTCGCCCAGATCGCCGCCATCGTCTTCACCCCGCGGCCGGTCCCGACGGTGGCGACCGGGCACCTGCACGAGCTGAGCGTGTCGGTTCCCGAGCAGGCCAGGAAGCTGCTGGCGATCCTGGAAGCGCGCGGCAGCGGGCAGTGGGCAACCTTCTCCGAGCTGGTCGCCGACTGCGAGGCGCCGATGGAGGTCGTGGGGCGCTTCCTCGCGCTGCTCGAGCTGTATCGGAGCCGGACGGTAGCATTCGACCAGTCAGAGCCGCTTGGCGTGCTGCAGATTTCGTGGACCGGGGAACGCTCGACCAGCGAGGCCGTGGCAGAAGTACGGGACGAATAGATGAGTGAACACGAGCGCGACGTCGACCTCGACGCGGACGGCCCGGGCATCCCGGACATCGCCGAGGCGGCCCCCATGGACGCCGAGGAGCTGGGCTCGGTGCTCGAGGCGCTGTTGCTCGTCGTGGACAGCCCGGTCACCATCGAGGCGCTGGCCGCGGCCACACAGCAGCCCGCCTACCGGATCGCGACCAAGCTGCAGCAGATGTCCGAGGAGCTCGCCGCCCGCGACAGCGGCATCGACCTGCGCAACACCGACGAGGGCTGGCGCATGTACACCCGGGCCAAATTCGCCCCCTACGTGGAGAAGCTGCTGCTCGACGGCGCGCGTTCCAAGCTCACCCGCGCCGCGCTGGAGACGCTGGCCGTCGTGGCCTACCGCCAGCCCGTGACGCGGGCGCGGGTGAGCGCGGTGCGCGGCGTCAACGTGGACGCCGTCATGCGCACCCTGCTGGCGCGCGGCCTGATCACCGAGGCCGGCACCGACGAGGACAGCGGCGCGGTGACGTTCGCGACCACCGCGCTGTTCCTGGAGCGGCTGGGCCTGACGTCGCTGGCCGACCTGCCCGACATCGCACCGCTGCTGCCCGACGTCGACACGATCGAGGAGCTCAGCGAATCCCTGGACAGCGAGCCACGTTTCGTCAAGCTCGGCGGGGGCCCGCCGGCCGAGCAGCCGCTGTCATTCGACGTGGACCACGATTGATGGTCGACACCGAGGGCGTCCGTCTGCAGAAAGTGTTGTCGCAGGCCGGGATCGCGTCGCGACGGGCCGCGGAGAAGCTGATCCTCGAGGGCCGCGTCGAGGTCGACGGTCAGGTGGTGACCGAGCTGGGCACCCGCGTCGACCCGGACGGGTCGGTCATCCGCGTCGACGGCGCCAGGATCGTCCTCGACGACTCCACGGTGTACCTGGCGCTGAACAAGCCGCGCGGCATGCACTCGACGATGTCCGATGATCGCGGCCGGCCCTGCATCGGCGACCTGGTGGAGCGCAAGGTGCGCGGCACCAAGAACCTTTTCCACGTGGGGCGGTTGGACGCCGACACCGAGGGGCTGATCCTGCTGACCAACGACGGCGAACTGGCGCACCGGTTGATGCATCCCTCCCACGAGGTGCCCAAGACGTATCTGGCCACCGTCAGCGGTTCGGTGCCGCGCGGGCTGGGCAAGACGCTGCGGGCCGGCATCGAGCTCGACGACGGCCCGGCGCGCGTCGACCACTTCGCGGTGGTGGACGCCATTCCCGGCAAGACGCTGGTGCGGGTGACGTTGCACGAGGGGCGCAATCGCATCGTGCGCCGGCTGCTGGGGGCCGCGGGCTTCCCGGTGGAGGCGCTGGTGCGCACCGAGATCGGGCCGGTGTCGCTGGGGGAGCAACGCCCCGGCAGCATCCGGGCGCTCAGTAGGGGCGAGGTTGGGCAGCTGTACAGGGCGGTCGGGCTGTGAATGACGTAGCGGTCGCCGTCGACGGGCCTGCGGGCACTGGAAAGTCCTCGGTGTCAAGGGGATTGGCGCGGGCGCTGGGGGCCCGCTACCTGGACACCGGCGCCATGTACCGCATCGTCACGCTGGCCGTCCTGCGCGCCGGGGTCGACCCGGCCGACGCCGATGCCGTCGCCGCGGTCGCCGCGACGGTCGAGTTGTCGGTGAGTTACGACCCCGACCGGCTCAGCTTCTACCTTGCCGGACAAGACGTTTCGGCGGAGATCCGCGGCGACGACGTCACCCGCGCGGTGTCGGCCGTGTCGTCGGTTCCCGCCGTGCGCACCCGCCTCGTCGGGCTGCAACGGGACATGGCCACCGGCCCCGGCAGCGTCGTCGTCGAGGGGCGCGACATCGGCACGGTGGTGCTGCCCGACGCGCCGGTCAAGATCTTTTTGACCGCGTCGGCCGAAACCCGGGCGCGGCGGCGCAACGCCCAGAACGTCGCGGCGGGCCTGGCCGACGACTACGAGGGCGTGCTGGCCGACGTGCGGCGCCGCGACCACCTCGATTCCACCCGGCGGGTGTCCCCGCTGCGGGCGGCCCCGGACGCGATCGTCGTCGACACCAGCGACATGACCGAGGCGAAGGTGATCGGTCATCTGCTGGAGTTGGTCGCGCAGCGCAGCGGGGCGGTGCGATGACACAGGACGGCACCTGGAGCGACGAAAGCGACTGGGAATCGGTCGATTTCGATATCCAAGACGAGGCCGAGGCCGGTCCGGCGCCCGTGGTGGCGGTGGTGGGCCGGCCGAACGTCGGCAAGTCGACGCTGGTCAACCGGATCCTTGGCCGCCGCGAAGCCGTGGTCCAGGACGTCCCCGGCGTGACGCGGGACCGCGTCTCCTACGACGGGCTGTGGACGGGACGCCGCTTCGTCATCCAGGACACCGGGGGATGGGAGCCCGACGCCAAGGGCCTGCAGCAGCTGGTCGCCGAGCAGGCGTCGGTGGCCATGCGGACCGCCGACGCGGTGATCCTGGTGGTCGACGCGACCGTCGGCGCGACGGCCGCCGACGAGGCCGCCGCCCGCATCCTGCTGCGCTCGGGCAAGCCGGTGTTCCTGGCCGCCAACAAGGTCGACAGCGAAAGAGGCGAAGCGGATGCGGCGGCGTTGTGGTCGCTGGGGCTTGGTGAGCCGCACCCGATCAGCGCTATGCACGGCCGCGGGGTGGCCGACCTGCTCGACGAGGTGCTGGCCGCTCTGCCCGAGGTCTCCGAGCTGGCCCCGGCGTCGGGTGGTCCCCGGCGGGTGGCGCTGGTCGGCAAGCCCAACGTGGGCAAGAGCTCGCTGCTGAACAAGCTGGCCGGTGACCAGCGTTCGGTGGTGCACGAGGTCGCCGGCACGACGGTGGACCCGGTGGACTCGCTCATCGAACTGGGCGGCAAGGTGTGGCGGTTCGTCGACACGGCGGGCCTGCGCCGCAAGGTCGGGCAGGCCAGCGGGCACGAGTTCTACGCCTCGGTGCGCACCCACTCGGCGATCGACTCCGCCGAGGTCGTCATCGTGCTCATCGATGCCTCGCAGCCGCTGACCGAGCAGGACCAGCGGGTGCTGTCCATGGTCATCGAGGCCGGCCGGGCGCTGGTGCTGGCGTTCAACAAGTGGGACCTGGTCGACGAGGACCGCCGCGAGTTGCTCGAGCGCGAAATCGACCGCGAGCTGGTGCAGCTGCGGTGGGCGCAGCGGGTCAACATCTCCGCCAAGACGGGGCGGGCGGTGCAGAAGCTGGTGCCCGCGATGGAGACCGCGCTGGCCTCCTGGGACGCCCGGATCGCCACCGGCCCGCTGAACGCCTGGCTGAAGGAAGTGGTGGCGGCCACGCCGCCCCCGGTGCGCGGCGGCAAGCAGCCGCGCATCCTGTTCGCCACCCAGGCCGCCTCCCGGCCGCCGACGTTCGTGCTGTTCACCACCGGTTTCCTGGAGGCCGGCTACCGGCGCTTCCTGGAGCGGCGGCTGCGCGAGACGTTCGGTTTCGAGGGCAGCCCCATCCGGGTCAACGTGCGCGTGCGCGAAAAGCGGGGAGCCAAGCGGCGCTGAGTGTGAAAGCCACGGTTTTCGCCGTGAAGCCACGTTGACTGACCAGGCCCAGGTTTCGCCGCCGAGCCTGCGCTCAGCGCGGGGTTCGAGCGGCAACCACGATCTGGTCGCAGTCTCGGTGCGGTTGGCGCAGGCTCGACACCCGCACTCCCAAGCGGGCGTGGCGGCCCACCCGTCGCGAGGCCTCGGCGGGGTTCCGGGTGCGCTTGCGGTAGGCTTTCGACCGCCGCCGGTGGATTCACCGGCGACCGGGCTGTGGCGCAGTTTGGTAGCGCACTTGACTGGGGGTCAAGTGGTCGCAGGTTCAAATCCTGTCAGCCCGACCATAGAACATGCAGGTAGATAGCGGTTTCGGTGGACTGCGGAGCCGCTTTCTTCATACCGCCCGAGGGTATGTACAGCAACGGAATCGCTGGCTCAGAGTCTCGCGAGCGTGGCGCCGATGTCCTTGGTCAGCAGGTAGAGGTCCAAGTTAGTCGAGTCCTCGGCATCGAACGGTTCAAACCCGAACCGCTGCCACCAACTGAAAGCGGCCGGGTTCAGTGCGGTGACCACGACAGCTCGGCATGCTGCTTTGACGTCCAACTCGGCTGCCGTCGCCAGGATGTGTTTGACCATTTGGGTGCCCAGCCCAAGCCCAGTCACGCCGGTGTCGGTGGCTAGCCGGCCTACCAGGAGCGCGGGAACCTGCAATGGGGCGCCCTTCGCCAATGGCGTGGGACTTGCTGACCGATCCACCGATGTCATCGACAAAGTCGCATAGCACACCACCCTGTAATCAACATCAACGATCACCCAGACCGCTGCGGTGTTGCCGCGTCGGTTCTGGCCGGCGTAGCGGCGCAGCCACTCGTCCAGGGACGAATTGCCCGACGTGAACTCGTCGCGCCGGTGTCTATCCGGGTCGAGTAGGTTCGGCCGGTAGAACTGCACTTCAGTCGAGCCAGGTGAACTTCGCTGGCCGCTTCAAGGTGGCCGCCAGTCGCTCGTTAACCCGCGCCGGATGGTTCAGTGCTTCGGTGAACACGGCCGCCGAGTCGGGGGACAGGCGAATGGTCTGTCGCTCGGCGAGCAAATTGTCGGCGGCCTTGCTGGCGGCCTGCAGCACGAACGCCGTCACGCTCAGGTGCGCCTCGGCGGCAGCCTCCTCCAGCCGTCGCTTGGCGGTTGCGTCGACGCGCAGCTGCAGGCGGTCATCTTTCATCGAAGTCATGTACTTACAATGGCAGTACGCAAACTTCTGGTCAAGCGAGGGGTCGTCGGCACTGGTGCATGGCACGTCGGGGACCATTTTGGGACCACACGTCATGCGCGATGGTGAACGACCTGCGCGTCTGTAAACGCTATGCACGCGCACGAATCGGCCGCCTACTATCCGCGACCTGCGGAAATGCGTTACCGCTATTGGAAACGTCCCGGCGGGACGTGACCCCGCTATTTACTGTGGGTCAGTGGTCGCAGGTTCAAATCCTGTCAGCCCGACGCAGTTCAGAGGTAGTTTTTCGCCTAACGATAACCCCGCAAGACGGGGTTGACCCCAATTCTTACCCCAACCAGGAACTAAGTTGTGTCGATGCCGAAGCGGCGGCCAAACTCCGGAGCCTGAAACACCTACTTCGGCTTCTGTCCCACGCAGTGCCAGTTGAGCGTCAGCAGTTTCTCTTCCTCGGCGTGGATGTAGGACTGGCTGTTCACGTGCATGCGTTGCATCAGGCTGTCGGTCTTCTTTGGGATGACGTGCAGCTTCGCAAGAAACTTGAACGCCGCCTCGTACTTGTCGAACAGGGCGACTTCCTTCTTGATCAGTTCCACAGCAGGCCGGCCCACCGAGGACACGAGCTCGAAGCCGGCGGCACGGTAGACGTCCTCCCAGTACCGGTAGTACCAGAATCCGCCGAACACTGTCAGCTCGCGGGTGTGCTGGATCAGGGTCCGCTGGTGCTCGTTGTCGCGGTCGTACGCGTCGAGCGCGGCGACGTCGTCGATGACGAACCGCCCACCCGGCTTGAGGACACGGAAGACCTCCTTGAAGGTGAACCCGTGGTCGCTCACGTACGTCATCGGCTGGATCGCGTAGACGGCGTCGAACGATTCGTCATCGAACTGGAGCGCCTTGTTGAAGTCGCCGACGGCGAAGTTGGCCTGTGGCAGGTTCGGGTTCCTCCAGGCCTTTTCGACCTGTGAGCGGTCGAGGTTGATGCCGTAGGGCGTCGCCCCGGTCAGCTCAGCCATGTGCTCGGCAATGGCGCCACAACCACACCCCAGGTCGAGCACCTTCTGCCCGGCTGTCAGGTTGAGATCCTTGGCGACGATCCGCTCGAAGAGGATCTGGTTCTGCAGCACCGACTGTTCCGAGTCGATCGTCGGCGGCATGTACATCTTCTCCACCGAACCCAGCGTGCACAGCAGGTGGATGACCTTGTACAGCTCGGTAAGCTCGTTGCTGCTGCCTTGGGGGTACCCCTTCAGCGGCAGACCTCGGTCGTAGTCCGCCTTGGTGTTCTCTGGTGAGTCGACGAACAGTTCGTTATAGGAACGCATGTACGCGTGATAGTCGTCGTCGCTGATCCTGAGCAGCCCCCACAGGGCTCCAAGTCGGTCGCGAATCGTCGTCGGCTTGTGCTTCACGTCGCGCCCTCGTCGTTTGCCGGAAGCCCTGTACTTCGTCACTGTGACGCTTTGGCGTGGGCCTGTTTAGCCGCCGCCTCCCGCAGGCTCCCCGGCTAGGCGGTCGATCACACATTAGTCTTTTCCGTTGGGCTGGTTCGTAGTTTCATACAGTGACGATCAGATCGTGGTGAGGGACCCGTTTTGGTGGACCAGTTCACGGGGTCCGGTCAGCGATACTTACTGCGCTGATGCAGCAGGTCAGCCGAATCGAGCCCGCCGGTGAGCCGACATGGACGCTCAACAACATCATCCGCCGTTAGGAGCGACTGCCCCTCAAGCTAATCGCGGCCTGAACGGTCTCAACGGTTGCTGAGACACACAGGAGAAAGTGCAGGATGGCTTTTTGCGATCAGGTCAACGCCTGTATTCCCGACGGCATCGAGCGCAAGGCCCACATCATCGCCGAACCGCCCCCGGTGAGCCTGGATGCCCCCGCTCAACCACGTGTATCGGGGTGTAACGCCAGAACGTCGCGAAGTGGGCGCCGCGGCGTCATGGGGGGTGCCGCGCCAAGGACAGGGGCTTCGCCGACGCGGATCAGAAGTTGCGGCATAGCTGCCCGTCCGGTCAAGGTGCCGATGAGATTGCGGCTGGACCATAGCTCCGTGAGATGGCTCAGGGTGCATGTCGCCAGCCCGGCCAACGTGCACTCCAACAACACCGCGGACAACGCTTCGCCGCACCGGAAGGCGGCATCGCGGGCGTCCTCGTCGGTGGACAGGACCAGCACTGTGGACTGGTCTTGTCCAATGCCTGCGGGCCGCTCGTTGTGGGCGCCAGCCGGGAAGGTACGTCCGACGTCGACCAGATCACTTTCGGCCGCCGACACCAGTGAACTGCGGGGAACCCCATCCGAAGTCTCGAAATGACCAGTCCACCAGTCTAATTCGGTATGATACGAAGAATCATATAGTCGCAGCGACTCGGTAAGTTGTGATGCCCTCGCCAATTCCGGACGCAGCTCGTTGGCTATCACGTCGAGGTGGACTGCGCCGGCATCGACGGCCTCGCGCAGCACGGGTTCCAAGGAATCCCAGTTCCTCACTGCGGCGAAGGGAAGCCGATCGGTGCGGCGGTGCAGGATGGCGTCGGCTCTGCGGCGGTGGCCCTCGGTAACGCAGCTCATTGGGCTGAAATCGAGTGACGCGAGATGATCGGGATTATTCGGGTCGGGGAATCTCGCGACGTTGGCGAGCCACCCGGCTGCCGCCATCGCGACGCGTAGATGGTCGAGCACGGCGCCGCAGCTGATGTAGGCCTCCCGCCCCGACTTGTCGGTGGAAGGCAGCATGCGGCTGCGGTCGACGTACAGGTGCAGCTCAGTGCCCTCGGCGACCCAGCGCCAGGGCTGGCTGTTGTGCAACGATGGTGCCCGGCACGCCAACTGCACCGCGGCCTTGAGTACCTCGTTATCCACCAACGCATCCGGCATGATCAACCTCCCGTCGCTGGTCCCCGAGTGCGCGCGCCAGCAGGCCCTCGTCGGCCGCCGACCCCCTGATGAGTATCCCTGTTGGGCTGCGTTGTCGGGATGATGGTGGTCCCGGCGCTGCCCGCGAGCAGTGCCAGCGCGTCGGCCAGGGCGCCGATGGTGGCCGGGTGCCCGGTCGCGCTGACGAACCGGCGGCACGCCTCGATCTTGGGCCCCATCGATCCGGCCGGAAATACCATGCTGCTCAGCGAATCTGGATCCAGGGTCGTCAGTGGCGTGGACTCCGGTGTGCCATAATGTTCCATGACCGCGGACACATCGGTGAGCACCAGCAAATGCTGGGCTCCAACGATGATGCCCAGCAACGATGCGACGTAGTCCTTGTCCACGACTGCGTCGACACCGCTCAGCTGGCCGGCGGCGTTCTCGGTCACCGCCGCGCCTCCACCGCCGCCGCAGATGACCACCGAACCGGCGTCCAGGAGCCGGGTGATGGAATCCTGCTCGACGATGCGGAGCGGTTCGGGTGAGGCCACCACGCGGCGCCACCGACCATTTTCGACGGCGACGGTCCAACCATGTTGGCCAGCAAGCTCTTGGGCTCGGTCCCGTGCGTAGCCGGGCCCGACGAACTTGGCCGGGGCGGCGAACGCCGGGTCAGCGGCGTCGACCAGCGTCTGCGTAATCAGGCCCAGGACCGGCTTTTTGACCCCGGCGTTGCCCAGTGCCTGGGCCAGCCAGTAGCCGATCATGCCCTGGGTCTGCGCGACAAGGTCATCGAGCGGGTACGGGCGGGTCAGGGCGTGGTCGGTTTCGCTCTCCAATGAGAGCATGCCGACCTGCGGGCCGTTGCCGTGACAGATCAGCACATCGTGGTGAGCCGCCAACGGCGCGATCGCCTCGGCGGCGGCCCGCAGGTTCGCCAACTGGACGGCGGCGTCGGGCTTGTCCCCGCGCGCCAGCAGTGCGTTACCCCCCAGGGCGATCACGATCCGCATCGACACCACGGGTCACGCACCGAACGCCCGGATCAGCACGGCTGTGATGATGTGCAGTCGATTCTCGGCCTGGTCGAACACGATTGAGGCGGGCGACTCGAAGACCTCGCCGGTGACTTCGGCGCCGTCGAACTGGAACTGCTGGGGCGGCGTGACATGCGGTGTGTCAATGGTCATGGCGTCTGGACCGTAAGCCGTACGTCAGCCGCCGGATCGCGGCATAGGGGTGATCTGGGTGGTCAGGCCTGAGCAGACACACGACGTTATCCATCGGAAAGTATCGTGCAGGGGCCGGTTTCGGTGTTACCGGAGTGGATTGAGCGGTCATGGTGATCCCGGGGTGTGCGGTTGTCACCGGAACGTGCGGCACGAGCGACTGCTCAGTGAGGACAACGGCGGACAGCTGGCCTCATCCCGGACTGGTTGAGTTTCCCAACGTCGTTGAGGCTACACCCTGCGGGCATGGCCCGCCGCGGCTGGTTTCTGTGATGTCCAGTGCTTAATGGGACGGTCGAAGTGCCGGTCGTCGTCGCCGGTGTTGATATTGGCGAGGAGGTGCTGGGCGGCCGTCGAGGAGGTAGGTGGACATGAACAGCGGATCGCTGCGGGAAATGGCGACGCTCACTCCGATTTGTCACACCAAGAATGCCGCCGCTAGCGATCCTTTGTCGCTAGCAGTTCTGGACCGCGGGCCGGTAGCGGTGGCCCGGGGAACTCGACCTCGCGCCTGGATCCGTTGAGCATCGGCAACGTTGGCAAGCTTTGGCAAAGGGGGTCGCCCCAAACGGGATTCGGCGGGTTGGTCCCCACGGGTGTAGCCTGGGAAGTGCTGAGAATTTCAGCTGGTTCGGGATGAGTTCAGCTGTCCGCTGCAGAACTTGAGGAGCGTTGGCTCCAAGGCCCCTACGCGCCGGTGATTGTCTGTACATCAGGATCACCATGACTGTTTCACAGAGTTTTTCCACCCGGTCGGCCCGCTTACCACACCCCGGAACGACGACGGTTGCCCAGGACGTGGCCGCGGGTACCCTTCGGCACGGCTCACCGACAGGTGCACGGCGATGAGAGCGCTGGGCGTCGTCGTTGTTGTTGTGGTTGTTCTGTTGCTGCTGGTGTTGGCGATGGCGGTGCGTATCGTCAAGCAATACGAGAACGGCGTGCTGTTCCGGCTGGGCCGGGTGATCGGAGAACGCCAACCCGGGTTGCGGCTCATCATTCCGTTCATCGATGTGCTGCACCGGATTTCGCTGCGGATCGTGACGATGCCGATCCAGTCCCAGGGGATTATCACCCGCGACAACGTCAGTGTCGACGTGTCGGCGGTGGCCTACTTCAAGGTCGTCGACGCGGTGAAGTCGGTGGTGGCGATCGAGAACGTCTACGCCGCGATCGATCAGATCGCCCAGACGACGTTGCGCAAGGTGGTCGGCCAGCACACCCTGGATGAGACGCTCTCGGAGACCGACAAGATCAACCTCGACATCCAAGCGATCCTGGATGTCACCACCATCGAATGGGGGGTGCAGGTCACCCTGGTGGAGCTCAAAGACATCCAACTGCCCGACAGCATGAAGCGGGCGATGGCCCGCCAAGCCGAGGCCGAGCGGGAGAAGCGCGCGAAAATCATTGCTGCCGAAGGTGAATCGCTGGCCGCTGCCGCCCTGGGCGATGCTTCGGACACCATGATGGCCCACCCGCTGGCGCTGCAGTTACGTAATCTGCAGACGCTGGTCGAGCTTGGTGTCGACAAGAACAGCACCGTGGTGTTCCCGGCACCGTTGATGTCGACCATCGCCGAACTCGGGAACTTCCTGGCCCGGGAAAACGGCGCAGCAGCCCGACCCGAGCCACAGCCACCGATTCCGGTCCCGGCAGC
>CAVRTL010000019.1:0-569641 GCA_963724165.1 uncultured Actinomycetota bacterium | reverse complement strand
CCATGAGGACCATTGCGAGGATCGCCGGAATCACCACCAGCCGATCCCGTCTCGCGGCGTCGCGAATGTCGAGCGCCTTGGCGTCCGATCCGCCGACCAGCACGGTTGGATCGGCAGTGTGGACTGAATCACGCAGCGCCGCAACGATTTGGAATGCCCGCCCTGATGCCGGTGCGGCGTCGAACACGACCGACCAACTGCTCTTCCCGGTGGCCGACCGGGCGATCGGGGTCGCCGAAACCACCCCAAACGTCGTGTCGATCGCCTGTTGCACGGCGCTTGTCCTGGCGGTGTCGGCGATGACCACGGTCGGGTCGGCCAACCCGCCTGGAAAATGTGTTGCGAGCTCGTCGAATCCGGCTACTGAGTCAGCTTTCACGCGGAACTGCTCAGTCTGCGACAACCCGATCGTGGTGCCTAACAGCCCCGTCGCCAGCAGGGCGAGGACGAGAACAGAGATCCCGCCGATCAGCCCCGGCCGTCGTGCCACCCGTTCGGCGATGCGATGCCACAGCCCAGTCTCGACGGTGTCGGCGCTGCCGGGTCGGGGGACGAACGGCCAGAACAGCCGAGGCCCGAACAACGCGAGTAATGGCGGAAGCATGAAGAGCACGAACAAGGCTGCGACCACCAGGCCGCATGCTGCCAGCACGCCGAGACTGCGGGTGCTGGGAACCACGGCGAGGATCAGCGTGAGCAAGGCCAGCACCACGGTCGCATTGCTCGCAAGGATGGCGGGTCCCGCCATGCGGACGGCGCGGCGCAGAGCTTTTCCGTGATCGGCGTTGCGCCGCAACTCTTCGCGGTAGCGGGAGATCAGCAGCAGCGCATAGTTGGTGCCCGCGCCGAACACCAGCACGCTGGTGATGCCGGACGTCGACCCGTCGAATGTCAGCCCGGTGATGCCGGCGACTGCGGTTCCCACCGCGGCGGCCACCCGCTCGGCCACACCGATCACGGCCAGCGGCACGAGCCACAGCACCGGCGAGCGGTAGGTGACCAGCAGGAGGACCGCGACAACCAGCGCGGTGACGAGCAGCAGTTTGATGTTGGCCCCACTGAACGAATTGGCGATGTCGGCACCGAACGCCGGGCCGCCGGTGACATGGGCGATAAGCGAGGCCGGCAATCCGTCGCCCGCGGCGTTGCGCACCTCCTTCACTGCATCATTGAGCGCAAAGCCCGAGAGATCGGCTCTCAGTGGCACCGGCGCCAGTGCGGCGAGGCCGTCCTCGGATGTCACCATCGGCGCTGGGGTGTCCCGCATGCCGACAGTTGTCAGCGTCCGGTTTTGAGCCTGTGTCACGGCGGCGAGATCGGCAGGGGTGAGCGCCCCGCCGTCGGAGCGGGTGACGACGAGGATCGCCACTGTCCGGTCGCCGCCGGGGAATTGCTTCGCAGCGGTGTCGGCGCGCGCCGATTCGCTGCTGGGCGGCAGGAAATCCGGTGACCGGGTGCCGGCGTCGTTGGCGCCCACCAGACCGATGACGACGCCGCCGAGCAACGCGACGGCGACAGCGATCAACCATGACCCTGGCGCGGTCACCGCGACGGCGATGCGATCCCAGAACTTGCCGTCGTGCGCTGACGAGTGGTCGGTCTCAGTTCCTGCTGCGAGCATTGGCGGCGCTGTCATCTATTCGCCGCCAACCGCCTCGCCGAGATACACCGACTCGAGCACCAGGTCGGGGATGATCGTCCCGTACTCGCCGTGGGTGTTGTGCTCGACGGTCTGCCAGGCGCGGCCTTGCTGCTGGCGCATGTGGGCACGGTATTTCGGGGCTCCCGGAACCTTGACATTGTCGGCAACGACGATCGTCCCCTTGCGCAGCCACTTGCGCGACAGCAGGCGGTGTAGATCGCCGAGGTAGGCGTTCTTGTCGTGATCGAGAAAAAGGAAGTCGATGCACCCGAATCCGAAGCCGTGCTCGGCGGCCAGGGTGTCCAGCGTCTTGCCGCCGTCACCGACGGTGCCCACCACGCAGGTGATCCGGTCCGCGACACCCGCGTGCTCCCAGATCCGCATGGCGTTGACGGCGTTCGCCGCGGCCAGTTCGACCGAATACACTCCGGCGGTCGGCGCGGCCGCGGCGATACGCAGTGCACCGTAGCCGCAGTAGGTGCCTAACTCCAGCGCCAGTTTCGGGTTCGCCCGCCGCACCGCGGCGTCGAGCAGGTCGCCCTTTTCGTCGCCGACGTTGATCAGAAACGACTCCTCATACGCGAACCGGTCGATGGTGGCGAGCACGCTGCCGACGTCGCCCTTGCGGGCATTGGCCAGGACGTACCCGACCAAGGCGGCTTCTCGACCGTCGCCCACCTGGCCGGTGGTGGTGATGTTCTTGAGAGAGGCGGCCATTCGCCAGAACGACCATCGGAACAGTGGAACACGCTGCTTCAGCTTCATGATTCACGAACCTCCTCGAAGATTCCGCACGACATCGAGCATGATCGGCCGGCTGGGGACGGCGGCCACGCCCCGCGGAATCGACCTTGGCAGCTTGGTTCGCCGCTTTCGATCCGGAATGCGAAGCTCGACGTTGGTCAAGATGGTTCCCAACACAATCGCCAACTCAAGAGCGGCGAACGACGATCCTGGGCAGCGTCGGTGCCCATATCCGAACGGTGAGTACTCCGCCGGTGAGGGCCTGCGCGTCAGGAAGCGCTCGGGATCGAACCTGCCTGGATCCGGCCAGGTCTGCGGATCCGCATGCAGGGCAGGCAGCGCAACCCCGATCACGTCTCCCGGCGACCGTTCGGCATGCCACGTGGTGACAGCGCGCTTGAGCTGACGCACGACTATGGACACGGTCGGGTGCATCCGCAGTGTTTCGGCGATGACGGCGTCGAGGTAGGGCAGCTTCGGCAGCTGCTCCGCTCCAGGGTTGTCGGCGAGTTCATCGAGCAGCTTTTGCCTCACCTTTTCGTCGGCGTGCACGTGGAACAACGCCCATGCCAGCGTGGTCGCCGATGTCTCGTGACCGGAGACCAGCAACGTGCGCAGCTGTTGGCGCACATCCTCGTCGCTGCGCTTGGCACCGTCGTGGTCGGACATCAACACGCTCAGCACATCGTCGTAGCCGTCGACACCTTTGTTTCGGCGCTGCGAAATATGCTCGGACAGAAGGGTATCCAGCTCGACTCGGCGTGCAGAAAAGCGCCGCCACGGCCCTAGCCCAAGCGGGGCGCGGCGCAACGCGGGGAAGAACATGAACGGAGCGACGTACTCGCGCATCATCGCTTTGACGACGGCGACGTAGTGGTCGCGCAGGTTCTTGTCATCGATCCCGAACACCGCTTGAACGATGATGTGCAAGGTGATCGACTGCGCCGCGTCCCGCGCGTCAATCGCGGTTCCCGGCTGCCATGTCGCGATCTCGTCTAACGCGGCTCGGGCCATCAACCCGGTGTAGCGCCGGATCTGCTCACCGTGCAGCGCGGGCAGAAATCGCGCACGCTCATTCTTGTGGCGGGCGCCATCGAGAAGGATGATCGATCCGTCACCGACGACCGGCGCGATCGGGTTGGGCATCGGAGGTGTGAACGCGGAGGCCGGGATCTTCAGGAACTCGCGGATGTGGACGGGTTTGGCTGCGAACAACACATCGCCAAAGCCCGGGATAGGCATCGCAAACGCCTTGCCGCTCTTGGCCCGTCGCCGAAAGTAGGCCTCGGCGTCGTACCAGGCAGCGATCTTGTGTGCGAGCCGGAACCGTGGCTGGTCCGTCGTCGTCGACGCGCGTGTCATTGCACATCCCGGGTCCATGCCACAGCGATCGCCGCCAGCACGGTCTTGGTGGATTGCCGGTTGCCCGCGGTGATCCGCACGCTGCCGTCTGGATAGGTACGCACTCGCGGTCCGACGCCGTCGAACACCTCTGTCCAGCGTTGGTTTCTGGCCGGGAGGTAGACGAAGTTGGCGTGGGAGTCGGCAGTCCAGATGCCCATGTCCCGCAGCCGTGAGCGCAGGTAGTCGCGTTCGGCCGTGATCAGCCCGATTCGACGACGCAGTTGCGCTTCGGCGTCGAAGGACGCCGCCACCGCGGCCAGGCTGGTGAGTGTGGCGCCGAACGGCAACTGCATCGACCACAGCGTGTGGGCCATGCCTGGCGAGCAGATGCCGTACCCGATCCGCAGGCCGGCTAGCCCGTAGGCCTTCGAGAAGGTGCGGACCACAACGACATTCGGGAAGCGTCGCAACAACGCATCGGTGTCGATCCGGTAGCGCGGTGACACGAATTCGATGTAGGCCTCGTCGAGCAGCACCACGGTGCTATGCGGAACCCGCCGGAGGAAGCCTTCCACGTCGTCCGCCGCTTCCACCGTGCCGGTCGGATTGTGCGGCCGGCACACCACCACGACCTGGGCGTCGGTGGCGGCGTCGGCCATGGCGTCGAGGTCGTGGCGGCCATGCTCGGTCAACGGCACCGTCACGGGTTGCAGCCGAGCCATCCGCGCGAAGACCGGATACCCGTCAAAAGTCGGGGTGGCCATGACGATCCGGTCACCGGGATGGGTCAGTGCCTGTAGCACATGCATGACGACGCCGGTAGCGCCCGCGCCGACGATGATCTGTTCTTCCGCAACACCGAGATGCTCGCCGATGAGCCGACGGAACTGCTCCGGCAGAAATTCCGGGTAGCGGTTGGCTGAGTCGACGGCCCGCACCATGGCGGCGCGCACTGCGGGCAACGGCGGAAAGGGGTTCTCGTTCAATGCCAAAGCCAGAGGATCTTCGGCATCCGGAACCCACGACGGCGAACCGCTATCTGCCCGACCGAACGGCATCGCGGCGGTCATCGGCCGCCCCACTGCACCGCGGCGGCACCGGCGAAGTCACCGGCGTGAGCGAAGGCCGCCATCATCACGACGTCGCCCTTGCCGACCAGGCCGTCGGTGATGGCGCGATCGAGGTTGACCGGAATACCGGCGGCGAACAGGTTGCCGCACACGTCGAAGGTGTCATGATGCTTCTCCTCCGGCAGCTCCAGGGCCTCACGCCAGTTCCGCAGAAACGCCCTGTTGGGCTGATTGGTGACCAACATGTCGATGTCCTTGGGTTTCAGCCCGATTCGGTCACACACCGCGTAGGCGACTTCGGGCACCTGACGGTTGCCGCGGGCCAGCACCTTGGTGATCTTGCTTTCGGTGAAGCCGATGTAGCCCTCGCCGGGCCCGGGCTGCCACCACTTGCGCGGCGGGTCCATGCTGATGGTCATGTCCCCCGCGTATTCGCCGTAGGTGCGACACTCCACGTCGAGGATCGGCGACTCATCCGATAAGGTCACCAGCCCCACCGCGGCTCCGTCGCCGGGCACCGCCGCCTGAGCCTTCCGGCGCACCGTGGGTTGGGTGAAGATTTGCCCCGCGGCGTTTTGTGCCACCGCGATCAACGCAGAGCGGCCCTGCCCGCTTTCCAGGAGTGTGGCCGCCATCTTCAAGCCGAGCACGAACGCCGCGCAGCCACCGTTGTGCAGGTCGATCACCCAGCTGGGTTTGATGCCCAGCCGGTGGGCCATCCCGCCACCGCCGCCGTAGAACGGCATGTCGGGCATCTGGGTGTGGGTGATCAGCACATCGGCACCGGCGAGCGCGTCGTGGCCGTGACGGTCCACCAGACCGGCGGCGGCGCGCTCGACCATGTCGATCGCCGTCTCGCCCGCGGCGACGTGGTGGCGGTATCTCGGGGCGCGGAACATCAAGTTGTCTCGCAGCTCATCGGATTCGGCGAACTGCGCGTAGTAGTCCGCGGGCACCGGCTCCCCGGGCAGATAGGTGGAGACGTCGATCAGGCTGACAGTCATGGCAGTGCTCATCTCATCCAGTCGGGCTTGACGGGCAAGCCATTACGGTGGCGGTATTCGGCGATTGCCTTCAGATTCAAGAGCTCGAGGCGGTGGCCGGCGCCGAACATATCCCAGAAGTCACCCACCCACACCGGACGCTCGGGCGGTGCGGATTCGGGGTACGGGTTGTGGTCGTAGAAAGGGTGGTGACAGTTGGTCCACAACACCACCGACCCGGGCTTGTCGAGGACCACCTGCGCGTCGATCACGCGCATCAGGTAGATCATCCACAGGTGCTTGCCCTGGTCCCAGGCGCAGTGATAGTCGACGGTGCGCGCGTCGGGCTGGGCGATTGTGCGAGTGTAGATTTCGGTCTCCGAGCCCAGGCGGTCGTAGGCCAACCACAGCCCAGGCTCCTCGGTGCGGGTGAAGCCACGCAGACTGTAGGTCCACTCCTCCAGGCTGCGGGTGTCGGCAAGGTACTCGTAGAGCTCGTCGGGAGGGCAGTCGATGTAATCGTTTACGGTGCAGTACCGGCCGAATACCTCGTCGTGCGGATACACCGACCGCATCATCTCCATGATGATCGGCGTCGCCTTCTCCCGCGGTGAGGTTTCGATGCGGATCAGGCTCTCGATCGGGCCGGTCATGCCCTCTCGGTCGAGCCGGTGGGCGGCGATATCCTCAAGCGCTGGCAGCGACATCGGAGTCCTCCTGGTGGTTAGTTGAAACAGTGTGGGATGCGGAGTTATTAGGCAGTTTCTGGTCGAGAAATGGTGCAAATGGCGGGATTTCGTCGGCTGAGCACTCGATGCTGACCACCGACGGTCCGTCGGCTTCCAGCGCGCCGCGCAAAGCTGTCGCCAGCGCGTCGATGTCGGTGACGTCGACTGCGGGCAAGCCGGGGAACATCGCGGCCAGCCCCGCGCCGAGGTTGCTGGGCGCGAACCGGTTGTAGCTGTAGATGCCTTCGTAGAAAAGCTTTTCGCGGGTCACGCACATGGCGTGGGCGTTGTTGTTGAACAACACCAGCGTGACTGGCAGCCGGTGTTGGATGGCGGTGTGCAACTCGAGGCCGTGCATGAAAAACGACCCGTCGCCGGCCACGATGACGGTGCGACGACGCCTGGCGAACGCCATGCCGATGCCGGCGCCGAAGCTGTAGCCCATGCCCCCCATCCCGAGCGCCACCACGAACCGGCCTGCGCGCCGGGCGGGCAGATGGTGGATCGCCGCCGCACCGGAATTGCCCGCGTCGACGACAATGTCTGAATCGTCGGGCAGCACCGCATCGAGCGCGGTGATCGCGTCGCGGTACCGGATGCCCGGTCCACGATGGATGGGCGGCCTCAACTCCGTGCGGAGCGTCGAGTCGACGGCGCCCAGTCCCTGCGGCGAGTAGTTCGTGAGCCTGCGTGTCAGCTCAGCCAACGACGCCCGAAGGTCGTTGGTGTGCACGTGGACAGACGGGAGATACGGCGGGGCGGAACCGATCGACAGGGTGCACGTCTCGCGCAGCGCCGCGTCCAGACCAGCGCGGGCGGTGACCGACAAGCGGGTGCCAACCAGCAGGCACACCGCACCGCTGCGGATTGCGTCGGCGACCCCAGGATGGCCCATCACGCCGGTCACGCCCAGCGACGCTGACTCCCCCGCCAATTGGCTGACGTCCTTGGCGTCGGGCACCGTCGCGACCCGCGCGTGCAGCGCCGCGCGCAGTTGCCCAAGCTCCTCACGGGCATCATCACGGGCCACCTGCTCACCGGCGATGATGGTCACCGGTCCCGAGGCACCGTGTAGCGCCCGCAAGATCGGATAGGGATCTTCGGGACCGGGCCGTTGTCCGATTACGGCCAACGCGCCGCTGGTCTGGACTGTGGCCTGCTGAACATCCTTGGGCAGCAGCAGCACCGCGGGACCGCCGGCACGGGCCGCTGACACCGCCTCCGGCAACGCGGTCAGGATGTGATCCGGATTGACGATCCGCCGGCAGTACACCGAAACGGCCGAGAACAGGGCCTCCGCGTTGAGCGAGCCGTTGCGGCCGCTGGTGTCCTGAAAGGCGCCGGACCCATCCAGTGCGGTCGGCGACTGGCCGACCAGCGCGAGCACCGGAACGCGACTGGCGTACGACTCACCCAGTCCGGCGACCAGGTTCAGCGCCCCGCCACCGGAAGTGGCCGCCACCACGCCCAGGCCCGCAGTGGCGCGACTGTAACCGTCGGCCATCGTCGCCGCGGAGAACTCGTGCTTGGCCAGCACCGCAGTGACGCCCGGGCAGAAGAAAGCCGCATCGTAGAGCTCCTCGATATTCGCCCCATGCACACCGAAGACGTGGCCGACCCCTGCGGCCGTCAAGTAGTCGACGACGTAGTCGACCACCCGGCTGCCCGCTGGCCGCGGCCAGATTGCCCGCTGAACCCGGCCGCAGCCTCGCTCGGTGCCGTCGTCCGTAGTTGCGGATGCCCGTGAGACGATCGTCATGGTTCCTGCCCTTAACGTCGGTGCTGTGGACGCCACAGTTGCTCTTGGTTGAAGTCATTCGGCGCAACGGTCGGCTTGGATGGGTCGCATTTGGAGGCAGAGTTCACCGAGACCGCGAGACGCCCGAACTTTCTACGTGTTGTCGTTCGGAGCAATCAGCGACCTGGATGGGTCATCTGGGCATCAGTCCGCATCGAATACCGCTTACCGGTGACGGTCGCACGGCCGCCGTTACGCTATGGCACCATGAGCGAAGAGCCGCCGGCGACCGGCGACTTGAATTCACTGCTGGGTCGGGTAGCCCAGCATGACGCTGACGCCTTCGCAGAGTCCTAGGACCTAACGAGCTCCCGTGTCTTCGGGCTGGTGGCCCGTGTACTGCGCGATCCTGGCTTCAGCGAGGAAGCCACCCAAGAGGTTTACCTGCAGGTGTGGCGCAACGCCGGCAACTACGATCCCGCAGCAGGGTCTGCGCTGGCCTGGCTGCTGACGCTTGCCCATCGGCGCGCGGTGGACCGCGTGTGCGCAGACCAGGCCGCAGCCCAGCGCGAATTCCGCTACGGAAGCGCCACCGCTGATCGGCCCGCCGACGTCGTTGCCGACGCGGCAATCCTTCGCGAAGAACGCCACCAAGTCGCCGAGTGTCTCGATACGCTGACCGACGCGCAGCGGGAGTGTATAGAGCTGGCCCACTACGGCGCCCTTACCTATGCCCAAGTCTCCGAACGGTTGTCAACCAACTTGGTGACAATCAAGTCACGCATGCGCGACGCGCTGCGCGGGCTGAGAAACTGTTTAGGCGTGACACGACTGAATCGTCGTAATTCCAACCGCTAGAACTGGCGACGCCCTACGCACTCGATGCCGTCTCGGAAAATGAGCGCGCAGCAATCGAAACCCACATCGCGGTGGCCCCACACCACTGTTGCCGCAGCCTTCGACGACGAGGTTCGCCTCGTCCGGGAAACAATGGCCGCCGCCTCAGCCTCGACACCGGTCGAACCGCCGGCGGCTCTAGCAGGGCGGCTGCTGGCATCCGTCAAGTCCGACTCGGCATGCCGATTCGGTTGGCGCACAGTTCTCTTCGCCGCAGCGGCCGCGATTGCCATCGGGCTCGGCGCGCTGAGCCCCGGATTGGCGTTACGCTCCACAGCGCCACTATCGACCCCGGCGCATGTGTTTGCCGCGGACGATGTGCGCACGGTATCCGGCGCGATGCCTGCGGGCGGCACCGCGACCGTCGTCTATTCACGCGAGAAGAACGCCGTTGTGTTGGTGATGAATAACGTGCCGCCGCCGTCGCCGGGCACCGTGTATCAAATGTGGCTGATGGGCGACAACGGCGCGAAGTTCGCCGGCACGATCGACGCCAAGGCGGTTGCACCGCCCACCACCAGCGGTCATCCGGGAGATCGGGAAATCTAATGCGCTCGCGTTCTCGGTCCGGTGATCGCTTAACTGCCTGTGAAATAACGCAATACGGTACGCCGCAGTTGAAAACCTGACGACGGCACACCACTCATAGGGCCTCCTTGGGCGTGGCCGCGTCCGTGTCGAACGGGCAACATCGAAGGTGAATTCCAAGACCGTCATCGGCACTACCAGGACGCGCGCGCAGCCCGCTCGGTGGTGGTGTGAGCAATGAGCTAAGGCACGCGCGACCTCGCTGATGATCGCAAGCAGTGCCAACGTAAAGACAGTGCAGTCGTAGCTAGCCTCGATTTTTCGCGCCGGTGGGGTTTGACAGCGCTGTGCATTGAAAGGTGTTGAGCGGTAGCCGTTTTAGGCGTGGGGCGTGTTTGGCTGTCCCGTGTCGCCGGGGTAGGCGGGCTTTCCTGGGGCCGTGGGGCTTTCGTGTTCGTCGGGGCTGGTCTTGTGGTGGTCAGGGGAAGGCTGCGCGGAGTCGGTGCCAGGCGGTCGCGATGGCTGTGGCCCAGCGCCAGGTGGCGTCGATGCGCAGCCGCAGTTGGCGGGCTGCCCGGGTGATGCGGGCGGCGGTGTGCAGGACCCGGTAGCGGAACGCGGTGATCTCGCAGCGGGCCAACTGCGGGGTGTCGGTGAATCCGATGAGTTTGGCCCAGGCGACCAGGTCTGCTGCGGTCAGGACTATTTCGAGCCAGGCGGCATTGGCGTCGAAGCCATGGCAGGGCAGGTTGGCCAGGCCGGCGGCTTTGGCTTCCCGGATGCGATCCTCGACGCGGGCGTGTTGGCGATGGCGCAGTTCCAGGCCGGCCAGTTGCCCCGGGACGGCCCCGGGTGCGGTGTCGGTGATGAACGCGGTCACCCGCATGCCCTCGGCGTCGGTGAACCGCAGCTGCGCACCCGGGTGGGGCCTCTCTTTGCGCAGGACCAGCCGGGTCCCGGCAGGCCAGGTGGATAGGTTGACCAGGCCGGTGGCCTCAGCCACCCACGCCCCGTCACGCAGGTCACCACCGGAGTCGATCGCCGGGTACCAGCCCTCACCAAGGTTGAGGGTGTCCACGGCGTCTTGGACCCGGGTATCGACGGGGAAGCCGAAGGAGAATCCGGCCCCGTGATCACGGCAGGCGGTGGCGAAGCGGTGGGTGGCCCCAGCCGAGTCCGAGCGCACCACGACCATGGGGGCGTTGGGGTCGTGCGGGTCGGGACGCCACCCCGGCGGTAGCGACGCCAACGCCTGCTCAAGGACCGTGACGTGGTCAGCGGCGGTGTTGGATCCGGCGTTGCCGGCCCGCAACAGCCCGCCCAGCGCCTCACCGCTGCCGATCTCCGGGCGGTCGAGAAACGCCAGCAACGGGTGATGGCCGAAGGACTTCTTCCAGGTCGCGGCTGCCTGAGCCTTGTTGTCAGAATGGTCGATGACCAAGGTGGCGTCGATGTCGACATACAGGGGCTGACCAGCCGGTGGAGCGGCTCCGGCAGCCCAGGCCGCCGCCCGCGCCGCCGCCCGGGCGCCACGAATCTTCGGCAGGTGCGCGGCGTCGATGCGCTGGTCAACGAGCCGCCACATGGTCGTCGTCGAGGCCTTGGCCCCAAACACATGCTCCCGATCCCCACACAGCTGCCCGACCCCGTCGATGCAGTCGGCCCCGTCGGCCACCGCCGCGGCAAGATCTGCGAACACCGCCCCCGGGGCATATACCCACGGCCCCTTGTAGGTATCGGCCAGCACCGCGGTGACCTGCGCGGACAACCCGGTCAGATCAGCCAGCTCCCGCAACAGCCCCATCCCGGCGTGCGACACAACCCCACGACCGTCGGCCGACACTTTTACCCGCCGCTCCGCCGCGATACTCTTCACTTGCGAAGTGCCTTCCCGCTGGACGATTGAACCCTAGAGAAGTCCAATTCTTCCAAGCAGGACAGGCACTTTCGCGTATCAACACCCAGCTACAAGGGCCATTCCGCGAAAAATCTGGGCTAGGCCACAAAACGGCGACCATGACGCTCGATCAGTACGGGCATCTGTTCGTCGATGACCTTGATGACGTGGCCGACACATCGACGAGCTTGCTTCGGCGTCTGGGCGAAATGTGCCCACGAACGGCGACCCGGAGGGCAAAAACACCCTCTGAGCTGCATATTCTCTTGTGGAGCTGCCGGGAATCGAACCCGGGTCCTACGGCATTCCCTCAAGGCTTCTCCGTGCGCAGTTCGCTGTGCCTCTACTCGGATCTCCTGGTCACGCGAACCAGCCAGGATGACGATCCCAGTCGCTGTGTGTGTCCCGATGAGTCCCGCGACCGAACCCATCGGTGGATCCCTCTAGCTGACGCCAGGCTCCGGGTCGAGGGCGTTCCCGGTCTGACGGACTAGCTGTCGCTTAGGCAGCGAGAGCGTAGTCGCGCTGATGTGAATCGGCGCTTAATTGGTTGCAACGACGCTTACGGTGGTCTCTTGCCTGCACCGGCACGCTTCCCTTGATTCGATGCGCGAAGTCGAAACCGTTCAGCCCCATGCCTTCGAACATCCCCGCCGAATTTCGGCAGGACCATCTATGATACCCCGTGCACAACGGGGCGCCACGGAGATTTGTTCCCCGCCCGGTCGGCCAGACGGCGATCAGATCACGAAGTTCAGGTTCTCGACGATGCGCTGCGCCACGTCGCGGTCGCCGCCAAGCTCGATGTCCCGGGCGCGGGACGGACACATCGGGCGCCCGCCGGCCAGCCGGGTGAACTGCAGGGCGTCCAGCCGGATCGTCGCGGTCGGTTCCTCGCCGCCGAAGTCGTCGACCACCTGCGCCCGGCCGTCGACGCTGACACGGATGCTGCGGGCCAGCGGGCCGGTCAGCTCGATCAGGACGCGCGAGCCCTCGGGCGCCTTGCCGAGCTTGCCCACGACGAACCCCATGGTGCCCGCCACCTCGTCCAGGGACAGACGCGACGCCGGCCCGTCGAGCTCGTCGTCGGAGGAGGGCCGCTGCACCGCCGCGCGGATGTCCTGCTCGTGCATCCAGCAGTCGAAGACCCGGATCCGCATGAACCTCCCGTAGCTGTCCATGCCCGCCGGCGTCGGCGTGACCGCGTTCCACTCCTCGTCGGACATGCCCGTCAGGGCCTTCCGGCGCGCATCGGTGATCTCGCGGAACCGGGCCAGCACGTTGACGCCGGACTCCCTGCTCAGATGGCGCACCCAGCACTCGTTCATCGCCCCGATGTCGTTGCGCACGTGCTCGAGCGTCTTGACGTCGATGTCGGGCTCGGGAGCGGCGACGCCGGCCAAAAACGATTCGGTGCCGACGATGTGCGCCACCAGCGCCTGCACGTCCCAGCCGGGCAGTGGGCTCACCGCCAACCACTGGGTCTCGGGCAGCCCGGCAAGCAGCGCGTCGAGGTCGTCCCACACCGCGAAGAGTCCGGCGAGCACCTCAGACTTGTCGAGTTTGGTCACGGGGCGATCGGCCATGGGACGGATAGTAGGCCGCTCACTTCCGGACGACGTGGCCGACCCGTTAGGTGGCGGCGATCATCGCCACCGACCCCATGGCCAAAACCATGCCGAGGCCCTGCAGGCGGGTCACCCGCTCGCGCAGCACCACCATCGCCAGCACCACGGTTGCGGCCGGATACAGCGAGATCAACATGCTGGCCAGCGAAAGCAGCCAGGATCGCAGCGCCTCGAGCATGGTGAGGTTCGCGCAGATGTCCAGCAGAGCCACGGCGCCGGCCAGCATCAACGACTTTCCCCGCGGCAGTCGCAACTTCTTGCTCCACGCAGCGAGAACAATCACCATCACGGTGGCAACCAGCCGGGCGAAAAACACCGGCCAGAGTCCGCACTCGTGTGGTGTCTGATGAATGAACACGAAGTCCAGCCCGAACGCCACACCGGCCACCACCGTGAGCCAGGCCACCTTCGGCGTGAATCGGTACGGCGTCACTCCCTCGGCGGTGGCCTCCCTGCTGACGAGCATCACCGCGACCATCGCCAGCACGACGCCGACCGAGGCGGCCTGCCCCGGACGCTCCCCCAGCACCACGCCGACAGCCACGGGCACCGCCGCATTGAGCACGGCCGCCACCGGTGAAACCACCGAGATCGGCCCGGACGCGAGCGCCGCAAAAAACGCCAACATGCCCACTGCCTGGCTGACGCCGTACAAGCAGCCCCAGAAGATCGCACCGGTGCGGATCGAGCCGCCCGCGCTGAGCGCCAGCACGCCCAACAGCACGGCCTCGATCGGGTACGCCACCAGCATCACCCGCAGCGCCGCCACGCGGCGAGCAGCCACACCGCCCACGAAATCGCTGACGCCGTAAGAGACGGCCGAAAGCTGGGCGTACGCCGCGCCTATCAGGACAGGCCCTTGGCTCGGCGACCCAGTTCGCGAACCACCTCTCGCTGGGCGTCGCGCCGGGCCATGTCCTGGCGTTTGTCATAGGCCCGCTTACCGCGCGCCAAAGCAAGCTCCACTTTGACCTTCCCCCCAGAGAAATAGAGCGACAACGGGACTAGCGCGAGGTTACCATCGCGAATCTTGCCGATGAGCGTGTCGATTTGGCGCCTGTGCAACAACAACTTTCGTTTGCGGCGGGGGGCATGATTGGTCCAGCTACCGTGCTGGTACTCGGGGATATGCACGTTGTGCAGCCACACTTCGCCGTCCTCGACGATTGCGAACGCGTCGGCCAACGAGGCATGTCCCTCGCGTAGACTCTTCACCTCGGTGCCCTGCAAAGCCACTCCGGCCTCGAACAAATCGACGATCGAATAGTTGTGCCGCGCTTTGCGATTGGTGGCGATGATCCGTTTGCTGTCGCGCTTGTCGCCAGTCGACTTGCCCCGCCCGGAGTTCTTGGCCACAGCTACCGCCGCACGTACAGCCGCAACGTCACATACGCCGTCGCCCCGGCCATCGCCACGCCGAGCAGAAACAGCCACGGCGAGATGTACACGATGTCGGCATAGTCGACCCGGGCGATCAAGTTCGCTTGGTAGAACTGGTTCAGCGCGCTGTCCAGGAACCACGCGCGCACCAGGATCAGGCCGGCGATCGCGATCGCCACGCCGGCGGCGGCGGCGACCATCGCCTCCACCAGGAAGGGCAGCTGGGTGTACCAGCGGCTGGCCCCGACCAGCCGCATGATCCCGATCTCGGTACGCCGCGTATACGCCGCGACCTGAACCATGTTGGCGATCAGCAGGATTGCCCCGACCGCCTGCACGAGGGCAACGGCGAATGCGGCGTTGCTCAAGCCGTCCAGGACCGCGAACAGCCGGTCGATCAGATCCTTCTGATTGAGCACGTGCAGCACCCCCGGCTGGCCCTGCATCGCGGTGTCGAAGTCCTTGTGCTGCTCGGGGTTGTTGAGCTTGACGATGAACGACGCCGGGAACGAGTCCTTGCCCGCAACCTCCTTGTACTGCGGGAACTTTCGGATGGCGTCCTCGTAGGCGTCCTGGCGGTTGAGGAATCGCACCGACTTGACGTCGTCGCGCTTCTCGATCCTCTCCCGCAGCGCCTTGCACGGGTCGGCGTCGCAGGCGGGATCGTTGGCCGACACGTCCTCGGTGAGGAACACCTGCGTCTCGACGCGGTCGAGATAGATGGCCCGGGAATTGTCGGCCAACCGGACCACCAGCAGGCCGCCGCCGAACAGACCGATCGAGATCGCGGTCGTCAGGATCATCGCGGCCGTCATGGTGACGTTGCGACGCAGGCCGGTCAGGACCTCGTTGAGCAGGAAGCCGAAGCGCACTTAGCGATCCATCCCATAGATGCCGCGCTGTTCGTCGCGGACCAGCCTGCCCAGTGACAACTCGACGACCCGCTGCCGCATCGAGTCGACGATGTGGTGGTCGTGGGTGGCCATCAGCACCGTGGTCCCGGTCCGGTTGATCCGTTCCAACAGGTCCATGATGTCGTTGCTGGTGTCGGGGTCGAGGTTGCCGGTGGGCTCGTCGGCCAGCAGCACCAGGGGCCGGTTGACGAACGCGCGGGCGATCGCGACCCGCTGCTGCTCGCCGCCGGACAACTCGTGGGGCAGCCGGTTGGCCTTGCCGGACAGGCCGACCGTCTCGAGCACCTCGGGCACCACCCGGTTGATGGCCTCGGTGCGCTTGCCGATCACCTCGAGGGCGAAGGCGACGTTTTCGTAGACCGTCTTCTGCTGTAGCAGCCGGAAGTCCTGGAACACGCAGCCGATGACCTGCCGCAGCTTCGGGATGTGGCGGCCCGGCAACTTGTTGACGTGGAACTTCGAGAGCCGAATGTCGCCTGATGTCGGCGTGTCCTCACCCAGCAGCAGCCGCATGAACGTCGATTTGCCCGAACCCGAGGGGCCGATCAGGAAGACGAACTCACCCTTGTCGATTTTGACGTTGACGTCCTCCAGCGCCGGGCGCGCCGACGCTTTGTACTTCTTGCTGACATGGTCCAGGGTGATCATCACGGCACGCCAGTGTAGCGGCGGATTTCGGGCGCGGGTGGACTCAGCTGGCCGGTGGCGCCGAAGTGGGTGCCGGTCCGGGGCCCGGCTGCGGCTGCTCGGGTGACGGTCCCCCGGGTGGCCCGGGCGCCGGAGTCGTCGGGGTGGTGCTGGGCGGGCAGAACTGCGGGGGCAGCAGGCACGGCAGCTTCGGGGAGGTGAACGGCGGCGGAGGGGTCGTCGTGATGGGCGGCCGCGCCGTGGTGGTCGGGGTCGGCGTGGGGCTGCGGCTGGTAGTCGGTGGCTCCACCCTGGTGCGCGGCACCCACGTGTAGTCCGGGTCGGGCATGTAGCCCGGCGGCACCATCTGCGGGGCCGACGGCTTCGGGGTCGGTGCCGGGCGGTAGGTGTCGTAGACCCACCACACCGTCAGCAGCGCCACGATCAGCACCACGGTCGAGGTGCGGACCCGGCCCCCGAACAGGTAGGCGGGCCAGCGCGGCCGCCCCTCGTCGGCGCCGGGCTCCTCGAGGCGCTTCAGCGACAACTTCACTTCTGCTGCACCGAACCCCGGGCCTCGTCCCGATCGGGCTCGTCAGCCGCCAAACCGGCGTCGTCGACGAGGCCGACCTTCGCGTCGGCGGCGGTCACGATGCCGGCACGGGCCAGCGCGCGGATGACGAGCACCCGCAACTGCCGGCCGGCCTCGAACTGCTTGCCCGGCAGCGTACGGGCGACCAGCCGCAGCGTGACGGTGTCGACCTCGATGCTCTCCACCCCCATCACCGTGGGCGCATCCAGCAGCACCTCGCCCAGTATCCGGTCCTCGAGCGCATGGTCGCACTCCTGGTGCAGCACGTCGTTGACCCGGCTCAGGTCGGCGCTGGTCGGCACCGGGATGTCCACCACCGCGCGCGCCCAGTCCTTGGACAGGTTGACCGACTTGACGATGTTTCCGTTGGGGACGGTGAACACCTCACCGTCACTGGAGCGCAGCTTGGTCACGCGCAGCGTGACCTCCTCGACGGTTCCTGCCGCGTTCTGCGGCGACCCGAGCATGCTCAACTCGACGAGGTCGCCGAACCCGTACTGCCTCTCGACGATGATGAAGAACCCGGCGAGCAGGTCCTGCACCAACCGCTGGGCGCCGAAGCCCACCGCGGCCCCGATCACGGCGGCGGGACCGACCAGCGAGCCGACCGGTATCGGCAACAGATCGATGACCTCGTAAAGCGCCATGATCCAGATCAGGACGATCGACACCCACGAGATCACCGACGCCAACGCCTGCCGGTGTTTGGTCGCCTCCGAGCGGACCAGCGCATCGCTTTCGGCGAACCCCAGGTCGAGGCGTTGAGCCACCCGCTTGGCCACCCAGCTGACGAAGCGGACCGCCAGCATCGCCGCGAGCAGCACCATGACGATCCGCAGGCCCCGGGTGATGATCCATTCGCCGATCTGGCCGCGCCAGAACTCGTGCCAGCGCTGGGGCAGCGACAGGGCGAGAACCGTGGTGTTATTCGTCATCTTTGCGGTTGCGCCACCGGATTCCCGCTTCCAGGAACCCGTCGATGTCTCCGTCCAGGACTCCGGCCGGATTGCCCACCTCGTACTCGGTGCGCAGGTCCTTGACCATCTGATACGGGTGCAGCACGTAGGAGCGCATCTGGTTGCCCCAGGAACTGCCGCCCTCGCCCTTCAAGGCGTCCAGCTCGGCGCGCTCTTCGGATCGCTTGCGCTCCAACAACTTCGCCTGCAGCACCCGCATCGCCGAGATCTTGTTCTGAAGTTGGGATTTTTCGTTCTGGCAAGTCACGACGATACCCGTCGGGATGTGGGTCAAACGCACCGCGGAGTCGGTGGTGTTCACCGACTGGCCGCCGGGGCCGCTGGAGCGGTACACGTCGACGCGCACGTCTCCTTCCGGGATGTCGATGTGGTCGGTGGTCTCCACGACCGGGAGCACCTCGACCTCGGCGAACGACGTCTGGCGCCGGCTCTGGTTGTCGAACGGGCTGATCCGGACCAGCCGATGCGTGCCCTGCTCGACGGACAACGTGCCGTAGGCGAACGGCGCGTGCACCGCGAAGGTGGCGCTCTTGATGCCCGCCTCTTCGGCGTAGGAGGTGTCGAACACCTCGACGGGGTACTTGTGCTGCTCGGCCCAGCGGATGTACATCCGCATCAGCATCTCGGCCCAGTCGGCGGCGTCCACCCCGCCCGCGCCGGAGCGGATGGTGACCAGCGCCTCGCGCTCGTCGTACTCGCCGGAGAGCAGGGTGCGCACCTCGGTGGCCTCGATCTCGGCGCGCAGCGCCTTGAGCTCGCTGTCGGCGTCGGCCAGCGCCTCGGCCGCGGTCGCGCCCTGCTCCTCGGCAGCGAGCTCGTAGAGCACCGGGAGGTCGTCGAGACGGCTGCGCAGCTCCTCGATGCGCCGCAGCTCGCCCTGGGCGTGGGACAGTTCGCTGGTCACCCGCTGCGCCCGACCCTGGTCGTCCCATAGGTTCGGGTCGGACGCCTCGTGCTCGAGCTTCTCGATGCGGGCGCGCAGACCGTCCACATCCAGCACCCGCTCCACCGTGGTCAGGGTGGAGTCGAGGGCGGCGATGTCGGCTTGACGGTCGGGTTCCACAGCCGACCACGTTACCGGCGCGGCGGCCCGCGGCGGATGCTCAGGTCACCTTCGGCGGGCGGACGATTAGCATCGAGAGACGGCTATATGTATTCCCTGACTGCGCGAAGGCTGTGAGCATGCGCCCCTACCACGTCGCGATCGTGGGTTCCGGACCGTCGGGCTTCTTCGCGGCAGCGTCGCTGCTGAAGGCGGCCGACGCCTCCGAGGAGTTCGACGTCGCCATCGACATGCTGGAGATGTTGCCGACGCCCTGGGGCCTGGTGCGCTCGGGTGTGGCCCCCGACCACCCCAAGATCAAGTCGGTCAGCGCGCAGTTCGAAAAGACCGCGCAGGACCCCCGGTTTCGGTTCTTCGGCAACGTGCGCGTCGGCGAGCACGTGCAGCCCGCCGAGTTGGCCGACCGCTACGACGGCGTGCTCTACGCCGTGGGCGCCCAATCCGACCGCGCCCTGAACATCCCCGGCGAGGACCTGCCCGGCAGCGTGGCCGCCACCGACTTCGTCGGCTGGTACAACGCCCACCCCCACTTCGAGGAAATGGCGCCCGACCTGTCGTGCGCGCGCGCCATCGTGGTCGGCAACGGCAACGTCGCCGTCGACGTGGCCCGCATGCTGGTCACCGAACCCGACGTGCTGGCCCAGACCGACATCGCCGACCACGCCCTGGAAACCCTGCGGCCCAGCGGGGTCAAAGAGGTGATGCTGGTGGGCCGCCGCGGCCCGCTGGAGGCCGCGTTCACCACCGTGGAGTTGCGCGAGCTCGGCGAGCTCGCCGGCGTCGACGTCATCGTCGATGCCGCCGACCTGGCGGGCATCAGCGACGAGGACGCCGCGGCGGCGGGCAAGATCACCAAGAACAACATCAAGATCCTGCGCGAGTACGCCACCCGTGAGCTCAACCCCGACCACCGTCGCATCGTGTTGAAGTTCTTCACCTCCCCCATCGAGATCAAGGGCACCGACAAGGTGGAAAGCGTCGTGCTGGGCCGCAACGAGCTGGTCACCGACGACGCCAGCGGCCGGATGGTGGCCCGGGACACCGGTGCGCGCGAGGAGCTGCCCGCCCAGCTGGTCGTGCGCTCGGTGGGCTATCGAGGGGTGCCCATCCCCGGGCTGGCGTTCGACGACCGCTCCGGGACGATCCCGCACGCCGGCGGCCGCATCGAGGGCAGCCGCAACGAGTACGTGGCCGGCTGGATCAAACGCGGCCCCTCCGGGGTGATCGGCACCAACAAGAAGTGCTCCCAGGAATCCGTGGACACCCTGCTGGCCGACCTGGCCGCCGCCGAAACACACCCCGAACGCGACGGCGACTACGCCGGCGAGCTCGCCGACTGGCTGGCCTCCCGCCAACCCAAGCTGGTCACCGCCGAACACTGGGAACTCATCGACCGCCACGAGCGCGCCGCCGGCGAGGCGCACGGCCGGCCGCGCGTCAAGCTGCCCAACCTGACCGAACTGCTGCGCATCGGCCACGGCTGAGCGCTCGGCGGCTGACACCCCCTACAGGTTGCCGAACCGCACGGCCAGGACGGAGCGTCCCGCGTTGGGGGTACCGCACAACTCGTGACAGGCGCGCGATTCGGTGACGAACAACTGATCGGGCTCCGTGTTCGCCGCCAGGTACTTCTCGATGCCGCCACGCACGACGGCGGACTCAACGGGCACGTCGGGATAGAGGCGCGTCCACCGGGCGATTCGTCGGCCCAATTGCGCCTGCGCCAACCGCTTCCCCTCGCCGGCGTCCTGCCCCACCGCGTCGTAGACCACGACGGCGCGCAGCGGGGCCCGCCGAAGCCTGGCTTCCTCGAAGGCGCAGCGCAGCACCGCGGCGTTGTCCGCTTCGACGACGACCCGGGTCACCCTCGGCTCTCCGGGCCGACCGGGCGGCCGTCGGATCACGGCCACCGGGCACAGGGCCGACGCTGCCAGGGCCGCCGCCAGCGAGCCGACGCCGTGGTGAGCATGGTCGAGACCGATGGCCCCGACGCAGATCATCGCCGCCGACCTGGATTCTTCGATCAGCACAGAAAGGGGCTTGCCGGTAAGGACTTCGGCCTCGATCTTGGCCGGCTTCCCGGCGGCCTCGACCGCCCGGCGGGCGTCGCGCAACGCCGCGCGGGCGGCCGCAAGCCGGGCCGGGGCGACTTCGCCCATGGACGGGTGCGACGGCTCGACGACACCCACCAACCGCAGCGGCACATCGCGGCCCACCGCTTCGTCGACCGCCCAGCGGGCCGCATTGGTGGCCGCCTTTGACCCGTCGACACCGACGACGACCGTCGGAGCAGGTTGCGGCATGCGTCCACGCTATTGGGAGGAGCCCGCGCCGACCCAGGGACAATGGGTCCCCGATCGGGTGCCATTGGTCCCTATCAGCCGGCGCCGGCGAAATCGACGGCTGTCCTTGCGCGCAAGCCCGAACTAGTGTTTAGGCCGTATCGCCGCGGGCGGTTCAGCGGCGCTGCATCCAAGCCTCGACGGGGAGATCTTCGAATGGCCGCTCAGCAGATTTCGTCATCGCCGCACTCCGGCCAGTCATCGTCGCAGCCGCTAGTCGGGCGAGGGTGGCTTCAAGGCGTCGCCCTGGTGATGATCTTCGGTTTTTTGGTGATGGGCATCCTTGCCTATCGGACCTATTCGGCGTCGATGCCGATGCCGGAGAAGGTCGTCAACGAATCGGGCCAGACCCTGTTCACCGGCCGCGACATCACCCGCGGCCAGGAGCTCTACCAGGCCCGCGGACTGATGGAGTACGGGTCGGTGCTCGGTCACGGCGCCTATTTGGGACCCGATTACACCGCCGAGTACCTGCGGATGGCCACCGACGACGTCGCCGGTCAATTGCGGGACCAGGGCGTGACCGATCCGCGCGATCGGGTCGTGACCGAGTTCCGGACCAACCGGTACGACCCGGCGACCAAGACGCTCGTGTTCACCGACCGGCAGGCCGCGGCGTTCGACCGCATCCAACGCCACTACGCGGCCTACTTCGGCGAGAACTCGACCAAGTACGGGCTGCTGCCGCAGATGATCACCGACAGGGCCCAAATCCACGACCTGACGGCGTTCTTCGCGTGGACGGCGTGGGCCGGCGCCGCCGAACGTCCCGGCCACCGGTACAGCTACACCAACAACTGGCCGGCCGAACCGCGGGTGGAAAACGGGCCGACGGCTCCGGTGATCGTGTGGTCGGCGCTCTCGCTCATCGCATTGCTGGGCGGCATCGGCGTGATGTTTGCGGTCTACGGGCGGTGGAGCCAAAAGGTGGGCTGGCACAGCGCCGAGGCATCCACGCTCTCGTTCCGGCAACCCGGCGAGGTCAGCCTGACACCGGCCCAGCGCGCCACGATCTGGTTCTTCGCGATCGTGTCGGTGCTGTTCTTGGCCCAGACGCTGCTGGGCGCGGCGGCCGAGCATTACCGGGCCGACTTGTCGACGTTCTTCGGCCTGGACCTGGCGCGGGTGCTGCCGTACAACCTGGCCCGCACGTGGCACGTCCAGCTGTCGCTGTTCTGGACCGCGGCGGCGTTCCTGGCGGGTGGCATCTTCCTGGTGCCGTTCATCGCCCGCCGCGAGCCGCGCCGCCAGGGCCTGCTCGCGTACGTCCTGCTGGGCGCGGTCGCTTTGGTGGTGTTCGGCTCCCTGATCTGCGAGGCGCTGTCCATCTACGGGGTGATCCCCCAGGGCGGACTGTTCTCCCAGCAGTGGGAGTACCTCGACCTGCCGCGGCTGTGGCAGATCCTGCTGATCGTCGGCATGTTCGTGTGGATCGCGATCATCTGGCGCGGCATGCGCGCCAGGCTCAAGGTCGAGTCGAAGATGAACATGCCGTGGCTGCTCTTCTTCTCCGGCCTGGCGATCCCGGCGTTCTACACCGTCGGCCTGTTGGCCAGCAGCGGCACCCACTACACCGTCGCCGAATTCTGGCGGTTCTGGGTGGTGCACCTGTGGGTGGAAGACTTCCTCGAACTGTTCACCACCGTGATGGTGGCCTACATGTTCGTCCTGCTTGGCGTGGTGCGCGAACGGATCGCACTCGGCGTGATCTTCCTCGACGTCATCCTGTACTCCGCCGGCGGCGTCATCGGCACCATGCACCACCTGTACTTCTCGGGCACCCCGGTAGAGCACATGGCGCTGGGCGCCTTCTTCTCGGCGGCCGAGGTCATCCCGTTGACCTTCCTCACCGTCGAGGCCTGGGCGTTCCTGCAACTGGGTGCACGCCAGCAGTCCGGCGACAGCAAGCCATTCCCGCATCGATGGGCGGTGATGTTCCTTGTCGCCGTTGGGTTCTGGAACTTCCTGGGCGCGGGCATCTTCGGATTCCTGATCAACCTCCCGATCGTGTCCTACTACCAGATCGGCACCGCTCTGACGGCCAATCACGCGCACGCGGCGATGATGGGCGTGTATGGCATGCTCGCGGTCGGCCTGGCGATGTTCGCGTTCCGCTATGTGATCCCGGCCGACAAGTGGCCGGAGAAGTTGGCGCGGATTTCGTTCTGGTGCATGAACATCGGCCTGGCGTGGATGGTGTTCGTCACGCTGCTCCCGCTGGGCATCCTGCAGCTCTATCACTCGGTCAACGACGGCTACTTCGAGGCACGGTCACTGGGCTACATCACCAAGCCCGGCAACGCGGTGATCGAATGGCTACGGATGCCCGGCGATGTAATACTCATCGTCGGCGGTGTGCTGCCCTTCGTCTGGATCGCCTGGACCGCCCTGCGCAACTTCCGCTCCGGCTCGACCGTCGACGAGTTGCCGGAACATCCGCTCTACACCGATTCCGACGCCGCGGAGTCCAAAGCCGCTGCCGGGGCGAAGGACTGACCAGTGACACCACCCGCTACATCGGTGTGGCTGATCGCCGGGTATTCGCTTGTCCTGCTGGCCATCGGGTGGAGCTTCGACTCGATGGCGCGGCGGGCATCGATGCGTGCGGCCCGATGGCGCACGGGCCGATTCACTTATCGACCCGACCACGACGCCTGGGTGTGTCCGCAGGACCACTGGCTGTGGCCGAGTTCGTTCGATCCGCACCACCGGGTCATGCGGTATCGCGCGTTGCCGGTGGTGTGCAACAGCTGCCCGGCCAAGTCCGGTTGTACGACATCGGATCACGGCCGCGAGATAAGTCGCGACGTCGATCCGTGGCCGCATTCGGACGCCGGACGGTTCCACCGGGGGATCGCCTGTTGCGTGGCCGCGTTCGGGGTGGTGCTGCCGTTGGCGACGTTGGTCACCGACCATTCGGCCGCCGACGTGCTCATCCTGGCGGGCACGGCGCTGGTAGTCGCGTTGCTCGGGCTGCCGCTCGCCCGGCACCTGTGGAACACCCCGTCAAACGCGCCGGACCATCTCCCACATCGCACCGCGATCGAGGACCAGGTGGCCGCCACGATCGACCGATATTCCACGCGCTGGGGCGGTTGGGAAGGGAAGGAGGGCAGCACATCGTGACTGGAGTGCTGATCGGCGTCATCGTCGTGGTGATCGTGGTGATCGCCGTGCCGGCGTTCGCGTCGCTGGTCGTGCTGCGCGAGTACGAACGCGGCGTGGTGTTCCGGATGGGCCACGCGCGCCCGCTGTATCAGCCCGGGCTTCGTCTCCTGATTCCGTTGGTAGACAAGATAATCCGTGTCGACCAGCGGTTGGTGACGCTCACCATCCCTCCCCAGGAGGTGATCACGCGCGACAACGTGCCCGCACGCGTCAACGCCGTCGTCATGTTTCAGGTCACCGATCCGCTCAAAGCGATTCTTGCGGTCGAGAACTACGCCGTCGCAACCTCCCAGATCGCGCAGACGACTCTGCGGTCGCTGCTGGGCAGGGCCGATCTGGACACGCTGCTCGCACATCGCGAAGACCTCAACAGCGACCTGCGCACCATCATCGAGAAGATGACCGAGCCGTGGGGCATCCAGGTTCGAGTGGTCGAGATCAAAGACGTCGAGATTCCCGAGTCGATGCAGCGGGCGATGGCCCGCGAGGCCGAGGCCGAACGCGAGCGCCGGGCGAAAGTGATCAACGCCCGGGGTGAACTACAGGCATCAGAGGAGCTGCGCGAAGCCGCCGAAACCCTGTCGAAGAGCCCGGCGTCACTGCAGTTGCGGTATTTGCAGACGCTGTTGGAGCTGGGGGCGGACCAGAATTCGACGGTGGTCTTCCCGTTGCCGGTTGACATCATCACGCCGTTTCTGCGACACCCCGAAGTGCTGCGCGACATCGCCAGCGCAGCGAACGACGGCCGCTAGCCCCCTTCCGGCCGCTCGACACCGGCTCTTGCGGCGTCCGCAATTTTAATGAATAATTTCCTTTAAATAGCCGTGGCGGGCGGAAGGACACTCGACGGTGCAAGAGCACAACGAGCACGAAAATCGGCCGGTACGCTCTGCCGCGCGCAACCGGCAACGCCGTCGAGTCCTTGAGCTTGTGCGCGAGCATGACGGGGCGGTTGAGGCGGGCAGGCTAGCGGCGCAAATGGGATTGCATGCCACGACCGTGCGTTTCCACCTCGACGCGTTGTGCGCCGAAGGAGTCGTCGAGCGCACCCGGATCGCACGGGCCGGCGTTGGCCGCCCCCGCACCGGCTATCTCGCGGTGCCGGAGCGGCTGGACTATCGAAGCCTGGCCGAGATCCTGGCGCTGGAATTGGGCGACACCACCGACGAGCGGCGCCGTCGCGCCGAGTCCGCCGGCCGGCGATGGGCCGGGCAGATAGTGGCGGGTTTGGCGGGGAAAGAATCAGCGGGACAACGGGAAACGCTCATCGCGACCGTGTTTTCCCGGACCGGTTTCAGCCCCGAGGTGACCGTGACGTCGACCGGTACGCCGCGGACCATTCGTCTGCGCACCTGCCCCATCCGGGATCTGGCCCGGGCCCACCCCGAGGTGGGCTGCGCCCTGCACCGGGGACTGCTGCAGGGCCTCCTCGCGCACCCCACGGCGGGAAACGGCCGCTCGGCGGGGCCGCCGATGCGGGGCGAGCTCGAGCCGTTTGTCGAACCTGAGCTATGCCTCGTCCGGATTGGCGCCCATGACTGAGTTCTGCGCCCCGCACGACCAGGCTGTCTCAGATTTGAGCGGCCGCGCCGACGTGCTGGCGCTCCTGCGCCGGTTCTATGACCAGGCGATGGTCGACGATGCGCTCGTCGAGCCCTTCACCGAGTTGCGGATCACCGGCCTGGACTCCCATGTCCCGGTCATGGCCGACTTCTGGGAGACGGTGTTGTTTCGTGCCGGGCTCTACCGGGGCAGCGCCTTGCAGGCCCATCGAGACATCCATCAGCGAACTCCATTGAACGGCAATCACTTTGCCCGGTGGCTCACCATCTGGAGCAACACCGTTGATGAGATGTTCCAGGGGCCTGTCGCGGAACACGCGAAGACCCAGGCCGCCCGGATCGCCTGGGCCATGCATCGGAGATTGACGGGGACAGACACGCCGGAACTGGACGCCCTGGTCGCGCGCTGAGGCCCGGCGTCGTTTGGCATCATGCATCGCCCCCGGGCGGCTTCGACGGTGCGATCCGCCAGTTGTCGGGATTCTTCGGCGAATACATCACCGGGAGCAGCTGGCCCATCGTCGGCCATTGGTCGACGTCGACTTCCATGCGCTGATAGACGGCGTGCTCGGTGACGGTGGGTCCGTTGATGATGCCGGCGATGGTGACGTACTGCCGCCCGGTGGCGTCCGGCCGGGGGCTAACCCCGGTCACCAACAGCGTGCCGTCGACCGCCTCCCCGCGCGGGCCGCGCGGGATGAACCGCTGGGCCAAAAACACCGCCAACACCGCCACCAGGATCAGCAGCACACCGAATTCCCACACGGGGCCATGGTAGGACTGCTGTCATGACCGCACCGGCGACGATGAGGCCCGACGACCTGACGCTGGCGTTGGCGCTGGCCGACCGCGCGGACACGCTGACCCGCGCCCGGTTCGGCGCGCTGGACCTGCACGTCGATACCAAACCGGACCTGACCCCGGTGACCGACGCCGACCGGGCCGTCGAAGCCGACCTGCGCGAGGTGCTCGGGCGCGAGCGCCCCGACGACAGCGTCGTCGGCGAGGAGTTCGGGGGAACGACGACCTTCCGCGGGCGGCAGTGGGTTATCGACCCGATCGACGCCACCAAGAACTTCGTGCGCGGTGTGCCGGTGTGGGCCAGCTTGATCGCGATGCTTGACGACGGCGTTTCTTCGGTCGGCGTGGTGAGCGCGCCGGGGCTACGGCGCCGGTGGTGGGCGGCCCGCGGCCATGGTGCGTTCCTCGCCTTCGACGGCGACCCGCCGCGCCGGCTCTCGGTTTCCGCAGTGGCACAACTGGAGTCGGCGAGCCTCTCGTTCTCCAGCCTCTCGGGATGGGCGCAGCGGGGACTACGCGGTCGCTTCATCGAGCTCACCGATGCCGTCTGGCGGGTGCGCGCATACGGCGATTTTCTTTCGTACTGCCTGGTTGCCGAGGGGGCGGTGGACGTTGCCGCAGAGCCGGAGGTGTCGGTATGGGATCTGGCGGCGCTCGACATCCTGGTACGGGAGGCGGGCGGGACGTTCACCGGCCTCGACGGCGTGGCCGGCCCGCACCGCGGCAGCGCCGTGGCGACCAACGGCATCCTGCACAACCAGGTGCTCGGCCGACTCGCTGTGAATTAAGTAACAGCGCGCCCTGACCTTACTCCGGAGTAAGATACTGTTATCCGCACCGCCCCAACGACAGAGGCTGCCGAAATGACTGCAACTGCTTCCGGCTCGAACTCCAAATCGTCGGGCCGCCGGCCCAAGCGACGCAGCGGCAAGACCGGTGTCGGGCTGCAACCGCACAAGCGGACCGGCATCGACATCGCGATCGCGCTGCTCACCCCGCTCGTCGGCCAGGAGTTCCTCGACAAATACCACCTTCGCGACCCGCTCAACCGCGGCCTGCGGTACGGCACGAAGACGATCTTCTCCACCGGCGCCGCCGCTTCGCGCCAGTTCAAACGGGTGCAGAACCTGCGCAGCGGGCCGACCCGGCTGAAGTCCAGCGGCAAGGACTACTTCGACCTGACGCCCGACGAGGACCAGAAGCTGATCGTCGAGACGGTCGACGAGTTCGCCGCAGAGATACTGCGCCCCGCGGCCCACGACGCCGACGAGGCCGTCACCTACCCGCCCGACCTGATCGCCAAGGCCGCCGAGCTGGGCATCACCGCGATCAACATCCCCGAGGATTTCGACGGCATCGCCGCGCACCGCTCGAGCGTGACCAACGTGCTGGTGGCCGAGGCGCTGGCCTACGGCGACATGGGCCTGGCGCTGCCGATCCTGGCCCCGGGCGGCGTGGCGTCCGCGCTGACCCATTGGGGCAGCGCCGACCAGCAGGCCACCTACCTGCCGGAGTTCGTCGGCGAAAACGTCCCGCAGGCCTGCGTGGCCATCGCCGAGCCGCACCCGCTGTTCGACCCCACCCGGCTGCGGACGACGGCGGTGCGCACCCCGAGCGGCTACCGGCTCGACGGCGTGAAGTCGCTGGTGCCGGCCGCGGCCGACGCCGAGCTGTTCATCGTCGGCGCGCAACTCGACGGCAAGCCGGCGTTGTTCATCGTCGAGTCGTCCGCGCCGGGCATGACCGTGCGGGCCGACCCGAGCATGGGGATTCGCGCGGCGGCCCTGGGCCAGGTGGAACTCTCCGGGGTTTCGGTGCCGTGCAGCGCCCGGCTGGGCGAGGATGAAGCCACCGACGACGACTATTCCGAGGCGCTCGCGCTCGCCCGGCTGGGCTGGGCGGCGCTGGCGGTCGGCACCTCGCACGCGGTGCTGGACTACGTGGTTCCCTACGTGAAGGAGCGCCAGGCGTTCGGCGAGCCCGTCGCCCATCGGCAGGCCGTCGCGTTCATGTGCGCCAATATCGCCATCGAGCTGGACGGCCTGCGCCTGATCACCTGGCGGGGCGCCGCGCGCGCCGAACAGGGCCTCACCTTCACCCGCGAGGCGGCGCTGGCCAAGCGGCTCGGCGCCGACAAGGGCATGCAGATCGGCCTGGACGGCGTGCAGCTGCTCGGCGGCCACGGCTACACCAAGGAGCACCCGGTCGAGCGCTGGTACCGCGACCTGCGGGCCATCGGCGTCGCCGAGGGCGTCGTCATCATCTAGGCATCAGCTAACCGAGCCGAAAGTTCAGTCATGGCAATCAATCTGGAAATCCCGCGCAAACTGCAAGCGGTGATGGTCAAGACCCATCAAGGCGCCGCCGAGATCATGCGGCCGATCGCCCGCAAATACGATGAGAAAGAACACGCCTACCCGGTCGAACTCGACACCATGATGAGCCTGTTCGAAGGGGCCTCCGAGTCGATCGAGTTCGCCGGGGCCGACGCGCTGCGGGACGAGGAAAGCAGGGACAAGAACCACAACGGCGCTAACATGGCCGCCCTGCTGCAGACGCTCGAGGCCAGCTGGGGCGACCTGGCGATGATGCTGTCGGTCCCCTATCAGGGCCTGGGCAACGCGGCGATCTCGGCCGTCGCCTCTGACGAGCAGCTGGAACGGCTGGGCAAGGTGTGGGCGGCGATGGCCATCACCGAGCCGGGATTCGGGTCGGACTCGGCGGCGGTGTCGACCACGGCCACCCTCGACGGCGACGAGTACGTGATCAACGGCGAGAAGATCTTCGTCACCGCCGGTTCGCGCGCCACCCACATCGTGGTATGGGCCACGCTGGACAAGTCGAAGGGCCGCGCGGCGATCAAGTCGTTCATCGTGCCGCGCGACCATCCCGGCGTCACGGTCGAACGGCTCGAGCACAAGCTCGGCATCAAGGGCTCCGACACCGCGGCCATCCGATTCGACAACGCCCGCATTCCCAGGGACAACCTGCTGGGCAACCCCGACATCGAGGTCAGCAAGGGCTTTTCCGGGGTGATGGAGACCTTCGACAACACCCGGCCGATCGTGGCCGCCATGGCCGTCGGCGTCGCCCGCGCCGCGCTGGAGGAGATCCGCAAGATCCTCACCGCGGCCGGGGTGGAGATCTCCTACGACCGGCCGGCGCACGCCCAGAGCGCCGCGGCCGCCGAGTTCTTGCGGATGGAGGCCGACTGGGAAGCCAGCTACCTGCTGTCCCTGCGCGCGGCGTGGCAGGCCGACAACAACATTCCCAACTCCAAAGAGGCCTCGATGAGCAAGGCCAAGGCCGGTCGGGTGGCCACCGACATCACCTGCAAGACCGTCGAATTGGCCGGCACCGCAGGGTATTCCGAGCAGTCGCTGCTGGAGAAGTGGGCGCGCGACTCCAAGATCCTCGACATTTTCGAGGGCACCCAGCAGATCCAGCAGCTGGTGGTCGCACGCCGCCTGCTGGGGTTGTCGTCGGCCCAGCTCAAGTAGCCGGTCCTCGCTCCTACCCCGCGATCGCATCCAGCCGTTCGCGGGTGCCGGTGTCGAGTTCGACCGAGGCGACGTCCATGTTCTCCTCGAGGTGCGCCAGCGACGAGGTGCCGGGGATCAACAGCACGTTGGGCGCGGTGCCCAGCGCCCAGGCCAGCGCGACCTGCGCCGGCGTGCACCCGAGCTTCTCGGCAACCTCGACCACCACCCGGTGGGTCAGCACCGGGTTCGGCCGGATGAAGGCCGCGCCCAGCGGGAAGAACGGCACGAAGGCGATGCCCTGTGCCGCGCACTCGTCCAGCACCGGGGCCGACTCGCGGCCCACCAGGTTGAAAGCGTTTTGCACGCAAGCGATCTCGGTGCGCTGAAGCGCATGCAGCAGCTGCTCCCGGTTGACGTTGCTGAGCCCGATCCCGCCGATCAACCCGTCGTCGCGCGCGCAGATCATGACCGAAAGCTGCTCGTCGAACACGTCATCGGGCTCGCCGGGTTCGAAAATCCGCAGATTGACGACTGCCAGCCGGTCGACTCCGAGGGTCCTCAGATTGGTCTCGATGTCTCGGCGCAACGCGGCGGGCTCGGTGACCGGCAGCCAGGCGCCGGTGTCGTCGCGACGCCCGCCGACCTTGCTCACCAGCGCCAAGTTCTCCGGGTAGGGATGCAACGCTTTGCGGATCAGCTCGTTGGCGATGTCGGGCCCGTAGAACTGGGCGGTGTCGATGTGGTCGACGCCGAGTTCCACGGCCCGCCGCAGCACGGCCAGCGCCTCGTCGCGGTCGCGGGGTGGCCCGAACGCGTTCGGGCCGGGCAGCTGCATCGCGCCGAAGCCGATGCGGGACACGGAGTACCCACCGAGTGGAAAGGAGCTCATGGGGCGAGGCTAACGTCGGGTGGATCAACACGAGGCGCGGGCGGCCCCGGGTGACAGCGGGCCGTCGGGCGCTATCGACGACGGAGGTGGCATGCGCGCGGTACGGGTGACTCGGCTGGAAGGTCCGCAGGCGGTCGAGGTGGGCGAGGTCGACGAGCCCACGGGAGACGGGGTGGTCGTCGACGTGCACGCCGCCGGGGTGGCGTTTCCCGACGCGCTACTCACCCGTGGCCTGTACCAGTACCGCCCGGACCCGCCATTCGTGCTCGGCGCCGAGATCGCCGGGGTGGTGCGGTCGGCGCCGGCGGGCGCCCACGTGCGGCCCGGGGACCGGGTGGTCGGCCTGACGATGCTGTCCGGCGGCATGGCGGAGGTCGCGGTGCTCTCGCCGGACCGGACGTTCAAGCTGCCCGACAGCGTCAGCTTCGAGGCGGGCGCCGGGCTGCTGTTCAACGACCTGACGGTGTACTTCGCGCTGACCGTCCGCGGGCGGCTGGCCCACGGCGAGACGGTGCTGGTGCACGGCGCGGCCGGCGGCATCGGGACCTCAGCGCTGCGGCTGGCGCCGGTGCTCGGGGCGTCACGCACCATCGCGGTGGTCAGCACGCCGGAGAAGGCCGAGATCGCCACGGCGGCCGGCGCGACGGACGTGGTGCTGGCCGACGGCTTCAAGGACACGGTGAAGGAGCTGACCGAAGGCCGCGGGGTCGACCTCGTCGTCGACCCGGTCGGCGGCGACCGGTTCACCGACTCGCTGCGCTCGCTCGCGCCTGGCGGACGGCTGCTGGTCATCGGCTTCACCGGCGGGGAGATCCCGACCGTGAAGGTGAACCGGTTGCTGCTCAACAACCTCGACGTGGTCGGCGTCGGGTGGGGCGCCTGGACGGGCACCCACCCCAACGCGCTCGCCGAGCAGTGGGCGGGCCTCGAGGGACTGCTCACTTCGGGCCGGCTCGTCCCGCCCGAACCGGTGACCTACCCGCTCGAGCAGGCCGCCGCGGCGGTCGCGTCGCTGGAGGACCGCACCGCCCGTGGGAAGGTCGTGCTGCGCGTCCGCGATTGACGTGCGCTCGGTTCCTCGACACATAAACGTCAGCGAAGACACGCCGGAGCGGTGCGCAATGGCCTATGCCTCGCGGACAGGGATGCACTCCTGGCACGCGCACGGCACGCCACCACGCCAAGGCCTTGTGTGGCGGCAAAACAAAAAGTAATGTCACTTTCAGTTTTGTCGCCGACGTCGCCGCACACCCTCGGAGCTGCGCCATGGAATCCTTCGTCCACCTCCGCAAGGGGAAGACGCCACGCCGGCTCCATGCCGATTTGGACGGGCTCAAGGACGACGAGCTCGGCCGCGGCGGGTTCACCGGCCGGACCGCCAACATGTACCGGCGCCACGACCCCACCGCCTACCGGGCGGTGGGTCCGCTGCGGCCCGTCGACGTGCTGTCCAGCGAGCTCAAGCCGGACGACGCCACCGACGCCGGCGGTGGGCCGCTGCTGATGTTCAGCAACGACGACTGCCGGGTGCTGCTGAGCCGCCGCCGGGAGCCGATGCCGTTCTACACCCGTCACGTCGATGGGGACCTGCTGTGCTTCGTGCACCAGGGCTCCGGCCTGGCCGAAACCGAGTTCGGGCCGCTGCGCTACACCGACGGCGACTGGGTCTACCTCCCGAAGGCGTGCACCTGGCGTCAGGTGCCCGACAGCCCGACCACGTTGCTGATGGTCGAGACCACTGACGAGCTGCGCGTCCCTCCCCCGGGGCCGCTGGGCCGCCACTTCCCGTTCGACCCGTCCCAGGCCGTCATCCCCGAACCGGCGCCGATCGAGGATGACGGCCGCGACGAGTACGAGGTCCGGCTGATTCACGAGGGCGGGCCGACAACGCTTTATTACCAACACAATCCGCTTGACGTCGAAGGGTGGCGCGGGGACAACTTCGCGTTCACGTTCAACATCGCCGACTACAACGTCGTCACCTCCGACAGCGTGCACCTACCCCCGACCGTGCACCTGTTCATGGAGGCCACCGGGGTCTACGTGATGAACTTTTTGCCCAAGCCGGCCGAGGGCGTGCCCGGAACCGAGCGCACGCCGTGGTATCACCGCAACGTCGACTACGACGAGATCGCCTTCTTCCACGGCGGTTCGCTCTACGGCATCGCGATGCCGCCGGGCCTGATCACCCACGCGCCCCAGGGGGTGCACCACGGCGCGCCGGAGAAGGCGCGGGAGCGCGCGCGCCGCAAGTTCGACGAGCATTCGCGGGTGGACTGGCAGGTGATCGCCGTCGACACCCGCCGCCGGCTGACCCCGTCGGCCGAGGTGCTGGCCCACGACCTCGGGCAGCACTGACGATGACGACCCGCCACGAATACGACCGCATCCCGTATCTGGTTGCCTTCGCCAACGATTCCGGTGTCCGCGACGTCTACGGCGGCCTGGCCGAGATCACCGTGCTGGAAAGCTTCCTGCTCAAGCCGAAGGACACGCCGTCGGACACCGTACTGGTGTTCATGCACCCGATCGGCGGCGGCGCCTACCTGCCGATGATGAACGCGCTGGCCCGGGCGGGGCACCACGTCATCTACTGCAACAGCCGGTTCCGGGGCACGGATTCGGCGCTGCTGATGGAGAAGGTGGTCGAGGACCTCGGCGAGTGCATCAAGGACGCCAAGAAGCGCCTCGGCTACCACAAGGTGGTGCTGGCCGGGTGGAGCGGCGGCGGCTCGCTGTCGGTGTTCTACCAGCAGCAGGCCCGGCACGCGACCATCACGTCCAGCCCGTCCGGCGACGGCCCGGACCTGACGGCCCTGGACCTGCCCGCCGCCGACGGCATCATGCTGCTGGCCGCCCACGTCAGCCGGCACGGCACGCTGACCGAATGGCTGGACGCGTCGATCCTCGACGAAGCCGACCCCACCAAACGGGATCCCGAGCTGGACCTCTACAACCCCGACAACCCCAACCAGCCGCCCTACAGCCAGGAATTCCTCGCGCGCTACCGGCGGGCGCAGATCGAGCGCAACCGCCGCATCACCGCCTGGGTCAAGGGCAAGCTTGCCGAGCTGAAATCGTCGGGGCGCCCCGACGACGAATTCTGCTTCGTCGTGCACGGCACCATGGCCGACCCGCGCTGGCTGGACCCGACCGTGGATCCCAACGAACGCGTCCCGGGAACCTGCTACCTGGGGGATCCTCGGGTGGTGAACATGAGCCCGGTCGGCCTGGCCCGGTTCTGCACGCTGCGCGGGTGGCTGTCGCAATGGAGCTACGACGACGCCCGCGGCGACGGGCTGAAATGCGGGCGCGACATCGCCGTCCCGGCGCTGGTGGTGGGTAACCTGGCCGATGACGCCTGCACGCCCAGCCACACCCGGCGGCTGTTCGACGCGATCGGGCGCGACGACCATCATGACAAGGAGATGCACGAAATCCCCGGCGCCACACACTATTACGCGGGCCCAGACCAGCGTGACAAGCTGCGTGCGGCCGTCGACATCGTCACCGACTGGCTGGTGCGCCACGACTTCGCGGGCGTCCGGTGACCGCTACGGGACCGTTGGACGGCGTCCGCGTGCTCGAGCTGGGCACCCTGATCGCCGGACCGTTCGCCGGGCGGCTGCTGGGTGACATGGGCGCCGACGTCATCAAGGTGGAACCCCCCGGCTCCCCCGACCCGCTGCGGACCTGGGGCCAGGCCGAGGTCGACGGGCAGCACGTCTTCTGGACGGTGCACGCGCGCAACAAGCGGGCGATCACGCTGGACCTGCGCCGCCCCCGCGGCCGCGAACTGTTCCTGGACCTCGCCGAGAGATCCGACATCGTGGTGGAGAACTTCCGCCCGGGCACCCTGGAGAAATGGGGCCTGGGCTATGACGTGCTGAGCGAACGCAACCCGGGCATCATCCTCGTGCGGGTCTCCGGCTACGGGCAGACCGGGCCCGACGCGCACAAGGCCGGATATGCGTCGGTGGCCGAGGCGGCCAGCGGGCTGCGGCACCTCAACGGGTTTCCCGGCGGCCCGCCGCCGCGGCTGGCGCTCTCCCTGGGCGACAGCCTGGCCGGCATGTTCGGCGCCCAGGGCGCGCTGGCCGCGCTGTACCGCCGCGGCATCACCGGCCGCGGCCAGGTGGTCGACGTCGCGCTCACCGAATCCTGTTTGGCCGTGCAAGAATCCACGATCCCCGACTACGACGTCGGCGGCGTGGTGCGCGGACCGTCGGGCACCCGGCTCGAGGGCATCGCGCCGTCCAACATCTACCGCAGCGCCGACGGCTCTTGGGTGGTGATCGCCGCCAACCAGGACACCGTGTTCGCCCGCCTGTGCAAGGCGATGGGCCGCCCGGAGCTGGCAGGAGACGACCGGTTCGCCACGCACACCGCGCGCGGCCGCAACCAGGACGAGCTCGACAAGATCATCGGCGACTGGGCCGCGCAGCGCGGCCCCGCCGACATCATCGAAACCCTTTCCGCCGCGGGCGTGATCGCCGGCCCGATCAACACGGTCGCCGAGGTGGTCGAGGACCCGCAGCTGCGGGCCCGCGGCATGCTCGTCGAGCACTACGACGAGCGGGTCGGGCGCGACGTGCTGGGTCCCGGCGTGGTGCCGATGCTGTCCGAGTCGCCCGGCGGGGTACGCAACGCCGGCCCGGCGCGCCCGGGGCAGCACAACGACGACGTCTACATCGGGCTGCTCGGCAAGACCGCCGGGGAGCTCGAGGAACTGCGCGCCGAGGGGGTGCTGTGAACCACGTCGACATTCGCGAGGTCGCCTTGCGCGACGGCCTGCAGATCGAAAAGCCGATCAGCCTGTCCGCCAAGCTGGAACTGCTGGCCGCGGTGGCCGCCACCGGGGTGCGCGAGGTCGAGGCGACGGCGTTCGTCTCCCCGTCGAAGGTGCCCTCGATGGCCGACGCCGCCGAACTCGCCGCCCACCTGCGCGACTACCCCGGCATCGAATTCTCCGCCCTGGTCGCCAGCCCGGGCGGCGCCAAGCGCGCCGTCGCCGCGGGGCTGCGATCGATCGAATACGTGGTGGCGGCCAGCGACGCCTTCAGCGAGGCCAACGTCGGGCGGCCCAGCGCCGTGGCCACCGGACAGATCGAGGAGATCGTCGCGATCGCCCACGACGGCGGGGTCACCGTGGAGGTCATCGTCGCCACCGCGTGGGATTGTCCGTTCGAGGGGCCCACGCCGCCTGAGCGCGTCATCGACATCGCCGCGGCCGCCCGCGACCGCGACGCCGACCGGTTCTGCATCGCCGACACGATCGGCACGACCACGCCTGGACGGGTGAAATCGCTGATCTCCCAGCTGCGCCCGGTGATCGGCGACCTGCCGCTGGGTGCGCACTTCCACAACACCCGCGGCTCCGGGCTGGCCAGCGCGTACGCGGCCGTCGAGTCCGGCGTCACCCGGCTGGACGCCTCGGTCGGCGGGCTGGGCGGCTGCCCGTTCGCGCCCGGGGCGACCGGCAACATCGCCACCGAGGACCTGGTGTACCTGCTGACCGACAGCGGCATCGACGTCGACGTGGACCTGCACGCCGCCATCGCTGCGGCCGGTATCGCGAAATCGGTTGTCGGCCATGACCTGCCTAGCGCGGTGTTGCGCGCCGGCGACCGGATCCGCGACTGATGCCCGCCGAGCTGCTGACCGCCAAGGGCCGCCAGACCAGGCAGGCCATCGAGCAAGCTGCCCGAAAACTGTTCGCCGAAAGGGGTTTCCACGGCACCACCCTGGCCGACATCACCTCGGCCGCCGGCAGGTCCCCGGCGGTGTTCTACCGGTACTTCGAAGACAAGGAAGACCTGCTGGCCGCGCTGGCGGAGTCGTTTTTGCACGACGTGGTGACGCCGTCGGGGCTGAGCCTGCGCCTGCCGGAGTCGGCGGACGACGACGCGTTCTTCACCGCGGTGGTCACCGGCTACTGGAACATGTTCAAGCAGAACATCGGCATCATGATCGCCGTCGCCCAGCTGGCCGCCACCCAGCAGCGGTTCGCGGCCGTGCAGAACGAGTTCCGCCGTTTCGGCATGGACATCGTCGCCGCCTCCGTGCGCCGGGCCCAGGAACAGGGTTACGGGACCGAGCTCAACCCGCAGCACACCGCGGCGGCCATCGCGCTGCTGTTCGAGAACTTCACCAGCGTCTTCGTGGGCCCTTCCGGGATGGGCCTGCAGATCAGCGACGAGGACGCCGTGGCGACCCTGTCGAGGATCTGGAAGAAAACCCTGTACGGCGCGTAAGGAGACCAGCGATGGATTTTTCTCTGCCAGAACACCTGCCGGGCGTACTCGCCGAAATGGATGCGTTCATCGAGGCCGAGATCAAGCCGCTGGAACGTGAGCACATCCAGTATTTCGACAAGCGCCGTGAGCACGCCCGCACCGACTGGGACAACGACGGCATCCCCACGCGCGAGTGGGAGGACCTGCTGGCCGAGATGCGCAGGCGCGCCGACAAGGCCGGCTGGCTGCGCTACGGTCTGCCGGCGTCGCTGGGCGGCCGCGACGGCACCAACGTCGACATGGCCGTGATCCGGGAACATCTGGCGCACAAGGGCCTTGGCCTGCACAACGACCTGCAGAACGAGTCGTCGATCGTCGGGAACTTCCCACAGGTGATCATGATGGAACGCTTCGGCACCGACGAGCAACGCGGCGTGTGGTCCGAGGCGCTGATCACCGGCGAGCGCTCCATGGCGTTCGGCCTGACCGAACCGCGGCACGGCTCGGACGCCACCTGGCTGGAAACGCGCGCCGAACCGGATGGGGACGGCTGGATCATCAACGGTTCCAAGCGGTTCAACACCGGTGTGCACCGCGCCACCCACGACCTGGTCTTCGCCCGCACCTCCGGCGAGCCCGGGCAGGCCACGGGTATCACCGCGTTCCTGGTGCCCACCGACACCCCGGGGTTCGGCGTGCCGTACTACTGGTGGACGTTCAACATGCCCACCGACCACGGCGAAGTCGAGTTGACCGATGTGCGCGTGCCCGGCGACGCGATACTGGGCGAGGTGGGCCGCGGCCTGGAGGTCGCGCAGACCTTCCTGCACGAGAACCGGATCCGGCAGGCCGCGAGCAGCCTGGGTGCCGCGCAGTACTGCATCGACCGTGCCGCCGAGTACGCCGGCCGGCGCACGGTGTTCGGCAAGCCGCTGTCGGCGAACCAGGCCGTGCAGTGGCCGCTGGCAGAGTTGGCCACCGAGGCGCAGATGGTGCGGCTGCTCGTGGCCTACGCGGCCTGGCACCTGGACCGCGACCACCACATGGAGGTCTCCGACAAGGTGTCGATGGCCAACTACCGCGCCAACCGGCTGGTCTGCGACGCCGCCGACCGGGCGATGCAGGTCTTCGGCGGCCTCGGCTACAGCCGGCACGAACCATTCGAGCACATCTACCGCCACCACCGCCGCTACCGCATCACCGAGGGCGCCGAGGAGATCCAGATCCGCCGGGTGGCGCAACGGCTCTTCAAGTTCGGCAAGAAGTGACGGCGGCGCCGCAGCTGCTGCCCAGGCTGACCGAGGTGCTCACCGGCGTGCTCGGCGCGGACGCCGTCGTCGAGAACCTGCGTGCGCTGACCGGCGGCGCCAGCCGCACCACCTGGGCGTTCGACGCCGTCACCGGCGCGGCGCGCCGGCCGCTGATCCTGCGCACCGGCCCGCCCGACGGCCTGCACGCCGGCATGGAGCTCGAGGCCCGCGCGCAGGCCGCCGCGGCCGCCGCCGGCGCACCGGTCCCGAACATCCTCATCGCCGCCGATTCGCCTGCTGCACTGGGCAATCCGTTTCTCATCTGCGACGCCGTCGCGGGCGAGACCATCGTGCGACGCATCCAGCGCCGCCTCGACGCCGGTGACGCGCACGCCAACCGCGCGGGGCTGCTGCACCAGTGCGCGCGGGCGCTGGCCGCCATCCACCGCGCCGACCCCGACCTGCCGGCTCTGACCCACGAGGATCAGCTCGTGGAGTGGCGCGAGCGCCTCGACGACATGGAGGACACCACCGCCACGTTCGAATGGGCGTTCCGCTGGCTGGCCGCCCACCGGCCGCCCGCGTCGGCCACCGTTTTGGTGCACGGGGACTACCGGATGGGCAACCTGATCGTGGACGGGTCAGACCTGGCCGCCGTCCTGGACTGGGAGCTGGTCCACGCGGGCGAGGCGTACGAGGACCTGGCCTGGTTCTGCGTGCGGGCCTGGCGGTTCGGCGCCCCGGCCGACCTGGGCGCCGGGGGGCTGGGCAGCATCGAGAGCTTCCTGCGGGCCTACGAGGAGGCCGGCGCGACTAACGTCGACCGGGTGGCGTTTCACTGGTGGCGCGTACTGGCCACGCTGCGCTGGGGTGTCATCTGCCGCTACCAGGCCGAGCGGCACCTGAGCGGCCAGTCGCGGTCGGTGGAGTTGGCGACGATCGGCCGCCGCGTCTGCGAGACCGAATGGGACCTGCTGGACCTGCTCGAGACGGCCGGTGACGATGCGCGCCGCGCAGCGGCGCGAGGAGGAGGCGGGCAATCGGAGACGGCCGGTGACGATGCGCGCCGCGCAGCGGCGCGAGGAGGAGGCGGGCAATCGGAGACGGCCGGTGACGATGCGCGCCGCGCAGCGGCGCGAGGAGGAGGCGGGCAATCAGAGACGGCCGGTGACGATGCGCGCCGCGCAGCGGCGCGAGGAGGAGGCGGGCAATCAGAGGAGGCCCACCCGTGAGCGGCGCCTACGGCCGCCCGATCGCCGCCGAACTCGTCGCGGCGGTCGCCGAATTCCTCGAAACCGATGTCCGGGACGCGACCAGCGGACAGATCAACTTCCATGCCCGGGTGGCCGCCAACGCGTTGCGCATCGTCGAGCGCGAATTGCTCGACGAACGCGAGGCGGAAAGCGGCGCGGCGCTGGCCGGCCTGGGCTTCGCCGACGAGGACGAGCTTGCCGCCGCCATCAGAGCCGGCGAGCTGGACGGGCGCGCCACCGACGTCGTCGCCTGCCTGCGCACCCTGGTGCGGCGCCGGCTCGCGGTCGCCCACCCCGGATACGACAGCGAATAGGAGGCAGGCCCGTGCCCACTAGCACCCCAGCGACCATCGTCGACGTGGCCGACCGGCTGTTCGCGGCGATCAAAGACGGCGACAAGGCGGCCGTCGACCGGCTCTGGCGGGACGACATCGCCGTGTGGCGGACCGACGGGCGCCGCGACCCGTTCACGACGGACGACAAGGCCCGCGCGCTGCGGGTCATCGACTGGTTCATCGCGGCCACCACCGAGCGCCGCTACGAGATACTCGACCGCCGGCTCTTCGACACCGGATTCGTCCAGCAGCACATCCTGCACGCGACCGGGCATGGCGGCCAGTCGATCTCGATGCGGGTCTGCATCGTGATCGGGGTGGGCGGCGACGGCCTGATCGAGCGGATCGACGAGTACTTCGACCCCGCGGAGATCGCGCCGCTGATCGACTAGCCGGGAGGAGACGATGCGGGCCGGGCCGCGGCCCGCAGAGGAACACACCAATCAAACCGGGAGGCGACGATGACGACCCTGGAAACGCTGCTGAACGACCCCGAGACGGCCGGCGTGTGGCGCCTGGTGCCGGAGCGCTCGGCAATCACCTTCGCGATCAAGAACATGTGGGGCCTGCTGAGGGTCAGGGGCCGCTTCACCGAGTTCGCCGGCCAGGGGGGCCTGACCGGCGACGGCGCGGTCACCGGGCGGCTCGACATCGCCGCCGCATCGCTGGATACGGGTATCGGCCGTCGCGACACCCACCTGCGCTCGGCGGACTTCTTCGACGTCGCTCGCTTCCCGGAGATCAGCGTGGTCATCGCCGCGCTCCGGCCGCGCGCAGGGAAGGCCGCCGAGCTGCGGGCCGACTTCACGATCAAGGGCGTCACCGCGCCGCTGACCCTGCCGGTCACCATCACCGAACTCGAGGACGGCTCGATCCGGTTCGCCGGCGAAACCCCGGTCGACCGGTCCCAGTTCGGGTTGGGCTGGAACAGGTTCGGCATGATCTCCGACGCGGTGACGGCGGCGGCCGAAGCCGTTTTCGTGCGGGCACCCCGGTAGGACCGGCGCCGCCCCAGTACGATCTGCACCGTGTCCGCCTCCAGCCCCGACTCCACCGTCGCCCTGCGCATCCTGGTCTACAGCGACAACGCCGACACGCGCCGGCACGTGATACAGGCGCTGGGCAGGCACCTGCACCCGGATCTGCCCGAGCTCAACTACGTCGAGGTAGCGACCGGCCCCATGGTCGTCCAGCGGATGGACGAGGGCGGCATCGACCTGGCAATCCTCGACGGGGAGGCGACCCCGACGGGCGGCATGGGGATCGCCAAGCAGCTCAAGGACGAACTCGACACGTGCCCGCCGCTCGTCGTGCTGACCGGGCGTCCCGACGACGCGTGGCTGGCCAGCTGGTCCCGCGCCGAGGCAGCGGTGCCCCACCCCGTCGACCCCATCGTGCTGGGCCGCACGGTGCTGGGCCTGCTGCGCGCCCCCGCCCGCTAGTCGCTCACCACACCAGGTTGCCGTGGCTGAGGTAGGGGCCCCACCGGTCGGATCGTATTGGGAGTAGCCGGCGTTGACGGCGGGCGTCAGCGCGCCGTTCAGGGCGCCGACGATGGGGGCGGGAATCCCGATCTGCTGCAACGGCATCAGCAGGGGAAGTGTCGGCGTGGGCACCATGTAGGCGGTCGTCGTCCCGCCCAGCGCGTCGGTGAACGATGACGCCTGCACCGCGTCCGACGGCGACGCGAGCTCGGTGGGCCCGTGCAGGTATCTCGCGGCCGCGGCGGCATTGAGGTCGGCGAGCAGGTCCCAGGGACGGTCGGGCGGATCGGCCCGGCCCTCGTACTGGCGGTACACCACGGTCGTGTCGTACTGGCTCACCGGATCGGCTCCCACCGTGTGCCCCATGCCCGGGATGGTGACGCCGGGAGGCAGGACGGTGGCGGCCAGTCCGCGCTGCGGGTTGGCGAACTCGACGAAGGACAGCATGCTCGGCGACGACGCGTTGGGCAGACCGGCCAAATACGCCTCGTCGTGGTCGACCACGATGGTGCCTCCGAAAAGCCCGCCACCACCACCGGCTGACCGATGGCCACGGCGGACAGGATGTCGGCGTGCAACATCCGCTGACCGATGGCGAAGGACGCGTCGGCGGTCGGCGCGGCCAGCCCGTTGACCAAGCCGGCGGTGCCCGGATAATTGACCACCTGGGGTGTGGTGCCGGGCAGCCGGTTCTTGCCGATCGCGAGGTTCCACGCGGCGTAGTCCCGCCACGCCTGCGCGTTGGCAAACCAGCCGGGGGCGGCGCCGGGAACGGTGATCCGCAGCGGCTGCCACGGTGTCACCTGCCCGGCGGCCACCGAGGCCGCCGCGTGGTAGCCCGCCATCGCGGTCACGTTCCGGGTCCGCATCTGCTCGTAATCGGCCTCGAGCGCCGCGCTGGCCGGGGCGTCCTGACCGAACACGTTCGCCGCCGCCGCCAGCAACCGCGCGCGATCGACGGCGACCGCCTCGGGATGAACCGTCGCGGCAAATGCCGATTCGAACGCCCCGGCTAACGCCCGGGCCGCGGCGGCGGCCTGCTCGGCTTGATCACCCGCCGCGTGCACCCGCGCCGCGTACGCGCCGGCCACGGCTCGCAGCGCCGTCGCCGACGGGCCCTGCCACCCCTGGTCCGTCACGCCGGCGGTCACCGATTTGAACGGCTCCCCCGGACGAGCGCAACTCCGCGGCCAGCCCCTCCCAGGCGCTCGCGGCGGCCAACGTCGGACCCGATCCGGGGCCGGAGAACATCCGCCAGGAGTTCACCTCCGGCGGCGACATTGAGCAATGCATCACACCCCCCCAAACCTCGACCACCCGGTCGCGGCCCGGCACGGCCGCGGCAACATCCCCGGGAGCACAGAGCATTGGCACCCTATACACCGGGGCGGGCTGACTGTCTGCGGTTTCACCGACCCTCGGTCCCCACGCGGCCACCGGATGGGCAACCGCCGGGCGCACCCCCCGGGCAAGCGCTCCGGGCGTCGCGACGCTATGTTGTAGGTCACTGAGACCGGACAGACAGCCCGTCGGTCACAGCAGCCCGGCCACCGCCCGGCCGCCGCGCGGCGGCCCGTACGACGGATCTTGGAGCGAGTTGAACGCCTACATACCCATCCTGGTGCTGGGAGCCATTGCCACCGCCTTCGCCGTGGGCTCGGTGGTGATCGCGAGCCTGGCCGGCCCGTCCCGGTACAACCGATCGAAGCTCGAGGCCTACGAGTGCGGGATCGAGCCCACCGACGACACCGCGCACACGACCGCCGGCCAGCGATTCCCGGTGAAGTACTACCTGACCGCAATGTTGTTCATCGTCTTCGACATCGAGATCGTGTTCCTGTATCCCTGGGCTGTCAGCTATGACGCCCTCGGGACGTTCGCGTTGGTGGAGATGGTCGTGTTCATGCTCACGGTCTTCGTGGCCTACGCCTACGTGTGGCGCCGCGGGGGCCTGACGTGGGATTGAGGTAATAAAACGTGGGCCTGGAAGAACAGCTGCCCGGTGGGATCCTGCTGTCAACCGTCGAGAAGGTCGCGGGCTACGTGCGCAAGAACTCGCTGTGGCCGGCGACGTTCGGGTTGGCCTGCTGCGCCATCGAAATGATGGCGACCGCCGGCCCGAGGTTCGACATCGCGCGGTTCGGCATGGAACGGTTCTCGGCCACACCCCGGCAGGCCGACCTGATGATCGTGGCCGGGCGGGTCAGCCAGAAGATGGCGCCGGTGCTGCGCCAGATCTACGACCAGATGGCCGAGCCGAAATGGGTGCTGTCCATGGGCGTGTGCGCGTCCTCGGGCGGGATGTTCAACAACTACGCGATCGTGCAGGGCGTGGATCACGTGGTGCCGGTGGACATCTACCTGCCCGGCTGCCCACCGCGCCCCGAGATGCTGCTGCACGCAATCCTCAAGCTGCACGAGAAGATTCAGGAAATGCCGCTGGGCGTCAACCGGGAACGCGCCATCGCCGAGGTCGAGGAGGCGGCGCTGGCAGCGAGGCCCACCATCGAGATGCGCGGACTGCTGCGATGAGCTCACCAGACCAGGACCCCGGGGAAGCGGTGGCCCGCGCCGACGAGGAGCGCATCGACGTTCGCCGCGGCATGTTCGGCGTCTCGGGCACCGGCGACACCTCCGGATACGGCCGGCTGGTGCGCGAGGTCACGCTGCCGGGCAGCAGTTCCCGGCCCTACGGCGGCTACTTCGACGACGTCGTCGACCGGTTGGCCGAGGCGCTGGGACGCAACGACGTCGAGTTCGGCGACGCGATCGAGAAGGTCGTGGTGGACCGCGACGAGCTCACCCTGCACGTGCGCCGGGACCTGCTGCCGCAGGTGGCCCAGCGGCTGCGCGACGAACCGGACCTGCGTTTCGAAATGTGCCTGGGGGTCAGCGGGGTGCACTACCCGCACGAGGCGGGCCGCGAACTGCACGCCGTCTACCACCTGCAGTCGATCACCCACGGCCGCCGCGTCCGGTTGGAAGTGTCTGCACCAGACGGCGATCCGCATATCCCCTCGCTGTTCGCGGTGTACCCGACCAACGACTGGCACGAGCGTGAGACCTACGACTTCTTCGGCATCATCTTCGATGGGCATCCGGCGCTGACCAGGATCGAGATGCCCGACGACTGGCAGGGGCATCCCCAGCGCAAGGACTATCCCCTCGGCGGAGTGCCCGTCGAATACAAGGGCGCGCGGATACCCCCGCCCGACGAGCGGAGGGGCTACAACTGATGACCCAAACGTCTACGGCGCACGAGGGAAACGGCGCCTCTGAGCCATCCGAGACCGTTCTGGTCGCCGGCGGTCAGGACTGGGAGCAGATCGTCGACGCCGCCCGCAGCGCGGATCCCGGCGAACGCATCGTCGTCAACATGGGACCGCAGCACCCCTCCACGCACGGGGTGCTGCGGCTGATCCTCGAGATCGAAGGCGAGACGGTCACCGAGGTCCGCTGCGGAATCGGCTACCTGCACACCGGAATCGAGAAAAACCTCGAATACCGGTACTGGGCCCAGGGCGTCACCTTCGTGACCCGGATGGACTACCTGGCACCGTTTTTCAACGAGACCGCCTTCTGCCTGGGCGTTGAGAAGCTGCTGGGCATCACCGACGCGATACCCGAGCGCGCCAACGTCATCCGGGTCATGATGATGGAGCTCAACCGGGTCTCCTCACACCTGGTCGCCCTGGCGACCGGCGGCATGGAGCTGGGCGCGATGACCCCGATGTTCGTCGGCTTCCGGGGACGCGAGATCATGCTCAAGCTGTTCGAGTCGATCACCGGCCTGCGGATGAACAGCGCCTACGTTCGGCCCGGCGGCGTGGCCCAGGACCTCCCGCCGAACACGATCACCGAGGTCTCCGACGCGCTCAAGGAGCTGCGACAGGTCCTGCGCGAGATGGGCGCCCTGCTCAACGAGAACGCGATCTGGAAGGCCCGCACCTGCGACATCGGCTACCTGGACCTGACCGGGTGCATGGCACTGGGCATCACCGGTCCGATCCTGCGTGCCACCGGTCTGCCCCACGACCTGCGCAAGAGCGAGCCCTATTGCGGTTACGAAGACTACGAATTCGACGTGATCACCGCCGATACATGTGATGCCTACGGGCGCTACATGATTCGCGTGAAAGAGATGTGGGAGTCCGTGAAGATCGTGGAGCAGTGCCTGGACAAGCTGCGGCCGGGCCCGACGATGGTCGAGGACCGCAAGCTGGCCTGGCCGGCCGACCTGAAGGTGGGCCCCGACGGCATGGGTAACTCACAGGAGCACATCGCCAAGATCATGGGCGGCTCGATGGAGGCACTCATTCATCACTTCAAGCTGGTCACCGAGGGCATCAGGGTGCCCGCCGGGCAGGTCTACACCGCCGTCGAATCGCCCCGCGGTGAGCTGGGCGTGCACATGGTCAGCGACGGCGGCACCCGCCCCTACCGGGTGCACTACCGGGACCCCTCGTTCACCAACCTGCAGTCGGTGGCCGCGATGTGCGAGGGCGGGATGGTCGCCGACCTGATCACCGCGGTCGCCAGCATCGACCCGGTGATGGGAGGGGTGGACCGATGACCGGCCCGCAGGGCCAGCCCGTGTTCATCCGGCTGGGACCCCCACCCGAGGAGCCCAACCAGTTCGTGGTCGACGGTGCGCCGCAGTCGTATCCGCCGGAGGTGCGGGCACGGCTGGAGGTCGACGCCAAGGAGATCATCGGCCGCTACCCCAACAAGCGCTCCGCGCTGCTGCCGTTGCTGCACCTGGTGCAGTCGCAGGATTCCTATCTGACCCCGGCGGGCCTGGAGTTCTGCGGTGAGCAGCTGGACCTGACCGGTGCCGAGGTGTCGGCGGTGGCGAGCTTCTACACGATGTACCGTCGCGGACCCACCGGCGACTACCTCGTCGGCGTCTGCACGAACACGCTGTGCGCGGTCATGGGCGGCGACGCCATCTTCGAGTCCCTCAAGGAGCACCTGGGCATCGGCAACGACGAGACCACTGCCGACGGGTCCGTCACCCTGCAGCACATCGAGTGCAACGCCGCCTGCGACTTCGCCCCGGTGGTGATGGTCAACTGGGAGTTCTACGACAACCAGACGTGCGAGTCGGCGCGCGAACTCGTCGACTCGCTGCGCTCGGGCACACCGGCACCGCCCACCCGCGGCGCCCCGCTGTGCGCCTTCCGCGAGACGTCGCGCATCCTGGCCGGCCTGCCCGACCAGCGCCCCGACCAGGGCCAGGGCGGCGCCGGCGAGGCGACGCTGGCCGGGCTGAAGGTGGCGCGGGACAACGGCATGCAGGCTCCCGCCCCTGCTGGGACACCCCCGAAAGGCCAGTCATGACCACGCCGTTGACCCCGGTCATCAGCCGCTTCTGGGACGACCCGGAGTCGTGGACGTTGGAAACCTACCGGCGCCACGATGGCTACAGGGGCTACGAGGCGATGAAGAAGGCGCTGGCCATGGCGCCCGACGACGTGATCGCCGCCGTGAAGGACTCCGGGCTGCGCGGCCGCGGCGGCGCGGGCTTCTCCACCGGGACCAAGTGGTCGTTCATTCCGCAGGGCGACACCGGCGCGGCCGCCAAGCCGCACTACCTGGTGGTCAACGCCGACGAGTCCGAACCCGGGACGTGCAAAGACATTCCGCTCATGCTGGCGACGCCGCACGTGCTGGTCGAGGGCGTCATCATCGCGGCGTACGCGATCCGGGCCCACCACGCGTTCATCTACGTGCGCGGCGAGGTACTGCCGGTGCTGCGGCGCCTGCAGAACGCGGTGGCCGAGGCCTACGCCGCCGGCTACCTGGGCCGCGACATCAACGGCTCGGGCTTCGACCTGGAGTTGGTGGTGCACGCCGGCGCGGGCGCCTACATCTGCGGCGAGGAGACTGCGCTGCTGGATTCGCTGGAGGGGCGACGCGGCCAGCCGCGGCTGCGGCCGCCGTTCCCCGCGGTCGCCGGGCTGTACGGGTGCCCCACGGTGATCAACAACGTCGAGACGATCGCCAGCGTGCCGCCGATCATCCTCAACGGTGTCGACTGGTTCCGGTCGATGGGCAGCGAGAAATCCCCCGGCTTCACCCTGTATTCGCTGTCCGGGCACGTCACCCGGCCCGGACAGTACGAGGCGCCGCTGGGCATCACGCTGCGCGAGTTGCTCGGCTACGCGGGCGGGGTACGGGCCGGGCACCGGCTCAAGTTCTGGACGCCCGGCGGGTCGTCGACCCCGCTGCTGACCGACGAGCACCTCGACGTGCCGCTGGACTACGAGGGTGTGGGCGCGGCCGGCTCGATGCTGGGCACCAAGGCGCTGGAGATCTTCGACGAGACCACCTGCGTGGTGCGCGCGGTGCGCCGCTGGACGGAGTTCTACAAGCACGAGTCGTGCGGCAAATGCACGCCGTGCCGCGAGGGCACCTTCTGGCTGGACCAGATCTACGAGCGGCTGGAGACGGGCAAGGGCACCGCCGAGGACATCGGCAAGCTGTCCGACATCTCCGACACCATCCTGGGAAAGTCGTTCTGCGCGTTGGGCGACGGCGCCGCCAGCCCGGTGATGTCGTCGATCAAGTACTTCCGCGACGAGTACGTCGCGCACGTCGAGGGGGGCGGCTGCCCGTTCGACCCGAAAGACTCCATGCTGACGCCGAACGGAAAGGCTTGAGGGCGCCGTGACTAGTGCAGCCAAAACCGAAGCGGGCGACGGGGTGCGTCCGCCGGAGATGGTGAACCTGACCATCGACGGCATCGAGGTCAGCGTTCCCAAGGGCACGTTGGTGATTCGCGCGGCCGAGTTGATCGGCATCCAGATCCCGCGCTTCTGCGACCACCCGCTGCTGGACCCGGTCGGCGCCTGCCGGCAGTGCCTGGTGGAGGTCGAGGGGCAACGCAAGCCGATGGCGTCGTGCACCACCGTGGCCACCGACGACATGGTCGTGCGCACCCAGCTGACCTCCGAGGCCGCCGACAAGGCCCAGCACGGCGTGATGGAACTGCTGCTGATCAACCATCCGCTGGACTGCCCGATGTGCGACAAGGGCGGCGAATGCCCCCTGCAGAACCAGGCAATGTCCAACGGGCGCGCCGATTCCCGCTTCACCGACGTCAAGCGCACGTTCGCCAAGCCGATCAACATCTCCTCGGAGGTGCTGCTGGACCGTGAGCGCTGCATCCTGTGCGCCCGCTGCACGCGGTTCTCCGAGCAGATCGCCGGCGACCCGTTCATCGACATGCAGGAGCGCGGCGCCCTGCAGCAGGTCGGCATCTACGCCAACGAGCCGTTCGATTCCTACTTCTCGGGCAACACGGTGCAGATCTGCCCGGTGGGCGCGCTGACCGGGATGGCCTACCGTTTCCGGGCCCGCCCGTTCGACCTGGTATCGACCCCGAGCGTATGCGAGCACTGCGCGTCGGGATGCGCGCAGCGCACCGACCGTCGCCGCGGCAAGGTGCTGCGCCGGCTGGCCGGCGACGACCCCGAGGTCAACGAGGAATGGAACTGCGACAAGGGCCGGTGGGCGTTCAACTACGCCACCCAGCCCGACGCGCTCACCACTCCCCTGATCCGCGACTCCGGCGGCTCGCTGGTGCCCGCGTCGTGGTCGCACGCGGTGGCGACCGCGGTCCGGGGCCTCGAGGCGGCCCGCGGCCGCGCGGGCGTGCTGGTCGGGGGCCGGGTGACCTGCGAGGACGCTTACGCCTACGCCAAGTTCGCGCGAATCGTCTTGGACAGCAACGACATCGACTTCCGCGCCCGCCCGCACTCGGCCGAGGAGGCCGACTTCCTGGCGGCGCGCATCGCCGGCCGGCCGATGGCCGTCAGCTACGCCGAGCTGGAGTCGGCGCCGGTGGTGGTGCTGGCCGGGTTCGAGCCGGAAGAGGAGTCGCCGATCGTCTTCCTGCGACTGCGCAAGGCCGCCCGCAAGCGCGGGGTGCCGGTGTACGCGGTCGCCCCGTTCGCCACCCGCGCGCTGGAGAAGATGGCGGGCCGGCTGCTGCAGACCGCTCCCGGCGCCGAAGCCGCGACGCTGGACGGGCTGGCCACCGGCGAGATCGGTGACCTGCTGGCCACCCCCGGCGCGGTGATCATGGTCGGGGAACGCCTGGCGACGGCACCGGGCGCCCTGTCGGCCGCGGCGCGACTGGCCGACACCACCGGGGCCCGGCTGGCGTGGGTGCCGCGCCGGGCCGGCGAACGCGGCGCGCTGGAGACCGGGGCGCTGCCCGGTCTGCTGCCCGGTGGCCGCCCGCTGGCCGACGACGAGGCCCGCGCGCAGGTGTGCACGGCCTGGAACGTCGACGAATTGCCCTCTGCCCGAGGGCGTGACGCCGGCGCCATCCTGGCGGCGGCCGCCGACGGCACGCTGGGCGCGCTGGTCGTCGGCGGTGTGGAGCCCGACGACTTCGCCGATCCCGAGGCGGTGCTGTCCGCGCTGGACGCCGCCGGATTCGTGGTCAGCCTGGAGCTGCGGCACAGCGCCGTCACGCAGCGCGCCGACGTGGTGTTCCCGGTCGCGCCGACGACGCAGAAGGCCGGCACCTTCCTCAACTGGGAGGGCCGCGTGCGCGGGTTCGGTCCCGCGCTGCACGGCACCGCCCAACAGGCCGGCCAGTCCGATCACCGGGTGCTCGACGCGCTGGCCGACGAGATGGGCGTCTACCTCGGGGCGACCACCGCCGAGGAGGCCCGCCAGGAGATGGCGAGGCTGGGCGCCTGGGACGGCAAGCCCGTCGGGGCCCCGGACGTGCCGGCCCCGCCGGACGAGGGCCGGAACCGGCCTGAAAAGGGACAGGCCGTGTTGGCCGGCTGGCGGATGCTGCTGGACAACGGGCGGCTGCAGGACGGGGAGCCGCACCTGGCCGGGACCGCGCGCACACCGGTGGTGCGGCTGTCGGCCGGCACCGCGGCCGAGATCGGCGTCGCCGACGGCGACGCGGTCACGGTCAGCACGCCGCGCGGCTCGATCACGTTGCCGCTGAACGTCACCGACATGCCCGACCGGGTGGTGTGGCTGCCGTTGAACTCGCCGGGCTCGGCGGTGCACCGGGAGCTGGGCGTCACCGTGGGCGACATCGTGCGAATTGGAGTTGGCTCATGACGACCGCCGGCGACGATGCGGAGCGCAGCGATGAGGAGGAGCGGCGCACATGAATAGCTTGTCCGCCTTCGGACACGACACCTGGTGGCTGGTGCTGGGCAAGGCACTGGCGATCTTCGTGTTCCTCATGCTCAACGTGCTGGTCGCCATCCTGCTCGAGCGCAAGATCCTGGGCTGGATGCAGCAGCGGCCCGGCCCCAACCGGGCGGGGCCGTGGGGCGCCCTGCAGAGCCTGGCCGACGGGATCAAGCTGGCGCTCAAGGAGAGCATCACCCCCCGCGGCGTCGACTGGTTCGTGTACATGGCGGCTCCGGTCATCTCGACGATCCCCGCGTTCACCGCGTTCGCGTTCATCCCGTTCGGCCCCGAGGTGTCGGTGTTCGGCCACCGCACGCCGCTGCAGCTGACCGACCTGCCGGTCGCGGTGCTGTTCATCCTGGGGTTCTCGGCGATCGGCGTGTACGGCATCGTGCTGGGCGGCTGGGCGTCGGGTTCTACCTACCCGCTGCTGGGCGGGGTGCGCTCCACCGCCCAGGTCATCTCCTACGAGGTCGCGATGGGGCTGTCGTTCGCGGCGGTGTTCCTGTTCGCCGGCTCCATGTCCACCTCGCAGATCGTGGCCTCCCAGAACCGCGTGTGGTACGTGTTCCTGCTGCTGCCGTCGTTCATCATCTATCTCATCTCAATGGTGGGTGAGACCAACCGCGCCCCATTCGACCTGCCGGAGGCCGAGGGCGAACTGGTCGCCGGCTTCCACACCGAGTACTCGTCGCTGAAGTTCGCGATGTTCATGCTGGCCGAATACGTCAACATGATGACGGTCTCCTCGCTCGCCGCGGCCCTGTTCTTCGGTGGCTGGCACGCCCCCTGGCCGATCAACATGTGGGCCGGCGCCAACACCGGCTGGTGGCCGGTGCTGTGGTTCACCGCCAAGATGTGGACCTTCCTGTTCGTCTACATGTGGTTGCGCGCCAGCCTGCCCCGGCTGCGCTACGACCAGTTCATGGCGCTGGGCTGGAAGCTGCTCATCCCGGCGTCGCTGGTCTGGGTGCTGATCGCGGGGGTGATCCGCACCCTGCGCAACCAGGGGTACGCGCACTGGACTCCGATCCTGGTGGTCAGCAGCATCGTCGTGGCCGTAGCGCTGGTGCTGCTGTTGCGAAAGCCGTTCAGCAGTCCAGGCATCCGCGCGATGGAGCGGGAGCTCCGCCGTCGCCACAAGGGAGCCGTCCAGGAGGCCCTCGAACCTGCATACCCGACGCCGCCGCTGCCAATGAAGGCGCTAGCGACACCCGTCGGTGCGAGCAAGGAGAATGCGCATGGCTAAATTCCTCGACGCCGTGGCCGGATTCGGCGTGACGTTCACCGCGATGTTCAAAAAGCGTGTCACCGAGGGATACCCGGAGAAGCCGGGTCCCGTGGCGCCGCGCTACCACGGCCGTCACCAACTCAACCGCTACCCCGACGGGCTGGAGAAGTGCATCGGCTGCGAGCTGTGCGCCTGGGCCTGCCCGGCCGATGCGATCTACGTCGAGGGCGCGGACAACACCGAAGAGCAACGGTTCTCACCGGGTGAGCGCTACGGCCGGGTGTACCAGATCAACTACCTGCGCTGCATCGGCTGCGGCCTGTGCATCGAAGCCTGCCCGACCCGGGCGCTGACGATGACCAACGACTACGAGATGGCCGACGACAACCGCGCCGGCCTCATCTACGAGAAGGACCGGCTTTTGGCCCCGCTGCTGCAGGACATGCTTGCGCCGCCGCACCCGCGGGCGCCGGGGGCCACCGACAAGGACTACTACCAGGGCAACGTGACAGCGAACGGCTTGCGCGAGACCGAGAAGGCCGGAGACCCGCGGTGACGACACTGTTGGCGACGACGTTGGCCACCGACGCCATCGTGCGCACCTCCACCGGCGAGGCGGTGACGTTCTGGGTGCTGGGCACGGTGGCGCTGATCGGCGCGCTCGGGGTGGTGCTGGCGGTCAACGCCGTCTACTCGGCGATGTTCTTGGCGATGACGATGATCATCCTGGCGGTGTTCTACATCGTCCAGGACGCGCTGTTCCTCGGCGTCGTGCAGGTCGTCGTCTACACCGGCGCGGTGATGATGCTGTTCTTGTTCGTACTGATGCTGATCGGCGTGGACACCGCCGAATCCCTGAAGGAGACCTTGCGCGGACAGCGCGCGGCCGCCGTCCTGACCGGGACCGGGTTCGGCGTCCTGCTCATGGCCGCCATTGGCAACGTGGCCACCGGAGGCTTCGCCGGGCTGGGCGCCGCCAACGCCAACGGCAACGTCGAAGGCCTTGCCGCGCTGATTTTCTCGCGGTACCTGTGGGCGTTCGAGCTGACCAGCGCGCTGTTGATCACCGCGGCCGTCGGTGCGATGGTGCTCGCGCACCGGGAGCGTTTCGCGCGGCGCAAGACCCAGCGCGAGCTCTCCGAGGAGCGCTTCCGGCCCGGCGGGCACCCCACCCCGATGCCCAGCCCCGGCGTCTTCGCACGCCGCAACGCCGTCGACACGGCCGCGCTGCTGCCCGACGGCTCGTACTCGAGGTTGTCGGTGTCGGCGATCCTGACCGGCCATGACGCCCAGGACAGGGAGCTGGAATCCCCCGACGCCGACCACAGGGCTGACCCCCAACCCATCCAAGGCGGTGCGTCGTGAATCCGGCCAACTACCTTTACCTTTCGGCCCTGCTGTTCACCATCGGGGCCTCGGGTGTGCTGCTGAGGCGCAACGCCATCGTGATGTTCATGTGCGTCGAGCTCATGCTCAACGCCGTCAACCTGGCGTTCGTCACCTTCGCGCGGATGCACGGCCAGTTGGACGGGCAGATGATCGCGTTCTTCACGATGGTGGTGGCCGCCTGCGAGGTCGTGATCGGCCTGGCCATCATCATGACGATTTTCCGTGCCCGCAAATCGGCGTCCGTCGACGACGCGAACCTACTCAAAGGCTGACACGCCACGATGACTCACTTCACCTGGCTGCTCGTGGCACTGCCGCTGGCGGGTGCCGCGATCCTGCTGTTCGGCGGCCGGCGGACCGACGCGTGGGGGCACTGGCTGGGCTGCGCGGCCGCCGTCGCGTCGTTCGGGGTGGGCGCCACGCTGCTCGCCGACCTGCTCGGCCGCGCCGCCGACGACCGCGCCATCCACCAGACGCTGTTTACCTGGATCCCGGTCAACCAGCTGCAGGTGGACCTTGGCCTGCAGATCGACCAGCTGTCCATGTGTTTCGTGCTGCTGATCACCGGGGTCGGGTCGCTGATCCACATTTACTCGGTCGCCTACATGGCCGAGGACCCGGACCGCCGTCGTTTTTTTGGCTACCTCAACCTGTTCCTGGCCTCGATGCTGCTGCTGGTGGTGGCCGACAACTACGTGGTGCTCTATGTGGGCTGGGAGGGCGTCGGCCTGGCGTCCTACCTGCTGATCGGCTTCTGGTACCACAAGCCCTCGGCGGCCACGGCGGCCAAGAAGGCGTTCGTGATGAACCGGGTCGGCGACGCCGGCCTGGCGCTGGGAATGTTCTTGATGTTCAGCACGTTCGGCACGCTGTCCTATGCGGGCGTGTTCGCGGGCGCGCCGGCGGCCGGCCGGGGCGCGCTCAACGCGATGGGGCTGCTGTTGCTGCTGGGCGCGTGCGCCAAATCCGCCCAGGTCCCGCTGCAGGCCTGGTTGGGCGACGCGATGGAGGGCCCCACCCCGGTGTCGGCGCTGATCCACGCCGCCACCATGGTGACCGCCGGCGTGTACCTGATCGTGCGGTCCAACCCGCTCTACAACCTGGCGCCCGGGGCGCAGCTGGCCGTGGTCATCGTCGGCGCGGTCACGCTGATGCTGGGGGCGATCATCGGCTGCGCCAAGGACGACATCAAACGCGCCCTGGCCGCCTCGACGATGAGCCAGATCGGCTACATGGTGCTGGCCGCCGGCCTGGGCCCGGCGGGCTACGCGTTCGCGATCATGCACCTGCTGACCCACGGCTTCTTCAAGGCCGGACTGTTCCTGGGCTCCGGCGCGGTGATCCACGCGATGCACGAGGAACAGGACATGCGCCGGTACGGCGGGCTGCGCGCCGCCCTGCCGATCACCTTCGCCACGTTCGGGCTCGGCTACCTGGCGATCATCGGCGTGCCGCCGTTCGCCGGCTTCTTCTCCAAGGACGCCATCGTCGAGGCGGCGCTGGCCTCCGGCGGCGTCCGCGGCTACGTGCTGGGCGGGGCCGCGCTGCTGGGCGCCGGGATCACCGCGTTCTACATGACGCGGGTGATGCTGATGACCTTCTTCGGCGAGAAGCGCTGGGCGCCGAGCGCACACCCGCACGAGGCGCCGGCGCTGATGACGTGGCCGATGATCCTGCTCGCGTTCGGCTCGGTGTTCTCCGGCGGCCTGCTGGCCATCGGCGGCACCCTGCAGCGCTGGCTCGAGCCGGTAGTCGGGAAGCACGAGGAGGTGACCCACGCCCTGCCGGCCTGGGTCAGCACAGCTTTGGCGTTGACCGTCGTCGCCATCGGCATCGCGGTGGCCTACGCGAAGTACGGCAGGCTTTCGGTCCCGCGGGTGGCCCCGCTGTCGGTCTCCCCGGCGACGACGGCCGCACGCGCCGACCTCTACGGCGATGCCTTCAACGAGGAGGTGTTCATGCGCCCCGGCGCAGCATTGACCCACGCGCTCGTCGAGGTCGACGACGCGGGTGTGGACGGCTCGGTCAACGCCCTTGCGGCGCTGGTGAGCTCGACATCGAACCGGCTGCGGGGCCTGCAGACCGGCTTCGCACGCAACTACGCGCTGTCGATGCTGGCGGGCGCGACGCTGGTGGTCGCGCTGATCCTGGCGGTGAAGCTGTGGTGAATGGGGCTCTGATGAACGGCGTTCCGTGGCTGAGCATCCTGTGGCTGCTGCCGCTGGCCGGCGCAGGGCTGGTCATCCTGCTGCCACCGGGGCTGCGCCGGCTGGCCAAGTGGACCGGCCTGGTCTTCTCCGTGGCCACGCTGGCGGTGGCGGTCGTCGTCACCGCCGGCTACAAGACCGGCGGCCCCGCCTACCAGTTCGTCGAAAGCCATTCGTGGATACCTTCGTTCGGGGCCGGCTACACCCTGGGTGTGGACGGCATCGCGCTCGTGCTGGTGCTGCTGACCGTGGTGCTCATCCCGCTGCTGGCTGTGGCCGGCTGGAACGACGGCGGACAGCGCACGCGCGGCGTGCACGCCTACGTCGCCCTGGGGCTGGCCATCGAGTCGATGGTGCTGATCTCGGTGATCGCCCTGGACGTGCTGCTGTTCTACGTGTTCTTCGAGGCCATGCTGATCCCGATGTACTTCCTCATCGGCGGCTTCGGCCAGGGAGCCGGCCGGTCGCGCGCGGCGGTGAAGTTCCTGCTGTACAACCTGTTCGGCGGGCTGATCATGCTGGCCGCGGTGATCGGGCTGTACGTGGTGACCGCCCAGCACGGCTCCGGCACGTTCGACTTCCGGGAGATCGTCGACGCGGTGCAGTCCGGCCGACTGGGCGCCGACCCCACCGTGCTCAAGGCGTTGTTCGGCGGCTTCATGTTCGCGTTCGCGATCAAGGCCCCGCTGTGGCCGTTCCACCGCTGGCTGCCTGACGCCTGTGTGGAGGCCACCCCGGCGACCGCGGTGCTGATCACGGCAGTGATGGACAAGGTCGGCACATTCGGCATGCTGCGCTACTGCCTGCAGCTGTTCCCCGACGCCTCAACGTATTTCCGGCCGCTGATCGTGACGCTGGCCATCGTCGGTGTCATCTACGGCGCGATCGTGGCGATCGGCCAGACCGACATGATGCGCCTGATCGCCTACACCTCGATCTCGCACTTCGGGTTCATCATCGCGGGCATCTTCGTGATGACCAGCCAGGGCCAGAGCGGGTCGACGCTGTACATGCTCAACCACGGGCTGTCGACGGCGGCGGTGTTCCTGATCGCCGGATTCCTGGTGTCGCGTCGGGGCAGCCGACTGATCGCCGACTACGGCGGGGTGCAGAAGGTCGCGCCGATCCTGGCGGGAACCTTCCTGGTGGCCAGCATGGCCACCCTGTCCCTGCCGGGGCTGGCGCCGTTCGTCAGCGAATTCCTGGTTCTGCTGGGCACATTCAACCGGTACTGGCTGGCGGGCGCGTTCGGGGTCACCGCACTGGTCCTGGCGGCCATCTACATGCTCTGGCTCTACCAGCGGGTGATGACCGGCCCGGTTGCCAGCGGCAACGAGAAGATCACCGACCTGCGGGCGCGCGAAATGCTCGTCGTCGCACCGTTGATCGCGCTGCTCCTGGCGCTCGGGGTCTACCCCAAGCCGGTGCTGGAGCTGATCAACCCCGCCGTCGCCAACACCATGACCACCATCGGCCAGCACGATCCCGCGCCGAGCGTGCCCCCGGGCACCGCGGCACCGGCCCACGCACCCCGCACCGCCGAAGGACCGCACCGATGATCCTGCTCCCGTCCCCCAGCATCGAGTACTTCCTGCTGTGCCCGATGCTCATCGTCTTCGGCGTCGCGGTCGCCGGTGTGCTGGTCGAAGCGTTCATCCCGCGGCGGGGGCGCTACACCGCCCAGGTGGCGCTGGCCCTCGGCGGCCTGGTGGCCGCGTTCGTCGCCGTGATCGTGGTCGGCCGTTCGCTGCCGGCCGCCGGCCGCAGCGCGGTGCTGGGCGCGATGGCCATCGACCGGCCGGCGCTGTACCTGCAGGGCACCGTGCTGCTGGTGGCCGTGCTCGCGGTCATCTTCATGGCCGAACGCACACAGTCCAAGGCGGAGAGCAAGGCGGCGGTTCGGGCCGCCGGGTCCAGCCTGGATTCCTTCACCCCGCAGGCCTCGGCTGTGCCCGGCAGCGACGCCGAGATCGAGGCCGAGCGCGCGGGGGCCGCGCAGACGGAACTCTTCCCGCTGGCGATGCTCTCCGTCGGCGGCATGATGGTCTTTCTCGCGTCCAACGACCTCTTGACGATGTTCGTCGCGCTGGAGGTCCTGTCGCTGCCCCTGTACCTGATGTGCGGGCTGGCCCGACACCGCCGGCTGCTGTCGCAGGAGTCGGCGATGAAGTACTTCCTGCTGGGCGCGTTCTCCTCGGCGTTCTTCCTCTACGGCGCGGCCCTGCTGTACGGCGCGACCGGCACGCTGCTGCTGCCCGGCATCCGCAATGCGCTTGGGGCCCATGGCGATACGTCGATGGCGCTGGTCGGCGTCGCGCTGCTGTCGGTGGGTCTGCTGTTCAAGGTGGGCGCGGTCCCGTTCCACTCCTGGATTCCCGACGTCTACCAGGGCGCGCCCACCCCGATCACGGGCTTCATGGCGGCGGCCACCAAGGTCGCGGCGTTCGGCGCGCTGCTTCGGGTGGTCTATGTGGCGCTGCCCCCGCTGCACGACCAGTGGCGCCCGGTGCTGTGGGCGATCGCCATCCTGACCATGGCGGTGGGCACCATCACCGCCGTCAACCAGACCGACGTCAAGCGGCTGCTGGCCTACTCGTCGGTCGCCCACGTGGGGTTCATCCTGACCGGCGTCATCGCCGACACCCCGGCGGGTCTGTCCGCCACGCTGTTCTACCTGCTGGCCTACAGCTTCAGCACCGTGGGTGCGTTCGCGATCGTGAGCCTGATCCGCGACGCCGACGGTGTCGAGGACGCCAGGATGTCGCACTGGGCAGGACTCGGGCAGCGCTCACCCATCGTGGGCGTGATGTTTTCGATGTTCCTGCTGGCCTTCGCCGGCATCCCCCTGACGAGCGGCTTCGTCAGCAAGCTCGCGGTGTTCAAGTCCGCCGCCCAGAGCGGCGCGGCGGCGCTGGTGATCGTCGGCGTGCTCGCCAGCGGGGTGGCCGCGTACTTCTATGTGCGCGTGATCGTCTCGATGTTTTTCACCGAGGCGACCGACGACACCCCGCACGTGGTGGCGCCCGGCGTCCTCAGCAAGGCCGCGATCGCGGTGTGCGCCGCCGCCACAGTGCTTTTGGGCGTCTTCCCGCAGCCGCTGCTCGACCTGGCCGATCACGCCGCCCAGCTGCTGCACTGAGGCACCCGGTCACCGCCCTCAGTCCAAGCCCTTGGTGAACGCCCGAGTGGCCAGCACGAAGATCGCCAACGCGCCGACCGGCGCGAGCAGCGGCACCCACGGCAGCCGCAGCGGGAACGACGCCGCAAACAACCCGGCCGCCGTAAAGCACAGGGCGGCAACGAGTGTCGCCGCGCTCCCCAGCACCATGCGGGCCGACGCGCGGGTGGCGTGGCGCGACACCAGGTAGGCGGCGGCGTACAGGCCGGACAGGGCAACGAGCACAACGGGCGGTCCGGACAACGCAATCTCGACCACGACGAGCAGCACGGCAACCGTTGCGGCCGGTGCGAACACCGCGCCGGCGGCGACCGCGACCAAAGCCGCCGCCGCGGCCAGCGGCGCTCCGGGCGAGCCCACCGCCGCCGACGCGACCATCGAAAGACCGAACGCGGTCGACAACACCGGCAGGCCCACCCGTTTTAGTGCCGCCATGCTACCGGGACCCCCGCAGCCGTCCCCGCACCTGATGCCTGCGGTCCGGCAGCACGCCCATCGATTGTTCCAGGGCGAAACCTTCGCGCCACGAGATGATGTCGACGCCGATGGTGGCCATGTCGCGATACATGGCAGAGCGCTGCACCGCCCACAGCCGGTCCACCAGGGGGTCGCGTTCGCCGTCGAACGGCGACTTGTCGAGAATGTCGACGGCCACCACGACGTGGCCGCGTTTGCGGAGATCGATCAGAGCGAGCGCGAACTCGGTGTCGAGGAGCGTGGAGAAGGCGATGACGATCGCACCGACGGGAACCGCCGCGGGCGGTGCCAGTGTGCCCGTGGTGTTCTCGAAGTGCTCGCCGGCGCCGAGCACAGTGTCGAGCACCCGGTAGAACTGGCGCTGCCCGATGTCGGCGCCGAGCCATCGGGGACGGTTGCCGCCCAGCGCGACGATCCCGGCGCGATCACCGTGCCGCAACGCGCTCTGCACCACCTGCGCCGCGCCGCGCACCACCCGCTCGGTGGCCTCGGTCGCCGGGCCTGCCGGCTGTTGGTAGGTGTCGATCAGAACCACCACGTCGGCGGCGCGGTCGGTCAGTCGTTGCGTCACGTGCAGCTCGCGGCGGCGCGCGCTCACCGGCCAGTTCACCGCCCGCAGCTGGTCGCCGGGCACATAGGGGCGGATGTCGGCATATTCGACCCCCGGGCCGACGTGCCGCGTCAGGTGCGCGCCGAGGCGGTCGAGCAACTCGACCTGCGGGATGGGCGTCGACTGGGGCGGCGTCAGCGGGAACACGATGACGGTGGCGGCGTCGACGGTCGCCGTGCCGCTCAGCAGGCCACCGCGCGCCACCACGTCGACCCGGGCGCGGATCGGATAGCGGCCCCAGCGGTTCGCCGTCGCCACAACCGTTTTCGCGTGGGCCGAATCCGGGCCCAATGCCTCCAGGTGCATACCGCCGGCGGCGGAAACCGCGAGCTCGACGGGGGCTGAATCCGGGTTCTCAGTGGTGGCCCATGCCGTGACCCGCACCGGCTCGTCTTCGAAGCAGCGCTGCAACTCCGGTTGGCCGTGCACCCGAATCTTCGGCACCGGGCGCTGCCAGCTCAGCGAGCACAGCACACCGAGCAGCGGCGCGGCGAAGGCGATCAGCTGCCACCGGACGCCCAGCACCGCGGCGGCCAGCGCAACCGCGGCGCATGTCGCGATCGACCGCGTCAACGGCGATGCACGCCAAGCGAACTCGACCTCATGACCCTGAGTCACCCTGGCTCCCACCGCCAGTCCGGGGCACCGGCAGGCGCCGCAGCAGTTCTCCGACGACGTCGGCGCCCTGAATCTTGCGCACCCACATCTCGGGGCGCAGCGTGATCCGGTGTGCGATCGCCGCCGTGGCGAGCGCCTTGACGTCCTCGGGGATCACATAGTCCCGGCCGAGCAACAACGCACGGGCACGGGCGAGTTGAACCAGGTCGAGTTCGGCGCGCGGGCTGGCGCCCACCGCGACCTGCGGGTGGTGTCGGGTGGCGGTGGCCAGCGAAACCACATAATGCAAGACGTCGTCGTGCACGGTCACCTGCTCGACTGATTCGCGCATTGCCAGCAGGTCCTGGGAGTCCACCACCTGGTTCACCACCGGATCGGCCGCGCCGCGTTCGAGCCGCCGGCGCAGCATGGCGGTCTCGTCCCGCTCGGACAGGTAGCGCAGCTCCATCCGGATCGCGAACCGGTCCAGCTGCGCCTCCGGGAGCGGATAGGTGCCTTCGTACTCGATCGGGTTGTCTGTCGCCAGGACGATGAACGGCGTTGGTAGCTTATGGGTTTCGCCGTCGATACTCACCTGGCCCTCAGCCATCGCCTCGAGCAGCGCCGCCTGCGTCTTCGGTGGCGTGCGGTTGATCTCGTCGGCGAGCATCAGGTTGGTGAAGATGGGTCCGGCGCGGAAGGCGAAGCGGCCCGACTGCATATCGTAGATCGTCGAACCGAGCAGGTCCGCGGGAAGCAGGTCGGGTGTGAACTGCACCCGGGTGAACCGAAGCCCCAACGCGGCGGCGAAGGAGCGCGCGATCAGCGTCTTGCCCAGCCCGGGAAGATCTTCGATCAGGACGTGGCCGCCGGCGAGGACCGCGGTGAGGATCAGCGTGAGCGCGGCCCGCTTGCCCACCACCACGCGCTCGATCTCGTCGATCACCGCGTCGCAGTACTCGGTGGTTGTCGCGGCCGGCAGCGTCATACCTGCTCCAGCCTGAGCAGGATCGCCTCCAGCGCCGCCCGGCCGGGGCCGGGCCCGCGGTCACCGCTGCGGGTGACGTTGTTCGGGTTGACCCATTCCCACAATTCGGCGCCGAACAGCATCCGTCCAGTCGCATGATATTCGGCGGGGTCCTTGGATTGCCTTTGGCCCGTGGCAATCTCGTAGCGCCGCGCGAGCATCGGCCGTAGGTGCCGGTCCCAGTCGGCCCGGGTCGACTCCGACCATCGGATCGTCGTCTCGGTGGTGGCAAGCCAACGACGCAGCGAATCCCCCAGATCGTCGGGGGGCGGTGCGGCGGCGGGTTGCGCCTCCCGGCCCAGCACGCGGCGGACGCTGAGCAGGACCAGGGCCAGTGCGACACCCGAGGCCCCGAGTAAGAACCGCCGGTCGTGCAGCGTCAGCGTCAGGAGCTCAACGCCGACGATCAGGCAAACCCCCAGTACAACAAGCCGTTTCATGCGCGACTCGCAGAGCGCAGTTCGGTGAGGACCAGCTGTAGCGTGCGCACCGCGGCGTCGCGGTGTCCCTCGTTCATGACGTGGGGACTGAACCGCGCCTCGACGAAGAGAGCAACCAGGCCGGCGGCGTTGTCGGCCTGTAGCGCATGGTGTTCGACGGCCCGGGCCAACACCTCGGTCGGGGTGTCGAAGTCCTGCGGGACGGCGCCGGGGACGTTGGCGAGTTCGCGTTCCATCGCGGCGTAGCAGGCGATGATCGCCTCCCGGGGTTCCCGGCTGAGGTCTGCCATCTCCGCCAGACCGCGCTCGGCGGCCCGCACCAGCGATTCCGGACGCGTCTCGGGCGGCGGGGATTCGCGGTCTTCGGGCGCGGCGGTTTGCGGCGCCGCCGCGCGCCACCTCCGTCGCGATTCGATTGTCGTACCCGCGACCAGGATGACGAGCATGGGCAGCGTGCAGGCCAGCAGGATTCCGAACATGTTGCCGCTGTGGCCTTCGGGGTGTTGCCGCGGCGGCGGGGCGCCGGTGTACGCCGAGGGGGGCGCGCTCGCGTCCCGAGCGGGCGCGGGTGCGGCGATTTCGTGCGTGTCCGCCAGCCGGGTCAGCAGGGTCAGCGCCACCAGCAAGGCCGCGATCACCCCGAGCCCGATCAGCAGCGGGCGCCAGCGCGGCCGGCCCGAGCCGGTGCCGAGCATCTCGGGCAGTTCCGCCGCGCCGCGCGCCGCGCCCCGTGGATCACGCAACCTCGCGATGACCGCGACGGCGAGCAGCGTGACCGTGCCGACAAGCGCGGCGATGACGGCAACCAGCGCCGCGGGATTGCTGCCCGAATCGGCGCGGGGCGCCTGGTGGTGAGCCGGCAGGTAGCCGCGCAGAGCGGCAGCGACCACGATGAGGAGGACGATCAGCGCCACCACGCGCCCCGTCGGTTTGTCAATCCCGGACATCGGCACACCACTCGACCGGTTACCTGCCGCCGTTGCGGCACAAAGCCATACTGGCACGTCAGGCTTTGCTTTAGCCAGGACTGGCGCGGGAGGCGCCGACCGGGCCCGCTTCGAGTTATCCACAGTGCGCGTTTCATCCACAGATCAGCCGTCCGGACACGATATTCGAACGTTTGTTCGATAGCGTGGGAGGCATGGTCGCGCTAGGTGCCGAACAGGCAAGGGAGCGAATCGCCGCCGCCCTCGACGCGATCGACGCCGCCCATGACGCGCTCCGGGGCATGTCATCGGACCTCGTCGGCAACGGTTTTCGGGTCGACGTCGCCGAGCGGCTGGAGACCCAGGACCGGACCAACCGCGGCCTCATGTATCGGTTCTTCGCCGAGATGGCCGACCCGCCCGACGGCACTGACTGCACACCGCCGGCACGTGAGCTGCTGTGGGCGCGGCTCCGGGTGGCGCCGAGGGAGATCAAGCGCCGCTTCCGGCTCGCGGCCCGGATCCGGCCGCGGCGCTCGCTGACCGGCCCGCCGGTCCAGCCGGAGCTACCGGAATTGGCGGCGGCGGTCGAGGCGGGCGCGGTCGGCGAGGACCACATCCGCGCGGTGTGCGAGGCGATCGACGTGCTGCCGTCCTGCGTCTCGGCCGCGGATGCGGCCGACGCCGAGCGAACCCTCGTGCGGCATGCGACGAAGCTCGACGCCGGTATCGTCACCAAGCTGGGCCGGCGTATCGCCGATTACCTCAACCCCGACGGCCTGTTCAACGACGAGGACCGGGCGCGCCGTCGCGGACTGCGCCTGGGCCCGGAGGGACCCGACGGCATGTCGCGGCTGTCGGGGCTACTGGACCCAGAGGCGCGCGCGTACTTCGAAGCGATCCACGCGGCGGTGCGGCCGGGCCGGCACCAGCCCGAGAGCGCCAAGCCCGAAGAGCGCGACGAACGTACCCCGGCCCAGCGCTGTCACGACGCGCTCAAACTCGGTCTGGAAGCGGCGATCTCGTCTGGTCTGCTGGGCCTGCACCGCGGCCACCCCGTCACGGTCATCGTCACCACCACACTGGCGGAGCTCAACCAGGCCGCCGCGGCGGTCGCAGACCCGTCGATCCCGATGCCCCCACCCGCGCGCACCGGCGGCGGTTCCCGGTTGCCGATGCCGGACCTCATTCGCCTGGCCGCCAAGTCGATTCACTACCTGGCCGTGTTCGACGAGCATACCGGCCGGCCACTGTACCTGGGCCGCCGGAAACGCGTCGCCACGGCTGATCAGCGACTCATCTGCCACGCCCGCGACCGCGGCTGCACCCGCCCCAATTGCCTTGAGCCGGGCTATGACTGCGAGGTGCACCATTCGCCGGACTGGGCAGAGGGCGGCCGCACCGACGCGGATTGTCTGCATTTCGCCTGCGGCGGCGACCACGGCGCGGTGAGCCGCGGCGAATGGCGCACCGAGGTCACCGACAACGGGCGGCTCGGCTGGACCGACGGCGACGGCCCGCCGGAGGTCAACCACGCTCACCATCCCGACGAACTCCTGCGCGGCGATCCCGACCCGCCCCCGCCGGAAGAGGGGTGAGGCGCGAGTGTGTCTAGTCGCGCTCGAACGGACGGAAGCTGCCGTCGAGCACCTGGAGATGGCCTATCGTGCGACCGGTGATCTTCGCGGGATCAACCAACGCCAATTCCACTGCCGCGCTGGCAAATTCGTCCGCTGACGCCGTGTCGCCGAATTCCCGGGCGTAGTAGGACAGGCCCGGGGTCAGGATGGGCTTGGACGGCGACAACGCATTCACCGCGACACGGTGATCGGCGAGATCGTATGCCGCGCATTGGGTCAGATGCTCCAGCGCCGCCTTGGAGCCCCCGTACCCGGGCAGCACTCCCCCGCTGCGGTCGCCATACGGCCCGTCGCCGGGCAACCGTGAGGCGATCGAGCTGATGTTGATGATCGCGCCGACACCCGCGTCGATCATGTCTGGGCACACCCGCTGCATCAGCTCGTAGGCGGCGAAGACCGCGATCTCGAAGTGCCGGCGATACGCGGCCAAGGGGATGCTGAGGAATCCCGGCCAGCCGGGCTTGCCCGCGGCGGCCTTGGCCGCCTTCGGACGCGGCTCGGCGCCGGGCACCGGCGGGCGACCGGGCGCGGTGAAGGCCGCGTTGTTGACCAGAATGGTGATGGGCCCCAAGGCATCCCGCGCCGCTGCGACCAGCCGCGCGATGTCGTCCCGGTCGGTCAGGTCGGCCCGGATCGCCACCGCGCGCCCGCCTGCCGCCTCGATGTCGGCGACCGTCTGGCCGATGGTTCCCGGCAGGCGCTCGTCCCACACCTGTTCGGTGCGGCCCGCGACGGCGACTGCCGCGCCCTCGGCCGCGAGCGCCGAGGCGATCGCCCGGCCCAGGCCGCGGCTGGCGCCCGTGACGATCGCGGCCCGGCCCGCGAGCCGCGTCATCGGCGCACCCCGTGCACCACGATCGCGGTGGTCTGATCCACCCACGCATCGTCGAGCCGTTCCCCGGGGTGCAGCAGCATCCGCAGCATCGTCGCACCGCCGATCAACTCGATCAACCGGTCAGGGTCCACGTCGGGATGCGCTTCACCGCGGTTGACGGCCTCGCGCAGCCGCACCCGCACCGCGGCGAACAGGTCGGTGAAACGGGACATCACCCGGGCGTTGAGCGCGGGATCGGCGGTCATGTCGGCCACCAGACCGGGCAACGCCGCCCGCACCACCGGCGTGGTGAACACGTCGCGGGTGGCCTCGATCATCATCCGGACGTCGGCGGCGATGTCGCCGGCCGGCGCCTCCAGCGCGGTGGGCGCGGTCGGGAACGCCGCCTCGTGCACCAGTTCGGCCTTGCTCGACCACCGGCGGTACAGCGCCGATTTCGTGGTGCCGGCGCGCTCGGCGACCGCGGCGAGGCTCAGGCTCGAATAGCCGATCTGCACAAGCAGTTCCGCGGTCGCCGATAAGATGGCCGAGTCGATCCGCGGGTCCCGGGGGCGGCCGGCGCCGGGGGGTGCCTTGTCAAGGGCAGACGGGTCTGTTTTCATAACGCTACCTACCGTATCGTAATTGCCGCGCGGAAGTCTCGCCTAGCAGAAGTCTCGAAGAATGGAGTCACCCGTGGCCAACGAACCCGTGCTCGACCAGGTCGACCGACTTCAGCGCTCCAGCCGCGACGTCACCACCCTGCCGGCGGTGATGTCGACATGGCTGTCCACCGTGCTGCCCGGCGGGGCGGCGCCCGAGGTGACCGTCGAGAGCGGCGTCGACTCCACGGGCATGTCCTCGGAAACCATCATTCTGACCGCACGCTGGCAGCAGGACGGGCAGCCGATCGAGCGGAAGCTCGTGGCCCGGGTGGCCCCGGCTGCCGAGGACGTGCAGGTCTTCCCCACCTACCGCCTCGACCACCAGTTCGAGGTCATCCGCAAGGTCGGCGAACGCACCGACGTCCCCGTGCCGCCCGTGCGCTGGCTGGAACCCACCGGCAAGGTCCTGGGCACGCCCTTCTTCGTGATGGACTACGTCGACGGCGAGGTACCGCCGGACGTCATGCCCTACACGTTCGGGGGCAACTGGTTCGCCGACGCGCCGGTCGAGCGGCAGCGCGAGCTGCAGGACGCCACAGTCGGCGTGCTGGCCAAGCTGCATTCGATTCCCGACGCCGCCAAGGAGTTCGGCTTCCTGACCGAGGGCACCGACGGCGACACCGCGCTGCACCGGCACTTCAACTGGGTGCGATCCTGGTACGACTTCGCGGTGCCCGACATCGGCCGGTCGCCGCTGCTGGAGCGGACGTTCGAGTGGCTGCAAGAGCACTGGCCCGCCGAGGCGGCCGCCGCCGAGCCCGTGCTGCTGTGGGGCGACGCGCGGGTGGGCAACGTGTTGTACCGCGACTTCGCACCGGTCGCTGTGCTCGACTGGGAGATGGTGACCCTGGGCCCGCGCGAACTGGACATCGCATGGATGATTTACGCGCACATGGTCTTTCAGGAACTCGCCGGACTGGCGACGCTGCCCGGGCTGCCCGGGGTGATGCGCGAGGACGACGTCCGCGCCACCTACCGGGAACTCACCGGTGTCGAGGTCGGCGACCTGAACTGGTTCTACGTCTACTCCGGGGTGATGTGGGCATGTGTGTTCATGCGCACCGGCGCGCGCCGGGTGCACTTCGGCGAGACCGAGAAGCCCGAAGACGTCGAATCGCTGTTCTACCACGCCGGATTGATGAAACGCCTCATCGGAGAAGACAAGGCAGCAGACAAGAGATGCGAGGACCACTGATGCTCGGACCGCTCGACGAATTCCCGATACACCAGCTCCCCCAGCCCATCGCGTGGCCGGGCTCCAGCGACCGCAACTTCTACGATCGCGCCTATTTCAACGCCCACGACCGCACCGGGAACATCTTCGTGATCAGCGGCATCGGCTACTACCCGAACCTGGGCGTCAAGGACGCGTTCCTGCTGATCCGACGCGGGGACACCCAGACCGCCGTGCACCTGTGCGACGCCATCGACCAGGACCGGCTCAACCAGAACGTCAACGGCTACCGGATCAAGGTCATCGAGCCGCTGCGCAAGCTGCGGCTGAGCCTTGACGAGACCGAAGGCATCGCGGCCGATCTCACCTGGGAGGGCCTGTTCGACGTCGTCCAGGAACAGCCGCACGTGCTGCGGTCGGGCAACCGGGTCACGCTGAACGCGCAGCGCTTCGCCCAGCTGGGCTCCTGGAGCGGGCGCATCGCCGTCGACGGCCAGGAGATCGCCGTCGACCCGGCCACCTGGATCGGCAGCCGCGACCGGTCCTGGGGCATCCGGCCGATCGGCGAACCCGAACCGGCGGGCCGGCCCGCCGACCCGCCCTTCGAGGGCATGTGGTGGCTCTACGTGCCGATGGCGTTCGACGAGTTCGCCATCGTGCTGATCATCCAGGAGGACCCCAGCGGCTTCCGCTCGCTCAACGACTGCACCCGGGTCTGGCGGGACGGCCGCGTCGAGCAGCTGGGCTGGCCGCGGGTCAAGATCCACTACCGGTCCGGCACCCGCATCCCCACCGGGGCGACCATCGACGCGACCCGCCCCGACGGCACGCCCGTGCACTTCGACGTGGAGTCCAGGCTGCCGGTCCCCATCCACGTCGGCGGCGGCTACGGCGGCGACTCCGACTGGCTGCACGGCATGTGGAAGGGCGAGAAGTTCGTCGAGCGGCTGACCTACGACATGACCGACCCGGCGATCATCGCGCGGTCCGGATTCGGCGTGATCGACCACGTGGGCCGCGCTCTGTGCCGCGACGGCGACGCGGAACCGGTGGAGGGCTGGGGGCTCTACGAGCACGGCGCCCTGGGCCGCCACGACCCGTCGGGGTTCGCCGACTGGCTGTCGGTCGCCCCCTGAGTCTGTGCACGGCCGTCCGAGTGCGGTTCACTAGACGGCGTGACAGATCCGTCGTGGAGCGTGGGCCCGAAAAGCGTCGATGTGATCGTGGTCGGTGCCGGGTTTGCCGGGCTGGTCGCCGCACGGGAGCTGACCCGGCTGGGCCATGACGTGCTGGTCTTCGAGGGCCGCGACCGCGTGGGCGGGCGCTCGTTCACCGGCAGCGTCGCCGGATTGCCCGCCGATATGGGCGGTACCTTCGTCGGCCCCACCCAGGACGCCGTGCTGGAGCTGGCGGCCGAACTGCGCATCCCGACCACCCCGACCCACCACGACGGTCGCAGCATCATCCAGTGGCGGGGCTGGGCGCGTCCCTACCGCGGCACGATTCCCAAGCTGTCGCTGGGCGGCCTGATCGACATCGGCCGGCTGCGTTGGCAGTTCGAAAGGATCGCCCACAGCGTGCCGGTGGGGGCGCCGTGGGACGCGCGGCGCGCGCGCGAACTCGATGCCCGGTCGCTGGGCGACTGGCTGCGCTCGGTACGCGCCGGCGCTTCGTCGCGGGACCTGATGGCGATCATGGCCCGGGTGACCTGGGGCTGCGAACCCGACGAGGTGTCGATGCTGCACGCGGCCCGCTACCTGCGCGCCGCCGGGGGCCTGGACCGGCTGCTCGATGTCGAAAACGGTGCCCAGCAGGACCGTTTTCCCGGCGGCACGCAGCAGATCGCCCAGGCGGCGGCGGCCGAGCTGGGCGCGCGGGTCGTCCTCGACGCACCGGTCCGGCGCATCGAGCGCCACGGCGCGGGAGTGACGGTCACATCCGACCGCGGCCAGGCCGAGGCCGGGTTCGTCGTGGTCGCGGTCCCGCCCGCCCACCGCGCGGCGATCGAGTTCGCTCCCCCGCTGCCTGCCGAGTACGACGAGCTCGCGCGCAACTGGCCGCAGGGCCGGCTGAGCAAGGCGTATGCGGCCTACCCCACGCCGTTCTGGCGGGTCGACGGGTTCTCCGGCCAGACGCTCTCGGACGAGGGCCCCGTCTTCATCACCTTCGACGTCAGCCCGGACTCCGACGGGCCGGGCATTCTCATGGGCTTCGTCGACGCCCGCGCGTTCGACTCGCTGCCCGCCGACCAGCGCCGCCGCGACGCGCTGCGGTGCTTCGCGAAGCTGTTCGGCGACGACGCGCTCAAGCCCCTGGACTACGTCGACCACCGTTGGGGCGCAGAAGCTTTCGCGCCGGGCGGCCCGACGGCGGCGGTACCGCCGGGGTCGTGGACCCGGTTCGGACGATACCTGCGCCGGCCGGTCGGGCCGATCCACTGGGCCGGCACCGAGACCGCCGACGAGTGGACGGGGTTCCTCGACGGCGCGGTGCGGTCCGGCCGGCGTGCGGCCGCCGAGGTCGCCGCCCGGCTATGAGCCGTCGTTTCTAGGAGCTGATCCGGGCCCGCACGTCGCGGGTCACCGATTCGGCGAGCTCCCGCAGGTGGCGGGTCACCTCGCCGGGTTGCTCGAGCATCGAGCAGTGCCCACCGGGCAGCTCGACCAGCCCGACGACGTTGGGCGCGGTGCGCGCGATCCTGCGGGACTGGCCGATGGGCGTCAGCCGGTCGCGCTCGCTGCCGATGACCAGGGTCGGCACCGTCAATCCCTCCAGGTCGAGATGCCGCGAGCCCAGCGAGGCGACCAGCGCCCGGGCGCACCCGCCGCGCCCCGCGGACGAGGTCTGCGCGAACAACTCGTAGACGAACCCCGCCACGCCCGGTTCGGCGTCCTGCGCGACGGCCAGCATCGCCACCAGATAACGGCTCGGGACCCGGACCGCGCCGGGCAGCGGGAACCCGCCGAACACGGTGATCAGACCGCGCGCGAGCAGGACCCGCGCCGGCGACAACCGGCGCGGCACCGGCAGCAGCTGCACCTTGCTGACCAGGTCGCCGGTCGTGGTGTTGATCAGCGCCACCGCTGCGGCGCGCCGGTGCACCTTGTGCCGGTAGCGCGCCGACCAGGCGGCGATGGTGATACCGCCCATCGAATGCCCGGCCAGCACCGCGCGCTCGTGCGGCGCCAGCGTGGCCTCCAGCACGCAATCCAGGTCGGAGGCAAGGGCTTTGAGGCTATACCCGCTGGCCCGGGGCACGCCGCTGCGCCCATGGCCACGATGGTCGAAGGCGATCACCCGGTACTCGGTGGCCAGGTCGGCGATCTGGTGCGCCCACGCGCGGATCGCGCACGTGATGCCGTGCGTCAGCACGATCGGATGGCCGTCCGGCGGCCCGAACACCTCCGCGTGCAGCGCGGTGCCGTCGGTGGCGCGGACCGTCAGCGCGCGGCTCGGCGGCAACCCATCAGCCCGTCGATCGCCGGTGCGAGTCGATCGCCGAGGTCTCATCGCCGTCCCCTCCACCGCGACAACGTTGCCGCGGTTACGGATTCAGCGAGTCTAGCGTGACGCCGACGTCAGTTTCGGCCGATCCGCCGGGCCGCCCGAAATCGCAGGTCAACGCCCCTCGGCGGGGATATCGATGTGGGATGCTGACACTCGTGACCCGGGTGTCGCGCCGGGCGTTCCTGGCGGCAACGACGAGCCTGGCCGCCGCGTGTTCGCCAAGCCGCGCGCAGCCTCGCCGACGCGGGCTGGCCGGTGCGCGTCATCGAGGCCCGTGACCGCATCGGCGGCCGGGTGCACATCGACCGCGACTGGGGCGTCCCCGCTCGAGAACGGCGGCGACGGCATCTCGCCGGTGCAGGTCCGCACCTCGCGGTGGAGCCTGGAGCCCTACGCGCGCGGCGCGTATTCCTTCCACGCGCCGGGCTCGGGCCCCGACGACCGCCGCCGCGTGCAGGAACCCATTCGGTGACCGGCTCTACCTGGCCGGCGAGGCCGTCGGCGTCGACAATCCCGCCAGCATGCTCGGCGCCGTGCTCAGCGGGCGCTACGCCGGCACCCGGTTGATACGGCGACTCGGCGCCTAGCGACCCCCGAATTCGTGACCCGCCAACACTATTCCGCGGTGCGGGCGACGTCGTCGGCGCTGCGGCCGGCCGCGGCGTGGTCGGTCACCGTCCAGGAGGCGAGCAGGCGCAGGGCTTCGTCGGATCGCGAGTGCGGTTCGGCGGTGTAGCCGAACAACGACAAGCCGCCCACGCCGATGTCGAGCGCGTTGTAGGACAGGACCAGCTCACCGACCTCGGCGTGGCGGAATCGCTTGACGCCGTGGCGATGCGCCTTGACGTTGTGCGCCGCCCAGCGGGTGCGGAACTGCCCGCTGCGGGCGGTGAGTTCGCCGACGAGCCGGGCGACGGCGGGCGCGTCCGGCGAGCGCGCGGCCTCCCCCCGCAACAACGAGACGGCGTCGTCGGCCGCGACGTCCCACTCGGGGAGGAACCGGTCCGCGCCGGCGTCGAGGAAGACGAACCGGGCCAGGTTCGGCGGCACCTTGGCGCGGGCGAAAAGCGGCGCGTACAGCGCCCGCCCGAGCGCGTTGGCGGCGACGACGTCCAGGTGCCCGTTCAGGACGATCGCCGGGGCGGTGACCATGCTGTCCAGCAGCGCCTGCACGCCGTCGGGAACGTCGAGCACCGGGTCGCGCGGCGCACCGGTGCGGTCGGCCCGGTTGGTGGCGGCCCGCACCAGGTCGAGCAGGTGCGCCGACTCCGCCTCGCTCAGGTGCAGCGCCCGGGTGACGGCGGACAGGACCTCGTCGGAAACGCCGGCGACATTGCCGCGTTCGATCTGGGTGTAGTACTCGATGCTGACGCCGGCCAGCTGCGCGACCTCCTCGCGTCGCAATCCGGGCACGCGCCGGCGCCGGCCCGACGGCAGACCCACCTGCTCGGGCGTGATCCGCGCGCGCCGGGTCATCAGGAACTCCCTGATGTCTTTGGCGATGTCCATCCCGAGGGGATACCCACCGGAAGGCACCGCGAGACGGCACCCGGGCTGCTCCTATGGCTCCAGCTCCCTGGCGCACGCATCGAGGATCGCCAGAAAACTCGAGCGCAGCAGCCGGTAGCTCACCGCCTCCAACAGGCTGCCGCCCGCCCAGGCCGGGTGGCTGTAGTTCGTCAGCCAGTCGACATGGGTCCCGGAGCCGCCGGTGCCCGAGCCGGCCGGGGTGAACGTCAGCGTGCCGCCGTCGTGGCGGAACGGCGGAAACGACCGCAGGATGAGATAGGAGTAGCTGCGTGGCCGGTCGTAGGCCGTGATCTCCTCGCGAAACCACATGCCAAACCCCCTGACCTCGCGCAGCGCGCCCGCCTCGTGCCCCGGCGAGTCCTTGGCGTAATCGGCCTTCAGGGCCAACGGGGCGTGGGCCAGATGGGCGGGCTCGGCCAGCCAGTCGAAGACCTGCTCGACCGGCGCGGCGATCGTTCGTTCCAAGTGAATCTGGGCCATGAGGGTATGTTATGCGCCGCACACCCCGCGGCCCCCGGATCGACCGGTAGGCAACCCCCGCGATCTTTGCGTGACGACGCAGCACCGCCGGTGAAAACCGTTTCGGCGCCCAAAGGGTGTTTGCTGGTACCTCGCTAAGCAAGGCCGCTCTCGCCGCCGGCCGGACCGCCGCCAGCCCGGCGCCGGGCTTCGCGCGCACCGCGGGGAGCAGCGCGTTCGGCCGCCCGCGCCCGCCGGGGACGGCCGCCGGACCGGCGCCGGGGCGCGGCGCCGCCGGGCGTTAGCTGCTCGGGCCGGACGGGCGTCGCGCGAATGTGCCACGGCTACCGTGGATTCCGGGACGGGAAGTCCGTCCCACGATCACATCGAAGGACAACACTGATCATGAAAATCAGCAGTATCGTCGCACGCCGGCGAGTTGCCGGCATCGGCGCCGGCTGTCTGCTCGGGGGGATGGCCATGGGAATCGTCGCCGCACCGTCGGCGGTCGCCGCACCCGACTGCAGCCCCGGGGGCGTGAACGCCACCGTTTCTTCGGTGACCGACACCGCGCAGCAGTACCTGTCCGGGCACCCCGGCGCCAACCAGGTGGTCACGGCCGCATACGGGCAGCCGCGCCCGCAGGCCGAATCCAGCCTGCGCAGCTACTTCACGGCGCACCCGCAGGAGTACCACGACCTGCGCGGGATCCTGGCTCCGATCGGCGACACCGAACGTCAATGCAACGTGACGGCGCTGCCGCCGGGCCTGGAGTCGGCCTACCACGAGTTCATGGCCGGCTGACACGGGCGTCCGAGAGCGGCCCGCCACGACGCCGTGGCGGGCCGTTTCGCGTGTCAAAGGCCCGGCGCCCGGGTATTTCACCACTTGACCACGGGGACCGGAGGGGATGATGCGGCTGCGACGCAGTGGGCCCGGCGAACCGGGGATCACCCGCGCGCGCCGGGGCAAGGGCTTTTCCTACGACGGGTCCGACGGGCAGCGGATCACCGACGAGGACACCCTGCACCGGATCGACGAGCTGGTCATCCCGCCGGCATGGAAGAAGGTGTGGATCTCGCCGCACCCCAACGGCCACATCCAGGCCGTCGGCACCGACGCCGCCGGGCGCCGCCAGTACATCTACCACTCGGCATGGCAGCAGGAGCGCGCCGAGGAGAAGTTCGACCGCGTTGTCGAGCTGTCGGCCCGGCTGCCGGCGTGGCGCACGGCGATCGCCGAAGACCTCGGGAGCCGCGGCCTCACGCGCCGGCGAGTGCTGGCCCTGGCGCTGCGACTGCTCGATCGCGGCTATTTCCGCGCCGGTGGCGAGCAGTACGCCGAGGAACACGACTCCTACGGCATGGCCAGGCTGTTGCGCGAGCACGCGACCGTGCACCGCGACGCGGTCGAATTCGACTATCCCGCAAAGGGTGGCGTGCGGCGCACCGTGGAGATCGAGGACGCCGAAGTCGTCCGTGCGGTGCGCGCGCTGCGGCGCCGGGCGGTCCCCGGCGGCCGGTTGGTGTTGTGGCGCAACGGGTCCGAGCTGACGGAGATCCGCGCCGATGACCTCAACGCCAGATTCAAGCAACTGGTCGGCGACGAATACACCGTCAAGGATCTGCGGACCTGGCACGGGACGGTCCTGGCCGCGACCGCCTTCGCCGACGCCGACCCGCCCGTATCGCAACGGGTGATCAAGCGCGTGGAGGCTGCGGTGATGCGCGAGGTCGCCGGCGAGCTGGGCAACACCCCCGCGGTGGCGCGGGGCTCTTACGTGGATCCGCGCGTGGTGACCGGATACGAACGGGGGCTCACCATCGCCTCCGCCACCGGCCGCGCGCAACGTGCCCGCCGGCCCCAGGCCGCGCAGGAGATCCTGGAGAAGGCGACCCGCACCCTCATCCGCCGGGTGACCAAGGGCGATTTCGCCGCGGACCGACCCCCGCTGGCCGAGACCGCCTGAGCCGACTGGCGCTGGGGCACAGGCCGCCGCGCCGCTCGGGACGAAATCGCCAGAGGCCGCGCGGCCGGGACGATGCGGTGCGGGCTGGCCTATCTGGGAACGTTGTGCCGCGCGGCTTTTGACACCAACTTTGATGCCAAAGGGCCGGCTGCCGGAAGCTCACTGCCGAAGCGTGGTGTGGGGGCTCTGCCCGTAGGTCTGCCGGTAGAGCACCGCGAACCGGCCGGTGTGCGCGAAGCCCCAGCGCTGCGCAATCTCGGTGACGGTCGTCGTCGACTGCGAGCCGGCGACCAACTCCTGGTGGGCGCGGTGCAGCCGGACGCGGCGCATGTACTCGGTGGGCGTGGTGTCCAGCTGGCGCCGGAACAGGTACTGCACCGCCCTGGGAGTCAGATGGACCGCGGCCGCGACGTCGTTGACACCGATGTCGCCGCCGGCGTTGCAATGGATGAACGACACCGCGTCCTTGAGCACGTCGGGCAGCGCGGGGTTGTTGACCAGGTCCTGGTCGGCCACGTTGGACGGGTAGCACTCGAGCAGCGCGCCGGCCAGCAGCGGAGCCAGCGTCGCCACGATCAGCGGCTGCTGGGCGGTGTCGGTGGCCGCCAGCGAGGCCGTCGCGTAGTCCAGCGCCCGGTGCCAGGCGCGGATACCGGCACGTGAGCGCGGCCGGGTGTTGAGGAACCGGATCTGCTGCGACATCGGCGCACGCAGGTCGGCGGCGACCTTGTGCAGCACGTCGGCGCCGATGGTCACGACGTCGAACCGGGCGCCACTCACCTGCAGCACGCACGACGTGCCGTGCGCGACCAGCACCGGGCAGTCCAGGGTCGGGAACGCCCAGCCCTTGACGGTCAGCGACCCGGCACGGGGCTGGATCACCACGACGGAGTCGGCGGCAGGAACCTGGCAGCTCGCGCGGCCCTGGATCAGCACGTCGTCGATGGTGAGGCCGCCGGCCTCGCAGCGCCGGTGGGTGACGACCGAGCCCCTGGCCAGCCCGGTGAGCCGCCAGCCCGGCGCGTAGGCGCCGGCGAAGTACTGACGCGCCGGCTCGGGCTGGCTGGTGCGGAACTGCTCGTAGCGCAGCGCGGCCGGGCCGGGCCCGACCCGCGCCGCGCCGCCCTGCCCGGGGGGGACGTTGGGCGGGGGGTGGAGGTCGACATGGATCACGCTGAGCGGCTGGCCCCCCGCGCCGGCGGGTGGGCGCGGTGTCGCCTCGGCGGTGCGCGTCGCTGCCCGCGCGACCGGCGCCGCGGGTTTGCCGACTGTCTGCACACTGGTCAGCTTATGCCTCCTGACCATCGCTTCACGGTAGTCCCGCCGACTGCAATAGGTGCACCGGCTTTCGCTCGGAACCGATTTGTCGATAAATGTTGAGCGCGTCGAGGGCGACCCGGTCCCAGGTGAACCGGGACAACGCGCGGCTGCGGCCTGCAGAACCCATGCTCTCACAACGGAAGCTCTGCGCCAGGAGGGCCCGCAGGGCCGCCGTCAGTTCACCGGGCCTTTGCGGCGAGAGCACCAGCCCGGTCACGTTGTCCACGACGGCGTCGGTCAGGACGCCGACCGGCAGCGCCACCACCGCCGTCCCGCAGGCCATCGCCGGCAGCACCGTCGTCGGGCGGGGCGGCTGCCGAGGCGTGCACGCGACCACGTTGGCGGATCGCAGCAGCTGCGGTAGTTCGTCGTAGGCCACCGCGCCCGCGAGCTGCACCCGGTCGGCGACCCCGACCTCGGCGGCCAGCTCCTTGAGTTGGGTGCGGGCCTCCCCGTAGCTGGGGTCGCGGCCGCCGTCGGCCGCATCGGTCTCCGCGAGCACCAGCTCGGTGCCGGCGAGCCGGGGCAGCGCCCGGATGACCCTGTCGAAGCCGTTGGCCCACAGCGGGTCCGGCGCCAGAGACACCACCCGATTGGAGTCGTTGCGGGCGGCCGTGGGGCCGACCGGGGTGAAGCGTTCCATGTCCACGCCGCTGGCCAGGATCGATATCCGCGCCCGGCTGCGGCGCCACCGGGCCAGCGCGTCGACGTCGGCGGCGCTCTCCCCGGTCACCCACGTCGCGCTGCGGGCCAGCAGCGGCTCGACGCGTTCGCCTTCGCTGCGCTGCGCACCCACGGACTTCGGGCGGCAGGCCGCCGCCACGCCCTGGAAGGTCTGCACGGTCGGCACGTGCTGCCGGCGTGCCGCCAACTGCGCGGCCAGCCCGCCCAGCCAGCCGTACGCGTGCACCACGTCGGGCGGCTCCACGCTCCACTCGCGCTCGAGCGCGCCCGACCAATCCCCGACATACGGCAGCACCTCGGCCGGCGGAACCGCCCGCTTGGGGCCGACGGGCACGGGCACAACCCGGTGGTCCGCGTCCGGGCCCGCGGTTTGCCGGCCATGACGTCTCACGTAGACGGTGGCCTCGTGGCCCAGGGCCGCGAGTGCGGCGCAGATTTGCCAGGGGTCCTCACCAACCTGGTCATCGCCGCTGACGATAGCGACTTTCAAGCGGGCAACCTCCTTCGCCGTCCGCCGTCCGGCGGAAGCGATACCCGGCGGGGGCGCCCGGTAAACGGCGGCGGGGGAACTTTTTCGTCGTGTGAACCAGCTTCGTCGTGTGAACCAGCTTCGTCGTGTGAACCACTTCGTCGTGTGAACCAGCGCTTCGTCACGCGGACGTACCGGACCTGCGGTGCGGGTCAGCCCAAGACTTCCATCAGCAGCATCGCTCCGCCGATGGGTCCCTCGTTGGACCGGAACGACGTGCACGTGACGCGTACCCGCGCAGCGCGCCCGCGCCGGTTGACCGCGTCCACCACCGTCTCACCGGAGCTTTCCGGGTCGACGAACGCGTTGCCGATCAGCGGCCGCACGCCGTCCAGCGGCAGCCCGATGTCCAAGTCGGTCAGCCGCGCGCCCGTCGTCTCGTCGGCCCGCAGCCCCCAGAGGTCCTCGCAACCGCGGTTCCACACCACCACCCGCATCTCGCGGTCCACCACGACCATGCCCAGCTGGACCGAGTTGATCAGCGAGTCCATGAAGCCCTTGGCGTCGTCGAGTTCCAGGCTGCGTTCGCGCAGCGTGTCGTTGATGGTGTGCAGTTCGTCGTTGGTCGACTGCAGCTCCTCGTTCATCGTCTCGAGCTCTTCGTTGGTCGACTGCAGCTCCTCGTTGGTGGTCTCGAGCTCCTCGACCGTCGACTGCAGCTCCTCATTGGTGGTCTCGAGCTCCTCGTTGGTGGACTGCAGCTCCTCGTAGGCCGCCTCCAGCTGGCTGTTGGTCTGCACCACCTTGTCGAGCAGGGCCCGCGTCGCGGTGACGTCGAAGAACGCGATCGACACGCCCAGCAACCCGTTCTCGGCGTCGACGAGCGGGTTGACGTGGATCTCGAACCACACCGTCTCGGCGCCCTGCCGCTGCCACTTGACGTCCTGGATCCGCGCCGAGCGCCGCTCCACCTTGGCCTGCTCGAGATAGGCGCGCAGCTCGACCGGGCGGTAGGACACCTCCAGGTCGCGCAGCAGCCGGCCGATGTCGCGGGCCGAGAGGCCGAAGACGCTCTCGGCCTGCTGGTTGATCATCGCGACGGTGTCCTCGCCGGTGATCACGATCTGGGCCACCGGGCCGGCGCGGAACGCCAGCTCCCGGACCGTGGTCAGGCCCGGCAGGTCGCCCTGGTGTGCGTACATGGCCGCGGCCGGGTCGTAGCGGTCCACACCGCCCTGGGAGCCGGCGACCTTGCGGAAGATCCGGCTCTTGAGGTTCAGCGGGGTGAAGCGGTCACTGTGACTCAGCAGCATCTCGGCGTGGCCCAAGAACAGCGTGCCCCGGGGAGCCAGCGCGAAATGTAAGCGCCCCAACACGTTTTGTTGTGTGTCGGCGTTGAGGTACATCAGCGTGTTGCGGCACACCAGCAGGTCGACGCGCGAGATCGGCGCGTCCTTGACCAGGTCGTTGCGGCCGAAGATGACCGCGCGGCGCAGGTCCTTGTGAAAGACGTAGCGCCCGTTGACCTGTTCGAAATAGCGGCTCAGCAGGTCGGGGGGCACCGACTCGACCGCCTTGGCGTCATAGGAGGCGGCGCGTGCCTGGCTCAGCGCCTCCTCGTCGATGTCGGTGGCATAGATCTTGACCCGCTGCCGGAAGGCGTCGGGCCCCAGCGCCTCGGCCAGCAGCATGGCCAGCGTGTAAGCCTCCTGCCCCGACGCGCAACCTGCGCTCCACACCCGGATCGGGTCGTTCGGGCCACGCTCGGCCAGCATCCGCGGAATGACCTCCGCGGCAACGAAGTCCCAGGCCTCCGGGTCGCGGAAGAAGGCGGTCACGTTGATCAGGATCGTGTTGAACAGCGACGCGAACTCGTCGGAGCTGGCCTGCAACACATCGAGGTACTCCTCGAACGTGGTGTATCCGGCCTGATCCATCCGGTGGCGCACCCGGCGCATCAGCGACGTGCGCTTGTAGCCGGTGAAGTCGAAGCCGCGCGAATCCCGCATGTAGCGCAGCAGGGCTTCGAAGGCCTCGTCAGTCGTGCCGTCCATTCAGATTCCGTTCGAGAGGGCTTTAGCCGAAGGACTCGCACACTACTCGCGGGGTCGGATCGCGACGTCAGATGCGGTTCTCCCGGCCGACCGACGCCCACACCGTCTTGCCTGAGGGCGTCGGCGTGCTGCCCCATGCGCGGCACAGCGCGGAGACGATGGCGAGTCCGGACACGATTTCGCCGCCGTGCCCCACGCTTTCGTGCCGGGCGGCGGGCCGGTGGCTGCAGTCCTCCACCGCGACGGTGAGAGTGTCGCGGTAGGTCTCGACGATCAGCACCGGCATGCTTTCGGTGTGGTCGAGCACGTTCTCGACGAAGACCGTCGCCACGGTGCCCGCGACGGGGATCAGGTCCTGCACGCCCCATTCGGTGAGCCAATCGGTGATCTTGGCGCGGGCCAGCCCGACGCTGACCATGCCGGGCGCCAGCTCGGCGCGCGCCCGCCGCCGCAGCGGCGGCAGCCGGCCGAGCACGGCGTCCCGCGCCGACTCGTAGGTCGCGTGCACCGGCACGTAGCGGGTAACGCCCACGGCGGCGATGGACCGCCGGGACCGCTGGTCGTCGCAGACCAGCAGGATCGGCACGTCGGGCCAGGTGCTCACGTGCCAGCGGGCGCTGGTGAACACCGACCAGGCCGACGCCGACGGCACGGACAGCTGGCGGACGTCGACGATCACCGCGGCCGGCACGTCGAGTGCGGACTTGATGACGGCGTCGCGCAGCCCGCGGTAGGTGACGCTGTCAAGGATGCCGCTCGACGGTCAGCACCGCCACGTCACCGAAGTGCTCGAGGTGGCCACGGGCGGCCGAGTCGAACTCAGCCATGGTCTTCACGCCGCCGGGGGCCGGACTCCGCCAACCGCTCGCTGAGCACGGCCAACGCCCGCTCCGACTCCTGGGCCACGGAGACGTAGCGCCGCGACACCAGGCGCGAGCGCGTCTTGTCGGCCAGCTCCCGGGCCAGTTTGGCCTTCTCTTCCAGGCTGCGCAGCGCGATCCACAGCGCGCCCTCGATCTCGGTGTCGCGCGCGCCGAGCAGGGCATCGGCCGTCCAGGCGTGCCCGACGCGGCACCGGAAGTGGCCCTTGCTGACCGATACCAGCGACCCGTTGCAATCCGGGCAGGTGTAGCCCGACGGCAGACCCAGTCGCTGCGCGACGAAGTCGGTCGAGAAATGACCCATCATGGCGATCCGGTTCTCCAGCTGCATCGCGGCGTCGGGCTCCATGGTCGGCTCCTCGATCTCTCGGTGCGACAGCTCTGCGAGGACGGCGCCGATGTCGGCCGCCGCGGCCTGCCGGTCCAGCACGCCGGCCTCGCGCGCGTTGGTCGGCAGCGCCGGGAACAACGCGTCCTCCGGGGCTTGGCCGATGGTGGTGCCGCCGCGGGCGCGGATCGCGCCCAGCCCCAGCACCCCGTCGTCGAGCAACCCCGACAGCAGCACCCCGATGGCACGGGGACCGAACGCCAGCGCCACCGAGCGGAACAACGCGTTGATCGCTGGCCGGTGCCCGTTCTCGGTCGGCCCCTGCGACAGCACCACCCGGTGGTCCTCGACCATCAGGTGGCGGTTCGGGCCGGCGACGTAGACGCGGCCGGGTTCCAGCGCGCGCGCCGTCTTCGGCGGTGACCGCGGGCAACGGGCCGCTGCGGTCGATGATGCGGGCCAGCACGCTCGGTGCGCCCGCGGGGATGTGCAGCGTCACCAGGTAGGCGTAGGGCAGGTCCGGCGACAGGCCTGCCGCCAGCCTGGACAGGGCTTCGACCCCCCCGGCCGAGGCGCCGATTGCCACCGCTCCGCGCAGCTCGACGTTTGTGCTGGCCGCGTCACTCACCGCCCTCGGTTACCCCCACCAAGGGTACGTAACCGCTCAGGTGGCGGCTAGTGCGCGCGCCCCGCAGTTTTCGCCGGTGCGGCGTTTCTTTCCCGCCCGGGACGGGCATCCGGTGTCCCATCGGCGGCCAGGAACGCGGCCAGGAACGTGGACAGGAGGGCGACGACCATGCCGAACTCGTCGATCAAGAACGAAAAGCTGTACCAGGACCTGCGCGAGCAGGGCGACTCCAAACAGAAGGCCGCCCGGATCTCCAATGCGGCCGCCGCGCGGGGCAAGTCGTCGGTGGCCCGCAAGGGCGGCAAGGGCGGCTCCTACACCGACTGGACCGTGCCGGAGCTGAAGAAGCGCGCCAAAGAGCTTGGCATGTCCGGGTATTCGAGCCTGACGAAGGACAAGCTGATCGCCGCGCTGCGCAACCACTGATGCTCACTGGTGAGACCGAGCCGCCGCGCCAGCACCAAGAAGGCGACCGCGTAGTCGTTGTCGGCGGTCTCGGCGCAGATGCGTTGCCAGTCCAGCCGTTCGCGCACCGCGCGCACCGCCGGCAACAGCGTCGCGAAATCGCAGTGGTGTTCGTTGAGGGCGCGCAACTTCTGGACGAGCACCGTGGTGGGCGGCAGCACCGGCATGCTGATGGCCAGCACGTCGTGCTGCTCGGCGCAGTCCAGCAGCGCCGCGGCCACCGCCACGCCGTTGACGCGGTGCAACACGTCGACGAACGTGTTACCGGTGCGGGCCTTGAACAGCCAGTCTTCCGGGGGTGTTCGACGTCGAATCCCGCGCCCCGCAGGGTCGCGACGGCGTCGGCCACATCGGTTTCGGCGATCACCAGGTCCACGTCGTGACCGGGTTCGGGCCCACCGTAGGCCCACAGCGCATAGCTGCCGGCCAGGGCGAAACGGGGCCCGTTCGCCTTGAGCGCCGACGCCGCGCAGCGCAGCGCAGCGCCTCGCGCAGCCCGGCGCCGTCCGTGGACCGGTCAATCGACGTTTCTCCTGCCATCGTGCCTACCTCATACCCGGCACGGGAGGCGGGCAACCTGACGGCACCGACGCCATTGCGCGCCACCGCTTGTCGTCACACGCCTGTCGTCACCGCTGTGGCCCGCACCCCGTTTGCCGACCGTTTAAGTGACGGCCGGAGTGGGCAAACCCTGAGCTATGTCCGCCCGTGTCCTGCCCTGCTACGACGGGGCCGCCGTCGTGATCCCCGCCCACAACGAGCGGGCCAAGCTGCCGGCGTGCCTGCGTGCGGTGCTGACCGCGGCCCTGTGCGCGCCGGTCCCGGTGGCCATCGTGGTGGTGCTCGACGACAGCGACGACGACAGCGCGCGCCTGGCCGGTCAGTACGGGCCCGACGTGCACTTCATCGCGGTCGACGCCCACAACGTCGGCACCGCACGAGCGGTCGGTTTCGCCTACGCCCGCTCGCTGTTCGCCCCCGGGGCCCGGTGCTGGTATGCCACCACCGACGCCGACAGCCGGGTCGACCCCGGCTGGCTGACCCATCAGTTGACGGTGGGCACCGACATGGTGCTCGGCGTGGTGCGCGTCTCCGGCTGGCGCCGGCACACCGCCGACGTCGCGGAGCGCTACCTGCGGGCCTATGACGGCTGCGGCGGGGACGGGCAGGGGCGCGACCACGAGCACATTCACGGCGCCAACATGGGTTTCGACGCCCGCGCGTATCGGCGCGTCGGCGGCTTCCGCGCACTGGCCAGCGGCGAGGACGTCGACCTGGTCAAGCGGTTCGAGGCCGCCGGCTGCTCCATCCACCGCGACACCGAACTGTCGGTCATCACCTCGGCACGGACCCGGGCCCGCGCCCCGCAGGGATTCGCCCACTACCTCAGGCGGCTGGGCGGTGCGGCCACGGGGGACTGCGCATGACGGCGGGGCTGGTCAAGTACTGGCTGGAATGCGGACGGCTGGAGTTGCCGCTGCCCGCGTCCGGGCGCACCGCCGAGCGCTGGCAGCGGCTGGTGCTGCTGGCCGAGGAGGACATCGTGGCGGCGCGCATCGCCGAGGCGCACGTGGACGCCGCCGCCATCCTCAACGAACTGGGCGGCAAGCCGCCCGACCCCGACCAACTGTGGGGGGTGTGGGCCGCCGAATCTTCCGAGGCGGTGGTGAGGGCCACCGAAATCAGCGATGGCGCGTTCACGCTGAACGGCACCAAAGTGTGGTGCTCGGGGGCCGGGTTCTGCACGCACGCGCTGGTGACGGCCCGGCTCGAGGACGGAACGCGCGGCCTGTTCGCGGTGGCCGCCGTCGACCCCAGCGTCAAGGCGTTGCCGGACACGTGGTGGAACGCCGGGATGGCCGGCAGCGACACCCGGCCCGTGCAGTTCACCAACGCTCAGGCCGTCGCCGTGGGCGGCCCCGGCGACTACCTGTGCCGGCCCGGTTTCTGGCATGGCGCGATCGGGGTGGCCGCGTGCTGGCTGGGCGGCGCGCGCCGGGTCGCCGAGCCGCTCTACCGTTGCGCCGGCAGCCAATCCGCCGACGCTTACTCGCTGGCCCATCTGGGCGCCGTGGACGCCGCATTGGCCGCGGGCGAGGCGATGCTCAACACCGCGGCGGCCCACGTCGACGCCGACCCGTTCGACCGGACCGACACCGCCCAGCTCATCGCGCGCCGGGTGCGCAGCATCGTGGAGCATGCCGCCGACGAGGCCATCACCCGCACCGGCCGGGCCCTGGGGCCGGGACCGCTGTGCCAGGACGGCCGGCACGCGCAGCGGGTGGCCGACCTCACCATCTACATCCGGCAGAGCCATGCCGAGCGGGACCTGGCCGAGCTCGGTCAACTTGCGGGACAACGCAATTGAGCGTCCTGCAGACCGTGCCGGCCGGAAATTCCGCCCGGTTCGCGGCCAAGCCCCTGACCCGCGGCGGCACGCCGGTGCCGGTGTGGCTGGCCGCCCTGAACCGCGCACCCCTGCCGGCGCTGGACCTGGCCGGGTGCGCGCGCCTGGTCGTCGTCGCGCCCCACCCCGACGACGAGACGCTGGGCCTGGGCGCGACGATCGCGCAACTGGCCGCCGCGGGGGTGGACGTCAACGTGGTGTCGGTCAGCGACGGCGGCGCGGCCGACCCCGGCGCGGCGCCGTGGGAACGGACCCGCCTGGAAACCACCCGCAGACACGAGTTGAGAAGAGCGGCAAAGGTTTTGCAGATCCCCGCCCCGCTGTCGCTGGGCCTGCCCGACGGTGAGCTGGCCGACCACGAGGACCACCTCGCCGGGTCGCTCGCCGACATCCTCGCGGCCGCCGGGCCGGGCACCTGGTGTGCGGCCACCTGGCGCGGCGACGGGCATCCCGACCACGAGGCCGTCGGGCGCGCGGCGGCCGAGGCCTGCGCGCGCACCCGTACCGCGCTGCTGGAGTACCCGGTGTGGATGTGGCACTGGGCCAGCCCGGCCGATTCCGTCGTGCCCTGGGAACGGGCGCACGCGGTGCCGGTGGCCGGCCCGACGCTCGCCCGCAAACGCCTTGCCGCGCAATGCTTCCGCAGCCAGTTCGAGCCGGGCGCCGGGCGGGCGGCGCCGGTGCTGCCCGCGGTGGTGCTGCAGCGGCTGCTCGCGGTGGGCGAAGTGGTCTTCAAGTGAGCGCCCGGTTGCCCGACGCCTACTTCGAGAAGATGTACGCCGCCGCCGACGACCCGTGGCAGCTCTCGACGCGGTGGTACGAGCGGCGCAAGTACGCGATCACCCTGGCGCTGCTGCCCGACAGCCGCTACCGGCACGCCTTCGAGCCGGGCTGTTCGATCGGGACGCTGACCGAACTGCTGGCGCAGCGCTGCGAGAAGGTCACCGCGGTGGACGTGGCCGGCGCCGCGGTGCGGGCGGCCGACGAGCGGCTGCGGGCGGCGGGCTGCCGGGACACGGTGACCCTGGCCCTCGCGTCGGTGGACGCGGCGTGGCCGCCGGGACCCTTCGACCTGGTGGTGCTCAGCGAGGTCGGCTACTACCTGCAGGCCGACACCCTGGCCGCGGTGCTGCGCCGCGAATGCGCCCGGCTGCGGCCCGGCGCCACGGTGGTGGCCGCGCACTGGCGCCACGCCGTGGCCGACTACCCGCTCACCGGCGACGACGTTCACGCCGTCATCGCGCGCACGCCGGGGCTCACGCCGCTGGGCCGCTACCGCGACCGCGACGTCGTCGTCGAGGTGTTCGACACCGGCGACGGCCGGTCGGTGGCGGCCCGCGAACTGGTGCCCGGGGCGCGCTAGGGTCGCGAGGTACTGGCCGCGCCGCGAAACGGGTACCCGCCCGACCTATGCGCGTGGCGACGTTCAACATCCTGCACGGCCGCACCGTCGGCGACGGGGTGGACCCCGCGCGGCTGCGGGACTGCGTGCGCCGCCTCGATCCCGACGTGCTGGCCCTGCAGGAGGTCGACTTCGAGCAGCCGCGCTCGGAGCGGGCCGACCTGACCGCGCTGGCCGCCGAGGCCATGGGCGCCGTGGAGCACCGGTTCGTGGCCGCGATCTCCGGAACGCCCGGGGCGACCTGGATGGCCGCGACCGGCCGGGAAAAGCCGGGGACCGCCGCCTACGGGATCGCGCTGCTCTCCCGGTTCCCGGTGACCAGCTGGCAGGTGGTCCGCCTGCCGCGGATCCCCATGCGGTTTCCCATGTATTTGCCCGGGCCGAACCGGGTGATGATGGTCGACGAGGAACCGCGGGCGGCGGTCATCGCGCAGCTGCGCACGCGGTGGGGGGATTTGACGGTGGCCAACACCCACCTGTCCTTCGTACCGGGCTGGAACCGCCGTCAGCTGCGCCGGCTGGCCCACGACCTGCGCGGCTTCCCCGGCCCGCGGCTGCTGATGGGGGACCTCAATCTCGCCCCGAAGGCGGCGCGGCGCGCCTCGGGCATGCGAGCGCTGGCCCAGGCCGCGACGTTCCCGGCCGACACCCCCGACCGCCAGCTGGACCACATCCTCACCGACGATCCCGGGCTGCGGGCCGGTCCCGCCGAGGCCGAGCTGATGCCGATCTCCGATCACCGGCCCCTGGTGGTCACCCTGGGCCGCGGCTGAGGTCGGCGAGGCGCTCGCGCACGCGGTCGATGTCGCGCAGCGTCGGCATCTCGTTGGTGACCCGGCTGATCTCCACTCCTATGTCGGCGACACCGACCGGTCCGCTTCGGTCCACGATGCGCCGGGTGACCGCGACGACCTCGTCGTCGGAGACCCGACGGGGCAACAATGCGAGGACGGGCAGGTACCCCCTGGCCGGCAAGCCGGCCGGATAGCCCGCGCGCAGAAAGCCGACCAACCTCAACAGCACGCTCGCCATGTGCACCTCGCCCCCGCTTCGCCGCATGTCCGTCGCGGCGGCTTTCGGCATGGATACCGCGCCCGGCCCGTTTCAAACCGCTTCACACCGCGATCGCACGCCCAGGGGCCCGGTCCGACGCGTCGGACCGGGCCCCCGGTGAGGTGTCGAACTACTGGTTGCGCTTCTGGCGCTCCTCGGCGCTTTCGGCGCCGCCGCGGGCGGCCTCGGCTTCGGCCTCCTTCTTGGCCGCGTCGCGCTGGGCGTCGGCCTTGTCCTGCTGGGCCTGACCCTCGCGCTCCATGTCGTCTCGACCGGTCACGGCGCCACCAACCTCTTTGGCCTTGCCCTTGACCTCCTCGACGACTCCCTTCACGGCCTCTTCTGGACCGCTGTTCTTATCGCTCATAGCTGGGTTCCTCCCTTCACCAAGCGCTTTGGCTTGCGTTCTGGCCTGCGGAATCATGATGCGAATCGTGCTGCGCGGCAGCACTGTCCGCTATCGGTGCGAGCCCCCGGAAATCAACCCCGGGTGATCGATGCGGCCGCAATTAACGGCTTCCCAGCGCGCGGTCGATCAAACCTGACACCGCGATCCGCCCGGTCGGGGCAGCGTGGGGCCGCCCACACCCGGCGGGCGCGCTTGGCGGACGTCACGGCGCGGACACCGCATCGGCGCGTTTGGGCGCCTGCTGGCTGGGTAGGGCACTCGGTGATGACCACCATCGCCGTCCTCGGCGCCACCGACACGGTGGGCTCGCGTGTCACCGCCCGGCTGACCTGCCGCGGCGTCGCGGTCGTCGAGATTTTCGCCTGCCACGACGCCGACCCGCGCGACGGGCGCCGCCTCCCGGAGGCGCTCGAGGGCGTCGAAACCGTCATCGACCTGTCGAACCCGATGCCGCGCGCGAACGGGTCGGACCCGGCCGAGACCATCACCGCGGCCACTCGCCACCTGGTCGGCGCGTGCGCGTCGGCGGGAATCGAGCGCCTGGTCATGTCGACGATCGCCGGCATCGAGAACCCAGAGTTCGACGGGATCCCGTACTTCGAGGCCACCCGGGCGGCCGAGGACATCGTGCTCGAGGGCCCGATACCGCCGACGATCGTGAAGTCCACGCAGTGGCATGAATCCGCGATCGACGCAGTGCTCGGCCGCGACGGCGAGGTGGTGGCGCCGGACTGGCTGATCCGGCCCATTGCCGCCGACACGGTCGCCGACGTCCTGGTCGAGGCGGCCCTGCGCCAGACGCGCGCGCCCTGGACGATCACCGGCCCGGAGGTCATCCGGCTGCCCGAGCTCGCGTCGAAGGTGCTCGCCACGGTCGGCGACGGCCGACCCGTGCGCGCCGTCAAGCCCGCGTTGACGCCGCTGGCCGCCGGGGTCTGCTCGCGCCCGACCATGCGGTGGTCCTCGGCCCCGACATCGAAACCTGGCTGGAACCTGGCTGGACACCCGGCTCAACGCCCAGCGCGCGGACAGCCTGTCGGCACACGGGAGGCGGGACGGCTGACATTTTCTCGCGCATTTTCTCGCGCATTTTCTCGCGCGCCCAAAGCCGATGCGGCGCAATGCCTCACGGCGGGCCTCGTGGGCGCACCCCGGCGGTCGGCCGACGTTGCGGGGAAAACGCAGGAATAACGACCTGGTATTCGGGTACCCGGGTTGCGTGGGAAATGCGAACTCGAGACCGGGCCAGACCGTCGTCGTCACCGGCGCCAGCGGGGGGATCGGCCGTGCGACGGCAAGAGCCTTCGGCGCGCGAGGAGCCCAGGTCGGTCTTCTCGCCCGCGGCGAGAAGGGATTGAGCGGCGCGGCCGGCGACGTCGAGGCCGCCGGCGGGAAGGCGCTCGCGATACCCACCGACGTCGCCGACCCCGGGCAGTGCGAGGCGGCGGCCGACGAGGTCGAGCGGGCCTTCGGTCCCATCGACGTGTGGGTGAACGTTGCCTTCACTTCCGTGTTCGCGCCGTTCTGGGAGATCGAGCCCGCCGAGTTCCGCCGCGTCACCGAGGTGTCCTACCTCGGCTACGTCTACTCCACGATGGCCGCGCTGCGGCGGATGCGGCCCCGCGACGCCGGGACCGTCGTGCAGGTCGGTTCCGCGCTGGCCTACCGGGGCATCCCGTTGCAGAGTGCGTACTGCGGCGCCAAGCACGCGATCCAGGGCTTCAACGAGTCGCTGCGCTGCGAGTTGCTGCACGAGCACAGCAAGGTACACGTCACGATGGTTCAGATGCCGGCGGTCAACACCCCGCAGTTCTCCTGGGTGCTGTCGCGGCTGCCGCGCCAGGCGCAGCCGGTCCCGCCGATCTACCAGCCCGAGGTCGCCGCGCGCGCGGTGCTGCACGCCGCCGATCATCCCCGGCGCCGGGAGTACTGGGTGGGCGGCAGCACGGCCGCGACCCTGGCCGGCAACGCCGTGGCGCCCGGGCTGCTGGACCGCTACCTGGCGCGGACGGGGTTCGATTCCCAGCAGACCGAGGACCCCCGACCGGCCGACCAGCCCGCCAACCTGTGGGAACCCGCCGACGGCAACGCGGGCCAGGACTATGGGGCGCACGGCATCTTCGACGACCAGTCCTCGGCCCGCAGTTTCCAGCTGTGGGCCTCGCAGCACCACGGCATGCTCGGCGCAGCCGGGAGCGCACTCGCCGCGGGGATGGGCGCGGCGGTGCGCCGGCTGCTCCGGCGGGGCCGATGACGACCGGGCGGCCGCAGCGCGGCGGTGCGCCGAAAGCCTCGTTGAGGCCGGCGATTTCGAACTAGTTCGTACTAGCCGGGCCGGAACTATCCGACAAGGAGGGAAACCATTGTCCAAGAAAGACGTTGCCGACTACCTGCTGGAGCGGCTGCGGGACTGGGATGTCCGGCATGTGTTCGCGTTCCCCGGCGACGGCATCAACGGGATCCTCGCCGCGTTTGGCCGCGCCGACAACAAGCCGCAGTTCATCCAGTCGCGCCACGAGGAGATGAGCGCGTTCGAGGCGTGCGGGTACGCGAAGTTCACCGGCCGCGTCGGGGTGTGCATGGCCACGTCGGGACCCGGCGCCATCCACCTGCTGAACGGCCTGTATGACGCCAAGCTCGACCACGTCCCGATGGTGGCGATCGTGGGCCAGACCAACCGCAGCGCCATGGGCGGGTCCTACCAGCAGGAGGTGGACCTGATGTCGCTGTTCAAGGACGTCGCCAGCGACTACCTCCAGATGGTCACGGTCCCGGAGCAATTGCCCAACGTGCTCGACCGCGCCATCCGGGTCGCGATGACCCAGCGCGCCCCGACGGCGATCATCGTTCCGTCCGACGTGCAGGAACTCGAATACTCGCCGCCCACCCACGAATTCAAGATGGTGCCCTCCAGCCTGGGCGTCGAGTGGCCGACGATCGACCCCAACGACGCCGCCATCGCCCGGGCGGCCGATGTGCTCAACTCCGGCACCAAGGTCGCGATGCTGGTGGGCAGCGGCGCGCGGGGCGCCCACGAGGAAGTCGCCCAGGTCGCCGACCTGCTCGGGGCCGGTGCGGCCAAGGCGCTGCTGGGCAAGGACGTGCTCTCCGACGAATTGCCATGGGTCACCGGCGCCATCGGGCTGCTGGGCACCCGCCCCAGCTATGAGCTGATGCGCGACTGCGACACGCTGCTGACCGTCGGGTCCAGCTTCCCCTACACGCAGTTCATGCCCGAATACGACCAGTGCCGCGCGGTGCAGATCGACATCGACGGCCGGATGATCGGCATGCGCTACCCCAACGAGGTCAACCTGGTCTCCGACGCGAAATCCGCTCTGCAGGCGCTGATTCCACTGCTGCGCCGCAAGGAGGACCGCAGCTGGCGCGAGACCATCGAGGCCAACGTGGCCCGCTGGTGGGAGACCATCGAGATGGAGTCGAAGGTCAGCGCGGACCCGATCAACCCGCTGCGGCTGTTCTCCGAGCTGTCCCCGCAGCTGCCCGAGAACGCCATCGTCACAGCCGATTCCGGCTCATCGGCCAATTGGTACGCGCGCTGCCTGAAATTCCGCGGCAGCATGCGCGGTTCGCTGTCGGGCAACCTGGCCACCATGGGGCCCGGCGTGCCCTATGGCATCGGCGCGAAGTTCGCGCACCCGCAGCGGCCGGTCATCGTGTTCGCCGGCGACGGCGCCATGCAGATGAACGGGATGGCCGAGCTCATCACCATCAAGCGGTACTGGCAGGAGTGGGACGATCCCCGCCTGATCGTGGCGATCCTGCACAACAACGACCTCAACCAGGTCACCTGGGAGATGCGCGCCATGGCCAACTCTCCCAAGTTCACCGAGTCCCAGAGCCTGCCGGACATCGACTTCGCATCGTTCGCGTCCAGCCTGGGCCTGAACGCGATGGCCATCAAGGACCCCGACGAACTCGCCGACGCCTGGCGCGAGGCGCTATCGGCCGACCGGCCCACGGTGATGGACGTCTACACCGACCCGGACATGCCGCCGATCCCGCCGCACGCCACCTGGGACCAGTTCAAGTCCGCCACCAAGGCGGTGCTCGGCGGCGACGAGGACACCGTCGGGTTCGTCAAGGTGGGCCTGAAGACCAAGGCGCAGGAGTTCCTGCCGCACAAGAAGAGCTGAGGGGGCATGGCCCCCTCAGCTCCCCCTTTGGCAGTCACCGAAAAGACCGGGGCGACGATCGGCGACCTGACCGTCGCCGCCTACACCATCCCGACCGACGCCCCCGAAGCCGACGGCACCCTGGCCTGGGATTCGACCACGATGATCGTGGTGCAGGCCCATTGCGACGGCGACGGTGGGCACGGGCTGGACTTACGGCAGCCCGGTCTGCGCCGAACTCATCAGGGGCAAGCTGTCCGGCTTGGTGGTCGGCCACAGCGTCCTCGACGTCACCGGCGCCTCGGACACGATGATCAAGGCGGTGCGCAACATCGGCCGGCCCGGCGTTGCCGGGCAGTCGCTTTCGGCGATCGATATCGCGCTGTGGGACCTCAAAGCGCGGCTGCTGAGCGTGCCACTGCACCGGCTGATCGGGGCGGTGCGTGACGCGGTCCCGGTGTACGGCAGCGGCGGTTTCACCACCTACGACGAGCGCCAGCTGCGCGACCAGCTGACCCGGTGGACGCAGGAGTTGCACATCCCTCGGGTCAAGATCAAGATCGGCGAGTCGTGGGGTACCCGCCTGGATCGCGACCTGGCCAGGATGCGCCAGGCGCGGGAGACCATCGGCGACGGCGTGGAGCTCTTCGTCGACGCCAACGGCGGGTACACGCGCAAGGAGGCGGTCCGGATGATGGCCGGCGCGGCCGACCTGGACGTGCACTGGCTCGAGGAGCCGGTGTCCTCCGACGATCTGGCCGGGTTGCGCCTGGTGTCCGAGGCGGTCGACGCCGACGTGACGGCCGGCGAATACGGCTACGACCTGGCCTACTTTCGCCGCATGTGCGAGGTTGGCGCGGTGGACTGCCTGCAGGCCGACGCGTCGCGCTGCGGGGGGATCACCGAATGGCTGCGGGTGGCGGCGGTGGCCGCCTCCTACAACCTGGAGATCTCCGGACACTGCGCGCCGCACCTGCACGTGCACGCGGCCGCGGCCACCCCCAACGTGCGCCACCTCGAGTACTTCCACGACCACGTCCGCATCGAGAAGATGGCGTTCGACGGCACGAGCGAGCCGCGGGACGGGCTGCTGCGCCCGGACCCGGACGCGCCGGGCCACGGGCTGACGCTGCGGGCCGGCGACATCGAAAAGTACAGGAAGAGTTGAGATTCGACGAGGAGCTGCCGTGACCGCGAAGGCGGACCGAGGCCAAAAGCTGTTCGACGCGGTGGCGGCGGAATTGCGCGACGCCGTCGACGGCGAGGTCCGGTTCGACCCCGGCTCGCGGGCGACCTACTCCACCGACGCCTCCAACTATCGGCAGGTGCCCATCGGCGTCGTGGTGCCGCGCACCCCGGAGGCCGCGGCCGAGGCGATCGCCGTGTGCCGCCGCCACGACGTGCCGGTGTTGTCCCGCGGCGGCGGCACCAGCCTGGCCGGGCAGTGCTGCAACGCCGCGGTGGTGATCGACTGGAGCAAGTACTGCACCCGCGTGCTGTCCGTCGACGCCGACGCGGGGACCGCCGTGGTGGAACCCGGCATCAAGCTCGACGAACTCAACGACCGGCTCAAGTCGTCGGGCTGGATGGTGGGCCCCCGGCCGTCGACGCACGTCAGCTGCGCGATCGGCGGCATGATCGGCAACAACTCGTGCGGTTCGACCGCGCAGGCCTACGGCAAGATGGTCGACTCGGTGCGCCGCCTCGAGGTGCTGACCTACGACGGTCTGCGGATGTGGGTCGGCGCGACCGACGACGACGAGTTCGCGCGCGTCGTCGCCGAGGGCGGCCGGCGCGCCGAGATCTACCGGGGGCTGAAGGACCTCGCCGAGGAGTACGGCGACGACATCCGGTCAGCATACCCGGACATCCCCCGGCGGGTATCGGGCTACAACCTGGATTCGTTGTTGCCGGAGAACGGCTTTCACGTCGCCAAGGCGCTGGTGGGTTCGGAGAGCACGCTGGTGACCGTGCTGCGCGCCGAGCTGAGCCTGGTGCGCGTGCCGGCGGCCGGCGCGCTGGTGGTCCTGGGTTTCGCCGACCTGCCCGCGGCCGCCGACGCGGTGCCGGCCATCCTCGAGCACGGGCCCGCGGCGCTGGAGGGCATGGACCACCGCCTCGTCGAACTCGAGCACTCCCGGCGGCTGGCCGAGAAGGCCCTCGCGCAGCTGCCGCAGGGCCGGGCCTGGCTGCTGGTGCAGCTCGACGGTGACGACCAGGACGAGGCCGACCGCAAGGCCAAGTCGATGCTCGAGGCCGTAAGCGACGCCGCCGACTGCGACGCCACGGTGCTCAGCGACCCCACCGGCAAGCAGGAGGTGTGGGCCGCCCGCGAGGCCGCACTCGGCGCCACCGCGTTCCCGCCGCAGGGCCGCCAAATGCTTGCGGGATGGGAAGATTCGGCGGTGCCGCCGGACCGGCTGGGCGACTACCTGCGCGACGTGATCGCGATGCTCGATCGCTACGGCTACGGCGGGGCCTCGTTGTACGGGCATTTCGGGCAGGGCTGCGTGCACACCCGAATCCCGTTCGTCCTATGGACCGCCGAGGGGCAGGCCGACTACCGCAGGTTCGTTCGGGAGGCGGCGCGGCTGGTGGTGGACTACGGCGGCTCGCTGTCGGGTGAGCACGGCGACGGCCAGGCCCGCGGGGAGCTGCTTCCGATCATGTTCGGCGACCGCGTCGTGGGCGCGTTCAACAGGGCCAAAGCGCTGTTCGACCCGCTCAACCGCATGAACCCCGGCAAGGTCGTCAACGCCGACCGGATCGACGAAAACCTGCGCACCGGCCTCCATTACCGACCGGCCGAGCCCGAGACGATGTTCGCCTACCCCCACGACGACCATCGCTTCGCGCACGCAGCGGCCCGCTGCATGGGGGTGGGCAAGTGCCGCGGCCACGAGTCGGGCGTCATGTGCCCCAGCTACCGGGCCACCCGGGAGGAGGAGCACTCCACCCGCGGGCGGGCGCGGTTGTTGTTCGAGATGCTCGAAGGCGACGTCATCACCGACGGCTGGCACTCCACCGAGGTGCACGACGCCCTGGATCTGTGCCTGGCCTGCAAGGGTTGCCGCAGCGACTGCCCCGTCAACGTCGACATGGCCACCTACAAGGCGGAGTTCCTGTTCCACCATTACCGGCACCGGTTCCGGCCGATGGCGCATTACTCCATGGGCTGGATCCCGCTGTGGGCGCGGCTGGCGGCGATGGCGCCGCGGGCGCTCAACGCCGTCACCCACGCGCCGGCGTTATCGGGCCTGCTGAAGAAGACCGGCGGCATCGCCGCGCAGCGCGAGGTGCCGAAGTTCGCCCGGCGGCGGTTTAATTCATGGTTCGCAGACCGGCCGATCGGGGCCCGGGTGGCGACCCGGGCGCCCAGCAGCGGGCGGGTGCTGCTGTGGCCCGACACCTTCGTCAACAACTTCGACCCCGAGGTCGGGCAGGCCGCCGTCGCGGTGCTCGAGGCGGCGGGCTTCGAGGTCGAGGTCCCACGCCGGAGTGTGTGCTGCGGGCTCACCTGGATCTCCACCGGACAGCTTGGCGTCGCCAAACGCGTGCTGCAGCGCACCCTTTCGACCCTGGGCCCGGCGCTGCGCGCGGGCACGCCGGTGGTGGTGCTCGAGCCCAGCTGCGCCGCGGTGTTCCGCTCCGACCTGCCCGAGCTGCTCCACGGCGACACCGATGCCCACCGGTTGGCCGACCAGACCTACACCCTGGGCGAGGTGCTGGCGAACAAAGCCCCCGACTGGCGGCCGCCCCGGCTCAGCGCGGACGCCCTGGTGCAGCAGCACTGCCACCAGCACGCGCTGCTCGGGTACACCCACGAGCGCAAGTTGCTTGGCGATGCCGGGGTGCAAACCGAGCTACTCGACGCCGGATGTTGCGGTTTGGCAGGCAATTTCGGCTTCGAGGACGGCCACTACGACGTATCGGTCGCCTGCGCCGAGGACAAGCTGCTGCCGGCGGTGCGCGACGCCGACCCCGAGACGCTGGTGCTCTCGGACGGCTTCAGTTGCCGCACCCAGATCCGGGAGCTCGCCGCCGGCCGCCGGCCCCTGCACACCGCTCAGGTACTCGCTGAAGCGCTCCGCGCGCCGCGCAGGTCGTCGACGAACGACTCGTAGGCCTCCTCGCGGCGGTCGCTGCGGTCGCGCAGCACCGACGACGGGTGCACGGTCACCAGCAGGACCGGCTCGGGCGCCACCCGTGTCTCGACCGCGGCGGGCAGCGGCAGCACCTCGCCGCGGTGCGCGGACACCCGAAACGCCGTCCCCAGCAGCGATTGCGCGGCCGTCGCCCCCAGGCACGCGATCACCCGCGGGCGCACCGGCGCGGTCCTCCCGGTCGCCGGGCTGCTCGCCCACTAACATCGGCGGCGCCCCGGATCGCCCGCGGCCGAACACGGTCTGGGTGGCGTCGCGGAACAGATCGCAGCCGTGGCAGCCCTTCGCCGCGGCCGTCAGCGAATCGAGGTCACGGTCCTGCGGCAGATACGGCGCGGCGCTGGGCTTGGTTGCGGCCATGTCCCGGTATCACCGGTGGGCCGGTCTCAGGCGGCCAGCTCCGGGGCGACCTTGGACTCCCAGAAGTCGAAGAAGCCGTCCTGGTCCGGGCCGCACGGCACCGCCTCTTCCACCGCGGATTCGGGAACCATGGTGGAGGCCTGCTCGAAATGCGTTGGTGTGGGCAGGATCTGGCCCAGCTCGCCGGGCAGGTACTCGTTGGCCCACAGGTCGTGGGCGGTGCGCACGCCGTCGGCCGTGGACGCTGCGTGACACACCTTGAAACCGGCCTGGCACGGCTTGCCGGCCCCGCCCGCCTCGCGGAACTCCGAGATCCGCTCGCTGGAGGGCATCATGGTCTGGAAGCCGTCGCCGAGCCGCCCGGCGAACCGGGCCGCGCGCGGACCGAAGGCCGAAATGTACATCGGCACCGTATCTTTCGGTAGCGCGTAGATGCGTGCGTTCTCGACGGTGTAGAACCGTCCGGTGTGGCTGACCTGCTTGCCGGTGAGCAACTCGCGCATGACCTCGATCGACTCCTCGAGCATCTCGAGCCGGGTGCCCGCCGGCGGCCAGTGCTCGCCGGTGATGTGCTCGTTCAGCGCCTCCCCGGTACCCAGGCCGAGCACGAAATTCCCGTCCGGTTGCACGGCGCTCGTCGCGGCCGCCTGGGCGATCACGGCCGGGCGAGTCCGCATGATCGGGCAGGTGACCGCGGTGGTGACCGGCAGCGAACAGGCCTGGGAAAGAGCGCCGATCACCGACCACACGAACGGGCTCTGCCCCTGCTTGTCGTTCCACGGGTGGAAGTGATCGGAGATCCACAAGCGTTCGAAGCCGGCGGCCTCGGCGCGCACGGCCTGGCGCACCAGCTCGTCGGGGGTGAAAGCCTCACAACTCAGGAAGTAGCCCAGGGACGTCATGCCCCTGGGCTTACCCCTGTCGCCGTGCGCGAAGCCGCCGTCGGGTTAGCCCTTGCCGGCGATCGCGTCGCGGGCGCGGTCCAGCATCGCCACGAAGGGCCCCGCGATCAGGTTGGCCGCCTGCGATTCGACCCCGGCGTGCGGCCGGGTGGGCGCGACCGCCTCGGCGAGCTTGGCGGCCCGGCCCATGGTTTCGAGCTCGTCGTTGTCCAATTGCTCGCCCAGCTTGGCGAACTCGTCACGCTCCTCGTGGGTGGCGTGATCGACGACCGCGTCGCGCAGGCCCTTGAGCTCCCGGGTGAACTCTTCGCTGTCCACGTCGAGCTTTTCGAGCTTCTGCAGCACCGTCTTGGCCTCGCGCTCCTCCTTCAGGCGCGTGTCGACCACGATGTCGCCGTTGCGGATCTTGCGCTTGGCGCGCGGGTGGACGATCTCCTCTTCGGCGGTTTCGTGGACGGCCGGCAGCCGGCGCAGGTCCAGGAATGCATGCTCCCGCGCTGCACCGGACGCCGCTATCGCGGTGGCGAACAGGGACTTGATCTGCTCGTGCTGGCTAACGAGAAAGTCGACCACATCGTTGGGCGACTTGATGGCGGTCTGGGCCATGGTTTCCCTCCTCGATGGTCTTGGCTCGGCGCGCCTTGCTGTTGGTGCACTGGCGTTCTGGCTACCCACCGTCGCGATCACAAAACGTTCCCGGCCCCGGGCACGGGGGATGCGCAGGCGAGGGCGGCGCTGTGCCCAGCAACTTCCGACGGGCGCGTCGCCAAGGTCGGCGGGCGGTCGTCGCGCGCCGCGCCGCTCCCGGTCCGGCCGCGCCATCGGTTACATTCTGGGCAGGAACGCAGCCAAGGAGGGCACCGCGTGACCGCTCCACAGGATCCCCTGGGGCAAGACCTTCCGCGGCAGGATCCCTATGGGCACAACCCGTTCACCTACGACCCCCTTGGCCGGGTTCCGTTCACTCCCCCGCCGCCGGGACCGCCGCCCGCGCTGCCCTACCCGACGCCCGGCCCCCCGCGCGTCAATGCCTACGCGACGCTCTCGCTGGTGTTCGCGTTCCTGTTCGCCCCCGTCGGCGCGGTGGTCGGGCCCCTGGCGCTCCGGCAGATCCGCCGCACCGGCGAGCGTGGCCGCGCCCGCGCGCTGGCGGGGACGGTGCTGTCGTACGCGTTCGTCACGCTCGCGGTGTTCGCCCTGGTCGGCTGGGCGACGCTGCGGGCCACCACGCCCGGCCGCACCGCGGCGCCCGCCACCACCGGCACCGCCGCACCGCCGGCCACGGTCGCGCCGGGTGCCGTGGGCACGCTGCTTCCCGGCCTGAGCGACCTGCGCAACATCACCGGCGACGAGAACCTCACGGCCGGCCAGGTGTGGGACCACCCGGCCCGCTCCGACCGGGAGGGCACCATCGACCGCCCGGAGTGCTGGGGCAGCGTCGCGCCGGGCACGCCGGACGCCTACGACGTCGGCGCCATCTTCGGCTACCACGCGGCCGAGTTCTCCGACACGCGCAGCTTCCTCAAGTCGATCCAGGTCATCGCGGCCGTCGCGGCCTTCCGCGATCCGCCCGCGGCCTCCTCGCAACTGGCGGACCTGCTGTCCGGGTGGCGCCAGTGCGGCGGCTCGAGGGTGGCGGTGACGCTGCCCGACGGGCAGGCGATCCCGTTCACGCTGAGCAGACCCGACGACGCCGGCAACGGCATCACCACGATGGACCTGACGCCCAGGGAGCTGCAGGTGCGCTCCGTGCGCGCGCTGGCCGCCAAGTCCAACGTCGTGGTCGACCTGTACCTGTCCTACAGCGGCTCGACCGGCAGCCAGGTCCCCCGCCAGGCGGCCGTCACCATCGCCAAATACGTCCTCGACAAGATCCCGGGCTGACTCGCCCCGTCGCGCGGGACCCCGCCGGAGGCCGAAGAACGAAACCCGCGGCGCGCGCGATGACCTGCCCCGAACTCCCCTGCGAAAACAACGACTGACGTTCCGACGCGCCGCCGGGCCGGCCCGCTCACTAGGCTGGGCTCTCATGAAGTATCTCGACGTGGAAGGGGTCGGACGGGTCAGCCGGATCGGCCTGGGCACCTGGCAATTCGGGTCGCGCGAGTGGGGGTACGGCGACCGCTACGCCTCCGGCGCCGCCCATGACATCGTGCACCGCGCCCGCGCCCTGGGAGTCACGCTGTTCGACACCGCGGAGGTGTACGGGCTGGGCAAGAGCGAGCGAATCCTCGGCGAGGCGCTCGGCGACGAGCGGGCCGAGGTCGCGGTGGCCAGCAAGATCATGCCCGTCGCGCCGTTCCCCGCCGTGGTCAGGCAGCGCGAGCGCGCCAGCGCGCGGCGGCTGGGGCTGGACCGCATCCCGCTCTACCAGGTCCACCAGCCCAACCCGGTGTTCCCCGACTCGGTGATCATGCCGGGCATGCGTGACCTGCTCGAGGCCGGCAGGATCGGCGCGGCGGGCGTCTCGAACTACTCGCTGGAACGCTGGCGTAAGGCCGACGCCGCGCTCGGGCGGCCGGTGATCTCCAACCAGGTGCATTTCTCGCTGGCTCACGCCGGTGCGCTGGAAGACCTGGTGCCCTTCGCCGAGCGCGAGAACCGCATCGTGATCGCCTACAGTCCGCTGGCCCAGGGGCTGCTGGGCGGCAAGTACGGCCCGGACAACCGCCCCGGCGGCGTCCGCGCCGTCAATCCGCTGTTCGGCACCGAGAACCTGCGCCGCATCGAGCCGCTGCTGTCCACGTTGCGCGACGTGGCCGCCCGGGTGGGCACCAAGCCGGCCCAGGTGGCGCTGGCGTGGCTGATCGGCCTGCCGGGCGTCGTCGCGATCCCCGGGGCGTCCAGCGTCGAGCAGCTCGAGTTCAACGTCGCCGCCGCCGACATCGAGCTGCCCGCGGATTCGCGCGCCGCGCTGACCGACGCCGCGCGCGCCTTCCGGCCGGTCTCGGCCGGGCGCTTCCTGGCCGACATGGTCCGGGAGCGAGTGGGCCTGCGCTGACCCGTTACGACTGGGCGGACTCCGCGAACGCCGCGGGGCTGGCGGGCGCGCCGCGGGCCACCACGACGGGCATCGAGGTGGACGCATCGGTCCGCAGGATCGTGTGCACCACGTCGATGAGATCGTCGACGGGCATCAGCTTGCCGGGCATGCAGCCGCGCGACGACCACAGCGGGACTGCCTTCATCGCGAGGTCCATGTCCCAGCCGACGTTCATGCCCGTCGCCGCGTCGCCCTCGCCGCCGGCGCACTCCCCCACGATCAGGGTGGTGAAGCCGATGTCGGGGTGCTCGGCGCGCCACGCCTCCACTAGCCTTTCCAGCGCCGCCTTGCTGACGCCGTAGGCGCCCAGGCCCGGCCAGGGCGGGCCGAACGTGCCGGCGTCGGACGACAGGTAGACCGCCTTGCCCGGCCCCTTACCGGCAGCAGGGCTCAGGTGCGGCACCGCCGCGGCCGTCACCAGCGACGCGCCGATGACGTTGGTGTCGAAGATGCGCCGCCACGTCTCGGCGTCGGTGTCGACCATGCGGACCAGCGGCCCCACGGCCGGTGTGTAGACGAGGTTGTCGATGCCGCCGAGCGCATCGGCGGCCTCGGCGATGGCCGATCGGCACGCCGCCTCGTCGGTGACGTCGCATTCGACGGCGATAGCGCCCGCCCCCGCCTCGGTGGCCGCAGCCTCGATGCGCTCGCGACGCCGGGCCAGCAGCGCGACCTGATCGCCGCGCCGGGCCAGGCCGACACCGATGCAGCGCCCGAGCCCACTGGAGGCGCCAACCACGACTGTCCTTGACATATTTGCCCTCTCCTGTAACGAGCCACCACTGCCGAGAAACCTACCGGATGGCGGTGGGGCACTCGCTCAGATCCGGACGACGGCGTTCCTGTCACCCAACTTGGCCTGGTACATCGCCGCATCGGCGCGCGCGGTGACCGACGAGACCGGCTCGCCGGGAACGGCGAGCGTGGCGCCGATGCTCAGGGTCGCGCGAATGGTCCGACCGGATTCGGGGATCGGTTCGGCGGCGCGGCAGCGGATCCGCTCGCCGATCTGGGTGAGCGCCTCGATGCTCTCGATGTCGGGCAGCACGACGAGCATCTCGTCGCCGCCCGTGCGGCCGACCGTGTCGCCCTCACGCACGCATTCGCGGATCCGGGTCGCCAGCGTCGTGAGTACGACGTCACCGACGGCGTGCCCCCACGTGTCGTTGATGTCCTTGAAGTGGTCGACGTCGCAGAACAGGACGCCGAGGTGGCTTCCCGGCGTGGGCGACTGCGACAGCGCCTCCTCGAGGCGGCCGATCGCCTCGGCGCGGTTCACCAATCCCGTGAGGGTGTCGAACCGGGCCAACCTTTCCAGCCGCCGCTCGGCCTCCACCTGGTCGTCGACGATGCGCAGCGCCGCGATCACCCCGTCGGTGTTGCCGTCGGCGTCGACGTAGGGCTTTCCGTGGCCGTCGATCCAGCGGTAGCCGCCGTCGGCGGCGCGTCCCCGAAACCGTTGCAGGACCGATTCGCCGCCGGCGATCCGCTGCAGGGCGGCGGTGATCGTGACGATGTCCTCGGGGTGGACGTGGCGCCTGAAGTCCGAGCCCGCCCAGTGCACCGGCGGTGCGCCCAGGGCGGCCTCCACGGACGGCGAGATCCACGCGACGTCGCTGCCGCGCAGGTGGACCACGACATCCACGGCATTGTCGGCGAGGATGCGATAGCGCGCCTCGGCGTCGGCGCGTTGCTTGCTCACCCGCTCCCTGTCCAGCAGCAGCCGCTGCTCGCGCTGACTCAGGTAGAACGTGACCGCTCCGACGAGCACCGTGCCCACCAGGATCGACAGGGTCCACTCGGCGTGCTCGCCGACCCCGGCCGCCAAAAACATCGCCCGCCACAGCGCCACGGCGATCGGAAAGCCGGCGAGCACGCCCACCAGCCGGACCAGCGAGCGCCGGTCGGGGCGGGCCAGCAGCCAGGCGAGCGGAAGCCGGTCGGGGCGGGCGGCGACCGTGGCGGTGACGAGCAGCAGCAGGGCCAGCGCCGTCGACATCGCCTGGCCGGTGGACGGCGTGGGCCCGACGAGCGCCACGGCATCGAACAGGTACGCCACGACGGAGACGAACGGGACGGCCCCGCCAACTGTGATGGACAACGGCCATCCCACCCGGGCCCCGCGGTCCGTCCGGATCAGCGCAACGGCGGCGGCCACGAGCAGCGCCGACACCGCCGTCTGCGGGCTCGGACGCCCGGGCCAGGACGATTGCAATGAACGGACCGCCTGCCCGAACCACACCTGGTCCAGGCCCCACGACGCTCCGGTCGCGTATTCGGCGAGCACCACGATTGCGAGGACGCCCACCGCCGCGGCCAGCCCGCGCCCGGCCCACACGCGCCCGCGCGAAGGGCGCCCCGCTTGCAGCGGGATCGCCACCCCCAGCGCCGCCAGCCACAGCGCGGTCCACGGCGTCATCTGGGGCCACGCCGGGTTGATCCGCGTCAGCGGCTCGATGCCGGCCGCCCAGCCCACCCAGTCGACCGCGGCGGCGACCAGCACGACCGCCACCGCCACCCGTGCGTAGCCGGCCAGCCACCGCCGCGGGCGCGTGCTGGGGCGGGGACTGTGCATTTGCGGCCTCCGAGCGGTGTCCGGCCGCGATACAGCGGCGCCGCCGAGCGCTTCGGGGGCAGCGCCATTCTGTCCAGAAAGCGAAGCCGATATCCGCCAAATCGACAAGATCGTCCGCCGGCCCGGCCGGCCGTCAGGCGGGCTCGTCGGCGGCCTGCAAGACCACCGCGGCGTAGGCCTCCACGGTGATTTTGGCCGCGGCGGAAACCTCCGCCGCCGGCTCCTCACCCTCGGCGCCGCCACCCGCGGTCTGCAGGACCACGCGCCATGCGGCACCGAATTCTTTTGGCGGAAGGGCGAACTCGATCGGCTCGTGGTGCGCGTTGAAACACAGGACGAACGAGTCGTCGGTGACCCGCTGCCCCCGCGGGTCACGCCCGGCGATGCCCTGGCCGTTGAGGAACACCGCGACCGACTTGGCGAAACTCGCACCCCAGTCCTCGTCGGACATCTCCGTGCCGTCGGGGGTGAACCAGGCGATGTCGGGCAGGCCGCCCTGGCCATCGAGGCCCCTGCGGCCGACCGGCTTGCCGGAGAAGAAGCGGCGCCGGCGGAACACGGGGTGCTCGGCGCGCAGCGCGGCGACGGCGGCGGTGAACCCCAGCAGGCCGGCGTCGGCGTTGTCCCAGTCGATCCAGGTGAGCTCGCTGTCCTGGCAGTAACCGTTGTTGTTCCCGCCCTGGGTGCGGCCGAGCTCGTCGCCGTGGCAGATCATCGGCACCCCCTGCGACAGCAGCAGGGTGGTCAGGAAGTTGCGTTGCTGCCGCGCCCGCAATGCGTTGACCTTCGCGTCGTCGGTCGGCCCCTCGGCCCCGCAGTTCCACGACCGGTTGTGGCTCTCGCCGTCGTTGTTGTCCTCGCCGTTGGCCTCGTTGTGCTTTTCGTTGTAGGACACCAGGTCGCGTAGCGTGAACCCGTCGTGGGCGGTGACGAAGTTGATCGACGCCACCGGCCGGCGCCCGGTGTGCTCGTAGAGGTCCGACGGACCCCGACAGCCGGTAGGCGAACTCGTCGAGCGTGGCGGGCTCGCCGCGCCAGAAGTCCCGCACGGTGTCGCGGTACTTGCCGTTCCACTCCGTCCACTGCGGCGGGAAGTTGCCCACCTGGTAGCCGCCCGGCCCGACGTCCCAAGGCTCGGCGATCAGCTTGACCTGGCTGACCGTCGGATCCTGTTGCACGAGTTCGAAGAACGTCGCCAGCCGGTCCACGTCGTAGAACTCGCGGGCCAGCGTGGAGGCCAGGTCGAACCGGAAGCCGTCGACGTGCATCTCGGTCACCCAGTAGCGCAGCGAGTCCATGATCAGCTGCAGGGCGTGCGGGTGCCCGACGTTGAGGCTGTTGCCCGTGCCGGTGTAGTCCATGTAGTAGCGCTTGTCGTCGTCGACCAGACGGTAGTAGGCGGCGTTGTCGATGCCGCGCATCGACAGGGTCGGGCCCAGGTGGTTGCCCTCGGCGGTGTGGTTGTAGACGACGTCGAGGATGACCTCGATGTCCGCCTCGTGCAGGGCGCGCACCATCGCCTTGAACTCCTGCACCTGGCCGCCCGGGGACGAGGATCCGGTGTACTTGAAGTCGGGCGCGAAGAACCCGATCGTGTTGTAGCCCCAGTAGTTCGCCAGCCCGCGCTCGACCAGGGTGGAGTCGTTGGCGAAGTGGTGCACCGGCATCAGCTCGATCGCGTTGACGCCGAGGTTCTTCAGGTGGTCGATGATCACCGGGTGCGCCACCGCCGCATACGTGCCGCGCATCTGCTCGGGAATGTCGGGGTGGGTCATCGTCAGGCCCTTGACGTGCGCCTCGTAGATGACGGTGTCTGCGTACTTCGTGATTCGGTGGGCGGTCGTTGCCCCAGTCGAAGTACGGGTTGATCACTACCGACTTGGGCATGCTGGCCGCGGAGTCGTCGTCGTTGCGGCTGTCCGGGTCGCCGAAGTTGTAGCTGAACAGCGACTGGTTCCAGTCGAAGAAGCCGTCGATGGCCTTCGAATACGGGTCCAGCAGCAGCTTGTTCGGGTTGCAGCGGAGCCCTTCGGCGGGCTGATAGGGGCCGTGGACGCGGTAGCCGTAGCGCTGGCCCGGTTCGATGCCCGGGATATAGCCGTGCCAGACGAAGTAGTCGACCTCGGGCAGCGTGATCCGCGCCTCGGTGCCGTCGGCATCGAACAGGCACAGCTCGACGCGCTCGGCCGCCTCGGAAAACACCGCGAAGTTGGTCCCGGCGCCGTCGTAGGTGGCGCCCAGCGGGTAGGCCTTGCCCCGCCACACCTCACCGGTGGGCGTGGGAAAGGGGGCATCGGCGGCGGTCATGGCGCACCTGATACCCGAGGCGCGCAGCTATCAAACCCCGCGCCGTCGCGGGCGGCGGCCTGCCGCCCTTCGGTATGCTGGACCACACCCGGAAGCGTACCGGAAAACTTTGGCCGACACCGCTTTTGCTCGTATTCGGGCGCACTCGTGTCACGGCCTGAGCATGACCTTGACGGCGCCGTCGCGTTTCTTCTGGAAAATTTCGTAGCCGTGCGCGGCCTGGTCCAGCGGCAGCACGTGCGTGGCGAACGTGTCGACGCCGAGCGGGTCGTCATCGGTCAGCAGCGGCATGATGTCGTCCGCCCACCTCTTGACGTTGGCCTGCCCCATCCGCAGCGTCACCTGCTTGTCGAAGGCGACCATCATCGGGAAGGGATCGGCCATCCCGCCGTACACGCCGGCCAGCGAGATCGTCCCACCGCGCCGCACGATGTCGATGGCCGAGTGCAGGGCGGCCGGCCGGTCGACCCCCGCGGCGCGCATCAGCCGCTTGCCAATCGCGTCCGGCAGCATGCCGGTGGCCTGCTGGGCCAGTTGGGCGGCCGGCGAGCCGTGGGCCTCCATGCCCACCGCGTCGATCACCGAGTCCGGGCCACGGCCGTCGGTCAGGTCCCTGATCGCGTCACCGATCGGGCAGTCCAGCCGCCCCAGGTCGACGGTGTGGATACCGCGCGCCGCGGCCCGCGCCAGGCGTTCGGGCACCAGGTCGACCGCGATGACCCGGTGGCCGAGATGGTCGGCGATGCGCGCCGCCATGTCCCCGATGGGCCCCAGGCCCAGGACGGCGACGGTGCCGCCGTCGGGGATGTCGGCGTACGCCACGGCCTGCCAGGCGGTCGGCAGCACGTCGGACAGATAGACGAAGCGCGAATCCGGTTGCCCCTCAGGAACTTTGATGTGGGTGAACTGGGCCTGCGGGACGCGCAGCAGCCCGGCCTGGCCGCCGGGGACCCGGCCGTAGAGCTCCGAGTAGCCGAAAAGCGCTGCCCCCATACCTTTCTCGCGTACCTGGGTGGTCTCGCACTGGGTGTAGAGCCGCTTGTCGCACATGTGGCAGCCGCCGCAAGAAATCTGGAACGGGATGACGACGCGGTCGCCGACCCGCAGCTCGCCCGCCTCCGGGCCGACCTCCCGGACGATCCCCATCGGCTCGTGGCCGAGGATGTCGCCAGGGGTCATGAATGCCCCGAGCACCTCGTAGAGGTGCAGGTCGGACCCGCAGATGTTCGTCGAGGTGACTTCGACGATCGCGTCGGTGGGCGCCTCGATCTTCGGGTCGGGCACCGATTCGACCCGCACGTCGCGTTTGCCGTGCCATGTGACAGCTTTCATGTGCAGCGCGCATACCCATGGTGCGCCGGGCGAAACCTCGGTTCCGCCGCGGCGGTGTTGGGCGCGAGCGGGTTCGGGTATCACCCGGTGGTGAGCGGACCGGGACTGATCATCGTGGGCAGCGGGCCGGCCGCGGTGGCCGTCGGGCGGCTGCGGGATCTGGTCACCGGCGCGGGGGTCCGCCACGTCGGCGGGGTCGCCGTCGATGCGAAATAGACTGGGGTGCAATGCTTTTGAACCTCGGTCGGCGACTCGACGCTGAAGTACCACGCGTGGGGGGGCGGCTACGAAACCAGCCGGCTGGTCGAGCGGCCCGACGGGTTCACCGTCTGGTACCGGTCGGGCTCGCGCGACTCGGACAACCACGAGTCGAACAACGCGGTGGTCGGCGTCTGACCCACAACGCCGACGACGACTACGACCTCGGTGAGCGGCTCATCGCCGAGCGCCCGCCCGCCCCGGGCGGCAGCTGATCGCGCGGCGCGAAAACCTCACGCGCTCAACGTCTGGCGGGGGCTCTCGCCGTAGATCTGGCGATAGCAGGCCTGTCCACCGTGGAGGACGCGCACTTCAGCGCCAGCGAGGGCATCCCGATGCCCAAGACGAGCTGACGGCGCACGGCGCGAAGGAAAGTCCGGCCGTCCTCAGCCCTCGGCCGACTGTTGCGCCTTGGCGTAGGCGAGCTGGAGGAAGTCGGCACCGGTCAGCACGGCGAAGGTGCCCGCGACGAGCCGGGTGAACCGCGGGAAGAAGACCAGGCCGATGGTGAATGCGGTGGCGACCCACATGTCGAGGCAGAACGGGCACGTCAGCAACTCCCCCAGGCTGTGCCGCAACTGGCCCGCCTGCCGGACGTCCTCCATCACCTCCGCCGGTCCGCCGGTGCCCTCGTAGCGGGTGAACGGCGCCCGCAGCGGGCTGGTCACTGCGTCCTTGGTCACGGTCCGCGAGAGCTTGTGGGTGCCCAGGGTGAGCGTGACCAGGTCCTGGACGCGCCAGCGCGGCGGCAACCGGCGACCGGTGAGCGCCGCGAGGACCGTCGCGGCGGAGACCACCGCGACGTAGATGCTCATGACGGCCAGGTAGCCGCCCAACGGCCGGGGATTGTCACCCCGGTAGATGTCTGCCTCTTGCCGCGCTTCCCCGACCGCGTCCCCGACGATGTCGGAGCCGGCGTCCCTCGCTTCTCCCATTGCCATCCTGCTGCCACTCCTGCCACTGCGTCCGCGGGGCACCCTCAGCAGGCGGATACCCGCCCGCGGCGCGGCCAATCGCCAACCGGGGATGGGCCGGCTATGAGCGCGGCTAATCCGGCTCGGGCGGCGCGGCCTTCGCCGCGTTGCGCAACGTGCGGTTGGAGGACTGCAGGTCGGTGTTGGCCGCCGACAGTGCGGCATTGTCGTCCTCGAGGTCCAGGATGCGGGCGACGCCGGCCAGGTTGACCCCGGCGTCGACGAGCTCGCTGATGCGTTGCAGCCGGGTCAGGTCGTCGGCGCTGTAGCGCCGGGTTCCGCCGTCACTTCGGGCCGGCGTGAGCAGCCCGTAGCGCTCGTACAGGCGCAGCGATTGCACGGCAACACCGGAAAGTTCGGCGGCTACCGAGATGCCATACACGCCACGATCGGGTGCCGGCGCCCCGGTTTCGCCAGGGTGGTCGGTCATCGGGCATCTCCTAAGGGGCATCCCGCGAGTCGGGCGGCTATAGAAAACTTGTTTATCACACTTGCACTGAAGTGTCGACGATGCTATAAAAAATCTGTGTTGCTAGACATAGAAACTAGCGAGCCCATTCAGCACAGTGGATTGGAGTGAAAGGTGACCGCCATGCTGATGCGCACTGACCCATTCCGTGATCTGGACCGCTTCACCCAGCAGGTATTCGGTACCGCGGCCCGGCCCGCGGTGATGCCGATGGACGCCTGGCGGGAAGGCGAGAAGTTCGTCGTCGAGTTCGACCTTCCCGGCATCGACGCCGACACGCTCGACATCGACATCGAGCGCAACGTGGTGACCGTGCGCGCCGAGCGCCCGGGCGTCGACCCCAACAAGGAGATGCTGGCCACCGAGCGCCCCCGCGGCGTGTTCAGCCGCCAGCTCGTGCTCGGCGAGAATCTCGACACCGAGCGGATCGAGGCCACCTACCGCGAAGGCGTTCTGCGGCTTGACATCCCGGTCGCCGAGCGGGCCAAGCCGCGCAAGATCACCGTCGACCGCGGCGGCGGGCACACGGCGATCGACGACACCGCGCCCAAGCGGGAAGTGATCAACGCCTGATCTCGGACCGGCCTGACCGAACCCCCGGGGGAGGCGGCGACCGCAAGGCGGCGTTCGGGCCGCCGCCTCCCCCTTCAGTCCACCGCGAGAAGGCGCCTTGACCGATGATGTGGAATCTCAACGGCGACACCGAAGATGTCGAGCAGGCGCTGGTCGGCGGCGCGCCGCAGAGCGTCGGTTGGTTCCGGTTCTACTTCGCCGACCGGCGCTGGGAATGGTCCGCCGAGGTGCAGCGGATGCACGGCTACGAGCCCGGCAGCGTCACCCCGACAACCGAGCTGGTGCTCGCGCACAAACACCCTGACGAACGAGGGCAGGTCGCCGCGAGTATCGACCAGATCCTGAACACCCATCGCCCGTTCAGCACCCGCAACCGCATCATCGACACCGGCGGACGGGTGCGCTCCATCGTCGTGGTCGGCGACCAGCTACTCGACGCGCGCGGGGAGGTGATCGGCACCCACGGGTTCTACATCGACCTCTCCGCCCCCGCCGACCAGCGGGCCGAACAGCAACCGAGCCAGGCGCGGGAGGACATGGTCACCGCGCGGCTGGCCCAGATCAGCGAAAACCGCGCCGCGATCGAGCAGACCAAGGGCATGCTCATGCTGGTCTACGGCATCAGCGACGACGCCGCCTTCAACCTGCTCAGGTGGTTGTCCCAGGAAGCCAACATCAAGCTGCGCCCGCTCGCCGAAAAGATCTCCGCGGACTTCCGCGCGGCCGGCCAAGCGCTGAACGCCCAGTCGGAGTTCGACCACCTGCTGCTGACGGCCCATCAGCGCGTCGGCCACTGCGACCCGACGCCCGCCCGGGGCGCCTGACCGCGGAAATTTTCAGTGGTCCGCCCGCGCCGCCGCCACCAGCCGCGCGACCCCATCTTCGATCCCCGCCGCGAGCGCGTCGATGTCGGGCGCGGCGTCGTAGTCGGCGGTGATGCCGAAGACGAACTTGTCGGCGTAGCTGACCATCGCGATGCCGGTGCGCAACTGGAGGGCGATCGGGGGGATCGGCAGGATCTCCAGCACGCGGCGGCCCATCAGCCGCTGTTGGCTGCGCGGGCCGGGAACGTTGGTCGCCAGCGCGACGACCGCGCGCTGGGGCAGCCGGCTCAGCAGCCGAACCGCCCACGCCGAGAACGCAAACGGGACGTTGCGGGTCGCCGAGACCAGCGCGGCGCCGCCGTCGGACTGGCTGCTGGACTTGGCGTGGGCGAGCCGCTCGTGCACCACCCGCAGCCGCCGCACCACGTCGGCCTCGTCGACGGGCAGCAACGGCAGCAGCGCGGAGACCCGGTTGTCGGCCTCGCTGAAGTGGTTCATCGCGCGCATCGACACGGGAACGAGCGTGCGCAGCGAGTCGTGGCCGGGCTTCTCGCCGCGGTCGACCAGCACCCCGCGGTAGCCGTCGGTGATCGCGGCCAGGGCCACGTCGTTGAGCGTGACGCCGAAAACCCGGGCGACCTCCAGCAGGTCAGCCAGCTCGACCCGGGCCGCACTATAGCGCCGCAACGTCGTGACCCGCCCGTGCAGCGACGAGTCCGGCGCCGGGTGCAGCAGGCTCGCCGTCAGCTCGGCGGCGCCCACCGTCACGTGTTCGGCGGCGGCCGCCGCGCTCAGCGCGCCGCGCGCGATCGAGCCCACCCAGCTCAACGGGTTCAGGCTCAGTCTCGGCAGGGCGAACCCGCGGCGCGGCGGCTCCTTGGCGCTGCGGAGCTGCGTGGCGAAGCTGCCCCCGCCGTCGTCGTCGCTGAACTTCCCCATCATCTGCGTCGTCGCGATCCCGTCGGCGATGCAGTGGTGAAGTTTGGTCAGCACCGCCCACCGGTCGTCGCTGAGCCCCTCGATGAAGTAGCAGTCCCACAGCGGGCGCTCGCGGTCGAGGCGGCGCTCCATCACGGTCGCAATCGTGGCGAACAGTTCGGCGTCGCCGCCCGGCTGCGGCACGGCCAGGCGGTGCAGGTGCCGGGACACGTCGAAGTGCGGGTCGTCCACCCACTCGGGCGGGCCGATGTCGAGAGGATGGGTCCGCAGGATCTGCCTGCAGCGCGGGATATTCCGTGCCCGTTCACCGAAGGCGGCGACGAACTCCTCGTAGCCGGGCGCCGGGCCCTGCATGATGGACACACCGCCGATCGCCAGGCTCACGTGCGGATCGGAGTCTTCGACCTCTAGGAAGCTGGCATCCAGCGGCGTCAACTGCTCCATAGCGCTACTGTCCACCTTCCCCATGCCCCGCGATCAGGGTCGGAAGTCCCATGATTCGAGGCCAAACGCACGCTGTAGCGCCGCGGCTCCGGCCATATGGTCAACTGCGTGACGGCCAATGGGGAGCGCGGTGCCACGGGCGAGGCTGTCGCCCTGCCCCGCGCCGACGTGGCGGCCCTGCCCGACCTGCTGCACGGACAGCCGCGCGCGGGCGCGGTCCGCGATCGCCGTCCCGTCTACGTCGACCTGATGCCGCCGTGCAACGCCGGATGCCCGGCCGGGGAGAACATCCAGGCCTGGCTCGCCGAAGCACGCGCCGGCCGGCACGAGCAGGCCTGGCGCCGGCTCGTCGCCGACAATCCGTTCGCCGCGATCCACGGTCGGGTCTGCTACCACCCCTGCGAATCCGTGTGCAACAGAGCACATCTCGACACCGCGGTGTCGATTCACGCGGTCGAGCGCTTCCTGGGCGACACCGCGCGGGAACAGGGCTGGCAGTTCGCGCCGCCCCCGCCGGCCACGGGCAAGCGCGTGCTCGTCGTCGGCGCCGGGCCCAGCGGCCTGTCGGCCGCCTACCACCTGGCCCGGCTGGGCCACCACGTGGAGGTCCGCGACGCCGGCGCCGAACCGGGCGGGATGATGCGCTATGGCATCCCGAAATACCGGCTGCCCCGCGACGTGCTCGACGCGGAGGTGAGCCGCATCGGTGCGCTGGGCGTGCAGTTCACCTGCGGGCACCGGGTCGAGGACCTCGCCGCCGAGCGCGACGCCGGACGCTTCGACGCGGTGTTCGTCGCGGTGGGCGCGCATCTGGCCAAACGCGTCGACATCCCTACGCCCGACGCTGGATCGCTGCTCAATGCGGTGTCGTTCCTGCACGGTGTCGCCGAGGGCGAACATCCCGACCTCGGCCACCACGTCGCCGTCTACGGTGGCGGTGACACCGCGATCGACGCCGCCCGTGTTGCTCGCCGCCTCGGGGCCGAAGACACCGTGATCATCTACCGGCGCACGGCAGCCCAGATGCCCGCGCATCGGCACGAGGTCGAGGAGGCCGAGCGCGAGGGTGTGCGAATCAACTGGCTGCGCACGATCACCGCCTTCGACCACCCCGCTCTCCAGGTCGAGTTGATGGAGCTCGACGAATCCGGACGCCCCCGCGCGACCGGGCACTTCGAGACACTCGCCGCGGACACGGTCATCATGGCGCTGGGGCAGGAGACCGAATCGGCGTTCATGCGTACCCTGCCCGGGGTCGAGTTCGACAGCGACGGCAGCGTGCGAGTCTCACCGACGCTGATGACCGGTTGCCCCGGAGTCTTCGCCGGCGGTGACATGGTGCCCTGCGAACGCACTGTGACGGTCGGTGTCGGCCACGGCAAGAAGGCCGCCCACTACATCGACGCCTGGCTGCGCGACGGCTCCGGGGAGCGCCCGCCCAAGCACCCGGTCGCCGACTTCGACAAGCTGCACCTGTGGTACTTCGGCGATGCGGCCCGGCGGGCAGAACCCGAACTTCCCCCGGAACGACGCACCACCGGTTTCGACGAGGTCGTCGGCGGCCTGTCGGCCGAGGCCGCGACGTTCGAGGCCGGCCGGTGCCTGTCGTGCGGCAACTGCTTCGAGTGCGACGGCTGTCTGGGTGCCTGCCCGGAGGACGCGGTGATCAAGCTCGGCCCCGGCCACCGCTACCGCTTCGACTACGACAAGTGCACCGGTTGTGCGACGTGCTACGAGCAGTGCCCGGTGCACGCCATCGAGATGATCCCGGAGCCATGATGACCCCGGAGATACCATGACGCGCGCCACGGTGGACGGCAACGAGGCGACGGCCTCGGTGGCCTACCGGCTCAACGAATTGTGCTGCATCTACCCCATCACGCCGTCGTCGCCCATGGCGGAGCTGGCCGATACCTGGTCGAGCCAGAATCGGCCCAACGTGTGGGGCACGGTGCCGTCGGTGATAGAGATGCAAAGCGAGGGCGGGGCGGCGGGAGCGCTGCACGGCGCCCTGCAGGGCGGAGCGTTGACGACGACCTTCACCTCGTCGCAGGGCCTGCTGTTGATGATCCCGAACATGTACAAGATCGCCGGTGAGCTGACCTCCGCGGTGATCCATGTAGCGGCACGATCGCTTGCCGCGCAGGCGCTTTCGATATTCGCCGACCACCAGGACGTCATGGCGGTGCGCCAGACCGGCTTCGCACTGCTGTCGTCGGCATCGGTGCAGGAGGCCCACGACCTGGCCCTGATCGCCCAGGCGGCCACGCTGCGCACCCGGGTTCCGTTCCTGCATTTCTTCGACGGCTTCCGCACCTCGCACGAACTCAACACCATCGACTTGCTCACCGACGACGACTTGCGAGCCCTGGTCCCCCAGGAGTTGATCCAGGCGCACCGCAACCGAGCGCTGTCGCCGGAGCGGCCGTTCATCCGCGGCACCGCGCAAAACCCGGACACCTACTTTCAGGCCCGTGAGACCGTCAACCCCTTCTACGCACGGGTGCCCGACGTGGTCGAGGAACTGATGGGCGAGCTCGGCCGGCGCACCGGGCGCTCGGTGCACATCGTCGACTACACCGGACATCCCCAGGCCGAGCGGGTTGTGATGCTGATGGGATCCGGCGGCGACACGGCGGCGGAGACCGTGGCCGCCCTGACCGCGCGTGGTGAGCGGGTCGGGGTGCTCCAAATCCGGCTGTACCGGCCGTTCCCGGCCAAGGCGCTGCTGACGGCGCTGCCGCCGACGGTCCGCTCGGTCGCTGTGCTGGACCGCACCAAGGAACCCGGCTCCCAGGGCGAGCCACTGTATTTGGACGTCGCCGCCACACTGGCCGAGGCCTACAGCAGCGGTGAGCGAGCATCCCTGCCCCGGGTGTGCGGCGGACGCTACGGGCTGTCATCCAAGGAATTCACGCCCGCGATGGTCGCCGGCATCTTCGACGAGCTGGCCCGCGAGCGGCCGCGAACCCGTTTCACCGTGGGCATCGACGACGACGTCAGCGGCTCCAGCATCGACTACGACCCGGAATTCGACATCGAGTCCCCCGCCGTCACGAAGGCCGTCTTCTTCGGCATGGGCTCGGACGGTACCGTCGGGGCCAACAAGAACACCATCAAGATCCTCGGCGGCGAGGACGGCGTGTACGCGCAGGGCTACTTCGTATACGACTCCAAAAAATCTGGCTCCCAGACGGTTTCGCACCTGCGCTTCGGCCCGGAGCCGATTCGCGCACCGTATCTGGTGCGCCAGGCCGGCTTCGTCGGCTGCCACCACCAGCGGTTTCTGGACAAGGTCGACGTCCTGGGCCGCGCCGCCGTGGGCGCCGCGCTGCTGCTCAACAGCTCGCGACCGCCCGAGAAGGTATGGGACAGCCTGCCCGCCGCGGTGCAACAGCAGATCATCGACAAGCACATCCGGCTGTATACCGTCGACGCCGGCAAGATCGCGCGCGAGGTCGGGCTGGCCGGCCGGATCAACATCGTGCTGCAGACCTGCTTTTTCGCCATCGCCGATGTCCTGCCCACCGAAACCGCGATCGCACGGATCAAAGACAGCGTCGCCAAGACCTACGCCGACCACGGCGCCGACGTGGTAGCCCGCGAATTCGACGCCGTTGACCACGCGCTGGCCGGGCTGCGGCGCGTGCAGGTCCCCGACACCGTCACCTCCACCCGCCGGCTCGAGCCACCGGTTCCGCCCGACGCCCCGGATTTCGTGCAGAAGGTGACTGCGGAGATGATCGCCGGGCGTGGCGACGCGTTGCCGGTCAGCGCGCTGCCGGTGGACGGCAGTTATCCCAGCGGCACCGCCGCCTACGAGAAGCGCAACATCTCCGATCTCGTCGCGGTCTGGGATCCCGACACCTGCATCCAGTGCGGCAACTGCTCATTTGTCTGTCCGCACAGCGTGATTCGCACCACCTTCGTCGACAGCGACCGGCTGCAGGACGCACCGGCGACCTTCTCGTCAGCACCGCTCGACGCGGTAGGCCTGCCGGGCGCCCGCTACAGCCTGCAGGTGTATGCCGAGGACTGCACCGGATGCGGGTTGTGCGTGGAAGCCTGCCCCGCGATCGTGCCGGGGACCCCGGTCACCAAGGCGATCAACCTGGCGCCGCGCGAACCGCTCGTGGCCACCGCGCGCGAGAACATCGCGTTCTTCGAGACGCTGCCGGTGGCCGACCGATCGGCGGTGGATTTCGGGACCGTGCGCGGTGCGCAGTTCTTGACGCCGCTGTTCGAATTCTCCGGTGCCTGTGCCGGCTGCGGGGAAACCCCCTACCTCAAGCTGCTGTCGCAACTGTTCGGCGACCGATTGATGATCGCCAACGCCACCGGCTGCTCCTCGATCTACGGCGGCAACCTGCCCACCACGCCCTGGACGGCCAACGCCGAGGGCCGCGGGCCCGCCTGGTCCAATTCACTGTTCGAGGACAACGCCGAGTTCGGGCTGGGGATGCGGCTGGCCGCCGACACCCACGAACGGCGAGCCCGGCAACTGCTGGTTGAGCATCGCGAGATCCTCGGCGCCGATCTCGTCGACACCATCCTGACCGCACCGCAACTGCGAGAATCGGAGCTGCACGACCAGCGCCTGCGGGTGGCCGAAATGCGCAGCAGGCTCGATCGGCTGCCCCCGGCGGCCGGCGACGAGTTCCGCAGCGTCATCGATCATCTGACCCGCCGCAGCGTGTGGCTCGTCGGCGGAGACGGCTGGGCCTACGACATCGGCTCCGGTGGCCTCGATCACGTGCTCGCCAGCGGACACAACGTCAACGTGCTGGTGCTCGACACCGAGGTGTATTCCAACACCGGGGGGCAGATGTCCAAGAGCACGCCGCTGGGTGCGGTGGCCAAGTTCGCCGCCGCCGGGAAAACCGTGCCACGAAAAGACATCGCGCTGCAAGCTATTTCGTACGGCAGCGTCTACGTCGCACGGGTCGCCATGGGAGCCGACCCGCAGCAGACGTTACAGGCCTTCCGCGAGGCGGAAGCCTACGACGGTCCGTCGCTCGTCATCGCCTACAGCCACTGCATCGCCCACGGCTTCGAAATGCGGTATGGCCTGGACCAGCAATACCGCGCGGTCGCCAGCGGGCACTGGCCATTGATCCGATACGACCCGGTGCTGCGTGCCACCGGCGAGCCGCCATTCCTGCTCGATTCCCACCGCCCCCGCGTCCCGCTCGCCGACTTCCGCAACCGCGAACTGCGCTACCGTAGCCTGACGAACTCCGACCCGGACGAGGCCGAACGGCTGCTCGCACTGGCACAGGAGTCGATCGACCAGCGCTGGGAGGTCTACGAGGACATGGCTTCCCGTGCCCCGCAGCACTTTCCGTCCGACAGCCGCAAGCCGTCCGACGCACGGAAGGAGCGCTGATGGACCTGTCCACCCGCTACCTCGGGCTGGCCCTGCGCAGCCCCCTGCTGGCCGCGGCGTCCCCGCTCAGCCGCACGGTCTCCGGGGTGCGCCGGCTCGCCGACGCCGGCGTCGGCGCGGTCGTGCTGTACTCGCTGTTTGAGGAGCAGCTGCGCCGCGAGGCCGCGCACGACGAGCGGATGGCCGCCCAGGGCAGTGAGAGCCACCCCGAGTCGCTGTCCTACTTTCCCCCCGCGGCCGACCACTCGCGCGGCAGCCACCGATACCTGCGTCTGCTCGAACGCGCGGCCGGCGCCGTGGACATCCCGGTCATCGGCAGCCTCAACGCGTCCACGCCCGGCAGCTGGGCGCGCTACGCCCGCGAGATTCAGGACGCGGGCGCGGCGGCGATCGAGCTGAACATCTACCACTTCCCGGGCGACACCGGCGCGGACGGCGCCGCCGTGGAGCGGCGCCACCTCGACGTTCTGGACGAAGTCAAAAGCGCGGCAACGATTCCGGTCGCCGTCAAGCTAACCCCCTACTTCAGCGCGACCGCCGACATGGCGCACCGGCTCGACGACGCGGGCGCGGACGGGCTGGTGCTGTTCAACCGGTTCCTGCAGCCCGACATCGACCCCGAGACGCTCACCACGCTGCGCACCGTCACGCTGTCCACGCCCGCCGATACACGGCTGTCGCTGACCTGGCTCGCGCTGCTGCACGGGCGGATACGCGCGTCGCTGGCCGCCAGCACCGGGGTTGAGCACGCCAGCGACGTGGCCAAGTACCTGCTCGCCGGGGCGGACGTCGTGCAGTCCGCGTCGGCGCTGTTGCGCCACGGTCCCGAGTATGCGGAGTCGCTGCTCCAGGGCGTGCGCGACTGGATGAGCCGCAAGGGCTTTGCCGACCTCGACGAGGCGCGGGGACTGCTGGCGGCCCCGGATGCCAGGGGCTCCGAGGCCCGGGAGCGCGCGGACTACGTCTGGGCGTTGCGCAAGGCCAACAGCGGAATGTACGAGGAACAGTGAACGCCGCAATCACGGAGGAAGAAAACATGAGCAATTTCACCTACATTCGCTTCTTCGAAGAATTCGGCATCGGCGACGTGTCGCTCGTCGGCGGCAAGAACGCCTCGCTCGGCGAGATGTTCCAGAAGCTCTCCGGACAGGGCGTGCGCGTGCCCCACGGCTTCGCCATCACCGCCGAGGCCTACAAGCACATCCTGGACAGCGCCGGCGCCTGGGGCCCGCTGCACGCCGCCCTCGACGACCTCGACCCCGACGACGTCACCGCGCTGGCACGCAAAGGCAAGCTCGCCCGCGAGATCGTCTACGGCGCGGGGCTTCCCGCCGACCTGGCCGCCGAGATCGTGGCCGCCTACGGCATGCTGCAGGAAGAGTACGGCGAGGATGTCAGCCTGGCCGTGCGTAGCTCGGCGACCGCCGAGGACCTGCCGACGGCCAGCTTCGCCGGCCAGCAGGAGACCTTCCTCAACATCAAGGGGCCCGAGAGCCTCCTGGACGCCTGCCGCCGGTGCTTCGCCAGCCTGTTCACCGACCGTGCCATCCACTATCGGATCGACCAGGGCTTCGACCATTTCAAGGTCTATTTGTCGATCGGCGTGATGAAGATGGTGCGCTCCGACCTTGCCTCGTCGGGGGTGATGTTCACCATCGACACCGAGTCCGGCTTCAACGACGTCGTGTTCATCACCGGTGCCTACGGCCTCGGCGAGAACGTGGTCCAGGGTGCGGTCGACCCCGACGAGTTCTACGTCCACAAGCCGACTTACCTGGCCGGCCACCGCGCCGTGCTGCGCCGCCTGATCGGGGACAAGGCGGTGAAGATGGTCTTCGTCGAGGGCGAGACGAAGCACACGACCCGCAACATCCCCACGCCGAAGGCCGACCGCGCGCGCTTCTGCCTCAACGATGAGGACGTGCTCGAGTTGGCCGGCTACGCGTGCGCCATCGAGCGTCACTACGAACGGCCTATGGACATCGAGTGGGCCAAGGACGGTCTGGACGGCAAGCTCTACATCGTCCAGGCCCGCCCCGAAACGGCAGCCTCCCAGCGCAGCTCGACCACGTTGGAGACCTACGTGCTCGAGGCCAAGGGCTCCGAAGCGACAGAGGTACTCGCCGAGGGCCGGTCGGTCGGCGAGAAGGTCGCGTCCGGCGTCGCGAAACGGATCGACCATCTCGAGCGCCTGTCGGACTTTCGGCCCGGCGATGTACTGGTCGCCGACATCACCACACCGGACTGGGAGCCCATCATGAAGATTGCTGCCGCGATCGTCACCAACCGGGGCGGGCGCACCTGCCATGCGGCGATCATCGCCCGCGAACTCGGCATCCCGGCCGTGGTCGGCGCGGGCGACGCCACCACGAGCGTCCCAGATGGCGAGTCCGTCACGGTGTCCTGCGTTGAGGGCGACACCGGGCGCGTGTACCGCGGCGAGGTGGGCTTCCACGTCGATCGGACCGAGGTGTCTGACGTGCAGCGACCCCGGACCGAAATCATGATCAACCTCGGCAACCCCGATCTCGCTTTCAAGACGTCGTTCCTTCCGAACGACGGTGTGGGGCTTGCCAGGATGGAGTTCATCGTCAGTGAATACATCAAAGTCCACCCGCTGGCCCTGCTGCACCCGGAGAAGGTCGACGACCCGGAAGCTCGGCGGACGATCGAGCGGCTGACGTACGCCTACTCGGATGGCGCCGATTTCTTCGTGGAGCGCCTCTCCGAGGGAATCGGCACGATCGCGGCCGCCTTCTGGCCCAAGCCCGTGGTGGTGCGGATGTCCGACTTCAAGACGAACGAATACGCCAGCCTGATCGGCGGCAGTGTCTTCGAGCCGACCGAGAGCAACCCCATGATCGGTTTTCGCGGCGCCTCGCGCTACGCCCACCCGGCCTATGCCGAGGGCTTCGCGCTGGAATGCTCTGCCATGAAACGCGTGCGCGAGGACATGGGCCTGACCAACGTGGTGCTCATGCTTCCGTTCGTGCGCCGCGTCGCCGAGGCGGACCTGGTCCTTGCGGAGATGGCCAAGCACGGTCTGCGCCGCGGCGAGAACGGGCTCAAGGTGTATGCGATGTGCGAGATTCCCAACAACGTGGTACTCATCGACGAGTTCGCCAAACGCTTCGACGGCTTCTCCATCGGCTCCAACGACCTGACGCAGCTGACCCTTGGCGTCGACCGCGACAGCGAGATCGTGGCGTTCGACTACGACGAGCGCGACGAGGGCGTCAAGGCGATGATCCGCATGGCCGTGGAAGGCTGTCGCCGCAACCAGATTCACTCGGGGCTGTGCGGGCAGGCGCCGTCGGACTACCCGGACATCGCCGAGTTCCTGGTGCGCCTCGGCATCGACTCGATCAGCCTCAACCCCGACGTGGTGGTCAAGACCACGCGCCAGATCCTGGAACTGGAAAGGGAGTTCGCGCCGACGCAATGAGCGTGGCGGGTGTGCGAGGGCGTCAATCCGGCCCGGCTCAACCCTGAAAAAACTTGCGTCACTGTGGTTTCAGGGGTCACTGGACGAGGTTTGTTGTCGGTGCCCGTCGCTAGTTTCGTGGTGTGAGTGTTGATCGTGACGCGTTGACCGCGGACTGGGCGGCGCTGGAGGCCGCCTTGGCCGCGGTGGCCGCCCACGACTGCGACGCGTTGAGCACCCCGGAGCTGCTGGCCTGGCTGGCCCGGGTGGAAAAGCTGCGCCGGCGGCTGCCGTCTTTGGAGCATACGGTGATCAACACCCTGGGCCGCCAGGCCACCCCGGAAGAATTGGGCGGCAAGCTCTCCCACGCGATCGCCGAAGCCACCCTCATCTCGCGTAAACAAGCCGCCCGCCGCATCGCTGAGGCCGCCGACCTCGGACCCCGCCGCGGGCTGACCGGCCAACCCCTGCCCCCGCTCGCTGCCCGAGACCGCCCAAGCGCCAAAACCAGACGGCACGCTCGGCGCCGAACACGTCACCGTGATCCGCAACTTCTCCCACCAGCTGCCCGAGTGGGTCGACCAACCCACCCGCGAGCGCGCCGAGAAGGATCTGGCCAAACTGGGCCAAGACATCCGTCCCGAAGAACTGGCCGGGCTGGCCGACAAACTCGACGACACCATCAACCCCGACGGCACCTACACCGACGACGACCGCGCCCGGCGGCGCGGGCTGATCCTGGGCGCCCAGGGCCCCGACAAGATGTCGCGGCTCAGCGGCTGGATCACCCCCGAACTGCGCGCCACCCTCGAGGCCGCGTGGGCCAAACTGGCCGCCCCCGGCATGTGCAACGGCCACGAGGAAAAACCCTGCATCGAGGGGACACCGAGTCAAGAGGCCATCGAGGGCGACACCCGCGGCCCGGCCCAACGCCAACACGACGCCCTGCTGGCCGGCCTACGCGCGCTACTGGCCTCCGGAGACCTGGGCCAACACAACGGGCTTGCCGCCTCCATCATCGTCACCACCACCCTCGCGGAGTTGGAATCCGCCGCCGGGTGCGCGCTGACCGGCGGGGGCACCCTGCTACCGATCAGCGACGTCATCCGCCTGGCCCGCCGCGCCCACCACTACCTGGTGATCTTCGACAAAGGCAAAGCCCTGGCCCTCTACCACACCAAACGCCTCGCCGACCGGGCCCAGCGCATCGTCCTCTACGCCAAAGACCACGGCTGCAGCGCCCCGGGCTGCACCGTGGGCGGCTACTACTGCGAAGTCCACCACGGCACCCCCTACGCGCAATCGGCCGTCACCGACATCAACGAGTTGACCTTCGCCTGCGGCGCCCACCACCGCATCACCGAACAAGGCTGGACCACCCACACAAACACCCGAGGCGAAACGGAGTGGATCCCACCGCAACACCTCGACCGCGGCCAACCCCGCACCAACACCTACTGGCACCCCGAAAAACTCCTGCGCCACGACGACGGGGCGGACGATGACGACAAAAACGACAGTGAGTAAATGCGGCGCAGGGTCACCGCCCGATCGTGCTGTGCGTGGGCATTTCGTCGCCGAAGTTGATCCCCATGTCGCGGGCGGTCAGGATCGAGTCGCAGTCGAGCGGGACCCTCTTCTGCCGCCGGGTGGCCTCGGCGATCGGCACGTAGTCCACCGTCGGGGGGTTCAGGGCCACCATCACGCCGGTCTGCCCCTCCTCGAGCGCGCGGACCGCCGCCGCGCCGAAACGCAGGCCGAGCAACCGGTCCACCGACGTGGGCGAGCCGCCGCGCAGCAGGTGGCCGAGTACCACCGTGCGCGCCTCCCGCCCGGTCAGCTCGGCAAGCTCGGCGGCCACCTTGGCGCCGATGCCGCCGAGGCGTTCGGCCTGCCCCCGCGACTTGCCCAGGATCGTCACGTCTCCGCCGGCCGGTCTGGCGCCTTCGGCGACGCAGACGATGGAGAACTTGGCGCCGTGCCGCGCGCGGTGATTGATCACGGCGGCCACCGGTTCGAGGCTGAAGGGGATCTCGGGGATCAGGACCGCGTGTACCCCCGAGGCCATGCCAGCGTTCAGGGCGATCCATCCCGCGTAGCGGCCCATCACCTCGACCACGATGATCCGGCCGTGCGACGTCGCGGTGGTGAACAGCCGGTCGATGCACTGCGACGCGAAGTCCACCGCGGAGTCGAAGCCGAACGTCGCCGTCGTCTTGTCCAGGTCGTTGTCGATGGTCTTGGGCACGCCCACCAGGCGCAGCCCGGCCTCGTACAGGTGCTGGCCGATGGCCATCGATCCGTCGCCGCCGACCATGATCAGCGCATCGATGCGGTGCTCCTTGAAGCGCGCGAGCAGCTCCGGTGTCCGGTCCACCTCGCTCCAGCTGCCGTCGCCCTGCTGCACCGGGTAGGCGGTCGGGTTGCCGCGATTGGTGGTGCCGAGGATCGTGCCGCCCTGGTGGATGATGCCGCGGACGCTGTCACGGGTCAGCTCGATCAGCCCGCCCTCGGGATATTCGCCGGGGAACAGCAATCCGTTGAAACCGTCGCGGATGCCCACGACCTCCCAGTCCCGGTTTCGGGCCGCCAGGGTGGCCGCGTGGATGACCGCGTTGAGTCCCGGGGCGTCACCGCCGCCGGTACTCAACGCGACCCGCTTGATGCCCGCCATCACGACGCCAACCCGTCGGTGAGCAACGGCTGTCGGTACACGGCGGCGCCGGCGGTGACCCCGGCGCCGGCCGCGACGATCAGCACGCGCGCGCCGGCGGTGAACCGTGCGGCCTCACGCTCGAACGCCGCCGCCAGGGCGGCGGTGTGCATGCGTTGGTCTCCCGCGACGCCGACCCGCTCCTCGATCACGCCCAGCCGGCGGGCCAGCGCGGCCTGGAATCCCCACCGCGCGGGAGCGGCCACGATCACGTCGATGTCGTCGAGCCGCAACGAGTGCGCGTCCAGGCAGGCCCGCACGGCGTCCGCGGCGGCCGCGGCGTACTGCTCGTCCATATCCTCGGACTCGCTGAACCGCAGCACGTTACGCGCGTCGGCCAGCCCCACGGTGGCGGTGAACGCGTCCTCGCCGTCGCCCGGACGCGACCACGACACGCGGCTCAGGCCGCAGTCGTCGTCGGACCACCCGCACAGCAGCGCCGCCCCGGCGGCCGAAAACGGAAAGTGCTCGCTCATCCCGTGACCCGGATCGGCGTCGCTGGCGACGACCAGCGCGCGCTGGATGCTGCGCGTCCGCAAGAAGCCGTCGACGATCTGCAGCGCGGTCAGCACCCCGCACGAGCCGTTCGCCACGTCGAAGGAGAACGTGCCGTGGGCGTCGGCGTGCGGGTCCTCGGTATTGGCCCCGATGTCATCCTGAATCAGCGCGGCCAGGGCCGGCTCCCCCAGGTTGCGGTCGCGGTAGATCCCCGCATTGATGACCAGGTCCAGCTCGTCCGGGTCGCGACCGGACCGCTGCAGACAGGCCTTGGCGGCGGTCACGGCCAGGCGCAGCGCGCTGTGCCGACCCCGGAACCCCGCCACGCGGTGGGGTCGTGAGATGTCCACTCGCTCAATAACTGTGCCCATAGCGGCCCACCAATTCCTCGTCCAGGGTCATCAAGACCACGCCGATTTCCAGCCCCGATGCCAACGCGAGCAGGGCGATTCGCTCGCCGGGGGCGATGTGGCCGGCCTCGAGTTCCTCGACCAGGGCCACGGTGTGCGTCGTCGACGCGGTGTTGCCGTACCGGTCGACGGTGATCACGGCGTCGTGCCGGGGCGTGTCGCCGAACGACTCCGACATGCGGGCCATCCCCTTGCGGATCGCCCGCGCCGACGTCTGGTGGGTGATCACGTGGTCGATGTCGTGGATCGCAATACCCACCGTCTCGAGGACCTCATGCAATAGCAGCGGCGTGTCGGCGATCGCGGCCCGCTGGATGGCGCGCGAATTGGTGAACATCCGCGCCCCCGGGTCGCGGCCCTGCGGGTAGGCCAGGCAGAGCCGACTGTAGTCGGCGACCGTGGTGAATCCTGCCAGGGTGATGCCCGCCGAGCCGGCGGGGGCCCGCTCGAGCAAGAGTGCCGCGCCGGCATCGCCGAGGGTCAAGGAGGCCAGTTCCTTGCTCATGATGTTGCGGATGTGCCGCGCCGCGTTGTGGCTCAGCTGCGAGATGTATTCGCCGCTGACGACCAGCCCGCGCTGCACCACGCCCTGCCGAATCCAGTTGTTCAGGATCGTCACCCCGGTGAGCATTCCGGCGCACGCGTTCGACACGTCGAAGGTCATCGCGTTGGTCGCCCCGATCGCGCGCGCCACCGCACTGCTCATCGTCGGCTCGAGCCATTGGGTGAGCCCGTCGCGGAACTTGGTGATGCTGCAGCTGATGACCACGTCGAGCTCGGCCGGATCCCGCTGGCCGGTGGCCAGTGCGTTCAGCGCCGCGGAGGTGGCGAGGCTGTGGGAGTCCTCGTCGCCCACCGAGACGCGCCGCTCGTGGATCCCGGTCAGCCGCTCTAAGTCGATGTGGGTGTTGTGGCGGGTCGTCGCCATCAATTCGTCCGTGGTGAGGTGTGTCTCGGGCAGATGCCGCCCCGCGCCGGCCACCCGGGTGACGAACGGCGCGTGCGCACCCTCCCCGGCGGTCTCCATCACCAGCCAATGCCGCGTCATGGGCGGTGCCTCCTTCCGGTGGCCGTTGGTCATCAAAGTATCTCGAGCACGTCGGTCACGGGGCGGCGTGCGGTGGTGTCGACGTGCTGATCGTCGGCCGGCGACCTGCCGACCCGGATCAGCAGCTGGGGCTCCCCGGCACTCCCGGCGACCTGCCTGATGATGTCACGGCTCGGCGCCATCTCGGTCATGTGCGTCAACGTACACGTGGCCATGCCGGCCACGGTGCAGTCGAGCAATACCGCCGACAGCGCTTCGCCACAACGCAATACGTCGGGCCGGTCGTCGCCGTGCCGGGTGGAGAGCACCACGATCGTGGAGCGGTCGTGGTCGACCGTGGCGCGACGGTCGCCGCCGCCCGTCGGGGGGAACGTGCGGGCGATGTCGACGCGGGCCGCCTCGGAGCTGGACAGCAGCGCGCTTTCCGGAACGTGAGGGCCATCTGACTCGAACGGCGATGTCCACCAGCGCAGTTCGGACACGTAGGAGGTGTCGTAACGGCGCAGCTCCTCGGTGAGCCGGGACGCCTCGGCCAACCGCAGGCGCTGCTCATCGGCCACCACATCCAGCAGCACGTCGTAGGGGACCGCCGTTGCGCACAACTGTGCATGCAGGGTCGGCCATGCGGGCGGCGCGCCGAACGGCAACCGGTCGGTGCGGCGGCGGCGGATCGCATTGGCCCGCAGCCGCCGCGCCGCCACGACGTTCGCCACCGGCAGGAACCCCACTGTCGCAAGGTGATCCGGCCTGTCGGAGCTGGGAAAGCGCTCCGTGACGCTGTCCCATCCGGCGGCGGCCATGGCGACCCGCAGGTGGTCGAGGACGGCACCGCAGCTCAGCAGCAGCTCCCGGCCGGTGTGGTCCGTTGCCTGCATCGACCGGTGGGGGTCGGCCCACAGGTGCAGCCTCGCGCCATCGGCGACCCAGCGCCAGGGCTGGCTGTTGTGCAACGACGGAGCGCGGCACGCGAGCGCCACGGCCTCCCGGATGGTCTCGGCGTCGGGCGCTTTGGCGTTCATGGGCGCTCGTTCTCGCCGCGACAAGGCGAACGAAGCCTTGCTCGCTCCCACACGTCGTGGGCCTCCCGCACCACCTGCTCGAGCGGCCGCGACGTGTCGATCCGGTGCGCGGTGTCCCAGCCGGTGTGCTCGGCGGCCATCGCCGCCGCGATGTCCGGTGTCACCTCGGAGTTTCCGGGCGGGCGCGTCTCTATCCGCCCGGCAGCCACTCCGGCCGTCGCCGAGCACACGAGTTCCACCACCGCCGAATGTGTTTCGTCGGCGAGCCGGTGTGCCCGGGCGCGCACGCGGGGATCCCGCCAGGTGCCGTCGAGGATCACCGATTGGCCGGCGCCCAGCAGCAATCGCGCCCGGTGCAGGGCGACGCGGTACACCGTCGTGACGTTGTCCGGGCTGTAGAGCCCGGTGTCCAGGACGCCGGGGTCGCCCGCGATGACACCGGCGTCCCGCAGTTCCCGCCGCACGTCGTCGGTCGAGAGCACCTGCGCGCCGAACCGTTCGGCGAGGGCGTGGGCCAGGGTCGACTTTCCGGTTCCCGGATTCCCGCCGACGAGCGCCAGCCGGACGGTGGCGCGCTGCAGGTGACGGTCGGCGATCGCGAGGTGGCGCGCGGCGTCGTCGGCGGCTTCCGCCTTGCCCTGCGTGTAGCGCAGGCAGTCGACCTTCGCCCGTACGACGGCGCGGTAGGCGATGTAGAAGTCCCGCAGCGGCGGCGGCGCGGTGTCGGCCGAGTGCGCGGCGTAGCGCGCGAGAAAGTGGTCGCCGAGGTCTGCACGGCCCAGGAATTCCAGGTCCATGGCGAGGAAGGCGGCGTCGTCGATGCGGTCGACGTAGCGCAGCTCGTCGTCGAACTCGAGGCAGTCGAGCAGCGCCGGTCGGCCGTCGGTGTAGAAGATGTCGTCGGCGATCAGGTCGCCGTGGCCGTCAACGATGCATCCTTCCTCGACGCGGCCGGCGAACAGCGGCGCGCGGCCGGCGAGGAAATCGGCGGCGAGGCGCTGCAGCCGGGCCACCGCGCCCGGCGAGACACCGGGCACCTCCAGGTCGGCATAGCGGGCGAGCTCGGTCAGGTTCTCGCGCCAGCGCCCCTCGATCGCGTCGGACCCGCCCGCCGCGTCGACCGCGGGGTCCCGCCTGGCGCTGGCATGAAAGCCGGCCAACGTGGCGGCGACGGCGTCCAGCACGTCGCGCACCGATTCGTCCGGGCCCCGAACCACCATGGCGGCCAGCCGGTCGTCGTCGCGGTAGCGCCGCATGACCACGACGGGTTCGGCCGGCCCGCCGGCGGGGTCGGTGAGATAGGCTACCCCGTAATAACTTTCGGGTGACAGGCGGCTGTTGAGCGTGACCTCGCGGGCGCAGGCGTGCTCCCGCTGCTCGGGGGTTCGAAAGTCGAGGAAGTCGGTCAGCACCGGCTTCTTCGCCTTGAACGCCCGGTCCGCGGCGAGCACGACGACGCCGGTGTGGGTTTCATGCACCTCGACGTAGGGCGCTGCGATCTTCATCACCTCGGCGGCGGTCGCTGTCGACATGTCTGGGCAAAATTCTCAGCGGGGCTCAGGATGGCCGCGCCACGATCACGGGCATGCGGGCCGAGTGCAGAACGGCATTGCTGACCGACCCCAGCAGCATCCCGGTCAGCCCGCCGCGGCCGTGGCTGCCCACGACGACGAGCTGGGCGGCCTCCGACCTCTCGATCAGCTGCCGGGCCGGGCGGTCACACTCGAGGAGGCGGTGGACCGTGACGTCGGGGTAGCGCTCCTGGAATCCCGCCAGCCGTTCGGCCAGGCTGAGCTCCGCCTCGGCCCTGACCCGCTCCCAGTCCAGCCCGGGCAGCTCGTACACCTGCACGTCGCTCCAGGCGTGCAGCGCTTGCAGGTCCACGCCGCGACGCGACGCCTCATCGAAGGCGATGGCCGTCGCGAGGTCCGAGGCGGGTGAGCCGTCGATCCCCACGAGCACCGGGGCCTGCTGGGGATGGGGCATCAGCGGGTCCTCGTCGCGGATGACCGCGACCGGGCAGCGCGCGCCGCGCGCCACGTTCGAGCTGACCGAGCCCAGCAGCAGCCGCGCCGCCGCCCCTCGCCCGTGGCTGCCGACGACGAGCAGTTCCGCGGTTTCGGACATGGCGACCAGCGTCGGCACCGGCGGCGAGCAGCGCAGTTCGGTCGAGACGGAAAGCTCGCTGCCGGCCGCCTCTTCGGCGATCTTGACCGCGTCCTCGAGAACCCGCTGACCTTCCTCCTGCTCCCAGACCGAGACGCCCGAGGACAGCGGGAACTGCGGGTACATCGGCACCGCGGCGTTGACCAGGTGCACCACGGTCAGCGGAACGTTGCGCATCGCCGCGTCACGCGCGGCCCAACAGACGGCGGCGTTGGCCGCGGGCGATCCGTCGACACCGACGACGATCCCGTGGCGGTTCTCGGGTGCGGACATGTCGTACTCCCCTCACTCAGGTGAAAACGCTATTGCCCGAAAGGTCGCCCAACATGAGGCTTTAGTCCCCAACCGCATGGACCACCGACCTTGATCGGCCCGCAGGCCTTCGGTCCGGGCCCGCGCCGTGGCATCGTCACACGGGTGACGGAATGGCCCGCGACCATCGACAGGCGCTACCACGACGGGGCGATCTTCGGCATCGACTGCCTGCTCGACGGAACGACGCCGGGCGACGCCGAGGCCCTCGAGTCGGCGATCCAGTTGCTGCGCAAGCTGCGCGAGGCCGGCGTCATGACGGCCGTCTACGCCCACACCCCGGACTGCCGGCGGGCGTTGCGCAGGGCGGGGATCGACGAACTCGTCACCGTCCTGATCGACGAGGACATCACCGCAAAACTCGGCCCGGCGGTGCTGACCGAAGTGGCGAACCGGCTCGGGGTGCGGCCCGTGCGTTGCGTGGTCGTCGAACGCGACACGGCCGGCGTGAGCGGCGCCAGGGACGGCGGCTTCACCCTCGTCATCGGCGTGCAGCGCAACAGCCAGGCGGCCGACCTGCTGTCGAGTGGGGCCGACACCGTCATCTCCGACGTCGCGGAGATCTCGGTGCAACGCGGCGGCATGCCCATGTCGCGCATCGCCGACGCCGGCCAGGTCTACGGCCAGATCAAGGAACTGGTGGCCAACCGGCGGCCGGCGGTGTTCTTCGACTTCGACGGCACGCTGTCCGACATCGTCGCGCAGCCGGATTCGGCGAGAATGGTCGACGGAGCCGCCGAGGCGCTGCGCGCGCTGGCCGCACGCTGCCCCGTGGCGGTGATCAGCGGGCGCGACCTGGCCGACGTCCGCGCACGGGTCAACGTCGACGGGCTGTGGTACGCGGGCGGCCACGGTTTCGAATCACTCGGACCGGACGGCACGCAACACGAGAACCCCGACGCCGCCGGCGTCGTCGACGCCCTGGCCCGCACAAGCGGCCGCTTGGCGGGGGTGCTCGGCGACACGCCCGGAATAGCGATCGAGCACAAGCGTTTCGCGGTCGCCGTGCACTACCGCAACGCCGATCCGGCGGACGTCGACCGGGTGATCGCCGAGGTGCACAAGATCGGCCGCAGCGAAGGCCTCCGAACCACCACCGGCCGCAAGGTCGTCGAACTCCGCCCGGACATCGACTGTGACAAGGGCATGACGCTCAACTGGCTTCTCGAGCACATCGAGGGCGGTGCCGATCCCGACGGACGCACCGAATCCACGGTGCTGCCGATCTACATCGGCGACGACATCACCGACGAGGACGCCTTCGACGCCGTCCAATTCGACGGTGTGGGCATCGTGGTCCGCCACGACGAGCACGGCGATCGCACGTCCAGCGCCCTGTTCAGCCTCGAAAACCCCGCTGCCGTGTGCGAATTCGTCCGCAAGCTGGCGGCCGACCTGGAAGAGCCGCAGACGGACAGCGATCCGTGGGAGCTCGTCTACGAGGGCTACGATCCGGGCACCGAGCGGCTACGCGAGGCGCTGTGCACCGTCGGCAACGGCTACGTCGCCACCCGCGGCTGCGCTCCGGAAGCCACGGCCTCGGAGTGCCACTACCCGGGCACCTACGCGGCCGGGGTGTACAACCTGCTCAGCGACCAGGTCGCCGGCCGTAACGTCGACAACGAGAGCCTGGTCAACCTGCCGAACTGGCTGGCGTTGACCTTCCGGATCAACGGCAGCGCGTGGTTTCACGTCGACGATGTCGAGTTGCTTTCCTACCGGCAGACATTCGACCTGCGGCATGCGACGCTGACCCGCAGTATGCGGTTCCGCGACGGCGCGGGCCAGATCACGACGCTGACCCAGCAGCGGTTCGCGTCCATGCACGACCCCCACGTGCTCGCCATGCAGACCACGATTTGCGCCGAAAATTGGTCGGGCACGGTGGAGTTTCGCTCGCTGCTGGACGGAGATGTGCGCAATACCATGGTCGAGCGCTACCGTTCGCTGGCGAGCGCCCACCTCACCGCGGCGGTGGTCGACGAGATCGGCTCCGATTCGGTGATCCTGCGCACCGAAACGTCGCAATCGCGCATCGCGCTCGCGGTGGCCGCGCGCAGCACCGCCTGGTGCGACGACGTCCGGGTCGATGCACATTACGCGTTCGCGCGCGAAACCAACCGCGGCGGTCACCACATCCTGGTCGCGCTGGCCGCGGGGCAGACGCTCACGTGCGAGAAAGTCGCGACCGTGTTCACCGGCCGCGACGACGCCATCTCGGAACCGGCCGGCACCGCGCAGCAGTACCTCGAGGCGACCGGCCGATACGCCGATCTGCATCGTCAGCACGCCCGGGCGTGGGCCCGGCTCTGGGAGCAATGCAACGTCGGCCTGGCCGACAACACCGTGGCGGTGCGGGTGCTGCGGCTGCATCTGGTGCACCTGCTGCAGACCCTGTCGCCGCACACCGCCGAACTCGACGCCGGCGTCCCGGCCCGCGGTCTGCACGGCGAGGCCTATCGGGGCCATGTCTTCTGGGACTCGCTGTTCGTCTCCCCGGTCCTGAGCATCCGCCTGCCCAACGTGGCCCAGTCGTTGCTGCAATACCGGTATCGACGCCTTCCCGAAGCCCGCCGTGCGGCGCGGCGGGCGGGCTATCGCGGCGCGATGTTTCCCTGGCAGTCGGGCAGCGACGGGCGCGAGGTGAGCCAGGAAGTGCACCTCAATCCGCAGTCCGGGCACTGGAATCCGGACGCCAGTGCGCGCGCGCATCACGTCGGTCTGGCCATCGCCTACAACGTGTGGCAGCACTACCAGGTCACCGGTGACCGCCAGTATCTCGTCGACTACGGGGCCGAGATGCTGGTCGAGATCGCGCGATTCTGGGTCGGGCTGGCCACCTACGACGACGCCCGCGGCCGGTACATGATCCGCGGGGTCATCGGGCCCGACGAGTTCCATTCGGGCTATCCGGGCAAGGAGTACGACGGGATCGACAACAACGCCTACACCAACGTCATGGCGGTCTGGGTGATCATGCGGGCGATGGACGCGCTGAACCTCCTGACGCTGCGGGACCGGCTCGACCTCGTCGCGAAAGTCGACCTGAGCGCCGGGGAGCTCGAGCGGTGGGAACACGTGACGCGGCGCATGTTCGTCCCGTTCCACGACTCGGACGCCGACACCGTGATCAGTCAGTTCGAGGGCTATTCGGAACTGGCGGAACTGGATTGGGAGAACTATCGGCAGCGGTACGGCAACATTCAGCGACTCGATCGCATCTTGGAGGCCGAGGGCGACAGCGTCAACAACTACAAGGCTTCCAAGCAAGCCGACGCGCTGATGCTCTTCTACCTGCTGTCCTCGGAAGAGATGCTGGGGCTGTTCGGCCGGCTCGGCTACCGCTTCGCGCCCGAGCAGATCCCCAAGACCATCGAGTACTACCTGGCGCGCACCTCGGACGGATCGACGCTGAGCGCGATCGTGCATTCCTGGGTTCTGGCCCGTGCCAACCGGCACAAGGCCATGAAGTACTTCTTACAGGTGCTCAGCTCCGATGTGCTCGACATCCAGGGCGGTACGACCTCCGAGGGGATCCACCTGGCGGCGATGGCCGGCAGCGTCGACCTGCTGCAACGGTGCTTCACCGGACTGGAGACGCGCGACGACCGGCTGATCCTGGCCCCGCAGTGGCCCGAGCGGATGGGCCCGATCGAGTTCCCGTTCCTGTACCGCGGCCAGCGCCTGCACCTGCGGATCAGCGGACGAGCGGGCGCGCTGACCTCCGAGGCGCGCAACACCGCGGCGATAACCGTCGAATGCCGCGGCCGCGCGCAGCTGCTGACGCCCGGGCACACGGTCGAGGTGGGCTGACGCCAGCCAGGGCGACCAGCCAAGGGGACCATCGCCGGCGCATCGGGGGCCGAACGGCCCTGACGAAAAGGCGGCGACGCCGATAACGTCGGGAACCGGCGGCCCGGCAGGCGTTCCGGCGCCCTGAGAGCGGGAGGACGCGATGAATCAGCCGCAGTCGGCGCAGCGGATCGTGGTGGGAATCGACGGCTCGGACGCGGCGATCAACGCGGCCAAGTGGGCCGTCACCGAGGCCGTGAGCCGCAGCATCCCGCTGCGGCTGGTCCATGTCGTCCCCGAACGGCCCGCAGGCACGGGCCCGGACGATGACAGCCTGGAAGTCGAATATGCCCAGACGTCGCTGCGCGCGGCCAACGCCGCGCTGCAGGCCATGGGCGAACCGGTCAAGGTCGAGTCCGACATCGTGCACGGGACCCCGGAGGGCGTCCTGATCGACGAGTCGCGGCGCGCGGCGATGGTCTGCATCGGGTCGGTGGGCATCGGGTGGATCGCGAGCAAGCTACTCGGCTCGACCGCCGATGCCGTCGCCCGCAACGCACAGTGCCCGGTCGCGATCATCCGTTGCGACCGCGACGCCCCCGACACCCAAACCCCGGGCGGCGACTCCGCGGGCGGCGACTCCGGATACGTCGCCGTCGCCGTCGACGACTCCCCCGGTAGCGACGCCGTGCTCGAACACGGCTTCCGGGAGGCACGGCTGCGCGAGGCGCCGATCCTGGCGATGGGCGCGTGGCGCTGGGGCCTCGGCGAGATCCCCTACGACCAGCTCGACCACCGGCTCGGCGCCTGGGTGTCCCGGCATCCCGAGGTGCACGTCCAGCCGGCCGCCGCGCGGCGGGGGGCCGCCGAGTTCCTCGCCCGCACCCAGGAATCCGTTCAGCTCGCCGTCGTCGGTAGTGCTGACGCAGACAAGGTCGCGCGCATCATCGGGCGGGCCACCCGGCGCTCGCCGGGTCGCGCCGTGTGCTCGGTGCTCGTCGTCAACGAACGACGATCACCGGAGTCCGCGCCGACTGCGCCACCGCCGAGCTGACCGACCCCAGCAACATTCCGGGAAACCCGCCGCGGCCGCGGCTGCCCACCACGACCAGCTGAGCGCGTTCGGCCTCTTCGATGAGCCAGTGGGCCGGCTTGTCGCAGAACAGCTTTCGCTCGACACGCACGTCGGGGTAGCGTTCCTGCCAGCCCGCCAGCCGCTCGGCGAGGGTCTCCTGCCCCTCGGCCTCGCGGTCATGCCAGTCCATCCCGAGGATCGGGAACACCCCGACGTCGCTCCACACGTGGACGGCCACCAGCCCGGCACCCCGGCGCGAGGCCTCGTCGAAGGCCAGGGTGGTCGCCGCTTCCGACCCGGCCGACCCGTCGATGCCGAGCACCACGGGACCCCCGGGAACCCCGCAAGCTTGAGTCGCGTCCTCGTTGCGGTGGATGACCGCGACCGGGCAGTGGGCGTAATGAAGGAGTGCCGAGGTGACCGAGCCCAGCAGCAGCCGGCCCAGGGCGCCCATGCCCTGGCTGCCGGACACCACCATGAACGCGTCCTCAGAGGCCTCGATCAGGGCCGGCACCACGCCGGCGTACACCATCTCGGTCCGGATTTCGGGCGGCTGCGCGCCGCCCAGGCAGGCGGTCAGCGCCTGGTGGGCCTGGTCGAGGACATGGCGTCCGTTTTCCTGCTGCCACTCGGGCAGGTCCGCGTACAGCTGGCCCGCCGGCCACCCGACGACTACCGGCTGGACGGCGTGGAACAGCGTGACGGGCAGCCCGCGCAGAGTCGCCTCGCGGCCCGCCCAGGCCACGGCGGCCTCGGAGGCCGCCGACCCGTCCACGCACACCAGGATCCCGAACTTCGTTGCGCCTTCACCCATCTCGAACTCCTCGCTGTCAGCTCTCAGACATCGGGCAGGTCGATCTCCACTCGCCTGACCGATCCGTAATCACCTGCGTCGCAACGCCAGCCGAGATCGAAGAATACCGTGAGCATGAGATGGTTCTCGCCCAGCACGTCGGCGACGAAGCGCTTCACCCCGTGCGCCCGGGCGATCGGGCCCAGCTGCTTGAGCAGGGCCGTTCCCACGCCCAGCGAATGATCCTCGTGGGCAACCACGACAGCGACCTCGGCCACCGTCGCGTCGTCGTCGACGACCGTGTAGTGCGCCACGCCGATGAGCCGGTCGCCGTCGAATGCACCCACCGCGTAGCGCCCGGCCGCGGGCTCGGTCAGCGTGCCGGCGAGCTCGTGCAGCGGCACCGGCTGCAGTGTGAAGAAGCGGAAGTACCGATCGTGCTCGGAAAGGTGTTGGTGCAGCGCCGTCACGTCCTCGGCGTCCGCACCGCGCAGGGCGCGCAACGCCACCAGCCGACCGTCGAGCAGGCGGGCCTGCGCCGCCGCCCCGACCGCGCGATCGCTCATGGTCCACGACGGTATCCGGCTGCGGCGCGTGGCGGCAGGGGCCGATGGACCCCCCGCGCGCGCCATTGGTCGTCTCAGTCGATCAGGGGTCAGTCGGTCAGGGGCGCGATCCAGTGGACCCGGGTGCCGCCCTCGGGCGGATTGGTGACCTCGCAGGTGCCGCCGAGCTGCTCGGCGCGGTGCTTCATGTTGGCCAGGCCGCTGCTGCGCTGGTTGTCGGCCGGGATGCCACGGCCGTTGTCGACGACGTCGAGCAGGAACATGTCGCCGACGCTGACCTCGACGGTCAACCGCGAGCCCCCCGAGTGGCGCAGGGCGTTACTGATGGCTTCCGCGGCGACCGCCTCGGCGTGCTCGGCCAGCTCACCGCCCACGGCGGTCATCGGCCCGTGCAGGCGGACCGTGGTGACGATGTCGCGGTACTCAGTCAGGTCGGCGACCACCCGCTGCAGCCGCTGCCGGAAGTCGCCGTGCTCTCCCTGCGGCGACTTCAGCTGGAAGATCGTCGTCCGGATCTCCTCGATGATCGTCTGCAGGTCGTCGAGCGTGCGGTTGAGCCGGTCGACCACCTCCGGGGAGCGCGCCCGGGCCAGCGTGCCCTGCAGATCCATTCCCGCGGCGAACAGCCGCTGGATGACGTGGTCGTGCAGATCATGGGCGATGCGCTCGCGCTCGGCGAGGATGGTCAGCTGGCGCGCGTCGTCACGGGCCGAAGCCAGGACGAGCGCCATCGCGGCGTGGGTAGCGAAATCGCTGACCAGGTCGAGATAACTGTCGTCGAACGGCGGCTGGTCGGAAGCGCGCGCGATCGCGATCACCCCGACGACATCGTCGTGGGCCCGGAGCGGCATCACGATCCCCGGTCGCTGCCCGACGTCGGTGAATGCCTGAATTGGATATCGCAAGGTCTCGGTGACGCGCGGTAGGCCGGAGCCGAACACGGCGCCGCTGGTGGAACCCTCCACCGGGACCCGTTGACCCATCACCTCGGCGGCATGAACACCGACCGCGGCGGACACGACCAGGGTGTCGACCTCGTCGGCGGGCGCGTCGGGGTCGGCCGGGACGAGCACGATCGCCTGCTCGGCGTCGCTCAGGGCGCGGACGCGTTCGGCGATCAGCTGCAGCGGGTGCCGGTGCGGCTCGGCGCTGGACAGCAGCGCGGTGGTGACCTCGCGGCTGGCCTCCATCCACTTCGCCGCCGTGCGCTCACGTTCGAACAGCTGCGCATTGTCGATGGCGACCGCGGCCGCTAACGCCAGCGCGCGGGCGGTGACCTCGTCGGATTCGGAGAACACCCGCTCCGGGTCGACGTGGGTGAGGTAGATGTTGCCGAACACGTTCCCCCGTATGGTGATCGGCACCGCGAGAAAGGCCCGCATGGGCGGATGGTGCTCGGGAAACCCGACGGCGGCCGGGTGCGCGGTGAGGTCCTCCATCCGCAACGCCGGCGTATCGAGCAGCGACAGGCTGAGCAGGCCCTTGCCGAACGGCAGGTGCCCGATGCGCGCGACCGTGTCCTCGTCCAGGCCCTCGTGGACGAACGAGAGCAGGTTGCCGTCGGGATCGCGGATCGCCAGGGCGCCGTAGGGGGCCGCCGTAAGCTTTCTGGCCGCGGCGATGATGCGGTGCAGCGTGGAGTTCAGGTCGAGGCCGGCGCCGAGCTCGACGAAGACGTGTAGCAACCGCTCCATCTGGTCGCGCGCTGCCAGCAGCTCATCGAGCTGCTCATGCATCCTGCCCAGCAACCCTCGCTGGCCGAGCCCGGCAAACGCCGAGCTGCGTTCGTCGTCGGCCACCCGACCCGCTACCTCCACGACATGTACAGCAACGTGGCAGCCCGTGCCGGGGGAACGGCGAACGGAAGCGACCATAGCGCCGCGGCCGACGCGGTTGCCTCCCGGCAGCTTACGCCCATTTCGTTTACCGACCCAACCGGCCGGGTTGGCGCCCGCCCCCTAGCAAACTACGGCGGGGCGTCAGCCCGGCGGCGCTTCCGTCGGCCCGCCAGGCTGCCCGGACCGTTGAACCAGCTTCGATGCGAACACCGCCGCCTGGGTACGGCGCTCCATGCCGAGCTTGGCCAGCAACCGCGACACGTAGTTCTTGACGGTCTTTTCGGCGAGGAACATCCGAGCGGCGATCTGCCGGTTCGTCAGGCCCTCGCTGAGCAGTCCGAGCAACGTGCGCTCCTGTTCGGTCAGCGCGGACAGGGGGTCTTCGCGCTCCGTGGCGCCACGCAGCTTGGCCATCAGCGCCGCCGCCGCCCGGTTGTCCAGCAATGATTTCCCGGCGCCGACCTCCTTGATGGCGTGCGCGAGCTCCATGCCCTTGATGTCCTTGACGACGTAGCCGCTGGCGCCGGCCAGGATCGCCTCGAGCATCGCCTCGTCGGAGGTGAACGAGGTCAACATCAGGCACCGCAGGTCGGGATGGTCGGACACCAGGTCGCGGCACAGTTCGATGCCGTTGCCGTCGGGCAGGCGCACGTCGAGGACGGCGACGTCGGGCTGCAGCGCCGGGATTCGCGCTTTGGCCTCCGAGACCGAGCCGGCCTCGCCGACGATTTCCAGCTCGGGGTCCGCGGCGAGCAGATCGGCAAGACCGCGCCGAACGACTTCGTGGTCATCGACCAGAAAAACCTTAACCATTGCCAGTCCCTCCTGCCGGCCGCGCACACCCTGCGTTATCGCGCGGCCACCGCCCCAATATCCCATATCGCGGCCACGGACCTCACAAATGTTGCCGGTTGACGATGAGCAGCGAGCAGTCCGCGTCCTGCAGCTTCGCACTGCCGACCGGACCGACGAGCTCGCCGAGGTGCCGGCGGTTGCGCGCTCCGACGATCGCCAACCGCACCGGCCGGTGCGCGGCCACATACTCCAGCAGTCCGCCGTGCACCACAATCGTTTCCACCCGCAGGTCCGGGCAGCGCCGTCGCCAGCCGGCCAGCCGGCGCTCCACGTCGGCCAGCGCGCGGCGATCACCCTCGCTTTGTCCCCGCTCGCCGGTTCGGGCCACGATCACGTGCAGGGCGGCGCCGCGCAGCCGGGCCTCCTCGATCGCGGCGTCCAGCAAAACGCCGTTGTGCGGGGACCCGTCCAGCTCGACGACGATCACGTCCGCCGACCCGAAGTGGCGGTCGCCGCCCCGGATGATCGCGACGGGGCAGTGCGCGGACGCGGCCACGGCGGCGGCGGTGGAGCCGACCCGGCCGGGCTGGAAGTGACGCAATCCGACCGCGCCCACGCACACCAGGGCGGCCGAGGCCGACGCGCGGGTCAACGACCGGGCCGCGGGCCCGGCGGTGACCCGGGTCTCCACCTTCACCGGTGTGCCAGCGGCCTCTATCGCGGTGGCCGCCTGACGGACCGCGTTCTCCGCGGTGGCCGTGGTGGCGCCCGGCTCGACGGCGCACAGCAGGCGCAGGGTGATGTTGCGGCTGACCGCCTCGTCGACCGCCCACAGCGCCGCGTGGATGGCCGCCTTGGATCCGTCGACACCGACGACGATCGCCCGGGATTCGGCGGAGTCGTTCATCGGGCAGTGGCCTGGGATCTACTGGCGGACGACGAGCACCGAGCAGTCGGGGTAGCCGACGATCGGGTGGCAGTTCGGGGTGCTCAGTTCGGCGATCTGTTCGGCATCGGCGCCACCCACCACGGCCAAGTCGATTGCGCTGCCGTGGAGTTCGCCGAGGGTCCGCCCGGTGCCCGCGGCAACGGTCTGGACGGGGACGTCGGGGTACCGCCGGACCCAGCTGTTGAGGCGCCGGTCGATCTGCCGCACGGTGGCGTGGCGGAGGCGTCCTTCCTCCATGGCCTGGTGCACCACGTCGTCGTTGCCGGGCTCGTCGTTGAGCACGACGGCGATCACGCCGAGCTGCGTCGGGGATCCGTCGGGGTTGCTGCGGATGACCGCGACCGGGCAGCGCGCGTGCGCCAGCAGCCCGGCGGCGGTGGGGCCCAGCAGGCCGTCGGTCGCCCACCCGCGCCTCGAGGTCCCCACGCACACCAGCGCCGCGTCCTGGGATTCGCTGATCAGCACCTGCGCGGGATCTCCCGAGAGGATCGCCGTTTCCACGTCGACCTGCTTGCCCTCGCTCTGCACCGCGCACTCCGCCTGGGACAGCGCCGTTTCGCCGCGCTCGACAGCCCACTCGGGGGCGGGCTCCGACTCCGCGATGACATAGACCAGGCGCAGGGGCAGCTGGCGGCTGCGCGCCTCGTCGATCGCCCACTTGGCCGCGTTCACCGCGGCCTGGGAGCCGTTGACGCCCACGACTACCGACTTCGAGTCCGGCTGGTTCATAGGGCCAGGCTATTGCGTCTCGCCCCGTCCCGCAGGGGCCGTTGGGCCTTACCTGCGATGCCGTTCGTCCCCGGGCCCCACCGGGATTTCAGGCGGGCATCCCCGTCACAGGCCGCTCGGGTACGTCTCCGGCGTCTCTCCGGCGACCCACAGGCTGGTGGGCTCCAGGGGCTCTAACGCACGTGTCTCGTCGACGTGGATCATCGCGTCGAACTGGTCCGCGGGCCGGACATGGAAGTAGTGGCTTTGGCGTTCGGTCGCGGGCAGGTAGATCACGCCGATGGCGCGCCCCAGCCGGACGGCGCTGAGCGGTTCGGTGGCCCCGGGAGTGATGCTGGGCGACACCAGGAACGAGCTCTTGCCCGTCTCGTGCAGGAGTTCCTCGATGCTGCCGGCCAGGGCCGGACGGACGGCCTTGCGTTCGGCGACGCCGCCCCACTCGCTGGCGGCGGTGACCGTGCCCGTGTAGGTACTGAAACCGATCAGGCGCGAGTCCTTGCCGTAGCGCTGGCGGACGAGTTGGCCCAGCGTCAGCTGTCCGTCGGCCCATACCTCGGTGGCTCGCGCGTCTCCGACGTGGGAGTTGTGCGCCCACACCACGATTCGCGCCGAGGGCGATTGGTGGTGGCGGTCGAGATGCTTCAGCAGCGCGTCGAGCGTCTGCGCCATGTGCTTGTCGCGCAGGTTCCACGACGTGACCCGGCCGCTGAACATCGCGCGGTAGTAGACCTCGGCGTTGCGAACCGTCTGCGCGTTCTGCTGGGCGTAGAAGAGCTCGTTCTCGGCGAGCTGACCGTCCATGCGGGCGTAGGCCAGCGCATTGCGCTGCATCTCGACCAGCTGGTCGATGGCCTCCTTCTCGCACGACGGGCCGGCGCCGAAGGCCGCCGAAAACCCGTACGCCTGACCGTCGTCGGCCGAGGCGTGGTCGAAGCAGGCATACCGGCTGCGGGCGCGCTCCGCGGCCTTGGGATCCACCTTCTCCAGGTAGGTGATGACCTCGTGCATCGAGCGGTGCAGGCTGTAGAGGTCCAGGCCGTAGAAACCGGCCCGCCGCTGCCCGTTCGACTCGTGGCGCCGGTTGCGCTCGCGCAGCCAGTCGACGAAGTCACGGACGACGACGTTGCGCCACATCCAGGCCGGGAATCGCTGGAACCCGCTCAACGCCTCGTCGGCGGTCCGGTCGTCGCCGATGCCGTGCAGGTACCGGTTGACCCGGTAGGCGTCGGGCCAGTCCGCCTCCGCGGCGACGGCGCAGAAGCCCTTCTCCTCGATCAGCCACTTGGTGATCTCGGCCCGGGCCTCGTAGAACTCGTGGGTGCCGTGCGAACTCTCGCCGATCAGCACGATTCGCGCGTCACCGATCAGCTTGTCCAGAACGTCGCGCGGCGGCATGCCACCGGGGGCGTCGACGGCCGCGCCGGCGACCACCTCGGCCGGTGTCCACGCCACCGTCCTTTCGCTTGCCGCCTCGGTCGTCGAGGTGGCCAGCAGTTGGGACACCTCCTCGTCGGTGACCTGGCGGAAGTCCCAGAACGACTCCCCGACCGCGAGGAACGGGGTCGGCATGGTGGCGCACACGACGTCGTCGACCAGCCCCGCGAACTCCCGGCAGGTGGATTCCGGTGCCGCCGGCACCGCGATGACGATCTGCGCCGGCTGGTTCTCCCGCAACGCCTGCACGGCCGCGAACATGCTTGCGCCCGTGGCCAACCCGTCGTCGACCAGGATGACGGTCTTGCCGGTCACGTCCACGGGTGCGCGCCCGTCACGGTAGTCGGCCTCCCGCCGGGCGAGCTCGCGGCCTTCGCGCTCGGCGATGTAGCGCAGTTGCTGCGGCGTGATGCGCAGGCCGCGCACCACATCGTCGTTGAGCACGACGCGGCCTCCGCTCGCCAACGCCCCGACCGCGAACTCCTCGTGGCCGGGGGCGCCGAGCTTGCGCACGATCAGGGTGTCCAGCGGGGCGCGCAGCGCGGCCGCCACCTCCCACGCCACCGGTATGCCGCCGCGCGGCAGGCCCAGCACGATGACGTCTGGCCGGCCGCGGTAGACGCCCAGCAGGTTCGCCAGCACGCGGCCGGCCTCGCGACGGTCGCGGAACACTCGTCGCGGCGAATGCCGAGCTACATCAGCTGCTGTGGTCATGGGCCCATCCGACCAGTCCGCAGCAACCGGCGATAGGGACCGAAGTCCTTCGAATTGCGCGCGAACCGGGCGTCGACGTCGACTGGGCTCCGCGCAGCAGGCGGAGTCGACTAGGTCCGCGCGCCGATGTAGGACATGACGCGGTTGATGATGAGGTCGTATGCGTCGCCGTCTTCGACGAGACGGCCGAGGCCCTCGCGGCGCAGGTAACCGTCGAGGCGCCGGTCCAGCGGCCAATCGGCATAGATGTCATCGGCATACGGCGAGTGCATGAATCGCCATGCGAGCGAATCCACGTCGGAGTCCGTCAACAACAGCGGGCCGCTTGCCGGAGACGCCATTCCACTTCCTTCGCTCGGGTGGTCTCATCTTCTCGGCGGTGCACAGCTCGCCACTAGGGTCCGAAGTCCCCTGTCAAGACCGTCCCAGGTTAGTGGGCGCAGCGCCGCAGGACAGGGGTGATCACAAACCGCGTCCTTGACGTGTCCGTACCGTTGCCGTCGGCCCCGGCGAGACAGGCCCCCACGAATGATTTTGACGCAGTGGCAAATTCGAGCGCCGGTCTAGCCGCCTACCGCGCGTTGCCTGATGGCGGCCTGCACCGCCGCGAACCGCGACCGGGCCCGCTCGTCGGCGGCTTTCTGGTCGGCGGCCGTCACGACAATCGCGTCCGGCCCGGGATAGACGGTCGCCTCCTCGCCCGTGGCCAGCCACCGGACCCGGAACGGCGGCTCGCCATCCGGCGAGCGCACCTCGGTGATCAACCCGCGCTGGTCGCGATGGCCGACCGCGCCACCCTTGATGACCAGCCAGTCGCCGACGCTGGCCCGCATCAGCGGCCCGGCCGCTCGGCGCCGACGATCAGCAGCGAGAAGTCGCTGTTGCGCAGGGCGGGTGCCGGGCCGGGACCGAGGAGTCGCCGCACTTCGGCGGTTCTGGCGGCGCCGATCATGACCAGCTGGATGAAGGCGGCACGCTCGGCGAGGTACTCGCGGAGGGAGCCCTGCAGCACGGCGGTGTCGACCTGCACGTCGGGATAGCCGTCCAGGCAACGCACCAGGTGCGGGTCGAGGATCACGGCCCCGCCGCGGGAACTCGCGTCCTGCTCTGTCACCACGGACAGCCGGGCGTGCCGGCGCAGGGCCTCGCCCAGCGCGCGCTCGAGCACGTCGATGTCCTCCGGCAGCCCGTCGATGCAGGCGACGATGCAACGCCGGTCGGCGGCGCCCGCCTCGTTGTGGTCGCCCCGCACGATCGCGACCGAGCAGTGGGCGGCCTGCGCCAATTCCCTGGCGGTGGAGCCCAACCAGCCGTCGGCGTGTTGCCCGGCGCCGGTGTCCCCGACACACAGCAAGCCCGTGGACCGCGATTCCGCGAGCAGCGTCGGCACCGGCTGCCCGTCGAGCACCTCGGTCTCGACTTTCACCGACTTGCCCATGGCCTCGACGGCGCAGTAGGCCTCGTGGACGACTTCCTCCGCGGCCGCCCGCGCCGCCCCGCCGTGCGGGGCGCCGGCGCCGGGACTGGTCGGGGTGATGTAGAGCAGGCGCAGCGGGACATCGGTTCCGGCGACCTCGTCGACCGCCCACTGGGTGGCCCGCAGCGCCGCCCGTGATCCGTCGACACCGACGACCACCGACTTCGGTGGATATGAGTCGAACACCGTAAGCTCCTCGCTGTCAAAGACTTCTGCTGACTTCTGCTCATCAGGGCGGCTTAACGCCGGAATTCCAGAACGTCGCTCAGGGGCCGCCGCGGCGTCGGCTCGGGAGCCTCCTCGCCCGCGGGTTCGGCGCCGACGCGGAGCAGAACCTGGGGTACCACCGCGGGATTCGGCAGCAGGCCGCGAACGATGTCGCGTCCGGCTGCCACCTCGGTGAGGTGTGTCACCGTGCAGGTCGCCAGTCCGGCCATGGTGCACTCCAGCAGGACCGCCGACAGCGCCTGGCCGCAACGCAGCGCGTCCACGCGCGTGTCCTCGTAGCTGGACAGGACCACGATCGTGGCCCGGTCGTGCTCGGCCGAACCCTGCCCGCCTCCCCCGTGGGCGGGAAAGCTGCGGTTCACCTCGACGGCCCGGCCCTGCGCCTCCGACGGCAGCGCGCTTTCGGGTATGCCCTCGGCCTCCCGCACGGGCGCTGTCCACCAACGCAATTCGTGGTGGTAGGGCTCGTCGTAGCGCCGCAGGACCTCCGACAGGTGCGACGCCTCCACCAGCCGGGGCCGCGCGTCGTCGGCCAGCACGTCCAGGGTGGCCAGGCTGGGCTCGAAGGCGCTGCGCAGCACGGGCTCGAACGACGCCCAGTCCCCGGGTGCGCCGAAGGGCCGCCGGTCGGTGCGGCGCCGCGCGATCGCCGCGGCGCGGTCGCGCTCGGCGTCGGTGACGAAGCCGGCTGCGGCGAAGCCGATCGAGGCCAGATGGTCAGGGTTGTTCGGGTTGGGGAACTCGTCGACGTTGATGGTCCAGCCCGCGGCGAGCATCGCGTCGCGGAAGTGATCGAGCACCACCCCACAGCTGATGATCGCCTGACGGCCGGAGCTGTCGGTCGAGGCCACGATCCGGTCCGGGTCGGCTAACAGGTCGACGACCGCGTCGCCGACCACCCACCGCCACGGCTGGCTGTTGTGCAGCGAGGGGGCACGGCAGGCCAACTCCACCGCCTTCTCGATCACCTGGGTGTCGACCGTCGCCTGGGTCATCGGATTCACCTGCCTCCCGTCTGACGTCGACACTCGACGATGCGGGGACCCGATGCCAGGGTCCTTGGTCCCCGGGGCCGCGTCATTGGACCCCGCCCCGGCCGGGCGCGACCGTTCGGTGACTTTCGTCTCTATTGCGGCACCGGGTGCTCGGAAACCATGAACTCGTCCCGCCCCATGGCCAGACCCCATGGCCAGACCCCATGGCCAGACCCCATGGCCAGACCCCAAGGAAGCCCGATGGACGTCATTCACCAATCCCCCGAGGATTTCGGCATCCGGCCCAACTTCACCGACTACGAGCGGACCCGGGCGCGCTTCTCCTGGGCCGACGTGCCGGCGCTGTGCGAGGGCATGGGCGAGGGCGGGTGCAACATCGCCTACGCGGCCGTCGAAAGGCACGCCTCCGGCCCGGCCGCGACGCACACCGCCCTGCGGTTCGTCAGCGACAAGCGCCGGGACGGCGCGATGAGCGCGCGAGAGCTCAGCTACGCCGAACTCGCCCGGTTCGCCCGCCGGTTCTGCGGCGTGCTGCGCTCGCTGGGCATCAACAAGGGCAACCGGGTGTTCACGATCCTGGGCCGCACGCCCGAGCTCTACATCACGATGATGGGGGCGCTGCGCAACGGCAGCGTCGTGTCCCCGCTGTTCTCCGCCTTCGGGCCGGAGCCGATCGCCACCCGGGTGAACATCGGGCAGGCCGACGTCCTGGTGACCACTCGGGCCCTCTACCAACGCAAGGTCGCCAAGATCCGGGACCGGCTGCCGTCGGTGCGGTACGTCTTGGTCGTCGACGACGACGAGGCCGCCGAACCGCCGCCCGGGACGCTGAATTTCTGGCACTAGGCTCAACGCCGCCGACGAAAACACCCCGATCGAACCCACCACCGCCGACGACCCCGCGCTGCTGCACTTCACCAGCGGCACCACCGGTACGCCCAAGGGCGCCATCCACGTGCACGGCGCCGTCACGATGCACTATCTCACCGGGCTCTACGCGCTCGACCTGCACCCCGACGACACCTACTGGTGCACAGCGGATCCGGGCTGGGTCACCGGCACCTCCTATGGCATCATCAGCCCGCTGCTGCACGGGGTTACCTCGATCGTGGACGAGGCCGACTTCGACGCCGAACGCTGGTATGCCATCCTGCAGGACCAGGGCGTGTCGGTGTGGTACACGGCGCCGACGGCGATCCGGATGCTGATCAAGGCGGGCCCCGAACTTCCGGCGCGCTATCGCTTTCCGCGGCTGCGTTTCATCGCCAGCGTGGGTGAGCCGCTCAATCCCGAAGCGGTGTGGTGGGGAAAGCGGGTGCTGGGCTTGCCGATTCACGACAACTGGTGGCAGACCGAGACGGGCGGCATCATGATCGCCAACACCCCCGCCTTCGACATCAAGCCGGGGTCGATGGGCCGGCCGCTGCCGGGCGTGGACGCCTGCATCGTGCGCCACGACGAGGACGGCACCACCACCGTCGTCGACGAACCCGGCGTCGAGGGCGAACTCGCGCTGCGGAGCGGCTGGCCGTCGATGTTCCGCGGCTACCTCAACGCCGAGGAGCGCTACCGCAACGCCTTCACCGACGGTCTGTACCTTTCCGGCGATCTCGCGAAAAAGGATGCCGACGGCTACTTCTGGTTCGTCGGGCGCAAGGACGACGTGATCAAGTCCGCGGGCCACCTGATCGGCCCGTTCGAGGTGGAAAGCGCGCTGACCGATCACCCGGCGGTGGCCGAGGCCGCGGTCATCGGCATACCCGACCCGACGGTCGGTGAAATGGTCAAGGCCTTCGTCACGCTGAAAAACGGTGTCGTCGGCGACGAGGACCTGCGCCTGGAGCTGCTGGGACACGCCCGCAAGCGGCTCGGGGCCACCGTGGCGCCCAAGGAGATCGAGTTCGTCGACGCGTTGCCGCACACCAGCAGCGGCAAGATCATGCGCCGGCTGCTCAAGGCCCGCGAACTCGGGCTGCCCGAAGGTGACACCTCAACCGTCGAGCGACCCCGTTCTCACACCGAGGAGGTGGCGTAGTGACCGATACCAAGCTGGCTCATGAACTCCTGAACGACATGGTGCGCGTCCGCCGCATGGAGGAGAAGTGCGCAGAGCTTTACAGCGCGGCCAAGATTCGCGGATTTCTGCATCTCTACGTCGGCGAGGAGGCGGTGGCCGCGGGGTCGCTGCGCGCGTTGGCCGACGACGACGCGGTGGTGGCGACCTACCGCGAGCATGCGCATGCGCTGCTGCGGGGCATCCCGATGACCTCGATCATGGCCGAGATGTTCGGCAAGCAAGAGGGCTGCTCCCGCGGGCGCGGGGGGTCGATGCACCTGTTCGACGCGTCCAAGCGGTTCTACGGTGGCAACGCGATCGTCGCCGGCGGACTGCCGTTGGCCGTGGGCATCGCGCTGGCCGACGCGATGCTGCAACAGAAGCGGGTCACCGCCTGCTACTTCGGCGACGGCGCCGTCGCCGAAGGCGCATTCCACGAGTCGCTGAACATGGCCGCCCTGTGGAACCTGCCGGTGCTGTTCTGTTGCGAGAACAACCTTTACGCGATGGGCACCGCCTTGGAGCGCGCCCAGTCGCAGACCGACCTGTCCGCCAAGGCGGCGTCGTATCGCGTGCCGACCCTGGCGGTCGACGGGATGGACGTCGAGGCGTGCCACAGCGCCGCCCAGCAGGGCGTCGACCACGTTCGCGACACCGGGGGGCCGTTCTTCATCGAATTCCGCACCTACCGGTTCCGCGCGCATTCGATGTTCGACCCGGAACTGTACCGCGACAAGGGCGAGGTCGAGCGGTGGCGCGAGCGAGACCCGATCCGCTCCTTCACCGAGCAATGCCTGGGCGACGGCACGCTTTCGGAGGCCGATGTGGCCGAGATCGAGCAGGCGGCCGCCGGTGAGATCGAGGCCGCGGTGGCGTTCGCGGAAGCCGGAACCTGGGAGGCCGTCGAGGATCTCGGCCGCGACGTGTTGACCCCGGAGCCGGCGCGATGAAAACCACCTACCGGACCGCCGTGCACGATGCGTTGCGCGACGCGCTGCGCGACGACCCCCGGGTGCTGCTGATGGGCGAGGACGTCGGGCGCTACGGCGGAACCTACGCCGCCTCCAAGGGCCTGCTGGAGGAATTCGGTCCCGACCGGGTGCGCGACACCCCGCTGTCGGAACTGGGCTTCGTCGGCATCGGGATCGGCGCCGCGCTGAACGGCCTGCGCCCGATCGTCGAGGTGATGACGGTCAATTTCAGCCTGCTGGCGCTCGACCAGATCGTCAACACCGCAGCGGCCCTGCGGCACATGTCGGGCGGACAGTTCTCGGTGCCCCTCGTGGTGCGCATGGCCACCGGGGCCGGGCGCCAGCTGGCGGCCCAGCACTCGCACAGCCTCGAGCCCTGGTACGCCCACATCCCGGGCATCAAGGTGGTGGCCCCGGCGACGGTCGAGGACGCCTACGGCATGCTCGGGCCCGCCCTGGCGGACCCGGATCCGGTGGTGATCTTCGAGCACGTCCAGCTGTACAACACCTCGGCCGACATCGAGACCCTCGTCCCCACCGACATCTGCCGGGCGGCGGTCCGCCGCGGCGGCACCGACGTCACCGTGGTGACCTACGGTGGTTCCCTGCCCAAGGCGCTGGATGCCGCGAACGAGTTGTCGCTGGCCGGAATCGACTGCGAGGTAATCGATCTGCGGGTGCTGCGACCGCTCGACGACGACACCATTCTGGAATCCGTGCGCAAGACGCATCGTGTCGTCGTCGTCGACGAGGCATGGCGCACCGGCAGTCTGGCCGCGGAGATCACCGCACGGGTCACCGAAGGCGCCTTCTACGACCTCGACGCCCCCGTCTGTCGCGTGTGCAGCGCCGAGGTTCCCATGCCCTACGCCAAGCACCTCGAGCAGGCGGCCCTGCCGCAGACCCCCAAGATCGTCGCCGCCGTGCAGAGCCTGTTCGGTGAGCGGCCATGATCGAATTCACGATGCCCTCACTGGGCGCCGACATGGACGAGGGCACCCTGGACCAATGGCTCATCAAGCCCGGCGACAAGGTCACCCGCGGTCAGGTCGTGGCGGTCGTCGAGACCGCCAAGGCCGCGGTCGAGGTCGAATGCTGGCAGGAGGGTACGGTCGGCGAGTTGCTCGTCCCGGTCGGTGAGACCGTCCAGGTGGGGACCCCGTTGGCCACCCTGCTGGAGCCGGGCGAGCGCGCCCAGAAGCCCAGCGGCCGGCGGCCGCACGAACCGCAGCCGGCGGCGCGCGGCGCGGCGAAACCGACGACGACACCGGCGGCACCTGCGCCGCCGGTCGGCGCGCCACCCGCCGCGCCCGGGCACCGGCGTTGGGTTTCACCGGCCGCGCGGCGCCTGGCCGAGCACCTGAAGGTCGATCTCGACGCGGTCGCCGGCACCGGACCGCAGGGTGCGGTCACGATCAGCGACGTCGAGCACGCCGCCGCGGCGACACCCCCGCCCGCGCCGGCCGCCAAGGCGCCGGCAGGCAAGACGGCCGCCGAGCGCGCCGCCGAGCGCGGCGCACAGATGCGCCAGGCAATCGCGGCCGCGATGAGCCGGTCCAAACGCGAGATCCCGCACTACTACCTCGCCGACGAGATCGTGCTGGAAAGCGCGCTGTCCTGGCTGACCACCCGCAACGCGGAGCGTTCCATCGACGAACGCATCCTGCCCGCCGTGCTGCTGTTGAAAGCCGTCGGCGTTGCGGCGCAGCGGTTCCCCGAGTTCAACGGGTTCTGGCGAGACGACGGCTTCCAGCCGGCCACCGGGGTGCACGTCGGGGTCGGCATCTCGCTGCGCGGCGGTGGGCTCGTCGCCCCGGCCATCCACGACGTCCCCGACAAGAAGGTGACCGAACTGATGGACGACCTCACCGATCTGGTGGCGCGGGCCCGGGCCGGCTCGCTGCGCAGCTCGGAGATGTCCGACCCGACCATCACGGTGACCAACCTCGGTGACCAGGGCGTCGACACCGTCTTCGGGGTGATCTACCCGCCGCAGGTGGCCCTCGTCGGTTTCGGCCGGCCCGCCCGGCGGGTGCGCGTCATCGACGAGGGGATCCGCATCGTCTCCACCGTGCAGGCGACGCTGGCCGCCGACCACCGGGCCAGTGACGGCCACCGGGGCGCCCTGTTCCTCACCGCGATCAACGAGCTGCTCGGCCAGCCCGACCTCCTGGAGAAGTGATGCGCCCAGAAAGGGACATGAGATGACTGACGAAGACACCCGCGGCGCGGTGCTTTCCGTGCTCACCCGGATCGCCCCCGAGGTCGACCCCGATGACATCAGTGACGACGCGCTGCTGCGGGACCAGGTCGACCTCGACTCGATGGACTGGCTGAACTTCCTGCGCGGCATCCACAAGCAACTGCACGTGGACATACCGGAATCGGACTACGCGTCGCTGCGTACCCTGGCCGACGTCGTCGGCTACATCGAGAAGAACGGATCCCGCGCGGGCTGAACGCGCGGCCGTCATGCGCAAAGAATTGTCGATTCTGGGACAAACGCCTCTAGTCGTCAATACCCTTGCCTTCCTAGTCTCGAATGGCGTATCGGGCAGCCGGGCGAGAGGTTGACGTCATGAACAAAACCATGGACACCGCGGTTCTGCAGGAGGCGGTGATGCTGGCCTGCCGGGCCCCCTCGGTGCACAACAGCCAGCCGTGGCGGTGGGTCGCCGACGGAGGAGTGGTGCACCTGTTTCTCGACCGTCGGCGCGCGGTGCCCGGCACCGACCGTTCGGGCCGGGAGCCCCTCATCAGCTGCGGCGCCGCGCTGGATCACTTCCGCGTCGCGATGCTGGCCGCGGGGTGGCGCACAAACGTCGAGCGGTTCCCCACCCCGAAGGAGCCGAACCACCTGGCCTCGATCACCTTCGACTCCGACGACCACGTCACCAAGGCCCAGCGCGACCGCGCCGAGGCGATCCTGCAACGCCGCACCGACCGGCTGCCACTGGGCCAGCCGACCTACTGGAGCTTTTTCGAACCAGTCCTGCGTGACAGCTTGGACGACGGCCCGGTCCGGCTGGACGTGCTCTCCGACGAGGTCCGCCCGCTGCTGGCCAAAGCCTCAGCGCTCAGCGGGGTGCTGCGCCGCGACGATGCCTCCTATCACGCCGAACTCGACTGGTGGACATCGCCGTTCACGTTGACCGAAGGGGTGCCGCCGGACGCGCTGGCATCCGAGACCGAACACCGCCGGGTCGACGTGGGCCGCGAATTCCCTGTCCGGGGCCACGAGGATCGCCGCCCCGCGGTCAGGGCGGACTGGTCGAAGATACTCGTGCTGTCCACCCCGGAAGACAGCCCGGAGAACTCACTTGCGTGCGGCGAGACGCTCTCGACCGTGCTGCTGGAATGCACCGTGTCCTTCCTGGCGACGTGCACGCTGACGCATCTGATCGAGCTGGACGAGAGCCGCGACATCGTGCGCAGCCTGCTCGGCGAGCAGGGCCAGCCGCAGCTGCTGATCCGCGCGGGGATCGCACCGCCGCTGGAGCGCCTTCCCGCGGCGACGCCGCGGCGACCGCTGGGCGACGTGCTGCAGATCCGCTAGGCGACCCGCGCGGGCGCGGGACAACTTAAGTCCCTGCGACGGGGGACCTTAGGCCGGCGCGTCGGGCCGCCCGTTTCCCATAGCGTCAGCGCTGTCACAGGCCAGATGAAGGGGAGAGACGATGTCGGTAGTCGATGACGGGGTCACCATCCTGTCCGAGAGCGAAAGCTGGGAACTCATGGCGGGTGTGTCGCTGGGGCGGCTGGTCACCAGCGTGGACGGCCAGCCCGAGATCTTTCCTGTCAACTTCGTCGTGCAGCGCAAGACCGTGCTCTTCCGCACCGCGGAAGGCACCAAATTGGTGAGCACCGTGATCAACAACAACGTGCTTTTCGAGGCCGACGATCACAACGCCGCCGAGGGCTGGAGCGTCATCGTCAAGGGCGTCGCGCGCTCGCTGCGCACCCCGGAGGAGATCGAGGAGGCCGAGCGCGCCCAGGTGTTGCCGTGGCTGGCGTCGGAGAAGTCGCACTATGTCCGGGTGGTTCCCCGGCTGGTCACCGGCCGGCGTTTCCAGTTCGGCGCGCCACCCGCGGAAACGTCGGGGCGCGCCTGACCCGTTGCGGGCGTGGCAGGAATTCCAGCGACAGCAACACGATCAGCGCCCCGGGAAGGTGGCGGGCGCACAGCACCACATAGCGCCGCTCGGACAGCGCGTGGAACTTGCCCAGGTAGTGGTAGAGGGACTCGAGCCGGATCAGCGGATCCAGCAGATGGATCAACCGATAGGCGATGCGCCGCGGCAGCGACGGCCGGGTGGCATCGAACACCTCTGGGAACGCCGCAAAGGCCAGCGAAAGCCGCTGCGCGCCTTGACTTTGCGCCGCGGCGATCATGTCGACGCTGAGCCGCTCGTCCACGCCGTTGGGCGCGTCCGGGCGTCGGAACGGCACGTCGAGGGAGACTTCCGAACCGTGGCCGGCGGTCGCGTACCGGTGGAAGGCGACGACCCGCCCGCCACGGTCGCGTGCGATGGCCAGCCTGATCCCGGGCACACGCCCGCGTAGGGCCCCGTCGAGGTTCATGCAGAAGCCGCGCTCGGTGCGCGCGTCGCGGTGCGCGGCGTAGAGCACCTCGGTCAGTTCGGCTACCAGCGGGCCGTCGAGGTCCTGCTCGTCGACGATCTCGGTGCTCATCCCGCAGTTGTGGGTGCGGCGCACCGCCTGACGCAGGTTGCGAAAACGGCGACCCCGCAAGGTGAATCGTCGAACATCGACGACGACGTCACGCCCGATCGGCACGGCCAGCATCGGCTTGCCGATCGCGTCATCGCGCCACAGCCCCAGCCACCGGTGGCCGCCGGCCAGGACGACGATCCGCCAGCCCCGGCCGCGGCACATGCGCACAAAACCCTCGACCAGACCGCCGAACTGGCCCGCATCCCCGATCGGGTCGCCGCTGACCACGGCGAATCCCAGCCGGGCGCGGTAGGCGATCGCCGCGGTGCCGTCGGCGCTGAAGTGATAGCTCTTGGAAGAGTGCATGGCGAAGGGCGCCAGCGGATCCCCGCGCGTGTCGTCGACCAGCGCCCACACCCGGGCCAGCAACTCCGGTTGCGGTCGCACGGTCGTCGGCCACATCAGCGCGAGCCCACTGCCGACGACCAGAAGGTTGCCCAGCGGCGCGAACGACAGGAAGTGCGCGCCCAGCCCGGCGGCGACCGCGCCCGCCGCCGCCCACGCATGGCCGGTGGTCACCGGCCGGCCCAGGAAGATGCCCCGCGCGATCAGCGCCACCGCGGCAAGCAACGCCAGCGACCACCACCGGCGGCCATCGCCGAGGTCCTCGCGCGTCGCCAGCACCGTCACCCAGCCGAGCACGCACAGCAGAAGTACCGCGCCGACGACGCGTGCGGCCGGGACGTCCGCGCCCCGCCTGACCTTCATGCCGAGACGCTAAATCGGTTGTCCCCCGACCGCGAGAGCCATTCGTCCTCACGTCGACGGGCCGCGCCCCGCGGCGCGCCAAAGGTCCCCAAAGTGTGGGACTTCGGCCCCTCCCCCGCGGGCTCGGTCCCGTGCTGCGATGTCGGAAGCCGACGGGCACGATCGGGCAGATCGCCGGAGTTCTCAAGCACGCCGCCTGTTCAAGGCGCAGACAACTGAAGGAACGAGCGTGAACATCGCACTATCGGCACACCTGACGTCCCGGTTCGACGATGCGGTGGAACAAACCCGAAACGCGCTCACCCAGCAGGGGTTCGGCGTGCTCACCGAAATCGACGTCACGGCGACGCTGCGGGCCAAGCTGGGCGCGGACATGGAGGACTACCGGATCCTCGGCGCGTGCAACCCGGCGTTGGTCCAGCGGGCGATCAGCGTGGACCGCGAGATCGGACTGCTGCTGCCCTGCAACGTGGTGGTGCGTGCCGACCCCGACGCCCCCGGGACGGTGATCATCGAGGGGATGAACCCGGCCATGCTGGTCCAGGTCCTGCGAGACCCCGCCCTGGCGGAGATCGCCGACGAGGTCACCGCGAAGCTGGGCGCCGCCATCGGCTCGCTGTCCGACGGCGGTTGATCCCCGCCTGCGCCGCCCACTTCCACAGAAACCGGACGAAATCGTCGGCTCGGTCCCGCACGACTGCCGTTCGTGAGAAACTCGTCCGGGATTTCTTCGGTAAGGCATTCGGCTCAACCGGGCAACTCAACCGGGCAATATGCATCAATGCCGATGATCAAGGGAAATTGGCAGTGAATGAGCGACCTGGCGCCGCATTGGAGCATCCCACCGGGGCCGGGGTGACCCCGGTTCTGGGTGGGTGGCGCCCCAGCACCGCCCCCGCCGCATTCGCCCCACCGGATATCGCGCATGTCCTGCAATTCGTGCGCGAACCTGTTCACGTGGTCCGCGAGGAAGCCACGGGGCAGCTCGGCCTCGCGCTGGGCGGCGAGTTGGTGGACCGCGACGCTTCCGAGCTGTCGCTGGTGGGGACGCTCCCGCCGGTGTACCCGGAGTGGCTGGGCGACCGCGAGTTCTGCGAGGCCCACGGCACTCGATTCCCCTACGTCACCGGGTCCATGGCAAACGGCATCGCGACACCCACGCTGGTCCTGGCCATGGCCGAGGCCGGGATGCTCGCCTTCTTCGGCGCCGGCGGACTGGCGTACGCCGACGTGGAACGGGGATTGGCCGACATCCAGGCGCGGTTGGCGGGCAGGACCGGTCTGGCCTGGGGCGCCAACCTGATCCACTCCCCCAACGAGGTCGGGCTCGAAGAACGGGTCGCCCAGCTGTTCATCGAGCGAGACGTCCGCATCGTCGAGGCGTCGGCGTTCATGAAGCTCACCCCCGCCGTCGTGCGCTACGCCCTCTCGGGCCTGTCGACCGACCCCGCCGGCGCCATCGTCCGCAAGAACCACGTGATGGCGAAGGTCTCGCGCCCCGAGATCGCCCGGATGTTCATGGAACCCGCACCGGCGGCCATGGTCGCGGCGCTCGAAGCGTCCGGCAAACTCACCGCGCGCGAGGCCGAGCTTTCGCGGCACGTGCCCGTGGCAGAAGACATCACCATGGAGGCCGACAGCGGCGGCCACACCGACAACCGCCCGCTGACGTCGCTGTTCTCGGAGATCACCCTGCTGCGCGACCAGCTGGCACAGCAACACCGCCTGGCCTGCCACGTACGCGTGGGCGCCGGCGGCGGCCTCAGTACGCCGCTGTCGGTGGCCGGAGCGTTCGCGATGGGCGCGGCCTACGTGGTGACCGGCTCGGTCAACCAGTCCTGCGTCGAGTCGGGCCTTTCCGCACGGGCGCGCGCCATGCTGGCCAGGGCCGGGGTCGCCGACGTGATGATGGCCCCCGCCTCCGACATGTTCGAGATGGGCGTGAACCTGCAGGTCCTCAAGCGTGGGTCGATGTTCGGCCCGCGCGCCCGCAAGCTCTACGAATGGTATGCCGCCAACCCGAACCTGGCCGCCGTCGTCGACAAGCACGGCGCCGAGCTCGAGAAGATCTTCGGCAAGAGCGTCGCCGACGTCTGGGCCGAGACGCAGCAATACTGGGAACGACGCGACCCGGCGGTTCTCGAACTCGCGACCCGGGACCCGAAATACCAGATGGGGCTGACGTTCCGTTGGTACCTGGGCAAATCGAGCCGGTGGGCGATCGACGGCGAACCCGATCGCGCCCTGGACTACCAGATCTGGTGCGGTCCCTCCATGGGGGCCTTCAACAGCTGGGTGGCGGGCAGTTATCTGGAGCTCTGGGAGCAGCGCAACGTCGACCAGGTCGCGCTCAACCTGCTGGAAGGTGCCGCCCACATCAGCCGGGCGCAGCAGGCCCGGGCGTGCGGGGTGCCCGTCCCGGCGAGTGCCTTCCAGTACATTCCGCGGCCGTTGTCGGTATAGCGTCTGCTGCTCAGCTTTGCTGGCTTGCGCCCGCGGCACCGGGCAGGGGGCGCGGCCGCCGCCCGGCGGCCTCGGCCTAATAGTCCGTGAATTCGCGCCCGATCACCCGCGCTCGCGCGCAGCGCCGGCCGATGCCGTCATTACCGACGAGTTACCTACGCCGCGAACGGAATGCGTTGGCGCGCGCAGCAACGTTGACCGCAGCGCGCCGGTTCCCGCATGATGGTGCCGCCCATGGCTGCGCAATTCCGCACTGTTGACAATTCGTCAGTAGTCTGGCGAGGGTTTTGATAAGGTCCGGCCCAGCATCGACCCGTCTTCGCTGGTCACAGAAGCAAACCCGCGATGGCCGGTCTTTGCTGTCCAGTGGGTCGACCCAGACGTCGTTCGGGAGTTAGTGCAAAGGGTGGTCGATGGTCTCCAGACATCCTCCGGTCGCTGTTGTCGGCGTGAGCGCGCTCTTTCCGGGGTCCCCCGAGGCCGAGCGCTTCTGGCGCAACATCGTCGAGGGTGTCGACCTGTTCTCGGACGTGCCGGCGTCGCACTGGCGCGTCGACGATTACTACCACCCCGAACCGGACACACCGGGCAAGGTTTACGCGAAGCGTGGCGGATTCTTGCCCGATATTGATTTCGCGCCGATGGAATTCGGAATTCCACCGAACATTGTGCCTTCGACGGACACCGCCCAATTGCTTGCGCTACGCGTCGCGCAGCAAGTATTGGAGGATGCCGCCGGTGGTGATTTCTCTCGCATTGACCGCGAGCGCATCAGCGTAATTCTCGGGGCTTCCGGCGGCACCGAAATGACCAATTACATGGCCGGCAGTCTGCACCGGCCGGTCTGGGAGCGGGGGTTGCGCGCCGCCGGCCTTGCCGAAGACGAGCTCGCGGCGTTCAGCGAGAGCGTCGCGGCCGCCTACACGCCGTGGCAGGAAAACACCTTCCCCGGACTGCTCGGCAACGTCATCGCCGGGCGGATCGCCAACCGGTTCGATCTCGGCGGTTCCAACTATGTCATCGACGCGGCGTGCGCAAGCTCCCTGGCCGCTCTCGAGGCCGCCCTCAACGAGCTGTATCTCGGCAAGTCCGACATGGTGATCGCGGGCGGAGTCGACGCCTTCAACGACATCTTGATGTTCATGTGCTTCGCCAGGGTCACCGCGCTGTCGCCCACCGGCGACTGCCGTCCCTTCTCCGACCGGTCGGACGGCACGATGCTGGGCGAAGGCCTGTCCATGCTGGCGCTCAAGCGACTCGACGACGCCGAGCGCGACGGCGACCGGATCTACGCGGTGATCCGCGGCATCGGTACGTCCTCGGATGGCCGGGCCAAGAGCATCTATGCACCCCGTCCGGCCGGCCAGGTCAAAGCCCTTCGCCGCGCCTATGAGGCCGCGGGTTACGGCCCGGACACGGTGGGGCTCGTCGAAGCGCACGGCACGGGCACCAAAGCCGGCGATGCCGCCGAGTTCGCCGCGCTGCGCGAGGTGTTCGAGGCCTCGGGGCGGGCGGACCGGCAATGGTGCGCGCTCGGCTCCGTCAAGTCCCAGGTGGGGCACACCAAGGGAGCGGCGGGCGCCTGCGGCCTGTTCAAAACGGTGCTGGCGCTGCACCATAAGGCGTTGCCGCCGACCATCAAAGTCGATCGGCCCAACCCCCACCTGGAGATCGAGAAGTCGCCGTTCTACCTATCGACGCGGGCCCGGCCGTGGGTGGCCGCCAAGGGCACGCCCCGGCGCGCGTCGGTCAGCTCGTTCGGCTTCGGTGGCACCAACTTTCACGTCACGGTCGAGGAGTACACGGGTCCCGGCAAGCGGGCGTGGCGCTACCGGCCCTGGGACTGCGAGCTGGTGGTGCTCGGCGCACACTCGGCGGCGGCGCTCGCCGACCGGGCCGCCGAGCTGTCCGAGTCGTTGGTGGACGGCCCCGACATGCTCAGCTACCTCGCGCGGAGCACACAGTCGGCGTACGACGCCGGGCAGCCGCACCGACTGGCCGTCGTGCCCGACAGCGTGTCGAGCCTGCGCCGCATGCTCGACGACGCCGCGAGCAGACTCCGCGCCCCCGACCTGGCGACCTCATTCAGCTCGCCCCGGGGCTACTACTACTCGGCCCAACAGGCCGGGCCGGTCGCACTCTTGTTCCCCGGGCAGGGCAGCCAGTACCTCGGCATGGGTGCCGACGTGCCGCAGCTGTACGGCCCCGCGTTGGCGCCGTGGGAGCTTGCCCGCGCCGACCTGTTCAACGCCGAGCGTGATCTGCACGAGGTGGTCTGGCCGAAGACGGCGTTCGGCGACGACGAGCGTGCGCTGCAGGCGGCCGAGCTGACCAGGACCGAGTGGGCGCAACCGGGCATCGGCGCCCACAGCCTGAGCCTGTTGTCGGTGATCCGCGCGCTTGGCATCACCCCCGTGGCCGTCGGTGGGCACAGCTTCGGCGAGGTCAGCGCGCTGTGCGCCGCCGGGGTCTTCAGCGACGAGGTCGCCCTGCTGATCGCGCGCGCCCGCGGTGCGCTGATGGCCCGGGTGGCGGCCGGCAGCGACGGGGCGATGTGCGCGGTGACCGGACCCGTCGAGCAGGTGCGCGGGCTGGTCGGCGAGTGGGGGCTCGGTGTGGCAATCGCCAACCACAACGCTCCCGACCAGGTCGTGCTCTCGGGCGAAAGCGCGGCCATCGGCGATGCCGCGCAGCGGTTGGGCGCGGCCGGCTTGACCGTGCGGCGACTTGATGTCGCCACCGCCTTCCATTCGGAGATCGTCGGCTCGGCGGTGGGTCCGTTCGCCTCGTTCCTCGCGGGTATCCCGTTCGGGGCCCCGGAGGTGCCCGTCTACGCGAACGCGACGGCTCAGCCGTACGCCGGCGACGCGCAACAAATGCGGGACACGCTCGCCAACCAGATCGCTGCGCCCGTGCGCTTCGCCGAACAGGTCCAGGCCATGTGGTGCGCCGGCGCGCGCACGTTCGTCGAGGTCGGCCCCGGCAGCGTGCTGACCAATCTCGTCGGCAAGTGCCTCGCCGGCCGACAGCACTCGGCGGTGTCCCTGGATGCCAAGGGCGGGAACGGCATTCGCTCACTGTGGCTCGGGCTGGCCCAACTGGCGGCCGCCGGCGTCCCGATGAATTTCGACGGCCTGTGGGCCGACTACCGCCCCGGCGACGACCCACGCGCTCGCGCCCGGCCCACGCTGACCCTGAAGATCAACGGGTCCAACTACGGAAAGCCGGAGATCAGCGACGAGCCCGTGCGGCGGCCAACCGCCGGCGAAACACCTGGGGAACGCAGCGACCACTACGGACACGAGACCGAAGGGGGGGCCACCTTGGCACCGTCTGAATCACCCGCAACTGCCGTGAACGGGACGGCGGTCGCGGCGGTGAGTCCTGCTCAGTTCGCCACCGCACCAACGACGGCTCCGCCGCCTGTTGCACCGGCGCCGGCCCTGGTGGAAATGAGCGCCGACGCGGCAACACAGCTGATCGCTGCGATCGGCACTTTGCAGCAATCGGTCGATGCCCTGCAAGGGCTCCTGCAGGGCATCGTGTCCCGGGCCACGGTGGCCGCGCCGCCGGCGGCGCCCGCTGCCGCGGCCAACGGCGCCTCGGCGCTGCCCATACCGCCGGCGGCGCCGGCCACCAACGGCGCGGCCGGCAACGACGCGGCGGCGGCAGGGGAACCGCCGGCTCCGCCGGTGCTCACCGCACCGTCGGCCGCCCCCGCCCCGGCCGGCACCGAGCTGGTCACCCACATGCTCGAGGCCGTCGCCGACAAGACCGGCTACCCCGTCGACATGCTCGAGATGTCCATGGCACTGGAAGCCGACCTGGGCATCGACTCCATCAAACGCGTCGAAATCCTCTCCGCGGTCCAACAACGCATCCCCGCCCTGCCCGACGTCGACACCGCCACCATGGCCACCATGGCCACCCTGGCCGAGATCACCGACTACCTGCACACCCTGCTCGCCCCGGCCACCAACGGCGCGGCCAACAACGGCGCGGCCCCGGCAGTGGCCGCGGCGGTGGCACCGCCGGCTCCCGCCCCGGCCGGCACCGAGCTGGTCACCCACATGCTCGAGGCCGTCGCCGACAAGACCGGCTACCCCGTCGACATGCTCGAGATGTCCATGGCACTGGAAGCCGACCTGGGCATCGACTCCATCAAACGCGTCGAAATCCTCTCCGCGGTCCAACAACGCATCCCCGCCCTGCCCGACGTCGACACCGCCACCATGGCCACCATGGCCACCCTGGCCGAGATCACCGACTACCTGCACACCCTGCTCGCCTCCGACGGGCACAACGGCACCTCCCCACCGGTGGCCGCCGCTGCGGGCGGCGCACGGGCAGGTGAACGCCTCCCTTTTGAGTTGGCCGGAGCAGCGATCGCCCGCTACGCGGTGCACGCGATCCCTGCTCCGGCCGGCGGGATGGCAATGCCGGGCCTCTACAGCGCCGCCAACGTGGAGATCGTCGCGACCCGGGACGCCGAAGGCGCCCTGCGCGCGACGGCCGACGCCCTTGCCGCGATCCTGCGCGCCCACGGCATCGGCGCCTCGGTGGTGGCCTCGCCGAGCGCCGACGCCGTGGCGGTGATCCACCTCGGCGGGTTGCGGCCGACAACGACCCGCGAAGACACGCTGGCCAGCAACCGGTTGGTCTTCGCCGACGCGCAACGCATCGCCGCGAGGTTCGCCGAACGCGGCGGCGTCTTCGTCACCGTGCAAGACACCGGCGGCACCTTCGGCCTGCGCACCGATCCCGGCCCGCGCGCCTGGGCCGGCGGCATCGGCGCCCTCGCCAAGACCGCAGCACAGGAATGGCCGGCCGCGCAGGTCAAGGCGATCGACATCGCGGTCGGCCGGCAGTCGCCCCTTTTCGTCGCCGAACACCTTGCCGGCGAGATGCTGGCCGGCGGGGCCGAACTGGAGGTCGGCCTGGGCAGCGCGCACGGCCGGGTCACGGTCGTCGCGGCCGCCGGGCAGGTCAGCGCGCACACCCGCCGAATCGACCACCGGGACGTCATCGTCGTGTCGGGCGGGGCCCGCGGCGTCACCGCCGCATCGGTGATCGCCCTGGCGGAACAGACCCGGGCGGGCTTCGTCCTGATCGGACGCACCGAACTCGGCGACGAACCGGCCGCGGCGCACGGGCTGACCACCGACGCCGAGCTCAAGCGGGCCCTGCTCGCCGAGGCCGCGGCCCAGGGACTCAAGCCCACGCCCAAACAGTTGCAACAGCAGGTGCAGCGCATCCTGGCCGACCGCGAGGTGCGCGCGACCCTGTCCGCGCTGGCCGCCGCCGGCTCCCGAGTCCGCTACGCCGCCACGGACGTGCGCGACGCGTCCGCCCTCGGCGCACTTCTCGAGGGCGTGCGAGCCGAATTCGGCCCCATCACCGGGCTGGTCCACGGCGCCGGCGTCCTGGCCGATGCGCCGTTGCACACCAAGACCCTGGACGGCTTCGACCGCGTCTTCGAAACCAAGGTCGGCGGGCTGTGCGCGCTGCTGGACGCGACGGCCACCGATGCGCTCAAGCTGGTCTGCCTGTTCTCCTCGGTGGCCGCGCGCAGCGGCAACGTCGGCCAAAGCGACTACGCCATGGCCAACGAGATCCTGAACAAGGTGGCCCTGGCCGAGCAGGCTCGCCGCGGACCGTCCTGCCTTGTTCGGGCGATGGGCTGGGGCCCATGGGATTCCGGCATGGTCACGCCGGGTCTCAAGGCGATGTTCCAGTCCCGTGGCATCTCCTTGATCCCGCTCGCCGACGGCGCGCACGCGTTCGTCTCCGACGCGATGGACGCCCGGACCGATCATCCCGAGGTGACGCTCGGGGACGGCGTAGTGGCCGGCGTGCCGACCCATCCGATACCGGCCGAAGGCCGGGTCGCCCGCGTGGTGGCCCAGGCGGGGCGGCAGCCCTACCTGCTCGATCACCGCGTCCGGGGCGACGTCGTGCTGCCCGTCGTGCAGGCCCTGGAGTGGTTCGTGCGCATGGCGCACGCCTGCCGGCCTGGGTATCGCGTGGATCGCATCTGCGACCTGCGGGTGCTGCGGGGCGTGACGCTGCGGGAGTTCGACGAATGTGGCGACCCCATGCTGGTGCGCTCCGCACCGCTGGACGAGTGGCCGCATCGGCTGGCGTGCACGCTCTCCGACGCCTCGGGATCGGTGGCCAGCTACGCCGCGACGCTCGAAATGTGTTCCGGTGCAATGGCTGTACCGACGGCACCGACCGCACCGCGCGGCGGCCGACAGCTCACCCGCGACGCCTGCTACGCGAGCGAAGCGCTCTTCCATGGTCCCGCCTTCCAGGTCATCGAGAGCGCGGAATGCCAGGCGCGCGGCGCGACGGCGTCGCTGCACGGCCTGACGGCGGCGGGCTGGCCGGATGAAGGCTGGGCCACCGACCCCGCGGCGCTCGACGGCTGTCTGCAGCTGGCCCTGGTGTGGAGCTTCGAACAGCTCGGCCGCACGATGCTGCCGCTGAGGGTGGGCGAGATCGCCCTCCACCGGGCGGGCGCGCTCGGCCATGGGCTGCGGTGCGTGCTGTCGGGCGGCGAGGCGACCAGCAGCCGGGCCGTCTGCGACCTGGACCTCGTCGATGCGCAGGGCCGCTTGGTCGCCGGCCTCCGACGACTCGAGTTGTACCCCTACGGGGGCTAACCCAACGATGCCGCCGAGTCGTCACCTGTTCGAGCCCATCGCGATCGTCGGTCAGGGCTGCGTGCTTCCCGGTGGCCTGAGCCCCGACGAGTTGTGGATGACGGTGCGCGACGGCCGCGACGTGATCGGCTCCCCCCGACCGGATCATTGGGGCGTCTCGCCCGCGCACATCCTTCGCGACCACGAGGACGCGCCCTATCTGGACCACGCGTGGTCGGATCGCGGCGGCTATGTGAGCGGCTTCGACGAGGTGTTCGACCCTCGCGGTTTCCTGCTCGACCCGGCCGGGCTCGACGGCCTGGATCCGCTCTACCTGTGGGCGCTCGAGGCGGCCCGGCAAGCCGTCCACAGCGCCGGCTGGCGGGCGGGCGAGGTCCCGGGCGCGGCCGGGGTGGTCCTGGGCAACCTGAGCTACCCCACCAAGGCGATGACCGAGCTCGCCGAAAATGTTTGGCGCGGAGCCGAACAGGGGATCGACTGGCGCAACCGCTTCATGTCCGGGCTGCCGGCCCACCTGGTCGCGAACGCGCTGGGCCTGACGGCGGGCGCCGCGGCACTCGACGCGGCATGCGCCTCCTCCCTGTATGCCATCAAGCTGGCGTGCGATCGGTTGCACGACCACACCGCGGACGTGATGCTGGCGGGGGGCGTCAACGGCGCCGGCAGCCTGCTCCTGCACGTCGGCTTCAGCGCGCTGCAGGCGCTGAGCCGTTCGGGAAGGTCACGCCCCTTCCATCGCGACGCGGACGGACTGTTGCCCGCCGAGGGCGCGGCCGTCCTGGCGCTCAGGAGGCTGGACGACGCGATCGTCGACCGCAACACCATCCTGGGCATCATTCGGGGCGTCGGCCTGAGCAACGACGGCCGCGGACGCGGCCTGCTGGTGCCCTCCCAAGAGGGCCAGGAACGCGCCATGCGGCTCGCCTACGAGATGGCCGGGCTCGAGCCGCAGGACATCTCGCTCGTCGAGTGCCATGCGACGGGAACCTCGCGCGGCGACCTGACCGAGCTGACGAGCATGACCACCATCTTCGCCGGTATGTCCGACGTGCCCATCGGATCGCTGAAATCCAACCTGGGGCATTCCATCACCGCATCCGGTGCGGCCGGGGCCATCAAGATCCTCGCGGCCATGCGTGCCGGCGTGCGTCCCCCCACGCTGCACACCGACGATCCGCTGCCCCACCTCGCCGACTCGCCGTTCCGGTTGCTCACCGAGGCCGAGCCCTGGGTGTCCAGCGGGCCGCGCCGCGCCGCGATCAACAACTTCGGCTTCGGCGGCAACAACGCCCACCTGCTGCTCGAGGAATGGGTCGGGCCCACCGGGGCGCACCACCCGCCGCCGCGGCCCGCGGCCGCCCCACCCGCCGACGACGACATCGCGATCGTCGGGCTGAGCCTGCTGGTCGGCGATGGTCACGACACCGCGTCGGTCGCCGAGCAGCTGCGGGCGTCCCGGCCGATCCCCGGCCGCGGAGGCGACGCCGCCCGGGCGCGGATGCGCGAGATCTCCCTCGATCTTACCCGAACACGTTTCCCGCCAAGCGATCTCAGATACGCGCAGCCCCAGCAGCTCGCCCTGCTCGCGGCGGCCGTCGACCTCGGCGAGCTGATCAAAACTTTGCCGCCGGACCGGACGAGCGTGGTCGTCGGCATGGGCTGCGACCCCGAGGTCGCCCGCTTCGGCGTGCGCTGGCGGCTGGCCGACGAGATCGACGACTCCGAGCAACTGGCGGCCGCGCGTGAAGGCGTCGTGCACGGGTGGACCCCCGCCGGCGTGGTCGGCGCCATGCCCAACGTCGTGGCCAACCGGCTGAACAGCCAATTCGACTTGCGCGGGCCGAGTTTCACCGTGTCCCGGGAGCAGCTTTCCGGCACCACGGCGCTCGAACTGGCCGCACGCGCATTGCGGCGCGGCGAGGTCGACGCGGCGGTGGTCGGTGCCGTGGATCTCAGCTGCGAACCGGTACACGAGGCGGCGGCGCGCGCGCTACTCGGGCCACACGAGCAGACACCCGGCGACGCCGCCGTCGTGATGGTGCTCAAACGCGCCGAGGACGCGCGACGTGACGGCGACACGGTGCTGGCCACCTTGCCCGCGAACCGACAACCGCCCGCCGAGTGCCCGCGACTGGGCGCCGGGCCCGGGGCGCTGAACCTTTCGCCGCTGCTCGGCCACGCCCACTCCGCCTCCGGGCTGCTGCACGTGGCCGCCGGTGTGCTCTACGGTCTGCTCAATCTCTCGCCGGACGGCACGCCGTGGACATCGCGGCAGCGAGCGGTCGTCGTCGCGCTCGAGGCGTTGGGCGGCCAGCAGCAGCGGATCGTGCTGGTGCCGCCCGAGGCCCCGCCCCGCCACGCCGACGAGGCCATCGCCCGGCTCTCCCGGGCCGGCCGGCCCCACCCGGGCAAGCCCGCACCGCTGCAGTTCGCGGCCCACCTGCCCGGGGTCCGGCTACCCACGCGGACGCCGGTCCACACCGTTCACCTGGAGCAACCCATGACCACACATCTGCCGGTCCCGCCGGCTTTGCCCAAAGTCGGCGAGGCGTCGGCGCGGGTGCCGCTGGGACCCGACCTGCTCGGGCGCACGCCGCCGGAGCCGCTGACGATCGATCACGGCCGCGACTCCGCTGCACCGGCGAGGACAGCGGTGCACAACGGCGCCGGCGCCACCGCGCCACGGCCGCCGGGGACGCCGTCGGCCCAAGCGCCGAAAGCACTGCGCCGCAATGGAATCGGCTATTTACCCGAGGCGGGCTCCTATCGCGCGACCCAACCGGCCCGGCCCGTCGGCAAGAGCCTGCCCACACCGACCGTCAAGCGCGCGCCGGTGGGACTCACGCTGGACAAGGACGGCCTGCGGATGCACGCCTCGGGCAAGATCTCCGAGATCTACGGCCCGGCGTTTGCCGTGCAGGACGACTACGCGCGGCAGGTGCGCATGCCCGGGCCGCCGCTGCTGCTGGCCGATCGCCTGCTCGGCATCGATGCCGAGCCGGGCGTCAACGGCACCGGAACGCTGTGGACCGAAACCGATGTCACCGCCGACGCCTGGTGGCTGCACCAGGGCCGGATGCCGGCCGGAATCATGATCGAAGCCGGTCAGGCCGACCTCATGCTCATCTCCTGGATGGGCGCCGACTTCGCCAACAAGGGCCAACGGGTCTATCGCCTGCTGGGCTGCGAGGTGACCTATCTGGGCGGCCTGCCCGAGATCGGCGACACCCTGCGCTTCGACATCCACGTCGACGGCCACGCCCGCCACGGCGACGTCCGCATGTTCTTCTTCCACTACGACTGCACGATCGAGGGCGTCGAGCGGATGTCGGTGCGCAACGGCCAGGCCGGGTTCTTCTCCGACGAGGAGCTGGCCGCCTCCGGCGGGATCATCTGGCGCCCCGAGAACGAGACCGTCAGCGGGCCGATGGAATCCACCGGGGTCCACACGTCGCGCACCTCCCTGCCGCGCGCCGCCGTGCAGGCGCTGGCCGCGGGCGAAATCTGGGACACGTTCGGTCCCGGCTTCGAGGTCGCGGCGAGCCACACCCGCACCCCGCGCATCCCGGGGGGCGACATGCTCCTCGTCGACGAGGTCACCCGCCTTGACCTCTCCGGCGGCCCGTGGGGCCGGGGCTACCTGCGCGCCGTCGCGCACGTGGACCCCGAAACCTGGTTTTTCCAGGGACATTTCAAGAACGACCCCTGCATGCCGGGCACGCTCATGTTCGAGGCGACCATGCAGACGATGGCGATCTACATGACCGCCCTCGGCATGACGCTGGACTGCGACGGGTGGCGCTTCGAACCCGTGCCGTACGAGACCTACAAGCTGGTCTGCCGCGGCCAGGTCACACCCCGGTCGCGCGAGCTGGTTTACGAGGTGTTCGTGCGCGAGGTCATCGCCGGGCCCGAGCCGATGGTGTTCGCCGACCTGCTGTGCACCGTCGACGGGTTGCCGGCCTTCCACTGCCGCCGGATGGGACTGAAACTGTCCGCCGGCACGCCGATGGACCTCGGCATCAAAGAACTCGACGGCTACGTCGAACCCAAACCCGTAGCGCAGGCCCACGGCGTCAGCTTCGACTACCCCGCGATGCTCGCCTGCGCCATCGCCAAGCCCTCCCTGGCCGTCGGCCCGCTGTATGAGAAATTCGACACCCACCGCAGGGTTGCGCGCCTGCCCGGCCCGCCGTACCACTTCATGTCCCGGGTCACCGAGGTAATCGGTGAGCTCGGCGTCGCCAAGCCCGGCGCGCAGGTCGTCGCTGAGTACGACGTGCCCTGCGACGCCTGGTATTTCGCCGAAAACAAGTGCGCAAACGGGAAATCGACCATGCCCAACGCGGTCCTGATGGAGATCGCGCTGCAGCCCTGCGGCTGGCTGGGCGCCTACGTCGGCTGCCCGCTGGACTTCGACGTGGACCTCTTCTTCCGCAACCTCGACGGGACGGGAGTACAGCACCGCGAGGTCACCCCGTCGACCGGGACGTTGCGGATCAAGGCCTCGCTGAAGAACATCGCCCAGGCCGGCGGGACCATCATCGTGACCTTCGACGGCGAGATACACGCCGACGACGGACCGGTCTACACCTTCGACACGGTGTTCGGATACTTCCGCCGCGAAGCGTTGCAGCAGCAGGTGGGCCTCCCGGTCACCGAGGAGCAGCGCGCCCTGCTGGAACTGCCCTGCGAGGCGCCGGTGGTCGACCTGCGCGCCCGCCCCGAGCGATTCTTCGGTCCGGGGGCGCGGCTGGCCGACCCGATGCTGCTGATGGTCGACCGCGTGACGGGCCGCTGGCCCACCGAGGGCGGCGCCGGCCTGGGTCGCTGGCGCGCCGTCAAGGACATCAACCCCGCCGAGTGGTACTTCAAGGCGCACTTCTACCGCGATCCGGTGCAGCCGGGATCGCTGGGCATCGAGATGCTGCTGCAGCTCCTGCAGTTCGCGATGCTCGACCTCGGGTTCGGCGAACAGATGGGCCCCTCGGCGCGCTTCGAGCCGGTGGCGCAGCGGCACGCGATCACCTGGCGGTATCGCGGCCAGATCGTGCCTACGAACGAGCAGATCACGGCGCAGGTGGAGCTCACCCGCATCGCGCGCGAAGACCACGCCATCCTCGCGGTCGCCGATGCCTCCCTGTGGTGCGACGGGATACGGATCTACAGCGCAACCGATCTGGGCATGCGCATCGTGTCCGACACGCCGGGCGTCCGATCGGCGGCCGCCGCCGCGCCGGGCGCCGCCACCACGCTGGAGACGACCATCGATCCCGCCCGGGACACCTGGGTCAACGACCACTGCCCCTCGTTCGTCATCCCGGCGCTGCCGATGATGTCGGTGCTGGACCTGTTCGCGCAGGCGGCCGGCCAGGCCGCGGGCGCAGCCACGGTGGTCGAAGTCAGCGAGCTCGAGCTGGTTCGCTGGGTCATCGTCGATTCGCCGAAGCGGCTGCGGGTGATCGTCGAACCGGTCGAGCCGGGACGCTTTGCGGGCCGCCTGCAGGTGTGGCGCGACGCACCCCGAGCCGAGTTGTCGCGCTGGGAAACCCACGCACAGGCAGTGATCGTCACCGCCGACGGCTACACGGGCGAGCCGCCCGCCCCCGCCCCACTGCGGGACGCGATCCCCTTCGCCAGCCCATACGACGGCACGGTGTTCCACGGGCCCGCGTTCGCGTCGCTGCTGGACGGCGCCCACATCGGCCGCAACGGCTCATCCGGGACGCTCGGGGTCGAGCGGTGCACAGTTCCCGCCGGCCGACAGCAGCCGGGGCTGCTCGACGGCGCGCTGCACATCGTTCCCCACAACGCGATGAACGTGTGGACCACGGACAGTTCGGATGTCGCCGCCTACGCCGACGCCACCGACCCGAACGTCGGGTTTCCGCGGCGGCTGGTCTGGGCGCGGTTCTACAGCGCCACCCCCACCGCGGGGACGGTGGACGTGGAAGCGCGGTTCGTCGGATTCGACGACGCCGCCGACCAAACCGACGGCGGTGCCGGTATGCCGATCGTGGACCTGTGGCTCAGCGTCGCGGGCAGTCCATGGGCCCACCTCCGCCTCGTCGAAATCCTCGTGGAGAAGGGCCCTCTCGCCGCGGCCGCGGGCCCGGAACGGCGCGCGTTCCTGACGCAGCGGCGGCCGGTGCCGGCGCTGTCGTTGAGCGATCGGCTGGACCACGGCGTGGTCGCGCTCGAATCCTCGCGCGCGGCGATGCAGGACTGGCTGAACGGCACCCTGCGGGCGGTCTATGACACCGACAGCCACGGGGATGCGCTGGCCACCGACATCGCGGTCAAGGAAGCCGTCACGTACGCCGCCCACGGAGCGATACACCCGTCGCAGGTCCGCATCACCGACGGGCGGGTGAGCTGCCCGGCGCTGCCCTTGGAGCGGATCTCCGTCGCGGTCGAGCAGACACGGCGGGGCACCTATCGGGCGCGCGCGTCGCTGCAGACCGACTGGCTGCCGGTGCGCAATTGGGAGACCGTCAGGCTGGGAATACGGCCGGGCGCTTTCGCAGACCTGCTGCACTGGGCCCTGCTGTCGCGCTACGTCAGGCACGTCATCGTCACCGACCCGGCCGCACTGGCGGCGGTTCGCGGACGCCCCGTGCTGCTGCTCGCCAACCATCAGGTGCAGATCGAGTCGATCCTGGGCACCACGATCGCGTCCTGGCTGACCGGCACACCGGTCTGTACGATCGCCCACGCCAAGCACGAACGCCGATGGATCGGCGAGTTCGTGCGGCTCGTGGAAGCCGGGTCGCACGCCAGCCTCGGCGCCATCCGATACTTCGACCAGCGGAACCCTCGACAGTTCTTCGCCTTGGTCGAAGAGATCAAGCGCGATGTCGCCGCGCGCGGGGTGTCGACCATGGTGCACGCCGACGGAACCCGCCACGTCCGCTCCGGTCAGCGCGTCGAGAGGATCACCTCCACCCTGCTGGACATGGCGATCGAGATGTCGCTGCCGATCGTGCCGGTGTACTTCGCGGGCGGTCTGCCCGAGGAACCGGTGTCCCACAAGCTCGAGGTCCCCTATCGGCACGCCGCGCAGGACTACATCTTCGGCCGGCCGATCATGCCCGAGGAGCTCAGCGCGTGGCCCTACGCCGACCGGCGCCGGCGCGTCATGGACGCCATCAACGCGCTCGCGCCCTTCAGCGATGCGCCGCATGAGCCGAATTGCGCTGTGGAGCAGCGGATCACCACCGCGGCACCGGGCGCGTTCGCGCTGGAGTCGATATGGCTGTGCATCGAGGACGCCCTGGACGGCCTCCCGGTGAGCTGGCGGGACACGATCGGCGCCGACGCCTGGGCGGCGGCCCGATCCCCCCACAGCGGCGCAGCCGCCGCCAACGGACTTACCTAGCGGTCGATCTCGGCGAGCACCCGCCGCACCACTTCCGGCACCGCACGCGCGACCGGCGCGGTCAAACCTTCCCCGTGGCCGGTGTCGGCCACGTCGACGGTGAACACGACGAGCGCGTCGGGGGCGCGTGCCAGCTCCCGGCTCAGGGCGTGGGCGCCGCAAATGTCCACGGTGTGCGAGCTCAGCCCGTCGCGTGTGTCGGCCAGATCGTCGAGGGTGCAACGGCGGACGCGGCCCGGCATCGACGGGGCCGTGACCGCGGCGTCGATCACGATGGCCAGTGCGGCGCCCGCCCACGCCTCGAGCAGGCCCATCGGGTCGGCGACGCCGGTGACGGCGCGGACGTGCGCCAGGCCGCGATCGCCCAGCGCCGCGGCGGCGGCGACGCCCACCCCGTCGTCGCGCCGATAGGGGTTGCCCAGGCCGACCACGACGGTGTCGGTGGTCATCCCCGCTGCACCGTCAGCGTCAGGAAGTGCGCCGAACACGAGATGCAGGGATCGTGGCTGCGGATCACCCGTTCGCACAGGTCGGTCAGCGCGGCGTCGTCGAGCGTGAGGTTGCCGGAGACCATGCGCGCCAGGTCGGCCTCGATGGCGGCCTGGTTCTGCGAGGTGGGCGGGATGAGCGTGGCCGCGGCGATCAGCCCGTCGTCGTCGATGCGGTAGCGGTGATACAGCAGGCCGCGGGGCGCCTCGCTGACGCCGTGCCCGACGCCGGGGCGAGCCGGGACGTCGACGAACGGGCGCGGCGGGCGCCGATAGTCGTCGATGATGCGCAGCGCCTCTTCGATCGCGTAGACGACCTCGACCGCCCGGACGACGATGCTGCGGAAGGGGTTTCGGCATTCGCCCGACAGGCCGGCCCGCGCGGCGGCCTGGGCGGCGATCGGTGACAACGCCGAGGAGTTCAGGGCGAACCGCGCCAGCGGGCCGGTCAGGAACCGGTCGCCGTCCAGCGTCGCGTGCAGGGCCGTGGAATGCGGCACCTGCGCTTCGACGACGTGGTCGGTGAACTCGGCCACCGGAAACGGCGGACCGGCGCTGCGGGCGATGGCGCCGTTCTCGATGGCGTAGGTGCCGGGCGCCGAGAGGGCCAGGAACTCGTGCTCGAAGTCCAGGTCGGGGAAGTCGAATCCGGACACCCACTCGACGGTGGCCAGCGCGTTGTCCAGGGCGCGGCGCAACAACTCGGCCAGCGGCTCGAGCTCCGCGCGGGTGGGCACCGAGTAGAACCCGCCCAGCCGGACATTGATGGGATGGATGGCCCGCCCCCCGACGAACTCCATCAACTGGTTGCCGGCCTTCTTCAGCGCAAGGCCCCGCTCGACGACCCCGGGGTGGTCGCGCGCCATGCCGATGATGTCGGAATGGCCCAGGAAGTCCGGCGCGTGCAGCAGGTAGATGTGCAGAACGTGGCTGTGAATCCACTCGCCGCAGTACAGCAGCCGCCGCAGCGCGACCAACTCCTCGTCGATCTGCACGCCGCAGGCGTCCTCGATCGCGTTGCAGGCACTGACCTGGTAAGCGACCGGGCAGATCCCGCAGACCCGCGCGGTCAGGTCCGGCGGCTCGGTGTGGGCGCGCCCGCGCAGGAACGCCTCGAAAAACCGGGGCGGCTCGTAGATGTTGAGCTCGACGCACTCGAGCGCCCCGTCCTTCAGCGTGACATGAAGCGCCCCTTCGCCTTCCACTCGTGTCAGCGTGCCGACGCTCAGCGTGCGCTTCTCCGGGTTCACTGCTCGCCCCGCTCGGCGGCCAGTTCAGGGGCAAAGGCGGCCACGTTGAACGTCGAGAACACCCGGTCCACGTCGCCGCCGGACATGCCGTCGCGGCGCAGCAGCGGAATCAACGTCGCGGTTCGCGGCGCCGCGGACGGGCCGAAGCAGCCGAAGCAGCCACGGTTGTGCCGGGGACACAGTGCGCCGCAGCCGGCGTGGGTGACCGGTCCCAGACACGGAACGCCTTGCCCGACAACCAGGCACGTCACGCCGCGCAGCTTGCACTCGGTGCACACGGTCTTGGCCGGCAGCCTGGGCTTGCGCCCGATCAGCAGGGCCGAGAGCGTGTCGAGCAGCTGGCCGCGGTCGATGGGGCAGCCGTGCAGCTGGTAGTCGACCGTGACGTGCGCCGACGCCGGGGTGGACGTTGCCAGCGTGTCGATGTACTCCGGTTTGGCGTAGACGACCGAGGTGAACTCGGCGATGTCACCGAAGTTGCGCAGCGCCTGCACGCCCCCGGCGGTGGCGCACGCGCCGATGGTGACCAAAACCCTGGACTGCGCGCGGATCTCGCGGATGCGGTGTTCGTCGTGGCGGGTGGTGATCGAGCCCTCGACCAGGGATACGTCGTAGGGCCCGCCGACCATCGCGCTGGACGCCTCGGCAAACGTGGCGATCTGCACCCGCTCGGCCAGGGTGAGCAGCTCGTCCTCGCAGTCGAGCAGCGTGAGCTGGCAACCGTCGCACGAGGCGAACTTCCACACGGCCAGCGTGGTCGGGCTCATCTACAGCTCCTTCACGTTCAGCAACGGGCCCGCGACGTCGTAAGTCACGACGGGTCCGTCGCGGCACAGCAGTAGCGGGCCCAGCTGGCAGTGGCCGCACCAGCCGACACCGCATTGCATGTTGCGTTCCAGCGAAACCCGAATGTCTCGGGCGGCAATCCCTTTGGCCAGCAGCGCTTCGGCGCCGAAGCGCAGCATGGGCTCCGGCCCGCACAGGAAGGCGGTGGTGCGTTCGGGGTTCAGTGCCAGCCGGCGCAGCGGCTCGGTCACCAGCCCGACCTCACCGCGCCAGCCCTGCACCGGCACGTCGACCGTGACGTGCAACTCGATCTGCGGGTCCTGCGCCCACTTCTCGAGTTGGGCGGCGAACACGAAGTCGTCGCGCGAGCGGGCGCCCACGATGAGCGTCACCTTGCCGTACCGCGACCGCCCGGCCAGCGCGCCGAGCACCGCCGGGCGCAGCGGGCACAGGCCCACGCCGCCGGCGACCATGACCAGATCCCTACCGGCGGCTGTCTCGAGCCCCCAGCTGGTGCCGAACGGGCCGCGCACCCCGACGATGGCGCCCGGCTGGGCGTCATGCAGCGCCCGGCTGACCGCGCCGACCGCACGGATCGTGTGCGTGATCGAGCCGTCGGTGACGGTGGGGTCGCCGCTGATCGAGATCGCAGCCTCCCCCACGCCGAATGCGTAGAGCATCATGAACTCCCCGGGCTGCGGCGTGCGCAGCGCTGCCCCCACCGGCTCCAGGCACAGCGTCGCCGAGTCCGGGCTTTCCACGACGCGGCTGCGCACCCGGTACGGATTGGGCGCCATGGCGGAGGCCGTGACAAGGGCGCCCTGCCCGTCAGTCATCGCCGGCCATCTTGTTCATCTCCGCGGTGATGTCGATCCCGGTGGGGCACCAGGCGATGCACCGGCCGCAGCCCACGCAGCCCGACATGCCGAACTGGTCATGCCAGGTGCCCAGTTTGTGGGTCAGCCAGTGCCGGTACCGCGAGGCGCCGGACTGGCGGACGCTGCCGCCGCCGTGCACGTAGGTGAAGTCGAACTCGAAACACGATGCCCAGTGCCGCCACCGCTCGGCGTGCTCGCCGGTGAGGTCGCTGACGTCCTCGGTGCTGGTGCAAAAGCACGTCGGGCACACCATCGTGCAGTTGCCGCAGGTCAGGCAACGACTGGCCACCTCTTCCCACTGCGGCGACTCGCGGGATGCGACCAGCAGCTCCCGCAGGTCGGTCTCGGGCATCTGGCGGCCCATGTGGTGCGCCGCCGCATCGACATCGGCACGCGCACAGTCGATCTCGTCACTTCGAGCCGGCCGGTGCGGCACCGCCGCGAGGACGTCGGCGCCCGCCGGACTGCCCACGTCGACGATGTACTCCTGACCCCCCGGGCGCTCGGTCAGCGCGAGGTCGTAGCCGGGCCCGGCGGCTGGACCGGTGCCCATCGAGGCGCAGAAGCAGAGCCCACCGGGTTCGGTGCAGTTGACCGCCACCACGAAGATGCCCCGCCGCCGGCCGACGAAGGCGGCATCGGGGTACTCGGAACGGCCGAGCACCCTGTCGAGAGTGGCGATCGCGGCGAGGTCGCAGCCGCGCACACCCAGGAACGCGTAGCGCGGCGCCGGCTCGTCGGGCGCATCGCCGGCCTCGTCGCGGGTTCCGGCCCACATCCGTTGCCGCGGGGGGTGCAGGAACTGCTTCCACGACTGCGGACCGGCTGAGTGCCCGAACGCCGCGTCGTCGCCGCGGGCGCGCACCCGGTGGTGTCCCGGCCCGACGTCGACGCCCCAGCCGCGCGGCAGGTCGGCCGCCGATTCCAGCTCGGCCAGCACGATCGCATTGTCCCGCAATGTCGGACCGATCACGTGGTATCCGCGGTCGATGAGCACCTCGACGAGGCGGTTCAGCGCGGCCGCGTCGAAGACCGTCGCCTCGGAATCGCGGGAACCTTCAGCGTCTGCGTTCACCGACACATCATCCGCTCGGAATCCTCTCTGCGCCAGCCGAAGTACGGCCTATTCGACCACGTTCTTGTCGGGCCCGAAAGCCCAGTCGACGAATTCGGACAGGTCGCGTCGCGGTGTCGCCGGCAGCGGGTCGGCGTTGATCGGCGCCCAGCCCACCCGGAGCAGCATCTGCGGGTACTCGCCACCGCCGAAGATGTCGGAGCGAACCTCCTCGCGTGTCACCGGTGTTTCCAGCGGTTCGGTGACCGGGCAGCTCGCCAGTCCCATCGAAGTCGCCGTGAGCAGCACGGCGCTGGTGGCCTCGCCGGCGCGCAGCTGGGCCAGACGGTCGTCGCCGCGGGTGCCCAGCGCCAGCACGACGGCATTGTCCTCGGCGGCGGAGGAGCCCGGCGGCTCCGGCAACGACGGGCCGGCGAAGACGCGGCCCGGGATCTTCGACTCCGGGTCCGCGGCCGGGGTGTTGCGGGCCGGGACGCCGGCCACCGAGGCGTAGCGCCCGCTCCAGGTGGTCAGCTCGGCCATGTAGTCGCGGTTCAGGTGGTCCGCCACGGATTGGGCGACGATCTCGTGGAGCTTGTCGAGATCCTCGGCCTGGCACAACGTCACGCCGTTGCGGGCCGCCCGCCCGGCCATCAGCGCGATGTCGGCCACCGGCACCGGCCAGGAGCTGTAGTGACGCCGGTCGGTGCGCCGCCGCGGTATCGCCGCGGCGAGCGCGATGTCGACGGCGTCGGCGGGATGCCGGGACACCTCGATTGCGGCGAGGTGGCGGGCATCGGCCGGATTCGGCAGCCGGGTGATTTTGGATCGCCAACCGACGGCAGCGAAGGCAACCGCGCAGTGATGCAGCGCGGAGCCACAACTCAGGATCAGGTCCCGGCCGTCCGGGTCGGTGTTGGGCAGTTGCCTGCTGTCGTCGGAGTACAGATGCAGGCTGGCTTCCTCGACCCGCCACCGCCAGGGCTGCGTGTTGTGCACCGAGGGCGCTCGAGATGCCAGTGTCAGAACGGTCCGGATCGTGCCGGCATCCGGAAAATGCGCGTTCATGGCAATTCCCTTCGGTAAAACGTCGTGACATCCACGATCACGCGATTGCCCGCGGCCACGCGAGAGCACGACGGCTCTAAGCTAAGGGACTTTGTGCCAATGCCGCCGCGCGCGGTGATCCGGTCACGCGGCGAGAACAACGTCGACCGCCAACTGCTCGCCGACGGCGCGCGCGGCCGGCCAGTCGCCGGCGCACGCAGCCCGGGCCAGGTCCGCGACCAGCGGGCTGTGGGCACCCAACTCCGCCAGCCACGCCGACACCACCGGGGCGATTCCCTCGGCGGGCACCTGTACCGAGCGTCCGCCGTGCAGGCGATCGGTGACGCGGTACATCACCGGGGACACGTGCCGATGCGGCCGGCCCAGGGCCAGGTGGTGGGCGGCTTTTCGCAGGGAAACGACGGCGCCCCAGGACGACAGCGCCGGCGCGGGTACGCGGTGACTGCGCGGGACAAGCGGCGCCAGTCGCATCGCGACCTCCTCAGCCTCAGACGTTCATCCGACCACCGGTTCGCCGATGGCCGGTAGGGCCGAACGCAACCCGATGGCGGGGGTCCTTCGTCACACTCGACGCGCCCCCGGCGAGAACTAGGCCGCGCCCTTGCCGGGCTGCGCGGGTGCAGCCACGGGCGTTGCGGCCTGGTCGCGGGCCGCCAGCGCGCCGGCGATGGTCGCGGCGGCGATCGTGATCAAGGCACCGAGCATCAGGGCCGACGCTTCGCCCGCGGCCAGCAGGTGCTCCTGGGTGCCGATGGTGGCCGCGGCCACCGGCACACCCAGTTGCGCGGCCGAGAGCACCCCCAGGGCCAGCGGCTGACCCAGCAGCCGTCCCGCGCTGTGGGCCAGCACCCCACCAAGGCCCAGGCAGACGCCCAGCAGGATTAACTTCGGGTGCGCACCCAGCTCGCGCACCTGCAGCGAGGCGCCGAGCCAGACGAAGAACAGCGGGCTGAAGAAGCCCTCGGTGATGCCGAAGAGCTGACGCGCCAACCGATGCGGCTCCCCGACGACGGCGATCACCAGCCCCAGCGCGAAGCCCGCCAACAGGATCGACACGTGCGTGCGAACGGCCAGCGCAGCCAGCGCGAACAGCACGACCAGGTTGGTCCGCAATTCCAGCGCGAACCGCCGCTTCTCGGAATAGACGTGCGCCCGGCGGCGCCAGCCCCGGCGGTCGATCCCGCGCATGATCGCGAAGAACACGCCCGAACAGGCGGCGATCGCCAGCGCACCCAGCACCGCCGTCGGCAACCGCCGGACGTCGATCACCAACGGCAGCAAGACGATACACGCCGTGTCGGCGATGGCGATCTGCGCGGTCACCGACAGCACCCGTGGACCCCGCAACTGCAGCGAATCGATCACCGGCAACGCCAGCGCCGCCGACGACGAGGCCATCAGCACCGCGTACAGCGGCGCGTGGTGCACACCGAGCCATGCGGCGAGCGTGAACCCCAGCGCCACCGCGACCGCGCCGCCCAGCACCGCCCGGCCGAGGGCCACCGGCAGCACCGGGCGCAGCTCTCCGCCGCGCACCGGGATGTGGGTGCCCACCACGAACATCACCAGCGCGAAACCGATGTTGGCGAACAGCTGCAACGTCGGGTTGGCGGGATCGACGATTCCGAAGCCGGTCCTGCCGACGACCAACCCCGCGGTCAACTCGCCGACGACCACCGGGATTCGCAGCCGCGGCAGCGAGGCCAGCAGCGGGCCGGTGAAGCCCACCGCACTCAGCAGCGCCAGGGTGCCGAATCCGAACCCCGCCACCTCAGCGGATCCTCGGCGCGACAGCTGATCTCCGGGCGGGCATGAGTGTCGCGGGCATGAGTGTCATTGTGCATCTCGGGGCATTGCGGCAACCGGCAATGCCGTTCATTCCCGGGAGATCTTGTCCAGCGGGTTGGAGCGCTCGAGCATCCCGTAGGTCTGCTCGCCGTCCCAGTGGTACCGGACGCCGGCCTGCTGTAGCGCGGGGAAAATCGGCACCTCCTCTCTGAGCGTGCATCGCGTACATGTCGTCGTCGTGGTGAATGCCGTGGATGGAGAACACCGTTTCCCCCTCGATCGTGACGGCGCCGCCGGCGGTCTCGAGGACCAGCGACACGTCCTCACCCAGCGGGCGCAGCGGGGTCAGCCACGGCGCCCGCACGGCGCGGGCGGGGATCAGCCGCCCGTCACCGGTGGAGTCGCCGGTGAACAGGTAGCCTTCGTTGAAGTTCGGCGCACCGTCGCGCCGCGGCGGGTAGGCGATGTAGCCCCAACAACTCCCCGCTGTTGGATCACGGCGAACTGGTGGGCGTGCTGCACGTGGTCGAGGAGGTCTCGGAATGCGGGCAGTTGCTCGACGAGCTGGCCCGCGCCGTCGACGAGGGCGAACCGTGGGCCGTGTTCAGGCCGGCAGGCGACGCCTGGAGTAATCGATGAACGCCCGCAGCCTGTCAAGCACGAGTTCGGGACGCTGCTCGGCGATCCAGTGCCCGACTCCGTCCACGAGTTCCACGTCGAAGTCGGAGATTCGCTCGGCGTAACCGCGCAGCAGCGTCGGCGTCAACACCGGGTCAGCGGTGCCGTGCAGCCACCGGACCGGGACCGAGACGCGCGCCTGCGCGAACTCGCCACGCAGCCACGGAACGAACTCCGCGAGCAAAAAGGTCCGGTACCACCGCGAGCTCGCGACCGCGTGGTCGCGTTCGGCCAGCGTCGCGGTGTAGATCTGGAAGTCGTTCTCCGGCAATGAAAAAGGACCACCCACCCAGCGGGAGACCATCCGCAGGAAACGGCCCCGGCGATCGGCGACCAGACGCGGCCCGATGACCGGCATCGCGATGGGGAGCTGATACCAGAAACGCCACAGGTGGCGCACCAACTCGAGGTCGGGTCTCAGCCACGAGCCGACGGTGTTCATCCCGAAGAAGCCGGTCACCCGGGCGGGGTGGCGCAGCATCATGATGAACGAGACCGGCCCGCCCCAGTCGTGGGCGGCCAATGTCACCGGCCCGACGCCGAGCCGGTCGAGCACCCCGGCCAGGTCGTCTGCCATGTCGACCTTCCGGTAGCGGCCGCGCGGTGCGGAGCTCCAACCGGCGCCGCGCAGGTCCGGGCAGAGCACCCGGTAGCCGTCGGCGGCCAGCGGTTCGATGAGGTGTCGCCACTCCCACCAGCTCTGGGGGAAACCGTGGACGAGCAGCACCGGTGGGCCGTCGGCCGGGCCGGCCTCGGCCACGTGAATGGTGACGCCACCGCCCAGATCGACGAACCGGTGCTCGACACCGGCGAGTGCGGGCGGGCGGCGATCGGCGGCCCTCGAGACGATCACAGGCCCACGGCGCATTCCAGCTCCTTCAGCGAGGTTTCCAGGTGCCCGAGCAGCCGTTGCAGATGCGGTACTGCGCGGCGGCAGCCGACCAGGCCGAAATCCAGGCTGTCGGCGCTCGTCGCCAGCGTGATGTTCAGCGCCTGCCCGTCGACCACAATGGACATCGGGTAGTTGCCGTCGAGACGGGCTCCGTTGCGGTACAACTGGTCCCGGGATCCCGGCACGTTGGAGATGCACACGTTGAACGACGGTGGGGCTGACGTTCCGAGCCCGGGGAGGGTGCTCAGCAGCGTCGGGGCAAGGGTGGTTGACAGGCCCAGCGCCATCGCCTGGCTGCGCGGCAGTTGCGAGAGCACCGCCTTGTTGTCGCCCATTGACGCGCGAATCGTCGCCAGGCGCCGGGCGGGATCGTCGAGGTGGGTGGCGAGGTTGCACAACACCGCCGAGGCGACGTTGCCGCCGTCGGTGTCGTTTTCGGTGCGCAGGTTGACCGGGACCATGGCGACCAGCGGGGCGTCGGGTATGGCGTCCTGTTCGATGAGATAGCGCCGCAGCGCACCGGCGCACATGGCCAACACGACGTCGTTGACCGTCGCCCCGGCCGCCTTCCTGACGTCCTTGATCCGGTCCAGGGACCAGGAGTCGGCAGCACACCGCCGGGCGCCGCCGATGGGCACGTTGAGCATCGTGCGCGGGGCACGGAAGGGCAGGGTCAGCTGCTGCTGCACCAGCGCGGCACGACCCAGGGTGAGTGTCGACGAGACCTGCCGCGCCGCCGATTGCATTGCGGTGGTGACCTTTTCCCAGCGGCCCGAACGGGTGGTCGGCTGGGCGGGGTCCCGCGGCGGCAGCGACCACGGCACCTGGACCCCGTGGTCGTCGGGGTCCGCGCTCAGCGACCCCTGCAGCAGGTTGAGCGCGGACACGCCGTCGACAACGGCGTGGTGCATCTTGGTGTAGATCGCAAAACGCCCGTCGTTGAGGCCCTCGATCAGATGCATCTCCCACAGGGGTCGATGCCGATCCAGCAGGGTGCCGTGCAGCCGGGAGGTCAGCTCCAGCAGCTCGCGCACGCGTCCCGGCGCGGGCAGCCCGGAGCGCCGCACGTGATAGTCCAGGTCGAGGTCGTCGTCGGAGGTCCAGGCGAGGTTGGTGATTCCGCCCAGGGCCGTGGCGGGGTGCTTGCGGAATGCGGGCGTGACGTTTTGGCATGCCCGCATGGCCTCGTAGGTCTGCTGCGCGAACTGCGGCCCGGCGCCCTGCGGCGGGGTGAACAGCTGCAGCGCGGCGACGTGCAGCGGATGCTCGCGGGATTCGGCGAGCAGGAACATCGAGTCCAGCGGCGAGATGAGTTGCATGGCTTTCCCTGTCGAATTTCGTCGGAAGAACGGAGTGATTCGGGCCGCTCAGGTCATTGGGCGACGCTGGCCATCCGCGCCGCGATCCGGCGGGCCAGCGGCGGGGCCAGGCGCGACAGCACGTACATCACGTGTGCCTCTGCGGCGATCGGCGCCACCGCGCGGTTGCGGCCGACCGCGCGCAGGATGTTGCGCGCCGCGCGCTCGGGGGTGTAGCCGCGCTTCTTGTAGGTCGCCGCCAGGCGCCGCCGGCGTGCATCGGCGTCGCCGGCTCCCCGGATCGGACTGGCCGCCGTGATGGCGGTGTTGATGACGCCCGGGCAGACGGCGGTGACGCCGATGCCGTAGGGCTCGAGTTCGATGCGCAGCGCCTCGGACAGGCCCAGCACGGCGAACTTGGTGGCGCTGTAGGCGGAAAGCTGGGGATTGGCAAGCAATCCCGCCGCCGATGACAAGTTGACCACCTGCCCGCCACGGCCGGAGTTGATCATGGCCGGGATGAAGGCGTCGCAGCCGTGCACGACTCCCATCAGGTTGATCGACACCAGCCATTCCCAGTCCTTGCGGCTGGTGTCCAGGAAGCCGCCGACGAGGCCCACCCCGGCGTTGTTGACCACGATGTCGACGCCGCCGAAGTGGCCGAAGGTGGCGTCGGCGAAGGCGGCCATCTGTTCGGGGTCGGAGACGTCTACGCGTCGGGTCAGCACGTCTCGCCCGAGTTGGCCTGCAGCGGCGGCGGTTTCGCCGACGGCCGCCTCGTTGATGTCGCACAGCGCCAGGTTCGCCCCACGCCGCGCGCACAGCAGGGCCAGTTCGCGGCCGATGCCGCTGCCGGCTCCGGTGATGGCGACAACGGCGCCGGACATGTTTGAGGTGTTGATGGCAGATCCGAATGTGAACATGCCGGCAAACTACGCACCGGCGACCCGCGCGGTCTCGTGCGTGAACGCCAACGCCGGCCGGGCGCATTGTGACGGCGCGACAATCGGACTAGATTCCGGCCATGGAGCTCGAGTGGCCGCCCGTTCGGGACCCGGCCGCCCAGAAGGTCTGGCGGCAGGTGCTGGTCCCGATCGCCGTCGAGTTGCGCGCCGGCGCGGCCGATCTGGCCGAGCAGGCGGTCGCGCGGATGCGGTCGGTGCTGCCCCAGTTGTTCCCCGACGAGCAGACCGTCAAGGAAAACCTGGTCAGCACCGAAGCCAGCCTGCGTCAGCTGGCGCAGCTCATCGAGGCCGGCGGTGACCCGCGTCAGGTCGAGTTGCCGCCGTCGACGCTGGCCGTCACGCGTTCGGCGATCCCGCGGCACGTCGTCCTGGCGGATCTGATGCGGTTCTACCGGATGGCCCAGGAACTGGTGTGGCAGTGGATCCACGCCCGGATCAGCGCCACCACGTCCGATCCGAAGGACCTCGCCAAGGCGATCGAGCTGGCTACCGGCTGGATCTTCGGTTACGTCGACGGGGCGCTGGTGCGCGCCGAGCAGGCCTACGAGGAAGAGCGCGAGACCTGGCTGCGCGGAGCCGCCGCGGCCCGGGCGGCGGCGGTCGACGACATCCTCGCCGGGCGTGAGCGCGACCCGCAGCGCGCGTCGACGCGACTGCGCTACGACATCAACCGTCAGCACCTCGGGGTCATCGCCTGGGTCGGGGACATTCCGCCGGACGGCGAAGCGCAACCGCTGCTCGGCACCGTCGTCGCCGACGTCGCGCGCGCCGTCGCGGCGGACAGCAGCGTGCTGCACCCCGTGGGCTCGCTGGCCGCGGCGGGGTGGGTGAGCCGTCGCCGGCCCTTCACCCCGGTCGAGGTGGAGGCAGTCAGAGCGTCAGGCCTGTCGGGGGTCCAGCTGGCCTTCGGCGATCCCGGCGGCGGGTTGAAGGGCTTTCGACGCACCCACGTGCAAGCATCCCACGCTCGGCGGGTCGCGGCGCTGCTCGGACCGCACGCCGGCGCGGTCACCCACTACCGCGACGTGGCCGTGGCGGCGCTGGCCAGCACGGACACCGAACACGCGGCCTCGTTCGTCACCCGGGTGCTGGGGCCGCTGGCCGCCGCGGACGAGGACACCTACCGGGTCGCGACGACGCTGGCTGTCTACCTGCAGGAGAACCGCAGCCGCGCGCGGGCCGCCCGTCGGCTCATCGTGCATCCCAACACGGTCAGTTACCGCGTCAACCAGGCCGAAGCGATCCTGGGCCGCGGCATCGACACCGACACCCTGGAGCTTTCAGTCGCGCTGGCGCTGCTGCCCGCGCTGCCCCGGTTGGCGGGTTCGCACGCCACCGAACTGTGACGCGGTAACAACCCCGGGCCGCAACTTTGTCGCCGCGGTCCGAGCGCATGGGCCCGCGCGCTGCCTAGTTTTGCCTATCAGCCGCAGCGCGGCAGCAAACACCAACATGAGGAGGAGTCATGCAGACCCTGCAAGAACTCGACGTCAACTACATGAGCGGCGCCGAGAACCCCTGGATCCCGTTCACGCCGCTCACCGACGAGGTGTTCCTCAAGTACTGGAAGGTCGACCCGGTGCGTGCCGAGATCATCGTCTCGATGAAATTCAACGCGGGACTTACACTTCCGGCTCACTACCACACTGGGATCGTGGTCGGGCACACTGTCAGCGGGGCGTGGCGCTACCAGGAGAACAACTGGGTCTCCCGCGCCGGTGACACCGTCTACGAGGTGGCCGGCTCCTCGCACACCCCGGAAAGCCTGGAAGAGACCGAGGTGTTCTTCTTCCTGGTGGGTGAGCTGCTGTTCCTCGACCAGGACAACAAGATCCTGTGGCAGGAAAACCACAAGACCTCGATCGAGCGCTACAACAACTACTGTGCCGCGAACGGGATCACGCCGCGGGACCTGACCAGCTGGGACGCCTAGGCCATGACCGCCATCGAACCCACCGAAGCGCAGCTGGGCACGCTGCTGGCGGCAGCCGCCGACAACGACGCGCCAGTGGTGATGATCAACCTGCTGCAGTTCGGCCCGAACGGCGCCGACAGCTATCAGCGCTACGCCAAGGAGGTGCAGCCCTTCCTGGAGTCTGTCGGAGCGACGGTGTTGTACGCCGGTGACGCCGGCCACGTCGTCGCCGGCGACATCGGCAGCCCCTGGTGGGACGCCGTCGTCGTAGTCCGCTATCCCTCCCGCGGCGCGTTCGTCGCGATGGTCACCGACCCGGGCTATCACGAGCGCGCCCACGTGCACAGGGCGGCGGCGCTGCACAGCACCCACCTGATCGCCACCGACCCGTGGCAGTTCGATGGCTGAGGGCACGACGCCGAATCCGCAGTTTCCCTAGGGAACTCAGTAGCGATATCGCGCCTGAAGGATCTGCAACTCCTCACCCACGACCCGATACACCAGGCGGTGCTCCTCGGTGATGCGCCGTGACCACGCACCAGAGAGCCCATACTTCAGTGCCTCGGGCTTGCCGATACCGTCGCTGGGCGAACGGCAAGCGTCGTTGATGAGCCTGTTGATCCGCTTGAGGATCGTGCGATCAGCCGTCTGCCAGTGGACGTAGTCTTCCCATGCCTGAGGCGCAAAGACGACGTTCACTCCGCCAGGTCTGAATCCGACCGCATGCCCCGACCCTCGTCGAGGGCGGCGGCGGCATCCAGAAGCCGACGCGCATTTTCCGGCGACCGGAACAGGTAGGCGGTTTCCTGCCATGCTTCCCAGTCATCGGCGGCAACGAGGAATGCTCGGCCCGCCTTGGAGGTGATCTCTACCGGCGTGCGGTCAGCGTTGACTTTCTCGATCAGTGGGAACAGGTTCTTCCGCGCCTCGCTGGCTGTGATCGCCATCATCGCCACCTTCCTCCTCAGTGGTACAAGAAATGGTACCACTGCTGTCGTCACGGGTGACCAAGTCGCCCGAAAAGGCTGAGTGCCGCCGCGCCGAGCTGCAGCGCTTCGGGCGACCTTTCTGCTACCCAACTGCTACAGGTCGTTAGTCGAGCTAAACTTTCCGGCAGTGTTTCCATCGGGCGTGAAAATGGCTCCCGGAGAATCCTCCGGGAGCCATTTCACCTGGTAGCGGGGACAGGATTCGAACCTGCGACCTCTGGGTTATGAGCCCAGCGAGCTACCGAGCTGCTCCACCCCGCGTTGGTGAATGCCAGGTTACCGAACCTGTAGCGGGCCTCCAAATCGCCAGGACCGCCGCACGGGATCGCCCCGGCTCGCCAGTCACCCGCCACGGCTATTCCGGCCAGGAGCTGCCCGCGATGATGTCGACGAAGTCGTGGCGGACGAACGCCGGGTCGAAACGCGCCAGCACGTCGGCGTTGACGGTGCCGAACGTGCTGTGTGGGCGTTGCTTCATGCCGTCGTGGAAGGCCGCCAGGATGCGCTGCTTGAACCGCGGGCGCGGATGGGCCGCGGTGATGGCGGCCAGGGCCTCGGGAGGCAGGTCGTCGCGGCCGATGCCCAGCACGTCGGTTTCGACACCGGCCGTGACCAAAGCGATCTCGGGCTCCAGGAACTCGGGAATCCCGGGGGTGGTGTGCAAGGCGATGCCCAGCCACACCTTGTCGGCGTCGGACTTCTCGACACCATGCTCTAGCAGGAAGTCGCGGGCGGCGTTGGCGCCGTCCACCTCGAAACGCAGGGTCGAGCCGCGGTAGCGCTGCGTCAGGCCAAGGTCGTGAAACAACGCCCCGGCGTAGAGCAACTCCAGATCCGCATCCAGTCCGCGGCGGCGACCCTGCAACGCCCCGAAGAAGAACACCCGCCGCGAATGGTCGAACAACAGGTCGTCTTCGGCGTCGCGGATGAACTCGGTGACCTCACGCACGAGCGGAGTGTCGGGGACCGCGATGCCGGCAATCGTTTGCGTCGAGCTGATGGCCATGCACCCAGTTTGCTGCGGGTCGTGCCGGTCCGCGGTGGCAGTTGCGCCGTTCATCCCACAGAAAGTGACGCCTCCCGCCTTGTGTCCGCGCGGGCGACGGGACACGATGAGCGGGTGGCCGGGGCCAAAGCCGCACCGCGCGCGGTCGTGATCGTCGTCTTCGACGGCGTCAAGCTCTTGGACGTGGTGGGGCCGGCCGAGGTCTTCGCCGAGGCCAACCGTTTCGGTGCGGATTACGCGTTGCGGATGGTCTCGGTCGACGGCCACGACGTGACGACCTCGCTCGGCACGAAATTCCCGGTCACCGGCAGCGTTTCGTCCATCGAGGACGCCGACACCGTCGTCGTCGCGGGCGGCGACGACCTGCTCGGTCAGCCGATCGATCCCGCGCTGGTCGAGGCGGTCAAAACGGTGCCGGAGCGGACGCGACGCCTGGCGTCGGTGTGTACCGGATCGTTCATCCTGGCGCAGGCGGGCCTGCTCAGCGGAAAGCGCGCCACCACGCATTGGCGCCACACCGCTCGTCTGGCCCGCGCCTTCCCCGACGTGGGCGTCGAACCGGACGCCATCTTCGTTCGCGATGGCGACCTGTTCACCTCGGCGGGGGTGTCGTCGGGCATCGACCTCGCCTTGGCGTTGGTCGAGCTGGATTACGGCGCCGAGCTGGTCCGCAAGGTGGCGCGCTCGCTGGTCGTCTACCTCAAACGCGCTGGCGGACAGTCACAATTCTCCGTTTTGGTCGAGGCCGACCCGCCGCCGGAGTCGCCGCTGCGGGCGGTGACCGACGCGATCGCCGCCGACCCGGCCGCCGACCACAGCGTCGGCAAGCTCGCGGCCCGGGCAGCCCTGAGCACCCGCCAGCTCACCCGGCTGTTCCAGTCGGAACTGGGGATGACCCCGGCCCGCTACGTCGAATGGGTGCGCATCGATCTGGCCCGCACGGCGCTGGAATCCGGCCGCACCGTCACCGAGACCGCCCGGATCGCGGGCTTCGGCAGTACCGAAACACTGCGGCGGGTTTTCCTCAGCCACCTCGGCATCAGCCCGAGGGCCTACCGGGACCGGTTCCGCACGGCGGCGCGCGGTTAAAGCTACCGAAAGCCAGCTTATTTGGCGTTGTTGTACTTGGTGATCGCGTCGTCGAGGCGCTGCAGCGCGGCACCGTAGGCGGCGAAGTCGCCCTTCTTCTGGGCGTCCTTGGCCGCGCTCATCGCCGCCTGGATCTCCTGCAGCGCGGCGGATTTGGCGGCGGACAGGGTCACCGACCCTTCCGGAGCCGGGGGTGCCGCCGACGGCGGGGTCGGCGACCCGGGCGACCCGGGGCTCGCGGCCGGCGCCGGGGGACTCGCGGGCGGGCTCGGGGAGCCACCGCCTTCGGTGGGTTGTATGCCCGTCGCGGCCGCGCCCGCACCGGGACCGAACAAGCCGGTGAGTGCGTCGCTCACCGTGGGGCCGTAGCCGATCTTGTCGTTGTACATCATCGCGACCCGGATCAGGCGCGGGTAGGACGAGGCGGCGTCGCTGGCGCCCGGGGAGGCATAGACGGGTTCGACGTACATCAGCCCGCCCTGGCCGACCGGCAGCGTCAGCAGATTGCCCCACCGGATGCGGTTCTGGTTGTCGCGCCCGATCACACCGAGGTCCTGGGACACCGCCGGATCGGTGGTGATGGCGTTGTTGGCCAGCTTGGGACCGTTGACCTGACCCGGGATGGTCAGCACGGTGATCTTGCCGTACGTCGCGGGGTCGGAGCTGGCACTGATGTAGGCGGCCAGGTAGTCACGCTTGAATCTGTTCATCGCGCTGATCAACTGGTACGCCGCCGAATTGTCGTTCTTCGCGATGTTTTTCGCGACGATGTAATACGGCGGCTGATAGCTGCTGGCTGTCGGGTTCGGATCCAGCGGTACGTCCCAGAAATCGGACGTGGAGAAGAACGTGACGGGATCGTTGACGTGGTATTTGGCCAGCAACATCCGCTGCACCTTGAACAGGTCTTCGGGGTAACGCAGATGATCGGCCAGCTCGGGCGTGATCTCGCTCTTGGGCTTGACGGTGCCGGGGAACACCCGCATCCAGGCTTGGAGCACCGGATCGTGGTCGTCCTGCTCGTAGAGCGTGACGGTGCCGTCGTAGGCGTCGACCGTGGCCTTCACCGAGTTCCGGATGTAGGAGACCTGCTTGTCGGGCGCCAGCCTGTTGAATGCCACCTCGTTGGAATCGGCGGTCGCCGATTCCAGGGAGGTGAGTTGGGAGTACGGGTAATTGTCCAAGGTGGTGTAGCCGTCGATGATCCATACCAGTCGCTTGTCGACGACCGCCGGGTAGACCCGGCTGTCAGTCGTCAACCACGGTGCCACCGCCTCGACCCGCTGCGCCGGGTCGCGGTTGAACAAGATCTTGCTGTTGGAGCCGATCACGTTGGAGAACAAGAAGTTTCGCTCAGCGAACTTCGCGGCGAACACGCTGCGAGACAGCCAGTTGCCGACCGGCACTCCCCCGAGCCCGGTGTAGGTGTAGTTCTTGGTTTCGGCGCTGGTCTCGTAGTCGTATTCGCGGTCGGCGCCGTTGCGGCCGACGATCGCGTAGTCGGCCGGGGTGTTGGAGATCACCGGCCCGAAGTAGACGCGGGGCTGGTCCAGCGGCGCGGGGCCGTCGGAGATCACGTTGCCGTTGGCGCCGACGACGTTGACCAGGAACTCCGGGTAGCCGCCGTTTTGGTTGGGGTCGTTGGCGATGCCGCGCACGGTGTTGGCCGGCGAGGCGATGAACCCGTTGCCGTGGGTGTAAACCGTGTGCCGGTTGATCCAGTCGCGCTGGTTGTCGATCAGATGGTCCGGGTTGAGTTCACGGGCCGCGACGACATAGTCGCGCAGGTGGCCGTTGCGGTCGACGTAACGGTCGATGGACAGTTGGTCGGGGAAGTAGTAGAAGTTCTTGCCCTGCTCGAACTGGGTGAACGCGGGGCTGACGATCGTGGGGTCGAGCAGGCGGATGTTCGACGTGGTCGCCCGGTCGGCCGCGACCTGCTGGGCGGTGGCCTTGGCGTCGCCGGCGTAGTTGCGGTACGTCACCACGTCGGAGGTCAGTCCGTAGGCCTGCCGCGTCGCAGTGATGCTCCGGCTGATGTACTCGCTTTCCTTCTGCGCCGCATTGGGTTTGACGCTGATCTGCTCGACGATCAGCGGCCAGCCCGCACCCACGATCAACGAGGACAGCAGCAACAGCACCAGGCCGATGGCCGGAATCCGCAGATCCCGGAACGTGATCGCGGAGAACACCGCGGCGGCGCAGATCAGCGCGATCGCCATCAGGATGAGCTTGGCCGGCAGCACCGCGTTGATGTCGGTGTACCCGGCGCCGGTGAACGGCTTACCGCCGCGGGTGTGCGACAACAACTCGTAGCGGTCCAGCCAGTAGGCGACGGCCTTGAGCAGCACCAGCGTCCCCACCAGGGCGACCGCCTGGATGCGGGCCGAACGGCTCAGCGCGCCGCTGCGCCCGGACAGCCGGATGCCGCCGAACAGATAGTGCACCAACAGATTCGCCACGAACGCAAGGAAAACCGCCACGAACAGGTAGCTGAGCACCAGCCGGTAGAACGGCAGGTCGAACGCGTAGAAGCCGAGGTCCTTGCCGAATTGCGGATCCCTGACGCCGAAGTCGCCGCCGTGCAGGAACAGCTGGACCCGCACCCAATAGCTCTGCGCGACGATGCCGGCCAGCAGGCCGATCGCGACCGGAACCCCGATGCCCACCAGCCGCAAGCGGGACACCACGACGGCGCGGTAGCGCGCCACCGGATCGTTCTCGCTGCTCGGGACGAACACCGGGCGGGTGCGGTAGGCCACCGCCAGCCCGGTGAACACGATGCCGCCCACCAGCAGGCCCGCGACCAGGAAGACCACCAGGCGGGTCACCAGCACGGTGGTGAACACCGACCGGTATCCCAGCTCACCGAACCAGAGCCAGTCGACATAGGCGTCGATCAGCCGCGGCCCGGCGAGCAGCAGGGCGATCACACCCAGCGCGATCATGATCAGAATTCGGCTGCGCCGAGTCAGCTTCGGCATCCTTGCGGTGGGCCGCATCCCCACTGGCTACGCTCCTGATCGATTCGGCTGGCGTCGACTGGCGTCACTGTGGACGGCGCCGTCCCGCTGCGCGGTTACTGGCAGGTTCCTGTGCTTCCGCAGATTTTCCTAGACGGTCACAACTGTACGCACCCCGGGCTGCGGGGCTAGCAGGTCGGCGGCTGGCCCCCCGAGGTGATCGCGTGCAGCGCATCGACCGCCTCGCCCAGGGTGTCGACCTTGACCAGCCGCATGCCCGACGGGTTGTCCGAGCTCGCCTCGTAACAGTTCTTGGCGGGAACCAGGAACACCGTGGCACCGGCCTCGTGGGCGGCGACCATCTTGTGGGTGATGCCACCGATCTGGCCCACCTTGCCGTCGACGGAGATGGTGCCCGTCCCGGCGATGAACTTCGAGCCGGCCAGCTCGCCGGTGGTGAGCTTGTCGACCACCGCCAGGCTGAACATCAGCCCCGCCGACGGTCCTCCGATGTTGGCCAGATTGAAATTCACCACGAACGGCGCCCACGGCGCATCGAGCACGGCGACACCCATGAAGCCGAAGTCGCGATCCTTGTTCGCGCCGAGCGTGATCTGCGCCACCCCCGCCGGCTCGTTCTTGCGACGGAAGTCGATCGTGACCACCTGGCCGGGCTTGGTGTCCTTCAGGAAACCGGTGAACTGCTCGACGGTGGCCACCGGGACGCCGTTGACCGCGTCGATGGCGTCACCGGACTTCAGCTTGCCCGCCGACGGGCCCGGGTCGCTGACCTTGGCGACGGTCACCGCGGACGGGTATTTCAGGTAGCCCAGCGCGGCGTACTCAGCGCTGTCCTCGGACTGTTTGAAGTCGGCGTTGTTGGCCTTGTCCACTTCCTCGCGCGACTTGCCCGGCGGATAGATGAGGTCGCGCGGCACCAGCTGTTCCTGCCCCGACAGCCACAGCGTGAGGGCTTCACCCAGGGACAGGTCGTCGCGCTGGGACACGGTCGTCATGTTGAGGTGCCCGGTCGTCGGGTGGGTCATGGTGCCGTCGATCTGCACCACCTGCTTGCCGTCGACCTCACCGAGCGTGTCGAAGGTGGGGCCGGGCCCCAGCGAGACGAAGGGCACCGTCACCACCGCCAGCAGCACCCCGAACACCGCGATTGGCACCAGCGCGACCATCAAGGTCAGAATCCGCCTGTTCACGCCGCATACACTAGACGGGCGCGGGTCAACGTCTTTCAGCTACGAGCATGACCCGGCGTCTCACCCTTCGACCTGGCGATGAGTACCGTTGGGGTTATGGCTGACCTGCCTTTCGGCTTCTCCCCGGGAGAAGACCCCGACCGCGACAGGAAGAACGATCCCGACTCCGGCGCGTCCGACCCGATGGGCGCCTTCGGGTTCAGCGGCGATTTCGGCATGGGCGACCTCGGGCAGATCTTCACCCAGCTGGGTCAGATGTTCAGCAACGCGGGCACCGTCACCGCCGGGGGAAAGACGTCGGGACCGGTCAACTACGAACTGGCGCGCCGCGTCGCGGCCAGCTCCATCGGGTTCGCCGCGCCGATCCCGGCGTCGACGAACAACGCGATCGCCGATGCGGTCCACCTCGCCGAAACCTGGCTGGACGGGGCCACCGCGCTGCCCGCCGGCACCACCAAGGCGACGGGCTGGACGGCGAGCGACTGGGTCGACAGCACCCTGGACACCTGGAAGCGGCTGTGCGACCCGATGGCCGAGCAAATCTCGTCGGTGTGGGCGTCGTCGCTGCCCGAGGAGGCCAAGAACATGGCGGGCCCGCTGCTGGCGATGATGTCGCAGATGGGTGGCATGGCGTTCGGCTCGCAGCTCGGCCAGGCCCTGGGGCGGCTGTCCCGCGAGGTGCTGACCTCGACCGACATCGGCCTGCCGCTGGGCCCCAGGGGCGTGGCCGCGATCATGCCGGAGGCCGTCGAATCATTCGCCGCCGGGCTCGAGCAGCCGCGCAGCGAGATCATGACGTTCCTGGCCGCCCGCGAAGCTGCCCATCACCGGCTGTTCAGCCACGTGCCCTGGCTGGCCAGCCAGCTGCTGGGTGCGGTCGAGGCGTACGCCAGCGGCATGCAGATCGACATGAGCGGGATCGAGGAGCTGGCGCGCGGCTTCGACCCGGCGACGCTGTCCGATCCCGCGGCCATCGAGAACCTGCTCGGGCAGGGCGTCTTCGAACCCAAGGCGACACCGGCGCAGAAGCAGGCGCTGGAACGCCTCGAGACGCTGCTGGCCCTGATCGACGGGTGGGTGCAGGTGGTGGTGACCGCGGCGCTGGGCGACCGGATTCCGGGCACGGCCGCGCTGGCCGAGACGCTGCGCCGGCGCCGGGCCAGCGGCGGCCCGGCCGAGCAGACGTTCGCGACGCTGGTCGGCCTCGAGCTGCGGCCACGCAAGCTGCGCGAAGCCGCCGCGCTGTGGGAGCGCCTCACCGAGGCTGCCGGCGCCGACGCGCGCGACGCCGTATGGCAGCACCCGGACCTGTTGCCGTCCGCGGAGGACCTCGACGATCCGGCCGGCTTCATCGACCGGGTCATCGGCGGCGACACCAGCGGCATCGACGAGGCGCTCGCCCAGCTCGAAAAGGACAGCGACCCCGACGGCTCCGGCCCCGACGGCCCGGCCCCGACGGCCCCGATGGCGGTTCTGTGGATAACTGACTGGGGCCGCCGCGCGCGCGGTGGCACAGTCTTCGCTCATGCCGCCGGCCATCGCCTCTGAGCAAGCCCCTGCCCTGTACGCCCTGGACCCGGCGATGCCGGTGCTGCTGCGGCCCGACGGCGCCGTCCAGGTGGGCTGGGACCCCCGACGCGCCGTCCTGATCCGCCCCCCGGGCGGCCTGGCCGCGGCCGACCTCGCCACGCTGCTGCAGTCCATGCGCTCTCCTACGCCGCTGCCCGAGTTGCAGCGGCAGGCCGCCGCCCGCGGGTTGAGCGACCCCGGCGGCCTGACGGGCCTGGTGTCCCAGCTGGTCGGTGCCGGCGTGGCCACCGAATGTCGTCGGCGCGCCGGGCGGGCGGCGTCGATCCGGGTGCACGGTCGCGGGCCCCTGTCGGACCTGCTGGTGGAGGCGTTGCGCTGCTCCGGTGCCCGCATCGCGCACAGCAGCCAGCCACACGCCGCGGTGTCGGCCGGCGCCGTGGATCTGGTGGTGCTGTCGGACTACCTCGTCGCCGACCCACGCATGGTGCGCGAGCTGCACGGCCAGGGCATTCCGCACCTGCCCGTGCGGGTGCGGGACGGCACCGGTCTGGTGGGGCCGCTGGTGATCCCCGGCGTGACCAGCTGCCTGATCTGCGCGGACCTGCACCGGCGCGACCGCGATGCCGCGTGGCCGGCGATCGCCGCGCAGCTGCGCGACGCCGTCGGGGTGGCCGACCGGGCCACCCTGCTGGCGACGACCGCGCTGGCGCTCAGCCAGGTGAACCGGGTGATCGCGGCCGTGCGCGGGCAGGAGACGGTGCCCGATCCCGGGCCGCCCCAGGCCCTGAACGCCACGCTGGAATTCGATCTCGCCGCCGGCGCCATCGTGGCGCGCCAGTGGAACAAGCACCCGCTGTGTTCGTCGTGCTCCTGCTGAGGAGCTGGTTACCCCAGCCTTCCCTGTTCGGGCACGTTGGTGGAGACCGCCGCATACGCCCTGGCGAGGTCCTCCAGAACCGTCGTGTTCAGGGTGCGTTCGCCCCGGTTGCTGTCCAGCACCTCGATGATCGCCCTGAACAAGGCTTCGGCGGCATCGTGCTGCGCTTGCTTTGCTGCCATGACTTTTCCGGTCCACCCTTCGGCTGCGAATTTCGCCACGTCGCGGGACTGCGGCGCGCAGAGCACAACGTAGGGCTTCGCGCCGGGCGGGGAGCCGGAATGGCCGCACCCCGGCCACGGTGTTCAGCTCGCGTTCACCGACTTCGGCGGCCCACCGCCGGTCACGCCCCGGTCAGGTGTAGCCGGAACAACACCACGACAAGCTAAGCATCATGGATGATGGATGACGTGGCAGACATCAAGCGCGGCCGGGCTGCGCGCAACGCGAAGCTGGCTAGCATCCCGGTCGGATTTGCCGGCCGGGCAGCGCTCGGCTTCGGCAAGCGGCTGACGGGCAAGTCCCGGGACGAGGTCCAGGCCGAGATGCTGGAAAAGGCCGCCCAACAGCTGTTCACCGTCCTGGGCGAGCTCAAGGGCGGGGCGATGAAAGTGGGCCAGGCCCTGTCGGTGATGGAAGCCGCCATCCCCGACGAGTACGGCGAGCCCTACCGCGAGGCGCTGACCAAGCTGCAAAAGGACGCCCCGCCCCTGCCCGCCGCCAAGGTGCACCGCGTGCTCGACGCCCAGCTGGGCACCAAGTGGCGGGACCGGTTCGCTTCGTTCGACGACACGCCCGTGGCCTCGGCCAGCATCGGCCAGGTGCACAAGGCGGTGTGGAAGGACGGCCGCCAGGTGGCCGTCAAGATCCAGTACCCGGGCGCCGACGAGGCGTTGCGCGCCGACCTCAAGACCATGCAGCGGATGGTCAGCGTGTTCAAGCAGCTCGCCCCCGGCGCCGACGTGCAGGGCGTGGTCGACGAACTCATCGAGCGCACCGAGATGGAACTCGATTACCGGCTGGAGGCCGACAACCAGCGCGCCTTCGCCAAGGCCTACGACGGACACCCCCACTTCGGGATACCGCACGTCGTGGCCAGCGCGCCCAAGGTGGTGGTCCAGGAGTGGATCGAAGGTGTGCCGATGGCCGAGATCATCCGCCACGGCACCCCCGAGCAGCGCGACCTGATCGGCACCCGGCTGCTCGAACTCACCTTCGACGCACCGCGCCGGCTGCAAATGCTGCACGGCGACGCCCACCCCGGAAACTTCATGCTGTTGCCCGACGGCAGGATGGCCGTCATCGACTTCGGTGCCGTGGCGCCGCTGCCGGGCGGCTTTCCCATCGAGCTCGGGATGACCATTCGATTGGCCCGCGACAAGAACTACGACCTGCTGCTGCCGACGATGGAGAAGGTCGGCTTCATCCAGAAGGGCCAGCAGGTGTCGGTGCGCGACATCGACGAGATGCTGCGTCAGTACGTCGAGCCCGTCCAGGTCGAGGTGTTCCACTACACCCGCAAGTGGCTGCAGAAGATGACCTACAGCCAGATCGACCGGTCGGTGTCGCAGATCAAGACGGCCCGGCAGATGGACTTGCCGCCCAAGCTCGCGATCCCGATGCGCGTCATCGCCTCGGTGGCCGCGATCCTGTGCCAGCTGGACGCCCACGTGCCGATCAAGGCGCTGTCGGAAGACCTGATCCCCGGGTTCGCCGAGCCCGACACCGCGGTCGTCTAGCGGCCGACCTCAGGCCGCCACCCCCTCCTCCTGGTGGTCTTTGCGGGGGCGTCCGCGCGGGCGTTTGCGGCCCACGATCGAGCCGCGCTCGAGGATCTCACCGCCCCACACGCCCCACGGTTCGGCCCGCTCCAGCGCCGCGGCCAGGCACCGTCGGCGAATCGGGCAGCCGCCGCACAGCGTCTTGGCACGCTCCAGGTCGGCCGGGGTCTCGGCGAACCACAGGTCGGGATCGCCTGCGTGGCACGGCAACGGCTGTCTGGGGACTGTCGGTGCCGACATTTCCTCTCACCTGCTTTCTGGTCGGGTACCTGTGCTGGTGATCCGGGCCAGAGTGCGGACAGTCGTGAAGACTGTGGCCACGGATCCTGGTGACTTCGGGTCCGTGGCCTTGAGGGGATGGGGCCTGGTTAGGGAGAACCCCGGTGCACGGACGCGTCGGTCGCGGCGGCGGCGCGATGCTTGGCTTGCGCGCTCCGGGCCGCCGGCGCGGCGGCGTGGGCGGCCTGCAGGATTCGCATGTTCAACATCGCGGCCGCCCTCCTCTCGTCGTGCCTGACTGAGGGTAAACGGTCGCCGACGCCGACCGCAATCGATTTTTCTGCCTGCGGGTTCGCCCGTCGTCAGCGGCCGCGCACCAGCTGCAGCACGTCGCTCCCGTACTGTTCGAGCTTGCGTGCACCGATGCCCGGGATCGCGATCAGGGCTGACTCGTCCGTGGGGCAGCATCTCGGCGATCGCGATCAGCGTGTTGTCGGTGAAGACGACGTAGGCGGGCACGTTCTGTTCCTTGGCGGTGTCCAGCCGCCAGGACTTGAGCCGCAGCAGCAGCTCCTCGTCGATGTCGGCGGCACACGTCTCACACCGCCGCAGCATGACGGCCGCGGGGGTGGTCAGGTTGTTGTTGCAGATCCGGCAGCGGGTCGGAGCGCCGCGGCTGCGCCGGGATTTGCCCGCCACCGCATCGGCGCGGGCCTGCGGCGCGATGCCGTTGAGGAATCGCGACGGCTTTCGGGACTGCCGCCCGCCCGTGCTGCGCGCCAGCGCCCAGCTGAGCGCCAGATGCACCCGGGCCCTGGTGATGCCGACGTAGAGCAGGCGGCGCTCCTCTTCGACGGCCTCGCTGTCGGGGCCGTGCGCCAGCGCGTGCGAGATGGGCAGCGTGCCGTCGGCCAGCCCGACCAAGAACACCGCGTCCCACTCGAGTCCCTTGGCGGCGTGCAGCGAGGCCAGCGTGACGCCCTGCACCAGCGGCGGGTGCCGGGAGTCGGCGCGGGTCCGCAACTCGGCCAGCAGGCCCGGCAGCGTCAGATGCGGGCGTTGCGCCACTTCGTCGTCCACCAGCGCGGCCAGCGCGGCCAGCGCCTCCCACCGGTCCCGCGCTTTGGTGCCGACCGGTTGTTCGACGGTCAGGCCCAGCGGTTCCAGGACGGCGCGCACGACGTCGGGCAGCGCGCCCTCGGCGGCCGCGTCGTCGCGTTGGGCGGCCCGCCCCAGCGCCAGCAGCGCTTGCTTGATCTCCTGGCGGGTGAAGAACCCCTCACCGCCGCGGACCTGGTAGGCGATGCCGGCCTCGGTCAGGGCCTCCTCGTAGACCTCCGACTGCGCGTTGACCCGGTAGAGCACGGCAATCTCGGCGGGGGCGACGCCGGCCCCGATCAGCTGCGCGATCGACGCGGCGACCGCCGCCGCCTCGGCAGGTTCGTCGGGATGCTCGTGAAACGACGGAGCCGGGCCCGGTTCGCGCTGGCCGATCAGCTGCAGCTTGCTGCCGGCGACCCGCCCACGCGCCGCCGCGATCACCTGGTTGGCCAGCGAGACGACCTGCGGGGTGGACCGGTAGTCACGCTCCAGCCGCACCACGGCGGCGTCGGGAAACCGCCGCGAGAATTCCAGCAGGAAACGCGGCGAGGCACCGGTGAAGGAATAGATGGTCTGGTTGGCGTCGCCCACGACGGTCACGTCGTCCCGATCGCCCAGCCACGCCGAGAGCACCCGCTGCTGCAGCGGCGTGACGTCCTGGTACTCGTCGACGACGAAGCAGCGGTAGCGGTCCCGGAACTCCTCGGCCACGGCCGCGTCGTTTTCGATCGCCGCCGCGGTGTGCAGCAACAGGTCGTCGAAGTCGAGCAGCGTGACCGATTCGTCGCGGACCTTGAGCGCCTCGTAGGCGGCGTAGACCGCCGCCACCTGCGCGGCGTCCAGCGGGGTGTCGCGCGCCGCGGCGGCCACCGCGCTCGGGTATTCCTCGGGGCCGATCAGCGAGGCTTTGGCCCACTCGATCTCACCGGCCAGGTCGCGGACGTCGTCGGTGCTGGCGTTGAGCCGGGCGCGGCCGGCCGCGCGCGCCACGACGGCGAACTTCGTGTCCAGCAGCTGCCAACCGGTGTCGCCGACCACCCGGGGCCAGAAGTAGCGCAGCTGGCGGTGCGCGGCGGCGTGAAAGGTCAGGGCCTGCACCGCGCCGACGCGCGCGCCGGTCCCCGCGCCGGCGTCCAGTGCGCGCAGCCGGGAGCGCATCTCCCCCGCCGCGCGCTGGGTGAACGTCACCGCCAGCACCTGCCCGGCGGCGACATGACCGCCGGCGACGAGCTGGGCGATGCGGTGGGTGATGGTGCGGGTCTTGCCCGTTCCCGCACCGGCGAGCACGCACACCGGCCCGCGCGGGGCCAGCACGGCCTCACGCTGCTCGTCGTCCAGCTCGGCGATCAGGGCATCGGCGAGCATCGGCATGGGGTCCATCTTGGCTCCCATAGTGGCAGGGGTCGCCGACATCCGCCGCCGCGCCCGGGGCGCGTCGGCGAGTCGCGTGGGCGAGTCGATCGCGGCGACGAGCGTGCATCGTGCAACGCCCTCCCGGCATGTCCCGTCGCAGAATTCACGGTCGGGCTGTGTCGGTCCTCCTCGGCACGCGAGGTACCCGCACGGGGCCGGTTAAGCGTCGCCACGCTACGTTGGCTGTCATGACGAACGCTGCCGTCACCGTTTACACGACCTCTTGGTGTGGTTACTGCCGTCGGCTCATGACGGTGCTCAAGTCCGACGGGATCGCCTACGACACGGTCGACATCGAACACGACCCGGCGGCCGCGGAGTTCGTCGGCTCGGTCAACGGCGGCAACCGCACCGTGCCGACGGTGAAGTTCCCCGACGGGTCGACGCTGACCAACCCGAGCGCCGCCCAGGTGAAGGCGAAGCTGGCCGAAGCCGGCGGCTGAGCCTCCCGGCCCGCGCCGGATCCCGGCGGCCGCGTCAGTCCATCGCCGCCCAGGATTCGATGATCACCCGGGCGATCGAGATCGACCCGGGTAACAGCAGTGTGGATTCCGACGAGCTGGACCAGTCGCCGGCGTCGAGGGCCGCGCGCACCTCGTCCCGGGTGAACCACGCCGCCTCGACGATCTCGCCGTCGTTGAACGAGAACGGCTCCGACGGGTCGCCCAGGGCGTGGAAGCCGACCATCAGCGAGCGCGGGAACGGCCAGGGCTGACTGCCCAGGTAGCGCACGTCGCGCACGGTCAGGCCGATCTCCTCACGGATCTCGCGGGCGACGCACACCTCGAACGATTCACCGGCTTCGACGAACCCGGCCAAAAGCGAGAACATCCGCTCCGGCCAGACGCCCTGGCGGGCCAGCACCGCGCGGTCACCGCCGTCGTGGACCAGACAGATCACAGCGGGGTCGATACGCGGGAACTCCTCGTGACCGGTGACCGGGTTGACCCGTGACCAGCCCGCCCTGGCCGGTTTGGTCGGCGAGCCGTCCACCGAGCTGAAGCGTGACCTTTCGTGCCAGTTCAGGAGCGCGATGGCCGACGAGACGAGCTGGCTGCTGGTGTCGTCGAAGATCGGACCCAGGCTTCGCAGGTTCAGCACTTCGGATTCCACGTCGGGATCCTCCGGCGCCTGCAGCGCGCCCCGGATCGCCCAGACGTGCCGGCCGCCTTCGATGCGACCCAGAAATACGGCCTCCGGCGGCGGTTTGTCGCCCAGCGCCGCTGCGGCGCCGAGCACCACCCGTCCGCCGGCCACCAGCACCTGGTTGCGCGAATCCACCCGCAGCAGCGCCGCGTCCGCCCATCCCGCCGTGGCCGCCTCGACGTCGGTGCGCAGCTGGTCGGCGCGGTCGGCGCCGACGCGCGACAGCAACGGAACCTCCCGCAGCTGAAAGTCCAGGCTCGTCACTGACGCCTCCTGCGCCGACCCGCCGCGCCCGGCTCCGCCGCGCTTGCGGTCGTCACGGGGCCCACTGCGCGCCGACCCGCCGCGCCCGGCTCCGCCGCGCTTGCGGTCGTCACGGGGCCCACTGCGCGCCGACCCGCCGCGCCCGGCTCCGCCGCGCTTGCGGTCGTCACAGTTGCCCCGCGTTGCGGATGTAGACCAGCCGGTCGTTGGCCTCGATGGCGTCGACCTCCGGGGCGTCGATGCTAAGCAGGTGGCCGTCGCGCACCACGCCGAGCACGATGTCGCGCAGGTGCCGCGGGGAACCGCCGATCTCGTTCTGCTCCACCTCCCGTTCGGCGATGGCCAACCCGACGTCGGGGGTCAGCAAGTCCTCGAACATCTGCACGACCGTGGGCGTCGTGGTGGCTAGGCCGAGCAACCGGCCCGCGGTTTCCGAGGACACCACCACCGAGTCCGCGCCCGAGCGCTGCAACAGGTGCTGGTTCTCGGCCTCGCGGATGGCCGCCACGATCTTGGCCTTGGGCGAGATCTCGCGTGCGGTCAACGTCGCCAGAACTGCGGTGTCGTCGCGGCCCGTAGCGACGATGATCGAGGACGCGTGCTGCGCCCCGGCCAGCCGCAGCACGTCGGATTTCGTGCCGTCCCCGTGCACGGTGACCAGGCCCGCCGCGGCGGCGTGTTCGAGTGCCGTTCGGTCGGTGTCGACGATGACGACCTCGCCCTCGGCGGCCTCATCGCTGACCTTGGCGGTGACGGCCGCTTTGCCCTTGGTGCCGTAGCCGATCACGACGGTGTGGTTGCGCACTTTGCTCCTCCAACGCTGAATCTTCCACCCTTGCCGGGATCGCTCGGAGAGGACCTCCAGCGTCGTTCCGACCAACACGGCCAAAAACGCAATCCGCAGCGGCGTGAAGATCACGGTGTGGAGCAGACGCGCGGATTCGGTGTACGGGGTGATGTCGCCGTAACCGGTGGTCGACAGCGACACCGCCGCGAAATACAGGCAGTCGATGAAGGTCACTTGCGTGTCCCGCACGTCGCGATACCCGCTGCGCTCGACGTAGACGATCGCGGCTGCGGCGAACAGCACCACCAGCGCGATCGCCACCCGGCGCGTGATGACCCGGGCGGGACTGGCGTGTTCCTCGGGGATGCGCAGCACTCCGACCAGCTGATGACCGCGCTGCGCGCTCAGCCTCGCCCTCAGGCTGCTCAGTTGCCGCGACTTACCGTTGGCCACGGCGGCCCATCATCGGCTTGAGCCCAGCGCTGAGACACGCACGCCTCAAATGTAACCACGGCGGGCCGCGACCCGATATCTGGCTCACACGGAGAGCTCACTAGCGCCCGCGGGGTCGGCCAGCAACGCGGCCAGGGAAGCCGGATCGAGTAACTCATCGGGCGCGACCGTGGCCCCGCTGCGCACGTAGTGGAAGGCGGCGCGCACCGACAACTCCGGGGCTCCGGTCAAAGCCGCCCACGCCAAGCGGTAGACCGCCAGCTGGACTGCGGCCTGCCGCATGGCTTCCGGTCCGCGCGGTGGCTCACCGGTCTTCCAGTCGACGATGGTGGCGCCGCCGTCGGGGTCGGCGAACACGGCGTCGATGCGGCCGCGAACCATGGTGTCGGCGATCGACATCTCGAACGGCACCTCGACGGCCACGGGCGTGCGGGCGGCCCATGGCGATCGGACGAACGCCTCCTGCAGCGCCGCCAGCTCGTCGTCGTTGCCGACGTCGGAGTCCGCCGCGCCCGGCAAGTCGCCCAGGTCGAACAACCACTCGGCGCCGTAGTACTGCTGCACCCATGCGTGAAAGGCGTTGCCCAGCAGCGCATGTGGGTCCGGCCGGGTCGGCAGCCGGTGCACCAGCCGCTGCGCGGCGCCTTCCGGGTCGCGCGCCAGGTCCACCAAACCACTGACCGAGACCTGACTGGGCATCCGCGGGGCGGGCGGGCGCACCGAGCGCGCCCGCTCGGCCAGCAGCGCGTCGACGTCGGCGGCCCAGCCCTCGACGTCAAACTCGTCGCGGCCCCGCGCGTGATCGGCCGACATGGCGCCCCGCACCAGCGCGGCGCCACGTTCGACGTCCCCACGCCGCCCGGCCAGCGGGTCGACCGGCCAGATCGCTTCGACGACGTCGTCGCGCAGCGGGTTTCGTTCCCCGTCGGCGGGGGCGGGCGCCCAGTGTTCGACCACCCCGCACGGGTCGCCGGCAGCGGCGGACCGCTCGATGACGTCCTTGAGTTCGCACAGGAAATCCGACGGTCCGCGCGGCTTGACCCCGGTGCAACCCCAGTGGTGACCGGACACCAGCAGGGTGTCCTCGCTGCGGGTGATGGCCACATAGAGCAGACGGCGCTCCTCGTCGACACGTCGCCGTTCGAGCTGATCGCGATGCTCCGAGATCCTGTCCGACAACTGCTTTCGGTTCGTGACGTCCGATGTATCCAGCACCGGGACACCCGGCGCCCCGGTGCAGGCGCGGTCGCCGCGCAGCAGCGGCGGCAGCTCGGCGGCGTCGGTGAGCCAGCTGCTCCTCGATGCCGTCGACGGGAACGTCCCGCCCGAAAGGTGTGCCACCGCCACCACCTGCCACTCCAAACCCTTGGCGGCGTGCACCGTGAGCACCTGCACGCGGTCTCGCGCGACGGCCGGTGCGGCAGGCGCCAGGCCGTTCTCCACCGCCTCGGCCGCGTCCAGGTAGGCCAGCAAACCACCGAGTGACGCGGCGGCGGACTCGTCCGCCGCGCGGGCCCGCTCGGCGTAGCCGGCCACCACGTCGGCGAAGGCGTCAAGGTGCTCGGCCCCGGACCAGCCCGCGGCGGCCCGCGCCCGCGCCTCGCAATCGACCCCCAGCACGCGGCGCACCTCGGCGACCAACTCGGGCAGCGGGTGGCCGAGGTGGCCGCGCAGCGCTCCCAGCTCGGCGGCCAGCGCGGTGATGCGCCGATAACCCGCAACGGAATACGCGCGGGCCGGGCCGGGATCGCTGATCGCGTCGGCCAGGCACGCGGTGTCGCTCTCGGGGTCGGCCGCCATCGCGATTGACTCGGCCGACGCGTTTTCGTCCGGGCATGCCCCGCCCGGGCCGCCGCCGACGGCCAGGGCGCGGTGCCAAAGCGCGGCGACGTCCCGCCCGCCGAGGCGCCACCGCGGCCCGGTCAGCACTCGCATCGCCGCCGCGCCCGCCGTCGGGTCGCCGACCAGCCGCAGCATGGCGACCACGTCGGCGACCTCGGGAACCGACAGCAGCCCGGCCAGGCCCACCACCTCAACTGGGACCCCGCGCGCACGCAGGGCCTCGGCGATGGGCGCGGCATCGGCGTTGCGGCGCACCAGCACCGCGGCTGTCGGCGGGCTGACGCCATCGGCCCGGGCCTGCCGGTAGCGCTTGGACAAATGGTCGGCAATCCACGCGCGTTCGGCGTGCACGTCCGGGAGCAGCGCACAGCGGACGGTGCCGGGCAGGGCGTCCGGGCGGGGGCGCAGCGCGTGCACCGCGACTGAGCGCCGCCGCGCCTCGGCCGAGATCGCGTTGGCCACATGCAGCACCCGCGGCGGGTTGCGCCAGCTGGTCCGCAGCTCCAGCACCGGCGCCGGGGTGCCGTCGGGCCGCGGGAAGTCGGTGCAGAACCGCGGCAGGTTGGTCGCCGAGGCGCCGCGCCAGCCGTAGATCGACTGGATCGGGTCCCCGACGGCCGTCAGCGCCAGCCCGTCGTCCCCATCGGCGCAGCCGCCGCCGAACAGCGCCGACAGGGCGATGCGCTGGGCATGCCCGGTGTCCTGGTACTCATCGAGCAGCACCACCCGGTAGCGTTCGCGCAGCTCCCGCCCGACCTGCGGGAACGACGCCGCCAGCCGCGCCGCGCACGCCATCTGGGCGCCGAAGTCGGTCACCTTCGCCGCACGCATGCGCTCGTCGAGCGCCTCGAGCAGCGGCACCAGCTCGGCGCGCTGGGTCTGGGTGGCCAGCAGCCGCAGCAGCCACTGGCTGGGTCCGCGGTCGCGTTGGTAGGGACCCGCGGGCAGCCCGTGGACCAGCCGTTCCAGCTCCACATGGGTCTCGCGGAGCTGGCGGGTGTCCACCAGATGCTCGGCCAGCTGGCCCCACAGCCGCAGCACCATCGAGGTGACCGCGGCGGGCGCCTTCTCGGTGCTGAGCTCCCCGCGGTAGGAGGTGACCACATCGAAGGCCAGCTGCCACAGTTCGGTCTCGCCGAGCAGCCGGGTGTCGGGCTCGACGGGCAGCAACAGCCCGTGGTCGCGCAGCAGCGTGCCGGCGAACGCGTGATAGGTGCTGACCGTCGGCTCACCGGGGGCCGGCGGGCCCAGGCCGATGCCGGCCAACCGGGCCAGCCGCGACCGGACGCGGCGCAGCAGCTGGCCGGCGGCCTTGCGGGTGAACGTCAATCCCAGCACCTGGCCGGGTTCGGCGTGGCCGTTGGCCACCAGCCACACCACCCGCGCGGCCATCGTCTCGGTCTTGCCGGCGCCGGCCCCGGCTATCACGACGAGCGGGCCCGGCGGCGCGGCGATGACGGCGGCCTGCTCGTCGGTCGGCGGGAACAGCCCTAGCGCGTTGGACAATTCGGCGGGGCTGTAGCGCGGGTTCACGGCGCGGCCTCCTCTGCGTGGGCGGGGCAGCTCGGGCGCAGCGGACAGTGCGTGCAGCCGTCGTTGCGGCGGGCGACGAACGACGGCCCGGCCGTGGCGTCGGCCGCGCGCCGCAGCACGGTGCGCCATTCCGCGTGGGCGGCCGGCGTCAGCGGGTCCTGCTCCCGTTCGGTGGCCCCGGCGGCGCCGGCCTTGCCGAGGTAGACCAGCCGCGCGCCGCCCGGTTCGACACGTTCGGGGCCGTCGGGGACCATGCCCTCGGCCACCGCCAGCTGATACATCGCCAGCTGGGCATGCCGCTGGGCGTCGTCCTTGCTGACCGGTGTCTTACCGGTCTTGATGTCGACGACCACCAGCCGCCCGGCCGCGTCGCGTTCCAGCCGGTCCACCCGTCCGCGCAGCCGAACCTTGGTGTCGTCGTCGCCGGATGAGCCGAGTTCGCCGTGGACCTCGACCTCGACGCCGACCTCGGTGAGCTCGCCGCGTGTCCGCGCCCGCCATTCGAGGAAGGAAGTGATCATGGCGCGGTGGCGGGCCAGCTCGTTGGCCGAATGCCACCGGGCCTCGAATGGCAGGTGTTCCCAGGCCCGGTTGAGCTCGGCCAGCAGCTGCGCTTCGGTCTTGTCCGGTTCGGCGACGAGCGCGTGCAGCACCGAGCCGATGGCCGACCGCAGGTCGCGGGCGTTGCTTCCGCCGTGCCGCTCGGCCAGCCAGCGCAGCGGGCAATCGCTGAGCGTCTGCAGGGTCGACGGCGTCAGCGTGACAACGTCCTGACCGCCGCGCAGCGGTTCGGTGGTGCTGACCGGGATCAGCCCGTGCCAACAGGCCGGGTCCGCGCCGGGGACTCCGGCGTCGGCCAGCCGGGCCAATTGCGTTGCTGCACAACGGCGGGCGGCGTCGTCCACGCCGCCTTCGGGCGCGCACACGACACCGCGCAGCCGGCCGACCAGCGCCGCCGCGGACAGCACCCGGGGCGCCGACACCGGCTGCGCCGCAATGGCCTCGGGGTCACCGTCGGCCCACTGGGCGACCTCGGAGAAGAACGCCGAGGGCAGCGCGGCCGCATCGCCGGGCCCGCCGCTGTCGCTGTCGACGGCCGTCACCAGCAGCCGGTGCCGGGCGCGACCCATCGCCGCCACCAGCAGCCGCCGCTCCTCGGCGAGCAGCGGCGCGCGCACCGAAGCGTCCTCGGTGACACCGTCGAGCACGTCGAGCAGTCGCTGGGTGGCCAGCACCCCGCCGCGCGGAACGGTGTTGGGCCACAACCCGTCCTGCAAGCCGGCGATGACCACGAGATCCCACTCGTGCCCCAGCGCGGCGTGTGCGCTGAGTAGCCTGACCCGCTCGGCCGCCGACGCCGGCCCGGGATCGGCGCCCGGCAGGTGCAGAGCCCCGACGTGCTCGAGGAGTCCGCGCAACGATGCGCCCGACGTGCGGGCCACGTAGTGATCGGTGACGTCGAACAGCGCGGTCACCGCCTGCAGGTCCCTGGCCGCCTGGGCCCCGGCGGGGCCGCCCCGCTCGACGGCGGCCAGCCAGCGCCGCTGCAGACCGGACCGATTCCAGGCGGCCCACAGGGTGTAGCGCGGATCCTGACCGGCGCGGTGGCAGCGCGCGGCCGCATCCAGCACCGCGCGCACCCGCTGCAGCGCGCCGGAGTGCGCCCCGGGCGGCGGGGCCTCCCCGCGGAGCGCGTCCACGAGCAGCTCGCCGAGGCCTGCCGGCGCACGGTCGCGCTTGAGCGCGCGGCGCAGCTGCCGCAGCGAGACCGGGTCGACGCGACCGATGGGCCCGGTCAGCAGCGCCAGCGCCCGCTCACCGTCGAGCCCGTCGGCGGTGGCGTCCAGCACCGTGAGCAGCGCGCGCGCCGCGGGCTCCGCAGACACCGCCCCGCCGACCGGCGGCCCGGCCACCGGCACCCCGGCGGCGGCCAGCGCGCGCTGCAACTGCGGGCCGACCCGCGGCACCGAACGGACGATGACCGCCATCTGCGACCACGGCACCCCGTCGAAGAGGTGCGCCCGCCGCAGCGCGTCGGCGATGATGGCCGCCTCCGCGTGCGCCGAGGCGGCCAGGCGCGCCACGACCGACCCCTCGTCATCGCCGCTGCCTTCGATCTGTTTGCCCGCCCCGGCCCCCGGCAGCCGTCGCGCGACCCCGCTGACGGCGCGCGCCACTGCCGGGGCGCAGCGGTGCGAGACCGTCAACGCCACCGACGGCGAATCCTCGGCGAGCAAACCGGCAGATTCGCCGCCCCGGAAGCCGAAAACCGCCTGGTGGGGATCGCCGGCGACCAGGGTCAGCTCGCTGCCGGCCGCCAGCGTCCGCACCAGGCGGACGGCCTGCCGGTCGAGTTGCTGGGCATCGTCGACCAACAGGATGCGCACCCGGGCCCGTTCGGCGGCCAGCAGCTCGGGGTCGACCGCGAAGGCTTCCAGCGCGGCGCCGACGAGCTCGGCGGCCCCCAGGGCCGGCGTCGTCGCCTCCGGCGCCGCCGTCCCGACCGCCGCCCGCAGCAGCATCACCTGCTCGTACTGGCGCGCGAACCGCCCGGCGGCGGCCCATTCCGGGCGGCGGCGCTGACGGCCCAGCCGCTCCAGCTGCCGGGGATCCACCCCCCGTTCGGCACAGCGCGCCAACAGGTTTCGCAGTTCTGTCGCGAAGCCGGTGGTGCCCAGGGCCGGCCGCAGGTGATCCGGCCACGCCGACGCGGCGTGCGGCCCGTCCTCGAGGTCGCCGGCCAGCAGTTCCCGGATGATGGCGTCCTGTTCGGCGCTGGTGACCAGCCGCGGGGGCGCATCGCCGGCGCGCTCGGCGGCGCGCCGCAAGACCGCGTAGGCATAACCGTGCACCGTGCGCACCAACGGTTCGCGGACCGCGGCCAGGCCGGGCCCGGCGGCGCGCGACCGCAGCAGCGCCGTGGTCAACGCGCTGCGCTCACCCGTCCCGATCCGGCCCGAACCCGTCAGCAGCAGAACCGATTCGGGCTCGATGCCGGAGGCGATGTGGGCGATCGCGGCGTCGACCAGCAGGCTGCTCTTGCCGGTGCCCGGACCGCCCAGCACGCGCACCAGCCCGCGCGCGCCCGGCGCCAGGACGGCGCGTGCGGCAAAGTCCCAGGTGTGCGACATGGCTGCATGCAACCACGGGGGTATGACATTGAGCCCGTGTCGTCGGGCGCCGGGCGGACCGACCCGGCCGGAGCCGCTCCTAGCGCGGCGCGAACGCGGCCTGCAGCAGCCGAGGTTCGAACGCGCCGGGGGCCCGGCCGCTGACCGCGTACTGGTAGACGGCGACCCGGAAGATCTGGCCCAGCGCGCTGGAGATCAAGGACATGACGATGACGCCGGCGACCGTGAGGGCCACCGCGGTGGCCGCGAGCGCCTGCTGGCCGACCGCGGCCAGCGCGAACGCTCCCGCGGCGCCGGTGATCACGATCATGATGCCGAACACGACCACCACCACCGAGATCGTGGCCGCCCCGGTCGCGCTCTCCCCCCACCGCGCCTTGACGACGGCGACCGAGCGCTGCAGCGACCGCAGCGGCCCGCTACCCTCGAGCGCGACCACCGGGATGACGAAGAAGGTGGCGACCGCCCACGCGGCGCCGGTCAGCCAGACCGCGATCCGGCCCAGCAGCGGCAGGCGATCTTCCAGCGCCCGCAGGATCAGTCCCACGGTGGCCGCCACGAACGACCAGCCGAGGATCGGGCCGATGCGCTGCGCGGCGGCCCGCAGGCCTTCGCCGACGGTGGTGTCCTCGCCGCCCAGCGAGCGCACCGCACACGCCGCCAGCGCGACGTTGAAAAAGATCGCGATGAACGTCGACACGTACGCCGTCGCCAGGGCCGCGGCGTAGAGGACCGGATCGTTGCCATCCACCGGCCGCCCCTCGAACACACCGCGCGCAAACAGCGCCGACGCCCAGATCGCGGCCATGGCGAGGATCGCGAAGACCGCGGACAACAGCGGGAACACCAGCAGCGACCGGTCGCCGCTCAAGACCTTCCAACTCTGCCTGGCCAGCGCCCAACCACGCTTGATGCTGTCCATTGCCGCTCCGCCCGGATCGCGGCCGCGATGTGTTTGCCGGCGCGGCCTGGTGAGCGGTTATCCTAGCCCGCGGAGACCGGACCGGCGCCGATTAAACTCGACCGAGGGCAGTCCGAAGAAGCGCGAGAAACGTCAGGAGGGATCCGATCGTGAATGACGTCGAGAACCTCGTTCCCGACGACGAAGTCCCCGAAGCAGACGCGGCGGAACAGCACCAGGTGGTCGACGCCGACGACGAGGCCGGCCTGGACACCGAGTATCTGAGCGCGGCCGCCGCTGATCGCGACGCCAACGACGCCGATCTGCTCGAGCAGGCCTTCGTCGTTCCCACCTCGGACGACGACTGGATCGACACCGAGTAAGCCCGCACCGATCCACCCCGGCCGCGACTGGCACGATCGAGAAGGTGAGCGCCGATCTGCATGTGCACCGCTACGGTCCGCCGGGTCCGGTGCGGGTGCTGGCGATCCACGGGCTGACCGGCCACGGGCAGCGATGGGAGCACCTGGCCGGCTACCTGCCCGAAATCCCCGTCGCCGCACCCGATGTGCTCGGCCATGGCAGGTCGTCGTGGGCGGCGCCGTGGACCATCGACGCCAACGTCGCGGCGCTGGCCGCCCTGCTCGACGAGCGGGCCGACGCGCCGGTGCTGGTGGTGGGCCACTCGTTCGGCGGCGCGCTGGCGATGCAGCTGGCCGCGGCCCGCCCCGACCGGGTGGGCGCGCTGCTGCTGCTCGACCCGGCGGTCGGGCTAGACGGCGGCTGGATGCGCGACATCGCCGAGGCGATGCTGTCCTCGCCGGACTACCCGGACGCCGAGGAGGCCCGCCGGGAGAAGGCGACGGGGTCGTGGTCGGATGTGGACCCCGCGCTGCTGCAGGCCGAGCTGGACGAGCACCTGATCGAGCTGCCGAACGGGCGCTACGGGTGGCGGGTGAGCCTGCCGGCGATGATGTCGTACTGGAGTGAGCTGGCGCGCGAGGCGGTGCTGCCGCCGCCGGGAACGCCGACGACGCTGGTGCGGGCCAAGCGGACCTCGCCGCCCTACGTCGGCGACCGGCTGGTCGCGGGCCTGGAAACGCGGCTGGGACCGGACTTTCGGCTGCTGGACTTCGACTGCAACCACATGGTGCCCTACGCCAAACCGGACGAGGTTGCCGCGCTGGCGCGCGAGTTGCTGGGACCCCGCTGACCGTGGCGCCGATCACCGACGACCAGGTGGAGCGGGTGCGCGCCCTGGTCGCCGCCGTCCCCGCCGGCAGGGTCGTCACCTATGGCGACATCGCTTCCGTCGCGGGGCTTTCCAGTGCGCGCATCGTCGGCTGGATCATGCGGACCGACTCCTCGGACCTGCCCTGGCACCGGGTGATCACCTCCTCCGGGCGTCCGGCTCCGCAGCTGAGGACCCGCCAGCTGGAGCTGCTGCGGGCCGAGGGTGTCCTCGCGGTCGACGGCAGGGTCGCGCTGCGCGAGCTCCGTTACGAATTCCCGCCCGGCGCCTAGAGAACCAGCCGGACCAGGGCCGCGGTGCGGGCCAGGCCGGGGAATGCCTCGGCGGTCGAGCGCGGGTGCAGCGCGTGCACCGCGAGCCGAAACATCAAGGCGCGCAGCAACATCTGCGGCCATTCCGGCAGCGCGTTCCAGCGTTCGATGAGCCCGTCGTCGGCATCGCCCCAGGACAGCGCGTCGACGACGACCACGCCCGCGGCCCACGACGCCGGCCGCCAGTAGGGCGTGATGTCGGTGATTCCCGGCGCCGCGGTGCCCACGAAAAGCACCGTGCCGTAGAGGTCCCCGTGCACCAGCTGGTTGGCGCTCTTGGTCGGCCGGCGCAGGGTGGCCAGCTGGTTGATCAGCTCGACCGAGCGCTGGCTGTCCGGCGTCGGCGCGGACATCTGCGCGCCCGGCGGCACCGAGGCCAGCGGCCGTTCCTCCCACGCGGCGCGGTCGGCGGCGATGAAGACGTCGATCTCCGCCCAGGGCGCGGTGGGCCCCTGCGTCAGGAAGCGGGGCCGTTCGAGTTTGCTGGTGGCCTCGTGCAGCCGCACCGCCGTGGAGACGACCTCGTCGTGCCGGGGCTCGGGTGTGCCGGCGACGAACGTGTCGGCCCGCCAGCCCGACACCACGTACCGCCCGTCGGTCGAGCGGACCGGCCGGGCCAGCCGCACCCCGTCGACGAACAGCGTCTCGCGCACCCGCGCCGACCAGGCCGCGCGGGCGTGGTCGGCCACCATCGACAGCACGACCTCGCCGCACCGCCAGCCGCCCTCCCAACCGGCGCCCAGGGCGGCGGGCTTCACACCGGTCAAACCGAAAGCGGACAGCACGTGGTCCGGCGGTGGTTCGACGTTCACACGCGTCAGCCTAATGGAGCAGGTTGCGGCTCCCGGGTCAGTACATGACCATGTCGGGCTGCATCTGTTGCGCCCACGCCACGATCCCGCCCTGCAGGTGCACCGCGTCGGAGAAGCCAGCCTTCTTCAGCGCGGCCAGCACCTGCGCCGAGCGCACACCGGTCTTGCAGTACAGCACCGGCACGCGGTCCTGCGGCAGCTGGGCCAGGCCCGCGCCGGAGTCGATCGAGGATTGCGGGATCAGCCGGGCGCCGTCGATGTGCACGATCTCCCACTCGGCGGGCTCGCGGACGTCGATCAGCGCCAGCTTCTTGCCGGAGTCCAGCCACTCGCGCAACTCCCGCGGGGTGATGGCGGACTCGGCGGCGGCTGCGCCGGCATCCTCGGAGAGCAAGCCGCAGAACTGCTCGTAGTCGACCAGGCCCGTGATCCGCGGCGTCGAGGGGTCCTTGCGGATCCCGATCGTGCGGTAGCTCATCTGCAGCGCGTCGTAGATCAGCAGCCGGCCCAGCAGCGATTCGCCGATCCCGGTGATCAGCTTGATCGCCTCGGTGCCCATCACCGCCGCGACCGACGCGCACAGGATGCCCAGCACGCCGCCCTCGGCGCACGAGGGCACCGTGCCGGGCGGCGGCGGCTCCGGGTACAGGTCGCGGTAGTTCAGGCCCCGGCCGTCGGGCGCGTCCTCCCAGAACACCGAGACCTGGCCCTCGAATCGGTAGATCGATCCCCACACGTAGGGCTTGCCGGCCAGCACCGCGGCGTCGTTGACCAGGTACCGGGTCGCGAAGTTGTCGGTGCCGTCGACGATCAGGTCGTAGCGCGCGAACAGGTCCACGGCGTTGCCCGCGTCCAGCCGGAATTCGTGCAGCCGCACGTCGACCAGCGGGTTGATGGCGGCGATCGAGTCACGCGCCGACTGCGCCTTGGACCGCCCGACGTCGGCGGTGCCGTGGATGATCTGGCGCTGCAGGTTCGACTCGTCGACGACGTCGAAGTCGACCACACCGAGCGTGCCGACGCCCGCGGCGGCCAGGTACAGCAGCGCCGGCGACCCGAGCCCGCCGGCGCCGATCACCAGCACGCGGGCGTTCTTGAGCCGCTTCTGGCCGTCCACTCCCAGGTCGGGAATGATCAGGTGGCGGCTGTAGCGGGCCACCTCCTCGCGGCTGAGCTCACCCGCGGGCTCCACCAGAGGCGGCAACGACGTCGACACCGAACGCCTCCTCCACTTGCTTGCCGATTCTCCGAGGCTACTGCGCCGGCCGGCGGCCTTCGAGCCGCGCGGCGGCGAGGCGCCCCGGCGGCTAAGCGGCTAGGCGATCGGGTACGGCCAGGGATTGAACTTGCAGGTCTTGCCGTCGGCCTTGACGAAGTCGGGGTCGAACGGGGCGGCCTCGTCGTCGGAGGTGGAGAACGTCTGCTGCATCATCACCGGGGCCAGGCCGCCCTGCTTCTCGCACGCCTGGTGGCGCGTGTACCCGATGGCGTGGCCGACCTCGTGGTTGATCACATATTGCCGGTAGGAGCCGATGTCCCCCTCGAAGGGGACGGCGCCGCGCACCCAGCGCGCCTCGTTGATGAAGACCCGCGACTGCCGGTCCGGCCCGAACGACGGGTTGTAGCACGAGGTCTCCAGCTGGAATTCGTAGCCGCAGCCCCCGCGCACCGTCACCGGGGACACCAGCGAGATCCGGAAGTCGGGCTTGCCCCCGCTCTCCGCGTCCAGCCGGATGAACGCGAACTGCGGGTCGTGCGTCCAGCCCTTGGGGTTGGCCAACGTTTGATCCACCATCTGGGCGAAGGCGTTGTCGCCGCCGAACATCGTCGGGTCCAGGCCTTCCTCGACCTCGACGGTGTACCGGAACACCTTGGCCGTTCCCTTGCCGACCTGCGGCGTCGTGCCGGGGACGACGCGGTAGGCCTTCTCGCCCGCTTCGGTGAACGGTCCCCCGGCTGGCAGCGTCCCGGCCGGCAGATCGGCGTCGAACGCGGCCAGTCCGCGCGGCGGCGCGTCCAGGATCGCGGTTCCCACGGTGCCGATGGCCGGGGACTCCGAGACGGGCTGGGTGGCCGTCGGCTTGGGCGCGACGGTGCCGGTCACCGTCTGGTAGATCACCACCGCGGTGAGCACCGCCAGCGCCGGCAGCGCGTACGCGCGCCACCCGTACGTCGAGATGAATTTGCCCAGCCAGCTCTGCTTGCGCCATTGGCGCGGCCGGTCACGGTCGGCGCGGGGCCGTCCGGCGCCCTGGTCGATCGGGTCGCGCAGGGCCCGGAGCGGCTCTCGCCACTCGTCACGCAGCACGGGCATCCGGCCGGTGCCGCGGACGGACCGCTGGGACGTCATTTTCCCAGGATCGCACAGGCGGGACCGGCGGCGCCCTTGGCGCGCCCGAACTGGACGCGCGACACCCGGACTGCCGGCCCGACAGCGACGACGGTCGCGGCGGCCCCGCGGGGAGTAATGTCTGTTGCCACGAAGCGGGCGCGGCCGGACCCCGGCGGTATGGGGTCAGCCGCCAACCAGTCAGATGAGGACTCGATGAGCGATCTCACCAAGCCGGCGCGGCGGGCCGTCCGGACGGCCGAGCACGCCCGGCCGGGAGAGGGCGTGGCGCCCTCGAACCGTCGTGGCAACCGCATGCCACGCGACGAGCGCCGCGGCCAGTTGCTGATCGTGGCCAGCGACGTCTTTGTCGACCGCGGCTTTCACGCGGCCGGCATGGACGAGATCGCCGACCGCGCCGGGGTCAGTAAACCCGTTCTTTATCAGCACTTCTCGAGCAAGCTCGAGCTCTATCTGGCGGTGTTGCACCGGCACGTCGACAAGCTGGTGTCCGGTGTGCAGCAGGCGTTGCGCACGACCACCGACAACCGGGAGCGACTGCACGCGGCGGTGCAGGCGTTCTTCGACTTCATCGAGCACGACAGCCAGGGCTACCGGCTGATCTTCGAGAACGACTACGTCACCGAGCCCGAGGTCGCCGCGCAGGTGCGGGTCGCCACCGAGTCGTGCATCGACGCGGTGTTCGACCTGATCAGCGCCGATTCCGGGCTCGACCCCCACCGCGCGCGGATGATCGCGGTGGGCCTCGTCGGCATCAGCGTCGACTGCGCCAGATACTGGCTGGACTCCGACCGCCCGATCTCCAAGGCGGACGCCGTCGAGGGCACCGTCCTATTCGCCTGGGGCGGGCTGTCTCACGTGCCGCTCACTCGCTCTTAGCGGCCTTTCCCCCGGCCTTCGCCGAGGCGTCCGCGCCGATCCCGAAGCCGACCCGCCGGGCGTCGGCGGCCCCGATCTCGACATAGGCGATCTTGGCGGTGTGGATCAGGAAGCGACGGCCCTTCTCGTCGCTCAGGGCGAGCAGGCTCGAGCCCTCGCGCAGCGCGGCGGCGACCAGCTCTTCCACCTCATCGGGGGTCTGCGCACTGTTGAAGACCAGCTCGCGCGGGCTATCCGTGATACCGATCTTGACCTCCACAGTGGCCCCTTCCTTGGTCGCGCAGTCGCAGACGTCTCAGCCAGCAGGCTAGTGGACGCGGCCGGCTCGCCTCGCACGCCGGGTCCACCTGCGGCGTTCGTGCGCGCGAAACGAAGGGCCGCCCGGGAGATAACGCTGGATAACGATCTGCTTGCAGCTGGTCATCCACGGGCGCGCGACAGCCCGGCCACTGCTTTCACATCGATAACATCGGCAACATGGGTAACATGCTGCGTGATCTTGAAGGCGAGGTCCAGGATTACCCCGACGACGAGCACTACTCCGTCCCCGGGGGCGACCCCGCCGACTATGACCGCGACTACGACGACGACGACTGCGACGACGACTATGACGACGGCCAGGGGTATGGCCAGTTGGTGTGGCCGGGCGAGAGCCGCTGGCGCCCGGTCGCGGCGATCCTGGGCGTCGTGGTGGCCCTGGGCGCGGTGGCGACGGCCGTGATCATCAACAGCGGCGACAGCGCGTCGACCAAGGCCAGAGTGGGGGCGCCGGCCCCGCGGCCGATGACCTCGGCACCCACGTCGGCGCCCACGTCGCCGACGGCGCCGGCCCCGCCGGCCCGGTCGACACAGCAACAGCTGCCGCCCGAGACGTTCACCACCGTGCCCCCGGCGAGCAGCACACCGTCGGCGGCGCCCGCACCCACGCCGACGGGGACGCCCACCGCCGCCCCGCCACCGGTCGCCCCGCCGCCGGCCGCCGCGCTCAACCCGCGCACCGTCGTCTACAGCGTGACCGGGACCAAGCAAATGCTGGACCTGGTGAACGTCGTCTACACCGACGCCCGCGGCTTCCCGCAGACCGAGTTCAACGTGGCCCTGCCCTGGTCGAAGGTCATCGTGCTGAACCCGGGCGTGCGGACGGAGTCGGTGATCGCGACGAGCTTCGCCGGCCGGCTCAGCTGCGCGATCGTCAACGCCGAAGGCCAGTCGGTGGTGACGTCGACCAACACCTCGATCGTGGCGACCTGCACCCGCTGATCGGCTCGCCGGGTCAGCCCAGGCCGAGCTCGTGCATCCGCCGGTCGTGGGTCTGCTGCAGGCGGTCGAAGAACGCGTTGAGCTGGTTCAGGCCGCCGGCGCCCGACAACACGAGGTCGACAAGCTCGTCGTGATCGGCCAGCACGTACTGGGTCTGGGTGATCGCCTCGCCGAACAGCCGGCGCGCCCACAGCGCCAGCCGGCTGCGCTGCTTGCTGCTCGCGGTGACGGCGGCGCGCACCTCGGCCACCACGAACTGCGAATGCCCGGTCTCCGCCAGCGCCGCCCGCACCACGTCGGCAACCTCGTCGGCCAACCCGTCGGCGATCTCGAGATAGAGGTCGGCGGCCAGCGCGTCACCGATATAGGTCTTGACCAAGGCCTCCAGCCACGTGCTGGGCATGGTGAGCCGGTGGTAGTTCTCCAGCGCCGAGACGTACTTCGACATCGCCGGAACCACGTCGACACCCCGGCGCTCCAGGGCATCGCGCAGCAGCTCGTAGTGCCCCATCTCGGCGGCGGCCATGCTGGCCATGGAGATCCTGCCCCGCAGGTCAGGGGCCATGCGGGCCTCGTCGGTCAGCCGGTAGAACGCCGCGACCTCGCCGTAGGCCAGGACGGCGAACAGCTCATCGACGCCGGGGTGGTCCGCCGGCACCAGCGGGGTGGGGGAATCGTCCACGGTGTCGGCGCCCGAGGCGTCGGACGAGGCCTCGGGCGAGGTCTCGGAAAAAGCCTCGGAAGAAGCCGATGTCATGGCAACACTCTAGTCGGCCGGATTGGGCGGAACTGGGCGCCGGCTGTCGACCAGCTATCATGTACGTGGATAGTGGCTGTATTTCTTATCCGCCGCTATCGGCGAAATGTGCGTGCACAGCTGGCCCGCCCAGACCCACTGAGTGGGGCCCGGCGCCTCGGCGACGTATTCGGAGTCGGAACTCGTGCGCGCGTGACCGCGACAGAGAAACACCGACACAGGAACCGAACAACGTCACCGAAAGGCTTTTCACGCCCGTATGACCACACTGACTTCGACAACCGAGACTTCAACAACCGAAACATCCGTACCCACCTTTGCCGAACTCGGCGTCCGCGTCGAAATAGTCCGCGCGCTGGCCGAAAAGGGCATTGACCGTCCGTTTGCCATTCAAGAGCTGACCATGCCGCTGGGGCTGGCCGGCGACGACGTGATCGGCCAGGCCCGCACCGGCATGGGCAAGACGTTCGCCTTCGGGGTGCCGCTGCTGCACCGCCTCACGACCCGCGCCGACGTCATGCCGCTCAACGGGGTGCCCCGGGCGCTGGTCGTGGTGCCCACCCGCGAGCTGTGCCTGCAGGTGACCGAGGACCTGGCCACCGCGGCCAAACACCTGAGCGCCGACGGGCGCCCCCTGTCGGTGGTGTCGATCTACGGGGGCCGGGCCTACGAGCCGCAGATCGAGGCGCTGAGCACCGGCGCCGACGTCGTGGTGGGCACCCCGGGCCGGCTGCTCGACCTGGCCCAGCAGGGCCACCTGCAGCTGGGCGGGCTGTCGGTGCTCGTGCTCGACGAGGCCGACGAGATGCTCGACCTGGGCTTTTTGCCCGACATCGAGCGCATCCTGCGCCAGATCCCCGCCGAACGGCAGTCCATGCTGTTCTCGGCGACCATGCCGGACCCGATCATCACGCTGGCCCGCACCTTCATGAATCAGCCCACGCACATCCGGGCGGAGGCGCCGCACTCGGCCGCCATCCACGACACCACCGAGCAGTTCGTCTACCGGGCGCACGCGCTGGACAAGGTGGAGCTCGTCACCCGCGTGCTGCAGGCGCAGGGCCGCGGCGCCACGATGATCTTCACCCGCACCAAGCGCACCGCGCAGAAGGTCGCCGACGAGCTGGCCGAACGTGGCTTCAAGGTCGGCGCCGTGCACGGCGATCTGAACCAGGTCGCCCGCGAGAAGGCGCTCAAGGCGTTCCGCACCGGCGACGTCGACGTGCTGGTGGCCACCGACGTGGCCGCCCGCGGCATCGACATCGACGACGTCACCCACGTCATCAACTACCAGATCCCCGAGGACGAGCAGGCCTACGTGCACCGGATCGGCCGCACCGGCCGAGCCGGCAAGACCGGCGTCGCGGTGACGCTGGTGGACTGGGACGAGCTGCCGCGCTGGTCGATGATCGACAAGGCGCTGAGCCTGGACACCCCCGATCCGGCCGAAACGTATTCCAATTCGCCCCACCTGTACGACGAGCTGGGCATCCCCGCCGAGGCCCGGGGCACGATCGGCACGCCGCGCAAGTCGCCGGTCAAGCGCCGCGAACCGGGCGCCGAGGCCGCACCCTCGGAACGCAAGTCCAAAGGGACGCGCTCGGGCGGACGCCGGCGGCGCACCCGCGGCGGTGAGCCCGTCACCGGGCACCCCGCGACCAAGGCCGCCGCGGAGGCCAACGGTGACGCCGGCGCGGAGGCGCCGCCCAGCTCACCGGCGGGCAACGGCGAACAAAAGCGCCGCCGCCGCCGGCGCCGCAAGCCCGCCGACGCCAACGCCAGCGGCACCCACGCGGACTGAGTCGCGCGCCGAGGCATGGTCAGACCCGAGCGCCGGACCAAGGGCGACATTCTGGCCGCCGCGGCAATCGCGATCGTCGTCGCCGTCGCCGCCTGCCTGATCTGGTGGACCAGCGACGCCCGCGCCACGATCAGCCGGCCCGCCGCCGTCCCGGCCCCCAGCCCGCAGTCGGCGCGGGACGTGCCGGCGGTTTTGAAGCAGCTCTGGACGGCGCCGAGTCCCGCCACCGCCACGCCCGTGCTGGTGGGTGGCACGGTCAGCACCGGTGACAGCCACCGCGTGGACGGACGCGACCCCGCCACCGGCCAGACGCGCTGGAGCTATGCCCGTGACGCCGGCCTGTGCGGGGTGTCGTGGATCTACCGCTACGCCGTGGCCGTCTACCGGGACGACCGCGGCTGCGGGCAGGTCAGCACCCTCGACGGGTCCACCGGCCGGCGCGGGCCCGCGCGCAGCGGCTACGCCGATCCACACGTGCGGCTCTCCTCAGACGGCACCACCGTGCTGTCGCTCGGCGATACCCACCTGGAGCTGTGGCGCTCGGACATGGTCCGCGTGCTGGCCTACGGCGAGACCGACGCCCGCGTGAAGCCGTCGGCGCGGGGACTGCATTCCGGGTGCAGGCTGGTCTCCGCGGCGGCCAGCTCGTCGGCGGTCTCGGTGCTCGAGTCCTGCGTGAGCCAGCCCGATCTGCGGCTCGTGCTGCTGCGACCGGGCAAGGACGACGACGAGCCCAAGCAGCAGATCGTGGACGAGCCCGGGATCAAGCCGGATGCCGACGCGCGCGTGGTGGCCGTCTGGGAGAACAGCACCGCGGTGTACCTGCCGTCACCGCAGCCGCGCGTGGACGTGGTCGACGAGACCGGTACCACGGTGTCGAGCACCCTGCTGCCCAAGGCGCCCTCGCGCTCGGCGGTGGCCTCCCAGGCGGGCAACCTGGTGACCTGGTGGACCGGCGATTCGGTGATGGTGTTCGAGGCGAGCACCCTGGCGCTGCGCTACACGATCGCCGCGGGCGACCAGACGGTGCCGCTGGGACCGGCCGCGATGATGGCGGGCCGGCTGCTGGTTCCGGTCACCGGCGCGATCGGCGTCTACGACCCGGTCAACGGCGCCAACGAGCGCTACATCCCGGTGACCCGGGGGCCGGGCGGCCCACAACCCGCAGAGCCGGTGGTCCCGGCCGTTTCGGGTTCGCGGGTGTTCGAGCAGCGCGGCGACACCGTGGTGGCCCTGGGCTGACGGCCGGCCCGCGAGCAGACGCAGAATCGCGCGCAGGCCGGCGTTTTTCTGCGATTCTGCGTCTGCTCGCGGTGAGAACTAGACCTCGACCGCGAACGTCGGCAGCGCTTTGCCCGTCTTCCAGTGCTTGAGCAGCGCCTGCGCCAGCTCCCGGTACGCGGCCGCGCCCTTGTTCTTGCGCCCGGCCATCACCGACGAGCCCGAGGCGCTGGCCTCGGCGAAACGCACCGTGCGTGGGATCGGCGGGGCCAGCACCGGCAGGTCGTAGCGGTCGGCGACGTCGAACAGCACGTCGCGGGTGTGGGTGGTGCGCGCGTCGTACAGCGTTGGCAACGCGCCCAGCAGCCGCAGCTCCGGGTTGGTGATCTGCTGGACGTCGGCGACCGTGCGCAGGAACTGGCCGACGCCGCGGTGGGCGAGCGTCTCGCACTGCAGCGGCACGATCACCTCGTCGGCGGCTGTCAGCCCGTTGAGGGTCAGCACGCCCAGCGACGGCGGGCAGTCGATCAGGACCACGTCGAACTGGCCGGAGACTTTGGCCAGCGCGCGCTTGAGCGCGTATTCGCGACCGGCCCGCATCAGCAGCATCGCCTCGACACCCGCCAGGTCGATGTTGGCCGGCAGCAGCGTCATTCCCTCCGTCGTCTCGACGAGCGCGGCGCTCGGCTCGACCTCGCCGAGCAACACCTCGTGCACCGACACCGGGAGTTTGTCGGGATCCTGGCCGAGCGAGAAGGTCAGGCACCCCTGCGGATCCAGGTCGACCAGCAGCACCCGCTGCCCCGCGTCCGCCAGCGCCGCGCCCAGCGACGCGACCGTCGTCGTCTTGGCGACCCCGCCCTTCTGGTTGGCAACCGCCAATACCCGGGTCTTGGCCACAGGCACCGCCCCTTCTCCTCGCTATGGCTCCGCGCGGTCATGAGCGCGGTCCTGAGTGCCATCCTGGCATGTTCACGGGCGTAATGCCGCGGCTGACAAGCCGTGGTTCGCGTCCGGCAGAATCGGTCGCATGGGCTTGTACAACCACCGACTGGTACTGCTTCGCCACGGCGAAACCGCGTGGTCCAAATCCGGCCAGCACACGGGTCGAACCGATCTCGAGCTCACCGACAACGGCCGGATTCAGGCCGACCGCGCGGGGCGGGTGCTGCGCGAGCTCGGGCTCGACGACCCGGTGGTCTACTCCAGCCCTCGCCAACGTGCCATCACCACGGCCAAGGTGGCCGGGCTCTCGATCGACGGGGTGACCGACCTGCTCGCCGAGTGGGATTACGGCGCCTACGAGGGGCTGACGACCCCGCAGATCCGCGAATCGGTTCCCGATTGGCTGGTCTGGACGCACGGCTGCCCCGACGGGGAGAGCGTGGCGCAGGTCAGCGACCGCGCCGATGAGGCCGTCGCACTCGCGTTGGAACAGATGACCTCGCGCGACGTAGTGTTCGTGGGCCACAGCCACTTCTCCCGTTCGGTGATCACCCGCTGGGTCGAGCTGCCGTTGCTCGAGGGCAGCCGCTTCTGGATGGTCGCCGGCTCGATCGCCGTGTGCGGGTTCGAGCACGGCGTGCGGCAGCTGGCCGCCCTGGGGCTGACGGGCCGCCCGCAGGCGCTGGCGCACGGGTGAGCGAATCCACCGAACCGCCGTTCGCGCTGTGCGGACCCCGCGGGACCCTGGTTGCCGACGGGGTGCGCGGCCGCTTCTGCGACGTGCGGGCGGCACAGGCGGAGCTGGCTTCCGGGTCGATTCCAATCCTGTTGGGCGCGTTGCCTTTCGACACGGACCAACCCGCATCGTTGCTGGCGCCGGGCAGCGTGCTGCGCACCGAGGGACCCCCCGCCTGGCCGACGGGCCCGCTGCCGGCGGTGCGCGTCGCCGCGGCCGTGCCGCCCCCCGCCGACTACCGCGACCGGATCGCCCGCGCGCGTGACCGGCTGCGCGAACCGGGCGGCTCGCTGCACAAGGTTGTGCTGGCCCGCGCGCTGCGGCTCGCCGCGGACGCCCCCCTGGACGCCCGGATCGTCCTGCGCCGCCTGATCGCCGCGGACCCCGCCGCCTACGGCTATCTCGTCGACCTGAGCGCCGCGGGCGCCGACTACGCGGGCGTCGCGCTCGTGGGCGCCAGCCCGGAGCTGCTGGTGGCCCGCTCCGGCGACCGCGTCGTATGCCAGCCGTTCGCCGGTTCGGCCCCGCGCGCCCCCGACCCCCAGGTCGATGCCGCCAACGGCGCCACGCTGGCCGCCTCGGCCAAGGACCGACACGAGCATCGGCTGGTGATCGAGGCCATGCGGGCGGCCCTGGAGCCGCTGTGCGACAACCTGACCATCGCGGCCGAGCCGCAGCTGAGCCGCACCGCCGCGGTGTGGCACCTGTGCACACCGATCAGCGGCCGGCTGCGCGAGAAGTCAACGACGGCAATCGATCTGGCGTTGGCCCTGCATCCCACGCCGGCGGTCGGCGGCGTCCCCACCAGAACCGCGACCGAGCTGATCGCCGAATTGGAGGGCGACCGCGGCTTCTACGCCGGGGCGGTGGGGTGGTGCGACGCCGCCGGCGACGGCTACTGGGTGGTGTCCATCCGCTGCGCGCAGCTGTCGGCGGACCGCCGCACGGCGCTGGCGCGCGCCGGCGGCGGCATCGTCGCCGAGTCCGACCCCGATGACGAAGTCGACGAGACCACAACGAAATTCGCCACGATACTCAGGGCGCTCGGGGCCCAGACCTGACCGCGACCGGCTATTCGCCGTCCGGCCCTTGATCCGCCGAAGCGGTCCGGCCGCGCTGATCTCCGGCGGCCCAGCGGACGGCGGCGGGGCTGAACAGCAGCCCCAACGCGGTCAGGGCCACCGCGCCCGCCGGAATCCCGAACGCCGGCCGATGCGAGCCCACCGCGAGGTACCACGCCACGGGCAACAGCAGCAACTGGGTGAACACCGCCAGCCCGCGGCCCCAGCGCTTGCCACGAATCAACGCGCGCCCGGCGGCGAGCACGACGGCGCCGGACAGCGCGAACCAGGCCGCCGTGCCCAGCCCGTTGACCAGCCGCTGGTCGGCCCCGGCGATGCCGCGCACCACCAGCACCACGGCCACCACCAGCGCGGCCGCGCCCTGGGCGACGGCGATCGCTCCCGCGGCGCGCACGGTGGCAGGCGTGACCTGCTTGCCGGGGACTGCCACAGCGTCAGCGTAGTCAGCCGCCCCGACCGCTGACCGTTGCACGGCCTGGCCCGATTGCACGCCTAAGCTCATGCGTCATGCGTGCCGTGCTGATCGTCAACCCCACAGCCACCTCCACCACGCCCGCCGGTCGCGACCTGCTGGCGCACGCACTCAAGAGCCGCCTGCAGCTCACCGTCGAGCACACCAACCACCGCGGCCACGGCACCGAACTCGCGCAGGCGGCGGCCAAGGACGGGGTCGACCTGGTCGTCGTGCACGGCGGCGACGGCACGGTCAGCGGGGTGGTCAACGGCCTGCTCGGCCATCCCGGTTCGACGCCACCGTGGCCCGTCCCCGCGGTCGCGGTGGTACCCGGCGGCTCCGCGAACGTGCTGGCCCGGTCGCTCGGCATCTCCCGGGACCCCGTCGCCGCCACCAACCAGCTCATCCAGTTGCTCGACGACTACCGCCGTCACCAGACGTGGCGCCGCATCGGCCTGATCGACTGCGGCGAGCGGTGGGCCGTGTTCAACACCGGGATGGGAGTCGACGCCGAGGTGGTGGCCGCGGTCGAGGCCGAACGCGACAAGGGGGGCAAAGTCACGCCGTGGCGCTACGTGCGCGCCGCCGTGCCCGCTGTGTGGGGCTACACCCGCCGGGAACCGGTGCTGACCCTGGAACTTCCCGACCGTGCACCGCTGACGGGGATCAGCTTCGTCTTCGTGTCGAACTCCAGCCCGTGGACCTTCGCCAACGACCGGCCGGTGTGGACCAACCCCGAGTGCAGCTTCGAGACGGGCCTGGGGGTGTTCGCCCCCACCGGTCTCAAGACGATCCCCACGCTGCGCATAGTCCGGCAGATGTTCGCCAAACGGCCGAAGTTTCAGTTCCCGAACCTCATCACCGACGACGACGTCGCGTGCCTGCGAGTCACGTCGAGCGGGGGCCCGGTCGCCTGCCAGTTCGACGGGGACTACCTCGGCACCCGCGAAACCATGACGTTCCGGGCGGTTCCCGATGCCCTGCCGGTCGCCGCTCCGCCCGGCAAAAGGCGGCCTGACCTGCGATGACGAAGCGCCACAGAAGGACCCGGGAATAATTTCTCGGGAGAGTAGCCCGTAAGTGTAGTACAACTGAGTAAGGGCTCTGCTACGAGTTGGTCAAAGTGAGATAGCCCACGAGGGAACGCACGCTATTGACTTCTTCGGAGCCTGTGAAACGATCAAAAGGTTGCATGCAGAAATTTGTGTAGGGTACGGATCCTTTTCTTCTGCACGCTTAACAGCCGAAGAAAATGCCCGTGCATCTTGCTGCGCACTCAGTGAGGAGTAACAACGTATGGATTGGCGCCACAAGGCGGTCTGTCGCGACGAGGACCCGGAGCTGTTCTTCCCGGTAGGGAACAGTGGCCCGGCGCTCGCGCAGATCGCTGACGCGAAACTGATCTGCAACCGGTGCCCGGTGACCACCGAGTGCCTCGCCTGGGCCCTGAACACCGGCCAGGACTCAGGCGTATGGGGTGGGATGAGCGAAGACGAGCGACGCGCGCTGAAGCGGCGCAGCGCTCGAACGAAGGCCCGTAGCGGAGTCTGACGCAGTTTCAAGCAGACAGTGCGGCCTCGACAATCGTCGGGGCCGCACTGCTGTGCGGGGCCGCAGAAGCCGCAGAAGCTAGAGAAGCAGCCGGGGCCGCCGACCGATCGGCACCCGCAGCACCACGTCGGTGCCCTGCTGGGGGGCTTCCCGCATGCCGAGCGTGCCGTCCAGCTCCGCCGACACCAGGGTCCGCACGATCTGCAGGCCGAGGCTGTCGGACTTCTCCAGGCTGAACCCGTCGGGAAGGCCCCGCCCGTCGTCGTGCACCACGACGTCGAGCCAGCGGGCCGAGCGCTCGGCCCGGATCGTGACCGACCCCTCCTGGACCGCGGGATCGAACGCATGCTCGATCGCGTTCTGCACAAGCTCGGTGATCACCATGATCAGGGCCGTGGCGCGGTCGGAGTCCAGCACCCCGAGGTCGCCGACCCGGTTGATCCGGATCGGCCTGTCCACCGACGCCACGTCGTTCATGATCGGCAGGATCCTGTCGATGACCTCGTCGAGGTTCACCTGCTCGTCCACCGACATCGACAGCGCGTCGTGGACCAGGGCGATGGAGGAAACCCGGCGCACCGACTCCATCAGCGCTTCCCGTCCCTCGGCGTTGACCGTCCGGCGCGCCTGCAGGCGCAGCAGCGCCGCCACGGTCTGCAGGTTGTTCTTCACCCGGTGGTGGATCTCCCGGATGGTGGCGTCCTTGGAGATCAGCGCGCGGTCGCGGCGCTTGACCTCGGTGACGTCGCGGATCAGCACCGCCGCCCCCTTGCTGGTGCCGTTGACCACCAGCGGCAACGTCCGTAGCAGCACCGTGGCGCCGCCGGCGTCGACCTCCATCCGCATGCTCAGCCCGCCGTCGACCAGGTCGCGAATGTGCTCGGCCACCTCCTGCGCCTCGAACGGGTCCGAAACCAGCGGCCGCGTGACCTCGATCAGGTTGCAGCCCTCCAGCTTGGTGGTCAGCCCCATGCGGTGGTAGGCCGACAGCGCATTGGGGCTGGCGTAGGCGACGATGCCGCCAACATCCAGGCGGATGAAGCCGTCGCCCGCCCGCGGGGTCGACCGTGACATGGCCACGTCGCCCACGTCGGGGAAGGTGCCCTCGGCCAGCATCTGCACAAGGTTCGCCGCGCATTCCCGGTAGGCGGTCTCGAGTTGGCCGGATTTGCGGCGAGCCACCAGTGCGTTCTGGTGCCGCGTCAGGGCCGCCACCACCTGGCCGCCGTAGCGCACCGGGGACGCCACGACGTGCGGGCCCAGCAGCTGCCAGGACGTCCGCGGACCCGAGAGGGGCTCCTGGACGGTGGTGCCGGAGGCGAAACTCTCGGCGGCCAGCGGCATCTTGTCGCCGCCGACGACGCTGCCCACCGCGTCGGCCTGCATGACGGTTGGCGCGGTGTTGGGCCGGCACTGTGCGACGCAGACCAGCATGCCGTCATCGCGGCGAACCCACATCAGGTAGTCGGCGAACGACAGGTCGGCCAGCAGCTGCCACTCCCCGACCACCGCGTGCAGATGGTCGACGGCGTTGCCGGGCAGCATCGTGTGTTCGGCAAGCAGGTCACCGAGAGTCGACATCAAATACTCCCGAGTCGTCCCGGCGGTGGTGCGCAGTGCCCAACGGCTAACTGATGACGGCGATGAGGTCGCCGGCCTGGATGACGTCGCCGACCGCAACACTGACCTTGCTGACGGTGCCGTCGATCTCGGCCAGAACGGGAATCTCCATCTTCATCGACTCCAGCAGCACCACGATGTCACCTTTGCCGATTTGGTCACCCTCGGTGACGACGACTTCCAGCACGCTGGCCACGATTTCGGCGCGAACATCCTCCGCCATCTTCACCCCACTCGTTCCCGGCCATCGGCGCATGCCGGCTACCGATCCAGCAAGCTTTTGTCGCAAAGTCATGTATATCGAACCACAACGCCATTCACGGCCGCGGCGCGCGGGCTATCGATCGCGCATCAGAAAGGCCGTGAGAGACTGGGAGGCAACACGACGGGTGCCGGGCGCCCGGTTCTCGGACTAATACGGAGGTTCAAAGATGGCCAAGCGTGGCCGGAAGAAGCGCGACCGCAAGTACAGCAAAGCCAACCACGGCAAGCGGCCCAACGCCTGAGGCCGCTCGTGCACCGTTCGTCACTGCGCCGGCCGTTGCTGCACGTCCCGGATGATGGTGGTCCGGCGGATCTCCAGCCGGAGGCGCTCCCGTAGGCCCTCGGGGGCCTTCTCGCCCTGGCATTTGGTGGCGATCAGCGCCTTGATGCGCTCTTCTATCCCGTAGTGCTTGAAGCACCCCGGACACGCCTCGAGGTGCTGGCGCAGCCTTTCCCGGGCGTCGGGCGTGCACTCGCCGTCGAGCAGTGTCCATACCTCGGCGATCACTTCGGCGCAGCCGAAGCCGCCGTGGGAATCGCTGTCGTCGGCGCGCGGGTCGACGGGGCCGGACGACTCACTCATGACGACGACACCTCCTCATGCGCCTGTTGCCCGCGGTTGAATCCTCGCTCCTTGGCCACGTCGGCCAGAAGTTCACGCAGCTGACGTCTACCACGGTGCAGCCGAGACATGACCGTGCCGATCGGCGTGTCCATGATCTCGGCGATCTCCTTGTACGGGAAACCCTCGACGTCGGCGTAGTAGACCGCCATCCGGAAGTCCTCCGGCAACGCCTGAAGCGCCTCTTTGATCTCGGTGTCGGGCAACGCCTCGAGGGCCTCGACCTCGGCCGAACGCAGGCCGGTGGAGGAATGCTCGGCGTTGGACGCCAGCTGCCAGTCGGTGATCGCCTCGGTCGGATACTCCGACGGCTGCCGCTGCTTCTTGCGGTAGCTGTTGATGTAGGTGTTGGTCAGGATCCGGTAGAGCCACGCCTTGAGGTTGGTGCCCTCCCGGAACGAGCGGAAGCCGGCGTAGGCCTTCACCATCGTCTCTTGCAGCAGGTCCTCGGCGTCGGCGGGATTGCGGGTCATGCGCAGCGCGCCGCCGTAGAGCTGGTCCAGCAGCGGGATCGCGTCGCGTTCGAACCGCGCCGTCAGCGCTTCGTCCGTCTCCTCGTGGTCCGTCGCCGCGCGGGTTTCGGGCTCGGGAGTCTCCGGACGCGGAGTCTCCGGACGCGCCGCGCCCTCTGAATCGGCCATTTCGATTACCCCGGTCCCTTCTGCTGCGGTGTCGGCGGAAAGCACCGACAACGCCCACCGCTCGACGTCCACCGGCCCGTCCAGCAGGCCCGTCGCCGTTGACACCAGACTGCTCCTCCCAATCTAAAGGCTGCCCCCGACACTGTCTGCGGGTGCTCGCGCGCGTGAAGAAACCGATCCGTTCAACAGCGGTGGCCAGGGCACTATTTCCGAGGCCGGCTCCGGGGCGGATCCCACCCCGGCCGGTCCCCCATCTGCCCGGTTTCCGCAGCGAGTTACTGTGACGCCATGTCTCTGAACGGCAAAACCATGTTCATCTCCGGCGCCAGCCGCGGTATCGGCCTCGCGATCGCCAAGCGCGCCGCCCAGGACGGCGCCAACATCGCCCTGATCGCCAAGACCGCCGAGCCGCACCCGAAGCTGCCGGGCACGGTCTACACCGCCGCCAAGGAACTCGAGGAGGCGGGCGGGCAGGCGCTGCCGATCGTCGGAGACGTCCGCGACCCGGATTCCGTGGAATCCGCGGTGGCCAAGACCGTCGAGCAGTTCGGCGGCATCGACATCTGCGTGAACAACGCCTCGGCGATCAACCTGGGGTCGATCCTCGAGGTGCCCATGAAGCGGTTCGACCTGATGAACGGCATCCAGGTGCGCGGCACCTATGCGGTGTCGCAAGCGTGCATCCCGCACCTGAAGGGGCGGGAGAACCCGCACATCCTGACGCTGTCGCCGCCGGTGCTGCTGGGCAGCGAGTGGCTGAAGCCGACGGCGTACATGATGGCCAAGTTCGGCATGACGTTGTGCGCGCTGGGCATCGCCGAGGAGATGCGCGCCGACGGCATCGCCTCGAACACGCTGTGGCCGCGCACGCTGGTGGCCACCGCCGCGGTGCAGAACCTGCTCGGCGGCGACGAGGCGATGGGGCGGGCGCGCAAGCCCGAGGTGTACTCCGACGCGGCCTACGTGATCCTCAACAAGCCCGCCAAGCAGTACACCGGCAAATCGCTGCTGTGCGAGGACGTGCTGGTGGAGTCCGGGGTCACCGACCTCTCGGTCTACGACTGCGTGCCGGGTTCGACGCTCGGCGTCGACTTCTGGGTGGACGGCGTCAATCCGCCGGGGTACACGGGTCCTTAGCGGGGCCCCAAATGGCCCGCGCCGCGACCCCGGCGATCGCGGCTTTGGTCAAGGCCGGTGTGCCGCACGAGGTCGTCACTTTCGACCACGACCCGCGTGAGCGCTCGTTCGGCGCGGCGGCGGTCCATGCGCTCACCGGGGCGGGCATCGCGCCGGAGCAGGTCTACAAGACCCTGGTCGTCGAGGTTCCCGACGGTTTGGCCGTCGCGATATTGCCGGTGCCCGACCGGCTGTCGCTGAAGGCGGCCGCCGCCGCGCTGGGGCACGCCCGGGCGACGATGGCCGACCCGGCCGCCGCGCAGCGCGCGACCGGCTACGTACTCGGCGCCGTCTCGCCGTTCGGCCAGCGCAAGCCGCTGCCCACCGTCGTCGACTCCGGGGCGCTCGCCTGGCAGCGGGTGTACTGCAGCGCGGGTCGGCGGGGCTGGGACGTGGGGGTCGCACCGCAGGATCTGGTCCGGCTGACCGGCGCGGTCACCGCCGATATCTGCACCTAGTTCGTGCGCGAGCGTAACGCCATGGCGAAATCGGGTCCCGTTTTTCGCAGTCCGGTTACGTTCGCGAACTGCGCGCAAATCGCGTCGACGCCGTCGCGCCTCATGGGCGTTCCCGCGGGGCCTGCAGGAACGCCTCGGCGACCGGCGCCAGCAACGCCGCATCGAGCAGTTGACCGACCGATCGCTTTCGCTGCCAAGGGATTTGGCCGAGCTGTGCCTGGCGTTCGAAATCGAGTGGCGACTGCCCTAGGTGCTGAGAGCCTTCGCCCGGCTGCGGACCTGGAACGCGGTGATGACGTCCATGATGCCGATGACTATCAGCCACCAGCCAGCCACCAGCGTCAGGATCGCCATCGATTCGATCGGCGAGATGATCAGCACGCCGCCGCCGATGAGGACGATCACACCGGTGAGCGCCTGCCAACCGCGTCCGGGCATGTGATCAAGCGACAGGGCAGCGGCCAGCAGCGTCATCCCGCGGAACACCCAGCCAATGCCGATCCACAGGGCCAATAGCCAGACCGCCTCGAATTTGTCGCGGAAGCAGAACAAGCCCAACACGAGCGACACGGCGCCGGTGATGAACGCCAGCACCCGCATCGTGGCGCCGGTGTGGGAACCGAAGGCGGTGAACATGTACCCGACGCCGGATACCACCAGGTAGATGCCGAACAGTGCGCCGGCCACCAACAGCGTCTTGCCCGGCCAGGCCAGCACTGCCACACCGAGTGCCACGGCCAGAATGCCGATGAACAGGACCAACTGCCACGCGCTGCGGGCGAGTTGCTGCAGCGGCCCCTCGAACACGGTCTTGTCGGTAGTTGTCATCCCCATATGATTTCCTGCCTTGGGTGTAGACGGAATGTCCTTCCTGACACAATTCGGCATCGCACGCGTTTCATCGCTCGCCTGGAGGCCGTCAGCAAATATTCCGAGCGTCAGTAGCAAACCAGTCTTACCGAGAATGAACTAACCAGCGCGGTATCGCGACGATTCAGTTACGCTCTGGTCCGCACTCAGCATTCAGCTACCGGAAGGGCCGAACATGCGCCAGCTGACGGTTGCGGCGGCCTTGGCCGCCGTTGCGGTGTTGCTCACGTCGTGCGGCGGAAACGACCACAGCGCCCCCAGCTCGTCGACCACCACCACCACCACGACCACGCCCCCGCCACCTGTCGCGCCGGCAGCGCTCGCGGGCCTCTTGCTGACGCCGGCCGATGTCGACGGCCTGTTGGGCCTCACCGGATCGAAAAGCAGGGAGCAGTACGACAAGCTGGTGGACGACAACGCCAAGCAGCAGTGGCCCGCGGGATGGAAATTCCCCGACGAATGCCTGTACGCCCTGAACCCCGGCGAGGTGTTCGCTTATGCCGGCAGCGGGTACACCGCGGTCGCCGGCGACGACGACGTCGCGTCGCTCCCCGCGGACGCGAACGAGGCGGACCCCGAGGTGAACGAGGCGGACCCCGAGGTGACCCAGATGGTGGTGTCGTTCCCGTCCGCCAAGGAGGCCAATGACTTCTACACCGCTTCCGCGCAGAAATGGTCGGCCTGCAACAACCGCCAATTCACAACTCCCGCCGGCCCCAACAATCCCGAGGCCATGTGGAAGGTGGGAGCGGCCACCAACGCCAATGGGACGCTGATCAACACCATTTCGGTGACCATGAATCTGGGCAACGCCACGTCGCTCACCACGAGCTGCCAGCGTGCGCTGACCGTGCGCAACAACGTCGCGATCGATGTCTCCGGGTGCCGCAAGGATCCCGGCGACCTGGGCGTCAAGGCCGCCGGCCAGATCGCCGGCAAGGTGGGCTAGGCGGCCGCGAACCTGCCGGCCGGGCTCAGGACCGCGGATAGGTGTAGAAACCCTCGCCGGTCTTGACGCCGAGCTTGCCCGCATCGACATAGGTCTGCAACAGGTCTCGTACGCTTTTCGGCAGGTGCGGGAACTCGTCGGCGTAGTGGTTCTCGATGTCGAGCACGACGTCCAGGCCGACCATGTCCATCATCTGGAAGGGCCCGGCCGGCACGCGCCAGTTGACCTTGAACATGCCGTCGACGTCCTCGGGGCGGGCCACGCCCTCGGCGACCACGGCCAGCGACTCGCGTTTGATGGCGGCCCAGATGCGATTGAAGATGAATCCGGTGGACTCTTTGCGCGCCTCGAACGGATAGACGCCGAATTCGGGCAGCACGGTCAACAGTGTGTCGAGCAGGCCGCGGTCCGTCTGGCCGTCGGACATCAGGTCGACGGCGTTGACCTCGGGTGGCATGTAGAAGTGCGTGTTGCACAACCGGGTTTTGTCGCCCACCTTGTCGGCCATCAGGCGCGACGGGTATGACGACGAGTTGGTCCCGAAGATGGCGTCCGGCGCCGCCGCTCGGTCGATCTGGGCCCACGTCTGGATCTTGACCTCGAGTTTCTCGGGTACCGACTCGACGACCAGCCAGGCGTCATCCAGCGCATCGTCCAGCTCGGTCACCCCGATCGCGGTGCCTGTTTCGCCAAAGCCTCTGTCTGTCAACAGCTTCGGCAGGGATTCGGCCACATACTGCGTTGCGGAGGCCAGTTGCTCGGCGCGCCGGGCGTAGAGTCGCACGGTTCCGCCGCGGCTGGCGAACATCAGCGCGATCCGGCGCCCCAGCGTTCCCGCTCCGACCACCGCGACCGAGCGGTCCTTGATGTCGTCGAACGTGTAGGTGTAGCAGCCAGTCACCCATGCATGCTATGCGAGCGCCCGCGATAGCATCGGCGGCGGCCATACCGTGGGCACGAAAAAACTTGCGTCACTTTGGTTTCAGTGGTCACTGGACGGGGTTTGTTGTCGGTGCCCGTCGCTAGTTTCGTGGTGTGAGTGTTGATCGTGACGCGTTGACCGCGGACTGGGCGGCGCTGGAGGCCGCCTTGGCCGCGGTGGCCGCCCATGACTGCGACGCGTTGAGCACCCCAGAGCTGCTGGCCTGGCTGGAACGGGTGGAGAAGCTGCGCCGGCGGCTGCCGTCTTTGGAGCATACGGTGATCAACACCCTGGGCCGCCAGGGCACCCCGGAAGAATTGGGCGGCAAGCTCTCCCACGCGATCGCCGAAGCCACCCTCATCTCGCGTAAACAAGCCGCCCGCCGCATCGCTGAGGCCGCCGACCTCGGACCCCGCCGCGGGCTGACCGGCCAACCCCTGCCCCCGGCGCTGGCCGAGACCGCCCAAGCCCAAAAAGACGGCAAGCTCGGCGCCGAACACGTCACCGTGATCCGCAACTTCTCACACCAGCTGCCCGAGTGGGTCGACCAACCCACCCGCGAGCGCGCCGAAGCCGACCTGGCCGAACTGGGCAGCCAAATCCGACCCGAAGAACTGGCCGGGCTGGCCGACAAACTCACCGACACCATCAACCCCGACGGCACCTACACCGACGACGACCGCGCCCGGCGGCGCGGGCTGATCCTGGGCGCCCAAGGCCCCGACAAAATGTCGCGGCTCAGCGGCTGGATCACCCCCGAACTGCGCGCCACCCTCGAGGCCGCATGGGCCAAACTGGCCGCCCCCGGCATGTGCAACGGCCACGAGGAAAAACCCTGCATCGAGGGGACACCGAGTCAAGAGGCCATCGAGGGCGACACCCGCGGCCCGGCCCAACGCCAGCACGACGCCCTGCTGGCCGGCCTGCGCGCGGTGCTGGCCTCCGGAGACCTGGGCCAACACAACGGGCTACCGGCCTCGATTGTTGTCACCACGACATTGGCCGAGCTGGAGGCCGCCGCCGGGTGCGCGTTGACCGGTGGGGGCACCCTGCTGCCGATGAGCGACGTGATCCGGCTGGCCCGCCATGCCCATCAGTACCTGGCGATCTTTGACCACGGCAAGGCCCTGGGGCTGTATCACACCAAGCGGCTGGCCGACCGGGCCCAGCGGATCGTCCTGTACGCCAAGGACCGCGGCTGCTCGGCGCCGGGCTGCACCGTGGGCGGCTACTACTGCGAAGTCCACCACGTCCTCCCCTATGCGAAATCCGCCGTCACCGACATCAACGGCCTCACCTTCTGCTGCGGCGCCCACCACCGGATCACCGAAAAGGGTTGGGTCACCCGCAAAAACGCCCAGGGTGACACCGAGTGGATCCCACCGCCGCACCTGGACCGCGGCCAGCCTCGCACCAACACCTACTGGCACCCCGAAAAACTCCTGCGCCACGACGACGGGGCGGACGATGACGACAAAAACGACAGTCCGGACGCGGCGTGATCGCGCTACAGCAGCTTCATCTGCTCGGGTTGCGACTCGACCTCTTCCAGCAGTTCGGGTCCGTTGTTGCGGACGTTGTTGACGAGCGTCGACACCTCCCGCGTGCGAATGCCGTGCACGTCGGGCGGGCGGGTCAGCAGCTCTTCGTCGACGGGCGCGTCCGGGTTCAGCCAGCGGTCCCAGTCGCGTTCGGGCACCACCAGCGGCATCCGGTCATGGATCTCACCGAGTTCGCCGGGCGCGTCGGTGGTGATGATCGTGCAACTCAGCAGCGGCTGGTCGTCCTTGGACGCCTTCCAGACCGACCACAGCCCCGCCATGAACAGCGGCTCGCCGTCGGCCCGGTACATGAAAAAGGGCGTCTTGCGAGACTTCTGACCGGCCTTCGCATCGTTGACCCGCCACTCGTAGTAGCCGTCCATCGGGATCAGGCAGCGCTTTCCCTTCGCGCTCGACCGGTACGCCGGCGAGGTGGTGACCTTATCGGCGCGGGCGTTGATCAGCATCGGCCCCTTGTTCTCGGGCGCGCCGTCGGGTCCGGCTTTGGCCCACGGCGGCACCAGGCCCCAGCGCATCAGCCGCACCCGGCGCGTCGGGTCGTCGTCGGGCTCGCTGTGGCGGCTGACGACGGTGGCGATGGTGGCCGTGGGGGCCACGTTGTAGTTGGGCGCCACACCATCGGGCGCGGCACCGGTCGCTTCGTCGATCGCCTTGATTTTCTGAGCCAGCAGGGCCGGATCCGTGGTGACCGCAAACCGTCCGCACATGACACCCATGGTGGCAGAACCGGCGACAGGCGATGATGGACCGGTGAGCACGCAGTCGTGGCCGGCCCCCCACGCGACGGCGCCGGTGCGCGCGACCGTGACCGTCCCGGGCTCGAAGTCGCAGACCAACCGCGCGCTGCTGCTCGCCGCGCTGGCCGCGCAGGGGCAGGGCGCCCCGACGATCGGCGGGGCGCTGCGCAGCCGGGACACCAACCTGATGATCGGGGCGCTGCGCGCACTGGGCCTGCGCGTCGACGGGACCGGTCCCGAACTGACGGTCAGCGGCCGGATCGCACCCGCCGGCGGGGCCCGGGTCGACTGCGGCCTGGCGGGCACGGTGCTGCGTTTCGTCCCGCCGCTGGCGGCGCTGGCCGACGCGGTGGTGGAGTTCGACGGCGACGAGCAGGCCCGCGCCCGGCCCATCGCGCCGCTGCTGGACGCCCTGCGCGGCATCGGCGTGCTGATCGAGGGCGACCGTCTGCCCTTCCGCGTGCACGGCAGCGGATCGGTCGCCGGGGGCGCCGTGGGCATCGACGCGTCGGCATCGTCGCAGTTCGTATCCGGCCTGCTGTTGTGCGCGGCGTCGTTCGACGAGGGACTGACCGTGCACCACACCGGGTCGTCGCTGCCGTCGGCGCCGCACATCGCGATGACCGTGATGATGCTGCGGCAGGCCGGGGTCGACGTCGACGACTCGACCCCCAACCAGTGGCGGGTGCGCCCGGGTTCGGTGACGGCCCGGCACTGGGAGGTGGAGCCCGACCTGACGAACGCCGTGGCGTTCCTGGCCGCGGCGGTGGTCACCGGCGGGACGGTGCGCATCACCGGCTGGCCGTCGACCAGCGTGCAACCCGCCGATCACATCCTGAAAGTCCTGAGCACGCTGAACGCCGCTGTCACGCAATCTGATTCAGCCCTCGAGGTGCAGGGTCCCGCGAGCTACCAGGGTTTCGACGTCGACCTGAGCGCCGTCGGCGAGCTGACGCCGTCGGTGGCGGCGCTCGCGGCGCTGGCCACACCGGGATCGGTGTCGCGCCTGTCCGGCATCGCCCACCTGCGCGGTCACGAGACCGACCGACTGGCCGCGCTGAGCACCGAGATCAACCGCCTCGGCGGCGACTGCACCGAGACGCCCGACGGCCTGGTGATCACCGCGACGCCGCTGGGGCCCGGCACCTGGCGGGCGTACGCCGACCATCGGATGGCGATGGCCGGCGCCATCGTCGGGCTGCGGGTGGACGGCGTCGAGGTGGACGATATCGGCGCCACCACCAAGACGCTGCCGGAATTCCCGCAGCTGTGGGCCCGCATGCTGGAGCCCGGCGACGATGCGGGCCGCGGCGGCGGCCCGAGGAGGAACCGGGCAATCGGGGAAGAGTCCACCGGTTGAGGCCGGGCGACTACGACGAGTCCGACGTCAAGGTCCGCTCCGGACGGGGCTCGCGACCGCGGACCAAGACCCGCCCCGAGCACGCCGACGCCGAACCCGCCATGGTGGTCAGCGTCGACCGCGGCCGCTGGGGATGCGTGCTCGGCGGCGACCCCGATCGCCGCGTCACCGCGATGCGGGCCCGCGAACTGGGCCGTACCCCGATCGTCGTCGGCGACGATGTCGACGTGGTCGGCGACCTGTCCGGCCGGCCGGACTCCCTCGCGCGCATCGTGCGGCGGCGCGAACGGCGAACGGCGTTGCGGCGCACCGCCGATGACACCGATCCCAGCGAGCGGGTGGTGGTCGCCAACGCCGACCAGCTGCTGATCGTGGTGGCGATGGCCGACCCGCCGCCGCGCACCGGTCTGGTCGACCGGACGCTGATCGCCGCCTACGCCGGTGGGCTGCACCCGATTCTGTGCCTGACCAAGACGGACCTCGCCCCGCCGGATCCGTTCGCCGAGCAGTTCGTCGAGCTGGATCTGACCGTGGTCGCCGCGGGCCGTGAGGACCCGCTGCCGGCGGTCGCGGACCTGCTCACCGGGCAGATCACCGTCCTGCTCGGGCACTCGGGGGTCGGCAAGTCGACGCTGGTGAATCGCCTTGTGCCGGAAGCGGCCCGGGCGGTCGGTGAGGTGACCGAGATGGGCAGGGGCCGGCACACCTCGACGCAGTCGGTGGCGCTTCCGCTGAGCGACGGTTCCGGCTGGGTGATCGACACCCCGGGCATCCGCTCGTTCGGGCTGGCCCACATCCAGCCCGACGACGTGCTGATGGCCTTCGCGGATCTCGCCGACGCGATCCAGGACTGCCCGCGCGGCTGCGGGCACATGGGCCCGCCGGCCGACCCCGAGTGTGCGCTGGACACGCTGTCCGGGCCGGCGCTTCGCCGGGTGGCCGCGGCGCGCAGGCTGCTGGCCGCGCTGCATCAGGCCTGACTGACCAAGCGCATCCCGAGCTCCTCCGGTGGCACCAGATGCCCTTGTTCGCAACGGATCTGCACCTCGGCGTCGGCGCCACAGCCCAGATGGGTCAGCCTTAGCCGGTCGCGTCCCGGCAGGTGGCGTCGGCCCCACTCGAACAGCGCCCACACCACCGGCATGAACTCGATGCCGGCGTCGGTCAGCACGTACTCCTCGCGACCGCGCTGCCCGGGCTCGCGGTAGGGGCGGCGCTGTAGCAGCCCGATGTCGACCAGTTCAGCAAGCCGCGCCGAGGTGGCGGCCTTGGTGATACCCACCCGGCGGGCGAAGTCGTCGAACCGGGTGGTGCCGTAATACGCCTCGCGCATGATGAGCATCGCGGATTTGGTGCCGAGCACCGCCATCGTCTTCTCGATCGCGCACTCGCCCACCGCCGACCACGCGTCACGGTCGGCCAGCGGCCCCTGCAGCATTGTCCGTTGCCGCATTGTCACGAAGATCACCTCCGTTTCTGGGTTGCTTTCACTATACCGAGGTGTTTATCTGGGTATAGCGTTATTTACTCAGCTCGAGGAGGAGCCATGAACCGCGACGCCGTCATCGTCGGAGCCGTCCGCACCCCCATCGGCAAGGGCAAGCCCAGCGGCGCGCTGCACGACGTGCTGCCCGCCGACCTGCTGGCGCACAGCCTGCGCGAACTGGTGGCGCGCACCGGGGTGGACCCGGAGCAGGTCGACGACGTGATCGCCGGCGCCGTCACCCAGGTCGGCGACCAGGCCGTCAACATCGCCCGCAATGCGTTGCTGGGCGCCGGATTCCCGGAGTCGGTGCCCGGCGTGACGATCGACCGGCAGTGCGGCAGCAGCCAGCAGGCGATCAGCTTCGCCGCGCATGGCGTGATCGCCGGCGCCTACGATCTCGTCGTCGCCGGCGGGGTGGAATCGATGAGCCGCGTGGTGATGGGCAGCTCGGTGTTGCCGGGCAGCAACCCGTTCGGCGCCGACATGACGGCGCGCTACCCCGAGGGCCTGGTGCCGCAGGGCATCAGCGCCGAGCTGATCGCCGCGCGCTGGGGCCTCTCGCGCGCCCAGCTCGACGAGTTCTCGGCCGGCAGCCACGACAAGGCCGCCCGGGCAACCAAGGAGGGGCTGTTCGACGACGAGCTGATTCCCATTGCCGGGCTAGCCACCGACGAGTTCATCCGGCCCGGCACGACGGTCGAGACGCTGGCCGGGTTGAAGCCGGCGTTCTACAGCGAGGCAATGAAAGACCGTTTCCCGCAGATCAATTGGTCGATCACGGCCGGGAACTCCTCGCCGTTGTCCGACGGCAGCGCCGCGGTGCTGATCACCAGCAGCGAGGTCGCCGCGCGGCTGGGCCTGCGCCCACTGGCCCGCATCCACACGACCGCCGTCGTGGGCTCCGACCCGCTCTACATGCTGACCGGCGTCATCCCCGCCACCGAGAAGGTGCTGCGCAGCGCCGGGCTGACGCTGGCCGACATCGACCTGTTCGAGGTCAACGAGGCGTTCGCCTCTGTCGTTCTGGCCTGGGCGCACGACATGGGAGACCGATCCTTGAGCGGACCAACGTCAACGGTGGGGCCATCGCCATCGGACACCCGCTGGGCGCCAGCGGTGCTCGCATCATGACCACCATGGTCAACGCGCTCGAACAGCGCGGCGGACGATACGCGCTCCAGACGATGTGCGAGGGCGGCGGCATGGCCAACGCCACCATCGTCGAGCGGCTGGGCTAAGCGGCAACAAAACCGTAAGCCGGTGATCTGCGGTCTTCCCTACCGACTCCCCCGCGATGGGACCGACGAGCGTCTCAGAACTTCACCGCCAGGTCCCGACGAGTCAACCTGCGAACGCCCCAGAAGTAGGTGACCAGCGGCATGGTGCACCACAAGAGGTTCAGCGCCACAAACTTGACCCACATCTCGACTGGACTGGTCATGCTTTGCATGTTGTTCGCGATCTCCACTCCGAAGTAGACCGCTGGCAGCGTGACCTCCACGATCATCCCGCCCATGATGAAGGACAGTTGAGTGCTGGTGAACCGCTTACCATTCCGGAAGAACTGAACCATCGCATACGCCTCGAACAGCCCAATGAAGAAGGCGATCCACTCGAGAACGACGATGAGCGGGTCACCGTTGAGATAGCGGGCGTCGCCTCCGAGCAGGATAGGCGCCCACATATAGGTCCAGAGCGCACCGTGTTGGACGCCGGCTTTGATCTGGTCGAAAACCAAGAGCCACGGTAATTCCCAGATGAATCGTGGGATCAAGGCGATAAAGACCCACACGATGACCATCGCACTTAGTCGTTCTGACTTAGTCCGGTCACGCTGGTCCGGCAGCGGAAGCCACGGCAGCGCAAGTGCCGTTAAGAAACAGCCCACGACGAAGACGACCAACGTGGTGGACGCGACGACGTGGGACACCCCGGCATGAAATTCCAGGTACCAAAACACGATGTGGATGACGAAGAAAAACGCCAGGACGCCGAACAGCGACTTCTGCAGTGATGAGAGTCCGGGGCTCTGGCCGGCGACACTCGCTTGTCGTCTACGTTGATCGTCTCAGTCATGAATCCGGGCCGTTCGGCGTAGCGGGTAGCTGCATGCGCAAAGCATGGCACATGCCATGTTTTAGCGGCAAGGGTGTTCGGACATTAGGAGTGTCGTGTGATGAGGCAACGCGGTGAGCAGGGCGGACTGCGGAGATGACTGGGCGCAGACGCACCGCGCCGCGTCGTCCGAGCACCGGGCGACAGGAGCGGGGTGACCGGACTCGCGACCTACTCATCGACGAGACGGTTCGGTGCATTCGCGAGGAAGGCTTCTCAGCGGCCAGCGCACGGCACATCATCGAACGAGCCGGCGTCAGTTGGGGTGTCATCCAGCATCACTTCGGAGACCGCGATGGTCTGCTCACTGCGGTGATCGAAGATGCCGTTGACCGTTTGACCGCATCACTTGAAGCGTTGTCCGATCCAGCGCAAATCATGGACACAGAAGACCTGGTGCGGGCAACGTGGGAGGCATTCGCGAATCCAAAAGCAATGGCGGGGTTGGAGATTCTCATCTCGACCAAGCAGTTGCGCAGCGGACTTGATGAGCCGCACATGGAACGTCTCGGCGCGGCACTGGCGAACTTGATGGCTCGTTTAAACACTGACACCAACGGTCAACATGCCGTCGCGTTGGGCATGCTGCTGTGGACCACCCCGGTAGCAATGATGATTGCCGAAATGTTCGCCACGCCGCCGCTAGCCACCAAGGATGCACAGAAGGCGGTTGCCGCCCTGATCGACGCGCATCGCTGACTGGTCCCAATGGCTCTGCTGGCTCCCGTATCCTTCGGCGAGGCGTTTGAGGCCACGGTGCCGGACCTTCGAACGCGGCGCGGCCTTGCCGCAAGCCCGTCGTTCTGGCCTGGGCGCACGACACCGGGGCCGATCTGGCGAAGACCAATGTCAACGGCGGCGCCATCGCGATCGGGCATCCGCTGGGCGCCAGCGGCGCTCGCATCATGACCACTCTCGTCAACGCTCTGGAGCAGCGCGGTGGACGCTACGGCTTGCAGACGATGTGCGAGGGCGGCGGCATGGCCAACGCCACCATCATCGAACGGCTCGGTTAACGCCATGCCGGCGTCCGAAACCCGTGCGCCGGTGTGAGTGTGCGCCAGGACAGCGGGGTCGGCCACGGGCGCTCGTCCCCGCTCCCCGATGAGAGCGAGGGTAGGTCGTTGCTCGGCGGGGCTAACGGCGCGATAGCGACTTCATAACCCCGCCATGGGCGATTCAAAGCTTCGCGGGTCGCCGCGGACATACCGCCAATCCACCGGGGCGCGCCGCGCGGCCCTCAGGCGGCAGCGGGCCGCTTCCCGCGCCGCCGCCAACCCCGCACGGTGGCGATCGCGGTCTTCAGCCCGCGCCGTCGTCCGGTCGCCGGGTCGGTGCTCGCGAAACCCGGCCCCAATTGCACGAACATGCGCTCGCTGCGGGTCTCCGGGGCGTTGTCGGCGTCGTCGCGCAGGTAGGAGTTGGGCAGCGACAACTTGGCCAACGTGCGCCACGTCTTGCCGTACTGCACCAGGAATGAACCCGTGGTGTAAGGCAAGTCGTACTTGTCGCAGACCTGGCGCACCCGCACCGAGATCTCGTGCAGGCGATTGCTCGGCAGGTCGGGGTAGAGGTGGTGCTCGATCTGGTGGCACAGGTTGCCGCTCATGAACCGCAGCGCGGGGCCGGCCTCGAAGTTGGCGCTGCCCAGCATCTGGCGCAGGTACCACTGGCCCTTCGTCTCGCCGATCATGTCGGTCTTGGTGAACTTCTCGGCGCCGTCGGGGAAATGCCCGCAGAAGATGACCGCGTTGGCCCACACATTGCGGATCACGTTGGCCAGCGCATTGGCGGTCAACGTGGACCGGTACGTCGCCCCGGGCGACAGCGCGGTCAGCGCCGGGTAGGCGACATAGTCCTTGACCACCTGCCGGCCCGCCTTGGCCAGGAACTCGTCGACCCGTTGCCGGGCGTCATCGTGCTCCAAGCGTTTCTTGGCGATCTTGCCGAGTTCCACGTGCTGCAGGCCGACGCCCCACTCGAACAGCAGGGCGAGCAGGGTGTTGTACACCAGGTTGAAGGTGTTGAAGCGCTTCCAGCGCTGGTCACGGGTGACGCGCAGCAGGCCGTAGCCGACGTCGTCGTCCATCCCGAGGATGTTGGTGTACTTGTGGTGGACGAAGTTGTGGGTGTAACGCCAGTGCTTGGAGGACCCGCTCATGTCCCACTCCCACGTCGAGGAGTGGATCTCGGGGTCGTTCATCCAGTCCCACTGGCCGTGCATGACGTTGTGGCCGATCTCCATGTTCTCGACGATCTTGGCCACGCCGAGCGTCAGCGTGCCGGCCCACCAGGCCGAACGCCGCGAACTGGCGGCCAGCAGCACCCGCCCGGCCACCTCGAGCGCGCGCTGGGCCGCGATGGTGCGATGGATGTAGCGGGCGTCCCGCTCGCCGCGCGAGTCTTCGATGTCCCGGCGGATGGCGTCCAGCTCAACGCCCAGGATTTCGATGTCGGCGTCCGTCAGATGCGCGAATACGTCGACGTCTGTGATCGCCATGGTGTGCAACTTTCTGCCGTCGGTTTTTCGGTCCGTGACCTACGCTATCGTAACCTACGAATCCGTAGGTTACCTGTGAGTAGCCGTCGAATTTCGGGCGCTAGATTTCGAGGACGCAGTCGCCGGAAGCCGCCGACACGCACGTCTGGATCCGGGTTCCCGGATCGTGTTCGACGCCGGTCCGCAGGTCGCGGACGTGACCTTCGGCCAGGGGCACCACGCACGACTGACAAATGCCCATCCGGCAGCCGAACGGCATCTGAACGCCGGCGCCCTCCCCCGCCTCCATCAGGGACGTCGCTGCATCGGCGGCGACGGTGCGTCCGCTGCGAGCGAAGGTGACGGTTCCGCCCGCTCCGGCCGGAGCCGCCTTGGACACCGCAAACCGTTCCAGATGGAGCCGGTCACCGATGCCGGCCGCGGACCACACCCGCTCGGCCTGGTTGAGCATGCCCTCGGGCCCGCAGGCCCAGGTCTGGCGCTCGCGCCAATCTGGCACCTCGTCGTCGAGCCTACCCAAGTCGAGCCGGCCCCGCGTGCGCGTCTCGCGCACCCGCAGGCGATAGCCTCGCTGATCGGCCGCGAGCGCGGCCAACTCGGCGCCGAACAGCACGTCGGCTTCGGTGGGCGCAGAATGCAGGTGCATGATGTCACCTACCTGGTTGCGGCGCACCAACGTTCGTAACATCGACATCACCGGCGTGATCCCGGACCCGGCCGTGAGAAACAGGATCGACCGCGGGGCGGGGTCGGGCAGGACGAAGTTCCCCTGGGGGGCGGCGAGCCGCACGACGGTCCCCGGCGCGACGCCGGCCACCAGGTGGGTGGACAGGAACCCCTCGGGCATCGCCTTCACAGTGATCGTCACCGTGCGCGGTGACCGGGAATGGGCGGCCGGGCTCGACGTCAGCGAATACGACCGCCACCGCCAGCGTCCGTCGACCCGGACGCCGATGCCGATGTACTGCCCCGGCTGATAGTCGAAGCCGAAGCCCCAGCCCGGTTTGATCACCAGCGTCGCGGAGTCTTCGGTCTCCCGGCGCACCTCGAGGATGCGGCCCCGCAACTCCCGCGCGGACCACAGCGGATTGGCCAGCCGCAGATAGTCGTCGGGCAGCAGCGGCGTCGTGATCCGGGCCGCCAGCTTCCGCAGCGCGTGCCAGCCGGGGTGCCGCTCGGCTCCGGCGACGGTGGGGCGCGTGGTCGCGACGACGTCGGCGGTGACCGCGGCGTGCTTCTTGCTCACGGGATTGCTCACGGAAAGCTCCTGCTCACGATGCGGCTCAGTAAACCTACGGTACCGTAACCTACGGGACTGTAGCCAGGCCGCCACCGGCGCGGATCGGCGCGATCGGCTAGAGCAGCTCGAGCAAAAAGGGCAGCTCCTGGTTGGCGTACCACGCCAGGTCGTGATCCTGCGCGTCGCCGACGGCCAGTTCGGCGTCCTCGTCGCCGAGGTCGGCGGCGTCGATCGCCTCGATCGCCGTGACGACGGCCGGTTCGGCCGCGGCGGTGTCGACGTAGGCCGCGATCACCCGGTCCATCGCGACGGGGCCGGCGAGTTTGACGACGGCGTCGTCGAGATCGGGACGGAGCACGGCCCCGGATTCACCCAAGTCGAACTCGGCCGCCAGCACCGCGCGCCGCGGCGGCAGCGCGCCGGCGTCGGTGCCGGCGTCGGTGTCGGCGGCCAGCAGGCGCAGCGACGCCAGCGCCGCCTCCCGCAGCGCCACGTCGGCCAGTTCGTCGTCGTCGCCCTCGGCGTAGGCCTCGCGCAGGGCCGGTGTCACCGCGAACGCGATGCCGCTGACCGGCGCGATCGAGCCGTCGGCGACCAGCCGCTGCAGCATCGCCAGCGTGGCCGGGATATAGACCTGGATGGCTCAATCCCCGATCAGTGTGGCCGCATAGTCGTCGACGTAGGTCGACAGTTCGCGCGGCGGACGTTGATAACTCACGCTCGGCAGCGGGAGTTTCGGCAGTTTGATCTTCGGCATTTCCACGTGGTGGTAAGCGATCGTGGACAGCAGATGGGCCATCATGTTCAGCCGGGCGTGCTTCTTGATGTCGGACTCCACGACGTACCACGGGCTGAACGCGGTGTCGGTGTGCACCATCATCTCGTCTTTGGCCCGCGAGTATTCCTCCCACCGGTACACCGACTGCAGGTCCATGGTGCTCAGCTTCCATTGCCGCACAGGGTCAGTCACCCGCGCCCGGAACCGGCGCAGCTGTTCGGCCTCGGAGACCGAGAACCAGTACTTGCGCAGCAGAATCCCGTCGTCGATCAGCATCTGCTCGAAGATCGGCGTCTGCCGCAGGAACAACACGTACTCCTGCGGCGTGCAGAATCCCATGACCTTCTCGACGCCGGCGCGGTTGTACCACGACCGATCGAACAGCACGATCTCACCCCTGGCGGGCAGGTGCGCGATGTAGCGCTGGTAGTACCACTGCCCGCGCTCGCGATCCGTCGGCGCCGGCAACGCCGCGATCCGCACGACGCGGGGGTTGAGGTATTCGGTGATGCGTTTGATCGCGCCGCCCTTGCCGGCGCCGTCACGGCCCTCGAAGATGATCACCACGCGCGCCCCGGAATGGCGCACCCACTCCTGCAGCTTCACGAATTCCGTTTGCAGCCGGAATAACTCGTCTTGGTAGACGGCGTTGGAAACCTTGTGCACGGCCGGCTTCCTCTTCTTCTTCGGCTTGGCCGGCGCGCCGTCGTTTGTCGCGGTGCTCACCACCGGATCGTATATCCCCGCAGCACGTTTCACCCGGCACGCTATCGCGAGGCTTCGAGGAGTTCCTCCAGCGATTGGTTCAACAGGTCGGGCAACAGGTCGACGTCGCTCATGGCGTCGCGGTCGGCGTTGATCCCGAAATACAGCATGCCGTTGTAGGACGTCACGCTGATTGCCAAGGCCTGGTTGTGCAGCAGCGGCGGCACGGCGTAGGCCTCCAGCAGCTTGGTGCCGGCGATGTACATCTGCGACTGGGCGCCGGGGGCATTGGTGATCAGCAGGTTGAACGTCCGCTTGGAAAAGCTCGGGAAGCTGGTCGCCACCCGGACACCCATGGCGTGCAGGGTCGGCGGCGCAAAACCCGACAGCGTGACGATGGTCCTGGCGTCGACCGCGCTGGCGGCCGTCGGGTTCGACTCGGTGGCGTGGGCGATCTGCGACAGCCGCACCACGGCGTTGGGCTCCCCCACCGGTAGGTCGACGAGAAACGGCGTCACCTGGTCGATCATCTGACCGGGTCCGGTGGAGTCGAGTTGGTCGTCGGCATAGACCGACAGCGGCGCCATCGCCCGGACCGTCGCGGTCTGAGACACCGGCTCGCCGCGCGACATCAGCCAGTTGGCCAACGCGCCGGCCACCACCGCCAGTACCACGTCGTTGATGTCGCAGTCGTAGCGCGCCCGCAACGTGCGGTAGTCCTCGAGGCTGGCGCGGGCCACCGCGAACCGGCGATTGCGCGAGACGCGGGCGTTGAGCGGGCTGCTGGGCGCCGTCCCGCGGGCCACGGCCCGGGCCAGGTCGACGGCGCGGCGGCCCACGTTGAGCAGCTCGCCGTAATTCGTCGCCGCGCCGGCCAGGGCGGACCCGACGGCCTGCAGCTGCGCGCCGGGACCCGCCACCCAATCGCTGAGCGCACCGAGCACCAGCCGGGTGTGGCCGGGATCGCGTTCCGGAACCCAGATGTCCTCGGGGAACGGCGGCGGGCGCCGTGTCCGGTCGGCGATGACGTGGCCGATCGACAGTGACGTCACGCCGTTGATCAGGGCCTGGTGCGACTTGGTGTAGAGGGCGAGGCGGTTCTTGGCCAGTCCCTCGACCAGATACGCCTCCCACAGGGGCCGCGACTTGTCCAGCGGCCGCGCGGCCAGCCGGCCGATCAGCTCGTGCAGCTGCTCGTCGCTGCCCGGTGAGGGCAGCGCCGAGCGCCGCACGTGGTAGGTGATGTCGAAGTCGCTGTCGTCGATCCACACGGGCCGGGCCGCGCCGATGACCTCGCGGACCTTCTGCCGGTAGCGCGGGATCTGCGGCAGCCGCTGCTCGATGGTGGCCAGCAGGGTCTCGTAGCTCAGCCCGGCGCGCGGGCGCCGCAGGATGAACAGCGACCCGACGTACATCGGGGTGGAGGTGTTCTCCAGCCGGTAGAAGGACGCGTCCGATGGGGACAACCGGGTCACCATTACGGCCACGTCCTCCCTGTCGATTCGTCGCCGTCGATTCTTTCCGTCGATCGTTGCCGGACCGGATGTTCCCGCCCACGGTAACCGCCCGACGGGCGCCGAGCACTGCGCGGGTACGCGCGGGGTCGAGTTGTGCCATGATGGCCGGTGTCTGCCCCTCTCCAGCAGGCGTTCCGATTGGTGAGCGAGTTGGTTTTCCGTCGAGTTGGAGAGTGCGTTGACCGTTCGTTCTGTCGTCGGCCCGTCGGTTCCCGACGGCTTCGCCGTGACGCCCGTCGTCGACTACGAGCCCCCGCGCCGCCAGTCGGCGCAGGCCTCTCAACCATCCCTGCGGCGCCGCGGCGCCCACGCGCCGCTGCGGCGCCACGCCACGCCACCCGCCACCGCGCCGAGGCCGCCGGTGGCGGGGGTCGCGATCCCCTCGGCGCGGATGCAGCAGGCGGCGACCTTCGCCGACACGGCGCTGCGCCGAGTCCTGGAAGTCATCGACCGGCGCCGTCCCGCCGCCCAGCTGCGGCCCGTGCTGGCGCCCGGCCTGCTCGATTCCGTGCTCGCCGTCGGCCAAGCCAGCTCCGCCCACGAGGGCGCCGCGGTGCTGCGCCGCACGCGGCTGCAGCCGGCGGGCCACCGCGACCCCGAGGCCGCGGCCGAGGTCTTCGGCTGCTACAGCCGCGGCGCCCGGGTCCATGCGATCGCGTGCCGCGTGGAGCAGGTGAGCGCCGGCGGCCGGACCCGGTGGCTGGTGGTGGCCCTGCACATCGGTTGAGGCACATCGGTGGAGGCCGCCTGGCTAGTGCGGCGATCCGGCGGCCTCCGGCAGCGGGCCGCCGGTGAAACGGGTCAGCAGCGGACCCACGATGGCCACCACGAAGACGTACGCCGTCGCCACCGCCGCCACGGCCGGCAGCGTGGTGCCGATCAGCCCGATGATGACCAGGGAGAACTCGCCCCTGGCGATCAGCGCGGTGCCGGCGCGCAACTGCCCGCGCCGGGCCACCCCGTCGCGCCGGGCCGCGAACATCCCGGTGGCCACCTTGGTCGCCGCCGTCACAGCGGCCAGCAGCAGCGCCACCGGCAGCATCGGAACCAGTTCGTGCGGGTCGACGATGAAGCCGACCGCCAGAAAGAAGATCGCGGCGAACAGGTCGCGCAGCGGTCCGAGCACCTCGCGGGCGCGCTCCGCGGTGTCGCCGGTCAGGGTGAGGCCCACCAGGAAGGCGCCGACGGCGGCCGAGGCGTGCAGGGACTCGGCGAGCGCCGCCACCATCAGGGTCACCCCCAGGACCCGCAGCAGCAGCTGCTCGGAGTCGGGGTGCGCCACCAGCCGGCCGACGTGGTGGCCCCAGCGGTAGGAGGCCGTGAATGCCGCGGCCAGGGCCGCGAGGGCGGCGACCATGCCAGCGACGGCCGCCACCCAGCCGCCCCCGGATGCCAGCACGGTGAACAGCGGCAGGTAGGCGGCCATCGCGAAGTCCTCGAGGACGAGCACCGACAGCACCGCGGGCGTTTCGCGGTTACCGATCCGGCGGAGATCCTCGAGCAGGCGGGCGACCACACCGGACGACGAGATGTAGGTGACGCCGGCCAGGCACAGCATCGCCACGCCGTCGAGCCCCAGCAGCCAGCCCGCGATCGCGCCGGGTGTGGCGTTGAGGACCGCGTCGACCACGGCCGACGGCAGGTGGCGCCGCAGACTGCTGGCGAACTCGGTGGCCGAGAATTCCAGGCCCAGGGTCAGCAGCAGCAGCACGACTCCGATCGCCGATCCGCTGGTGATGAACTCGCCGGCGGCGGCCACCGGCCAGATGCCGCCCTTGCCCAGCGACAGGCCGGCCAGCAGGTACACCGGTATCGGCGACAGCGCGAACCGGCGCGCGACGGCGCCCAGCAACGCCAGCGCCGCCAGGAGGGCGCCGAGCTCGAAGAGCAGCGCCTCCGAAACCTGCACCGGCTCAGCCCTGGTCGACGATGTGCTCGACCGCGGCGATGCCTTCCGCGGTCCCGATGACGATCAGGACGTCGCGGGCGCGCAGCAGTTCGGCCGGGCCCGGCGAGGCGAGCACTTCCTCGCTGCGCACGATGGCCACGATCGACGCCCCGGTGCGGGTGCGGGCGTGGGTGTCGCCAAGCGGATGGTCGACGAAGGGGCTGCCGGCCACGATCTGGACCTGGCCGGTCTGGAGTCCGGGCACCTGCGCGAGCTCGGTGAACCGCTCGGCGATCCGCGGCGCCCCCAGGATCTGGGCCACCGCCTCGGCCTCTTCGTCGCGCAGGTGCAGGACCGGCCGGGCCTCGTCCGGGTCCTCGTGGGCATAGACGACGACGTCGAACTCGCCGCTGCGCCGGGCGATGATGCCGATCCGGTCACCCTTGTGGTCGGTGAACTCGTAGCGCAGACCGACGCCCGGCAGCAGCACCTCCTTGACATCCATACCGCCGATTTTTGCAGGTCGCCCGGCGCCGCCGTCAGTGGAGGGGCGTGAACGCGCGCGCCGTTCCGGTCGTTTTGCGGCGCGGAGTGGGCAGCAGCATCGACACGCTCTGGCGGTACTCGTCGTATTGCCCACCCAGCGCGGCGACCAGGTCGCGCTCTTCCATGCGCAGGGCGATCAGCATGTAGGCCGTCATGCCGGCCGAGAAGAGCAGGTGCCCGGCCGTCATGGTGGGAGTCGCCCAGAAGGCGATGAGCAAGCCGAGCATCAACGGGTGGCGGACCAGCCGGTAGAGGAATCGGGCGTGAAAACTTATGTGGGTGTATGGCTTTCCGCGCCAGGCCAGGTAGACCTGCCGGAGGCCGAACAGGTCGAAATGGCTGACCATGAAGGTGGCGGCCAGCGCGGTTGCCCAGCCGAGCCAGAAGACCGACCACAGCAACAGGCGCCCCACTGGCTGCCGCACGTCCCAGATGACAGCAGGCATCGTGCGCCACTGCCAGTACAGCAGCACCAGCACGGCGCTGGACAGCACCACGTAGGTGCTGCGCTCGATCGACGGCGGCACGAACCGGGTCCACCATCGCTTGAACGCCGGCCGCGCCATGACGCTGTGCTGAACGCCGAACGCGCCGACCAGCGCCACGTTGACCAGGACCGCCTGCCCGAGGGGCGCCGGCAGACCGTGATCGACGCTTCGCGCCACCCAGAGGTCGGCCACGAAGCCGACGAGATACAAAAACGCCGCCAGGAACAGCAGGTAGGCTGCGGCGCCGTAACTGATCGTCAGGTATCGCTTCATGAGCTCAGTGTGGGCCGCGGACGCACGGGTGGATATAGGTCATTTGCCTCAATTTTGGCGCGATCGGCGCTAGTCAAATCTGACTAGTGCACCCGCGATCGTGACGGCGCCGGCCGCCGCATCCCGTCATTTGGGGCAAACGCCCCATGCGGGCGGGGCAGCGGCGCACCGATGATCGGCCATGACACAACCACCCCGGAAAACGGAGATCACGTCATGAGCGAATCGACATGCAGCGCAGCGACTATCGAGCGGGTCGCCGCTCAACACTGCGCCCCCGAGGTCGAGGCGCCGGCCGGTGGGCCACCCGCATCGCCACGGGTATCTCGCTTCCCGCGGCCCCGCCGGGCACGCCCGACCAGTCGACGAAATAACTGTCATGACGCATCGCGATGTCGTCGCCGAACCACCGCGCGTACTCGTGGGGGTCGGCGTGACAGCCGAGCCACATCACCAGGCCCGTGTAGAAGACGGTCCCGCGGTCGCTCTCGCCGAGCCCGAGCCGCTCGGCAAGCCCGGTGCCCATCGCGGCCGACCGCAGCATGTGATCCATCGGCTGCCCGCGCCCGAGGTCGATCGCCAACGACAGCGCCGCCGGCACCTCCGTCCGCGAAACCGCTCCGCCGAAGGGCATCGAACTCGCCCGTTTCTCGACCGGCCCCGAAGCGGCCCGGTGGCTAGCGCTTCTTCACCGACTTCGGCGGCTTGGCGCCGCGGCCCTGCTGTCGCGCGGCGGCGCGCCGCTCGCGCCGGCTGGCGCCAGCGGGCACGCCGGCCGGGGCCTTGTCCGCGCCGCCGCCGTTGCGCTGCAGCTGGGCCGACCCGTCCTCCGACGGCCCCGAATAGGTCAGGGCGGGCGCCTCGTTATCGATACCCTTGGCGTGCACGACACTTCGCGACTCTTCGCGCGCACCGTCGGATGCCGCCTGCAGGTCGCCGTCGCCGGACTCCTCGCCCGAGTCCTTGGCGAGATCCGAAAGCCCTTGCGGCGCTTCCACTTCGGCCACCTGCACGGTGGGCGCCGGCACCGCTTCCACGGCGACGTTGAACAGGAAGCCGACGGACTCCTCCTTCATGCCGTCGAGCATGGCCATGAACATGTCGTAGCCCTCGCGCTGGTATTCCACCAGCGGGTCGCGCTGGGCCATGGCGCGCAGCCCGATGCCCTCCTTGAGGTAGTCCATCTCGTAGAGGTGCTCGCGCCACTTGCGGTCGATGACGTTGAGCAGCACGTTGCGTTCCAGCTGCCGCATCGCGCCCTCGCCGGCGATCTCCTCGAGCTCGGCTTCCCTTGCGGTATAAGCGCGTTCGGCGTCGGCGAGCAGTGCCTCGAGCAGCTCCTCGCGGGTGAGGTCGTCGCGCTCGGACTCCTCGTCCTGGCGGGTCAGCGTCTCGTGGTCGATCCCGACCGGGTAGAGCGTCTTCAGCGCCGTCCACAGGGCGTCGAGATCCCAGTCCTCGGCGTAGCCGTCGGCGGTCGCGCCGTCGACGTAGGCGGTGATGACGTCGCGGACCATGTCGAGGGCCTGCTGCTTGAGGTTCTCGCCCTCGAGGATGCGGCGGCGCTCGGCGTAGATCACCTTGCGCTGCTGGTTCATCACCTCGTCGTATTTGAGGACGTTCTTGCGGATCTCGAAGTTCTGCTGCTCGACCTGCGTCTGGGCGCTCTTGATCGCCCGGGTGACCATCTTGGCTTCGATCGGCACGTCGTCGGGCAGGTTCAGCCGGTTGAGCATCGACTCGAGTGCGGCCCCGTTGAACCGGCGCATGAGCTCGTCGCCCAGCGACAGGTAGAACCGCGACTCGCCGGGGTCGCCCTGCCGGCCGGAGCGGCCGCGCAGCTGGTTGTCGATGCGCCGCGACTCGTGCCGTTCGGTGCCCAGCACGTACAGGCCGCCGGCCTCGATCACCTCGGTGGCCTCCTTGCCGGCCTCCTCCTTGACCTTGGGCAGTTCCTCGTGCCAGGCGGCCTCGTACTCGTCGGGGGTCTCCACCGGGTCCAGTCCGCGCTCGCGCAGCCGCAGGTCGGTGAGGAAGTCGACGTTGCCGCCCAGCACGATGTCGGTGCCGCGGCCGGCCATGTTGGTGGCGACGGTGATCCCGCCGCGCCGGCCCGCCACGGCGACGATCTGCGCCTCCTGCTCGTGGAACTTCGCGTTGAGCACGTTGTGCGGAATGCGCTTCTTCTGGAACTGGCGCGACAGGTACTCCGAGCGCTCCACGCTGGTGGTGCCGATCAGCACCGGCTGGCCCTTCTCGTAGCGCTCGGCGACGTCGTCGACCACCGCGATGTACTTGGCTTCCTCGGTCTTGTAGATCAGGTCGGACTGGTCGGCGCGGATCATCGGCTTGTTCGTCGGGATGGTCATCACACCGAGCTTGTAGATCTCGTGCAGCTCGGCCGCCTCGGTCTGGGCGGTGCCGGTCATGCCGGCCAGCTTGTCGTAGAGCCGGAAGTAGTTCTGCAGCGTGATCGTGGCCAGCGTCTGGTTCTCGGCCTTGATCTCGACGTGCTCCTTGGCCTCGATCGCCTGGTGCATGCCCTCGTTGTAGCGGCGGCCGTAGAGCACGCGCCCGGTGAACTCGTCGACGATGAGGACCTCGCCATCGCGCACGATGTAGTCCTTGTCGCGGGTGAACAGCTCCTTGGCCTTCAACGCGTTGTTGAGGTAGCTGACCAGCGGCGAGTTCGCGGCCTCGTACAGGTTGTCGATGCCGAGCTGGTCCTCGACGAACTCCACGCCCTTCTCGTGCACGCCGACGGTGCGTTTGCGCAGGTCCACCTCGTAGTGGGTGTCCTTTTCCATCAGTGGCGAGATCCGGGCGAACTCGCTGTACCAGTTGGAGCTGCCGTCGGCCGGGCCGGAGATGATCAGCGGGGTGCGGGCCTCGTCGATCAGGATGGAGTCGACCTCGTCGACGATGGCGTAGTTGTGGCCACGCTGGACGCAGTCGTCCAGCGAGTGAGCCATGTTGTCGCGCAGGTAGTCGAAGCCGAACTCGTTGTTGGTGCCGTAGGTGATGTCGGCGTTGTAGGCCACCCGCCGCTCGTCGGGCGACATCTGGGCCAGAATCACCCCGACGTCCAGGCCCAGGAAGCGGTGCACGCGGCCCATCCACTCGCTGTCGCGTTTGGCCAGGTAGTCGTTGACGGTGACGATGTGCACGCCCTTGCCGCCGATGCCGTTGAGGTAGGCGGTGAGCACCGACGTCAGGGTCTTGCCCTCACCGGTCTTCATCTCGGCGACGTTGCCGAAGTGCATCGCCGCGGCACCCATCACCTGCACCTCGAAGGGGCGCTGGTCGAGCACCCGCCACGCCGCCTCGCGGGCCACGGCGAAGGCCTCGGGCAGCAGGTCGTCGAGGCTCTCCCCGTCGGCGTGCCGCTTCTTGAACTCGTCGGTCTTGGCCCTCAGCTCCTCGTCGGTGAGCTTCTCGACGTCGTCGGACAACGTGTTGACATAGTCGGCCACCCGCTTGAGGCGCTTGACCATGCGACCTTCACCGAGGCGCAGCAACTTCGACAGCACAGCTAATGTCCCCTGGGGATTGGAGTCGTGGACGTACTCCATCGTAGGCGACGACCTGGCTTCAGCCGCCGAGCGTCAGGCCAGTCTGATCAGGCCAGTCTGATCAGGCCAGTCTGATCAGGCCAGTCTGATCAGACCGTAGTCGTAGGCGTGCCGACGGTAGACGACCGACGGCCGTTCGGTCTGCTTGTCGTGGAACAGGAAGAAGTCGTGCCCGACGAGCTCCATCTCGTAGAGCGCGTCGTCGACCGTCATCGGGACGGCCGGGTGCTCCTTGGTGCGCACCACCCGTCCCGGCTCGTGGTCGGTGCCGGCCCCGTCGTGGTCGGCCGATGCCGCCTCGGGCGCGCCGGGCGCCGGTTCGGGGGGCACGACCGCGGTGGCGACGGCCAGCGAGACGGGCGTCTTGTCGCCGTAGTGGACCTTGCGGCGGTCCTTGGCGCGACGCAGCCGGTTCTCCAGCTTGGCTACCGCGGATTCGAACGCGGAGTAGAAGCTGTCGGCGCAGGCCTCCGAGCGGCGGACCGGCCCGCGGCCCTTGGCGGTGATCTCCACGCGTTGACAGGACTTGCGCTGACGCCGGTTGGGCTCGTGTTTGAGTTCGACGTCGAAGAGGTAGATGGAGCGGTCGAACCGCTCGAGGCGAGCGAGTTTCTGGGAAACATAGACGCGGTAGTGGTCGGGGATCTCGACGTTGCGGCCCTTGAACACGACCTCGGCGCTGGGCGCCGGTTCGTCGTGCCCGTCGGTTGCTGCCGGCGGTGCGTCCAGAACTTGACCGGAATCCACGGATAGCCTTGACATGCGTGACAACTCGTTCCCTTTCCACGTCGCACGCGCGCTGCGTGCCCGGCTTGCTTTGAGACGCGCCGACGAGGGTTGGAGCGGTGTCACGGTGGTCACCGCCGCAGGCTGCCCGCCGGTGCAAGGTGCCGAATGCTCACCCCCTTCGCCAGTGGGGCCTCAACCTGGGGCTGGACGACCGGCGCATCGGACCGGTCGGTCATTGCATGTTGTTCTCGACGTTAGCTCGTGTTCGCCTTGTGATGCCACTGGTTACGCCGAGCTGTTGCGAGTTCTTCACACGCTCTTGTCGCGTTCACATGTTCATGCGGCCGCGACCGCCAGGACCGCGACCACCGGTACCCCGGCGGCCTGCAGGGTCCGCACCGACTCGCGCGCCGTCGCGCCGGTGGTGACGACGTCATCGACGACCACCACCTCGGCGCCCGACCGGGTGAGCCGCGGCCCGCGCAGCACGACCCGGCCCGCGACGTTGCGCTCGCGGGCGGCGGTGCCCAGGCCCACCGAGTCCCGGGCCCGCGCCGTGAACCGCAGAGCCGGGGCGACGGTGATGTCCGGGTGCCCGGCCACCGCCGCCCGCGCCAGCCGGGTGACGGGGTCGCCGCCGCGCCGGCGCGCCGCCGAACGGCGCGTCGGCGCCGGCACGATCGTCAGCGGCGTCTCCAGGATTCCCCAGGTCAGCAGCCGGTGCACGCCCATGGCCAGCGCCCGCGCCAGCGGCGCGACCAGGTCGGCGCGCCCGTGCTCCTTGAGCGCGAGGATGGCCTGGCGGCGGGCACCGGCGTAGCGGCCCAGCGCGAACACCGGCACCTGTGGGTCGACGCGGGGGCTGACGACGCGCGGCTGGTCGGCGGCCCCCGTGAGCTCCCGGCCGCAAGTGTCACACCAGCGGGTCGCCGGCGCCCCGCAGCCGCCGCAGTGCAGCGGCAGGACGAGATCGAGCACACCGGACAGTGTGGCCGACCGGGCCGACATGTCGCCTTCGCACCGAGAGCGACGTCGGCGTGCGACCTACTCGCACTTCTGCGCGCCGCGTCGATTTCGGCCACTCGCCGGCTCCTGTACGGTCGCGGACGTGTCGCTCGCTGAGGTCCGCTCCCATATCGATCAGATCGACGAGCACATCGTCAGGCTGTTGGCCGCGCGTCAAAAGCTGGTCGAAGAGGCTGCGCTCTACAAGACCGATGAACACTCGGTTCGTGCGCCCGACCGCCGCGCCGCCATGATGGCGCGGCGACATGAGTGGGCCATCCAAGAAGGAGCGTCACCGGAAGTGGTGCGTCGGGTGTACGACGCGATGATCGAGGCATTCATCGATCTCGAACTTCAAGAGCACACGCAGATCAACCGAGCGAATCCCCGCAGCTGACCGGCGCCGCGAGTTTCCGAGTTGCGCACGTAACCACACAACGACAACTCACCCCGGCAGGACCGGGGCCGCGCCGAGCACGCCCAGACCGGGCACCTCCGACCAGCGCTGCTGGCCGTCGCCGACCGACGCCGAGTACTGCAAGACGCCCTGCGGGGCGGCGACGTACACCGTCGAGGGGTTGGCCGCGACCGTCGACACCGGCAGCTGCAGGCCGCGGGCGGGCGCGTCGGAGTTCACTCCGTCGAGGTTCACATACGACACCGGATGGGTGGCGTCGGTGCGGGTCACCACGATGTCGTCGCCGGTGCGCCACGACAGCGACACCACCGAGGTGCCCAGGCCGAAGCCCAGCCGCCGCGGGTAGGTCAGGGCGTACTGGCCGGCCTGGGTCTGCTCGACACCGGCCAGGATCACCTGGCCGCCGATCGCCATCGCCGCGCGCGTCCCGTCCCGCGACAGCTGCAGGTCGGTGATCGGCCCGGGAAAGTGGCTCGCCACGGCCGCGGAGTCCACCGGGATGCGGGCGGGCTGGCCCGAGGCGGGTTCCTGAATCGCGCGCAGCACGTTGTTGCCGTCCACGACCACCCACACCGCGTCGTCCAGCGACCAGCTGGGCCGGGTCAGGGTGTGCCCGTCGGCGGACTGGACGGCCTCGCCGCCGAGGTCGCCGATCCACAGGGACGCCTCCTGGTCCGGGGCGCCCCGGCGCAGCGTCACCACCGACGCCACCTGCCGCCCGTTGCGCGAGAGCGCGGCGCCGGTCTGGTCGCCCATCCGCCCGAACGCCCCGGGCACCGTCGTGGTCTGCTGGCCGTCCAGCCCCACCAGCGAGCCGTTGACCAGGGCGTGCAGCCCCGCGCCCGCGCCGTCGGCCACGCCCGGGTCGGTGGCGGCGACATCGGAGGTGGTCCACCCGTCGGCGAAGCGGTCGTCCAGCGGCGCGCCGTCGGCGTTGATCACATACGGGCCCCGGATGTCGGCCCGGGCCAGCGTCCAGATGATCTGCGCGGCAAGCAATTGCCGGCTGTGCGGATCCGTGGTGGACAGCTTCTCCAGGTCGATGCGCGCGCCGCCGTAGCCGCGCCCGACCCCGTTCTTGCCGCCGTCGGCCCGGGTCACCGGTCCGCGCAGCCGCAGCGGCGGGGCGAGCAGATTGCGCACCGTGTGGGCCATCTCCGGCCGCGGCCCGGCGATCAGCTTGGAGATCAGCTCGGTGGCCAGCTGGTCGTGGTCGGGCACCGCGACGTAGCGCGGGTCGGGCACCACCGTCTTGCCGGTCGGGTCGGCGAAGTACAGCGTGTTGCGCTTGTAGGTGGCCTGGAACTGCTGCCAGTCCAGGAAGACCCCGTTGGGCAGGCGGTCGATCCGCCAGCCGCCGGAGGTCTTGACCAGCTCGATCGGGCCCGGGTCGGGCAGCACGCCCTCCGCGGTTTCGAAAACCCCCACGTCGGACAGCGAGCCCAGGATGTCGGCCCGCATGGTCGCCGAAACACGTTCCGCGGCGCGGGTTTCCACGAAGACCACGTGGTCGATCAGCAGGGCGCTGCCGGCATCGTCCCAGGAGTTGGAAGCCGACTGGGTGAGGAACTGTCGCGCGGCCAGGTGCCGGTTCGCCGGGTCCGCGGTGGCCTTGAGAAACTCCCGCAGCAGCACGTCGGGATCCATGCCCGGGGTCGGCTTGGGCAGGTTTGACGGCGCCGGGCGCTCGACGGTGCCGATGGCCTGCGGGGCCGACGTGCTCGGCACCCCCGCGCAGCCGCCCAGCAGCACCGCAGCGAACAGCAGTCCCAGGATCCGCCGCATCAGCCGCTCCTCTCGGCGGGCTCGCGGGCGCGCTGATTGCCCTGCGGCGGCGTGGGCGGGGCGGGCTGCGGGATCGGCTTCATGGGCAGCGGGCTGGTGGTGACCTTGTGGCCGCGCACCAGCGGCAGCGTCAACCGGAAGCACGAGCCCTGGCCGGGTTCCCCCCACGCCTCCAGCCGGCCCTGGTGCAGCCGCGCGTCCTCGATGCTGATCGCCAGGCCCAGGCCGGTGCCGCCGGAGCGCCGGACCCGCGAGGGGTCCGAGCGCCAGAACCGGCTGAACACCAGCTTCTCCTCGCCGGGACGCAGCCCCACCCCGTAGTCGCGCACGGTGACGGCGACGGTGTCCTCGTCGGCGCCCATCGTTATCTGCACGGGCTTGTGCTCGGCGTGGTCGATCGCGTTGGCGATCAGGTTGCGCAGGATCCGCTCCACCCGCCGCGAGTCGACCTCGGCGATCACCTCCGTGTCGGGCAGGTCCACCTGCAGCTCGATGCCGGCGTCCTCGGCCAGGTGGCCCACGTTGCCCAGGGCGCTGCGCACGGTGGCGCGCAGATCGACGGCCTCCACGGACAACTCGGCCACGCCGGCGTCGTGCCGGGAGATTTCCAGCAGGTCGTTGAGCAGTGTCTCGAACCGGTCCAGCTCGCTGACCATCAGCTCGGTGGACCGCGCCAGCGTGGGGTCGAGGTCGGCGCTGTGGTCGTAGATCAGGTCGGCGGCCATGCGCACCGTGGTCAGCGGGGTGCGCAGTTCGTGGCTGACGTCGGAGGTGAAGCGGCGCTGCAGGTTGCCGAACTCCTCGAGCTGGGTGATCTGCCGCGACAGGCTCTCGGCCATGTCGTTGAACGACACCGCCAGCCGGGCCATGTCGTCCTCGCCGCGCACCGGCATCCGCTCGGACAGGTGCCCCTCGGCGAACCGCTCGGCGATCCGGGAGGCCTGCCGCACCGGCACCACCACCTGCCGCGACACCAACAGCGCGATCCCGGCGAGCAGCACCAGCAGCACCGCGCCGCCGGTGATCATCGTGCCGCGCACCAGCGTGATCGTGGCCTGCTCGTTCTTCAGCGGGAAGATCAAATAAAGCTCCAGGTTGGCCACCTGCGAGGACGCCGGCGTGCCGATGACCAGCGCCGGCCCCGAGAAGCCGTCGGTGTGCACCGTGGCGTACTGATAGGCCGCCTGCCCGGCCTTGACGAAACCACGCAGGGCGCCCGGTACCTGGTCGACGGGCCCGGCCGTGGTGGCCGCGCGGGGCCCGTCGCCCGGCACCATCAGCACCGCGTCGAACGCCCCGGCCAGCCCGGCGCCGGAGGCCGGGTCGGTCTTGGACGTCAGCGTGTTGCGGGCCAGCTGCAGACTGCTGTCCAGCGACCGCGTCTCTTCGCCGCTGACGATCCCGCCGACGGTGGTGCGCGCCCGCTCGATCTGCTCGGTGGCGGCCCGGACCTTGACGTCGAGCACGCGGTTGGTGACCTGGCTGGTCAGCACGAAGCCGAGCGCCAGGATCACCCCCAGCGACAGCCCAATGGTCAGCGCCACGACCCGCAGCTGCAGCGAGCGGCGCCAGGCGACGGCCAAGGCACGACTCAGCGCACCCATGCCGCGAGGCAAGGGACCGGAGCGGCCCCAACGACTACGAGTGCGTCGGCGTGAGCCGAACGACATCAATGGCGCCACTCCTCGGCATCGCGGCGCCGTGCGCCGGCGCGGATCACGGAGGTCCGGCCTTGTATCCCACTCCTCGAACGGTCAACACCACGGTCGGGTTCTCAGGGTCTTTCTCAACCTTGGCCCGGAGGCGCTGGACGTGTACGTTCACCAGCCGGGTGTCGGCCGGGTGCCGGTATCCCCACACCTGTTCGAGCAGCACATCACGAGTAAACACCTGCCGCGGTTTGCGTGCCAGCGCGACCAGCAGGTCGAACTCCAGCGGTGTCAGGGAGATCTGCTCGCCGTTGCGGGTGACCTTGTGCGCCGGCACGTCGATGTCCACGTCAGCGATGGACAGCATCTCGGCCGGCTCGTCGTCGTTGCGCCGCAGCCGGGCCCGTACGCGGGCGACCAGCTCCTTGGGCTTGAACGGCTTCATGATGTAGTCGTCGGCGCCCGACTCCAGGCCCAGCACCACGTCCACGGTGTCGGTCTTGGCCGTGAGCATCACGATGGGAATGCCGGAGTCGGCACGCAGCACCCGGCACACGTCGATGCCGTTCATGCCGGGCAGCATCAGGTCCAGCAGGACCAGATCGGGCCGCAGTTCGCGGACCGCGGTCAGGGCCTGGGTACCGTCGCCGATGACCGCGGTGTCAAAGCCCTCCCCGCGCAGCACGATGGTGAGCATCTCGGCCAGCGAAGCGTCGTCATCGACGACCAGAATCCTTTGCCTCATGGAGTCCATGGTGTCACCAGATCGGGACAAAACATCGGCGCCACACCAGCGTTTCTTGCCCGACACGGACAATTGAGGTCAATTGGCGTCAATTGGCTGCCGTTTGGCGCCGAATTTCCTCGCTTGGCGGCCCCTACGGCCCGGTTTCACGGAGCGGTCAGGGTCGCGGCGAGCCCGCCCGCGTCGACGTCCGCGTCCACGGCCAGCCACCGTCCGCCCCAGCCCGCGGCGGCCAGCCCGGCGTACACCGCACCGGTGCGCTGCTGCAGACCGTCGTCGCGCTCGTACGCGTCACGCGGTCGACCCGGGTCGGAGTCGGCTCGGTGCCGCGCCCGCTGCCCGGCGAGCTCGGCGGACACCGCGAGCAGCACCTGCCAGTCAGGCGCGGGCAGCCGCAGCCGCCCGTATTCGAGCCGGTGCACCCACGCGACCGCCTCCCCCGCCGCGTCCTGGTGCAGGCGTGCGGCGCTGTAGGCCGCGTTGGAGGCGACGTAGCGATCCAGGATCACCACGTCGTGGTCACGGCCCAGGGACTCGATCTCGTCGATGGCCCCCGCACGGTCGAGGGCGAACAGCGTCGCCATCGCGTACACCGACGAAGCCAGGTCGCCGTGCTCGCCGTGCAGGGCCTCGGCCGCGAGGTCGGCGGTCACCGATCGCCCGTAGCGCGGGAAGTCCAGCGTGGCCACCGACCTCCCAGCCGACTCGAACGCCCTGCTCAGCCCGTCGGTCAACGTCCGCTTACCGGCTCCGTCGACCCCTTCGATCGCGATCAGCACGCGGCGAGCCTATCGCCGGTGGACGGCCGCGAACGTGTGGCCAGCCGCGCGCTGGGCGCCGAATGTGCGGCGGGCCGCCCGTTCGGCGCAACCGGCGCCGCGGATCAGTAGCGGTAGTGGTCGGCCTTGTAGGGGCCGTCGACGTCGACGCCGATGTACTCGGCCTGCTCCTTGGTCAGCTTGGTCAGCACGCCGCCGAGCGCCTCGACGTGGATGCGGGCCACCTTCTCGTCGAGGTGCTTGGGCAGCCGGTAGACCTCGTTGTCGTACTCGTCGTTCTTGGTCCACAGCTCGATCTGTGCGATCACCTGGTTGGAGAAGCTGTTGCTCATCACGAACGACGGGTGGCCGGTGGCGTTGCCCAGGTTCAGCAGCCGGCCCTCGGAGAGCACGATGATCGACTTGCCGGTGTCCGGGAAGGTCCACAGGTCGACCTGCGGGCGGATGTTGGTCTTGATGGCGCCGGACTTCTCGAGGCGGGCGATCTGGATCTCGTTGTCGAAGTGGCCGATGTTGCCCAGGATGGCCTTGTCCTTCATCGCCTTCATGTGCTCGAGGGTGATGATGTCCTTGTTGCCGGTCGTGGTGATGATGATGTCGGCCTCGCCGATCACGTCCTCGACCGTCTTGACGTCGTAGCCCTCCATGAGCGCCTGCAGCGCGTTGATCGGGTCGATCTCGGTCACGGTCACCCGCGCGCCCTGCCCGGCCAGCGACTCGACACTGCCCTTGCCGACGTCGCCGTAGCCGCAGATCAGCACCTTCTTGCCACCGATCAGCACGTCGGTGCCGCGGTTGATGCCGTCGATCAGCGAGTGCCGGCAGCCGTACTTGTTGTCGAACTTGCTCTTGGTCACCGAGTCGTTGACGTTGATCGCCGGGAACGTCAGGTCGCCCGCGGCGGCGAACTGGTACAGGCGCAGCACGCCGGTGGTGGTCTCCTCGCTGACGCCCTTGACCGACTCGGCGATCTTCGTCCACTTGCCCTGGTCGGTCTCGAAGCGGTTGCGCAGCAGGTTCAGGAAGATCTTCCACTCGGTGGGGTCGTCCTCCTCGGCGGGCGGCACCACGCCGGCCTTCTCGTACTGCGCGCCGCGCAGCACCAGCATGGTGGCGTCGCCGCCGTCGTCGAGGATCATGTTGACGGGTTCGTCGGGCCAGGTCAGCGTCTGCTCGGCGGCCCACCAGTACTCCTCGAGCGTCTCGCCCTTCCAGGCGAACACCGATACGCCCTTGGGCTCCTCGGGGGTGCCGTGCGGGCCGACGACCACCGCGGCGGCGGCGTGGTCCTGGGTGGAGAAGATGTTGCAGGAAGCCCACCGAACCTGCGCGCCCAGCGCGACGAGGGTTTCGATGAGCACCGCGGTCTGCACCGTCATGTGCAGAGAGCCCGAGATCCGCGCCCCCTTGAGCGGTTGCACCTCGGCGTACTCGCGGCGTAGCGACATCAGACCGGGCATCTCCTGCTCGGAGAGTTCGATGTCGCGGCGGCCGTAATCCGCCAACGACAGGTCGGCGACCTTGAAGTCGATGCCGTTGCGAACGTCGGCACTCAGCGAAGTTTCGGTCGTCGTCATATCGTGTCTCATCCTTACTCGAGGCTCACCGTCACTAGCGGTACTTAGCTTTAATATGTTCTTCCGCCACTGTAGTCGGCGGCATCTCCGCTCGACCGGTCAGGGAAGGTTGATGACGCCGTGCCGCTCCGCGAACGGCGTCATCAATCGCGCCAAATCGGCCGCGACGTCGTGGTTCGCCTCGGGGGGCATGGACACGTAGCTCAGCGCCAGCCGCACGATCGCGCGCGCCAGCACGCCGGCGTCCTCGTCGCTGGTGGCCACCCACGACTGGGTCAGCGCCAGGGTCAGCTGGGCCGAGGCGCGGGTGATGATGGGGGCACTGTCGGTGGTGATCAGCTGCAGCAGGTCGGGCTTGGCCACCCCCGTCAGCAAAGAGATCACCAGCGGGTCCTGCGCGGACTCGGCGAAGAAGTCACGGAACCCCTGCAGGAAGGCTTCGTAGATGTCGCCGACGTGGGCGTCCAGGGCGACGTGGATGGTGTCGACCAGGTGATCGGCCAGGCGCAGGGCGTAACCCTGCGCCAGGCCCTGCCGGGAGCCGAACTCGTTGTAGATCGTCTGCCGGCTGATCCCCGCGGCGCGGGCGACGTCGGACAGCGTGATCGCCGACCAGTCGCGGGAGCCCAGCAGCTCCCGCATCGCGTCCAGCACCGAGTCGCGCAGCAGGACGCGCGACGCCTCGGCGTAGGGCATCCGCTTCACAGGCGCGACGATATCTGTTGGGGCGCTCACGGACGAGCGACCTCCACCATCTCGAAGTCCGTCTTCGCCGCGCCGCAGTCCGGGCAGCTCCAGTCCTCGGGGATGTCGTCCCAGCGGGTGCCGGGCTCGATGCCGTCCTCGGGCCAGCCCTTGGCTTCGTCGTATTCGAAGCCGCACTGCACGCAGACGAAGAGCTTGTAGTCACTCATTGGGTCACTCCTATCGGATTGTCGTTTCGAAATCGACCTTCTCGCGCACCGCACAGTCGGGGCAGCACCAGTCGTCGGGGATGTCGCCGAAGGACGTACCCGCGGGAAACCCTTCCCGCGGCGCGCCTTTGGCCTCGTCATAGACGTAGCCGCAGCCCGGGCAGCGGTAGGCGGTCACGCCTGCGCCCCCTCGGGAGCCCCGTACTTGGCCAGCACCCGCTCGCGCACCCGCGGGTGGATGTTGACCTTGGTGATGTCACCGCCGTAGTGCTCGAGCACCCGGTGGTCCATCACCTTGCGCCACAGCGGCGGGAAGTAGGTCAGGGCGATCATCGACGCGTACCCGCTGGGCAGGTTCGGCGCGCCGTCCATGCTGCGCAGCGTCTGGTACCGGCGGGTGGGGTTGGCGTGGTGGTCGCTGTGCCGCTGCAGGTGGTAGAGGAACAGGTTGGTCACCAGGTGGTCGGAGTTCCAGCTGTGCAGCGGCGTGCAGCGCTCGTAGCGATCGGCCGTGGCCTTCTGGCGCAGCAGCCCGTAGTGCTCGAGGTAGTTGACGGCCTCGAGCAGGCTGAAGCCGAAGACGGCCTGGATGATCACGAACGGGATCAGCGCCGGGCCGAAGACCGCGATCAGCACGCCCCACAACACCACCGACATCAGCCACGCGTTGATCACGTCGTTGGACAGGTACGTCCGGGGGTCCCACGGGCTCCGGCCGAGCCGACGCATCCGCTGGGCCTCCAGCCGCAGCGAGGACCGCAGGCTGCCGAACACGCTGCGCGGCAGGAACTCCCAGAACGTCTCCCCGAAGCGGGACGAGGCCGGGTCCTCCGGCGTGGCGACCCGCACGTGGTGGCCGCGGTTGTGCTCGATGTAGAAGTGCCCGTAGCAGGTCTGGGCCAGGGTGATCTTGGACAGCCAGCGCTCCAGGGACTCCTTCTTGTGCCCCATCTCGTGGGCGGTGTTGATGCCGACGCCGCCGAGCACCCCCACCGACAGCGCCACGCCGAGCTTGCCGGCCCAGCTCAGCGAGCCGTCATACCCCAGCCAGCCCAGATCGGAGGCGGTGAACAGATAGGCGCCCAGGACCACGCTGAGGTACTGGAACGGAACGTAGACGTAGGTGCAGCGGCGGTAGTACTTGTCGTTCTCCAGCCAGTCCATGACCTCGTCGGGCGGGTTCTGCCCGTCCGGGCCGAAGCGCAGGTCCAGCGCGGGCAACAGGACGTAGACGAGCAGCGGGCCGATCCAGAGCAGGGCCTGCGAGCCGGCCTGCCAGCCCAACTGGTTCATGCCCCAGATGAGCGGCAGCACCGCGAACAGGGCCGTCGGGGCGACGAGCCCGAGCAGCCACAGCCGGCGCTTCTTGTCCCGCCAGGCGGGTGCCTGCGTCACGTCGCTTTCGGGTTTGAGTGTGGTCATATGCCAAACCTCCTCGTGAGTCACACCACTAATTGAAGTTGACAATACGACCTTATGCGTCTCATGTCTAGACACGAGACGCTATTTTGTAAAGCGCCTAATTTGTAAAGCGGTTACGGCGCGCCGACCCGCTCGGCGTCCCGTTGCCCCTGCACCGAATGCCGGTAGCCGTAACCGGCGTAGATGGCGATCCCCACCACCAGCCAGATGCCGAACCGGACCCAGGTCAGCGCGGTGAGGTTGAGCATCAGCCAGCCGCAGGCACAGATCGAGGCGATCGGCAGCAGCGGCACCCACGGCGCCCTGAAGCCGCGCTCCAGGTCCGGGCGCGTCCGGCGCAGCACCATCACGCCCGCGGAGACCAGGACGAAGGCGAACAGCGTCCCGACGTTGACCATCTCCTCGAGCTTGGCGATCGGGAACACCGACGCCGTCAGGGCCACCAGCACCGCGACCAGCACGGTGATCCGCACCGGGGTGCCCCGCGCGCCGGTCCTGGCCAGCGGCCGCGGCAACAGCCCGTCGCGCGCCATCGCGAACAGGATCCGGCACTGACCGAGGATCAGCACCATCACCACCGTGGTCAGCCCGGCCAGCGCCCCGATCGCGATGATCTTGCTGGCCCAGTGCACGCCGTTGGCCGTGAAGGCCGTCGACAGGTTGGCCTGCCCCCGGCCGGGGACGGTCTTGAGCCTGGTGTAGGAAACCATGCCGGACAGCACGACCGAGACCGCGACGTAGAGCACGGTCACGATCGCCAGCGACACCAGGATGCCCTTGGGCACGTCGCGCTGGGGCGCCTTGGTCTCCTCGGCCATGGTGGCCACGATGTCGAACCCGATGAACGCGAAGAACACGATCGAGGCCCCCGCGAGCAAGCCGTACCAGCCGTAGTGGCTGCTGTGCGCCCCGGTCAGCAGCGAGAGCACCGACTGGTTGATGCCCGAGGCCTCGTGCCCGGCCTCGGGCGCGGGGATGAACGGCGAGTAGTTCGAGCCCTTGACATAGAACGCGCCCACCACCACGACCAGCACCACCACCGCCACCTTGATGCCGGTGACCACCGCGGAAAACCGCGAAGACAACTTCGTCCCCAGCGCGATCAGCGTCGCCACCACCGCGACGATCAGCAGCGCGCCCCAGTCGAGCCGGAGCGATCCGATCGCGATGCGGCTGCCGGAGTACCCGACCACCGTAGCGAGATAGGTTGACCAGCCCTTGGACACCACCGCGGCGCCGATCGCCAACTCCAGCAACAGGTTCCAGCCGATGATCCAGGCCAGGAACTCTCCGAAGGTGGCATAGGAGAAGGTGTAGGCGCTGCCGGCCACCGGCAGCGTCGAGGCGAACTCGGCGTAGCACAGCGCCGCCAGCGCGCAGGTGGCCGCCGCGATCACGAACGAGACCCAGATGGCCGGGCCGGTGATGTCGCCGGTGGTCGAGGCGGTCACGGTGAAGATGCCGGCGCCGATCACCACCGCGACCCCGAACACCACCAGGTCCCACCAGTTGAGGTCCTTGCGTAGCCGGGTGTCCGGCTCGTCGGTGTCGGCGATCGACTGCTCGACCGACTTCATCCGCCATCGATTGGCCATTGACCCTCCCGTTCGTCACCCGTTGGACGGGACAGTACTGGGTAGTCTGCACAGATGCCTGGGGGTGAGGACCACACAGAGGACTACACGGAGGACTACACGAGGGACCACGCGGTGGTCATCGGGGGCAGCATCGCTGGGCTGTGCGCGGCGCGGGTGCTGTCGGACTTCTACACGCGGGTGACCGTCTACGAACGCGACGAGTTGCCGAACGCGCCCACCAGCCGCGCGGCGGTGCCGCAGGACCGGCACCTGCACATGCTGATGGCCCGGGGCGCGGCGGAATTCGAGAGCCTGTTCCCCGGCCTGCTGGCGGACATGGTGACCGCCGGGGTCCCGATGCTGGAGAACCGGCCGGACTGCATCCACCTCGGCGCGGCGGGCCACGTCCTGGGCACCGGGCACACCCTGCGCGACGAGTTCACCGCCTACGTGCCCAGCCGGCCGCACCTGGAATGGCAGCTGCGCACGCGGGTCCAGGAGATCGACAACGTCCAGGTTGTGCGGCGGTCGGTCGCCGAGCCGCGGTTCGACCCGGGGCGGCAGCGGGTGACCGGCGTGTTGCTGGACCCGCCCGAGGGGGGCGAGCCGGAGTTCGTAGCGTCCGGCCTCGTCGTCGACGCGGCCGGACGGGGCACCCGGCTGCCGGTGTGGCTGGAGCAGTGGGGATTTCAGCGGCCGGTCGAGCAGACCGTGGACATCGGCATCCACTACGCCACGCACCGGTTCCGCGTGCCCGAGGGCCTGATCGCGGAGAAGGTGGTGGTGGCCGGCGCCTCGCACGGCCAGTCGCTGGGGCTGGGCATGCTGTTCTACGAGGACGGCGCCTGGGTGCTGACGACGTTCGGGGTGGCCGGCGCCAAGCCGCCCAGGACGTTCCCGGAGATGCTGGCCCTGGCCGACGAACTGCTGCCTGCCCACTTCACCGTCGCGCTGGCGCGGGCAGAGCCCGTCGGCGAGCCGGCATTCCACGCGTTCCCGGCCAGCCGGTGGCGCCGCTACCACCGGCTGAAACGCTTTCCGGTCGGCATCGTCCCGCTCGGCGACGCCGTCGCCAGCTTCAATCCCACCTTCGGCCAGGGCATGACGATGACTTCACTGCAGGCCGGCCACCTGCGGCGGGCGCTGCAGTTCCCCGACGACCAGGTGGCCGCGGCACTCAACCGGGCGACCGCAAAAACCACCTACCCGGTGTGGATGATGAACGGCATCGCCGACGTTCACTTCCACCACGCCGTCACCGAGCCCACCCCCTGGTGGTGGCAACCGTCCGCGGCGCTGTTCGACCAGTTCCTCGGCGCCGCGGAAAACGATCCCGTTCTGGCCGAATGGTTTTTGCGGCGGTTCTCGCTGCTCGACAGCCTCTACTTCGTCCCGCCGCCGCGGATCGTCGGCCGGGCCATGGCGCACAACATGCGGCTGTGGGTGCGCGAGCGCAGGCAGGCGGCCCAGGAACGGCGGGCGGGCCGGGGGGCAAACCGGCAGTTCACAGCCCCACGGTCGCCCTGAACAGCTTGGCGGGCTCGCGCGCGACGAGCCGGATCGGGCCGTCGTCGGCCGCCACCCAGGCGGCCATGCCGCGCCGCAGCGTGAGCGAGCCGGACTTGCCGTGCACGGTCGTCGACCCCTCGGTGCACAGCAGGATCTGCGGCCCCTCGTGGCTGCACGACGCGTCGACCTCGTGGCCCAGGTACTCGCCGTCGAGGGCCAGCAGCGCGACCGCGAACTCCTCGGTCGGGGTCTCATAGACAATCCCCAACCCCTCGCGGCGGACGTGCGGCCGCAGCCGCGCCTCGGCGGTGGGCTCGAAGTCCAGCACCCGCAGCAGTTCGGGCACGTCGACGTGCTTGGGGGTGAGGCCGCCGCGCAGCACGTTGTCGGAGTTGGCCATCACCTCGACCGCGAAGCCGCGCAGGTAGGTGTGCAGGTTCCCGGCCGGCACGAAGATCGCCTCGCCCGGGGCCAGCATGATGCGGTTCAGCAACAACGCCGCGAGCACCCCGGCGTCACCGGGATAGCGCTCCCCGAGTTCGAGCACCGTCTTGGCCTCGTCGGCGAACTCGGTTGCTCCGGAGCTGACGTAATTGATGGCGCCGTCGAGCACGGCGGCCACCAGCGCGTCGATGTCGGGCTGGGGCGCGGTGATCCACGTGGTGAACAGCGCGCGCAGCCCGTCGGCGTCGCACTGGTCGTTCAGCAACTCGATGTAGGGATCCAGGTCGGGCACGGCCAACGCCCGCAGCAGCTCGGCGCTGCGCGAGGCCGCACGGAAGCCGGCCAGCGCCTCGAATGGCTGCAGCGCCACCAGCAACTCCGGCTTGTGCGAGGCGTCGCGGTAGTTGCGCACCGGCGAGGACACCGGGATGCCGAGGCGCTCCTCGCGCAGGTAACCCTCCACCGCCTGCTCGGCGCTGGGATGGGCCTGAAGCGACAACGGCTCGTCGGCCGCCAGCACCTTGACCAGAAACGGCAGCACGTCGCCGAACCGGGCCCGCGAGCCGGGTCCCAGCTGGCCCTCGGGGTCGGCGACCAGCGCGTCCAGCAACGACACCTCGCCCGTGTCGGTCTCCAACCAGGCCGGGTCGCCCGGGTGCGCGCCAAACCAGAGCTCGGCCTCCGGGTGGGCCGCCGGCACCGGACGCCCGGTGAACTCGGCGATCGCCGTACGCGACCCCCATGCGTACGTCCTCAAGGCCCCGCGTAGCAGTTCCACTTCTGTATCTATCCCCGCACCAGTCGCATGTAAACCGCGGCCATCTCCAGCCGAACGGCCAATACTGCCAGTTGCTGCCAGGCGCTGCCCGCGCCGGCCGGCTTGCGGTCGGCGCCGGCCGTTCCGTCGGGCATGGCCGCGCCGCCGGGAGAGTCCGGCAAATCCGGTACGTCCTCGGCGGAGACCAGGTAGACCTCGTCGACACCGGCGACGCGCGCGGCCACCACGGTGCGCTCGTCGGCGAGCGTGAGCGCCAGCACCCGCAGCCGCTCGGGCAGCGGACCGTCGATCTGTTCGTCGTGGAACAGCGCGTCCACCGACGACGGGCCACCCGCGGGGGCGCGCAGCGCCACCACCGCGTCGGCGAGCCCGGTGGCGGCGACCACCTCGTGCGCGACCCGCAGCAGGATCGAACTGCCATGCCGCGCAACGGCAAGCGTCGCGGCGCAGTCGCCGGCCAGCGCCGCCCGGCAACCGGACAGCCGCGCGGCGATGGTCTTGGCCGGGTTGGTGAACAGCTCGCGCCCGGCGCTGTTGCGCAGGGCCTCGGCGTCCAGTTCGTCGGCGAGCCGCCCCAGGTCGATGCCCGGCTTGTCGGCCACAGTGCGCAGCGCGGCCAGGCCGGTGGCCAGGTAGCGGGGAAGCCCGAACTCGTCGGGAACCCACAGGCGCGGCGCCAGCACCGCGACGCGCCCGGCGGTGGAATCGCGCAGTGGGCCCTCGTACGGGGCCGCCACCACGACCCGTGCGCCGCGGCGCACGCCCGTCGCGGCGGCGCCGACCAGCGCGGGGTCGCCGGGGTCGTCGCCCGCGACGATCACCACGTCGAGCGGGCCGACCCACGGCGGCGCATCGGCGACCACCGTGATCGGCGCGGAGACCTCGCCGCCGAGCGTCGCGGCCAGGATGGCGCCGGCGGTCTCGGCGGTACCCCGGCCGGCGACCCAGACCACGCTGCGCGGCGGGTGGTCGGAGCGCAGCGAGTCCAGCGCGCCCTCGTCGCCCGCGGCGGCGATGGCGCGCACCTGGGCGCCGGCCGACGACGCCGCGCGCAGCAGGCCGTCCCGGTCGGCGGCCAACAGGCCCTCGGTGTCCTCGAGGTCGATCGTCCGGGTGGCGTTCACGACGCGGTCTCTGTCTCCGCCGCCTCGATCTCGGCGCGGATCTGGGCCCTGACCTGGTCTACGACCGCGCCGACGTCCTCGGCGCTGCGGGCCTCCACGTTGAGCCGCAGCAGCGGCTCGGTGTTGGAGCTGCGCAGGTTGAACCAGCTGCCGTCGCCCAGGTCGACCGTCACCCCGTCCAGGTGGTCGATGGAGTTGATACGGGTGCCGAACGACTTCAGCACCGCCTCGACGCAGCCCGCCGCGTCGGGCACCCTGAAGTTGATTTCGCCCGACGACTCGTAGCGCTGGTAGTCGGCGGCCAGCTCCGAGAGCGGCCGGGGCTGCTGACCGAGGGCGGCCAGCACGTGGAGCGCCGCCAGCATTCCGGAGTCGGCGCCCCAGAAGTCGCGGAAGTAGTAGTGGGCCGAGTGTTCACCGCCGAAGATCGCGCCCGTCTCGGCCATCAGCGCCTTGATATAGGAGTGCCCCACCCGGGAGCGCAGCGGTGTGCCGCCGCGCTCGGTGACCATTTCGGGCACCGCGCGGGAGCTGATCACGTTGTGGATGATCGTGGCGCCGATCTCTCGTTTGAGCTCGCGCGCGGCCACCAGGCTGGTCACCGTCGACGGCGCCACCGGCTGTCCGCGCTCGTCGACCACGAAGCAGCGGTCGGCGTCCCCGTCGAAGGCCAGCCCGACATCGGCGCCGACCTCGCGCACGTAGGCCTGCAGGTCCACGAGGTTGGCCGGGTCGAGCGGGTTGGCCTCGTGGTTGGGGAACGAGCCGTCGAGCTCGAAGTACAACGGCGACAACGTGATGGACTCGATCGCGCCGAGCACGGCGGGCGCGGTGTGACCGGCCATGCCGTTGCCGGCGTCCACGGCCACCCGCAACGGGCGCAGCCCGGAGGTGTCGACCAGCGAACGCAGGTAGACGCCGTAGTCGTCCAGGACGTCGCGGTCGGTGACGCCACCGCGCGGCCCGTCGTAGGGCGCGACGCCGGCGATCACGTTGTCGCTGATGGTCTGCAGCCCGCTGTCGGCGCCGACCGGCTTGGCCCCGGCGCGGCACAGCTTGATGCCGTTGTAGGCCGCAGGGTTGTGGCTGGCGGTGAACATCGCGCCCGGGCAGTCCAGCAGCCCCGAGGCGAAATACAACTGGTCGGTGGACGCCAGACCGATCCGCACCACGTCCAGGCCCTGCCCGGTGACCCCGTCGGCGAACGCGGCGGCCAGCGTCGGCGAGCTCTGGCGCATGTCGTGGCCGATCGCCACCCGGCGCGCGCCCTCGCCGCGCATCAACGTGGCGAAGGCCGCCCCCAGGTCGGTGACCAGCGGCTCGTCGAGCTCTTCGCCGACGAGTCCGCGCACGTCGTAGGCCTTGACGACACGCTGGACAATCGCGGCGGGCCGAGACATGCGGGGCCTCCTGACGCCATGAAGTGCTTCGCCTCTTGGCCGCCAGCCTATAACCCTTCACGGGCGCGGGCGGAAACGGTGCGCGGGCCATCGGGCGTCCCGAACGCGCCCCCGGCCCCGGCTCAGTCGGTGGGGTCGGGCAACACGCGCAGGTGCCCGCGGCGGCGCCCCGAACGATGCTGGGGCGGCGCCAGCACGCTGCCGCTCGGCGCGGTGGCATGGGCGGTGGCGTGCTGGCCCCGGGAGTCGGAGAAGCCGTTCTGCGGCAACCCGGGCAGGTACTCCTCGCCCGGCCCGCCCTCGCGCACGGCGTCGGCGAGGGCAACAAGGTCGTCGTCCTCGGGATGGGTGGGATGGGCGGGCAGCGGGCCGGCGTGGCGCATGAGCTCCCACCCGCGGGGCGCGGTGATCCGGCCGGCGTGGCCGACGCACAGATCCCAGGAATGCGGCTCCCGGGCGGTAGCGAGTGGACCCACCACTGCCGTCGAATCCGAGTAGACGAACGTCAGAGTCGCCACGGCATAGTGCGGACACCCGGGCCGACAACAGCGACGGGGAACGGTCACGATCGAAAGGTTATCGTGGACAAACGCCGCCGAAGCGCCGGACACGCGCACCTCGGCCCCTGATGTCCAACCGTTACCATCTGGCGCAATGAGTGATTCCAGCGGCGAGTCGCGCAGTTTCGGCCACAACGATCGGTCAAGGGCACGGTCGGGTTCGCACCGGAGCCCGCGGCGCGGCCGCGACATGCGCGGCCCGCTGCTGCCCCCGACGGTGCCCGGCTGGCGCAGCCGGGCCGAGCGGTTCGACATGGCGGTGCTGGAAGCCTACGAACCCATCGAGCGGCGCTGGCAGAACCGGCTGGCCGAACTCGACATCGCCGTCGACGAGATCCCCCGCATCGCGGCCAAGGACCCCGACAGCGTGCAGTGGCCGCCGGAAGTCATCGCCGACGGGCCGATCGCGCTCGCCCGGCTGATCCCGGCCGGCGTCGACGTCCGAGGCAACGGCACGAGGGCTCGAATTGTCCTGTTCCGCAAGCCGATTGAGAGACGAGCCAAGGACACCGTCGAACTCGGCGAATTACTGCACGAAATCCTGGTGGCCCAGGTGGCCATCTATCTGGACGTCGAGCCCTCTGTCATCGACCCGACGATCGACGATGACTGAGCACCGATTGCGGTGCCGCGCCGATCGGGGCCGCGTCAGATGATGCCGCGTTTGAGGCGGCGACGCTCGCGTTCGGACAGTCCGCCCCAGATGCCGAAGCGCTCGTCATGCGCCAGGGCGTAGTCCAGACACTCGCTGCGCACCTCGCAGCCCAGGCAGATCTTCTTGGCCTCGCGGGTGGATCCGCCCTTCTCGGGGAAGAACGCTTCGGGATCGGTCTGGGCGCACAGGGCGCGGTCCTGCCACTGGTCCGGTGTCGGAAGCGGCAGGGGCTCGGGTTCGAAAGCGACTGGCGCATCAGGGACCACAGTCAGGTGTGGCCGGCTGATCGCCGCCGGGGCCGAGCCGAACGCGGTGTGCGGTGTGCTTGCCATGACGCCCCGAAGGTGCTCGTAGGACATGCGTTTCCGCCTCCTCAGCTGATTGAAAGAGAGTGAAGGTTTCCCACTGTTCTGATGTACAGACAATTCGAACAAGTGATCGAATCTCGGTCTGCGACACCGGAAACGGCCGGCCAACCGGGAAATGACACTGTTGTGATTAGACACGGGTTGATGTGCCCGGTCAAGCGTTAGCGGGCGTTTCCATATCATCTCGTGACGTAATTTCCGCGTTTCTGTTGTCTTGGGCTCTCGGCGTGTCGATCACAACTGCCACAACTCCTCTCTGACGTCGGTGCGATGGGCCGCCGCGGCGCCCCGGCCGGGCGGTACTGTCGTGCCCTGTGAAGGTCACGGTTCTGGTCGGTGGGGTCGGCGGCGCCCGCTTCCTGCTGGGGGTCCAGCAGCTGCTCGGGCTCGGCCAGTACCGGGCGCGCGGGGCCGCGGACATCCCCGCCCCCGGCCACGACGCCGACAGCCACGAACTGACCGCCGTCGTCAACATCGGCGACGACGCCTGGATCCACGGACTGCGTGTGTGCCCGGATCTGGACACCTGCATGTACACCTTAGGTGGAGGTGTAGACCCGGAACGAGGGTGGGGTCACCGTGACGAAACCTGGCACGCCAAGGAGGAATTGGCGCGCTACGGCGTGCAACCGGACTGGTTCATGCTCGGCGACCGCGACCTGGGCACCCATCTGGTGCGCACCCAGATGCTGCACGCCGGCTACCCGCTGTCGCAGATCACCACGGCGCTGTGCGACCGCTGGCAACCCGGTGCCCGGCTGCTGCCGGCCAGCGACGACCGTTGCGAAACGCACGTGGTGATCACCGACCCGGCCGACGAAAGCCGGCGGGCCATCCACTTCCAGGAGTGGTGGGTGCGCTACCGGGCCCAGGTGCCCACCCACAGCTTCGCCTTCGTCGGCGCCGAAAAGGCGGGCGCCACAACCGAAGCCGTGGCCGCCATCGCCGACGCCGACATCATCCTGCTGGCACCGTCGAACCCGGTGGTCAGCGTCGGCGCCATCCTGGCCGTCCCCGGCATCCGCGCCGCGCTGCGCGCGGCCACCGCGCCGGTCGTCGGCTACTCCCCCATCATCGGCGGAAAGCCGTTGCGCGGCATGGCCGATGCCTGCCTGAACGCGATCGGGGTCGAGTCCACCGCGGAGGGGGTCGGCCGCCACTACGGGGCCCGGGGCAACACCGGGATCCTGGACTGCTGGCTGGTGCACGAGGGGGATGCGGCCGACATCGAGGGCGTCGCGGTGCGCTCGGTACCGCTGTTGATGACCGACCCGAAGGCCACCGCCGAGATGGTCGCCGCCGGGCTGGACCTCGCGGGCGTGCGCGCGTGAGCGTCCCGGGTGCCACCGAGCACGGCACCGCGGCCGCGGTCGAGATCCTGCCGGTGACCGGGCTCCCCGAGTTCCGGCCGGGTGACGACCTGACCGCGGCCCTCACCGCGGCCGCGCCCTGGCTGCGCGACGGCGACGTCGTGGTGGTGACCAGCAAGGTGGTGTCCAAGTGCGAGGGGCGGCTGGTGCCGGCGCCCACCGACGCCGAGGAGCGCGACCGGCTGCGGCGCCGCCTCGTCGACGACGAGGCGGTGCGCGTGCTGGCGCGCAAGGGCCGCACCCTGATCACCGAGAACCGGCTGGGCCTGGTCCAGGCCGCCGCCGGCGTGGACGGGTCCAACGTCGGGGCCGACGAGTTGGCGCTGCTGCCCGTCGACCCCGACGCCAGCGCCGCGGGGCTGCGCGCCGGGCTGCGCGAGCGGCTCGGCGTCCAGGTCGCGGTGGTCATCACCGACACGATGGGCCGCGCCTGGCGCAACGGCCAGACCGACGCCGCCGTCGGTGCGGCGGGACTGCCCGTTCTGCACGGCTATTCGGGGGTGCTCGACCGGCACGGCAACGAGCTGGTGGTCACCGAGATCGCGATCGCCGACGAGATCGCGGCGGCAGCCGATCTGGTCAAGGGCAAGCTGACCGCGATGCCGGTGGCCGTCGTGCGCGGCCTGCGCGTGTCCGACGACGGCTCGACGGCCCGCCGGCTGCTGCGGTCGGGCCCCGACGACCTGTTCTGGCTCGGCACCGCCGAGGCCATCGAGCTGGGCCGGGCCCAGGCCCAGCTGCTGCGCCGGTCGGTGCGTCGGTTCACCGCCGAACCGGTGGCGGCCGAGCTGGTCGAGGCCGCCGTCGCCGAGGCCCTCACCGCCCCGGCCCCGCACCACACCCGGCCGGTGCGGTTCGTCTGGCTGCGCACCCCGGCCACGCGGCGCCGCCTGCTGGACCGCATGCAAGAGCGGTGGCGGGCCGACCTGGCCGGTGACGGCAAGCCCGCCGACGTGATCGAGCGGCGGGTGGCACGCGGCCAGATCCTCTACGACGCAACCGAAGTCGTCATCCCTTTCCTGGTTCCCGATGGCGCGCACCACTACCCCGACCCCGCCCGCACCGGCGCCGAGCACACTATGTTCACCGTCGCCGTCGGTGCCGCCGTGCAGGCGCTGCTGGTGGCCCTGGCGGTGCGGGGAGTGGGCAGTTGCTGGATCGGCTCGACGATCTTTGCCGCCGACCTGGTCCGCGCCGAACTCGACCTGCCCGCCGACTGGGCGCCGCTGGGCGCGGTCGCGATCGGCTACGCCGAGGAGCCCGCCGGGCCGCGCGACCCGGCTCCCACCGCGGACCTGCTGATCGAGAAGTGAGTCCATGAAGGCGTTCGCGGGCAAGGCGGTGGCGTCGGCCGACAAGGTCCGCGGCGGCTACTACACGCCGGCGCCGGTGGCGCGGTTTCTGGCCCGGTGGGTACGCCAGGCCGGCCCGCGCATCGTCGAACCGGCCTGCGGCGACGGCGCGATCCTGCGCGAGCTGGCCGGGCTCAGCCGTCAGGTCCAGGGCGTGGAACTCGTTGCCGCCGAGGCGGTCAAGTCGCGCACCTTCGCCGCCGTCGACGCCGAGAACCTGTTCACCTGGCTGGCCCGGACCACGGCCGGCGGGTGGGACGGCGTCGCGGGCAACCCGCCCTACATCCGGTTCGGCAACTGGGCCGCCGAGCAGCGCGAGCCCGCGCTCGAGCTGATGCGCCGCGAGGGCCTGCGGCCGACCAGGCTCACCAATGCCTGGGTCCCGTTCGTCGTCGCCAGCACGGTTCTGGTGCGCGACGGCGGGCGCGTCGGTCTGGTGCTGCCGGCCGAACTCCTGCAGGTCGGCTACGCCGCGCAGCTGCGCGATTTTTTGCTGCGCCGGTTCCGCGACATCACGCTGCTGACGTTCCAGCGCCTGGTGTTCGAGGGGGTGCTGCAGGAGGTCGTGCTGTTCTGCGGGGTCGTGGGGACCGGCCAGGCCCGGGTCCGCACGGTCCATCTCATCGACGCCGACTCGCTGGCCGGCGCCGACCTGAACGGCGACTCCGCGCCCGCGCTGCCGCACGCGAACGAGAAGTGGACCACCTACTTCCTGGACCCGGCCGCGATCCGGCTGCTGCGCACGCTCAAGGGGTCCGAGGCCCTGACCCGGCTCGGGGCGGTCGCCGAGGTGGACGTGGGGATCGTGACCGGACGCAACGCCTTCTTCACCTTCACCGACGCGCAGGCGCGCACGCTGGGCCTGCTGCCCCACTGCGTCCCGCTCGTCTCGCGCAGCGCGCAGCTGACCGGCCTGGTCTACGACGACGACTGCCGGGCGGGCGACCTCGCGGCCGGGCGCCGGACCTGGCTGCTCGACGCGCCGCCCGAGCCCACCACCGCGGCCCTGGCCGCGCACATCGGCGCGGGTGAGACCGCCGGCGTGCACCTGGGCTACAAGTGCTCGCTGCGCAAGCCGTGGTGGACCACGCCGTCGCCGTGGGTGCCCGAGTTGTTCCTGCTGCGCCAGATCCACCTGGCGCCGCGGCTGAGCGTCAACGCCGTCGACGCGACCAGCACCGACACCGTGCACCGCGTCCGGCTCGCTGCCGGGGTCGACGCGGCGGCGCTGGCCGCGGTGTTCCACAACAGCGCCACGTTCGCCTTCGCCGAGATCATGGGCCGCAGTTATGGCGGCGGGATCCTGGAACTCGAGCCCGCTGAAGCCGAGGCGCTGCCCATACCCCCGCCGTCCTGCGCCGACGCCGGACTGGCCCGCGACGTCGACCTGTTGCTGAAGGCCGGTGAGATCGAGAAGGCGCTCGACGTGGTGGACCGCCGGGTGCTGATCGACGGGCTCGGCTGGCCGCGCGACGTCGTGGCCGGTTGCCGGTCGGCGTGGGCGGCGCTGCGCGACCGCCGGACCGGGCGGGTGTCGCGGTGAGCGTGCGCGACTCGGCGATCGCGCTGCTGTCGGAGTGGAACGCGCCCGATGCGGCCCAGGATTCGATGCGGCACGCCGTCCTGGCCTTCCTGCACGCCCGCACCGACGCCTGCCGCCGCGAGTGCGCCGCCGGCCACGTCACCGCATCGGCGCTGGTGCTCGACCACACCGGCCGCCGGGTGTTGCTGAGCCTGCACCACCGGCTGGGCCGCTGGGTGCAGCTGGGCGGGCACTGCGACGACGACGACGCCGGCATCGTGGCCGCGGCGCTGCGCGAGGCCACCGAGGAGTCCGGCATCGCCGGCCTGCGCATATCCCCCGAGCTGGCGGCCGTGCACGCCCACCCCGTGGTGTGCTCGCTGGGCGTGCCGACCCGGCACCTGGACCTGCAGTTCGTGGCGCGCGCGCCGGCCGGCGCCCGGATCGCGATCAGTGACGAGTCGCTGGACCTGCGCTGGTGGCCGGCCGACGGGCTGCCCGAGGGCGCCGACCACGCGCTGGCGTATCTGGTCGCGCGCGCCCTCGGCCGCTAGCTTTCGCGCCGAGGGTGCGGCCAGCCGCACCCCGGGCGCCGAGCGTGCGGCCAGCCGCACACCCGGGTCAGACGTCGGGTCAGACGTCGCTCGAGTAGCGGATCCCGCCGTCGGGAATGGCGACGCCGGGCCACACGCGGGCGCCGCGCAGCAGCTCGCAGCGCGCGCCGATGTCGGCGCCGTCGCCGATCACGCCGTCGCGGATCAGCGCCCGCGGGCCGACCCGGGCGCCGAAGCCCACGATCGAGCGTTCGATCACGCTGCCGGCCTCGACCTTGACGCCGTCGAAGATCACCGCGCCGTCCAGCCGGACCCCCGGGCCGATCTCGGCGCCCCGCCCGACCACGGTGCCGCCGATGAGCACCGCGCCGGGCGACACGGCAGCGCCGTCGTGCACGAGCTGCTCGCCGCGGTGGCCGTGCAGGGCCGGGGACGGGGCGATGCCGCGCACCAGGTCCGCCGAACCGCGTACGAAGTCCTCCGGGGTGCCCATGTCGCGCCAGTAGGTCGCGTCGACGTAGCCGCAGATCTTGACGCCGTCGGCCAGCAACGCCGGGAACACCTCGCGCTCGACCGACACCTCGCGGCCCCGCGGGATCCGGTCGAGGATGTCGCGGTTGAACACGTAGGTGCCGGCGTTGATCTGGTCGGTCGGCGGGTCCTCGGTCTTCTCGAGGAAGGCGACGACGCGGTCGTCGGCGTCGGTGGGCACACAGCCGAACGCCCGCGGGTCGGAGACCCGCACCAGGTGCAGCGTGACGTCGGCGCTCTTGTGCCGGTGGAACTCCAGCAGCCGGCCCAGGTCGGCGCCGGAGAGCACGTCGCCGTTGAACACCATGACGGTGTCGTGGCGCAGCTTCGGCGCGACGTTGGCGATGCCCCCGCCGGTGCCCAGCGGGCTGGGCTCGGTCACGTACTCGATCTGCAGGCCCAGCTTGGACCCGTCGCCGAACTCGGTCTCGAACACCTCGGCCCGGTACGACGTGCCCAGGATCACGTGCTCGATGCCGGCCTCGGCGATGCGCGAGAGCAGGTGGGTGAGGAACGGCAGCCCGGCCGTCGGCAGCATCGGCTTGGGCGCCGACAGCGTCAGCGGCCGCAGCCGGGTGCCCTTGCCGCCGACCAGGATCACCGCATCGACTCCGAGCTTTGCCACCTCTAGTGCCGCCCTTCCAGGTTGCGTCTGCGGCTGCGCAGCGAGTTGCGCACCATCAGGCGCGACCGCATCGCCAGCGATCCGCGCAGCGTCCAGCGCAGCGGGGCCCGCCACCAGCCGGAATGCCGGTCGGCCAGGAACAGGTAGGTGCTCCGGTGGTGGGCCGCCAGGTGATTCGCCGGGTCGTGCCCGGTCGAGTGGCCCCGGTGGTGCAGCACCTCGGCCGAGGGCACGTAGACGCTCAGCCAGCCGGCCCGGCCCAGGCGGTCGCCGAGGTCGACGTCCTCCATGTACATGAAGTAGCGCTCGTCGAACCCGCCGACCTGACGAAAGGCCGAGCGGCGCAACAGCAGGCACGACCCCGATAGCCAGCCGACCGGCCGCTCGCTGGGCTCGAGGCGCTCCTGGCGGTAGGCCGCCGTCCACGGGTTGGTTTTCCAGAACGGCCCGACCACGGCGTGCATGCCACCGCGGACCAGGCTGGGCAGGTGGCGCGCCGACGGGTACACCGAGCCGTCCGGCTCGCGAATCAGCGGGCCGAGAGCGCCCGCCCGCGGCCAGCGGTTGGCGGCGTCCAGCAGCGCGTCGATGCTGCCCGGGCCCCACTGCACGTCCGGATTGGCGACGATCACCCAGTCGTGGGCCTCCCCCAGCTGCTCGACGGCGCGATTCACCGCCGTGCCGTAGCCCAGGTTGGCCCCCGTCTCGAACAGCCGCACGTTCGGATAGCGCTCGATCGCCGCCTGCGGGGCCCCGTCCGTGGAGCCGTTGTCGGCCAGCACCACGCTGACCGGGCGCTCGGTGGCCAGCGACAACGAGCCCAGGAAGCGCTCCAGGTGCGGGCCCGGCGAGTAGGTCACCGCCACCACCGGCAGGACGTCGGTCACGGGTCGAGGGTAACCGTCAGCGCGGCCACCAGCGCGTCGCGCCATCCCCGCAGCGGCCGGAGGCCCGCCGCGGCGGACTCTTGGCTGCCCAGCGCCGAGTAGGTCGGCCGCGGCGCGGGCCGCGGGAACCGGTCGGTGCTGACCGGCCGCACCCGGGACGGGTCAGCGCCGCATTCCTCGAAGACCGCGCGGGCCTGCTCGAACCGGGAGACCGCCCCGCCATTGGCGGCGTGCAGGATCGGGCCCGGGACGCCGTCATCGACGATCTGCAGCAGCGCGGCGGCCAGGTCGGCGACGTAGGTCGGGGAGCCGGTCTGGTCGTCGACCACCTCCACCGGGCCGTCCCCGGCGGCCAGCCGCCGCATGACGGCGACGAAGTCCTTGCCGGTGCCGCCGGTGTAGACCCAGGCGGTGCGCACGACGATCCCCTCGCGGGCATCCGGCAGCGCCGCCAGCACGGCCCGCTCGCCGGCCAGCTTGGTGCGGGCGTAGACGCCCTGCGGCGCGGTCGGGTCGCTCGGCTCGAAGGCGCGGGGCGGCGCGCCGCCGGCGTCCCCGCCGAACACCTCGCCGCCGAACACGTAGTCGGTGGAGACGTGGATCAGCCGGGCGCCGGCCCGCGCGCAGGCCTTGGCAAGGACCTCGGGGCCGGTGGCGTTGACGGCCTCGGCGGCCGCCTCGTCGCTCTCGGCGCCGTCGACGTTGGTGTAGGCCGCGCAGTTGATCACCACGTCCCCGGCACCGATGAACCGTTCCGCCGCGGCCGGGTCGGTGATGTCCCACTGCGACGAGGTGTATGCCCGCACGTCGCGGCCCTGGTCGGCCGCCATGGCCGCCAAGCAGCCCCCCAGTTGCCCCCCGGCCCCGGTGATCACGATCCTGCCCGACATGGCTCGAGTCTGGCATGTCGCGGGCACGCCGCCGTTCGCTACCCGCGAAGCAGCTGTGCCGCAAGTAACCTAGTGGGATGCCTGTGCAACGTGTGGTTCGTGTTATTGCCACCTCGCTGACGGTGCTGGTCGTGTTGGGCACCGGGCTCGCGTGGAGCAATGTCCGGTCCTTCGAAGACGGCATCTTCCACATGTCCGCCGCCTCGCTGGGCAGGGGCGGCGACGACGGCGCCATCGACATCCTGCTGGTCGGCCTGGACAGCCGCACCGACGCGCACGGCAACCCGCTCTCGCCCGAGGAACTGGCCACGCTGCGCGCCGGCGACGAGGAGGCGACCAACACCGACACGATCATCCTGATCCGCATCCCCAACAACGGGAAGTCGGCGACCGCCATCTCGATCCCCCGCGACTCCTACGTCGCGGCCCCCGGCCTGGGCAAGACCAAGATCAACGGGGTCTACGGCCAGACCCGGGAGGCCAAGCGGGCCAACCTGGTCGAGGCCGGCGACTCGGCCGAGCACGCCGCCGCCCAGGGCACCGAGGCCGGCCGCGAGGCGCTGATCAAGACGGTCGCCGACCTCACCGGGGTCACCGTCGACCACTACGCCGAGATCGGGCTGCTCGGTTTCGCGCTGATCACCGACGCCCTCGGCGGCGTCGATGTCTGCCTCAAGGAGCCGGTGTTCGAGCCGCTGTCGGGCGCCGACTTCCCGGCCGGCCAGCAGCGGCTCGACGGCCCGGAGGCACTCAGCTTCGTCCGCCAGCGCCACGAGCTGCCGCGCGGCGACCTCGACCGGGTGGTGCGCCAGCAGGCGGTGATGGCCTCGCTGGCCCACCGGGTCATCTCCGGCAAGACGCTGTCGAGCCCCGCCACGCTGCGGCGGCTCGAGGCCGCCGTGCAGCGCTCGGTGGTGCTCTCGGCGGGCTGGGACGTGATGGATTTCGTGCAGCAGATGCAGAAGCTGGCCGGCGGCAACGTCGCGTTCGCCACCATCCCGGTGCTCGACGGCGCGGGCTGGAGCGACGACGGCATGCAAAGCGTGGTGCGGGTGGACCCGCACCAGGTCGCCGACTGGGTCGCCGGCCTGCTGCACAACCAGGACCAGGGCAAGACCGAGGAGCTGGCCTACACGCCGGCCAAGACCACCGCCAGCGTGGTCAACGACACCGACATCAACGGCCTGGCCGCCGCGGTGTCGGACGTGTTGAGCGCCAAGGGGTTTGCCCCCGGTCCGGTCGGCAACTACGAGGGCGACCGCGTCAAGGGCAGCCAGGTGCGGGCCGCCAAGAGCGACGACCTGGGCGCCCGGCAGGTCGCCAGGGAGCTGGGCGGGTTACCGGTGGTCGCCGACGCGTCGGTGGCCGCGGGTACCGTCCAGGTGGTGCTGGCCGACGACTACACCGGCCCGGGCTCGGGGCTTTCCGGCAGCCCGGCGCCGGCCCGCGTGTCCAACGCGGGCGCCCTCCCGGGCCAGGGTGCCGACCCGAACGTCCCGCCGCCCTCGCCCATCCTGACCGCCGGCTCCGACAAGCCCGAGTGCATCAACTGAGCACGCTGTCCGGCGCGATCCTCGAGCCGATGCTGCGGGCCGACCCCGTCGGCCCGCGCATCACCTACTACGACGACGCCAGCGGCGAGCGCACCGAACTGTCGGCGGCCACGCTGGCCAACTGGGCGGCCAAGACAGGCAACCTGCTGCGCGACGAACTGGGGGCCGGGCCGGACGGCCGGGTCGCGATCCTGCTGCCGGCGCACTGGCAGACGGCCGCGGTGCTGTTCGGGGTGTGGTGGATCGGCGCCGAGGCCGTGCTGGGCGCGGGCCCGGCCGACCCGAAATCAGACATAGCCCTGTGCACGGCCGAACGGCTGGACGAGGCCGACGCCATGGTCGACGGCGGGGAGGTGGCGGTGCTGTCGCTGGACCCGTTCGGCCGCCCGGTGGCGGACCTGCCCATCGGGGTCACCGACTACGCCACGGCGGTGCGGGTGCACGGCGACCAGATCGTCGCCGCACCCCGCCCGGGTCCCGCGCTGGCCGGCCGCCCGGTCGAGGAGATCCTGGCCGACTGCGAAAGCTCCGCGGCGGCAAGGGGATTGACGGCAGCCGATCGGGTGCTTTCCAGCGCGGCGTGGACCGGCCCAAACGAGCTGGTGGAGCACCTGCTGGCGATCATGGCCGTTGGGGCGTCGCTGGTGCAGGTCGCCAACCCGGACCCGGCGGCGCTGCAGCGCAGGGTGGAAACCGAAAAGGTCACCCGGGTTCTGTAGGCGGGCGGTTGCGCGGCCGGTCAACCGGCGAAACGCGCAATACATGTTGATATCGCAATATTTCGATGTTAACGTCGGCAGGACTCACCCGCGACGACAGGAAGGCTCAGGTGATGGTGCACGCTCTGTTCGGGAAGGCGGCCGCCGCCGTGGTCACGGGGGCGGTCGGCGCGGCCGCCTACGACCTGCTGCGCAAGGCCGCGGTCAAGGCACCGCTGCACCAGACCGCGGTCTCGGCGGCCGAGCTGGGCCTGCGCGGCACCCGCAGGGCCGAGGAGGCCGCGGAGTCGGCCCGGCTCAAGCTGTCCGACGTGATGGCCGAGGCCCGCGGGCGCCTCGGCGAAGAGGCGCCCACACCGTCGGTCACCGACATCCACGACCACGAGCACTGACCTTGGTGGTCATTTCGGATGCGGCCGGGCGCATGCGGGTCTCGGTCGACTGGGTGCGCCGCGACTCCCGCCGCGCGGTGGCCGTCGAAGAGGGCGTTGCCGGGTGCGAGGGGGTGCGCGCCGTGCACGCCTACCCGCGCACCGGATCCGTCGTCGTCTGGTACTCGCCCCGGCGCTGCGACCGCTCGGCGGTGCTCGCGGCGATCGACGCCGCCGCGCACGTGGCCGCCGAGCTGATCCCGGCGCGCGAGCCCCACTCGGCGGAGGTCCGCAACGCCGACGTGCTGCGCATGGTGATCGGCGGCGCGGCGCTGGCGCTGCTGGGCGTGCGCCGCTACGTGTTCGCCCGGCCGCCGCTGCTGGGACCCAGCGGACGCACGGTCGCCACCGGCGTCACCATCTTCACCGGCTACCCGTTCCTGCGCGGCGCGCTGAGCTCGCTGCGGTCGGGCAGGGCCGGCACCGACGCGCTGGTCTCGGCGGCCACCGTCGCCAGCCTGATCCTGCGCGAGAACGTGGTCGCGCTGACCGTGTTGTGGCTGCTCAACATCGGCGAGTACCTGCAGGACCTGACGCTGCGCCGAACCCGGCGGGCCATCTCCGAGCTGCTGCGCGGCAACCAGGACACCGCCTGGATCCGCATGGCCGACGGGGCCGAAGTACAGGTGGCGATCGACACCGTGCAGATCGGGGACGAAGTCGTCGTGCACGACCACGTCGCCATTCCGGTGGACGGCGAGGTCGTCGACGGCGAGGCCATCGTCAACCAGTCCGCCATCACCGGGGAGAACCTGCCGGTCAGCATCGCCCTCGGCTCCCATGTGCACGCGGGTTCGGTCGTGGTGCGCGGGCGCCTGGTGGTGCGCGCCCAGGCCGTCGGCAACCAGACCGCCATCGGGCGCATCATCACCCGGGTCGAGGAGGCGCAACTCGACCGCGCGCCGATCCAGACCATCGGGGAGAACTTCTCCCGCCGCTTCGTGCCCACCTCGTTCGTCGTCTCGGCCCTCACCCTGCTCGTCACCGGGGACGTCCGGCGCGCGATGACCATGCTGCTGATCGCCTGCCCCTGCGCGGTGGGCCTGTCCACCCCCACCGCGATCAGCGCGGCGATCGGCAACGGCGCGCGCCGCGGCATCCTGATCAAGGGCGGTTCCCACCTCGAGCAGGCCGGCCGGGTCGATGCGATCGTGTTCGACAAGACCGGAACCCTGACCGTGGGGCGCCCGGTGGTCACCAATATCATTGCCATGCGCTCCGATTGGGAGCCCGAGCAGGTGCTGGCGTACGCGGCCAGCTCGGAGATCCACTCCCGTCACCCGCTGGCCGAGGCGGTGATCCGCTCGACCGAGGAGCGCCGCATCAGCATCCCGCCGCACGAGGAGTGCGAGGTGCTGGTCGGCCTGGGCATGCGGACCTGGGCCGACGGGCGGACCCTGCTGCTGGGCAGCCCGTCGCTGCTGCGCGCCGAGAAGGTCCGGGTGTCCAAGAAGGCGGCCGAATGGGTGGACAGGCTGCGCCGGCAGGCCGAGACGCCACTGCTGCTGGCCGTCGACGGCAAGCTGGTGGGGCTCATCAGCCTGCGCGACGAGGTGCGCCCCGAGGCGGCCGAGGTGCTGCAGCAGCTGCGGGAGGGCGGGATTCGCCGCATCGTGATGCTCACCGGGGATCACCCGGACATCGCCCGGGTCGTCGCCGGCGAGCTGGGCATCGACGATTGGCGCGCCGAGGTGATGCCCGAAGACAAGCTCGCGGCGGTGCGCGAGCTGCAGGACGACGGCTTCGTGGTCGGCATGGTCGGCGACGGCATCAACGACGCCCCGGCGCTGGCCGCCGCCGACATCGGGATCGCCATGGGCCTGGCGGGCACCGACGTCGCCGTCGAGACCGCCGACGTGGCGCTGGCCAACGACGACCTGCACCGTCTGCTCGACGTGGGAGACCTGGGCTCGCGCGCGGTCGATGTGATCCGGCAGAACTACGGCATGTCGATCGCCGTCAACGCCGCCGGGCTGATCATCGGCGCCGGCGGCGCCTTGTCACCCGTGCTGGCCGCGATCCTGCACAACGCGTCGTCGGTGGCCGTGGTGGCCAACAGCTCCCGGCTGATCCGGTACCGGCTGACCTGACCTCGGGGAGACTCCGAGCGGCCTCGCTCAGCAGCCGCAGTCGTGCCCGCGCCAGGCCCGCACACCCTGCCAGACCGCGATGGCGGCGACGGCGAGGCCGATGGCCGGGTCGACCCACCAACCGTCCGACCAGGTGGCCGTGACGGCCAGGCCGACCAGCACCCCGGCGGCCTGCACGGCGCACAGGTAGTTCTGAACGCCCTCGCCCTCGGTGGCCTCCGAATCCAGGCGGACGCCCAGCCGGTGGTTGGCCCAGCCCAGGATCGGCATCAGCAGCAACGCGACCACCGTCAGCCCGATGCCGAGCACCGAGGTCTGGGCGTGGTGGCCGTCGGTGAGGTCGCGCACGGACTCGGCGGCGATGTAGGGGGCGGTCAGCCAGAACGACACCGCCACACCGCGGCGCGCGCGTGCCTCGGCCGTGTCGGACAGCGTGCGCGCACCGCTGAAGCGCCACACCACCATCGCGCTGGCCAGCGCTTCCCCGCCGCCGCCCAGCGCCCAGCCGGTCAGTGCGATCGAGCCGACGGCCAGCCCCTGCCACAGCCCGATGGCGCCCTCGGTGAGCAGCACGGCCAGGCTGACCCAGGCCAGCCGCCGCGCCCACCGGGCGCCGGCCTGCCACGCGGCATCGCGCGTCGCGGAGGCTGGGCAGGCTTGGGTGCTGGTGGTGGGTGAAAAGGTCATCGCAGTCGATGGTAGAGGCCACGTGGCAAGCCCGCCCGGTTCGACACCGGCGGCTGAGTAGCGGACGCGCCGGGAAGTTACTCTGGCTAACCGGTAGGTCCCCGGCAATTCGAGGAAAAGGAATTCTGCGGATGGCGCGCACCGAGAACGACACGTGGGACCTGGCGACCAGCGTGGGGGCCACGGCCACCATGGTGGCGGCCGGACGGGCCCGGGCGACGCGCGACGCGCTGATCGACGACCCGTTCGCCGAGCCGCTGGTGCGGGCGGTCGGCGTCGACTTCTTCACGCGCTGGGCCGCCGGCGAACTCAAATCGTCCGATGTCGATGCCGCGGACGCGCCGTGGGGCATGCAGCGCATGACCGACATGCTGGCGGCGCGCACCCGCTACATCGACACGTTCTTCGCCGAGGTGGCGGGCGCGGGCATCCGCCAGGTGGTGCTGTTGGCCTCCGGTCTCGACGCGCGCGCCTACCGGCTGCCCTGGGCGGCGGGCACCACGGTCTTCGAGATCGACCAGCCGCAGGTCCTCGACTTCAAGGCCGTCACCATCGCGGCGCTCGGCGCCAATCCCACCGCCGAGGTGCGGCCCGTACCGATCGACCTGCGTCACGACTGGCCGTCGGCGCTGCGGCAGGCCGGGTTCGACACCGCCCAGCCCGCCGCCTGGGCCGCCGAGGGCCTGCTCGGGTTCCTGCCGGCCGACGCGCAGGATCGGTTGCTGGACAACATCACCGAGCTCAGCACCGACGGCAGCCGCCTGGTCGCCGAGGTCTTCCTGAGCTCGCAGGCCAATGCCCAGGCACTCAACGCCGCCGGCCAGAAGTGGCGGGAGAACGGCCTGGACGTGGAGCTCGACGACCTCGGATTCCCCGGCGAGCGCAACGACGTGGCGACCTACCTGGAGGCCCGCGGCTGGCAGCCGGCGAGCACGCCGCTGAACACGTTGTTGGGCGACAACGGGTTTCCGCTGCAGTCGACGGACGCCCCGTCCGGTCAGGATGCGCCCTTCGCCCGGAACTACTACTGCACCGCGGTATTGCGCAAGGCAGCCTAGGAGAAGACAGCCCATGCCGAACAGCAAGGCCCCCAAGCCGTGTGAGGGATACCGGGTGCTCGATTTCACCCAGAACATCGCCGGGCCGATGGCCGGGCAGGTGCTGGCCGATCTGGGCGCCGAGGTCATCAAAATCGAGGCGCCCGCCGGGGAGGCGGCGCGGCACATCACCGCGGTCCTGCCCGGACGCCCGCCGCTGGCCACCCTGTTCCTGCCGCACAACCGGGGCAAGAAGTCGGTGGCGCTGGACCTGACCAACGACGAGGGCATGCGGCAGGTGCTGCGGCTTGCCGACACCGCCGACGTCCTCCTGGAGGGGTTTCGCCCCGGGGTAATGGAACGCATGGGGTTGGGCCCCGACGAGCTACGCGCCCGCAACCCGAAGCTGATCTACGCCCGCCTGTCTGCCTACGGCGGCAACGGCCCGCAGGGCAGCAGGCCCGGCGTGGACCTGATGGTGGCCGCCGAGTCGGGCATGACCACCGGGATGCCCACGCCGAGCGGCAAACCGCAGATCATCCCGTTCCAGCTCGTCGACGCCGCGAGCGGGCACGTGCTGGCCCAGGCGGTGCTGGCCGCGCTGCTCAACCGTGAGCGCCACGGGGTGGGCGACGTGGTCCGGGTCGCCATGTACGACGTCGCGGTCAGCCTGCAGGCCGCCCAGCTCACCATTCACCTGAACAAGCCCAGCACGGCGCCCGCGCCGGATGGGACACCAAAGCCCAAGCGGCGCAAGGGCGTCGGCTTCGCCACCCAGCCGTCGGACGCTTTCAGGGCCGCCGACGCGTACCTGGTGATCAGCGCGTACGTGCCCAAGCACTGGAAGAAGCTGTGTGAGCTCATCGGCCGGCCCGACCTGCTCGACGACGATCGCTTCATCGACCAGCGCGCGCGGGCGCTCCACTACCCCGAGCTGACCGAGGAACTCGAGTCGGCGCTGGCGGCCAAGACCGCGGCCGAATGGGTCGAGCTGCTGCAGGAGGGCGGCCTGATGGCCTGCCACGCCCACACCTGGAAGGAGGTCGTGGGCACCCCGCTGTTCGCCGAGAACGAGCTCGCCCTGCGGGTCGGCGGCGACGACGACAGCGTCACGGTCATCCGCACCCCGGCGCGCTACTCGAGCTTCGACGCCGCGGCCGCCGATCCCCCGCCCGCCGTCGGCGCCGACAATGACGCGTTGCTGGCCGCGCCGGAGGCCGCGTCCTGACCTCAATAGCAGTCGGGCTAGACCAGCATCGCGCTGGAGACGAGCTGCACGGTGTCGGTCATGTTCGCCCCGGTGCGCGCCGACATCTCCTGGTCGACCTGGTCGGTCGAATCGCCCCGGCGCAGCAGGCGGCAGGCCTCGTGCGCATTGCTCAGCGCCACCTCCGGATCGAAGATCACATACCCCAGCGAGCGCATGTGCTCGAGAAACAGCTGTTCGTCGGCGGACTGGGCTGCACGGTCTCGCCGTCGGCGAGAAGCGACCACGCCAGTTGCGGTGCGGCCTGCGCCGGGGGCGGCGCGACCGTGGTCGCGTCGAGGTCTTCCGCTGCCGCGGTGTGCCGGCCGGCAGCGTTGTCATCGTCATCCATGGCTGCAGTCCTGCTCGCCCGTAGTGTGCTCCGCGGGTAAGACATTCAGCCGCGCCGCGATGCGCGTCGGAGCCGACGCCGGGCCCGGGCAAGACTTCGCCGAGCGTGCACTGGCGGCGAGATTCCGGCGAGATTTTCGCCCCGGCTGCACTTTCGGCGGTGACGCCTAGCGGTCCGTCAACGCGCTGAACCGCGTCTCCGGGAGCGCGACGGTGCAGCCCAGACTGGTCAGTATGAGTACGGCCATCATCAGCCCGACGGCCCAGGACCCGAAGCTGGCTGCCAGCGCGCCGGCAAGCATCGGCGGCGCCGCACCGCCGACCACCCCGCCGGCGTTGAACGACAGCCCCGCACCGGTGTAGCGGTAGCGAGTGGCGAACGTCTCGGGAATGAACGAGCTGAGCGGGCCGATCACCGCGCCCATGAGCGCGAACGTGCCGACGATGGCCACACCGAACAGCGCCGCAATCCCGGTGTTCAGCAACGGCATCACCGCGAACGCCCAGGGCAGCGCCAGGGCGAACGCGCACAGCATGACTCGTCGCCGCCCCACCCGGTCGCTGAGCACCGCCGCCGGCGCCGTCAGCGCGATCGACGACAGCCCGCCGAGCACGCCGACGAACAGAATCAGGTTGCGCGACAATCCCAATTCGGTGCGGGCGTAGTTCATCAGGTAGGTCGCGGCCATGAAGCTCAGCGTGAACGGCCCGACCGCGCAGCCGGCCGCGAGCACGACCTGGCGGGGCTGGGCCCGCACCAGCTCGGCGAGCGGAGCGCGGGGCGCCACCGCGACCTGGCCGGCGGCCGCCTCGGCCTGCTGCGACGCGAAAACCGGTGTCTCGCTGACGTTCAGGCGCACGTAGAGCGCGACGACGATCAGCACGGCGCTGAACAGGAACGGCACCCGCCAACCCCAGGCCAAAAAGGCCGGGCTCTGCTCCCCGATGGTGAAGTTGACGGCCAGCATGGCGAGGTTGGCCAGCACCAGGCCCACGCCGGCCCCGAGCGGGGTGAACATCCCGTAGAGCCCGCGCCTGTCCCCCGGTGCGTGCTCGGCGACCAGCAACGCCGACCCGGCCCATTCGCCCCCGAGCGCGACGCCCTGCAGCAGCCGCAGCCCGAGCAGGAGCAGGGGCCCGGCCACGCCGATGGTCGCCACGCCGGGCAGCAGGCCCACCGCCACTGTCGAAAGCCCCATGATCAGCAGCGTGGCAACCAACGTCACCTTCCTGCCGAGGCGATCGCCGAAGTGCCCGAAGATCCCGGCCCCCAGCGGGCGGGAGAAGAACGCCGCGGCGAAAGTCGCCAGCGACGCGATCGTGGCCATCGTCGTCCCCAGGTAGGGGAAGAACACGCTCGGGAACACCAGCGCGGCCGCGGTGCCGTAGAGGAAGAAGTCGTAGAACTCGATCGCCGAACCGACCAGGCTCGCCAGCGCCACGCGCGTCATCGGGGTCCGCCGGCTCGGCCCGGGCCGCAGCAGCTCCGGCGGCCCTTGCTGGATGCTCACGTCCGAAATGCTCGCACGCCGCGGCGCCGCGCGCCGGGTGTCAGCCGGCCAGCTTGACCACCCTGTCGTCGCCGCGGTCGGCGACGTAGACGCCTCCCTTTTCGTCCAGCGCCACCGCCAGGGGGGTGTTGAGCCCGGTGAAGGGCAGCACGCTCGGAGTGCTCGATCCCGGCGCGTACTTCACGACCTGGCTCTTGTCGTGTTCGGTGACATAGACGGCACCGGCGTTGTCCACCGCGATGCCCCACGGCACGGAGAGGTCGTCGAACGACAGCACCGTCGGGGTGTTCGACGCGGCGTCCAGCTTGACCACCCGGTTGTTGTCGGTGTCGGTGACGAAAACGTTGCCGGCCGGGTCCACGGCCACCCCGTCGGGGTTCTTCAGGCCGGTGAACGGCAACACGGTCTGGGTCTTGGCGCCCGCCGCCAGCTTCACCACGCGGCTGTTGCCCCGGTCGGCGACGAACACGTCACCCCGGGCGTCGACCGCGACCCCTTCGGGATAGTTCAGGCCGGTGAACGGCAGCACGGTCTGCTTGTTGGATCCGGCGGCCAGGGTCACCACCCGGTTGTTGAAGTCGGTGACGTACACCGTGCCCGCACCGTCGACCGCCAGCCCCTGCGGCTCGTAGAGGCCGGTGAACGGCAGCACCGTCGAAGCGCCGGACCCTTTGGACAACTTCACCACCCGGCCGTACATACCCTCACTGGTGACATAGATGTTGCCCGCGCTGTCCAGCGCCACCCCGCCCGGCGAGAGCCGGAAGTCGATGCCCTTGAACGGCAGCACGGTTTGCCCGGTCGCCTGCTGCGACGGCGCCGACGCGCGCGACACCAGGTAGCCGGTGACCCCGACCGCGGCGACGAGGACGAGCGCGGCGACGCCGAGGATGACCCACAGCTTCTTGCTCTTCTTGCCCTGGCGCGCCGGGCCGCCGGAGCCGAACTCGGGTGCGGGCTCGTAGCGCTGCCGGTGGTAGGTGGACGGGGCCGGGCCGTCCAACCCGGGCCGGTCGGCCGGGCGGCCGGGTCGCTCGCGCCAGCCGGCGCCCGAGCGGGACGCCACGCGAGCGGCCCGCGTGTCGGCGTAGGGCGCCGGGGGCTCATACGCCGCGTGCCCCGGCGCCGGTGCGGGGCCGAAACCGGGGTCGACGGCATTGGCCCGCGCCGTGGCCGTTTCGCCCTCCCGCAGGATGGTGGCGGCCTGCCGTTGCTCGGGCGCGGTGAGCGCCTCGTTGGCGGCCGCGGCCAGGTCCCCGGCGCTGCGGTAACGCTCTTCGGGGTTCTTGGCCATACCGCGGGCGATCACCTGGTCCAGGCCCGGTGGGACCAGCCCGGGCCGCAGCTCGCTGGGCCGCGGCGGGGTCTCGAGCAGGTGCGCGGCGATCAGCCGCTCCACGCTCTCGGTGCGGTAGGGCGGCGTCCCGGTCAAGCACTCCCCCAGCACGCAGGCGAGCGAATACACGTCGGCGCGGTAGGTGACGTCGTCGCCGGTGAACCGCTCCGGGGCCATGTAGTTGTAGGTGCCGACGGTGGTGCCGATCTGGGTCAGCGCTGGGTCGCTGGCGGCACGGGCGATGCCGAAGTCCACCAGATAGGCGAAGTCGTCGGCGGTCAGCAGGATGTTCTCGGGCTTGACGTCGCGGTGCGTCACACCCCCGCCGTGCGCGGCGTCCAGCGCCGCGGCCACCTGCCGAACGATGGCCACCGCGCGGGCCGGGCTCAGCGGGCCGTACTGCGCCAGCAGGGTGCGCAGCGAGAGGCCGTCGATCAGCCGCATCTCGACGTAGAAGTGCCCGTCGATCTCGCCGTAGTCGTGGATCGGCACGATGTGCGGCTCGGTGAGCCGCCCCGCCGTGTCGGCCTCCCGCTGCATCCGCGCGCGGAACACCGGACTGTCGGTGAACTGCGACGAGATCAGCTTCAGCGCCACCGCGCGGTGCTTGCGGGTATCTTCGGCCTCGTAGACCTCCCCCATCCCGCCGCGGCCCAAAAGCCGCACCAGCCGGTACGGTCCGAACGCCGATCCCACTCGCGAGACCGGCCCGGTGTCGCTCACCATCGAGCCCCCTTCACCTGATCACGAGACTGCGTCACTGGATTGCGTTGACCGCGGTCGACAATTTCGCCTGGAACGAGCTGGGCAGGGGAATGGACCCGTACTGGTCCAAGCCGACCTGGCCCGGGCCGATCGCGGCCTGCATGAACGCCTTCACCGCAGTACCGGTCGCGGCGTCCGGGTATTTCGAGCAGACGATCTCGTAGGTCGCCAGCACGATCGGGTAGGCGCCCGGCTGGGTGGGCTTGTAGAACGACGAGGTGTCCAGCACCAGATCGTTGCCCTGCCCCTGAATCTTGGCGCCGGCGATCGTCTTGCCGACCGAGCCGACGGTGATCGACACCGGCGTCGGGCCCGCGGAGGTGACGATCTGGGCCATGTTCAACTGCTTGCCCACGGCGAACGACCACTCGTTGTAGGTGATCGACCCCTCGGTGTTCTGCAGCAGGGCCGACGTGCCGTTGTTGCCGCTCGCGCCCTGCCCGACGCCGCCGTTGAACGTCTCGCTGGCCCCCTTACCCCAGGCGCCGTCCGAGGCGCCGTCGAGGTATTTCTGGAAGTTGTCGGTGGTGCCGGATTGGTCGCTGCGGAAAATGACCGCGATGGGTTCCGCCGGCAGGTCGACGTCGCTGTTGAGGGCCTTGATCGCCGGGTCGTCCCACGTGGTGATTGTCCCGTTGAAGATCTTCGCGGTGGTCGGGCCGTCGAGGCTCAGCGTGCTCACGCCCTTGACGTTGTAGGTGACCGCGATCGGGCCGAACACCGTGGGCAGATCCCAGGCCGGCGAACCGCACCGCTCGGCGGCCCTGTCGGTCTGGCCGTTGTTCGGGTTCAACGGCACGTCCGACCCCGCCAGATCGGTCCGGTTGTTCACGAAGTTGCGCACGCCGGCCCCCGAGCCGTCGGCGTTGTAGTCCAGGGTGTGGCCCGGGCAGGCGTGGATATAGGCGTAGACGAACTGTTCCATCGCGTTTTCCTGCGCGGTCGAACCGCTGTCCCGCAGTTCGGTCTTGCCGCCGCAGTCCACCGGGGCCGACGTGGTGCTCGACCCCGACGAGGTGGCGTTCGTATGGCTTCCGCATGCCGCCAGCACCAAGGCGCCGGCCGCGAGCAGGCTCAGCGCGGCCCCGGGTCGGATGAGCTTCACGCAACTCCTCTGCCGCGGCGTGGCCGCCGCGCGTCGGCGACAAAGTGAACTAAGAGTAAATATACAAGCCTGCAACAGTAGCCGTAGCTGAATGGTTGCTGTGGGCACAGTTGCACTAGGCAAGTATCATCGGTCGTCGATGGTCCGTGAACAGCTCGATGACGAAACCGGTGCCGCCGCGAGCGAGTCCACCGCTCCGGCGATGCGGGCGGTGAACCTCACCCTGAGCTTCGGCGCCACGACCGTCCTGGACAGGGTGAGCCTGGACTTTCCCGAACGTGCCGTGACAGCCCTGCTGGGACCCACCGGCTCGGGCAAGACCACGTTCCTGCGCACCCTGAACCGGTTGAACGACAAGGTTCCCGGCTTCCACCACGGCGGTGACGTCCTGTTGGGCGGGCACAGCATCTTCGCCGGCCACGACCTCATGGAGTTGCGCCGCCGGGTCGGCATGCTGTTCCAGCGCCCCAACCCGTTCCCGATGTCCATCGCCGACAATGTGGTCGCCGGTCTGCGCGCCCACAAGATGGTGCCGCGCAAGGAGTTGCGAGGCGTCGCCGAGGCGCGGCTCACCGAGGTCGGCCTGTGGGACGCGGTCAAGGACCGGCTGGGCGGTTCGCCGTTCCGGCTCTCCGGCGGCCAGCAGCAGTTGTTGTGCCTGGCCCGCGCGCTGGCGGTGCGCCCGCAGGTGCTGTTGCTCGACGAGCCCACCTCCGCGCTGGACCCCGCCACGACCGAGAAGATCGAGGGGCTGATCCGGTCCCTCGCCGACCGGCTGACGGTCGTCATGGTGACCCACGACCTCGCCCAGGCCGCGCGCATCGGCGACCGCACCGCCCTGTTCTTCGACGGCAGGCTGGTGGAGGAGGCCCCCACCGACGAGCTGTTCTTCTCGCCGAAGGAGGCCGAGACCGCCCGCTACGTCTCCGGGCTGTTCGGCCAGCGCAGGTTTTCCGGTGGCCCGGAGGAGACGGGTGTGGAAAAGACAGGTAAGGCACGCAACTCGAGATAAGAGGTATCGACGTGAACGTTCGTCTGCGCACGGTGTTGGCCCCGTCGGTCGCCGCGCTGGTGGCCCTGGCAGCGGCGGCTTGCGGCTCGAACTCCCCGGGGGGGTCGTCCAACGCCGGCCAGGGCGGCTCCAGCCCCGCCACGACACCCGCGAGTTCCAAAGTCGCGCTGTCAGAGACCGGCAGCACGCTGCTCTACCCCCTGTTCAACCTGTGGGGCCCGGCGTACCAGGCGAAGTATCCCAACGTCACGATCACCACCCAGGGCACCGGTTCGGGCACCGGCATCGCCCAGGCCGCCGCCGGCGCGATCGACATCGGCGCGTCGGACGCCTACCTGTCCGAGGGCGACATGTCCGCGCACAAGGGGTTGATGAACATCGCTCTGGCCATCTCCGCCCAGCAGATCAACTACAACCTGCCCGGCGTCACCGAGCACCTCAAGCTCGACGGCAAGGTGCTGGCGGCCATCTACCGTGGCAAGGTCAAGACGTGGAACGACCCCCAGATCGTCAACCTGAACCCGGGGGTGGACCTGCCGCCCACCCCGGTGGTGCCCCTGCACCGTTCCGACGGGTCCGGTGACACCTTCCTGTTCACCCAGTATCTGTCCAAGCAGGACCCCGACGGCTGGGGCAAGTCGCCCGGCTTCGGCACCACCGTCGACTTTCCCGACGTGCCGGGCGCTTTGGGCGAGAACGGCAACGGCGGCATGGTGACCGGCTGCGCGGAGACCCCCGGCTGCATCGCCTACATCGGCATCAGCTTCCTGGATCAGGCCAGCCAGAAGGGGCTGGGTGAGGCGCAGCTGGGCAACGCCGCCGGCAAGTTCCTGCTGCCCGACGCCCAAAGCATCCAGGCCGCGGCCGCGGGCTTCACCAACACCCCTGCCAACCAGGCGATCTCACTGATCAACGGGTCCGCCGCGGACGGGTACCCGATCATCAACTACGAGTACGCGATCGTCAACAGCCACCAGAAGGACGCCGCCACCGCCCAGACCCTGCAGGCGTTCCTGCACTGGGCGATCACCGACGGCAACGGCGGCAACTTCCTGGACAAGGTGCACTTCCAGCCGCTGCCCTCGGCGGTGGTGAAGCTGTCGGACGCCCAGATCGCCAAGATCTCAGGCTAGCCGCGTTGGCCTTCACGGCGCACCGGCGCCTCAACCGCGACGGCCTGGCCATCCGATGGCTGGGCGGCGCGGGGGCGGTGATCCCGCTGCTCGCCCTGGCGTTCGTGCTGGCGACGCTGCTGATCGAGGCGCTGCCGGCGATCAAGGTCAACGGGCTGCACTTCTTGACCGGCACCGACTGGGATCCGGGAAACACCTACGGCGAGAGCGCATTCACCGACGGCGTCGCCCACCCCGTCGGCGCCAACTACGGGGCGCTGCCCCTGATCGTCGGCACCCTGGCCAGCTCGGCGATCGCGCTGATCGTGGCCGTGCCGGTCTCCATCGGGGCGGCGTTCGCCATCGTGGAGCGACTGCCCAAGCGGCTGGCTTCGGCGGTCGGCATGGTGCTGGAACTGCTGGCCGGCATCCCCAGCGTCATCGTCGGGCTTTGGGGCGCAATGACTTTCGGGCCGTTCATCGCCCACCACGTCGCCCCGGTGATCGCCCGCAACGCGCCCGACGTCCCGGTGCTCGATTACTTCCGCGGCGAGACCGGCAACGGCGAGGGCATGCTGATCTCCGGGCTGGTGCTGGCGGTGATGGTCATCCCGATCATCGCCAGCACCACCCGCGACCTGCTGCGCCAGGTGCCGTCGCTGCCGCGCGAGGGCGCGATCGCGCTGGGCATGTCGGAGTGGGAGTGCGTGCGCCGGGTGACCCTGCCGTGGGTGTCCAGCGGCATCATCGGCGCAGTGGTGCTGGGACTCGGCCGCGCCCTGGGCGAGACGATGGCCGTGGCGATGGTCTCCGGCGCGATGCTGGGCGCGCTGCCGGCCAACATCTACTCGACGATGACCACCATCGCGGCCACCATTGTGTCGCAACTGGATTCGGCGCTCACCGATTCCACCAACTTCGCGGTGAAGACCCTCGCCGAGGCGGGTCTGGTGCTCATGGTGATCACCTTGCTGACCAACATGGCCGCCCGCGCGCTGGTGCGCCGCACGTCGGGCACCGCGCTGCCGGTGGGGCGGGGAGTGTGAGATGAGGTCGGTCGCCGCGCGTCGCAAGCTCGTCGACGCGCTGTTCTGGACGGCGTGCTTCTGCTGTCTGGCGCTGGTGGTCCTGCCGACGCTGTGGATGCTGATCGGGGTTGTCGGCCGCGCGGTGCCGGTGTTCCACTTCAGCGTGCTGGTGCGCGACACCGAGGGCAACGGCGGCGGTCTGCGCAACGCCATCGTCGGCACCGCGGTGCTGGGCCTCGGCGTCATGCTGGTCGGCGGCACCGTGAGCGTGCTGGCGGGTATCTACCTTTCCGAGTTCGCCTGCGGCAGAGGGCGTTCGGTGCTGCGCGGCGCCTACGAGGTGTTGTCGGGGATCCCGTCCATCGTGCTCGGCTACGTCGGCTATCTCGCGCTCGTGGTGTCCTTCGACTGGGGTTTTTCCCTGGCGGCCGGAGTCCTGGTGCTCTCGGTGATGAGCATCCCCTACATCGCCAAGGCCACCGAGTCCGCCCTCGGCCAGGTGCCGACGGCCTACCGGGAGGGGGCCGAGGCGCTCGGGCTGCCGGCGGGCTGGGTGCTGCGCAAGATCGTGCTTAAGAGCGCGCTGCCCGGGATCGTCACCGGCATGCTGGTGGCCCTGGCGTTGGCCATCGGCGAGACGGCGCCGATGCTCTACACGGCGGGCTGGTCCGACACGCCGCCCACCGGCGAGCTCTTCGGCTCGCCGGTGGCCTACCTGACGTATCCGATCTGGACGTTCTACAACCAGCCGTCCAAGGCGGCCCAGGCCCTCTCCTACGACGCGGCGCTGCTGCTGATCGTGTTCCTGCTCCTGCTGATCGCGCTCGGGCGGCTGATCACCTGGCTCGCCGGGCGCCACGCGGAATCGTGACGGGAAACTCCCTCACAGCCCGGGGAGGCGCACCACCTGGATGAAGAACTCGTCGATCTGGCGGACCGCGTTGATGAACTGGTCCAGGTCGACGGGCTTGGTGACGTAGGCGTTGGCGTGCAACTGGTAGCTGCGCAGGATGTCCTCCTCCGCCGAGGAGGTGGTGAGCACCACGACCGGGATGCGCGCGAGGTCGGGGTCGGACTTGACCTGCTCGAGCAGCTGCCGGCCGTCGTATTTCGGCAGGTTCAGGTCGAGCAGGATCAGGTCGGGCCGGACCGCGTTCTCGAACGGGCCGCGCTTGTAGAGGTAGTCCAGGCCCTCCTCGCCGTCGTGCGCGACGTTGAGGTTGTTCTTGAGCTTGTTGTGCTCGAAGGCTTCCCGCGTGATCAGTTCGTCGCCCGGATCGTCTTCGACGAGCAGGATTTCGATGGCTCTCCCGGCCGAGGTCATTGCTGGGCTCCCTGTGGCTGTCGTTCGGTGGCTGAATCTGTTTCGGCGGCCCGCTCTTCTTGAGCCTCGTCGGTGGGCGCGGGGATGGGCTCGCGCATGGGGAGGGTGAACTCGAAACGCGTTCCCCCGTCGTAGGACGTGTCGATGCGGATGGTTCCGCCGTGGTGCTCGACGATCTTCTTGCACAGCGCCAGCCCGACGCCGGTGCCGTGGTATGCGTCGCGGCCGTGCAGGCGCTGGAATATGACGAACACCTTGTCGGCGAACTCCTCCGGTATGCCGATGCCGTTGTCGCTGACCCGGAACACCCATTCGCCCTCGCGCTCAGCGGTGCCGGGTTCGCACTCGATCACGATGCGGGGCGGGCCGTCCTCGCGCCGGAACTTCACCGCATTGCCGATCAGGTTCTGCCACAACATCGTCAGCAGCGTCGGGTCGCCGACGATCCGCGGCAACGGCTCGGACGGGCGCACGACCTGCGCGCCGGACTCCTCGATCGCGGTGGCCAGGTTGCTCAGCCCGGCGTCCAGCGGCGTGTCGAGGTCCACTTCGGTCTGGAAGGTGCCCAGCCGGCCGACGCGGGAGAAGGTGAGCAGGTCGTTGATGAGCACCTGCATGCGTTTGGCCCCGTCGACCGCGAAAGCGATGTACTCGGTGCCGCGCTCGTCGAGCTGGTCGCCGTAGCGCTTCTCGAGCAACTGGCAGAACGAGGCCACCTTGCGCAGCGGCTCCTGCAGGTCGTGCGACGCGACGTAGGCGAACTGCTCCAGTTCGGCGTTGGACCGGCGCAGCTCGACCGTCTGCTCGTCGAGCTGCTCGCGCGCCGAACGCGACACCTCGAGCTCGTCGACGATGCGCCGGCGCATGTTCTCGACGTCGATCGCCATGTCGCGGATGTCCTTGGGCCGCCGCGGGGGCGCGATGGTCTCGTCGAAGTTGCCTTCGGTGATGCGCCGGCACGCCAGGGCCAGGGCCGACAGCGGCCGGGTGACGGTGTCGCGCACCAGGATGCCCAGCACCAGCGCCGTGCTGAAGAAGATCACCACCAGCGCGATCAGCACCCGGTCGCGCCAGGCGTCGGTGCGGCGGAGCTGGTCGGCCGAACGCACCCACGCCGCGGAAAGGTTGGCGTTCTGCGCCCCGAAAAGCGCACGCAGATGATCGAATTGGGACTTGCCGCGCTCGGTCAGCCTGCCGCTGACGACGTTCGGGGCGTTCGGCGTCACCCCGGCGATCAGCGGCTCGGCGTAGCTCGACCGCCACCGGGCGGCGGCCTGCTCGATCGCGTCCAGGTCGGCGATCAGGGTCGAGCGCCGGCCCAGGCGGTGCCGGATGTCGTCGGCCGCGACGCGCTCGGCGCGTTGCCCGTCGTAGTAGGGCGCCAGGAACTGCCGGTCGGCGGAGATCACGTAGCCGCGGATGCCGGTCTCCTGGTCGCGCAGCGCGGCCTGCAGCTGGCAGGCCGCCACGCGTGCCGGCTGGATGTTGTCGATCAGCTCGTGCGACATCTCGTCGGTGCGGTGCAGCAACACCGCCCCGACCGCCGCGCCGGCGAGCACCATCACGCCCATGACGAACAGGACGAGCGCCTGCCAGCCCCGCGTGGTGAGCTGCGAGGTGCGCAGCGGCCGCCACGCCGGCGTCACGCCGTGGTCCGCTCGACGCGCAGCACCGCGATGTCGTCGGTCAGCCCGCCCTGCGGCCGGGCCAGCTTCTCGGCCTCGTCGATGAGCGCGTCGACGAACACCGGACCGGGCTGACCCGCGTGCAGGCGCGCCAGGGCCAGCAGGCCGTCCTCGCCGAGGCGCTGCGCGCCGCGGCCCGAATACCCCTCGAACAGCCCGTCGGTCAGCAGGAGCAGCCCATGCCCGGCGGGCAGATCCAGCTCGTGGCGCGGCCAGTCGTCGGCGCGCAGCCCCAGCGCCGGCCCCGCCGGCGGCTCGAGCCACTCCACGCAGCCGTGGCCCTGCAGCAACATCCCGGGATGGCCGGCACGCACCGCGGCCACCCGCGGGCTGTCGGGCGAGATCGCCAGGCTGAGCACCGTCGCGAAGATACCGCTGCCGGTGCGTTCGGAGTGCAGCACCCGCTCCAGCTGCCGCATCAGGGCCACGCCGTGCACCCCGGCGAGGGTGAGCGCGCGAAACGCGATCCGCAGGGCCGCACCCAGGGCCGCCTCGTGCGGCCCGTGCCCGGCGACGTCACCGATCAGGACGTGCACGATCCGGTCGGGCGTCTGCACGACGTCGTAGAAGTCGCCGCACAGCAGGGCATCCTCGCGGCTGGGCCGGTAGCGGGCCACGATCTCGACGCCCGCGTCGTCCAACAGCAGCGGGGAGGGCAGCAGGCCGCGTTCGAGCAGCGCGTTCTCCCGGGCGCGCACCTGGGTCGCGTGCAGGTCCGCGGCGATGAGCTCGGCGCGCTTGCGCTCGATCGCGTACAGCAGTGCGCGCCGCAGCATCTCGGGTTCGACCCGCCCCTTGACCAGATAGTCCTGCGCGCCGGCCGCGACGGCCGACGCCCCGAAGGACTCGTCGTTGAGCCCGGTCAGCACGACGACCGGGACGGTGGCGTCGAGCTTGGCGATGCGGTCCAGGGCGTCCATTCCGCTGGCGTCGGGCAGGTGCAGGTCCAGCAGGACGCAGTCGGGCCGGGCGGCCTCGAGCTCGCGCTCGGCGTGCGCCATCGACTGCGCCCACACGACACGGATGTCGGCGACGGCGTCGGCGATCAGCTCTTCGACGAGCACCGCGTCGGCGCGGTCGTCCTCGACCAACAACAGCGACAACGACCGCCAATCGGCCGCCGGGGCAACTGGAGCAAGCACTGGCATCATTCCCGGTCGCCCGCGGATGAGTCCGGCGAGCGCCTTTTTGACTCGCCCCCCAGGGCCGCGGTAAGCCCATTTGCTCTCTGACGACGTTCCGACGGGTTAGCCGGTGCGCCCGAAGTGACTCTACGTGTCGGCTACCACCCCGAATGGTTGCCGTGGGGAATCCTATGCGGTTTGTCGGGACTTTCCCAAGAAGGGCTCAGCGAGCCGCGGTCAGCGCAGCAGCGCCCGCGACATCACCACGCGCTGGATCTGGTTGGTGCCCTCATAGATCTGGGTGATCTTGGCGTCGCGCATCATCCGCTCGACCGGGAAGTCCCGGGTGTAGCCGTAACCGCCGAAGAGCTGCACCGCGTCGGTGGTCACCTCCATGGCGACATCGGAGGCGAAGCACTTCGAGGCCGCGGAGATGAAGCCCAGGTTCGTCTCGCCCCGCTCGGCGCGGGCGGCGGCCTGGTACACCATCATTCGCGCGGCCTCGACCTTCATGGCCATGTCGGCGAGCATGAACTGCACGCCCTGGTTGTCGCTGACCGGCCGGCCGAACTGCTTGCGCTCCTTGGTGTAGGCGATCGCGGCGTCGACCGCGCCCTGGGCGATGCCGACCGCCTGGGCGCCGATCGTGGGCCGGGTGTGGTCCAGCGTCGCCAGCGCGGTCTTGAAACCGGTGCCCGGTTCCCCGATGATCCGGTCGCCCGGGATGCGGCAGTTCTCGAAGTACAGCTCGGTGGTCGGCGAACCCTTGATGCCGAGCTTTTTCTCCTTCGGCCCGACGGAAAAGCCCTCGTCGTCGCGGTGCACCAGGAACGACGAGATGCCGTTGGCCCCCTTGTCCGGGTCGGTCACCGCCATCACCGTGTACCAGCTCGACACCCCGCCGTTGGTGATCCAGCACTTGGTGCCGTTGAGGATCCAGTCGTCACCGTCGGCCTTGGCCCGCGTGCGCATCGACGCCGCGTCGCTGCCGGCCTCGCGCTCGGACAGCGCGTACGACGCCATCGCGGTGCCGTCGGCCAGCGACGGCAGCACCTGCTTCTTCAGTTCGTCGGAGCCGCGCAGGATCAGGCCCATGGTGCCCAGCTTGTTCACCGCGGGGATCAGCGACGCGGACGCGTCAACGCGGGCGACCTCCTCGATGACGATGCACGCGGCCACCGAGTCCGCGCCCTGGCCGCCGTACTCCTCGGGCACGTGCACGGCGTTGAAGCCCGAGGCGTTCAGCGCGTCGAGGGCCTCCTGCGGGAACCGCGAGTTCTCGTCGACGTCGGCGGCGTGCGGGGCGATCTCCTTCTCCGCCAGCGCACGGATCGCCGCCCGCAACTCCTGGTGCTCCTCGGGCAGTTGGAACAAATCGAACGACGGGTTTCCGGCCCATCCAGCCATCTCGAGCCTCCTAATAGCTACTAGCCGGTAACTTTACCGTGCAGCTCCTGCAGCGCCGCATCCTTGGCCGTCACGGTCTCGGCCAGCCGGTCCTGGAACGCCACGACCCGGGACCGCAGCGCCGCGTCGGACGAGGCGAGGATGCGCACGGCCAGCAGCCCGGCGTTGCGGGCGCCGCCGATGGAGACCGTGGCCACCGGAACGCCCGCCGGCATCTGCACGATCGACAGCAGCGAGTCCAGGCCGTCCAGGCGCGCCAGCGGCACCGGCACCCCGATCACCGGCAGCGGCGTCGCCGAGGCGACCATTCCGGGCAGGTGAGCGGCGCCGCCGGCACCGGCGATGATCACCTCGAGGCCGCGCTCGGCAGCGGTGCGGGCATAGTCGAACATCACCTGCGGCGTGCGGTGCGCCGAGACGACCCGCACCTCGGCTCCGATGTCGAACTCGGCGAGCGCGTCGGCGGCGTCCGACATCACCGCCCAGTCGCTGTCGCTGCCCATGATGACCCCGACCCGAGCGTCGGTCTTAACCATGTGGATCCCATCCGTCCGTCCACTGCCCGTGTGACAACCAGTGTGCCGCCAGTTCGGCGCGGTCCCGAAGGCCGGTCACGTCCGCCGCGCCTGCGCCCGGGAAATCCCCGAGAAAGTTGATGTGGCCGATCTTGCGGCCCGGCCGCTCCTGCTTGCCGTACAGGTGCACCCGGGCGTCGGGCATCCGGGCGAACAGGTGGTGCAGCCGCTCGTCCATGGACAGCGCGGGCAGGTCCGGGGACTGCGGGGCGCCCAGCACGTTGGCCATCACGGTCACCGGCGCGACGGCGTCGGTGTCGCCGAGCGGGTAGTCCAGCACCGCCCGCAGGTGCTGCTCGAACTGGCTGGTGCGCGCCCCGTCCATGGTCCAGTGCCCGGAGTTGTGCGGCCGCATCGCCAGCTCGTTGACCAGCAGCGAACCGTCGTCGGCCTCGAACAGCTCGACGGCCAGCACACCGACCACGCCCAGCTCGGCGGCCAGGTGCAACGCCAGCCGCTGCGCCGCGGCGGCCGACGCGTCGGACAGCTCCGGCGCCGGCGCGATCACCTGCACGCAGATGCCGTCGCGTTGCACGGTCTGCACGACGGGCCACGCCGCGCCCTGCCCGAACGGGGAACGCGCCACCAGCGCTGAGAGCTCGCGGCGCAGCCGCACGCGCTCCTCGACCAGCACCGGCAGCCCGTCGTCGAGGCATCTGCCGGCGACCTCGCGGGCGCGGGCGAGGTCGGGGGCCATCCAGACCCCGCGGCCGTCGTAGCCGCCGCGGACCGCTTTGACCACGATCGGGGCGTCGCCGCGGCCGGCCAGCTGCTGGGCGAACGCGTCGAGGTCGTCGATGCTCTCGACGGGCGCGTAGCGGGGCACCGGCGCGCCCAGCTCCTGCAGCCGCCGCCGCATGAGGAGCTTGTCCTGCGCGTGCACCAGGGCCTGCGGGGGCGGTGCCACGTTGACGCCCTCGGCGACCAGCTTCTCCAGCAGGTCGGTGGGGACGTGCTCGTGGTCGAAGGTCAGCGCGTGGGCCCCGGCGGCGACCCGGCGCAGGTCTTCGAGGTCGATGTGCGAGCCGATCACCACGTCGGGGGTCACCTGGGCGGCCGCCTCGTCGTCGGCGGTGGCCAGCACCCGCAGCGTCTGGCCCAGCGCGATCGCGGCCTGGTGGGTCATCCGGGCGAGCTGGCCGCCGCCGACCATCGCAACGACGGGGGCTACAACCGGGGCGCGGGTACTCGGCACGGCCATCATGGTGTCACGGCGGCGGGCCCGGCGTGACACCACGATGGCCGCCCGGAACGGCGCCGCGAGACCGAATCGTTATGCACCATTTTGCGTCGTTTTTGTGTCCGTCCGTACACTCACGTGTTGTGTCTTTCGCCGATGCCACGATTGCGCGTTTGCCCGCGGCTGTTCAGCCCTATGCGCAGCGCCACCACGAACTGATCAAGTTCGCGATCGTCGGCGGCACCACATTCATCATCGACTCGGCAATTTTCTACACCCTCAAGCTGACGGTTCTCGACACCAAGCCGGTCACCGCCAAGGTGATCGCCGGGATCGTCGCGGTCATCGCGTCCTACGTGCTCAACCGGGAGTGGAGCTTCCGCGATCGCGGCGGCCGCGAGCGCCACCACGAGGCACTGCTGTTCTTCGCGTTCAGCGGCGTGGGGGTGTTGCTGAGTATGGCGCCGCTGTGGTTCTCGAGCTATGTGTTGCAGCTGCGCGAGCCGATGGTGTCGCTGACGGTCGAGAACATCGCCGACTTCATCTCGGCCTACATCATCGGGAACCTGCTGCAGATGGCGTTCCGCTTCTGGGCGTTCCGGCGCTGGGTGTTCCCCGACGAGTTTGCCCGCAACCCCGACAAGGCGCTGGAGTCCGCCCTCACCGCGGGCGGGATCGCCGAGGTCTTCGAGGACACCATCGAGGGCGGCCTCAACCTGGGTAACGTCACCCTGCTGCGCAGCTGGCGTAGCCGCAAGGCCGACCGTCCCGGTCAGCTGGGCGACTCCTCGGAACCCAGGGTGTCGAAGACTTCGTGATAGAGCAGCGCGTGCACCTCGCGCAGCTGCGGAATGTCGGAGAACTCCAGCGGGTCCTGTGACGCCGACTCGATGATCAGCGTCCCGCAGCGAAGAATCCGCTCGAAAATACGGTCCCGGAATTCCACGCTGTTGATGCGCGCCAGCGGGATGTCGAGCCCGGTTCGCGTCAGCACCCCGTGCCGATACATCACGCGCCGGCTGGTGACGACGAAATGTGTGGTCAGCCAGCTCAGGAACGGCCACAGCGTCAGCCAGCCGACGACCACCAGCCAGACCCCCCAGATGACGCCGTAGATGGTGTTCTTGGCGACCTGCTCCCAGTGCGTGGAGTTGAGGTAGCCCGACCCGAGCGCGGCCAGTCCGGTCGCGGCGACGAACACCACGACGGGCCAGATCAGCCGCTTCCAGTGCGGGTGGTGGTGCACGACCACCTGCTCGCCGGCGGCCAGGGCGTTGTCCGGATAGCGCATGCCCGGAAGATTAGCTGCGCAGATGCACGACGTCACCGGCCGAGATCACGACGGGCCGGCCCTCGACGTCCAGGCACAACCTGCCCTGCTCGTCGATGCCGGTCGCGGTGCCGAGAATGTCGTTGCCGCCGGGCAGGTGGGCACGCACCCGGGTGCCGATCGTCAGGCTGTGCGCCCGGTAGTCGGCCGCCAGCGCCCGGTCCGCCCCGCGCGCGGCCCGCCACGCGACGATCCGCCTGCCCAGCTCGGTCAGCAGCGCGCGCACCAACTCGCCCCGGTCGGGGGCCGGGACGCCGAGGCCGGCCAGCGAGGTCGCGCTGTCGATCCCCTCAGGGACCGCAGACACGTTGAGCCCCAGACCGATCACCACCGCGGGCCGCGAAACCTCGGCCAGGATGCCGGCCAGTTTGCCGCCCCCGGCGAGCACGTCGTTGGGCCACTTGAGGCCGGCCCGGATTCCGGTCACGGCAAGCACCGGGTTCACCGCGTCGACGACGGCAACGCCGGTGGCCAGCGGCAACCAACCCCACGCCGCGACCGGCACGTCGACGATGCTGACACCGACCGACATCGTGATCTGGGTCCGCGGGACGGCCGACCAGCCGCGGCCGTGCCGCCCGCGGCCGGCGGTCTGGTGCTCGGCGATCAAGACGGCTCCGGCGATGTCGTCCCGCCCGTTAGAGGAGGAGGCCGCCCGCGCCAGCAGGTCGGCGTTGGTGGACGCGGTTTGCTCGACGACGTCCAGGCTGCGCCACCCCAGCCCCGTCCCGACCAACTGGGCCCGCAGCGCGGCCGCATTCAGTGGTGCACTGAGCGAATCGCGGGCGGTCATCGCCGCCCAGCCTAAACAGCGTCCGAGGGGCTGCCGATAACATCGGGTCCCATGACAAGCGTTACCTCCCGCTCGGCCCATTCCGCGGAGCCCGCGTCAGAGCACACCGTCGACATCCACACCACCGCCGGCAAGCTGGCCGAGTTGCACAAACGCACCGAAGAGTCGCTGCACCCGGTCGGTGAGGCCGCCGTCGAGAGGGTGCACGCCAAGGGCAAGCTGACCGCCCGCGAACGCATCTACGCCCTGCTGGATGAGGACTCGTTCGTCGAGCTCGACGCCCTGGCGCGGCACCGCAGCACCAACTTCGGGCTGGAGGCCAACCGCCCCCTGGGCGACGGGGTGGTCACCGGCTACGGCACCGTCGACGGCCGCGACGTGTGCGTCTTCAGCCAGGACGCCACCGTGTTCGGCGGCAGCCTCGGCGAGGTGTATGGCGAGAAGATCGTCAAGGTCCAGGACCTGGCCATCAAGACCGGCCGCCCGCTGATCGGCATCAACGACGGCGCGGGCGCGCGCATCCAGGAGGGCGTCGTCTCGCTGGGCCTCTACAGCCGCATCTTCCGCAACAACATCGTGGCCTCGGGTGTGATCCCGCAGATCTCGCTGATCATGGGGGCGGCCGCCGGCGGGCACGTCTACTCCCCGGCCCTGACCGACTTCGTGGTGATGGTCGACCAGACCAGCCAGATGTTCATCACCGGACCCGACGTGATCAAGACCGTCACCGGCGAGGACGTCACCATGGAGGAGCTCGGCGGCGCCCACACCCACATGGCCAAGTCGGGCACCGCGCACTACGTGGCCTCCGGCGAGCAGGACGCCTTCGACTGGGTGCGCGAGCTGCTCAGCTACCTGCCGCCCAACAACTTCACCGACCCGCCGCGCTACGTCGAGCCCATTCCCGAGGGCCCGATCGAGGACAACCTGACCGCCGAGGACATCGAGCTGGACACGCTGATCCCGGACTCGCCCAACCAGCCCTACGACATGCACGAGGTGATCACCCGCATCCTCGACGAGGACGAGTTCTTAGAGATCCAGAACGGCTACGCCCAGAACATCGTCGTCGGATTCGGCCGCATCGACGGCCGGCCGGTCGGGATCGTCGCCAACCAACCCACCCACTTCGCCGGCTGCCTGGACATCAACGCCTCGGAGAAGGCGGCCCGCTTCGTGCGGACCTGCGACTGCTTCGGCATCCCGATCGTCATGCTGGTCGACGTGCCGGGCTTTTTGCCCGGCACGGGACAGGAATTCAACGGCATCATCCGCCGCGGCGCCAAGCTGCTCTACGCCTACGGCGAGGCGACCGTGCCCAAGATCACCGTGATCACCCGAAAGGCCTACGGCGGCGCCTACTGCGTCATGGGCTCCAAGGACATGGGCTGCGACGTCAACGTGGCCTGGCCGACCGCGCAGATCGCGGTCATGGGGGCCTCCGGCGCCGTCGGCTTCGTCTACCGGCAACAGCTCAAGGAGGCGGCCGCGAACGGCGAGGATGTCGACGCGCTGCGCCTGCAGCTGCAGCAGGAGTACGAGGACACCCTGGTCAACCCCTACATCGCTGCCGAGCGCGGCTATGTCGACGCGGTGATCCCGCCGTCGCACACCCGCGGCTACATCGGGACGGCGCTGCGCCTGTTGGAACGCAAGATCTCCCACCTGCCCCCCAAGAAGCACGGGAACATACCGCTGTGACAGACGAAGGCCACCAGCTGCACGAGCCGCACATCCAGATCGTCAGCGGCAAACCCACCGCCGCGGAACTGGCCGCACTGATCGCCGTGCTGGGCAGTGCCGGCGCCGCGCCGCAACCGCCGCCAGCCGAGCGCACCCGCTGGGGGCTGCCGGTGGATCACCTGCGCTTCGCGATGTCGAACTTCCAGCGGCTGACCATGCACCAACGAATACACATGCAGCACATGCAGCAATGACCCGGCTGGTCCTGGGGTCGGCCTCGGCGGGCCGGCTCAAGGTGCTGCGTCAGGCCGGCGTCGACCCGCTGGTCAGAGTCTCCGGGGTCGACGAGGACGCCGTCGTCGCCCGGCTGGGACAAGACGCCCCGCCCGGCGAGGTGGTGTGCGCGCTGGCGACGGCCAAGGCCGAGCGGGTGGCCGGCGAGCTGGATCGCACTGTGGCGGCCGATTGCGTTGTGATCGGCTGTGATTCGATGCTCCACCTCGACGGCCGGCTGCGCGGCAAGCCGGGGTCGGTGGAGGCCGCGCGCGACCAGTGGCGGGCAATGGCCGGCCGCGCCGGCCAGCTGCACACCGGCCACTGCCTGATCCGGCTACAGGACAACGAAATTGCCCACATCGTGGCCGAAAACACGTTAACCACAGTGTATTTCGGTACTCCATCGCCCGACGACCTGGAGGCGTACCTGGCCTCGGGCGAATCGTTGCTGGTGGCCGGGGGATTCACCCTCGACGGCCTCGGCGGCTGGTTCATCGACGGCGTCGACGGCGACCCCTCGGCCGTGGTCGGGATCGGCCTGCCGCTGACGCGCTCACTGCTGGGTCGCGCCGGGCTGTCCGTGGCCGCGCTGTGGGCGGCCAATCCGCTCGCCTAGGTTCGCAAACGCAGCGGTGGGTAGGCTTTCGGGTGTGGCGCTACCTCCCGATCCCAGTCCCACCCTGTCGGCCTACGCCCACCCCGAACGGCTGGTCACCGCCGACTGGCTGTCGGCCCACCTGGGCACGCCCGGCCTGGTGATCGTCGAGTCCGACGAGGACGTGCTGCTCTACGACGTCGGCCACATCCCCGGCGCGGTGAAGATCGACTGGCACACCGACCTCAACGACGCGCCCGTGCGCGACTACATCGGCGGCGAGCAGTTCGCCGACCTGATGAACCGCAAGGGCATCTCCCGCGAGGACACCGTGGTGATCTACGGCGACAAGAGCAACTGGTGGGCTGCCTACGCGCTGTGGGTGTTCACGTTGTTCGGCCACCCCGACGTGCGGCTGCTCAACGGCGGGCGCAGCCTGTGGATCTCCGAGGGGCGGGAGACCAGCCTGGAGGTTCCCACCAGCACCTCGACGGGCTACCCCGTCGTCGCGCGCAACGACGAGCCGATCCGCGCCTTCAAGGACGACGTGCTGGCGACGCTGGGCTCCGAGCCGCTGGTCGACGTGCGCTCCCCGGAGGAGTACACCGGCGAGCGCACCCACATGCCCGACTATCCGGAGGAGGGGGTGCTGCGGGCCGGCCACATTCCCACCGCCCGGTCGATCCCGTGGGCCAGCGCCGTCGACGACAGCGGCCGCTTCCGCAGCCGCGACGAGCTCGAGGAGCTCTACGACTTCATCGACCCCGCCGACAAGACCATCGTCTACTGCCGCATCGGCGAGCGGTCCAGCCACACCTGGTTCGTACTCACCCATTTGCTGGGCAAGCCCGGCGTGCGCAACTACGACGGGTCGTGGACCGAGTGGGGCAACACCGTGCGCGTCCCGATCGTCGCGGGCCCGGAACCGGGGGCCGTGCCCGCCCGATGAGCCGCCGATGAGTTTGCCCGCGCCGCTCGCCGAGGTGGTGTCCGACTTCGCCGAGGTCGAAGGCCAGGACAAGCTCAAGCTTTTGCTGGAGTTCGCCGACGAGCTGCCCGAGCTGCCCGCCGAACTGGCGGAGGCGGCGATGGAGCCGGTCCCCGAGTGCCAGACACCGCTGTTCCTCCACGTCGATGCCGGCGACCCGCGGCGGGTGCGGCTGTATTTCAGCGCGCCCGCCGAGGCGCCGACCACGCGCGGGTTCGCCTCGATCCTGGCCGCCGGCCTCGACGGGCAGCCCGCCGCCGACATCCTGGCGGTGCCCGAGGATTTCTACACCGAACTGGGCCTGGCCGCGCTGATCAGCCCGCTGCGGTTGCGCGGGATGTCGGCGATGCTGGCCCGCATCAAGCGGCGGCTGCGCGAATCCCCCGCTGATTCGGCGAAATCCGGCACCGGCTGATCGCGCCGACGGCGCGCCGCTTAGACTTCCCCCGACGCTGTTGTAAGAAAAACTCTTAAAGACGCCCGCGCAGAACGTCTGCAGATATGCCAAACAGGAGGGGCAGTGGCTAGTCACGCCAGCTCGAGGATCTCCAAGGTACTCGTCGCCAACCGCGGCGAAATCGCTGTCCGGGTGATCCGGGCGGCCCGCGACGCGGGCCTGCCCAGCGTGGCGGTCTATGCCGAGCCCGACGCCGAGGCGCCCCACGTGCGCCTGGCCGACGAGGCGTTTGCCCTGGGCGGCCAGACGTCGGCGGAGTCCTACCTGGACTTCGGCAAGATCCTCGACGCGGCGGCGAAATCCGGCGCCAACGCGATCCACCCCGGCTACGGTTTCCTGTCGGAGAACGCCGACTTCGCCCAGGCGGTCATCGACGCCGGGCTCATCTGGATCGGGCCCAGCCCGCAGTCGATCCGCGACCTCGGCGACAAGGTCACCGCCCGCCACATCGCCGCCCGCGCCCAGGCTCCCCTGGTGCCCGGCACCCCCGACCCGGTCAAGGACGCCGACGAGGTGGTGGCCTTCGCCAAGGAGTACGGCGTGCCGATCGCGATCAAGGCCGCCTTCGGCGGCGGCGGCAAGGGTATGAAGGTGGCCCGCACCATCGAGGAGATCCCCGAACTGTTCGATTCGGCGGTGCGCGAGGCGACGGCCGCGTTCGGCCGCGGCGAATGCTTCGTGGAGCGCTACCTGGACAAGCCCCGCCACGTCGAGGCCCAGGTGATCGCCGACCAGCACGGCAACGTCGTGGTCGCCGGGACCCGGGACTGCTCGCTGCAGCGCCGCTTCCAGAAGCTGGTCGAGGAGGCCCCCGCGCCGTTTCTGACCGACGCGCAGCGCAAGGAGATCCACGAGTCGGCCAAGCGGATCTGCAAGGAGGCGCACTACCATGGCGCCGGAACGGTCGAGTACCTCGTCGGCCAGGACGGGCTGATCTCTTTCCTGGAGGTCAACACCCGCCTGCAGGTCGAGCACCCGGTCACCGAGGAGACCGCGGGCATCGACCTGGTGCGCGAGCAGTTCCGCATCGCCAACGGCGAGAAACTGGACCTGACCGAGGACCCGACGCCGCGCGGGCACGCCTTCGAGTTCCGGATCAACGGCGAGGACGCGGGCCGCGGCTTCCTGCCCGCCCCCGGACCGGTCACCCTGTTCGACCCGCCCGCGGGTCCCGGGGTGCGGCTGGACTCCGGGGTGGAGACCGGCTCGGTGATCGGCGGGCAGTTCGACTCGATGCTGGCCAAGCTGATCGTGTACGGCGCCACCCGCATCGAGGCCCTCGAGCGAGCCCGGCGCGCGCTGGATGAGTTCGACGTCGAGGGCCTGGCCACCGTCATCCCGTTCCACCGTGCCGTGGTATCCGACCCCGCGTTCATCGGCGACGACGAGGGCTTCTCCGTGCACACCCGCTGGATCGAGACCGAGTGGGACAACACCGTCGAGCCCTTCACCGGCGGCGAACCCCTCGACGAGGACGACGCCCGGCCGCGGCAGAAGGTGGTCGTCGAGGTCGACGGCCGCCGCCTGGAGGTCTCGCTGCCCGGCGACCTGGCGCTCTCCGGCGGGGCGGCCGACCCGGCCGGTGTCGTGCGCAAGAAGCCCAAGCCGCGCAAGCGCGGGGCGCACGCGGGCGCGGCGGCCTCCGGTGACGCGGTGACCGCACCCATGCAGGGCACCGTGGTCAAGGTCGCCGTCGAGGAGGGACAGGAGGTCTGCACCGGAGACCTGGTGGTGGTCCTCGAGGCGATGAAGATGGAGAACCCGGTCACCGCGCACAAAGACGGCGTCATCACCGGGCTGACGGTCGAGGCCGGTGCGGCCATCACCCAGGGCACGGTGCTCGCCGAGATCAAGTGATGCCCGGCCCGGCCGTTGTCGGGCCGCCCCGGCACGGGGTAGGCTAAAAAACAGGTTGAGTTCACAGCCGCCCGGATGACGTTGGACGCGGGGGCGAATGAACTCCCCGGGCTTGGGCGACGTTATCCACAGCACACCCTCCTCTAGTGATGGAGTTCGGCAATGTCTGTGGCCCAATCATGGCAACAAAGCCGCACAGCACAATTCAGTGCCAGCCGGGAAACCAGCGGCACGGTGATCGCCGTCGACGGCGAACTCGACGCCGCCAACGCCGACGAGCTCACCGGCTACGTGGAGCGGGGCTCCCGCAGTTCCAAGCGCGTGATCCTGGACCTGCGCGGTCTGGAATTCATTGGTACCGCCGGCTTTTCGGCACTGCACCGTATCAACGTGGTGTGCTCGGGCGCCCAGGTCTACTGGGCGATGGCGCCCAGCCCGGCGGTGTCGCGGCTGTTGCGCATCTGCGACCCCGACGGCACCCTACCGGTGACGACGACGGCGGACGAACCGTTGCTGCGGCCGGATCTGCGGCCGGTCGCCGACGCGTCGCGCCCGCTACTCCAGCTGGTCCCGGAGCCGCGCTAGCGACTTGGCCAGCAGGCGGGACACGTGCATCTGCGAGATGCCGACCCGCTCGGCGATCTGGGTCTGCGTCATCGACTCGAAGAACCTGAGCACCAACACCATTCGTTCCCGCTCGGGTAGCGCCTCGAGCAGCGGGCGCAGGGCCTCGCGGTCCTCGATGCGGTCGATGCCGGAATCCACGTCACCCAGGGTGTCGGCGATGGCGCGAGCCTCGTCGTCCTCGCCGCCCCCGCCGGTGTCGATGGACAAGGTGTTGTACGAGCTGCCGGCAACCAGGCCCTCGACGACCTCCTCCCGCTCCATCCCGAGTTCGACAGCCAGTTCGGTTGCGGTCGGCGCCCGGCCGAGCCGCTGGGACAGGTCGGCGGTGGCGCTGCCGAGCCGCAGGTGCAGTTCCTTGAGCCGGCGCGGCACCTTCACCGACCAGCTGTTGTCGCGGAAGTGGCGCCGGACCTCCCCCATGATCGTGGGAACGGCGAACGAGACGAAGTCCGACCCGGCCTCGACGTCGAACCGGACCACCGCGTTGACCAGCCCGACGCGCGCCACCTGGACCAGGTCGTCACGTGGTTCGCCCCGACCCTCGAACCGCCGGGCGATGTGATCGGCCAGCGGCAGGCAGCGTTCTACGATCTTGTCCCGGTGCCGCTGGAACTCCATCGAGTCGGCGGGAAAACCGGCCAACTCGCGGAACATCTCCGGAACATCGGCGTATTCGTTGGGGCGCGAAGCCGAACCGCCGGCATTGCGCGCCGTCACCTGCCGGAGGCCGCCCGCCGTGCCGTCAGCGAGATCCCGAAGACACTGCCGGCTGGATCGGGTTCACGGCCATCGTGGAAGGTCTTGACGTCGTCGGCCAAGGACGTGAGCACGTGCCAGCTGAAGCTGCCGGGCGCCACCACGTCGTGGGTGTCGCACACGGCCGAGGCCTCAACCACCAGAACGTCTTCCTGCGGTTCGACAACGACGACCAGGGTGGCGTTCGGGGTCGCCGAGCGGATCAACCGCGTGCACACCTCGTCCACCGCGAGCCGCAGGTCGGCCACAGCGTCGAAATCGAGGTCCTCATAGGTGCCGATCGCGCCGACCAGCGTGCGCAGCATCGCCAGGTTCTCCAGGCGCGCCGCCACGTGCAGCTCGACGGCGCGGTGGCCGCGGTGGCGATTGACCGCGCGCATTCCCGCATCGTTCATATGGTCTCCCGGCATTGTTCGACTGACACTACTACTGCTCTGCAGCCCGCCCTGGACCATGCGTTCCAGGCGGTTAGTCATGATCACCGCCGGGTACCCGACCCGCTATGAACGGGCCGGAAACGACCGAGACGCGCCGGATGCGCCGACTCAGGCGCACGGCAGTCATCGCCGGGATCGCGCTCGTCATATCGCTCGTTCTCGCTGTTTGCATCTATGTCGGTGTGTTCGTCATCCTCGCACCCATGATGGGATGACTCCGCTAACGCAACACGACCGGCGGCTCGTCATGGTCGAACTGGGGATACCCGTTCGACGACGGCAGAAAACCCGGGATCCGGCTTTTGTTGCGCGATTTCAGCGAACCCGCTCTACAGGGCCAGCACCGGCCCGGCGATCGGGGAGACACCCAGCAACACCATCACCACCATCAGCGTCAGCAGCAACCAGCCCGCACCGTGCCAACCCCACCAGGTGCCGCGGTGGCGCCACACGCGGTAGGTGCGCAGGAATGCCCACAGACCGGCGGCCAACAGGATCAGCGGCCCCCCGAATGCCAGCATCGTCCGCTGCGGGGCCCCGCAGGCGGCCGTGTCGACGCTCACCCCCGGGCAGGTGCTGACCCACAAGGCGGCCATGACCAGGAAGCCGATCCCCGCCACCGCCGCGCCGATGACGAAGCGGATGGCGGCGGATACCTCGCGGTCGTCGTGTCGCAGGCGATCTCGGCCATACCGCTCGTCGGCTCTCTGCATCGTCCGCCCCTCACGCTCTCAAAACCGTCCACCCCGCCGGTCCCGACCCCGAAGGTTCGCACGGCAACAAATACCCGGCGGTAAACCGCCGTAAACCGCCGTTTTCGACGTGCCGTTTCGCCCGAGCGGACTGCCGATAAATGCAGTAAGGACGGTGGGTCGACGCGAGGTGGGTACTATCTGACACATGCCGACAGCCAGGAGGCGCTTGTCCCCCGAGGACCGACGCGCCGAGCTGCTCGCTCTGGGGGCGGAGGTCTTCGGGAAGCGGCCCTACGACGACGTCCGCATCGATGAGATCGCAGAGCGCGCAGGCGTGTCCCGCGCGCTGATGTACCACTACTTCCCCGACAAGCGCGCGTTCTTCGCCGCGGTGGTCAAGGACGAGGCCGACCGGCTCTACGCCGCCACCAACGTCCCGCCGCCCGCCGGCATGACGATGTTCGAGGAGATCCGGACCGGCGTGCTGGCCTACATGGCCTACCACGAGCAGAACCCGGAGGCCGCCTGGGCCGCCTACGTCGGCCTCGGCCGATCCGACCCGGTCCTGCTCGGCATCGACGAAGAAGCCAAGAACCAGCAGATGGAACACATCATCGTCCGGATCCGCGAGCTGCTGGGTTCGGTCGGCAGCAGCCTCGAGTCCCACGTCGAGCGGGACCTGCGGGTGATCCTGAGCGGCTGGCTGGCATACACCTTCGAGATCTGCCGGCAGCGGATCATGGACCCCACCACCCACGCCGACCGGCTCGCCGACGCCTGCGCGCACACGCTGCTCGACTCCATCGCCCGGGTACCGGAGATTCCCGACGAGCTGGCCGAGGCGATGGAAACCGCTCGCCACGTGCCGCAATAGGTTATGTCGGTGCCCGTTGGCACCATGGCAGGGTGAGCACTCGCCCCGGTTCGCCGGCCCACCGGCCCCGTGATCCGCTGGGCCGGTTCAGCGCGACCACCCGCGAATGGTTCACCACCACCTTCGCGTCTCCGACCACCGCGCAGGCCGAGGCCTGGGATGCCATCGCCGACGGCGACAACACCCTGGTGATCGCGCCCACCGGATCCGGGAAGACGCTGGCCGCGTTCCTGTGGGCCATCGATCGCCTCGCCGGCTCCCCGGACCGCCGGCCGGGCACCCGCGTGCTGTACGTGTCCCCGCTCAAGGCCCTGGCGGTCGACATCGAGCGCAACCTGCGCACGCCGCTGGCCGGGCTCACCCGCATCACTGAGCGCCGGGGCGTGCCCGTCCCCGACATCAGCGTGGGGGTCCGCTCCGGCGACACGCCGCCCGCCGAGCGCCGCCGGCTGATCGCGCGGCCGCCAGACGTGCTGATCACCACCCCGGAGTCGCTGTTCTTGATGCTCACCTCGGCCGCGCGCGAGACCCTGACGGGCGTGGCGACCGTGATCGTCGACGAGATCCACGCCATCGCCGGCGGCAAGCGCGGCGCACACCTGGCCCTGTCGCTGGAGCGGCTCGACGATCTGCGCGGGGGCGGCCCGCCCAGCGCATCGGGTTGTCGGCGACCGTGCGCCCGCCCGAGGAGCTCGCCCGGTTCCTGTCGGGAGGAGGCCCCACGACTCGGACACGGGTAGTGGCCCCGCCGGCGGCCAAGACCGTCGAACTCACGGTGGCCGTGCCGGTGCCCGACATGGCGAACCTGGCGAACAACAGCATCTGGCCCGACGTGGAGGCGCGCCTGGTCGACCTGATCGAGGCGCACGGCTCGACCATCGTGTTCGCCAACTCGCGGCGGCTGGCCGAGCGGCTTACCGCGCGGCTCAACGAGATTCACGCCGAACGCTGCGGCATCGCGCTCGCCGCCGAGTCTTCCGGGGCCAACCGGGCGGTGCCGGGCGGCGCCCCCGCCCACATCATGGGCTCGGGGCAGACCTACGGCGCCGACCCGGTGCTGGCCCGCGCCCACCATGGTTCGGTCAGCAAGGAGCAGCGCGCCCTGGTCGAGGACGACCTCAAGCGCGGGCTGCTCAAGGCGGTGGTGGCGACCTCGAGCCTGGAGCTGGGCATCGACATGGGCGCGGTCGATCTGGTCATCCAGGTGGAGGCGCCGCCGTCGGTGGCCAGCGGCCTGCAGCGCATCGGGCGGGCCGGCCACCAGGTCGGCGAGGTCTCCCGCGGCGTGCTGTTCCCCAAGCACCGCACCGATCTGATCGGCTGCGCGGTGAGCGTGCAGCGCATGCTCGCCGGTGAGATCGAGACGATGCGGGTGCCGGCCAACCCGCTGGACATCCTGGCCCAGCACACCGTGGCGGCGGCCGCGCTCGAGCCGCTGGACGCCGACCGGTGGTTCGACACCGTGCGGCGCTCCGCCCCGTTCGCGGCGCTGCCGCGCAGCCTGTACGAGGCCACGCTGGACCTGTTGAGTGGCAAGTACCCGTCGACGGAGTTCGCCGAGCTGCGGCCGCGCCTGGTCTACGACCGCGACACGGGCACGCTGACAGCCCGGCCGGGCGCGCAGCGGCTGGCCGTCACCTCCGGCGGCGCCATCCCGGACCGCGGGCTGTTCACCGTGTACCTGGCGTCGGAAGCCGAAAAACCCTCGCGGGTGGGCGAACTCGAGGAGGAGATGGTCTACGAGTCGCGCCCCGGAGACGTGATCTCGCTGGGGGCCACCAGCTGGCGGATCACCGAGATCACCCACGACCGGGTGCTGGTGATCCCCGCGCCGGGGCAGCCGGCCCGGTTGCCGTTCTGGCACGGCGATGGCGTGGGCCGCCCGGCCGAGCTGGGCGCGGCGCTCGGCGCGTTCACCGGCGAGCTGGCCGGCATGACGCGCGCGGCCTTCGACAAGCGCTGCACCGCTTTGGGTTTCGACGCCAACGCGACCGACAACATGTGGCGGCTGCTCGACGACCAGCGCGCCGCGGCCGGGGTGGTGCCCACCGACACCACCCTGCTCGTCGAACGCTTCCGCGACGAGCTGGGCGACTGGCGGGTGATCCTGCACTCGCCCCACGGCCTGCGGGTGCACGGCCCGCTCGCGCTGGCGGTGGGCCGGCGGCTGCGCGAACGATACGGCATCGACGAGAAGCCGACCGCCTCCGACGACGGCATCGTGGTGCGCCTGCCCGACACGGAGCTTTCCGGCGGGGACGGCGCCCCGCCCGGCGCGGAGCTGTTCGTCTTCGACGCCGACGAGATCGACCCGGTGGTCACCGCCGAGGTGGCCGGCTCGGCGCTGTTCGCGTCGCGGTTCCGGGAGTGCGCGGCCCGGGCCCTGCTGCTGCCGCGGCGCCACCCCGGCCGCCGCTCACCGCTGTGGCAGCAGCGCCAGCGCGCCGCCCAGCTGCTGGAGGTCGCCCGCAAGTACCCCGACTTCCCGGTGGTGCTCGAGACCATCCGCGAATGCCTGCAGGACGTCTACGATGTGCCCGCCCTGACCGAGTTGATGGCCGGCATCGCCGGGCGTCGGGTGCGGGTGGTGGAGGCCGAGACGACACAGCCCTCGCCGTTCGCGGCCTCGCTGCTGTTCGGCTACGTCGGCGCGTTCATGTACGAGGGCGACAGCCCGCTCGCCGAGCGCCGGGCCGCGGCGCTGTCGCTGGATTCCTCGCTGCTGGCCGAGCTGCTGGGCCGGGTGGAGCTGCGTGAGCTGCTCGACCCCGAGATCGTCGCCGCGACCGGGCGGCAGCTGCAGCACCTGTCGGCCGACCGTGCGGCGGCCGACGCAGAGGCCGTCGCCGACCTGCTGCGGCTGCTGGGCCCGCTCACCGAGGACGAGGTCGCCGCCCGGTCCGGCGCCGACCACGTCGGGGCGTGGCTGGAGGGCCTGCTGGCCGCCCGGCGCGCGCTGACGGTCTCGTTCGCCGGGCGCAGCTGGTGGGTAGCCATCGAGGACATCGGCCGGCTGCGCGACGGGGTCGGGGTGGCGGTCCCGCTGGGCGTGCCCGCCACCTTCACCGAGGAGGTCGCCGACCCGCTGGGCGAGCTGCTGGGTCGCTACGCGCGCACCCACACCCCGTTCACCACGGCCGAGGCGGCCGCCCGGTTCGGCCTGGGCCTGCGGGTGACGGCCGACGTGCTGGCCCGGCTGGCCGGTGACGGCCGGCTGGTGCGCGGCGAGTTCGTCGCCGCCCCCGACGTGGTCGGGGCGCCCGGCGGCGAGCAGTGGTGCGACGCCGAGGTGCTGCGCATCCTGCGGCGCCGCTCCCTGGCCGCGTTGCGCGCCCAGGTCGAGCCGGTGAGCACCGCCGCTTACGGGCGCTTCCTGCCGGCCTGGCACCGCGTGGGCGCGGCCGATACCGCCGGCTCGGCCGGCTATTCGGGCGTCGACGGGCTGGCGGCGGTGATCGACCAGCTGGCCGGCGTGCGAATCCCGGCCTCGGCGGTCGAACCGCTGGTGCTGGCCCCGCGGGTGCACGACTACTCCCCGGCGCTGCTCGACGAGCTGCTCGCGACCGGGGATGTCACCTGGTCGGGCGCGGGGTCGATCTCGGGCAGCGACGGCTGGATCGCGCTGCACCCCAGCGATTCCGCCCCGTTGACCGTCGCCGCCCCCGCCGAGATCGACCTCACCGAGGCGCATCGGGCGATCCTGGACACGCTGGCCCACGGCGGCGCGTACTTCTTCCGCCAGCTCGCAGTGGAGGGGCTCCCCGGCGGAATCGGCTCAGCGGAGCTCAAGGCCGCGCTGTGGGAACTGATCTGGGCGGGCCACGTCACCGGGGACACGTTCGCCCCGGTGCGCGCCCTGCTCGGCGGCGCGGGCGCCCGCCGCCGCTCGACGCCCGCGCACCGCGCGCACCGACCCCCGCGCCTGAGCCGCTACAGCGTCGCGCACGCGCAGCACCGCCCCGCCGATCCGACCGTGGCCGGGCGGTGGTCGGCCCTGCCGGCGCCCGAGCCGGATTCCACGGTGCGCGCCCACTTCGCCGCCGAGCTGCTGCTGGGCCGCCACGGCGTGCTGACCCGCGGCGCGGTGGCCGCCGAGGGCGTGCCGGGCGGGTTCGCCACCCTGTACAAGGTGCTGAGCTCGTTTGAGGAAGCCGGCAGGTGCCAGCGCGGCTATTTCGTCGAGTCGCTGGGTGGCGCCCAGTTCGCGGTCGCGTCGACCGTGGACCGGCTGCGCGGCTACGGCGACGGCGTCGACGAGCAGCGCCCGGAGTACCGGGCGGTCGTGCTGGCCGCCGCCGACCCGGCCAATCCCTACGGCGCCGCGCTGCCCTGGCCGGCCCCGGGCGGCCGCGGCACCGAGGGTCCCGGGGCGCGGCCCGGCCGCAAGGCCGGAGCGCTGGTGGTGCTCGTGGACGGCGAGTGCGCCTGGTTCCTCGAACGCGGCGGACGCTCGCTGCTGACCTTCACCGGCGACCCGGCGGCCCACCACGCGGCGGCCCACGCCCTGTCCGAACTGGTTGCCGCCCGCCGCGTCTCCTCGCTGTTGGTCGAACGCATCGACGGCGTGCCGGCGCTGCAGCCGCACGCCGACGCCCCGGGCGCGCTGACCGGGCTGCTCGAGGCGGGGTTCGCGCGCACCCCGCGCGGATTGCGGCTGCGATGACGATGCCGCAAAACCATGCCCGAGGGTGACACCGTCTGGCACACCGCGGCGATCCTGCGCGAACGCCTGGCCGGGCGCGAGCTGACGCGCTGCGACGTGCGGGTGCCGCGATATGCCACCGTCGACCTCACCGGGCACGTGGTGGACGAGGTGCTCAGCCGCGGCAAGCACCTGTTCATCCGGGTGGGTCCGGCCAGCATCCACTCGCATCTGAAGATGGACGGCAGCTGGCGGGTCGGGCACCGTGCGGTGCGGGTGGACCACCGCGCGCGGATCGTCCTGCAGGCCGGCCGGGGGCGCGACGTGGTGCGGGCAGTCGGCGTCGACCTGGGGGTGCTGGAAATCCTGGACCGTGACCGCGACGGGGAGGCGGTCGCGCACCTGGGGCCCGACCTGCTGGGCGAGGACTGGGACCCCGCCCGCGCCGTCGCCAACCTCACCGCCCACCCGGACCGGCCGATCGCCGACGCGCTGCTGGACCAGCGGGTGCTGGCCGGGGTCGGCAACGTATACTGCAACGAATTGTGCTTCGTCAGCGGACATCTGCCGACCGCGCCGGTCAGCGCGGTCGCCGACCCGCAGCGGCTCGTGGCGCGCGCCCGGGACATGCTGTGGATCAACCGATTCCGCTGGAACCGCTGCACCACCGGCGACATACGAGCCGGTCGGCAGCTGTGGGTGTACGGGCGCATGGGGCAGGCCTGCCGTCGCTGCGGCACGCCGATCCGCTACGACGACACCGGCGAGCGGGTGGCGTACTGGTGCCCGGGCTGCCAGCGCTGAACTGCGACCGCCGTCGCGAGCGCGGTGGAACTGTCGCTCGCCGAAGCGCGGCGTGCAATGATCGCAGTGCCGGCGGCCTGTTTGCCGTCGGCGCTGCCGAGCGGGAGGTCCAGCAATGACGAACGGACGGGTGCGCTCGCGCGGCCCCGCCCGCGCCACGCTGCTGGTCGCGCTGCTCGGTCTGGCCGGGCTGGCGGCCCCCGCCGCGCGCGCCGACGCGGTCGACAATGCCTTCGTGGCCGCGGTGAAGGCCAAGGGCATCAACTTCCCGTCACCGCAGGCCGCGATCATCGCCGGGCATGAGGTCTGCGACGAGCTCGATCTGGGCAGACAGAAGTCCGACGTTGCCAACGAGGTGATGGGCAACAGCCAGCTCGACGGCTATCACGCCGGCTTCTTCGTCGGCGCGAGCGTCGCCGCGTTCTGCCCGCGGCATCGCGGCTGACGGCCGCCGGCCGTTACGAGACGGCGTCGACCGCGGCGGACAGGCGCGCCTTGAACTCCTGCGGGACGGGGATGTACCCGTTGCCCGAAAGGCCGCTCTGCCCGGCCCCGATCGTGCTCTGCAGGAACGCCTTGACGGCCTTGCCGACCTGCGGATCCGGGTATTTCGAGCAGACGATCTCATAGGTCGCCAACACGATCGGGTAGGAGTCGGGCTGGTTCGGCCGGTAGAACGAGATCGTGTCGAGCGCCAGGTCGTTGCCCGCCCTGATGAAGAAGGCCGAGGCGATCGTCTTGCCCACCGATTCGGGGTTGATCTCCACCGGGTCCGGGCCGGCCGACGTGATGATCTTGGCCATGCTCAGGTGCTGCGCCTGGGCGAACGACCACTCGTTGTACGTGATCGACCCCTCGGCGCTCTCGACGGCCGCGGCGGCACCCTCGTTGCCGTTGGCGCCCTCGCCGACCCCGCCGGTGAACGTCTTTCCGGCGCCCTTGCCCCACACCCCGCTGGAGGCGCTGTCGAGATATCTCTGGAAGTTGTCCGTGGTGCCGGACTCGTCGCTGCGGAACACGACGCGAATGGGTTCGGCGGGCAGGGCGGCCCCCGGGTTCAGCGCGAGGATTGCGGGATCGTCCCAAGTGGTGATCGTGCCGTTGAAGATTTCGGCCGCGGACCGGGCGTCGAGGTTCAGCGATGGCACGCCGCGCACGTTGTAGGCGATGGCGATGGGGCCGAACACCACCGGCAGGTTCCACGCAGGCGAGCCGCACCGTTGCCGCGTCTTGGCGTACTCGTCCTTGCTCAGCGGCGAGTCCGAGCCACCGAAATCGGTTTGGCCGCCCTCGAATTCGCTGATCCCGGCGCCCGAACCGTTGGGCGTGTAGTTCAGGGTTTGCCCGGGGCAGGCCTGTTCGAAGGCCTTGACGAAACGGGTCATCGCGTTGGCCTGGGCCGTGGAGCCGCTGGACCGCAGCGTGGGCTTGCCGCCGCAGACCACCTTCGGCGCCGCCGTGCCCGTCGTCGCGCCGCCCCCGTTGTTGTCGCCGCCACACGCCGACAACATCGCCGCCCCGACGGCCAGCACGCCCAGGGCGGCACCAATCCGATTGAGCTTCAACCCAATTCCTTTGAAGTGAGGGATCGTCACCCGCGTGACCGCAGCCCGCCGGCAAGAGGCATCGTAACAAGGTCGCACCGCGCGGGCCCGGCGTAGCGGTGGCCGGTTCGAACCGCCCACGCCAGGCTAGTCCCGGGCGTGCGCGAGGAAGAATTGGGCGATGGCCTCCGAGCCGTCGAGCGTGCGAGTGGTGCGCCCGATGACCGCCTTGGGCAGGTACTGCTTGCCGCCGGGCCAGGTGTGCCCGCCGTTGTCGATGCGGTAGAAGACGACCTCGGTGGACGCCGCGCATCCCGCGTAGGCGAAGCGCTGCACGGTGGTGCCGTCCCCGACGTCGGGCAACGCCTCCCCCGACGGGTCGCCCTGGCACGCGTCGACCGAACGCCACTTGTCCACCAGGCTCGCGGCCGAGATGGAGTGGCTGAGCCCGCCGCGGCCGCGGACCTTGCCCCCGTTGAACGGCACCAGCGGGTCGGCCGTTCCGTGCGCTTCCCACACCGACACCGGCCGCGACGGATTGCAGGCCACCCCCACGCCCAGGCTGCCCGCCACCGCCGCGATCGCGGCGAAGACGTCGGCGCGGTCGCAGGCCAGCCTGTTGGACATGAAGCCCCCGTTGGACATGCCGGTGACGAACACGTGCCCGGGATCGACGTCGTAGTCGTCCCGCAGTTTGCCCGCCAGTGCGACCAGGAACCCCACGTCGTCGACGTGGTGGCGATCCGCCGGCGACGCCCCCCGCCCGTCGGCCCAGCTCTTGTCGTAGCCGTCGGGGTAGGCCACCAGCAGGCGGTGGGCGTCGGCGACGCTGTCGAAGTCGGTCAGCCCCCGCTGCCCGATTCCGCTGCCACCGCCGCCGTGCAGGCTGAGCACCAGGCCGACGGGGTCGCCGGGCGGAACGTGCAGCGTGTACGTCCGGTCCATGCCGCCGGAGCGCAGCGTGCCCGAGACGTCGCGCGCGCCGGCCGCCGAGAAGTGCCGCACGCCGCACCCGGCCAGACAAACCGCCACAAGGGCCGCCAGGGGCAGCGACCACCATCGCGCGTGCGGCATGGGCGATAAGCTACCGATCCCGAATTTGCTGCGCGGTTCGGGGCGGCCCCGCTAACCTGTGTGAGCTTGCTGTGAAAGCATTTTCGTCGATTGCCGCACCGGACGAGCCCGGCGCTTGGCGTTCGGAGGTCCCAAAGATTACGCCCACCCGGAGACTGGCCGCGTGCATTCCGTTGGTCGCGGTGCTCGGCGTCCTGGGGGCGACGGGCGCGATCGCGCGCGCCAACCCCACCGACGATGCGTTCCTGACCGCGCTGCGCGCCAAGAACATCAACTACCCGAAGCCGGAGTCGGCGATCGACGCCGGTCACGAGGTCTGCAACGAACTCGGCCTCGGCAAGACGCCGGCCCAGGTCGCCTCCGACGTGATGAACAACAGCAAACTCGACGGCTATCACGCCGGGTATTTCGTCGGCGCGAGCATGCGCGCCTACTGCCCGAGGTACATCTCTTAGTTACCAGCGTTACGCAAAGTTGACGTGCAACCAACCCGGCCAACTCTTAAAATTCAGACAGCGTCAATCTTGGAGAGCTAACGGGTGGTTACGAAACTGGTGGTGGGTGCCGCTATCGCGGGTGCGGCCGCGATAGGAATGGCGGCACCGGCCGCGGCCGATCCCAGCCCGTTCAATGTCCTCAGTTGCAGTTGCCCACCGACCGTCCCGAGGGGCGGCCCCTCGGTCGCCGATCAGATCAACCGGGGGATCGAGACGGCGCTGGCGGACCTCGAGGGAATCGAAGTACCGCAGTGACTAGAGTCGGGGGTAGCGATGACTGTGGAGTGCTGCGAGTGATCGAGAAACTGTTGGTCTGTGCCGCCGTCGCCGTCGCGGCCGTGGTGGGGGCAGCTCCCGGCGGCGCGGATCCCAGCCCGTTCAGTGTGCTCGGTTGCGATGAGTGCCCGCAGACCGTCAAGAAGGGCGGTCCGCCGGTCACCGACCAGATGAATCAGGGGATGCAGGCCGCCCTGACGCCGGGCCAGCCCGGCCCGCACGCGCGGTAGTCAGCCGGTCGCACCCCGCCCGACGGCTTGCGTCGAGGCGTGCTCGTGCAACGCGCGCTCGGCCGCCGGGGGCACAGGCTGCAGATCGAAGACGACCTCCTTGAGCGTCCCGGTGAACGCGTAGGGCGCCTTGTCCTCGCGACCGTCAAAGCCAGTCACGGCGCCGGAACAGCACGTAGAGCACGACCATCAGGACTGCGATCACGCCGGTGCTGGCCAAAAAACCCGCCGGAGTGCCAAATCCCGGATAGGGCACGTTCTGGCCGTAGAAACCGGTGATCGCGGTCGGCACGGCGATGATGGCCGCCCACCCGGTCAGCTTCTTCATGACGGTGTTCAGGCGCGCGTCCTGCAGGGACAGGTTGGTCTCGAAGATGGTGGTGATCATGTCGCGCAGCGACTCGGTCCATTCCGACACCCGCAGCACGTGGTCGTAGAGGTCGGCGTAGAGCGGGTCCAGGTCGCGGGTCTCGCGCCCGGCGAGGCGGTGGTGCTGGATGGCGTTGACGACCTCGCGCATCGGCAGCGCCACCCGCCGCAGGTTCACCAGGTCCCTACGCATCTGGAAGGTCCTGCGCTGAAAGCCGCCCTGGGCGGAGGTCCCGTCGAACAGGTCGTCCTCGATGGCCTCCACGCAGTCGTCGAGCGCCTCGACGGCCGCGAAATGACTGTCGACCACGACGTCCAGCAGGCCGTGCACCAGCGCGTCGACGCCGTACTGCTGGCCGCCGAGGTCCGCCCAGCGCCGCGTCACCTGCCCCATGTCGAAGTCGGCCGTCAGGCGCACCGTGATCAGGCCCTGCGGCAGCACGAACGCCGAGATCCGCCGCATCGCGAGCATCGGCCGCGGGGTGCCGGTGGCGTCGGCGATCACCTCGACGGCGTAAACGGTGAAGAAGGTGTGGGTGGCATACGAGGTGGCCTTCACGCGCTCGGCGACGGCCACCGCGTCCTCGACGGCCCAGGAGTTCAGGCCGAGTTCGGCCGCCAGGTCGCGCAGCGTGTCGTGGTCCGGCTCGCACAGGTCGACCCATACCAGGGTGTCGCTCTCGCCCAGATAGCCGGCGATCCCGCCGACCTCGAAGTCGTCCTGCGGCTTGCCGCACCGCCACACGCGGCCCTGAATGTTCTTCGCGACCTGCACGGACCCATCTTCTCAGTAGGAGAGTAACTCAGTACGTGGATATCTCGTCCTCGGCCGGCAGGGCGCCGGTGCCCATGAAGACCACGCGGCGGCCGACTTCCACGGCGTGGTCGGCGAAGCGCTCGTAGTAGCGGCCGAGCAGGGCCGTCTTGGCGCCGACGGCGGCGCTGTGCGGCCACCGGCGGTCCATGATCACGTCGAACAGGCGCTCGTGCAGCGCGTCCATCGCGTCGTCCTGGTCGTGCAGCCGGGCAGCTTGCCCGGGGTCGCCGGAGGCCAGTGCGCGCTGCGCGCTGTCGCTCAACTCGATTGCGGCCCGGGACATCTCGGCGAACGACTCTCGAACCTCTTCGGGCAGTGCGTGTTTCGGGTAGTCGCGCCGGGCGATCTGGGCCACGTGCACGGCCAGCACGCCCATGCGTTCGACGTCGGCGATGATCTGGGCCGCGCTGAACACCGCCCGCAGGTCCCCGGCCACCGGTTGCTGCAGCGCCAGCAGGGCGAACGCCTTCTTCTCGACCTGCTCGCGCATCGCCACGAGTGCGGTGTGGTCGGAGATGACCTGTTCGGCGGCCGCGAGGTCGGCGTCCAGCAGGGCGTGGGTGGCACGTTGCATCGCCTCCCCGGCCAGCCCGCACATCCGGCCCAATTGCGTTGTCAAATCGGCCAGCTGCTCGTGGTATGTCGTTCGCATCGGTGACACCTTCCGGTAACCTTGTCGCGGCCCGCGAGACGCACTCAACGCGATGCGAAGACATTTGGCTAGTGACAAAAGCCACCCGGAAGCGGTCCCTAACGGCTCCTGACCGCCGCCGCCGCGGCCGGTTACGCTGCGCGGGTATTGCCGTTACAGGCGCACCGAGCAGGGGTCCCACATGTCCATCACCGCACGCGGGGTGCCGGGCTTCGGCCTGCTCGCGGCCCCGTTGCGGGCCGCGACCGAGGGCGCCCGGATCGCGGTCACGGTCGGCTCGTTCGCGGCGGGGACCGTCGCGGGCACGGCCTTGCTGGGGGGCAACGTGGCGGCCAGCATGGGCAGGTCGTTGTCGCGGGCGGCGCCCGACCTTCCGGCGTTGACGCGGGCCGCGGCGGGCGCGGCCATCGAGGCGATCGGCGGTCCGCCGGCGCGACGCACCAGCAGCAACGGTCCGCGGCGCTGGATCGAGGTGCGCGGGCTCGGCGGTGAGCACGCCGCGGCGATCGCCGCCGATGTGCTGGCGGCCGTGCGCGCGACGCCCGGCGTGCGCCGGGCCCACCTCAACCACACCCTGGCCAGGGTCGTGATCGACGTGGAACCGGCCGGGCCGTCGGCCGCCGACCTGTGCCGGGTGGTCGCCGACGCCGAGCGGCGCGGCCCGGCGGGGTCGGCGCGGCAGCTCCCGGCCGGCCTGCCGGGCGACGACGCGCTGCTGATGGGCCGGATGCTGGCCGCCGCGGCCGCCGCTGCGGGCCTTGGCCTGTCCCTGACCGGCAGCCTGCTGCGGCTGCCCAGGCTGCCCGACGTGGTGGCGGTGCCGCCGACGCTGGCCGACCACGTGCCGCGGCTGCGCCGCGAGGTGGAGCGGCGCGTCGGACCCGAGGGCACCGACGTTCTGTTCGCGTTCGTCAACGCGGCGGCGGCCGCGTTGACGCTGTCTCCGACGGCGGGGGCCGCCGAGGCCGCCACCCGCGCGATGCTGGCGGCCGAGGCGTGGAACGGCCGGCTGGCGTGGGCCAGGCATGAACCCGGGCTCGGCGCCCCGATACCCGACGCCGTCGCCGTCGCCGTCGCCGTGCCCCAGAAGCGTTCCCGATCCGCCCGCCGGGCCCGCGGAACGCTACGCCAACCGCATCGGGCTGGGCGGCGTCGGCGCCGGCGCCCTGGTCGGCCTGCTGTCCCGCAGCCCCGACGCGGCCGGGGCCGCCGCCCTGGCCGCCGTACCCAAGCCGTTGCGCACCGTCCGGGAGGCGTTCGGCGCCACGATGAGCCGCGGCCTGACCAGCCGCCACGACGCGCTGGTGCTGCGTCCCCGGGCCCTGCGGGCACTCGACCGGATCGACGCCATCATGATCGACCCGCGAGCGCTGTACACCGACCAGGTGGCGGTCAGCCGCGTGCTGGGCGTGCCCAATTCCCGACGGGCCGCGGCGTGGGAAGCCGTCCGGGCCGCGCTGGACAACGACGGGCTGGCACCCGGCTGGCACCGGCTGGCCGACATCCCCGGGGCCGGCGGCCCCGGCGAAGCGCTGATCAGCCCGGTCCGCGATCCCTTCGCCGCGGCGGTGCTGACCGAAGCGCGCCGGGCGCACCCACGCGTGTTCTCCCTGGACGACGACGGGTTGCGCTCTCTCACACAGGGATTCGACCGACTCTATCCCTCGGGGGAGTCGGTCGACGACGCGGTCGCGGCCGCCGTGGCCGAACTCAAGGCCGGCGGCGCCACCGTGGCGTTGCTGACCACCTCGCAGATGCGGGCCCCGCATCGGTCCGACGTCACGATCGGCGTGCTGCGACCACACCACCCGCCGCCGTGGGGCGCCGACGTGTTCGTGTCGGACCTGACCGGCGCCTGGCGGGTGCTGCACGCGCTGCCGGCGGCCCGCGCCGCCACCGACAGCGCCGTCCGGCTGGCCGCGTCGGCGTCGGCGATCGGCGCGCTGATGTTGATTCCCGGTGTGCCCGGGCGCAGCTCGGCGTCGGTCAACATCGGGATGATCGCCAGCCTGTGGTTCGGGTCCCGTTCGGCCGCAAAGCTTTTCCGTGATCCGCTGCCCGAGCCCGAAGCCGGTCACGACTGGCACGCCCTGCCGGTCGCCGAGGTGCGCCGGCTGCTGCCCCGCCCGCCCGACGAGCGAGCCGTGGCCGCCGCGGCCGCATGGCCGGTGATCTCGGGACACCCGGCCGTGGGCGCGCTGGTGGGCGCGGCCGCGCGGTCATGGGGACTCGTGCGAGATTTCGCCGAGGAGGTGCGCACCGACCTGGCCGACCCGATCACCCCGCTGCTGGCCACCGGCGCGCTGGCCAGCGCGCTGCTGGGCTCGCCCTTGGATGCGGTGCTGGTGGGCAGCGTCCTGCTGGTCAACGCCGCCCTGTCGGCCGAGCAGCAGCTGCACGCCGAACGGATCCTGAATCGCCTGCTGGCCGTGCAGGATCCGCCGGCTCGACGGCGGCTGGGTGAGCTCGAGGAGCGGCGCCGCGAGAAGGTGCCCGCCAAGCGGCTGCGGCCCGGCGACATCATCGAAGTCCGTTCCGACGAGGTGGTGCCGGCCGACGCCCGGCTGCTGCACGCCTCGAACGTCGAGGTCGACGAATCCACCCTGACCGGCGAGTCGCTGCCGGTGGACAAGCAGACCGAGCCCACACCGGGCGCCCCGCTGGCCGAACGGAGCTGCATGCTCTACGCCGGCACCACGGTGGTCGCGGGCACGGCGGTGGCCGTGGTGACCGCGGTCGGTTCGCGCACGGAGATGCGCCGCGCGTTGGCGATGGCCCCGCGCAAGATGCAGGAGATCGGCCTGCAGCGCCAGCTGCGGCACATCACCCGCCGGGCGCTGCCGTTCAGCGTGGCCAGCGGGGGGCTGGTCGGGTTGCTCAGCGTGGCCCGTGGCACGCCGTTGCGGGATGCGGCGGGAAGCGCGGTCGGGCTGATCGTGGCCGCCGTTCCCGAGGGGTTGCCGCTGGTGGCGACCCTGGCACAGCTTGCCGCCGCCCGCCGGCTCACCGGCGAATCGGTGCTGATCCGCAACGCGCACGCGGTCGAGGCGCTGGCCCGGCTGGACGTGGTGTGCTTCGACAAGACCGGCACGCTCAGCGAGAACCGGCTGAAGGTCAAGGCGGTGCGCCCGATGCCGGGCTGCACCCCGGGTCAGGTGCTGGACGCCGCGGCCAGCACGAGCTACGCCAGGCACACCCACCGGGTCGAGCACGCCACCGACGACGCGATCAGCCAGGCCGCCGACGACCCCACGCTCCGCGACGGTTCGCCGCCGCAAGCGCGGCCGACGCGCGACGCGTTCCTGCCGTTCCAGTCCGGTCGCCCGTTCGCGGCCGCGCTGGTCGGCACCCGGCTGACCATCAAGGGCTCCCCCGAGGTGCTGGCGTCGGCGCTGCTGCACAATCCCGAAACCAGGACCGAGCCCCTGACGCCGCAGATCGACGAGATGGCGGCCGACGGGCTGCGGGTGCTGGCGGTGGCCGAGCGCCTCCTCACCCCGGACCAGGCCGCGGCCGCCGCGGCGGATCCCGTTCTCCTGGAAGCCCTATGCTCCTCCGAGCTCACCCCGATGGGCCTGCTCGGCCTGGCCGACACCCCGCGGCCCACGGCCCGGGCGGTGCTGGCCCAACTCGCGCACCGCGACATCGGCGTGCGGCTGATCACCGGCGACCATCCGACGACCGCCGCCGTGATCGCGCGGGAGCTCGGCCTGGACGTCACCGCCGAGCAGGTGGTCACCGGCGCCGACTGGGAAGCGCTGCCGGCCGACCAGCGCGCCGAGATCGCCACGTCCCGACAGGTTTTCGCGCGGATGACGCCCGAACACAAGATCGACGTGGTGCAGACCCTGGAGCGGGCCGGGCTGGTGACGGCGATGGTCGGTGACGGGGTCAACGACGCCGCGGCGATCCGGGCCGCGAGCGTGGGCATCGGGGTGGCCGCGCGCGGCAGCGACGCGGCCCGCACCGCGGCCGACGTGGTGCTGCTCGACGAGCGGATCGAGGCCCTGCTCGACGCCCTCGACGAGGGCGAGCAGCTGTGGCGGCGGGTGCAGTCTGCGGTGTCGATGCTGTTGGGCGGCAACCTCGGCGAGGTTTTCTTCGCGCTGATCACCACGATTTTGACCGGGCGCTCGGTGCTCAACGCACGGCAGATGCTACTGGTCAACATGATGACCGACGCGCTGCCCGCCGCCGCGCTGGCCGTCAGCCCGCAGGTGGGCACCGCCGAGGTGGACCGCGACGAGGCGGCGATGTGGCGCGCGATCGGTATCCGCGGTGCGGCCACCACGATCGGCGCCACCCTGGGGTGGGCGATGGCCAGCGTGACCGGCACCCCGCAACGCGCTTCGACGGTCTCGCTGATCGCGTTGGTCGGCTCCCAACTCACCCAGACGCTGGTCGACTCGCGCGCCCCGCTGGTGGTGCTGACGTCGGTCGGCTCGCTGGGCGCGCTGGTCGTGGTGATTTCCACCCCCGGCGTGAGCCAGGTGTTCGGCTGCACTCCCGTGGGCCCGCTGGCGTGGGGCCAGGGCTTACTGGCCGCCGCGGCGGCGAGCGGGGTGTCGATGCTGGCTCCGGAACTGCTCGCGCGTGTGTCGGAGATCACGCAGCGGCGGTTGCAGGATTGGGCGCTCGTGTCGCGGAATGGCCATGTCGCACTTACGGTTGGTGACACGAAAGGTCAAGGAGCGGATGGTTGAGATGGATTACGAAACCCGGTTGCGGCTGACGCCGGCGCGCGCGGCGTCGGAGCACTTCGACGGCGCCTGGTGGCCGCGGTCGCGGCACCTGGTCGGGGAGTTGCCCGAGCTGGTGGCGGCGGTGTCCGACCGGCTCGGGCAGGTCGTGCTGGTGGGCTACCGGCGCAACGGGTGGGACGAGGCGCCACCGCTGGTGGAAATCGACGGCCGCACAATCGAATTGCTCGGCTTCGCCAGCCACGAGCCGGCCAGCGTCATCCTGATCGACGACGACGGTCGGCATGTCACGCTGCGCGTCCTCGAGCCGGACATCGACGAAGAGGTCGCCCGACGGGCCTTGGAGACGGCCCGGGGAAGCGCCGACGCCGACGCCGTGGCCGGCCCACCGGCCGTCGCGCGGTCGGTGGCCGACATCGCCGACCAGCTGGCACGCCACGAGGGCAGCGCCGACGAGCAGCGGGTTGCAGAGATCAGGCAGTGGGCCCAAGAGGCCGCTCAGCAGTTCGTCGATGCGCCGCTGCAGACCTTTGTCCCGATCCTCGTCGAGCACCTCGTGCGCAACCGCATGATCGAGACGCGCAGGGAAGCAGAGGCGCGCGCCGCCGGGTGAACCCACTCGTCGACCCCGACCCCGCACTCCTCGACGCATCGACCGTCGTCGAGCGGCTCGGGACCGACCCGGAGCGCGGCCTGACCGCAGGGGAGGCGACCCGGCGGCTCGCCGCGGTCGGCGCGAACGACATCGAGGGCGTCCCGCCGGTGCCGACGTGGCGCAAGATCGTCGCGCAGTTCCGCAGCCCGTTGATCTATCTGCTGGTTGCCGCCCTGGCCGCCTCGCTGGCGGTGTGGTTGGTCGAGGGAGCCGCGGGCTGGCCGGTCGACGCCGTGGTGATCGGTGTGATCCTGGTGCTCAACGCCGCGCTCGGGTACACGCAGGAGGCGCGCGCCGAGCGCGCCGTTGAGGCCTTGGCGCGGATGACCGCGGCCACCGCGACGGTCGTGCGCGACGGGGCGCAGCGCCAGGTTGCCGCGAGCGGACTGGTGCCCGGCGACGTGCTGCTGCTGCGCGAGGGTGACGCCGTGGCGGCCGACGCGAGGCTGCTGTCGGCCACCGGGCTGCACGTGTCGGAGGCCGCGCTGACCGGCCGCAGCGCACCCATAGGCAAAGACGCCCGGACGCTGACCGAGCCGGCGGGCCTCGGCGACCGGGTCGACATGGTGTTCGAGGGCACCGCGGTCATTGCCGGGGCCGGACGGGCGGTGGTGACGGCCACGGCGATGGCGACCCAGACGGGTCAGATCACCGGCCTGGTGCGCAGCGTCCACACCGAGGAGACCCCGTTGCAACGGGAAGTGGCACGGGCCGGCCGGGTGCTGGGCATCGCCGTGCTCGTGATCGCCGCGGTGGTGATCGTCACCATCTTCTTCGTGTTCGGCATCCGCGGCGTCGACGACGTGATCACCGCCGTGCTGCTCGGCGTCTCGCTGGCCGTGGCCGCCGTGCCCGAGGGGCTGCCCGCGATCATGTCGGTCGTACTCGCCCTGGGCATGCGCCGGATGGCCAGGCACAACGCGGTCGTCAAGGAGCTCTCCTCCGCCGAAACGCTGGGGTCGACCTCGGTGATCTGCTCGGGCAAGACCGGCACCCTCACTACGGGCGAGATGACGATCGTCCGGGTCGTCACACCGCTGGGCGAGGCGACGGTCACCGGCGCCGGGTACTCGCCCGAGGGCCGGGTGGAACACGACGGGGTGCCGCTGGCCGGGGGAAGCCCTGAAAATAGCCCCGAAGAAAGTCAGTTGTGGCGCCAGACCGCGCTGGTGCTCGGCGCCGGCGGTCCGGGCGACGGGGCCACGCTCGACGAGCGCGACGGTCGGTGGACGGTGCAGGGCGACCCCGTCAAGGCGGCGTTCCAGGCGGCCGCGACGAAGCTGGGCACCCGGAACCGCCCCAACGCGGCGGCGACGACCGGTGACGCCGACGCGGTGCTCGACAAGTGCGCGTACCTGCGGGCGGGCGATCGGGTCGCGGCGCTCGACGACGCGACGCGGGCAGCCATCCGCGGCGACGCCGAGCGGCTGGCGCGCGACGGCCTGCGCCCGGTGGCGGTGGCGTACCCGCAGGAGGGCGCCGGCCTGGTCTGGGCGGGCATGGTCGGCATCGCCGACCCGCCGCGCCCGGAGGCCGCGGCCGCGATCGCCGACGCCAAGCGCGCCGGGGTCAGGGTCATCATGCTCACCGGCGACCATCCGCGGGCGGCGGCGCGCATCGCCCGCGACCTCGGTATCGACGACGGGGACTCGGCGGTGTCCGGCGCCGAGCTGGCCGCGCTCGACGACGAGCAGCTCCGGGACATGGTGCGCAGGCATTCCCGGTACACCCAGGTCGAGCCCGTGGACAAGCTGCGCATCATCAAGGCCCTGCAGGCCGGGCACGAGGTCGTCGCCGCGACCGGCGAGGGGGTCAACGACGCGCCGGCGCTCAAGACCGCCGACATCGGCATCGCGATGGGCCGCAGCGGCACCGCGGCCGCCAGGGAGGCGGCCAACATGATCCTCGCCGACGACAACTTCGCGACCATCGTCGAGGCCATTCGGGAAGGCCGGGGCATCTTCTCCAACATCAAGAAGTCCCTGCGCTACCTGCTGTCCTCCAACATGGGCGAGGTCTTCACGGTCTTCTTCGGCGTCGTGCTGGCCGGCGCGATCGGTCTGTCCGAGGGCCACACGATCGCGCTGCCGCTGCTGGCCACCCAGATCCTGTGGATCAACCTGCTCACCGACGGGGCGCCGGCCCTGGCCATGGGCATGGACCCGCAGACCGAGGACGTCATGAGCCGGCCGCCGCGCGCGAGGTCGGACCGCGTCATCGACGGGCGGATGTGGCACAACATCGTTGTGATCGGCGCGGCGGTGGCGGTAGCCACCCTCTTCACGATCCACCTGTACGCGCCCGACGGCCCCCTGCCGTCGTCCGTGGACACCGCGCGCACCGCGGGCTTCACCGTGCTGGTGCTCACCCAGCTGTTCAACACGATCAACGCCCGCTCCGAGACGCAGACCGCCTTCCGCGGTTTCTTCGCCAACGGGTGGCTGTGGGCGGCGATCGCCGTGTCGGCGCTGCTGCAGGTGGCCGTGGTCGAGCTGCCGTTCTTCAACGTTGCCTTCACCACCGCGCCGCTGTCGCCGGGCCAGTGGCTGGTGTGCACGGCGGTGTCGAGCACGGTGTTGTGGGTCGGCGAGATCCGTAAATTCGTGCTGCGCCGCCTGGACCGCCGCCGGCCTAGCACATCAGGCGTTTGAGCTCGTCGACGTCGGCCGGGCCGGGCAGCCCCCAACCGGCCGGGTAGCCGAACAGCTTGTCGACCGGCACGGTCTCCAGATCGACGTCGAGCAGTTCGATGGCGTCCAGCGGCACCAGGGCGGGGTGCACGTAGCCGCAGGCGCGGGCCAGGCACGCCAGCTCGAAGCGCAGCGTGGCCAGGTAGTTGGCGCAGCGCACCGACTTGCCCGCCGGGTCCAGTCCGTGCTGCAGCCACTGCGACTGGGTGGCCACGCCGGTGGGGCAGCGGCCGGTGTGGCAGCGCTGGGCCTGGATGCACCCGATGGCGAACATTGCGGTCCGCCCGACGTTGATCATGTCGCAGCCCATGGCCAGGGCCAGCAGGGCGTTTTCGGGGATGCCGAGCTTGCCCGACCCGACGAACACCACGTCGTGGTGCAGGTCGCGTTCGGCGAAGGCCCGGTAGACCCGGGCGAAGGCCCACTTGAACGGGAGGGCGACGTGGTCGCTGAACACCAGCGGCGCCGCGCCCGTGCCGCCCTCGCCGCCGTCGACGGTCACGAAGTCGACGCCGGTGCCGGTGTGGGCCATGCGCGCGGCCAGCTCGTCCCAGAACGCCGCCTCCCCGACCGCCGACTTGATGCCGACGGGCAGGCCCGTCTCGGCGGCGATGGTCTCCACCAGCTCGAGTAGCCCGTCGACGTCACGGAACGCCGTGTGCCCGGCGGGGCTCTTGCAGTCCACGCCCGCCGGGACGCCGCGGATGGCGGCGATCTCATCGGTGACCTTGGCGCCGGGCAGCATGCCGCCCAGGCCGGGTTTGGCGCCCTGGCTCAGCTTGATCTCGATGGCCCTGATCGAGGGCGTGGCCGCCACCCGGTCGAGCAGGCGCGGGAGGCTGAAGCTGCCGTCGTCGTCGCGGCAGCCGAAGTAGCCGGTGCCGATCTGCCAGACGAGGTCGCCGCCGCTCAGGTGGTACGGCGACACCGCGCCCTCGCCGGTGGTGTGCAGGGCGCCGGCCATCCCCGCGCCCTTGTTGAGTGCGGTGACGGCCGCGGCCGACAGCGCCCCGAAGCTCATCCCGGAGATGTTGACCAGCGACGACGGCCGGAACGCCCTGGCGCGGCGCCGGGCGCCGCCGAGGACCTTGGCCGCCGGCAGCGGTGTGCGCGGGTCGGGGTGGTGGGGCTCGCCGTCCGGGGCGGGCACGGGGAACGCCGCATGCTTGATGATCGGGTAGTTGTGCACCCGCTCGAGGTCGTTGTCGGTGCCGAACCCGAAGTAGCGGTTGCCCGCCTTCGACGACGTGTAGACCCAGCGCCGCTGGTCGCGGCTGAACGGCCGCTCGGCGTCGTTGTCGGTGACGATGTACTGGCGGAGTTCCGGGCCCACCGCCTCCAGGAGGAACCGCAGGTGCCCGACGATCGGGTAGTTGCGCAGGATCGTGTGGCGGCGCTGCAGCAGGTCCCAGCCCGCCAGGCCGGCCACCGCCCCACCGAGCGCGGCGGCCGCCGATCGGTGCCTCATGCCGAATCGAGGTCGGCGTCAACGTCGCCGGAGACGCTGTAGACGCCCAGCAGGTCGCGGGCCGAGACGATCCCGGCCAGCGCACCGTCGCGCTGCACCAGGATGTGGCGGATGTAGCGGTCCATCATCCGCGCCGCCACCGCCTGGACCGTGTCGTCGGCGCCGCACCACACCAGCCTGGTGCTGGCCACCTCGGCGGCCGGGACGGCGGCGGGGTCTTTTCCGGAGGCCACCACCCGGACGACGTCGCGCTCGCTCACCAGCGCGGCGGGCCGGTCGTCGTCGCCGACGACGACGGCCCCGACGTCGTTGGCCACCAGGGCCTTGGCCACGTCGGCAACGGTGGCGCCGGCGGCGACGCGCGCCACCGGGTCGCCGGTGATGGTCGATATCGGCATGGACCCGGGAGAGGAGAAGCCAGTCACGCCACCATGCTCGCCGGTAGCAGGCCGTCGGCTCTAGTGACCTCGGTCCTCAATTCGGGCCCGCCGTGATGCGACTTCCGGCCCTAGCCAACGGGGCTGAGCGGGCTCACCCTGACAATCGGGACTCGGCGAGAGGACAGGCTGTGGCGGTTCGGTGGGTCGGGCCGGCGCTGGTCGCGGTCACGGTCGGCGCGCTGGCCGGCGGCGGAATCGCCTGGCTGGGTGGTGCGCACCGGGTCGCGGACGGCTGCTGGATCGCGGGCACCGTGGTGGCGGTGATCCCCGCGGTGGGGTGGGTGCTTGCCGCCCTGCGCCGGGGCCGGGTCGGGGTCGACGTGATCGCGGTGCTGTCGCTGATCGGCACGCTGCTGGTGGGCGAGTACCTGGCCGGGGCGTTGATCGCGGTGATGCTGGCCGGGGGGCGCGCGCTGGAGGCGGCGGCCGAGCACCGGGCGTCGCGCGACCTGCGGGCGCTGCTCGAACACGCGCCGCGGTCGGCGCGCCGCCGGGTCGGATCGACGGTGAGCGTGATCCCGCTGAGCGACGTGGCGGTCGACGATCTGCTGGTGGTCGGCCCGGGCGAGGTGGTGCCCGTGGACGGTCGGATCGCCGGCGCGGCGGCGGTGCTCGACGAGTCGGTGCTGACCGGCGAGCCGCTGCAGGTGGAGCGTCGCGCCGGCGAGCCGGTGCGCAGCGGCGTGGTCAACGCGGGCGGCGCGTTCGAGGTGCGGGCCACCGCCACCGCCGCCGAGAGCACCTACGCGCAGCTCGTGCGCCTGGCCGCCGAGGCCGGTGCGGAGAACGCTCCGGTGGTGCGGCTGGCCGACCGGTTCGCGGCGTGGTTCCTGCCGGCGGCGCTGCTGGCGGCGGCCGGGGCGTGGCTGGCCAGCGAGTCCCCGACGCGCGCGGTGGCGGTGCTGGTGGTGGCGACGCCGTGCCCGCTGCTGCTGGCCGCGCCCGTGGCGATCGTGTCCGGCCTGTCGCGCGCCTCGCGCCACGGGGTGGTGATCCGCAACGGCGCCGCGTTGGAAACCCTCGGTCGGGCAACGACTCTGGCGGTCGACAAGACCGGAACCCTGACCATGGGCCGGCCGGCCGTCGTCGAGGTGGTCACCGCGCCCGGGCGGGATGCGATCGAGATACTGGGGCTGGCGGCCTCGGTGGACCAGCTGTCCCCGCACGTGCTGGCCGAGGCGATCGTCACCGAGGCGCTGACCCGCGGCCTGCGGCTGTCGCTGCCCACCGACGTCGTCGAGGAACCCGGCCGCTGGGTCACCGGCACGGTCGACGGCCGGCGTATCCGGGTCGGCAAGCCGGACGGGGACACCGGCTCTCGGGAGTGGGCCCGCGCGGCGGTGAACCGGGCCCTGTTGGACAACGCCGCGGTGGCGTGGGTCGGCATCGACGGGCGCCAGGCGGGCGCGATTCTGCTGCGGGATCCGTTGCGCCGCAACGCACCCCGCACCCTGCGCCGGTTGCGCGGCGCCGGGTTGAGCCGCGTGGTGATGCTGACCGGGGACCGCGCCGGGCCCGCCCGCGAAGTCGGCGCCGTGCTGGGGCTCGACGAGGTGTACGCCGACCAGAGCCCGGCCGACAAGGTCGCCGCCGTGCGCGCCGAACAGGGTCGCGCGATGACGGTGATGGTCGGCGACGGCGTCAACGACGCTCCCGCCCTGGCCGCGGCGGGCGTCGGGGTGGCGATGGGCGCCCGCGGGGCGACGGCCTCGTCGGAAACCGCCGACATCGTGCTGACCACCGACCGGCTGGACCGGCTCGCCGACGCGATGGAGATCGCCCGCCGGTCGCGGCGCATCGCCGTGCAGAGCGCGCTGGTCGGCATGGGGCTGTCGTTGGTGGCGATGGCCGTCGCCGCGGCCGGATGGCTGCCCCCGGCCGCCGGGGCACTGTTGCAGGAGGGCATCGACGTCGCCGTGATCGTCAACGCGCTGCGTGCGCTGCGCGGCGACCCCGCCCTCGAGGTCGACCTGCCCGCCGGCACCGAACGCATGCTGCGCCGCTTCGACGCCGAGCACGACGAGTTGCGCGAGGCGGTCGGGCTGTTGCGCGAGGCGGCCGACCGGCTGGTCGCCGCGCCCGATAAGGCTGCGCTGCAGGCGATTACGCGTGCCCACGGCTTGCTCACCGAAAAGATCCTGCCGCACGAGCGCGCCGAGGAGACGCTGCTCTACCCCGCGCTCGCCCACCCCCTGGGCACGGGGGAGGCCACGGCCACCATGAGCCGCACCCACGCCGAGATACAGCGGCTCTCCGACCGGATCGGCGCCCATGTGGCGCTGGCCTCTGGCGCCGGCGCCATCGGCGCCGACCAGGTCGACGACCTGCTCGCCTGCCTGTACGGGCTGTACGCCCTGCTGCGCCTGCATTTCGTGCAGGAGGAGGAGGCCTATTTCACCCTCGCCGAGGACGATTCGCGGACGCTATCCCGCTGACGGCGGCCGTTGCATCACCGTGCCCCCGATCTCGGATCCGTATTCGATGTTCTCGTAGTCCCGCCCGCCGCGCCGCCGGCCGCCCGCCGAGGCCCGCGACGGGGGCATCAGCGGGGGCATCAGCGGCGTCCCGGTTTCGCCCGCAGACAACGGCGACGCGGCCGACAGGAGCTGCACCGGCGGCTGCGCGGTGGGCAGCATGCCCACCACGGCGGGGGGCATGGTCAGCTTGCCGACCAAGACCCCCGCGCCCAGCGCGGCCGTGGGTGCCCGTCCGGCTCCGATGGCTCCGAGCGCGTCGCCCAACTCCCTTTCCATCGACATGAACGGCCCGGCGATGGCGGCCTCGCCCTCCGACAAACCCTGGCCGACCTCGCCCGCGCCCTGCAGCGCCTGGGCCGATGTGAGCTGCGCGAGATAGGTGAGGAGATTGATCGGGATTCCGCCGGCGATGAACTGGTTCGCATAGGTGTTGGCCAGGATGAACCAGCCGTTGCTGATCAGGGGGCCCCCGGAAAGCGACGACAGCAGCGTGGACAGCGGGGACGCGGCGGGGGCGAGGGCGGCGACGGGTGTCGACGAGCCAACCGGCGCCCCAGCGGCGGCGGAAGCCACGCCGGCCGGGATTGCCGATCCCGCCGGGTTGGCGATCGGCGGCGGCGGCGAGAACTGGGGCGGCACGACGGCGCTTGCCGAGGTCGTCGCATAGCGATACATGGCCGTCGAGTTGTTCACCCACATGGCTTGGTACTCGGCTTCGGTTTCGGCAATCGCGGGCAGGTTGACGCCGAAAAAGTTGGTGGCCAGCAACTGCGCCAGCCGGGTCCGGTTGGCGGCGACCAGTGCCGGATGAACGACGGTGAAGTGCGTCAACTCGAACGCCGCCACCACCGCCTGCACAGAGGACCCGATCAGCTGGCACTGCTGCGCGGTAAGGCCCAACCAGGTGATATAGGGCTCGACAGCGGTGAGCATCGCCGCCGAGGACGAACCGTGCCAGGCATTGGTCAGCGATGACAACACCGAGGCGTAGCCGCGAGCAGAATCCTCCAACTCGGCGCCCAGTTGATGCCACATGGTGGATGCCGCGATCAGCGATCCCGCCCCGGGCCCGGAGTGGATGAGCGCGGAGGTCACCTCTGGCGGCAGCGTCGCATAGTACACGGCGTTTACCCCGGGGAGACCGCTGCGGAAATTCTCGAATATGTTGTGCGGTAGGGCATCTCGATGCCCAACGCCATCATCCAGCCGAGGGCGGCCGGGGCATGAACGTGCCCTTGACTTCCGCCCCGTGGTTGAGGTCTTCGTAGTTCTGCTGTTTTCTCTTGCGCCACCCACTGCCCGCCGAGATCGGGGGCGCCATCAGCGGCGGCAGCATCGCGAACCCGGCGTCGCCGGGCGACAGGGGCGACACCGCCGACGTGAGCTCGACGTGCGCCTGCGCGGCCGGGAGCAGACCCACCACCGCGGGCGGCGCGCTCAGCTTGCCCATCGGGACGGCGACACCCATCGCCGCCGTGGGTGCCGATCCCAGGGCCTTGATCGCATTGGACAAACTGGCCGTCGAAGCCGACAGCCCGCTGCCCAGGGCCGCCTCGCCCTCCGACAGGCCCTGGCCGACGTCGGCGCTCACGCCCTGCAGGGCCTGGGCCGCCGTGGTCTGCGCCAGATAGCTGAGCATGTTGATCGGAAAGCCGGACGAAATGAACTGGTTGGCATAGGTGTTCGCCAGCCCGAACCAGCCCGCGTTGGGGTCGAAGCCGGTGAGGGTGGACAGTATCGACGCCGCCGGAGAGCTCGCCGCGGCGGAAGCGTTGGCGGCGGCCGTGGCACTGGCCTGGGTGGTCGCCGCGGCCGGATTGGCGATGGCGGGCGGCGAGGTGAACTGGGGCAACTCGGTGGCCTGCGCCGACGCCGCCTGATACCGGATCATGGCCGCCGAATTGGTCGCCCACATGCTCTGGTATTGGTCCTCCACTTCGGCGATCGCCGGTAGGTTGCGCCCAAACCCGTTGGTGGCCAACAACTGCGCCAGCCGCGCCCGGTTGGCGGTCACCTGCGCCGGGGGGACCACCGCCGAGCGGACGGAGGTGAAAGCCACCGCGGCCGCCTGCGCCGAGTAGCCCAGCTGCTGGCATTGCTGGGCGGTGGTGCGCAACCAGACCAGGTAGGGCGCGAGGGCCTCGACCATCGTCTCCGGGGACGGGCCGTTCCAGGACTCGACGAGAGAAGAGACGACCGCGGTGTAGGTGCCGGCGGAGCTCTCCAGCTCCGAGCCCAGCCGCTGCCACGCACCGGAAGCCTCGATCATCGACTCGGCGCCCGGCCCGGAGTGGATGAGCGCCGAGGTGATCTCGGGCGGCAACGCTATGGAATCCATGACATCTCTCATCGACGGTGGTGGGGAAAAGTATGGAACACCGCGTTGAACTGCTGGGCAAACCCCGGGAACGCGGGCGCAAACGGATGTCGTGCGGCCCAAAGTACGGTAGCGCGGACCTGCACGGGTCCGCCGGCGACGACCAGAATTTCGGCTTGCGGTAAGGAACAGGACATCTTCGCGTCTCTCCCCGTTAAGGCGCAACCAGCGGTGTGCCCATGACGCTAGCCAGCCCGGGGACCATGTGCCAGAGGCCTAGGCAACCCAACCGTGGGACCTTTACCGACGGCGGGTCCGAGCAGGTCAGGAAATATTAAATGGTCACCGACGAGCCGCGCCGCAATTCGACGATTCGCTCGGCCATGCCGCGGCGCTGCATCTCGCCGATGAAATCGGCCAGCGGCTCCGGAAGCCGCTTGGACACCAGCCCGTAGCCCGGGTAGGCATGCTGGCCGCGGTGCAGGAAGTTCGGGTCGGTGAGCAGTGTCAGCCCGCCCGCGGCTGGCCGTGATTCAGAAGGGTGGCGGTTCGTCGTCGTCGCCTGGTGGGGCGGGTCCGAAGTAGCTTGGGCGCTCGGCGCGCGGGGCACTACGGGCCTGGTGATTCCGGCGGCGTTCGCTGGCCACCCGGTGGGCGCGGTGCTGGGCGCGGGTGCGTCGGCGGCGGGGCATCATCGCGGTGCGCGGGGCGCAGCAGTCCTGCGGCAAGTCGAGTTCGGGGGCCGGGCAGCCGCCCGCGGCGCGGGATCGGTTCGATTATGCCAGGCGGGTACGACAAGTCAGCCCGGCGCCAGCTCCCGGCTGCTGACAAACTCACGACGCAAACCGGTCAGCGGATCGTCGAACTCGATGCACTGGGCCAGCAACCGCAGCGGCGTGCCGAAGTCGTCGGCGGGCACGTCGACGACGCTGGGATACAACGGATCCCCCAGGATCGGTATCCCCAGCGAGACCATGTGCACCCGCAGCTGGTGGGTGCGCCCGGTGCGCGGGCTCAGCCGGTAGAGGCCGTCACCAACCAATTCCACCAGCGTCTCGGCGTTGGGCTCGCCCGGTTCGCACACCGCCTGCAAGCGGCCGCGGTGCTTCACGATGCGGCTGCGGACGACGCGCGGCAGCTCCAGCTTCGGATCGACGGCCGCCCGCGCCAGGTAGGTCTTGCGCACCAGGCCCCGCGCGAACAGCGTCTGATAGGCGCCGCGCACCTCACGGCGCGCGGTGAACAGCAACACCCCGGCGGTCAGCCGGTCCAGCCGGTGGGCCGGGCTGAGCTCGGGCAGGCCCAAGTCCCGGCGCAGCCGCACCAGCGCCGTCTGCGCGACGTGGCGGCCCCGCGGCATGGTGGCCAGGAAGTGCGGCTTGTCGACGACGACGATGTCGGCATCGGCGTGCAGCACCGGGATGTCGAAGGGCACCGGGACCTCGTCGGGCAGCTCGCGATAGAGGTAGACGCTGGCCCCACACGGCAGCGCGGTGGCCTCGTCGACGACCCCGCCGTCCGCGTCCACGACCTCCCCGGCCAGCACCTTGGCGCGGGCCGCCGCGCCGAACCGGGCCGTCAGCTCGGCCAGCACCGGGCCGCCGCGCAGCCGCACCCGGGCCGGGCCCAGCCCGTCGCGAACCGGAAGCGGGGCGGGCCTCACGCGGAACTCCCGGCACGCCTCAATTCAGCGGCACCGGCTCGAGGAGTTCGGCGCGCGCCTCCGGCGCGCTGGCCCGCAACTCGTCGGCCGACACGTCGTCGGGCTGGCCCTGCGAAAGGACCTCGGCCTCCACCCGGGCGGTGTAGTTGGCGACCTCGCGGGCGACGTCCGCGGCCGTCCACCCCAGCACCGGGGCCACCACCTCGGCGACCTCGCGGGCGCAGTCGACGCCCCGGTGCGCGCATTCGATGGAGATTCGCATCCGGCGTGCCAGGATGTCCTCGAGGTGCAGGGCCCCCTCGGCGGTGGCGGCGTACAGCGCCTCCACCTTCAGGTAGCTCGCGGCCTCCTTGATCGGGTCGAGCAGGCCGGGGTCCTCGGCGGCCAGGTCAAGGACGTCGCCGATCAGCGACCCGTAGCGGTCCAGCAGGTGACGCACCCGGTAGGCGTGCAGGCCCCGCAGGGCACCGACGTGTTCGGCCTGGTTGATCAGCGCGAAATAGCCGTCGGCTCCCAGCAGCCGCACCTTCTCGGTGATCGACGGCGCCACCCGCGCCGGAACGAACTGGACCGCGGCGTCGATCGCGTCGGCGGCCATCACCCGGTAGGTGGTGTACTTGCCGCCCGCGATGGCCACCAGGCCGGGCGCCGGCACCGCCACGGCGTGCTCCCGCGACAGCTTGGAGGTCTCCTCGCTCTCGCCGGCCAGCAGCGGCCGCAGCCCGGCGTACACGCCGTCGATGTCGGCGTGCGTCAGCGGGGTGGCCAGCACGGTGTTGACGGTGCCCAGGATGTAGTCGATGTCGGCCTTGGTGGCGGCGGGGTGGGCGAGGTCGAGGTCCCAGTCGGTGTCGGTGGTCCCGATGATCCAGTGGCGTGCCCCACGGGATGACGAACATCACCGACTTCTCGGTGCGCAGGATGATCGCCACGTCGCTGACGATGCGGTCGCGCGGCACGACGATGTGCACGCCCTTGGAGGCGCGCACCCTGAACCGCCCGCGCTGCTTGGACAGCGCCTGGATCTCGTCGGTCCACACCCCGGTCGCGTTGACCACGACGTGGCCGCGCACGTCGCGTGGTCGCGCCGTCCTCGGTGTCGCGGACCCGCACGCCGGTCACCCGGTCGCCCTCGCGCAGCAGCGACACCACCTGGGTGGAGCTGCGCACCACCGCGCCGTAATGCGCGGCGGTGCGCGCCACCGTCATGGTGTGCCGGGCGTCGTCGACGACGGTGTCGTAGTAGCGGATGCCGCCGATCAAGCGACGTCCGCTTCAGACCGGGGCTCAGCCGCAGCGCCCCGGCGCGACTCAGATGCTTTTGCGCCGGAACCGATTTCGCGCCGCCCAGCTGGTCGTAGAGGAAGATGCCCGCGGCGATGTAGGGGCGTTCCCACCAGCGCCTGGTCAGCGGGAACAGGAACGGCAACGGCTTGACCAGGTGCGGCGCCAGGGTGGTCAGCGACAGCTCCCGCTCGTAGAGCGCCTCGCGCACCAGCCCGAACTCCAGCTGCTCGAGGTAGCGCAGCCCGCCGTGGAACATCTTCGACGACGCGGCTCGAGGTGCCCGACGCGAAGTCCCGCGCCTCCACCATCGCGACTCTGAGCCCGCGCGTGGCGGCGTCCAGCGCGCACCCGGAGCCCACCACGCCGCCGCCGATGACCACGACGTCGAACTGCTCGGCGCCCAGCCGTTCCCAGGCGATCTCGCGCTGCCGCGGTCCCAGCACGGACGCCGGCGAGCTGCGCTCGCTGGGCGCGTGGAGTGGATCACTCACGGCGCAGGACTTTCACTGGGGCTCCTGTCGTTACTCGTCGGTAGCTGTCCCGATCAAGGCTAGTTCGTCGGGCGCGGGCCAGCAGACCTTCTAGTCCAGATCCCTAGTCCAGATCGTCGTGGGCCATCAGCCGGCGGGCGGCCTCGGTGATCGAGCCGGACAGCGACGGGTACACGGCCAGCGTCTGCGCGAGCTCGTTGACGGTGATGCGGTTCTGCACCGCCACGGCGATCGGCAGGATCAGCTCGGAGGCGATCGGGGCCACCACCACGCCGCCGATCACCACGCCGGTGGACCGGCCGGCAGAAGATCTTGACGAAGCCCTTCTGCAGCCCCGACATCTTCGCCCGGGCGTTGGTGCGCAGCGGCAGCATGATGGTGCGGGCGGTCACCGAGCCGTCGTCGATCATCCGCTGCGGGACGCCGACCGCGGCGATCTCGGGCCGGGTGAACACCGTCGCCGCGACCGTGCGCAGCCGGATCGGGCTCACCCCCTCGCCGAGCGCGTGATACATCGCGATGCGGCCCTGCATCGCGGCGACCGAGGCCAGCGGCAGCAGGCCGGTGCAGTCACCCGCGGCGTAGATACCGGACACCGACGTCCGCGAGACCCGGTCCACGGTCAGGTAGTCACCGTGCCCCAGCTCGATGCCGACCCGTTCCAGGCCCAGCCCGCCGGTGTTGGGCACCGACCCGATGGTCATCAGGGCGTGGCTGCCCTCGACCGTGCGGCCGTCCTTCATCGTGACCAGCACGCCGGTCTGCGTGCGGGTGACGGACTCGGCCCGGGCGTTCTTGACCAGCTCGACGCCGCGCTCGGCGAACACCTCCTCGAGGACCAGGGCGGCGTCGGCGTCCTCGTAGGGCAGCACGTGGTCCTGGCTGGCCACCACCGTCACCGGCACGCCCAGCTCGGTGTAGGCGTTGACGAACTCGGCGCCGGTGACCCCCGAGCCCACGACGACCAGGTGTTCGGGCAGCGCTTCGAGGTCGTAGAGCTGGCGCCAGGTCAGGATGCGCTCGCCGTCGGGCTGCGCCGACGGCAGGATCCGCGGGCTGGCGCCGGTGGCGATCAGCACGACGTCGGCGTCGTGCTCGCTGGTGACGGGGCCGTCGGGCCCCGGATCGGAATGGGTCGCCTTGACGCGGTGGTGGGCCAGGCCGGGCGTGGGGTCGATCAGCTCTGCGCGGCCGGCGACGACGTGGACGCCCATGCCCAGCAGCTGGGTGGTGATGTCGGCCGACTGCGCGGCGGCCAGGTCCTTCACCCGGGCGTGGATCTGCGGCAGCGAGATCTTGGCGTCGTCGATGTCGATGTCGAAGCCCAGGTGCGGGGCCCGGCGCAGCTCGGTGCGCAGCCCGGTGGAGGCGATGAACGTCTTGGACGGCACGCAGTCGTCCAGGACGGCGGCGCCGCCGACGCCCTCGGAGTCGATCACGGTGACGTGTGGGGGGTCGGGGTGCTCTGAACGTAGGGTGGCGGCCACCAGCGCGGCCTCGTAACCGGCCGGGCCGCCACCGAGGATCACGATGCGCGTCACCACAGCCCTAACCTATCTGGGGTCACGGGGCGCTGCGCGCCGCGGCGAAATCCCTCGGGTGAATGGCGCGAAAACCCTCGGCGTTTAAGCTTGCCCCGTGCCGCTCTACGCCGCCTACGGGTCGAACATGGATCCCGAGCAGATGCTGAAGCGCGCACCCCACTCCCCAATGGCCGGCACCGGCTGGCTGCACGGGTGGCGGTTGACGTTCGGCGGCGAGGACATCGGCTGGGAAGGAGCGCTGGCCACCGTCGTCGAGGAGCCGAACTCGAGCGTGTTCGTCGTCCTCTACGACATGACCCCGGCCGACGAGAGCAACCTCGACCGCTGGGAGGGCTCGGAGTTCGGCGTCCACCAAAAGATCCGGTGCCGCGTGGAGCGGATCTCGTCGGACACCGACACCGATCCCGTGCTGGCGTGGCTGTACGTGCTCGACGCGTGGGAGGGCGGCCTGCCCTCGGCGCGGTATCTGGGCGTGATGGCCGACGCCGCCGAGATCGCGGGAGCCCCGGCGGATTACGTGCATCACCTGCGCACCCGCCCGGCCCGCAATATCGGCCCGGGCACCACCTGATCTGGCCGCGAGCGTGCGTGTCTGTACAGCGACACGCCGTCGCAGCCGGCATTCTGCGCACCCTCACGCCGCCCTTCGTAGCTGCGTGTCAAGCCGGCGGATGAGGTCGGCGGGCCGATGCCTGACATCGGAGGCGATGATGGGCACGATCGACCACCCCAGCTCTTGGAGTGCCGACGAGCGCTCGCGGTCCCGACGAAAAGCGTCGGGACCGCTGTGCCAGTCGACGCCGTCGTACTCCGCGCCGACGCGCAGGTCAGGCCAGGCGAAGTCGAGCCGCCAGGTGCGGCCACGCGGGTCGACGACCTCGTGTTGCAGGACGGGCGGCGCCAACCCGCCGTCGAGCATGACCATGCGCGCCTCGCTTTCCATCGGCGACTCCGCCAGCGGTGAGGCGTAGCTCAGCAGCCCACGTGCGGTCACGATGCCCCGCCGGCCGGCCTGCAGGGCGACCGCGGCCGCCAACTCGGCGCGACTGCACGTGCGGCTGCGCAACGCGGCGTCCAAGGTCGCGAGCGCGCGCGGCCGGCGTAAGGCGCAGGCCACCTCGATCGCCGTCCATGCAGGTGCCGTAACCGGGCGCCCGGCGACGACGGTCAGTGGCGCTCCGTCACGACGATGCACGACCAGGCCACGGGTTGGGCGCAACTGTCGCCCGAGCGGGTTGAGCACATGCAGGTCCGGGTCCGATTCGGTGTCGAAGCCGTACATGGACGCTGCGGTGCTCAGGCATACCGCGACCTTCGCGCCGGTGACCAGATCCAGCGCGCTCAGTCGCAGCGCATCGGTTATCGCACCCCGTCCGTAGACGCCATACCAAATCTTCTGCAGAACACCGCATCTCAGGTCCGATTCCAGGCCTCGGCGGCTGAGGTGGGTCAGCGCCTGGGCGGATGTCACCACGCCTCCTTGCACATCGAGCAAGCGGTCGAGCCCTGCATGCATGCGCGCCATCGTGCGGGCCCCGCGGAAGGCCCACAATTCACCTGCGCGAGCGTGCGCAGAATGCCACCCGAATCGGCGTGTCGTTGTACAGACACGCACGCTCGCGGTCAGAAAAGAGCCGCCTGCTCGACGATGTTGACCATCAGGCACAGCCCGATCGCCAGGGCGCGCTCGTCGAGGTCGAACGTCGGCTGGTGCAGGTCCAGCTGCGGCCCCTCACCGGACCACACGCCCAGCCGCGCCATCGCGCCGGGGACCTGCTCGAGGTACCAGGAGAAGTCCTCGCCCCCGCCGGACTGCCGGGTGTCGGCCAGCACCTCGGGCCCGATGGCCTCGATCGCGTGGGTGAGGATGTGCGTCGAAACTTCCTCGTTGACCACCGGCGGCACCCCGCGGTGGTAGCGCACGGTGTGCTCGATCTCCAGCGGGGCCAGCAGCGCGGTGACGGCCTGGCGGACGATGCCCTCGAGCGACACCCACGTCTGCCGGCTGGCCGTGCGGACCGTGCCGGCCAGCACGCCGCTCTGCGGGATGGCGTTGGCGGCCACGCCCGCGTTGACCGCCCCCCACACCAGCACCGTGCCGTTGCGCGGATCGATGCGGCGCGACAGCACGCCGGGCAGGCCGGTGATCAGCGTGCCCAGCCCGTAGACCAGGTCGGCGGTCAGGTGCGGACGCGACGTGTGCCCGCCCGGCGACTGCAGCGTGATCTCGATCGAATCGGCCGCCGACGTGATGGGGCCCTGCCGCACCGCAACCCGGCCGACCGCCAGGTGGGGATCGCAGTGCAGGGCGAAGATCCGCGTCACCCCGGTCAGCGCCCCGGCCGCGATGGCGTCGATCGCGCCCCCGGGCATCAGCTCCTCGGCGGCCTGGAAGATGAACCGCACCCCCACCGGCAGTTCCGGCACCGACGCCAGTGCCTGCGCGGCGCCCAGCAGGATCGCGGTGTGCGCGTCGTGCCCGCACGCGTGCGCGATATTGGGCATGGCCGACGAGTAGGGCGCGCCGGTCCGCTCGGCCATGGGCAGCGCGTCCATGTCGGCGCGCAGCGCGATCCTGGGCTGGTGCTCGGGGCCGACGTCGCAGATCAATCCCGTACCGCCGGCCAGCACCTTGGGATTCAGCCCCGCGTCGGCCAGCCGCTCGGCGACGAACTGCGTGGTGGCGAACTCCTGGCGGCCCAGCTCCGGGTGGCGGTGGATGTGCCGGCGCCACTCGACCAGCTTCTCGGAGTGTTCGGCCAGCCAGGATTCGGCGGCGTCGGCCAGGCTCATGCGCGCGCCCGACGTTCTCGCGCGGCCAGCACCCGGTCGCGCTCCGCGGCGCTCTCGGCGAGGCGGACCACCGTGCGCGCCAGCATGACCGCACCCTCCACGACGGCGCGGTCGGCGCTGGGCCCGGCCGCGGCCGCGGCGAAGGCGCGCTGGTGGACCGTCGCGCCGCCGGCGTCGACGCCGATCACGGGATGGATGCCCGGCAGCACGTGTGTCACGTTGCCCATGTCGGTGCTGCCCATCGGCAGCGCCGCCTCGACCTCGGGGGCCACCGGCTCGCGCCCGAGCCTGCGCATCTCCTCGCGGAACACGCCGGCCAGCCACCCGTCGGGTCTGAGCTCGGCGTACGGCGGTGCGGGCTGGTCGATCTCGTACTCGCAGCCGGCGGCCAGCGCGCCTGCGGCAAAGCACGCAAACATCCTGCCCTCCAGCTCTCGCAGCGACCCCGCATCGAACGCCCGCATGGCGTATTCCAGGCTCGCGTGGCCGGGGATGACGTTGACGGCCTGACCGCCGTCGGTGATGATCCCGTGCGCCATCTGGCCGGGGGCCAACTGCTGGCGCAGCAGCCCGATGGCCACCTGCGCGACGGTCACGGCGTCGGCGGCGTTGACCCCCAGATAGGGGGCGACGGCCGCGTGCGACTCCTTGCCCCGGTAGCGCACAAAAGCCTCGGACAGCGCCAGCGAGCGCGCGCCGGCGATATCGGACGGGCCGGGGTGCACCATCACCGCCACGGCGACGTCGTCGAAAACCCCCGCCTCGAGCAGCAGCGCTTTGCCGCCGCCGGCCTCCTCGGCCGGGGTTCCCAGCAGCGCCACCGTCAAACCCAGGTCGTCGGCCACCTCGGCCAGCGCCAGCGCGGCGCCCACCGCGGACGCCGCGATGATGTTGTGGCCGCACGCGTGCCCGATCTCGGGCAGCGCATCGTACTCCGCGCACACCCCCACCACCAGCGGCCCGCTACCGAAGTCGGCTCGGAAGGCGGTGTCCAGACCCCCTGCGGCAGCAGTGATCTCGAAACCGCGTTCGGCAACCAACGTCTGCGCCTTGGCGCAGCTGCGGTGCTCGGCGAAGGCCAGCTCGGGCTCGGCGTGAATGGCGTGGGACAACTCGACGAGGTCCGCGCCGCGGCGCCGCACGACGTCCTCGACGCTGTCCAACGTGGTTGCGGGCACTCTGGCAGTATCTCACTGCCAGATTTCGGCGACCGTCATACCAGCCCGGCGATGAAGTCCGCGGCCTCGGCGGGGTAGGGCGGCGCCGCGTAGTCGTGGTGCGCATCCCGGTCGCGACCCCCGACGACGCAGATGGGATCCCCCGGGCTGCACAGGTCGATGGCTCGTCCGGCGAACTGGCCCGCCGTCGACAGCGGCGTGTTGAAGCGGTTGCCGGGATTGCCGAACACGGCGACCGCCCGCACCTTGTTCGCCAGAGCGGGATCCAGCGCGGGCGCCGACCCGAAGTCGCCGATCGTGTTGCCCAGTGGCGGCACGCCGGCCAGCATCGAGACCGCGGCAGCGCCCTGCGAAAATCCGCCGAGCACCAGCCGCGTCGCGGGGCACTGATCCGCCATCTGCGCGATGTGGTCGCGCGCGTCGTTGGCGGCGTCGCCGGTGGTCAAAAAGTTGTAGCTGGCGGGATAGTTCACCGCATAGGCCTCGACACTGCGCGAACCGAGCGCGGGCTGCAGGGCGGCCAGCAGCGCGTCGCCCTCGGGCCCCAGGCCGGGCGGCTCGGCGGTGCCGCGGGCGAAGATCAGCTGGACGTCGGGGCATTGCCCGGCCCGTGCCGTCGGGAAGCCACTCGTGAACGCCGCCGCCGAAACCGCCACGGCGACGACCAGGCCGGCGATGCCCCGGCTGCGAAAACCCATGCGGCTGATCCTGACATACATCGCGCTAGGCTCGCCCACTGTGAGCGACCCCGACCCCGATCCCGACGAGCTCGCGCGCCGCGCGGCCGGGGCCATCGCCGAGCGCACCGGCGTCGGTGAGCACGACGTCGCCGTCGTCCTCGGGTCGGGCTGGGCGGAGGCGGTCGCGGCCCTGGGCTCCCCCACCGCCGCGCTGCCCCAGGCCGAGGTGCCCGGGTTCGCCCCGCCGAGCGCGGTCGGGCACACCGGCGAGCTGCTGTCGGTGCCGATCGGTGCGCACCGGGCGCTGGTGCTCGTCGGCCGCGTGCACGCCTACGAGGGGCACGAGCTGCGCCACGTGGTGCACCCGGTGCGGGCGGCCTGCGCGGCGGGCGCGCGCGTCGTCGTGCTCACCAACGCTGCCGGCGGGCTGCGCCCCGACCTGGCGGTCGGCCGGCCGGTGCTGATCAGCGACCACCTCAACCTGACCGCGCGCTCCCCGCTGATCGGCCCGCGGTTCGTGGATCTGACCGACGCCTACGCGGCGCGGCTGCGCCGGCTCGCCCGCGAGGCCGACCCGGAACTGACCGAGGGCGTCTACGCCGGCCTGCCCGGGCCGCACTACGAGACGCCGGCCGAGATCCGGATGCTGCGCACGCTGGGCGCCGACCTGGTCGGCATGTCGACGGTGCACGAGACCATCGCGGCCCGCGCGGCCGGCGCCGAGGTGCTGGGGGTGTCGCTGGTGACGAACTTGGCCGCCGGGCTCGGTGGGGAGCCGCTCAGCCACGCCGAGGTGCTCGCGGCCGGGGCGGCCTCGGCGCGCCGGATGGGCGCGCTGCTGGCGGGCGTGATCGCGCGGATATGACGCCCGAGGAGTGGATCGCGCACGATCCGGACCCGGCCACGGCCGCCGAACTGGCCGCGTGCGACGCGCACGAACTCGCCCGGCGCTTCGCCCACCCGCTGGCGTTCGGCACCGCCGGGCTGCGCGGACCGGTGCGCGGCGGGCCCGACGCCATGAACGTCGCGGTGGTGCTGCGCGCGAGCTGGGCGGTGGCCCGCGTGCTCGGCGGTCCCGCGGGGGCGCGGGTGATCGTCGGCGGCGACGCCCGGCACGGCTCGGCGGCCTTCGCCGCGGCGACCGCAGAAGTATTTGCCGCGCAAGGCTTTTCGGTGCTTTCGCTGCCCGGTCCGACGCCCACGCCGGTGGTCGCGTTCGCCGTGCGCCACAGCGGCGCCGCGGCCGGTATCCAGATCACGGCGTCGCACAACCCGCCCGCCGACAACGGCTACAAGGTGTACTTCGAGGGCGGCATCCAGATCGTCTCGCCCACCGACCGCCGCATCGAGGCCGCAATGGCGGACGCACCCCCGGCCGACGAGATCGCCCGCACGCCCGTCGAGTCCGCCAGCACGGACCTGCTCGAGCGCTACATCGAGCGCGCCGCCGGGGTGCGCCGGGCCGCCGGTTCGGTGCGGGTGGCGCTGACCCCGCTGCACGGGGTGGGCGGCACGGTGGCCGTCGAGGCGCTGCGGCGGGCCGGGTTCGACGACGTGCACACCGTGGCCGCGCAGTTCGCGCCCGACCCCGACTTCCCCACCGTCGCGTTCCCCAACCCCGAGGAGCCCGGCGCCACCGACGCGCTGCTGGCCCTGGCCGCCGACGTCGGCGCGGACGTCGCGATCGCGCTGGATCCCGACGCCGACCGGTGCGCCGTCGGCATACCGGGGCCGGCCGGGTGGCGGATGCTGTCCGGCGACGAAACCGGTTGGCTGCTGGGCGATTACATCCTGTCACCGCCGTCGGCAGAGACCAGAGTGGTGGCCACCAGCATCGTGTCGTCGCGGATGCTGGCCGCGATCGCCGCGCACCGCGGCGCGGTCCACGTCGAAACCCCCACCGGTTTCAAGTGGCTGGCCCGCGCCGACGCCGAGGTCCCCGGCGGCATCCTGGTGTACGCCTACGAGGAGGCGATCGGACACTGCGTCGACCCCGACGCGGTGCGCGACAAGGACGGCATCAGCGCCGCTGTCCTGGTGTGCGACCTGGTGGCCGCGCTGCAGGGCCGCGGCCGTACGGTACCCGACCGGCTCGACGAGCTCGCCCGCCGGCACGGGGCGCACGCCGTGGGCGCGGTGTCGCGCCGGGTCGCCGACGCCGACGAGGCCGCCGGCGTCATGCGGCGGCTGCGGGCGGACCCGCCCGCGCGGCTGGCCGGCTTCGCCGCGGCGGCGGCCGAGGTCGCCGACGCGCTGGTGCTTACCGGCGGCGACGCGCACACCTCGATGCGGGTGGTGGTGCGCCCGTCGGGAACCGAGCCGAAACTCAAGTGCTACACAGAGGTCCGGTGCGCGGTGGCCGGCGACCTGGCGGCCGCTCGCCGGAAGGCGGCCGCGCTGCGCGACGAGTTGGTTGCGCAGGCGCGCGACTGGTAATCAGCGGGGCCCGTACTGGCGGTCGCCCGCATCACCGAGGCCCGGGACGATGAAGGCGGACTCGTTGAGCCCGTCGTCGACGGCCACGGTGAAAAGCCGTGCATTCGGCGCCGACTTTTCCAGTGCCGCAACGCCGTCCGGCGCCGCGACCACGCACAGCACGGTGACGTCGGTGGCCCCGCGGCGGTGCAGCAGGCCGACCGTGTGCTTGATGGACCCGCCGGTGGCCAGCATGGGATCGAGAACCATCACCGGCTGGCCGGTCAGGTCGTCGGGCAGCGACTCCAGGTACCCGCTCGCCTGGTGGGTTTCCTCGTCGCGGGCCACGCCGACGAATCCGACGCGAGCCTGCGGCAGCAGCGCCAGCGCCGCCTCGACCATGCCCAGCCCGGCGCGCAGCACCGGCACCAGCAGCGGCGTGCCGGCCAGCCGCACGCCAAGGGTCTCGGCCAGCGGGGTGAAAATGGGGAACGTCTCGCGCCCCGCGTCGCGGGTGGCCTCGTAGACCAGCATCACGGTCAGGTCGCGCAGCGCGGCGCGGAAGGCGCCGTTGTCGGTGTGCTTGTCGCGCAAGGTGGTCAGCCGGGCCATTGCCAGCGGGTGATCGACGACGCGCACGTCCACGGCCATGACCCTATATAACGATTGGGCCTAACCCGGCTGACACGCTCGCGCGGCTGCCGCGGGCGCCCGCGGCCCGCCCCTATGATCCTGGCGTGCGAGGTCGGGGAACGCTGACGGGCAAGGCATGTCGGGCCCTGCTGCTGGCCGGTACGGTGGCGCTGACCGCCGCGCTGGCCGCCCCGACGACCGCCCCGGGGCCGGCCCGCGTGGCCCTGGCGGCCGCGGCGGTCCCCCAGCCGGCGCACGTGGTCATCGTGATCGAGGAGAACCGCGCGGCGGCCAACATCATCGGCAACAAGTCGGCGCCCTTCATCAACGCCCTGGCCGCACGCGGCGCGAACATGGTCCAGTCGTACGCCGAAACGCACCCCAGCGAGCCGAACTACCTGGCGCTGTTCGCGGGCAGCACCTTCGGGGTGACGAAGGACTCCTGCCCGGTCAACGCCGGCGCGGCCCCGAACCTGGCGTCGGAGCTGCTGGCCGCCGGTTACACGTTCGCCGGGTTCGCCGAGGGCCTGCCCGCCGTCGGCTCGCCGGTGTGCAGCGCGGGCAAGTACGCGCGCAAGCATGTGCCGTGGGCGAACTTCACCAACGTGCCGCCCACCGACTCGCTGCCGTTCTCGGCCTTCCCGATGGGCAACTACGCCGCCCTGCCGACGGTGTCGTTCGTCATCCCCGACAACGACGACAACATGCACGACGGCTCAATCGCCCAGGGCGACGCCTGGCTGAGCCAGAAGCTGTCCGGGTACGCCAACTGGGCGATGGCCAACAACAGCCTGCTGATCGTCACCTGGGACGAGGACGACAACTCCAGCCGCAACCAGATTCCGACGGTGTTCTACGGCGCGCATGTGCGCCCCGGCAGCTACGGCGAGCAGATCAGCCACTACAACGTGCTGTCCACCCTCGAGCAGATGTATGGGCTGCCCAAGACGGGTTATGCGGCCAACGCCCCCGCGATCACCGACATCTGGGGGACGTAGCGCCGCGCGCCGTCGCTATTGTGTGCCGCATGGCTGCTGACCTCGTGCCGATCCGCCTGAGCCTGTCCACCGGCGACCGCTACACCGTGTGGGCGCCCCGCTGGCGCGACGCCGGCGACGAGTGGGAGGCGTTCCTGGGCAAGGATGAGGACCTCTTCACCTTCGAGACCGTCGCCGACCTGGTCGCATTCGTGCGTTCGGACACCGACAACGACCTGGTCGACCACCCGGCGTGGAAGGACCTGACCACGGCGCACGCGCGCAAGCTCGAGCCCGCCGAGGACAGGCGGTTCGACCTGGTGGCCGTGGAGGAACTCCTGTCCGAGAAGCCGACCGAGGAGTCGGTGACCGCGGTGGCCGGCGCGCTGGCGATCGTGTCATCCATCGGGGCGGTGTGCGAACTGCCGGCGGTGACGAAGTTCTTCAACGGCAACCCCGGCCTGGGCACGGTGGCCGGCGGGATCGAACACTTCACCGGCAGGGCCGGTGCGAAACGCTGGAACTCCATCGCCGAGGTGATCGGGCGCGGCTGGGACGACGTGCTCGCCGCCATCGAGGGCATCATCACCGCCCCCGAGGTGCCCGCCGCGGCCTCGGCCAAGGCCGCCGAGGAACTCGACGAGGAGCCCGACGAGGACGAGGCCGACGAGGACGAGGCCGACGGGGGCGAGGAGACCGACGGGGGCGAGGAGACCGACGGGGCCGAAGAGACCGAGGACACCGAGGCCGACGACGCCGACGACGCCGACGACGCCGAGCAGGAACAGGAAGAGGAAGTCCGCGCGCCCGGGGACACCGTCGTGCTGGGCAGCGAGGAGGACTTCTGGCTGCAGGTCGGCATCGATCCGATCCGCATCATGATGAGCTCGGGCACGTTCTACACGCTGCGCTGCTACCTGGACGACCAGCCGATCTTCCTCGGCCGCAACGGGCGGATCAGCGTGTTCACCTCCGAACGGGCCCTGGCCCGCTATCTGGCCGACGAGCACGACCACGACCTGGCCGACCTGAGCACCTACGACGACATCCGCACCGCTGCCACCGATGGCTCGCTGGAGGTCGAGGTCGCCGACGACAACGTCTACGTGCTGAGCGGGCTGGCCGACGACCTGGCCGACGGTCCGGACGCCCTGGACCGCGACCAGCTCGACCTGGCCGTCGAGCTGCTCCGCGACATCGGCGACTACTCCGAGGAGCAGACGGTGGACACGGCCCTGGAACCGGGCCGGCCGCTGGGCAAGCTGGTCGCCCACGTGCTGGAGCCCGGCTCGGTCAGCAAGCCCAGCCCGCCGTATGCCGCGGCGGTGCGGGAGTGGGAGAAGCTCGAGCAATTCGTCGACGGGCGGCTCCGGCGCGAATAGGGCCGCGAACAGGCCGCGACCGCGCGCCGCGGTTTGACGGGTCTCCGCCGGTCCTCTTTACTGGCGGGTGTCGCTTCCCGGGGTCGGCCCATTGCCCCTGTACGGGTTCCAACGCCCCGGCCTGTTGCTGTTCGGCCTGGTCCCGCTGGCCCTGCTGGTCGTCTACGTCCTCGTCGCGGCGCGGCGCCGGAGTCGCCTGCGCCGGTTCACCGAAGCGGAGGTGTCGCAGCCGTTCTGGCGCCACCTGCCGATCGCCGTCTCGCTGCTCAGCCTGGTCCTGCTGACCATCGCGCTGGCCACCCCGACCCACGACATGCGCATACCGCGCAACCGCGCCGTCATCATGCTCGTCATCGACATGTCTCAGTCCATGCGCGCGACCGACGTCGACCCCAATCGGCTCAAGGCCGCGGAGCAGGCGGCCGACAAGTTCGCCACCCAGCTGACGCCGGGGATCAACCTCGGTCTCGTCGGGTTCGCCGGCGTCCCCTACCTGCTGGTGCCGCCCACCCCGCAGCACCAGGCGACGATCGAGGCGCTGGGCAAGCTCGAGTTCGACGACGGCACGGCCACCGGGCAGGCGATCTTCACCGCCCTGCACGCGATCGGGGCCACCGACGTCACCGGCGGCGACTCGCCCCCGCCGGCCCGCATCATCCTGCTGTCCGACGGCGCCGAGAACAAGCCGTCCAACCCGCGGGACCCGCACGACGGCGTCTTCACCGCGGCGCGCCTGGCCAAGGACCAGGGGGTGCCCATCTCGACGATCTCGTTCGGAACGCCGACCGGTGAGATCGACCTCGACGGGACGCGGGTCGCCGTCCCGGTCAAGCCCGACCAGATGAAGACCATCGCCCAGCTCTCCGGCGGCCAGTACTACACCGCCACCAACATCGGCGAGCTCGACAAGAGCTACGACAACATCGAGAACGAGATCGGCTACCGCACCGTGGCCGGGCCCGGCAGCGCCGGATGGCTGCGCCTCGGCGTCATCACCGCCGCGCTCGCCGCGGCGTTGGCGCTGCTGATCAACCGGCGGCTGCCCACCTGATGGCTCTCAGGCCGGCAGCCGCCGGTTCAGCAGCAGGCCGGCCAGCACCGCGCCGCCCAGGACCAGGGCGCCCAGCAGCATCCAGGCCAGGCTCGCGTCGCCCTTCACGGTTTCGTAGCCGATCTGGCGCTCCAGCGTCGCGTACACCTGCTCGAGGGATTCCAGGCTGTTGGCGTGGAATGACTGGCCATCGGTGATCTCGCAGATCTTCTGCAGCGTCTGGTCGTCCACCGGAACCGGAATGGTGGCGCCCTGATATTCGACGGTGCCGTCCGGCGTGCCGAACGAGATCGTCGAGATCTGGATCCCCTGGGACTTCGCGGCCCGCGCCGCGGTGAAGGCGCCCTGCGGGGCGTTGGGGTCCAAGGGGACGTTCTCGGCGCCGTCGGACTCCAGCACGATCCGCGCCGGCGGCGGCCCGTCGCCGCCGCCCAACACGGCGCCGAGGGTGGCGATCGCCTGCATCGCGGTGAAGATGCCTTCTCCCGTAGCGGTTTTCGGGGCCGGCTGCAAACCCTCGATCGCCGACTTGACGGCGGCGCGGTTGGTCGTCGGGGCGACCAGCAGCGTGGCGTTGGCCGCGTACTCCACCAGCCCGAGGTTGATGGCCGGCGTCAGTTCGTCGGCGAACTGCTTGCCCGCCTCCTTGGCGGCGACCAGCCGGGTCGGCGGGACGTCGGTGGCGGCCATCGACTCCGAGACGTCGATGACCAGCATGACCACCGCGCGGTTGAGCGGGATCCGCACATCCGACGTCGGACCGGCCATGGCGGTAGTCAGCAGCACCAGCGAGGTGGCCAGCAGGATCGTCGGCATGTGCCGCCACCGGCTGGGGCGCGGCGGGGCGACGCTTTCCAGCACCTCCATGTTGGCGAACCGCAGCACCCGCCGGCGCCGGGCGAACTGCTGCGCAAAGTAGACGCCCACCAGCACCAGCACGATCAGCAGGAACAGGAAGAACCACGCGTTCCGAAAGCCGGTGAGCGACACGGGGCCCAGCAGAGGCAGCCTCATGTCCAGCCACCCTATGCGCCGCGACTCGACGCCGCACGGGCCCGCCCTCGCGGCGCCTCGGCCGGTGCCCCGCACGGCGGGGAACCATACCCCGGGGGGTACTATCGCGGCGGGTGCCGGCGGCCGTGTCGGCGATGATCGGGGGATGGCGTTGGTGGTGTTCGGCCCGTCGGGGGCGATGCTCGCGAAACTGGCTGCACCGGCGTTCGTGGTGGCGCTCTCGCCGGTTCCCGTCGTGGTGGCGTTGGTGCTGCTGATCCACAATGAGAAGCCCCAGTCGTCCGGCATCGCCTACTTGCTCGGACGAATGGTTTCGCTGACCGCGTTGACCGCGGCATTCACTCGCGTTCCGTGGTTGTTCGACAGCCTCAAGGGCCCCACACCGCCGTGGACCGACTGGTTGGTCGTGGCCGCCGGTACGGCGCTCGTCGTCTTCGGCGCGCGGCTGGCCCGGCGCGCCCGATCGACGAACGCGTCGGGGTGGGACGGCAGGGTCGGCGGGATCACTCCACTGGTTGCCGCCGCGATGGGGATCTTCCCCATGCTGGCGAATCCGAAAGTGCTTGCGGCCAGCGCGGCCGCCGGAACACAGATCGCCACCGTCCGGTTGACGGTGGTCGGCGCGGCCGCGGCGATCGCCTTCTACGCCGCCCTGGCAAGTTCGACCGTGGCCGCACCCGTGCTGGCCTACGTGTTCGCCGGGCCGCGCATCGACCCTCAGCTTGAACGGATCAGACGCTGGATCCAGGACCGGCACCGAGCGATGACCGCACTGACCTTCGTCATCGGCGGTATTGCGTTGGTGCTGTACGGATTTGCCTGATCGCAGTGCATGCCCTGCCCGACCGGTCGACACCGCGGGGCGGCGTCGTGGCGCGCCGACGGCGCGCACCGTCAGGTCCGTACGCCGCACGGCCCCGCCGATACCGTGAACTCCCGGCCGCGAATCCTCGTATCATCCTCAACGTGGATCGCGACTGGCTGCTGCTGGAAGTGCTCGGCGACGAGCCCGTGGTTGTTGCGCAGGGACAAGCGCTGAGAAAGTTCGTGCCGCTCAGCGTTTTTCTGCGCCGAAACCCGAACCTCAAGGCCATCGCGGCGGTTGTCGACGAGACGGTCGCCACACGGCAGGCCAGCACCGGCAGCGTGGCGGACGGCAAGACCGTCGTCCGCACCGAGGCCGTGGTCATGAACGACGGCCGGGTGCACGGCGTTCACCTGTGGACCGGCCCGCAGACCGCCCACCCGGCGCAACGGCCCCTGCCGGGGGCGGTGGCATGGAACATCACGACGGGCACTGCGAGCGATACGCCACAGGCGCTGGCGAACTCCGGCCTCGACCTGTCCGTCGAGAACACCGACGGCCGCCCGTTCGCCGCGGACCTGCCGATCGGGCACATCAACAGGGACGAATCCCAGGTGCTCGCCCTGTCGATGAGCTGCAAACCCGGGGACACGTTCGCCAGCACGTGGGACGCCACCAGCCACAGCGGCGAGTCCATCCGGGTGAGCTTCGTCGCGCGAGCAGTGGCCGAGCGCCAAGCGGACGGCACTGAGCACCTCATCGCCCGCGCCATGAATTGGCGTGTGGCACAACACGAGCCGCCGGTTCGCGATGACGACCTCGCCAAGCACATCCTGCGCGACATGGCGCAAGAGGGCATCCACCGGGCGCTGGTCGACCTGCGGACGTGGAACCTGCTCAAATGGCTCGACCCGCCGTTTCCCCACTTCGACTGGCGCGGCGAGCCGGGGGGACCGCCGCTCGTGCACCCCGACGACGACGCCGTCCTGCGCGCGATGAAGCAGCAGTTCGCCGACGGGCCGGCCGTGGGGCTGCTGCGGCTGCGCGCCAAGGGCGGGGGGTGGACCCTGGTGCACAGCACCGTCTACCGGGTGCACCTGCTCGACGACAACTACGCCGGGCTGATCAGCCTGCGCCTGCCGACCCCGGCCGAGTTGCTGCGCAAGTCGCGGTCGCTGTGAGCCGCCGAAAATATCCGCCTACCCGATCAGCACCGCGAACCGCGGCTTGATCACCTCGTCGATGATCGCCAGCCGCTGGTCGAACGGGAGGAACGCCGACTTCATCGCGTTGATGGTGAACCGCTCGAGGTCGCTCCACCCGTAACCGAATGCCTCCACCAGGCGGGCCATCTCCATGCTCATCGAAGTGTCGCTCATCAACCTGTTATCGGTGTTGACGGTCACCCGGAACCGCGCGCGGGCCAGCAGGTCGAACGGGTGATCGGAGATGCTCTTGACCGCGCCGGTCTGCACGTTGGAGCTCGGGCACAGCTCCAGCGGGACGCGCTTGTCTCGCACGATCGACGCCAGCCTGCCCAACCGGACCTGTCCGTCTCCCAGCACGTCGATGTCGTCGACGATGCGCACCCCGTGACCCAGCCGGTCGGCGCCGCAGAACGCGATCGCCTCGTGGATGGACGGCAGCCCGAACGCCTCGCCCGCATGAATCGTAAAGCGGGCGTTGTGGTCTCGCATGTACTCGAAGGCGTCCAGGTGGCGCGTCGGCGGGTTGCCGGCCTCGGCGCCGGCGATGTCGAAACCGACCACGCCCCGGTCCCGCCACCGGACCGCCAGCTCGGCGATCTCCCTCGACACCGCGGCGTGGCGCATCGCGGTGACCAGCAGGCGCACCACGATCGGGCGTCGGGCTTCGGCGCAGGCCTGCTCGCCGTCGGCGAAGCCGGCCAGCACGGCGTCGACGATCCCGTCGAAGGACATCCCGCGGTCGATGTGCAGCTCGGGCGCGAACCGGATCTCGGCGTAGACCACCGAATCGGCGGCCAGGTCCTCGACGCACTCGCGGGCGACGCGGTGCAGCGCCTCGGGGGTCTGCATCACCGCCACGGTGTGCGAGAACGGCTCCAGGTAACGCTCCAGCGAGCCGCTGTGCGAGCGGGTGCGAAACCACGTCGCCAGCTCGTCGACGTCGGTGGCGGGCAGTCCGTCGTAGCCGGTCGCACCGGCGATGTCGATGACGGTGGCCGGGCGCAGCCCGCCGTCGAGGTGGTCGTGCAGCAGCGCCTTGGGCGCCCGCTGGATCTGGCTGAGCTCCAGTGGTGTGGTCACGTGGTGATCCGATCGATGATCAGCGGGCGCGCCGCCGGCGGCGCGTCCCCGACGGAGAAACCGCCGCCGAGCTCGGCGATCGCGGCGGCGAACCGGTGCGGGGTGTCGGTGTAGAGCGTGAACAGCGGCTCGCCGGCGGCCACCGGCTCGCCGGGACGGCGGTGAATCCGCACGCCGGCACCGGGCTGCACCCGCTCGCCCGGGCGGGACCTCCCCGCGCCGAGCCGCCAGGCCGCCATCCCCACTGCCATCGCGTCGATATCGCCCATTGTGCCGCCCCGGACAGCGGTCACGGTCTCGGTATGCGCACCGATGGGCAACGGAACCGACAAGTCGCCGCCCTGGGCCGCCACGATCCGGCGGAAGCGGTCCATCGCGGTGCCGTCGCGCAGCGCCTGCGCCGGGTCGCGGTCCCCGATGCCGGCCAGCTCGAGCATCTCGCCGGCCAGCCGCACCGTCAGCTCCACCACGTCGCGCGGCCCGCCGCCGGCCAGGACCTCCAGCGACTCGACCACCTCGAGCGCGTTGCCGACGGCAGCACCCAGCGGGGCATTCATGTCCGTGAGCAGCGCGCGGGTGGGCACCCGGTGCGCCGCGCCGAGCCCGACCATCAGGTGGGCCAGCTCGCGGGCCTGCGCCGGGGATTCCACCAGCGCCCCGGCGCCGACCTTCACGTCGAGCACCAGCGCGCCGACGCCCTCGGCCAGCTTCTTGCTCATCACCGAGCTGGCGATCAGCGGCGGCGATTCGACGGTGGCTGTGATGTCGCGCAGCGCGTACAGCTTCTTGTCGGCCGCTGCGAGCTCACCGGCGGCGAAGATCGCGGCCCCGACGTCGGCCAGCTGTTCGCGCACCCGCCGCCTCGAGAGCTGCACGGTGAAGCCGGCGATTGACTCGAGCTTGTCCAGGGTGCCACCGGTGTGGCCCAGCCCGCGGCCCGAGGCCTTGGGCACCGCGGCGCCACACGCCGCGACGACGGGTATCAGCGCCAGCGTGGTCTTGTCGCCCACGCCCCCGGTGGAGTGCTTGTCGACGGTCGGTAGCGGCAGGTCACCGAAATCCATCCGTTCGCCCGAGGCCACCATCGCCGTCGTCCACCGGGCGGTCTCGCCGCGGTCCATGCCGCGCCAGAAGATCGCCATCAACAGCGCCGCCATCTGTTCGTCGCCGACCCGGCCGTGGGTGTAGGCGTCGACGACCCAGTCGATGGCGGCATCGGAGAGCCGACCGCCGTCGCGCTTGGTCCTGATCACCGTCGGGGCGTCGAATGCAAAGTCGCTCATGGCTTTTGGCGGTTAGGCTGTTCGCCGCGGGCCAGGTCGTCGGGACCGAACGCGTCGGGCAGCAGGTCGCCGAGCGGGCGCGGCCCGGCCGGGTGGTCGATGAGCAGCCCGGGGCCGCCGTGCTCGAGCAGCACCTGGCGGCACCGCCCGCACGGCATCAGGATCGACCCACGGCGATCGACGCACGCCAGCGCGACCAGCCGGCCGCCGCCGGTCGCGTGCAGGGCGCACACCACGCCGCACTCGGCGCAGAGACCAAGGCCATATGAGACATTCTCCACATTGCATCCGGTGACGACGCGGCCGTCGTCGACCAGCGCGGCCGCCCCCACGCCGAAGCGCGAATACGGCGCATAGGCCCTGGCCGCCACATCGATTGCCTTGCCGCGCAGCATCTTCCAATCGACATCAGGCATATCCGCACCCCGCTCACCGATGGGCCGACTCAAGACAGCAACCCTAACCCGAGCCGGTGGCGCTGTTCGGGCCTCCCCGGACCGGCGGCCGGGCCAGGCTAGGCTGAAATCCCCGGTCAGTGTCGACGAAGGCGGTGAGGACACCGGTGAGCAGGCAGGCGACAACCACGGGTCCGGCCTCAGCTTCGACGCCGTCACGCAAGCGGCGTCCACCCCGGACTTTGTATCGGGGCGATCCCGGCATGTGGTCGTGGGTGCTGCACCGCATCACCGGCGCGACGATCTTCTTCTTCCTGTTCGTCCACGTGTTGGACACCGCGCTGGTCCGGGTGGGTCCGCAGGCCTACGACGAAGTGGTTGCGACCTACAAGACGCCGATCGTCGCCCTGATGGAGTTCGGCCTGATCGTCGCGGTGCTGTTTCACGCGCTCAACGGAATCCGGGTCATCCTGATCGACTTCTGGTCCGAGGGCACCCGCTACCAGCGGCTGATGCTGTGGATCGTCGCCCTCATCTTCATGCTGCTGATCGTTCCCGCCGGCGTGGTGGTCGGCGTCCACATGCTGGCGGAGTTCCGATGAGCGGCCCCGACCTCCAGGTCGGCCCGGGCCGCCCGGCGCCGGTGCGGCAGCGCAGCCGCGACCGTCCGGCCGGCCTGGACAACCCCCGCTCGCCGCGGCGGCGTGCCGGCATCCCCAATTTCGAGAAGTTCGCGTGGCTGTTCATGCGGTTCTCCGGCGTCGCGCTGGTGTTCCTGGCGATCGGGCACCTGTTCGTCATGCTGATGTGGCAGGACGGCGTGTACCGCATCGACTTCAACTACGTGGCGCAGCGCTGGGGGTCGCCGTTCTGGCAGACGTGGGACCTGCTGCTGCTGTGGCTGGCGCAGCTGCACGGCGGCAACGGCCTGCGCGTCATCATCGACGACTACAGCCGCAAGGACAGCACGCGGTTCTGGCTGAACAGCCTGCTGCTGCTGTCCATGGCGTTCACGCTGGTGCTGGGGACCTACGTGCTGCTGACCTTCGACCCCAACATCTCCTGATCGAGGGAGGCTGACGACGTGATCCAGCAGCACCGATACGACGTGGTGATCGTCGGCGCCGGCGGGGCCGGGATGCGCGCGGCCGTCGAGGCCGGGCCGCGGGTGCGCACCGCGGTGCTGACCAAGCTGTACCCGACCCGCAGCCACACCGGCGCCGCCCAGGGCGGCATGTGCGCCGCCCTGGCCAACGTCGAGGACGACAACTGGGAATGGCACACCTTCGACACCGTCAAGGGCGGCGACTACCTGGCCGACCAGGACGCCGTGGAGATCATGTGCCGCGAGGCCATCGACGCGGTGCTCGACCTGGAGAAAATGGGGATGCCGTTCAACCGCACCCCCGAGGGCCGCATCGACCAGCGCCGCTTCGGCGGGCACACCCGCGAACACGGCAAGGCCCCGGTGCGCCGCGCCTGCTACGCCGCCGACCGCACCGGCCACATGATCCTGCAGACGCTGTACCAGAACTGCATCAAGCACGACGTGCAGTTCTTCAACGAGTTCTACGCGCTGGATCTGGTTTTGACGCAAACCCCCGGCGGCCCGGTGGCCACCGGGGTGGTGGCCTACGAGCTGGCCACCGGGGAGATCCACGTCTTTCACGCCAAGGCGGTGGTCATCGCCACCGGCGGTTCGGGCCGGATGTACAAGACCACCTCGAACGCGCACACGCTGACCGGCGACGGCATCGGCATCGTGTTCCGCAAGGGCCTCCCGTTGGAAGACATGGAATTCCACCAGTTCCACCCGACCGGGCTGGCCGGGCTGGGCATCCTGATCTCCGAAGCGGTGCGCGGCGAGGGAGGCCGGCTGCTCAACGGCGAGGGCGAGCGGTTCATGGAGCGCTACGCCCCGACGATCGTCGACCTCGCGCCCCGCGACATCGTCGCCCGCTCGATGGTGTTGGAGGTGCTGGAGGGCCGCGGCGCCGGCCCGCACAAGGACTACGTCTACATCGACGTCCGCCACCTCGGCGAGGACGTGCTGGAGGCCAAGCTGCCCGACATCACCGAATTCGCCCGCACCTACCTGGGGGTGGACCCGGTGCACGAGCCGGTCCCGGTCTACCCCACCTGCCACTACGTGATGGGCGGCATCCCGACCACCGTGACCGGCCAGGTGTTGGCCGACAACACTTCTGTCGTGCCGGGCCTGTACGCGGCCGGCGAGTGCGCGTGCGTGTCGGTGCACGGCGCCAACCGGCTGGGCACCAACTCGCTGCTGGACATCAACGTGTTCGGCCGCCGCGCCGGCATCGCCGCGGCCAGCTACGCGCGCGGGCACGACTTCGTCGACATGCCGCCGGAGCCGGCGGCGATGGTCGTCGGCTGGGTGGGCGACATCCTCTCCGAGCACGGCAACGAGCGCGTCGCCGACATCCGCGGCGCCCTGCAGCAGACGATGGACAACAACGCCGCGGTGTTCCGCACCGAGGAGACCCTCAAGCAGGCCTTGACGGACATCCATGCACTCAAGGAACGGTATTCGCGAATCTCCGTGCACGACAAGGGCAAACGCTTCAACAGCGACCTGCTGGAGGCCATCGAACTGGGCTTTCTGCTGGAACTTGCCGAGGTGACCGTGGTCGGCGCGCTGAACCGCAAGGAGTCCCGCGGCGGGCACGCGCGCGAGGACTACCCCAACCGCGACGACGTCAACTACATGCGCCACACGATGGCCTACAAGGAAATTGGGACCGATAAGGAAATTGGGGCCGATAAGCGGGGCAGCGACCTGCTGAGCGACATCGCGCTGGACTTCAAGCCCGTCGTGCAGACCCGCTACGAACCCAAGGAACGGAAGTATTGATGACCCAAGACGCCGAGGCCGAAGTCGACGCCGGGCTGGGTCCGCCGCTGCCGCCGATCCCCGAGGGCGCGGTGCTGGTGACCGTGAAGATCGCCCGGTTCAACCCCGACCAGCCCGACGCTTTCGTCGAAACCGGTGGCTGGCAAAGCTTCCGGGTGCCGTGCCTGCCCAGTGATCGGCTGCTGAACCTGTTGACCTACATCAAGAACTACCTGGACGGGACCCTGACCTTCCGGCGCTCCTGCGGGCACGGGGTGTGCGGCTCGGACGCGATGCGCATCAACGGCGCCAACCGGCTGGCCTGCAAGGTGCTGATGCGCGACCTGCTGACTCAAGAAAAGGGGGGCAGAAGGGCAAGAAGCTGACCGTCACGGTCGAGCCGATCCGCGGGCTGCCGGTGGAGAAGGACCTCGTGGTCGACATGGAACCCTTCTTCGACGCCTACCGCGCGGTCAAGCCGTACCTGGTCACCACCGGCAATCCCCCGACACGGGAACGGATTCAGAGCCCCACCGACCGCGCCCGCTACGACGACACCACCAAGTGCATCCTGTGCGCGGCCTGCACCACCAGCTGTCCGATCTTCTGGCACGAGGGCAGCTACTACGGCCCGGCGGCGATCGTCAACGCGCACCGCTTCATCTTCGACAGCCGCGACGAGGCCGCCGCCGAGCGCCTCGACATCCTCAACGAGGTCGACGGCGTGTGGCGCTGCCGCACCACGTTCAACTGCACCGAGGCCTGCCCGCGCGGCATCGAGGTCACCAAGGCGATCCAGGAGGTCAAGCGCGCGCTGATGTTCTCGCGCTGAGGGGCTAATTAACCGGGCGGGAGCTTCACCACCCGGTTGTTGCCCGTGTCGACGACGTAGACATTCCCGGCGGTGTCGACGCTGATCCCCTGAGGATTGTTGATTCCGTTGAACGGCAGTGCTTTCGACGTGTTGGAGGCCGCGGCAAACTCCGTGACGCGATTGTAGTAGACGTCGGTCACGTACACGTTTCCGCTGGTGTCGCCGGCCACGTTGTCCGGATGTCCGACCATGAAGGGCAGCACGGTCGGAACCGTCCCCGTCAGGGGCAGTTTCAGCACCCGTTCGTTGTTCCGGTCGATGACGAAGAGGGCGCCGGCGTGATCCACCGTCACGGCCGAGGGACACGCCAGGCCGCTGAACGGCAGCACCTTCTGCTCGGTCGAATGCCCGAGCAGCTCCACCACCCGGTTGTGCGCGCAGTCGGTGACAACGACGGCGCGCTCTTCTCTACTCTGGGGGCCGGGGTCGCGGGAAGCGACCGTCACACCCGTGGGGTCCCCGAGATCGGTGAACGGCAGCACGGTCGGGTTGGTCGACCCGGCCGTCACCTCCAGAACCCGGTGCTGCGCGGGCTCGGTGACCATCAAATCACCGGCGTCGTCGACCGCGATATCCAGGGGACCGTCCAGGCCGGCTATCGGTACCAGGGTCTGGGTGGTCGAACCCGCGGCCAGTTTCAGCACCCGGTTGTTGCCGGTGTCGGTGACGTAGACGTCGCCCTTCGCATCGACCGCGACGCGCTGGGGGTTCTCGAGCCCGGTGAACGGCAGCACGACCTGACCCTTTGGTTTCGCCGAATGGAACGGGGATTGTCTGGTGACTCGCAATAATGCGACGCCACCGACTACCGCGACCACCACCACCACCGCGGCGAGGGTCAGAACTTTGCCGCGGCCGAGTCTTTTCAGCGGGGCGCGTGGTGGGGGCGGGGTCTCGGGCGTGCTGTCCTCGCCCGAGAGGGCCGCCTCGATGACGGGAGCTGGCGGCGCAGCGTGGGTGCAGACGTCGGTGAGGGCCGCGCGGGCGGCCACGGCCAGTTCACGTGCCGACTGGTAGCGGTCGTCCGGCTCCTTCGCCATGCCCCGTGCGATCACGCGATCGAACCCGGCGGGTATCGCCGGGTCGATGCTGCTGGGTCTGGGCGGCTCGCCCGTGCGATGGGCGGCGGCCAGGCCCTCCACCCCGCCCCCGCTGAACGGCAACCGCCCGGTGAGGCACTCGTAGAGAACACAGGCGAGCGAGTACACGTCGGCGCGAGCGTCGACGACCTTCCCGTCCGTTCCGGCGCCGAAGCGCTCCGGGGCCATATACGCCGGGCTTCCCGGGGCGACGTTGGTGAGCGTCAAACGACCGGCATCGGCCTCGTGAACGAGCCCGAAATCAATCAGATACACAAAATCTTCGCCGACCATCAGCAGGTTCGACGGCTTCACGTCGCGATGCACCAGCCCGGCCTTGTGCGCCGCGTCCAGCGCCGCCGCAGCCTGTTCGACCACCCGCACGGCCTTCTGCGGACTCAACGCTCCGTCGCGCTTCAGCACCTCCTTCAGGTCGACGCCGTCGACGATCGGCATCACCAGATACATGCGCCCGTCGATCTCGCCGGTCTCGTAGATCGGGATGATGTTGGGGCTGGCCAGCCGGCCCGCCGCATACGCCTCACGGCGAAATCGCTCGCGAAATCCCGGCTCGGCAGCCAGTTCCGGCTGCAGCAACTTGACGGCCACATCCCGGCCCAGCGCGGTGTCGTGGGCCCGATACACCGCGCCCATATTGCCCTGGCCGAGCTTGTCGAAAAGCCGGTAGCGGCCAAACTCCACTTCAATCGGGGGCGCCGGCCCCGACGCGGCGGCAGCGGTCGGGGCCGTCAATGCGTTGTGCGCGGCGACGGACAACTCGCGGGCCGTCTGATAGCGGTCATCGGGGTCTTCGGCCATGCCGCGCACGATCACCTCGTCGAAGGCCGCCGGAATCGCCGGGTCGATCTCGGTGGGTTTGGGCGGCGCAAGATTTCCCGCAAGGGCGGGCCGACCGGTCAGGCACTCGTAGAGGACGCAGGTCAGGTCGTAGATGTCGGTGCGGGCGTCGACGGTATCGCCGCCAGGCGGGGCGGCTCCGAAATCGATCAGGTAGACGAACGCGCCGCCCACCACCAAGTTCTCGGCCTTGACGTCACCGTGGACCACCCCGGCCACGTGGGCCGCTTCGAGCGCGGACGCGACCTGCACGATCACCCGCACCGCCACCATGGGGTGCAGTGGTCCATCGCGCCTCAGCAGATCGTGCACGGTGATGCCGTCGACGACGGCGGGCATCACCAGATAGAGCCGGCCATCGATCTCGCCGGCCTCATAAACGGGCATGATGTTCGGGTCGTTGAGCCGGGCCGCGATGGAGACCTCACGCTGGAACCTCTCGCGATGGCCCGGATCGGCAGCCAACTCCGGCGAGAGCACCTTGATGGCCACTTCGCGGCTCATCATCGTGTCGTGGGCCCTGTACACCGTGCCAGTGCGGCCGGATCGGAGCACCGCGAGCAGCCGATAACGGCCGAAGACCTCGCCCTCCACCTCGTCCACCGCAAGCCTCCTCTGAGCGCAACGAAGTGGCGCCCTGGATGCTACATCGCGGCGAGCGTGCGCAGAATGCCACCTTTTGCGGCGTGTCGCCGTACAGACACGCACACTCGCGCGCCGATGTGGGTCCGTCACACTCTGGCGGCCAGTCTCGTCTGAGGGGTATGACACAGAAAACCCGTATCCAGCCCCTGCCCCCCAAGCGCGCGAGCCTGCTCACGCGCGCCATGTACCGCTACGCCAAGCGCCGGTTCGGCGAGGTCCCCGAACCGATCGCGGTGGCCGCACACCATCGCAGGCTGCTGGTCGCCAACGCCGTGCACGAGACCATGCTGCAGTCCGCATCGCGCACGCTGGCTCCGAATGTCCGTGAGCTGGCGGTGTTCTGGACCGCGCGCGCCGTCGGCTGCTCCTGGTGCGTGGACTTCGGGGCCATGCTGCAGCGCCTCGACGGCCTGGATGTCACACGGCTGAAGCACATCGACGACTACGCGACGTCGCCGGCCTACACCGACGACGAGCGCGCCGCGATCGCCTACGCCGACGCGATGACCACCGACCCGCACACGGTCACCGACGAGCAGGTCGCCGACCTGCGGGCCCGCTTCGGCGACGCCGGCGTGATCGAGCTGACCTACCAGATCGGGGTGGAGAACATGCGGGCGCGGATGAACACCGCGCTGGGCATCACCGAGCAGGGCTTCGGCTCCGGCGACAGCTGCCGCGTCCCCTGGGTCAGCGAGCCCGCAGCGGAGAGCCGGTGAACTTCTCGGGATTGGCGATATCCCAGAGGGCGTAGACCTTTCCGTCGCGCACCGTCATCGCCAGAATGCGCGGCAGCATCGGCCGGTGGCCGTCTCGGGCGGGGGCGCCCGCGGTGTAGGCGCCCAGGTCCCCGTTGACCAGTGCCAGCTGGTTCGACGTGAAGAACGCCGGGCCGTACCGTTGCGCCAGGCCGAACATGAACCGGGCCACCTTGTCGGCCCCGTGGATGGTCTGAACCGCCGTGGGCGCCTTGCCATTCGAATCGCCGGTGAACGTCACGTCGGGGTGCAGCAGCGATACCACGGCGCTCACGTCGCCGACGGCCATCGCGGCCATCAGCCGGCCGACCACCTCGTCGTGCGCGGGATCGGGTTGCGGCGGCGGCGACGCGCTGACGGCCTTGCGCGCCCGCGAGGCCAGCTGCCGGGCCGCCGGCTCGGTGAGTGCCCAGCACCATGGCCACGTCGGCGAACGGCACCGCGAACCCGTCGTGCAGCACGAAGGCGACCCGCTGATCGGGCGAGAGGCGCTCGAGGACCACCATCGCCGCGAACCGGGCGTCCTCGGCGGCCACCACGGCGGACAGCGGGTCGGCCTTGTCGAATCCGGTGACCACCGGTTCGGGCAGCCAATTTCCGGTGTAGGTCTCGCGGCGGTGCGCGGCCGAGCGCAGCTTGTCCAGCCCGAGCCGGCTCACCACCGTGGTCAGCCACGCCCGCAGGTCGGCGATGTGGCCTTCCTGGGCGTCCCAGCGCAGCCAGGCCTCCTGCACGATGTCCTCGGCGTCGGCCACGGTCCCGGTCAGCCGGTAGGCGACCGCCATGAGATGCGGTCGGAGGGTTTCGAATTGCGCGACCTGCCGCGCTGCGGTCATGACCCGAGGGTAGCGCTAGGCTCACGGGCACCATGACCGATCACCTGTGGCTGCATTTCGCCCGGCACGGCGCGGGGATCGCGCACCCGACCATCACCCGCGGCGAGGGCGTCACCATCTTCGACGACCGCGGCAAGAGCTACCTGGACGCGCTGTCCGGGCTGTTCGTGGTGCAGGTCGGCCACGGGCGCGCCGAACTCGCCGAGGCCGCCGCCCGCCAGGCCGGCACGCTGGCCTTCTTCCCGCTCTGGGGATACGCGACCCCGACCGCGATCGAGCTCGCCGAGCGCCTCGCGCACTACGCCCCGGGCGATTTGAACCGGGTGTTCTTCACCACCGGCGGCACCGAGGCCGTCGAGACGGCGTGGAAGCTGGCCAAGCAGTACTTCAAGCTGACCGGCAAACCCGGTAAGCACAAAGTCATTTCGCGCTCGATCGCCTACCACGGCACCACCCACGGCGCGCTGGCGATCACCGGGCTGCCGAACTACAAGGCGCCGTTCGAGCCGGTCGCGCCCGGCGGCTTCCGGGTGCCCAACACGAACTTCTACCGCGCGCCCGAACCGGTTGCCCACGACGCCAAAGCCTTCGGCCGGTGGGCCGCCGACCGGATCGCCGAGGCGATCGAGTTCGAGGGACCAGACACCGTCGCCGCGGTGTTTTTGGAGCCGGTGCAGAACGCGGGCGGTGCCATCCCGCCTCCCCCGGGCTATTTCGAGCGGGTGCGCGAAATCTGCGACGACTACGACGTGTTGCTGGTCTCCGACGAGGTGATCTGCGCGTTCGGCCGGATCGGGTCGATGTTCGCCTGTGACGACTTCGGCTATGTCCCCGACATGATCACCTGCGCCAAGGGCATGACGTCGGGCTATTCGCCGATCGGCGCGATGATCGCCAGCGAGCGGTTGTTCGAGCCGTTCAACGACGGCCGCACGGTCTTCCCGCACGGCTACACCTTCGGCGGCCACCCGGTGTCGGCCGCGGTGGGGCTGGCCAATCTCGACATCTTCGAGCGCGAGGGCCTGGGCGACCGGGTCAGGCAGCACGCGCCGGCATTGCGCGCCACGCTGGAGAAGCTGCACGACCTGCCCATCGTCGGGGACGTGCGCGGCGAGGGCTACTTCTACGGCATCGAGCTGGTCAAGGACAAGGCGACCAGACAGACCCTCGACGACGCCGACTGCGAGCGGCTGCTGCACGGCTACGTCTCCCCCGCGCTGTTCGAGGCCGGCCTGTACTGCCGCGCCGACGATCGCGGCGACCCCGTCGTCCAGCTGGCGCCGCCGCTGATCAGCGGCCAGGCCGAGTTCGACACCATCGAATCGATCCTGCGCGAGGTGCTCACCGAGGCTGGCCGGCGCCTGTAGAGCCGCGGACCGCGGGTAACTTCCGTCCCACCAGTCACAGCGCGGCTCCGGGCAATCGGGTCGGCGATCGCCTAGTCTGCTCACACGATGAGCTTTCTACGTCTCGCGTCGTGCCTGGCGGCGACGGTTTTGGCGATGGCCGTCCCGGCCGGCCTGGGTGCGCCCGCGGCGTTGGCCGAGCCGGCACCCATCGCCGGGCCGACGGACTGCCCGTTCAAGGTGAACACCCCGCCCGCGGTGGACTCCTCGGAGGTGCCGAAGGCGGGTGACCCGCCGCTGCCCTTGACGGTGCCCCCGCAGCCGGTCGGGGGCGAGGCGCTGGGCAGCTGCGGTGTGGTCGTCGCGCCCGACACGCCACTGCTGCCCACGGACGTCTCCGCCGACGCCTGGCTGGTGGCCGACCTCGACAGCGGCGCGGTCATCGCCGCGAAGGATCCCCATGCCCGGCACCGCCCGGCCAGCGTCATCAAGGTGCTGGTCGCGATGGTGTCGATCAACGCGCTGCCGCTGAACAAGACGGTGCCCGGCACCGCCGACGACGCCGCCGCCGAGGGCACCAAGGTCGGTGTCGACGAGGGCGGCGTCTACACCGTCAACCAGATCCTGCACGGGCTGCTGATGCACTCGGGCAACGACGCCGCGCACGCGCTGGCCATGCAGCTCGGCGGGATGCAGCAGGCGCTGCAGAAGATCAACGTGCTGGCGGCCAAGCTCGGCGGCCGCGACACCCGGGTGGCCACCCCCTCGGGGCTCGACGGGCCGGGCATGAGCACCTCGGCCTACGACATCGGCCTGTTCTACCGCTACGCCTGGCAAAACCCCGTCTTCGCCGACATCGTCGCGACCCAAACCTTCGACTTCCCCGGCCACGGCGACCACCCCGGCTACGAGCTGGAGAACGACAACAAGCTGCTCTACAACTACCCGGGCGCGCTGGGTGGCAAGACCGGCTACACCGACGACGCCGGCCAGACCTTCGTCGGCGCGGCCAACCACAACGGGCGACGGCTGATGGCGGTGCTGCTGCACGGAACCCGGCAGCCCATCGCGCCGTGGGAGCAGGCCGCGCACCTGCTCGACTACGGGTTCGCCACCCCGCCGGGCACCCAGGTCGGGTCGCTCGTCGCGCCCGATCCCTCGCTGATGGCCGCCAAGCCGGGCGGCGTCGCCGACCGCGACAGCGCGGCCCGGGCCGCGGGAATCATGCCGTCGCCGGACGCCGTGCCGGTGCGGGTGGGCGTCGCCGTCATCGGCGCGCTCATCGTCTTCGGGCTGATCCTGGTGGCGCGCTCGTTGAACCGCCGGCCCCAACATCGTTGAGCAACCATCGTTGAGCGCCAGGGGCCTGCAGGTCGGACTGACCGCCGCCAGCGTCGGCGTCGTCTACGGTTACGACCTGTCCATCATCGCCGGCGCCCAGCTGTTCGTGACCGAGGACTTCGGCCTGTCGACCCGGCAGCAGGAGCTGCTGACGACGATGGCGGTGATCGGCCAGATCGCCGGGGCGTTCGGCGCCGGCGTGCTCGCCAACGCGATCGGGCGGAAGAAGTCGGTCACGCTGGTGCTGATCGGTTACGCGGGGTGCGCGCTGCTGGGCGCGTTCGCGGTGTCCCTGCCGATGCTGTTGACGGCGCGCTTCCTGATCGGCCTGGCCATCGGCGTCTCGATAGTGGTGGTGCCGGTGTACGTCGCGGAATCCGCCCCGGCGGCGGTGCGCGGGTCGCTGCTGACGGTCTACCAGCTGGCGACCGTCAGCGGGCTCATCATCGGCTACCTCACCGGCTACGCGTTGGCCGGTGCCCACGGCTGGCGGTGGATGCTGGGGCTGGCCGCCGTACCGGCAATGGCGTTGCTGCCGTTGCTGAGTCGCATGCCCGACACCGCCCGCTGGTACGTGCTGAAGGGCCGGCTCGGCGACGCGCGGGCGGCGCTGCTGCGCGTGGAGCCCGACGCGAATGCCGAGGACGAGCTCGCCGAGATCGGGGCCGCCCTGGGTGAGGGCCGCGGCGCCGGCATGGCCGAGCTGCTGCGGCCCCCGTACCTGCGGGCCACCGCCTTCGTGATCACGCTGGGCTTCCTGATCCAGATCACCGGAATCAACGCGATCATCTATTACAGCCCAAGGATTTTCGAAGCCATGGGTTTCACCGGCAACTTCGCACTGCTGGGCCTGCCCGCGCTGGTGCAGGTCGCCGGCGTGGCGGCCGTGATCGCCTCGATGCTGCTGGTCGACCGGCTGGGCCGGCGCCCGATCCTGTTGTGCGGCATCGCCACGATGATCGCCGCCGACGCGGTGCTGATGGCCGTGTTCGCGCGGGGCTTCGGCGGCGCGATCCTCGGCTTCGCCGGCGTGCTGCTGTTCATCATCGGTTTCACGGCGGGATTCGGCTCGCTGGGCTGGGTGTACGCCAGCGAAAGCTTCCCGTCCCGGCTGCGTTCCATCGGGTCGAGCGCGATGCTGACCTCCAGCCTGGTGGCCAACGCGATCGTCGCCGCCGTCTTTTTGACCATGCTGCATTCCCTTGGCGGCGCAGGGGCTTTCGCGGTGTTCGCGGCGCTGGCGGTGGTCGCCTTCGTCGTCGTGTACCGCTACGCGCCGGAGACCAAGGGGCGGCAGCTCGAGGACATCCGGCACTTCTGGGAGAACGGCGGCCGCTGGGATAAACCGTGGCCCTGATCGCCGCCGGCACCCTCATTCTCGACGGCCGGGTCGGCCGGCCGGGCTGGCTGGAGGTCACCGGCGGGCGGATTGCGGCGTGCGGCGCCGGGCCACCGCCGCGGCCGCCCGACGACGACTTCCCGGAGTCGGTTGTGGTGCCGGGCTTTATCGACATGCACGTGCACGGCGGGGGCGGGTACTCCTACCCCGAAGGCGTCGACGGAGCCGCTGAGGCCGCCGGGTTCCACCTGCGCCACGGCACCACCACGACCCTGGCCAGCCTGGTCACCGCCGCGCCCGCGGAGCTGCTCGCCGGGGTGGAGGCGCTCGCCGACGCGACCCGGCGGGGCACGATCGCCGGCATCCACCTGGAAGGCCCGTGGCTGAGCCCGGCGCGCTGCGGGGCGCACGACCGCAGCAGGATGCGCGACCCGGACCCGGCCGAGATCGACGCCGTGCTCGCCGCCGGGGGCGGCGCGATCCGGATGGTCACGCTGGCGCCCGAGCTGTCCGGCAGCGACGAGGCGATCCGGCGCTTTGTCGACGCCGGCGTCGTTGTGGCCGTGGGGCATACCGACGCGACCTACGAGCAGACCCGGCGCGCCATCGACACCGGCGCCACGGTCGGCACCCATCTGTTCAACGCGATGCCGCCGCTGCACCATCGCGCGCCCGGACCGGCGCTGGCCCTGCTGCGGGACGCGGGCGTCACCGTCGAACTCATCGCCGACGGCGTGCACGTGCACCCCGCCGTGCTCGACGCGGTGATCCGGTCCGCGGGGCCCGAACGCGTCGCCGTCGTCACCGACGCCGTCGCTGCGGCCGGCCGCGGCGACGGGGCGTTCCGGCTCGGCGCGGTGCCGATCGACGTCGTCTCCGGCGTCGCCCGGGTGCGCGGCACGGACACGATCGCCGGCAGCACCGCGACGATGGACGAGTTGTTCCGCACCGTGGCCGGGCTGGCCGGGCCGGTAGCCGCGGCGCAGCTGACCGCGGCGACCCCGGCGCGGGCCCTCGGGCTGCAGCGCGTCGGCAGGCTGGCCGCCGGCTATTACGCCGATCTGGTCGTGCTGGACGCCGATCTGCGGGTCACCGCCGTCATGGTGCGGGGTGAGTGGCGGGTGCCCCGGTAGGGCTAGCGCAACCAGCGGGTCAGCCGGGAAAAGGCCAGCGCGCCAACGGCGCCCATCGCCATCGCGGTAACGGTCTGGCGCGTGGCGAGCCCCTCGTTGTGCTGCACCCGCGGGGCGATGATCGCCGGAGCCGGCGGATCGACGCGCTTGGACCGCGGGTCGGTGGACGCGGTGGCCGCCCAGGCCGTGCAGAACAGCACGAGATATGCCGTGATGTAGGCGAACACCATCAAGCCCAGCACCGGCCCGAACGTGGCGCCGGCCGGGCTGCGCACCACCTTCTGCAGGTAGATCGAGCCCACCTGCTTGAACAACTCGAATCCGATCGCGGCCATCATCCCGGCCCGCAGCGAGGCGACGAAGCTGACCTTCTCCCGTGGCAACCGGGCGATCATCCAGGTCAACAGCAGCCAGGACACCAGCACCGACACCGAGATCGACACGGCCCGGAAGATCGCGTCGAACACGAAATTCTCCGGTATGCCAAGCCATCTCAGCGCGGCGGCCATCGGCGCCGCGCGACCGAGCGCCGACAGGGCCATGGTGGCCACGGTCATGAAGAACGTGCCCAGCATCGCCAGCAGGTCGGAGAGCTTGGTGCGCACGAAACCCGGTGAGTCGAAACGCTGTTCCCACCACATCTCGGTCAGCGCCTCCCGCAGGTGCGACATCCAGCTCAGCCCGGCCCAGGCGGCGGTGGCCAGGCCGATGACCCCGACCGACGTGCGCGCGTCGATCGCCGAATACATCAGGTCGACCAGCTGCTGCCCCAGCCCGCCCGTCACCGTCGAACGGATCCGGCGCTCGACCAGGCTCAGCAGCTCGGGCCGCAGCGACAGAGTGAACCCGACCACCGCGAAACCGACCATCAGCAAGGGGAATAGCGCGAAGATCGTGTAGTAGGTCAGGCCGGCCGCGAAGAATCCGCCGTTGCGGTCGTCGTAGCGCCGGTAGGCGCGCATCACGTGGTCGAACCACCCGAACCGGGCGCGCAGCCGATCGAGAAGCCCTGGCTTGCCCGGTTCGCCCATGGTGGAACGTGCTACCTCCGTTGCGGAAGGAATCCCAGCCGATCGTAGACCCGCTGGACCGTTTTGCCGGCCACGTCCTCGGCGCGCTGCGCCCCGGCCGCCAACACCGACTCGAGTTCGCTTCGATCGGCCATCAATTCCTCGACGCGCGCCTTGATCGGGCTGACGAACTCCACCACCGCCTCGGCGGTGTCCTTCTTCAAATCGCCGTAGCCGCGCCCGCGGTAGCCGTCGACCAGCTTGTCGACGGCGATCCCCGTGACCGCCGACTGGATGGTCAGCAGGTTGGACACGCCGGCCTTGGCCTCGGGATCGAACCGGATCTCGCGCTCACTGTCGGTCACCGCGGAGCGAATCTTCTTGGCGGACAACCCCGGATCGTCGAGCAGATTGATCAGCCCGGCGTTGCTGGGCGCCGACTTGCTCATCTTCGACGTCGGGTCGGCCAGATCGTAGATCTTGGCGGTGACCTTGGGGATGAGCACGTCGGGAACCACGAACGTGTCCGGGAAGCGGGCGTTGAACCGCTGCGCCACGTCGCGCGCCAGCTCGAGGTGCTGGCGCTGGTCCTCGCCCACCGGGACGAGATCGCTGTCGTAGGCCAGCACGTCGGCGGCCTGCAACACCGGGTAGGTGAACAGGCCGACGGTGGTCGAGTCGCTGCCCTGGCGCGTCGACTTGTCTTTGAACTGCGTCATCCGCGACGCCTGCCCGAACCCGGTGAAGCAGCCCAGCACCCACGCCAACTGGGCGTGGGCGGGCACGTGGCTCTGCACGAACACGGTGCTGCGGCCGGGGTCGATGCCCAGCGCGAGGTACTGGGCGGCGGTGACCAGGGTCCGGCGGCGCAGCGCCTCGGGATCCTGGGGGATGGTGATGGCGTGCAGGTCGACCACGCAGAAGAACGGGTCGTGGTCGTCCTGCAGCGCAACCCACTGGGTGATGGCACCCAGCGCGTTGCCCAGGTGAAGCGAGTCGGACGTGGGCTGCACGCCGGAGAAAATCCGGCTGGGCCCGGTAGCGGCGCTCATGATGTCTGAGATCTTTTCATGCGGAGGTCGCCGGCCCCGCACCCACCGGCCGCTCGCTTGCGGTACCGCCGGTACCGCATTTATCGTCGCAGTCATGGGGAGTCGTCCGCCGATCCATCTGGGTTCCGGAGAGCCGGTCCTGCTGTTGCATCCGTTCCTGTTGTCGCAGGCGGTGTGGGAGGGCGTGGCTCGGCGGTTGGCCGATACCGGCCGCTACGAGGTGTTCGCCCCGACGATGGCCGGCCACAACGGCGGACCCAAGGCGGGCACCTGGTTCCTGTCCTCGGCGGTGCTGGCCGACCATGTCGAACGCCAGCTGGACGAGCTGGGCTGGGACACCGCCCACATCGTGGGCAACTCGCTGGGGGGCTGGGTCGCCTTCGAGTTGGAGCGGCGCGGCCGGGCGCGAAGCGTCACCGGGATCGCGCCGGCGGGCGGTTGGACGCGCTGGAGCCCGCACAAGTTCGAGGTGATCGCCAAGTTCGTCCTGGGCATCCCGCTGCTGGTGCTGGCCTGGCTGTTCGGTCCCCGGGTGATGCGCCTGCCGTTCAGCCGCCGGCTGGCCACCTATGCGATCAGCGCGTCGCCGGACGGGGTCTCCGACGCGCAATTGCTGGGCTGCATCGACGACGTCGCCCACTGCACCGCCTACTTCCAGCTGCTGGGCAAGGCGCTGCTGCTGCACGGCCTGCGGGAGCTCGCGGAGAACGCCGTCCCGGCCCACCTGGTGGTCTGCGAGAAGGACCGGATCGTTCCGGCGCCCAGGTTTGCCCGGCATTTCACCACGCACCTGCCCGACGACCACAGGTTCACCACGCTCGACGGCGTGGGGCACATTCCGATGTTCGAGGCGCCGGACCGCGTCGCCGCGGTGATCACAGACTTCCTCGACTCGTGCAGCGCGACGGCGCGGGAGGCCCGGAAACCGCCGGCCAGTTAGCCGGCGCTGGCTGCCAGCTCCTTCTCCAGGTTCTCGGCGATGGAGTTGAGGAACTCTTCGCTTTGCTGCCACTCCTGGTCCGGTCCGATGAGGATGGCCAGGTCCTTGGTCATCTTGCCGCCCTCGACGGTGGATATGACGACGTCCTCCAGCCTCTGCGCGAACTCGGCCACCTCGGGGGTGTCGTCCAGCTTGCCGCGGTGCTGCAGCCCGCGCGTCCAGGCGAAAATCGAGGCGATCGGATTGGTCGAGGTCGGCTTGCCTGCCTGATACTGCCGGAAGTGCCTGGTCACGGTGCCGTGGGCCGCCTCGGCCTCGACGGTCTTGCCGTCGGCCGTCATCAGCACCGACGTCATCAGCCCCAGCGAGCCGTAGCCCTGCGCGACGGTGTCGGACTGCACGTCGCCGTCGTAGTTCTTGCAGGCCCACACGTAGCCGCCCTCCCACTTCAGGCAGGCCGCCACCATGTCGTCGATGAGCCGGTGCTCGTAGGTGAGCCCCTCGGCCTCGAACTTGTCCTTGAACTCGGTTTCGTAGATGTTCTGGAACTCGTCTTTGAACATGCCGTCGTAGGCCTTGAGGATGGTGTTCTTGGTGGACAGATACACCGGCCACTTGGCGTTCAGGCCGTACGCGAACGAGGCGCGGGCGAAATCGCGGATGGACTCCTTGAAGTTGTACATCCCCATGACGACCCCGCCGCCCTCGGGGATGGACACCACCTCGTGCACCATCGGTTCGCTGCCGTCGGCAGGCGTGAACGTCAGCGTGACGGTGCCGGGCTTGTCGACCTTGAAGTTGGTCGCCCGGTACTGGTCACCAAAAGCGTGACGGCCGATGACGATTGGCTTGGTCCAGCCCGGAACCAGCCGGGGCACATTCGAGATCACGATCGGCTCGCGGAAGATGGTGCCGCCCAGGATGTTGCGGATCGTCCCGTTGGGCGACAGCCACATCTTCTTCAGGTTGAATTCGGAGACGCGGGCCTCGTCGGGGGTGATGGTGGCGCACTTGACGCCCACGCCGTGCTTCTTGATCGCGTAGGCCGCGTCGATGGTCACCTGGTCGTCGGTGCGGTCGCGGTGCTCGATCCCCAGGTCGTAGTACTCCAGGTTGATGTCCAGGTGGGGCAGGATCAGCATGTCCTTGATGAGCTTCCAGATGACGCGGGTCATCTCGTCACCGTCGAGCTCCACTACCGGGCCTTTGACTTTGATCTTGGCGTCCCTGGACATCTTTGTCATCTGTGTCCGCATCCTCCGGCAACTGGCAAGCTTGGGCGAGCGGTCGCTCGTCAGGCCAGACTACTAAAGGCCCCGCCGCCATCTCGGCTCCGGTGAACGGTGGGGATACCGACAGAGTTGGCATCGGGTCGGTTCCATACGATAAGCTTCAAATCGGTCATGAGCGCCAGCGCTAAGCCCCGGCTTGCTGGCCGGCAACCCTCCAACCGCGGTGGGGTGCCCCGGGTGATGACCAGGTCTAGTAGCCACAGGCTGCGCGGCAAGCGCGGGTCCGCCATGACGGGCCCCTGACTAGAGGGGAAGACGTGGTGCGCATCATCTACCCAGCTCAGCTGGATCGGCCATCTCAACTGGATCGGACCATGTGTCGACTCGTGTGTCGTTGTTAACCGGCCGCCGCGCCGGTTGACGTCACCGGTGGTGACGTCTCGCGCGGCCGTACCCCGATACCCGATTCGTCCATGTCCAGCAGAAAGCGACCACCCATGAGTACCGAGAACAGCACTTCCACCAGCGACGCCCACAACAGCGACGAGGCCGATCCGACCCTGCATTGGTCGTTCGACACCAAGCAGATCCACGCCGGCCAGCGACCGGACTCGGCGACCAACGCCCGAGCGCTGCCGATCTACCAGACCACGTCGTACACCTTCGACGACACCAGCCACGCCGCCGCCCTGTTCGGGCTCGAGGTGCCGGGCAACATCTACACCCGGATCGGCAACCCGACCACCGACGTCGTCGAACAGCGAATCGCCGCGCTGGAAGGCGGCGTGGCGGCGCTGTTCGTGAGCTCCGGGCAGGCCGCTGAGACATTCGCCATACTGAACCTCGCATGTGCCGGAGATCACATCGTCTCGAGCCCGCGGCTCTACGGCGGCACGTACAACCTGTTCCACTACTCGCTGTCCAGGCTCGGCATCGAGGTCAGCTTCGTCGAGGACCCCGACGACCTGGACTCCTGGCGGGCCGCGGCCAAACCGAACACCAAGGCGTTCTTCGGCGAGACCATCTCCAACCCGCAGATCGACGTGCTGGACATCCCCGGCGTCGCCGACGTGGCCCACGCCAACGGGGTGCCGCTGATCGTGGACAACACCGTCGCCACGCCCTACCTGATCCAGCCGTTCGCCCACGGCGCCGACATCGTGGTGCACTCGGCCACCAAGTACCTGGGCGGGCACGGCGCCGCGATCGCCGGCGTCATCGTCGACGGCGGCACGTTCGACTGGACGCAGGGCCGCTTCCCCGGGTTCACCACACCCGACCCGAGCTACCACGGCGTGGTCTACGCCGAGCTGGGACCGCCGGCGTTCGCGCTCAAGGCGCGCGTGCAACTGCTGCGCGACCTGGGCTCGGCCGCCTCTCCGTTCAACGCTTTCCTGGTGGCCCAGGGCATCGAAACGCTGAGCCTGCGCATGGAGCGCCACGTCGCCAACGCGCAGCGGGTCGCCGAGTTCCTGGCCGGCCATGACGGCGTGCTCTCGGTGAACTACGCGGGACTGCCCGACTCGCCGTGGCACGAGCGGGCAAAGAGGCTGGCGCCCAAGGGAACCGGCGCCGTGCTGTCGTTCGAACTGGCCGGTGGCATCGAGGCCGGCAAGGCGTTCGTCAACGCGCTCAAGCTGCACAGCCACGTCGCCAACATCGGCGACGTGCGCTCCCTGGTGATCCACCCGGCGTCGACCACGCATGCGCAGCTCAGCCCCGCCGAGCAGCTTTCCACCGGCGTCAGCCCGGGGCTGGTGCGACTGGCAGTCGGCATCGAGGGCATCGACGACATCCTGGCCGACCTGGAGTTGGGGTTCGCCGCGGCCCGCAAATACGGCGGTCCGGGGCCATCGACCCAGTCCAGCGGCGACCCGCACGCGGTGGCGGCCTTCTGAGGCGGTCTGACATGACGATCTCGGAGTTCCCCACCCAGACGCTGCCCGACGAGGGCGAGATCGGCTTCGTCCACATCGGCGCGCTGACCACCGAAAACGGTGCGGTGATCGACGACGTCTGCATCGCCGTGCAGCGCTGGGGCGAGCTGTCTCCCACCCGCGACAACGTGGTGGTGGTGCTGCACGCGCTCACCGGTGACTCCCACATCAGCGGCCCCGCCGGGCCCGGGCACCCGACGCCCGGCTGGTGGGACGGGGTGGTCGGACCGGGTGCACCGATCGACACCAACCGCTGGTGCGCGGTGGCCACCAACGTGCTGGGCGGGTGCCGCGGCTCCACCGGGCCCAGCTCGCGCGCCCGGGACGGGAAGCCGTGGGGTTCGCGGTTCCCCCGGATCACGGTGCGCGACCAGGTGCAGGCCGACGTCGCCGCGCTGGCCGCGCTGGGCATCGACGAGGTCGCCGCCGTGGTCGGCGGGTCCATGGGCGGCGCACGGGCCCTGGAATGGATGGTCGGCCACCCCGACCGGGTTCGGGCCGGGCTGCTGCTGGCGGTCGGCGCGCGCGCCACCGCCGACCAGATCGGCACCCAGAGCACCCAGATCGCGGCCATCAAGGCCGACCCCAACTGGCAGGGCGGCGACTACCACGACACCGGTCGCAAGCCGGTCGACGGCCTGGCGATCGCCCGCCGCTTCGCCCACCTGACCTACCGCGGCGAACTGGAGCTCGACACCCGGTTCGGCAACGACGGCCAGGGCGACGAGGACCCGGCGAACGGCGGCCGCTACGCGGTGCAGAGTTACCTGGAGCACCAGGGCGACAAGCTGTTGTCCCGCTTCGACGCCGGCAGCTATGTGATCCTGACCGAGGCGCTGAACAGTCACGACGTCGGCCGCGGCCGCGGCGGGGTCCGCAACGCGCTGCGCGGGTGCGCGGTGCCCGCCGTGGTCGGCGGCATCACCTCCGACCGGCTCTACCCGCTGCGCCTGCAGGAGGAGCTGGCCGAGTTCCTGCCGGGCTGCGCCGACCTGCAGGTCGTCGACTCCAGATGCGGGCACGACGGTTTCCTGCTGGAATCCGAGGCGGTCGGCGAAATGATCTGCAAGACCCTCGTTTTGGCCTCCCAGTCGGGAGGGGTCGAAGGCGCGTGCCGGCGGTGACCCGCTGCGACAGGCAGGAACGTTCCCTGTCGTTCGGTTCGGCGGCCGCGGCCTACGAGCACGGGCGCCCGTCCTACCCGCCGGAGGCCATCGACTGGCTGCTGCCGACCGGTGCGCACCACGTGCTCGATCTGGGCGCGGGCACGGGCAAGCTGACCACCCGCCTGGTCGAGCGCGGCCTGCAGGTGGTGGCGGTCGACCCGGTGCCCGAGATGCTCGAAGTCCTGCGCGACGCGCTGCCGGAGACGCGGGCCCTGCTGGGCACCGCGGAAGAGATCCCGTTGCCCGACAACAGCGTTGACGCCGTGCTGGTGGCCCAGGCATGGCACTGGGTGGATCCCGCGCGGGCCATCCCGGAAGTCGCCCGCGTGCTGCGGCCGGGCGGTCGGCTGGGCCTGGTGTGGAACACGCGCGACGAACGGCTCGGCTGGGTGCGCGAGCTGGGCCGGATCATCGGCAGCGACGGCGACGGTAACCGCGTGCACGTGACGCTGCCCGCGCCGTTCACCGCGCTGGAGCGCCACAGCGTGGAGTGGACGAATTACCTCACGCCGCAGGCGTTGATCGACCTGGTGTCCTCCCGCAGCTACTGCATCACCTCGCCGACCGAGGTCCGCACCCGAACCCTCGACGAGGTGCGCGAATTGCTGGCGACTCATCCGGCGCTGGCGAATTCGGCGGGGCTGGCACTGCCGTACGTCACCGTCTGCACCCGGGCCACGCTGGCCGGATGACGCTCAGCCCGCCACGGTTTGGCCTTCGTCGTCTTCGTCCACCTCGTCGCCATCGCTGCGCAGGAGTTTTTCGGGGTGCCAGTAGGTGTTGGTGCGGGGCTGGCCGCGGTCCAGGTGCGGCGGTGGGATCCACTCGGTGTCACCCTGGGCGTTTTTGCGGGTGACCCAACCCTGTTCGGTGATCCGGTGGTGGGCGCCGCAGCAGAAGGTGAGGCCGTTGATGTCGGTGACGGCGGATTTCGCATAGGGGAGGACGTGGTGGACTTCGCAGTAGTAGCCGCCCACGGTGCAGCCCGGCGCCGAGCAGCCGCGGTCCTTGGCGTACAGGACGATCCGCTGGGCCCGGTCGGCCAGCCGCTTGGTGTGATACAGCCCCAGGGCTTTGCCGTGGTCGAAGATCGCCAGGTACTGATGGGCATGGCGGGCCAGCCGGATCACGTCGCTCATCGGCAGCAGGGTGCCCCCACCGGTCAACGCGCACCCGGCGGCGGCCTCCAGCTCGGCCAATGTCGTGGTGACAACAATCGAGGCGGGTAGCCCGTTGTGTTGGCCCAGGTCTCCGGAGGCCAGCACCGCGCGCAGGCCGGCCAGCAGGCCGTCGTGTTGGCGCTGGGCCGGCCCGCGGGTATCGCGCTCGATGGCCTCTTGGCCCGGCGCACCGTCCACACACGGTGTCTCGTCGAGACCGTTGCACATGCCCGGCGCGGCCAGTTTGGCCCACACCTTTTCCAAAGTGGCGCGGAACTCGGGGGTGATCCAGCCGCTGAGCCGCGACATTTTGTCGGGGCCCTGGGCGCCCAGGATCAGCCCGCGCCGCCGGGCGCGGTCCTCGTCGGTGTAGGCGCCGTCGGGGTTGATCGCGTCGGTGAGCTTGGTGGCCAGCTTGGCCAGTTCTTCGGGACGGATGTCTGCGCCCCACTGGGACAGATCGGCTTCGGCGCGCTCGCGGGTGGCCTCGTCGACCCAGCCGGGCAGGTGGTGGTAGAAGTTGCGGATCACCCTGACGTGCCCGTCACCCAGGCTGCCCTGGCGCTGCCGCGCGGCGGTCTCGGCCAACACCGGGGGCAGCGGTTGGCCGGTCAGCCCGTGGCGGGGGCCGAGGTCGGCGGCTTCGTGGATGCGGCGGGCGGCGTCTTGACGGCTGATGAGCGTGGCTTCGGCGATCGCGTGGGACAGCTTGCCGCCCAGTTCTTCTGGGGTGGCTTGGCGGGCCAGGGTGTTGATCACCGCATGCTCCAGCGACGGCAGCCGGCGGCGCAGCTTTTCCACCCGCCCCAGCCAGGCCAGCAACTCCGGGGTGCTCAACGCGTCGCAGTCGTGGCCGGCCACCTTGTCGAAGGCGGCCTCCACCGCCTCCCAGTCCGCCGTCAACTCGTCACGATCAACACTCACACCACGAAACTATCGACGGCCACCGACAAGAATCCCCGCCGTGTGACCACTGAACCCACAGTGACGCAAGTTTTTTCACATCAGAAGGTCAGGCCGGACAACATAACCCGGTTCGGGTCGTACTTCTGCCGCACGGCACTGAGTTGCGACAGGTTCGGACCGTAGTAGCGCGCGGCCGGGGTGTTGAGCTCCAGGTAGTTGACGTAACCACCGACCGAATACTGTTGCACCGCTTGGTGCGCGGCAGCCAGCCATTTCGTCGCCGCGGGCACCTGGCTGGCGGCCGGTTCGGCGTACCACTGCAACACCGCGGACTGCGTGCGCCACGGGAACGCCGTGTCGCCGGTAGCCACGTCGCCGACGGCCCCGCCCAAGGGGTCGACGAGCGCCGAGGCCTTGCCGGCGGACGCGGGCCATTGCCCGATGGCGGTGGCGACCGCATGGGCCGCCCCGGCGTTCACCGTCGGGATCACGTCCGAACCGGCCACGAAGCCCCGTGGCGGCGGCGACGAACTGCCGCCGGCAAGGTACGTCGTCAGCTCCGACCGGGTCATCGTCGTGTTCTGGACGGCGCTGGGCGCCACGCCGACTGCGGACTTGATCGCGTTGGCCACCGATGTTCCGGCGCCCGCGGGACAGGTGGCCAGGATATGACAGTTCGCCTGCGCCGAGCCGATGGACAGGTCGACCATCCCCCACGTGTTCCGGTCGGCGGCGGAAAGCCAGGACTGCCAGCCGGAGAGCACCTGCACCGCCGACGCCGACGGAAACTCCAACCGGACCACGTCGCTGGAATCGACGGCGAACGTGGTGAACGTCATCGACGTCGTCACACCGAAATTGCCACCGCCACCACCGCGCAGCGCCCAGAACAGGTCGGGGTGGTCGTTGGCCGAAGCGGTCACCACGTCCCCGCTGGGCAACACGACAGTGGCCGACTGCAGCGTGTCGGACGTGAGGCCCGCTCGCCGGGCGTCGGCGCCGATGCCGCCGCCGAGGGCCAGGCCCCCGATGCCGACGGTCGGGCAGCTTCCGACCGGGACGGCGCGGCCGGCGCCCGCGCATGCCTGTTGCAGCGCAGCCAGATTCGTCGCAGGGGTCACCGTCACGTTGTCACCGTCCACATGCGTTCCGCCCGGCAGCCCCCGCAGGTCGAGCACCATCGCGTTGCCGGCGGTGGAGGCGCCGATGTACGAATGGCCCCCACCCCGCGGGGCGATCTGCAGCTTGTTCGCCGTAGCGAACGCGACGGCCTTCTGCACGTCGGCCTGCGACGAGACCGTCACGACCGCAGCGGGATTGGAGTTGCCGTAAAAGGAGTTGAAAACCTGCTTGCCCGTGGCGAATTGAGTGCCATTCGCGGGCACCAGCACCGTGCCGCCGATGGAGGACGCCAGACCGCCCCAGCCGCCAACCGGGTCCGCCGCCGCACGCGCCGTCCCGAACACCGCCCCCGTCGCCAACATCCCGACCGTCCCCCGCAGGAACGTCTGGCGCGAGATCGCACGGTTCAGCGGACGGCTGTGATTCGTCGTCATGGACCGGATTCTCAAGCATTCGGCACCGGAAAATCCGGCACCGGCGCGCGTGTCGGATCACAGTGCGGCGTCGATTGGCCGCGCCTAGTAACCGATGCGCCGGGTAAATGACGCGCACGAAACGCGAAGTGTACAAAGCTTTATCCCGCCGTGTCCGGAATGTGACAGCCATAGGCCAAAGTTCCCTGGAGTGTTTCGGGTTCCCGAGGCGCACTCACGACAGATGGGGAAGCTGCCTTGAAAACACTGGCACGAACGCAACGCCGGCTCTGGCTGTTCCGTCATCAGCCCCTGGCTGTCCGCCTGCTGGCTGGCGCGGCCGGCCTGGTCACGGCGGCGGCGGCCCTCGCCGCTCCGGCCGAGGCCGACGCGGGGACCGACGACGCCTTCATCGACGCGCTCAACCACGCCGGCATCGACTTCGGCGAACCGGGCAACGCGATGGCCATCGGACAGTCCATCTGCCCGATGCTCGCCCAGCCGGGCGGCAACTTCGCCGCCGCAGCGGCGAAGGTGAGCGGCAGGGGCATGTCACCGGAGATGGCCAGGATGTTCACCACCATCGCGATTCAGATGTACTGCCCCGAAGAGATGGCGTCCATCGCCAACGGCAACCTGACCGGCGGCCTGCCGCAACTCCCGGGCATGCCGGGGGCCGGCATTCCCGGGATGCCTGCGGTGCCGGGAATTTAACCGGTGCCCAGCGGGTCGATCGTCGACGCGATGTAGACCATCGCGGCCCCGACGGTCGCGGTCGTCACGAAGTCGGTGCCCTTGCTGCGCACCACCAACAGGCCGGCCCGGTCCTCGGACAGCGCCAACCGCAGCACCGCGGCGACTCCGACGCCGATCCCGATCAGCAGCGAGCCGCGGCGCCAGAATTTGGCCCCCGCCAAGACGAAAGCCGTCACGAAGATCAGCACGACCGCCAGGATCGGCCATTGGGCGCGCAGCACCGCCCGGGCGTTCATCGCCGTTCGGCCAGTTCGACGACGTTGGTCAGCAGGAAGGCCCGGGTCAACGGGCCGACCCCGCCGGGATTCGGCGAGACGTGACCGGCCACCTCCCACACGTCCGGATGCACATCGCCGACCAGTCCGTCGTCGGTGCGGCTGACGCCGACGTCGACCACCGCGGCGCCGGGACGCACCATCTCGGCGGTCAGCATGTGCGGCACCCCGACGGCGGCCACGATGATGTCGGCCTGCCGGGTCAACGCGGGCAGGTCCCGAGTTCCGGTGTGGCACAAGGTCACCGTGGCGTTCTCGGAGCGCCGGGTGAGCAGCAGCCCCAGCGGGCGGCCGACCGTCACGCCGCGGCCGATCACCACCACGTGGGCCCCGGCGATCTCGACGTCGTAGCGACGCAGCAGGTGCACGATGCCGCGGGGGGTGCACGGCAACGACGCCGGCGTGCCGAGCACCAGCCGGCCGAGGTTGGTCGGGTGCAGCCCGTCGGCGTCCTTGTCGGGGTGGACGCGCTCCAGCGCGGCGTTCTCATCGAGCTGGCGGGGCAGCGGCAACTGGACGATGTAACCCGTGCACTCGGGGTTGGCGTTCAGCTCGTCGATGGTCTCGTTGAGCGTCGCGGTGCCGATGTCGGCGGGTAGGTCCCGGCGGATCGACGTGATGCCCACCTTGGCGCAGTCGGAGTGTTTCCCGCGGACGTAGGCCTGCGACCCGGGGTCGTCGCCCACCAGGATGGTGCCGAGCCCGGGGGTGCGGCCGGCCGCGGTCAGTGCGGCCACCCGCTGTTTCAAGTCGACGAAGATCTCGTCGCGGGTGGCCTTGCCGTCCAGCGTGATTGCGCCCACGCCTCACAGTCTGGCATGCGTTCCGCGTACGCTCCTCGCATGTCTACCTCTCCGGACGTGCTGGCACCCGCCAAGCTGGGCCCGCTGACCCTGCGTAACCGCATCATCAAGGCCGCCACGTTCGAGGCGCGCACCCCCGGCGCGCTGGCGAGCGACGACCTGATCGAGTACCACCGGCTGCCGGCCGCCGGCGGCGTGGGCATGACGACTGTCGCCTACTGCGCGGTCTCCCCCGGCGGGCGCACCGAGGGCAACGCGCTGTGGATGCGCCCCGAGGCGGTGCCGGGGCTGCGCCGGCTCACCGAGGCCGTCCACGCCGAGGGCGCCGCGGTGAGCGCGCAGATCGGCCACGCCGGGCCGGTCGCCAATGCCAAGTCCAACAAGGCCAGAGCGCTGGCACCGGTCCGGTTCTTCAACCCGATCGGGATGCGGTTCGCCAAGAAGGCGACCCGCCAGGACATCGACGACGTCACCGCGGCGCACGCCAACGCCGCCCTGCTGGCCATCGACGCAGGCTTCGACGCGGTGGAAGTCCACCTGGGCCACAACTATTTGGCGAGCGCGTTCCTGTCTCCGCTGATCAACCGCCGCGACGACGAGTTCGGTGGTTCGCTGGAGAACCGGGCCAAGGTCGCGCGCGGGCTGGTGATGGCCGTGCGCCGCGCGGTGGACAAACTGGGGGCGCCGGTCGCGGTCACCGCCAAGCTCAACATGACCGACGGCGTCCGCGGCGGCATCAGCGTTGAAGAGGCGCTGACCACCGCCAAGTGGCTGCAGGACGACGGCGCGCTGGACGCGATCGAGCTCACCGCGGGCAGCTCGCTGGTCAACCCGATGTACCTGTTCCACGGCGATGCGCCGCTCAAGGAGTTCGCCGGCGCCTTCAAGCCACCGCTGAGCTGGGGCATGCGCATGACTGGCAAGAAGTTCCTGCGCGAGTACCCCTACCGCGAGGCCTATCTGTTGCGCCACGCCAAGCTGTTCCGCGCCGAGCTGACGATGCCGCTGATCCTGCTCGGCGGCATCACCAACCGGGAGACGATGGACCTGGCGATGGCCGAGGGGTTCCAGTTCGTCGCGATGGCCCGGGCGTTGCTGGCCGAGCCCGACCTGGTCAACCGGATCGCGGCCGACGGCGCCGCGCACAGCGTGCATTCGGCTTGCACGCACTGCAACAAGTGCATGGCCACGATCTACAGCCGCACCCATTGCGTCGTCACGGGGGCGCCTGACACCGCGCGGTGAGGAGGAGGCGGGCCGCAGGGGCAGGGGTGGTTCCCGCCGCACCGGATAGAGTTGAACCGATGAGTTCACCAGCCCCGCCAGTGTTGACCGTCCGTTTTGACGGGGGGGAACGCACCTTCGCGGCGGGTCACGACGTGGTGGTGGGGCGCGATCTGCGGGCCGACATGCGGATCACGCACCCGCTGATCTCGCGCGCCCACCTGCTGCTGCGCTTCGACCAGGGCCGGTGGCTGGCCATCGACAACGGTTCGCTCAACGGCACTTTCGTCAACGGCCGGCGCGTTCCCGTCGTCGACATCCATGACGGCCAGTGCGTCAACATCGGCAACCCCGACGGACCGGCGCTCAGATTCGAGGTCGGCCGGCACCAGGGCATGGCCGGGCGTCCCCCCGAGACGGAGTCGATGCGACTCCCGGCCAACGCGACCCAGTCGTCGGGCGGGACATGGTCGAGACCCCCCGGCGCTCCCCCCGCGCCGCCGGGGCCGCACGGGCCGCCGCCGGGCCGCCCCCCGGCGCCGCCGCAGCGACCGCACCCGGGCCCGCCGCCACCGGGGCCGCACGGCCAGCCGCTGCGCCATGGCGGCGGGAACGGGCCGCGGCCACCCGCGCCCCCGGCGAGCCCGCCACCGCCGCCCAACTTCCAGCCGCACCCCCAGCGGGCGGCGGCCGGGCCGCGGCAGCACGACTCGCCGCCGACCCAGATGTCGCCGCCCAGCGCCGCCAAGCCGCCCGAGGTGGCCAACCTGGCAACGAAGATGATGCATGCGCTGATGCCGTCGCGGAGCGGGGGCATGCAGAAGCCGGCCGGCTCGCAGACCATCGGCCGGGCCACCGACAACGACATCGTCATCCAGGACGTGCTGGCGTCGCGCCACCATGCGTTTTTGGTCGACTCGCCGCTGGGCACCGAGATCCGCGACGCGCGCAGCGTCAACGGGACGTTCGTCAACGGTGTCCGCGTCGGTTCGGCCGTGCTGACCGAGGGCGACGTGGTCACCATCGGCAACGTCGACCTGGTGTTCACCCGCGACACCCTGGTCCGTCGCACCGAGGCCGCGACGCGCACCGGCGGCCTCGAGGTGGACGGGGTCTGCTTCAAGATCGACAACAAGCAGCTCATCGACCACATCTCGCTGACGGCCCGCCCCGGGACGCTGACGGCCATCATCGGGGGTTCCGGCGCCGGCAAGACCACGCTGTCGCGGCTGATCGTCGGGTACACCAATCCCAGCTCGGGCTCGGTGTGCTTCGAGGGGCACGACATCCACAAGGAATACGCGTCCATGCGCAGCAGGATCGGAATGGTCCCGCAGGACGACGTCGTGCACCGCCAGCTGACCGTGAACCAGGCCCTGAACTACGCCGCCGAACTGCGCCTGCCGCCCGACACCAGCAAAGAGGAGCGGGCCCAGATCGTCGCCCAGGTGCTCGAAGAGCTCGACATGACCAACCACGCCGACACCCGGGTCGACAAGCTGTCGGGCGGCCAGCGCAAACGCGCCTCGGTCGCGCTCGAGCTGCTCACCCAGCCGTCGCTGCTGCTGCTCGACGAGCCGACCTCCGGCCTCGACCCGGCGCTGGACCGCCAGGTCATGCTGATGCTGCGCCAGCTCGCCGACGCGGGCCGGGTGGTCATGGTGGTCACCCACTCGGTGTCCTACCTGGACGTCTGCGACCAGATCCTGCTGGTCGCACCGGGCGGCAAGACCGCGTTCTGCGGGCCGCCCGACCAGGTCGAGGCCGCCATGGGCACCCGCAACTGGGCCGACATCTTCGCCAAGGTGGGGGCCGACCCCGACGAGGCCAACCGCCGCTTCAAGGAGCGCGAGCAGCAGTCCTCGCGGCCGCCGTCCCCGCAGAGTCCGGCCGATCTGGGCGAGCCGCCCAAGACCGACCTGTGGCGGCAGCTGTCCACGATCGCCCGCCGTCAGGTCCGGCTGGTCATCTCCGACCGGGGTTACACGATCTTCCTGGCGGTGCTGCCGTTCCTCATCGGCGGGCTGTCGCTGACCGTGAAGGGATCCAATCCCGGCCTCGGGCCCGCAGATCCGATGGGCCCCGCGCCCACGCAGCCGCAGTACATCATGGTGCTGCTCAATATCGGCGCCGTGTTCATGGGCACCGCGCTGACCATCCGGGACCTGATCGGTGAGCGCCCGATCTTCAAGCGAGAACAGGCCGTCGGCCTGTCCACCAACGCCTATCTGCTGGCCAAGATCGCGGTCTTCTCCGTCTTCGCGACCGGACAGGCCGCGGTGGCGACGCTGATCGTGCGCATCGGAAAGGGCGCCCCCACCGAGCCGGCGCTGTTCTTCGGCGGTAGCACCCTCTGGCTGTTCATCACCGTCGCCGCCACCTGCGTCGCGTCGGCGGTCCTCGGCCTGATGCTGTCGGCCCTGGCGGAGTCCAACGAGCAGATCACGCCGATGCTGGTGGTGGCGATCATGGCGCAGCTGGTGCTCTCGGGCGGGATGATCCCCGTCTACCAGCGCTTCGGTCTCGAGCAGCTCGCCTGGGTGACGCCCGGGCGCTGGGGCTACGCCGCGGGCGCGGCGTCGATCGACTTTCCCGCCCTGGTGAAAGTCAAGCAGATTCCCACCACCGACCCGATCTGGCAGCACTCCAAGCACATCCTGGTGTTCGACATGTTCATGCTGGCGGTGTTGTCGGTCGCCTACGCCGGCTTCATCCGCTGGCACATCCGGCTCAAGCGCTGAACGGGCACCGGGTTTGGCGCCACCGGGGCACCGGTCGCCGCGGCTAATCTGGATCTGGTGAACCAGCCCGCGCAGCCCGTGCTCACGGTCCGGACCGACCGATCGCAGGGCAGCTTCGAGGCGGGGCGCGACGTGGTCGTCGGCAACGACGTCCGCGCCGACCTGCGCGTTGCGCACCCGCTGATCGCCCGGGCGCACCTGCTGCTGCGCTGCGGTGAGGGCCGGTGGGTCGCCGTGGACAACAACTCGCTCAACGGGATGTTCGTCGACGGGCGACGGGTCCCGCAGGTCGACATCGAGGATGGCCAGACCATCAACATCGGCAAGCCCGACGGGCCGCGGCTCACCTTCGAGTTCGGGGGCCACCAGGGCGACGTGGGCCTGACGCCGCCGACGGATTCGATCCCGATCACCGCTCCGCCCGACGACCCGTCGGTGCCCGTGTCGGGATCGCAATCCGGCCCGCAACCCACGCTGAGCTGGCGGCGGCGCCCGCCCGCCGACACCCAGCGCACCACCGCCATCCCGGTGCCCACGCCCGGGCCGGCGCCCGAGCCGCTATCGGATTCGAATCCCCCCACCCAGCTCGGCGTGACCGGTGAGGCGGCGGAGTTCCCGACCACGTGGGTCAGGGTGCCCGGGTCCGACGCCGAGCGTGGGCCGGTGGCCGGGCGTCCCGCCTGGCTAGGGCGCTCGCTGGACAACGACATCGTCATCCACGACGTGCTGGCCTCGCGCCATCACGCGTTTTTGACCCCCACCCCGATCGGCACCGCGATCCGCGACGCGAACAGCATCAACGGGACGTTCGTCAACGGCATCAGGATCGGGTCCGCGGTGCTCGCCGAGGGTGACGTGGTCACGATCGGCAACGTCGACCTGGTTTTCGGCGACGGCGTGCTGGTCCGCCGCCAGGAGGCCGCCGCGCGCACCGGCGGGCTGGAGGTCCGCGAGGTCGACTTCGGTGTCGACGGGAAGAACCTGCTCGAGAAGATCTCGATGACCGCGCGGCCCGGCACGCTGACCGCGATCATCGGCGGGTCCGGTGCCGGCAAGACCACGCTGTCGCGGCTGATCGCCGGGTACGCCAGCCCCAGCTCCGGCGCGGTCACCTTCGAGGGCCACGACATCCACACCGAGTACGCGTCGTTGCGCACCCGGATCGGGATGGTCCCCCAGGACGACGTCGTGCACCGCCAGCTGACGGTCAGCCAGGCGCTGGGGTATGCGGCCGAGCTGCGGCTGCCGCCGGACACCAGCGAGGGCGACCGCGCACAGGTCGTCACGCAGGTGCTCGAGGAGCTGGGCCTGACACAGCACGCCGACACCCGCGTGGACAAGCTCTCCGGCGGGCAGCGCAAACGGGCCTCGGTCGCGCTCGAGCTGCTGACCGGGCCGTCGCTGCTGATCCTCGATGAGCCCACCTCGGGCCTGGACCCCGCGCTGGACCTGCAGGTCATGACGATGCTGCGCCAGCTGGCCGACGCCGGCCGGGTGGTGCTGGTGGTCACCCACTCGCTGACCTACCTCGACGTGTGCGACCAAGTGCTGCTGATGGCGCCCGGCGGCAGGACGGCCTTTCTGGGGCCGCCGGGCGACATCGGCGATGCCATGGGCACCACCAACTGGGCCCACATCTTCGCCAAGGTGGGCGCCGACCCCGAGGAGGCCAACCGGCGCTTCAGGGCTCACACGGAAGCGCAAAAGCGGCCTTCGTCGTGGCCGCAGCGGGCGCCGGCCGAGCTGGGCGCCCCCGCGCGCACCAGCGTGCGCCGCCAGTTCTGGACGGTCACCCGCCGCCAGGTTCGCCTGGTCATCGCCGACCGCGCCTACTTCGTGTTTTTGGCGCTGCTGCCGTTCGTCATGGGCGGTTTGTCGCTGACCGTCCCGGGCAACACCGGGTTCGGTGTCACCCCGCCGACCGGTGATACGCCCGACGAGTCGGCACAGATCCTGACGCTGCTGTCGATCGCCGCCGTGTTCATGGGCACCGCGCTGACCATCCGCGACCTGATCGGCGAGCGCCCCATCTTCCGGCGCGAGCAGGCCGTCGGCCTGTCGACGGGCGCGTATCTGGGCGCCAAGGTGGTGGTGTTCTGCGCCTTCGCCGTCGTGCAGGCGGCAATCGCGACGGGCATCGTGATCGCCGGCAAGGGGGCGCCCACGCAGCGGGCGGTGCTGCTCGGAGATCCGAGCTTCGAGCTGTTCGTCACTGTCGCCGCCACGTGTGTGGCCTCGGCGGTTCTCGGGCTGGTGCTGTCGTCGCTGGTGCGTTCCAACGAGCAGGTCATGCCGCTGCTGGTGTTGTCGCTGATGCTGCAGCTGGTGCTGGCCGGCGGCCTGATCCCGGTGACCGGGCGTATCTTCCTGGACCAGCTGTCATGGCTGGTGCCCGCGCGCTGGGGGTATGCGGCGTCGGCGGCGACGGTCAACGTGGACGCGCTGGTGCCCGGGACGCTGGTCCCCCACGACAGCCACTGGCAGCACACCCGGGGTGCGTGGCTGTTCGACATGGCGATGCTGGGCGCGCTGACGTTCGGGTACGCCGGGATCGTGCGGTGGCGCCTGCGGCTCAGCCGTTGACGCGCAGCCCGTGCGCCAGCGCGAAGGCGATCGCCTGGTCGACGTCGACGCGGGCGCCCGCCAGGGCGGCGGTCCGCCACAGCGCGGGGTCGACGGTCGCGCCGCGCAGGTCGGCGTCGTCGAACCGGGCGCCGCTGGTGCGCGCGCCGGTGAGGTCAACGCCGCGCAGGGTCGCGGTGCGCAGGTCGGTTTCGACGAGGCCGGCCTCCCGCAGCCGGCAGCCGCTCAGGTCGACGCCGCGCAGGTCCCCTTAGGTTCAAAGCCGCCGAGCACCGCGAGCGTGAAGTCGACCTCGTCGAAGGTGATCGGCCGCAGCCGGCACCGCTCGAAAACCGAGCCGAGCATGCTGCAGTGGGCGAAGGAGGAGTGCCACAGCACCGTGCGCCGGAAGGTGCAGTTGCGAAACGCCGACCCCCGATGGTGCGACTCGGCCAGGTTGGCGCCGCTGAAGTCGCAGTCGCTGAACACGACGCGTTCGGTGCGCAACCGCCCGAGGTCCTCGTCGATGAAGTCATGGCCCTCAAAGTGGCAAGCGTTCGCGGTCGATCCGCTGCTCAGTTCAGTCAACTCGCGGCCAGGGTCTGAAGCGCGTACTCGCTGACCGCGATGAGCGCGTCGGTCGCCGAGCGGCGGTCCCTGGCGTCGACGGTGATCACCGGGATGTGCGGGGGCAGTGTCAGCGCCTGCCGGATTTCGGCCGCCGGATAGCGCGGCGCCCCGTCGAACTGGTTGACCGCGACCAGGAACGGCAGCTTGCGGTGCTCGAAGAAGTCGACCGCGGCGAAGCTGTCCTGCAGGCGGCGCACGTCGACCAGGACGATCGCGCCGATCGCGCCGCGCACCAGGTCGTCCCACATGAACCAGAACCGGCGCTGACCCGGGGTGCCGAACAGGTAGAGCACCAGGTCCTGCTCGAGGGTGATCCTGCCGAAGTCCATCGCGACGGTGGTGGTGCGCTTGTCCGGGGTCGCCTCGAGCGCGTCCACCGCGCTCGACGCGTCGGTGAGCATCGCCTCGGTGCGCAACGGCATGATCTCGGACACCGCGCCGACGAACGTGGTCTTTCCGGCGCCGAACCCGCCCGCGATGACGATCTTCGTCGAGGCGTGCACAGCGTCCCGATCGGACCGGGCATCAGAGTGCTCGTAAGCCACGCAGGGTCCTTCCTATGAGCTCGTGGCGCTCATCGCGGGTGGAACGCTCGGTCAACGTCCTGTGCACCCGAAGGTAGCCGGACAGGACCAGATCGCCGACCAGGACGCGCGCGACACCGACCGGCAAATCCAGCCGGGCCGAGATCTCGGCAACCGACGGGCTCGGGGAGCCCTGGGCGCACAGGTGGATGATCTTGCCTCTCGGGTCCTCGGGCGGCCACCGCTGAGCCGGGCCGTCCTGCAGCGTCTGTATCGGTGCCTCCAGCGGAAGATCGACGTCGGTGTCGGTCCGCCCGGCGGTCAGGGTGTAGGGACGGACCAGGCTCGCCTCACGAGGGGAGGGCCGGGGCTCCGGTTCGTCCATCGCGGCTCACGACACGCCGGACCGGCGGCTGGACTGCACGACGGCGCCCACGCGTTCCACGAGGATGGCCATCTCATAGCCGATCTGGCCGATGTCGCACGACGTCGCCGCCAGCGTGGCCAGATGCGAGCCGTCGCCGACCCGCATCAGCAGCAGGTAGCCATTCTGCATCTCGACCACCGACTGCAGCACCTGGCCGCCTTCGAACAGCTGCGCGGCGCCGCTCGCCAGGCTGGCCAGGCCGGACGCCACCGCCGCCAATTGGTCGGCCCGTTCCCGCGGCAGGTGCTCGCTGGCGGCGACCGGCAGCCCGTCGACGGAGACCAGCAGCGCGTGCGCCACGCCGGGGACCTCGCGGGCGAACTTCGTCACCAGCCAGTCCAGCGAGCTGCCCGCCGAGGTCACTGCTGATCCGATCCGGTTTCACGGGCGTGCGTCCGTCCGGTGCGCACCCCGCCGAAGTGGCTGCTGAACGTGGCGCGAACCGCCTCGGGGTCGCGGCCCGACGCCACATGCTGCGGCTCGCGCCCCTCGTGCGTTCCGTCGTTCGACTCCGGGTGGTCGGGCTCGTCGGTTGCGGGGGATGCCGCCCCGGGCACCAGCCGGGCCCCGGGCGTGCGGACCGGCAGCCCGTGTTCGGCGGTGCGCGACTCGACAGGCTTGTCCTCGGCCTCGGCGGCCAACGACCAGCCGCGGTCCCACACCGACTGCCAGTCCAAGTCGGCGCTGTTGACCAGGTCGTGCGGGTCGCCCAGCATCTCCGAGAGCATCCGCCGGTAGATCACGTCGTCATCATCCGGGGCGGCCTTCGGGGCGTCCTTGGGCACCGACGGGGGTTGCGCGCGGTCCTCTCGTGGCTGCCGCGAGCGCGCGGCGAAGAACGCCGAGGTATTCGACACGGCCGGCGCCGGGGCGGCCTCGGGTTGGGGCGGTTCCGGCTCCGGTTCGGCGCGCGGGCCGCTCTCCCACCACGGGGTGGCGAGCTCCCGGCGCTGCTGCGCGGGCTCCTGCCGCTCGGCGGGCTCGGCGGGCTCGGCGGGGACGTCGGTGATGCCGCTGGAGCCCGGGTTGCGGCGCGGCAACAGCGTGACCGCCGGCCCGGGGCCGTGCGAGCCGTTCTTGGTAGCCGGCTCGGGTTCGGAATGGGGTTGCGGGGCGGCGGCGGGTTGGGCGTCCGGCGACGTGATTGCCGGCGCCTCCACCGGTGCCAGGGCGGGGTCTTGGGCCGGGTCCGCCGTCACGCCGTCGAGCACCGCGGGCGGCAGGTAGATCTCGGCCGTCGTGCCGGAGCCGGTCTCGTGGGCGGCCGGGCCGCGCAGGCCGACCCGGATGCCGTGCCGGGCGGCGATGCGGCCCACCACGAAAAGCCCCATGTGCCGGGCGTTGTCGGGGGTCACCTCGCCGCCCTCCTGCATCCGCATGTTGGCGATGCGCCGGTCGGCGTCGTTCATGCCCAGACCCGCGTCGGCGATCCGCAACAGGACCCAGCCGTCGCCGCCGCTCGTGCCGGACACCCGCACCGCCGTGTTCGGCGGCGAGTAACGCAGCGCGTTGTCGATCAGCTCGGCGAACAGGTGGATGACGCCGCCGGCCGCCGCCCCGAGCAGCGCGCAGTCGGGCAGCGCGACGATCTCGACCCGGCGGTAGTCCTCCACCTCGGACACGGCGGCGTTGAGCACCGTCGACAGCGGGACCGGCTCGCGCTGGTCGCGGGCCAGCTGCGCGCCCGCCAGCACCAGCAGGTTGGCGCTGTTGCGGCGCAGCCGGGCCGCCAGGTGATCCAGCTTGAACAGGCTGTCCAGGCGTTCGGGGTCCTGCTCGTCGCGCTCCAGCCGGTCGATCAGCGACAGCTGCTGGTCAACCAGGGAACGGCTGCGCCGCGACATGGTCTCGAACATGTCATTGACCAGCAGCCGCAGCCGCGCCTCGTCGCCGGCCAGCAGCAGGGCCTGCGTGTGCAGCTCGTCGACCGCGTGGGCGACCTGGCCGATCTCCTCGGTGGTGTAGACCGGCAGCGGCTGCGGGACCGGCTCGATGCCGCCCGCCTTCACCCGGGCCACCTCCTCCTCGAGGTCGGTGTGGGCGACCTTGAGTGCGCCGTCGCGCAGTACGCGCAGCGGCACGACGAGCGCGCGGGCCACCAGCGAGACGACAACCAGTGCGATCGCGATCGCGGCGGCCACCAGGACGGCGTCGAGGACGGCGGCGTCGCGCCGGTCGGCGGCCTGGGCCCGCACCGACTTGGTGATCGACGCCATGGTGTCCTCGATGACCTTGCCCGCGACCTCGTCCGTGGTCTGGATCGAGCGCAGCAGCTCGGGGTTGTCGACGAGCGCGCTCGCCGGATCGGACATGATCGCCATCCGGGTCACCAGCTGCTGCTGCAGCGTCTTGGCCTCGTCCGAGCCGACGCCGAGCACCTGGCTCATCCCGAACAGCGTCGACGGTTCGGTGCCGGCCAGGGTCATCATCGAGCTGCGCAGTTGCGGCTCGGGCAGGTCGGCGCCGCGGGTGATCAGGATCTTCTGCATCGTCATCTGCCCGCGGGCCCCGACCGCCCGGCTCAGCCCCTGCACCTCGGTGCGGATCCGTTCGTCGTCGACACGCACCGAGGCGTTGATGACGTCCTCGGCCGTGAGCAGGATCGGGGCGTAGGTGGTGACCCGGTCCCGCAGGCCGATGCTGTTGTCCGCCACCTTGTCCAGCAGCGCCTGACCGCCGTTGAGCAGGGCGTCGATTCCGGACCGGACGTCGGGGGTCACGTCGGTGTCGGCCAGCCGCTGCTGCAGCTCATGGCGGCGCGCCTCGTAATTCTTCTTGGCGCCCTCGACGTCGCGCCCGCTGGAGCCGGCCTGCAGGGCGACGTCCATGGCCGACATGTATTTGGTGATGGCCGGTAACACGTCGGCACGAGCGGCGGCCAGCTTGAGGTCGGCGGAGTTGGCCATCGCGCCCTGGACCCGCAGCACGCCGAAGACCGTCGCCAGGATCAGCGGCACCAGCACGATCGCCAGGACCTTCCAGCGCACCGGCCAGTTGCGCAGCGACCAGGTCGACGGGCGTTTCGCGGACTGCCCGCCGGCGGCGGGGATCGAGCCGAACTCCGGCGAAGCCGCCTCGGCCAGGTGGGCCGGGCGGGTGAACATGGTCACGGAGTGGCGGCCGCGTGACCGGCCGCCGCGCTGCCGCTCAGCGCTGACGTAGACGAGTGGCTCATGAAACTTCCTGCTTTGTTTCCCCGCTCCGCGCAGACGGCACGGATGATAGACACGTGGCAATCCGACGAGTATGACAGCCCGCGGCGCAGGTCACCAATATTCTTACTGAGTAGCCAGAGCACGACCGCGCGCTCCGACACGCCGGCGGGAGAACATGGCAAACGAGCGGCACGCGCCGGCGCGATTCGGCTTCGCGGTGATCCGGGCTCTTACCAGTCTTCACCCTCGTTCGGCTCAAGCCCGCCCGGCGCGTACGGGCCGGTGAGCAGCGACGGGCAGGACTCGAACCCGACCACGAACCCCCCAGTGTCCGGACAGTACTGCGGCTTCTCGCACGGGTTCGTCGGCATGCAGGGGTGAACCGGGTCCAGCGGGACGTGCGGGGCCAGCGCGGCGACCGGCACGGCCAGGGCGGCAATGGCCTTCGCAAGCATGGTCAAACCTCCTCTAGTGCAAGGTGTCCGGACACAGGTTGAGGTGGGCGGCGTCGATGATCTTCGGGCCGATGGTGCCGGACAGCATCGACACCCCGTCGCGCTGTAGCTGGGCGATGTAGCCCTGCGCATCTGCGTGCGCCCGCGGCGCGCCGAACAGCGCGGCGGCCGCCAATCCTGCGGCGAATATCGCCGCCCTCATCGTCCCTCCTCGTGCGCCGACTGCTCATTCGGTCGACAACCTAACCCGCATGACCGACACACCGGGTCGGCTCGCGACAGGCCGGAGGCGGCAGCGGCGAGCCCCCGAACACGGGCAACGCCATCCGGACGGCGACGGCCACCGGAGCGGTAGGCCTATGCCGGCCGAAGGAGCGCGACGAGGAAGTCCGAGTCATCGGTGAACGGTCGCAGATCCCAGGTGGAGAGCAACAGTTCGGGCACGAATCCAGCATCTTGCGCGTCGCCGAGAAACGCGGCGAATTCATAGTCGCGGCCGGCGCCGAAACCGATCGCCGCTCGACCGTCGCCCCCGAGGTGGGCCCGTAGCCGGCCCAGCACCCGAACCCGGGTACTCGGGGCCAGGAATGTCATGACGTTGCCGGCGGACACGATGACATCGAACGGTTCGACGATGCCGCGCTTCGGCAGGTCGAGCTCGGCGAGGTCACCGACGAGCCAGTGCGGGCCGGGATGATCCTGCTCGGCGGCTTCGATGAGCGCCGGGTCGACGTCGACACCCACCACGTGGTGACCGGCCGCGGCGAGATACCCGCCCAACCGGCCGGGGCCGCAGCCGGCATCGAGGATGCGGGCGCCGCGGGGCGCCATCGCGTCCACGAAACGAGCCTCGCCGGCCAGATCCTCACCGGCGCGGGCCATCGCACGGAAACGCTCGATATACCAGCGGGAATGCCCGGGATCGGCAGCAACCTTCTGCATCCAGACGCTCTGCTCGACCATGCGAGCATTATCGCCCGGGTGACGGTGCTCCACGAACTGGTCGTAAGTTCTGGACCCGTGTGCAGGGAGGATGGCGTGTTGTGTTCAGGCTGATGTTCGTCTCCCCACGCATCCCGCCGAATACGGGCAACGCCATCCGGACGGCGGCGGCCACAGGCTGCGAGCTGCATCTCGTCGAGCCGCTGGGCTTTGACCTTTCCGAGCCCCAGCTCCGGCGGGCCGGCCTGGACTATCACGACCTGGCCTCGGTCACCGTCCATCCGTCCCTACCGGCGGCGTGGGATGCGCTGCTGCCGGCGCGGGTCTACGCCTTCACCGCCCAGGCACCCACCTCGTTCGCCGACATCGACTACCGGGCCGGCGACGTGTTGATGTTCGGCCCCGAACCCACCGGCCTGGACGCCGCGACCCTGGCCGACGCACACATCACCCAGCAGGTCCGCATCCCCATGCTGGCGGGCCGGCGCTCGCTGAACCTGTCCAACGCCGCCGCGGTCGCCGTCTACGAGGCCTGGCGCCAGCACGGGTACGCCGGCGCGGTGTAGCGATGAGTTCTGAGCCGGGCGCAAGTCAGCATTGACATGCCCATCTTCATCACGATCGGTTACGGCGACGAGGCCGGATACCGGCAATTGCGCGACGACCACAAACGGGCCGCGCACGCCCGCGATGACGAACTCAGCGCGTCCGGCGCGCTCGTCGGCCGCGCCGGAGACCCCGTCCAGGTGCGCAATCCTGATGGCGCCGGGGTGCGGATCGACCCGGGCCCCTTCCAGCGATCGACCATGCCGATCGCAGGGTTCTCGGTGATCGACGCCGAGGATCTCGACACGGCGATCGAGCGGGTGAGCCGCACCCCATGTGCGGTCGCGCACGGGGTCGTCGAAGTGTGGCCTCTCCAGGCGTGATTTACCAGGTGTTCCAGTGCGTGACCTGGTCGGCGGGCAGCCGCTTGGCCGGCTTGAAGTCCGTGCCCTTGGTGTAGGCGATGGGGAACAGGCCGCCCTGGCTGTACTTGTCGTGGGGAATGCCGACCACCTCGGCGGCCCGCTCCTCGCCGTCGTTGAGCAGGTGCAGCGTCGTCCAGCAGGTGCCCAGCCCACGGGAGCGCAAGGCCAGGCAGAAGCTCCACACCGCCGGGAACAGTGATGCCCAGAACGACGCGCTCAGTCCCAGCGGGGCCTGCTCTACGCGGCCCTCCAGGCAAGGGACCATCAGCACCGGCGCCTCGTGCATGTGCTCGGCGAGGTACACCGCCGAGTCCCTGACCTTGTCCATCCGCTCGCCGCGCGTGTCGCCCTCGGGGTATTCGGCCGCGGGCAGGCTGAGGTAGCCACGCGCGTTGGCTAGGTAGATGTCGGCGATTGCCTTCTTCTTGTCGGCGTCCTCGACGAACACCCACTGCCAGCCCTGCGCGTTGGAACCGGTCGGCGCCTGCAGCGCCAGCTCGAGGCACTCCATCAGCACCTCCCGGGGCACCGGCTTGTCGAAGTCGAGGCGTTTGCGGACCGAGCGGGTGGTGGCGAGGACTTCGTCGACGGACAGGTTGAGGGTCATGCTGCGGAGACTACCGTCGGGGCCGCAGCCCCCGGCGAGCGTGCGAGTGTCCGTACGCGACACGCCGGGGGTCGGTGGCATTCTGCGCACCCCCGCGGAGGGAAGGCCGCGGAACCTCAGCGGAAGTCGCGGGACTTCGAGCCGACCGCCAGGGTGATGCGGCCCAACCGCTCGGCGACCACGGTGACCGCACCGCTGGCGTTTTGGACCTGCCCGCGCACCAGCAGCGCCGGCGCGGTGTTCGCCAGCTTGCGGTGCCGCGCCCACACCCCCGGCGTGCAGAGCACGTTGACCATCCCGGTTTCGTCCTCGAGGTTGATGAACGTCACCCCCTGGGCCGTGCCGGGGCGCTGCCGATGGGTGACCGCGCCGGCGATCAGCACCCGGTCGCCGTCGGGCACGCCGAGCAGCTTTTCGGCGGGCACCACCCCCAGCGCGTCCAGGTCTTCCCGCAGGAACTGCGTCGGGTAGCTGTCCGGGGAGACGCCGGTGGCCCACACGTCGGCGGCGGCCAGCTCCAGCTCGCTCATCCCGGGCAGCGCCGGCACGTGCGAGCTCGAGCCCACCCCGGGCAATCGGTCCGGCCGCTGGGTCGCCGCGGTCCCTGCGGCCCACAGCGCCTCGCGCCGGGACATGTGAAAGCAGCCCAGCGCCCCGGCCGTCGCCAGCGCCTCGGTCTGCGGCACAGACAGCTGCAGCCGCGACGTCAAATCCAGCAGGGAAGCGAACGGGCCGTGGGCTTTTCGTTCTTCGAACAGCCTTTCGGCCAGCTCGTCGCCGATGTGGCGGACGGCGCCCAACCCCAGGCGGACCTCGGTGCCGGCGTTCTCGAGCGTGGCGTGCGCCAGGCTGGCGTTGACGTCCGGGCCGTGCACCGCCACGCCGTGCCGGCGCGCATCAGCCACCAGCGACTGCGACGAATAGAAACCCATCGGCTGGGCGCGCAGCAGTGCCGCGCAGAACGCCGCCGGGTGGTGCAGCTTGAACCACGACGAGTAGAACACCAGCGACGCGAACGAGAGCGCGTGGCTTTCCGGGAAACCGAAATTGGCGAATGCCTCCAGCTTTTCGTACACCCGGTCGATCACCTCCTCGCTGGCGCCGTGCAACTGCCGCATGCCGTCGTAGAAGCGGCCGCGCAGTCGGCGCATGCGTTCGGTGGACCGCTTGGAGCCCATGGCGCGGCGCAGCTGGTCGGCCTCGGCGGCGGAAAAGCCGGCGCAGTCGACGGCCAGCTGCATCAGCTGCTCCTGAAACAGCGGCACCCCCAGCGTCTTTCGCAGCGCCTTTTCCATCGACGGGTGGTCGTAGGTGACCGGGTCCAGCCCGTTGCGCCGCCGGATGTAGGGGTGCACCGACCCGCCCTGGATGGGGCCGGGGCGGATCAGCGCGACCTCCACAACCAGGTCGTAGAAGATCCGCGGCTTCAGCCGCGGCAGGGTGGCCATCTGCGCGCGGGACTCCACCTGGAACACGCCGACGGAATCGGCGCGCGCCAGCATCTCGTACACCGCCGGCTCGGACAGGTCGAGCCGGGCCAGGTCCACCTCGATACCCTTGTGCTCGGCCACCAGGTCGATGGCGTAGTGCAGCGCCGAGAGCATGCCCAGCCCGAGCAGGTCGAACTTCACCAAACCGATTGCCGCGCAGTCGTCCTTGTCCCACTGCAGGACGCTGCGGTCTTTCATGCGCGCCCACTCCACCGGGCACACGTCGGCGATCGGGCGGTCGCAGATCACCATGCCGCCGGAATGGATACCCATGTGCCGCGGCAGGTTGCGGATCTGGTTGGCCAGCTCGATCACCTGTCCCGGGATGCCCTCCACGTCGGGCGAGTCGGCAAGCCCGTTCCAGTGGCCGATCTGCTTGCTCCACGCGTCCTGCTGTCCCTGCGAGAAGCCCAGCGCGCGGGCCATGTCGCGCACCGCGATGCGCCCCCGGTAGGTGATGACGTTGGCCACCTGGGCGGCGTAGTCGCGGCCGTAGCGGTCATAGACGTACTGGATTACCTTCTCGCGCTGGTCGGACTCGATGTCCATGTCGATGTCGGGCGGCCCGTCGCGGGCGGGCGACAGAAACCGCTCGAACAGCAGCTCGTTGGCCACCGGGTCCACCGCGGTGACGCCCAGGGCGTAGCAGACCGCGGAATTGGCCGCCGAGCCCCTGCCCTGGCACAGGATGTTGTTCTCCCGGCAAAACCGCGCGATATCGTGGACCACCAGGAAATAGCCCGGAAATGTCAGTTGCGCAATGACTTTCAGTTCGCGCTCGATCTGGGCGTACGCGCGGTGCGCGCTCTCGGGCGGCCCGTAGCGGTCGCGCGCCCCGGTCAGCGTCAGCTGCCGCAGCCAGCTGTCCTCGGTGTGCCCGTCGGGCACGTCGAACGGCGGCAGCCGGGGTGCGATCAGCGCCAGCCCGAACGCGCACTGCTCGCCGAGTTCGGCGGCGGCGGTCACCGCCTCGGGACACTGCGCGAAGAACCGGGCCATCTCCTCCCCGGAGCGCAGGTGCGCACCACCCAGCGGGGCCAGCCACCCGGCGGCGGAATCCAGGGACTCCCGGGCCCGGATCGCGCCCATCGCCATGGCCAGCCGGCCGCGCGAGGGCCCCGCGAAGTGCGCCCCGGTGGTGGCGACGACGCCGACCCCGAAGCGTGGGGCGAGGGAGGCCAGCGCCGCGTTGCGCTCATCGTCGAGCGGATGGCCGTGCCGGGTCAGCTCGACGCTGACCCGGTGTGCGCCGAACCGGTCCACCAGGTCGGCCAGCGCGCGCCCCGCAGCGTCCGGACCTTCTTCGGAAAGCGCTTGCCGCACATTTCCTTTGCGGCACCCGGTCAGGATGTGCCAGTGCCCGCCGGCGGCCTCGGTCAGCGCGTCGAAGTCGTAGCGCGGCTTGCCCTTCTCCCCGCCGGCAAGGTGCGCGGCGGCCAGCTGCCGCGACAGCCGCCGGTAGCCTTCCGGGCCACGGGCCAGCACCAGCAGGTGCGGGCCGGGCGGGTCCGGCGTCTCGGTGCGCGCGCCACGCCCCAAAGACAGTTCGGCGCCGAACACGGTGCGCAGGTCGAGCTCGGCGGCCGCCTCGGCGAACCGCACCGCCCCGTACAGGCCATCGTGGTCGGTGAGCGCCAGCGCGCGCAGGCCCAGCCGGGTGGCCTCCTCGACCAGTTCCTCTGGGGTGCCGGCCCCGTCGAGGAAGCTGAACGCCGAATGCGCGTGCAGCTCGGCATACGCAACGGAACGAGCGACGGGCGGACCGACCCGCCGGCCGCCATCGGGCGGCCGGTACGTCGCGCGCTTGCGCGACAGGGGCCCCTCCTGTTCGGGCGTGGCCGGCGCGCCGCCATGGCGCGGCTTGCTGTCGAGCACCCGCGCCATCTCCGCCCAGCTCGGCGGCCCGTTAGACCAGCCCACGCCCGCAAGTGTATCGAATATACGTTCGATACACGAACGGCCTGTTAATCACCTCTTCAACTTCACAACACGGTTTTAACGCTGCCGCCCTACCATGCCGGCGCGCCGGACCTGATAATGGTACGGGGCGAGAAAACCAATGGCGGGGGAACCGAGCATGATGCAGGTGAGGACACTGGATACGGCCTTCCTCAACGCTTCTCCGGATCGGCACACCGGCCTGACGGTCGGCGCGGTTGCCGTGGTCGCGGGCACCCCCGACTACGCAATGCTGAAAAGTGTTGTGGGCCAGCGCATTCAGTCGATCCCGCGGTGCGCCCAGTTGCTGCGGCCACACCCAACCGGCCCCGAGTGGACCGACTACCCGCAATTCGATCTCGACTACCACATGCGCCGGGTGGCGATTCCCCGCCCGGGCGACGAGGCCGGGCTCTCCGCCGCCATCGCATTGGCCCTCGAACGCCCCCTCGACCCGGAGCGCCCGCCCTGGGAGTGCTGGATGATCGAGGGCCTCGACGGCAACCGATGGGCCATCCTGATGAAGGTCCACCACCGTCTGGCCGGCGACACTTGTATCGCCGCGCTGCTCACCAGTCTCTGCGATGGCGCCGACCCCGCGGCGTTCGCCAACCACGTTGCCAGCGAGTGTGTTTCGACCCCACGGCCAAAGATGCCGACGTGGGCCGACGCGCTGTGGCGGGCTTCGGCCGTCGCCGGCACCGCCACGAACACCCTGGCGGCGGGAATCTGGCCCGCCCTGCGGACGTCGCCGAGCAGCCCGGTCACCATGCGGCGCTACCGGACGGTGCGGATTCCCATCGCCGACGTCGACCGGGTCTGCCGGAAATTCGGCGTGACCGCCAACGACGTTGCACTCACGGCGGTAACCGAAGGCTTCCGGACACTTCTGCTGCAGCGCGGTGAGCAGCCGCGGGCCGACTCGCTGCCCACCCTGGTGCCGACGCCGACGGGTTCGGGCATGCTGCCGTATCTGCCGGTCGAACACGACGATCCGGTGCGGCGACTGTGGACCGTGCAGCGCCGCCGGAAGACCGGGCAGGCCGATCCGGATCCCGGCCGCGCCGTCCAATCGGCGCTCAACCTGCTGCCGAGCGTGTTGCGGCACAACGTGTTCCAGCTGCTGGACCGGCTCCCGCCACGTGACGTCGTGACGCTGGCGACCACCGCGCCCGGGCCGCGGCGCCAGCTCCGGCTGATGGGCCAGACGATAGAACGCCTGCTGCCGATCCCACCGATCTCCGCGAAGCTGAGCTCCGGTGTCGCGGTGCTCAGCTACGGCGGAGAACTGGTGTTCGGCATCACCGCCGACTATCACGCCGGCTCCGAGGTCAAACAGTTGGCCGCCACAATCGAATCGGGAATGGCGCACCTGGTGGCGCTCAGCGACGACTCCGTGTTGCTGTTCGGCCGAGACCGCCGGCGCAAGCGGCCCTCGCGCACGTTTCCCGGCAGCCCACAACGCACCTTGCCGTCCGCGACCGAACGAGCGCGTTTCTGACCTTCGCCGGCTGGAACACCGCGGGGCCATCGTGAGAGGGTGAGCCATGCGTAATTCGGGACCGGTCACCATCGATCCACGCCGCCATGACGCGGTGCTGTTCGACCTCCACTGCGTCGTGACGGCCCGGGGCGGCGCATCCGACCCGGCGGTGGCGCTGGCGCGCCGGCTACGGGGAATCGGCGCCGACACCGCGATATTCGCATCGGACGACCACCCGGAGGCACCGGCCGGTGTCGGTGACTTGTTCGCCGCGCACGCCCACAGCGCCGCCGAGGCGGCCGGGCGCCTCGGGGTGCGACCGGGCCGCTGCGTCGTCGTCGCGAGCGATGCGGCCGGTGTCGCGGTTGCCCGCGCCGGCGGGTTCGCACTGGTCGTCGGCGTCGGCCCCGAACGAGACGCCCTGCGCGGCGCCGGCGCCGACGCGGTCGTCGCCGACCTGGGCGAGGTCACGGTACGAGCCGGGGACCGCCGGATGTCTCAGCTTCCGGACGCGTTGCGCGAACTAGACCTGCCCGCCGGGACACCGGCCGTGTTCTTCGACTTCGACGGAACCTTGTCGGACATCGTCGACGACCCCGATGCGGCCCGGCCCGCCGCCGGGGCGGTCGAGGCGCTGCAGAAGTTGGCCGCACGGTGTCCGGTGGCGATCCTGTCGGGCCGCGACCTCGCCGATGTCACCAAGCGCGTCGGGGTGGCCGGCATCTGGTATGCCGGCAGCCACGGCTTCGAGCTGACCGCGCCCGACGGGGCCCATCACCAGAACGACGCTGCGGCGGCGGCCATCCCGGTCCTGGAACAGGCGGCCGGCCAGTTGCGCGAACAGCTCGCGTCCATTCCCGGTGTCGTGGTGGAGCACAAGCGATTCGGGGTCGCGGTGCACTACCGCAACGCGGCGCGGGAGCGCGTCGGCGAGGTGATCGCGGCAGTGCACGCGGCCGGACAGCGAGACGAGCTCCGGGTGACCACCGGTCGCGAAGTCATCGAGCTGCGCCCGGACATCGACTGGGACAAGGGCAAGACCCTGCGCTGGGTCATCGAGCACCTGCCCGAGGCCGACAGGGGTTCCCTGGTGCCGATCTACCTCGGCGACGACATCACCGACGAGGACGCCTTCGACGCGATCCGCGACGACGGTGTCCCGATCTTGGTGCGGCACAACGAGGACGGTGACCGCGCCAGCGCGGCGTCGTTTGCCCTGGACGGTCCGGCAAACGTCAGCGAGTTCACCGAGCGGCTGGCCCGCCGGCTCCGGGCCGCTCGCACCGCCGGCGGCGACGGGACCTAACCCGCCACGTACTCCACCGCGCCGTCGTCGAGCACCACCCGGGCGTCGGACCCTTGGGCGCCGGAGGCCTCGGTGCGATACACCGCCTTGCCCGGTTCGGTGCGCCAGATCAGCGTCGTCAGCGTCTCGCCGGGGAACACCGGCGAGGTGAAACGCGCGTCGATCGAGGTGATGTTGGCGGCCACGCCCTTGCCCAGCTCGGCGACCAGCGCCCGGCCGGCCACCCCGTAGGTGCACAGCCCGTGCAGGATCGGCTTGGGGAACCCGGCCAGCTCCTTGGCGAACCAGGGATCGCTGTGCAGCGGGTTGCGGTCACCGGAGAGCCGGTAGATCAGCGCCTGATCCTCGCGGGTCGGCAGCGCGATGCGGGCGTCGGGGTCGCGGTCCGGGAACTCCGGGGCGGCCGGGCGCTGCCCCGGCTGTCCCCCGAACCCGCCCTCGCCGCGGATGACCAGCGTGGTCAGCGTCTCGGCGATCAGCTCACCAGATTCCGGATCGGTGCCACGCCCGCGCAGCATGATGACCGCGTTCTTACCCTCACCCTTGTCCTGGATGTCGGCGACCTCGGAGATCACCGACAGCTTTCCGGCGGGCGGCAGCGGCGCGTGCAGCCGGATGCCCTGGGACCCGTGCAGGAGCATGGCGTGGTTGAACGTTCCGATCTTGCCCGCCGCCCCGAACGCCGGGCAGCAGATCACCGCGTAGGTGGGCAGCACCTGCTGGGTGATGTCGTGACTGTTCTCGGTCGTGAACGACAGGTCGTCGAGTCCGGCGCCCACGCCGAGCGCGTAGAGCATCGTGTCGCGGTCGCTCCATTCGAACGGCATCGGCTCGGTCACCGCGCCGACGGCGCTCGGGTCAATCGCCATGGGGTCTCCTTTTGTCGGAAATCGGGGCTTTTCTGCATCCAACCATCGCAAACCCTTCCCACCGACAGCGTCGGCAGGGCAGGCTATCGCCATGGCAAAGTGCATCTGGAAGGCACCAAAGCTGGCGGCCGTGCTCGCCGCGGCGGTGATCGTCGGGGCCTGCGGCGGCGGGACGCCGCAGGCCCGCAGCATCACCCTGACCTTCATCCGCAGCGCGCAGTCGCAGGCCGAGGCGGACGGGGTCATCGACACCTCCATTCCCGGCCCCGGCCTGAGCGCCGAGGGCAAGGGCCAGGCGCAGCAGGTGGCGCACGGCCATCACGACTTCGACGCCGTCTACGCCTCACCGACGGCCGACGCGCAGCAGACCGCCGGGCCGCTGGCCGGTGAGCTCGGCAAGCAGGTCGAGGTCCTCGACGGCGTGGCACCGATCGACGCCGGCTGGTATAACGGCGGCCCGCAGAAGAGGGCCCACTCCACCTACCTGCTGGCGCCAGTGGACTGGCTCAACGGCGACCGCCAGGACAGCGTCCCCGGATCGATCAGCGGCACCGACTTCAACTCGCGGTTCGCCGCCGCCGTCCGCAAGATCTACAACGACGGCCACGGCAAACCGGTCGTGTTCACCCAGGGCACGGCGATCATGGTGTGGACGCTGATGAACGCCAAGAACGGCAAGGACAGCCTGCTGAGCGCCCATCCCCTGCCCCCCGCCGGCCGCGTGGTGCTCAGCGGCAACCCGATCACCGGCTGGACGCTGGTGGAGTGGGACGGCATCCGCAACTTCACCGCCTGACCGAAGGTTGACGTGGGCGGCGGCGAGCCGCCACGATGGCTGAATGCGGTATGTCGTTACCGGCGGTACCGGGTTTATTGGTCGCCGCGTCGTGGATCGTCTGTTGGCCTCCCGGCCCGATGCGCAGGTGTGGGTGCTGGTCCGCCGCCAGTCGCTGGGCCGCTTCGAGCGCCTCGCGGCCGAATGGGGTGAACGGGCCAGGCCGCTGGTCGGCGAGCTGCCGGGGCTGGCACTCGGTGACGAGACCCTCGCCGAGCTTGGGCGGGTGCAGCACGTCGTGCACTGCGCGGCCGTCTACGACATCACCGCCGACGATGACGCACAGCGCGCCACCAACGTCGCGGGCACCCGCGCGGTCATCGACCTGGCGCTGCGGCTGGACGCCACGCTGCACCACGTGTCGTCGATCGCGGTGGCGGGCGACTTCCGCGGCGAGTACACCGAGGACGACTTCGACGTCGGCCAGCGGCTGCCGACCCCGTACCACCGGACGAAGTTCGAGGCCGAGCTGCTCGTGCGCTCGGCGACCGGGCTGCGCCACCGCATCTACCGCCCGGCGGTGGTGGTGGGCGATTCGCGTACCGGCGAGATGGACAAGGTGGACGGGCCGTACTACTTCTTCGGGGTGCTGGCCAAGCTGGCGGTGCTCCCGTCGCTGACCCCGGTCCTGCTGCCCGACACGGGACGCACCAACCTCGTCCCGGTCGACTACGTCGCCGACGCGCTCGTCGCGCTCATGCACGCCGACGGGTGCGACGGACGGACCTTTCACCTGACGGCGCCGGAAACCATCGGGCTGCGCGGCATCTACCGCGGCGTCGCCGCGGCGGCGGGCCTGCCGGCCGCGCGCGGTTCGCTGCCCCGCTCGGTGGCCGCGCCGGTGCTCAAGGCGCGCGGGCGCGCCAGGGTGCTGCGCAACATGGCCGCCACCCAGCTGGGGATCCCGCCCCAGGTCTTCGACGTCGTCGACCTCGAGCCCACCTTCGTCAGCGAAAAGACCCTGAACATACTGCGCGGCAACGGGATTGAAGTGCCCGAGTTCGCCGACTACGCGCCCCGACTGTGGCGCTACTGGGCCGAGCACCTCGATCCCGACCGCGCCCGCCGCGACGATCCCGATGAGCCGCTGGCCGGCCGCCACGTCGTCATCACCGGGGCGTCCAGCGGCATCGGGCGGGCGTCGGCCATCGCCGTCGCGCAGCGCGGGGCGACGGTGTTCGCGCTGGCCCGCAACGCCGACGCGCTCGACGAACTGGTCGCCGAGATCCGCGCCGCGGGCGGGCGGGCGCACGCCTTCACCTGCGACGTCACCGATTCCGCGTCGGTGGAGCACACCGTCAAGGACATCCTGGGCCGCTTCGAGCACGTCGACTACCTGGTCAACAACGCCGGCCGGTCCATCCGCCGGTCGGTGGTCAATTCCACCGACCGGCTGCACGACTACGAGCGCGTGATGGCGGTCAACTACTTCGGCGCGGTGCGCATGGTGCTGGCACTGCTGCCGCACTGGCGGGAGCGCCGGTTCGGCCACGTCGTCAACGTCTCGAGCGCCGGGGTGCTGGCCCGCAACCCCAAGTACAGCTCGTACCTGCCGACCAAGGCGGCGCTGGACGCGTTCGCCGACGTGGTCGCCTCCGAAACACTGTCCGACCACATCACGTTCACCAACATCCACATGCCGCTGGTCGCCACGCCCATGATCGCGCCGTCGCACCGGCTCAACCCGGTGCCGGCGATCAGCCCGGAGCGGGCGGCGGCGATGGTGGTGCGGGGCCTCGTCGAAAAGCCCGCCCGCATCGATCCCCCGCTGGGCACGCTGGCCGAGGCCGGCCACTACTTCGCCCCGCGGCTGTCGCGCCGCCTGTTGCACCAGCTCTACCTGGGGTATCCCGATTCGGCGGCGGCGCGCGGGCTGCCCGACGGCCCGGTCGCGGACCGGCCGCCCCGGCGCGGGCCGCAGCGCCCCGTCCGCGCCGTCACCCGCGGCTTCCGTACCCCACGGCCGGTCAAACGGCTGGTGCGGCTGGTGCCCGGGGTGCACTGGTAGGGCGACTTCCGTTTAGCGCCAGGCGATTGCGGTATCCGGGCGCAATGACTGGGATTGTCCGCGACCAGCGGACCCCTACGCCGAGGAACTCGACGTGCGGCGGCTGCGCCGATACGCCAGTTCCTGCTGCATGACCAGGCGGTGCATCGGATGCCGGACCGCACGTTCGCGCAGCCCGACGACTCCAACCCGCTCTACGTCGACCGGGACCGCGACTTCGAGCCGCTGACCGAGGCGTTCGCGAATGAACCGCTGCTGCACCGGCCGATCAGGCTGCCGGGCCGGGTCGCGACCGCCCTGGACGATGCGGCCGAGTGGAATATCAAGGTGCACCCGTTCCGGGTCCGCCCGGCGGACGACCGCGGGTCTGGGGACGGCCGCCCGACCCCGAGGGCATGCACCGCGACGGCGTCACGCTGGTCAGTTCGCTGCTGATCGGGCGGCGCAACGCGACCGGCGGCGAGAGCTCGGTGTGCGACGACGACGGCCGCACCCTGCACGGGGTGTCGCCGATCCGGCCGCTGGATCACTCCGGGCCCGCGCAGCGCGACGTCCTGGTGGTCACGTTGGCGTCCGGTGGCCCTGAGCGGTGCCCGGTAACCCCGGTAGCGTTGCGGCGGTGATCCCCGTTTTCGCCGACGTCGACACCGGTGTCGACGACGCCCTGGCGCTGGTGTACCTGCTGGGCAGCCCGGAGGCCGAGCTGGTCGGCATCGCATCGACCGGAGGAAACGTTGGGATACAACAGGTTTGCGAAAACAACCTGGGCCTGCTCGGGCTGTGCGGGGTCACCGGCGTACCGGTCTCGGCGTGCTCCGGGGAAACCCTGACCGGGCCGATGCGGCTGCCCTCGAAGGTCCACGGTCCCCGGGGGCTGGGGTACGCGGAGCTGCCGCCGTCGGACCTGCAGCTCACCGGCCACGACTCGGCGACGGCGTGGGTGCGCGCGGCGCACGCGCATCCCGGTGAGCTCATCGGCGTGGCAACCGGCCCGCTGACCAACCTGGCGCTGGCGCTGCGCGCCGAGCCCGCACTGCCGACGCTGCTGCGCCGGCTGGTGATCATGGGCGGCTCCTACGACCACCGCGGCAACACCACTCCGGTGGCCGAATGGAACATCAGCGTGGACCCCGAGGCCGCCGCCGAGGTGTTCGCCGCCTGGCCCGGGGCGGGCGGTCGGCTGCCGGTCCTGTGCGGCCTGAACCTGACCCGCAAGGTGGCCATGACGCCGGAGCACCTGGTGCGGCTGGCGGCCGCCGCGGGCTCGGCGACCACGCCGATGGGCCCGGGCGACGAACGCGGCACCCGGTCGACGGCGTCCAACCCGCTGATCCGGGTGATCGAGGACGCGATGCGCTTCTACCTGGAGGCCTACCACGACAACGGGCACGGGTATCAGGCCCACCTGCACGACCCGCTGGCCGCCGCGGTGGCGCTGGACCCCGACCTCGTCGCGACCCGCCCGGCGGCCGTCGACGTCGAACTGGCGGGCACGCTGACCCGCGGCATGACGGTGACCGACTGGTCGGGTCACCGAGAACCCAATGCGCTCATCGGCGTCGATGTCGAACCGACCGCGTTCTTCGACCGGTTCATCGAACGGGTGGGGGCATTCGCGCGTCGGTTAGCCTGAGTAACCATGAAGATTCGCCGCATCGAAATCCTGCGCGCGGCGTGGGGGGTCGCACTGCTGGCAGCTCCCGACGTGGTGCTCACCCGGGTGCACAAGGTGCACGTCGACCGCCCGGCGCTGGTCATCGCCCGGATTCTGGGCGCGCGTCACCTCACCCAGGCGCTGTTATCGGGCATCGATCCCACGCCCGAGGTGCTGGCGGCCGGCGTGTGGGTCGACACCGTGCACTCGATCACGGCGTTCGGCCTGGCCGCGGTCGACCGGCATCGGGCCCGGGCGGGCGTGACCGACGGCGTGGTCGCGGCGGCATGGGCGGGGCTGGGTTGGCGGCACCTGCAGACCGGCGAGGCCCGCACCACCACGACCGGGATCCGGGACCGGTTGGCTTGCACGGTGATCGGGGCTTTGCCGGGCGGGGGCAGGCTGATGGCCCGAGCGGACCGGGTGCGCGCCGAGCAGCAGGCCGACTGAGCCGTCGGGCCACCGCGTATCGCTCGGGGACAGCGCGCTCGACGGTCTACCCGTGACCCGGCGCTTGGGCGGGGCCGAACCGGCGCTCGTCGCGCGGGACCGTGCCCACCGCCTGCGGCCAGATACTTGTGGCCAATTATATTGGGAACCAGGACTTTTGCCGTTTTCGCGATCTCCACGTCCGCACTGCCCCGGGGCCGCAGGGACAAACCACGGTTTGACGAACGGACCCATGGGTAATGCAGCGACTATGGCCTTTGCTGATTACCAGAACGAGTTGTACGACCAATCGCTGAACGGCCATCAGCCGCAGTACCCGATCAGGTTCGACGAGCTCGAGGAGAAGGCGCGCGCCGCGATGACCCCGAAGGTGCGCGGATACGTGTCCGGGGGCGCCGGTGACGAACACACCCAGCGCATCAATTGCCGGGCGTTCAAGCGCTGGGGCCTGTGGCCGCGCATGGGCATCGCCCCCGACGAGCGCGACATGTCGATCGAGCTGTTCGGGGTGCGGTTTCCCTCCCCGGTGTTCATGGCGCCGATCGGCGTGATCGGGGTGTGCGCCCAGGACGGCCACGGCGATTTGGCCTGCGCGCGCGCCTCGGTCCGCACCGACATCCCGTTCTTCGTGGGAACGCTCACGGCGGATCCGATGGAGGACGTGGCCGCCGCGCTCGGCGACACGCCGGCGTTCTTTCAGCTGTACACGCCGCCGGACCGGGAGATGGCGGCCAGCCTGGTGCACCGCGCCGAGGCATGCGGCTTCAAGGGCATCGCCGTCACCCTGGACACCTGGGTGACCGGGTGGCGGCCGCGCGACCTGGCGGGCGGGAACTATCCGCAGGTGCCCAGCGGGTGCCTGGCCAACTACACCAGCGACCCGGTGTTCCGCGCCGGCCTGAAGCCGGGCGAGGACGCCAACGAGGCGGCGGTGCGCAAGTTGCCGATCTTCGGTGGCCCGTTCCGCTGGGACGACCTGGAGTGGCTGCGCTCGGAGACCGAGCTGCCGCTGATGGTCAAGGGCATCTGCCACCCCGACGACGCGCGCCGCGCCAAAGACATTGGCGTGGAAGGCATTTACTGCTCCAACCACGGCGGCCGCCAGGCCAACGGCGGGCTGCCCACGCTGGACTGCCTGCCCGGCGTGGTCGAGGCCGCCGACGGGCTGCCGGTGCTGTTCGACTCGGGGATCCGCGGCGGCGACGACATCATCAAGGCCATCGCGATGGGCGCGACGGCGGTCGGGATCGGCCGCCCGTATGCCTACGCGCTGGCGCTCGGCGGCGTCGACGGCGTGGTGCACGTGCTGCGCTCGCTGGTGGCCGAGGCGGACCTGATCATGGCGGTCGACGGATACGCCTCCCTGAAGGACCTGACGCCCGACGCGCTGCGCCGCGTCGATTACGTTGACGTTTGACGCTATTCATAGCTTCCCTCCAGATACCAGCGGCGCTTGCGGTAGCACAGCAGCAGGGCACGCTCGCTTTCCAGCAGCACCTGCGCGCGGGCGGTGCGTCCCCCCGGCGCGGCCGAGCCCGGGTCCCACCACCGCTCGTCGACCGGCCACGGGCCGGCCCACCAGCACAGCCGTTCGTCGCGGTCGTGGACGCCACCGCCGATCATCCGCACCGGGTCGGTGGAGAACATCCCCCGCCCGTTGACCCGCACCGGAGACCCTTCGGCGTCAAGCAGTTCCACCGGCTCGTCGAGCAGTACCGCCGGTGACGGCTCGGGCAGTTGGCCGGGCCACGGCAAGCGCGGGTCGGCCCGCGGCACCGGCTCGTCGCCCAGCGGGACCAGCGTGATGCGTTCGGCCGGCCCGCGGCCGCCGGACAGCACCGGCACGCGCACCGACTCGGGCCCGAGCAGGCCCTGCACCCGCACCAGCGCCCGCCGGGCCCGCAGCCTGTCCTCCTCCCCCAGGCCGCCCCACAGCGGCAGCTGCAGCGCCTCGGCGGACACCACCTCCACGGCCCGCAACCGCAGCAGGGTCACCGGCGCGGTCGGGCCCCGGTCGCGTGCGGTCCGGCTGCTCAGCCACCCGTCGAGCTGCCAGCGAACCCGGTCGGCGGTGGCGTCCTCGGTCAACGGCTCGGCGCACCGCCAGACCCGGCTGCGCTCCTCGCCATTGGCGGTGGCGGCGTGGATGGCCAGCCGGGTGCAGCCCACCCCGGCGGCCATCAGCGCCCGGTGCAGCGTGCCGGCCAGTGCGCGCCCGGCGAACGCCGCGGCATCGACCCGGTCGATCGGCGGGTCGCAGTCCAGCACGGCCTCGAGTTCCGGCGGCGGCTCCCGCCCGGACGGCCCCCGTTCGGGCTCGCCGCGGGCGAACCGGTGGGCGGTGACGCCGTCGGCGCCGAATCGGGAGGCCACGTCCGGGCGGGGCAACGCGGCGAACTGCCCGATGGTGCGAATCCCCAACCGCCACAACAGGTCCGATAGCTCCTCCCGCCCCGGCCCGGACAGGCTCGGCTCGGTGGCGAGTTGGCGGATCGACAGCGCCGACAGGAACCGGGCGTCGCCGCCCGGATCCACGACCCGGCCCGCCCGCGCGGCGAAGACCGCGGTGGACAGCTGGTCGGCGATCCCGACCTGGCACTCGGCGCCGGCCACCGGACTCACAGCCACCGCGTCGATCAACCGCTCGGCGGCCCGTTGCTCGGACCCGAAATAGCGGGCGGCGCCGCGCACCGGCAGCACCAGCAGCCCGGGCCGCAGCACCTCGGCGCGGGGCACCAGATCGTCCACCGCCGCGACCACCGCTTCGAAGAAGCGGGCGTCGCGGTCGGCGTCGGCGGTCGCGACGTGCAGGTGCGGGCAGCGGGCCGCCGCCTCCCGGCGGCGCAGCCCCCGCCGCACCCCCGCCGCGCGGGCGGCGGCCGAACAGGCGATCACCCGGTTGGCCAGGGTGACCGCGATCGGGGCCGTCGGGGGCTGGCCGGACGCCGCCGCCACCGCGACCGCGGGCCAGTCCATGCACCAGATCGCCAGCACACGCGACACCGAGCTCACCCCGTCCGCGCCAGGGCGATCGCCCGCCCGGCGCACACCCCGCTGACCTGCAGCCGCACCCTGCTTATCCGCCCGAACCCCGGGCAGCCGCCGGCCGTCAGCTCATAGCCGCAGACCCGGGCCGCGAGCCGGGTCGGTGCTCCTTGCCACTCGCCGTCGGTGACCAGCAGGGTGCAGCCCTTGGTGCGGGCGCGCGCCACCACCGCGCGCGCCCGCGTCTGGGGCACCCGGCGCCCGCCCAGGCCGAGCACCACCAGGTCCATGCCGTCGACGAGCACCGCGGCCACCTCCACCGGATCGGCCCCGGGATCGGGGATCACCGCGATCCGGCTCAGGTCCGCGCCCATCTCCGCGGCGGCCAGCAACCCGATGTCCGGCTGGCCGACGATGGCCGCGTTGCCCCCGGCCGCCGTGACCGCGGCCACCACGCCCAACAGCAGTGACCGCGCCCCCGAGAGCACCGCCACCGTGCCCCGCGGCAGCGACACCGGCAGCGAGTCCGCCAGCCATTGCGGAAGCGCCAGCCGGGACTGGGATTCCGGCAGCGGCTCCTCGGCGGGGGCGACGGCCGCCCCGGACGTCTTCCCGGACGTCTTCCCGGAGATCGCAGCGATTCGCCGACGCAGCGATTCGAGCTGCTCGGCGCGGTTTTCCCGGCGCCCATCGGAGGCAAAAGCCGCGGTCATGACCAGCCTCCCTACCCGGATATTTTCGAAAGTTTGTTCGATTCATTGCGAGTAAACACCCGCCCTCCGACAACCGTCAAGAAACGTGAGAGGCTGCTTTATGCGCTCGATGCTGGTGTGGCTGATGGTGCTTTCCGGGGACCTATTCGTGGCCGTCAAAGCCGACGCCGCGCCCTGCCGAACGGCGGAACTGTTCGCCACCGACCGCACCGCCGTCAGCACCGAACCCGACACCGCGCCCGACGGCTTGCAACCCTTCGCGGCGCAGGCCGGCCGCACGCTCGCCGACAGCGGCGAGGCCGTGACGGGCTCGACCCCGCTCGTCGGTGTGTCGTGGTCGCTCGCGCTGCAGCGGGTGACCTACGAGCGGTCGAGGGAATTTCACGTGTGCGGCCCCGGCGAGCCCACGCTGCACGCCGCGGCCGATGCGCTGCGCCGCCAGTTCCACCAGAATGCGGTGCTGACTTTCGAATACCTGCCGCGACAACAGCCCGGCGCCGGCGCGGTCCTCATCACCGTGCCCGGCGTCGGCGTCGCGCAGTTCCGCGATGCGCTGGTGGCCGATCCGGTTGCCCACACCCAGTTGCCGGACGGCTCCATCACCGACGATCACACGCTGATCCTGGTCGCCGACGACGGCGACCTCGACGCCGCCCGCCGGCTGGTCGGCGAGGCGGGCGGGAACTGGGACGCGGCGAGGGTCTCCTCCGGCAGGCGGGAAGTCGTCGCTAGCCAAAGCTAACGTCGGCTCGATCGCAGCAGCATCGCCCACGACCTCGCTTCTGGGGTCCGCGACCGCAGGACCCCAGCCCAACCTAAGCCTTATCTCACGTCGAGTTGGCTAGCCGGCGCACCCATCGGCTGCTGAGGGGAGGAAGGGGCCGCGGCGGCACCACAACCCGTCGGTATCAAAACCGCGACCACCGCCGCGGCCAGCGTGCCAACCGTCAGCGTTCGCTTGCTCTTTGAGTTCATCTATCCGCCTTCCATCTGGCGAAGCAATGGCCGTGTATGCAACTGTTACCACCGGATGGTAACGCCGTCGCCGGCACGCCGAACCGTTTTGCGATTAACGATGCGGTATCGACACGCCCGCGGCGCCACCTCGGCCGGGGGATGACGCACTTTCGCTGCGCACCCATGGTGTTGCTCCGCAATGCGCTGACGCGGCTAGGGTTACCGCCATGTACCTGGGCGTGGTTCTCAACCCGGCCGCGGGTAAGAACTGCGCCAATGGCGATGATCGTTGCGCCCGGCTCCGCCACATCATCGGCCCCTGGGGTGAGGTGCATGAATCACGGTCCCTCGACGACCTCGGCGAGATCGTGACCCGAGTCCTGCCCCGGGCCACCCATCTGGTCAGCGACGGGGGCGACGGGACACTGCACTGGTTGATCAACGAGGTCCGCGACCAGGTCGCTGATCCGGACCGCTGGCCGGCATTCGTGCCTTCCCGCGCCGGCACTATCGATTTCGTGGCCCGCAAGGCGCGAGTGCGAGCGCGGGCCGAGTCGATTGTCAGCGCCCTCGCCCGTGCCGCGAAGTCGGATCGACCGCCGCCCGAGGTGCACCTCGACACCCTGAACCTCGAGGGCCGATCAGCGGACGGAGTCTCATTCCAGCGCATCGGTTTTGCGCTGGCCGCCGGGGGTGTCGGTTGTCGCTTTTTCGATCGCTACTACGAAGCTCGCAATCCCGGCCCGGCCGCGATCGTCAAAATCGTCGCACGCACGATCGGTGAGGTGACCACCCGCGCAGCGCTTCCACGAACTGCACGCCGGCCGGATTTGTTCCGGCCGACGCGCGCCAGGGTGGTGATCGACGGCGAAGAAATACCGACCAACACGCACAACGCGTTGCACGCCGGCGCATTCGACGTGAACCTGGGCGGCGTGCTGCGGGTCTTCCCGCAGGCCCGCGAGGCGGGAGTACTGCAATTCCAGGCCGGTGAGATCTCGCCCGCGGCGATCATTGCGCAGCTGCCCGCGCTGGTCTGCGGTATGGCCATCCGGGGTGACCGGTTACGCGACACCGCCGGGCGGACGATGACGATCACGATCGAAAACGGCGACGAGCCGTTGTCCCCGATCATCGACGGCGAGAGGTTCACCGACCTCATCCGGCTGGTGGTCGGTGTCGGGCCGCAGGTGCGCATCGCCAACCCGACGACCGAGCCACGTGATTGAGTGGAATGCACGCGGCGGGGTGGTGACGGTGTCAGTATCGGGGAATGGCCGACACTGACTTCGCCGACGTGGCCCGCGACGCGGGCTGGGCACAGAATGTGATCGGGCCGGCATGATCACGCCGGAGTCGACGCGGTCATCGCGCTGGCTAGGTCGACGGTACTTGTTCCGGGTTGGGCGAGTTCGTGTCCCGAGCTACGCGGCGATGCTGTACCTGGGGTTCGTGGCGGGGGTAATGCTCGGCGGCTACGAGTCCGGCCTCGACTACCCGCGCTTCGCGATCGCCGCGCTAATCCTTCTTGTCTTTGCCCTGATTGGTTCCCGAATCTGGTATCTCGTCGGTCACCCGAAACTCCTCGGCAACCGCGCCGCTCCCGTGGTGGTAAGAGACGCCGGCGCCGGACTCTACGGCGGCCTGGTGCTCAGTTTCGCGGTCGCGTGGCCGGTGCTGCGCATCATGGGGTTGGAATTTTGGCGATTCTGGGACGGTGCGGCCATAGTCCTTCTGGTCGGGATGGTCTTCACGCGTATCGGCTGCCTGATGAACGGGTGCTGCTGTGGCCGAGAAACACCCGGCCCCTTCGGGTTGTGGCTGCCTGATTGCAGCGGCGAATGGAAACGCCGCTATCCGACCCAACTCTTCGAAGCGGTTTGGGCGGCACTGATTCTGTGTGTGGCAATGGCCCTGCCCGGGCTCTGGGACCACCCGGGGCTGCTGTTTCTCGGCTCGGCCGCCGCGTACGGGATCGGCCGGGCCGGTCTGGAATTGCTGCGCGCGGACGCCGCCGGCGCGGCGTTGCCAACGCGTATCAACGTGGGATTCTCGTTGGTGCTGACGGCGGCCTCGCTCACCGCTTTTGTCGTCCAGCTGCGGTGAGAACCAGGCTTCCCGGGCGGAAGTCGGCTATAACGCGGCGATCACCCGCGTCGCCAGCAGCTCCAGCGTCGCATCGGAGGCGCGATCATGGGTGAACAGCACGATCTGCGAAAAGCCCAGCGCAGCCAATTCCTCGATGCGGTCGACGATCCGCGGCGCCGTGCCGATCAGGCCGCCCTCGTGAAGCCCGAATGCCGGTGCGCCGAAGCGCTTTTCGGCCAGGGCCCGCACCTCGGGCAGCGCCGCGTCATCGGGCGCCAGCGCCATCACGGCCTCGACCGACAAGACGATGTCGTCCGGGTCGCGGCCGACGTCGGCGCAGCGGGCGCGCAGCACATCGCGCTTGCGTTCCAGTTCGCCCAGCGCATAGGTCGGCACGTTCCACACGTCGGCGTACCGGGCCACCAGCGGCAGCGTGAACTTCTCCCCCACCCCGCCGACGACGATCGGCGGGCGCGGCTGTTGCGCCGCCCCGGGGACGATCGGCATGTCGTGGACCGCGTAATGCGCGCCCGCGAAGTCGACCCGTTCGTCGGCGAATGCCTGCGTGAGGATCTCGAGCGCCTCGCCGAGCCGCTCCGAACGCTCGCGGAAGGTGCCCCACGGCAGACCCATTCGCTCGTGTTCGTCGGCGATGGAGCCGCTGCCGAGTCCGAGCTGGAGCCGTCCGCCCGAGATCTGGTCGAGTGTGGTGGCCATCTTGGCCAGCACCGCGGGGTGGCGGAACTGGTTGCACAGCACCATGTGTCCGACGCGGAGTCGTTCGGTGCGGGCCAGCAGCGCGGTGGCCAACGTCCAGGCCTCCAGCGAGGGAATCCCCGGCGCGCCGGGCCCGTACATGTGGTCGTAGAGCCACAGCGAACCGATGCCGAGTTCCTCGCAGCGGCGCGCGCGGTGCAGCACGTCGGCATACGCCAACCCAATCTGCGGCACGTAGACGCCGATGTCGAGCGTGGTCATGGCCTCACCTTTCCGTGCCCGTCGTCGCACCGGCCACACACCCCGACTTCCGCCACCATCCCTTACTAATCGCGTGTACTGACACCCGTCAATAGCGATTGGGATCGACGCAAGCAAGGCCGCGTCAACTGCGCGCCGAGTTCTCGACGATGATCTCGCATGCCGTGTCGTAGAACGCGCTGATGAGCGTGGAGAAGGAGAGGTGGAAGGGATAAATCATGTGCACATCCAGCCTTTCGGCGTTCCATTCCGACAGCACGGGCACGATTGTGCCATCGCGTAGCTCACTGGTGCAGATGATCTGGTTCGGCATCGCGCCGATGCCAAGGCCCTGCAGGATGTATTGCTTGCACACCTGAAAGCTGTTGGCCCGGGCGCGCACAGGAGGCGACAGCTCGCATCGCCGTGCCTGTTTGGTCACGACGAGCTTGCGTGGGCCGGCGCTGACACCGCAATCGATGAACGGCAACGCGTTCAGTTGCGCAGGCACTGTGATGGGGTGCGCCAGTTGCTGCACGAATTCCGGCGATGCGCAGAGAAACAACTGGAGGCTGAAGACCTTCCGCGCGATCAGCGTCGAATCCTGCAGCGGCCCGGTGCCGAACGCCACATCAAAGCCGTCCCGCACGGGGTGGACCGTTTCGTCGACCAGGCGGATGTCCAGCCGCGAGCGGGGATAACGCTCGAGGAACACAGCCCCGACCCGGGACGCATAGTCGATGCCGACGAAGACCGGCATGGCCACCCGCAGCTCACCTTGCGGCTCCTGTTTACTGCTCTCCACCAACGCCCGGACGCCATTCGCCTCGGTCAGGATCTTCACCCCGTGGTCGTAGATCTTCTCGCCGAGGTCCGTGACGGTGAGCTGATGGGTGTTCTTGCGTAGCAGCTTGATACCCAGGTCCGATTCCAGCTTGCTGAGCTTGCGGCTGACGGTGGATTTGGGCATGCCGAGCAACGAGGCCGCCTTCGACAGGCTGCGGCACTCCACCACCTTGCCGAATATCAGCAGCGCATCGACGTCGAACGGAAGGTTTTGCTGCATCTGCACCAGTGTTCCAGAAATGAAACACCATGTTGCACTATGGCCCCTTCTTGCAGGTCCCGGCGGATGTTACGTTCTGCCCCAGTGGAGTCCGGGTCGATCGAGGAGACTCTGATGAGCGCTGAAGCCCTGGTCAGAAAGCCGGAGGGCGGGCATTGGGCCGATGCGTACCCGGAGTTGGGCCGCGGGCCCGTGTCTTTGGAGGACTGCGTTTCGGAGAAGTTCTACGAGAAGGAACGCGAACACGTCTTCAAGAAGACCTGGCTGTACATGGGGCGCGTCGAGCGGCTGCCGCACCCGGGCAGCTACTTCACCCGCGAAATGAAGTTTCTGAACACCTCGATCATCATTGTGCGCGGCAAGGACGACGTGATCCGCGCCTTTCACAACATCTGCCCGCATCGCGGAAACAAGATCCTCTGGACCGACGACCCGTTTCGGGAAGTCGAGGGCCGCGCGCCGCTGCTGTACTGCCGCTTCCACGGCTGGCGCTACCACCTGGACGGCTCACTGCACTCAGCAACCCGCGAGGACCTCCTGCTCGACTTCGACGCCGACAGCTGCCGGGTGCCGGCGATCCAGTGCGAAGTCTGGGAAGGCTTCATCTTCGTCAATCTCAATCCGCACAACACCGAGTCGGTTCGCGACTTCCTGGGCGACCTCGGCAAGGGTCTGGAGGGCTATCCCTTCGAGGGGCCGCACCAGGTCTACCGATTCAAGGCCGAGTTGGGTTGCAACTGGAAGATCTTCGTCGATGGCTTCGCCGAGAGCTACCACGGGCCTTATCTGCATGCCTCGTCCTTCGGCAACCTCACGGCGGAGGCCAAGGAGGCGCTGAACAAGCCCAACCCCTTCACCGACGCGTTGTTCCTGCAACTCAAGGGTCCGCACCGGATGTTCTCGTTCGCCGGGGAGCCTTCGCAACGAACTCCGTACTCCAAGCCCATCGAATGTGTGATGGAGGCCAGCGCGGCCGGGCCGTGGAACAAGCGCATCGATCGTGGCCCCATGCCGCCGGGAATCAACCCCATCGGGTCGGAAAAGCACGGCTTCGACTCATACCAGTTCTTCCCGAACTTCGTGCTGATCTTCGGCGCGTCCGGGTTCACGGTCCACACCCACTGGCCAACCGGACCGCATTCGCACATCTTCGAAACGGAGATGTACTACCAGCCCCCGAAGACCCACAAGGAACGACTGGGGCAGGAGCTCACCGTGACGTTCCTCAACGACATCATCCTGGAAGACGCCAGCCCGTCCGAAGGGATGCAGGGCATGCTGAACAGCGGCGCCCTCACTCATTTCACGATGAATGACGAAGAGATCCTGCTGCGCCATCTGCACAAGGTGGTCGGCGATTACGTCGAAGCAGGCGAGAAGGCGAAGGCCGAAAGATGAACGCTTCTCTGCCGCCTGAATTTTCGCAGCTCGAACATCTGGTACCTCAGTGGGCCATCGAGGATGGGCACGAGCGCTACCTCAAGCGCGTGAACAGTTCCATGGACGAGATCCAGGCGTTCTACGCCGAAGTCTTTCCCCGTGCCGAGGAAGCGGTCGCCTACATCGACAAGTTCGACTACAGCGAACCGCTCCCCGAGGGTGTCGCGAATCTACGCAACCTGCTCTACTCGCTGATCACCGTCTCGTTGGCGGTCGAGCTGTGGAAGCAACCGCGCGTGAAGCATTCAGCCAACACCATTCTCACCAGAACGAGTTGACGGGCATGGAACTCACCTCCGCGCAATTGGACGTCATCGACCTCACCCCGAGGATCGGCAGCGAACTCAAGACCGACATCGACACGCTGCTCAGTGGCCATGCAGCCGCGACCATTCGCGCCGCCTTGGAGCGACGCGGCGTGATCTTCTTCCGCGGGCTTCAGATCACCGACGAAGAGCAGGTCGCCATCGCCAAGACGCTCGGCAACATCGTGCAGGGCGAGGGCGAGGGTGGCATCTACAAGATCTCGCTCGACAAGGACGTGAACCAGCGGGCCGATTATCTGAAAGGGTCGATGTTCTGGCATTTCGACGGGTCGCTGCAGCCCTACCCCAATCTCGCGGCCCTGCTGCGGGCCGTCAAACTCTCGGATTCCGGCGGGCAGACCGAGTTCTGCAATACCTACGCGGCCTACGACGACTTGCCGCAGTCGGAAAAGGACGCCATCGCCGAGCTTAGGGTCATCCACAGCGCGGAGCGTTCGCAATACTACGTGCGCCCCGAGATGAGCTACGAGGAGATCGCGTTCTGGCAACAGTCTCCCACCAAGTCATGCCCGCTGGTGTGGACCCACCAGTCCGGGCGCAAGTCCCTACTGGCCGGTGCGACAGCCGATTACGTGATCGGTATGCCGCCGGAAGAGAGTCGCGCGCTACTGGCGCGCCTTCGCGACTGGGCCACCCAGCCCCAGTATGTCTACCGGCATGACTGGCAGGTGGGCGATCTGCTCATCTGGAGCAACACCGGCACCATGCACCGGGTACTGCCCTACCCGGTCGACAGCGGCCGGCTGATGCACCGCACGATCCTCGCGGGGGAAGAGCCCCTGCGGTGAAACTGGGCATCGCCACTCCCGTCGTCACCAACGTCGCCGGCGCCGCGCTGGAGTGGGAGAAGGACGCCACCGTCGAGGACATCGGGCGCGTCGCGGAGGTCGCGGATCGGCTTGGCTACCACCACATGACGTGCAGCGAGCACATCGGGCTGCCCTCGACCGAAACCGCGCGGCGCGGCGCCCGGTACTGGGATCCGCTCGCCACATTCGGCTACGCATCGGCGAAAACCACACAGATCAGGTTCGCCACGATGACCCTGGTGCTCGGCTATCACCACCCGCTGGAAATCGTGAAGCGTTACGGCACCCTCGACCACGTCAGCGGTGGCCGGTTGATCCTCGGCGTCGGCGTGGGATCGTTGAAGGAGGAGTTCGACCTTCTCGGCGCGCCGTTCGCCGACCGCGGCGCCCGCGCCGATGACGCGCTGCGGGCCCTGCGGGCGGCGCTGCCGACTAACGAGCCGACCTATGACGGCGAGTTCTACTCGTTTCGCGGCCTCACCGTCGATCCCTGTGCGCTGCAACCCCACGTGCCGATCTGGGTCGGCGGCCGCACCAAGCGCTCGTTGCGGCGCGCGGTCACGCTTGCCGACGGCTGGTGCCCGTTCTACATCTCCATCGACACGGCCGCCGAGTGGCTGCAATCGTTTGAATTGCCCCGCGGTTTCGAGGTGATCATGCCCGCCGAAAGGCCGCTCGATCCGCTCGGTGCGCCGGGGCCGACGCGGGAGACCCTCCAGACCCTCGCCGCGGGGGGCACCACGATCCTTTCCGCCCGCTTCATCCAGCACTCGCTGGCTCACTACCTCGAGCAGATTCATGCGCTCGTCGAACTGAACGAAACGTGAGTATCACGATGACCACAGAGGCAACCGAGCGGCCGACCGCGCTCTGCTGCCGGGCGCCATCGAAGAGATCCTGAGGTACGAACCGCCGGCCTTGCAGGCGGCACGGTACGTCACCCGTGATGTCGAGTACTACGGGCAGACCGTGCCGCGGGCCAGCGCGATGCTGACATTGATCGGCGCCGCCAATCGCGACGACCGGAGGTTCGGCACCGATGCGGAGGAGTTCGACATCGCCCGCCCGGTGCGCCAGCATCTGACGTTCGGCGTCGGGGCCCACTACTGCCTGGGCAACGCGCTGGCCCGCATCGAAGGACGCGTCGCACTCGACGAGGTGTTGACCCGCTTTCCCGACTGGGACGTCGACCTCGAAAGTGCCGTTTTCTCGTCTTCATCGGCCGTTCGAGGCTGGGACAGCATGCCCGCGCGGGTGTGACCACTCACTCCCACTCGATGGTGCCGGGCGGCTTGCTGGTGATGTCGAGCACCACGCGATTGACCTCGGGCACCTCGTTGGTGATGCGCGTCGAGATGCGCTCCAGCACGTCGTAGGGCACCCGGGTCCAGTCGGCGGTCATGGCGTCCTCGCTGGACACCGGCCGCAGCACGATCGGGTGCCCGTAGGTGCGGTTGTCGCCCTGCACCCCGACCGAGCGGACGTCGGCCAGCAGCACCACCGGGCACTGCCAGATCTGGTTGTCCAGACCCTCCGAGGTCAGCTCCTCCCGTGCGATCGAGTCGGCGCACCGCAGCGTGTCCAGCCGCTGAGCGGTGACCTCGCCGACGATCCGGATGCCCAATCCCGGACCCGGAAATGGCTGGCGCGCAACGATTTCCTCCGGCAGACCCAGTTCCCGCCCGACCGCACGCACCTCGTCCTTGAACAGCAGCCGCAGCGGCTCGACTAGGGTGAACTTCAGGTCGCCGGGCAGCCCGCCGACGTTGTGGTGGCTCTTGATGTTCGCGGTGCCGCTGCCCCCGCCGGACTCCACCACGTCGGGATACAACGTGCCCTGCACCAGGAAATCGACCCCAGAATCCGGGGAATCGTTGTCTCCCACGATGTCCCGCACCGCGCCCTCGAACGCACGGATGAACTGCCGGCCGATGATCTTGCGCTTGCCCTCGGGGTTGGTCACCCCCGCCAGCGCAGCCAGGAAAGTCTCGGCCGCGTCGACGGTGACGAGGTTGGCCCCGGTGGCGGCGACGAAATCGCGCTGCACCTGCGCCCGCTCGCCGGCACGCAGCAGCCCGTGGTCGACGAATACACACGTCAGCTTGTCGCCGATGGCGCGCTGCACCAGTGCGGCGGCGACCGCGGAATCCACGCCGCCGGACAGCCCGCAGATCGCCCGGCCGTGACCGATCTGGGCGCGCACCTGCTCGACCAGCGCGCCGGCGATGTTGGCGGGCGTCCAGTCCGCGCCGGCCCCGGCGAAGTCGTGCAGGAACCGGCTGAGCACCCGTTGCCCGTGCGGGGTGTGCATCACCTCCGGGTGGTACTGCACTCCGGCCAGGCGCCGCTCGAAGTTCTCGAAGGCGGCCACCGGGGCGCCCGCGCTGCTGGCCACCACCTCGAACCCGTCGGGCGCGGCCGTGACCGCGTCGCCGTGGCTCATCCACACCGGCTGCACACCGGGAAGGTCCGAATGCAGTTGCCCGCCAGCTACTTTCAGCTCGGTCCGTCCGTACTCGCTGGTGCCGGTGCGGGCGACGGTGCCGCCCAGCGCCTGCGCCATGGCCTGAAACCCGTAGCAGATGCCGAACACCGGGACACCGAGATCGAACAGCGCGGGGTCGATCTGCGGAGCGCCCTCGGTGTAGACGCTGGCCGGCCCGCCGGACAGTACCAGCGCCAGCGGCTGTCGCGCCTTGATCTCCTCGAGCGCGGCGGTGTGCGGAATCACCTCGGAGAAGACCCGCGCCTCGCGGACCCGGCGGGCGATCAGCTGCGCGTACTGGGCACCGAAGTCGACCACGAGCACCGGCCGCGGCACCGCCGCCTCGAGGTCTCCAGGTTTCGTCACGACGCAAGCTTAGTGGTCGCGCCGGTTGCCGGGCCGCGGCGGGATGGGCCAGGTCCAGGTCGCCGCCGCGCTCTACCGGGGCCGCGATCGGCACCTGGACCTACCTGGCCCCCGAGCGGTTCGGCCGCTACGACGAGGTCACCTACCGCGCCGACTCCGAGCCCCGGCCGGGGTGCTCTACGAATGCCTGACCGGCGCCGGGCCCTACCGCGCCGACTCCGCGGCCGCCCTGGTCGCTGCCCACCTCGACCGACCCCCTGCCGGCAGCGCCCTGACATCTCCGCCGCCCTCGACGACGTCATCGCCCGCGGCATGGCAAAAACCCCGCCGCCCGCTACGCCCGCGGGTGCTCGCCGTGTCCAGGGCGTCGCCGTTAGCCTCGAAAGGTATTGTGCACCAGCATATTCGGCGATAATGACTGCCGGTGTCGCCCCGGCCGGGGCGGGCATGCCCAGGACTGGCGCGGCAGAGCAGCATCGAGCACCTCATGAATTTGCCTGTGTGATCAACGGATTGGCATCCATAGCCGACACGGAAAGGGGCCCCGCGCGGGCCGTCCCACCGGGACGCACACGCGTCGTCGACTTGTCCGCGTCTGGCGTCGACCCGCGGGGCCGGCCCGTAGCAAAAGCCCCGCGGACCGTCGCGGGCCCCGCGTCGGCGCTGAGCGCAGCGAGCCGAACTGGCGACATGTGGGAAAGCATGGTGGAGTGGGTACCGCCCCACGAGTCCCCATGTAACCAGGAGAGTGAGGTGCGCCGTGCTCGGCCTGCCAGACAAGGTGCATGCCTGCCTGTTCGACCTGGACGGCGTGCTCACCGACACCGCCAGCGTGCACACCAAGGCCTGGAAGGCCATGTTCGACGCCTTCCTGACGGAACGGGCCGAGGGCACGGGCCAGGAGTTCGTTCCTTTCGATGCGGCCACCGACTACCGGCGCTACGTGGACGGCAAGAAGCGCGAGGACGGAGTCCGCTCGTTTTTGAAAAGCCGCGACATCGAGCTGCCCGACGGCAGTCCCGACGATCCCGAGACCGCCGACACGGTCTACGGCCTGGGCAACCGCAAGAACGAAATGTTCCAGAAGGTGCTCCACGACGACGGCGTCACGGTGTTCGAGGGGTCGCGGCGCTACCTGGAGGCGGTGTCGGCCGCGGGGTTGGCCATCGCCGTGGTGTCAGCCAGCGCCAACACCCCCGAGGTACTCAAGATCACCGGGCTGGACAGGTTCATTTTGCAGCGGGTCGACGGCAACACGCTGCGCCAGGAACACATCCCCGGCAAGCCGGCCCCGGACTCATTCCTGCGCGGTGCGCAGCTGCTCGACGTCGACCCCGGCGCGGCGGCGGTATTCGAGGACGCGCTGTCGGGTGTGGCAGCCGGCCGAGCGGGTAACTTCGGTTACGTGGTGGGCGTCGACCGGGTGGGCCAGGCCGACGACCTACGCCGCAACGGCGCCGATGTGGTGGTCACCGATCTCGCCGACCTGTTGCAGTCATGATCACCGAAGAATCGTTCCCCGTTGAACCGTGGCAGGTCCGGGAGACCCGACTCGACTTGAACCTGCTGGCCCAGTCGGAATCGCTGTTCACCCTGTCCAACGGGCACGTCGGGTTGCGCGGCAACCTCGACGAGGGCGAGCCTTACGGCCTGCCGGGCACCTACCTGAACTCCTTCTTCGAGATCCGGCCGCTGCCTTACGCCGAGGCCGGCTACGGGTATCCGGAGGCCGGCCAAACCATCGTCGACATCACCAACGGCAAGATCTTCCGGCTTTTGGTCGAGGACGAGCCGTTCGACGTCCGGTACGGCAGATTGATCTCCCACGAGCGGGTGCTGGACCTGCGGGCCGGAACGCTGCGTCGCGCCGCGGACTGGTGCTCCCCCGCGGGCAAGCAGGTGAAGCTGGTGTCCACCCGGCTGGTATCGCTGGCCCAACGCGGCGTGGCCGCCATCGAGTACGTGATCGAGGCCGTCGAGGAGTTCGTCCGGGTCACGGTCCAGTCCGAGCTGGTGACCAACGAGGACCTCCCGGAGACCTCGAGTGACCCACGGGTTTCGGCGATCCTGGAGAAGCCGCTGGAGGCCGTCGAACACGAGAACACCGAGTGCGGAGCGCTCCTCATGCACCGGACCCGCGCCAGCGCCCTGATGATGGCCGCCGGGATGGATCACGAGGTCGACGTGCCCGGGCGGGTCGAGATCAGCACCGATGCGCGCCCGGATCTGGCCCGGACCACCGTGATCTGCGGGCTGCGCCCGGGCCAGAAGCTGCGGATCGTCAAGTACCTGGCGTACGGGTGGTCGAGCATGCGTTCCCGCCCGGCACTGCGCGATCAGGTCGCCGCCGCGCTGCACAGCGCCCGTTACGCCGGGTGGCAGGGGCTGCTGAAATCGCAACGGGACTACCTCGACGAGTTCTGGGAAAACGCCGACGTCGAGGTCGAGGGCGACCCGGAGTCCCAGCAGGCGGTGCGCTTCGGGCTCTTCCACCTGCTGCAGGCCAGCGCCCGCGCCGAACGGCGGGCGATCCCGGCCAAGGGCCTCACCGGGACGGGCTACGACGGCCACGCCTTCTGGGACACCGAGAGTTACGTGCTGCCGGTGCTCACCTACACCGCACCCCATGCGGTCGCCGACGCGCTGCGCTGGCGGGCGTCGACGCTGAAGTACGCCAAGGAGCGCGCCGCCGAACTCGGCCTGAAGGGGGCGAGCTTTCCCTGGCGGACCATCCGCGGGCAGGAGTCCTCGGGCTACTGGCCGGCCGGCACGGCGGCCTTTCACATCAACGCCGACATCGCCATGGCCTTCGAGCGGTACCGCATCGTCACCGGCGACGACTCGCTGGAAGAGGAGTGCGGCCTGCAGGTGCTCATCGAGACCGCCCGGCTGTGGATGTCACTCGGACACCACGACCGGCACGGCGTCTGGCACCTCGACGGGGTGACCGGTCCCGACGAGTACACCGCGATCGTGCGCGACAACGTCTTCACCAACCTGATGGCCGCCCACAACCTGATCACCGCCGCCGAGGCCTGCAACCGCCACCCGGAGGCGACCAAGACGCTGGGTGTCACGACCGAGGAGACGGCCGCCTGGCGCGACGCCGCCGACGCGGCCAACATCCCCTACGACGCCGAACTGGGTGTGCATCAACAGTGCGAAGGGTTCACCACCTTCGCCGAATGGGACTTCGACGCCAACCCCACCTACCCGCTGCTGCTGCACGAACCCTACGTGCGGCTCTACCCCGCCCAGGTGATCAAGCAGGCCGACCTGGTGCTGGCCATGCAGCTCCGCAGCCACGCGTTCACCCCGGAACAGAAGGCGCACAACGTCGACTATTACGAGCGGCGCACGGTGCGCGACTCGTCGCTGTCGGCCTGCACCCAGGCGGTGATGTGCGCCGAGGTCGGCCACCTCGAACTGGCCCACGACTACGCCTACGAGGCCGCGCTGATCGACCTGCGCGACCTGCACCACAACACCCGCGACGGCCTGCACATGGCCTCGCTGGCCGGCGCCTGGACGGCGCTGGTGGTCGGCTTCGGCGGCCTGCGCGACGACGAGACCATCGTGTCGCTGGATCCCCGGCTGCCCGACGGCATCACCCGGCTGCGGTTCCGGCTGCGCTGGCGCGACTTCCGGCTGACCGTCGACGTCAACCACACCGACGTCACCTACACCGTCCACGACGGGCCCGGCGGCGAGCTGACCATCCGGCACTCCGGCGAGGAGATCACGCTGAGCACCGACGCCCCCAAGACCATCGCGGTCCGGCCCCGCAAACCGCTGCTCCCGCCGCCGCCGCAACCGCCGGGCCGCGAGCCCACGCACCGGCGCGCGCTGGCCCGCAGCAAGTAGTCAGCCGTTCCTTGCCGACAGCGCATTCGGTAGCTACACTAAGCTTCAACGATGTAGTCACCTGACTACACTCGGGCTTCATTCCCTCTCCGGCAAGGACCACAGCAATGACAGCGAAGATGACCGTGACGAAACTGGGCAGCCGCATCGGCGCGCGGATCGACGCGGTGCGCCTCGGCGGCGACCTCGACGCGGCCGCCGTCGACGGGATCCGACGGGCACTGCTGGACCACAAGGTGGTCTTCTTCCGGGGACAACACCACCTCGACGACGCCGCGCAGCTCGCGTTCGCCGGCCTGCTCGGCACGCCGATCGGCCACCCCGCCGCGGCGGTGCTGGCCGCCAAGAACGCGCCGGTCATCACCCCGATCGACTCCGAGTACGGCACGGCCAACCGCTGGCACACCGACGTCACCTTCGCCGCCAACTACCCGGCGGCCTCGATCCTGCGCGCGGTCACCCTGCCGTCCTACGGCGGCTCGACGCTGTGGGCCTCGACCGCGGCGGCCTACGAGCAGCTGCCCGACCCGCTCAAAAGCCTCGTCGAAAACCTGTGGGCACTGCACACCAACCGCTACGACTACGTGTCCGCGCAGGCCCAGGCGTCCCAAAAAACAATGACCGACGCGCAGCGGGCCTTCCGGCAGGCGTTCGAGAAGCGCGACTTCCAGACCGAGCACCCGGTGGTGCGGGTGCATCCGCAGACCGGCGAGCGCACGCTGCTGGCCGGGGACTTCGTGCGCGGCTTCGTCGGGCTGGACAGCCACGAGTCCAGCGTGCTGCTCGAACTGCTGCAACGGCGAATCACCCTGCCAGAGAACACCGTTCGCTGGAACTGGGAGCCGGGCGACGTCGCCATCTGGGACAACCGGGCTACCCAGCACCGGGCGATCGACGACTACGACGACCAGCCCCGCCTGATGCACCGCGTCACGTTGATGGGCGACGTCCCGGTCAACGTGCACGGGGAGCGCAGCCGGGTGGTCAGCGGCGCACCGCTCGAGGTGATCGCGAGCTGACCGGCCTCAGCCGGTGGAGCTGACCGGGTTGACGGGCGCCCACCGCAGGCCGCCCGGCGCGTCGGCCGGCACCACCGGCCCCTTCGGCGCGATCGGCGACAGGCGGACGTAGGTGTCGCCCTGCAGCGGCCGCTGGTCGTTCTCCCCCTTGTTCGGCCACAGGGAGGCGGCGCGCTCGGCCTGCGCGGCGATGGACAGCGACGGGTTGACGCCCAGGTTCGCCGAGATCGAGGCCCCGTCCACCACCAGCAGCGACGGGTAGCCGTAGACGCGGTGGTAGGGGTCGATGACCCCGTTCTCGGGGCCGTCCCCGATCACCGCACCGCCGAGGAAGTGGGCGGTCAACGGGATGTTGAACAGCTCGCCCCAGGTGCCGCCGGCGACGCCGTCGATCTTCTCGGCGATGCGGCGGGTGACCCGGTTGCCGACCGGGATCCACGACGGGTTCGGCTCGCCGTGCCCCTGCCTGCTGGCGTACCGGCGGATGCCCAGCTTGCCGCGCTTGGTGAACGTGGTGATGGAGTTGTCCAGGTGCTGCATCACCAACGCGATCACGGTGCGCTCGCTCCAGTGGCTGACGTTGATCATCCGCAGGATGCCCCGCGGGTCTTCACGGGCCTGGTCCAGCAGTTGCCGCCAGCGCGGCACGTCGGTGCCCTCGGGCCCGGGGCCGTCGGTCATCAGGGTCTGCAGCAGCCCCATGGCGTTGGAACCCTTGCCGTAGCGCACGGGTTCGACGTGCGTGTCCGACGTCGGGTGTATCGACGACGTGATGGCCACCCCGTGGGTCAGGTCCAGGTCGGATGGGACGTCCAGCGTGGCGGCCCCCACGATCGACTCGGAGTTGGTCCGGGTCACAAAGCCCAGACGCTCCGAGAGCCGCGGCAACTTGCCCCGGTCACGCATCTTGAACAGCAGGTGCTGGGTGCCCCAGGTGCCCGCGGCCAGGATCACGTAGGACGCGGTGAAGGTGCGCCGCTCCCGGCGCAACCAGCTCCCGGTGCGGACCGTCTTGACCTCCCAAAGCATGTCCGGCCGCTGCTCGAAGCCCTTGACGGTGGTCATCGGGATCACCTGCGCACCCGCCGATTCCGCGAGGCCGAGGTAGTTCTTGACGAGCGTGTTCTTGGCGCCGAACCGGCACCCCGTCATGCAGCATCCGCACTCCAGGCAGCCGGTGCGCTCCGGGCCGGCACCACCGAAGAATGGGTCGGGCACGGTCTCGCCCGGTGTCTTGGTGCCGTCGGGGCCGAAGAACACCCCGACCGGTGTCGGGACCCAGGTGTCGCCGCAGCCCATCTCGTCGGCGACTTCCTTGACGATGCGGTCGGCGTCGGTGAAGGTCGGGTTCGTGACCACGCCCAGCATCCGCTGGGCCTGGTCATAGTGCGGCATCAGCTCGTCGCGCCAGTCGGTGATGTGCGACCACTGCCGGTCGGCGAAGAACGGCTCGGGCGGCACGTAGAGCGTGTTGGCGTAGTTCAGCGAGCCGCCGCCCACGCCGGCGCCCGCCAGAATCATCACGTTGTTCAGCGGGTGGATGCGCTGGATGCCGTAGCAGCCCAACCGCGGCGCCCACAGGAACTTGCGCAGGTCCCACGACGTTTTGGCGAACTCCTCGTCGGAGAAGCGGCGGCCGGCCTCCAGCACCCCTACGCGGTAGCCCTTTTCGGTCAGTCGCAGCGCGCTGACGCTGCCTCCAAAACCCGATCCGATGATCAGGACGTCGTAATCCGGCTTCATGGCACCAAGTATCGCCTACCGACGGGTGCGGTAAACCGCTGACCGCAAACTTGGCCGGTTGCCTACAGACAGCTCGTCCGGCGCGACCACCGGCTGAACACCGGCCGGACCTGGCGCGAACCCCACAGCACCAGGCCGTTGAGCAGCAGGCCGACGCCGACGACGAATCCGAGCTGACCCGCGGCGCTCATGGGAAGAAGTTGGACAGCCCCCTCGGTGCGCCCCCGCGCCCAGCGGTAGCTGCAGCCGACTCCCAGCCTGGACCGAACAGCGGTTTTTAGCGATAGTGATATTTGCTATACGGATCGGGCGGGGTTCAGCTCCTGATGGTCAGACCGACTTTCTGGAACTCCTTGAGGTCGCAGTAGCCGGCCTTGGCCATCGATCGGCGCAGGCCACCAACGAGGTTGAGACTGCCAAACGGGTCGTCGGACGGCCCGCCCAGAACACGTTCCATCGGCGGGCGCTCGCCGACAGCGATCTGCAGCAGCGCCCCGCGCGGGAGCGAGGGGTGCGCCGCCGCGGCGGGCCAGAACCACCCGTCGCCGAGTGCCTCGGCGCATTCGGCCAGCGGCGTGCCGAGCACCACCGCGTCGGCGCCGCAGGCGATGGCCTTGGCCAGCTCGCCGGAGGTGTGGATGTCGCCGTCGGCCAGCACGTGCACGTACCGGCCGCCGGTCTCGTCGAGGTATTCGCGGCGCGCGGCGGCCGCGTCGGCGATCGCGGTGGCCATCGGCACGCTGATGCCCAGCACCTCGTCGGTGGTGGTCGCCCCGTGGGTGGAGCCGTAACCGACGATGACGCCGGCCGCGCCGGTGCGCATCAGGTGCAGCGCGGTGCGGTGATCCTGCACGCCGCCCGCGACGACGGGCACGTCGAGTTCGGAGATGAAGGTCTTGAGGTTCAGCGGCTCGCCGTCGACGGCCACCCGCTCGGCGGAAACGATCGTGCCCTGGACGACCAGCAGGTCGATGCCGGCCGCCAACAGCACCGGCGTCAGCGCCTGGGCGTTCTGCGGGCTCACCCGCACCGCGGTCGTCACGCCGGCCTCGCGGACGCGGGCCACCGCCGAGCCCAGCAGGTCGGGGTTCAACGGCGCCGCGTGCAGCTCCTGCAGCAGCCGGATCGCCGCGGAGGGCTCCGGCTCCTTGGCGGCGGCCTCGACGAGCTGGGCGATCTTGGCCTCGACGTCGGCGTGCCGGCCGATCAGCCCCTCGCCGTTGAGGATGCCCAGCCCGCCCAGCCGGCCCAGCTCGATCGCGAACTCCGGGGACACCAGGGCATCGGTCGGGTGCGCGATCACCGGGATCTCGAACCGGTAGGCGTCCAGCTGCCAGGCCGTCGACACATCCTTCGACGAGCGGGTGCGGCGCGACGGCACGATGCTGACTTCGCTGAGCTCATAGGCGCGACGGGCCACGCGGCCCATCCCCATCTCGACCATGTCCGTCATCAGCCTCAGCGGGCGTAGTAGTTGGGCGCTTCGACGGTCATGGCAACGTCGTGCGGGTGGCTTTCCCGCAGCCCCGCGGCCGTGATCCGAACGAACTGCGCTTGCTGCAGCGCCTCGATGGTGGGCGAGCCGGTGTAGCCCATGGCGGCCCGCAGCCCACCGGTGAGCTGGTGGATGACCGACGACAGCGGGCCCCGGAACGGCACCCTGCCCTCGATTCCCTCGGGAACCAGCTTGTCCTCCGAGAGCGCGTCGTCGGCGAAGTAGCGGTCCTTGGAGTAGGACTTGCCGCCGCCCCCGGCCACGCCCCGGCCCTGCATGGCGCCCAGCGACCCCATGCCGCGGTAGCTCTTGAACTGCTTGCCGTTGACAAAGATCAGCTCGCCGGGCGCCTCGGCGGTGCCGGCCAAGAGCGATCCCAGCATGGCCGTCGACGCGCCGGCGGCCAGGGCCTTGGCGATGTCGCCGGAGTACTGCAGGCCGCCGTCGGCGATGACCGGCACACCGGCCGGCCCGCACGCGGCAACGGCCTCCAGGATCGCCGTGATCTGCGGCGCGCCGACGCCGGCCACCACCCGCGTCGTGCAGATCGACCCCGGGCCCACCCCGACCTTCACCGCGTCGGCGCCGGCCTCGACGAGCGCGGTGGCCGCGGTCCGGGTGGCGACATTGCCGCCGATCACCTCGACCCGGTCGCCGACCTCGGCCTTGAGTTTGCCGACCATGTCGAGCACCAGCCGGTTGTGGGCATGGGCGGTGTCGACGATCAGCACGTCGACCCCGGCGTCGACGAGCATCATCGCGCGCACCCAGGCGTCGCCGCCGACGCCGACCGCGGCGCCCACCAGCAGCCGGCCGTCCCTGTCCTTGGTGGCCAGGGGGTGTTGCTCGGTCTTGACGAAGTCCTTGACGGTGATCAGCCCGGTCAGCCGGCCATGGCCGTCGACGACAGGCAGCTTCTCGATCTTGTTGCGGCGCAGCAGCCCCAGCGCGGCGTCGGCGCTGACCCCCTCCTGGGCGGTGATCAGCGGGGCCTTGGTCATCACCTCGGCGACCTGCTTGCTCTGGTCCACCTCGAACCGCATGTCGCGGTTGGTGATGATGCCGACCAGCGCGCCAGAGTCGTCGACCACCGGCAGGCCGGAGATCCGGAACCGGGCGCACAGAGCGTCGACCTGGGCCAGCGTGTTGTCCGGGCGACAGGTGACCGGGTCGGTGACCATGCCCGCCTCGGAGCGCTTCACCATCTCGACCTGGCCGGCCTGCTCGGCCACGGGCAGGTTGCGGTGCAGCACGCCCATCCCGCCGGCCCGTGCCATGGCGATGGCCATCCGCGACTCGGTCACGGTGTCCATCGCCGAGCTGACCAGCGGGACCCTGAGCCGGATCTTCTTGGTGAGCTGACTGGAGGTGTCCGCGGTGGCGGGCACCACATCGGAGGCCGCCGGCAACAACAGGACGTCGTCGAAGGTGAGCCCCAGCATCGCGACCTTGTGCGGGTTGTCGCCCCCGGTCGGCACCGAGTTCTCCCCCAGGCCGCCGCGCAGGTACGGGCTCGCGACCAGGTCGGAACTGTCTTCCAGGTGGGACATGCCACGGGACATCGGTGAGGCCTCCATACGCATGCGAAGTCGAGACCACCCATCCTATCGGCTCGGTCCGACCCGATGGCGAAGCGTGCGCCGCGTGGCGGCGCACCGGGGAAATGGCGGGCAGCTACCTGCTGGCGTTACTGTCACCGGCCTGCGTACCCTAGAAGGGTGCGCGACCACCTCCCACCGGGTTTGCCGCCCGACCCGTTCGCCGACGACCCCTGTGACCCGTCGGCGGCGCTGGATGCCGTAGAGCCGGGTCAACCGCTGGATCAGCAGGAGCGCATGGCGGTCGAGGCCGACCTGGCCGATCTGGCCGTTTACGAAGCGTTGTTGGCTCACAAGGGAATTCGTGGACTGGTTGTGTGCTGCGACGAATGCCAGCAGGACCACTACCACGACTGGGACATGTTGCGGGCCAACCTGCTGCAGCTGCTGATCGACGGCACGGTCCGCCCGCACGAGCCCGCCTACGACCCCGAGCCCGATTCCTACGTGACGTGGGACTACTGCCGCGGGTACGCCGACGCCTCGCTCAACGAGGCGACGTCAGACGCCGACGGATACCCCCAGCGCCACTGAGCAGCGAGCACGCCCACTCAGGGCGTGCCGCCCGGCTCCTGCGGTACGGGAACTGCGGTCGCGCCGCGGTGCCGGCGACGGCCGGACGACGGGTCGGGCGACGGAATCAACCAAGGGCCCGCCGACGGCGGTGCCATCGGCACCTTGGTTTCGGGCACCGCAACGCCCGGGCCCCCGGACTCGGGCGGCAGCGTGGCATTCGGGTCACGCGAGGCGACCTTGGTGTTCAGCAAGTTGACCTGGTCCATCAGATCCTGCCGGCTGGCCCCGTCGTGCATCGCCTGTACGGCGCTGCTGATCTCGGCCAGCTGACTGTGCGCCTGAGCCCACTCACCCTGGTTGATCAGCTCCTGGACCTTGGCGAGCTCGACCTTGGCCGACAGGGTGATCTGATGGTCGTTGACGCGCGGCTGGTCGAAGAACATCGCATGCAGGCCGTACAGGGCGTCCCCGGGCCGGGCCTCGGCCACCAGTGCGCCGAATCCGCTGAGGATCAGCAGCGTCGCGGCAACCGACGTGATGGTCGCCAGGCCGCGCCGGCCGCGCCGGCGGTCCGCTATCCCGGTGCGCAGGGCCGCCACGGCCTCCTCCGGCGAGACCAGGGCGCTGGCCGGCGGCCACCTCAGGTTGTCGCGCCAGTCCCCCAGCAGCTCGGCAAGCGCCTGATCATCGGGGTCATCGGGGTCTCGGAGGTCGACCGGCCGGCGGTCGGCGAGCGCGTCGAGCAGCAGGTCGGTGCGGCCGAACTCGTCCAATCCAGGTTGGTCGCCGAGGGCATATCCAAATTCACGCATAGTCACCTGCCGCAACGATTTCGGATTTGAGCCGGGTGAGTGCACGGTGCTGGGCCACCCGGACCGCGCCCGTGGTGCTGCCTACGGCGGCCGCCGTCTCCTCGGCCGACAGGCCGACAACGACGCGCAGGATCAGGATCTCGCGCTGCTTGGCGGGCAGGATCTCCAGGAGTTCGCTCATCCGGCTCACCGAGTCGGCTTCGATGGCCAACTGCTCCGGGCCCGCCTCGGCCGACCACCGCTCGGGGACCGCCTCCGCCGGGTAGGCGAGATCACGGCCGGCCGCCCGATGGGCGTCGGCGACCTTGTGGGCCGCGATCCCGTAGAGGAAGGCCAGAAAGGGGCGTCCCCGTTCCCGGTAGCGCGGCAGGGCCGTGATGGTGGCCAAGCACACCTCCTGAGCCACGTCGTCGGCTGACAGGCCACCGCGCTCGAACGTGCCGACCCGTGCCCGGCAATATCGCACGACGATCGGGCGGATGGTCTCCAGCACCTCCCGAAGAGCCTTGTGGTCCCCCGCCGCGGCCTCCGCCACCGCAGCGTCGAGACGTTCCCCTTGAATTGTCATCGACGGCGGTATCTCCAACGTTACGAAGCGGACACATCCCGGGGCGAACCAAACGCATTGACGCCAACGGCGGAAAGCCGTTTCAAGACGAATACCACGTTCCACCGGCGCGGCGCACCTGACCTGCGCAGATGTCGCGAATTTGGTGCAATTCCCGTGCCGTAAACGTGACGCTTCCGATATCAATCAGCAGGCAGGACAACGCCCATTGAAGCGGTGTCAGTTTCAGTTGCCCCGCGATATCCAGGGCCGCCTCGGCGACGGCGCGGGCGCGCTCGGTCGCGCCGGCGCTGCACAGGGCGGCGGCCAGCACGACGTCGCTCTTGACGCGGTGGCGCGCCGACGGGATCGCCATCGCGCGCGCCAGCTCGACCGCCTCGCCGGCCCGCCGCACGGCGGTCTCGCCCTGCCCGGCGGCCATCGCCAGCTCGGCGGACACCCATCCCCTGCGCACCGCGAGCCGGTCGGGCGCCGCCGGCGCCGGCTCCAGTTCCCGGTCCACCCGCGCCAGCAGCGTCGCCGCGGCCGCCAGCCGCCCGACGCCCAGCGCGTCGGCCGCGAGCCCGGTCAGCGCGTCGGCGCGCGCCTCGCGATCGGCTCCCGCCAGCGCCAGGGCACGCCCGTCCCACCCCCGGGCCAGCGCATGCCAGCCGAGCTGGCGCACAAACGACCCCTGCGTGCTGTGGGCCAGCGACACCAGCCGCCCGGGCGCGCCGCCGCGCCGCAACTCGGCGAGGTCGCGGTAGGCGCTGCCGTAGCGGCCCTGCCCACCAGCCGCCACGGCCCGCAGCCACAGCTGCCCCGGCGTGGCCGCCGTGGGCAACGGCCAGCGGTCGGGCCGGTTGCCGAAGGCGGCGTCGGCCAGTGTCTGATAGATCACAGAAGTGTGACGAGTTTCAATCACGGCGATATTAGTAAACAGTTTGTGCTCGTTGTGTTACTGGACTGTTAATGACCATTGCCTCCGGACGGAAAACTGCACGCGACCCTCTCCGCCCTGAGCTGCGGAATCCCGGCCGGGCCTCGTGGCTGGTAGCGGCGGTCTCGATGGGCGAATGTGACGCAGATGAACGTAAAGTAAAATCCCTTCCAACGGTTACATAGTTTGCTCGGCTAAGTGGCTATTGACGGAAATTCGCCGTCGCCCCTAACGTCTACCGGTGACGGGTTGTCATCGGTGACGCCGCTTCATTTCAGTGCACAACTGCTTTTCGGACGCTTCTCGGACGCTTCTCGAACTCGACCTCAACTTGGGCGTGCCGTGCAGAGAGGGAACAAGCCAATGCCACAGCCTGAGCAGTTACCCGGGCCCAACGCCGACATCTGGAACTGGCAGCTCCACGGCCTGTGCCGCGGCGTTGACTCATCGATGTTCTTCCACCCCGACGGCGAGCGGGGCCGCGCCCGCATGCAGCGCGAGCAGCGCGCCAAGGAGATGTGCCGGCAGTGCCCGGTGATCCAGGAGTGCCGTTCCCATGCGCTCGAAGTCGGTGAGCCCTACGGCGTTTGGGGCGGGCTCTCGGAATCCGAGCGCGACCTGCTGCTGAAGGGCGACATCGGCCGCGGACGCGGCATTCGCCGGTCCGCCTGAGTCCCGAAGAGTCGGCCCCCGCCGTTGCGGCGGGGGTCGACTTCGTACCGGAGGCCGCCACGCCGTCCTGCCGCTACGCCGTCGCCGGCCGCGCCGGCGACCAGCTGGGCGGGCGCTTCTCGATGAAGGCCTCCACCCCCTCGAGCGCGCACGCATCCATCATGTTGCAGGCCATCGTCTCGCCCGCGTCGGCATAGGCGGACTCGATGCCGGCCTCGATCTGGCGGTAGAACAGCGCCTTGCCCATCGCGACGGCGACACCGGGCTTGGCGACGATGCGCGCCACCAGCGCCTCGATTTCGTCGTCCAGCGACTCGGCTGCCGCCACCGTGTTGACCAGGCCCAGCACGCGCGCCTGCGCGGCGGAGACGAAGTCGCCGGTGACGAGCATCTCGAAGGCGGCCTTGCGGGGCACGTTGCGTGACAGCGCCACCCCCGGAGTCGCGCAGAACAGGCCGACGTTGATGCCGCTGACGGCGAACCGCGCGTCGTCGCTGGCCACCGCGAGGTCGCACATCGCGACGAGCTGGCAGCCCGCGGCGGTCGCGAGGCCCTGCACCCGAGCGATCACCGGGACGGGCAGGCGCTGGATGGCCAGCATCACCGCGGTGCACCGGGCGAACAGGCGCCGGTAGTACTCCAGCGAGGGCTCGGCGCGCATCTCCTTGAGATCGTGGCCGGCGCAGAACGCCTTCCCGGACGCCGCGATCACGACGGCGCGCACCGCCTCGTCTGCGGCGAGCGCGTCCAGGGCCTCGCCGAGCGCGGCCAGCATCGCCTCGGACAGCGCGTTGAAGGCCCGGGGGCGGTTCAGCGTCAGCGTGACGACGCCGCGCTCGTCGCGGTGTTGCAGCAGCAGCGGTTCTTCCATCGCATTGACCTCACTCGATTGCGGCGGCTGGTGGTGGCGACGCTAGCAGCGACCTGCGGCACCGCGCGGCCGCGCAACCGCGGGACGGGACGGGCCGCGGGCGGCTAGTTTGCTGGCATGCAGACAATGCTGTTCGCGCTCGGCCTCGTCCTGTTCCTGCTCGGCCTGCTCACCGGGTTCGCGGTCCCGGCGCTGAAGAACCCGCGGATGGGGCTGTCCAGCCACCTCGAGGCCGTCCTCAACGGCATGTTCCTGGTGCTGATCGGCCTGCTGTGGCCGCACCTGAAGCTTCCCGCCGCGTGGGGGATCGCCGCGGTGGCGCTCATCGTGTACGCCGCCTACGCGAATTGGCTGGCCACGCTGCTCGCGGCGGCGTGGGGCGCGGGGGGCAGGCTCGCGCCGATCGCGGCGGGTGAGCACGAGGCGTCGGCGCCCCGGGAGGGGTTCGTCAGTTTTCTCTTGCTGTCCCTCGCGGTGGCGATCGTGGCCGGCGTCGGCATCGTCATCGCGGGGCTGTGACGCGGCCGGCCGCGCTATTGGCGGGCCATGGCGACGCGTAGGGCCTGCTGCGGGTCGACGCGGTGGCCCTCGGCCTGCGCGGCGTCGGCGATCGCGAGCTGAACGCCTTTGACGCGGCCGTTGAACGCGTTGTTACCGGCCGGATAGTCCGGCGAGACGGCCGCGCCGCCGTCGCGCCCGACGTCGCAGCCGTCGTCGGCCGAGTAGACGATGGCCAGCGTCGCTTCCACGGTGCCCGCGCCGACCTGCTGCCCGTCGGTATAGAGCGTGACGGTGCCGCCTTTGCCCATGCCGCCGCCGGCGTAGTCGAATTCCATGCGCACCTGGTGCTCGCCGGGCGGCAACGGGCCGTCGGCCGCGACGAAGTAGTGCTTGATGCCGCCCAGGTTGTAGCAGTACTTCAGCGTGCCGTCCTTGGCGTAGAGGCTCCAGCCGCCGATGTTGGCGCCCTGGGCGACGATCACCCCTTCGGCGCCGGTTTCGGGCACCACTATCTCGGCGGTCACCGAGTGCGACTTGTTCTTGAGGTTGAGCACGCAGTTCTCCGAGAGGTGCCCCATGCCGGCAAACAGCAGCTGGGTGTTGCCCGTGATCAGCACCGGCCGGCCGGCCAGGTCGGAGTTCATCCGGTTCGCGGTGTCGTCGTCGAGCGGCAGCACGTTGTAGCGGGTGGCCTCGATCAGCCAAAGCCGCTGCAGCTCATGGAGTTTGCCGGGATGCTCGCGGGACAGGTCCCTGGCCTGGGACCAGTCGGCCGTGGTGTCGTAGAGCTCCCAGACGTCGTCGTCGAAAGCGGGCTTCTGCTGGCCCACCAGCTGCCACGGCGTGCCGTGTTTGGTCACGGCGGTCCAGCCCCGGTGGTAGATGCCGCGGTTGCCGAGTATCTCGAAGTACTGCGTCTCGTGGCGGTCCGGCGCCTGCGGGTCGTTGAACGTGTACAGCATGCTGACCCCCTCGATGGGATGCTGCTGCACGCCGTTGACGAACAGCGGCTCGGGCAGCCCGGCCGCCTCGAGCAGCGTGGGGGCGACGTCGATGACGTGGTGGAACTGCCACCGCATCTCGCCCTCGGCGCGGATGTGCTTGGGCCAGTGCACGATTGTGCCGTTGCGGGTCCCGCCCCAGTGCGACGCGATCTGCTTGGTCCACTGATACGGGGTGTCCATCGCGTGCGCCCACCCGACCGCGTAATGGTTGTAGGACCGCGGTCCGCCGAACTCGTCGACCCGCTGGGCCATGAACTCCGGTGTCTCGATCCCTTCCAGGCCGTTGAACGGCAGCATCTCGTTGAAGGTGCCGTGCAGCGTGCCCTCGGCCGAGGCGCCGTTGTCGCCGATGATGTAGTAGACCAGCGTGTCGTCGAGAACGCCGAGCCGCTGGACGCTGTCGATCAGGCGGCCGACGTGGTGGTCGGTGTACTCGAGAAAGCCCGCATACACCTCCATCTGGCGGCGCAGGACCGGCTTGAGGTCGTCGGGCATGTCCTCCCACGCCGGAATCTCGGCGTGACGGGCCGTGAGCTCGCATCCCGCCGGGATCACCCCGAGCTCCTGCTGCCGCGCGAATGTCTGCTCCCGCAGGCTGTCCCAGCCGGCGTCGAAGGCGCCCGCGTATTTGTCGGCCCACTCCTTGGGCACGTGATGGGGCGCGTGCGTGGCCCCGGGCGCGAAATAGACGAAGAACGGCTTGTCTGGGGCCAGCGCCTTCTGCTGGCCGATCCAGGCGATGGCCTTGTCGGTCATGTCCGCCATGAAGTGGTAGCCCTGTTCGGGTGTCGAGTCGACCTCGACCGGTGTGGTGCCCTCGTAGAGGGTCGGGTACCACTGGTTGGCCTCCCCGCCGATGAACCCGTAGAAGTATTCGAAGCCACCGCCGCCGGTGGGCCACGCGTCGAACGGGCCGACCGGGCTGGTCTCCCACACCGGCACCTCGTGGCATTTGCCGAACTGGGCCGTGTTGTAACCGTTGAGCTTCAGGGTTCGCGCGATCGGCGACATGGTGTTGGGCAGCACGGAGTTGTACCCCGGTGCGCCGGTGGCGATCTCGGTGATCCCACCCATGCCGACGGAATGGTGGTTGCGTCCGGTCAGCAGTGCCTGTCGGGTCGGCGAACACAACGCCGTCGTGTGGAACCTGTTGTATTTCAGGCCTTTAGCCGCCAGCAGCTCGGCCGTCGGCGTTTGACACGGGCCGCCGAAGGCGCTCGAGGCACCGAACCCGACGTCGTCGAGCAGGATCAGCAGGATGTTCGGTGCGCCGCCGGGCGGGCGGACCTGCTCGATCGGCGGATAGGACGTCCCGGGGTCCTTCGCGTCGTAGGTGATCGGCCCCGTTCGGGGGGTACTCGGAATCGGCAGATGCGTCCGGGACGTCATGTCGCTCCTCCAGGTAGTAGGCGTGCGGCCCTCGGCAAACTCTCCTCCACATGACCGGCCGGCGCGAGTGCGGGCCGGACCGCGGCCTTTGCTCCGATCCGGCGGGCTTGCCCGCGGGTGGGGCCTGACCTGGTGCAGCGCCCCGGTGGCAGGGCGGCGGCCGAAAACTCCGGTCAGCCCGCGCCCGCCGCGATCACCTCGTCCACCTCGAGGGCCCGCTCGGCCATCTCGGCGTGTGCCTTGTCCAGCTCCTCGGCCTGGTCCTCGTCGGCCTTCATCAGCGCCTCGATGTCGGAGCCGGCCATGTCGAGCACCCCCATGTCCGTGAAGGCCTTCTGCACCTTGTCGCCCCACAACCCGATGTCCTTGACGATCGGCACGATGCGGCTGAACAGGTGCGAGCGGAACTGGATCATCAGCGGCGACGTGTCGACCCACTCGGCGCACGCCTTGACGTCCATGCCGAGGGTCTCGAAAACCTCCTCGCCTCGGAACCGGTCGCGCATGAGGTAGCAGGCGTCCACGACGAACTCCTCGCGCTCGTCCCGCTCGGCTTCGGTCAGGGCGCCGTAGTAGTCCTTCAGCGAGATTCGGCCGAAGGCCACATGCCGGGCCTCGTCCTGCATGACGTAGGCCAGCACCTGCTTGGCCAGCGAGTCCGGCGCCGACATGTCACGCAGCACGCCGAAGGCGGCGAGCGCGAGCCCTTCGATGAGGACCTGCATGCCCAGGTAGGGCATGTCCCAGCGCGAGTCGCGCAGCGTGTCGTCCAGCAGTGCGGTCAGGTGCTTGTTGATCGGGTAGACCAGGCCGACCTTCTCCTGCAGGAACCGCGAGAACGCCTCGACGTGCCGGGCCTCGTCCATGGTCTGGGTGGCCGCGTAGAACTTGGCGTCCAGGTCCGGGACGACCTCGACGATCTTGGCCGCGCACACCATCGCGCCCTGCTCGCCGTGCAGGAACTGCGAGAACTGCCAGGCCTGGAAGTGCTGGCGCAGCTCGGCGCGACGTGCATCGTCTGCGGCGTCCCACATCGGGCTGCCGAACAGCGGATGAAACTCGTCGGGCAGCGCGACCGGGTTCATCGGGTCGACGTCTTGCGCCCAGTCGATGCGCGACTGCGCATCCCACTGCTTGTCCTTTCCCTTCTGGTAGAGGGACAGGAGCCGGGAGCGGCCCTCGTCGTATTCCCACGTGAAACGCGCGTCGCCGGCGCTGGGAACCTCCCACGAGTACGGCGCGGGCACCTCCGTGTACTTGTCCTTCGTGGTCATGAGCTGCCGCCTTTCCACCCAGAGTGACCAGTGGTCATATGACCAGTATCACATTGCACCCGCGTACGGCAGCGCGTCAACCCCCGGGGGCTTGTTGGGACTGCTCAGGGATTTGAGCCCCCGTGACGACGATGACCGTGGGGCCTATGGACGGAACCCGTCTGCGAATCCGCGCGTAGGCCCCACGGTCAGGGGACTAACTCAGTGGTGGTGGTGATGACCGCGGCCGTGGCAGTCCTCCTCCTCGGCGGGCTTCTCGACAATCGCCGTCTCGGTGGTATCAGAGATAAGCCCATCGGGGCGCTCACGTGTCGTCTGCGAACAGCGCTCGGCTCGGCCGCCCGGACGGCACACGGTGTGGCCGCATCAAGGAAACAACCCGCACGGGACGGGGCCACACATCAACTGAGGCGGCACCCCATCAACAGCATACGAATTGAGATGTTGCGCGTCCGGCCCCCTCGAATAGTAGTCAATGGCAGACACTCTGGTCCCACCCGCGCGGCAACTGCTGCACGGGGTCGCCCGGACACCAATGCGCCAGCGGCGCAATACCTGGCGCGGCTTGGGCGGTTACTGCTCCCAGCCCCAAGCCTGCCGATGCAACACCGCCAGACAACAGCGTCCCGGCGATGATCTTCGTCAAGGTGTGAGAGGTCTTCATGGCAGGTCCCTTTCGCTTCTCCGATACCGGTGCGTGCCGTTAGTGTGCCGGAGACCACTTGCGATTTTCTTGCGCTCGCCGGACGGACAGGCACAGCGGCCCGATGGTTTCGGGCTTTCAACCACAGCCGTCGCGGTCGTTTTCGATTGCAGCCCAAGACGACACGCAAACCACTGCCGCGACACTTCCCCCGAGGGACACCCGCAGCGGCTTCAGCCGCGAGCGGCAAGGCCCATTCACCGCCCCCCCAGAACCGTTCCCACAACAGACTCTGGCACCGCACGCGCAAAGTGCGCCCCGAAACACCATCGAACAGCACCTCCGAACTCCTCAGGTGTTGCAGTGATCACTTGGGTCCGAGGTTTCGGATTTCCCGCTAAGCCCCACAGTCGGGGGTCGGTCACCTAATGATGACCGTGGGGGATGGTCCGCATCGGACGCCGGTCCTTGTAGGCCGGCCAGTGCCGCACTGACGGTGCCGGCGGCCGGCAGCCAGCCGTCCGGATCGCAGATCCGTAGCAGCAGGGATACCGCAGCACCGGGTACCAGCGCCCAGTCCAGTTCAGCGCGCGCGCAGCTCACCGAGATTCTGTGCAGCGCCGAGAAACCTGCGGCACCAAAGAATTCCAGACGGGTCAGATCAAGGATCAGCCCGCGACAACGCACCAGGTGGGCGAGCGAATACTCGGTGAGGGTGCGTGCGTTCGTCTGGTCGATATCGCCGCGGGCGCTGACAACGGCCACCGACGACGCCATCCAGTGGGCGTCCAATCGTGCTAATCGACCCTTGCCCGGTGGACAGGAAATGGCGTCGCCCGGCGGGGCGGAAGAGTGCGACGATGTGTCGGTCATCGCGATCCAGTCGGGCGGACGATCCCCGGCATGCCAGGCTCGGAGCTAACGTACTCCTCGGGTTCAGCGGCGTACGGCCAAAACCCGTCCGGACCAGCTGAGATTCTCAGCGACTCTGACACTACACCGGTCCGGGGCTTCCGTGCAGGTGCCGGCTCTCGTGTCCAAATCTAGGAAGTGGCCGGCCAACGACGCTGTGGACCAGCCAGCCGGCTTCGCCCTAGGATGGGGATGACCTCGCGGCGGCTGCGCCCTGGGTATACGGCCGGACGCCGGTGACGTCTGGCTCCAGCGCGATGATGAAACAGGTACCGGGGATGGTGGAGTTCACCGAGGACACCGATGGGACGCCGCCGCGGACCTCGGAGCAGCTCAGTAGTGATGACGCCGATTTGCAGGCGGCGATCAGCAACCTCGCGGGTCTGGTCGCCGACCATCTGCGCTTGCCTGAGTTGCTGGCGGAGGTAGCTTCGTTCGCTGTGCGCGCGATACCGGGGGCCGACGGTGCCGGAGTCACGTTGCTGAATGTCGACCGGGTGGACGACATGGTCGCGGCGTTGGCGGCCAGCGCTCCCTTTGTCACCGAGATTGACGAAATTCAGTACGTCACCCTCAATGAGGGGCCCTGCATCACCGCGGCGCTGGAACGTCGCACGGTGCGCTCAGGGTCGTTGGGTGGGGAGAAGATGTGGCCGCGGTTCGGGCCACGCGTAGGCAGGTTGGGGGTGCACAGTGCGCTGTCACTACCGCTGTTGCTGCCTGATCGCGTGGTCGGGGCGATCAACGTATATGCCTACGGCAAAGACGTTTTCGATGAGTACGCCGCCGAATTCGGGGAGTTGTTCGCCAAACCGGCTGCTGTCGCCGTGTACAACGCGCAGATTCTCGCCGACGCGCTTGCTCTGACTGTCCAGTTGCAGGCGGCGTTGTCCACCCGCCCAGTGATCGATCAAGCGATTGGCCTCATCCGCGGACGCACCGGGCGCAGCGCCGAGGACGCGTTCACCCAGCTGCGGGCGATGAGCCAGTCTGAGCACCGCAAGTTGGCCGATGTGGCGCAACACATGGTCGACGAAGCGGTGCGCCGCGCCCGCGCCCGCGCCCGACCTGAGCCGGAAAGCCCAACCGGCGTAACGTAACGGGTGAGGAAACAGTCACGAGGCGGGTCCTGACTCGCGTCTCGGGGTCCTCACCGCGTACAGCGACTGGCCATGCGCGGCGCCGGCAGGCTCGATCGCGCTCGGGAGCGCGCAGCGGAGCAGTCCTCTCGTGAAGGTCAATGCGGCCCTTGCCGCAGACCTGGGCATTCTCACCGCGGCTTTGGATGAGCCCGGCGCCGTCGTCGCCCACAGTCTGCGCCGGCTCGCGGCCGATGCCGCCGCCGCAGTACCCAACTTTCTGGGTTTGAGTGTTACCGTCGCCCGCAGTGATCCGCCGTTCGCTTTCACCGCATTTGCCGAGGCTGCAGGGACGGGTGATGTCCGCACCTCGCTGAGGCTGGCGCTGTCGGGCGGAGATGACATCGGTCTCCCAGCGGTGGTCCTCGTCTTGTACGCGGGGTCGCCTGGAGCCTTTGTCGACCTCACCGCCGACCTCGCGTGGCTCACCGCCCAGCCCCTGAGCGACTTCGTCCTCGATCAGCACCTGCCGGCCCGTGCCGACGAGTGTTCGGCGACAAGTCTTTTCGAGGCATCGGTCATCAACCAGGCGATCGGGGTCCTCATCAGCCGGGGCTGCACGCCCGAGCAAGCCGAGCGGCACCTCACGGCTGAAGGCGCCGACGCCGGTCTCAGTCGGCACGCCGTCGGCCTGCGCATCCTGGCGGGGCTGGACGCGCGATAGCCGCTCATTGGGTGTAGCCTCGGTGAGGTTGGGAACCCAGCAAGCCCGTGATGAGGTCAGCCGTCCGCCGCTGATCTCGCAGAGCAGCCGCTCGCACCGGGCACACCGGTGACAACCGTCCGTCGGGATCACCTTGAGCGCTTTATCCTTCCCTGAAACATCGAATGTCTCGCCTGTCGGGCAAGGTCGTTGCGGCTCCACGAGTTTCGGCATTCTCAGTACGTATCCACCGACCCCATGCGGGTTGGCTTCGTTCAGTGCGGCCTTGTCGGAAGGGTTGTGCGCCAATGGATCGGACGTCAGCGTCGTGCGAGTCGCCGACGGGTCGTCATCGTCTGAGGCCCGGGTGATCGGCGAGCTGGTCAACGGTTCCGCGACATCCGTGGCCGCAACCTCAGAATTGCTGAACGAGAGCGATATCGCGGTCGTGCAGCATGAGTACGGCATCTACGGCGGTCTCGACGGAGATGAGGTAGTGGACATCATCGGGGGGCTGCGCATCCCGTCGATCGTGGTCGCCCACACGGTTCTCAAAGACCCGACTCCGCATCAGCGTTTGGTGATTGAGGAGATCGCGGCGATGGCGGCTCAGGTGGTTGTGATGTCGGAGGCGGCCCGGCAACGCCTGTGCCTCGGCTTCGACGTCGATCGCCGAAAAGTCGCCACGATCGCGCACGGTGCGACCGTCCTGAGGAACGCCCCGGCAATGCGTTCGGACAGGCCGACTCTGTTGACCTGGGGTCTGCTGGGCCCGGGGAAGGGCATCGAGCGGGTCATCGAGGCGATGGGATCGCTGCACGAGCTCCATGGCCGGCCGCGTTACCTGATTGCGGGCCGCACCCACCCGAAGGTTTTGGCTGTCGATGGTGAGGCGTACCGCGAGGCCCGTGCCGAACAGGCGCGACGCACCGGCGTAGCCGACTCGGTGTCCTTCGACGCCAACTACCGCGACGTGTCGTCGCTGACTGCGCTGGTTCGGTCCTCGGCCGTGGTCGTCCTGCCCTACGACTCCACGGATCAGGTCACTTCCGGTGTTCTGGTCGACGCAATCGCAAGCGGGCGGCCGGTCGTCGCCACCGCCTTCCCCCACGCCGTCGAGCTTCTCGGCAGTGGGGCGGGCATCGTCGTCGATCATGACGACCCCGATGCGCTGATCTCCGCCCTGCGCCGAGTGCTGACCGATCCGCGCCTCGCCGGTGCCATGGCCGCGGAGGCCCGTCGGTTAGCGCCGAGGATGGCCTGGCCCGTGGTGGCCGACGCCTATCTTGTTCTGGCACAACGGATTCTCGCCAAACATCGGGCGCTGGTGTGACCGCCACCATCCCGCAGCCGAGATTCGATCACCTGCTGCGTTTGACAGACCGGCGCGGAACGTTCGAGCACGCCCGTTTCGCCGAACCCCGGCGCGAGCACGGCTACTGCACCGACGACATGGCCCGAGTCCTCATCGTCGCGACCCGGGAGCCCGAGCCCGACGGGCACGTCAAAGGTCTCGCCGGCATTGCCGTGCGGTTCCTCAATGACGCCCAGTCCTACGCGGGCCCCTGCCGAAACCGGATGGACAGCAAGGGCCGTTGGGCGGATGAGCCCTCGCTGGAGGACAGCTGGGGGCGCACCATCTGGGGACTGGGCACAGCCGCCGCGCATAGTGACGTCGCGCTGGTCCGCCGGGTGGCCGTGATTCAGTTCGAACGCGCCGCGCAGGTGCGATCCCCGTGGCCTCGGGCGATGGCGTTCGCGGCGCTGGGCGCCGCCGAACTCCTCGCCGTCGATCCCGGGCATCGGGCCGCACGCGAACTTCTCATCGACTACGCCAAGACCGTGGCCAAACCGAACGGCGACGGCGCCTGGCCATGGCCTGAGCCGCGACTCACCTACGCGAATGCGGTCCTCGCCGAGGCGATGATCGCCGCGGGCGTGGCACTCGATGATTCGGCATTGCGGTACCAGGGCTTGGATCTGCTGTGTTGGCTGGTCGAACACGAAACGGCAGAGGGCCACCTCTCGCCCACTCCCGCGGCGGGCAGGGGGCCGGACGACCTTCGGCCCGCGTTCGATCAGCAGCCGATCGAGGTGTCCACCCTCGCCGACGCGTGCGCGCGTGCCGCTGCCATTGACACCGGTTCGATCTGGCGCGACGGGGTCCTGGCCGCTGCGGCCTGGTTCATGGGTGTCAACGACGCGCAACAGCTCATGTGGGACCCGGAGACCGGCGCCGGGTTCGACGGCCTGCGCGCCGATGGCGTGAACCACAACCAGGGCGCGGAGTCGACACTGGCGGTGCTCTCGACGATGCAGCACGCCAGACAGTTTTCGCCTGTACGGCAATGACTTCCGCGCAGGCCGAGCTCACCACCCGCAGCCCCCAGCGGCTCGTGGCCAACCCGTCGCGGGTCATCACCCGACTCTTCGTGCCGGGCCAGGAAGGTTTCGAGCACCAGGAGTCCCGCGCGGGAGCGGTGCTGGCGAGAATCCTCGCCCTCGACGAGGGGGAGGTGCGGTCTTCGCTGGACGACGTCGTGGTCCGCTTCGACGGGCGTCACCGCGATCTCGCCGACACCTTGCGCCGGCACGCCAGCGAACTCGCCGATCGGCTGGACCCCGGCAGAGACCTGTCCGAAGCGCGAAAGCTGTTGCTGGGAGCCGCATTCACGAGTGAATATGCCATTGAAGGTGCGGCTTTGTGCAACCCCTGCATCGTGGCCCATCCCGACCAGGCTGGAACCGTCGCAGGCAGCCTGCGATTCGTGATGAGCGTCCGGGGCATCGGTGAGGGTCACCGATCGTCCATCGGGTTCCGGACCGGCGTCATCGACGCGGCCGGCCGCGCCACGATCGACGATCCGGCTCCGTTCGCCACCGCCGGGGTGCCCAGGCCTGCGCTCCTCGACGCGGCCGTCTTCCGCAGCGAACTCACCCGGCTCGCCGACGCCGGAGAGGCCGCCGACTACATCCTCAGCCAGTTCGGGCAGAGCTTCACCCGGGCCGCTCTCGATCAACAACTCGCCCAGCTCCAGGCTCATCTGAGCACCCGCGCACACGGCGAGGAGACGATCTCCGCATTCCGCGGCATCGCCCAACGGACGTATGCCGTCGAGTTCGAGGACCGCACAACCCTTTCCGAGCGCGTGTTGTGGCCCTCGATGGGCGCAGAGCAGGGCGGCATGGAGGATGCGCGCTTCGTTCGTTTCATCGACGACGACGGCTCTGTCAGGTTTTTTGCCACCTACACGGCCTACAGCGGATCCCGCATCAGCCAGCAACTCCTCACGACCACGGATTTCCAGTCCTTCACCTCCGCGCCGATCGTCGGCCGCGCCGCTGCCAACAAGGGGCTGGCGCTGTTTCCTCGCCGGATTCGCGGTCGCTTCGCCGCCATGTCGAGATCAGATCGCGAATCGAATACGGTTGCCTACTCCGACCATCTGTCCGTTTGGACGAATGCGCTTCCCTGCCAGAGCCCGACCCGAGCCTGGGAGGCGCTACAACTCGGGAACTGCGGTCCGCCCATCGAAACCGACGCCGGGTGGCTGGTGCTCACCCACGGTGTCGGGCCGATGCGCACCTACCGCATCGGTGCGATTCTGCTTGATCTCGACGACCCGACCCGGGTTCTTGGTCAGCTACCCCAGCCGCTCCTGAGCCCTGCTCCTGACGAACAGGACGGCTACGTGCCCAACGTTGTCTACTCCTGCGGCGCACTGGTCCACGCCGACACCCTGGTGCTGCCGTACGGCATCGCTGACGCCGCCATCGGTATCGCCACCGTGCCGCTTCCCGAGCTCCTTGCAGTTCTGAGCCGCTGAGGCCCAGGGCATTCGAACGCCACCTGCATGCGTGCCAGGTCGTTGGCGTACGGCGGTGAAGGGCGTCTGGGGGAGACACGCCGGAAACCGGCTCATCGCGAGTTCGCCGAAGGACCAACGTGTTTTCCGTCTGTTCCCCAGAGATCGGTTCGAATACCGCACGGCGACGGCACGCGCCGGGAAAGGCGCCGAGCGTGTGCGTGCAGTCCGAGCAGAACTGCCACGATGAACCCTGACAAAGAACAACGAGACGCCTCCGGCGAAAACCTGCTTCACGTCGGTGTGACGTGCTCGCGCGTTGTGGGTCGTCGCAGTGGGGCGATGATCAGGGCAGGGGTGCTGACCAGCGCAGCACGGTGCCTCCGCCGGGAGCATCCGCGACGGTGAACGCGCCGCCGGCCTGCTGTGCGTGGTGATGCAAGCCGGTCAAGCCACTGCCGGCGATGTCGCCAGGAACGCCTCGACCGTTGTCGATCACCTCGATGCACACGTCGTCCTCGACCTTGACCGTCACCGCAAGTGTGGTCGCGCCGGCATGCCGGACAGCGTTGCAGACCGCTTCGCGCACAACGGCTTCGGCGTGATCGGCGAGTGCAGCATCGACAGCCGACAAGGGGCCCGCGAATTGAACCGTGGTCTCCAATTCGGGTCCGCACAAGCGCGCGACCGCCTCGTCGAGCCGTTCTTGCAGCCGCGCAACGCCCGCCGGTGGAACGTGCAGGTCGAAGATTGTCACGCGAATCGCCCGAATGACGGCTTGAAGATCATCGATGCTGCCGGACAGTCGCTGCTGAACCTCGGTCGATCGCGCCCGCGGAATGGTCCCCTGCAGAGCCAATTCGACAGCAAAGATCCGCTGGATCACGTGGTGGTCCAGGTCGCGGGCGATCCTCTCGCGCTCAGTGAGAATGTCGGGTTCACGCAGCCGGCGTTGCGCGGACCCCAGCTGCCGGGCGAGCGTCGCCTCGTCGGTGAATGCGGCCATCATGTCGAGTTGCTCGTCGCTGAACGTCCGGGCGCCGTCACGCCGCAGCGCGACCAACACCCCCGCCACGGTATCGGTGGTGCGCAGCGGAAGCACCAGCGCCGGGCCGGCACGGTGGACACCGTCGATGGCGATGTCGAAGTTGTTGAGTCGTCTAGGGGTCCGCTCCACGAAGGCCCGCCCGACCGAGGTACCGGCGATGGGGATGGCATGGACCGACGTCGAGGCTAATGCAACACCGGCGGTTTCCACGATCATCAGATCGGTCACCTCCGATGTTGGCATGTCCTGGTTGATCGCGACGGCGACCAGTGTGATTTCTGCCCCCGTCAGCTGGAGAGCTTGCTGGGCGATGGGCCGATAGACCGTTGCGGGCATCGGCGCCGAAGAGTAGTTCGGTTCCGACGTCACGCATCGCTTTACGGCTTCAACAGCAGACATGGTCATTTCCGATCGATTGGGATGCAGTCGGCGACGATCAGCGCGTTCGCGCCCGTCACGGGGCTTGGCGCGCTGGGCGCGCCGAGTGTGTTCGCACGCGTCGGCGCCGAAGATGTCGTCACCGCGGAGGGGCCCACGTCCGTTGCGGATTCCGGACAGGTCTTGGCCGTGAGTGTTGGATGTTGTCGGACGTCGCCTCGGCCAGCGAGTCGAACTCGAGCGTCTTCGCCCGGTTGACGGGAAACACGGGTGTTGGCACAGAACGCAACTGAAGCGGTCATGGGGACCTGACGTGCATTCGATCACCGGCGTGTGAGGGTTCGGAGCCAATGCTCCTGGAGTTGAGCGGCGGACACGGCTGAACTCATCCCGCACCAGCTGAATATCTCAGCACCTTGACGCTACACCCTTTCGGACCTACCCGGGACCGGTGCCACCACGGGGTCAGGCGACGCACCCGCGGCGGAACGATCGGGGTGGGCGGTGAGGCCACAGCGCCGACGGCGAGCGATCGTCGACTGAGACAGCGCCGACAGTGCTGCTGAGCGCCTGGGAAGGGGTGAATTCGCGGTGCGCGTGGCCGATGGGTTTTGCTGCACGCCGCCGCCGCGACCACGGTTGCGCCCGTCCGCGTCGGCGGTTCGTCGACCACCGCCGTCTCGGTGGTGTTCGAATTGCAGCCATCACGACAGGTAAACCGCTGCGACGAAGCGCCCCCCGAAAGCCCCCGCAGTGGCTTCGGTCTCGAGGAACAAGCCCGTCGCCACGCTGAAAAAGAGCGCCCCCGGCCAGGAACCGGGGGCGCTCCACGTTACAGCTCAGTGGTGGTGGTGATGCCCGTGGCTGTGACCGTGACCGTGGCCATGGCCGTCGTCCTCCTCCTCGGCGGGCTTTTCGACAATCGCCGTCTCGGTGGAGAGCACCATCCGGGCCACCGACGCCGCATTGAGCACCGCCGACCGGGTCACCTTGACCGGGTCGATGACGCCGTCGGCGATCAGGTCGCCGTATTGCAGCGTCGCCGCGTTGAGGCCCTGCCCGGCGGGCAGCTCACCGACCTTGTTGACCACCACCGCGCCGTCGAGGCCCGCGTTGGCCGCGATCCAGTACAGCGGTGCGGCCAGGGCCTCGGAGAACACGTCGACGCCGGCCGCCTGGTCGCCGGTCAGCGACTTGCGCAGGTCGGCCAGCGCCTTGCGGGTCCCGATCAGGGCCGTCCCACCGCCGGCGACGATGCCCTCCTCGACGGCGGCCTTCGCCGCCGCGACGGCGTCCTCGACGCTTTCCTTGCGCTCCTTGAGCGCGGTCTCGGTGGCGGCGCCGACCTTGATCACGGCAACCCCGCCGGCCAGCTTGGCCAGCCGCTCCTGCAGCTTCTCGCGGTCCCATTCCGAGTCGCTGTTCTCGGCCTCGGCGCGCAGCTGCTTGATGCGATCGGCGACGGCATTCTTGGGCCCGCCGCCGTCGACGATGACGGTGTCGTCCTTGTTGACCACGACCCGGCGGGCGGAGCCCAGCACCTCCATGCCGACCTCGCGCAGCACCAGGCCGGCGTCGGGGTTGACCACCTGGCCGCCGGTGACGATCGCCAGGTCCTCCATGAAGGCCTTGCGCCGGTCGCCGAAGAACGGCGACTTGACCGCCACGGCCTTGAGCGTCTTGCGGATCGAGTTGACCACCAGCGTCGCCAGCGCCTCGCCCTCGATGTCCTCGGCGACGATGACCAGCGGCCTGCCCGCCTCGGCCACCTTCTCGAGCATGGGCAGCAGGTCGGGCAGCGAGCTGATCTTCTCCTGGTGCAACAGGATCAGCGGGTCCTCGAGCACGGCCTGCTGGGCGTCGAAGTCGGTGACGAAGTACGCCGACAGGTAGCCCTTGTCGAAGCCCACACCCTCGGTGAACTCCAGCTCGGTGTTCAGCGTCGAGGACTCCTCGACGCTGACCACGCCGTCGGTGCCGACCTTGTTCATCGCCTCGCCGACCATCTCGCCGATCTGCTCGTCGCGCGAGGAGACCGTCGCGACCTGGGCGATCCCGTCCTTACCGGACACCGGGGTGGCCGAGGCCAGCAGCGCTTCGGAGACCGCGTCGGCGGCCTTGCTGATCCCCGCGCCGAGCTCCATCGCGTTGGCCCCGGCGGCGACGAGGCGCATACCGCCCTTGACCAGGGCCTGGGCCAGCACGGTGGCCGTGGTGGTGCCGTCGCCGGCGACGTCGTTGGTCTTGGTGGCCACCGACTTGACCAGCTGGGCGCCCAGGTTCTCGAACGGGTCTTCCAGCTCGATCTCACGGGCGACGGTGACGCCGTCGTTGGTGATGGTGGGCCCGCCCCACGACTTGGCCAGCACCACGTGCCGGCCGCGCGGCCCCAGGGTGACCCGGACCGCATCGGCGAGCGTATTCACGCCCGCCTCGATGGCACGACGCGCGTCCTCGTCGTACTCAATAAGCTTGCTCATCAGGCTCCTCCCGCCTGCTAACGCATGCCGCCCCGGAAATCACCCGTGCGCACACGGGGATCGCCGGGGCGGGACACGGGTTACTTGGAAACGACAGCCAGCACGTCGCGGGCCGACAGGATCAGGTATTCCTCGCCGCCGTACTTGATCTCGGTGCCGCCGTACTTGCTGTAGATGACGGTGTCACCCTCGGAGACGTCCAGCGGGATCCGCTTCGCGCCGTCGTCGTCCCAGCGGCCAGGGCCGACTGCGACGACGGTGCCTTCCTGCGGCTTCTCCTTGGCGGTGTCGGGAATGACCAGACCGGACGCGGTCGTGGTCTCGGCCTCGTTGGCCTGCACGAGAATCTTGTCCTCGAGTGGCTTGATGTTCACCTTCGCCACGATGGGAGCCCTCCAGTTAGTTGGTAGCGAGTCCGGGACCTCGCCCGGACCGGAGTTGGCGGTCGGTCCGGGGCCTGCCCCGAACCGTCCGTTTGTCAGGTGGTCTGGCATTCGGCCGTACCCTCGCACCGTCGTCGCGGGTGCCGGCACAGGGGGGCGTCCGATTGCCACCTAGCACTCTATACATGCGAGTGCTAGCACTCAAGGGCCACCCGCTGCTTCCCGCGTGTTCGCTACAGGCGATCAGCTGAGCTGGCCTTTTACCACCGGCAGGCCCGGATCGGTGGCCACGTCCAGCGGCGACGGCGGCGCTCCCGCGGCCACCAGGTGCGCAGCGAACGACGCGATCATCGCCCCGTTGTCGGTGCACAGCCGGCGCCCTGGGATCCGCAGGGCCAGGCCGGCCTGCTCGCAACGCTGCGCCGCCAGCTCCCGCAACCGCGAGTTGGCGGCGACTCCGCCCGCGATCAGCAGGGTCGACACGCCCGCCGCGGTCGCCGCCCGCACCGCCTTGCGGGTCAGCACGTCGGCGACGGCCTCCTGAAACCCGGCGGCGATATCGGCGGCGGCCGCGTCCGGGTGGCTTTCCAGGTGCCGCGCCACGGCGGTCTTGAGCCCGGAGAAGCTGAACGCGTACGGGTCGTCGGACGGTCCCGTCATCCCCCGCGGGAAAAAGATGGCGTTGCCGTCGCCGGTGCGGGCCAGGTCGTCGAGCACCTTGCCGCCGGGATACCCCAGCCCCAGCAGGCGCGCCACCTTGTCGTAGGCCTCGCCGGCGGCGTCGTCGACGGTGCCGCCCAGCTCGACGATCGGCTCGCCGAGCGAACGCACGTGCAGCAGGTGGGTGTGCCCGCCGGACACCAGCAGCGCCACGCACTCGGGCAGGGGCCCGTGTTCGTAGACGTCGGCGGCCAGGTGCCCGCCGAGATGGTTGACGGCGTAGAACGGCAGCCCCCACGCGGCCGCATATGCCTTGGCCGCCGCGACCCCGACCATCAGCGCCCCGGCCAGCCCGGGCCCGATCGTGGTGGCGACCACGTCGGGCCGTTCCAGGCCGGCGGTCGCCAGCGCGCGGCGCATGGTGGGGCCGAGCGCCTCCAGGTGCGCCCGCGAGGCGATCTCGGGGACCACGCCGCCGAAGCGGACGTGTTCGTCGACGCTGGAGGCCACCTCGTCGGCCAGCAACGTCACGGTGCCATCGGAGGCCAGCCGCGCGATGCCGACTCCCGTTTCGTCACAAGAGGTTTCGATGGCCAGTACGACCGTACCCGATGTCACGGAGTCGTTCACGGAGCCTCCCGCCGCATGGTGTAGGCGTCGGCGCCGCTGACGCGGTAGTAGCGCCGGCGCAGCCCGACCTGCTCGAATCCCACGCTGCGGTACAGCGCGATGGCCGCCTCGTTGTCGGTGCGGACCTCCAGGTACACCACGCCGCCGTCGGCGAACCCCAGCAGCTCCTCGAGCAGCCGGCGGCCGATGCCGCGGCCCTGGCAGGCGGGGTCCACGCCGATGGTGTGCACCTCGTACTCGAAGGGCGGCTTGCGGCCCAGCCGCGAGATTCCCGCGTAGCCGACCAGGGCGCCGGCCACCCGCGCGGCCACGTAATGGTTGTGGGGACTGGCCAATTCGCGGTTGAACGCCGCCGCCGGCCACGGGTCGTCGCCCTCGAACAGCTGCGCCTCGAGCTCGGCGCACCGCTGCGCATCGGCCGGGCTCAGCGCGCCGAGGGTGACGTCCGGCGTGGTCATCGGCGGGCCTTTGGCGGCTGGGCGTCGGGCCGGCGCAGATACAGCGCCACCAGCGGGGCCGGCTCACGCGAGAAGTCGGGCACCGCGGCGACCAGCCCGGCGGCCGTCGGGGACGCCGGCGCACACGTCGGCAGCCCGAACAGCGCGGCGTGCTGCGGCGAGCCGGCGACCGCGCCGGCCGCGCCGGGGTCCACGTCGGCCGGGGCGTTGACGGACGGGCCCTCGGTGCGGACCCCGTCGCGGTAACGGGCCCAATAGATTTCGCGTCGGCGGGCGTCGGTGACCACCAGGGTCTCCCCCGTGGTGGCGACCCCGATGGCGTCCAGGCTGCACACGCCGTGCACCGGGATGCCCAGCGCGTGCCCGTAGGCGGCGGCGCTGGCCATGCCCACGCGCAGCCCGGTGAAGGGCCCCGGCCCGCAGCCCACCACGACGGCGTCGAGGTCGGCCATCCTCAGCCCGGCGTCGGCCAGCGCGGCCAGCACGTTGGGGGTGAGCCGCTCGGCGTGGGCGCGGGCGTCGACGGTGACCCGCTCGGCCAGCACGGTCAGATCGTCGCGCCGCACGAGGCCCGCCGTCACCGCGGGGGTGGCGGTGTCGATGGCCAGCGCGAGGCTCACATCACGGCTCATGTGCGGCTCCACCGCCAGGTCGCCAGGCGCTCGTCGGAGCGGCTGATCCGCTCCAGCCGGACGTCGAGGTGCCGCTCGGCGAGGCGTTCGGCGATGCCCTCGCCCCACTCCACCACGACGACCGCGTCCTGCAGGTCGGTGTCGAGGTCCAGCGAGTCCAGTTCGCCCAGCAGGTCGGCTCCGGGCTGGTCCAACAGCCGGTACATGTCGACATGAATCATCGCCGGAGCGCCGGTCCGCCGCGGGCGGTGCACCCGGGCGAGCACGTACGACGGCGACGTCACCGGCCCTTCGACGTCCATCGCCGCGGCGATCCCCTTGGCCAGCACCGTCTTTCCCGCACCGAGCGGGCCGGAGAGCACCACCACGTCACCCGCGCGCAGCTGCCCGCCCAGCCGGGAGCCCAGCGCGACGGTGTCCTCGACCCGCTCGCAGGTGGCCGTGCCGCCATCACAACCGGCCACGGCGCCCGAACCTTTCGCGCAGCCGGCGATACCGCCGGGTCATCGTGCCCGGCAGGGCGCGGTCAACCAGCCGGACCAGCCCGTCGTTGATGGCCTCGGGCTTGTCCAGCAGCGCCAGGTGACTGGCCCCGTCGACGATGACCAACTCCGCCAACGGCAAACAAGACGCCATCTTGCGAGAGTATTCGTCGGGCGTGAGCAGGTCGTGGTCGCCGCAGGCGACCAGGGTCGGGATCCGCAGCAGCGTCCACAGCCCGGCGGTCTCGTCGTGTTCCTCGAGCGCGTCGAGGAATTCGACCATGGTGGTGATCGGGGTGCCGTTCATCATCCGCTGGGAGAAGGCGTCCAGGCTGCGGCTGACCTGCAGGTCACTGAAGGACGCGGCCCGCAGCACGGGGCCGATCAGTGACCGCGACACGTGGCGGCCGCGGTGCATCAGCTTGGGGGCCGACCTGGCGGTGAACCGGAACGCTTCCAGCGCCGGGTTTTTCAGGATCTCCCCCAGCGGCGAGCGGGACACCCCCTCGGCGGCGGTGGAGATCAGCGCCGCGCCGACGATCCGACGCCCGTAGTGCTCGGGGAACTGGCGGGCGTGCGACAGCACGGTCATACCGCCCATCGAATGGCCCACGAGCACAATCGGCCTGCGCGGCGCGATCACGCTCAGCACGCTTTCCAGGTCCCTGCCGAGTTGGGTCAGGGTGTAGGTGTCCGGCGCGCCATCGCCGGAGCGACCGTGCCCGCGCTGATCGTAGAACACCATCCGGACGCGTGCTCCCAGCCGGTTCGGGAGCCGGGTCCGCTGAAAGTGGAAGGCGCCCATGCGCAGGCAGAAACCGTGCACGAAGACCATGGTCAGCGGCGCGTCCACGGGGCCGACCTCGCGGACGGCCAACGACACGCCGTCGGGGGTGGTCACCACGTAGCTGCGGTCGCCGTCGATGCGGTCGAAATCCTCGTGGGCGTGGGGGTCTTCGCCGGCGGTGGCACGCTGGGTCACCGAACGGCGGGCGGAGGCGCCCACGATGGCGGCCACCGCGGTCACCCCCGCCCCACCCGCAAGCCAGGCCCTCCCCCAGTGGCGCCTGCGGGTTCGGTTACCGCTCAACGGTTCCGGCCTTCGCGGTAGGTCCTGGTGATGCGCCCCCGGGGGCTGGTCACCACCTCGTAGTGGATGGTGCCCAGCAGATCGGCCCAGTCCTGCGCGGTCGGCTCACCGCCGCCGCCCGGCCCGAACAGGATCGCCTCGTCGCCCTCGGCAACGTCGACGGGCCCGGGTCCCAGGTCGACGACGAACTGGTCCATGCAGATCCGTCCGACGCCGGGCCGCCGCCTGCCGTTGATGAGCACGTCCAGGCGCCCGCCCAGCGAGCGGAACACCCCGTCGGCGTAGCCGACCGGCAGCAGCGCCAGCGTGGTGTCGTGCGGCGCGATCCAGGTGTGCCCGTACGACACGCCCTCGCCTGCCCGAATCGACTTCACCAGCGCGACCGCGCATTTCACGGTCATCGCCGGCACCAGCCCCAGGTCGCCGCGCTCGGGCACCGGGCTCAGGCCGTACACCGCGATGCCGGGGCGCACCAGGTCGAAGGCCAGGTCGGGCCGTGCCATCGTGGCCGACGAGTTCGACAGGTGCGCCACCTCGAACCGCACGCCCTGGCCGCGCGCCTGCGCGAGCAGGTCGCGGAACCGCCCGGCCTGAACGTCGTTGATCGGGCTGTCGGGCTGGTCGGCGTGCACCAGGTGCGACATCAGCCCGCGCAGCGCGACGGCGTCTTCGGCGAGCGCGCGGCGCAGCGCGCCCAGCAGCGCGGCGAAGTGCGCCGGCGCCACGCCGTTGCGGTTGAGCCCGGTGTCGACCTTGACGGTCACCGTCGCCGTGCGGCCGGTGCGGCGCGCCGCGTCCAGCAGTTCGTCGAGCTGGCGCAGCGAAGACACCGCGATCTGTACGTCGGCCAGCAACGCGGGCCCGAAGTCGACCCCGGGCGGGTGCAGCCACGCAAGCACCGGCGCGGTGATCCCCGCCGCGCGCAGCTCGAGGGCCTCGTCGACGGTCGCCACCCCCAGCTCGGCGGCCCCGGCCGCCAACGCGGCGCGGGCGACGCGGACGGCCCCGTGGCCGTAGCCGTCGGCCTTGACGACGGCCATCACCGGCGCGCCCCCGGCGTGCTCGCGCAGCACCCGCACGTTGTGCTCGATGGCGCCCAGGTCCACCACGGCCTCGGCGAGGACGCCCGGCGTCAGGGAAATAGGCGTAAGGGCCACGGCAGACATTGTCCCAGAACGCGCGGGCGCGCCGACCGACGAGCCACGGGCCTGTGTCGCCTGCCACACGAGGTGCGTCCAGTCTGCGGCGACGGCGCCCAGCCTGCGCCCAGCGTCAAGAACCGGCAAGCAAACCACGCGCTCAGCGCAGTCTCGACAGAGCCGCGTCGCGCGCCCGGTCAGTGCGCGAAGTGCTGGGCCTCGTAGTGCCCGCCGGGCTTGAGCTTGTCCAGCGTGTTCAGCGACGTGACGGCGTCGTCGTGCAGCGCCCGGGCCAGGTCGGCCGAAAGGCCCTCGCGCACCACGACGCGCAGCACCGACACGTCGGTGGCGTTGTCGGGCATCGTGTAGGCGGGCACCTGCCACCCGTAGGTGCGCAGCTCGTGGGAGAGGTCGAACTCGGTGTACCCGCGTTTCCCGGCCAGCTTGAAGGTGACCACCGGGATCGCCGAACCGTCCGAGATCACCTCGCAGTGCCCGCCAGAGCACAATTGCTCACCCAGCCACCGCGCCGTGCCGGAGAGGGCCTGCATGACCTTGATGTAGCCGTCGCGGCCCAGCCGCAGGAAGTTGTAGTACTGGCCGACCACCTGGTTGCCGCCGCGGGAGAAGTTCAGCGTGAAGGTCGGCATGTCGCCGCCGAGGTAGTTGACCCGGAACACCAGGTCCTCGGGTAGGTACTCCTTGCTGCGCCACACCACGAACCCGACGCCGGGATAGGTCAGCCCGTACTTGTGACCGCTGACGTTGATCGACACCACCCGGGGCAGCCGGAAGTCCCACTTGAGCTCCGGGTGCAAAAAGGGCACCACGAACCCCCCGCTGGCGGCGTCGACGTGCACCGGGACGTCGACGCCCCCGCCGGCGGCGAGTTTGTCCAGCGCGGCGCAGATCTCGGCGATCGGCTCGAGCTCACCGGTGTAGGTGGTGCCCAGGATCCCCACCACGCCGATGGTGTCCTCGTCGACTGCGTCGACGACCTGTTCGGGGGTGATGACGTAGCGGCCCTTCTCCATCGGCAGGTAGCGCGGCTCGACGTCGAAGTAGCGGCAGAACTTCTCCCAGACCACCTGCACGTTGGAGCCCATCACCAAATTGGGACGGCGGGTCTCCCACCCCTTGCCGACCTTCGCCCGCCACCGCCATTTCATGGCCAGACCGCCCAGCATGACCGCCTCGCTCGAGCCGATCGTGGACACCCCGCAGGCGGTGGAGGGGTCGTCGTCGCGCAGGTCGTCGGCGTGGAACAGGTCGGCCACCATGCACACGCAGCGCTGCTCGATCGCCGCGGTCGCCGGGTATTCGTCCTTGTCGATCATGTTCTTGTCGAAGGTCTCGGCCATCAGCTTGCCGGCCTCGGGGTCCATCCAGGTGGTGACGAAGGTGGCCAGGTTCAACCGGGAGCTGCCGTCGAGCATCAGCTCGTCGTGGATGAAGCGGTAGGCGGTCTCGGGGTCCATCGAGTCGTCGGGCAGGCGCAGCGCCGGGACCGGCGCGGTGAACAGGCGGCTGGTGTAGGCGGGGGCGATGGCGTGCGCGGGCACGGACGGGTGTTTGGTCACGGAGCTTCCTTCCTATAAGGCGGCCAGGGCGGCCCTGATGTGAGCGGCGATCCGGGATGCCGACGTCGGCGCCTCGCCGGGCCCCGGGTCGGCGGCCGAGAGCGCCGCCGCCCGCGCGTGCACGAAGGCGGCGGCCGCGGCGGCTTCGGCCGCCGGCAGGCCGGCGGCCAGCAGCGCGCCGATCATCCCGGACAGCACGTCGCCCGAGCCCGCGGTCGCCGCCCAGGACTGCCCGGCGGGACTGAGGTACACCGGGCCGCCGGGGTCGGCGATGACGGTGACGTTCCCCTTGAGCAGCACCGTGGCGCCGAACTCGTCGGCCAGCTTGCGGCACGCGCCGACCCGGTCGTCCCCGGGCGGATCGCCGGCCAGCCGGGCGAATTCGCCGGCGTGCGGGGTCAGCACGGTCGGAGCGTCACGGTCGACGACCAGTTCGGGGCGCGTCGACAGGATGTTCAGGCCGTCGGCGTCGACGATCACCGGTAGGTCGGTCTCGAGCGCATACAGCAGCGCACTCACCCCCGTTTCGTCGGTGCCCAGCCCCGGGCCGACGACCCAGGCCTGCACCCGCCCGGCCGCCGCCGGGGTGGGTGCGGCGATCACCTCGGGCCAGTGCGCGACCACCTCGGCGTGTGCGCTGCCGGCGTAGCGCACCATGCCGGAGTGGGCCGCGACGGCGGCGCCGGTGCACAGCACGGCCGCGCCCGGGTACGTCGACGAGCCGGCCATCACCCCGGTCACGCCCTGCGTGTACTTGTCGTCCAGCGGCCCGGGCACGGGCCAGCGCGCCAGCACGTCGGGCGCCTCGAAGCCCAGCGCCTCGACGTCCGGCGGGCCCGGCAGGTCCAGGCCGATGTCGACGAGCCTGACGCGCCCGCAGTCGGCCAGCGCGTGCACGGGCTTGAGACCGCCGAAGGTGACGGTCACGGCGGCACACACCGCGGGACCGGTGATCGCACCGGTCATCACGTCGATGCCGCTGGGTATGTCGACGGCGACCACCGGGATGGGTTCTGTCCCCGGTCGGGTCAGGGCGGCGAACACCTCGGCCGCCGCGGGCCGCAGTGGCCCGGAACCGGAAATGCCCACCACCCCGTCGATAACGAGATTTGTTGTTGGACAGACGCTTTCGACGACGCGGCCGCCGGCCTTGCGGAATGCCGTCAGGGCCTTGGGGTGGGCACGGTCGGGATTGAGCAGCACCGCGTCGGCGGCCGCGCCGCGGCGGCGCACGAACGTCGCCGCCCACAGGGCGTCGCCGCCGTTGTCCCCGGAACCGACCACCGCGCACACCCGGCGCCCGGCGACCCCGCCCGTGCGGGCCGCCAGCTCCGCGATGATCTCGGTGGCCAGCCCGAAGGCCGCGCGCCTCATCAGGACACCGTCGGCCAGGCTGGCCAGCAGCGGCGCCTCGGCGTCGCGGATCGCATCCACGCAGTAGTAATGCCGCATCGGAGCCAACAGTACGTGGCAACTGGTGCCCGTCGTCACGCCAGCACGGCGTTAAGCCGACGCCTCCTCAGAGCGGAATCGCCGCAGCGTGGCCTTGAGCTTGGCCGGGCCCAACTGCCCACCGCCCCGGAAGCGGGTCAGCGGGTAGAAGCACAGCCCGATGAGGATCGAGGCGAAGTGACCGATCGCGGTGAAGTTGAGTTCGACACGGTCCATCGTGACCAGCGGGAACCCGAAGATGACGAACAGCACCCCGAGATAACCCCAGCGCCACGGCCGCGCGATGTGGTAGGTCAGCACGGCCATCACCCCGACCAGGAAATAGCTGACCCCGATGTCGCGGGCCAGCACCAGCCGTTCCGACGCGCTGTGCTCCTCGATCGCGAAGTACAGCAGGCCCTCGCTGATGTAGGTCGCCAGGATGTGGGAGGTCAATCCCACGGTGACCCAACGCAGCTGGCGCAGCCAGTGCTCGGCCGGCGCCAGGAACAGCGTGAACAGCACCAGGTAGGGCTCGAGGTTCTTGCCGTCGATCCACAGCAGGCTGGAGAACAGCACGTCGAGGGGATCGCTGCCCAGCCCGTGGATGTTGGTGGAGCGGTGCAGCAACACCGCGTGCAGTTGCTTGCCGGTGAGGTGGTTCTGGATGAGCGTGGTGATCAACAGCACGAGCAGCCAGCCGTAGGTCAGCGGGGCGTCGCTGACCCAATGCCACACGGCGAGCGCCATGAGCCGCGCTCGTGCCCGCACCGATGTCTTCGCCACACCGCCAACCTTCGCATGCCCGACCCCGCGCGGTGCAATTGCGGCAAACGCGTCAGCTGACCGGTCAAGGGGTGTCGGGCTTGAGGTGCCGCCACCAGCAGTTGATGTAGAGCAGCATCGAGCCCGCCAACGCGACGATGACCCACAGAACGACCGTGACGTCGATCCACGAGCCGATCGGGGGCGCGTCGGGCAGGGCGTTGCGCAACGGCATCACCGCGAACAGCATCGCCGCGTACCACGTCGTCATCGGCGGCTGGAACCTGCGCCGGTCCCGCGCCGTCTGCACCGCGACGAAGATGCCGACGCCGGCCAGCACGATCAGGACACCGATCATGACGGCGGCGAACGCACCGGTGCTCGGCGACCGGTGCAACGCAAGCCGGTACGGCGGCGGCACACCGGAATTGCCGGACGCGGGCACGTCGACCCGCCAGCCGGGGATGCGGTCGACGAATGTCACCGCCACCCGCTGGGGCAGTTGGCCGGCGCCGCGGGTGATGTCGACGGTGACCGGTCCCGAATGGTAGCGATCGAAGGGCCACTCGCTGGGGTCGCCCGCGATGGTCAGGGGAACCGGGAAGACGCCCGGCAACATGCCTTTCGACCATTCGCGCCTGGTGGGTGTCACCGCGGAGTGGATGGCGAATTTCACGTCGTCGGAGAGCCCGTTGGTTTCCGGGTCCATCAGCCCGGGTCCCGGGTTGACGGTGACATTGCCCGTCAGCACGCCCTTGGTCGGCTGCAGCTCCACCAGGTCGATGGTCACCGTGGTCCCGTCGGCCGTAGGCCGGCCCTCGGTGAGTTGATGCGGACAGCCGCAGGCGGTGTGCGCGTAGAGCGTGATCGCGGCGACATAGGCCGCCACCAGCAAGACGACCTGGCCGACGATGCCCAGCCTCATGGGCGTGGGCCGCCGGCCGGAGTCGCCGGCGCGGGGGCATCGTGTCGCAGATGCCGCCACCAGCAGTTGATGTAGATCAGCATCGAGACCGTCAGCACGACGAGCACCCAGAGAACGATCGTGATGTCGATCCAGCCGCCGAAGGGCGGCGAGCCGGGCAGCGCGTTGCGCAGCGGGATCACCGCGAACAGCATCGCTGCGTACCACGTCGTCATGGGCGGCTGGAACTTTCGGCGATTGCGCATCGTCTGAATCGCGACGAAGACGCCCAGGCCGGCGATCGCGATCAGCACGCCGAGAATGACGATCCCGAACGCCGCCGCGCTGAGCGAGCGGCGCAAAGTCACTCGGTACGCGGCGGATTCACCGGATTTGCCGGCGGCGACGTCCCAGCCGGAGAGGTGGTTGACGAACTTCACCGGCACGCGCTCGGGCACGGCCCGGCCGCCGTGGAACACTTCGACCTCGACCGGGCCCGAACGATAGTGGTCCAAGGGCCACCGATTGATCTGCCCGGCGAGGGTGAGCGGAACGGGGAAGGTCCCCGGGAGCATGCCCTTGTTCCAGGTACGGCGGGTGGGCGTGGCCACGGATCTGACTCGCAGGCTGAGGTCCTCGATGAGGTGGTGGTCCACCGGATCTAGCAGCGCGGCGGCCGGTGCGACCGTCAGGTCGGCGACGAGCACGCTGTAGTTCGCCTGTATCTCTTGGACATTCATCGTCACCGTGGTCCGGTCGCCGAACTCGGCGATCTCGGCCTGGGCGCCCAGTGCGGTGCTGCTGTGGGCGTAGAGCGCGACCGTCGCGATGTATGCGCCGATGATGAGCGCGACGAGGCCCACCATGCCCGCTTTCGTGACCGTCGTCCGCACGCCGCCCCCTATTGAGCCCACTGTCGAGCATTTCCCGAGAAATGTAGTTCACCCGGGCGCCGCGCGCGCGGTTACCGCCGAAGCGGCGAGCGCCTACTCCACGGTGACGGACTTGGCCAGGTTTCTGGGCTTGTCGACGTCGTAGCCGCGGGCCTGGGCCACCGACGCGGCGAACACCTGCAGCGGGATGGTGGACAGCAGCGGCTGCAGAAGCGTTGAGACGGAGGGTATTTCGATGAGGTGGTCGGCGTAGGGACGCACCGTGTCGTCGCCCTCCTCGGCGATGACGATGGTGATCGCGCCGCGGGTCTGGATCTCGCGGATGTTGGACAGCAACTTGGCGTGCAGCGTGGCCTGGCCCTTGGGCGAGGGCATCACGACGATCACCGGCAGGTCGTCTTCGATCAGCGCGATCGGGCCGTGCTTGAGCTCACCGGCCGCGAAGCCCTCGGCGTGCATGTAGGCCAGTTCCTTGAGCTTGAGCGCGCCCTCCAGCGCCACGGGGTAGCCGACGTGGCGGCCCAGGAACAGCACCGTCGAGGACTGGGCGAACCGGTAGGCCAGGTCGGCCACCGGCCGGGCCATCGCGAGCACGCGGGCCACCAGGTCCGGCATCGCCTCGAGCTCACGGTATTCGCGCTCGACCTCGTCGGGGTATTTGGTGCCGCGGGCCTGCGCCAGCGCCAGGCCGACCAGATAGTTCGCGGTGATCTGGGCCAGGAAGGTCTTGGTCGAGGCCACGCCGATCTCCGGGCCGGCGCGGGTGTAGAGCACCGCGTCGCACTCGCGCGGGATCTGCGAGCCGTTGGTGTTGCAGATCGCGAGCACCTTGGCCTTCTGCTCCTTGGCGTGCCGCACGGCTTCCAGGGTGTCCGCGGTCTCCCCGGACTGCGAGATGGCGACCACCAGCGTGCTGCGGTCCAACACCGGGTCCCGATAGCGGAATTCGCTGGCCAGCTCCACCTCGACCGGCAGGCGCGTCCAGTGCTCGATCGCGTACTTGGCCAGCAGCCCGGAGTGGTAGGCGGTGCCGCAGGCGACCACGAAGACCTTGTCGATATCGCGCAGTTCCTGGTCGCTCAACCGCTGCTCGTCGAGCACGATGCGGCCGTCGACGAAATGCCCGAGCAACGTGTCGCCGACCGCGGTGGGCTGCTCGGCGATCTCCTTGAGCATGAAGTACTCGTAGCCGCCCTTCTCGGCGGCGGCCAGGTCCCAGTCGATGTGAAACTCGCGGTAGTCCTTGCCCGCTTGCAAGTCGTCGTTGCCGTAGAAGTCGGTGATCCGGTAGCCGTCCGCGGTGAGCACCACGGCCTGGTTCTGTCCCAGCTCGACGGCGCGGCGGGTGTGCGGGATGAACGCCGCCACGTCGGAGCCCAAGAACATCTCGCCGTCGCCGATGCCGAGCACCAGCGGCGTGGAGCGGCGGGCGGCCACGATGGTGCCGGGCGCGTCGGCGTTGGCGAACACCAGCGTGAAGTGGCCCTCCAGCCGGGGAAGCACGGCCAGCACCGAGGCGACGAAGTCGCCGGCCGTATCGCCGTGCCGGTACGCCTGCGCCACCAGGTGCACCGCGACCTCGGTGTCGGTGTCGCTGGCGAATTCCACACCGGCCGTCTCCAGCTCCTGGCGCAGGGCCGCGAAGTTCTCGATGATGCCGTTGTGGACGACGGCGATCGTGCCGGAGGCGTCGCGGTGCGGGTGGGCGTTGCGGTCGGTGGGGCGCCCGTGGGTGGCCCAGCGGGTGTGACCCAGGCCGGTGGTGCCGGTCAGCGACTCCGGCGGCATCTCGGCCACCGCCTGCTCGAGGTTGGCCAGCCGGCCGGCGCGGCGGCGCACGGTGAGCCGCCCGTCCGCGCTGACCAGCGCGATCCCCGACGAGTCGTAGCCGCGGTATTCCATCCGGCGCAGCGCGTCCATGACGACCTCGTGGGCGGGACGCTGCCCGACGTAGCCGACGATTCCGCACATCCTCCCCAGGGTAGTGCAGCCGTGCGTCCCGGACGGCTGCCCGCGCGGGGGCCGACCCCTTCCTCTAGCGCAGCCGGCGGGCGCCTATCTCGCGATGCGGCCCGATTCATAGCGACTTCCTAGACAACGCGAGTTCGTTACCTGATGTATTTGTGACGTTTTCGACAGCTTCATTGGACCCGCGACCTTGGCCTTTAGAGTTCGCGATATCAGCTAAGGCTGGCAACCACCGAGGAGTCCCGTGTCGCGCATTATCGGACGACTGATTCACGCGGCGAACACCGAGACACAAACGGCATCGGAGCCAGCGGAAAGGACGACGGAGTTGACGCCCTCCTGATCACGACTGCACAGGGTTGACGCGAATACTGCGGACGAATTACCAGCTAGCTAAGGCTCAGTCGCCATCGGGCAATCGTCCACGACCTCGTAACTATTTTTTTACCATCAGTTCGTTCAGCAGACATCAATGCCGATAGTCCAGCGACATATAAATCACCACAAATCGGGGGCCTGGCCCACCTCAGCAAATCTTAATGTCGGCAACAGAGCGTGGTTATTTAACGCGCATAAAAGCAAACTAAACAGTTTCACGGGCAGCGCGCCGAAATGAGCGCCGATCCGCTCAGCATCCTCAAGGAGACAATCATGACCGCTGTTCTGTACGACGATGCCCTGTACGTCGATGTCGCGACGAGGCCGCCCGCGCCGGTGCCGACCGTGCCGCCGGCGCCCGGGTCCCGGCGGCGTCGGAAATCGCCGGTCGGTGCCAGCGGTGACCCGATGGTGGACGCCGCGGCCCGGTTGCTGAGCATCCCGCTGCGCCAGGTGTACGCGGTGCTCTGGCGGGTGGGGGTCATCGAGGTGCTCGCCTAGCGCCCGCCGAGCGTCCCGGCGAGCGACCGCGGTGCGCTAACGTCGACGGGTGGCCCGCATCCGCAAGCTCGTCGCAACCCTCAGTCGCCGCGGCCCGCATCGGGTTTTGCGTGGTGACCTGGCTTTCGCCGGCTTGCCGGGGGTGGTCTACACGCCCGAGGCGGGGCTGAACCTGCCCGGCGTCGCCTTCGGCCACGACTGGCTTGCCGGCGCCGCCCATTACAGCGGCCTGCTCGAGCATCTGGCTTCGTGGGGCATCGTGGCCGGCGCTCCCGACACCGAGCGGGGCGTGGCGCCGTCGGTGCTGAACTTGGCGTTCGACCTCGGCACCGCGCTCGACATCATGGCGGGGGTGCGCCTGGGGCCGGGCAAGATCAGCGTCCACCCCGCCAAGCTGGCCGTGGCCGGCCACGGGTTCGGCGGGTCGGCCGCCGTGTTCGCCGCCGCCGGCATGCCGGTCAAGCCCGCGGCGGTGGCCGCGATCTTCCCGACGGTAACCAGCCCGCCGGCCGAGCAGCCGGCTGCCGCGCTGAAGGTCCCGGGCCTGATCCTGACCGCGCCGGGCGATCCCAAGTCGCTGAACTCCGGCGCGTTGGCGCTCTCGCACGCGTGGGAGGACGCCACGCTGCGCATCGTCCGCAAGGCCGAACCCAAGGGGCTGGCCGAGGGCCGGCGACTGCCCAAAGCCTTCGGGCTGGCCGGCTCGGACCGGCGTACGCAGCGCTCGGTCCGGGCGCTGTTGACCGGCTACCTGCTCTGCACGCTCGGCGGCGACAAGACCTACCGCGACTTCGCCGATCCCGACGTGCAGCTGCCCAGGACGGACCCGGTGGACCCCGAGGCCGAGCCCGTTCCGCTGGAAGAGAAGATCGTCGCGCTGCTGAAGTAGCGCGGCCCGCCGCGGGCCGCCCCGGGGTTCGTGATATCTGTCGTTGATGCGCATCGGGATCGCTCTGGACTATTCGGGCGGCTTTCACCAGGCCGTCGACCGCGTCGTCGAACTGGAGAAGGCCGGCCTCGACGTCGCGGTGGTGGCCGAGGCCTACTCCTTCGACGCGGTCAGCCAGCTGGGGTATCTGGCCGCCAAGACCAGCACCGTCGAGTTGGCCTCGGGTGTGATCCCCCTCTACATCCGGACGCCGTCGCTGCTGGCGATGACCGCCGCAGGCCTGGACTTCGTCTCCGACGGCCGCTTCCGCCTCGGCATCGGCACATCGGGGCCCCAGGTGATAGAGGGCTTCCACGGTGTCGCGTTCGACGCCCCGCTGGGCCGCACCCGCGAGGTCGTAGAGATCTGCCGGAAGGTGTGGCGCCGCGAACGGCTGCAGTACGACGGCAAGCACTACCAGATCCCGTTGCCGCCGGATCGCGGCACGGGGCTGGGCAAGCCTTTGCAGCTGATCAATCATCCTGTGCGCGAAAGCATTCCGATCACGATCGCGGCGCTGGGCCCAAAGAACGTGGAGCTGACCGCCGAGATCGCCGAGGGCTGGCAACCGGTGTTCTACCTTCCGGAGAAGGCCGAGTCGGTGTGGGGCGAGGCGCTGGCCGCCGGGTCCGCGAAACGAGATCCCGCGCTGGGGCCGCTCGATGTCATGGTGCACGCCTCGCTGGCCATCGGGGACGACGTGCAGGAGCGGCTGGCCTGGGTCAAGCCGCAGCTGGCCCTCTACATCGGCGGGATGGGCGCCAGAGGTCGCAACTTTTACCACAACCTCGCGACGCGCTACGGGTTTGGCGAGGTCGCCAACCGGATTCAGGAGCTGTACCTGTCCGGCCGCAAGCAGGAGGCCACCGACGCGGTGCCCGACGAGTTGGTGCGCGGCATATCGCTGGTCGGGCCCCGGGGGTTCATCGCCGAACGCCTGGCCGCCTTCGCCGAGTCCGGCGTGACCACGCTGCTGGTGAGCCCGGTGACCGCCGATTCCCGGGAAGCGGTGCGTCACGTCGAGGAGTTGCTCGAGTTGCGGCCCGCCTGAGCCGTCACTGGCCCGCCTGCGGCAGCTGGTTCGCGGCGATCTCGCACGGCGTGGACGCCTCGGTCGGGGGGGACGCCGGTGTGCCGGCCGGCGCGGGCGCCGGCGCGGCGACCGGCACGGGCTGACCGTCGGCCGGCGGCCCGCCGGGGGGCGGCGCCTGCTCGTCGGGTTGGACTTGCTGGTCGGGTTGGGCCTGCTCGTCGGGTTGGCGCCTGATCGGACTCGTGGTCCTCGTCGGCCTCTTCGACGTCAACGGCCTCGTCAGCGGGCTCGTCATCGTGCCCGCCGGCACGCCCGTCGTCCTCGTCGACCGTGTCGTCCAGATAGAACGGGTCCGCGTCCGACGCGCCGGGGAACTCGTCGGCCGCCGACCCCAGCAGACCGCTCATCGCATCGACGATCCGGCCGGCCAGCCCGCTCAGACCGCCGAGGCCGCCCAAGCCACCACCCAGGTCGCCGGCCGGGACGCCGGCGGGCACGCCCGACGCTTCACCGAGCGCGGCGCCCAGGTCGGGCACCGGCGCGGGAGCCGTGGCCGCCGCGGGTGCCGGCGGTGGACCGGGCGCCGGCTGCGGGTCGGGAACCGCCGCGGCGGGTGCGACCGCCGCCACCGCCGGTGTGACGAGCGGCCCGGGGTGGTAGGCGCCGAAGTCGCCGGGAACCTCGAAGTAAACCGCCGGAGCGGCGGCCATCCTGTCCAGGACCATGTCGTAGGACGCGGTGATCCCGGCCACGGTCGACCGCATCGCCGTCAGCCAGTCGGTGCGAATGTCGTTGTCCACGTACGGACCGATCTGTTGGCGGACCGTCTCCTCGGCACCCTGGCGCTCGCCGGCCCCGGTGATGACCGCCGTGGCGGCGGCCAACCACGCCGCGCGCTGCGTCTGGGTGCGGTCGTCGACGGCGACGACGGTCGCGACCTTCGAGTCGACCAGGTACCACAGGTTGTCGCGCAGCGACTCGCAGCGCTGGGCCGCCGCGCGGACCTCGGTGGCCACCGCGGTCGCGGTGTCGCAGTGGCGCTGCAGGAACGCGGCCGCGAAGTCGCCGCCAGACCCGCGCCACGCCGCCGCCAGCGCTGTCAGCTGGGCGCGCTGCATCCGCAGGCCTTCCTCGACCGCGGCCGCCGCCGCCCGCAGCTGCGCGCAGTCGCGGTCCAGCGCGCGCAGGTCCAGGCCCTCCTCACTGTCGTACCAGTCGTGGACCTGTGACGGGCGCGTCGTCAGGTCGGGCTGTTGGTAGCCGAGCGCCCGGCAGGCCCGCACGTAGGTCTGGGTGTGCTCGACGGCGGCCCTGCCGTCGGCAAGGCGCTCGGCGACGTCCAATCGGTCGGCCACGTCAGGCGATCCTCTTGCCCGCGTACAGTTCGGCATCGGCGTAGCGCTCGGCGCTGGCGCGCAGGGCAAGAGCGATGTCGGAGGAGGCCCGGGCCCACTGCGACACCTCGGCCGCCAGCCGCTGCAGCGCGACCCGAAGCGCAGCTCCGCGCGCGGTGTGGGCCCGACCGGCGCAGCCCCCGCCGAAGGCCAGTCTGGCCAGGTGCTCACCCGCGGCGCCGTCGATCAGTTCGGCCGCGGCCGCCCACCGGTCGGCGACCGAGTGCACCGCGGCGACGTCGACCTCGGCGAAAGTGCTTTCACTCATGCCTATTCCGACGCCGCGAGCCGGGTCGGGGTTCCGGCAGAATCAGCCTGCGGCGCTGACCGTTTCGGCGACGCGGGCGGCGATCCGCTCGGCGACATCCTTGGCGGTCGCTTCCACCATGACGCGGATCATCGGCTCGGTTCCAGACGGGCGCAACAGGATTCGTCCGGTGTCGCCGAGTTCGGCCGCGGCCGCCTCGACCGCGGCCCGCACCGACGGTGCGGCGGCGGCGCTGGCCTTGTCGGCGACCTCGACGTTGATCAGCACCTGCGGCAGCGTCCGCATGGCCGAGGCGAGCTCGGCCAGCGAGGTGCCGGTCTGCACCATGCGGGTCATCAACCGCAGCCCGGTGACGATGCCGTCCCCGGTCGAGCCCAGCGCGGGCATCACGATGTGGCCGGACTGCTCGCCGCCGAGGCTGTAGTCGCCCGCCCGCAACTCCTCGAGGACGTAGCGGTCGCCGACGCCCGTCGTGCGCACGGCGATGCCGGCCGACCGCATGGCCAGGTGCAGCCCGAGGTTGCTCATCACTGTGGTGACCAGCGTGTCGGAGGCCAGTTCGCCGGCCTCCCGCATCGCCAGCGCGAGCACGAGCATGATCGCGTCGCCGTCGACAAGGTCCCCGTTGGCGTCGACGGCCAGGCACCGGTCGGCGTCGCCGTCGTGCGCCAGGCCGAGGTCGGCGCGGTGGGCGAGTACCGCGGCGCGCAGCGAATCCAGGTGCGTGGAGCCGCAGGCGTCGTTGATGTTGAGCCCGTTGGGGTCGGCGTTGATCGCGATGACGCGAGCGCCGGCCGCGCGATAGGCGCTCGGGGCCGCCGACGAGGCCGCGCCGTGGGCGCAGTCGACGACCACGGCCAGCCCGTCGAGCGGCAGGGTGCTGGCCTTGCCGACGTGGCGCAGGTAGCGGTCGACGGCATCCTCGGCGTCGATGACCCGGCCGATCCCCGCGCCGACCGGCCGCGCCCCGGGCCCGTCGGCAACCAGTGCCTCGATCCGGTCTTCGCTGTCGTCGTCGAGCTTGCGGCCACCGGGGCCGAAGATCTTGATGCCGTTGTCGGGCATCGGGTTGTGCGACGCCGAGATCATCACCCCGAAGTCGGCGTCGTAGGCGCCGGTCAGGTAGGCCACCGCCGGGGTGGGCAGCACCCCGACCCGCAGCGCGTCGACGCCCTGGCTGGTCAGGCCGGCGATCACCGCGGCCTCCAGCATCTCGCCGCTGGCCCGGGGGTCCCGGCCGACCACGGCGACCCGGCGGCCGGGCCCGCCCGAACTCGCCAGGTGCCGGGCCGCCGCCGCGCCGAGCGCGAGGGCCAGTTCGGCGGTCAGCTCGCGATTGGCGACTCCGCGAACACCGTCGGTGCCGAATAGTCGGCTCATGCGGACAAACCTCTCACAGTTGACGGTCCAGCACCTAACGTGCCCGTTCCTTTTTGACCGAAACCGTGCACGTTTGTGCGCAGACACGCCGATGACAGCGCACAACGACTCTCGCGAGATGCGGCTTTGCGGCCGGAAAGTGATCGCCCGATCAGCGCTTGCTGTACTGGGGCGCCTTCCGTGCCTTCTTCAGGCCGTACTTCTTGCGCTCGATGGCGCGCGGGTCACGCGTGAGGAAACCGGCCTTCTTCAGGGCGGGGCGGTCCTCCGGCGAGGCCAGGATCAGCGCCCGGGCGATGCCCAGGCGCAGCGCCCCGGCCTGGCCCGACGGGCCGCCGCCGGTAAGCAGCGCGAAGATGTCGAAGTTCTCCACCCGGTCGACCGTGACCAGGGGGGCCTTGATGAGCTGCTGGTGCACCTTGTTGGGGAAGTAGTCCTCCAGGCTGCGGCCGTTGAGGTCGAACTTGCCGGTGCCGGGCACCAGGCGCACTCGCACCACGGCCTCCTTGCGGCGGCCGACGGTCTGGATGGGCCGCTCGAACACGTAGGAGTCGGCGGCGGGGGACGCACCGGCGGCCGGCGCCTCGACCGGAGCCTCCGGGGCCTCCGGAGCCTCCGGGGCCTCCGGGGCCTCCGCGGCCTCTGCGGCTGCGGCGCCCTCCGCGGCCTCCACAGCTTCGGTTGTCTCGGTCACTGGGCCACCTGCTTGATCTCGAATGGAACCGGCTGCTGCGCGGCGTGGGGATGCTCCGGGCCGGCGTAGACGTGCAGCTTGCGCTGGATCTGACGGCTGAGCTTGTTCTTGGGCAACATGCCGACGATCGCCTTTTCCACGACGCGGTCGGGATGCTTTTGCATCAGCTCGCCGATGCTGCGTTTGCGCAGGCCGCCGGGGTATCCCGAGTGGCGGTAGGCCAGCTTGTTGCGCAGCTTGTCGGCGCCGATGGCAACCTTGTCGGCGTTGATGACGATGACGAAGTCTCCGCCATCGACGTTGGGGGCGAACGTCGGCTTGTGCTTGCCGCGCAGCAGGGTGGATGCCGCGACGGCAAGGCGGCCAAGCACCACGTCCGTGGCGTCGATGACGTACCACGACCGCGTGGTGTCACCCGCCTTGGGCGCGTATGTGGGCACAGCGCTTACCTTCTCTTCTCGGGGGTGGATCCCGGTGCGACCCGGGTGCCGGTCAGGCGTCACGCGGTGGGGCTGGTCTCGGCGACCGACATTGACCCGAGGCCCTGCGTACCCGTACGCCAACGGTGCAGCTTACCGACGGAGATCCCCGCAGGTCAAAATCCCGGCCGCACGGAATCACTGTGTGGTCCCGGCGGCTCTCCTCCGCCGGGACCACACAGGCCTCTAGGGGTTCCCCTGGCGCGCCCACAGGCCGGCGGCGCGGCGGTCGGCCTCGGCCACCTCGTCGGCGCCGTCGCGCACCGCGTTTCCCAGGTCGACCAGGATCTCGTTGAGCGCGGTTGCCGCCTGGTGCCATTTGTGCTGCTCGGCCTGGTAGGCGGCCGCCGCCTGGCGGGTCCACAGTTGCTGCAGCGGGGCGATCCGGGATCGCAGGTCTTCCAGCGCGGCATTGAACCGGACCGAAGTGTGGTGGATCTCTTGCCGCACCGAGTACTCGATCTCACCGAAGTCGTAGGAGAGCACCGGGTCCACGGCTAATACCCGCCGCTCACAGCTGGCCGCCGGAGGCGGCGATGCGGTGGGCATGGTGGTGACCGGCCTCCTGCAGCACGGCCGCGTTGTGCCGAATCGTGTCGGCGATGGCGTGCAAGACGCCGTAGAGCCGCATCGACTCGGCGTTCCAACGGCTCACCACCTCCTGGAACCGCGCCGCCGCGGGCCCGCCCCACACCGACGGCGGCACGCCGCTCATCCGGCCGATGAATGCCTGCAGCATCGACCGGAGCTCGTCGTTGCGGGCGTCGGTCGTGGCCGCGACCGAGCGCATCAGGTCGAAGTCGGTGCTCAGTGTGTTGGAGGTCGCCATACCATGTTCGACCTCGCTGGGCCGTGCCCGGTTCCATCCAATTCCGGGGATCATCCGAGCGCATGCGCCGAGCGCACCGCCTGCTCGCAGGCCTCGCGGACGGCGTCGTAGCCGCCGGGGCCGCCGGGCCGGCTCTGGCATCCGACGCTGATCCGGACCGCCCCGTCCAGCAGCACCGTCCACCGCACGTGGTGGGTGGCGCGCACTTCGCGGTAGGTGACCGCGGGCCGGCCGGCGGTGGCTCCGGACGGGTTGAAGTCGACGAACACTCCGGCCGGCTCGGCGTCGATGGCCCGTTTGAGCCGCTCGGCGGTGCCGCTCAGCGTCTCGCCGGGCACACGCGACTGGGTGATGTGCAGCGCCACCTCGGGATCCGACGGCGACGTCGCCTGCACCCGCGCCGAGCCGGGGCCGGTGACCACGCGCTGGGTGGGCCAGTCCGCCGGCACCGCCAGTGCGACGCGCCCCTCCACCAGGAACGTTGTGGGCGCCGGGCGCGCGGGCGCGACGCCGTGGTGGGCGCCGGCGGCCACCGCGGGCACCGCCGCGGCCAGCATGACGGCGGCGCCGCCGACCCACTGGTAGATCGCGGGTCGCGATCGGCCGCCCCCGCCGGTCGGGCGGGGCTCGGGTGCGGGCCGAGCCGGTCGGGGCGCCCGGGCCAGCCGTTGCAGGCGGGCATCGTCGATGCGCACGAGGCTGCACCCGGCACCGCGCACCGCGTCGCCGATCGCCGCCGCCAGCGCAGTCGCCCCGCCGACGGTGTCCGGTGCGTCGAGCAACACGCACCCCGCCAACCCGGCGAGCACCCCGGCGACCTCCGCGGCGACGCGGTGCGGGTCCCCGCGGCGGGGTACGGCGACCACCCGACCGGCCTCGCCGCCGGCCACCGCGACCAGCCGCTCGGCGATCTCCACCACCACCGTCGCCCCTGCCCCGGCGGGCGCCGCCCGCGCCAGCAGCCACGACCGCGGGCGCACCTGGACGTCCCCGGCCAGGGTGTGCGCGGCCGCGGTGACCACGCCGACACGCGACGACGACCACCACGACGGATGCACCACGACCACCCCGTCGCCGTGCGCACCGCCGACCGATCGCAGCGCGGCGCGCCACACCGAATCGACGGAGGCGGGGCGCTCCCCCACCAGCGCTATTCGGTCGTCGATCGCGTCCAGCGCCGCCCCGATCAGCTCGGTGCTGATGGGTTCGCCCGCGCCACAACACAATCGGCGGATGACACCGGGACCGGCCTCGACGATCGCGCGGTGCGCGATCACGGCGGGCTCCACGCCACCTGGATAAGCTGCCGGCCGGCGGCGCGAGTGGCCAGCACGCCGCGGCCCGGCGGCAGCGGCGCCGTCCGGCCGGACCCGAACGGGTCACCCTCGTCCGGGCACCCGCTCATCCTCAGTTCCGCGCAGCCCAGGTCGCGCAGGCCCGCCAGCAGCGGCTCGAACAGTGCGCGCTCGGCACCCGCGCAGCGCCGCGCTACGGCCACGTGCAGGCCGAGGTCCCATGCGTAGGGCAGGTGTTCGGCGAGGTCGGCCAGTGGGTTGCCGGACGGGGCGGCGACCAGGTCGTAGTCGTCGACCAGCACGTAGATCTCCGGCCCCGACCACCACGACCTGGCACGCAGCTGCGCCTGGCTCACGTCTTCCGGCGGCATGCGTCGCCTCAGCAGGTCCAGTAGGCCCGGCAGCCACGCGGACAGCGCGGCCGGCGACGCGAGGTAGCCGCCGAGATGTTCGGACTCGACGGCACCCAACAGCGAGCGGCGGAAGTCCACGATCGCCAGGTGAGCCTGCGCGGGCGTCTGCGTCCGGACGATCTCGCGGCACAGCGTGCGCAGCGCGGCGGTCTTTCCGCACCCGTTCTCCCCGAGGATCAGCAGATGCGGGTGTCGCCCGAAATCGACTGCCACCGGTTGCAATCGCCGTTCTTCGAGGCCGAGCAGCACCGCCGCGCCGGGTGCCGCGCCGCTCACGACGGCGGGCAGCTCGATGCGCGCGGGCAGCAGCGGTATCGGCGGCGCCACCGGGCCGCCGCGCGGGACCTCCTCCCCGGGCACGGCGATCACCAGGTGCAGCCCGTCGCGGGAGATGCCGCGACCCGGCTGGTCGCGCGGCACGTCGTGGGCCGCCCTTCGGTCCAGTTCCGAGTCGGCGGGATCGCCCAGCCGCAACTCGACGCGGGTGCCGATCTGGTCGCGCAGGGACGGCCTGATGTCGGCCCACCGCGGCGCCGAGAGCACCACGTGGACGCCGAACGAAAGCCCCTGCGCGGCAAGGGCGGTGATCGAGGCTTCCAACGCCTCGAAGTCTTGGCGCAACCTCGCCCAGCCGTCGACGACCAGGAACACGTCGCCGAACGGGTCTTCGGCGGGCCCCGCGCCCTGCGCTCGCAGCCTCCGATACTCGGCTATCGAGTCGATGCCGCGCGCCGCGAACATCGCCTCCCGCGACCGCACGACCGACTCGCACTCGGCGACGATGCGGCCGACGAGCCGCGGTTCGGCCCGGCCGGCGACGGCGCCCACGTGCGGCCAGCCGCGCGCTGCCGCCAGCGCGCCGCCACCGAAGTCCAGGCAGTAGAACTGCACCAGGCCCGGTTCAAGAGTGGCGGCCAACGCCGTCATCAGCGTGCGCAGCGCCGTCGACTTGCCCGAGCGGGGAGCGCCGACTACCGCCACATTGCCTGCGGCACCGGACAAGTCGACCAGCAGCGGCGTCCGGCGCTGCTCGAACGGGCGGTCGACCAGGCCGATGGGTACGGTCAGCCCGCCCGGCGCAGCTGCGGCGTTTCGCAGCAGGGCGCCCAGCGCCGGGGCCGGGCCCAGCGGGGGTAACCACACCCGGTGCGCGGGCGGTCCGTGCCCCGACAGCCGGTCCAGGACCGCTCGCAGGACCGTCGGCGCCGGCGGGCCGCCCAGCGCCGCGGCTCGGGTGACCGTCCCGGCCGGGCGGGTGTCGAACGGACGCACCACCGGCTCGGGTGGCGCGCCGGCCGACGCGACCGCCGGCGACGGGCCCGAGACGAAGGCGGTCTGGAAGCGGATCGGCTCGCCGCTGCCCGCGCGCAGGTAGCCCGCGCCGGGCGTGCTCGGCAACTCGTAGGCCTGCGACGTCCCCAGCACCATGCGGGATTCGCCGGCCGACAGCGTCTTCAGGCACAACCGGTAGGACAGGTGGGACTCCAGCCCGCGCAACCGGCCCTCGTCGAGGCGCTGGCTGGCCAGCAGCAGGTGCATGCCCAGCGAGCGTCCCACCCGGCCGATCGCGACGAACATGTCGGCGAAGTCGGGATGCTGGTGCAGCAGCTCGGAGAACTCGTCGACGACGATGAACAAGGTCGGCAGGGCGGTCAGCGCGCCGCCGTCGCGGTGCGCGCGTTCGTAGGCCGCGACGCCGGCGCACCCCGCGGCGCGAAGCAGCTGTTGCCGTCGGTTCATCTCACCGGCCAGCGCGTCGCGCATGCGGGCCACCAGCGGCGCCTCGTCGGCGAGGTTGGTAATCACCGCCGCCACATGCGGGGCGCCCGCCATGTCGAGAAAGGTTGCGCCGCCTTTGAAGTCGATGAGCAGCAGGTTGAGCACCGATGGCGGGTTGCGTGCCATCATGCCCAGCGCGATCGTGCGCAGCAGCTCGGACTTGCCCGACCCGGTGGCGCCCACGCACAGCCCGTGCGGACCGACGCCGCCGGCGGCGGGCTCCCTGATGTCCAGGCGCAGCGGCGCGCCGTCGACCGTGGTGCCGACGGGCACGCACAGCCGCTCCCGGTCGTTCTGGTTGCGCCACAGCGTGAGCGGGTCGAATCCGGCCAGATCGCCCACTCCGAGCAGGCCGGGCCACCCGGCGCCGCCGGACCGGCCGATTGCGCGGTGCGCCGCCAACCGGCGCGCACACACCAGCGCCTCCACGGGGTCGAGCCGGTCAGGCGTCGCCAGGGTTTGCGTGTCGCCGGGTCGGCCTATCGTCACCGGGGCGCCGTCACGCCCGGGACCAACAAGCAGCGTGGTGGCGTTCGCGATCGCAGCGGCGGGTTCGTCCAGGTCTGCGATCACGACGAGACGCGCCTGACGCGGCAGCGCGTCCAACGTCTCGGCCGCACTGCGAAACACCATGCGCGCGGGTCCCAATGCGTCGGTGGCGGCGGGATTCCGGTTGTGCGGCAGCCACTTCAGCCACTCCCACTGGTCGCGGTGGCGGTCGCTGACCGCGCCGGCGATCAGCAACTCCTCGGGCGGGTGCAGGACGGCCAGCTGGCAGACCATCGCGCGCAGCAGGCCACGCACCGCCGCCGGGTCGCCGTCGACGGTCACGGTCCCACCGCCACGCAACCCGATCGCGATCGGCGCGTCGACGATCGTCGAGTGGGTGTCGAGGAACCGTCGCAGGGCCGCGGCCGTCACCGGGTCACACGCCCTGGCGGCGGGGGCCGCGGGTGCCACCAGCCGGGCGGCGAGCGGCCGGACGCCGACACCAACCCGCACCACGCAGAACTCGGGTTCGCTCGCACGCCGCCGCCACATCCGCGGTCCACCGATCAACGTCCAGAGCGCGTCCGGGTCGGGGTGCATCCGGCTCAGCGAGGAGCGTTGCGCTGCCTCTACTTCGGCTATCGCGGAGCGCAGCCGCCCGAGGTATTCGAGGTAGTCGGCGCGGTCGGCTTCGATGCCGCTGCGGCGCCCGCCGCCGGCCAGCGCGGCCGCCACCGTCGACGCCAGCATCATCGCCGGCAGCGCCAGGAACGCCGGGGCGCGGGCCGACCCCGAACCAATCGATGCCGCCATGACGCCCAGGGTCGCCACGGACGCGACGACCGGCAGCAGGCGCAGCGGCCCGCCCCGCGCCACCGGCAGCTCGGGCGGTGCCTCGACGACGATGTCGCCCGGCTGGTCCATCCCCACGGGTTGGCGACGGTAGGCAGTGCCGCAACCGGCGGCAAGTCACCTGTGCATAACCGCAAACCACGAAAGGCGAAGCCGGTTAACGTCGCCGGGCAGTCGAGCGAAGGGAGATCGTCGTTGTCCGCATCGCAGGAGCTGCGCCGGGTGAGCGTGCAGGCCGGTGCCGCAGTGGTCGACCTGGCGCTGCCCGCCGAGGTGCCGGTGGCCGTCCTCATCCCGTCGATCGTCGACATCGTGCGCGGCCCCGTCCCGCACCCGGAAGCGACGGGCTATTGGCTGTCGTCGCCGGGCACCTCGGCGCTACCCGGGTCATCCACGTTGGCGCAGAACGGCATCGTCGACGGCACGGTTCTCGTGCTGAGCCGGTCGGCGCCGCCGGCGCCCGTCGCGCGCTGCGACGACGCCGCCGAGGCCGTCACGGCGGCCCTCGCCGCGGGGGACGCGCCGACCCGCCGCCGCGCCGACCGAGCCGCCGGCGCGGTGGCGGCGGCCTGCCTGACCGGCGTCGGCGGGCTGACGCTCATCCGTAACGCGCTCGGCGGCAACGGCATCGGCTCCCAGGCTACCGCGGGGGCCGCGGCCGGGGCCGCCGCCCTCGCCGCGACCGCTGCCGCGATCGCCCAAGGGGTTCACCGCGACGCGACCGCCGGGCTCACACTGAGCGCGCTCGCGGCGGCCTTCGCCGCGGTCGCCGGGTTTCTCCTCGTCCCCGGCCGCCCGGGTCTGCCGAATGTGTTACTGGCCGCGATGGCGGCGGCGGTGACGACGGCGCTGGGCGCCCGCATAGCCGGTTGCACCCGAACCGCTTTGACCGCGATGGCGGGCGTGGCGCTGGCCGTGGCGGTCGCTGCGCTGGTGGGCGTGCTCACCGGCGCGCGGGCACACGCGATCGGTGCGGTTTCGGCGCTGGCGTCGGTGGGCCTGCTCGGGCTGTCGGCGCGGGTATCCCTTGTGCTGGCGGGCTTGTCGCCGCGCCTGGACGCCGCCGCGCCCGATCCGGACCGCCTGGCCGCCGCCGCGGTGCGCGCCGACCGCTGGCTGACCGGCCTGGTCGCCGCCTGCGCGGCGGCGGCCGCCGCCGGCGCCGCCGTCACCGCGCTGGCCGGCGGGCCGCGCCCGGGCCGCTTGGCTTTTGCCGCATTCACCGGCGTGCTGCTCCTGATGCGGGCCCGAACGTTCGGCGGCAGGCGGGCGCTGGTGCTCGTCGCCGGGGGTCTCGTCGCGGTCGGGACCGCGCTGGGCGCCGCCGCGATCGGGGCGCCCGGCCGGGGCCCGTGGATCGTCGCGGCGACGGCGGCGCTGGCCGGCGCGGCGATGTTCCTGGGCTGGGTCGCACCCGCGCTGACGCAATCGCCCCCGCTCCGCTGGGGCATCGGACTGCTGGAGTGCTTGGCGCTGGTCGCCATGGCGCCGCTGACCTGCTGGATCTGTGGCGCCTACGGCGCCCTTCGCGGGCTCGGCATCCGGTGAGCCCCTCCCGCGTCGGCAACCTACTGGCGATCGCGGCGCTCGCGGCGCTGTCCCCACTGGGGGCGCCGACGGCCCACGCGGTTTCGCCCCCGCAGGTCGACGACAGGTGGCTGCCCGAGCCGGCCCCGCCCAAACCGCCCCGGCCGACCGTGCAGCGCGAGGTGTGCGCGACCATCCCGGTCGGATCCGCGCCGGGCCGAGAACCGGTGACGGCAATGGATTTACCGCGGGTCTGGCAGCTCACCCGCGGCGCAGGCCAGCGCGTCGCGGTCATCGACACCGGCGTCGCGCGGCATCCGCGACTGCCCGACGTGGTGCCCGGGGGCGACTACGTCTCCACCGGCGACGGAACCCAGGACTGCGACGCGCACGGCACGCTGGTGGCCGGCATCATCTCCGGCGCAACGGATTCCGGTGCATCGGGCGGGGTGGCGCCCGATGCCACCGTGGTCAGCATCCGCCAGTCCAGCGGCAAGTTCGCCCCCGCCGCCGACCGGTCGGCCACCGGTGCCGGCGACGTCGACACCCTGGCGAAGGCGGTCCGCACGGCCGCCGATCTGGGCGTGTCGGTGATCAACATCTCGTCGATCGCCTGCGTCCCGGTCGCCTCGGCGCTCGACGACCGAGCGCTGGGCGCCGCACTGGCCTACGCCGTCGACGTCAAAAACGCCGTCGTCGTGGCAGCGGCGGGCAACACCGGCGGCGCCGCGCAGTGCCCCGCACAACCGCCGGACGCCACCTGGGACAGCGTCACGATCGCGGTCAGCCCGGCCTGGTACGACGACTACGTGCTGACCGTCGGGTCGGTGAACGCCAAGGGTAGGCCGTCGCCGTTCACTCTGGCGGGCCCCTGGGTGGACGTGGCCGCCACCGGTGAGAACGTGACGCCGCTGGGGGCCGGGCCCGTGTCGGGCACCAGCTTCGCCGCGCCGGTCGTCAGCGGGCTGGCCGCGCTGATCCGGGCCCGTTTCCCCGCGCTGACCGCGCGGCAGGTGATGCGGCGCATCGAGTCGACCGCGCATCACCCGCCCGCCGGACGCGACCCGGTCGTGGGCTACGGAACGATCGACGCACTGGCCGCGGTCAGCACCGACACCGGCGCGCCGCCCGACGCCGCCGCCCCTCCCGCACCCGCGCCGGTGCCGGTCCCGCCGCCCGCCCCACCGCCGGGGTCGGCCGGGCGCGACACCGCGCTGCGCGGCGCGGCACTCTGCCTGGTCGCGCTGGCGGGTGTGCTCGCCGCCGGCGCGGCCCGCGCGAGGTCACGGGCACCCCGACGCGACGTCGCGGGCCACTGACGCGTTGCGCCGGCTCAGTTCCGGTCCCGTCGGCAGGGCCGCGAGCACCGGCCAGGGCGCCGCAACCGCCGCCGGGAGGCCGAGGTCGTGGGCCGCGTCGTCGTCGGCGACCGCGAAGCGCACCCCGGTATCGGTGACGAGGTAGCCGGTGTCGGCCCGGCCGCCGCCCCGCACGTAGGCGCTGCGGCCCGACGGCAGGTAGACCGCGTCGAGCGCGGGCCCGGCGCCGTCGGCCTGGGCCAGCGCCACCGGGGCCCGCCCGGACGGCAGCGGCAGGCGATCGCCGGAGGAGAACGCGACGTTCTCCCCGCCCGCCGCGGCGTCCCGGGTGGCGCACACGGTGCCGCCGGCGTCCGCCAGGGCGGGCGCCCGGTCGGGAAAGCCCGCCACCGGCAGCGTCGTCACGACCGGCGCGTCGCGGATGACGTCGGGAGCCACGGTCACGGCGTTGGCTGCGCCGAGCGAGTCGGAGAACCGCAGCAAATCCGCGGCCACGGCGCCGATGCGTTGCGCTCCGCCGGCCAATACCGCGTAATACTCGTCACCATCGCCGCCTGTGATGAGCAGCACACTGCCGACCGCGAACCCGGGCAATCCCGCCGACGGCCCGCGCGCGCCGCCGATCCGCGGCGCCGCGATCGGCGGGGCCTCCGGGACGGCGTTCAGCAACGCCTGGGAGACGGTCCGCGGTGCGCGGCCCTCCAGTCGCAGCGCGCGCACCACGGCGGCGTCCGAGAGGTCCACCACCGCCCGGCGGCCGTCGTAGAGCAGGTAGGCCGGCGCACCCGGGCCGGGCGCGGCCAGGATCGCCTCCCCCGCGCCCAGGCGATCCGCCGGCGAGGTGTCGGGGCGCCCGACGACCACCGTCGTGGCTCGCGCTCCAGACGCCCGGTCGTCGGTGTCGCAGATCGTCCAGACCGCTTCGTCGGCCGCGGGCAGCGGCGCGCCCAGCAGCGCGGGCGCGCCCGGAATGCCCAGCGAAGGGCCGCGTCTGGTGCCCCGCAACTCGGCCTCTGACACCGGCCGCACACCGGCGGCCGTAGCCGCGATCAGCCGCGCCGAGGCCAGGTTCGGCACCGGATGCCAGGTGTCGCCCACGCGCACGTACAACGCCCCGGATTCGCGGGTCAGCACGATCCGCGCGGCACCGAGGTCCGCCTGCGGCCGCAGCAGCGCCAGCACCGCGCAGCCGGCCATCGCGACGGCCGTCAGGACGCAGCCCAGGGTCAGCGACGCGGCCTGCGCGCGGGAGGACCGGCCGCCGAGCAAGGCGCGCTCGACGCGGCCCAGCAAAAATCGGTAACCGCTGATCCGCAGCCAAGTTGTCGGCCGGCCCTGCATCGTTCTCCCACGCTGGAACCCGAGTCCGTTCGGCGCCACGCTAGCCCGCGAACCCTTGCCCGCGCTTAGCGCATCCACAGGTCGCGGGATGTCGCCTTGGCCGGTTGCGGGTAAAATTGACGGATGTTTTCTCACCGCATACGCAGCCCTCGGGCGGGCGGCGCGCGGTCGGGGGGCCGAGTCGTCGGTTTGGGGGCCGCCGCCCTGATCGGCGCCGCGGCGCCATTGGCGGCCCCGGGCACCGTCCCGGTCGCCTCCGCCGCCACCTGTCCCGACGCGCAGGTCATCTTTGCCCGCGGCACCAACGAGCCGGCCGGCATCGGCCGGGTCGGCGAGGCGTTCGTCGACTCGCTGCGCCAGCAGGCGAGCGGGTTGAACATCGACACCTACGCGGTCAACTACAACGCCAGCAAGCTGCAAATACACACCGGGGACGGCGCCAACGACGTCATCTCCCACGTCAAATCCATCGTGTCGTCCTGCCCGACCACCAAGCTCGTGCTGGGCGGCTACTCCCAGGGCGCGGACGTCATCGACATCGTGAGCGGGGTCCCCATCGGGGGCATCAACTGGGGCAGTTCGCTGCCGCCCCAGTACGCCGGGAACGTCGCGGCGGTCGCCGTCTTCGGCGACGTGGCCGATCGGTCGGGCCAGTCGCTGACGGCCCAGAGTTCGCTGTTCAGTTCCAAGGTGATCGACCTGTGCAATCCCACCGACCCGATCTGCCACGCCGGTCCGGGCAACGAGTGGACCGGGCACACCGAGGGCTACGTCCCGGTGTACACCACCCAGGCGGCCGCTTTCGTGGCATCCAAGCTGCTGGCCGGGAGCGGCCAGCAGGCGCCCGGGTTCGGGCCGCAGGTTCCCGGCCTGAGCCCGCAGGCGCCCGGCCCGCTGTCCCCGGGTTCCGGCCCGTCGATACACGGGTCCGTGCCGGCCAGCCCCACGCCCGGCCCGGGCCTGGTGGCCGCGGTCTACTGACCCTCGCGGGAGCGCACGTCGCGGGTGATCAGGTTCCGCGCGGCCAGTTGGTCGTCGGGCGGATAGTCGACACCGACCATCGTCAACCCGTGCGCCGGCGCGGCGGCGAAGTCGCTGGAGCGTTCCGTGGCGGCGAGCAGCTCGCGGCACCAGGAGGCCGGGCGGCGGTGTTCGCCGACGGCCAGCAGCGCCCCGACCAGCGACCGCACCATCGACCAGCAGAACGCGTCGGCGGTGACGTGCGCGGTGATCAGATCGCCCTCGCGGGACCAGTCGAACCGCTCCAGGTGGCGGATGGTGGTGGCATTGGGGCGCTGGCGGCAGAACGCCGCAAAGTCGTGCAGGCCCAGCAGTTCTCGTGACGCGGCGGTCATCGCCTCGAGGTCCAGGTCGCGCGGCCAGGCGGTGACGTAGCGGGCCTGCTGCGGCACCGCGCCGTAGGGCGCCGTCGACAACCGGTAGCGGTAGTGGCGCCGCAGCGCCGAGAAGCGGGCGTCGAAACCCGATGGAGCGCGGCTGATCTCGAGGACACGGACGTCGACGGGCAGGAAACGGCCGAGCCGACGCAGCAGCGAGGCGAATTCCGGCTCGCCGGCCCGCCCGGACCGCGAATAGGCGTTCGGCAACGCGGCGGCGGGCACGTCGGCGTGGGCCACCTGCCCGCTGGCGTGGACGCCGGCATCGGTGCGCCCGGCCGCGCGCAGCCGCACTGGCGTGCGGAAGACGGTGGTCAGCGCCTCGTCGAGGACCCCGGCGACGGTGCGCTGGCCCACCTGCGTGGCCCAGCCCGCGAAATCCGTTCCATCGTAGGCGATGTCGAGCCGCAGACGGATTTCGTCACTAACTGTCGGCGGCCTCATCGGCGGCGTCGGCGGCCGGGGCCTGATCGGCCGGGGCCTCGGCCTCGGCTTCGGTCGCTTCGGCTTCGGCCGCCTCGGCCGTGACATCTTCGGCCGTCGGGCCGACGGCTTCCTCGGGCTCGACGGCGGCCTGGGGCGCCGCCGCGGCCGCGACGGGCGCCCCTGAAGTTTCAGAAGCCTTCTTCGAAGCCTTCACCCGGCGCGCCCGGTCCGCCTCGGAGGTCACCGTCTTCTCCCGCACCAGTTCGATCACGGCCATCGGCGCGTTGTCGCCCTTACGCGCCTCGACCTTGATGATGCGGGTATAGCCGCCGTCGCGGTCGGCGAAGAACGGCCCGATTTCCTCGAACAGGGCGTGCACCACGTCCTTGTCGCGGATCTTCTTCAGCACCTCGCGACGGTTGTGCAGCGTGCCCTTCTTGGCGTGCGTGATCAGCTTCTCCGCGTACGGACGCAGCGCGCGTGCCTTCGGCTCGGTCGTCTTGATCCGGCCGTGCTCGAACAGCGACGTGGCCAGGTTGGCCAGGAGGGCCTTCTGGTGCGACGACGACCCGCCGAGGCGAGGGCCCTTGGTGGGCTTGGGCATTGCTGACGCTCCTGTCTAGTTCAAAGCAAGCGATTAGAGCTGTTCGGTTTCGGCGTAGTCCTGCTCGTCGTAGGCGCCCTCGCTGGACCAGGTGCCGGTGGCGACGTCGTAACCGGCGACCTCCGAGGGGTCGAAGCTCGGCGGGCTGTCCTTGAGCGACAGGCCCAGCTGGTGCAGCTTGACCTTGACCTCGTCGATGGACTTCTGACCGAAGTTGCGGATGTCGAGCAGGTCGGACTCGGTGCGGCTCACCAGCTCCCCGACCGTGTGCACACCCTCGCGCTTGAGGCAGTTGTAGGACCGCACGGTCAGGTCCAGGTCGTCGATCGGCAGCGCGAACGACGCGATGTGGTCGGCCTCGGCCGGCGACGGGCCGATCTCGATGCCCTCGGCCTCGACATTGAGTTCGCGTGCCAGGCCGAACAATTCGACCAGGGTCTTGCCCGCCGACGCCAGCGCGTCGCGGGGGGTGATCGAGCTCTTGGTCTCCACGTCCAGGATCAGCTTGTCGAAGTCGGTGCGCTGCTCGACGCGGGTGGCGTCCACCTTGTAGGTCACCTTGAGCACCGGCGAGTAGATGGAGTCGACCGGGATGCGACCGATCTCGGCGCCCGACGCCCGGTTCTGCACCGCGGGCACGTAGCCGCGGCCGCGCTCGACGACGAGCTCCACCTCGAGCTTGCCCTTGTCGTTCAGCGTCGCGATGCGCATGCCGGGGTTGTGCACCGTGACCCCCGCGGGCGGCACGATGTCGCCGGCGGTGACCTCACCGGGCCCCTGCTTGCGCAGGTACATGGTGACCGGCTCGTCCTCCTCGGAGGACACGACCAGGCTCTTGAGGTTCAGGATGATCTCGGTGACGTCTTCCTTGACCCCGGGCACGGTGGTGAACTCGTGCAGCACGCCGTCGATGCGGATGCTGGTGACGGCCGCGCCGGGAATCGACGACAGCAGCGTGCGGCGCAGCGAATTGCCCAGCGTGTAACCGAATCCCGGCTCCAACGGTTCGATGACGAACTGGGACCGGTCGTCGGTGATGACTTCTTCCGACAGTGTGGGTCGCTGTGAGATCAGCATGGTGTTTTTTGTTCTCCTTCTCGGCACCCGCTATTTGATGCCGCTCAGGTTCTTCCGCTCCGGCGGATGCCGCAGCAGACTTGGGGTCTTACTTCGAGTAGTACTCGACGATCAGCTGCTCGGTGAGCGGCACCTCGATCTGCGCCCGCTCCGGCAGCTGGTGGACCAGGATCCGCTGGCGCTCCCCCACAACCTGCAGCCAGCTCGGGATCGGGCGGTCGCCCGCCGTCTCCCGCGCGATCTGGAACGGCACCGTGTTCAGCGACGTGTCCCGCACGTCGATGATGTCGTACTGCGAGACGCGGTAGCTGGGGACGTCGACGTGCACACCGTTGACACTGAAGTGCCCGTGCGTGACCAGTTGGCGGGCCATCCGGCGGGTGCGGGCCAGCCCGGCGCGGTACACGACGTTGTCCAGCCGGCTTTCCAGGATGCGCAGCAACTCCTCACCGGTCTTGCCGGGCTGGCGCACCGCCTCCTCGTAGTAGCGGCGGAACTGCTTTTCCATCACGCCGTAGGTGAAGCGGGCCTTCTGCTTCTCCTGCAGCTGCAGCAGGTATTCGCTCTCCTTGATCCGCGCGCGGCCGTGCTGGCCGGGCGGGTAGGGGCGCTTCTCGAACGCCTGGTCGCCGCCGACGAGGTCGGTGCGCAGCCGGCGCGATTTGCGGGTGATGGGTCCGGTGTAACGAGCCATTACTAAACCCTCCGTCGCTTGGGGGGGCGGACGCCGTTGTGCGGCTGCGGGGTGACATCGGAGATCGCGCCGACCTCCAGGCCTGCGGCCTGCAGCGACCGGATCGCGGTCTCCCGGCCCGAGCCGGGGCCCTTGACGAACACGTCGACCTTGCGCACGCCGTGCTCCTGAGCCTTGCGGGCGGCGTTCTCGGCGGCCAGCTGGGCCGCGAACGGCGTCGACTTGCGCGACCCCTTGAAACCGACGTGCCCCGACGACGCCCAGGCGATGACGTTGCCCTGCGGGTCGGTGATCGTCACGATCGTGTTGTTGAACGTGCTCTTGATGTGGGCGGCGCCGTGCGGGACGTTCTTCTTCTCCCGCCGCCGGGTCTTCTGGCCCTTCTTAGCGGAGCTTGCCTGCGCTTTTTTTGCTGGTGGCATCGGGTGTTACCTGGCCTTCTTCTTGCCTGCGATGGTGCGCTTGGGGCCCTTGCGGGTCCGCGCGTTGGTCTTGGTCCGCTGGCCGCGCACGGGCAGCCCGCGGCGGTGCCGCAGGCCCTGGTAGCAGCCGATCTCGATCTTGCGGCGGATGTCGGCCTGCACCTCGCGGCGCAGGTCACCCTCCACCTTCAGGTTTGCTTCGATGTAGTCGCGCAGGTGGGTGAGCTGGTCGTCGGTCAGGTCCCTGGTGCGCAGGTCCTTGTCGATGCCGGTGGCCGCCAGAATCTCGTTCGAGCGGGTCCGGCCGACGCCGAATATGTAGGTCAGGGCGATCTCCATCCGCTTATCGCGCGGCAGATCGACGCCGACTAGTCGAGCCATAGGTGGCGTTTCCTCTTTGTCTCAAGCGGAGGTCTGATCCCAGTCCGTTCCCGACTCGCGGGGCCCGGCCTCCGTCCGGGCGTGGATGAGCGCGTATCGCTCACTGGTGCTGGGAGGTCTGCATTCAGTTGTGATCGTTGTGATCGCGGTCGGCTACTAGCCCTGCCGCTGCTTGTGGCGCGGATCCGAGCAGATCACCATGACCCGCCCATGCCGACGGATCACCCTGCACTTGTCACAGATCGGCTTGACACTCGGGTTGACCTTCACGGCTGATCGATCCTGTTCTGTCTTCGATGGTGGTGGTTCGGGCTCTTCGCTTACTTGTACCGGTACACGATGCGGCCCCGGGACAGGTCGTAGGGAGACAGCTCCACCACCACCCGGTCCTCGGGCAGGATGCGGATGTAGTGCTGCCGCATCTTGCCGCTGATGTGGGCGAGCACCTTGTGACCGTTCTCCAGCTCAATGCGGAACATCGCATTGGGCAGAGGCTCGACCACGCGGCCCTCGACCTCTATGGCACCGTCTTTCTTGGCCATAAACTTCCCAGAAATCCTCGTCTTATCGTTTCGTTCTCGTCTGCGCCCGCGCCGGTCGCGGCTCTGCGCACCGACTTCAAACGTGAGCCGGCGACAGGAAGTTCCTAGGACTGGGCACGCAAAAAAGCCGGCGCGCATACCGCACCGTTGCTCCACGATACCCGGTATTTCGGCGTGGGCCAAAATGCTCCGGAGCCGCACCGCTCCCTCATCGCTGCGGCAGCGCCAGGATCTTGTTGTTGTGGCCGGCTACGTAGACCGTGCCGTCGACGCCAACCGCGAGGCCCCACGGATAATCCAAAGTGGAGAACGGCAGCACGACTTGCTCGCTCGAGCCAGGGGGAAGTTTCAGGGCCCGATTGTGCGCGCTGTCGGTGACGTACACCGCACCGTGACTGTCCACCGTCACCCCGCCGGGAGTGGAGAGGCCGCTGAAGGGCAACGTGCTTTGGACGGTTGAGCCGCGGGCCAGGGAAAGCACTCTGTTGTTCCCGCCGTCGGCGACATAGATCGTTCCGTTGTCGGCTACCACCAAACCGGTGGGAGAGTTGAGACCGGTGAAGGGTAGGACGCTTTCCGTGGTCGAGCCGGCGGCGAGGGCAACCACCCGATTCTTCTCGGTATCGGTGACGTAGACGGTGTGAGCGCGGTCCACGGTCAGGCCGGTCGGGTTGCCGAGGTCGTTGAACGGCAGTTGAAATTGCTTCTTCGAGCCGGCGGCGAGCACCACCACCCGCTTGTTGCCGGCGTCGTTGACGTACACAGCGCCGGTGTCGTCTGTTGTCACACCGGTCGGAAAGCTCAGGGTTTCGAACGGCAGCAAGGTTTGCTCCCTCGAACCCGCGGTTAAGGCCAGCACCCGGTTGTGCAGCGTGTCGGCGACGTACACGGTGCCGCCACTATCCACCGTGACCCCTTCGGGCTCACGCAGGCCGCTGAAGGGCAACGCCGTCTCCAGGGGGCGGCCCCCACCGTGCTCGCTGACGGCAACCAGAGCAAGAACCACGGCTACAACGGCAAGCAGGGCGGCTCCCGAGATGATCACGGATTTGCGCGCCCACCACGGCCGAGGCGGCGCCAAAGACGCCGAAGCGGGCGGGGATTCCGGCCGCACTGAGGCGATGGGTTCTCCCCCGCGAAGCGAACTCGTCGGGGGGCTGTCGACGGGGTTGGCAATGGCGGCGTTCTCCGTCGCCGCGAGTTGGCGAGCCGGCGCCGGCGGGAAATTCTGCGTGGTGAGGGCGTCGCGCGCGGCTAGCGCCAGCTCCGGTGCGGTGTCATAGCGGTCGCACGGCCTTTTGGCCATGCCCTTGGTGATGACCGCGTCGAAGCCTGGCGGCAGCGCCGGGTTGGAGTCCGACGGTCGTGGCGGCGGGGCGACCAGGTGGTTGCCGATCTGTTGCTCCAGGGTGTAGCCGCGGATTGCGTAATCTGCGGTCAAGCACTCATACAGAACGCAGGCCAGCGCGTAAACGTCCGAGCGGGCGTCGATCGTAGGGGCGCCGGCGTCTTCCGTTTTGAACCGTTCCGGGGCCATGTAGCGGAAGGTCCCCACCATGCCGCCCGCCGTCGTCAAACCCCGCCCATCGGCGGTGAGGACGAGCCCGAAATCTATCAGGTAGGCATAGTCCTCGTCGTCGATCAAGATGTTCGACGGTTTCACGTCGCGGTGCAAAAGCCCCACCTTGTGTGCCGCATGCAATGCCTTGGCGATCTGCTCGGTGACGTGCACCGCCCGGGCCGGCGTCAGCGGCCCGCTGTCCAAGACAGACTGCAGGGTTCGGCCCTCGATCAGCCGCATGTCCAGGAACAGCCGTCCATCGATTTCCCCGTGGGTGTGGATCGGCACGACGTGCGGACTGTTCAGTTGCGCAACCGCATGGGCCTCGCGTCGGAACCGACGCTGAAAAACCTCGTCGCGGGAAATGTCGGCAGACAATATTTTGAGCGCGACAATCCGGTCGAGGACGGTGTCGTGAGCGCGCCACACCTCGCCCATGCCGCCGCGCCCCAGCAGTTCGATCAGCTGGTAGCCACCGAACGAAATTTCCTCCAAAGAGGCCTCCCGGACCACCGTTTCAGCACCATAACGCGCCCTCGACAATGGTGGCAGGTGTTTGGCGGGGCTGCCGTGCGGGGGGCCGGCGGGAATGAGACGGCATTACGCAGCGGCGAGAATCAGACGCGCGGGCAAGCCGCGCATCCGGCCAGGAATAGGGCAGGGCGGCCGGTGGGTTGGGACAACCATGACCGACGCTCACGCCAATCGCACAGCGACTAAACCCGATCTCGGCCGATTCGGATCCTTCGGACGCGGCGTGACGCCCCAGCAAGCGACCGAGATCGAGGCCCTTGGCTACGGGGCCGTCTGGGTGGGCGGTTCCCCGCCCGCCGAGCTGGCCTGGGTGGAGCCGATCCTGGCGGCCACGACCACCCTGCGGGTGGCCACCGGGATCGTCAACATCTGGACGGCGGCCGCCGGACCGGTCGCCGATTCCTTCCACCGCATCGAGGCGGCCTACCCCGGGCGCTTCCTGCTGGGCATCGGCGTCGGCCACCCCGAAGCCCACACCGAGTACCGCAAGCCCTACGACGCGCTGGTGGAGTACCTGGACAAGCTCGACGAGCACGGCGTGCCGGCCAACCGCCGGGTGGTGGCGGCCCTGGGCCCGCAAGTGCTCAAGCTGTCCGCGCGGCGCGGCGCCGGGGCGCATCCCTACCTGACCACCCCCGAGCACACCGCGCAGGCCAGGGAACTGATCGGGCCGTCGGCGTTCCTGGCGCCCGAGCACAAGGTGGTGCTCACCACCGACACCGAGAAGGCCCGCGCGGTGGGCCGCAGGGCGCTCGACATCTACTTCAACCTGGCCAACTACCGCAACAACTGGAAGCGATTGGGCTTCTCCGACGCGGAGATCGCCCGCCCGGGCAGCGACCGGCTGGTCGACGCCCTCGTCGCCTACGGCACGCCGGAGCAGGTCGCGGGGCGGCTGCGCGAGCACCTCGACGCCGGCGCGGACCACGTGCCCGTGCAGGTTTTGACCAAGGATGAAAACCTGGTGTCTGCGCTCGCCGAGTTGGCGGGGCCGCTGGGGCTGACCGGGGCGTGACAAGAGGGGGACGTAGATGACCGAGGCGGTATCGCTGAAACCCGAGCTGGGTCGGTTCGGGGTGTGGCTGCCCACCCGGTCGATCACCCCGGGGCTGGCGGCGCACATCGAGTCGCTCGGCTACGGCGCCGCCTGGGTCGGCGGATCACCGGAGGCCGGCCTGGCCTGGGTCGACCCGGCGCTGGCCGGCACCACATCGCTGCAGCTGGCGACGGGGATCGTCAACATCTGGTCGGCGCCGGCCTCCGAGGTCGCCGAGTCCTTCACCCGCATCGAGGGCGCCCACCCGGGGCGGTTTTTGCTCGGCATCGGGGTGGGCCACCCCGAGCACACACAGGAGTACGTGAAGCCGTACGACGCGCTGGTCGGTTACCTCGACGAGCTCGACGCGGCGGTGGTGCCGACCAGCCGTCGGGTGCTCGCGGCGCTCGGGCCCCGAGTGCTGCGGCTGGCGGCCGAGCGCAGCGCCGGGGCCCACCCGTACCTGACCACGCCGGAGCACACCGCCAGGGCGCGCGAGCTGGTCGGCAACGCGGTGTTCCTGGCGCCCGAGCACAAGGTGGTGCTCAGCACCGACCGCGAGGAGGCCCGCGCGATCGGCCGCGGGGTCGTCGAGCACTATCTGGGCCTGAGCAACTACGTGAACAACTGGCGGCGGCTGGGGTTCACCGAGGGCGACGTCGCCAAGCCCGGCAGCGACAGGCTCATCGACGCGGTGGTGGCCTACGGCACCCCGGAGGCCATCGCGCGACGGCTGGGCGAGCACCTGGAAGCCGGCGCCGACCACGTGGCGATCCAGGTCCTCGGCGGCGGCGAAGACGGGCTGCTGGCCGCCCTGGACAAACTGGCCGGACCGCTGCAGCTGACTCCACCAAGCTGAGGCGCCCGCTGGGCTAGGGTCTTAGGCCATGCGGTTACTGGTCACCGGCGGCGCCGGATTCATCGGCGCGAATTTTGTGCACAGCACCGTGCGTGAGCACACCGAAGACTCCGTGACGGTGCTCGACGCCCTGACCTATGCCGGACGGCGGGAGTCGCTGGCCGGCGTCGTGGACGCGATCCGGTTCGTCGAGGGCGACATTGCCGACGCCGAGCTGGTGTCCCGGCTGGTCGCCGAGTCCGACGCGGTCGTACATTTCGCCGCCGAAACCCACGTGGACAACTCCCTGGACGACCCGGAGCTGACCCTGCGCACCAACGTCGTCGGCACGTTCAACATCCTCGAGGCGGTACGACGACACAGCGTGCGGCTGCACCACATCTCCACCGACGAGGTCTACGGCGACCTCGAACTCGACGAGCCCACGCGGTTCACCGAATCGACGCCCTACAACCCGTCGAGCCCGTACTCGGCCACCAAAGCCGCCAGCGACGTGCTGGTGCGGGCCTGGGTGCGTTCGTACGGGGTGCAGGCGACGATCTCCAACTGCTCCAACAACTACGGGCCGTATCAGCACGTCGAGAAGTTCATCCCACGCCAGATCACCAATGTGCTCACCGGCCGGCGGCCCAAGCTGTACGGCAGCGGCGCCAACGTTCGCGACTGGATCCACGTCGACGACCACAACAGCGCGGTCCGGCGAATCCTCGAGAAGGGACAGATCGGCCGGACCTACCTCATCGGCGCCGAGGGTGAGCGCGACAATTTGAGTGTGCTGCGCACGCTGCTGAAGATGATGGGGCGCGACCCCGACGATTTCGACCACGTCCCCGACCGCGTCGGCCATGACTTGCGGTATGCCATTGACCCGTCGGCCCTCTATGACGAATTGTGCTGGGCTCCAAAGCATACCGACTTCAGCGAGGGGCTGCAGGCCACCATTGACTGGTATCGAGACAACGAATGGTGGTGGCGCCCACTGAAAGACGTCACCGAGGCCCGGTACGAAGGACGCGGTAAGTGAGATGAAGGTTCGAGAGCTCGCGATCCCGGGCGCCTGGGAAGTCACTCCCACGATTCACGGCGACTCCCGCGGTCTTTTCTTCGAATGGTTCACCGACCGCGGTTTCAGCGCTTTCGCCGGTCACCGCCTTGACGTCCGGCAGGCCAACTGCTCGGTGTCGTCGGCCGGCGTGCTGCGCGGCCTGCACTTCGCACAGGTGCCACCGAGTCAGGCCAAGTACGTAACCTGCGTGCGCGGCGCGGTGTTCGATGTCGTCGTCGACGTCCGCGTCGGCTCACCGACCTTCGGGCGGTGGGACTCGGTCCTGCTCGACGACTCCGACCGCCGCACGATCTACATCTCCGAGGGCTTGGCGCACGGATTCCTTGCACTGCAGGATAATTCGACCATCATGTACATGTGCTCGACGGAATACAACCCGCAGCGCGAGCACACCATCTGCGCGACAGACCCATCGCTGGCAATCGACTGGCCGCTGGTTGACGGCGCCGCACCCAGCCTGTCGGACCGCGATGCCGCGGCCCCGAGCTTCGACCACGTGCGCGCCTCCGGCGTGCTGCCCACGTGGGAGGAGACGCAGAGCTTCATCAGCGGCATGCGCGACGGATAATCGCGCGCCGATCTAGCTGTCGTACCGCCCCACCGGTTCCGGGACGGTCCGGGGCCCACGCCGGGCGCCGCGCGGAGCAAGTCGCGCCTCCCGCTGCGCCGGGCGCCGCTCCACCGGCCGATGACGGCGCGGGCTGTGGCCCTATGATCGGCAGTTGTGGATGCGGACCCGGTGTTCGAATTCGCCGGCGTCGTCGTGGAGCGTGATGGGGTGCGGGCGCTGGACGGGTTCACCGCCGCGATCCCGAGCGGGGGCGTGACGGCGATCGTGGGACCCTCCGGCGCCGGCAAATCGACCATGCTGCGACTGTGCAACCGGCTCGAGATGCCGACAACCGGCCGAGTGGCGTTCTACGGCAAGGACATCAACGAGATCGACCCACTGGCGCTGCGACGCCGGGTGGGCATGTGCTTCCAGCGTCCGACACCGTTTCCCGGCACCGTCGCCGACAATCTGCGCGTCGCCGACCCGGGCGCGTCCGAGGCACGGATGCGCGAAACGCTCGCGCGCGTGGCGCTGACCGGGTCGTGGCTGGACCGCGACGCGACCGCGCTGTCCGGCGGGGAGGCGCAGCGAATGTGCCTGGCCCGCACGCTGATGGCCCGACCGGAGGTGCTGCTGCTGGACGAGCCCACCTCCGCGGTGGACGCCGAAGCCGCCGGCGTGATCGAGAGAGCGGTGCGCGAGCTGGCCGACGGCGACGGCATTCCGGCCTTATGGGTCACCCACGACGCGGCGCAGGCCGACCGGGCCGCCGATCGGGTGTTGAGCATCGAGCGGGGACGCTGCCTCGGGCTGGGGCCGGTGACGCGATGAACGGCGAGGTCGGCTGGATCGGGCTGGCGACGTCGCTGTCGCTCGTCGCCGTGGCGGCGGCGGTGTCGCTGTGGCAGCGCCTGGGCCTGGAGCGGCAGGTGCTGTGGGCGGCGGCCCGCGCCCTGGCCCAGCTGCTGCTGGTCGGCGGCGCGCTGACGCTGCTGTTCGAGCCGGGCCGTTCGCTGTGGTGGTCGTGGGCCTGGATCGCCGGCATGATCGCCTACGCCGGCGACGTCGCACGCCGGCGGGCTCCGGAGGTGCCCCGGTTGGCGCCGCTGGCGGTCATCGCGTTCACCGCCGCGGCGGCGATCACCCTGGGGGTGATCTTCGGGCTGCGGGTGTTCCCCCTGCAGGCGCGGACCGTGGTCCCGATCGCGGGGATGATGATCGGCAACTCGATGACGGCCATGGTGCTGGTGGCCCGGCGGTTGGTCGACGAGCTGCGCGACAAGCGCGACGAGGTCGAGGCCAGGCTGGCCCTCGGCCAGCCGTCCCGGCAGGCCGCGACCCCCTACCTGCGCCTCGCGTTGCGCTCGGCGATCAGCCCGCAGATCGAGACCACGAAAGCCACCGGGCTCGTGTTCTTGCCGGGTGCCATGACCGGGCTCATCCTCGCCGGCGTCCCGCCCGTGCAGGCGGTCCTGGTGCAGGCGGTGGTGATGTTCCTGATCCTGGGCTCGGTGGCGGCCACCACCGTCGTGGTCGGCCTAGGCCTGGTGCGCCTGGTGTTCACCCGCGACCACCGGCTGCTGCCGCTGCGCCGGCGACCCTGATCTCGCCGATTGCCGATCGGCGAGACCTCACCCGCCTTGCCAACGCCACAAGGCCGTTACTAGGATATGCAAGTATCCGCTCCACGCGCGTCAATCACACCCAAGGGCACCCATGACCACAACGATCCCGCACTTCATCGACGGCAAGCGCACCACCGGCCAGTCCACCCGCACCGCCGACGTCTTGAACCCCAGCACCGGACAGGTGCAGGCCCAGGTCGCCATGGCCGGCCAGGCCGACGTCGACGCCGCCGTCGCATCCGCCGTCGAAGCCCAGAAGGACTGGGCCGCCTGGAATCCGCAGCGGCGCGCCCGAGTGCTGATGCGCTTCATCGAGCTGGTCAACGAACACAACGACGAGCTCGCCGAGCTGTTGTCCCTCGAGCACGGCAAGACCGTGCCCGACGCGCGCGGCGACATCCAGCGCGGCATCGAGGTCATCGAGTTCGCCATCGGGATCCCGCACCTGCTCAAGGGGGAGTACAGCGAGGGCGCCGGCCCGGGCATCGACGTGTACTCGTTGCGCCAGCCCCTCGGCGTGGTCGCGGGCATCACCCCGTTCAACTTCCCCGCGATGATCCCGTTGTGGAAGGCCGGCCCGGCGCTGGCGTGCGGGAACGCCTTCGTGCTCAAGCCCAGCGAGCGCGACCCGTCGGTCCCGCTGCGCCTGGCCGAGCTGTTCTTGGAGGCGGGCCTGCCGGCGGGCGTGTTCCAGGTCGTGCACGGCGACAAGGAGGCCGTCGACGCCATCCTGAACCACCCCGACATCAAGGCCGTCGGCTTCGTCGGCAGTTCCGACATCGCCCAGTACATCTACGCGGGCGCCGCGGCGACCGGCAAGCGCTCCCAGTGCTTCGGCGGCGCCAAGAACCACATGATCGTGATGCCCGACGCCGACCTCGACCAGGCCGTCGACGCGCTGATCGGCGCCGGCTACGGCAGCGCCGGCGAACGCTGCATGGCGATCAGCGTCGCGGTGCCGGTCGGCGAGCAGACCGCGGACCGGTTGCGCGCCAGGCTCGTCGAGCGGATCAACAACCTGCGCGTGGGCCACTGCCTGGACCCCAAGGCCGACTACGGCCCGCTGGTCACCGATGCCGCGCTGACCCGGGTGCGCGACTACATCGCCCAGGGCGTGGAAGCCGGCGCCGAGATCGTCGTGGACGGCCGCGAGCGCACCAGCGACGACCTCACGTTCGGTGACGACAGCCTCGAGGGTGGGTTCTTCATCGGGCCGACCCTGTTCGACCGCGTCACACCCGACATGTCGATCTACACCGACGAGATCTTCGGGCCCGTGCTGTGCATGGTGCGGGCCAAGACATACGAGGAGGCGCTGGCGCTGCCGTCCGAGCACGAGTACGGCAACGGCGTGGCGATCTTCACCCGCGACGGCGACTCCGCCCGCGACTTCGTCTCCCGCGTGCAGGTGGGCATGGTCGGCGTCAACGTGCCGATCCCGGTGCCGGTGGCCTACCACAGTTTCGGCGGCTGGAAGCGCTCCGGGTTCGGGGACCTCAACCAGCACGGCCCGGCGTCGATCCAGTTCTACACCAAGGTCAAGACCGTCACGTCGCGCTGGCCGTCGGGCATCAAGGACGGCGCCGAATTCGTCATCCCGACTATGAATTAGGGCCCTTGAGTCCATGGAATTATTCGGGCTGAACGACGACGAACGGGTGATCACCGAAACGGCCGCCGCGTTCGCCGCCAAACGCCTCGCCCCGCACGCCCTGGAATGGGATGCCACCGAACACTTCCCGGTGGACGTGCTGCGCGAGGCCGCCGAACTCGGCATGGCGGCGATCTATTGCCGCGACGACGTCGGCGGCAGCGGGCTGTGCCGGCTCGACGGGGTCCGCATCTTCGAGCAGCTGGCCGTCGCCGACCCGACGACCGCCGCCTTCTTGTCCATTCACAATATGTGCGCGTGGATGATCGACAGCTACGGCACCGCCGAGCAACGCAAAATCTGGATCCCGCGGCTGGCCTCGATGGACGTCGTCGCCAGCTACTGCCTGACCGAGCCCGGCGCCGGATCCGACGCGAGCGCGCTGAGCACCCGCGCCGTGCGGCAGGGTCCGGAACAAAACGCGGATTATGTGCTCGACGGCGTCAAGCAGTTCATCTCGGGTGCGGGCGCCTCGGACGTCTACGTGGTGATGGCCAGGACGGGCGCCGAGGGCCCACGCGGCATCTCCACCTTCATCGTCGAAAAGGGCACGCCGGGGCTCAGTTTCGGTGCGCCCGAAGAGAAGATGGGCTGGCATGCCCAACCCACCGCGCAGGTGGTCCTGGACGGTGTGCGGGTGCCCGCCGAGGCGATGCTGGGCGGTTCTGACGGCGAGGGCGCCGGGTTCGGCATCGCCATGAACGGCCTCAACGGTGGCCGGCTCAACATCGCGGCGTGCTCGCTGGGCGGCGCGCAGGCCGCGTTCGACAAGGCGGGCGCCTACGTCCGCGAGCGTCAGGCGTTCGGGTCCGCGCTGCTGGACGAGCCGACCATCCGGTTCACCCTGGCCGACATGGCCACCGCGCTGCAGACGTCGCGAATGTTGTTGTGGCGCGCGGCGAGCGCCCTGGACGCCGGCGACGCCGACAAGGTCGAGCTGTGCGCGATGGCCAAGCGCTATGTCACCGACGCGTGCTTCGACGTCGCCGACAAGGCCCTGCAGCTGCACGGCGGCTACGGGTACCTGCGTGAGTACGGTCTCGAGAAGATCGTGCGCGACCTGCGCGTGCACCGCATTCTGGAAGGGACCAACGAGATCATGCGGGTGGTCATCGGCCGGGCCGAGGCGGCGCGGTTCAGGGCTTCCCAAGCTACCGCGTAGAAAGGCAGCGATGACAGAGCTTTTCCGGATCGCGTTCCTCGGGTTGGGCAACATGGGCGGGCCGATGTCGGCGAATCTGGTTGCCGCAGAACACGTGGTACGCGGGTTCGACCCGGTGTCTGACCGCGCTGACCGCGGCGGCCTCGAATGGCGTCATGGTGTTCGACAGCGCCGTCGAGGCGGTGGCCGAGGCCGACGTGGTCATCACCATGCTGCCGGGCGGCGAGCTGGTCAAGCGCTGCTACGCCGAGGTGCTGCCGGCCGCGCGGGAAGGTGCGCTGTTCATCGACAGCTCCACGATCTCGGTCAACGACGCCCGCGAGGCGCACGCGCTGGCGGAGTCGCACGGCGTCGCCCAGCTGGACGCGCCGGTTTCCGGCGGGGTGAAGGGCGCCGTCGCCGGCACCCTGGCGTTCATGGTGGGCGGCGACGAGTCCGCGCTGCAGCGGGGCCGGCCGGTGCTGGAACCCATGGCGGGCAAGATCATTCACTGCGGCGCGGCGGGCGCCGGGCAGGCCGCGAAGGTGTGCAACAACATGGTGCTGGCGGTGCAGCAGATCGCGATCGGCGAGGCGTTCGTCCTGGCCGAGAGGCTCGGGCTGTCGGCGCAGTCGCTGTTCGACGTCATCACCGGGGCCACCGGCAACTGCTGGGCGGTACACACCAACTGTCCGGTGCCGGGCCCGGTCCCGACATCACCGGCCAACAACGACTTCAGGCCGGGCTTTGCGACCGCGCTGATGAACAAGGACCTGCACCTGGCGATGGACGCGGTGGCCTCTACCGGTTCGTCGGCGCCGCTGGGCAGCCACGCCGCCGAGATCTACGCTGAGTTCATCGCGTCCGACGCCTCGCACGCCGGGAAAGACTTCAGCGCGGTGATCGAAATGATCCGCGGCGGCTGAGTTTTCCCAGGCGCCTACCCCCTGAGCAACGCCCGGACCAGGCGACGGGGCCCGTACGGCCGCAGCATCTGACTGGCCGGACGCGGGCGCACCCGTTGCGGCCACCAGAACCACCGCCCGAGCAGCGTCGCGATCGACGGGGTCATGAAGGCGCGAACGACCAGCGTGTCGAACAACAACCCCAAACCGATGGTGGTTCCGATCTGTCCCAGGATCCGTAGGTCGCTGAACCCGAAGGAAGCCATGGTCGCGGCGAACACCAGCCCGGCTGCGGTCACCACCGAGCCGGACCCGGCCATCGCGCGGATGATGCCCGTCTTGAGCCCGGCCCCGATCTCCTCCTTGAACCGGGAGATCAGCAGCAGGTTGTAGTCGGATCCCACGGCCAGCAATAGAATGACGGCCAGCGCGAGCACGATCCAGTACAGCGTGATCCCCAACAGGTCCTGCCAGACGAGCACGGACAGGCCGAACGACGCGCCCAGCGAGAGCGCCACCGTGCCCACGATGACCAGCGCGGCGACCAGGCTTCGCGTGATGAACATCATGACGAGCAAAACGAGGCTGAGCGCGGAGATCCCGACGATCATCAGGTCGTATTTGGCGGCGTCCCGGATGTCTTTGTAGGCCGCGGCGGTGCCGCCCAGATAGAAGTTGGCGTTGCGCAACGGGGTGCCCTTCACGGCTTCGTGCGCCGCCTTCAGGATCGGGTCGATGTGCGAGATCCCCTCGGGGGTGGCGGGATCGCCTTCGTGGGTGATGATCATGCGGGCGGCCTTGCCGTCCGGCGACAGGAACTGTTTGAGGCCGCGCTTGAAATCGGGGTTGGTGAAGGCCTCCGGGGGCAGGTAGAAGGAGTCGTCGTTCTTGGCGGCGTCGAAGGCCTGCCCCATGGCGGTCGCGTTCTCGATCAGCTCCGAGGTCTGGTCGTAGATGCCGGACAGGGTGGCGTAGTTCGACAGCATCAGGTCGTGATTGGTCTGCTGGCTTTCGATCTGCTGCGGTATCAGCGCCAGCAGTTGCGGCTGGACCGCATCGAGCTTGTCCAAAGACGCCGTGACCCCGCCGAATTGCTCGCTGAGCCGATCGATGCCGTCCAGCGCGTCGAACAGGGACCGGAACGCGGCACAGGCCGGGATGTCGTAGCAGTGCTTCTCCCAGTAGAAGTAACTGCGGATCGGCCTGAAGAAGTCGTCGAAGTTCGCGAGCTTGTCCCGCAGGTCGTTGATGGTGGCGACCGTCTGGTGGAAGTCTTCGGTCTGTTCATGGGTGGCGGCGGCCAGCTGCTGCTGCAGGGCGTACTGGCGCTGAAAGATGTCGATCGTCTTCGCCATCTCCGCGGCCTGCTTGAGGATGTCGGCGGCGCGGTCCTTCTGGTATTTCAGGTTCTGCAGCTGCCCGACGCTTTGCATGCTGACCTGAAACGGTATCGAGCTGTGCACGATCGGCGTTCCCAACGGCCGGGTCATGGCCTGCACCTCGGCGATGCCCGGCACATGGAAGACGGCCTTGGCCACCCTGTCGAGCAGCAGCATGCCGGCCGGGTTGCGCAGGTCGTGATCGGTCTCGATCATCAGCAGCTCGGGATTGAGCCGGGCCGCCGAAAAGTGCCGTTCCGCGGCCGAATAGCCGACGTTGGCCGGGGCGCTGCCCGGCATGTAGGGGCGCGGGTCGTACATCGTCTTATAGCCGGGCAACGCGAGCAGGCCGACCAGGGCCACGGCACAGGTCACGACGAGGACGGGTCCCGGCCAGCGGACGATGGCCGTGCCGATCCGCCGCCACCCACGGGTCCTCATGGCGCGCTTGGGTTCCAGCAGACCGAAGTGGCTGCCCAGGGTCACCACGGCGGGGCCGAGGGTGAGCGCCGCCAGCAGGGAGACGAGCACACCGATCGCGGCCGGCGGGCCCAGGGCCTGAAAGTAGGGCATGCGGGCAAAGCTCAGGCAGGCCACCGCGCCGGCGACGGTCAGCCCCGAGCCCAGCACCACGTGGGCGGTGCCGTGAAACATGTTGTAGAAAGCGGCTTCCCGGTCCTCACCCGTCGTGCGCGCCTCGTGGTAGCGGCCGAGGAAGAAGATCGCGTAGTCCGTGCCGGCGGCGATGACCAACAGCGTGAGCAGATTGGTGGAGTACACCGAAAGCCCGATGACCCCGGAGTTTCCGAGAACGGCGACCAGTCCGCGGGCCGCGGCCACCTCGATGAAGACGGTGAGCAGCACGAGGATCATCGTGACGACGGAACGGTAGACGAAGAGCAGCATCACCGCGATCACCACGAAGGTGATCCCGGTGACCTTGGCGGTGCTCTTGCTGCCGACCGAGAATTGATCCGCGAACTGGGGTGCCGGGCCGGTGACGTACGCCTTGACCCCTGGCGGCGCCGGCGTGTCGGCCACGATGCGGCGGACCGCGGCGACGGACTCGTTGGCCAGCGCGCTGCCCTGGTCACCGGCGAGATACACCTGGACATACGCGGCCTTGCCGTCGGTGCTCTGCGAGGCCGCCGACGTCAGTGTGTCGCCCCACAGGTCCTGGATGTGCTGAACATGCCTGGTGTCCCCGGACAACCGCTGGATCATGGTGTCGTAGAAGCGGTGGGCGTCGTCACCCAGCGGCTTGTCGCCTTCCAGAACCACCATGGCCACGCTGTCGGAATCGAATTCGCGGAACACTTTGCCGATGCGTTTCATCGCCAGCAGCGACGGCGCGTCGGCGGGGCTCGCCGCTACGTTGTGGGTCCTGCCCACCTCCTCCAATTGCGGTGCGGCGCTGTTTGTGACGACGACGGTGGCCAGCCACAGCAGCAGGATCGGAACCGAGAGCCGGCGGATGGTGTGCGCCAGCGAGGTCCGCCGCCGATCGCGGTCGCTCATGACGACTTGTCCAGGCAGAAGGTGTAGGCGTTGTATTCGTTGACCGTCCGCTCGGCCTTGACCTCGCCGTTGACGGTGATGCGGCAGCCGATGGAGTCGCTATTGCCCTGCGCCACAACGTTGGCGAAGACCGCGGGCTCGGTCGTGACGATCGTGTAGGACCACGGCAGGGACGCGTCGTCGACCCGGTGCGGCTGGGCGTTGACGTCGAGGTAGTTGATGGTCGCCACCGTGCCGGGGGCCCCGAAGACCTCGAGGAGCACCCGCTTGGGGTTGAACGGGACGATTTCGTTGGCTCCGCCGCCGGCGTTCGCTGCACCGCGGTGCGCGCCGAAGATGCCGTGGAGGCGGTAGACGCAAAAGGCCGCGGCGGCCACCACGAGCACCGCGACCAGCAGCATCCAGCCCCGACCGACCAGCCGGGTAACTGAAATCCCGCCCACCCGTTAGCCTTCCGATAACCTGTGACGCGATCGCTCGCGCGGCGCCGTCGGTTCCACTGCCACGCAGGAGATCGACGGCTTAACAGTACGGTACGGGACCGGACACTACAAGGGATGGCGGGCGCGGCCGTCCGGCCGCCGGTACCGCCCTACGAAGTTTGCCGGGTCAGCCCCGGAAGGAGGACCTCGTCGACGAGGGCCCGCACCGTGGCACGGGTAGGGGGCCGGCCGGAGACGATGGACCGGAAGACGAGGTAACCGGGCAGCACGTCCCACAGTTCGTCGCTGATCGCTGCGCCGTCGATCTCGCCGCGGTCGACGGCCTGCTGCAAGATGTTTCGCATCAAGGCTTTTCGCTGGTCCACGAACTGATGCTGCATCGCGTCGTTGAGCGCTTCGTTGCGCGACACCTCCACGAGCACGGCGCGCATGGTGCCGGCGTGCTGGTGGGCCTGCTCGCAGACCAGCTCCCCCACCCGCAGCAGGTCCCCGCGCAGCGTGCCCGTGTCCGGCGGGACCGCGACGTGGCGGATGCCCTCGATGAACGCGGCCAGCACCAGCTCCGCCTTGGACGGCCAGCGCCGGTACACCGTGGCCTTGCTGGCCCGCGCGGTGGCCGCCACCGCGTCCACCGTCAACTTGTCATAGCCGTGCTGCTGCAGCAGCTTCAACGTCACCGCGAGCAGTTCGGCTTCCCGTGGCGACCACGGCGACGCGTCGGAGGCGCGATCGGCGGTCTGAGTCACAGGCTCCACGATAGAACGGCCGCGCCGGACTGACGCCGCCTAGAAGTCCCCGGCGTCGCGCCGCAACGTCTCGATGGCCGACACCAGCGCCTGGGACGAGGCTGCGTCCATGCCGACGTCGGCGAACACCTGCTCGTTGAGCGTGACGGTCGCGTCCTCGACCGTGGAGCGGCCCAGCTCGGTGATATGCACCAGCGTGGTCCGCCCGTCGGTGGGGTGCGGCACCCGCCTGACCAGCCCGTCGGCCTCCAGCCGACGGATCGCGTGGGTCACGCTGGTGACGTGCACCTGCAGCCGGTCGGACGCCTTGGTGATCGGCAGCGCCCCCGTGCGGCTGAACGCCAACAGCCGCAGCAGCTCGAAACGGGAGAAGCTCAGGTCGTAGGGGCGCAGCGCATTCTCGACCCGGGCCAGCAAAATTTGGTGCGCGCGCATCACCGAGGTCACCGCGACCATGCCCGGCGCCACCTCGCCCCACCCGGCGCGCTCCCAGTTGGCCCGCGCCGCGGCGATGGGGTCCTGCTTCTGCAGTCTCGAGTCGGCCACGCCCCCTTTCTTACCGCCTCTACAGCGACCGCTGCAGCAGAACCTGGCCGTTGTCGGCGGAAACCACCTGCACGGCGGCGATCTGGTCGACCGGCGTCGAGATGCTGCCCGCCGGCGTCGCGGTGTGCCCGGGCTCGGCCACCCACGTCGCCAGCCGGGTCTGGCTGCCGTCGCGACCCACCACCACCATCGCCAGCGTGTCGTGGTGCGCGGTCAGCGGGGCCAGGCACACGCAGTTGAGGTTGATGAACGTCCCCCAGTGCTGGCTGCTGACCTGGACGGTCGAGGTGAGCAGCGTGGTGCCGACCTGCGCCATCGGCTGCGACGGCGCGGCGACTTGGTGCGAAGGCGCCGCCTCGTGACCTTGCACGCCGGCCAGCACGGCGAGGCCCAGCACCAGCGCCGCGGCCGCGGCCGCCACCCCCGTCAAAACCCGCGCGCGGCGACGCCGGAAGCGCACCGCGGCCAGCAGCGACGGCAGCAGCGACGGCGAGACGGCCGGGGTCGACGGGGCCGAGGAGCCCGACCCGATCGCGGCCACCTCGTCCCGGTCGAGCCGGGACAGCAGGGCGGGCACGCCGCTCAGGTCGGCGACGGCCTCCCGGCACGGGCCGCAGTGGGCCATGTGTTCCTCGAATTCGCGGCGGTCGGCGGCGGTCAGCGAGCCCAGCACGTAGGCGGCATCCCACGTCGCGTAGGTGTCACCGGGCGGACCGACATCCCGTAGCGGTGCGTTCATCTCATCCATCTCCTGTTCGTCAAGCCTCAGCGGGTGACCCCGAGTTCCTGCATCGTCAGCCGCAGCGCCCGAACCGCGTAGTGCAGTCGCGACTTCACCGTGCCCTCGGCGATCTGCAGGTCAGCGGCGATCTGCACGGTGGTCCAGCCGCGGTAGTACGACCTTTCGATGACGGCCTGGTGCTCGGCGGACAACTGGGCCACCGCGTCGGCGATCAACAGCCGGTCCAGCGCCGCGTTGACCTCGTCGGGCGTCGACTGCTCGGGCGCGCCGGCCTCGTCGGTCGACCCGACGACGTACCGTCGCCGGGCGCTGCGCCGGTCGTCGATGATCATGTTGCGGGCGACGGTGAACAGCCACGCCCGCGCCGAGCGCTCGGTGTCGCCGATGACCTCCGGATGCTGCCAGGCCCGCAGCAGCGTCTCCTGGACCACGTCCTCGGCGAGGCTCGCGTCCGCGGTCAGCCGCAGCGCGTAACGCCACAACACCGCAGCGTGCTCGTCGTAGATCGCCCGCATCACAGCGGCTTCGGCAGCCGCCGAGGCCCCACGTGTGTCAGCCGCTCGAGCCACTCGATCACCTCCGCCTGATGAAACGAGTCGACGGGGCCGTTAGTTCATGCCAGGCTGCACACCGGCCTCACGCCGGCAAAGTCAGTATGCGCGGCCCGTCCTCGGTGACGGCGACCGTGTGCTCCCAATGCGCCGCGCGGGAGCCGTCGGCGGTGGTGACGGTCCACTCGTCCTCGAGCACCACCGTTCTGCCCGCTCCCAGCGTCAGCATCGGTTCGATGGCCAGCACCGAACCCGGCGCCAGCAGCGGGCCCCGCCCGGGGGCGCCCTCGTTGGGCAGGAAAGGATCCATGTGCATCTGCCGGCCGATGCCGTGGCCGCCGTAGCCCTCCACGATCCCGAACGCCCGTCCGTAGCGCCGCTCTGCGGCGCGCGTGCCCGTCTCGATCGCGTGCGCGACGTCGGTCAACCGGTTGCCGGCGACCATCGCCGCGATCCCGGCCTCCAGCGATTCGCGGGTCGCCGCGGAGAGCGCCTCGTCGGCGGGGTCCAGCGTGCCCACCCCGAAGCTGATGGCGGCGTCCCCGTGCCAGCCGGCCAGCACGGCACCGCAGTCGATCGACACCAGATCGCCGGGCGCCAGGAGTTCGGCGGCCGACGGGATGCCGTGGACGACCCGGTCGTTGACCGACGCGCAGATCGACGCGGGATAGCCGTGATAGCCCAGGAACGACGGCGTCGCACCGGCTTCCCGGATCACCGACTCGGCGATCTCGTCGAGGCCCAGGGTCGACGCGCCGGGAACCGCCGCGGTCCGGACGGCGTGCAGCGCGGCCGCAACCACAGCGCCGGCGGCCGCCATGGCCTCCAGTTCGGCGTCGCTGCGCCGCGGCACGACCCGGCGACTGCGCAGTCGGGCCAGCGGGGTCATCGCTATTTGCCGAGGGCTCGCAGCGCGCGGGCGAACACCTCGTCCATCGTGCCGACGGCGTCGACGGTCTTCAATTCGCCGCTGTAGTACTCCAGCAGCGGCGCGGTCTCGTCGCGGTACACCTTCATCCGGTTGAGGATGACGCCGGCGGTGTCGTCGGCGCGGCCGCGCGCCTTGAGCCGCTGCAGCAACTCGTCCTCGGAGACCCGGAACTCGAGCACCGCGTCGATGTCGGTGCCGCGCCGTTCGAGCATCTCGTGCAGCGCCTTGGCCTGCTGCACCGAGCGCGGGTACCCGTCGAGGATGAAACCGTTCGCGGCGTCCGGCTCCTTGAGGCGGTTGTCGACGAGTTGGTTGGTCAGCTCGGCGGGCACCAGGTCACCGGCGTCCAGGTACCGCTTGGCCTCCAGCCCGAGGTCGGTGCCCTCCTCGATGTTGCGCCGGAACAACTCGCCGGTCGAGATCTGTGGGATTCCCAGCTTCTGAGCAAGCTTTTCGGCCTGCGTGCCCTTGCCCGCCCCCGGCGGCCCCAGCAAAACGACTCTCACTTGAGGAACCCTTCGTAGTTGCGCTGCATGAGCTGACTCTCGATCTGCTTGACCGTATCCAACCCGACCCCGATCATGATCAGCACCGCGGTCCCGCCGAACGGCAGGTTCTGCACCGCTCCGCCGTTGCCGATCTGCAGGAACAGGTTGGGCAGCACGGCGATCGCGCCCAGGTAGATCGAGCCCGGCAGCGTGATCCTGCTCAGCACGTAACGCAGGTAGTCGGCGGTGGGCTTGCCCGGCCGGATGCCGGGGATGAAGCCGCCGAACTTCTTCATCTCGTCGGCGCGTTCGTCGGGATTGAAGGTGATCGACACGTAGAAGTACGTGAAGAAGATGATCAGCCCGAAGTAGATGGCGATGTAAACGGGGTCGCTGGGGTCGGACAGATAGGTGCTGACGAACTTGTCCCACCAGCTGTTGCCCAGGCCGCCGCTGCCGCTGCGGATCAGCTGGGTCACCAGGTGCGGGATGTAGATCAGCGACGACGCAAAGATGACCGGGATGACGCCGGCCTGGTTGACCTTGAGCGGCAGATACGTCGAGGTGCCGCCGTACATCCGCCGGCCCACCATGCGCTTGGCGTACTGCACCGGGATCCGGCGCTGGCCCTGCTCGACGAACACCACGCCGACGATGATGATCAGCGCTGCCGCGCAGACGGCGGCGAAGATGACCCCGCCGCGGCTGTCCAGGATGGACTTGCCCTCCGAGGGAATGCGCGCTGCGATGCCGACGAAGATCAACAGCGACATGCCGTTGCCGATGCCGCGTTCGGTGATCAGTTCGCCCATCCACATCACCAGCGCCGCCCCGCCCGTCATCACCAGCACGATGACGACCAGGGTGAAGATGCTCTGGTCGGCGATGATGTCCAGCGAGCAACCCTGCAGCAGGCCACCGTTGGCCGCCAGCGCCACGATGCTGGTGGCCTGCAGGATGGCCAGCGCGATCGCCAGATACCGGGTGTACTGGGTCATTTTCGACTGGCCCGCTTGCCCCTCTTTGCGCAACTCCTCGAACCGCGGGATGACCACGGTCAGCAACTGCACGATGATGCTGGCAGTGATGTAGGGCATCACCCCCACCGCAAACACCGTCAGCTTGAGCAGCGCGCCCCCGGAGAAGAGGTTGATCAGCGAGTAGATCTGCCCGGCCTCGCCGCCGCTGGCCTCCTTGATGCACTGCTGCACGTTGGGGAAGTTGACACCGGGGGACGGCAACGCGGCGCCGAGCCGGTAGAGCACGACGATGCCCAGGGTGAAGAGGATCTTCCGTCTCAGGTCGACTGTTCGCAGCGATGAGATGAAAGCCGAAAGCACTCTTCCTCCTGCGCAGCGGGGGTCAACCTGCAGTCACGCGCCCAACACCCGCAGGCCAGGACGTACGGCCGACCCAATCTAAGCGCGTCAAATCGTGTACGAGACTAACAGCTGATCTGGGCAGTTCCGTTATCGGGCCGTCCTGCCTGCGGTGACGCGTGGAGCCCCGACAACTCATTACACTTGCTAAGTATCGGCAGCCGGGGGCCCGGCGACTCCCGCGGCCATGCGCGCCGGGAAGAATGGAGCACCATGACACGCAGTGATCAAGACAGCTGGGACCTCGCGTCCAGCGTCGGCGCCACGGCCACGATGGTCGCCGCGGCCCGCGCGGTGGCCAGCACGGGGCCAAGCCCGATCATCGACGACCCGTTCGCGGCGCCCCTGGTCCGGGCGGTCGGGCTCGATTTCTTCCGCCGCCTCGTCGACGGCGAGGTGGTCCCCGAGGCGCGCGAGGACGGCGAGCGGGACTTGCAGCTGGAGACCGATTCGATCGCGGTGCGCACCCGCTTCTTCGACGACTTCTTCCTCAACGCGGCGCGCGACGGCATCCGCCAATCGGTGATCCTGGCCGCCGGTCTCGACGCGCGCGCCTACCGGCTCAGTTGGCCGCCCGGCAGTGTGGTTTACGAGGTCGACCAGCCCAAGGTCGTCGCCTTCAAGAGCACCGCGATGTCGAATTTGGGCGCCGCCCCGACCGCGGACCGGCGAACCGTCAGCATCGATCTGCGGGAAGACTGGCCGGAAGCATTGCGGCGCAGCGGGTTCGACACCAATCAACCAACTTCTTGGAGTGCCGAGGGCTTGCTGATGTACCTTCCGCCCGAAGCCCAGGACCGGCTGTTCGACAACATCACCGGGCTCAGCGCGCCCGGAAGCAGGCTGGCCACCGAATTCCACGGGGATTCGGGCCGGACCATGATCGAGCGCGCGCGGCAGTTCAACGATCGGTGGGCCAAAGCCGGCTGCGACATCGACTTGTCGGGACTGTTTGTCGACGGCGAGCGCAGCGACGTCGTCGACTACCTGACCGGTGGGGGCTGGCAGGTCAGCACCCGGCCCCGGCGTGAGCTCTTCGCCGATTACGGCCTCGTTTACCCTGACGACGAGGAATCCCAGCTCCGAAACATCGTCGCCGTCACCGCGACGCTGCCCTGAGCCCAGCTACAACGGTGCCTTAAGTGGCTTGGGCGGGCCTGGCGGCCGGCGCGCGCACCACCATCGGCACCGCGGGGAAGCACCACGCCATTTCCGAGCGTGACTTGCGCAGCGCCGCGGTGCCGTATCCCTTCTTGCGGTGCTCAGGGTGGATCCAGATCCGCACGTCGACCTCGCCGCGGACCAGCTCGCCGAACACCATGCCGACCTTCTCCTCCGCCTCGACGGCCACGAACCACGCTGCCTCTTCGTCGTCGACGCGCCGCAGCGCCGCATTGATCTCGTCGTCGAGGTTGCCGGCCGGTCCCCCGGAACCGTCTCCGGCGCCCATCTCCTGTGTGCGCAGGGCGAAGATGTCACGATCCTGTTTCGCCGAGAACGGCCGCAGCTCCAGGTTCTCCCCCGAGCTCGCCGGACGCTGCGTGGTGGTGAAGCTCAGCTGCGCGTTGAGGTCCTCGAGTTCGGCCTGGATCTGCTTGCGTGAATCCTTGGTGAGCCGGTCGAAGGACATGCCCATGACGGCTTCGGCGCCCAGGTGGGACGTGTCGAGCAAGCCGACGATCGCCTCGACCGCGGCCGCCTTGTCCTCGGAGTCCACCATGAGGTCGAGCACTTCGTGCCGGCGTTCGAGGGCCTTCACCAGGGCGTCTGCGATCTCTCGACGGGCGGCTTTGCGGTCGTGGTCGGTCATGGCACCAGCCTAGAACGACGCGGCGGGTGGCGCGCCAGAAGTCCGGCTGCCCAGCTCCAGGAACCGTTGGTAGCGATCCTCGACCGCGGCCGCCCACGCGGGATGCGGCTCGACGATCCGCTCGGTGCGCGCCCACCGGGCGGCGTCGGCGATGGTGGTTTCCAGTCCGGCCGCCATCCGACCCAGGAAGGCCGCCCCCAGGGCCGCGCCCTCGGCCACCGCGGAGACCTCCACCGGCCGGCCGGTGGCGTCGGCGATGGCCTGCATCCACGCCCGCACCCGGGTGCCGCCACCGGCGGCGACGATCCGAGACACGGGCGTCCCACTGAGCTCGATGAGCTGGCGCACCACGAAGCCCGACGCCTCGTAGGCGGCCCGGCGCAGTGCGGCGGCGTCGTGGGTGAGGTCCAGGCCGTCGAGCGCGGCCCGCCGATCGGGGTCGTGGAACGGTGTGCGCTCGCCCCGGACATAGGGCGACCACACCGGCACCCGGTGCGGGTCAGCTGACATCGGATCACCCTGTGCGACAATGCGATCCACCCAGTTGAGGAACAGCCCGCCGGCATTGCTGGCCCCGCCTATCTGGCTCTTGCCGGTGGTGGTGTGCGGGATCGTCCACAGCCCGGGCACCTGCCGGGCCTCGGCGATGGTCGTCCACACGATCAGGGTGGTCCCGCACAGCACCAGCACGTCGCCATCGCGTTCGGCGCCCGCCACGATCTGTTCGCACAGGGCATCGACGGCGCCGGTCGCCAGTACGGCCGCGCTCCGGTGCACCCGCCCGACCGCCGCCCCGATCGTCTCCACCCGCGGCATCTGCTCGACGGACGCACCCCGCTCTTCGCACGCCGCCTCGTTCCAGCCGGTCCCGTCGAACAACGGAAAGGCCGTGGCGGCGGTGGCGAGGTCGATGACCGCCTCGCCCGCCAGGGCGTAGTTGGCCACCGCCGGGGCGGGCCAGTAGCCGGCCGCGCCGGGAGCCTGAGCGGCCGTCCAGCGCAGGAACTCGGCGGCCTCCCCGAGCGCCGGAAGCGGCTGCGCGGCGCCCTTCTGTGCGCTCGGCCCGTGACCGCGCTCGTCGCCGTACAGCAGCCCCGGCGTGACGGGCGTGCCCGCGGCGTCGACGGCGGTCAGCGAGGGGACCATCGCCGCGACGGCCACCGCCTTCGCGTCGGGACGGTCGAGCCGCTCCAGCGCCGCCAGCGGACCGGTGCGCCACGCCTGGCCGGCGTCGTGCTCGAGCCGGTTGGGCGTCGGCGCCCGCAGCTGGTGCGGGACCCGCGCCCGCGCCGTCACGCGGCCGTCGGCGTCGGCGGCGAGCGCTTTGACCGCGGTGCTGCCGATGTCGATGCCGATTGTGACCGCTTTGCGTGACACGGGCGTCACCGTACGCCAGCATTGGGGTTCGTGACATCAAGACCGCGCGCACTGGTGACGGCGCCGCTGCGCGGGCCGGGGTTCGCCAAGCTGCGCCAACTGGCCGACGTGGTGTACGACCCCTGGATCGAGCAGACCCCGCTGCGGATCTACGGCCCCGAGCAGCTGGCCGAGCGGATCGCGGCCGAGGCCGCCGACATCGTTGTGGTGGAAAGCGACTCGGTGCGCGGCCCGGTGTTCGAGCAGGGCTTGCGCGCGATCGCCTCCACCCGCGGCGACCCCAACAACGTCGACGTCCCCGGGGCCACGGCCGCCGGCATCCCGGTGCTCAACACCCCGGGCCGCAACGCCGACGCGGTCGCCGAGATGACGGTGGCCCTCCTGCTCGCGGCCACCCGCCACCTGCTACCCGCCGACTCGGACGTCCGCGGCGGCAACATATTTCGCGACGGCGGCATCCCGTATCAGCGGTTCCGCGGCTGGGAGATCGCCGGACGCACCGCCGGGCTGGTGGGGCTGGGCGCCGTCGGCCGCGCCGTGCGGTGGCGGCTTTCCGGGCTGGGCATGCGGGTCATCGCCCACGACCCCTACCACGACGAGGCCCGGCACGGCCTGGCCGAGCTGCTGGGCGAGGCGGACGTGGTGTCGCTGCACGCGCCGGTCACCGAGGACACCGCCGGGATGATCGGCGCCGAACAGTTCGCCGCCATGCGCGACGGCGTAGTGTTCCTCAACACCGCCCGCGCGCAGCTGCACGACACCGACGCGCTGGTCGACGCGCTGCGCGGCGGCAAGGTCGCCGCCGCCGGGCTGGACCACTTCGCCGGCGAGTGGCTGCCCACCGATCACCCGCTGGCGGGCATGCCCAACGTGGTGCTGACCCCGCACATCGGGGGCGCCACCTGGGACACCGAGGCCCGGCAGGCCCAGCTGGTGGCCGACGACCTGGACGCGTTGTTGTCCGGCGGCACGCCCGCCCATATCGTCAACCCGGAGGTGCTGGGCCCATGAAATTCGTTGAGGACGCCGAAAACGCGGTGCTGGCCGCGGCCAAGGACATGCTGCGCCGCGGCCTGGTCGAGGGAACCGCCGGCAACATCTCGGCGCGCCGGTCCGACGGCACCATCGTCATCACGCCGTCGTCGGTCGACTACGGCGACATGGCGCTCGAGGACCTCGTGGTCGTCGACGCCGAGGGCGCCGTGCTGCGGGCCACCGAGGGCCGCTCGCCGTCCACGGAAGCCAAGCTGCACCTGGCGTGCTACCAGGCGTTCGACGACATCGGCAGCGTCATCCACAGCCATCCGGTGTGGGCGACCATGTTCGCGATCGCGCACAAGCCGATTCCGGCCTGCATCGACGAGTTCGCCGTGTACTGCGGCGGCGACGTCCGGTGCGCCGAGTACGCCGCCTCCGGCACGCCCGACGTCGGGCTCAATGCGGTCGAGGCGCTCGACGGCCGGGCGGCCGCGCTGATCGCCAACCACGGGCTGGTGGCCGTCGGGCCCCGCCCCGACAAGGCCCTGCATGTCACCGCCCTGGTCGAGCGCACCGCCCAGATCGTCTGGGGGGCAAAGGCCCTCGGTGGCCCGGTACCCATTCCCGAAGACGTCAACCGCAACTTCGCCGCCGTCTACGGCTATCTGCGCGCCAATTCCTGATGCACCGGTTCCGGCTCGGCCGCGCGGCTGTCACGCGGGTGGTAGAACTCCGATTCTCGTTGGGGGCGAGCTCTTTTCCCTGCACACCAACGGCGGGCTGGCGGGACAACGCCGAGCTGTTGACGCCCGAATTCTTCGATCCCGAAACCGGCCAGTGGCACATCGCAATTCAAAGCTGGGTCATCCAGGTCGACGGCCTGACCGTCGTCGTCGACACCGGGGTCGGCAATGACCGCGACCGCCCGCACATGCCACCCCTGGACCACCTGAACACCGGGTTCCTCGACGCGTTGGGGTCGGCGGGCATCGACCGCGACGCCGTGGACGTCGTGGTCAACACCCACATCCATTCCGACCACGTCGGGTGGAACACCATGCTGGCCCCCCACATCGGGGGCGACACCTGGGTGCCGACGTTTCCCAATGCCCGCTACCTGGTGCCGGCGGCCGACTACCGTCACTTTGCCCCCGACGGCCCGGCGGGCCGGCAGCCAGGTGACCAAATCGTGTTCGCCGACAGTGTCTTACCGGTCGACGAGGCCGGACAGCTCGTCTTGTGGTCCGGCGACCACCAGCTCAGCCCGTCGCTGCGGCTGCGGCCCGCGCCCGGCCACACCCCGGGCTCCTCGGTGCTGTGGCTGAACGCGGGCCGTCCGGCGGTGTTCGTCGGCGACCTCACGCACAGCCCGCTGCAGCTGCGCCGGCCCGACGACGCCTGCGCCTTCGACGTCGACGCCCCGGCCGCCGCGGTGACCCGCCGCCGGATCTTCACCGAGGCCGCCGCGGCGGGGGCCGCCGTGATCCCCGCGCACTATCCGGGCCGCGGCGGCGCAACGATTCGGGCCGTCAAGGACCACTTCGACGTCGATCGCTGGCTGGACACCGAATCCCTCTGAGGGACGCCCGCTTCGGGCCGTGCCGAGCGTGCATTTAGCGAAGCGGCGCGCCGGGGATACGTCGCGAGGTCACGCTCGAGGGGAGCCGGCCACTCAGGTCGGCGGTTTTCGGCGCAACTGGTACCAGTGGGCGTCGATGGTGAACTGCCGGCCGAACCGCTTTCCCACAAAATCCTTCTCGGTGATCCGCTCGACGACGAAATCGGTGCTGAACCGCTGCGGGATCTCGTCCGGCTTCAGCCTGATGCCCTCCCACATCAGCAGCGGCGCACCACGCTTCGTGACGGCGGCGACTTCGCGGACATAGGCGCTCTTCTCGGCATCCGGCAGGCTGTGATAGCAGCCGTTGTCGATCACGAGATCGAAGGGGCCGGTGATGCCCTGCCGGGTGAGCTTGGTGACATCGCCCCGGATGAAGGTGGCCCCCGCAAGACCCCCCGCATCCCGTTGGGCTTTCTTGATCGCGGCGCCGGAGAAGTCGACGCCGGTGGCATCCCAGCCATGCCGGGCCAGGTAGGCCACATTGCCACTGGTGCCGCATCCGAGGTCGAGCACCGTGCCCGGCGGCAGGGCTCCCGGCCCCTCGGCGACGGCGTGTATTTCGTGCGGGACGGGTGTGTCCCAGATCGGCCGACCGAGCCGAAACAGGGTGTCGAAGAGGATACGACGCCAGAACATGAGCCCTCCTCACTTACCGCGCTGGTCGAAAGCCACCTTCACCGCCCCGCTCTCCCCCTGCTCGGCGATCGCGAGAAAGGCGTCGCGCCACTGCTCGAGCGCGAACGTGTGAGTCAGCATGGGCCCCAGGTCCACCAGGCCGGCCGCGGCCAGGTCGAGATAGTGGGCAATGGCGTGCTTGCGGACGCCGCCGACCTCCTCGACCCCGAAGGCGTTGGAACCCACGAGTGCGATCTCCTTGAAATAAAGCGGGCTCCATTCCCAGCGGCCGGGCGCGTGCACGCCGGCCTTCACCAGCGTGCCGCGGGAGCGCAGCACCCGCACCCCGACCTCGAAAGTCTCGGGCTTGCCGACGGTGTCGTAGACGACGTCGACCGCCCCGGGGTGGGCCATCGGCAGTCCCTGCAGCGGTTGCCGCAGCCGACCCCCGCCCCAGGCGACCAGTTCCTCGATGACGGCCAGGCGCGGCTCGTGCGCCAGCACCACGTCGGCGCCGAACGCGCGGGCCAATTCGGCCTGCGCCGCAAACCGCGCCACCACGGCTACCGCGACGTCGGGGTAGAGCGCGCGCAGGATGGCGACCGCGCACAGCCCCAGCGAGCCGGCCCCGTACACCAGCGCCCGGCCCGAGCGGGGCGGCGGGTGGCGGGTGAGCGCGTGCAGGGACACCGAGAACGGGTCGGCGAACACGGCCGCCTCGTCGGGCACCGAATCGGGAACGGCGAACAGCATGCTGTCGTGCGCGGGCATCAACTCGGCGTATCCGCCCGTCACGTCGGCCGACACCCCGGTGTGGATGCCGGGTTTGATATCGCCGTCGGTGAAGCTGTGACACAGGCTGTAGTCGCCGGCCACGCACGCCGGACAGGGCGGCTCGATGCCGCGCGGCCCGCAGGACAGCCACGGGTTGAGCACGACACGCTGCCCGACCGCAAGCTCGCGCGCCCTCGGGCCCAACGCGACCACGTCGGCGACCACCTCGTGACCCATCACCTGCGGGAAGGAGCAGAACGCGGCCATCGCGTTGTCGGCGTCGCCCTCGCCGAAGTCCATCAGTATCTGCTTGGAGTCCGAGCCGCAGACCCCGGTCAGCCGGGGCCGGGTGAGGACCCAATCGTCGTGCGGCAGGACGGGGTCCGGCACATCTCGAAGCGCGGTCGGGGTGCGGGCGAGGTTCTGGGTCAGCTCCCCGGCGCCTTCGGGCACCTCGGCGGGCTCCGGCGGCACGCCGTAGACCAGCGCCCTCATCGCGGCGCCATCTGAGCCGAGCCGGCGATGAATCCGTCGAGGTCGGCGTTCTTGGCGTCGATGACCGCCTTCATGTCCGGGACGTAGTGCTCGAACTGCTCGCTGCCCAGCGCGCCGATGATGCCGTCGGCCACCTCGTCGGCGGGGACCTTGGGCCCTTGGTAGAGGGGCTCCTCGCTGCCCGGGTGGTCCCAGATCTCGGTGTCGACCGGGCCCGGCTCGATCAGCTTCACCGCGACGCCGGTGCCGTGCAGGTCCACGGCCATCGCCTCGCTCCAGCCGCACAGCGCGAATTTGCTTGCACAGTAAGCGGTCTCGTGAATGATCCCCAGGCGGCCACCGACGCTGGACACGTTGACGATCAGCCCCGACCCGCGCGCCAGCATCCGCGGCAGCAGCGCCAGCGTCAGGCGCATCGGGGCGAAGAAGTTGACCCGCATGACGTCCTCGACCTCGCCGGGGGCCAGCGCGGCGACGGGGCGGCGCTTGGGAATCGCGGCGTTGTTGATCAGAACGTCGATGCCGCCGAGACCCTCCCACGCCCGCGGCGCGAGGTCGTCGATGGCCGCGGCGTCGCCGAGGTCGGCTACCCACATCGCCGACGAAGGCGAGTGGCGCCGGCAGTCGGCCAGCACCGCGGCCAGCCGATCCCGCCGCCGGGCGATGAGCCCGACCACCGCTTTCCGCTCGGCCAGCCGCCCGGCCAGGGCGGCCCCCAGCCCCGAGGACGCGCCGGTGATCAACACCCGTTTGCCGGCCGCCGCGTACGCCACCAGTCAAGGTTGCCGCGATTCGGCGGCGGCGTACAGTGGCAGAAGCTATTAAACTGGCTAATTATTAGCTGAGATGGACTAACTACTTAGGGGACGACAATGACTTCCACCGGCTCTCGCTACGAGGGGGACACCTGGGACCTGGCCTCCAGCGTCGGGGCGACGGCGACCATGGTCGCGGCCGCCCGCGCGATGGCCACGCGCGCGGATCGCCCGCTGATCGACGACCCGTTCGCCGAGCCGCTGGTCCGCGCCGTCGGGGTGGACCTGCTCACCCGGCTGGCCAGCGGTGAACTCGACCCCGGCGAGCTCAACGACGTCCACGACGGGGCCACCGGCTCCGCGGGTGCGATGTCGCGCATGGCCGACAACATGGCCGTGCGCACCAAGTTCTTCGACGAGTTCTTCGTGGCGGCGACGCGGGCGGGCATCAAGCAGGTGGTGATCCTCGCTTCCGGGCTCGACGCGCGCGCGTACCGGCTGCCGTGGCCGGCCGACACGGTTGTCTACGAGGTCGATCAGCCGCAGGTGATCGAGTTCAAGTCCCGCGCGCTGGCCGAGTTGGGCGCCGCGCCCACCGCCGACCGGCGGGTGGTGGCCGTCGACCTGCGCGACGACTGGCCGACCGCGCTGCGCGCCGCCGGCTTCGACCCGGCCCGGCCGGCCGCGTGGAGCGCCGAGGGCCTGCTCGGCTACCTGCCGCCCGACGCGCAGGACCGCCTGCTGGACACCATCACCGAGCTCAGCGCGCCGGGCAGCCGGCTCGCGACCGAAAGCGCGCCCAACCCGGAGCCCGGCGACGAGGACAAGATGAGGGAGCGCATGCGGACGATCTCCGAACGCTGGCGCGCGCACGGTTTCGACCTCGACATGGCCGGGCTGGTCTACTTCGGCGACCGCAACGAGGCCGCCCCCTACCTCGGTGATCGCGGGTGGCGGCTCGACAGCGCCAGCATCCGGGACCTGTTCGCCGCCAACGAACTTCCACCATTGGAGGATGACGACATGCGCATGGGCGAGATGCTCTACACGAGCGGCACCTATGAGTAGGGGCCGCACCGCGGGAGACAGCTGGGGGCCGGCGTCCAGCGTGGGGGCGACGGCCACCATGGTCGCGGCCTCGCGCGCCCTGGCGTCACAAGGACCCGATGCGCTGCTCGATGACCCGCTGGCCGATCCGCTGGTCCGCGCCGTGGGCCTGGACCCATTCACCCGCATCATCGACGGGGAACTCGACTTCGACGACGACCCGCTGCTGAACCGCAAGACCAGGGCCGAGCAGATGGCCGTGCGGACAAGGTTTTTCGACGACTTCTTCACCGGCGCCGCCGCCGACGGTATCCGGCAGGCGGTCATCCTCGCCTCGGGCCTCGACACCCGGGCCTATCGGCTGTGCTGGCCGGCGGGCACGGTCGTATACGAGGTCGACCAGCCGCAGGTCATCGCGTTCAAGACCGACACGCTGGCCGGCCTGGGTGCCGCCCCGACCGCCGAGCGCCGGACGATCGCCATCGACCTGCGCGACGACTGGCCGGCGGCGTTGCGGCACGGCGGCTTCGACGTCGAGCAGCCGAGCGCCTGGAGCGCCGAGGGGCTGCTGCCCTACCTGCCGCCCGAAGCGCAGGACCGGTTGTTCGACCACATCACCGCCCTCAGCGTTCCTGGCAGCCGGCTGGCCACCGAACACGTGCCCGACCCCAACTCCATCACCGACGAGCGGTTGCAGCGCATCACCGAGCGCTGGCAGCGCGCCGGTTTCGACCTCAACGCGGCCGAGCTGTTCTATCCGGGCGAGCGCAGCGTCGTCGTCGACTACCTGACGGGCCACGGCTGGCAGGTCACGGCCCGCGCGGTCAGGGACCTATATGCGCAGAACGGGTTCGAGTTCCCCGAGGAGCTCACGGCCGCCTTCGGCGACCTGAGCTATGTCGCCGCGACCCTGCAGTAGGGTCTTGTCATGCCGCGCGCTCACGACGACACCTGGGACCTGGCCTCTAGCGTGGGCGCGACCGCGACGATGGTCGCCGCCGGTCGCGCCATGGCCACCCGGGATCCCCGCGGCCTGATCAACGATCCGTTCGCCGAACCCCTGGTGCGCGCCGTGGGGCTGGACTTCTTCACCAAGATGATGGACGGCGAGCTGGACCCGGCGGCGTTCGAGAACGCCAGCCCGGTGCGCCTGCAGGCGATGATCGACGGAATGGCCGTGCGCACCAAGTACTTCGACGACTACTTCATCGAGGCGACCAGCTCGGGGGTGCATCAAGCGGTGATCCTGGCCTCCGGGCTGGACTCGCGCGCCATCCGGTTGCCGTGGCCGTCGGGCACGGTGGTCTACGAGATCGACCAGCCGCAGGTGATCGAGTTCAAGACCACCACGTTGGCCGGCATCGGTGCCGAGCCCACCGCGGTTCGGCGCACCATCCCGATCGACCTGCGCGCCGACTGGCCGACCGCGCTGCGGGCCGCGGGCCTGGACACCGCGGCACCGACGGCGTGGCTGGCCGAGGGGCTGTTGATCTACCTGCCGCCCGACGCCCAGGACCGGCTGTTCGACAACATCACCGGGCTCAGCGCGCCGGGCAGCACGGTCGCCACCGAATTCGTGCCCGGCATCGTCGATTTCGACGCCGACCGGGTGCGCGAGATGTCCGGCCCGTTCCGGGAGCACGGCGTGGACATCGACATGGCGTCGCTGGTGTATGCGGGCGAACGCAACCACGTCGTCGACTATCTGCGAGCCACGGGATGGGACGTCGAGGGCGTGACCCGCACGGAACTGTTCGGGCGCAACGGCCTTGACGTGCCCCCACCCGAGAACGACGACCCGCTCGGCGAGATCATCTTCATCAGCGGCCGGCTCACCGGCTCGCCGGTCGAAGCCTAAAGCCGCGACTCCCCCACCCACAGCGCGCTCGTTCCGCTCCACGCCTGCTCGAGGTTGTCCAGGATCCCGGCGATCGCGCGGGCCAACAGCGCGGCGGGCTGCGACGAGGCCCGGGGCCGCACCAGGTCCAGCAGCGAGGAACCCGGATAGCCGACCAGGCGCACGTCGGTGTCCTCGTCCAGCCCGGCCAGCACCTTGGCCCGGCGCACCGCGGTACGCAGCCCGCCGAGCTCGTCGACCAGGCCCCGCTCGAGGGCATCGGCGCCGGTCCAGACCCGGCCCCGGGCAACGGCTTCCACCGCATCGGTGGTCATGTTGCGTCCTTCGGCGGCCCGCTCGACGAAGTCGGTGTAGAACAGGTCCGCCTCGGCCTCCCGATGGGCCCGCTGCTCCGGGGTGAACGGCTCGTCGGCCGACCACGCGTCGGCATTGGCGTTGGTGCGCACGGTCTCCGATCCGACGCCCAGCCGCTGCTTGAGATCCCGCACCACCAGCTTGCCGCTGAGCACACCGATCGAGCCGGTGATCGTTCCCGGGTTGGCCACGATCGCGTCGGCGGCCATCGCCGCGTAGTAGCCGCCCGATGCGGCGACCGCACCCATCGACGCGACCACCGGCTTGCCGCGCTTGCGGGCCCTTTGCACCTCGCGCCAAATGGTTTCCGACGCGCTGACCGAGCCGCCTGGACTGTCGATGCGCAACACGATCGCGGACACCGAATCGTCGGCCGCGGCCTCCCGCAGCGCCGACGCGATGGTGTCGGCACCGACGCTGGAGGGGCCCAGCGGCAGGAACTGCGGCCCGCCGCGGCCGTTGACGATCGACCCGGCGAGGGTGACCACGGCCAACGTCGGCTTGGCCTTGCGGCCGGGAACCGCCGGCACGGGCGGGGCCAGCCGGGGCCGGGCCGTGCCCGCGTAGCGCGTCAGGTACAGCCGGGGCGGCCGGCCGTCGGTGTCGACGGTCTCGGGTGAAACGTCTTTCGCCCCAACCAGTTCCGCCATCCGCGCATACGCCTCGTCGCGGAAGCCGATCCGGTCGATCAGGCCGGAGGCCACGGCGTCGTCGCGCAACAGCGGCGCACGGTCGGCCAGCGCGTCGAGATCCTCGAGGTCGATCCTGCGCGATTGAGCCACCGCCTGCCACACCTGGTCCTGCAGGCTTTCCAGCATCCGGGTGACGGCCTCGCGGTGGGCGTCGGTGAACCCGTCCTCGGTGAACAGGTTCACGGCCGACTTGTACTCGCCGCGCGCGACGAATTGGGGTTCGATCCCGGCCTTGTTCAGCGCGTCGCGCAAGAACAACGCGTTGGTGGCAAACCCGATCAGCCCGACGCTGCCCGCCGGCTGCATCCACACCTCGCCGAAAGCCGAGGCCAGATAGTAGGACAGGGTGCCCGGATAGGTCTCGGCCCAGGCCAGCGACGGCTTGGCGGCGCTGAAGGTCGCGACGGCCTCGCGCAGCTCCTGAACCGCCGCCGCCGGGGACGCCCCGAGCTGCACGCGGGCGATCATCCCCGCGACACGGGGGTCCTCGGCGGCGCGATGGATCGCCGCGACCGTGTCGCGCAACGCCATCCGCCGGCCGGCGCCGGTGATGAGCGCCAGCGGGTCGAAACTCGTCGTCTCCGGCGGCACCGCGCGCAGGTCGAACTCGAGCACGCAGCCGTTCGGCACGCCGTGGTGGCGGGCGGTGTCGAGCCGGCCGGCCAGGGCGCGGACGTCATCCCCGAGATCGGGGAGACCGGGAATCGAAGGCAGGAACGCGAACATATTTGTCCAGCTTACCGATCGCCCACCGTACGGTGGTGGGGTGAGGTTCTCCATCGCCATCCCCCAGTTCGACTACGACGGCTCGGGGGGTTTCGATGCCACCGGCATGCGCTCCTACCTGGCGCGCGCAGAGGAACTCGGGTTCGAGGGCGGCTGGGTGCTCGAACAGATCATCGGCGACGCGCCGCTGCTGGCGCCGCTGGAGCTGCTGGCGTGGTGCGCGGCGCACACCGAGCGGCTGCGGCTGGGGGTCGCGGTCCTGGTCACGTCCCTGCACGACCCGCTGCAGCTGGCCTCGGCCGCGACCGCCGTCGACCGGATCAGCCACGGACGGCTGGACATCGGCGTGGGAAGCGGCGGCGGCTCACGGCGGTTCGCCGCGTTCGGCGTGGAGCGGGCCACCTACATCTCCTACTTCACCGAGGGCCTGGAACTGATGAAGGCCGCCTGGTCGGACGAACCCCGGGTGAGGTTTCACGGCCGGTTCCGCGAAGTCGACGACCTGCCCATCGCGCCCAAGCCGGTGCAGCGTCCGCACCCACCGGTCTGGTTCGGCGGCTCCGCGCCCAGGGCCCTGGCCCGCGCGGTACGCCACGGTGACTCATTCATGGGCGCGGGCTCGTCGACCACCGAGGCGTTCGCCGGGGCGGTCACCGTGGTGCGCCGCGAACTCGCGGAACAGCGAAAGGACCCGGCGCGCTACACGATCGGCAAACGGGTCTACCTGATGGTCGACGACGACGCCGCGCGCGCCCGCGAGCGGGTGCTGGGCGGGCTGCGGCGCATCTACGGCAAGATGGCGGGCATCGACGCGGTGCCGGTGGCGGGAACGCCGGGCGACGTCGCGCGCGGGTTGCGCGAGGTGATCGACGCCGGGGCAGAGTTGCTGTTGCTCAATCCCGTCGGCGTCGATGTCGGCGAGAACCGGGAGCAGATGGAACGCCTTGCCGCGGAGGTGATTCCGCGCCTCGCGAGCTAGAGTTCGGTGACCGAACCGCCCGCGGCGGTTATCTTCTCGCGCGCGCTGCCGCTGAACTTGTGCGCGGACACGTCGACCTTGGCGGTCAGCTCGCCGTCGCCGAGCACCTTGACCAACGACTTCTTGCGCACCGCGCCCTTGCCCACCAGCTCGTCCACGCCGACGGTGCCGCCCTCGGGGAACAGCCGGTTGATGTCGCCGACGTTGACGATCTCGTATTCGGTACGGAACCGGTTCTTGAAACCCTTGAGCTTGGGCAGCCGCATGTGAATCGGCATCTGCCCGCCCTCGAAGGTCACCGGCACGTTCTTGCGGGCCTTGGTGCCCTTGGTGCCGCGGCCGGCGGACTTGCCCTTGGAGCCCTCGCCGCGACCGACGCGGGTGCGGGCGGTCTTCGACCCGGGCGCGGGCTTCAGGTCGTGCAGTTTGATCGTCACTGTGTTTTCCCTTCGGGCGCCGACTCCACCTCGACGAGATGGCTCACCACGGCGATCAGCCCGCGGGTCTGGGGGTTGTCCTCACGGATCACCGAGTGGCGGATCCGGCGCAGGCCCAGGGTGCGCAGGCTCTCGCGCTGCTTCCAACGCGCACCGATCGTGCTGCGCACCTGGGTGATCTTGACCTCTGCCATGGTTATGCCGTTCCTTCACGTGCGGCTGAGCTCTGGCTGGCGGCCAGCGCCGCGTCGCTTTCGCGTCGCGCCTTGAGCATCCGGGCCGGGGCGACGTCCTCGATCGGCAGTCCGCGGCGGGCGGCCACCTCCTCGGGACGTTGCAGGAGCTTGAGCGCGGCGACGGTGGCGTGCACCACGTTGATCGCGTTGTCGCTGCCCAGCGACTTGGCCAGGATGTCGTGCACCCCGGCGCATTCCAGCACGGCGCGCACGGCACCACCGGCGATCACGCCGGTACCCGGGCTGGCCGGGCGCAACAGCACCACGCCGGCGGCGGCCTCGCCCTGCACCGGGTGCGTGATGGTGCCGCCGATCAGCGGGACCCGGAAGAAGCCCTTGCGCGCCTCCTCGACGCCCTTGGCGATCGCGGCGGGCACCTCCTTGGCCTTCCCGTATCCGACGCCGACCATGCCGTTGCCGTCACCCACGATGACCAGGGCGGTGAAGCTGAAGCGCCGCCCACCCTTGACCACCTTGGAGACGCGGTTGATGGCCACGACCCGCTCCAGGTAGTTGCTCTTGTCGCCGTCGCGGTCTCGATCACGACCGCCCCGGCCGCCGCCGTCGCGGCGGCCCCGGCTGTCGCGGTCACCGCGCGAATCGCGGCTGTCGCGGTTGTCCGGGCCGCCCTGCCCGCCGGCCGACTGTTCCGCCATTATGCGGTCCTTCCCAGTTGTCATCAGAAATTCAATCCGTTCTCGCGTGCGGCATCGGCCAGCGCCGCGATCCGTCCGCCGTAGGAGTAGCCGCCCCGGTCGAACACCACGGTGTCAATGCCGGCGGCCTTGGCGCGCTCCGCGATCAGCTGGCCGACCCGAACGCTGCGGGCCTTCTTGTCGCCCTGCAGGCCACGCACATCGGCCTCGATCGACGACGCGGCGGCCACCGTGGTGCCGTTCTCGTCGTTGACCAGTTGCACGTGGATGTGCCGCGCGGACCGGTGCACCACCAGCCGCGGGCGGGCCGGGGTGCCCTCGATCTTCTTGCGCAGCCGCGCGTGCCTGCGCAGCCGGGACACCCGCCGGGTCGCGGAGATGTTCTGCCCCACGGGCGTTCGCGCCGCGGTGTCGGCTTGTGATTGCGCCATGACTACTTACCTGTCTTTCCGACCTTGCGGCGGATCTGCTCGCCCTCGTAGCGCACGCCCTTGCCCTTGTAGGGGTCCGGGCGGCGCAGACGGCGGATGTTCGCCGAGATCTGGCCGACTCGTTGCTTGTCGATCCCGGAGATCGAGAACTTCGTCGGCGACTCGACCGCGAACGTGATGCCCTCGGGGGGCTCGATCACGACGGGGTGGCTGTAGCCGAGTGCGAACTCGAGGTTGGACCCCTTGAGCTGCACGCGGTAACCGACGCCGAAGATCTCCATCTTGGTGGTGTACCCCTGGGTGACGCCGGTGACCAGGTTGGACACCAGCGTGCGGGACAGTCCGTGCAGCGAACGGTTGCGCCGCTCGTCGTCGGGCCGGTTCACCACGATCGCGCCGTCCTCGCTGCGGGCCACCGTGATCGGCTCGGCGACCGTCAGGTTCAGGGTGCCCTTGGGCCCCTTGACCTCCACCTGCTGCCCGTCGATCGTGACGTCGACCCCGGCGGGGACCGGAATCGGTCGTTTACCAATACGCGACATCGCTGGTCCCTCCCTCTACCACACGTACGCGAGGACTTCGCCGCCCACGCCCTGTCTGGCCGCCTGACGGTCGGTGAGCAGACCCGAGGAAGTCGAGATGATCGCCACGCCCAGGCCACCGAGCACCCTGGGCAGGCTGGTGGATTTCGCATATACCCGCAGCCCGGGCTTGGAAACCCGGCGCAACCCGGCGATGCTGCGCTCCCGGCTGGGCCCGTACTTGAGCTGGACCACCAGCGCCTTGCCGACCCGGGCGTCTTCCGTCCGGTAGTCGCTGATGTAGCCCTCGCTCTTGAGGATCTCGGCGATGTTGGCCTTCAGCTTGGAGTGCGGCAAACTCACCTCGTCGTGATACGCCGAATTGGCGTTGCGCAGACGTGTCAAGAAGTCTGCGATCGGGTCCGTCATCGTCATGACAGCGTCTGTAACCTTCCTCGCGGTGGTTCCCTGTCAGGGCCTGCCGCGCACCTTTTCTGGGGTCTTTGGTCTAGCAGGGGGCTCGTTACCAGCTGCTCTTCTGCACGCCGGGCAGTTCGCCCGCGTGCGCCATCTCGCGCAGGCAGATCCTGCACAGCCCGAACTTGCGGAAAACCGCACGCGGACGGCCACACCTGCCGCAGCGGGTGTAGGCGCGCACCGCAAACTTGGGCTTGCGCGCCGCCTTGTTCACCAGTGCCTTCTTAGCCATAGTCAGTTCTCCTTGAACGGAAAGCCGAGGGCCCGCAACAGCGCTCGCCCTTCGTCGTCGGTCGTCGCCGAGGTGACGACGTTGATGTCCATGCCGCGGACGCGGTCGATCTTGTCGACGTCGATCTCGTGAAACACCGACTGCTCGGCCAGTCCGAAGGTGTAGTTGCCCACGCCGTCGAACTGCTTGGGCGACAGCCCGCGGAAGTCGCGGATACGGGGCAGCGCGATCGAGGTGAGCCGGTCGAGGAACTCCCACATCCGGTCCCCGCGCAAAGTGACGCGGGCGCCGATCGGCATCCCCTCGCGCAGCTTGAACTGCGCAATCGACTTGCGGGCGCGGCGGATCTCCGGGCGCTGCCCGGTGATCAGCGCCAGATCGTTGACCGCGCCGTTGATCAGCTTGGCGTCCCGGGCCGCCTCGCCGACGCCCATGTTGACGACGACCTTGGTGACGGTCGGGATCTGCATGACGTTGCCGTAGCCGAACTGCTTGTGCAACGAATCCCGGATCTCGTTGCGGTAAAGCTCTTTCAGGCGCGGGGTGACTTTTTCTGCGGTGGTCATCAAATGTCCTTGCCGTTGCGCTTGGAGACCCGGACCCGCTTGCCGGTCTCCTCGTCCAGTCGGTAGCCGACCCGGGCGGGCTTGCCGTCCGAGTCGACCACCATCACGTTGGAGACGTGGATCGAGGCCTCCTGGGTGACAATGCCGCCGGACCGGGCCCCGCGCTGGTTGGTCGAGATCGCGGTGTGCTTCTTGATCCGGTTCACGCCCTCGACCAGCACCCGGTTGCGTTCCGGGTAGGCCTGCAGGACCTTGCCCTTGGCCCCTTTGTCCTTGCCGGCGATGACCAGGACGGTGTCGCCTTTGCGTACCTTCATTTACAACACCTCCGGAGCCAGCGAGATGATCTTCATGAATCGCTTCTCGCGCAGTTCGCGGCCGACCGGCCCGAAGATGCGCGTCCCCCGCGGGTCGTTGTCCGGCTTGATGATCACCGCGGCGTTCTCGTCGAACTTGATGTAGCTGCCGTCGGAACGCCTGCGCTCCTTGACGGTGCGCACCACCACGGCTTTGACGACGTCCCCACGCTTGACGTTGCCCCCGGGAATGGCATCCTTGACGGTCGCCACGATGACATCCCCGATGCCGGCGTAGCGTCGCGACGAACCGCCGAGGACCCGGATGCACAAGATCTCCTTGGCGCCGGTGTTGTCGGCGACCTTCAGCCGCGATTCCTGCTGAATCACTCGATCTCCTGACCTGGTTTTACGTGTGCACGGCAGGAGAAAGCAGCCCGGTGAGCACTGCTCACCAAAACCTGACGTGCGCGGTCTTCGTCACCGAAGGGCACGCGGGGCCGGCTTTGCGAAAGCTCGTCGCTCATCACCTGCCGGCCGAGGTCTGCCCACGGCAACCCCTAGAGTCTAGGTGACGGCCAGCTCAGAGCCAAATTCGCGGCCGAACCGGGCTCACAGATCGATGGCGTAGCCGTCGTGGGCGAAATCGAAGGCGGCCTCACCTGCGCGGGACAGCATGTCCTCGGACATGTGGGTGAGGACGATCCGCCGGCTGGCCAGCCGGTCGCGATGGGCGACCAGGTCGGCATGGCGCAGGTGGTAGGGCACGGGTTTGTCCCAAAAGTAGGACTCGGCAATGAACAGGTCGCTGCCGCCGGCGAGGTCGACCAGGGCATCGGTCCACGCGGTGTCGCCGCTGTAGGCGATCGACGCGCCGGCCACCTCGACGCGCAGGCCCAGGGACGCGGTGGGCATGCCGTGGTCGACCTCGACCGCACGCACCATCGCGCTCCCGATTTTTGTCGCGGCGGAGCCGGGCCGCAGTTCGACCACGTCGACGTCGAACCGGCGCCGCACCGTGGACGACCCGGGAAACATGAGTTCGAGCGCGGCGGTGAGCCGCGCGGCGGTACCCACCGGGCCGGCGACGGTCAGGGGAGCGACGCGGCGGCGGAACTGCCCGTCCAGGATGAGCTGCGGCAGCCCGCCGAAGTGGTCGACGTGCAGGTGTGAAACCAGCACGGTGCCAACCGTATTGGGGTCGATACCCTGGCGCTTGAGGGCCATCATGCTGGTCGCGCCGCAGTCGAGCAGTATCGGCGCCAGGTCACCGGCCCGGACCACGATGCAGGCCTGAGCGCGTCCCCCGCTGCCGAACGCGTCGCCGCTGCCGGCGAAGGTCACCGTCACCCGCGTCCGGGAATCGCCCGCCGTGTCGCGCAGCGTGTCGCCGATTCTTTCGATGTCGCCGCGGTGGTGGACGCCCTCGTGCATCGCCTGGCGCACGAGCCAGCGCGCGCTGCGCTGCTCGCCGGGCAAGCGGGTCGCGGTGCGGTCCCAGTCCGGTTCTGCGGTCCGCGCGATTTCGGTGCGGAAGCCCGCTGCGGCCGCAGCCAGCTCGTCGAGGGTGGCGGCGACGTCGCAGTCGTTGTACCGGAAACGACGGGCCCGCAGATCGTTGAACATCGGCTCCAGCGCGGGCTGTCGCTCGGTGCGCACGCGGTGGAGCCGGATGGTGAAGCTGACATAGACGTCGCGCAGATGGCACAGGTATTCGGCGACCGACCACGTCCCGGGATCGGGCCGCACCCGTCGCGCCCCGGGCGGGACCGCATCGACCGCCTCCCGGATGGCGTCCGGCAAGCCGGCGATGACGCCGACCGCCTCCTCGACCCGGATCTCGTCATAGACGACCGCACACAGGTCACAGGCATGATCCTCGGCGGCCAACGGTGGCAACGATGCGTGCACAGCACTGATCTTCCACCGGAGCGGCGGGTTAGGCGCGACCACTGAAGAAGATCCGTCGCGCCCGCTTTCCCGGCAACCGATCACTTGGTTCCCGAACACATGAACGGGAATCCGCACCACGGCTTCTTCAGCGCCTCCGGCGGCGGCACCTCGGGTCCCTCTCAGATACCCGGGGGCAACGTTGCCGTGCCCCCAGTAGACGCCGTACCAGACGTGGCAGAGACTCGCGTCCCCATTGACTCCGGTCCCCGGACAACGGCCAAGCGGTGGTCTGGCGCACAGGTTCAATAGGTGGTGGTACATGTCGACGACCGCAGACGCGGTGCCTGACAACGCCGCCAAGTCTCTCGCCTACAACCTGCCCTACCCATTGGTGGCTCTGCTTTTGGTGGCACGAATGGCGCGAGCGCATCCATTCGCACGGGGACCGCGCTAGGGTTGCGCTCGCCATAACCGTTCAGCGCAGGCGTCACGGGGTGCACGTCCGAACCCATAGCGAGGGTCCGTCGCCCGCCGTCCACCAGCCATTGGCGCACCGGGCGGCATCCGGGACACAGCACCACGGCGAGTGCCGCTAGCCCGCGACCGGATTCGCGACGCAACGAAACCCGATGTGCGTCGTCGCGGTGTCCTGCGACTGGGGCGACCGCGCCGCCGGGCGGTAGCGGTGGCAGTACTCCGGCGCGCACAGGTGCGAACCGCCCTTCAACGTCTGACTGACGGTCGGATCGGCGGGTCCCGACGGGGCGCAGCAGGCTTTCGGCGGCTGGTCGAGCCGATGGTGCGCGGAGAACATCGTCGCGGTCCACTCCCAGACGTTTCCGATCATGTCGACCAGGCCGAATCCGTTGGGCGGGAACGTCCCGACCGGCGACGTGCCCACCCAGCCGAGCGCACCGTCGTTGCGGTACGGGAACCTGCCCTGCCACGTGTTGGCCATCAGCCGGCCGTCGGGCTGGGCCTCGTCCCCCCACGCGTAGGTGGCCGTGCTCCCGGCGCGGGCCGCGTATTCCCACTCCGCCTCGGTCGGCAGCCGCCGCCCGGCCCAGCGGGCGTAGGCCGTGGCGTCGGGATAGGCCACCTGCACGACGGGGTGATCGAGTCGGTCCACGATACCGCTGTCCGGGCCGAACGGGTGACGCCAGCTCGCCCCCGGCACCCAGTCCCACCACTGCCTCCAGTCGCGCAGGTCGACCGGCCCGGGCGTGGGCCGGAAAACCATGGCGCCCGGACAGAGGTCCGCCGGATCCACACCCGGGTAGAGCGCCGGGTCGATCGGCTGCTCGGCAACCGTCACGTAGCCCGTGTCGGCGACGAATTCGGCGAACTGTGCGTTGGTGACCGGGTGGCGCTCGACCGCGAAGGCTCCCACGGTGACGGTGTGGATCGGGGCCTCTTCCGGGTAGAAACTCGTCGAGCCCATGCGAAACGACCCGCCCGGCAGGTCGACCAATTCGGTCAGCACCACTGGAGGGTATGACGGCCGCGCCCGGCCCGGGGTGCCCCGGGCGACGTCGCGCACGGCGCCGCGGCGATCGGCCCGGTCAGGTCGACCTGGCGAGGACCGGCCACATCCGGCTCCCGCCCGACATCCAGGCAAGGCATCGGCCGGGCGCCTGGTTCACCGGGTACTGCAGGTCGCCCAGGTCGTTGTCGGGGTACAGTCGCACCGCCGCATCGGCGGTCAACACACCAAAGTCCCGACGGTGATCGCCATCTGCCGCGCGCGCGACTCCGGCGCCGCCGACGGCTCCGGGGGCGCCGGAGACCCCGCGCTCATTGAGGCATCACGGGCCAGACATTAGCAGGTGGGCGGCCTTTTTCAGGGTATGACGACGGTGAATTGCTGCATCACCGTCGACTTGGCCGCGTCGAAGCCGGGCACACCGGCGGGCCCCTCGACATGGACCACCACCAGGTATGCCTTGGTGCTGGTCCAGATGTGGGTCACGCGGTCGGCAAACACCACCGCTCCCCCGGTGCCGCTGAGCAGCTGGCTGCTGTAACCGCAGAACTGCGCCGCCTCGACGGCGACTTTGACGCCCGGGTCGGCGGTGCGCAGCTCGGTGGCGTAGCGCAGGAATGCCCCGCCCGGGTCGAGGTCCGTCGGCCTGATGCTCACCCGCGCCGACATGCCCTCGGGGCCGGTCGCCGTCAACGCCACATCGCCGGTACCTGGGCTCGAATCCCATCCGTCCGGGAGCGCTACCGTGAGCTTGGGCGCGACGGGATCCGACACGGTGGCCGTGGTGGGGCGTCCCTTGTCGGTCGGCACGGGGACGCACACCAGCGCATTGGGCGGAATGTGTTCCGGCAGTGTGGCTTCGACGCCGGGCACCGGCTCGGCCGGGTCGGACAGCGGCGCGCCACGGGTCGTCGACCACGCCGTCGTCCCGGGGCCGATCGCGGTGCCGCCGGTGCTCCGCTGGCAGCCGCCGACCAGGACCGTAGACAGGCACAGCAGGACCGCCCCGCCGAGCGCGGTCGCCTCAGTCGCGCGAAAATGCAAGCGCAAGTTCCTTTTCCACGTCTTCGTACGGCCGGCCGGACAGGTCCATGGTGACCCGGGCGATGGCGCCGCCGGTGAACGTGAACGGCGCCTTGTAGCGGCTGGACACCCCGGAGCCACCGTTACGCCCGACGGTGATGCCGGCACCGGCCAGGCCGAACGTGCCCGGGTGGGTCACCACGTCGGCGAGGGTGCCCACCACGGTGTCGTCGATGAACAGCGAGGCGTCGCCGAGCGGGGTGTGGCTGCCCGCCACGGTCCCCGTCCGCACATAGCGCACGCCGAACACCTGCCGGCCCAGCGGAACCGCGTCGGACGAGGAGATCAGCTGCTGGCGCTCACCGAGGAAGTTGTAGACATAGTGCAGCCGCCCGTCCTGGATGAACAGCACGTGCCCGCCGTGGGCGCCGCCCTGTTTGAACAGCACGCCCTCGGCGCCGGTGGTATCCACCGTCACGTCGGCCAGCACCGAGAAGGAGCGGCCGCGGATCTCGGCGGCGGCGCCGATGCCGACGTCGGCGCAGTCGGGATAGTAGACGTAGCTGTCCCGCTCACCGACCAGGTAGGGCCGCGACCTGCTCAACGTCTCCATGAGGTTGAGGTCACCCAGAGGAAGACCGTTGTACTTGTCGGCCTCAGCGAACCACAGCGCCTTGAGTTCCTCGAGCTTCTCCGGATTTTCGGCGGCCAGGTCGTGGCACTGGCTGCGGTCTGCCTCGATGTGGTAGAGCTCCCAGCGGTCGGCGTCGAAGTGCGACCAGCCCGCCGGCGATGCGGCGTGCACGGTGTTGGCGAACCAGCCCCGGTGCCAGATCCCCCGAGTGCCGAGCATGCTGTAGAACTGCGTGTGCTTGCCGGTGTCGGCGCCGGGATCCTCGAGGGCCGCTTTGAAACTCACGCCGTCCAGCGGTTTCTGCACGATCCCCCTGACGGTCTCGGGGGGCGTCATGCCCAGCAGGTCGTAGACGGTCGGGGTGACGTCACAGACATTGACGTAGTTGTCCCGGACCTCGCCGTGCGCCGCGATGCCGTGGGGCCAGGAGATGATTGCCGTGTCGGCGATGCCGCCCTCGTGGGAGGCATAGCGCTTGTAGAGCTTGTACGGCGTGTTGAATGCCATCGCCCACCCGATCGGGTAGTGGTTGTAGGTCTGCGGGCCGCCGAGGTGCTCGAAGAACTTCATGCTCTCTTCGACGGTGTCGATGTAACCGTTGAAGAACTTGCCCTCGTTCACCGACCCGCTCGGGCCGCCCTCGCCGCTGGCGCCGTTGTCGGAGATCACCACGATGATGGTGTTGTCCAATTGGCCGGATTCCTCGAGATAGTCGAGGATCCGGCCGATCTGGGCGTCGGTGTAGCTCAAAAAGCCGGCGAACACCTCAGCCATCCGGCTGAACAATCTCTTCTCTTCGTCGTTGAGCGAGTCCCAGGGCCGGACGGTGTCCTGCAGCGGCCACGGCTCGTCATTCGGCCCCTTGACGTCCAGATACGGGTTCACCGGGGAAAGTTCGGTGTCCCGCGGAACGATGCCCATCGCCTTCTGGTTTTCCAGCACGATCTCGCGGTAGCGCTCGTAGCCCATGTCGAACTTGCCGGCATACTTGTCGGCCCATTCGGAAAAGACGTGGTGCGGTGCGTGTCCGGCGCCGGGGCACACGTAGCTGAACCACGGCTTGTCGGGCGCGATCACCTTGGCGTCACGGATGAATTCGATTGTCCTGTCAGCGATGTCCTTAGAGAGGTGGTAGCCGTCCTCCGGCGTGCCAGGGGGACTCACCGGGTGGTTGTCATAGACTAGGTCCGGGTACCACTGATCGGTCTCGCCGCCCAGGAACCCGTAGAAGCGTTCGAAGCCGCGCCCTGTCGGCCAGTGCCGCTTGGTCGACGCCATGCTCGCCTCTTCCAGCGGTGTCAGGTGCCACTTGCCCACGCAGTAGGTGTTGTAGCCGCGTTCGGCCAGCGTCTCGGACAGCAGCGCGGTGTCGAACGGAATGCGACCGCTGCAGTTCGGGAATCCGTCAGTGAACTCCTCGATCGTGGCCATGCCGACGGTGGTGGCGTTGCGACCGGTCAGCAGCGAAGCCCGGGTCGGTGAGCACAGCGCGGTGGTGTGAAACTGCGACAGGCGGACGCCACGCTGTGCGATCCGGGTCATCGCAGGCATCTCGACCAGGCCGCCGAAGCAGTCCCACGTCGCGATGCCGGTGTCGTCCCAAACCAGGTAGAGCACATTCGGCGAATTCTCCGGTGCGGTCGGGGCGGCGAAGGGGCCCCAGTCCGGTTCGGAGTCACGGATATCCAGCTCGATCTTGCCCGCGAACTCTCCCGACTCACTCGCCATCGCACACTCCAGTCTCGCCCGTCCCCCGGCGTCGCGTCGGAGATTACACCGCCGGAGCCACCGCGCGGTGTGCAAATGCAAAAGCCCCAGACGCCGCGGGCGCCGGGGCTTTTGCTGCTGCTGGCAATGAGTCGGTCGGCTACTTGGCCTTCTCCAGGATTTCCACCAGCCGCCACCGTTTGGTCGCCGACAGCGGGCGCGTCTCCATCAGCGTGACGCGGTCGCCGATGCCGGCGGCGCTGTTCTCGTCGTGCGCCTTGACCTTCGTGGTGGTCCGGATGATCTTGCCGTACAACGGGTGACGCACGCGGTCTTCCAGCTCGACCACGATGGTCTTCTGCATCTTGTCGCTCACCACGTAGCCGATGCGCGTCTTGCGCCGGCCCCGGGTCTTGGGGTTGCGCGGAGTGTGCTTGTCGCCCTTGGCGCCCGCTTTTTCCGTGCTCTTCGCTTCTGCCATCACGATTCCTTAACGTCGGTACCATCCGGCCCGGAGGCCAGGCCCAGTTCGCGTTCCCGCAGCACGGTGTAGACGCGCGCGATTTCCTGACGCACCGTCCGAAGCCGGCGATTGTTGGACAGCTGTCCGGTCGCCATCTGGAAGCGCAGGTTGAACAGCTCCTCCTTGGACTCGCGCAGGCGCTCGGTCAGCTCCTCGTCGGTGAGCTCACGCAGTTCGCCAGGCGAAACTCCCACTGCCATCAGAACTGATCCTCTCGGGTTACGATGCGGGCCTTGATCGGCAACTTGTGGATCGCTCGGGTGAGCGCGGCCCGGGCGATCTGCTCATTGGGGTAGCTCAGCTCGAACAGCACCCGACCCGGCTTGACGTTGACCACCCACCACTCCGGGGAGCCCTTACCCGAACCCATCCGGGTCTCCGCGGGCTTCTTGGTCAGCGGGCGGTCGGGGAAGACGTTGATCCACACCTTCCCGCCACGCTTGATGTGCCGGTTGATGGCGATACGCGCGGACTCGATCTGCCGGTTGGTGACGTAGGCGTGCTCGAGCGCCTGGATGCCGTAGTCGCCGAAGTTCACCTCGGTGCCGCCGCTGGCGATGCCGCGCTGGCGGGGATGGTGCTGCTTGCGGTGCTTGACTCTGCGGGGGATCAGCATGATTCAGCTCTCCGTGCTCTGCGTTTCCGGTGCGGGCGCAGCCTCCGCCGGGGCAGCGCTGTCCTCGCCGCCGGCGGCGCGCCCGGCCTCGGTGCTGGTCGCGGTGGTGCCCGACGCGCCACTGCGGCGGGGACGGGTGCCCGAGGGCCGTTCGCGGCGCGGACGGTCGGCGCCCGCCGGCGCGGCGGTGGCCAATTCGCGCTTGCCGCCGACGATGTCGCCCTTGTAGATCCACACCTTCACGCCGATCCGGCCGAAGGTGGTCTTGGCCTCGTACAGGCCGTAGTCGATGTCGGCGCGCAGCGTGTGCAGTGGCACGCGACCCTCGCGGTAGAACTCCGAGCGGCTCATCTCGGCGCCGCCGAGGCGGCCCGAGCACTGCACCCGGATGCCCTTGACGTTGGGCTGGCGCATCGCCGACTGGATCGCCTTGCGCATCGCGCGGCGGAACGCCACGCGGTTGCTCAGCTGTTCGGCGACGCCCTGGGCCACCAACTGCGCCTGCGACTCGGGGTTTTTGACCTCCAGGATGTTGAGCTGGACCTGCTTCTTGGTCAGCTTCTCCAGGTCGGCGCGGATCCGGTCGGCCTCGGTGCCGCGGCGGCCGATGACGATGCCGGGCCGGGCGGTGTGGATGTCCACGCGGACCCGGTCGCGGGTCCGCTCGATCTCCACGTCGGCGATGCCGGCTCGCTCCAGGCCGGTGGACAGCAGCCGGCGGATCGCGACGTCTTCCTTGACGTAGTCGGCGTACTGCTTGTCGGCGTACCACCGGGACTTCCAGTCGGTGGTGATGCCCAGGCGGAAGCCGTGCGGATTGATCTTCTGGCCCACTAGTCTGAGCCTCCCTTCGCGTCAGAAGCCTCAGACGTCTTCTTGGCCGGCGCCGCCTTGGCGGCCGCCTTCTTTGCGGGCGCCTTCTTGGCGGGCGCCTTCTTTGCGGGCGCCTTCGCGGCGGCCTTGCTGCCCTCGGCGCGGCGGGCCCTGCTCGACTTCGCCGACCGCTCGTCGCGGGCCGGGCGGCTTTCCACCACGACCGTGATGTGGCTGGTGCGCCGACGGATCCGGAAGGCGCGGCCCTGGGCGCGCGGCCGGATGCGCTTGGCGGTGGGGCCCTCGTCGGCGTAGACCGTGGCCACGACCAGGGTCGACGGGTCAAGACCGTTGTTGTTCTGCGCGTTGGCCGCGGCGCTGGCGATCACCTTGGCGACCGGCTCACTGGCGGCCTGCGGCGCCCAGCGCAGGATGTCGAGCGCGTCGGCCACCGACCTGCCACGCACCAGGTCGATCACCCGGCGCGCCTTTCTCGGCGACACCCGCACGAACCGCGCCTTGGCGACCGCCGACGGGAATTCAGTGGTGGTCATCTCGATCCTCTGTTGGTTGCGCGAGCGCTCATCGGCGCTTGCTCTTACGGTCGTCCTTGATGTGCCCCTTGAAGGTGCGCGTCGGCGCGAACTCGCCGAGCTTGTGACCCACCATGGCCTCGGTGACGAACACCGGGACGTGCTTGCGCCCGTCGTGCACCGCGAAGGTGTGACCGATGAAGTCCGGAATGATCGTCGAACGCCGCGACCAGGTCTTGATGACCTGCTTGGTGTTCTTCTCGTTCTGGGTGTCCACCTTCTTGAGCAGGTGGTCGTCGACGAACGGGCCCTTCTTCAGGCTGCGTGGCATGGCTGGCTACTCCTGGTCTTCTTAGCGACCGTGCTTCTTGCCGGTGCGCCGGCGCCGGACGATGAGTTTGTTGCTGGCTTTGTTGGGGTGACGGGTGCGGCCCTCGGGCTTGCCCCACGGGCTGACGGGGTGGCGGCCACCGGAGGTCTTGCCCTCACCACCGCCGTGCGGGTGGTCCACCGGGTTCATGACGACACCGCGGACCGAGGGGCGCTTGCCCTTCCATCGCATGCGGCCGGCCTTGCCCCAGTTGATGTTGGCCTGCTCGGCGTTGCCCACCTCGCCGACCGTGGCGCGGCAGCGCACGTCGACGCGGCGGATCTCGCCGCTGGGCATCCGCAGCGACGCGTAGGTGCCTTCCTTGCCGAGCAGCTGGATGCTGGACCCGGCCGAACGCGCGAGCTTGGCGCCACCGCCCGGGCGCAGCTCCACGGCATGGACCACGGTACCGGCCGGGATGTTGCGCAGCGGCAGGTTGTTGCCCGGCTTGATGTCGGCGTTGGCGCCCGACTCCACCACGTCGCCCTGCGAGAGTCCTTGCGGGGCAATGATGTAGCGCTTCTCCCCATCGAGGTAGTGCAGCAACGCGATGTTGGCGGTGCGGTTCGGGTCGTACTCGATGTGCGCGACCTTGGCGTTGACGCCGTCCTTGTCGTTGCGCCGGAAGTCGATCACCCGATAGGCGCGCTTGTGCCCACCGCCCTTGTGGCGAGTCGTGATCCGGCCGTGGGCGTTGCGCCCGCCGTGACCGTGCAGCGGACGCACCAGCGACTTCTCCGGCTCGGCCCGCGTGATCTCGGCGAAATCGGACACGCTCGCGCCGCGGCGACCGGGGGTCGTCGGCTTGTACTTGCGAATTGCCATGTCTAATCAGGTCTTTCTCTGCATCGTCGCCGGGCTAGGCCGGTGCTCCGAACAGATCGATCGGCTTGCTGCCCGGCGCCAGGGTCACGATGGCCCGCTTGGTGTTCTTGCGCTTGCCGTATCCGGTCCGGGTCCGCTTGCGCTTGCCCTGCCGGTTGGCGGTGTTCACCGAGGCGACCTTGACGGAGAAGATCTTCTCGATCGCGATCTTGATCTGCGTCTTGTTCGAATCGGGGTGCACCACGAACGTGTACACGTTGTCGTCGAGCAGCCCGTAGGACTTCTCGGAGATCACCGGCGCGAGGATGATGTCGCGGGGGTCGGCGAGGGTTGCCATCAGGCCGAAACCTCCTCGGCAGTTTCTGGGTTGGCGGCGGTATTCGCGGCGATGTAGGCGTTGAGGGCCTCCACGCTGAAAACCACGTCGTCGGAATGCAGCACGTCGTAGGTGTTGAGCTGGTCGGGCGCCAGAATGTGCACGCCCGGCAGGTTGCGCACGCTCTTGGCGCCGGTCTCGTCGCTGCGGCCGATCACCACCAGCACCTGCTTGCGGTCGGTCAGCGTGCCCAGGAACGCCTTGGCGTTCTTGGTCGACGGCGTCTGGCCCGACACGAGCTCGGTGACCGCGTGGATGCGTCCGTTGCGCGCCCGGTCCGACAGCGCCCCGCGCAATGCCGCGGCGATCATCTTCTTGGGCGTGCGCTGGCTGTAGTCGCGCGGCTTGGGGCCGTGCACGGTGCCACCGCCGGTGAACTGCGGGGCGCGCGTCGAACCCTGCCGGGCACGACCCGTGCCCTTCTGCCGGTAAGGCTTACGCCCACCGCCGCGGACATCACCGCGCGTCTTGGTCGAGTGCGTGCCCTGACGGGCCGCGGCCCGCTGCGCGGTGACCACCTGGTGCATCAGCGCGATATTGGCCGGCGCATCGAACAACGCGGCCGGCAATTCCACGGAGCCGTCGACCTTGCCGTCGGGCGTCTTCACGTCAATCTTGAGCGTGCTGGCTGCCATTACTTCTCACCTCGTTTGATCGCGCTGCGGACCATCACGAGACCACCGGTGCGTCCGGGGATCGCGCCCTTGATCAGCAGCACGCCGTTCTCGGTATCGACCTTGTGCACCAACAGGTTCTGCACCGTCACGCGGTCGTTGCCCATCCGGCCGGCCATGCGGGTGCCCTTGAAGACCCGCGCGGGGGTGGCGCAACCGCCGATGGAGCCGGGCCGGCGGTGCACGGCCTGGGCGCCGTGGCTGGCGCCCTGACCGCGGAAGCCGTGCCGCTTCATCGTGCCGGCGAAGCCCTTGCCCTTCGAGGTCCCGGTCACGTCGACATAGGCGCCGTCGGCGAAGATCTCGGCCGTCAGCTCCTGGCCGACCTCGTAGTCACCCGTCGCGTCCCCGTCGTCGAGCCGCAGCTCGGCCAGATACCGGCGCGGGTTGACGCCCGCCGCCGCGTACTGACCGGTGACCGGCTTGTTGATCTTGCGCGGGCTGATCTCGCCGTAGGCCAGCTGCACGGCGCTGTAGCCGTCGCGCTCCGGGGTGCGGATGCGCGTGACCACATTCGGCCCCGCCTTGACCACGGTCACCGGCACGACCCGGTTGTTCTCGTCGAACACCTGCGTCATGCCCAGCTTGGTGCCCAGAATGCCCTTTCTCGCCATTGCCCTGGTCTCCTACTGGATGTTGACGTCGACGCTGGCCGGAAGATCGATGCGCATGAGGGCGTCAACGGTCTTCGGGGTCGGATCGAGGATGTCGATCAACCGCTTGTGCGTGCGCATCTCGAAGTGCTCCCGCGAGTCCTTGTACTTGTGCGGAGAACGGATGACGCAATACACGTTCTTCTCGGTCGGCAGCGGCACCGGACCTACGACGCTTGCACCCGTGCGGACGACGGTTTCGACGATCTTGCGCGCCGACGCGTCGATAGCCTCGTGGTCGTAGGCCTTAAGCCTGATGCGGATCTTCTGTCCCGCCACGCTTCTCCCTACCTATTTCCCTCGTGAAGCCCGGATGGGCCTCGCTCGCTTCAGAGGTCCGGTTGCCCGGGCCTGGTGCCCCCGGGCGCGCGGATCGACCGCCCGTTCCGGGCCGATCCAGCGTCGCGCCGGATACTGCGCCGCTGTTTACCTGTCGTGGTCCACCGGCCCCCGCGGTCGGGTGTGTCACCCGCACGCCGCCTCGGCACGCTCATTTCACGGCGGAAATCAGTCGTGCTCAAGGATGGGACCGGACGCGCCCGTTCGAGCGCTGGTCGTATGCCCCGCCAGGCGAAAACCTGGCGCAAGGCAACCCGAACAGTATGCCTTACATCGCGGCCCGGGCAAAATCCCGGGCACGATCTCGGGCACGCCTCCCGGGACGCTACCAGGAGACCGCCGAGGCGCCGGTCACCGGCCCGTTCCCGGCGCCGGTGGGCCTGCCCCGCCGGGAGCTCAGGCGCCCGCCGATTCGACGTTCGCCGCGCCGGTTCGGTGCCGGGCGCGCTGCACGTGCAGGAACCCGTCGACGGCCGCGCGGGCGCACTCGGCGTAGTCGAAATCGGGCAGGGTGCTCAGGCGGCCCAGCACCAGCGGGCCGATCAGCAGCGCGATGGCGCGGGATCGGTCGACCTCCCCCAGTTCGGCGGCCTCCGGGCTGTCGAAGACAGCGTCGAACGGGGCCGCGTACTGCCGGGCGATGTGCTCCCGCAGGGTGCTGATGGACTCGCTGCCGGCGGCCCGCCCGCGGCGGGGCTCGGGCAACCCGTCCAGGTCGGGCCCGAGGGCCAGCCACGACATGGCCGTCAGGACCGCGGGCGCTTGGGCCACGGCCTCGGCCTGCCCCAGCACCAGGGCGATCAGGCGGTCCCGCAGCGAGCCCTCGGCCGGCGGCGTCGGCGACGGCGGGATGAGGGCGTTGAAGGCGGCCGCCAGCAGATCGTTTCCGCTCGGGAAGTGGCGGTACAGGGTGGCCCTCGCTACGTTGGCGCTGCGGGTGACCGCCTCGATGGTCACCGCGCTCGGCCCCCCGGAACGCAGCAGCGCGGCGGCGGCCTCGAGCAGCCGGGCCCGAGACCGCGCCGGGCGGGGATCGCCGGTCCGGTCGGTGATTGTGATCCACCTCCCTGTTTGGACCCAACACTATCCGTCTACTATCCGTCTACAAACAAGACTAATAGTCTCGAAAATCCAGACGCCACGGGGAGGAGGCGCATCTCATGGTCGAAACCCTGGTCCGGCCGGACCAGCGGGACGAAGCGGTCGGCATCGGCGGCACGGCCCGAGCCCGAACCTGGACGCTGGCCGTCGGCTGCATGGGGGTCGCGCTCGTCGTCGCCTCGATGACCGCGCTCAACACCGCGCTGGGCGACCTCGCAGTGGCCACGTCGGCGACGCAGTCTCAGCTGAACTGGATCGTCGACGGCTACACCGTGGCCCTCGCCTGCCTGCTGCTGCCCGCCGGCGCGATCGGCGACCGCTACGGGAGGCGGGGTGCGCTGCTGATCGGGCTGGTGATCTTCTCGGTCGGGTCCACCGCGCCGGCGCTGCTGCACGATCCGTTGCAGATCATCGCCAGCCGGTCGCTGGCCGGGGCCGGGGCCGCCTTCGTGATGCCCGCGACGCTGTCGCTGCTGACGGTGGCCTACCCGAAGGACGACCGCATGAAGGCCGTCGGCATCTGGGCGGGCACGGCCGGCTGCGGCGGCGTCCTGGGCATGCTGGGTTCTGGCCTGCTGCTTCGCTTCTGGGACTGGCACGCGATCTTCTGGTCGCTGGGCGTCGCCGGGCTGGTGATCTTCGCCCTGGCCTGCACCGTGTCGCCGTCGCGGGACGCCAGCGCTCCCCGGATCGACATCTTGGGCGCGGTCCTGATCGGCGCCGCCCTGGCGATCGCGGTGGCGGCGATCCTGGAAGCGCCCGATCGCGGCTGGACCGACTCGCTGGTCTGGGGCGGACTCGTCGCCGGCACGCTCATCGCGGTGGTGTTCGCCGTGTTGGAGTTCGCGCTTGCCGCGCGCGGGCGCAGCCCGCTGCTGGACGTGCGACTGTTCGGCGACCCCGGCTTTGCCACCGGCGTCGCGACGATCGTCATCCTGTTCGGCGCGACGTTCGGCTTCTTCTATCTCGGCATGCAGTACGTGCAGCAGATCATGGGCTACTCCCCGCTGATGACCGCGGTCGCGTTCGGGCCGTTCATGGTGCCGCTGGGCATCTTCTCGGCGTTGTCGTTCTGGTACGTGCCCAAGCTGGGGCTGCGCCTCGTGGTGTTCCTGGGCACGCTGTGCATGGCCGTCGGTTTCGGCTGCATGCACGTACTCGACCTGCACTCGGGCTACCTGGACCTGGCCTGGCCCACCCTGATCCTGAGCACCGGCATCGGCTTCTGCACCGCGCCCACGACATCGGCGATCATGGGAGCGGTGCCCGACGAGAAGCAGGGGGTCGCCTCCGCGGTCAACGACACCTCGCGCGAGATGGGCGGGGCGCTGGGCATCGCGGTGGCCGGGTCGATCCTGGCCGGACAGTACTCCCACCAGCTGGCACCCAGGCTGGCACACTTTCCCGCGGCCGTGCGCGGCCCGGCGACGGACTCGCTGGCCAAGGCGGTCGAGGTGGCCGACAAGCTGGGGCCGCGGGGAACCCAACTGGCCGAGGTCAGCAAAGCGGCATTCCTGACGGCGCTGCACGACTCGACGACGGTGATGGCCGTGATCGTCACCGCGGCCGCGGTGGCGATCGGGCTGTGGGCGCCCGGGCGCGACGGGCGGCAGCTGCGGCCGGTACGCCGGTTGCTGGCGCGACAAGACGAGGCTGCCACCAGCCGGCATCGTTTCTGACCAAGCCCGACCGCGAAAAACACTTGCAATGATCTGTCCGACCTGGTATCAAAAATCTATATTGTCAAATACAGGTCCTCTCGCTGGGTTGGGGGTGGATGTGATGTTGATGAGAGTTGGGTCTTCACGGGATCATCTTGTCCCGCACCCTCCTTCGTGCGGCATCGGCGTTTTGCGCCCCGCGCGCACGGGTCCGGCCCACCCGGCGATCGGCAACGCGCCCTCGTGGGCGCGCCTTCAGGTGAAGGGAGGTGATCCGCGAGGCTGATTCGTGACGACAACCCGATGACACGGGCGTCGTGCAGTCCACGAATTTTGCGACGCATTGTTCGCGACTGACGCATTCCAGCGCGCGCACCGCCACTTGTCGTGGCCATGTCCGTGGAACGCATGCACGCCCCCACACTTCGACAGCGGGTCGCGACCGCTCGGCAACGTCCGGCGGCGCGGCCCGCTCCTTTTTGACCCGGTCGGCGCCGTTGGTCGCGGGGTTCGACCCGGCCAGCGCTACGCGGTATCGTGATTGAAAACGCCTCGGTCGCCCCGGGGTGACCGATACCATCCGTTCGTACGCGATTCGACGACGCGGGGGAGTGAAATGTCATTTGTAATCGCGGCGCCGGAGCAGGTAGCAGCGGCGGCCAGCGATCTGGGGAACCTCGGTTCCGCCATCAGCTCGGCGAATTCGGCTGCAATGGGACCGGCGTCGAGCGTGATGGCTCCCGGCGCCGATGAGGTCTCGGCGGGCATCGCGGCGCTGTTCGACGCGCACGCCCAGGCCTACCAGATGCTCAGCGCCCAGGCGGCGGCCTTCCACCAGCAGTTCGTGCAGCTGATGAACACCGGCGCAGCGCAGTATGCCATGGCCGAGGCCGCGAACGCCTCGCCGCTGCAGACCGCTGAGCAGGGCGTGCTGAGCACGGCCAACCAGTCCACCCAGGCGCTGACAAACGCACAACCGCTGATGAGCGCTGCGGCGCCGGCGGCTTCGGCGGCGGCCTCGGTGCCGTCGGCGACGGCCGGACTGGCGGGCGGCACCGCGCCGGCCACAGCGGCTACTCCGGTCGCGGCGACGGTCGCGCCGCCGCCCGCGGCGATGGTGCCGACCGGCGCGACGGCCGCGGCCGTTCCGGCGGGGTCGGCGGTTCCGGCCGGCGCAGGTGTGGCGCCGATGCAGGCGCCGGCACCCGGGTACGCCCCGGCGGCACAGGGTGCGCCCGTGGCGGCGGAGGCCGCGGACGTGCCGGTGACGGTCAGCGCCCCGGCCGCAGCGGCCGAGACGTCGGCGCTTTCCCCGGCGGCCGCGGTGCCACCGGTGCCGGCGCCGACCGGCACGCCGCTTGCGGCGGCGGCACCGGCGGCCTACTCCCCGGCGACGCCGCCCTATTCCCCGGCCGCGGCCCCGGCCGCGGCCGCGCGCGAGGACACCGCCGTCGTGGCCGCCCCGGCGGTGGACTGGGGCGCGGGCGCGGACTGACCGGTCACCGCGCCCGGACTCACGCGACGAATTCCGCGGCCCGGTGCCCGAGCATCACGATGGTGGCGTGCGGGCCGCGGCTGGGAATCGCTGGCAGGACGGAACCGTCGATCACCCAGAGGTTCTCGACCCCGCGCACCCGGCACCGGTGATCGACGACGGCGCGTGCGTCGTCCTCGGCGCCCATCGGCGCCGTGCCACAGAGGTGTTGGGACGTCGACCACACCGGCGCGCCGACCTGGCTTGCCGCACCGGCCAGTTCGCGGGCCAATTCGGCGCCCCGGTGCAGCGCGGCGATGTCGTCGGGTTCGCTGTCGTAATGGTGCTCGATGAGTGGTGCCACGTCGGGGTCGGCGGAGACGAGGGTGACGCTCCCGCGGGAGCGCGGGTTCATCAGCGCCACCCCGATGTGCGGCCGGTCGGGTTCGCCCGCGGCGCCATCGCCGGTCATTGCGACGAATCCTCCTGTGTAGGGCCTGATCTCGATGCCGTCGGCTGTGGTAAGCACCACCTCCAACGGGGACCGGCCGGCCGCCACGGCCCAATCGGTCAGCAGCACCCATTCGGGGTGATCGCTGCACGAGCGCCCCACCGGCAGGTCCACCATCATCGGCACACCGACGCCGCGCAAGGTCGACTCGTCCCCGATGCCGGAGAGCATCAGCAGCTGTGCGGACTGGATTGCGCCGGAACACAGCACGATTCGGCTCGCGGTAAGGCATAGTGGGCCGTGCGGGCCGATCGCGTCGACTCCCACGGCGGCGCCGCCGGCGAACCGCACGCGCACGGCTCGCGTCCGATCGAGCAGCGTGAGGTTGGGCCGGCCCAGGGCCGGAAGCAGGAACGCCGCGCCGGAACCCGTGCGGATTCCGTCGACGATGTTGAGCGGCACGGCGCCGACGCCCGAAACCGGTTCCGGACCGACATCGTTGAGGTCCCGTATCCATGCGAACCCGGCGCGCCGCGCGGCTTCGACGAAACGCTCTGTGGTGCCTGTTAATTCGTGGGTTCGGCGAACAGGGATCGGGCCGCTGTGGCCGTGGGCCGGGCCTTCGAAGTCCAGGTCGGTTTCGATGGCGCAAAAGTGGTCGAGGACGTCGGCCCACGCCCAGCCGGGCATGGCCGCGCGGTCGAAGTCGCGCGACAGCCCACGGCAGAAGTAACCGCCGTTGACCGCGCCCGAGCCGCCGACCGTCGCACCGCGCACGATCGGCAGCTCGCGCACGGGCGTGTCGGTGAGCCGGGTCCGATACCGCTGCACCAGCGGGCTGTGCGCCCCGATCGGCAGCTGCAGCCCGTTGGTGGCCAGCGCCAGCAGCCCGGGATCGGCAAGCGCCGGCCCGGCCTCGAGAACGGTGACCGCGCACCCGGCATCGGCGGAAAGGCGCTCGGCGACAACCGATCCAGCGCTGCCCGCGCCGACGATCAGCACATCGCTGTGCGTGGCGGCTGTGGTCAAGGCCCTGGGCGACCGGGGCTAGCTGCGGATCTGCGGCTTGAGCGCGCGCAGGTTGCGTTCGCGGACCACGCCCCACCACAGCCCCAGGCCGTAGGCGAGGTCGTCGACGCGCTTGAGTAGCAGATAGGTCAGCAGCCCGATCGGTTCCGCGTCCTCATCTGTGGCGTCGCGGCGGCGAAGCCAGTCCACCACGCCGTCCATGACCGCGGCGACCACCACGACCTGTCGGAAGTGGCGCGAAACCGAGGCCGCGAGCAGCGCCAGCGGCCAGTAGTGCCGGCACAGGGCGGAGGCCAGCTGCAGCGCCGCCGACCACAGGCCCCGGGCCGCGACCACCAGCACGTCGGCGGGCGAGGTCTCGACCGAGCGCATGGCGTTCGCAATCCGGCGACCCGTCACGATCGCGACCCCGATCGACCCGAGCCGGGTCAGGCTGGTCCCGAGCGCCACCAGGATCCAGGCGATGAGCGCCCAGCCGGAGATCACCACCGGCGCGGTCTTGTCCGGGTGGCGGACCGACAGCGGGGCGGCCGACCCGCCGTAGAAGGCTTTGCGTGCGAGCCAATCCCGGAGCTCGGTGCGGTGATCGTGAGCGACCAGCGCGATGGGCTCGTAACGCAGCCGGTCGCCCGCTTCGATGAGGCGCCAGCACAGGTCGACGTCCTCACCGGACTGCAGGGTCTCGTCGAACCCGCCGACCTCGCGGATGGCCGAGCAGCGGCAGATGATCGCCGCGCTGGGGACATAGGAGACCGTGCTGTGCGGCAGCACCGGCGCCTCACGCTCGCCGAGGTCCAGCGACGAGTGCACGGCCTCGTAGCGCGCCACCACGTTCTCGTTGTGCGACAGACCGACGATGCGGGGGGCGACCAGGGCGACCGTGGGGTCGCAGAAGTGGCCGAGCAGGGCCTCCAGCCAGCCGCGGCGCGGCGCGACGTCGGAGTCCAGGAAGGCGACGTACTCGGTCGTGCAGGCGGCCAGCCCGGTGTTGCGCGCCGCCGCCGGGCCCTTGCTGCGGGAATGGCGCAGCACCTCGACGTCGCAGTGCGCGCCCACGAAGTCCTCCGGCTCGATTGGGGGAAACGATCCGTCGTCGACCACGATCACGCGTAGCCCGCGCAGCGAGCTGACCAGACGCCGCACTCCAGAAACGTTGTCCCGCACCGGAATCACCACGGTCACGTCGCGGTGCGACGGGCCCCCGGCGGGCCGGGGGTGCGCAACCGTGGCATCCAGGAGGGTGCGGGCCAACTGGGCGCTGACATCGTCGCGGACCTTCAGCCGGCCGTCGGAGAGCATGTCCTGGGCGGCTGGGGCCAGCTTCAGCAACCGCGTCGGTGAGCCGCCCAGCAGCGCCGAGCCGTGGCCGAGCACCCGCACGCGGCGGTCGACCTGAACGGCGAAGCCGTCCGGCAGCCGGGGTTGGCTCATGTCAGCATCCCGTCGGGGGCGGGCGACCACCGCGCGATGCGGCCGACGCAGCCGTCGGCCATCTCCGCGAGGATGCGCTTCCCCTCGCTCGCGGTAGCGGTCGTCGGATCCCCCAACACGCCCACGGGGCTGACTGCCGCGACTCCCCCGCGCCGCAACGGTCCGAGCAACTCGGCCAAGGGGGCGCCGTTTCCCGGCAGCCACCGGTCGGTCCGCACGTCGGTCGGCGAGATGAGTAGCAACAGTGATGTTTCGGTATGGCCGGCATGGGCGTCGGCGCCCGCGGCGGCGCACGGGACCCATCCGGCATCGCGGCCCTCATCGCGCAGCAGGCTCACCGCGGCCTGCAGCGCGGCGACGTTGCCGCCGTGGCCGTTGACAAACACCAGGCGCGCAGCCCAGCAGATGGCCGACCTGCCGTACTCCACCAGCAGCGTCGTCAGCGCCTCGGTGCCGATGGAGATCGTTCCCGCGAAGCTCTGGTGCTCGCCGCTGGCGCCGTAGGCGATAGCGGGCGCCACCAGCCAGTCCTGGTCGAGCCGGGCCTCGAGACACGCCCTGGCCTCCCCGGCGACCGCGGTCGCGATCCGGGTGTCGGTATCCAGGGGCAAATGCGGACCGTGCTGTTCGGTAGATCCCAACGGGATCAGCAGTGACGGCGAGGATAGCTGGCTCGACGTCGCGCTTCCTAGTTCGCCGAGTACGGGCACTCGCCGATGGTAAGGCCAATTCACCTGGCGTGCACCGGTTGTTGTCCTCTAAAAACAAATTTTTTTCTGGGTTGTTCATCAAGCGGTCGCATTTGATGGCACGTGCGTCACGGTTGCCCCGCAGGCACCACGAATTTCCGACCGCCGGGCTAGCCCGGCGCCGCCGGGGGCACCCCCAGGGCACGCGCGAAGCCGGCCGGGACCAGGATGTCGTCCGGGCTCAGGTCGTGCACCGAGGAGCGCCCGAGCCCCATCAGCGCCGAGTCGATGCCCCCGCGCAGGATGTCGAGGACGTTCTCGACGCCGGCCTGGCCGGCCGCCGCGAGCCCCCACAGGTAGGCGCGGCCGATCATCACCGCCCGCGCGCCCAGCGCCACCGCCTTGACGACGTCGCTGCCCCGGCGGATGCCGCCGTCGAGCAACACCTCGACCTGGTCGCCGACCGCCGCGGCCACCGCCGGCAGGGCGCGGATGGACGCCGGGGTGCCGTCCAGGTTGTTGCCGCCGTGGTTGGACACTGAGATCGCCGAAACACCGGCATCCACGGCCCTTTTGGCGTCATCGACGCGCATCACGCCCTTGAGCATGAACGGTCCGCCCCACAGTTCGCGCAGCCACGCGATGTCCTCCCAGGTCGGCGGCGGTGTGGCCATCCACTCCCCGTAGGCGGCGAAGAAGGGCGGGCCGGGCTCGCCCCGCCGACCCTGGTTGGGCACCCGCAGCTCCGGGGGCCGCAGCGTCTTGCCGAACAGGTACAGCCACCGCGGCCGCACGACCGCCTCCGGGGACAGCCGCAGGATGGTTCGCAGGTTCATCGCCTCGGGGATCGCCGGGCTGCCCCAGTCGCGCCCGTGCGAGAACGACCAGTCGGTGGTGACGATCAGGCCGACCGCCCCGGCCGCCCGCGCGCGCTCCACCCGCTCGGCGATCGCGTCCCGCCCGCCCAGCCAGTACAGCTGGAAGAACACCTTGGGATTGACCGCGATGACCTCCTCGACTGGCTTGCTGGCGAACGAGGACAGCCCCATCGCGGTGCCCCGCGCCGCCGCGGCCCGCGCGACGGCGACCTCGCCGTCGGGGTGGACCGCCTGCACGCCGGTCGGCGAGATGAGCACCGGCAGCGAAATACCTTGCCCCATAACGGTCGTCGACAATTCGCGCTTCTCCTGCGCGCCGACGACGTGCGGGGCGAACCCGAGTTCGCTGAAGGCCGCGACGTTGTCGGAGACCGTGATTCCCTTTTCGCTGGCCGAAATCAACGACGAGTAAACGGATTTCGGCAGCCGACGCTTGGCGCGTCGCTGGGCGATGGCGACGGTTTCGAACCACTGCGCCATGACTACAGCGGGCTTTCGTTGCACGGGCGCTTCGGCGGCGCGGCCGCCGGCGGACGCATGCTCAGCGTCAGCGGCACCGGCTTGCCGCGGGAGTGGTCGGCCCGCGGACGCGGCGTCTCCCGCTCTCGGGCCAGCGCCGGCGCGCCGTGCCCCTGGACACACTCGGGGTCCGGACCGTCCATCGGCAGTCCGGTGAAGAACTTGGCCGCCATGCATCCGCCGCGACAGCTGTCGTAGTGCCCGCAGCTGCCGCAGGCGCCCGCGGACTGCGGTTCGCGCAGCTCGCGGAACAGCGGCGCGTTCTTCCAGACGCTGTCGAATCCCCCGTCGGACAAAATGTTCCCGGCCAGGAAGCGGTCGTGGATGGCGAACGGGCAGGCGTACACGTCTCCGACGGGGTCGATCAGGCACACCACTCGGCCGGCCCCGCACATGTTCAGGCCGGCCAGGGCGCCGGAGGAGCCCAGCGGCGAAAGATGGAAGAAGGAGTCACCGGTGAGCACCCGCTCGCCCTTGGCGACCAGCCAGTCGTAGAGCTGGACCTGCTGGGCGCCGGTCGGGTGCAACTCGTCCCAGACGTCCGCTCCCCGCCCCGAGGGGCGCAGCCGGGTGATCCGCAGCGTGGCACCGTAGCGGCTCGCCAGCGCGGCGAACTCGTCGAGCTGGTCGACGTTGTGCCGGGTGACGACGACAGAGATCTTCGCGTCGCGGAACCCGGCGTCGGCCAGGTTCTGCAGCGCCCGCACCGCCGTCGCGAACGACCCAGGGCCGCGCACGGCGTCGTTGACCTCGGCGGTGGCGCCGTCCAGCGAGATCTGGACGTCGACGTAGTCGCTGGCGGCCAGGCGTGCGGCGACCTCCGGGGTGATGCGGACCCCGTTGGTGGAGAACTTCACGCCGACGTGGTGCGCGGTGGCGTAGTCGACCAGCTCCCAGAAGTCCGGCCGCACCGTCGGCTCCCCGCCGCCGATGTTGACGTAGAACACCTGCATGCGCTCGAGGTCGTCGATGATGTCCATGCACTGGCGGGTGGACAATTCGCGCGGGTCGCGCTTTCCCGACGACGAAAGGCAGTGCACGCAGGCGAGATTGCACGCGTACGTCAGTTCCCACGTCAGGCAGATGGGCGCGTCCAGCCCCCGTTCGAACTGCTCGATCAGGCGGGGTACGGATGCAGTGGTCATCGGTCGGCCTCCCGGGGCACCAGCATGTTGGACTCGGCCAGCACACCCAACGCGCGCAGGTAGGGCCCCTGCCCGGAGTCGTCGACACCGGCGGCGCGGCAGGCGGAGCGCACATCGGGATGCTCGTCGAGCGATCGCACCACCGCGAGGATGGCGCGGTCCTTCAGAAACGACAGCTTGCGGGTGCCGAAGTGGTAGAGCAGCGCACCGAAGGACTCCGGGCGCACCGCCACCTGCGGGTGCAACCGCCAGCCGCGATCGGGTTCGAACACCGGGTTCGAAGGCGGGATCAGTAGACCCCGCACATTCCGTCGATGGACACCTCTTCGACCAGGGTCTCTTCGACGAGTTCGGTCTCTGCCTGGTTTTCGTGGTCCATAGCGCTTGCCTTTCGTCAGCTCTTGACAACGATGAAATGAGTCACAATCGTCGTCAGAATATGGCATCGAGTGCCGAAATGGAAGGGCGGGTCCGATGATGCCGCAGTCCCGGGTCGGCCGGCGCCGTTCGACCACGCCGCACCACATCACCGACGTCGCGATCGAGTTGTTCGCCGCACGGGGTTTCGGCGAGGTGAGCGTCGACGACGTGGCGCAGGCCGCCGGTATCTCGCGCCGCACGTTGTTCCGTTACTACGCCTCCAAGAACGCCATCCCCTGGGGCGATTTCGACACCCACCTCGCACACCTGCGCGACCTGCTCGACAACGCCGACCCGTCGGCGCCGTTGGGCGGGACGCTGCGGACGGCACTGCTGGCGTTCAACACCTTCGACGCCTCGGAGACCGCCCGGCACCGCCAGCGGATGCGGGTCATCCTGGAAGCCGCGGAGCTGCAGGCCTATTCGATGACGATGTACGCCGGCTGGCGGGAGGTCATCGCCGCGTTCGCGGCCCGCCGGCTGGGCGTCAAGGCCACCGACCTGCTGCCCCAGACCGTCGCCTGGACCATGCTCGGGGTGGCGTTGAGCGCCTACGAGCACTGGCTGGCCGACGAATCCGTCCCGCTGCCCGTGGCGCTCGGCAGCGCCTTCGACGTCGTCGGCGCCGGGCTGCACGGTCTGGACGGTCCGGACGCGTGACCGCCGAGCAGCTTTTACACACCCTGCGGTCGCAGGGGCGGTTCTGCGCCGAACTGGGCTCCCCGATGTACGGCGAGCTGCTGGAGCTCATCGCTCACGACGTCGAAGCCGGCGGCATCTTCGCGATGGTGCTGGCCGGCCACGAGGACGACCCCCCGGGCGGCGCGGTGCCGCTGCGACTGCTCGGCGGGCTGCACCGGCTGGTTCTCGACGGCCGGGCGCCGGCGTTGCGCCGCTGGTACCCCAGCACCGGCGGCACCTGGGGCGCCGAGGCCGCCTGGCCCGAGATCGCGCTCGCCGCTGCCGGCCACACCGACGCGCTGCGGGCCGGCCTGCGGCAGCCGCCCCAGACCAACGAGGTCGGCCGGTCCGCCGCGCTGATCGGCGGGCTCTTGTTGATCAACGACGAATTCGGCTTACCAGTAAGGCTTTTCGAGATCGGGACAAGCGCCGGGCTGAACCTGCGCGCCGACCGCTACCACTACCGCTTCGCCGCGGGACAGTGGGGACCGGTCGACTCGCCGGTGGTGATCGACGACGCGTGGCACGGTCGGCCGCCGCCACGGGCCGCGGTCCAAATCGTCGAACGGTGCGGATATGACATCGCCCCCGTCGACGTCGGCGGCACCGACGGGGAGCGCACCGTGTTGAGCTACGTCTGGCCCGACCAGGCCGCCCGGCTGGCCCGGATGCGCGGCGCCATCGCGGTGGCCCGCCAGGTACCCGCGCGGCTTCAGCGCCGCACGGCGGCCGACGCGGTCGGCGCGCTGACACTGGCCGAGGGCGCGTTGACGGTGCTGTGGCATTCGATCGTCTGGCAGTACCTGTCCGCGCGCGAGCGCGACGCGGTCCGCGCGGGGGTGGCCACGCTGGCCGGGCAGGCGAATGCCGGCTCGCCGTTCGCCCACCTCACCATGGAGCCCGCGCGCGATTGGTCCGGCACCGGAGTCAGGTTTCTGGTGCGGGCCCGCCGCTGGCCGGGCGGCCGGCTTGTGGTCCTGGGCCAATGCCATCCGCACGGCGTGCCGGTGACCTGGCACTGATCACGCGAACGAGTTGGCTAGCCGAGCACTTCGGAGATGGGCGCGCCCGCGGCGATCTTGGCCCGGACCTTCATGACCTTGCCGGGCATCCCGCCGCCGACCACCCCGATGAGCACGCCGTCGCGCTCGTAGTAGGCCAGGAACTTGCGGCCGTCGTCCTCGACGAGATGGACGGTGTCAGTGGCCTCCGGCTCGCCCAGGGATTGAATCTTAACGTCGTACTGGTCGCTCCAGAAGTAGGGGACGACCACGCCCGTGGGCACGTCGGCTCCCAGCATCGCGGGCACCACGACGCGGGCCTGGTCGGCCACGTTGCTCCAGTGTTCAACGCGCGCTTGGTGTCCCGTCGCGTCTTGCCAGGAGGCAACGTCGCCCAACGCCCACACGTGGGGTGCGCTGGTGCGCCCGGCCGCATCGCACAGCACCCCACTATCGACACCGTCGACCTCGACGCCGCTGCCTTCCAGCCAATCCGTCGCCGGGTGGGAGCCGATGCCGACGACCACGAGATCGGCCGGCAGTTCGGTGCCGTCGCCGAGCACCACCGCCTCGACGTGCCCCTGGCCGCGCACCTCGGCCACGCCCACGCCGAGGCGGACGTCGACACCCTCGGCGCGGTGCAGCCGGGCCACCAGCTCGCCGATCCGCTCGCCGAGCACCGCGGCCAGCGGCGTCGGCTGCGGCTCGACCAGCACCACGTCGACCCCGAGGCTGCGCAGGCTCGCCGCCACCTCGCAGCCGATGAAGCCGGCACCGACGACGACCGCGTGCCGCGCCTGCGAGGCATGCTCGCGCAGCGCCAGGCTCTCGTCGAACGAGCGCAGCACCCGGATGCCGTCCAGGTCGCCGAACGCCGGAATCCGCCGCGGCACCAGCCCGGTCGCGATGACCAGTTCGTCGTAGCCGAGCACGGTCTGATCGGCCAGCGTCACTGTCTGCGCCGCGGTGTCCAGACCGGTCGCCGCCGCGCCCAGGCGCAGCGTGATGTCGTTCTCGTCGTACCACTCCCGCGGTTTGAGGGCCACGTCGTCGACCTCTTTGCGCAGCAGCTCTTTGGACAGCGGCGGGCGATCGTAGGGGACATGCACCTCGTCGCTGACGATCGTGATGCGCCCGGCGTATTCCGACCGGCGCAGTTGCTCGGCGGTCCGGGCTGCGGCAAGCCCGCCGCCGACGATCACGATGCCCCGTTCAGTCACGTGGTGTTCTTACCACGCTGGCCGATCAGTACTTCAAGGCGCCCTTGTCTACGTTGATCTGGGTGCCCGACAGTGTGCCCGAGCCGTCGCCGGCGAGCCAGGCCACCACGTCGGCAACCTCGTCCGCCGTCATGAAACCCTTGTACTGCATCGGCATTGGCGGGAAGCTGTGCACGAAGCGAGGGTGCCTGGCAAAGATCTCCATCATCGCCTCGGGCTCGATCATCGGGGTGTCCACCGAGTAGGGGTGGATGGAATTGACCCGGATGCCGTATTCGCCGAGCTCGATCGCCAGGGTGTTGGTGAGCGCGGTGAGCCCGAATTTGCTGGCCGCGTAGTGCCCGTTGCCGGGGGTGGCCTTCACGCCCGCCGCCGAGCTGACGATCACGATGGAGCCCCCGTTGCCGGCCTCGATCATCGCCGGGATCGCGGCCCGCAGCGTGCGCCAGGTTCCGGTCAGGTTGACCCCGATGACCGTGTCCCACTGCTCGTCGGTGAGCTCCCAGACCCGGCCCCAGCCCAGCACTCCGGCGTTGGCCACCACGACGTCCAGGCGGCCGAACTGCTCGATACCGTCGGCCACCAGCTGCCGCACCGCGGCGTCGTCGCGGACGTCGGCCTCGCGGGCCAGCACCTTGCGGCCCTGCGCCTCCACCAGGCGGACGGTCTCGCGGAGGTCCTCCGGCGTGGCCGGCGCATACGTCACGGTGTCCGACACCGGCGCGCAGATGTCCAGCGCGATGACGTCGGCGCCCTCGGCGGCGAGGCGCACCGCGTGCGCCCGCCCCTGGCCCCGGGCCGCGCCGGTGACGAATGCCACCCGGCCCTGCAGTGCTCCCGACGGTTCCGCCACGGCCGGCCCCTTCCTGGCATTCTGTTCGACGGAGCCAGGCTAGCAGCGAAACTGAAACGCGTTCTAGTTGCCCGGGCGGATCAGATCTCGGCGATGATCTTGGCCCGCCGGTCGGCGTACTCCTGGTCGGTGAGGGCGCCGCTGGCGTGCAGCGTGTCGAGCTCGTGCAGCCGGTCGGCGATCGAGCTCTGCGGCGCCGCGGCAACCGGCGCCGGCTGGGCCTGGTCGGCCGCGCGGCGCACCACCGCCTGAATCTGCTGGCGCAGCACCGGGTTCGACCGGATGTCCACCATCCGGTCGAGAGGGACACCGTTGGCCTTGAGGATCTGCAGGATCTCCAGCAGCGGGCCGGCCTGCCCGCTCAGGTCGTAGGTCTTGTTGTCCTCAGCCAGGGTGAACTGCGCCGGCACCAGGCCGTTGACCAGGGCGCTGCGGTCCCAGTCGATCCGGTATTCCCGTGTGGTCGGGTTGACCAGGACCACGAGCTTGCGCGCGTTGAGGTTGCCCTGCCTGGTGACGCTGGCGATCACGCGGTCCTCGCTGTCGAACGGCGCGAACCCGGCGCCGGCGATGTGCAGTTGCACCTTCACCAGCGGCTGGTTGTTGATCCATGTCCCCGTCTCGCCGATCCCGGTGATCTGGGCGAGCGCGAGCACCCCGCTTCGTTCGAGTTCGGCCGTCTTGGCCGACGACTTCGCGCCGAAGTTGGTCAACGCGAGCGCGATCAGCACGTCGGCCACGGTGATGAGCAGGCCCACGTAGAACATCCACTGCAGCAGGTCGCCCAGCCCGAGGGCGAAGTAGACGACCAGAAAGATCGGCCCGACCAGGCCGCCGCACAGCAAAACGACCAGCTGCGCCTTCAGATACCGCGCCAACACATCTGCCTCCTCACACGATCGGACCGATGGTGTGAGGTTAGCGCGCAGAGCAAAGCGACGCCCACCCTTTCGGATGGGCGCCGCCGCGCTGTCGAGCTACTACTTGATGATCTTGACGACCCGGCCGGCGCCGACGGTGCGGCCACCCTCACGGATCGCGAACCGCAGGCCCTCGTCCATGGCCACCGGCTGGATCAGCTTGACCGAGATGTTGGTGTTGTCACCGGGCATCACCATCTCGGTGCCCTCCGGCAGCGTCACCACACCGGTCACGTCGGTGGTGCGGAAGTAGAACTGCGGACGGTAGTTGTTGAAGAACGGCGTGTGCCGGCCGCCCTCGTCCTTGGACAGGATGTAGACCTGGCCCTCGAACTCGGTGTGCGGCGTGGTCGTGCCGGGCTTGGTCACCACCTGGCCGCGCTCGACGTCCTCGCGCTTGATGCCGCGCAGCAGCAGCCCGACGTTGTCGCCGGCCTGGCCCTGGTCGAGCAGCTTGCGGAACATCTCCACACCGGTGACCGTCGTCTTGGTGCTGGTCGGCTTGATGCCGACGATCTCGACTTCCTCGTTGACGTTGATGACGCCGCGCTCCACCCGGCCGGTGACCACGGTGCCGCGGCCGGTGATGGTGAAGACGTCCTCGACCGGCATCAGGAACGGCTTGTCGGTCTCGCGGACCGGGTCCGGGATCGACTCGTCGACGGCAGCCATCAGCTCCTCGACGGACTCGACCCACTTCGCGTCGCCCTCGAGCGCCTTGAGCGCCGAGACGCGCACGACCGGGGCCTCCTCGTCGAACTCCTGGCCGGCCAGCAGCTCGCGGACCTCCAGCTCGACGAGCTCGAGCAACTCCTCGTCGTCGACCATGTCGGCCTTGTTCAGCGCGACCAGGATGTAGGGCACGCCCACCTGGCGGGCCAGCAGCACGTGCTCGCGGGTCTGCGGCATCGGGCCGTCGGTCGCGGCGACCACCAGGATCGCGCCGTCCATCTGCGCGGCGCCGGTGATCATGTTCTTGATGTAGTCGGCGTGGCCGGGCGCGTCGACGTGCGCGTAGTGGCGCTTCTCCGTCTGGTACTCCACGTGGGAGATGTTGATGGTGATGCCGCGCTGACGCTCCTCGGGAGCGTTGTCGATCTGGTCGAATGCGCGCGACTCGTTCAACTGGGGATACTTGTCGTGCAGAACCTTGGTGATAGCCGCGGTCAGCGTGGTCTTGCCGTGGTCAACGTGACCGATGGTCCCGATGTTGACGTGCGGCTTCGTCCGCTCGAACTTCGCCTTCGCCACTTCTGTGTCCTCCTGGACTTGTTGGTGCTCGTAAAAGCAGTGTTGATGTTTTCAGTTGTGCCGCGCCCAAGGCATTGCAGTGACCCGGCAAGGTTACTCCGACGGTGCCGGGCGTTACTGACCCGTCGCCTTCGCTCGGTCCATCGCTCGGCTCCGGGCCACTGAGCTGACGCTCACTGACCCGTCGCCTTCGCGATGATCTCCTTCGACACGTTCGCCGGAACTTCGGCGTACGAGTCGAACACCATGGAGTAGTTCGCCCGGCCTTGGGTCTTGGACCGCAGGTCGCCGACGTAGCCGAACATCTCCGACAGCGGCACATGCGCCTTGACGACGCGCGAGCCGCCGCGCTCCTCCATGGCCTGTATCTGACCACGGCGGGAGTTCAGGTCGCCGATCACGTCGCCCATGTAGTCCTCGGGCGTGGTGACCTCGACGGCCATGATCGGTTCCAGGATGACCGGCTGCGCTTGCGCGGCAGCCTTTTTCAGCACCTGCGAACCGGCGATCTTGAACGCCATCTCGGACGAGTCCACCTCGTGGAAGGCGCCGTCGAGCAGGGTGACCTTCAAGTTCACCAGCGGGTAGCCGGCCAGCACACCGTACTGCATGGCGTCCTGGGCGCCGGCGTCCACCGACGGGATGTACTCGCGCGGGATGCGCCCACCGGTGACCTTGTTCTCGAACTCGTAGGTCGCCCCGTCCTCGCCGTGGAACGGCTCGAGGCTGATCAGCACCTTGGCGAACTGGCCCGAGCCACCCGTCTGCTTCTTGTGGGTGAACTCGATCTTCTCCACGGTCCGCTTGATGGTCTCCTTGTAGGCCACCTGCGGCTTGCCGACGTTGGCCTCGACCTTGAACTCGCGCTTCATGCGGTCCACCAGGATGTCCAGGTGCAGCTCGCCCATGCCGCCGATGACGGTCTGGCCGGTCTCGGCGTCCTGGTGCACCTTGAAGGTGGGGTCCTCCTCGGCCAGCTTCTGGATCGACAGGCTCAGCTTCTCCTGGTCGCTCTTGGTCTTCGGCTCGATGGCCACCTCGATCACGGGGTCGGGGAAGCTCATCGACTCCAGGACGATCTGGTCGTTGGGGTCGCTCAGGGTGTCACCGGTGGTGGTGTCCTTGAGACCGATCACCGCGTAGATGTGGCCCGCGCTGGCCCGCTCGACGGGGTTCTCCTTGTTGGAGTGCATCTGGAACAGCTTGCCCAGCCGCTCCTTCTTGCCCTTGGTGGCGTTGATGACCTGGCTGCCCGACTCCACGGTGCCCGAGTAGACGCGGACGTAGGTCAGCTTGCCGAAGAACGGGTGGGTGGCGACCTTGAACGCCAGCGCGGAGAACGGCTCGTCGGTCGACGGCTTGCGCGTGATCTCCTCGTCCTCCTTGCCCGGCACGTGACCGAGCGCGGGCAGGACGTCCAGCGGCGAGGGCAGGTAGTCGATGACCGCGTCCAGCATCGGCTGCACGCCCTTGTTCTTGAACGCGCTGCCGCACAACACCGGGTAGGCCTCGGAGTTGATGGTCAGCTTGCGGATGGCGGCCTTGATCTCCTCGACGGTCAGTTCCTCGCCGCCGAGGTACTTCTCCAGCAGCGCCTCATCGGTCTCGGCGACGGCCTCGAGCAGCTTGGTGCGGTACTCCTCGGCCTTCTCCTGCATGTCCGCGGGGATCTCGACGACGTCGTACTTCTCGCCGAGCTTGGCCTCGGCGCTCCACACCTTGGCCTTCATCTCGACGAGGTCGACGACGCCGGAGAACTCGGACTCCGAGCCGATGGGCAGCTGGATCGGGATGGCGTTGGCGCCGAGGCGCTCCTCCATGGTGCGCACCGAGAAGTAGAAGTCGGCGCCGATCTTGTCCATCTTGTTGACGAAGCAGATCCGCGGGACGTCGTACTTGTCGGCCTGCCGCCAGACCTGCTCGGACTGCGGCTCGACGCCCTCCTTGCCGTCGAAGACGGCGACGGCGCCGTCCAGCACGCGCAGGCTGCGCTCCACCTCGACGGTGAAGTCGACGTGGCCGGGGGTGTCGATGATGTTGATCTGGTTGTCGTTCCAGAAGCAGGTGGTGGCGGCGGAGGTGATGGTGATGCCGCGCTCCTGCTCCTGCTCCATCCAGTCCATCGTGGCCGCACCGTCGTGCACCTCACCGATCTTGTAGCTGATGCCGGTGTAGTACAGGATGCGCTCGGTCGTCGTCGTCTTGCCGGCGTCGATGTGCGCCATGATGCCGATGTTGCGGACCTTGGTCAGGTCGGTCAGCACGTCCTTCTGTGCCACAGAAGTCTTCCCACTCTTTCGATTGCTTGATTGCGGTCTGTCTGGTCTCCGGCAGCGCTGCCAGATGGCGCCGCCCGGCGCCGACTACCAGCGATAATGCGCGAAGGCGCGGTTGGCCTCGGCCATCTTGTGGGTGTCCTCGCGTCGCTTGACGGAGGCCCCGAGGCCGTTGCTGGCGTCGAGGATCTCGTTGGCCAGCCGCTCGGTCATGGTCTTCTCCCGGCGTTGCCGCGAGAAGCTGACCAGCCAGCGCAGTGCCAGCGTGGTGGACCGGTCCGGACGCACCTCGACGGGCACCTGGTAGGTCGCACCACCCACGCGGCGGCTGCGCACCTCCAGGGCGGGCTTGACGTTGTCGAGGGCACGCTTGAGCGTGATGACGGGGTCCGTGCCGGTCTTGTCCCGCGCCTGCTCGAGCGCAGCATAAACAATGCGCTCGGCCAGTGATTTCTTCCCCTTGAGCAGAACTTTGTTCACCAGCTGCGTGACCAGCTGCGATCCGTAGACCGGATCGTTGACCAACGGACGCTTGGGCGCGGGTCCCTTGCGCGGCATCAGCTCTTCTCCTTCTTGGCGCCATAGCGGCTGCGGGCCTGCTTGCGGTTCTTGACGCCCTGGGTGTCGAGCGAACCGCGGATGATCTTGTACCGAACGCCGGGCAGGTCCTTGACCCGGCCACCACGCACCAGCACCATCGAGTGCTCCTGCAGGTTGTGGCCCTCGCCGGGGATATAGGCGGTGACCTCGACCTGGCTCGTCAGCTTCACGCGCGCGACCTTGCGAAGAGCCGAGTTCGGCTTCTTCGGGGTGGTGGTGTACACGCGGGTGCATACGCCACGGCGCTGCGGGCTGCCCTTCAAGGCCGCGGTCTTGACCTTGGCGATCTTGTCCCGGCGGCCCTTGCGGACCAGCTGCTGAATGGTTGGCATCAAGGAGGCTTTCTGTGTTGGGCGTTCGGGTGTTGCTGGCGTTCTTCAAGTCTTCGTACTGCGGTTTTGCCCGGACGCACTACCCCGCGGCCGGGTGTGTCGCATGCGCTCGACACCGGATTCATCCGTTACGTCGTGGACATGCGAATTAGCCCGGCATCCCTTTACTTACGTCAGGCGCCGTAAGCCGCCAGGCACGAGCATCTACGATACCCGCCGCCGGTCTGGCAGGTCAAAGCGGTGGGGTCAGCCCCACGCACCGTCGGGTGCGGTGCGCCGTTCCAGGCCCGCCGCCAGCCTCAGCACCATATCGGAGAACACCGCGTCGGTGTCGACGTCGTCCATGACACCGGTCATCTCCAGCAGCACGAAACCGTGCAGCGCGGACCAGAACTCCAGCGCCGCGTAGAAGGCGGCGTCGCCGCACAGGCCGTAGGAGGACAGCACCGCGATCACCGGTGCGGCCGCGCTGCGGGTCGCGGCGGCGTAGTCGGGGTCGTCGCCGCCCAGCGGCATCCGGGTGAACGCCGAGTACCGGCCCGGGTGGTGATGCGCGTAGCTGCGGTAGGCGCCGGCCATGACCAGTACCGCGTCGTCGCGGGCGCGGCCCTCCCCGACCCTGTTGAGCATCGTGATGATGTCGTCGATGACCCTGATCCGGACCGCGCGGCGCAGGTCCTCCAGGCTGTCCACGTGGTTGTACAGCGACGGCCCCTTGGTGCCCAGCTGCGTGGCCAACGCGTTGATGGTCAGCGAGTCCCACCCCTCGCGGTCCAGGAAGGTCAGGGCGCCGTCGACGATGCCTTCGCGGCTCAGCTTCGCCGGGCGGGAGGCGGATTTCCCGCCCCGCTGGCGCCCGGCCGCCGGTGGCGGTTCCGGCTGAGCTGCCATGCGGGTGCCCTTCGATCGCGCTGACGGGGGTCGGGTTGACTAATGACTCTAGTGCGGGCCGGTAAATGCAAAGAAGTCTGCCATCGAGCGGGTGGATGCACGTAATGTCATGCACGGCCTACTCGCGCATCCACCCGAGGTAAGGGGGCCCGCAGTGAATTGGACAGCCGTCGCCGGGTCGCTGGCAGCCTGCGCCGTCACCCTCGCGGCCGTCCCCGCCGCGCCGGCGCCGCCCGCACACGCCAAGAACGGCGACACCCATGTCATCGGGGAAGGCGTCGAGCAGACGGTGGACTGCAACGACTCGACGCTGTTGGTCAACGGCACCCGCAACGTCGTCACCGCGCTGGGAACCTGCTACGCGGTGACGGTCATGGGCTCGGGCAACACCGTCGTGGCCGACACGGTCACCCACGACATCACCGTCTACGGCTCCGACGAGACGGTGTTCTTCCACAACGGCGCGCCGTTCCTCTGGGACCGCGGCCGCGAACTGGGCATGGTAAACCGTCTGCAGCAGGTGCCCGCGTGAGGCACCGCGACCGATGTGACATCCGACGAGCGAGGGGAACCGACGAATGATGCGCGCCCACTGCACCGACCGGAGCCCTCGACTGGCCGCGCTCGCCGTGGCGCCGGCCGTCGCGGCCGTATTGCTCGCAGGCTGCAGTTCGACGGCCAATCCGCCCGGCGCCTCCACGACGACAACGACGAGCAACCCTAGTTCGACGAGCGCCGGTGCCGCGCCGACCAGTACAAGCGGCGCAAGCACGACCGCGTCGGTCCAGATCGGGAACACGCTGAACTACGGATCCATGAACACCACGGCCACCCTGGATTGCGCCGACGGGAAGTCGCTGAACGTCGGCGGCAACGGCAACACGCTGACCATCACCGGCACCTGCGAGACGGTGTCCGTCGGCGGCGCGAACAACACCATCACCATCGACAAGGTCAACACGCGCATCACCGTGCTCGGACTGAACAACACCATCACCTACAAGGACGGCAGCCCCAAGGTGGACGACATCGGCTCGGGCAACACCATCAAGCCGGCCGGCTGACCCGCTAGGTCGCCGCGGCGCCGTGCCGGCCCGCGCCCGCGGCGAACTGCCGGGCTCCCTGCATCGCCCCGGCGGAAACCCGGTGCATGCTTGCGAATTCGAAGTCGAGCGCCTCGGACTCGGGCATCCCCCACTGGTTCAGCGCCGAGAGCCGATCGGCCCGCATGCAGTCCTGGGGCAGCGCGGCCAATTCGGCGGCCAACTCCTCGGCCGCTTGCCGGGACTGGCCCTTGGGCACCACGCGATTGGCCAATCCCATGGCCAGCGCTTCGTCGGCTTTGACCCCGCGACCCGTGAGAATCAGGTCCATCGCGCGGCTTTGGCCGATCAGCCGCGGCAGCCGCACGGTGCCGCCGTCGATGAGCGGCACCCCCCAGCGTCGGCAGAACACGCCGAACACGGCGTCCTCCTCGGCCACCCGCATGTCGCACCAGATGGCCAGTTCCAGACCGCCGGCCACGGCGTAGCCGCTGACCGCCGCGATCACCGGTTTGGACAGCACCATGCGCGAGGGGCCCATCGGGCCGGGGCCGGTGCGGTGTACAGCGTTGGCGTCAGGGGTGTCGAAGGCCTTCAAATCCGCTCCGGCGCAGAAGGTTCCGCCGTCGCCCCACAACACGGCGACCGACGCGGTGTCGTCCCGGTCGAATTCCGAGAACGCCGCGTGCAGCGCGGCCGCCGTCGGCCCGTTGACGGCGTTGCGCGCCTCCGGACGGTCCAGGATCACCGTGGTCACCGCGCCGTTGCGCTCCACCCGCACCGGATCGCTCATGTCACCTCCACTAGTTGGGGCTCGTCGCGTCGCCGCGACAGTTCGGTGGCGAAGTCGTGGTAGGCGGTGCGCAGCGACGCCCCCGGCCAGTCGTCCGGCAGCAGCTCGGCCGGCAGCACGGGGTCGGTGAGCAGGTGGCGCACCATCGCCGCGGCCACCGTGAACCGGCCGGGAATGCCGGGGGCGGCTGCCATCTCGCCGAGCAGCCGGTGGCCGGCCGCGGCCCAGGCGGGCAGGTCCCAGAGCTGGGCCGCCAGCTGCGCGGGCGCGTCGTCGCGGGCCGTCAGCACCCGCACCCGATCCGCGACCTCGGGATCCAGGTCCAGGTCGAGGTTGTCGGGCCGCATCCACACCCCCTCGCGCAACTCCCCGAAGCGCTTGTGGTGCATGGTCGTTCGCAGCGCGGCGCGTGTGCGGGCATCGGTGCCCACGCTGGTGACGATCAGCACCAGCCAGTCGCCGCGCCAGGTCCGGGTCCGCGGGCGCATGGCGTCGTCCTGCCGGCGCTGGCGGACCAGCAGCCGCTCCGAGAGCCGATAGCCGTCGGCGGAGCGGATCAGGTCCCCGGCACCGACCATCCGGGTCAGCGCGACCCGCAGCGTCGTCTCCTTGATGCCGAAATCTGCTGTCAGCCCGACCAGTTCGCCGGCGCTCGCGCACGCCGGATGGGCGCCGAGCAGCACGCTGAGTACCACCGACCGGGCCGTCATGTTCGGCACCGGGTCACACTCCTGAGGTGCGGCGGCCGTGGTCGCCGAAGGGCTCGTCGCGATGACGCACCGCGTCGCGGAAGCCGTGCTCGACCGCGTCGGCGACGAACGCGTGGCCCTCGGGGGTGTGCCTGGCCACGCCGTCGAAGACGGTGCTGACCATCCTGCTGGTGGCCACGCCCTGTTGCAGCAGAGCCGAATTCAGCGCGAGCTTGACCATGATGAGCTGGTTGACCGGCACCGCGGCGATCCGCTGCACGAGACGCTCGGTGCGCTCGTCGAGGTCCTCGGGTTCCGGCGCCTCGACCGCCAGGCCCCACTCGGCGGCCTGCGCGCCGGTGATGCAGTCGCCGGTGAACAACAGGCGCTTGGCACGCTGGTCGCCGAGCCGGTGCGCCCACAGGCCAGCCGCCGGGACACCCCACACCCGCGTCGGCGGGTAGCCGATCTTGGCGTCGGCGGCGGCGATCACCTGGTCGGCGTGCAGCGCGATGTCGGTGCCGCCGGCTACGCAGTAACCGTGGATCTTGACCACCGTCGGCTTGTCGGCGTGCATCAGGGACGAGAAGCCGCGCACGAAGCGGCTCATCATCTGATAGTCGATCATCGGGTCCCACGGCTGATCCGGTAAGTGGTTGGCGCCCTGCGTCTTACCGTCCAGCACGGTGCCCTGGTAGGTCCCGGTGCCGCCCGCCGAACCGGTGCGGTCGGCATAGGCGCTCAGATCGAAACCCGCGCAGAACCCCTCCCCGCGGCCGGACACCAGGATGACGTGCACGTTCGGGTCGAGGTCGGCACGCTCCACCAGCGCCGAGAGCTCCAGCGGGGTGTCGGCGACGATCGCGTTGCCCTTCTCCGGGCGGTTGAACGTGATCCGCGCAACCCGGTCGGTGACCTCGTAGGTCATCGTCTTGAGGTTGTCGAAGTCGACCGGCCTGATCGCGTGGGTCATGGTGCGGCTCAGCCCTTGACCAGCGCGCGCTCCAGGATCGGCGCGAGGTCGAGCCCGGCCGGCATGGTGCCGAACGCGCCGCCCCACTGGCCATCCAGGCGGGTGGTCAGGAACGCCTCGGCGACCGCGGGATGCCCGTGGCGCACCAGCAGCGACCCCTGCAGCGCCAGGCAGATGTCCTCGGCGACCTTGCGGGCGCGGTATTGGATGGTGTCGAGGTCGGCCAGGTCGTTGCGCAGCCGCTCGACGTGACTACCCAGCCGCGGGTCCTGGCCGGCGCTCTCATCCAGCTCGCCGAACAGCACCTCGACGCATTCGGGGCGAGTCGCCATGGCGCGCAACGTGTCCAGCGCGCTGACGTTGCCCGAGCCCTCCCAGATGCCCATCAGGGGTGCCTCGCGGTACAGCCGCGGCATGCCGGAGTCCTCGACATATCCGTTGCCGCCCAGGCATTCCAGCGCCTCGGCGGCGTGCGGGGTGGAGCGCTTGCACACCCAGTACTTGCTGGCGGCCAGGCCGATCCGGCGGAACAGCGCCGCGGTCTCGTCGCCGCGCACCGCCTTGTCGGTGGCGCCGGCCATACGCATCGCGACCATGGTGGCGGCCTCGGCCTCCACGGCCAGGTCCGCGAGCACGTTGCGCATCAGCGGCTGGTCGATCAGGTACGCGCCGAACGCCTTCCGGTGCTGGGCGTGGTGCACGGCCTGGGTCAGCCCGCTGCGCATACTGGTGGCACTGCCCAGCGTGCAGTCCAGCCGGGTCAGGTTGACCATCTCGATGATGGTGGGCACGCCGCGGCCCTCCTCGCCAACCAGCCAGGCGATGGCGCCGTCGTATTCGACCTCGCTGGAGGCGTTGGCGTGGTTGCCGAGCTTGTCCTTGAGCCGCTGCAGGAACATCCGGTTGCGAGTGCCGTCGGGCAGGATGCGCGGCAGCAGGAAGCACGACAGCCCGGCCGGTGCCTGTGCGAGCACCAGGAAGATGTCGCACATGGGGGCGGAGGTGAACCACTTGTGGCCGGTCAGGCTGTAGCTCCCGTCGGCGTTGGGCGTGGCCTGCGTGGTGCCGGCGCGCACGTCGGAGCCGCCCTGCTTCTCGGTCATCGACATGCCGGCGGTGATGCCCGGCTTGGTGGTGGCGAGCCTGAGCTCGGGGTCGTATTCGCGGCTGGTCAGCAGCGGCTCGTACACCGCCGCCAGCTCGGGGTTGTGGCGCAGCGCCGGAACGGCGGCATAGGTCATCGAGATCGGGCAGACGTGGCCGGGTTCCACGGTCCACGCCGAGGTCTTGGCCGCCCGCACCACGTGTGCGCCCGGGCGCTCGTCGGCCCAGGGCGCGGCGTGCATCCCGTGGGCGATGGCCGCGCGCATCAATTCGTGGTAGGCCGGGTCGTACTCCACCTCGTCGACGCGGTGCCCGTAGCGGTCGTGGGTGCGCAGGACGGGCCGGTTGCGGTCGGCGAGTTCGCCCCAACGCCGGGCCTCGCGGCTGGCCGAGAGCGCCCCGACCTGGTTGACCTCGTCCAGGCCCCACTGGCCGCCCTCGCGGATCAGGGCCTCGACGAGCACCGCGGAGGTCGCGGGGTTGTAGTTCTCCAGGGGCGGAACCTGGTTGGTGACGACATGGGTGTCCGACATGGCATCAATATTACATTTTCTCGACAGCTGCACAAGAGGTGTAATGCGCTTAGCGCGGATGGTCGGCGAAGAACTCCCACAGCGTCCGGGTCGCGAAGGCCGGCCACTCGTGGCCGCCGCCGTCCACGGTGACGAGCACCACGCTCCGGTGGTCGGCGCACTGAGCGGTCGAGGTGGTGACCGCCCCGCCGGTGGTTGCGGTCGGCGCACCGCATCGATCCACGTTGCGCCAGAACGCATCGACTTCTGGGACCGACGGGCCGTTGATGACGCTGAAGCCCTGGCCTCCGCCGTACGGGACGAGCCGGTCGGCGGTGCCGTGGATGTGCAGCACCGACGTGGGGCGCGGGGCCGGGCACGGGTTCAGCTGCGTGCCGGCGACCGGGCCGATCGCGGCGAAGATGTCGGTGTTGCAGGCCAGCGTGTAGGTCATGATGCCGCCGTTGCTCATGCCGGTGGCATAGATCCTGGCGGGATCGATGCCGACGTGCCCGGCGATGTCGGCGACGGCCGCTTTGACGAACGCGACGTCGTCGACGCCTTCTCGTCCGGGCCGCCCGCAGCAGTCCTCCCCGCCGACGTTCCAGGCCCGGCCGATGCCATCCGGATAGGCGACGACGAACTTGGCCGAATCGGCCAAACCGTCCCACCCGTAAGCTCTTTCGACCTGTCCGGCGCTGCCGGAATAGCCGTGCAGCGCCACCACCAGCGCAGCCGAGGCGGGCACCCCCGCGGGCCGGTACAGGCGATAGCTGCGGTCGCGTCCGCCGGCATCGATGTGGTGGAGGCTGGCGCCGCTCGCGAAGCCCGACGGCAGGTGCGGTTGCAGCGCATGACAGCCCGCCACGATGAGGACTACGCCGAGCAGCGTGGCGAGCCGGCGGGTCACGGCGGGTCAGCCGCTGGTCTTGTCCCGCAGGAACGCGATGTCGTCCTTGCGGCCCTCGTCGGCGGTCTCGCAGATCACCGGCGCGTCGGCGGCCGTGACCACGGCGGCCAGCAGGGCGGGATCGATCTGGCCGGTGCCGAAGTTGGCGTGCCGGTCGGCGCCGGAGCCCTTCGCGTCGCGCGAGTCGTTGCAGTGCACCAGGTCGATGCGCCCCGTCAGCGCCTTGATCCGCTCGACCGCATCGATCAGCTCCTCGCCCGCGGCCCAGGCGTGGCAGGTGTCAAGGCAGAAGCCAATCCCCTTTTCCCCGATGTGATCCCACAGCCGGCCGATGGTGTCGAAGTAGCGGGCGATCGCATGGTCGCCGCCCGCGGTGTTCTCCAGGTACACCGGCACGTCCGTCTCGAGGTAGTCCAGCGCCTTGACCCAGCGCTCGAATCCGGCCTCCATGTCGTTGTCGTCGGCGTGGCCGCCGTGCACGATCACCGCCGCCGCGTTGATCTCCGCGGCGGCGTCGCAGGTGTCCTGCAGGATCTTGCGCGACGGGATGCGGACCCGGTTATTCGCCGACGCCACGTTGATGAGATACGGCGCGTGAACGTACAGGGGAATCGTGGACGCCTTCAGCGCCTCGGCGTCCTCGCGCGGTTTCGGTTTCTTCCAGCTCTGCGGGTTGGACAGGAAGAACTGGACCGCGTCGGCGCCGTCGGCCTGGGCGGCGGCGAGGGGATCGTCGTTGCGGACGTGCGAACCGATGAGCACGCTGGCCAGTGTAGTGAGTGGGCTGTCCGGGTGACTTTCGCGGCGCCGCGTTCTGAATAGACTTGCGCTCATGCAGCCGCTGCGTGTGGATACCGTCGCTGTGCAGGCGATGGCCACTCGGTGGGGTGCGTCGGTCGGCGAGCTGAACTCGACCGCGGCTCCCACGGGGCGGGCCCTGTCCTGCCAAGCCAGCGCCGCCGCCGTCAGCGCCGCCCACGTCGAGGTCACCGCCTTCACCGCGGGGCTGGCCGCCCGGGTGGGCGCCCACTCGGCCTGCGTCGGTGTGGCCGACGCCGGCTACGTCGCCAACGAAGCCGACGCGGCCGACCAGATGGCGGCGGCGGCGCCGCGGGCGAGCGGCGTGTAGTCATGGCCGTGGTCGCGGCATTTCCGGACCTCTCGCAGCTGTTGTCCTGGCCCACCGAACATCTCACCGAGGCGGCCGATCATTGGGAGGCCGTCGGCGCGCGCAGCTACGGCGTCGCCCATCAGGTTTGGCGTGATGCGCTGTCGGTCGATTGGCGGGGCCGGGGCGCCGAGGCGCTGCGCACGGTGACGCATTCGGACATGGTGGCGACCAGTGGGGTGGCCGACCAGCTGCAGGCGGCCGCCAAAGCAGCCCGCGGGGATGCCTCGGACCTGCATGCGGCCCGCTCGCGGTTGCGGTACGCGGTGCGAGACGCCAACGCGGCCGGGTTCGACGTCAACGAGGAGATGTCGGTCATCGACCGCTCCGCGGGGGGATCGGCTGCGCAGCGCGCCGCCCGCGAAGCCCAGGCGCAGGCCCTCGCCGCCGACATCCGCCAGCGCGCCGCGCAACTGGTCGCCCTGGACCAACAGGTCGCCGGGAGGGTCACCGCGGCGGTCGCCGGTATCCGCGACACCTTCCCACAAAGTCCGGCGCCTGACACGCCTTCGCCGCGGAAGCCCCGGATCCAAAGCGTCGACAACCACACCTTCAAGCAACGACCACCACAGCCACCGCAGTACCCCATCAATGAGGTGATAGCTGAGGCTACCGACCTAGATGGCAACCACGTCGTTCTTCGGCGCGGTTACTACGACCAGCGAACGCATCAAGGATTCGGGTGGGATAAGGCTTACTGGCGGCATCACGTCGTAAATCCCAATGTCTTCAGAGACCTGATCTCCCACAGTCGACCAGTAAGCAAAATCGGTGGCACCCTCGTTTATGAAGTTCCGATCAATCGCGTGCACTGCACACCGGGACCGCTGGGACTTGCCGATTGTGAGGACACTGGTGAACGTCTGACGATGAGGATCGTGGCGAACGTCAGCGAAGGTCGTGCAGGCATCCCTGACTGGGGGCAGAAGGGAGTTATTTCGATGTATCCCTTAAACGGCGGAAGTGGAGTGGTCGAAGTGGAGCCGGGCTGGACTCTTTGCCCGCCGTGGGTGAACAACAATGTGCCCATCAACTGAAGGCACCGACGCAGAACATGAGTTCGCGGCAGCTGTGTTGCGAAACCTGTTGCGGCGCATCGACAGCGAGAATTGCGCTGGACATGAGCCCTTCCTGGTCTCGCATGCTTGGACCGACGGGCCGATGCTGTATGTGGTCTACACGGCACCGCCGTCGGACAGAGCATGGGGCCTCGCCCGCGACACCAGAAACTCGATCATTGACCCCGGCCCGTGGCCTGACTTGGACGAGGCCGTCCTGTATTACTACCTGATCGATTTCGAGGAGAACCAACCGTCCGCATCCTTTCGTAGCCCCGGTGAGGCCGACACTATTTGGTGGTTCGGCTTTCCGCGTGAAGGGCTATTCGAACGCCCGTCAGATATTCCAGAGAAGTATCGGTATACCCCACCAAGCGCAAACTCACAGGTGAAGATCGACCGAGACCAAGATCCACCCGTCATCAATGAGCCTCGCCGGTACGGAAACCCGCTGTGAGGCGACCCCAGTGGGAGCAACTACCTCCGTCACTCGTCGATGTGTTCATCGATGACGAGCACATCGACGACGTGGCCGCCCTGGCCGCGATTCAGGCACCTGAGTGGCTGAAGGGGTTAAACGTACCCCCGGGTTGGGAGTTGGGTCGGATGCCGGACGACGGGGAGATGCCGTTGACGCGGATCGCCGTGACCGGATCACGTGGACGCGGGGAGTGGGACGCTGCCGAGACCATAGGCGTTTTCGGCTACACCGGCCGGCCCCTCTTCTCCGACGTGTTCCACAACGCGGATCGAATACTGCGCGGGCTCAACGCCACCGATATCGCCGTCAAGGTACTGCCTGTCCCGGCGATCCAATGGACGGCCGCGGTGCACAGCAGCGGGATCGCCAACTTCGGCGACCAGAGCGTCCGGGTTCAGCAGAGCAACTATGTCGCAGGTTCCGAGCAGCCGCACGCAGGTCGATTGATCGTGCACTCCCTGTTCGTCGATACCGCATGTCGTGCCCGGCTGACCGACGACATCAGCGGGCTCACCGACGCGGTGTACGAGGGTTTCGTCGCCGCACTCACCGGCGAACAGCCCATGGGCTAGTCGTCGCTGGCGACGACGAGTGCCACGCAGCCGGCACGGCGGTCGATCAGCACGAACTCGTGAAATCCGCTGTCCGAGCCCACCGCTGAGCCCCAATCGTGTTCAGCGGTGTCCCGCAGGTCGGCCAACTGGTAGCGGGTGGTCGCGTCGCGGACGCGTGGATACAGCTCGTTTTCCATGTCGTTGCGCCGCGCCGGCGGCAACGGCGCTTGATACTCGGCCCAGGTGCGGAGCAAGGCTTCGGCGTCCTCTGCGGTAACCGGTGAGAAGACCTCTGGCGTGATGGCTTCCAACCGGTACGGGCCATGAATCACCCTGGCGTCTTTGAACTCCCGTGACGCATAGCCGTCGCGGTAACGGAGATGACGGATCAGCGACCGCAACACCTCCCGGTCATCCACGTTGGGCGGCAACGAAAATAGCTTGATCACCACCCATTGCCTGCTGGTCCGGAAATTGATGAAAACCTCACCCTGGTACACCAACCGCTCCTCTGCGGGCACGGCATCGGTCCCAACGCTGCCAGGATCAGCCATCGGTTACCTCCTCGCCTACAGCACACGCGGAATGCCGCCGCGAAGCAAGCCACCCCCGCCGGCGTCGGGCACTCACGAGCGTGAAGCTGGCCGCACACTGGGCGCCGAGCGTGAAGCTGGCCGCACACTCGGCGGTAAACGAAAAGCCCCGGGGCACGCCCGGGGCTTTCTCGTCTGCTCGGCTGGGAACTACCGGTAGTCGCTGTAGCCGTAGTCGTCCAGCGGCACCGCGGCAC
>CAVRTL010000018.1:0-29692 GCA_963724165.1 uncultured Actinomycetota bacterium | reverse complement strand
ATCACGGCTTCGGTAAGCCCTTCGCCGAGGTCGGGCAGTGTGAAGGTCTGGTGGTTCACGCGCCGACCGCCCAGCGGATATCGGGATGGTCATCCCACTGCAGACGGTCAACGGTGTCGAGAATGCGGTCGCAGGGGGCACATACGAGTGTTCGAGTTTCGGTGCGGGGTAGGGGATGTCGAAGCCGGATACGCGCAGAACCGGCGCCGCCAAGTAGTGGAAGCACCGCTCGGTCACGTGCGGCGACCTCGGCCCCACCCGCCGAAACCCGGTGCCTCCTGGACGACCACGCCCCGGCCGGTCTGCGCACCGAACCCGTCACCGTCGCATCGTCGAACGGCACGATCGAGCGCAAGTCGACGACCTCGACCTCCCGCCCTCCTCGGCCGCCGCCGTCGCGGCCTGCATCGCGGGCCCACCGACGGCCCGTAGGCAACCAGCGTGACGTCCGCGCCGGATCGGAGCACTGGGCTGTCCGATCTTCGCGCCTCGGCGGTCCGACGTCGCTCCTTGGACCAGTACCGGAGCTTGGGCTCGAGGAATACCACCGGATCGGCATAGGCGATCGACTGGCGCAACAACCCATAGGCATCGGAGACCGTCGCCGGCGTGACGACTTTCAGTCCCGGCGTGTGGACGTAATAGGCCTCGCTTGAATCGCAGTGATGCTCGACTCCGCCAATACCACCGGCGTACGGCATGCGTATCACCAAGGGCGCCGACAGGACGCCACGGGTGCGGTTACGCAGCTTGGCGACATGCGACACGACCTGCTCGAAGGCCGGGTAGGCGAATGCATCGAACTGCATCTCGACCACGGGCCGAAAACCCCCCATCGCCATCCCGACCGCAATTCCGATGATTCCGGACTCCGCCAGCGGAGTATCGAAACACGTTCCGCGCCGAACCTCTCGGCCAGGCCGTCGGTGACGCGGAACACGCCTCCGAGCGTGCCGACGTCCTCTCCGAACACCACCACGGAATGATCGTCTTCGAGCGCATCGCGCAATGCCGCGTTCAGAGCCTGCGCCATCGTGGTCGGTGTCATTTGTCGTCCTCGTTGAGTTCGTCCGTGAATTCGATGCGGGCTTGTGTCCGTTGTTCCAGCAGTTGAGCGGTCGGCTCCGCGTACACGTACCGGAACAAGTCGTCGATATGGGTGGGCCGGTCACGGTTCATGCCGTTCCGGATTGTGGTGGCAAAACCTTCCGCCTCGGCGGTCAATGCGGCGGCGTAGGCGTCGTCCACCAATCCTTGGGCGCGCAAGAAGGTTTCCAGTCTTCGTATAGGGTCGCGGGCGGTCCACTCCGTCACCTCCCCCTCAGTGCGATACCGGCGCGGGTCATCGGCGTTGGTATGGCCGGATATCCGGTACGTGTGCGCCTCGACGATGACGGGTCCGTTTCCCGCCAGCACGTAGTCGCGCGCTGCGTCCAGCACCGCAAGCATGGCGACGGGATCATTGCCGTCGACCTGCTCACTGCCGATGCCGTAGCCAACCCCCTTGTGCGCCAACGACGGGGCCACGGACTGGCGGGCCAGCGGAACGCTGATGGCAAAGCCGTTGTTTTGGACCAGGAAGATCACCGGTGCTCTGAATACGGCGGCGAAGTTCAGGGCTTCGTGGAAATCACCCTCGCTGGTGGCTCCGTCGCCGCACAGAGCCAACACCGCCGCGCTGGTCGTCTTGCGCGTCAGGGCGTGCGCCAAGCCGGCCGCGTGGAGGAGTTGGGTGGCCAATGGTGTGCACTGCGGAGCGGTGTGGTGACGCTTGGCGTCGAAGCAGCAGTGCCAATCGCCTGCGAGCATTCGGAGGATCTCGACCGGGTCGATGCCCCGAGCCGTCAGGGCCATCGAATCGCGGTACGTCGGAAAAAGCCAGTCCTCCGCGTGCAGGCACATCGCCGCCGCGATCTGGCAGGCCTCCTGCCCGCGAGAAGACGGGTAGACGGCAAGTCGACCCTGTTTCGTCAACGCCACCGCCTGCTCGTCAAAACGGCGCCCCAGCACCATGTTCCGGTACATCGTCAGCAACCGCTGAGCCTCGGGTCGGGCATATCGGGCGCCGCTCGCGACCGGTTGGCCGGCGGGGTCGAGGAATTGTACGGCCGTGTCGGCGGGAAGGAACTTCTGATACAGCGATGTGTCAGCCGATGCGACCACTGTCACGGTAGCCTCCAATGTCGAGTGTCTGTCTTACGATCTTTGGCAGTTGTGGGCCACGTGACAACGAGGTAGGTCATACTGAATACAGATTGCTGTCAACGTCTACAGATGCTGACAAATTGTTCAGTGTCCTGGTCGAGCGGAAGCGAGCGGTGAACACATGGAAGACGCGGTGCCACAGGTCCGGCTCGATGACGTCGACCGGAGGTTGATCAAAGAACTGGCCAAGGACGGCCGTCTGTCGATGCTGGCTTTGGCGCAACGCGCACATGTCTCGCGGACCCATGTCTACGCTCGGATCGAACGATTGGAGAAGGCGGGCGTCATCGAGGGCTTCTCGGCACGAATCAACATGGAGAAAGCCGGATTTGCGACGTCGGCATTGATCGCCCTGACGATTCTGCAGGATTCCTGGCGCGGCTTGTCCGAGCAGCTGAAGAAGCTTCGCTACGTCGAGCGGTTCACGCTGGTTGGCGGAGACTTCGATGTGCTGGTGCTGGTACGAACTCCCGACAACCACACCCTGCGCAACGTCGTGCTCGAGCGAATTCACAGCATGGCCGGGATTCGTTCCAGCCGCACGTGGTTGGTGTTCGAAGAATGGAGCGACCTGCGCCGCGAATGGCTGTGAATTCGCGCTCAGACCGCGAGGGCATCGGACGCACCCGCGCGTCGGTGCGCCAGTGTTCGTGCAGCCGCGTCGGTGGTGATGCCCTCTGCGGCACTGATTTCGTAGACCTCTAGCAGGGTGTGTCCGATGCCTCTGGTGTGGTTGGCCACCGTATCGGCGTCCCACCCGAGTACCTCATGGCCGACAAGATGGAACGCACCGCCGGCATTGGTGACGAAATCCGGGGCGTACAGGATTCCGCGCTCACGTAGCACCGAGCCCGCTTCGTCGTCGGCGAGAATGTTGTTCGCCGCCCCCACGACCGCAGAGGTGCTGAGTTGCCGCGCAACGGCGCTGTCGATCACGGCGCCCATCGCACAGGGCGCGAAGATGTCGCATGGCGTGGTGGTCACGTCCGCGGCCGGGACTGGGCTGCCACCGAATTCCTGCGCCCATGCGATCCGCTCACTGCTGACGTCGGCGACAAGTAGGCGCGCGCCGGCCTCGGCGGCCATCGTCGCGAGGTGACCGCCCACCGCGCCCAGGCCCTGGACGAGGATGGTCAGGCCCTCGAGGTCGCCCAGTCCGCGGAAGTGGGCAGTAGCCTTCACGGCCTCGAAGACCCCGACTGCGGTGTTGCGCGCACTTGACCCGGCGCCGCCTCTGTCGGCCGAGCGTCCGAACACGAATCGCGTTGTATCGCTGAGCATGTCCATGTCCGTCGAGTTCGTGTTGATGTCCGGACCGGTCCAGTAGGTGCCGTTGAGCCTGTCGATGTTCTCGGCGTGCAGGCCCAGAATCCGTTGCCAGGTCGCATCGTCGATGTTCCGGCGTGGGGCCGGCAGGGCGATGACGGATTTGCCACCGCCCATCGGCAGGTTGCTTACCGCCATTTTCAACGTCATGGCGCCGGCCAACCGGGCCGCGTCTTCCAGTGCGTCTGCGAGCGAGGCGTATTGGGCTGCGCGCGTCCCACCCGCGGCCCGGTCGTGCCGAATCGAATCGACCCGGATAACGAACGTTGCACCGGTGTCAGGGTCATGGCGGGTGAGCGTGAGGTCCCCATCCCACCGAAGTGCGTCATCCACGTTCATGGTCGCGCCTTTCATGTCGACGAACGTTTAGCGACATTAGGGATCTGTAGGCATAGTTGGTATATGGCCGCGATAAGACGGACAAATTGTATAGCTTTCTCGAGGCGAGCTGCTATTTGTCCAAATCGGCCACTGGTCGGGGCCGCCGGCAGACAGTCTGCTCAGGGCCTACCGGACCAGTACGCCGCGATGAATGACGGCGCGTACGCGTTCGGGAAGCCGCTGCACCGAGATCTCCGGGCCTTCCAGGAGGACCATGTCGGCTCGCTTGCCAGGGGACAGTTCACCGATCTGCTCGCCGAAATCGAGCAGCTCGGCCGCCGACGTCGAAGCGGCCCGCAGCGCGTCGACGGCCGAGATTCCCAGCTGGTTCATGAGCTCTAATTCGCGGAGGTTTTCGCCGTGGCGGGAGATGCCGGCGTCGGTACCCATCGCGATGCGGACGCCCGCCGCGTGCGCGAGCCGCACGGACGCTTCGTGGGCGTCGAGAGCCGCGGCGGCCTTCTCCCGCGTCGAATCGGCAATGCCACCCGAGGTGTCGGCCTGTCGCAGGATCGCGTGTGGCGCGGATAAGGTTGGCACCAGCCATGTTCCGCTCTTTACCATCATGTCGACGGCCTCCTCGTCGAGGTAGACACCGTGTTCGATGGAGCGCACCCCGGCCCGGACCGCGTTCTTGACACCTTGTGCGCCCTGGGCGTGCGCCATCACATGCAAGTGTGCGGCACGTGCTTCGGCCATCATGACCGCGAGTTCCTCCTCGGCCAGCTGCGCACGCCGGGGATCGCTGCGCGGACTGATCACTCCGCCGGTGGTCGCGACCTTGATGACATCGGCTCCCGCGCGCACGAGTTCGCGAACCGCGCGGCGCATTTCGTCAACGCCGTCGACGACGGTCGACGGCCGGCCGGGATAGGTAGGCCATAAGGCGTGCACACACTCGCCGGTGGGCAGCCATTCGTCACCGTGGCCGCCGGTTTGGCTGAGCATTCCGATGGCGATCTGCATGTCGGGACCGTCGACAAGCCCGGCGGCGAGTGCCTGCTTGACACCCAGGTCGGCGCCGGCCGCGTCCCGGATCGTGGTCACGCCGGCGCGCAGCGTCAGCCGCAGGTTGCGGGCGGCCTGAAAGAACCTCAGCGACAACGGAGTCTGGAGGAGCCGCAATGTGTCGACGTCGTCGAGCAGGACGTGCACATGGCAGTCGATGAAGCCGGCAACCACCAGATGGCCGGTGGCGTCGATCGCGGTGTCGCCGTCCAAACCCGCCCCGACATCCACAATTCGTGTGCCCTCGATGACGACGTCTGCGGGGCCGGCGGTGCCGCCGACCGGGTCGAAGACGTGACCGCCCCGGACCAATAGCCGCGCTGTCACGTGTCATCCGTCGGGCGCGGACCGTACAGCGTGTTGATCCAGACGGTTGTCAGTGCGGTCGCGGCGGTGGCCGGGTCGGTGATCGGCCGCCGACCGAACGCCGCGATCAGATATCGTTCGTTCATCCACGTCAGCGCCCGCGCTACCTCCACCGGCTCGGCGATCCGGCTGCGTCCGGCCGCCACGTCCGACTCGATGCGGTGCGCCGTCTGCTCGGCGAGACGATCGGCGAGTTCCCGATAGAGCGCGCCGATCTCGGGGTCGTGCCGCGCGGTGTCGGAGATCGCCTCGATCAACCGTCCGTGGTCCACCCAGAGCGTGGTGAGCGCCTCCAGGCTGCGGCGCAGTTCGGCGACCGGATCATCGGAATCCGCTAACCAGTTGTCGGCCGCGTGATCCAACTCGAGGCCGACGTCGCTGAGCATGGCCATCAGCAGGTTCTGCCGATCGTCGAAATGACGGTAGAAAGCCGTGCGCGCCACATCAGCCGCAGACGTGATGTCGTCGAGCGAGATCTCTGTCCATCCCTTTTGTTCGAGCAGAGCGTGCGCGGCATCGAGGATGCGGCGACGCGCGTTGCGACGGTGCTCACGGCGGCGCGCCTGCAGGTCGGTCTGGCGGGTGGTCATGGATGCGAGTCTCGCACATCGTGGCACATGAAGTGAAACATTATCCTTGACACTGTGTCACAGATGTAGTTACGTGATGGGCACCAACGCGGATGCAGGCATCCGCGCAACCGCGTCCCGCACCATAGATTGGGGTCTGAGCCTCGTGCGATTGAGCTTGTCGTTCACCGGATTCGGCTCGATCTTCGCCGACCTCCCGGCGGTCCACGCCGCAGAAGAGTGCGGACTGGACGGCATCTGGTACGCCGAGCACATCTGCGCTCACGACGCGGTTGTGCCCGCGACGGTCTACCTGCGGGAAACCGAGCGGCTGGAACTGGCGCTGATGGGCATCAATCCCGCGGGGCGCCACCCCGGGGTCACGGCGATGGAACTCGCGTCGCTGGCCGAGATCGCCCCCGGCCGGGTGCGTGCCGCGATAGGCACCGGCGTGCCGGACATGATCGCCATGCTGGGGCGCTCGATCGACAAACCGATCGCCTCGACCGTCGCGCTGCACCAGGCGCTCAAGACCGCGCTCGACGGCGGCGATCTGACGGGGGACTACCCGGGATTCGCCTTCGCCGGGTACAAGCTGAACCCGCTGGCTGCGCCACCGGCACTGGACATCATGGCGGTGCGACCACGGATGGTCGAGACGGCGGCGCGATACGCCGACGGTGTATGCCTCAGCGCCGGTTCGTCGCGGACCTACCTGGCCGAAACCGTCCGGCGCGTCGAGGAGACGCTGGCCGCGGCCGGCCGGCCACGGGGAGGTTTCCGGATCTCCGTCGTGGTTCCCGCGTTCATCACCGAGGACATCGACGGCGCGCAGATGCAGGTGGCTTCGCTGCTGTCGACATTCGACGCGGCCACCACGGAATATCTTGCGGCGGGGGCGATCCCGCCGGGAGCCTTGGTCGCGGCGGCGGCCTCCGGTGACCCGGCCGCGGCGGTCAAGGTGTTCACCCCGGAGGTGATCGACGCGGTGGCAATGGTCTGCCCGCCCGACGGCGTCGGCGAATCGCTGGCCGCCTACGCCCAAACCGGCGTCGACGAGATCGCGATAGCCCCGTTCATGCCACCCGAACAGGTGCCCGCCCTCGTCCGGCTGCTGGCCGAAAACCGGCCCGCGATGGCCACCAAATCCTGACGACCAACCCCTGAGAGGACGGAACGTAGATGACGCAGAGCACCACTGTGCTCGAGGGTGATGCCGCCGAAATCATGCGGCTGCACCGCGAATTCGTGGACGCCAACAGCCCACTGGACTCGCGCTATCTGAGACGTCGCGTGAGCGCCAACCCCGGCGAGCTCGTTTGGTACAACCTCAACGGCTCTGCCTATATCGGGCGGGACCACATCGCCCAGTTGTGGGACACCCTGTCGTCGAACATGAGCGAGCAGGCGGTGAGCGCGGAACTGCGCGACGAACGCGTCGAGGTCGAGGGCGACGTCGCGTGGGTTACGTACCTGAGCCGTTACCAAGCGGATTTCGGCGAACTGGGCACCTATGACGGCGGTATGCGCAGCACCGAGATCTGGCGGCGCCGCGGCGGCGAATGGCGGCTCGTCCATACCCACTTCTCGGCGCATGTGCCCGACCAGATGGGTGGACGATGACGCTGCAGCCCCCGCGGAAGCGGGGTTAGTCGGTGCGGCGACGCTCCGTGGCGGGTCCGGCCGGGCGCATCAGCTGCCTGTGGGCCGAATCCGACTCGCCCCGCCTACCGGTGGTATTCGTGCACGGCATCAATGGTGCCGCCGAGCAATGGTGGCCGGTCACCCGCCTGGTGGCCGGTCGCGGGCTGCTTGCCGTCGACCTTCGCGGCCATGGTGATTCGCAGCCGGGCGGTTCATACGAAGCCACCGACTATGCCGCCGACGTCAGCGCGGCGATGTCGGCATTGGACATCACGCGCGCTCACCTGGTCGGCGCCTCGTTCGGGGCAGGCGTATGCGTCACACTGGCCGCGACGGAGCCCGATCGCGTTGCGTCGCTGACAATGGTCGGTGGGGCACTCAGCATCGCCGCCAGCGCCGACGCGGAAGGCGCCGTTGCCGAATTGCGCCGGCTGGGCGCGGAGTCGTTTTTCGAACAGGCTGCCGCGGTCAGCTTCGGACCGAACGCCGATGACGAAATGCTGCGGGAATCGGTGCGGTTGGCCGCGTTTCGCGAAGAAGCCGTGATCGAGGAGGTTCTGCGCGCTGCACTGGCGGCCGATGTCTCGGCGGCCGCCGCCCGGACCGCCGTGCCGGCCCGGGTGCTGACCGGTGAGCACGACCGCACCTGTCCTCCGGCGCTGGGCGCGACACTGGCCACCGCGCTGCGGGCCGACTGCATACTGCTACCCGGTCTTGGGCACCTGGCTCACATTGAAGATCCCCACCGGGTCGCGGGACTGCTCGCCGAACACATCCATCAGGTCGAGTCAGCCGGCGAGGCTCCGGCAGTGCGAGGTTCCTGATGCGCCCGGCACCGTTTGACTATGTGGCAGCGACGACCGTCGAGCAAGCCTGCGCCGAGCTGGGCCGCGACCCTGGCGGTACCCGGGTGCTGGCCGGGGGACAGAGCCTGATGCCCCGACTGGTACGGCGGCTGGATCGCCCACGATGCCTCATCGACATCACGAGGATCGCCGAACTACATGAATTGTGCGCTACCGAAAGCGATCTGCGGGTGGGCGCCGCAGTAACGCAGCGGACGGTAGAGATGTATCACGCCACGCCAGGTTTTGGCGTGCTGGCGCAGGCCCTGCCCCGGGTGGGCAAGGTGACCACCCGCAATCGAGGCACGATCTGCGGCAGCCTGGCAAACGCGAACCCCGCCGCAGAGCTCGGCGTGTGTCTGCAGGTCCTCGGTGGCGAGATCAACGCGATCTCGGTACGCGGCCTGCGGCGAATCCCCGCGGAGGATTTCTTCCTCGCTCCACGTCGCACCGCCCTGGATGACGATGAACTGTTGCACACGGTGCGATTCAACCGTCCTCAGGTGGGCACTGTCGGGCATTTCGACAAGGTGACAGTTCGCGGCGCGGGTGACACCCCGCTGTTGAGCGCCGCGGTCAGCGCGCGCGTCGGCGGCGACGGGGCCACCGATGTACGCATCGGCGTGGGTGGTGAGGGTCAGAAGCCGGTGCTCGCCCATACAGGTATCACCGCGGCTCTCGCGGGATCACTCGATGACGCCGCTATCGACCACGCCAGCCATTCACTGACTGCGCAACTCGAATTCAGCGATGACACCCGCGCAAGCGCCGATCACCGTCGGCGCCTTGCGATCCGAGTTGTTGGTCGCCTGCTGCGTCGACTGAGAGAGGACCTGCCGTGACCCGTGCAGACGAACTCGCCATCCAACTACGGGTCAACGGCCGCACAATCCGGGCCAACGTGCCGGCGCGAATGACTCTCGTCGACTTCCTTCGGGAACGGCTCGGACTTACCGGTACGCACATCGGCTGTGGCGAGGGGTTGTGCGGAGCCTGCAACGTACTGCTCGAATCCCGCTCTACCCGCGCCTGCCTGATGCTGGCCGCCCAGGCCGACAACACCAACATCGTCACGGTCGAGGGGCTCAGCCCGCCCGGGGAACCGTCGGAAGTACAGGATTGCCTGGTGCGGCACCACGCGCTGCAGTGCGGCTTCTGCACGCCCGGCTTCGTCGTTCTGATCGAGGAATTGCTTGCCGAGGTCGACGCGGGCAAGCGTCCGACGACCGCCCAGATACGCGCGCACCTGAGCTCATCAGTGTGCCGCTGTACCGGTTATACGCCGATTATCGCCGCGGCCGAAGAGCTGGTGGCCGAACGAATTGCGGAAATCGACAGTAACAACACAACACCATCGACGGAGGCGGCACGATGAAATACGCATCTCAGGAATGGTTGACCCGGCAGACCGCGCTCCAGCAGTCGTTCGCGGTTCGCCCCGGCGCGACGGCGCGGGTGCAATACCGGCTCACCAACGCGCCCGGCGGGGGCGACATCCGGTACTGCGCCGACGTCCGCGACGGCAGGGCCGTCGAGCAGCAGCTCGGTGATGATCCCACCGCAGACGGTTCCATGACGGCTTCGTTCGACGACTCCGTCGCAATGCTGCGTGGAGAACTGGCCCCGACAACGGCGTTCATGGAAGGCCGCATCAAGCTGGCCGGTGACGTGGCCAAACTCGGCAAGCTCATGCCGCTCACCCAAACAGCCGAGTACAAGCGGCATCTCACACAGCTCTGCGACGAGACCGACTTCTCTTGACCTTCTCGCTGCTTGCCCGCGATCCGCTCACGGGCCAACTCGGCGTTGCTTCGCAGTCGCACTACATGGGTGTCGGCTCGGTCGTGACATGGGCGGAGGCCGGTATCGGTGTAGTCGCCACGCAAGCGTTCGCGGTCCGCGGCTACGGGCCGCGCGGCCTGGCCTTGATGCGGGCCGGTAATCCCGCTCCCAATGCGCTGGAGCAACTGCTCCAGGCGGATGCCGACCGTGAGTTCAGACAAGTAGCGTTCCTGGACGCGGCGGGGGAATTCGGAATACACAGCGGCATTCGATGTGTCGGCGCCGCGGGCGTAGCGCGGGGCGCGCATGTCGTGGGGTTGGGCAACATGCTCGACAACGACGAAGTGCCGCAGGCGATGGTGCGTGGCTTCGAAAGCGCTGAGGGTGACCTCGCCCACCGCCTCCTGGCCGGCCTGCTCGCCGCCGATGAAGCAGGTGGTGACATCCGCGGCCGGCAATCCGCCGCGGTTCTGGTTGTCGACGGCGCGCCGACTGACGCGCCGTGGGATGGCATCGTGCGAGAGCTACGGGTGGAAGACCACCAGGACCCGATCGGGGAATTGAATCGGCTCCTGGACCTCAACGACGCCGTCGAAGACATGTCGCGGGTGGTGTTCGATCCGAACGGGCCGATTCTCGGGCCGCCGCAACCCGATAGCGTCTACCACTCGGCGGCCGCATCGCTGGCCGCAGTGGCGACGGTCCTGGGCGATAACCCCGAGGCGATTTTCTGGCAGGCGGTGCTGCAGGCGCGCTTTGGGCGAACGGACGATGCCCGGCGACTGCTGGAAACCGCTACCCGGCACAATCCGCGGTTAGGGACCTTCTTCTCGCGGTTGGCCGACGCCGGAATCCTTACCCCCCAGAGCGTTTCCGTCCTGACCTAGTTCCTCAGAAACCGCTACCACCTGTCGCCCATACCCGCAGGGGCGCAGCTGGTTGCGGCTGGCGCGCCGGGCGGGAGGCCATCGCATCTATCGCCTCGAGCAGCCGATCGGCGGTGATCGGGATGGTGTCGACGATGTGGGCGTGTTCGTCCCCGATGGCATCGCGGATCGCGTTGGCCAGCGCCGCGGGGACCGGAATGGCGCCGCTTTCCCCGGCCCCTTTGGCGCCGTTGAGTGAGAACGGGGATGGCGTCTCGAGGTGGACGAGCTCGATCGGGGGCATGTTGCCTGGCAGTGGGGGAAAGTAGTCCCACATCGACTCGACCACGGGTTGGCCGTCGTCGGTGTAGGGCAGCTGTTCATACAGCGCCGCACCGATTCCCTGTGCGGTGCTGCCGTGGATCTGCCCGGCGACAAGCGCGGGGTTGAGCTGAGGACCGCAGTCGTGTCCGAAGACCAACCGCTGCACCGACACCGCGCCTGTGTCGCGGTCGATTTCGACCACGACTGCGACGGCACCGAAGGTGAAGGCGAAGTTACGCGGGTCGTAGGTATAGGCCGCTTCGAGGCCGGGTTCGGTATCGGGTGGAAGATCTATGGCGCGCCAGGCCGCGTCGGCGACCTGGCCGACGGTAACCCGGGCGCCGGATTCATCGGCGAAGCCGGAGTCGGTGTCATGGACGGTGACCACATCGGTGGCCTCGAGCATGTGTGCAGCGATTACCCGCATCTGTTCGCGCAGCCCGCGCGCGGCCATCATGACCGCAGAGCCGGCGACGCCGGCCCCGCGGCTACCGCCGCTGGCATAGCCGGTGTACGGGCACGACTGTGTGTCCCCACAGATGACCGAAACCGATTCCAACGCAACGCCCATCTCGTCGGCGGCGACCTGCGCAAGGACGGTCTCGAGCCCCTGGCCCATCGGGGTCTGCCCGGTCAGCACCGTGACCAGGCCCGACGCGTCCATGCGGACCACCGCGCGGTCGTGGCCGGGGTTGTTGATTCCCATCATCGCCGCGGCCGCCGACGGGCCGAAATTGGAAGCCTCGACGTAGCACGCCGTGCCGACTCCGACCAGCCGACCCATGGCGCGGGCCTCGGCGGCCTCGCGTTGGGCCTTCGGCCAGTCAAGGCGGTCCGCAACGAGGTCGAGCAGTTCGCCGTAGCGCCCGCTGTCCAGACACATCATCGCTGTCGTCCAATAGGGCAATTCGTCAGGCCTCAACAGGTTGCGCCGCCGGATCTCGATCGGATCGATGCCGAGGCGTCGTGCGCCCTCGTCCAGCGCTCGCTCGATGGCGAGGGTGGCTTCCGGCATGCCGAAGCCGCGGTAAGCCCCGATCGGGGTTTTGTTGGTCACCACGGCGACCAGCTCGCTGAGTGCGTCGGCGATCCGGTACGGACCGGTCACCATGGCCGCGGTGACCACCCCGGACCCGGCGCCGGCCATGTATGGCGTTGCCCCGCAATCGAGTACGACGGTGGCCCGCAGTCCGGTGATTGTGCCGTCCGCGTTGAGCCCCAACTCGAGATCGACCGCCGTTCCCCGCCCGTGGACAGTAGCGGTAAACGCCTCGGATCTGCTTTCGATCCAACGGACGGGACGGCCTACGACGCGTGCGGCGAAGGCCACCAGGGTCTCCTCGATGTAGGCGCACGTCTTGTTACCGAATGCACCGCCGACATCGGGGCAGACCACGCGGACGCGGCTCTCGGGCACTCGCAGTGTGGCGCTCAAAGAGGCCCGCACTTGATGCAGCGCCTGCGTCGAGGTCCACAATGTGAAGGATTCGCCGGTGATGTCCCATACGGCGCGCACCCCGCGTGTCTCCAGTGAGAGCCCGGCGACCCGATTGCTGGTGTACCGGCCGGCGACGATCAGCGCGGCGGTCGCGAGGGCGGCGTCGGGGTCGCCGGCCTCGAAACGTGTTCGGCCGAAGACGTTGTCCGGCCAGTCGTCATAAAGCAGCGGTTCGCTGTCGGCGCTCGCCTCGACTACCGCGGGAAGCCGCTCATAGGTGACGTCCACGAGTTCGGCGGCGTCCTCGGCGAGGTAGGCGTCGTCGGCGACGACGGCCGCGATCGGCTCACCCACGTAGCGAACCCGGTCGCCGGCCAGACACCACGTCGGTGCGTCGGCCTGGATCTGTGTCGTCCACATCATCGCCATCGGTTCGGTAGCGGAACGGACGTCTGAGCCGACCAGAACTGCGCGCACGCCGGGAGCGGCGCACGCTTTGCTCGTATCGACCGAGATGCGGGCGTGCGGTTCACGGGAACGGACCACCACCAGGTGCAGTTCGCCGGCGGCCTGCTCATCGGCGAGATAGCGGCCGCCTCCGGCGGCCAGTCGCCGCAGGTTGAGCCCCGGCGGGCTCTGGCCGACCTGGCGCGCAGTGGTCATGGCGAGGTACCCATGCCCTTTCTCTCGACCCTTCTCTCGGGACATGACCGATACGTCCCGGCCGGCCCGGAAGTAAACGTAACTACGCGTGTGACAGCATGTCAATAATGCCGTTCCAATTGTCGTCAGATATGCTCGCGGATAGACATGCCACGCCCATCGGGTATCTGCGACCACGTTCGGTCTCGCAGACCCACCCACTACCGCAAGTAGGTTGCTGCTCCTGACTACACGACAGAGTGATTTGCAGGCGCGCCGGCGCGAGCATCGACGCAATGCCCGCCGCCGGTTGCTGGACGCCGCGCACGGTCTGCTCGAAGAGCAACGCTGGGCGGAGATTTCGCTCGATGACATCACCTCGGCCGCCGACGTCGCGCGCACCGCGTTTTACCGCCATTTCGAGGACCGTCAGCACCTGCTGATGGCGATGCTCGACGACGTCGGACTCGAGTTGGATCACGTCGCCGACAATTGGATGGCACAAGCCGATGACCCCGTCTCCGAGTTGCGCACCAGCCTCAGACGGCCTGACAGCGGTCTTCGTCGAACACGGTCGCCTCATCCAGGCGATCTCCGATACCGCCCGGCACGACCCGGAGATCGGCGCGCTCTACGACCGGCTGGCCGACCGTCTTCTCACCGCAACCGCGCGCCGAATCGAAGCGGACGTCCGAGGCCGGACGGAGCAACATCACCGAGCCGCGCGAGGTAGCCCGCGCGCTGACGTGGATGAACGAGCGCTACTTGCTCGCATCATTCGGGCACCCCCCGTTCAGCGACCGCGACGGCAGTCACCGAAGCCCTGGCGACCATCTGGATCCGAACGCTGTACGGGTCAGCCGCAGCGAAGTAACCCCCGTCTCAAGTCTTCTTGGTCTTCGGCGCGGCCGGCCGCGACCCGACGGAACAGCTCGGTCATGCCGGCACGGGCCGTGATCATTTCGGTCAGGCGCGGATTGAGTTGAATGGCTGCGACAATGGGGCGGACCGGTGCGCCGGTGACGTGCACTTCGGGGCGGTCGTGGCGAATGGCCGCCACGACCTTGCGGGCCACTCGAGTGGTCGTGGTCGTGCCCAGCATGGGGCTGGCGGAAAATCCGTCGTCGAGCATCCGCTGGTACATGCCGGCTCCGGTCACCAACCCGGGGCACACGACGGAGAAACCGACGGGGGTATGGCGGTATTCGGCGCGTAGCGCCTGCGTGAGCGCGAGCAGCGCGGCCTTCGTCGCGGAATAGGGCGCTTGGTAGGCGCTGCCCATCTTCGCCAGTCCCGAGGAGACGAACACGATATGGCCACGCCCACGGTCGAGCATGCCGGGCAGGGCCCGATGGGTCAGCAGCATCGTGGCGGTCAGGTTGACCTCGACCATGGTGCGGATGTCGTCGGGCGTCATGTCCGTGAACGCCGCGGGCTGTTCGACGCCGGCATTATTGACCAAGATGTCGACGGGGCCAAAGTCGCGCTCGGCGTTGCCGAGAAGGTCGTCTGGTGCTGCGGCATCCATGAGGTCGATCGGAACCGCATGTGCACGAACCGATTTCTTCTCGATCTCGGCAACAAGTTCCCGGAGAGGACCGCTTTGGCGACCAGAAACCACGACGGCCGCGCCGGCATCGGCGAGCGCCAGGCAGATGGCGCGGCCGATGCCGCCGGACGCTCCGGTGACCAGGGCGGTCTTGCCGGTCAGTTCTTTCATGTGGGTTCCTCGCAATAGGTTGCCGCGTTTTCATCGAGATCTTCCGCGCCGGCTAGAGAACGTCGAGCAGCCGGTCGAGGTCGTCGGCGGTGTTGTAGAGGTGAAAGCCGACGCGGGCGGAGCCGGCGCGCACGGATGCCCGGATCCCGGCCCGCCGCAGCGAATCGGCGTTGTGGGAGCCTGGGATGGAGACGATCGGCGAGTCGACGGCGGGCATGTCGAGTTCGGCTCGCAGCCGATTCGCCAAACCCACCCCGTGGGCTTCCACCGCGACCCGGTCCAGCGATGCCACCCACGGCAGCGCGAGTCCTGCGCCGAACACGCTGAACCAAACCGGCGCAGCGTCGAACCGCCGCGCGCCGCCGGCCAGTCGCATCGGTAGGCCGTACACCGACGACCAGAGTTCTTCACCCGCATAGGGGTTGGCCAAGTGCGGTACCAGCGCATCCAACAGGCGCTCGCTCAGCGACATCCACGCCACACCGCGCGGCCCGAGCAGCCACTTGTAGCTGACCGACACCACGGCGTCGGCCCACGGCATCTCGATGTTCTTCCAGCCCAGCGCATGGGTCGCATCGATCACTGTGACCGTCCCGGATTCGGCGGTGTTGCGACGCAACTTCTCGACGTCCAGCACGGCGCCATCAGCCGATTGCACAAGACTGGCGGCCACCACGTCGAAGTCGCCGGCTGCATCCTCGATCCTGCCGCCGGGCAACTCCGTGACGGTGACGCCACGTGCGGCTTGCGCGGCGAAGGGGAATGTGACGCTGGTGAATTCGCCGCGCGGCGTCGCCACCCGGCTACCGTCGGGCAGCGAGGCGGCCACCAGGCCGATGGCCGACGAGACGCTGGTCCCCATCGTCACCCGGCGCTCGTCTACGCCGATCAGAGCGGCGTAGGCCGCTCGGCTGGTGCGCATCGGCTCGTCGAATGTGCTCATCTGCAGGCGTCCTTGCGCCCACGACTGCACGCAATCGTGCATCGCGTCGGCGACGAAGCGCGGCGGCAGCCCGGATGTGGCCGTGTCCAGGAAACCCTCGGCACCAAAGAATTTCGTACCGAATGCCTCACGCTGCACCGTGCCGCCCTCCTCTACCCGCTCGTTGTTGCCGCTGGGCGCCGCCGCCGGTCAGCCGCACTCGGGGATGAAGACGTCCCTGTTTTCCTGGAGCCAGGATTTCAACGAAAGCGGCTCGAAACCCAGCATTTCCGGCGTGAGGTGACGTTCCCCGCCGCGCAAGTCGTTGCCGTGTTTCAGGAGCTCGTTGATGAACGGGACCTCATGGTGGCATTCGGCAAGGATGTGCTCGGCGGCGTCGTCCTGCTTGTAGTACGTGCGCAAAGCGGGCCCGAGTTCCCGCAGAAAGGCTTCGTCGGTGCCTTCGTAGGCGATCGGCACGCCCCACGCGTCGCTCATGATGTCCGCGATCCTGCTGAACCTGATCATCGTGTCGATGCCGTTCTCCAGATGGAGGGTCTCGCCGGCCTCGGTCAGCGCGGGGTCCAGCAGCAGTTCGGCCGCACAGCGGCCGATGTCGCGGGTGGCGATGAAGTTCATCGGCCGGTCGGCCGCCATGACGAACGTGCGCTTGTCACGTATTGGGTCGGCCAGGAACTCGGAGAAATCCTCGAAGAACCAGCCCGGGATGTTCATGTAGACGACCGGCACGCCTGCCGTCGTCAGCACCTTGCGGGCACGCAGATGATGCAGCGCCGTTTCGTTCTTGTACTCGGGACCCCACAACGCCAGCACCTCCGATTCGTCGCGGATTCCCGGTGGATCGCCGATCAGCCGGACCAGCCGCACGAGCTTTCCGGATGCTTTGACCGCGTTGGCCACGTTGGCCATGGCGACCTTCTCGTCGATGAAATCCGGAGTGAGGACGAACGCTGCATGGATCCCGTCGAAGGCCGCGACCATGTCTTCGGCGCTCAAGTAGTCGGCGATCATCACTTCGGCGCCCGGATGCGCCTCGGCCAGCTCGGCGGCCATCTCGGGCCTGCTGGAAACGACCCGGATGTGCGCCGTGGGGTGTCTTTCGGCGAGCCATTGAGCGCAGGGCGACCGATGTGTCCGGCGGCGCCGAAAACGAGAAAGGACGGCCTGGGGGGCAATGTCTGCGATCGTCACGATTGAATTCCTATGTCGCCGTTGAGGTCTGGGTATGCGCCAGCCATGGTGGCGGCCTGTGCGTCGCGCGCGAGTTCCGAAGCTTCTCGGCCGTTCGAATCCCCGTCCGATGGTGGCGCGGAGCCATAGTTGGCCATGCAGAGCTATGACAATGTGTAATATGCCATGCGTGACATCATGTCACAAGTATGGTCACACGCCGGGTGGACCGCAGCCGGTTGCTCATACAGGGCAAGGTTGGCGCCAACCTCACCGTGGGGGACGCGCGATCCGCAGCCCGCCTCACGGGGCTGTTGCTGCGTCCGCGCTGCGCGCGGATAGCCGGATCCCTTGAATCGGGTGCGTCAGTGCTCAAGGTGTTCGGCAGGGTGAACTGCGCTCAGTATCCGCCGCGCACCCCGAAAGTGATCGACGGCTGTTCGGAACTGCCGTGCAAGTGTTCGGCGAAAAGGTCGGGCGCCACGCTCGTGCCGCAGTCGGCGTGGCCGAGTTGCCGTTCGGGACATCCGCGTCGAGGTGATGCTGGTCGATTCGCGGATCAAGCGCAGGAACTCGCCTGCGCGGACGACGGCATTGACGGTTCGCCGGCCACTGCAGCCAAGGGCAGTGCCGGGTTGTCAGCATTTGGGCCGGTTGTCGATCAACCGCCTCGCCTTTCCTTCGGAGCGCGCCATGCTGTTCGGCTCGACAACATTGACCGTCACGCTGACGCCGATGCGGCTCTTGATCTGCCTGGTGAGCGTCTCGGCGGCGTCCGCACGCATCTCTGGCGTCGAACCCGTTCGGCACTCCACGTGCACGGTGAGGGTGTCGAGTCGGCCGGTCCGGGCGAGAACGCAATGGAATTCCGGTGTCAGGGCCTGCACCCCGAAGATCAGCTCCTCGATCTGGGTCGGGAAGAGGTTGACACCGCGCAGGATCACCATGTCGTCGGTGCGGCCGGTGATCCTGCCGAATCCGCCGCATGCTCCGCGCGGTACCGGGCAGTAGCGCAGTGAGGTCGCGGGTGCGGTAACGGATGATCGGGAACGCCTGTTTGGTCAGTGAGGTGAAAACCAGCTCGCCTTCGGATCCGTCGGGGAGCACCCGTCCGTTCCCCGGGTCGATGATCTCGGGATAGAAATGGTCTTCCCAGATATGCAGTCCATCTTTGGTCTCGACGCACTCCTGCGCCACCCCCGGGCCGATCACCTCCGATAAGCCATAGATATCGACGGCGTCGATGCCGAGCTTGTGTTCGAGCTCGGCGCGCATCCGTTCGGTCCAGGGTTCGGCACCGAAGACCCCGGTACGCAAGGATGTTTCGCGCGGGTCGATGCCTGCGCGTTCCATCGCGTCGATCAGTGTGAGCATGTACGACGGGGTGACCATGATGGCGTCGGGCTCGAAGTCGTTGATGAGTTGGATCTGGCGTTCGGTCATCCCGCCCGACATGGGGATGACCGTGCACCCGAGGCGCTCCGCCCCGTAGTGCGCCCCTATTCCGCCGGTGAAAAGGCCGTAGCCGTAGGCGATGTGGACCTTGTCGGCGGAACGAACCCCTGCCGCGCGCAGACTACGTGCGACCAGGTTGGCCCAGGTGTCGATGTCGGCTGTGGTGTAGCCGACCACAGTCGGGTGTCCGGTGGTGCCCGATGAGGCGTGGAGACGCCGGACCTCCGACTGCGGCACGGCGAACATCCCGAACGGATAGTTCTGCCTCAGGTCGGCTTTGGTGGTGAACGGGAACAGCGCCAGATCCGCCAGGTCTTTGAGGTCACTTGGGTGGACCCCGGCCTGATCGAAGGCGGTTCGGTAATGCGCGACATTGTCATAGGCATGCCGAAGCGACCACTTCAGCCGGGACAGCTGCAGGGCCGCGATCTCTTCGCGCGAGGCGACTTCGATCGGTTCGAGCTCATCGGGTGAGCGCCGCGCGGCGTCATCGGCGGGACGGTCGACGAGATCGGCCATGGCAAGTTCCCAGGGCAACATCGTCATGCGTCGAAATCGACGGTCAGGGCATCGGTGATGGGATAGGACTGGCACGTCAGCACAAAGCCGGCTTCGACTTCGGCGGGCTCGAGTGCGTAGTTGCGGCGCATGTCCACGGCGCCGCCGGTGACCTTGGCGCGGCAGGTCCCGCACACTCCACCCTTGCAGGCGAAGGGCAGGTCGCTGCGGGACCGCTGCGCCCCGTCGAGGATCGAAGAATCACGCGGCAGTGCGAGTGAGGTGGTGGCACCGTCCAGAACGAGGGTGACCTCGCTGACCGGGCCGGACATCGCTGCATCGACATGTTCGACCGGTGCGGGAGCGGCGTCTTCGACGAAGAACAGCTCCTGATGTATTCGGTCGCCTGGGCACCCCGAGCTCGTGCAGCGCCGCCTTGGCGTCGGTGACCATACCGAGCGGGCCGCACAGCCAGAAGTGGTCGACGCTGTGGACCGGCACGAGGTGTTGCAACAGTGCGTGGATACGGGCGCGGTCGAGCCGGCCGCTGAGCAGGTCGGCCGTTCGGGGCTCGCGCGAAAGAACGTGCACCAACTGCATTCGTGCGCTGTGCGCGTCTTTGAGGTCGGCGAGCTCGTCGGCGAACATGACCGTGGTGACGCGGCGGTTGCCGAAAAGCAGGGTGACCCGTGATTCGGGATGGGCCAGCACCGAAGCGGCGATCGAAAGCACCGGGGTGATACCCGAACCGGCCGCAATCAGCACGTGGTGTCCCGCCCTGGCGGGGTCGGCGGTGAAGTTGCCGGAGGGCGGCTGGACTTCGACCTGATCGCCCGGGGAGATCTGGTGGACCAGCCAGCTCGAGACGGCTCCCCGGGGGACTTCGCGGACTCCGATCCGGGGCCGGTCACCAGCGGGCGAGCAGATCGAGTAGGTCCGGCGCTGCTCGGTGCCGTCGATGGTGCGCCGAATGACGACGGATTGGCCGGGCACGAAGGCGAATTCAGCGGCGTACTCGTCGGGCACGGTGAAGGTGATGGCGGCGGCGTCATCACAGAGCTGCTGGACGTCGGCGACGCGCACCGTGCGAAATGGCCGGTTACGCGGTGCCTTGCCAGTCGTGGCGGACAGCTCAGCGGCAGTCATGTCAAATCTCCTTGATTCGCTCGAACGGTTCACCGCAAGACCGGCAGCGGTGCAAGGATTTGCAGGCGGTCGCCCCGAAGGCCGACAGTTGTTCGGTCTCGAGGCAGTCACACTGCGGGCACTGCACCAGCGGGCGGTGTGGAACGAGGGCCAAGGGAATGGGGCCGGCGGGCGGTGCTGGGGCTGAGTGCGGGGGAGCGATACCGTGTTCTTCGAGCTTGCGGCGGCCGTCGACGGTGATCCAGTCCGAACTCCAGGGTGGCGCCAGCGAAATCCGGACCTCGAACCGCTCTAAGCCCGTCGAGGCGAGCGCATTTGCGAGGTCCTCACGCATGGTGGCCATCGCGGGGCACCCGGAGTAGGTCGGGGTGATGGTGACGACGACGGTGCCGTCTCCTTCTTGGTGGACGTCACGCAATACGCCCAGGTCGACCAGCGTCAGCATCGGCATCTCGGGGTCGGTCACCGTGGCGGCCGCCGCGCGCGCCTTGGCCACGGACCCCATCATCGCGGCGATCATCGGCCTCACCATGCTCCGGTGGGATGCGCACGGGCCACGGACTGCATTTCGGCCAACAGATAGCTCAGCGCTTCGGTGTGGATGCCGTCGCGACCGGACCTGCCGGCCACCAGAGCTGCAGCCCGCACGGAAGGGACCGGCAATAGCGCGGCCCGGAAGATCTGTTCGAGGACGTCGTCGAACTCGCCGCGGAGCGTCGTCGAGTCGACCGCCGCACCCGTTGCTGCAAGTCGCTGCTCCACCGGGTGGGGAGTGAAAAGTTCGTCTACGTAGGGCCATACGTCCTCGATCGCCCGCTCCAGCCGGCGCCGCGACTCGTCGGTCCCGCCGGCAAGCGTGAGGAACCATCGGGCGGCGTAGTCGCGGTGATAGGTCACTTCTTTGACGCCCTTGGTGGCCACGGCCGCGAGCACCGGGTCGCGCGAGTCCCGTAACCGCTGCAGTGTCGCCAGCCGAAAAGTGGCGAAGACCAGAAGGCGCGCGATGCTGTGGGCGAAATCGCCGTTGCGCAGTTCCACCAGGCGCAGGCACCGGAACAACGGTTCGTCGCGGAAGAAGGCCAACGCGTCGTCGGCGGGCACGGGGGAGCCGTCGGGTAGCGCCGGGACAATCGCGGGGTGGGCGGCCGCGGCGCGGGCCAGCAGCAGCCGGGCCTGGCCGAGCAGGTCCAGCCCGACGTTGGCCAGTGCCATCTCCTCTTCGAGTTCCGGTGCGTTGGTGCACCATTGGGCCAGCCGCTGCGCGGAGACCAACGCATCGTCGGCGAGCATCAGGCAGTAGGTCGCCAGGTCGGCGCCGTCGATGCCGTCGGCCAACGTGGTGTCGACGCCTGCCAGCGGATCGTCGAAGCTGGTTCCGAATGCCCACTGGTCGTGCGTGTCCTCGTCGACGGCGTAGGCGGTGTTGTGGTCGTTCATCTGCGCTGGGTTTCCTCCGGCGATCACATGTGGGGAACGTTGTCGGGAATGGTGTAAAAGGTGGGGTGGCGGTACACCTTGTCGCCGCTGGGTGCGAAGAACGGATCCTTCTCGGCGGGGCTGGACGCGACGATCGCGTCCGAACGCACCACCCAGATGCTGACGCCTTCGTTGCGCCGGGTGTAGAGATCACGCGCGTGGCGCAGGGCCATCTTCTCCTCGGCGGCGTGCAGCGAACCGACATGCACATGGTTGAGGCCGCGTCTGCCGCGGACGAACACCTCGTAGAGGGGCCAGTCGGCGGCGACCGCGGTCTCCTCCGGTGTGGTGTTCACGCTCGCGGTTGGAACCGCACCGTGACCGCCTTCGGCGGTGAAGTCCTTGTCGCTCATCGTGCTTTGCCCTCCGAGGTTTGGAGTTTCGCCGCGAATGCGGTCGCGGCCTCGCGCACCCATGCACCGTTGTCGTGGGCGCGCGTGCGCTGGGCGATGCGCTCGGCGTTGCACGGCCCATGTCCATCGATGACGTCGGTGAACTCGTTCCAGTCCGGCGTGCCGAAATCGTGTGCGCCACGTTTTTCGTTCCAGCGCAGCTGCGGATCGGGAAGGGTGACGCCGAGTGCCTCGGCCTGTGGGACCGTCATGTCCACGAAGCGTTGCCTGAGTTCGTCGTTGGTATGGCGCTTGATCCCCCACGCCATTGACGCGGCGCTGTGGGGCGAGTCGGTGTCGGGCGGGCCGAACATCATCAGGGTTGGCCACCACCACCGGTCGACGGCATCTTGAACCATCGCGCGCTGCGCGCCGGTGCCCGCCATCATCGTGGCCAACAGTTCGTAGCCCTGGCGTTGGTGGAAGGACTCCTCCTTGCAAACCCGGATCATCGCACGGGCGTATGGCCCATAGGAGCTGCGGCACAACGGAACCTGGTTGCAGATCGCCGCGCCGTCGACCAGCCAGCCGATCACGCCCACGTCGGCGTAGGTCAACGCGGGGTAGTTGAAAATCGACGAATACTTCTGCTTGCCGGCGATGAGCTTGGCGTTGAGGTCGGCGCGGTCGGCGCCCAAGGTCTCGGCCGCCGAATACAGATAGAGGCCATGACCGGCTTCGTCTTGCACCTTGGCCAGCAGGATCGCCTTGCGACGCAACGACGGCGCCCGGGTCAGCCAGTTGCCTTCGGGCTGCATGCCGATGATTTCGGAGTGGGCGTGCTGTGCGATCTGGCGGATCAGCGTCTTGCGGTAGCCGTCGGGCATCCAATCGCGCGGTTCTATCCGCATGCCGTCGGCGATGATTGCTTCGAACTCCCGCGCCAGTGGGGCAGGGTCGTGGCCATCCGTCCGCGAGGATGCGTCGCGCATGTCATCGAACCTCCTAATTACCGACCGAACGATCGGTTAGATAAGTCTGCCGGATCGCGCGCCCGAACACAAGTTGCGCGGCTCAGTGCCCGACGAAAACGGGCCTGGTCTTGGCGAGGAAAGCCTCGACGGCCGCACCATGATCGTTCGACGCCCCGAGGCGCTGCTGTGCGACGGCTTCGCGTTCCAGGACGTCCTGCAATGAGGCGGCGGCATTTTCGGCCAGCAGCGCCTTGACGGCGCTGAACGCGGCGGTGGGGCCCGCGGCCAGGCGCGCCGCAAGGCCGGTCGCCACCTCGTCGACGGCGTCGGGGTCGACGACCTGATGCACGAGTCCCCACGCCTGGGCGGTGGCCGCGTCAAGCGTATCTGCGAGCAGGAACATCGCCGCGGCACGGCCGGCTCCGATGAGCCGGGGCAGCGACGCGGACAGCGCGGAATCTGCGGCCAGACCGATGCCGGTGAAAGCGGTGCCGAACTTGGCATTCGAACCGGCGATGCGGACGTCGCCCGCCAGGGCCAGCCCCAGCCCCGCCCCGACGCAAGCACCGTTGATCCCCAGGACGACGGGCACCTTGATCGCGTGTAACGCCGTCACGATCGGGTTGTAGTGGTCGCGCACCGTGTCCATCGCGTGGCCGGGATCGGCGTGCAGCGCATCGACGTGTTCGGCGAGGTCCTGGCCTACGCAGAAGTTCTTTCCGGCAGCGGTGATCACGAGGGCCCGCACGCTGTCGTCCGCCCCGACGGCAGTCACCGCATTCAGCAGCTGCTGCTTGGTGGCGCGGTCAAGAGCATTGGAGGCCGCGGCCCGGTCCAGTCGAATCGCGGCCAGACCGCCGTCGACGTGATAGGCGACGGTCCCCGTGGACGTTTCTGTCATCGGATGCTCCTCAATGGTTGTTTACCGCGGCCAGGGGAAGAACCCCTGGCCGGTCTTGCGGCCCAGTTCACCGCGGGCGACTTTGTCGCGCAGCAGCGCCGGTGGCCGGAAGCGTTCCCCCAAGGTGGTGTGCAAGTGCTCGGCAATCGCAAGCCGGACATCCAAGCCGACGAGGTCCGTGGATCGGAGTGGACCCAACGGATGGCGATAACCCAATTCCATCGCACGGTCGATCGACTCCGCGTCCGCGACGTTCTCCTCGAGCATGCGGATCGCTTCCAGCCCCAGCGCCACGCCGAGGCGGCTGGTGGCGAACCCGGGCGAATCATTGACCACCACGTCGGATTTACCGAGCCCATGGATCCAGCCGAGCACCGCGTCGACGACGTCGTCAGCGGTGTCGGGTCCACGTACCACCTCGACCAGAGCGGAGGCCGGCACCGGGTTGAAGAAGTGCATGCCGACGAAGCGCTCCGGAAAACGCAGCGCCGCGGCGATTTCGGTGATCGACAGGGAGCTGGTGTTTGAAGCGAGCACGGCGTCTTGCGCGACAACCTTTTCCGCCCCGGACAGGACATTGATCTTGTCGGCCATCTGTTCGGGCACCGCCTCGATGACCAGCCCTGCATCGGCGGGCAATTCGGTCAGAGCCGTCACGGTATGCACCCGCGCCAAGACCCGCTGCGGATCCTCACGCAGGCCGCCTTTGTCCGCGGCGCGGGCCAGGCCGGCGGCAACTCGTTCGCGGGCCGCCGATGCCGCGTCCGGGTTCGACTCCGCCACGGTCACCGTCGACCCGGCCGCGGCGAAGACCTGGCCGATGCCGGCGCCCATCCGCCCTCCGCCGATTACGGCGACCACTTCGGGCACGGTGATCATGAGGTCCTCTTCTCCAGAAACCGGGTCATCCGCTCAGTCTTGTCGGGGCTTTCGAACAGGACCGCCTGAGCGATGTCGTCGAGCAACGGATGTGGCGCGGTGGCATCCACAACCGCCTTGGAGATTCGCACCGCCAGCGGGGAGAGTCGGGCGATCCGATCCGCCAGGGCGCATGCGCATTCGAGCGCCTTCCCCGTTGCGACCACCTCGCCGACCAGGCCGCAGTGCAGCGCGGCGTCGGCGTCGAGGATCCGCCCGCCCAGGATGACCTGTTTGGCAATCGATTTGCCCACCAAGTCGGTGAGCCGGTAGCTGGCGCCCGCGGCGGCCAGGATCCCGAGTCCGGGTTCGGGATTGCCGAACCGGGCGCCGACTGCCGCGACGCGCAGGTCGCAGGCATATGCCAGTTCGGCGCCACCGCCCAACGCGTTTCCCTCCACGGCGGCGATGGTGGGCATCGGCAGCGCCGCAATCCGGTCGAAGACGCCGCGATTGATCCCGGCCAACGCCTCGTCGCGCCCCCGGGAGCGGAGTTCGCCGATATCTGCGCCGGCGGCAAAGTCCGTCCCGGCGCCACTGACGACGAGCACGCGGGGCCGGGTCTCCAGAAGTGCGCACGCCGCATGAAGTTCGGCGACCATTGCGGCGTTGATGGCATTGCGCTGGGCGGGACGGTGCAGTTCTACCACCACGCGGTCGTCGTTCTCGTGCACGCGCAGCGTTTGGTAGTCGGTCACAGCGCCTCGATCAACATGGCCACTCCCTGACCGACGCCGACGCACAGGGTGGCCAGACCGCGGGTCCCGCCTTCGCGTTCGAGACGGTTCATCAGGGTGACCAGGAGTCTGGCCCCCGAACAGCCCAGGGGATGCCCCAGGGCGATTGCCCCGCCGTCGGCGTTGACGTGGTCCTCATCCAGCTCCAAGCGACGGATGACCGCGAGACTCTGAGCGGCAAAGGCCTCATTCAGCTCCACTGCATCGATATCCTCAGTGCGCCAGGCGGTCCGGGCAAGCACTTTCTGCGTCGCAGGAACCGGACCCAGCCCCATCAGGTTGGGCTGCACGCCGGTGCTGGCGGCGGCGACTATCCGAGCCCGTACCGCCAGGCCATGCCTGCGCACGGCCTTCTCGCCGGCGAGCAGTAGTGCCGCGGAGCCGTCGGACAATGGCGAGGACGATCCCGCGGTCACGATGCCGTCGGCGCGGAACACCGGGCGTAATGCGGACAACTTGTCGAGGGTCGTCTGGCGGCGCGGTCCCTCGTCGGTGTCAACGATTCCGTCCTTGGTGGTGACCGCCACGATCTCCTTGGCAAAGCGGCCCGCGTCCTGGGCGGCTGTCGCGCGGGTGTGACTGCGCAGCGCGAAGGCGTCCGAATCGGCGCGGGTGATGCCGTCGAGTGCGGCCACCTCTTCGGCGGTCTCGCCCATCGAAAGGGTCACTTTGAGCGCCTCCGGGCCGGCCGCGGCAGGCACCTCGGCGTCCATGGCTGCGAATTTCGGATTGGTGAACCGCCAGCCCAGGGAGGTGTCGAATACCTCGCCGGGCCGCGCCCAGGGTGTGCCCGGTTTTGCCATTACCCATGGCGCCCGGGTCATCGACTCCACACCGCCTGCAACCACGACGTCGGCCTCTCTGGACCGGATGGCTTGGGCTGCAGCTGCCACCGCGGTCAATCCGCTGGCGCACAACCGGTTGACCGTATATCCGGGCACGGTGTGGGGAAGCCCTGCTAAGAGCACCGCCATGCGGGCGACGTCCCGATTGTCCTCGCCGGCCTGGTTGGCCGCGCCCAGAATGACTTCGTCGATCGCGTCGGGGGGCACCCCCGCACGCGCAACCACCTCCGCGACGGTGGCGGCGGCGAGATCGTCGGGGCGTACGGTGGCCAGCGCCCCGCCGTAACGCCCCTGCGCTGTTCGCACGCCGTCGACCAGATACACCTCTGCACCCAACTGTGGCACCCTTTCAGACTAAACCCGCCATAACCGACCATTCGGTCTATTATCTATAGCAAACGGACAATCGAGAGGGGTCATCGGCGTGGGGAAGCGCGGGGTGTCATGATGATCAGCATGGCCGCACCACGATCACGTTCTACCGGGCAAGTCGGCCGGCCCGGCTATGACTTGGACTCTTTGCTGGCCATTGCCGTGGGCGTGTTTAACCAACGCGGTTATGACGGCACGTCGATGGAACACCTGTCGGCGCGGTTGGGCATCAGCAAGTCGTCGATCTATCACCACGTAAGCGGCAAAGAAGAATTGCTGCGACTTGCTGTCGACCGTGCCCTCGATGCCCTCTTCGCCGCCACTGAAGCCCCTGACACCACCACCGGGCCGGCCATTGACCGCCTGGAGAACCTAGTCAAGCGCAGTATTCATGTGCTCGTCGAGAACTTCCCTATGTGACCCTGCTGCTGCGGATCCGCGGCAACACCACCGTGGAACGCCGGGCACTAGCGCGGCGCCGCGAGTTCGACCACATCGTCGGCAAGCTCGTCCAGGACGCATGCGACGAGGGCAGTATTCGCCCTGACGTCGACCCGGCACTGACGAGCCGGCTGATCTTCGGCACCGTCAACTCGCTCATCGAGTGGTACCGACCAAGCCGCGCCCTGGGCGCCGACGAACTCGCCGACGCGGTAGTGACGATGATCTTCGACGGACTGCGCACCGCCCCTCCCACGCACTGACCGTTCGGCCGGTTTTACCAATCCATGATTTCGGCTTGACGCGCCGATGGCCTCACTGGCAGAGTCATAACCAAACGAATGGACGGTTTGTTAAGGAGGTCTGCTGGATGGCTGATGTGCTGAAGAGTTACGTGGCGGGAAGCTGGATCGCGCCGGATGGGGACAGCGTGCCGCTGGTCAATGCGGTCACCGGCGAGGAAGTGGCCCGCTTCCCTTCGGCTTCTCTGGATGCAGCCGCGGTCATTGACTATGGGCGTGGGGTCGGCGGCCCAGCGTTACGCGCGTTGACCTTTCACCAGCGTGCCAGCGCGTTGAAATCGTTGGGCAAACTGCTCATGAGCCGTAAGGAAGAGTTCTACCCGCTGTCGGCGGCCACGGGCGCGACCACCCGCGACTCGGCCATTGATATCGACGGGGGAATCGGCACGCTGCTCAGTTATGCCAGCAAGGGCACGCGTGAACTGCCGAACGACACCGTCTACCTTGACGGCTCGATCGAAACAGCTGGGCCGCGCCGGCACATTCGTCGGCCAGCACATCTACACCTCCCTCCGCGGCGTCGCCGTCCAGATCAATGCGTTCAACTTCCCGGTGTGGGGGATGTTGGAGAAACTGGCTCCGGCGTTTATTGCCGGAGTGCCCTCGATCGTCAAGCCGGCACATCAAACCGCCTACTTGACCGAGCTGGTCTTCCACGCCATCATCGACTCTGGGTTACTGCCTGAAGGATCGGTGCAGCTCTTGTGCGCCAGTCCCACCATCTGCTGGATCACCTCGACAGCCAGGACATTGTGCTGTTCACCGGATCCGCATCAACCGCCGCCAAGCTTCGCAGCCACCCCAATGTGGTTGAGGGCGGTGTGCGCTTCAACGGCGAGGCGGATTCCCTGAACTGCTCGATCCTCGGCCCGGATGCCACTCCGGACACCCCCGAGTTCGACTTGTATGTCAAGCAACTCGTCGCGGAGATGACGACGAAGGCGGGGCAGAAGTGCACCGCTATCCGGCGCGCCTTAGTGCCCAACGAACTCCTCGATGAGGTGATTGATGCAACGAGCGCGCGACTGGCGCAGGTCGTTGTCGGCAATCCCGCGCTCGAGGGTGTGCGTATGGGCGCGCTGGCGAGCATCGATCAGCGCGAAGAGGTGTTGCGGTCACTCAAGATCCTGCGAGACGCGGCCACCCTCGTCTTCGGCGACCCGGATTCGTTCGCCGTTGAGGGCGCCGACGCCGCCCGCGGCGCCTTCATCGCGCCATTGCTTCTGCGGGCAGAGGATCCCACGGCCGCTGCCTTACATGAAGTGGAGGCTTTCGGCCCAGTCAGCACTGTCATCGGCTACCGTGACATCGACGACGCCATCGCCCTCGCCGCGCGCGGAAAGGGAAGTCTCGTCGGATCATTGGTCACCCACGATGCCGCGGTGGCACGGCAGATGGCGATCGGCATCGCCCCTTACCACGGCCGCATTCTTGTCCTGGACCGCGACGACGCCAAGGAGTCGACTGGCCACGGTTCACCTCTGCCGACCCTCGTGCATGGTGGGCCCGGTCGCGCCGGCGGCGGCGAAGAGTTGGGGGGCATCCGCGGCGTCTTACACTTCATGCAACGCACCGCGATCCAGGCCAGTCCCGACATGATGACAACGATCACCAGTCGCTGGACCACCGGCTCTTCACGTACCACCACTGACGTGCACCCATTCCGCAAGCACCTCGAGGAGTTGCAGATCGGCGACACTATCGTCGGCGGCCCCGGGTCGTCAGCCTCGAAGACATCGACCACTTTGCTGAGTTCACCGGCGACACCTTCTATGCCCACACCGATCCGGCGGCGGCAGCCGACAACCCACTGTTCGGTGGGATTGTGGCGCACGGTTATCTCGTCGTATCGCTGGCGGCCGGTCTGTTCGTCGAACCTAACCCAGGTCCGGTCCTGGCCAACTTTGGTGTGGACGGTTTGCGATTCCTCACCCCCGTGAAAGCCGGAGACGCTTTAACCGTCACGCTGACGGCGAAGCAGCTAACGCCGCGGCTTTCGGCTGACTACGGCGAAGTCCGCTGGGATGCGGTAGTTACCAATCAGAATGATGAGCCGGTGGCTACTT
>CAVRTL010000017.1:0-14488 GCA_963724165.1 uncultured Actinomycetota bacterium | reverse complement strand
CGCATGCTGAGCCCAGCCCGATCACGTGGGCCAGCCCCACCTTGGCGCCGGCGATCTGGCGGTCGCCGGCCTCGCCGCGCAGGTGGTGGCAGACCTCCCAGATGTTGGCGATGCCGGTGGCCGCGATGGGATGGCCTTTGGACTGCAGCCCGCCGGAGACGTTGACCGGGGTGGAGCCGTCGCGCCAGGTGGCCCCGGAGTTGAAGAAGTCCGCGGCCCCGCCCTCGGCGCACAGCATCAGGTTGTCGTAGTGCACCAGCTCGGCGGTGGCAAAGCAGTCGTGCAGCTCGACCAGGTCCAGCTCGCCGGGGCCGACACCGGCCTGCTCGTAGGCGGTGGCGGCGGCGTTGCGGGTCAGCGTGTTGACATTGGGCAGGACCTGGCAGCCCTCCTCGTAGGGGTCGGTGGTCAGCACCGACGCCGCCACCTTCACCGCACGCCGGCGCTGCTCGAGCGACAGCGACTTCAGCGTCTCGCCGTTGCACACGACCGCGGCTGCCGCCCCGTCGCAGTTGGCCGAGCACATGGGCCGGGTGTTGGGGTAGGCGATCATGACGTCGCCCATGATCTGCTCGAGGGTGAAGCGCTTCTGGTAGGCCGCCAGCGGATTGAGCGTCGAATGGGCGTGGTTCTTCTCGCTGATCCTGGCGAACAGCTCGAAGCTGGTGCCGCCGTACTTGTGGCCGTACTCGGTGCCGATCTGGGCGAACACCCCAGGCATGGTCTCGGTGCCGATCCGCCCGTCGACCGGGGCGACCGCGCCGTAGCGGCCCTTGGGCGCCCACACGTCGTCGGCCTTCTTCTGGCTGCCCCCGGCCAGCAGCCCGGCTCCGGACAGCTTCTCCACGCCCACGGCCATGCCGTAGTCAACCTCGCCGGCCTTGACCGCCATGATCGCGGTGCGCAGCGCGGTGGCCCCGGTGGCACACGCGTTGGCAACGTTGTACACCGGGATGCCGGTCTGGCCGATCTGCTTTTGCAGCTGCTGGCCGATCCCGGCGCTGGCGTTCATCAGGTTGCCCGCCGCCAGCACCCCGATGTCGGCCATCGACACGCCGGCATCGGCCAACGCGCCCATGGCCGCCTCGGCCGCCAAGTCCACCGCATCCAGGTCGGGGTGCTTGCCGAACTTGGTCATCCGGATGCCCAGGATCCAGACCTCGTCGCTGGCGCTCATCGTCGCTGCTCCTTCGAAGTGACTCGGTTGATTCAGGCGGCCGGCTCGAAGCCGAAACCGATCGCCTCGGTGCCCTCGGCGTCGGCGCCCATCGAATAGGTGGCCAGCCGAACCTTCATCCCGTCGCGCACGTGCTCGGGGTCGGACTCGACGTTGACCAGGTTGGCGCGCACCTGGGTGCCCTCACAGTCGACGACCGCGGCCACGAATGGCGTGGGGATGCCCGGCGCGGCGAAAGTCACGATCGTGAACGCGCGCACGGTACCCTCGGTCGCGACCGCGACGGTCTTGAATTCGGTGCCAAAGCAGGCGGCACACGCGTTGCGCCGGTCGAAGAACCGGGCCCCGCAGTTGGTGCACTCGTGGGCGACCAGGTGCGGTTCGCCCTCGTCGAGCACCAGATAGTCGACCAATGGGATCTGCCCGGCCATAAGAACCCCTTCGTCACATGTGCTACTGACCGTAGCCCCCCACTGCGCTGACGGACCAGTGCGGTCCCTGGCGGGCCGTGGGGGCGCGGGTTTTAAGCTCGACGATCATGACGGTGTCGCGCCTGCGTCCGTACGCGACCACGGTGTTCGCCGAGATGTCGGCCCTGGCCGCGCGGATCGGCGCGGTCAACCTCGGCCAGGGTTTCCCCGACGAGGACGGGCCGCCGGCGCTGTTGAAGGCCGCGCAGGACGCCATCGCCGCGGGCGCCAACCAGTACCCGCCCGGGCTCGGTGTGCCCGCGCTGCGCCAAGCCATCGCCGCGCAGCGCCGCCGGCGGTTCGGCATCGAGTACGACCCCGACACCGAGGTGCTGGTGACGGTCGGGGCCACCGAGGCCATCGCCGCGGCGGTGCTCGGCCTGGTGGAGCCCGGCTCGGAAGTCGTGCTCATCGAGCCGTTCTACGACTCCTACGCCCCGGTGGTGGCGATGGCAGGCGCCCACCGGGTGGCCGTGCCGCTGGTGCCCGACGACCGCGGTTTCGCGCTGGACGCCGACGCGTTGCGGCGGGCGGTGACGCCGCGCACCCGCGCGCTGATCGTCAACTCGCCGCACAACCCGACCGGGGCGGTGCTCAGCAGAAGCGAACTGGCGACCATCGCCGAGATCGCCGTCGCGGCCGACCTTTTGGTGATCACCGACGAGGTGTACGAGCACCTGGTGTACACCTCCCCCGGACGCCGCGAGCACCTGCCCCTGGCCTGCTTCGACGGCATGGCCGAGCGCACCGTCACCATCTCGAGCGCGGCCAAGATGTTCAACTGCACCGGGTGGAAGATCGGATGGGCTTGTGGCCCGAACGAACTGATCACCGGCATGCGCGCGGCCAAGCAATATCTGAGCTACGTCGGCGGCGCCCCCTTCCAGCCCGCTGTCGCCCTGGCGCTCAACACCGAAGACGCGTGGGTGTCCGAACTCCGGAACACGTTGCAGGCCAGGCGCGATCGCCTCAGCGCGGGGCTCACCGAGATCGGCTTCGAGGTGCACGACAGCCACGGCACGTACTTTCTGTGCGCCGACCCGCGCCCGCTCGGGTACGACGACAGCACCGCGTTCTGCGCGGCGCTGCCGGAGCAGGTCGGGGTGGCCGCCATCCCGTTGTCGGCGTTCTGCGACCCGGACGCCGCGCATGCCCAAGAGCAGGCCAAGGTGTGGAATCATCTGGTGCGCTTCACGTTCTGCAAACGTGAGGACACACTCGACGAGGCGATCAGGCGACTCGCCGCGCTAAGGTCGGCCGGCTAGTCGGCAGCACCCGGGTCGCCCATCACCCGCTGACGCAGACCCTCCAACGCGGCGTGAAGAATCTTCTTGCGGGCCCGGTTGATCACGAATTCGGGTAGCGGCGCCGATGGTTCGACGGTGATCCCGAACCGTACCCGGGTCTTGTCGTCGCCCACGCGGGTCAGGTTGTACTCGCCGTGCTGGCCGTGTTGGTGAATGGTCTTTTTGGCATCCCACACCATCCAGTCCGTCCCCCAGTGGTACTCGAGCAACTGGGTATCGATGATGCCCATCACTTTGATCGTGACCTTCACGTGGTGCGGTCGTCCATCGGGATAGGTGTCAACGACTTCTGCCTTCTTGTGCACCGCTGACCACGACGGCACAGTGTCCATGTCGGCGAGCGCGTCGATGATGACATCTACGGGCGCGTCGATGACGATTTCGGACGAAGCTTGTACGGCCACTGCTGTCAAAATTAGCAATGCGACCCGGTGCGGGCGGAACGAATCGCTATGTTCCCTACACCGAATCTCTGCCGCCGGCGACGAGGTCGCGCAACCCTTTGACCGAGGCGTCGAGGACATGTTCGCTCGCCCGCCGGACGATGAATTGCGGCATGGGTCGCCCCGGTTCGACGGTGACATCGAAACGCACGCGGGTCCTGTCGGCGCCCTCGGGCTTGAGGTTGTACTCGACGTGCTGGCCATGCTGCTGGGAGGTCCCCTTGGCATCGTAGACGACCCAGTCGGGACCCCAGTGGTATTCCAGGAGCTCCTTGTCGACGAGCCCCAGAATCTTGATCGTGGTCCTGACGTGGTGGGGTCGACCGTCGGGATGGCGGTCGACCACTTCGATGTCCTTGTGCAGCGGCGACCACGACGACAGCACGCGCACGTCTGTCAGCGCCTCCATGACTACCTCCGGCGGCGCATCGACGACAAACTCACGTGATGCTTTGACGGCCACTGGGGTCAACCTAGCAACGTTACGGGTCCCACGAATGGTGTTCGGCGTAAATTTCTGGCTACCAGCCGATTTCGTCAAGGGCGGTGGTCACCGTCGGGGGCGCTCCGACCGGCCCGGCCGGGGTGCGGGAGAACCGCGGCGCGGGTGCGGCCTGGTCGACACCGTCGGCGGTGATCACCGTGGACCGCGCCCGCAGGTGCTCGTCGCCCGCGGCCTCGCTCCATGTCAGGACCGGGGTGACGCACGCGTCGGTGCCGGAGAAGACCCGCGTCCACTCGTCGCGCGTCCGGCCCGCGAACCGTTCGGCGAAGATCGCGTACATCTGCGGGTAGGACCCGATGTCGAGTTGGCCGGGCACCTCGTCGGGCGTCAGGCCGAGCCCGTGCAGCAACGCGGCGAAGAACTGCGGCTCGATCGCCCCGACGGCCACGTATCTGCCGTCGGCGGTCTCATAGCAGCGGTAGAACGGGGCGCCGCCGTCGAGCAGAAACGATTCGCGCCGGTCGCGCAACGAACCGGTGGACTTCATGGTCCACATCACCTGGGCGAGCAGACTGACCCCGTCGACCATCGCCGCGTCGACGACCTGCCCCGTGCCGGACCGTTCCCGCTCGTACAGCGCGGCCACGATGCCCAACAGCACCAGCATCGACCCGCCGCCGAAGTCGGCGACCAGGTTCAGCGGCGGCATCGGCGGCCGGTCGGCGTAGCCGAGCGCCGACAGCGCACCGGTGCGGGATAAGTAGTTGATGTCGTGGCCCGCCGTCTGCGCCAGCGGTCCCTCCTGGCCCCAACCGGTGATCCGGGCGACGATCAGTCGCGGGTTGACCGCCGCGCAGTCGTCGGGCCCGATGCCGAGCCGCTCGCAGGTGCCCGGGCGGAAACAGTCCAGCAGCACGTCCGCCTTGGCGGCCAGCTCCAGCAACGCCTGACGTTGCGTCTTGACGTCGAGGTCCACGATCCGCTTGCCGCGGTGCAAGAGGTCGCGATCTTCCGGCGGCATCGTCAGCCCACCAGGGCGACGCACCCGCACCACGTCGGCGCCCAGATCGGCGAGGATCATCCCGGCATGCGGCCCCGGCCCGATGCCGCCGAGTTCGATGACCTTGATCCCGTCCAGGGGACCGCCGCGACCCACCGGGCTACTTGTCCTTCTTCACCTGCAGCACCCGGTCGCGCAGCGCCTTGGTCGCCGAATCGATGGTCCCCTTGACGGCGCGCTTGAGCACGAAGCCGGGCAGCGGCACGTTCGGGTCGGCGAGCAGGTCGAATTTGACCAGCGTGTCCTCGCCTTGGGGAACCAGGGTGTACTTGCCATCCTGGGCTTTCTGCTGCGAGGAGCTGACCAGCTTCCAGCTCACCTCGTTGTCGCGCCAGGTGTAGGCCACCACCTGTTCATCGGTGATGCCCGCGACCTTGACCTTCATCTTCACCTGGCTGGGCCGGCCGTCGTCGCCCCGCTCGAGGACTTCGGCGCTTTGATGGGGCTCGGACCACTCGGGCATCGCTTCGAAGTCGGCGATGACGTCCAGGATCTCGGCCGGGCTCGCCTCGATGACGATGTCGCGCGACTCTTTGATTGCCATGGCCCGCACGATAGGCCAAACGGGGCCCGACCGGGAGCGGTTTCGGGCGTACCGTCGACTTCGTGAGTGATGCGCGCAGCGAGCCCGCCTACACCGTCGGGGACTACCTCCTCGACCGTCTCGCCGAACTCGGAGTGTCTGAGATCTTCGGCGTTCCCGGCGACTACAACCTCGAATTCCTCGACCACATCGTCGCCCACCCGACCATTCGGTGGGTGGGCAGCGCCAACGAACTCAACGCCGGCTACGCCGCCGACGGATACGGCCGGCTGCGCGGAATGTCGGCCGTGGTAACGACGTTCGGCGTCGGCGAGCTCTCGGCGGCCAACGCGATCGCGGGCAGCTACGCCGAGCACGTGCCCGTCGTGCACATCGTCGGCGGCCCCTCCAAGGACGCCCAGGGCACCAGGCGCGCGCTGCACCATTCCCTCGGCGACGGCGACTTCGAGCACTTCTTCCGGATCAGCCGCGAGATCACCTGCGCGCAAGCCAATCTCATGCCCGCGACGGCATGCCGGGAGATCGACCGGGTGCTGTGCGAGGTGCGTGAGCAGAAGCGGCCCGGGTACCTCCTGCTGTCCACCGACGTGGCGCGCTTCCCCACCGAGGCGCCCGGGGCCCCGTTGCCCCGCTACACCGGGGGCACCAGCCCCCGTGCACTGGCGGACTTCGTCGCTGCCGCCGCCGAACTCATCGCCGACCACCAGCTGACGGTGCTGGCCGACTTGCTGGTTCATCGCCTGCAAGCGGTCAAGGAGCTCGAGGCGCTGCTGGCGGCCGACGTGGTGCCCTACGCCACGCTGATGTGGGGCAAGAGCCTGCTCGACGAGAGCTCGCCGCACTTCCTGGGAATCTACGCCGGCGCGGCGAGCACCCAGCGGGTGCGCACTTCGATCGAGGAGGCGCCGGTTCTGGTCACCGCCGGGGTCGTGTTCACCGACATGGTCAGCGGCTTCTTCAGCCAGCACATCGACCCGGCCCGCACCATCGACGTCGGCCAATACCAGAGCAACGTGGCCGGGCGGGTGTTCGCGCCGCTGGAGATGGGCGCCGCCCTCGAAGCGCTGGCCGAGATCCTGGCGCGGCGCGGGACGCGGTCACCGGCGGTGGTGTCGGCCCCGGCCGAATCGCTTTCGGAAGGCAATGAGACGCCCGCCCGCGACCGGCCCCTGACCCAGCAGATGCTCTGGGACCGGCTGTGCGTGGCGTTGACACCGGGCAACGTGGTCCTCGCCGATCAGGGGACGTCCTTCTACGGCATGGCCGATCACCGGTTGCCGCGCGGGGTCACCTTCATCGGCCAGCCCCTATGGGGCTCAATCGGTTACACCCTACCCGCGGCGCTGGGCGCCGGGGTGGCGCATCCCGACCGCAGGACGGTGTTGCTGATCGGCGACGGCGCCGCGCAGCTGACCGTCCAAGAGCTGGGCACCTTCTCCCGCGAGGGCCTCTCCCCGGTCATCGTGGTGGTCAACAACGACGGCTACACCGTCGAACGGGCGATCCACGGGGAGACGGCGCCCTACAACGACATCGTCAGTTGGCGGTGGACGGAGATTCCCTGCGCGCTGGGGGTCAAGAACTACCTGGCGTTCCGGGCCGAGACCTACGGCGAGCTCGACGACGCCTTCACCGCCGCCGCGGCGGAAAAGGGCCGCATGGTGCTCGTCGAGGCGGTGCTGCCGCGGCTCGAAATCCCCCGTCTGCTGGTCGAACTCGTTCAACCGACGTCGCCGGACGGCAGCCCGCGCCGCTGACGCGGGCCCGAACCTAAACAGAGCGTGCGGACCTGCTCGCGCTCGCCGACCGCAGTATCCCCTGAACCGTGTGCCGGCAGCGCCCGCAGTCGGCGCCGGCCCCGCAGGCCGCGGCGACGTCCTTGGTGGTCGCCGCCCCGGCCGCGATCGCATCGGACACCGCGTGGCTGGTGACCCCGTTGCACAAGCACACGAACATCGACCGATCCGCTCAGTCCGGCTCGATGCGCATCATGTCGAAGAAGCGGCCGACGAACAGCGGCGGGTAGGCGCCCACCCCGGCCCCCGACACCCACTGGGCGGCGGCGTCAGGATGCTCGATCCACTCCCGCGCTCCGGCCTCGTCGGGCAGCTCCTGCAGGATGAGCACCTCGTGCTCGTCGTCGAACGCCTGGAACACCCAGGTCTTGCGGATGCCGGCCGCGGTGAATCGGTCCATCGCGCAACGGACCTCGGCGTTCAGGGTGGACACGTCGTCGACGGAGGCGAACGCGGCGACCACGACGCCGGGAGCCTTCGGGTCCGACGGCGGTTCCGCGACGAACCTGTCGACGACCTCGCCCGCGAACACCGCGGGGATGTCCTCGACGCCGGCTTCGTCGAACCAGTCGAAGAACACCCGCGAGCGCAGCAGTTCGACGATCGGCTCGCGGCTGTGCACGCCGATCATCACCAGCACCCGCCCGTAGTCGTGCGTCGACAGGTACACCAGAACGTGGTGCGCACCGATGTCGGCGAGGGCCGACTTGTTGCGCTCCAGCAGCGGCCACACCTTGGTCGGGTCGGGGATGCGATAGTCCGACGCGATGACCATCGAATGGATGTCGTCCGTCATCGCCGCGCCCCTTTCCAGGCCCTCCACCGGTTGGACGACGAAATGAGCCCTCGCCCATCGGCCTTGGTCATCCCCACCAGAACACTACTCGAGGCCAGGGTGGGCTCGGGGGGTCTTTGCTCAAACTGTTGGCGGGAGTGCAGTGGCCGTGCCGGGTGCTGCGACGATGCCTTCCGTGCACAACCGCCGTGCGATGTGACTGGTTCCTGCGGGTCTCAGCGACCGACGACGTGGCCGACGGTGTTCAGGTACTCGATGACCGCGGCGGCAACGGCGTCGGGCTGTTCGGGGAACAGGGCGTGGCTGGCGTCGTCGATGATGGCGGTGGTGACGCGGTCGCCGTAGCGGGCGCGCAGGTCGCCCCATTCGCTGCGTTGGTGAAACGGGTCGAGGGCGGCGATGATCTCGAGCACCGGCGCATCACCGGCGCCCCAGTAGCGCGCGGTATCGGTGCGGTGCACGCAGTTCACCTGCATCGCAAGGGTTTCCGGATACCAGCCGGTCAGCCAGATCGAGGCGTCGTGGCCGGGCGCGAAGAACGCAGACTGCAGCGCGGCCAGCCGGGCCGCGTCGGGCAGCGTGAGGTCACCCGCGCGCATCGGGGCCGAATTGACCCGCGGGTCAACGGTTTTTCCGGACGCGGCGGCCAGGATCACCGCGGCCACCTTGTCGGGATGGTGCACGGCGGTTGCGCGGGCGACGAAGTTGCCGAAGGCGTGCCCGAGGAGCACCGCGGGCCCGCCGGCCAGCTCGTCGATCACCCCGGCGATGTCGTCGGCCATGTCGGCGAAGGTGACATCGCTCATCGGTCCGGCGGAACCCGCGACGCCGCGCGGCTGTGGGCGCAGCACCCGGTAGCCGGCGGCGACGAGCGCCTTGGTCAACGCGTCGAAGTCGCCGCCGGCGTCGCGCCCGTAGGACGGGATGACGACGACGGCGGGTCCGTGTCCGTCGGCGCGGGTGTCGATCGACGCCCGCGCCGTCGTGACGACATGGCGGATCACGCGTTCACCCCGGCCGTCGATGCCGCTGCGCCGTAATCGAATTCGACACGCAGCACCGCGGCGCGCCGAACGACTCCGTCGGGCGGGGCGGTGGTGCCACCATCGGTGGTGACGTAGGCGACCCGCCCGCGTTCGCCGTCCGCCCTGCCCCAGGCGGCGCTGGACGGGCCGGCCAGGGTGTCGTCGAAGGGGTCACCGGCGATGTGGCGGACCTCGCTGCCGTGCCGCGGCTGTAGGGGCACCCGGTCGATGGTGTTGGCGCGGTGCCTGGTGATGTAGGCGAACCCGGCGTTCTCGTCGAGGCAGAAGTCGTCGGCGTTGTCGATCGCGGCGACGAATTCCGCCGGTCCAGCGGGATTCAGCGTCGACGGGTCGACCGCGACGCGCATGAACACCTTTTGCGCTGTCGAGGTGTAGTACAGGTGGCCGGTGTGCGGTCCGTAACGCACACCGTTGACCCCTGGCTGCGGCGGCGGTGGCACTTCGCTGTCGGGGTCGAAGGCCATCGTGTCGTGGGCGAGCCACACTTGCGCGGAGGCATGCCGGACGTCCTGGGCGAGGTCGACGCGCCAGATCAGCCCGGCGAAGCAGTCGGCGACCGCCAGCACCCCTGGAGCGAGCAGGCAGCTGCCGTTGAGTCCGCGGGCCCGCTCGTCGAAGGTGTAGACGATCTCGGGTTTCACGGGGCCTCCGGGCGCCCAGTCGGTGAGATCAACTCTGGTCAAATGTGATTCACCGGTGGTGTACCCCTCGGTGAGGTTGATGACGAAGACGTCGGGTGCGACCTCGACGATCCCGGTGACCGGATGGTCGAAGGTGTGCAGCAGGACCGGGTCGACGAGCTCGCCCGGCCGGGGCGGGGGCACCCACCACAGTTCGCGCTGCAGGACGGCGGTGATCAGCAGCGAGCCGTCGGCGCGGACGGCGAGGTTTTCCAGGAAGTACTTCTGCGGAAAGTGGGCCACGGGGGTGAATGTCACCGTGGGCAAAGGCGGAAGAGACATGATGGTCCTCGATGGTCAGTGATGGTCGGGCGCGGGGATCGCGAAGGCGTTGAGAATGCCGCAGACGGTGTGATAGATCCCGGTCAGCACGGTGATGTCGAAAACCCCTGCGCTGCCGAATCGTTGCGTCGCTTCGTCATACAGCGCGTCGTCGACGTGATGGCCGGTGGACAGCGCCCGGGCCAGGCGATGGGCGGCCCGTTGGTCGTCGGTGAGCGCTGCGGGCTCGGTACCGGCGACCAGTGCGGCGATCACCGACTCCGGCAGTCCCGCGTGGCGGGCCACCGCGGAGTGGGCGTAGAGCTCGTAGGGGGCGCGCCACACCGCACCGACGGTGAGGATCACCACCTGCCGGGTGCGCTCGTCCAGCGACGTGTGGCGCTGCTCGGCGGTCTGCAGAGTCAAGAATGCGGCCGATAGGCCCGGGTTGAGCAGGCTCGGGTTGAACGGCCCGATCAGGCGCCCGTCGGCGGTCGCCGCCTTGAATCCGCTGCGCCGCGCCCACCCCACCGCGGTGGCCGTGATGTCGTCGAACAACTCCCGCGCCGCGTCGTCGAGAGCGGACGGGTCGGCCACGGGCAAGCGGCCGCCCGGGCCGTGCGCGGCGCCGCTCATTGGTCCAGGCCCTCGGCATTGGCCGGCACGTCGAAGGCGGCCAGCGTCATGCTCACCATCGTGAACCAGCCCAGCAGCACCGCGACGTCGACGATGCCCGCGTCACCCAAGAGATCCCTGGCCCGCCGGTACAGGCCCGTCGGCACCACGCGCGCGGTGACCAACGCGGACGCCAACTCGTAGACCACCTGCTCACGCGGGTCGTCGAACGACACCGGCAGACCCGCGATGAGGGCCTCGACCCGCCGCGGGTCGAGGTGGCCGTCGCGCTCGGCGATGATCTCGTGCTCGTAGGCGGCGTACGCGCTGCGCCATTGCGCGGTGCCCAGGACGGTGGTGATTTCGATCTCGGCCTTGCTCAGCGTGGAGTGCCGCTGAAAATAGGCGCCGGTCGGCACGATGGTCGTCGACAACGTCGGGTTGGCCAGCCAGATCCTATGCGGGCCGGGCACCAGCCCGCGCAGCCCGCGGGTGAACTCGTAGGCCTGCTTCATCTCCGGGCCCATCTCGTCGACCGGCGTTTCCACGAACCTGCCGAACGTGCCGAAGTCGGTTGCCTCAGTCATCGGTCATCTCCTCCGTTACTGTGCGAGGCGGTCAAATCCGCGAACGAACGTCCACGTTTTTATGGTGCGCCCTCAAGGGCGCCCTGTCAAACGCGAACGTTCGTGCTTTTTTCTGCTATGCTGAGACGCATGCCGAAAGTGACGCCCGAATACCGCGCGGAGCGGCGCGCGCACATCATGGCCGCCGCGCGGCGCTGCTTCATCCGCAACGGATTTCACGCCGCCTCGATGCACGACCTGGTGAAGGAAGCGGGAATGTCCTCCGGTGCCGTGTATCGCTACTTCCCCAGCAAGGACGCGGTCATCGAGGCGATCGCCGCCGACAACCTCGAACAGGTCGTCGCCGCCATCCGGCGATCCATCGACGACGGCGCGAGCCCGCAGGCGGCCATCGCGACCGTGCTCGACTTCGTCACCCTGCGCCACGGCGAGGACGGCTTCGCCGCGATCGCCCTGCTGGTGTGGTCGGAAGCCCTGCGCAACCCGACGCTGGCCGCCCACCTACGTGACGCCACCGCCTCCGCCTTCGCCACGTTGAGCGCGGGCACGCACCCGCACGACGACGCGCAGCTCGACCCGACCGCCCTGGCCGACCTGTTGCTGTGCGTGCTGCCCGGCTATCTCATGCGGTTGGCCCTGGGCGGCCCCGAGGCCGTCGAAAACATTCCCAGCGCCATCGAGACGGTGCTCGCGCGCTCACCGGCGCCGGCGTAAGCCAACTCTGGCGGGACATATTTCGATACTGAACATCGCTGATGGCGGCACACAAGCAGTCGGGGGGGGTATGAAAGCGATCGGTTACACCGAGTTCGGTGGTCCCGAAGTGCTCCGCGTCGTGGTGTTGCCGGAGCCCCACGCCGGGCCCGGGCAGGTCCGGGTACGCGTGCAGGCGGCAGCGGTCAATCCCGCCGACACGGCGGCGCGGTCGGGATGGATGAAACGCAATTATCCACCGGAGACCCTGCCGGGAGGCCGCTATCCCGATCCGCCGTACGTGACGGGCTGGGACTTCTGCGGTGTTCTCGACGAGGCACCCGACGGTGGTTCGATCGGCATTGGCGAGCGGGTCATCGGCCTCACGCTGAGCCCGATGGGCAAGGTCGGCGCGTACGCCGAATACGTCGTGACCGACGCCCGCTCGGTGGTGCGGGCGCCGGGCAACGCCACCACCGTCGCGGCGTCCACCCTTCTGATGAATGCCCTCACCGCGTACGCGATGCTCGAAGCGCTGGCCGCTCCCTCCGGCGGCACCGTCGCGGTGACTGGCGCGGCCGGAGCCCTGGGCGGTTACGCCGTCGAACTGGCCAAATATCAAGGGCTGCAGGTGGTTGCCGATGCCGCCGAGGCCGACGACGAACTGGTCAAGGCATTGGGGGCGAACGTCGTCGTGCGCCGCGGAGACGGATTGGCCGAGCGCATTCGCGAGGCGGTGCCCGGTGGGGTGGACGACGTCGTCGACGCGGCGCTCTACACCGACGCCGTCGCTTCCGCGATCCGGGACGGGGGCGCGGTCACCTCCGCCCGCCAGCACCTCGGCGCGAGTGAGCGGTCCATCAGGTGGCACGAGGTGTCCGTCATCGAGCACACCACCCGCACCGACGTGCTGGACACGCTCCGCGATCTCGCGGAGGCCGGCGCTTTGACCCTGCGCGTCGCCGACAGCCTGCCCGCCCAGCGGGCCGCCGAGGCGCACCGCCGAGTGGAAGCCGGCGGGCTGCGCGGTCGTCTGGTGCTCACGTGGTGACCCCGGACGCTGGTGGCCCCAGCTTCCATCGCGATGGAAACCAGCGAGCGTTGGACGGACGGCCTGGGTCTAACGCAGTAAGTCTTTGACCACCTTGCCGGTGGCGTTGAGCGGCAGAGCGTCGAGGAACTCGACCGATCGCGGCACCTTGAAGCCCGCCATGCGTTCGCCGCACCAGCCAATCAATTCGTCGGCGCTGATGGCGCGCGTGGCGACGACGAACGCCTTGCCCACCTGCCCGAGCCGCTCGTCGGGAACGCCGATGACCGCCGCCTGCGCGACGGCCGGGTGGTTCAGCAGGAAACCCTCGATCTCCGCGGGATAGGCGTTGAACCCGCCGACGATGAACATGTCCTTCTTGCGGCCGACGATGCGCAGCCGGCCGGAATCGTCCAAATTGCCCAGATCCCCGGTGTGCAGCCAGCCGTCGGGATCGATCGCCTCGGCGGTGGCGGCCGGGTCGTCGAGGTAGCCCTGCATGACGCCGTAGCCGCGGACCAGCACCTCGCCGTCGTCGGCGATGCGCACCTCAACCCCCTCGCACGGCAGGCCCGCGGTGGTGGCCACATCCTCGAAGGAGTCGCCGGGGCGCGACAGGGTGACGTTGCCGGCCTCGGTGAGCCCGTAACCGGTCATCAGGGTCTCAAACGGAAGCTCGCCATGGATGCGTCGGACGAGTTCGACCGGGATGTCCGCGGCGCCGGTCACCCCCGCCCGCAGCGTCGACAGCTTGTCCTTGTCCCGCACCGTCAGCAGCGAGTGGTACAGCGTCGGCGGACCGGGCAGCATCGTGACCCGTTCGCGCTCAATGAGATCCACCACCGTGTCGATGTCGAAGACCGCGACCGGCAACATCGTCGCGCCGCGCAGAAACGACGTGATGAGCCCCGCCTTCAGGCCGAAGGTGTGGAAGTACGGGTTGATCTGCAGATAGCGGTCGCCCCGGCGCAGATCCGCGAGCGTCGCCCACTCCTCGTACATCCGCAGCGTCTGCCGGTGATTCATCATCGCGCCCTTGGGGCGCCCGGTCGTCCCCGAGGTGAAGATGATGTCTGCGGTGTCGGAGCCGCTGACCGCCCTCTCGAACGGCGGACCGCCGCCGAGGAAGTCGGACTTCAGGTCGATGACCGCTATGCCGGCGGGCACGGTGTAGTCCTGGCCCAGGAACCCCTTGTGCACCAGTACGGCCTTGGCTCCGCTGCGGATGATGACGTCGCCGGCCTCCTCCGCCTTGAATCGCGTGTTGACCGGCACGAGCACGCCGCCGGCGGTGAGCAGCCCGAACGCCGCGATGATCCACTCCGCGGAGTTGGGCGCCCAGATGGCGACGCGGTCGCCCTTGTCGATACCGATGTCAGCGAATGCGCCTGCGGCGCAACGTATTCGCTCGACCAGGTCGACGAAGGTGAGGCGCAGCGGACCGTCGACAACAGCTTCCGCATAGCCGAAGCGGTCCGCCGCGCTCAAGACCATCTCGGGGATGGTCCGCCAGGGCGGCCTACTCAAATGGCGCGTCT
>CAVRTL010000016.1:0-43872 GCA_963724165.1 uncultured Actinomycetota bacterium | reverse complement strand
CGCCCAACCAACAGGTTGGACGGGAGCCCTGTTAGTGTGCTGGTACCCGGACCTACCCTTGAAGACGGATCCCCGGAATCAACGCGAAGAGGAAGTCGACATGTCCGAAGAAGCCTTCATCTACGAGGCCATCCGCACGCCGCGCGGCAAGCAGAAGAACGGATCGTTGACCGAGGTCAAGCCGCTGAACTTGGTCGTCGGCCTGATCGAGGAGCTGCGCAGGCGCAACCCCGACCTCGACGAGAGCCTGATCAGCGACGTCATCCTGGGCTGCGTCTCGCCCGTGGGTGACCAGGGCGGCGACATCGCCCGCACCGCGGTGATCGCCTCCGGCATGCCCGACACCGTCGGCGGTGTGCAGCTCAACCGGTTCTGCGCCTCGGGGCTGGAGGCCGTCAACACCGCCGCCCAGAAGGTGCGCTCCGGCTGGGACGACCTGGTGCTGGCCGGCGGCGTCGAGTCAATGAGCCGTGTGCCGATGGGCTCCGACGGCGGCGCGATGATGGCCGACCCGGCCACCTCCTACGACGCGTTCATCGTCCCGCAGGGCATCGGCGCGGACCTGATCGCCACCATCGAGGGCTTCTCCCGCGAGGATGTCGACGCCTACGCGTTGCGCAGCCAGCAGAAGGCCGGCGACGCCTGGTCGGGGGGTTACTTCGCCAAGTCGATCGTGCCGGTTCGTGACCAGAACGGCCTGCTGATCCTCGATCACGACGAGCACATGCGCCCCGACACCACGATGGAGGGCCTGGCAAAGCTGAAGCCGGCATTCGAGGGCCTGGCCGCGATGGCCGGCTTCGATGATGTGGCGCTGCAGAAGTACCACTGGATCGAGAAGATCAACCACGTCCACTCCGGCGGCAACAGCTCGGGCATTGTCGACGGCGCCGCGCTGGTGCTGGTCGGATCCGAGGCCGCCGGCAAGTCGCAAGGCCTGACCCCGCGGGCCCGCATCGTGGCCACCGCCACCACCGGTTCCGACCCGACCATCATGCTGACCGGCCCGACGCCGGCCACCCAGAAGGCGCTCGACCGGGCCGGCCTGTCCGTCGACGACATCGACCTGTTCGAGCTGAACGAGGCCTTCGCGTCGGTCGTGCTGAAGTTCCAGAAGGACCTCAACATCCCCGACGAGAAGCTCAACGTCAACGGCGGCGCCATCGCGATGGGCCACCCGCTGGGCGCCACCGGCGCCATGATCCTGGGCACCATGGTCGACGAACTGGAACGCCGCAACGCCCGTCGCGCGCTCGTCACCCTGTGCATCGGCGGCGGCATGGGCGTGGCCACCATCATCGAGAGGGTTTAAGACCATGGCCGAGAACACGATTCAGTGGGACAAGGATGCCGACGGCATCGTCACGCTGACGCTGGACGACCCGACCGGGTCGGCCAACGTGATGAACGAGCACTACAAGGAGTCCATGCACAAGGCCGTCGAACGCCTTCTCGCCGAGAAGGACTCGATCGCCGGCGTGGTGATCACCAGCGCGAAGAAAACCTTCTTCGCCGGCGGTGACCTCAAGAGAATGATCAACGCCGGCCCGGAGAACGCCGGCGAGATCTTCGACGAGGTCGAGGACATCAAGCGCGACCTGCGCACCCTGGAGACCCTGGGCAAGCCGGTGGTGGCCGCCATCAACGGGGCGGCGCTGGGCGGCGGCCTCGAGATCGCGCTGGCCTGCCACCACCGCATCGTCGCCGACGTCAAGGGCGTCCAGATCGGGGTGCCCGAGGTCACGCTGGGCCTGCTGCCCGGTGGTGGCGGCGTCACCCGCACGGTACGGATGCTGGGCATCCAGAACGCCTTCGTCAACGTGCTGAGCCAGGGCACCCGATTCAAACCGGCCGCGGCCAAGGACAACGGTCTGGTCGACGAGCTCGTCGCCAGTGTCGACGAATTGGTCCCCGCCGCCAAGGCGTGGATCAAGGCCAACCCGGACTCCCACGAGCAGCCTTGGGACAAAAAGGGCTACAAGATGCCCGGCGGCACCCCGTCGTCGCCGTCGCTCGCGTCGATCCTGCCGTCGTTCCCGTCCCTGCTGCGCAAGCAGCTCAAGGGCGCGCCGATGCCGGCGCCCCGGGCCATCCTGGCCGCCGCCGTCGAGGGCGCGCAGGTCGACTTCGACACCGCCACGCGGATCGAGAGCCGCTACTTCACCGAGTTGGTGACCGGGCAGACCGCCAAGAACATGATTCAGGCGTTCTTCTTCGACCTGCAGCACATCACCTCCGGCGGCTCGCGGCCCGACGGCATCGAGCCGGTCAAGATCAACAAGATCGGCGTGCTGGGCGCGGGCATGATGGGCGCCGGCATCGCCTACGTTTCGGCCAAGGCCGGCTATGACGTCGTGCTCAAAGACGTGAGCGCGGAAGCGGCCGCCAAAGGCAAGGGTTACTCCGAGAAGCTGGAGGCCAAGGCACTGGAGCGCGGCAAGACCACCGAGGAGAAATCCAAGGCGCTGCTGGACCGGATCAAGCCGACCGGTGACGCCGCCGACCTGGCCGGCGTCGACTTCGTGGTCGAGGCGGTGTTCGAGGACCAGGACCTCAAGCACAAGGTGTTCCAGGAGATCGAGGACGTCGTCGAGCCCAACGCGGTGCTCGGCTCGAACACCTCGACGCTGCCGATCACCGGCCTGGCGACCGGGGTCAAGCGCCAAGAGGACTTCATCGGGATCCACTTCTTCTCGCCGGTCGACAAGATGCCGCTGGTGGAGATCATCAAGGGCGAGAAGACATCTGACGAGACGCTGGCCCGGGTGTTCGACTACACGCTGGCCATCGGCAAGACCCCGATCGTCGTCAACGACAGCCGCGGCTTCTTCACCAGCCGCGTCATCGGGACGTTCGTCAACGAGGCGCTGGCCATGCTCGGCGAGGGCGTCGAGCCCGCCAGCATCGAGCACGCCGGTTCGCGGGCGGGCTACCCGGCGCCGCCGCTGCAGCTGTCCGACGAGCTGAACCTGGAGCTGATGCACAAGATCGCCGTCGCCACCCGCAAGGGTGTCGAGGCCACCGGCGGCACCTACGAGCCGCACCCGGCCGAGGCGGTCGTCGAGAAGATGATCGAGATCGGCCGCCCGTCGCGGTTGAAGGGTGCCGGCTTCTACGAGTACGTGGACGGCAAGCGCACCGGCCTGTGGCCGGGGCTGCGCGAGACGTTCAAGTCCGGCAGCTCGCAGCCGCCGCTGCAGGACATGATCGACCGGATGCTGTTCGCCGAGGCGCTGGAAACCCAGAAGTGCCTCGACGAGGGCGTGCTGATCTCGACCGCCGACGCCAACATCGGATCGATCATGGGCATTGGCTTCCCGCCGTGGACCGGCGGCAGCGCCCAGTTCATCGCCGGCTACGAGGGACCGGGCGGCATCGGCACGGAAGCCTTCGTGGCCCGCGCCCGGGAGCTGGCCGCCAAGTACGGCGACCGGTTCCTGCCGCCGGACTCATTGACCTAGTTCACAGCGCGAGCAGACGCAAAATCGCCCAAAGCCTCAGGCTTTTGGGCGATTTTGCGTCTGCTCGTCGGTGTGCCTGGGGCGGCGCTGCCGCGAGACATAAACCTCTGCGACGCGTTCCGGCGTGTCGTCGCAACAAGTTATATGTCGCGGCGCCGGAAGGGCTGGATCCCCGTTTAGATGGCGGCGGCGAGCCGGCGCCACTGCTCGCGGGGGAACGCCCGCGGGTCGGCGGTCAGCACCTGGAGGCAGACGTGATCGGCGCCGGCCGACCGGTGCTCGTCCACCCGGCGCATGATCGCCTCTTCGTCTCCCCAGGCGATGATCGCATCGAACAGCCGATCGCTGACCTGCGCCACGTCGTCCGCGGAAAAGCCGCTGCGCAACGTATTGTTGGCGTAATTCGGCATCGACAGATACGACCGCAGCATGTCGGTCCCGATGCTGCGGGCCTCCTCGGCGCTGTCACAGAGGATGACCGTCTGCTCGGGCATCAGCAACGGGCCCTCACCCAAAATCGCACGGGCGGAGGCGGTGTGGTCCGGCGTGACCAGGTAGGGGTGCGCGCCGCGGGTCCGATCCGCGGACAACCTCAGCATCTTGGGGCCGAGCGCGGCCAGCACGCGGCGCTCTTGAGGCACCGGCTGTGGCGCGGCGTCCAGCCCGTCCAGGAACGACGCGGTCGCCGCCAGCGGCTTGCGGTAACGCCCGGGCTCGCCGGCATCGATCAGCGGAGCGTGGCTGACCCCGATGCCCAGCAGGAACCGGTCCCCGTGCTCGGCGGTCAGCGCCGCATAGGATTCGGCGACGTCGCCGGGGGAGTGCATCCACAGGTTCAGGATGCCCGTGGCGATCACCGTGCGCTGGGTCGCGGCAAGCAGTCGGCCGACCGCGTCCATCACGGGCCCGCCGACGTCGGGGATCCACAGCGCGGGGAAGCCCAGCTCGTCCAATTCCGCTGCCGCCTCGGCGGACTCGGCCGGATCTCCGTAACGCAGCTGACTACTCCATACCCCGACACCTGTGAGCTCCATGCCGACCATGCTCTCAGACGTCGACTTCGGCATAGTCGGGCACCTGCATCGAGTCGTACAGTCGCACGCCCCTGGTGTTGAGCTTGGCCAGCGCCCGCGACAACGGCGCGGGCATCCGCGAGACCAGTTGGGCGCCGCGGGTCAGCGCCCACACCCCGGCCGGGGAACCGGGCATGATGCTTTTGGCGGCGCTGCGCGCGAAGGACCGGCTCAGGTGCACGGGCTCGCGCATGTGTAGTTCGTAGGCGGCGAACGCGCGCAGGTGATCGCCGTCCGCCCGGGCGAGCTCACCGGCCAGCACGTAGGCGCCGAGCACCGCGAGGCTGGTGCTGCCGCCGACCGCGGGGCCGGGGCAGTACCCGGCGTCGCCGACCAGCGTGACCCGCCGCCGCGACCATCGGTCCAGCCGCAGTTGACTGATCGCGTCGAAGTAGAACGCCGGCGTCTGGTCGAGTTCCCCCAGCCAGCGGTCCACGTCGGAATGCATGCCCGCGAAGACTTCGCGTAGTAAGTGCTTCTGCCGCAGGGCATCCCGGTGGTCGTAGTCGAGTTGCTCTTTGCTGCGGAACAGATACACCGCCCGCGCGTCGTCGAGATGCTCGGCGGTGTAGATCCCCGCCATGCGCCCGACGCCGACGTGGGTCAGCATCTCGCCACCGGCGGCGAGCGCCTTGGGAACCGACACCACCGCGAGATATCCGCCGAGGAAGCGGGTGAGCTCGGCCTCCTCGCCGAACGTCAGGCGACGCACGTTGGAGTGCAGTCCATCGGCGCCGACGATGACGTCGAAACTGCGGGCGGCGGCGTGCTCGAACGCCACCCCGCCGTCGGGGTCGATGTCGGTGATCGAGTCGCCGAAAACGTACTCGACATCGTCGCGCCCGGCGTCGTAGTAGATCTCACTGAGGTCGTCGCGCATGATCTCCACGTGCTTGTCGGAGGTGGCGCCGTAGATCTTGGTGAGGTCGACCTCGATCGGCCGCACGCGGCCCTCGCGATACATGATCAGCCGGTCGATCCCGGTGGCGCGCGCCTCGATGCGCGGCAGGACGCCCATCTTCGCCGAAATGTCCATCGCCGGGCGGAACAGGTCGACGCCGTGGCCGCCGGCCTTGCGCAGCGCCGGAGCGCGTTCGACAACGGTGACTTCGAGGCCGTAGCGGTTCAGCCAATACGCCAGCACCGGTCCCGCGATGCTGGCGCCGGAGATCAATACCCGCACTGCGCGCCTCCATCGGGCTGATCGGTGTCCGGCCCGCAGCTTACCGGGTCCAGGCTAAGGTCCCTTGCTATGCGCTTTGGACTTTTCATACCGCAGGGCTGGCGGATGGACCTGGTCGACATCGATACCGCGGAGCACTGGCCGGTGATGCGCGACCTGGCCGCCCACGCCGACGGCGGCGCGTGGGACTCGCTGTGGGTCTACGACCACTTCCACACCGTCCCGATGCCGACGGGCGAGGCCACCCACGAGGCGTGGTCGCTGATGGCCGCCTACGCGGCCAGCACGTCGCGCATCAAGCTCGGCCAGATGTGTACCGCGATGAGCTACCGCAACCCGGTCTACCTGGCCAAGGTGGCTGCGACCGCCGACATCATTTCGGGCGGCCGCATCCAGATGGGCATCGGTGGGGGCTGGTACGAACACGAGTGGCGCGCTTACGGTTACGGGTTCCCGTCGGCCGGGGTGCGGTTGGGCCGCCTGGACGAGGGCGTGCAGATCATTCGGGACGCCTGGCGCGACGGCAAGGTCAGCTTCGACGGCAAACACTACCATGTGGATGGCGCGATCGTGGCGCCGAAGCCGTTGCAGGACAACGGGATACCGCTGTGGATTGCCGGCGGTGGGGAGAAGGTGACCTTGCGCATCGCCGCGAAATTTGCGCAGTACACCAACTTCACGCCGGAGCCCGAGGCGTTCGCCCACAAGTCGCAGGTGCTGGCCCAGCACTGCCGCGAGGTGGGCACCGACTTCGACGCTATCGTGCGATCGGTCAACATCAACGCGGTCGTGGGCGCGTCCGACACCGAGGTGGCCGACCGGATGCAACGGGTTCGCAACCGCCTGGTGCGGTACATTCCGGAGGCGGTGGCGGACGCGATGATCGCCGGCACCAGCGGACCCGACTCGGCCACGGGCACACCGGAACAGGTGATCGAGCGGCTGGCGAAGATCCGCGACCTCGGGTGCGAGTATGTGATCTGCTACTTCCCGGAGGCCGCCTACGACCGCTCCGGAATCGAACTGTTCGAGCGCGAGGTGATCCCCGCGCTGGGTTAGACGTCCGCCGTGGCGTAGCGGGTCTTGACGGGAGGAGCGGCCAGCAGGGGAGGAAGCTCGGTCAGCTTCCCCTCGCCGGCGCGAAACGCGCGGTAGGCCTCGTCGTCGGCGACCGTCGCCCACAGTTCGTAGATCAGCCAGTGGGCTTCGTCGTCCTCGTCGACCAGCACGTCGGTGCCCAGATTGCCCGAGAACGCCCGGGTGTCCCGCAGTGCCCGGCCCATGACCTCGCGCGCCGCAGGGACCGCGTCGGGCTTGAATTTCAGTTCCAGTATCACCGTGACCGGCATGGTCGTCTCCTTGGTTGCGGCGGCGCCCTCACGATAGTCCCGGTAGTCTCGGGCGCTCGGCGCCGCACTGCGAGAACGTAATTTCCACTTTCGTCGAATGCTGTTGTACCTTTCAGTGAGCGCATTCTCGCGCGCGGACTGCGGATGATCGCTGGAGGACTTCGATGCAAAAGGCACTCGCGCCCGAAATCTCCACCTGGCCCGACGAGGACCCGCAGCTGATCGGCAGCCGCTGCGACGAGTGCAGCGCCACGACCTTTCCCGTGCAGCAGTGGTGCCCGCGCTGCAGCGCCGGAGGGATGAAAGACGTGCTGCTCCCGCGTCGCGGCACCCTCGTGGCGTGGACGACGCAGGGCTTCCCGCCAGGGGCGCCCTACGCCGGCCCGTCCGGTGAGGATTTCGTGCCGTTCGGCGTCGGGCTGGTCCAGCTCGACGACGTCATCCGGGTCGAGGGCCGGCTCACCGAGAACGACCCGGCCAGGATTCGGTTCGGCCAGGAGGTCGAGTTGACCATGGTGCCGTTCACCACCGACGCCGACGGCAACGAGATCGTCACGTTCGCATTCCAGCCGGTCTAGTGGCGATCGCGAGCGCGGCGAAGCCGCGTGAAGCGGGTCGTCACCATCTATCTGTAGGGAGCTGAAATGAGCAACGACGTAGCCATCATCGGCGTGGGGCTGCACCCGTTCGGCAGGTTCGACAAGACCGCGATGCAGATGGGCGCCGAGGCGATCCAATCCGCGTTGGCCGACGCCGGCGTGGACTGGAAGGACATCCAGTTCGGTTTCGGCGGCAGCTATGAGGTGTCCAACCCCGACGCGGTGACCCGCCTGGTCGGCCTGACCGGCATCACGTTCACCAACGTGTTCAACGCGTGCGCGACCTCGGCCAGCGCCATCCAGCAGACCGCCGACACCATCCGGCTGGGCAAGTACGACCTCGGCATCGCGATCGGGCTGGACAAGCACCCGCGCGGCGCGTTCACCGACGACCCGGCGAAGCTGGCGCTGCCGCAGTGGTACGCGCAGAACGGGCAGTTCGTCACCACCAAGTTCTTCGGGATGAAGGCCAACAAGTACATCCACGACCACAACATCTCCCAGGCCACGCTGGCCAAGGTCGCCGCCAAGAACTTCCGCAACGGCGCGCTGAACCCGAATGCATTCCGGCGCAAGCCGATTCCCGAGGAGGAGATCCTCAACTCCGCGGTGCTCAACTATCCGCTGACGCAGTACATGTTCTGCGCACCCGACGAGGGCGCCGCCGCCGTCGTCATGTGCCGCGCCGACATGGCGCATAAGTTCACCGAAAAGCCGGTGTACGTGCGGGCCTGCGAGATTCGCACCCGGCGGTTCGGGGCCTACGAGGTGCATGCCACCTCGGCGCCGTTGGACGAGGACGCATCGCCGACGGTGTATGCGGCCAAGGCCGCCTACGAGGCGGCGGGCGTCGGCCCGGAGGACGTCGACGTTGCGCAGCTGCAGGACACCGACGCCGGCGCCGAGGTGATCCACATGGCCGAAACGGGTCTGTGCGCCGACGGCGAGCAGGAGAAGCTGCTTGCCGACGGGGCCACCGAGATCCACGGCTCGATGCCGGTGAACACCGACGGCGGCCTGATCGCCAACGGCGAACCGATTGGCGCGTCGGGGCTGCGGCAGATGCACGAGCTGGTGCGCCAGCTGCGCGGCGAGGCAGGCGAGCGTCAGGTGCCGGGCAACCCGCGCGTCGGCCTGGCGCAGGTCTACGGCGCGCCGGGTACCGCGTCGGCGACGATCCTGTCGCTCTAGTTCAGGCGCAACCCTAGATCGCCGGGCCCAGCAGGTCGTCGGCGTCGCGGATGATGTAGCCGTAGCCCTGCTCGGCGAGAAACCGCTGCCGGTGCGCGGCGTATTCGGCGTCCAGGCTGTCGCGCGCCACCACGGAGTAGAAGATCGCACCGCCGCCGTCGGACTTGGGCCGCAGCAACCGGCCCAGCCGCTGCGCCTCCTCCTGGCGTGAGCCGAACGTTCCCGAAACCTGCACCGCCACCGAGGCTTCCGGCAGATCGATGGAGAAGTTGGCGACCTTGGACACCACCAGCGTGGACACCTCGCCGCGGCGGAAGGCGTCGAACAGCTCCTCGCGTTCCCGGGTCCGCGTCGACCCCTGGATCACCGGGGCGTTCAGCTCGGCGCCGAGCTCGTCGAGCTGGTCGAGGTAGGCGCCGATGACCAGGGTCTGCTCGCCGGGGTGCCGGCTCAGCACGGACTTGACCACGGCGACCTTCGAATGCGCCGTCGAGCACACCTTGTAGCGCTCTTCGGGTTCGGCGGTGGCATAGATCATCCGCTCGTTGTCGGTCATGGTGACCCGCACCTCGACGCACTCCGCCGGCGCGATCCAGCCCTGCGCCTCGATGTCCTTCCACGGCGCGTCGTAGCGCTTCGGTCCGATCAGCGAGAACACGTCGCCCTCACGGCCGTCCTCGCGGACGAGCGTGGCGGTCAGGCCCAGCCGCCGTTTGGACTGCAGGTCGGCGGTCATCCGGAACACCGGCGCGGGCAGCAGGTGCACCTCGTCGTAGACGATCAGCCCCCAGTCGCGGCTGTCGAAGAGCTCGAGGTGGCGGTATTCGCCCTTGGTGCGGCGGGTGACCATCTGGTAGGTCGAGATGGTGACGGGCCGGATCTCCTTGCGCTCCCCGGAGTATTCGCCGATCTCCTCCTCGGTCAGCGAGGTGCGCGCCACCAGCTCGCGCTTCCACTGCCGGGCGGCCACGATGTTGGTCACCAGGATCAGCGTGGTGGCGCTGGCTTTGGCCATCGCGGCCGCGCCCACCAGCGTCTTGCCCGCGCCGCACGGGAGCACCACCACCCCGGAGCCGCCGTCCCAGAACGAGTCCGCGGCCAGGTGCTGATAGTCGCGCAGCTGCCAGCCGTCCTGCACCAGGCTGATCGGATGCGCCTCGCCGTCGACGTAACCGGCGAGATCTTCTGCGGGCCAGCTGATCTTGAGCAGCATCTGCTTGACCCGGCCGCGCTCGCTGGGGTGCACGACGACGGTGTCGTCGTCGATGCGGGCGCCCAGCATCGGGGCGATCTTCTTGTTGCGCAGCACCTCCTCGAGCACCGCGCGGTCCAGGCTCACCAGCGTGAGGCCGTGCGCGGGGTGCTTGACCAGCTGCAGGCGGCCGTAGCGGGCCATGGTGTCGACGATGTCGACCAGCAGCGGCTGCGGCACCGCGTAGCGGGAGTGCGACACCAGCGCGTCGACGACCTGCTCGGCGTCATGGCCGGCGGCGCGCGCGTTCCACAGCGCCAGCGGCGTGATCCGGTAGGTGTGCACGTGCTCGGGCGCGCGTTCCAGCTCGGCGAACGGCGCGATGGCGGCACGTGCCGCGCCGGCTTGCTCGTGGTCCACCTCGAGCAAGACCGTCTTGTCGGACTGCACGATCAAGGGTCCGTCAGTCACGGGCGCCACTCCTCCCTTTCACCGTGGGCGCGAAAAACATGCCTTCCATTATCGGCCGTGGGCCGACACCACCGACGTGATGCGGTGGATGGCGAAGTCGCGCAGCCGCCCGGACCCCGAATCGAACGCCACCAATTGACCGCCGCGGATGGTGATCGGCGACACTACCCGCTGAGTGGCCACGCCGGCGGCATCGAGGTAACCGATCACCAACGTCTCCTGCTCCTTGGCCGCGCGCTGCAACAACGACATCGCGACCGCCGGATCGACGCGGCTGTTCCCGAACGGCGCGGCGGTGACCTTGCGCAGCACCGAGACGACGGCATCCAGCGTCTGGGTGCTCGGCCGCGGCGCCGGGCGGTAGGGCCGGCGCTGTTGTGGTGTGGCCACCCGCGCCCCGCGGGGCCGCACGTCGACGATCGCGCCGGAGGAGTCCTCAGCGGCCGGGGCGAAGCCCGCCGCCCGCAGCGCGGCCAGCACCTCGCCGATCGGCGCGGGCGAGACCGCGACCGTCGGCGCCAGCGCGCGCAGCTGCACCCCCTCGACGGCGGGCGCGGCCACCGCCTGGGCCAGCAGCGCGGGGTCCTCGCAGCGCACGAACGAGGCGGCCATGCCGATCCGCAGCTGGCCGTGGCGGCGCGCCACGTCGTCGATCAGGTAGGAAAGGCCCTGTGGCACCGGAGTTTTCGAGTGCCGGGTGAAGAACGCCTGCATCCAGTCGCGTGTCTTGCCGACGTCGAGTGCGTGGCGGATCGACTGCTCGCTGATGCGGTACACCATCGCGGCGCCGGCCGATTCGACGGTGGCGACCGTGGCCAGCTGGTCGGCGAGGTCGTTGCGCAGCGGGCCGGGGACCACGACGGTCAGGTCGGCCTGCACGAGGAAGTGGTCGATCGGTTCGGGCAGCGCCCGGGCCATCGCGTCGACCGCGTCGCGCGGGTCGGCGGCGTCGTCCAGCAGCGCGCGGCCCGGTGTGCTGATCGCCCCTCGGCCCACCAGCCCCAGCGCGTGGCTCTCGGTCAGCAGATCGCCGACCGGGCCCGGCTGCAGTCGGCGGGCCCAGCGCGGGCGCCGCCACACCAGCGCCGCGGATGCCTCGACCGCATCGACGCCCGCCCCGGCCGGCAGCTGCGACAGCATGCCCAACAGCAGCCGTCGATCCAGCGGGGCGGCCGTGGAGTACAGCGTGTCCGACAGGGCGCCATAGGGTTTGGCGTCCGGGCCGCGGGTGCCGATCAACGCCGGGCGGCCCGGCAGGTCCAGCCAGGTGGCGGCCAGCAGGTGCCAGCGCTCGGCGGGGGACAGCGCGCCGAACCGGTCGGCGGCCACGGTCGGCGCCCAGTAGGGGCCGTCCGCGTCGGCCGGCTCGGGATCGGGCGTGCCGCTGGCGATCAGCCCGGCCGCGGCCGCGACCTCGAGGAGCAGCCCGAGCCGGGGCTCCTCGATGCCGGTCGTCTTGGCCAGCCGTTTGAGGTCTCGGACCCCTAGCCCGCCGCTGCGCAGCTCGGAAACCGGTGCGACGGCGAGCGTTTCGAGCACGACGTCGAGTTCGCGCAGCAGGTCGATGACGGCCCCGGCGGCCGCGGCGTCGACATCGTCGGGCGTGGTTGTCGACACCACCGGGTCGGGGGCCGTCAGCTGCAGCGGGCCCGGCCGCTCGCCGCGCAGCACCTGCCCGACGTGGCGGGGCAGGATCACCGTCTCGGCGTCCATGCGCCGCAGCAGGCCCAGCGCCAGCAGTTGCGGCACCGGACGATCGGCCGGGGCGCCGGGGGCGGCGTCGCGGGTACGGCCCATCGGCGAGCCCTCGAGCAGCTTGTCCAGCACCTCCCGCTGCGCTGGATCGAGGCCGTCGATGAGCTCGGAGATCTGTTCTCCCGAGCGGGAGGCGTCCTCGAGGATGACCTGGCCGGGGTGCCAGGGCAGCGCGGTGCCCGCGTCGGCGGTCACCTGGACCGAGGCCTCGCCCCAGGCCAGGGCGCGCTGCTTCAGGTCGTCCAGCGCGCCGAGCACGTCGGCCTCGGGGGCGCGGTCCCCGATCAGCGCCAGGAGCTTCGTGCTGGGCACCGGCGCCGACTCGGCGTGCAGAACCAGCAGTGCATCGAGCACCGCCAGCCGCAGGAAGTCCAGGTCGTCGGTGGCGGCCTTGACCGACTGGCGGGCCTGGGCACGCGCTGCCAGCGCGGCGATGCTGCCCGGTGGGGGCTGCGCGAGGTCTGGCCGCAGTTCCAGCAGTCGGATCAGCCGCTCGTCGGGCAAGTCGGCCAGCCAGGACCCCAGCGGGACATCCGGGGTGTTGTCGGTCATTGCCGACCAGCCTAAGCCAGTCGGGGGACGCGAAGCTCACGGTCAGGGGGCGCTCCAGCGCCAGAGGGTGTCGGCGACGACGTCGCTGAGCGGTACCCTCGCGCTGCTCGGCGTTGGGGATGGACTCACTGGCGCCGGTCGGTGCGACGTGGTGGTCGCTGGAGGGCCATCCGAGTGGGCGCCGCCTCGCGCAGCACCCGGCCAGCGACGCCTGCGCACGCCGGTGGCCGCAGGGTCGGCCGGGTTGGGCGGGGACGGCCTCGATCACATGCGCGCCGATGAGTTCGTCTCGATGCGCAGCGTCGCCCGCAGGTTCCGGGCGGGGAAGGAACGCCCGTCGCCGCGAATGCGGACTGGTGGCGGCCGTGCGCAGGGAATCAGAAGCGATGTCTCGAAATTAGCCAGCACCGTCCGCCCGTCAACCGCTGCGCAGCTGGGGGAGATGTCGCCCGAAGAAGGCCCCTTGCCGCCACGCGCGCGTGCGCGACCTGTCAGAATGGGTCCCGTGGCTGACAAGGCTGAGGGCAAAGCCCCCAAAACCAAGTATGTCGACAACGGCTGGCCGGCGACCGGCCCGGACGACCACGCGGTAAGCGAATTGGTGAGCGACCGCACGGGTGCGTTGTCGCCCTTCGGTGAGCTGGTCTTCCCGGTGCCCTCCGACGATCTGCCCTACGTCCACCCGGTTACCGAAATCAACCGTTAGGTCGCCGCGATGGCCGAGGCAGCCGGGGCGGCGGCCCGCCCGTCGGGGGGAGTCGGCTCGGGCCCGTTGTCGCACCTGGACGAGCAGGGGGCCGCGCGCATGGTCGACGTCACCGAGAAGGCGGCCACCAGGCGCACGGCCGTGGCTGCCGGGGCCGTGCGCACCTCGGCGCACGTGGTGGGGCTGATCTCGACCGGCGGGCTGCCCAAGGGGGACGCGTTGGCGACCGCGCGGGTCGCGGGCGTGCTGGCGGCCAAGCGCACCGGCGACCTGATCCCGCTGTGCCATCAGCTCGCGCTGACCGGGGTCGACGTCGATTTCGCCGTCGGCGAGTCCGATATCGAGATCACCGCGACGGTGCGCAGCACCGACCGCACGGGCGTGGAGATGGAGGCCCTGACCGCCGTCAGCGTGGCCGGGCTCACGCTCTACGACATGATCAAGGCGGTCGACCCGGCCGCACGCATCGACGACATCCGGGTCCTTCGCAAGGAGGGCGGCAAGAGCGGGAACTGGGTGCGCTGATGGACGACCGATCCGCACGCGTCATCGTCGCCTCGACCCGAGCGTCGACCGGGGCGTACGACGACCGCTGCGGGCCGATCATCGCCGACTGGCTGGGGCAGCGTGGATTTTCGCCCGTGACGCCGGAGGTGGTCGCCGACGGGGAACCGGTCGGTGCGGCACTGCGCCAAGCGGTCGACGACGACGTCGACGTCATCATCACCTCGGGCGGCACCGGCATCTCGCCCACCGACAGCACCCCGGAACAGACCGTGGCGGTGCTGGACTACATGATTCCCGGGTTGGCCGACGCCATCCGCCGCTCCGGCCTTCCGGAGGTACCGACGTCGGTGCTGTCGCGGGGTGTGTGCGGGGTCGCCGGCCGTACCCTGGTCGTCAACCTGCCCGGGTCGCCCGGCGGGGTCCGCGACGGCCTGGCCGTGCTCGCCGACGTGCTCGACCACGCGCTCGACCAGCTCGCCGGCGAAGACCACCGGCGATGACGCTGGTCGTGCGCGCCGAGATGACCGACCGGCCGATCTTCCTGGCTGAACACGAGGACCTGGTGCGTCACCGGTCGGCCGGCGCCGTCGTCGGGTTCGTCGGCATGATCCGCGACCACGACGGCGGGCGCCGCGTGGTGCGACTGGAGTATTCCGCGCATCCGTCGGCCCCGCAGGTGCTGACCGATGTCGTCACCGAGATCGCCGAGCGGTCCAGCGGGTTGCGCGCCGTCGCGGCCAGCCACCGGATCGGGGCGCTGCATCTGGGGGAGGCGGCCCTGGTGGCCGCGGTGGCCGCCGACCATCGACAAGCGGCATTTGCGACGTGTGCCCTGCTGGTCGACACCATCAAGGAGCGGCTACCGGTGTGGAAACACCAGTTCTTCGACGACGGCACCGACGAATGGGTGGGCTCGGCCTGACGGTGCGGACGCCGCCCTGCTAGGCGATGACGGACGGCTGCGCGAGGGCGTCCAGCGCGTCGTTGCCGCGGATGTCGTGTCCCCGGATCGCCTCCCACAGCCGCTTGGTGTAGGCGACGTCGGAGACCGGCTGTGGTTCGACCGGTGCGCCGCTTTCGTCGCCGGGCGGGGGCACGTCGGCCGGGGGTGCGAGGTCCTCGGGGGGCGCGGGCGGTATGTCCTCGGGGGGTGCGGGCGGCAGGACATCGGCCGGGGGTGCAAGGTCCTCGGGGGGTGCGGGCGGCAGGGCGTCGGCCGGGGGTGCGAGGTCCTCGGGGGGCGCGGGCGGTATGTCCTCGGGAGGTGCGGGCGGCAGGGCGTCGGCCGGGGGCGCGAGGTCCTCGGGGGGCGCGGGCGGTATGTCCTCGGGGGGTGCGGGCGGCAGGACATCGGCCGGGGGCGCGAGGTCCTCGGGGGGCGCGGGCGGTATGTCCTCGGGAGGTGCGGGCGGCAGGACATCGGCCGGGGGCGCGAGGTCCTCGGGGGGCGCGGGCGGTATGTCTGCGGGTGGCGCCGGCGGCAGGGCGTCGGCCGGGGGCGCCGGCGGAGCCAGATCCTGCGGCGGCGCGGGCGGCAGATCGTCCCCGGGAGGTGCCCAACGGTCGTTGGCAGCCAGCTCCACCGGCGCGGAAGGCGCGGGCGCATCCCCGGGCGGCGGGGCGTCGGGCACGGGAGCGTCCGCGGGCGGTGGGGCCAGCGGTGCCGGCTCACCGTTCATGCCGGGCGCATCCAGCGGCTCGTCCATTCCGGCCGGCGTGGTTGGCACGTTGCGCGGGGTGGCGGCGGACAGGCCGTGGCCGCACACGGGCCAGGCGCCACGTCCCTGAGTCGCCAGCACCCGCTCGCCGACGGCGATCTGCTGTTCCCTGGTGGCCAGCTGGGCGCTCGGGGCGTACTCGCCGCCGCCGTGGGCGGCCCAGGTGCCCTGGCTGAACTGCAGGCCGCCGTGGTAGCCGTTGCCGGTGTTGATCGACCAGTTGCCGCCTGACTCGCAGCGGGCTACCTGGTCCCATTCGCCGTCGGTGGCCGCGGCGGCCTGGCCGGCGAGGGCGATGCCGCCGCCACCAAGCACCGCCCCGGTCAGGGCGATCTTGGCGACGTTGATGTTCGACGTGGTGGGCTTACGGTGACGTCCACTCATACGCGCCGTGGGTTTCCTCTCGTGACGCGCCTGCGAGGTCAGCTGTCGGGTTCGGGTTGGAGAGGCCACCCGGCCTGCGTCATGCTCGTCGGCGAGACCACGCAGGCTTCACCCCAAGGAGCCGCCGAAGCGACTCCGCTCCGTCACGGTGGACCGGTGGGTCCCCCGCCTCCATCCACGTTCGGGGTCCCCCGCCCATTGGATGGAGCTCGGCGCTATAGGCGAGGGAGGAACGCCATCTCGCTAGGCTTGGCGAACCTCCGGGAGACGGTAGCGGGTTCTGTTGGCCCCGTCACGTCTAGTGAAACCCGGCGTTTCCCCCTCGGACACTTCCGAAAACCCCAGTAACACTAGGGATTTCCGCAGGTCATACGCCCCGAAATCGGACCGTGGCCTGGTCGTTATCGTTCCGTTACGTGAGATATGTCACAGGCCTTATCCGCCAGCAAACGGCGGGAGGACGTCGACGGTGTCTCCCGGGTGCAACGTCGTGGCCTCGTCTCGGACGGCGATGCCGTCGCGCAGGTACGAGCAGCGGCCCAGCACCGTGGCCAGCCGGGTGCCGCGGCCGGCGAGCCTGTCGACGAGTTCGGCCACCGTGGTACCCGGGCGCAGCACCACATTTTCCGACTCGGTGCCCGCCGCCGCGCGCGCCGCGGCGAAGTAGCGAACCGTCACCTGGATGCCGTCCGTCTCGGCGGGGGCGGGCTCCATCGGGCTAGCCACCGATGGCGCTCATCGGGCGGTCGGGCTGGACGAAGCCGGGGTCGTTGATGCCGTGGCCGGCGGGCTTGCTCCACATCGCGGTGCGCCACGCCGCCTCGATCGCGTCGTCGTCCGCGCCACAGCGCAGCAGGCCCCGAAGGTCGGTCTCCTCGGCGGAGAACAGGCAGCTGCGGATCTGGCCGTCGGCCGTGAGCCGGGTGCGGTCGCACGTCGCACAGAAGGCGTGCGAGACCGAGGCGATGACGCCGACCTTGCCGCTCGGGGTGTCCGGTCCCGCGTCGACCAGATACAGCTCGGCCGGGGCGGATCCGCGCGGCGCCGGATCCGGCCGCAGCCGAAAGTGCGGCCGCAGCGCCTCCAGCACGTGCTCGGAACTCAGCGCGGCAGTCCGGCGCCACTGATGCCCGGCGTCCAGCGGCATCTGCTCGATGACCCGCAGCTGGTAGCCGTGCTCGAGGCAGAACCGCAACAGCCCGACGACGTCCTCGCGGCCGGTGGCGGGGTCGAGCACGGCGTTCACCTTTACCGGCGCCAGGCCCGCCTTCTTGGCGGCGGTCAAGCCGGCCAGCACATCGGCGAGCCGGTCGCGGCGGGTGATGGCCGCGAATCGGGACGGGTCCATGGTGTCCAACGACACGTTGACCCGGTCCAGGCCGGCGTCGGCGAGGGCGGCCGCGCGCCGCGCCAAACCCACCCCGTTGGTGGTCACCGAGATTTCCGGGCGGGGCCGCAGGCCGGCGGCCGCCTCGACCATCTCTTCCAGGTGCGGGGACAGCAGCGGCTCGCCGCCGGTGAACCGCACGCCGGTGACGCCGAGGCGGGTGACCGCGATCCGCATCAGCCTGGCCAGCTCGTCGGGCCGCAGGAGTTGCTCCCTGGGCAACCAGTCCAGCCCCTCGGGGGGCATGCAGTAATTGCACCGCAGGTTGCAGCGGTCGGTCAGCGACACTCGCAGGTCGGTGGCGACCCTGCCGTAGGTGTCGACCAGCGGGCCCTGGCGCGGTGCCTGCGCCGAAACGGCGCGACGGTGCGTCCGGCTGGGCACGGTCGGCACGCCCAATGCGGTCAGCGTCATGCCGAAACCCCCGCTAACGAGCCGCGCGAGTCGACCCACACGACCTGTTTGCCCAGTGGCATCAACGAGACCGGGATGAGTTTGAGGTTGGCCACCGCCAGCGGAATCCCGATGATCGTGGCCGCCATCGCCACCGCGCTGACCAGATGACCGATGGCCAGCCACAACCCGAACAGCAGCACCCATAGGACGTTTCCGAGCAGCGCGCCGGTTCCGGCCGTCGGCTTGTCGATGATCGTGCGGCCGAACGGCCACAGCGCGTAGGAGGCGATGCGCAGCGAGGCGAAGCCGAAGGGGATCGTGACGATCAACAGGAAGCTGACGAGTGCCGCGAGGAGATATCCGGCGGCCATCCACAGGCCGCCGAAGATCAGCCAGATGACGTTCAGGATCAGGCGCATATCTCCTCCGCAGTAGTGCCAGCCTAGCGACTAACGAGCAAGCCGGGGGGTGCTCCCGGGGCAACCACCCGAGTAGGATCAGGATTCGACATCGCGTCCTGCGCAGGCGGGACGCTTCTTATGTTGTTGAACTAGTGATCCGTCAGACAAGCAGGTGAGACCAGTGCCGACCGGCAAGGTTAAGTGGTACGACTCCGAAAAGGGGTTTGGTTTCCTGTCGCAGGAGGACGGCGAGGACGTGTACGTCCGCGCGTCGGCGCTACCCGAGGGTGTCGAGGGACTCAAATCCGGGCAGCGGGTGGAATTCGGCATCGCTTCCGGCAGGCGCGGACCGCAGGCGTTGAGTCTCAAGCTGATTGAGCCGCCGCCCAGCCTCACCAAGCCGCGCCGCGAGATGCCCGCCGAACACAAGCACAGCCCCGACGAGCTGCACGGCATGGTCGAGGACATGATCACGTTGCTGGAGAGCACCGTGCAGCCCGAGCTGCGCAAAGGCCGCTATCCCGACCGCAAGACGGCCCGGCGCGTCTCCGAGGTGGTCCGGGCGGTGGCCCGGGAACTCGACGCCTGACCCCTGACCTTTCCTGTCGCGCGGCCCCGCGCGGCGGCCGCACGACCGGCGCCCCGCCGCCAATCCGGCGGTCGCTGGGCGCGTTGACGTGAGAACGGGCCAGTACTGGGTATTCCTCCTTACGACAAGCGAGGAGGCTGCGATGGCACAGCAAACACACGTCACCGAAGAGCAGGCAAGGGCCGTTGCCGAGGAATCGCGCGAAAGCGGTTGGGACAAACCGTCGTTCGCCAAGGAATTGTTCCTCGGCCGTTTTTCGCTGGACCTGATACACCCATTTCCCGAGCCAACCGAGGAGGCGAAGGCCCGCGCCGGGGAGTTCCTGGACAAGCTGCGCGGGTTCCTCCGGACCGTCGACGGCAACATCATCGAGCGCGAGGCGCAGATCCCCGACGAATACGTCAAGGGCCTGGCCGAACTGGGCTGCTTCGGCATGAAGATACCCGCCGAATACGGCGGCCTGGAAATGTCGCAAGTGGCGTACAACCGTGCGCTGATGATGGTTTCGACGGTCAACGCCAGCCTGGGTGCGCTGCTGTCGGCTCACCAGTCGATCGGGGTTCCCGAACCCCTCAAGCTCGCCGGGACCGAGGAGCAGAAGCGGAAGTTCTTGCCGCGGTGCGCCGCCGGTGCGATCTCGGCGTTCCTGTTGACCGAGCCGGACGTGGGCTCCGACCCGGCACGGCTGGGTTCGACGGCCACGCCCGTCGACGACGGCGAGGCCTACGAACTCGACGGCGTAAAGCTGTGGACCACCAACGGCCTGGTCGCCGAACTGCTGGTCGTGATGGCGCGCGTGCCCAAGAGCGACGGTCATCGGGGCGGCGTCAGCGCGTTCGTCGTCGAGGCCGATTCCCCCGGCATCACCGTCGAGCGGCGCAACAAGTTCATGGGACTGCGCGGCATCGAAAACGGCGTGACCCGGTTCCACCGCGTTCGGGTGCCGCGCGAAAACCTGGTCGGCCGCGAGGGCGACGGCCTCAAGATCGCGTTGACCACGCTCAATGCCGGGCGGCTGTCGATTCCGGCGAACGCGGCAGGGGCGTCGAAGTGGGCGCTGAAGATCGCCCGCGAGTGGTCCGGCGAGCGCGTCCAGTGGGGCAAGCCGGTGGCCAAACACGAAGCGGTGGCAACCAAAATCTCGTTCATCGCCTCGACCACGTACGCGCTTGAGGCGGTGCTGGAGCTGTCCGCGCAGATGGCCGACGAGGACCGCAACGACATCCGCATCGAGGCGGCCCTGGCCAAGCTGTGGTGCAGCGAGATGGCGTGCCACATCGCAGACGAGCTGATGCAGATCCGCGGCGGGCGCGGCTACGAGACCGCGGAATCCCTGGCCGCGCGCGGAGAACGCGCGGTGCCGGCCGAGCAGATGATGCGGGACCTGCGGATCAACCGCATCTTCGAGGGATCCAGCGAGATCATGCGCCTGCTCATCGCCCGCGAGGCGGTCGACGCCCACCTGAGCGCGGCCGGGGACCTCGCCAAGCCCGATGCCGGCCTGCGCCAGAAGGCGGCCGCGGCGGCGGGGGCGAGCGGCTTCTACGCAAAGTGGTTGCCGCAGCTCGTCTTCGGCGAGGGGCAGCGGCCGACGGGCTACAGCGAGTTCGGCCGGCTGGCGTCGCACCTCCGGTTCGTCGAACGGTCCACGCGAAAGCTGGCCCGCAACACCTTCTACGGGATGGCGCGATGGCAGGCCAAGCTGGAGCAGAAGCAGGGCTTTTTGGGGCGCATCGTCGACATCGGCGCCGAACTTTTCGCGATGTCGGCGGTGTGTGTGCGCGCCGAGGGGCAGCGTGCCGCCGATCCCGGCGTGGGCCGGCAGGCATACGAGTTGGCCGACACGTTCTGTCAACAGGCGACCCTGCGCATCGAGTCCCTCTTCAACGCGTTGTGGGCCAACACCGACAGCAGCGATGTCCGGCTGACCAACGATGTGCTCGAGGGTCGGATGACCTGGCTGGAGCAGGGCATTCTCGACCCCTCGGAGGGGACCGGACCTTGGATCGCGCACTGGGAGCCCGGGGAATCCACCGAGAAGAACCTGGCCCGGCGTTTCCTGAGCAAGTAGCCGTTCAGCGTCGCCTTGCTGGGCTGAACTCTGCGTTCTGGCACCAACAAGCCGGCGCCGGGTCTGGGGCAGAATTGTCGCCATGGCTTCCTACGTCGCACCGGCGGGCGAGTTCACCCGCGACACCGACTACATCACCACCCGCATCACCGCCGACGGCCGTGACGGGTATGCGGTAGAACCCGGCAGGTACCGCCTGGTCGTCGCCCGGGCCTGCCCGTGGGCCAACCGCGCCATCATCGTGCGCCGGTTGCTGGGATTGGAAAACGTTCTCTCCATTGGCTTTTGCGGTCCCACCCACGACGAGCGGAGTTGGACATTCGATCTCGATCCCGGCGGTGTGGACCCGGTGCTGAAGATCCCGCGGCTGCAAGACGCCTACTTCACGCGATTCCCCGACTACCCCAAAGGCATCACCGTCCCGGCGATCGTCGATGTCCCCACCGGCGCGGTGGTCACCAATGACTTCGCGCAGATGACCCTGGATTTCTCGACGCAGTGGACTGCCCACCACCGCGACGGCGCGCCCGCGCTGTACCCGGAGCCGCTGCGGGCCGAGATCGACGAGGTGAGCAAGAGGGTTTACACCGAGATCAACAACGGGGTGTACCGCTGCGGCTTCGCCGGCTCGCAGCAGGCCTACGAGGCGGCCTACGACCGGCTGTTCGCCGCACTGGATTGGGTGACCGATCGCCTAGCCGGCCAGCGCTACCTGGTGGGCGACACCATCACCGAGGCCGACGTGCGCCTGTTCACCACCCTGGCGCGCTTCGACCCCGTCTACCACGGGCATTTCAAGTGCAACCGCAGCAAGCTGTCCGAGATGCCCGTGCTGTGGGCCTACGCGCGTGACCTGTTCCAGACACCGGGCTTCGGCGATACCGTCGACTTCGCCCAGATCAAGCGGCACTACTACGTGGTCCACGCCGACATCAACCCGACTCGCATCGTGCCCAAGGGCCCCGACCTGGCCAACTGGCTGAGCCCGCATGGCCGGGAGGCGTTGGGCGGCAGACCGTTCGGCGACGGTACTCCCCCCGGCCCACCCGTCGAGGGCGAGCGCGTGGCCTAGTGCCCCGCTGAGCGCGTCGACGCTCGGGCCCCAAGTCACCAATACAGGGGACGAATGCCTCCTGACCGCGCGCCGGCCCGACCTTAAGGTTGACCCGGCTGAACCGAACCAGTGATGCCGAACCGAACCAATGATGGGGCAGCGATATGTCCAGTGAGTTAGCGGACCCGGGGATCGTCGTCGGGGTTGACGGATCCCCCGATTCCAACGCGGCCATGCGATGGGCCGTGCACGAGGCGATGATGCGCAACGTGGCACTGACGCTGGTGCACGCCGCGGCACCGGTGCCCGCGGGCGCACCGGTGCTTGGGTGGTCGGGGGAGGCCCTTCCGCCCGACATCGCCCAACAGCTCGACGAAAACGCACGCCGGGTGCTCGCCGAGGCGGCCAAGCTCGCCGAGGACATGACCGGTGATCGTCGCCTGCGTTTCAACGGCGTGCAGTCCGCCGCGTCGCCCGCCCCCGCCCTCGTCGACTTGTCGGCGAAAGCCGACATGGTCGTCGTCGGTAGCCGCGGCCACGGGACGTTGGAACGTGTGCTGCTGGGGTCCGTCAGCACCGGAGTGATCCATCACGCCCACTGCCCGGTCGCGGTGATCCGCGGCGACTTCTCGCCGCCGCCTGCGGGATTCGTGCTGGTCGGCATCGACGGGTCACCGGCGTCGGAGCTGGCCACCGCGATCGCCTTCGACGAAGCTGCCTGGCGTGGTGCCGAATTGGTGGCCCTGCATGCGTGGACCGACGTCGAGGTCCCCGACATCCCGGACCGGGAGTGGACCGGAACCACCAGAACCTCGTGGACGAGGTTGCGATCCGAGGCCGAGGAAACCCTCGCGGAGCGATTGGCCGGGTATCGGGACCGCTACCCCAACGTGACCGTCCATCGCGAGATCGTCGCCGACCGCCCCGCTCGGCACCTGGTCGAGCGCTCGGCGGACGCGCAACTGGTGGTCGTCGGCAGCCACGGACGCGGTGGCTTCGCCGGCATGCTGCTCGGATCGGTCGGCACGGCAGTGGTGCACGCGGTCCGCACTCCGGTGATCGTCGCTCGGCAGCGTTGATCGACCGGCGTCAGACGGCCCTCAGAAGCTAAGCCGCACAGACCATTCCGCGTGGGGAACGTCGCGCAGCTCGCCAGCGGGGTCCACCACCAACGTCAGCAACTGCACGACTATCCCGGTGAGCCGTCCGCGCTGGCGGTCGACGGGTGGGATGGTGACCGCCATCCGGGTGCCCGGGCGGAACATGGTGGCGGTGGTGTTGGTGGGGTCCTCGTAGACCTGCAGGAGCCGCCACGGTGCCCGCGAGATGGCCCGCGGCACCGACAGTTGCACGGGATAGAGTTCGCTGATCGGCAGTTGGCCCTGGGCCTGTGGCGTCTGGCAGTCGTTGAGGTCGAGGACGTTGCAGTACATGTACGGGCCCACCCGGGTCAGGTGGCCGTGGGAATACGCGCTGATCTCGGGTCGCTGTGGACCCGGCTGACGCACCAGCAGCCAGGTGGCCACTCCCGCGCCCGCCGACACCAGCACCACGAGGGCAACGACCAGAACGGTTATTCCCCGCTTGCGTCCGGTCCTCACTCGGTCCTCACTTTGGCACCGCCGCCGGTCTGCCGGCGGCGCGGCGCATGCCCTCCTGCTCGACCATGACGGGCCGGTTACCGCCAAGCCCGGGAATCAACGAGTCGCCACGGAAGCTCACCAGGGTCTGCGCCAGCCCCAGGATGAGCACGGCGCTGACCGCGGTGAAGCCGACCGACCAGTCGGTGTACAACAAGACGCCGAGCGCCCCGCCGAGCACCCAGGCCAATTGCAGCGTCGACTCCGAGCGCCCGAACCCCGACGCCCGCGACTCCTCCGGCAGATCGTTTTGCAGCGAGGCGTCCAGTGAGGCCTTCGCGATTGCGCTGGATCCCGAGGTGACCAGGGTGGCGATCACCGCCGCCATCAGGCTGCCCGCCACCGCGGCCGCCAGCGCGACCGCGCACACCGCCACCGTGCAGCGGACCACCAACACCGCCGGCCTGCCCAGTTGCAGTCGCGCGCTGGCGAAGTTGCCGGCGAAGTTGCCGACTCCCGCGGCGGCGCCGATCATGCCCAGCATGCCCAGCTGGACCCAGCCGTTGGCTTGATGCGCCTTGGCCACGAACGCGGGGTACAAGAAGAGGAAGCCCACCATCACCTTGATCGTGCAATTGCCCCACAGTGACGTGATGATGTTGCGGCCCAGCGGTTGTCGAAGAGTCCCGCTGGCCTTCTTGACCTCTTCGGGCCAGCTGCGCCGCTGCCGGCCGCTGTCCCGGCGATAGCTCAGGGTGGCCGGGACCTCGCCCGCGGTCACCTCGACCCAGCGGGGAATGCGCATCGACAGCAGGGCACCGCCGACCGTGACGGCGACGATCACGAACAGCGCACCGGGCAGCTTGAACAGGTGGGTGCAGACGAACTCCACGCCGGCGGCGATCGCGCCGCCGGCAATGGTGCCCCCGAGCAAGCCGAACACCGTCAGCCGGGAGTTGACCCGCACCAGGTCGATGCTCGGCGGCATGACCCGGGGGGTGACGGCGCTGCGCAGCACGCTGAACGACTTCGACAGCACCATCATCGCGAGGGCACAGGGGTAAAGCACCCACGACGGGTAGCTGCCGGTCGGGCCGTCATAGTTCATGATCAGCAGCGCGGCCAGCCCGGTACGCAGCGCGAACGAGGTCGCCAGCGCCACGCGGCGGCCGTGCTGCAACCGGTCCAGCGCCGGGCCGATCAGCGGCGCGATCACCGCGAACGGGGCGATGGTGATCAACAGATACAGCGCGACCCGGCCCTTGCTCTCTCCGGTGGCCGCGGCGAAGAACAGCGTGTTGGCCAGGGCGACGGCCATTGCGGCATCCACCGCGGAGTTCGCCACCACCGGCCACGTCAGCGCCGTCAGCCCGGACTTGTCGGCGCCGTCGGCGGTGGCGGCGCGCTGCACCATCGAGTACATCCGGGAGCCCATTTCGCGGCTGCGCTGCGCCGCGGCGCGGGTGACGGTGATGCGTTCGCCGGCGGCGGATCCCTGCGGTGGCGCGCTGCCGGCGCGGTCGGGCTCGGCTTGCCGGCCCAACGGCGGCAGATAGCGGTTCGCGCTCGGCACCGGCGTGGAACGGCGCACCCGTCGGTAATCGGAGTCGCCGGCTGGGTAATTGGCCATGCCGGGATGCTGGTTGGCCGCTCCGTTACGGGGCCGGCGGCCGGGGTTGGAGGCCACGCGGCCCGGATCATCACGCCGCTGTCCAGACACGACGCAATTCTCCCCTATTGCCGCTCCCGGCGTCCGTAAGTCACGGGGTGTGGCTCGCACCCTAGTATTGAAGGCGCAATGCAGAGAGAGGCAATCGTGACCGGACCGAGCGAGGAAACCGCCGTGGCGACCGTGGCCGAGTGGCCCGAGGGGCTCGCGGAGGTCCTCACGGGCGCGGTCGACCGGGCCAGGGCCGCCGTGGAGGAGTTCAGCGGGCCCGACGCGGTCGGTGATTACCTGGGCGTCAGCTACGAAGATCCGAACGCCGCCACCCATCGGTTCCTGGCTCACCTGCCCGGTTACCAGGGTTGGCAATGGGCCGCCGTCGTCGCCGCGTACCCCGGTGCCGAGCACGCCACCATCAGCGAGGTAGTGCTGATCCCCGGGCCGACGGCCCTGCTGGCCCCCGAGTGGGTGCCCTGGGAGCGTCGGGTGCGGCCGGGGGACCTGAGCCCGGGAGACTTGCTGGCACCGGCTGCCGACGACCCGCGGCTGGTCCCGGGTCACGTAGCCAGCGGCGACCCGCAGGTCGACGAGACAGCGGCGGAGGTCGGGCTGGGCCGGCGCTGGGTGATGAGCCCCTGGGGCCGGGCCGAGGCCGCTGAGCGCTGGCACACCGGAGAGTACGGTCCCGACGCCCCGATGTCGCGGTCCACCAAACGGGTCTGCCGCGACTGTGGATTCTTCCTTCCGTTGTCGGGATCGTTGGGCGCGATGTTCGGGGTGTGCGGCAACGAGCTGTCCGCCGACGGGCATGTCGTCGACAAGCAGTACGGCTGCGGGGCACATTCGGACACACCGGCTCCCGCGGGTAGCGGCTCGCCGACATATGAGCCCTACGACGACGGGGTGCTCGACGTCACGGAGAAGCCGGCGACCCGGCCCGATGCGTCGGAGTCTGACGCCCCGGAGGCCCCTGCCGAGGTCCCATCCGCCGAGACCGAACCCGCGGAGCCCCACCCGGAGATCGAGCCGGAGTTGCCCGACTCACCGGAGTCCTCGCCCGAGCTTCCCGAGTCGCAGCCCGAGCCGCTGGAGCCGCCGGACTAACCGATTTCGGCGGCGGCCCTGAGGTTGGCCAGCGAGGTGTTGATGCCGTCGGGCAGTTCTTGTTCGAACGTGGTGAACCAGAACAGCCGGTCGCGGCGGTTCAGGCTCAGCGTGCGCACGCCCGGCCGCAGCGGGCCGAACGCCTGCACCCACCGACACTGCGGGCTCCACTGCCGCATTCGGCGCAGATCCGAGATCAGCGCCCAGACCCTCGCAACGGGCGCGTCGATGTCGACGTGTCCCTGCAGTAGCGGTGCTGCCACTGATCCCCCCGCGGATCTGTGTTCAACAATCTCGTCTGCCGCGCAGGTAGCGTTTCGAGTCCGGCCTGCGCGCCGCGCGTCCCGCGCCGCGCGGCGGCCAACTGCCAGACGAAGATGCTCGTGCCGAGCAAGCCGACGCCCAGCCCGGCCAGTGTCACCGGCCGCCAGCTGTGCAGAGCGGGCACCAGAAAAGCCGTGATCGCGGCGACCAGCCAGCACCCCGCACCGACCGCGATGACCGGCCACACCTTGAGCAGCGCGGCCGGCAGCGGCGGCGGTTCGCGGGTCTGCCCGGGCTCGACCGACATAGCGAACAAGATAGCTTTGCGGGGCCGCGGTCCAGTGCGCGGGCGTCCGCATCCGAGTGCCGCCCACCGGGGCGGAGCAACCGCGCGTCGCACCGGGGACGCCCCCGTCGAGGAAGGCCGATCCTCGTGCTGCGGCCGCCGAGTCGGCGCGGACGGCCGCGCGGGCCTCGCATTCGGTTCTCCCGCCGCCTTTACCGACCGCGTCGAAGGCTTATACACAGGCGCAATGCGCCGTGCCATCCAGGCGGCCGAATTCGCAAACATATGGTAAGTGTCGGGCGCAATCGGCAAAGGGACTAAAGCGCCGCTATCGTAACGCGCGGATGCGGGTTATTCGGCGTCGCGCGCGAATTAAAATCATGTCGAAGAAAAGGTCCGTCCGCGGTCGTGGCAGTTCGGTTCCGGAACCGTTGCCCGGCCTGCGGTGACCCAGTCGCCCGTGGGCGCCCTCCTGTGACGCCAGTCATACTTGTGCCTGCTCATAGGGCCTTTCACGCGAGCGCAATGGGGAATGGGGCTGGCCGGACCGTCGCGGCCGGCCCCTGAGCGAATTTTCAGTCATCATTCAACGGGCGTTCAGGTTGGCAGTTATCAAGCCACCACCGGATCAAGGCTTTACGGAAGTTTGTAGCGGCATTTCAGCATATCTTCAGGAAAGCCGTTATTTGGTCGCGGCGAAGATTTCTAGGGTGTAAAAAATCGCTCACAAGCTGCAATCCGCGCGTGGCCGCAATTATCGTTTGAGATATGCCAACCTTTAATGTTAATTCCGTTGATTGGGACGAGCTGTACCGCGGCGAGGCGTCGTACGCGCCGGGCGATCCGGGGTGGAACATCGGGAACCTGCAGCCCGAACTGGCCGCGCTCGAGCAACGGGGGCGCTTCCACAGCCCGCTTCTGGACTCGGGCTGCGGCGTCGGTGTCGCCACGATGGCCCTGGCGGCCAGGGGTTACGACGTGGTCGGCCTCGACCTTTCCGCTGCTGCCATCGATCGGGCACGGCACTCGGCGATGGAGCACGGCCTGAGCGCAAAGTTCGACGTCGCCGACCTCAGCCAATCCACCGGCTATGAGGATTATTTCAACACCGTGGTCGACGGCCTGGTCTTCCACTGCCTTCCGGAAGCGCTGCGCGACGGCTATGTCGCCTCGAGCGCTCGGGCCCTGCGGCCCGGCGGGAATTTCTACGCGCTCGTCTTCGCCACCGAGGCGTTCCCGCCCGGCGCCGACTTCGGGCCGCGGCCGTTCAGCGAGAGGGAACTGCACGACGTGATCGGCGCCCACCTGGTCGTTGACGAGGTGCGGCCCGCGCGGTCCTGGGTCAACGTGCCCGCGCTCCTTCCCGATGGCTTCGAATACCGCAATGTGACCATCGGGTGCGACGGTCGCGCCCAGCTTCCCTCCTGGCTCGTCAGCGCCCACAAAGGCTGACCAACGGACCCCGACGTGCGTAGTCGTCACTTCCAGGAGCCGCCGACGCCTCCTGGAAGTGGCCCGAACAGCCCGACCCCAATCCCCGTCGCGTCGAGCGCGATCCCCCGGTCCCGCGCCGACCACCTGACGGTGGCCAACTCTTCATCTGGCCCGCACCATTTGCTGGCGAGCCCCCGGTAGTGCCACACGAACAGCGGTCAACTGCCGATTGCCACATTGCCCGCCGACGTCCATCGTGCGCCATTTCCTATCCTTTTCCGGTTCCGAGCCTCCCGGGTACCGTGTAACCTCGCGCCATGCCTGACAGCGATGCGCGGCTGGCCAGTGACTTGTCGTTGGCCGTGATGCGGCTGGCCCGACAGCTGCGGTTTCGCAATCCTTCCTCGCCGGTGTCGTTGTCCCAGCTGTCGGCCTTGGCGACGCTGGTCAACGAGGGCGCGATGACACCGGGCGCGCTGGCCATCCGGGAACGGGTCCGGCCACCGTCGATGACCCGGGTGATAGCGTCTTTGGCCGAGTTGGGCCTGGTGGACCGCGTCCCGCACCCCGTCGATGGCCGGCAGGTGCTGGTTTCGGTGTCGGAGTCCGGCGTCGAGCTGGTCAAAGCGAACCGGCGTGCCCGTCAGGAGTGGCTGGTTAAGCGCCTGGGGACGCTGGACGGTGAGCAGCGCGAGATCCTGCGCGGCGCGGCCGACCTGATGCTGGCCCTGGTCGACGAGAGCACGTGAGCGACAGGGCGAATCGCCTGGATGTCCACGACGTCGACGCCCCCGATGATCCCCGGCTCGACGACTTTCGCGACCTGAACAGCGTCGACCGGCGCCCCGATCTGCCGAGCGGCAAAGGCCTGGTGATCGCCGAAGGGGTCCTGGTCGTCCAGCGCATGCTCGCGTCGCGGTTCATCCCGCACGCGCTGCTGGGCACCGACCGCCGGCTGGCCGAGCTCGCCGACGACCTGGCCGGGGCCGGGGCGCCGTTTTATCGAACGTCCGCCGATGTCATGGCGCGGGTCGTGGGTTTTCATCTCAATCGCGGCGTGTTGGCGGCGGCACGCCGGGTGCCGGAGCTCAGCGTGGCGCAGGTGGCCGAGGGCGCCCGCACGCTCGCGGTGCTCGAAGGCGTCAACGACCACGAGAACCTGGGCTCGATCTTCCGCAACGCCGCGGGGCTGGGGGTGGACGCGGTGGTGTTCGGCAGCGGCTGCGCCGACCCGCTGTACCGTCGCGCCGTTCGGGTGTCGATGGGGCACGCACTGCTGGTCCCCTATGCGCGGGCCACCGACTGGCCCGGTGACTTGCGCACGCTGCAACAAAACGGATTCCGACTGCTCGCGATGACCCCGGGCGGCGACGCCTGCGCGCTGCCCGAGGCGATGGAGGCGGTGCACGACGAGCCGATCGCGATCGTGGTGGGCGCCGAAGGGCCGGGGCTGACGGCGGCCACACTGCGGATGAGCGACGCGCGCGTGCGCATCCCGATGTCGCGGGGCACCGACTCGCTGAACGTGGCGACCGCGGCCGCGGTGGCGTTCTACGAACGTTCTAGGCTGCGGGCGTGAACGAGTCCGTGCCGTGGGCCACCGGACTGGCGGTGGCGGGTTTCGTCGCCGCGGTGACCGGAGCCGCGATCGTGGTGCTGAGCCTCGGCTTGGTCCGGGTGCATCCGCTGCTGGCGGTCGGCCTCAACGTGGTGGCGGCGGGGGGACTGGCGCCCACGCTGTGGGGATGGCGGCGCGTGCCGGTGCTGCGCTGGCTGGTGTTGGGCGCGGGAACGGGCGTCGTCGGGGCCTGGGTGACGCTACTTGGCCTTACCGTGTCGGGAAGCTACTAGCGCTGACCGCTCGAACGCACCCCGAGCAGCACATCCTCCCAGGCCGGGATGGCCGGCTTGCCTCGCCGCGCGTGAGCGGGCTGTTCGGGCCGCGGGGCCGCCGCCGGCGGCGGCGCGGGGGCCGGCTCGGCTGCGCGTTCGGGGGTCGGTTCGGGGGCCTCCTCGAACGCGAGGTGGGCCACCGGCGCGACCGGCCGCAGCGGGCGTTCGAAACTCGGGTCGATCAACTCGCTGGCCCCCTCGTCGAGCGCGGTCGCCGTCCCGCCGTGGGCGCCGGGCAGGTAGCAGAAGTGGGCGACGTTGTCGGAACGGCCGACCTTCCACGCCAGCTGCACCGTCCAGCGGCTGTCTTCGTTGCGCCAGGCGTCCCAGCTGACCTTGTCCGGGTCGAGGCCACGCGCCACCAACGCGGTGCTCACCGTCTCCAACAGGGTCAGCACCGCGGGGCCGTCGGCGAGCACGGGATGGGAGGCCGTTGCCAACTCCGCCGCGCGGGAGCGCTCCAGCAGCACCGGGTGGGCGAACCGGCGGATGCGCGAGACGTCGGAACCCGACGCCGCGGCCACCTGCTCCACGGACGCCCCGGCGCGGATCCTGGACTGAATTTCCCTGGGGCTCAGCATGTTTGTGACTTCAATCTCGAGCTGGGGTTGCTCGTGCGATGTGGGGTCATCGCGCAGGGCGGCCCGCAACCGCTCGTCGGCTGCCAGTTTGAACTGCTCTGCGGGACTGGCGCCGTCGCAGCCTTCGCAGATGAGGTATTTGCCGTCGGCATCGAGCCCAACAATTTTGAGTTCCCGCATGGCTTCTCCTCGCGGGTCCGTGCGCGTCGGCGACGGACCCATCACGTGCGCACTCTAGCCCAGCTGGCGCCGGCAATCGGTTGTGACACGCTGGCCGGTTGCCGGCTGATTGCGGGCCGGTTACAGCCGCTCCACCACCCAGTCGACGCACTGGGTCAGGGCGCTGACGTCGTCGGGGTCGACCGCGGGGAACATCGCGACGCGCAGCTGGTTGCGGCCCAGCTTGCGGTACGGCTCGGTGTCGACGATGCCGTTGGCACGCAGAATTTTCGCGACGGCCGCGGCGTCGACGTCCTCGGCGAAATCGATCGTGCCCACCACCTGCGAGCGCAGCGCGGGGTCGGCGACGAACGGCGTCGTGAACGGCCGCTCCTGGGCCCACGAGTACAGCCGCTGCGACGAGTCGGCCGTGCGTTTGACCGCCCAGTCCAGTCCGCCGTTGCCCAGCATCCAGTCGAGCTGTTCGGCCATCAGGGCCAGCGTGCCGATCGCCGGGGTGTTGTACGTCTGGTTCTTCCGGCTGTTGTCGATCGCCGTAGGCAGCGACAAGAAGTCGGGAACCCAGCGGCCGGAGGCGGCGATGGACTCGACGCGGGCCAGCGCGGCCGGGCTCATGACGGCCAGCCACAGGCCGCCGTCGCTGGCGAAGTTCTTCTGCGGCGAGAAGTAGTAAGCGTCGGCCTCGGTGATGTGGACCGGGAGGCCCCCGGCCCCGGAGGTGGCGTCGATGACCACCAGGGCGTCACCGGAACCGGCGGGGCGCTGGATCGGTACGGCGACCCCGGTCGAGGTCTCGTTGTGTGCCCAGGCGATCACGTCGGCCGACGGGTCGCTCTTGGGCTCCGGGGCGCTGCCGGGGTCCGCCTTGAGGATGATCGGTTCGCCGACGAACGGGTTCTTGGTGACGGCGGAGGCGAATTTCGCGCTGAACTCGCCGTAGGTCAGGTGCAGCGAACGCTTGTCGATCAACCCGAAGGCCGCGGCATCCCAGAACGCCGTCGCGCCGCCGTTGCCCAGGATGACCTCGTAGCCGTCCGGCACCGAGAACAGTTCGGCCACCCCCGAGCGCACCCGGCCGACCAGGTCCTTGACCGGCGCCTGCCGGTGCGACGTGCCGAACAGGCCGGCCGCGGTCGTGGTCAACGCCTTCAGCTGTTCGGGTCGTACCTTGGACGGGCCGCAACCGAAGCGGCCGTCGCGGGGTTTGAGGTCAGCGGGAATCTCGAGCTGGTCAGCCATACTCACCAGCGTAGTAAGCGGCCCCGGCGCGCCGACGGGGCGGGGCCGGACACCGGCATGGATCGGGCGAGCTCGGGGTAACCCAGGCCACGGGCGAGCGCCGCGTGCGGCCTGGATCACAGCGCCTGCCGAGGTCTGGAAAATTCCCGGTACCCGCGGTATCGTCCTAGACATTGCACGTCCGTATGTAAACCTCGCTTTGGGGAGGCTCGGGATGGACAGGACGCGACTGGTCCGGCGTTGGCGCCGCAACATGGAGGTGCGCGACGACGCCGAGTACGTCGACATGCTTGCCACACTGTCCGAGGGGTCGGTGCGGCGCAATTTCAACCCGTACACCGACATCGACTGGGACTCGCCGGAATTCGCGGTCACCGACAACGATCCCCGCTGGATCCTGCCGGCCACCGACCCGCTCGGCCGCCACCCCTGGTATCAGGCCCAGCCCGACGACCGCAAGATCAAGATCGGCATGTGGCGCCAGGCCAACGTGGCCAAGGTGGGGCTGCACTTCGAGTCGATCCTGATCCGCGGCCTGATGAACTACACGTTCTGGGTGCCCAACGGGTCGCCGGAGTACCGGTACTGCTTGCACGAGTCGGTCGAAGAGTGCAACCACACCATGATGTTCCAGGAGATGGTCAACCGCGTCGGCGCCGACGTCCCGGGTATGCCGCGGGTGCTGCGCTGGCTCTCGCCGGGGATCCCGCTGGTGGCCGGCCCGCTGCCGGTGGCGTTCTTCATCGGGGTGCTCGCCGGTGAGGAGCCCATTGACCACACCCAGAAAAACGTTCTGCGCGAAGGCAAGTCGTTGCACCCGATCATGGAGCGCGTGATGGCCATCCACGTGGCCGAGGAGGCGCGCCACATTTCCTTCGCCCATGAGTTCCTGCGCAAGCGGCTGCCGCAGTTGAGCAAGCGGCAGCGGTTCTGGACGTCGCTGTACCTGCCGCTGACGATGCGGGCCCTGTGCCAGGCGATCGTGGTGCCGCCCAAGGCGTTCTGGGAGGAGTTCGACATCCCGCGCGAGGTCAAGAAGGAACTCTTCTTCCGCTCGGCGGACTCGCGAAAGTGGCTGAGTGACATGTTCGCCGACGTCCGGATGCTCGCGTGCGAGACGGGACTGATGGACACCCGCTCGGCGCGGCTCATGTGGCGGCTCTGCAAGATCGACGGCAAGCCGTCGCGATACCGCAGTGAGCCGCAGCGTCAGCACCTGGCCGCGTAGCGCGGCGCGGTCCCAGGTTTCATGCCGCACGTTATTACCCAGTCGTGTTGCAACGACGGGTCCTGTGTCTATGCGTGTCCGGTGAACTGCATTCACCCGTCGCCGGACGAGCCGGGTTTTGCCACCGCGGAGATGCTCCACATCGACCCGCTGGCCTGCGTGGACTGCGGCGCCTGCGTGAGCGCCTGCCCCGTCGGCGCGATCGCGCCCGACACCCGGCTGGAGCCCAAGCAGCTGCCGTTCGTCGACATCAACGCGTCGTTCTACCCGAAGCGACCCCCGGACGTGAAGCTGCCGCCGACGTCCAAGCTCGCGCCGGTGATCCCCGCCGCCCAGGTGCACGCCCGCCGGCAGCCGCTGACCGTCGCGATCGTGGGGTCCGGGCCGGCGGCGATGTACGCCGCCGACGAACTGCTCACCCAGCGCGGGGTGCGGGTCAACGTGTTCGAGAAGCTGCCCACGCCATACGGATTGGTGCGTGCCGGGGTTGCGCCCGACCACCAGAACACCAAACGGGTCACCCGGCTCTTCGACCGCGTCGCCGGTAACCGCCGCTTCCGGTTCTACCTCAACGTCGAGGTCGGCACGCACCTCAGCCACGCCGACCTGATGGCGCACCACCACGCCGTGCTCTACGCCGTCGGCGCGCCCGATGACCGGCGGCTCGAGATCGAGGGTATGGGCCTGCCGGGCACCGGCACCGCCACCGAGCTTGTCGCCTGGATCAATGGACATCCCGAATTCAGTGAGTTGCCGGTCGATCTCGGCCACGAACGAGTGGTGATCATCGGCAACGGCAACGTGGCTCTCGATGTCGCCCGCGTGCTCACCGCCGACCCGGACGACCTGGCCCGCACCGACATCTCCGACCATGCGCTGCGGGCGCTGCGCGGCTCCGCGGTGCGCGAAGTGGTGATCGCCGCGCGGCGCGGGCCCGCCAACTCGGCGTTCACGCTGCCCGAGCTGATCGGGTTGACGGGCGGCTCCGACGTCGTGCTCGACGCCGCCGACCACGAGCTGGTGGCACAGGATCTCGCGACGGTCACCGACGCGCTGACCAGAACAAAGCTGGACGTCTTGGCCAAGCTCGGCGATGCCTCGGCGCCGGCGTCTCGTCCGCGAATTCGCTTCGCCTACCGGCTCACACCGGCGCGCATCCTGGGTGAGCAGCGCGCCGCCGGGGTGGAGTTCTCGGTCACCGGCACCGAACAGGTGCGCCAGCTCGGCGCCGGCCTGGTGCTGACGTCGATCGGCTACCGCGGCAAGGCGATTGCCGGCCTGCCGTTTGACGAGTCGGCGGGTGTGGTGCCCAACGAGGAGGGGCGCGTGGTGGACCGCGAGTGCGGCCGGCCGGTGCCCGGCGCCTACGTCGCGGGATGGATCAAGCGCGGGCCGACGGGCTTCATCGGCACCAACAAGTCCTGCTCGTTGCAGACGGTGCAGGCGCTGGTCGCCGATTTCAACGCCGGCCGGTTGACCGACAAAGTGGCCAAGCCGCAGGCGCTCGACGAGCTGGTGCGGGCCCGTCGGCCCAAGGCCGTTGGTTCCGCGGGATGGCGGGCGATCGATGCTGCGGAGGTCGGCCGCGGCGGTCACGACGGGCGGCCCCGCAACAAGTTCACCGATTTCGCCGACATGCTCGCGGTCGCGGCATCCGCGCGGCCGCGGCGAAGCGGGCGACGCGGGCGTGGCTGACAGAAGTTTCCGGTGCAGTGATCTGGCCGCCTATCGCCGGACCAGACCGCGGGAGCCTGCCACGACTGCGTAAGCAGTCTGGGAGACGCGGACCCGCGCTCTACACGGCAAGCGGCTGTAACAATGGATCCATCACTTCGATTCTCATAGGATCACCATTTCCGCAATCGCTCGGGATCGATCGGCGGCGGTCCTCAGGAATGACCGTGCAATGGTGAGCCGGATAGCGCAAACATCGCCTCACCGAGCGCTTCGTTTTGAGTCGGATGCGCATGTAGGAAGGGGCCAACCTCGGCCGGTAGCGCCTCCCATCCGACGATTAATTGCGCTTCGCCGATGAGTTCGCTTACGCGATCACCTACGCAATGGATCCCGACGACGGGACCATCACCGGCAGCAGGGCCGCGACGAATCACCTTGATGCCGCCCGAGGTTCGCAGGATCTGGCTCTTACCGTTGCCGCCGAGGTCATACACCGCTGTGGTGATGTCGCCGTACTGTTCGCGAGCCGCCGATTCGGTGAGCCCAACCGACGCTACCTCGGGGTGGGAGTAAGTAACTCGCGGAATCAGGTGCTCGACTACCGGCGAAGGACGACGATGGGCTATCAGTTCGGCGACGAAGATGCCGTGCGCGAAGCCTCGGTGCGCTAGTTGTTGCCCGGCGACAAGGTCTCCAACGGCGTAGACCCCCTGATGATTGGTCGCGAACTGATCATCCACGCAAACGAAGCCGCGGTCGACGGCGATGCCTGCATCGGCCAGAGCTTGCGACTGCGGCCGGCGACCAACAGCTACCAGCAACAGGTCCGCGCTGAGGGCTTCACCACTATCGGGTATGACGGCGACTTGGTCTTCCGTCTGGGTCGCTTCGGCGACCGTGATGCCGGTTTTGACGGCTACGCCACGACGGCTCAGTGCGCGTTCGAGCTTTGCCGACGCCCACGAGTCCTCTCCGGCCAGGAGTCGGGGCATGGATTCCACGATCGTCACCGACGACCCCAGCGATGTCCACAAGCTGGCGAATTCCACGCCAATGACTCCGCCGCCCAGAACGATTGCTGTCTCCGGCACATAGGGAAGTTCCAGTGCCCGATCGCTGGTGACAATACGACCGCCGATCGAGATACCGGGGAGCTGCCGCGGCGCGGACCCGGTCGCGAGGACGACGGCGTCTCCGGTGTATGTGGCACCGTTAACCTCTACGGAACGCTGCCCCAGGTAGCTGCCGGTGCCGTGCACGACCGTGATTCTGCGGCTCGCGACGAGTCCTGCGAGCCCGCTGTGTAGCCGCGTAACCACTGCCTGCCGGTAGGCATGCACAGCAGCCATATCGACGCCGTCGAAGCGTGCCTGAATGCCGAAATCGGATGCCGTCCGAGTATTGTCGGCGATCTGGGCAGCGTGCAGGAGCGCCTTGGTCGGTATGCACCCGTGGTGCAGGCAGGTGCCGCCGAGTTTGTCGGCTTCTATCAGCACCACCGACAACCCAAGCTGGCTGGAGCGAAGTGCGCAGGCATATCCCGCGGAGCCGCCGCCGAGAATAAGCACATCGCTGTGCCGGGCCGCCGCTGTCACAGCCGCCCCAACGCCGTGACCGGATTCTGCACGTAGTCGGCGAAAAGCCGCAGCAAGCCGCCGGCCGAACCGCCGTCGCAGACACGGTGGTCGAAGCTCAGCGACAGTTGGGTCACCTTCCGAACGGCCAGTTCGCCTCCTACCACCCACGGCCGGTCGATGATGCGGCCCACTCCCAGGATGGCCGCCTCCGGATGGTTGATGATCGCCGCCGACCCGTCGACGCCGAAGACACCGTAGTTGTTCAACGTCACGGTCCCGCCGGACAGCCGCGCGGGAGGAAGCTTGCCCTCGTGGGCCAGAGAAACGACTTCGGCAAGTTTTTCCGACAACGTTACGGTGTCGAGCTCGTCCGCGTCCGAGATGACGGGAACCACCAATCCCCGCGACGACTGCACCGCGACACCGAGATGGATGTGGCTGTGCCGCACGATTTCCTGCCGTTCGGCGTCGAAGGATGCATTCAATTCGGGAAATTGGCGTAGTGCGGCGATGGCGAGCCTGGCCAGCAATGCCAGGAGGCTTACCGGCGACGCGTCGCCGATCAGTCGTTTCGCCTCCAACAGCCCGGTCGCGTCGGCGTCGACCCACGTGGTGGCCTCGGGGATTTCGCGGCGACTGGTGGCCAGCTTCTCCGCGATGGCCTTGCGAATCCCCGTGACAGGAATCCGGTGAGCGTCCTCGAAGACGGCTGGCGGCGTATCCGAGATCGCCAGTTCGACATCGCCACGGGTGATGATGCCGCCGGCGCCGCTGCCCGAAAGCTGCTCCAGGTCGATACCGTTGTCGCGGGCAAGCATTCGGACAACTGGCGAAATGACCTTCGCGGCAGGGCCCTTTACCTTCACCGCAGCTCGTCGGCGCCGGCGATTCGGAGCGTCCTGACCGCTGGTTCCGTAACCGATGAGTACATTGCCGGAACCGGCGCGCTCTTCCTCCCGGTGTTGCGCGAACGTGCCACTGCTTTCGGCGGAGTCGGGAAAAAAGTCATTGGTGCGCACGGTGATCAGCGGTGACCCGACTGCCAGGACGCCGCCCACCGTCCCGTGCAGTTCGACGACCGTGCCGGCGAACGGGATCGGTACGTCGACGCAAGCCTTGGCGGTCTCCACCTCCATGACCGGCTGGTCGATGCTGACGCTGTCGCCGATGTCCACCAGCCACCGTGTGATCACGGCTTCGGTAAGCCCTTCGCCGAGGTCGGGCAGTGTGAAGGTCTGGTGGTTCACGCGCCGACCGCCCAGCGGATATCGGGATGGTCATCCCACTGCAGACGGTCAACGGTGTCGAGAATGCGGTCGCAGGTGGGCAGATACCAGTGTTCGAGTTTCGGTGCGGGGTAGGGGATGTCGTAGCCGGATACGCGCAGAACCGGGGCAGCCAAGTGGTGAAAGCAGCGCTCCTGGATCCGTGCGGCGATCTCGGCCGCCACGCCGGCGAACCCCGGTGCCTCCTGGACCACCACGCAGCGGCCGGTCTTACGGACCGAGGCCGTCACGGTCGCATCGTCGAAAGGCACGATCGAGCGCAAGTCGACGAGTTCTACCTCTCGCCCGTCCTCGGCGGCCGCGGTCGCGGCGTGCATCGCGGGCTCCACGGACGGCCCGAAGGCAACCAGCGTGACATCCGCGCCGGATCGGAGCACTTGGGCTTGTCCGATCTTCGCGCCTCGGCGAAGTTCGACGTCGTCCCTCGAGAAGTACAGCCGCTTCGGCTCGAGGAATACCACCGGATCGGGATCGTCAATGGCCTCGCGCAACAACCCATAGGCATCGGAGACCGTTGCCGGCGTGACGACTTTCAGTCCCGGCGTGTGGGCGTAATAGGCCTCGCTTGAATCGCAGTGATGCTCGACTCCGCCAATACCACCGGCGTAGGGCACACGTATCACCAAGGGCGCCGACAGGACGCCACGGGTGCGGTTACGCAGCTTGGCGACATGCGACACGACCTGCTCGAAGGCCGGGTAGGCGAATGCATCGAACTGCATCTCGACCACGGGCCGAAAACCCCCCATCGCCATCCCGACCGCAAATCCGATGATTCCGGACTCCGCCAGCGGAGTATCGAAACAGCGGTCGGCGCCGAACGTCTCGGCCAGGCCGTCGGTGACGCGGAAGACGCCTCCGAGCGTGCCGACGTCCTCTCCGAACACCACCACGGAATGATCGTCTTCGAGCGCATCGCGCAATGCCGCGTTCAGAGCCTGCGCCATCGTGGTCGGTGTCATTTGTCGTCCTCGTTGAGTTCGTCCGTGAATTCGATGCGGGCTTGTGTCCGTTGTTCCAGCAGTTGAGCGGTCGGCTCCGCGTACACGTACCGGAACAAGTCGTCGATATGGGTGGGCCGGTCACGGTTCATGCCGTTCCGGATTGTGGTGGCAAAACCTTCCGCCTCGGCGGTCAATGCGGCGGCGTAGGCGTCGTCCACCAATCCTTGGGCGCGCAAGAAGGTTTCCAGCCTTCGTATAGGGTCGCGGGCGGTCCACTCCGTCACCTCCCCCTCAGTGCGATACCGGCGCGGGTCATCGGCGTTGGTATGGCCGGATATCCGGTACGTGTGCGCCTCGACGATGACGGGTCCGTTTCCCGCCAGCACGTAGTCGCGCGCTGCGTCCAGCACCGCAAGCATGGCGACGGGATCATTGCCGTCGACCTGCTCACTGCCGATGCCGTAGCCAACCCCCTTGTGCGCCAACGACGGGGCCACGGACTGGCGGGCCAGCGGAACGCTGATGGCAAAGCCGTTGTTTTGGACCAGGAAGATCACCGGTGCTCTGAATACGGCGGCGAAGTTCAGGGCTTCGTGGAAATCACCCTCGCTGGTGGCTCCGTCGCCGCACAGAGCCAACACCGCCGCGCTGGTCGTCTTGCGCGTCAGGGCGTGCGCCAAGCCGGCCGCGTGGAGGAGTTGGGTGGCCAATGGTGTGCACTGCGGAGCGGTGTGGTGACGCTTGGCGTCGAAGCAGCAGTGCCAATCGCCTGCGAGCATTCGGAGGATCTCGACCGGGTCGATGCCCCGAGCCGTCAGGGCCATCGAATCGCGGTACGTCGGAAAAAGCCAGTCCTCCGCGTGCAGGCACATCGCCGCCGCGATCTGGCAGGCCTCCTGCCCGCGAGAAGACGGGTAGACGGCAAGTCGACCCTGTTTCGTCAACGCCACCGCCTGCTCGTCAAAACGGCGCCCCAGCACCATGTTCCGGTACATCGTCAGCAACCGCTGAGCCTCGGGTCGGGCATATCGGGCGCCGCTCGCGACCGGTTGGCCGGCGGGGTCGAGGAATTGTACGGCCGTGTCGGCGGGAAGGAACTTCTGATACAGCGATGTGTCAGCCGATGCGACCACTGTCACGGTAGCCTCCAATGTCGAGTGTCTGTCTTACGATCTTTGGCAGTTGTGGGCCACGTGACAACGAGGTAGGTCATACTGAATACAGATTGCTGTCAACGTCTACAGATGCTGACAAATTGTTCAGTGTCCTGGTCGAGCGGAAGCGAGCGGTGAACACATGGAAGACGCGGTGCCACAGGTCCGGCTCGATGACGTCGACCGGAGGTTGATCAAAGAACTGGCCAAGGACGGCCGTCTGTCGATGCTGGCTTTGGCGCAACGCGCACATGTCTCGCGGACCCATGTCTACGCTCGGATCGAACGATTGGAGAAGGCGGGCGTCATCGAGGGCTTCTCGGCACGAATCAACATGGAGAAAGCTGGATTTGCGACGTCGGCATTGATCGCCCTGACGATTCTGCAGGATTCCTGGCGCGGCTTGTCCGAGCAGCTGAAGAAGCTTCGCTACGTCGAGCGGTTCACGCTGGTTGGCGGAGACTTCGATGTGCTGGTGCTGGTACGAACTCCCGACAACCACACCCTGCGCAACGTCGTGCTCGAGCGAATTCACAGCATGGCCGGGATTCGTTCCAGCCGCACGTGGTTGGTGTTCGAAGAATGGAGCGACCTGCGCCGCGAATGGCTGTGAATTCGCGCTCAGACCGCGAGGGCATCGGACGCACCCGCGCGTCGGTGCGCCAGTGTTCGTGCAGCCGCGTCGGTGGTGATGCCCTCTGCGGCACTGATTTCGTAGACCTCTAGCAGGGTGTGTCCGATGCCTCTGGTGTGGTTGGCCACCGTATCGGCGTCCCACCCGAGTACCTCATGGCCGACAAGATGGAACGCACCGCCGGCATTGGTGACGAAATCCGGGGCGTACAGGATTCCGCGCTCACGTAGCACCGAGCCCGCTTCGTCGTCGGCGAGAATGTTGTTCGCCGCCCCCACGACCGCAGAGGTGCTGAGTTGCCGCGCAACGGCGCTGTCGATCACGGCGCCCATCGCACAGGGCGCGAAGATGTCGCATGGCGTGGTGGTCACGTCCGCGGCCGGGACTGGGCTGCCACCGAATTCCTGCGCCCATGCGATCCGCTCACTGCTGACGTCGGCGACAAGTAGGCGCGCGCCGGCCTCGGCGGCCATCGTCGCGAGGTGACCGCCCACCGCGCCCAGGCCCTGGACGAGGATGGTCAGGCCCTCGAGGTCGCCCAGTCCGCGGAAGTGGGCAGTAGCCTTCACGGCCTCGAAGACCCCGACTGCGGTGTTGCGCGCACTTGACCCGGCGCCGCCTCTGTCGGCCGAGCGTCCGAACACGAATCGCGTTGTATCGCTGAGCATGTCCATGTCCGTCGAGTTCGTGTTGATGTCCGGACCGGTCCAGTAGGTGCCGTTGAGCCTGTCGATGTTCTCGGCGTGCAGGCCCAGAATCCGTTGCCAGGTCGCATCGTCGATGTCCCGGCGTGGGGCCGGCAGGGCGATGACGGATTTGCCACCGCCCATCGGCAGGTTGCTTACCGCCATTTTCAACGTCATGGCGCCGGCCAACCGGGCCGCGTCTTCCAGTGCGTCTGCGAGCGAGGCGTATTGGGCTGCGCGCGTCCCACCCGCGGCCCGGTCGTGCCGAATCGAATCGACCCGGATAACGAACGTTGCACCGGTGTCAGGGTCATGGCGGGTGAGCGTGAGGTCCCCATCCCACCGAAGTGCGTCATCCACGTTCATGGTCGCGCCTTTCATGTCGACGAACGTTTAGCGACATTAGGGATCTGTAGGCATAGTTGGTATATGGCCGCGATAAGACGGACAAATTGTATAGCTTTCTCGACGGCTAGCTGCATATTTGTCCAAATCGGCCACTGGTCGGGGCCGCCGGCAGACAGTCTGCTAGGGCCTACCGGACCAGTACGCCGCGATGAATGACGGCGCGTACGCGTTCGGGAAGCCGCTGCACCGAGATCTCCGGGCCTTCCAGGAGGACCATGTCGGCTCGCTTGCCAGGGGACAGTTCACCGATCTGCTCGCCGAAATCGAGCAGCTCGGCCGCCGACGTCGAAGCGGCCCGCAGCGCGTCGACGGCCGAGATTCCCAGCTGGTTCATGAGCTCTAATTCGCGGAGGTTTTCGCCGTGGCGGGAGATGCCGGCGTCGGTACCCATCGCGATGCGGACGCCCGCCGCGTGCGCGAGCCGCACGGACGCTTCGTGGGCGTCGAGAGCCGCGGCGGCCTTCTCCCGCGTCGAATCGGCAATGCCACCCGAGGTGTCGGCCTGTCGCAGGATCGCGTGTGGCGCGGATAAGGTTGGCACCAGCCATGTTCCGCTCTTTACCATCATGTCGACGGCCTCCTCGTCGAGGTAGACACCGTGTTCGATGGAACGCACCCCGGCCCGGACCGCGTTCTTGACACCTTGTGCGCCCTGGGCGTGCGCCATCACATGCAAGTGTGCGGCACGTGCTTCGGCCATCATGACCGCGAGTTCCTCCTCGGCCAGCTGCGCACGCCGGGGATCGCTGCGCGGACTGATCACTCCGCCGGTGGTCGCGACCTTGATGACATCGGCTCCCGCGCGCACGAGTTCGCGAACCGCGCGGCGCATTTCGTCAACGCCGTCGACGACGGTCGACGGCCGGCCGGGATAGGTAGGCCATAAGGCGTGCACACACTCGCCGGTGGGCAGCCATTCGTCACCGTGGCCGCCGGTTTGGCTGAGCATTCCGATGGCGATCTGCATGTCGGGACCGTCGACAAGCCCGGCGGCGAGTGCCTGCTTGACACCCAGGTCGGCGCCGGCCGCGTCCCGGATCGTGGTCACGCCGGCGCGCAGCGTCAGCCGCAGGTTGCGGGCGGCCTGAAAGAACCTCAGCGACAACGGAGTCTGGAGGAGCCGCAATGTGTCGACGTCGTCGAGCAGGACGTGCACATGGCAGTCGATGAAGCCGGCAACCACCAGATGGCCGGTGGCGTCGATCGCGGTGTCGCCGTCCAAACCCGCCCCGACATCCACAATTCGTGTGCCCTCGATGACGACGTCTGCGGGGCCGGCGGTGCCGCCGACCGGGTCGAAGACGTGACCGCCCCGGACCAATAGCCGCGCTGTCACGTGTCATCCGTCGGGCGCGGACCGTACAGCGTGTTGATCCAGACGGTTGTCAGTGCGGTCGCGGCGGTGGCCGGGTCGGTGATCGGCCGCCGACCGAACGCCGCGATCAGATATCGTTCGTTCATCCACGTCAGCGCCCGCGCCACCTCCACCGGCTCGGCGATCCGGCTGCGTCCGGCCGCCACGTCCGACTCGATGCGGCGCGCCGTCTGCTCGGCGAGACGATCAGCGAGTTCCCGATAGAGCGCGCCGATCTCGGGGTCGTGCCGCGCGGTGTCGGAGATCGCCTCGATCAACCGTCCGTGGTCCACCCAGAGCGTGGTGAGCGCCTCCAGGCTGCGGCGCAGTTCGGCGACCGGATCATCGGAATCCGCTAACCAGTTGTCGGCCGCGTGATCCAACTCGAGGCCGACGTCGCTGAGCATGGCCATCAGGAGGTTCTGCCGATCGTCGAAATGACGGTAGAAAGCCGTGCGCGCAACGTCAGCCGCAGACGTGATGTCGTCGAGCGAGATCTCCGCCCATGCCTTTTGTTCGAGCAGAGCGTGTGCGGCATCGAGGATGCGGCGACGCGCGTTGCGGCGGTGCTCACGGCGGCGCGCCTGCAGATCGGTCTGGCGGGTGGTCATGGATGCGAGTCTCGCACATCGTGGCACATGAAGTGAAACATTATCCT
>CAVRTL010000015.1:0-12749 GCA_963724165.1 uncultured Actinomycetota bacterium | reverse complement strand
TACCAGCCGCGGGTGCTCACCGAGAGCCTGCGCATCGACACCACGACCCGCCCGGCCAAGGTCACCCAGGACAACCTCACCAACAGCTACTCGCTCGCCGAGACATAAACCACGCACACGCGCCGCGGCGTGTCGTGTGCGTGGTTTAAGTGTCGGGCCGGTGGCGGCCTACAGGTACTGGCCCAGGTTGCGACTCGGTGTCGATGGCCCGCGACTGCGCTCGAGCTCTTGCCGGTGACCAGCGTGCGGATGTAGACGATCCGCTCGCCCTTCTTGCCCGAGATCCGCGCCCAGTCGTCGGGGTTGGTGGTGTTGGGCAGGTCCTCGTTCTCGGCGAACTCGTCGACGATCGAGTCGAGCAGATGCTGGATGCGCAGACCGGGCTGCCCGGTTTCCAGCACCGACTTGATCGCGTACTTCTTCGCGCGGTCGACGACGTTCTGGATCATCGCCCCGGAGTTGAAGTCCTTGAAGTACATGACTTCCTTGTCACCGTTGGCGTAGGTGACCTCCAGGAACCGGTTGTCGTCGATCTCGGCGTACATCCGCTCGACGACCTTCTCGATCATCGCCTTGATGCACGCCGTCGCGGTCGCCGCCGAACTCGGCGAGGTCGTCGGCGTGCACCGGCAGCGACTCGGTCAGGTACTTGCGGAAGATGTCCTGCGCCGCTTCGGCGTCCGGCCGCTCGATCTTGATCTTGACGTCCAGCCGGCCGGGCCGCAGGATCGCCGGGTCGATCATGTCCTCGCGGTTGGAGGCGCCGATCACGATGACGTTCTCGAGCCCCTCGACGCCGTCGATCTCGCTCAGCAGCTGCGGGACGACCGTGGTCTCCACGTCGGAGGAGACCCCGGTGCCGCGGGTGCGGAAGATCGAGTCCATCTCGTCGAAGAACACGATCACCGGCGTGCCTTCGGACGCCTTCTCGCGGGCCCGCTGGAAGATCAGCCGGATGTGCCGCTCGGTCTCGCCGACGAACTTGTTCAGCAGCTCGGGGCCCTTGATGTTGAGGAAGTACGACTTCGCCTCGCGGGCGTCGTCGCCGCGGACCTCGGCCATCTTCTTGGCCAGCGAGTTGGCGACCGCCTTGGCGATCAGCGTCTTGCCGCAGCCGGGCGGGCCGTAGAGCAGCACGCCCTTGGGCGGGCGCAGCGCGTACTCGCGGTAGAGCTCCTTGTGCAGGAACGGCAGCTCGACCGCGTCGCGGATCTGCTCGATCTGCCGGGTCAGGCCGCCGATGTCCTGGTAGCTGACGTCGGGCACCTCCTCGAGCACCAGATCCTCGACCTCGGCCTTCGGGATGCGCTCGAACGCGTAGCCGGCCTTGGTGTCGACCAGCAGCGAGTCGCCGGGCCGCAGCTTGCGGGGCCGGTCGTCGTCGAGCGCCTCGGCACACCTCGGGCATGTCCTCGGCGACCAGCGGCTCGGCCAGCCAGACGATGCGCTCCTCGTCGGCGTGGCCGACCACCAGCGCGCGGTGCCCGTCGGCCAGGATCTCGCGCAGCGTGCTGATCTCGCCGACCGCCTCGAAGCTGCCGGCCTCGACGACTGTCAGCGCCTCGTTGAGCCGGACCGTCTGGCCCTTCTTCAGCGACTCGACCTCGATGTTGGGCGAGCACGTCAGCCGCATCTTGCGGCCGGAGGTGAAGACGTCGACGGTGTCGTCGTCGTGGAACCCAGCAGCACGCCGTACCCGCTCGGCGGCTGGCCGAGCCGGTCGACCTCCTCGCGCAGCGCCAACAACTGCTGCCGGGCCTCTTTGAGGGTTTCCATTAATTTTGCGTTTCGCGCCGCGAGCGAGTCGATACGGGCCTCGAGCTGGTGGACATCGCGCGCACTGCGGTCGCCACCCTGGGCGCCTACCGCGTGCTCCAGTTGTTCCCGAAGGACCGCCGCCTCGCGACGCAGCTCCTCCAGTTCGGCAGCGTCGTCGCTGGACATCCTGGGGTTCTCGAAGTTCAGAACGCTCTGACTCACTCATGTTGCGCTCCTTTCCCGCACCTGGAGTTGGTGCGGTGGATACTTCAACGCTACCGGCGATTGCCCGTTCATGTGGGGAACCGCATGCCGTTGAAAAGTTAAAACTGTGATGCCGCTGGTAACGTCGCTTTGCAGTCGGGCCGATCGAAAGGGAAGGCGTGACCGCGAAATCCCTCGCCACGGGCGTAGCTGCAGCTGCCGGCTGCGGCGCGGGAGCCGCCAGTGTGATGTCATTGCACTCGACGCCGCGGCCGTCGGCGCTTGTCCGCGGCGCCCGGGCTGACCGGCTGGATGCGCCGACACGTTTGCGTCGCGCTGGGCGCGGCCGTCGTAACCGCGTTGGGGATCTCGGCGTGTTCGTCGCCGGCACCCAGGATTGCGTCGACGCCGTCCTCCGCGGCCGTGCCCCCGACGACGAGCCCGGTGGCCGCTCCCCCGACGGTGCCGCTGCCCGCACCGAAGCCCTGACCGATCTGCTGGGCCGGCTCGCCGACCCGAACGTTCCCGCCGCGGAAAAGGTGAACCTGATCGAGGGCGCCACCGCGGAGAGCGCGGGAACCCTGGACAAGTTCACCACCGCCCTGCGCGACAACGGCTACCTGCCCATGACCTTCACGGCCGACGACATCGCGTGGTCGGACAAGAACCCGTCCAACGTGATGGCCGCGATCGTCGTCCACACCGCCAAGGCCGACAACGGCACCTTCACCTTCCCGATGGAGTTCACGCCCTCCCAGGGGGGCTGGCAGCTGTCCCGGCGGACCGCGGAGATGCTGCTGGCCCTTGGCAAGTCGCCGGCGACGACGTCCACCGCGACCCGGCCGTTGCCACCGCCGCCCGGGCCGGTACCCGTGCCGGCTCCACCGAGTTGACCCGCGGAATGTGGATCGGCTGGCTCGAGTTCGACGTGCTGCTCGGCGACGTCCGATCGCTCAAACAGAAGCGATCGGTGATCCGCCCCGTCATCGCCGAGTTGCAGCGCAAGTTCAGCGTGTCGGCGGCCGAAACCGGTTCGCACGAGCTGTACCGGCGGGCCGGCATCGGTGTGGCCATGGCGGCCGGCGACCGCGGCCACGCGGTCGACGTCCTGGACGCCGCCGAGCGCCTGGTCGCCGCGCATCCTGAGTTCGAACTGCTGTCGGTGCGGCGTTCGCTGCTGCGCAGCGACGACCTGGACCACGGCTAGCTCGCTAGCCGTCGCGGCCCGGGCGCTTGCGGCCCAGCGGCGCCGGGGCCACCGCGCCCGGGGCCAGCCGCCGTGTCGATATCAGGAATGCGGTGTGCCCGCGCATCGTGTGTTGTGGCCGCACGGCCAGGCCCACGACGTTCCAGCCGCGCTGCAGCGTCTCCCACGCCCGCGGTTCGATCCAGCACTGCTGGGCCCGCAGCGCCTCCACCGCTTTCGACAGCTGCGGGACGGTGGCTACGTAGATCATCAACACACCGCCGGCGACCACCAGCCGCGACACCGCGTCCAGTACCTCCCACGGCGCGAGCATGTCGAGCACCGCACGGTCGAAGGAGCCGTCGGGAAACTCGGAGTCGGCGACGTCGCCGACGATCAGCTGCCAGTTCTCCGGTGGCCGGTTGCCGTGGAAGGTGACGACGCTGCGGCGGGCGTGCTCGGCGTGGTCGTCGCGCACCTCGTAGGAGACCACCCGCCCGTCGGGGCCGACCGCGCGCAGCAGCGAGCAGGTCAGCGCGCCGGACCCGGCGCCGGCCTCCAGCACCCTGGCGCCCGGGAAGATGTCGCCCTCGTGGACGATCTGGGCGGCGTCCTTGGGGTAGATCACCTGCGGGCCCCGGGGCATCGACATGACGTAGTCGACGAGCAGAGGCCGCATCACCAGGTACAGGGCGCCGTTGCTGGACTTGACCACGCTGCCCTCTTGCAGACCGATCACCGCGTCGTGGGCGATCGAGCCGCGGTGGGTGTGGAACTCGGCGCCTGGGGTCAGCGACATCGTGTAGTGCCGGCCCTTGGCGTCGGTCAGCTGGACGCGTTCCCCGCTGGTGAACGGGCCGGTTGCGGACACCCGTCTAGCGTGCCAGCCGACGCGCCGTTGCCGGTGCTCGGGGTTGTCGGTGCCCAGTCCTAGGCTGCGGTAATGACCGTCCAGTCGGAGGCACCCCCGCCGCGGCCGGCTTCAAAACCGGCTTCAAAACCAGCACTGTCACCGTCGCGGGCGGCGGACTTCAAGCAGTGCCCGCTGCTGTACCGGTTCCGGGCGATCGATCGCCTGCCCGAGGCGCCGTCGACGGCGCAGCTGCGGGGTTCGGTCGTGCACGCGGCCCTCGAGCAGCTGTACGGGCTGCCCGCCGTGCGGCGCGGCCCCGAGATCGCACGGTCGCTGGTGGAGTCCGCCTGGGACCACGTGATCGCCGCCGAGCCCGCCCTTGCCGGTGAACTGGACACCGACCAACGGGTGCGCCTGCTCGAGGAGGCGCGCGCGCTGCTGTCGGGCTACTACCGGCTCGAGGATCCGACCCGGTTCGACCCGCAATGCTGCGAGGAACGCGTGGAGGTCGAACTGTCCGACGGCACGCTGCTGCGGGGTTTCATCGACCGCATCGACGTCGCCGCTACCGGCGAGATGCGGGTGGTCGACTACAAGACCGGCAAGGCGCCGCCGGCCGCGCGGGCGCTGGCCGAGTTCAAGGCGATGTTCCAGATGAAGTTCTACGCGGTAGCCCTGCTGCGCTCGCGCGGGGTGCTGCCGGCGCGGCTGCGGCTCATCTACCTGGCCGACGGCCAGGTGCTGGATTACTCGCCGGAGCACGACGAGTTGCTGCGCTTCGAGAAGACCCTGATGGCGATCTGGCGCGCCATCCAGTCCGCCGGGCAGACAGGCGATTTCCGGCCCAAGCAGTCGCGGCTATGCGATTGGTGCCCTCACCAGCAGCACTGCCCGGCCTTCGGCGGGACGCCGCCACCGTATCCCGGCTGGCCGGACAGCGCTGCGGCGCAAGAAGTTTCGACCCCGACGAAACCGGCCGCCTAATCCTGCAACGGAGACATCTCCTGCAGCATCGTGGGAATGAGCTCGCTGACGGTGGGGTGGATGTGCATGGTGCGCGACAGCGTGGTGTAGGGCGCCTTGGCCGACATGACGTCCAGGATCTCGTGAATCGCCTCGTCGCCGCCGACGCCGAGGATGGCCGCACCCAGGATCTCGTGCGTGTCGGCGTCCACCACGACTTTCATGAACCCTTGCGTCTCACCCTTTTCCACCGCCCTGCCGACCCTGGTCATCGGCCGCATGCCGACCAGGGCCCTGCGCCCCGACGCGCGGACCTGGGCGACGGTCATGCCGGCTCGCCCGAGCGGCGGGTCGATGTAGAGCGCATAGGTGGTGATGCGGTCGCTGACTCGGCGCGGGTCGTCATCGAGCAGGTTGGCGGCCACGATCTCGAAATCGTTGTACGAGGTGTGGGTGAACGCACCCTTGCCGTTGCAGTCCCCCATTGCCCAGATGTGATCGACGCTGGTCCTGAGTTGGTCGTCGACCACGATGTAGCCGCGGGCGTCGGTCTGCACCCCGGCCGCCTCCAGGCCCAGGTCGTCGGTGTTGGGTCGCCGCCCCACGGCCAGCAGCAGATGAGTCCCGGCGATCGGGTCGGCGCCGGCGCGAGGTGTCAGCTGGAAGCCGTTGCTGTTCTTGCTGATTCGCACGTCGTCGGCACCGACGACGATGTCGATCCCCTCCGCCTCGAGGATCTCCCTGATGGCGGCCGACACGTCGCCGTCTTCGCGGGACGCCAGCCGAGAGCCCCTCTCGACGACGGTGACCCGGGCCCCGAAGCGCCGGTACATCTGCGCGAACTCCAGCGCGATGTAACTTCCGCCGACGACGACCAGATGCGTTGGCAGCGAATCGAGTTCGAGGATGGACACGTTGGTGAGGTAGTCCACGTCCGACAGCCCCGGAATGTCGGCCACCACCGCGCGACCGCCGACATTGAGGAAGATTCGCTCGGCGCGCAGCAGGTCGTCACCGACCCGCAGGGTGTGCGGGTCGGTGAACCGGGCATGGCCGCGGATGACGGTGCAGCCGTCCATGTTCTCGAGCCAGTCCTCGACACCGGTGCGGTCGGCGAGCATGATCTCGTCCTTGCGCGCCTTGACCTTCGCCATGTCAACGCTGACCGGTCCGGTCCCGATGCCGTAGTCTGCGCCGCGGCGGGCCACATGGGCGGCGTGCGCGCTGGCCACCAGCGTCTTGGTCGGGATGCATCCGGTGTTGACGCAGGTGCCCCCGACGAGTTTGCGCTCGACGATCGCGACGCGCTGCCCGGTGGCCGTCAGCCGACCGGCCAGCGGCGGGCCCGCTTGGCCGGCACCGACGATGATCGCGTCGAAATGCTGCGTCACAGGCTCGACGTCGCCGCCAGAATCGCGAACCCGCCCACGATCGCGACCGCATCCTCCAGCAGCGCGATCGGCAGGTCCTGCCCGCCGCGGGCCGCGACCAGCCGCATGCGCGCCTGATAGCCGCCCATGGTGCCGATCACCGCACCGACCACACCACAGCCGAGCGCGGAGAAGGTGAAGTGCCAAGCGGCCCCGATCACGGCACCGGCGAACGCACCCATCGTGATCCGCGCGGCGAACGACGGCAGCGCGGTGCGCGGCGGCGTCTTGGGCAATTTGTCGGTGACAAGCTCGGCGACGGCCAAGACGGTGACGACCGCGACCGTGACCACGCTGCCCATCCAGGACGCCCAGGTCGAGTGCAAATTGATCCAGCCGAGGAAGGCGGCCCAGGCCACCACGGCGGGTGCCGTCAGGGAACGCAACCCGGCAACCACACCGATCAACAGGGCCATCAGCAGAACGAGCACGTGCAACACGGGGCCCTCCTGGGGGCGACACGGGTAAGCGCTACGCGGACGCTAACACAGCCGCGGCCGTGGCACCCGGTCTCAGAACCGGCAAAACCTGATGTCGGAGGCCAGGATCGCCTTGGCGCCGATCGCGGCAAGCTCGTCCATGACCTCGTTGACGCCCCGGCGGGGCACCAGCGCGCGGATGGCGACCCAGTCCGGGTCGGCGAGCGGGGCGATGGTGGGCGACTCCAGGCCCGGTGTGATCGCGGTGGCCTTCTCCAGCACCGAGCGCGGGCAGTCGTAATCGAGCATGAGGTACTGCTGTCCGAACACCACACCCTGTATCCGGGCCACCAGCTGATCGCGTGCCGCCCTGGTTTGTTGGCCGTCGTAGTCCATGCTCTCGATGAGCACCGCCTCCGAATCGCACAGCGGCTCACCGAAGGCCATCAGGCTGTGCAGGGCCAGCGTGCGTCCGGACCCGACCACGTCGGCGATGGCGTCGGCCACCCCGAGTTGCACCGAGATCTCCACTGCCCCGTCCAGTCCGATAACAGTCGCTTCAATACCCCGCTCCGCCAAGTCCTTTCGAACCAGGTTCGGGTAGGCGGTGGCGATGCGCTTGCCGGCCAGGTCGGACGTCGTCCACTTGCGCCCGGCCGGACCGGCGTAGCGGAAGCTGGACGACCCGAAACCCAGGGCCAGGCATTCGCGCACCGCCGCGCCCGAATCGCACACCAGGTCGCGCCCGGTGATGCCGAAGTCGAGTTCACCCGAACCGACATAGATCGCAATGTCCTTGGGCCGCAGGAAGAAGAACTCGACCTGGTTGACGGGGTCGAGCACCGTCAGGTCCTTGGGATCGGAGCGGCGCCGGTAGCCGGCCTCGGCGAGGATTTCGGTGGCCGGCTCGCTGAGCGCACCCTTGTTGGGAACCGCGACGCGCAACATGCTCACAGCTTCCGGTAGACGTCGTCGAGGGACAGCCCGCGCGCGATCATCAGCACCTGCGTCCAGTACAGCAACTGGCTGATCTCCTCGGCCAGCGCCTCGTCGGGTTCGTGCTCGGCGGCCAGCCACACTTCGCCGGCTTCCTCCAGGATCTTCTTACCCAGCTGATGTATCCCGCCGTCCAGGGCCGCGACCGTGGCGCTGCCGGCCGGCCGGGTGCGGGCACGATCGCCGAGTTCGGCGAAGAGATCCTCGAAGGTCTTCACGGCCAGCGATTGTTTCATGCGGCGGGAGGCACAGTCACGCCGGTTTCGCCCTGAGTCGATACGACCGGCCGCTCGCGGCATACGGTGGGGCATGGATTTCTCCGAGATCACCGTCACCGTCGCGGGACCCCGGGGCGACATCACCTTGAACCGCCCGGAGAAGCTGAACCCGCTGAGCACGACCACGCTGAACGAATTAGTATCGGCCGCGCGCTATCTGGATACATTGCCCACCGTGAAGGTGGTCGTCGTCGCCGGCAACGGGCGGGCCTTCAGCGCCGGCGCGGACCTCGCGTCGTTCGCGGCGTCGGGCGAAGCCGGCGGCCCGGCAACTGCGGGCGCGACGCGTGAGGCGGCCGACGCCGGACGGCGGATGGCCGAGGCGATCGAGGCGATGAACGCGGTGACCGTCGCGCGTCTGCACGGTCACTGCGTCGGGGGCGGCGTCGTTCTGGCGGCGGCCTGCGACTTGCGTGTCGCCGCCGACGACACCCGCTTCTCCATTCCGGAAGTCGACCTGGGCATTCCGCTGGCCTGGGGTGGGATCCCCCGGCTGGTGCGCGAAATCGGTTCCGCCAGGACGAAGGAGCTTGTCATGACCTGCCGCCCCTTCGGCGCGGCCGAGGCGCTGGCGGTCGGCTTTGTGAACCGGGTGGTGCCCGCGGCCGGGCTCACCACCGCCATCGACGAACTCGTCGGCCAGCTGGCCGCCAAGTCCGCGCTGACGCTGACCGCCACCAAACGCCACACCAACGCGGTGACCGAGTCGATGGTCGGGACCGCGCGCGCTTGGAACGACGCCGACTCGCTGGTCACCGCGCTGCGCGACCCCGAATCGCGCGCCGCGGGAGCGGCTTACCTGAAGCGCTTGGGCCGCGGCGAAACGGGTTGAGTGCAAAAAGGCCGACCTCTTCACCGAGCCTGAAGACCTGCAGCGAAAGTGCGAGTAAGCACCTGCAGAATCACAGGCTCGGCGCCCGGCAGGTAGGGCTGAGGGCTCTCAGTCCTCCGGGTTGTAGCCGAGGTTGGGGCCGAGCCAACGCTCGGCTTCGGCCAGGGTCCAGCCCTTACGCTTCGCGTAGTCGGCGACCTGGTCCTGGGCCATCCGACCGACCACGAAGTACTGCGACTGCGGGTGTGAGAAATACCAGCCGCTGACGGCGGCACCGGGCCACATCGCCATCGACTCGGTCAACTCGATACCGGTCCGCTCCTCGACGTCCATCAACTTCCAGAGCGTCACTTTCTCGGTGTGCTCCGGGCAGGCCGGGTAGCCGGGGGCAGGGCGGATTCCCACGTACTTCTCATCGATGAGCGCCTCGTTGTCCAGCTGCTCGTCCGGCTGGAATCCCCAGAACTCCTTGCGGACCCGTTGGTGCATCCGTTCGGCGAACGCCTCTGCCAGCCGGTCGGCGATCGATTCCAGCAGGATCGCGCTGTAGTCGTCGTTGGCTGCCTTGAACTCCGCGATCTTGTCACCGCTGCCGAGCCCCGCGGTGACGGCGAAGGCGCCGACGTAGTCGGCCAGGCCGGTGTCCTTGGGCGCGATGTAGTCGCCCAGCGACCGGTTCGGGATTCCGTCGCGGTGCGCGCCCTGCTGGCGCAGGTTGCGCAACGTGGTCAGCACCTCGGTACGGCTGTCGTCGGTGTACACCTCGATGTCGTCACCGACCGCGTTAGCAGGGAAGAACCCGATCACCCCGTTGGCGGTCAGCCACTTCTCCTTGATCAGGGTGTCGAGCATCTCCTGGGCTTCGTCGTACAGCTTGCGGGCAGCCTCGCCCGAGGTCGGGTTGTTGAGGATGTCGGGAAAGCGGCCCTTCATCTCCCAGGCGTTGAAGAATGGCTGCCAGTCGATGTACTCGCGCAGCTCGGCGAGGTCGTAGTCGTGAAAATCCCGTACCCCGAGGCCCTGCGCGGGCGCCGGCGGCGTGTAGCCGTCCCACTCGATCGGCGTCCGGTTGGCGCGGGCCTTCTCCAGCGTCAACATCGGCCGCTCGTTCTTCTGGGAGTGCCGTTCGCGAAGAGATGCGTAGTCCTTCTCGGTGGCCTCCAGCAGGGCCGGACGCTGCTTGTCGTCGAGCAGCGCCGCGGCGACCGGCACCGAGCGGGAAGCGTCCTTGACCCAGACCACCGGGCCGCTACGGCGCGGCGACACCTTCACGGCCGTGTGGGCGCGCGAGGTGGTCGCGCCACCGATCAGCAGGGGAATGTCCAGACCCTCGCGTTCCATCTCGGCGGCGAAGTTGACCATCTCGTCCAGGGACGGCGTGATCAGCCCGGACAGCCCGACGATGTCGGCATTGTGCTCCTTCGCCGCGGCCAGGATCTTCTCGGCGGGCACCATCACACCGAGGTCGATCACCTCAAAGTTGTTGCACTGCAGGACGACCCCGACGATATTTTTGCCGATGTCGTGGACGTCGCCCTTGACCGTCGCCATGATGATCGTGCCGTTGGTGTCCTTCCCGGCTGCAGCTCCGTTTTGCTCCTTCTCCGCCTCGATGAACGGCAGCAGGTACGCGACGGCCTTCTTCATCACCCGGGCCGACTTCACCACCTGAGGCAGGAACATCTTGCCGGAGCCGAACAGGTCACCGACGACGTTCATGCCGTCCATCAGCGGGCCCTCGATCACCTCGATCGGGCGACCGCCCGCGTCGGCGATCTCGGCCCGCAGTTCCTCGGTGTCGGCATCGACGTGGGCGTCGATGCCCTTGACCAGGGCGTGCGTGATCCGCTCGCGGACCGGCAGGCTGCGCCACTCGGCCGCCACCGGGTCCTCGGACTTCTCCGAGCTGTTGAACCGTTCGGCGATCTCCAGGAGCCTCTCGGCCGCATCCTCGCGACGGTTCAGGACGACGTCCTCGATGCGGTCCCGCAACTCGGGGTCGATCGAGTCGTAGGGCACCAGCGCGCCGGCGTTGACGATGCCCATGTCCAGGCCGGCCTTGATGGCGTGGAACAGGAACACCGCGTGGATCGCCTCGCGGACGGGGTTGTTGCCCCGGAACGAGAACGACACGTTCGAGATGCCGCCGGAGATGTGCACCCCGGGAAGGTTCTCCTTGATCCAGGCGCAGGCCTCGATGAAGTCGATCCCGTAGGTTGCGTGCTCCTCGATACCGGTCGCCAGCGCGAAGCAGTTCGGGTCGAAGATGATGTCCTCGGCCGGGAAGCCGACCCCTTCGGTCAGGATCCGGTAGGCGCGCCCGCAGATCTCTTTGCGGCGCTCCAGGTTGTCGGCCTGCCCCTGCTCGTCGAAGGCCATCACGACGACGGCGGCGCCGTACTTGCGGCACAGCCGCGCCTCGCGGATGAACTTCTCCTCGCCCTCCTTCATTGAGATCGAGTTGACGATCGGCTTGCCCTGCACGTTCTTCAGGCCCGCCTCGATGACCTCCCACTTGGAGGAGTCGATCATCACCGGGACGCGGCTGATGTCCGGCTCGGCCGCGATCAGCTTGGTGAACCGGTCCATCGCGGCGACGCCGTCGATCATGCCCTCGTCCATGTTGATGTCGATGACCTGCGCACCGACCTCGACCTGCTGCAGGGCGACCGACAGCGCGGTGTCGTAGTCCTCGGCCTTGATCAGGTTGCGGAACCGGGCGGAGCCGGTGATGTTGGTGCGCTCACCGATGTTCACGAACAGGGAATCGTCGGTGATGTTGAGCGGCTCCAGGCCCGAGAGCCGGGTGGCCACCGGAATCTCCGGCACCTCGCGCGGCGGCTTGCCCTCGACGACCTTGGCGATCTCGGCGATGTGCGGCGGCGCCGTTCCGCAGCACCCACCGACCAGGTTGACCAGACCGGCCTCGGCGAAGTCGGCGATGTAGGACGCCTGACGCTCCGGGGACTCGTCGTACTCGCCGAAGGCGTTGGGCAGGCCGGCGTTCGGGTAGCAGGAGACGAAGGTGTCCGCGATCCGCGACACCTCGGCGATGTAGGGCCTCATCTCCGGCGCGCCCAGGGCGCAGTTGAGGCCCACCGCGATCGGCTTCGCGTGCCTGATCGCGTTCCAGAATGCTTCGGTGACCTGACCGGACAACGTCCGCCCGGAAGCATCGGTGATGGTGCCCGAGATGATCAACGGCCAGCGGCGTCCGCGGTCCTCGAACAGCGTCTCGACGGCGAACACCGCCGCCTTGGCGTTCAGCGAGTCGAAGATCGTCTCGATGATGAGGAGGTCGGCACCACCGTCGACCAGGCCGTTGGCAGATTCGAGGTAGGCGGCGACCAGCTGGTCGTAGGAGACGTTGCGGGCCCCGGGGTCGTTGACGTCCGGCGAGATCGACGCGGTCCGCGTCGTCGGCCCGATCGCACCGGCGACGTAGCGGGGCTTCTCCGGGGTGCTGAACTCGTCGGCGGCCGCCCGCGCCAGGGCAGCGCCGGCGTAGTTCAGCTCGTAGCTCAGCTCGGCCATGTCGTAGTCGGAGAGCGAGATCGCGTTCGCGTTGAACGTGTTGGTCTCCAGGATGTCGGCGCCCGCCTCGAGGTACTCGCGGTGGATCCCCTTGATGATCTGCGGCTGCGTCAGGTTGAGCAGGTCGTTGTTGCCCTGAAGAGCGGTCGGCCACTCCGTGAACCGGTCGCCGCGGTAGCCGGCCTCGTCCGGCCGGTCCCGCTGGATCGCCGTGCCCATCGCGCCGTCGATCACCATGATCCGCTGGCCCAGCGCAGCCGTCAGTTCATCGGTGCAGTCGGGGCGGATGTTCGGCA
>CAVRTL010000014.1:0-38881 GCA_963724165.1 uncultured Actinomycetota bacterium | reverse complement strand
AGAAGTCCTCGTAGGTCTGTATCTCGAGCAACCCCGTGTTCCATGGTCCGCCGCTGCAGCGGGCGTGTTGCCTGCGGCAGGCCCAGCTCGCGGCGCTGCGCGTCCTCGACCTGCTTGGTGATGCGCCAGTAGGCCCAGTTGGCCGCTCTGATTCCCGCGCGAATCAACGGCGGGGCGGGGCAAACGGCAGCGGCGGGATCGGAACGACGTAGCCGTTGACCCGCTGCGGGTAAGTGTGCAGGGCGGCGAACGGGATCCGGTAATACTCCGCGACGTTGGCGGCGGCCTCCTGGTAGGGCACGCCCCTAAACAGCAGGTCCACCCCGTCGGCCAGGGACTTCAGCACCGCGCTGAGCTCCGCCCACGGCCCGGTGACGGGCTCCATGGCCTTGCGCAGCAACGCCAGCGGGTTCTGGATTTTCCAGGCGTTGCGGAAGATCTCCGGGTCCATCAGCTCCACGAAGTCGAGCCCATACGGGACCGCCGCGAGCCCGCGCCTCGCACAGGCCGACCAGCTTGGGCGGGACCGCCAAGCGCACGTCATCCCCCCGGCGGGCGGCTCCAGCCCCACGGCGGCGCAGGGCTCGATGTCGCCGCGCGTTCCATGGCTTGCCAGGGCGAATTTCATCGACAGAGCTTAGCCTTTCGTTCGCCGAGTGCCCGAACTACGCCCGGGGCGTCGGCGGCGGCGCCCAATCGCTCTCGACATGCGGCCTGAGCAGCCAATATGTGTCAAGATCACGACTGGATCACGGTCGATCCGCGATCGTGATTCCTCCGCGCGATCGCGCCCGCCATTGTATGGTTTATGGGGTGTCAAGCCGGACCGGCGCCGGTGAGGTGGCCAAACCTTCCGGTGAGGCGGCCAAGCCTGGGGATTCTTTGACCGCATTGGCGATGTCGTCGTGCGGTGGCCACTGCTGGTCATCGCAGCCTGGATCGCGGTCGCGGCGACCCTGTTCCTGACGCTGCCGCCGCTTCCGGTCGCGGCCTCGAAGCACGCGGAAAAACCGCTGCCCGACGACGCGCCGACGATGATCACCAATCAGGAGATCACCGAGGCGTTCGCTCCAAAGGACGCTGCAAAAGAAAAGGACTCCAAAAAAGCCGATAACCCGCTGACCGGAGGCGGCGGTCCCTGCTGGTGATCCTGCTCGTCGATGACAATGGGCTGACACCGGCCGACGAGAAGGTCTACCACAAGCTTGTCGAGAAGCTGAACGACGACAAGCACGACAATGTCCAGGCACAGGACATACTCGAAACGCCGGAAACGCGCGACCTCTCGGCCAGCAAGGACGGCAAGGCCCTGATCCTGCCGGTCACCATCCCCGGTGCGGCGACTTCCCCGGCGACGATCGCGATCTACCACAAGGTTCGTGAGATCACCAACCAGGTAACCGGGGGAACGGCGCTGCACGCCTACGTCAGCGGACCGGCTGCCACCGTGGTCGACGCCACCGAGATGGCCTTGGAAGACGCCCACGTCATCGAGATCGTCACCGTCATCAGCGTGCTGGTCATCCTGTTCGTCATCTACCGCAACGTCGTCACCATGTTCGTGCCGCTGCTGAACATCGGTGCGACCCTGGCAACGGCGCAGGGCGTGTTGTCCGGCCTGACCGAAATCGGCCTGCCCGTGCAGATGGAGACCATGATCTTCATGAGTGCGGTCATGATCGGGGCCGGAACCGATTACGCCGTCTTCTTGATCAGCCGCTATCACGACTACGTGCGGCAGGGCCAGGACTCGGATCAAGCGGTCAAGAACGCCCTGATGTCCATCGGCAAGGTGATCGCCGCGTCGGCGGCCACCGTCTCGGTCACCTTCCTCGCGATGGTCTTCACGAAGCTGCAGGTGTTCTCGACGGTCGGGCCGGCTATTTCGATCTCGATCGTGGTGGCGTTCCTGTCCGCGGTGACCTTCCTGCCCTCCCTGCTGGTGCTCGCCGGGCGACGCGGCTGGATCAAGCCCCGGCGCGAACTGACCACGCGCATGTGGCGGATCAACGGAACCCGCGTCGTGCGCCGGCCGCGCATCCACCTGGTCGGCAGCCTGATCGTGCTCATCGCCCTGGCCAGCTGCACGAGCGTGATGCGCTTCAACTACGACGACCTCAAGACCATGCCGGCGTCGGTCGACAGCTCCAAGGGATATGCCGCGATGAACCGCCATTTCCCGATGAACCGATTCACCCCCATGGTGCTCTTCGTCAAGTCCTCCCACGACCTGCGGACGCCGACCGCCCTGGCCGACCTCGAGCAGGTCGCCAGCCGGGTGAGCCAACTGCCCAACATCACCATGGTGCGCGGATTGACCCGGCCCAACGGTGAACGGCTGGAACAGATGAAGCTGTCGTGGCAGGCAGGCGAGGTCGGGGGCAAACTCGACGAAGCCTCCGACCAGATCGTCAACCACGGCGACGACCTGGACAAACTGGTCAACGGTTCCAATCAGTTGGCCGACGCCCTGGCCCAGCTGCGCGACCAGGTCACCGGCACCGTGTCGAGCCTCAGCGGGGTGGTCGGGACGCTGACGACGATGGAGCAGATGATGGGCGGCGACAGGACGATCGCCGCGCTCGACCAGGGGGCCCCCTACACCGGGCAGATGAAGTCACTCGGCAACAACCTCGGTGCCTCGACGGCGCACGCCGAGGACACGGCGGCCTGGGCCGGTCCCATGCTGAGGGCCCTCAACGACAGCCCGGAATGCAATGCTGACCCGGGCTGCGTCCGGTCGCGAGGCGGGCTGGCGGCGCTCGTCGAGGCCAACAACGACGGAACCCTGAACTCGCTGAAGATCATGGCCCACAACCTCCAGACGGCTGGGAAAGCCGCGACGATCGGCCAGACGCTGGACAGCGTCCAGTCGACCCTGACGCAGGCCTCCGGGGCCCTGAAGACGATACGAGGCCTGCAGACCACCATGTCGCAGGCGGAACAGGGCGCCAACGCGCTGGCCGACGGCAGCCGAGCGATCGCCGGCGGGGTGAAGGCGCTGGTCGACCAGACCAGGAAGCTGGGCAGCGGCCTCAACGAGGCTTCGGAATTCCTGCTGAACATGAAGCGCGACGCCGAGAAGCCGTCCATGGCCGGCTTCAATCTGCCGCCGCAGATCACGACCAGGGACGAGTTCAAAAAGGGCGCCCAGATCTTCCTGTCGCCGGACGGGCACGCGGCGCAGTATTTCATCCAGAGCGCCCTGAACCCGTTCACCACCGAGGCGATGGACCAGGTCAATATGATCGAGAAGGCGGCCCGCTCCGCGCTTCCGAACACCGAACTGGCCGACGCCAAGGTGGCGGTGGCCGGAGTTCCGACCGCGCTTCGGGACACGCGTGACTTCTACAACGACGACATCAACTTCATCGTCATCGCGACGATCGTCATCGTGTTCCTGATCCTGGTGGGCCTGCTGCGCGCGATTATCGCGCCGCTGTACCTCATCGGGTCGGTGCTGCTTTCGTACCTGTCGGCGATGGGCCTCGGTGTGCTGGTGTTCCAGTTACTCCTGGGCCAGTACCTGCACTGGAGCCTCCCCGGCCTGTCGTTCATTCTGCTGGTCGCCGTCGGCGCGGACTACAACATGCTGCTCATCTCCCGGATCCGCGACGAGTCACCGCACGGCGTGCGCGTCGGGGTCATCCGTACCGTGGGTTCGACCGGCGGCGTCATCACGTCGGCGGGTCTGATCTTCGCCGCGTCGATGTTCGGCCTGATGAGCGCCAGCATCTACACCCTGGCCGAGGCCGGTTTCATCCTCGGCATGGGAATCCTGATCGACACGTTCCTGGTGCGCACCATCACGGTGCCGGCGTTGGCGGCGATGATCGGCCAGAAGAACTGGTGGCCGTCGAACCTGGGCAAGACCCCGGCCCAGATGGTCGCCACTTACGAGGCGAAGCAGCGCCAACTGGAGCAGATCTCCGACCAACTGGTCCGGCTGAAAGTCCTTCCGAGCCACAAGGTTCAGGTTGCGCCGGCAGCGCCGGCACCCAGTGGCGGCGCGACCGACGACCGAAAAGCGAGCAACGGCAAACGACCGACCGGGCGTCTTCCCAACCACGCGCTCCCCTTGTTCGACCTCAGCGGCATGTCCCAGCACCTCACCGACGACCTGCTCGAACCCGCGCCGAAGCCGGTGCACACCAACGGCAAGCGCAAGGGCAATGGCAATAGCAATAGCAATAGCAAGGGCCACACGAACGGCAACGGCAAGCGCAAGGGCGAACGCTATCTTGGCCACTCGCTACCGTTGTTCGGCCCCGGCGTGCTGTCGCACGCGCTGGTCACCGCCGGAGCAAACGGCAACGGCCACACCAACGGAAAAGCGAACGGCAACGACGCCACCGGCGAGGCCGAACAGCCGGGCGACGACAAGGAGTCACTCCCCGTGTTCGGGACCGACCTTCGGCGGACGGGCCGGTGAGGGGGACTCTAGGCGTCTAGCCTGGTGAACTCGTCCTGCCGGTAGAGTTCGACGCACTCCGACCGCCTGATCTTGCCGCTTGTGGTGATGGGAATCGAGCCGGGCGAAACCAGCACCAGGTCGGCCACGCTCAGTCCATGCGACTTGGAGATCGCCGACTTGACTTCGCGTTTGACGACGCGCAGCCGATCCGTCGCCTCCTCGGAGTCGCCCTTCTTCTTGAGTTCGATGATGGCGACCAGCTTTTCGACGCCCCGGTCCGGGACCGCTATCGCCGCGCAGCGGCCGGCGGTGACCTCCTGGATGGTGGCCTCGATATCGTCCGGAGAGTGGTTGCGGCCGTAAACAATCAGAAGGTCTTTGATCCGGCCGATGATGAACAGTTCGCCGTCGGAGAAGAAACCCGAATCGCCGGTCCGCAGCCACGGACCCTCGGGCGTGCCCGGCGAGGGCTCGACGACCTTTGCACCGAAAGTGCGCTCGGTCTCTTCGGGTTTCTGCCAGTAGCCGGACGCGACGTTGTCGCCGTGCACCCAGATCTCGCCGACCGTCCCCTCCAGGCACTCGCGACGAGTATCTGCATCGACGATCCGCGCCAGCATCGAGTCAACGCCGCCATAACTGACCAGCGCTGTGCCGCTTCCTTTTTCACACCGAGCCGCCTGACCGGCAGGCAGTTTCTCGGAGTCGAAGTAACCGATCTCGGGCGGATCGCCCACTCTGCGGGTGGCGATGTAGACCGTCGCTTCCGCCATGCCGTAGGCCGGCCGCAACGCCACGGGTGAGAAGTTGAAGCGGGCGAACCGGTCGGCGAATCGCTTCAGGGTGGCGGGCTGCACCCGCTCGCTGCCGTTGAGGATGGTGTGCACGCCCCCGAGGTCGAACCCGGCCAGGTCGTCGTCCGACGTCTTGCGTGCGGCCACGTCGAACGCGAAGTTCGGTCCTCCGGAGATGGTCTGGCCCTCGCGCGCCATCATCTGAAGCCATCGGGCCGGGCGCTGCAGGAAAGAAACCGGGCTCGTCACCACCGTCGGTACACCCGCCAGGATCGGCATGATGATGCCCAGGAGCAGACCCAGGTCGTGGTAGAACGGCAGCCACGACGTCACGGTCAGGTCCGCCGGGGCGACCCCACCCTCGCGCACGAAGAAATCGCCCATGATCTGCTCGAAGTTGGCGAACACGTTCTTGTTGGAGACCGTCACGCCGGCCGGCGTCCGGGTGGAGCCCGAGGTGTACTGCAGATACGCCGTATCCGTGTAGCCGGTGCCGGCGCCACGAACTCTCGGCCGCGGGCCGCTCTGTCGCGCATCCAGGTCCAGCAGATCGACCTCGATGAGCGCCGGTGCGGATCCGCCCTCCTGCGCCTGTCCGAATGGGCTGACGTTGTCGATGACAGCAGACGTTGTCAGGATGACCGCGGGTGAGGTGTCGGCCAGCACCGACGTGGTGCGTTCGTCGTGGGCGCCGCCGTAGGGCACCGACAGTGGAACCGCCACGAGGCCGGCCTGCAGTGCAGCGAGGAAGCCAACGATGTACTCGAGTCCCTGGGGGGCCAGGATCAATGCCCGGTCGCCCGGCGACCCGTGAGCCGTGAGCTGGGCACTGAGGTTCAGCACTCGGCGATACAACTGCGACCATGTCAGTGGTACTGCGACGCCGTCCCAATCCTGGTCGAAATCAAGAAAAGTGAAAGCCGTGTCATTGGGCTGCAGGCTGGCGCGTTCGCGCAGCACAGCGGGGATCGAAGACTCAACCACGGGGATCAGATTACCTTCGTTGCGGGCTTTTCAGGCCGAGACCGGCAAGCTGCCACCGTACCAATCCCCGGGGGCACCACGGTCGGGACGGCAATAATCTACCGTGTACGCGGTGGATAACCGCCTCGCGCACATGGACCAGGCCTCATTCCTGGGCCTGCGGGCACTGGGCTACGGCACGCTCGTGCAGTTCACCTGGATCTACAACCGGCCCGTGAACATGGACGGATTGCGCCGCTTCAACCGCAACCTCGGATACGGGTTGCTGGGCCGTCGGGTCGAACGGTCACCGTTGCCATTCGCGCGGGACCGGTGGGTCGTGTGCCGCGCGGACGCCGACATCGACATCGCCGCGACGACCCGCGCGCGCTCCGATATCGCCGCCTGGACCCATGAGCGGGCCCGCCTGCCGCTGGACCCCGAATACGGGCCCAGCTGGCATCTCGGGGTGCTTCCGCTCGAGGACGGCGGCGCCGCGATCAGCCTGGTGACCTCCCACACCCTGGTCGACGGGCTGGGGATCCTGCAGGCGATCGGCGACGCGGCCCAGGGAAGGACGCGCTACCTCGGGTATCCACCACCCGGCTCGCGCACCCGCCGGCGGGCCGTGTACGAGGACGGCCGGCAACTGATCGCATCGGCACCCGAGCTCGCGCGGGCCATGGCGGCGACGATGCGCATCGCCCGGACAAGAGCCCGCGACGTCGCAGCATCGTTTGCGTCGGCACCGCCGCCGCCACGACGGATCGCCGGCAACAACGGCCCCGTCGCGGTTCCCTCCCTGACCGCCTATGTCGACCTGGCGCAATGGGATGCGCGCGCGAGAAGCATTGGCGGGAATGGGCACACGCTGTTCGCGGCGTTCGCGGGCAGGCTCGGCGCGAGGATGGGGCGCATTGGCGACGACGGGACGGTCACCGTGTCGTTTCCGATCAGCGATCGTATTGAGGGTGACACGCGCGGAAACGCCGTGGTTTTCCCGGTCATTTGCGTGGATCCGACGCTTCTGACGTCGGACCTCGGGGAGGTTCGGGTCAAGGTCAAGCAGGCCATCGCCGATCTGGCCGAGACCGCCGACCAGTCGTTGGCGCCGCTGGCCCTGACGTCGCTGACTCCAAAGTGGTTGGCGCGCAGGGCAGCCGGCATGGGACTCGGTACCGCCAGCCTTCCCATCGGTAGCTCCAACGTCGGCGACATCGACCCGGCGGTCAACCGCCCGGACGGCAGCGACGCCGACTACGCGTCCGGCCGCTTGATCGAACCCGGCATCAACAAACGGACCCTGAAACGCATGGGCGGGCAGCTCTTCCTGGTATCCGGGCGGATCTGCGGGAAGGTCTGGATCTCGGTCAACGCCTACCTGGCCGACCGGACCAACTCCCCGGAGGCGCTGCGCGACCTCACCTCCCGCACATTCGCCGATTTCGGCCTGACCGCCGAGATCCTGCACTGAACCGCTGCGGGCCGCCGCTTACGCCGGTTGGGGCGGTGCCGATCTGGCCGCCGTCGCCGTCCGCAGCTCGTCACGCAGCCGCCGGGCGTGGGCGAACTCGCGCCAAGGCGTTCCGGACAGCGTTTTCAGGTGTTGCCACCGCTGCGGCCCGAATGCCGCGACATCCGCGGCCAGGCCCAGCCATGCGGGCAACCACCACAATGCTGCGATGATCCGGACCGCGCTCGACGATGCCGGATCGACGATCAGCCACGTGAGGGTGCGCAGCTGGTCGAGCCAGTAGCGCCGCGTCGACACCAGCTTTGTCGTTTCCGTGGCCCCCATGTGACTGCGCACGGACAGTTCCTGCGGCACGAAGCAAACGTCCGATCGCAGCATCAGGCGGAACCAGAAATCCAGGTCGACGAGCTGGTAGATGTCATTTCGCAAGCCCCCCGCCTCCAGTGCGAGTTGGCGCCGAAACATCACGCACGTCGGTTCGCCGATCCAGTTCTCGTTGCCGCCCCGCAACGCCATCTGCCGGACCAGTGACTTTCCGGAATTGCGCTCCCGCAGCTTGTGAAAATGGGCGTGGGGGCGACCATAGCGACGCTCCCAGGCGGGGTCGTCACTGACGACGCGCCGCGGCGCGAAAGCCACGCCGACGCTCGGGTCATCGAAACACCGGGCGAGGGTCTGCAAGGCTCCCGGGAGCAGCCAATCGTCGCCGTGCACAAACTGGATCAAGCCGCCGCGCGCGAGTTCGAGGCACCTGTTGTGGTTCTGGTTGAGACCCTGGCGAGATTCGTTGCGGACGAGCCGGTCTTGCGGCCTGAGCATCGTTGCGGCGATCGCCGCGCAGTCATCCGTGGAGTCGTCATCGACGACGACTATCTCGAAATCGACGCCCTGCTGCTCCAGAATGCTGCGCAGACAGCGGGCAATCGTGGCGCCGTTGTTGTACATCGGCACACAGACCGAGACAGAAGTCACCGCGACCACGCTCGAAGTTTCGCACGCAACGCCATTTCAGGACGGCTCAGAGGCTGGCGATTCCCTGGACGACCGCGCTGACGCCCGCAGATGGTCAGTAGGGCCTGCATGATTTGGCGCAAGTGCGCATGTATCCAGCTTTGGACCCGCTCCACCACCGCGAGTGTCTTTTCCGGCCGCACCAGGTAGCTGACCAGCGGAATCTCGATGATCGAAAGCAGTAGCAGGGTGAATACCACGAATGCGCTGAGCTGGGTGCCGAGATCGGCTCTCGACGCCATGATCACGGTCAACACCATCACGCCCTCGACGGGCGGGATGGCAGATGCGGCGCCGGCAATAAATACCGGCCAGATGTAAGGCGTGTTCAACATGTCGTGCGTGCGGGCGGCGAACCACGCGAACATGGCAGCCGGTCCGCTGCGGTCTGCACCGGCAACTCCGCCGCGCGCCGCCGCCCACCGCTACCGGCACCGATGTCGCTGCGCGTGCCCGCTCGCGGGCCTTCATGATGGCCACCGCCAGTAGCAGGAGCACGCCGATGGTGATCTGCAGACGGCTGCCTGTGAATATCACGACCGTTGATCTCACGTCGTCGATCACGGACATCGCGGCGTCAATGGCGCCCGCCCGTAAGGATCACGACTGATGACCTGACGTCGTCGATCACGGACATCGCGGCGTCAATGGCCACGCGCGAGAAGTCGCGCATCAGGACCAGCACGACCATCGCAAGGCCGAGACCCGCTGCCATGCCGCCCAACCAGAACGCGAACAGGTTGAGCATGGGCCGCCGCCGGGACGTCAGGACCAGCACAAATCCCAGGCGGAAGGGGTCAAACGCCATCCCAAAACCCATGTACAGCACGTAGATCCACATCAGGGGGGACGCTACTCCAGCGCCGGTGTGTCCCGCAGCGTTACGAAGAAATTGCAACAAAGGCCACCGGTCATGTCCGGCGTTGGCTCGGCCCCCTCTACCAGCGTAAACAGCCCCGGAGAGAACTTCAGAACCGTCGTTGCCGAACTGCCGTCAGCCACTGAACACACGCCAAATAGGCGGACCCATCAGCGGATTCGGCCGAACCGCGGGCCGGTACCGTACGGCGTTGCTAGTTTGCAGCAATGGTCGCGACGCGGTCGGAACGGTTGACATCATGGTGTCAAACCACCTCGTGGGGCTCTGCCCGGTGGCAGCGAGGCGTCGCCGCAGTCGTTGCTGCTGTCCTCCTCTGCGCACAAGCGCCGGCAGACGCCGCGGTCGGGCTCGACCCGTCCTGGGAGGCGGGACTCGCTCTCGCCAGGATTCACGACCTCGCGTGGGGACCCCAGATCGTCTTCACTTTCGGCCCCTCTCGGGTTCCTGGTGAACCCCGCCTACTACTCCTTCGGTCAGTCGGTCGTCGCCGCGTTGTACCAGGTGGTGGTCTTGACCGCGCTGTTCCTGGGCATCGCGACGGCGCTGCGGCAGCGCTACGCCCCGATGACGGCGCTCATCGGGGCGTTCGTGACCACCGGCATCGCAAACATCCTCATCGTCTCTCTGTATCCCGACCTGGCCGTTCTCGCGGCCTTCGCCTGGGCGAGCGTGCCGCTGTTGCAGCAGAGCCCCAAGCGGTCCGCGGTATTCGCCACGTGCACGGTGCTGGGCGTGGTGGCCGGGTTTCAGCTGCTGGTCAAGATCAACAGCGCACCCACGATCCTGGCCATCGCGCTTGCCACGTCGGTGCTGCTCGACTGGCGGGCCGTCGGGCGGCACTGCGCAACGGTGGTCGCGTTCGCGGTCTCCACCCTCGTCTGGTGGCTGGTGGCCGGTCAGCCGCTGGCCAACCTGCCGCTTTGGTTGAAGCTCAGCGCCGCCGTGGCATCCGGATACAGCAACGCTATGGCCGTTCCCCTCCCAGCGCTTGCGATCCCCGCGGTCGTGTTGACGCTTGCCTGGATGGCGGCGATCTGCGCAATGTTCGTGCGCGGCGGGCCGGAGCTACCACGCCGCTTTGCAGCGCTCGTCGGTCTCGCGACCGTGATAATCGCGAAGACCACCTACGGACGCTACGACTTCGGCCACGTCTACATCCTGCTCAGCCTGGTGGTCGTGGCGGTGGCCATCACCCCTCGATTAGAAACCCGTCACCGCGCGTTCGTGCGGGCTGCGGTGGTGATCCTCTTCGTCGGACTGGGCGGCCCCCTCGTCTACCACCGTGCCGTGGTCGCGGCGCTGTCGCCCGTGCGCGCGGTGGACCGCCTGGTCACGCTTGCCGTGCCGGGTGACGTGGACGACCACGTCGAACAGGCCAAGGCACGCCAGCGCGCCGTCTATGCGGTTCCGGCCCGTTTCATCGACGCGATAGGTCGCGGGACCGTCCACATCGATCCCATCGAGACCTCGGCCGTGTGGGCCTACGACCTCGCCTGGCGCCCGACCCCCGTCTTCCAGACTTACGCGGCCTACATCCCGGCGCTCGACACCGTCAACAGCGAACCCTCGCCAACGGACCCCACTTCGTCCTCTCCCACGTCTCCCCCACTACGCGGGCCACCGGCATCGATGGGCGGCTCGCCACGCAGGAATCTCCCCGCTTTATTCGCGCGCTCTGTTGTGTAACTACGCCGTGGATCGGCGTCGAGAACCGCTGGGCACTGTTCACCCGCACCGAAAACCGTTGCGGCCGCTCACGCCGGTGTCGGAAATCACAGTTCGACGACAAGAAGTGGTCACGTCCCCGCCCCAGCGCACCACGCAAAGCAGTTCTGGTGGGTATCGACCTGGATCGGACTGTCTTCGATCGGCTCTTCCAGGGACCCTTCCTCGCGCTGACCACCTCGACCGTCGTGCTCGACGGAGCCACTTACCGACTCGTCGCCGCCAACGCCGCCGAGCCTTTTCTCGTCGACACGCCGCTTCGTGGGTCGACGGCACGAATCTGCAGGTCCACGCGCACACGATCCGCGTCGGACGCAAGCCGTCCTGGGGGCTGCAGAACGTGTCCGCACGACTGCGCTTCTACGAGATGCAGGTCGGACCATAGATGCGGGCTGGCTTCAGCCCGGCCGCGCCGGCCGCGATCACGTTTTTTCGGATCGCCGCTGGCCAAGGGCAGTTGGGATCCGCCGAAACGCATCGACGGCGCTGTCGGCGGTCTAGGCTCTTCGCCGGAACAACACGAGGCCGAGATCCGGGTGGGAGCAGCATTTGAACGTGGCCCATCGGGATGTCCGGCCCGCGCAGCTCGTTGCGATCCGACCTGATCTCTCCGCGCGAGACTGAACGCATCTCAGGGCAGCGGGCACACCGGCCGCCGGTCCGAAGTCCCCGCACGGGCGAGCGTATCCAACATCCATGCTGAACCATCAGCCGCCCGACCTCGGCCGAGCACGAGAGTAAATAATGGCATTTGAGAATTTATCGCAGTGCACACGGAAGTACTGGCGGGCGCGCAACTCCATCGTCGGAGCGTTTTGGGATATAGATTTCCTACTGTTTGACCGCATTCTGGCAACGCAGCATGAGAACAGCGTCCACGGAGATCTCCTTGAAATCGGCGCGCTGTATGGTAAAAGCACAATTGTGCTTGGATGCCATGCGAGATCAGACGAGAAAGTCATCGTCTGTGATATATTCAATGACGCCGAGGGGGATACCGAGAACGTCGCTGAAAACTCTCAATCCTACATCGGTTTGAATCGTAAGAGATTCGAAAAGAACTACCTACGATGGGCCGATCGGCCGCCCGTCGTGATTGCCGAACTGTCCGAGAATATAGTCGGCAAGGTCGAGCCCCGGTCGCTGCGATTCGCTCATATTGACGGCAGCCATCTCTACAACGTCGTCCGGATGGACATCGCCAATACCCACAACCTCATGCGTGACACCGGCGTGGTGGTGATGGACGATTTTCGCGCGTTGCACACGCCTGGAGTCGCGGCCGCCGTCTGGGAAGCTGTGGCAACCAAGGGCTTGATACCCATCTGCCTTTCCGAACAGAAGTTCTATGGCAGCTGGGACGCGGAAACGGCGCGGTCGACCGAGCGACGTTCTGGCCAACTATGTTGCCTCGCATGGGGATGACTATTAATTACGGCATGCAAGAGATATCCGGCGTAAGTGTCCTTGTCGTCGAAAACCCCGCACCCTGGGAATTGAAGAGACGAGTTCAACGCGTGGTCCCGTCCATGCTGGTGGGTATTCGCGGCGGCACATCGGCGGTACGGCCCTATTTGGGTAGTCGACGTCGGAGAGATGCAATGAGGCAGCTCAAGAGGCGAAAGCCTTCGAGTCGTCGCTATCTGAGGGGAACAGTTAACGCATGCCAGTCATCAAGGAATTCGCGCCGCAATCGGCAGCCGACTTTTTCTCCACCGTGAAGTACGCCCGCTGGCGATTTCCTCTTCGCCGGAAGTATTTGCCGTTCGTCGAGAACGAGTACGGACTCGAGGTCGGCGGTCCGAGTGCGGTCTTCAGGACCGTGCTGCCGCTGTACCGATTCGTTCGCGGACTGGATGGGGTGAACTTCTCCACGGACACCGTCTGGGAAGGCAATATATCGGCCGGCCAGAACTTCGATTACGACAGCGGCAAATGCGGCCGCCAATTCATCTCCGAGGCAACCGACCTCAGTGAGATCGCTACCGAAAACTATGACTTTCTGCTCTCGTCCAATTGCCTCGAGCACGTCGCCAACCCCTTGAAGGCCCTCTTGGAATGGAAAAGGGTCGTCAAGGTCGACGGGGCGCTCATACTGGTCCTTCCCAACAAGAAGAGCAACTTCGATCACCGGCGCCCAGTCACGCGGTTCGAGCATCTGCTGGAAGACTTCTCCGGCGACGTTGGCGAAGACGATCTCACCCACCTGGACGAGATCTTGCGTCTGCACGACTTGCGGATGGACCCGCCCGCAGGCGACTTGCCGCATTTCAGGGCGCGAAGCCTGAAGAATTTTGAGAACCGGACCCTTCATCACCACGTGTTCGATGTCCGGCTGATCGAAGAAGTGCTGGGTTACGCCGGGCTCGAGCTGTTGGACATGACGACTACCCGGACCGACTACTACGCGCTAGCCAGGAAATCTTCGGAGGTCGGCCTTGCCCCTGAGTAAGCATGCGCCCGAAGCGATCGGGTGAGGTCAGCGTTTCCGACCATGTTAGGTAACGCTTCGAAGCGCGCTTCCCGGCTGGCCGCCTTTCGATACCGCTTGGGCGGCGACGCGCTGCGCTTCATTTCCGAGACCCACCAAGAGATTCCACCGCGGCCTGCGTCCGATCGCCGCACGCTGGTGCTGTTCGCACACTTCGATCCCCACGGCGTCGTCGATCCGTACGTGATCTATTACTTGGAAGCGCTGCATAGCCTTAACGCCGCCATAGTCTTTGTCTCCGGTGCGCCCACGCTCACACCGGAGTCGGTTGCCCCCCTTCGCCCCATATGTGCCGGCATTTACACGCGCCGCACGCTCTCGCTCGACTTCGGTTCGTGGCACCTCGCCTGGTGCATCCTCAGGCAACGCGGCTGGTCGCTCGAGCAGTTCGACCGCCTCCTCATCGCCAATGACAGCGTGTTCGGCCCGCTCTTTCCGATCGAGGAGATGTGGAGCTCCTTCCGTGATGCAGACATGTACGGCGCTATCGAGAGCGCCGAGCAGACCCCGCACCTTCAATCTTTCTTCCTGGCATGGGATCTCAACTCGCGTACCCGGCCGTTCCTCAACGATTTCTGGGATGGCTTTCAGTACATCGTCGACAAATTCGCCCTCATCCGTCGATACGAGCGCGGCCTGTCCAAGCGTGCACGCAAGGCAGGACTCATAGTCAAACCCTTCGTTTCGATCGAAGACATCAAAGCGGCTTACGGGCGCTCACCCGAGCATGAATGGGCAAGCAAGTTCTCCGGGGCGCCCATCAACAACACCCTGTATTTCTGGGACGGGCTCATCGAGCACCTCCGGTTCCCGTTCCTCAAGACGATCCTGCCGCGTTACAACGAGCCGTGGCACCACTCGATGGCTCACCTGCGCGAATTCGTCGAGCAGCACACCTCGTATCCCTACGAACTCATCGAATCGAACGTGGAGAGACTCGGCTGCGGACCGCGTTCCTGGGGCGCGCCGCCGGTCCCGCCGCCCTAGCGGCCGGCAATGCGCTGGTCTAGGTGGATCGTGGAAAACGATATCACCGCGAATATCGCTCTGCACCAAAGCCTTCCGCGATATGCGACGATCAAGCCCTGCCGGCAACGGAACGGCGGCTACCGGACCGACGTGGTGCGCCAGTACACGGTGAGGGGCCCAAAGACTGCGGCCGATGTGTAGGCATCCCGAAACTCGCGGCGCGTCAACGTCGGGGAGTCGATGGCGGTTTTGGCCGTGACCCAATAGTCCGGTTTCTTCGACGGCCACCAGCTAAAAGCTCTGCGGCGAATCGCGTCGTCGGCGGAGGTGTCCAGCAGCCCGAAGCAGTCCACGATATCGGCGCGACCGTAATAGCCGAGCTGGCCGATTTCGATGGTGGCGACCGTGGGATGCGGCTTGGTGCTGTCGTGGTCGATCCACTGCGCGATCGCGCGGTACTGGTCGCGGGAACGGTCCACGTCGCGCGGGCGCAGCGGGACCGCCGCGACCACGTAGACGAAACCCGTCTGCGTGACCGCAACAGTGACCGGATACAAGGAAGCCAGCAGCGGCAAACCAATCCAATGCAACCTTGAGTATCGATCTTCTAGATTGTGGTGGGCATTACTGGTTCTGCGGGCAGCGCCGAACACGGACTCTCAGTCCCCCATGCTGATTGGTTCGTCGAATACGCCTGCGCCCGAATGCAGTTAGGCGCAGCTTATGAGAACGTGTTCAGGAGCATGCTTGTTTTCAACAGCCAGAAAGTCCCGGCCTTCACGCACCCCGCGGGATTCTGTGATCCGCCAGGTCGGGCGGTCACGTGCTGCGAAATATTGGGGCTGAGTGGTCGGCAGTCCCGGCGCGCTGTCGGCTGCACCAGGCGGTGTAGTCGGTGCTGTGTTCGACTTCTTTTTGCGTGCGCAACATGTGTCGCCGAAATCGTTGAGGCGGTGCGGACGCACTCCCGATGTCCACTGGCGCCCATCGGGTGAAAGACGGCGCATTGTTCTGCTGTTATCGTTTACTGGTAAACCGTGATCGGAACCTTTCGGGTGCCGCGCGCCCGGTGGATCACCGCTATCGAGTCGTAGTACTCGACCTTGTCGATCAGCGTGGTTGCAAGTGGCACCCGAAGTTGCCGGGCTCGGCGTGGGTCGCCCGCCCGAAAGTCAAGCTCTCGGGACGAAGCTTGGTAGTGCGCGTGCATCGCGTCGATCAGCCACTTAGTGAAGTCGGCGAATGACATACGGCTGTCGCGGTACGGTCTCCAGTAATTGGCGCAGAGGTCCTCAACCAAGTAGACGCCGCCGGATGCCAGGCCATGCGGAAAGAGGTAGCGGAACGTCGTCACGATGTGAGAGTTCATGTGGCTGCCGTCATCCAAAACGACATCGAATGGGCCGAATTCGTCGACGACGCCCTGCAAGAACGCGGTATCGGTCTGACTTCCAATGCGAACGTGTACCGACGCCGACGGATTGTCGAACTTCTCAGTGGTGGGATCGATGTCGATGCCGACAATGGTCGATTCGGGGTGTAGGTAGCGACGCCACATGCTCAGCGAACCACCGCGCGCGACACCGATCTCGAGCATGCGTATGGGTTCGGCGCGGCGCCCGCTGAGCGCTGACTCGTAAACGGGCAGGAAGTGAAGCATCTTATGGATGTTCGGGGTCTCGGCGAAAATCGACGCCAACTCACTGCTCGGGGTGGGCACTTCCGAGGCGGTCCAGGTGACTTCCGTGCTCAGTTCCGGGCCCAGCGCCTTGAGCATGCGTCCGCGGTCTCGATAGCGGGAGTTGCGGCGCACGTACGGCGGTCGTGCAGAAACCGCCACGCCAGCCGCGAAGAGCTTCTCATGGATACGCTTGCTCAACTTTGAAGGCACAGCCGCAAACCTTACTGCCGCTGCTCATACATTGTGGATGGAATTCAGCCGACGGCCACGACCCGGCCGCTCCGCCGCGCCCCGGCGGCGCAGAACGAGACGACCCCCAGCCCAAGCAGCCCGGGACCCAGCGGAAGTACGAGGCGGACTGCGGTGGCGGTGACGCCGGCGAGTGCTCCCCTGAGCAACAGGCGAGTGCGAGCCTCGGCGTTGTCGGCATCCGCGGGTCTCAATTCGGCGGGCAAGATCGCCCTGACGTCCGGACTTTCCAGAACCGTGGCGAGCCGCTCGGGATGTGGATAGTAGAGGTCGATCGTCAGGGCGTCCCCACCCGTCGGCTTGAGATAGTCGACGTTTCCTGTGGCGAGATAGGACTGCACGTTGCCCATCTGCTGGCGTACCGAATTGCTCCAGTCGATGGCCCCACGGACCGAGCCGAAGCAACCCAGCAGCGCAATCGCAGCACCGACGACGACCAGCCACGTCGCGGCAAGCGGCCTCGCGTAGCGCCCGAGACGCGTTGCAGCGCTGCTTTCGTCGGCGAATGCCAACACCGCCACCAGTGCCGCCGGATACACGAGCAGGACGATGTCCAGATACCGCACCGCGACAACGGCTCCGCGGCCGTACGCCACCAGCGCAAGCTGAAGGGGCACCCAGCAAGAAATGCCGACTGCCACCCAGGCGCGGTCGGATATGGCGGGGCGGCTCGCCAGCGTGCGGCGGCAGAGCCAGGCCGCAGGGATCAGTCCGACGATGGCCGGCGCGGCGAGCAGGATCAGTCCCTTGACGAACGTCCATGGGGTGGATGTCGGAACCGCGCGCGGCGCCTCCACCAGAACCCTCGCTACGGCGACTGACACCATGACCACAACGGCGGCGAACTCGGGGCCGCTCCGTTTCCTCGAGCTTGCCGCCAGCTGCAGACTCACGAGGATCGCGGCGGCCAGAATCGTGGCCACGCCTGTCGCGAAAGACAAGTAACTCAAGGCCGCAGCGGCCAACCCACCGAACCAGCGCAACGAGAACGCACGGGCGGCGGCGAACGCGACCAGGGCCGCGGTGCCGAACAACAACGTGAAGTACAGGTGAGACTGAAACCCCCAAAGGGTGTTCTCGTAGCCGATCGGAACCGCGAACAGCAGTGCGACAAACCCTGCCAGCAGAATCCGGCGTCGCGGTGCGACGAGCGGCATCAGCAGTGCCACGAGCCAGGTGATCAGGACGGTATGCACTGCGGCGTTGAGAATGGATTCGAGGCGCGGGTTCCACTCGCCGGCCAACTCGAGATGGATGAGTTCGAGGACGCGGGTGAGGAGGATGCGGTGTTCGTTGTGCGGGGCGAGCAGATCGGCGAAAGACAACGCGCCCTTCAGATACGGCGCATAGAGTCGCGCGGCCTCGCCATCCCATTGATCCAACAACGGCATCGGCGAACCCAGCGCCCAGATGACGACGAGCTTGGAGCCGAAGACCGTGCAGGCGACCGCCGTCAGCAGGGCGGCCTTGCTTTTCCAGCGTGACGGCGTGCCGGACGGTACGTCGCCGGGCACCGCGTCGTCTGTCTCATCGCTTGGTTGCGGCTTGTTGTTGGAAGGCGAAGCGTCCGCGGCGTACCGGCGGCGGCCGAGACCGGTACGTACTCCTACCATCATTCCATTTACCTCTGTCGCGATTAGGCCCGCACCCGAACCGCGCTGAGGGAGGCCATGGGCTCAGCGCACCGACCTCGATCGCGCATGTTCATCTACTGCTTCCATTCGTGACACGCCCCCGGCTGAGCGCATAGAAGTACCACTTGAGGTAATGGGGCAGCCATTTCATCAGCCGGAACCGTGACTCGCCGGCAGTGCGATCACGCCACGTCGACGGGACTTCGGTGATGCGGTGGCCGGCGACGTGCGCTTTGGCCGTGATCTCGAGCGAATACTCGAATCCGCCCGAGCTCTCGATCGGAAATTCGCGAAGGACTGAAAGACGGTAGGCGCGAAATGCGTTCGTCGCGTCGTGTGTCGGCAGGCCGCCCAGCCAGTACAGAGATACGCCGGCGACCCGGGAGATCGTTCGTTTCACGACCGGCCCGCCGATCTGACGGCCCCCGCGCATGTAGCGGGAGGCGCACACGATGTCGTAACCCTCGTCGCGAATCAACCGGACCATGTCGTCGACAACCCGAAGGTCGTCTGACAAATCCGCCATCGAGACGATGACGATGTCCGAGCGCGCCGCCTCGACGCCCGCACGGATCGCGTTGATCACGCCCCTGCCGAGGGTATTGCGCACGAGCTCAACGCCGGGATAGTCGGGCGCGATTTCGCGGATCGACGGGCACCGTGTCGTCCTCGTCGAAGTCGTAGACGATCAGCACCCGTTTCGGCCGTGTCACCGTTCCATACAGTTCAGCGAGTGCGCTCTTGATGTTGGAGCCCTCGTTGTAGACCGGAACGATGAAGTCGACCTCGGCGGTCATCGGGGCCGCTCCGCGACCAGGAGCATCTGCTTGCCCAGGAGAATATTGGGCGAGCCGGAAGCGCAGGTACAGCCGAACCAGGAAGGCCCATTGGGGCAGAGCGGCTTTTCGTCGTGTACGGCAGGAACCGTGCGCGGCATTCGACGACCCGGAATCCGGCCACCTCGAGCGCCTCGGTCATCCCGCGCTCGCTCAGCGGCAGCGTGTGGTCGAAGAAGTCCCAGAACGCTCCGCCCACGAGCCGCACGTTCGGCTGCATGATCATGATCCGGCCGCCGGGCCGCAGCACCGTGCGGACATTGGCCAGCACCTTCAGCAGCGCGTCCGGGCCCGCGAAGGTGCTCGAAGACGTTGCTGGCGAACGCCAGATCGACGGTCTCGGGCTCGACGGCCTCCGATAGGCGTTCGAGCGGAAGTCGGTACACCTCGACGCCCGGAGCGGCAAACCGGGTGGTGTCGGGGTTCAGGTCGACAGCGATGCGGCGCCTGGCATGAACGTTGTTGATGAAGTCGCAGTAGCCGGCGCCGAGGTCGATGACGCAGCCATCCGCGGGGAACGTATTTCGAAAAGAACGCCTCGCAAATGACGCGCCAGAGTGCGGCTTTCGACTCACGCTCGTCGTCGTGAAACCGCGCCGCGTAGAGCCGATCCAGCTCCGCGTTGAGGTCGCCGTGCGGTTCCGCCAATCAGATCCCTCCCAGAGTGATCTGTTGCTCGATCCACGGGATGATCTCGTCGAGCGCCTCGTCGAGCGACGTCGTGGCCTTGAAACCGAGCATGTCCATGGCCTTTTGGACATCGGGCACGCGGCGCTGCACGTCGTAGAGGAACGGTTTGTCATGCACGAACCGCAACGGGGCATCGCCCTTGATTTTGCGCCACACCAATTCCGCGAGCTCGCAGACGGTCGTCGACGTCGCGGTCGACAGGTTGAAGTCCTCGTTGTGCGCCGCGTCGGACTCGATGGCCAGGCGTATGCCGCGCGCGAGGTCGCCGCCGTAGGTGTAGTGGCGCACCTGGCTGCCGTCGCCGAGGATGTGCAGCGGGTCTTGGCCTTTGAGAACCTTTTGGACCAGGTCGGGGACGACGTGGCTCATCGCGAGCTTGACGTTGCCCGACATGATCTCGCGGTCGCACAGGGCCCGCTTCTCCCCCACGCCGATGCAGTTGAACGGCCGCACGATCGTGTAGGGCAGCTCGTACTGCTCGAACGCGCCTTGCGCGAAGTATTCGGTGGCGAGCTTCTGAAACCCATAAGTCGAATGCGGCGGTGCGCAGCGCCGCTGCTCGCCCTCGGGGGTCGGGTAGGTCGAGGTGCTCTCGTAGACCATCGACGACGAGACCACGGTGATCTTGCGCAGTTTCGCGTTGCTGTGCGCCCAGATCGCCGCGTCGAAGGTCGCGGCCGTGATCCGCTCGTTCTCCGACAGCAGGTCGTAGGCAAGTTCGTGGAAGAGCGAGATGCCGCCGATGATCGCCGCGCCGGCGACCAGATGATCGCAGTCGGCGAGCAGTTCCTTGAGCAGCGCCACGTCTTTGGCGTCGCCCTCGACACCCGTGTAGGCGGGATTCTTTTCAAACGCCCGTTCGACCGGCCCGTACTTGGAGTAGTTGTCGAGGCCGACGACTTCATAACCGTTGGCGAGCAGTTCCTCGACGAGGTATCCAGCGATGAAACCGGCTGACCCTGTGACGAGAATCTTCACGTGAGCTGCGCTCCCTTCCCGAAGAAGTTCCATACATCGATGACCGGCTTGCCGTCGGGAATCACCAAAGACCTGTAGTCGCTATGGGGTGCGCCCAGCACCAGCACGTCCGACCGCTCGATCGTTTCCTCCAGCGACACGAGAGCCGGATCCTGGACGAACGGGTCGGTGCACACCACGCCCGCCGCCTCGTACTCGAGGATTTTACGAAGCTTGTACGACAGCGACTCCCGCGAGTCGTCGATGTCGCCTTTGAAGGCCATGCCGAGAATCCCGACGGTCATCTCCTCGAGCGGATACTGCGATTTCATTTGTTGAACGATGAAGTTCGGAAGTCCCTCGTTGATCGAGCATCGCGGCGTGTCCCAGCGAGAACCGCGACTCGGTCGCCGCCGCGAGCTGCATGGTGTCCTTGAAAAGACACGGCCCGGCGGCGAACCCGCTCTTCGGCAGACCCGCCATTCTCGGATAGTCGCGCGTGAGAGCGTCGTAAATCCGGTAGAAGTCCAGGCCGAAATCGGTTGCGATCATGAAAAACTGATTGGCGGTCGCGAACTGGATGTATCGCCACACGTTGGCGAAGATCTTCGTCAGCTCGGCCTCGACCGGCTGCATCGGAATGATCGACGGAGCGATCCGGCCGAAGAGGTCGGTCGCCACTCTGGTGGCCTCGTCGTCGCAGCCCGCGACGATCTGCGGCAACTCGACCAGCTCACGCATGGCGTGACCCTGGGCGATTCTCTCCGGACAGAACGCGACGTGAATGCGCTTGCCCGAGGAGCGGATGAGGGCGTCGACCTTCTCCGTCGTCCCCGGATAGACGGTGCTTCGAAGAATGACGCACTGGCCGTCGACGAGGTAGGGCAGGGTGCGGACGAAGAAGCGCCGGATGGTGTGGAACGTGGGGTTGAGGTGCTCGTCGACCGGCGTGCCGACGACGACGATGACGTTGCGTGACCTCGAGATGAGCGTCGGGTCATCGTCGACGATCAGGTTCCTGTTGATGACCTCGGCGAGCATCGGCTCGGCCTTGTCTTCCATGAAGGGCATTCGTCCAGACCGGACCATCTCGACGGCACTCTTGTTGATGTCGTCGATCGCGACTCGCAACTCACGGTGCGCCAACATGATGGCCAGCGGGAGCCCGACGTGGCCGCATCCACCGACGACGCACACGTCGAAGTCGAAGTCCGGCGATTCATCTGGCATCGCCATTGCCTTTCCTCTCTTCTCAAGCCTTCCGAAGTTCGGTCGCGGTCGGAACGAGCGCGGTCCGGATCGTGCGGTTCGGCGTGGATAGCCACGTCATCGAGGCCGCCGCATGAGCTTTCACAATATGAACCCGGCGCGTTACATCCGATCGAAGAACCGCAGGTAGACGCGCATCGAGAGAGAGAGCCGCTACCCCCGATCCTTGCCCCTCTGGCGTTAACTGCGCACAGCGTATAGCTGATGCCGGCGCCGATGCGTCCGCTTTCGGCAGATTCGTCTTCGCCGTGGGAGCGCACTGCGAACCGTGATTCGAACCCGCCCGCGAATTCATCGGTTCTCCCGCGAAAAGGGTTGCCCGCGAGTATGTTGGCTGGCCATGGACCTCTCGCCGTCGGCCCTGCTCGAATATGTCGGCACCGAGGAGACTCGCAAGAAGCTGCGCTACGCGGGCGTATCGGCGGTCTTCGTCCCGATCGGCCAAGGCCTGGTCCAGATTCTGGGCCTGTGGCTGGACGACTACACCGCGGCATCGCTTCTCGCGGCGGCCATCGTCACGATCCCCAACTTCTTCGCCAACAAATACTTCGTCTGGCGGCTCGCGCCTGGCGGAAACGTTCGCAGCCAAGTTCTGGTGTTCTGGGTGGCCGTGATGCTGGGCGTCCTGCTGGCGACGCTCTTCACTTACGTCGTGGAGGGCGTAATGGCTGATCAGACGACGCTGGTCCGCGGCATTGCCGTATTTTTCGCCCAGTTGCTGGGCCTTGGCATCGTGTGGGTGGGCCGCTTTTTGATCCTGGACAGGTGGCTGTTCACGCTCGCGGGCGACACGCCTGACGACGCGGTGGTCGGCGAAATACCGGCCTGACACGAGCGCCGCTCAGACGCCGGCGCCGGGTCCGCCGCGCGGTCGCGGGGCGGCTCGATCACGGTTCGCCCTCGGTGTTTTGCAGCTCCGCCGGGGCGAATCGGCGGGACAGCGCCGCAACGAGTTCCACGGGGTCGGACTCGTCATCGAGCAGTCCGATCAGCTCGTCGCGCTCGCCGAGTGACACCGGCTCCATTCCACCGAAGACCTGCATCGCGTCGCCGGCCGGAACGACCCGGGCACAGTAGAGTTCGCCGACTTTGACGTGCGCGCTGGCGGTCCGCTCGCGGACTTCGCACACGTCGCCGGTGCGCACGTCCCGCAGCCTGAATCCCTGGCCGCGCGCCACGTCGAGCACCTCGTGCACCGAACGCGCCACGAGCAGCCACTGCTCGGCCAGGGAGCGCTCGTCGTCGGGCAGCAAGAAGCCGCGCGTCTCGACAAAGTCGGCGAACGCCCCGCCCTCGAACAGGACCGCATCGAAGACCAGAGGATCGCCGAACGCGTCCATCAGCGCATCCGAAGAGTCCCAATGCTGCGCCCGGGCCTCCGCCACCTCGACCAGCACCGACGCGAACGGCTCATCGAGCAGGTGAACCACGGCCTTCTGATACAGCCAGGCGACCCGCTCCTGCAGCGGCAACTGCTCGCGGTTGAGGTGACACACCTTGTACTTGCGGCCCGAGCCGCACCAGCACCGCTCGTTGCGGCCCAGGTCGCGGCGGGGCGCCGGTCGGAAACGCTCGAGCAGCTGCACCATGTCGTCGTCGTCCGGGACACCCGCGCGGCGCAGCAGCGCCAGCCCCCGCTCGGCGTCGCCGCGATCGCCGGCGTAGCGCGCCAACGACACCAGCGTCAACGGCCACGACGGATCCAGCGATTCGGCGTTTTGGAACACCTCCTCGGCCTTCTCGTAGTCGCCGAGCGCCTCGTGGGCCTTGGCCCGCATCCAGCGCAAGGCCGGGCGCGCCGCGCGGGGCACCAGGGCTTCCGCCGACTCGGCGAAAACGCCCAGGGCCACGGCGGATTGGTCGTCGTGCGGGCCGATCTCGTCCAGCGCGGCGGCCGCCACGGCCGGGTCGGCCAGCGACTCCAGCGCCCCGCGGATGAGCTCGCGATCGGAATCGGTGTCCGCCCCCTCGTCCGGGGCCAGCGGTGTGCCCTCCGCGAGGACATCGGTCAGCTCGCCCTCGTCGCCGCTGTCCTCGTCGCTCTGCACGGCCTCGACCAGCTCGAGGATCTGCTCGTAGATCCCCACGACGGCCAGCACGGCCAGGGCGTCGTCGTCGTCAAGCTCGTGCTCGGTCGTGATCGACTCGATCCGGGCGTTCAACCGCCACTCGGCGAAATCGAACCCGCCACAAGCGATCCAGTCGCCCTCGCGGGCCAGCCCGCGCGCCGCCAGCAGCTCACCCAGCGGTGCCGCCGGTTCCCGGAACAGGCCGTCGTCGTCGGCGCATAACTTCCACACCGCGCTGTCGAGCATCTCGGGACGATCGGGCCGCTCCTCGAGCAGGGCGGTCAGCGCGGCGCCCGCCGCGGACGGGGCTGGCTCGGCGACCGTCGTGAGCTCGAACCCGCGGGCGGTGACGCGCAACCCGAGGAGATCACCCGGCCGGACGCCGAGGCCGGCCAGCTGCCCGGACGGGAGCAGCAGGGCGCCCTCGCCGCCGACCGCCTCCGCGGGCACACCGCGCGCGGCGAGGGCCTCCGCGTCCTCGTCGAGCAGCGAAAAAACGTCGCGGACCGGCGATCCGTCGACGAGCCGCCGGAACGTGTCGAGCTCGGTCAGCATCGCCACCGGCGCCAGGTCGGGGCCCCACTCGACCAGGTCGTGGGCGACCTCGGTCTGGTCGAGGCGGTGCGTGAAAACCCTGCCGTCGAGCACGGCCGGGATCCACGCCCACCGCCCGTCGATCAGCGGCATCACCAGCCGGGCGTTCTCGTCGAGAACCTCGGTGACCGTGCCCTCCGGGTCGGGCCCGAGGCCGACGCCGTCGGCCTCCAGCGCTGCCCGCAGGCCGTCCTCGGTCATCGGACCGCGCGTGGACAGCATCCGGCACACCGCAGCGGTGATCGCGTCGTCGGAACCGTCGAACATCGCCCAGACGCTACTCGCGGCGGGCGCAATTTCAGCGGCGGACCGCCGGGCCGCTGACAGGAGACGGTTTACCTGCTGCGGTCACCGGAGAACGCCAGGCGGCTGATGGAAGCGGCCGGCCGCGACAAAGCCGGACAGGCCCCGTGACCAAGTCCCTCGACGAGCTGCGGAGATGGCCGGCGGCGAGGAGTGAGAAGCGTTCACTTCGATCCCGCCGCATGGCAGGACTTTCTTTTTTGGCTGGCCTCCGACCGCAAGACCGCGCGCCGGGTCACCCGCCTGACCGCAGCGATCCAACGCGATCCGTTCAACGGGTTCGGCAAACCCGAGCCCCTCAAGGGCGAGCTCTCGGGATATTGGTCCCGTCGGATCGATGACGAGCATCGGCTGGTGTATCGAGCCGATGACCGCGAAGTCAAAATCCTGAAAGCCCGATACCACTACTGATTCCGGGCCGACCGGCCCGTCAGCCGACTGCGGCGCCCGGCTGCGCGTAGGGCGCGCCGAACTCCGTCACCGGCCGGAAGCCTTCCTCGCGCGCCCGGGTGGCGGCCTGGCGGATCAGCGCGTAGATCCCGACGAACGCGGCATGGTCGGTCGCCACGAACGGCGTGAGCAGCCGGTTGTGCACCAGCGCGAACGCGAGACCGTCGGCGGGGTCGGTCCAGCCGAGCGAACCGCCCAGCCCGACGTGGCCGAACCCCGGCATGATGTTGCCGATCGGCAGGCTGTGGTAGCCCAGATGAAAAGCCAACGGCACGAACAGGTTTCGGTCGGGCCGTAGGCTCTTGCGACCGGTCAGGCCCGCGACCAGTTCACGTGGACAAAAACCGGGTGCCGTCGATCTCGCCGCCGTTGGCGATCGCGCCGTACATTCGCGCCAGCGCGCGGGCGGTCACCACCCCGTTGGCGGCCGGCATCTCGGCGTCCAGCATCGGCATGTCACCTTGCAGCGCGGTCGTCATGCCCGGGAAGTACATGGAGCGGTATGCCCCCGACAGCTCGGTTGGCCAGCTTGCGTGCCACGAAGCCGACCACCGGGTTGCCGACCATGTTCTGCGGCATGACGGTCTCGGCCACCCGGGTCGGCGATCCGGCCGGCGGACGGCCCAGGTGCATCCCGTCGGTGTCCAGCGGCTCGGCAAGCTCCTTGCGCACCAGCACGCGCATGTCTTTCCCGGTCACCGCCCGGGCCAGCCCCGACATCAGCCAACCGAACGTCAGCGCGTGGTAGGCCGACTTGCCCAGCAGGCGGCCCGGCGGCGCCGCGGCCAGCCGCTCCTCCATCACCACGTGATCCAGCAGGTCTTCCTGGGTGGCCCCGCGCAGGCCCGACAGGCCCGCGGCGTGCCGCATCACGTCGCGCACGGTCATGTCGGCCTTGCCGTTGGCCCCGAATGCGCGCCAGTACTCGGCCACCGGGGCCTCGTAGTCGATCAGCCCCCGGTCGGCGAGGCGATGGATGACCGTGGCGGCCATCCCCTTGGTCGCCGAGAACACCATCGGGGCGCTGTCCGCCGACCAGGCGACGTGGCCACCCCGGTCGCTCCACCCCGTCCAGACGTCGACCACCGGCTGACCGTCGAGGTACACCGCCAGGGCGCCGCCGCCGAACCGACGCGCGGGGAACATGCTGGAAAAACTGCGAACGACGCAACCGAAACGTGAGTCCGCCGCGCCGGACACGCGATGACCTGCGTCAGGGTCATCGCGGAACGGAACCGCGCGTCGATCGACTCCATTGTCTACCGTCACGCTTTCGAATTTACTTCGACTTTCATACTGTCCATCGAGGAACCCCGATTTATTTACCGTACCGTTAGTCTGACGCGGCCTCGAGGATTTGCTGGGCGGCCAGCGCGGGGGTCAGCTCCCCCGCCCGCACCTGCCGCTCCACGTCGGCGCGGATCTTGCGCACCGCCGGGTTGGACAGCACCCGGTCCAGCACCGAGTCGCGCACCATCTGCCAGGTCCAGTCGACCTGTTGGGCCCGCCGGCGCGCGTCGAACTCGCCCGCCTCGGTCAGCACCCGGCGATGACGCTCTATTGCGTCCCACAACTCGGCCAGGCCGGTGCCCTCCGTCGCACTCATCGTGAGAACGGGCGGGCGCCAGAGCTTTTCACCCGGATGGATCAGCCTGATCGCCGCGGACAGTTCCCGCGCCGCCGACCGCGCCTCGGCGCGGTGCTCGCCGTCGGCCTTGTTGACCACCACGATGTCGGCGAGCTCCAGCGCGCCCTTCTTGATGCCCTGCAGCGGATCCCCGCTGCGCGCCAGGGTCAGCAGCACGAAGGTGTCGACCATGTTGGCCACGGCCACCTCGGACTGCCCGACGCCGACGGTCTCGATCAGGATCACGTCGAACCCGGCCGCCTCCAGCAGCACGATGGTCTCTCGCGTCGCCTTTGCTACCCCGCCCAGCGTGCCCGACGTCGGGGACGGCCGCACGTAGGCGTCAGCGTGCACCGCCAGCCGCGCCATCCGCGTCTTGTCGCCCAGGATCGAACCGCCGGTGCGCGTCGACGACGGGTCGACGGCCAGCACCGCCACCCGGTGGCCCTGCTCGATCAGCTGCATTCCCAGCGCCTCGATGGTGGTCGACTTCCCCGCCCCCGGCACCCCGGTGATGCCCACCCGGTGGGCGCCCCCGGCGTCCGGCAGCAGCGCCAGCAGCAGCCGCTGCGCCTGCTCGTGGTGGTCGGGGCGGGTCGACTCCACCAGCGTGATCGCCCGCGGCAGCGCCGCGCGGTCGCCGTCGCGGATGGCGGCGGCGAGTTCGTCGACCGACTGCGAGCTCATCGGGTCGCCGAGCGTGACGTCGCGCTCGCGTGCAGGAGCCCGTCACTGGCCCAGGTCGTATCCGAGCCGCTCGGCGAGCTTGTGCAGCAGGCCGATCGCGGCGTCGGCGATCACGGTCCCGGGCGGGAAGATGGCGGCCGCCCCGGCGGCATACAGCTCGTCGAAGTCGCCGGGCGGGATCACCCCGCCGACGACGACCATGATGTCGGGCCGGCCCACCTCGGCCAGCGCCTCGCGCAGCGCCGGCACCAGCGTCAGATGGCCCGCCGCCAGCGAGGACACCCCGATGACGTGCACGTCGTTGTCGGCGGCCTGCCGGGCCACCTCCTCGGGCGTGGAGAACAGCGAGCCGACGTCGACGTCGAAGCCGATGTCGGCGAACGCCGTCGCGATCACCTTCTGGCCGCGGTCGTGGCCGTCCTGGCCCATCTTGGCCACCAGGATCCTGGGCCGGCGGCCGTCGGCCTCGGCGAACTTCTCGACCAATTCGGTGGCGCTGGTGATGTTGGTGGCCTTTCCGGCTTCGTCACGGTAGACCCCGGCGATGGTACGGATCTCCGCCTGGTGCCGCCCGTACACCTTCTCCAGGGCATCGGAGATCTCCCCGACGGTTGCCTTGGCCCGGGCCGCGTCGATGGCCAGCGCCAGCAGGTTGTTGCCCAGCCCATCCTCAGTCTTTCTGCCGGCGTCGCCGGCAGAGGCGGCCGCCGCCCGCGACAGCTCCGCCAGGGCGGCGTCGCAGGCCGCCTGGTCCCGGCTCGCCCGCAGTTCCTGCAGCTTGGCGTGCTGCTCGGCGCGCACCCGGCTGTTCTCGACCTTGAGGACCTCGATCTCGGTGTCCTCGTCGACCTGGTACTTGTTGACCCCGATCACGGGCTGCTGGCCGGAGTCGATGCGCGCCTGGGTGCGCGCGGCCGCCTCCTCGATGCGCATCTTCGGGATGCCGTCGCTGATGGCCTGGGCCATCCCGCCGTGCTCGGCGATCTCGGCGAGGTGCGCGCGGGCCCGCTCGCGCGAGCTGGTGGGTCAGCCACTCCACGTAGTACGAGCCGGCCCACGGGTCGATCGGGCGGGTGGTGCCCGACTCCTGCTGCAACACCAGCTGGGTGTTGCGCGCGATGCGCGCCGAGAAGTCGGTGGGCAGGGCCAGCGCCTCGTCGAGGGCGTTGGTGTGCAGCGACTGGGTGTGGCCCTGCGTGGCGGCCATCGCCTCGATGCAGGTGCGCGCGACGTTGTTGAACGCGTCCTGCGCGGTCAGCGACCAGCCCGAGGTCTGCGAATGGGTGCGCAGCGACAGCGATTTGGGGTTCTTGGCGCCGAAGCCGGCGACCAGCTCGCTCCACAGCAGCCGGCCGGCGCGCAGCTTGGCGACCTCCATGAAGAAGTTCATCCCGATGCCCCAGAAGAACGACAGCCGGGGCGCGAACGAGTCGATGTCCAGGCCGGCGTCCAGCCCGGCCTTGATGTAGTCGACGCCGTCGGCCAGCGTGTAGGCCAGCTCCAGATCGGCTGTGGCACCGGCCTCTTGGATGTGGTAGCCGGAGATCGAGATCGAGTTGAACTTCGGCATCTTGGCGCTGGTGTAGGCGAAGATGTCGGAGATGATGCGCATCGACGGCTTGGGCGGGTAGATGTAGGTGTTGCGCACCATGAACTCTTTGAGGATGTCGTTCTGGATGGTGCCGGCCAGCTTCTCCGGCGGCACCCCCTGCTCCTCGGCGGCCACCACGTACAACGCCAGGATCGGCAGCACCGCCCCGTTCATCGTCATCGACACGCTCACCGCCGACAGATCGATGCCGTCGAACAGCTGCCGCATGTCCAGGATGGAATCGATTGCCACGCCGGCCATTCCGACGTCGCCCTGCACGCGCGGGTGGTCGGAGTCGTAGCCGCGGTGGGTGGCCAGGTCGAAGGCCACCGACAGCCCCTTCTGGCCGGCGGCCAGGTTGCGCCGGTAGAACGCGTTGGAGTCCGCGGCGGTGGAGAACCCGGCGTACTGGCGGATCGTCCAGGGCTGGTTGACATACATCGTCGGGTACGGCCCGCGGAGGTAGGGCGGCTCGCCGGGGAAGCTGTGCAGGGGGTACCCGTCGGCCTGCGCGGCGGCCCGGTCGGCGGCGACATAGACCGGCTTGACGTCGATGCCTTCCGGGGTGTGCCAGGTCAGCTGGTCGGGCGAATACCCGTGCGCCGACGGCGGCCGCGGCGAGGTGTTCGTCCACCGCGGCCCCGGTGGGCGGCTGCGCCGCGCGGTCGCCGTGCAGCGGGACGTCGGCGAAACTGCCGATCGCGGAGGTGGTGCTGGTCATCGCGGCTACGCCCCCAATCGGCTGAGCAGGTTCGACAGCGCTTCGACGGCATCGATTTTCGCGGTCAGGTACTCGTCGGGCCGGTCTTCGGCGTCGCCCACCGCCTGCTCGGGCCCGGCCAGGCACACCCGCGACACGCCCGCGCCGCGGGCGGCCGCCACGATGCCCGCGGCCTGTTCGCCGTACCGCTTGTCGGTGCCACAGATGACCGCCACCGCCGGGGACCCCGCGTCCGCGACCGCCGCCGCCACACCGGCGGCGTCGAGGGTTCCGGGGTTGACCGCCTCGATGCCGCCGGAGGCCAGCAGGTTCGCGGCGAACGTCGCCCGGATGTTGTGCTCGGCCAGCGGGCCCAGCGGCAACAGCAGCGCCCGCGGCCGCGCCCCGGTGCGGGCCAGGTACGCGTCGGAGCGGTCCCGCAGCGCCTCGAAAGCGGCGGCGTAGCGTGCGACGCCCGGCTTTTCCGAATCCTGTTGCGGCAGCGCGGCTTCGGCCAGGTTCGGGAACTCGTTGACGCCGGTGATCGCGGCGCGTCGGTGCGCGATGTCGTCGGTGCGGCGCGCCGCGGTTTCGGCGATCCGCCCGGCGAGGTGGTCGCGCGCCTCGGCGAAGCCGCCGCGGGACGCCCGCGTTTCCAGGCCCTGGAAGTGCCGCCAGGCGTGCCGGGCCAGCTCCTCGGTGAGCTCCTCGACGTACCAGGAGCCGCCGGCCGGATCCAGCACCCGGCCGACGTGTGACTCCTCGAGCAGCAGCAGCTGGGTGTTGCGGGCGATGCGGCGCGCGAAACCGGCCGACACGCCGGGAAATCCGCCGGGGATCGCCACGTCGAACGGGTGCACCAGCACCGTGTCGGCGCCACCGACGCCCGCGGCGAACGCGGCCACCGTGCCGCGCAGCATATTCACGTACGGGTCGCGCTGGGTCATCATCGGCAGCGACGTCTCGGCGTGCAGCACGGCCGCGCCGCCCTCGGTGTCGCCGGCGACCTCGGCGACCCGCGCCCACAACCGGCGCGCGGCCCGCATCTTGGCGATGGTCATGAACTGGTCGTCGTCGGCGGCCAGCCGAAAGCTGATCTGCCGCAACGCATCCCCGACCGCGATCCCGGATTCGGTGAGGAGCCGCAGGTAGGCCACCGCGGCCGCCAGGGCGCCGGCCAGCTCCCACGCCGCGCTGGCCCCGAGGTTGTGCAGGGCCGTGCCGTTGACCGTGATCGACCGCACCCCGCGCTGCCCGGCAACCCGGGCCGCGACCGCGACCACCTGCTCGACCGAGCAGGACTGCCGCCCGCCCAGCGCCGCGGTCAGCGGGTCGGCACCCAGGTCCACCGACAGCGTCGTGCGCGCGGCGGGTTCCAGCCGGTCCACCAGGTCCAGCAGCGCGTCGCAGGCCGCCTCGTAGTCGGGGCCGGCATCGAGGCGCACCGGGGCCAGGTCCAGGTGCACGCCGGCAAGCAGCCCGGTGAGCTGGTCGGGGGCCACGCCGGACTCCCCCACCCGGACCAGCAACGCGCTGACCCCGTCGGTGAGCGCGCCGAGCACCGCCGCGTTACCGTCGTCGGCGCCGGGCTTCGGGAACGCCTCGACCACCTTCCAGCCGGTGTTGACGTCGCGCGCCGCGTCGCCACCGCGCACATAGGGCCACTGGCCCGGCAGCGGCGGCTCGGGCAGCTCGTCCAGCGCGGTGTAGAGCGCCCGGATGGCGAAGCCGTCATAGGTCGGGGTGTCCAGCGACCGCTCGGGCTCGGGGCCCAGCTCCTCGGGGTCCCGCCGCGTGCTCTTGGCGAGCACCCCGGCGACCGCAGTGCGCCAGCGCGCCAGCGCTTCCTGACTGGCTGCCGGCTCGGCAGGCACCTTGGTTGGCACGTCCACGGACACCGATTGCTCCTGTTTCGCGGCAATTGGCAATCTTCCCCAGTCGGGAACGCCACTTGCTAACCAGGCTAATTGATCGCGTTCGCCCTTCCGGCGGCGAGGGCAGGTCTGCGACGAAACGCCAGACTCGGGCCACGGGATATTCATCAATGCCCCGTAGCCTTGACAAGCGTGACCGCCCCCGCCTCCGGCAAAGCCACCGGCGCCCTGCGCAGCCTCGGCTGCGCGCTGCGTGCGAGCGTGCGTCAGCTGTCGAGGCCGCGGGCCGTGGCGGTGGCGGTCGGCGTGGCGATCCTCGTGGCGGTGGCGCTGCTGGTTCCGCTGCCGACCGCGGTCCAGATGCGCGACTGGGCGCACTCGGTGGGCCCGTGGTTCCCGCTGGCGTTCCTGGCGGCACACATCGTGGCCACCGTGGTGCCCATCCCGCGCACGGCGTTCACCCTGGCCGCGGGGCTGCTGTTCGGCCCGGCGCTGGGCGTGCTGATCGCGGTGTCCGCCAGCGCCGCCAGCGCGGTGATCGCGCTGTTGCTGGTGCGCGCGGCGGGGTGGCAGCTCGACCGCCTGGTTCGCCACCGCGCGTTCGAGAAGGTGGACAAGCGGCTGCGGGAGCGGGGCTGGGTGGCCGTCGTGTCGTTGCGGTTGATTCCCGTCGTGCCGTTTTCCGTGCTGAACTATGCCGCCGGCGCCTCTGCCGTGCGGGCGCTGCCGTTCGCGGTGGCCACTCTGGCCGGTCTGCTGCCCGGCACCGCCGCCGTGGTGATCCTCGGCGACGCGCTGGCCGGTGACCCGGACCCGCTGCTCTACCTGGTGTCGCTGTGCACGAGCGCCCTGGGCCTGACCGGGCTGGTCGTCGAGGTCCGCCACTACCGGCGCCAGCACGCCCATCGCGACCAGGAGCCCGCCCCCGAGCCCGCGATCAGCTGACGGGCAGGCTGAGCACGAACTGCGCGCCGCCCTCGCGCGCCACACACGCCAGCTCGCCGCCGTGGGCGCGGGCCAGTGCGCGGGCGATCGGCAGGCCGAGGCCCGCGCCACCGTGGTCGCGGTCGCGGCCGGCGTCCAGGCGCACCAGTCGCTCGAAGATGCGCTCCCGCTCGTCGTCGGGCACACCGGGCCCGGTGTCGGTCACCGTCACCCGGGCAACGCCGTCGTCGGCGGCCACGTCGACGTTGATGGCGCCGCCGCCCGGGGTGAACCCGCGGGCGTTGTCGAGCAGGTTGGCCACGATCTGCGCCAGGCGCATCGAGTCCGCGGCGACGGTGAGTTCGCTCAGGCCGGTCCGGATCACCGTGACCTGGGGCGCCAGCATGGCGGTGCGGTCGGCCTCGGCGTCGACGACGGCTGCCAGGTCGACGTCCTTGACGTCCAGCGGGATCCCGGCGTCGATGCGACTCAGATCCAGCATGTCGGAGACCAGTCGCCCCGCCCGGCGGGCGTCGGAGAGCAGCAGGTTGGCCCGCCGGTACTGACCCCGCGCGGCGGCGTCCCCTCCGCGGCGGCCGGCGCTGCTGGCCAGCTGTTCGGCGGCGGCCTGGATGCCGGCGATCGGGGTGCGTAGCTCGTGGGCGGCGTCGGCGAGGAAGCTGCGGGTCGCGGCCTCGGCACGCTGGGCGGCGTCGGCGGCCCGCCGCGCCTGCCCCTCGGAAGTTTCCAGCGCGTCGAGCATCCGGTCGAACGCGCCGGCGGCGCGGCCCAGTTCGGTGCCGGCGCGGTCCGGGCGCAGGCGACGGCCCCGGTCACCGGTGGTGATGGCGTTCGCCAGCGCGGTGAGCCGGTCCAGGGGCCGCAGCGCCGCCCGGCTGACCCAGACCAGCAGCAGCGCCGCCAGCAGCAACGTCGCCACGCCCGCCCCGATCATCACCTCACGCAGCTGCCGGGTCACCTGTGTGGTCTGCGTGGTGTCGGCGACGAGAATGAGCCGGGCGCCGCCGGGCAAGGGGTGCACGACGACCGTCGCGGTCGCGTCCGGCGGCGGCGGGTGACCGTGCGGCGGGTGTCCGGGCGGGGGCGGCGGCGGCCACGCAGGCATGCTTTGCGGGTCGAACGGCGGCGCCGGCCCGGGCGGCTCGGGCGGCGGCGGTGGCCCGGGCGGCGGCACGAACGAGCCGGCGCTGGCGTCGGAGCTGATCCCCCGGTCGCCGTACGTCTCGCCGTCGGCGGTGACCAGCAAGGCCCGCACGCCGCCCCCGTTGAGCTCGGCGGCCACCAGCGCGGGCGGTGTCTGGGAGGCGACCAGCGCATCGGCGCGGGACGTCGCCGCAAGGAGCCGGTCGTGCAGGTTCCGGCGGGTCAGCACACCCAGGCTCACGTCGATGGTCACCCCGAGCACGACCAACAACCCGGTCAGCAACACCAGCACCACCACCGTCACCCGGCGCTGCAGCGACGGCGTCGGCGTCGTCATGACCGTTGCGGTTGCAGCCGGTAGCCGATGCCGCGCACGGTGTGCAGGATCCGGGGCCCGTGCGCCTCGAGTTTGCGCCGCAGCCCGCTGACATGAACCTGCACCAGGTTGGCGTCGTAGGCGTCATAGCCCCACACCGCGTTGAGGATCTGGCCGGCGCTGACGATGCGGCCGCGCTGCTCCACGAGGAAGGCCAGCAGCCGCAACTCGGTGCCGGTCAGGTCCAACTTGTGCCCGTTGCGCGCCGCCACCCCGGCGTCGGTGTCCAGCATCAGGTCGCCCACCTGAACCGCCTGCGGCAGCCGTCCCCGCCGGCGCAGCACCGCGCCGACCCGGGACACGAGCTCGGCAAGCTCGAACGGCTTGACCACGTAGTCGTCGGCGCCGCCGTCGAGGCCGCGCAGCCGGTCCTGCAGGGCGTCGCGGGCCGTGATCAACACGATCCCGATTTCTCCCCATTCGCGGATGACGTCGATGAGCGCAAAGCCGTCACGCCCCGGCAGCATCACGTCGAGCACCACCAGGTCGGGCCGCAGGCCGTCCAGGACGTCCTCGAGGCCCTCGCCGTCGCGGCGGGCATCGGTGTGGTAGCCGACGTCGGTCAACGCCTCGCTGACCATCTCGCGGATCGTCTCGGAATCCTCGACCACCAGCACCCGCGGTGTGCCCGTGGTGAAGCCGTCGGGCCGCCGCGCCGCCGACCGGTCGCCCGCGCGCAGCAAATCAGCCATGTCTAATTAGTAACGCCCCTTCCTGGGATTGGCCTGAAGACGTGTCGGCGCGCCGGCCCGTCGCGTCACGACACTTCTTCAGATCCACTTCAGATCCACCTCCTACCGTCGTCGCCATGAACACCGATGACAACAAACCCCAGTCCGAACCGGCCGCGCCACCCGTCGCGCCGGCGACGGCGGACCGCCGGCCGCGGGAGCGGCGCCGCCACTCCACGGCTGTCGTGATCGGCGCCGGCGTGGCCGGCGCGCTGGTCGGCATGCTCGGCACCGTCGCGGCGGTCGCCTTCGCCTGGATCGTCACCGCCGGGCCGCCCGGAGGGCCGCCTCCGCCGCCGATGCTGGCGCCGCACCTGCATCACGGCCCCCCGCCGCCGGCGATGCCCGGAATGATGCCGGGCGGCATGGGTCCGGGTGGGCCGGCGCCGGGCGGTCCGGGCGGCCCGCGCGGCTTCGGGCCGCCCCCACCCCCGCCTGGCATGCAGCACCCGCCGGGCCAGCCGCCGGAGTCCACGCCGGCGTCCCCGTCCCCGCACGCCTGAGCACCGACCGAGCCGCCCGCCGTCACGGATGCCGTGGCGGCGGGCGGGCTTTTCGCTGCCGGACGGGGTGCGGCGCAGTACGGTCAGCCCCATGACCTCCGACGACACCGGCCCGGCACACCGCGGCCGCCACCTTCGCGGTAACCGGCCTGGTCTGGACGGTCCGCGTCGAGCTTCCGCCCGGCTGAGCGCGGCGGCCATTCACTCAACGCGGGGCGGGGCGTGAGTCGCGCTTCTTCCCAGCCAACCGGCGGGCCTCCTCCTGGTCCTCGACCGATGGCCCCTCGCCGGGCATCCGCTTGCCGGCCACCTCGGGGGTGAAGAACAGCGTGACCGCACCGATCGCACCACCGGCGATGAGCATGTACGCCGGCGCCAGGGAGCTGCCGGTCACCGACATCAGCGACTCCGCGATCAGCGGGGTCGGACCGCCAAAGCCCGACACGGTGACGTTGAACCCGATCGACGTCGCGCCGTAGCGCACCCTGGTCGGGAACAGCGACGGCAGGATCCTGGGCTCGATGCTGGTGAAGCACAGGTACGGCAGGCCGATGAGCAGCACGCCCAGAAATTTCACCAGGTAGCCGCCACCGGAGCGCATCAACAGGAACGCCGGCACCGCGGCGACGATCAATGCCCCGCAACCGGTCCACATCAGGGGTTTGACGCCGATGCGGTCGGACAGCATCGCGACGAACACGACGGCGAGCAGCAGGATGACCAGCACCACCAGCACGATCGCCAGCGCCGGGTTATCCGGCATGTGCACCGCCGACTTCAGGTAGGTCGGCAGGTACCCGGTGAGCATGTAGCCGGTGATGCCGATCGCCATCTCAAGGCCGACGCACAGCAGCAGCGCGTGCCACTGCTCGAGGACAGTTTGCTCGAATTGCTCGCCGAGACCGGAGGGCGCGTCGTCTCCGTCGCTCTCGCCCTGCTCGTAGTCGGACGATTCGTCGATGCGCAACCGCATCAGCATCGCCGCCACCCCCAGCGGCGCGCCGATCCAGAACGGGATCCGCCAACCCCAGCTCATCATGTCGGCCGACGGCAGCGCCATCTGCAGCCCGGTCACCAGCGCCGCGCCCGCCACATAGCCGCTCAGCGTGCCCAAGGGCAGGAACCCGGCCATCATCCCGCGCCGGCGATCGGAGGCCTGCTCGTCGATGTAAGTCATCGCGCCCGCGAACTCCCCGCCGGTGGAGAGCCCCTGACAGACGCGGATGCTCACCAGCGCGATCGGCGCCCAGATCCCGATGGTGCCGTAGCCGGGCAGCACGCCGGTCGCGGTCGTGCTCGCCGCCATCAGGACGATCGTGATCATCAGGACCTTCTTGCGCCCGATCCGGTCGCCGAGGGGTCCGAAGATGAACCCGCCCAGCGGCCGCATGACGAACGCCGCCGTCAGCGTGCCGAAGGTGGCGATGATGCTGTCCGGACCCGAAAGGCTCTGCGGGAAGAACACCCGCGCGAGGATGGTGGCGGTGTAGCTGTAGAGGCTGAAGTCGTACCACTCCATGAAATTGCCGATGGCGGTGCCCTGCACCGACCGGCGCACCGCGCTCTGGTCGGTGACGCGGATGTCGTCGCGCGACCACCTGCCGCGGCTCTTGCCGGCATGGGTGTTCATCGAGCGAGGGCTACCCACGCCCCCGGGTCTACGCCCGCCTAAACAAGCGTTTACAATAGTGAACGTGCATTCACATCCGCCCGACGACCGGACAGCGCGAGCGCGAATCCGCGACGAAGCGCTGCGACTGTTCGCCGAACGTGGGCCCGACGCGGTCACGATGCGCGACATCGCGGCCGCCGCGGGCGTCTCGGCGGCGCTCCTCGTCAGGCATTACGGCTCGAAGAACGGGCTGGTCGACGCCGTCGACAATCACGTCGTCGCGACCTTCGACCTGCTGCTGACCCGGATGACCGACCAGACCGCCGCGGCGGGTCTCGAGCCCGCCGCGGTTTCCGGCCTGCTCGACGGCCTTGCCACCCACCTGCCGCCCGATTCCGCGATCCCGGCGTATCTGAGCCGGCTGCTGGTCTCCGGCGGCCGTGCCGGGACGGCCCTCTTCGGTCGCCTGTTCCGGCTCAGCCAGGCCACCCTGGCCACGATGGTCGCCGCCGGGACGGCGAGTCACGGGGCGGACGCCGAGGTCAGGGCGGCGTTCTTGCTCGTCAACGACCTTGCGGTGCTGACGCTGCGGCCCCGCCTTATCGAGGTGCTCGGCGTGGACCCGCTCTCGGAGCAGGGGATGCGGCGCTGGGCCGGCGAGGTGTTCGCGATCTACCGCGGCGGACTTACCGGCGACTGACAGAGAAGAAGAAGAAGAAATGGAGGGATCGATGTCCGACACAACCCTTTTGGTCAGGACCTTCGAACGGCTGCTGCGCTCACGCCGGCTGATGCGCGCGCCGATCTGGATCTACCGGGCCGGCGCGGGCGCACTGCTCGGCTCCCGGTTGCTGATGCTCGAACACACCGGCCGCAAATCCGGCGCGAGACGCCAGGTCGTGCTGGAGGTCATCGATCACCCCGGCCCGGACACCTACGTCGTCGCCTCCGGATTCGGTCGGAAGGCCCAGTGGTTCCGAAATATTGAGGCCGACCCGCGGGTGCGGGTCTACGCCGGCAGCCACGCTCCCCGGCGCGCCACGGCACGCGTCCTGGGCCAGGAGCAGGCCGACGCCACGCTGGCCGCCTACCGCGACCGCCACCCTCGGGCCTGGGAACAGCTCAAGCCGGTCCTCGAGAACACGCTCGGCGTTCCGATCACCGAGACCGGCACGCCGCTGCCGCTGGTCGAGCTGCGCTTCGACCAGCCCGCAGCGTCGTCCGACTAGGTCAGATCGTCGGGCCCCTTGGCCGTCATCGCGGCGAAGGTGACCAGGAACGAGGCGGCCGGAAGGGCGTTCACGATCTTGTCGCGCGCCCGGACGTGCGCGCCGACCGCCAAGACGAAATACACCGTCAGCATCGCCGTCGTCAGCCTGGCCAACCCCGGGAACCAGCGCACCGACAGCAAGCCGACCGCGGCGGCGGCCTTGACCACCGGGAAGACCGGTCGCACCCCCTCCGGAACTCCGAGGTCGTCGAGGATCTTCTTGATCGGGGGCGCCGGGATCGCGCAGGCCACCGCGTCGCCGGCGTGAAACACGGCCAGCGCAACATAGGTTTTCGGGGACGTCAGAACGCTCATGCGCCAATCCTATTGACTCAACTCCGGCGGCAGCTGGCTTTCCACCGGCTTGCG
>CAVRTL010000013.1:0-126198 GCA_963724165.1 uncultured Actinomycetota bacterium | reverse complement strand
AGAATGATCGGGTGTTGCGATGGATGACCGCCGGGGAATCCCATGGCCGTGCGCTGGTGGCCGTGGTCGAGGGCATGGTCGCCGGCGTGCAGGTCACCTCCGCACAAATCGCCGATCAGCTGGCCCGCCGCCGGCTGGGCTACGGCCGCGGCGCCCGCATGAAGTTCGAGCACGACGAGGTGACCGTGCTGGCCGGGGTGCGCCACGGCATCACCCTGGGCGGGCCGATCGCCGTCGAGATCGGCAACTCCGAATGGCCGAAATGGGAGACCGTGATGGCGACCGACCCGGTCGACGCGGACGAGCCGCCGACCTGGAAAACTCGGCGCGCAACGCGCCGCTGACCCGGCCGCGGCCCGGCCACGCCGACTACGCCGGCATGCTCAAGTACGGCTTCGACGACGCCCGGCCGGTGCTGGAGCGGGCCAGCGCCCGGGAGACCGCCGCCCGCGTCGCGGCCGGGACGATCGCACGGTCGTTCCTGCGCCAGGCGATCGGGGTCGAGGTGCTCTCCCACGTCATCTCGATCGGCGCGTCGGAGCCCTACGACGGCCCGCCGCCGCGCGCCGAGGACCTGCCCGCGATCGACGCCAGCCCGGTCCGCGCCTACGACGAGCAGGCCGAGAAGTCGATGATCGCCGAGATCGAGGCCGCCAAGAAGGACGGCGACACCCTCGGCGGCGTGGTCGAGGTCGTCGCGCTGGGCCTGCCGGTCGGGCTCGGCTCGTTCACCAGCGGCGACAACCGGCTCGACGGCCAGCTGGCCGCCGCGGTCATGGGCATCCAGGCGATCAAGGGCGTCGAGATCGGCGACGGGTTCGAGACCGCCCGCCGGCGCGGCAGCCGCGCCCACGACGAGATGTACCCCGGCCCCGACGGCGTCGTCCGGTCCACCAACCGGGCCGGCGGGCTCGAGGGCGGCATGACCAACGGCCAGCCGCTGCGGGTGCGCGCCGCGATGAAGCCGATCTCCACCGTGCCGCGGGCCCTGGCCACCGTCGACATGGCCACCGGCGAGGAGGCCGTCGCCATCCACCAGCGTTCCGACGTGTGCGCGGTGCCGGCCGCCGGCGTGGTGGCCGAGACGATGGTCGCGCTGGTGCTGGCCCGCGCGGCGCTGCAGAAGTTCGGCGGCGACTCGCTGGCCGAGACCCGCCGCAACATCGAGTCCTACCTGCGCGCGGTCGCCGAGCGCGAGTCGCCGGCGGCCCGGGGTACCGCCTGATGGCGCCCAAGGCGGTGCTGGTGGGGTTGCCCGGCTCCGGCAAGTCCACCATCGGGCGGCGGCTGGCCAAGGCGCTCGGGGTGGGCCTGCTGGACACCGACGCGGCGATCGAGCAGCAGACCGGCCGCAGCATCGCCGACATCTTCGCCGCCGACGGCGAGCAGGAGTTCCGCCGCATCGAGGAGGACGTGGTGCGCGCGGCGCTGGCCGACCACGACGGGGTCCTCTCGCTGGGCGGCGGCGCCGTCACCAGCCCCGGGGTGCGCGAGGCGCTGGCCGGCCACACCGTGGTCTACCTGGAGATCAGCGCCCGCGAAGGGGTGCGGCGCACCGCCGGCAGCAGCGCGCGGCCCCTGCTGGCCGGCCCCGACCGCGCCGAGAAATACCGCGCCCTGATGGCGCAGCGCGGTCCGCTGTACCGGCGCGTCGCGACGATCCGGGTCGACACCAACCGCCGCAATCCCGGGGCGGTGGTCCGCCACATCGTGTCGCGGCTGCCGGAGACCCAGCCCAGCGGGGCCGCCACATGACCGGCACCACCGCGCCGGTCACCGTCGAGGTGGCCGTCGACCCGCCGTACCCGGTCTCATCGGCACCGTCTGGGCGGCGAGCTGGACCGGCTGCTGTCCGGCCGGCACCGGGTCGCGATCCTGCACCAGCCGGTGCTGGCGCAGGCCGCCGAGGCGATCCGCGCCCGCCTGGCCGGCCACGGCGTCGACGCGCACCGCATCGAGATCCCCGACGCCGAGGCCGGCAAGGACCTGCCCGTCGTCGGATTCATCTGGGAAGTGTTGGGCCGCATCGGAATCGGCCGCAAGGACGCCATGGTCAGCCTGGGCGGCGGCGCCGCCACCGACGTCGCCGGATTCGCGGCGGCCACCTGGCTGCGCGGCGTCTCGATCGTGCACATGCCGACCACGCTGCTGGGCATGGTCGACGCGGCCGTCGGCGGCAAGACCGGCATCAACACCGACGCGGGCAAGAACCTGGTCGGCGCGTTCCATCAGCCGCTCGCCGTCCTGGTCGACCTGGCGACGCTGGAGACGTTGCCGCGCAACGAACTCGTCGCCGGGATGGCCGAGGTGGTCAAGGCCGGGTTCATCGCCGACCCGGTGATCCTCGACCTCATCGAGGCCGACCCGCAGGCCGCCCTGGACCCGGCCGGCGACGTGCTGCCCGAGCTGATCCGGCGCGCGATCGCGGTGAAGGCGCAGGTCGTGGCCGCCGACGAGAAGGAGTCGGAGCTGCGCGAAATCCTCAACTACGGCCACACGTTGGGGCACGCGATCGAGCGCCGCGAGCGCTACCAGTGGCGGCACGGCGCCGCGGTCTCGGTCGGCCTGGTGTTCGCCGCCGAGCTGGCCCGGCTCGCCGGACGCCTCGACGACGCCACCGCGCGGCGACACCGCACCATCCTGGCGGCGCTCGGCCTGCCGGTCAGCTACGACGCCGACGCGCTGCCGCAGCTGCTGGAATACATGGCCGGGGACAAGAAGACCCGCGCCGGGGTGCTGCGGTTCGTGGTGCTCGACGGGCTGGCCAAGCCGGGGCGCCTGGCCGGGCCGGACCCGGCGCTGCTGGCGGCGGCCTACGCCGGACTGGCGGGGGCCATGAGGGTCCACGTCGTCAACGGCCCGAACCTGGGCCGGCTCGGCCGGCGCGAGCCCGACGTCTACGGCACCACCACGCACGACGAGCTGGCCGCGTTGATCGAGCGGGAGGCGGCGGCGCTGGGACTGGAAGCCGTGGTGCGCCAGAGCGACAGCGAAGCCGACCTGCTGGAGTGGATCCACGCGGCCGCCGACGCGGGGGAGCCGGTGATCCTCAACGCCGGCGGGCTGACCCACACGTCGGTGGCGCTGCGCGACGCCTGCGCCGAGCTGAGCGCGCCGCTGATCGAGGTGCACATCTCCAATGTGCATGCGCGCGAAGAGTTTCGGCGCCACTCCTACCTCAGCCCGGTCGCGACCGGGGTGATCGTCGGGCTGGGCGTGCAGGGCTACGTGCTGGCCCTGCGGTATCTGGCCGAGACGAGCTAGTCCTTCTTGGGTTCTTCGCCGGCCTCGGGATCCGTGCGGATCACCTCGGTCTTCGCATCGTCCTCGGTCGTGGGCATCTCCTCGGTGCTGCCCCCCCACGTGCCCGTCGGGAGCACCTCGGTGGGTGCCTCCCGCTCGGCGGTCGGCATGGTTTCGGTGGTTTCCTCGCGCTCGGCGGTGGCCACCGCAGTCGGCGCGGCGGCCGCCTCGGCCGCCGGCACCGCGATCTCGCCCGTCGGGCTGTCGTCCCCGCGCACCGCGGCGAACACGTCGGTGTCGGCGCGTTCCTGGTCACCCTCGCCGCGCGGCGGCGGGTTGCGGTCCACCCGCCAGCGGCCGATGGTCACGCCGACGATCCCGGCCAGGAAGACGAGGAGCGCGGTGAACGCCGCGAACGTGGTGACCTCGTTGATCAGGCCCCCGCTGTAGAGCCCCTTGTACAACAGCGAGATGAGCCAGGACACGGCGCCGCTGAGGATCCCCGCCACCAGCCCGGCCAGCAGCCAGGTCATCGCCAGGTCGCGGCGCCGGTCCGGGTCCGGATTGGCGTTGGCGTCGGCGCGGCCGTCGACCAGCCCCCAGACGAACGCGGCGATGGCGAACAGCAGCAGCAGCACGATGCTGACCAGCCCGGCCTGGGTCGGCCACGCGTTGATCATCGTTCCCTGAATCAGGCGGACGACGACCATCACCCGCGCGAACGCCAGTCCACGCACCAACCACTTAGTCATGGGCCATCAGCGTAGCGAGTAGCGTCAAGGGGCGTGACACATTCCCAACGTCGAGACAAGCTGACCGCCCAGATTGCCGCCGACGGGCTGGACGCCATGCTGGTCACCGACCTGATCAACGTGCGCTATCTGTCCGGTTTCACCGGATCCAACGGCGCGTTGCTGGTGTTCGCCGACGACTCGCGATCGGGCCGTGCTGGCCACCGACGGCCGGTACCGCACGCAGGCCGCCGAGCAGGCGGCCGAGCTTCAGATCGCCATCGAGCGGGCGCTGGGTCGCCATCTGGTCGGCCGCGCCGCCGACGCCGGGGCGGGCAAGCTGGGCTTCGAGAGCCATGTCGTCACCGTCGACGGCTTCGACGCGCTGACCAGCGAGCTGCGGGAGCGTTCGGCGCCCACCGAGCTGGTGCGGGCCGCCGGCACCGTGGAGGCGCTGCGGGAGATCAAGGACGCCGGAGAGGTCGCGCTGCTGCGGCTGGCCTGCGAGGCCGCCGACGCGGCGCTGGCCGACCTGGTGGAGCGCGGCGGCCTGCGGCCCGGCCGGACCGAGCGGGAGGTCGGCCGCGAGCTCGAGGCGCTGATGCTCGACCACGGCGCCGACGGGATCTCGTTCGAGACGATCGTGGCCGCCGGGGCGAACTCGGCGATCCCGCATCACCGCCCGACCGACGCGGTGCTGGCCGACGGCGACTTCGTCAAGATCGACTTCGGCGCGCTGGTCGCCGGCTACCACTCCGACATGACGCGCACGTTCGTGCTGGGCAAGGCCGCCAACTGGCAGCTGGAGATCTACGAGCTGGTCGCCGAGGCGCAGCAGGCCGGCCGCGAGGCGCTGCGGCCGGGCGCCGAGCTGCGCGACGTCGACGGCGCGGCCCGCCGGGTCATCGTCGACGCCGGCTACGGCGAGAACTTCGGCCACGGCCTGGGCCACGGCGTCGGGCTGCAGATCCACGAAGCGCCGGGAATCGGCGCCGCCTCCGCCGGTACACTGCTGGCTGGCTCCGTGGTGACCGTGGAGCCCGGCGTCTACTTGCCCGACCGCGGCGGTGTCCGCATCGAGGACACCCTGGTCGTGCCCGGCGAAACTGCCGGGCGGACCCCGGAACTGCTGACCAGGTTCCCCAAGGAACTGGACCGTCCTCGATAGGAGAATGACCGACCGTGGCTTCGACTGCCGACTTCAAGAACGGACTCGTGCTGGTGATCGACGGCCAGCTTTGGCAGATCGTCGAGTTCCAGCACGTCAAGCCTGGCAAGGGCCCGGCCTTCGTGCGCACCAAGCTCAAGAACGTGGTCTCGGGCAAGGTCGTCGACAAGACCTACAACGCCGGGGTCAAGGTGGAGACCGCCACCGTCGACCGCCGCGACACCACCTACCTGTACCGCGACGGCTCGGACTTCGTGTTCATGGACAGCCAGGACTACGAGCAGCACCCCCTGCCCGAGTCGCTGGTCGGCGACGCCGCCCGATTCCTGCTCGAGGGCCTGCCGGTGCAGGTGGCGTTCCACAACGGGGCGCCGCTCTACCTCGAGTTGCCGGTGTCGGTCGAGATGGAGGTCACCCACACCGAGCCGGGCCTGCAGGGCGACCGCTCCAGCGCCGGCACCAAGCCCGCCACTGTGGAAACCGGGGCGGAGATCCAGGTGCCGCTGTTCATCAACACCGGCGACAAGCTGAAGGTCGACACCCGCGACGGCAGCTACCTGGGCCGCGTCAACACGTGAGCAAACCCGTTAAGGGACGCCACCATGCCCGCAAGCGCGCCGTCGACCTGTTGTTCGAGGCCGAGGCCCGCGACATGAGCCCGGGTGAGGTCGTCGACGCCCGCACCGCGCTGGCGGAGGCCCAATCCGGCGTCGCGCCGCCACCCGCCTACACGGTCACGGTGGCGCGCGGCGTCGGCGACAACAGCGCGCACATCGACGACCTGATCAGCTCGCACCTGCAGGGCTGGACGCTGGACCGGTTGCCCGCGGTGGACCGGGCGATCCTGCGGGTCGCGGTGTGGGAGTTGCTCTATGCCGACGACGTGCCGGAGCCGGTCGCCGTCGACGAGGCCGTGCAGTTGGCCAAGGAGCTGTCCACCGACGATTCGCCCGGTTTCGTCAACGGGGTGCTGGGCCACGTGATGTTGGTGACGCCGCAGGTCCGCGCCGCGGCCCAGGCGGTCCGGGGCGCGGCCGACAATCAGGGGCCCGAATCGTGAGCCGCCTCGAGTTGCGCGCCGCCGTCGCCGCGGCCCTGGCCGCGTTGGTGATCATCGGCGCGGTCGTCTGCGCGGCCTACCGGCTGAGCATCGTGGCGGCGGTGCTGGCGATCTTCGCCCTGGGCGTGGGGGCCTGGCTGTCGCACTGCGTCGAACGCCTGCTCGTGGCCCGCCGGATCAGCACCGTGCGGTCGGCGGCCAAACCGCTGCAGCCGGTGCTGCCGGTGATGGCCGCCCTGATGGGCCTGACGCAGGCGGTGGTGCGCTCGCTCGGCGACGTCGCCGAGCTGCCGGCGCGCCGCCTGGCGCTTCCGATGCGGATCGCCGACCGGCCTCGCCGAAATGTTTCCGCGGGGAGCGACGCCGGGTCAGAATAACTATCCGCACCCGGAAGAACAGGCGACGTCATGAACCGACACAGTGACAAACCGCGGCGGCTGCACGTGTCCGCCCTGGCGGCGGTGGCCAATCCGTCCTACACCCGCCTGGACACCTGGAACCTGCTCGACGACGCCTGCCGTCATCTGGCCGAGGTCGACCTCAGCAAGCAGGACATCCACCACGACGTCGCCCGGGTGCGGCGGCTGATCGACCGGCTGGCCGCCTACGAGCGCTACTGGCTGTACCCGGGCGCGGAGAACCTGGCCACGTTCCGCTCGCACCTCGAGATGCTGTCGACCGTGCGCCTCGCCGAAGAGGTGTCGCTGGCCGTGCGGCTGCTGTCCGAATACGGCGACCGCGCAGGGCTTTTCGACACCACCGCACCGCTGGCCGAGCAGGAGCTGGTCGCCAAGGCCAAACAGCAGCAGTTCTACACGGTGCTGCTGGCCGACGAGGCCCCGACGACGGCTCCCGACTGCCTGGCCGAGTGCCTTCGGGCGCTGCGCAAGCCGTCCGACGATGTGCAATACGAGCTACTTGTGGTCGGAAGCATCGAGGACGCGATCACCGCGGTCGCGCTCAACGGCGAGATCCAGGCGGCGATCATCCGCGATGACCTGCCGCTGCGCTCCCGCGACCGCATGCCGGTGACGAACTCGCTGCTGGGCGCCGTCGGCGACGACTTGGCGCCGGAAGACACCCACGACTGGGTCGAATGCGCCGAATGGATCAGGGAGCTGCGGCCCCACATCGACCGATACCTGCTCACCGACGAGTCGATCGCCGCGGAGACCGAGGAGGACGAGCCCGACGTCTACGACCGCACGTTCTACCGGCTCAACGACGTCACCGACCTGCACAGCACGGTGCTCGCGGGGTTGCGGAACCGTTTCAGCACACCGTTTTTCGACGCGCTGCGCGCCTACGCCGCGGCCCCTGTCGGCCAATTCCACGCGCTGCCGGTCGCCCGCGGCGCCAGCATCTTCAACTCCAAGTCGCTGCACGACATGGGGGAGTTCTACGGCCGCAACATCTTCATGGCCGAAACCTCTTCGACGTCAGGCGGTCTGGACTCGCTGCTGGACCCGCACGGCAACATCAAGGCGGCGATGGACAAAGCCGCGCTGACCTGGAACTCCGATCGGACCTACTTCAGCACGAACGGGACCTCGACCGCCAACAAGATCGTCGTGCAGGCCCTGACCCGGCCGGGCGACATCGTGCTCATCGACCGCAACTGCCACAAGTCGCACCACTACGGGCTGGTGCTGGCCGGGGCGTATCCGCTGTACCTGGACGCCTATCCGCTGCCCGAGTACGCCATCTACGGGGCGGTGTCGCTGCAGACCATCAAGCGGACGCTGCTGGATCTCGACGCCGCCGGGCAGCTGCACCGGGTGCGGATGCTGCTGCTGACCAACTGCACCTTCGACGGCGTCGTCTACAACCCCCGCCGCGTGATGGAGGAGGTGCTGGCGATCAAGCCGGACATCTGCTTCCTGTGGGACGAGGCGTGGTACGCGTTCGCCACCGCGGTGCCGTGGGCCCGGCAGCGGACCGCGATGATCTCGGCCGAGCGCCTCGAACAGATGCTGGCGTCGCCGGAATATGCCGTCGAATACCGGGAGTGGGCGGCGTCGATGGAAGGCGTCGACCCCTCGGAGTGGGTCGAGCGCCGGCTGCTGCCCGATCCCGCCCGCGCCCGGGTCCGGGTGTATGCGACGCACTCCACCCATAAATCGCTGTCGGCGTTCCGGCAGGCGTCGATGATCCACGTCCGCGACCAGGACTTCAAAGCGCTGACCCGCGACGCGTTCGACGAGGCGTTTTTGACCCACACCTCGACGTCGCCGAACCAGCAACTCCTCGCCTCGCTGGACCTGGCGCGCCGACAGGTCGACATCGAAGGGTTCGAGCTGGTCCGGCATGTCTACAACATGGCGCTGGTCTTCCGCCACCGCGTCCGCAAGGACCGCTTGATCAGCAAGTGGTTCCGCATCCTCGACGAGTCCGACCTGGTGCCCGACGAGTTCCGGACCTCGTCGGTGAGCTCCTACCGTCAGGTCCGCCAGGGCGCGCTGGCCGAGTGGAACGAGGCGTGGCGCTCCGACCAGTTCGTGCTGGACGCGACGCGGGTCACCCTGTTCGTCGGCAAGACCGGGATGAACGGGTATGACTTCCGCGAGAAGATCCTGATGGAGCGCTTCGGCATCCAGATCAACAAGACCTCGATCAACAGCGTGCTGCTGATCTTCACCATCGGGGTCACCTGGTCGAGCGTGCACTACCTGCTCGATGTATTGCGCAGGATCGCAACGGATTTCGATCGCCGCCAGGCCGCGGGCGGCAAGGACGACCGCGCCCTGCAGGCGCGTCGCGTCGAGGAGATCACCGAGGACCTGCCGCACCTGCCCGACTTCAGCGAGTTCGACATCGCCTTCCGCCCCGTGGACGCGTGCTCGTTCGGCGACATGCGGTCGGCGTTCTACGCCGGCTACGAGGAGGAAGACCGCGAGCACGTGCTGATCGGCATGGCCGGGCGGCGGCTGGCCGAGGGCAAGACGCTGGTGTCGACGACGTTCGTGGTGCCCTACCCGCCGGGCTTCCCGGTGCTGGTGCCGGGCCAGGTGGTGTCCAAGGAGATCATCTACTTCCTCGCCCAGCTCGACGTCAAGGAGATCCACGGCTACAACCCCGACCTCGGGTTGTCGGTGTTCACCGAGGAGGCGCTGGCGCGCATGGAGGCCCAACGCAACGCGGCGACGGCCGCGGTGGGCTCCGCACTGCCGGTGTTCGCGCTGCCCGCCGATGCCCAGGACCCCGGCGGGGCGCACAACGGTGACGGCGCGGTGCGCGCGGTCGCCGAAAGTGCGGATTAGGGCCGGGGGTCAAGCGCAGGCACGTCGGCGTGGGAATGTCGCGACCAGTCGACCAAACCGCCCCGGATGCCCCGAGTTATCTCGTCTCGGAGAACCGGGCTGCCGGCTGGAGCTTGCTCTGGGCAACTACAGCTGAGGGTGTTGAACGCACTCGGATCGGCGCCGGCCGGTGCGGCTACGGAGACGCCCAAGCCGAGGGCGATCACAAGATTGACCGCTGTTTTGACGCTCCCGCGGCCGCCGGGGCGCCGCGCCTCGCTTCTGGTCGGCGCGGGCGGCGCCGGCTGCACGGTCGGCAATTCACTGGGCATGGCAGCGCCAGCCTAGGCGGCGATCGCTGAGAAGCCGCTGAGAAGCTCGGTGGGCTGCGATGTTTCCAGCCGGTGTGGGGCCCTGCAGAATCAGGGCGTGCGAATGTTGGCCGCCGAGCTGCCGCGGCGCAGCGGGCGGGTGCGGTCCTTGTTCCTCCGGCGGCTGGGCATCTCCGCCCGCTCGGCCGCCGTGTCGGCGGTCGTCGTGTTGTGCGCGCTCGTTCTCGCCGGTGCGGGGTTGGACGCGATCCTGTACCGGTCGCTGCTGGCGGGTATCGACGATGCCGCCGCAGCCAGAGTCCGCGACATCGCCGCGGCCCTGCGGTCCGATTCGCTCGACGCCCTCGACAGCGCCCTCCTGACCACCGACCAGCGCCTGGTCGCGATCCAATTGGTTGCGCCCGACGGCAGGGTGGTCAGGCGGTCCGGCGCCGCACCGCGGACACCTCTGGTGCCCGTCACCGCGTTCGGCTTCCACGTGCGTCGCGGCATGCCCGACGACGCGGTGCCCCACGACGACATGCGCGTCAGTGGTCAAAAAGTCACCACACCGTCCGGCGACTACACGGTGATCGTGGGAGGGGGCAGCGAGGCGGTCGAGGCGACCGCATGGGCAGTCGCGCTCGGATTGGCCTGCGGAGCGCCGATCATTGTCGCGGTGGCGGCGGCCGCGAGCTATTGGCTCGTTCGCCGGTCGCTGAAATCGGTGGACGCGATACGCTGCCGCGTCGCCGAGATCTCGACGTCCGATCTGGGCGAACGGGTCCCCGTGCCCGAGGGCCACGACGAGATCGCGGCCCTGGCGGTCACCATGAACCAGATGCTGTCGCGCATCGAGGACGGCCATCGCGCTCAACAACGGTTCGTCGGTGACGCCTCCCACGAACTGCGCAGCCCGCTGGCCACCATCATCTCCGGTCTGGAAGTCGCCGAGGCTCATCCCGACCTGCTGGATGCGGAGTTTGCCGTCAGCACCCTGCTCCCCGAGGCGCAACGCATGCACGCGCTCGTTGAAGACCTGTTGTTGCTGGCCCGTGCCGACGAGCAGAGCCTGGTGAGGCGCAAAGAGGACATGGCCCTCGACGAGCTCGCCGAGGACGAAGCCTCCCGCGCTCGCCGCGAGGCGGGTTGCGCGATCCACACCGATGTCTGCCCGGTGCGATTCACCGGTGACTCGGCGGCCATATCGCGCATGATCCGCAATCTCGTGGACAACGCGGTCCGTCACGCGAATTCGCGTGTCATCCTTGGGGTCGGCGGCGGCAAGGGGACGGCGCTGCTGACCGTCAGTGACGACGGCCCCGGCATTGCGGCCGCCGAACGCAGCCGGGTGTTCGAACGCTTCGTGCGTCTGGATCCCGATCGCGCCCGCAGTGGCGGAGGAGCAGGCCTGGGCCTTGCGATCGTCGCCGAGGTCGTCACCGCTCACGGTGGCACGGTAAGCATCGATGACGCACCGGGCGGCGGAACCAGAATTACCGTCGCGCTGCCTCAACACAACAATCGGTAACCGACGCCCCGAATCGTCTCGATGGTGTTGGTGCCGAAGGGAACATCGATCTTTCGGCGCACATATCCCACATAAACCTCGACTACGTTGTCGGGGCCGCGATGGTGCGCATCCCACACGCTGCGCAAGATGTCGGCCTTCGTGACGACCACGTCCTTGTTGCGCATGAGAAATTCCAGCAGCCCATACTCGCGCGGAGTCAGCGTGATCGGGGTCGCGCCACGTTGGACGGTATGCCGAGCAGGATCCAGCGACAACGACCCCGCGGTCAATACCGTGGGCCGCTCCGGGGCGCCGCGACGAACCAACGCGCGCAGACGCGCCACCAGCACCCTGAAAGAAAACGGCTTTGTCAGATAGTCATCGGCTCCCAGATCGAAGGCATCGGTCTCGTCGTACTCACCGTCCTTCGCTGTCAGCATGAGCACCGGCGTCCACACGCGTTGCGCGCGCATCCGGCGTAGCACCTCATACCCGCTGTGGCCGGGAAGCATGATGTCGAGGATGACGACGTCGAAGGCGTTGTCGATCGCCTGCTGCAGGCCTTCGACACCCGTTTGGACGGCCGTCACCACGAAACCCTCGGCCTTGAGCCCCATCGCCAACGTCGCCGACAGCCGTGGCTCGTCCTCGACGAGCAGGACTCTCATGGCATCACGCTACTTCGGGCGCAGCGGGCACGAAGCGAGTGGTCCGCATGTGAAATCTGTCCTCTAGGCTTCCGTCGCTGCATCTTCATGCTGGCCGGGGTGGCGTCCCGGGCGTTGCGGCAAGACGATGAGCAACACCGCGATGATCGCAGCGATCGCGGCCGAGGCCAGCGGGCGGCTCAGCGCCAGGCCGCCGTCGGCGACCGGCTTGTCGATGAAGTCGCCGACGGTCGCCCCCAGCGGCCTGGTGAGAATGAATGCGACCCAGAACAGCGCGACGCGTGACACGCTGGTCCAGTAGTACAGGGCTATCACCGCGGCCAAACCGGCGGCGAATACCAGCGCGCCGCGTTCGTATCCGAGTCCGTGGGTATCAGCGAGCCAATCACCGAGCGCGGTGCCCAGCGTCTGCGAGAACGTGATCGTGGCCCAGTAGAACGCTTCCACCTTCGGCGTCGACACGGTATTGACCGAAACGGTGCCCTGCGACCAACGCCATAGTCCCAAGGTGGCCAGGAGGCAGCTCAGGAGCAGAAGCGATCCGCCCGTGTAGCCGATCCCCAGCGACCGGTCGGCGAAGTCGGCCAATGTCGTGCCAAAGGTCGTCGATGCCACGATCGTCGCCCAGTACAGAGCCGCATGGAAGCGCCTCGCGAGAACCTGAGCGGCGACGAGCGCCAGCACGGCGACGCCGAAGAGCGCAACACCGGCGCCGTAGCCCCAGTTCAACGTCATCGTGACGGTGTCGCCGCCCGTCTCGCCCAACGTCGTCGCGAGGATCTTGATGATCCAGAAGCCAAGGGTTACCGCCGGCACCTTGGTCAGGGCTTGCTTGGAAACGTCGTTCATCGACAGTCGTCTCCCGGTGTCGTCGTCCATGCATTCCTACGGTAGGCACACTGAGAAATCGCTGAGGCCCATCCCGGTACGGCCCGGGCCCTTGGGAGCGCGGGCGGAGGGGTCGGGGTACGGGCACGTCGCGGGCGCCGCTGAGAAGACGCTGTGGATCGCTTATGAATCTTGCCCTGCTGTCGATGCATCGGGATGAGAGTCGATTTTTCCGCTGTGACGCGCAAACCCCAGGGGCCCAGCGATTTCCGCAGGTCTAAGGCGGCGCAGGTGCGGATCGGCGCACTGGTGAGTTGCGAATTGCCCTAGTGTTCAATGGGTTAGCGCGCTTCCGCATCGGTCACATTGCCAACGGCGCGTGAAACGGCGTGCAACATGGATGGCATGCTCAGTGCAGCCGGTAGCGACGGTCAACTCGGCGTGGGGTCGCGTTGGTCGGTCATGCTCATCTCTCTGGGTGTCACCGCGACCTCGTTCCTTTTCATCAATGGCGTTGCGTTCTTGATTCCTTCGCTGCAGGGGTGGCGCGCCATTTCGTTGCCCGAGGCCGGCCTCTTGGCATCGATGCCCAGTTGGGGCATGGTGGTCACGCTTTTCCTGTGGGGGTATGTCCTGGACCGCGTCGGCGAGCGGGTCGTGCTGACCGCGGGCTCGGCGCTCACCGCAGCCGCGGGTTATGCTGCGGCGTCGGTCCATTCGATGGTGCTCATCGGCCTCTATCTGTTCTTGGGTGGAATGGCCGCGGCCAGCTGCAATACCGCCGGCGGCCGGCTGGTGTCGGCGTGGTTCCCGCGGGAGCAACGCGGCCTGGCAATGGGTATCCGCCAAACCGCCCAACCATTGGGTATCGCATTCGGCGCGATGATCGTGCCGGAACTGGCCGAGCGCGGCCCCCGGGCGGGCCTGATGTTCCTCGCGCTGATGTGCGCGATGGCGGCTGTGGCCAGCGCGCTCGGGATCGTCGATCCGCCACGGAAATCTCGGAGGGAAGCAACTGCAGAAGAACTCGCCAGTCCGTACCGCAAGTCGTTCGTCTTGTCGCGAATCCATGCGGTAGCCGCCTTGCTGATGATGCCGCAGACGGTGACCATGACGTTCATGCTCGTATGGCTGATAGATCGCCGCGGCTGGTCCGTCGCGGCCGCCGGGGGTTTGGTCACTGTGTCTCAACTGCTGGGCGCGCTGGGCCGTATCGCTGTCGGGCGCTGGTCTGATCGCGTCGGCTCGCGCATGCGGCCGGTGCGCTCCATCGCCGTCGCCGCCGCGCTGAGCCTGCTCCTGCTCGCCGTCACCGACGGCAGCGCTGCCGGCCTCGCCGTGTTGCCCATGATCGCCGTTTCGGTGCTCGCGGTTCTCGACAACGGGCTGGAGGCCACCGCGATCACCGAGTGCGCGGGACCATTCTGGAGCGGACGCGCGCTAGGCGTCCAGAACACCACGCAGCGGCTGATGGCCGCCGGCGGACCGCCAGTCTTCGGTGCACTGATCATGGCGGCCGGATACCCCGCCGCGTGGGCGCTTTGCGGCTTATTCCCCTTGGCGGCTGTGCCGTTGGTTCCCAGCCGTTTACAGCCGCCGGGCCTGGACACTGCAGCGGGGCGACGATCAGGGGAAGCGGTTGCCGCGGGGGTGGGACGATAGCGGTACGGGGCAGGCCGACCCGGCGCCGTCGCCCGACGCGGTCACGCCCGGACGGTGGGTCACCGCAGGATCTTGGCGTAGAGCAGGCTGTCTCGCGGTTCCGGGCCCATCGTCGGGTACACCGCCTGACGGGCCAGCCGGCCTTCCAGGGCGAAACCGGCGCGCTCGAGCAGCCGCACGGAGCGTTCGTTGTCCGGACTGCAGGTGGCCCAGACCCGGTACACCTGTCGGTCGGATTCCAGTGCGCCCAACAGCATTTCGAGCGCTTCGGACAGCAGCCCCTTGCCCCACCACCGCTTGCCGAGGCAGTAACCGATCTCCACCGAGTGCGGCACCGGGCGCCGGCAGCTGATCATCCCGACGACGTCGCCGCTGTGCCGCAGTTCGATGACCCAGGTGCGCTCGTCGTCGCTGACGTTGAGCTTTTCGGTGATCACCCGCCGGGTGGCGGCCACGTCGGGATGCGGCGGCCACAGCAGGTACTTGGTCACCTCGGGATCGCGGGCCACCCGCTGGAAGAGGACGCCGGCGTCGCCGACCACCGGCAGCCGCAACACCAGCCGCGGCCCGGTGATGTGGTCAGGCGGGTAGCCGGCCATCTCACAGGCCGAGCGCTTGATAGGTGCGGCGGACGAACTTGGGTTGCGCCCCCTGGAGTTTGGCCAGCGAGGTATTGCCGGCGACGGCGGCCGCCACGTCCGCGGACATGTCGGGCAGATTCTGGACCAGGTATAGCAGGACGAGATCGGCGGCCGGGTCGGCCTGCCACCACGTTCCGTAGGCGCCGGGCCAGCTGAACGTCCCGAGCCCGCCCGGCCCGAACAGCGGTCGGCTCTTGGCCGGATCGGTGACCACCGACAGGTTCAGGCCGAAGCCGCGGCCGACCCAATACGGCGCCCCCAGAAAGTCGTGGCGCTTCTGGTCGTCGGTGAGCCGGTCGGTGCGCATCTGGCGGGCAGACTCGGGGGAGAGCACCCGCACGCCGTCAATCGTTCCGTCGCCGAGCAGCATCCGCACGAAACGCAGGTAGTCGTCGGCGGTCGACCACAACCCGCCGCCCGCGTTGGGGAAGGAGGGCGGCGTGATGTGCGGCGGCCCCATCACGTCGTGGTGCAGCGCGCCGTGCCCGTCGAGCCGGTACATGGTGGCCGCGCGGCGGCGCGCCTCCGGGGACACGAAGAACCCGGTGTCGGGCATGCCCACCGGACCCAGCACCCGTTCGTCGAGAACCTGGTGGAACGGCTTGCCCTCGATGCGTGACACGATGACGCCCAGCAGGTCGATGGAATGGCTGTAGGTGAGGCGGTCGCCCGGCTGATGCACCAGCGGCAGCTTGGCCAGCTCGGCCAGCCACGTGTCGGGCCCCTGGTTGAACGGCAGCCGCACGTAGGCCCGCGAGATGGGCCCAGACACCGAGAAGCCGTAGGCCAGTCCGCTGGTGTGGGTGAGCAGGTCCTCGATCAGGATGGCGCGCTGCAGCGGATGCGTGGCGTCCAGCGGTCCGCGGGGGTCGTCGAGCACGCGCACGTCGGCCAGTTCCGGCGCCCAGCGCGTGACCGGGTCTTTGAGCGCCAGCTTGCCCTCGTCGACCAGGCTCATCACCGCCGCGACCGTGACCGGCTTGGTCATCGACGCGATGCGAAACAGCGTGTCGCGCCGCATCGGCAGGCCCGCCCCGACGTCCCGGTAGCCGATCTCATTGACTTGCAGGACTTCTCCGCGCTGCCACACCACCGTCACCGCGCCGGCGAGCAGCCCCGCATCGCACACCTCGCGGATGGAGGCCTGATTGGCTTCGAGATTCACCCGGTTCAGGTTAGTGGCAGCCGCGCTGGCCTGCGCCGGACGGGCTGGGCTCCTTGATGCGAGCTTGGTGCGTGTCAATCACGATGGTTTGCGCGCGCGCCGGCCGGTGTGAGTCTTCCGCAGCGGCCGGGCTGGCCGGCGGTGCTGCCGTAGGCACGGCCCATCCGTGGTTGGTCCGGACATTTCGCGTGCTTTCTCACACCCGTATGCGCTACTCCGGCCTGAACGGTCAAACTGCACGCACTGCCATCCCGCTGACCGATCCCGCCGGCCCGCAGAACTTTCCTGCGCTGCCACACCGCCGCCACCGCGGTGGCGAGTAATCCCGAGTCGCACCAATCCGCGCCTGGATGCCGGAGTGGCTTCGGGCGGGCGCCGGCCCGCGAGAACACCCGGAGCAAATCGTTCCGCACACCGCTGAGCCGCGCGGCCCGGCGGTGCCAGCGCAGTGATTGCGGTTGCTGGTTTCGGCGAAACTATTTCTTATGGTATGGGTTGCGTGTTAGTGTCGCTGCACTCCGGCCGAGGCGAGCTGGCGAACACGCTGAGAGAGCAGCGACACGCGTGCGAGCGCGTGTCGCTGCTGGGTTCGCCAGGGTGCGGGTGTGCTGTCACCAAGGCCCGCAACACGGACGGGGCTCGCATCGCGGGGTCCGTTCGTGTCGTACGACGAGGGTGGCGACAGGCTGCCCATTTCCGCCCGGTTGGATAACTCAGCAAAGGCTGAAAATGAATGGCTTGAGATCCCAAGCGCAAACCGCCCACCGACGTGTTCTTCATCCGCACTCACGTTCCGCGATCGTTGCGATCTCGGTCGCGGCAGCCCTATTCGCCATGATCGGCACGGGATGTGGCAAGAAATCCTCGACGGCGACCTCGGAGTCGCCCGTGGCGTCCGGAACGACATCCTCGGCGTCGCCGGCGTCCGGCACGCCGTCGCCCCAAGCGGCCCAGCTCCTGCAGGACTGCGCCAAGGCGACCAAGGGCCTGCATTCGCTACACGTCAACCTGACGACAACCAACATCACCACCCTCCCGATGGAGACCGTTGACGCCAGCGTGACCAACCAGCCCCAGGGCAACGGGCAGGCCGTCGGCAATGCCAGGGTCCGGCTCCAGCCCCAGGCGCCCGCGGTGTCCAAGGACTTCGTGGTCACCAACAAGGTCATGTACACCAAGAACGACGAAGGCAAATACATCTCGGTGGGGCCGGCGGAGAAGATCTACGACCCCGGCATCGTGCTCGACAAGGACAAGGGGTTGGGCAACGTCATCGCTAACGTCGCGAACCCGCAGATGGCCGGCAACGAAACGATCGACGGCCTGCCCACCCTGAAGGTGACGGGCACCATCGACGGCGCCATCATCGATCCCTTGGTGCCTCAGCTGGGCAAGGGTGGGGGAAACCTCCCGGTCACGTTGTACATCGTTGACGTGAACGCGGCGACCACCACGACGCCCGCGCCGGGAGCGCCCGCGACACCCAGCCCGAATCTGGTGCGGATGGTGGTCGACAAGGACCAGGGCAAGGTCACCATCACCCTGTCGGCGTGGGGTCAGCCCGTCGAGATCCCCAGCACCACGGGATAACCCAGCGCAGCGTGCACCACGGATCGGGGACCGGTCGGTAATTCACCGCACGGTGGTCCCCGCTGGATCGCCCGGCCGCCGGCGGCGTCCGGTCCGATTCCCGGTCCGTGGTCCCGCTGCACTCACGGGTCGACGGTCGCGCCGGCTCGCGACACTGCGCGGTTCTCGGGAATCACCTTGAGGTGCAGCGCAACCGAGCCAGAGCACACCTGGAGGAATAGCGAATGACGAACGACCTTCCCGAGCTCGAGGAGCGCGACGCCGCGCCGCACCCCGCCCCTCCGCCGGGAGGGCCACGCCTCGCAGACGTGTGGGTGTACAACGGTCGCGCCTATGACCTGAGCGACTGGATCTCCAAACATCCTGGTGGCGCGTTCTTCATCGGGCGCACCAAGAACCGCGACATCACCGCCATCGTGAACTCCTATCATCGTGACCCGGCGAAAATCGAGCGGATCCTCGAGCGACGGTACGCATTGGGCCGCGACGCAACGCCGCGCGACATCCACCCGAAGCACAACGCACCGGCATTCCTGTTCGACGACGACTTCAACAGCTGGCGTGATACCCCGAGATACCGATTCGACGACCCCGACGATCTGCTGCACCGCGTGAAAGCGAGGTTGAACGAGCCCGCTGTGGCCGCCCGAATCCGCCGCATGGACACCTATTTCAACATCGTGGTCGTGCTGCTGGTCATCGCCTACGTCGCGGTTCAAGGCCTGCGCCTGGGGGTGCCGGCATGGATGCCTCTGCCGCTCTTCGTGATTGGGATGGTACTGCTGCGGAGTTCGCTGGCCGGATTCGGGCATTATGCGCTACACCGGGCGCAGCGGGGGGTGACCAGGGTTGTCGGGAACGCGTTCGACATGAATTACGTTGCGTTGGCTCTGGTCACCGCCGACGGACACACTCTGTTGCACCACCCGTACACCCAGAGTGAAGTCGACATCAAGAGAAACGTGTTCACGATGATGATGCGACTGCCCCGGTTGTATCGCGTTCCCGTGCACACCGTTCACAAGTTCGGGCACCTGCTGACCGGCATGGCCATCCGGGTCGCGGACGTCTGGCGCATCACGTACAAGGTCGGTGTCCAGGACTCGTACGGAAGCTGGCGCGGTGCGTTTCCGCACTTCCTCGGGTCGTCCGGGGTGCGGCTGCTGCTGGTGGGCGAGCTGGTTGCGTTCGCGTTGGCCGGTGATCTGTGGGCGTGGGTTGTGCAGTTCGTCGCCACGCTGTGGGTCAGCACGTTCATGGTGGTCGCCAGCCATGATCTGGGAGAGGCGGCCGTATGTCCCGCCGACAGTGACAACGACTGGGGCATAGGCCAGCTCAAGCACGCGTACGACCTCAAGGTGATCGGCAACCGCTACGTCGACTGCTTTTTGTCGGCCGGCCTGAGCTCGCACCGTGTGCACCACGTGCTGCCGTTTCAGCGCAGCGGATTCGCCAACATCGCCACGGAGGACGTGCTGGCCGAAGAGGCGGCCAAGCTCGGTGTCCCGTGGCTTCCGGCTAAGAGCTTCCTCACCGATCGGCTGCCGAAGCTCTGCCGCACCTACTTGCTCTCACCCTCCCGGCAGGCGGAGGAGCAAAAGTGGGGCTTTGTCCGCGAGCACTGTTCGCCGGCGGCGTGGAAGGCGAGCGCCCAGTACGTCCTTGCCGGGTTCGTCGGAATCGGTTCGGTGTGAACGCCGCGCCGACCGGTGCCGCCCGGCGGGCGGGGAAAGGGGAAACCGTTGTCTCGCAACCCCACTGAGGGTGCCCGGCTACGACCGGCGGGCTCCGAGCAGGACCCGGCCCGAGAGCCCGACCTGGCGCAGCTGCCGCCGTCGCCGCCGACCACGGTGGCGGTGATCGAAAGCATCGCGACCGGTGCGCCAGGCCGGGTGGTGGATCAGCGCGAGGCCGCCGGCCGGGTCGCGGAGTTGTTCGCCGATCAGCAACAGCGGGAACGCATCCCGCGGGTCTACGCGAACACGAGGGTCGTCACCCGTCGGATGGCCGTCGATCCCCTCGGCCCCGGGTTCGAGGCGTTCCGGCGTGATCCGGCAACGATTCGGGACCGGATGGGGCTTTTCTATCAGCATGCCGTTCCACTCGCCGTTGAGGTGACCCGGCGTGCCGTCGCCGGGCTTCCCTACGCGGCAGAGGAGATCGGGCTGTTGATCTTCGTGACAAGCACCGGGTTCATCGCTCCGGGCGTAGATGTGGCGATCGTCGACGAGCTCGGCCTGTCGCGATCGGTTTCGCGGCTGGTGGTGAATTTCATGGGATGTGCCGCGGCGATGAACGCTGTCCGCACCGCCGCGACGTACGTGCGGGCCCACCCGGCCATGAAGGCGATGGTGGTGTGCATCGAATTGCCCTCGGTGAACGCCGTATTCGGTGACGACATCAACGATGTCGTCACGCACAGCCTCTTCGGCGACGGGTGCGCGGCCATGGTGGTTGGCGCCGGCCGGGTGCGCGAGAAGCTGGACCCGGGCAAGGTGGTGATCCGCAACAGCTTCAGCCGGCTGCTGGAAAGCGCTGCGGACGGCATCGTGCTCGGCGTCAACCACAATGGCATCACCTGTGAGCTGGCCGAGAACCTGCCCGACTACATCTACGCCGCGGTCGACCCGGTGGTCGCAGAGGTGTTGCACGACAACGGGTTGGGCAAAGACGACATCGATCTGTGGGCCATTCATCCGGGCGGTCCGAAGATCATCGAGGAGTCGGTGCGGTCGTTGGCGATCGCTCCGGATCGGGCGGCCATGAGCTGGGATGTGCTGACCCGGTTCGGCAACATGCTGAGCGTGTCGCTGATCTTCGTACTGGAAATGATGGTGCGCCGGGCAGAGTCGTCCAAGGCGATCTCGACGGGTGTGGCGTTTGCCTTCGCCCCCGGCGTCACGGTCGAGGGCATGCTGTTCGACATCGTGCGCCGGTGAGCGTCGTGAACTGGGTCCGGGGACGGCGAGGCAACCGGTGGGGCGCGTCGGCTGCCGGACCGTCGCGCGACCCGGGCCGGGTCCTGTACTGCTCGCTGATGACCGACAACCGGCGTTGGGATGCGCTGGAGTTGCGCGAGGGCGACATCGTCATCTCCGCGCCCGCGAAGTGCGGGCTGACCTGGACTCAGCGGCTGGTGTCCCTGCTCGTGTTCGACGGGCCGGACTTGCCGGGACCGTTGTCGACGGTGTCGCCGTGGCTCGACCAGACGATCCGCCCGCTCGGCGAGGTCGTCGCCACCCTCGACGCACAAAACCACCGCCGCTTCATCAAGACCCATACCCCGCTCGACGGCTTGTTGCTCGACGATCGCGTCACCTATATCGGGGTGGGACGCGATCCGCGTGATGCCGCGGTGTCCATGGCATTCCAATCGACCAACATGGACCAGCACCGGATGCGTGCCCTGCAGGAGGCGACGGTGTCGCCGCACTGGCCTTCGCCCCCGGCCGGCGAGCACGGCCCCGATCCCGGGCGCGAGCCCGCCGGGGAGCTGGACTTGGCGGCGGAGTTCCGTCACTGGATGGAGGCGCCGGCCGCGCCCCCGCCCGGGCCGGGTCTCATGCCGCCCAAGGCGATGGGCTCACTCGCCAATGTGTTGCACCAGTTCGGTGTGCTCTGGGACCGCCGCCACCTGCCCAACGTGGAGTTGTTCCACTACGCCGACTTCCAGCGGGACCTCGTGGGGGAGTTGCTCCGCCTCGGTCAGGTGCTCGGCATCAGCCTCGATCGCGAACGCGCCCGGGAACTGGCCGGGCACGCCTCGTTGAGTGCCATGCGGGCGCGTGCCTCCGAAGTCGCGCCCAACGCCACCGATGGCATGTGGCGCAGCGACGAACGCTTCTTCCGCTCGGGTCGCAGTGGTGAGTGGCGCGAGATCTTCACCGAGGCCGAGCACCGGCGCTACTACCACCGCATCAACCAGCTCGCCACGCCGGACCTGCTCGCGTGGGCGCACGAGGGCCGCCGCGGCGGCGATCCCGCGCGTTAGCCGTCGCGGCGCCGCGCGCGCACGTACCAGAACGACATCTCGACCTGTGTGCCGTCGTGCTCCCGGCGCATCGTGGCGGGCTCCAGCGACTCGATGTCCCAGCCCGCACCGTCGAGGACGTCGCGCAGGGCCTGCTCGGACACCGCCGGGCGTGGCCAATCCCCCTCGGCGGGGCCGGCGTCGGAGAAGCAACTGATCAGCAGCGTGGCCCCGGGCCGGGTCGCCCGGTGCATGGCGGCGGCGTAGCTGCGCTTGCCGTCGTCGTCGAGGCAGTGGAACTGCCCGCTGTCGATGACGGTGTCGAAGGCGCCCGTGTAGCCCTCGAGCGTGGTGGAGTCGGCCACCGCGAACCGCACCTCGACCCCGGCATCGGCGGCCCGGCGCTCGGCGGTGATCAGCGCGGTCGGGGAGATGTCCAGCCCGGTCACACGGAACCCGTTGCCGGCCAGATAGACGGCGTTGTCGCCGAGCCCGCAGCCGATGTCGAGGACGTCGCCGTGCACCCAGCCGCGCTCGTGCCAGGCGATGACGCTGTCCTTGGGCGCCTTGGTGTCCCACGGCGGCGTGGTCATCGGCGGGATGCCCTCGCCCGGGCTCTCGCCGCGATAGAGGGCGTCGAAGTCCATGCGCCGCAATCCCGAGAATCCTGGGTCCGTCATTTCCGCCAGCCTAGTGGCTCCCGGCGCTACCCGGCGGGTGCTCGAGCGCGCCCCGCGCCGGCGCGCCCACGACAAGTGCTAGGCTGCCTGACGGTCGACATCCTTTAACGATCCGTCCGGCGAGGCGGAGAAGGAGGTCAGTCTCGCAATGGGTGCCGCGGATAGTGGCGGCCGCGAATTGATGTCGGCGGCCGACGTGGGCCGCACCATTTCGCGTATCGCGCACCAGATCATCGAAAAGACCGCGCTGGACGGTTCCGACGCGCCCCGGGTGGTGCTGCTGGGAATCCCGACCCGCGGCGTGCTCCTCGCCGGGCGCCTGGCCGCCAACATCGGCGAGTACAGCGGAACCGACGTCGCGCACGGCGCCCTCGACATCACCTTGTACCGCGACGATCTGAGGCAGAAGCCGCCGCGGCCGCTGGAAGCCACCTCGATCCCGGCCGGCGGCATCGACGACGCCCTGGTGATCCTCGTCGACGACGTGCTGTACTCGGGGCGCTCGGTGGCCTCCGCGCTGGATGCGCTGCGCGATGTGGGCCGGCCGCGCGCGGTGCAACTGGCGGTGCTGGTCGACCGCGGCCACCGCGAGCTGCCGTTGCGCGCCGACTACGTGGGCAAGAACGTGCCCACCTCGCGTACCGAGAGTGTCCACGTGCTGCTCAGCGAGCACGATGGGCGCGACGGCGTGGTGATCTCGAGGGGGGACGGCGCATGACCAGGCACCTGCTGACCGCCGGCGATCTGAGCCGTGACGAGGCCACCGCGATCCTGGACGACGCGGACCGGTTCGCCGAAGCCCTGGTGGGCCGCGAGATCAAGAAGCTGCCGACGCTGCGCGGCCGCACCGTGATCACGATGTTCTACGAGAACTCGACCCGCACCCGGGTGTCTTTCGAGGTGGCCGGCAAGTGGATGAGCGCCGACGTCATCAACGTCAGCGCGGCCGGATCCTCGGTGGGCAAGGGGGAGTCGTTGCGTGACACCGCGCTTACGCTGCGGGCGGCCGGCGCCGACGCGCTGATCATCCGCCACCCGGCCTCCGGCGCCGCGCACCTGCTCGCCGAGTGGACCTCTCCCGATCGGGGCCGGCCGGACGCAGGCGAGGGCGGGCCGTCGGTGATCAACGCCGGTGACGGCACCCACGAGCACCCGACGCAGGCGCTGCTGGACGCGCTGACCCTGCGGCAGCGGCTCGGCGGCATCGAGGGCCGGCGCGTCGTGATCGTCGGGGACATCCTGCACAGCCGCGTCGCCCGCTCCAACGTGATGCTGCTGGCCACCCTGGGCGCCGAGGTGGTGCTGGTGGCCCCGCCGACGCTGCTGCCGGCCGGCGTCGACGGCTGGCCGGCCACCGTCTCCTACGACTTCGACGCCGAGCTGCCCGCCGCCGATGCTGTGCTGATGCTGCGGGTGCAGGCCGAGCGCATGACGGGCGGGTTTTTCCCCTCGGTGCGCGAATATTCGGTGCGCTACGGCCTTTCCGACCGGCGCCAGGCGCTCCTGCCCGGCCACGCCGTGGTGCTGCACCCCGGCCCGATGGTGCGCGGCATGGAGATCGCCTCCTCGGTGGCCGACTCGACGCAATCGGCTGTGCTGCAACAGGTTTCCAACGGCGTGCACGTCCGGATGGCGGTCTTGTTCCATGTGCTGGTCGGCACCGAACCGGCCGGGGAAGAGGGTGCGGCGTGAGCGTGCTGCTGCGCGGGGTTCGGCTCTATGGCGAGGGCGACCGGGTGGACGTGCTGGTCGACGACGGCCAGATCGCCGAGATCGGCGCGGGCCTGCCCGAGGCCAGAGGCCTCGAAAAAGACCTAGACGTGATCGACGCCACCGGCCAGGTGCTGCTGCCCGGATTCGTCGACCTGCACACCCACCTGCGCGAGCCGGGCCGCGAATACGCCGAGGACATCGAAACCGGTTCGGCGGCAGCCGCTTTAGGTGGTTTCACCGCGGTGTTCGCGATGGCCAACACCAACCCGGTCGCCGACAGCCCGGTGGTCACCGACCACGTCTGGCACCGCGGCCGGCAGGTCGGGCTGGTCGACGTGCATCCCGTTGGCGCCGTCACCGTCGGGTTGGCCGGGGTCGAGCTGACCGAGATGGGCATGATGGCCGCCGGCGCCGCGCAGGTACGCATGTTCTCCGACGACGGTGTCTGCGTGCACGATCCGCTGGTGATGCGCCGCGCGCTGGAGTACGCCACCGGGCTGGGGGTGCTCATCGCCCAGCACGCCGAGGAGCCGCGGCTGACCGCCGGCGCCGTCGCGCACGAGGGACCCACCGCCGCCAGGCTGGGCCTGGCGGGGTGGCCGCGGGCCGCCGAGGAGTCGATCGTTGCCCGTGACGCGCTGCTGGCCCGCGACGCCGGCGCGCGGGTGCACATCTGCCACGCCTCCACGGCGGGCACCGTCGAGATCCTGAAATGGGCCAAGGATCAAGGGATTTCGATCAGCGCCGAGGTAACCCCCCATCACCTGATGCTCGACGACAGCAGGCTGGCCAGTTACGCCGGCGTGAACCGGGTCAACCCGCCGCTGCGCGAGGCCGCCGACACGCTCGCGTTGCGTGAAGCGCTTGCCCAGGGGGTAATCGAATGCGTGGCCACCGATCACGCCCCCCATGCCGAGCACGAGAAATGCGTCGAGTTCTCCGCGGCGCGGCCCGGCATGCTGGGTTTGCAGACGGCGCTCTCGGTGGTGGCCCAGACCATGGTGGCGCCCGGCCTGCTGTCCTGGCGTGACGTCGCCAGGGTGATGAGCGAGAACCCGGCACGCATCGCGCGTCTGCCGGACCACGGCCGGCCGCTGGAGGTCGGCGAGCCGGCGAACCTGACCCTGGTGGACCCCGACGCCACCTGGACGGTCACCGGGCCGGCCCTGGCGAGCAGGTCGGCCAACACGCCCTATGAGTCGATGACCTTGCCCGTCACCGTGACCGCGACCCTGCTGCGCGGGAAGATCACCGCCCGAGACGGGAAGAGCCCAGCATGAACCGCGCCGGCGACGATGCAGAGGGAACCGATCAGGAGGAGCGGCGCGCATGAACTCAGGCACGCTGGTGGGGTCGCTGATCGTCGCGGCCGTGCTGGTGGTGGTGATCGCGGTCGTGATTCAGCTGATGATGCGGGGGTGGCAGCGCCGCGCGCAGCGGCAGGCGGAACTGATCGGCGATCTGCCCGGCATGCCCGACGAGGTGGGCGGGGCGACCAGCACCCTCCGCGGGGTCTACGTCGGCTCGACGCTGTCGCCGGCCTGGAACGACCGTGTCACGGCGGGTGATCTCGGCTACCGCAGCAAGGCGGTGTTGACCCGCTACCCCGAGGGGATTCTGCTGGAACGCATCCGCGCCAACCCGATCTGGATCCCGCAGGGGTCCATCGCCGCCGTCCGCGCCGAGCGGGGCATGGCCGGTAAAGTCGCCCATCGCAATTCGATACTGGCGATCCGCTGGCGGCTGCCGTCGGGCGTGGAGATCGACACGGGGTTTCGCGCCAACAATCGCGACGGATACGACGAGTGGCTGCAGGAGGCAGCGTGAGTGTGACCAAGGCCCTACTGGTGCTCGAGGACGGCCGCGTCTTCACCGGGACACCGTTCGGTGAGATCGGCCAAACCCTGGGGGAGGCCGTCTTTTCCACCGGCATGTCCGGCTACCAGGAAACGCTCACCGATCCCAGCTACCACCGGCAGATCGTGGTGGCGACCGCGCCGCAGATCGGCAACACCGGCTGGAACACCGAGGACGCCGAGAGCCGCGGCGACAAGATCTGGGTGGCGGGCTACGCGGTGCGCGACCCGTCGCCGCGGGCGTCGAACTGGCGGGCCTCCACGACCTTGGAGGACGAGCTGGTGCGCCAGCACATCGTCGGCATCGCGGGCATCGACACCCGCGCCGTGGTGCGGCATCTGCGTAGCCGCGGGTCGATGAAGGCCGGGGTGTTCTCCGGTGATGCGCTTGCCGACCCGCCCCAATTGCTCGAACGGGTTCGCGGCCAGGAATCGATGCTGGGCGCCGACCTGGCCGGCGAGGTCAGCACGCCGCAGCCCTATGTCGTGGAGCCGGAGGGGACGTGCCGGTTCACGGTGGCCGCGCTGGATCTCGGCATCAAGACCAACACGCCGCGCAACTTCGCCCGCCGCGGCATCCGCAGCCACGTGCTGCCGGCATCGGCCACCTTCGACCAGGTCACCGAGATCAAGCCGCACGGTGTCTTCCTGTCCAACGGGCCCGGCGACCCCGCCACCGCCGACCACATCGTCGCGCTCACCCGCGAGGTGCTGGGCGCCGGAATCCCGTTGTTCGGCATCTGTTTCGGCAACCAGATCCTCGGCCGGGCGCTGGGCTTGTCGACCTACAAGATGGTGTTCGGTCACCGGGGCATCAACATTCCGGTCATGGACCACGCAACCGGCCGGGTCGCGGTGACCGCGCAAAACCACGGCTTCGCGCTGGAAGGGGAGGCGGGGCAGTCCTTCGACACCCCGTTCGGCACGGCGGTGGTCAGCCACACCTGCGCCAACGATGGAGTGGTGGAAGGCGTCAAACTCGCCAGCGGACAGGCGTTCTCGGTGCAATACCACCCCGAGGCCGCCGCCGGTCCGCACGACGCGGAATACCTGTTTGACCAATTCATCGACCTGATGGCGGCTCGGCGATGACGCCGTTCTCCGCGAGCGTGCGTGTCTGTACGGCGACACGCCGTCGTTTCCGTACAACTGCGCACGCTCGCGCTCGGAAAGGAAGGCGCTGATGCCGCGTCGTACCGATTTGCATCACGTGCTGGTGATCGGCTCGGGGCCGATCGTGATCGGACAGGCCTGCGAGTTCGACTACTCCGGCACCCAGGCCTGCCGGGTGCTGCGGGCCGAGGGCCTGCAGGTGAGCCTGGTCAATTCCAACCCGGCCACCATCATGACCGACCCCGAGTACGCCGACTTCACCTATGTGGAGCCCATCACGCCGGCCTTCGTCGAGCGGGTGATCGCCCAGCAGGCCGAGCGCGGCAACCGCATCGACGCCCTGCTGGCCACCCTGGGCGGGCAGACCGCGCTGAACACCGCGGTCGCATTGTGGGAGAACGGGGTCCTGGAGCGCTACGGCGTCGAGCTCATCGGAGCCGACTTCGACGCCATCCAGCGCGGCGAGGACCGGCAGATGTTCAAGGACATCGTCGGTAAGGTCGGCGGTGAATCCGCCCGCAGCCGAGTGTGTTTCACCATGGACGAGGTGCGCGAGACGGTCGACGAGCTCGGCCTGCCGGTGGTGGTGCGGCCCAGCTTCACCATGGGCGGCCTGGGCTCGGGGATGGCGCACTCCGCCGAGGAGATCGAGCGGATGGCCGGCGCCGGGCTTGGCCGCGTCGCCCAGCGCCAACGTGCTGATCGAGGAGTCGATCTACGGCTGGAAGGAATTCGAGCTCGAGCTGATGCGCGACGGCCACGACAACGTGGTCGTGGTGTGCTCCATCGAGAACGTCGACCCGATGGGGGTGCACACCGGCGACTCGGTCACCGTCGCGCCGGCCATGACCCTGACCGACCGGGAATACCAGAAGATGCGCGACCTGGGCATCAAGATCCTGCGCGAGGTCGGCGTCGCCACCGGCGGCTGCAACATCCAGTTCGCGGTCGACCCGCACGACGGGCGGCTGATCGTCGTCGAGATGAACCCGCGGGTCTCGCGGTCGAGTGCCTTGGCGTCCAAGGCCACCGGCTTCCCGATCGCCAAGATCGCCGCCAAGCTGGCCATCGGCTACACCCTCGACGAGATCGTCAACGACATCACCAAGGAAACCCCGGCCTGCTTCGAGCCCACCCTCGACTACGTCGTGGTCAAGGCGCCGCGGTTCGCGTTCGAGAAGTTCCCCGGCGCCGACCCCACCCTGACCACCACGATGCAGTCCGTCGGCGAGGCGATGTCGTTGGGCCGCAACTTCGTCGAGGCACTCGGCAAGGTGATGCGGTCGCTGGAGACCAGCCGCGCCGGCTTCTGGACCAAACCGGACGACCCTGAGGCGACGCGAAAAGGAGTGGCCGACGTGCTGGCCCGGTTGCAGACGCCGACCGAAGGCCGTCTCTACGACCTGGAACTGGCGCTGCGCCAGGGCGCTTCGGTGGAGCAGGTCGCGCAGGCCAGTGGTGTGGACCCGTGGTTCGTCGCGCAGATCGGCGAGCTGGTCGCGCTGCGCGCCGAACTGGCCGCCGCGCCGGTGCTCGACGCGGACCTGCTGCGGCGCGGCAAGCACCACGGGCTCTCGGACGGTCAGATCGCCGCGCTGCGACCGGAACTGGCCGGGGAGGACGGGGTGCGCTCGCTGCGCGAGCGCCTCGGCATCCACCCGGTGTACAAGACGGTGGACACCTGTGCGGCGGAATTCGAGGCCAAGACTCCCTATCACTACAGCAGCTACGAGCTCGACCCCGGCGCCGAGACGGAGGTGGCTCCGCAGACCGAGAGGCCCAAGGTGCTGATCCTGGGCTCGGGTCCCAACCGGATCGGACAGGGCATCGAGTTCGACTACAGCTGCGTGCACGCGGCAACCACGTTGAGCCAGGCCGGCTTCGAGACCGTGATGGTCAACTGCAACCCGGAGACGGTGTCCACCGACTACGACACCGCCGACCGGCTCTACTTCGAACCGCTGACCTTCGAGGACGTCCTCGAGGTGTTCCGCGCCGAGACCGCGTCGGCCGGCGACGGCCCCGGCGTCGTCGGTGTCATCGTGCAGCTCGGCGGCCAGACCCCGCTCGGGCTCGCGCAGCGCCTGGCCGACGCCGGGATCCCCATCGTCGGCACCCCGCCGGAGGCCATCGACCTGGCCGAGGACCGCGGCGCGTTCGGCGACCTGCTTAGCACCGCGGGCCTTCCGGCGCCGAAGTACGGCACCGCAACCACATTCGCGCAGGCGCGCCGGATCGCCGAGGACATCGGCTATCCCGTGCTGGTGCGGCCGTCGTACGTGCTGGGCGGGCGCGGCATGGAGATCGTCTACGACGAGGAGACGCTGAAGAACTACATCAGCCGCGCCACCGAGCTGTCGCCCGAGCATCCCGTGCTCGTCGACCGCTTCCTCGAGGACGCGGTGGAGATCGACGTGGACGCGCTGTGCGACGGCAGCGAGGTCTACATCGGCGGCATCATGGAGCACATCGAGGAGGCCGGCATCCACTCCGGCGATTCCGCGTGCGCGCTGCCGCCGGTCACCCTGGGCCGAAGCGACATCGAGAAGGTGCGCCGCGCCACGGAGGCCATCGCCCATGGCATAGGCGTGGTGGGGCTGCTCAACGTGCAGTACGCCCTCAAGGACGACGTGCTCTACGTCCTGGAGGCCAACCCGAGAGCCAGCCGTACCGTTCCTTTCGTATCCAAGGCCACCGCCATCCCGCTCGCCAAGGCGTGTGCGCGGATCATGCTGGGGGCCACCATCTCCCAGCTTCGCGACGAGGGCATTCTGGCGGCTTCGGGGGACGGCGCCCATGCGCCGCCGAACGCCCCGATCGCGGTCAAGGAGGCGGTGTTGCCGTTCCACCGGTTCCACAGCGCCGACGGCGCGGCCATCGACTCGCTGCTCGGGCCGGAGATGAAGTCGACCGGCGAGGTGATGGGCATCGACCGCGACTTCGGCAGCGCGTTCGCCAAGAGCCAGACCGCCGCGTACGGATCGCTGCCGGCCCGGGGCACCGTGTTCGTCTCCGTCGCCAACCGGGACAAACGCTCACTGGTGTTTCCCGTCAAGCGACTGGCCGACCTGGGGTTCCGCGTGCTCGCCACCGAGGGCACCGCGGAAATGTTGCGCCGCAACGGGATTCCCTGCGACGAGGTGCGCAAGCACTTCGAGCCTCCGCAGCCCGGGCGCCCGGAGGTGTCGGCGGTTGACGCGATCAAGGCCCGCGAGGTCAACATGGTGATCAATACGCCTTACGGCAATTCGGGTCCCCGCATCGACGGCTATGAGATCCGGTCGGTGGCCGTGTCGGTCAACATTCCCTGCGTGACGACCGTGCAGGGCGCGTCGGCCGCGGTCCAGGGCATCGAGGCGGGCATCCGCGGCGACATCGGGGTGCGGTGCCTGCAGGAACTGCACAGCGCCATCGGTCCCGCCGGCACCGACCAGTGACCGGCAGCGTTCGATGACCGGATTCGGCGCGCGGCTGGCCTCGGCGAAGTCCGTCCGCGGGCCGCTGTGCCTGGGCATCGACCCGCACCCCGAGCTGCTGCAGGCGTGGGGCCTGCCCGCCAGCGCCGACGGGTTGGCCGCGTTCTGCGACACCTGCGTCGAGGCGTTCGCCGGTTTCGCCGTCGTCAAACCGCAGGTGGCGTTCTTCGAGGCCTACGGCGCCGCCGGCTTCGCGGTGCTCGAACGCACCATCGCCGCGTTGCGCTCGGCCGGGGTGCTGGTGGTCGCCGACGCCAAGCGCGGCGACATCGGCTCGACGATGGCGGCCTACGCCGCCGCCTGGGCGGGTGATTCGCCGCTGGCCGCCGACGCCGTGACGGCCTCGCCGTATCTGGGGTTCGGCTCGCTGCGGCCGCTGTTCGAGGCCGCCGCCGCCCACGACCGCGGCGTGTTCGTGCTCGCGGCAACCTCCAACCCGGAGGGCGCCACCGTGCAGCACGCGGCCTTCGACGGTCGCACGGTGGCCCAGCTGATCGTCGACCAGGCGGCGGTGCTCAACCGGGCCGCCGCCGGATACGGTCCGGGCTACGTCGGCGTGGTGGTGGGGGCGACGGTGTACCAGCCACCCGACCTGAGCGCGCTGGGTGGGCCGGTGCTGGTGCCCGGCATCGGGGCCCAGGGCGGGCGCCCGGAGGCGCTCGCGGGGCTGGGCGGGGCGGAGCCGGGTCAGCTGCTGCCCGCGGTATCGCGGGAGGTGCTGCGGGCCGGGCCCGACGTGTCGGACCTGCGGGCGGCGGGCCACCGGATGCTGGACGCCTTCGCGTACCTGTCGGCCCCGTAGCCGCGCGTCAGGCCGCCCTCACTCCGAGGCCACCGCCGCGCCGGGCCGGGCGGTTTCGACGATCACGGTGGTGGCCTTGACCACGGCCACCGCGACGCTGCCCGGTTCCAGGTGCAGCTCCCGGGCGGCCTCGGTGCTCATCAGCGAAACGACGGTGAACGGGCCGCACTGCATCTCGACATGGGTCATCACCGTGTCGCTGACGACCTTGGTGACCAGCCCGACGAAGCGGTTGCGGGCCGAGCTGCCGATGCTGAGGGGATCCGGCGGCGGGGCGGGCGCGTTGTTGCGGGAGAATTCGGCCAGAACCTCGCTGGCGATGACTTTGCGGCCGGCCGCGTCGTGACTGACCGCCAAGGTGCCCTGGTTGATCCATCTCCGCACGGTGTCATCGCTGACACCCAGCAACTCAGCCGCCTGGCGGATCCGCAGGTTCGGCACCGCTCGATCGTAACCGACATCGCCGTGGCGTTAGCTAGCCGCGAAATCGCGGGGGCGAAACCGGCCGGGTCGGGCCGCGACACGCGCGACACGCGACGGGAATCCGTGATCCGCCACACCGGGTGTTCGCACCCCGGCCGCGGCCGGGCGCGCCGGGTCCTCCGAGCGGGGCGAGCTGGCGGCGCGGGACCACAAAACCGCAGGTAAACCACCTAAACGGGGCCAAGAGCCGGGGGGTGCGACCGCGCCGAGAAGGTCGTTTTCGGGGCCGTCGCCAGCCGCGTGCGACCGGCCGCCCGGTGGTCGCTGTGGCAGGTCTACGCTGGGGATTTGTCCCCTGAAGTGGGGGGGCGAGTTAGATTTCGTCAGGAAGCGTGAGTACGGTCGTCTCCGCTGGTTAAGTACCGGCGGCGACAAAATGAGATCGATTGAGATGGATTGATCAGATACGGAGGAATCGTGGCCCTTCCCCAGTTGACCGACGAGCAGCGCGCGGCCGCGTTGGAGAAGGCGGCTGCCGCACGTCGAGCGCGCGCAGAGCTCAAAGACCGGCTCAAGCGTGGTGGCACCAACCTGACCCAGGTGCTCAAGGACGCCGAGACCGATGAAGTGCTGGGCAAGATGAAGGTTTCCGCGCTGCTCGAGGCCCTGCCCAAGGTGGGCAAGGTCAAGGCACAGGAAATCATGACCGAATTGGAGATCGCCCCGACCCGGCGCCTGCGTGGCCTGGGTGATCGCCAGCGCAAGGCCCTGCTGGAAAAGTTCGGCTCCGCCTAGCCCGCCGACGATGCAGGCCGGTGGGCCTGAGGAGGAGGCGGGCAATCGGGCCCAGCCGCCGACGATGCAGGCCGGATAGGCCTGAGGAGGCGTCAGCGCGGGAGCGCCGGTGAACGGCGGTGAGGGACCGGACATCGGGCACGATGCACACCACGAGTCAGTGGGACGTGTGGTCGTGTTGTCCGGTCCCTCGGCCGTCGGCAAGTCGTCCGTGGTCCGGTGTCTGCGCGAGCGGATACCGGACCTGCACTTCAGCGTCTCGGCCACGACGCGGGCGCCTCGGCCGGGCGAGGTCGACGGTGTCGACTACCACTTCGTCAGTCCTGAGCGTTTCCAGCAGCTGATCGACCGCGGGGACCTGCTCGAATGGGCCGAGATCCACGGCGGCCTGCACAGATCGGGCACCCCGGCCGGGCCGGTTCGGGCGGCCGCCGCGTCGGGCCTTCCGGTGCTCATCGAGGTCGACCTGGCCGGCGCCAGGGCGGTCAAGAAGGCGATGCCCGAAGCCATCACCGTGTTCCTCGCGCCGCCGAGCTGGGAGGACCTGCGGGCCAGGTTGGTCGGCCGCGGCACCGAGACACCCGAGGCGATGCGGCGCCGGCTGGACACCGCGCGCGTCGAATTGGCGGCCCAAAACGACTTCGACACGGTGGTGGTGAACAGCCAATTGGAATCTGCGTGTGCCGAATTGGTATCCTTGCTGGTGGGCACTGTCCCGGGTCCGGCATAAGCCCGCCTGGCCAGCCAGATCCCGACGAGGTCCAACTCAGAGTTTCGAGCCGTTTTCGCACCGATCTACGCCGCCAGGAGAATTTCTTACGTGAGTATTCCGCAGTCCGACGCGTCGCTGGCCGCCGTCCCGGACCAGTTCGACCCGACCGCAGGCGGCCAAGCCGCCTACGACACCCCGCTGGGCATCACCAACCCGCCCATCGACGAGTTGCTGGACCGCGTCTCGAGCAAATACGCCCTGGTGATCTACGCGGCCAAGCGCGCCCGGCAGATCAACGACTACTACAACCAGCTCGGCGAAGGCATTCTCGAGTACGTCGGCCCGCTCGTCGAGCCGGGGCTGCAGGAAAAGCCGCTGTCGATCGCGATGCGCGAGATCCACGCCGACCTGCTCGAGCACACCGAGGGCGAGTAACAGGGTAGGGCCGGAGGTGATGGACCCTAAGCGGATCGTCGTCGGCGTCTCCGGAGGCATCGCCGCCTACAAGGCATGCACCGTCGTCCGGCAGCTCGCCGAGGCCGGCCACCGGGTCCGGGTAGTCCCCACCGAATCCGCGCTGCGCTTCGTCGGCGCCGCCACCTTCGAGGCGCTGTCCGGCCACCCGGTGCACACCGGGGTCTTCGAAGACGTCCCGCAGGTGCCGCACGTCCACCTCGGGCAGCAGGCCGACCTGGTAGTCGTGGCACCGGCCACCGCGGACCTGCTGGCCCGGGCCGTCCACGGCCGCGCCGACGACCTGCTGACCGCCACCCTGCTCACCGCGCGCTGCCCGGTGCTGTTCGCGCCGGCCATGCACACCGAGATGTGGCTGCACCCGGCCACCATCGACAACGTCGCCACCTTGCGCCGCCGCGGCGCGGTGGTCCTCGAGCCCGCGTCAGGTCGGCTCACCGGGACCGACAGCGGCACGGGCCGGCTGCCCGAGGCCGAAGAGATCACCACGCTGGCCCACCTGCTGCTCGAACGCCACGACGCGCTGCCCTACGACCTGGCCGGCCGCAAGGTGCTGGTGACCGCCGGCGGCACCCGCGAGCCGATCGACCCGGTGCGCTTCATCGGCAACCGCAGCTCCGGCAAACAGGGCTATGCCGTCGCCCGGGTCGCCGCCCAGCGCGGCGCCGACGTCACCCTGATCGCCGGGCACACCGCGGGGCTGATCGACCCCGCCGGCGTCGACGTGGTGCACATCAGCTCGGCCCAGCAGCTCGGCGACACGGTGTCCAAGCACGCGCCCTCGGCCGACGTCCTGGTGATGGCGGCAGCGGTCGCCGACTTCCGGCCCGCGCAGGTCGCCGCGGCCAAGATCAAGAAGGGCGCCGACAACAGCGAAGCGCCGGCGGCGATCGACTTGGTGCGCAACGACGACGTGCTGGCCGCCGCGGTGCGGGCGCGCGCCCACGGTGAATTACCCAACATGCGCGCCATCGTCGGGTTTGCCGCCGAGACCGGGGACGCGGAAGGCGACGTGTTGTTCCACGCCCGGGCAAAACTGCGGCGCAAGGGCTGTGACCTGCTGGTCGTCAACGCGGTCGGCGACGGCCGGGCCTTCGAGGTCGACCACAACGACGGCTGGTTGCTGGCCTCCGACGGCGCCGAGTCGGCCCTGGAGCACGGCTCCAAGACGATGATGGCCAGTCGTATCGTTGATGCGATTGTCACGTTCCTGCGCGGCGAGGCCGGATAACACCATCCGGTCCTGTGCCTGGGCTGGGTGGGTGCGCTGACGATGCCCCGCCCGAGAAGATCGAGGCTGGGACCGGACGATATAATTCGGCTAACTAATTATTGGGAAGGGATTGAGATAGTGAGCGAAAAGGGTCGGCTGTTCACCAGTGAGTCTGTGACCGAGGGGCACCCCGACAAGATCTGCGATGCGATCAGCGACTCGGTCCTCGACTCGCTGCTGGCCGAGGACCCCCGCTCACGGGTGGCGGTCGAGACGCTGGTGACCACCGGGCAGGTGCACGTGGTGGGTGAGGTGACGACGACGGCCAAGGAGGCGTTCGCCGACATCACCCACACGGTCCGTGAGCGGATCCTCGAGATCGGCTACGACTCCTCGGAGAAGGGCTTCGACGGGCTGTCGTGCGGGGTGAACATCGGTATCGGCGCTCAGTCGCCCGACATCGCCCAGGGCGTCGACACCGCCTACGAGGCGCGGGTGGAGGGCGAGGCGGATCCGCTGGACGCGCAGGGCGCAGGCGACCAGGGCCTGATGTTCGGCTACGCGATCGCCGAGACGCCGGAGATGATGCCGCTGCCGATCGCGCTGGCCCACCGGCTGTCGCGGAGGCTGACCGAGGTGCGCAAGAGCGGGGTGCTGCCCTACCTGCGCCCGGACGGCAAGACGCAGGTCACCATCGCCTACGAGGGCAACACCCCGGTCCGTCTGGACACGGTGGTCATGTCGACCCAGCATGCCGCCGACATCGACCTGGAGAACACCCTGACTCCCGACCTGCGGGAAAAGGTGCTCAACACCGTGCTCAACGACCTGGCTCACGACACGCTGGACACCTCGTCGACGCGGTTGCTGATCAACCCGACCGGCAAGTTCGTCCTCGGCGGTCCGATGGGCGACGCCGGCCTGACGGGCCGCAAGATCATCGTCGACACCTACGGCGGCTGGGCCCGCCACGGCGGCGGTGCCTTCTCCGGCAAGGACCCGTCCAAGGTGGACCGCTCCGCGGCGTACGCGATGCGCTGGGTGGCCAAGAACATCGTGGGCGCCGGTCTGGCCGAGCGGGTCGAGGTTCAGGTGGCCTACGCCATCGGCAAGGCCGCCCCGGTCGGCCTGTTCGTCGAGACCTTCGGCAGCGAGACGGTCGATCCGGTCAAGATCGAGAAGGCCATCGGCGAGGTCTTCGACCTGCGTCCCGGCGCGATCGTGCGCGACCTGGACCTGCTGCGCCCGATCTACGCGCAGACGGCCGCCTACGGGCACTTCGGCCGCACCGACGTCGAGCTGCCCTGGGAGCAGCTCAACAAGGTCGACGCCCTCAAGGCCGCCGTCTAGTTCCTTTCCGGGGCAGTCCCCCGCAAGCGGGGGGTGGCCCCCAGCAGAATCCCCCGTACGCGCGGCGTGTCGGGGGATTCTGCGTCTGCTGGTGGCGGCTAAGGCAGCGGATGGTCCGGATCCAGCGCCGGCAGTCCGTCGATGCTGCTTCGGTTGCGGTCGAGGAGGCTCGCGAACTTCTCGTCGGACGCCTTGGCGTGGTGTGTGTCGAGCACCGGCCGTTCGTCGACGAGGTCGTAGTAGGGCACCGCGAACCCGCACGCGTCGGCGATCCGCTCGACATCGATGACGATGGCGGCCCGCACACCCGCATGCTGATCCCCGAAACACGCGACGACGTCGGCGAATTCGGGGTCGTCGGGGCGGACCACGCGCCCGGTGCCGAACAGGCGCAGGATCCGTGAGGTGCGGGTGAACGAGCAGAACATGACGGTGATCCGGCCGTTGTCCCGCAGGTGCGCGATCGTCTCCACGCCGCTGCCGAACAGGTCGAGGTAGGCGACGGTGTGGTCGTCGAGCACCGCGAAGGTGTCCCGATAACCCTTGGGGGACAGGTTGATTCGGCCGCCTCGGGAGGGGGCGGTGGCGACGAAGAAGACGGCCTGTTCGGCGATGAACTCGCGGAGCGACTCGTCGAGGTGAGAAAACTCCTTGGCCACGCGTGAAAGCGTAGCCCTAGCCGGTGAAGCGGTAGTCGTCCAGATCGAACCGCCGGCTGCGCCAGTAGGCCTCGACGGTGGTGGCCGGGCGTAGCGGGACGTCGCCGTTCTTGTCGAAGTAGTAGCTGTTGGCCAGCCGGCAGCTGTCCTGCCAGAAGACCTGGCGGTGCCGTTTGCGCATCATCTCGGCGAAGTAGCGGGCGTTGGCCTCCTCGCTCACCTCGACCCGCGTGGCCGAGGCGCGCCGGGCGCGCTTCAGGCACCGCACGATGTGGTGGGTCTGCGCCTCGATGAGCGCGAAATACGACGACCCGACGTAGCCGTACGGGCCGAACACGGTGAACAGGTTCGGAAACCCCGGCACGCTGATGCCCTCGTAGGCCTGCAGCCGGTGCTCGTCCCAGAACCGGCTCAGGGACGCACCACCGCTGCCGGTGACGGCGAACGTCGGGACGTTGTCGGTGTCCATGACCTTGAACCCGGTCGCGAGGACCAGCACGTCGACGTCGTGGCTTTCGCCGTCGGTGGTCACCACCGCTCCCGCGGTGATCTTGTCGATCGGCTCGGTGACCAGCCGCACGTTGTCGCGGTTGAACGTGGCCAGGTAGCCGTTGTGAAAGCCCGGCCGCTTGCAGCCCACGGCGTAGGCCGGGGTGAGCTGCTCACGAACCACCGGATTCTCGACCTGCTGGCGCAGGTAGCGGCGCCCGGCCGCCGCCATCCGCTTGGCCAGCGGAAACACCGTGAAGTACTGCGCCGCAATCGGAAAGGTCAGCTCGACGAAGGCCTGGCTGACCAACCGCTGCAACAGGTTCCCGCCGGGAACCCGCATCGCCCAGCGCGCCGGGGATGGCAGCGGGAAGTCCAGCTTGGGAAAGCACCAGATCGGCGTGCGCTGAAAAACGGTGAGCCGCTCGACGATCGGCGCGATCTCCGGAATGAGTTGCACGGCCGAGGCCCCGGTGCCGATGACCGCGACGCGCTTGCCGGTCAGGTCCTGGCCGTGGTCCCACCGCGCGGTGTGCATGGTGATGCCGGCAAAGGAGTCCACGCCCGCGATGTCGGGCAGCTTCGGCACGGTGAGCACCCCGCTGGCGCTGATCAGAAACCGGGCGGTGATCTCGCCGCCCGGGTCCGTCTGCACCCGCCACACTGCGCTCTCGTCGTCGAACTCGGCGGCTATCACCTTGGTGTTGAACCGGATCCGCGACCGCAGACCGTACTTGTCGACGCAGTGCTCCGCGTAGGCCTTCAGCTCGCGGCCGGGCGCGTAGGTCCGCGACCAGTCCGGACTCTTTTCGAAGGAGAACTGGTAGGAGAACGACGGAATGTCCACGGCGATGCCGGGATAGGTGTTCCAGTGCCAGGTGCCGCCGACCCCGTCGCCGGCCTCGACGATCAGATAGTCCGACAACCCCGCCTTGTCGAGCTTGATCGCGGCGCCGATCCCGGAGAATCCGGCGCCGACGATCAGCGTTTCGTAGTCGGGCTTCGTGGTCATTGGCGGCCTCAAGTCTAGGGGTGCAGCGCCTTTTTTAGCGCGGCCAGCCCGCGGTTGGTGGCCTCGGCGGCGGCGGGTATCGCCAGGGCGAAGCTGGCGTAGCCGTGCACCAGGGTGGGCTCGTTGCTGTGCTCCACCGGCACGCCCGCGGCGCCGAGCAGTTCGGCGTAGCGGGCTCCGTCGTCGCGCAGCGGGTCGTGTTCGGCGGTCCCGATGTAGGCCGGCGGCAGATCCGAGTGATCGGCGGCATTGGCCGGGGCCAGGGTGACGGGCAGGGCCGTGGGGTCGATGATGTCGAGGTCGGGCAGGTACCAGGATAAAAAGGCGTCGATCACCTCGCGGTCCAGGATCGGCGCGTTGGCGTTCTCGGTGAACGACGGCAGCGACAGGTCGGCGGTGACGACGGGGTACCACAGCAGCTGGAAGCGCAGCGCCGGCCCGGCGTTGTCGCGGGCCAGGTGGGCCATCACGGCGGCGAGGTTGCCGCCCGCGGAGTCCCCGGCGACGGCGATCCGGTTCGGGTCACCGCCGAGTTCGGCGGCGTGGTCGGCGACCCAGCGCAGCGCGGCCCAGGCGTCGTCGACCCCGGATGGGAACGGGTGTTCGGGGGCCAGCCGGTAGTCGACGGACACCACGATCGCCTCGGCGCCGACGGCGTGCGTGCGGGCGAGCGGATCGTGGGTGTCCAGGTCGCCCAGCGCGAATCCGCCGCCGTGATAGAAGACGATGACGGGCAGGGGCTCGTCGGTCTCCCGCGGCCAGTAGATCCGCACGGGAATGTCGGTGAGCTCGCCGTGGCCGACCGTGCGCTCCTCGACCCGCAGGTCGGGAAGCATCTCCGCGGGCACGCTGAGCAGCTTGAGCCGCGAGCGGGCGACGTCCACGCCGTCGGCCGCGCTGAAGGTCATCGGGAACGCGTCGAGCAACGACTTGAACGTCGGGTCGATCTCGGGTCGGGCAATGGTCGGCTCCGTCATGGTCTTACCGTACGCATTTGCCGGGATCACGGGTGCAGCGCCCGGCGCAGCGCCGCCAGCCCCCGGTCCATCCCGGCGGTCGCGGCGGGCACCACGCCCGCGTAGCCGAGGTAGCCGTGCACCAGCGTCTCGGCGTTGTGCACCTCGACGGGCACGCCGGCGGCGGCCAGCAGCTCTCCGTAGCGGATGCCGTCGTCGCGCAGCGGGTCGTGGCCGGCGACGCCGATGTAGGCCGGCGCCAGGTCGGCGAGGTTTTCCGCCCGGCCCGGCGCCATGTCCGGCGGCGGGGCGGACAGGTTGACATCCCTTGCGTACCAACGGGAGAACTCGGCGACGGCCTTGACGTCGAGGATCGGGGCGGCGACGTTCTCGGTGAACGACGGCAACGACGGATCCCACAGTGTGGAGGGATACCACAGCAGCTGAAACGACAGGCGCGGGCCGCCTTTATCGCGGTGGGCGCGCGAACGTTGGGCCATCACGGCGGCGATGGTGCCGCCGGCCGAATCTCCGGCGACGGCGATCCGGCCGGTATCGGCGCCGATCTGAGCGCCGTGCTCGGCGACCCACAGCGTTGCGGCCCAAGCGTCTTCGACGGCGGCCGGGTAGGGGTGCTCGGGCGCCAGCCGGTAGTCGACGGACACCACGATCGCGTCGGCGCCGACCGCATGCTGGCGAGCCGACCCGTCATGGGTGTCCAGATCGCCCACGACGAATCCGCCGCCGTGGAAGTACACGACGACGGGCCGGGTGCCGGCGCCGGGATCGGTTGGCGGCCAGTAGATCCGGACGGCGGTGTGGCCCGCCGGCCCGGGGATCGTGCGGTCCTCGACCCGCAGCTCAGGGTGCACCGGCCGGCGCGGCAGGTCGCGGAACCGCTGCCGGGCGGCGTCGACCCCGTCCTCGGTTGTTAGCCGGAAGGGAACCGCATCCAGTACCTTCTGCAGGATGGGGTCGATTGCGGGTTTCTCGTCGGCTGTGTTGTCCAAGCTGGGCATGGAGGTACCGTACGCACCTCGCCTGGTGTCGGGCGCCTGGGTGGTGGCCGGCTGGGCCGGCGTCGCCTACGGCGTCTACCTCACCGTCCTCGCCTTGCGTTCGCCGCCGGGCACCGAACTGACCGGGCACTGGATACTCCAGCCGCCGTTCAAGGCGCTGATGGCGTTGGTGCTGACCGTGGCCGCGGTCGGGCACCCCATCGTCCGCGAGCGGCGCTGGCTGATGCCGGCGTTGCTGTTGTCGGCCGTCGGCGACTGGATGCTGGCCATCCCGTGGTGGACGCTGTCGTTTGTGGTGGGGCTGGGCGCATTCCTCTTGGCGCACTTGTGCTTTATCGCCGCGCTGCTGCCCCTGGCGAGGACGGCGTGGCCGTCCCCTCCGCGCCTTGCCGCCGCGGTTTTGATCGGCCTGGCGTCGCTGGCACTGCTGGCGTGGTTCTGGCCGCACCTGAGCCGTGACGAGTTGACGATTCCGGTGGCGATCTACCTGGTCGTGTTGACCGCGATGGTGTGCACGGCACAGTTTGCGCGGCTCCCGACGATCTGGGCCGCGGTCGGGGCGCTGTGTTTTGCGGTGTCGGACGCGATGATCGGCATTGGCCGCTTCATCCTGGACAACGAGGCGCTGGCGGTGCCGATCTGGTGGTCGTACGCCGCGGCGCAGGTCTTGATCACGGCCGGATTCTTCTTCGGCCGGGAGGAGGCCCTCGACGCCTCCGACGACGCCTTCGCGTTTACCGAAGGCTGATCGTCGGTGGCCGCCGTTACGGTGTTCCCCGGGCGGTGAGGATCGTGGCAGCGACGTGACCCCGAGTGCGCGCACGCCGGTCGACGTGGAGCCGATCGCCCGCGTGCTGCCAATGCTGTCGGTGCCGCACCTGGATCGGGAGTTCGACTACCTGGTGTCGGCCGAGCAGTCCGACGATGCCCAGCCCGGGGTCCGGGTGCGGGTGCGGTTTCACGGCCGCCTGGTCGACGGGTTCGTGCTGGAGCGGCGCCACGACACCGACCATGGGGGCAAGCTCGGCTGGCTCGACCGGGTGGTGTCGGCCGAACCGGTGCTCACGCCCGAGATCCGGCGTCTGGTCGACGCGGTGGCCGCCCGCTACGCCGGGACCCGCCCGGACGTGTTGCGGCTTGCGGTGCCCGCGCGCCACGCCAGGGTGGAGCGGGAGGAGGCGATCCCCGCGCTGGCAACCCCTGTTCCGGCGCCCGTCGATCCGTCGGGCTGGGATGCCTACGGCCGCGGCGGCCAGTTCCTGGGCGCCCTCGCCGAGTCACGCGCGGCCCGCGCCGTATGGCAGGCGCTGCCGGGCGAGTCGTGGGCCGATCGCTTCGCCGAGGCCGCCGCGCAGGCAATCCGCGCCGGTCGTGCGGCGCTGGCGATCGTGCCGGATCAGCGGGATCTCGACACGCTGTGGCGGGCCGCGACCCAGCTGATCGGCGAGGGCGGCGTGGTGGCACTCTCGGCGGGCCTGGGGCCGGCCGCCCGGTACCGGCGGTGGCTGGCGGCGTTGCGGGGCACCGCGCGGCTGGTGATCGGCACCCGCAGCGCGGTGTTCGCGCCGCTGAGCGATTTGGGCCTGGTCATGGTGTGGGCCGACGCCGACGACAGCCTGGCCGAGCCGCGGGCCCCCTACCCGCACGCCCGGGAGGTGGCGATGTTGCGCGCACACCAGGCGCGGTGCGCCGCGCTGATCGGTGGCTACGCCCGGACCGCCGAGGCGCACGCACTGGTGCACAGCGGCTGGGCGCACGACATCGTGGCCGCGCGGCCGCTTGTGCGTTCCCGCACCCCGCGGGTCGTCGCCCTCGACGACAGCGGCTACGAGGACGAACGCGACCCGGCGGCGCGCACCGCGCGCCTTCCGTCGGTCGCGTTGCGCGCCGCCCGCTCGTCGCTGCAGGCCGGGGCGCCGGTGCTGGTCCAGGTGCCGCGGCGCGGCTACGTCCCCTCGCTGGCCTGCGGCCGCTGCCGCGCCATCGCCCGTTGCCGGCACTGCACCGGCCCCCTGTCATTGAGGGAGTCACTGGCGGAGTCGGCTCAGGGGCGCGACGAGCCGGCTGCGGTATGCCGCTGGTGCGGCCGCACCGAACCGGTGTTGCGGTGCACGCGGTGCGGATCGGGGTCGGTGCGCGCGGTGGTGGTCGGGGCGCGGCGCACCGCCGAAGAGCTGGGCCGCGCCTTCGCCGGGACGCCGGTCATCACCTCCGCGGGCGACGCCATCGTGGAGGACGTCGCCGATCGCCCGGCCCTGGTCGTGGCCACGCCGGGCGCCGAACCCCGCGCGCCCGGCGGCTACGGTGCGGCGCTGCTGCTCGACACCTGGGCGCTGCTGGGCCGTCAGGACCTGCGCGCCGCCGAGGATGCCCTGTGGCGCTGGATGACGGCCGCCGCGCTGGTGCGTGCCCGCGGCGACGGCGGCATGGTGATGGTGGTCGCCGACTCGGCCATCCCGACGGTGCAGTCGCTGATTCGCTGGGATCCGGTGGGCCACGCGGCGGCCGAACTGGCCGCCCGGGCCGAGGTCGGTTTGCCACCCAGCGTGCACATGGCCGCGATCGATGGGGCCGCCGACGCGGTCGCAGCGCTGCTCGACGAGGCCCGGCTGCCCGAGGGGGCCGATTTGCTCGGCCCGGTGGACCTGCCTCCCGGCGTGCGCCGCCCGGCCGGAACCGCCGCCGGCGTCGCGGTGACCCGAATGCTGGTGCGGGTCCGCCGCGAGCAGGGCCTTCAGCTGGCGGCGAGCCTGCGACGCGGTGTTGGCGTGCTCAGCGCCCGGCAAACCCACGAACCGGTGCGGGTGCAGATCGATCCACTGCACATCGGGTAGGCCGGCAAATTGTTGCTGGCAGAGATAGTTTGATTAGGAAACAATTTATATCAACGAATTTGGGAGGCTGTTACACTTTGATTTTCTTAGCTCGCGGCGCTCTGGAAGACCACCCGGAAGAGGGGGGCACGATGGCAAAAGACGACATGACGACGGCCGAGGAGTCGTTGGATGTGATCACCGACGCGTTGCTGACGGCTTCCCGCTTGCTGGTGGCCATATCGGCCCGCTCGATCGGCCGCGTCGACGAGACCATCACCATTTCCCAGTTCCGCACCCTGGTGATCCTGTCCAACCGGGGGCCGGTCAACCTGGCCACGCTGGCCGGCCTGCTCGGCGTGCAACCGTCGGCCACCGGCCGCATGGTCGACCGGCTCGTCGCGGCCGGGCTGATCGACCGGCTGCCGCACCCGACCTCGCGGCGTGAGCTGCTGGCCGCCCTGACCAAGCGTGGACGCGACGTCGTCCGTCGAGTCACCGCGTTCCGGCGTGCCGAAATCGCCGCCATCGTGGAGAAGATGCCGCCGGCGGAGCGCCACGGGCTGGTGCGGGCCCTGACGGCGTTCACTACTGCCGGCGGCGAGCCCGACGTGCACCTGGACGTCGAAGTCGACGTCTAGAACCGTCACACTGAGCCGGGGCCGGACCACCCCGCACGGCCCGGCGCCGGCCTCGCTCATCGCTTTTCGGCAGTGAGCAACAGATATTCCCACCGCATGGCCCCGCTAATCAGGTATTGCTGTGCCAGTTCGACGAGCTGTGCGTCGAGCTCGGCGGCCAGCACCGGGTTGTGGCCGATGTTGGCGTAAGCCTCGATCATCGGGCCGTAGTGATTCTTGAAGTAGTGGTGGACGGCCTCGGCGCTGCTGAACCGCTTCACCTCCAGCAGGCCCCGCATCGGCGTGACGCCATGCACCCGATCGCCCAGCAGCCCGGCCACGTAGCGTTCCCGTCCCCAGAGCGGCGCGGGGAACACGGCCGGCGACAGGCACGGCCGATACGGCCTGATGGTGGCCAGCATCCGGCCGAAGAACCCCTCCGGTGTCCAGCTGATCACGCCGATCCTGCCGCCCGGCCGGCAGACCCGGACCATCTCGTCGGCGGCGCGTTGATGCCCCGGGGCGAACTGCACGCCGGTCGCCGAGATCACCGCGTCGAACTCGCCGTTCCCGAACGGCAGCGCCTGCGCGTTGGCCTCGCGGCACTCGAGCGTGAGCCCCTGCGCCGCGGCCCTGGCCTGGGCCCGCCGCAGCAACTCGGGGGTGATGTCGGTGGACACGACCGCGGCGCCTGCCTTGGCGGCGGGCAGCGAGATGTTGCCCGAGCCGGCCGCGACGTCGAGCACCCGAGCTCCCGGCCCGATGCCGGTGGCCGCGACCAGGATGGGACCCAACGCGGCCATCACCTCCTCCGCCATCAGCGCGTAGTCGCCCAGGGCCCACACCGTGCGCTGGTTGGCCGAGGTGCGGTCGTCGGGGATGGTGTCGAGAGTCATCAGACCTCCTGAGAAACAGGGGACGGGCTGCCTACTCGACCACGTCGTCACTAGCACGGCAGTGCGGCCAGCGCCCTTGACGCTTGCCACTAGAAATAATATGCATCAGAAATAGTCTACGCGCGCTACTGAAAATCCGGCCGCGACTACGCCTTTTCCGGCCTTTCCCGGCCTCTTCCTAGACTGAGCCCGTGCGCCTCGTCTTCGCCGGCACCCCCGAACCCGCGCTGCCCGCGCTGCGCCGCCTCCTCGACGCGCCGCGGCACGACGTCGTCGCCGTGCTGACCCGGCCCGACGCGGCGTCCGGGCGGCGGGGCAGGCCCGAGCCCTCCCCGGTGGCCCGCGAGGCGCTCGAACGGGGTGTCCCGGTGCTGCGGCCCGCGCGGCCGAACTCCCCGGAGTTCGTCGCCGAACTGGCCGAGTTGGCGCCGGACTGCTGCCCGGTGGTGGCCTACGGCGCACTGCTGCGCGACGATCTGCTTGCGGTGCCTGTGCACGGCTGGGTCAACCTGCACTTCTCGCTGCTGCCCGCATGGCGCGGCGCGGCGCCCGTGCAGGCCGCCATCGCCGCGGGCGACGCCATCACCGGAGCGACCACCTTCCAAATCGAGCCGAGCCTGGACTCCGGACCCGTCTACGGCGTCGTCACCGAGACGATCCGGCCGAGTGACACGGCAGGTGATCTGCTTGAACGCCTTGCTCTTTCGGGCGCGGCACTGCTGTCGGCCACCCTGGACGGCATCGCCGACGGAACGTTGACACCGCGGCCGCAACCCGTCGAGGGGGTGAGCCTGGCCCCGAAGATCACCGTCGAACAGGCCAGGGTGCGCTGGGACCTGCCGGCGCCGGTGGTCGAGCGGTGCATCCGCGCCGTCACACCCAACCCGGGGGCCTGGACGATGATCGGCGACCTGCGAATCAAGCTCGGGCCGGTGAGCCTCGGCGAGGCCCCGGTGCCGTTGCCGCCCGGCGGCATTCACGCCGACCGCAAGGACGTGTGGGTCGGCACCGGCAGCGAGCCGGTGCGGCTCGGTCAAATCCAGCCGCCGGGAAAGAAACTCATGAACGCCGGCGACTGGGCGCGGGGCGCCCGGCTCGACCCCGCGGCCCGGGCGACATGACCGCCGGACCGCGCAAGCCGCGCAGGCCGCTGGATCCGGCGCGCGCCGCCGCGTTCGAGGTGCTGCGGGCCGTCAGCAGCCGCGACGCGTACGCGAACCTGGCCCTGCCCGCGCTGCTGCGCGAACGCGGGATCAGCGGCCGCGACGCCGCATTCGCCACCGAGCTGACCTACGGCACCTGCCGGGTGCGCGGCCTGCTCGACGCGATCATCGGCGCTGCCGCCGGACGCGCTCTGGACGCGATCGATCCGGTGCTGCTCGATCTGCTGCGGCTCGGCGCCTACCAGCTGCTGCGTACCCGGGTCGACGCGCACGCCGCGGTGTCCACCACCGTCGAGCAGGCTGGCATCGAATTCGATTCCGCGCGCGCGGGTTTCGTCAACGCCGTGCTGCGGAAGATCGCCGGGCGGGACGAAAAATCCTGGACCGACGAGCTGGCTCCCGACCCCTCGCGGGATCCGGTGGGCCACAGCGCATTCGTGCGCGCCCACCCCCGCTGGATCGCGCAGGCCTTCGCCGACGCGCTGGGCGCGGCGGCAGGCGAACTCGACGCCCTGCTGGCCAGCGACGACGAACGGCCCCAGGTGCACCTGGCGGCCCGCCCTAACGTGCTGACCGCCGCCGAACTGGCCGAGGCGGTCGGCGGCACCGTCGGGCGGTACTCGCCGTACGCGGTGTACCTGCCGGGTGGGGACCCCGCGCGGCTGGCACCGGTCCGCGAAGGCGTCGCGCTGGTCCAGGACGAGGGCAGTCAGTTGGTGGCCCGCGCGCTGGCGCTGGCGCCGGTCGACGGCGACACCGGGCGGTGGCTGGATCTGTGTGCGGGCCCGGGCGGCAAGACCGCGCTGCTGGCCGGGATCGGCGCCGAACGCGGTGCCCGCGTCACCGCGGTGGAGCCGTCGCCGCGGCGCGCCGACCTGGTTGTCGACAACACGCGCGGCCTGCCGGTCGACGTGCTGCGCGCCGACGGGCGGGAGACCGGCCTGCAGCCCGGCTTCGACCGGGTGCTCGTCGATGCGCCGTGCACCGGGTTGGGCGCGCTGCGGCGCCGCCCGGAGGCCCGCTGGCGCCGGCAGCCGTCCGATGTGCCCGCCCTGGTGAAGCTGCAGCGCGAGCTGCTGGCCGCCGCCATCGCGCTGGCCCGCCCCGGCGGGGTGGTCCTGTACGCGACGTGCTCGCCGAACCTGGCCGAAACCGTGGGCGTGGTCGCCGACGCGGTGCGCCGCCACCCGGTGACAGCGTTGGACGCCCGGCCGCTGTTCGAGCCCGTCACCGGGCTGGGGGACGGTCCGTACGTGCAGCTGTGGCCGCACCGGCACGGCACCGATGCCATGTTTGCGGCCGCGCTGCGCCGCGAGGCGGGGTAGCGCGGGCGTGAACCAGTGACCCTGCTGCGGCCGCGCTGCGCCGCGAGGCGGGGTAGCGCGGGCGTGAACCAGTGACCCTGCTGCGGCCGCGCTGCGCCGCGAGGCGGGGTAGCGCGGGCGTGAACCAGTGACCCTGCTGCGGCCGCGCTGGGCCGCGTGATGTGATCTTGGGCGCGAGGCTAAGTAATCTGTCGCTCATGCCCCGCCCTACCGGACCAGAGGGACCCCTGATCGCGCCGTCGATCCTGGCCGCCGACTTCGCCCGGCTCGCCGACGAGGCCACCGCAGTGCCCGGCGCCGACTGGCTGCATGTCGACGTGATGGACAACCACTTCGTGCCGAACCTGACGATCGGCCTGCCGGTGGTGGAAAGCCTGCTGGCCGCCACACCGATCCCGATGGATTGCCATCTGATGATCGACAATCCGGACCGCTGGGCGCCGCCGTACGCCGAAGCCGGTGCCTACAACGTCACCTTCCACGCCGAGGCCACCGACAACCCGCTCGGGGTGGCCCGCGACATCCGCGCCGCCGGCGCCAGGGCGGGCATCAGCGTGAAGCCGAAGACCCCGCTGGACCCGTACCTGGAGATCCTGCCGCACTTCGACACCTTGCTGATCATGTCGGTGGAGCCGGGGTTCGGTGGCCAACGGTTCATCCCCGAGGTGCTCGGCAAGGTGCGCGCGGTGCGCAAGATGATCGATGCGGGGGAGTTGACGATCCTGGTCGAGATCGACGGCGGCGTCAATGAGGAGACGATCGAGCAGGCCGCCGAGGCCGGCGTCGACTGCTTCGTCGCGGGTTCGGCGGTGTACGGCGCGGACGATCCGGACGCGGCCGTGGAGGCCTTGCGCCGGCAGGCCGCGGCCGCGTCACCGCATCTACGCGCACTGAGGAGATCATGAGCGGCGAGCAGGTCAAGAGCATCGACGAGGCTATGCGGCTGGCCATCGAGCAGTCCTACCTGGTCAAGGGCAGCACGTATCCGAACCCGCCGGTCGGGGCGGTCATCGTCGACCAGGAGGGCCGCATACTCGGCGTCGGCGCCACCGAGCCGGCCGGGGGCGACCACGCCGAGGTGGTGGCGCTGCGCCGGGCCGGGGGCTTGGCGGCCGGCGCCATCGTCGTGGTCACGCTGGAGCCCTGCAATCACTTCGGCAAGACGCCGCCGTGCGTCAACGCCCTGATCGACGCCCGGGTGGGAACGGTCATCTACGCGCTTGCCGATCCGAACGGGATCGCGGGCGGGGGCGCGGGCCGGCTGCAGGCGGCCGGCGTGCAGGTGCGCAGCGGCGTGCTGGCCGAGCAGGTGGCGGCCGGGCCGCTGCGGGAATGGCTCTACAAGCAGCGCACCGGCCTGCCGCATGTGACGTGGAAGTACGCCAGCAGCGTCGACGGGCGCAGCGCCGCCGCCGACGGCACGAGCCAGTGGATCACCAGCGACGCCTCCCGCCTGGACCTCCATCACCGCCGCGCCACCGCCGACGCGATCGTGGTCGGCACGGGCACGGTGCTGGCCGACGATCCCGCGCTGACCGCCCGGCGGGCCGACGGATCCCTGGCAGCGCGACAACCGCTGCGCGTGGTCGTCGGGATGCGCGACATCCCGCCGGAAGCCCAAGTGCTCAACGACGACTCGCGCACGATGGCGATTCGCACGCACGACCCCATGGAGGTGCTCAAGGCCGTCTCGGACCGCACCGACGTGCTGCTGGAAGGCGGCCCCACGCTGGCCGGCGCCTTCCTGAGGGCCGGGCTGGTCAACCGGATCCTCGCCTACGTCGCACCGATCCTGCTGGGCGGCCCCATCACCGCGGTCGACGACGTGGGGGTGCCGACGCTGGCGCGGGCGCTGCGCTGGCAGTTCGACGGCATCGACAGGGCCGGACCCGATCTGTTGCTCAGCCTGGTGCCGCGCGCGGGCTGACCCTCCACGGCTAACCCGTCGTGGGTGCGACGGCCTGTTCCTCGGGGACTTCGACCTCGTCGGCGTGTTCGTGGCGGCCGCCGACCAGCAGGCCAAGCAGCGCTCCCGCGATACAGATGAACACGGTTACCGTGAAGATGTCGCCGTACATCTGGGCGAAGGCCTTCAAATACAGGCTGGCCTGGGCGGCCACCCGTTCGATCAGGCTGGCGTCGGCCGGGATGTTGGCCGTCAACCCCTGGACGATCTGGTTGAACCGGTAGAAGCCCCAGGCGGTCAGCGCGGCCACGCCGATCAGCATGCCCGTCATCCGGGCCACCACCACCGCCGCCGAGGCGATGCCGTGTTCCACCGGCGGGACGACCCGCAGGGCCGCCGACGTCAGCGGTCCGATCACCAGGCCGAGCCCCAGACCGGCCACGAACAGGTCGGCGTGCATCGCGGGCACAGTGAACAACCCGAGGACGTTGTGGTGCAGCTCGGCGATGTCCTGGCGCCAGTAGTGAATCAGCCAATAGCCGTAGGCGGCGATCATCAGCCCGATGAAGGTCATCGCGCGGTCGCCGGCGCGGGTGGCGATCCACCCGCCCAGCACCGCCCCGATCGGCAGCGCGATCAGGAACCACGTCAGCAACCCGGCCGCCTGGCTCTGGTTCATCTGCAGCACGCCCTGCCCGAACAGTTCCACGTCTACCAGCGTCACCATCAGCGCGGCCCCTGCGGCCACCGAGGCGCCCAGCGCGGCCAGGAACGGGCGGAAGTGCACGCCGGCCGGGTCGATCAGCCGGGTGCGCGAGAACCGCTCCCAGATGACGAAGGCCACCATGGCCATCACCGCCGCGATCACCAGTGGCGGCCCGTAGGAGGGCAGCACCTGCTTGCCGTCAGGTTGCGGGTTGTAGAGCCCGATCACGGCCAGTCCCAGCGCCAGGGCCAGCAGCAGCCCCCCGACCAAGTCGATCTTCTCCGGGTTCTCCGTGCGCTCGCGCGCCGGCAGGCCGAACTGGATCATCGCCATGGCGATCAGCGTCAGCGGCACGTTGATCCAGAACACGTAGCGCCAGTCGTGGAACATCCAGACGATGAAGATCCCGTACAGCGGGCCCAGCACGCTGCCGAGTTCCTGCGCCGCGCCGATGCCGCCCAGCACACCGGCGCGGTTGCGTTGCGCCCACAGGTCGGCGCCCAGGGCCAGCGTGACGGGCAACAGCGCCCCGCTGGCCACGCCCTGGACGGTGCGGCCGGCAATGAGCATGTGGAAGTCGCCGAAACGCCCGGCCAGCGCCGTGATGATCGAGCCGGCCATGAAGGTGGCCAGGCTCACCTGGAGCAGCAGCTTGCGGCCGAACCGGTCGGAGGCCCGGCCCAGCAGCGGCATGGCGGCGATGTAGCCGAGCAGATACATCGTGACGATCCAGGTGATGCGCTGCAGCTGATTGATGGGGATGCCGACGTCGCTCATGATGTCGCGCATGATCGTCACCACGACATAGGTGTCCAGGGCGCCCAGCAGCACCGCCAGGCTGCCGGCGCTGATGGCGATCCGGCGGCCGGTCGCCGCGCTCATGAGGTCACCGGCGGCTTGCTGACCTGGACCGGCTCGCCCCATTTGGACAGCGTCATCTGCACGGCGTTGCCCTGGCTCTTCTCCAGCTCGGCCTGCACCAGCTGGTGCTCGCCGTTCTCCTGGATCCAGACCGTGGCCGGCACCGGCCCCGAGGCGTTGAAGGGCGGCGCGATCTTGTTCACTGCATCGGCGGTGACCTTTCCGCTGATGCGCACGGTGGTCTGCCCGTCGATCAAGTCGCGGCCCTCGGCCTTGGCGTCGCTGAAATTGGCCAGCGCGTTGGCCAGGCCGGAGTCGGGATTCAGGATCACCGAGACGTCGTAGATGTCGGAGGCCTTACCGAAGTCGCTCCACTTGTTCGGCGTGAGCGTGGCGTACAGCTTCCCGCCCACGACGATGAAATCGGTGTTGATGTCCGCGCCGGCCAGCGTGATCGTCGCGTTGCCAGTCGCGGCGGTGGTCGGCGTGGTGGTGAGGTCGCCGGTCAGCGTCTTGATCGGCATCCCCGGGACCTTCCCGGTCACGGTCAGCACGAGGTGGGCGCTCTTGACGTTCTTGGTGGTTTCAATGGACTGCTTGATCAGCGTCTTCGCGTCCGGCAGCGGACCGCCGCTCAACTTGGGGCCCGAGGAACAGCCGGCGATCAGCGCGGCGCCGATGCTCAGGGATGCGAGGACGGCCAACAGGCGGCGGGTCTGCATACCCTGCATCGTAGAGGGTGCGTGCGGCGCAGCCCGTGAATGCGTGGGGTGTGGGTCGGCAACATCAGTCATTAACCTGGGGCGATGTTCACCGGAATTGTCGAGGAACTCGGAGAGGTGACCGGCCGGGACGTGCTCGCCGACGCCGCGCGCCTGACCATCCGCGGGTCGGTCGTGACCGCCGACGCGGGACACGGTGACTCGATCGCCGTCAACGGCGTGTGCCTGACGGTCGCCGAGTTGCTGGGCGACGGCCGGTTCACCGCCGACGTGATGGCCGAGACGTTGAGCCGCTCCAACCTGGGCGAGCTGCAGGTCGGCAGCCGCGTGAACCTGGAACGCGCCGCGGCCGTCAACTCCCGGCTCGGCGGCCACATCGTGCAGGGGCACGTCGACGGCACCGGGCAGGTCGTGGCCCGCGCGCCTTCCGAGCACTGGGAGGTGGTCCGCATCGAGGTTCCCCCCGCGGTGGCCCGTTACGTCGTCGAGAAGGGATCGATCACCGTCGACGGCATTTCCCTGACGGTTTCCGGCCTGGGCGCCGAACCGCGGGACTGGTTCGAGGTGTCGCTGATCCCCACCACCCGCGAGCTGACCACGTTGGGCCGCGCGCCGGTCGGCACCCGGGTGAATCTCGAAGCCGACGTCATCGCCAAATATGTTGAGCGGTTGATGGCCAAATAGGCGCCGGTGCGCCAACCGGCCCGCTGAGCAAACCGCGGCAATAACGACGCAGGCGCGGTGGTTCATACTGAATGCAACAACCGGGCTCCCGCCGGGGCCCGCACGACAGCAAGGTAGCGACGATGACCAGGCTCGACTCCGTCGAAAGGGCGGTTGCCGACATTGCGGCGGGCAAGGCCGTCGTCGTCATCGACGATGAGGAGCGCGAGAACGAGGGCGACCTGATCTTCGCCGCCGAGAAGGCGACGCCGGAGATGGTCGCGTTCATGGTGCGCTACACCTCGGGATACCTGTGTGTGCCGCTGGACGGCGCCATTTGCGACCGGCTGGGCCTGCTGCCGATGTACGCGGTGAATCAGGACAAGCACGGGACCGCCTACACCGTCACCGTCGATGCGAAAAGTGGTGTAGGAACCGGGATTTCGGCCTCCGATCGGGCCACTACCATGCGGTTGCTTGCCGACCCGGCGAGCATCGCCAACGACTTCACCCGTCCCGGCCACGTTGTTCCGTTGCGCGCCAAGGACGGTGGCGTGTTGCGCCGCCCCGGTCACACCGAGGCCGCCGTCGACCTGGCCCGCATGGCGGGCCTGCAGCCGGCGGGCGCGATCTGCGAGATCGTCAGCCAGAAGGACGAGGGCGCGATGGCCCAGACCGACGAGTTACGGGTCTTCGCCGACGAGCACGATCTGGCACTTATCACGATCGCCGACCTGATCGAATGGCGGCGCAAGCACGAAAAGCACATCGAGCGGATCGCCGAGGCCCGGATACCGACTCGGCACGGGGAGTTTCGCGCGATCGGCTACAGCAGCATCTACGAGGACGTCGAGCACGTGGCGCTGGTCCGCGGCGAAATCGCCGGGCCCACCGCCGAAGGCGACGACGTGTTGGTCCGCGTCCACTCCGAGTGCCTCACCGGCGACGTGTTCGGCTCGCGCCGTTGCGACTGCGGCCCGCAGCTCGACGCCGCGATGGCGATGGTGGCACGGGAGGGCCGGGGCGTGGTGCTCTACATGCGCGGCCACGAGGGCCGCGGCATCGGCCTGATGCACAAGCTGCAGGCCTACCAGCTGCAGGATGCCGGCGAAGACACTGTGGACGCCAATCTCAAGCTCGGATTGCCCGCCGATGCAAGGGATTACGGCATCGGCGCGCAGATCCTCGTCGATCTCGGCGTGCGATCGATGCGGCTGCTGACGAACAACCCGGCCAAGCGGGTGGGGCTGGACGGATACGGGTTGCACATCATCGAACGGGTGCCGCTTCCGGTTCGCGCCAACGCCGAGAACATCCGCTACCTGATGACCAAGCGTGACCGGATGGGCCACGACCTGGCCGGGCTGGACGACTACTTTCACGAATCCGTGCATCTACCGGGGGAATTCGGTGGTGCTTTGTGAGTCCTGGCGCCGGGGTGCCGGAGGTGCCTGCGCTTGACGCATCCGGGCTGCGGCTCGCGATTGTGGCGAGCACCTGGCACAGCACCATCTGCGATGCTCTGCTGGCCGGTGCCCGCAAAGTGGCGACCGACTCCGGCATCGACAGCCCGACGGTGGTCCGGGTGACCGGTGCCATCGAGATCCCGGTAGTGGCACAAGAACTGGCCCGCAATCACGATGCCGTCATCGCCCTCGGCGTCGTGATCCGTGGTGAGACGCCACATTTCGATTATGTATGCGATGCGGTCACCCAGGGGCTGACCCGCGTTGCGCTGGACGCGTCGACCCCGATCGCCAACGGGGTGTTGACCACCAACACCGAGGAACAGGCGCTGGACCGGGCCGGGCTTTCCGCGTCGTCCGAGGACAAGGGTGCCCAAGCGACGGCCGCGGCCCTGACCACCGCCTTGACCCTGCGTGACCTGCGCGCCCGGTCGTGAGGGGCGCATCGAACCGTGACGGCTGGGACGTCGTGCTCCGTCCCCATCGCACGCTCCCGTTCGTCTACGCGGCGGCGTTCCTGATCGCCGCGGCGCACGTGGTGGTGGGCTTGCTGCTCAAGATCAGGTCCACCGGGGTGATCTTCCAGACCTCCGACCAGGTGGCGATGGTGGTGCTGGGTCTGGTCATCGCCGGCGCGGTGCTGCTGTTGGCGCGCCCGCGGCTACGGGTGGGGCCGGCCGGGGTTGCGGTGCGTAACCTGTTGGGGTACAAGCTGATCTCGTGGCCCGAGGTGGTCGGCGTGTCCTTTCCGCCGGGCAGCCGCTGGGCGCGCATCGACCTGCCCGACGACGAATACGTGCCGGTGATGGCTATCCAGGCCGTCGACAAGGAACGCGCGGTGCAGGCCATGGACACCGTCCGGTCGCTGGTCGCGCAATATCGGCCGGACCTGCATCAGCGCTGAGCGCTGTACGATCGCCCGATGGTACGTCGCGTGTGGGCGGCAGTCGCGCTGCTCGCCGCCGCGTCAGCGCTGGAAGGTTGCACCACATCGGTAGAGGGTCGGGCGATCCGGGGGTCCGGGATCGCGACGTCGGCCACGTCGACGCCCTCGCGCGCGCCGATCCTGGCGCGCGCCCTGCTGCTGGGCGAGGGCGACGACACCCCCTTCGGTGCGGCGACCGCGACTCCGGTGGGGGAGAGCTACTTCACCAGCGCCCGGCCGTCGGAATGCACTGCGGCACTGCTGTTCAAGGGTTCGCCGCTGCTGCCCGCGGGTTCGTCTGGCCACGCCGAGTCGGCTTACCGGTTCGACGGTCCGGCGCTTTACGCCGAGTCGGTCGCCGTCTACGACAATGCGTTGAACACCCACGACGTCGTCTGGAACGGCTTCGGCGCCGTGTCGAACTGTCATGGCGACGCCGTCGGCGTGTCCGCGAGCGGGCAGTCCCCGCCGATGCGGCTCAGTTTCTTCGGCACCGTGGCAGAGGGCGTCCTGGTATGGACGATGACCCGTCCCGACTGGACCTGCGACTACGGGCTGGCCGTGGTTCCGCGGGTGGCCGTGCTGCTGTCGGCCTGCGACGCCAAGCCGGGATTCCCCATGGCGGACTGGGCGTCGACACGACGGTCGCAAATAGAGAGCCAGACTTCTTGACGACGATCATGAGGCTGTGTACGGAAAGGCGTCGTCCCGCTGGCGCCGAGAATCACGCGATGAGACCCGTTTCGAGGTGGCCGACGACAGGACCGTCGACTCGGGCTCTCGCCGGTTGCGCCGCCCTACCGCCGGTGCGTCAGCCGTGAGGATCGCTGTCGCGACGATTCGTGCAGACCATGGGGGTCGGCCACGTCCTAGGCGAAGCCCAGCCGCTTGATTTCTGCTTCGACGTGGTCAAGGAATGCGTCGACCTGGTCTTCGTTGTATCCGCGTTTCCCCAAGGGCGGCGTTTTGAAGCCGACGCTGTGGATGTCAGCCGCGGTGAGGGAACTATCGCCCGGATTGAGCAGCTTCGCCCGAATGCGGTCAAGGAATGCGTCAACCTGGTGTTCGTCGTATCCGCGTTTTCCCCAGGGCGGCCTGCTGAAAGCCACGTTGTCAATGTCGGCAGCTGTTAGCCCCCCACGCGCCGTGCTGCCCGCCCTCGACGCCTCGTGCTGACGTTCCAGTTCGGCTATGCGCCTCTCGGGGTCGTCCTCATCCATCCGCCCATGATCCACCACCGGAAGCCGCAGGGACAGGATTGCGCGGATGTCGGCAAAATCGATCGGTCGGATCCTCTCGTGCTCGAAGCCGCGCCGAGAATCGCGCCCGCGCGGACCCGCACTCGACCACCGGGGCCCACGGGCCCCGTCTTTTCAGGCGCCCCGCTAGCGGCTATTAGCCTGGGTACGTGCCAGATCCCGCCACCTATCGCCCCGCACCCGGGTCCATCCCGGTCGAGCCGGGCGTCTACCGGTTCCGGGACCCGCACGGGCGCGTCATCTATGTCGGCAAGGCCAAGAGCCTGCGCAGCCGGCTGACCTCATACTTCGCCGATGTCGCCGGCCTGCACCCGCGTACCCGGCAGATGGTGACCACCGCGGCCAAGGTCGAGTGGACGGTGGTCAACACCGAAGTCGAAGCGTTGCAGCTGGAATACAACTGGATCAAGGAGTTCGATCCCCGCTTCAACGTGCGCTACCGCGACGACAAGTCCTATCCGGTGCTGGCCGTCACCCTCAACGAAGAATTTCCCCGCCTGATGGTCTATCGCGGCCCGCGCCGCAAGGGAGTGCGCTACTTCGGTCCGTACTCGCATGCCTGGGCCATCCGGGAAACGTTGGACCTACTCACCCGGGTCTTCCCGGCGCGCACCTGTTCGGCCGGGGTGCTCAAGCGGCACAGCCAAATCGACCGGCCGTGTTTGCTCGGCTACATCGACAAATGCTCGGCGCCGTGTGTCGGCAGGGTCAGCGCCGAGCAGCATCGCCGGATCGTGGACGACTTCTGCGACTTCCTGTCCGGCAAGACCGACCGGTTTGCCCGCGAGCTGGAGCAGCAGATGAACGCCGCGGCCGAGCGACTCGATTTCGAGCGGGCCGCACGGCTGCGCGACGACCTGTCCGCACTGAAACGGGCCATGGAGAAGCAAGCCGTGGTGCTCGGCGACGGCACCGACGCGGACGTCATCGCCTTCGCCGACGACGAGCTGGAGGCGGCCGTGCAGGTTTTCCACGTCCGCGGCGGCCGGGTGCGCGGCCAGCGCGGCTGGATTGTCGAAAAGCCCGGAGATCCGAGCGGATCCGGCGAAGAGCAGTTGGTGGAGCAGTTCCTGACGCAGTTTTACGGTGAGCAGGCCGAATTGGGGGGCGCCGCCGACGAATCCGTCAACCCGGTACCCCGCGAGGTGCTGGTGCCGTGCCTGCCGTCCAACGCCGACGAAGTCGCCAGGTGGCTGTCCGGCCTGCGCGGATCGCGGGTCGTCCTTAGGGTGCCGCGCCGCGGCGACAAGCGGGCGCTGGCTGAGACCGTGCAGCGCAACGCCAAAGAGGCGCTGCAGCAGCACAAGTTGAAAAGGGCCGGCGACTTCAACGCCAGATCTGCTGCGCTGCAGAGCATCCAGGACAACCTGGGTCTCGCCGAGGCGCCGCTACGCATCGAGTGCGTCGACGTCAGCCACGTGCAGGGCACCGACGTGGTGGCCTCGTTGGTGGTATTCGAGGACGGTTTGCCGCGCAAATCCGACTATCGTCACTTCGCGGTGCGGGAGGCGGCCGGGCAGGGCCGCTCCGATGACGTCGCCTCCATAGCCGAGGTGACCCGCCGGCGATTCCTGCGCCACCTCAGCGACCAGCAAGATCCGAATATGCTTTCCGCGGAAGGTAAATCGCGCCGATTCGCCTACCCGCCCAACTTGTACGTCGTCGACGGCGGGGCACCGCAGGTCAACGCGGCCAGCGCCGTGCTCGAAGAACTCGGCATCACCGACGTGGCGGTGATCGGCCTGGCCAAGCGGCTCGAAGAGGTGTGGGTGCCTGCCGAGCCGGACCCGATCATCATGCCCCGCAACAGCGAGGGGCTCTATCTGTTGCAGCGGGTGCGCGACGAGGCGCACCGGTTCGCCATCGCCTACCATCGCAGCAAGCGATCCAAGCGAATGACCGCATCAGTGCTGGACTCGGTGCCAGGATTGGGGGAGCATCGCCGCAAGGCGCTGGTAACGCATTTCGGATCGATAGCCCGCCTCAAGGAGGCCACCGTCGACCAGATCACCGCCGTCCCGGGTATCGGCGTGGCCACCGCCGCGGCCGTCCTCGAGGCGCTGCGGCCCGAAGAACCTGAACAACCCCAACGAACGGGGAACCTCGAATGACCGGGCAGGGCGAGTTGGCCGAAAGCCAACCGGGCCCACCGAGCGACGGCGCCGCAGCCGGCATCGACGTCGTCCTGGTGACCGGGTTGTCCGGCGCCGGTCGGGGCACCGCGGCCAAGGTGCTCGAGGACCTCGGCTGGTACGTGGCCGACAACCTGCCTCCGCAGCTGATCACCCGGATGGTGGACTTCGGGCTGGCCGCGGGGTCGCGGATCACGCAGCTGGCAGTCGTGATGGACGTCCGGTCGCGGGGATTCACCGGCGACCTGGACTCGGTCCGCACGGAACTGGCCACCCGCAACATCACCCCGCGGGTGGTCTTCATGGAGGCGTCCGACGACACATTGGTGCGTCGCTACGAGCAGAACCGGCGCAGCCACCCGCTGCAGGGCGAGCAGACCCTGGCCGAGGGCATCGCCGCCGAGCGCAAGATGCTGGCGCCCGTGCGCGCCAACGCCGACCTGATCATCGACACCTCCACGCTGTCGGTGCGGGGCCTGCGGGAGACCATCGAGCGCGCCTTCGGGGGCGTCACCACCGCGTCCACCAGCGTCACCGTCGAATCCTTCGGCTTCAAGTACGGCCTGCCGATGGACGCCGACATGGTGATGGACGTGCGTTTTTTACCCAACCCGCACTGGGTGGACGACTTGCGCCCGCTCACCGGCCAACACCCGGCGGTGCGTGATTACGTGCTGGCCCAGCCGGGCGCGGCCGAATTCCTCGACGCCTACCATCAACTGCTGAACCTCGTTGTCGACGGCTACCGCCGGGAGGGCAAGCGTTACATGACGGTCGCGATCGGCTGCACCGGCGGCAAGCATCGCAGCGTTGCGATCGCCGAGGCTTTGATGCAGGCGCTGCGCAGCAACGCGCAACTGTCGGTGCGGGTGCTGCACCGGGATCTGGGTCGCGAATGAGCCCACCAACAAACCAGGGCATCGTCGCCCTGGGTGGCGGACACGGCTTGTACGCGACGCTGTCCGCGGCGCGCCGGCTGACCCCGCACGTCACCGCCGTGGTGACCGTCGCCGACGACGGGGGCTCCTCCGGCCGCCTGCGCAACGAATTGGACATCGTGCCGCCGGGGGACCTGCGAATGGCGTTGGCGGCGCTGGCATCTGACAGCCCGCACGGGCGGCTGTGGGCGACCATCCTGCAGCATCGCTTCGGCGGCAGTGGCGCCCTGGCCGGGCATCCCATCGGCAACCTGCTGCTCGCCGGACTGTCCGAGGTGCTGGACGACCCGGTGGCCGCGCTCGACGAACTCGGGCGCATCCTCGGCGTGAAGGGCCGGGTGTTGCCGATGTGCCCGATCGCGCTGCAGATCGAGGCCGACGTGTCGGGCCTGGAGGCCGACCCGCGGATGTTCCGGCTGATCCGAGGCCAGGTGGCGATCGCGACCACACCGGGTAAGGTGCGCCGCGTCCGGCTGCTCCCCGTCAATCCGCCGGCGACCCGGCAGGCCGTCGACGCCATCATGGCCGCCGACCTGGTGGTGCTCGGACCGGGCTCGTGGTTCACCAGCGTCATCCCGCATGTGTTGGTGCCCGAACTCGCCGCGGCGCTGCGGGCCACCACCGCCCGCCGCGCGCTGGTGCTCAATCTGGTGGCCGAGCCGGGGGAGACGGCCGGCTTCTCCGTGGAGCGTCATCTGCACGTGCTGGCCCAGCACGCACCCGATTTCACCGTCCACGACATCATCATCGACTCCGAACGGGTGCCCAGCGACCGCGAGCGGGACCAACTGCGCCGCACCGCGACATTGCTGCAAGCCGAGGTCCACTTCGCTGACGTGTCCCGACCTGGTACACCTTTACATGACCCGGGCAAACTCGCCACGGCCCTGGACGGGGTACGGGTGAGCAACAAGGACTCGTCTGCGCCCAGCGCGACGGCCACCGAAGAGATTCGGAAAGACGGTAAACGTCCACAGGCCGGGGCGGATGGACCGGCTGGCAACGGACCGAGGGGTGACGACGCGTGGCGATGACGACCGAAGTCAAGGACGAGTTGAGCCGTCTGGTCGTGAAGTCGGTCAGCGCCCGTCGCGCGGAGGTCACCTCGCTGCTCAGGTTCGCCGGCGGTCTGCACATTGTGGGTGGCCGGGTGATCGTCGAGGCCGAGGTGGACCTGGGCAACATCGCCCGGCGCCTGCGCAAGGACATCTTCGACCTCTACGGGTACAACGCCGTCGTGCATGTGTTGTCCGCCAGCGGGATTCGCAAGACCACCCGCTACGTTTTGCGGGTGGCCAACGACGGCGAGGCGCTGGCCCGCCAGACCGGCCTGCTCGACAACCGGGGGCGCCCGGTTCGCGGCCTGCCGGCCCAGGTGGTCGGCGGCAGCGTCGGCGACGCCGAGGCGGCCTGGCGAGGAGCCTTCCTGGCGCACGGGTCGCTGACCGAGCCGGGACGGTCCTCGGCGCTGGAGGTCAGCTGCCCCGGCCCCGAGGCGGCGCTGGCGCTGGTGGGGGCGGCGCGCCGGCTCGGCGTCAGCGCCAAGGCCCGCGAGGTGCGCGGCGCCGATCGGGTGGTGGTGCGCGACGGCGAGGCGATCGGTGCGCTGCTGACCCGGATGGGCGCCCAGGACACCCGGCTCGTCTGGGAGGAGCGCCGGATGCGCCGCGAGGTGCGGGCGACGGCCAACCGGCTCGCCAACTTCGACGACGCCAACCTGCGCCGTTCGGCGCGGGCCGCGGTCGCGGCGGCCGCCCGGGTGGAGCGCGCGCTGGAGATCCTCGGCGACACCGTGCCCGACCACCTGTCCTCGGCCGGCAAGCTGCGCGTCGAGCACCGGCAGGCCTCCCTCGAGGAGCTCGGCCGGCTCGCCGACCCCCCGATGACCAAAGACGCTGTGGCGGGCCGCATTCGGCGCCTGCTGTCCATGGCCGACCGCAAGGCCAAGGTCGACGGCATCCCCGACACCGAGTCGGCGGTGACGCCGGATTTGTTGGAGGACGCCTGACGACGATGCGCGCCGCGAAGCGGCGGGCTGAGGAGTCGGGCAATCGGAGGACGCCTGACGACGATGCGCGCCGCGAAGCGGCGGGCTGAGGAGTCGGGCAATTGGGGGACGCCTGACGACGATGCGCGCCGCGCGGCTTGACGGCCTGCGGGTTTGTTGGTTGAAGGCTTTCGCAGCCGACGGGGGAGGGCTACGGTCGGGTCATGAAACGGCTTTCGAGTGTTGACGCGGCGTTCTGGTCGGCGGAGACCGCGGGCTGGCATATGCACGTGGGCGCGTTGGCGATCTGCGATCCCAGCGATGCTCCCGAGTACAGCTTCCAGCGCCTGCGCCAGCTGATCATCGAGCGGCTGCCGGAGTTGCCGCAGCTGCGGTGGCGGGTCACCGGCGCGCCGCTGGGCCTGGACCGGCCGTGGTTCGTCGAGGACGAGGATCTCGACATCGACTTCCACGTCCGCCGCATCGGGGTTCCGGGGCCGGGTGGTCGCCGCGAACTCGAGGAGCTGGTGGGCCGGCTGATGTCCTACAAGCTGGACCGCTCCCGGCCGCTGTGGGAGCTGTGGGTGATCGAGGGCGTCGAGGGCGGCCGGATCGCGACGCTGACCAAGATGCACCACGCGATCGTCGACGGGGTCTCCGGCGCGGGGCTGGGCGAGATCCTCCTGGACGTGACGCCCGAACCCCGCCCGCCGCAGGCGGAGACGGTCGGGTCGCTGGTGGGGTTCAAGCTTCCCGGCATCGAACGGCGCGCGGTGGGCGCCCTGATCAACGTCGGGATCATGACGCCGTTCCGGGTCGCGCGCCTGCTGGAGCAGACGCTGCGTCAGCAGGTTGCCACGCTGGGCGTCCGCAGCAGGCCGCCGCGTTACTTCGAGGCGCCCAAAACCAGGTTCAATGCGGCCGTCTCGCCGCACCGGCGGATCAGCGGGTGCCGCGTCGAGCTGTCCCGTGCCAAGGCCGTCAAGGACACCTTCGGCGTCAAGCTCAACGACGTCGTGCTCGCGCTCGTGGCCGGCGCCGCCCGGGAGTACCTGCAGAAGCGCGGCGAGCTGCCGGCAAAGCCGCTCATCGCCCAGATTCCCGTGTCCACCCGCACCGAAGACAAGAAGGACGACGTCGGCAACCAGATCAGCTCGATGACCGCGACGCTCGCCACCGACATCGAGGACCCCGCCGAACGGCTGCGGGCCATCCACGAGAGCACGCGGAGCGCCAAGGAGATGGCCAAGGCGTTGTCGGCGCATCAGATCATGGGGCTGACCGAGACCACGCCGCCCGGGCTGCTGCACCTGGCCGCGCGGGCGTACACGGTGAGCGGGCTGTCGCGCAACCTGGCCCCCATCAACCTGGTCGTGTCCAACGTTCCCGGCCCGCCGTTCCCGCTGTACATGGCGGGCGCCAAACTGGACTCGCTGGTGCCGCTCGGCCCGCCGGTGATGGATGTCGCGCTGAACATCACCTGCTTCTCCTACACCGACTACCTGGACTTCGGGTTCGTGACGACGCCCGAGGTGGCCAACGACGTCGACGAGATGGCCGACGGCATCGAACAGGCGCTGACCGAACTGGAGAAGGCCGCGGCCCTCAACCGCTAGTCGCGGTTGAGGTAACCCGTCGCATACACCCAGGACAGGAACCGCGCTACCGCCTCGGCGGAGCGGTGCGCCCGCGGGGAACCGAAGATGTCGAAAGCGTGCTGTGCATAAGGCAATTCGGCGTAGGCAACCGGCGACTTCGACACCGCCCGCAGCGCTTCGACGAACTCGCGCGCCTCGACGACCGGGATGAGGGAATCGTCGGTTCCGTGCAGAACGAAAAACGGTGGTGCGTCCGGCCGTACGTACCGGATCGGCGAGGCGTCGAGATAGATGTGCCGGTGCGTGTCGAGTTTGTGCTTGACCACCAGTCTTTCGAGCACCTCGACGAACTCGGCGCGCCCGTCGGCCTCGGTGGAGTACCAGTCGTAGCGGCCGTAGTAGGGGACGGCCGCCACCACCGACGTGTCGGCATCTTCGAAACCCGGCTGGAACTTGGGGTCGCCCGCGGTGAGGGCGGCCAGTGCGGTCAGATGGCCGCCGGCCGACCCGCCGCTGATCGCGACGAAGCCGGGGTCGCCCCCGTAGGCCGCGATGTTCTCCTTGACCCAGGCCAGCGCGCGCTTGACGTCGACGATGTGGTCGGGCCACGTGTGCCACGGGGAAACCCGGTAGTTCATCGACACGCACACCCAGCCGCGCGAAACCAGATGACTCATCAACGGATACGCCTGCGGACGGCGCCACCCGATCATCCAGGCGCCGCCGGGTACCTGTAACAGGACCGGCGCCTTACCATCGCGCGGCAGATCGCTGCGGCGCCAGATGTCGGCCAGGTTCGCGCGCCCGTGCGGGCCGTAAGACACGATGTTCTGCTTGTCGACGAAGCGCCGCCGGGCCACGGTGGTGCGCAGTGGCAGGTTGCGCCGCCCCCTGCGGGTCGGCTCGGTGGGCAGCTCGACCAGTTCGTCGGCGTAGTCGGATCCGAGTTGTTCGGTCAGTCCGGCCTCCAGCACCGGACCCGGGGTCGTCACGCCGCGGTAGCGGATCATCGCCAGGATCGTCCAGGACACGGCCGTCAGGGCGAGCGCCAGCTTTCCCTTCCATCCGGCGAAATCGCCGCGCCGGCCCCGCCGCGCGGCGTCCAGCATGGAGGCGGTCGCGTAGAGGCCCGGCACCTCCGAAGTCGGCCAGCCGAACCAGAAGACCGGCAACGAGGCGTAGGGCTTCCGGCTGACGGGCCGTAATCCGTTGGCGGCGTTGGCGACTTCCACCGCCGCGCGCAGCAGTGGCCGGGGCTTGCGCAGCCGCATCAACCGCTGACCCGCGACTGCAGCTCGTTGCGCAGGATCTTGCCGGTGCTGCCGCGGGGCAACTCGTCGACTACGGAGATCTCGCGCGGCACCTTGTAGTTGGCCAGGTTCTCCCGGACATGCTGCTTGAGCGTGTCGGGGGTTGCCGACGCTCCGGGGGTCAGCACCACGAACGCTGCCAGCCGCTGGCCGTACTGCTCGTCGTCGACGCCGATCACCGCGGCCTCGGCCACGTCGGGGTGTGCGGCCAGTGTCTTCTCCACCTCGATGGGGTAGACGTTCTCGCCGCCGGAGACGATCATCTCGTCATCGCGGCCCACCACGAACAACCGCCCGGCCTGATCGAGGTAGCCGACGTCGCCCGACGACATGAACCCGGCGTGGAAATTCTTGGTGGTGCCCGAGGTGTAGCCCTCGAACTGGGTGTCGTTGCGGACGTAGATGGTGCCCACCTCGCCGGTGGGCAGTTCGTTGAATTCGGGGTCCAGGATGCGGATTTCGGTTCCGCCCGCCGGCCGGCCCGCGGTGTCGGGCGCGGCGCGCAGGTCCGCCGGTGTGGCGGTGGCGATCATGCCCGCCTCGGTGGCGTTGTAGTTGTTGTAGATCACGTCGCCGAACTGGTCCATGAACGCGATGACGACGTCGGGCCGCATCCGGGAGCCGGATGCCGCGGCGAACCGTAACGACTTGCCGCTGTAGCGGTTTCGCACCTCGTCGGGCAGCTCCATGATGCGGTCGAACATCACCGGCACCACGGCGAGGCCGGTGGCCCGGTGGCGGTCGACGAGCTCGAGGGTGGCCTCGGGGTCGAACTTGCGTCGGGTGATGATCGTGCAGGCCATCGACGCGGCGAAGATCAGCTGCGAGAAGCCCCAGGCGTGGAACATCGGCGCCACGATCACCACCGGCTCCTCGGCCCGCCAGGGCGTGCGATCGAGGATCGCCTTGAGCGTGCCGATTCCCGCGTTGCCCCCGGTCTGGTTGGCGCCCTTGGGTGTTCCGGTGGTTCCGGAGGTGAGCAGGATCATCCGGCCCTTGCGGCCGGTGCGCTCGGGCTGATGCCCGGCGTGGCCGGCGATCAACTGTTCCACGGTCAGCTCGTGCGGCCCGTCGGCCCACGCCACGATGCGGGTGGCGTCCGGCTTGTCGGCCAGCGCGCGGTCCACCGTGTCGGTGAACTCCTCGTCGTAGACCACGGCGTCGACGCCCTCGCGGTTGACCACGTCGGCCAGCGCCGGCCCGGCGAAGGACGTGTTGAGCAGCACGACGTCCGACCCGATCCGGTTCGCGGCCACCACCGCCTCGACGAAGCCGCGGTGATTGCGGCACATGATCCCGACGACCTCGGGCGCCCCCGCCCGACCCGGCAGGTCTTGCAGCGCCGCGGCGAACGCATTGATCCGCTCGTCGAGTTGCCGCCAGGTCAGGGTGCCCAGCTCGTCGATCAGCCCTGGACGGTCCGGGCAGCGCTGGGCCGCGCCGGCGAAGCCGACCGTCATGCCCATGCCCTCGCGGCGCATGGCCGCGGCGATCTTCAGGTAGCGGTCGGGTCGCATCGGCGCGATCATGCCGGCGCGCCGCAGGGTGGCGACGACGCCGAGGGCCTGATTGATGCGGGATGCCATGGGTCAGCCCAGGATCGGGAAGCGGCGATTGGCTGCGAGCTGGTGAAGGGCCTGCTGCATGACCGAGCGCACGTGCTCGTCGACCTCGTCGACGTCGGGGTCGTCGCCGAACCGCGCGGCGAGGTCGATGGGTTCGAGCACCTGCGTGACGATCTTGGTCGGCAGCGGCACATTCGGCGGGATCACGGCGCTCAGCCCGAACGGGAAGCCGAACGACAGCGGCAGGATGGCGCTGCGCAGCAGGCGTTTCACGCCCAGCCGCTCGGCCAGCCAGGTGCCGCGCGACAGGTACAGCTGGGTCTCCTGCCCGCCGATCGACACCGCGGGCACGATGGGCACGCCGGCCTCGATCGCGGTGCGGACGTAGCCCTTGCGGCCGTTGAAGTCGATCACGTTCTCGGCGAACGTCGGCCGGTACGCGTCGTAGTCCCCGCCGGGGAAGACGATCACCACACCGCCGGACCGCAGGGCCCTGGCCGCGTTCTCCCGGTTGGCGCGGATGTAGCCGGTCCGCCGGAGAAGCTGCCCGGTGGGGCCCGTCATGAGGATGTCGTGGCTCAGCGTGTACACCGGCCGGTCGTAACCGAACTTCGCGTAGAAGTCGACACTGAAGATCGGGACGTCCATGGGGAACATGCCGCCGGAATGGTTGCCGACCACCAGTGCGCCGCCGGGCGGGAAGGACTCCAGGCCGTGCACCTCCGACCGGAAGTACGCCTTCAGCACCGGGCGCATGACACCCATTACGCGCCGGGTCAGCCCAGGGTCCCACTTGTCGATGTCCCCGAAATCGGGGCAATCTTCGGTCACGTTGCTCCTTGGGAGTGAGTTCCTCGATGGTAGCGGTCCGGTGTCGCGGAGTTTCGTCCACGTTTTTTGACGAGAAATCCGCCGGTGGGCGCCGCGGCGCCGATAATTTGTCGTCCGAACGTATGGTGCCGGTCGCGTCCGGCGCGCTATTGTTACGCACGCCCTGAGCCAAAACCGCAGTTGAGAGGGATGTAATGGACCCCGCCGGCTTGCCTGACTGGCCCGACGCGGGTCCGCGCAAAGGTCGCCGGTCCACTGCCGCCCGCGGTCCACGCGGGCGCACCACCCGCGACGGCGCGGCGCACTCCGAGCGGGTCTGCGTCACCCCGGCGACGCCGGCCCCGGCCTCCGATGCCGCCGAATCGGCCGCCGTGGCCGAGGCGGCCGACCGTCAGCAGGCCGAGTACTTTCTGAGCCTGCTCATCCAGCGGCGCCGGCTCGCCGACCGCCGGATCGAGGAATACCGCAAGAGCGCCGCCGCCGCCGAAGCAAACGGCGAGGCCGAATGTGCCGCCGGTCACCGGCGGATGCTCCACGCCGAAGAACTGGATCGGCAAACCCTCGACGGCATGATCGCGAAGTTGAAGCGGCGCTTCCCCCGTCAGGGCGCGGGCAACGCCCCCGCGGGTGCCCAGGTGCGGTTGGCGGCCCGGTAGTAGCGTGCGTTGGCCGTGAATCGTTCTTGGCTGCACCATCTTTCGGCGCCGGATCACCGGCATGACGAGCAACGAGGCCGCCCATGGGATTCATGACACCGGAGTTCCCCGACGTCGACCCCGAAACCTGGACCAGCTTGCCGCGCGCCGACCGGCGGCAGATCATGGCCCGGCACTGGGTCGAGCACGGGTTCGGCACCCCGTACGCGGTGTACCTGTTCTACGTGTTCAAGATCGCCGCCTACGTGGCCGGCGCCGCCGCGGTGATCTCGCTGACGCCGGGGCTGGGCGGACTCGGGCGCATCGGCGACTGGTGGACCCAGCCGATCGTCTATCAGAAGCTCGTCGTCTTCACGCTGCTGTTCGAGATCCTCGGCCTGGGCTGCGGGTCGGGGCCGCTGACCGCGCGCTTCTGGCCGCCGTTCGGTGGCTTTCTCTATTGGTTGCGGCCCAACACCATTCGGCTGCCGGCGTGGCCGGACAAGGTTCCGTTCACCGCGGGCGACAACCGCACCGTCGTCGACGTGGCGCTCTATCTCACCGTGCTCGGCTCCGGTGTCTGGGCGCTGCTGTCGCCCGGGCGCGGCGGCTCCGTCACCGCCGCCGGCGATGTCGGCCTGCTCGATCCCGTGCTGGTGATTCCGGCGATCGTCGCGCTGGCGCTGCTGGGCCTGCGCGACAAGACGATCTTCCTGGCGGCCCGCGGCGAGCACTACGGGCTGACGCTGCTGGTGTTCTTCTTCGGTTTCACCGACCAGATCGCCGCCTTCAAGATCATCATGCTCGCGTTGTGGTGGGGCGCGGCGACGTCCAAGCTCAACCACCACTTCCCCTACGTGGTCGCCGTCATGATGAGCAACAGCCCGCTGTTGCGCAGCAAGGCGTTCAACTGGTTCAAGCACCGGCTCTACCTCGACCCCGTCAACGACCTGCGGCCCTCGTGGGTGCCCAAGGTCATGGCCCACGTCGGTGGCACCACGGCGGAATTCCTGGTCCCCACGGTGCTGGTGTTCGTCGCCGACGGTCACCGCTGGGCGTGGTTCCTGATCGCCTTCATGGTGCTGTTCCACCTCAACATCACCTCCACCATTCCGATGGGAGTTCCGTTGGAGTGGAATGTGTTCTTCATCTTCTCGCTGTTCTACCTGTTCGGTCATTACGCCGGCGTCACGGCCCTGGGCCTGCACTCGCCGCTGCTGCTGGCCATCCTGATCGCGGCGCTGGCGGTGGTGCCGATAGTGGGAAATCTTTTCCCCAAACAGGTTTCGTTCCTGCCCGCGATGCGCTACTACGCCGGCAACTGGGCCACCAGCACGTGGTGCCTGCGCAAGGGCGCCGAAGACAAGATCGAGGCGAGCGTCACCAAGGCCTCGGCGCTGCCCCCGAACCAGCTTGCCCGCCTTTACGATCCGAAGACCGCCGAGCTCATGATCGACAAGCTGATGGCGTGGCGGTCGATGCACACCCACGGGCGAACGCTCAACGGGCTGGTGCCGCGCGCCCTGGCCTCCGACGAGGCCGACTACAGCCTGCGCGACGGGGAGATCATCGCCGGGCCGCTGATCGGGTGGAACTTCGGCGAGGGCCACCTGCACAACGAGCAGTTGCTCGCCGCCGTGCAGCGGCGCTGCGGGTTCGAGGACGGCGACGTGCGGGTGATCATCCTGGAAAGCCAGCCGATCCAGACCCAGCGGCAGGGGTATCGCATCGTCGACGCCAAGTCCGGAGTGATCGAGGAGGGCTACGTCGACGTCGCGAGCATGCTGACCCGCCAGCCGTGGCCCGAGCCCGGCGACGAATACCCGGTTCACGTCACCAGACAACACAGCGCCCGATGACCCGGGCCGTCGTCGTCGGCGCGGGGCCCAACGGTCTGGCCGCCGCGATCCAGCTCGCCCGCCACGGCGTCGACGTGCAGGTGCTCGAGGCCGGCGAGACCATCGGCGGGGGAGCGCGCTCCGGTGAACTGACGGTGCCCGGGGTCATCCACGACCACTGCTCGGCTTTCCACCCGCTGGGTATCGGGTCGCCGTTCTGGCAGGAGATCGACCTGCAGCGCCACGGGCTGGCGTGGAAGTGGCCCGAGGTCGACTGCGCGCACCCGCTCGACGACGGCACCGCCGGCGTGCTGTATCAATCGCTCGAGGCCACCACGGCCGGGATGGGAGCCGACGCGGCCCGCTGGCGGTGGGCCGTCGCGGACCTCGCCAAAGGATTCGACGCCCTGGCCGAGGACCTGATGCGCCCGGTGCTCAACGTCCCGCGCCACCCGCTGCGGCTGGCCGGCTTCGGGCCGCGCGCGGTGCTGCCGGCCAGCGCGGTGGCCCGCTGGTTTCGCACCGAGCAGGCCCGCGCGCTGTTCGGCGGCGCCGCCGCGCACGTCTACACCCGCCTGGACCGGCCGCTGACCGCGTCGCTGGGCCTGATGATCCTGGCCAGCGGGCACCGCTACGGGTGGCCCGTGGCCGAGGGCGGCTCCGGCTCGATCACCCGCGCGCTGGCCGCCGCGCTGGCCGAGCGCGGCGGCACCGTGACCACCGGGGTGAAGGTCACCGACCGCAGGGACATCCCCGATGCCGACATCGTCATGCTCGATCTCAGCCCGGCGCAGGCATATGGCCTCTACGGCGACCTGATGCCCGCCCGGATCGCGCGGTCCTACCGGCAGTACCGCGTGGGGTCGTCGGCGTTCAAGGTCGACTTCGCCATCGAGGGCCACATCCCCTGGACCAATCCCGACTGCGGGCGCGCCGGCACCGTCCACCTCGGCGGCACCTTCGCCGAGACCGCCGCGATCGAGCGACAACGCGCGCTGGGCACCATGCCGCAGCGGCCGTTCGTCCTCGTCGGCCAGCAGTACCTGGCCGATCCCTCGCGCAGCGCCGGAAACATCAACCCGATCTGGGCCTATGCGCACGTGCCGTCCGGCTACACCGGCGACGCCACCGGCGCCGTCGTCGACCAGATCGAGCGGTTCGCCCCGGGCTTCCGCGACCGCGTCGTGGCGACCGTCAGCAAAGGCAGCGCCGAGCTGGCGGCCTACAACGCCAACTTCGTCGGCGGCGACATCATCGGCGGGGCCAACGACGGGCTGCAGGTACTCTTCCGCCCGCGGATCGCGGTCAACCCCTACCCGACCGGCGTGCCCGGGGTCTATCTGTGTTCGCAGTCCACCCCGCCGGGCGCCGGTGTGCACGGGCTGTGTGGCTACTACGCCGCCGACTCGGCGCTGCGGTGGTTGAGCAAGCGACGCTGACGCCACGCCCGGCGCGGCCAAGACCGGCGTCACTGATCTAGGCTGACGGCAAAGCGCTCATCAGCTGACTTAGAAGACAGGGAGAGACACGTGACGGTCCGAGTAGGCATCAACGGCTTCGGTCGAATCGGCCGCAACTTCTACCGGGCCCTGCTGGCGCAGCAGGCGCAGGGCGGCGCGGACATGGAAGTGGTGGCCGTCAACGACATCACCGACAACAAGACGCTGGCCCACCTGCTGTCCTTCGACTCGATCCTGGGCCGGCTGCCCTACGAGGTCCGCCTCGAAGGCGAGGACACCATCGTCGTCGGCGACCGCAAGATGAAGGCGCTGGAGGTCCGGGAGGGGCCGGCCGCGATGCCCTGGGGCGACCTCGGCGTCGACGTCGTCGTCGAATCCACCGGCCTGTTCACCAACGCCGCCAAGGCCAAGGGCCACCTGGAGGCCGGGGCCAAGAAGGTGATCATCTCCGCGCCCGCCACCGACCCCGACATCACCATCGTGCTGGGCGTCAACGACGACAAGTACGACGGCAGCCAGCACATCATCTCCAACGCCTCGTGCACCACGAATTGCCTGGCGCCGGTGACCAAGGTGCTCCAGGACGAATTCGGCATCGTGCGGGGCCTGATGACCACCATCCACGCCTACACCCAGGACCAGAACCTGCAGGACGGGCCGCACAAGGACTTGCGCCGCGCCCGCGCCGCCGCACTGAACATCGTGCCCACCTCCACCGGGGCGGCCAAGGCGATCGGGCTGGTGATGCCGGAGTTGAAGGGCAAACTCGACGGGTACGCGCTGCGGGTGCCCATCCCCACCGGCTCGGTCACCGACCTGACCGTCGAGCTGGCCAAGACGGCCGGCGCCGAGGAGATCAACGCCGCTTTCAAGGCCGCCGCCGACGGCAGGCTCAAGGGCATCCTGAAGTACTACGACGCGCCGATCGTGTCCAGCGACATCGTCACCGACCCGCACAGCTCGATCTTCGACTCCGGGCTGACCAAGGTGATCGACAACCAGGCCAAGGTGGTGTCCTGGTACGACAACGAGTGGGGCTACTCCAACCGCCTCATCGACCTGGTCGCGCTGGTCGGCAAGTCGCTGTAAACCGTGACCGTCCCCACTCTGGAAGACCTTCTTTCCGAAGGGGTTTCGGGTCGTGGCGTGTTGGTGCGCTCCGACCTGAACGTGCCGCTCGACGACTCGGGCGCCATCACCGACGCCGGTCGCATCACCGCGTCGGTGCCCACGCTGAAGTCGCTGCTCGACGCCGGGGCCAAGGTGGTGGTCACCGCCCACCTGGGTCGCCCGAAGGGCGGGCCCGACCCGAAGTTCTCGCTGGCGCCGGTCGCCGCGGCCCTGGGCGAGCAGCTGGGCCGGCACGTGCAGCTGGCCGGGGATGTCGTCGGCGCCGACGCGCTGGCCCGCGCCGAGGGCCTGACCGACGGCGACGTCCTGCTGCTGGAGAACGTCCGCTTCGACCCGCGCGAGACCGCCAAGGACGACGGCGAGCGACTCGCGCTGGCCCGGGAGCTGGCCGAATTGGTCGGGCCGACGGGTGCTTTCGTCTCCGACGGCTTCGGGGTGGTGCACCGCAAACAGGCCTCGGTGTACGACGTCGCCACCCTGCTGCCGCACTACGCGGGCACCCTGGTGTCCGAGGAGATCCGGGTGCTGCAGCAGCTGACCAGCTCCACCGAGCGCCCGTACGCGGTGGTGCTCGGCGGGTCGAAGGTGTCCGACAAGCTGGGCGTCATCGAGTCGCTGGCCACCAAGGCCGACAGCATCGTGATCGGCGGCGGGATGTGCTTCACTTTCCTTGCCGCCCAAGGATGTCCGGTGGGCAAGTCGCTGCTGGAGGACGAGATGATTGACACCTGTCGGCGGCTGCTGGACACCTACCACGACGTATTGCGGCTGCCGACGGACATCGTGGTGGGCGAGAGGTTCGCCGCCGACGCGGCACCGCAGACCGTCGACGCCGGCGCCATCCCGGAGGACATGATGGGCCTGGACATCGGTCCGGGCTCGGTCAAGCGGTTCGCCACGCTGCTGTCCAACGCCGCGACGATCTTCTGGAACGGCCCGATGGGCGTCTTCGAGTTCCCGGCGTTCGCCGCGGGCACCAAGGGCGTCGCCGAGGCGATCGCCGCCGCGACCGGCAAGGGCGCGTTCAGCGTGGTGGGCGGCGGTGACTCCGCGGCCGCGGTGCGCGCGCTGGGCATCCCCGAGGGCGACTTCTCACACATCTCCACCGGCGGCGGCGCGTCCCTGGAATACCTGGAGGGCAAGACGCTGCCCGGCATCGAGGTGCTGGGCCGGCCCCAACCACCCGGAGGTGACTCATGAGTCGCAAGCCGCTGATCGCGGGCAACTGGAAGATGAACCTCAACCACTTCGAGGCCATCGCGCTGGTGCAGAAGATCGCGTTCGCGCTGCCGGACAAGTACTACGACAAGGTCGACGTCACGGTCATCCCGCCGTTCACCGACCTGCGCAGCGTGCAGACCCTGGTCGACGGCGACAAGCTGCGGCTGACCTACGGCGCCCAGGACCTCTCCGAGCACGACTCGGGCGCTTACACCGGTGACATCAGCGGCGCCTTCCTGGCCAAGCTGGGCTGCAGCTTCGTCGTCGTCGGGCACTCCGAGCGGCGCACCTACCACGACGAGGACGACGCGCTGGTGGCCGCCAAGACCGCCGCCGCGCTCAAGAACGAGATCACCCCGATCGTCTGCATCGGCGAGCACCTCGACGTCCGCGAGGCGGGCAACCACGTGGCCCACAACGTCGAGCAGCTGCGCGGATCGCTGGCCGGGCTGTCGGCCGAGCAGATCGGCAAGGTCGTCATCGCCTACGAGCCGGTGTGGGCGATCGGCACCGGCCGGGTGGCCAGCGCCGCCGACGCCCAGGAAGTGTGCGCGGCGATCCGCAATGAGTTGGCCTCACTCGCATCGCCGGGGGTTGCCGACACCGTGCGGGTGCTCTACGGGGGCTCGGTGAACGCCAAGAACGTCGGGGACCTGATCGCCCAGCACGACATCGACGGCGGCCTGGTCGGCGGGGCGTCACTGGACGGGGAGCAGTTCGCGACGTTGGCGGCGATCGCGGCCGGCGGGCCTCTGCCCTAGGGCGGGGCCCCGACGGTGCGGCCGCACCCGGTATTCTTTTCTGTCATGGAGTTGGCCCTGCAGATCACCCTGGTCGTCACCAGCATCCTGGTGGTGCTGCTGGTGCTGCTGCACCGCGCCAAGGGGGGCGGCCTGTCGACGCTGTTCGGCGGGGGTGTGCAGTCGAGCCTGTCCGGGTCGACCGTGGTGGAGAAGAACCTCGACCGCTTGACGCTGTTCATCGTCGGCATCTGGCTGGTGAGCATCGTCGGGATGGCCCTGCAGATCAAATACCGCTGAGCCTGCTGGGCGCCGCCACCGATCAGCCCCCAGCGCCGAGCGTGAAATCCGCGACACGACACGCCGGTGCTGCGTCGTCCGTTTCACTTTCGATTTCTCGGCGGGCGGACCGCGCCGTCCGCGTTGATACTGGAACCCATGGTTGAGGTATCCGACGTCGCGCTGGCGCCGATCGGCGCCGTGCGGCGGACTCGGGTCGGCCGCGAGGCGACCGAGCCCATGCGCGCCGACATCAGGCTGTTGGGCGCCATCCTCGGCGACACCGTGCGCGAGCAGAACGGCGAGGAGGTCTTCGACCTGGTCGAGCGGGCCCGGGTGGAAGCCTTTCGGGTGCGCCGCTCGGAGATAGACCGTAGCGAGATGTCGCGCATGTTCGACGGCATCGACATCCACCGGGCCATCCCGGTCATCCGCGCGTTCAGCCATTTCGCGCTGCTGGCCAACGTCGCCGAGGACATCCACCGGGAGCGTCGCCGCGCGATTCACGCGGGCGCCGGCGAGCCGCCGCAGGACAGCAGCCTGGCCGCCACCTACGCCAAACTGGATAGGGCCCGGCTGGATTCGGCAGCCGTCGCCCACGCGTTGGGGGGCGCCCTGGTGTCCCCGGTGATCACCGCCCACCCCACCGAGACGCGGCGGCGCACCGTGTTCGTGACCCAGCACCGCATCACCGAGCTGATGCGGCTGCACGCCGACGGGCGCACCGAGACCGCCGACGGGCGCAGCATCGAGACCGAGTTGCGCCGCCATGTCCTGACGCTGTGGCAGACCGCGCTGATCCGGCTGTCGCGGCTGAAGATCTCCGACGAGATCGAGGTGGGGCTGCGCTACTACCCGGCCGCGCTGTTCGAAGTGATCCCGCGACTCAACGCCGAGGTGCGTGACGCGCTTCGCACCCGCTGGCCCGACGCCGACCTGCTCTCCGGCCCGATTCTGCAACCCGGCTCGTGGATCGGTGGGGATCGCGACGGCAACCCCAACGTGACCGCCGAGGTGGTGCGGCTGGCGGCCGGCAGCGCCGCGTTCACCGCGCTGTCCCACTACCTGTCCGAGCTCACCCATCTCGAGCAGGAGCTGTCGATGTCGGCGCGGCTGATCCCGGTCACCGACGAGCTGGCCGCGCTGGCCGACGGCTGCACCGAGGAGGCCCGCGCCGACGAGCCCTACCGGCGGGCGCTGCGGGTGATCCGCGGGCGCCTGACCGCGACCGCGGCGGGCATCCTGGACCGCCGGCCGCAGCACGCGCTCGACCTGGGGCTGCCGCCGTACGCCGCGCCGGGCGAGCTGCGAGCCGACCTGGACGCCATCGACGCCTCGCTGCGTTCGCACGGCAGCGGGCTGCTGGCCGACGACCGGCTGGCGGTGCTGCGGGAAGGTGTGCACGCGTTCGGGTTTCACCTGTGCGGCCTGGACATGCGGCAGAACTCCGACGTGCACGAGGAGGTGGTCGGCGAGTTGCTGGCGTGGGCCGGGGTGCACCCCGACTACTCCTCGCTGCCCGAACACGAGCGGGTCGCGCTGCTGGCCAACGAGCTCGGCACCCGCCGGCCGTTGGTGGGTGACCGCAAGCAACTGTCCGAGCTGGCCCGCGGCGAGCTGGGCGTCGTCACTGCCGCCGCCCACGCCGTCCGGACGTACGGACCCGCCGCGGTGCCCAACTACGTCATCTCGATGTGCCGGTCGGTCTCCGACGTCCTGGAGGCCGCGATCCTGCTCAAGGAGGCCGGCCTGCTGGACGCTTCCGGGCCGAGCCGTACTGCCCGGTGGCCATCTCCCCGCTGTTCGAGACGATCGACGACCTGCACAACGGTGCCGCGATCCTGCACGCGATGCTCGAGCTGCCCATCTACCGGGCGCTGGTGGCCGCCCGCGGCGACTCGCAGGAAGTCATGCTCGGCTACTCCGACTCCAACAAGGACGGCGGGTACCTCACCGCCAACTGGGCGGTCTACCGTGCCGAGCTGGCGCTGGTGGAGGTGGCGCGCAAGACCGGAATCCGGTTGCGGCTCTTCCACGGTCGCGGCGGCACCGTCGGACGCGGCGGCGGGCCCAGCTATCAGGCCATCCTTGCCCAGCCGCCCGGCGCGGTGAACGGCTCGCTGCGGCTCACTGAGCAGGGCGAGGTGATCGCCGCCAAATACGCCGAACCGCAGACCGCGCGGCGCAACCTGGAGAGCCTGGTGGCGGCCACCCTGGAGTCGACGCTGCTGGACGTCGAGGGCCTCGGTGACGACGCCGAGCCGGCCTACGCCCTGCTCGACGAGGTCGCCGGCCTGGCGCGCCGCGCGTATTCCGAATTGGTCCACGAGACACCGGGTTTCGTCGAGTACTTCATGGCGTCAACCCCGGTCAGCGAGATCGGCTCGCTCAACATCGGTAGCCGCCCGACCTCCCGCAAGCCCACCTCCTCGATCGCCGACCTGCGCGCCATCCCCTGGGTGCTGGCGTGGAGCCAGTCGCGGGTGATGCTGCCGGGCTGGTATGGCACCGGGACGGCGTTCGAGCGGTGGATCTCGGCGGGACCGGAAACCGAGGAGCACCGGGTACAGACGCTGCACGGGCTCTACCGGCGCTGGCCGTTCTTCCGCAGCGTGCTGTCCAACATGGCACAGGTGCTGGCCAAGACCGATCTGGGCCTGGCGGCCCGCTACGCCGAACTGGTGGCCGACGAGTCGTTGCGGGACCGGGTGTTCGGCATGATCGCCGCCGAGCACGAACGGACCATCGCTATGCACAAGCTCATCACCGGCGAGGACGACCTGCTGGCCGACAACCCGGCGCTGGCGCGCTCGGTGTTCAACCGCTTCCCGTATCTGGAGCCGCTGAACCACCTGCAGGTGGAGTTGTTGCGCCGCTACCGCTCCGGCGACGACGACGAGCTGGTGCAGCGCGGCATCCTGTTGACGATGAACGGGCTGGCCAGCGCGCTGCGCAACAGCGGCTGACCCGGGGCGATCGTTACCGCACCGTGCGGTTGCGCAGCCTGTCCAGCATGCCGCGCACCGCGTGCTCGGTGACCGACAGCGGGGAGATCAGCGTCTCGCCCACCTTGACCATGTCCTCGATCCGGTCGACGATCGCCTCCACCGGCTGGACCAGACCGAGCAGCCGCTTGGCGAGATCGTCCAGGCTGGACAGCGTGCCGTCCAGGTGGTCGAGACCGCTTTCCATGCGCTCGACCGTGGCGTTGAGGGACGACAGGGAGCTGTTCAGCTCCGTCATGGTCCGGCTCAGGCCGTCGAGGACGTCTTCGACCTGCTCCACCGTCTTGTCGGCGTTGAGCGCCGCCTGGGTGAGCGTCTTGATCCGGCTTCGCTCCGGGCCGTTGCGCACCGTTTTGTCTGCCATGACGCTGATTATCGCCCTACGTCAGTCGCGAAGCTTGGAGGCGGCCGCCTCGTCGACTAGCCACAGCGTGGTTTCCAGCCCGACTGCCCCGGCGGCCGGGACCGACGCCGGCGGGGCGCCGCCGACCGCGGCGGCCACGGCCTCGGCCTTGCCCTCGCCGGAAACGATCAGCCACACCTCCCGGGAACGCTGCACCGCGGGCAGGGTCAGGGTGATCCGCTGCGGCGGCGGTTTGGGGGAGTCGTGCACCGGCACCACCATGCGCGCGGTTTCCCGCACGGCCCCGCTGTCCGGGAACAGCGAGTTGACGTGGCCCTCGGGCCCCATGCCCAGCAGGTGGACGTCGAAGTTCGGCACCGCCTGCCCGGGATCGGCGTTGGCCGCCAGAACCTGCTCGTAGGCCAGCGCCGCGGCGGCCAGGTCGTCGCCGAACTCCCCGTCGCTGGCCGGCATCGCGTGCACCTGGCCGGGTGGGATGTCGATGCGGTCGATCAGTGCCTCGCGCGCCTGCTTGTCGTTGCGTTCGTCGTCGGTTTCGGCGACGTAACGCTCGTCGCCCCAGAACAGGTGCACCTTGGACCAGTCGATCCGCCCCGCCTCGGCGCCGAGCTGCTCGAGCAGCGCGATGCCGTTGCTGCCGCCGGTCAGCACGACCAGCGCCCGGCCCCTGGCCATCATGGCGCTCTGGATCGTGTCGACCAACCGTTTGCCCGCCGCCTCGATCAGGGCCTGGGTCTGTGGAAAAACCTCGACGACGGTATTCATGAGTACTGCACCTTGCCTATCCCCTCCAATGCTGCGAAGTAGATCTCGTCGGGATCCAGGCGGCGCAGGTCCTCCGCCAGGCATTCACGAGTTTCCCTGCGCGCCAACGGAACCAAGGCATCCGGGCGGCCGGTCCTGCTCAGGGTGGCCGTCGTGCCGTCCTGCGGCCGGCTCAGCGTGATGGTCTCGCTCGCGCGCGCCAGCTCGACCTTGAGGTCGCCGGTCACCCGGCGCACCGGCCCCTCGATCCGGCTGGCCAGCCACCCCGCCAAAATGTCGAGCGCGGGTTCGGCGCGCAAACCGGAGACCACCGCCGACTCGACCGCCTCGAAGGGCTTCTGGTCGAGCGCCGAGGTCAGCAGCGCCCGCCAATAGGTGATGCGGCTCCAGGCCAGGTCGGTGTCGCCGGCGGTGTAGCCGGGCAGGCGGCCTTTGATCGCGGCCAGCGGGTCCTGGCCGTTGGTCGCGTCGGTGATGCGCCGAATGGCCAACTTGCCCAACCGATCCTGCGCCGGCACCGCCGGTGCCGTGTCGGGCCACCACACCACGACGGGGATGTCGGGCAGCAGGAACGGGATGACGACGCTGTCGGCGTGGCCGGCCAGCGGCCCGGACAGCCGCAGCACCACGACCTCCCCGGCGGCCGTGTCGCCACCGGAGCGCAGCTGCGCATCCAGGCGGGCCTCGGTCGCCTGCGCGTCGCCCTTCGTCACCACCAGCACGCGCGTGGGGTGTTCGTGGCTGGCGGCGATGGCGGCGTCGATGGACTCCTCGAGCAGGGCGTCGTTGTCCGAGGCGATGATCAGCGTCCCCACCCGGCCCATCGTCACCGCGCCGACCTTTTCGCGGAGCTCGTCGAGCTTCTTGTTGATCGCGGTGGTGCTGGTGTCCAGCAGGTCGACAATCATCTGCGCCGCTCTCCCCGGGTCACGGCCGCCGCCATTCGCGGCCGGTCCTGTGCAGCATCTCGAAGGCCGACTCCGGGCCCCACGTTCCGGCCTCGTAGGGGTCCGGCTTACCGTCGGTCGCCCAATAGTCGAGCACGGGATCGAGTATGCGCCAGGCCAATTCGACCTCGGCGTTGACCGGGAACAGCGACGGTTCGCCCAGTAGCACGTCCAGGATCAGCCGTTCGTAGGCCTCGGGGGAATCCTCGGCGAACGCCGAGCCGTAGGAGAAATCCATGTTGACGTCGCGCACTTCCATCGCGCTGCCCGGCACCTTGGAACCGAACCGCAGGGTGATCCCCTCGTCGGGCTGGACCCGGATGACCATCGCGTTGGTGCCGAGCTCGTCGGTCATCGTCGCGTCGAAGGGCAGGTGCGGCGCCCGTTTGAACACCAGGGCGATCTCGGTGACCCGGCGGCCCAGGCGTTTTCCGGTCCGCAGGTAGAAGGGCACGCCGGCCCAGCGTCGGGTGTCGACCTCGAGGGTGATCGCGGCGAACGTCTCGGTGGGCGAGTCGCTGGAGAAGCCCTCCTCGTCGAGCAGTCCGACAACTTGATCGCCGCCCTGCCAGCCGGCCGTGTACTGCCCGCGGCTGCTCGTCTCGTGCAGCGGCTGTGCGAGCTGGGTCGCCGAGAGCACCTTGATCTTCTCGGCCTGCAGCGCCGACGGATTGAAGCTGACCGGCTCCTCCATCGCGGTCAGCGCGAGCAACTGCATCAGGTGGTTCTGGATGACGTCGCGGGCGGCGCCGATGCCGTCGTAGTAGCCGGCGCGCCCGCCCAGCCCGATGTCCTCGGCCATGGTGATCTGCACGTGGTCGACGTAGTGCGAGTTCCAGATCGGGTCCCACAGCTGGTTGGCGAAGCGCAGCGCCAGGATGTTCTGCACCGTCTCCTTGCCCAGGTAGTGGTCGATGCGGAACACCGACTCCTCCGGGAAGACGGCGTTGACGACGTGGTTGAGCTCGCGGGCGCTGTCCAGGTCGTGGCCGAAGGGCTTCTCGATGACCACCCGGCTCCAGCTGCCGCCCTGGGCGCTGGCCAGCCCCGAGCGGTGCAGCTGTTCGCACACCACTGGGAAGGACTTGGGCGGGATCGCCAGGTAGAAGGCGTGATTGCCGCCGATGCCGCGTTCGACGTCGAGCTTCTCCAGCGTCACGGCCAGCCGGCCGAACGCGACGGCGTCGTCGAATTCGCCCCGCACGAACCGCAACCCGTCGGCCAGCCGCTCCCAGATCGACTGGCGGAACGGGGTGCGGCAGTATCGCTTGACCGAGTCGTGGACCACTTGCGCGAATTTGTTGTGATCCCAGTCGCGGCGGGCGAACCCGACGAGGGAGAAAGTCGGGGGTAGCAGCCCTCGGTTGGCCAGGTCGTAGACCGCGGGCACCACCTTCTTGTGGGCCAGGTCCCCGGTGATGCCGAACAGCACCATGGCGCACGGGCCGGCAATCCTGGGTAGGCGCTTGTCGTCCTTGTCCCGTAACGGGTTACGCCACTGCGCGGCATCGGCGCTCGGGCTCATTTGGCAGCGGAGCCCAACTGGTTCTGTGTCTCGCCGAGCAACTGGTTCCAGGAGTCCACGAACTTCTCGACGCCCTCGTTCTCCAGGACCACGAACACGTCGGGCAGGTCGATACCGACGGCCTGCAGGTCGTCGAACACCTGCTGGGCGGCCCGGGCGGCGCCGCTGACCGTGTCGCCGGTGACCTGCCCGTGGTCGGCGACCGCGTCCATCGTCTTCTCCGGCATGGTGTTCACGGTGTTGGGGGCCACCAACTCGGTGACATAAAGGGTGTCGGAGTAGTCGGGGTTCTTGACGCCGGTGGACGCCCACAGCGGGCGCTGTACACGGGCCCCGTCGGACTTGAGCGCCGCGTAGCGCTCGCCGCCCTCGAACACCTGCTGGTAGGCCGCATAGGCCAGCCGCGCGTTGGCGACGCCGGCCTTGCCCCGCAACCCCAACGCCTGTTCGGAGCCGATTTCTTCCAGCCGCTTGTCGATCTCGGTGTCCACTCGGGAGACGAAAAACGATGCCACCGAATGGATCTTGGACAGGTCGTGCCCGGCCTCGCGGGCCTTCTCCAGGCCGGCCAGGTAGGCGTCCATCACCTCACGGTGCCGTTCGACCGAGAAGATCAGGGTCACGTTGACCGAAATCCCTTCCGCCAGAACCGCGGTGATGGCCGGGATGCCGGCCTTGGTGGCCGGGATCTTGATCAGCAGGTTGGGGCGGTCGACGATCTTCCACAGTTCGACGGCCTGCGCGATGGTCTTGTCGGTCTCGTTGGCCAGCCGCGGGTCGACCTCGATCGACACCCGGCCGTCGACGCCGTCGGTGGCCTCCCACAGCCGGGTGAACACGTCGCAGGCGTTGCGGACGTCGTCGGTGGTGACGGTGCGCACGGTGGCGTCCACGTCGGCGCCGCGCTCGGCCAGTTCGGCGATCTGCCCGTCATAGGCGTCGCCCTCGGCGAGCGCCTTCTGGAAGATCGACGGGTTGGTGGTCACGCCGACGACGCTCCTGGTGTCGATCAGCTCCTGCAGGTTGCCGGACTGCAGCCGGTCCCGCGACAAGTCGTCAAGCCAAACGGATACGCCCGCCGCGGACAGCGCCGCGAGGTTGGGGTTCTGAGTGGTCATGGGATTCTCCCTTTCTCAGTTATCCACTACCTGTTCCGCGGCCGCAGCGACGGCCTCGGCGGTGAAGCCGTATTCACGGAACAAGGTCTTGTAGTCGGCGGACTCGCCGTAGTGCTCGATCGACACGATCTTGCCGGTGTCGCCGACGAGCTTGTGCCAGCACTGCGCGACGCCGGCCTCGACGGCCACCCGCGCCGACACCGACGGCGGCAGCACGCTGTCGCGGTAGTCGCTCGGTTGCGACTCGAACCACTCCACGCACGGCATCGACACCACGCGCGCGATGATGTCCTTGTCCGCCAACAGTTTTTGGGCCTCGACCGCCAGCTGCACCTCCGAGCCGGTGGCGATCAGCACCACGTCGGGCTCTTCGTCCTCCTCGGCTGCGCCGCCCAGGACGTACCCGCCCTTGGCGACGCCCTGGGCGCTGGTGCCCTCGAGCACCGGCACCCCCTGCCGCGTCAGGATCAGGCCGACCGGCCCACTGCCGTTGCCGCGGGCCAGGATCGACTGCCAGGCGTAGGCCGTCTCGTTGGCGTCGGCCGGGCGCACCACCGACAGCTTCGGGATCGCCCGCAGCGCCGCCAGATGTTCGATCGGCTGGTGGGTGGGGCCGTCCTCGCCCAGGCCGATCGAGTCGTGGGTCCAGACGTAGATGGTGTCGATGTCCATCAGCGACGCCAGCCGCACCGCCGGGCGCATGTAGTCGGAGAACTGCAGGAAGGTGCCGCCGTAGGCGCGCGTCGGGCCGTGCAGCACGATGCCGGACAGGATCGCGCCCATCGCGTGCTCGCGAACACCGAAGTGCAGCGTGCGGCCGTACCAGCTGGCGTTGTACTCCTTGGTCGAAATCGATGGCGGGCCAAAGGAAGCGGCGCCCTTCATGGTGGTGTCGTTGCTGCCCGCGAGGTCGGCGGAACCGCCCCACAACTCGGGCAGCTTGGGTCCCAAGGCGGACAGCACCGCCCCGGACGCCTTGCGGGTGGCCACCGACTCCGAGCCCGGCTCCCAGTGCGGCAGGTCGGCGTCCCAGCCGTCGGGCAGCTGCCCGGCGGTCAGCCGGTCGAGCAGCGCCTTGCGTTCCGGCTCGCGCTGCGCCCACGCCTCGAAGTCGGCCTGCCAACGTTCGTGGGCCTCCTTGCCGCGGCCCACCAGGCCCCGGGTGTGGGTGATGACGTCCTCGCGGACCTCGAACTTCTTGTCGGGGTCGAAGCCGAGGGCCCGCTTGACGGCCGCCACCTCGTCGTCGCCCAGGGCGGCGCCGTGCGCCTTGCCGGTGTTCATCAGGTTGGGCGCGGGGTAGCCGATGATGGTGCGCAGCGAGATGAACGACGGCCGGTCGGTGACGGCCTTCGCGTTGGCGATGGCCTCTTCGATGCCGGTGACGTTCTCGCCGCCCTCCACCTCCTGCACGTGCCAGCCATAGGCGCGGTACCGGGCCGCGGTGTCCTCGCACAGCGCGATGTCGGTGTCGTCCTCGATCGAGATCTGGTTGTGGTCGTAGAACACGATGAGGTTGCCGAGCTGCTGCACGGCCGCCAGCGACGACGCCTCCGAGGTCACGCCCTCCTCGATGTCCCCGTCGGAGGCGATCACGTAGATGAAGTGGTCGAACGGGCTTTCCCCGGGGGCGGCGTCCGGGTCGAACAGGCCGCGCTCGTAGCGCGACGCCATCGCCATCCCCACCGAGGACGCCAGACCCTGGCCGAGCGGGCCGGTGGTGATCTCGACGCCCCGGGTGTGCCGGAACTCCGGATGCCCCGGCGTCTTGGAGCCCCAGGTGCGCAGCGACTCGATGTCGGAGAGCTCCAGCCCGAAGCCGCCGAGGTAGAGCTGGATGTAGAGCGTCAGGCTGCTGTGCCCGCACGACAGGATGAACCGGTCGCGGCCCAGCCAGGCGGTGTCGTTGGGGTCGTGGCGCATCACCCGCTGGAACAGCGTGTATGCGAGGGGAGCCAGGCTCATCGCCGTTCCCGGATGGCCGTTGCCCACCTTCTGGACCGCATCGGCGGCCAGCACCCTGGCGGTGTCGACCGCGACCGAGTCGATCTCGGCCCAGTCCTCGGGGTGGTGGGGTTCGGTCAGCGCGGAGATCTCTTCAAGTGTGGTCACAGACTCAGTCCTTGGGGTTATCGAGCTGATCAGTCTCACCCTAGTGCGGGAAAGCCGGCTCTTGCAGTGCAAGATTTGGGATACCCACGGCCGGGCGTTGTGAAAATTACGCGCCGGCCGCGGATGTCTTACACGCAGTCCCGCGAACGAGGGGGGAAATGTCTGTGAATCGACCCTGCGGGCTCGCCACCGGTGGCACGCGGTCTACCATCGTCCGTAGTAGATGCTGCGCGCCGGTGCGACCCCAAGGAGTTATTGCGTGAGCGTTCGCGGGCGCGTCGCGCCGAGCCGAAGAGCTGAGACCGCCCGACCCGGGCCGTCTTCCGGGCCCGCCAAGGGTCCGGTGCGGAACCGCGTCATGGCTCCGGTCCTGGCCTATCTGGCGCTGACCAAACCGCGGGTGATCGAACTGCTGCTGGTCACCGCGATACCGGCGATGCTGCTCGCCGACCGCGGCACCGTGAACCCGCTGCTGATACTCAACACGTTGTTCGGCGGCATGCTGGCGGCCGGGGGCGCCAACACGCTCAACTGCGTGGCCGACGCCGACATCGACAAGGTGATGAAGCGGACGGCGCGGCGGCCCTTGGCGCGGGCGGCGGTGGCGACGCGAAATGCCCTGGTCTTCGGACTGGTGCTGAGCGTTGGCTCGTTCTTCTGGTTGTGGTGGACGACCAACCTGCTGTCCGGCCTGCTGGCGGTGGCGACCATCGCGTTCTACGTGTTCGTCTACACGTTGCTGCTCAAGCGGCGTACGTCGCAGAACGTCGTGTGGGGCGGCGCGGCCGGCTGCATGCCGGTCATGATCGGCTGGTCGGCGGTCACCGGCACCATCACCTGGCCGGCGCTGGCGATGTTCGCGATCATCTTCTTCTGGACCCCGCCGCACACCTGGGCGTTGGCGATGCGGTACAAGGAGGACTACAAAGTCGCCGGCGTGCCGATGTTGCCCGCGGTCGCGACCGAGCGGCAAGTCACCAAGCAGATCTTGATCTACACCTGGCTGACCGTGTTGGCCACACTGGTGCTGACCCTTGCGGCGGGTTGGCTCTACGCGGCGGTGGCTGTGTTGGCCGGGGCATGGTTCCTGACGATGGCGCACCAGCTCTACGCCGGGGTCCGCGCCGGCGAGCCGGTCAAACCGCTGCGACTTTTCCTGCAGTCCAACAACTATCTCGCGGTGGTGTTCTGCGCGCTGGCGGTCGACTCGGCCATCGCGCTGCCCACGCTGTTCTGAGGCGTCTGCGGCGACACGTTTCACGGCCGCCTTGCAGGTGTCACTATGTTCGCGTGACTGATCGGGTCCGCTACGTCCGCAATGGTGACGTGCGCCTGGCATTGAGATCTTCAGGGTCACGTCCAGCCGGTGAACGGATCTAGGGAAGCAGCACGATCGAGCCGGTGGTCCTGCGGCCCTGCAAGTCCTCGTGGGCGCGCGCGGCTTCGGCCAGCGGGTAATGCCCGCCGATCTGGACGGTGATGTCGACTCCGGCGATCGCGTCGAACAATTCGGAGGCCCGCCAGGAGAATTCGTCGCCGGTGCGGATGAAATGCGCCAGCGACGGCCGGGTCAAGAACACCGAGCCGGCGCTGTTGAGCCGCTGCGGGTCAACGGGCGGAACCGGCCCGCTGGAGGCGCCGAACAGCGCCAGCGTCCCGCGAACGGCCAGGCTGGCCAGGCTGGCGTCGAAGGTGCTCGCGCCCACGCCGTCGTACACCGCGGCCACCCCGATGTCCCCGGTCAGCTCGCGAATCCGCCGGCCGAACTCGTCCGCGTCCTCGGGGTAGGAGAGCACCTCGTCGGCGCCGGCCTGCCTGGACAGCCGCGCCTTCTCCGGCGTCGACACCGTGGTGATCACCCGGGCGCCCAGCAGGCGGGCCCACTGCGTCAGGATCAGCCCGACCCCGCCCGCACCGGCGTGCACCAGCACCGCGTCCCCGCTGTTGACCGGATACACCGACTTCAGCAGGTAGTGGGCCGTGAGGCCCTTCAGCAACGCCGCGGCCGCCACGTCGGATGGCACGCCGTCCGGCACCTTTGCTGTCAAAAATGCTGGGGCGGTGGAGAATTCGGCGTAGCTGCCCGAGGACGCGGCGGTGACCACCCGGTCGCCGACCCCGAAGCCGCCGACACCCTCGCCGATGGCGGCGACGGTGCCGCAGACCTCTTGGCCGAGCACGAACGGCAACGCGCGCGGATACTGCCCCGAGCGGAAATAGGTGTCGATGTAGTTGACCCCGATGGCCTCGGCCTCGATCAGCAGCTCGCCGCGACCCGGCGTGGGCTCTGGGGCGTCGACGTAGCAAAGGACCTCGGGGCCGCCCGTGTCGGCGACTTCAATTGCGTGCATGCGCATATCATGCCGGGCAATGAAGCTCGCCCGCCCGGACCTCCGCCATCCCCGCATCGTGCTGGCCGGTTGCCCCCGGCAGGTCACCGGCGACGGCGACGACGCCGGCCTGGTCGCCGCCCTGCGGGGGCGCGGCCTGCACGCGCGCTGGCTGTCCTGGGGCGACCCCGAGACGGGGCTGGCGGACCTGGTGATCCTGCGGGCCACCTATGACTACGCCGAGCGGCTCGACGCGTTCCTGGCCTGGCTCGCCGGCATGGCCAACGTGCTCAACCCGCCCGCCGTCGTCACCTGGAACGCCGACCGCCGCTACCTGGTCGACCTGGCTGGCCGCGGAGTGCCGACGGTGCCGGGTGAGGTGTTCGCGCCGGGGGAGAGCGTGCGGTTGCCGCGCAGCGGTCATGTCTTCGTCAGCCCCGCCGTCGGCACCGGGACGTGCCGGTGCGCCGACCGGGTCTCGGCCGTGGTGGACGCCGGCGAACTGCACAGCGCCGGCCGCAGCGTGCTGGTGCAGCCGTGCGATGCGGCCCCGGAGACGGTGCTGGTCTTCCTCGGCGGCGAGCCGTCGCACGCCTTCACCCTGCAGGCGCGCACCCTGGTCCAGGCCGAGCCCGACTACGAGATCTGGGAGGTCGGCGCCGCCACGCTGACCGCCGCGGCGGCCTGTGCGGGCGTCGACCGCAGCGAGCTGCTCTACGCGCGGGCCCACGTCGTCGGCGACCGCGACGATCCGCGCCTACTGGAACTGCAGCTGGTGGACCCGTCGCTGGGCTGGCGGCGCCTGGACGCCGGCGCCCGCGACCTGGCCGAGCGCGAGTTCGCGCTGGCCGTGGAGTCAGCGTGTGAGCGCCTCGGGTTCGGTCCGTTCCCGCATGGCGGCCCATAACGCGGCGGTGGCAGCCGTGCACGCCGCGGCACCGGCCACGTGGACCGCGACCAGCGCGGCGGGGACGCCGGTGAAGTACTGCGCGGTGCCGACGGCCGCCTGCGCGCAGACCAGTGCGAACAGCACGCCGAGCCGCACCAGGATGGCCCGGGACGCGCCGACGGCCAGCAGGCCGCAACCCAGCCCTACCAGCAGCGCCAGGTAGGCGACCAGCAGCGACGAGTGCAGGTGCACCAGGGTGTTGATCTCGACCTCGAGCCGGGGCACCGTCCGGCTCGGGCTGCGGTCGCCCGCGTGCGGGCCGGCGCCGGTCACCAGCGTGCCGGTGACCAGCACCGCGGCCAGGTTCACCCCGACCAGCGCCGTCAGCGCGCGCAGCGGGCCGGGCGCGCGCCGGTACACCACCCCATCGTCGGGTTCGCCGATCTTGACGTAGAGCAGCACCGCCAGCCACACCATCGTCATCGACGTCAGCAGGTGGATGGCCACCGTCCACCACAGCAGGCCGGTGCGCACCGTGATGCCGCCGATGACGGCCTGCACCACCGTCGACACCGGCATCAGCCACGCATAGACCAGGACCTCGGTGCGCCGACGGGCCCGGGTCACCGCCAGCACGGCCAGCGCCGCGGCGATGACCACCGCGAAGGTGATCAGCCGGTTGCCGAACTCCACTGCCTGGTGGATGCGCGGCACCTCGGCGTGCGCGACGGGGGTGAAGCTGCCCGGGAAGCACTGCGGCCAGGTCGGGCAGCCCAGCCCGGAGGCGGTGACGCGCACGATCGCGCCGGTTACCGCGATGCCGCCCTGGGTGAGGATCACGAGCGCCGCGATGACGCGCTGGGCGCGCAGGCTGGGGTTGGGGAGCAGGTCCACCACCCGCATCAGCGCTCGTCCGGCCACCGCCCGATCGTATGCCACCGAAAACTACGGCCTGTAGTACGGCCTGTAGTACAACCGGAGTTCGCCCGGAGTTCCGCGAGACATAAACCACGCACACCGGCATCGGCGTGTCGTGTGAGTGGGTTATGTGTCGCGAGTGGGCCGGCCGGCCGCAACGCGCGTCAGGTGAAGCGGAACCAGCGCAGCGCCGCCAGCGCCGCCGTCGCGCCCCACACCGCGAGGACGACGACCCCGAACCAGTCCACCGACAGCGCCATCGCCCGCGACAGCGCCTCGGTCAGCGCGCCGGACGGGGTCAACCGCGCCACCCACTTGACCGCGGTCGGGATCATGCCCGTCTCGATGGTCAGCGCCCCGATCCCGGCGAAGACGAACCACATCAGGTTGGCCACCGCCAGCACGATCTCGGCGCGCAGCGTGCCGCCCAGCAGCAGGCCCAGGGCCGCGAAGCCCGCGGTGCCCAGCGCGATCACCGCCCCGCCCAGCGCCAGCGCGGCCGGCGCGGGCCGCCAGCCCAGCGCCAACCCGATGGCGCCCAGGATCAAAGCCTGCAGGAACACCACGGCGACCACCGCCAGTGATTTGCCGGCGATGATCCCCCACACCGGCAGCGGGGTGGCCCCGAGCCGTTTCAGCGCCCCGTAGCGGCGGTCGAACGCGACCGCAATCGCCTGCCCGGTGAACGCGGTCGAGATCACCGCGAGCGCCATGATCACCGGGACGAACGTGGCGGCCCGGTTGGCGCCGAAGGACCCCAGCGGCAGCAGCGTGAGCCCGACCAGCAGCGTGATCGGGATGAACATGGTCAGCAGCAGTTGTTCGCCGTTGCGCAGCAGCAGCTTCAACTCCAGGCCGGACTGCGCGGCCAGCATCCGCGGCACGGTGTTGGGCCGCGGATCGGGGGTGAAAGTGCCTGCGGGAAAAGGGGATTTGCTCATGGGCGCAGCTCCCTGCCGGTGAGATCCAGAAACACGTCCTCGAGGCTGCGCTGTTCGACGCGCATGTCGGTGGCCAGCACGTCGATCTGCGCGCACCACGCGGTGACGGTCGCCAGGACCTGCGGGTCCACCGGTCCCTCGACCAGGTATTCGCCCGGCGTCGCCTCGGTGACCCGGTAGTCCTCCGGCAGGGCGACGGCCAGCAGGATCAGGTCGAGGCGCGGCGGCGCGGTGAACCGCAACTGGTCTTTGGCGCCGGCGCGCATCAGCTCGGCCGGTGTGCCCGTGGCCACGGCCGCGCCGTGGTCGATGATGACCAGCCGGTCGGCGAGCTCCTCGGCCTCCTTGAGCTGGTGGGTGGTCAGCACCACCGTCACCCCGTCGCGGCGCAGCGCGTCGATCAGCTCCCACACCAGCAGCCGGGCGTGCGCGTCCAGGCCGGCGGTCGGTTCGTCGAGGAACACCAGTTCGGGCCGGCCGACCAGGGCGCACGCCAGCGCGAGCCGCTGCTGCTGTCCGCCCGACAGCCGCCGGTAGGTGGTGCGGGCGGACTCGGTGAGGCCCAGGGTGTCCAGCAGCCACGTCGGGTCCAGCGGGTCGGCGGCATAGGACGCCACCAGGTTCAGCATCTCCCCGGCGCGCGCTGCGGGGTAGCCGCCCCCGCCCTGCAGCATCACCCCGATGCGGGCGCGCAGGCGCGCGTTGTCGGCCACCGGGTCTAGCCCCAGCACCTCGATCGAACCGGCGTCCGGGCGCGTGAAGCCCTCGCACATCTCGACCGTCGTCGTCTTGCCGGCGCCGTTGGGGCCCAACAGGGCCAACACCTCGGCGGCGTGCACGTCGAGATCCAGGTTGGCCACGGCCTCGACGGCGGCCGCACCCGAACCATAGCGCTTGCTCACCCCGCGCAGCCTCACCACAACTTCGGGGGCTTCGGGTTCTCGGGCGGGCGAGCTCACGTGGAATCAGCGTAGGCGTCCGGCGTCACGGCCCGGCGCGGGGTCTCGGCCGGTTGCGCGCCCGGCGCGGCCTGTGCCCGGCCATCCGGTTCCGCGGCGTCGGCCGGGAATCCGCGCCATGGCAGCCGGGTTGAGGTCACCGCGATGAGCACCAGCACGATCACGGCGCTGGCCACGGTGGCGTCGATGATCTGGAACAGCGCGAAGCGGTCGCCGTTGGCCGTCGGCCCGAAGATGCCGACGACGAGGGTGATGACGATGGCGGCGACCCGGAAGCCGGTGCGGGTCGCCCAGGCGGCCAGCGGGATGATCGCCCACAGCAGATACCACGGTTGCACCACGGGGAACAGCAGCACCGTCACGCCCAGCGCGACGCCCAGGCCGCCGATGGGGTGCAGCCGGCCGCGGCAGACGGCCACCAGCAGCCAGCCCACCAGCACCATGATGATCAGTACACCGATGGCGCGGGTGAGCGCCAGGATCGCGGTGGTGTGATCGCCGAGGCCCAGCAGAATCCCCACCTGTCCGGTGCCCAGGGCCAGCAACGTCGGCGGCGACATCCAGCTGCGCACCACGTTGGCGGTGCCCAGCGTGTACATCCAGCCGAACCCGAGCCCGCTGGCCCAGCCGACGAGGGCCATCACCGCGACGGCCAGCCCCGCCATCGCGCAGCCGGAGGCCAGCAGCGCCCGCATGCTGCCCCCGCAGCGGTTGGCCAGCGCCATCGTCACGAACCCCAGCGCCAGCAGCGACGGCAGCTTCACCTGCGACGACAGGACGATCAGCACCGACCCGGCCAGCAGCAGGCCCAGCGGTTCCCACTGCGGGCTGATTCCGATCGCCCGTCTCCTCCTCGGGCCACCGGCCTGCATCGTCGCCGGGCCGGGCCGCCACGACGTGGGCAGCAGCCGCGGAAAGCGGGACGGGTCCAGGCCGCGCAGCGCGAACTCGGCGCCGGTCAGCATCAGCCCGAGCATCAGGGCCTCGTTGTGGATGCCGGCGACCAGATGCATGATCAGCAGCGGATTGGCCGCGCCCAGCCACAGCGCGCTGACCTCGGCGACGCCGCAGCGGTGCGCCAGCCGTGGCGTCGCCCACACGATCAGGCCCACCCCGATCAGTACCACCAGGCGGTGGCAGAGCACGGCGGCCACGATGTTCTCGCCGGTCAGCGACGAAATACCGCGGCCGATCCACAGGAACAACGGCCCGTAGGGCGCCGGCGTCTCCCGCCAGAGGCTGGGCACCGACAGGGTGAACACGTGCGCCAGGCCCAGGCCCGAGGCCGGGCCTACCCGGTAGGGGTCCAGCCCGTCCAGCGAGATCTGGCTCTGCGCCAGGTAGGAGTAGACATCCTTGCTGTACATCGGCGGCGCGGGCAGCAGCGGCAGCATCCACAGCAGCAGGGTGCGGTCCAGGTCGCCGCGCGACATCCGCCTGCTGCCCAGCGCGAACCGGCCCAGCATCAACCAGGCCAGCGCCATCATGACCGCCCCGGTCGTCGTCATCGTCAACGACACGGTCTGGATCCGCGACGGCAGGTTCAGCAGCCGCACCCCGAACGTGGGGTCCTGGACGACGGGCCGTGCCCCGGCGCCCAGGGCGCCGATCGCCATCATCACTGTGCCGGTGGCCCCGAACAGGCGGGTGCGGCGCAACGCCTTGAGTTCGGTATCGTTCAGCGGTGCGCCAACCGCCTGCTCGTCCCCGTGCAAGCTGGCGATCGACCAGCTCAGCGTGTGGTGGCGGGCCGACATTCTCAGCAGCGTAACGGCACGGGCCGGGGGTTGTGTGAGCAGCGCAACTCCAACACAGGGGATCCTTGCTAGACCGATCCCCGGAATTGCGTCACACTGGTGTTGTGAAAATCCGAACCAGCCCCGGGGCCGCCGCATGCGACGCGGCGACCTCCGCCGTGGCGCCGGATGGTCACACCCGCCGCGCCATCGTGCGGTTGCTGCTGGAATCCGGATCGATCACCGCCGGCGAGATCGGTGACCGGCTGGGCTTGGCCGCGGCCGGTGTGCGGCGTCACCTCGACGCGCTGATCGAGGCGGGCGACGCCGAGTCCGTTCCCGCCGCGGCGTGGCAGCAGGCGGGTCGCGGGCGTCCCGCCAAGCGCTACCGGCTGACCGCGGCCGGGCGGGCCAAGCTCGAGCACACCTACGACGACCTGGCCGCCGCGGCGATGCGGCAACTGCGCGAAATCGGCGGCGAGGACGCGATCCGGACGTTCGCCCGCCGGCGGATCGACGCGATTCTGGCCGGCGTCGAGGGCGCCGACAGCGCCGAGGACGCCGACGTGGAGGCGGCCGCCGAGCGCGTGGCCGGCGCGCTGACCAGGGCCGGCTATGTCGCGTCCACCGCGCGGGTCGGCGGACCGATCCACGGTGTGCAGATCTGCCAGCACCACTGCCCGGTGTCGCACGTCGCCGAGGAGTTCCCGGAATTGTGTGAAGCCGAGCGGCAGGCAATGGCCGAGGTGCTCGGGACCCACGTGCAGCGGTTGGCGACCATCGTCAACGGCGACTGCGCCTGCACCACCCATGTGCCACTCACTGTGCCCAACCCGAAGGCGCCCAGCCCGCGCCGCGCCGGCGACGATGCAGAGCGAAGCGATGAGGTGGGGGCACCACCCGCTTGCGGGGGAGAGCGGCGCAACATGACCGACAGCACGAGCACCGAAGGAGTGTCGTTATGACCCTAGAGGCCGACAGGGCCGCCGCCGTTGTCCCGCCAGAAGGCGTCCTGACCCAGGAGGAGACCATCGCGTCGCTGGGCCGGTACGGCTACGGCTGGGCGGACTCCGACCTCGCGGGGGCCAGCGCGCAGCGCGGGCTGTCCGAGGCGGTGGTCCGCGACATCTCCGCGAAGAAGAACGAGCCGGAGTGGATGCTTCAGACGCGGCTCAAGGCGTTGCGCATCTTCGAGCGCAAGCCCATGCCGACGTGGGGCTCCAACCTCGAGGGCATCCACTTCGACAACATCAAGTACTTCGTGCGCTCCACCGAGAAGCAGGCCGCGACCTGGGACGACCTGCCCGAGGACATCCGCAACACCTACGACAAGCTGGGCATCCCGGAGGCCGAGAAGCAGCGGCTGGTCTCGGGTGTCGCCGCGCAGTACGAGTCCGAGGTGGTCTACCACCAGATCCGCGAGGACCTCGAGGCCCAGGGCGTCATCTTCCTGGACACCGACACCGGCCTGCGGGAGCATCCCGAGATCTTCAAGGAGTACTTCGGCACCGTGATCCCGGCGGGGGACAACAAGTTCTCGGCGCTGAACACCGCGGTGTGGAGCGGCGGATCGTTCATCTACGTCCCGCCGGGCGTGCACGTCGACATCCCGCTGCAGGCCTACTTCCGGATCAACACCGAGAACATGGGCCAGTTCGAGCGGACGCTGATCATCGTCGACGAGGGCGCCTACGTCCACTACGTCGAAGGGCTGCACCGCGCCCATCTACAAGTCGGACTCGCTGCACTCGGCGGTGGTCGAGATCATCGTGAAGCCCGGTGGCCGGTGCCGTTACACCACGATCCAGAACTGGTCGAACAACGTCTACAACCTGGTCACCAAGCGGGCCCGCGCCGAGGCCGGGCGCCACGATGGAGTGGGTCGACGGCAACATCGGCTCCAAGGTGACCATGAAGTACCCGGCGGTCTGGATGACCGGCGAGCACGCCAAGGGCGAGGTGCTCTCGGTGGCGTTCGCCGGCGAGGGCCAGCACCAGGACACCGGCGCCAAGATGCTGCACCTGGCGCCCAACACGTCGAGCAACATCGTGTCCAAGTCGGTGGCCCGCGGCGGTGGCCGCGCCTCCTACCGCGGGCTGGTGCAGGTCAACAAGGGCGCGCACGGCTCCCGTTCCAGCGTGAAATGCGATGCGCTGCTGGTCGATACGGTCAGCCGCAGCGACACCTACCCCTACGTCGACATCCGCGAGGACGACGTCACGATGGGCCACGAGGCCACCGTGTCCAAGGTCAGCGAGACCAGCTGTTCTACCTGATGAGCCGCGGGCTGACCGAGGACGAGGCGATGGCGATGGTGGTGCGCGGCTTCGTCGAGCCGATCGCCAAGGAACTGCCGATGGAGTACGCGCTCGAGCTCAACCGGCTCATCGAGCTGCAGATGGAGGGCGCGGTCGGATGACGGCTGCCGCGGCACTCAACAAGGGGGAGCTGTTCTCCTCCTTCGACGTGGACGCCTTCGAGGTTCCGCACGGGCGCGACGAGCTCTGGCGGTTCACCCCACTGCGGCGGCTGCACGGCCTGCACGACGGCTCGGCCCCCGCCACCGGTGCCGCGCAGATCAGCGTGAGCGAGCGGCCCGGCGTGCAGACCGAAACCGTCCGCCGCGGCGACCAACGGCTGGGCCAGGGCGGCGCTCCCACTGATCGCGTTGCGGCCCAAGCGTTCTCGTCGTTCGACTCCGCGACGCTGGTCACCATCGGGCGTGACACGCAGGTCGCCGAGCCGGTCAGCGTCACCGTGACCGGGCCCGGCGAGGGCGCGGTGGCCTATGGTCACCTGCAGATCCGGGTCGAGGAGCTCGGCGAGGCGGTGGTGGTCATCGACCTGCGCGGCAGCGGAACCTACGCCGACAACGTCGAATTCGTCGTCGACGACGCCGCCCGGCTCACCGTCGTGTGGATCGCCGACTGGGCCGACGACGCGGTCCACGTCAGCGCGCACCACGCCAGCCTGGGCAAGGACGCGGTGCTGCGGCACGTCACCGTCACCCTCGGCGGGGAGATCGTGCGGATGTCGGCCAAGGTGCGGTTCGGCGGCCCCGGCGGGGACGCCGAGCTGCTGGGCCTGTACTTCGCCGACGACGGCCAGCACCTCGAGTCGCGCCTGCTGGTCGACCACGCCCAGCCGAACTGCAAGTCCAACGTGCTCTACAAGGGTGCGCTGCAAGGGGATCCGGACTCCGTGCTGCCCGACGCGCACACCGTCTGGGTGGGCGACGTGCTGATCCGCGCCGAGGCCACCGGCACCGACACCTTCGAGGCGAACCGTAACCTGGTGCTCACCGACGGGGCGCGCGCCGACTCGGTGCCCAACCTCGAGATCGAGACCGGCGAGATCGCCGGCGCCGGGCACGCCAGCGCCACCGGACGTTTCGACGACGAGCAACTGTTCTACCTGCGCTCCCGCGGCATCCCCGAAGAGCAGGCCCGCCGGCTGGTGATCCGCGGCTTCTTCGGCGAGATCATCTCCAAGATCGCGGTGCCCGAGGTGCGGGAGCGCCTGACCGCGGCCATCGAACACGAACTGGCCCTTACGGAATAAGACGACAACCTGATGACAACTCTGGAAATCAAAGACCTGCACGTCAGCGTCGACAACGTCAACGCCCCCGAGGGGGAGGGCGAGATCCCCATCCTCAACGGTGTGGACCTCACGGTGAAATCCGGTGAGACGCACGCGTTGATGGGCCCCAACGGGTCCGGCAAGTCGACCCTGTCCTACGCGATCGCCGGGCACCCGAAGTACCGGGTCACCTCGGGATCGATCACCCTGGACGGCGAGGACGTGCTGGCAGATGAGCGTCGACGAGCGCGCCCGGGCCGGCATCTTCCTGGCCATGCAGTATCCCGTCGAGGTGCCCGGCGTCTCGGTGTCGAACTTCCTGCGCTCGGCCGCCACCGCCGTGCGCGGCGAGGCCCCCAAGCTGCGGCACTGGGTCAAGGAGGTCAAGGCGGCCATGGGCTCGCTCGAGATCGACCCCGTCTTCGCCGAGCGCAACGTCAACGAGGGATTCTCCGGCGGCGAGAAGAAGCGCCACGAGATCCTGCAGCTGGAGCTGCTCAAGCCCAAGATCGCCGATCCTCGACGAGACCGACTCCGGGCTCGACGTCGACGCGCTGCGCGTGGTCAGCGAGGGCGTGAACCGCTACGCCGAAACCGAGCACGGCGGCATCCTGCTGATCACCCACTACACCCGCATCCTGCGCTACATCCACCCGCAATTCGTCCACGTGTTCGTCGGTGGCCGCATCGCCGAATCCGGCGGACCGGAGCTGGCCGACGAACTCGAACAGAACGGCTACGTGCGCTTCTCCCAAGCGGCGGCCGCGGGATCCTGACATGACGACGCCCACCCGGCTGGACCTCGGTGCGGTCCGTGCCGACTTCCCGATCCTGCAGCGCGTCATGCGCGGCGGGAACCAGCTGGCGTACCTGGATTCCGGGGCGACCTCGCAGCGCCCGCTGCAGGTGCTCGACGCCGAGCGGGAATTCGTGCTGACGCGAAACGGTGCGGTGCACCGCGGCGCGCACCAGCTGATGGAAGAGGCCACCGACGCCTACGAGCAGGGCCGCGCGGACGTCGCGGCGTTCGTCGGCGCCGGCCCCGACGAGCTGGTGTTCACCCGCAACGCCACCGAGGCGCTCAACCTGGTGTCCTACGTCCTCGGCGACGACCGGTTCGAGCGCGGAGTCGGTGGCGACGACGGTGATGTCATTGTCACCACCGAGCTCGAGCACCACGCCAACCTGGTGCCGTGGCAGGAGCTGGCCCGCCGCACGGGCGCCACTTTGCGCTGGTATGGCGTCACCGGCGAGGGCCGCATCGACCTGGACTCGCTGCAGCTCGACGAGCGCGTCAAAATCGTTGCCTTCAGCCATCATTCGAACGTCACCGGCGCGGTGGCGCCGGTGAGCGAGCTGGTCGCCCGCGCTCACGCGGTGGGCGCGCTGACCGTGCTGGACGCCTGCCAATCGGTGCCGCACCAGCCGGTCGACCTGCACGCCCTCGACGTCGACTTCGCGGCGTTCTCCGGGCACAAGATGCTGGGCCCCAACGGGATCGGCGCGCTCTACGCTCGTCGCGAGCTGCTGGCGGCGATGCCGCCGTTTCTCACCGGCGGCTCGATGATCGAGAACGTGACGATGGCAAGCTCCACCTACGCGCCGGCGCCGCAGCGGTTCGAAGCGGGCACGCCGATGACCTCCCAGGTGGTCGGGCTGGGTGCGGCGGCGCGCTACCTGGGCGCCATCGGCATGGACGCCGTCGAGGCCCACGAACGCGAGCTGGTCGCCGCCGCCATCGAGGGCCTGTCCGGCATCGGCGGCGTGCGCATCATCGGGCCGACCTCGATGGCCGACCGTGGTTCGCCGGTGTCGTTCGTCGTCGACGGGGTGCACGCCCACGACGTCGGCCAGGTGCTCGACGACGACGGCGTCGCGGTGCGCGTCGGGCACCACTGCGCGATGCCGCTGCACCGCCGCTTCGGTGTGGCGGCCACCGCGCGGGCGTCGTTTGCGGTGTACAACACCGCCGAGGAGGTCGACCGCCTGGTGGCCGGAGTGCGGCGGGCGCTCGAATTCTTCGGGAGAGAATGACCTTGCGCCTCGAGCAGATGTATCAGGAAGTGATCCTGGATCACTACAAGCGCCCGCAGCACCGCGGACTGCGGGAGCCGTTCGGCGCGCAGGTGTTCCACGTCAACCCCACCTGCGGCGACGAGGTGACCCTGCGGGTCGCCCTGTCCGACGACGGCGGGCGCGTCGCGGACATCTCCTACGACGGGCAGGGCTGCTCGATCAGCCAGGCGTCCACCTCGGTGCTCACCCAGCAGGTGATCGGCCAGAGCGTGCCCGAGGCGCTGCAGACCATCGCCGCGTTCACCGAGATGGTGTCCTCCCGCGGGACCGTGGAGGGGGACGAGGACGTGCTGGGCGACGGGATCGCCTTCGCCGGCGTGGCCAAATACCCGGCCCGGGTGAAGTGCGCCCTGCTGGGATGGTTGGCCTGTAAGGACGCGTTGGCCCAAGCGGCCGCAGACATCGAGGAGGTTGGGAGATGAGCGAAACCACCGCACCGGATGACGAACTGGTCGCCGACCTGGAGGAGGCGATGCGCGACGTCGTCGACCCCGAGCTGGGCATCAACGTCGTCGACCTGGGCCTGGTCTACGGCCTGAACGTCGAGGAGGGTGACGAGGGCACCGTCGCACTGATCGACATGACGCTGACCTCGGCGGCCTGCCCGCTGACCGATGTCATCGAGGACCAGTCGCGCAGCGCTCTGGTCGGCAGCGGCCTGGTCGACGAGCTACGCATCAACTGGGTGTGGAACCCGCCCTGGGGCCCGGACAAGATCACCGACGATGGCCGAGAGCAACTGCGTGCCCTCGGCTTCACCGTCTGACCCTCTTTCCTTCTCCCTGAACGCGCCGGGGGCGGGGATTACCCGCCCTGGCCCTGCGGCTCTGGCTCCGGGCATTTCTTGTCGACCGCCGGCTGCAGCGTGATGCTCGTCGCCTGCAGCGTGCCGGCCGCGTCCTTGGCCCCGTGCGCGTCGAGGCACTTGCCCTGCGTGATCGCGTCGTTGGTGGCCTCGGCCGCCTTGGTGTAGGTGGTGTTGTCGTCGACCGTCACCGCCGTCTGCACGGGGTTGCCGGCGACGTCGTTGGTGGTGATGTTGATGGTCTTGTCCGCGACCGAAGCCACCGAGCCGCGGACCGGCGTCGGCTCGGCCGGCGCGGGCGCCGGTGAACCGGGCGGGGGCGGCGCCGGCTGTGTGGCGGGGGTGGGGGCCGGGGCTTGCGGGCACTTGCCGTCAACCGCGGGGCTGAGGCGCACGGACGCCGCGGTGGCCGGTTGGCCGCCCTCGGCTTCGGCCCTGGGCTGCGCCGTCACGCAGCTGCCCGGCTTGACGTCGGCCAGCGCGGCCGGGGTGATCTCGGTGATCTTGGTCGTCGGGGTGTAGTCCACGGTGGCGTTGGAGTCGTCCTTCTGGGTGACCTGGATGGCCGACCCCGCCACCGACGCGATCATGCCGTTCACCTGCGCTTCCCCGGCGGCCGGCGGCGGCGCGCCGGGCGTGGACGTCTCGGTGGACGTGGAGGTTGACGTGGACGTCATGGTCGACGTCGGGTTCGACTTGTTCGACGAGGTGCAGGCAGCGATGGAGAGCGCGGTGGCCCCGCCGACGGCAAGGACAGCGAACCGGGTGAGTCGAGGGGACTGAGGGGTGGCAGATATCAACGTTTCTCCAATCGTGGTTTTGGCACCAACGACGGGGGTTTACCCGTTGAAACTTGCGTGTAACACCCTCACAAGGCGTTCTCGGGCAGCCGCATGACCTCGCCGTCCATGGACTCGACGACTTTGCGCAGCGCACCCAGTCTCGGCAGCATGTTCTTGGCGAAAAATCCCGCGCTGGCGATCTTGCCCCGGTAGAACGCCGCGTCGTCGCCGGCGCCCCCGTCGAGTGCGGCGAGCGCGACGCCCGCCCCCACCAGCAGGCGCCAGCCGATGAGCAGGTCGCCGACCGCGAGCAGATAGCGCACCGAGGCGAGGCCCACCTTGTAGATGTCGGGCGGATGCTGCGCGGCGGACATCAGATAACCGGTCAGTGCGGCGGTCATCGCCGTGACGTCGTCCAGCGCGGTCTGCAGCAGCTGGGCCTGCGGCTTGAGCGCCTCGGCGCAGGTGTCGATGGTATGCGAGATCTGGTCCGTCACGAACTGCAGCGCCGCGCCGCGGTCCCGGACGACCTTGCGGAAGAAGAAGTCCAGCGCCTGGATGGCTGTGGTGCCCTCGTAGAGCGAATCGATCTTGGCGTCGCGGATGTACTGTTCGATCGGGTAGTCGGCCAAAAAGCCCGAGCCGCCCAGCGTCTGCAGCGACTCGGTCAGGACCTCGTAGGCGCGCTCGGAGCTCACCCCCTTGACCACCGGCAACAGCAGGTCGTCCACGCGGTGCGCCATGTCGTGGTCCGCACCCGAAACCCGTTGCGCCACCGCGTCGTCCTGGTGGGCGGCGGCGTACATGTACAGCGCCCGCAGGCCCTCGGCGTACGACTTCTGGGTCATCAGGCTGCGCCGCACGTCGGGGTGCGCCATGATCGTGACCCGCGGCGCGGTCTTGTCGGTCATCTGGGTGAGGTCGGCTCCCTGCACCCGCTCCTTGGCGTAGGCCAGCGCGTTGAGGTATCCGGTGGACAGGGTCCCGGCGCCCTTGACCCCGATCGTCATGCGGGCGTGCTCGATCACGGTGAACATCTGCGCGATCCCGTTGTGCACGCCGCCGACCAGATAGCCGACGGCGGGCACATCCGTTGCGCCGAAAGTCAATTCGCACGTCGGAGAGGACTTGATGCCCATCTTGTGCTCGAGCCCGGTCGCGAACACCCCGTTGCGGGGTCCGAGTTCGAACGTGTCGGGGTCGAACAGGTACTGCGGCACGTAGAACAGGCTGAGCCCCTTGGTGCCCGGGCCGGCGCCCTCCGGTCGGGCCAGCACCAGGTGGAAGACGTTCTCGGCCGTGCCGCCCACCTCACCGCCGGAGATGAACCGCTTGACGCCCTCGATGTGCCAGGTGCCGTCGGCCTGTTCGACGGCCTTGGTGCGGCCCGCGCCGACGTCGGAGCCGGCGTCGGGTTCGGTGAGCACCATGGTGGCCCCCCAGCCGCGCTCGACGCCCTCGGCCGCCCAGCGCCGCTGTTCGTCGGTGCCCTCGACATAGAGCGCCTGGGCCATGTAAGGGCCCATGTTGAAGAAGTTCGCCGACGGATTGGCGCAGAAGATCGTTTCGGTGACCGCCCAGGCCAGCGGGGGCGGGGCCGGCATGCCGCCGATCTCGGGGGCCAGCCCCAGCCGCCACCACCCGGCCTCCTTGATCGCCTCCACCGTCTTGGCCAACTCGGCGGGCACGCTGATGCTGTGGGCGGCCGGGTCGAACACCGGCGGGTTGCGGTCGGCGAAGGCGAACGATTCGGCGACCGGGCCCTCGGCCAGGCGGGCGGCTTCGGCCAGGATGGTCCGGACGGTTTCCTCATCGAGGTCGCTGTAGCTTCCGGTGCCCAGAACGGCGCCCACATCGAGCACCTCGAACAGGTTGAACTCGAGATCGCGAACGTTGGCGATGTAGTGGCCCAAGGCGATTCCCTTCACCGGTGGACGTCGGTCCCCAGTGTCTCCGACGCCGGAAAACGTACGCAACCGTAACCTGCGCGGGACCGTCCGCCTTGCCCTGTGCTATCGGCCGATTCAATGGCATACCGCAATACTTTCGAGACTTTCGCCGCTACCGGCGTCGATAAACTTCGGTGGTTCCTCGTCGATTCCCCCAAGCACTGCTGTGAGGCCACCGGCATGACCGTCACCACCCTGGAGCTGCCCGCCGACCAGGCGCCATCGGGGTGTCCCCGCGGCCTGGCGGCCCCGAGGCGGTCGGGTTGGCGGGCGGCGCTGTGGTCGGTACTGTCCGTGCGTTGGGCGGCCGCCGCCCTGGCCCTGTTCGCGGCCGGAACGGTCGCCGAACTCAACGGTGCACCCGAAACCCTCTGGTGGACGCTATATTTGGCGTGCTACCTCGCCGGCGGATGGGGCTCGGCATGGGCCGGCGCGCAAGCGTTGCGCAACAAGACGCTCGACGTCGACCTGCTGATGATCGTCGCGGCGATCGGGGCCGTCGCGATCGGCCAGATCTTCGACGGGGCGCTGCTGATCGTGATCTTCGCCACCTCCGGCGCGCTCGACGAGCTGGCGACCAAGCACACCGCGGATTCGGTGCAGGGCCTGCTGGACCTCGCGCCGGAGCGGGCCGTGGTGGTCGACGGCGCCGGTGACGAGCGGGTGGTGCCGGCAGCCGGGCTGGCCGTGGGCGACCGGGTGGTGGTGCGCCCCGGGGAACGGCTTCCCGCGGACGGCGCCGTCGTGGGCGGGTGCTCGGAGGTCGACCAGCGCTCGATCACCGGTGAGTCGGTGCCGGTCGTCAAGGGCCGCGGCGACGAGGTGTTCGCCGGCACCGTGAACGGGTCGGGCGTCCTGCACCTGGTCGTCACGCGCGACCCGTCGCAGACGGTCGTGGCCCGCATCGTCGAACTGGTCACCGAGGCGTCGGCCACCAAGGCGAAAACCCAGCTGTTCGTCGAGAAGATCGAACAGCGCTACTCGGTCGCCGTGGTGGGGGCGACGCTGGCGCTGGTCGCCGTGCCGCTGCTGCTAGGCGCCGCGTTGCAGCCGGTCTTGCTGCGCGCCATGACGTTCATGATCGTCGCCTCGCCGTGCGCGGTGGTGCTGGCCACCATGCCGCCGCTGCTGGCGGCCGTCGCCAACGCCGGGCGCCACGGTGTCCTGCTCAAGTCCGCGGCCGTCGTCGAGCGTCTCGCCGACACCAGCGTCGTCGCGCTGGACAAGACCGGCACCCTGACATGCGGCGTCCCGCGACTGGACCTCGTCACACCGCTGGATCCCGACTTCGGGGCGCATCGATTGCTCGAATTGGCCGCTGCCGCAGAGCAGTTCAGCGAACATCCGGTGGGCCGGGCCGTGGTTGCGGAGGCCCGCGCGCGAGGCATTGCGATCCCACCCGCCGAGGACTTCCGTGCGTTGCCGGGCCGCGGTGTCCGCGCCGCGCGTGGGCCGGCGGTTCGTCGAGGTCTGCAGCCCGCATGCCTACCGGGGCGCGCCGTTGCCGGAGCTGGCGGCGATCCTGGCGGCGGGCGCCACCGCCGCCGTCGTGGTGGTGGACGGCACGGCCGTGGGCGTGCTCGGTCTCACCGACCGGGTGCGTTCCGACGCCGCGGCTGCCGTCGCGGCGCTGACCGCCGTGACGTGCGCGCCGCCCGTCCTGCTGACGGGTGACCACCCCCGTGCGGCCGAACGTGCGGGCCGGCGCGCCGGTATCGCCGATGTGCGCGCGGCGCTGCTGCCCGAGCACAAGGTTGAGGCGGTGCGCGCCCTGCAGGCCGGCGGCCACCGGGTGCTGGTGGTCGGTGACGGCGTCAACGACGCTCCCGCCATGGCCGCGGCCCGCGCCTCGATCGCCATGGGCGCCGGCGCCGACCTCACCCTGCAGACCGCCGACGGCGTCACCGTCCGCGACGAGCTGCACACCCTTGCCACGATCATCGGGTTGGCCCGCACGGCGCGGCGCGTCGTGACCGCCAACCTGGCCATCGCGGCCGGCGTCATCACCGTCCTGGTGCTCTGGGACCTGTTCGGTCACCTGCCGCTGCCGCTGGGCGTGGCCGGGCACGAGGGCTCCACGCTGCTGGTGGCGCTCAACGGCATGCGCCTGCTGACCAACCGGACCTGGCGGCGGGCGGCATCGCCGCCGGTCGGTTCCCGGGCGCGTCCTGGTCTGCCGGATCGGATCGCCGCCCCGGGAACACAGGGCGGGTCGTCCGCGTTGCGCCTACTGTGACAACACTCGATCTCACTGCCGACAAATTCAACGAAACCGTCGAGGGCAACGACATCGTGCTGGTCGACTTCTGGGCGTCCTGGTGCGGCCCGTGCCGCCAGTTCGGGCCGACCTTCGAGGCGTCGTCGGAGAAGCATCCCGACATCGTGCACGCCAAGGTCGACACCGAAGCCGAGCAGCAGCTCGCGGCGGCCGCCCAGGTCCGCTCGATCCCGACCCTGATGGCCTTCAAGAAGGGCAAGCTGCTGTTCAACCAGCCCGGAGCGCTGCCGCCGGCGGCCCTTGAGGACCTGGTGCAGCAGGTGAAGGCCTTCGACGTGGACGCCGCTCAGGCCGAGCAGGCCGACCAGGGCTGACCGCCCGGCCGCCGGCCCGCCGCGGCGTCCTGTTGCCGGTCGGACTGACCGCCACCGGGTAGCAGCGTCACCGCGCTGGGTCGTTCGGCGACGCGGCGATACACCGACGCCAAGGTTTGCAGGTAGCGGGTCACCGATTCGCGGGCGACCGGATTGTTCGGGAAGAACACGATCACCTGGGTCTCGTTCTCGTAGCGGTTCACCCTCAGGTCGAATCGCGCCGGCACCCCGCCGTCGTGATGAATCCTCATGTTCGACCCGCCCCACTCCGACCTGGCGATGGTCGACAGCGGGGGACAACTGGCGTCGAGGTGGAACAGCAGCGGGATGCGCCGCTGCGGCATGTTGAGCCAGGGTGCCAGTTCGAGCACGCGGTTGAAAGGTATCTCCGCCAGGTCTTTGCCCGCATCGAACGACTCCTGCGCAGCAAGCGCCGTCGCACCGAAGGACGCCGGGTCGACCGTGACGGTGATCGGAACGAACCCGGTGAACCACCCGATCGTCATGAATTCCGTCGGGGTGCCGCGGGTGTCGCGGGCGACCAGGCCGTAGTAGGTGTCGGCGCCGGTCAACTCGTGCTGCGCCAGGGCGGCGCAGGCGAACACCCCGCCGCTGAACCGGGCGCCGGCCGCGATGCAGGCGGCTTCGAAGTCGGCCGTCTGTCGTTCGTCCATCACGCGCACGAACATCAGGTCGCATGAGCCCGATCCGTCGCCGAGCGAGACCGGGGTATCCGGGAGGGTGCCCTCGTTCTTCTCGAAGAAGTCGACCCACGCACGCACGTCGGGGGACTCCAGTGTCAGCGCCGACGAGTGCCGGTGCTGGCGGACGCAGAAGTCCTCGTAGCTGCCCGCGGCCGGCAGCGAGACGGGCGCCCCGCCCGCGAGCAGCGCGGTGTACATCAGGTACAGCTCCAGGCGCATCGCACCGAGGAACTGCGCGTCGATGTAGAGGTGGTCGATGACGAAACAGAACGTGAAGTGGTCGGCGCGCTGGATGATGGCGAACCGGAAGCAGTCCCACTGCAGTGGACTGGGCGTGGCCAGAATGTGCTCCCGCCACGCTTGCGGTGTCATCTCACCGTGCCTGACCGGGACCAGGTGGATATGGGTGGGATCGGAGATCTTGTGCCGGACGATGTCGTCGGAGTCGGCGTCGGCGAACTCGAACCAGCTGTGGTAGGTGTCGTGCCGGCGCAGGTGGGAGTTGAGGACGTAGCTCAGGACCCGGACATCGCACTTGCCGGGCATGTCCCAACTGCCGATGCACAGCCGCGACATGTCGACCCCGCGACTCGCGTGATCGCGGAAGTTGCGCAGGTGCCGGGCTTGTTGGTGGCTGGCGGGCACGGTGCTGGCCGGCGCTTGGCCGACCTTGGCCAGCGAACTCGCCGACGGGTGCCAGCACACCACCGAGCCCGGGTCTGGCGTCCAGTCGATGATCGAGCCGAACGCTTCCTCTCCCAGGACGAACACAGTGCCTCTCCGGTACTCCCCGCGGTTGTCGGCGCCATTTCACGGCCTCCGTTGCCGGGCTGCCGCGCCTTCGCCGACGGCACGTTCACCGTCTTCGGGGCGGATCCGTTGCGACCGCTCGAGAAAGCGCCGCTCGGGCCTTGGCAGTCGCCTAAAGCTAACAGATCACGCCAACTCCGGCAGGGTAATCCGACACCTCGGACGCGAAATCGGGCGGCCGGGATGCCGTGCTGCTGGGCCCGTTCGCGCCCGGGTGATGTCCGCCACAGAGAGATGGCCGGCGCCGGCGCGCACCCGCGGGCGCCGGAACCGCCGAGCGGGCGTGCCCGTGGCGGTAGAGTCCCCGGCCATGTGGGGCGTGGTGCTGGCGCTGGCGCTGGTTGCGGCCGCGGACCCGGTGCGGATCGGGATCACCGTGCTGCTGTTTTCCAAGCCACGGCCCACGCCCCATCTGTTCGCGCTGTGGCTCGGCGGCCTGGCGGTCGGTGGCGTTTTGAACCTCGCTGCGCTGTTCGGGCTGCGCGAGCTGGTGCTCGGCGTCACACACCGGCTGGAGCTGGTCACCGCGAGTTCCGCCGCGGGGCGCATCCAGATCGTCCTGGGCGTGCTCGCGCTGCTGCTCGCCGCGTTGATCACGGTGGGCCTTTCGGCGCGGCAACGCCCACCGGCCCCGGCCACGCCGCGGGCGGCCGCGTTGTCGCGGGCGGGCGGGCGCGCGGTGGGCGCGCTGCAGGCCGGCCCGCCGTGGACGACGTTCCTGCTCGGCACCGTGATCTTCGCCGACTTGCGGTACCTGGCGGCGCTCACCGCCATCCTGGCGTCGGGAGCCACTGTGGACGCCCAGCTCGGCGCGGCCGGGCTGTACACGGTGGTCTCGTTGGCGTATGTCGAGATTCCCCTCGTCTGCCAATGGGTGGCGCCCGCGAAGACTCGCGCGGCGGTGTCCGCGGTGCACCGGTGGGCGCGGGCGAGACGACGGGAGGTCCTCGGCGCGCTCGTGGCCGTGCTGGGGATTTTCCTGGCGGCCAGCGGCCTGGGTTACGTCTGAGCGGTCGCGCGTCGCGGCATTTTCCGCCGTCCGCGCTACCGTTTGCGGGTGAGTTTGGTACTGGTGGAGCAACCGCGGCCCGGCGTCGCGCTGATAACCCTCAATCGGCCCGAGCGGATGAACTCCATGGCGTTCGATGTCATGGTGCCGCTCAAGGAGGCCCTCGAGCAGGTCAGGCACGACAATTCGACGCGCGTGGTGGTGCTGACCGGGGCGGGCCGGGGATTCTCCTCGGGCGCCGACCACAAGTCGGCCGGCACGGTGCCTCACGTCGACGGGCTGACCCGCCCGACCTACGCGCTGCGCTCGATGGAGGTGCTCGACGAGGTCATTCTGACGCTGCGGCGCCTGCACCAGCCGGTGATCGCCGCGGTCAACGGGCCGGCCATCGGCGGCGGGCTGTGCCTGGCCCTGGCCGCCGACATTCGCGTGGCCTCGACCGGCGCCTACTTCCGCGCCGCCGGCATCAACAACGGCCTGACCGCCAGCGAACTGGGCCTGTCCTACCTGCTGCCCAGGGCGATCGGGTCGTCGCGCGCGTTCGAGATCATGCTGACCGGGCGCGACGTCACCGCCGAAGAGGCCGAGCGGATCGGGCTGGTGTCGTGTCAGGTGCCCGATGACCAGCTGCTGGACACCTGCTATGCGATCGCCGCGCGGATAGCGGCCTTCTCCCGGCCGGGCGTCGAGTTGACCAAGCGCACACTGTGGACCGGGCTGGACGCCGGTAGTCTGGAAGGGCACATGCAGGCCGAGGGCCTGGGACAGCTTTTCGTCCGCTTGCTCACCGCGAACTTCGAGGAAGCGGTTGCTGCGCGCAAAGAGCAGCGGCCGGCGGTGTTCACCGACGACAAATAAGACACGGGAGCGAATGTGATCACGGCCACGGACCTGGAGGTCCGCGCTGGCGCGCGCATCCTGCTCTCACCGGACGGCCCGGACCTGCGTGTGCAGCCCGGCGACCGCATCGGGCTGGTCGGCCGCAACGGCGCGGGCAAGACCACGACCCTGCGCATCCTGGCGGGCGAGGGACAGCCCTATGCCGGGTCGGTCGCCTGCACCGGCGAAATCGGTTATCTGCCACAGGATCCCAAGCAGGGCGACCTGGACGTGCTGGCGCGTGACCGGGTGCTGTCGGCCCGCGGGCTCGATGCGTTGCTCACCGACCTGGAAAAGCAGCAGGTGCTGATGGCCGAGGTCGCCGACGACGAGGCGCGCGACCGCGCGATCCGGCGCTACGGGCAGCTCGAGGAGCGATTCGTCGCGTTGGGCGGCTACGGGGCCGAGAGCGAGGCCGGCCGCATCTGCGCGAGTCTCGGCCTGCCCGAACGGGTGCTGACCCAGAAACTGCGCACCCTGTCCGGTGGGCAGCGCCGCCGGGTGGAGTTGGCGCGCATCCTGTTCGCCGCGTCCGAAGCGGGCGCGGGTGCCTCGGGTTCGGACACCACGCTGCTGCTCGACGAGCCGACCAACCACCTGGACGCGGATTCGCTTGGCTGGCTGCGCGATTTCCTGCGGGCCCACACCGGGGGGCTGGTGGTCATCAGCCACAACGTCGAACTGCTCGCCGACGTGGTCAACAAGGTCTGGTTCCTCGACGCCGTGCGCGGCGAGGTCGACGTCTACAACATGGGCTGGCAGAAGTACCTCGACGCCCGCGCGACCGACGAGCAGCGTCGGCGCCGCGAGCGCGCCAACGCCGAGCGGAAGTCGGCCGCGCTGCGGGCGCAGGCCGCCAAGCTGGGTGCCAAGGCAACCAAAGCCGTTGCGGCGCAGAACATGTTGCGCCGCGCCGACCGGATGATGGCCTCGCTCGATGACGAGCGGGCCGCCGACAAGGTGGCCCGCATCAAGTTCCCGACCCCGGCCCCGTGCGGGCGAACGCCGCTGGTGGTCAAGGAGCTGAGCAAGACCTACGGATCCCTCGAGGTTTTCACCGGCCTGGACCTGGCGATCGACCGCGGTTCGCGGGTGGTCGTGCTGGGCCTCAACGGCGCCGGAAAAACCACGCTGCTGCGACTGCTGGCCGGCGTCGAGACCCCGGACACCGGTGGGCTCGAGCCCGGGCACGGTTTGCGGATCGGCTATTTCGCGCAGGAGCACGACACGCTCGACGACGACGCCACGGTGTGGGAGAACATCCGCCACGTCGCCCCCGAGTCCGGCGAACAGGACCTGCGCGGGCTGCTCGGCGCGTTCATGTTCAGCGGCCCGCAGCTCGACCAACCGGCGGGCACGCTGTCCGGGGGTGAGAAGACCCGGCTGGCGCTGGCGGGTCTGGTGGCGTCCACCGCCAATGTGTTGCTGCTGGACGAACCGACCAACAACCTCGATCCCGCCTCCCGCGAGCAGGTGCTCGATGCGCTGCGCAGTTACCGGGGCGCGGTCGTGCTGGTGACGCACGACCCGGGCGCGGCCGAGGCGCTCGATCCCCAACGCGTGCTGCTGCTGCCCGACGGCACCGAGGACTTCTGGTCCGAGGAGTACCGGGATTTGATCGAGCTGGCATAGCTCGACCGAATCGGCACAGCCGATTTCGGTCAATCCGGCCCACGGCCGACGCCCGTGTTCTTACTCTGGGGGCTTGGATTGTGTCCGGATGCGTGGGAGAGACTCGTGAAAAAGTCACCGCAGAAGTCGAACAAGACCCGCGAGCAGCTGTTGCACGAGTTGCGCAGCGCCTACGAGCAAGGGGCCAGTATCCGCAACCTGGCAGCCAACATCGGCCGCTCCTACGGATCGGTGCACAGCATGCTGCGCGAGTCGGGCACCACGATGCGTAGCCGGGGCGGTCCCAACCACACCTCGCGCTCGGCGCGGGCCTAGCGCCGCTCCGCCGGCGGTCCGGAACCGTTGCGGCGCATGGAATTCTCCACCAGATCCAGGACGGCGGCCAGCCGCTGTGGATCCTCTCCGGATGCCAGCCGCGCCACCAGGCCGTCGAGCACCAGTTCCAGATAGCACTGCAGCACGTCGGCGGGGACGTCGTCGCGCACCCGGTGTGCCTCCTTCTGCCGGCGCAGGCGCGCGGTGGTCGCGGCCGCCAGTTCCGCGGAGCGTTCGGCCCAGCCGCGGCTGAACGCGGGATCGTTGCGCAGCTTGCGCGCGATCTCCAACCGGGTCGCCAGCCAGTCGAACTCCCCGGGTGCGGCGAGCATGTCGCGCATCACCTGGACGAGGCCCTCGCGGGACGCCACGTCGGCCATCCGCTCGGCGTCCTCGCGCGCCAGCGCGAAAAACAGCGCGTCCTTGTCCCGGAAATGGTGGAAGATCGCGCCGCGCGACATCCCGATCGCCTTTTCCAGCCGGCGGACGGTGGCCCTGTCGTAGCCGTACTCGGCGAAGCAACGACGTGCGCCGTCCAGGATCTGGCGGCGGCGAGCCGCCAGATGATCCTGGCTGACCTTGGGCACAGGCGGTGCGGGTTACGACTTGAGCATGCTGCGCAGCACGTACTGCAGGATGCCGCCGTTGCGGTAGTAGTCGGCCTCCCCGGGGGTGTCGATGCGCACGACCGCGTCGAACTCGATCGGATCCCCGCCGTCCTTGACGGCCTTGACGTGCACCGTCTTCGGCGTCTTGCCGTCGTTGAGCGCGCCAATCCCGGTGATGTCGAAGGTTTCGGTGCCGTCCAGGCCCAGCGAGCCGGCCGACTCTCCCTCGGGGAACTGCAGCGGGATCACGCCCATGCCGATCAGGTTCGAGCGGTGGATGCGCTCGAACGACTCGGCGATCACCGCCTTCACGCCCAGCAGCAGCGTGCCCTTGGCGGCCCAGTCGCGCGACGAGCCGGACCCGTATTCCTTACCGCCCAGGACCACCAGCGGAATGTTCTGGGCCGCATAGTTTTGCGCCGCGTCGTAGATGAACTCCTGCGGGGCCTTCCCATCTACGGGGTCTTGGGTGAAGTCGCGGGTGTAGCCGCCGGAGACGTCGTCGAGCAGCAGGTTGCGCAGCCGGATGTTGGCGAACGTGCCGCGGATCATCACCTCGTGGTTGCCGCGCCGCGAACCGAAGGAGTTGTAGTCCTTGCGCTCTACCCCGTGCTCGTCGAGGTACTGAGCCGCCGGCGTGCCCGGCTTGATGGCGCCGGCCGGCGAGATGTGGTCGGTGGTCACCGAGTCGCCGAGCAGTGCCAGCACCCGGGCGCCGGTGATGTCGCCGACCGGCTCCGGCTCCGGCTCCATGCCCTCGAAGAACGGTGGCTTGCGCACATAGGTCGAATCCGGGTCCCACTCGAAGGTGTTGCCGCTCGGGGTCGGCAGGTTGCGCCACCGCTCGTCGCCCTTGAACACGTCGGCGTAGTTCTTGGTGAACATCTCGGAGTTGATCGCCGAGGCAATGGTGTCCGAGACGTCCTTCTGCGACGGCCAGATGTCCTTCAAATAGACATCCTTGCCCTCTTTATCCGTGCCCAGCGGCTCCTTCTCGAAGTCGAAGTCCATGGTCCCGGCCAGCGCGTAGGCGATCACCAGCGGGGGAGAGGCCAGGTAGTTCATCTTGACGTCGGGGTTGATGCGGCCCTCGAAGTTCCGGTTGCCCGACAGCACGGCCGTCACCGCGAGGTCGTTGTCGTTGACGGCCTTCGAGACGTCCTCGGGCAGCGGGCCGGAGTTGCCGATGCAGGTGGTGCAGCCGTAGCCCACGAGGTAGAAGCCGAGCTTCTCCAGATACGGCCACAGGCCGGCCTTCTCGTAGTAGTCGTGGACCACCTGCGAGCCGGGCGCCATCGAGGTCTTCACCCACGGCTTGGAGGTCAACCCCTTCTCGACGGCGTTGCGGGCCAGCAGCGCCGCGCCCAGCATCACCTCGGGGTTGGAGGTGTTGGTGCACGAGGTGACCGCCGCGATCACCACCGCGCCGTGGTCGATCACGAACTCCCCGAGTTCGTCGGACTTCACGTCCACCGGGTTGCTCGGGCGGCCGTCCGGGTGCACGGCGGCGGTTTCCACGGGTGGGCTGCCGTTGCCGTTGGAGGACAGCGACGCCGGGTCGCTGGCCGGGAAGGTCTCGTCGACGGCCTCGTCCAGCTTGGAGTACTGCGCCTGGCCGGAGTCGTCGCCGACGTAGTTGGGGATCTGCTTGCGGAACGTGGACTGGGCCTCCGACAACGGTATTCGGTCCTGCGGCCGCTTGGGCCCGGCGATCGAGGGCACCACGTCGGACAGGTCGAGCTCGAGGTACTCGGAGTAGGTGGGCTCGTGCGCGGCGTCGTGCCACATGCCCTGTTCTTTGGCGTACGCCTCGACCAGCGCCAGCTGCTCTTCGTTGCGCCCGGTGAACCGAAGGTAGTCGATGGTTTCCTGATCGATCGGGAAAATCGCTGCGGTGGAACCGAATTCGGGGCTCATATTACCCAGGGTGGCGCGGTTGGCCAGCGGCACCTGGGCAACGCCCTCGCCGTAGAACTCGACGAACTTGCCGACCACGCCGTGCTCGCGCAGCATCTGGGTGACGGTCAGCACCACGTCGGTGGCGGTGACGCCCGGCTGGATCTCCCCGGTCAGCTTGAAGCCGACGACCCGCGGGATCAGCATCGACACCGGCTGGCCCAGCATCGCGGCCTCGGCCTCGATGCCGCCCACGCCCCAGCCCAGGACGCCCAGGCCGTTGACCATCGTGGTGTGCGAGTCGGTGCCCACGCACGTGTCGGGGTAGGCGGTCATATTTCCCGCGTCATCCGCTCGGGACATCACCACCCGCGCCAGGTACTCGATGTTGACCTGGTGCACGATGCCGGTGCCCGGCGGCACCACCTTGAAGTCGCGGAATGCGCCCTGGCCCCAGCGCAGGAATTGGTAGCGCTCCCCGTTGCGCTCGTATTCGATCTCGACGTTGCGCTCGAACGCGTCGGCCCGGCCGTACAGGTCGGCGATCACCGAGTGGTCGATCACCAGGTCGGCGGGTGCCAGCGGGTTGACCTTGTCCGGTTTGCCGCCCAGGTCGCCGATGGCCTCGCGCATCGTGGCCAGGTCGACGATGCAGGGCACGCCGGTGAAGTCCTGCATGATGACGCGGGCCGGCGTGTACTGGATCTCGATGCTGGGCTGGGCCTCGGGGTCCCAGTTGGCGATGGCCTCGATGTGGTCTTTGGTGATGTCGCTGCCGTCCTCGTTGCGCAGCAGGTTCTCGGCGAGGACTTTGAGGCTGTAGGGGAGTTTCTTGGTATTGGGGACGGCGTCCAGACGGTAGATCTGGTAACTCTGATCGCCGACCTCGAGGGTGTCACGAGCTCCGAACGAGTTCACAGATTCCTTGCTAGTCACATCAACTCCCGGGATTGAGTTCTTCCGCCGACGGGCCGTGTCGGCGACGCTGCACACGAGCCCAGTCACTTTAACAGTACGCTTGTCCTGCATTGCGGCGGCACCCGTATATCCCAGTTTTGTCGCGTTGGGCCGCGGTTTAAACCCTCGAGGGTCGCCGTTTCACGGCGCGTGGCGACCCCGGCCGACCCCCGGCGCCGCGCTAGTGTGACCTCGGCGGCCCAGCGTCACGATGGCGTCGGGCTCGGCGGGCAGTGCGGAAGGAGCGACACGTGACCTTTTTGACGACCTTTTCCCTGCACCCGCCGCTGCCCACCTACATTCCCCAGGATGTCGACATGACGGCGATCAAGGCGCAGGTCGCCACCGACGGTGTCAGCGCGGCGCCGCCGGCCATGCCGGGCCTGCTCGACGTGGTCAACCAGGCCCACGCCGAGGGCATCAACCTCAAGATCGTGCTGCTCGATCACAACCCCCCGAACGACACGCCCCTGCGCGACATCTCCACCGTGGTGGGCGCCGACTACCCGGACGCCACGGTGCTCACGTTGAGCCCGAGCTACGTCGGCAGCTACAGCACGCAGTTCGCGCGCGTGACGCTCGAGGCCGGCGAGGACCATTCCAAGACGGGCAACCCGGTGGTCTCGGCGCAGAACTTTCTGCACGCCCTGAACACCCCGGAATTCCCCTGGACCGGCCTGACCATATTCCTGCTGATCGGTGTGTTCGCTGCGGCCGTCGCGACCCGATTCCTGCAACTGCGCGCCAAGCGCGTGGCAACGTCGGCGGGCGCCGCGCACGCGACCACCGTCGAGGTTGATGGGGACTCCGAACAGGCCTGACCCGGCTTTCGCGCCCTCGCCGCGCCTGTCGACGACTGTCCGGGGCAAAGTTCGGCAAACGCCGCAGGTCACCGATCGGTCACATTAAACGCACGTCCAGAATGCAGTTTGTGACCAGCGTTTCCCCAGTGTCATCCGTGACGTACGGTGCAATTGATGCTCGTGTTATCTATGGCGCCCTGCGTAAAGACCGGCGCCGACCGTTTGCGTTGAGCCGTAGGAGACCTGAGTCGAATGAGGGGCACCCGCTGGGGCTTTTCTGCGCGACCCGCCGCAAGGCTGGTCCGGCCGGTCATTCCGTCGATCTTGAGCGTGACGCTGCTCGTCGCCACGCCCGGACTGGCGCACGGCGACCCCGTCGCTGACAAAGTGGCCGCACTGATCGCCAATGTCGCCAAGGCCAATCAGCGCCTGGAAGACCTGAGCGCCGAAATCCAGACGGAACAAGAAAGCGTCAACAAGGCCCTGGTCGACGTGGAGACCGCCCGCGACAACGCCGCCGCGGCAGATCACGACCTTGCGGCCAGCCGGCAGGCGGTCGCCGACGCCAACGCGGCGATCGCCGCGGCGCAGCGTCGCTTCGACCGCTTCGCGGCGGCGACATACATGAACGGACCCTCGGGCAGCTACCTGACAGCCACCAGCCCCGAGGACATTCTCGACACCGAGTCCGCCGCCCGGACGTTGACCGCGGGTTCGCAGGCGGCGATGGACAAGCTGCAGCGCGCCCGCACCGAGCAGGTGAACAGGGAGTCGGCGGCGCGGCTGGCCAAGCAGAGGGCCGACAAGGCCGCCGCCGACGCCAAGGCCAGCCAGGACGCCGCCGTGTCGGCGCTCGTCGACTCCAAGGGCAAGTTCGCCCAGCAACGCGAGGAGGTCGCCCGCCTGGCCGCTGAGCGCGACGACGCCCGGGCCAAGCTCGAGGTCGCGCAGCACGAGGCCGCCTCCCGCTGGTCGGCGGGCCAACCGGGGTCGGCGGCCCCGCCCTCGGGCGATCGCTGGGAGGGCGGCGACCCGTCCGCGCCGTCCGCCGGGGGCCGGCGCTGGGACGGCCTATGGGACCCCACGCTGCCGATGATCCCCAGCGCCAACGTCCCCGGTGATCCGGTCGCGGTGGTGAACCAGGTGCTGGGGTACTCGGCCACCTCGGCCCAGGTCACCGCCAGCATGGGGCGAAAGTTCCTGCAGAGCCTGGGCATCCTCGCGCCCGACGACACCGGCATCACCAACACGGCGGGCCGCGGGGGCCGGATCCCGCGGGTGTACGGGCGCCAGGCCTCCGAGTATGTGATCCGGCGCGGCATGTCGCAGATCGGCGTTCCCTATTCCTGGGGTGGCGGCAACGCCGCCGGCCCCAGCAAGGGCATAGACTCCGGGGCCGGCACGACCGGCTTCGACTGCTCGGGCCTGGTCTTGTATTCCTTCGCCGGGGTGGGCATCAAGCTGCCGCACTACTCGGGCTCGCAGTACAAACTGGGCCGCAAGATCCCGTCCTCGCAGATGCGCCGCGGCGACGTCATCTTCTACGGCCCCGGCGGCAGCCAGCACGTGACGATCTACCTGGGCAACGGCCAGATGCTCGAGGCCCCCGACGTCGGTCTGAAGGTTCGCGTCGCGCCCGTGCGCACCAGCGGCATGACGCCCTACGTGGTCCGCTACATCGAGTATTAGTCAAGTGAGTACTGAACGGGGAACCATGCGCCGCAGGGGGTTTCGTCTCTTCAACTTCGCCTGGATCACCACGGTGGTGACCGGGCTCATGGTCTCGTCGGCCCTGTCGGGGGCGGCGCCGGCCACGGCCGACCCCGGTCCGTGGGATCCGACGCTGCCGGCGATCATCAGCGCCGGGGCGCCGGGTGACCCGCTCGCGGTCGCCAACGCGTCGCTGCAGGCCACCGCCCAGGCCACCCAGACCACGTTCGACCTGGGCCGGCAGTTCCTGGGCGGTCTGGGCATCAATCTCCCCGGCGGCAACGGCGCACCCACCGCCGCGACCCACCCCGGCGCCAAGATCCCGCGGGTCTATGGCCGCCAGGCCATCGAATACGTGATCAAGCGGGCCGGTTCCCAGATGGGTGTGCCCTATTCGTGGGGCGGCGGCTCGCTGCAGGGGCCCAGCAAGGGCGTCGACGACGGCGCCAACATCAACGGATTCGACTGCTCGGGCCTGATGCGGTACGCCTTCGCCGGGGTCGGTGTGCTGATCCCGCGGTTCTCCGGTGACCAGTACAACGCCGGTCGCCACATCCCCCAGAATCAGGCCAGGCGCGGCGACCTGATCTTCTACGGCCCCGGCGGCGGCCAGCACGTCACCATGTACCTGGGCAACGGCCAGATGCTGGAGGCGTCCAGCATCGCGGGCAAGGTCACCGTCAGCCCGGTGCGCAAGCCCGGCATGACGCAGTACCTGACCAGGATCATCGAGTACTGAGCCGGGCCGCGTCGTTGCTGCGCGGCACCGCGCGTCGACGGAAACCGGCGGGCCTGGAATAGTTAGACGCGGGCACGTCGCTGCCCCACGACCCCGGTCGTGCGACAGTCGTGTCCGATTGAGCTGTGGAGGATTGCTACATGACATCAGCAGGCGGGCCGCCCCCGGGCGCCAGCGGTTATTCGGGACCGGGCGCGCATTCCGCCCCCACCCACGAAGCGCCCTCGGGCGGTGATGGGCTGGCCGCCGAGGTCCACACCCTGGAACGGGCCATCTTCGAGGTCAAGCGGATCATCGTCGGCCAGGACCAGCTGGTGGAGCGGATGCTCGTCGGCTTGCTGTCCAAGGGCCACGTGCTGCTCGAGGGCGTTCCCGGCGTGGCCAAGACCCTGGCCGTGGAGACCTTCGCCAAGGTGGTCGGCGGCACGTTCGCTCGCATCCAGTTCACGCCCGACCTGGTGCCCACCGATATCATCGGCACCCGCATCTACCGCCAGGGCCGCGAGGAGTTCGACACCGAACTCGGCCCCGTGGTGGTCAACTTCCTGCTCGCCGACGAGATCAACCGCGCCCCGGCGAAGGTGCAGTCGGCGCTGCTGGAGGTCATGCAGGAACGGCACGTCTCGATCGGCGGCAAGACCTTCGATCTGCCCAACCCGTTCCTGGTGATGGCGACCCAGAACCCGATCGAGCACGAGGGCGTCTACCCGCTGCCGGAGGCCCAGCGCGACCGCTTCCTGTTCAAGATCAGCGTCGGCTACCCCTCGCCCGAGGAGGAGCGCGAGATCATCTACCGGATGGGCGTCAAGCCGCCGCAGCCCAAGCAGATCATGAACCCCGGTGACCTGCTGCGGCTGCAGGAGATCGCGGCCAACAACTTCGTCCACCACGCCCTGGTCGACTACGTGGTGCGGGTAGTCACCGCCACCCGCCATCCCGAGCAGCTCGGCATGAACGACGTCAAGGCCTGGATCTCGTTCGGCGCTTCCCCGCGCGCCTCGCTGGGCATCATCGCCGCCTCGCGCTCACTGGCGCTGGTGCGCGGCCGCGACTACGTGATCCCGCAGGACATCGTCGAGGTGATCCCCGACGTGCTGCGGCACCGCCTGGTGCTCACCTACGACGCGCTGGCCGACGAGATCAGCCCCGAGATCGTCATCAACCGGGTCCTGCAGACGGTCGCCCTGCCCCAGGTGAACGCCGTTCCCCAACAAGGCCAGTCGGTGCCCCCGGTGATGCAGGGCGCGGGCGCGGCCAGCGGTCGGTGAGGTGACGGATCCCCAGCCGCCGGCGGTGCCCCATCCGCCGTCGATGCAGCGCGGGCAGATCAACGACCCGAAGCTGGCGGTGGCGCTGCGCAACCTCGAGTTGACCGTGCGCCGCAAGCTCGACGGCGTCCTGCACGGCGATCACCTCGGCCTGATTCCCGGCCCGGGTTCGGAGCCGGGGGAGTCGCGCGAGTACCAGCCCGGTGACGACGTGCGGCGGATGGACTGGGCCGTCACCGCGAGAACCACGCATCCCCACGTCCGGCAGATGATCGCCGACCGGGAGCTGGAGACCTGGCTGGTGGTCGACATGTCGGCCAGCCTGGATTTCGGCACCACCGTGTGCGAGAAGCGCGACCTGGCGGTCGCCGCGGCGGCGGCGATCACGTTCCTCAACAGCGGCGGCGGCAACCGGATCGGGGCGGTTGTGACCAACGGCGAGAGGATGACCCGGATCCCGGCCCGCTCGGGCCGCCAGCACGAGCAGACCCTGCTGCGCGCGATCGCCACCACCCCGCGGGCGCCGATCGGGGTGCGCGGGAACCTGGCGGCGGCCATCGACGCGCTGCGCCGCCCGGAGCGCCGCCGCGGAATGGCGGTGATCATCAGCGATTTCCTGGGTCCCATCGACTGGATGCGCCCGCTGCGCGCGATCGCGGCCCGCCATGAGGTGCTGGCCATCGAGGTGCTCGACCCGCGTGACGTCGAACTGCCCGACATCGGCGACGTCGTGCTGCAGGACGCCGAGTCCGGGGTGACCCGTGAGTTCACCATCGACGCGCAGCTGCGCGACGACTTCGCCAAGGCGGCCGCGGCGCACCGCGCCGACGTGGCACGCACCATTCGCGGTTGCGGCGCACCGGTTTTGACGCTGCGCACTGATCGCGACTGGATCGCCGACATCGTCCGGTTCGTCGAGTCCCGCCGGCGCGGCGCAATGGCGGGGCGCCAGTGAGCCTGCCGCTGCTCGGGCCGATGACGCTGTCCGGGTTCCAACATTCGTGGTTCTTCCTGTTCCTGCTCGTCGTCGCCGGCCTGGCCGTGCTGTACGTGCTGATGCAACTGGCGCGCCAGCGGCGGATCCTGCGGTTCGCCAACATGGAGCTGCTGGAAAGCGTGGCCCCCAAGCGACCGCCCAAGTGGCGCCATGTTCCGGCGATCCTGCTGGTGGCCGCGCTGGTGCTGTTCACGGTCGCGATGGCGGGGCCCACGCGAGACGTCCGGATTCCGCGCAACCGCGCGGTGGTGATGCTGGTGATCGACGTGTCGCAGTCGATGCGGGCCACCGACGTCGCGCCCAACCGGATGGTCGCCGCGCAGGAGGCCGCCAAGCAGTTCGCCGACGAGCTCACACCCGGGATCAACCTCGGGCTGATCGCCTATGCGGGCACCGCGACGGTGCTGGTGTCGCCGACCACCAATCGCGACGCGACCAAGCGTGCGCTCGACAAGCTGCGGTTCGCCGACCGCACCGCGACCGGGGAGGCCATTTTCACCGCCCTGCAGGCCATCGCTACGGTCGGCGCGGTGATCGGCGGCGGCGATACCCCGCCGCCGGCGCGCATCGTGTTGTTCTCCGATGGCAAGGAGACGATGCCGACCAACCCCGACAATCCCAAGGGCGCCTTCACCGCCGCGCGCACGGCCAAGGACCAGGGGGTGCCGATCTCGACGATCTCGTTCGGCACGCCGTACGGCTTCGTCGAGATCAACGACCAGCGCCAGCCGGTGCCGGTCGACGACGAGACGCTCAAGAAGGTGGCCCAGCTCTCGGGCGGGAACGCCTACAACGCCTCCAGCCTGGCGGAGCTGAACTCGGTCTACGCGTCGCTGCAGCAGCAGATCGGTTACGAGACCATCCGCGGCGACGCCAGCGCGGGCTGGTTGCGGCTGGGGGCGCTGGTGCTGGCGCTGGCCGGGCTGGCGGCGCTGCTGATCAACCGCCGGCTGCCGACCTGACGGGCGCGCGGCCGGCGGCTATGAGCCCGGATCGTGCCCGTTGTTGCCGTTCTGACGATGCCGCAGCGCGGTCAGGGCGCGCCGCTCGCCCGCGTGTGCCGCTTCCCGGAGCGCTGCCGCTTCGGCCGGCGGGTCGGCGAACAGGAGGCTGCCCGACCCGGGCCGCCCGCCCAGGCCAAGCTTGTTCAGCCGCTTGGGGATCGGGGCTCCCTCATAGGTCAGTGGGATCGGGTGGCCGTGCTCGTCGACCGGGCCCAGCGGCTGGTGCACCTCGATGTAGGCGCCGTGCGGTAGCCGTTTGATGATGCCGGTTTCGACGCCGTGCTCGAGCACCGCGCGGTCGCTGCGCTGCAGGCTGACGCACCAGCGGTAGGTGACGAAGTAGACGATCGGTGGGAGCACCACCATGCCGATGCGCCCGATCCACGTCGTCGCGTTCAGCGAGATGTCGAACTTATACGCGATGAGGTCGTTGAACGACGAGAACGTGAGCACGATGTAGAACGCGATCGCCATGGCCCCGATCGAGGTGCGCACCGGGACGTCGCGGGGCCGCTGCAACAGGTTGTGGTGCGCGCGGTCCCCGCTGAACCGCTTCTCCAGGAACGGGTAGGCGATCAGGACGGCGAAGATCACCCCCATCAGCACCGCGACGGCCACGGCGGCCGGAACGGTGTGGTGCCCGACGTAGAGCTCCCACGCCGGCCACAGCCGGACCAGCCCGTCGGTCCACATCAGGTAGAAGTCCGGCTGCGAGCCCGCCGCGACGTGAGAAGGCTTGTAGGGACCCAGGTTCCAGATCGGGTTGATCTGCAGCAGCCCGCCCATCACGCCCAGCACGCCGGTGATCGCGGCGAAGAAGGCGCCGGACTTCACCGCGAACACCGGCATCACCCGCACGCCGACGACATTGCGCTCGGTGCGCCCGGGCCCGGGGAACTGGGTGTGCTTCTGGAACCACACCAGCGCCAGGTGCAGCCCGATCAGCGCCAGCATGATGCCCGGGAAGATCAGGATATGAATGGCGTACAGGCGCGGGATGAGGGTGTCGCCGGGGAAGTCGCCGCCGAACAGCGCCCAGTGCAGCCAGGTGCCGATCACCGGAATGCCCAACGTGATCGAGGACAGGGCGGCGCGCAGGCCGGTACCCGAGAGCAGGTCGTCGGGCAGCGAGTAGCCGAAAAAGCCCTCGAACATCGCCAGGATCAACAGCAGCGACCCGATCACCCAGTTGGCCTCGCGCGGCCGCCGGAACGCGCCGGTGAAGAACACGCGGGCCAGGTGCACCATGATCGCGGCGGCGAACATCAACGCGGCCCAGTGGTGCACCTGGCGCACGAACAGCCCGCCCCGCACCTCGAAGGAGATGTCGACGGTCGACGCGTAGGCCTTCGACATCTCGATCCCGCGCAGCGGCTGATAGACGCCGTCGTAGGTCACCTCGGTCATCGACGGGTCGAAGAACAGGGTCAGGTACACGCCGGTGATCAGCAGCACGACGAAGCTGTACAGCGCTATCTCGCCGAGCAGGAACGACCAGTGCGTGGGGAAGACCTTGTTCAGTTGGCGCCGCAGCGCGGCCGACGGGTGGTAGCGGGTGTCGACCTCGTCGGCTTGGCGGGCCAGCATCGCGCCGACGTCGACCTGCGGGCTCATGCGGCGCGCCGGGTCATCGACGGTGCCGCCATCAGCCGGGCCAGCGCGCGCGGCGCATGCCGGCCGCCCAACCACACGGCGGCGGCGAGCAGCGGCGGCACCGGGGTGTGCACGGCGGGCAGCGCGATCACGTGCCCGCCCGCGAGCAGCCCCGTGCCCACCAGCGCCCGTCTCGTCCACAGTGCGGCGGCCGTGAGGCGGCCGACGATCGCGTCGGGGCGGTATCGCGGAAATGACCGGGTCGGGATCATCGTCGAACCTCCGGGCTGGGGGCGGGAGGGGAATAGTTCAGATCGTACAGTAATGAACATATTGACCACTAGTGTGCATAAATTCCGCTTCTGGCCCTTGTGTCCACCGGCTAGTTTTTGCGGGGACAGGCGCACAATCATCAGAGCGCCGATTAGCGGGAAGGACGCGCCCCGATGACACCTGGCCACGGCACCCAAGCGGGCGAGGACGCCCGGATCGTGCGAACCCGGGCCGACGTCGCGCGCACCGCCTTCGACGTGCTCGTCTCGGAGGGTGCCGACGCCCTCACGCACGCGCGGGTCGCCGAGCGGGCCGGCTACTCCAAAACCACGCTCTACAAGCACTGGCCGTCCAGGTTCGACCTCGCCGCCGTCGCGCTGGAGGCCCTCGGTGATGTCGCCCACCACGAGCGCACCGGTGATATCCGCACCGACCTGGTCGGGGAGCTGAAGGCGTTCCGCCAGGCCGTCCTCGACCGCCGGCTCGACCAGGTGTTGTCCGCGATGGCCCAGTGGGCGACCGACGAGATGATGCGTGAGGTCCGCAACGCGGTCAACACCGACGGTCAGCGACCGGTCCGCGCCGTCCTGGAAGAAGTCTTCGAGGGTGCGGAACTGGAGGCGGCGATCTCCATGCTGTCCGGCGTGGTCGCCTGTCCGTCGCTGATGTTCGGCACGGTCCCCGACGACGACGTCATCGAGGCGGCGGTCGACATCGTCCTCCGCGGCGCGGGCCGAACCGGCGCCGAGCATCGCTCGCCACGGGGGTGACCCGCGGCGAGCCGAGTGCAGCGCCGCCGCGGGGAGGCGCTAGGTTGGCGGGGTGACTGACACGGCGACCGACGGCAGAGCCGAGAATGCCCCGCCCGCGGGCAGACCCGCTTTCGTGGCGCGGTCGGTTCTCGTCACCGGCGGCAACCGGGGCATCGGTCTGGCGATCGCGCAGCGGCTGGCCGCCGACGGCCACAAGGTGGCCGTGACGCACCGCGGATCCGGAGTGCCCGAGGGGCTGTTCGGCGTCGAGTGCGACGTCACCGACAACGACGCCGTCGACCGCGCCTTCAAAGAGGTCGAGGCGCAACAGGGTCCGGTCGAGGTGCTGGTGTCCAACGCAGGCGTGGCCGCCGACGCGTTCCTCATGCGGATGACCGAGGAGAAGTTCGAGAAGGTTATCAACGCCAACCTCACCGGGGCATTCCGGGTGGCCCAGCGGGCCTCGCGCAGCATGCAGCGCAACCGGTTCGGCCGGATGATCTTCATCGGTTCGGTCTCCGGCAGCTGGGGGATCGGCAACCAGGCCAACTACGCGGCCTCCAAGGCCGGTGTGATCGGCATGGCTCGCTCGATCGCCCGCGAGCTGACCAAGGCCAACGTGACCGCCAACGTGGTGGCCCCGGGCTACATCGACACCGACATGACCCGCGCGCTGGACGAGCGGATCCAGGAGGGCGCACTGCAATTCATCCCGGCGAAGAGGGTCGGCACCGCCGCCGAGGTGGCCGGGGTGGTCAGCTTCCTGGCGTCCGAGGACGCGAGCTACATCTCTGGCGCCGTCATCCCGGTCGACGGCGGCATGGGCATGGGCCACTGACGAAACCACAAGATTAGGACGGACATGGCGGGACTGCTTGACGGCAAACGGATTCTGGTCAGCGGGATCATCACCGACTCCTCGATCGCCTTCCACATCGCGCGGGTGGCCCAGGAGCAGGGAGCCGAACTGGTGTGCACCGGCTTCGACCGGCTCCGGCTGATCCAGCGCATCGTCGACCGGTTGCCGCGCCAGGCCCCGTTGATCGAGTTGGACGTGCAGAACGAGGAACACCTGGCCACCCTCGCCGAGCGGGTCACCGAGGCCATCGGGCCGGACAACAAGCTCGACGGTGTGGTGCACTCGATCGGCTTCATGCCGCAGACCGGGATGGGCATCAACCCCTTCTTCGACGCGCCCTACGAAGACGTCTCCAAAGGCATTCACATCTCGGCGTTCTCGTATGCCTCGCTCGCAAAGGCGTTGCTGCCCATCATGAACTCCGGCGGCAGCATCGTCGGCATGGATTTCGACCCGAGCCGGGCGATGCCGGCCTACAACTGGATGACGGTGGCCAAGAGCGCGCTGGAGTCGGTCAACCGGTTCGTGGCCCGCGAGGCCGGGCAGTACGGCGTGCGCTCGAATCTGGTTGCCGCGGGCCCGATCCGGACGCTGGCGATGAGCGCGATCGTCGGCGGCGCGCTCGGCGACGAGGCCGGCGCCCAGATTCAGCTGCTCGAGCAGGGCTGGGATCAGCGCGCGCCGCTGGGCTGGAACATGAAGGACGCGACGCCGGTCGCCAAGACCGTGTGCGCGCTGCTGTCCGAGTGGCTACCGGCCACGACGGGGACCATCATCTTCGCCGACGGCGGCGCCAGCACCCAGTTGCTTTAAAAGCGGATTGCACTGGTCGCTAATGCAATTCGATGCGGTCCTGCTGCTGTCCTTCGGTGGTCCGGAGGGACCCGAGCAGGTACGGCCGTTCTTGGAGAACGTCACCCGCGGCCGCAACGTGCCGCCCGAACGCCTCGACGGGGTGGCTCAGCACTACCTGCACTTCGGCGGGGTGTCGCCGATCAACGGCATCAACCGCGCGCTGATCGAAGAGCTCCGCACCGAACTTGAGATGCCGGTGTACTTCGGCAACCGCAACTGGGAGCCCTACATCGAGGAAACGGTTGCGACGATGCGTGACAACGGCGTTCGTCGCGCCGCGGTGTTCACCACGTCGGCCTGGAGCGGCTATTCCAGCTGCACCCAGTACGTCGAGGACATCGCGCGGGCCCGCGGCATGGCCGGACCGGGCGCGCCCAAGCTGGTCAAGTTGCGGCCCTACTTCGATCACCCGCTGTTTGTCGAGATGTTCGCCGAATCGATCGCCGCGGCCGCCGCGACCGTGCCCGCCGACGCGCGGCTGGTGTTCACCGCACACTCGATCCCGGTGGCCGCCGACCGGCGCTGCGGCCCGAACCTCTACAGCCGCCAAGTCGCCTATGCCGCAAGCCTGGTGGCGGCGGCCGCCGGATACGCCGACTACGACGTGGTGTGGCAGTCGCGTTCGGGCCCGCCGCAGGTGCCCTGGCTGGAACCCGACGTCGCCGACCATCTCAGCGTGCTCGCGCAAGCCGGCGCCGGCGCCGTCGTGGTCTGCCCGATCGGCTTCGTCGCCGACCACATCGAGGTGGTGTGGGACCTCGACAACGAGTTGCGCGCGCAGGCGCAGCAAGCCGGGCTGGCGTTCGCCCGGGCCGGCACGCCCAACGCCGACCGGCGGTTCGCCCGGCTGGCCGCCGGCCTGATCGACGAACTGCGCGAAGGCCGCCCGCCCGACCGGGTCAGCGGCCCCGATCCGGTGCCGGGCTGCCTGGCCAGCGTCAATGGCGAGCCGTGCCGCCCGCCGCACTGCGTGGCACGGCAGGACGGCTAGTCCGCGGGCTCAGTCGGCCCACGCGGAGTGCAGGATCGCGGTGACCGCGGCCATGCGCGCCGAACGGACCACCGCGGTCAGCGGCCGCAGGGCGTCGTTGGCGATCCGCGACTCCGACGAGGACTGCGCCGCGATCGGCTCCAGCCCGGCGAACCGGTCCGGGACATTGCGCGGCGAGTCGGACAGCCGACTGAGCCCGGCGCTGACCGCGATGATCGCGTCGACGTGCGCGGCGTTCTCCAGCACCCGCAGCGCCCGCGACGGCGCGTGATCGGGAATCCGGTGCTGCCGTGTGGATTCCAGCAGCTGCTCGACCAATCCGCGCGGATCGTCGACGTCGGAGGCGGCCGAGTCCAGCCCGACGGCGACCAGCGCGTCGGCGGCCGAGCGCACCGCCGAGCGCAGCGAGTACTCGGCGTCGCCGAGTTCGTGGTGGTCGAACGCCGGCGCAGCGGGCAGCGAATACACCGTCCAGGACAGCGCGGACAATTCGGGCAGGCCGGCGTCGTCGTCGGCGTCCTCGAAGTCGCCGTAGGCGAACTCGGGGACCAGTCCGACGGCGGCGGCGGGATCCTCGGGGTTGGTGATGATGATGGCCTCGCCGACGGCCAGCGCGTCGCGCTGGAACTGGGTGCCCGCGGCCAGACCCCGCACGTCACCGGGCACCGGCAGCACGACGTTGATGGTGCCGCGCAGCCGGCCCGGGCCACGCGGCACGACCGACCGGCCCACCGCGGTGCGCAGGGTCTGCAACAACGATACCGCCCCGGCGTCGTTGACATCGGGCCACGGCAGGCCGGTGTGGCCAGCGGCGACGGCATCATACGCCGTGATCGATTGCTTTGGTGCCCAAAGGGATAACGCGTCCAGAACGTCGTCGGGCGCGGCCTTGCCCGCGAGCCAGGCGTTGGCCCACACCGACAGCGACACACTGGGGCACCACACGATCTCGCAGTGTAATGGCTTTGTGCGGCGCCGGCCGTGCACGCGCGATTACGCGTATTCTGACCGCATGCCCGGCGCGGTGCTTTGGCTCATATTCGCACTGGTGCTCGCCGGTGCGGAGGCCCTCACCGGCGACATGTTCTTGCTCATGCTCGGCGGCGGCGCGCTGGCCGCGTCCGGGATCAGCTGGCTGATGGACTGGCCGGTCTGGGCCGACGGGCTGGCGTTTCTGGTCGTCTCGGTCCTGCTGCTGGTGCTGGTGCGCCCGGCGCTGCGCCGGCGGCTGACCCCCAGGACGCCGCGGCTGGGCATCCAGGCGCTGGAGGGCCGCAACGCGCTGGTGCTCGACCGCGTGGCCTGCGACGAGGGCCAGGTCAAGCTCGACGGCCAGGTGTGGACCGCGCGCCCGCTCAACGACGTCGATGTCTACGAACCGGGGGAGTCGGTGACCGTCGTGCGCATCGACGGCGCTACGGCGGTGGTGTTCAAGAGCACCTAACGGCTTATCAGAGACGCTGCGAGAGAGAGGAACTCAGGTGGAAGGTGCGGTTGCCGGCCTTGTGTTGCTGGCTGTTCTGGTGATATTCGCCATAGTCGTGGTGGCCAAGTCGGTCGCGCTGGTTCCACAGGCCGAGGCCGCGGTGGTCGAACGGCTGGGCCGGTACAGCCGCACGGTCAGTGGTCAGCTGACGCTGCTGGTCCCCTTCATCGACCGCATCCGCGCGCGGGTGGACCTGCGGGAGCGGGTGGTGTCGTTCCCGCCGCAGCCGGTGATCACCGAGGACAACCTGACGCTGAACATCGACACCGTGGTCTACTTCCAGGTCACCAGCCCGCAGGCGGCCGTCTACGAGATCAGCAACTACATCGTCGGCGTCGAGCAGCTCACCACGACCACGCTGCGCAACGTCGTCGGCGGCATGACGCTGGAGCAGACGCTGACCTCCCGCGAGGTGATCAACGCCCAGCTGCGCGGTGTGCTCGACGAGGCCACCAACCGCTGGGGCCTGCGGGTGGCGCGCGTCGAGCTGCGCAGCATCGACCCGCCCCCATCGATCCAGGCCTCGATGGAAAAGCAGATGAAGGCCGACCGGGAGAAGCGGGCCATGATCCTGACCGCCGAAGGGATGCGGGAGTCGTCGATCAAGGAGGCCGAGGGCGCCAAGCAGGCCCAGATCCTGGCCGCCGAGGGCGCCAAGCAGGCTGCGATCCTGGCCGCCGAGGGCGACCGGCAGTCCCGGATGCTGCGCGCGCGGGGCGAGCGGGCGGCGGCCTACCTGCAGGCGCAGGGGGAGGCCAAGGCCATCGAGAAGACGTTCGCCGCGATCAAGGCCGGCCGGCCCACGCCGGAGATGCTGGCCTACCAGTACCTGCAGACGCTGCCGGAGATGGCGCGCGGCGACGCCAACAAGGTGTGGGTGGTGCCCAGCGACTTCAGTGCGGCGCTGCAGGGGTTCACCAGGATGCTGGGCAAGCCGGGCGAGGACGGGGTGTTCCGGTTCGAGCCGTCGCCGGTCGACGACGCGCCCATGCCGGAGACCGACGACGCCGACATCGCCGACTGGTTCTCCACCGAGACCGATCCCGCGATCGCCCAGGCGGTGGCCAAGGCGGAGGCGATCGCCCGCAAGCCGGTGGAAAGCCAGCTGCCGCCGGAGTTGAGTCAATAGGATTGGCGCATG
>CAVRTL010000012.1:0-48776 GCA_963724165.1 uncultured Actinomycetota bacterium | reverse complement strand
ACGGTCAGTTCCTTGGGGAACTTGGTCAACAGTTCCGGGGTCCGCCCGGCATTGTCGGGCACGACAAGCGTGTCCTCGATGCGGACACCGCCGCGGCCGGGTAAGTAGACGCCGGGCTCCACGGTCACGACGGAGCCCGCCCGTAGTGTACCGGCGGAGGTCGCGCCGATCCCGGGTGCTTCGTGGATCTGCAGGCCCACCCCGTGCCCCAGGCCGTGGCCGAAGTTCTCGCCGTAGCCGGCGTCGACGATCAGCCGGCGGGCCGCGCCGTCCACGTCGCGCAGCTCGGCGCCCGGCCGCAGCGCCTCGCGGCCGGCCTGCTGCGCCTCGGCGACCAACCCGTAGATCTCCAGCTGCCAGTTGGCGGCCTTGCCCAGGACGAAGGTGCGGGTCATGTCGGAGTGGTATCCGGCGACCAGCGCGCCGAAGTCGATCTTGACGAAGTCCCCCTCGGCCAGCACCGCGTCGGTCGGGCGGTGATGCGGGATCGCCGAATTCGCCCCGGCCGCCACGATCGTCTCGAACGAGATCCCGTCGGCGCCGTGGTCGAGCATCAGCGCTTCCAGCTCGCGTCCCACCTCCCGCTCGGTCCGCCCGGGCCGCAGGCCGCCGCGCTGCACCAGGTCGGCCAGCGCGGCGTCGGCCGCCTCGCAGGCCAGCCGCAGCAGCGCCACCTCACCGGCGTCCTTGATCTCCCGCAGCCCCTCCACGGTGCCGGCGGCCCGCACCAGCTCGGTGGGCGCCGAACGCTCCCGCAGCTCGTTGGTCAGCGCGTCGAAGGCGTCGACGGTGACCACATTGCTCTCGAAGCCCAGCTTGCCCACCCCGGCGTCGGCAGCACGGCCGACCAGGTGGCGACCCAGCGCCCGCTCGATGGCGATCTGAAGCCCGGCCGCCTGCTCGGCCGCCTGAGTGCGGTACCGGCCGTCGGTGGCCAGCACGGCCCCTCGATCGTTCGAGTCGTCGCCGAACACCAGCAACGCGCCGTTGGAACCGGTGAATCCGGACAGATAGCGCACATTGGTCAGGTCCGTGACCAGCATGGCATCCAGCCCGGCGGCCGCAATCTGCACTTTGAGATTGTCTCGACGTTGCGAATGTGTCACGCCCCTTGACGCTACTCGCTACGCTGATGGCCCATGACTAACTGGATGGTGCGTGGACTGGCGTACGCCGGGTTGATGGTCGTCGTCCGCTTGATTCAGGGAACGATCATCAACGCGTGGCCGACGCAGGCCGGGCTGGTCAGCATCGTGCTGCTGCTGCTGTTCACCATCGCCGCGCTCGGCTGGGGGATGATCGACGGCCGCGCCGACGCCGTGGCCAATCCGGACCCCGACCGGCGCAGCGACCTGGCGATGACCTGGCTGCTGGCCGGGCTGGTCGCGGGGATCCTCAGCGGCGCGGTGTCCTGGGTCATCGCCCTGGTGTACAAGGGGCTCTACAGCGGGGGCCTGATCAACGAGGTCACGACGTTCGCGGCGTTCACCGCGCTCCTCGTCTTCCTGGCCGGGATCATCGGCGTGACCTTCGGCCGCTGGCGGGTGGACCGCAACCCGCCGCCGCGCGGCGAGGGTGACCAGGAACGCGCCGACACCGACGTGTTCGCCGCGGTGCGCGGGGACGACAGCCCGACGGGCGAGATCGCGGTGCCGGCGGCCGAGGCGGCCGCCGCGCCGACTGCGGTGGCCACCGCCGAGCGCGAGGAAACCACCGAAACCATGCCGACCGCCGAGCGGGAGGCACCCACCGAGGTGCTCCCGACGGGCACGTGGGGGGGCAGCACCGAGGAGATGCCCACCACCGAGGACGATGCGAAGACCGAGGTGATCCGCACGGATCCCGAGGCCGGCGAAGAACCCAAGAAGGACTAGCTCGTTTCGGCCAGATACCGCATGGCCAGCACGTAGCCCCGCACGCCCAGTCCGACGATCACCCCGCTCGCGACCGGGCTGATGTAGGAGTGGCGCCGAAACTCTTCGCGCGCATGCACATTGGAGATGTGCACCTCGATCAGCGGCGCGCTCAGCTCGGCGCACGCATCGCGCAGCGCCACCGACGTGTGGGTCAGCCCGCCGGCGTTGAGGATCACCGGCTCCCCCGCGTCGGCGGCCGCATGGATCCACTCCAGCAGGTCGGCTTCGCTGTCGCTCTGGCGCACCACGGCTTCCAGTCCCAGCGCCGCGGCCTCCCGCTCGACCAGCGCGGCCAGCTCGTCGTGCGTGGTGGTGCCGTAGACGCCGGGCTCGCGCCTGCCCAGCCGGCCCAGGTTCGGGCCGTTGACGACGTGGACCCTCATGAGGCCCCCGCCAGGCCGTCGTAGGCCGCCGCCAGCAGCGCAGGGTCCGGCCCGGCCAACCGCCCCGGCTTGGCCAGCCCGTCGAGCACGACGAACCGCAGCACCCCGGCCCGGGTCTTCTTGTCGCCCGCCATGTATTGCAGCAGCTGCGGCAACGCGTCGGCGTCGTAGCTGACCGGCAGGCCGAGCGCCGCCAGGATGGTGCGGTGTCGCCGTGCGGTGGCGTCGTCGAGGCGTCCGGCGAGCCGGGCCAGCTCGGCGGCGAACACCAGGCCGACGGAGACCGCGGCGCCGTGCCGCCACTGGTAGCCCTCGCGCCGCTCGATCGCGTGCCCCAACGTGTGACCGTAGTTGAGGATTTCGCGCAGCTCGGACTCCTTTTCGTCGGCGGCCACGACCTGCGCCTTCACCGCGATCGCGCGCCGGACCAACTCCGGCAGCACGTCGCCGGCCGGGTCCAGGGCGGCCTGCGGGTCGGCCTCGATGAGGTCGAGGATCACCGGGTCGGCGATGAACCCGGCCTTGACCACCTCGGCCATCCCGCCGACGAGTTCATTGCGCGGCAACGTTTCCAGGGTCGCCAGGTCGACCAGGACGGCGAGCGGCTGATGGAACGCGCCCACCAGGTTCTTGCCCGCGTCGGTGTTGATGCCGGTCTTGCCGCCGACAGCCGCGTCGACCATGCCCAGCAAGGTGGTCGGCATGTGCACGATCGAGACGCCGCGCAGCCACGTGGCCGCCGCGAAGCCGGCGACGTCGGTGGCCGCGCCGCCGCCCAGGCTGACCAGCGCGTCCTTGCGGTCGATTCCGATGCGGCCCAACACTTCCCAGATGAATCCCACGACGGGCAGGTCCTTGCCGGCCTCGGCGTCGGGGATTTCGATGCGGTGCGCGTCGACGCCGTGGCCGGCCAGGCGGGCGCGGATGGCCTCCGCGGCGTCCGCCAGCACCGGCTGGTGCAGGATCGCGACCCGGTGCCGGCCGGACAGCAACCGGTCCAGCTCGCCACCCAGATCGGTGCCGATGATGACCGGGTACGGCGGGTCGACGGCCACCTCGACGGTGACCGGCGCGGTGGTGCCGGTCATGTGGCGGCCCCGCTGGGCTGGGTCTCCGGCAGCCGCGACACGATGTGGCGGACCACCGCCCCGGGATTGCGGCGGTTGGTGTCCACCCGGATCGTCGCGACGCGCCGGTACAGCGGGCTGCGCTGCGCCATCAGGGCGCGGTATTTCTCCGCGCGGTCGGGGCCGGCCAGCAGGGGCCGCGCGCTGCTGCCGGCGGTGCGCCGCACCCCTTCGCGGGCGCTGATCTCCAGGTAGACCACGGTGTGGCCGGCCAGCGCCTCGCGCACCCCGGGGCTGGTGACGGCGCCGCCGCCCAGCGAGAGGACCCCGTCGTGCTCGGCCAGCGCCGCGCGCACCACGTCCTCCTCGATGCGGCGGAACTCCGGCTCGCCCTCGTCGGCGAAAATGTCGGCGATGCGGCGGCCCGTCCGCTGCTCGATCGCCGCGTCGGTGTCCAGCAGGCCCACCCCGAGCGCCTTGGCCAGCCGTCGCCCGATGGTGGACTTACCGGAGCCCGGCAACCCCACCAGTACCGCCCTGGGTGCCATCAGGCGGTCCCCCGGGCCGCCGGCGACTCGCGTTCGGCGACCGCGCGCCGGTAGGACTCGATGTTGCGGCGGGTCTCGGCCAGCGAGTCGCCGCCGAACTTCTGCAGCGCCGCGCGGGCCAGCACCAGCGCGACCATGGTCTCGGCGACCACCCCGGCGGCGGGCACCGCGCACACGTCCGAGCGCTGGTGGATGGCGACGGCCTCGTCGCCGGTGGCCATGTCGACGGTGGCCAGGGCCCGCGGCACCGTGGAGATCGGTTTCATCGCGGCGCGCACCCGCAGCGGCTGGCCGTTGGTCATGCCGCCCTCGAGCCCGCCGGCCCGGTTGGTGGACCGGACGACGCCGTCGGGGCCGGGGTACATCTCGTCGTGGGCGCGGCTGCCGCGCCGGCGCGCGGTCGCGAACCCGTCGCCGATCTCGACGCCCTTGATCGCCTGGATGCCCATGACGGCGGCGGCCAGCTGCCCGTCGAGCCGGTTGTCGCCGCTGGTGAACGACCCGAGCCCGATCGGCAGGCCCAGCGCGACGACCTCGACCACCCCGCCGAGGGTGTCGCCGTCCTTTTTGGCGGCCTCGATCTCGGCGATCATCGACTTCTCGGCCTGCTCGTCGTAGGCGCGGACCGGGCTGGCGTCGATCGCGGGCAGGTCCTCGGCGCGCGGCGGCGGGCCCTCGTAGGGCTCCGACGGGCCGATCGCGATCACGTGGGAGAGCACCTCGACCCCGATCGCCTGGCGCAGGAACGACCGCGCGATCGTCCCGGCCGCGACGCGGGCCGCGGTCTCCCGCGCGCTGGCCCGCTCCAGCACCGGCCGGGCGTCGTCGAAGCCGTACTTGAGCATGCCGGCGTAGTCGGCGTGGCCGGGCCGCGGCCGGGTCAGCGGCGCGTTGCGCGCCGAGTTTTCCAGGTCGGCCGCTCCGTCCGCGTCGACCGGGTCGGTCGCCATCACGGTCTCCCATTTCGGCCATTCGGAGTTGCCGATCTCGACGGCGATCGGCCCGCCCAGGGTGATGCCGTGGCGCACCCCGGACAGCACGGTCACCGCGTCGCGCTCGAAGGACATGCGGGCGCCGCGGCCGTAGCCCAGGCGGCGGCGGGCCAGCTGATCGGCGATCTGGGCGGAGGTGACCTCCACGCCGGCGACCATGCCCTCCAGCACGGCCACCAGCGCACGACCATGCGACTCCCCGGCGGTGATCCAGCGCAACACCCGATCATTCTCCCATGTGCTCCCGCGCGCTCTGAGCGACTCTCTAACAGCACACTGCCAGGCTCACCGCCGCTGCGGTGGCCGCGCACATCGAGGGACCGTGCGGCACGGCGGCCCGCCCCTGGAGGGCGGCCCACACCGCCGTCAGCAGCGGCGCCCCCAGCGCCGCCAGCAGCCACACCCCGGCGCCGAAGCAGCCGGCCAGCCCGCCCAGCCCGAGCGCCAGCTTGACGTCGCCGGCCCCCATCCCCGCCGGCGAGGCCAGGTGCACGAGCAGATACGCCCCCGCCAGCGCCACCGCCCCGGCCAGGGCGGGCACCCCGCGGCCCGCCCCCGCGGCGGCCGACAGGATCACCGCCGCCCCCGGCAGCGTCAGCACGTTGGGCAGCCGACGTTGCCAAAGGTCGTAGCAGCTCAACACCGCCAGCCAGGCGGCCACCACCCCGATCGCCGCGATCCGCATGCCGCGCGACGCTAGCCCAGGGCCGCCCTCATCGCCCCTCGCGGCGCGGGCAACCCTGTGAACAACTCCACCTGCGAGAACGCCTGATGCAGCAGCATCTGCACGCCGTTGACCACGTGGCCGCCCGCGGCGGCGACCGCGGCGGCCAGCGGGGTGGGCCACGGGTCGTAGACGGCGTCCAGCAGCACCGGGATCGCGGCGAAGGCGCCGGCGTAGCGCGCCGCCGCGTCCGCCGGGATGGTGCTGACCAGCACCTGCGCGGCCGCCACCCGGTCGGCCAACTCGGGGCCGCCCAGCTCGCAGAACCGCGTCGTGATGCCGCTCGCCGCGCCCAGGTCCACCAGCCGGGCCGCCTTGGCCGCGTCGCGGGCCGCGACGGTGAGGTCGGTGACACCGAGTTCGGCCAGGCCCAGCACCGCCGCCGGCGCGGTGCCGCCCGATCCGCACACCAGCGCCGGCCCGGACACCCCGCCGGGCAGCTCCCCCAACGCCCCGGCGACGCCGTCGACGTCCGTGTTGTCGGCCCGCCAGCCCGTGGGAGTGCGCACCAGGGTATTGGCCGAGCCGACGCGTTCGGCGCGTTCGGTGCGCTCGTCGGCGAAGGCCAGGGCGGCGAACTTGCCCGGCATGGTCACCGACACGCCGACCCACTCCGGCCCGAACCCGCCGACGACGCCCGCCAGTTCGTCGGCGCCGCACTCGATGCGCTCGTAGGTCCAGCCGTCCAGCCCCAGCGCGCGGTAGGCGGCCAGGTGCAGCTGCGGGGACCTCGAGTGGGCGATCGGCTTGCCCAGCACGCCCGCTTTTCTACCGGGCGGAGTCGAGGACACCGTTGCGCTTAGCCAGCTCGATATTGGCCAGATGCTGCTGATAGTCCCTGGTGAACAGCGTCGTCCCCTGGGCGTCGATGGTGACGAAGTACAACCAGTCCCCCGGCGCGGGATGCTCGGCAGCCTGCAGCGCGTCGACACCCGGCGAACAGATCGCCGTGGCGGGCAGCCCCGGCGACACGTACGTGTTCCACGGCGTCCGTTGCGCGCGGTCGGCGTCGCTGGTGGCGACCTCCCTGCGGTCCAGCGGGTAGTTCACGGTCGAGTCGAACTCGAGCGTGCGGTGCTCGCGCAGACGGTTGTAGATCACCTGCGCCACCTTCGCGAAGTCCTGGGTGTTGCTTTCCTGCTGCACCAACGACGCGACCACCAGGATGTCGTAGGGCGACAGCTGCAGCGAGGAGGCGGTGTCGAGGAGGCCGGACTTCATGTACTCCACCGCGCCCGCACTGATCAGGCTCGACAGGATGCTCTGCGCCGGGGCCGCGGGATCGACGTTGAAGGTCCCCGGCGCGATGAGGCCCTCGAGCCGGCGGTGGTCATCGCCCAGTTCGGTGACCGGTTCCAGCGCCCACGACGGCACGGCCAGCGCCGAGGGCGCGCTGTTGCTCGCCGCGGCCCGCAGGTCGTCCACCGAGAGGCAGTGCCGGTCACCGTCGAGGTCCACGCACGTGGCCTTCGAGATCAACGTCAGGATCCCGGGGGTCACCACGTTGGTCTTCATGTCGGTGGTGTCGTCGAGCTGCCGGCCTTCCGGGATGACCAGCCGCCCCACCCGGTTCTTCGGGTCGGTCAGCCGCGCGACGGCGTCGGCCGCCGGAATCTCGGTGCGCACCTGGTAGTAGCCCGGCTGGATGGCGTTGATCGCGGCGTTGCCGTGCGCGGCGTTGACGAAGGCCCGGACCGTCTTCACGACGTGCTTGCTCTGCAGCGTCTCCCCGACGTTGGTCGTCGAGTCACCGGCCTGGACGTGGATGACGATGTCGCGCTTGCCCGAACCGGTGTAGTCGTCACCGGATCCGAACACCGTGTGCCAGAGTTTGGTGCCGACGAAGACGGCCACCAGCACCACCACGACGACCGCGACGAGCGTGAGCCTGCCGACGACGCGGCGGCGGCGCCGGCCGCGCTCGACCTTCTTGCGGGCCAGGCGGCTCGCCCGGCGCCGGGGCTGCGGCCCGACCGTTTCCGGCTCGGCACGTTGGCTGTCAACCATCGGCGACTCCGGCCACCCGCCCGGCCAGGGTGGCGCGACGCTGGTCGAGCCAGCCCTGCAGGATGGCCACCGCGGCCGCCTGGTCGATCACCGCCCGCTGCTCCCGGGCGCGCATCCCCGCCGCGCGCAGCGAACGCTGGGCGCTCACGGTGGTCAGCCGCTCGTCGGCCAGCCGCACCGGGACGGGCGCGATCCGTGCGGCCAGCGTGTCGGCCAAGTCGATCGCGTCGAGCGCGGCGGGGCCGATGCGGTCGGCGAGCGTGCGCGGCAGCCCCACGATCACCTCCACCGCCTCGAGCTCGGCGGCGATTTCGGCCAGCCGGCGCACGTGCCGCCCGGAACGGTCCCGGCGCACCGTCTCCACCGGGGTGGCCAGGACGGCGTCGGGGTCGCTGGCGGCCACGCCGATACGCACGCTGCCCGCGTCGATGCCGAGGCGCCGGCCCCGGCCCGGGTCCTGGTCGCCGGGCCGGTCCGGTGCGCGGTGCTCGGTGGGGACCACTCAGCCGACCCGCGCTATCGCGGCGATCTCGGCGCGCACCGCGTCGAGCGCGGCGTCGATGCCGGTCGGGTTCTTTCCCGAGCCCTGCGCCAGGTCCGGCTTGCCGCCGCCGCGGCCCTCGACGGCCACGGCGAGCCGCTTGACGAGCTCGTTGGCGCGGACCCCGAGGTCCCGGGCGGCCGGGTTGGCGGCCACGGCGTACGGCACGGTCCCGTCCTCGCCCTCGGAGATCAGGGCGACCACCGCCGGGTCGCTGCCTTGATTGCGCAGGATGCTGCCGATGACCGAGCGCAAATCGGCCGTCGTCCGCGCGCTCGGCATGCGTTGCGCTACCAGCTGGACGCCACCGATGCGTTCGGGTTCGGCCTTTGTGGCCGTTGCGGTGAGTCCGCCCTTGCGGGCGCGTTCGACTTCCTTCTCGGCGGCCTTGAGCCGGTCCACCAGGTTGGCCACCCGGGCGGGCACCTCGTCGGACGGCACCTTCAGCGAGGACGCCAGCCCTGCCATCAGCGCGCGTTCCTTGGCCAGGTGGCGGAAGGATTCCAGCCCGACGTAGGCCTCCACCCGGCGCACCCCGGAGCCCACCGACGACTCGCCCAGGATGGTCACCGGACCGATCTGCGCCGAATTGTGCACGTGCGTTCCGCCGCACAGCTCCAGGGAGAACGGCCCGCCGATCTCCACCACCCGCACCTCGTCGGGGTAGCTCTCGCCGAACAGGGCCAAAGCCCCCATCGCCTTGGCCTTCTCGAGCTGTTCGGTGAACGTGTGCACCTCGAAGTCGGCCTGCACCGCCTCGTTGGTCACCTCTTCGATCTGGGTGCGCTGATCCTCGCGCAGCGGCCCCTGCCAGTTGAAGTCGAAGCGCAGGTAACCCGGCCTGTTCAGCGACCCGGCCTGAACAGCGTTGGGCCCCAGCACTTGTCGCAGCGCGGCGTGCACCATGTGGGTGCCCGAATGGCCCTGGGTGGCCCCGCGGCGCCAGCCCGGATCCACGGCCGCGACGACGGTGTCGCCCTCGACGAACTCCCCGGACTCCACGTTGACGCGATGCACCCACAGGGTTTTCGCGATCTTCTGCACGTCGGTGACCGCGGCGCGGGCGCTTTCGCCCGACCCGGTTCCGCTGATCGTGCCCTCGTCGGCGATCTGCCCACCGGACTCGGCGTAGAGCGGGGTCCGGTCCAGCACCAGTTCGACCTGGTGGGCCCCGTCTTTTTCGCGTTGCGCGCCGTGCGCCACCACCGGCACCCGCTTGCCGTCGACGAAGATGCCCAGAACCTTTGCCTCGGAAACCAACTCGGTAAACCCGGTGAACTCGGTAGGCCCGGCGTCGACGAGCTCGCGGTAGGCGCTCAGGTCGGCATGCGCGTGCTTGCGCGCGGCGGCGTCGGCCTTGGCGCGGCGGCGCTGCTGCGCCATCAGTTCCCGGAAGCCGATCTCGTCGACCTGCAGGCCCGCCTCGGAGGCCATCTCCAGGGTGAGCTCGATCGGGAAGCCGTAGGTGTCGTGCAAGGTGAACGCGTCCGGACCGGAAACGACGTTGACGCCCTTTGCCTTGGTGGCACCGACGACCTCGTCGAACAGCTTCGACCCCGAGGCCAGGGTGCGGTTGAACGCGGTCTCCTCGGCGACGGCGATGCGTCTGATCCGGTCGAAGTCGGCGACCAGCTCGGGATAGGACGGGCCCATCGCGTCGCGCACGGTGGTCATCAGGTCGCCGACGATCGGGCCCTCGATGTCCAGCAGCCGCGCCGAGCGAATCACCCGGCGCAGCAGCCTGCGCAACACATAGCCGCGCCCGTCGTTGCCGGGGGTCACCCCGTCGCCGATCAGGATCGCCGCGGTGCGGCTGTGGTCGGCGATCACCCGGTAGCGCACGTCATCGTCGTGGTTGCCTTCCGGACCGGACACGTCATAGCCGCGCGGGGCCCGCGCGGCCACGGCGTCGATGACCGGGCGCAGCAGGTCGGTCTCGTAGACGTTGTGCACGCCCTGCATGATGAACGCGACCCGCTCGACGCCCATGCCGGTGTCGATGTTCTTGCGCGGCAACGGCCCGAGGATCTCGAAGTCGGTTTTGCCGGTGCCCTCGCCGCGCTCGTTCTGCATGAACACGAGGTTCCAGATCTCGATGAAGCGGTCCTCGTTGGCGATCGGGCCGCCACCCTCGCCGAATTCGGGCCCGCGGTCGTAGTAGATCTCCGAGGACGGCCCGCACGGCCCGGGGATGCCCATCGACCAGTAGTTGTCCTCCATGCCGCGGCGCTGGATACGCTCGGCCGGTAGCCCGGCGATCTCCTGCCACAGCCGCACGGCCTCGTCGTCGTCGAAATAGACTGTCGTCCATAGCCTTTCGGGGTCGAGCCCGTAGCCGCCGTCGGCGACCGGCTTGGTCAGCAGGCTCCACGCCAGTTCGATGGCCTCGCGCTTGAAGTAGTCGCCGAAGGAGAAGTTGCCGGCCATCTGGAAGAACGTGTTGTGCCGGGTGGTGATGCCGACCTCGTCGATGTCCGGGGTGCGGATGCACTTCTGGATGCTGGTGGCCTTCGGGTAGGGCGGGGTGCGCGCGCCCAGGAAGAACGGCACGAACTGGACCATGCCGGCGTTGACGAACAGCAGGTTGGGATCGTCGAGAATCACCGAGGCGCTCGGCACCTCGGCGTGGCCCGCCTTCACGAAATGATCGAGGAAGCGCTTCCTGATCTCGTGTGTCTGCACTGGTTTCCGCTCTTCCTGTTCGTCGTTGCGCCGCCGCGAGCCCGGGCGGGCCGGCGCTCGGCTGCCCTGGGGTCGCTATCCAGCCTATTCGCCGGGGTTTTGGGGATTGTCTAACGACTCGTTCGACCGCCCAACAGTACCCTTTCCGCCGCTCGGGGCAGCCGCCCGCTAACCCTCCAGAAAGCTCAGCCGCACCGACCGGTGCGGGTTGTCGCGGTTCAGGTCGACCAGCACGATGCTCTGCCAGGTGCCCAGCTGCGGGTCGCCGGCGGCTACCGGCACCGTCACCGACGGCGCGACGACGGCCGGCAGCACATGGTCGGCGCCGTGGCCCGGCGATCCGTGGGCGTGCCGGTACCGGTCGTCGCGCGGCAGCAACCGCTCCAGCGTCTCGACCAGGTCGTCGTCGGAGCCGGCGCCGGTCTCGATGATCGCGACCCCGGCCGTCGCGTGCGGGACGAACACGTTGCACAGTCCGTCGCCACAGCTGAAGCAGAACCTGCGGACCGCGTCCGTCAGATCGACGATGCGGCGCCGGGAGGTGTCCACGTCCAGCACATCGGTATGCACCTGGTCAAGCCTACGGTGGGTGCGCGAAACTGCCCAGTGACCAGCCAGTTACCTGTGAGCGCGGCCACACGGGCCGCCGGCCGTCGCAGCCCATTGCGATGGCTCTTCGGCAGGAGGAAGGTAGCGGGTGGGACCGGTGGCGCCACCGGGGCCCGGGTTTGAAAAAGCCCCACAGCAGAAAGGGGTCGACTGTGTACGCACGCTCTACCACCATCCAGGCGCAGCCGCTGTCCATCGACATCGGGATTGCGCACGTTCGCGACGTCGTCATGCCCGCGCTGGCGGAGATCGACGGGTTCGTCGGGATGTCGCTGCTGGTCGACCGGCAGTCCGGCATGTGCATCGCCACCAGCTCCTGGGACACCGTGGCGGCGATGCGCGCCGGCGCCGAGCGGGTGGCGCCCATCCGCGACCGGGCCGCGCTGATGTTCGACGGCAGCGCGCGCGTCGAGGAATGGGAGATCTCGTTGCTGCACCGCGACCACCGCTCCGGCGAGGGGGCCTGCGTGCGGGCCACCTGGCTCAAGGTGGTGCCGGATCAGCTCACCCGCTCACTGGACTTCTACCGCTCGTCGGTTCTTCCGGAGATGGAGGCGCTCGACGGGTTCTGCAGCGCCAGCCTGCTGGTCGACCACCCCGCCTGCCGGCGGGCCGTGTCGTGCTCGACGTTCGACAGCCTGGACGCGATGGCCCGCAACCGGGACCGGGCCACCGAGCTGCGCAGCAGGCGGGTGCGCGAGCTGGGCGCCGAGGTCATCGACGTGGCCGAGTTCGAGTTGGCGATTGCCCGCCTGCGGGTGCCCGAGCTGGTCTGAGCCGGCTCGGGGCCGGTGTCGAATGTGCGGCTGGCTCCCCGCCCGCCTGCGGACTCACTCCCTGCTGATCGGTTCAGCCCCGCCGGCGGCGGATGATGGCACGCAGCCGCTCCAGCCGGCCGGCCATCTCGCGCTCACCGCCGCGACCGGTGGGCCGGTAGTAGTCCACGCCCACCACCTCGTCGGGCGGATATTGTTGGGCCACAACGCCGTCCGGCGCGTCGTGGGAGTATTTGTAGCCCTGCGCGTTGCCCAGCGCCGCCGCGCCCGAGTAGTGCCCGTCGCGCAGATGCGGCGGCACCAGGCCGGCCTTGCCGGCCTTGATGTCGGCCATCGCCGCGCCCAGCGCGGTGGTGACAGCGTTGGACTTCGGGGCAGTGGCCAGGTGGATCGTGGCGTGCGCGAGGGTCAGCTGGGCCTCGGGCATGCCGATCAGCTGCACGGTCTGCGCGGCGGCGACCGCCGTGTGCAGCGCGGTCGGGTCCGCCATGCCGATGTCCTCGCTGGCCAGGATTATCAGCCGGCGCGCGATGAAGCGCGGGTCCTCCCCGGCGACGAGCATGCGGGCCAGGTAGTGCAAGCGCGGCGTCGACGTCGGAGCCGCGCACCGACTTGATGAAGGCGCTGATGACGTCGTAGTGCTGGTCGCCGTCGCGGTCGTAGCGCACGGCGGCCTCGTCCAGGGACTGTTCGATCGTCGCCACGGTGACCTCGTCGCCGCGCCTTCGGCCGCCACCTCCAGTGCCGTCAGGGCGCGGCGGGCGTCCCCGGCCGCCAGCCGCACCACCAGGTCGACGGCCTCGGGGTGCACCCTGACCCGCCCGCCCAGGCCGCGGGGGTCGTCGATCGCCCGCTGCACCACCGCGCGGATGTCGTCGGCGGTCAGCGGGCGCAACTGCAGGATCAGCGAGCGGGACAGCAGCGGTGCCACCACCGAGAACGACGGGTTCTCCGTGGTCGCCGCCACCAGCAGCACTACCCGGTTCTCCACCGCGGACAGCAGGGCGTCCTGCTGGGTCTTGGAGAACCGGTGCACCTCGTCGATGAACAGCACCGTCTGTTCGCCGCGCAGCAGCGCCTGGCGCGCCTGGTCGATGACGGCCCGAACGTCTTTGACACCGGCCGACAGCGCCGAGAGCGCCTCGAACCGCCGCCCGGTCGCCTGCGAGACCAACGCCGCCAGCGTGGTCTTGCCACTGCCCGGCGGGCCGTACAGGACCACCGACGCCACCCCCGAACCCTCGACCAGGCGGCGCAGCGGCGACCCCGGCGCCAGCAGGTGGCCCTGCCCGACCACCTCGTCCAGGGACGCCGGGCGCATCCGCACCGCCAGCGGCGCACCGGCCGACACGCCCGGGCCGTGATCGGTCCGCTGAGGGGCACCGGGAAGGTCGAACAGACCGTCGGACACGGCTTCAGGCATACCACGCCGCGGCGCCGGGGTGCGCCGACTCCTGGCCGGACAGGAGACAATGCGCGCGCTCAGGCCGCATCTTTGCTAAGTTGCCGTTTGCCAAGGTCCGTGTGGCGCCCGGAGACCGATCCCAACAGCTAGGACGGAAATGAGCCAGCCCCCAGAGAATCCAGGCAACCAGAATCCTTCCGGCTACCCGCCACCGCCCGGATACGGCGCGCCGCCGCCACCCGGATACGGCGGCCCCCCGTCACAGCCGCCCGGTTACGGCGGTCCGCCCCCGCCGCAGCCGCCCCCGGGATACGGCCCACCCCCCGGCGGCTACCCGCCGCAGGGTCCACCCGGATACGGCACGCCCCCGCCGCCGGGGTACGGCCCGCCGCCCGGCTATGGCGGCCAGCCCGGCTATGGGGGCCCGCCCCAGCCCGCGTTCAGCGTCGGTGCGGCGTTCAGCTGGGCCTGGAGCACGTTCACCAGGAACCCGGTGCCGCTGATCGTGTCCACCCTCATCTATGCGGTGGTGCTCGGCGCCACCTCCTCGCTGATCGTGGCGGCCCAGAACAGCGGCAGCACCATGACGAACTCCGACGGCAACGGCTTCAGCTTCTCGACGAATCTCGGGGGTGGCGCCCTGGCGCTGCTGCTGGTCGGCTACCTGCTGAGCTACCTCGTGGCATCGTTCGCACAGGCCGGGTTTCTGTCGGGCTGCCTGGACCTCGCCGACGGGCGGCCGGTGACGATCGGCTCGTTCTTCAAGCCGCGCAACCTGGGCATGGCGTTCCTGGCCGCCCTGCTGGTCGGCTTCCTCAGCTCGCTCGCCTCGGCCCTGTGCTTCCTTCCGGGCCTCATCCTGGGCATCTTCGTGCAGTTCACCATCCCGTTCGTCATCGACCGCTCGCAGTCGGCCATCACCGGGTTGACGTCCAGCTTCTCCACCGTCTCGTCGAACTTCGTCAACGCCCTGCTGGTGTGGGTGGTCGAGCTGGCCGTGGCCGTGGTCGGTTTGCTGCTGTGCGGGGTGGGGATCCTGGCGGCGGCCCCGGTCGCCGCGCTGATCCTGATCTACGCCTACCGCAAGCTATCCGGTGGGCAGGTCGCGCCGCTGGACCAGGGTTACCAGCAGGGACCTCCCCCGGGATACCAGCCCTCGTAGCGGGCAGCCCGACCCGAACGCCGGCGGGGTGGCGGGAGTTGCCGGCCCCCAGCCGCATGGCGCGCCGAGGCGGGCGAAAACACGCTGCGCTGCGGCGTTCTGGCGCTTGTGATGCAATCAGCGGTTATGAGCATCAAAGTTGCGCTGGAGCACCGCACCAGCTACACCTTTGACCGGCCGGTCCGGGTGTACCCGCACGTCGTGCGGCTGCGCCCGGCGCCCCATTCCCGCACACCGATCGAGGCCTACTCGCTGCGCGTCGAACCCGACGACCACTTCATCAACTGGCAGCAGGACGCGGTGGGCAATTTCCTTGCCCGGCTGGTCTTTCCGAATCCCACGCAGCGGCTGACCATCACCGTCGGGCTCATCGCCGACCTCAAGGTGATCAACCCCTTCGACTTCTTCATCGAGGACTGGATCGAGACGTGGCCCGCCGGCGGGATGACCTACCCCAAGGCGCTGGCCGACGACCTGCGGTCGTACCTGCGCCCGGTCGACGAGGACGACGAAGGGTCGGGTCCCGGCGAGCTCGTCCGGTCCTGGGTGCGCGACTTCTCGGCGCCCGAGGGCACCCGCACCATCGACTTCCTGGTCGCCCTCAACCACGCCGTCAACGCCGACGTCGCCTACAGCGTGCGCATGGAACCCGGCGTCCAGACACCGGATCTCACGCTGCGCACCGGGGTCGGCTCATGCCGGGACTCCGCCTGGCTGCTGGTGTCGATCCTGCGTCAGCTCGGGCTGGCCGCCCGGTTCGTGTCCGGCTACCTGGTGCAGCTGGCCTCCGACGTCGCGGCCCTCGACGGGCCGTCGGGGCCCGCCGCCGACTTCACCGACCTGCACGCCTGGGCCGAGGTGTACATCCCCGGCGCGGGCTGGATCGGCCTGGACCCGACGTCGGGGCTGTTTGCCGGCGAGGGCCACATCCCGCTGGCGGCCACGCCCCAGCCCGCGAGCGCGGCGCCCATCAGCGGCGGCACCGAGCCCTGCGAATCGGTGCTGGAGTTCTCCAACACCGTCACCCGCGTGCACGAGGATCCGCGCGTGACGCTGCCCTACACCGACGAGGCGTGGGGGTCGATCTGTGAGCTCGGCCGTCGCGTGGACGAGCGGTTGGCCGCGGCCGACGTGCGCCTCACTGTCGGCGGGGAACCGACGTTCGTATCGGTGGACAACCAGGTCGATAAGGAATGGACGACGGAGGCCGATGGTCCGCACAAGCGGCAGCGGGCCTCCGACCTGGCCGCCCGGCTGAGGGCGGCGTGGGCCCCGCAGGGGCTGATCCAGCTTCGGCAGGGCCGCTGGTATCCCGGAGAGCCGCTGCCGCGCTGGGAGATCGCGCTCCACTGGCGCACCGACGGCCGGCCGCTGTGGACCCACGACGCGCTGCTGGCCGACCCCTGGAGTGGCGCGCCGGCCGATCCGGTCGACGTCGAGGCGGCCCACAAGGTGCTCGTCGGCATCGCCGACGGCCTGGGGCTGCCGCTCTCGCAGGTGCGCCCGGCCTATGAGGACCCGCTGGCCCGCCTGGCCGCCAAGGTGCGCCTGCCCGAGGGCGACCCGTTGGCGGCGGGCGACGACCTTGCCCCCGAAACCGGTGGGGACGCCGCCGGCGGCCGCGCGGCGCTGCTGGCGCGCCTCGATGCGTCCACCAGCGCGCCGGCGGCGTTCGTGCTGCCGCTGCACCGCCGCGACGACGACCTGGGCTGGGCCAGCGCGAACTGGCGGCTGCGCCGCGGCCGGCTCGTGCTGGTCGAGGGCGACTCGCCGGCAGGCCTGCGGCTGCCACTGGATTCGATCAGCTGGCGGCCGCCGCGCGCGTCGTTCGACGCCGACCCGACGGCCGTGGGGGACGCGCTGGAGGCGGAGCCGCCGGCCGGCGCGGCAGTGGTGACCGATGACGACGAGGCGCCGCCCACCGCACTGGTCGCCGAGGTCCGGGACGGGCGGCTGCACGTCTTCATCCCGCCCACCGAGGCGCTGGAGCACTTCGCCGACCTCATCGCCCGCGTCGAAGCCGCCGCGGCGAACGGCGACTGCCCCGTCGTGATCGAGGGCTACGGCCCGCCGCCGGACCCCCGGCTGAAGTCGACGACGATCACCCCCGACCCCGGGGTGATCGAGGTCAACGTCACCCCCACCGCCAGCTTCGCCGAGCAGACCCAGCTGCTGGAAACCCTGTACCAGCAGGCCCGCCTGGCCCGCCTGTCCACCGAGTCCTTCGACGTCGACGGCACCCACGGCGGCACCGGCGGCGGCAACCACATCACGCTCGGCGGCGTCACGCCCGCGGACTCGCCGTTGCTGCGCCGCCCGGATCTGCTGGTCTCGCTGCTGACGTACTGGCAGCGGCACCCGTCGTTGTCGTACCTGTTCGCCGGGCGGTTCATCGGCACCACGTCGCAGGCGCCGCGCGTCGACGAGGGCCGCGCCGAGGCGCTGTACGAGCTCGAGATCGCGTTCGCCGAGATCGCCCGCGTGTCGGCCGGTGGCGGCAATCAGCCGTGGCTGGCCGACCGCGCGCTGCGGCACCTGCTGACCGACATCACCGGCAACACCCACCGCGCCGAGTTCTGCATCGACAAGCTCTACAACCCCGACAGCCCGCGCGGCCGGCTGGGCCTGCTGGAGCTGCGCGGGTTCGAGATGCCGCCGCACCTGCGCATGGCGATGGTGCAGTCGCTGCTGGTGCGCTCGCTGGTGGCGTGGTTCTGGGACGAGCCGCTGCGGGCCCCGCTGATCCGCCACGGCGCCAACCTGCACGGGCGGTACCTGTTGCCGCACTTCCTGATTCATGACATCGCCAACGTGGCGGCCGAACTGCGGGCGCACGGCATCGCCTTCGAGACCAGCTGGCTGGACCCGTTCACCGAGTTCCGCTTTCCGCGTGTGGGCACCGCCGTCTTCGACGGCGTGGAGATCGAGCTGCGCGGGGCGATCGAGCCGTGGAACACCCTGGGTGAGGAGGCCACCGCGACGGGCACCGCCCGCTACGTCGACTCCTCGGTCGAGCGCATCCAGGTTCGCGTCATCGGCGCCGACCGCCACCGCTACGTGGTGACCTGCAACGGCTACCCCGTGCCGCTGCTGGCCACCGACAACCCCGACGTCCACGTCGGCGGGGTGCGGTTCAAGGCCTGGCAGCCGCCCAGCGCGCTGCACCCGACGATCTCGGCCGACGGCCCGCTGCAGTTCGAGCTGGTCGATCTGACCACCGGGACGTCGCGCGGCGGCTGCACGTACCACGTCACCCATCCCGGCGGGCGCGCCTACGACGAACCACCCGTCAACGCCGTCGAGGCCGAGGCGCGCCGGGCCCGCCGCTTCGAGGCGACCGGCTTCACCCCGGGCAAGCTCGACCTGTCCGACATCCGGGAGAAGCAGGCCCGGATATTCACCGACGTCGGCGCGCCGGGCATCCTTGACCTGCGCCGCGTGCGTACCGTTGCGCAGTAATGGCATTTCCAGACAGCGCAGCCAGGGCGCTCGACACGAACGGCTGGTCGGCCGCCGCTCCCCCTGTTTCCGGCGGCCACCGGGACGCCGACCGGCTGCTGGACGGCTACCGCGCGGCGCGCGCCCAGGAAGCGCTGTTCGACCTGCGCCCCCCGGGCTCGGAAGGCCCCGGGATCGGCCCCTCGATCGGATACGACGAATTCATCGACCGCGACGGCCAGGTGCGACCGGCCTGGGACGAGCTGGCCGACACGGTCGCGGCGCGGGGCCGGGCCGGGCTGGACCGGCTGCGCTCGGTGGTGCACAACCTGATCGACAACGACGGCATCACCTACACCGAAGTCGGTCCGGGCGGGCGCGGTCTCGAACCCAGGCCCTGGAACCTCGACGCGCTGCCGATCGTGGTGTCCGCGGCCGACTGGGAGGCGCTCGAGGCCGGGCTGGTGCAGCGCTCGCGGCTGCTCGACGCGGTCTTGGCGGACCTGTACGGGCCCCGCAGCCTGCTCACCGAGGGGCTGCTGCCGGCCGAACTGGTGTTCGCCCATCCCGGCTACGTGCGCGCCGCCAACGGGATCGAGGTGCCGGGACACCACCAGTTGTTCATGCACGCGTGCGACCTCAGCCGGCGCTCCGACGGCAGCTTCGCGGTCAACGGCGACTGGGCGCAGGCACCGTCGGGCGCCGGCTACGCGCTGGCCGACCGGCGCGTCGTCGCCCACGCGCTGCCGGACCTCTACGAGAGGCTCGCGCCGCGCCCGACGACACCGTTCGCGCAGGCGCTGCGGCTGGCCCTGATCGATGCGGCCCCCGACATCGCCCAGGATCCCGTGGTGGTTGTGCTCAGCCCGGGCATCTTTTCCGAGACCGCGTTCGACCAGGCGTACCTGGCCACCCTGCTGGGTTTCCCGCTGGTGGAGAGCGCGGACCTGGTGGTGCGTGACGGCAAGTTGTGGATGCGTTCGCTGGGAACCCTCAAACGCGTCGACGTCGTCCTTCGCCGCGTCGATGCCGAGTACACCGACCCGCTGGATCTGCGCGCCGACTCCAGGCTGGGGGTGGCGGGCCTGGTGGAGGCCCAGCACCGCGGGACGGTGACCGTGGTGAACACGCTGGGCAGCGGCATCCTGGAAAGCCCGGGGCTGCTGCGTTTCCTGCCCGAGCTGGCCGGGCGGTTGCTGGGCGAAGACCCGCTGCTGGACACCGCGCCGGTCTACTGGGGCGGCATCGCGGCCGAAAGATCGCACCTGCTGGCGAACCTGTCCTCGCTGCTGCTGAAATCCACTGTCGGCGGGAAAACCCTTGTCGGTCCCACGCTTTCGTCCACTCAGCTGGCCGAGCTGGCCACGCGCATCGAGAGCATGCCCTGGCAGTGGGTCGGCCAGGAGCTGCCGCAATTCTCCTCGGCGCCCACCGACCACGGCGGCGTGCTGTCGTCGGCCGGTGTGGGCATGCGGCTGTTCACGGTGGCCCAGCGCAGCGGCTATGCGCCGATGATCGGTGGCGTCGGCTACGTGCTGGCACCCGGGCCCGCCGCGTACACGCTGAACACCGTTGCGGCCAAGGATATCTGGGTCCGCCCGATGGAGCGCGTGCGTGCCGAGGTGGTGACGCTGCCGGCGTTGGAGCCCTCCGCGGCAGCCCCGGCGAAGACGGGCGCGGGCACCTGGGCGGTCAGCTCGCCGCGGGTGCTGTCCGATCTGTTCTGGATCGGCCGCTACGGCGAGCGCGCCGAGAGCATGGCCCGGCTGCTGATCGTCGCGCGGGACCGTTTCCACGTCTACCGCCATCACCAGGACACCGAGGAAAGCCAGTGCGTGCCGGTGCTGATGGCGGCCCTGGGCGCGATCACCGGGACCGACGCCGGCACCGAGGACGACCACGCCGAGATGATCGCGGTGGCCCCCTCGACGCTGTGGTCGCTGACGGTGGACCCCGAGCAGTCGGGGTCCCTCGTGCAGTCGGTGGAGGGGCTGGCCCTGGCCGCCAGGGCGGTGCGCGACCAGTTGTCCAACGACACCTGGATGGTGCTGGCCGGGGTGGAACGTGCCCTGGCGCAGCGGTCCGACCCGCCGGACTCGCTGGCCGAGGCCGACGCGGTGCTCGCGGCGGCGCAGGCGCAGACGCTGGCCGGGATGCTGACGCTGTCGGGGGTGGCCGCCGAGTCGATGGTGCGCGACGCCGGCTGGACGATGATGGACATCGGCAAGCGCATCGAACGCGGCCTGTGGCTCACCGCGTTGCTGCAGGCCACGCTGATCATGGTGCGATCCCCCGCCGCCGAACAGACGATCATCGAGTCGACGCTGTTGGCCTGCGAATCGTCGATGATCTACCGGCGCCGCACGGCGGGCAAGGTCAGCGTCGCCGCCATGGCCGAGCTGATGCTGTTCGACGCCACCAACCCGCGGTCGCTGCTGCACCAGGTGGAACGGCTGCGGGCCAACCTCAAGGACCTGCCCGGGGCGTCTGGATCGACGCGCCCTGAGCGGATGGTCGACGAGATCGGCACCCTGCTGCGCCGGTCGCATCCCGCCGAGCTCGAGCGGGTCAGCAACGAGGGGCACCGCGCGGAGCTGGCCGACCTGCTCGCCGCCATTCACGACCAGCTGCGCGAGCTGGCCGAGGCCATCACGGTGACGCAGCTGGCGCTGCCCGGTGGCATGCAGCCGCTGTGGGGCCCCGACGAACGACGGGTGATGCCCGCCTGACCGCGGTGCTCGAACCGGAAGTGGCGACGTGGTCGCTACACGTTGGACCTCGCCCGATCCAGGGCGACACCGTGGTAGCGATGTGGATCGGGAAGCCGTCGACGACGCACCATGTGCACCAGCGTCAGGACCGACAGCACCGCGGCGTAGACGCACCACAGTGACGCGAACGCCTGCACGTAGAGCGCAGCGACCACGATCAGCCCCACCAGGTTCGCCAACCCGAACACCACAATCGAGCGATAGCCCGACAGCAATGCCGGCCCGATGACGGCGACGACGTAGAGCACCGCCCACACGTAGCCGTCGTGCGCGCCGGTCTGGTATCGCAGCGCATGTGGACACGTCCTCACTGCGACCGGTTCGGTGAGCACCACGACGGCCAGATAGGCCGACACGACGGCGCCAAGTGCCGCGAAAGGCGCCACCCGCAGCCGGGCGCCGCGCGGTTCGAGCATCAAGATGGCCGACGGGACCAGCGCGGGAAGCAACGGCAGTGCGATGAAGACATATGCGCGCATCGCCACGTCGGCCATCCCGGCGGACACAACGCCGTTGGGCCACACTGCCGCCTCAATGAACTGGTGGACCGCGAACACCGTCGGCAGCAAAGCAAAGGGCACTTCGCGCCAATGCTTCACCTCGCGCAGGGTCGCCACCGCGACCGGCACCAGGGCGGTGCCCACCACCAGATCCGCCGTCATCGAAAAGCACATCGGGAGCAGTGTGCCCGTTTTGCGCGCCGCGAATCGGGCTATCTCGCGATCGCGGCGGGTCCCCTCGACTCCGACGTCACCTCGTCGATCACGGTGTGGATGAACCGCATCTTCTCCAACACAGCGACCGGCAGCACGAAGGGGTACAGGTCGTCGTGACCCATCGACCGGTTCACCATGTTCAGTGACCACGACAGCGGCAGCCACATGTCGATGATGGTCTGAAAGGCGCTGGGGCCCAGCGGCGGCCGGTCGAAGGTCGCCGACGCCGGCGCCAGGCCGCACGAGGCGCAGGTGTCCAGGGTGCCCCGGATGTGCAGGTAGTGCGCGAACGTCTCGGCCCAGTCCTCGGCGGGGTGCATGGTGGCATATGACGACACGAACCGCTCCTGCCATCCTTCGGGTGCGCCCTCGCGGTAATGCCGGTCCAGCGCCTCGGAGTAGTCCGCGTCGGGATCGCCGAACAACTCGTTGAACCGCGCCAGGTAGTCGCCGGACGGCGAGATCAGCCGATAGAAGTAGTAATGCCCGATCTCGTGCCGGAAGTGACCCAGCAGGGTGCGGTACGGCTCCTCCATCTCCACCCGCAGCTGCTCGCGGTGCACGTCGTCGCCCTCAGCCAGATCCAGTGTGATGATGCCGTTTTCGTGCCCGGTCAGCACCTGCTCGTGCGCGCTGGACAGCAGGCGGAAGGCCAGACCGTAGGCGGCGTCCTGATCGCGCCCGACGATCGGCAGCTTCAGCTCGTGCAACTCGGCGATCAGCCGCCGCTTGGCCGCCTCGGCCTCGGCGAACTCGGCCAGGCCCACGGTGTCGGCGTCGTTGGGCCGTTCGATGGTCAGCGCGCACGACTCGCACAGCCCGCCCGAGCTCTTGGGCACCAGCCAATTGCATTCGGCCAGAAACAGATTGCCGCAGAGTTCATACTCGTCGGCGTCCACTGCGCCGGCGTGCTCACCCTCGTCCCCCTTGGCGATGACCATGAGCGCCATCTGGTCCAGGGAGAACCCCAGCGCGCTGCCGCACGACAGACACGCCGAGTTCTCGAACGCCAGGCGCTGACCACAGTTGGGGCAATGGAAGTCACGCATGCAGCACGTCGCCTTCAAACGGCACCACGTCGACGGCGACGTCGATGACGCTGCGCTCGGAGTTGGTGTAGATGATGCCGCGCAGCGGGGGCACGTCGGCGTAGTCGCGACCGCGCCCGACCACGATGTAGCGCTGGTCGATCATCTGGTCATTCGTCGGGTCCAGGCCCAGCCATTCGAACTCGCCGGGCTCCTGTGGAGTCCACACCGCGGCCCAGGCGTGCGTGGCGTCGATTCCGATCATCCGATCCTTCCCCGGTGGCGGGTCGGTGGCCAGGTATCCGGAGACATAGCAGGCCGCCAATCCGTTGGCTCGCAGGCAGGCGATCGCCAGCCTGGCAAAGTCTTGACATACCCCTTCCCGGGCCGCCAGAACCTCATTGACACCGGTGGAAATCGTCGTGGACCCCGAGCGGTAGGTGAAGTCGTTGAAGATCCGTGACGCGAGGTCGCGCAGCACCTCGATCAGGGGACGCCCGGGCGCGAAGCTGGGCGCCGCGTAGTCGCGCACGTCGTCGGTGATCTCGGGCGGATTCAGATCGAGCCTGAACTCGGTCGCCAGCGCACCCTCGGCGCCCGCCGGGCGGGCGGCCTCCCACGGCTGCAGCGCCGGACCGCTGCTGTAGAGCGCGGCGGGCGGCGGATACACGTCGACGATCGAGTCGCTGGTGATCGTCAGGTTGTGGTGCGGCTCGGTGACGTGGAAGTAGGAGCTGGTGTTTCCGTAGCTGTCCTGGCTGGTGGACACGTCACCCGGAGCCGGGTCGATGTGCAGGCGGTGGGCGACGCAGCGCTGCCGCTGCGAGTCCCGCGGCGTCAGGAAGCCGCGGCCATAGGAGCTGGTCACGACGTCGGAGTAGCGGTACTCGGTGCGGTGCGTCACGCGATGGCGCCGGGCTGGCCCGTCCTCGGCTTCAGGCACATCGCTGATCACATCACACGCCGCCCGATTTTGTGCGCTACGCGGGGGCGCCCGGTCGGCAACCGTTCTTCGATACGACGCCGCGCGCGCCGCGGCGGGGGCACAATCAGACCGTGGCCACGTGGGACGACGTCGCCCGCATCGTCGGAAGGCTGTCGCTGACCTCCGAGCCGTCGCCGCACGACTGGCGGGTCGGCAAGAAGTTGCTCGCCTGGGAGCGGCCCCTGCGCCAGTCCGACCGCGAGGCGCTGGTCCGCGTCGGGGTCCCACCGCCGGAGGGTGAGATCCTCGGCGTCCGGGTGTCCGACGAGGGCGTCAAATTCGCACTGATCGCCGACGAGCCGGAGGTGTACTTCAGCACTCCGCATTTCGACGGCTATCCAGCGGTGCTGGTCAGGCTGGCCGCGATCGACGCGGCCGACCTCGAGGAGCTGATCACCGAGGCGTGGCTGACGCAGGCGCCCCGCAAGCTCGTCACAGAATTCCTGGCCGACTCCTCCTAGGGCCTGCACACCGGGCGCAGGTCGATCACCGTCTGCAGGTCGTCGATGCAGGCATCGACGACGTCGGCGAGCACCACCTCGGTTCTGTCGCGGGCCTCCGATTGCAGCTGCGACGCGTGGCGGCGCGCCGCGGCCAGGTAGGCGCACGCCCCGGCGGGGTCCGGGTCGGCCAGCGCCGTCGCCGCCGCCAGTTCGAGCAGCACGGTCGGCACCGGCTGCCGCAGCCCGCCGGCGGGGGGCGACACGGCGCGCGCCAGCTGCAGCACCGACCCGGCGAGCAGGGCCACGTGCCCGGCCTGCCGGTCGGCGGCGCGCACGGCCTCGCGAAGCCGCCATCGTGGCGGCGAGATCAGTACCACGTGGGCGGCCGTGGCGCGGGCCTCGATCAGCCCGCCGACCTGTTCATGCACGCGGTCCGCGGCGGGCAGCGGCCAGTCGGGGGCGGTGTCGCCGCGCCCGGCGGCGACGTCCGCCGTGCGGGAGAGCACGCCGTGCAGCGCGCGCAGCACCCCGCTCCGCGCCCCGCGCAGCACCTTCAGGGGGTCGGCAGGGAAGAGCAGGACGGCGAACACGATCGCCAGGAAGCCACCGACGAGGGCGTCGTCGATGCGTTCGTAGACCACGACGTTGCGATACAGCGCCAGCACCAGGATCGCCGACACGACCGTTTGGTTGGCGAACATCATCCCCTGCCCGATGTAGCCCTGGCCCAGCGCCACCGCGACCGAGAGCGCGGCGAGCGCGGCGATGGCGATCGGGACGGCGCCGGTGCCCAGCAGGCCCTGCACCAGGGCGCCCAGCCCGATGCCCAGGGTCACGCCGATCATCATCTGGATCGCGCGCTGGGCACGCAGCACGTTGGTGATCGACAGGCACACCGCGGCCGCGATCGGCGCGAAGAACGGTTGGGGGTGGTGCAGCACGTCGTGCGCGACGTACCACGCCAGGCCCGACGCGACCGAGGTCTGCAGCAGGTTGAACCACCGGCCACGCAGCCGCTTGGCCGCCGCGGCCCCCGCGGCGTACGCCGCAGCAGGAACCGTCCGCAGCGAAGCGCTCACTTCCCTAGGCGGGCCGCAACTCGACCAGCGGTATCACCCGGCTGGTCTTGGACTGGTACTCGGCGAAGCCGGGCGCCGCGGCGGCGACCTTGCCGAACAGCTCGTCGCGCTCGGCGGGCGGCAGCTCGCGGGCGGTCACGTCGAACTCGTCTATTGCCGAGTCGGTGCCGACCTCGACGTGCGCGGCCGGGTTGACCCGCAGGTTGTGCACCCAGGCCGGGCTCACCGGGGCGCCGGCGAAGGACCCGATGACGATCAGCTTGCCGTCGATGCGGAAATAAGCCAGCGGCGATACCCGCGGTTGGCCGGATTTGGCGCCGGTCGTGTGCAGCAGCAGCAGGTCGGCGCCGGCGAACTGGCCGCCGACCTTGCCGCCGTTGGCGCGGAACTCGTCGATGATGCTCTGGTTGAAGTTGTTGATGGTCTCGGTGTCCGGCATGTCAGTCATGAGCGCCGCCCCTCCTCATTGCTTCGCGCTGCATCGTCGCGGCGCGCGGCTCATGCCCCGTCAACCCCTTTGGGCTTGGCGTCTATTCCGGACTCCTTGCGCTGTTGTGCGGTGATCGGGGCGGGCGCGTCGGTCAGCGGGTCGACGCCGCCGCCGGTCTTCGGGAACGCGATCACCTCGCGGATGGAGTCCACACCGGAAAGCAGCGCGTTGATGCGGTCCCAGCCGAACGCGATGCCGCCGTGCGGGGGTGCGCCAAAGGTGAATGCCTCCAACAGGAATCCGAACTTGTCCTCGGCCTCCGCCTTGTCCAGGCCCATGACGGCGAACACCTTCTCCTGGACGTCGCGGCGGTGGATACGGATCGAGCCGCCGCCGATCTCGTTGCCGTTGCAGACGATGTCGTAGGCGTCGGCGAGCACGCCGCCGGGGTCGGTGTCGATCTCGTCCTCGTGCCCGGGCTTGGGTGCGGTGAACGCGTGGTGCACCGCGGTCCACGCCCCCGAGCCGACGGCCACGTCACCGGCGGCGGTCGCGTCGGCGGCGGGCTCGAACAGCGGCGGGTCCACCACCCACACGAACGCCCACGCGTCCGGGTCGATCAGGCCCAGCCGGTCGGCGATCTCACCGCGGGCCGCGCCCAGCAGCGCGCGCGACGGCTTGGCCGGACCCGCGGAGAAGAAGATGCAGTCCCCGGGCGCCGCGCCGACGTGCGCGGCCAGGCCGTCGCGTTCGGCGTCGGTCAGGTTCTTGGCCACCGGGCCGCCCAGGGTTCCGTCGTCGGCGACCAGCACGTAGGCCAGCCCCTTGTGCCCGCGCTGCTTGGCCCACTCCTGCCAGCCGTCCAGCGTGCGCCGCGGCTGCGAGGCCCCGCCCGGCATCACGACCGCGCCGACATACGGGGCCTGGAAAACCCGAAACGTGGTGTCGGAGAAGAACTCCGTGCACTCGACGAGCTCCAGGCCGAACCGCATGTCGGGCTTGTCGGAGCCGAAGCGCCGCATCGCGTCGGCGTAGCTGATCCGCGGGATGGGCGTGGGAATCCGGACGCCGATCAGCGCCCACAGCGCGCTCAGGATCTCCTCGGAGACCGCGATGATGTCCTCGGCGTCGACGAAGCTCATCTCCATGTCGAGCTGGGTGAACTCGGGCTGGCGGTCGGCGCGGAAATCCTCGTCGCGATAGCAGCGGGCGATCTGGTAGTAGCGCTCCATCCCGGCCACCATCAGCAGCTGCTTGAACAGCTGCGGGCTCTGCGGCAGGGCGTAGAACGTGCCGGGGTGCAGCCGGGCCGGTACCAGGAAGTCGCGCGCCCCCTCCGGGGTGGAGCGGGTGATCGTCGGGGTCTCCACCTCGACGAAGTCGTGGCCCGCCAGCACCGCGCGGGCGGCGGCATTCACCTTGGAGCGCAACCGGATTGCGGCGGCCGGGCCGTCGCGGCGCAGGTCGAGGTAGCGGTACTTCAGCCGGAGCTCCTCGCCGGCGGGCTCGTCGAGCTGGAACGGCAGCGGCGCGCTCTCACCGAGCACGGTCAGCTGCGCGGCGTTGACCTCGATCTCGCCGGTGGCGATCTCGGGGTTGGCGTTGCCCTCCGGGCGGATCTCGACGACACCGGTAACCGCGATGCAGAACTCGGCGCGCAGCCGGTGCGCCTGCGCCAGCACGTCGGATTCGCGGAACACCACCTGCGCGACGCCCGAGGCGTCGCGCAGGTCGATGAAGATGACGCCGCCGTGGTCGCGGCGGCGGGCCACCCAGCCCGCCAGTGTCACCCGCTGTCCGGCGTCGGTTTTCCGCAGCGAACCGGCGGCGTGGCTGCGCAGCACAAAAACTCCCTTATCCCACGGATTGAACGAGAGACCAGTCTAGAGGAGGTACTTTCGGCTCTATCGCCACCAACATCGCCCTCGTCGGTCCCGGCGCCGTCGGCACGACGGTCGCCGCGCTGCTGCACAAGGCCGGCCACTCGGTGCTGGTGTGCGGTCACACCCCTCGCGACAACATCGAGCTGCGGGCCGACGGCGCGGACCCGATCGTGGTGCCCGGCCCGGTGTGCACCGACCCCGGCCAGGTCACCGGCCCCGTCGAGGTGCTGATCCTGGCGGTCAAGGCCACCCAGAATGAGGACGCGGCCGCCTGGCTGGCGCGCCTGTGCGACGAGCACACGATCGTCGCCGTGCTGCAAAACGGTGTCGAGCAGGTCGAGCAGGTGGGGCCGCACTGCCCGTCGTCGCCGGTGGTCCCGGGGATCGTGTGGTTCGGCTCGGAGACGCAGCCGCAGGGCTGGGTGCGGCTGCGCGGCGAGGCAGCGCTGGTGCTGCCCACCGGACCGGCGGCGGAGACGGTGGCCGGGTTGCTGCGCGACGCCGGCTGCCGCGTGGACACCGACCCCGACTTCCTCACCGCGGCGTGGCGCAAGCTGCTGGTCAACGCGCTGGCCGGCTTCATGGTGTTGTCCGGGAGGCGCTCGGGCATGTTCCGCCGCGACGACGTCGCCGCGCTGTCGCGCCGCTATGTCGCCGAATGCCTGGCCGTCGCCCGGGCCGAGGGCGCCCGGCTGGCCGACGACGTGGTCGACGAGCTGGTCGACCTGTTCCGTCGGGCCCCCGAGGACATGGGCACCTCGATGCTGACCGACCGGGAGAACCGCCGCCGCCTGGAATGGGACATCCGCAACGGCGTGATCATCCGCAAGGCCCGCGCCCACAACCTGCCCACCCCGATCAGCGACATCGTGGTGCCGTTGCTGGCCGCTGCCGGCGACGGCCCCGGCTGACCCCCGCGGCGTTAGTCTTGTTTCGCCCGGGTGCCCGACCCGGCCGGATGTAACGGAGCGTGCGAATGACCTTCAACGAGGGCATGCAGATCGACACCAGCACCTCGTCGTCGTCCGGGGGCGGCGGGATGCGGATCGCCCTCGGCGGCGGCGTCGGCGGGCTGCTGATCCTCTTCGCGGCGCTGTTCTTCGGCATCGATCCCGGCGGCATCACCAGCCAGCAGCCCATGGACACCCGCGACGACGTGGCGAGCGGTTTCGACCTGAGCCAGTGCCGGACCGGGGCCGACGCCAACAAATACGTGCAGTGCCGCGTGGTGGCGACCGGCAACTCCATCGACGCGGTCTGGCATCAACTGATGCGCAACTACACCCGCCCGCACATGCGCCTGTTCACCGGCAGCGTCGACACCGGCTGCGGACCGGCCACCAGCGCGGTGGGCCCGTTCTACTGCCCGGTGGATCAGACGGCGTACTTCGACACCGACTTCTTCCAGGTGCTCGTCGACAAATTCGGTTCCAGCGGTGGACCCTTCGCCCAGGAGTATGTGGTGGCCCATGAATACGGCCACCACGTGCAGCAGCTGCAGGGCGTCATCGGCCGCGCCCAGCAGGGCGCTCAGGGAGCCTCCGGCAACGGCGTGCGCACCGAACTGCAGGCGGACTGCTACGCCGGCATCTGGGCCCACTACGCATCGATCGTCAAGCAGAAAAGCACCGGCGTCCCCTACCTGGAACCGCTGAGCGACAACGACATCCGGGATGCCCTGTCGGCCGCGGCGTCGGTGGGCGACGATCGCATCCAGAAGGCCGCGACCGGGCACATCAACCCCGAGTCGTGGACACACGGGTCCTCGGTACAACGGCAGAAGTGGTTCACCACCGGTTATCGGAGCGGTGATCCCAACGAGTGCGACACCTTCTCCGCCACCAATCTCGGTTAGGCCGACGCAGCGCCCCGTATCGGCGGGGAGGCTCGGCGGCAAACGCGCCCTTCGATACTATTGTCCAGGTGTCGAATTTCAAGGCGGTGGCCGGTCTGCTGTGCGCGGGTGCCCTGGCGGCGTGCTCGTCGGGCGAGTCGGCTCACCCGGTCGACATCAAGAAGGTCTTCACGGTGGAGTCGACCTTCGGCCCGGAGTTTCGCGTCAAAGGCAAAGGCCCCACGGGGATCGACCCGGCCCTGGAGGGCTCCCAGGGACTCCCGCCCAATGTGACGTTCACCCCGCCGGACTGCGGCAAGTACACCACCAGTCAGCGGCTGCCACTGGGCACGCAGGGCAAGATGGCCGCCGTCTTCGCGGACGGTAAGGGCAACCGGTTCGTCGCGGTCGCCTTCCAGACGGCCGAGGAGCTGCCGTTCAAGGCGGTCCCGGACCAGTGCAAGCACGTGACCTTCGACAGCACCAACGTCAACGGTGTCGTGGACGCCGTGGCCGCGCCGCAGATCGACGGGGCCCAGACGCTGGGCACCTACCGCCAGGTGCAGGCCACCGTCGGCGACAAGCAGCGCACCCAGGAGGTCTATCACTTCGCCGCCTACCTCGGGAGTTCGCTGGTGGTGGTCACCGCCACGCCGCTGGCGGCGGCCAATCAGCCGGCGCCACCGATCGACGTCGACCGGGCGCGCCGCCTGCTGACGGACGCCGTGTCGGCCGTCCGCGGAGGATAGGAGGGCGCCGTGCCGGTCAAGCGCTGGAGCACCGCCGCCACGGACGAGGGCACCTCGCAGAGCGGCAACCGACCGAAGTGGGCGCTGATCGCCCTGACGGCCGTCGCGGTGCTGGCCGCCGTCGCGGCCACCGTCACGCTTTTCGCCCGCAGCGACCCCGGGCGGAACCCGTCCGGTGCGCCGGCCGGCAAACCCGGGACCACGACGCACTCGGACATCGCCAGCGCGCATGACACCGGACCGGTCACCGTGATCCTCGACGATCCCACCTGTGTGGCATGGACTTCCATCAACAACACCCTGGCCACCGGCGGGCAGGGCCTGTGGAACGACCGGGACCGCTCCGTTCCCGCATCGGCGTGGGACGACAAGCAGCGCGTGCAGTTCCTGGCCGCGGGCCAATCGCTGCGCAACGCCGCCGCGCAGACCGTCGGGCTGGTCAAGTTGACCCCGCATCGGGTGATGCGGGAACTCTACGAGCAGTTCATCGCCTACGCGCGCGCCTACGCCGAGCGCGTCCCCCACTACACGCCGGCCGACGATGCGCTGGCGGGCACGGCCAACAGCGCCTCCTCGGCGCTCGGGGCGATCTGCGCCGCCATCGCGGACGGCTCGGCGACGGTGCGGGGCCCCCTGGTGCGGCCACCGGCCCCGCCGTCACAGGTCGCACCGGTGGGCAACCCCGCGAACCCGGCTCGCCTCCTTTCCGCCCCCAATCCCGTTTGCGCCGAATGGAAATCGGACCTGGACGAGTTCGGCGAACAGAGCGGTGAGTGGCAGCAGCTCAACCCCAACCTGCCCGCCCTGTGGTGGAACAAGGAGCAGAAGGCGACCAACCTCGCCGTCGCACCCGTGATGAACGCCTATGCGGGCAAGCTCGAATTGCTCGGCAGGCGCAGCGGCAACGCCACGGTGCAGGACTTCGCCGTGCTCTCGGCACAGTACCGGCGCGCGTTCGTCGCGGCGATACCGACCTACGCTCCGGCCGACAACCACTTGGCCAACGCCGCAAACTTCGTCTCCACGACCGTCCTCGGCGCGTGTGCGGCCGTGTCGGGCTGAGCCCGTGTCACGTTATCGCGCAGTCTCTCAACGGGAATCGGTCGTGCTCCGCGACGGCGCCGTGCACCGACGTCGGCCGGAACAGCGGCGCCTCGCCGCTCGGGGCGAACCGGTACGAGCGTGAGGTCGCGCAGTTGCCGGCGTGGCAGACCGAGTCGTCGAGCAATTCGGTCATTCGGTCCAGGAACCGCGTGTTGGCCTGCTCGGTGAGATATTGCACCGCAATGCATTTGACGTTGCTGGAGAACGCCTTGGCGAACGGGACGTAATAGTGCGCCGATCCACCGGCATGCGGGAAGACGTCAAGCTTCTGCGTACCGCCGGTCACAAACCCACCGTGCCCGTCGTGCTCAGGCGCCCGGCAACAGCTCCCGCAGCGCCGCGCGACCCCCCTCGTCGAGTGGCAGCAGCGGCGGGCGCGGGTCCCCGGCCGCGACGCCGAGCATTTCGAGACCCGCCTTCACTGTGGTGGCCAGCCCGCCCACGACGATGAACTCGAGCAGCGGCCGCAGGTCGTCGTACACCGCCCGCGCCTTGTCCATGTCACCCGCGCGCACCGCATCGTAGAGCGCCAGGCACGGCCCGGGCCGCAGATTGGGGGCGGCCGTGCACCACCCGGAGGCGCCGGCGCGCAACGCGTCGAGCACCAACGGGTTGCTGCCGTTGTAGAAGGGCAGCCGGCCGCCGCTCAGTTCGGCGATGCGCCGCATGCGGGCCAGGTCACCGGTGGATTCCTTGACCATGGTGAGGTTGTCGATGGTCTCGAACATGGTGACCAGCAGCTCGGGGCGCATGTCCACCCCGCTGGTGGCCGGGTTGTTGTAGGCCATGATCGGGACGTCGAGGGAGTCGCCGATGCTGGCGTAGTGCCGCATGATCTCCCGCTCGCTCAGCTTCCAGTACGACACCGGCAGAATCATCACCGCGTCGGCGCCGGCCCGTTGCGCGTACCGGGCGCGCCGAATGGTCTTGGCGGTGGTCACATCCGACACGCCCACGACGACGGGCACCCGCGCGGCGACGGTGGCGATGGTGGTGTCGACCACGCTGTCGAACTCGGTCTCCTCCAGGTACGCCAACTCACCCGTGCTGCCCAGCGGTGCGATGGCGTGGACTCCGGCGCGCACCAGCCGGTCGACCAGCGCCGCCAGCGCCGCCGTGTCGATGCCGCCGTCCGGGTCGCCGGCGAACGGGGTCACCGGGTAGGCGATGATGCCGTGGATGTCGGGCACGGGCGGCCTCCTCAGCGGGTTGCCGACAGCACGTCAGGGTGACGGGCCAGGGCGCGGCGGGCGTAGTAGGCGAAATTCGCCCGGCTGCGCTGCGGCGACAACGTCCAGTCGTGGGCCTCGCGGGCGAGCCCTTCCGGCAACCCCTTGATGGTGCCGGCGGCCATGGCCGCCAGTTGCAGCTTGGCGGCGCGCTCGATCAAGATCGACAGCGAGCAGGCCTCCTCGACGCTGGCGCCGGCCACCACCTGGCCGTGATGGGCGAGCAGAATCGCCTTCTTGTCCCCGAGCGCGGCGCTGATGATCTCACCCTCCTCGTTGCCGACGGGCACACCGGGCCAATCGACGAGAAAGGCACAGTCGTCGTAGAGGGGCGTGGTGTCCATGTGGGAGACGAGCAGCGGAACCTCGAGCATCGACAGCGCAGCCACGTGGAAGGGATGGGTGTGCACGATGCATTGCACATCGGGCCGCGCGCGATAGATCCAGCTGTGAAAGCGGTTGGCGGGGTTGGGAATCCCCTCCCCATCGAGAACGTTGAGGTCCTCGTCGACCAGCAGCAGGTTGTCCGCGGTGATCTCGTCGAACCCGAGCCCCAGCCGCTGGGTGTAATAGGTCGCCTCCGCGTCGGCACGCGCGGTGATCTGTCCAGCCAGCCCGGAGTCGTGGCCGGCGTCGAACAGGGCGCGACAGGTCAGCGCCAGCTTCTGGCGGATGGTCAAGTCCGCGTCGTCGACGTTGCGGCTCAGCTGTTCGGCGGCCCGGCGCATCAGGTCGGCTTTCGAGTCGGTGAATGTGCTCGCCATCTGACACAATGTAGCAGTATAGGAAACCTCGTGTCATGGAAGGTGGCGCCGATGACGGCACTGCTGCGAGCGGTCCGCCGGGAGCGCGGCCTTACGCTCGAAGGACTCGCCGCCGCCACCGGCCTGACCAAGAGCTACCTGTCCAAGATCGAGCGCGGGCGCAGTACGCCGTCGATCGCGGTCGCCCTCAAGGTCGCGCGCGCGCTCGACGTCGACGTCGGGCGGCTGTTCTCCGAAGAGGCGGCGCAGGAGAAGATCGCCGTCGACCGCGCCGCCCGCCGGGGCGAGGAGCGCTACGCGGCGCTGGCAGCCAACCTGCTCGGAAAATCCATGTCGCCCTTCGTGGTTCGGCCGGGCGGGCGCGGCGCCGACGACCCCGTCCCCGAGCACACCGGCGAGGAGTTCGTGTTCGTGCACGCCGGGCGCGTCGAACTCGAATACGGCGACCGGACGCTCGCGCTCGGGCCCGGTGACAGCGCCTACTTCGACGCGTCGGTCGGCCACCGGATCCGTGCGGTGGGCGCCGCGCCGGCCGAGGTCGTCGTCGTCGCTACCAGGGGCGCGTCGAGCAGGTGACCCCGGTGGTGGCGTCCTGGGTCACCACGGTCTTCCCGTCCACGGCGATTTCACAGTGCAGCTGGGGGGTGGCCCCCGAGCCGCAGTCCGGCCAGTGGCATCCCCCGCTGGCGTTGACGAACGCCCATTGGTTGGGGTTGGCCAGCGTGGTCGTGTAGACCAGCGGCTGCCCGGCGCTGAACGCCGCCTGCGCGGTGGTCATGTACTGCGAGGAGTTGTCGTCGAAGGCGGCCTGGCTGGGCGGGTCGCCGTTCATGTACCGGACCTGGCCGGTCAGGTTGCCGGTGGCGGTGACCGTGTAGGTCACCTGGTGGCCGGCCGGGTCCGCGGAGGCGGTGACCGTCGTGAACGCCGTCATCAGGGCGGCCGCCGTCACCGCGGTGATCGCTTTTCGCACGTTCCTCATGTCGCAAACGGTACCGAATTCGTTACCCGCGGCGGCGCCTAAACCGGCGTTCACCGGTAGCTATGCCCGCCGTCGCCCGGCTCGGGTAGAAATCGTGCATGACCGATGAACCGGAACACCCCGCCGGCGTCAGCCGCCGCAGGCTGTTGACGACGGGGGCCGTCGCGGCGGCCGGCGCGGGCGTGGGGCTGGGCGCCGGCGCGCTGTTGTGGTCCCACCCGCACGGCGGCCCTGCGGTCTGGTACCAGCCCGACCGCCACGGCGCACCGCCCGTCGCCGGCCTGCACCTTCAGTTCGGCAGGCACGCCGGCACGGAGGTGGTGGTGTCCTGGCACACCACCGAGGCCGTCGGCAACCCGCGCGTGCTGCTGGGCACCCCGACCTCGGGATTCGGGAGCACCGTGGCGGCCGAGACCCGCACGTACCGGGACGCCAAGTCGAACACGGAGGTTCGCGTCAACCACGCCCGCCTGGCGAACCTGACCCCGGACACCGACTACGTTTACGCCGCTGTGCACGACGGCGCAGATCCCGGGCTCGGGACCGTGCGCACCGCTCCGGTGGGGCGAAAGCCGTTGCGGTTCACCAGCTTCGGTGACCAGTCGACACCGACGCTGGACCGGCTCGCCGACGGCGGATACGGCACGGACAACATCGGGTCGCCGGCGGCGGCCGACACCACGTTGGCGATCGAGCGGATCGGGCCGCTGTTCAACCTGGTCAACGGCGACCTGTGCTACGCCAACCTGGCCCGCGACCGGATCCGCACCTGGTCGGACTGGTTCGAGAACAACACCCGCTCGGCGCGGTACCGACCGTGGATGCCGGCGGCGGGCAACCACGAGAACGAATTGGGAAACGGCCCAATCGGTTACGGTGCGTATCAGACGTATTTCGCGCTGCCCGACTCCGGTGCCGGCGAGCAGCTGCGCGGGTTGTGGTACTCGTTCACCGCGGGGTCCGTGCGGGTGATCAGCCTCAACAACGACGACATCTGCTTTCAGGACGGCGGCAACTCCTACGTGCGCGGCTATTCGGGAGGTGCGCAACGACGCTGGCTCGCAACAGAACTCGCCAGCGCCCGGCACGACCCGGACGTCGACTGGATCGTGGTCTGCATGCACCAGACGGCGATCTCGACCGCCGACCACACCAACGGCGCCGACCTGGGCATCCGCCAGGAGTGGTTGCCGTTGTTCGACCAGTACGGGGTCGACCTGGTGGTCTGCGGCCACGAACACCACTACGAACGGTCGCATGCCGTGCGCGGCACGCTGGGCACCGATACCCGCACACCGAAACCCGTGGAAACAGGCGGCGGCGTCATCGACACCACCCAGGGCACGGTGCACCTGGTCATCGGTGGGGGCGGCACGTCGCTGCCGTCGAACGGAATGTTCTTTCCCGACGAGCGATGTCGCGTGGTGATGGGCGTGGGCGCGTTCGACCCGGCCATCGGGCGCAAGGCACCGATCTACGTCACCGAGCAGGCGCCGTGGTCGGCGTTTCGCGACCGCGACAATCCCTACGGCTTCGCGGCTTTCGATGTCGACCCGGGCGCACCCGGCGGCAACACGTCGATCAAGGCGACGCACTACGCGCTGAGCGGCCCGTTCGGGGCGGTGAACGTCGTCGACGAGTTCACTCTCAGCAAACCCCGCGGCGACAAGCCTTAGAACAGCGTCGGCTGAACCGGCTGTGGCGCCGGCGGCGCCGACGCGGCGCGCGCGAACGGGCGTCGATCACCGGCCAGCCCGTGCTTGGCGATCAGCGGCGCGGCGCGCCGGCGCAGCTCCTCCCGGTAGCCCGGCGGCAGGTAGGCGCCGCGCCGGTACAGCTGGCGGTAGGGGCCGACGAGCTCGGGATGGGAGCGGGCCAGCCACGACATGAACCAGCCGCGGGTGGCGCCGCGCAGGTGCAGGCCGAAGACCGTCACGCCGGTGGCGCCGGCCGCCGCGATCCGGCCGAGCAGCCCGTCGAGGTGCTCGGCGGAGTCGGTGAGATGCGGCAGCACGGGGGCGACCATGACGTGACAGTCCAGGCCGGCGTCGCGGATCGCGGTGATCAGGCCCAGCCGGGCGTGCGGGGTCGGCGTGCCCGGCTCGAGGTCGCGGTGCAGCTCGGCGTCGCCGACCGCCAGCGACACCGCGACCGAGACCGGCACCTGCCCGGCGGCCTCGGCGATCAGCGGCAGGTCGCGGCGCAGCAGCGTGCCCTTGGTCAGGATCGACAGCGGGGTGCCCGATCCGGCGAGCGCCCCGATGATGCCGGGCATGAGCGCGTAGCGCCCCTCGGCCCGCTGGTAGGGGTCGGTGTTGGTGCCCAGCGCCACCGTCTCGCGCCGCCATGAGGGCCGGCGCAGCTCGCGGCGCAGCACCTCGGCGACGTTGGTCTTGACCACCACCTGGGTGTCGAAGTCGGCGCCGCAGTCGAAGTCCAGGTACTCGTGGGTGGGGCGGGCGAAGCAGTACCGGCAGCCGTGGGAGCAGCCGCGGTAGCCGTTGACCGTGTAGCGAAACGGCAGCGCGGCGGCGTCGGGCACCTTGTTGAGCGCGGACTTGCACAGCACTTCGTGAAACGTGAGGCCGTCGAACTGCGGGTGGCGCACGCTGCGCAGGAACCCGATCCGCTGCAGCCCGGGCAGCGCCCCGTCCTCGACGGGCTCGCCGTTGACCACGACGGCCTGGCCGGACCAGCGCATGCAATCATTCGAACAGCAGTTCGATGAATAGTCAAGCCGGCTCAGTCGTCGATGTGCGCCGGCGGGTCGGAGAAGAAGAAGTCCGCGGGCCGCTGGTCGGGACCCATCACGTCGCAGCGCCGTTCGGGGACGAGGAACGAACTGGCGCCACTGGGGACCAGGTGGGTGAAAGCCACGCACCGTTGCCAGGTGCCGTCGGGCTGGACGGGGCCGTCGCACTTGCTCAGGAAGGCTCCCCCGTACAGGCACCCGGCGCTGGCCGGCGGCGCGGAGGCCAGCCACCCCGCGGCCGCCACCAGGGCGGCGAGGCCGCCGACGATGCTGCGCTTCATGGCTGCTCCCGTCAGATGACCGCTGGAAACCACCGGAGAACATTGACGCTACCGCTTAAAGCGTCGGCCCCGGGCCCAAGCCCGGCCTCGATTACTCGAGTTTGGCGACCGACATGCGGCGGGGATGGCCGCGACATCACCACCGAGAGTGGGCCGGGCTGCGTATCAGCCAGCGCGGCACCAGAAGCCGAATTAGGGCAGCCCGGCGAGACCGTCTGGGCCCAACAGCGCCGCCGTTGCCACCTCCGCTCGTGCCACCGTTCGCGTACCCGCCGGTCCCGCCGGATCAGCCGAGCACCCCGCCAGTGGCGATCGTGTCGTAGCAGCCAGAATGGCGAGCAGAACCCGATCGAGAGGATGTCACGATGAGACGCGGAGCCACTCCCTACGGGCAGCTGCGGTACCAGGAGATCGCGGGCAAGCGCATGGCCTACGTCGACGAGGGTCAGGGCGACGCGATCGTCTTCCAGCACGGCAACCCGACCTCGTCGTACCTGTGGCGCAACGTAATGCCCCACCTGGAAGGGCTGGGCCGCCTGGTGGCCTGCGATCTGATCGGGATGGGCGCGTCGGAAAAATTGAGCCCGTCGGGCCCCGACCGCTACAACTATGCCGAGCAACGAGAGTTCCTGTTCTCACTCTGGGACGCGCTCGATCTCGGCGACCGCGTGGTGCTGGTGCTGCACGACTGGGGATCGGCACTCGGCTTCGATTGGGCCAACCGGCATCGCGACCGGGTACAGGGCATCGCCTTCATGGAGTCGATAGTCACCCCGATGACGTGGAGCGACTGGCATCCCAGTGTGCGCGGCGTTTTCCAGGGCTTCCGGTCACCCAAGGGCGAAGAGATGGTGTTGGAGCAGAACGTCTTCGTCGAAGGGGTCCTGCCCGGCGCTATCCAGCGGCGCCTGCCCGACGAGGAGATGGACCACTACCGCCGGCCGTTCGCCAATCCCGGCGAGGAGCGGCGGCCCACCCTCTCGTGGCCACGCAACATACCCATCGACGGCGAGCCCGCCGAGGTCGTCGACGTTGTCGACGGGTACCGCGTCTGGCTCGAAAGCAGTGACGTACCAAAGCTATTCGTCAATGCCGAGCCCGGCGCGATCGTTACCGGCCGTATCCGCGACTATGTGCGGACCTGGCCGAACCTCGACGAGGTCACGGTTTCCGGTGTGCATTTCATCCAGGAGGACAGCCCCGACGAAATCGGCTCTGCCGTAGCGCAGTTCGTCAGAAAGCTGCGGTCACCGGCGGGTGATCCCCCGCCCCGCTAAAACGGCGGGGGTTCGTCGTCGTCGGCGTGCTCGTAGGGCCCGAAATATCGCTCTTGCCAAGTCTTTTGCCCGGCGTGCACAGCCTGACGCGCTTCGCGGTTGTGTTTGCGTTCGGCGGCGACGCGCGTGGCGCGGTGTTGGGCGCGGGTGCGCCGGCGTCGGGGCATCATCGCGGTGCGATCGGCGCAGTAGTGCTCGGGGATGTCGACTTCGGGGGCCGGGCAGCCGCCGACCGCGTGGGCCAGGCTGGGAAACAGCAGCGCGCTGCCCGGAGTGGTGACATAGGTGTGCCCGGCAGGCGAGGTCAGGATCAAGGTGCCATCGGCCAACTGCTGTTCGCGCCAGCCGAGGAACGTTTTGATCAAGTGATGGGTTTTGCACAGGGCTTTCAGGTTGGCCGCATGCGTGGGCCCGCCCCGCGCGTAGGGGATGGTGTGGTCGATCTCGCAGTCAAAGGCCGGCCGGTCACAACCGGGCCAGCGGCACGTCATGTCCCGGCAGCGCACGAAATCGGCCAACGCCTTGGAGGGCACATAACCGGGCTCGGGTGCCGCGACCCCGGGATGGATCAGCGGCACCCGCTTGGCCGAGGCCGCCAGCTCGGTGAGTAGCTCGGGGGTGATCAGCCCGTCGGCGCACACCTGCGACCCCGCCGCCCCGTCCGCACCACCGGTTAGGGCGGGCGCCTCGGCGATCACATGACACACCACCGGGCTCGGCGCCGGCCGCCCACCGGCCCGACACTCCGATCCCCCGCAGCGACACCCCAACCGGTCCGCCCCGGCGGCCAGTGCCCCCAACGCATCGGCGCGGCGCTGGTCTGTGGTGCGCGGATCGGCGGCGCAGACGGTGCCCGCCAGCTGGTCCAGCCGTTTGTCCAATGCGTGGGCATCCACCCCCAGCAGGGTGCCGCCCATCTCCACGACCCCGTCCTGGCTGGTGCCGAACCACACCTGACGATCGCGCTGCTGCTTGCGGCGCCGCCGCACCGCATCCAAATCCGTTTTGGCCACGATCTTGTCCACCGCCCCCGAGAGCCGGCCCCGGGTCATCGAGGGCCAGCGGCCCACCTTGGCCGCCAACTCGGCGTCCACCGCCGCCAGCACCTCGGGATCGGTGATCAAATCAGTGCGAAACACGATCGTGGCGAACAACCGAAAATCGATATCGCCGGCCTCAAAGACCGCCCCCACCTTCGGCAGCCGCTCGCGCATCGCCCGCGCGTAGTGCACCCGGCTGGTGGCCAACTGCTGGCTGATCCGCAACGCCGCCCCCACCTCGGCGGCGACCGCCTCCATCGTGTCGATGGCCCAATCCTCGGTCTCTGAACACCGCGACAACCGGTAGGCGAACAACTCCCCGATCGCCACCAACTGCGCGGCCGCAGCCCGATTCTCGAACCGCGTCGCCGCCACGATCCGCTCGATCAACACCCCCGACTCGACCGTCTTCGTCGGATAATGCCGCTCGAAGAGCTCGTCAAACCGGGCATGCACCTGCGCCCGCGTCACTTCATCGAACATACATTCGAGTATGCCACCCGGGTACGACACTGCTCCGATACTGCTGTGCGGCCGCCGTCGTCACCGGCGGCCGATGTCGGTGGCCGAACGGCTGCCCCCTGCGGGCCCGATTAGGGCAACCCCGCCAGCCCGTCGAGACCCAACAGCAGCCCGGCGGAACCGCCGGTACCGGCGCTGCCCGTGGTTGCGGCAACGCCGCCGTTGCCGCCATTGCCTCCGTCACCGATCAGCACGGCATTGCCGCCGGTCCCGCCGGCACCGCCCGCGGCCATGCCACCGGGGCCGCCACTGCCGCCCGCGCCGCCGGCGCCGCCACTGCCCAACAATTGCCCGCCGGTGCCGCCGACCCCACCGGCCCCACCGGTGCTGCTCCCGGCCCGGGGATCACCGCCGGCCCCGCCGGCGCCGCCATCGCCCAGCCAGCCGGCGTTGCCACCGGCCCCGCCGGTACCCCCGACGCTGTTCATGCCCGCCCCGCCGGCCCCGCCGGTCCCACCGGCCCCGCCGCTGGACAACAGCAGACCGGCGTTCCCGCCGGCCCCGCCGGCGCCCCCTTGGCTATTGCCGCCGTTCGTGTACCCGCCGGTCCCGCCGGTCCCGCCGGCGCCGAAGAGCCAGCCCGCGTCGCCGCCGGCCCCGCCGGCACCCGCGGAGGCTCCGCCTGCGCTCAACTGCCCGCCGGTACCGCCGGCGCCCCCGCTCCCGGCGAGCAGACCGGCGTTGCCGCCGGCTCCGCCGGCACCCCCGCCGGTAGTGCCCAGGCCGCCGGTGCCGCCGTCGCCGCCCCCGGCCCCGACCAGGCCGCTGACTAGCCCGCCGGCCCCACCAGTGCCACCGGCCCCGCCGACCCCGGTCGCCGTGCTGGCTCCTCCGACGCCGCCCACCCCGCCGGCGCCGAACAGCAGGCCGGCACCGCCGGCACCGCCGGCCCCACCGGTGGCACCGGCAAACATGGTGAATCCACCGCCGCCGCCGACGCCGCCGTTGCCGGACAGCAGCCCGCCGGCCCCGCCGGCCCCGCCGGCCCCGCCGTCGCCGGTGATGCTGGCCCCGCCGGCCCCGCCGGCTCCACCGGTGCCGAGCAGCCCGGCGGCCCCGCCGGCGCCGCCGGCCCCGCCGTCCTGGCCCGAGCCGCCGGCGCCACCGTTGCCGAGCAACCAACCGCCGGGCGTGCCGTTGTCTCCAGTGCCCGGGGCGCCGTTGACGCCGTTGCCGATCAGCGGGCGCCCGGTGAGCGACTCGACCGGGCCGTTCACCGCGTTGAACACCGGCTGCAGCGGTGAGGCGGCGCCGTTGACGCCGGTGCCGCCGATGCTGGTGGCGCCGAACCCGCCTTCGCCGCCGCTGCCGACGGTGCCGATCAGCCCGGCCCGGCCGCCGGTCCCGCCCGCGCCGCCGGCCCCGCTGCCGTCCAGGCTCAGCAGGCCCTCGCCGCCGGCGCCGCCGGCGCCGCCGTTGCCCAGCAGAAGACCGCCATTGCCACCGGTACCGCCGGCCCCGCCGATAGCCGACGTCGCGGTGGCATTGATCCCGCCTGCCCCGCCGGCCCCGCCGGCCCCGCCGTATCCGAGCAGGAAGGCGCTCCCGCCGGCCCCGCCGGCACCGCCGGTGGCACCGCCGGCCCCACCGTCCCCGCCGGCACCGCCGCTCGACCACAGCAGCCCGGCCCCGCCACCGGACCCACCGACCCCGCCGGTGCCCGTCGGCGCTGATGCGGTTCCGCCGGTCCCGCCGGCACCGCCTGCGCCGAACAGCAAGCCGGCGTTCCCGCCGGCCCCGCCGACACCGCCGGACTCACCGCCCCCGCCGCCGGTCCCGCCGGCGCCCCCCGGCCCGGCCAGCAATCCGGCGCTGCCGCCGGCCCCCCCGGCCCCACCGGCCTCATTACCAAAGCCGCCGACACCGCCGTGCCCGCCGCCGGCGCCCACCAACCCGGAGAGCAGGCCACCGGCCCCGCCGGCCCCGCCGGCCCCGCCGCTCTTGCCGAACCCGCCTACGCCGCCGGCGCCGCCGGCGCCGAGCAAACCGCCCGCCCCCCCGGCGCCGCCGGCCCCGCCGGCACCCCCGCCGCCGCCGGACCCGCCGACGCCGCCGTTGCCCAACAGCCATCCGCCGGACCCGCCCGCGCCGCCGTTCCCCCCGCTGTTTTCACCGGTGTTGGCCCCGCCGGCCCCGCCGGCGCCGCCGGTGCCGAAGAGCCCCGCAGCCCCGCCGTTGCCGCCGTTTTGACCCGTCGCACCGGACCCGCCGGCCCCGCCGTTACCGAGCAACCACCCACCCGACGACCCGTTGGCCCCGGTGCCCGGGGCGCCGTTGGCGCCGTTGCCGATCAGTGGACGATCTGTAAGCGCCAAGAAGGGCGCATTGATCGCGTTGGTCAGATTCTGCCCCATCGTCTGCGCCGGATTGGCCGCGAACGCCGCAGCATTGGCGGCCTCCGCGCTGACATACGATTGCGCACCCGCGGTCAGTTGCTGGACGAACTGCTCATGAAACGCCGCCGCCCGCGCGCTGAGCGCCTGGAAGCCCTGGCCGTGCCCTGAAAACAACGCCGCAATCGCCGCCGACACCTCATCCTGGGCCGCAGCCAAAATCCCCGTCGTCGGAACCGCCGCGGCCGCATGCGCCGAACTCAACGTCGAACCGATCCGCGCCAAATCCGTCGCCGCCGTCGCCACCGACTCCGGCACCACCGAAATGAAAGACATCGCCCAACCTCCTACGACCGAAACGTGTCCGCCGCCCCACCGCCGAATTGCTCAGCGGCACAACCATTGAGATCGACACCAGTCACCGAGCGACGATGGCGACCAGTACCGCGACCCCTGCCAACGAATCGAGGCAGGGCCGAGCTTCGACTCTGGACCCACACCTCGCTCCGCCTGATCCCTTGCACGGCAAGGGATTCGGCGCACCGATGCTGTTTCGGGTACGGATTTCAGCAATGTGCTCTTGCCCGGGCCGGTTATGTCAACCCGCCGAATCCGTCGAGGCCCAACAGCAGTCCGGCGGTGCCGCCGACGCCGGGGGTGCCCCCGGTTCCGCCGGTGCCGACGTTGCCGCCGTTGCCGCCGTCACCGATCAGCACGGCATTGCCACCGGCCCCACCGCTGCCGCCGTTGGCGCCGTCGCTGTCGCCGCCGGCCCCGCCGGCTCCGCCGCCGCCGAACAGCTGTCCGCCGTTGCCGCCGGCCCCGCCGATCCCGCCGGCCCCGCCGGCGCCCCCTGCGGACCCGCCGGCACCACCGGCCCCGCCGAAGCCCAGCCAGCCGGTGCTGCCGCCGTCCCCGCCGGCGCCCCCGCCGAAGTCGCCACCGCCGTTGGCGCCGCCGGCACCACCGGCCCCGCCACTGCCGAACACTTGTGCGCCGGTCCCGCCGGCACCGCCGGCCCCGCCGGTGCCAACGGTGCTGGCCCCGCCTGTCCCGCCGACTCCGCCGTCGCCGAACAGCAGCCCGGCGTTGCCGCCGGCCCCGCCGTCGCCAGCGGTATCCCCGCCGAACTCCAGGCCGCCGGCCCCGCCTGCGCCCCCGTTCCCGCCGATCAGGCCGGCGTTGCCGCCCGTCCCGCCGGCACCTCCGCCGGCGCTGCCGAGCCCACCGGCGCCGCCGTCGCCGCCTCCGGCGCCGACCAGCCCGCTGAATAGCCCGCCGGCACCGCCGACGCCGCCGGCCCCGCCGACGCCGCCGACATTGTTATTCGACGGGCTGGCCCCGCCGATCCCGCCGGCCCCGCCGGCGCCCAACAGCCCGCCGGCGCCGCCGGCCCCGCCGTCCCCGCCGGTGAAGCCGCCGGCGTTCGCGAATCCGCCTCCGCCGCCGACCCCGCCGTTGCCGGACAGCAGCCCGCCGGCCCCGCCGACACCGCCGGCCCCACCGGCACCGGTGATGCTGGCCCCGCCGGCCCCGCCGGCCCCGCCGGTGCCCAACAGCCCGGCGGCCCCGCCGGCGCCGCCGGCCCCGCCGTCCTGGCCCGAGCCGCCGGCGCCGCCGTTGCCGAGCAACCAACCGCCGGGCGTGCCGTTGTCTCCAGTGCCCGGGGCGCCGTTGATGCCGTTGCCGATCAGCGGGCGCCCGGTAAGCGACTCGACCGGGCCGTTCACCGCGTTGAACACCGGCTGCAGCGGTGAGGTGTCGCCGTTGACGCCGGTGCCGCCGATACTGGTGGCGCCGAACCCGCCTTCGCCGCCGCTGCCGGCGGTGCCGATCAGCGCGGCGCGGCCGCCGGTCCCGCCGGCACCACCGGTCCCGCTACCGTCGCTGAACAGTAAGCCCTGGCCGCCGGCGCCGCCGGCACCGCCGTTGCCCAGCAGCAGGCCCGCATTGCCGCCGGTCCCGCCGGCCCCGCCGGTGGCGCTCGTTGCAGTCGGGTTGAGCCCGCCGGCCCCGCCGGCCCCACCGACTCCGCCGCATCCGAGCAGGGCGGCGTTACCGCCGGTCCCGCCGGCCCCGCCGGTGGCGCCGGCCCCGCCGTCCCCGCCGGCCCCGCCGCTGGAGAACAGCAGACCGGCACCGCCACCGGACCCGCCGGCACCACCGGTGCCCGTCGGTGCTTCCGCGGACCCGCCGGCCCCGCCGGCCCCGCCCGCCCCGTACAGCCACCCTGCGTTGCCGCCGACCCCGCCGGCCCCGCCGGACTCATCGCCCCCGCCGCCGGCCCCGCCGGCGCCTCCGGGCCCGGTCAGCAGCCCGGCGTTGCCGCCGGCGCCACCGGCGCCCCCTCCGGCGGTGCCGACCCCGCCGGTACCGCCGGTCCCGCCGGCGCCGAACAGCCCGCCGGACCCGCCTACACCACCGGCCCCACCGGCCCCACCGTTTCCGCCGGACCCGCCGACCCCGCCTGTGCCGCCGGTGCCCCACAGGCCGGCGGCCCCGCCGGCCCCGCCGACCCCGCCGATCCCGTTGGGGCCGGGGGTCGTGTTGATTCCGCCCGCGCCGCCGGCCCCGCCGTTGCCCCACAACAGCCCGCCGGACCCGCCGGTACCGCCTACCCCGCCGCCGGGCGCGCCGGCACCGCCGGCACCCCCGGTGCCCAAGAGCCCCGCGGCCCCGCCGTTGCCGCCGTTCAGGTGTGCGCCGCCGCCAGACCCGCCGGCCCCGCCATCACCGAGCAACCACCCACCCGGCGACCCGTTCGCCCCAGTCCCCGGGGCACCACTGACGCCGTTGCCAATCAACGGGCGGTTGGTCAGAGCCCAGAAGGGCGCATTGAGCAAGCCGGTCAGGTCCTGGCCTATCGTCTGCGCCGGATTGGCCGCGAACGCCGCAGCGAACCCCGACACATTGGCGGCCTCGGCGCTGACATACGACTGCGCACCCGCGGTCAGTTGCTGGACGAACTGCTCGTGAAACGCCGCCGACCGCGCGCCGAGCGCCTGGAAGCCCTGGCCGTGCCCGGAGAACAACGCCGCAATCGCCGTCGACACCTCATCCTCGGCCGCAGCCAAAATCCCCGTCGTCGGAACCGCCGCGGCCGCATGCGCCGAACTCAACGTCGAACCGATCCGCGCCAAATCCGTCGCCGCCGTCGCCACCGACTCCGGCACCACCGACATGAAAGACATCGCCCAACCTCCGAATCCCGAAGCAGGCGTTATCGCAACGCCATACCGGATAACCACAACAGCATCAGTATCGATACTGTTTGGCGAATCATAATCGGTTTCCAATACTGAATGCGTGCTGAATACCGGAAGTAGGGCCAAAAGTCCTCCGGTTTACCCGTTACCCGCTGACCTATGGTCCCTTGCGCGAGAACGTCTTCAACTTCTTGCACGCGCGCGAGAGCCACACTGGGTTACGGATAGCTGTAACGAACCGTTACGGCCGTGCATCAACCAGTCGGATCACCGCCAGCTCCCAGGCCGACGCTCCTGTGACCGCTGTGACCATTGAGCGTGGTTGGACGACAGCCACGTCGGCGACGGCCTCAGGAACTCGCGCCCAACCGCGAAATCGCCTCGTCGACGACCGCGTCGACGGGCACCGAGACCTGCTCGCCCGTCGCCAGATCCTTCACCCCGACGGTCCCCGCCTCTAGATCACGGTCGCCGGCCACCAGCGCGAGGCGCGCGCCCGAGCGGTCGGCGGCGCGCATCGCACCCTTGAGGCCCCGGTCGCCGTAGGCGAGGTCGACGCGCACCCCTGCGCGCGCAGGCTGGCGGCCAGCATCGCCAGCCGCAGTTTCGCCGGCTCGCCCAGCGGCACCCCGAACACGTCGCAGCGGGTGGTCTCCCCCGCGCTCTTGCCCTCGGCCCGCAGCGCCAGCAGCGTGCGGTCGACGCCCAGCCCGAAACCGATCCCCGACAGGTCCTGCCCGCCGAGCTCACGCATCAGCCCGTCGTAGCGACCGCCGCCGCCGATGCCCGACTGCGCGCCCAGGCCGTCGTGGACGAACTCGAACGTGGTCTTCGTGTAGTAGTCCAGGCCGCGCACCATCCGCGGGTTGATCACGTACGGCACGCCGAGGGCGTCCAGGTGCGCCAGCACGGTGTCGAAGTGCTGCTTGGCGGCATCGGAGAGGTGGTCGAGCATCACCGGCGCGTCGGCCGTCATCGCCTGCACCTCGGGCCGCTTGTCGTCGAGCACCCGCAGCGGGTTGATCTCGGCGCGCCGGCGGGTCTCCTCGTCGAGGTCGAGCCCGAACAGGAACTCCTGCAGCAGCTCCCGGTACTGCGGTCGGCAGGTGTCGTCGCCCAGCGAGGTGATCTCCAGCCGGAAGCCGTCCAGCCCCAGCGCGCGGAAGCCGGCGTCGGCGATCGCGATCACCTCGGCGTCCAACGCCGGGTCGTCGACGCCGATCGCCTCGATGCCGACCTGCTGCAGCTGCCGGTACCGACCGGCCTGCGGGCGCTCGTAGCGGAAGAACGGCCCGGCGTAGCACAGCTTGACCGGCAGCGCGCCGCGGTCCAGCCCGTGCTCGATCACCGCGCGCACCACCCCGGCGGTGCCCTCCGGCCGCAGTGTCACCGACCGGTCGCCGCGGTCGGCGAAGGTGTACATCTCCTTGGAGACCACGTCGGTGGACTCGCCGACCCCGCGGGCGAACAGCGCGGTGTCCTCGAAGATGGGCAGCTCGATGTCGCCGTACCCGGCGCGGCGGGCGGCCGACAGCAGTCCCGTCGCGCACCGCGACGAACTCGGCCGACTCGGGCGGCAGGTAGTCGGGAACGCCCTTTGGTGCCTGGAAGTCGAGAACTCAGTCAGCCTCAGACCTTCGAGGAACGGGTTGGTGCGGCGCTCGGCGCCGATGGTGGTGGATTCGCCGTGCCCCGGTAATACCAGCGTGTCGTCGTCGAGCACCAGCAGTTTTTCGACGATCGAGCCGAGCAGGTCCCGACCGCTGCCGCCGGGCAGGTCGGTGCGGCCCACCGACTGCTTGAACAGTGTGTCGCCGGTGAAGACGACATCGTTGCCTTCGGCGCTGCCCTCCAGCACCCGGAACACCACCGACCCGCGCGTGTGCCCGGGCGTGTGGTCGACGGCCACCGTGATGCCGCCGAGCTCGATCCTGTCGCCGTCACGGTCGAGTTCGACGACCTGCTTGGGCTCGCGGAACAATGCGCCCGCCATCTTGCCCAGCCGCGGGCCGAACCCCTTGATCGGATCCGAGAGCATGAACCGGTCCTCGGGGTGGATGAAGGCGGGGCAGCCGTAGGTGTCGGCCACCTTCTGCGCCGACCAGATGTGGTCGATGTGGCCGTGGGTGAGCAGCACCGCGGCCGGGGTCAGCCGGTTCTCGTCGAGGATGCGGCGCAGCGGGCCCATCGCGCGCTGACCGGGGTCGATGATGACGGCGTCCGACCCGGGCGCGGGGCCAGCACGTAGCAGTTGCACGCCAACATGCCGGCCGGGAACCCGGTGAGCAACACGCTTCCCAGTTTTCCACGGGGTCGCGTCGAGACCGGCCGCTGGCGCCTCGCATTAGCTGGACGTTTCGGTGCCGACCAACGAACAGCGACGCGAAACCGCCAAGCGCAAACTCGAGCGGCAGCTGGAGCGCCGCCACAACAGGCCGAAGGCGCCGTCTGCTGATCATCGGCGTGTCGGCTCGGCCGCCGCGGTGGCGGTGATCGTCGTCTTCGTTCTGAACAACAACGACACGACAAATCCAGCACCACCGCGTCGGCGCCGACCACGAGCGCAGCCGCGCCGTCGACGGCGCCCCCCGCAACGGCGCGGCCTGCCGCCGTTCAAGGCGAGCACCGATCTGGGCGCCAATTGCCAGTACCCGGCGTCACCGGAGCCGGCCAGCAAGAAGGTCGACCCGCCCAAGAGCGGCAAGGTGCCCACCGACCCGGCCACGGTGAGCGTCAGCATGACCACCAACCAGGGCAACATCGGTCTGCAGCTGGACAACACGAAGGCGCCGTGCACGGTCAACAGCTTCGCCAGCCTGGCGCAGAAGGGCTTCTTCAACGACACCCCGTGCCACCGGCTGACCACTTCGCCCACGCTGGCGGTGCTTGCAGTGCGGCGATCCGACCGGCGAAGGGCTCGGGCGGGCCGGGGTACGAGTTCGCCAACGAGTACCCCACCGACCAGTACCCCCAGGGCGACCCCGGGCTGCAGCAGCCGGTGACCTATCCGCGCGGCACGCTGGCGATGGCCAACGCCGGACCCGGCACCAACGGCAGCCAGTTCTTCCTGGTCTACAAGGATTCGCAGCTGCCGCCGAACTACACGGTGTTCGGCACC
>CAVRTL010000011.1:0-244957 GCA_963724165.1 uncultured Actinomycetota bacterium | reverse complement strand
CCCAACACGGGGAACCGTCGCCGCCGCGCCAGCCGATCCAGCGCGCCTTGCATCATGCCGCGCACGTGAGCGTCGATCTCGTCGACGTCGTGATCGGCCCCGAAGCGGTCGGTGACATGGATCGGATCGAGCAGTTCGGTGACGATCTTCGACGGCAGCGGAAAGTTGGCCGGAATCGTCGAGGTCAGGCCGAAGGGCGGGCCGAGCGCCAACGGCAGCCCGTGGACCGGTGATTTTTGCCGGGACCGCGCGCTAACCTCGCACGATGGCCGCACCCAAGAACAGCAAGGGGCGCGCGCGGCGACTGGCCGGCCCGGCCGACGTGGCCACGCCCTTCGTGCGGGCCCGCGAATTCCGGGCCCGGTCCCAATACCCCCCGCAAGACCACGCTGACGATCGCGACGAGCTGCCGATTGCACGGCCGACCATCGCGGTCGCCCGGCAGGTGTTCCACGACGAGCTCGTGTTGCTGGGCATGCGGATGTTCCTGCCCGTCGGTGAGGCGCACGCCGCCGAGCGGGTCGACCGCGAAGTCACCGCGGCACTCGAGTTCTACCGGGAGCGGGGATGGCTGGACAGCCCGGAGGGCTTTTTCACGCCCCCACCTGCGCTCACCGACGTCGCAGTCTCGCCGGTGAAAATCCGCGGCCGGGCGCTGTGGCGCGTCGTCTTCGACAGTGGTTACCAACCGCACCCGGGCGAACCCGGCCGCGAGCGCTGGCTGGACCGCTCCGCCAACCGCCGCGAGCATGCGCTGCTGCTGCGCCACCGCGAACCGCGCCCCTGGGTGGTGTGCGTGCACGGCGCCCTGATGGGCCGCGGCGCCGTGGACCTCAAATTGTTTCGCGCCCGGCATCTGCACGAGGACCTGGGTTTGAACGTCGTGCTGCCGGTGCTGCCGCTGCACGGCCCGCGCAAGCACAAGGGCGCGGCGTTCCCGGGCCACGACCTGCTCGACAACATCCATGCGGCGGCTCAGGCGGTCTGGGACATCCGCCGGCTGATCTCGTGGATCCGCAGCCAGGAACCCGATTCCAGCATCGGCCTGAACAGCATGTCGCTGGGGGGCTACATCACCGCGCTGGTCTCCAGCGTCGAAGACGGCCTCACCTGTGGGGTGTTGGGAGTGCCGGTGGCCGACCTGATCGAGGTGCTCAGCGGCCACGGCGGTCTGCGCGATGACGATCCGCGCCGGCAGACGCTGGAGCGCGCTCGGCCCATCGGGCGGATGGTTTCACCGCTGTCGCTGACCCCGCGGGTGCCGATGGCCGGTCGCTTCATCTACGGCGGGCTGGCCGACCGGCTGGTGAACCCGCGGGAGCAGGTGATGCGGCTGTGGGAGCACTGGGGCCGGCCCGAGATCGTCTGGTATCAGGGCGCGCACACCGGGTTCTTCCGGTCACGTCCGGTCCAGGATTTCATCGACGCCGCGCTGCGCCAGTCCGGTCTCGTCGTCCCTGCGGCGAGGTGAGCTGACAGCCGTTATTCGTCGCCGCCCGGGAAGGCCGTGGTGATGGGCCAGGCGTTGAGCACCTGGTTCCACCGGGCGGCCATGACCGCGTTTTGCGTCAGCGCCGTCGAGCCGAACGCGCGGTCGTCCGCGGTGTCGGCGCGCTCGATCACGGCGCGCCACGCCGTCGCGCAGTCGCTTTCCATCCGCACCGCCAGGCGTGCCGCGTCCGCCGGGCTGGCCACCACCATGGGCAGTTGGTAGCCGGCGGCGGCGGCCGGGGCGGTGACCTTGCGCTCGTTGAGCATCGCGATGACGTCGTCACGGCGCTGGCGGTGCTGGGTCAACCCGTCGACCACCAGGTTGTTGACCCCGGGTGGCGACAGCGCGGACACGATGCCGTAGCCGTAGATCGTCGAATGTTCGACGGCCAGCGCGTCGCACAGCGCCGAGTCGTCGCTGTCCTTGCCGCCGGGCCCGGCGGGGGCGCGCTTCGGCGTGGCGCGCGGCGTGGGCGTCGTCATGGCGTCGGCCCCGCCGGCGCCAGCGCGACCCGGTAGCTGGCGGTGCAGCTCGCGGCGATCGACGCCAGCAGGCCCGCCCTATAGCCCGACGCGGTGGTCACCAGGCGGCCCGCGCTCTCGGCCGATACCCGCAGCGCGTCGAGCACGTCGGACAGCGGGGGCGGCGGGGGCGGCGGCGCCGCCTCACCGGTCGGGCTGGGGCTGGTCGTTTCGCTCGTCGAACTCGAGGTCGTGCCCAGCTTGCCGGCGGCCCGCGAGATCTCGGTGGCCAGGGCACGGGCGTGCGCGGCGCGCTGGGTGGCGACGACGGTCAGCGCGGCGGCGAGCTGCGGAGTGATCCCGACAGCGACTGCGGCAGCGCCGGCGAGCCCACTGTCGTGTCGGGCCTGATCCAGCGGGCCCAGTAGTTCCTCGACGGCGGGGGGCTTGGGCGGGGGCTCGCCGCAGGCGGACGCGACCACCCCCAGCGCAGCCAGGGCCGCGCCACCGGCAAGCACACCCCGCCTGTTGGTGACGGGCGATGCGCTAGGCACAGCAACATCCTGCCATTGGCGCCGGGCGCGGGGTGCGATGACCTTGACCACGCGATCACGCCGTCATCGGCGATCTCTGGCGTATCGTTGATAGACGGTTTTCATGGAACGGCAGCCGTCACGTTCCGCCGGGCCACCGGAAGCCGTTTCAGAACTCAATCGGCGGCGACATCCGCCAGACGACCGGACAACTCAAGATGAGGAGCTCGCCGTGACCACCGGGCTACCTTCGCAGACGCAGGTGATCGAGCTACTCGGCGGGGAATTCGCGCGCGCCGGCTACGAGATCGAGGACGTGGTCATCGACACCCGGGCGCGCCCGCCGCGGATCAGGGTGGTCGCCGACGGCGACACCGCCCCGGACCTGGACACGATAGCGGCCCTGTCACGGTCGGCGTCGGAGTTGCTGGACGACCTCGACGACATCCGCGACCGCTTCGTGCTCGAGGTCAGCTCGCCCGGCGTTGAGCGCCCCCTGACCACCGCGAAGCACTTCCGCCGCGCCCGCGGCCGCAAGGTGCAGGTTGCTCTGTCCGACGGGTCCCGGCTCACCGGCCGCGTGGGCGAGACGCGCGACGACGCGGTCGCGCTCGTGGTGCGCGACGGCCGCGGCTGGACCGTGCGCGAGACCTCCCTGACCGACATCGTGGAAGCGGTTGTCCAGGTGGAGTTTTCGTCACCAAGTCAGGCCGAGTTGGATCTGGCGACCGGGGGTATCGGGGATCGGGCCGGCGAGACGGAGGCCGAAGCATGAACATCGACATGGCCGCGCTGCACGCGATCGAGGTGGACCGGGGTATCTCGGTCACCGAGTTGCTCGAGACCATCAAATCCGCGTTGCTCACCGCCTACCGCCATACCCAGGGTCACCAGAACGAGGCGAGCATCGAGATCGACCGCAAGACCGGCATGGTCCGGGTGATGGCTCGCGAAACCGACGAGGACGGCAACGTCATCAGCGAGTGGGACGACACCCCGGAGGGCTTCGGGCGCATCGCGGCCACCACCGCGCGCCAGGTGATGCTGCAGCGGTTCCGCGACGCCGAGAACGAGCGCACCTACGGCGAGTTCTCCACCCGGGAGGGCGAGATCGTCGCCGGCGTGATCCAGCGCGACAGCCGCGCCAACGCCCGCGGCCTGGTCGTCGTCCGGATGGGCACCGAGACGAAGGCCTCCGAGGGCGTCATCCCGGCGGCCGAGCAGGTGCCGGGCGAGAGCTACGAACACGGCAACCGGGTGCGCTGCTATGTGGTCGGGGTGACCCGGGGCGCGCGCGAGCCGATGATCACGCTGTCGCGAACCCATCCCAACCTGGTGCGCAAGCTGTTCTCGCTGGAGGTCCCCGAGATCGCCGACGGATCGGTGGAGATCGTGGCGGTCGCCCGCGAGGCGGGGCATCGCTCCAAGATCGCGGTGCGGTCGAACGTGCCCGGGCTGAATGCCAAGGGCGCCTGCATCGGCCCGATGGGGCAGCGGGTCCGCAATGTGATGAGCGAGCTCTCCGGCGAGAAGATCGACATCATCGACTACGACGACGACCCGGCCCGCTTCGTCGCCAACGCGCTGTCCCCGGCGAAGGTGGTCTCGGTGTCGATCATCGACCATGCCGGCCGGGCGGCCCGGGTGGTGGTGCCCGACTTCCAGCTGTCGCTGGCCATCGGCAAGGAGGGGCAGAACGCGCGGCTGGCCGCGCGACTCACCGGCTGGCGCATCGACATTCGCGGTGATTCGCCGGCGCGCGCCGAGGGCCATCCCGATCAGGGCGCCAGCCAGGGCCTGGCCCACGACCGCTGATCGGGCCGCTCGACCGCCGAAGGTCACGGTACGGCCGCAGGTGGTTCTGACCATGGGTGCGGTGACGCTAGACTGAGCCGTGATCCAGCGCAAGCCTTCGGCCTGGGCGCACAGACATGTGGGTGGACCTGTGCGGACGTGTGTCGGGTGCCGGAAGCGAGAGTTGGCCGTCGATCTGCTTCGCGTCGTGGCTGTGCCCGCGGGGAACGGCGAATTCGCCGTCATCGTTGACACAGGGAGTAGCCTGCCGGGGCGGGGTGCATGGCTGCATCCCGTACCGCACTGCGTCCAGCAGGCGATTCGGCGGCATGCTTTCACCAGAGCGCTGCGGATCGTCGGTTCACCGGACACATCCGCGGTGGTCGAGTACACCAGTGCACTCGGCTCGCCCGGCAAACAGAACAGGTAGCAAGAACATGAGCACACCGTGAAGTCCCGATGACAATGCGTCATAGCTGAACCCGAGGCGCCGGCCTACGACTGTCGCGCCTCATAGACAGGAGATGTAGTGGCAGGTAAGGCCCGCGTACACGAGTTGGCGAAGGAACTCGGTGTCACCAGCAAGGAAGTGCTCGCCCGGCTGAATGAACAGGGCGAATTCGTCAAATCCGCATCCTCGACCGTAGAGGCACCGGTCGCCCGGCGGCTGCGTGAGTCGTTCGGCGGCGGCAAGCCGGCCGCCGAGGGGCAGGCGAAGGCGCCCACCAAGGCCGCCGCCAAGGCCCCCGACAAGCTCGACAAGGCGCTCGACCAGGCGATCAGCAGGGCCGACGGCAACGGTGAAGCCGCCGCGGCCCCCGCCAAGCCCGCCGAGGCCCGCGGCGGATCGGCCCCCGCCGACGCGGCGGCGCCCGGCACGGCCGCGCGGCCGTCGCCGGCGCCGGGCCGGCCTTCGGCGCCGCCCCCCAAGCCGGCGCCGCCGGCGCCCGGGCAGCAACCCGGGCAACCACCCGGTGCGACGCCGGGCCCGCGACCCGGGCCCGCGCCGAAGCCGGGCGTGCGCACCCCGCGCGTCGGCAACAACCCGTTCTCGTCGGCGCAGCCCGTCGACCGGCCCATCCCGCGCCCGCAGGCGCCCCGCCCGGGTGCGCCCCGGCCCGGAGCGCCGCGCCCGGGCGCGTCGCCCGGCAACATGCCGCCGCGTCCGGCCGGCGGTGGGCCCCGCCCGCCGCGGACCGGTAGCGCGCCGCGACCCGGCGGCGGACGACCCGGTGGCGGTCGCTCCGACGGCGGTGGCGGTAACTACCGCGGCGGCGGAGTCGGCGCCGCGCCCGGCGGCGGCGGTGGCTTCCGTGGCCGTCCCGGTGGTGGTGGCGGCGGCGGCCGTCCCGGGCAGCGCGGCGGAGCCGCTGGCGCGTTCGGCCGGCCCGGTGGCGCGCCCCGGCGGGGGCGCAAGTCCAAGCGGCAGAAGCGCCAGGAATACGACTCGATGCAGGCGCCGGTCGTCGGCGGCGTGCGGCTGCCGCACGGCAACGGCGAGACGATCCGGCTGGCGCGCGGCGCGTCGCTCTCCGACTTCGCCGAGAAGATCGACGCCAACCCGGCCTCGCTGGTGCAGGCGCTGTTCAACCTCGGCGAGATGGTCACGGCCACCCAGTCGGTCGGCGATGAGACGCTCGAGCTGCTGGGCAGCGAGATGAACTACGTCGTCCAGGTGGTCAGCCCGGAGGACGAGGACCGCGAGCTGCTCGAATCGTTCGACCTGTCCTACGGCGAAGACGAGGGCAGCGAGGAGGACCTGCAGGTCCGGCCGCCGGTGGTGACCGTCATGGGTCACGTCGACCACGGTAAGACCCGGCTGCTGGACACCATCCGCAAGGCCAATGTCCGCGAGGGCGAGGCCGGCGGCATCACCCAGCACATCGGCGCCTACCAGGTGTCGGTCGACCACGAGGGCAACAACCGGCTCATCACCTTCATCGACACCCCGGGACACGAGGCGTTCACCGCCATGCGTGCCCGCGGCGCCAAGGCCACCGACATCGCGATCCTGGTGGTCGCCGCCGACGATGGCGTCATGCCGCAGACGGTGGAGGCCATCAACCACGCGCAGGCCGCCGACGTGCCGATCGTGGTGGCGGTCAACAAGATCGACAAGGAGGGCGCCGACCCGGCCAAGATCCGTGGCCAGCTGACCGAATACGGTTTGATACCAGAGGAATTCGGTGGCGAAACGATGTTCGTGGACATCTCGGCGAAGGCCGGCACCAACATCGAGGCCCTGGAGGAGGCGGTGCTGCTGACCGCAGACGCCGCTCTGGACCTGCGGGCCAACCCCGAAATGGAGGCCCAGGGTGTGGCGATCGAGGCGCACCTGGACCGCGGTCGCGGACCGGTGGCCACGGTGCTGGTGCAGCGCGGCACACTGCGCGTCGGCGACTCGGTGGTGGCCGGCGACGCCTACGGCCGCGTCCGCCGCATGGTCGACGAGCACGGCGACGACGTCGAGGAGGCGCTGCCGTCGCGTCCGGTGCAGGTCATCGGCTTCACGTCGGTGCCCGGCGCCGGTGACAACCTGCTGGTCGTCGACGAGGACCGCATCGCCCGCCAGATCGCCGACAAGCGCAGCGCCCGCAAGCGCAACGCGCTGGCGGCGCGCTCGCGCAAGCGGATCAGCCTGGAAGACCTGGACTCGGCGCTGAAGGAAACCAGCCAGCTGAACCTGATCCTCAAGGGCGACAACGCCGGTACCGTCGAAGCGCTCGAGGAGGCCCTGATGGGCATCCAGATCGACGACGAGGTGGCACTGCGCGTCATCGACCGCGGCGTCGGCGGAATCACCGAGACCAACGTCAACCTGGCGTCGGCCTCCGATGCGGTGATCATCGGGTTCAACGTGCGCGCCGAGGGCAAGGCCACCGAGCTGGCCAACCGCGAGGGTGTGGAGATCCGCTACTACTCGGTGATCTACCAGGCGATCGACGAGATCGAGAAGGCCCTGCGCGGCATGCTCAAGCCGATCTACGAGGAGAACCAGCTGGGCCGCGCCGAGATCCGGGCGCTGTTCCGTTCCTCGAAGGTGGGGCTGATCGCCGGCTGCATGATCACCTCGGGTCAGGTGCGCCGCAACGCCAAGGCCCGGCTGCTGCGAGACAACATCGTGGTCGCCGACAACCTGACGATCACGTCGCTGCGCCGGGAGAAGGACGACGTCACCGAGGTCCGCGAGGGCTTCGAGTGCGGTATGACGCTCGGCTACTCCGACATCAAGGAAGGCGACATCATCGAGTCCTACGAGCTCGTGCAAAAGGAGCGCACCTGACCACCGCCGACGATGCAGAGCGAAGCGATGAGGAGGAGGCGGTGAATCGACCACCGCCGACGATGCAGAGCGAACCGATGAGGAGGAGGCGGTGAATCGAAATGCCTGACCCCGCCCGGGCGCGCCGGCTGGCCAAACGGATCAACACGATCGTCGCCTCGGCCATCGGGTTCGAGATCAAGGACCCGGGGCTGGCCGGGGTCACCATCGTCGACACGAAGGTGACCGCCGACCTGCACGATGCGACGGTGTTCTACACGGTGATGGGACGCACCCTGGACGACGAGCCGGACTACGAAACGGCCGCGGCCGCGCTGGAACGGGCCAAGGGCGCGCTGCGCACCAAGGTCGGGGCCGGCACCGGGGTGCGTTTCACGCCCACCCTGGCGTTCACCCGCGACACCACGTCGGACAGCGTGCGGCGGATGGACGAGCTGCTGGCGCACGCCCGCGCCGCCGACGCCGACCTCGCCCGGGTGCGCTCGGGCGCCAAGCCGGCCGGGGAAGCCGATCCATACCGCGACAACGGGTCGAGTCGCGACGAGTACGGCGGGGACGCGGGTGACGACGATCGACCCGAAGACTGAGCTCGCCGGTGCCCGGGTCACCGGAGCACGCGTCGACGCGCCCGGCGCCGCCGAGCTGCTGTCGGGCGCCGAGACGGTCGCGGTCATCGCCCATGTCCATCCGGACGCCGACACGATCGGCGCCGGCCTGGCGCTGGCCCTGGTGCTGGACGAGCGCGGCAAGCGGGTCGAGGTCAGTTTCGCCGCGCCCGAGCGGCTGCCCGAGTCGCTGGCGTCGCTGCCCGGCTGCCACCTGTTGGTCGGCCCCGAGCAGATGCATCGCGACGTCGATCTCGTTGTGACCGTGGACGTTCCGAGCGTCAAACGGCTGGGCGCGCTGAGCGAGCTGGCCACCTCGGCCCCCCAACTGCTCGTCATTGACCACCACGCCTCCAACGAGGCGTTTGGCACCGCCAACTTCATCGACGTGTCGGCGGATTCGACCACCATGATGGTCGCCGACCTCTTCGACGCGTGGGCCCAGCCGATTGACCGCGACGTCGCCCACTGCATCTACGCCGGGCTGACGACCGACACCGGCTCCTTCCGGTGGGCCAGCGCCCGGGCGCTGCGGTTGGCCGCCCGGCTGGTGGACACCGGCGTGGACAACGCCGCGATCAGCCGGACGCTGATGGACAGCCATCCCTTCGCGTGGCTGCCGCTGCTGTCGCGGGTGCTGGGGTCGGCGCGGTTGCTGCCCGAGGCGGTTGCCGGTCGCGGGCTGGTCTATGTGGTCGTGGGCAACCGGGACTGGGTGGGTGCGCGGGCCGAGGAGGTGGAGAGCATCGTCGACATCGTGCGCACCACGCAGCAGGCCGAGGTGGCGGCGGTGTTCAAGGAGGTCGAACCCGAGCAGTGGTCGGTGTCGATGCGGGCCAAGACCGTGGACCTGGTGGCGGCCGCGTCCGGCTTCGGTGGCGGCGGTCACCGGCTGGCGGCCGGCTATTCGACCTCCGGCTCGATCGACGACGTGGTGGCCTCGCTGCGCGCGGCCCTCGGCTGAGCGGTTTGACCGGCACGGGCCGGCCCGCGCCCGGAGATCGGCAGATCACCCGGCTGGCATTGCCCGCGCTGGGCGTGCTGGCGGCCGAGCCGTTGTATCTGCTCTTCGACACCGCGGTGGTCGGTCGCCTCGGTGCCCTCAGCCTGGCCGGGCTGGCCATCGGCGCGCTGGTGCTGGGCCTGGTCGGATCCGACATGACGTTTCTGTCCTATGGCACGACGGCTCGCTCGGCCCGCCATTTCGGCGCCGGTGACCGGGAGGCGGCGGTGGCCGAGGGGGTGCAGGCTACCTGGCTGGCGCTGGGCTTGGGCGCCCTGATCGTCGTCGCGGTGCAGGCCGCGGCGGTGCCGGTGGTGTCGGCGATCGGCGGGACCGGCTCTTCGGGCGTGCATGGAGCGTCCATCGGTGCGGCGGCGCTGCCGTGGCTGCGGATCGCGATCCTGGGTGCCCCGGCGATTCTGGTGTCACTGGCCGGCAACGGATGGCTGCGCGGCGTGCAGGACACCGTGCGCCCGCTGCGCTACGTCGTCGTCGGCTTCGGGCTTTCGGCGCTGTTGTGCCCGCTGCTGGTTTACGGCTGGCTGGGGCTGCCGCGGCTGGGTCTGGCCGGCTCGGCGGTGGCCAACCTGGCCGGCCAGTGGCTGGCGGCGCTGCTGTTCGGGCGGGCGCTGGTGGCGCAGCCGGTGTCGTTGCGGCTCAACGGTGCGGTGCTGCGGGCGCAGCTGGTGATGGGTCGCGACCTGATGGTGCGGACATTGGCCTTCCAAGCCTGCTTCGTCTCGGCCGCCGCGGTGGCGGCCCGGTTCGGCGCGGCCGCGCTGGGCGCCCACCAGGTGGTGCTGCAGTTGTGGGAATTCCTGGCGCTTGTCCTTGATTCGCTGGCCATCGCGGCGCAGGCGCTGGTAGGCGCGGCGCTGGGCGCGCGCGACACCGCGCAGGCCAAGTCGGTGGCAGCGCGGGTGACGGTGTGGTCGGCGATCGCCGCGGGCGTGTTGGCCGCGGCCCTGGCGGTGGGGGCCTCGGTGCTGCCGGAGGTGTTCACCGACGATGGTTCGGTGCTCGCCGCGATCGGCGTGCCCTGGTGGTTTCTGGTGGCCCAATTGCCTCTCGCCGGAGTCGTTTTCGCGCTCGACGGAGTGCTGCTGGGCGCCGGTGACGCCACGTTCATGCGCAACGCCACTGTGGTCAGCGCCCTGGTCGGCTTCTTGCCGCTGATCTGGTTGTCGCTGATCTTCCGGTGGGGTCTGGCCGGCATCTGGGCCGGACTGACCACGTTCATCGCGCTGCGGTTGGCATTCGTCGGCTGGCGCACGATTTCGGGCCGCTGGGCGCTGACCTGAATCGGTGCCCTCGGCGGCAGATCTAGAAGGCCCGGCTTCCCGAGCGCTGCAGCACGAACCCGTGGTCCCCGCTGGTGGTGTCCAGGCAGGCGACCAGGTTGTCGGCCCCGACGACGCACGTCACGTTCAGATACGTCAGTTTCTGTCCGACGCCCAGCAGCTTGCCTGTCGAGGGCAAGGCCACGGGTTTGCCGTCACACCCGCCGTAGGACATGCGGCTCAGTTCGTAGCCGGGCCCTTTGAAGTTCACCGCCCCCATGACGCAGTCGCCGGGCCTGGGATGACCCCCGCCGGGAAATGGCACGTCGTCCATTCCGGGCATGTCGCCGTTGCACTTGATGTCCTGTGACGGGCGCGGCGCGGGCGCGGGCCCGCCGTAGAAGTCGCAGACCAGGGTGTAGGGGGCCGAGAAACGTATGCGCGGGGACGTGGCCGGGCCGGAGGTGGCGAGGTAGCCGTCGACGGGGACCGCGGTGAAATCGCCGAGGCGGGGGAATCCCGGGGGCGGCTCCGCGGCCGCGCGCGGCGCGCCCCCCGCGACCGCGCAGGCCGTCAGCAGCCCCAGGACGACCAGCGCCCGCGTGGTCAGGTCGACGACAGCGCGCAACGATGCCTCCCGGGCTGTGGAACGGTGAACCGTTATTCGGATCGTATTAACTTTCGCCGTTCCTGGCGATCACGGGTTCCTTAGGGCTTCCTGTGCCTAACGCACCTGGGCGCGGCCGCGCTGCAGCACCGCCTCGCGGTTGGCGGCGATGTCCTCGCCGGTGGTCCGGTACTGTCTGGCCGCCATCGCTTCCAGCCACAGGCCCGCACCGGTCTGGGACTCGTCGATCCGGTGGTAGGACGCCAGCAGGGCTCGCACCGCGCCCTGGTTGTTGCCGACGATCGAGGCCGCCACCTGGCGGGCGGCGCTCAGCAGCCGGTCGTGCGGCACCACCTCGGTCACCAGCCCCGCGCGCAGCGCGTCGGTGGCGGATAGATAGTCGCCGGTCATGCTCATGCGCCGGGCCATGCCGACGCCCACTTTCTGCGGCAACCGCACGGACAGGCCCCAGGTGGGAAGCAGGCCGACGCGGGCGTGGGTGTCGGCGAAGCGCGCCTGCTCCGAGGCGATCAGGATGTCGCAGTACAGCGCCAGCTCCAGCCCGCCGGTGACCGCGGCGCCGTTGATCGCGCCGATCACCGGCTTGGTCATCTGTGGCCACCGCGGCGAGATGTCCGGCAGCGCCGACTGGCCGCCCAGCTCCTTGAGGTCCAGCCCCGCGCAGAAGACCGGGTCGGCGCCGGTGAGGATGACGACGTCGACGTCGTCGTCGGTTTCGGCGTCGGCCAGGGCCGAGAAGAACCGGTCCCGCAGCGCCGAGGAGAGGGCGTTGCGGGACTGGGGGCGGTTGAGGGTCAGGGTCCGCACCCGCTCGTCGGTGGCGGTCAGCAGGATGTCGTCGGTCATGGTGTCACCGTATCCAGTCGCGTCGCGGGGCCGCCCGCCGCGCCTATCGTGGAACCCATGTGCCGGAACATCACCGAACTGCGCGGCCTGCAGCCCGCGGCCACGCCCGAGGAGGTCGCGGCGGCGGCGCGCCAGTACGTGCGCAAGGTCAGCGGCCTCACGCGCCCGTCGCGGGTTAGCGCCGAGGCGTTCGAGGCGGCGGTCGCCGAGGTCACCGAGACGACGGCGCGGCTGCTGGCGGCCCTGCCACCGCGGCGTCAGCCTCCCAAAACTGTCCCGCCGCTGCGCCGCCCGGAGGTCGTCGCCCGGATGGCCGGGGCGAAGACGGTATCCACCACATGACGTCCACCGCGACGATGACGGCGCTCAAAGAATGGAGCGCGGTCGTGCACGCGCTGCTGGACGGTCGCCAGCGAGTGCTGCTGCGCAAGGGCGGCATCGGCGAAAAGCGGTTCGAGTTGGCGGCCCGCGAGTTCCTGCTGTTCCCGACCGTCGCGCACAGCCACGCCGAGCGCGTCCGGCCCGAGCATCAAGACCTGCTCGAACCCGCGGCCGCCGACAGCACCGACGATCACCTGGTGGTGCGGGCCGCCGCGAAAGTCGTTGCCGGGCAGGAGGTCAACCGGCCCGAGGGCCTGGCGGAGATTGAGGATCTGCACATCTGGACGCCCGAGTCGGTGCGCGCCGACCGGCTCGACTTCCGGCCCAAGCACAAGCTGGCGGTGCTGGTGGTGGCGGTGATTCCGTTGTCCGAGCCGGTGCGGATCGCCCGTGCTCCCGAGTACGGAGGCTGCACCAGTTGGGTGGAGCTGCCGGTGCGGCCGGCGTTGGGAGCGCAGGTACATCACCCCGTTCATGACACTGCCGCGCTAGACGAGGTCGCCGTCCGGGTCCGCGACGCGGTCGGCTGACGCGTCGGGCGGGCCGACGCACAGCAGCAGCCGGGAACGTCCGTAGCGCACCGCATGGGTGGCCGGCTCCAGTCGGCGGCCCGCGAGCACCGGCTCGCCGGTGCCGAGGCTGCGCGCATAGCGGGGGAACCAGCTGCCGGCGAGCAGGACGCGGATGCGGGAGCCGGCCCGGAAGCGATGGGCGACACCGTCGAGTTCTACGCGGACGGTGTCGGCATCCGCCGCTCAACCGTTGGTAGCCGTCGCTGACGTTGCGGGACCGGCCCTTGGCGTCGACCTCGCTGATCCGGACGAACAGGTCGACATGCGGATTGTCGGAGCTGTGCGCGAGTTCGACGACCGGGTTCCCGTACACGAACAGATCATGGGTGAGGGTCGCGCTGGTGAACGCCAGCACGTCTTCGCGCGCCGCGAGCCGGCTGTCGTCGCGGTAGCCGCCGTCCGGCGTCAGCAGCGGGCCGCCGGTGGTGGGCGTCGGGTCGGCGGGGTCGTAGCGGAAAGTCGCCGGTGGCAGCTCTTCCAGCTCCGTGGGCGCCGTCTCGCCCAGGTGGCTGCCGGGTCGCAGATACAGCGCGTGCTCGATGGTGGCGGGCGGCCAGTCGGCGACGTTGTGCCAGCCCTTTCCGGTGACGCAGACGCGGACCCGTGCGGGCCGGCGCAGCGGTGCGCCACCCAGGTGGGCATCGAGCCAGTCCAGCGTGTCGCGCACACTGACGGCCAGGCCCTTGGTGAGCAGCTGCCTGTGCGTCCACGGCCCGATGGTGAGCGCGACGTCGACACCGCGTCGGCGCAGGCGGCCGTATTGCTGCAGCGTTTGCCGCACGAAGATGTCTTGCCAGCCGCCCACCAGCAGCACCGGCACGCGCACGCGGTCCAGCGCCTCGTTGAACCGCATCGGATCCCAGAATGGGTCGGCGCGGTCGGGGTGTTCGACCCAGGATTCGAACCACGGGGCGCCGCCGCCCAGCAGCGTCTGCGCACCGGCGCCCAGCGGCAGCTCCGCCGCCGCCTGGGCGACCCTGCGTGGGGCCCGCAGCTGGCGGATCGCCGTCCGGATGCGCTGCGGATCCTCCTGGTGGACGACCAGGTCGCACCAGCCCAGGAAGTCGCTGAGGGTGAACGCGCCGGAATCCCAGACCGCGGCTCTGAAGTCGTGCGGGCCGGCCGTGATCACGGCCGCGGCCAGTTCCGGGGGCGGATCCTGTAGCACGGCCCATTGGGTGAAGCCCAGATACGACACCCCGACGGTCGCGAACCGGCCGGTGAACCATGGCTGCTCCCGCAGCCAGGCGGCCGTGTCGGAGCCGTCGGCGGCCTCGTTGACCATCGGCTCGAATGTCCCACCAGACCCGAACGTCCCGCGCACGCTCTGCAGCACGACGTGGTACCCCCGGGCCGAGTACAGCCGCGCATACGCCTGCGAGAACGGGAACTGCCGACCATAGGGCCCGCGCACCAGCAGGGTCCCGGCCGGGCCTGGTACGGAGGGGTTCGGGACCGGCGCGTAGTGGTCGGCCAGCAGCCGGACCCCGTCGCGCATCGGGATCTCGACACGGCTCACGGTGTAGCCGGTGCTCGCCGGCGGCAGGCCCAGCAGCCGGCCAAAGCCGCGCTCGCCGGCCTTCCTGGCCAGGTCGCGCAGGCCGGACCGGACCGGCTGGGTAGTCGTCGTGCTCACCTAGAACTTGTAGAACGGGGCGAGGTCGTTTGCGCGCTGCAGGTTGGTCGACATGCAGTCGACGTCGGGATCGGAGTAGACGGTCGAGTAGTAGAGCGCCTGCTGGATCACCCCGTAGCTGGTCTTGAACACGACCATGCAGGAGTTGTACCAAAAGCTGTTGTGATAGGTCGGTTTCATGATCCAGTACTGCGCGGCGCGGTGACCGGCGATCGTGGTCTCGACCGCGTCGGGGGGCAGGGTCTGCGCGTAGGTGCGCCAGATGATGGGCTCCACGGCCAGCTGATAGTTGCCGGCGTCGAAGTGGCAACGCAGGCCGTCTTCGTGCTCGGGCGGGGTGAACGTTAGACCCATCCGCTGCAAGGTGTCGAAGGGGATGTCCTCGCACGCGTCAAACGGCCGCGGGTCGGTAGTGGCCACGATCGGGCTCTTCATCGTGGTTTCCAGTGGCTGCGCGGTCGAGCGTAGCTCGACGGGCCCGTCAAGGCCTTGCGCGCTCGGTCCAAGCGGTCCGCCCTGCCAGCCCACCGTGCCCCCTATGACCGCTGTGAGCAGCGCCCCCAATGCCCCGATCAGCCGCACGTTGGCGAACACGACACCCCCTGATGCCTCGGCGGTCTTCTGTCGGGAGTGTACAAGTCGCGTGGGCGCCGTCACAGCGAAACCCGGGTTCTACCCGGGGCGCATCGCGGGCGTGAGCGACGCCGGGCCGGCGCGGGTCGTTAGGCTGGTTGATCATGGCCGGGCAGCAATCGACGAGTGGGGGACGGCCGACCCCCCAGCCGACATTGTGGGCGGTTTCCGACCTGCACACCGGTCACCTCGGTAACAAGCCGATCGCCGAGTCGCTGTACCCGGCGACCCCGGACGACTGGCTGATCGTTGCCGGCGACGTCGCCGAGCGCACCGACGAGATCCGGTGGACGCTCGACCTGCTGCGACGGCGGTTCGCCAAGGTGATCTGGGTGCCGGGCAACCACGAGCTGTGGACCACCAACAAGGACCCCAGGCAGGTCTTCGGCCGGGGTCGCTACGAGTACCTGGTCGAGATGTGCGACCAGATGGGCGTGATCACGCCCGAGCATCCGTTCCCGCTGTGGACCGAACGCGGCGGCCCGGCCACGATCGTGCCGATGTTCGTGCTCTACGATTACACCTTCCTGCCCGAGGGGGCCACGAGCAAAGCCGAGGGCCTGGCCATCGCGCGGGAGCGCAACGTGGTGGCCACCGATGAGTTCCTGCTCTCCTGCGAGCCGTACGCCACCCGCGACGCCTGGTGCCGCGACCGGCTGGCCACCACCCGCGACCGCCTCGAAGAACTCGACTGGATGACACCGACCATCCTGGTGAACCACTTCCCGCTGGTGCGCGAGCCTTGCGACGCGTTGTTCTACCCGGAATTCGCGCTGTGGTGCGGGACCACCAAGACCGCCGACTGGCACACCCGTTACAACGCGGTGTGCTCGGTATACGGCCACTTACACATTCCGCGTACGACCTGGTATGACGACGTGCGCTTCGAGGAGGTGTCGGTGGGCTACCCGCGGGAGTGGCGACGCCGCAAGCCCTACAGCTGGCTGCGTCAGGTGCTGCCGGATCCGCAGTACCCGCCCGGCTACCTCAACGACTTCGGCGGTCATTTCGAGATCACCCCGCAGATGCGCGAGCAGGCCGCCAAGTTCCGGGAACGAGTGCGCCAGCGGCAGTCGCGATGACGGTGCGCACGCTGGTGTCGTCGGTGCTGCCGGCGACCCTTCTCGATTCGGGATCGGACGACCTGGCGTTTTCGGAGCTGTACTCCGACCCGCCCGGCCTGGCCCCGCTGCCCGAGGAGGAGCCGCTGATCGCCAAGTCGGTGACCAAGCGGCGCAACGAATTCGTCACCGTGCGGCACTGCGCCCGGGTCGCGATGGGCGAGCTGGGCGTGCCGCCGGTGCCGATCCTCAAGGGCGACAAGGGCGAACCCTGCTGGCCCGACGGCGTGGTGGGCAGCCTCACCCACTGCACGGGCTACCGCGGGGCGGTGGTCGGACGCGCCGGCGCGGTGCGTTCGGTGGGCATCGACGCCGAACCGCACGACGTGCTGCCCGAGGGCGTGCTGGGCGCGATCACGATCGCCGAGGAACGCCACGAGATCGCCGCGCTGCCCGGCGGTCTGCACTGGGACCGAATCCTGTTCTGCGCCAAGGAGGCCACGTACAAGGCGTGGTTTCCGCTGACCCGCAGGTGGCTGGGTTTCGAGGATGCCCACATCGTGTTCGACGTCGACTCGGCCGGCGGGACCAGCGGCGTGTTCGTCTCCAAGATCCTCATCGATCCGGAGGCGCTGTCGGGTCCGCCGCTGACCGCGCTGCGGGGCCGCTGGTCGGTGGACCGCGAGCTGGTGCTGACCGCGATCGTGTTGTGAGCCAAGGCGTGACGGGGCCGGGGATCGTCGTCGTCGACAAGCCCGCCGGGATGACGAGCCACGACGTGGTGGGGCGCTGCCGCCGCATCTTTTCCACGCGCAAGGTGGGGCACGCGGGGACGCTGGACCCGATGGCTACCGGTGTGCTGGTGATCGGGATCGAACGCGCCACCAAGATCCTCGGTCTGCTGAGCGCGGCGTCGAAGTCGTATTCGGCCACCATCCGCCTGGGGCAGGCCACCTCCACCGAGGACGCCGAGGGACAGGTGCTGCGCAGCGTGCCCGCCGGGCACCTCACCGACGGCGCGATCGCCGCCGCGATCGCCGGGCTGCGGGGTGACATCGAGCAGGTGCCGTCGGCCGTCAGCGCCATCAAGGTCGACGGCCGGCGCGCGTATCAGCTCGCGCGCGAGGGCCACGCCGTCGAACTGTCGGCCCGGCCGGTGCGCATCGAGCGGTTCGAGGTGCTGGCGCGCCGCTCCCACGGCGAGCTCGTCGACCTCGAGGTCGAGATCGACTGCTCGTCGGGGACCTACATCCGGGCGCTGGCCCGCGACCTGGGCGCCGCGCTGGGGGTGGGCGGTCATCTGACGTCGTTGCGGCGCACCCGTGTCGGCCGCTTCGGGCTGGAGGAGGCGCGCTCGCTCGACGACCTGGCCGAGCGGCCCGCGCTGAGCCGGACCCTGGACGAGGCCTGCCTGCTGCTGTTTCCGCGGCGCGTGCTGAGCGCCGCGGAGGCCGAGGGGGCCGGCAATGGCCGGTCCCTCGCGCCGGCCGGCATCGCCGGCGTCTATGCGGCCTGCGACGCCGAAAGCCGGGTGATCGCGCTGCTGCGCGACGAGGGTTCGGGGACCAAGTCGGTGGTGGTGGTCCGCCCGGCGACGATGCGCGCCGTCTCGCGGCGGGAGGAGGAGCCGGGCGATCCGGCGTGAGCCCGGCGACGATGCGCGCCGCTTCGCGGCGGGAGGTGGGGGCACCCCCAGCCGCGGAGCGGCAAGGGGGAGAGCCGGGCAATCCGGCGTGAGCCCGGCGACGCCGTAGGTCCTTCGCCGAGCCGGTAAATCTGCAGACAAAGTGCGAGTGGGGGCGTGCAAAATTACAGCCTCGGCGACGGCGCGACGGGTCCCGGCCGAGGGCCCGGCACGGGCAAGTTGCACACTGGGGTCCTAGGTCGTTCGGAAGGGGCCGCAGATGTCGAACAAGGTCTATGTCGTCGGCGTCGGGATGACGAAATTCGAGAAGCCCGGCCGCCGCGAGGGCTGGGACTACCCGGACATGGCGCGCGAGTCGGGCACCAACGCGCTGGCCGACGCTGGGATCGACTACCGCGAGGTGCAGCAGGGCTACGTCGGCTACGTCGCCGGTGATTCCACGTCCGGGCAGCGGGCGCTCTACGAGCTGGGCATGACGGGTATCCCGATCGTCAACGTCAACAACAACTGCTCGACCGGCTCGACGGCGCTGTTCCTGGCGGCGCAGGCGATCCGCGGCGGGATCGTCGACTGCGCGATCGCGCTGGGCTTCGAGAAGATGCAACCCGGCTCGCTGAGCGGCGGCGCCAGCGACCGCGAATCGCCGATGGCCAAACACGTGGCGGCGATGGCCGAGATCGACGAGTTCGCGATGCCCGTCGCGCCGTGGATGTTCGGGGCCGCCGGCCGCGAGCACATGAGGCAATACGGCAGCACCGCAGAGCATTTCGCCAAGATCGGCTACAAGAATCACCAGCATTCGGTGAACAACCCGTTCGCCCAGTTCCAGGAGTCCTACACCCTCGACGACATCTTGGCTTCGCGGATGATCTCCGACCCGCTGACCAAGCTGCAGTGCTCGCCGACGTCGGACGGCTCCGGCGCGGCGATCCTGGCCTCCGAGGGTTTCGTCGACAGCCACGGGCTGGCCGGGCGGGCGGTGGAAATCGTGGGTCAGGCCATGACCACCGACTTCGTGTCGAGCTTTGACGGCAGCGCCAAGAACCTCATCGGCTATGACATGAACGTGCAAGCGGCGCAACGGGTTTACGATCAGTCCGGGCTGGGTCCGGAGGACTTCGGAGTGATCGAGCTGCACGACTGCTTCTCGGCCAATGAACTGCTGCTGTATGAGGCTCTGGGCCTGTGCGGGCCCGGCGAGGCGCCCAAGCTCGTCGACAATGGCGACACCACCTATGGGGGCCGCTGGGTGGTCAACCCGTCGGGTGGCCTGATCTCCAAGGGACACCCGCTGGGCGCGACCGGGCTGGCGCAGTGCGCGGAGCTGACCTGGCAGCTGCGCGGCACGGCAGACAAGCGTCAGGTCCGGGGCGTCACCGCCGCGCTGCAACACAACATCGGCCTGGGCGGTGCGGCCGTCGTCACCGCCTACCAGCGCGCCGAGCGCTGAGCCCCGCCATGTTCGAGTGGTCCGACACCGACCTGATGGTCCGGGATTCCGTTCGCCAGTTCGTCGACAAGGAGATCCGGCCGCATCTGGACGAACTGGAAAGCGGTGAGCTGTCGCCGTATCCGATCGCGCGCAAGCTGTTCAGCCAGTTCGGCCTCGACGTCATGGCGGCCGAAGCCGTCAAGAAGATGCTGGATCGCGAGCGCGCCAAGCAGAACGGTGAGGACCGGGGCGAAAACGAGGGCGCCGCAGGCGACTCGGGGGGCTTCGGCGCCCAGGGATCGATGGTCGCGGTGCTGGTGTCGGAAATCGCCCGGGTCAGCATCGGGCTGCTGAGCACCGCGTCGGTCAGCCTGGGCCTGGGCGCGGCAACCATCATGAGTCGCGGCACGCTGGCCCAGAAGGAGCGCTGGCTGCTCGACCTGATGACGTTGAACAAGATCGCGGCGTGGGCGATCACCGAGCCGGACTCCGGCTCGGATGCGTTCGGCGGCATGAAGACCCACGTCAAGCGTGACGGGGCCGACTTCATCCTCAACGGGCAGAAGACGTTCATCACCAACGGGCCCTGCGCCGACGTGCTGGTGGTCTACGCCAAGCTCGACGAGGCCGACGCGTCGGTGGACCCGCGCAACCGGCGGGTGCTGGTCTTCGTGCTCGACGCCGGCATGCCGGGGCTGACGCAGGGCAAGCCGTTCAAGAAGATGGGCATGATGTCCTCGCCGACCGGCGAATTGTTCTTCGACAACGTGCGCCTGACACCCGATCGCCTGCTCGGCGAGACCCTCGAGCACGCAAGCGGGGACGGTCGCGACAGCGCCCGCGACAACTTCGCCGCCGAACGCATCGGCATCGCAATGATGGCGCTGGGCATCATCGACGAATGCCACCGCCTCTGCGTGGATTACGCCAAGACCCGCACCCTGTGGGGCAAGAACATCGGGCAGTTCCAGCTGATCCAGCTCAAGCTGGCCAAGATGGAGATCGCCCGGATGAACGTGCAGAACATGGTCTTTCACACCATCGAGCGGCAGCAGGCAGGCAAACCGCTGACGCTGGCCGAAGCCTCGGCGATCAAGCTGTACTCCTCCGAGGCGGCCACCGACGTCGCCATGGAGGCCGTGCAGCTGTTCGGCGGCAACGGCTACATGGCCGAGTACCGGGTGGAACAGCTCGCGCGCGACGCGAAGTCGTTGATGATCTACGCCGGCAGCAACGAGGTCCAGGTCACCCACATCGCCAAGGGCCTGCTGAGTTAAGCCACCACCCAGATCGCCCGCGCGGCCGGGCTGCCCAGGTCGACCATGCTCTGCGCGCCGTTCGCCGACTCGATGGCCACCGAGATCATGCCGGCGAATTCGCGACGGGTCAGCACCCGCAGCCGCGAGTCGAGGTTGATCCCAACGCCGGCGAAGTAGCGCAGCATCTCCGGATCGGCATCGGAGATGCGCGCCACGGTCCCGCTCTCGCCGTCGCCGCAGGCCCACAGCTGGCGCGCCGGCGGCGTGGGCACCTGCCCGTCGGAGGCCGGGATCGGGTCGCCGTGCGGGTCGCGCTGCGGAAAGCCCAGCTTGGCGTCGATGCGGGCCACCAGCCGGTCCGACACCGCGTGTTCGAGCACCTCGGCCTCGTCGTGCACCTCGTCCCAGGCGTAGCCGAGCTCGTTGACCAGGAACGTCTCCAGCAGCCGGTGCCGGCGCACCATCTCGAGCGCGGCCCGCCGGCCGGCCTCGGTCAACGACACCGCGCCGTACTTCTCGTGGTCGACCAGGCCCTGCTCGGCGAGTTTGCGGATCGACTCCGAGGCCGTGCTGGCGGACACCCCGATCTTCTCTGCCAGCATCTTGGTGCTGACCTTTTGCGGTGCGTCTTTCGGGGACCACTCCTGGGCGTTCCAGATGGCCTTCAGGTAGTCCTGGCCGACCGCGGTCAGACCACCAGGCTCGTCGTCAGCCCTCACAAGCACAGAGTCTAGGCAATCCGCGCTCGTCGCGGCGTGCCGCACGGGGCGCTTCGACACCGACTGGCCCCGCGGTCGGCGGCCGGGCGCCGTAAACTTGCGGGTGTGCAGCGCTGGCGCGGCCAAGACGAGATTCCCACGGACTGGGGCAGGTGTGTACTCACCATCGGCGTGTTCGACGGTGTGCACCGGGGCCACGCCGAATTGATCGCCCACGCGGTCAAGGCGGCGCGCGCGCGCAACGTCCCGTCCGTGTTGATGACGTTCGATCCGCACCCGATGGAAGTCGTCTACCCCGGCAGCCACCCCGCGCAACTGACGACGCTGACGCGGCGCGCCGAGCTCGTCGAGGAGATGGGCATCGACGTGTTCCTGGTGATGCCGTTCACCACCGACTTCATGAAACTCACCCCGGAGCGTTACGTCCACGAGCTGCTGGTGGAGAACCTGCATGTGGTGGAGGTCGTGGTGGGGGAGAACTTCACTTTTGGCAAGAAGGCGACCGGCAACGTCGACACGTTGCGCAAGGCCGGCGAGCGGTTCGGGTTCGCGGTGGAGTCGATGTCGCTGCTTTCCGAGCACCACAGCAACGAGACCGTGACGTTCTCCTCGACCTACATCCGGTCCTGCGTCGACGCCGGCGACATGGCGGCGGCCATGGAGGCGCTGGGCCGGCCGCACAGGGTCGAGGGCGTCGTCGTTCGCGGATGCGGGCGCGGCGCCGAACTGGGCTACCCGACCGCCAACGTGGCGCCGCCGATGTATTCGGCCATCCCGGCCGACGGCGTGTACGCCGCCTGGTTCACCGTGCTCGGGCACGGACCGGTGACCGGCACCGTCGTGCCGGGCGAGCGCTACCAGGCCGCGGTTTCCGTCGGCACCAATCCGACGTTCTCCGGACGCACCCGCACGGTCGAGGCGTTCGTGCTGGACAAGACCGCCGACCTGTACGGGCAGCACGTGGCGCTGGACTTCGTGGCGCGCATTCGCGGCCAGAAGACGTTCGACGCGGTGCCCGATCTGGTCGAGGAGATCCACGCCGACACCGAACGCACCCGGGCCCTGCTCAAGGACTAGTTGACGATTCGGGGCGGGCACCGCCCGGCTGCTAAACTGCCGGACGACATCGGCGCGTGCTGCGGTTCGCGGTGGCCGCGCCTTGATACCCACTGATCGCGGACTTATCGATGGAGTTGCTTCGTGGCGCTGACAGCCGAGCAGAAGAAAGAAATCCTGGGCACCTACGGCCTGCACGACACCGACACCGGATCCCCGGAGGCGCAGGTCGCGCTGCTGACCAAGCGTATTTCGGACCTGACCGAGCACCTCAAGGTGCACAAGCACGACCACCACTCGCGGCGGGGTCTGCTGCTGCTGGTCGGGCGGCGGCGCCGGTTGCTCAAGTACGTCTCCCAGATCGACGTGGAGCGCTACCGCTCGCTGATCGAGCGGCTGGGTCTGCGTCGCTGACGCTGCGCAGGTCACCCCGGCGATTCGGGTGGCGTTGGACGGCCGTGTAGAGTGAGGTCGTCCTGGGCCGTTGCGGCCCGGGCAAACGGTGCGGTTTGCGCAGATCCGCGTGAACCGTTCCAGCGTGTCACTACGCACCTCCGAGGGAGCAGCCCAGTCTGCATCGGGCGGTCTTCGGTAGTGGCTGCCGGGCTCTCCGGATCTGGGGCAGGTCGGCCGCTTCGATCGATGGCCGTAGCCGCATTCAGACTTCGCTCTACAAGCTCTCACGGATGACGCGCGCGTGACGACGCGAAAAAGCTGAATACCTAGAGAGGCCGCACGGACACCTATGTCTGTAGCTGAAATTGAACAGGGCGTCTTCGAGACGACCGCCACTATCGACAACGGGAGCTTCGGCACCCGCACCATCCGCTTCGAGACCGGCCGACTGGCCCAGCAGGCCGCCGGTGCGGTGGTCGCCTACCTGGACGACGAGAACATGCTGTTGTCGGCGACCACGGCCAGCAAGAGCCCCAGAGAGCATTTGGACTTCTTCCCGCTGACCGTCGATGTCGAGGAGCGGATGTATGCCGCCGGGCGCATCCCCGGTTCGTTCTTCCGTCGCGAGGGCCGCCCGTCCACCGATGCGGTCCTGACCTGCCGGCTGATCGACCGGCCGCTGCGCCCGTCGTTTGTCGCCGGGCTGCGCAACGAGATCCAGGTCGTGGTGACGATCCTGAGCCTGGACCCCAACGACCTGTACGACGTGCTGGCGATCAACGCCGCGTCCGCCTCCACCCAGCTGAGCGGACTGCCGTTCTCCGGCCCCATCGGCGGTGTGCGAGTGGCCCTGATCGACGGCACCTGGGTCGCCTTCCCCACCGTCGAGCAGCTCGAGCGGGCCGTGTTCGACATGGTGGTGGCCGGGCGCATCGTCGGCGAAAAGGACGGCAAGGGCGACGTCGCGATCATGATGGTCGAGGCCGAAGCCACCGAAAACGTCATCTCCCTCGTCGAGGGCGGCGCCCAGTCGCCGACGGAAACCGTTGTGGCGCAAGGGCTGGAGGCGGCCAAGCCGTTCATCGCCGCGCTGTGCAAGGCCCAGCAGGAGCTGGCCGACGCCGCCGCGAAGCCCACCGGCGAATACCCGGTGTTCCCCGAATACGGCGAGGACGTCTACTACTCGGTGTCCTCGGTGGCCACCGACGAGCTGGCCGCCGCGCTGACCATCGGCGGCAAGGCCGAGCGCAACGAGCGCACCGACGAGATCAAGGCGCAGGTTCTCGAGCGGCTCACCGGGGACTCTGGGACCTACGCGGGGCGGGAGAAGGAGGTCGGCGCCGCGTTCCGCTCGCTGACCAAGAAGCTGGTCCGCCAGCGCATCCTGACCGACCACTTCCGCATCGACGGCCGCGGCATCACCGACATCCGAGCGCTCTCGGCCGAGGTCGCCGTGGTTCCGCGGGCGCACGGCAGCGCGCTGTTCGAGCGCGGCGAGACCCAGATCCTGGGCGTGACCACGCTGGACATGGTCAAGATGGCGCAGCAGATCGACTCGCTGGGGCCGGAGACCTCCAAGCGCTACATGCACCACTACAACTTCCCGCCGTTCTCCACCGGCGAGACGGGCCGGGTCGGCTCGCCCAAGCGGCGCGAGATCGGGCACGGCGCCCTGGCCGAGCGGGCGCTGATCCCAGTGCTGCCCGGCGTCGAGGAGTTCCCCTACGCCATCCGTCAGGTGTCCGAAGCCCTGGGCTCCAACGGTTCGACGTCCATGGGCTCGGTGTGCGCGTCCACGCTGGCGCTGCTCAACGCCGGGGTGCCGCTCAAGGCGCCGGTGGCCGGCATCGCGATGGGCCTGGTCTCCGATGACGTCGAGGTCGACGGAGCCGCTGAGCGTCGTTTTGTGACCCTGACCGACATTCTGGGTGCCGAGGACGCGTTCGGCGACATGGACTTCAAATGTGCCGGCACCAAGGACTTCGTCACCGCCCTGCAGTTGGACACCAAGCTCGACGGCATTCCGTCGCAGGTGCTCGCCGGTGCGCTCGAACAGGCCAAGGACGCCCGGCTGACCATTCTGGAGGTCATGGCCGAGGCCATCGACTCGCCCGACGAGATGAGCCCGTACGCCCCGCGGGTGACCACCATCAAGGTCCCCGTGGATAAGATCGGCGAGGTCATCGGCCCCAAGGGCAAGGTCATCAACGCCATCACCGAGGAGACCGGCGCGCAGATCTCCATCGAGGACGACGGCACCGTGTTCGTCGGCGCCACCGACGGCCCGTCGGCGCAGGCCGCGATCGACAAGATCAACGCCATCGCCAACCCGCAGCTGCCGACCGTGGGCGAGCGGTTCCTCGGAACCGTGGTCAAGACAACCGATTTCGGTGCGTTCGTGTCGCTGCTGCCCGGTCGCGACGGCCTGGTGCACATTTCCAAGCTCGGCAGGGGAAAGCGCATCGCGAAGGTCGAGGACGTGGTCAGCGTGGGCGACAAGCTGCGCGTCGAGATCGCCGACATCGACAAGCGCGGCAAGATCTCCCTGGTTCTGGTGGACGAGAACGACAACGCGGGCAGCGCCGCGGCTCCCGCGCCGGCCGATGCCGCGACAGCCAGCAGCTGATCGCGCCGCGGCCCTGCGCCGCGGCAAGCAAAGCCTGGAAACCGAATCCTCGGCCGCGCTGCGGCGCACGACGCTGCCCGGCGGCTTGCGGGTGGTCACCGAACACCTGCCCGCGGTGCGCTCCGCGTCGGTCGGGGTATGGGTCGGTGTCGGGTCGCGCGACGAGGGTTCCACCGTGGCCGGTGCTGCGCACTTCCTCGAGCACCTGCTGTTCAAGGCGACGCCGACCCGGACCGCCGTGGACATCGCGCAGGCGATGGACGCCGTCGGCGGCGAACTGAACGCGTTCACCGCCAAGGAGCACACCTGCTACTACGCGCACGTGCTCGACACCGATCTGGAGCTCGCCGTCGACCTGGTCGCCGACGTGGTGCTCAACGGCCGCTGCGCCGCCGAAGACGTCGAACTCGAACGCGACGTCGTCCTCGAGGAGATCGCCATGCGTGACGACGACCCCGAGGACGCGCTGGGTGACATGTTCTTGTCGGCGCTCTTCGGCGACCACCCGGTGGGCCGCCCGGTGATCGGCACCGCGCAGTCCGTGGCGGGCATGACCCGCACCCAGCTGCACTCGTTTCACGTGCGGCGCTATCGGCCCGAACGCATGGTCGTCGCGGTGGCCGGCAACGTCGACCACGACCGGGTGGTCGCGTTGGTGCGGGAGCACTTCAAGCCGCACCTGGTCCGCGGACGCCAACCGGTCGCCCCGCGCAGGGGCGCGGGACGGGCGACGGGCAGCCCCGGATTGACGCTGGGCCGGCGCGAGGCCGACCAGACCCACGTGTCGCTGGGCGTTCGCACGCCGGGGCGCGGCTGGGAGCATCGCTGGGCGCTGTCGGTGCTGCACACCGCGCTGGGGGGCGGCCTGAGTTCGCGGCTGTTCCAGGAGGTTCGGGAGCTGCGCGGGCTGGCCTACTCCATCTACTCCTCGCTGGACATGTTCGCCGATACCGGGGCGCTGTCGGTCTACGCCGCGTGCCTGCCCGAGCGTTTTTCCGACGTCATGCGGGTCACCGGCGAGGTGCTCGAGTCGGTGGCGCGCGATGGCATCACCGAGGCCGAATGCCGGATCGCCAAGGGCTCCATGCGCGGCGGGCTGGTTCTGGGCCTGGAGGATTCGAGTTCCCGGATGAGCCGACTGGGCCGCAGCGAACTAAACTACGGCAGACACCGCAGCATCGAGCACACCCTGCAGCGAATCGACGAGGTGACCCACGAGGAGGTCAACGCGGTGGCCCGCCGATTGCTGAGCCAGCGTTACGGCGCCGCAATCATCGGCCCGTACACTTCGAAACGTTCCCTGCCCCAACAACTTCGGGCGATGGTAAGTTAGCGCTAATGGTATTGGGCTTTTGGGACATCGCGGTTCCCATCGTGGGCGCGCCGATGGCCGGTGGTCCAGGTACCCCCGCGCTGGCCGCGGCGGTGTCCAACGCCGGCGGGCTGGGCTTCATCCCCGCGGGGCACCGCAGCGCCGAGCAGTTCGCCGATGACATCGCTGCGGCGCGCGCGGCGACCACCGGGCCGCTGGGCGTCAACCTGTTCGTGCCCCAACCCAGCGTCGCCGACTGGCTTGCGCTGGAGTACTACGCCGAAGAACTCGAGGAGATCGCCGAGCACTACCACGTCGAGGTCGGTCGGCCCGAGTACGGTGACGACGACGACTGGGAGCGCAAGCTCGAGGTGGTGGCCGACGTGCGCCCCGAGCTGGTCTCGTTCACGTTCGGCGTGCCGCCACCGGACGTCATCCACCGGTTCGGTGCGCTGGGACTGCTGGTGATGGTGACGGTGACATCGGCCTACGAGGCCGGGGTCGCGGTGTCCGCGGGCGCTGACAGCCTGGTGGTGCAAGGCCCGGCGGCCGGCGGGCATCGCGGCACGTTCGCGCCCGACATGGAGCCCGCCAACGAGTCGCTGCACCAGCTGCTGGCTCGGATCGGCCACGCGCACGACGTCCCCCTCATCGCGGCCGGAGGCCTGGGCACCGCGCGCGACGTCGCCGACGTGCTGAACCGCGGGGCGGTCGCCGCGCAGGTCGGCACCGCGCTGCTGCTGGCCGACGAGGCGGGGACCAACCCCGCGCACCGCACTGCCATGAAGAACCCGTTGTTCGCCACCACTGTTGTCACGCGCGCGTTCTCGGGGCGGTATGCGCGCGGGCTGGAGAACGACTTCACCCGGATGCTCGATAACGTGGCGCCGCTGGGTTACCCGGAGGTCAACCAGATGACCTCGCCCATTCAGGAGGCGGCGGCCGCGCTGGAAGACCCCAACGGGATGCCGCTGTGGGCCGGGGCGGCGTTCCAGCACGCCAAGCCGGGGCCGGCGGCCGACATCATCGCGGGCCTCACCGACTAGTGCACCGCGCCCGCGCGGGGCTCAGGCGCAGTCCAGCACGCGGGCCGGCTCGGTGAACTCCAGGCCCAGGTCGGCGGCCACCCGCCTAGACAACAGTGCGCCGTCGTGCGTCGAAAGGCCCTTGGCCAGCGCCGGATCCGACCGGCACGCCCCACGCCACCCCTGTTCGGCGAGTCGGAGCACGTACGGCATGGTCGCGTTGGTCAGGGCGTAGGTCGACGTCTTGGGCACCGCGCTGGGCATGTTGGCCACGCAGTAGAACAGCGCGTCGTGCACGGCGTAGGTCGGGCTGTCGTGGGTGGTCGGCCGCGAGTCCTCGAAGCACCCGCCCTGATCGATGGAGATGTCCACCAGCACCGCGCCCGGTTTCATTTGCGCGACAAGCGAGTTCGGGACGAGCTTAGGCGCCTTGGCGCCGGGCACCAGGACGGCCCCGATCACCAGATCGGCGCGCTTGACCGCACCTTCGAGTTCGTACTTCGACGAGTGCCGGGTGCTGAGGTGGCCGCCGAACTCCGCGTCCAGGGCCCGAAGCTTGTTGATGTTGACGTCCAGGACGCGCACCGCCGCGCCCATGCCGCTGGCGACCCGCGCGGCGTTGTAGCCCGCCGTGCCGGCGCCGATCACCACGACGTCGGCGGCCTTGACACCGGGCACCCCGCCCATCAGCACGCCGCGGCCGCCCTGCGTGCGCATCAGGTGGTAGGCCCCGACCTGAACGGACAGCCGGCCGGCGACCTCGCTCATCGGGGCCAGCAACGGCAGGGTCCCGTCGGCGGCCTGGACGGTCTCGTAGGCGATCGAGGTCGTGCCGGAGGCCAGCAACGCATCCGTGCATGCCCGCGAGGCGGCCAGATGCAGATAGGTGAAGAGGACCTGGCCGCGCCGCAGGAGGCCGTACTCGGCAGGCAGGGGTTCTTTGACCTTGAGCAGCAGGTCGGCCTCGGCCCACACCTGTTCGGCGGTGGTCGCCAGCTGGGCGCCGGCAGCCTTGAATTTCGAGTCCGCGATCGCCGACCCCTCGCCGGCGCCGGCCTGCATGAGCACCTCGTGCCCGCGGTGGGTCAGCTCGGTGACCCCGGCGGGGGTGATGGCCACCCTGAACTCGTTGTTCTTGATCTCGGTCGGAACGCCGACGCGCATGCTCGCCCCCAGGGGATTTCGGATTGACGCCTTCAATTGTGAAGAAAGTTCGGACGAGCCGCAAATGGCACGATGATAATTCACTACTATGGTGAAATGGCTGATGAAGCATCTGGCCTGGCGGATAGACCGGGCGGCTCCCCGAAGGATGTTCGACCCGCCGACCTCGACGAGGTGGACCGGCGGATCCTGAGCCTGCTGCACGCCGACGCCCGCATCACCAACACCGCCCTGGCCGAGACCATCGGGATAGCGCCGTCGACATGTCACGGCCGCGTCCGGCGGTTGGTGGACCTCGGCGTCATCCGGGGCTTCTACGCCGACATCGACCCGGTCGCAGTCGGGTTGCCCCTGCAGGCGATGGTCTCTGTCACGTTGCAGTCCAACGCGCGCGGGAAGATCCGTAGCTTCATCGCCCAGATCAGCAGCAAGCCGCAGGTGCGCGACGTCTACTTCCTGGCCGGCGCCGACGACTTCATCCTGCACGTCGCCGCCCGTGACACCGAGGACCTGCGCTCCTTCGTGGTGGAGCACCTCAATGCCGACGCCGACGTCGCGGGCACCCAGACGTCGCTGATCTTCGAGCACCTGCGCGGGGCCGCGCCGATCTAGGCCGGCCGGTAGGGCGCTGGCTATGATCGTCGGATGACAGACCCCGCAGACGCCTCCGTGTCAGCCAGCGTGCACGTCGACGCCAGTCCCGAGTTGGTCTATGGGCTGATCACCGACCTACCGACGCTGGCGTCACTGGCCGAGGAGGCGGTGGCGATGGAATGGCGCACGGGTGCCCCCCAAGGCGACGGCGTCCGTGCCGGCGCGGTGTTCACCGGCCACAACAAGAGCGCCGGTCGCAGCTGGAGCACCAAGTGCACGGTCACCGATGCCGAACCGGGCCGCGTCTTCGCGTTCGACGTCACCCACACGATCCTGCCGATCGCGCGTTGGCAGTACGACATCGTCGCCGACGACGGCGGCTGCCTGGTCACCGAGAGCACCTGGGACCGCAGGCCGGGCTGGTTCCGCAAGCTGGCCGGCAAGGCCACCGGCGTCTCCGATCGGGCCGGCGCCAACGCCGAGCACATCAAGCTCACCCTGCAGCGCCTCAAGCAGCGCGCCGAGGGCGGGTAGCAGAGGACCGGCGGACCCGATGACACGACGCGATCCCGCCGTGGCCGTCATCGGAGCGGGCATGTCCGGGCTGTGCGTCGCAATCGCGTTGCTGCGCGACGGGATCGATGACGTCACCATCTACGAGAAGGCTCACGAGGTGGGCGGCACCTGGCGGGACAACACCTACCCGGGGTTGACCTGCGACGTGCCCTCGCGGGTCTACCAGTACACCTTCGCTCCCAACCCGGACTGGTCGCACGTGTTCTCACCCGGCGGCGAGATCCAGGCGTACTTCCGCGGTATCGCCGACGAATTCGGGCTGCGCGACCGGATCCGGTTCGGCACCGAGGTGGTCAGCGCCCGCTTCCAGGACGGGCGCTGGGTACTGCGCACCGACGGCGGCGCGGAGTCGACCGTGGACTTCCTGATCGCCGCGACCGGTGTGCTGCACCATCCCCGCGTGCCGGCGCTGGCCGGTCTCGACGACTTCGGCGGCCACGTCTTCCACTCGGCGCGCTGGGACCACTCCGTTCAGCTGCGGGGGCGGCGCATCGCGGTGATCGGCAACGGGTCGACCGGGATTCAGCTGGTCTGTGGCCTGGCCGGCGTGGCGAGCAGGCTCATGCTGTTCCAGCGCACCGCGCAATGGGTGGTCCGCATGCCCAACCCGCGGTACTCGAAGTTCGCCGGTCCGACCCATCGGGTCCTGCCGTGGCTCGACCGGCTGGCCTACCGGGCGTACAAGCGGGCTTTCGACACCTTCGCGGTCGCGTTGACCAAGCCGGGGCTGCGGCGAAAGGCGATGGCGGCGACGTGCCGGGCCAGCCTGCGCAGCGTGCGCGATCCCGCGTTGCGGGCCGCGCTGACCCCCGACTACCAGCCGATGTGCAAGCGGCTGGTGATCTCGGGCGGTTTCTACCGGGCGATCCAGCGCGACGACGTCGAGCTGGTCACCGCCGGCATCGACCATCTGGAACGGCGGGGCATCGTCACCGACGACGGCGTCCTGCACGAGGCCGATGTCGTCGTGCTCGCCACCGGGTTCGACACCCACGCGTTCTTCCGGCCGATGCGGCTGACCGGCCGGGACGGGATCACCGCCGACGAGGCGTGGCGCGACGGTCCGCGCGCGCACCAGACCGTCGCGATGCCGGGGTTCCCGAACTTCTTCATGATGCTGGGGCCGCACAGCCCGGTGGGAAACCTCGCGCTGACGTTCGTGGCCGAGTCCCAGGCCGATTACATCCTGCGCTGGATCCGGGGCTGGCGCCGCGGCGAATTCGACACGGTCGAGCCGTTGGAGTCGGCGACGGACGACTTCAACGCCAGGTTGCGCGCCGCGATGCCGGACACCGTGTGGACCACTGGCTGCGACAGCTGGTATCTGAACAAGGACGGCATCCCGGAGGTGTGGCCCTTTACGCCGGCCGCGCATCGGGCCATGCTGGCGAGTACCGATCGCGCACAATACGACCTGCGACGGCACGTCGCCGCAGGTTGACGCGGCCAGCAAGGGGGCGCCATGCTCAGCATCGACGACCAGGCGGCGGGTCCGCACGACGCGTCGCTGGATCACGAGCGCCTGGTCCTCGAGGCTCGTAATGTCGACTTCGACTGGTCGCGGCTGCCGTTCCACTACGTGCCCGGCGAGCCCTTCGTCACCCACGTCCTCAACGTTCTGCACCTGCTGCTGCCGGCGGGCGAGGAGTTCTTCGTCGAGGCGTTCAAGAAGTCGCTGCCGCTGATCAAAGACGATCAGCTGCGGCTGGACGTGCAGGGCTTCATCGGCCAGGAGGCGGTGCATTCCCGGGCGCACGCGAAGGTGGTCGACCACTTCGTGGCACAGGGCGTCGACGTGACCCCCTACACCGCCCAGATCCGGTGGATGTTCGAGAAGCTGTTGGGGGGCCGGCCCGGGTGGAGCGTGCGGCGGCAACGCACCTGGCTGCTCGAGCAGGTGTCGATCGTCGCGGCGATCGAGCACTACACCGCCGTGCTGGGCGAGTGGGTCCTGAACTCCCCGGCCCACGACGCGCTCGGCACCGACCCGGTGATGCTCGACATGCTCCGCTGGCACGGCGCCGAAGAAGTCGAACACAAGTCCGTGGCATTCGACACCATGAGACACCTGCGGGCCGGGTACTGGCGGCAGGCGCGCGCCCAACTGGTCGTCGGCCCGGCGATGGCGCTGCTGTGGATTCGCGGCGTGCGGTTCCTGTACTCGATCGATCCGCACCTGCCGCCGGGCACCAAGCCGCACTGGTGGAACTACCTCACCGCGGCCCGCCGGGGTCTGGTCCCCAGCCCGCTGCGGTTCGCGCGGGCCGTCGCCGACTACTTCCGGCCGGGATTTCACCCGTCGCAGCTGGGCGGGGTGGGGCAGGCGGTCGACTACCTGGCCGTCTCGCCGGCCGCGCGCGCGTCGCGCTGACCGCAGCGGTTGCACTGTGGCGGAAAGCATTTGGAGCAGCAGGCCCGCAGACCTGTACGCTCGGCGCGAGCGCGACCGCCTGGGCGCGGTGTTGTGCGGGATGCGCGCGGTGTTCGAGGCATTCTCTTCGGTCTCGCGGTGGCAGCCGTCGCGGGTGCGCCCGGTGCGCCGGACCCAGTGCGCGGTGATCACCGCGCGCGAGCTCGTCGCCCCCGACGTGGTCGCGTTGACGCTGGCCGACGCGGAGGGCGGCCCGCTGCCGTCCTGGACCCCCGGCGCGCACATCGACATCCGGTTGCCCTCGGGGCGACGCCGGCAGTACTCGCTGTGCGGGCCGCCCGGTCGACGCGCCGACTACCGGATCGCCGTGCGCCGGATCGCCGACGGCGGCGGCGGTTCGATCGAGATGCACGAGGCGCTGGGCGTGGGCGACGCTGTGGTGTTCGAGGGCCCGCGCAACGCCTTCTTCCTGGGGACCGCCGAGCGCGACGCGCTGTTCGTGATCGGCGGCATCGGGGTGACGCCCATCCTGCCGATGATCCGCGAGGCTCACCAGCGTGGAATGGACTGGCGCGCAATCTATGCCGGGCGCAGCCGCGACTACATGCCGTTCCTGGACGAGGTGGTGTCCGTGGCGCCGGAGCGGGTACGAGTTTGGGCCGACGACGAGCACGGCCGGGTCGCGGGCGTCGACGAATTGCTGGCCGGTGCCGGGCCCGCGACGGCGGTGTACCTGTGCGGGCCGAGCCCCATGCTGGAGGCGGTGCGCGCGGCGCGCGACGAATATGCTGGCGCGCCAGTGCATTACGAGCGGTTCAGCCCGCCGCCCGTCGTCGGCGGCGTCCCCTTCGCGTTGGAGCTCGCGCGATCACGGGACGTGCTTGAGGTCCCTGCGAATCGGTCGGCGCTGAGCGTCATGCTCGACCGGGATCCCACCACCCCCTACTCCTGCCGGCAGGGCTTCTGCGGCACCTGCAAGGTCAAAGTGCTCGCCGGGGCGGTCGATCACCGGGGCAGCCTCGCCGTGGGCGACGACGAGATGCTGGTCTGCGTTTCCCGGGCCGAGGGCGCCCGGGTGATCATCGACGCGTGAGCCGATAGCCCACGTGTGGCACCCGCACACCGGGTAGCGGCTCCCAGTCCAGCGTGCGGCCGTCGAGCTGAAACCCCTTCTTCTCATAGAAGGGGCGCGCTTTGTCGTTTTTCACCGCGCACCACAGCACCGCATCACCCGAGGGACGCGCACTCAGCGCCGCGTCGAGCAGGCGGCCGCCCAGGCCGTGTCGCTGGCTGTCCTCAGCCACATACAGCGCGTCGATGTGCAGCTGCTCGGGATCGCCGACGTCGGGCCCGGTGATCACCACGCCCAGTATCCGGTCGCCGGATTCGGCGATCCGCATGACCCACCCGGGGCGACCCAGGTTTTGCGGATAGATGTCGGCGGCCCAGCGCTGCGCCGGACCGAGGATGTCGAGAAGCGGCGAGGCCAGGATGCCGCGCCAGGACAGGCGCCACGCCGGGTAGTGCATCTCGGAGACGCGGGCGTAATCGGCCGGTGTGGCTTCGCGGATCGTGATGTCGCTGGCGCTCATGTGAGTCACTCCGGGCGGGACTGTTCCAGGTAGGCGACCAGGGCGTTGGTCAGCGCCCGTCTGGCCATGTCGAGGTCGACATACGAGCCCAGCTGGCGTTCCGACACCAGGCCACGCATCGCGCCGGGAATCAGCGCGGCCACCTCGCGGACCCGGTCCGGGTCGACGCCGAGCCCTGCGAAGGCGTTCTGGCAGGTCTCCAGCCAGCTCCTGCCCCACGAGAACAACTCGGCGGCGGTGCGCGGGTAAAGGCGCTCGAGCTCCGTGGGATCCCGGGGCAGCGCCGCGCGCAGGTTCTCGATCGCGCGAGAGTCCGGCGATGCCAGGCCCCGGTAGAGGGTGTCGATGATGGCGCCGACCCGTTCCCGCAGGGACACCCCGCACGGAGCGGCCGTCGACAGCGTCGAGAAGGTCGCGGCGCGTCGCTCGGCGGTGCGGTGCAGCACGGCGGCCCAGAAACCGTCGGTGTCACCGAACTGGTACTGCACCGCGCCCCACGTGGCGCCGATCTCCTTGGCGATGCGGTTGGCCGACACCGAGCCCGGATCGCCGGAGGCCAGCGACTTCAGCGCGGCCTCGAGCATGTTCTCGCGGGTCGCGTGGCCGCGGCGGTTGGGACGTCGGCCCGCGATGCCGGTGTCTGTCACCCGCCGAGCCTATCGGGGTCGTCAAATTTTTCATAGAGGGTACTGTGAATCGTGCGTGGCGCCGCCTATCATTCGTACTCGAGGAGGGCACCCATATGGCTAAGCCACCGTTGTCGATGAGACCGACCGGATGGTTCCAGGTCGCCTGGTCCGACGAGATCGGCATCGGCGACGTCCACACGATGAAGTACTTCGGCCAGGAGATGGTCGCCTGGCGAGCCGAGTCCGGCGAGCTCACCGTGATGAACGCCTACTGTGAACACCTCGGCGCGCACCTGGGTTACGGCGGTCAGGTGGTCGGCGAGATGCTGCAGTGCCCGTTCCACGGCTGGCAGTGGAATCAGCAGGGGCGCAACGTTCGCATTCCCTACCAGGACCATCCCAACCGCGGTCGGCGGATCCGGACCTACCCCGTGGTGGAACGCAATGAGTCCGTCTACATCTGGCACGACGTGCAGCGCCGCAAACCGTACTTCGACGCGCCGGACGTGTTCGGCGCGTTCGAGGACGGCAGCAGCGCCGACGACTACCACCCCCAGCAGCGGTTGTTTCGGGAGGGTCTGGAGCTGCATCCCCAGTACGTCCTCGAAAACGGGGTTGACTTCGCGCATTTCAAGTTCGTGCACAAAACCCCGATCGTGCCGGTCTTCACCCGCCACGACTTCACCGACGCGGTGTCCTACGTCGACTTCACCATCACCTTCGAAGGCGACGACGCCCAGTTGATCGAGGACGTCAACAGCGGAGTCGAGGCCATCAACGCCGGTCTGGGGATCGCCGTGACCAAGAGTTGGGGAATGGTGGACAACCGCACGATCTCGGCGGTAACCCCGGTCGACGAGTCCACCTCCGACGTCCGGTTCATGGTGTACATCGGCCGGGCGCCGGGCAGGGACCCCGTGCGGGCCGAGCGCAAGGCGGCCGAGTTCGGCCAGGAGGTGATCCGTCAGTTCACCCAGGACATCGAGATCTGGCGGCACCAGCGCTACTCGGACCCGCCCGCGCTGGCCACCGCCGAGTACGAAGGCTTCACCGCAATCCGCACGTGGGCCAAGCAGTTCTATCCCGACGGCATCGGTGGCAGCGCCGCCGAGGTCTACGCGGCATCGCAGAAAGGCTGAACCGAAATGAACCCACCCGCCCGGACGGTCCGTGTCTTCCAGGTCGCCACCGGCAACGTCGGATCGGAGATGATCAAGCGGATCGGCACCCATCCCGACCTGGAACTCGTTGGCGTGCACTGCTACTCGCCGGACAAGGTAGGCACGGACGCGGGCGAGCTGGCCGGCATCGGGCCCATCGGCGTGACGGCCACCGGCAGCGTCGAGGAGATCATCGCGGCGCGGCCCGACGTGCTCACGTTCCACGGCGTGTTCCCCGACGAGGACCTCTACGTCGAGGTGCTAGAGGCCGGGATCAACGTCGTCACCACCGCCGACTGGATCACCGGATGGCACCGCGACAAGAACCACCCTCATCCGTCCGGCAAGCCGGTGACCCGGTTGCTCGCCGAGGCCGCCGAGTTGGGCGGGGCGACCTTCTACGGCACCGGGATGAACCCGGGCCTCAACCAGATCCTGGGCGTGGTGTGCTCGGCCGACGTCGCCGAGATCGAGAACATCACCACCATCGAGTCCGTCGACGTGTCTTGCCATCACTCCAAGGACACCTGGATCGAGGTGGGCTACGGGCTGCCGGTCGACGACCCGGAGATCCCGTCGAAGCTGGAGAAGTACACCCGCGTCTTCGCTGACAGCGTGCTCATGATGGCCGACTGCTTCGACCTGGCCCTCGACGAGGTGAAGTTCAGCTACGAGCTGGGCGCCTGCACCAAGGACGTTGACCTGGGCTGGTACACGCTGCCCAAGGGCTCGCTGGGCGGCAACTACCTCAAGTACCAGGGCATGGTCGCCGGGGTGCCGCGGGTCGAGACACACCTGGAATGGCAGATGACCCCGCACACCGACCCCAGCTGGAACGTCAAGGGCTGCTACATCACCCAGATCAAGGGCGACCCGTGCGTCTACAACAAGCACATGATCTTCCCCAAACCCGGTGTGGACCTGTCGAATCCGGACAACTTCGCCTCCATCGGCATGACGGTGACCGGCATGCCCGCACTGGCCTCGATCAGGTCGGTCGTAGCGGCGCCGCCCGGGCTGATCACCAGCGCCGACCTGCCGCTGCGCGGCTTCGCGGGGCGCTTCAAGATGTAGAGGAAGAGTCGTTGGTGCGTGGCCCCGCGGCCCGATTCGGGTGGTGGATCCGTAGCCTTCTCGCCGCTCGACGTGCTATTCGGGGCAAAGATCGGCGAAGGCAATATCGACCAGGGCGCTGGCTTGTTGGGGGTCGAGCCCCTGGGAGCCCTCGGTGGCGTCGGAACGCTCCAGCGCCTTGGCCTTCAGCTGTGCCGCATTGGCGCCGGCCCACAACTGCTGGCAGATTTTCTGACCGGCCGCCAGCAGGCCCTCGTCACCGTCCTGGGCGTCGTGAATTCCGGCATTGTGCGCGTCGTTGAGATAGGAGTTCGCGTCGGCCTGAGCCGGGGCGGCGCCGAGAAATCCCGCTACCAGAAGCGGGCCACTTGTCAGCGCCAATCCCGCGAATCGCCCACGGCGTTTGCGTTCGGCCACAGCTGTTCTCCTTTGTCCGCGTACCGATCCGAATTCCCAACACAACGTCGAAGCAAACTCCACGATACGTCTCCCGGGTATGGGCTGGCGAGACCGCCGGCGCGATTGCACCGGGATGGCCATCGGTGCGTTGATCCGCGGTCGCCAATCGGACAGGATTTGGCCACCCTGGGTTCAGGACACTCGGCGCGCGGGTCCGGTGTTCCGCCGGTCTAGGGTGAAGCCATGCGGGTTGGAGTCCTGGGATCCAAGGGCAGAGTCGGCGCGACGATGGTCGGGGCCGTGCAGGCCGCCGAGGACCTGACCCTGTCCGCGGAGGTGGACGCCGGTGATCCGCTGAGCCTGCTGACCGACGGTGACACCGAGGTGGTCATCGACTTCACCCACCCCGATGTCGTGATGGGCAACCTTGAGTTCCTCATCGGCAACGGGATCCACGCCGTGGTCGGTACCACCGGCTTCACCGCCGAGCGCCTCGAACAGGTGCAGTCCTGGCTGGCCGGTACGAACACGAGCATCCTCATCGCGCCCAACTTCGCGATCGGCGCGGTGCTGTCGATGCATTTCGCCAAGCAGGCGGCGCGGTTCTTCGACTCAGCCGAGGTCATCGAGCTCCATCACCCGCACAAGGCCGACGCCCCGTCGGGTACCGCGGCCCGCACCGCCAAGCTGATCGCCGAGGCGCGAAAGGGGTTGCCGCCCAATCCCGATGCCACCAGCACCGGCCTGCCCGGCGCGCGCGGCGCTGACGTCGACGGCATCCCGGTGCACTCGGTGCGGCTGGCCGGACTGGTGGCCCACCAGGAGGTGCTGTTCGGCACCGCGGGAGAGACGCTGACCATCCGCCACGACAGCCTCGACCGAACGTCGTTCGTCCCGGGCGTGCTGTTGGCGGTGCGGCGCATCACCGAACATCCCGGCCTCACGGTGGGCCTCGAGCCCCTCCTCGACCTGCAATGAACGCCGCAAAGAACGCAGCCCTGCGCACCCAGTTACTGATCGCCTTCATGTGCGTGGCCATGGTGGTGTACTTCGTGCTGCTGGGCCGCCTGGCCGTCGCGATGATCGGCTCGGGCCGGGTCGCCGCGGTGGGCCTGGGCGCGGCGCTGCTGGTCATGCCCGCCATCGGCCTGTGGGCGATGCTCGCCACGCTGCGCGCCGGATTCGTCCACCAGCAGCTGGCCCGCTTGATCGCCGAGGAGGGCATGGAACTCGACACCAGCGCGCTCCCGCGGCGGGCCTCGGGCCGCATCGATCGCGACGCGGCCGACGCGCTGTTCGCCACCGTGCGCGCCGAGGTGGAATCCGACCCCGGCGACTGGCGGCGCTGGTACCGGTTGGCCAGGGCCTACGACTACGCGGGGGACCGCCGGCGGGCGCGCGAAGCCATGAAGACGGCGGTCGAACGTCAACGAGCGATGCGGGTCGGGCAATGAGCAAGACGCTGCTGATCGTCCACCACACGCCGTCGCCGCATACCCACGAGATGTTCGAGGCGGTGCTGTCCGGCGCCACCGACCCCGAGATCGAGGGCGTGGAAGTGCTCCGCCGCGCCGCCCTGACCCTTTCGCCGGCCGACGTGCTCGACGCCGACGGTTACCTCCTGGGCACCCCGGCCAACCTCGGCTACATGAGCGGCGCCCTCAAGCACGCCTTCGACGTCTGTTATTACCCGTGCCTGGACGCGACACGCGGGCGCCCGTTCGGCCTGTACCTGCATGGCAACGAGGGCACCGAGGGCGCCGAGCGGGGCGTCGACGCGATCACCTCCGGGCTAGGCTGGGTGAAAGCGTCTGAGAACGTGGTGGTTTCGGGCAAGCCGAGCAAGGACGACCTGGAATCGTGCTGGAACCTGGGCGCGACGGTGGCTGCCCAGCTGATGGAATGAGCCCGCTACGAAAACGCCGGCCGGAACGCCTCGGCGGGTTGGGCCAGGGCCAGCGCGGAGCTCGTGCCAATCGGCCCGTGCCGGTCGAACAGCGTCGCGCTGCCGGTGGCGACACCTTCCGTCCCGTAATGACTCTGCGCCGCGAGCCCGATGAACTCACCGTCGGGCAGGCGACTGGCCGTGACGGTGTAGTCGGCGTTGATGTAGCGCAATCCGCCTGTGCCCCAATGGGTGAGCGAGCTCGTGATGTCACCGGCGAACGCCAGCCGCGTGAACGGGGTGAGCGGGTGGCCCTGCACCATGGGGCGGAACAGCCTGGCCCAGGCGAACTTCTGCGAATGCGCCTGCTCCCACTCGCCCGCGGCGATGCCCGGGCTGCCTGCGGCGGTGGCGCCGTAGCCCCAGATGAAGAACGGCATGTCCGCCGGGAAGTCCCCGGAGTCCGTGGGCAGCGGCGGCATCTGTGCCGCGGCGGACCACACCTCCCCGCCGGGGTGCTCGCCGCGGCGCAGGAACAGCGCGCTGGCCCGCGCGACCGTCTGCCCGTTCTGGAGCAGCGCGGCGTCGACGAGCTTGATGCGCCGGCCCTCCCGCTGCATCGTGACCGCGATCTGCACCGGCTCGAGCAAGACCGGACGCAACAGGTCGACCGTGAGGCGGGCGGGCTGCAGGCCGGGGTCGACGCCGGATCGCTCGATGCCCCAACCCAACAGGCCGCCGACGATCTGACCGCCCATGGCGGCCCCCCACGGCCCCCGCGTCATCTCGCCGGGCACGTAGGAGTCGCCGTCGACAGTGAAGAAAGCCTCCGGCATGATGGCGGAATCCTGGATCGTCACCGCTATGACGATAGGACACCGAATAGTAAGGACTGGGCATGCCTCCGGTGACCGAGATTCCGCGCAGCCGCAACCCCTTTCCGGCGACTGGCGTTTCCATCGACGCGGCGCGCATCCCGCGCTACGATCGCCTGCCCGCCACGCTGCTGGACATGCTCGCCCAGCAGGTGGACAACCGCCCCAACAGCGACGCCGTCGTCGAGCTGGGCGCCGGACGACTGACCTACCGGCAGCTGTGGCAGCGCGCATCGCGGGTCGCCGGTGACCTGCACGCGGAAGGCCTGCAGCCCGGCGACCGCGTCGCGGTCCGCTATCCCGCCGGAATCGACTGGGTGCTGGCGTTCTGGGGCATCGTGATGGCCGGTGGCATTGCGGTACCGGTCAATACGCGCTCGACACAGCCCGAAATCGACTTCGTGCTGTCCGACGCAGGCGCGCGCATGGACCTGGCACCGGACACGCCCCTTCCCGACGGTCAACCGTATGTGACCCATCAGCTCCGCCACACCGACACCGCCGCCATGTTCTACACGTCGGGCACCACCGGGCATCCCAAGGGAGTGCCCACCACTCACGAGGCCTTCCTGACCAACACCGAGAACATGTTGCGCTGCATCGGAGAGTCGCCCGATCTCGGCGAGGCGCTGCGCACCCTGATCTCGGTGCCGCTGTTCCACGTGACCGGCTGCAACACCCAGCTTCTGGTGGCCACTCGCGTCGGCGGGGCCGCGGTGATCATGCCCACCCTCAACCTCGACGAGTTCATCGCCGCGCTGCCCGCAGAGCGGATCTCGTCTCTTGTCACTGTTCCCGCAATCTATTCCTTGCTGTTGCGGCACAACGGTTTTGCCGCAGCTGACATTTCCGCCGTCCGGTGGGTGGGCTACGGCGGCGCGCCGATCGCCCCGTCGTTGGTGCGCTCGGTGAAGGACGCGTTCCCGCACGCGACGGTGTTCAACGGCTACGGCATGACCGAGACGGCATCTTTGATGACCGTGCTGCCCGATGCGGACGCCGTCACGCACGCCGACTCGGTCGGATATGCGGTCCCCTCGGTGGAGCTGGGCGTCGTTCCCTACGGTGACGACCCGGTCGTGGGCGAGTTGGTGGCGCGCGGCGCGAATGTGACCGCCGGCTACTGGAACCGGCCGGAGGCCAATTCGGACACTTTCGCGGACGGCTGGCTGCACACCGGCGACGTGGTGCGGGTCGACGACGCTGGACGGGTGCACATCATCGATCGGCTCAAGGACATCATCAACCGGGGCGGGGAGAACGTCTCGAGTGTTGAGGTGGAAGCGGCGCTGCTGTCGGCGCCGGGCGTGGCGGACGCCTGCGTGCTGGCGGTTCCCGACGAGGTCATGGGGGAGAAGGTCGGTGCGGTGTTGTTCGGCGGTGCGGACAACGTCGACGTAGCCGCCGTGCTCGACCACTGCCGCGGGCAACTCGCCGACTTCAAGGTGCCCCAGTACGTGAGCGTGGTGGACAGCGCGCTGCCGCGCAACGCCGGCGGCAAGCTGCTCAAGGGCAAGCTGCGCGAGCAGGTCCAGTGGGGCGACCCGCTCCGATGACCGCGGCCCTGTTGGTCGCCAACCGCGGCGAGATCGCACTCCGGATCATCCGCACCGCAACCGAACTGGGCACACCGACGGTCGCGGTCTACGCCGAGGACGATGCCGAGAGCCCGCACGTGCACGCCGCCGACGAGGCGATCTGCCTGTCGGGCAGCGGTCCGCAGGCCTACCTCGACCAGCAAGCCATCCTGGCGGCGGCCGCCACGTCCGGCGCGCGGCTGATCCACCCCGGTTACGGATTCCTCAGTGAGAACGCCGATTTCGCGCGCGAATGTGCGGCCGCCGGACGTACCTTCGTCGGGCCCGACGCGGCCGTGCTCGAGCTGGTGGGCAACAAATCCTCGGCCCGCGCCGCTGCCGCCGCCGCCGGCGTTCCCGTGCTGCCGGCGACCGAAGGCCCGAGCAGCGTCGCCGACGTGGGCGCGTTCGTCGCCGCCCAGGGTGGCGCCGTCATGATCAAGGCGCTGGCCGGCGGGGGAGGCCGCGGCATGCGGAAGGTGACCAGCGCCGACGACATAGAAAGCGCCTACCGGCAGTGCGCCGCCGAGGCGCAGCGCGGCTTCGGCGACCCGGCGCTGTTCGCCGAGGCGGTGCTCGAGCCCGCGCGACACATCGAGGTCCAGGTGGTGGCGGCGCCCGCCCGGCACCAGACGCACGCGCTCGCCCTCGGCGACCGGGACTGCAGCATCCAGCGCCACTACCAGAAGCTCGTCGAAATCGCGCCCGCGCAGGGGCTGTCGGACGGGCTGCGCCGTGACCTGCACAACGCCGCCGCCCGGCTGTGTGCCGGGGTCGGTCTGCGCGGTGTGGCCACCGTCGAATTCCTCGTCGCCGAAGACACATTCGTGTTCCTCGAGGTCAACCCGCGTATCCAGGTGGAACATACGATCACCGAGGAGACGACCGGCGTGGACCTGGTGGCCGTCCAGCTGGCCATCGCCGGTGGGGCGTCGTACTACCAGCTGGGGCTTCCGGCCGGAATCGCCTCCGACGGCGTCGAAGTCATCGGCGAGCCAGCGGCCCGGCGGGGCATCGCGATCCAGGCCAGGGTCAACATGGAGACCTTCGGCCCCGACGGGTCGGTGGCGCCCGCGGCGGGCGCCCTGACGGCCTTCACGCCACCCAGCGGTCCCGGCGTGCGCATCGACACCTACGGACGGCCCGGGCTGGTCGCGAGCCCGCAGTACGACTCACTGCTGGCCAAGGTCGTCGTCCACGTACACGGACCGTCGTTTCCCGCCGCGGTGCGCAAGGTCCGGACCGCGCTGGAAGAGTTCGGCATCGAGGGCATCCGCACCAACCTCGAGCTACTACGGGAGCTGTTGTCGGATGAGGAGATCCAAAATGGCTGGGTGGCCACGGATTTTCTCGACGCGAAGCTGCCCGAACTGGCGGCCGCGGCGCTGTCTCGCCAGGGCGACATCCGTGTCGCGGCGGTCGAGTTGTACCCCGGTGAGGAACCACTGCGTGCGCAGCTGGCCGGCACGGTGGTCGAGGTGCCGCCCGAGGACGCCGAGTTCGGCGCCGGCGAGCAGCTGGTCGTCCTCGAGGCGATGAAGATGCAGCACGTGCTCGCCGCCCCCGGCGCGCTGCGGACCGTACGGGTTCTGGTGGCCCCCGGTCAGGTCGTCGGAACCGGCGACCCGCTGCTGGTCTACACCCGCACTGAAGCCGGCGCTGGCGACGAATCCGCGGTCGCGGCAGTCGATCTCGACCGGCCGCGCGCCGACCTCGACGAGGTACGGCAGCGTCACCTGCTGACCCTGGACGAGGGCCGGGAAGCCGCCGTGGCGAAACGGCACAAGCAGGGCCGCCGCACTGCTCGGGAGAACGTCGCCGACCTCGTCGACGCGGGCAGCTTCGTCGAATACGGCGCGCTGGCCATCGCCGCGCAGCGCAGCCGGCGCTCGGAAGAGGACCTGATTGCCAACACACCGGCCGACGGCCTGGTCGCGGGCCTGGCCACCATCGGCGCGGACCGCTTCGGTGGGTCAGCGGCCGAGGTGGTCGTGGTGTCCTACGACTACACCGTGCTGGCCGGAACCCAGGGCATGCGCAACCACGCCAAGACCGACCGCGTCTTCGACCTCGCGGCGCGAAAACGCCTACCGGTGGTGCTGTTCGCCGAGGGCGGCGGCGGCCGGCCGGGTGACACCGATGTCGGCGGTGCCGCCGGGCTGGACGTGCCGACCTTCCGGATGCTGGCCGCGCTGCGCGGCCGGGTGCCCCTGGTGTCGGTGGTGTCGGGCCGCTGTTTTGCCGGCAATGCCGCCCTGGCCGGGCTGTGCGACGTGATCATCGCGACCCCGGACGCCAACATCGGGATGGGCGGGCCGGCCATGATCGAGGGCGGCGGGCTGGGGGTGTACCCGCCGGAGGCGATCGGCCCGATCGAGGTGCAGCGCCACAACGGCGTGGTGAGTCTGGTGGCCCGCGACGAGTCGCACGCGGTGTCGCTGGCCAAGCGTTACCTGTCCTACTTCCAGGGCCGGCTCGCCGAGTGGGAGGCGCCGGACCCGCGGCTGGCCCGGCACGTCGTACCGGAAGATCGGCTTCGCGCCTACGACATTCACCGGGCGATCGAGTCGATCATCGACGTCGGCTCGATGCTGGAGCTGCGGCCCGACTACGGCGTCGGCGTCGTCACCGCACTCGTTCGCGTCGAAGGGCTAGCGTACGGGCTGATCGCCAACAGCAGCCACCATCTCGGCGGAGCCATAGATGCCGAGGCGGCGGACAAGGCCGGCGACTTTCTGGAACTGTGCGAGGCGTTCCGGCTACCGCTGGTCTCGCTCTGCGACACCCCGGGGTTCATGGTGGGCCCGGACGCGGAAAAGGAGGCCGCCGTCCGGCGCTTCGGGCGGATGTTCGTCGTCGGCGCGCGGCTGACGGTGCCGCTGGGCATGATCATCTTGCGCAAGGGTTACGGGCTGGGCGCCATGGCGATGGCCGCCGGCTCGTTCCGCGCACCGCAGTTCACCGTCGCCTGGCCCACCGGGGAGATCGGGGGCATGGGGCTGGAAGGCGCGGTCCGGCTTGGGTTCAGCAAGGAACTCGCCGCCGAGTCCGACCCGGTCGAACGGCAAAAACTGTTCGACCGTTTGGTCGGGGCGGCCTACCAACACGGCAAGGCGCTGCGGTCGGCCACGACCTTCGAACTCGACGACGTCATCGATCCCGCCGACTCGCGGGCCTGGATCACCAGGCTGGCGGGAACCTGAACGTCGGACGGGTCAGCCGTGGCCGACGGGTCAGCCGTGGCCCGAGCCGCAGCCGACGCCCGGTAGGCATCCGCTGCCGCCCGGCACTGCGCCGGGGCCGGCGAACTGGCCGCCCGAGCCGCAACCGACGCCCGGGACGCAGCCGTGACCGCCCGGCCCGCCGCCGGGACCGCCGTTTTGGCCGCCCCAACCGCAGTTGCCGTTGGAGTCGCACCCGCCGCCGCCCGGGCTGTCCTGCGGCATTGCGTGATTCGATGCGGTGATGGTCACCGGGGTGGCCGCGAAGTCTGCGGCCGCAGCCGTCGGCGCGGCGACAACCGCCGCCGCAACAGCCCCGGCCACCACCAGTGGTTTCGTGAGGGCTAATTTCGCTAACATGCGCATTGGGTACCACTCAGACACACGTACAAAACCTGCTTCGGCGCGGCGTCTGGCCGCCGACACGACGCAAGGCGCCCCGAAATGAGCTCGCCGGACCTGACCGGGCGTACCGCGATCATCACCGGCGCCTCGCGGGGAATCGGGCTGGCGATCGGCCAGCAGCTGGCCGCCGCGGGGGCCAACGTGGTGCTCACCGCGCGCAAGCAGGAGGCCGCAGACGAGGCCGCCGCGCAGGTGGGGGGCAGCGCCCTCGGCGTCGGGGCGCACGCGGTCGACGAGGAGGCGGCCCGCCGCTGTGTCGAGCTCACGCTGGAGCGCTTCGGCAGCGCCGACATCCTGGTGAACAACGCCGGAACCAATCCGGCGTTCGGTCCGCTGATCGAGCAGGACCACGCCCGCTTCACCAAGATCTTCGACGTCAACCTGTGGGCCCCGCTGTTGTGGACTTCGCTGGTCGTCAAGTCGTGGATGGGCGAGCACGGCGGCGCGATCGTCAACACCGCCTCGATCGGCGGTATGCACCAGTCGCCGGCGATGGGGATGTACAACGCCACCAAGGCCGCGTTGATCCACGTCACCAAGCAACTGGCGCTCGAACTTTCACCGAAAGTCCGCGTCAACGCGATCTGCCCCGGCGTGGTCCGCACCCGGCTGGCCGAGGCGCTGTGGAAGGACAACGAGGACCCCCTGGGCTCGACCATCGCGCTCGGGCGCATCGGCGAGCCCGTCGACGTGGCCGGGGCCGTCGCCTTCCTGGTCTCCGACGCCGCGAGCTGGATCACCGGCGAGACCATGGTCATCGACGGCGGTCTCTTGCTGGGTGACGCCCGGGGCTTCCGGGCTGCTCCGGGCGGTCGGCAGTGAGCGCCGTCGACACGGCCGACCTGGACGCGCGGGTCAAGGCGCTGTTGGACGAGCACGACCCCGCCACCACCGACCCGCGCGAGTTCCTCGGCGCGCAGTACGACGCGGGCCTGGCCTGGGTACACCTGCCGCACGGTTTCGGCGGGCTGGACCTGCCACGAAGCGCGCAGGAGCGGGTGGACGCCCGGCTGTCCGCCGCGGGCGCGCCGGTCGGCGGCACCGTGAAGAACTTCATCGGGATGGGCATGGCGGCACCGACCATCGCCGCCTTCGGCACCGACGAACAGAAGCGAAGGTTTCTGCGCCCCTTGTTCACCGGTGAGCAGGTGTACTGCCAGCTGTTCAGCGAGCCGGGTGCGGGTTCGGATCTGGCCGGGGTCGCCACCCGCGCGGTTCGCGACGGTGACGACTGGGTCGTCAACGGGCAGAAGGTGTGGACGTCGATGGCCCAGCACGCGCAGATGGCCATCCTGGTGGCCCGCACCGACCCCACGGTGCCCAAGCACGCCGGACTGACGTACTTCCTGTGCGACATGACCCAGCCCGGTGTCGAGGTGCGGCCGTTGCGCCAGATCACCGGGGAGGCGGAGTTCAACGAGGTGTTCCTCACCGACGCGCGGGTGCCCGACGCCAACCGGCTCGGCCCCGAGGGGGGCGGCTGGCGGGTCGCGACGACCACGCTGAACAACGAGCGGGTCGCGATCGGTTCGCGGCCCGGGGTTCCGCGGGAGGGCGGGATCATCGGCAAGGTCACCGAGGCCTGGCGCGACGAGCCCGGGCTGCGCAACCCGGCGATGCACGACGAGCTGATGCGGCTGTGGGTCGACGCCGAAGTGCTCCGGCTGGCCGGCGAACGGCTGCGCCAGCAGGCCCAGGTGGGTCAGCCCGGACCCGAGGGGGCCGGCATGAAGATCGCGTTCGCCCGTCTCGCGCAAGCCATCTCGGGGTTCGACATCGAGTTGCACGCCGAAGCCGGGCTTGCCTACGACGACTGGACCATGCGCCGAACCGAGGTCGTCGACCTGATCGGGCGCGAGCCCGGCTACCGCTACCTGCGGGCCCGCGGCAACTCGATCGAGGGCGGCACCTCGGAGATCCTGCGCAACACCATCTCCGAGCGGATCCTGGGCCTGCCGGGTGAACACCGCGTCGACAAGGACGTCGCCTGGAAGGACCTGAACCGATGACCACGGATTTGCTGTATTCCGACACAGAGGAGGCGCTGCGCGACAGCGTTCGCCAGCTGTTTGCCGACCGCTGCCCACCGGAGTTGGTGGCCCGCGTGTACGACCCAGAGCCCCAAGACTTTTCGGGTTTGTGGCGGACGCTGGCCGCGGAGCTGGGGGTGGCCGGGCTGCTGGTGCCCGAGTCCCTTGGCGGCGCCGGCGCGAGCGCCCGGGAGGCCGCGATCGTCATGGAGGAGATCGGCCGGGCCGTCGCGCCGGTGCCGTTTTTGTCCAGCGCGGTGCTGGCCACGACCGCGCTGCTGCGTGCCGGGGACACCGAGACGGTATCTGCGCTGGCCCGGGGCGAGCTCACCGCGGCGCTGGTGGTGCCGCTGTCCACCATGCCGGGTGACGAGATAGCGGGGGTCGGCGCCGACGCCGACGGGCTGAGCGGGTCGGTCACCAGCGTCGCGGGGGCCGACGAGGCCGACGTGCTGGTGGCCCCGGTCGCGGGCCCTGACGGCCTCGAATTGCACACCGTCTCGCGCACCGCCGCGGGTGTCGAGGTGTCACCGGTGGTGGCGCTGGATATGACCAGACCCCTTGCCCACGTGCGCTTTTCGGGAGCGGCCTCCACCCCGATCGGTCCGGCGGACCTCGCCGTGGCCGAAGCCCTCCGAACCGGAGCGGCGCTGCTGGCCTCCGACCAGCTCGGGGTGGCGCAGTGGTGTTTCGACACCACACTGGCCTATGCCCGGGAGCGCAAGCAGTTCGGCCGGGTGATCGGCTCCTACCAGGCGATCAAGCATCGGCTGGCGGATCTGTGGTTCGAGGTGGGTTCGGCGACGGCAGCGGCCCGCTATGCGGCGGACACGTGCGCCAGAGGGGAAGACGACGCCGACGTCGCCGCCGCGATCGCGCAGGCGTACTGCAGCGGGATCGCGGTGCACGCCGCCGAGGAGTGCGTGCAGCTACACGGCGGCATCGGGATGACCTGGGAGTATCCCGCGCACCTGTACCTCAAACGGGCCAAGAGCGACCAACTGGCGCTTGGTACTGCGTATCGACACAGGGCCCGCCTGGCCCAACTGGTTGACCTGCCGTCGGGCTGACCCAATGCGCCAAGGCGTCATGCTCCAAGGCGTCGCTGTTGACCCACAGCTCTTCGGTGCGGCCGCGAAACATGTTCAACGTCGACGGCTCGTTGATATCCGCGCGCGGCAATCTCAACGCTTGCCGTGCGTAGGACACTAGACCACGTTGCGGGTCTCGGATCCGCCGGGGATGCGTCGCTACTTTCGCGGCAGTGCCGAACCGAAGAGCTCCGTCATCGCCGTCCAGTGCCGCTCGGCGGCGGCGGCCTCGTACGGCGGGTTGTCCGGGACCGCGAACCCATGGCCCGCGGAGTACCACTCGATGGTGTGCCGCACGCCCGCCGCGGTCAGCGCCTTGTCGAGCCGTTCGGCGTGGTCGGCAGTGAAGGACGCGTCGTTCTCGGCGCCGCCCACGTAGACCGTGGCATTCATCCGGTCGGCCAGCAGGTGCGGACTGTCGTCGGTGTCGGTGACCAGGCCGCCGCCGTGGAACGACGCCGCGGCCGCCACGCGGTCCGGCACCCGCCCGGCCACGATCACCGACGTGCGCCCGCCCATGCAGTAGCCGCACACCCCGAACCGGTCCCCGGACACTTCGGGGCGACCCGCCAGATAGTCGAAGAACGCGCGGGCGTCGGCGGTCATCTTGTCCGGGGTGACGCTGCCGATCATCGAGAACAACCGGTTGCGCTCCTGTTCGTCGCCGAACACGGTGGCCATGTCGAACGGGGCCCAGTCGCCGCTGCGGTAATAGACGTCGGGGAGGAGCACGGCGTACCCGTACCCGGCCAGCTTGGCGGCCATCTGGTCGAAGGTGTCGCGCACCCCGCCCGCGTCGACGTACATGACCACCCCGGGCCAGGGGCCGGCGCCCTCGGGGGTGAACAGCCCGACGGTGCAGGTGCCGTCAGCAGTGGTGATGGTGTCAGTGATTTTCGGCATGGACATTGTTGTACTCCGTGCGCTTTGCCGTGGGTTCGCCGGATGGCGGCGGCCCGCTGCGCGCCGCTTCGCGGCGCTTGCGATCGCCGCGGGGCCGGATGGCGGCGGCCCGCTGCGCGCCGCTTCGCGGCGCTTGCGATCGCCGCGGGGCCGGATGGCGGCGGCCCGCTGCGCGCCGCTTCGCGGCGCTTGCGATCGCCGCTAAGCTGACCTGCGTGCCGATACCCACGCCCTACGAGGACTTGCTTCGCGTGGTGCTCGAGCGGGGCACGGCCAAATCCGACCGCACCGGCACGGGCACGCGTAGCCTGTTCGGTCAGCAGTTGCGCTACGACCTGTCGACCGGTTTTCCGCTGCTGACCACCAAGAAGGTGCACTTCAAATCGGTGGTCTACGAGTTGCTGTGGTTCCTGCGCGGCGACTCCAACGTCGAGTGGCTGCAGCGGCACGGGGTCACCATCTGGGACGAATGGGCCGACGACGCAGGCGATCTCGGCCCTATTTACGGTGTCCAGTGGCGGTCCTGGCCGACTCCGTCCGGCGAGGGCATCGACCAGATCAGCGCCGCGCTGGAGTTGCTGCGCACCGACCCGGACTCGCGGCGCATCATCGTGTCGGCCTGGAACGTTGGCGACATCCCGCGCATGGCGCTGCCGCCGTGTCACGCGTTCTTCCAGTTCTACGTCGCCGACGGGCGGCTGAGCTGCCAGCTCTACCAGCGCAGTGCCGACCTGTTCCTCGGGGTGCCGTTCAACATCGCCAGCTACGCGCTGCTGACCCACATGATGGCCGCCCAGGCCGGGCTGTCGGTCGGCGAGTTCGTGTGGACGGGTGGTGACTGCCACATCTACGACAACCACGTCGAGCAGGTGCGGCTGCAACTGGCCCGCGAGCCGCGGCCCTATCCGGAACTGGTTCTGGCCCAACGTGATTCGATTTTCGACTACACGTACGACGACGTCGTCGTCAAGGATTACGATCCGCACCCGGCGATCAAGGCGCCCGTCGCTGTATGAAACTGGGCTTGGTCTGGGCGCAGTCGACGTCCGGTGTCATCGGCCGCGGAGGCGACATCCCGTGGCGGGTACCCGAGGACCTGGCCCACTTCAAGCGGGTGACCACGGGGCACACCGTGGTGATGGGCCGGCGGACCTGGGAGTCGCTGCCGCCCGCGGTCCGGCCGCTGCCGGGGCGCAGGAATGTCGTCCTGTCGCGCCAGGTCGACTTCAAGGCCGCCGGGGCCGAGGTCGTCGACTCGCTCGAGGCGGCCTTGACGCTGTTCGAGACGGAGCCCGAGACCTGGGTCATCGGCGGCGGGCAGATCTACTCGCTCGCGCTGCCCATCGCCACCCGATGCGAGGTCACCGAGGTCGACATCGACCTGCCGCGCGATGACGGGGACGCGCTCGCGCCGGTGCTCGACGAAACGTGGTTGGGGCAGACGGGAGACTGGCTGACGAGCGCTTCTGGGCTGCGGTATCGGTTCCGCAGCTATTGTCGGTCCTAAGCGCTGGTGTCCGCGCCACGGCACGACCGTGGAATACTCACTTCTGGGGTCGGTTTCACGGGGTGTCTGCCAGGCGCTTCTCGGGAGAGAGGAATTGGCAGTGATAACCGAATCGGCGAAAACGTTCTCGCGCAAGTTCCGGGGCTACGATCCGGCCGCGGTCGACGCCTATGTCGAGGTGCTGCTCAGCAAGCAGCAGTTGCTGCTCGATGACGTCGAGAGCCTGAGGGCCCGGTTGCAGGAATCCGGCGACGAGGTGGCCGGTCTGCGGCAGGAGGTCGCCGCGCTCGCGGACACCTCGTCCGCGCCCCAGGCGATACAGCAGCGGATGGCGACGATGCTGCGGCGCGCGGTCGACGAGGTGGCCGAGATGCAGTCCGAGGCGCGCGCGGAGGCGGAGGCGTTGATCGCCGCGGCCCGGGCAGAGGCCGAGGCCGAGCAGCGAAAGCACGAAGACGCGTTGGCGGACCTGGTCGCCCAGCGGGAAGCGCTGGAAACCGAGTGCGCGGAAACCAGGAAAGCGCTCGATGACGAACTGGCCAGGAAGCGTGCCGAAGCGCAATCGGCCATCGAAGGGGAGCGACAGGAGACGGCGCAGCAGCGCGAGCAACTGCTTGCCGACGCGAAACAGGAAGCCGAACGTCATCGCGAGCAGGCCCGGCGGGCGGTGGACGAGGCCAGTCAGCAGCGCGTCAAGATCCTCGAGCAGCTGATGGACGTGTACCGCGACCTGGAATCGGTACCGGCCACCCTGGAGTCGGCCTACCAAGAGCTGAAGGATCCGTCGGAGACGAACACCGTGGTGTCGCTGGACAAGAAAGTCAGCACAGGTTGAGCCCTCGATAGCGTCGCCTTCCCGGGACGGCCGCCGGGAGGCGGTATCCTCGGCGCGTGTCGATCCGGAGCCGCAGGTTGACGGTCACGGACGCCCGGCGGATAGCCGTTGCGGCCCAAGGGTTTAGCGAACCACGGCCCCGAGGCGCGGTTACCCGCGCGCATCTGAGGCGGCTGATCTCCCGGATTCATGTGCTACAACTGGATTCGGTGTCGGTGGCGGTGCGCGCCCACTACGCGCCGGTGTTCAGCCGGCTGGGTCCCTACGACCGCGACGTTCTGGATCGCGCCGCATGGGGCCCGCGTTCGGCGCGGCTGCTGGCCGAGTACTGGGCGCACGAGGCCGCGCTGATGGCCGTCGACGACTGGCCACTGCTGCGCTGGCGGATGCGCCAGTACTCTCACGGGCGCTGGGGCACCCACGTCGTCAAGGCCAACCCGCGGCTCGCCGAGCACGTCGTCGCCGCCGTCGCCGAGCTCGGCCCCTGCACCGCAGGCCAGATCGAGGCGCACCTGGCCGCCGAGCCGCGCCGCAAAAAGGGCCCGTGGTGGAACCGCAGCGACACCAAATGGGTCGCCGAGGCGCTGTTCGCGTCCGGTGTGCTCACCACGGCCACCCGCGTGGGCTTCTCGCGCCACTATGACCTGGTGGAGCGGGTACTGCCGGCCGAGGTGCTGGCCCGCGAGGTCGACGACGACGTGGCCGTCCGGGAGCTCACGCTGCGCGCCGCGACCGCGCTGGGCGTGGGAACCGAGGCCGACATCCGCGATTACTTCCGGCTCGCGGCCCAGCAGGTCAAGCCGGCCGTCGCCGACCTGCTCGCGGCCGGGGAGGTCGAGCGGGTCGACGTCGATGGCTGGCCGGCGCCGGCGTACCTGCGGGCCGGTCGCAGCGTGCCGCGCTCGGACCGCGGCACCGCGCTGCTGTGTCCCTTCGACCCGCTGATCTTCTTTCGGCCCCGCGTCGAGCGGCTCTTCGGCTTTCACTACCGCATCGAGATCTACACCCCGCCGGCCAAACGGCGGTACGGCTACTACGTGTGGCCGCTACTGCTGGACGGACGACTGGTGGCGCGGGTCGACCTCAAGGCAGACCGGGCGGCCGACACCCTGCGCGTCGTCGGTGCCTTCGGGGAGCCCGACGTGCCGCGGCCGCGTGTCGCCGCGGCGCTGGCCGGCCAGCTGGAATCCATGGGGTCCTGGCTGGGACTGGGCGGGTTCAGCGTCGCCGGGCATGGAGATCTGGCTCCCGCGCTGCGCGCGGCCGTCAGGCGGGTCGGTTGATGGAGGGCAAGGAACTCAAAGACACGTTGTGGAAGGCGGCCGACAAGCTGCGTGGCTCCCTGTCTGCCGGCCAGTACAAGGACGTCGTCCTCGGGTTGGTGTTCCTCAAGTACACCTCTGTTTCGCACTGGAAGCCGTTGGCGGACAACGCCAAATCCCCGAATATCGGCCGACTGGTCGACGGCGCGATGGAGGCGGTGATGACGGCGGACCCCGCGCTGGCCGGCACGCTTCCCCGACTGTATGCCGACCTTGACCAGCGCCGCCTGGGTGAGCTGGTAGACCTGCTCGACGGCGCGGACTTCGGCCGGCCGGGCGGTCACCGCGCGCGGGACCTGATGGGCGAGGTGTACGAGTACTTCCTCGGCAGGTTCGCCCGCGCGGAGGGCAAGCGCGGCGGCGAGTTCTTCACCCCACCCAGCGTCGTGCGGGTGATCGTCGAAGTTCTGGCGCCGACGAGCGGGCGTGTCTATGACCCGTGCTGCGGCTCCGGAGGAATGTTCGTACAGGCCGAGCGGTTCATCAACGAGCACCGCGGCAATCCTGCGGGGCTGTCGGTCTACGGGCAGGAGAGCGTCGAACAGACCTGGCGGATGGCGAAGATGAACCTCGCCGTGCACGGCATCGACCACACCGGGCTGGGGGAGCGGTGGGGCGACACGCTCGTCGAGGACCACCACGCCGGTGTGCAGATGGACTACGTCATGGCCAATCCGCCGTTCAACATCAAGCATTGGAGCCGCGACGAGCGAGATCCACGCTGGCGCTTCGGCATTCCGCCCGCGGGCAACGCCAACTACGCCTGGATCCAGCACATCCTGTCCAAGTTGGCGCCGGGCGGCAGCGCCGGCGTGGTGATGGCGAACGGTTCGATGTCGTCGAACATCAACGGCGAAGGAGACATTCGGGCACGCATCGTCGAAGCCGACCTGGTGTCGTGCATGATCGCATTACCCGGGCAGCTATTCCGCAGCACCGGCATACCGGTGTGCCTGTGGGTCTTCGCGACGGACAAGGCGCAGCGGTCCGGCCAGGTGCTGTTCATCGACGCCCGCGGGCTGGGTTACCTGGTGGACCGCGTTGAGCGCGCACTGACCGACGAGGAGATCCGCCGTCTCGGTGAGACCTATCACGCCTGGTGCGGGTCTTCGGACGCATCCGCGAAACGCGCTGCCTACCGCGATGTTCCGGGATTCTGCCGTTCCGTGGCGCTGGATGAGATCGCGGCCGCCGGTTACCCGCTGACGCCGGGACGATATGTGGGTGCGCCGGCCGTCGAGGACGATGCCGAGCCCGTCGACGCGAGGATCGCTCGGTTGACCGCAGACTTGGTCGAGGCGCTCGACGAATCCGCGCGCCTGGACGCCGTCGTACGCCGCCAGGTGGAGCGGCTGCGGTGATCACCAGGCTGGGCGATCACCTCGAGTTCAGCAACGGCACCGGCTCGCCGGCGCGGTCGCGGCGCGGACGCTTTCCGGTCTATGGCGCCAACGGGGCGATCGGGTACGCGGCCCGAGCCAATGCCGGCGGACCGCTGATCGTCCTCGGTCGGGTGGGCTCGTATTGCGGCAGCCTGCGGTATTGCGACTCCGACGTGTGGGTCACCGACAACGCGCTGGTGTGCCGGGCCAAGGACCCGCGCGAGACGCGGTATTGGTATTACGCGCTACACACCTGCCGGCTGGGCGATCACCGCGCCGGCTCGGGGCAACCCCTGCTCAACCAGCGAATCCTGCGCGACGTAGAGGTCCGCAGCGTTCCGGCACCCGAACGCCACCGGATCGGCGAAGTGCTCGGCGCGCTCGACGACAAGATCGCTGCGAACCGCCGTGTCATCGAGGCCGCCGAGCACGTGATGGTCACTCTCGCCGAGTCGGTGGCCGAGCGCGTGCCGCTGTCGAGCCTGGCGCGGCGTTCGACGACATTTCTCGGCCCCGCGCAGTTCGACGACGTCGTCGCGCATTACAGCCTGCCCGCGTTCGACGACGGCGCGACGCCGCGGCTTGTCCATGCCGAGTCCGTCAAGAGCGGCAAATTCCACCTGTCACAGCCGTGTGTGCTGTTCGCCAAGCTCAACCCCAGGATCCCGCGAATCTGGAACGTGGCGAGCCTGCCGCCCGAAATGGCCGTGGCGAGCGCGGAGTTCGTCGTGCTGAGTCCGGTTTCCGTCGACACGTCGGCGCTGTGGTCGGCGCTGCGGCAGCGCGAGGTTGCCGAGACGCTGGCTCGGCAGGTCGCCGGCACGTCGGGCAGTCACCAGCGGATCCACCCCCGCGACCTGCTCGACGCGCGGGTGCCCGATGTGCGCCGGCTCGCCCCGGCGGCCTCACGCACCATCGCAGGCCTGGGCGCGCTGTGCCGGGCCCGGCGCGACGAATGCCTGCGGTTGGCCGCCCTCCGCGACGCGCTGCTGCCGCTGCTGACGTCGGGCGCGGTACGGCTGGGCGCCGACCGAGACTGCGCTGAGGTCGTTTGAACGGCCCGGGCGGCGCGCTGCGCGCAGGCTCGGCGCCGTCACCGCAGGCTCGGGCCGTTCCGGCCCGCATCGTCGCCGGGCTGACGGGCTAAGGTGAGCGCCGTGGCCGAGACCGCGCCGCTGCGCGTGCAACTGATCGCCAAGACCGACTTCCTGGCGCCGCCGGACGTGCCGTGGGGCACCGACGCCGACGGGGGCTCGGCGCTGGTCGAGTTCGCCGGCCGCGCCTGCTATCAGAGTTGGTCGAAACCCAACCCGAGGACCGCGACCAATGCCGGCTACATCAAGCACATCATCGACGTCGGGCACTTCTCGGTGCTCGAACACGCCAGCGTCTCGTTCTACATCGCCGGAATCTCGCGATCGTGCACGCACGAGCTGATCCGGCACCGGCATTTTTCCTATTCGCAACTGTCGCAACGCTACGTGCCGGAGGGGGCCTCGCGGGTCGTCGTGCCACCGGGCATGGAGGACGACCCCGAACTTCGGCAGCTGCTGACCGACGCCGCCGACGCCGGCCGCGCCGCCTACGCCGAGCTGCTGGCCAAGCTGGAAGCCAAGTTCTCCGACCAACCCAACGCGATCCTGCGGCGAAAGCAGGCGCGGCAAGCCGCCCGGGCGGTGCTGCCCAACGCCACCGAGACCCGCATCGTCGTCACCGGGAACTATCGGGCCTGGCGCCACTTCATCGCCATGCGGGCCAGCGAACACGCCGACGTCGAAATCCGGCGCCTGGCCATCGAATGCCTGCGTCAGCTCACCAACGTCGCCCCCGCGGTGTTCGCCGACTTCGAGATCTCCACCCTCGCCGACGGCACCGAGGTCGCCACCAGCCCGCTGGCCACCGAGGCCTGAGCCCGCGCCACCGCTTTCCCGGCGTGTCGCCGTGCGAACACGCGCGCTCGCGCGGGTGCCAAACCCCTTGCGACCGCCAGGTAACCTGAACACCGTGAGCATCGTCGGATTCGACGCCCCCGCGCGGTTGGGAACCGTGCTGACCGCGATGGTGACGCCATTCGGCGCCGACGGCTCCCTCGACACGGCCGTCGCGGCGCGGCTGGCCAATCACCTGGTGGACGCCGGGTGCGACGGCCTGGTGGTCTCGGGGACCACCGGCGAGTCGCCGACCACCACCGACGACGAGAAGCTCGAGTTGCTGCGCGTTGTGCTTGAGGCGGTGGGGGACCGCGCCCGTGTCGTCGCCGGCGCCGGCACCTATGACACGGCTCACAGCGTCCGGCTGGCCAGGGCGTGCGCGGCCGAAGGCGCGCACGCGCTGCTGGTGGTCACGCCGTACTACTCCAAGCCGCCGCAGACGGGCCTGATCGCGCACTTCACCGCCGTGGCCGACGCGACCGAGCTGCCGGTGCTGCTCTACGACATCCCCGGGCGGTCGGTCGTGCCGATCGAGCCCGACACGCTGCGCACGTTGGCGGCGCATCCCAACATCGTCGGCGTCAAGGACGCCAAGGCCGACCTGCACAGCGGCGGCCAGGTGATGGCCGAGACGGGGCTGGCCTACTACTCCGGCGACGACGCGCTGAACCTGCCCTGGCTGGCGATGGGCGCCACCGGCTTCATCAGCGTGATCTCGCACGTGGCGACGGGCCAGCTACGAGAGCTGTTGTCGGCCTTCAACTCCGGGGACATCGCCACCGCCCGCAAGATCAACGTCAACCTTGCCCCGCTGTGCAACGCGATGGCCCGCCTCGGCGGGGTGACGCTGTCCAAGGCGGGACTGCGCCTGCAGGGCATCGACGCCGGCGATCCCCGGCTGCCCCAGATGGCGGCGACGCGCGAGCAGGTCGACATGCTGGCGGCCGACATGCGCGCCGCCTCGGTGCTGCAGGTGAGCCGGCAAGTGAACGAGGACCTTTCCCCGCCCGGTCCGTTGACCGCAGGAGGATTGCGGGTCACCGCGCTGGGCGGCATCAACGAAATCGGCCGCAACATGACCGTTTTCGAGCATCTGGGCCGGCTGCTGATCATCGACTGCGGGGTGCTGTTCCCCAACCACGACGAGCCCGGTGTCGACCTGATCCTGCCCGACCTGCGGCACATCGAAGACCGGCTCGACGACATCGAGGCGGTGGTGCTGACCCACGCGCACGAGGACCACATCGGGGCGATCCCGTTCCTGCTCAAGCTGCGGCCGGACATCCCGATCGTCGGTTCCAGGTTCACCCTGGCCCTGGTCGCCGCCAAGTGCCGCGAACACCGCATCAAGCCGCAGTTCGTCCACGTCGCCGAGGGTCAGCGCTCCACGCACGGGGTGTTCGAATGCGAGTACTTCGCGGTCAACCACTCCATCCCTGACGCGCTGGCCATCGCCGTCCGCACCGGCGCGGGAACCGTGCTACACACCGGCGACATCAAGCTCGACCAGCTTCCCCTCGACGGCCGGCCCACCGACCTGCCCGGCATGTCGCGCCTCGGTGACGCCGGCGTGGACCTGTTCCTGTGCGACTCGACCAACGCCGATCACCCCGGCGTCGGGCCCTCGGAAAGCGAGGTCGGCCCGACCCTGCACCGGTTGATGCGGGGCGCCGACGGCCGGGTCCTCGTGGCGTGCTTCGCCTCCAACGTCGATCGGGTGCAACAGATCATCGACGCCGCGGTCGCCCTGGGCCGGCGGGTGTCCTTCGTGGGCCGGTCCATGGTGCGCAACATGGGCATCGCCCGCGAGCTCGGGTTCCTCCGGGTGGACGAGTCCGACGTCATCGACATCTCCGCCGCCGAGCTGATGCCGCCCGAGCGGGTGGTGCTGATCACCACCGGCACGCAGGGCGAGCCGATGGCGGCGCTGTCGCGGATGTCGCGCGGCGAGCATCGCAGCATCACGCTGACAGCTGGCGATCTCGTCGTGCTGTCCTCGTCGCTGATCCCGGGCAACGAGGAGGCCGTCTACGGCGTCATCGACTCGCTGTCCAAGATTGGGGCCCGTGTCGTCACCAACGCCCAAGCCCGGGTGCACGTTTCGGGCCATGCCTACGCCGGTGAGCTGCTGTTCCTGTACAACGGCGTGCGGCCCCGCCACGTCATGCCGGTGCATGGGACCTGGCGGATGCTGCGCGCCAACGCCAAGCTGGCGGCGAGCACCGGCGTGCCCGAGGAGTCAATCCTGTTGGCCGAGAACGGCGTCAGCGTCGACCTGGTCAACGGCAGGGCCGCCATCGCCGGGGCGGTGCCGGTCGGCAAGATGTTCGTCGACGGCCTGATCACCGGCGATGTCGGCGACATCACGCTGGGGGAGCGACTGATCCTCTCGGCGGGATTCGTCGCGGTGACGGTGGTGGTCCAGCGCGGCACCGGACGCCCGGTGGCCGCCCCGCACCTGCACTCCCGCGGCTTCTCCGAAGATCCCAAGGCGCTCGAGCCGGCCGTGCGCCGGGTGCAGGAGGAGCTGGAGTCGCTGATCGCCGACAACGTCACTGACCCAGTACGCATCGCCCAGGGGGTGCGGCGCACCGTGGGCAAGTGGGTGGGCGAAACCTACCGACGCCAGCCTATGATCGTGCCGACGGTCATCGAGGTCTGATGCCGCGAGCGCGAAATCGTCGCGTCCTCACGGCTTCTCCGCGTAGGCCGACCATTCCAGGTCCGAGGCCATGAGCTTGCGACCGGTCGGCTCGACGTAGCGCCGGGCGAGTTCCTCGGGGCCGGCCTGCTCCACCAGCCGCCACCCGTACTCGGCGATGAACGCGGCGACCTCGTCGGGCTGCAGGCCGAATTGCCACAGCTGCCGGCGCTGCCGGACGCTGCGGTACAGCGTGCGGGTGCCGTAGCGGTTGGTGCCTTCGATGAAATCCCTGCGGACGTAGGTGAACACCAGCCGACTGCCCGGGGCGGCCGCCCGCAGGCCCTCCAGCGTCCGCCGCACGCCGTCCTCGCTGAGGTACTGCGTCACGCCCTCGCAGATGAAGAACGCCCGGTAGTCGGTGAGATAGCCGTGTTCGGCCAGCGCGGTGAGCAGGTCGTCGCGCTCGAAGTTCAGCGCCACCAACCGCACCGACAGCGGCGGCCCGCCCAGCACCCGCCGGACCGTCTTGGCCTTGCGGGCGATGTTGACCGGCAGGTCCACCTCGAAGACCGGGATGCGGACCTGGCGCGTCAGCCGGTAGGCCCGGGTGTCCAGCCCGGCACCCAGGATGACCACCGCGTCGACGTCGGGCAGCGCGGCGCCCAGCTTGTCGCCGATGAATCGCTTGCGACAGGCCAGGTTCGCCCACAGCCCCGGCCCGGTGAACTCCGAGCCGCGGATCATCAGGCGCCGGACCGGCGCCGACCGCGTCGCTGCCACCAGCCAGCGCAATCGGGCCGGCAGGAACAGTTCGGCGAGATCGTCGTCGACCAGGCGGCGCTCCGGCGGTTCGTTCTGCTCGACGGCGGCCAGCACCATCGGGCCGAAAGCGGTCTGCGCCGCGGGGTTTCGCGCCACCACCATTACTTGTTCAAAAATCCGGCATCGACGGGCAGGGTCACGCCGGTGATGTAGCGGGCCTGGTCCGACACCAGCCATGCCACCGCGTTGGCGATGTCGTCGGGGTCCAGCACCTCGACCGGCATGGCGTTGCCCATCGCTCCCGGCGTGTCGGTCGCGGCCGCCATCTTGGCCAGCCATTCCCGGGTGAACTCGTTGTTGATCATCGGGGTCTCGACGCCGGACGGGTGAATCGAGTTGACCCGAATATGCTGTGTTGCAAGCAGATTGGCGTACACGCGCATCAAGCCCACCACCCCGTGCTTGGCGGCGGCATAGCCCACGGAACCGGCGTCCGGGCTGCCGACGCCGGCCAGCCCGGCCGACGAGCTGATCAGCACGATCGACCCGCCGGTGCCCTGCTTGACCATCGTCGGGATGGCGGCCTTGATGGTGTTGTAGACGCCGGTGAGGTTGACGTCGATGACGTCACGCCAGCCGTCGTCGCCGGACTGCATGGGAGCGATGCCGGCGTTGGCGACCACGATGTCCAGGCGCCCGAACTCGTCCAGGCCCGCCTGCAGCGCCGCCGACAGCGACGCCCGGTCGCGGACGTCGCCGCGAGCGGCCACGATGCGCGCGCCGGTGTCCTCGACCAGCTTGACGGTGGCCGCCAGGTCTTCCTCGGTGGCCAGGGGGTAGGGGACGCTGCCGATCTGATCGCACAGGTCGACCGCGATGATGCTCGCGCCGTCGGTGGCCAGCCGCACCGCGTGGGCGCGTCCCTGGCCACGGGCGGCACCGGTGATGAAGGCGACCCTGCCCTCGAGCGGCCGCGTCATTACTTGCGCAGCTGTCCCTTGTCCGGGTCGCCGGCGGGAACCGGCTGCAGCATCTTGATGTCCGGCGCGCCGGACAGGTGCTCGCCGAGCGCGGTGAACATCTTGGCGACCGCGGGCGCGGTGCTGTGCGCCTTGAGCGCCTCCTCGTCGGCCCACTGCTCGACGAAGACGAAGGTCTCACCCGTCTGGTGCAGCGAGTACAGCTGGCAGCCCGGTTCGTCGTGCACCTCTTCGACCGAGGTGGTGAGGATGTCGCGGGCAGCGTCGACCGACTCGGGTTTGACGGCCATGGTGGCGACGACGACGACGGGCATGCTGGGGCCTCCTGCGGCTCTGAGGGGTCGGGGCGAGGTCGGGCGGTATGACGTTGCTCACCCTACTCATGCGGCCCTGGCGAACCGTCCGGGGCATCGGCCGGATACCCAACCGTTACCAGTGTGGCGGGTGGTGCAGATGATGTGTTTGCGACTACGCTGGACGGCATGCCTAGCAAGACCGCCGCCCGCTCCGGAAACCGAACGAGCAGGTCAAAGGCCACTTCCCGGGGCGGATCCCGGGGCGCGCGTTCGTCGGGACCCCGCAAGAAGGCGACCCGGCCCGCCCCGCGGCGCAACCAGCCGCTGTTGGTCGCCGCAGGGCTGACCTGCGGGCGGGCCGTGCGCGCCACCTGGCTGATGACGGCGCGGGGCACCGGCGGCGCGGCGCGGTCGATCGGGCGGGCCCGTGATATCGAGCCCGGGCACCGCCGCGACGGCATCGCGCTGGTCCTGCTCGGCGCCGCCGTCGTGGTCGCCGCGAGCTCGTGGTTCGACGCCGCGCGGCCGGTCGGCGCGTGGGTTGACACGCTGCTGCGGACGTTCATCGGCTCGGGCGTGCTGATCCTCCCGGTCGTCACCGCTGCGGTGGCGGTCACGCTGATGCGGACCCAACCCAATCCCGACACGCGGCCCCGGCTGATCCTGGGCGGCAGCCTGATCGCCCTGTCCTACCTGGGCCTGTGCCACCTGTGGTCGGGGTCCCCGGAAGACCCCGACGCGCGGCGCCGCGCGGCCGGGTTCGTCGGCTTTGCCATCGGCGGACCGCTGCGCGACGGGCTGACGGCCTGGATCGCCGCGCCGCTGCTGTTCATCGGGGCGCTGTTCGGCCTGCTGTTGCTGACCGGGACCACGATCCGCGAGGTGCCCGAGGCGATGCGGGCCATGTTCGGCACGCGGCTGTTGCAGCGCGAATACGCCGACGAGGGGGAGGGCGACCCGAGCGACCCCGGCAACCAGGCGCCGACCGGTGCGGGGGAGGACGACTTCTCCGACGGTTACTACGACGACGCGTCGTTTTCCCCGGACCAGGCGCCGCAGGCCTGGCCGTCCGCCGACGCCGAGCAGGCCCCGCTCGAGGATGACATGCCGACCATTCCCGACCCCGCGGCGCGGGGCCGTCGGCGCGGCAAGCCGGGCAAGAAGAGCGACACCCTGGAGCTGGACCGCGTCGTCGAGGGGCCCTACACGCTGCCGTCGATGAGCCTGCTGATCGCCGGCGACCCGCCCAAGAAGCGCAGCCCGGCCAACACCCAGATGGCCGCCGCGATCGATGAGGTGCTCACCCAGTTCAAGGTCGATGCGGCCGTCACCGGCTGCACCCGCGGGCCCACCGTTACCCGCTACGAGGTCGAGCTCGGCCCCGGCGTCAAGGTCGAGAAGATCACCGCGCTGCAGAAGAACATCGCCTACGCAGCGGCTACCGAGAGCGTCCGGATGCTGGCCCCGATCCCCGGCAAGTCGGCAGTGGGCATCGAGGTGCCCAACGCCGACCGCGAGATGGTGCGGCTGGTCGACGTCCTGACCGCGCCGACGACCCGGCGCGACCACCATCCGCTGGTGATCGGGCTGGGCAAGGACATCGAGGGCGACTTCATCTCGGCCAACCTGGCCAAGATGCCGCACCTGCTGGTCGCGGGCTCCACCGGGTCCGGCAAGTCCAGCTTCGTCAACTCGATGCTGGTGTCGTTGCTGACCCGGGCCACCCCCGAGGAGGTCAGGATGATCCTGATCGACCCGAAGATGGTGGAGCTGACGCCGTATGAGGGCATCCCGCACCTGATCACCCCGATCATCACCCAGCCGAAGAAGGCGGCCGCGGCGCTGGCGTGGCTGGTCGAGGAGATGGAGCAGCGCTACCAGGACATGCAGGCCTCCCGGGTGCGCCACATCGACGATTTCAACGACAAGGTGCGCTCCGGCGCCATCACCGCGCCGCTGGGCAGCCAGCGCGAGTACCGGCCCTACCCGTACGTCGTCGCGATCGTCGACGAGTTGGCCGACCTGATGATGAGCGCGCCGCGCGACGTCGAGGACGCCATCGTGCGGATCACCCAGAAGGCCCGCGCCGCGGGCATCCACCTGGTGCTGGCCACCCAGCGCCCGTCGGTGGACGTGGTCACGGGCCTGATCAAGACCAACGTGCCGTCCCGGCTGGCGTTCGCCACCTCGTCGCTGACCGACAGCCGGGTGATCCTGGACCAGGCCGGCGCGGAGAAGCTGATCGGCATGGGCGACGCTTTGTTCCTGCCGATGGGCGCGAGCAAAACGATCCGGCTGCAGGGCGCGTTCATCACCGACGAGGAGATCCACGCCGTCGTCACCGCCTGCAAGGACCAGGCCGAACCCGAGTACACCGAGGGCGTCACCACCGCCAAGCCCACCGGAGAGCGCACCGACGTCGACCCGGACATCGGCGAGGACATGGACGTGTTCCTGCAGGCTGTCGAGCTGGTGGTGTCCAGCCAGTTCGGTTCGACCTCGATGCTGCAGCGCAAGCTGCGCGTCGGGTTCGCCAAAGCCGGCCGGTTGATGGACCTGATGGAGACCCGCGGCATCGTCGGGCCGTCGGAGGGATCCAAGGCGCGCGAGGTCCTGGTCAAGCCCGACGAACTGGCCGCGACGCTGGCCTCGATCCGCGGCCTGGGCTCAGACGGCGACGCCGACGACGACGATCTCGACTAACTCGGCGAGCAGCCGCAGAATCGCATGGCCACCTGGTGTTTTGTGCGATTCTGTGTCTGCTCGCGCCCTCAGAGCACCAGCAGCATCCGGGTATTGCCCAGGATGTTGGGCTTGACGTAGCTCAGGTCGAGGAATTCGGCGACGCCGATGTCGTAGGAGCGGCACATCTCCTCGAACACCTCCGCGGTGACCGGTGTGCCCTCGATCTCGGTGAACCCGTGCTGGCCGAAGAACTCGGTCTCGAAGGTCAGCACGAACAGTCTTTCCAGCTGCAGCTCGCGGGCGACCCCGAGCAGCCGGTCGACGATCGCGTGCCCGATGCCGCGGCCCGTCATGCCCGGGTCGACCGCGACGGTGCGGATCTCGCCGAGGTCGGCCCACATCACGTGCAGTGCGCCGCACCCGACCACTTTGCCTGGCGCGTCGGCACATTCGGCCACCCAGAACTCCTGGACGGTCTCGTAGAGCGTCACCAGATTCTTTTCCAGCAGGATCCTTCCCGCATAGGTGTCGACGAGCCGCTTGATCGCGGGAATGTCGGAGGTGCGCGCGCGCCGGACTACCGGTCGGTGGTCCTGAGGGCTTTCGGTCACGGGTAACAGTATCGACATCAGGGACGCGTGAACTGCTCAACCGCTATTCTGTTGCCGTGTCCGGGCAGCCCCAAACGAGTCCGATGGCAGGCCGCGCCCGGATCGCCAACCTCGCCAATGTCCTGACCGGCTTGCGTTTGGTGCTCGTCCCGATTTTCCTGCTTGCCCTGTTCGTGGGCGATGGCCATCAAAGCTTTGCTCGCATGGTGGCTTTCGGAATTTTCGCGATCGCCTGCATCACCGACCGGTTCGACGGCCTGCTGGCGCGCAATTACGGCATGGCCACCGAATTCGGTGCCTTCGTCGACCCGATCGCGGACAAGACGCTGATCGGTTCGGCGCTGATCGCGCTCTCGATGCTGGGCGACCTGCCGTGGTGGGTCACGGTGGTCATCATGACCCGCGAACTCGGGGTCACCCTGCTGCGGCTGGCGGTGATTCGTCGCGGTGTGATCCCGGCCAGTTGGGGCGGCAAGCTCAAGACCGTGGTCCAGGCGGTCGCGATCGGCTTGTTCGTGCTCCCGCTGTCGGGCCCCTTCCGGGTGGCCGCGGCGGTGGTGATGGCCGTCGCGATCCTGCTCACGGTCGTGACCGGGATCGACTACGTGGTGTCGACCGTGCGCGCGATGCGGCAAACGCCGCGCTGAACGCCACTGAGGGGAACCGTGGGGAACCAATGCGGCCGCCGCCGGCGTTGACCCTACGACGACCACGCCCGACGGGACGAAGGAGAGCGAGATGCCGCCATTGGTGCGCGAGGTTATCGGCGACGTGCTGCGCCGGGCCCGGATGTCACAGGGCCGGACGCTGCGCGAGGTGTCCGATTCGGCGCGGGTGAGCCTCGGGTATCTCTCCGAGGTCGAGCGCGGCCGCAAGGAGCCCTCGAGCGAGCTGCTCAATGCGATCTGCGACGCGCTGGACGTCCCGCTGTCGGCGGTGCTCACCGACGCCGGCGAGCGGATGGCCAGCGAGGAGCGCGCCGCCGCCGGCGCGCCGGCCGGCACCAGCATCGACGCCGAGACCAAGGTCGTCATCCCACCGGTCGCCTCGCTCGCGGTGGCCTGAGCGCCCGGATAGAGCACCCGATAGCGCGCAAGGGTGGGGCGATCGGCGCCGACCCGTTAAATTGAGCGACGGGGGCGGGCGCAAAGCCCAGCCCCACGCAAGGCCCCTCGACAAGGCCCCCCGGCCCGCAAGCAAGCGAAGGTGGAGCTCCTCATGGCCAACCCGTTCGTCAAGGCGTGGAAGTACCTCATGGCGCTGTTCAACGCGAAGATCGACGAGCACGCCGACCCAAAAGTGCAGATCCAGCAGGCCATCGAGGAAGCGCAGCGCACCCACCAGGCGCTGACTCAGCAGGCCGCGCAGGTGATCGGCAACCAGCGCCAGCTCGAGATGCGTCTCAACCGGCAGCTCGCCGACATCGAGAAGCTGCAGGTCAACGTGCGTCAGGCCCTCACACTGGCCGACCAGGCCACCGCCGCCGGTGACGCCGCCAAGGCCACCGAGTACAACAACGCCGCCGAGGCGTTCGCGGCCCAGCTGGTGACCGCCGAGCAGAGCGTCGAGGACCTCAAGACGCTGCACGACCAGGCGTTGCAGGCGGCCGCGCAGGCCAAGAAGGCCGTCGAGCAGAACGCGATGGTGCTGCAGCAGAAGATCGCCGAGCGCACCAAGCTGCTCAGCCAGCTCGAGCAGGCCAAGATGCAGGAACAGGTCAGCGCGTCGCTGCGGTCCATGAGTGAGATCGCCGCGCCGGGCAACGTGCCCAGCCTCGACGAAGTGCGCGACAAGATCGAACGCCGGTACGCCAACGCGATCGGCGCGGCCGAGCTGGCCCAGGGTTCGGTGCAGGGCCGCATGCTCGAGGTCGAGCAGGCCGGCGTGCAGATGGCCGGCCACTCCCGGCTCGAACAGATCCGCGCCTCGATGCGTGGGGAGGCGTTGCCGACGGGCGGGACCGCCGCCGCTCCCGGCGCTCCCGCGCCCACCACTCCCGCGCCCGCGGAGACCGGCGGGGCGGCGCCCGAGAAGCCCTTCGGCCAGTAGGGCTTTCGGGGCTTTCGGGGCTTTCGGGGGGGAGCAATGTGATGGCGGTGAAATCGACTCTGCGTGGGTCGTGGCGCGTGCTGCTGCAGCGAGGACTGAACACCGCCGCCGAGTTCTCCGAGTCGCTGGCCCGTCGGCTCCACGCCGCCGCCGACCCGCGGGCGCGGATGCTGCGCCGCCGCCGCCGTGCCCTGCGCTGGGGGCTGATCTTCTGCGCCGGGACCCTGTTCTGGGCGGTTTTGACGGCGGTGCTCGCGGCGTGGGGCTGGTTCGCGTTGCTGCTGGAGATCACCGGCGCCATCGCTGTCGTTCAGGCGATTCCGGCGACGTTGCTGCTGCTCCGGTACCGCTGGCTGCGGTCGGAGCCGCTGCCGGCGCTCCGTCCGGCCAATGCCCGCCGCCTGCCGCCGCACGGTTCGGCGGCTCGGCCCGCCATGTATGCACTCGGCGCGTCGGAACGCGGATTCCTCTCGTTGCTGGGGGTGATGGAGCGGGGCGCCCTGTTGCCGACGGACGAGCTGCGGGACCTGACCGCCGCCGCCAACAGGACCTCGGCGGCGATGGCGGCCACCGCGGCCGAGGTGGTGTCGATGGAGCGGGCCGCGCAGTACTCCGAGTCGACGAGGCCGCACCTGGTGCCCACCATCAACGCGTTCACCACCCAGCTGAGCGCCGGTGTCCGTCAGTACAACGAAATGGTCACCGCGGCAGCGCAATTGGTCTCGTCGGCCAACGGCGGCGCGGGGTTGGCCGCTTCGCAACAGCGCTACCGCGCGGAGTTATCGCAGGCCACCGATCGGCTGGTCGGCTGGGCGCAGGCGTTCGACGAACTCGGCGGCTTGCCCCGCACCTAGGCCGCTAGGGATTGGGACCCGGCGGCGTCGAGTCCGGTCGCGGACCGTAGCGCTCGATGTATGCCTGGTGGATGTGGGCGTCGCGCTTGCGGGCCCGCTCGTCGACGAGGTCCGGGTCCAGACCGTGCACTTGCAGCATGTGCCGGCGCCACACCTTGTTCAGCGCGTGCGAGAAGTACACGAACGGGATCAGGATCGGCAGCGTCATGCTCAGGTGCACGTCCAGCGTCGTCGGGATCAACCAGAACGGCGCCAGCACCAGCACCGCCGGCACCGCGACGCGCATCATCATCCGGCCGGCCGCGCCCTTGCCGGCCAGGTCGTGGCGCACCCAGTCCCGCATCGAGTCGGGCAGCCGTGCCCCGTAGCAGTAGCGGACGTACTGGAGGGCATTGGGTCGCGTGCGACCCCCGTCCGAACCCATCGCCGCCTCCCCGGCTAGAACGATGCCCGCAGCGACGGCAGCGCCAGCCCCGCCAGCCCGCGCAAAGTCGCCTTGAACATGTCGTAGAAGTCGAAATAGTCGCGCCACAGCGTGATCTTGCCGTCGTGGACCTCGAACACGCCGCACACCCAGAACTGCAGCCGCAGCGGCCCGACGATCAGCGCGTCGGTTCGCTCGGTGAGCACCGCGGCCCCGTCGGCGGCGATGCGGTGGATCTTCACCTCGAATGCGGCACGGCCGTCCATCCGGCGGAACAGCTTCATGGCCCTGGCGCGGCCGTGGATCGTCGGCAGGCCGACGTTCTCGTAGACGAGGTTGTCGTCCAGCGCGGCGTCGGCGCCGTCATAGTCAGCGTCCTGCAGGGCGTTCAGGAAACCCTCGACCGTGCGGGTGTTCGTGACGCCGGTTCCGGTCAGCTCGGTCATGGTGCCAGCGTAGGCCAGGAAGGCGGCCCCGCGCTGTGGCAGGGTAGGGCCGGTGCGCGTCGCCGTGGTAGCCGGGCCCGACCCCGGGCACTCGTTTCCAGCGATTGCGCTGTGCCGGCGCTTCGCCGAAGCCGGCGACGCGCCCACGCTGTTCACCGGGGCCGAGTGGCTCGACACCGCCCGCGCCGCAGGCCTGGACGCCGCCCCACTGGCCGGTCTGGCGGCCACCGACGACGACGTGGACGCCGGCGCCAGGATCCACCGGCGCGCGGCGCGCATGGCCGTGCTCAATGCGGCGGCGCTGCGCGATCTGGCGCCCGACCTGGTGGTGTCCGACGTCATCACCGCCGGCGGTGGCCTGGCGGCCGAGCTGCTGGGGATCCCCTGGGTCGAACTCAATCCGCACCCGTTGTACCTGCCGTCGAAGGGGCTGCCGCCGATCGGCAGCGGGCTGGCGCCGGGCACCGGCGTGCGCGGCCGGTTGCGGGATGCCGCGATGCGGGCCCTGACCGCGCGGTCCTGGCGTGCCGGGCTGCGGCAGCGGGCCGCCGCCCGCGCCGAGATCGGGCTGCCGGCCCGCGACCCCGGGCCGCGGCGGCGGCTGATCGCCACGCTGCCCGCGCTGGAGGTGCCGCGCCCCGACTGGCCGGCCGAGGCGGTGGTCGTCGGCCCGCTGCATTTCGAGCCGACCGATCGGGTGCTGGAGATTCCCGCCGGCTCCGGACCGGTCGTGGTGGTCGCGCCGTCGACCGCGGCGACGGGCACCGAGGGCCTCGCCGAGATGGCGCTGCGCTGCCTGACGCCGGGCGACACGCTGCCGCCGGGCTCGCGCCTGGTGGTCTCGCGGCTGGGCGGGGCGGAGCTGGCGGTGCCGCCGTGGGCGGTCGTCGGGCTGGGGCGTCAGGACGCGCTGCTCGGCCGCGCCGACCTGGTCGTCTGCGGGGGCGGGCACGGCATCGTGGCCAAGTCGCTGCTGGCCGGGGTCCCGCTGGTCACGGTGCCCGGCGGGGGCGACCAGTGGGAGATGGCCAATCGGGTGGTTCGCCAGGGCAGCGGGCGGCTGATCCGGCCGCTGACGGCCGAGGCGCTCGCGGCGGCCGTGGGGGAGGTGCTGTCGTCGCCGTCCTATCGCCGGGCCGCGCGGGCCGCCGCGGCCGGCGTCACCGGCGTCGCCGACCCGGTGGGGGTGTGTCGCGACGCGCTTGCGTTGGCGGGCTGACCGGCTCGGTATGTTGGCGGGCGTGCGGCTAACGGAGTTCAACGAACGCGTCGTGTTGCGGTTCGGCGCCGCCTACGGCCCGTCGTTGCTGGCAGATCACGTGCTGACCGACCTGCAGGGCCGGACCGCCGCCCAGGCGATCGAGGAAGGCGTCGAGCCCCGCGACGTGTGGCGGGCGTTGTGCGTCGCCTTCGACGTGCCCCGCGACCAGTGGTGAGGCGGGCCTGATTTCGAGCCTGCGCCCACCGCGGATGCGTAGGCCGCGCTCTCACCGCAGCCTCGATGCGCCCGACGCAGACTCGGCGCCCTAGAGCGCGCAATCGCCGCAGGTGGAACCGCCGGGCACCCGATAGAACAGGCAGCAGCTGCGGCGCCGGAAGCCCAGGCCATCGCCGCTGAGCGCGCCGGATCCGGCCAGCCCGCCGGTATCCAGCAGCGAGCGGGTGATCCGGGCGATCGGCGCGCGCAGGTCGGCGCGCGCGGAGAGCAACGCCTGCGCCGCCCCGACGAGCGCCGAGGCGATGTTGCCGTAGAGCAGCCCGGGCGCCAGGTCGACGGGCAGGCCGGCCGCGAGGGGCTCCATGTGGTCGTCGACGACGACGCGGTAGAGCAGGTCGGCGGGCGGGGAGTCGCGGTCGACGGGGTCTCCGGTGGGCTCGGGAAGGCGCAGCCTGGCCGCGTCGTCGGCGCGCTCCAGGCGCGCCAGGTCCGGGACGACGCCGTGGCCCAGCGCGCATGCCAAAACGGGTGACCACAGCCGGGCGGCATGGCCGAGGTGCACCAGCGAAGCGCCGACGCGCAGTTCGGTGGTGCGGTAACGCGCGAGAGTGGCGTCGATCAGGTCCCCGAACCCGTCGGCGTAGGACGCGGTGACGGGGTGCCATCCCGTGGCGTCGCCGCCGACGGTCAGGGCGAAGAAACCCCCGTAGGACGAGACGCCGGACAACTCCGCGGAGATGTTCATGGCGTCCCTGGCGTGTCAGCTTGAATCGAACAGATGTTCGTCTACTGTGGTGGGCGTTCGTCAGAATCGACTTGTCGGTGGCCTTCTCTAGTGTCACGGCCAACCGACCGGCACCGGTCAGAAGAACACACCGACTATAGGAGAGACACCATGGCGCAAGCCCCCGACCGCGAGAAGGCACTCGAACTGGCGATGGCCCAGATCGAGAAGAACTACGGCAAAGGCTCGGTGATGCGTCTCGGCGACGAGATACGCCAGCCGATCTCGGTCATCCCGACCGGATCCATCGCCCTGGACGTGGCCCTGGGCATCGGCGGCCTGCCCCGCGGGCGGGTCGTGGAGATCTACGGCCCGGAGTCCTCGGGTAAGACCACCGTGGCCCTGCATGCGGTGGCCAACGCCCAGGCCGCCGGCGGCGTGGCGGCGTTCATCGACGCCGAGCACGCCCTGGACCCCGAGTACGCGAAAAGCCTCGGCGTGGACACCGACTCCCTGCTGGTCAGCCAGCCCGACACCGGCGAGCAGGCCCTCGAGATCGCCGACATGCTGATCCGCTCCGGCGCCCTGGACATCCTGGTCATCGACTCGGTGGCGGCGCTGGTGCCGCGCGCGGAGCTCGAAGGGGAGATGGGCGACAGCCACGTCGGGCTGCAGGCCCGGCTGATGAGCCAGGCGCTGCGAAAGATGACCGGCGCGCTCAACAACTCGGGCACCACGGCGATCTTCATCAACCAGCTCCGCGAAAAAATCGGTGTCATGTTCGGCAGCCCCGAAACCACAACGGGCGGAAAGGCTTTGAAGTTCTACGCGTCGGTGCGCATGGACGTGCGCCGGATCGAGACGCTCAAGGACGGCACCAACGCGGTCGGCAACCGCACGCGGGTCAAGGTCGTCAAGAACAAGGTGTCGCCGCCGTTCAAGCAGGCCGAGTTCGACATCCTCTACGGCAGGGGCATCAGCAGGGAGGGGTCGCTGATCGACATGGGGGTGGATCAGGGCTTCATCCGAAAGTCCGGTTCCTGGTTCACCTATGAGGGCGAGCAGCTGGGGCAGGGCAAGGAGAATGCCCGCAGCTTCCTGGCCGAGAACGCCGACCTGGCCAACGAGATCGAGAAGAAGATCAAAGAAAAGCTCGGCATAGGCGCGGTCGTGACCGATGCCCCCTCAGGTGACGATGTCCTGCCCGCACCCGTCGACTTCTGAGCCGGCCCGCGAAGAGCAGGCGCGGGCGTTGTGCCTGCGCCTGCTGACCGCGAGATCGCGCACCCGCGCCGAATTGTCCACGCAGCTGGCCAAACGTGGGTACCCCGACGACGTCAGCGCCCGGGTGCTCGACCGGCTGGCCGCCGTCGGCCTGGTCGACGACACCGACTTCGCGCAGCAGTGGGTGTCCTCGCGGCGGGCCAACGCCGGCAAGAGCAGGCGCGCCCTGGCTGCGGAGCTGCACACCAAGGGCGTCGACAACGACGTGATCACCGCGGTGCTGGGCGGAATCGACGCCGGGGCGGAGCGTGACCGGGCCGAACAGCTGGTCCGGTCGAAGCTGCGGCGGGAGGCGCTGGGCGAGGACGACGCGCGAGTGAGCCGCCGGCTGGTGGGCATGCTGGCGCGTCGCGGGTACAGCCAGAACCTGGCATGCGAGGTGGTGCTCGCCGAGCTGGCCGCCGAGCGGGAGCGCCGCCGGGTGTAGCCGGGTGTAGCCCCGGGGGCGGACAAGCGCGGCCGGCGGACGCGTAACGCGAAAGCCGTACCATGGCCCCGTGACTTCCATGGCGTCCGAGCGCACCTACCAGGTGCGCACCTACGGCTGCCAGATGAACGTCCACGACTCCGAGCGGCTGGCCGGGCTGCTGGAGGCCGCCGGCTACCGGCGGGCGGCCGACGGTGCCGACGCCGACGTGGTGGTGTTCAACACCTGCGCCGTGCGGGAGAACGCCGACAACAAGCTCTACGGCAACCTCAGCCACCTGGCCCCGCGCAAACGCGGCAATCCCGACATGCAGATCGCGGTCGGCGGCTGCCTGGCGCAGAAGGACCGCGACGCGCTGCTGCGCAAGGCGCCGTGGGTCGATGTGGTCTTCGGCACCCACAACATCGGGTCGCTGCCCACGCTGCTGGATCGGGCCCGGCACAACAAGGTCGCCCAGGTGGAGATCGCCGAGGCGCTGCAACATTTTCCGTCGTCGCTGCCGACCGCCCGCGACTCGGCCTACGCCGCCTGGGTGTCGGTCTCGGTCGGCTGCAACAACAGCTGCACCTTCTGCATCGTGCCGGCGCTGCGCGGCAAGGAGATCGACCGCAGCCCGTCGGACATCCTCGCCGAGGTCGAATCGCTGGTGGCCGACGGCGTGCTCGAGGTCACGCTGCTGGGCCAGAACGTCAACGCCTACGGGGTGTCCTTCGCCGACCCGGCGCTGCCCCGCGACCGGGGCGCCTTCGCCAAGCTGCTGCGGGCCTGCGGGAACATCGACGGGCTGGAACGGGTCCGGTTCACCTCGCCGCACCCGGCCGAGTTCACCGACGACGTCATCGAGGCCATGGCGGAAACGCCGAATGTCTGTCCGGCCCTGCACATGCCGCTGCAGTCGGGATCGGATCGCGTGCTGCGTGCGATGCGGCGGTCCTACCGCGCCGAGCGCTACCTGGGCATCATCGAGCGCGTGCGCGCGGCCATGCCGCACGCCGCCATCACCACCGACCTGATCGTCGGCTTCCCCGGCGAGACCGAAGAGGACTTCGCGGCCACGCTCGATGTGGTGCGCGCGGCGGGCTTCGCCGCCGCGTTCACCTTCCAGTACTCCAAGCGGCCCGGCACGCCCGCTGCCGAGCTCGACGGCCAACTGCCCAAAGCCGTGGTGCAGGAACGCTATGAACGGCTGATCGCGCTGCAGGAGGAGATCTCGTTGCAGGGTAATCGGGCTTTGGTCGGCCGGACCCTCGAATTGCTCGTGGCCGCCGGTGAAGGGCGAAAGGACGCCAGCACGGCCCGCATGAGCGGACGGGCCCGCGATGGCCGGCTGGTGCACTTCAGCGTGCACGAGAGCGCCGACGGGCCGGTGCGGCCCGGCGACATCGTCACCGCGGAGGTCACCGCGGCCGCCCCGCACCACCTGATCGCCGACGGCGGCATCCTCACCCACCGCCGAACGCGGGCCGGCGACGCGCACGACGCCGGGCGGCGCCCGCGCGGCACCGGACTCGGCATGCCCGCCGTCGGGCCACCACCCGTGCCGGTCGAACCCGCCGGATGTGGCCTGTGAAGAAGGCGGCGAAGAAGGCGATGAAGAAACAGCACTCGCAGTTCGACGCCCTGCGTACCGAGATCGAGGCCGCCGAGCGCCGGGTGGCGCGCCAGATCGAGCCGGGGCCAAGAGGTTTCGTGGTCTCGATCCTGGTGTTCGTGCTGCTGGCCACATTCATCCTGCCGCACACCGGCGACGTGCGCGGGTGGGACGTGCTGTTCAGCAGCCACGGCGCCGGCGCGGCCGCGGTGGCCCTGCCGTCGCGGGTGTTCGCCTGGCTGGCGCTGGTGTTCGGGGTGGGTTTCTCGATGCTGGCACTGATGACGCGGCGCTGGGCGCTGGCCTGGATCGCGCTGGCCGGCTCGGCGATCGCCTGCCCGACGGGCCTGCTGGCCGTCTGGTCGCGCCAGACCGTGGCCGCCGGGCATCCCGGACCGGGGTGGGGCCTGATCGTCGCGTGGATCACCGTGATCGTGCTGACCTACCAGTGGGCCCGCGTGGTGTGGTCGAGGACCATCGTGCAACTTGCGGCCGAGGAGGAGCGGCGCCGCGCCGCGGCGCAGCAGCAGTCGATGGCTTTGCTGGACAGCCTCGATAAGCCCGGCGATGCTGCCGCCCCGGACGGCGACGACGGTGAGAACGCGCCCCCCGATCCGCAAGACGACCGCTAACCTCAGCGCCGCAGCGCCTCGGCGGCGGCCTGGGCCCACTGCCGCCACTGTTCGGCGTTGGCCTTGGCCTCTTCGGCGTCCTTGGTCCGGCCGGCCGCCGACGCCTTATGGGCCTGCTGTTCGTACTGTTCGGCGCGGGCGCGGAACTGCTCGGCCCGTGCCTCCGCCTGCGGGTCGGACCGGTCGGCCTCGCCGGCGTCGCGCACCTTCTTCTCGACCGCGCGCAGCCGCCGCTCCAGCTCGGCGGACCGCTCCCGCGGAACCCGCCCGATCGCGTCCCACTTGTCCACGATGGTGCGCAGCGCGGCCCGGGCCGCGTCGTGGTTGCCGGTATCGAGCTTCTCGGCCTCGGCCAGCAGCGCCTCCTTGGCGGTGGCGTTGGCGCGCAACTCCGCGTCCTTCTCGGCCGTCGCGGCGTTGCGGGCCGTGAAGAACGTGTCCTGGGCGGCCTTGAAGCGCCGCCACAGCGCGTCGTCGACCTCCCGGGAGGCCCGCCCCGCGGCCTTCCATTCGGTGAGCAGCTTGCGGAACTCCGCGCTGGTCGCCGTCCAGTCCGTCGAGTCGGACAGTTCCTCGGCCACCTCGCAGAGCCGCTCCTTCTCCTGCCGCACCACCGACCGCTCCCGGTCCAATTCGGCGAAATGCGACCCCCGCCGCCGGTTGAACGTCTCCCGCGCCGCCGAATAGCGCTTCCACAGCGCGTCGTCGACCTTGCGCTCCACGCCGCTGATGGTCTTCCACTCGTCGAGGATGGCCCGCAGCCGGTCGCCGGCGGCCTTCCACTGCGTGGAGTTGGCGGCCAGGTCCTCGGCCTCCGCGGCCAGCGTCTCCTTGCGCGCGGTCTGAATGGCCCGGTGCTCGTCGCGCCGGGACCGGTCGGCGGCGACGGTGGCGTCGGCCTGCTCGACCAGGGCGTCCAGCCGGGCAGCGAGTGCGTCGATGTCACCCAGCACGGAGGCCGTCGGCAGCGTTTCGGCCAGCGCGATGGCATTGGCCTTGATCTTGCGGGCGTCCCCGGTCCCGGACGTCAGCCGCTCCTCCATGAGCGTGACCTCGGTGCTCAGGTCGTCGAAGCGGCGGCCGAAGTGGGCGAACGCGGCTTCGCGGTCGCCGGCCTGCCAGGAGCCGATGACCCGCTCGCCGGCGGTGCTGAGCAGCCAGACCGTGCCGTCGTCGTCCACGCGCCCGAACCGGTGCGGGTCGCTGGGCGGGGGCGCCGGCACCGGGTGAGCGGTGGGTCGCGGCCCCGGCCCCGCGGGCCGGGGACCCGGGCGTGGGCCCGGTCGCGGCACCGGCCGTGAGACCGGGTGGGGGACAGGGTGCGGGGTCGGCTCGGACCCGGTTTCGGCCGGTTCGTTGCTGCGGGGCTCGTCAGCCGTCATGCGTTTGCCACCACCCTCGTGCAACCCTTCCGCGCGGCGATCGTGCCGCGCATCTGCCGCGCGTTGCGGCGCCCGTTCGGTGGGAGGGCCGGCGCCGCGCCACGCGGCCGGCTCAAGCTGCTCCCAACCATTCCCACAGTATTCAAGCAGCTTGGTGGACCGGATGCTGCAACCTTCTTCGCGGCCTGCCCGACACCACGGCTGTGCAACAGTGGAGGAGTCGAACGTATCTGCTCGTTACCCCCCGGCACGTACGGAGAAACCGACCATGAATGAGACTGATATTGCCGCCCTGCTGGCGTTGGCTTCCGCGCTGTCCGTGGCGATCGGCGACGTCCTGCAGCAGCGTGCGACGCACCGCGTCGTCGACACATCGGTGGGCAACCTCGAGCTGTTCGCGAGGCTGCTGCGCAACCGCCGGTGGCTGTGGGGCGCCCTGCTGCTCCTCGTGAGTGTCGCGCTGCAGGCGGCGGCCCTGGACAAGGGGTCGGTGCTGCTAGTGCAGGCGCTGCTGGTCCTGTCGCTGCTGTTCGCGCTGCCGTTCAGCGCGTGGCTGGCCCACCGCAAAGTGACCGGCCGGGAGTGGCTGTGGGCCGTCCTGCTGACGGCCGCGGTGACGGTGATTGTCACCGTCGGCAACCCGCGGACCGGCCATGCGAACGCGTCGCTGCGCACCTGGGCCGCCGTCGCGGCGGTGCTCGTGCCGCTGCTGGCCGGCTGCGTGGTGATGGCCCGGATTCGCGGCGGTGCGGTGGCCGCGGTGCTGCTCGCATTCGTGTCGGGCGCGCTGTGGGGGGTGTTCGCGGTGCTCACCAAGGGCGCCGTCCACCGGCTCCGCGAGGGCGGCTGGGCCCTGTTCGCGACGCCCGAGCTGTACGCCTGGTTGTTGGTCGGGCTGGGCGGTTTCGCGTGGGAGCAGTCGGCGTTCAGGGCCGGCGCCCTGACCGCGTCGATGCCCACCCTGGAGGTGTCGCAGCCCGTCGTGGCCTCCTCGCTCGGCGTCGTCGTCCTCGGCGAGACGCTGGACACCGGCCGGGCCGGGGCGGTCGCCCTGGTGGTGGCCGCGCTGGTGATGACGGCGGCCACCTTCGAGCTCGCGCGAATGGACGCCGTCGCGACGGGCAAACGGGCCGCGGCGCAGCGTTGCGGCTCTGTCGGCCAGCCGGCGTAGCGAGCGCGTCGGCGGCACAAGGGCCTCACGGCTGGGACACAGCTGCGGCATAGCTTGATGACGTAAGTATTAAGAGTTGCCCGCCCGGGCGGCCCGCACGCTGAGACGTCCTACAGTTGTCGGTGAACTTGTCGCGAACGATAGGTGTATGCGCCGCGCCTCGGGGGAACGCTGTTGCGAGCGCTGGTGAGGTGAGGGGTCTTAATGTCGAAGGTCGATGTCGCGGTGTTGCTCGCGTTGTGCGCGGCGCTGGCGTCCGCAATCGGCGACGTGATCCGGCAACGTTCCGCGCAGGAGGTCACGGACAAGCAAGTTGGTCACCTTGCGCTCTTCCGCATGTCGTTGCGGGACACCCGGTGGTGGCTGGGTGGGCTGGCGGCGATCGTCAACTACAGCCTGCAGGCCGGGGCCCTGGCGTGGGGTTCGGTCGTGTTGGTGACGGCGCTGCAGGTGACGGCGCTGCTGTTCGCCCTGCCGATCTATGCGCGGCTGACCAAGCGGCGGGTGAGCCGCTGGGAGTGGATGTGGGCGGTGGTGCTGGCCGGTGCCCTGGCGGTGGCCATCATCGTCGGCGACCCGGCCGCCGGCCAACAGCGGGCGCCGATCGCGACGTGGATCATCGTCGGCGTGGTGCTGGTCCCGCTGCTGGTGTCGTGCGTGCTGGCCGCGCGCGTCTGGTCCGGCGGCCCATTCGCGGCGGTGTTGCTGGCGGTGGTGGCGGGGTCGTCCTTGGCGCTGTTCGCCGTGCTGACCAAGGGAATGGTGGAGGTCAGCGAGCACAGCCTGTCCGGGGTGCTGACCGCGCCGGAGTTCGTGCCCTGGATCCTGGCCGCGTTGGCCGGAATGATTTTTCAGCAGTCCGCCTTCCGCGCCGGAGCGCTGACGGCCTCCCTGCCGACGATGACCGTGGCCAAGCCTGTGGTGGCCGGCCTGCTCGGGGTGTTGGTGCTGGGCGAGACGCTCAATGCCGAGGGCCCGAAGGCCTTCGTGCTGCTCGCGGCGGTGTCGGTGGTGATCGTCGCGACGGTGGCGCTGGCCCGCGGCGAGGCCGCTACCCTGGTCGCCGCGGTCGGGCATGACGGCGTCGGCGCCGCCCGGCGCCGGTGGCTGCGCAGGCAGCGCGCCGTCGCCGAGGCCGGCGCGCACGGGCGCTCCGCTGACGGAATTGTCGCGGCGGACAGCCGGGCCTAGTCTTTGGTGGCGTGCTGAGCGCCATCGCGATCATTCCGGCCACGCCGCTGCTCGTTCCCGAACTGACCGGATCGGCCGCCACCGAAATCGCCGACCTGTCCGCGGCGGTGGTGGCCGCCGCCGCGCTGTTGCCACCGCGCTGGATGGTCGTCGGGACGGGGCCCGCCGACGACGCGCTGGGACCCGACGGGGTCGGCACCTTCGCGGGCTTCGGCGCCGACGTCCGCGTCCGGCTGAGTCCCGCCGGCGATGCCGCGGCCGAGCCGCCGGCCGACTTCCCGTTGTGCGCGCTGCTGGCCGGGTGGGTGCGGGGACAGGCGCGGCCCGACGCCATCGCGCGGGTTTGCGTCGTGCGCGGTGACCAGGAGGCGCACGCCGCCCTGGCCCGCGGGCGCCAACTGCGCGCGCAACTCGACGGGACGCCCGAGCAGGTCGGCGTGCTGGTGGTGGCCGACGGCGCGAACACGCTGACGCCGGCGGCCCCGGGCGGCTACGACCCGGGAAACGCCGACGCGCAGTCGGGCCTCGACGACGCGCTGGCCGATGGCGACGCCGCCGCCCTGACTCGGCTGCCGCCGCCGATCCTCGGGCGGGCCGCATTCCAGGTGCTGGCCGGCCTGGCCGAACCGGGGCCGCGCTCGGCCAAGGAGTTCTACCGCGGCGCGCCGTTCGGGGTGGGTTACTTCGTCGGCGTCTGGCAGCCGTGACACTCAGCGTGCGTCCGCTCGCGATCATCGGGCCCACCGGCACCGGGAAGTCCCAGCTGTCGCTTGACGTCGCCGAGCGGCTCGGCGGTGAGATCGTGAACGCCGACGCGATGCAGCTCTACCGCGGCATGGACATCGGCACCGCCAAGCTGCCCGTCGAGGAGCGCCGCGGCATCGTCCACCACCAGCTCGACGTCCTCGACGTCACGCAGACCGCGACCGTCGCGCGCTACCAGCAGGCCGCCGCCGCGGCCGTCGAGGCGATCGCGGCGCGCGGCGCGGTGCCGGTCATCGTGGGCGGTTCGATGCTCTACATCCAGTCGCTGCTCGACGACTGGTCGTTCCCGGTGACCGATCCGGCGGTGCGGGCGCGCTGGGAGCGGCGGCTCGCCGAGGTCGGGGTGGGCGGGCTGCACGCGGAACTGGCCCGCCGGGACCCGGCCGCGGCGGCCGCGATCCTGCCCACCGACGGCCGGCGCACCGTGCGGGCGCTGGAAGTGGTCGAGCTCACCGGGAAACCGTTCGCCGCGTCGGCCCCGCGCATCGGTGCCCCGCGTTGGGGCACCGCCATTGTCGGATTAGACTGTGAAACAACGATTCTGGACGAGAGGTTGGCGCGGCGCACCGACGCGATGTTCGACCGCGGCCTGGTCGAGGAGGTGCGCACCCTGGTGCCCGCCGGGCTGCGTGACGGGGTGACCGCCTCGCGTGCCCTGGGGTACGCACAGGTGCTCGCCGCGCTCGACGCCGGTGGGGGAGCCGCCCGATTGGCCGAGGCGCGGGAGCAGACCTACGTCGGCACCCGGCGCTATGTGAGACGGCAGCGCTCGTGGTTCCGCCGGGATCACCGGGTGCGCTGGCTCGACGCCATCGACGGCGCCCGCCTCGTCGACGAAGCATTGCGGGCGTGGCGGCACGTATCCTGAGCTGGTGATCCGCGCCGAGGACGAAGGTGCCGGCGCAGCCGGGATCAAGGAGTGGCGCACATGATCCGCGCCGAGGACGAAGGTGCCGGCGCAGCCGGGATCAAGGAGTGGCGCACATGATCTTCGCCAAGGGCCACGGCACCGAGAACGACTTCGTGCTGCTGCCCGACGTGGACGCCGGGCTGACGCTCACCCCCGCCGGGGTGGCTGCGCTGTGCGACCGACGCCGCGGGGTGGGCGCCGACGGAGTGCTGCGGATCACCACCGCCGGCGCCGCCGTGGCGGCCGGTGTGCTGGAGCGTCTGCCCGACGGGGTCGCCACCGGCGACTGGTACATGGACTACCGCAACGCCGACGGGTCGGTCGCCGAGATGTGCGGCAACGGCGTGCGCGTGTTCGCGCACTACCTGCGGGCCAGCGGGTGCGAGTCGCGCGCGGAGTTCGTCGTGGGGTCCCTGGCTGGCGCCCGGGTGGTGACGGTGCACCATGCCGACGCCGCCCACGCCGAGGTCACCGTCGACATGGGCAAGGCCAACCGGCTCGGCCCCGGGGAGGCGGTCGTCGGCGGTCGGCGGTTCAGCGGGCTGGCGGTCGACGTCGGCAACCCGCACCTGGCCTGCCTTCGGCCTCGGCTGACCCCCGACGAGCTGGCGGCCCTGGACGTCGCCGCCCCGGTGACGTTCGACCACGTCCAGTTCCCCGACGGCGTCAACGTCGAAGTGCTCACCGCCCCGGCGGACGGGCTGGTGGCGATGCGGGTCCACGAGCGCGGCGTGGGCGAAACCCGCTCGTGCGGCACCGGGACCGTCGCGGCCGCGGTCGCTGCGCTTGCCGATTCCGGCGCCGACACCGGAACACTGACCGTGCGGGTACCCGGTGGTGACGTCACCGTCACCGTCACCGACGCCACCAGCTACCTGCGCGGCCCGTCGGTGCTGGTCGCCCACGGTGAGATCAGCGGGGAATGGTGGGCAGCCCAACAGCGTTAATTCGGATGCACGTCGCAGACCCGGCGTGCACTATTGCTAATTGCCTATGACAAATCCTCAGACTCATCCCGAATTTCCGCATCAGGACCCCAGCGTGGGCGAACTCGCCCTCGAAGACCGCTCTGCGCTGCGCCGGGTCGCCGGGCTGTCGACGGAACTCACCGACGTCTCCGAGGTCGAGTACCGCCGGCTGCGGCTCGAGCGCGTGGTGCTGGTCGGCGTGTGGACCGAAGGCAGCGCCGCCGACAACCAGGCCAGCATGGTCGAGTTGGCGGCGCTGGCCGAAACCGCCGGCTCGCAGGTACTCGAAGGGCTCATCCAGCGCCGCGATAAGCCCGACCCGGCGACCTATATCGGTTCGGGCAAAGCCCAGGAGCTGCGCGAAGTGGTGCTGGCCACCGGCGCCGATACTGTGATCTGCGACGGCGAGCTCTCCCCGGCGCAGTTGACCGCGCTGGAAAAGGCCGTGAAGGTCAAAGTCATCGATCGCACCGCGCTGATCCTCGACATCTTCGCCCAGCACGCCACCAGCAGGGAGGGCAAGGCGCAGGTGACGCTGGCCCAGATGGAGTACATGCTGCCGCGGCTGCGCGGCTGGGGTGAGTCGATGTCGCGGCAGGCCGGCGGCCGCGCCGGCGGCAGCGGCGGGGGCGTGGGCCTGCGTGGTCCCGGTGAGACCAAGATCGAAACCGACCGGCGCCGCATCCGGGAGCGCATGGCCAAGCTGCGCCGCGACATCAAGGACATGAAGCAGGTCCGCGACACCCAGCGCAGCCGCCGCCTGCACGCCGACATACCCTCGATCGCCATCGTCGGCTACACCAACGCCGGTAAGTCCAGCCTGCTCAACGCGCTCACCGGCGCGGGGGTGCTGGTGCAGGACGCTCTGTTCGCCACGCTGGAACCCACCACCCGGCGCGCCGAGTTCGGGGACGGCCGGCCCTTCGTGCTCACCGACACGGTGGGCTTCGTGCGGCACCTGCCCACCCAGCTGGTCGAAGCGTTCCGCTCGACGCTGGAGGAGGTCGTCGACGCCCACCTGCTGGTGCACGTCGTGGACGGTTCCGACGCTAACCCGCTGGCCCAGATCAACGCCGTCCGCCAGGTGGTCTCCGAAGTCGTCGCCGACCACGGGGGTGACCCGCCACCCGAATTGCTGGTGGTGAACAAGATCGACGCGGCCGGCGGCCTGATGCTGGCCAAGCTGCGCCACGCGCTGCCGGGTGCGGTGTTCGTCTCCGCGCGCACCGGCGACGGCATCGATGCGCTGCGACGCCGGATGGCCGAACTCGCCGCCCCTACGGACACCGCCGTGGACGTGGTGATCCCCTACCACCGCGGCGATCTGGTTTCCCGCGTGTACTCCGACGGCCGGGTGCAGCACGAGGAGCACGGCGACGACGGGACGCGGATCAAGGCACGGGTTCCGGTGGCGTTGGCTGCGAGCCTGCGCGAATTCGCCGCCCGGTGACCCGTCCTGACCGCCGGGTACCGACCAACCGGCTGGTTGGTATATGTTGGGCGGCGGAGTTCCCGTTCGCCGGAGGCCGCCGGAGGTAACCAGTGAGTAGCGCCATCAAATACGAACGCACGTTGTTCGAGCCAGAGCACGAATTGTTCCGCGAGTCCTACCGGGGCTTTCTCGAGCGGCACGTCGCGCCGCACCACGAGGAGTGGGAGAAGGCCAAGATCGTGGACCGCGGGGTCTGGCTCGAGGCCGGTAAGCAGGGCTTCCTGGGGATGGCGGTGCCCGAGGAGTACGGCGGGGGCGGCAACCCCGACTTCCGCTACAACACCATCATCACCGAGGAGACCGCGGCCGGTCGCTACGGCGGGATCGGCTTCGGCCTGCACAACGACATCATCGCGCCCTATCTGCTGGCGCTGGCCACCGACGAGCAGAAGCAGCGCTGGCTGCCCGGGTTCTGCTCCGGTGAGCTGATCACCGCGATCGCGATGACCGAGCCGGGCACCGGCAGCGACCTGCAGGGCATCAAGACCCGCGCGGTCAAAGAGGGCGATCACTACGTGCTCAACGGGTCAAAGACGTTCATCACCAACGGGATCAACTCCGATCTGGTGATCGTGGTGGCGCAGACCGACCCGGATAAGGGAGCGCAAGGCTTTTCGCTGCTCGTGGTCGAGCGCGGCATGGAAGGCTTCGAACGCGGACGCCACCTGGACAAGATTGGGCTGGACGCGCAGGACACGGCCGAATTGTCGTTCACCGACGTCAAGGTTCCGGCCGAAAACCTGCTCGGGCAGGAGGGTATGGGATTCATCTACCTGATGCAGAACCTGCCGCAGGAACGGATTTCGATCGCCATCATGGCGGCCGCGGCGATGGAGCAGGTGCTCGAGCAGACGCTGCAATACACCAAGGAGCGAAAGGCTTTCGGCAAGCCAATCGGCAGCTTCCAGAACAGCCGGTTCGTGCTGGCCGAGCTCGCGACCGAGGCGACGGTGGTGCGCATGATGGTCGACGAGTTCATCCGCTTGCACCTGGACAAGAAGCTGACGGCCGAGCAGGCCGCGATGGCCAAGTGGTATTCCACCGAGAAGCAGGTCCACCTGATCGACCGCTGCCTGCAGCTGCACGGCGGTTACGGCTACATGCGCGAATATCCGGTTGCCCGCGCGTATCTGGATGCGCGGGTCCAGACGATTTACGGCGGCACCACCGAGATCATGAAGGAGATCATCGGCCGCGGCCTCGGGGTCTAGTCTGCCCACCGGTCCCGCGGTCGGCGTGCGAAGCGCCAACTACGCTGTCACGCAATCACTCCGGCTGCCGCCGGGTGCGCCCACCGGGCCGGGCGATCGCCGACGGTCGAGGCGGTCCCGCCGCGAAAGCCACTGGCCTGCGCCCGGAATGCAACTGCCGATTCGGTTGCGCTCGCCCGAGCTCACCGACCAATTAAGCGAAATGGTTTTGTTCATCGGTCGGGCAGATACCGATCCCGCCGTGACCTGAAGTACGGTCAACGCATGCGTTTTGCATATGGCGATTGTGTAATCGCGCAGCGTCGACCCGGCGATCATGGTGGCGGTAAAGGCCGCAACGGTCGCGGAAACATCGCCGCCCTCGCCATCGGCCGCGGGTTCGCCCGAAAGCCGCTGCTAGCACGGGCCTGGGGCGGGGCAATGCCAACGCCCGCGAGGCCGCACGGTTTGTCGCGACGCGGACGTCGTTCGGCATCATTCCGATATCGGTGCGGTATCCGTTTTTGTAATATTCCTGAATTGAGTTCGCATTTGTCGTCGGTTGGAGCAATCTTGTGCGGGCCGGGTGAAATTGCGGACCGTGTTGGGGGGACGGCCCGCGCGTGGGATAACGACCCACTCGCGGGGCGGCGGGATACGGGCACGGCCACAGGTGGGCACGTGCCCGTCGGCGGGAGGGCTTGGTGAACGGGCAGAGAGGTCACATGCACAAGCTGGTCGGGCGTGCACTGGTCGGCCTGGTGATCACAGCGCTGGCCACCATATTGCTGGCGCCCCCGGGCGCGGCGAGTCCGATAGGCGACGCTGAGGCGGCCATGATGGCCGCGTGGGAGAAGGCCGGCGGCGACACCTCACCGCTCGGTGCGCGCAAGGGCGACGTCTATCCCGTCGGCGACGGTTTCGCGCTGGAATTCGACGGCGGCAAGATGTTCTACACCCCGTCCACCGGCGCCAGATACGCCTACGGGCCGATCCTGGACAAATACGAGTCTCTGGGCGGGCCGGCCGGCAGTGACCTGGGCTTCCCGACGATCAACGAGGTGCCGGGCCTGTCCGGACCCGATAGCCGGGTGAGCACGTTCTCGGCCAGCGACAAGCCGGTGATCTTCTGGACGCCCGAACACGGCGCCTTCGTAGTGCGCGGCGCGATCAACGCCGCCTGGGACAAGCTGGGCAGTTCGGACGGCGCGCTGGGCGTTCCGGTCGGCGACGAGACCTACGACGGGGAAGTCGCCTCCCAGAAGTTCAGCGGCGGCCAGGTGTCCTGGAACCGCGACACCAAGGAGTTCACGACCGAACCGGCGGTGTTGGCCGAGCAACTGAAGGGCCTGCAGGTCCCGATCGACCCCACGGCCGCCATCAACATGGCCTGGCGCGCAGCCGGGGGCGCCAACGGACCCCTGGGCGTCAAGCAGGGTGAACAGTATCCCATCGGCGGCGACGGGATCGCCCAGAACTTCGCCGGCGGCAAGGTGTATTTCAGCCCCGCCACCGGCGCCAACGCGGTCGAGAGCGACATCCTGGCCAAGTACGAGTCCTTGGGCGGGCCGGTGGGTAGCGACCTGGGGTTCCCTGTGGCCAACGAAGCCGACGCCGGGATCCCCTCGAGCCGGATCTGCACGTTCTCCGCGGCCGACAAGCCGGTGATCTTCTGGAGCGCAGACCACGGCGCCTTCGTCGTGCGCGGCGCCATGAAGGCCGCCTGGGACAAGCTTCGCGGCCCCAACGGGAAGCTGGGCGCACCGGTCGGCGATCAGGCCGTCGACGGCGACGTCATCTCGCAGAAGTTCAGCGGCGGCACGATCTCGTGGAACCGCGCGAAGAACGCCTTCAGCACCGACCCGGCCAACCTGGCGCCCTTGCTTTCCGGGCTGCAGATCTCGGGCCAGAACCAGCCCAGCACTGCGGCGATGCCGCCCCACGCCAAGAAGACGACGTGGCAGTGGTGGTGGCTGGCGGCCGGCATCGGGGTGCTGGTGATCCTCGCGGCGTTGGTGGCGGTGGGGTTGAATTCGCGCCGCGTTCGCGCACGCCGTGCCACCGCCGGGGCGGAACCCGACCGGGCCGCAGACGCGGGATATGCCCCGGCGGCCGGCGGGCGCTGGGGAGAAGATTTCGACCTGGCCACCGATCATCTCGCGCGGGCCGACCTGCATCCCGCCGAGGAGCACCCGGTGGACTCCGAGTCCGGCCAGCGCGTCAGCTGGCCGCGGGGACGGGGGGCCGGGGCCGCCGACGTGGCGTACGACGGGCGATATGGCGGCGAGACGCCGTCCGGGTCCGAACAGGAAGACCCCGATGCGGTGGACACCGACTCCATCCCCCTCGTCACCGACGCCGAATTGTCGGAGGCCGGTTACCCCGGTCTCGCCGACGAGGACGACTACTCCGCTGCCGCGGACGCCGACTACGCCGCGGTCGTACTGGAGGATCGCCCGGAGGACGTCGAGAGGGAGCAGGTCGACGATGACGAGTACGTGGAAGTCGAACTCGAGCCGGAGGACGAGTACGCCGATTCCGGTCACCCGGACTCCGGTTACCGCGAAACCGCCGCTGCGGACCACGCGGCCGACGAGGCCGGTCCCCCGGAGGCCCCCGCCCCGGAGACCGCCGTCGCGGATTACGCCGCGCCCGTGACCGCACTGCCGCGAGCCGGGCGGCACGCGGCAGAGGACACCGACGAGACCGAGCAGCTGGCCGTCTTCGCCGCCGGCGCGGGGCTGGCCGTGCACGGGCACCCGACGATTCACCTGCCGCTCGAGGACCCCTACCAGGCGCCCGACGGTTATCCGATCAAGGCCAGCACCAGCTTCGGCCTGTATTACACCCCCGACAGCGCCCTCTACCAGGACACGCTCGCCGAGATCTGGTTGGCCAGCGAGCAAGTCGCGCAGGCCAACGGGTTCACCAAGGCCGACTGACACCACGCCCCCGAGGCGCGCCGCTAGACCTTGCGGATGACGGTGACGACCTTGCCCAGCACGGTCGCGTCGTTGCCCGGGATGGGATCGAACGCCGGGTTGTGCGGCATCAGCCAGACCTGACCGCCGGCGCGCTTGAACGTCTTGACCGTGGCCTCGCCGTCGAGCATGGCGGCGACGATGTCTCCATTGTCGGCGACGTGCTGCTGCCGCACGACCACCCAGTCGCCGTCGCAGATGGCGGCCTCGACCATAGAGTCGCCGACCACCTTGAGCAGGAACAGGGTGCCCTCGCCGACCAGTTCGCGCGGCAGCGGGAAGACGTCCTCGACGGCTTCCTCGGCGAGGATCGGCCCGCCGGCCGCGATGCGTCCCAGGACGGGGACGAAGGTCGGCTCCGGCAGGGCGTCCGAGCCGGCTACGTCGGTGACCGGCGCCGCCGGACTGTCGTCGGCGCCGCGCACGTCCACGGCCCGGGGACGATTGGGATCGCGGCGCAGGTACCCCTTGCGCTCCAGGGTGCGCAGCTGGTGGGCCACCGAGGACGTCGACGTCAGACCGACGGCGTCACCGATCTCTCGGATGCTCGGCGGGTAGCCGCGGCTGGTGACGGACTCGCGGATGACGTTCAGGATGGTGCGCTGCCGCTCGGTCAGTGGGGAATCGACGGGGTGGCCACGGTCGTCCGCGCCGGCGGATGAGGTGTCGTTGCTGTCGCTCATGGCACTGAATGTAGCGGCCTCGCGGCCAAGAATCAAACATGTGTTCGACTAGCGTGTCGCCCGGCCGCAGCAAACGCCGGGCCGGCCGAACGTTGACGAATTACAAAGGTGTAACTCTTTGGCAAATCGGGTATTTGAGCGACATGTCCCAGCTAGTGATCGACGGCGGCGCCGTTTGTCGGTGGGGCGGTCTACCGTCTTGCTCGCGCGACACGCTTCGCTCAAATGTTCGGAAATCGAACACACGAGCGATAGTGTCGAACACACGAGCGAGTGATCAGTCGACCGGAGGAACGCAGATGACAATCATTCACGCAGTCTCGCCGCGGGCCGGCAGCGTTCGGCGCCCGATCAACGGGCCGGTCCACGAGCCTCGCGCCGGCCGGGACTGGGCGGCCGGGCCCCGCAGGCCCGGGCCGACCAGGCCGGCGGGCGCCCCGCTGCGGTACCGCGGCGCGGGCGTCGCGATGTCCGTGGCGCCGCATCGCGGGCGTTCGGTCACGTGGGCGAAGACGGCGGGGCTTGCCGTGGCCGCCGGGCTGATCACGTTGTGGCTGGGGCTGGTCGCGAACGTGGGGCAGGCGATCAACGGTGAGGCCTCGGCTTCAGCGGCTTCGGCGGCTTCGGCGGCGCACGTGCCCGACAGGCTGGCCGTCGTGCGGGTCGAGCCCGGCGAGTCGCTGCAGGACGTCGCCCACCGGGTGGCGCCGGAAGCCCCGGCGCACCAGGTCGCCGATCGCATCCGCGAACTCAACGACCTGGGCTCGCAGACACTGGTCGCGGGTCAGCCCCTGATCGCGCCGGTGGGTTGACGGTCGACGGCGTCGCGCCGGTGTCCGGCGAAAACCGCTGCCGGGCAGCGCGCCCGGGTTTGAGCTCGCGTTCCCGCGGCTCTCGCCCGGCGGGGTCGCGCACGGGTACGCTCTCATTGTCCTGCGATATCCGTGAGCACGGCGAAGGAGCGGTCATGCACTGTCCGTTCTGCCGTCATCCGGATTCCCGCGTGATCGACTCCCGCGAAACCGACGAGGGCCAGGCAATCCGGCGACGCCGCGCGTGTCCGGAGTGCGGGCGGCGTTTCACCACCGTGGAGACCGCGGTATTGGCCGTGGTCAAGCGCAGCGGCGTCACCGAGCCGTTCAGCAGGGAGAAGGTCATCAGCGGGGTCCGCCGGGCGTGTCAGGGCCGCCAGGTCGACGACGACGCGCTCAATCTCCTGGCCCAGCAGGTGGAGGACACCGTGCGTGCGGCGGGCTCCCCGGAAGTGCCCAGCCACGAGGTGGGCCTGGCCATCCTTGGGCCGCTGCGCGACCTCGACGAGGTGGCGTACCTGCGGTTCGCGTCGGTGTACCGATCCTTTGAATCCGCCGACGATTTCGAGCGCGAGATCGAGTTGATGCGCGCGCAGCGCAAGGTGCCGACCTCCAGCTGACCGGCCTCGTTAGGGTGGTGTCCATGGCCCCTGACTTGCACCCCGACCTCGAAGCGCTCGCACCGCTGCTCGGCACATGGGCCGGTCGGGGAGCGGGGGAGTACCCGACGATCGAGCCCTTCGAGTACCTCGAGGAAGTTGTGTTCTCCCATGTGGGCAAGCCGTTTCTGTCCTACGCGCAGAAGACCCGGGCGGTGGACGACGGCAGGCCGCTGCACGGCGAGGCGGGCTACCTTCGCATGCCGGCACCGGGCCGGATCGAGCTGGTCCTGGCACACCCGACCGGGGTCACCGAGATCGAGGTGGGCACCGTCTCGGCGGTCGGCGGGGTTGTGGAGCTCGAGTCGTCCAGCACGTCGATCGGACTGTCCCCGTCCGCGAAAGAGGTGACCGCGCTTGGCCGTTCGCTGCGCTTCGACGGCGACGAGCTGTCGTACTCGGTGCGGATGGGCGCCGTCGGGCAACCCCTGCAGCATCACCTGGCCGCCGTGCTACATCGAAAGCGCTGAACGCGCCGACCGGGTCCCGCCGGGTGACAACGCCGTCGGCCGTGCGGCCGTGATCAGGTGGCGCTGCGCTCGTCGGAACCGATGGCGTTGAGCACCGCGACGCGGGTGTCGGCCGGTCCGGTGACCGTCTTCTCGCCGCCCCCCGAACGAAGCAACTGGCGCAGCGCGGTTTGGTCGTATTCGGAGGGAGCGCTGGTGTCGATGAAGCGCTGCACGACGTCGATGAAGCGGGCCGGGTCGTCGTGAAACGGGAAGTGCCCGGAGCCCTGGAAGATCTCCAGCCGGGAGCCGGGCATCGCCGCGTGGGCCATCGACGCGTGGCGGACGGGGACGACCACGTCTTTTGTGCCCCAGATGATCTGCACCGGGATGGCCTCGGTCAAATAGCACCGGTCCAGCATGGTCACGATCTGACCGCGCCAGTCCACCACCGCGCGCAGGGTCCTGCTGAACGCCGCCGAGGCCGTCGGCTCTGGCAGGTCGTCGAGGATGCGCAGCACGTTGGGCAGGTCGCGGCCCAGCCCGGTGCTCCCGAAGGCCGCACCCAGCACCCGGCCGGCGGTCTGGATCGCCGGCAGCACCAGCGGCAGCCGCAGCAGCGCCAGGGCTTCGCTGCCCATCGGCAACGAGGCCAACCGCAAGGCGACGTTGACGTCCTTGGTGACGCCGCCCGCGGCGACCAGGATGAGCCGTTCGACCAGATGGGGGAATTGGTAGGCGAACTGCATCGCCACCCCGCCGCCGAGCGAGTGACCGACGAGGGTCACCCGCTCGATGTCGAGCACGCTGAGCAGGTCGCGCATCCCGTTGGCGTACGCGGCGATCGAGTAGTCGGCGCGCGGCTTGTCGGACTGCCCGTGGCCGAGCAGGTCCGGGGCGATGACGGTGAACCGCTGGGCGAGCTTGGCCTGCACGGTGTTCCAGGTGGTGGAGTTGTCGCCGATGCCGTGGATCAGCAGCATCGCCGGACCCGAACCGGCGATGCGGTACGCCCGCCGGTAGCCGTGGATGGTGCGAAACTCCAGCTTGGGTGCGGTCACCTCACGCACGGGGCGGAGATTGCTCTTGCGCTGCCGCTCGGTCATCTCCAACCTCGGTGTCGGGCCGGCTAGGGCACGGGAAAGTCCTCAAGCCGAGTCGTCGTCGTCGAACTTCTTCTCGGCCTGCTGGGCCAGGAACCGTTCGAACTCTGCGCCAATTTCTTCGCCGCTGGGCAGGTCTTCGTCGCGAGCCAGTAACGACCTGTTTTCCTGAGCGTCGATGAACGCATCGTACTGGCGCTCCAGCGCAGCCACCACTTGAGCGACTTCCGCGCTGGCCTGTACCTGCTCGTCGATCTTCGTCCGGATGTCGGCCGCCGCCTCGGTCAGCGCGGACAGCGGCAGGTCCAGCGACCCGCTCTTGGCCACCTGCTCAAGCAGCGCCTGCGCGGCGGCCGGGTAGTCGGTCTGCGTCAGGTAGTGCGGAACGTGCACGGTGAACCCGACCACCTCGTGACCGTGCTGGGCCATGCGGTATTCCAGCAGGTTGGACGCGCTGCCGGGAACCTGGATCTCGGCGATCCACGGCCGGAAATCGGCGATCAGCTCCCCATTGTTGGAGTGCGCGGTCAGCGTGATCGGCCGAGTGTGCGGCACCGCCATCGGGACGGTGCCCAGGCCGATCGTGCGCCGCACGCCGAGCCGTTCGGCGAGCAGGCGCACCGCGGTGATGAAGCGCTCCCACTTCAGGTCGGGCTCTAGCCCGGCCAGCAACAGGAACGGGGTGCCCGCGGTGTCGCGCAGCGCGTACAGGCTCAGCTCGGGGTCGTCGTAGTGGGTGAAGTGATCGGTCTTGAACGTCATCAGCGGCCGCCGCGAACGGTAGTCCAGCAGTTCGTCGATCGCGAAGGACGCAACCAGTTCGGTGTCCAGCGCTGCCTTGAGGTGGCTGGCGGCCAGCCGTATCGCATGACCGGCGTCGGAAAAGCCCTCCAGCGCGTGGACCAGCACCGGCCCGCGGCCGTCGGATGTCGCCAACTGCGGCGCCGGGAACTCGAGCTCGTACATACCCGACTGTCCTGGCTGGTAGTACTCGTCGTCCGGGTCGTGACGGTGGGCCATCGGGGTCGCCTCCTTCCGGGGGTTACTTCGAGGGTGCCCCATGTAGTGTCCCCCAAATAAGGGGGTCCCAATAATTCAACAGGGGACTCGTTGACGTCTTTGTGTTCGAAACGCAAAAATGCGGCGGCGTAATCCCGGACGCTTCTCGGCGCGGGACGAAACGGATTTGCCAGCGACCACGTTCACGCACGTCGTCGCGTTGCATCCCGCTTGCCGGTCGCGGGTCGGGCATGATGGGGGCCAATGCGAAAAGCGCTGACAGTGCTCTGTTCGGTGGTCGGCCTGGCGACGCTGCTGACGTCGTGCGGCCGACCGGCGACCCATGCCCTCGCTCCCGGCGCGTCGCCGCAGCGGACCAGCAAGCCGGTCGAGCGGCTCGGCAATCCCAGGCCGGCGGCCGTCGCGGGGCAGGTGGACCCGGACGTTCGCGTCGGGCCGATCTTCTTCGACGGCGGCACCGTGCACGCCTGCACGGGCTCGGTGGTGCATTCGACGGGCGGGAACCTGGTGATGACCGCGGCGCATTGCCTCGCCGGGGGCTCGGAGATCGCCTTCGCGCCCGGATTCGCCGGGGACGCCGCGCCCACCGACCTGTGGACGGCCGACGCCGTCTACCTGGACCCGCGCTGGACCGCCACCAAAGACCCCCACGCCGACTACGCCATCCTGCGGGTCAGCGGCCAGAGCGGCGGTTCGGTCGAGTCACATACCGGCCTGGCGCTGACCCTCGGCCGGACGCCGCCCTCCGGCAGCCACGTCACCGTGCTGGGGTACCCGCTCGGGGTGGGTGGCTCGCCGGTGGGCTGTCAGGCCAGCACCGGGCTCACCGACAGCGGTTACCCCTCGGTGGCGTGCGACGGTCTGGTCGCCGGCACCAGCGGCGGGCCCTGGGTGAGCGGCACGACGATCACCGGGCTCACCGGCGGCTTCGAACGGGGCGGATGCGCCGAGGACGTGTCGTACTCGGCGCCCTTCGACGAGCACGTCGCGGAACTCCTGGCCCGCGCCGAGGCCGGCGGTCCGGGTGATCCCGTGCCGGACGGCCTGGACGACCTCTGCTAGCGCAGGGGCGGTTTCAGCGGCGGAACTGGTTGAGCGCTCGCACCTTGTTCATCACGTCGAGCGCGGCGACCTTGTAGGCCTCTGAGAACGTGGGGTAGTTGAACACCGCGTCCACCAGGTACTCCACCGTGCCGCCGCAGCCCATGACGGCCTGTCCGATGTGCACCATCTCGGTGGCGCTGGTGCCGAAGATGTGCACCCCGAGCAGCTTGAGATTTTCGGTGGATACCAGCAGCTTGAGCATGCCGTAGGAGTCGCCGGCGATCTGGCCGCGCGCCAGCTCCCGGTATCGGGCCACCCCGACCTCGTAGGGGATCGCGTCCTTGGTCAGCTCGACCTCGGTGGCGCCGACGTAGGAGACCTCGGGGATGGAGTAGATGCCGATCGGCTGCAGCTCGGTGATGCCGTCGGTCGGCTCGCCGAACGCGTGGTAGGCGGCCAGCCGCCCCTGTTCCATGGAGGTCGCGGCCAGCGCGGGGAAGCCGATCACGTCGCCGACGGCATAGATGTGCGGCACCTTCGTCTGGAAGAAGTCGTCGACGTAGATCCGGCCCCGGTTGTCGGCCTCCAGCTCGGCGTTGTGCAGGTCGAGGTGGTCGGTCTGCCCCTGCCGTCCGGCCGAGTACATCACCGTTTCGGCGGGGATCTGCTTGCCGCTGGCCAGCGTGGTCACCGTGCCCGCCGCCCCGACGTCGACCGCGGTCACCTCCTCGCCGAACCGGAAGGTCACCGCCAGGTCGCGCAGATGGAACTTCAGCGCCTCGACGACCTCGGGGTCGCAGAAGTCGAGCATGTCCGACCGCTTCTCCACGACGGTGACCTTGGTGCCCAGCGCGGCGAACATCGAGGCGTACTCGATGCCGATCACGCCGGCGCCGACCACCACCATCGATGCCGGGAGCGATTTGAGGTCGAGGATGCCGTCGGAGTCGAGCACCCGTTCCTCGTCGAACTCGACGCCGGACGGCCGCGCGGGCCGGGTGCCCGTGGCGACGACGATGTATCTGCCGCTGATGGTGAGCTTTTCGCGGTGGGAGAGGTCTTCGACCTCGATGGTGTGCGGGTCGAGGAATCGCCCGTGGCCGATCAGCAGGTCGATGCGGTTGCGCATCAGCTGGTTGCGCACCACGTCGACTTCCTTGCCGATCACGTGCTGGGTGCGGGCCAGCAGGTCGGCCGGGGTGATCTTCTCCTTGACGCGGTAGCTCGCGCCGTACAGTTCGCGCTGGCTCATGCCGGTCAGGTATAAGACTGCCTCGCGCAATGTTTTTGACGGGATGGTGCCGGTCTGCACGCACACGCCGCCCAGCATCTGGCCACGCTCGACGACCGCGACCGACTTGCCCAGCTTCGCGGAGGCGATGGCGGCCTTCTGCCCGCCCGGGCCCGAACCGATCACCACCATGTCGTATTCACGCGTCGACGCCATGAGCAAACCTTAAAGCAGCGCAACCCACAGTGCCGACTTCATGCACAGGAGGACCGCCCCGCGGGTGGGCGTGCGCACCCGCTGACGGTGGCGGCCGTCAGCGTTGGGGCTCATGACGAGAGATCAAGCGGACTTCGAACTGAAACGCCCCGGGGCATTGATCGCCGCGCTACCGGCCGTTCTCGGCTTCGTCCCGGAGAATTCATTGGTGCTGGTGTCGCTCTGCGGCGGTGAGCTGGGGTCGGTGCTGCGCGTCGACCTGTCCGAGAAGCTCGCCGAACGCATCGGGCACCTCGCCGAGGTGACGGCCGCCGCCGAACCCGACGCGGCGATCGCGGTCATCGTCGACGAGCACGGCGCGCACTGCCCGGGCTGTAACGAGGACCACCGGCAGCTGTCCGAGGCGCTCACGAGCGCCTTGGCGGACAGGGACATCCAGCTGTGGGCCGTGCATGTGGTGGATAGGGTGGCCGCCGGCGGGCGCTGGCATTGCGTGGACGGCTGCGGTGCGGGCGGGGAAGTGGACGACCCTTCGGCCTCTCCCCTGGCTGCCGCGGCGGTTCTGGATGGGCGGCGGCTCTACCCGCGGCGCGCCGACCTGCAGGCTGTCATCGCTGTCGAGGACGCGGCCCGCAGCGGCGAGCTGACCGAGCTGGTCGGGCACCACGCGGCCGCGCGGGAGGCGGCGCGGCGCGTCGACCCGGACGGCTGTGGCCGCCGCGACGTGGAGCGCGCGCTGGCCGCCGCCGCCCGGGTGGCCGACGGTCGTCCGCTGTCGGAGGCCGAGGTGGCGCAGCTCGGCTGTGCGCTGACCGACGTGCAGGTGCGCGACGCGCTGTACGCGCTTGCGGTGGGCGCCACCGCCGGGGACGCGGAGTCGTTGTGGGCGCTGCTGGCCCGCACGTTGCCCGAGCCCTGGCGGGTCGAGGCGCTGGTGTTGCTGGCGTTCAGCGCCTACGCCCGCGGCGACGGGCCGCTGGCCGGGGTGTCGCTGGAGGCCGCGCTGCGCTGCGATCCCGGCCATCGGATGGCGGGCATGCTGGACACGGCGCTGCAATCCGGTGTGCGGCCCGAGCGCATCCAAGAGCTCGCGCTCACCGGCTACCGACTGGCCAAGAAGTTGGGTGTGCGGCTACCGCCGCGGCGGGCGTTTCGCCGCCGTGCGGGCTGATGACGTTGGGAGTCAGACTTTCTCGACCTTGACGGCGTGGGCCATCTCGTGCGGCAGGGTGACGTTCTCGTGGCCGGGGATCAGGATGGTCACACCGGCGGGGCCGGTCTCGACGGTCACCCGCGCGTTGGGCACGACGCCGGCGTCCTTGAGTCGGCTGATCAGGTCGATGTCGCCTTGCACGTGCTCGGTGAGCTGCCGGACGACCACCGCGACCGGCGACCCGGAGGGAAGCTCGGTCAACCGGACCAGGTTCGCGTCCTCGGCGCCGGAGTTCGGACCGACGCCCAGATCCAGAAGACCGGGGATCGGGTTGCCGAACGGGGAGGTGGTCGGGTTGTTGAGCACCTTCATCAGCCGGCGCTCGACATCCTCGCTCATGACATGCTCCCAGCGGCAGGCCTCGGCGTGCACTTCCTCCCAGGGCAACCCGATCACGTCGACGAGCAGCCGCTCGGCCAGGCGGTGCTTGCGCATCACGGAGACGGCCAGGGCCCGGCCCTTGTCGGTGAGTTCGAGGTGACGGTCGCCGGCGACATGGAGGAGGCCGTCCCGCTCCATGCGGGACACGGTCTGGCTGACGGTCGGCCCGCTTTGCTCAAGGCGCTCGGCGATCCGGGCACGCAGCGGCGTCACACCCTCTTCTTCGAGGTCATAGATGGTCCGCAGGTACATTTCGGTGGTATCGACCAGGTCGTTCATTCAGCACCCTCCAATGACGCCGAGTCTACTGGCCCAGCTGCGTGAATGGGTGTAACGCTTCCCAGCCAAGCAGTATGCCCGCCGTGGATACGGCGGGCATACCGACTGGTGTTGGGCTTGTGTTGTTGGGCTGGGAGTGATGGCTCTAGCCGGCGACCTCAGCTCGCATAGGAGCGGAGGCGGTCGGCGCGCTCGCCGTTGCGCAGCTTTGACATCACGTCCCGCTCGATCTGGCGGACCCGCTCGCGAGACAAGCCGAACAGTTTGCCGATCTGGTCCAGGGTGCGCGGCTGCCCGTCGTCCAGGCCGAAGCGGAGCCGGATCACCTGGTGCTCCCGCTCGTCGAGAGTGGCCAGGACGCTGCGGATGTCGGTGTGCAGCAGCTCGGCGATCACCGCGTTCTCCGCCGACATCGCCTCGGCGTCCTCGATGAAATCGCCCAGCGGGGCCTCCTCCTCGGAGCCGACCGGCATGTCCAGGCTCACCGGGTCGCGGCTGTGCTCGAGCAGGTCGTTGATCTTCTCGATCGGGATGCCCGACTCGGCGGCCAGTTCCTCGTCGCTGGCCTCGCGTCCCAGGTTCTGGTGCATCTCCCGCTTGATCCGCGCCAGCTTGTTGACCTGTTCGACCAGGTGGACCGGCAGCCGGATGGTGCGGCTCTGGTCGGCCATGCCGCGGGTGATGGCCTGACGGATCCACCAGGTGGCGTATGTGGAGAACTTGAATCCCTTTGTGTAGTCGAACTTTTCCATCGCGCGGATCAGCCCCAGGTTGCCCTCCTGAATCAGGTCCAGCAGCGGCATGCCCCGGCCCGTGTAGCGCTTGGCCAGCGACACCACCAGTCGCAGATTCGCTTCCAGCAGGTGACGACGGGCCGCCTGACCGTCACGCACGACGGCCGCCAAGTCGCGTTTGCGGTTCTCGCCGAGGCGCTTACGGGTTGCCAGCAGATGCTCGGCGTACAGCCCGGCTTCGATGCGCTTGGCGAGTTCGACCTCGTCCGCTGCGTTGAGCAACGCGGTCTTACCTATGCCGTTCAGATACACGCGCACCAAGTCTGCCGCGGGACTTTGAGCATCCAGATCGCCGTCGATCCTGCTTGTGGTGGCGTTCGCCATAGCGACCTCCCGATCAGCTTGTTCTGTCGTATGTCTTAACGACAGCTACGCGCTCAGAGTTCCCGGGGAGCTGTGATCTCACACGCTATGACGTGCAGAAATGTGCCGACGACCTGAGAAAGTCCTGAGAAGTGCGGCGGGTTTTCATACATCCGGAATGCGTGGGCCTACCCGTGGCCGGGCGCGTCCGGTGAGCCCGGTTGCGGGTGCGGGGCGCGCCGAGGCTCGAGCGCCGGACGCTCCGCCGTCGGGAACAGCGGGGTGCGCCGCGGACCCTCGTCGAACCGCCGGGGCTCGTCGCGGCCGCGCGGTGGGCGGTCGTTGGCGATCAGCACGGCCATCCACGGCAGCGGCACCGACACCGCCACGATCGCCAGCGAGATCAGGCCGTTGTGCCAGGCGCCGTAGGCGACGGCTGCCAGGATGAGCGCCGGGATGCGGAAGCCCATCAACGTCAGGTACTTGCGCACACGCGCGCGATGCTGTTCGTCGTAGGAGGGTGCGGCGGCGGTGATGAGGACCGGACGGCCCTTGTCGTCGAAGTCGTTGAGCCTGTCTCCGAACTCGTCGCTGAACCCCTGATCGGAGCCGCGCTTCATTCCTCCACTGTCCCACATCTCAGCGATTCCGGCGCAGCCGGTTTCGCCCGGCTCCTGGGGGTGCACAATGTTGGATATGCAGACCCAGACGATCGAACGCACCGAGACCGACGAACGCGTCGACGACGGGACCGGCAACGACACCCCTCGGTACTTCCACTACGTGAAGAAGGACAAAATCGCCGAGAGCGCGGTGATGGGCAGCCACGTGGTCGCCCTGTGCGGGGAGGTGTTCCCCGTCACGCGCGCGGCCAAGCCCGGGTCGCCGGTATGCCCGGACTGCAAAAAGATCTACGAAACCCTCAAGAAGAGCTGATCAGGCCGGCGGCTCCGCAGTCGCGACGTCGCATTCCTGCGGCGCCGGGTGCGCGCGGGTATCCGCCGTCACCGCCCGGCCACGTGCGCGCTCCAGCAACCAGTTGCGCAACCGGTGGGCATGCGTCTTGGGCGCGGGGAATTCCTCCTGGACGGCGGCGTTGAGCTCGGCGCCCAGCATGATCGCGAAGCCGCCGAAAAACGCGAACAGCAAAAAGGCGATCGGGGTGGACAGCGCGCCGTAGGTGTAGCCGGTGCTGGTGATCCAGCTCAGGTAGATCCGCAGGCCCAGCGTTGCGATCACGAACACCGCCGTCGCCAGCATCGCGCCCAGGAGCAGCCGGTGCGACGGCAGCGGCACCGGCAGCGCCACCCGGTACAAGATCATGATCCCGACCATCAGCCCGAGGATCAGCGCCGGGTAGTAGCCGTAGCGCAGCGTGTTGGTCAGGCTGAACGGGATGTGTTCTGCCACCTTGCGCGGCCCCAGCACCAGCAGCGGAGCCGTCCCCACGACCGCCACCAGCATCACCACGTAGAGGAACAGCGCGAAGAACCGCTGCCGCACGGGGTGGCGCAACGGCGTCTGGCCGTGGGCCTCGACCACGGAGTCGACGAACGCCGAGATCGCCGAGGACCCCGCCCACAGCGAAATCAGAAAGCCCAGCGACACCACCTCGCCGCGGGCGCCCGCGGTGATGTCGCGCATCGTGGGTTCGATGATCTCGTTGACCACACTGGGCGAGAACACCTTGTGGGCCGTCGAGATGGCCTGGTGTTCGATGCTGGGCAACATGTCGGCACCGAACAGCGGGGCCACGTAGGCCAGGCTGCCCAGCATCCCCAGCAGCAGCGGCGGAAGGGACAGCGCCGACCAGAACCCCGCCTGCGCTGACTCGGAAAAGATGGAATCGTCCCAGCTCTTCGACAGAGTCCTGAGACATATTCGCCACACATGGTGGCGGGACGGTTTTGCGACCTGATCGCTCATACCCGTCCAGCATTACCGAAAACTGCGCCCGCGGGCCGCATTGCCCGCGTGCGAGTTGTTGTGGATTAGCTCTCGCTGACCTCCAGCACCGCGGCCAACTCGATCAGTTTCGCTTCGTGCTCGTTGGCGTGATGCTGGCAGAAGAGGAGTTCAGCGCCGGAGGGCAGCTTGGCACGGATGCGGGCTGCGGCGCCGCAGCGGTCGCAGCGGTCTGCTCTGGTCAAAGGACTGGTCAGAGTTGCGTTCATGGCCTCTCCGTTCTCGCGTTCATTCACTCTCTCAGACGTATGGGGTTTTCGCGTTGTTCCCCGACCGTTGTCGGGTGTGTCGTTTCTCACGGGTTTTTCACGTCCCTCAGGAAGGCTCTTTAAGGTGACCCTCCGTGACCTTCGTTCCTGGCGTCCTGGTCCATCTGTGCGGATCCGACGAGTGGTCGCGGGCCCGCGACCGGGGCGCGATCCGGCCCCAGGACTGCGGGTCGGACACGCCGGGCCGCTTCATCCATCTGTCGACGCCGCAGCAGGTGCACCTGCCGGCCAACCGGCTTTTCCGCGGCCGCGCGGACCTTGTCCTGCTGCACGTCGACCCCGCACTGCTCGACTCCCCGGTGCGTTGGGAACCCGGTGTGCCAACGGATCCGGCCTCGATGCTGTTCCCGCACCTGTACGGTCCGTTGCCGGTGGGGGCCGTGATCCGGGTCACCGCCTACCGGCCGGCGCCCGACGGCACCTTCACCCCGGTCACCGACGATCCGGTTCCGCCGGAGACGCCCGGGGAACCCGGGTGAGCGTCAGCCGAACGGAGCTGTGCCGCATGAGGTTAACCGTCAGGGGAGTACCCGGCACGAGCGAGTGTCACCCTGCTCAGCGGCATCGAATCTGATTCGCGGCGCCCGCGCCCCGCTAGTCCAGGTAGTCGCGCAGCACCTGTGAACGGCTGGGGTGGCGCAGCTTCGACATCGTCTTGGACTCGATCTGGCGGATGCGCTCGCGGGTTACGCCGTAGACCTGCCCGATCTCGTCGAGGGTGCGGGGCTGGCCGTCGGTGAGGCCGAACCGCAGCCGTACCACGCCGGCTTCGCGTTCCGACAGCGTCTCGAGCACCGACTGCAGTTGGTCTTGCAGCAGTGTGAATGACACCGCGTCGACAGCCACCACCGCTTCGCTGTCCTCGATGAAGTCGCCCAGCTGGCTGTCGCCCTCGTCGCCGATGGTCTGGTCCAGCGAGATCGGCTCGCGGGCGTACTGCTGGATCTCCAGCACCTTCTCGGGCGTGATGTCCATCTCCTTGGCCAGCTCCTCGGGCGTGGGCTCGCGGCCCAGGTCCTGCAGCAGCTCGCGTTGGATGCGGCCCAGCTTGTTGATCACCTCGACCATGTGCACCGGGATGCGGATGGTGCGGGCCTGGTCGGCCATGGCGCGGGTGATGGCCTGGCGGATCCACCACGTCGCGTACGTGGAGAACTTGTAACCCTTGGTGTAGTCGAACTTCTCGACCGCGCGGATCAGGCCCAGGTTCCCTTCCTGGATGAGGTCGAGGAACGCCATGCCGCGGCCCGTGTAGCGCTTGGCCAGCGAAACCACCAGGCGCAGGTTGGCCTCGAGCAGATGATTCTTCGCGCGGTCACCGTCTCGGCAGATCCACGCCATGTCGCGGCGTTGGGCGGCGGGCAGCTTGTCGCCGCGCTCGGCCAGCTCGGTCATCAGCTGCGTGGCATACAGGCCGGCTTCGATCCGCTTGGCCAGCTCGACCTCTTCCTCCGCGTTGAGCAGCGCCACCTTGCCGATCTGTTTGAGGTAGGCGCGAACGGAGTCCGCGGAGGCCGTGAGTTCGGCGTCCTTGCGGGCCTGACGCAGCGCCTCGGACTCGTCTTCGTCCCAGACGAAATCGCCGGATGCTTTGTCCTTCTCGGTGGGCTCGGCGATCTCCTCGTCGTCCTCGGCGGGAGCCGCGCCGGCCGTGGCGGTCACCGTGGCCTCGTCGTCCTCGGAGTCGCCCGCCTCCAGCACGGCGTCGTCGCCGTCCTGCGCGGTGCGCGCTTCGGCCTCGTCCAGTTCGTCGAGGTTGAGTTCGGCGATGTCGATGTCCTCGGCGGGCTCGCCGTCCAGATCGGGTTCGTTGTCGAGGTCCTCGGCGGCGCCGTCGGTGTCCACTGCTTCGGGATCCACCCCGGACTCCTTGCCGGCCGATTTGGTTCCGCGGGACGACGGCGCCTTCGCCGGGGCGCCCTTGGCCGGGGAGCGGGTCTTCTTCTTCTTCTCGTCACCTGCCGCCTTGGTCTCGGGTGCCGCTGTGGACTTGGCCGTCCGCGGTGCCGACTTGGCTGCGCGCTTCGCGGGGGCGGCGCCGTTGGCGGACTTTGCCGCCGGCCGCTTGGCGGGGGACCCTGGTGACTTCGTGGCGTTGCGTTTCACCGGTTCGTCGGTGCTGGGTTTGGTCGCTGCCACTTACACCCCTTCGGTCGGATTCACTTCCGGTGGTGTGGGCATACTGAACCGAAAGTGTCTGCTATGTCGAATGTCGGCGTTGGATATCAGCGTCGGGATTCGCACGCTAACGATTTTGGGCTGACGCCGTGGACCATTGTAACGATACCGGGCGCTCATACCGTTCGACCGGGCGAAATTTCAGTGCGTCACGTCGACGGTGGCGGCCATGGCCGCGCCCACGATGCCGGCGGTGTTCTGCAGCGCGGCGGCCACCACCGGGGTGCGGTTTTCCAGCAGTGGGATCCACTTGTCGGCCTTGCGGCTGATGCCGCCACCCGCGATGAACAGGTCCGGCCAGATCGCGTTCTCGATCGCCACCAGCACCCGGGTGACCTGCTTGGCCCATTTCTCGTAGCTCCAGCCCTTTCTCTCCTTGACCGACGACGCCGCGCGGTGCTCGGCCTCTTTGCCGCCGACCTCGAGGTGGCCGAACTCGGTGTTGGGTATCAGCGTGCCGTTATGGATGAGCGCGGAGCCGATTCCGGTGCCGAACGTCAGCAGCACCACCACACCCTGCTTGTCTTTGCCCGCCCCGTAGTGCTGCTCGGCGAGTCCGGCCGCGTCGGCGTCGTTGAGGATGGTGACGGCCTGGCCGCCCAGCTCGGCGCTGATGATGTCGCGTGCGTTGGTCCCGATCCAGGCCTTGTCGACGTTGGCGGCAGTCTGGACGACGCCGTGCGTGACGACGCCGGGGTAGGTCACCCCGAGAGGGCCCGTCCACCCGAATCCCTTGACCACCTCGGCGATCGTCCTGGCCACCGCCGACGGCGTCGCCGGCTGCGGGGTCAACAGCTTGATCCGGTCGCCGATCAGCAGGCCGGTGTCCATGTCGACGATGCCGCCCTTGATGCCGCTGCCGCCGACGTCGATGCCGAATCCACGACGCCGCGGCGCACCTGCGGTGGTCTCGGGGCCAGGCGCGTCCGTGGTCGTGGTGCTGGTCATCGAGTCTCCTGGGCGGGGGGAGATTTGGGTTGTCCGCCCACCTTAGCCTGGCGACGTGGCGGGCAGCGCCCGCTCAAGAGCCGCGCAGAGCCGTGCCGTCGCGGTTGTGCCCGGGTGCGCGCGACATGGCGATTGTGATGCGATGGACCGGTGACGGGAACCGACGACGAGCCCGCGCGACTGCGGGCGGTGGCCGAGACGCTGGCCACCGAGGCCGCGGAGTTCGTGCGGCGCCGCCGCACCGAGGTGTTCGGCGCCGGCACCGCCGGGGGCGACGACACCGTGCGCGCCAAGAGCACGCCGACCGATCCGGTGACCGTCGTCGACACCGAAACCGAACGGTTGTTGCGGGATCGGTTGGCGCGCCTACGGCCCGGCGACCCGATCCTGGGTGAGGAGGGGGGTGGGCCGGCCGGGGTGCACGCCGCCTCGGACGGGGCGGTCACCTGGGTGCTCGACCCCATCGACGGCACGGTGAACTTCGTCTACGGCATTCCCGCCTACGCCGTGTCGATCGGCGCGCAGATCGACGGCGTGTCAGTCGCCGGTGCGGTCGCCGACGTCGTCGCCGGGCGGGTGTATTCGGCGGCGATCGGCGCCGGCGCGCACGTCACCGACGGGGGCGAGGAACGCGCGCTGCGGTGCTCGACCGTCGACGATCTGTCGATGGCGCTGCTGGGCACCGGCTTTGGCTACTCGGTGCCGCGCCGCACCGCCCAGGCCGACCTGTTGGCCCGGATGCTGCCGGTGGTGCGTGACGTGCGCCGGATCGGTTCGGCCGCGCTGGACTTGTGCATGGTCGCCGAAGGCCGGTTGGACGCCTACTACGAGCACGGCCTGCAGGTGTGGGACTGCGCGGCCGGCGCGCTGATCGCGGCGGAGGCCGGCGCCCGGGTGTTGCTGCCGCCCCGGGACGTCGACGGGGCCGGCCTGGTGATGGCCGCCGCGCCCGGCATCGCCGACGGCCTGTTGGCCGCCCTCGAGCGACACAACGGCGTCGACCCGATCCTGGACTGAGCGCGGAATTCAGCAGCTGCTGGCGTGAATCTTCTGTAGCAGCAGGGGATCCGACGGCTCGGTGGCGCCGGGGCGCAGGCTGGCCAGCACGGCGTCGATGTCGTCGTTGTGCGCGAGCGTGCCGAAGTCGGTGCCCAGCGCGAGGTCGACGGAGTCGTCGGCGCGGTTGTCGTTGAACAGTTCGGTGCACGGGGCGACCAGCCAGACCGCGGCCGCGGTGGCCTGCCCGGCCGTGCCGAAGCGGATCTGCCCCTGGCAGTTCAGCCGGGTTCCGGCGTAGATCGGGTCGTTGGCGGCGGTCGGCTGGGCGAAGCCGAGGTCCTTCATCGCCCCGGCGACGTCGGCGGCTTGCCCGCCGCGGCCGCTGGCGTTGAGCACCCGCACCTTGGTGTCGGCGAGTTTGGCGGGTGTGACGTCCGTCATCGGCGCTGCGCGAGACCTGCTCGCCGAGTTGCGGCCGGTCCGACCCCGCGGGCTGGGGCGGGGGATTGCACGCCTCGGCTTCGTGCACTTTCACCGGCCGCGTCAGCGCCGCCGTCCACACAACCCCGGTCGCCACGATCAGGAGGATCAGCACCATGATCGCGGGTCGAGGGTTGCGTCGCCGAAAGGGGCGACCGTGCTTGTCGAACGCTGTACCCTCTGTGATTTGTGCGACCACAGGTGCACTCTAGTCGCACGCTGAACACACTGTTTGGGGCTGAACGCAAGCATTATTTAGCGGTGTGACGCAAATCACACATTAACGAGTCGAGATACGGGCACGAATCGTTTGGTGGATGCGTTCGACGCTGGTACAAAGCGTTGCTTGAAGTTATAGGGCTTGCGAGGGGAACAGGGCAGGGAAAAGATATGCCTACCGATTATGACGCTCCGCGGCGCACCGAGACCGACGATGTCTCGGAAGACTCGCTGGAGGAGCTCAAGGCACGACGGAACGAGGCGGCGTCGGCGGTGGTCGACGTAGACGAATCCGAAACCGCTGAGTCTTTCGAGCTGCCAGGCGCCGACCTGTCTGGCGAGGAGCTTTCAGTTCGCGTCGTCCCGAAGCAGGCGGACGAGTTCACGTGCTCAAGCTGCTTTCTGGTGCAACACCGCAGTCGGCTGGCCAGCGAGAAGAACGGCGTGATGATCTGCACCGACTGCGCGGCCTGAGAGCTGCACTCAGCTTGTCAGGGCCGACAGCACCCGCTCGGGGTGACGGCAGCTCACCAGCCAATACGGCGTGGGGTCGTCGGCGTCGTCGAGTACGACGAGCACCATCGGCCCGATCCACGCCCGGTGCAGCACGTAGGCGGCCGGATCGAGTTGGCGGCCCAGCGCCGCGGATTTGGCCGAGCGCGGTACGTCGGCGCAGCGGGCGATCGCTGTGACTGGCAGGTGCGCCTGCCCGGCCCACAGCTGGACGCCGCCGTCGCCGGAGGTGACCTGGACCTCGACGCGGCCCAGCCACAGCAGCGTTCCCCCCGCGACCGTGAACAGCGTCGCGAACGGAACCCAGGCGGGCAGCGCGGCGGCGCCGGCACCCATGTTGACTTCGACGGCGATCAGTGCCGCCAGCCCGAGGCCGAGCGGCCACCACCACCACGGCACCCATAGCCGCTCGCGGTATCGCACGTTGTGCGGCGCGACGCGCGTTCCAGACACGCGGTCAAGGGTAATCTGTGGCCCCGTGTCGACCAGTCTGGCGATCGTTCGCCTGGATCCTGAGCTCCCGTTGCCCACCCGCGCCCACGACGGCGACGCCGGGGTGGACCTCTACAGCGCCGAAGACGTCACGCTGCCACCGGGGCACCGCGCCCTGGTGCGGACGGGCGTGGCGGTCGCCATCCCGTTCGGCATGGTCGGCTTGGTGCACCCGCGCTCGGGATTGGCGGCGCGCGCGGGCCTTTCGATCGTCAACAGCCCGGGCACCATCGACGCCGGCTATCGCGGCGAGATCAAGGTTGCACTGATCAACCTCGATCCGGCCGCGCCCATCGTGGTGCATCGTGGCGACCGCATCGCCCAATTGCTGGTGCAGCGCGTCGAATTGATGGAGCTGGTCGAGGTCTCGTCGTTCGACGAGGCCGGGCTGGCCGAGACATCCCGCGGCGATGGCGGCCATGGGTCCTCCGGAGGACACGCGAGCTTGTGAGCCCTGGGCACGATGCGAAAGCGATGCGATGAGAAGGAGCGGTGCTGATGGCGTTCGGCAGGCGTTCAGGTAAGCGCGACAAGGACCGCGACAAGGACCGCGACAAGGACGAAGTGCCCGGCAGCGGGGAGGCGGCAGCCGACGAGCCGCGCCGGAGGCGCCGGCGGAGCCCGACGCCGCCGACGCGCCGGCCTCCGGGGAGGCCGACGAACTCGACGGCCCGTTCGACATCGACGACTTCGACGACCCGGCGCTCGCCGAACTGGCCCGGCTGGATCTGGGTTCGGTGCTCATCCCGATGCCGGAGGGCAACCAGGTGCAGGTCGAGCTGACCGAGACGGGCGTCCCGAGCGCGGTGTGGGTCGTCACGCCCAACGGTCGCTTCACCATCGCGGCCTACGCGGCACCCAAGACGGGCGGCCTGTGGCGCGAGGTGGCCGGCGAGCTCGCCGACTCGCTGCGCCAGGACAAGGCCAAGGTCAGCATCCAGGACGGCCCGTGGGGCCGGGAAGTGGTCGGCAGCGCCGCCGGGGTGGTGCGCTTCATCGGGGTCGACGGCTATCGCTGGATGATCCGTTGCGTGGTCAACGGCTCCCACGAGACCATCGAGGCCCTCGAGCGGGAGGCGCGTGCGGCCTTGGCGGACACCGTGGTTCGCCGCGGGGACACCCCCTTGCCGGTGCGCACGCCGTTGACCGTGCAGCTGCCCGAGCCGATGGTGGCCCAGTTGCGGGAGGCCGCGGCCGCCCAGCAGGCCCAGCAACAAGAAGGGGCGCAATCCGAGTCCGACGAGGCGGCCCGCCACGGCGCCCAGGGGTCGGCCATGCAGCAGCTGCGTTCGACGACCGGCGGATAGCGGGGGCTCAGAGGTCGGCCAGCGCGGCCAGGCAGGCCGCGCCCAGCGCGGCGGTGTCCGCGCCGAACTGCTCGAGCGTCACCGTGCGCAGGGCCGCGCGCGGCGCGGCGGTCACCCACTCCATCCCCACGTGGGCCGGGTGGATGGTGTCGTCGACGGCGGCGACCACGGCCAGGGGCGCGGCCAGCCGGGCCAGGTCGGCGATGCCCGGCGCGACGTAGGCCGCCGCCTCGTCCATGGCGTCGGGCAACTGCGGCCACTGGGCCCGCCACGACCGCGCCAGCTCGTCGCCGAGCCACGCCGGGCTGGACGCCCGCATCTGGGCCGTCGTGGCCGCCAGGCCGTCGGCGCGTAGCCGGGCCGCCGAGTACCGCGCCGCCAGGGCCGCCGGCGCCGAGCCCGGCTCCCCGGTCCAGGCCGGCAGCGCGGCCAGGACGGCGACGGTGCGATCCGGGTGTGCCAGCGCCCAGGTGGTGGCCACCGCGGCGCCGATCGAGATGCCGCCGACGCAGATCGGGCCCGCCCGCGCGGCGTCGTCCAAGGCGGACAAATAGCCCTCGACCAGCCGCTCCGGGCGCGGCGCGGGTGTCACCGGCAAGGCGCCGACCTGGCCCAATGGCCCGCAAAACGCCCGTCGAACGTAGTCGTCGTCGGAGCCGGTGCCGGGCAGCAACACGGTCGTCACGCCGCGCAGATCGACAGCCACCCCTCGATAGTGCCCGGCCGTCAAAGCGGCTCCAAAAGGTAGGTTTGGCTCGGTTGGCGTGGGGGAACCAAGAGGTCTACGGTGTCCGTTGGCATAACCACAAGCGCAAGAGCTTTATCAGCATTGTCAGGAGTGGCCATGGGGGCCCAAGGGTATCTGCGCCGGCTGACCCGTCGGTTGACGGAGCACCCGGAGCAACGTGACTCCGAGGAGTTGTCCGACGAAGTCGCGAGTACCGGCGCGCAGCGTGTCATCGACTGCGAGCGCGGCCAGGAGGTCACGATGGTCGGCACACTGCGAAGCGTGGAGACAACCGGCAAGGGCGGTTCAGGTGGCGTCCGCGCCGAATTGTTCGACGGCTCCGACACCGTCACCCTCGTGTGGTTGGGTCAGCGCCGCATTCCCGGTATCGATTCGGGCCGAACGCTGCGGGTGCGGGGGCGGGTCGGCAAGCTCGAGAACGGTACCAAGGCGATCTACAACCCGCACTACGAAATTCAGCGGTGACCGTGCCCGAGCCCGGCCCGGTCGACCCCCCCGGCCCGCCGCTTCCCCCTGACGCGGCCGCCGAGCGCACCGGCGGGGAGCGCCTGCTGGCGCAAGTGGGCGGAGTGAGTGGCCTAGTCTACTCGTCGCTTCCCGTGGTGATCTTCGTGGTGGCGTCCAACCTCTTCGGTCTGCTGCCCGCGATCGGGGCGGCGCTGGGCGCGTCCGCGCTGGTGCTGCTCTGGCGGCTGGCCCGGCGGGAATCCATGCAGCCGGCCTTCTCGGGGTTCGTGGGCGTGGTCGTCTGCGCGTTGATCGCCTACGTGGTGGGGGAGTCCAAAGGCTACTTCTTGCTGGGAATCTGGATGTCGCTGCTGTGGGCGGTCCTGTTCTCGGCGTCGGTCCTGGCCCGGCGCCCGCTGGTGGGCTACCTCTCCAGCTGGGCCAGCGGGCGCCATCGGGGCTGGCGCGAGGTGCCCCGTGCCGTGTACGCGTTCGACGTCGCCACCCTTTGCTGGGTGCTGGTCTTCGGCGCCCGGTTCGCGGTCCAGCGGCAGCTGTACGACGCCGACCAGACCGGCTGGCTGGGGGTGGCGCGGATCGGCATGGGCTGGCCGTTGACCGCGATGGCCGTCCTAATCACCTACGCTGCGTTCAAGTCGGCGCAGCGCGCCATGTCGGCCGCCGAGCAGGCCGCCACGGAGACCGTGCGCGATTAGCTAGTCGCGCCCGCCCGTAAGCGCGTTGCCTTCCGACGCATCGAGAGTGCGCCCAGGGCTTTCAGTGTGCGGGCGTGGTGGAGCGACTCGGCGTGTCGCCACCCAGGATGCACACTCGTTGACCCGGCGCTAGCCCGCCGGTGCCTGCTCGCCCGGCGGAGCCGCCTGCGGGGCGCTGGGCAGCAGCAGCTCGCGCAGCTCCTCCTCGGCTTCGGTGACCGCGACGAACAGCAGCTCGTCGCCGCCCTCGAGGGGCTCGTCGGCCTCCGGCACGATGACGCGCGGCCCGCGCAGGATGGTGACCAGCGCGGCGTCGCGCGGCAGCTGCAGCTTGCGCACCGGCTTACCGCCCCAGGGCGTGTCGTCGGGCAGGGTGATCTCGACCAGGTTGGCCTGGCCCCTGCGGAACTCCATGAGGCGTACCAGGTCGCCGACCGCGACGGCCTCCTCGATCAGCGACGCCAGCATGCGCGGGGTGGACACGGCCACATCCACGCCCCAGGCGTCGGTGAACAGCCACTCGTTGCGCGGATCGTTGACGCGGGCCACCACCCGCGGCACCGCGAATTCGGTCTTGGCGAGCAGGCTGAGCACGACGTTGGCCTTGTCGTCACCGGTCGCGGCGACCACCACGTCGAAATCCTCGAGGTGCACCGACTCCAGCAGGCTCAGCTCGCAGGCGTCGCCCAGACGCCAGTGCGCGGCCGGGATGGCGTCCACGTCGACGTGGTCGGGGTTGCGCTCGATCAGGGTCACCTCGTGGTCGTTGCCGACGAGCTCGCGCGTGACTGAGCGGCCGACCGCACCGGCCCCGGCGACAGCTACCTTCATTTGCGCCACTCCTCAACCCCGGCTGCGCCGGCGTCTTCGTCGTCGGCGGTCTTCATTTGCGCCACTCCTCAACCCCGGCTGCGCCGGCGTCTTCGTCGTCGGCGGTCTTCATTTGCGCCACTCCTCAACCCCGGCTGTGCACCGCCTCATTGACCCGACCCCGACTCGAGGTCCTCACTGGGCGGCAGGGCGCCGATGGCGATCGCCTCGGCGGCGCGACCGGAGATCGCGGCGACATAGACCTGATCGCCGGCCTGGATGACCGTCTTCGGTTCCGGCAACACGCCCGCCCCGAACCGGATCAAGAAGGCCACGCGGGCACCGATGGCCTGCTCGAGATCGGTCACCCGGTGCCCCATCCAGTCCTCGTGCAAGACGACCTCGGCGACGGTGACGGTGCCGGTCGGGTCGCGCCACTTGGTGATCTCGGTGTCCCGCAGCAGCGCGTTGAGCAGGCGATCGGTGGTCCAGGGCACCGTGGCGATGGTCGGAATGCCCAGGCGCTCGTAGACCTCGGCGCGCTTGGCGTCGTAGATGCGGGCGACGACGCGCTGCACCCCGAAGGTCTCCCGGGCCAGTCGCGCCGAGATGATGTTGGAGTTGTCCCCGGAGGACACCGCAGCGAACGCCTCCGCCTCCTCGATACCGGCCCGGAGCAGGACGTCGCGATCGAATCCCTGACCCAACACCCGCTCGCCGGCGAACTCCGGGCTGAGCCGGTTGAAGGCGGTGCTGTCGCGGTCGATGACCGCGACATCGTGGCCGATCCGGGACAGTCCGTCGGCCACCGAGGAACCCACCCGGCCGCACCCCATCACTACCACCCGCACTTGAGGTCCTCCCGGCCGTTCCTGTTCGTGTTCACTGATCGGCAACCTAGTTCGGGCCAGCCGAATTCGCTTGGGAACATTCTCGCCCGCAGAACGCTACCGGCAAGCCGGGGTGGGCTTACTCTTGGCTCTCGTGTCCAGATTTTCCACCGCCGCCCGCCGGCTGCTGATCGGCGAGCCGTTCCGCAGCGACCGGCTGAGCCATACGCTGCTGCCCAAGCGGATCGCCCTGCCGGTGTTCGCCTCGGACGCGATGTCGTCCGTGGCCTACGCCCCCGAGGAAATCTTCCTGATGCTCTCGGTGGCCGGCTTGGCGGCCTACTCGATGGCGCCGTGGATCGCGCTGGCGGTGGCCGCGGTGCTGCTCGTCGTGGTGTCCAGCTACCGGCAGAACGTGCATGCCTACCCCTCCGGCGGAGGCGACTTCGAAGTGGTCACCACCAACCTCGGCGACACCGCCGGCCTCGTGGTGGCCAGCGCCCTACTGGTGGATTACGTTCTGACGGTTGCGGTTTCGATAGCGTCGGCGATGTCGAACATCGGCTCGGCGATCCCGTTCGTCTACGAGCACAAGGTGTTCTTCGCGGTGACCGCCATCCTGCTGGTGATGGGGATGAACCTGCGCGGGGTTCGCGAATCGGGTCTGGCCTTCGCGGTCCCCACCTACGCGTTCATCTTCGGTGTCACCGCCATGCTGGGCTGGGGCTTGTTCCGCATCTACGTGCTGGGCAACCCGTTGCGCGCCGAATCCGCCGACTTTGTGATGCATGCCGAACACGGCAAAGTCGTCGGTGTCGCGCTGGTATTCCTGGTTGCCAGGTCGTTCTCTTCCGGTTGTGCGGCACTGACCGGTGTGGAGGCGATCAGCAACGGGGTGCCGGCGTTCGAAAAGCCCAAGTCCCGCAATGCGGCCACGACGCTGCTGATGCTGGGCGCCATCGCGGTGACCCTGCTGATGGGCATGGTCGCGCTGGCCGTGCAGACCGGGGCCCAAGTCGTCGACGATCCCGACTCGCAGCTGACCGGCGCCCCGCCGGGTTACCAGCAGAAGACGCTGGTCGCCCAGCTGGCGCAGGCCGTGTTCGGCAGCTTTCACGTCGGGTTCCTGCTGATCACCGCCGTCACCGCGCTGATCCTGGTGCTGGCCGCCAATACCGCGTTCAACGGCTTTCCCGTGCTGGGCTCGGTCCTGGCGCAGCACAGCTACCTGCCGCGCCAACTGCACACCCGCGGGGACCGGCTGGCGTTTTCCAACGGGATCCTGTTCCTGTCGGCGGCAGCGGTCGGCGCGATCGTCGCCTTTCGTGCCGAACTGTCCGCGCTGATCCAGCTGTACATCGTCGGCGTGTTCATCTCCTTCACGCTCAGCCAGATCGGGATGGTCCGCCACTGGACCCGGTTGCTGCGCACCGAGACCGATCCGCGGGAGCGGCGCACGATGATGCGCTCGCGGGTGGTCAACACGGTCGGCCTGGTCTCCACGGGCACGGTGCTTTTGATCGTTCTGATCACAAAGTTCGTCGCCGGGGCGTGGATCGCGATCGTGGCCATGGGCGCGCTGTTCATCTTGATGAAGATGATCCGCAGGCACTACAACACCGTGGGCCGGGAATTGGACCAGGCCGCCGCGGAGGAGAACGAGATCGTGTTGCCCAGCCGCAACCACGCCGTCGTGCTGGTGTCGAAGCTGCACCTGCCGACGCGCCGCGCGCTGGCCTACGCGCGCGCGACCCGGCCCGACGTGTTGGAGGCCGTGACGGTCAGCGTCGACGACGCGGAAACCCGCGAGCTGGTGCACAAGTGGGAGGAAAGCGATATCAGCGTGCCGCTCAAGGTCATCGCCTCCCCGTATCGTGAGATCACTCGCCCTGTGCTCGATTACGTCAAGCGTGCCAGCAAAGAGTCGCCGCGCACCGTGGTGACGGTGTTCATCCCTGAGTACGTGGTTGGCCACTGGTGGGAGCAGGTGCTGCACAACCAGAGCGCGCTGCGGCTCAAAGGCCGCTTGTTGTTCATGCCCGGGGTGATGGTGACTTCGGTTCCCTGGCAATTGACCTCGTCGGAGCGTCTGCAGACGCTGCAGCCGCACTCCGCACCCGGCGACGCCCGGCGCGGAATCTTCGATTGAGTGCTGGACGGGTACCCGGACCGAATCGAGTTGGGAAACAACAGATGCCGGCGTCATCGGCCGAGCTGACGGTGGTCACCGGGGCACCCGCCAACGGGGGCAGCTGCGTGGCACATCACGAGGGCCGGGTCGTGTTCGTCCGGTATGCGCTGCCCGGCGAACGGGTGCGGGTGCGGGTCACCGCCGAGCGCGGGTCGTATTGGCACGCCGAGGTTGTCGAGGTGATCGAGCCGTCACCTGATCGCACCGCATCACTGTGCCCGATCGCCGGGGTGGACGGCGCCGGATGCTGCGACCTGGCGTTCGCCGCCCCGGCGGCGGCGCGGGCGATCAAGGCGCAGGTCGTGGCCAATCAGTTGCAACGACTGGGCGGGCTCGACTGGGGCGGACCGGAGGCGGGGGCCGAACCGCTGTCGGATGCCGGACCGACCGGTTGGCGCACCCGCGTCCGGCTCGAGGTGGGGCCGGACCGTCGCCCGGGCTTTCACCGCTACCACAGCGACGCGCTGGTGACCGACCTGCGTTGTGCGCAGCTGCCGGACGGGATGCTCGACGGGCTGGCCGACAGCCTCGCCGAGAACTTGTCGCCGGCCGCGCAGCTGCACGTGGCCGTGGACGACGACGGTGCCCGCCACGTGGTGCGCACCGTGCGGCAGGGCGGCCGGACCGCCACGAAGGTGCTGCAGGGCGGCTACGAGGCGGTGCAGCGGGTGGGCGACCGCAGCTGGCGGGTGCCCGTCACGGCCTTCTGGCAGGCGCATCGTGACGCGGTGCGGGCCTACACCAGCCTGGTCGCCGACTGGGCCCAGCCGGGCGCCGGCATGGCCGTCTGGGACCTCTACGGCGGTGCGGGGGTGTTCTCCGCCGCGCTCGGCGACGCGGTGGGGCCCTCCGGCTCGGTGCTGACCGTCGACACGTCGCGCGCGGCGACGCGCGCCGCCCGCGCCGCGCTGGCCGACCTGCCGCAGGTGAACGTCGTCACCGATTCGGTGCGGCGAGCGCTGACGGCACAACGGGCCGGTGCGGACGTGGCGGTTCTGGATCCGCCCCGCGCGGGAGCGGGGCGCGAGGTCATCGACCTACTGGCCGCCGCGGGAGTGCCGCGCATTGTGCACATCGGTTGCGAAGCAGCGTCTTTCGCGCGCGATATCGGCCTCTACCGCGGCCACGGCTACGTCGTCGAGAAGATCAAGGTGTTCGACGCGTTCCCGCTGACCCATCACAGCGAATCCGTGGCGCTGCTGACCCGTTAGGGTCGCGGACGGTCGCCGAGACTGCGGTGAGTGTGTGTCGCGGGCCCGCCGGCGCGCCGTGAGCGCAGACTCGGCGCCGTCACCGCAGGCTCGGCGGCCGCGCCGCCTTGGCGGACCCGGGAGCAAACTATGCTGGCGACGGCGCTCCGGGAAGTCTGGTCGGAACTGGAATCTTGTCTGCGGTACGACGGCGCCGTCCGGCGCACCGTACTCACCGGAAGGCATAGCGCGTCATGCGGAACCCCGAACTGGCAGCCCCGCGCACCGGAAGCGACGTCATCGAGGTTCGCGGGCTTACCTTCACATATCCGCGGTCCTCCGCGCCGACGTTGCGCGGCATGGATTTCGCCGTCGGTCGCGGCGAGATCTTCGGGTTTCTCGGGCCCAGCGGCGCCGGGAAGTCGACCACGCAGAAGCTGCTGACCGGCTTGCTGCGTGGACACGGTGGCCAGCTGACGGTGTGGGGCCGCGACCCGTGCGACTGGGGGCACGGCTACTACGAGCGCATCGGCGTGTCGTTCGAGCTGCCCAACCACTACCAAAAACTGACGGGCCTGGAGAACCTGAGTTTTTTCGCGTCGCTCTATGGGGGCGCGACGGCTGACCCGATGCAGCTGCTGACCGTGCTCGGCCTGGCCGACGACGCGCACACCCGGGTCGGGAAATACTCCAAGGGCATGCAGGTGCGACTGACCTTTGCCCGGTCCCTGATCAATGATCCCGAACTGCTGTTCCTCGACGAGCCGACGTCGGGCCTGGACCCGGTGAATGCCCGCACGGTCAAGGACATGATCGCGGGCCTGAAGGCGCACGGGCGCACCGTGTTCCTGACCACCCACGACATGGCGACCGCCGATGAGCTCTGCGACCGAGTCGCTTTCGTGGTCGACGGAACGATCGTCGCCCTGGACACACCGGCCGAGCTGAAGATCGCCCGCAGCAAGCGCCGCGTCCGGGTCGAATACCGTGGCGACCACGGCGATCTCGAGGCCGCTGAATTCCCGATGGACACCTTGGCCGACAACCCCGGCTTTCACGCGGTGCTGCGCGACCGGCACGTCGAGACCATTCACAGCACGGAAGCCAGCCTCGACGACGTCTTCGTCGAGATCACCGGCCGGCGGCTGACATGACCCGGCTGGCGAGTGCGCTGCGGCTCGAGCTGATCCTTCAAGTGCGGCAACGGTTCTTGCATGCGGCCGTCTTCTCCGGCCTGATCTGGCTCGCGGTGCTGTTGCCGATGTCGCCGCGACTGCGTCCGGTCGCCGAGCCCTACGTCCTGGCGGGCGATACCACCATCATCGGATTCTTCTTCATCGCGGGCACGGTGTTCTTCGAACGTCAGGAACGCACGCTGAGTGCCATCATCGCCACGCCGCTGCGGTTCAGCGAGTACCTGATCGCCAAACTGAGCGTGCTCGTTGCGGTCTCGCTGTCAGTCGCGGTTGTGGTGGTGTCCATCGCCCATGGCTTCGCCTACCATCCGGCCCCCATGATCCTCGCGGTGACGCTGGGAACGCTGCTGATGCTGCTGGTGGGATTCACCACCTCGCTGCCGTTCAACTCGATCAGCGACTGGTTTTTGGTGGCCACGGTCCCGTTGGCCGTGCTGAACCTGCCGGTCCTGTATCTGTCCGGGGTGTGGCCCAATCCGGTGCTGTACCTGCTGCCCACCCAGGGACCGCTGTTGCTGTTGGGAAGCGCGTTCGACCAGGTGCGGCTGACGCCGTGGCAAACCGGGTACGCGGTGGTCTATCCGGCGCTGTGCCTGGCCGGGTTGTTCTGGGCGGCCAGGGCCTTGTTCGGCCGCTACGTGATCGCCAGGTCGGGCGGGCTGTGATGGTCACGGCACGGGCACTGGTTGCGTTCGCGCGCAATGATCTTCGCGGTACGTACCGAGATCCGCTGCTGGTCATGGTCGTCATGGCGCCGGTCATCTGGACCACCGGTGTCGCGGTGCTGACACCGCGGGTGACCTCACTGCTCGCGCGCCGCAACGGGTTCGACCTCGTCCCGTACTACCCGCTGATCCTGACCGCATTCCTGCTGCTGACCAGCATCATCGTCGTCGGCGCACTGGCGGCGTTCCTGGTCCTCGACGAGGTTGACGCCGGCACCCTGACCGCGCTGCGGGTCACCCCGGTGCCGCTGTCGACGTTCTTTGCCTACCGGGCGGCCACGGTACTCGCGGTGACCACCGTCTACGTGGTCGCGACGATGTCGTTCAGCAGGCTGCTGAGGCCGGGTCTGGTCCCGGCGTTGATTCCGATCGGGATGCTGGCGGGACTGTCGGCGGTGGTGACCCTGTTGTTGATCATTGCCTTGGCCGGCAACAAGATCCAGGGTTTGGCCGTGGTTCGCGGGCTGGGCATGCTGATCGCCGGTCTGCCCTGCCTGCCGTGGTTCGTCCCATCCGGGTGGAACCTGGCGTTCGGTGTGCTGCCGCCCTACTGGGCCGCCAAGGCCTTCTGGGTGGCCGACGGCAACGGCGCCTGGTGGCCGTACCTGATCGCCGGGGTCGTCTACAACCTGGCGATCGCATGGGCGTTGTTCGGCCGTTTCCGCGCGAAATACTAGGCCTCAGGCCATCGCGATGTAGCGCAGCCAAAGGTAGCCGGCGGCGAGCACGAACAAGACCGCGGCGACCACGATGCCTTTGCGGGTGATCCCGCCGAGAGCGGCTACACTCCATCGCGGTGTGCCGGGAAGTCTGGTCGGCGACGTCTTTGTCGTTTGTCGGCCGACTGAAAGGCTCAGGTGTTTACCACAATAGGAGGGTCCCCGGCCGTCGAGCCGGGGCGATTGCCTATGCGGTGCTTTCCGAGCCATATCCGATTGCCGCCATCGTGAACGAAACCCTTAGTTACGCGCTGATGGTCCTGTTCGCCAGCGCCATCGGTTTGGTTGCGGTGCTGGCAAACCGTCTGACCGAGCGGGTCAAAATTCCGGTGCCCCTGCTCATGCTGGTCGGAACGGCGGTGGCTGTGCACACCGTGCCCGTGCTGCAGCCGCCGTCGGAGGGGGTCGTCGAGCGGGTAATCACCATCGCGCTGGTGCTGGTGCTGTTCGACGGCGGAATGCACATCGGGCCCGCCCGCTTCCGCGCGGCGGTTGCCCCCATCCTGTCGGTCGGCGTCCTGGGTACTGCCCTCACCGCCGCCGGCGCCGCGCTGATGCTGCACTACGCGTGCGGAGTCGGCTGGTTCCCGGCGGTGCTCGTTGCGACCGCGGTGGCTCCCACCGATCCGGCCGTGGTCTTCTCCGTCCTGGGCAAACGCGAGATCAGGGGGCGCAGTAGCACCATCCTGGAAGGCGAGTCCGGCGCCAATGATCCGGTCGGCATCTCGTTGATGACGAGCCTGATCGCCGCCGGTGGCCTCAGTACGGCCGGGTTCGCCAGCGTAGGAGCTCAATTCGGTCTGCAAATGGCGATCGGCCTGGCCGTCGGGGTGATCGGCGGCCGCGCCCTGCTCGCCTTCATGCGCCGCGTGGCATTGCCGAGCGAAGGCCTCTACCCGCTCCGAACGCTGGCATCCGCCCTGATGCTGTACGGCATCGCCACGCTGGCGCACGGCTCGGGATTTCTGGCCGTGTTCGTCGCCGGCATCGTGATCGGCGACGCTCGCGCGCCGTACAAGCCCGAGATCAAGCGATTCCACGCCGCCCTGGCCGGTCTCGCCGAAATCGTTGCGTTTGTGGTGCTGGGTCTGACCGTCGACCTCAACGTGCTCACCCATCCCGACGTGTGGATTCCCGGGCTCGCTCTCGGAGTGGCTCTGACGGCGCTGATTCGTCCGCTGGCGGTGAGCTCCTGCCTGGTCGGCGTGCGACTTGAGCGAAACGAACGTCTCTTCATACTGTTCGCCGGCCTCAAAGGAGCGGTGCCGATCCTGCTCGGCGAGTTCCTGCGCGCCGCGCACGTCGCCGACGCGGAACGCCTGTACGGCATCGTGGTCATCGTCGTGACCTTCTCGGTTCTGCTGCAGGGCAGCTCGGTGCCGGGCGTCGCGACTCTGTTGGAGCTGCCGATGCGCACGGTCGAGACCCAGCCGTGGGAGATCGGTGTCCGACTCGCGGACGAACCGCAGGGGGTCCATCGCTTCAGCGTTGCCAAAGGCTCTGCCGCCGAGGGGTGCACTGTCGAGGGGCTCAGCGACCGTGTCGGTGACATCTGGGTGAGCATCGTGGTCCGCACCACCGGCCTGGTGCCGGTGCGGGGCGAGACGGAACTTAAGGCCGGCGACGAGGTCGTCATGCTGGCAGACCCCGAACTTCACGGCACGCTGGCCGAACTCTTCGGTCCCCCGTAGGCCGGTCGCCTCGCCGCCGCTGCCCTGCTGTTCTCGCGGTCGCTGCGTAGACTGACTGGATGCTCGAACAGCTCCGTGGGCCCGCTGATCTGCAGCACCTTTCCCAGCAGCAGCTGCGCGACCTCGCCGCCGAGATTCGCGAGTTCCTGATCCACAAGGTCGCCGTCACCGGGGGGCATCTGGGTCCGAACCTGGGTGTGGTCGAACTGACGCTTGCGCTGCACCGCGTGTTCGACTCGCCGCACGACCCGATCATCTTCGACACCGGCCACCAGGCCTATGTGCACAAGATGCTGACGGGCCGCTGCCAGGACTTCGAGACGCTGCGCAAGAAGGGCGGCCTGTCGGGCTACCCGTCGCGCGCCGAGAGCGAGCACGACTGGGTGGAGTCCAGCCATGCCAGCGCGGCGCTGTCGTATGCCGACGGCTTGGCCAAGGCGTTCGAGCTGAGCGGGCATCGCAACCGGCACGTGGTCGCGGTCGTCGGCGACGGCGCGCTCACCGGCGGCATGTGCTGGGAGGCGCTCAACAACATCGCCGCGTCCCGGCGCCCGGTGATCATCGTCGTCAACGACAACGGCCGCAGCTACGCGCCCGACGATCGGCGGTTTCGCCGACCACCTCGCGGCGCTGCGGCTGCAGCCGGGCTACGAGACGTTGCTCAAGAGGGGCCGCAGCGCGCTGCGCAACGTGCCGATGGTCGGCGAGGTTTGCTACCAGCTCATGCACAGCGTCAAGGCCGGCGTCAAGGACGCGCTGGCGCCCCAGCTGCTGTTCACCGACCTCGGCCTGAAGTACGTCGGGCCCGTGGACGGTCACGACGAACACAGCGTGGAGGCCGCGCTGCGCAGCGCCCGCGGCTTCGGCGGCCCGGTGATCGTGCACGTCGTCACCCGCAAGGGGATGGGGTACGCCCCGGCCGAGGCCGACGAGGCCGAGCAGATGCACTCCACGGTCCCCATCGACCCGGTCACCGGCGTCGCCACCAAGGTCCCGGGCCCGGGATGGACGGCGACCTTCTCCGACGCCCTGATCGCCTACGGCCGCAAGCGCCGCGACATCGTGGCGATCACCGCTGCCATGCCCGGCCCCACCGGGCTGACGGCGTTCGGGCAACAGTTCCCGGACCGCCTGTTCGACGTCGGCATCGCCGAGCAGCACGCCATGACGTCCGCGGCCGGCCTGGCGATGGGCGGGATGCATCCCGTGGTGGCCATCTACTCGACGTTCCTGAACCGGGCGTTCGACCAGATCATGATGGACGTGGCGCTGCACAAGCTGCCGGTCACCATGGTGCTCGACCGGGCCGGGATCACCGGGTCGGACGGACCCAGCCACAACGGCATGTGGGACCTGTCGATCCTGGGCGTCGTGCCGGGTATGCGCGTGGCGGCGCCCCGCGACGGCACCCGGCTGCGCGAGGAGCTCGGCGAGGCGCTCGACGTCGACGACGGCCCAACCGCCCTACGATTCCCCAAAGGCGATGTGGGCGAAGACATTCCGGCTCTGGAGCACCGCGGTTCGGGTGTCTCGGGCGTCGACGTGCTGGCGGTGCCGGGTGCGGGGTTGAACCACGACGTGCTGCTCGTGGCGGTCGGGGCGTTCGCGCCGATGGCGATGGAAGTCGCCAAGCGGCTGCACACCCAGGGGATCGGTGTGACGGTGATCGATCCGCGCTGGGTGCTGCCGGTGTCCGACGGTGTCCTGGAGCTGGCGGCGCAGCACAAGCTGGTCGTCACGCTCGAGGACAACGGGGTCAACGGAGGTGTGGGCTCGGCGGTCTCGGCCGCGCTGCGGCGCGCCGACATCGACATGCCCTGCCGCGACGTGGGGCTGCCGCAAGAGTTCTACGAGCACGCCTCACGCGGGGAGTTGCTGGCCGACCTCGGGCTGACCGACCAGGACGTGGCCCGCCGGATCACCGGTTGGGTGGCCGCCCAGGGCAGCAGCGTCGCCGAGGCCGAGATCCGCGAACACCTCGACTGACTCAGCCCCGCGCGTCGCCGTCGCCGTCGGTCGGCGGCTGCACCGCGGGTGCCAGGACCGTCACCACCAGCTCCCGCTGCCACGGCCTCGCCTGGCCGGCGCGCAGGAACTCCTCGACGGCCCCGACCGGGTCTGCCACGGGCTCCCAGTCCCAGCACAGCCGTCGCACCAGGTCGGGCGCGACCAGGTTCTCAGTGGGTACTCCCACCCGCTCGGACACCTCCGACAGCGCCGCCCGGGCCGCCTCCAGCCGGGTCGCCGCCTCGGGTTTGCGCCTGCTCCACCGCGACGCCGGCGGCGGCCCGTTCGGCGGCTCGGCGTCCTCCGGGGGATGGCGGTTCTCCCGGGCCGCCTGCAGCGCCGCCAACCACGTCGGGGCGCTGCGCCGCTGGTTGCGCCCGCCGAACACCGGCAACGCGACGAGTTCCTCGACCGTCGTCGGATTGGCGGCCGCGGCGTCGATGATGGCCGAATCCGGCAGGATGCGGCGCGGCGCGATGTCGCGGCGCGCCGCGATACGGTCGCGTGTCAACCACAGCTCGCGCACCGCGGCCAGGGCTCGCCGGTCGCGCACGCGATGGATGCCCGACGTACGTCGCCACCGCTCGCGCCGCGCGGCGGGCGCGGGCTCGACCGACCCCGCCGTCCGCAGATGATCGAATTCCTGTGCCGCCCAATCGGTTTTGCCCTGTTCCGCCAGCACAGCCGCGATCGCCCCGCGCAGCTCGATGAGCAGCTCGACGTCCAGGGCGGCGTAGTTGAGCCAGTCCGGAGGCAGCGGGCGCTTGGACCAGTCGGCGGCGCCGTGGCCCTTGGCCAGCCCGAATCCCAGCAGTCGCTCGACCATGGTGGCCAGGTTCACCCGCTCGAATCCGGCCAACCGGCCGGCGAGCTCGGTGTCGTAGAGCGTCGGCGGCCGCATCCCCACCTCGGCCAGGCACGGCAGGTCCTGGTCGGCGGAGTGCAGGATCCATTCGTCCGTGCCGAGCACCTCGGCGACGGGCCGCAGGGCGTCCAGTGGGTCGGCGCCGTGGCTGACCGGGTCGATCAGCACCGTGCCGGCGCCGGCCCGCCGGACCTGGATCAGGTAGGCGCGGCTGGAGTAGCGGAAACCCGACGCCCGTTCGGCGTCCACCGCGAACGGTCCGTGCCCGCGCCCGAGCCCTTCGGCGGCCGCCGCGATCTCGCGGACGCTGACCGACAGGTCGGGCATCCCGTCGGCGGGGTGCAGCAGCGGGGTGGGCTGGGGTTCGCTGCTTGCGGGCTCCGACGCGCTGTCGGGTCCGTCGGCCGACGGTTCGCCCATGTCAGGCGCGGGACCGCGAGCCGAGGTCGGTGACCCCGGTCGGCGGCAGGCCCGCGGCGTGCTCGAGCACCTCGCAGAACGCCTCGACGTGCGCGCCCACCTCGGGGCTGGTCGCGGTCCACGACGCCCGCAGCTCGAGTTGGTGGGCGCGCGGCGGCCCGGAGATGTCGCCGTAGCGCACCGAGGTGGTGGCGGTGACGGTGCCGCCCAGAGCGGTGACGTGCTCCATGCGCGACTCGAGGGCATCGTTGAGCCAGCTCCACGCCACCTCGGGCAGCAGCGGGTCCACGGCCTCGCTGGAGTCCAGGTCGGCCTGGATGTAGGCGACCAGCCGCAGCGTGCCGTCCCAGGCGTCGGCGCCGTCGGGGTCGTAGAGCAGGATCAGCCTGCCGAACGCGTCGCCCTCGGAGCGCTCCGGGACGATCTCGAGGTCGGGGTGCTTGACCTCGGCGCCCAGCGCGTAGCTGAAAGGCGCGAGGCGCTGCGGCGGCCGGATCGGGCCCAGCTCGAGCTCCGGCCGCACGCTGACGGCGTTCATCGCCGCCACCGCCTCGCGGAATGGGGCCGGTTCAGCTGAGGTCACTGGCGCCGCTCCTCCTCGTCGCTGCCGCTCCGCATCGTCGCCAGCGCGGCTCACAACGTTCGACGGTAGACCTTTCGCCCGGAGCGTGCAGACAGGCGCGCCGACCGTGGGGCGGGCGCAACAAAGCCGTTACCCGGCTCCGTTCGAGCCGCCGAGGAGGATATCGGCGCTGGTCAGGCCTTGGTGCCGGGGAATCGCGCGGGTCGTTTCTCGCGGTGCGCGGCCAGGCCTTCTTGCACGTCGGGGCCGCTGAAACTGAGGAATTCCAGCCCGACCGAGGTCTCGAACGTCGGCCCGAACATGCGGTACCAGTGGTTGAGGCTGTGCTTGGTGAATCGGATCGCGGTCTGCGCGCCCTGCGCCAGGTTCTCAGCGATTCCGGTGGCGGTGGTCAGCACGTCGTCGTCGTCGACGCAGGTCGAGACCAGGCCGATGCGCTCGGCCTCCTCGCCGAGCAACGTCTCGCAGGTCAGCAGGTAGTACTTGGCCTTGGCCATGCCGACCAGCAGCGGCCAGCAGATGGCGGCGTGGTCACCGGCCGCCACCCCGAGCTTGGTGTGCCCGTCGATCAGCTTGGCGGTCCGGCCGGCCACCGAGATGTCGGCGAGCAGCGCCACCACCAGGCCCGCTCCGACGGCCGGCCCCCGGATCGCCGACACCACGGGTTTGTCGCAGTTGATCATGTTGAGCACCAGGTCGCGGGCCTCGCGCAGGATGCGCAGGCGGCCCTCGTAGTCGCCGATGGTCTCCTCGATCAAATCGAAGCTGCCGCCGGAGGAGAACGCCCGTCCCTCACCGCGCACCAACACGACCCGCACGGCGGGGTCCCGGTCGATCACCGGCCAGATGTCGGCGAGGTCGCGGTGCATCTGCGGCCCGACCGAGTTCAGCCCGGGGGAGTCGAGAACCAGCGTCAGCACGCCGTTCTCGCCGCGTTCGCAGCGCAGGCTGGGGAACTCGTCGTAGCTGACCGGTGGCTGGGTAACTGGCATCCAGGCTCCTGAACTTCCTTGATTACGCGCTAGACGGTTGCGGTCCTGGATGTTACGCAGCCGACTATCCGCGCCCTCCGCGAGCACCCACCCCCGCGGCCTCGGCCTTGATGTCCCCGCGCGCGATTCGCTCGCCCAGCCGCGACGCCAGCGCCATGATGGTCAGCGCCGGGTTGGCGCTGCCCTGGGTCGGGCACACCGAGCCGTCGGTGATGAACAAATTGGGCACCGCCCAACTGCGGTGGTCGGAGTTGACAACGCTCTTCTTCGGGTCACTGCCCATCCGGGCGCCGCCGATCAGGTGGGCGAAACGCTCGATGGTCAGCACGTCCTGGGATCCGCCGGCCTGCAGGATGTTGGTGATCACCTTGGTCGAATAGGCCATGTTGGACCTGTCGTTCTCCGACAGGTGGTAGTCCATCCGGGCGATCGGCAGTCCGTAGGGGTCGGTCTCGTCGGCGGTCGTGACCCGGTTGTCCGGGTGGGGCAGCAGCTCGTTGAGCACCCCGACGACGGCCCAATGGTTGTAGTCGCGCATGTATTCCCGCAGGGCCGCCCCCCAGTGCCCGTCGGCCAGCACGTGCTCGGCCCAGCCGATCGGCATCGGCGAGACGGTCTGGATGGAGAACCCCCGGGCGAAGCCGCGGTCGGGATCGGTTTCGTAGAACTGCTCCGAGGAGACCTCCGGCGGCGGCGCCTTGTACATCCGCAGTTCCTCCGGCCAACGGCCGGCGGTCTGGGTGGCGCCCTGCACCATCACGTAGCGGCCGACCTGGTCGTGGTTGTTGCACAGGCCGTTGGGGAAGTCGGGGCTGGTGGAATTGAGCAGCAGCCGGGGCGTCTCGATCGAGTACCCGGCCACCGCCACCACCTTGGCGCGCTGGAAGCGCTCCTGAGAACCGCCAGCATCGTCGTTGGCGAAATACGTTACCCCGCTTGCATTTCCGCTCTCGTCGAGCTCGATGCGGCTGGCCATGCAGTTGGCCCGGATCTCGACGCCGTGGTTCAGCGCGTCGGGCAGGTGGGTGACGTAGGGGCTGGCCTTGGCGTTGACCTTGCAGCCCTGCAGGCAGTAGCCGCGGTAGATGCAGTGCGGCCGGTTGCCGAAGGTGCCGTTGACGATGCCCACCGGGCCCACCCGCATCTCGATGCCCAGGTTGAGTGCGCCCTCCCAGATTTTCATGGCCGCCCCCGACACCGGGTGCGGCGCGTGCGGGTAGCGGTGCGGGTATCCCCAGGGCCAGTCCTGGCCGGCGACCGGGAGCTCTTGCTCGATCCGTTCGTAGTGCGGCCGCAGGTCGGCGTAGCTGATCGGCCAGTCGGCGCCGACCCCGTCGCGGGTGAACGTCTCGAAGTCGCTGGGATGGAAGCGGGGGGTATAGCCGGCGTAGTGCACCATCGAGCCACCCACACCGCGACCGGAGTTGTTCTTGCCCAGTTCGATCGGGTCGGTGCCGCCGATGATCCGTTTCTGCGTCCAGTACAGGTCGTGTGAACCGGCTTCGTCGGAGACCCAGTCCTCGTCGGGATGCCAGAACGGGCCGGCTTCCAGGATGACGATTTTCCAGCCGGCGCGGGCCAGCCGCTGGGCCAGCACCGAGCCGCCGGCGCCGGCGCCGACCACCACCAGGTCGACTTCCTCGTCGTCGGGGTAGCGGCGCATCGTGGCCTCACCGGGCAGGTCGCGGCGGTGCACGTCGAGCAGGTAGCGCGAGTCGTTGTCGCGCGGCCCCATCGAGCCCTTGAACAGGCCGCGCCAGAAGTCACCCATCGATGTGTTCCTCCTTGACGGTGCGCACCGGGTCCTCGGACGTTGCTCCCGGCTGCTCGAACGGCTCCCGGGTGGCGACCCCGCCGAGCCGCATGAACCCGCGCGGGTAGGCCGGCCCGCCGAAGCCGATCTCGTTCCACGCCCACGGGTGGCTGTAGAAGGCGCCCAGCGCGCCCCGCATCACCACCGACCACGCCCGTTTGACGTTCAGCTTTTCCCAGGTACCGCCGTACAGTTGCGCGTTGGCGAACCGCCCGACGATGAACTCCCGGTCGTCGATGCCGGCGGCCGCGAACGACTCGGCGCCGCCATCGCGGGCGGCCTCGTCCAGGCCGGTCAGCACCATGCGCCAGGTGTCGCGGTCGTCGGGCATGTCGGCGTACTGGTAGCCGTCGAACTTGCCGTCGGCGAGCTTGGCGTCGACCATCTCGGGCACCGGCACCCGCGGGTCGGCGTCCTGGGCCAGCGCGGTGTCGCAGAACGCGCGCAGCGTCGGCTCCTGCGACGCGTCGAAAAAGCGCAGCGGGCCGGGTTCCTCGAGCCGCGCCAGCACCACCTTGCGGGTCGCGGCGTCCCAGGTGTCGATGGCGCTCAGTACGTCGTAGTCGGGGTAGCGGCCGATCATCTGCGGGGTGACGCCGCGACGCTGGCGGGGCAGCCAGGACGGGTGCAGCGGCTTGCCGCCCGGGCGCAGATTCGGCAGGTGGTGGCCGCTTTCGATGTCAGCCACGGCGCTCACTTCTCCCGGCGCAGGATCGCGGCGAGCAGGCCCATCGCGCCGACGATGCTCATCAGCCCGGGCGCGGCGATCGGCGGCCCCATCGGCACGTTGTAGTTGTAGAGTCGCCAGCCGCCGGGACGGCGCGCCACGCCGCGGGCGTGGAAGTATTCGCCCATCAGGCCGTTTGCCGCGTACACCGCCGAGGTGATCGGCAGCCACCGCTTGGCCCAGCGCTTGGAGAACACGCCGGCCACCCCGGCGACCACCACCGGTGGGGTGACGACGATCGGGCTCCACATCCACTTGTTGCCGAAGCTGGCGCGGTAGTGCTCGAAGTAGATCTCCGCGCTTGTCACCAGCGCCCCGATCGCCGTCAGGCCGGACAGTGACCGCTCGAAGCGGCCGTGGGCGACGTTGCGCAGCGCGCGGTCGACGAAATGTTCCACCTCCCCGACCACGTCCTCGCTTTTCGCCGAGCCGCCCGTCAACAACATCAACCGTCTCCTTCCGTGACCACCGAGGGGGCGGAGCCGCGCACGTATGGCTCCCGTATTACCCATTACCCATTACTTCGGTCCGCACACGCCGCCGGCGGGTCGTGGCAGCATTGAGCGCAATGAGTACTCGTCGCGACCTCCCCGCGTCGCCGTATCTGGCCGCCGTGACCGGTCGCAAGCCCAGCCGGGTGCCGGTGTGGTTCATGCGACAGGCCGGCCGCTCGCTGCCCGAATACCGCGCGTTGCGCGCCAACAACGACATGCTGGCCGCCTGCTTCAACGCCGAACTGGTGTGCGAAATCACCCTCCAGCCGGTGCGCCGCCACCAAGTCGACGCGGCGATCTTGTTCTCCGACATCGTGGTACCGCTGCTCGGCGCCGGCATCGACCTGGACATCGTCGCCGGCGTCGGGCCGGTCATCGCCGCACCGGTGCGCACCGCGGCCGACATCGATGCGCTGAAACCCCTTGACCCGCAACGAATCCAGCCGGTTTCCGACGCGGTTGCCCTGCTGGTGTCCGCGCTGGGCGACGTCCCGCTGATCGGGTTCGCCGGCGCGCCGTTCACCCTGGCGTCCTACCTGATCGAAGGCGGGCCGAGCCGTCACCACGCCCGCACCAAGGCGATGATGCTGGCCGAGCCGGACAGCTGGCACGCGCTGATGGTGAAGCTGACCGACGTGACCTTGGGTTTCCTGCGGGCCCAGCTCGACGCCGGGGTGGACGCCGTTCAGGTGTTCGACTCGTGGGCGGGGGCCCTGTCGCTGGCCGACTACCGCGCCTACGTGCAGCCGCACAGCGCGCGAGTTTTCGGCGAGCTGGCCGACTACGGCGTGCCGATGACGCATTTCGGGGTCGGCACCGCCGAGTTGCTGGGCGCGATGTCGTCTGTCGGCGCGACGGTGGTGGGCGTGGACTGGCGGACCTCCCTCGCCGACGCCGCGGCCCGCGTCGCGCCCGGCACCGCGCTGCAGGGCAACCTCGACCCCGTCGTCGTGCTGGCGGGCTGGCCGGCGGTGCAACGCGCCGCCCGCGCCGTGGTCGACGACGGACGCCGTGCCGTCGACGCCGGCGCGGCCGGGCACGTGTTCAACCTCGGCCACGGGGTCTTGCCGGAAACCGATCCCGGCGTGCTGACCGACCTGGTGTCGCTGGTCCACTCCCTATGACGTCACTCTCGTATTGCGTTGTGGGCGGCGGGATTTCGGGACTCACCGCGGCATACCGGCTGCGCGCGGCCTGCGCCGACGCCGACATCACGCTGCTCGAGCCCGCAGACCGGCTCGGTGGGATCCTGCGCACCGAGTCGGTCGCGGGCCAGCCGATGGACCTCGGGGCCGAGGCGTTCGTGCTGCGCCGCCCCGAAATGCCCGCGCTGCTGGCCGAGCTCGGGCTCTCGGAGCTCCAACGCGCCACCACCGGCGCGCGGCCGCTGATCTACAGCGGGCAGACGTTGCATCCGCTGCCGGTGGGCACGGTCGTCGGGATCCCGTCGTCGGGGGCCTCGGTGGCCGGGCTGGTCGACGAGGCGACCGTCGCGCGCGTCGACGCCGAACCCGACCGGCCGCTGGACTGGCGGCCCGGCAGTGACCCCTCGGTCGCCGCGCTGGTGGGCGAGAGGTTCGGCGAGCAGGTGGTGGCCCGGTCGGTGGACCCGCTGCTGAGCGGGGTGTACGCGGGTTCGGCGGCCACCATCGGTCTGCGCGCGGCCGCCCCCGGCGTGGCGGCGGCCCTGGACGACGGCGCCGCCAGCCTGACCGACGCGGTGCGCCGGGCCTTACCGCCGGCGACCGGCGCGCCGGTGTTCGGGGCGCTCGACGGCGGCTATCGCGTGCTGGTCGACGAGCTGGTGCGGCGCAGCCGGCTGCGCTGGGTGCGCGCCGCGGTGCAGCGGCTCGACCGCGCCCCGGGGGTGGCTGGGACCTGCTCGACGACTCCGGTGCGCGCCGGCACGCCGACGCTGTGGTCTTGGCGATTCCGGCGCCGCGGGCGGCGCGCCTGCTGGCCGACGTCGCCCCGCGCACCGCCGCGGCCACCGCGCGGGTGGTCAGCGCGTCGTCGGTGGTGGTGGCGCTCGCGGTGCCCGTCGGTACGGCGTTCCCGGACTGCTCCGGGGTCCTGGTGGCCAGCGGGGAGCGGTTGCGGTGCAAGGCCATCACCCTGTCGTCGCGCAAGTGGGGCGTCCGCGGGGACGCGCAGCTGCTGCGGCTGTCGTTCGGGCGGTTCGGGGATGACGTGGCTGCTGCAGCCTCGGACGACGACCTGCTGGGCTGGGCGTTGAGCGACCTGGTCGACGTGTTCGGGCTGGCCGTCGAGCTGGTCGACGCCCGCGTGCAGCGCTGGATCGACGCGATGCCGCAGTACGGCCCCGGTCACGCCGACCTGGTCGCCGAGGTGCGCGCCGGCCTGCCGCCGGGGCTGGCGGTGGCCGGCAGCTACCTCGACGGCATCGGCGTGCCGGCGTGTGTGGGGGCCGCCGGACGCGCGGTCGAGGGTTTAGACGCGGAAGTGGCACGATAGGTTTCATGGCCAAACTGGATTTTGACGCCCTGAACGCCACGCTGCGCTATCTGATGTTCTCGGTGTTCTCGGTGCGGCCGGGCGAACTCGGCTCCGAGCGCGACGCCGTGATCGACGAGGCGGCGACGTTCCTCAAGCAGCAGGAAGAGCGCGGGGTCGTGGTACGCGGCCTCTACGACGTCGCCGGCCTGCGCGCCGACGCTGACTTCATGATCTGGACCCACGCCGAGAGCGTCGAGGCGCTGCAGGCCACCTACGCCGACTTCCGGCGCACGACCGCGCTGGGGCGGGCCTGCACCCCGGTGTGGAGCAGCGTGGCGCTGCACCGGCCGGCCGAGTTCAACAAGAGCCACATCCCGGCGTTCCTGGCCGGCGAGGAGCCCGGCGCCTACATCTGCGTGTATCCCTTCGTGCGGTCCTACGAGTGGTATCTGCTGCCCGACGAGGAACGCCGCGGCATGCTCTCCGAGCACGGCATGGCCGCGCGCGAGTACAAGGACGTCCGCGCCAACACGGTGCCGGCGTTCGCGCTCGGGGACTACGAGTGGATCCTGGCGTTCGAGGCCCCCGAGTTGCACCGCATCGTCGACCTGATGCGCGAGCTGCGGGCCACCGACGCCCGCCGGCACACCCGCGAGGAGACGCCGTTCTTCACCGGGCCGCGCGTGCCGGTCGAGCAGTTGGTGACCTCGCTGCCGTGAGCCACCCGGATGTGACCGATCCCGCCCGCTTCGAGGAGATGTATCGCGACGACCGCCTGTCGCACGGGCTGCCGGCGGCCACACCGTGGGACATCGGCGGCCCGCAGCCGGTGGTCCGGCGGCTGGTCGCCCTGGGCGCCGTCAAGGGCGAGGTGCTCGACCCCGGCACCGGGCCGGGTCACCACGCCATCTACTACGCCTCGCAGGGGTATGCGGCCACCGGCATCGACGGCTCGGCGACCGCTGTGCAGCGGGCCCGCGAGAACGCGCAAAAGGCTGGCGTTTCAGTCAATTTCGAGCTCGCCGACGCCACCCGGCTCGACGGGCTCGAGGGGCGGTTCGACACCGTTGTCGACTGCGCCTTCTACCACACGTTCAGCACCGACCCCGAGCTGCAGAGGTCGTACGTGCAGGCCCTCCGACGGGCCACCCGGCCGGGGGCGCGGCTGTACATGTTCGAGTTCGGGCAGCACGACGTCAACGGGTTCACGATGATGCGGTCGTTGTCCGAGGACGACTTTCGCCAGGTGCTGCCGGCCGGCGGCTGGGAGATCACCTACCTGGGGCCGACCACCTACCTGGTCAACATGAGCGTCGAGCAGATCGAGATGATGGCCGCGCGCAACCCGGACATGGCCGAGCAGGTCGAGGTCTTGCTGAAGCGGTTCCGGGCGATGGAGCCGTGGCTGGTCGACGGCCGAGTGCACGCCCCGTTCTGGGAGGTGCACGCCACCCGGGTGGACTGATTCCTGGAGGGCCTTCGTGACACATAAACGTTTGCGATGACACGCCGACGTGTGTCGCAACGGTTTATGTCTGGGGATCCTGTCGCCTCGTAGTGACGTCTCTCCGTTTGTGGACGAGGTGTTTATTGGCAGCGAGGCGGTGAGGCAGGGGCGGCTAAGCCCATACCGATTGCGCGCCGAATTCCGGGCGATCTATCCCGACGTTTTCCTATCGGAAAGTGCGACGCCGTCGCTGCGTACGCGTTGCATTGCGGCGTGGCTGTGGTCGGGCCGCCGCGGCGTCGTGGCCGGGCTCGCCGCGGCGGCATTGCACGGCTCGAAGTGGATCGACGACGACGTGCCCATCGAGTTGATCTGGCGTAACCAGCACGCTCCGGTCGGAGTGATCACCCGTAATCACCGGGTTGAGCCCGATGAGGTCGCCCGTGTCGCGCGTCTACCGGTGACCACTCTTGCCCGGACGGCGTTCGACTTGGCCAGGCAACTGCCCACCGGCGAGGCAGTGGCGCGGCTCGATGCCCTGATGCGCGCTAAGCCGTTTGACGTCGAGGAGGTGTTGCTGCTGGCCAGGCGGTACCGCGGTGCGCGGGGCCTGCGGCGGCTGCGCACCGCGCTTCCGCTCGTCGATGCGGGCGCTGCGTCGCCCAAAGAAACGTGGCTGCGACTCCTGCTGATCGATGCGGGATTGCCGGCTCCGGAAACTCAGATACCAGTGAACGAGAACTGGCGAACGGTCGGCCTGCTGGATATGGGCTGGGAGAGATGCAAAGTAGCCGCCGAGTATGACGGCGACCAGCATCGCACCGACCGCCGCCAGTACGCCCGAGACCAGTGGCGGATACGCAAGCTGGAAGCGCTTGGCTGGATCGTCATCCGGGTGATCGCCGAGGACAAGCCCGAGGACGTCGTGCGACGTGTGCGCGACGCCCTCATCCGTCGCGGATGCCGCGAGATATAAACGGTTGCGATGCGCTTCGGCGTGTCGTCGCAACTGGTTATGTGTCGCGGACGCAGCGGGGAGCTAGCTACACGTCCGTCGGGACCAGGCGCAGCGAGATCGAGTTGATGCAGTAGCGCTGGTCCGTCGGCGTCGGGTAGCCCTCGCCGGTGAACACGTGGCCCAGGTGGCTGTGGCAGTTGGCGCATAGCACTTCGGTGCGCGTCATCCCCAGCGAGTCGTCCGAACGCAAGATCACCGCGTCCGAGCTCGACGGGTCGAAGAACGACGGCCAGCCGCAGTGCGACTCGAACTTCTCTGTGCTGCGGAACAACTCGGCGCCACAGGCCCGGCATTGGTAGATGCCCTGGGTGGTGGTGTCGGTGTATTCGCCGGTGAACGGCCGCTCGGTGCCGGCGCGGCGCAGCACCTCGAATTCCTCGCGGGTGAGTTTCTGACGCCACTCGTCGTCGGTCAGTTGCACCTTCGGATTGGTCATGCGTCCACGCTAGCGCCGTCCCGCTCGGCCGTCAGCCACGCCGGGTCGATGCCCCCGTCCAGCCGGTTCTCGGCCCTGGCGTCCAGGTAGCGGAAGTAGAGCACGGTGAACGCCACGATCAGCAGCAGCGACCAGCCGTAGGTGATCTTCAGGTATTGCAGCGCGCGGCCATACCTCATCCACCGGTAGATCAGCCAGTCGTCCAGCGTCATGAAGCCGTAGATGCCCAGCCATGCCGGCCAGTTGCGGATCAGCGAGTTGGGCAGCACCACGGTCATCAGGAACGGCAACAGCATCATCGAGTAGTAGCCCTGGGCCAGCGACAGCGCGAGCCACGACCACAGCAGCAGCACGCCCGTCGAGCTGGTGAACCACAACAGCGGGTCGCGGGTGCGGTAGTAGCGGTACAGCAGCCACATGGCGCCGATCGCGAGCAGCGTGAACAGGATCCGCATGAACACGATCAGCCAGGTGGGCAGCCCGAAGTACACGCCGTTGCCCTCGATCGAGCTGTTGAAGTAGTCGCGGGTGCCCAGGATGTAGGGCACCGTGCGGGTGACAAAGTCCATCGGGTCGCTCACCAGCGGCCACGCGGCCAGGTTGACGGCCACCGGAATCACGAGGGCCGGCACCAGCGCGCGCCACTGCCGGTTCAGCAGGGGCAGCAACAGCAGCGGTGCCGAGCACGGGTTTGAGCGTCAGCGTCAGCCCGATCGCGGCGCCGGCCCACCATTGCCGGCTCACCCGCCCGTCCAGCAGCCAGCGCAGGAACAGCATCTCCGCCAGCAGGACACAGCCGTTGATGTTGGTGAACACCAGCGTGCTCGTCACCGTCTCGGTGCAGAACATGGCCAGCAGCAGGGCGGGCGCGGCCACCGACGACAGCGTGAACTTGAACATCCGCAGCAGCAGGTACCAGGCGACCAGGATTGCCACCGTGTTGATCAGGATGAACAGGGCCCGCGACGGGTTGAAGGGCAGGTATCCGAACGGCGCCATCAGCAGCGTGCCGCCCGGCGGGTACAGGTAGTGCGGGTCGACGTAGTCGAAGTGCTCGTTGTAGATGTCCCAGCCGTGCCGGAAGTTCAGCACCGCCCGGTACACCGGCTTGAAGTCGTCGGTGATGTTGCCGTTGATGGAAAGCGGGATGCTGCGGTGCAGCACCGAGAGAATGGCCACCGGCCACAGCGCCGAGCGCACTACGGCCGCCGCACGCGGTGCGCCGGTGCGGGGACGGAATGCGGCCAACGCCGCATCGCGCAAGCCGGTTCGGGTCGAGTCAGCTGCCGTCACCAGCGCACCGTACACCGACCGCGAACCCGAATTCGTCAGGCGGGACAGTAGACGTCGGTGCCGGGCAGCTTGCCGTCGTTGAGGTAGGCGATCAGCGGCGGCACCGCGCACGACGAGTAGATGCTGGCGCCGTGGCCGATGCCCTGCCACATCACCCGCTTGCTGGCCTGGTTGGCGTTGATGATCAGCGCCGCCGTCGCCGCGACGCCCTCGACGCCCACGATCGGGTCCTTCTGCACGCCGGCCAACAACACGTCGATCTTGAGGTTCTTCGGCGGCGCCGGCGGCGAGATCGTCGGCCAGTGCACGCATTTCACCAAGTTGAGCGCCGCGACCGTGCCGAACTGGGGATAGAGCTTGCCCCACGCGACCACGAGCTCGCGCACCCGGTCCGGGGTGGGCCGGTTCACCGCGTCGCTGCAGGTGCTGACGAACTGGCCGTCCGTGTCCTGGGTGGCGTCGGCGCGCTCGATCAGGCTGTCGAGCCGGTCGGTGTCGCCGGAACGCGCGCTCGCCAGCGTGTTCGCCAGGCCGGTGACGGCGTCGACGCCGCCGCCGGACGGGTAGCCCAGGGCGACGGTGATGGCGCGGGCCACCTGGGCCACCGACGCGCCGGCGGGGCCCCTGCCGGCGCGGGCGTCGGACAGCAGCGCGCTGACTGCGCCCTTCGGGTCGGGACCCAGCGCGCAGTTCACCGCGAGGCACTGGGCGGCGAACGCGTCGAGCGCGGCCTGCTGGCCCTTCACCCGGTGCTCGGCCTCGGTTTCGGCGCCGACATCCAGCGCGATCGGGGAGTCGAGGATCAGCCTCGCGACCCGGTCGGGACGCGACGCGGCGTAGGTGAGCGCCACCTGGCCGCCGTTGCCGACTCCCACGAGCGCGAGCGCGGGCACGTCCCACAGGGTGCGCAGTCGTTCGAGGTCGGAGGCGGCGTGCACGTTGTCGTAGGCAGAGTCGCCCGGGGCGATGGCGTCGGTGCAGTTCGTGGTGGCGGTGTTGGAGATGTCGGACAGGTTGGCAACGGGGTCGTCGCCGCTTTGGAATTGCGCCTGGTTGCGCATCGCCTCACGGTCGAAGTGGTCGCGGCAGTCGATCGGGGCCGACAGGCCCATCCCGCGGCGGTCGACGGCGACGACGGGGTGGCTGGCAAGCACGTTGGCGCCGGCCCGCGCCAGCCACACGGGCAGCTGCGCCGAGGACGGCAGGTCGGAGCCGGTGGTGAACACCAGCGGCCCCGCGTCTTGCGGGGTCTTGCTCGTCCGGGCGCGCACCACGCCGATGCTCAACGTGCCCGCGCCGCCGTTGACCGGGTCCAGGTCGGTGTCGTAGTTCGCGCAGTCCAGCCGGACGCCGGCGGGGGCGCTCACCGCCGCGTCGGTGAAGATCCGCGACGTGCAGTCACGCCAGGACAGGTCGTTCTTGGGTGCCGCAATCGGCGGCGGGCCGCTGGGTGGCGGCTTGGTGGTGGTCGCCCCCTGCGGCCGCGCGCCGGAGTCGGTGGCGAAGCGCGGGTCCGCGGGCAGGCCGGGGACGCAGCCGGCCAGCACGGCGGTCACCGCGACCAAGATCGCGGCGGACGTGCGGGGCCGATTCATGCCGACCACATTAGCCACTGTGCGAGCCCGCGCCGCTCACCCGGACGTAGCGGGTGTACAGGTAGCCGGCGTCGTCGGTCAGGACGTGGGCGCAGCGCATCCGGGTCAACACCTGGCGCTGGCCGGTCGCGATGCGCCGCGCCTGGCCGCCGACGACGTAAGGCGCGATGGTCAGGCACAGCTCGTCGAGCATGTCGCGTTGCATGAACGAGCCGAGCAGCATCGGCCCGCCCTCGGTCAGGATGCGGCGCATCCCGCAGGAGGCGAGCTGGGACAGCAGCGCGGCCTCGTCGAGCTTGCCCGGATCGCCGCCGGAGCAGTCGAGGACCTCGCTGACGTCACCGAGCAGCCGGCGTGCCTCGTCGGTGGCCGCCGCGCTGGTGAGGATCAGCGGCGGCACCTCGGTCCGGGCGAACACCGGCATGTCGCGCTGCAGGCGGCCCGCCTGGGTGACGATGGCCAGCTGCGGCACTTCGCTCTGGCCGCGTGCCTGTCGCCGTTGGCGCTGCGCGGCGCCCAGGTGCGCACCGGAATACCCCTCGGCCCGGACGGTGCCCGCGCCGACCACGATGACGTCGGCGAGCTCGCGCAGCAGGTTGAAGACGAGCCGGTCGCCGGGCCCACCCATCGCGCCGCTGGTGCCCTCGGTGGTGGCGCCGCCGTCGAGGCTGGTGATGAAGTTCGCGCGGACCCACGTGCCGTCGCTCCGCGGATAGTCGTAGAGCTCGGCGAGCTCGCTTTCGTCGAGCTCGCCGGCCGACCCCAGCCGGGCCAGCGGGGTTTCGGTGGCCTCACCGGTGCCGCCGGCCGCGGAGTCGGGCATGAGCTTGATTGCAGCACGCCGTGCCAGTGCCCGCATGCGCGGGTCCGCTTCCTGGCCAGATTCAGTGAACCTCGCGCACCATGACATAGTCATGCTCGCGGCGCGCGCCCACCTGAAACGTCCTGGTGCCGTTGACCGTAAAGCCGGTCTTGGTGTAAAAGCTTTGCGCGCGTTGGTTTTTCTGGTTGACACCCAGCCACACGCAGCGGGCGCTCCACCGTTCGGCGGTGTCCAGTGCCAGACCCATCAGTGCCGCCGCGGCACCGCTGCCGTGGTGGTCGGGCAGCACGTACATTTTCGACAGCTCGGCGGCCGGGCGGACCGCGACGGCCCGCTGCACGTCGGGATCGTCGGAGACGCCCCGAATGAGCATGGCGTAACCGATGATCCGGCCGTCCTGCCGGGCGGCGAGGACCGCGCGGTTCGGGTCGGCGAGGTAGTCGGCGAAGCGGGCGGCCGAGAGGTTGGCGTCGACGAACGACGCGACGTTGCCGGGCGGCGTCGACGGCGGGCAGGCCAGCGGGAATGTCTGCGCGGCAACGGCGGCCAGCTCGCCGGGATCGACGGACTCGGGCGTCGCCGGGTGGACGGCTCGGGTCAGGGATTCCACGCGGATCACAGATTCCACTGCGCGAGGTGGTAGCCCGTCTTCTTGTCCAGCAGGACGACGGTGGAGACCGGGTCGCGGTAGGCGTCCCAATACACCTCCCCGCGCACGATCGCGCCGTTGGGCGCGTTGACGAGCACGTTGTCCAGGGCGTCGGGCGCATCGGAGGCGCGCGGCACGTAGGCGTCGGCGTTGGGGGTGACCCCGTCGAAGGCGAAGTCGGTCGCCAGGATGAACGGGTTGGGCACCCGGATCGCGCGCACCGTCACGTCCGCGCGCTCGACGGTGCTGCCCGGAAAGCCCTTGTAGGTGCCGCTGCGCGTGTAGCCGAATCCCGGCGGCGGGTCGCAGGGGCCCACGCTGGTGACGGTGACGTCGGCGATGTAGGTGCCGTTGTCGACCCGCAGCGTGTCACCGATGTGGCCGATCGGGGCGTCGCCGGCCCGCGCGCGGGGCGCTGCGGCGCCGGCGGCGGTCACACTCGCGGCGGCGACGAGGACGGCGGACAGGGCGATCAGCCAGCGGCGCATCTTGGCATGATCGCACAGCGTTACGGCGAGGGGGAGGGGTCGGGTGGGGCGGATTCGGCGTCGTTTTTGCCGCTGGTCAGCGACTCGAGCGCACGGGCCAGGTCGGCCTCGACGCCGGCTTTTTCGACGCCGGAGCGGCCCAACGGCCCGCCGTCCGGCGAGCCGCCCTCCAGTTCGAGCAGCGCCAGCAGCAGGTGTTCGGTGCCGATGTAGTTGTGGCCGAGCCGCAGCGCCTCGCGAAAGGTCAGTTCGAGCGCCTTACGGGCCGGGCCGCTGAACGGGATCAGGTCCGGCGCCCCGGCGCCTCCGGGCGGCGCCGAGGCCGACGGGGCTACGGCCGCGCGCAACGCCTCGAGGTCGACGTGGCGGTGGCGCAGCAGCATGGTCGCCAGCGCGGCCGGATCGTCGAGCATGCCCAGGATCAGGTGCTCGGGGGTGAGCTCGGTGGCGGCCGCCCGGTGCGCGGCGTTCTGGGCGGCGACGACGGCGTTGCGGGCCCGCGGCGTGAAGCGCGCGAAGCCCTGTTGGGCGTCCAGCGGGGTGGTTTCTGGGCGCGGGACGAACCGCTTCTGGGCGGCCTGTTTGGTGACGCCCATGCTCTTGCCGATGTCGGTCCAGGAGGCGCCGGAGCGGCGGGCCTGATCGACGAAGTGGCCGATCAGGTGGTCGGCGACCTCACCGAGGTGCTCGGCGGCCAGGACGGCGTCGGCCAGTTGGTCCAGCGCGTCGGTGTGCACCCGCTTGATGGCGTCGATCAGGTCGTCGAGGCGGACGCTGTGGGCGATCGGGGTGACGTCGGGCATGCGTCAACGCTAGGTTGACGATAGCTGCCATGTCAACCGGTGGTTGACGATACCCAGAACGTCGTGCAAAGCCGTGGCCGCTCTGCGACGATCGGGAAGTATGAGACCGCTTCCGGCGTTGATCGGCCCCGCCGTCGTGATCGCCGGCGCGATCGCCGGGGCGGCGCCCGCGCACGCCGACGGCACCGACGACCGGTTCCTCGCGACGCTGCAGGCGGCCGACATCACCTATTCGGATCCGGGGCGGGCGATCGCGGCCGGCAAGGAAGTGTGCCGGATGGCCGGCCGGGGCACCCAGCTGGCGGACATCGTCCAAAACGTCCAGAAGCTCAACCCCAGGCTGCAGGCGGACAACGCCGCCCGGTTCACCGCGATCGCGGCCAACGTTTACTGCCCGACGGCGCTGGGGCCCGGGGCGCCGGCTCCCAACGGCGGCTGAACGGTCCCGCCAATTTGCCCGCTCGGGACCTTGTGACCGGCTTTTTACATGCCCGCTACCGGGGCTTGGCCGGCGAAACCTGTTGTCAACATTCGGAATTTATGCTTCATCCACGGATAACGGCCCGGCTTTCTCCGAGGATGCGAATTTGGACTTTCTTCAACGGCAGTTGGTCGAGCCGCTCAGCGACGTCCTCAACACTCACCTCCTCATCTATTTGCTGATCGGCGTCGGTCTCTACTTCACGGTGCGCACCAGGTTCGTTCAGCTCCGCTACTTCGGGCGAATGGTCCGCCAGCTCAGGAGATCCCACCGCCGCGACGGTGGGATCTCCTCTTTCCAGGCCTTCTGCGTCGGCCTGGCGTCGCGGGTGGGCACCGGCAACATCGCCGGTGTCGCGATCGCGCTGACCGTCGGCGGTCCCGGCGCGATCTTCTGGATGTGGGTGGTAGCCCTGGTCGGCATGGCCACGGCGGTGATCGAGGCGACCCTGGCCCAGATCTTCAAGGTCCGCTCCGACGACGGGGCCTTCCGCGGCGGCCCCGCGTTCTACATCCAGCGAGGCCTGCGCTCGCGGGCGGGCGGTGTGTTCTTCGCCCTGCTGCTGGTGTTCAGCTTCTCCACCGCGTTCAACATGGTGGAGACCAATGCGATCAGCGGCGTGCTGCAGTCGTCGCACGGCATCGGAACCGGCTGGACGACAGCGGTTTTGGCCTCGCTCGCCGCGCCGGTGCTATTCGGTGGGGTGCGCAGCGTGGCCAAGTTCGCGGGCATGGTGCTCCCGGTGGTGGCTCTGGTCTACGCGCTGCTGGCGCTGGCGATCGTGGCGACCAACATCACCGCGCTGCCAGCGGTGATCGAGGAGGTCGTCGGCGGCGCGTTCGGGGTCAAGCAGCTGGCGGGCGGCTTCGCCGGGGGCATCGCCGTGGCGATGCTGACCGGGGTCAAGCGGGGCCTGTTCGCCTGCGAGGCCGGCATGGGGAGTTCGCCCAACATCGCCGGCGCCGCGACGGTGGCACACCCGGTGGAACAGGGCCTGATCCAGTCGCTGGCGGTATTCGTCGACACCATGGTGATCTGCACGGCCACGGCCTTCATAGTGCTGATGTCGGGGCCCGCGATCTACGATCCGGCGCATCTGGGTTCGGTCGCCGGCGCGAGCCTCACGGAGTCGGCGATCGCCGCCGGGCTCGGCTCGTGGACCACGGTGTTGATGACGTCGGTGGTGTTCGTCTTCGCGTTCGCCTCGGTGCTGAGCAACTACGTGTGCGCGGAGGCCAACCTGTTCTTCCTCGGCGGCCGGTACCTGTCGATCAACGTGCTCAAAGGCGTGACGCTGGCGGCGATCGCCGTCGGCGCGTTGTCCAAGCTCACGGTGGTCTGGGCGCTGGCCGATCTTGCGATGGCGCTCATGGCGATCGCCAACCTGGTCGCGATCTGCCTGCTGGGCAAGTGGGCGTTCGCCGCGCTGCGGGATTTCCACCAGCAGTCCGCGCAGGGCCTGCGTCCGGTCTTCGTCGCCAGCGAGGCGGGCCTGCCCGGGGTTCTGGCCGGCGACATCTGGGAGCGGCCCAAGCCCGAGCCCCTGGGCGCGCTGCCCGGCTCGCTCCCGGCCCGGCGGGTGGCCCTGCGCTTCTCCAGGGCCTCGCGGGCGCCCGCGGCGTAGTGGACCGGCGGGCCCGAAACCTGAGAAAGTTCACTTACAGTTTGCCCCGGGGCATGTCGGCCCGCCGCCGGGTACGAGAGAATCGATGGGTTATGAAATTCGCACTTCCACTCGCGTGCGCCGCCGCCGCCATCGGCATGGCCGCGCCCGCGCACGCCGACGGCAACGACCAGACCTTCCTCGCGCAGCTGCGCGCGGCCGGGATCACCTACCAAAACCCAGCCCTCGCGGTCAATGCCGGCCATTCGGTCTGTCAGCTGCTCGACGAGGGCAAGTCGGCCCAGGAGATCACCAAGGAGCTCGACGACCGCAACCCGTCGTTTCAGGGCACCGGCGCCGCCAGCTTCACCACGATCTCGGCCGCGGCCTACTGCCCCAAGTACCTGACCGGCGAAGGCCGGGGTCCCAACCCCGCGGAACCCGCCGGCAACTGAGCTCAGGCCGCGCGGGCCTCGATGATGCTGAACCGCGACGCGGTGCCCACTATGCGCGTCAGCTGAAAGCCGGCCTCCGCGAGCAGCCGGCGGTACTCCTCGGCGGTGCGTTCGCGGCCGTTGTTGATGATCAGCATCTCCATGTCGGTCAGCTTGACCAGGGGGCCGCTGTTGTCGTCGGGCACGACGGCCTCGACGAGCAGCAACGTCGCGCCGGCGCCGGCGACCGCTCGCACATTGCGCAGAATCCGCACGCTCGGCTCGTCGTCCCAGTCGTGGATGATGTGCTTGAGAACGTAGGCGTCGCCGCCGGCGGGAACGCCGTCGAAGAATGAGCCTTCGGCGAGCCGCACCCGGTCGGCGACGCGCAGTTCGCGCAGCAACGGCATCGCCCCGGCGATCACGTCGGGCAGGTCGTAGAGCACACCCCGGGTGTCCGGCGCCGACGCCAGGATCGCGGCGAGCAGGCGCCCGTGACCGCCGGCGACGTCGACGACGGTGCCGAACGACGCGAAGTCGTAGGCCTCGACGACGGGTCCGATCGCCGCGCCCGACAGGCTGGTCATCGCGTCGTTGAAGATCTGCCCGAACCGCGGCTCATCGCCCATGTAGTCGAAGAAACCCTTGCCGCGCAGGGCAGGAACGACCGCGGTGCCGGTCCTGATCGCCTCGGTGAGCAGGCTCCAGTGCTCCCGGTGTTCGCGCGCGCCGATGAACCGCGCCGTGGCGGCCATCGAGACCGGGGCGTCGGACCGCAACAGGTCGGCCAGCGGGGTCAGTTGGTACCGGCCGTCGTCGCGCCGGGCGAAGATATTTCTGGCGGCCAGCGCGCGCAGCAGCCGGCGCAGCGCGTCGGGGTTCGCGCCGACCCTGCCGGCGAGTTCGTCCAGTGGGAGCGGCCCGGCGGCCAGCGCGTCGGCCACGCCCAAATCGGCGGCCGCGGTGATCGCCTGCGACGTCCATGCGCCCAGGATCAGCTCGTGCATCGCCTCCGGCGGCGCGGCCCGGTCCGGGTCGTCGGGTGCGGGCGGGTCAGACGTCGTCATCGCGTGCCCTCGGGGTCGGTGGCCACTGAATTCCACGGAGTCTCGCATGGATGGCCGCGGCATCGCCAACCGCGTAACGTGTCGGCGCGGGTGCGAAGTCTCGGGAGGTGCGTGGTGCGAACACCGCTGGCCGCGGGGGCCGCGCTGGTCGGTGCGGCCGGAATCGGTTGGGGCGCCGCGCGGGTGGTGGTCGGCCGGATCCAGCGCAACCCCGACCCGATTCCGCGCGAACGGCTCACGGCCGAACCGCGGGGCGAGCAGGTTGCGATCACCCGCCCCGACGGGACGGTGCTGCATACGCTGGTTGCCGGGCAGGGACCGCCGGTGGTCCTGGTGCACGGCTACACCGCCGCCGCACTGGAATGGAACCTCGTGTGGGATGAGCTGCAGACCAGGGGTTTTCGGGTCATCGCTATCGATCAGCGCGGGCACGGGCAGTCCACCCTGGGCTCCGAGGGGATCGGGTCGGCGCCCATGGCGGCCGATCTGGACGCGGTGCTGCGGCACTTCGACGTGCGCGACGGCGTGCTCGTCGGGCACTCGATGGGCGGATTCGTCACCATCCGCGCGCTGCTCGACCACCCCGGGCTGGCGCAGCGGCTGCGCGGGCTGGTGTTGTTTGCGACCTGGGCGGGACGAATCCTGGAGGGCGCACCGCAGAACCGGGTGCAGATTCCGTTGATGCAGTACGGCGTCCTGCAATGGTTATTGCGGTACCGGACCCTCGCGGCGCTCTTCGGCGCCGCGCAGTGCGGGGCGCGCCCGTCGCCGGCTATGGTCTCGGTGTTCGTCGAGTTCTTCAAACAGCATCTGGACGAGCACGGGCCGCTGGTGCCGATCGTGCGGGCGTTCTCGCGCGAAGACCGCTACCCGCGGCTGGGGGAGATCACGGTCCCGGCCGTGGTCATGGTCGGCACCGCGGACCGCACCACGCCGCCTTTTCATTCACGCCGGCTCGCCGCCGGGATACCGGGTGCGCGCCTCGTCCCGGTGCCCGACGCCGGGCACCTGCTGAACTGGGAAGCGGCCGACGAGCTGATCGAGGTCATTGAATCGTTTCCGGCGCAGCGGGATTCGATTCGCGGCCGCTGACGCGTCGCGCGGGCCCCGCTTCTCGGCGCGATCGCATCCCGCCCGCCTGCCCGTCAGGCGGCGCGCGCCGACCAGGTGAAGTTCTGCATCTCGGGAAGTTGCGGCGCAAGCGCCGCGGCGACGCGGCGGCCGATGTCCTCGGCCGCAGACAGGGGAGTGCCGGGGTCGAGGAAGCCTTCCACCTCGACGCGCAGGGTCCGCCCGGTCCAGCGGGCGCGGGCGTGCGCGTGCACGACGCCGGGGACGGTGGCGGCGACGGTTTCGGCGGTCGCGATGACCTCGGGGTCGACGCCGTCGAGGAGGCGGTGGGCGATGTCGGCGGTCACCTCCCAGCCGACGTGGCAGATGAATCCGGTGACGACGATGCCGGCGACGGCGTCGGCCCATCCCCAGCCGAGGGCCACGCCGATCAGCCCCAGCATCGCCCCGCCGGACGACAATGCGTCCAGCCAGGAGTGCTTGGCGTCGGCGACCATGGTCGCCGAGCGGATCCGCCGGCCCACGGTCAGCTTGTACCGGGCCACCAGCTGGTTGCCCGCGATGCCCACGGCCGCCGCGGCGATGCCCCAGCCCACATGGCCGGTGCCGCCGTGGTGGAGCAACTTCGTCACGCTCTCGTAGCCGGCGACCGCCGCGCTGCCCCAAATGACCACGGCCACACCGAGTCCAGCGAGATCCTCGGCGCGTTCGTAGCCGTAGGGGTAGCGCTCGGTCGGCAGTTTGCGGGAGGCGCGGAAGCCGATGAACACCAGGGCGCTGGTCGAGACGTCCGACAAGTTGTGCAGCGCGTCGCCGAGCAGCGCCACCGAGCCCGACACCAGGGCGATGGCCAGTTCGACGAGCCCGGTCAGCGTCAGCCCAATAGCGCTGACGGCGATGGCGCGGTTGGCCTGCCGACGTTCGCCCGCGTCGTCGGCGGCGGTGTCGAGTGGAAAGCCGGCGGCCGGGTCGCGCACTCCGCGGATCACATGCATATCGGTAAGCATGCCCCGCGCGAGCGTTGACTCTCAACCGTGCGGCGCGGTCCTGTGCGTCGGTGGCGGCCGGCTCAGGACGGCTGCCGGACGTCGTTGCGGATGTCTTCGGGGGCGAGCGAGCCGTCCTTGCGGTGGTCGGTCATGTCATTGCATTCGCCGTCGACTTTGGCCCACGCGTGGCTGTTGAGCGGGAGTCCCGCCGGAGGGTGGGACGGCACCGTCAGGATGATGTTCACGCTGCTTTTGCGCAGGGTCGGCGAGTGGGAGGTGAAGTCGGAGTCGGTGCTCCAGCCGTCGGCGACAAGCTCTTTGATCACCGTCTGCGGGTCGGCGGGTTCGGTGTGCGGGATGCCGGGCAGCCAGAACGCCACGTCGGCAACCCCCCGGAACGGTGGTTCGCCCTGGTCGTTGCAGGATTCATAGCTGAACGTCGCCTCGGTGACCTGGCCGTGCACGGCCTGCACGATGTCGCGGGCGGCGTCGACGACCTGCTTGCGGGCTTGTTGCGGCGAGATCGGGTGGCGCACCTTGTCAGAGCACCCGCCGAGCGCGAGGCACCCGGCTGCCGCCGCGGCTGCGATCCTGGTAGACACGGTAAACACTCGAATTTTCCTCCGGGACAAGAGATTTGCGGCTCATCCGGCCGGTGCGGCATGGCGGTGGCCGGTTGTGGCGCCGCGCAGGCCTTCGGGGTCGAACCCCGGCGGCAGGCCGTATTCGCCGCGGTGGTGCGCGGTCATGCCGTCGTGTTGCAGCGCGTCGCCGTGGCCCGAGACCACGTCGGCGATGCTGAACAGCGATTCCGACCCGTCGTCGAAGTAGTGGGAGTGGTCGTAGATCGGGTTCGCCGTGTAGTCGGGGTTTTCGGCCTTGAACCGGGTGGAGCCGAAGCCGTCGACCGCGGGATCGTCCCCGAGCCCGCCCAGGGCCGGACCGATCAGGCCGGGCCCGCGCACCTCGCCCGGCGACCAGGTCACCGTGTCGCCGGAGGCCGCGCCGACATACAGATGCCCGCCCGGCGCCAGGTCGAAGTCGGCCGCCGAGTGCGCCACATCGGTGCCGGGTGAGCCGACCAGCACGACGTCGTTGGCGTGCATCCCGTAGGCGGCCGCGGCGTCGGACACCACGGTGGATCCGTAGGAGTGGCCGATCACCGTCATGTGGGTGGGCGCACCCGCGTGGGTCACGCCCAGGGCGTTGACGTCGGCGGCCAGCAATTGGCCTCCCGCGCGGGCCATGTTGGGCTCGTAGAGGCCCGGGTCCCAGACGGTGTCCGGGGCGTCGTAGCCGACCCAGAGCACCACCGCGGTGGGCTCGTCCCCGCCGGCGCGGGCGGACTCCTCGTAGAGGCGCACGCCGTCGGGGTTGGCCAGGGTGCCCTCGCGGACACCGGTGCTCAGGCCCTTCACCAGGACCGCGGTGTTGGCCGCGGTGTCGGGGTTGCCGATCGCGATCGCCGCGGCGCCCTCCCCGCCGAACGCGTCGGGCTGGTAGCGCAACAGATACACCGGCGGGTGGTGGTGCCACTGATCCACGGCGCTCGCGGACTTGGCCAAGCCGTCCCTGGCGCGGCAGGCATTGGCGTAACGCACCATCGCCGTTGCCGAGACCCCATACCCGGCCGGGTCGCCGAGCACGTCGCCGACCGACACCCCATGCCGTGTGGCGGCGTCCTCCACCAGGTGCAGGTCGTCGTTCATGACTGCCGCATTGATCGCTCCGCGCGCGTCGACCGGAATGCCGTTGAGGTTGCCCAATTCCGGTGGGTGTTGGGCTTTCAGCACGTCTCTTTCTTGTTCGCTCAGCGAATCCCACCACCGCTTGACGTCTTCGGGCCTCGTGTCGGGCGACGGAATCTTTTCCTGCTCTTGGGGACTCGCGGGAAATTCGGGTGCGTCGAGCGCCTGGATGGCTGTCGGGTCATAGCCGTCGGTGCGCAGCGCGAGTCGCGAGTCTCCCAAGGCGGCCGAGTAGCCGTCGCGGGTTGACCGCAGCCGGCCCAGCGCGGCCCGGGTGTCGCGGATCGCGTCGTCTTCACACGTGTGGATGAACCCATCGAGCGCGCCCCTGTCGTCGGCGTCCAGGGCCGTGGCGGTCTCCATTCGCATCGCCTGGCCGATCAGGTCGTCGAGGCCCTTCAGCTGACTCTCCAGCGTCGCGATCTGGGCGGCCGCGGCCCTTTGCGCCTCGGCCAGGCCCGCGGCGACGGTCTCCAGGTCGGCGCCGATCTCGGGCAGCTGCAGGGACTGGGCACCCAGCGAGCGGGTCACCCGCTGGACCTGGGCCGAGGCGTTGATGGGATGGTCGCCGTTGCGGTGGTTCCAGGCGGCCTCGAAGCGGGTCCGGGCGTGCTCGAACGCGGCGCCGGCGTCGGCGGTGCACCGGCCCGCCGCGTGAAAGGCCTCGGCCAGCTCGGCGATCTGGGCCGGGCGACCGGCCTGCAGGCTCCGGTCGATTCCCCAGGGGTCACCGCCGGCTTCGCTGACCAGCGCCGCGATGCTTATGTAGCGCAGCCGCATCGCAGCCTCCGTCGATTCCGGGACCTTCGACCGCGCCCGCATTGGAGGACCATCGCCACCCCTTCTGAGCTGATGCGACTTTACTCTTGCGCAGCGGCCCGTTAATTCAGTTGGACGTGCATGGGGCCTCCATCCGGTTCCCGTTTTCACCGATTTCGTTCGGCCTTAGTGCGATTCATGACGAACACGCCGAACAACCCGCCGTGCGGTAGGGCAGCCACGGCTGGTACTGATTTCACGGGTACCAGCCGTTGTAGTTCTGGCCGAGGGAATGGCATTCCCCGGGATGGCCCCACGGGTCGGCGTGCGCGGGCGCGACACCGAGTACCGCGGCACCCGTTGCGGCCGTGGTGGCGAGAAGTAGGACGTTCATGGGCTCCGTTCCTTGGGGTAGGGGATCGGGTCGGTGGGCAGCAGGCTGACGACGTGCCACGGCGCCGGACGCCGCGGCCGGACCGGATGCAGTCCCGGCGCCCACGGCGATTGCGCCATCAGCGCGCGGTGCTCGTAGTCGGCCCTCGCCGCCAGCGCCGCGCGTCGCCGGTGTTCGCGGTGGGCAACGTATGCCAGGGCGCCGACGACGAGGCACCCGAGCAGCCACGGGTACGCGCAGACGGCGGCGAGCGCGAAGACGCTCAGCGTCACCGCGGCCACCGGGTGCCGGTCCGGCCAGCTTCCCGCCGAACAAGGGGATTCGAGCCCGCAGCGCGGGCACGCGTGCGTGGTGGTCGGCGTGATATACGGCATGGCGGATCCTTTCCCGTGGGGGAAGTCCACTGTGACTCCAGGCACCGACAAGCCACGCGACGACGCGAGGAGCCGAGCCCATCAGCGCCGCGTGCGTCGTTTTCGCGTCAGCCGGTGAATTGACTGACGAGCAGGAGGAGACGCTCCGCGTCGTGGCCGGGGCGGAGCCGGCCGGCACGGCTGAGGGTGACCATCCCGTGCAATGCGGCCCATAACACCTCGGTGAGCGTGTCGGCATCCTGTCCGCCGGCGCCGACCCCGAGCGACTCACGCGACACATCATGACCGGCCCGGAATTCGCCGCCGACATGGCCGGCTTCAATTCCGACGAGATCGTCGGCGTGCAGTCGATACTGCTCGACCCGACATCCTCCTCACCGATCCAACCCGAGGAGTGCTCGAGATGAGCGCCGCCACGATCATTCCTCTCGCCGACGCGACCATCGTGCTGCGCAACGGAGGCCCCAGGTCAACCGCATGGGGAGTCCATGGCCTCACCGCAGCCGTCATGCTCATCACCGCCGCGCTCCTGCTCGTGTCCCGGTGAGCGAGACACGCAACGGCGGGTCCGTGCGGCGTCGAATAGCTTGTCGGCCAGAGGAATCCCGGCCGCCCGCGAACCCGCTTGCGTTCCACTCAGTTACCCAACCGGCCGGTGCGGCATTCACGAGCGGGTCCGCTTCTCCTATACTCGACACCTACTCGCGGAGGTGTGATGGCTACAACCTGGGACACGCTGGATCGCTACATCGTCATCTCGACGGATACTCATGCCGGGGCCGATCTCTACGGCTACAAGCCGTATCTGCCGGCGCGGCTGCATGACGAGTTCGAGGCGTGGGCCAAGGCCTACGCCAGCCCGTTCGACGACCTGATCGTCGCCACCGCCAACCGGAACTGGGACCACGAGCTCCGGATCGCCGAGATGGACGCCGACGGCGTGGCCGCCGAGGTGTTGTTGCCCAACACCGTTCCGCCGTTCTTCCCGACCACCCCGAACATCACCATCAGCCTGCCGCGCACCCGGGAGGACTTCGAGAAGCGGTGGGCCGGTGTGCAGGCCCACAACCGCTGGCAGATCGACTTTTGTTCGCTGGCCCCGGCCCGACGCCGCGGGCTGATCCAGATCTTTCCCAACGACGTCGAGCTGGCGCTGGAAGAAATCCGCTGGGGCGCCGAGCAGGGCTGCTTCGGTGGCGTGCTCATCCCGCCGGTCTCGCCAGGTGACGCGCAGGTGGCCCCGCTCTTTCACACCCGCTACGAACCGCTCTGGGCGCTGTGCGCGGACCTGGATCTCACGATCGTGCAGCACGCGGGGGCCGGCAGTCCCGAGATGCCGATGGACCAGCCGGCGTCCAACGCGGTGTTGATCACCGAGATGGCATTGTGGGCCCAGCGCACAGTGGGACACCTGATCCTGGCCGGGGTGTTCGAACGGCATCCGACGCTGCGGTTCGTGCCGACCGAGCAGGGCACGCTGTGGCTGCCGGGCCAGCTCGGCATCCTCGACGCCATGGTGCCCACCATGAAATCCGACGCCCACAACCGCACCTACGGCATGTTCGGCGGATCGTCGGTCGACGCGCTGACCCTCACGCCGAGCCAATACGTGCAGCGGAACTGCTATCTGGCCGCCGAACTGATGCCCTACGACGGCGCGATGATCGACTTCATGGGGCCCGAGCACATCATGTGGGGCAGCGACTACCCCCACGAGGAAGGCTTCACGCCCCACTCCAAGCTGGCCATCCGGTGGGCCCTGCACGACCGGCCGGAGGACACCTGCCGAAAAATATTGGGCGGCAACGCCGGTCGCCTCTACCGTTTCGATCTCGACGCGCTGGTGCCGGTGGCCGCCAAGGTCGGGCCCACCGTCGCCGAGGTGCGCACCCCGGTGGAGGACACGGGCTATCACGCCCCGGCCGCCTTCGGCTACCGCCCCTTCGAAGGCGGCCTGGCCCTCAAGCGGCTGGCGCCGGAGCGACGCTAGCCGGTCGAACCCGATGATTCCTCGGTCAGCGCGGCGCTGAGTCGGCGGGTTGCGTCCGAAAGCTGCGTCCCCAGCCGGGTGACCGCCGCGCCGCTCACCGGCTTGGCGCTGGGGACCAGGCTGAGCATGAGGGCGATGCGGGAATCGGGCCCCAGGATGGGGGAGTCGATGTGGCTGACCTCGTAGTCGCGGTCGCGTGCCAGGCTGACCGGGAACCACTCCTCCTGATGGATCAGCTCGTCGGTCAACGCCTGAGCCAGCCGGCTAAGCCGGGTGGAACGCACCTCGGCGCTGCGCACGAGCAGCGCCAGTTCCTGCAGGCGCAAATCGGGCAGCAGGTGCAGGCCGACCGCGTAGCCCCGCCGCCGGGTGGCGGCGATGGCCCGGCGGTAGCGGTCGCGGACGTCCTCGGGTAGGGCGGCCAGCCAGCGCTCCCGGGTATCCGGCCCGGCCCAGGCCACGGTCGACGCCCCGTACGGCGGGCGGTGCGGGAACTGGGTGCCGATGGGCATCGGGTGACCGCCGCCGCGGCGGCTTCGGACCTGATCGACGACGGTGGAGTAGTCGTCACTCACCGAGAAGGCAACGCAGTGCGCGCCCGTCGTTGCCGACAGCTCGGCCATCGCGGAGCGGGCCAGCACCAGCGCCGGATAGCGGTCCGCCGCCTCCCGGCCGAGGCGGACCAGGGCGGGACCCAGGTGGTAGGTCTTGCGCACCGGGTCGCGCAGCAGCCAGCCGGCCCCGAGCAATTCGGACAGCATCGAGTGGCAGCTGGCCTTGTGGACACTCAAGTGGCGCGACACCTCCGCCAACGTCATCCCCCGGCTCCCGTCACCGGCCAGCTGCTCGAACAGGTTCACCACCCGCTCGGTCTGCGGGGAGGGACGCGGCGCCATACGGCGATGGTCGCATAATGCGACTGGTTGCGGTGCTATTCGCGACCGTGTGACCATGGCCACAATGAAGGATCTCGCGGGCAAGGTGGCGGTCGTAACCGGCGGAGCCGGGGGCATCGGCCGAGCCATGGGCAGGCGTTTCGGCCACGAGGGCATGAGGGTGGTGCTGGCCGACGTCCTCGCCGAACCGCTCGACGCGGCGACTCGGGCTCTTGCGGAGGAGGGCATCGAGGCGGCCGGGGTGGTCACCGACGTCACCGACTATTCTTCGGTCGAGGCGCTGGCCAAGGAGGCGCTGTCGCGCTTCGGCGCGGTGCACGTGGTGTGCAACAACGCCGGCACGGGCGGGGTCTCCGAGGGATACATGTGGGAACACGACCTGGCCGACTGGCGCTGGGGCATCGACGTCAACGTGCTCGGCGTCGTCCACGGCATCAAGGCCTTCGTGCCGCTGCTGCTCGAGCAGGGCGAGGGGCACGTCGTCAACACCTGTTCGGGCAACGGCGGGTTCGCGCCGATCGCCCGCGGCGCCATGGGCGGGCCGGCCATGGCGGTCTACCCGATGACCAAGGCCGCCGTGCTCTGCCTGACCGAGAGCCTCTACACCCACCTGGAGATGACCGGGACGCGGGTGCGCGCGCATGTCCTGTTTCCCAGCGGATTCTTGAACACCGGCATCTGGGAGTCGTGGCGGCACCGCCCGGAGCGCTACGCCGCGACCCAGGAGCGTCGCGCACCCGAGCAGACCCTGGCCGACGTCGTGGGCCGCTTCGAGGCCGCCGGTGCCCGGGTCGAGTTCACCCCGCTCGAGAGGGTCGCCGACCAAGTGCTGGAAGGGATTCGGGCGGATCGTTTCTGGATGATGGGTCCGCCCTCGCCCGCCGAGGCGGTCGTGCGCCGCAAGGCGGAATCGATTCTCACCCGCAGCGACCCGGACTACCTGGTGGACGTCCTCGGCCAGAGCGCCGAGAGCGAGTCGGCAACCGAAGGAGGAAACCGTTGAGCACCAACGCAGTTCGCTACGGACCTCGCCCGCCCGAGGCGCAGGTCGACCACGAGATCGATGCCACCAAGGCGCCGATTGCCACCGAAGCGGTGACCGTCACCTACCTCACCGATCCGGAGATCGTCGCGGCCGTGCTGCCCCAGCCGCTGGAGCCGGCGGGCGAGCCGTTGGTCCGGGTCCAGCTGCAGCGGGTCCGGATCGAGGGCCGGCCGCCGTTCGGGTCGGCGGTGTTCTCGGTGACCGCCCGACACGGCGACGTCGAGGGCGACTACCCCCTGTTCATGCCCCAGTCCACCGAGCAATCGGTCACGGGTGGGCGCGAAACCTTCGGCGAGCCAAAAAAACTGGCTCACATCGAAGTGGAGCGCGACGACGACCGCGTCACCGCCGCCGTCGAGCGGCTGGGCTATCCGCTGATCAGGGTGGACGGTCGGGTCACCGGCCCGGCGGAGTTGCCGCCCGACCAGGTCAACACCGAGTTCTACTTCAAGTTCCTGCGTGCCCCCGACGGGAGCGGCATCACCGACCCCCACCTGGTCTACGGCGAATATCACCGGCACTACGAGCTGCTCGAGACCATCGACGGCACCCTCGAATTGGGGGAGTCCCCGCTGGACCCGGTGGTTGACATCGCAATTCGCGAGGTCACGTCGATCACCTGGTGCCGACGGCGCACCATCCAGGTGGGACGGATCGCGATGCCGGTGCCGGCCGAGTGGCTGCTGCCGTATGTGCACCAGCGCTACGACGACGTGGCCCTGCTGGCCGCCCCGAGCCCCGAGCCGGCGCGGGCATAGCGCATGGACCGGTACACGGTCATCTCGGCCGACTGCCACGGCGGCGCCGACCTGCTCGACTACCGCGAATACCTCGACCCGCAGTACCGCGACGAATTCGATTCCTGGGCAAAGACGTACGTCAACCCGTTCGGCGACCTCGCCGAGCCCGACGCCCAGCACAACTGGAACAGCGAGCGCCGCAACGCCGAGCTGGATGCCGAAGGCATCGCCGGGGAGGTCATCTTCCCCAACACCGTCCCGCCGTTCTTTCCGCATGCGAGCCTGGCCGCCCCGCCGCCGGAGACCGCCCAAGAGCTCGAGCTGCGCTGGGCAGGGCTGCGGGCGCACAATCGCTGGCTGGCCGACTTCTGCTCCCTTGCGCCCGAGCGGCGCGCCGGGGTGGGCCAGATCCTGCTCGGCGACCTCGACGAGGCCATCGCCGAGGTGGCGCAGATCGCCAAGCTGGAGCTGCGCGGCGGGGTGCTGCTGCCCGGGGTCGCCCCCGGAACCGGCATTCGCCCCGCTCTACGCCGAGCACTGGGAGCCGCTGTGGGCGGCGTGCGCGGAGGCGGGCCTGGTGGTCAACCACCACGGCGGCAACGCCGGGCCGAGCCCGACCGACGGGTGGGGCAGCTCGTTCGCGGTGTGGGTGTATGAGACGCATTGGTTTGCCCACCGTGCGCTGTGGCACCTGATCTTCAGCGGCGCACTGGATCGCCATCCCGACCTCACCGTCGTCTTCACCGAGCAGGGCGCCGGGTGGATCCCCGCGACCCTGGACTCGCTCGACGTCGCGGCCGCCCGCTACGGGCGGGCGAGCTCGGCGATCGCCCGCTTTGCCGGGCCCACCGCCGGTTCGCTGACCTGCAAGCCCAGCGAGTACTGGGCCCGCCAGTGCTACGTCGGCGCCAGCTTCATGCGGCCCGTCGAGTGCGCCGAGCGTTACCGGATCGGCGTCGACCGCATCATGTGGGGAAGCGACTACCCGCACTACGAGGGCACCGCCCCCTACACCCGGGAGGCGTTGCGCCACACCTTCAGCGGCGTCCCGACCGAGGAGGTGGCCGCCATGCTGGGCGGCAACGCGGCGGCCGTCTACGGCTTCGACCTCGAGGCCCTCGCGCCGCTGGCCCATCGGATCGGCCCCACGGTGGCCGAGGTCGCCGAGCCGCTGGCCGCCGTGCCCGCCGACGCCAGCAGCACCGTCTTCGAGCCCGACCCCATCCGTACCTGGTAGCGAAAGGACAAACTGTGGACCCGTACGTCATCATCTCCGCGGACACCCACGCCGAGCTCCCGACCGAGCGGTACCGCGAATACGTCGACCTCGAATACCGCGAGGACTTCGAGGTGTACCTGGCCGAGAAGAAGGCCGCGGCGCAGGCCGGCGGGTTCATCGACGACGAGTTCGCGCAGGAGTGGTTCTCCGAGCACGGCGACGGCATCGCCGGCGGATGGGATGTGGGCCTGCGGGACAAGGAGCTCGACGGCGACGGGGTGGTGGGCGAGGTCATCTTCCCCGACGCCGACGCCGTCACCGGCGTCGCCGGAGCCCCGTTCGGCGCCGGGCTGGGCCAGTCCGGCGACCTCGACCCGGGACGCGCCATGGCCGGGGCGCGGGCGCACAACCGCTGGCTGGCCGAGCTGTGCAGCCACAGCCCCGAGCGCCGGGCCGGGGTCGCCGTCGTGCCGATCCTCGCCGACGTCGACGCGGCCGTCGCCGAGATCACCCGCGCCGCGGAATCCGGGCTGCGGGGCGGGATCCTGATCCCGGCGCGCTGGGTCGGCTACCCGCCGTATCACGACCGTCGCTACGACAAGGTCTGGGCCGCCTGCCAGGACCTGCAGATGCCGGTGCACACCCACTCCGGTCCCGCCCCGCAGGAGGAGTACGGCGGGCACCTGGGCATCTATGTCACCGAGGTGCGCTGGTGGGGCGCCCGACCCCTGTGGTTCGCGTTGTGGTCGGGGGTGTTCGAGCGCTTTCCCCGGCTGCGCTGGGGGGTCACCGAGTGCGGCGCGTTCTGGGCCAACGACCTGCTGTGGCTGATGGACACGCGGTACCTGCGTGAGCATTCGGCCAAGAAGATGAGCCATCAGATGGAGGGCGACCTGACGATGCCGCCCTCGGCCTACTTCGACCGGAACTGTTTCATCGGCGCCACCACCACCGAACGCCGGGAGCTGGCGCGGCGCTACGAGATCGGCGTGTCGAATATGCTGTGGGGCAATGATTTTCCCCACCCCGAGGGGACCTGGCCGCACACCCGCGACTGGCTGCGCCGCTCGTTCTGGGACATCCCCGTCGAAGAGACCCGGCAGATGCTGGGCCTGGCCGCCGCCGAGCTGTACAACTTCGATTTGGGCGCGCTGGCCTCGCTGGCCGAGCGCATCGGTCCCACGCCCGAGGACCTGGGCCAGGACGACGCGGTGAGCATCCCCAAGTGGGAGGCGGCGCGTCGGGCCGGGCGGCACTGGCTGACCGGCGCGGAACCTATCCCCGATCTTGTGGAGAGCTGAGGATTTGGCGGTCAAGTCCAGGGGCGTGATGTAGGGCGTCGGTGGCATTCGGGCTGACCGGACCCGGCGTGCAGTTTGGATCGGGCAGCGTTTCCCCGCTCGCAGCCGCGCGCCGGTGACACATTCCCGGTGGCGGCTGTGGTTGCTCGGTGTAGTTAGTAGGCCCTGGTCCGGTCGGCGCATCAGCGACAGCGGGGCCGACGGCACTGAGCAGAATCGAACAGGTCATCGTTAGGACGGCTGCGACGGCAATTCTTACTATGGCCCATTACCCTGATTGATCGGGTGGTCAATGCCGCCGTGGTGAGAACACGCGCCCTGGGAATGTTCGCTGTCGGAGAAGCAGCCGTCTCGGCACTGGTACGTATCCAACCGGCGCGCCGGAGGGTCGCAGTGGATGCTGAGGGGCACGTCGCCCGGCAGACAGCTAGCGGTGAAAGTGACCGGCGATGACACAACGCCCGCGCTAGCCGTTATACCGGCGCTGATAACCGCCAAGGCTAGAGCCGCCGTTATGATCCCGGTCCGGAGCTTCTGACTCATCACCCCGTGAATTTGATGAGGCCCGTCGATGCGTGGCCCCTGGGCTCGATGGGCATGGTCAGCGATCAGCTCATGCAATGCCGCAATGCTGGCCAGTCCTTCGGGTAGCCCGCCTCGCCGTTCTGAAGTCAGACGATTGTATTTACTGGAAATAGTCGTATCTGTTGGAAATAGTTGACGGAGTGTATGAAGTTTTGCAGGCTACTGCTTAGCGATACCGCAGGCTGCCGGGTGGCAGCGGTGTCGGGGAGCGCGTGGGCACTGAGGGGCTGTGGCGACCCTGGTGATGAGGTGCGCAATGTCGTTTGTAGTCGCGGTTCCGGGGTTGATGGCGTCGGCGTCTTCGGATTTGGCTGGTATCGGGTCGATGGTCAGCGCAGCGCATGCGGCCGCGGCGGCGCCGACGACTGGGGTCGTGGCCGCGGCTGAGGATGAGGTGTCGGCGGCGATCGCGGCATTGTTTTCCGGCCATGCCCAGACCTATCAGGCTCTGAGCGCGCAGGCGGCGGCGTTTCACGAGCAGTTTGTCCGGGCACTGAACAGCGGTGGAGTGATGTATGCGGCGGCCGAGGCTGCCAACGCGTCGCCGCTGCGGTCGGCTGAGGCGAACTTCATGGCTGCGGTCAATGCGCCCGTCCAGTCGTTGCACAGTGCCGCCCAGTCCGCTGCGGCGTTCTCGCCATGGCGGGAGTTCACCGGCCGCCCGCTGTTCGGTAATGGCACCAATGGTGCGCCGGGAACCGGGCAGGCCGGCGGCCCGGGTGGCTGGCTGTTTGGCAACGGCGGCAACGGCGGGTCGGGTGCGCCTGGGCAGCCAGGCGGGGCTGGGGGTAGCGCGTTCCTGTTCGGTAACGGTGGCATGGGCGGCACCGGCGGTGCCGGTGTTGCCGGCGCGATGGGCACCCCGGGCGGCGGCGGCGTCAACGGCGGGACCGGTGGCGCTGGGGGCGCCGGCGGTGCCGGGGGGGCGTTGTTCGGCGACGGCGGTGTGGGCGGCACCGGCGGGGCCGGAGGCGCTGGCGGGGTCGGTGGTGCCGGCACGGTCAGCGCGGCGGGCGGCCAGGGCGGCGTTGGCGGCGCCGGGGGCACGGGAGGCCTCGGCGGTGCCTCCGGATTGTTGAGCACCCCCGGTGTCGGCGGTAACGGCGGTGCGGGCGGCGCCGGCGGTAACGGCGGCGCCGATAACGGCTCGGGTGCCGGCGCTGGCGGCGATGGCGGCCACGGCGGTAGCGCCGGGTTGGGTGGTAATCAGGCTGGCGGGGGGCACAACGCGGCCGGTACCGGCGGCGACGGTGGCGCCGGCGGCAACGGCGCCACCGCCTTCACCGCTGGTACCGTCGGCGGCCACGGCGGCGACGGCGGTAGTGGCGGGTTAGGCCTTACCGGCGGCAACGGCGGTGGCGGCGGTGCCGGCGGCAACGGCGTTCTCACCACCACCACCAGTGGTGCCATCGCCGGTGGTGCTGGTGGTTTCGGCGGTAGCGGTGGTTTAGGCGCCACCAACGGTAACGGCGGTGCTGGCGGTCAAGGTGGCAGTGCCGAACTAATCGATTCCAACCTCTCCCTTGACGTTATCGCCGCCGGCGGCGCCGGCGGTCACGGTGGTGGCACAAACTGGCTGCTCGGCGGCGGTGGTGGTGGCGGCGGTGGCGCCGTCAACCTAGGTGCCACCTCGATCAGTGGCGGCAGTGGCAATATCTTCCTTGGTGGTGGCCGCGGTGGCTTCGTTGATGGGTTCACCTCCGACGCCGTCGACGCCGCTGCCGGTGGCGGTGGCGGCGGCGGCGCTGGCCTCGGCGGCGGCGCCGGCGGCAATGGCGGCGCAGGAGGAGGCGTCGGCGGCACCGGCGGAGGGAGCGGAGGCCTCGGCGGCATAGGTGTTAGCGGCGGCACCAACGGTAGTAGCGGCACCGGAACCGGTGGTGGCACCGGCGGCACCGGCGGGAATGGCGACCTTTCCTCCGGCGGAGGCGGCGGAGGCGGCGGAGGCGCTGCCAACGTAAGCGCGGGCAACGGCACCGCCACTGGCGGGTTCGGCGGGTCCGGCGTCTAACGCCCCACTAGCGTCGGGGCCGACGACGCGGGGTTGGCGGGGTACAGCACCTATGACTCAGGTCATATCTAGGTCACGGACCGAAATTTGCAGGTCTAACTACCGTGTATGAGCTACACAAACTCTGGTGCGCGATACTGGGATTGAACCAGTGACCTCTTCCGTGTCAGGGAAGCGCTCTCCCGCTGAGCTAATCGCGCTTGGGGGTCGAACATGGAGGTGGAGACGGGAATCGAACCCGTGTGCACGGCTTTGCAGGCCGTTGCCTCACCACTCGGCCACTCCACCGCTGGGACTCACGCCAAATGCACCTTCGAGCGGATGACGGGATTCGAACCCGCGACCCTCACCTTGGCAAGGTGATGCGCTACCAACTGCGCTACATCCGCGCGCCTCGGGACGAGATCATCGCCCGGTGCGAAGGACGACGATAGTCCACACCAGCGGCACTGACAAATCTCTAGGCCCGTTGCGGCCCCAAGCTATCGCGCGAGCCCGTCGGAGCATGTGGCGGGTACTGTGAATCGCTGGCCCGTGCTAATCTTCGACGTCGTTCGCCTCTCGGCGCCGGTCCCGTGGCTCAGTGGAAGAGCGTCCGCCTCACACGCGGAAGGTCGCTGGTTCGAACCCAGCCGGGACCACCCACTTTGACCCTTATGAACGCGGTTTGCGCACGCCACGGCTGGATCGTCTTGCCCGGCGCCGGTTGTATTGACCCCGCTGTCTGGATTCGCGTCGGTGACGCCGTTGCTGCCCTGGGTAACGGGCGGCGGAGATTCTTAAGCCTTGAGGCCCGCCCAAGATTTGCTGTGCCGACTCGAATAGACGGCGGCATATTTGCACTGTTCGACCAGTGCCGCCGCCCCTGGCGGGCCCATCGGCCAGGGGACCGAGGAGCCTGAGCGGCTGGATTGCCCGTTCGCCCAAATGCACTATCCGCACAAAATAGCCAAAACAGCTAGACTGGCCAGAATCAAGACCCCGAAGGAGGGGAAGCGCCATGTCCACGGTCACGTTCCGCAACCGCGACGGCAAGCTGGTCGATGTGCCGTCGGTGACCGCCACCCGTCTGAAGAACGAATTCGGCACGGTCTTCGAGCAGGCCGCACTCGACGGGGCGGTGCTGATCACCAAGCACAGCGCGCCGAGGGCGGTGCTGCTGTCGTATGCCGAATTCGAGGCCCTGACCCAACCAGACACACCGTCACTCGACGACCTCAGCGAGCGCTTCGACGAGCTGCTGGCCACCATGCAGACACCGCAAGCCAAGGCCGGCGTCGCCGCGGCATTCGACGCCTCACCTGAGGACCTCGGCGCCGCCGCGGTGAAGGCGGCGCGCACCCCGCGGCGGCGGTGATCCAGCCCGTCCGATGGCTCGCAAAACGCCGCCAAGGCTCTATGTGCTTGCCGGCGTCAACGGTGCCGGCAAGAGCAGCATCGGCGGCGCGGCGATCCGCGCGGCGGGCGGTGAGTACTACAACCCAGATGAGGCCGCGCGCGCTCTCATGGGCGGCCAACCCCGGACTGGGCCAGCAGGAGGCCAACGCGACGGCGTGGCAGCAGGGCCGAAAGCTGCTGGAACGGGCCATCGATCAAAGCCTCGATTTCACCTTCGAGACCACACTCGGCGGCAACACCATGCCGCGCCTGCTGGCCGAGGCCGCAGCGCGCGGAATCGAGGTCCGCATCTTCTACGTCGGGCTGGCCGGCGCCGACGCCCACGTCGAGCGGGTGGGACAACGGGTCCGCGCGGGCGGGCATGACATTCCCGAAGCCGACATCCGCCGTCGGTACCGGCACAGCCTGCTGAACCTGGTGCAGTTACTGCCGGTGCTCACCGAGTTGCGGGTGCATGACAACTCCGCGACCGCCGACCCGGCGGCCGGGCAGGCGCCGCGGCCGGTGTTGGTGCTGCACATGCAGCGCGGCCGCATCGCCGGGCCACTCGGATTTGACCCGCACGCCGGACTGGGCCAAACCCCTCGTGGCGGCGGCGCTGCAGCTCCAATCGGGCCGCAGCCGGTAAGCGTGCACGGGCCACCCACATCGGCGCAGCTCACCAGCCCTTGCCCACGGCGAGGTCGTCGTCGCCCTCGAGGGTGTGCGCCGCCTCGAACAGCAGGGCGTGCACGAACGCCTGCGGCAGGTTGCCCCGCAGCTGGCGCTGGGCGACGTCGAACTCCTCGGTGAACAGCCCCGGCGGGCCGAAGGCGCCGCGGTTGCGTTCGAACCAGCGCGCGGCCGCCACCCGGTTCCCGCACTGGTGCTCGCAGCCAAGGCCGTCAGGTCAACCCGCAAACAGGAAGGCTCCCTCGCTTTTCGCCAGATCAGCGGCCGCGACTCATCCGGCCGCACCCGGTACACGAAGCGCGGATGTGCGGGGGCGACGATGTCGGTGCCCGCGCCGCCCAGCAGCGAGCCGAACACCGCGGGGCGGTCCCAGCGCGGCAGGCACATCAGCTGCCTCGCCGGCGGTCCCATGACCACGCCGCGCTCGCCGTCGGCGATGACAGGGCGTACTCGCGCAGGACCCGCGGGGACAGCGCCTCGGCGCGGGCGCTGCCATCCATGCCCGCCTTTGGCCGCAGACCGAGTCTCGCGCAGTCACCTCCCGTGTGTACCGCAGATAGCCCCAGGTAGACGTGCGCCATGATCGGCGCCCTCCGCGCGCCGGCAGCCATCCCGCCGATGCGCCGCAGCGATACCGCGGCTCCTGCGATCCGGGCCGGGTGGGCGACAATACCTCTGAGCGACAACGAGACACAACCCGCAGGACGGTGAACGGTGAGCAACCAAGAGGGAATCGGCGTGCTGAAACTCGAATGCCCGCAAGGTCATCCGGTAGGCAGGATCGTCAAAGACGCGCCGCACCAATCGGTCCAGTACGACCCTGGCGCCGCTGTGGGCCCGCGCCGGTTCTGGCCGGACGAAAGCGACCAGCCGCGGTTCACGGCCCAGTGCCGGTTCTGTGACAAACAGGTGGGTGACGCCGCCGCCACGTTGCAGGCCGCGCTTGCCACCCTGCTCGACGACGCGACCCAGACCACCGCCGTCGTCACGCTGACCTACGGGTAGGCCGCGAGGCAGGGACTGCCCTGACTACTGTAAGAGCCACAGTAGCGTGCCGACGCCGAGAGGACTCCCGTGACGCAGACCCCGCCCGACAGCCCGCGCCCGCCCGAGGGGGACTGGCTGGGCACCCCGTACCTGTCCTTTCAGCGGCAGGGGCCGATCGCGGTGTGCACGATCGACCGCCCCGAGGCGCGCAACGCCCTGACGCCGGCGATGTACTTCGGAATCCGTTATGCCGTAGGACGTCTCAACGAGGACCCCGACCTGGCCGGGTTGCTGATCACCGGAACCGGTGACGTCTTCGCCCCGGGCGGCGACATGGGCGGTGGCGGTGCCACCGACAACTGGATCACCTTCGGCGCCGCGCTGGGCATGGACGTTACGCCGTTCGACGCGGTGCGCACCTCGGCCAAGCCGATCGTGTCGGCGGTCAACGGGCTGTGCCAGGGCGGCGGCTTCCAGATCGCGCTGTGCAGCGACCTGTCGGTGGTCAGCGAGCGCGCGACGTTCCGCGTGCCCGAGTTGTTCCGCGGCTACGCCGACACCTACTACAGCCAGATGCTCACGCGCGTGATCGGGCCGGTGCGCACCCGCGACCTGATGTTCACCGGGCGGGTGCTGACCGCGGCCGAGGCCCTCGACTGGGGTCTGGTCAGCAGGGTGGTGCCCCATGACAGCCTGCTGGCCGAGGCGCGCGACCTGCTCGCCCAGGTGTGCCGGTCCGCGCCGCGCGCCCGCGGTGTCATCAAGTCCAGCATCGACAGCTATCTGGGCCTCTACGACCGCATCGGCATGACCAGCAGCCTGAGCGATGCCGAGGCGCGCGAAGGCTTCCGCGCCTTCAAGGAGCGCCGCTCACCGGACTGGGTGCACCCCGAGCTGCGGGCCGAGGGACGGCTCTGAGTCGGGACGCTCAAATCGCCCGCGTTTGGCCCCGCCAATAAGGCTCCCGCAGAGCGGTTTTGAGGATTTTGCCGCTGGCGTTTCGGGGTAGTTCGGCCACGAAGTCGACAGTGCGCGGGCACTTGTAGGCCGCCAGGTGCCGGCGGCAGAACTCGATGACGTCCTCGGGTTCGACCTCGTCGGTGGCCACCACGATCGCCTTGACGGACTCGCCCCAGTAGTCGTCGGGCACCCCGATGACCGCGGCGTCGGCGATGGCGGGGTGCTTGATCAGCGCGCTTTCCACCTCGGGCCCGTACACGTTCTCACCGCCGGTGATCACCATGTCCTTCAGCCGGTCCTCGATGTAGACATAGCCCTCGGCGTCGAGGCGCCCCACGTCGCCGGTGCGCACCCAATCGTCGGCGGTGACGGTCTCGGCCGTCGCCTCCGGGCGGTTCAGGTAGCCGCTCATGTTCTGGTTGCTGCGCACCCAGATCTCGCCCGGCCGGCCGGCCGGCAGCGCCTCGCCCGTATCGGCGTCGACGATTCGAATCTCGGTGCCCAGCATCGCCTTTCCGGCCGACAGCTGCAGATGCGACCGGGCGGCATCGCGGTGATCGGCGTCGCCGAGCGCGGTGACCGCCCCGCACAGCTCCGTCTGGCCGTACACCTGAACGAAATTCGTGTCCGGCCAGGTGTCCAGCGCCCGGTGCAGCAGGGGCAGCGGCATGGGCGCGGCGCCGTAGACGATGTAGCGCAGCCCCGCGAGGGCGGCGGCCGCTTGCTCGCCGGCGTCGAGAAACCGGGTGATCACGGGCGGGACGAAGAATGCGTGCGTCGCGCCCGCCCGCACCGCCCCGATCAGCGTCGCGGCCTCGGGCTCGCGGGTCAGGATCGTCGGCACCCCTGCGCTGATCCCGAACAGGCCGTAGCCGACGCCACCCACGTGGAACAACGGCATGGCCAGCAAATTCGCGTCTCCCTCGGCGAAGGGAAACGCCGGCGCGAGGTTGGCCGCATGGTTGACCAGTGCGCGCTGGCTCAGCACGACGCCCTTGGGCCGCCCGGTGGTGCCCGAGCTGTAGATCACCAGCGCGGTGTCGTCGGCGGTGACGCCGGCGTCCGTCTCCTCGGGCGAGGCCGCGGCCAGCAGCGCCTCGTACTCGTCGTCGTCGGCGCCGACCGCCACGACGGTCCGCAGGCTGGGCACCCGCGCCGCGGCGGCCCGCGCGGCGGGCAGCATCTCGACGCCGGCGAACAGCAGGCGTGCGCCGCTGTTGTCGAGCACATGGACGAGTTCCTCGCCGGCCAGTCGCCAATTGACGATAGTGGTCACCGCGCCGATGGACGCGGCGGCGAACAGGATTTCCAGGCAGGCCGGGTGGTTCTTGTCCAGGAACGCCACGCAGTCGCCGCGCCGCACGCCGGCCGCCCGCAGCGCCCCGGCCGCGCGCCGGATCCGCGACACCCACTCGGCCCACGACCACTGCTGCTGGCCGAAGCGGAGCGCCGTGTCGCCCGGCCGCCGCCGCGCGTGCTGCTCCACCAACCCGATGAGCGTGTTCGTGGTCCCGGTGGTGGCATCGGCTGCCGGCATAACCCCTCCGAAATCGTGTGCCTGCGTTGCTGGCAGCGCGGCCCCCGGTCGTCCTGTCCATGGTCGCGCAGCCTCGTAGAATACCCCTCGCAAACTGGGCGGATCTCCCGTCAAGCCAACGCCGACGAAGGACCCGACATGGTGAATGCCGACCGCGCCCGTTCCCGCACCTTCGTCGTGACGGGCGCGGCGTCCGGAATCGGCCTGGCCACCGCGCGGCGCCTGCTGGCCGAGGGCGGCACCGTCGTCGGCGCCGATCTGGCCTCCCCGCCCGATCTGGGCCCCGATTTCCACTTCGTGACCGCCGACGTGACCGACGAAGGTGCGATCGCCGCCGTGCTCGACGCGGTGCCCGACCGCCTCGACGGCGTGTTCCACGCCGCCGGCGTGGCCGGGGGCGGGCCGGTCCACCTGCTGGAGCGGGGCGAATGGGACCGGGTGATCGGGGTCAACCTCACCGGCACGTTCCTGGTCGCCAAGGCGGCGCTGGCCCGGATGATCGACCAACCCCGCGTCGATCAGGAGCGCGGGTCGATCGTTACCGTCGCCAGCGTCGAGGGCCTGGAAGGCACCGCGGGCGGCAGCTCGTACAACGCGGCCAAGGGCGGCGTGGTGCTGCTCACCAAGAACATGGCGCTCGACTACGGGCCCAGCGGCATCCGGGTGAACGCCATCTGCCCCGGCTTCATCGAAACACCGATGGCCGAAAGCGTTTTCGGCATTCCCGGGATGGAGGCTCCGCTGGCCTCCATCACCAAGGAGCATGCGCTGCAACGGCTCGGCCGCCCCGAGGAGGTCGCGGCCATGGCGGCCTTCCTGCTCTCGCCGGACGCGTCCTTCGTCACCGGGCAGGCCATCGCCGTCGACGGCGGCTACACCGCCGGCCGCGACCACGGCGTGGTCGAACTCTTCGGCTTCCCCGAGTGAGCCTCTAGGATTCCCCCATGGCAGGCTCGCTCACTCCTGACGACGCGATCGAGGCGATCCGAAGCGCCGGGGGAGCGCAGCCCGGCTGCCGGGCGCTGCACGCGAAAGGCACGCTGTACCGCGGCACGTTCACCGCCACCCCTGAGGCGGCAAGGCTTTCGCGCGCCTCGCACCTCGACGGTTCGCAGATCCCGGCGCTGATCCGCTTCTCGAACGGATCGGGAAACCCCAAGCAGCCTGACGGCTCGCCGGGGGTGCGGGGGCTGGCGGTCAAGTTCACCCTCCCCGACTCCTCCACCACCGACGTCTCGACGCAGACCGCCCGGCTGTTCGTCTCCAGCACCCCGGACGGATTCATCGATCTGCTCAAGGCGATGCGGCCCGGCCTGACGCAGCCGCTGCGCATGGCCAAGCACCTGCTCACCCATCCGCGGTTGCTCGGCGCGCTGCCGATTCTGCGCGACGCCAACAAGGTTCCGGCCAGCTACGCCACCACCGAATACCACGGCCTGCACGCGTTCCGGTGGGTCGGCGCCGACGGCAACGCCAGATTCGTGCGCTACCACCTGGTGCCCGCCGCGGGTGAGAAGCTCTCCGGCTCGGATGTCCCGGGCGAGTCGGACGACTTCCTCACCGACGAGCTGAGCTCCCGTCTCGAGCGCGGGCCGGTGCGCTTTGACTTTCGCGTGCAGATCGCCGGGCCGCAGGACTCGACGACCGACCCGTCGGCGCCCTGGCATGGCACTCAGATCGTGACCGTCGGCACCCTCGAGGTCACCGGCCCGGACACCGAGCGCGAGCACGGCGCCGACATCGTCGTGTTCGACCCGATGCGGGTGACCGACGGGATCGAGCCCTCCGACGATCCGGTCCTGCGCTTCCGCACCCTCGCCTATTCCGCGTCGGTGAAGCTGCGCACCGGGGTGGACCGCGGGGCCGACGCGCCCCACGTCTGACAGAGCACGGCCGGCCACGGGCTAGGGTCTTGTGCCTGTGGTGCTCTCCGACATGGTGCTGATCAGCCTGGCCGGGTTTGGTGCCGGCGCAATCAACGCGCTCGTCGGCTCCGGCACCTTGATCACGTTCCCGACCCTGGTCGCCCTCGGCTACCCGCCAGTCACCGCCACCATGTCGAACGCGGTCGGGCTGGTGGCCGGCAGTGCGTCGGGCACGTGGGGCTATCGAGCCGAACTCGGGGGCCAGTGGGATCGGTTGCGCTGGCAGCTGCCGGCGTCGTTGATCGGTGCCGCGCTGGGCGCTTTGCTGCTGCTGCACCTGCCCGCGAAGGTGTTCGTCGAAGTCGTTCCGGTGCTGTTGGTGCTGGCCCTGGTGCTGGTGGTGCTCGGGCCGCGAATCCAGGCGTGGGCGCGCCGGCGGGCCGAGCTGTCGGGTCGTTCCGCCGAACACATCACCCCGGCGCGCATGGGCGTGCTGGTCCTGGGCACGTTCGCGATCGGCGTGTACGGCGGCTATTTCACCGCCGCCCAGGGGATCTTGCTCGTCGGTCTGATGGGAGCCCTGCTGCCGGAGTCGATGCAGCGCATGAACGCGGCGAAGAACCTCACAACACTGTTGGTGAACATCGTTGCGGCCGTGTGCTATGCGTTGGTGGCCCCCGACCGTATCAGCTGGCCGGTGGCCGGGCTGATCGCGGCCGGCTCCCTGGCCGGAGGATCGGTCGGCGCGCGGTACGGGCGCCGGCTCTCGTCGAATGCGCTGCGCGCCCTGATCGTCGTGGTCGGCGCGATCGGGCTGTATCGCCTGCTGACGCTGTAGCCGACGGGCGTCAGAACCCGAAGTGGGGCAACCCGAAGTGGGGCAACGGGAATCGGGGCAGCGCAGGCAGCCGCGGCACCATCGGCGCGGGCGGGCGGAAGATCGGCAGCGACGGTGCGGGTAGGGCCGGAGCCTTCGGGAGGGCCGGCGTGGGTAGTCGCAGCGGCTGGGGTGCCGGCAGCTTGGGTAGTTGCAGGGCCGGCGGTTTGGGTAGTTGCAGGGCCGGCGGTTTCGGCAGTTGTACGGCCGGTGGCTTGGGTAGTTGCAGGGCCGGCGGTTTGGGTAGTTGCAGGGCCGGCGGTTTGGGTAGTTGTACGGCCGGCGGCTTGGGTAGTTGCAGGGCCGGAGGTTTCGGCAGTTGTACGGCCGGTGGCTTGGGCAGCTGCAGTGGCGCCGCCGAAACCCGCGGGGGGCGAGGCACTCTGAGCGGCGCGATGTTGGGAACGGGCGGCAGCGGGGCCGCGGGAACCACCACCGGAACCGGGACCGGCACCGGGGCCGCGGCGACCGGCGCCGGCGGAGCCGGCGCCATGTGGAGTTGCGGCGGGTTTGGCGGCGCCCCCCTGGGCGCGACGACTGTGGGGGCGGGCCGCGCCACCGGCGCCGGCCGACTCGGGGCTGCGGGCGCCGGCTTGGTCGGGACGATGATGTTCTGCTCGGGGCTGGGCTGCAAGGCGACGGTCGTGCGGATGTTGATCGCCAGCGCGATCTCCAGCGCCACCGCAGCGCAAGTGAAAATCACGGCCAGCACGCTGCTGGCCAGGAGCATGGGCCGGCTGGGTTTCCGTGTCGTGTCCGGCCCGCGATCGGCGATCCCGCTCAGTACCGCGGTGTCGGCCCCCGCGATCTCCGCGGGAATCTCGCTGACCTGGTCTGTGCAAGGATCCTGTGCGTAAGCCAGCGCGTCGGTGGACAGCACGAACAACGGCGCGTTGGCCGACGCCAGCGCCGCCCCCCGCGCCAGCGCCGTCTCCGGGTCCTCCGGTGCGCTCACGGTGAGCGGGGTCACCGCCTCGAGCGCCTCCTTCAGCCGCGCCGTGTCGACACCCTGGCCGACGAGGAACACGCCGTCGGGATGGGTTTCCGATGCGGTGCAGCCGGCGACCATCGCGGCCAGCTGGGCGGCGGTGTCGGCCAGGGAAAGGGCCCGCCGCTGTCTGCGCACGCCGGCGATCGAGCCGTCGTCGGAGTCGATCACGGCGACGGTCGCGAAATTCGGGTCGACGAGCAGCATCGCGGTGTGGCGGTAACCGATTGCCTGCCCGACGGTTTGGGTCAGGGCCGCGGCGGCCAGGAACGCCGAGACCAGCGTGACGTTGCGGATGTTGTTGTCGGCCAACGCCTGCTGCAGCGCGGCGGCCTCAGCGGGGTCTGTCCAGGCCACCCCGGTCGACGTCAGCCGGTAGCCGCCCGCTGCGGCGCCCTGCCGGGTGCCCAGGATCGCCGAGACCACGTGGCCGGGTGCGGTGCGGGTCGCGGCGACGGGGACCGCGTCGTCCTCCACGGTGGCGCCGTCGGCGTACCGGCCCTCGAGCAGCACCATCCGCACCGCGGTGGACTGCATCGACACCCCAAGTACGACCTCCACCGCGCCTCCCGAGTCCCGTGCCGACGTTCCCCGCTGGATGCGAGGCGCCCCATCGTCCCTACCATCTACAAAGCTTCTCTAAGTTTGTCACCGTTACGGGTGGCGGCGTTAGCTCCGAGACGCGTTAAGGCGCTGTGAATTACCTATGAATTTCGGCCGATTTCGCGGTTGCCCGCGAATGTTTTTGCGGTTCAGGGTGTTTGGCGCGGCCGGTGTCACCGGCGGGGCGTCACCAGCGGGCGGTGGCGGCGAGCGCGGCGTGGGTGCTGGGGTAGATGGGCAGCACGCCGCCCAGCCCGCAGGCGTCGACGATCCGGGCGACGATCGGCGCGCTGCTCACCAGGCGCAATTCGACGCCGCGAGCGCGGCACCGCTGCGCCTCCTCGGCCAGCACCGCGAACGCGCAGCAGCCCATGAACTCGAGCCCGGTGACGTCGATCACCAGGGGCCCGGGCGGGGTGACAACACCGGCCGCCTCGACGACCAACCGGCGCCAGGTGTGCTCGTTGCAGGCGTCGACCTCGCCACCGGCGTTGACCAGCACCGCGCCGTCGCTGCGGTCGGTGGTCGCTCTCAGGGTGCTGTGGGGATCGCCCAGCTCGTAGACCAGCCGCGTGCTGAGCGTTAACGGGGGGCTGGACAAAGTTTCACTAATGACTGGGCTCATGTGGACTCCTCGTCGGCTGCGTCGGAACGCTGCGAAGGATGCCCGTCCTGCACTCTGAAGACAGACGTCGCGAAGTGCGAGACTCATTTCTACAACGAGACAGGGTGGTCTGTCTACATGCGTGGCACTAAGAGTATGTTAAGTCACGCTATGACAGGCCCTGACGCCACGGTACCGGCCGTGCCGGCGCGTGAACGCATCCTCACCGCGGCGTATCAGCTGTTCAGCCGGCGCGGTATCCGTGGGGTGGGCACGGACGAGGTGATCGAGCGGGCCGGGGTGGCCAGGGCGACGCTGTACCGGCACTTCGCCACCAAGAACGACCTGGTGCTGGCCGTGCTGCAGCGTCGCGAAGAGGTCTGGACCCAGGGCCTGATCGACGAGCAGTCGCGGCTGCGGGCCAATACGCCCGAGGAGCAGCTACTGGCGATCTTCGACGTCCTGCACGAGTGGTTCCAGCTGCGCGAAGGATACGAGGGCTGCTCGTTCATCAACGTGTTGCTCGAGTTGGGGCCCGATCATCCCGCCGGCCGGGCCAGCATCGTGCACATCGACCATGTGCGCGACGTCGTGCGCCGCCGCGCGATGGCGGCCGGGCTGACCGACGTGGAGGGCTTCGCTTCCTCCTGCCACATCTTGATGAAGGGCGCGATCGTGCTGGCGGCGGTGGGCGACCTGGACGCCGCGCTGCGCGCCAAGAAGATGGCCCGCTCGCTCATCGAAGAGCATCGGCCGGCGATAGAACCTGATGCCGCGGAGGCGGTCGGCTGACCCGCCGGGCCGGATTCACACGGGGTCGGGGGCGGCGGCGTTGCGGTGGTGCTCGGCCTCGAGTTCGGCGATCGCGCGGGAGGTGCGTTCGCGCAGCAGGATTGCCGCCGTCACCCCGCAGAGCACGGCGATGACCAGCGCGATCCACGAGAACCGCTCCAGCCAGCGCTCGGCGGCCATCCCGGCGAAGTAGACCAGCGCGGTGGTGCCCCCCGCCCAGCAGATGGCGCCCGAGACGTTGGCCGCTAAGAAGCGCGGGTAGTGCATGTTCAGGGCCCCGGCCAGCGGCCCGGCGAAGATGCGCAGCAACGCGATGAAACGGCCGAAGAACACCGCCCGCACACCCCAGCGGTTGAACAGCCGTTCGGCGAGCGCGACGTGCCCGGGCCCGAAGTGTTTCGGGAAGCGCCGGCCGAGTCTGTCGAACAGCGGCAGGCCGAAGCGGCGCCCGACGGCGTAGCCGATCGAGTCGCCGACCACCGCGCCGACCACGGCGGCGCCCCCGATGAAGACCGGGTTGATGGCCAGGTCGTCGTAGGACGACATCACCGCCGCGCTGACCAGCACGATCTCACCGGGAAGCGGAATGCCCAGGCTTTCGAGCCCGACGACGGCGCCGACCACCAGGTAGACCGCCAGCGGCGGGATCGCCTGCAGCAAGGCTTCCACATTCATGGATCAAGAATGCCTGACTCGCGCCCGATTCGCGGCGCAATGTGCGGCGGGCCGAGGCGTTCGAGCCGCGGCCGTTTCGGCGCCCTCCCGTCGTAGGAAGACCGGCCGCGCAGGCGACGCCAAATCCACGGGAAGAAGCTCTGGTGCGTCCAGCGCAAATGCCCGGTGGCGCCGGCCGCGAACGACAGCCGGGACGGGTTGTCGCCCGGGGTGGCCCACTCGTGGTTGCTGCCGGGCAGGCCGAGGGCCTCGGCGGCCGCGGCGGCGAACAGGATGTGGCCCTTGGTGGACGCGTGCACCCGGTCGATCGCCCACGTATCCAGTTCGCGCATGGAGGGCGCGTTGTACAAGTCGACGAGCCGGAAGCCGTGTTGCCGGGCGGCTTCGCTGATCGCTTCGTTGATGCTGGTGAGCCGCGCCGTCACCAGCCGGCCGAGCGGGAGGAACTGTGCGACGTTGGGGAAGGTGGTGGTCACCACCGTTGCCCCCGATGCGGCGAGCGCGACGTGCAGGCGGTCGAGGTCGTCGAGGGCGCGCCCGAACGACCGTCCGGGCTGGATCACGTCGTTCATCCCGGCGCACACGGTGATCAGGTCAGGCCGCATGGCCAGGGCCGGCGGGAGCTGTTCGTTGAGCACGTCGGTGATCCGCTTGCCGCGGATCGCCAGGTTGGCGTAGTGCAATCCGGGATGCAGGGCATCGAGCATGGCGGCGAGCCGGTCGGCAAAGCCCAGGAGACCGACGGCGTCGTCGCCGTCCCACAAGCCCTCGGTCTGGCTGTCACCGATCGCGACGTATCGGCTGTACCCGGCCCGGATAGCCCCGCACACGCAGCCGAGACTAGTGGCAATCCGCACGGAAATGCGCTGTAGCCTGGCCCTCGCTTGAGGTTGAGGAGCTTCGGTGGAATTCAATATCGCCCAGGTATTCGCCGCGGTGCCGGCGGCCAACCCCGAGCGGGGCTGCATCGTGTTCGGCGATCGGCGGTTACCCGGTCGCCGGGCGACCAGGAGATCAGTTGGCTGGCCCAGCAGGGCTTGATTCCGCCGGGCTAACCGGGCGATCCGGAGCAGACGCCGCGGACCTTCCCGGTCGTCGAGGTTATCCGGCATTCGGTGCCCGGCGATCGGGCGCGCTGGCACGCCGACGGCCAGATCGAGTTGCTCGGCCGCGATTCGGTCACCATCAACTCAGGCGGGGAGAAGATCTTCGCCGAGGAGGCCGAGGCCGCGAACGCCGAGCATCCCGCCGTCTACGAAGTCGTCGCGGTCGTGCAGTTGGTCGATGGTGAGCGCGCCGACTCTGCCGACATCATCGCCGAGGCCGCGCGCCACATCGCCCGCTACAAGCTGCCTAAGGCGATCGTGTTCTGTGACCGGGTGCGGCGATCGCCGTCCGGCAAGGCCGACTACACCGGTGGGCGAAAACCCGAGTGGCGGGAGCTGTTTGAGCGTTTGGTCGTATCCGTCACGGTGATCGCCGGCCGGGGTGCCGCACCCCGCAGAGACTGGTGTGGCAATTGAGACTTCCGCGGCGGGTCCCAACGGCTACCGTGAATCCATGCCGAAGAAGCGCGACCGCGCCGCCGACAACCAGGCGGGGGCCGATTCGCTTGCGCCGCAGTATCCGATCGAATCGGTCGACAATGCGCTAAAACTGCTCCTGCTGCTGGAGGAGCAGCCGCAGATCCGACTGACCGAGGCCACCCGGTACCTGGGTGTGGCGTCGTCCACCGCGCATCGGCTGCTGGCGATGCTGAGCTACCGGGGATTCGTCCGGCAGGACCCGGAAACCAAGGCGTACCTGCCCGGTCCCTCGCTGACCGGGGTGGCGTTCGCGATCTTCGGCCGCATCGACATCCAGCGCACCGCCATGCCGATCATGCGCGGCCTCGCCGAGCGCCTGCGCGAGACGATCCACGTCGGGATGCTCGACGGGGCCAGCGTCCGCTTCGTCGCCGCGGTCGAGGGCCCGGCCGCCGTTCGCGTGGCGTCCCGACTGGGGCGCACGATGCCGGCCCACTGCACGTCGACGGGCAAGGTCATGCTCGCGCAGTTGACGGAAGCCGAACTGCGCCAAGTGCTTCCGAACGAGGAATTGGAGCGCATCACCCCGCGCTCGATCGGCGACCGCACCGAACTGCAAGCCGAGCTGTCCCGCATCCGCGAACGGGGCTACGGGGTCAACCGCGAGGAGAGCGAGGAGGGCGTCGCCTCGGTTGCCGTGCCGATCCCGACGCGTGCCCCGGGCCTGCGGCTCGCGCTCAACGCCGCGGCACCCCAGAGCCGGCTCGACGGCTCGCGGCACGCCTCGGTGGCCGCCGCCCTTGCCAAGGCGGCCAAGGAGATCGGCGACCAGCTCGGCTGAAACCCCCGCCTCAGCCTGCCCCGATTCCACCAGCGGCCGAAGCAAGTCGGCGTTGTCGGTCCACGAGTGAAGCGAGCCGGTGATGAAATAGGTGAGGCGCATGCCCGTGTCCTTGGCGAACTGGGTGTACAGCCGCACCACCTCGCTATCGGCGCCGTCATCGACCGTCCATGCCAACAGATCGCCCTGTCCGGGCAGCCTGTTGAGCACGCCGCCGCCGGGCAGCGCGATACGCGATCCCGGGCCGGGCGCGGATCCGGCGACGTCGCCGTGCGCCACCGTGTCACACGAGAGCGCCGTGACGCCCACCGTCGCGGCCCGGCGGCCAGGAACCGCCGTCGGTCCAGTCCGCCCACGGGCGTTCTCCTATGGCAAGTCAGGTGTTGCCCTCATATCACCCGGCCGGTCGCGCCGCGACCGCTCACGAAATCCGGCGAGGAGCAAAGGTTCCCGGATCGTTATGTCGCGTTGGCCTCGGGGCCCAGCCGGGCGAGCTCGTGCCGCCAGGCCGCGTCGGTGTTGAAGGCCGACCCCAGGTCCGGCAGGTCGTCCCAGTCGGAGTCGTCGATGTCGCGCAGGGTGCCGCCGGCCGTGCGTACCCGCAGCGACATCCGCGCGAGCGCGTCGACGCTGATGGCTTGCAGCACCGCCTGCGGCACGGAACCGGCGGCGCTGGTGATGCCGTGCCCGCGCAAGATCACCACCGGCCGGCCGCGCATCGCCGCCACCATCTCCTGGCCCAGCCGCGAGGTCCGGATCAGCACGGCGCGCTCGTAGACGGGCACGCCGCCGCGGGCCAGCAGGGCGCCGGGGATGTCGTAGGCGCCGTAGACGGGCCGGATCGCGATGCCGGCCAGGTCCGCGGCGACGACGCCCGGCGGGTGCAGGTGCGCGACGGCGCGATTCCGGGGATCGGCCAGCATCGTTTCGACGTGGATCGGCAGTTCGTTGGGGACGCGGTACCCGTCGAGTTCGCCGCCGGCGCCCGGGCCGCCGTCGAATCCGATGAGGCGGACGTCGTCCGGGCGGGTGAACGCCACCCCGGCGTCGGTGTCGCTGCGGCAGCGGATCAGCAGGCGCTCGTCGTCGACGCGCAGGCTCACATGGCCCAGGATGCCCTCGACCAGGCCGCGGGCGGCGGCGACCCGGCAGCCTTGGGCCACCACCGCGCGTAGCTCGTCGAACACGGTCACTGCGGCCGCCCCAGCCCGAATCCGCCGTCGGGGCGGACGGTTTCGCCGGTGATCCCGCGGGCGCGGTCGGAGGCCAGGAACACAAAGCTCCACGCGTGGTCGGCGCCGTCGAGGGCGACGTGCAGGGGGGTGCGCGCGGCCAGCTCGTCCGCGCGGTCGGGGCCGTCGAGGCGGGCATCGTCGAGCCCGAGGCTGGCCAGGCCGCGCAGGTCGGTGCCCAGGGTGCCGCCCGGGGCGACCCCGTTGACGCGGACCTGCGGCGCCAGTTCGTGGGCCAACGCGGTCACCAGGCCCCGCACGGCGAACTTCGACGACACGTACAGCACGCCGCCGCGCCCGGGGTAGAACGACGAGGCGGACTCGGTCAGCACGATCGAGGGACCGGTCCCGGCCCGCAGCGCCGCCACCGCGGCCCTGACCGACTGCAGGTGGCTGAGCACGTTGGTCCGGAACATCTCGTCGAAGGCGCCGGACAGGGCCCCGGCGTCGATGTCGGCGATGCCCTTGTAGAAGTCGAAGATCCCGACGCAGTTGACCAGTGTGTCGAGCCCGCCGAAGGCGTCCACCGCGGCGCTCACCGCGCGCTCGTTGGCCTCGCGGGTGGTGGCGTCGCCCTCGGTCACCGCCACCCCGGGCAGCTGATCGCGCAGCGCTTCACACTTCCCGCGATCGCGTTCCAGCACGGCAACTTTCGCGCCCTCACCGAGGAACGCGTCCGCCACGGCGCGACCGATCCCCGAGCCGGCGCCCACGACGAGGGCGCGCTTGCCCGCCAGCCAGCCGGTCACGGTCCGGCCGCCTCGTCGTCCGGCAGCAGCGGGGCGCCGGACTTGCCGACCATGGCCGCCAGCGTGCGGGCGTTCTGCCACGTCAGCGCCTCCAGCTCGAGCGCATCCAGGCTGATCGACCGCCCGGTTCGCGGCGCGCTGATCAGCAGCCTGGATCCGTTGCGGGTGTCCAGCCGCCGCACCTCGATCTCGGCGAATTCGTTTGCCACCGTGAATGGTTCGTTCACAAGAACACCGCCAGGTTTTGCATCCGCAGCACCGACTCGTCGACGAAGATGGTGCGGCGGGCCAGTTTCAGGGCGCCATCGCACCAGCGCAGCACGTCCTCGCGGCCGCACGACACCAGCGCGCTGTCGTTGACGTCGCCGCGGCTGCGGAACAGCAGTTCGGCGGACTCGACCAGAAGATCGACATCGTCGTCGCCCTCGAACGTGCGCACGTTGGTGACGAAATGCCGCAGCCGTGACGGTGGATCCTCGGCCCACGCGTGCTCGGTGCCCATCCGCGCGACCCGCTGGCTCAGCGAATACCTGTCCTCGTCGAAGTGGGCCATCCCCGGCGCCGTGTCGAACCCGGCGCCGCGGGCCGTCGTGACGCGCACCGGCATGACGTAGCGGACGTCCTCGGTCAGCGTCTGCAGCCATGCCTCGTACCGCTGGGCGTCCAGCAGGTAGGCCTCGTCCACCAGGAACTGATGCGCCGCCAGGTGTCGAGAATCGTTGAACGGCAACGCCTTTCTCACGCGGAAACCTCCAGGTAGTCGGCCCACAGCCCAAGCAGCGCGCGCTGGTTGTGCTCGTTGTAGCCGACCTGCGCGCGCCCGGGCCCGTGGAAGGAGTCGGCGCTCAGGGCCTCGACGACGGGGCGGTCGTCGGCGAGCAGGCCCATCCTGCTGTTGAGCAGCAGCCGGCGCGCCATCGCACCGCCGGCGGTCGCGGTCAGCGACACCCAGTTCTCCACGTCGTCCTGTTCGAACATGCCCGTGGAGCCGAAACACATCAGATACGCCTGATAGGAGTCCCGTTTGTACTCCGGGGGAGCCGCGGAGTCCACCGCGAACCACGAGCACACCTCGGTCTCGTCCTCGCTGATGGGCTGCCACAACCGGATCGAGATGAAGGGCAGCACTTCTGTTTTCCGGTCGTCTCGACCGGATTGCACCTTGGGCCAGTTGTGCACGAAGCTCAGGTTGGGAAAGCAGGTGGCGGCCGAGATCATGAAGCCGTCCTCGCCCACCACCCGTTGCTGGCGCGGCGTCCAGACGCCCTTGATCCGCTCGATCATGTCATCGGGGTAGCCGACGTAGCGCATCCGCTCGTCGAAGCCCCCGGGCGGCAGCTTGTAGGTGGTGCCGCCGCCGCGATGGGCCCAGTAGGTGGCGCCGTCCTTGCGTTTCTGGGCTTTCGGCTCGCGGAACAGGCCGATGTCGACGACCGAGGCGTGGGTGTGCGGCGTGTGGTACATGTCCCCGGCGAAGTTCTCCGCGCCGATCTTCCAGTTCGCCTTGATCCGCCAGCGCTGCGGCCCCCGCAGTTCCACGCCGCCGATGCTCTGCTTGGTGTAGAAGTCCAGGTAGAACCGGAAGTCGCCGAGGTAGTCCTCGAGCGGTTCGGCGTGCGGGTCCAGGCTGATGAACAGCAGGCCGTTGTAGCTGGCGAAATTCGGCGCCGGCAACAGGGTTTGGCCGGCGCGCGGGAAGCCTTCCTCGCCTCCGTAAGCCTCCTGGTGAAACGGCAGCCCGGTGAGCCGGCCGTCGTTGCGGTACGACCAGCCGTGGTAGGGGCAGCGGAAATTGGACGCATTGCCCATCTCCGCGCGGCACACCTGCATGCCGCGGTGCAGGCACATGTTGAACATCGCGCGCACCTCGCCGGCCGAATCGCGGGCGATGATGAAGGAGTCGTCGAGCACGCGGCGCACGACGTAGTCGCCGTCCTGGGGGATCTCCGACTCGTGCCCGACGAAGGTCCAGGCCCGGCTGAACAGCCGATCCCTTTCCAGCGCGAACAGCTCCGCGTCGTTGTAGACGTGGGCGGGGATCATGCCGCGCCGGACGCTGCGCACGACGTCGGCGAGATGGTCTGACATGGAAACCGGACCCTTTACTGTCTGCTATGCAGAAATAACTTCCACTCAGTAGAATCGCGCAGCCGACGGCCCAGGTCAATCATTCGCCCGATCGGCGCGGTCAGGTTTCTACAAGAATGATTAGGGCGAATTCACAGGCTGCGGACGAATACAACGCCGGGAGGCTCGGGATACCGTGGTCACGTCGGCGCTGCCGCGGTTGTGAGCGATAGGTAACCAAGTCGTAATCGTTCGGTTCTGCCTGCAGCGCGTCGTCTGTCTCTCGGTGGGGAAGGACTGATGCCATGGCTGTCCTGTCGCGGTCACGAAACGGCCGATTGCAGGGGCTCGGCAAGCGGGTGGTGTCCGCGGCCGGGCGCCAAGAGTGGCTGGATCGGCCCAGTTATCGACTGGAACATCTGTTGAGCTTTGCCTACAACGGGCTGGGTGGTGCACGTAACACAGTCACGAACGCCCTGCACGGCGTGTGGCTGGGACACCCGGTGCACCCGCCCCTGGCGTCGCTGACCAGTGGAGCGCTGGGGACGACCGTGGCGCTGGACGCGCTCACCCTGCTGCCGGGCCGACCGGCCGAGGTCCGCGAGGCCTCGCGATTCGCCAGCCGCGCACTGGGAGTGGGCATCCTGGCCAGCGTCGGCTCGGCCGTCACCGGCGTCACCGACTGGCAGCACACCCACGAGGAGGACCGCCGGGTGGGGCTGGTGCACGGCCTGATGAACCTCGCCGCGACCGCGCTTTATGCGCAGTCCTGGTGGGACCGGCGCCGCGGCCGCAACTATCGCGGCATCGCCCTGACCGCGCTCGGCTATGGCATCACCATCGCCGGCAGCTACCTCGGCGGGGCGCTGGTATTCGAGTCCGGTATCGGGATCGACCGCTCCGGTGAGCGGTTGCGCACCGCGGAGTGGACGCCGGTGCTGCCCGCCGGCTCGCTGAACGGGAAACCGGTGCGGGTGGAAGTCGATGGGGTGGGACTGGTGGTGTGCCAGACCGAGCCCGGAAAAGTGTCGGCGTTCGGCGAGTTCTGCCCGCACCTGGCGGCCCCGATGGCCGACGGCTGGCTCGACCGGGGCCGGCTCGTGTGCCCGTGGCACGGCTCCTGGTTCGCGGCCGAGTCCGGTGAAGTGCTGCGGGGTCCCTCGGCGGCCGCGTTGCCCTGCTATGAGGCCAGGCTGGCCAACGGAATGGTCGAAGTCCGCGGCGAGCCGCAGCCCACCGTCGGTGGGGCGGCCGGGATCGGAGGAGGAGAAGCCAGGTGAACGTCTATGACGTGCTGAAGGAACACCACGTCGTGCTCAAGGGGCTGGGCCGCAAGGTCAGCGAGGCGCCGGTGAACTCCGAAGAACGCCACGCCCTTTTCGACGACATGCTCATCGAACTCGACATCCACTTCCGCATCGAGGACGACCTGTACTACCCGGCCCTGAAGGAGGCCAGCACGCTCATCGCCATTGCCCACGCCGAGCACCGTCAGGTGGTCGACCAGCTGTCAGTGCTGCTGAAGACCCCGCAGAGTGCACCCGGCTACGAGGACGAGTGGAACTCCTTCAAGACCGTGCTGGAGGCCCACGCCGACGAAGAGGAGCGCGACCTGATTCCGGCTCCCCCCGAGGTCAAGCTCACCGACGCCGAACTCGAGGACCTCGGTGACAAGATGGCCGCCATGATGGAGCGCTACCGCGGTTCGGCCCTGCACAGGCTGCGGACCAAGGGGCGCGCGGCGCTGGTGCGCGCCCTGTAGGTACCGGCGGCACCACGCGGTTGTGCCGTGCACGCGGCGACCGAGAGTAGCCTCACGGCTCATGAACGCCGAGCGCCTCGCGTCTCAGGGCGACATCACGGCGGAGATGGCCGGCATCGCCGCCGCATGCGGGGGAGCGGGCCGCGAGGCGCAGCCCCGGCTGGATTACCCGCCGTACCGCGGCACCGCCCTGCGCCACCCGAAACTGCCTCCGCTGATCGTGGACCCCGAGGGGGTCGAACGCTGTGCGCCGTGTTTCGGTCCCGGCGACGTCGACCCCGCCGACGCCGACCTGACGGCGGGCCATCCGGGTGAGCCGATCGGGGAGCGCATCATCGTGAGCGGACGGCTGCTCGACGAGGCGGGCAGGCCGGTGGCGGGCCAGCTGATCGAGATCTGGCAGGCCAACGCCGGCGGCCGCTACCGCCACGACCGCGACCGGCACCCGGCCCCGCTCGACCCGAACTTCACCGGCGCCGGCCGCTGCCTGACCTCACCGGACGGCACCTACCGCTTCCTGACCGTCAAACCCGGCCCCTACCCGTGGCGCAATCACCGCAACGCCTGGCGCCCGGCCCACATCCACTTCTCGGTGTTCGGGAACGCCTTCCCGCAACGCCTCGTCACCCAGATGTACTTCCCGGGCGACCCGCTGTTCGACTTCGACCCGATCGTCGGATCGGTCCTCGATCCCGCCGCGCGCCGGCGGCTGATCGCCTCCTACGACCACGACCTGACCGAGCCGGAGTTCGCGACCGGATACCGCTGGGACATCGTGCTGGCCGGCAGTTCGCAAACGTGGACCGAACATGGCTGAATTCGCCTGCACACCCGGGCAAACCGCCGGTCCGTTCCTGCATCTCGGGCTGCCGTACCGCGGTGACGGCGCCCTGGTCGCCGACGCGCACCCGCAGGCCATCCGGCTGCATGGCACGGTTTACGACGGCGCCGGCGCCGGGGTCGGCGACGCGCTGGTCGAACTCTGGCAGCTCGACCCGTCCGGTCGCGTCCCGCGACGGTCCGGTTCGCTGCGCCGCGACGGTTCGACGTTCACCGGTTGGGGGCGGTGCGCGACCGACGCGACGGGGGGCTACGCGTTCACGACGGTGCCGCCCGGCCCGCCGGGCGCGGGACGGGCGCCGTTCTTCGCGGTCGTCGTCTTCGCGCGCGGGTTGTTGGACCGGTTGTTCACCCGCGCCTACCTGCCCGGTGCCGACGCCGACGCCGACCCGCTGCTGGCCGCCCTGCCCGCCGAGCGCCGCGGGACCCTGATCTGCACCGCCGAGAACGCGGCGGGAAAACCGGCCTACCGCTTCGACATTCACCTACAAGGTTGCGACGAGACCGTGTTCCTGGCGTATGGCGGCCGCCGATGACCAACCTGTTATGGCCCGGGGACCACCGCGCCGGCGAGCACATGACCGACCGGCGCCTGCTGGAGTCGATGGTCGCGACCGAATCCGCCTGGCTGGGCGCCCTGGCCGCGGCGGGCCTGGCCCCGTCCGTATGCGCCGCGGCCGACCTGTCAAACCTGTTGACGCCCAACGACACCGAAGCATTGGCGGCCGGTGCCGAAGGCGGCGGCAACCCGGTCGTCGGCCTGGTCGGGCTGCTGCGCCGGCGGGCAGAATCGGGGATCGCGGCCTGGATTCACCGCGGACTCACCAGTCAGGACGTTCTGGACACCGCCTTGATGCTTGCCGTCCGGGCCGTCAGCGACGAGCTGATGTCGCAGCTCGGCGACCAGATCGCCGCGCTGTGCGCGCTGGCGGAGTCGCATCGGGCCACGCCAATGGTGGCCCGCACCCTGACCCAGCACGCGGCGCCCACGACGTTTGGCGCCAAGGCGGCCGGCTGGTTGAACGGCGTCGTCGACGCTCACGAGCGGGTGGGGGCGTTGGTCACACCGATCCAGATCGGCGGGGCTGCCGGAACCCGTTCGGCCACCACGGAGTTGGCAACGCTACGTACCGGCGCAGTCGACCCGGCAGAGCTCTCGGATGACCTGGCGCGAAGCGCCGCAACCACATTGGGCCTCGCGCCCCGCCCGCCGTGGCACACAACTCGCACGCCGGTCACGTCGGCCGCCGACGCCTTCCTTTCGTGCACCGACTGCTGGGGCCGGATCGCCTCGGACATCGTCACCCTGGCCCGCCCGGAGATCGCCGAACTCGGCGAACCCGCCGGCGACAACCGCGGCGGCTCCTCCTCGATGCCGCACAAGCGAAACCCGGTGCTGTCCATCCTGATCCGGCGGACCGCCGTCGCCGCCCCACAGCTGGCGGCGACCCTGCACACCGCTGCGGCACTGGCCAACGACGAACGGCCCGACGGTGCCTGGCACGCCGAATGGGACACGCTGCGCACGCTGGCCCGCCGGACCGTCGTCGCGGGATCCCAGTGCGCCGAGCTGCTGGCCGGGCTGACCGTGCACGCCACGCGGATGTCCGAAAACCTCAGCTCCACAGATGTTTCGGGCGAGCAGCGCGCGATTGCCGACCTGGCGGGCAAGTCGCCCTCGCCCACCTACTTCGGGGCCGTTGACCGTTTGATCGACGCCAGCCTGGACCGGGCTCAGCGGCTGCTGCCCGAGCGGCCGTAGATGCCGGCCAGCCAGATGTGCGCCAGCGTGTCGAGCACCCGATCCTCTGGGATCGACGGCTCCTCGGAGGTGAACGTCGCTGCCATCACGCGCTCGCTCAACATGTTCAGCGCGATCGCCAGGTCCTGAGCCGGGACTTCGGTGGGGGCGGCGTCGCGCAGGCGCTCGGCGGTGATCGCCGCCGTGGTGGCGGAGATCCACCTCTGCATGTGCGTGGACCACAGCCCGCGGACCTCGGGGTTGGTGGCTTTCGCGGCGGCGCCGGCCACTGCGACGGACCGGTGAGATCCGGACACCTCGAAGAACGCCGCAATCCGAGCTCGCCAGACGGTTGCAGGGTCGCCGGCCGGTGCGCAGGCGAGCGTCTCGAGCGCGGCGAGAGCGTTCCTGTTCATCTGGTCCAGCAACGAAAGCACGACAGCGTTCTTCGACGGGAAGTAGAAGTAGAAGGTCGGCCGGGAAATGCCAGCGCCGCGCGCGAGGTCGTCCACGGAGAAGTCGGCCAGCGGTCGCTCCCGCAGGAGCCGCTCGGCGGTGGCAAGGATCGCTTGTTCGCGCTCGTCACCGGAATGATGCGGGGAGCGGCGGCCACGGGAGGCGTGGCCGCGGTCGCGCTGCGCGGGGAAGGCGGACACGCCGCTCGTCGTGTGGGCGGGTCCGGACACGTCGACATCGTCGACGATCAAAACCAACAACGCCGTCGCTTCAGGTGGACGCTTCATTGACCGATGTCGACCAGATCGTGGACGGCGTCGCCCCTCGGCCACGCGACGTTCGCCTGGGCAAAGTCGCCGTTACGGCAGACGAACGACCCCGCGACTCGGGACTTCCGCCCCTACTGTGGGCCCGATCCCGCTGGTCGAATCTCAAATCAGCCGCCAACGCAAGGAGACCGGGGATGACGGGCAAAGCTGCCGGCACCAAGACGTGCCAGATCGACGTGCTCATCGACGAGCACGAGGAGCGAACCCGGGCAAAGGCGCGACTGTCGTGGGCGGGCACGACGCTGGTCGGTATCGGTCTGGCCCGGCTCGACCCCCTCGACGAGCCGGTGGCCAGGATCGGGGACGAGCTGGCCATCGGCCGCGCGCTGGGGGACCTGGCGAACCAACTGCTCGCCTTGACCTCAACCGACATCCAGGCCAACACCCACCAGCCGGTCACGGGTCTGCACCACTGACCGCGGGTGGAGCGACGGAGCGCTTCGGTTCGCGATGACCTTTGGCCCTACAGCAACCAACAGTGAAAGCGTAGCAACGAATCATGAGACAACGCCCCGAATTACCCGCCGATTTCGACGTGGAGGTGACGACGCACGGTCAGCTGCCCGGCGCCGACGACTACGCGCGGAAGAAGATCGGGGGGCTCGGTCGCCTCACCCACGAGCCGGTGCTGCATGCGCACGTCAGGCTGAGTGAGCACGGCGATCCGGCGGTGGCCCGCCGGGTGTCCGCCCAGGCCAACCTCGACGTCAACGGCCGGCTCATTCGCGCGCACGTCGAAGGCGCCACGGCGCGGGAAGCCGTCGATCGCCTCGAGGCGCGACTGCGGCATCGCCTGGAACGCAGCGCCGAGCACTGGGAAGCCAAGCGGGGCGGGCTGCCCCAGGGCGGCCCGCGGGAATGGCGGCACCAATCAGAGCCCACCCATCGGCCGAACTATTTCCCCCGGCCCGAAAACGAACGCCGGATCATGCGCCACAAGTCTTACAGCGTGCCGCTGTGTACGGTCGAAGAGGCCGCCGCGGAGATGGAGCTGCTCGACTACGACTTTCACCTCTTCACCGAGGAGGGCACCAAGCAGGACAGCGTGTTGTATCGGGGCGGCCCCGCGGAATACCGCCTGGCGCAGGTGGATCCGCGGCCAGCGGAGGAGCTGGCGCCCTTTGACATACCGCTGACCATCAGTCCCCAGCCGGCCCCTCGGCTCACCGCCGCGCAGGCCATCGAACGGATCGCCTTGTTCGGCCTGCCGTTCATGTTCTTCGTCGACGCCGCGCGCGACCGCGGCAGCGTGTTGTATCACCGCTACGACGGCCATTACGGGCTCATCACCCCGGTGACGTGAGCGCGCCGCGAAGGCGGAAGAAATCCCCAAGCCGCGGCGGTCCCGGAAACTCCCCCCTGTCCGGGACCGCCGCCCTATTAAGTCTTAAGTCAGATGGTTGGCAAACCAGTCGCGCGCGAGCTCGGCCACCTGCTCGAGCGTGCCCGGCTCCTGGAACAGATGTGTGGCGCCGGGCACGACGGCGACCTCGCACTCGGCGGGAATCACCTGCCGCGCCTGCCGATTGAGCCGCAGGACGGTCTCGTCACGTCCGCCCACGATCAACAGTGTCGGGGACTGGACCTCGCGCAGCGAGTCGCCCGCAAGATCGGGCCGGCCGCCGCGCGATACCACCGCGGCGACCTTGACCCCGGGGTGTGCGGCGGCGGCCAGGGCGGCGCCCGCCCCGGTACTGGCACCGAAGTAGGCCACCGGCAGGGAGGCGGTATCGGGCTGGCCGGCCAGCCAGCCGGTGACGTCGATCAGTCGGCGCGCGAGCAGTCCGATGTCGAAGACGTTGGTGCGATCGCGTTCCTCGTCCGGTGTCAGCAGGTCGAAGAGCACCGTGGCGAACCCGGCCCTGTTGAGCACCTCGGCGACATAACGGTTGCGCGGGCTGTGCCTGCTGCTGCCACTGCCGTGCGCGAAAACGACGACGCCCTTGGGGTGCTCGGGGATGGTCAGATGTCCGGCCACGACCACCGGCCCGGCGGGCACCCGGACCTCCTCGTCGCGCAGTGGGGGAGCATCGGCGCCGGCGGCGGACCGAAACCCGCGGCGGGCGCGATCTAGCAGCGCGACCACCTCGCCGTCCGTGGTCTGGGTGAAGTTGCGGTAGCCCTGTCCGACAGCGAAATACGACTCGGGCTTTAGCAGGCACACCACGTCGTCGGCGCACGTGGCGAACCTTCTGGCGGTGTCGGGGGGCCCGATCGGCACCGCCAGCACCACCCTGCTGGCCCCCTGGGCGCGGGCCACCTGGCACGCGGCGCGCGCGGTGGCACCGGTCGCGATCCCGTCGTCGACGATCACCGCGACACGCCCCCGCAGCGAGATCCGGGGGTGGCCCGCGCGAAAGCGTTCGGACCTGCGGTGCAATTCGTCCCACTGCATGGTCTCCACCGCGGCGATCTGGCGGTCGCTGAGCCGGGCCTCGCGGACCACGTCGTCGCTGATCACCCGCACGCCGCCCTCGCCGATGGCGCCGAATGCGAGTTCCGGGCGAAACGGTACCCCCAGCTTGCGGACCAGCAACACGTCGAGGGGCGCGTGCAGCGCCTCGGCGACCTCGAAGGCCACCGGAACCCCGCCGCGCGGCAGGCCCAGCACCACTACGTCGCGGCCGCGCAGGAAGTCCATGCGCGAGCCCAGTTGCCTTCCGGCCTCGGCGCGATCGTCGAACTGCTTCATGAGTCGAGTGTGAGTAAGGTCACGGCGCGTCGGTACGGCCACAAGTCCTCAAACCAGTCGACCAAGTTCCCGAAAACCGGCCCGATAGACGCTACGCGAGACGCTACGCGCCGCGGCGATCGGCCGCCTGGGCGGCGACATACCGCCGGATCGCCCCCACCCCGGCGGCGGGCGCGATCCGGTCATCGGCCCGGACCAGCGAGGCGCCGACGACGATCGCGGTGAATGGCAGAGCCTCGTCGGCCCGGGCCACACGTTCCACCGGTTCGCCGACTTCGGACAGCGCGTCGGCATCGGGGGCGATCGTGGTCAGGGCCTTGGCGGTGACCACGGTGGCGTCGCCCAGCTCACCGACGATCAGGGTGTCGACGTCGCCGTCGCGCAGCGCCGCGCACACGGCGGCCAGCCCCTCGGCCGCCAGCCCTGAGCCGCGCCCGATTTCGGCGGCGAACCGGTCCGCGATCTCGGCCATCTCGATGCCGTGGCGCCGGGCGAACTCCCCGGCCGTCAGGTCGCGGATCTCGTCCTCGTCGATTCCGCTCTTGCGGGCCCCCACGTGCAACTGTGACACCCGTTCGGCCACCCGCTTGGGCAACGCGGGAATCAGGTCCGCAAGCGCACGCACCTGACCGCACAAAAACACCACGGCGGGATCGGCCTCGTCCACCAGTCGCGTCAGGTGGTCGGCGACCGCGCGGCAGTTCATCCGCAGGGCCTCCTGGGTCGTGTGCTGTAGGTCGCCGTAGCCGTTCCAGCCTGCGGTGACCGGCTTGTGGACCGGGTAGCCGCTGCCGTCGATGCTCTTGGAGCTGACAGCACTCTCGTGGTACAGGCTGACGTCGGCACCGGCGCGATCGACGTTGGCGAACACGTAGGTGGGGCGCCGCATTTCGAGATCGAGCAACGGCAGGACATAGGGGTAATCCGACAGGCGAAGCACCGTGGCCGGTGGCGGGCTGGCCAGCTGCTCGTTGATCAGCACCTGATCGCTGGTCGCAATCACCGCGCGCCCCCGCCGGCCGACGGCGGGCCGATGGTGCAGCACCGCGTCCTCGAGGAGGCCGAGCAGTTCTGCGCCCGCCCCCATCTCCTCGAGCTGCGTGCGGATGTCGCGCCACATCGCCTCGTGGCGCTCGGTCGCATCCAGGGTGTTGTGGGAGTCGTCGAAATACACCGACGCAAACGGGCCTTGTGCTTTTGTCAGCCACTGGAGGCGTTCTGATCGCATGCCACACGGTATGAAGGGAAGGGACGACGCCACGAGGGTCGTTGGCCCCCAGATCGCGCCCTTTCCAGGGACTTTGTTCCCTACATCAGTCGCCGGGGCCTGCCGGCGACTCGACCTGTGCCGACAAGTAGCCGGCTTTCAGCCTTCGTAGAGAGCCGAAAGTCGTTCCGCGAACTTGTCGATGACCACCTTGCGGCGCAGCTTCATGCTCGGCGTCAGATCACCGGACTCGACGGAAAGCTCGCGGTCGATGATCGCGAACCTCTTGATCTGCTCCCAGCGGTTGAGTTCGGAGTTCAGCGCCTCGATGTATCCGGCGAGGAGTTCCCGCGTCCTCGCGTCGTTGGCGATCTCGGGGAAGGACTTGTCCGCCAGGCCATTCTTGGCGGCCCAGTCCGTGATCGCTTCGCTGTCCAGGCTGATCAGCGCTACGCAGTAGGGCTTACCCTCCCCGTACACGAGCAGCTCGCTCGCGTACGGGCACAGGCCCTTGAATTTCGCGTCGATCGCCGACGGCGCAACGTATTTGCCCTGCGAGGTCTTGAACATGTCCTTCTTGCGGTCGGTGATCCGCAGGAATCCGTCGGCGTCGATCTCCCCGACATCGCCGGTGTGGAACCAGCCGTCGGCGTCGAGTGCCTCCGCGGTCGCGTCCGGCAGGTCGTGGTAGGCGGTCATCACGCCGGGGCCCTTGAGCAGAATCTCGCCGTCGTCGGCGATCTTGGCCTCGGTGGCCGGGAACGGCCAGCCCACCGTGCCGAATCGGTATGCGTTGGGGCGGTTGATGAATGACGCGGCCGCGGTCTCGGTCAGCCCGTATCCCTCGAGCACGATGATCCCGACGGCGTCAAACCACTGCGCGACGTCGCGGTCCAGCGCGGCCGCCGCCGAGACGAAGAACCGCAACCGGCCCCCGAACCGCTCCCGGATGGTGGCGAACACCAGCCGGTCGGCGACCTTGTATGCCAGCGAAGAGGCCAACGAGGGTTTCTTGCCGGCCTGCCGGGCTTGCGACATCTTCACGCCGACCCCGAGCGCCCAGTCGAACGTCTTTTTCGTGAGCAGTCCCCGCTCGGCGACCATCCCCTCGACGCGGGCATGGGCCTTCTCGAAGATGCGCGGCGCCGCGCCCATGATGGTCGGACGCAGGGTCGCCAGGTTGTCGACGATCCTTTCGACGCGGCCGTCGATCGCGGTGGGGAAGCCGACCTGCAGCGGCAGTGCCAGCATCACCTTGCCGAAGGCGTGTGAGAGGGGCAGCCACAGGAAGTTGAGATCGTCGGGACCGAGGATGTTCAGCGCGTCGATGGCCGCTGCGGTGTAGGTCCACGCACCGTGCGTGAGCCGCACGCCCTTCGGCCGCCCGGTGGTGCCAGAGGTGTAGATGAGGCTGGCGAGCTGGTCCGGACCGATGGCCGCGACCCGTTCGTTGATGGCGTTGGGCGAGTCGGCGAGCAGTTGCTTGCCCAACTGCTCGAGTTCGGCCAGGCCGATCACCCAGTCGCCGTCGCCGTTGCCCTCGATGAGCACCACCTTGGCGACGTCGGGCAATTCGGCGCGGTGCTCGAGCAACTTGTCCAGCTGGCTCTGGTCCTCGGCGACCACCACGCGGCTTCCCGAGTTGGCGACGATGTAGGCGACGTCGCCGGCGTTGGTCGTCGGATACACCGTGGTGGTCGCGGCCCCGGCGCACATCACGGCGAAGTCCACGAGCACCCATTCGTAGCGCGTCGACGACGCGAGCGCCACCCGGTCCTCGGAGGCGATCCCCAGTGTGATCAGGCCGGCTGCGATGTTGTCGACGCGTTCGCCGACCTGCTGCCACGTCACGCTCTCCCAGGTGTGGTCCTGCGGGTACCGAAACGCCTCGGCGTGCGGGGTGGCGGCGACGCGGTCGAGGAACAACCGCGCCACCGAGGGCGCGCGATGCTCGATCTTGGTGAAGTCTGGCCTCTCCATCGAGGCGGGCGGTGTTTTCATGTGGTAATCCGTTGTTGGCGAGCCGAATAGCGGCAGTTGGCTGGCAGTGGCTTCGATCCTGCGACAGTCCGGGCGCTGGGGATAGTGACGAAAGTCATCCGCTTGGCGCCGAACGAACCCCTGTGAATGCAGCGCCGGCAGGGACTTTTGTCACTGGGCGCGGCAGCGAATTGCCCGGGCACCGGGCGCGCCGGCCGCGTACCGTACATCGCGTGACGACGCGCCGTGGTAACCGGTCGCGCTCGGCGGCGACCGGCGTGGGCGCCGTCAGTGCCGAGGAATTGGCGGGCCTGGAAGTGTTCGCTGATATCCCGGCGAAAGACCTTGCGGCACTGGCGGCCAAAATGGCACACCTGCGTGCGGCCGCGGGGGAGGTGCTGATGCGACAGGGCGAGCAGGCGTCGTCGTTTGCGATCATCACGTCGGGTCGCGTCGCGGTCAGCCACCTCGGCCCGGAAAGTCAGGTCGTGGAAACCGAGGTCGCGCCCGCGACGATCGTCGGCGAAATCGCCCTGCTGAGACGCGCGACCAGAACGGCGACGGTGACCGCAAAGGACGACGTCCGCGGGTACACCGGACACAACGGTGCCTTCGACTGCATGCTGGCGATGCCGGCCGTCGCCGACCGGATGGTCCGCACGGCGCGGCAGCGACTGGCCGCATACATTGCGCCGATCCCGGTGTCGACCACCGACGGTGTCGGGCTGCTGCTGCGCCCGGTCCTGCCCGGCGACGCCGAGCGCTTCAAGAGCAGCGGTTCCTTCTCGCGGGAGACCGTCTACCGCCGCTACCAGGGCGGCGCCCCGACCGATGCGCGGCTGGCCTACCTGTTCGAAGTCGATTACTTGGATCATTTCGTCTGGGTCGTCACCGACGGCGCCCACAGCCCCGTCATCGCCGACGCGCGTTTCATCCGCGACGAGGACGACCCCGCCTCGGCGGAGGTCGCTCTGACCGTGGCGGACGCCTACCAGGGCCGGGGAATCGGGACTCTGCTGCTGGGTGCGCTGGCCGTCGCTGCGCGCATCGACGGCATCGAGCGGTTTCACGGCCGAGTGCTGGCCGACAACCCGCCCGCGCGCGCGTTGGGTGACAAGGTGAATGCCCGCTGGGAGCATGAGGAACCCGGCGTGATCCGGACGACCGGAGACATCCCGGCCCTCGGTGACCTGCCGCTGGCCGCCGACGTGTGCGAGCGGATTCAGCGGGTGGCCCGCCAGGTGATCCACGCCTTCGATTGACGAGTCGTGAAGCGAGCTTGATGTGACGAAGGCCCCTTCCGTCGTCCCGGCCCCCGGCGCAAGGTTGGCCCATGAAGTCGCTCATCGTCTGCGTGTCGAAATCGCACGGCAACACCCGGCGGGTGGCCGACCGGATGGCCGAGGTGCTCGGCGCCGAGGTCGTCGAACCTGAGTCGCTTGACCCCGGGGAGCTCGGCGGATATGACCTCGTCGGATTCGGATCCGGCGTCTACTACCTGGCCCTCGACGCCAGGCTGCGCGACCTCATGCGACGCCTCCCGCACGTCGACGGCGTCCGAGCGTTTACCTTCTTCACCAGCGGCGCCCCTACGCTCCCACTGGTCGACTACACCGGTCCGGTGCGGAAGGAGTTGTCCGCGAAAGGCTTTGAGGTCCTGGATTCATTCTCGTGCCGTGGGTTCGACACGGTCGGTCCGTTGGGGCTCATCGGCGGCATCAACAGGGGACGGCCCGATGACCGCGACCTGGACCGGGCCGCGGCTTTCGCGCAGCGTCTGCGCCAGCGGATCGCGGGCTCGTCGGCGGCTACCTGACTTGCTCCGCGCTCGCGAGTCAGCCGGCGAACGGCGAGCGTGCGCAGTCGTACGCGACGCGCCGGTAATTGGCGTACAGACACGCACGCTCGGCGTCCGCGAGCCCGAAAACGCTACTTGCTGACTCCATCGCCCGCACTGCGTACGACGCTGCGCAAGAACTCGATGCGTGCGGTGACCAGATCCTCGGCCAGGACCAGTGCGGCGTCGACAACGGTCTTGCGTCGCGACTGCTCGGGAAGCACGGGACTGATCTGGTCGACGAACTTGCGGACGGCCTCGATGGCCTGTGTACGGCCGTCCTCCAGCGATTCGAGCACGTCATCGGAGATCTGGGCCCAGCGCGGCTCGGACTTTTCCGGGGTCTTCTCGGGGGACTGTGTCATTGTCGAACTCCTCATATTCGGCGCTGCCGGCGCCCTGCCGCAGCGGATTTCGGTGTTGCTGCCGACGCACCGACGCTACGACCGGGCGGTCGCCGGCACGAGTGGCAAAAGTCCTTTTGGAACCCGTTGATTCGTCGGGCGTCTGGCCGACGGGCACCGACTGGGCCCGCGGCGGTGGGTCTGTACCTCGCCGCGCAACGCGGTTCGAAGGTCCCACGGGAGCCGGCCGTCGAATGGCCTTGCTTTTCACGCCGTGGGTGATCAACCCGCACTATTGATATCGGAAGTTTCCCCGGTGCGTGTAACGGCATGCCGCCAGGCTCATTATCGCCACCAGCATCTGGTGGCCGACCGACTGGTGGTACTCACGCAGGTATTTCACGCGGAGCGGGTCGTCCTCTGCCAAGTGGTTGGTGAGCGGATGTTGCGTTTTCCACACCGCATCCTGTGCCGCCTCGCCCACGGCTATCTCGAAGTCTTCCCGGTTCATCGTTACCCCGCTCGCGCTGCACCACGAAAGGCTCGTGGCCTGCCTACCCCCTACCATTCCCGGCGGTTCTGCACGCCACGCCAAATGCGTTGGGCGTGACATACGTCACCAGACCGGTGAGCAGATGATAGGGACGTCGCATGGCGAAAGTGCGCGATTTGGCACAAAATTGGACGCGTTTCGCCAAATGCCGTGCGCCGGCAAAATAATTTACGGTGTGAGTAATAATAATTTACGGTATGAGTAATTACGCGGTCGCATTCAGCGAAGCGCTTAAACTGCCGACGCCGCCGACCGCCGATCTGGCGAACCCCCACGGGGGCGGCCGCCGACGGACGTTACCCGGTAGGGGAAATGACTTCCGGTCGGCTGCGTCGCCGTGCGGCGGCCGCGACCTCTTCAGCGGCTGACTGCCTGAGCCTGCCGTCTAGTTCGCCGCCATCGCGGACCGCGCTCGCACCGGAGCCGCGGCACGGCCCGCGCGATCAAGCCGGACCTCCCGGCAAACCCCATGCCCACCGTTTCCTGGCCCTGTCGTTCTCCAGTGTCCCCGGCGTACGACCGGGGCGGTGGGCTTAGTCCGGATATCGCCGCCGGCGCGCCGGATTCCGCCGGTCAAGGACTTTCGCGGCTGCTGCCGGGACGTAAGTCCCTAACTACCGTCGGCCGGTGCTGTTAGCTTTGCCGGCATGGCTCTACCCGGCGCCGTCGCCCCGCTGATGCACACGGGTGCGTATTTCGCCCAGTCCTGGCGCGATCAACGCAATCCAGCGCCCGACGGGCTTCCGATCGCCCGCCCTACGCTGGCACTGACCGCACAGGCTTTCCGCGACGAGATCGTGCTGATGGGGCTGAGGGCGCGCCGCCCGGTCAGCAAACCCGAGGTCTTCGAGCGCATCACCCGCGAGGTGATCGCGGGGCTCGAGTTCTACGGGGACAAGGGTTGGCTGGAGAAGCCGAAAGGGTTTTTCGCCAAGCCTCCGGCGCTTTCCGACTCCGACATCACCATCCGGAAGGTCAAGGACCGCAGGCGCTCGTTCTATCGCCTCTTCTTCGACAGCGAGTACGCGCCACGTGCCAACGAACCGGGCGCCCAGCGGTGGAGGGGATACACGGCGAACGACCGCGAATACGCGCTGCTGCTGCGCCATCCCGAACCGCGACCGTGGCTGGTGTGCGTGCATGGGACCGAGATGGGCCGCGCACCACTCGATCTCGCGTTGTTCCGCTCCTGGAAGCTGCATGACGAGCTCGGCCTGAACGTCGTCATGCCCGTCCTGCCGATGCACGGTCCCCGGGCGCGCGGCCTGCCGAAGAGCGCGATCTTTCCGGGGGAGGACGTGCTCGACAATGTGCACGCGACGGCCCAGGCGGTGTGGGACATCCGGCGGCTGTTGTCCTGGATCCGGATGCAGGAGCCGGACTCGCCGATCGGGTTGAACAGCCTTTCGCTCGGCGGATACATCGCGTCGCTGGTCGCCAGCCTCGAAAAGGGGCTTACCTGTGCGATTCTCGGCGTCCCGGTCGCCGATCTGGTCGAGGTGCTGGGACGTCACTCCGGCTTGGGTCAGGACGATCCGCGCCGTCGCACCATAGACATGGCCGCACCCATCGGCCGGATGACCTCGCCCCTTTCGCTGACTCCGCTGGTCCCCAAGCCGGGCCGATTCATCTATGCGGGCATCGCCGACCGGGTCGTGCACCCGCGCGAGCAGGTGAAACGACTGTGGGAACACTGGGGCAAGCCGGAGATCGTCTGGTATCCCGGCGGTCACACCGGGTTTTTCCGCTCGCGGCCGGTCCAGCGTTTCGTCTGGGACGCGCTGCGACAGTCAGGGCTGCTGGACGGGGCACCGACGCAGCGCCAACGCCCCGCCTAGTCAGCGAAGCCGACGATGATCCCCCTGGACCCCCTGGCTGCGGCGATGATGACCGCGGAGGTGGTGTCCAATCCGATGCACGAGGGCGTCGTCCTGGTCCTGTCACCACCCGCGGACGCCGGCCCCGGTTACGTCGACGAACTGCATCGCGAGGCGCTCGCCGGGAACGTGTCGATAGATCCAAGGCTGCGCCGCTACCCGCATCGGGGTGTGGACACCGGCGGGATGTGGGTGTGGCGGGACGGCGACGCCGTGGATATGGGCCGGCACGTGCGGCGCTGCGGGGTCGCGGGGGGCCTGGACGGGTTCTGGCGGCTGATCGGCGAACTGGACGCCGAACCCCTCGACCGGTCCGTGCCGATGTGGATGTCGTACCTGATCGACGGCCTCGACGGGGACCGTCCGGGAGGTCGGTTCGCGTTCTACATCAAGGTGCACCACGCCGTGATCGACGGCGTGGCGGGCTTCCAGATGCTTGCCGATGCGCTGAGCCCCAATGCGGAGCGTCGCTCGATGCCGCCTTTCTACGCGGACTGCCGGCAGCAGTCCGCGCCGCCGCCGGCGCCCGGACTGGTACCCCGCCTGGTGGCGCCCATCCGGTCGCTGGTCGGCACGGCGGCCGCGAGCGCCGGGCTGATCAACCAGGTGGTCACCGGCGAGCTCGCGGCCGTGGTCGACAGCCTGGTCAGCCACACCACCGTGCTGCCGTTCGGGGCGCCCTACACACGGTTCAACGGCCGGCTCGGTCCGCAGCGTGCGGTCGCCGCGGCCTCCTGGCCCAAGGACCGCATCCAGGCGGTGCAGCGCGCTGCCGGCGTCACGGCCAATGATGTGGTGACCGCCATGGTGGCCGGGGCCGTGCGGCACTGGTTGAACGACCGCGGGGAGCTGCCAGGCCTGCCCCTGGTGGGCGCCTGCCCGATCACCGTGCGCGATCGCGGGCATGTCGCGGCCGACGACAGCCATGGCAACAGGTTCGGCCTGTGGCCCTGCCCGCTGGGCACGAACGTCGAAGACCCGGTGACACGGCTGAGGGCGATCAGCCGGTCGATGTCGGATGGAAAGCGCTGGGTGGCCAAGCGCGGCGCGGCGGCCTCGCTGTTGACGACGGCCGGCAGCATCGCCGCGACGGTGGTGTTGCCGCTGCTGCCGTTCACCCAGAAGTTCCGCACCGGGTTCAATCTGCCGATTTCGCACGTCCCCGGACCTGCAGACGAAATGTATTGGAACGGAGCGCATGTCGAAGAAATGTATCCGGTGTCTACGGTCTTCGACGGGCTGGCCCTCAACGTGACGACGTGCTCCTACGCCCAGCGGATCGGGTTCGGTTACGCGGCCGGCCGCGACGTGGTGCCCGACGTCGAAGCTTTGATCTCGATGACCGAACGGTCGCTGGCCGAACTCGAATCCGCCCTGAACGTGTGCGCTTGAGCGGCGATCGCCGGTTCGGCGTGGCGCTCGGCCTCGTCCATCGCGGGCCGCTCGACAGCGCGGTCAGCCCCGGAGCGGCGGGCCCGGATTTCCCGACGACTTGACGCCGTGTCGGGCGGTGGCCCCGACGCCCACGTGGGCCATGATGCGGTCCAGCACCAGATCCGAGAGGTCACCGTCGTCGGCGAGGCGGGCCAGGCCGCGCCGCCGCAAGAATGTGTCGAGGCGCCGATCGGGTGACCAGTCGGCGTAAACGGCGTAACTCGACTTAAGGAATTCGCAAGCGAGGTCGTCCAATTCGGACTCGGTCAACAGCAACGGAGGGTTGGCACCCATAGCCGTCACACTCCTTTGTTCAGCCGTGACCGTCGCGGCGCAGTCACGTCAGACGCGGGCCATTGTGCCACCGTGCGGCCGTTGCGGGAAGAGGCCAAAGTCACCCGGTGCGTCCCGGGCAAAGGCAAGGAGCGTCAGGGCACATCGGCGCGCCCGCGAGGACCATCGACCCTGTCGGAGCCGGCAACCACCCGAGCACAGTGACACCATGGCCCACGCGAAAAAGCGGATCGCCCAGACGGCGGTGCTGCTCGGATTGCTGTACGGCGCGCGGCGGTACTACCGCAACTGGGGCACCACCAAAGCGGAGTGCCAGATGCCGCTGCCGGGCGACACTTTGGTCGGCGATCCGGCGATCCAGACGACCGAGGCGCTCTACATCGACGCACCCACCTCCGAGGTGTGGCCCTGGCTGGTGCAGATGGGTCTGGACCGGGGCGGCTTCTACGGCTGGGACGTGCTGAAAGACTTTCTCGGTCTTGGCGGTCAGTACGATCATCAGGACGCCGACCGGGTTCATCCAGAATGGCAGGAACTCGCCGTCGGGGATGTCGTGCGCCTGGCTCCCCGGGGCTGGATGGGGTTACCGGACGGTGTGGCACTCACCGTTTCCGAGATCGTGCCCGAGAAGTACCTCGTGCTCAATGTCACCCGGCCGGAGTTGCGGTGGAACGCGGTGTGGTCGTTCCACCTGCAGCCGCACTGGGAGGACCGCGTGCGGCTCCTCACCCGCGCCAGAATCTCGCTGCGCCACCCGGGCGAGGTGTTTGCCATGGAGCTGCTCCGGCCGCTGATCGCGCTGGGCACGCGGGGCCTGCTGCTGGGCATCAAACACCGCGTCGAGCGGCTGCCCGCGGCCGGACCGGCGCGGTCCGTCGAAACCAATTGAATTGAAGCGCTGAGCATTTTGCCGAGCACTGCGCAGTTGAAGTGACGGACCCGGGCCCGTCGTCACCGGGCTACTTGGTATGACCTTTACCCGCTTCTCAGCCGGTGCCGCCGACTCCTCTTCCAGCCGCATCAGCCGGGTGTCGAACATCGGGCGGATACCGGCTCAAACGCGCCGCCTCAGATCCGGATCACCACGCTCGGCGCCGCGGTAGGGACCGAAGTCCTCAATGGCCCATTGGCCGCCGCGGCGAGGCCCAACGACCCTAGTGGCGGCCACCGTGTCGCCCTACCCTGGGCACCAGGATGCGCGCCGGTCTGTCCGAAGGCGCCTTCCGGCAAGGGTTTTGGAGGTTCGAGATGCGTGATGCGATCCCGCTGGGGCGGATCGCCGGATTCAGGGTGAGTGCCCACTGGAGCGTGCTGGTCATCCTGTGGCTGTTCACGTGGAGCCTGGCGAGCACGTTGCCCGGCACCGTCAAGGGCTATGCACCGGCCGGTTACTGGCTGGCCGGCGTGTGCGGTGCCGTGGTGTTGCTGGCGTCGCTGCTGGCCCACGAGCTCGCGCACGCCGTCGTGGCCCGCCGCGCGGGCGTGTCGGTGGGAAGCGTGACGCTGTGGCTGTTCGGGGGCGTGACCACCCTGGGCGGCGAGGCCAAGACGCCCAAAGCGGCCTTCCGGATCGCGATCGCGGGCCCGGCGACCAGCCTGGCGCTGGCCACGACGTTCGGCGTGCTCGTCGCGGCGCTGCACGCCGTGCATGCCGCCCCCATCGTGGTGGGTGTTTCCTCGTGGCTGGCCATGATCAACCTGGTGCTTGGTGTGTTCAACCTGCTGCCGGGCGCGCCCCTGGACGGCGGCCGGGTGCTGCGGGCCTACCTGTGGAGCCGGCACGGCGACGTCGTGCGCGCCGGGCTCGGCGCGGCGCACGCCGGCCGCGTCGTCGCATTCATCCTGATCGCGCTGGGGTTGGTCGAGTTCGTGGCGGGCGGCCTGGTGGGCGGGGTGTGGCTGGCCTTCATCGGCTGGTTCATCTTCGCCGCCAGCCGCGAGGAGGAGACCCGGATCTCGACCCAGCAGATGTTCGCCGGGGTGCGCGTGGCCGACGCGATGACCGCCCGACCGCGCAGTGCGCCCGGATGGATCAGCGTCGACGACCTCATCCAGGGTTACGTGCTCGGCGACCGCCACTCGGCCTATCCGGTCGCCGGCCGGGACGGCTCCATCGTGGGGCTGGTCACGTTGGCGCAGCTGCGCGACGTGGCGCCCGGCCGCCGCGCCACCACGCTCGTGAGTGACATCGCGCTGCCGCTGCAGGCGGTGCCGACGGCGGCGCCGCAGGAGCCGCTGAGCGCCCTGCTCGCGCGGATGGCGCCGGCCGGCTCCCGCGCCCGGGCTCTGGTCGTGGACGGCGGACAGGTGGTCGGCATCGTCACGCCCAGCGACGTCGCCCGGCTGCTCGACGTCTACCGGCTGGCGCACCCCGGGCCGGTCCTAGCCGACCAACGTCAAGCCGAAAACTATTCCAGCACAGGCTGATCCATTGAGGAGCGGATGATGAAACCGATCATCGTGGGTATCGATGGCTCGCACGCGGCGACCGCGGCCGCGCTCTGGGGCGTCGACGAGGCCATCAGCCGCGGCGCGCCGCTGCGCTTGATCGCGGTCATCAAGTCGACACACGCGTCCCCCGACGATTATGCCCGCGACCTCGCGCACGCCGAAAAGTCGCTCCACGAGGCCACTTTGGCGATCGAGGCCAGTGGCAAACCGGTCGCCGTCGAAACCGAGTTCCCGCGCGGTCCGGCCGGACCGGTGCTCGTGGAGGCCTCCCGCGACGCCGAGATGGTCTGCGTCGGTTCCGTCGGGATCGGGCGCTACGCCCGCTCCATCCTGGGTTCGACGGCAACCGAGCTCGCCGACAAGGCGCACTGCCCCGTCGCGGTCCTGCGTACCGAGTCCGAACAGCCACCGCCCGACATCGACTGGATCGTGGTCCGCATGACCGACGCGCCAGGCAATGACGCCGTAGTCGAATACGCCGCCTGGGAGGCGCGGCTGCGACGGGCGCCCATGCTCGTGCTGGGTGGTCGGCCGGAGGAGCTGACCGAACACGCCGACGGCGAGTTCGAGCGCCGGGTGCAGGATTGGCGGCGGCACCGTCCCGAGTTGCGCGTCTACCCGGTCACCACCGGGGAGGCCATTGCCGACTTCCTGAGCGCCAACGACGAGCGGGTTCAGCTCGCGGTGCTCAGCGGCGCCGAGGCCGGTGAGCTGGCGCGGCTCGTGGGACCGCAGGGACATCCACTCTTCCGCCACCCCGAGTGCTCGGTGCTGGTCGTCCGTGGGTAGCGGCGGCCGCTTCAGCAGATGACTTTCGGCTCTTACGCCCCGACCGGGGCGCAGCGATACTCACCCGGTGAAAAGCACGAGCTGACAAGGAGAGTGGCCCGCCGTGAACGATGGTCGTACATCCCGGGTCTGGACGTCGATCGCGCTGCTGGCGCGGCGCGACGGATCCTCGATGACGCCGGGGCACGCGTGCCTGGCCTGCGTGGCGGCGGTCGGTGTCAGCGGCGCGGGACTGATGCTGTCGAGTGGCATGGATTCGCTGGAACCGGTGTGCGTCACGGATTCGCGTGCCGGCGAGGTCGAGGAATTGCAGGCGACCCTCGGTCAGGGGCCGGGCAACGACGCGCTCGAGTCCGGCCGGCCGATCCTGGTCGGCGATCTGGAGGCGCCGATGAGCACTCGGCGGTGGCCGGCGTTCACCGCCGAAGTCGGCCGGCTCGGCATCGGCGCGATGTACAGCCTTCCGTTGGCGCTGGGTGCGATCCGGGTGGGCGTGCTCGACCTCTATCGCGACGCCCCCGGCCACCTCACCCAGCAGCAGCTGGTGGACGCCCTGGTCTACGCCGACACCGCACTGCTGTTGGTGCTGGACGCCCAGAGCGGCATCGCCACGCCGGCGGATGGTGACAGCCCCAACGGTCTGGGTCCGGTGCTGTGGCACGCCCAGGTTCATCAGGCCGCCGGCATGATCTCGGTGCAACTCGGGGTTTCGCCGCTGGAGGCATTGGTGCGGCTGCGTGCGTATTCCTATGCCCACCACCGGCGGCTCACCGACGTTGCCCGCTTCGTGGTGGAGCGACGGCTGCGCTTCTCGCCGGACGACGCGCAGCCCGCCGCGGATCCCGGAAGAAGGGCGCAGTGATGACCGCTCCGCAGCCCGCCATCGCGAAAACCTTGGTCGAACTGGCCGATACGCTCGTCGCGGACTTCGATCTCGTGGACTTCCTGCATTCGGTGGCCGTGCATGCCCAGCAGGTCCTCGGCGTCGATGCGGTCGGAATCTTGTTGGCCGACAACCACGGCGGCCTCAACGTCGTCGCCGCCTCCAGCGAGCAGGCCCGGGTGCTCGAGCTCTTCCAGCTGCAAAACGCCGAGGGGCCGTGCCTGGACTGTTACCAGTCCGGAAAGCCCACCAGCTGTGCCGACCTGTCGGCCGCGGCGGACCGGTGGCCGCGCTTCGTTCCTCAGGCCCTCGGCACGGGTTTCGCGGCCGTGCATGCACTGCCGATGCGGTTGCGCGAGCAAACCATCGGCGGGATGAACCTGTTCACCGCCACGCCCGGCGGCCTGGACGCAGAGTTGCTCTCCGTCGCCCAGGCGCTGACCGACGTGGCCACCATCGGGCTGCTGCAGGAACGTATCATGCGCCAGCGAGACCTGTTGGCGCAGCAGCTGCAGGCCGCGCTCAACAGCCGCCTGGCCGTCGAGCAGGCCAAGGGCATCCTGGCCGAACGCGCCGGCATCACGGTCGACGCGGCGTTCGAACTGCTGCGAGCCTATGCCCACACCCGCGACCAGAAGCTCACCGACGTGGCCGAAGCGCTGGTGCGGCGCGACCCGGCCGTCGACGATGTCGTACCTCGAATCGGTTAGCGGCTAACGTGATTCGCGTGCCACGATGACCGGCACCCGGACCATCTGGGCGACGGTCTCCCCGACCGATCCCACCAGCATCCCGGCGAATCCGCCGCGGCCCCGGCTGCCGACCACGACCAGCTGGGCCTCGGCCGACTGCTGGGCGAGCCGTCGCGCCGGCTGGGCCTGCACGACCGTGCGGCGCACCGGCACGTCGGGATACCGTTCCCGCCAACCCGCCAACCGCTCGGCGAGCACCTCCTCGGCCGCGGATTGCGTTGCCGGCCAATCTATGTCCGGCCACTCCGACACGTCCAGGTCGCTCCACGCGTGCAGGGCGGTCAACCCCACTCGCCGACGCGAGGCCTCGTCGAACGCGATCTCGATCGCCAACTCCGACGCGGGGGAGCCGTCGATGCCGACCAGCACCGGCGCCTGCGCCGAAGCCGGGGTCGACGGGTCCTCCTCGTGGACGATCGCGACCGGGCAGTGCGCGTGGCGGAGCAGGGCCGCGCTGACCGATCCGAGCAGCCGGCCCGGCCAGCGGCCGCTGCCTTGTGCGCCCGTGACCAGCATTTCGGCGTCCTTGGACAGGTCGATCAGCGTGGGCACCGCCCCCGAGGCCAGGATTTCGGTGTGCACGCCGGCGGGACCGCCGTGCTGAGCCGCCTCTTCGACGACCTGGAGCGCCCCGTCGACCAGCCGACGGCCGTGGTCCTGCTGCCAGCGCAGCACGCCGGCCGGCACCGGCGTTCTCAGCCATGTCGACACCTCCGGCGACACCGCATGCACGAGCGTCAGCGGGATTTTTCGCAGCTCGGCGTCGCGTGCCGCCCACTGCACCGCCACTCTGGCGGCGGGCGAGTCATCGATGCCGACGACAATTCCCATCGGTGCGTTGCGCGATGACATGGCGTGTCCTTTGCTCGTTGGCGTATCCGTCGGTCCGGCCGGCCCCGGCCGCACCGTTCATGGACGACCGTATTGAGGTGGGTAGGTGGCGGTCAGAGGCGTTTGTCACCAACTGGAGCGGCGCAAGTCCCAGTGCGATGGAGATGCTGCGGTTTGCGCCCGACGTGCGCGGCGGCCGGTTGTCCAGGAACATGAGGGGGGCATGAACCCTCAGGTGATGTCAGCGCGGGAATCCGCCGGCCGGCGCCGCGGGGTGCTGCGGGTATTGCGGGCGTCGCCCGAGCCGATGAGCATCGCCGCGGTCGCCGCCGTGCTGGGCGTGCACCCCAACACCGTCCGGTTCCACCTCGACGTTCTGACCGGTGAGGGCCAGGTGGAACGGGTCGAGCCGAGCCGCAAGGGACCCGGGCGCCCGCCGTTGATGTTTCGGGCGGTCCGGCAGATGGATCGCGGGGGAACGCGGCACTACCAAATTCTCGCCGAGATCTTGGCCGACGCGCTGGCCGCCGAACGGGATCCGCGCGCCAAGGCGATGGCTGCCGGGCGCGCCTGGGCCCGGAAAACGCAGGCGACCGTGCCACCCCCGGCCGGGGCTGCCCTGAGCGTCGATGAGGCCATCGACCGGCTGATGGTGTTGCACGACGATCTCGGGTTCGCCCCCGAGCGCCGAGCCGCCGACGGTCAGCACGAGGTGGGGCTGCGGCACTGCCCGTTCCTGGAGGTCGCCGAGAGCCACACTGGCGTCGTGTGCCCGGCGCACCTCGGCGTCATCCAGGGTGCCCTGGAGGCGTGGGGGGCGCCGGTCTCGGTGGGCGGCCTCGACGCGTTCATCGAACCGGATCTGTGCCTGGCGCGCCTGACGGCGCGGGCGGCCGCCGAATGAGCGCCGCGTCGGTGGTCACCGTCGCGATCACCTTCGTCTGGCTGGGCATGGTCCTGGCGATCTCGTTTCTGGAGGCCCCGCTGAAGTTCCGCGCGCCCCACGTGACGTTGCCCATCGGGCTGGGCATCGGGCGCCTGGTGTTTCGCGCGCTCAACGCCGTCGAGGTCGGTTTCGCGGTCGCGGTGCTGGCGGCGCTGGTCGCCGGCCGGGAGCCGGCGCGGATCGCGGTCGCGTCGTCGGTCGCCGTTGCGGCGCTGGCCCTGCAATTGACAGCGGTGCGGCCGTTGCTGACCCGCCGTTCCGACCAGGTGCTGGCGGGCCTGGACGCACCGCGCTCCCGCGCCCACCACGTCTACATCGGCCTGGAGGTGGTCAAGGTGATCGCGTTGGCCGTGGCCGGAATCTCGCTGCTGACCGGCTGACCTCAGACGGCGCACCGGCAACTGGCGGACCCATTTCACGGACTGTGTCGTGTGGAGCGACCCTGGCCTGAACCTCCAACAAGCCGGCCGAGGCCGAGGGAGTCCGCAGCGGCTACTGCGCCGCGGGTTTGTGGGCGACGATGGCCACGGCGGCCAGTCGCTCCCGGTGCCTGCGGAAGGTGCGGCGCATCGCCAGGACTCGCCGACGGGCATCACGATGAACGAGGAGGTTCTTGGCGAATCGCGCCGCTCCGAGAAGCCCCTCGTCGGCGACGATCCGGCGCGGTTGCAGCAGGGCCATCGGTGCGGTGGTGACATGGTCGACCACCAGCCCGTGCTCTGCCAGCAGTCGCGACCATTCGGCGATGGTCAGTGGACGCGCGTTGACCTTGATGGCACGGGCAAGCGACTGGCGGATTTCGGTGCCGACGTCGGCGGGCAGGGCGTCCGGCGTCAGAGCCAGTTCGTGGATCGCGTAGCGGCCGTGCGGCCGCAGCACCCGCGCCGCCTCGGCGACTATCGCGTGTTTGGCCGCATCCCCCTGCATCGTCAGCATCGCCTCACCGATGACGACATCCTTGCTGGCCTCGGGCAATCCGGTGGCGGCCGCGTCGGTGACCCGGACGATTCCGTCTTCGGCGCCGCGTTCGGTGAGCATGCCGCGAATCATGTTGGCCGCGTCGGGGTCGCGTTCGGCGCCGACGTACGAGCGTGGATGGCGGGCCAGGATCTCGGTGGCGGTGCGGCCCAGGCCCGGCGCCAGCTCGAGCACGTCCGAGTCGGTCAACTCCGCGCGGGCCAGCAGTGCGCGGGTGAGCTCGACGCCCCCGGGGCGAAGCACCCGTTTACCCAGCCTCGCCAGCAGCCAATGGCCCGGTACCGTGTCGTCGGCGCGATTCGACGACGGCAGCCGAAGCGGCGCACCAAACCGTTGCCCGGCCATCAGACTGCCCGCCCCGCAGGGCTTTCCGAGGGACCGGCGACAAGCGTCCGGCGCCGGTGGTGCATGTTGGGGCATCGCATTGGGCCAGGGCCGGCGACGAACCGGCGTGGGCAACGCCGTGGCTGCCGCGGCGGGGCGCCCGCGCAAAGGTCCATCGTGTCCCTTTCGGTTGCCGGGCGCCCGTCGCCTGGGCGGCACAGGGATCAAGACGTCGAGGTCGGATCCGGTGTGCGAGTCTATTACGCTCATTGCGGGGATACTCCCAGCGAGTACTTGACCACGGCGCTTCAACCCCGAAGGACTCATACATGGAATCCATCTCGTTGACCAGCCTGGCCTCAGAAAAGCTGGCCGAGGCCAGAGGGTCGCACAGCGGTCGGGCCGCGCACACCGTCCACGGCGGACACGACCACGAGCTCCGGCAGACCGTCCTGGCCCTGCTGGCCGGCCGCGAGCTGTCCGAGCACGACGGTCCTGCCCAGGCGACGCTGCAGGTGCTGCAGGGGCACGTGCGCCTGGTGGTCGGCGATGACGCCTGGGAGGGCAAGACCGGCGACTACGTCGCGATCCCGCCGCAACGGCACAGCCTGCATGCGGTCGAGGACTCGGTGATCATGCTGACCGTGCTGAAGACCATCCCGTCGGCGCCGCCGTCCTAGGCGCGCCGCCCGGCGTCACACCGCGCGCAGGTAGCGCCGCGCGATGAGGCGCTGCCCAACCGACAGCACCGGGCCCGCCGCCTTGCTCCACCAGGTCGCGGGCCGGGAGAACGACGAGACCTCCGCGAACACCGCCGAGGTGGCCGGATCGAACCGCACGACGAAGCGCTCCTCGCCGGACTCCGGATGCCCCGGCAGGGTCCCATAGCCGAAGCCGCGCAGGTCGGGCTCGTCGACCACGTACACCACGCGGCACGGCGCGGGCAGGAATCCCAGCCGCACCACCACGACGGCGTCGAGGGCGACGACCTCCGAACTGGCCTGCACCCGCAGGCCCGCCCCGCGCTGCATGCCCCAGTGCAGCACGGCGTCGGCGGCCCGCTCGAAGCGCTGCCGGCCGGTGCCGATCTGGGCCTGCACGTGCAGGTGGCCGTACCCGTCGGGCCGCTGGCCGGCCGCGGTCGCGCCCACCTCCGGGTACGTCAGCGGAAGTTCCTGGAGCGTCTGAAGGTCCACCACGCCCAGCTTGCCACGCCCGGATTCGCGCGCGCGTTTCCGGCGTACGGTCGAAGAAGTGACCACGCAGAGTATTGCCCAAGCATCCGGAACCATCACCCTCGGCGGCGACCTGACCGTTCACCGACTCGGCTTCGGCGCCATGCGCCTGACCGGGAAGGGAGTGTGGGGGCCGCCCGCCGACCGCGGCGAATGCGTGCGCGTGTTGCGGCGCGCCGTCGAACTGGGAGTCGACTTCATCGACACCGCCGACTCCTACGGCCCCTATTACTCCGAGGAGATCATCCACGAGGCGCTGCACCCCTACGACGGTGTGGTGATCGCGACCAAGGCAGGCCTGCTGCGCACCGGCCCGGACATCTGGGTCCCGCTGGGCAACCCCACCTACCTGCGCCAGGAATGCGAGATGAGCCTGCGCCGCCTCGGCCTGGACACCATCGACCTCTACCAGCTGCACCGCATCGACCCGGACTTCCCGCTGGCCGATCAGCTGGGCGAGCTGGTGGCGTTGAAGAACGAGGGCAAGATCCGCCACATCGGCCTGTCCGAGGTCAGCGTCGACCAGCTCACCGCGGCCCAAAAGATCACCGAGATCGTGTCGGTGCAGAACATGTACAACCTGTCGGCCCGAGGTTCGGAGGCGCTTTTGGACGCCGTGACCGCCCAGGGCATCGGGTTCATCCCGTGGTTCCCGCTGGCCGCGGGGCCGCTGGCCAACCCCGACGGCCCGCTGGCGCGCATGGCCGCCGAGCATGACGTGACGCCGTCGCAGCTGGCGCTGGCCTGGCTGCTGAACCGCTCGCCGGTGATGTTGCCGATTCCGGGCACGTCCAAGGTGGCGCACCTGGAGGAGAACGTGGCCGCAGCCGGAATCGAGCTGAGCGAGGACGAGGTCGAGCTGCTGGGGGCCATCGGGGAGCAGAACGCCTGAGCCCGGGCGCGCCGGGTAGTCCCGCCGGCGCGGCTATACGGTGTCCTGGTGGCGGGCGAACATCAGCAACACCCCGGCGGCGGGTTCAACCCTCCCGAGCCGACGAAAAAGGGCGGGCCCGACTACGGCCGCTTCGTCGACGCGGTGCGCAAAATGCAGGACCACGCGCGTGCCGTCGACGCCCCGGACGGGGTGATCACCGAGGCCGCCGACTTGCTGGAGAAGGTGTCGGCGCTACTGAGCCCGTACGACGCCGACGAGTGGGAGTCGCCATCGGGGCGCCGGATGGACCTGCCCATGCGCGGCAACGTCCTGACCATCCCCATGAAGGCGAGCAAGACCGACGACGGCCGCATCCGCGGCTGGGCCCGGTTCGCCCGCTTCCACCTCGGACGCAACGGCGCCGTGCACGGCGGGTGCCTGGGCATGCTGTTCGACAGCGTGCTGGGGTTGACGTCCTCGGTGCTCACCGGCGGTCCCTACCAGCGCACCGCCTACCTCAAGATCGACTACCGCCATATCGTGCCGATCGAAAAGGAACTGCAGTTCGACGCGGGCGTCGACCGGGTGGACGGGCGAAAAATTTTCGTCTCGGGCAGGTTGACCGACGGCGAGAAACTGCTGACCGAGGCCGACGCGTTGTTTGTGAGGCTCAAGCCTGGCCAGCCCTGAGGCGCGTCGGCCCCGATAGCATGGCAGCGATCATCACCGCACCCACCCCCTTGGAGAACACACCCGATGAGCGCCCCCGCCAGCCCCGTCCCGGGACCCGATGGCGGCGACCCGCTGCACCCGGCCGCGCCGGGTTTGCGATCGCCGCAAGCCTCGATCCGGGTCCCTGCCGGGACCACCGCGGCTGCCGCGGTCGGCGAGGCGGGGCTGCCGCGGCGGGGCACGCCCGACGCGATCGTCGTGGTGCGCGACGCCGAGGGCAAGTTGCGCGACCTGAGCTGGGTGCCCGACGCCGACGCCGAGGTCGTTCCGGTGGCGGCCAACACCGACGAGGGCCGCAGCGTCATCCGGCACTCGACGGCCCACGTGCTGGCCCAGGCCGTCCAGGACCTGTTCCCGCAGGCGAAACTGGGCATCGGGCCGCCGATCACCGACGGCTTCTACTACGACTTCGACGTGCCCGCGCCGTTCACCCCCGAGGATCTGGACAAGCTGGAAAAGCGGATGCGCCAGATCGTCAAGGACGGCCAGCTGTTCGACCGCCGGGTCTACGAGTCCAAGGACGAGGCCCGCGCCGAGCTGGCACATGAGCCCTACAAGCTCGAACTCGTCGACGACAAATCCGGTGACGCCGAGATCATGGAGGTCGGCGGCGACGAGCTCACCGCCTACGACAACCTCAATCCCCGTACCCGCGAACGGGTCTGGGGCGATTTGTGCCGCGGACCGCACATCCCCACCACCAAGCACATCCCGGCGTTCAAGCTGACCCGCAGCTCGGCCGCCTACTGGCGGGGCGACCAGAAAAACGCCAGCCTGCAACGCATCTACGGCACCGCCTGGGAGTCGCAGGAAGCCCTCGACCGCCACCTCGAACTGCTCGAGGAGGCCCAGCGCCGCGACCACCGCAAGCTCGGTGCCGAGCTGGATCTGTTCAGCTTTCCCGACGAAATCGGTTCCGGCCTGGCGGTTTTCCACCCCAAGGGCGGCGTCGTGCGCAGGGAGCTGGAGGAGTACTCGCGGCGCAAGCACATCGAGGCCGGCTACGAGTTCGTCAACACCCCGCACATCACCAAGGCGCAGCTGTTCCACACCTCCGGCCACCTGGACTGGTACGCCGACGGCATGTTCCCGCCGATGCACTTGGACGCCGAGTACAACGACGACGGGACGGTGCGCAAGCCGGGCCAGGACTACTACCTCAAGCCGATGAACTGCCCGATGCACACGCTGATATTCGCCTCGCGCGGGCGCTCCTATCGCGAACTTCCGTTGCGGCTCTTCGAATTCGGCACGGTGTACCGCTACGAGAAATCCGGGGTGGTGCACGGCCTGACCCGGGCGCGCGGGTTCACCATGGACGACTCGCACATCTTCTGCACCCGCGAGCAGCTGCACGACGAGCTCGCGTCGCTGCTGCGCTTCGTGCTCGAGCTGCTCGGCGACTATGGGCTCGAGGACTTCTACCTGGAACTGTCCACCAAGGACCCGGAGAAGTTCGTCGGCTCCGACGAGATGTGGGGACAGGCCACCGACTCGCTCGCCCAGGTGGCCGCGGAGTCGGGCCTCGAGCTGGTTCCCGACCCCGGCGGCGCGGCGTTCTACGGCCCCAAGATCTCGGTGCAGGCCCGCGACGCCCTGGGCCGCAGCTGGCAGATGTCCACCATCCAGGTGGATTTCAACTTCCCGGAGCGTTTCGAGCTGGAGTACACCGCACCCGACGGGACCCGCCAGCGCCCGGTGATGATCCACCGCGCGCTGTTCGGGTCGATCGAGCGTTTCTTCGGCATCCTCACCGAGCACTACGCGGGCGCCTTCCCGGCGTGGCTGGCGCCCGTCCAGGTGGTCGGTATCCCCGTGGCCGACGAGCACGTCGCCCACTTGGAAGATGTTGCCGCACAGCTGAAATCGCGCGGTGTGCGGGTCGAGGTGGACGCCAGCGACGACCGGATGGCCAAGAAGATCGTCCACCACACCGCTCAAAAGGTGCCGTTCATGCTGCTCGCCGGTGACCGCGACGTGGCGGCCGGTGCGGTGAGCTTCCGCTTCGGCGACCGCAGCCAGGTCAACGGCGTGCCGCGCGATAGTGCGGTCGAGGCCATCGTCGGCTGGCTGGCCGAACGTGAAAATGCCGCTCCCACGGCGGAACTGCTGAAGGTGGCCGACGGTGAGTGACCCGGAGAAGGGCGCGGAGTCCACCGACGACACTATCCTCGACACGGGCGTCGGCCAGCATGACCACCTGCAGCGGCTGTGGACGCCGTACCGGATGACCTACCTGGCCGAGGCGCCGCGCAAGCGCGACAACACCCAACCCGCGCAGCCGTTCACCGACATCCCGCGCCTGTCCGACGAGGAAGGCCTGCTGGTGGCCCGCGGCGAACTCGTCTACGCCGTGCTCAACCTCTACCCGTACAACCCCGGACACCTGATGGTGGTGCCCTATCGGCGGGTGTCCGAACTCGAGGACCTCACCGACGCCGAGAGCGCGGAGCTGATGGCGTTCATCCAGAAGTCGATTCGCGTCATCAAGAGCGTCTCGCGGCCGCACGGCTTCAACGTCGGGCTGAACCTGGGCACCTCGGCGGGCGGGTCGCTGGCCGAGCATCTGCACGTGCACGTCGTCCCGCGCTGGGGTGGCGACGCGAACTTCATCACCATCATCGGCGGGTCCAAGGTGATCCCGCAGCTGCTCCGCGACACGCGCCAGCTGCTGGCCACGGAGTGGGCCAAGCAGGAATGAGTCGCGCATGAGTCGCGGCGCGACGATGCAGTGGGGGCACCTCCCAGCCGCGAGGCGGCGAGGGGGACGAAGCGATGGGGTGGGGGCACCTCCCGCTTGCGGGGGAGAGTGCCGCTCATGAGTAAGGCGCCCTTCCTGTCCCGGGCGGCGTTCGCGCGGCTCACCACCCCCACCGCCAAAGCCATGCTGCGCCTCGGTTTGACGCCCGACGCCATCACCATCCTGGGCACCACCGGATCCGTGGCGGGGGCGCTGACGCTGTTCCCGATGGGCCGACTGTTCGCCGGTGGCTGCGTCGTGTGGTTCTTCGTGCTCTTCGACATGCTCGACGGTGCGATGGCCCGGGAACGCGGGGGCGGCACCCGGTTCGGCGCCGTGCTGGACGCCACCTGCGACCGCGTCAGCGACGGCGCGGTGTTCGGCGGGCTGGCGTGGTGGGCGGCGTTCGGGATGCACAGCAAGCACCTGGTGGTGGCGACCCTGATCTGCCTGGTCACCTCGCAGGTGATCTCCTACATCAAGGCCCGCGCCGAGGCCAGCGGGCTGCGCGGCGACGGCGGGCTCATCGAGCGGCCCGAGCGGCTGATCATCGTGCTGGTGGGTGCGGGTGTGTCGGACTTCCCGTTCGTCGCGTGGCCGCCGGCGCTGCCGGTGGCGATGTGGCTGCTGGCGGTGGCCAGCGTGGTCACCTGCGCCCAGCGGTTGCACACGGTGCGGGCCTCGCCGGGCGCGACGCAGCCCATCGAGCCCACGCCCGGAGCGGGTGGGCAGTGATCCTCACACCGCCGGGCCTGGTGAGTCGTGCCGCGACGGACTGGGCGTACGCGGCCGGCTGGATGACCGTGCGCGCGATGCCGGAATTCGCCGCCCGCACGGCATTCGGCGCCGGGGCGCGCTACGCCGCCCGCCACGGCGGGCCGGCGCAGCTGCGCAAGAACCTGGCCCGGGTCGTCGGCGTGCCGCCCGCCGAGGTGCCCGACGCGCTGATGCGCGCCTCGCTGGCGTCCTATGCGCGCTACTGGCGCGAGGCGTTCCGGCTGCCCACGATGAACCTCCCGGCGCTGGCTCGCCAGCTCGACTCCTCGATCCTGGGGCAGGAAAACCTCGATGCCGCGCTGGCGGCGGGCCGCGGGGCGGTGGTGGCGCTGCCGCACAGCGGCAACTGGGACATGGCCGGGGTGTGGCTGGCGCAAACCCACGGCACCTTCACCACCGTCGCCGAGCGGCTGAAACCCGAGTCGCTGTACCGGCGTTTCATCGGCTACCGCGAAAGCCTCGGGTTCGAGGTCCTGCCGCTCTCCGGCGGGCAGCGCCCGCCCTTCGAGCTGTTGTGCGAGCGGCTGCGCGACAACCGGGTGGTGTGTCTGATGGCCGAGCGCGACCTTACCCGCAACGGGGTTCAGGTCGACTTCTTCGGCGAGCCCACCCGCATGCCGGCAGGCCCGGCCAAGCTGGCCCTCGAGACCGGGGCGGCGCTACTGCCCGCGCACTGCTGGTTCGAGAACGGCGGCTGGGGCCAGTACGTCTACCCGGCCCTCGACTGCCGCGGCGGCCCCTCCGCTGAACGAGTCGGCGCGATCACCCAGGCGCTGGCCGATCGGTTCGCCACGAACATCGCCGCACACCCCGAGGACTGGCACATGCTGCAGCCCCAATGGCTGGCCGACCTGTCCGAGGCCCGACAGGCCCGCCTGAAGGAAGCCTGATGCGGATCGGGATGGTCTGTCCTTACTCGTTCGACGTGCCGGGCGGGGTGCAGTCCCACGTGCTGCAGCTGGCCGAGGTGATGCGCGCCCGCGGACACGAGGTCAGCGTGCTCGCGCCGGCATCGCCGCACGTGTCCCTGCCCGAGTACGTCGTCTCGGCCGGCAGAGCGATCCCGATTCCCTACAACGGCTCGGTGGCCCGGCTGCAGTTCAGCCCGGCGGTGCACGGCCGGGTTCGGCGCTGGCTGGCCGAGGGTGACTTCGACGTGCTGCACCTGCATGAACCCAACGCGCCCAGCCTGTCGATGTGGGCGCTGCGGGTGGCCGAGGGCCCGATCGTGGCGACCTTTCACACCTCGACGACCAAGTCGCTGACCCTGACGGTGTTCCAGGGCGTGCTGCGGCCCTGGCACGAGAAGATCGTCGGCCGGATCGCGGTGTCCGACCTGGCCCGGCGCTGGCAGATGGAGGCGCTGGGCACCGACGCGGTGGAGATTCCCAACGGCGTCGACGTCGACTCGTTCGCCTCGGCGCCGCCGCTTCAGGGATATCCGCGGCCGGGCAAGGCGGTGCTGTTCCTGGGCCGCTACGACGAGCCGCGCAAGGGCATGCCGGTGCTGCTGGACGCGCTGCCCAGGGTGGTCAAGCGGTTCCCGGACGTGCAGCTGCTCATTGTCGGCCACGGCGACGAGGACGAATTGCGTTCCCAGGCGGGCAGGTTGGCGGATCGCATGCGTTTCCTGGGCCAGGTCGACGACGCGGGCAAGGCCTCGGCGATGCGCAGCGCCGACGTGTACTGCGCCCCCCACATCGGCGGCGAGAGTTTCGGCATCGTGCTGGTGGAGGCCATGGCCGCGGGCACCCCGGTGGTCGCGAGCGACCTGCACGCGTTCCGGCGCGTGCTGCGCGACGGCGAGCTCGGGCGCCTGGTGCCGGTCGGGGACGGTGGCGCGCTGGCCGACGGGCTGATCGCGGTGCTGCAGGACGACGCGCTGCGGCAGCGCTACGTGGCGGCCGCGAGCGAGGCGGTCGTCCGCTACGACTGGTCGGTGGTGGCGAGCCAGATCCTGCGGGTGTACGAAACGGTCGCCGGGGCGGGCGTCAAGGTGCAGGTGGCCAGTTGATGGCGTGGGTGATCGTCGCGGTCGTGGCGCTGGTCATGGCGCTGGTGGTGGCCGGGGTGTGGGGATACCAGACGGCCAACCGGCTGGACCGGCTCAACGTGCGGTACGACCTGTCCTGGCAGGCGCTGGACGGGGCGCTGGCCCGGCGCGCCGTGGTGGTCCGCGCCGTGGCGATTGACGCCTACGGCGGATCCTCGGAGGGCAGGCGGCTGGCCGCGCTGGCCGACGCCGCGGAGGGTGCGCCGCGGTCCGAGCGCGAGTCGTGCGAGAACGAGCTGTCCGCCGCGCTGGCGCTGGTCGACCCGGCATCGCTGCCGGCGGGCCTGATCGCCGAGCTGGCCGACGCCGAGGCACGCGTGCTGCTGGCCCGCCGCTTCCACAACGACGCGGTCCGCGACACGCTGGCGCTGGCCGAACGGCGCCTGGTGCGCGCCCTGCGGCTCGGCGGAAGGGCGCCGCTGCCAAGCTATTTCGAGATCGTCGAGCGGCCGCATGCGTTGGCGCACCGCGATCACGGGGTGCTCAACCACCGCACGTCGGCGCGGCTGGTACTGCTCGACGAGACCGGCGCGGTGCTGCTGCTGTGCGGGTCGGACCCGGCGATCACCGACGGCCCCGCGCCGAAGTGGTGGTTCACCGTCGGGGGCGAAGTGGCCGGCGGCGAGCGGTTGGCCGAGGCCGCCGCCCGCGAGCTGGCCGAGGAGACCGGCCTGCGGATGACGCCGGCCGACATGGTCGGACCGGTCTGGCGGCGCGACGAGGTCTTCGAGTTCAACGGCGCGCTGATCGACAGCGAGGAGTTCTACTTCGTGTGCCGCACCCGCCGGTTCGAACCCGCGGGCGCCGCGCGGACCGACCTGGAACGGCGCTACATCCACGGCCACCGCTGGTGTGATGCCGCCGACATCGCCGAACTGGTCGCCGCGGGCCAGACCGTCTACCCGCTGCAGCTGGCCGAACTGCTTGCCCAGGCCGGCGCGCTGGCCGACAACCGGGTGCCGGCCCGGACACCCGCGCTGCGCTCCATCCGCTGAAGCCGCCGGCGGGAAAATCGCTGGTGGTCCACCACTACACTGGACGGGTACTGCGAGTGGCAACCAGACGGCAACGATCCAGATAAGCAGAGGTAGCGGTGGACAGCGCGGCGCAGAACGGCAGCGGGCGAACCGGCACGGCCCGGGTCAAACGCGGCATGGCCGAGATGCTCAAGGGCGGCGTCATCATGGACGTCGTCACCCCGGAGCAGGCCCGCATCGCCGAGGGCGCCGGCGCCGTCGCGGTGATGGCGCTCGAGCGGGTGCCCGCCGACATCCGCGCCCAGGGCGGGGTCTCGCGGATGAGCGACCCCGACATGATCGAGGGCATCATCTCGGCGGTCACCATCCCGGTGATGGCCAAGGCGCGCATCGGGCACTTCGTCGAGGCGCAGATCCTGCAGAGCCTCGGCGTGGACTACGTCGACGAGTCCGAGGTGCTTACCCCCGCCGACTACACCCACCACATCGACAAGTGGAAGTTCACCGTGCCGTTCGTGTGCGGGGCGACCAACCTGGGCGAGGCGCTGCGGCGGATCGGCGAGGGCGCGGCGATGATCCGGTCCAAGGGGGAGGCCGGCACCGGCGACGTCTCCAACGCGACCACCCACATGCGCGCCATCGGCGGCGAGATCCGCCGGCTGACGTCGCTGTCCGAGGACGAGTTGTACGTCGCGGCCAAGGATTTGCAGGCGCCGTATGACCTCGTCGTCGAGGTGGCCCGCGCCGGTAAGCTGCCGGTCACCCTGTTCACCGCGGGCGGCATCGCCACCCCCGCCGACGCGGCGATGATGATGCAGCTCGGCGCCGAGGGCGTGTTCGTCGGCTCGGGCATCTTCAAGTCCGGCGACCCGGCGCAGCGTGCCGCCGCGATCGTCAAGGCCACCACGTTCTTCGACGACCCCGACGTGCTGGCCAAGGTGTCGCGCGGCCTGGGCGAGCCGATGGTCGGCATCAACGTCGCGCAGATCGCCCAGCCGGAGCGCATGGCACAGCGCGGCTGGTAAGAACATCCCGTGTCGATCGAGCAGATCCTCGATCTCGAGCAGCTCGAGGTCAACATCTATCGCGGCGGCGTGTTCAGTCCCGACTCGGGGTTTTTTCAGCGCACCTTCGGCGGGCATGTGGCGGGGCAGTCGCTGGTGTCGGCGGTGCGCACCGTCGAGCCCGGCTTCCTGGTGCACTCGCTGCACGGCTATTTCATCCGGCCCGGGGACGCCACGACGCCCACGGTCTTCCTCGTCGAGCGCCTCCGCGACGGCGGCTCGTTCTGCACCCGACGGGTCAACGCCGTCCAGCACGGCGAGACCATCTTCTCCATGTCGGCGTCGTTCCAGACCGACCAGGAAGGGATCAACCACCAGGACGCGACGCCGTCGGCGCCGCCGCCGGACGGCTTGCCGGGGCTGAGCTCGATGAAGGTGTTCGACGAGGCCGGGTTCCGCCAGTTCGAGGAGTGGGACGTCCGGATCGTGCCGCAGGACCGCGTGACGCGGCTGCCCGGCAAGGCCTCCCAGCAGCAGGTGTGGTTTCGCCACCGCGACCCGCTGCCCGACGACCCGGTGCTGCACATCTGCGCGCTGGCCTACATGAGCGACCTCACGCTGCTGGGGTCGGCGCAGGTCAGCCACCTTGATGAGCGCGAGCACCTGCAGGTGGCGTCGCTGGACCACGCGATGTGGTTCATGCGGGCGTTCCGGGCCGACGAGTGGTTGCTCTACGACCAGTCCTCGCCGTCGGCGTGCGCCGGCCGCTCGCTGTGCCAGGGCAAGATCTTCAACTCCTACGGCGAGATGGTGGCGGCGGTCATGCAGGAGGGGCTGACCCGCTTCAAGGCCGGATATCGCGCGTGACTCTTCCGAGAATCGGCGTTCTGGCACTGCAAGGCGACATCCGCGAACACCTCGCCGCGCTGGGTGAGGCGGGCGCCGAGGCCATGCCGGTGCGCCGCCGCGGCGAACTCGAGGCGGTCGACGGGCTGGTCATTCCCGGCGGGGAATCGACCACCATGAGCCACCTGCTGCTCGACCTGGACCTGCTGGAGCCGCTGCGGGGGCTGCTGGCCGACGGGCTGCCGGCCTACGGCGCCTGTGCGGGCATGATCATGCTGGCCAGCGAGATCCTCGACGCAGGCGCGGGCGGCCGCGCGGCGCTGCCGTTGGGCGGAATCGATATGACGGTGCGGCGCAACGCTTTCGGGCGGCAGGTCGACTCGTTCGAGGGTGACATCGGGTTCGCGGGCCTCGACGTTCCGGTGCGGGCGGTGTTCATCCGCGCGCCCTGGGCGGAGCGGACCGGGGACGGCGTGCAGGTGTTGGCGCAGGCCGCCGGGCACGCCGTCGCCGTGCGGCAGGGGTCGGTGCTGGCGACGGCATTCCACCCGGAGATGACGGGGGACCGCCGCGTGCACCGAATGTTCGTCGACATCGTCAACGGCCCACGCTCGGCGTCCACGTAGACTCGTCAAGCGAACTTTCGAGCAGAAGAAGAGGTACGAGAGCCGATGAGCGGCCATTCCAAGTGGGCCACCACCAAGCACAAGAAGGCCGTCATCGACGCCCGCCGCGGCAAGATGTTCGCCCGGTTGATCAAGAACATCGAGGTCGCGGCCCGCGTCGGTGGCGGTGACCCGGCGGGCAACCCGACGCTGTACGACGCGATCCAGAAGGCCAAGAAGAGCTCGGTGCCCAACGACAACATCGAGAAGGCCCGCAAGCGCGGCGCCGGCGAGGAGGCCGGGGGCGCCGACTGGCAGACCATCACCTACGAGGGCTACGCGCCCAACGGCGTCGCGGTGCTGGTCGAGTGCCTCACCGACAACCGCAACCGCGCTGCCAGCGAGGTGCGGGTGGCGATGACACGCAACGGCGGCACCATGGCCGACCCGGGTTCGGTGGCCTACCTGTTCACTCGCAAGGGCGTCATCTCGCTGGAGAAGAACGGCCTGACCGAAGACGACGTGCTCGCGGCGGTGCTGGAGGCGGGTGCCGAGGACGTCACCGATCTCGGCGACAGCTTCGAAATCCTCACCGAGCCGACCGACCTGGTCGCGGTGCGCACCGCGTTGCAGGACGCCGGGATCGACTACGACGCCGCGGATGCGGGCTTCCAGCCGTCGGTGACCGTTCCGCTCGACGCCGAAGGCGCCCGCAGGGTGATGAAGCTGGTCGATGCGCTCGAGGACAGCGACGACGTGCAGGACGTCTACACCAACGCCGACATCCCCGACGAGATCCTGGCTCAGATCGAGGAGTGACGCCCGCGCTGACGGGGTATCCGGTCAGGTAACTCGCGCACAGCCCACAGCGCGTTATCCCTGCAATACAACCGGAGGTTGGCTCCGCATGGCCGAAATGCTTGTCGAGACGCCGGACGAGGTCGTCAAATTCCTGAAAGCCCAGCACGATCTGATCAAGGACACGTTCGACGAGGTGCTGCACGCGTCGGACCCGAAGGCCCGCGAGGACGCCTTTCAAGACCTGCGTCAGCTACTGGCAGTGCACGAGACCGCCGAGGAGATGGTGGTCCACCCCCTCGTCCGCCGCTCGGTGCACGACGGTGACGCGATCATCGACGCCCGCCTGCAGGAGGAGCACGACGCCAAGGAGCTGCTGTCGAGCATCGAAAAACTCGACATCGCGTCCCAAGAATTCCTCGACGAGCTCGGCAAGCTGCGCCATGCGGTGATCGAGCACGCCGAGCAGGAGGAGACCGACGAGTTCGCCAAGCTGGAGGGCGCGCTGGACGCCGAGGCGCGCCAGCGGCTGACCAAGGCCGTGCAGGCGGTCGAGGCCATCGGCCCGACCAGGCCACACCCCGGCGTCGAGTCCGCCAAGCTGAATTTCGCCGCGGGGCCGATCGCCGCGCTGGTGGACCGCGTCCGCGACGTCATCTCCCGCGCGATCGGCTAGAGCCGGCTAGTCGTACCCGTGGCGCATGTCCTCGACGATGCGCGGGTGTTCCAGGGTTGAGGGTTCCAGCGGGCGGGGCGCGATGTCGCCGGAGAACACGGTGGCGGCGTCGAGCACCCGCTGGTCGAGGAAGCGCAGCGGCGGTGCGCCGGCGGGCACCCTGGGTGCGGGCGCCACGGTGCCGAGTTGCGCCAGCGCGAATCCCCAGTCGCCGAAGGTCGGCACGTGCACGTGGTAGGGCGTGACGGCGTAGCCGGCCGCCCTGATCGTCGAGACCGTCCGCCAGAACGCCGTCGGCGTGGAGAACGGGCTGCCCGCCTGCACCACCATCAGCCCGTTGGGGGCCAGCGCGTGCCCGACCAGCGCGTAGAACTCGGTGGAATACAGCCGTCCGAGCACGGGCGTGTCGGGGTCGGGCAGGTCGACGATGACCGCGTCGAAACGGTCACGGGTCCCGCGCAGCCAGGTCAGCGCGTCGCCGATCACCACGCGCACGCGCGGGCTGTCCAGCGCGCCGCCGTTGGCCTCGCGCATGGTGGTGCGCGCCAGCTCGATGACTTCGGGGTCGAGCTCGACCTGCACGATCGTGTCCACACCCGGCTGGCGCAGCAGCTCGCGGGCCGCCAGACCGTCCCCGCCGCCGAGCACCAGCACCGAGCGGGCCCCGGCGCCGAGGGCGGGGTAGACCAGGCTCTCGGTGTAGCGGTACTCGTCGCGCGTGGAGAACTGCAGGCCCCCGTCGAGGTAGAGCCGCATGTCGGCGCCGCGGCGGGTCACCACGATCTCCTGGTAGGGGGTGTGCCGATAGGCGATGATCGGGTCGGCGTAGAGCCGCTGCCGGCTCGTCGTCTCGAGGTCAGCCGACCGCGCCAGCAGCGTGGCGAGCAGGCCGAGCGCGGCGGCCAGCGCGCACAGCGCCGTCGCCAGCCGGCGGGCCGAGACGACGTGCCGCAGCAAAAACACCGACACGACGGCCGCCGCCGTCAGGTTGACGATGCCCGTGGCGGCCGCGCCGCGGATCATGCCGAGCTGCGGCAGCAGGACGAACGGCCACACCAGCCCGCCCAGCAGCGCGCCGAGGTAGTCGGCGGCGTTGAGGTTGGCCAGCGTGCGGCCGGCGTCGGCGGGCCCGGCCGTACGGCCGCGCTGCAGCAGCGTCATCAGCAGCGGCACCTCGGCGCCCACCAGGCCGCCGATCAGGGCCGTGCCCGCCGCCAGTACCCACACCGACCCGACCGCGTCGTCCACGAAGGAGAACGCCACGTACAGCGCCGCCGCCGACAGGCCGCCGACGATGCCCAGCAGCGCCTCGACGGCGACGAAGGCGAGCGCCGCGTGCGCCAGCAGCGGTTTGACCAGTAGGGCGCCCGCACCCAGCGCCGCGATGTAACCGGCGACGATCAGCGAGGTGGCCACGATCCCGCCGCCGTTCAGGCTCGCCGACAGCGTCAGCAGCGCGAGCTCGTAGACGATCCCGCAGGCCGCGCACGCCGCGACGGCGGCCAGCAGCAGCGCCCGCCAGCGGCGCGACGGTTGCACCGACGTCACCGCCGTCATGAGAGCGCGGCCGCGATCACTCCTCCGACGGCCAGCAGCATCGCGGCGGTCGCGAACGCCGCCGGATGCAGCTCCGGTTCGCTGACGTGGTCATGGAAGCGACCCGGCACCGCGATCTCCAGGATCGCCAGGGCCACGCCCTGCATGACGACCCCGACGATCCCGTACACGGCCACGCCGAGCAGGCCCTGACCCAGCTGGCTGGAGCTGGTGTAGATGGCGGCGATGATGACGGTGGCCAGCGCGGCATACATGGCGCAGGCCAGGACGACCGCGTTCGGGCGCCGCTCGACGAACACCAGCCGGCGGAAGTTGCCCGGGGTCAACACGTCGACCATCAGGAATCCCGCGATCAGGACGGCGGAGCCGACCAGGAAGTACAGGACGGTGGCCATTACTCCGTGCAGCAGCGGTGCGAACCTGACCGTCCCGAATTCCAGGGCCTGGTACATGACTGTCTCCTTTGCTTTGCCACAGGTCACTTGGTGCCGCCCGGGCCACCCGGACTGCCTCCCGAGCCGCCGGAGGGGGATCCGGGGGTGAATCCGGGACCGAGGAAGATGAACGACCCGTGGTTGTATCCGGCGCTCAAACCCTCCACGCGGATGCTGCAGGGACGGCTGCCGTCGGGCCCGACGATCACGATGTTGCTGCTGTAGCGCAGGTACTCGCTGTTGCCGCTGGAGGCGCGCGCCGCGGGCTTCTGGTAGCCGGCCAGGGAGTCGGCGACCTGGCCGGGCGACCCGGTGCACGCGTAGCGCGTCCCGTTCGCGTCGCGTGAGTACTCCTGGTAATGGCTCGCGATGTAGGACGCGATGTTCTTGGTCTGCAAGCTGATCCCGAATACCAGGCACACGATGGCGGCGACGGCCAACCCGCCGGCAATCCAGAACAGCTGCGTGCGGCCCAGGGCCGGCCCCGGCCGGCCGTGCCGGGTCATGGCCGCCACCGGCTTGCCGTGTAGACGACCGTCCCACCGGACGGGCCCGGGTACAGGTGCCAGGTCCGCCAGCGCCAGCCGGTGCCTTCGGGGACCGCGGCCAGCGCGGTCAGGGCGGCGTCGTCGCCGGGGAACGTGCCGCCCAGCCACCCGGTTTCGGCCACGCAGCGCCGGCGCAGGGTGCGGGCGAGTTCGCGGAAAGACGTCTCGTCGTGCTCGGTGATGCGGGACTGCAGGTAGTAGCCGGGCGCGTCGGCGTGCCCGGGCAGTTCGCCGCCGTACCCGCGCGCGCTGCAGGAGACCTGCTCGGAGAAGCGGCCCGCGGCGTGCTCGACCGTGACGACGTGGGAGGCGCCGAGCACCCCGAGCAGCAGCGCCCCGCCGCCGGGGTGGTCGAGCCGGCAGGCGGCCAGCGGCGCGGGTGCGGGCGCGTTGAGCACGAGGCCGAGCCGCTCCCCGGACACGTCCGCCGGGACCACGGCGAGCTGATGAAGCGGCACCGAAGCGCTCCTAGGGGGCCGACGGCGGGGGCGCGGGGTAGACGGTGAGCTCGCCGGGCAGCACGGGCTTGCCGGTCGAGACCTCCCACGGCATGTCCGCGGCCCAGCGCTCGAACGACAGCAGCGCGGATTCGCCGGCGTCGGCGCAGTCGACGAAGTCCATCTCGCCGCCCGCCGGCAGGCCCGTCGTGCCTTCGGTGGTGTAGGAGGCGCGGCCGCGCTCGGACTCGTGGAACGTCACACCGTCGACGACGTAGGAGTCGCCCGGCCGCAACGCCAGGTCCTTGCGGCTGACCCACATTGCCAGCTCGAGGCGACCGTCGTCCTCCTCGACGCTCAACCAGATCGGCTGGTCGCCGCCCTCCAGCAGGTGCTCCCACCACACGAACGGCCCCTCGCGGAACGTCACCGACCCGCGGACCACGTAGTCCACGCCGCCGTAGCTCACGATGGCGCCGGGGCCGAGCTGCCGCGGGCCGAATTCCGGCATCGCATTGAACGTCAGCGGGTCCTGCCGCCCGGCCTGCTGCGGCTTTTTGGGCTTCCGCAAAGCCACGACCAGCACCACGATCGACGCGATGAACAGCACGGCCGCGAGCACGAACAGCAGTGTTCCCACGCGCACCCTCCGTCTCGAGCAAACGTGCGCCTTAAGGTAACAGCATTTTGGCGGGCGGGTGCGTTTGCAAGAAGCGGCCGCACCGCCGCGTGTCCTGACCGCACGGGCCGGGGCCGCCCGCTAGGGTATCGAACAGCTGTTCTAGAAGGCGGGAGCGGGCAATGCGGGTGATGGGTGTGGACCCCGGGCTGACCCGATGCGGGCTGTCGGTCGTCGAGAGCGGGCGCGGGCGCCAGGTCGTCGCGCTGGACGTCGACGTGGTGCGCACGCCCTCGGACACGCCGCTGCCGGAGCGGCTGCTGGCCATCAGCGACGCCGTCGAGCACTGGCTGGACACCCATCACCCGGACGTGGTAGCCATCGAGCGGGTGTTCTCTCAGCACAACGTCTCCACGGTGATGGGTACCGCACAAGCCGGCGGTGTCGTCGCGCTCGCGGCCGCCAGACGCGGCATCGTCGTCCACTTCCACACGCCCAGCGAGGTCAAGGCCGCGGTCACCGGCAACGGGGCCGCCGACAAGACGCAGGTCACCGCCATGGTCACCAGAATCCTTGCGCTGCAAGCCAAACCGACGCCGGCCGACGCCGCCGACGCGCTGGCCCTGGCGATCTGCCATTGCTGGCGGGCGCCGATGATCGCCCGGATGGCCGCCGCCGAGGCCATGGCCGTCAAGCAGAAGAACGCCTACCTGGCGAAGCTGAAGGCCGCGCGATGATCGCCTCGGTGCGCGGTGAGGTGCTCGAGGTGGCGCTCGACCACGCGGTGATCGAGGCCGCCGGCGTGGGCTACCGGGTGAACGCGACGCCGTCGACGCTGGCGACGCTGCGCGCCGGGACCGAAGCCCGGCTGGTCACCGCGATGATCGTGCGCGAGGACTCGATGACGCTGTACGGGTTCGCCGACTCCGAGACGCGCGACCTGTTCCTGACGCTGCTGTCGGTGTCGGGCGTGGGGCCCCGGCTGGCGATGGCGACGCTGGCCGTGCACGACGTCGCGGCGTTGCGGCAGGTGCTGCACGACGGCGACATCGCCGCGCTGACCCGGGTGCCGGGCATCGGCAAGCGCGGGGCCGAGCGGATGGTGCTGGAGCTGCGCGACAAGGTCGGGGCCGTGGCCGGCGCGCCGGGGGCCGCGGCCGTCGGCGGTGCCCGCAACGGGCAGGCCGTGCGCGGTCCCGTGGTGGAAGCCCTTGTCGGGCTTGGCTTTGCGGCCAAGCAGGCCGAGGAGGCCACCGACAAGGTGCTGGCCGACGAACCGGACGCCACGACGTCCGGGGCCCTGCGGGCCGCCCTGTCGATGCTGGGTAAGTCGAAGTGACCCGCGCCGGCGACGATGCAGGGCGAAGCGATGAGGAGGAGCGGCGCAAATGACCGGCGACGAACACGCCGACCGCGACCTATCGCCGTCGCTGACCGTCGGCGAGGGCGACGTCGACGTCAGCCTGCGGCCCCGCTCGCTGGGGGAGTTCATCGGTCAGGCGCGGGTGCGCGAACAGCTGCAACTGGTGATCGAGGGGGCAAAGAACCGCGGCGGCACCCCCGACCACATCCTGCTGTCCGGCCCGCCGGGGCTGGGCAAGACCTCGCTGGCCATGATCATCGCCGCCGAGCTCGGGTCGTCGCTGCGGGTGACGTCCGGGCCCGCGCTGGAGCGCGCCGGCGACCTGGCGGCGATGCTGTCCAACCTCGTCGAGCACGACGTGCTGTTCATCGACGAGATCCACCGCATCGCCCGGCCCGCCGAAGAGATGCTTTATCTGGCGATGGAGGACTTCCGGGTCGACGTGGTCGTCGGGAAGGGCCCCGGGGCGACGTCGATCCCGCTGGACGTGGCGCCCTTCACCCTGGTCGGCGCCACCACCCGGTCCGGCGCGCTGACGGGTCCGCTGCGCGACCGGTTCGGGTTCACCGCGCACATGGACTTCTACGAGCCCGCCGAGCTGGAGCGGGTGCTGGCCCGCTCGGCCGGGATCCTGGGCATCGAGCTGGGCGCCGAGGCCGGCGCGGAGATCGCCCGGCGCTCGCGCGGCACGCCGCGGATCGCCAACCGGCTGCTGCGCCGGGTCCGCGACTTCGCCGAGGTGCGCGCCGACGGCGTGATCACCCGCGACGTGGCCAAGTCCGCGCTACAGGTCTACGACGTCGACGAACTGGGCCTGGACCGGCTGGACCGCGCCGTGCTGTCGGCGCTGACCCGCAACTTCGGCGGCGGCCCGGTCGGGGTGTCGACGCTGGCCGTGGCGGTCGGGGAGGAAGCCACCACCGTCGAGGAGGTGTGCGAGCCGTTCCTGGTGCGCGCCGGCATGGTCGCGCGCACCCCGCGCGGCCGGGTCGCTACCGCGCAGGCCTGGACGCACCTGGGCATGACCCCGCCGGCGGGGGCCGCCCAGCCGGGGCTGTTCGACTAGGACATGACTCGCCGTCGATTCGCGCCCGTGCGGATCCCCTCCGGGGTGAAATGTGAGCCCGGTTACATCCGTGCCCGCCCGGGGTACCCGGTGTGATGGGGGATTCGTATGGAGGAGATGTTGTCAATGGAACACACGGAAACCGGCCGGACCGGCAAGCTGTGGATGCCACGCTCGCGCGGTGCGTTGACCGGATTGCTGCTGGTCATCTTGGGCGCTTGGGGGGCGCTGATCCCGTTCCTGGGGCCGTACTTCGATTTCGCCTACACGCCCGGGCAGCAATGGGTGTGGACCGCCGTGCGCGGTTGGCTCGAGGTGCTCCCGGGGATCGCCACCCTGGTCGGCGGCCTGCTGCTGATCGCCTCGAAGGATCGGGCCAGCGCGGTATTCGGAGGTTGGCTCGCGGTCCTCGGCGGTGCGTGGTTTGTGGTCGGCCCCGCGTTCGCTCCTGTGCTGCGCATCGGAGAGGTCGGCGACCCGGTAGCTTCGGCTCAGCTCAAGCGGGCCTGGCTCGAGGTTGCCTATTTCTCCGGCTTGGGTGCGTTGATCGTCTTTCTGGGCGGCGCGGTGTTGGCACGGCTAGTGGCCCGGTTGGCACGCGATGTCCGGGCGGCCGAGGCGCACGAACCCGAAGCGCCCTCGGAGCCCGCGGAACCGGTGGACTCGGTGCCGGAGGCCGAGCCGTCGCCGCATGAGGAAACGCAATCGGTGCCGGCCGCGGAAAGCGCGGAAACGGAAAGCGCGGAAACCGAGGCCCGGCACGGACACGGCCTGAGCGGTCTTTTCCGCCGGCAGCGCGCCGGCGCATCGGCCGGCCACCGCGAGTAGCGGCGCGGGACAGATCGCCACCGATCGTCCGGCTCCATGGCGCCGGACGATCGGGTTGGCGCGCCGAGTCGTGGGGTAGCCAGCGCCTGCTGGTGTCGAGGGAGGGACGTCATGAAGAACGCAGAACACGAGCGCGGGGGAGGGCTGAGGATGCCGCGCTCGCGCGGCGCGGTCAGCGGGTTGCTGCTGGTCTTCCTAGGGGTTTGGGGCGCGTTGATACCGTTCGTCGGCCCCCACTTCGATTTCGCCTACACCCCGGACCACGCGTGGGCATGGACCGCCGCCCGGGGCTGGCTGGAGGTCCTGCCGGGGGTCACCACCGTGGTGGGCGGCCTGCTGGTGGCCTTCACCGGCAACCGCCTCAGCGCGATGCTGGGCGGCTGGCTGGCCGTGCTGGCCGGCGCCTGGTTCGTGGTCGGCGAGCAGGTCGCCCCGATCCTGGGGATCGGCTCCGCGGGCGACCCGGTCGCCGCGACCGACCGCAAGCGCGCCGCGCTCGAGATCTCCTACTTCTCGGGCCTGGGTGCCCTGGTCGTGTTCCTGGGCGGTGTCGTCCTGGCGCTCACGACGGTGCGGTTGGCCCGCGACGTGCGGACCGTCGACACCCCGGCCCGCCAACCCGAAGCGCCGGCGCCGATGTATCAGCCGTACGCGCCGCGCTACGAGGAGCCTGCACCCGAGGTGTCGCCTGATGCGATAACCAAGCCGCGGGCGGAAGGCGAGCGGAAGTCCGCTAAGGGATGGCGCCGCCAGGGCGCGGGCAGGGGCGCCGCGTAGTCAACGCCGCTCACACGTAGCAGACGCACGACAGCGATCGTCGGGCCAGGTGATTGGCTGGCCGCTGGGGTGAATCGTGCGCTTGCCCCCGGTTGCCGCTACCGGCAGCGGCAAATAAATGTCGGTATTTCGACATTTACCGCGGAGGGCCGCCAAGGGCTCCGGATCGATGTACATTATTTTCGATCAAGGGCCGCGACCTCGACGCCGTGAACCGAGGTTGCAAAAGTGTCTACGAGGAATTCGCTTGTGCCCAAACGGCATCGAATAATAACCGCGGCAGAGATCTGTGGTGAGAATTGCAGCGTCTAGAAATAGTCGTCATTGACAATTGTCATGTGGATGAAGTGTAATCGTCGACACCTAATGACGCTTTGTAGGGGAGCCGCAAATGCCGTCTTATGTTTTAGCAACGCCTGACGTGCTGAGGGCGGTGTCGTCGGATTTGGCCGGTATCCGGGAGGCGATTCGGTCGGCCAATTCGGTGGCCGCGCCGTCGACGACGCAAGTGATGGCCGCGGCGCAGGATGAGATCTCGACGGCGGTCGCGGGGCTGTTCGGCGGCTATGCCCGGCAGTTTCAGGCGCTCGGCGTGCAGGCGTCGGCGTTTCACGGCCAGTTCGTGCAGGCGTTGAACAGCGCGGGCGGTTCGTATGCGGCCGCCGAGGCGGCCAGTGCCTCGCCGCTGCAGACCCTGGAGCGGGACGTCCTGGGGATCATCAACGCCCCCAGTCAGAAGCTGACGGGGCGTGCGCTGATCGGCGATGGCGCCAACGGAGCCGCGGGCACCGGACAAAACGGCGGTGACGGCGGATGGCTGTGGGGTAGCGGCGGCAACGGCGGGTCGGGCAAGCCCGGCGGCGCCGGGGGCGCGGGTGGGTCGGCGGGGCTGTGGGGTCACGGTGGGGCCGGTGGGGCCGGCGGGAACGCCGTCACCCCCGGCGGGTCGGGCGGGGCCGGCGGGGCCGGCGGGGCCGGCGGGCTGATCGGCGGCGGCAACGGCGGTATCGGCGGGGCCGGTGGTGTCGGTGCCACCGGTGGGGCCGGCATGGCTGGAGGGGCTGGCGGGGTCGGCGGGGCCGGTGGGGCGAATCTTTCGCCGGTCGGCGTCGGCGGGGCCGGTGGGGCCGGCGGCAACGGGGGGGCCGGTGGTACCGGTGCGGCGGGTGGCAACGCCGGGGCCGGCGGGGCGGGCGGGGCCAACCACGCGCTGGTGGGCGGCACCGGCGGGACCGGCGGCGACGGCGGCAACGGCGGTGCCGCCGGTGACGGCGGCGGTTCCGGCGGCCAGGGCGGCGCAGGCGGCACCGGCGGGGCCAACCTGGCGCTGCTGGGCGGTACCGGCGGCAGCAACGGAACCAACGGCAGCGACGGCGCGGACAGCGTCCTCGGGGGCTCGACCGGGGTGTACAAACCCTATGTCGATGTCACGCTCTATCCGTACGCGGACGGGTCCGGATACAACTTCGCGAACGCCGCCGACGCGGGCATCACGGACGTCACTCTTGCCTTCATCACCGCCGATACCTCAAATGGTCAACCGTCCTGGGGCGGCTATTCGGCATACGACGTCACCGGCGGCTCCCAGATCAGCTACATCGACAATCAGCTCACCAACATGAGCGACGCCGGCATCACCGGGACCATCTCCTTCGGCGGGCAGTCCGGCACCCCGCTCGCGTTGTACGCCGCGTCGAACGGCGTGACCGCCTCCCAGTTGGCCACGCAATACGAGGACGTGATGAGCAACTACGGGATCTACAACATCGACTTCGACGACGAAGGAACGTGGCTGACCAACAGTTCGGCGCTGACCTTGCAGGCGCGGGCGATCGCCGAGGCACAGGCGTGGGGGACGGCCAACGGCACCCCTGTCACGGTCTCGTACACCGTTCCGGTGACGCCATCGGGTCTGACCACCGACAGCTCGGCGCCCATCAGCACCGCCATCAGCAATGGCGTGACCATTTCGAGGGTCAACATCATGGCCATGGATTACTACGACGGCACCACCGACATGGGCACCGCCGCCGTCAATGCGGCGACCGCCACCCAGGGGCAGTTGATCACCCTGTATGGCGATGCCGGGACAACCATCACCAGCGATCAGGCCTGGGAGATGCTCGGGGTGACGCCCATGATCGGGGTCAACGACGACACCAGCGAGATCTTCAGCCTGGCCGACGCCCAGACGTTGACCACCTTCGCCCAGGACAACCACATCGGCGAACTGTCCATGTGGCAACTTCCCCGCGACCTGACGGGTGATCTGGGTGTTTCGAACAACGATGGCAGCGGAGTGGAACAAACGCCGTTCGAGTTCTCGGAGATCTTCGAGACTTACGTCAGCTGATCTCGGAGCAGCCCGAGCAGCTGCAGGTCGGTGGCGTACTTGACGATGACCGGCGCCGAGACGTGCGGAATGTCCTTGTCCGGGCCGATCTTCGCCTCCTGCACCGCGGCGCGGAAGCGGTCGGTCGGCGCCAGCGACCCGCGCAGCGGCTTCTCGGGCCGCTGGTAGTTGTGCAGCAGCGGCAGCAGCGAGTACTGCCGTTGCTTCTCCGGCAGGGCCCGCAGCGCGGTCTCGAAGCGCTGCAGCCACTCCGCGTAGCCCGGGACCCGGTGGATCGGATACCCGGCGTCGACGAGCCAGTCGACGTACTCGTCGAGGCCCAGGCCGTCGTCGTAGGGGTTCATCACGTGGTAGGTCCGGTAGTCGTCCCCCCGCGAGCCCAGCGTGGCGATCGCCGCGGCGATGAACTCGACCGGCAGGCCGTCGTAGTGCGCGCGCTGCCGGTTGCCGTTCTCGTCGAGCTCGTAGAACGAGCCGGGCGCGATGCCGGTGGCCACCAGGCTCAGCATCAGCCGGGTGAACATGTCCGGCAGGTTGAGCTGGCCCGCGTACGTGGTGTCGGCCAGGATCATGTCGCAGCGGAACACCGCCACCGGCAGGCCGCACAGGTCGTGGGCCTCGCGCAGCAGCACCTCGCCGGCCCACTTGCTGTTGCCGTAGCCGTTGGCGTAGTTCTCGTTGATCGCGCGCGTGGCGCTGATCTGCCGGATGTCGGCGTCCTCGACGAACTCACCCGGCGCGATCTGGTCGCCCACGCCGATCGTCGAGGTGTAGGCGTACGGCTTGAGCTTGCTGGTCAGCGCGAGCCGGATCAGCTCGGCGGTGCCCAGCGCGTTGGGGCCGAACAGCTCGCGGTACGGCAGCACGTGGTTGACCAGCGCGGCGGGGTCGACGATCAGGTCGACCGTGTCGGCCAGCCGCTGCCACGTCCGGGCATCCAGGCCGAGGTTGGCCTCGCCCTTGTCGCCGGCGATGACCTCCAGGTGGTCGGCGGCCAGCTTCCGGTAGTGCGCCAACAGCTCCGGATCACCGCTGTCGAAGACGCGGTCCAAGCGCGCACGTCCCTCAGCGTCCGACTTGGCCCTTACCAGGGCGATCACCTTGCCGTCGACCAGGTCCATCCGCTCGAGCCATTCCAGGGCCAGGTAGCGACCCAGGAAGCCGGTAGCGCCGGTCAGTAGGACCGTGCGCACCTCGTCGGTGGGCCGCGGCAGGTTCGGTGCGGCTTCCAGCGTGGCGGCGTCGAGGAACTTGTCGAGCGTGAGGTCGCCGGCGTGCACCTCGGTCGCGCTTTCCTTGTTTGCAAGTCCGTGCACCGACGCGAACGTGGGTCGCTTGGTGCCCTTGCGCTCGGCCTCGATGTAGTCGGCGATGGCCTGCAGGTCGTTGGCCGGGCTGACGATGACGCCCACCGGCACGTCGATGTCGTAGATCTCGTGCAGCAGGTTGCCGAACGTCAACGCCGACAACGAGTCCCCGCCCAGCTCGGTGAAGTGGACATCGGGGGTCAGCTCGCTGGTGGCCGCGCCGAGCATGGCGGCCGCGGCCCGGCTCACGGTCTGCAGCACGGGCGCGTCGGCGCCGCTGCGGCGCAGCTCCACCAGCTCGTTGGCCTGCCCCTCGGCCAGCTCGGCGTAGAGGCGCTCGAGCCGTTCGCCGTAGTGCGCCTTGAGCTTGGGCCAGGCCAGCTTGCGGATCCCGGTGAGCAGGCCGTTCTCGACGGTGAACGGCGTGGTCTCGATGAGTAGGTCGCGCGGCACCTCGTAGGACTGCAGGCCGGTCTCCCTGGCGACCTGCTGCAGCGAGTCGGCGATCCGCGGCTTGAGCGTCTCGGAATCCCAGCGCCGCAGGGCTTCTTCGGTCGGCACCACCACCGCCAGCAGGTAGGGCTGCGCGCTGTTGCCGTAGACGTAGATCTGCCGGATCAGCGGGCTGTTGCCGAAGACGGCCTCCAGCTTGGCCAGGGTGACGAACTCGCCCTGGGCGAGCTTGAGCACGTTGTTGCGGCGGTCGACGTACACCAGCCGGTCGGGGGCGACCTCGGCGAAGACGTCGCCGGTCCGGTAGTACCCGTCGTCGCTGAACACGCCGGCGGTGATCTCGGGCCGCTTGTAGTAGCCGGGGAACATGTTCTGCGTCTTGAGCAGCAGCTCGCCCCGCGGATAGGGCCGGTCGGTGCTGAAGTAGCTCAGCTCGGGAACGTCGGCCAGCTTGTAGTCGAGCACGGGCGGGCGCTGCACCTCGCCGTCGAACAACACCATTCCGGCCTCGGTGGAGCCGTAGCCGTCCAGCAGGTGCATCTCGAGCAGAGCTTCGACCCACTTCCGCAACTCGGGCGAGGTCGGCGCCGAGCCGGTCATCGCGAAGATGAACCGGCCGCCCAGCAGGTACTGGCGCTGCTCCTCGAGCACCTCGGCCTCGACGGATGGGCGGTCCGCGCCGGGAGTCTCGGCGAGGCGGCGGCTCACCTGCCGCTGGAACTCGCCGAACAGCGTTTCCCAGATCCGTGGCACGAAGTTCAGCTCGGTCGGTCGCACCAGAGTGAGGTCGTCGAGCAGCGTCGAGAGGTCGCTGCGGGCCGCGAAGTAGGCGGTGCCGCCGTTGCCCAGCGTGCCGAACAGAATGCCGCGGCCCATGACGTGGCTCATCGGCATGAAGTTGAGGGTGATCGAGGCCGCGCTCGGGCCAAACCAGTTCCTGCTCGAGCGACACCACATCTTGGCGACGTTGCTCTGCGGGTACATCGCGCCCTTGGGCGCGCCGGTGCTGCCCGAGGTGTAGATCAGCAGGGCCAGCGGGTCGTCCCCGTCGCTCGGTGCCGCGACGGGTGCCGGCGGCAGCGCCTCGCCGCGCTCGAGGGCCTCGGCCAGCGTCTCGACGGCCACCCCGGTGTCCGTCAGGCGCCCGCGCGCGCTGTCCACGGTCTCCCGCTCGTCGTCGACCTGCGGGTGGTAGTCGAACACCACGACCCTGCCGGGGGCTGTCCCGCTTTCGCGGCCGCTGAGGATCAACTCGACGGCTATCGGCAGCTGGTTGACGCTGGCCGCGATCAGCGTGGGCTTGGTCTCGGCCGCAATCGGCTGCAGCGAGGTGATCGCCGCGCCGGTCTGCAGCGGGACCGACACCGCGCCGATCATGCCCAGCGCGACGTCGATGGTGGTGAAGTCCACGCTGTTGAAGCCCAGCACGGCCACCCGGTCGCCGGCGTGCACGGAGTCATCGGTCAGGGCACGCGCCAGCGCGCCGGCCCGCTCGTTCAGCTCGCCGTAGGTGAGTGTTTCGAAGCGGGGGAGCAGCCCGAGCACCGTGCGCCCGGTCTTGGGGTCCTCGACGAACTCCACGGCGCGCTGCCCCAGCGCCGGCCGGTCGGCGTAACGCCGCAGCACGGTCTGGATGGCCTGCGGCAGCCGCAGCCCGGGCTGGTCGAGGGCCTCGGCGACGGCGGGATCCGGTCGGGCGGCGGCGAACTGCGGGTCGGTGGCGGACAGGTGCTCCACGCGGCGGGCGAGCCACTCTTCGTGCGTCGTAGTCGGCATAACAGTTCCTTTGGCGGTTTGTGAATTAAGAAGCCAATTGGCGCGTATCTGCGCTGACGAATAGAACGTTAGCTAAAGTAACGGAATTCCTCCACGGGCCGATCACCGCTCACGATGTGAGCTTGCCCACGAAAGGTGGTGCGCGACCTCCCCGGGTCTAGAGGTCGGCCAGGATCCCGGCGAGGATGTCGAGTCCCTCGCTCAGCAGCTCGTCACTGATGGTCAGCGGGGGCAGCAGGCGGATGACGTTGCCGAACGTGCCGCACGTCAGCACGATCACCCCGGCCGCGTGGGCCGCGGTGGCCAGCTTGGCCGTCAGATCGGCGTCGGGGTCGGCGGTCCCCGACTGCACCAGTTCGACGGCGATCATGGCGCCGCGGCCACGCACGTCGCCGATCCGGTCGTCGCCGGACTGCAGCCGCGTCAGCCGGTCCATCATCATCTGTTCCAGCTGCCGGGCCCGCTCCACCAGCCCGTCGCTCTCGATGGTTTCGATCGTTGCCAGTGCCGCCGCACAGGCAACCGGGTTTCCGCCGAAGGTGCCGCCCAAACCGCTGACGTGGGGGGCATCCATGATTTTGGCGCGTCCGGTGACCGCCGAGAGCGGCAGGCCGTCGGCGATGCCCTTGGCGGTGCAGATCAGGTCGGGCTCGATCCCCTCGTGCTCGCAGGCGAACATCGCCCCGGTGCGCGCGAATCCGGATTGCACCTCGTCGGCGATGAACACGACGTCGTTGTGCCGGCACCAGTCCAGCAGCGCGGGCAGGAACCCCTCGGCCGGGACGATGAACCCGCCCTCGCCCTGGATCGGTTCGATGATGACGGCGGCCAGGTTGCCGGCACCCACCTGCTTCTCCATGACGCTGATCGCCCGCGCGGCGGCCAGTTCGCCGTTGGTGGCCAGCTCCTTGTTCACCAGCCCGTCGCGGTAGGGGTAGGACAGCGGCGCGCGGTAGATCTCCGGCGCGAACGGGCCGAAGCCGCTCTTGTAGGGCATGGACTTGGCGGTGAGGGACATCGCCAGGTTGGTGCGGCCGTGGTAGGCGTGGTCGAACGCCACCACGGCGGGCTTGCGCGTGTAGGAGCGCGCGGCCTTGATGGCGTTTTCGACGGCCTCGGCGCCGGAGTTGAACAGCACCGAGCGCTTCTCGCCGGCGCCGGGGGTGATCCGGTTGAGTTCCTCGGCGACGGCGACGTACTGCTCGTAGGGGGTGACCATGAAGCAGGTGTGGGTGAACTCGCCCACCTGCGCGCGGACCGCCTCCACGACCCGCGGGGAGGCATTGCCGATCGTGGTGACCGCGATGCCCGAACCCAGGTCGATCAGCCGGTTGCCGTCGACGTCCTCGACGATGCCGCCGCCGGCGCGCGCGGCGAACACCGGCATGGTGATGCCCACCCCGCTCGACACCGCCGCGACCCGGCGCTTGGTCAGTTCCATCGACGCGGGGCCGGGGATCTCCGTGACCAGCTGGCGAGTCTGCTCGAGGCTGGCCACCGTTTCCTCCTCACCGCGGCGCACCCGTCGCGCCGCGAGGCCCAGCCTATCTGGTCGCCTGGCTCCCGGTGGGCGGCCTGCGAGGTGCCGGTCGGTCGCGACCTGCGGCAATGGCACACTGGACCTCAGGTGCGCGACCTTTGGGTCGGCCCGGCACCGATCTTCGAACCCCCGATACGAAAGACAGGCGCCTCGATGGAGAGTTTGGTTCTGTTCCTGCCGTTCCTGCTCATCATGGGTGGGTTCATGTACTTCGCGTCACGCCGCCAGAAGCGAGCGATGCAGGCGACCATCGACCTGCACGAGTCGTTGCGGCCCGGCGACCGGGTGCACACCACGTCCGGGATGGAGGCCACCGTCGTCGCGCTCGCCGACGACACCGTCGACCTCGAGATCGCGCCCGGCGTGGTGACCAGGTGGATGAAGCTGGCAGTCCGCGACAAGATCGTGCCCGACGACCTCGACGAGTTCGACGAGTTCGACGAGGACGAGGACTCCGACGACGACGTGTTCCCGCCCGCCGGACCGGCGGATTCCGCCGACGCGCCGGGCGAGGGCCGGTTGCGCAACGAGCCCTGACCGGACGCGGCGACCCGCACCGCCTGCGCGCCGGATCCGGCGGCGGCACTAGGCTCTGTCCGGGGCAAGCAACCGACCTCAAGGAGAGACAAGGAACGTGGCATCGCCTTCGGCGCCGGTGCACCCGGCCCGCTACCTGTCGGTTTTCTTGTTGTTGCTCGTCGCCCTCTATCTGCTGGTGTTCCTGACCGGCAACAAGCGCGCCGCTCCCAAGCTGGGCATCGACCTGCAGGGCGGCACGCGAGTCACCCTGACGGCCCGCACGCCGGACGGCTCGGCCCCGAGCCGGGAAGCGTTGGCCCAAGCGCAGCAGATCATCAGCGCGCGGGTCAACGGGCTCGGCGTGTCGGGCTCGGAGGTCGTCGTCGACGGCGACAACCTGGTCATCACGGTCCCGGGCAAGGACGGCAGCGAGGCGCGCAACCTGGGACAGACCGCGCGCCTCTACATCCGGCCGGTGCTCAACTCGATGCCGGCCCAAAGCGCCGAACCCAAGCCCGAACCGGCGCCCGGTGCGCCCGCGCCTCCGGGACAGCCCGCGCCCGGTGCACCCGCGCCATCGGGCCAACCGGCCCCCGCGCAGCCCGCGCCCGGTGCACCCGCGCCATCGGGCCAACCGGCCCCCGCGCAGCCCGCGCCGGGCGGCCACCCGGGCGCCCAGCCGCGGCCCTATCCGCAGGACCCCCCGCCGACGCCGAGCCCGACGCCCGCTGACCAGACCCCGGCGCCGGGGGACCAAGGGCCTCCGCCAGGGGAGCAGCCCGCGCCCCCGGACCCGCGCAAGGACCTCGCCGAGCGCATCGCCGAAGAAAAGAAGTGGCGGCAGAGCACCAGCCAGGGCATCCAGTTCCTCGCTCTGCAGTTCGAGGCCACCCGCTGCGACCAGAACGACATCCTGGCCGGCAACGATGACCCCAACCTGCCGCTGGTGACCTGCTCCACCGACCACAAGACGGCCTACCTGCTGGCGCCGTCGATCATCAGCGGCGACCAGATCTCCAACGCCACGTCGGGTATGAATCAGCACGGCATCGGCTACGTCGTCGACCTGCAGTTCAAGCCCGCCGCGGCCAGCGTCTGGGCCGACTTCACCGCCTCCCACATCGGCACCCAGACCGCGTTCACCCTGGACTCGCAGGTGGTCAGCGCCCCGCTGATCCAGGAGGCGATCCCGGGCGGCCGCACCCAGATCACCGGGGGAGACCCGCCGTTCACCGCCTCGACCGCGCGCCAGCTGGCCAACGTCCTGAAGTACGGCTCGCTGCCGCTGTCGTTCGAGTCCTCGGAAGCCCAAACCGTCTCGGCGACTTTGGGTTTGACCTCGCTGCGGGCGGGCCTGATGGCGGGGGCCATCGGTCTGGTCCTGGTGCTGCTGTATTCGTTGCTCTACTACCGGGTGCTGGGGCTGCTCACGGCCCTGTCGCTGGTCGCCTCGGGCGCAATGGTTTTCGCGATCCTGGTGTTGTTGGGTCGCTACATCAACTACACGCTGGACCTGGCCGGCATCGCCGGTTTGATCATCGGCATCGGCACCACCGCGGACTCGTTCGTGGTGTTCTTCGAGCGCATCAAGGACGAGATCCGCGAGGGCCGCTCGTTCCGGTCGGCGGTGCCGCGAGGCTGGGTGCGGGCGCGCAAGACGATCGTGTCGGGCAACGCCGTCACCTTCCTGGCCGCCGCGGTGCTGTACTTCCTGGCGATCGGCCAGGTCAAGGGATTCGCGTTCACCTTGGGCCTGACCACGATCCTCGACCTGGTGGTGGTGTTCCTGGTGACCTGGCCGCTGGTGTACCTGGCGTCGAAGTCTCCGACGCTGGCCAAGCCGGCCTACAACGGGCTGGGCGCGGTTCAGCAGGTGGCCCGCGAACGCCGGGCCGCCACGCAGGTGAAGACGGGACGGGGCTAGCGCGATGGCTTCCCAGGGCAAAACTGAGACCACCGAAACCGCCACGGGCGCCGTGGAGCTGACCGGCGCCGGGCCGGCCCGCCGCAGTTTCGTCACGCGGCTCTACACCGGCACCGGGGCATTCGAGGTGGTGGGCCGGCGCCGGCTGTGGTTCGGCATCAGCGGCGCGATCGTCGCGGTCGCGATCGTCAGCATCCTGGTGCGCGGCTTCACCTTCGGGATCGACTTCAAGGGCGGCACCACGGTGTCGATGCCGCGCGGTAACGCCTCGACCTCCCAGGTGACCGACGTCTTCCACGGCGCCCTGGGCGCCGACCCCGACTCGGTGGTCATCGTGGGCAGCGGCTCCTCGGCCACGGTGCAGATCCGCTCGGAGACGCTGTCGGCCGACCAGACGGGCAAGCTGCGCAACGCGCTGTTCGACGCGTTCCACCCCATAGGCGCCGACGGCAAGCCCAGCAAGCAGGCCATCAGCGACTCCGCGGTGTCGGAGACCTGGGGCGACCAGATCACCAAGAAGGCGCTGATCGCGCTGGTGATCTTCCTGGCGCTGGTCTCCCTGTACATCACCGTGCGCTACGAGCGCTACATGACGCTGTCGGCCATCGCGGCGATGTTCTTCGACCTCACCGTCACCGCCGGTGTGTACTCGCTGGTGGGCTTCGAGGTCACCCCGGCCACGGTCATCGGCCTGCTGACGATCCTCGGTTTCTCCCTCTACGACACCGTCATCGTGTTCGACAAGGTCGAGGAGAACACCCACGGCTTTCAGCACACCACCCGGCGCACCTTCGCCGAGCAGGCCAACCTGGCGATCAACCAGACCTTCATGCGTTCGATCAACACCAGCCTGATCGGGGTGCTGCCGGTCGTGTCGCTGATGGTGGTCGCGGTGTGGCTGCTGGGCGTCGGCACGCTGAAGGACCTGGCGCTGGTGCAGCTGATCGGCATCGTGATCGGCACCTACTCCTCGATCTTCTTCGCGACGCCGTTGCTGGTCACCCTGCGCGAGCGCACCGAACTGGTGCGCACCCACACCCGCCGGGTGATGCGGCGCCGCGGCTCCGGGGCGGGCGCCGCGGGTGCCGACGCCGCCTCCGACGACGACTCCGAAACCGGGGAACGGGGCGGCTCCGCCGCTGACGCCGAGGCGACCGAGGCCGCGGAGGAGGGCCCGGACGCCGCCACCGAGACCGCTACGGAAGCAGCCGGAAAGCCCGCCAAGCCGGCTCCGAACAAGCCCGCGCCGGGCGCACGGCCGACGCGGCCCACCGGTACCCGGCGTCCGAGCGGCAAGCGAAACGCGGGGCGGCGGTAGTCACCATGTCCGGCTGGCGCGGATGGGCGATCGTCGCCCTGACCGCAGTGTTGGCGGGCGCGGCCACCCTGACCGGGTGTTCCGGCAGCGCCGCCTCGCAGGTCGACTACGTCGTCGACGGCCCGCTGGTGACCTACAACACCAACACCGTCGTCGGCTTCGCATCGGCCGGCGCGCAGGCCTTCGCCCGCACGCTGACCGGCTTCGGCTATCACGGGCCCGACGGACAGGTCGTCGCCGACCACGACTTCGGCACCGTCTCCGTCGTCGACGGCGCGCCGCTGGTGCTCGACTACCAGATCGCCGACAAGGCCGTCTACTCCGACGGGAAGCCCGTGACCTGCGACGACCTCGTCCTGAGCTGGGCCGCCCAATCCGGGCGGTTCCCCGGCTTCGACGCGGCCACCCGGGCCGGCTACGCCGACATCGCGGGTGTCGAGTGCACGCCGGGCCAGAAGAAGGCCCGCGTGTCGTTCGCTCCGGAGCGCGGCGTCGTCGACTACATGCAGCTGTTCACCGCGACGTCGATGCTGCCGTCGCACGTCATCGCCGACCAGCTGCACGTCGATGTCACCGCGGCGCTGCTGGGTAACGATGTACCGGTGGTGGAACAGATCGCCAAGCTGTGGAACACCACCTGGGACCTCAAACCCGGCCTGAAACCGGAGGAGGCGGCCAAGCGCTTCCCGTCGTCGGGACCGTACAAGATCGAGTCGACCCTGGACGGCGGCGCCGTAGTGCTCGTCGCGAACGACCGCTGGTGGGGTTCCCGGGCGATCACCAAGCGGGTGATCGTGTGGCCGCAGGGCGCCGACATTCAGGACCGGGTCAACAGCCGCAACGTCGACGTGGTCGACGTTGCGGCCGGTTCGGCCGGCGCGCTGGCCACCCCGGACAACTACCAGCGCGAGGACTCGCCGTCCGATGGCATCGAGCAGCTGATCTTCGCGCCGACGGGACCGCTGGCGCTGACCAACGTGCGGCGCGCATTCGCACTGTGCACGCCGCGCGACACGATCGCGCGCGACGCGGGCGTGCCGATCGCCAACTCGCGGCTGCGGCCCGCCACCGACGACGCCGTCGCCCGTGCGGAGTCCGGCCCCGACGCCGAGCGGTTCGCCAAGGCCGATCCCGCCGCCGCCCGCGACGCCCTGGGCGGGGCCGGAGACGTCACGGTGCGGATCGGCTACCACGGGCCCAACGCGCGGCTGGCGGTCACCGTCGGGACCATCACCAAGTCGTGCGCGGCGGCCGGCATCACCGTCTCCAACGTCGCCCTGGACACCTCGGGACCGCAGGCGCTCAAGGACGGCAAGATCGACGCGCTGCTGGCCAGCACAGGTGGGGCCACCGGCAGCGGCTCGACGGGATCCTCGGCCATGGACGCCTACGACCTGCACAGCGACAACGGCAACAACCTCTCCGGTTACGCAAACGGCCAGATCGACGGCATCATCGGCGCGCTGGCCGTCTCGGCCGACCCGGCCGAGCGCGTCCGGCTCGTCGGTGAAGGGGCGCCGGTACTCTGGGCCGAGATGCCGACCCTGCCCCTCTACCGCCAGCAACGCACGCTGCTGATGTCGAAGAAGATGTACGCGGTGAGCAAGAATCCGACCCGCTGGGGCGCGGGCTGGAACATGGACCGCTGGGCCCTGATGCAGTGAGGTTGCAGTGAGCACTGGCGAGACGACCGCCTCCCTGGCCGCCCTGGCCGAGGTCATCGGGACGCTGACCCGCAAGGTGGCCGATTTTCCCGAGCCCGGCGTGCAGTTCAAGGACCTCACCCCGGTGTTCGCCGATCGCGACGCGCTGGTGGCGGTGACCGACGCGCTGGCGGGCGTCGCGGCCGGCGCGGACCTGATGGCCGGCATCGACTCGAGGGGTTTTCTGGTCGGCGCGGCCGTTGCCACCCGGCTGGGCACCGGTGTGCTGGCGATCCGCAAGAGCGGCAAGCTGCCGCCGCCGGTGCTCAGTGAGGCCTACACCAGGGAGTATGGCGACGCCAGCATGGAGATTCCCGCCGACGGGCTCGAGTTGCGGGGCCGCAGCGTCTTCCTCATCGATGACGTGCTGGCGACCGGCGGCACCCTGGCCGCGGCGGCCCGGTTGATCGAGCGCGCCGGGGCCCGGGTTACCGGCGCCGGGGTGGTGGTGGAGCTGCCCGCGCTGGGCGGCCGGGCGGCGGTCGCGCCGTTGCCGGTGCACAGCCTCAGTTGCGCCTGACGGGGCGGCCCAACCCGGCCTTTCGACGATATCCTCGAACTCGGAGGTGACCCACGTGGCGGACGACCAGAGCACGGCGCAGACTGTCGCGCCGGCGGCCGAGGACGCGTTGGTGACGGAGCAGGATCAGGGGCCGGCCGAGCCGGCGGCGCCGGCTTCCGAGTCGTCGTCCGAGACACCGGAGCCGGCTGCCGAGATCCCGAAGACCAGCACGTCGCGCCGGGTCCGGGCCCGCCTGGCCCGCCGGATGACCGCCCAGCGCAGCACGCTGAACCCGGTGCTCGAGCCGCTGGTGGCGGTGCACCGGGAGATCTACCCCAAGGCGAACCTGTCGATGCTGCAGCGGGCCTACGAGGTCGCCGACCAGCGGCACGCCACCCAGCTGCGGCATTCCGGGGATCCCTACATCACCCACCCGCTGGCCGTCGCCAACATCCTGGCCGAGCTGGGCATGGACACCACGACGTTGGTGGCCGCGCTGCTGCACGACACCGTCGAGGACACCGGCTACACGATCGAGGCCTTGAGCGAGGAATTCGGCGAGGAGGTCGGCCACCTCGTCGACGGCGTGACCAAGCTGGACCGGGTGGTGCTGGGCAGCGCCGCCGAGGGCGAGACCATCCGCAAGATGATCACCGCGATGGCCCGCGACCCGCGGGTGCTGGTGATCAAGGTCGCCGACCGGCTGCACAACATGCGCACCATGCGCTTCCTGCCGCCGGAGAAGCAGGCGCGCAAGGCCCGCGAGACGCTGGAAGTCATTGCGCCCCTGGCGCACCGGCTGGGCATGGCCAGCGTCAAGTGGGAGCTGGAGGACCTGTCGTTCGCGATCCTGCACCCCAAGAAGTACGAGGAGATCGTGCGCCTGGTCGCCGGCCGCGCGCCGTCGCGGGACACCTACCTGGCCAAGGTGCGCACCGAGATCGTCAACACCCTGGGCGCCTCCAAGATCAAGGCTGTGGTCGAGGGCCGCCCCAAGCACTACTGGTCGATCTACCAGAAGATGATCGTCAAGGGGCGCGACTTCGACGACATCCACGACCTGGTCGGCATCCGCATCCTGTGCGACGAGATCCGGGACTGCTACGCCGCCGTCGGCGTGGTGCACTCGCTGTGGCAGCCGATGGCCGGGCGCTTCAAGGACTACATCGCCCAGCCCCGCTACGGCGTGTACCAGTCGCTGCACACCACCGTCGTCGGGCCGGAGGGCAAGCCGCTGGAGATCCAGATCCGCACCCGCGACATGCACCGCACCGCCGAATACGGCATCGCCGCGCACTGGCGCTACAAGGAAGCCAAGGGCCGCAACGGCATTCCCCATCCCCACACCGCCGCCGAGATCGACGACATGGCCTGGATGCGCCAGCTGCTCGACTGGCAACGGGAGGCCGCCGACCCCGGCGAGTTCCTGGAGTCGCTGCGCTACGACCTCGCGGTGCAAGAGATCTTCGTCTTCACACCCAAGGGCGACGTCATTACGCTGCCGACCGGGTCGACGCCGGTGGACTTCGCCTACGCGGTGCACACCGAGGTCGGCCATCGCTGCATCGGCGCGCGCGTCAACGGGCGGCTGGTGGCGCTGGAGCGCAAGCTCGAAAACGGCGAAGTCGTCGAGGTTTTCACGTCCAAGGCACCCAACGCCGGGCCGTCGCGTGACTGGCAGCAGTTCGTGGTGTCACCACGCGCCAAGGCCAAGATCCGGCAGTGGTTCGCCAAGGAGCGACGCGAGGAAGCCCTCGATGCCGGCAAGGAGGCCATCACCCGTGAGGTGCGCCGGGGCGGACTTCCGTTGCAGCGCCTGGTCAACGGCGAATCGATGGGAGCGGTGGCCCGGGAGCTGCACTACACCGACGTATCCGCGCTCTACACCGCCATCGGCGAGGGGCACGTGTCGGCCAAGCATGCCGTGCAGCGCCTGCTGGCCGAGCTCGGCGGCATCGACCAGGCCGAGGAGGATCTCGCCGAGCGGGCCACGCTCACCACCATGCTGCGGCGCCCCCGCAGCGACGACGTCGGGGTGTCGGTGCCCGGCGCGCCGGGCGTGCTGACCAAGCTGGCCAAGTGCTGCACACCGGTGCCCGGCGACGCGATCCTGGGGTTCGTCACCCGTGGCGGCGGGGTCAGCGTGCACCGCACCGACTGCACCAACGCCGCGTCGCTGCAGCAGCAGTCCGAGCGCATCATCGAGGTGTTGTGGGCGCCGTCGGCGTCGTCGGTGTTCCTGGTGGCGATCCAGGTCGAGGCGCTCGACCGGCACCGGCTGCTGTCGGACATCACCCGGGTGCTGGCCGACGAGAAGGTCAACATCCTCTCGGCGTCGGTCACCACGTCGTCCGGTGACCGGGTGGCGATCAGCCGGTTCACGTTCGAGATGGGCGATCCCAAGCATCTGGGACACCTGCTCAACGTGGTGCGCAACGTCGAGGGCGTCTACGACGTCTACCGGGTGACGTCGGCGGCCTGAGGTTCGGCGCCGAGCCTGCATCCACGGCGCCGAGACTGTGTCCAGCGCGTGGGCCGGGGCCTGAGCCGCGCGCTCACCGCAGTCTCGGGCCGAACGGAGCGCGGCTCAGTCGAGCCTGATCGACTTGATCGTGACCTCGGTGGCCGGTGACCCGTCGTCGCCGCCGGCGGCGACGCCGGCCTTGGCGATCTTGTCCAGGGTGGCCAGCCCGTCGGCCTGGATGGTGCCGAACACGGTGTATTGCGGCGGTAGCTGGGAATCCTGGTAGACCAGGAAGAACTGGCTGCCGTTGGTGCCCGGCCCGGCGTTGGCCATCGCGAGTGTGCCGCGCGGATACAGGACCGGCTCGTTGAGCTTGGGGTCGTTCGGCGGGTACTGGTCGGTGGGGTATTCGTTGGCGAATTGATAGCCGGGGCCGCCGGTGCCCTGGCCCGTCGGGTCGCCGCACTGCAGCACGCCGAGGTTGGGGGAGGTGGTCAACCGGTGGCACTTGGTGCCGTCGAAGTACTTCTGCCCGGCCAGGCTGGCGAAACTGTTGACCGTGCAAGGTGATTCGTTGTTGGCCAGCAGCAGGCCGATGGGTCCCTGGTTGGTCATCATGCTGGCGCTCACCTGGGCGGGCTCGGTGGGCACCTTGCCGGTCCGCGGCGGCTTGACGTCCTTGGCGGCCGGCTCGCTCGTCGCCGGGTACTGGCAGTCGGCGCCCAGGTTGGCCGACGGCTTGAACGTCGGCAACAGCGGAACCGCTCCCGGCTGGGGAGAGGCCTCGGTGGTGGACGCGGCTGAGCTGCTGGGCGTGCTCGTGGCCGCGGTAGTGCTCTTGTGCTCGTGCTTGCTGTTGATGAACGCGATCACCGCCACGGCGATCACGGCGACCGCCAGGATCGAGCCACCGGCGATTGCAAGAATGCGGCGCCTTCGGGCTTGGGTGGCGCGGCGCCCTACTGCTTGTTCGAGTTTGCGCTTGGCGGTAGCGCGTCGATGTTCGTTTGCCGACGGCGACTTGGGCTGCTGTCGGCGAACGGCTTTCTTTGCCGGGCTTTGTGTTAATGCTGCACGGGTAGGTGATGGGCTACGAGGCAGCGAAGCCCGTTGAGTGGGCGGTTGCTGAGGCAGGCTGGCGTCCGGCGCGCCAAGGGGGCCGGTCAGCGCTGCTCGTGCAGCATCGGCCAATTCGGATGCTGTCTGGTAACGGTCGTGAGGCTCTTTAGCCATGCCCCGAGCGATCACCGCGTCAAATCCTGGCGGTATGTTCGGTGCGATGGCGGACGGCTGTGGAGGTGGAGAGGTCAGATGCCCAGCAATTTGTTCTTCGAAGCTGTCACCCGGGTAAGGCCGGTTGCCGGTCAGGCACTCGTGCAGCACGCAGGCCAGGGAATATACGTCGGCGCTCGGATCCGTTACGCCGCTGAAGCGTTCCGGGGCCATGTACGCGAAAGTGCCTACTGTATAACCTGTTTTGGTCATGGCGGTGTCGGTGGCCCCACGGGCGATCCCGAAGTCGATTAGGTAAGCAAAGTCGCGATCTGTCACCAAGATGTTTGACGGCTTTACATCGCGGTGGACCAATCCTGCTTGGTGCGCGCTGTCGAGCGCGCTAGCCACTTGTTCGATGATCGCGACTGAGCGTGAGGCGCTCAGCCGACCGTCAGATGCGATAATTGTTCCCAAGTCGCGCCCCTCGATCAGGCGCATATCTACGTACAGTCGGCCGTCGATCTCACCGTAGTTGTGGATGGGAACGACATGGGGGTCGTTCAATCCGGCCGCTGTGCGCGCCTCGCGGCGGAACCGCCGCTCGAATGCCAAGTCGCCAGCTAGATCCCTTGGCAGCAGCTTGACGGCGACAATCCGCTCGGTAGCTGCGTCATGGGCGCGGTAGACCTCGCCCATCCCTCCGCGGCCCAACAGATCGAGAAGTTCATATCGGCCGAACGGCTTTGCTGCCACTAAGAATCTCCTCACCGCCTGCCTCTACGCGCGACTTTGAAAGACCATATGCTGTCAAAACGGGCGATGGCGACTGATCGTGGCGCATCACCGATGAGTCAGTCAGGGAGTACCGACTTGATCACGACGTCGTTGGTCGGCGGTCCGTCGTCGTCGTGGCCGGGCGCCACACCGGCTTTTGCGATCTTGTCCAAAGTTGCCAGCCCGTCGGCCTGGATGGTGCCGAACACGGTGTACTGGGGCTGTAGCTGGGAGTCCTTGTAAACCAGGAAGAATTGACTGCCGTTGGTGCCCGGCCCGGCATTGGCCATCGCGAGTGTGCCACGCGGATACAGCACCGGCTCTTGCGCCTTGGGGTCGTTCGGCGGGTACTGGTCGGTGGGGTACTCGTTGGCGAATTGGTAGCCAGGACCACCGGTCTTGTCGCCCTTGGGATCACCACATTGCAAGACACCGAGATCTTGGGAAGTGGTCAGCCGGATGCACTTAGTGTCGTTAAAAAATCCTTGTGTCGCAAGGCTTATGAAGCTGTTGACCGTGCAAGGTGATTCGTTGTTGGCCAGCAGCAGGCCGATGGGTCCCTGGTTGGTCATCATGCTGGCGCTCACCTGGGCGGGGTCGGTGGGCACCTTGCCGGTCCGCGGCGGCTTGACGTCCTTGGCGGCCGGCTCGCCCGTCGCCGGGTACTGGCAGTCGGCGCCCAGGTTGGCCGACGGCTTGAAGGGCGGCAGCGGGGGCACCGCGCCCGGCTGCGGGGCCGCGGCCGTCGTCGGCGTCGAGCTGCCGGTGCTCGTGGCGGCGGGCGCCGCGGTATTGCCGGAATCCTCGTGTCGGTTGTTGACCACCGCGAACGCCACCACGACGATCACGGCCACCGCCGCGGCCGAGCCGACGGCGATCACCAGGATCCGGCGCATTCGGGCCTGCTTTTGGCGGCGCTCCAGCTGCCGTTCCAGTTTGCGCTTGGCTGTGGCACGTCGCTGTTCGTTGGTCGGCACAAAACGTCAGGCTAATGCGGGCGCCGCGGCCGGTCTCACGCGGCCCCGTGCAAAACTGGGAACCGTGTTGATCACCGGATTTTCCGCCGGAGTGTTGCAGTGCAACTGCTATGTCCTGGCCGAGCGGCCCGGGTCCGACGCCGTGATCGTGGACCCGGGGCAGCGTGCGATGGGCCAACTGCGCCGGATCCTCGACGAGCATCGGCTGACCCCGGCCGCGGTGCTGCTCACCCACGGGCACATCGACCACATCTGGTCCGCGCAGAAGGTCTCCGACACGTTCGGCTGCCCCACCTACATCCACCCCGAGGACCGGTTCATGCTCAAGGACCCCATCTACGGGTTCGGCCCGCGGCTCGCGCAAGTGATGGCGGGCGCCTTATTCCGCGAGCCCAAGCAGGTCGTCGAGCTGGACCGCGACGGCGACAAGATCGACCTGGGCAGCGTGACCGTCAACGTCGACCACACTCCCGGGCACACGCGCGGATCGGTCGTCTTCCGGGTGCTGCAGGCCAGCGCCGAAGGCAACGATGTGGTGTTCACCGGCGACACGTTGTTCGAGCGTTCGGTGGGCCGCACCGACCTGCACGGCGGCAGCGGGCGGGACCTGCTGACCTCGATCATCGACAAGCTGCTGGTGCTCGATGACGAGACGGTGGTGCTGCCCGGGCACGGCAACTCCACCACCATCGGCGCCGAACGGCGCCTCAACCCGTTCCTCGAAGGCCTCTGAGGCCATGACGGAGTTCTCGGCCTTCTCGGCGCCCAAGGGAGTGCCGGACTACGTCCCGCCGAACTCGGCGCAGTTCGTGGCGGTGCGCGAGGGACTGCTTTCGGCCGCCCGCCGGGCCGGGTACGGCGACATCGAGCTGCCCATCTTCGAGGACACCGCGCTGTTCGCCCGCGGGGTCGGCGAATCCACCGACGTGGTGTCCAAGGAGATGTACACGTTCGCCGACCGCGGCGACCGCTCGGTGACGCTGCGGCCGGAGGGGACCGCCGGGGTGGTCCGCGCGGTGATCGAGCACGGGCTGGACCGCGGCGCGCTGCCGGTCAAGCTGTGCTACGCCGGGCCGTTCTTCCGCTACGAGCGCCCGCAGGCCGGCCGCTACCGCCAGCTGCAGCAGGTCGGCGTGGAGGCGATCGGCGTCGACGACCCGGCGCTGGACGCTGAGGTGATCGCCGTCGCCGACGCCGGCTTCCGCGCGCTCGGGCTCGACGGGTTCCGGCTCGAGATCACCTCCCTGGGTGACGAGACCTGCCGACCGCAATACCGGGAATTGTTGCAGGAGTTCCTCTTCGGGCTCGACCTCGACGAGGAGACCCGCCGGCGCGCCGAGATGAACCCGCTGCGGGTGCTCGACGACAAGCGGCCCGAGGTGAAGGCGATGACGGCCGGCGCGCCGGTGCTGCTCGATCACCTCTCCGATACCGCCAAACAGCACTTCGACACCGTGCTGGCCCACCTGGATGCCCTCGCGGTGCCCTACGTGATCAACCCGCGCATGGTGCGCGGGTTGGACTACTACACCAAGACCACGTTCGAGTTCGTGCACGACGGCCTGGGCGCGCAGTCGGGCATCGGCGGCGGCGGTCGCTACGACGGCCTGATGCGCCGGCTGGGCGGGCAGGACTTGTCCGGCATCGGTTTCGGGCTGGGCGTGGACCGGACCCTGCTGGCGCTGCGGGCCGAGGGCAAGAGCGCGGGGGAGACCACGCGCTGCGACGTGTTCGCGGTGCCGTTGAGCGAGGCGGCCAAGCTGCGGCTGGCGGTGCTGGCCGCCCGGCTGCGCGCGCACGGCGTCCGCGTCGACTTGGCCTACGGCGACCGGGGCCTCAAGGGTGCCATGCGCGCCGCCGACCGCTCCGGGGCGCGTCTCGCGCTGGTCGTCGGCGACCGTGATCTGGAGGCGGGGACGGTCGGGGTGAAGGATTTGGCGACGGGCGAGCAGGTCTCGGTGCCCGTCGACGCGGTCGTCGACGAGGCGATATCGCGGCTGGGCACAAGTTCCTGATCCCGCCGGCGACGTGACTGTCGTCCAACCACGCTCAATGGTCACAGCGGTCACAGGAGCGTCGGCCTGGGAGCTGGCGGCGATCCGACTGGCTGATGCATGGCCGTAACGGTTCGTTACAGCTATCTGTAGCCCAGTGTGGCTCTTGCGCGCGTGCAAGAAGTTGAAGACTTTCTCGCGCAAGGGACCATAGGTCAGCCTCTAACGGGTAAACCGGAGACCTTTGGCCCTACTTCCAATATTCAGCACGCATTCAGTATTGAAAACCGATTATGATTCGCCAAATAGTATCGATAATGAGACTGTTGTGGTTGTCCGGTATGGCGTTGCGGTGACGACTGCTTCGGGATTGGGAGGTTGCGCGATGTCTTTCATGTCGGTGATGCCGGAGTCGGTGGCGACGGCGGCAACGGATCTGGCGCGGATCGGTTCGACGCTTACCGCGGCCCATGCGGCCGCGGCGGTTCCGACGACGGGCATCCTTGCTGCGGCCGAGGATGAGGTGTCGACGGCGATTGCGGCGTTGTTCTCCGGACACGGCCAGGGCTTCCAGGCGCTCGGCGCGCGGTCGGCGGCGTTTCACGAGCAGTTCGTCCAGCAACTGACCGCGGGTGCGCAGTCGTATGTCAGCGCGGAGGCCGCCAATGTGTCGGGGTTCGCTGCGGCGTTCGCGGCCAATCCGGCGCAGACGATAGGCCAGGACCTGACCGGCTTGCTCAATGCGCCCTTCTGGGCTCTGACCAACCGCCCGTTGATTGGCAACGGCGTCAGTGGTGCCCCGGGGACTGGGGCGAATGGGTCGCCGGGTGGGTGGTTGCTCGGTGATGGTGGGGCCGGCGGGTCTGGCGGCGGCGCACACCTGAACGGCGGCAACGGCGGGGCCGCGGGGCTCTTGGGCACCGGGGGTGCCGGCGGTGCCGGCGCGCCCGGCGGCGGGGTAGGCGGTACCGGCGGGTCCGGCGGGCTGTTGTGGGGCAACGGCGGGGCCGGCGGCGCGGGCGGAATCAACACGACCCCCGGCCCCAACGGGATCGGCGGGGTCGGCGGGGCCGGCGGGGCCGCCGGCCTGTGGGGCACCGGCGGCACAGGCGGGGTCGGCGGGTCCGGCGGAAACGGAGGGGCCGGTGGGGCCGGTGGTGTCGGCGGGTCCGGCGGGCTGTTCGGCGCCGGCGGGACCGGCGGTACCGGCGGGGTCGGCACCGCCGGAGGGGGCGCCGGTGGCGCCGGCGGCAACGCCGGGCTGCTGACCGGGCCCGGAGGCGCCGGCGGGGCCGGCGGCGGGGGCGATGAGTCCGGCGGGGCCGGCGGGGTCGGCGGCAACGCAGGGTGGCTGTACGGGGCGGGCGGGGCCGGCGGGGCCGGCGGGTCCGCGGAAGCACCGACGGGCACCGGTGGTGCCGGCGGGTCCGGTGGCGGTGCCGGTCTGCTGTTCTCCAGCGGCGGGGCCGGCGGGGACGGCGGGGCCGGCGCCACCGGCGGGGCCGGCGGGACCGGCGGTAACGCCGCCCTGCTCGGATGCGGCGGAGTCGGTGGGGCCGGCGGGGCCGGCGGGCTCAACCCGACTGCAACGAGCGCCACCGGCGGGGCCGGCGGGACCGGCGGCAATGCGGGCCTGCTGCTGGGCAACGGCGGTGCCGGCGGCGCCGGCGGCCAGGGCTTACTGTTCAGCGACGGTAGCGGGACCGGTGGTGCCGGCGGGACCGGCGGCCGCGCCGCGCTGATCGGCACCGCCGGCAGCGGCGGCGAAGGCGGGTTCGGCGCCACCAGTATCGGCGGCACCGGCGTCAACGGCGACACCTCACCGCTGCAGCCGGTGTTCAACGCGGTGAACGGCCCGGTCGAATCGCTTACCGGGCGCCCGCTGATCGGCAACGGCATCAACGGCGCCCCGGGCACTGGAGACAACGGCACGCCCGGCGGCTGGTTGCTCGGCAACGGCGGCGCCGGCGGCTCGGGCCAGGACGGCGGGGCCGGCGGCGCCGGCGGGGCCGCCGGGCTGTTGGGCACCGGCGGGGCCGGCGGGGCCGGCGGGGCCAGCATCACCGGTGCCGGTGGGGCCGGCGGTGTCGGCGGGGCCGGCGGGCTGCTGTCCGGCAACGGCGGGGTCGGCGGCGGAGGCGGATTCGCGAACGCCGGCGGCTTCACCGGCGGGGACGGCGGGGCCGGCGGTGCCGGCGGGCTGTTGGGCGCCGGCGGGGCCGGCGGGATCGGCGGGGCCAGCCCGTCGAATAACAATGTCGGCGGCGTCGGCGGGGCCGGCGGCGTCGGCGGTGCCGGCGGGCTATTCAGCGGGCTGGTCGGCGCCGGAGGCGGCGACGGCGGCGCCGGTGGGCTCGGCAGCGCCGGCGGAGGTGCCGGCGGGACGGGCGGCAACGCCGGCCTGATCGGCGGGAACGGGGGCGCAGGCGGGGCCGGCGGCCTGGAGTTCGGCGGAGACACCGCTGGCGACGGCGGGGCCGGCGGCAACGCCGGGCTGCTGTTCGGCGACGGCGGAGTCGGCGGGACAGGCGGGGCCAGCACCGTTGGCACCGGCGGGGCCGGCGGTGCCGGCGGGACCGGCGCACAAGTGTTCGGCAGTGGCGGGGCCGGTGGTGCCGGCGGCGCCAACGGCGGTGGCAACTTCGGCGGGGGCGCCGGCGGGGACGGCGGCAGCACCGGCTGGCTGGGCTTCGGCGGGGCCGGTGGTGCCGGCGGGTCCGCAGGGGGCGCCGGCGGGGCCGGCGGGATCGGCGGGGCCGGCGGCAACGGCGGACAGCTGTTCGGCGGCGGCGGAGCCGGCGGGGCCGGCGGCGACAGCGACGGCGCCAACGGCGGCAGCGGTGGGGCCGGTGGCAATGCCGTGCTGATCGGTGACGGCGGCAACGGCGGCAACGTCGGCACCGGCGGAACCGGGGGCACCCCCGGCGTCGGCGGCACCGCCGGACTGCTGTTGGGCCTCGACGGATTCGGCGGGTTGACATAACCGGCCCGGGCAAGAGCACATTGCTGAAATCCGTACCCGAAACAGCATCGGTGCGTCGAATCCCTTGCCGTGCAAGGGATCAGGCGGAGCGAGGTGTGGGTCCAGAGTCGAAGCTCGGCCCTGCCTCGATTCGTTGGCAGGGGTCGCGGTACTGGTCGCCATCGTCGCTCGGTGACTGGTGTCGATCTCAATGGTTGTGCCGCTGAGCAATTCGGCGGTGGGGCGGCGGACACGTTTCGGTCGTAGGAGGTTGGGCGATGTCTTTCATTTCGGTGGTGCCGGAGTCGGTGGCGACGGCGGCGACGGATTTGGCGCGGATCGGTTCGACGTTGAGTTCGGCGCATGCGGCCGCGGCGGTTCCGACGACGGGCATTTTGGCTGCGGCCCAGGATGAGGTGTCGGCGGCGATTGCGGCGTTGTTTTCAGGGCACGGCCAGGGCTTCCAGGCGCTCAGCGCGCGGGCGGCGGCGTTTCATGAGCAGTTCGTCCAGCAACTGACCGCGGGTGCGCAATCGTATGTCAGCGCGGAGGCCGCCAATGCTGCGGCGTTCGCGGCCAATCCGGCGCAGACGGTGGGGCAGAATCTGACCAACGCGATCAATGCGCCCTTCTTGGCGCTTACAGATCGTCCACTGATCGGCAACGGCGCCAACGGCGCCCCGGGCACCGGGGCCAACGGGTCGTCGGGTGGGTGGTTGCTCGGTAACGGCGGGGCCGGCGGGTCCGGTGCGACGGGTCAAAACGGCGGCAACGGCGGGGCCGCGGGGCTCTTCGGCACCGGCGGCGCCGGCGGGGCCGGCGGGGCCAACACCGGTGAAAACAGCGGGGGGAACGGCGGCGCGGGCGGGTCCGGCGGATGGCTGTTGGGCAACGGCGGCGTCGGCGGGTCCGGCGGCGGCGGGGGTGCCGGCGGGGCCGGCGGCGCCGGGGGGCGGGCGGTTTGCTCGGCGCCGGCGGCGCCGGCGGCGTAGGCGGGTTCGGCAAGAGCGGCGGGGCCGGCGGGGCCGGCGGGGCCGGTGGCCTGCTCTCCGGGTTGGTGGGCGCCGGCGGCGGGCACGGCGGTGTCGGCGGCTTTGGTAATGAGGCCGGTGGGGCCGGGGGGGCCGGCGGCAGCGCCGGATTGCTGGCCGGGCCGGGGGGCGCCGGCGGGACCGGCGGCGGGGGCGGTGAGTCCGGCGGTGTCGGCGGGGCCGGCGGGAACGCCGGCTTGCTGTTCGGCGCCGGCGGTGCCGGCGGGACCGGCGGAACCGCATCAGCGCCGACGGGCACCGGCGGGGTCGGTGGGTCCGGTGGCGGGGCCGGGCTGCTGTGGTCGAGCGGCGGTGCCGGCGGGGACGGTGGGGCCGGCGGTGCCACCGGCGGTGCCGGCGGGGCCGGCGGGAGCGCCTTCCTGCTCGGATACGGCGGGGCCGGCGGGGCCGGCGGGGCAGGCGGGATCAATGCCACCGCGACGTCGGCTATCGGCGGGGCCGGCGGTACCGGTGGCAATGGCGGTCTTCTGCTGGGCAACGGCGGCGCCGGCGGCGCCGGCGGCGAGGGCCTGCTGAGCCTGGACGGCAGCGGGGCCGGCGGCGCGGGCGGGACCGGCGGCCGGGCCGGGCTGATCGGCACCGTCGGCAGCGGCGGCGAAGGCGGGTTCGGCGCCACCAGCATCGGCGGCACCGGCGTCAACGGCGCCGCCTCACCGCTGCAGCCGGTGTTCAACGCGGTGAACGGCCCGGTCGAGTCGCTTACCGGGCGCCCGCTGATCGGCAACGGCGTCAACGGCGCCCCGGGCACAGGAGACAACGGCACGCCCGGCGGTTGGTTGCTCGGCAACGGTGGCGCCGGCGGCTCGGGCCAGGACGGCGGGGCCGGCGGCGCCGGCGGGGCCGCCGGGCTGCTCGGCACCGGTGGAGCCGGCGGGGCCGGCGGGGCCAGCTCACCGGCGACGGCGGGGCCGGCGGGGCCGGCGGGACCGGCGGGCTGCTGTCCGGCAACGGCGGCATCGGCGGCGGCGGT
>CAVRTL010000010.1:0-44805 GCA_963724165.1 uncultured Actinomycetota bacterium | reverse complement strand
CGATGACTAATGGCGCTTGGGTCTGACATAGCATGCCGCGCCAATTCGGCGCTCCTAAGCGGGTGCAATTGTGCTGTCAGTCGAGGGACTGGATGGGCACATGTTGGGCACACTCACTGTCCACAGAGGTCAATTCTGGTCAATCACAATATTTGTCATTTCGCAGTTCAGTGCCGGTTCGGCTCAGAGACCAGCACCCTGAAACGGGTTCGATTCCCGGCAGCTCCACAATGTAACAGCAGGTCACAACGATCGAATGCGCTGCTGTTCACCGGGCACGGTATGCGTCCGCGCGGCTGAATACGCCGACTACGGCGACTTGTTGCAGTTCGTCATCGATTCTGTAGATCACGCGGTAGGTACCGCGACGTGCGCTGTAGCGATCGTGCAACGGTGGTCGTAGCTGTTTACCAACTCGGTGAGGATTATCGAGCAGCGGACCGATGATGAACTCATAGGCAGCGAATGCCACCGATTCGGGAAGTTGTTCGGCTAGTTGCTTTTTCGCGGTCGGCGCGATTATCAGCTCGTATCGCGGGTCGGTCACGTCCCAGCTCGGCGTGCTTGCATCGCTACGGCAAGACTGTCCTGGTCCTCCCCCTCCCCGCGGGCTAGCTCGGCATCGGCTTCGCCAAGGGCGCGGAGCGCTGCGGGGTCGGACAGCACCGCAATGGTTTCCTCGAGTGACTCCAGGTCATCTACGGCGAGAAGGACCGCCGTGGGACGTCCGTGCACCGTGACCGTGATCCGCTCGTGCTGTTCGCCGACGCGGGCTACTAATTCCGACAGATGCGCCTTTGCCTCTGCGAGTGAGCTGACTTCGGACATAGTCATAAGTATGACTAGTTTGCCCTCCCGGTGTCCAGGCGACCCCGCACTTTCGCACGTGCGGGGAGCCTTCAGATTTGTGCCGCACCCACCGCGGCGGTGACCGCGTTGGTGGCAGCATGGCCTGCCTGGGCGACTTCGAAGAACCTCACGCACGGCCGCGGACCGTTCAGAAACCGCTGGTAACGGGCGAGACCGAACCGAACAAAAGGAAACGAAACCGCAGGTCAGTAGGCATGTTGCCGGTAGAACGTCGGTTTCGATTCCCGGCAGCTCCACAAAGAACGGCCGAGTCGCCGGCCGCAGGACGACCTACGCGGCCGCGCGCAGGGTGATCTCGGATATTTCCGTCCGGCTCTTGCCATCGGTGGTGCCCAAGGTGGAGATCCACACCAGCACATTGGAGGTCTTGGTCCGGTCATGCACCGCTATGCGGTTGTGCCCGGGCCGCAATGTGGTGGTGGGGGTGAGTTCGACGGTGTCGGCCAATTTGGCCGGGGCTTCCGTGGGCGACGAGCGGATCTGCACCTGGGTTCCTGTGCTGGACACGTCGATCGTCACGGCGCTCAGCGCGGTCGGTTCGGAGAGGTGCAGCACTAGACCCATTCCTTTGATGAATTTCGGAAAGGGGACGGCGTCTCTATAGGTGACGGTGGACCACGCCGTGTCCGGGTTGCCGTCGATCGCCAAGTTGGCCTGCTGCGGATTGTCCGGGGCGCCGTCGGGGGAAAACACCGTTGCGCTCACGGGTTTGACGACCGGTCCGGGGCTAGTCCAGATGCCGAATCCCTCGGTGAAGTACAAAACCGCAGCCGCGGTCAACACGATCGCGCCGACGGCAGCGAGGAGTGCAACGAGGCGGACCTTTTTGTCTGTCGGGGCCTTGTCTCGCGGCGATTTGGTGCCGACCTGGGACCGGCGTCGCTTTGGACGGGCTCCGGCTGACAAGTTGGCGACCTCGTCGGCATCGAGGGTGTCGCCGTCCCAGACGCCGCTGACCTCCACCTCATCCCCGTCTGCGAGCTGACCCGCCACGAGATCTGTCGGTATCTCGACCGGAATGGGAGCACGCCGGTCGTCTAGTGGGTCATGTGGGACCACCTGGAACGACACGATCCCGGCCTGATGTTGCGCGTCGACGGCGGCTTGCCGTACGCCGCGTGCCGTCCCACGAACGACCACCCGCTCGAGACGCTGCGTGGGTGGACGTTCGCCTGAACCGAGGTCCTCGGCGGGGCCCGACCCCGGCGTCGGCGAGCCGGATTGTGGATGCGGTGCAGCGCCACCGCGGCAGGGACCCTGCTGCGTGAGGGCTCGGGCAAACTCGGCGCAACTCGGGTATCGCTTGTTGGGGTCTTTCGCCAGCGCCCTCGCCAGCACGGCGTCGAGGTGCGCGAGCTCGGGTCGGCGCTTCGATACCCGCGGTGGTGGCATCGTCAGATGGTGGCTGACCACGACAGCGCGATTCGGGTCTTGAAACGGTGGGACACCGGTCAGTAGGTGAAAGGCCGTGGCAGCCAGCGCATATTGATCCGCCCGGCCGTCAAGTGGCTTGCCCAAGAGTTGCTCGGGGGCCACGTAATTGATAGTTCCCATGGCGACGTTGGCGTCCGTGAGGTTGCTGACGTCATCGATTCTGCGAGCGATGCCGAAGTCGGTTAACAACACCCTGCGCCGGCGGCCATCGGAAGCGGTCACGAGGATGTTCTCAGGCTTGACGTCACGATGGAGCAGACGGTGATCATGACCGAAGTCGAGCGCATCGGCCACCGCTGTCACGATTTCGAAGAATTCTTGCTCCGGCATGCCGCCCGGGTAGCGCTCCCGAACCAATCGACCTGCGTCAGTGCCGTCCACGTACTCCATCGAGATCCAGAGCCGGCCGTTGAACTCGCCACGATCGAGAACGCCGACGATGTTTGGGTGCCACAGCGTCGCCGCCAATTCGGCTTCGCGAATGAATCTCGCCCGAAACTCCTCGTCAGCTGTTGCGGCCAATGACAAGATCTTCAGCGCATCGTGACGCGGCAGACGGGGATGCTGGGCGAGGTAAACCTCACCCATGCCACCGGTGCCGAGCAAGCGCTCTATAACGTAGCCGGCGAAGACCTCCCCGTTGTTGAACGGCATGTCAGAAGCCTACAAACTGGCACGGTCAACGAGCGAATTCCGCTGACGAGACGAGGAGCGGACCGCCGCGTCGCCGACCCGGGAAAGGCTCGCCGGGCCAGGCGGTCACGACAAACGCGGTCGAACTTCATGAACGGCAAGCGTGATCATGACCACGCTTGCGCTTGAGCTACTGCGCGCCCTTCAGCTTGTGGGAACGGTAATCTCCATGTCCTTGATCGACTGGCGCAGGTGATCGGCCAGATACCACTGCTCACCGCTGCAGGCATCATGCAGGGCTTTGCCAACTGCGAGTTTGGCGTCTCTGAGGTGCTGGCGGCGTTCGTCGCCGATGGCGGCGACGGCGTTCAAGATCGCGTCCACGGCGTCCTGGTAGTCCTGGGTAAACCTGATGGAATACTTGGCCACGCTTTTGGATGCTCCCCGGCTTCTATAACAATTCGTGTTTCCCGCGCGCGGCATGTCGGATAAATCTTTGGACACGTTGCGCGGGGGCGAGCGTAGGGCAGCACCGGCCGCAGGCGCGCTCTCCCGTCTCCGCAGTAGCTTCACGTACTTTCGCGATGTTTTTTGGCACCTTCGAATGCAGCAATTCCGCACTTCAAAGGTTTCTGCAGCGGGATGGATTCCCGGCGGCTCCACCGCGGGAGGGCCGGCACCGAATCCAACGTCGCCGGTTTTCTTCCGGTATCGACACACCCCATCCACCGTGGGGTGACGGAGCTCGTCGGCACCCGGGAGGCGACGCCGAACCGGACGCCGTGGGCGAAGGTCTATTACTCCGGCGGTGGTGCGGAGATGCTCAGGTCGCCGCTAACTTTTCCAGACGACCTTGTCGACCCCGGCGGCATCCCGGTAGACAACGCTGTCCGGTGCTGTGCCCCCTCGAACGTCGAAGTAAAGCCGCCCGGTTGTTTGGGTGCCCGGCGCGATCGGTTGGTTAGGAAGGCCGTCCACTTCGTGCCCCTTCATAACCGCGTAGGTCGAGCTGTTGACGGCACGCGCGTTGAAGTCGGCGATGACCGGAGTCGGGGAGCCCTGCACACTCCTGGCCGTGACATCGGAGTACCAGATGCCGTCGTTGTGACCGCTGGGCTGCAGGTTGTTCACGGTGTACTCGATGACTTCCGAGCCGTTTGCGCCGGACACTTCGGCCGATTGGCCGAACGGTAGCACTTGCGGGTCCGCGAACGCGGGTGTCGCAGCCAGGATTCCTGCCGTCGCGATACTGGCGGCGGCTGCCGTCGTCTTCATGGCGACCTTGGAGAGCAACACGTCAAACTCCTTCTCCTAGGGTGCTGTGGTCTAGAAGCGGGAGCCGCTAGCTCGGCCACCCCGGGGGCGTATCCAAACTTCGGGGCTTCAAACCTGTTAGACGACGCCGGGGGATTGCCGTTGATGGCGGACGCAAGCTCCGTGCTGCGGGCTAGCGGTGATGCGGCGGTTGCTCGTCGCGGAGCCGGTCCTCATCGCAGGCCGCGCGTACCTGGTCCTCGTCGCCGAACCTCTCGAGGTCCTCGGGCGTGACGCCCGCCCGCGGCGGTTGCGGCGCGGCCGGTGGTCGAGGTGACGGTTCGGTGGGCACGAGGCGATTGTCTCAAGGTGGCTACTGTTTGGCCATCGCGATGTTGACCCGATCCTCGGGTCTGATCAGGTTGTCGTGTCCGTCGTCGCCGATGTCGATCTGTACCCACTTGATCTCGCCGGTGAACTTGTTTCCTGACGCGCCGTAGTCGGGGGAGGCAGGTGAGCCGGTATCGGCGCCGACGTCGCAGGCTTCGTCGGCCGAGTAGGCCATCGGTTGGGTCATCTCGACGCGGCCCTGGCCCGCGGGCCGGCCGTCGTAGTAGAGCGTTACGTCGCCGCCCTTCGCCAATCCGCCCCCGTCGTAGGCGAATTCCATGCGCACCTGGTGCTCCCCGGCCGGTATGGGCTGGTTTGCGGTGATCATGAAGTACTGGATGCCGAAGAAGTTGTAGCAGTACTTGAGGCGGCCGTCCTGGGCGTAGAGGCTCCAGCCTCCGACCATGCCGCCTTGGGTGACGATGACCCCGCCGGCGCCCGATTCGGGCACGACGAGTTGCGCCGTGACGCTGTGCGACTTGTTCTTGACGTTCACTACGCAGTTCTCGCTGACCCGCATGCCGGAGAACAGCAGCTGGCGGTTTCCGCGGATGAGCTGGGGCCGGCCCGCGATGTCGGGGTTGATGCGCTCGAAGGAGCGGTCGTCGAGCGGCACGACGTTGTACTTGACCGCTTCGATGAGCCAGAGCCGCTGCAACTCGGCGAGCTTCTCTGGGTGCTCCGTGGCGAGGTCGCGGGCCTGGGTCCAGTCGTCGGGGCCGTAGAGCTCCCAGATGTCCTCATCGAACTGCGGGGCGTCGACCAGCCACGGCGTGCGGTGTTTGGTGACTGCGGTCCAGCCTTGGTGATAGATGCCGCGGTTACCCATGATCTCGAAGTACTGCACGTCGTGCAGCTCGGGAGCGTTGCCGTCACGCAGCATCGGCATCATGGTGACGCCCTCGAGCGGAGCCTGCTGAATGCCGTTGACCGACGAGGGCGCCGGCAGCCCGGCCGCTTCGAGGATTGTCGGTGCGACGTCGATGACGTGGTGGAATTGGTTGCGGCACTGGCCTTTTTCCGCGATCCCGTTGACCCAGTGCACGATGGCGCCGTTGCGGGTGCCGCCCCAGTGCGAGGCGATCTGCTTGGTCCACTGGTACGGCGTGCACAGCGCGTGCGCCCATCCCACCGCGTAGTGGTTGTACGCGTTGGGTGTACCGAAATCATCGATCTTGGACAGCAGAAACTCCGTGGTTTCGATGCCGGGCAGCCCGTTGAGTGTGGTCATCTCGTTGAAGCAACCGTTCGGGGTGCCTTCGGCCGAGGCGCCGTTGTCCCCGATGATGTAGTAGATCAGCGTGTCGGCCAGGACGCCGAGGTCATCGATCGCGTCGAGCACCCGGCCGACCTCGTGGTCGGTCTGCTCCAGGAAGCCCGCGTAGATCTCCATCTGCCGCGCCAGCACCGGCTTCAGCTCGGCCGGCATGTCATCCCAGGCGGGAATCTCCTTGTGCCGCTTGGTCAATTCGGCGGTGTCCGGTATCACGCCCAGCTGCTTCTGCTGGGCAAAGATCTGCTCGCGCAGCGCATCCCAGCCGGCGTCGAACTTGCCCTTGTACTTGTCGGACCATTGCTTGGGCACATGGTGGGGCGCGTGTGTCGCACCGGGTACGTAGTACATGAAAAACGGCTTGTCAGGTGCCAGCGCCTTCTGCTGGCGCACCCACGTGATTGCGCGGTCGGCGAGGTCCTCGTTGAGGGTATAGCCCTCCTCGGGTGTCTTGGGCGCCTCGACCGCCGTGGTGCCCTCGTACAGCCCGGGGTAGTACTGGTTGGCCTCGCCGCCCACGAAGCCGTAGAAGTACTCGAACCCCGACCCGGTCGGCCACTGGTGAAACGGCCCGACCGGCGATACCTCCCAGGCCGGGACCTCGTGACACTTACCGAACTGTGCTGTCGAATAGCCGTTGAGCCGCAACGTCTCCGGCAAGGGCGCCTTGTTCTTCGGCCGAATGCTGCTATTGCCCGGCGCCGAGGTGGCCATCTCGGTAATCGCGCCCATACCCACCGAGTGGTGATTGCGCCCGGTCAGGAGCGCCTGGCGGGTCGGTGAACACAACGCCGTGGTGTGGAAGCGGTTCAGCTTCAGCCCGCCGGCCGCCAGTCGTTCGGCGGTGGGGGTGTTGCAAGGGCCTCCGAATGCCGACGAGGCGCCGAAACCGACGTCGTCGATCATGATGATGAGCACGTTCGGCGCGCCCGCCGGCGGTCGCAGCATGGTGATCGGCGGATATTTCGTGTTCGGGTCCTTGGCGTCGTAGGTCGTCAGGCCCACGTGCTGGGAATCGGGGATCGGCAGGGTGTCCCGTGTGACGGGCGGATCCGCCTGAGCCGCCGCGGCGGGTGCTTCACCATCGCCGTGACCAGCTGAGAGTGAATCGGCCATCATCATCATCCCTTTCTTGAATGATTGCGAAGTGATCGACGCTACGCCCGTGGGGTGGCAAACAGGCGCAGTTCGCCTGAACTCTAAGGGGCCCGGCAAACGCGCCAGGAGGGTCGCGGGCCGGGTCGACATATCGTGGGGCCCAGGGCAGGGAGCTCGCGCTGGCGGGCAACCGGGAATGGAACGAAACGGGAAGGCTCGATGATCCTCTGCGTCGACCTCGGCAAGACGTCGTGCCGGGCGTCCGCGGGCGGCCGCAGGGTCGAGGGGGCGGGCGCGCCGGGGCTCGCGGCGCCCGGCGGAGTGCGGGCCGCGCAGGCGGCGATCCTGGCCGTGGCCGGCCAGTTCGGGCCGGTCGAGGAGCTGATCGTGGGCGCGGCCGGGGCGCTGACGGCGCCCGGGGCGGCGCGTGCGCTCGGCGAGGCGCTGCTGGTCTCGCTACGGGCGGAACGGGTCGCGGTGACCGGCGACAGCGTGATCGCTCACGCGGGCGCGCTGGACGGCCAGCCGGGCGTGGTGCTGATCGCGGGCACCGGAGCCGTGGCCCTCGCGATCGACGCCGACGGCGCGCTGCGGACCTGCGACGGTTGGGGCCCGTGGCTGGGCGACGAGGGCGGCGGCGCCTGGATCGGCGCAGCCGGCCTGCGCGCGGCGCTGCGCGCCCACGACGGACGTGGTCCGTCGACCACGCTGCTACCCGCGGCCCGCGCCCGATTCGGCGCGCCGACAACGTGGCCGGCGCAGCTCACCGATGCCGCGGTGGTCGCGTCGTTCGCGCCCGATGTTCTCGCCGCGGGAGACGACGCCGTGGCGTCGGAAATTGTCGACGCTGCCGCGGAGTCGCTCGCGGCGACCGCCCGTGCGGCCGGGGGCGGCCCGCTCGCGATGGTCGGCGGCCTGGCGGGGGCGGCGGCGCTGCGCAAGCGGCTTGACCTCGTTCCCGCGGCCGGAGACGCGCTCGACGGCGCGCTGCGGCTCGACGCGATTCACGAGCCGCACGTGATCCGGGTGCACGCGGCCGCCCCGCGGGGGCTCGACGCGCTCGCCACCGAGGCACTGCGGCCCGGCCTCGACGACCTCGACCTGAGGCCCGTCGCCGAGGTCGTGGCGCTGCTCATCTCCGCCGAGGGGGAGGCGCATGGCGCGGTTGTGGCGGCGGTCCCGCGAATCGCGGCGGCGGCCGAAGCCATCCTCGCGCGCCTGGAGCGGGGAGGCCGCCTGATCTACGCCGGTGCCGGCACTCCCGGGCGGCTGGGAGTGCTCGACGCGGCCGAGTGCGGCCCGACGTTCGGCACCGACCTCGTGCGCGGCGTCATCGCCGGCGGGCGGGCGGCGTTGACCGAGGCGATCGAGGGCGCGGAGGACGCGTTCGACGCCGCCGATCTCGCCGATCTGACCGCCGCCGACGCGCTCGTCGGGATCACGGCGTCGGGCCGGACCCCCTACGTGCTCGGGGCGCTCGAGCATGCACGCGCGGTGGGAGCGCTGACGGTCGCGATCGTCAACAACCCGGGCAGCGAGGCGCCTGCCGACGTGGTGATAGAGCTGCCGACCGGGCCTGAGGTGCTCGCCGGGTCCACGCGGCTGACCGCGGGGACGGCGCAAAAGGTTGTGCTCAACGCCCTTTCGACCAGCGTCATGATCGGGCTCGGTAAGGCCTACGGACCGCGGATGGTCGACGTTCGGGCCACCAGCGCCAAGCTGCGTCGCCGCGCCGTGCGGATCGTGCGCGACGCGGCCGGCGTCGACGAAGAGTCGGCGACTGCCGCGCTCGCCGCCGCGGGCGGTCACGCCAAGACCGCAATAGTGGCGCTGCTCGCGGGGGTCGACGTTGCCGAGGCCGCGGTGCGGCTCGACCGGGCGAGCGGACGCATACGGGGTGTGCTGCGGTGAAACGTGCAGCGGCGCCGATGATCTGCCATCGCTTGTAGGTCACCGATCAGTTGCCGGCTTCGATGGCGGCGACTCTCGCGGCAGCGTCGGGACCGCAGAAGCGCTGCAGGTCCACGCGGCCGGAGGCCAGCAGGTCGTTGATGCGCCGCTTGAGGTCTCCCGAGGAGAGATGGGCATACAGGTTGGCGCCCGGACACGAAGTCTGAGCCAGGTCGCGATGCCCCGCCAGCGTGTCGGTCGCGACGCGGAAATTCTGCGCGGCCCAGGCGAATGCGAGAGCCGCTCCGTGCAGCTGGGCCTCCGATACGGCCTCCCGATCGAAGTCCCCTTCGCACAGGACCAGGAAATGGCCCGTCGTGTCGTAGTCCGTCGCGGTGTCGCCCGCGATGTCGGTGCTGCGCAGTTCGTAGATGTTGCCATTGCGGTCGACGCCGAGGTGGTAGGCGATGTCGATCCAGCCCAGCTGGTCTTGGTGGTAGCGCTGGTCCCCACGGAGGCGGCCGGGGGCATTGCGATTGTCGCCGAGAACCACGGCCTCGTGGTGCAAGGTCATGCGGGTGATGGTGTGCGGCCTGCCACCGGGGCGGGCGGGTCGCGCCCCCCAGGCATCTCGGCACAGCAACATCGCCGAAGTGCTAGCGGTCAGTCGGGCACCGGTCGTCGACGTCGAGCATCCACCGAGCATGGACGCCATGCCGACACCGCCGGCCAGCGCGAGGAGCCGGCGGCGGTCGGGAAGACGAGGGGGTTCGTCGGACGGGTCGGGCGCGCGCATACCCGTTGAACCTTCCCTCCGCGCTCGACGCGGTCAAGACCAGAGAACGGCTCCGCGCCACCGATCCTGGCCGCGGCACTGTGCCGCATTCCGCGCTCATCGCGGATCGCGGCGGGCAAGGGATTACCCGTTCGCGTCGGAGTCGTTGCGCAGCCTCAGCGCTCTTCGGTGATTGCGCGCACCAGTCGTTGCCGGCCGCTAGGGGTGAGTCCGACGTCTTGAGTTCCGTGCCAGGTCTCGATCTCGGCCAACGTCTCTTCGCACCAGCGCAAGAGAAGGTCGTTGAAGTCGGCGTAGAAGGACACGAGGCGTTCGTTGAGGTGCAGCCGTTGTGGAAAAGGCCCGCCTGTTGCCAGGAGGTCGGCCACCAGCGGTATGCCTTCGGCGCGGACCTTGCGTGCTTGACGCGCCGTCGTTTCGACCGCGGCGCGTAGATCGCCCATGGTCCCCTGGTCGCCCAGCATCACTCGAAGTAATCCCTCGATTTCGAGCGTCGGCGGGGCCGGTTCCGTGCGCAGCCATTCCTGCAGCGCGGCACGGCCGGCGGGAGTGATCGTGTAGCGGGTGCGCTGTCGTCGGCGGCCCTCCACATGTGCTTCGGCATGTCCTCGCCCGACGAGACGCTTGAGCTCTGCGTACAGGTGTCGTTCCGACCGGGGCCAAAACCAATGGAGGCTCCGTTTCGACTGAGCGACCAGCTCGTATGCCGTCCATGGCTGTACGCCCAGTAGGCCGAGGACCGCGAAGGAACTGGCAGTTGGTCGAGGCGTCATGCTATTGACATTACCGTACTGTGCAGCAAATACTACTGAATAGTGCAGTAATGCTCTGCTCCTGGTGCAAGGAGATCGTGATGAACGCCACCGATTACATCGCCCTTGTCGACACCTCCCGGGATGAATTGCGTGAGCGCATTGCGCTGGCGCGCGAGCGATTCGATCGCATCGTTCGCAGCGCCGATCCACTCGCTCGACCACCCGGCCACGACTGGACCGTCCAGCAGATCGCGGCCCACGTGCTCGCGCTGGCCCAGCGCTATCACCAGAGCGCGCGGGGTTTTGACTATCGTCACGCGGGCAGTGCGCGCGGCATCGCCGCACTCAATCAGTCCGAGCTCGACGCAGCTATGGCCCCGGTGCCCGAGATCGCCGACCGACTTCAAGCGCTGGCCCCGGAGATCGATGCCTTCTTCGACGCGAACAGCGATGACCGGCGGACGATCCCCTTTCACGGGTTCGGCTTCATGTCGACCAACACCGCGCAGACCAACTTGCTGGGCGAATTCCTCCTGCACGGCGAAGACGTCGCGCAAGCGGTGAAGGCGCCGTGGGACCTGCCTGAACGGGACATGGCGCTGATATTGCGCGGCGCAAGGGAGATGGTGCCCATCTACCTGCGCCCCGCGGTAGCCGCCAGCGTCGACATTTGCGTGGCCTTCCAAATCCCCGGCGCGCGCCCGTACCTCATTCGTATTCACGATGGGACCGCTGAAATGCGCGAGCGCCGGCCCAACGACCGCCCCGACGCGGTGCTACGGCTACCCGCCTCGACATTGGTGCAGCTGCTCTACCAACGCATCGGGCAATTCGGCGCCGTGCGACGAGGCCTGCGGCTCGTCGGTGGTCGGCGACCATGGGTAGCCCTCAAGCTCATGACCTACTTCGAGCGAGTCTGAGATGAGTCTGCCCACCGTCGATTTGACTGGATGCATGGACGAAGACCTGCATGGCGCGCTACGCGCGGCCGCCGACAACGGTCCGCTCGCCCTCGACGAGATGACCAGCGCCACTGTAGTTTTGCGCCAGCATGACGTCGAAAAGCTGGCCCATGATCAGCGGTTGAACGGAATCGGGCTGGCGTTGTTCGACATGATGGGTATCGCAGATGGGCCGCTGCGTGACTGGTACGGCCGGCTAATGTTCACCACCGAAGGCGACTATCACCGCCGGACGCGATCACTCGTTTCGCGCGCGTTCACGCCCAGATCGGTCGACTCGTTGCGGACGACGGCTGCCGATATGGCGACCGCGGCCGTCAGTTCCGCACGGCACGGCGGGGATTTGGTCGGTGCATGCTCGCCAGTGGCCACCCGGTTGATTTGCCGGCTGTTGGGCTTGCCGGATGCCGACGTCGCCGTGTTCGCGCACTGGGCCGAGGCGTTGAGTCCGGTTTTCTACGTGATGACGCCCGACCAAATCGCGGATGCTACGACCGCTATCACGGAACTTAAAGACTATGTCGACGCACTGACCACGCGACGCGCTCGCGACCCAGGACCTGATCTGATTACGGCGTTGTTGGCCTCCGAGTCTGAAGGCGAACGACTCAGCCATGACGAGGTCGTGAACATGATCGCCAATCTTCTAGTGGCAGGACACGATACAGCGGGCAGTCAAATCCCGTGCAGCCTCCTCGTTGCGCTGCAACACCGCGACCAACTCGATGGCGTACACGAAGACGGGGCTCGCCTCGCGCACGCGGTCACCGAGACCATGCGCCTGGAACCGAGCGTTCCGCTTGTTCCGCGAACCACCGTCGCGCCAATAGAGCTGCGCGGAACCATGATCCCCGCCGGCGCGATGGTCTTCCTTTGCATCGCCGCGGCCTGTCGTGACGTGTCGGCGTGGACCGATCCCGACCACTTCGATCCCGACCGCTTCGCACGACCAGATACTCCCAGGCTGTTGAACTTCGGCGCCGGAGCACACTACTGCGTGGGTGCCGCTCTCGCGAAGGTTGCAGTGGAGTCGTGCGTGCGAGCAGTCCTCTCGGCGGATCCACCGCTGCAGCTGACGGAGGATCCCGCAGATATCCCGTGGCGGAGGATTCTTGGTCGCAGCCCCGCCCGGCTCGTCGTGGATTGCGGTGCGGGCTGAACGTGGCCGATTGGCGACGACCCGTTCCCCGATGACGTGATCGTCGAGGGAGGGGAGCGCCGCGCGTAATGCCAAAGCGCAAAAGCCGCGGTCAGGACTGGCGCGCCACGATTACCGGAATCCTGGCCCTGTTGACCACCGCCGCCCCCACCGAGCCCAGCAACTTGGCGGCGATCCCGCCGCGGCCGTGGCTGCCGACGACGATCATTTGCGCCAGTTCGGACGCCTCGATCAGCCAACGCGCCGGCTCACCGATTTCGACTCGACGACGGATCGCCACGTCGGGATAGCGTTCCGCCCAACCCGCCAGCCGTTCGGCAAGCGTCTCCTCCTCATGGGATAGCTCAGCGTCCCAATTGGCGTTCGGGAACAGGTCTTTGAAGTCGGAAACGCGAAGATCGGTCCAGGCGTGCAGGGCCATCAGATGCACACCCCGTCGTGACGCTTCGCCGAGTGCAAGCGCAGTCGCCGCTTCCGACGCCGGTGAGCCGTCGATGCCCACCAATACCGGCGCCCGTGCGACGTCGGAGACCAGCGGTTCCTTGTCGTGGATCACGGCGACCGGGCAATGCGCGTGGTAGACCACCCCCGAACTCACCGAGCCCAGGAAACTCCGCACCAGCGTGCCGCCATGCCCCCGATAGCCGACCACGATCATCTCCGCCCTTTTTGACAGGCCGATGAGCGTCGGGACGGTGGCCGAATACAGGACCTCGCTCGTGATCTGCACCGGACCGAGTTCGGCGGTGCTCTCTTCGGCCACTTTGATTGCCGACTCGATGAATTCGCGTGCCCGCGCGTCCGGGCGATGCCTGAAGCCGCCCGGCGCGGGGATCTGAGACCATCCCCGGGTGGGGGCGGTTACCACGTGGACGAGGGTCAGCGGCACACTCCGCAGCGCGGCATCGCGGGCCGCCCAGCGCACGGCACCGAGTGCCGCGGCTGAGCCGTCGACGCCTACCAAGATCGCGCGACGCGGCGGTTGCGACATTGCAGTTCGTTTCCGATCGGCTGGTTATCCACTGGCAGGATCGCTCAGGGCGGCCGGCAGCGTCAGGGCCGAAGTGGTGCAAGCCGAGGGACCAAAGGCACCGCGCGCAGGCCACACGCTCTCAGGTAAGTCGGACATCTGCGCGGACCGCGTCCGGTGCGGCTTGCGCGCGCGTTGGTCGATCGTTGCGCTCGTCGGCGAGTGCACCTGTGGCAGAACGTAGCTCGTCGAACGAGGCCTGGATCCGCTGGGTGTACAACTCCGGCTCGGGGAGTGTCCGCGAACACCCGAACACCGTGAAGTTGAGCAGTTTGTCGTAGCTCCAGATCGTGGTGTTGATGCCCGCCGCGTATTTCAAGTGGCCGCATGACAGGAAGTTCTCGATTCCCATGCCGCCGACATAGCGCTTCTCGCGGGGCCCCTTGACGTTGGACACGATCAACGCCCCGCTGACCCTGCTGGCGGCGAGCCGAGTCAATCTCAGCGCTGGGCGCAGCAGGAAGGGAGGGGCGAAATCGAACCAATCCTCGGCGTGTACCGGCCGGTTGGCCACCTCCGCCTTCACCATCGCGGTCTGCTCGTGCGCCGCGCGCAAACACTCCAGCGGGTCCGACAGGTGCGTCGGGAGTTCGAAGGGCACGGCGTTGACGGCCGTTCCCCAGAGCCGGGTGTCGCCCTTCTTGCGGGTCCGGACGGCGGTGTTGGCGATCACCGGGCGGTCGGTGAGCATCCCCTCGTCGGCGAGGCACTGCCGGACCGCGCGCGCGACGATGGCGAACACGACGTCGTTCACGGTCCCCGAGACGGCCTTGGCGATCTGCTTGACCTCGTCGAGCGGCAGCGAAACCCACGAGAAGGACCGGCGCGGCGTGAGTGGGCCCCGCCAGGGCAGGGCGGGCGCGCCGAACCTCGAGGGTGGCCCGCCGGCGAGCTCTTTCTTGTCGCGCGTGTATGCGCGCAGGAAGGTCCGCGTCCTCGGCGGCAACTCGCGTCGAACCACCGTCCACAAGTCGCGGACGCCCTCACGCAGCGCCGCATCCCTGCTCGCCGGCCCCGCGGCCCTCGGGATCAACGGCACGACCGGCGGCAAATCGGGCTGGGGACGCGTGATCATCTCCAGCAGATCCGCGAAGGTGCCGCCATCGGCCAGCGCATGATTCATCTTGAGCACCGCGACGACCTTGTTGCCCTCGAAGCCCTCCAGGAACCACAGCTCCCATGGGGGTTGGTCGGCCGGCACGGGTTCGCCGGCGAGGTCGCCGATCTTCGCGCACAACTGCGATTTGCTGCCCGGGCCGGGCAGTCGTGCGTGGCGCACGTGATTCCGCACGTCGTATTCCGGGTCGGTGACCCACGCCGGGTGATTGAGTCCCAGCGGCACGAACTGCGCCTTCCACCGCATCTGTGGAAGGACGGCGACGGCTCTGCCGAGGGCCTCGCGTATTCGCCCGAGATCGAACGATTCGCCCGATTGTTCGTCGAATATCGCGATTTTTAGGGTGTGTTGAGGTTCGTACGGTTCATCGAGGACAAAAGTGGCGTCGCTGCCGGACAATCGGATTGTCGCAGTGGGCTGCTGATCCAGGGCCATTGTTCCCGTCCTCTACCACTGCCGACGTTAGGTCTAGCTTGCCTAATTCGCGCAGGATGATGTGGCTGACGATAACGTAACGGACCCAGGCGCTTTGGCGCCAGAGATTCGGCCGATGTGCGGGCGGATTGAGCCGATGGTCGCTACACTCGCCCTGCCGTGCGCTGACAATGGAGAAATTGTCGTTGCTTATCGGATATCGCCGGAATTCGCGGCGAGCGTCAGCGCCGGTGCCGAGACGCCATCGCGGAGATAGTTTTCAGCAGCGAGCGGAGGCCCCGATGACTGATGACGTCACCGTTCGGCCGGGCGACTTCGCCGGCCAGTGGGACCCGGTCATGATGCGCCGGATGGTCACGGTCGCGCGGCCGGTCTACAAGATTTGGTTTCGGTGCGAAGTGCGCGGTTTCGACGGTTTTCCCGACGGGGGAGCGCTGATCGTGTCGAACCACTCGGGTGGCGTCAACCCACCCGACGTCCCCATCCTCTGGATCGGATTCTTCGAGCAGTTCGGCTTCGATCGCCCCATCTACACCCTGGCTCACGATCTCGTCTTCCGCGGGCCGGCGACCGGAGCTCTCATGCGCATGGGAATGATCCGCGCCAGCCGGGACAACGCCGCCAACGCATTGCGTTCGGGTGCGGCGGTCATCGTTTTCCCCGGCGGGGACGACGATGCGCTGCGGCCCACTTCGCAGCGCAACGTCATCGATTTCAGCGGTCGCACCGGCTATGTCAAAACCGCGCTCAAAGCCGGTGTGCCGATCGTGCCCGTGGTGTCCATCGGCGGACAGGAAACCCAGCTCTTCCTCACCCGCGGGAAGTGGCTGGCGAAACGGATCGGGTTGAAACGCCTGACCCGCTCCGAAGCGGTGGCCGTTTCCTTCGGCTTCCCGTTCGGGTTGAGCGTGGGAGCGATCAACCTGCCGTTTCCCGCCAAGATCGTCACCCAGGTGCTACCGCCCGTCGACCTCACCGAGCAGTTCGGCAAGGATCCCGACATCGGAGTGGTTGACGCGCACGTCCGCGCGGTGATGCAGACGGCGTTGGACGGATTGGCCGCCGAACGCCGCCTGCCGATCCTGGGATGACCGCCGTGACGTCGCGGATCCGCTCGCTGACCCGACGCGTCGGGGAAGCCGGCGAATCCATCCGCACGCTGCGGCAAGCCCGGATGCTGACGGCGCTGCGGCCCGACAAATACCTGCGGATGGCCGCCGCGGCGCGGCACGAAGGCTTCACCAACACGGTCGGGATCGCGGTGTCGGCCCGCCGGTGCCCGGATCGGCCCGCCGTCATCGACGAACTGGGGGTGCTGACCTACCGGGAACTGGACACGCGGGCCAACGCGGTTGCGGCCGCGCTGCAGCAGCTGCCCGCCGGCGCCCCGCGGATGGTGGCCATCATGTGCCGCAACCACCGCGGCTTCATCGACGCGCTGGCGGCCGCCGACCGGATCGGCGCAGACGTGCTCCTGCTCAACACGTCCTTCGCCGCCCCCGCCATCGCGCAGGTGGTCGAGCGGGAACGCCCGGACGTGCTCGTCTACGACCAGGAATTCACCGCCGCCGTCGACCACGCGCTGAGCGGGAAGCCCGACACACGACGGGTCGTCGCCTGGACCGACGATCCGGCGGACCGGTCGCCCACGGTCGAGACGCTGATCGCGCGGCACGCCGGGCAGCACCCGACCCGGCCCGGCCGCAAGGGCAAGGTGATCCTGCTGACCTCGGGAACCACCGGAACACCCAAGGGTGCTCGCCGGGCGCCCGGCGGCGGGGGCGGCCAGGGGGTCGCGCTGCTGTCCCGCTTGCCGTGGCGGGCCGAAGAAACCGTCGTCACGGCCGCGCCGCTGTTCCACGCCTGGGGGTTCGGCCAGCTGATCATGGGATCGATGTTTTCCTGCACGCTGGTGCTGCGACGATTCTTCGACGCCGCGGCCACCATGGCGCTCGTCGATCGCTATCACGCCACCGGACTGTCGGTGGTACCCGTGATGCTGGACCGCATCATGGAACTGCCCGACGAGATCCGCAACGGCTTCAGCGGACGGTCGCTGCGGTTTGTCAGTGCCGCCGGCTCCCGGATGCGCCCGGACGTGGTGACCAGGTTCATGGACCAGTTCGGCGACGTCGTCTACAACAACTACAACGCGACCGAGGTCGGGGTGATCGCGCTCGCCGGACCCGAGGACCTGCGCGCCGCCCCCGACACCGCCGGCACGCCGATGCCGGGGACACAGATCCGCATCCTCGATCAGGACCGTCGCGAGCTGCCACCAGGCCAGGTCGGCCAGATCTTCGCGCGCACAACCACGCAGTTCGAGGCTTACACCTCCGGGCAGACCAAGGACGTCGCGGGCGGCTTCATGGCGTCCGGGGATCTGGGTTACATCGACGGGGCCGGACGGCTTTTCGTGGTGGGCCGCGACGACGAGATGATCGTCTCCGGCGGGGAGAACGTGTACCCGATCGAGGTGGAGAAGGCGCTTGCCACCCATCCCGCGGTTGCGGACGTATCGACCATCGGCGTCGACGACGAACAGTTCGGACAGCGCCTCGTCGCGTTCGTCGTGCTGGCGCCGGGGGCGGAAGTCACGCCCGAGTCGCTCAAACAACACGTCCGGGAAAACCTCGCGAACTACAAAGTTCCCCGGGAAGTCGTCCTCCTCGAGGAACTGCCCCGCAACGCCATCGGCAAGATCGCCCGCGGGGAGCTGAGGGCCCGTCTAGCGGGACGCTAGGCCGCTTTGCGGAGCCGCTCCAACCCGTCGAACATTCTGTTCTGGGCGTCGACGATCGGGCCGGGCCGCAGGTTCGGATCGATGTGGTAAGCGCCCGGCACCTCGTCGATCAGGTGGAACATGCCCTCCGATTCGGCGATGCGCCTGTTCGCCGCGGCATTGAAAATTGCGGACTTCCCGAGTATCAGCAAGCCGACTTTGATGCCTTTTTCCTTCGCCGCGGCCAAATTCGGCCGTATGTCCGGATTTCGAAGGCCCAGTATCTCGCGCAGAGAAAGTACGGGATTGTCGGTGATATGCCGAAGCACGTTTTTCATCGTGTTCGCGGGCATGTGTTCCTGCTTGAGGAAATAGGACGAGGCGGGCATCAGTTCCTTGAGCCACAGGTCACTGAGTGTCAGGTCATGCGGCCCAATTCCTGAAGGGTCCTGCAGCACCATGCTCTCGACGTATTCGCCGCAGTGGGCGGCCATTTCGGGCAGCGTCAGCCCGCCATACGAGTGGCCGCTGGCTCTGACTCGGTCCACGCCGGTGTGTCGGATGACTGCCTTGATGACGGCGCGGCCGTTCTGCGCGGTGCGCAGGTAAGGACTCTTGCGGTGCCGCGCATCGAGCAGCTGCACCCGCAGCGGCAGGTGCCGGTGTGTCATGAAGGTGACGAACCGCCGCCCCGATTGCGCGGTCGCGGACGCTTCTCCGGTGTAAAGATTTCCCGTTGTCCACAGGCCGCCGAACTTCACCGTGGGAATTTCGGACTCCAGGGCAACGCTTCTGGCATCGGGTTCGTACAGGAATATCTCCCGGATCGTTCTGCCGTTGATCTTCGCCGCCAACCGTTCCCGGTAATACGGCGGCAACCCGTCACGCGGCACGATGTGTTCCCGGCTGACCTCTCTCGTCGCGTAGGAACGCGTGCCATGGTGGTCAACTGTTTCGTAGGGCATGAATCCGGTCCTCAACGAGAGTCGTATTAATTGCCGACTTGCCGCATTCCCCTCTGCTGGCTCTACATCGTAGGGCCTCGCGCCACGCGCAGGAAGGCTTTCCACGTGGCAAACGACCGGCGGTACCGCTGGAGGCACCTGCCGTTGACCGCAGGTGTCCATGACGCGACAGAATCCACCCCGGTCGATCTCAGGCCCTGCATCTCTGCGGTGAAGGCCCAAGTGCCCTAGCTGCCGGTGGCCGTCTACCGCGAGTATGACGCTGCAGAGTACGCCGGAGGTGGGAGATGTCATTCGTCATTACGGCGCCGGACACGCTGGCCTCGGCGGCCTCGGATCTGGCCGGTATCGGGTCGACGATCAACGAGGCAGCCGCGGCGGCCGCGATCCCGACCACCCACGTGCTGGCCGCCGCCGACGATGAAGTGTCGGCGGCCATCGCGGCGCTGTTCGGGGCGCACGGACAAACCTATCGAGCGCTCAGCGCGCAGGCGACCGCGTTCCATCAGGAGTTCGTGCACACCTTGACCGCGGCCGCGAACTCCTATGCGGCGGCCGAGGCCGCCGCCGCCTCGCCCTTACAGACCGCGTTCAGCCCGATCATCGCCGAGGCCCAGGCGGCTACCGGCAGTATCGCAGGCTCGCTTTACCCGACAATCCAACAGGCAAACGAACAACTGCTCATTGCATTCACCAACGTAGTGGGCCGGCTCGAACAGCCATTAGCGCCCTACTTCGAGCAGATGTTCGGCTCGCCGGTGCCGCCGCCAATACCTTTCCCGAGCCCGATCAACGGTGCCGTCTCACTGGTTGTTTTCGGAACCGGATATAACGTGTTGCCGCCGGATCTGCTCGCTTTGGCCACGCAGGTTTACAGCTTGCCGGGTGGTGTCGGGCCGGTGTGGCAACCGAATCAGTTCTTCCCGTTCACCCCCTACCTGGGCAACCAGACGTGGGGCCAGTCGATCAGCCAAGGTCTTCAGTACATCGACCAGGCAATCCAAGCCGAGGTGGCCAACAACGCCACCGACATCACCATTTGGTCCAACTCACAAGGTGCGGCGACCACCACGCTGGAGATCCGGCACCTGATCAACATCGGCTCACCCTTCCAGGACAAGCTCAACTTCATTCTGACCGGCAACCCCAACAATCCAGACGGTGGAATTGCCGAGCGACTCGCCGGTTGGTATCAGCCGGGATTGGACTTCCTGGCGAATGGCGCCACGCCCCCTAACTCCCCATATCCGACCGAGATCTACACCAACCAGTACGACATGGTTGGCGATTTTCCGCAGTACGTTCTCAATCCGGTATCCGACGTCAATGCGGTCATGGGCTATTTCCTTGGCTCGCACCTCTACGTGCCGACCGACGTGGCCGGCGCCATCCAGCTGCCGACATCGCCGGGTTACCACGGTTCAACGACCTACTACTGGATACCGCACCAGAACCTCCCGCTGGTGGAGCCGCTGCGGAGGTTTGTCCCGGCCCCGTATGGCAATGCGATAGCGGACTTGCTGCAGCCTGACCTGAGGGTGTTGGCGGACATGGGTTACGCGAGCGGGAACTATGCCGACATTCCGACGCCGGGTCAGCTGTTCGAACTGCCCAATCCATTCACGATCATCCCCGACCTGGGCGCGGGGGCAATTCAGGGTGCAACGGCCTTCGGTGTGGACATGGGTTGGCTGCCGCCGTCGATGATGCCGACCACCTACCCATTCGTGCCGACGCTGGACCCCCACCTGAACTTCCCGATCGGCCAGCACAGCGTGACAGCTTTCTCGCTGTTCACCGGCGCTGAGGGTCAGCTGATGCGCAGCCTCGCCCTGATCCCGTCGTGGTGGGACCAGCCCTGAGCAGAGTGGCTCACGCCTGCATCGGTCCAATCGCGAACCCCGGATTTCCCGCCGAACGCGACTCGGTGAGACGAAGTCTCGCGGCCCACCCCGCCGATATGGCCCTTCTCGCGCGAGGCCCTTATTGTGGCATACGTCACAGTCGCCCGGGTTCCGCGGACAGACACTGCGACCGCTGGTAGACACACGACAAACAAGCTCGTATCTGTGCCGGGGGAGAAGCTGTGGCAGCGATCAGTGAGAAACTTGCCGTTGACCGCCAGTGTTCATGACGCGACAGCGGCTGAACCAGCGACAGAGACAGAGCGCAAGGATCTTCCCTGTATAGATATTGACGCGAGCGCCACCGCGAACGGCGAAGAACTCTCCGATGAGCTGGTGGTGACGTCCGGCGCGCCAGACGATCGCGAGGCTGTCCCGGAGGCGCCGACCGTCCCCCGGGTCGTCAGGTTCCTGGGCAAGCCGCTGCGATACGGTCTGAACCAGACCGATTCCTCGCTGAAGACGTTGGGCCGCTTCTTCGACCTGTCCGCTCAGGCCTTCGCCTACCTGGTCACGGATGCGATCCGGCTGCGTCACCCCTGGCGGGACACCATCAACCAGGCCTGGTTCATGATCAGCATCACGGCGATACCCGCGTTGCTGGTGTCCATTCCGTTCGGGGTCATCGTGGCGGTGCAGGTGGGCAACTTCATCCAGCAGGTCGGCGCCTCGTCGATCTCGGGTGCGGCCGGCGGCCTCGGGGTGATCCGGCAGGGGGCACCTGTCGTCGCGGCGTTGCTGCTGGGCGGCGCGGCCGGCTCCGCGGTGGCGACCGATCTGGGCGCCCGCACCATCCGCGAAGAGGTCGACGCGCTGCGCGTCATGGGCGTCGACCCCGTGCAACGGCTTGTCACGCCCCGGCTGGCGGCGATCGTGTTCGTGGCGCCGGTGCTGTGCTCCTTCATCATCTTCATGGGGCTCGCGGCGGGCTACGCGATCAACGTCGGGTTCCAGTCCGGCACCCCGGGCAGCTACATCGCGTCGTTCGCGTCCTTCGCCAGCGTCAGCGACGTCGGGATCGCCGTGCTCAAGACCTGGCTTTTCGGCGTGGTTGTGATTTTGGTGTCCTGCCAGCGCGGGCTGGAGGCCAAGGGCGGCGCGCGCGGTGTCGCCGACGCGGTCAACGCCTCCGTCGTCATCGGCGTCGTCGCGGTGTTCGGCCTCAACCTGGTGATCACACAGGGATTGTCGATGTCGATGCCGCTGAGACTGGGCTGATGGCGGCGCCGTCCCGATACCTGCCGCGCGGCCTGTTCCTGGTCCTGCGCCCTACGCGGTGGGTCGCCGACCAAGGTGACTCGCTCTTCCAGCGACTCGGCCACCAGGTCAGCTTCGTCGCCCAGGTGCTCGGGGCGATCCCGCAGACCCTGAAGCGTTACCGGCACCAGACCGGGTTGCTGTTGGTCGACATGATCTGGGGGAACGGGTCACTGATCGTCGGTGGCGGCACCATCGGCGTGCTGGTGTTCATGGGCGCGGCGGTCGGCGCCTCGGTGGGCATCGAAGGGTACGGGGCCCTCGACATGGTGGGCATGGGCCCGCTGACCGGCTTCGTCTCCGCGTACGCCAACACCCGGGAGATGGCGCCGATGATCGCGGGGATCGGGTTCGCGGCCCAGGCGGGATGCCGCATGACCGCCGAGATCGGCGCCATGCGGATCTCGGAGGAGATCGACGCGCTGGAAGCCCTGGGCATTCAGTCGATCCCGTTCGTGGTCACCACCCGGGTGATCGCCGGGATGATCACCATCGTCCCGCTGTATGTAGTGACGCTGGCGTTGAGCTATCTGTCGTGCGTGCTGGTGGTCAACGTGCTGCACGGCCAGTCCTCGGGCACCTACTACCACTACTTCGACTCGTTCATTCAGCCCTCCGACGTGGTGTTCTCCGTGCTCAAGGCGGCCACCTTCGTGACGCTGGTCATCGCCATCCACGGCTACCAGGGCTACTACGCCAGCGGGGGCCCCGAGGGGGTCGGCCGGGCGTCGGGCCGGGCCATCCGGGCCAGCATCGTCACGGTGGTCGCCGCCGACATGGTCCTGACGCTGTTGTTCTGGGGTAACAGTCCCGGTGTCCGGATCTCGGGGTAAGCCATGCCGTTTTTTCCAGACCAGGGAGTGCGGGCGCCGAGTTCGCGCTCGTTGCGCATCCGGGGCCTGATCGCCGCGGTGGTGCTGGGGATCGCGGGCATCGGGCTCTATCAGCTGGGCACGGGCAGCTACTCGGACACGTTCAAGCTGACCGTGGTGGCCGACGAGCTCGGGGAGGGTCTGACGCCGGGCGCCGAGGTGAAGTTTCGTGGCCTGACGATCGGTTCGGTGAAAACGCTCGAATCGTTCGGATACAACAAACAGAAGATGACGGTGGAACTCGAGCCGGCCCAGGCCAGAGCGCTGGCCGCCGACACCACCGCCAGGTTCGTGTCCTCGAACACGTTCGGCCTCGCGGCCGTCGAACTCCTCAGCAGCGGCACCGGCCCCCGGTTGCGGCCGAACCAGACGCTCTTGATCGGAGCCGACGTGCCGTCGACCTCCATCACCGGACTGCTGCGGCAGGGCCAGAAGCTGGGCCAGATCGTGGATTCCCCCGACGTCGATCACATCATCGAGGTGGTGCGGCGCCACGCCGACCTGACCGAGCCGGTGGCCCGGTCGTTCTTCGATCTGGCCAAGATGCTCGTCGACGCCCAGAAAGTGCCGTTCTCGCAGTCGCTTTCGGTGTTCGCCTCGGTGGTCAACGGAGCCAGCGACGCCATCCCGCTGATCAAGCTGGCATACGACCTGCTCAACGGGATGGAATTTCTGGCGCATCCCGACGGGGTCGAGCGCATGAATGTGATCCTGGACCAGACCGGACAGCTGCTTTTCAAGGCCGACAACATCTTCGCCAAGAACGTCTCGTGGATCGCCCCCATCGTCACCTCGCTGACCGACGTGTTGCTGCCGTACTCCTACATGCAGGCCAGCTTCGCGCCGGTCTATGACCGGCTCTCGGGGCTGCTGGACCGCACCAGTGCCGCGTTTCCGATCATCGACGGCAAGGTGCGCATGCAGATCGACGTCGCCCTGGACACGATGCCGGGGCTGTCGGCGGCCCTCGCGCCGGCCCCGCCGCCGGCTCCACCCGCCCCGGCACCGCTCGGCGGTGGCCGATGAGAAGCGTCACCAAATCCGTTGTGTGGCTGACCGTCTTCACCGCGGTCGCCGTGGTGTGCGCTCTGATCGTGCTGACCGCCCTGCGCAGCCCGGTCACCGGCGCCGTCTCCCGCTACACCGCGGCGTTCTCCGATGTGTCGGGGCTCTACGTCGGTGACGACGTGCGCATCTCCGGGGTGCAGGTCGGCAAGGTGCAGACCATCCGACTCGACGGGCGGATCGCCAAGGTCGACTTCACCGCGCAGGACGATCACCCGGTGTTCGCCAACACCGTCGCCGCGGTGCGCTACCAGACCCTGCTCGGTCAGCGCTATGTCGAACTCGTCCAGCCGGCCAAGCCGGAGCGGCGGCTGCCGGCGGGGGGCAGTCTTCCGCTGGAGCAGACGATTCCGTCGTTCGATGTCGCCAAGCTGTTCAACGGGTTTCGGCCGATATTCCAAAGCCTTGACCCCGCCCAGTTCAACCTGCTGGGTGAGAACCTGCTGCGGCTGATCCAGGGCGACGAATCCGGCGTCGGACCGTTCCTGCACGACCTGGACGTCATCTCCAAACTGGCCGTGGACCGCCAGGCGGTGATCGTCGCCGTGATCCGCAATCTCAGTTCGATCTCGCGGGATCTGGGCGGCAAATCGCAGCAACTGTTTCATCTGATCGCCACCCTCAACGACGTGTTGACGAAGTTCGGTTCCAAGGCCGAGGAGTTCCGCGAGGCGCTGGAGAGCGGGCTGCCCGTTCTGCGAACCAGCGCCCATCAGATGCAGTACATCGAGCGGATCTTCGACGGGACAACGACTCCGCTCTACGACCTGACCAGCCGGATGTGGCCGCAGACGCCGACGATCATCGCGGGCCTGTCGCTGGTGCCGTCGCTGATCCAGGGAATACGGGACTCACTGGTCGACGACCAGCCCGCCGCACCGACGTTTTCCTGCTCGCACGGCGAGATGACGCTGCCGGGGATCGGGCAGGTGTCGTTCGCGCAGCAGAACCTGGTGGTGTGCCGGTGAGACTGGGCAAGGGTGTGCGACGGCGACGCGTCATGCTCGACGAGCATGACGCCGCGATCCGCAGTCGCCGCCACGGCATCATCGGCGTGGTCGTCATCGCCGCGGTGCTGGCCGCCACCGCGATGGCCTATTTGAATCCGACCGATCAGTCGGGCTACACCGCGGACCTGCCCAACTCCGCCGGTGTGCGCGTCGGCGACCAGGTCCGCATCGCCGGCATCCCGGTCGGGAAGGTCACCAGCATCAGGCTCGCCGGCGCCGTCGTCGAGATGAAATTCGACGTCAAGCGTTCGGTGGTGGTCGGTTCGGAATCCACCCTGGACGTCAAGCTGCTGACCCCGCTGGGCGGCCACTACGTGGCGCTTGACCCCAAGGGCGGTATACCGCTGGGCCACAACGTCATCCCGCCACAGCGCGTCACGTTGCCGTTCGAGGTCAACGACATCCTCCAGGCGGCGACCCCGGTGATCAAGGAAGTCAACGGCCAGGTCATCCATGACACCTTCAGCGAGGTCGCCAACGCGGCGAACAAGTATCCCAACGCGTTGCGCGACCTGCTCCAGTCGGCGAACGCGTTGACGACGTCGTTGAGCAAGACCACCGCCGACTTTCACCGCAGCCTGGATTTCACCAACAACGGGTTGCGGGCCATGGTCGCCGGACGCAAGCAGCTCGTCACGCTGTTCGAGCAGATCGACATCCTCGGCAAGACGTACACCGCCAAGGCGGTCGACATTGTCGAGTTCTTCACCCTGTTCAAGGAATTGTCCCGGATCCTCGACCGCGTCACGGTGTTCTACGGCCGGGAGATCGGGCCGATCGTCAACGGGCTCAACGACATCATCGACACGCTGCAGGCCCACCCCGACCGGCTCGGCCGGGCGGCCGAGGGCCTGGGGCAGACCCTCAACGTCGTGATGCCGATGCTCAGCGGCAACGGGGTCGTCTTCGACGAACACAACCGGCTGGTCCCCGGACAGGACCTGTGCCTGCCCAACATCATGAGGAACTGTTGAGATGCCCCCGATTTCGGCTATAGTCTCGCGGCTGCGCTCCCCGCTGGGTATCGCGACGGTAGTGGTCGCCGCCGCCGCGGTCACGGCGGCGGCAGTCTTCGGCGCCAAGACCGTGATGCCCGCCAAAACCCGGGTAATGTGCGCCGAATTGACCGACGCGGTGGGGTTGTACCCGGGCAACAAGGTCGCCCTGCTGGGTATCGACGTCGGCTCGACGACCAAGATCGTCAACAAGCCCGACCACGTCGAAGTCGACTTCACCGTGCCCGCCGACCTCGACCTGCCGGCCGACGTCGGCGCGGTCACCTACTCGCAGTCGATTGTCACCGACAGGCATATCGAACTGACCAAGCCCTACACTTCGGGCCCGAAATTCACCGGGCCGGGGTGCATCAAGCTGGCGTCCACCAGAACCCCGATCAGTGTCAGCGAAACCTTCTCGGCCATAGGCAAACTCGCCGACGACATCCTGGGACCCCAACCCGGCCAGGACCCGTCCCGGGCGCCGGGCGTGCAGGCCATCAACGACAGCTTGCGCGCGGCCGGCCGCTCGCTGGACGGCACCGGCCCCGGGCTCAACCAGACCCTGCGCAATCTGGTCACCATGCTCGCCGATCCCTACAAGGCCGACGCCGAGTACCGGCAGCTGTTCGAAAACAGCGAGATCTTCACCTCGGGCTTTCTCAAGCACTGGGACACGTTCGCCTCGGTGGTCGCAACGCTGCCCGCCACCACCGAACTGATCGAGGGCCTGTCGGACAACTTTTCTGCGGCCCTGAGCCATGTTTCGCACCTGCTGCCGATCCTGGTCGAGGCGATAAACCGGTGGGCGCCGCGGCTCTATCAGAGAATCACCGACAAGCTGATTCCCTGGGTGCGGGATGTGCTGAACCGCCACACCCCGGCCATTCTCGCCATCATCAACTCATGGCCGCAGTTCAGCCACTGGCTGTCCGACATCTACGAGCCGGCGTGGGGCACCCACAACGTCACCTATATTCCACCGCAGGTGGCGATTTCGCCGACGCAGGCCGGCGCGATCTGCGAGGTGCTGCGCAAGCGCAACACCCCCGGGGCCGCCGCGGCGTGCGCGTCGGACACCGCGTCGGATCCGGTCACCCTCGGGCTGACCGACCTCATCCTGGGGGCTGCGCTGTCATGACCCGGCGATCGAGGCGTGTTGCATGGCTGCTGTTGGCGATCGGCCTGACGGCGGGATGCTCGCTCGATCCGACCAGGCTGCCGGTCCCGGGCGCCTACACGCCCAACCACGCTTACCGCATCAAGATCGAGTTCTCCAGCGTGCTCAACCTGCCCGCCCGGGCCAAGGTGGACTCCGGTGGAATCCAGATCGGCGTGCTCGACCACGTCCAACTCGACGGCAGCACGGCGGTGGCCTACGTCGACATGGCCGGCGACACCACGCTTCCCGACAACACCCGCGCCGAACTGCGCCAGGCCACCCCCCTCGGCGACATCTACATCGCGCTGCTGCCGGCCGATCACCCGTCGGCGGGGGTGCTGCGCGACGGCGGCACCATCCCGTTACGCAACACCGCCCCGGCCGCCAACGTCGAGGACGTCTTGCGGTCGGTGTCAAATCTGGTGGCGGGCGGGACGATCGGCACGCTGCGCGATACCGTGGTCAACTTCAACAAGGCCTTCCCGAAGGATCCCGCCCGGTTGACACGGATTCAGCACACCATCGCCGGAGTGCTCAACGACCTTGCGGCCAACCAGGAAACCATCAACGGCATCCTGTCCAGCATGGAGAACATCAGCACGAACCTGTCGGGCAACACCGATGTGTTCAACCGACTGGTCACCGAGGGCCCGGCAAAGCTCGATGGTCTGTCCGCGATCACCCTCGCCATCGTTCGGCTCGTCGCGGACACCAAGGGCATCGACGAGCTGGGCGGGCAAGTCCTGAACCCGGTCGCCGGCGACTGGATGGAGATGCTCTCCTACCTCACGCCATGGGTGGGAACCGTGGCGACCGTCGACACCACCATTCCGGTGCTCGCCGACAAGCTGATGGCCTTGATTCGCACCAAGCTGATCCCGTTCTTCGGGCACGGGGGCCCGAAATACACCATCTCCGGGCTACATCCGCCGACCGGATACGAGGGCGTCGATCCCGCCGACAAGGCCGACCAGGCGGTCTCGGCGATGCGGACGATGGGACTGCTGCCATGAAGTTCAATGCCCGCATCACGCTGGCCATCCTGACGGTGATGACGCTGCTCGGCGCGGTGTACATGGCGGTCGGTGTGCTCGACATGGACCCGACCAAGCAGGACACCCGACTTACCCTGTTGCTCAACACTTCCGGCGGGCTGCTGCCCACGTCGGAGGTGACCATGCGGGGTATCAAGATCGGCCGGGTGACCGGCATCCGCACCACCACGACGGGGCTGGCCGTCTCGATCGACCTCGATCGCGCGCACCCGGTCCCCGCCAACAGCGCGATCAGCGTGGAAGACCTTTCCGCGGCCGGCGAGCAATACATCGACTTCAAACCGAAACTGATCGCGCCGCCGTACTTTTCCGACGGGGCGGTGATCCCCGCGGACCGGGTCGCGCCGATGGTCACCGGGAGCGACCTGCTGACCAAGGCCAATGCCCTGATCTCGGCTCTCGACCCCGACAGCGCGCACACCATCACCAGTAGCGTCTCGGCAGCGTTCGCCGGCAACGACGACACCCTCGATTCCCTGGCCACCACCGCCGGCTTGGCCGCCAAGGTGGTCCGCGACGACAAACAACTGATGGCCACCCTGTTCAGCAACATCTCCACGCTGACCACCAACCTGGGCGAGGTCAACGCGGCCGAGGTGATCAGCACGACCGGTCAACTCCTGCCGAACTCGGTGCCGGCGTTTTTGCGGCTGATCCATGAAATCGAAATCCTGTCGCACAGCGGGTTGGGCGTGATGGGCCCCGACGATGCCGGCGGGATCCTGATTTCCAAGATCAGCGAATACGTCGACATGCTGGCCGGCCCGCTGAGCACCTTCGCCCCCGTCCTGCTGCCTGCGGTTGCGCCGCTGCGCACCATCAAGGTGGACGCCGGGCACTGGCTCGACTTCTGGGAATCGACCTTCAACGACACCGGCGGCGTCCGGGTTCAGCTCAACGTGCCCGAATGGCACCAGTAATCAAGCACAGAAGGAACCGACATGGGCAAGTCAACGACCGGCGAAGACGAAAAAATGGCGGACACCGAGCGGGAGGCCGCCGGCGACGACGCCGTGGCCTCCGACGAGGCTGAGACGAAGCCGGCCGCCGACACCGTCGAGGCCGAGGAGGCCGACGAGGCCGACGACGCAGCACCGAAGCGGCGGTTCGTGCCGAAGAGGGTGTGGCCCTGGGTCGCGGCCGTCCTTGCGGCGGCCGTGCTCGCCGGTGGGGTGTTCGGCTTCATCCAATACCAGCACGTGAGCGGCGAACTCAAGCAGCTGCGTCGGGACCAAGCCGACCGCGAGGCCGTCGCGCAGCTGGCCAAGGATTATGCGCTGAAGTCGCTGACGTACACCTTCGAAGACCCGGACGCCTTCTTCCGTTCGGTCGAAGACGGTGTGTCCCAGCAACTCAAAGACAAATACGTCAACGCCACCGACGTGCTCAAGAGCATCATGCTGCAGGCGCAGGTCACCTCCACCGGCGAGGTGCTGGCCACCGACCCGGTCGCGCAGCCCGGCGGTGCCTACCAGGTGGTGGTGTCGGCCCACCAAACCACCCGCAATCTGCAAAACCCCACTCCCAAGGTGTCGATCATCCTGCTGCAAGTCACCGTCAATCGGGCGGGCGATCGCTGGCAGGTCTCCGACATCGGCCCCAAGACCGGCGCTCACCCGCCCGTCGAGGAGCAGCTCCCGCCGCCCGAGCCCCCTCCCGCGCCCCCCAAACCGGCGCCGAAACGCTAGGCGCGCAACGATGAAGCGGCCGTCGGCGCTGGCCGTCGTGCTGGTGGTCACCGCGGTGATCGGGAGTCTGACTTGCCCGACCGGGGCCGCTGACACCACGCTGCCGCCGTGCCCGCGGACCACGGCAACGATCAGCCCGAAAGCCACGTCGCCGCACTCGGACTGCCAGATGCACTCCGGCGCTCTCGATTTCGCCGTCTCGTACTGGACCGTGCCGGAGTTGCCGCAGCCCCGGGCGGTCAAGGTCACCGTGACCGACACGTCGGGGCAGGTGGTGCAGACCATCGACGAGCTGTTGGAGCCCTCGAGCCCGGGCGGCGTCGGGTTGCAGGACGTCGACGAAGACGGCCGCGACGAGCTCATCATCCCGATCGCCCAGCACCTGTTCAACGGCAGCCCGAACACCCGGTTCTCGGTGTGGCGGGCGCCGGGTGACCGCCTCCATTTCGAACGCACCCAGATGGTCGGGCAGGCCGTCTATCCCAGCGGCGACGGGTATCTGGTCACCAACGGCGGCGGCCTGGACAGCCGGGACCTCACCTTCTATCTGCCGACCGGAGCCGGCTACACGCTGGTCGTGGTGCTGACCATCGAGGCTGAGCAGATCGACCTCGACACGCACCGGGTGCTGACCGTCGTGTGCCGGGCCCACCAGGAGGACGGCCTGCATGCCGTCGACATGACCGCCCACCAGGCCGAGGACACGTTCTGCGCGTCCCCGGCCGCCATGGCCATCTGGCCCGGCGCCGAGCGCCTGTCGGTCCGAAAATGGCGCCCGGGAACTTAGCAACCAGCCCCTACGGCGCGCAGTAGTCGCGCGCCGCGGCCAGATCCTGTCGGGCCTGGGCGAGATCGCCGGCGAGCCGTTGCGGGTTGGCGGGGCGGTAGGGGTCGCTGGCGTCGATCTGGGCGGCCAGCATGTCCGACCGGATCCGCAGGTCGACCGCGGCCGCGCTCCGCAGGCCGTGCAGCGGGGCCAGGGCGTTGCGGATCTGGCTGGCCACATAGGGCGGTGTTCCGGCGGGCGACACCAGGTCGAACACGCTGCCCAGCTTCTCGGCCGCCGGCAGGATGGTGTCGCATTCCCCGCCGTCGCCGGCCGCCGCCGGCGCGGTCGCCAGGCACACCGCGACCGCGGCCGCGGCCGGCGCGGCACCCAGGATTCGTCGCAACATGGGCCCTACCTTCGCACTGCAACGGTTCGTCTGTGGCGACCTTCGCCGGATCCGTCCAGGAACGGGCGCCCAGAGCTCAGGGCCGCTCGAAGTGCTGGTAGTCGACGGGAGCCGTCCACCGGCCGCCCCACTGCCAGCCGCGATCGGTGAAGACCCGCACGGCCGGGTCGCCGTCGTGCAGCAGGCCGGGGTCGGTGCGGCCGCGATCGAGGTAGGCGGCCCCGTTGCGGGGTTGCACCGCGCCGTCCGCGTAAAGGCAGGGGTTGACCCGCGGATTGAGGTCGATGGCGCGTCCGTAGGCGTGCGGGGACCATCGGTCGGTGCCCGGGATGCCCCGACAGTTGAACGCCGACGTGTTGTTGTCGGCCATGGACGATTCGTCGTCGGCGCCCGGGTAGTGGTCGACCGTGCGGATCTTCTCGATGGGATACCCGAGCCGGTACAGCTGCCCGAAGATATCGATGACCTGCGGCACCAGGTCTTGGTCCACGATCAGCTCGCCGCGGTGGCCCTGGCCGTCGAACCCGATGTGCTCGACCTCGACTCGCCGCAGGTCCTCCGGTCGCACGGGACACCCGGGCCGCCAGGACGCGCCGAGTTCCTCGGCGGTGACGGGTCGCACGGTCTCCGCAGGCGCCGACGGGGCGGCCGGCGGCGGCGCCGCGGGCGACGACGTGCGGGCCGCACCGGGCTGTGGCGGCGCGCCGGCGCACTGCACGAGCACGAGACAGGCCGCCGTCGTCTCCGCCAGCACGGCAACCCGCCGCCGGAAAGACGTCAACTCGGAGGAAATCCTCATCGCATGGTTCGGTCCCGAAATGCCGCCGCGAGCAGCGGTTTCACCGGGCAGGGGCACCGCTCACGCTACCGCAGAGCGCCTGCGCGGGCCCGCGCCAGACACCGGCGTTGCATTTACCCTTGCGATATGTCCGTAGTCCGCGATCTACCGGCGTGATGTTCGGCAAGGCACCCGCGCGGGCGGCCGTCGCCGTCGGAACCATCCTGCTCACGCTCGCCGCCGCCTCCTCGCGCAACGTCGACAGGCACGCGGCCGTGAGCGCCGACGAGCCGGCAACACCGGTCCCGAGCGCGACCCCCACGCCGGAGTTCGCGACGGCCTTCGGGCCGCCGGACGCGGCGCCCGCGCCCGAGTTCGCGACGGTCTCCACGCTGATCAACGACGCGATCGCGGCACGGGAGCTGCCGGGGGCCGTGGTCGTGATCGGGCACGGCGGGAAGGTCGTCTTCCATCGCGCCTACGGCTCGCGCAAGCTCGAGGGCGAGCCGGGGCCGTCCGGATCGCCGGCACCGGCAGAGCCGATGACCGAGGACACCATCTTCGACATGTCGTCGCTGACCAAGTGCCTCGCGACGGCGGTTGCCGTCATGCAACTCTACGAACAGGGCAGGGTTGCGCTCGACGATCCCCTGCAGACATATCTGCCCGACTTCAACGCGGCGAACGACCCGCAGCGCGCCAAGGTGACGGTTCGCATGCTGCTTACGCACACTTCGGGTGAGCCGGGCGACGTCAATCTCGCAGATCCGTGGGGACTGGACCGCCCCGACAAAGCCGAAGGAGTTCGTCGTGCGCTCACCACACCGCTGCAGTCGGGTCCCGGTGTGGTTTTCCGCTATTCCGACATCAACTTCATTCTGCTTGGGGCACTGATCGAGAAAGTCACGGGCGATGCCGAGGACGTTTACGTTCGGCAGAACGTATTCGCGCCGCTCGGCATGAGGGACACCCGCTACCTGCCCACGGCCAAAGCATGTGATCCACGCACGGTTGCCGGGGTCGCTTGCCCCCCGGGCGCCTGGCGCACCGGCCTGATCTCGCGCATCGCGCCGACGGCGCTCGACGAAGAGAGCAGTGACGACCCGGGCAAGAATCCCGACTTCGGCCAGTTGCTCCGGGGCGCCGTGGACGACCCGACAGCGCGCCGCATGGGGGGCGTGGCCGGACACGCCGGAGTGTTCTCAACGGCGCGCGACGTGAGCGTCTTCGCCCGGGCCCTGCTCGATCGGCTCGCGGGTCGCCCCAGCGGGTTCCCGCTGCGGCGGGCGACCCTGGAACTGATGACGACTCCTCAGCAGCCCGGACATGCGCCTGGACAACTCGATGCGGCCAACCATGCCCTTCGACAAGCCATCGCGAACAGGCCGAATACAACGGATCCGCTACTGGCTCCGAGATACCCGGCGGTCAACGGGCAAAACCTGCGCGGCCTCGGCTGGGACATCGATACGGGTTACTCCGTGCCCCGGGGGTTGGTCTTTCCCGTCGGGAGCTTCGGCCACACCGGCTTCACGGGAACGTCGCTGTGGATGGACCCGGGCTCGGATACCTATGTGCTGCTGCTGTCGAACGCGATCCATGTGCGGGGCAGTCCACCGACCACGAATCTGGACGGTGAGGTGGCGACGGCGGCAGCGCGGGCCCTGGACCTCTACGGCACCCACCGCAAGTAGCGGCCGCGTGGATCGGCGCGGAATTGTTTGATGTCGCTCGAAACGGGAACATTCGTATTTGCGCAGTTGCCGAATCAGCGAATCGAATGGATTCGTCAGTTCGCCGGCCAGCATTGTGCCTGCATCGATCACAGGGGGCCAGCCGTGACGGTCAACGATCTCACCGGCTTCGCTGGAGCCATTGAGGAAGCGGTTGTCGCGGTGCTCGATGCAATCGTCAGCGCTGGGGAAGAACGCCGCGGACACCTCAAAAAGGCGAAGCTGGCCGTCGAGCAGGCGTTACGCGATTCCCGCAGCGGTGAGGAATGGAATTTGGCCGACCACTTGCGCCTGGGCATCCGGGACGTGGAGCTCAGCGCATGGGACGTTGCCTAGGAGCGCTCACCGATCCATTGCGGAAATGTCATGTGTGTTCGGCGATCCATGTCGTGGTGAAATCCAGGACCACGGGAATGTTCGCGGCCAAATTCGTTCCGATGGCTTTCTCGAGCGCGCCACCCACCAAGGGGATCTTAATTTGCACTCTGCCGCTGTACCGCAGCTGCGAGCCGTTACCGGTCGGCGCCAACCACGTCCTGGCGCGGCATGCTCCCAGTCCGCCGGAAACCGAGACGCTGACCCGCCCGCGTACCTGGCCGGCACCGTCCGGTGTCCACGTCTCGGTGCTCACCACCTTCATGTCGGCGCGAAGGAGCTTGGCAACCTGGCCGGGCAGTAGCTGGCGGCCCAGGTGCTGGGTTATGCACACCGTCACCGTGCCGTCGGCGTCGACGTTCAGCGAATCCAGCGTGGGTGCGGTGGCGGCATCGACCGCCACGCGGTCGCGCCAATAATCCTCGCGACCCAACGCCGCGTGAATCTGTTCGACACTGGCGGGCGATTCGGTCACGCCGTCGAATGACTGCGCCATAGCTGACCATTCTTACAGGACCGCGGCCGACCCGGCCGCGGTTACCCCGCGCTCGGTGAGTTGGGCGATGCGGGTGGCCGGGGCCCGAGTCCGGGCGCTAGGTTTGCGGTGTGACGCCACCGGTGATTGAGCGCTGGATCGAGATCATCGACACCGGCCGCACAGAGGAACTGCGCGACCTGCTGGACGAGGATGCCGTCTTCTGCTCACCCGCGGTGTTCACGCCGCAGGAAGGCCGGGCCAAGGCCGTTGCCTACCTGGCCGCCGCGGCGAAGCTGTTCGCCGATACGGGCTTCCGGTACGTCGAGAAGTGGTACGGCGAGGGCTCCGCGGTGCTCGAGTTCGTCGCCGAGGTCGACGGCATCCACGTCAACGGCATCGACATGATCCACTGGAACGACGAGGGCAAGATCACCTCGGTCAAGGTGATGCTGCGACCGCTCAAGGCCCTGCAGGCCGTCATTCCCGAGATGGGCAGGCTCCTGCAGCACGGCGACGCAGCCTCCGACGGCCGCTGAGCTGCCCCCGACGCCCGGTGCTACTCCTCCGCATCCGGGCAATAGGTACGGACCGCGGCACGCGTCAGATTCTCGGCGTCGGCGCGGGTGAACTTCGGCGCCCACGTGCTCCCGGCGGCGATCTCCTTGTTTTCGGCCGCCAGAATGTTGTCCACGATTTCGTCCACCGGCAGCGGCGACGGGGGCAGCAGCGAGAAGCACGCGTGGTGACCGAACTCCATGAAGCGCTGTTGAACGGCTTCGGTCCCGTTGTCGGAGATGCCGTACCCGGCCAGCGCCGCAAGGAACGCTCCGTCCGCGCCGTCAGTCGGCGTTCTGGGTGAAGGCGTGACCGTCACCGTTTGGGGTGCCGGAGAGGACGCCGTTCTGTCCCGCGACAGGTAGACGCCCACGGCGCTCAGGCCCACCAGGGCGACCAGCGCGAGCGGCGCGGCCATGACGAGCATCCCGATGGACTTCCGCCAAGCCGGGCGTGGCCGCCGTGGTTGCTGGTGCGGCACCGACTCGGTCGGGACCTGGTTGTCCTCGACGGTCATGCGCTATCTCCTTTGCCCTCCCCGATAGGTCCCCGCCTGCCCGGGCTGCGGGACCGCCTCCTAACCCTGTCAGGTCTGTCGAGGTCACGCCAGGTGACCGACGTCGAGAATTCAGCCTCCGTTGACCAGATTGCCGTGTTGCGGGCAGTACGCATGGACCGAGATGGCCACATAGGCGTCGGCGTCGGCGCCGAGTGCGGGATTGCTCGCGCGAAATTCCGCGACGATCTGCGGCACCGTCATTCCCTGGCGGATGTCTTCGCACACCATCTTGCCGTTGTAGACGGCGGCGTCCGGGTTGGCGAATGAGATGCCCCGTTCGTTGAGGGCCTGGATGTACTTGTTGTCCTGGTCGGGCGTCGATGCGATCGACGTCGGGGCGGCCGACGGTGGCGCTGAAGCCGTCGCCCTGGTCGACGAGGTCGGAGTCGCTCCGCCTTTCACCGGCGCGGGTGCGGCCTGCGGCTTCAACACCCAGAAAGCCACGACGATCGCCCCCGCCACCGCGAGGCCGCCGGCGAACAACGCCGCGGCCTTGCGCCAAGTCGCTTGCCACGATTGACGATCCGCCGCGGGTTGGGGTTCGGGATCGTCGTCCTCGCGCGACCACGCGGGAGCGACTGCGTCGGGAACTGCCGACGCCGGCGCAGCAACGGTCTCGCGATTGTCGGGTGCTGGGTCATCGGCAGCCGGGACCGGCTCGGCCATGACGGCCATGCTAGCCATCGGCCCGCGGGGGCTGCGAGGCGGCTTCGCGCCGGGCGGACGGTGGAGGACGACCCGGCCGTCAGCCCACGGGCGCGTCGTCGGCGATCTTCTCGATCTCCTCGGGCGCCACGCCGAGACCGCGCAGGCAGAACCGGACCGCGCGTTCGCGCACCTCGGCCCGTTTGCCGTGGCCGTTCGTCCACTGCCGCTGGGTGCCCGCCCAGACCACGCCGTGTATCGACTTCGCGGCGATCACCGGAACGATGCCCCGAAAGACGCCGAGCTCGACGCCGCGCTCGAGCTGCTCGATCAGTGGCTCGAGGATGGCGGCGTATGCGGGTGAAACCAGCTCGGGGGAGTTGAGCACCACCGCGGGGGCCTCCAGTGGGATCTGGCGCAGTTCCGGCTTGACGCTGTCGTTGAACGCGAGATCGATGCGTCCGTCGATCCAGGCCGTTACCGCCTCGATCGGCGTCGCCGCGGAGGCCATCCTCGTCCGGAGCCGCAAAACTTCGGCGTTCGTCATCTCCGTCAAGACGGCCTCGACCAACTGGTCCTTCGAGCCGAAATGCCGGTAGAACGCCCGTGTGCTCAGCCGGGCGTGTTCGAGCACCGCGGCGACGCTGAGTCCCCGAACCCCATGCTGGCGAACGCATTCCGACGCGGCGGCGACGATCGCCCGGCGCACGTCGGGGTCGGGAGCAAGCTTGCTTCGTCGTGATTGCGCCGGACTTGCCGCGTGCGCCTGTGGGCGCATGAGCGGATCCCCCTGTTCCGTCATAGAGAGTCAAATTAATCCGCAAACCGCTCGCGGACATCCACTTTCGTCGAACTTTTTATCGGCGCCAGCAACACCGGCAGGGGCCCCTTTGCGTCGCGATGCGAATCGTTAGTTTGCCATAACATTAAGACGGGGCTGTTAGCGACCTTCTTTGCTCGGTTTTTGCTTTGCCGATCTTCGGATGTGGGGTAGCGGACATCGCGAGGCTATTTAACTCGTGTCGAATCGCCGCTCTAAACCAAGAGTTACGGCATAGGCTATGGGACATGCTGATTGACCGTGCCGCGCTGCTGGCGGGCAGTATTCGGTTTGCCTCGGGCTTATCGTTTCTCGTCGACCCACTCGCCGCCAACCGGCTGTGGGGCGATCGCGAGGAGCCGCCGCCGACCGCGCGGCTGCTGCTGCGGTCGATGGGTTACCGCGACGCGTTGATCGGCGGGCTGCTGGCTGCGTCCGCACTACGTGGCAAGGACACCCGCGGCTGGTTCCTGGCTTCCGGCGGCGCCGACGCGGCGGATCTGCTCGGCGGGGCGGCCGTGTTTGGCGAGTTGAAGCCCGCGCAACGGCTGGTCGGGCTGGGCGGCGCGGTGATCGGAATCGGCGTCGGGATCTGGGGCGCAGCGCGCAGGACACCGGAGTCGTTGCCGCAGAGACGTTCTCGCGCGGATGCGGGCGGGTAACGCTCAGGTGCCGCAGAAGGTTCGGTAGGCGCCGAAGTCTTCGGGGGCGGGACTGGCGTAACGCTCGAAGCCGGGTCGCTCCTCGTACGGGGAAGTCACCGCCTCCAAGAGCCGTCGGAGCGGGTCGAGATCTCCCGCGGTCGCCGCGGTCAGGGCCTCCTCGACGAGATGGTTGCGCGGAATGTAGACGGGGTTGGTGGCCTCCATCAGATCCGCGTCCGGGCCCAGGGCGCGCCAGCGCGACGACCACTCGTCGAAGCCGGCCACGTCGTCGAACAGCCCCCGAACGGGTTCGGCGTCGCCCCGCGCCGCCGCACCGAGGTGGCGGAAGAAGGACGTGAAGTCGACGCGGTTCGCCTTGAGCAGGGGCAGCAACTCGTCGATCAGCGGCGCGGCGTCCACGGTTGCGGGCAGGCCGAGCTTGGCCCGCATACCCGACGACCACACGGCGTCGTAGCGGGAGTGGAACACGCGGAACGATTCCTCGGCGAGCGCGACGGCTTCCTCGGTGCTCTCGGAGATCAGCGGCAGGAGCGTCTCGGCGAAGCGGGCGAGGTTCCATCCGGCGATGACGGGCTGGTTGCCGTAGGCGTAGCGGCCCCAGAAGTCGATCGAGCTGAAGACGGTGTCCGGGTCGTAGGCCTCCATGAAGGCGCACGGCCCGTAGTCGATCGTCTCGCCGGAAATCGTCATGTTGTCGGTGTTCATCACTCCGTGCACGAACCCGATCAGCATCCAGTGGGCGATCAGCGAGGCCTGGACGCCCACCACCGCCTCGAACAGCGCCAGGTACGGGCGTTCGGCTTTGGCGGCTTCGGGATGGTGGCGCGCGATCGCGTGGTCGGCCAGGCGCCGCAGCACGCCGATGTCGCCGGTGGAGGCGGCGTACTGGAAGCTGCCCACCCTTAAGTGGCTGCCGGCGACGCGGGTGAGCAGGGCGCCGGGCAGGTCGGTGTCGCGGTGCACCGGGCGGCCCGTGCCCACGACGGCCAGGGCCTGCGTCGTCGGGACGCCCAACGCGTGCATCGCCTCGCTGATCAGGTACTCGCGCAGCATTGGTCCGACCGCCGCCAGGCCATCCCCGCCGCGCGCGAACGGCGTGGGTCCCGACCCTTTGAGATGGATGTCGCGCAGGCGGCCCCGGGCGTCGGCGAGTTCGCCCAGCAGCAGCGCCCGACCATCGCCCAACCGGGGGACGAAGCCGCCGAACTGATGTCCGGCGTAGGCCTGGGCCACCGGGTTGGCCCCGGCGGGGACCAGGTTGCCTGCCAGGAACCGCAGCCCGTCGGCGCTGCGCAGCCAGGCGGGGTCCAGGCCGAGCTCGGTGGCGAGGCGCTCGTTGAGAGCGAGCAGCCGTACGTCGGGAGCCGTTTCGGCTTGCCAGCGGACCGCCAACTCGGGCAATTCACGCAGGAAGCGGTCTTGTAGAGCCACGGTCATGTCCGGTGTCACGCTCACCTCACGAGCCTACGGAAACTCCGGTGTATCCGCGCCGTCGGAAATGTCGCTACGGTTAATGACGACAACCCCCCGACGGAATGAACATGACGACGGATCAATCAATGTACGAGCAGGTCAACAGCCACGTGGTGGATTCCGCCGACGTCGGCTCACGCATCGACCCGGTGCTGGCCCGCAGTTGGCTGCTGGTCAACGGCGCGCACGCCGACCGGTTCCAGTCCGCGGCGCACTCCCGCGCCGACATCGTGGTCCTCGACATCGAAGACGCGGTGGCGCCCAAGGACAAGATCGCCGCCCGGGACAACGTGGTGCGCTGGCTCGACGCCGGCAACTTCGACTGGGTCCGCGTCAACGGCTTCGGCACCCCGTGGTGGGCGGACGACCTCGCCGCACTGGCCGGCACCGGCGTCGGCGGGGTGATGCTGGCGATGGTCGAATCCGTCGACCACGTCACCGAGACCGCCAAACGGCTGCCCGACGTGCCGATCGTCGCACTGGTCGAAACGGCGCGCGGGCTGGAGCGCATCACCGAGATCGCGGCGGCCAAAGGGACGTTCCGGCTGGCCTTCGGCATCGGCGACTTCCGGCGCGACACCGGCTTGGGCGAGGACGCGAGCACGCTGGCCTACACGCGGTCGCGGTTCACCATCGCCGCCAAGGCGGCCGGCCTGCCCAGCGCGATCGACGGCCCGACCATCGGCTCCAACCCGTTGAAGCTCATCGAGGCCACGGCCGTGTCCGTCGAGTTCGGCATGACCGGCAAGATCTGCCTGTCGCCGGAGCAATGCTCGGTGGTGAACGAAGGGCTGTCCCCCTCGCAGGACGAAATTGCTTGGGCGAAAGAGTTTTTCGCCGAATTCGAGCGCGACGGCGGCGAGATTCGCAACGGCTCCGACCTGCCGCGCATCGCCCGGGCGAGCAAGATCCTCGAGTTGGCCCGCGCCTATGGCATCGAAGTCTCCGAGTTCGAGGACGAACCTGTCCACTCGCCCGCCCCGTCGGACACCTATCACTACTGAGGCACAGCATGTACACCCTCGTGGATTTTCACTTCGACCCGATGTGTCCGTTCGCCTACCAGACCTCGTTGTGGATTCGCGACGTCCGGAAGCAGCTGGGGATCACCGTTAACTGGCGCTTCTTCAGCCTCGAGGAGGTCAACCGGGCGGAGGGCAAGAAGCACCCGTGGGAGCGGGAATGGTCCTACGGCTGGTCGTTGATGCGGGTCGGGGCGTTGCTGCGGCGGACCGACATGTCGCTGCTCGACCGGTGGTACTCCTCGATCGGCTACGAATTGCACGCCGAGGGCGGCAAGCCGCACGACCCCGCCATCGCGCGCCGGCTGCTGGCCGACCTGGACGCCGACCCGGCGACCCTCGACGCGGCGCTGGCCGACCCCACCACCCACGACGACGTCCGCGCCGACCATCAGCGGGTCGTCGACGCGGGCGGCTACGGGGTGCCGACGCTTTTCCTGTCGGGGCAGTGCCTGTTCGGTCCGGTGCTGGTCAATCCGCCGACCGGGCAGGATTCCCTGACGCTGTGGAGCGTCGTGACCGGCATGGCCGAGCTGCCGCACGTCTACGAACTGCAGCGGCCAAAGGCGCCGGCCGACGTGGAGCTCATCGGCCGCAGCCTGCGTCCCTACCTGCAGGGCCGCGACTGGGTCAGCATCAACCGCGGTGAGGTCGTCGACGTTGATCGACTCGCCGGCGGGCGCTGACGAAGCCTAGGCGGCGTGTTTGGCCAGTGTGATGCCGATGCGGGTGTCGAGTTCGCTGATGTCGATGGTGGGTGCGCGCGGCGGCGCCTCGGATCGGTAGGTGTGTCCGGTCGGTGTGGTGAATTCGGCTGTGTGGGTGTGGGTTTCGTCGGTAGTCGTGTTGACTCGCCAGCCGGGGCTTTCTTTGGCGTAGTTGCAGCGTTCGCAGGTGCCCAGTGCGTTGGTGGCGGTGGTGGGGCCGCCGCGGGCCCAGGGGTGGGCGTGGTCGCGATGCCGGATGGGGGCGTCGCAGTAGGGGGTGCGGCAGCGTCCGTCGCGCAGGCCGATGAACTCCGACAGGCCGCGCGGGAAGATGCGCGCCCGCGATTCCATGGCCACCAGCGCGCCCGATCGCGGGTGGGCATACAGCCGGCGCAGGGTGGCGCGGGAGCGTTCGTCGCTGACGGCGTGGGCCACCATGGCCCGCGCGACGGCGGCGGGGATGGGGCCATAGCCGGTGATGTCGGCGGGGGTGGTGGCGCCGCCGAGCAGGGTGTCGTCGGTGAGCACGAGGTTGACGGTGAGGGGTTCGGGCACGGCGGCGGGTCGCCCGGTGACGCGTTCGATGAGGGTGTCGGCCATGATCTGTCCGCGCGAGCGCCCGTCGCCGCAGGTGTCGGCGGCCCGCTTGAGCGCGGCATAGACCGACACGCCCTTGGCCACCGGTAGCAGGGCGGTCAGGTAGGTCATGGTGTCGGGGGCGGGCCGGATGGTGACGGTGCGGTCGTGTTCGGCCTGGGCGGCGCGTTCGACGACGGCGTGTGGGTCGAGGCGGTAGGCGATCTTTTTGGCTTCCGCGGCGATGCGGGCATCACCCATGCCCTCGAGCCCGGCGGGGTCGGCGCACAACTCGGTGTCCAACTTCTGGCGGTCCTCGATGTCGAGGCAGGCGCTTTCGCGCACGATCAGGGTGGCCCGCCATTCCGAGAGGGTGCCGTGTTGCAGGGCGTCCAGGGTGTGGGGCATTTCGTGGACGAGGGCTTTGGCCAAGCCCAGGTGGCGCCCGCCGCGCACCGGGGCGTCGTGGCGGGCCAGGGCGATCTCGGCGGCCAGGCCGCGCCCGCGCCGGGCGGCGGGCACCCCGGCGGCGGCTTCGCCGGCCCGGCGGGTGGTGTCCAGGGCGGCCGCCGCGATGGCCTGGGCGGCCGCCGCGGCCGACTTGAGCCGTTCCAGCTCACCGATGCGCGCGATGAGCACCCCTTCGCCGGCGGCCGGGTCCACCGCCACCACATCCTCGAACATGAGTTCGATCATAAGACGGCCCACCGACCGCGTTGACTCATCAGAAATGCGCGCGAAAGGGTGATTCGTTGCCTCACTGAAAATGCGCGCGTACGCCCAATGGATGGGGTTGACGTTGGCAGAGCGCAGGGCAATCACCCAGACGGCTGCGACCCGCTACCAGCTGGCGAGTAAGGGCGGCAAGAGTCGGATTCTCGACGAGTTGTGTGCCAACACCGGCTGGCATCGCAGCCATGCCCGCAAGGCGCTCAAAGCCGCGCTGGTGCCCAGGATCGTCACCGTGCGCGGTCCCCGGCCGGTGACCTACGGCCCCGAGGTCATCGCGGCGCTGACGGTCTGCTGGACGGTTTTGGGAATGCCGGCCGGCAAACGGCTCGCGCCCATGCTCGCAGAGCTGGTGGCCGTGTTGCGCCACTTCCGGGAACTGGCGATCAGTGACCAGACCGCGGCACTGCTGGTGTCGATGTCGGCGGCCACCATCGATCGCCGCCTGGCCGATGAGCGAGCCAAATGCAAGATCAGAGGACGAGTGGGTACCAAGCCGGGGTCGCTGCTCAAAAGCCAGATCACGGTGCGCACTTGGGCCGAATGGGACGACGTTGTACCCGGCTTCGTCGAGATCGACACGGTCTTCCACGACGGCGGTAACCGCGGTGGGGGTCACTAGGGCACCATCCTTTCAGCGGATGCCGTTTTGGTGTTCGTTGAAGGGACTCGGCGGGGGCCGAGGTGACGGCCAGTGGTGGTCGCTCGTTGAGGGCTTGCATGACACCGCCGCCCTCGGTCCTCCCGGGGTCGCAGACCGGCAGCAGGAAGACGCGCCGCAGAGCGCCAGTTAGTGACCGTCCGGTGGTCGATCCCCTCGCCGTGTCGTCGCTGCCAACCTGAGGAGATCCGTTGTCGGAAGACACCACAGAAATCGTTTACGTCGGTTTGGATTGGGCCGCTGCCACCCATGCCGTGTGCGTACTGTCTGCGGTCGGAAAAGTCATGGCACAGTTCATGATCGATCACAGCGCGGAAGGTATCGCCATACTGATCCGCAAACTCGCCAAGTTCGGTGATCCCGCCGACGTGCACATCGGGATCGAGCGACCCAACGGACGACTGGTCGACCTGCTCTTGGAAGCCGGCCACCCGGTCATCCCGGTATCCCCGAACGCCATCAAGACCTGGCGGGATGGCGAAGTCGTTTCCGGAGCCAAGTCCGATACCGGCGACGCCGTGGTGATCGCCGAGTACCTGCGACTGCGCCACCATCGATTGCACCCCGTGGCGCCCTACAGCCCCCAGACCAAGGCGCTGCGCACTGTAGTGCGCACCCGCGACGACGTCGTCGCCATGCGGGTATCGGCCACCAACCAACTCAGCGCCCTGCTCGACGACCACTGGCCTGGCGCCAAAGCGATCTTCGCCGACGTCGGATCCCCAATCAGCTTGACGTTCCTGCGCCAATACCCCAGCGCCACCAGCGCGGCCCGCCTGGGCGAAAAACGGTTGGCCGCGTTCTTGGCCAAGCACAGCTACTCCGGCCGTCGACCGGCCAGCGAACTGCTGGGCCGGCTGCGCAGCGCACCGGCAGGCACCACCAACCCCACCCTGTGCACCGCCGTCACCGATGCCGTATTGGCACTGGTCACCGTGCTCGAGGCACTCAACAACGCTGGCAAGAACCTCGACAAAGCAGTCGTCGCCCGCCTCGGGGAGCACCCGGACGCCGAGATCTTCACGTCGCTGCCAAGGTCGGGTCAGATCAACGCCGCCCAGGTGCTCGCCGAGTGGGGCGACTCCCGAGCAGCCTACGACGGACCCGACGCAGTAGCCGCCCTCGCCGGAACCACCCCGGTGACCAAAGCGTCCGGCAAACAGCACGCCGTGCACTTCCGCTGGGCGTGCAACAAACGCTTCCGCCGGGCACTGACCACCTTCGCCGACAACAGCCGCCACCAAAGTCCCTGGGCCGCAGACATCTACACCCGAGCCATCGCTCGCGGACACGACCACCCGCACGCCATACGTATCCTCGGGCGCGCCTGGATCCGCGTCATCTATCGCTGCTGGCAAGATGGCGTCCCCTACAACCCCAACCTCCACGGCGGAGCACAAAGACTGCTGCCGCAAACGGCCTGAGGTTGACTCAGGAAGTGTCATGCCTTCACGCTGACGGTCACCGACATCGCCACCGGCTGGACCGAGAACCGCTCAATGCCCGACAGGACCGCCAAATGCGTACTGGCCGCCCTCAATCACATCGCCGCCGCAGATGCCGTTCCCGATCCTGGGCGTGGACTCCGACAACGGATCGGAATTCATCAACGACGACCTGCTGACATGGTGCCAAGCGTCGCCAGATCACCTTCACCCGGTCACGGCCGGGCAACAAGAATGACGGCTGTCACGTCGAGCAGAAGAACTGGGCGGTGGTCCGCACCGTGGTCGGCTACTACCGTTACGACACCGCGGCAGAACTGTTGCTACTCAACGAGATCTGGCAGTTGCAGTCGAAGCTGACCAACTACTTCCACCCGCAGCAGAAATTGATCTCCAAGGTCCGCACAGGGCGCCAAAGTGTCCAAGAAACACGACAAGGCCGCCACCCCGTTTCATCGCGCGATTGATCACCCGAGCATGACCGTGGATCGCATCGTGGCGCTCAAGCGGTCCTACTCGCTGATCAATCCAGCCGCCACCCAACGCCAGATCCAGGCGTTGACCACCCAGCTCTTCACCCTGAGCACCAGCAAAGCTGGACCGATGCCCCCGCCCCAG
>CAVRTL010000009.1:0-498765 GCA_963724165.1 uncultured Actinomycetota bacterium | reverse complement strand
CTCAAGCTTTTTCAGCGTCGACTGGGGCAGTTTGGCCGGCAGCTCCACCAGTGAGAAGTCCGGTCCGATAGAAATGTGACCGAAATCGCTGCGATGCAGCCCACCCTCGTTGGCGATGGCGCCCACGATCGCGCCCGGACCGACCTTGTGCCGCTTACCCACCGCGATCCGGTAGGTGCTGAAGGCGCGCAGGTGCCTGGATTTTTCCGGGCGCTCCCGACGCTCGCGCCGCTTCGGGTGGCGGTTCGGGCGCCATCAGGAACGCCTCGCCGTCGCGGGACTGCACCGCCAGCGCCGCGGCGATGTCGGCCATCGGGACGTCGTGCTCGCGCTCGTAGTCCTCGACCAGCCGGCGGAACAACTCGATTCCCGGGCGCCCGAGCGCGTCGGTGATCGAATCTGCGAATTTGGCGACCCGCTGCGCGTTGACGTCCTCGACGCTGGGCAGTTCGGCTTCGGTGAGCGTCTGCCGGGTCGCCTTCTCGATCGACTTGAGCAGGTGACGCTCCCGCGGCGAGACGAACAGCAGTGCGGTCCCCGATCGCCCGGCCCGACCGGTGCGCCCGATCCGGTGCACGTAGGACTCGGTGTCGTGCGGAATGTCGTAGTTCAGCACGTGGGATATCCGCTCCACGTCCAGCCCGCGCGCGGCCACATCGGTGGCGACCAGGATGTCGATGCTGCCGTCCTCGCAGTGCGGCTATGGTCTTCTCGCGCTGCGCCTGGGGAATGTCGCCGTTGATGGCCGCCGCGGAAAACCCTCGGGCCCGTAGTTTTTCGGCGACTTCTTCGGTGGCCTGTTTGGTGCGGACGAAGACGATCATCGCCTCGAACGGCTCGACTTCGAGGATTCGGGTGAGCGCATCCATCTTCCGGGGCCGGCCACCTGCAGGTAGCGCTGCGAGATATTCTCGGCGGTAGCGGTTTTCGCTTTGAAGGTGACTTCGAGCGGGTCGTGCAGATACTTGGTGGTGATCTTGCGGATCGCCGGCGGCATCGTCGCCGAGAACAGGGCCACCTGCTTGTATTCCGGGGTTTCGGACAGGATGCGCTCGACGTCTTCGGCGAACCCCATGGTGAGCATCTCGTCGGCCTCGTCGAGAACCAGGTAGTCCACCCGTGAGAGGTCCAGGGTGCCGCGTTCCAGGTGGTCGATGACCCGGCCGGGAGTGCCGACCACTACCTGCGCGCCGCGCCTCAGTCCGGCCAGCTGCACGCCGTACGACGACCCGCCGTAGATCGGCAGGACGTTGATCTGCGGCAGATGGGCCCCGTAGCGGCTGAACGCCTCGGCGACCTGCAGGGCCAGCTCGCGGGTGGGCGCCAGTACCAGCGCCTGGGTCGCTTTGCTGGTGACATCGATCTTGGACAGGATCGGGATCGCGAAAGCGGCCGTTTTGCCGGTGCCGGTCTGCGCCAGTCCCACCACGTCGGAACCCGAAATCAGGGCCGGAATCGTCGCAGCCTGGATGGCCGTCGGTGACTCGTAGCCGACGTCGGCGATCGCACGCATGACCGCGGGATGAATCTGCAGGTCGGCGAAAGTAGCAGGGAGCGCCACAGGCGAATTTTCGGAGGGGGCCATTGTTCTCTGGAGTTTAGTGTGACCGCGAGCGTCGTGGAGCGCCGCGCGTCGGGTCAGGCCCGTGGGGACCGTCAGTGACCGCCGGCACATCAGCCGGTGGCGGTGACGCGGCCACGCCTGCCGGGACTGCGGCGCCGGTAACGGTACGGTGCTGCGATGTGTGGTCGCTACCCCGTCGTGCAGAGCCATTGGCAGGCGTGGCCGCTGTGGTGTTGCTCGCCGCGGCGTTGACCGGCTGCGGTTCGGGAGACTCCACCGTTGCCAAGACGCCCGAGAGCCGGGTCACCAGTTCGACAGCTACCCCCAGCTCGCCGGTGGCGCCCTCGCCGGAGACCGCCGCTCCCGCCGCTCCGCCCACCAGCAGTCCTCCCCCGCCGCCGGACCCGTGCGCGGTCAATCTGGCCGCCCCCACCATCGCCAAAGCGGTCTCCGCGCTGCCCCGTGATCCGCGCAGCGGCCAGCCGTGGAGCCCCGAACCGCTGGCCGGCAACTACAACGAATGCGCTCAACTGTCGGCCGTGATCGTCAAGGCCAACACCAACGCCGCCAACCCCAACACCCGGGCGGTGATGTTTCACCTGGGCAACTACATCCCCCAAGGGGTGCCGGACACCTACGGGTTCACCGGGATCGACACCGCGCAGTGCACCGGCGACACCGTGGCCCTGACCTATCCGAGCGGCATCACCGGCCTGAACACCACTCCGGTGCGGTTCCACTGGAACGGCGCCGGGGTCGAGATCATCGGCAACCCCGGCTGAGGCGAGCCGGGAGCGTCCGCACCGCCGTCTGTTTCGGTGCACGCTGGACGGTATGGGAAGGCTGGGGCCTCGCTGCATGTGAACGTGGGTTGCCGACAGGAATCAGGTCCTGGCCGGTAGAGCCACAAGATGTAGGGGGCCCCAGTGAAACGTCATCGTACGAGCCATCCTGGTGATGGAGGCGACGTCGTCGTATTGGAAGCCGGTGTTCTATCTGTTGGAAGCGCACGGGCTGGCCCCATGGTTGGTCAACGCCCGCGATGTCAAGCATCTGCCGGGACGCCCGAAAACCGATGTGCTGGATGCGGTGTGGTTGTGCAAGGTTGCTGAACGCCAGATGCTGCGGCCCAGTTTCGTGCCGCCCTGGCCGATCCGGCGGTTGCGTGACCTGACCCGCTACCGCACCGATCTGGTGGCCGCGCGCACCGCCGAGAAGAACCGCATCGAGAAGCTTCTGGAGGATGCCTGCATCAAACTGTCGGTGGTGGCCTCCGACATCTTCGGGGTATCCGGCCGGGCGATGCTGGGCGCACTGGTGGCCGGTGAGCGCGACCCGAAAGTGCTTGCCCAGTTGGCGCGGGCGCGAATGCGCGGCAAGATCGATCGGCTCGAACAGGCCTTCGACGGGCATTTCGCCGATCATCACCGATTCTTGCTCTCGCGGATGTTGTCGCGGATCGAGGCACTCGACAACGACATCGCCGCTGTTGATGTCCAGATCGAGACGCAGCTGGCCCCGTTCGCCGAGGCGGCTGGTCGCGCAGGCATGCGTGACTCCCTTGCTGTGCAGCGCCTTTCATCGGGACCGGCGGAATCGATCATCGGCACGTTGACGTCGTCACCGCCGCTGCCGCCGACACCGTTACCGGTGATGGCGCGTTGCCGACGCCGCCGTACGCACCGGCAGTGTCGCCGTCCGCACCGGCAGTGGTGCCGACGTTGCTGCCTGCCCGGCGTCAGCCGCCGGTGCCGTTAGCGTTGCGGGTGCCGAACTTCGCGAAGCCCCGGCCCTGCGCCGCCAACGCGCCCGGGCCGGGGGCTCACGACTGGTACGGCGGGTAGCCTCCGTCATTCGATTGGTTCCCGCCGTTGTAACCGATAACGGTCTGTCCGTCCGCGTTCTGGTCATTGATGGCATAGACATTGCCCACCCCGCCTGGGCCGCCGTAGTAGCCGTCGCTGCTATCGGCGCCGTTGCCGCCAATCGCGATGGCGCGATTTGCAGACGGGTGGTCGGTAAGCGCCCCATTGCTGTCGTGTATCGCGGCGATTGTGCCGTCAGCGCCCTGCGCCGCCGATCATTTCGACGCCGGTGCCGGAGCCAGCATGACCGCCGGTGGCGGCAGCGTCGATGGCGGAGCTGTTCGCGCCCAGTGCCTCAATCCGGGCGGCTCCGGCGAGAGCGCCGGCGCCACCATCGACACCGTCACCGCCGAGGCCGCCCTGAGACACACCGCTGGCCACAGCGTCGGTCCCACCGGCGGCGATCAACGCGTCACCGCCCTGGCCGCCTTGGCCGCCGATGGCGGTGGCGGTGTCGATGGTGGCGGCACCGCCGGCACCGCCGGTCGACGTACCGCTGGCCGTTCCGCCGGGGCCGCCGACCTGTTCGCCGTTGAAGTCGGTCACCGTGGCGCTTGCGATATCGGAGCTTCCACCGTCACCGCCGATGGTGTTCGCGCCGGTGGCCTTACCGCCGTAACCGCCGATGGAGCGACCGTAAGAGATGCCATCCTGTCCGGCCTCGATCTTGCCGACGCTGCCGTGACCGCCGTGACCGCCGTCGATGCCGGCTCCACCGCGGCCGCCCGTGGCAACGACCTTGTGGGCGGCACCGTCGACCATGCCTTTGGTGCCGTCGGCGACGAGGGAGCCGGTGCCGCCGGTGCCGCCGGTGCCACCGGTGCTGCCCGCGCCGCCTTCGCCGCCCTGGGCCATGCCCCCGGTGACACTGCCGTCGGTGACGCTGATAGCCGCCTGTCCGCCGCCGCCGCCGGTGCCCTCGTCGGTACCGGTGCCGCCCAGACCGCCGGTGGCGATGCCGCTCGCGGTGCTGTCTGCGTTGGTGGCAGCGACGCTGCCCGAGCCGCCGACACCACCGCTGCCGCCGTTCGTGCCGGCACCGCCGTTCCCGCCGATGGCTTGGCCATCGGTGACGGTGCTGCCTGCCTCGGCGGTGACGGTGGCGGTACCGCCGGCCGCGCCCACGCCGCCGTTGGCGTCACCGATCCCGGCATCCCCGCCAGTGGCGCTGCTGTGGCTGACAGTGGTGCTGGCGCCGTCGGCGGAGACGGTCGCTTCGCCGCCGACGGCGGTGGCGATGGAGCGGCCTGCGATCGCATCGCTGTCGGAGATGGCGCCGCCGTTGGTGGCGCTCATCTTGGCATCAGCGCCGAGGCCGCCGGCACTGGCGTCGCCAGCGACCGCACGACTGTCGGAAATGGTCCCGTTGACCGCCGTGAGTTCGCCGCTTCCGCCGTTCATGTCGCTGGCTGTGCCGCCGATGGCGGTGCTGCCAGTGATGTCGCCGCTGCTACCCGGCAGTGACGTACGCCTGACCACCGGTGGCGCCGGTGCCGCCATCGAGACCCTTGCCGCCCGCGCCGCCGATGCCGGTGCCATGGTCCACGGCACCGGCATTTAACGCTGATACCTGAGCGGCGCCGCCGGCGCCGCCGGTGCCGCCGTTGGTGCCGCCGGCCCCGCCGGTCCCGCCGGTGGCGGTGCTGTCGGTGATGGAGCTGCCTGCCCCGGAGTTGCCTGTGCCGTCGGCGGTGACGTCGGCGGTGCCGCCGGTGCCGCCGGCCCCGCCGGCCGCGGTGGTGGTGCCATCGCCGCCGGCCCCGCCGGCCCCGCCGGTGGCGGTGCTGTGGGTGATGGAGCCACCGTTGGTGGCTTGGACGGTGGCGCCGCCGCCACCGCCGCCGCCACCACCGCCGAAGCCGGCCTTTGTGGCGGTGCCCGCGGCGCCGTCGCCGCGGGCACCGCCGACGCCTCCGGTCGCACCGTCACCCGTGGCGTAGCCGGTCCCACCGGTCCACCGGCGCCACCGCTACCGATCGTCGCGCCGGCACCGCCGGCGCCGCCGGTGCCGCCGGTGCCGCCGTCCTGGCCGACAAGCATGCCCGTTTCGGGTCGGTGACAATGCCCTGACCATCGGCGCCGTCACCGCCATTACCGCCCGTGCCACCGTTCCCGCGGCCGCCGCTGCCACCGTTCGCGCCGGCGTTGGCGCCGCTGCCGCCGGCCGCGCCACCGGTACCGCCACCGGCGCCCGCGCCGGCTTTGCCGCCCCCGCCGCCGTTGCCGCCGTCGCCGCTGCCGCCATTGGCGAAGGTGCCGGTGGCGCCCGCACCGCCGGTACCGCCCTGGCCGCCCTGGCCGCCGTTACCGGCGGCCCCGCCATCGGCGTTGGCGCCGTCGGTGCCCGAGCCCAGGGCCGTGCCGCCGGCACCGCCCTTACCGCCGTCGCCGCCCAGGCCGCCGACGCCGCCCTTACCGCCGTCGCCGCCGGTGCCGGTGACCACCGTCGGTGAAGCTGCCGGTAGCGCCTTCGCCACCCCGCCCGCCGGTGCCACCGTGCCGCCGCTAGCCCCGGCCCCGCCGGCACCGCCGTTACCGGAGACCGAGCCGCCGTGCCCACCGTTACCACCGTTGCCGCCGGCGCCGCCCACGCCGCCCGCGCCGCCCTGACCGCCGGGACGGCCCGGGCCGGTGCCCGTAGAACCCTGGTTGCCGGCCACACCCTGGACACCGTTGCCGCCGGCCCCGCCGTCCCCGCCGTTGCCGATCGCCCCGCCGTTACCGCCATCACCGCCGTTGCCGCCGCTCACGCCGCTGGCCCCGAGCCGTGGGGTTGAAGCCGGCCCCACCGTTGCCGCCGTTACCGGCCGGGCCGACAACACCTTGGCCGTTGACGCCGTCGGCGCCGGCGTTGCCGCCGCTACCGCCGGTACCGGCCACCCCACCGCTGGCGCCGGTGCCGACCGCACCGGGGTTGCCGCCGTTACCGCCGGCACCGCCATCGGGGTTGGCGGCCGTGCCGGCCGCACCGGCCCCACCGTCACCGGGTGTGCCGGCATTACCGCCGTCACCACCGGCCCCACCGTCACCGTTGGCGCCCACGCTGCCGACCGCCGGCGGCCACACCGCCGCCATTACCGCCTTGGCCGCCAGCCCCACCGGCCCCACCGTTGCCGCCGGCGCCGCCGTCTGCCGCCGGTACCGCTGCCGCCGTTGGCGAAGCTGCCGGTCGCACCGGCCGCGCCGGTGCCACCGTTACCGCCGGCCGCACCGACACCGCCGGCCCCGCCGGCACCGCCGTTACCGGAGATCGAGCCGCCCAAGCCGCCGTTACCACCGGCCCCGCCGGCCCCACCGGCCTGACCGTTACCGCCATCAGCGCCCGGGGTGTGGGGTCGGTGCCGGCCGAGCCGGCCACACCGTTGCCGCCGGCCCCGCCAGCCCCGCCGTTGCCGATCGCTCCGCCGTTACCGCCATTACCGCCGGCGCCGCCGCCGCGCCCGCCGCCGTCGGGCTGTAGCCGGCCCCGCCGTTGCCGCCATTGCCGGCCGGACCGGTGACCGCGGCCGCCGGTGCCGTCACCGTCCGCACTGGCGCCGCTGCCGCCTGCCGCACCACCGGTGCCGCCACTACCCACGGCGCCGGGTCGCCGCCGTTGCCGCCCTTGCCGCCATCAGGAGTGCCGGCATCGCCGGCCCCGCCGTTACCGCCACTTCCCGGTTCCGGCGTTACCTCCGTTGCCGCCGGACCCGCCGTTGGCGTCGCGCCCGCGTTGCCGTGTGGCCGTGCCGCCGGTCCGCCCTGGCCACCGCTACCGCCGTCGCCGCCGTTACCGCCGGACCCGCCGTTCTGGCCAGCGCCGCCGGCCATAACGCGCCGCGCCATCGCGCCGCTTCCACCGCTGCCACCATCGGCGCCGGTGCCGCCGGCCCCGCCATCACCGCCATTGCCAGAGATCGAGCCGCCCGCCCGCCATTACCACCGGCGCCGCCGTCACCGCCGGCACCGACCATTGCCGCCGTCAGCTCCCGGGGTAACGGCGTCGGAGCCGGCCGCGCCGGCCACACCGTCACCACCAGCCCCGCCGGCGCCGCCATTGCCGTAGCGCCGCCGTTACCGCCATTGCCGCCCGCACCGCCGTCAGCACCCGCGGCCGTGGGGCTGTAGCCGGCCCCACCATTGCCGCCATTGCCGACCGGACCGGTCACCGGGGTGCCGCTGACACCGTCGGCGCCCTCGCGGCGCCGCTACCGCCGGCCGCGCCGCCGGTGCCGCCACCACCGGCAACCCGGGTTACCGCCGTTACCGCCGGTGCCACCATTGACATTGGCGCGGATGCCGGCAGCACCGGCACCGCCGGTTCCCGGGCGCCCCAGCAGCGCCGCCGACGCCGCCGGCACCGCCATTGCCGTTGGCGCCCGCCGCACCGAACAAGCCGCCGCCCCCGCCGACACCGCCGACACCGCCACTACCGCCAAGCGCGCCATTACCGCCGTTACCAGCGTTGCCGCCCAGCCGCTGCCGCCATTGGCGAACGTGCCAACCGCGCCGTCACCGCCCAGACCGCCGGCACCACCCGCCCCGCCGGCCCCGGCGTCGCCGCCGGCCCCGCCGCTACTGAACCAACCCAACCCGCCGCCGCCGGCCCCACCATTACCGCCGACACCCCCGCAAAACCGTTACCACCATCAGCGCCCACGCCGCCCGCGAGTGCCCGCGCCGCCGGCACCGCCGACCCCACCGGCCCCGCCAGCACCGCCAACACCGTTGACCAACACCCGCGAGATGCCACCGGCACCGCCGACCCCGCCGTTGCCGCCGGCCTACCCGACCCCGCCGGCACCGCCGTTACCGCCGACCCCACCGGCACCACCGGCACCGGCAAGCCACCCGCCGGCACCACCAGCACCCCCATTACCGCCGGCCCCACCGGCAGCGGCGGCAGCCCCACCGGCACCACCCACACCACCATTGCCCCACAAACCGGCATTACCACCGGCCCCACCAGCCTGACCGGGCGCCGCCCGACCCACCGTTACCGCCATTGCCATACAAGAACCCACCAGGCCCACCGGCCTGACCGGTCCCCGCCGCCCCGTTATGGCCATTACCGATCAGCGGACGATTGAACAACAAATACGGTCGGCGCATTGATCGCACCCAAAATGTCCTGCTGGACCGACTGCTCAGCCACCTGCCACCCGCCAACGGGCTCGCATTAGCCGCCTCAGCAGCCGCATACATCAACCCATTACCGCTCAACAACTGCACAAACTGCTCATGAAACTGCGACACCTGCGCACCCAACGCCTGAAACTGCGCGCCATAACCCCCGAACAGACCCGAAATCGCCGCCGACACCTCATCCTGAGCCGCCACCGCAATCTGCGTCGTCGACGGCGCCGCCACCGCATGCGCCGACCTCAACGCCGACCCAATCCCCGTCAAATCCTCAGCAGTTGCAGTAAAGGCATCCGGCACCGCAACCACAAACGACGACATCACAGACTCCCGTCACTAGGGAAACAGTCCGCACAGGACAGCTTCAATTCCAGTTACGTTACGCCCGTTCGGTTGGTTATTGACACCTCCGAAAACGAATTTGATCTGCTCAACTTGTAGAGCGGAATTCAAACTTGAACTTGTCAATTTTCAGGACGCTGTCAGCGACGTGGCCGAGTCAATACTCAGGGGCTACAACGATAGATTAGGTGCACTTCAATGCAACATTTGGCGTTGTTGTCCAGTCGAGACTGTGCCCCCTACAAGATCCAACCCATACAACGCCTCGGCATGAAGACTTGAAGTGATCCAGTTCGTGTCGGCGTTCACGGAATTCCCCAGGTTGATCGGGTTGTCGTCGGCACAAGCCCGGGGAATTACGTGAACGTCGACAGACGAACCGTCTTGACGCCGGGGCGGCGTGATGCATGCTGTCGTGGGATGCCAAAAACAGGACAGCACGAGCATGTGGGTTGTTGAGGCCTTCTCCAGTGCTGTGATGGTGCAGATACGTTGCGGCAATGCCGGGTTGATCCGGCTGACGGGGCAACCGGCAGCCTCTCAATAACCGGCGTCGCCTTGACGGGCCGTCACCACCGCCGGGGAAAAGCGACACCCCGACCAGCCGCTACACCTCATCACGGCCTTGACGTGAGCAGCCGGCCGCAGTGGCCTAAACCACTGCGGCCCGCCATGGCTACCCACTAGGGGAGGAATAGTCTGTCCCGTTTTCGCCGCCAATCCGCCGACCGAAGGTGTGCCGGCCTGGGTCGCCGTTCCGCCGTTGCCGCCGGTGGGGATGGGGCCGGCGGTGGCGCCTCCCGTGTAGACGTGCCCGCCACGACCGCCGTCACCGCCGGTACCGGGGTGCAAGGCTCGACGTAGGTGCCGCCGTTTCCGCCGTTACCGCCGTTACCGCTTGTAATGGTGAGGTCGTGAGGGTTGAGGCCGCTGGCGTTGACAAAGAGGTCAGCGTAAACATTGCTGTTTACGGGGTTATAACCATTACCACCATTACCACCAACCGCACCGTTGATACCGTTGTAGCCGCCGTCACCGCCGTTGCCGCTGGTCACGGTGACGTCCGTAATCGAAGAACCGGTGCGGTGGATTAAGGTAAGACCACGCGTAACCGCCGCCCCCGCCGTTACCGCCATGGCCGGCGCCACCGTTGCCGCCGGTCACGATGCTGTGCGAGTTGATCCCGCCCCTACCGGCGACCTGGGCGTTAGCGCCGTAACCGCCATAGGCAGGGGCATCGGCCAGGCCACCGTTACCACCGGTGGCAACGGAGCCGGTAACCTCGCCACCCGTATCCGTAGACAAAACGAAGCCGTAGCCGCCGTTACCACCGGTGCCGCCGTTGCTGCCGGCGCCACCGTCACCGCCGTAAGCGCTGCTGTCTACGACGTGGCCGAGGGGGCCGTAGGCGCCGGCAACGATCGCGCCGTCACCGCCATTGCCGCCGGTGCTGCCGGTGCCGGTGCCGGTGCCGCCGTCACCGCCGTAGGCGTGGCCGTTGGAGACGATGCCGTCCGCGGTGGCGACAACGTCGGCCCTGCCAGCGTTGCCGCCGACACCCCCGTCGACCGCCATTACCACCGGGCCGCCCTTGGCGATGGCGCCGGAGATACTCGCACCATGCCGTGTCCCGGTGGCGGAGATCGCACCGGCGCCGCCGTCACCGCCGGTGCCGCCGTTGGTGCCGCCGTTGCCGCCGTTTCCACCGGTGGCGGTGCCGCCGGCGGTGCTGCCTGTGCCGTCCGCGTTGATGTCGGCGTTGCCGCCGTTGCCACCGTGGCCCCCGGCGCCGCTGGTGGTGCCGGCACCACCGGAACCACCGTTGCCGCCCTGGGCGGTACCGGTGGCCGCGCCACCGTTGGTGCCTAGGACGCTGGCACCGCCGCCACCACCACCACCGCCACCACCGTAGCCTGCCGCAGCGTTAGTGGCTGCGGCCCCGGCGCCGCCGGCCCCGCCGTCGCCTGCGGTCGCACCGGCACCCACGGCGGCACCCGTCCCGCCATCGCCACCGGCGCCACCGGCGCCGAACGTTCCGCCGCCACCGCCGTCACCGCCGGTGCCACCAGCACCGCCGGCCTGCGCCAAACCACCGACGATGCCCACGCCGTTGCCGCCGTTACCGCCGGTGCCGCCGCTACCGCCGATGCCATGGGCCCCGCCGGCCCCGCCGGCCCCGCCGTTACCGCCGTCACCGGCGGTAGCGTTCACGCCGCCGTCGGCGCCGTTGCCGCCGTTGCCGCCGTTGCCGGCGCTAACGGCCAGGCTGCCATCGATGCCGTCGGCGCCCTTGCTGCCGCCGCTGCCGCCGGTACCGGCCGCCCCGCCGCTACCACCGGCACCCGCAGCAGTGCCGGAGTCGCCGCCGGTGCCGCCGTCGCCACCGGCCCCCAGGTTGCCACCGGAACCGGCCACCCCGGACACGCCGGCCGCGCCCTTTCCGCCGTCGCCGCCGGCGCCGGCGTTGCCGCCGTCACCACCGGCCCCGCCGCTGCCGTTGACGCCCACGGTGCCGTGGGCGGCCGCCCCGCCGGCACCGCCGGCGCCGCCGTCGCCGCCGTCGGCGCCGGTCCCGCCGCTGCCACCGGCACCGCCGGCGCCGTTGTTCGTCCCGCTCACACCGGCCGCGCCGGCCGCGCCGCTGCCGCCGTTGCCGCCGTCGGCGCCGCTGCCGCCGCTACCGCCAGCACCACCGTTGCCGGATGTCGAGCCGCCGGCACCGCCGGCGCCGCCGTTACCACCGTCGCCGCCGGCCGTGCCGTTACCGCCGTCACCGCCCGGGACGGTACCAGGCGCGCCATCCGTGCCGGCCACGCCGTTGCCGCCGGCCCCGCCATTACCGCCGTTGCCGACCGCCCCACCATTACCGCCGTCGCCGCCGTCGCCACCGCTCGCGCCCGCGGTGGTGGGGCTGAAGCCGTCGCCGCCGGCCCCGCCGTTGCCGCCGCTGGTGGGCGTGCTGCCGCCGATGCCATCCGCACCCTTGTTGGCGCCGCTGCCACCGGCCGCGCCACCGGTACCACCAGAGCCGCCGGCGCCGGGGTCACCGCCATTGCCGCCGGCGCCGCCGGTGGTGTTGCCGGCAACGCCGGTAGCGCCGTCACCGCCGCTACCGGCGACGCCCCCGTCACCGCCGTTACCGGCGGCCCCACCATCGGCGTTGGCACCCGCACTGCCCGACCCACCAACGGCCACACCGCCACCGGCGCCGCCCTTACCGCCATCGCCGCCCAGACCGCCAGAACCGCCCTTGCCGCCGCCACCACCAGTACCGGAACCGCCATTGGCGAAGCTGCCCTTAGCACCATCACCACCCTGGCCGCCGGTACCACCGTTGCCACCGGTGCCACCGACCCCGCCCTCACCGCCGTTACCCGAGATCGAACCACCCAAGCCCCCACTACCACCATTACCACCAGTGCCACCGGCGCCACCATTGTCCCCGGTGCCACCGCTACCGCCCGGGAACGTCCCCGCAGCACCCTGACCGCCGGTCGAACCCTGAGCACCGTTACCACCGGCCCCACCCTGGCCGCCATCACCATAGTTACCGCCGTTACCGCCGACACCCCCATTACCGCCGCTGGCACCCGCGGCCGTCGGGCTATAGCCCGCACCGCCAGCCCCACCATTACCCCCACTGGTAACCGGAGCGCCGCTAGCACCATCAAGCCCGGCGCTGGCGCCGCTACCGCCGGCCGCGCCGCCGGCACCACCGCCACCAACCGCACCCGGGTTACCACCGTTACCACCGTTACCGCCATTGACATTGCCCAGGATGCCGGCCGCCCCCACACCCCCGGTGCCCGGCACCCCGGCCGCACCACCAACACCACCATCACCGCCGTCACCATTGGCGCCCGCCGTACCACCCAACAGCGAATTGTTCACCCCACCAGCACCACCAGCCCCGCCAGCCCCACCAAGCGCGCCGTTGCCGCCGTCACCGGCCGCACCGCCGTTACCACTGCCGCCATTGGCGAACGTGCCCGCCGCACCATCAGCACCGGTCCCGCCCTGACCACCGGCCCCGCCGACCCCGCCAGCACCGCCAGCCCCACCGTGACCGTTCAGCGAGAACAGCTGCGTGTTAGCGCCACCAGCGCCACCCACCCCGCCGGCCCCGCCCAGCCCGCCATTACCACCCATCGCGCCAGGGGTCGCGCCGACCGCCCCGGCCGCACCAGCACCGCCGACACCGCCGGCCCCGCCCAGCCCGCCATTACCGCCGCCGATCAGCCCATTAGCCCCACCGGCCCCACCATTACCACCAGCCCCGCCGGCCGCACCACTCACCGCAGCCGCACCACCGGCACCACCGGCACCACCATTACCGCCAGCACCCCACAAGCCCGCCGCCCCACCGGCACCCCCGGCACCGCCAGCACCGCCGGCCGCCCCAGCCGCCCCGGCCCCACCATTGCCGCCATTACCAATCAGCCAACCGCCGACACCCCCGGCCCCGCCAGCCGCCCCCGGGGCAGCACCAGCCGCCCCATTAGCGCCGTTGACAAACAACGAACGCCCCGTCAACAACTTCACCGGCGAAAACACCCCAAACGGCTGCGCCGCATCAACCAACCTCGTCAACGGATCCGTCCCCGCCGCCGCCCCCATCGTCGACGCCGCCGCATTCTCCGCAGCCGCATACAACGCCCCACCCGAATTCAACGCCTGCACAAACTGCTCATGAAACGTCGACACCTGCGCACTCAACGCCTGATACTGCGCGCCATAACCACCGAACAAACTCGAAATCGCCGCCGACACCTCATCCTGCGCCGCCGCCGCAATCTGCGTCGTCGACGGCGCAGCCGCCACATGCGCGCTCCTGAGCGCCGACCCAATCCCCGCGAGGTCCGACGACGCTGCAGCCATAGCCTCGGGCCCTGCGATCACGTACGACATTTGATGGCTCCCATTCACTAGGGAAATCGCCCTTACCGGACAGCTTCAATTTCCAGCACGCTACGCCGGTGTGATGGGTTTTGGACCCGCTACAGCGAATTTGACCTGATCAATTTTTGGGCCAGCACGCAATCTTGACCTGCTCAAATCCCAAAAAAATACCTAAAGGCTTAGCCAACTAAATTCTCGGTGGCTACGGCATGGATAAACAAGACTAAATAGACCGTTATACATTTTAATTCATGGGCATCGCCGAAGAATTCACACGCTGACGAGGCGTGCATTACTTCCGGTATGACTGACGCAGAAGAGCAATCCGAGGCTTCGGCACGATCCAACTCATCCTCGATGCACTGCTGGCCTCCACATAGCTGGTCCACGCGCATCGACCGATCACACGCCGATCTCTCTGCACCTGCCGCAGTCCGTGAACTGCCCCAGCCACCAAACCCTGTTCCCCGATTGGCCCTGCAGCCTGAGGAACGACGGCACAGCGGCCACCGTCGAGGGCCACAACACGGCAATGGCCGCCGGGTCTGGGACCCGACGGCCATTGCCGTATCGCAGTTCGGCCTCAGCCGGTTGTTATCACGGGGCGGGTGGGGGCGGAGTGCCGTCGGAGCCTGCCGGCCCCGTGGCACCGGGCACGGCGCCGGCGCTGCCGTCGGCCCCATCGCCTCCGCCGTCGGTCCCGGTGCCGCCGGTGCCACCGGCGCCCACAGCCCCGCCGGCACCGCCGGCCGCGCCGTAGCCACCGTGACCGCCGAGCAGCGCGTTGGTGGCGTCGCCGCCGTTACCGCCGCCGCCGCCGTCACCGCCGTCTTGGCCGTCACCGCCGGCACCGCCGTCACCGCCGCCGGTGCCGAACACGCCCGCACCACCGGTGCCGCCGTTGCCGCCGCTGCCGCCGTCGCCGCCGGTGCTACCGACCGCGCCGTTGCCGCCGTTGCCGGTCCCGGCGGCGTCGCCGCCGTTACCGCCCTTGCTGCCACCGGCCGCCGCGCCGCCGTCGCCGCCGGCGCCGCCGTTACCGGCCCCGCCGAGCCCGGCCGCCGACGCACCGCCGGTCCCGCCGTTGCCGCCGGTGCCACCGCTGCCGCTGGCGCCCGCGGCGCCGCCGTCACCGCCGTTGCCGGTCGCGGCCACGGTGGTGCCGGTGGAGTCACCGCCCGCACCGCCGACCCCGCCGGTGCCGCCGGCGCCGCCGCTACCGCCGTTGCCGCCGTCACCGGCCGGCAAGCCGCCGCCAGCCGCGTTGCCGTCGCCGCCGGTGCCGCCGTCGCCGCCGAGGCCGCCCTGGCTGGCCACACCACCGGTGCCGCCTGCCCCGCCGGTGCCGTTGAGGGAGTCGCCGCCGCCGCCGCCCTTGCCGCCGCCGCCACCGGCGCCGCCTGCACCGCCGTCACCGCCGGCGCCGGCACCATTGCTCGAGGAGGCGACACCGCCGTCGCCGCCGTTGCCGCCGGTGCCCGCGGTCCCGGCGCTACCGCCGTTGCCGCCCGCACCGCCGGTGCCGGTGGTGGCGGCTGCGCCGCCAGCCCCGCCCGTCACCGCCGGCCCCGGCGTTACCGCCGACGCCTCCGGTTGCGCCGGCCGCGCCCACGCTGGTCGTGTTGGCCACGCCGCCGTTGCCGCCGTCGCCACCGGTGTGGCCGCTGCCGCCGTTACCGCCGTCACCGCCGGCCCCACCGTTGCCGGACCCTGCCGCATCGCCGCCGGCCCCACCGGAACCGCCGCTACCAGCGGTGCCGCCACCGCCGGCCGCCCCGGCCTTGCCGGCGGCAGGGCCAGCGCCGGCATCCTGGCCGCCGTTGCCGCCGTTGCCGGCCGTGGTCCCGGTGTCGCCACCGGCGCCACCCTGGCCACCGGCCCCGCCGTTACCGGTCCCTGCGGCGCCCGTGGAGTCGCCGCCGCCGCCGCCGTGACCGCCGGCCCCGCCGTCGCCGGCGCTGCTGCCAGCCCCGCCTTTGCCGTTGCCGATGGCCGTTGCCGCCGTCAGCGCCGTTGCCGCCCTGGCCACCGGCACCACCTTGGCCGCCGGCTCCTGCCGTGCCGGTCAGGGAGTCGCCGCCCTTGCCGGCGTTGCCGCCGTCGCCACCGGTACCGGCAGCGCCGGCAGCGCCACCGGCCTTGTTGGTTCGCTCGTGGCGTCAGACCCGGCCCCGGCGTTGCCGCCCTGGCCGCCGGCTCCGGCGTTACCGCCGGCGCCACCGGTGCCGGACCCTAGGGCGTCACCACCGCCGCCGCCGGCCCCGCCTTTACCGCCGGCAGCGGCGTCGCCACCGGCCTTGCCGGCTGTGCTGGCCCCGGAGTTGCCGGCCGAACCGCTACCGCCGGCGCCGCCCTGGCCGCCGACGCCGCCCTGGCCGCCGTCACCACCGAGCGCGCCGCCGGTACCACCGGCGCCGCCCGCGCCGCCGCCGCCGCCGACGGTGCCGTCGTTGCCGGCCTTGCCGGCCGCAACCGCTGCGCCGTCGCCACCGTGACCGCCCTGGCCGCCGTTACCGCCGCCACCGCCGGTTCCTGTACCAAAGACGTCACCGCCGGCGCCGCCCTTACCGCCGCCACCGGCCACGCTGCCGTTCCCGGCGTAGGCGCCGGCGCTGCCGCCGTCACCGCCGTTGCCGCCGAGACCGCCACTGCCGGTCACCGTGGAGCCCCCGTCGCCGCCGGCCGCGCCGCTGCCACCGTTGGCGCCGGTGCCGGTGCCGTTACCACCGCTGCCACCGTTGCCGCCGAGGCCGCCGTTACCGGTGGTCGTGGAGCCGCCGGCACCGCCTTTAGCTCCGCTACCGCCGCCGGCCGTGCCGTTGCCGCCGCTGCCACCGTTACCGCCGGCGCCGCCGTTACCCGCCATCGCGCCACCGCCGGCGCCGCCGGCCGCACCGTCACCACCGGTCCCGGCGGTGCCGTTGCCGCCGCTGCCGCCGATGCCGCCGACACCGCCGTCGCCCTTCGCAATAGAGGTACCGCCGGCGCCGCCCTTGCCGCCGCTGCCGCCGTCGGCGCCGAAGGCGCCGTTGCCGCCGTTACCGCCCTTACCGCCATTACCAATCGCCGCGGCGCCGCCGTCACCACCGGCCTTGCCGCTGCCACCGGATGCGCCCCCGAGGCCCACGCCGCCGTCGCCGGCATTGCCGCCGGCGCCGCCGTCACCGGTCCCCGAGGCGTTGCCGCCGGCGCCGCCCGCGCCGCCGGCGCCACCGGTGTTGGCGGCCCCGCGGGCGAGGCCGCCATCGGCGCCGGCCCCGCCGTTACCGCCGGCACCCGACGCACCAGCCCCGGTCACGCTGCCGCCGGCGCCGCCGGACCCGCCGGCCCCGCCGTCGCCGGTGCCGCCGAGCGTGACGCTGCCGCCAACGGCGCCGGCGCCACCGTTACCGCCGGTACCCGACGCACCAGCCCCGCTCACGCCGCCACCGTCGCCACCGGACCCACCTTTGCCGCCGCCGGTGGCGCCGTTACCGCCGGCGCCACCGTCGCCGCCGTTACCGGCAGTACCCGACGCATTAGTTGCCGACCACGCTGCCACCGGCGCCACCGTTGGCGCCGTTACCGCCGGCGCCCGCGCCGCCGGCACCGCCGGCACCGCCGTTACCGCCGAGGCCGCCGTTACCGGTGGTCGTGGAGCCGCCGGCACCGCCGGCAGCGCCATTGCCGCCGCCGTTACCGCCGGCGCCGCCGTAGCCGCCGGCGCCGCCGGCGCCGCCGTTACCGGTGGTCGTGGAGCCGCCGGCACCACCTTTAGCTCCGTTACCGCCGGCGCCCGTGTCGCTGGCTCCGCCGACGCCGCCGTTACCGCCGTCGCCGCCGTTACCGGTTGTCGCGCCGCCGCCGTCACCGGCGCCGCCGCCGTTACCGCCGTCGGCACCGGTCGTGCCGGCACCGCCGTTACCGCCGGTGCCGCCGTTGCCGCCGTCACCGACCGGACCACCGTAACCGCCGGCGCCGCCCTTGCCGCCGTTACCACCGGTGTTGCCGCCGCCGTCTCCGCTACCGCCGTAGCCGCCGTTACCGCCGTTACCGCCGGCACTGCCCACTGGCCGTCGACGCCAGCCTTGCCGCCGGGACCGCCGGCCGCGCCACCGCTGCCCGCGGTAGCGGTGTTAGCACCGCCATCACCGCCGGCACCGCCATTGCCGCCGCTACCGGCGGGATTGTCCCAGCCGTGACCGCCGTCACCGCCGTTACCGGCCGCCCCGGCGTTGCCGCCGTTACCGCCGTTACCGGCCAGGCCGAGTTGGCCGCTGCCGTTGAGCAGGGCGCCTTGCGCACCACCGGTACCGCCGTCACCGCCGTTGCCGCCGACGCCACCGTCACCGCCGTTGTAGCCGTTGGGGTGGCCCATGGTGCCGACCGCACCCTGCGCACCGGTACCGCCGGAACCGCCGTTGCCGCCGACGCCGCCGTCACCACCGGCGCCGCTATTGCCGCTTACCGTGCCGGAAGCGCCGCCGACGCCGCCGGCGCCGCCGGCGCCGCCGTTACCACCGGGAAGACCGTTGGGAAGGCCAGAAGGCGCGTCCACGCCGTCACCGCCGGCGCCACCTTGACCACCGGTGCCGCCGTTGCCGGTCGTCCCACCGCTGCCGCCGGTACCACCGGTGCCGCCGTCACCGCCGTTGCCGCTGCCGCCGTTGGCGAAGGTGCCCGCAGCGCCATCGCCGCCGTTGCCGCCGGTGCCGCCGTTGCCGCTGCCGCCGTCGACTCCGTCTGAGCCCGCGTTGGCGCCGCTGCCGCCGGCCGCGCCGCCAGAGCCACCGGTACCGCCGCTGCCGGCGTTGCCACCGTCACCGCCGGTGCCGCCGGTGGTGTTGCCGGCAACGCCGGTAGCGCCGTCACCGCCGGTACCACCCTGGCCGCCCTGGCCGCCGTTACCGGCGGCCCCGCCGTCGGCGTTGGCACCCGCACTACCCGACCCACCGGCGGCCACACCGCCACCGGCGCCGCCCTTACCGCCATCACCGCCCAGACCGCCAGAGCCGCCCTTGCCGCCGCCACCACCAGTACCGGAACCGGCATTAGCGAAGCTGCCCTTAGCACCATCACCACCCTGGCCGCCGGTACCACCGCTGCCACCGGTGCCACCGACCCCGCCGGCACCACCATTACCCGAGATCGCACCACCCAAGCCCCCACTACCGCCATTACCACCAGTGCCACCGGCGCCACCATCATCCCCGGCACCACCGCTACCGCCCGGGAACGTCCCCGCAGCACCCTGACCGCCGGTCGAACCCTGAGCACCGTTACCACCGGCCCCACCCTGGCCGCCCTCACCATAGTTACCGCCGTTACCGCCGGCACCCCCATTACCGCCGCTGGCACCCGCGGCCGTGGGGCTATAGCCCGCACCGCCAGCCCCACCATTACCCCCACTGGTAACCGGAGCGCCGCTAGCACCATCAAGCCCGGCGCTGGCGCCGCTACCGCCGGCCGCGCCGCCGGCACCACCGCCACCAACCGCACCCGGGTTACCACCGTTACCACCGTTACCGCCATTGACATTGCCCAGGATGCCGGCCGCCCCCACACCCCCGGTGCCCGGCACCCCGGCCGCACCACCAACACCACCATCACCGCCGTCACCATTGGCGCCCGCCGTACCACCCAACAGCGAATTGTTCACCCCACCAGCACCACCAGCCCCGCCGGCCCCACCCAGCGCGCCGTTGCCGCCGTCACCGGCCGCACCGCCGTTACCACTGCCGCCATTGGCGAACGTGCCCGCCGCACCATCAGCACCGGTCCCGCCCTGACCACCGGCCCCGCCGACCCCGCCAGCACCGCCAGCCCCACCGTGACCGTTCAGCGAGAACAGCTGCGTGTTAGCGCCACCAGCGCCACCCAGCCCGCCGGCCCCGCCCAGCCCGCCATTACCGCCCACCGCACCAGGGGTCGCGCCGGCCGCCCCGGCCGCACCAGCACCGCCGACACCGCCAGCCCCGCCCAGCCCGCCATTACCGCCGCCGATCAGCCCATTAGCCCCACCGACCCCACCATTACCACCAGCCCCGCCGGCCGCACCACTCACCGCAGCCGCACCACCGGCACCACCGGCACCACCATTACCGCCAGCACCCCACAAGCCCGCCGCCCCACCGGCACCCCCGTTACCGCCAGCACCGCCGGCCGCCCCAGCCGCCCCGGCCCCACCATCGCCGCCATTACCAATCAGCCAACCGCCGACACCGCCGGCCCCGCCAGCCGCCCCCGGGGTAGCACCAGCCGCCCCATTAGCGCCGTTGACAAACAACGAACGCCCCGTCAACAACCTCACCGGCGAAAACACCCCAAACGGCTGCGCCGCATCAACCAACCTCGTCAACGGATCCGTCCCCGCCGCCGCCCCCATCGTCGACGCCGCCGCATTCTCCGCAGCCGCATACAACGCCCCACCCGAATTCAACGCCTGCACAAACTGCTCATGAAACGTCGACACCTGCGCACTCAACGCCTGATACTGCGCGCCATAACCACCGAACAAACTCGAAATCGCCGCCGACACCTCATCCTGCGCCGCCGCCGCAATCTGCGTCGTCGCAGGCGCAGCCGCCACATGCGCGCTCCTGAGCGCCGACCCAATCCCAGCGAGGTCCGACGACGCTGCAGCCATAGCATCGGGCCCTGCGATCACGTACGACATTTGATGGCTCCCATTCCCTCTAGGCGGTGCTCACACGGTCAAAAACGTCTCTTAGTGGGCGTACGCTACGCGAGTCAGACCGGGTTTTTAACGATCTACGTCAAATTTGACTCAATCGAGTTTCGCGGAGGTTCAAGCCGGGCTGCACAAACTTGACCGGATCGAGATTTACCCCGGTCGGCGAGAGTGACGCAGTTCATTTTGCCCCACAATCCAGGCCCGATTTAGCCAGTTGACCGGCTTGTATACCTCCACTGGCGGTGCTCCACGCGCTCAGATATCCCGGTCTGCGCAAAACTTGATCCGATCCAATCGGCGCTTTGGCTCGCCCCAAAATTTACTTGTTCCAATTTGAACGCGGCATCTTCAGGTCGTGCGCAAACTTGAATCGATCCATCCTGGGGCATACAAAGTGGACTCGATCAACGTTGGGGTATGCCACGGCTTCACCGGATCCGCTTCGAGTGCCGTAACTTGACGCGATGTATTTACGGGCATGGGGGATCAGTGAGCCCGCATCAACGCCACCGTGATCACCACCGGGTTGGTCGGTGACGGCCTGCGCCGGGGCCGCGCCTTACGCGCGCATGTGCCACCCGGCTCAGCGAGCCGCGTCAGTCACTCACCATCAGCGGAAGCGAGATCGCTCCGGCACCGCCGGTCACCACAAAGACCCACCGGCCATTGACGGGAAGGCACACCTCGACGTTGAAGTAGGCGAATCCGATCTCTCCGCCGCCGGCGGCTTCGGGCAGCTCGTACTCGACGGAAAGCGGCTCGTCCCCTGTCGGAGGCCTGATCTCGACCTCAACCTGGCGAACCGGACTGTCGGTCTCAGCCTGCGTCAGCACCACAAGCACGAATTGGGCTAACCGGTCAGGCCCGACCCGGAATCCGGACAGCACACCGCCGGACACGGTGAGTTTGTTATCCACCACCGAAGCCGCTTCGGCGAGGAAGGCCCCGGTAATCACCCTGCCGACGTTGCCGCTGCGTCGGCCGTCGGCAACGGTCGAGGGAGGTAGTGCGGCGATGTGGGAGGGTTGCCAACCCCGGTCAATGCCATCGCGAATTCGTCCTTCACCACGGATGTAGGCCCCTTCTCTGCTTCGCCCCGGTCTTCACTAATTTGCTTGCGCCACATGCGATTTCAACTTCGAGCCGTGCGCAGGTCTGTTCGCCCCGAACACCGATGTGTCGCCGCGAGATTCCAGCGGTCAGTATGGCCCGAAGTCAACGTCTCCGCATAGCGGTCTTTCACTGTCGGCACGGCCGGCCACCGTTGGCCCCGCCCACCTCGGCCGGTGCCGCAACGGCCGGGATGCGCGGTGCCCGGTGTGACAGTCCGGTCCGACATTGAGAACAAACCCGCCGACGTCGGGCGCTGCCGACCGATCGGGCCGACGAGCAAACCCCAGCGACCGCCGGCCGCGGGGCCAGCCTTGTGGTCGAGTGTCCTACCCTTGCTTCTGGTAGACCAGCCAGCGCATCTCGATCGGAGACGCCTCACGCTCGACGTCGAACACGTCGAGGCCACTGACCCAGTTGGCGTACCAGTTTGTCGGCGGCCACGCCCCTTCGGGCAGATGGGCTTTCTCGTACTCGTAGACGGAGTCGTCGCCGATGAGCTCCAGAGGCAGTTGGCGCGGCGCGTTCGCCATGTCGTTCCTGGTGAAGATTGTGGTGTAGCACTGCTCCCCGAGCTCCCGCGCGGCATTGTCGGGGGCGTAGCCCTCGCGCGCCAGAAACGCGTTGAACACCAAACGCCCACCCGGAGCCAAGTGACGGGCGGCGAGTTGGAACACGCCGCGCAGCTGCTGGGTGGTCCGGAAGTCCGACACCACCTCGGAGAGCACGATCAGCTGATAGTCCCAGCGCAGGCCCTCCGTGCTCGCAAAGACGTCACGCTGGATGACGTGCACGTCGAGTGCGTCCCGTTCGGCCTCCGCGCGGATCATGTCGGCAAACTTCGGGGTCATCTCGACCACGTCCACCGGGTGGCCGCGCCGGGCCAGGGCCAGGGCGTTGCGCCCGGTTCCCGCGCCGACGTCGAGCACCCGGTAGGTCCCGGGGTCTGCCGTTTCGCCGGCCAGCGCCCACACCCGGGCGTCGGGTTCGGTGCCGAAGAGTGGCGGCTGGCGGGTGGCAACCCAACTCTCGTAGGCGCCTTCGATCGTCTGCCATTCGGGTTTGACGTGGTAGTTCAGAACGGTGCCGATCGGCGAGTCGTAGGAGATGACGATGTTCGAACGCGGAGAGGCCGTGTAGGCGTCGGCCAACTCCCCCTCCAGCACCGTCCTGAGCTGCGCAAGCTCATCCGCGGTGAACCGGACTCCGAGGCCGGCAAAGACGTTGTCACACATCCTGACGTACTCGTCCAGCATGCCCGGCACGGCCGGCAGCGTGATCTGCCCGGTGACCACCGATCGGCGATACAGCCGCCGGGCCATCGATTCGCGAAGCGGCGACGAATTGATCGATCTCGGTTGCGGGCTGTTCATCAGGATTTTCTAGACCCAATCCACTTTTCAACACGGATAGCGCCAGCGAACGGGGAGCGGTACGAGCTACCCCGCGATGGCCGTGACGACTCAGGCACGCACCGAGGCTATCTGGGCGGGGATGCATCTCGCCAGCGCCTGCCGGCATCACTTTGGCAAAGCCGCAACACGGCAGGAACGCCGGGCGGGAACGCGGCACCATCTCGATGTCACACCGCTCACCTACAGTTGCTGCTGTGTTCGTCACCGGCGACAGCATCGTCTACAGCGCGTCGGATCTTGCCGCCGCCGCCCGTTGCGAATACGCCCTGCTTCGGGACTTCGACGCGAAACTGGGCCGGGGTCCCGCCGTCACCGTCGAGGATGACCTCCTGGCGCGAACCGCCGCTCTTGGTAATGAGCATGAGCGGCGCGAACTCGACGGACTACGAAGCGAATTCGGCGACGCCGTCGCGATCATCGGCCGTCCGGCCTACACGCCGGCCGGGCTGACCGCCGCCGCGGAGGCGACCCGGCGCGCGGTCGACGACCGCACCCCGGCGGTGTATCAGGCCGCCATGTTCGACGGCCGCTTCGTCGGTTTCGCCGACTTCCTGGTCCGAGACGGCGAGCAGTATCGGGTCGTCGACACCAAGCTGGCCCGCTCCCCCAAGGTCGACGCGTTGCTGCAGCTGGCCGCCTACGCCGACGCGCTGGCCGCCTCGGGCATCCCGGTGGCACCGGAAGCCGAACTGCACCTGGGCGACGGAACCGTGGTGCCGTATCGCCTCTGCGACCTGATCCCGGTCTACCGGTCTCAGCGGGAGCGGCTGCAGCGGCTGCTCGACGAGCACTATGCCGGGGGCACCCCGGTGCGCTGGGACGACCAGGGAGTGGCCGCCTGTTTTCGTTGCCCGTTGTGTGTCGAGCAGCTGCGCGCCACCGACGACCTGCTGTTGGTCGCCGGCATGCGAGTGAGCCAGCGCGACACGCTGATTGACGCCGGCATCACCACGATCGCCGAGTTGGCCGACCATAGCGGCCCGGTGCCGGACCTGGCCTCCGCCGCGCTGGGCAAACTGACCGCCCAGGCGAAACTGCAAGTCCGCCAACGCGACACCGGCATCCCGCAGTTCGAGGTCGTCGACCCGCAACCGCTGGCACTGTTACCCGAGCCCGACCCCGGGGACCTGTTCTTCGACTTCGAGGGCGACCCGCTGTGGACCGCCGATGGCCACGAGTGGGGTCTGGAATATCTGTTCGGCGTCCTGGAAGCCGGCGGGTGACTTTCGGCCCGCTGTGGGCGCACAACCGCGTCGACGAACGCACGGCGCTGACCGATTTCCTGGCGATGGTGGCCAAACGCCGCAAGCGTCGTCCCAACATGCACATCTACCATTACGCGCCGTACGAGAAGACCGCGCTGCTGCGGCTCGCCGGACGGTACGGGGTCGGCGAGGACGAGGTCGACGAGCTGTTGCGCAGCGGGACGCTGGTGGACCTGTACCCGTTGGTGCGCAAAAGCATTCGCGTTGGCGCGGAATCGTTCAGCCTCAAGGCGCTGGAACCGCTGTACATGGGGGCGCAGCTGCGCGCCGGAGACGTCACCACGGCCACCGGTTCGATCACCTCCTACGCCCGCTACTGCGAACTGCAGTCCGCCGGCCGATCCGATGAGGCCGCCTCCGCACTCAAGGAGATCGAGGACTACAACCACTACGACTGCCGGTCGACGCGCGAACTGCGCAATTGGCTGTTGCTGCGCGCCTACGAATCCGGCATGGTACCAATTGGCGCGCAAGCGATTCCGAAGGGCAACACCGTCGAAGACCGCGACAAGCTGGCGGTGACGCTGTCGGCCTTCGCCGGCGATCCCGCCGTCGGCGCCCGCACGCCCGCGCAGACGACGGTGGCGCTGGTGGCCGCGGCGCGCGGCTACCACCGGCGCGAGGACAAACCATTCTGGTGGGCACACTTCGACCGGCTGAACTTCCCCGTCGACGAGTGGGCGGACAACACCGACGTCTTCGTCGCGGCCGATGCCTCCGTCAGTGTCGACTGGCATGTGCCTCCCCGCGCGCGTAAGCCACAACGACGGGTGCGGCTGCGCGGCGAGCTGGCGCGCGGCGAGCTGATGAGGGACGTGTTCGCGCTCTACGAGCCCCCGGCCCCAGCCGGTATGACCGACAGCCCCGACCGGCGGGCGGCCGGACGCGCCCAAGTCATCGAGGCCGATGACCCGACGGTGCCCACCGAAGTGGTCATTGTGGAGCGAGTCGGCCGCGACGGCAACACGTTTCGCCAGCTGCCGTTCGCGCTCACCCCCGGGCCACCCGTTCCGACAACCGCGCTGCGGGAGTCGATCGAATCAACCGCCACTGCGGTTGCCACCGGATTGCCGCGGTTGCCCCGCACCGCGATCGTCGACATCCTGCTGCGCCGCGCGCCCCGCACCCGTAGCGGCGATCCGCTACCGCGGGGCACCGACACCGCCGCCGACATCACCGCCGCGGTGCTGGACCTGGACTCCTCGTATCTGGCGGTGCACGGGCCGCCGGGAACCGGCAAGACCTACACCGCCGCGCTGGTGATCGGGCACCTGGTCACCGACCACGGCTGGCGCGTCGGCGTGGTGGCCCAATCGCATGCGGCGGTGGAAAACCTGCTGGACTGCGTGATCGACGCCGGGCTGGAACCGGAGCGAGTCGCGAAGAAACGCCACGACAACCGCGCCGCGCGCTGGCAGCAGATCGAGAGCAGCCGCTACGCCGCGTTCATCGCCGACACGCGCGGCTGCGTGATCGGCGGCACGGCATGGGATTTCGCCAACCCGAACCGGGTGCCCCCCGGCAGCCTGGATCTGCTGGTGATCGACGAGGCGGGCCAGTTCTGCTTGGCCAACACCATCGCCGTGGCCCCGGCGGCCGCCAATCTCGCGCTGCTCGGCGACCCCCAGCAACTGCCGCAGGTCAGTCAAGGCACCCACCCCGAACCCGTCGACGCCTCAGCGCTGGAGTGGCTGGTCGACGGCCGGCGCACCCTGCCCGACGAGCGGGGCTACTTCCTGGACCGCTCCTACCGGATGCACCCGGCGGTCTGCGCCGCGGTCTCGACGTTGTCCTACGACGGCAGGCTGCATTCCCACGACCGAGCGCACGGCCGCGCGTCGCCTCGACGGGTATCGGCCCGGGGTCAGCTTGCTTTCCGTTGCCCACCAGGGAAACTCGACCGAGAGCCCCGAGGAGGCCGACGCGATCACCGCCGAGATCAGCCGGCTGCTCGGCACCTCGTGGACCGACGAGCACGGCACCCGACCGCTGGGCCCTGCCGATGTGCTGGTGCTGGCGCCGTACAACGCCCAGGTGGTGCTGATGCGCCGGCGATTGACCGCCGCCGGTCTCGGCGGCGTGCGCGTCGGCACTGTTGACAAGTTCCAGGGCGGGCAGGCGCCGGTGGTCTTCATTTCGATGACGGCTTCGTCCGCTGACGTGGTTCCCCGCGGAATCTCCTTCCTGCTCAACAGGAATCGGCTCAACGTCGCCGTCAGCCGGGCACAGTACGCGGCGGTGATCGTGCGCTCGCAATTGCTGACCGAGTATCTGCCCGCCACGCCCGCGGGCCTGATCGACCTGGGCGCATTCCTCGCCTTGACCGACCGGGCCTATCTCCCCGACGAGTGCCGGCCGTAGCCGAGGGGAGAACCGTTGTGCGAAATGCCGATCGGTTCAGCTTGCGGAAACCGGTCGTCGAGCAGGCTGTGCCGGGAATTGACGGGGCCGCTGCGCCAGGCGTCGGCGGGCGCTTGGTGCGGATGGCCGGACCGCTCTCCCAACGGCTCGGTATCGCTGTCCGCGTCGGTATCGGCACCGGGTTCACGGCGAAGGATGACCTCGACGTAGTCGTCTCGTCATCGCCGACGACCTCGCCGCCGCCCGGCCCGGCAACCCTGCCGCTACGGGCGATCACCCGCGGCGTGAAGCCGACCAGGAACAGCGCGGCGAGGACCCCGAACAGCGCGATGAACGCGGGCAGCAGCGTCGACTGAGACATCGCGGCCGCGAACGGCTCGCGTACGAAGTCGGGCAGCCGCAGGGCGCCGGGGCCCCGCGGGCTACGCGGGCGGCGCGGCATTTCGGCGCCGATCCGCGACGCCATGAACGCGGCCATGCCGGCGCTGCCCAACACCGCCCCCAGCTGCCGGACCGCGTTGAAAACCCCCGAGCCCGCGCCGGCCAGGCGCGGGCGCAAGTTACGGGTCGCGGTGGCGGTCAGCGGCGACCAGACGAACGCGTTTCCCACCCCCAGAGCCAGGAACGGCAACGCCAGCCGCCAGATCGGCGTGCCGGGAGCCATCTCGAACGACAGCCAGGTCAGCGCGATCGCCAGCGTCGAGAAGCCGAAGCCGAGCACCGGCCGCGGATGGTATCTGTCGACCATCCTGCCGACAGACGGCGCGAGCACGCCGTTGCCGATCGCCATCGGCGCGATCAGCAGAGCCGCGCGGGTCGGCGACAGCCCGCACACCAGCTGGGCATAAAACGTCACCGGCAGCACCATCGCCGTCGTGGCGAAGGCGACGATGGCCACCCCGATGCTGCACAGACTGAAGTCCCTGTCACCGAAAATGCCCAGCGGGATCAGCGGCTCGCGGGTGTTCACCGACTGCCAGTAGACGAACACCGAGATGAAGCCGGCGCCGGCCACGAGCATCGCCCAGATCCAGGGTTGCCAGTGCGCGGCCTGGCCCTGCTGCAGCGCGAAGACGATCAGGAAGATACCCACCCCGGACAACCCGACGCCGACCGGGTCGAACCGATGCAGCTGCGTGCGCAGCTCCGGTACCAGCCACACCGCCAACGCCAGGCCGACGACGCCGATGGGAACGTTGACGAAGAAAATCCACTGCCAGCCCAGCCGGTCCACCAGCACGCCACCGGCCAATGGCCCCACCAGGCTGGCGACACCGGCGGTGGCGCCCCAGACGCTCGCGGCGACACCGCGTCGGTGCGCCGGGAAGATCCGGGTGATCATCGACAAGGTCTGCGGGGTCAGCACCCCGGCGCCGACACCCTGCACGACGCGAGCGGCGACCAGCATGCCGGCGCTGCCCGACAGCCCGCACCACATCGAGGCGACGATGAACACAATCAGGCCGATCAGGTAGAGCTTTTTGGGGCCGAAGCGGTCGCCGAGCCGGCCCGCCACCAGCAACACCACCGCATAACCCAGCAGGTAGGCGCTGGTCACCCACACCACGGCGTCGTAACCGATATGCAGGTCGGCCATGATGGTCGGGTTCGCGATGGCGACGATCGTCGAGTCGACCACGATCATGAAGAAGCCGATCATCATCGCCCAGAGCGCCGACCAGGGACTTCCGGCGATCCCGGTGCCCAGCTGGAGCCGCAGGCGCCGGCGGACGGCAACGTCGCCGTGACCGGGCCCCGCGCGCCGGTTTCCGCGGGGCGACCGGGGCTCGGGCGACTGGGCGGTGGCCATGTACCCCCTCGTTCAGCTCTCGACGATGGTCTCCCACCGCCAGGACCGGCAAACGGGCCGGCTTGTCACCGGCCCAGCACGCAGGGTCATTATTCCGGTTGCGGAAACATGCCGCGCAGCCACGGACCCATTGCCGGACGACAGAGGCGCGTTAGCCTGAAATGAACGCCATTCGCAGGAGAGACGATATGCGGGCCCGACGGAAGAGGTCTAAAAGGTCTGAGGACCGATTGTCGAATACGTCCGGCGCGGAGCAGGGGCCGACCCCCACCAACGGTCGACCCAAGGATGTCCGCGCGGGCGTTGGCGCAGGTCATCGAGCGTAGTTCGCGTATACAGGGCCCAGCGGCCGAGGCCTACGTGTCGCGGCTGCGGCACGCCCACCCGGGCATCAGCCCGGCCGAGGTCATCGCCCGGCTGCGGCGGAGGTACGTGGCGCTGGTCACGCGTCAGTGGCATGGCGGTAGGGGCCCTGGCGACCGTCCCGGGAATCGGCACGCTGAGCGCGCTGTCCGCGGCCGCCGCGGAAACCGTCGCGTTCCTCGAGGCCACCGCGTTCTTCGTGTTGACGATGGCGGTGGCCCACGGCATTCCCGCCGAGCACCGGGAACGACGCCGGGCCCTGGTGCTGTCGGTGCTGGTCGGCGACAACAGCAAGCGGTCTCCCAGCTGATCGGTCCGTCGCGCACCAGCGGCGGCTGGGTTGCCGAGGGCGTGGCCGCGCTGCCGCTGTCCTCGATGTCCGGTTTGAACTCGCGGCTGCTCAAGGCGTGGGTGAAGCGGTACACGGTGCGGCGCAGCGCACTGGTGTTCGGCAAGCTGCTGCCGGTGGGCATCGGCATCGTCGTCGGCGCCGTCGGCAACTACCTGGCGGGCAAAAAGATCGCCCGCAACGCCCACCGGGCGTTCGGCACCCCGCCTGCGCGCTGGCCACGCACCCTGCACCTGGTGCCCCCGATCGACCAGGCCGGCTAGCGGCTGGTGACCACGGCCTTACGCGGTCTCGCTGGCGAATCGGCGGGGAAAGGTTAGCCTTTATGGGGCGGAATTGTGGGACCGCCTGCGGGCGTGAGGCGCCTCATCAGCACCGGAGCGCAGAAATATCGCAGGCGCCGCGTAATGCGCTTGCAAAACAAAAGGATTGAGGCGAACAGCGGCCGTGAGCAACGTGAGTTCACCATTCGGGCAAAACGAATGGCTGGTCGAGGAGATGTACCGCAAGTTCCGCGAGGACCCCTCGTCGGTCGATCCGAGCTGGCACGAGTTCCTCGTCGACTACAACCCCGAGCCGGCCTCCGACTCCGCCGCGAGCGCCCCGAAGACCGCCGACAAGCGGCCCGCCGCGCCCGCCCCGCAGGCGCCGCCCGCGCCAGAGCCCGCCGAAACCCGCCGCCGCGCCCACCCCGGCCGGCAATGGCGCCGCCGCCGCACCGGCGCCCGCCAAGGCACCCGCCAAGTCCGCGGCGCCCACCGCCCCGCCGGCCGAGGGCGACGAGACACAGGTGCTGCGCGGGGCCGCGGCGGCCGTGGTCAAGAACATGTCCGCGTCGCTGGAGGTGCCGACGGCGACCAGCGTCCGGGCCGTCCCGGCCAAGCTGCTGATCGACAACCGGGTCGTCATCAACAATCAGCTCAAGCGCACCCGCGGCGGCAAGATCTCCTTCACCCACATCCTGGGCTACGCGCTGGTGCAGGCGATCAAGCAGTTCCCGAACATGAACCGGCACTACGCCGAGGTCGACGGCAAACCGAATGCCGTCACACCGGCCCACACCAATCTGGGCCTGGCCATCGACCTGCAGGGCAAGGACGGCAAGCGTGCCCTGGTGGTGGCCGGCATCAAGGGCTGCGAGACCATGCGATTCGCCGAGTTCGTCTCCGCCTACGAGGACATCGTCCGCCGCGCGCGCGACGGCAAGCTGACCGCCGAAGACTTTGCCGGCGTGACGATTTCGCTGACCAACCCCGGCACCATCGGCACCGTGCACTCGGTGCCCCGGCTGATGGCCGGCCAGGGCGCCATCATCGGCGTCGGCGCCATGGAGTACCCCGCCGAATTCCAGGGCGCCAGTGACGAGCGCATCGCCGAACTCGGCATCGGCAAGCTGATCACCCTGACGTCGACCTACGACCACCGCATCATCCAGGGCGCGGAATCGGGCGACTTCCTGCGCGCGATCCACGAAATGCTGCTGTCGGACGGTTTCTGGGACGAGATCTTCCGCGAGCTGGGAAACCCGTACCTGCCGATCCGGTGGAGCACCGACAACCCGGACTCGATCGTCGACAAGACCGCCCGCGTCATCGAGCTGATCGCGGCCTACCGCAACCGCGGTCACCTGATGGCCGACATCGATCCGCTGCGCCTGGACGGCAGCCGGTTCCGCAGCCACCCCGACCTCGAGATCCTCAACCACGGCCTGACGCTGTGGGACCTCGACCGGGTGTTCAAGGTCAACGGCTTCGCGGGCTGCGAGTACAAGAAGCTGCGCGACGTGCTCGGCCTGCTCCGCGACGCCTACTGCCGCCACATCGGCGTCGAGTACACCCACATCCTCGAGCCCGAACAGCAGGAGTGGCTGCAGCAGCGCATCGAGACCAAGCACGTCAAACCGACCGTCGCCGAACAGAAGTACATCCTGAGCAAGCTGAACGCCGCCGAGGCGTTCGAGACGTTCCTGCAAACCAAATACGTTGGGCAGAAGCGGTTCTCGCTGGAAGGCGCGGAGAGCTTCATCCCGATGATCGACGCGGCGATCGACCAGTGCGCCGAGCACGGCCTCGACGAGGTGGTCATCGGGATGCCGCACCGGGGCCGGCTCAACGTGCTGGCCAACATCGTCGGCAAGCCCTACCGGCAGATCTTCACCGAGTTCGAGGGCAACCTCAACCCGACACAGGCCCATGGCTCCGGCGACGTCAAGTACCACCTCGGCGCCACCGGGGTGTACCTGCAGATGTTCGGCGACAACGACATTGCGGTGTCGCTGACCGCCAACCCGTCGCACCTGGAGGCCGTGGACCCGGTGCTCGAGGGGCTGGTCCGGGCCAAGCAGGACCTGCTCACCGAGGACGAAGACGGGGACGGCTTCTCGGTGGTGCCGCTGATGGTGCACGGCGACGCCGCCTTCGCCGGGCAGGGCATCGTGGCCGAGACGCTGAACATGGCCAACCTGCCCGGCTACCGCGTGGGCGGGACCATCCACGTCATCGTCAACAACCAGATCGGCTTCACTACCGCGCCGGAGTACTCGCGCTCCAGCGAGTACTGCACCGACGTCGCCAAGATGATCGGCGCGCCGATCTTCCACGTCAACGGCGACGACCCGGAGGCCTGCGTGTGGGTGGCCAAGCTGGCCGTGGACTTCCGCCAGCAGTTCAAGAAGGACGTCATCATCGACATGCTGTGCTACCGGCGGCGCGGCCACAACGAGGGCGACGACCCGTCGATGACCAACCCGGCCATGTACGACGTCGTCGACATCAAGCGGGGCGTCCGCAAGAGCTACACCGAAGCCCTGATCGGCCGCGGCGACATCTCGATGAAGGAGGCCGAAGACGCGCTGCGCGACTATCAGGGCCAGCTGGAGCGGGTGTTCACCGAGGTCCGCGACCTCGAGAAGCAGAACGCGCGGCCCAGCGAGTCGGTCGAGGCCGACCAGATGATCCCCGCGGGCCTGTCCACCGGGGTCGACAAGGCCATGCTGGCCCGCATCGGCGACGCGTTCTTGGCGCTGCCCGACGGGTTCACCCCGCACCCGCGCGTGCAGCCGGTGCTGGAGAAGCGCCGGGAGATGGCCTATGAGGGCAAGGTCGACTGGGCCTTCGGCGAGCTGCTCGCGCTGGGGTCGCTGGTGGCCGAGGGCAAGCTGGTGCGGCTGTCGGGGCAGGACACCCGGCGCGGCACCTTCTCGCAGCGGCACTCGGTGATCATCGACCGGCACACCGGCGAGGAGTTCACCCCGCTGCAGCTGCTGGCGACCACCCCGGACGGCACCCCCACCGGCGGCAGGTTCCTGGTGTACGACTCGCCGCTGTCGGAGTACGCCGCGGTGGGCTTCGAGTACGGCTACACCGTCGGCAACCCCGACGCCCTGGTGCTGTGGGAGGCGCAGTTCGGCGACTTCGTCAACGGCGCGCAGTCGATCATCGACGAGTTCATCAGCTCCGGTGAGGCCAAGTGGGGGCAGCTGTCCAACGTGGTGCTGCTGCTGCCGCACGGGCACGAGGGGCAGGGCCCCGACCACACCTCCGGCCGGGTGGAACGCTTCCTGCAGCTGTGGGCCGAGGGCTCGATGACCATCGCGATGCCCTCGACGCCGTCCAACTACTTCCACCTGCTGCGCCGGCACGCCCTCGACGGCGTGCGGCGCCCGCTGATCGTGTTCACGCCCAAGTCGATGCTGCGTAACAAGGCCGCCGTCAGCGACGTCAAGGACTTCACCGAGATCAAGTTCCGCTCGGTGCTCGAGGAGCCCACCTACGAGGACGGTGTGGGCGACCGCGGCAGGGTCACCCGGATCCTGTTGACCGCCGGCAAGCTGTACTACGAGCTGGCGGCCCGCAAGGCCAAAGACAGCCGCGACGACGTGGCGATCGTGCGCATCGAACAGCTGGCGCCGCTACCGATGCGCCGGCTCCGCGAGACGCTGGACCGCTACCCGGACGCCCGCGAGTTCTTCTGGGTGCAGGAGGAGCCGGCCAATCAGGGCGCGTGGCCGCGCTTCGGCCTGGAGCTGCCCGAGTTGTTGCCCGACAAGCTGACCGGGCTCAAGCGCGTCTCGCGCCGCGCGATGTCGGCCCCCTCGTCGGGCTCGTCGAAGGTGCACGCCGTCGAGCAGCAGGAGATCATCGACATCGCGTTCGGCTGACCGGGCGATGCTCATGCGGGCTCCGCAAGCACCTCCATGCAGCACCGATAGCGCTCACTGATCGCGTAATGCGTGGGCTTGAATCCGGTTTCGCGCAACACGGCGTATAGCCTTTCGCGCGTAAAGTTGTGGTAGTGCTCGATTTCCTGCCAATACGGATTTTGATTCGTGGCGTTCCAGTGCTGCCACAGCGGCCCGCTCGCGTTGGGCATGGAAATCAGCAAGACCCCGGCAGACGCCATCAGTTCTCGCGCACAACGCAATGCATCTAAGGGAAACGGCTCATGCTCGACAACATCCGCCATGCTGATTACCGCCGGCTTAGATGCCAATGCGCCATTGGCTACCGCGTCTTCCAGCGTCCCGCAATAAGCGTGAATTCCAAATTGCTGAATCTCGTCGACACTTCGTTTTCGCAAATCAAGCCCGAACACATCGAAGCCGAATTCTTTCGCCGTCATCAACAACGAGCCGTTGCCAAAGCCAACATCAAGCCACAACCGGTCTTCGGGCAGCCCGATTGTCTGCACGACCCGCTCAACCATCTTCGCCGAAATGTTTCGGTGTCGCTCGATGTCGTTGCCAACAATTTGCTGCTCCTGCGTGTTACCGAACAGGATGTTCAATGCCGCGTCGGTAAAATATCCGTCGGTGAACACATGCCGGCATTGTCCGCACTGCACCCAAGTAATGAATGGCTCCAGCGGCTCACGCCACATTGCATGGCCGGTACAGTCGACAGTCGCCAATGGATGTATCTCACCTGATCGACACAGCGGACAGGCACTGTACTTGACTCTTTCATTTTCCATTTTTGGCCATCCGATCTCCCGGAGCTGGTGGACGAAGCCGGCGAGGCATTCGAGAAAGGTCCGGTTTCACGTGAAGGCTTCGCCCGGCCAGCCCGGGGTGACCAGTTGACAGCGCTGACGGACCGGCGGATCCAAGACCTTTGGCGAATTTCTGCGCGCTCGGCCGGAAGCGACTCCGCCACTGTGTTGAGCCCTGTCGGTGCGGTTATACGTCTTGGACGCCCGAACACAGCCTCGCTCATCTGAGCGGCCACCCAAATCGAGATGGCCGCCGTGCGCACAAGGCCGACAAGTCGACGTTGGCGCACTGACTACTCGGCGGCCGAGTCCGTTTTCAGGCCCATCGCGAGGAAATCGAGTCGCCACAGCGACTGAAACAGCTTGCGGCCGAACTTCTCCGCCTCGGCCACGCCACCTCGCCGCGAGTCCGCACTCTGCGTGACGCGCTCGGCGATCTCGCGCAGCGTGCGGCGGCCATCGACGTGCTGCACAAAGGGCAGCTGAGCCGAATTGAGGTTCATGCTCCAATCCGGCCGGAAGATCTCGGTGCCGGACAGACCACAGCGCATCCGGAACATCGGAACGTAATCGAGAGCATCCTCCGTCGAAAAATCGATCGCGTATGACTCTGTCGGACGCTCCGGACGGCATGCCATGAAGAAATGGCAACCGTTCAGTGTCTGGACACGCTCCATCACGGACCAGATCTTGCGCTCGGGCAACTCGTTCACGACCCGATAGAAATCGTTCAACGGTGTGAACAAGTCGTGCGCGTAGTACGGCGCCTTGAGAAGCCAACCTTGGAACACGAGTCCGGCCGAGGTGACGAGATCGATGCAGTCTTCGACGGTATAGCTGCGCTGACGACCGTGCAGGAACGTGTCGACCAGGGCGGCATCGGACGTCTGCAGATCCCGGGCGATCCGGATATAGCTCTGGACGGGGTGGTCCTGCGGCAGCACCGCGATCGCCTCCTTGACGATCTGCACCGATGCGTCGTCTTGGCCCATGCCCATGTCGCGGAAGACCGATTCCAGCAGTTCGACCCCGATTCGGCCATACTTTGCATAGAGCATCAGGGCTAAAGCGCCGTCCTGCCGCAGGCAACCGGCGAGCGCTTCTGCGCCGACCAGCGGATCCGCCAGGTGGTGCAGGACGCCCGTCGACACGATGAGGTCGAAGTCGAGGCCCAGCGTTGACACCTCTTCGATGGGAAGCCGATGCAATTCCAGGTTCCAGAGCCCGTGCTTGTCCTTCAGGTATTGCTGATGGTCCAGCGACGGCTGGCTGATATCGATCGCCACCACCCGCGCCCCGGGGTTGTTGAACGCGTAGACGGCCGCCTGATTGGTGCCACAACCCGCGATCAGCATCTCGATGTCGGGCTTGTACTGCCGGTCGGGCCACAAGATGCGGTGCGCGTGGAGCGGGTCGAACCACTCCCAGTTGCCGTCGATCCACCCCTCGAGGTCCTGGATCGGGTGTGGATACCTCCACCGCTCGTACTGGCGGGTGACAACGTCGGCACGCGGATCGTCGGTCATCTCAGTGGTCGCTCCTTTGCGGTCAGCCGTTGATCAAGGATCGCGGATGGCCAAGTTGTCGGAAGAATATCCGAGATCCCCCTGCTTCATGCAGGAATATCCGCCGCCGCTCACTTCCGGCGCTAGAGTCGAAAGACCCCGTTGAGGGTTCGCAGCGCCGCGACGGAGACGAGGCCCGCCGCCGCGACCGCTCAGGTGGCCGGGCGGCGCGAGCTCGCGTCCAGTCCCATCGCGAGGAAGTCACGACGCCACAGCGACTGGAAAAGTTTGCGACCGAATTCCTCGAGCTGGTCCACACCGGCTCGCGGCAGCTCCCCGCCCTGTGCCACCTGCTGCGCGATCTCTCGAATCGTGCGCCGGCCATCGACGTACCGCACATAAGGCACCTGAGTCGCGTTGAGACTCATCCGCCCGCCGGGCTTGACGATGTCCCCGCCGGACATCCCGCACTGCAAACGCATGCTCGGAACGTAGTCGAGCGCGGCGGGCGTCGAAAAGTCGATGCTGTAGCTGTCCTTCGGCCGCTCCGGACGGCACGCCATGAAAAAATGGCAAGCAGCGAACAGGTGGAGGCGCTCCATCACCGACCAGAGCTTACGTTCCGGCAATGCGCTCATGGCCTCGTAGCTCGCCGTCCCCGGCGTGAACCAATCATGCGGGTAATACGGCGAATTCAGCAGCCAGCCCTGAAAGACGAGGCCGGCCGAGGTGACCAGATCGATGCAGCCGTCGACGTCGTAACTACGGTCGCGTCCGTGCAGGAATGTGTCCACCACGGCGGCGTCGTATTGCAGTTCCCAATCGCCCTCCACCTTGAAATAGGTGCGGAGGGGGTGCTCGGCCGGTAGCGCCGAAATCGCCTCTTTCACGATGTGCAGCGATGCCTCGTCTTGGTGCAACCCCATGTCGCGAAAGACCGATTGGAGCATTTCGACGCCGGTTCGGCCGTACTTCGCATAAAGCGTCAGGCCGATGGCGCCATCCTCGCGCAGGCAGCTGCCGAGCGCCTTCATGCCCACCGGCGGATCGGCCAGGTGGTGCAGAACTCCCGTCGACACGATCAGGTCGAAATCGCGTCCCAGCGTTGGCAGCTCTTCGATCGGAAGCAGATGCAATTCCAGGTTTTCAAGTCCGTGCTTGTCTTTGAGATATTCCTGGTGGTCGAGTGAGGGCCGGCTGATATCGACCCCGACCACTTTCGCGCCACGGTTGCGATACGCAAAGACCGCCGCCTGATTGGTGCCGCACCCCGCGATCAGGATGTCGAGATCGGTCTTGTATTCCCGGTCCGGCCATAACATCCGATGAAACCGCGAGGGGTCGAACCAATGCCAGATGCCCTCGGATAGCTCGTCGAGGTCCATTATCGGTCGCGGATATCTCCACCGCTCGTATTGGCGGGAGACAACATCCGCGCGCGGATCGCCCTGCACTACACACCGCCTCCTGGCCGGCCGACCGATGATCGTGGTTTGCCCCGGAGCAAAGGCGACCCCGATCTCCTAGACCTCGGCGGGATTATCGACTGTCACCGTCAGTGCGTGCAAGGCTTGAACCACCCCTACCGCCAGGCAGATCCGTCGCATTCCCGACGCCGCGGCTCGCCCCGGTATCTGGACGGATCGCCGTCGATGCGGCACAACCACCACATCAGCCGGTACGAACAACGAAATACAGCGATCCGCAACGAAATATGCGGCGCGGGTGACGTGGCGCGCCGATGGGTGCCGCCGAAGCCTCCGCGGGCATCCGAGCGCGGGCGGTGCCGCCGGTGCGGCTAACCTCGACGGCAACCGAGTCGCAAGGAGCGTGCATGCAGGGGTTCGTCTGGAAGGTCGCGGTGGTGACCGGCGCGGGTTCGGGCATCGGGCAGGCGCTGGCCGTCGAGCTGGCCCGCTCGGGCGCCAAGCTGGCGATCTGCGACGTCGACACCGAAGGACTGGCGCAGACCGAGGAGCGAGTGCGGGCGATCGGCGCGCCAGTCAAGGTCGACCGCCTGGACGTCACCGAGCGGGAGGCGTTTTTGGTCTATGCCGACGCGGTCGCCGAGCACTACGGCAAGGTCAACCAGGTCTACAACAACGCCGGCATCGCCTTCAGCGGCGACGTCGAGGTCAGCCAGTTCAAAGACATCGAAAAGGTGATCGACGTCGACTACTGGGGCGTCGTGAACGGCACCAAGGCGTTCCTGCCGCACCTGATCGCCTCCGGCGACGGCCACGTCGTCAACATCTCCAGCGTGTTCGGGCTGTTCTCCGTGCCGGGGCAGGCCGCCTACAATTCGGCCAAGTTCGCCGTCCGCGGCTTCACCGAGGCGCTGCGCCAGGAGATGATCCTGGCCGGCCACCCGGTGGGGGTGACCACGGTGCACCCGGGCGGCATCAAGACGGCGATCGCGCGCAACGCCGGCGCCGCCGAGGGGCTCGACCGCGACGAGCTGGCCAAGACGTTCGACAAGCAGCTGGCGAAGACCACCCCGGAACGCGCCGCGCAGGTCATCCTCGACGGGGTGCGCAAGAACAAGGCCCGGGTGCTCGTCGGCCCCGACGCCAAGGTGTTGGACATCCTGGTGCGGCTGACCGGGTCGGGCTATCAGCGGCTGTTCGGCCCGGTGATGCGCCAGCTGCTGGCCCCCAAAGCCTCCGGCTGAGCCCGCGCCCGGGTCCGGCCACCGAGACTGCACTGGCAGCGTCCGTCCGCCGGAATTTGCGATCTGTACGCAGTCTCGACGCCGCCGGCGCAGGCTCGACGCCAACAGCCGCCCGCACCGCTGGAGCTAACGCCCCAGCGGGTGCTCGGCCAGCCATCCGTCGGCCACCGACTGCGGATCGGCGCCGCCGGCCACCCGGCGGCGCATCCCGGCCAGGCCCGCGGTGTCGAGCACGCCGGCCACCTCGTTGACCGCCAGCAGCTGGCGCTCGGCCAGCGCGTTGCGGCGATACAGCGGCACCACGTTCTCCGCGCGGATCAGCGCGGGCTTGCCGTCGGCCAGCGCGACCACGTCGGCCGGGATGCCCGGGTCGGCGGTGGTGGCCCACGCCGCCGTCAACTCCCCGTTTCGCAGCGCGGCGAACATCGTTGCGTCGTCGCGGAATTCGCGCGGAGCGGGCAGCCGGCACGAGCCGACCGATTCGGGCGGCCGCCGCGTCCCGGAGACGGCCCCGAGGACCAGCCCGTCGCAGTGCTTGGGCAGCGCGCTCAGCTCGGCGCCCGCGTCACCGCTGCCCCACTCCTTGGCGGTGGCCCCGGTGACCAGGAGCACGGGTTTGTCCTCGGCGGCCGTGGTGTAGTCGCCCGCGGCGACGCCCTCGGGCAGCGCGGCGACCATGGCTCGGTAGACCTGCTTGTCGGACAACGCCGCGGTGCCGGGCTGCAACGTCTGCAGCGTCTCGCCGGTGAAGGCGGGGACGACGACGAACGCGCCGGAGTCCAGTTGGGCCATCGGGTCGGCGGCACTCTGCGCCTGCGCCGCGAAACCGTAATAGCGCAGCGCGGCCACGTAGACGGCGGCCAGCAGTGTCGACTCGGAGTCGGGCGCCGAGCCGACGATCAGGGGCCGGGCGCCGTGGGTCTCACCCCCGCAGCCGGCGATCATCAGCACGGTCGCGAGCAGCAGCGCGGCCAGCCTGCCGATTCTCACCCGGAGGTGTCTGCCGCCAGCGCCACCGCCTTGGCCACCGCTTCGCCGACGCGCCGGTCCAGGGGACTCGGCACGATCCGGTCGGGGGCCAGGTCGTCGCTGGCCACGGAGAAGATCGCCTCGGCGGCGGCGACCCGCATCTTCTCGGTGATGCGGGTGGCTTTGGCGTCCAGCGCGCCGCGGAACACCCCGGGGAAGGCCAGCACGTTGTTGATCTGGTTGGCGAAGTCGCTGCGCCCGGTGGCCACCACCGCCGCGTACTTGGCCGCCACGTCGGGGTGGATCTCCGGGTCGGGGTTGGACAGCGCGAAGACGACCCCGTCGGGAGCCATGGTGGCGATCAGCTCCTCGGGGACCACCCCGCCCGACACCCCCAGGAAGACGTCGGCGCCGTCGAGCGCCTCGACCATGCCACCGGTGAGACCGTCGGGGTTGGTGCGCCGCGCCAGGTCCACCTTGACGCCGTTCATGTCGTCACGCCCGGTGTGCAAGATGCCGCGCGAGTCCAGCACGGTGATATCCGAAACACCCATCGCCATAAGCAGATTCGTGCAGGCGACGCCCGCGGCGCCGGCGCCGGACACCGCCACCCGCAGCGTGGACATGTCGCGGCCGAGCAACTTGGTGGCGCCCATCATGGCGGCCAGCACGACGATCGCGGTGCCGTGCTGGTCGTCGTGCATCACCGGGCAGTCCAGCGCCTCGACGAGCCGCCGTTCGATCTCGAAGCAGCGCGGCGCGGAGATGTCCTCGAGGTTGACCGCCCCGAACGTCGGGCGCAGCCGCACCAGGGTTTCCACGATCTCGTCGGGATCCTTGGTGTCCAGCACGATCGGAATGGCGTTGAGCCCGCCGTAGGCGCGGAACAGGGCGCACTTGCCCTCCATCACCGGCAGCGACGCCGCGGGCCCGATGTCCCCCAGGCCCAGCACCGCGCTGCCGTCGCTGACCACCGCCACGAGCTCGTTGGCCCAGGTGTAGCGGGCGGCCAGGGTGTGGTCGGCGGCGATCGCGCGGCTGACCTGCGCCACCCCCGGGGTGTAGGCGATCGACAGGGCGCGCTGGGTGTCCAGCGGCGCCGTCAGGCCCAGGGAAAGCTTGCCGCCCACGTGTGCCTCGAAGATCTCCGCATCGGTGATCGCGTCCTGCTCGGCGTGGCTCTGAATCGATTCAAGCAATTCCGACACCTGCCCAAGGCTAATGATTACTCGTTAGTAGACCTAATTGGCGGCCGCGGGTGCGGCCGCTGCGTCAATTCTGTGGCGACCCGCTACGTCAGATCAGGCCCAGCTCGGTGACGGCCTTGCGCTCGTCGGCCAGCTCCGCGGTCGACTTGTCGATGCGCGCGCGGGAGAAGTCGTCGATCTCGAGGCCGTCCACGATCGTCCAGTTGCCGTCCTTGGTGGTCACCGGGAACGAGGAGATCAGGCCCTCGGGCACGCCGTAGGAGCCGTCGGAAACGACCGACATCGAGGTCCAGTCGCCGGCGGGGGTACCCAGCAGCCAGTCCCGAGCGGCGTCGACGGTGGCCGAGGCCGCCGAGGCGGCCGAGGACGCGCCGCGTGCGTCGATGATCGCCGCGCCGCGCTTGGCGACGGTCGGGATGAAGTCGTTCTCGAGCCAGGCCTGGTCGTTGACCACCTCGGCGGCGCTGCGGCCCTTGATCTCGGCGTGGAAAATGTCGGGGTACTGGGTGGCCGAGTGGTTGCCCCAGATCGTCATCTTCTTGATGTCGGTGACCGCGACGCCCGCCTTCTTGGCCAGCTGCGTGAGCGCCCGGTTGTGGTCGAGCCGGGTCAGCGAGGAGAACCGCTCCCGCGGGATGTCGGGTGCGTTGCTCATCGCGATCAGCGCGTTGGTGTTGGCCGGGTTCCCGGTGACGCCGACGCGGATGTCGTCGGCCGCCACCGAGTTCAGTGCCTTGCCCTGCGCGGTGAAGATCGCCCCGTTGGCCTCGAGCAGGTCGCTGCGCTCCATGCCGGGGCCGCGCGGACGCGCGCCGACCAGCAGCGCCAGGTTGGCGCCGGCGAAGATCTTGTTCGCGTCCGCGCCGATCTCCACGCCGGCCAGCAGCGGGAACGCACAGTCGTCGAGCTCCATCACGACACCCTCGAGCGCCTTGAGAGCGGGCTCGATCTCGAGCAGCCGCAGCTCGATCGGGCGGTCGGGCCCCAGCAGCGAGCCGCTGGCCAGGCGAAACAACAGGCTGTAGCCGATCTGGCCGGCGGCGCCGGTGACGGCGACCTTGAGGGGGCTTGCGCTCACGTCGGTTGGCTCCTCGTTGGAGAGATTCGGGTTCGGCGTCGAAACTATCGCACCCGGCTGGGCGCGAAACTCCCGCACCCGCGTCGCCGCACTGACTAGGCAGGACGCGCGTAGCATGGAGCACCGCCGGTCAGACCTGCGCTGCGATCGGAGGTGGATGTGTTCCAAGGATTCGACGCGTTGCCCGAGGCGCTGCGGCCGATCGCCAGACCCCGCGTTTACCAGCATCACGTGCACGCCGAACCCGACACCGCCGCCGCGGGCGCCGCGCCGCTGGTGGATTGCGGCGTCTACGTGGACGGCGAACGGTTGCCCGGCAAGTACGGCTACGCCGCCGCGCTGGAGGCGGTGCGCGAGATCGAGCAGACGGGCGAAGATGCCCGAGCGGCCTTCGTTTGGATCGGGCTGCACGAGCCCGACGTCGAGCACATGCAAGAAGTGGCCGACGTTTTCGGGCTGCACCCGCTGGCGGTCGAGGACGCCGTGCACGCCCACCAGCGGCCCAAGCTGGAGCGCTACGACGAGACGCTGTTTCTGGTGCTCAAGACGGTGAACTACGTGCCGCACGACTCGGTGGCGATGGCAAGGCAGATCGTCGAGACCGGCGAGCTGATGATCTTCGTCGGCAAGCAGTTCGTCGTCACGGTCCGCCACGGCGAACACAGCGGGCTGGCCGACGTGCGCAAGGCGATGGACGCCGATCCCGAGCACCTGAGCCTCGGCCCGTACGCGGTGATGCACGCCATCGCCGACTACGTGGTGGACCACTACCTCGGCGTGACCCATCTGATGGAGGCCGACATCGACGCCATCGAAGAGGTGGCGTTCTCCCCGGGCCGCACGCTCGACGTCGAACCGATCTACCTGCTCAAGCGCGAAGTCGTCGAACTGCGCCGGTGCGTGAGCCCGCTGTCCACCGCGTTCTCCCGGATGCAGACCGAGAACAAGGACGTGATCTCCAAAGAGGTGCGGCGCTACCTGCGCGACGTCGCCGACCACCAGAGCGAGGCCGCCGACCAGATCGCCAGCTACGACGACATGCTCACCTCGCTGGTGCAGGCCGCGCTGGCCCGCGTCGGCATGCAGCAGAACAGCGACATGCGCAAGATCTCGGCCTGGGCCGGTATCGTCGCGGTGCCCACGATGGTCGCCGGGATCTACGGGATGAACTTCGTCGACATGCCCGAGCTCCACTCGCAGTGGGGCTACCCGGCGATCCTGAGCCTGATGATCCTCGCCTGCCTGATTCTGTACCGCAGCTTCCGCAAACGCGACTGGCTCTAGCCCGGCGGCCGCGCGCTCAACCGGGTTGTGCGGCAGGACGATCCGGGTCCCGTACGTCGACACCGTCGTTGTGCCACGCCTGCCGCATGGCGTCGGCGCCCTTGAGCCGCACCCAGGCCGCCTCGGTCGCGGTGATCGGGGTGGCCGACAGGAAGCTCACCGGGTCGCCCGGCGCCTCCAGCGGCAGCTCCGCAATGTCGCTGCGGCCCAACAGCACCGCGGTGAACGGCGCCCTGCCCGACGGCCGCGCCCACAGCGGCGAGCCCAGGTCGATCAGCGCGTCGGCGGCCAGCACCACGCCCTCCACGGCCGGGGTGGCGGCCAGGATCGCCAGGCTGCGGGCGATGCCGGTGACCGGTCCCGGATCGCGCAGGCACAGCACCGCCTCGGCGCGCGGGCCCCGCGCCTGATCGGCGACGAGCTGCGTGGGGTCACCCATCGGGTGACGCGAGCACCCCAGCGTCACGTAGTGCACCAATCCGCTTGTCCCGTCCCGGAATCGCAGCACCTCCAGAGGCTCGGTGCCCACGAAGGTCACTCGCGCCGCGTCGGGCTCGGTGTCGCCGAAGTGCAAGCGCAGGTGCGCGCGCACCCGGTCCAGGATCTCTGTCACTGCCCACCCGGCGGCGCGGCCGTGAGGTTCACCCCGGAGTCGGCGTCGAACACGGCGAGTTTCGCGGTGTCGAAGGCCAACTCGACCGGCTGCCCGAGGTGCGCCTTCGACTCCGCGGGAACCCTCGCCACGAACTGGTTTTCGTGCCAGTCCGAGTCTTCGGCGAGCTCGTCCAGTTGGGCCGAGTGCACCGCGCACCCCGCCGCGGTGAAATATACGTACTTGTCGGCGCCCAGCGATTCGACCAGATCGGCCGTCACCTCGAAGGTCAGCGCCCGAATGCGCTGGTAGCCGTCGATCAGCGCGGCATCGGTCAGATGCTCGGGCCGCACGCCGACGATCACGGTCTGCGGTGCCGGATGCTGCGCGATCACCTGGTGGACCTGCGGATCCAGCATCACCTCACCGAAGGGCAGTGTCAGCCCAATCGGCGTCAGCTTGGCGGGGAAGAAATTCATCGCCGGCGAGCCGATGAACCCCGCCACGAACAGGTTGGCGGGGCGTTCGTAGAGTTCGTCGGGCGTACCGATCTGCTGCGCGACACCGCCGTGCATCACCACCACGCGGTCGCCGAGCGTCATGGCCTCGGTCTGGTCGTGGGTGACGTAGACGGTGGTGGTGCCCAGCCGCTTCTGCAGCCGGGCGATCTCGCCGCGCATCTGCACCCGCAGCTTGGCGTCCAGATTGGACAGCGGCTCATCCATCAGGAACGCCTTGGGATGCCGCACGATGGCCCGGCCCATCGCGACCCGCTGGCGCTGGCCACCCGAGAGCTGGGCGGGCTTGCGGTCCAGAAGTTCACTCAGGTCAAGGGTTTTGGCAGTCTCCTCCACCTTCTTGGCGATCTCGGCCTTCTTCATCTTCGCCAGGGTCAGCGGGAACGCGATGTTCTGCCGCACGGTCATGTGCGGGTAGAGCGCGTACGACTGGAACACCATCGCGATGTCGCGGTCCTTGGGCGCCTTCTCGTTCATCCGCTCGCCGCCGATGCGCAACTCCCCCGACGAGATATCCTCAAGCCCCGCAATCATGTTCAGGGTAGTGGTCTTGCCGCACCCGGAAGGCCCCACCAGGATCAGGAATTCGCCGTCGGCGATGGTGATGCTGAGGTCCCGCACCGCCACGGCGCCGTCGGGGTAGCTCTTGCTGACGTGCTCGAGCACGATGTCGGCCATCGAGTCATCCCTTCACGGCGCCGGAGGTCAACCCGGCGACAATGCGTCTCTGGAAGATTAAAACAAAGACGACGATCGGCACCGTGATCACGATTGCGCCGGCCGCGATCGAACCGGTCGGCTCCTCGAATTGCGAACTGCCCGAGAAGTTCACGATTGCCACCGGTGCGGTGATCGCCGCCTTGGTCGCGGTCAGCGAAAGCGCCAGCAGCAGATCGTTCCAGGCGAAGATGAACACCAGGATCGCCGCGGTGACCAGTCCCGGTGCGGCCAGCGGGGCGATCACCTTGCGGAACGCCTGGCCCGGCGTCGCCCCGTCCATCTTGGCGGCGTTCTCCAAATCCCGGGGAATCTCCCGGAAGAACGCCGACAGCGTGTAGATGGCGAGCGGCAACGCGAAGGTGATGTAGGGCAGGATCAGCCCCGGCCAGGTGTCGAACAGCCCGACGAAGCGTTCGATGTTGAACAACGGCGTGACCAGCGAGATGGCCGGGAACATGGTGACCAGCAGCGTGGCACCGATGAGCAGGCGTTTGCCGGGGAAATTCAGCCGGGCGATCGCGTAGGCCGCCAGCGCGCCGAGCACCACCGCGATCAGTGTGGTGATCAACCCGATCCCGACGGAGTTGACCAGCGCCGAGGAAAAGAAGTCGCCCGAGAATATGCCGCGGTAGTTGTCCAAAGTCACCGACGAGGGAATCAGCTTGCCGTCCTTGACCGTTGACGTCGGCTTCAGCGACAGGCTGCCGATCCACAGAACCGGAAGCAGCGCGTACACCACCACCACGGTGTCGACGACGACCCAGGCCGCGGCGCGCCGCGCCTCCGCGGGATTACCGGCCATCGGCACCACCCGCGGGCGCCGCCGCGCCGAACACCTTGACGAAGACCAGCGCGATGATGCCCACGCACACGAAGATCAGCACGCTGATCGCCGAGCCGAGCCCCACGTTGAAACCCTTGAACAGGTTGTCGTAGCCCAGGATCGACACCGACTCGGTGCCGTTGGCCCCGTCGGTCAGCACGTAGATGTTGTCGAAGATGCGGAAGGCGTCCAGCGTCCGGAACAGCAGCGCGACCACGACCGCCGGCTTGATGATCGGCAGGGTGACCCGGGTCAGCCGCCGCCAGGCGCCGGCCCCGTCGACCTGCGCGGCCCGCAGCAGGTCCTCGGGCACCAGCGCCAACCCGGCCAGCAGCAGCAGCGACATGAACGGCGTGGTCTTCCACACCTCGGCGAGCACGACGATGCCCAGTGACGGGATCTGCTCGGTCAGCGGCGCCGAGTCGTGCGGCAGCAGGCCCGCCAGATACCCGGTGCCCGGCGTCCATGCGTAGTACCAGCTGTAGGACGCGACCACGGTGACGATGCCGTACGGGACCAGCACCGCGGTGCGCACCAGGCCCCGGCCGACCAGGGTGCGGTGCATCACCAGCGCCAGCGCCAGGCCCAGTGCGAACTCGATGGACACCGACACCGCGGTGATGCCCAGTGTCACCGCCAGCGCGGTCCACCAGTACCGGTCGGTCAGGATCGTCTGGTAGTTGGCCAGGCCGACGAACGCAGTGTCGTCCGGCGCGGCCAGGCTGTTGCGCTGCAGGCTCAGCCACACCGCGTAGCCGATCGGGTACGCCGTCACCGCCAGCATCAGGGTCGCCGCCGGCGCCACCAGGGCCAGGGCCAGGCGCCGCTCCGACGGCTCGGTCATAGGCGACGCTCGTCCCCTCGCCGCTCCGCGGCTGGCAGGTGCCCCCACCTCATCGCTGCGCTCTGCATCGTCGCGGCGCGTCACGGCAACAGCCCCTCGCCGTCGATGGCCTTGCGCACCTGCCCGGTGAGCTCGTCGGCCGTGCGCTCCGGGTCGATGTCGGTGATCGGGCTCAGCGTGGCGGCCAGCCGGATGGCCACGCGCCTGGTAGGCCGGCGTCGCCGGGCGCACCGCGGCGTCGGTGAGCTGCGCGCGGATGACCGCGTACATCGGGTACTTGTCCTGGAACTGCGGGTCGGAGTACAGCGAGGCGCGCACCGGGGGCAGGCCGCCCTCGACCGACACGTACTTCTGGCTGCGCCAGGCTGCGCAGGCAGCGCACGGCCTCGAAGGCCTCCGCGCGGTGCCGGGTGGTGGCGGCCACCGCCAGGTTCGCCCCGCCGATCGTCACCCGGGCCGGCCGACCGGGCGCCACCCCGGGGTAGGGGGCGAAACCGAAGACCTTGCGGCTGGCTTCGTAGGCGATGCGGAACTGTTCGTCGTCGGGCACGAAGGCCCCGAACCGGTTGATGGCGCCGGCCAGCGCCGGGTTCTGGTCGAGCGGCAGGAAGCTCACGCCGCCCTTGACCGCGTTCTCGAGCATGGACGCCAGCACGTAGGGCCAGTTGACCTCGAGGGCGGCCCTGCCCTGCTCGAGCGCCAGCCGGGCGGTGCCCTCGTCGGTGCGGGTGATCGACGGGTCGGCCCCGGGCGCGGTGGCCACCGACTTGAGGATGCGCAGCGCGTTGACGGTGGCGGCCCGGTGCTCGGGCGTGTCGGTCAGGGTGACGTGGCGGCCGTCGGCGGAGAGCACCCGCCCGCCCCCGCTGACCAGCAGCGTGTTGAACCACACCACCAGGCCCTCGTTCTCGTTGGCCTGCACGGCGATCCAGCTCGGTTGCCCCGCGGCGTGCAGCGCGGTGGCCCGCGCCACCATGTCGGCCCAGGTGCGCGGCGGCTGCTTGACCAAATCGGCTCGGTACCAGAGCAATTCGGTGTTGGTGGTGACGGGCGCGGCGTAGAGCCGCTCCTTCCAGCGGGCCGTCGCGAGCGGGCCGGGCAGGGTGTCGGCGGTGGCGTCGGATTCGGCGAGCCCGGCCGGGTCGTCGGACAGCGGCAGCGCCCAGCCGGCCTCGGCGAACTCCGCGGTCCACACCACGTCCAGCGCCATCACGTCCAGGGTGCGGTCGTGCCCGGTCAGCCGGCGGGCCAGCTGCAGCCGCTGCTCGCCGGGCGCCCTGGGCAGGCTGACCTGTCTCACGGCGAACCTGCCGCCGAATCGCTTCGTGCACTCGTGGGCCACCGCGGTGAACGTCGCCCCGTCGGCGGCCGGCGTGTACACGCTGATCACCAGCCCGTCGTCGCCGGAGCCGCAGCCCGCAGCCGCCGCCGCGACCGTCGCCGCCAGCACCAGCGCGCACAGTGGGCGCGCGCGCCCACGGCGACTCGCGATCATCGGCCTCAGAGCGACAGGCGCGCCAGCAGGTCCCGCGCCTTCTCGGCGTTCTGCGGGTCGCAGAGCACGTCGTAGCGGCCGGCGACCAACTGCATCGTCGAGCTGAAATCCCGAGTCCCGCGGGCCATCGCGTAGGGAACCGCGGAGGTGATCAACCCGAAGAACACCCCGGCGACCAGCCCGGTCACCAGCGCGGCCCACGGGTTGGGGCTGAAGAAGCCGAGCACCAACCCGATGAACAGGCCGAGCCACGCGCCGCTGAGCACGCCGCCGCCGAGCACCTTGGGCCAGGTCAGCCGCCCGGTGACCCGCTCGACCTGCATCAGGTCGACACCGACGATCGTCATCTGCTGGACCGGGAAGTCCTGTTCGGAGAGGTAGTCGACGGCGCGCTGCGCCTCGGCGTAGGTGGGATAGGAGCCGACCGGCCAGCCCTTGGGCGGCGTCGGCAAACTCGGCACACCGCGCCGGCCGGCCGCCGCGCCGGTGGGCGTGCCGCCGGGAACCTGACCGGGCTGGAAAGGACTAGTCATCAGTGCTCATTCTCCTCCGCCTCGCGCCTTGGCTGCATCTAAAGTCTCATTCTCAGCCCCTTCACCCTATCGACGCGACCTCCGGGCCACCCGCGATGACGTCTGCCCGACGCGCCGGTGCCGGCAATCCGCGGCCGCGTGTGCGCCGGCCGATGGGCTAGGTTGAGACGCATGACGGGTCCCGGCGGCGGCTACGGCGAGAGTGCCCACGACGATGCCAACCCGACCCCGCCCCACGGCCAGGCCGGGCAGGAGCCGGCTCGGCAGGCCCCCTGGGAGCCGCCGGGGGCCGGCCGTCCGCCGCCGGCGTATCCGCCGCCCCGCTCCGAATTTCCACCACCTTCGCCGCCGGGCTATCCGGCCGGGCCGCCACCGGGCTACGGGCCACCGAACTACGGCCCACCCGGCTACGGGCCACCCTCCTATCCGGCGCCCTACCCGGGCGGCTACGGCTTCCCGGACGCCGCGCAGCCCGGGACGAACGGTCTGGCGATCGCCTCGCTCATCGCGTCGCTGGCCGGGGTGCTGTGCTGTTTGATCTCGATAGTCGGCATCGTGCTGGGCGTGGTCGCGCTCAACCAGATCAAGCAGACCCGCCAGGGCGGCTACGGCCTGGCCGTCGCGGGCATCGTGGTCGGCAGCATCACCCTGCTGTTCGGCCTGGCCGTCGTGTTCGTCCGACTGGCGGCCCGCTAGCGGCGACCCGCCCCCCGGGGTCTCTGCCGTCCGGCCGTCGGCTGCCTAGGCTCTACGTCTATGGGATCGGTCAACAGGGTGTACATCGCGCGGCTGGCGCGGATGCTGGTGTTGGGCCCGCTCGGGGAGAACTTCGGGCGCATCCGCGATGTCGTGATCAGCATCAGCATCGTGCGGCAGCAGCCCCGCGTCCTGGGACTGGTCGTGGACCTGGCGACGCGTCGCAGCATCTTCATCCCGATCCTGCGGGTCGCCGCGATCGAGCCCGGCGCGGTGACGCTCAACACGGGCAACGTGTCCCTGCGCCACTTCGAGAAGCGACCCGGTGAGGTGCTGGCCATCGGCCAGGTGCTCGACACCCCGGTCAAGGTCAACGACCCCGCGCTGCCGGAACTGGCCGGCCTCGAGGTTGTCATCACCGACCTGGGGATCGAACAAACTCGGACCCGGGACTGGGTGGTGGCCCGGGTCGCCGTCCGCGCCCAGCGCCGGCTGCGCAGGCGGGGCCAGGTGCACGTGGTGGACTGGAACAACGTGCAGGGCCTGACGCCGTCGGCGCTGGCGCTGCCCGGCCAGGGGGTGGCCCAGCTGCTGGACCAGTTCGCCGGGCGCAAGGCGGTCGACGTGGCCGACGCCATCCGCGGGCTGCCGGCCAAGCGGCGCTACGAGGTACTCAAGGCGCTCGACGACGAGCGGCTGGCCGACATCCTGCAGGAACTGCCGGAGCTGGACCAGGCCGACGTGCTGTCGCAGCTGGGCACCGAACGGTCGGCCGACGTGCTCGAGGAGATGGACCCCGACGACGCCGCCGACCTGCTCGGGGTGCTCAACCCGCGGGATGCCGAGATGCTGCTGACCCAGATGGACCCCGGGGAGTCCGAGCCGGTGCGCCGGCTGCTCGAGCATTCCCCCGACACGGCGGGCGGCCTGATGACCTCGGACCCGGTGGTGCTGACGCCGCACACGTCAGTCGCCGAGGCGCTGGCGCGCGTCCGCGACCCCGACCTCACCCCGGCGCTGTCGTCCATGGTGTTCGTGACGCGCCCGCCTACGGCCACCCCCACCGGCCGGTTCATGGGCTGCGTGGCGCTGCAGCGACTGCTGCGCGAGGCCCCGGCCGAACTGGTCGGCGGGATCGTCGACAGCGACCTGCTCACCCTGACGCCCGAGACGCCGCTGGCCGCCGTGACCCGCTACCTGGCCGCCTACAACCTGGTGTGCGGGCCGGTGGTCGATGACCAGAACCACCTGTTGGGCGCGGTCACCGTGGACGACCTGCTCGACCACCTGCTGCCGCACAACTGGCGCAGGGACATGGCCGAGCTCGACGGTGCCGACCGGGTCGAGCAACTGGGGGGCTCCGCGTGAACAATTCCTCGGCGCCACGGCGGCTCTACACCCCCCGGACCTCGCGCAGGTACTCGCCACGCTTCGACCCCGAGGCCGTCGGGCAGATCACCGAGTCCATCGCCCGGTTCTTCGGCACCGGCCGCTACCTGCTGCTGCAGACCGTCGCGGTGATCGCGTGGATCGTGGTGAACATCTACGCGGCCAGCGTGCGCTGGGACCCCTACCCGTTCATCCTGCTCAACCTGGCCTTCTCCACGCAGGCCGCCTACGCGGCGCCGCTGATCCTGCTGGCCCAGAACCGGCAGGAGAACCGGGACCGCGTCGCGCTCGAGGAGGACCGCCGCCGCGCCGCCCAGACCAAGGCCGACACCGAGTTCCTCGCGCGCGAGCTGGCGGCGTTGCGCATCGCCGTCGGCGAGGTGGTCACCCGCGAGTACCTGCGTGACGAGCTGGACGACCTGCGCGCGAAATTGACCGAACTGCTGCCGGAGTCGGCGGATGCGGGCTCGGCCGGGAGCGGCGACGGCCAGGGCTCCAAGAAGTCGGGGCTCTAAGAAATCGGGGTGAGAGCAGAACTGACCATTGCGCCACTCTCGTCACAAGAGTTATGTATGGTGATCTAGTTCACGAGGCTAAAACGAACTGGTTACAGCCAGATCACACGCTTAGGACGGTCGAGTGCACATTGGGGGACGCCGGAGTCGCCGGAGTTTGAAGCCGCCCGTCGCTGCCGTCCGGCAGCGGGCGCGTCGCATGTCGCGGACACCCGCGTTCGGCGTCGCCGCCATCACTCCGTTGATACTGGCCGGGGCCGTCGGGGGCGAGGCTCCGCCGGCCCAGGCCCCGACCCCGTCGGTGCGCACCGCCATCACGCCCGTGGCCGCCGTCTCCCCCGCGGTCCCCGTCGACTCCGGCCCGGCCGTCGTCGCCATCGAGCGCGGGCCGACCGCCTTCCACATCGTCGGGGGCGCCCTGTCGGCGCCGCCGCCGATGATCGTGAACGCCCCCGGCGCGTTGGGCATCCCGACCATGGCCCTCTCCGCCTACCGCAACGCCGAACGCAAGATGGCCGTCTCCGACCCGAACTGCGGCGTCAGCTGGAACCTGCTGGCCGGGATCGGGCGCATCGAGTCCGGTCACGCGGGCGGTGGCGCCGTGGATGCGCGCGGCACCGCGGTCAGCCCGATCTACGGGCCCGCGCTGGACGGCACCCTGCCCGGTAACGAGGTCATCATCCAGAGCAACGTCGGCAACCGCGTGACGTACGCCCGCGCGATGGGGCCCATGCAGTTCCTGCCCGGCACCTGGGCCCGGTACGCCTCGGACGGCGACGGCGACGGCCGGGCCGACCCGCAGAACCTGTTCGACTCGACGCTGGCCGCCGCGAAGTACCTGTGCAGCGGGGGCCTCAACCTGCGCGAGGCTTCGCAGGTGATGGCCTCGATCCTGCGCTACAACAACTCGATGGCCTACGCCCAGAACGTGCTGGGCTGGGCCTCGGCCTACGCCACCGGGGTGGTGCCCGTCGACCTGCCGCCGATGACCGGGCCGCCGCCCCCGCTGGGCGACGCCTTCCTCGAGCATCCGGAGGGCCTCGGGCCCAGCCTGCCGCTGAACGTCAACGGGCTGCCGATGGAAGACCCGCAGGGGCGGATCCCGCTGATCGACCTGAGCGGGCAGCAGCCCACCGGCCAGCCGCCGATGTTCCCGTGGATGAACCCGCCCCAGACGCAGCTGCAGAGCCAGCTTCCGGGCTGCACGGTCATCTGCATCACCCCGCAAGCCCCCCCGGGGCCGGCGCCGCCGCCGTGGATGGCCCCGCCGGCCGCGCCACCGCCTCCCCCGCCGTGGCTGGCCCCGCCGCCACCGCCCAACCCGGCCCCGCCGCCCAACCCGGCCCCGCCCGCCCCGGCGCCGGCGCCCGCTCCGGGCGGCTGACAGCCGGCCGGCCGGTCCGGCCGCCTACACTCGGCGGTGATGTCATCCGATAACACCGCCGACCTCACCGCAGCCATCCGCACGGCGCTGGGCAAGGTGATCGACCCCGAACTGCGGCGCCCCATCACCGAACTCGGCATGGTCAAGAGCATCGACATCGAGCCCGACGGCGGCGTGCACGTGGAGATCTATCTGACCATCGCCGGCTGCCCGAAGAAGAGCGAGATCACCGAGCGCGTCACCGGCGCGGTCGCCGACGTGCCCGGCACCGGCGCGGTGCGGGTCAGCCTGGACGTGATGAGCGACGAGCAGCGCACCGAACTGCGCAAGCAGCTGCGCGGCGACGCCCGCGAGCCGGTCATCCCGTTCGCCCAGCCGAGCTCGCTGACCCGGGTCTACGCGGTCGCCTCCGGCAAGGGCGGGGTGGGCAAGTCCACCGTCACGGTCAACCTGGCCGCGGCGATGGCCGCCCGCGGCCTGTCGGTCGGCGTGCTCGACGCCGACATCTACGGCCACTCCATCCCGCGGATGATGGGCAGCACCGACCGGCCCACCCAGGTCGAGTCGATGATCCTGCCGCCCATCGCCCACGACGTGAAGGTCATCTCGATCGCCCAGTTCGCCGAGGGCAACACGCCGGTGGTGTGGCGCGGGCCGATGCTGCACCGGGCGCTGCAGCAGTTCCTGGCCGACGTGTACTGGGGCGACCTGGACGTGCTGCTGCTCGACCTGCCGCCGGGCACCGGCGACATCGCCATCTCGGTGGCCCAGCTGATCCCCAACGCCGAGATCGTCGTGGTGACCACGCCGCAGCTGGCCGCCGCCGAGGTCGCCGAGCGGGCCGGCAGCATCGCGCTGCAGACCCGCCAGCGCATCGTCGGGGTCGTGGAGAACATGTCGGGGCTGACGCTGCCCGACGGGTCGACCGTGCAGGTGTTCGGCGAGGGCGGCGGCCAGCAGGTCGCCGAGCGGTTGTCCCGGGCGGTCGGCGCCGACGTGCCGCTGCTGGGCAAGATTCCGCTGGACCCCGCGCTGGTGACGTCCGGCGACGCGGGCACCCCGATCGTGCTCAGCGCGCCCGACTCGCCGGCGGGCGAGCAGCTGCGCGGCGTCGCCGACATCCTGTCGTCACGGCGGCGCGGGCTGGCGGGGGTGTCGCTGGGCCTGGACCCCAGCCGGCGCTAGACCTCGTGGCGCGAGCAGACGCAAAATCGCCCATTTCGTGAGGAAATTGGGCGATTTTGCGTCTGCTCGCGCTACGTCGCGTCGGCGTCGAACGGCGCGGGGCCGTCGAGCTTTTCGGCCGCGGGTTCCGCCGGCGCCGGGGCGCCGTTGACCGGCCCGACCGGCCCGACCGGCCGGTCGAAGTTGCCGGTGAAGAACGAGTCGTCGCCGTCGAGCAGGTGCTTTGTCAGTGCGGCGCGCGGCGTCATGCCGCGCAGCTTGTGCAGCTCGCTGAGCGGGCCGCGCAGGTCGTCGAACTCGGGCCCGATGTCCTCGCGCAGCTGGTTGGTCACGCCGGAGAGGTAGTCGCGGGCCTGCCGCAGCGCGGTCGACGTCCAGCGGATGGCACCGGGAAGCCGCTCCGGGCCGAGGATCACCAACCCGACCACCACGAGCACGAGCATTTCCCCCCAGCCGACGTTGGCGAACATCTAGCTGGTATCGGCGTCTGGCTTGACGGTCAGCGTTACGTGCCGGCCGTCACGGACCACCTCCACCGGGGCGTCCTGGCCGATGGTCAGCTGCCGAACGGCGACGACGAACTCGTCGGAGTCGGCCACGCTGCGGTTGCCGATCTTGACGATCACGTCGTTTTCCAGGATCCCCGCCTTCTGGGCCGGGCTGCCCGCCTTGACGTTGGCGACCTGGGCGCCCGACGCGATCGCGTTGCTCACCGACCGGGTGCTGATGCCCAGCGTCGGGTGCACGATCTTGCCGTCCTTGATCAGGATTTCGGCGACCCGCCGCGCCTCGTTGATCGGGATGGCGAAGCCCAGCCCGCTCGCGCTGTCGGACAACGATTTACCGGCGGTGTTGATGCCGATCACCTGGGAGTCCATGTTGATCAGCGGGCCGCCGGAGTTGCCGTGGTTGATCGAGGCGTCGGTCTGCAACGCGTCGATGACGGTGTCGGTGTCCGAACCCTCCCCCGACAACGGGACGGCGCGGTGCAGCGCGCTGATGATGCCGTGGGTGATCGTGCTGCGCAGGCCCAGCGGCGCGCCCGCGGCCAGCACCTCGTCGCCGACGCGGACCTTGGTGGAGTCACCGAGCCGGGCCACCGTCAGGTTGTCGACGTTGTCGACCTTCAGGACGGCCAGGTCGGTCTTGGGGTCGCGGCCGACCAGGTGGGCGGGCACCTCCTTGCCGTCGTTGAACACCACGGTGGTCTTGAACTGGCTGGGGTTGTTGGCCGCCTCGGAGATGACGTGGTTGTTGGTCAGGATGTAGCCGCGGCCGTCGATGATGACGCCGGAACCCTGCAGCCCTTCCTGGTCGCTCTTGGACTCGATGGTCACCACCGAGTCGGCGGTCGCGGCCGCCACCTTGGCGAACCGGCCGGCGGGGCCCTGCGGGTTGTTGTCGGTCGCCAGCGTCACCTTCGAGGTGGTGAACGCCTCGACGACCTCGGCCGTCTTGCGGCCGACGACGCCGCCGAGCAGACCGATCACCAGCGCGAGCAGCACCAGGACGGCAAGCGCGCGGTAGGACACCCTGCCGCCGAACAGCACGTCGCGAACGCCGAGCTTGCCGCCGTAGCCGGGCACCGCGTGCGGCGCCGTCGGCGCCACCGCCGGGGTGCCCAGCGCGGCCGCGGCCCCGGGGTTGCGCCACGGGTCGTCGAGATCGTCGGCTTCGGCACCGTTTCTCTCGGCGTCCAGCGCGCCGGCGTCGATCGGGTGCCGCTGCAACGAATCGGACGCCCCGACCGGGCGGCTGAAGGCCTCCTGCAGGACCGGATCGGCCGGCCTGTCGTGGGGGGCGAACTCGGCCTGGTCGCGGTAATTCGCCGGTCGCACGCGCTCGGCCACGAAAGACCCTTGCAGCCCGTCGGGGCGACTGAACGCCTGCCGCGATGCGGGGTCGACCGGGGGCCGGGAGATGGGGCGCGGCGCCAACCGCGGGGCACCATTTTTGCCGCTGTCTTGGTCGGAGGTCACCTTGTCCTCTTCTGGATCCTCTTCTGAGCGCTGCAGAAAGCCCACGTACCGGGCCACCGTGCGCGGACCGGAGGGCACCGGCATGGCCCGTGTCCTACCCCAGTATCCATGCTTGCGGGTCGTCCGGCATGAGCGCCCACGCCGGGCCGATGGCCGCCGGCTTCAAGCTAGCGGCGCTTGCGGTCGTCGCGCGCATCGCTGTCTGCGAAACGCTCCGGCGCCTGCGGCACGTCGTCACCGGGCGAGCAGTCGGGCGAGCAGCGCGGGATGTCGGACAGCAATCCGAGCAGTGTGCTGGGGATGCGGATCGGATTCGAGTCCCGCAACGCCGCACGCGCCCGGCTCTGATCGTCCACTTCGGCGGCGCACTGCGGGCACAGCGACAGGTGGTGCGCGGCGCGCAGATGCGCGTTCATGCGCAGCTCGCCGTCGACGAACGCCGCGATGGCCTCGACGGAGAGGTGTTCGGTGGAGCCGAACCGGCGCGGCGCGCCGACCGGCGCATCACTCTGGGAGGCGAACTGTGTGGGCAGCCAGGAGAACGCGCGGCGAAACACATGTCCCCGGTCGGCCATCGCCAGCTCCCTTCGTCGCCCAACACCTCGAATGTAGCGCGACGTGGGGCGAGATAGGCGGCCTACAGCCCGCAATTCCGCTGGATTGTCGGCCGGAAGGGGTGCCGGCCGGCCGGCTGGGCTACGCCGACGCGGCGTCGGCGCGGATGCCATGGTCGGGATGGGCGGCCAGGTAATCGCGCAGCGCCTGGCGCCCGCGGTGGATGCGGCTGCGCACCGTGCCCAGCTTGACGCCCAGGGTGGCGCCGATTTCTTCATAGGACAGGCCCTCGATGTCACAGAGCACCACCGCGGCGCGGAACTCCGGCGGCAACGAGTCCAGCGCGGCCTGCAGGTCGGCGCCGAGGCGCGCGTCGTGGTAGATCTGCTCGGGGTCCGGGTCGTCGGCGGGCACCCGGTCGTAGTCCTCGGGCAGCGCCTCCATCCGGATGCGGGCGCGGCGGCGCACCATGTCCAGAAACAGATTGGTGGTGATGCGGTGCAGCCAGCCCTCGAACGTTCCGGGCTGGTAGTTCTGGACCGACCGGAAGACCCGGATGAAGGTCTCCTGGGTCAGGTCCTCGGCGTCGTGCTGGTTGCCGGAAAGCCGGTAGGCCAGCCGGTACACCCGGTCGGCGTGCTGGCGCACCAGCTCGTCCCACGACGGCATCGTCGCCTTGTCGCCGGTCGCGTCGAAGACCGCGGTGCCCTGCAACTCATCGCCCGTCTCCACCCAGGTGTCGTTGGGCAGTTCCTGGGCGTGCGACATGCTGGTCGGGCTCAGCAGCGTGGTGATGATCGGTCCCTCCGAATTCGGTCCGCCAATCAATGGCAATTCGTCAGTGTCGGCAACACGAAGCCGCCATCCTGTATTCCCGGTCCATCGCCCTCCGCGTTCCATAGGGATACGGTCGCGTACCGGGGTGTGTGCGATATATGAGCAATCTGAGCTGAAGCTGAGAAACCATTTCGTTACATGTGATTTGCAGGACATATCCGCGGCGGGCGAACCGTAAACCCGCCGCATCCGACCGGCGTGTCAGCACCTCTGCGAGGCGGCCCGGCTCAGGCGCGCCTGAGCGACGGCGCCACGGATCCGGCATACGCTGCGGGCATGGACGGCACCAGTGACAGCCCGAGCGACGGCCCGGGGCAGGCGACCCCCAGTCGGGCCGAGTCGCTCGTCGCGCACGCCGAGGGATCGATCTCGGAGGACGCGATCCTGGCCGGCGCCCGCGAGCGCGCCGTGGACATCGGCGCGGGCGCGGTGACGCCGGCGGCCGGTGCGCTACTGAGCCTGCTGGCCAAGCTCAGCGGCGGCAAGGCCGTCGCCGAGGTCGGCACCGGCGCGGGCGTCAGCGGGCTCTGGCTGTTGTCGGGCATGGGCGAGGACGGCGTGCTGACCACGATCGACATCGAGCCCGAGTATCTGCGGCTGGCCAAGCAGGCGTTCTCCGAGGCCGGGGTGGGCCCGTCGCGCACCAGGCTGATCAGCGGCCGCGCCCAGGAGGTGCTCACCCGGCTCGCCGACGAGTCCTACGACCTGGTGTTCATCGACGCCGACCCGGTCGACCAGCCGGACTACGTCGTCGAGGGGGTGCGGCTGCTGCGCCCCGGCGGCGTCATCGTCGTGCACCGGGCGGCGCTGGGCGGGCGGGCCGCCGACCCGTCGGCGCGCGACCCCGAGGTCGCCGCGGTGCGCGAGGCGGCGCGCCTCATCGCCGAGGACGAGCGGCTGACTCCCGCGCTGGTCCCGCTCGGCGACGGTTTGTTGGCCGCGGTCCGCGACTAGGGCCGGATTGTTACGCATTCCTGACGGGTCGCCTGCTTGACGTCGCGCTGAACGTACGTTTAATGTGCTGAACATGCGTTCAGCCGACCTGACGGCCGCCGCCCGAATCCGCGACGCCGCGATCGAGCAATTCGGCGAGCACGGGTTCGGGGTCGGGCTACGCACCATCGCCGAAGCGGCGGGGGTGAGCGCCGCGCTGGTGATTCACCACTTCGGATCCAAGGACGGCCTGCGCAAGGCCTGCGACGCCCACATCGCCGAGGAGATCCGCAACGAAAAGTCGGCGGCGATGCAGACCGCCGACCCGGCCACCTGGTTCGCCCAGCTGGCCGAGATCGAGTCCTACGCACCACTGGTCGCCTACCTGGTGCGCAGCATGCAGACCGGCGGCGAGCTGGCGATCACGTTGTGGCGCAAGATGATCGACAATACCGAGGCGTACCTCGACGACGGGGTGCGGGCGGGGACGGTCAAGCCCAGCCGCGATCCGCGCGCCCGGGCGAAGTTCCTGACGTTGATGGGCGGGGGCGGCTTTCTGCTGTACGTGCAGATGCACGAAAACCCCACCGACCTGCGCGCCGTGCTGCGCGACTATTCCGCCGAGATGGTCCTGCCCGCCCTCGAGGTCTACACCGAAGGGCTGATGACCGACCGCACCATGTACGACGCGTTCCTGGACGCAGCAGATCAAGGAGAATCCGATGCCAGTTGAGAATGCCACGCCCATCGAAATCCGCGGCTTGACAAAGCGGTTCGGCGCCGTACAAGCTCTGGACGGCCTCGATCTGACCGTGCGCGCCGGCGAGGTGCACGGCTTCCTCGGGCCCAACGGCGCCGGCAAGTCGACCACGATCCGGATCCTGCTGGGCCTGGTCAAGGCCGACGGCGGCAGCGTGCGGCTGTTGGGCGCCGACCCGTGGACCGACGCCGTGGCGCTGCACCGCCGGATCGCCTATGTGCCCGGCGATGTCACGCTGTGGCCGTCGCTCACCGGCGGCGAGACCATCGACCTGCTGGCCCGCATGCGCGGCGGCATCGACGGCAAGCGCCGCGCCGAACTGATCGAGCGCTTCGACCTCGACCCGCACAAGAAGGCGCGCACCTACTCCAAGGGCAACCGCCAGAAGGTCTCCTTGATCTCGGCGTTCTCCTCCCACGCCGAAATGCTGCTGCTCGACGAGCCCAGCAGCGGGCTGGACCCGTTGATGGAGAATGTGTTTCAGCAGTGTGTGGGCGAGGCCCGCGACCGCGGGGCCACCGTGCTGCTGTCCAGCCACATCCTGGCCGAGACGGAAGCCCTGTGCGAGCAGGTGACCATCATCCGGGACGGCCGGACCGTCGAGAGCGGGTCGCTGGAGTCGATGCGCCACCTCAGCCGCATCTCGATCAAGGCCGAAATACTGGGCGACCCCGGCGATCTCAGCCGGATCACCGGAGTCGAGGACGTCAGCGTGCACGGCAACACGCTGCGCGCCCAGGTCGACAGCGAGAGCATCGGGGAGCTCATCCGGGTGCTCGGCGACATCGGCGTGCGCAGTTTGGTCAGCCAGCCGCCGACGCTGGAGGAGCTGTTCCTGCGCCACTACGCGACCGACGGCCGGGCGGCCAGCGGCGTGCAGGAGGTGCCGGCGTCATGAGCACCGCCGTGGCCGTGCCGCGCCATTCGGCGCAGCCGGCGCCTCGGGCCGGTTCACATTTCTCCGGCACGCTGGCGATGCTGCGGCTCTACCTGCGCCGCGACCGAGTCGTGTTACCGCTCTGGGTGTTGCTGCTGTCGGTGCCCTTGGCGCCCGTCTACGTCGACAGCATCGAAAAGGTCTATCCGACCCAGGCCGACCGCGCCGGGTTCGCCGCTTCCATCATTGCCAGCCCGGCGCAGCGGGCCCTCTTCGGGCGGGTCTACAACGACAGCCTTGGGGCGGTTGGCGTTTGGAAGGCGGGGATTTTTCACTCTGCTCATCGCCGTCGCGGTCATCCTCACGGTGATCCGGCACACGCGCGCCGACGAGGAATCCGGCCGCACCGAGTTGCTCGACTCGACCGCGGTCGGCCGCTACGCCAGCCTGACCGCCGCACTGGCGCTGTCGTTCGGCGCCGCCATCGCCACCGGCGGCATCGGCGCGGCGGGCCTGCTCAGCACCGACATCCCGGCCGGCGGGTCGTTGGCCTTCGGGGCGGCGCTGGCGTGTTCCGGACTGGTGTTCACCGCCGTCGCCGCGGTGGCCGCGCAACTGTCGCCGAGCGCGCGCGTCGCCCGCGGCGCCGCCTTCGCCACGCTGGCCGCCGCCTTCACGCTGCGCGCGATCGGTGATGCCGGGAACGGCACGCTGTCGTGGCTTTCCCCGCTGGGCTGGTCCCTGCAGGTCCGGCCGTACGCCGGAGATCGCTGGTGGGTCCTGCTGCTGCACCTGGCAACGACGGCGGTGCTCACCGCGCTGGCGTACCGGCTGCTCGCCGGCCGCGACGTCGGGGCAGGGCTCTTGGCCGAGCGCGGCGGGCCGGGTGCCGCGCCGGCGTGGCTGCGCGGCGCCGGCGGGCTCACCTGGCGACTGGACCGCGGCTCGCTGCTGTTGTGGACGGTGGGGCTGTGCCTGTACGGCCTGGTGATGGGCAGCGTGGTGCACGGCATCGGCGACGAGTTGGGGGGCAGCACCATGGCTCACGACATCGTCGCGCGGATGGGCGGCACCGCCGTGATGGAGGAGGCCTTCATCGCGCTGGCGTTCACCATGCTGGGCATGGTTGCCGCGGCGTTCGCCATCTCGCTCACCCTGCGCCTGCACCAGGAGGAATCCGCTCAGCGGGCCGAGACGACGCTGGCCGGCGCTGTGTCGCGAACCCGTTGGCTGGCAAACCATCTGGTGGCCGCGCTGGGCGGGTCGGCGGCGGCGATGCTGCTCAGCGGGGTGGTGGCCGGGGTGCCCTACGGCATGGCCGCCGGCGACGTGGGCGGCAAGCTGTCCGTGGTGCTCGGGACGGCGCTGGCGCAACTGCCGGCGGTGTGGTTGCTCGCCGCGGTGACTCTCGCCCTGTTCGGTCTGACGCCGCGGTTCACCCCGGCGGCGTGGGGCGTTCTGGTGGCCTTCGTGGCCGTGTATTTGGTCGGTTCGCTGGCCGGGCTCCCGCAGTGGCTGCTCGACCTCGAGCCGTTCGCGCACGTTCCGCGGGTCGGCAGCGGCGAGTTCACCGCCGTGCCGCTGCTGTGGCTGGCCGCGATCGACGTGGTGTTGATCGCGCTGGGCGCCGCGGCCTTTCGACGTCGCGACCTACGTTCCTAGGCGCGTCATGAAACTCGGTGTTCGCACGGCGGCGTCGTCGCTCGTCGGCCTGGCCGTGTTCGGCCTGATCCTCTTCGGACCGGTCGGCACGCTGAACTATTGGCGGGCATGGGTTTTCGTCGCCGTCTTCACGGTGGTGACGATCGTGCCCACCGCCTACCTGGCCCGCAGCAACCCGGCGGCGCTGCAGCGGCGCATGCACGCCGGTCCGCGCGCGGAGACCAGGACGGCGCAGAAGTTCATCGTCACCGGCTCGTTTCTGGGCATGGCCGCAACGGCGGCGTTCAGCGCGTTGGACTACCGGTTCGGCTGGTCGCCGGTGCCGGCCTGGCTGTCGGTGACCGGCGACGTCTTGGTGGCGGTGGGGCTCGGGACCACCATGCTGGTGATCGTCCAGAACAGTTATGCCGCGGCCACCGTCACGGTGGAGGCCGGCCAGACGCTGGCCACCGGCGGCCTTTACGGCGTCGTGCGCCACCCGATGTATGCCGGCGATGTGATCATGATGGTCGGGATGCCCCTGGCGCTCGGCTCCTACTGGGGTCTGCTGTTCCTGGTTCCCGGCGTCGCGCTGCTCGCCCTGCGCATCCTCGACGAGGAAAAACTGCTGGGCGAGCAGCTCACCGGCTACCGCGAGTACGCCCAACGCGTGCGCTACCGGCTGGTGCCCACAATCTGGTAGCGGCCGCCGCGGCCCGCCTAGGGTATTGCCGTGGCCCGCACCCCCGCCCCCGCCCTGGACCGGCCGTGGCGACGCCCCGGCGCCTTCCGGTATGCGCTGAGCCGCCTGCGCGGCATTGCGCGCCCGCCCGTCACCGTCACCGAACCGCCGGCCGAGGTCGTCGTCGACCGCGATGTCGCCGTGCCGACCCGCGACGGAACGGTGTTGCGGGTCAACGTGACGCGCAGCGGCGACCCCGCGCCGCGGCCGGTGCTCCTCAGCATCCATCCCTACGGCAAGGACAACCTGCCGGCCCGGCGGCACAACAAGTGGACGTTCTCGGCGCAGTACCGCATGCTGCGCCAGCCACAATCGGTCCGCTTCTCGGCGCTGACCGGATGGGAAGCACCCGATCCGGCGTGGTGGACCGCGCACGGCTTCACCGTCGTCAACGCCGACTCGCGCGGCTGCGGCCGCTCCGACGGCACCGGGAAGCTGTTGTCGCGCCAGGAGGCCGAGGACACCTACGACCTCGTACAGTGGCTGGCCGGACAGCCGTTCTGCGATGGCCGGGTCGTCATGCTGGGGGTGTCTTACCTGGCCATCAGCCAGTACGCCGTCGCGGCGCTGCGGCCGCCGGCGCTTCGGGCCATCTGCGCCTGGGAGGGCTTCACCGACGCGTACCGTGACCTGACCTATCCGGGCGGCGTATGCGAACGCGGGTTCGCCCGCCTGTGGGGGCGCATCGTCGCCCGGACGACGCGGCAGACCTACAACCTCGCACGGATGCAAGACGAACACCCGCTGCGCGACGAGTTCTGGCGCTCGCTGGTGCCCGACCTGTCGGCGATCGCGGTGCCCATGCTGGTGTGCGGCAGCTTCTCCGACAACAACCTGCACAGCCGCGGTTCGGTCCGGGCGTTCACGCGCGCCGGCTCGGCCCACGCCCGCCTCTACACCCACCGCGGCGGGAAATGGGCGACCTTCTACTCCGAAGCCGGACTGGCCGAACAGCTGAAGTTCCTCCGCGGCGCGCTGGATGGCACCCCGGGCTCGCGCAGCGTGCGCCTCGAGGTGCGCGAGGACCGCGACACCGTCGTCGCCGTGCGCGAGGAGGACGACTGGCCACTGGCCCGCACCCGTTGGCGGCCACTGCATCTCGCCGGGCCGGGTGCCCTGTCCGAGCAGCGGCCGGACGCGGCGGGCCACGTCACATTCGAAACGCGTTCGCGCGCGGCGGCGTTCACCTGGACGGTGCCGACGGACCTCGAGCTGACCGGCCCCATGGCGGCGCGGCTGTGGGTCGCGCTCGAAGGGTGCGACGACGCGAACCTGTTCGTCGGCGTGGAGAAGTGGCGCAGCGGCCGGTTCCGGGGCCGCTACGTCGGGTTCGAGGGGTCCTACGGCTACGGCCGGGACCGGGTGAGCACGGGGTGGCAGCGGGTTTCGCTGCGCGCGCTGGACCCCGAACTGTCGCGGCCGTGGGAGCCGGTCCCGGCGTGCACCGAGCCGCAACCGGTGCCCGCCGGTGAGGTGGTGGCGGTCGACGTCGCGCTGGGCCCCTCGGCGACGGTGTTCCGCGCCGGCGAGCGGCTGCGACTGGTGGTCGGCGGGCGCTGGCTGTGCCCCCGCAACCCGCTCACCGGCCAATTCCCGGCGGCCTACGCACGCTCGCCGCGCGGCCGGATCACGCTGCACTGGGGTCCGGATCACGACGCGCACCTGCTGGTCCCGGAGATCCCCTGAGGCCGGCGAGCAGACGCAAAATCGCCCATATCGGGACGAAATTGGGCGATTTTGCGTCTGCTCGCGCTAGATCCAGACGCCCTTGCCCACCGCGACCACGCCGCCGGCGCTGACCGCGAAGCGTTCCTTGTCTCTTTCCAGTTCCATCCCGACCATCTCGCCGGGCCCCACCACCACGTTCTTGTCCAGGATCGCGTGCCGCACCACCGCGCCGCGACCGACGCGGGCGCCCGGCATGATCACGCTGCCCTCCACGATCGCGCCGTCGTCGACCACGACGTTGGAGGACAGCACCGAGTTGCGCACCGAGGACGCCGAGATGATGCTGCCGGCGCCCACCACCGACTCCTGCGCCGAGCCGCCGTTGACGAACTTGGCCGGCGCCAGGTTCTCCGACTCTCCGCGGATCGGCCAGCGCTTGTTGTAGAGGTTGAATACCGGATGCACCGACACCAGGTCCATATGCGCGTCATAGAACGCGTCCAGCGTCCCGACGTCGCGCCAGTAGGCGCGGTCGCGGTCGGTGGCGCCGGGCACGTCGTTGTCGCTGAAGTCGTAGACCGCGGCCATCCCGTCGTTGACCAGGCGCGGGATGATGTCACCGCCCATGTCGTGGTCGGAGTGGTCGTCGTCGGCGTCGGCGCGGATCGCGTCGATGAGCACCTTGGTGGTGAAGATGTAGTTGCCCATCGAGACGAACGTCGAATCCGGGTCGTCGGGGGTCCCCGGCGGATCCAGTGGCTTCTCCACGAAATCGCGGATGCGGCCGGAGTCATCGGAGTCGATGCAGCCGAACGCGGTGGCCTCGCTGCGCGGCGCCCGGATGCCGGCCACGGTGGCGCCGGCCCCGCTGTCGATGTGGAACCGGACCATCTGCTCGGGGTCCATGCGGTACACGTGATCGGCGCCGAAAACCACGATGTAGTCGGGGTCTTCGTCGTAGATCAAATTCAGCGATTGGTAGATCGCATCGGCCGAGCCGGTGTACCAGCGCGGGCCGAGGCGCTGCTGTGCGGGCACCGGGGTGATGTACTCGCCGGCCAGGCCGGACAATCGCCAGTTCTGCGAAATGTGACGGTCAAGTGAATGCGACTTGTATTGCGTGAGAACACAGATGCGCAGATAGCGGGCATTGACGAGGTTGGACAGCACAAAGTCGATCAGCCGGTAGGCACCCCCGAAGGGAACCGCCGGCTTGGCCCGGTCCGCGGTCAGCGGATACAGCCGCTTGCCCTCACCCCCGGCCAGGACGATGCCCAGCACGTGTGGCGCTTCCCTCATAGCTCAAACCTATCGGCCGTCGCGAACCGCTGCCAGAGGGGATCTGCGGCCGATGCCGTTCTGACGGGCTGTCCGTCAAGGATTTTGGCTCGTGAGGGGCTCGTGACGGCCATGACGGGCAGCCGAGTGAGATTCCCCGGCCCGACTCGCGGACCACAGCAATTTCGAACTACGGTGCGGAGTATGCGGGTGGCGATGATGACGCGAGAGTACCCACCGGAGGTGTACGGCGGGGCCGGGGTACACGTCACCGAACTGGTCGCCCAACTGCGCCGACTGTGCGACGTCGACGTGCACTGCATGGGCGCACCCCGGCCGGGCGCCCCGGGAGTGCAGGCCCACCAGCCCGATCCGCGGCTGGCCGGCGCCAACGCCGCCCTGTCGACACTGTCGGCGGACCTGATGATGGTCAATGCCGCGCCGGCGGCCACCGTCGTGCATTCGCACACCTGGTACACCGGACTGGCCGGGCACCTGACCGCCATGCTCTACGACATCCCTCATGTCCTGACCGCGCATTCGCTCGAGCCGCTGCGCCCGTGGAAGGCCGAACAGCTCGGCGGCGGCTACCGGGTGTCGACGTGGGTGGAGCACACCGCGGTGCTGGCGGCCGACGCCGTCATCGCGGTTAGCTCGGGGATGCGCGAGGACGTGCTGCGGGTCTACCCCACGCTGGATCCCAGCGCCGTGCACGTCATCCGAAACGGTGTGGACGCCGACGTGTGGTACCCCGCCGGGCCGGTGCAGGCCGGGTCCGTGCTGGCCGAACTCGGCGTCGACCCCGGCCGGCCCATCGTGGCGTTCGTCGGGCGGATCACCCGGCAGAAGGGCGTCGCGCACCTGGTGGCCGCCGCACACCGGTTCAGCCCCGGGGTGCAGTTGGTGCTGTGCGCCGGCGCCCCCGACACCCCGGAACTGGGCGCGGAGGTGCGCGCCTCGGTGGCCGAGCTGGCCCGCGACCACGACGGCGTGTTCTGGATCAGGGAGATGCTGCCCGCCAGGGAGTTGCGCGACATATTTTCGGCCGCAACGGTTTTCGTATGCCCCTCGGTGTACGAGCCGTTGGGCATCGTCAATCTCGAGGCGATGGCCTGCGGGACGGCGGTGGTGGCCTCCGACGTCGGCGGGATTCCCGAGGTGGTCGCCGACGGCATCACCGGTTCGCTGGTGCACTACGATCCCGACGACGCGTACGGTTACCAGGCCAGGTTGGCTGCGGCGGTCAACGAGCTCGTCGCCGACCCCGGCAAGGCGGAGCGCTACGGCCGGGCGGGGCGGCAGCGCTGCATCGAGGAATTCTCCTGGGCCCACGTCGCCGAGCAGACGCTGGACGTCTATCGGAAGGTGTCGACGTAGCGTCCGCGGCTTCGGTCGGCTGTGGTCCGGCGGACCTCAGGTGGAGCTGGTGACACCTTTGAGTTCGTCACCCAGGGCGGCGGCCTCGTCGGGTGTCAGCTCGACGACCAGTCGACCGCCTCCCTCCAGTGGTACTCGCATCACGATGCCGCGCCCCTCCTTCGTCGCTTCCAGGGGACCGTCTCCGGTCCGGGGCTTCATCGCCGCCATCGAGTACTCCCTCCACAGTCGAATTGGCCCGCCCTCGCGGACCTGGTCGGCGCCGAGCATGCCCCGCCAGCGAACTTCCAGCCATCCTCGGCATCGAACTGCGTCAACACCCCCCCATTGTTCCCTATCCAGGTCACGAGTTACACAAAGACCCGCTTCTCTGTTCTCAGCGGGGCCGCTGAGAACGCCCGCCCGCGACCCGACCGGGCCGCGCGGGCGCCGCGTCGTCAACGCGCGGGGGGCACCCAGCAATCGCGGATGTGGTCGTCGACCATCCCGGTCGCCTGCATCAGCGCGTAGGCGGTGGTAGGCCCGACGAAGCGGAAGCCGCGACGCTTCAGCTCCTTGGCCATCGCCTTCGATTCGGCGCTGGCCGAGGGGATTTGGCCGACATCGGCCGGTCGCGGCCGGGGCGGCGGGGCGAACGACCACAGCAGCTCCGACAGCTCGTCGGGAGACCCGAGTTCGGCGGCGGCGCGCGCGTTGGCGATCGTCGCGTCGATCTTGGCCCGGTTGCGGACGATGCCCTGATCGGCCATCAGCCGCTGCACGTCGGCGTCGGCGTAGCCGGCCACCTGCGCGACGTCGAACCCGGCGAAGGCGCGCCGGAAGTTCTCCCGTTTGCGCAGGATGATCAGCCACGACAGGCCGCTCTGGAAGGCCTCGAGGCTCATCCGCTCAAACAGCGCCACCCCGTCGCGCACCGGGCGGCCCCACTCCTGGTCGTGGTAGTCGCGGTACAGCTCGAAGTCCGGCCCCGGCCGCGCGGACGCCCAGCCGCAGCGAATCAGTTCGTCATCGCTCACGTCAGTCCTGACGATCCGCGCCGTCCTGCGGTTCCGCCGGCTCGCGCTGCGCCTCGGCCTGGACCGCCGCGAGCTGGCCGCGCAGCGCCTCGAGCTCGCGGGCCAATCGGTTCAGCACCCAGTCCACCTCGCTGGTCTTGTAGCCGCGCAGCACCTGGGTGAACTTCACGGCGTCGACGTCGGAGCCGGTCACACCGTAGGCGGGCAGCACCGTCGCCGTCGTCCCCCGCGGCAGCGGCGGCAGCCGCTCACCGCGGCCGAACAGCAGGCTGGCCGCGCCGAACAGCACGATCGCCACCAGCACCAGCACCACCAGGTACAGCAACACCAACGCCACGCGCTCGATCCTGCCCTAGGGCGTGAGCCCCTTCATCGGCGGCCGGTCAACCAGCGAGACCGGCGTGGTGTGTGGGGTGAAGCCCTGCACACCGGAGCCGTTGGGGCCGTCGGGGCGCTCGGCGAGGAACTGGGTCAGCCCCACCCCGGAGTCTGGGACCCCGCAGCGCGACAGCAGGGTCGCGATGACCTGACGGCTCATCGCGCCCAGCTCGGCCAGAGGCCGGTTGCGGTGCGCCCGCACACCCAGGTTGACCTGGGCGATCGCGTCCAGCCCCAGGCGGTCGAAGGTGTCCACCAGCAGGCCGATCTCCACGCCGTAGCCCGGGGCGAACGGCAGCGAGGTCAGCAGCTCCCGGCTGGCCGCGTACTCGCCGCCCAGCGGCTGCAGGATGCAGCCCAGCTCCGGGCGCAGCGCCGCCAGCAGCGGCCGGGCGACCAGCTCGGTGACCCGCCCGCCGCCCGTCTCGCCCGCGTCGGCGTCGGCGTCGCCGACGCCCAGGGGCCGCCGGTAAAAGCTTTTGACCAGGTGGATTCCGTCGCCGGTGAGCAGCGGGCCGACCAGCCACGGCACGAACATCGGGTTGGGGTCGATCAGGTCGGAGTCGACGAACACCACGATGTCGCCGCTGGTGGCCGCCAGCGAGCGCCACAGCGCCTCGCCCTTGCCGGGGCGGGTTGGCACCCCGGGCAGCGCCTGCTCCCGGCTGATGACGCGCGCGCCGGCGGCGATGGCGCGGATCTCGGTGTCGTCGGTGGACCCCGAGTCCAGCACGATCAGCTCGTCGACCAGCCCGTCTACCAGCGGCGAGATGCTGTCGATCACCGAGGCGATGGTGTCCTGCTCGTTGAGCGCGGGCAGCACCACCGAAATGGTGCGCCCGGCCTTCGCCGCCGTCAGCTCGTCGACGGTCCGGCGGGGCCGGTTCCAGCTGCGGTCGCAGAACCAGACGTCGCCCGGCCGGGCGGCCACGGTTCCCTCGTGGGTGAGATCGCCGGCGACCAGCTCCGATGCCGTCATGCGAGTCCTCTCACGGTGCGCGCCGGCGGGCGCGTGCCCTGGATCGAGGCCACCATCTCCAGCACCCGCCGGGTGGCCGCGACCTCGTGCACCCGAAACATGCGCGCGCCGGCGGCCGCCGCCAGCGCGGTGGCCGCCAGGGTTCCCTCCAGCCGCTCGGTCAATTCCACTCCCAGAGTCTCCCCGACGAAGTCCTTGTTGCTCAAAGCCATGAGCACCGGCCACCCGGTGCTAACAAGATCGCTCATGTGGCGCAGCAGCGCCAACCCGTGGAAGGTGTTCTTGCCGAAATCGTGCGCCGGGTCGATCAGCACCCGGTCGCGGGCCACCCCGGCAGCGACCGCACGCTCGGCGGCGGCGGTGACCCTGCGAATCACGTCGTCCACCACACCGCGGGTGGAGGTACCGTAGCTCACCCGGAACGGGCGGGTGCGCGGGCGCGCGCCGCCGGTGTGCGAGCACACCAGGCCGGCACCGGACTCGGCAGCCACCTCGGCCAGGACAGGGTCGATGCCGCCCCAGGTGTCGTTGATCAGGTCCGCGCCCGCGGCGCAGGCCACCCTGGCCACCTCCGAGCGCCAGGTATCGGCGCTGATCAGCTGGTCGGGGTAGGCGCCGCGCAGCCACTCGATGAACGGCACCAGCCGGGCGATCTCGGTGTCGGCGTCCACGGTCTGGCCGGGCCCGGCCTTGACGCCGCCCACGTCGATGACATCGGCGCCGTCGGCGACGGCCCGGTGCACGGCGTCCCGGGCGGCGCCGTCGCTGAAGGTCGCGCCGCGGTCGTAGAACGAATCCGGGGTGCGGTTGATGATCGCCATGATCAGCGGGCGATCGTCTGCGACCGGGCGGCCGCACAGGGTGGACTGCACTCATCTATGGTGCCTGGTCACCAGGTCGGGCGCGGCCCCAGCCCGCGTTGATCGAGTGCGCGGCTGGCCGCACGCTCGGCGCCGGGAGTGCGGCTGGCCGCACGCTCGGCATCAGCTCACACTCAACCCCGCGGTCGCTTACCGGCCGCGACCTCGTCGGGGTAGTCGTCGTAGTACGGCACGTAGCCCTCGTCACGGCCGGCCAGCACGTACAGCGGGCCGTCGACGTCGGGGCCGTAGCCCTGATCGCGCAACTCGACCTTGCGGCTCTTGAACGTCGTGGTCTGCTCGATCGACTCCACCACCCGCACGAACAGCGGCAGCGCATAGGGCGGCAGCTGGTCGTACACCGCGCGAGCCAGCGACTTCCCGTCGAACTCGGCGCCCTCGCGCAGCTTGACCGCGGCCATCCCGGCACGCCCGCCGGTGCGCGGGATCTCGACGCCGAAGACCGTGCACTGCTCGACGGACCCGTCGTCGGCCAGCGCCGCCTCCACCTGCGTGGTGGCCACGTTCTCGCCCTTCCAGCGAAAGGTGTCGCCGAGCCGGTCCACGAACGCGGCATGGCCCAGGCCCTGCGGACTCATCACGTCGCCCGAGTTGAACCAGCAGTCGCCCTCACGAAAGGCGTTGCGCACCAACTTCTTTTCGCTCGACTCCGGATCGGTGTAGCCGTCGAACGGCTGCAGCCGGTTGACCGGGCTCAGCAGCAGGCCGGCCTGGCCGGCGGGCACCCGGCGTACCCGGCCGTTCTCGTCGCGCAGCGGGGCGCCGGTGTCGGGGTCGTACTCGACGTAGGCCAGCGGCATCGGGAACAGCCCGGTGCTGCGGGGCACGTTGAAGACGTTGATGAACGCGGCGTTGCCCTCGCTGGAGGCGTAGAACTCGCAGACGCGGCCGATGCCGAACCGCTTGGTGAACTCGTCCCAGATCTCCGGGCGCAGCCCGTTGCCCGCGATCACCCGGACGTTGTGGGCGCGGTCGGTCGGCTTGGGGGGCTGGTTGAGCAGGTAGCGGCAGATCTCGCCGATGTAGATGAACGCGGTGGCCTCGCTGGCGATCACGTCGTCCCAGAACTTCGACGCCGAGAACGACGTCCCCAGCGCCAGCGTCGCCCCGGAATTGATCACCGAGGACAGCGCCACCGTCAGCGCGTTGTTGTGGTAGAGCGGCAGGCAGCTGTACAGCGCGTCGGAGCTCTTCAGCCGCAGCCCCATGCCGCCGAATGCGGCCAGCGCGGCCAGCCACCGCCGGTGCGTCATCACGCTGGCCTTGGGGAATCCGGTGGTGCCGGAGGTGAAGATGTAGAACGCGGTGTCTTTGGCCTGCACCGCCGACGCCGACGCCGGATTGGTGGCCGGGGCGCTCACCGCGAATCGCTCCAGATCCTCGACCGTCAGCGTCTCGAATGTCCCCGCGGCGCCGCAGTCGGCGACCGCGCTGACCAGGTCGGTCTCGGCGATCAGCACCTTGGCGTTCAGCAGCCCCAGGCTGTGCGCCAGGACCTCACCGCGCTGGTGGTAGTTGATCATGCCGGCCACGGCGCCGCACTTGACGGTGGCCAGCATCGCCAGCACCGCGTTGGGCGAGTTGCGCAGCATGATCGCGACGACGTCGCCCTTGCCGACCCCGCGCGCGGCCAGCACCGCGGCGTACCGGTTGGCGGCCGCGTTGGCGTCGCGGTAGGTCAGCTCCTGGTCGCCGAAGCGCAAGAACACCCGGTCGCCGTGGCGGGCGGCGCGGTCGGCGAACACCGTGCCGATCGACTTCTTGGAACCGGGCCGGGCCAGCAGCCCGGTCAGCGCCCCGCGCGCGATGACCGGCAGGTCGGCCAGGACGCCCGGCAGCCTGAACGCGATATCGGCCAGGCCGACCGCCTTGCGCGCTCCCCCGTCGTGATCGGACACGTGGACCCCTCGATTCCCTGTGGACAGCAGGCTCGGCGGCCAGCCTAATAGGGAGCGTTGCTCAGGCGGGGGCGCACGCCTGAAGCGCGGCGGCCACCTTGTCGACCAGCACCAACCGGTCCATGGCCGCCTGGGAGATGTAACCGTTGTCGACCAGTCCGCACAGCCAGATCCAGAAACCCTCGTAATGCCCCAGCGGATCCAGCATCACGATCGGTTTGCCGTGCATCCCGAGGTACCCCGTGGTCCACGCGTCAAACAGCTCGTCGAGGGTCCCCACGCCGCCCGGGAGCACGATGAAGGCGTCGGCGAGGTCCTCCATGCGCTGCTTGCGGTCCCGCATGGTGTCGCTGACGACCAGCTCGTCGGCGTCGGTGTCGGCGAGCTCGCGGCGCATCAGCTGTTGCGGGATGACGCCGACGGTGCGGCCGCCGCGGGACCGCGCCGCGCTGGCCACCGCGCCCATCGCCGAGACCCGGCCGCCGCCCCACACCAGGGTCCAGCCACGCTCGGCGATCGCCTCGCCGAGTTCGGCGGCCAGGCCGAGCAATTCGGGATGCGTCGGTGCGGAAGCGCAGTAGACACACACGGTCCGCTCGCGTGACGGATTGCCTTCCGGGCGCATATTCGCCAAAGGTAGACCACGCCCGGTGCGGCACGCACACCCGCGGGTGGCCGGGCGCAATAAGATCCGGCAGTGCCGATTCGATGGAACGTTCCGCAGCACGCCTCGGCCCTGGACCGGCTGACCGACGCCCTGGCGCGCGGGTCCGGAGCCGCCGTCCTCGGGCCCGACGGCGTCGGGAAATCGACGCTGGCGCGGTTGGCCGCCGAGGAGTACGCCCGCCGGCACCCGGGGACGCGCACCCGCTGGGTCACCGGCACCCCGAGCGAGCGGGTGGTGCCGTTCGGGGCCTTCAGCCACCTGGTGCAGATCGCCGACATCGGCAAGCCGGCCGCGCTGTTGCGGGCGGCCCGCGCGTCGCTGGGCGGCGACGAGCTGCTGCTGGTCGTCGACGACGCCCACGACCTGGACGTCCTGTCGGCCACGCTGGTCTACCAGCTGGCGCTGGCCGGCACGGCGCGGATGATCCTCACCGCCCGCGCCGACGCCGCGCCCGAGGCCATCGCCGCGCTGTGGACCGACGGCCTGCTGGAGCGCATCGACATCGAGACGCCCGGCGGGCCGACCGACCCGGCCGAGGTCGACGAGTTCATCGCCGCACTGCCCACCGGCGCGCGGTCGGTGCTGGACTACCTCGCCGTCGAGGAGCCGCTGTCGCTGGCCGACCTGACCACCCTGGCCGGCGACGGCGCGGTGGAACGGGCGCGGGAGTGGGGCGCGGCGGAGACGCGGGAACGCGGCGAACCGGTCGTGTACACGGCCCACCCGCTGTTCGCCGAGCGCGCACGCGCCGCGCTCGGGGCCGACGGGGCGCGGCGACGGCGCACCGAGATCGTGACGCTAAGGTCCCGACGCCCGGCCGAGCACCTGTCCGAGCGGCTGCGGCTGGCGTCGCTGGCGCTGGACAGCGACGCCGAGCAGCCGGTGCCCGAGGTCGTCGGCGCCGCGCAGCAGGCGCTGCGGCTGGGCGACCTGGCGCTGGGCGAGCGGCTGGCCCGCTCGGCGCTGGACCGTTCCGGCGACCTGGCGGCGCGGCTGCCACTCGCGCACGCCCTGGCGTGGCAGGGCCGCGGCCGCGAGGCCGAGGCGGCGCTGGGCGCGGTCGACCCCGCCGCGCTGGCCGAACCCGAGCTGATGGCCTGGACGCTGCTGCGGGCGGCCAACCAGTTCTGGATGCTGTCCGAGCCGGAGCGCGCCACCGCGTTCTTGCGGACCGTGCGCAATCGGATCACCGACCCCGCGTCGCTCACCACCCTGCAGGCACTCAGCGCGACCTTCGCGATGAACGCCGGCAACGTCGGGCACGCCGTCGAGGTCGCGCGGGACGTGCTGGCCTCGGAGTCGGCCGACGACCAGGCGGTGGCCTGGGCGGCCAGCGCAGCCGCGCTGTGCTCGGCGCGGCAGGGGCGTTTCGAGGACGTCGAGCCGCTGGCCCGGCGCGCCCTGGCCGCCGAGCATCCCGGGTTGCTGCGGTTCACCATCGGGCTGGGGCAGACCACCGCGCTGGTGATGGCGGGCCGTCTCGATGCTGCAGCCGAAATCGCGCGGCAGTTCACCGATTTCGCTGAGCTGCAGCAGCCGGGCCGCGCGATCGGTGAGGTGCTGATGGCCCACGTGGCGATCGCCGCCGGCGACTTCGGCCGCGCCGCCGCACTGCTGGGCCCGGCGGCCGCCACGCTGGAACGGACCGGCTACTCGTGGGGGCCGCTGTCGCTGATGCTGCTGGCCACCGCCCTGGCGCAACAGGGCGACATACCCGGGTCCGCAAAAGCATTGCAGCGTGCCGAAACCCGGCATGGGACCAAGTCGGCGCTGTTCGCGCCCGAGCTCGGTGTGGCGCGGGCCTGGCGGCTGGCCGCGGTGCGCGACGAGCACGGCGCGGTTGCCGCCGCCCGGGATGCCGCGCGCATGGCCGAACGCGGCGGCCAGCCGGCCGCGGCGCTGCGTGCATGGCATGAGGCGGTGCGGCTCGGCGACATTCGCGCGGTTGATCCCCTTGGCGCGGCTGTGCGGACGAAATCGATTGCGCAGCAAGCCGCTTTCGCGCTCACCCATGCGCGGGCGCTGGTCGCCGGCGACGAGGCGGCACTGCGCGCGGTGTCCGACGAGTTGGCCGCGCTCGGCATGCGCGCGGCGGCCGCCGACGCCGCGGCGCAGGCCGACCGCTGCGGCGCGGGATAGCGGCGCGCCGCATCGTGCGCGAATCGTGACCCTGTCGTGCCGTCGTGGTGATCCGCACCGCTCACAGTTTCCAAAGTGATTGCGCGAGCTCCGGTTCGGCCCGCGGTTTGGAGGCACGATGCGTATGCGTGCGGCCAGGCTCGTCGCGGCGGGCGTGCTGATCGCCGCCCTGACGACTGACGCGTCCGCGGTGGTCGCCCCGCCGGCCGAAGCGGCCGCCATCGGGCCGACGATGCCGCTGGGTCACGCGGGCCGTTGGATGACCGACGCCGACGGGCGCGTCGTCGTGCTGCACGGGCTCAACCAGGTGTACAAGGTGCCGCCGTATACGCCTTCGGCCGACGGGTTCGGCGACGACGACGCGGCTTTCCTTGCCGCCAACGGGTTCAACGCGATGCGGCTGGGCGTCATCTGGGCGGCCGTGGAGCCGCAGCCGCTCTCCTACGACGACGCCTACCTCACCTCGATCGCACAGACCGTCGCGACGCTGGCCGCCCACGGCATCGTGAGCCTGCTCGACTTCCACCAGGACCTCTACAACGAGGTGTTCCAGGGCGAGGGCGCTCCGGCGTGGGCGGTGCAGACGGGCGGGCTGCCCAACCCGCAGTTGGGGTTTCCGGGCAACTACTTCCTCAACCCCGCCGAGGAGTTCGCCTGGCATTCCTTCTGGCGCAACGCGCCGGCGCCCGACGGGATCGGCCTGCAGGACCACTACACACGAGCCTGGGCGCACGTCGCGGCGTTCTTCCGCGGCAACCCGGGGGTGTTCGGCTACGAGGTGCTCAACGAGCCGTGGCCCGGATTCATCTGGGAGGGCTGCTTCAACCCGATCCTGGGCTGCCCGCTGCAAGACCACAAGCTGACCGTCTTCTATCGCAAGGTGGTGCCGGCGATTCGTGCCGTCGACCCCGCCACGCTGGTGTTCTTCGAACCGAATGTGTTGTTCGACGAAGGAATTCACACCGACCTCACCCGCGTGGTGGACCCTCAGACGGGCTTTTCGTTCCACGACTACTGCGCCATCGAGTCGGTGCTGCACAAGAACATCACCTGCCGGCTGGAGGACAGCGCCACGTTCGGCAACGCCAACCGCTACGCCGACTTCCACGGTATCCCCGCCCTGTTGACCGAGTTCGGCGCCACCAACGACCTGGCCAACCTGGCCGAAGTACTGAACAATGCCGACCGGCACGAGATCGGTTGGCTGGAGTGGGCGTACACGGGCAACGACAAGACCAGCTCGTCTCCCACCGCCCAGGCGCTGGTGTACAACCCCGCCCAGCCGCCCGTCGGCGCCAACGTCAACGCGGCCAAGCTCCGGGTGCTCGCCACGCCGTACCCACAGTTGGTGGGGGGCACGCCGCGGTCATGGTCGTTCGCCTCGGGCACCTTCCGGCTCTGCTACTCCACCGAGCGGGCCGATCGCCAGGGCCGCTTCCCTCCCGGCGTGCGGACGTTCGTCTCGGTGCCAACGATCGAGTATCCGAACGGCTATCACGTGAGTGTCACAGGGGGACAGGTGGTTTCGGCGCCCAACGCGCCCCTGCTGGCCGTCGCGGCGGACGCCGGCGCGGACACCGTCGACGTCGTCGTCACGCCGTGATGGCTCAGATGCCGACGACACGGACCAGGCCGTCCAGCCCGGTGAAGTCCGCCCCGTTGCGGGTGTAGAGGTCGAGGCCGCTCGCGTGTGCGGTCGCCGCGATCAGCAGGTCGGCGAATCGGCTCCTCGGCGTCCTTCCTTCGCCGACCACGGCCGCGACGACGAGTCCGTAACTGCGCGCGGCGGCCGCGTCGAAGGGAATCGGTTCCAGTATCGATTCGACTTCCTGCAGCCGGGCCTGCCGCTTGGCCGCTTCCACCGGGTCGCCGGTCAGATGCGGACCGGCCGCCAATTCGGCCGCGGTGATCGCGGAGATGGCCATCTCGTCGGGCAGCGCGGCGATGACGGCCGGGTCATGCCAGTCGACGACGACCGATGTGTCGAGAAGACCGGACGCCACCCTCAGAGGCCCTGGTCGATCAGCCGGTCCAGGTCGGCGCGGAACCGGCGATGATCGATACGCACGGCGGCCGTCGCCAGCGCCGCGACCTCGTCGCGGGAAACGAAGGCGCGGCGACCGGTCCGGATCGGGCGCAGCTCGGCGACCGGCTCACCGTTGCGGGTGACGACGAACGTCTCGCCGGCCGCCACCGCGTCGATCACCTTGGCGTTGTCGTTGCGCAGCTCACGCTGCGCGATGGTTCTGGCCACCCGACGAGTGTAGCAAATTGTGCTACGCCGGGCTACGCCCCGGCGCGACATTCGACTTTTCCGAGACCGCTTCCAGTTCTGTTCGGACCTGCTCGATTTGGTCGTAGGCGTACGTTGCCATTTCGGCGGTAGCCATGGCCGCGCCCTTGCGGGTCAGCGATTCGTAGGTCTGCTCACCGAGGACCTCGCGAAGGTGGGCGATCGTCGCCTGGATTTCCGGGAAGCCCGCCGTGCTGAGGGGATCGACGGCGAAACCGGCTATGACCGCCGCCGGTTCGTGATGTTCGAGCCGGTCCAACAGGGCGGCGAGGACGGCCAGGGGGACGCCGATATGGCCGCGATTGCCCGCGTCGTCGAAGTGGCGGATGGCCACAATGGCGTAGTCGAGCGCGGCCAGCGTGTCGCCGTGGGAGGCCTCGAGGGTGGACAGGCCGACCGCCAGGCTTGCTTCGTTCCAGCGGTTGCCACTGTCCCGGGCGAGCACCATGCCCCGGCGCAGTGCCTCGCGGGCCGCGGCGGGGTCGGCGTCGCGGCGGGCGAACCCGTACGCGAAAAGCGCGAGTGAGAGCACGTACGGGTTGCGGGTGGCTTCCGCGGCGCCGATCAGGCCCTCGGTGGCGGCCATCGCGTCGTCGGCAGCACCGGCGGCCGTCAATGCGATGACCAGTTGCGTCCGGGTCTGGGCGTGGGTGTCACGACCGCGTGCCAGCTGGGCACGGCACCACTCGACCTGCCGTTCGGGCTGTCCGATGAACAGATATGGCCCACCGAGCACGCCCTCGCCGCCGAACGGCAGCTCGTAGTCCCGGCCGCTGCCGAGAAGCGTCTGGCCCGCGTCGCTGTACCCGACAGCCGCCTCGACCCGTCCGACGAACAGGCACATCGACGCCATCTCGTACAGGGCCCCCAGCCGGGGATGGTCGAGGGCGCGGGCGGGCTCGATCAGCTCTTCGGCCCAGCCTATCGGCTCGTAATTTCCGGCCTGATTGCCCAGGATCGGCCCGTATATCGCAATAGGAGCCGCCACGTCGACGTCGCCGTGATCGGCGGCCCACCGAAAAGCCGTGCGCAGATTGGCGAGTTCGGCCTTGAACCATTCGTGCGCCTCGCGCTGCCGCGGGCTGTCCCACAAGGCCAGGATGTCGGCCTCGCGGCCGGCGAAGTGGCGGGCGTGGGCGTGTCGCACGTCATCCGCTGCCTCGCTCGCGACGAGTTGCTCCTCGGCGAACTGGCGGATGGTCTCCAGCATCGAAAACCTGGTCCGCCCCGCCGAGCGGTCTGTCACCAGCAACGACTTGCGCACCAGCGCATCGAGCAGATCCAGGGTGGCGAACTCGTCAAGCGCCTCGGATCCGATTACGGCGCAGACGCTTTGGAGATCGAAGCCACCGGCAAACACCGAACACGTTTGCAACAAGGACTTTTCGGGGTCATCGAGAAGGTCATAGGACCAGGCGACCGCGTGACGCAGCGTCTGGTGGCGCTCCAGGCCCCGCCGGGAGCCCACCAGCAGCCGGAACCGCCGGTCGAGGCGATCGCGCACCTCGGCGGCGGTCATCGACGCCATCCGCGAGGCCGCCAGCTCGATGGCCAACGGGATCCCGTCCAGGCGGCGGCAAATCTCCACCACGGCAGCCACTTCGTCAGAGGAGGCCGCCGAGAATCGAGGGGCGACGCTCTGGGCGCGTTCGACGAACAGCTCCACTGCCGTGGAGTCGGAGCCCGCGCTCACATCCAGCGACGGCACCACGCAGAACCGTTCGTCGGCAACACCCAATCCTTCCCGGCTGGTGGCCAGAACCCGCACCGACGCCGATGCCGCAAGGACGGCCTCGACCAGATCGCCGGCGGCTTCTCGCACATGCTCGCAGTTGTCCAGCACCAACAGCCGCACCCGGCCCTCCAGCGCGGCGGCCACACTCTCGGCCACGCTCTTGCCCGGCTGCGGAGTGATACCCAGCACGGAAGCCACCGCGTCGGGAACCGCCGCCGGATCGGCGACCGCGGCCAGCTCGAACAGCCATACGCCGTCGGGGAATTCGGGGGAAAGGCGCAAGGCGACCTCGGTCGCCAGGCGCGTCTTGCCGACACCGCCCACCCCGGTCAAGGTCACCAACCGACGCGCCCGCACCGCGGCTTGTATCTCGGCAATCTCGGAGTCACGTCCGACGAAGCTGGTGACCGCCGCACGCAGGTTGCCCGGCGTCGCATCCAGCGTCCGCAGCGGAGGGAACTCCGTGCGCAGACCGGAGGCACTGACCTGGAACACCCCCAACGGCGCCGACAGATCCCGCAACCGTCGCGGCCCCAGACCCAGGAGGTCGACTCCACTGAGCAGACCAGCCGTCGAATCGGCCACCAGGATCTGACCGCCATGTCCGGCGGCCATCACCCGTGCCGCGCGGTTGAGGACCACGCCGAAGTAGTCCGCCCCACACAACTCGGCTTCCCCGGTCGCGATGCCCATGCGCACCGGCAACCCGAGTTCCCGCTGCGCGGCCACCGCGGCATCCACCGCGGACCTCGGCGACGCGAACGCCGCACACACTCCGTCCCCGGTGTGCTTGAACAACCAACCGCCGTGCGCCTCGATTGCCGAACGCAGCACGTCGTCATGCGCGACGAGGGCCTGCCGCATGCCCTCTGCATCCGTCTCCCACCGACGCGTCGAACCCTCGATATCGGTAAACAGAAACGTCACCACTCCCGAAGGAGCGGCCGCTGGACGTGCGGACACACCCGCAGCATCTCACAACGGCCCCGCTTCCACCTCGTCTCGCTGGACCCTTGGCCGTTTGCTGGATGCACGAACCCGGCGTCAGCCGCCCAGGTAGCGCCGCAACATCTCCACCGCCGCGGTGATGTTGCCGACCGGCACCCGCTCGTCGCGGGCGTGCGCCACGTTGGGGTCGCCGGGCCCGAAATTGACCGCCGGGATGCCCAGCGCGGCGAACCGGGCCACGTCCGTCCAGCCGTACTTCGCCCGCACCCGCCCGTCGGCGGCCTCGACCAGCGCTGCGGCGGCCGGCTGCGACAGGCCGGGCAGCGCGCCCGCCGCGGCGTCGGTCTGCTCGATCCGCACGTCGAGGCCGTCGAACACCTCGTGCACGTGCGCCAGCGCGGCGGCCACCGACCGGTCGGGGGCAAAACGGAAGTTGACCGTCACCGAGGCCGCGTCCGGTATCACGTTGCCGGCCACGCCCCCGTCGATCCGCACCGCCGACAGGCCCTCGCGGTAGCGGCACCCGTCGATGTCAACCTCGCGCGCCGCGTAGGCGGCCAGCCGGTCCAGGACCGGGCTGAGCTTGTGAATCGCGTTGTCCCCCAACCAGGAACGCGCCGAATGCGCCCGGGTTCCGGTCGCGCTGATCACCACCCGCAGCGTTCCCTGACAGCCCGCCTCGATGTAGCCGCCGGTGGGCTCGCCCAGGATGGCCACGTCGGCGGACAGCCAGTCGCGCAGTTCGCGCTCGATGCGGCCCAGACCGTTGGCCGCGGCCTCGATCTCCTCGCAGTCGTAGAAGACCAGCGTCAGGTCGTGCACCGGTTCGGCGACGGCGGCGGCCAGGTGCAGGAACACCGCGTCACCGGATTTCATGTCCGCGGCGCCGCAGCCGTACAGCTCGCCGCCCTCCAATCGGCTGGGCAGGTTGTCGGCCGCCGGGACGGTGTCCAGGTGCCCGGCCAGCAGCACCCGCGACGGCCGGCCCAGCAAAGTGCGCGCCAGCACCGCGTTGCCGCTGCGGACGATCTCGAAGCCCGACGTCTGCGCGCGCAGCGCGGCCTCCACCTCGTCGGCCAGGCGCGCCTCGCGTCGCGATTCGCTGGGGATGTCGACCAGCGCCGCGGTCAACTCGATCGGGTCCCCGCGCAGGTCCAGCACGCCCCCAAGTATGCCGAGCAGACACAGAATCGCACTCCCGACCCCGTCGGGATGCGATTCTGTGTCTGCTCGCGAGGGCAAGTAACCTGACCGCCGTGACTGGAGCTGCTGGAATCGGGCTGGCGACGCTGGCCTCCGACGGATCGATACTCGACACCTGGTTTCCCGCACCGGAGTTGACGAAATCGGGCACCAGCGCCACGTCGCGGCTGACCCAGTCGGACGCGCCCCCCGATCTGGCCGCCCTGACCGGCCGCGACGACGACCGCGGCACCGAGACCATCGCGGTGCGCACGGTGATCGGCTCGCTCGACGACGTGGCCACCGACGCCTACGACGCGTACCTGCGGCTACATCTGCTGTCGCACCGGCTGGTGGCCCCCCACGGCCTGAACGCGAGCGGCCTGTTCGGCGTGTTGACCAACGTGGTGTGGACCAACCACGGGCCCTGCGCGGTCGACGGTTTCGAGGCGGTCCGGACCCGGCTGCGCCGCCGCGGAACGGTGACCGTCTACGGCGTCGACAAGTTCCCGCGGATGGTCGACTACGTCGTACCCACCGGGGTGCGCATCGCCGACGCCGACCGGGTGCGGCTGGGCGCCCACCTGGCACCGGGTACCACGGTGATGCACGAGGGCTTCGTCAACTACAACGCCGGCACGCTGGGTGCCTCGATGGTGGAGGGCCGCATCTCCGCCGGTGTGGTGGTGGGCGACGGGTCCGATATCGGCGGCGGGGCATCGATCATGGGCACGCTGTCCGGTGGCGGCACGGAAATCATCTCCATCGGAGAGCGGTGCCTGCTCGGCGCGAACGCGGGCCTGGGTATCTCGCTGGGCGATCACTGCGTCGTCGAGGCCGGCCTGTACGTCACCGCGGGCACCAAGGTCGGCACGCCCGCGGGCAAAGTGGTCAAGGCCCGCGAGCTCTCCGGTGCAGGCAACATGCTGTTCCGCCGCAATTCGCGCACAGGCGCCGTCGAGGTGGTGGCCCGCGACGGCCGGGGCATCACGCTCAACGAGGAACTGCACGCCAACTGAGTCAGGCGAGCGCGGTCCGGTGGGTTTCCGGCAGCAGGTAGGTGCTCACCAGGCTGATCGACACCATGGCGGCCAGCATCGCGCTGAGTGCCCAGGAGCCGAAGGCCACCAGCAGCGTGCCGGCGATCAGCGACGGCAAGGCGCCGCCGACGATGCCCGCGAGGTTGCTGGCCAGCGCCGCGCCGGTGTAGCGGTAGCGCGTGGGGAACAGTTCGGGGATGAACGACGCCGTGGGCCCGGCGGCGACGGCGCCGACCGCGAACATGCCGACGATCGCGACCGCGTACAGGACGGGATTGCCGCTGTCCATGAACGGGATGACCACCAGCGACCACGGCAGCGACGCCGTCCGCCCGACCAGCATCATGCGACGGCGCCCGACCCGATCCGACAGGCTCGCCGAGACCGCGACCAGCGCGATGCTGGCCAGCCCGCCCAGCACACCGACGAACAGGATCAGCGTGCGCGAATACCCGAGTTGACCGTGGGCGTAGTTCGCCAGATACACGCTGGCCATGTAGACGAACCCGAAGCCGCTGACGAAGCTGCCCGCCGCCAGCGCGATCTTGCGGTGCTCCCGGCGCAGCACCTCCTTGATCGGCGCCTCGGACACCAGCCCCCCTGACACCGCCTGGCGGGCCTTCTCGCCGGCGAACACCGGCGTCTCCGCGATGTTGAGCCGCACGTACAGCGCGACGACGATCAGCACCGCGCTGATCAGAAACGGGATCCGCCATCCCCACTGCAGGAACGCCGCGCTGGTCTCGCCGATGGTCGCGTTCACGGCCAGGAAGACGAGACTGTTCAGCACCAGCGCGACACCGCCGCCGAGCGGGGTGAACATTCCGTACCGGCCGCGCTGGCCCGCGGGCGCGTATTCGGCACCCAGCAGCGCCGATCCCGCCCATTCGCCGCCGACGGCGAACCCCTGCAGCGCCCGCAGCGCGATCAGGATCAACGGGGCGGCCACGCCGATGGTCGCGGTGGTGGGAACCAGGCCCACCGTCACCGTGGACAGCGCCATGATCAGCAGCGTGGCCACCAGGGTCTTCTTGCGGCCGAGCCGGTCCCCGAAGTGCCCGAAGACGGCCGCCCCGAGCGGCCGCGAGAGAAACGCCGTCGCGAACGTTCCCATCGAGGCCACCGTCCCCATCGCGGCACCGAGGTGCGGGAAGAACACGGTGGGGAACACCAGCGCCGCCGCGGTGCCGTAGATGAGGAAGTCGTAGAACTCGATCGCCGAGCCCACCAGGCAGGCGACCGCCACGCGGCGCATCGGTGTCGACCCGGGCCCGGCCACCGCGGCGGCGACGGCGCCGCCCGCGCGTCGGGGTTCACCCATGCGGGCCACCGGGTGGCCGGGCGCGTCTCTTCACGGTTACGACGGTAGGTGAACGTTCGCGCTCGCGCTCAACGGAGAAGCTGACAGCCTCCTGCGTGTCGCACCGGCGCCCCATCTCGGGTGCCGGCTCAGCTCTTAAGACAGCAATTGCTTCTTGAGGACCTTGCCCATCGCGTTGCGCGGCAGCGAATCGACGAAGCGCACCTCACGCGGCCGCTTGTGCACCGAAAGCTCTTGGGCCACATAGTCGACCAGCGCGTCGGCGGACAGTTCGCCGGATCCGACGACGAACGCGACGATGCGCTGTCCCAGGTCCTCGTCGGGCATCCCGACGACGGCCACCTCCGCCACGCCCGGATGCCCGAGCAACGCCGTCTCGATCTCGCCCGCGCCGATGCGGTATCCGCCGGACTTGATCAGGTCGACCGATTCGCGGCCCACGATGCGGTGCATGCCGCCGCCGTCGATGACCGCGACGTCCCCGGTGCGGTACCAGCCGTCGGCGTCGAACGCCTCGGCGGTGGCGTCCGGCCGGTTCAGGTAGCCGTCGAACATCGTGGGGCCGCGAACCTGAAGGCGCCCAACGGTTTCCCCGTCATGCGGGACCGGGCCGCCGGCGTCGTCGAGCAGCCGGGTCTGCACACCGGCCAGCGGCAGACCCACCCAGCCGGCCCGCCGCTCGCCGTCGGCCCGCGTCGAGAGGGTGATCAGCGATTCGGAGGCGCCGTAGCGTTCGACGGGCTGGTGCCCGGTGAGCTCGGCCAGCCGGTCGAACACGGGCACCGGCAGCGGCGCGCTCCCGGACACCAGTAGCCGCGCGCGGCTCAGCGCCCGGGCGGCCCCGTCGTCGGCGACCACCCGCGACCACACCGTGGGGACGCCGAAGTACAGCGAGCCGCCGGCCTCGGTGCAGGCCCGCGCGTAGCCGTCGGGCGTCGGTTTCCCGGTGTGCACGAACCGGTTTCCCATTCGCAGCGACCCGAGCAGGCCCAGCACCAGCCCATGCACGTGAAACAGCGGCAGCCCGTGCACCAGCACGTCCTCGGCCGTCCACTGCCAGGCTTCGGCCAGCGCGTCGAGGTCGGCGGCGATCGCCCGCCGGCTCAGCACGACGCCCTTGGGCAGCCCGGTGGTGCCCGAGGTGTAGATGATCATCGCGGGGGCATCGGGTGGGGGCTCGGGATAGCGGTGCCAGGACCGGGCGTGCAGCCGGACGGGGATGTGCGGCAGCCCCTCCGCCGCGTCGGGCGCCGGGCCCAGCCAGGCCTGCACGCCGGAGTCGGTGAGCATGTGCCGGCGCTCGGCCGTGCCGACGTCGGCGGGAACCGGAACGAACGGGACGCCGGCGATCAGGCAGCCGGTGACGGCCAGCACCGTCGACGCGGCCGGCGTCGCCAGCACCGCGACCCGGTCCGCGCCGGCCACCCGCTCGGCCACCGACGTTGCGGCGCCGACCAAGTCGCTGCGGCGCAGCGCGATGCCGTCGATGGTGACGGCGCCGGCGATGTCGTCGAGGGCGGGATTCAGGGAGGCCAGCAGCACGTGAGCGAGGCTACCCGCGTGGCTCAGCCCTGCTCGTCCCAGATCTTCATCAGGGTCGCCAGGATCTCCTCGCCGCGGCCCAGCCCGCCGAGGTGGCTTTCGCCGGGCAGCACCAACAGCTCGGCGTCGGGCAGCAAGGACACGACGTGCTCGCCGTGGGCGAACGGGACGATGTGGTCGTGGTCGCCGTGCCACCAGCGGACCGGGACCTTGACCTCGTCGAGCCGGAATCCCCAGTCGCGGGTGAACAGGATGATGTCGTTGAAGGGGGCCGCCAGTTGCTTGCGGCTGCCGTTGAGCAGGTCGTCGAGGAACATCGCCTTGAACTCGGGGCGGCTGAGCAGGCGCCGGTCGCCTTCGGGCGTCGTCAGCGCGTAGAGCTCGAGCGCGGAGTTCGCGAACGGGCGGATCATCCGGATCACCACGCTCGCGCCGATGCGCAGCGGGTCGCCGCCCAGCCGCAGCAGCGGTGCCGCCCGCTTGCCCAGGTTCATCAGGCCGCTGGTGATTCCTTCGTCACCGACGAGCGGCGCGACGCCGCCGAGCACGCCGGTCGCCACCACCCGATCGGGCAGCACCGCGGCGGAGGCGAGCGCGTACGGGACCGCCGCCGGACAGGCCGACGACGGCCATCTGGTCGATGCCGAGGGTGTCCGCGATCGTGCGCAGGTCGTCGCCGAACGCCCGGATGTTCTCGTAGCGATGCGGCGTCGACGAGCCGATCCCGGGGCGGTCCAGGCCGATCAGCCGGATTCGGTGGTGTTCGGCGTAGAGGCGGGCCTCGGTCGGGATCTGGCGGCGAGCGCCGGGGGTGCCGTGCAGCCAGAACATCGCGCGGCCCTGGGGGTCGCCGAATTCGGCGAAGCCGATCTGGCGGTCCTCCCCGACCGCGATGTTTCCTTCGAGCTTGGGGCGCGCGATCTCGATGGCCATGCCCAGAGCTTGGCATGTGACGGCCCGATTACCAAAGGCTCACGGCGAAGTGCGGGCCACCGCCACCGGGTATCGGCCGTCACGCATCGGAAAGCCGCAGCAATGGCGCGCCATTGCTTGTCGGAGTTCCGGAAGAGGAAGAGGGTTCGCGGTGGGGCGGTACGACCGTCAGGTTCATCGGAGCTTGTAGTCGTTCAAGTCCGCGTGCTGAGTCCATGGCCAATAGTCGATCAACCGCCACGGGCTGAGGCTGTGAATCTCGCCCTGCGCATTCTTGTAGAAGGAATGCTTCACCGACGGTTCCGACCAGACCAGTTTTTGATCTCCGCTCGGGACTGGCGATACCACTCCTCACATCGGTGTTGCAAGGTCTCCATTGCCCGGTATCCACCACCGATCAACTGGTCCAATGCGCTCGTGATGTAGCGGATCTGGCACTCCGAATGCCAGATCAGGCTGCCGCCCGTGCGCGAGTTCGCGCCAGGGCCATACATGCAGAAGAAGTTGGGGAAGCCGTGCACCGTGATGCCCAGCAGGGCATACGGCCGCTCCCCCCAAAGCGTTTGAAGATCTCCGCCGTCCCGACCGACCACCTGCATCGGCCATTGGGCTCGACTGGTGTGAAAGCCAGTTGAGTAGACGATGACGTCAGCGGGGCACCGTTGGCCGTCCTCCGTCACGACGGCATCTGCCGCGATGTGGTCGATCGGCGTGCGGACCAGTTCGACATTATTGCGCCGCAATGTCTTCAACCAGCCGCCGTTGTCCTGCAGCGTGCGCTTGCCACACGCCGGATAGTCCGGAAGAACCTTCTTCAGAAGGGCTTCGTGGTCACGAACTGGCTTTTGATCCACTCGGTGAACATGATGCGCTCAAGCCTGAGGAATGGCTGGACGTATTTTGTTATTCGTATTGCCAGCGGCCGTCTCCGTACGGCAAGCAACCGTCCCGGCGGTAGGGACAGACGATCGCTATTCCACCTGAAGACAGCAGTTTCGCGGCCGATCGGGGCTTTGCAGACGCAGCTGCGCGTTCCACCGCGCCAACAGGAAGCTGCTTGGTGGCCCCAGCCGGCGCTGAGGGCCCGCCCTCGCGACACTCGCTGAAATGCCCTACCTTCAGGACGCTCGGTACCCTCGCTATCATGCGGTAATGACCCAAAGCGTTGTGATCGGTAGTCGATAACCGATGCGCAGTCACGGGTGGGCCGGCAACGCGCCCAAGTCGGATGAAGAAGCCGTCGACCGGATACTGGACGCTGCCGAACGAATCATCGATGAGCGCGGATCGTCGATGCGGCTAGCCGATGTGGCCCGCGACTTGGGTGTAACACGCCAAACCGTATATCGCTATTTCCCAAACGCCGAGGGGCTCTTGGTCGCGGTCGCGATGCGGTCGGCCGACGGGTTCCTCGACCAACTCTCCAAACGCCTGCGTCCGGAAACGGATCCTGTCGCGGCAATGGTCGAAGGGCTGGCATACGGAATCGAGACGCTCGGCGCGGATAGCGACATCACCTTCTTGCTCACCCAGCGCCAAAGCAACAGCAGGTCCGCCTCCGTAATGTCCGAAACATCGATGACTTTCGGCCTCTCGATGCTGCACAAGCTCAACGTGGACTGGCACCACTACGGCTTCGAGGAACCGGACCTCAATGAGTTGAGTGAGTTCTGCCTTCGGATCCTCTACTCGTTTCTCGCCGACCCAGGCCATCCCCCACGCCGCGGGGCGGAGTTGCGTAGATTTTTGACCCGGTGGTTGGGTCCCGCAATCGCCTACCCACGACTACACGAGGCGATGCGGTCACTCGAGCTACCGCCGGCCTCTAGGCCTCGCCGTCGGCGGTCGGCATCCTGACGTCAACCCACCGATCTCGGTCGCGATCGCTTCACCCTGACCGGCCCACGGCCGCCGATACCTGCTCGCTCCACCGAGCACACGCATTTCCCAGCTCGACCCATCGCGAACTGGCGCGCGCCGATCGCGTCGTTACCACGTCGGCGACAACTACGACGTGCGCGCCACATCCGCTTCAACACGTCGGCCGAACAGGCCCTATGGAGCGATGACGAAAAACTCTGGCACGTCACGCTCTCGAACGGCGAGACAGTCACCAGCCCATTCCTCGTCAGTGCCACCGGACCATCGGCATCTCGCCCGCCAACGGGGAAACCACGGGGCAGAAATTCAGCCGTTCAGCACCCGCTCACCGATGACCCGTTCGGCCCGCAGCGACGCCAACTCGTCGTCGGAGAAACCCAGCCCGCGCAGAATCTCGTCGTTGTGCCGGCCGAGGGTGGGCGGGGCGGCGCGGTGGTGGCGCTCCGGGCCGGGGGTGAGGCGAAACGGCCAGCCGGGGTAGCGGTGCGGCCCGGTGATCGGGTGTTCCAACTCCTCGTAGTATCCGCGGTCATCGAGTTGGGGGATACCGTACATGTCCTCGCCGGTGATGACCCGCTCGGCCGCAATGCCATGCGCCGCACAGTTTTCGACGACCCCGGCGGCCGTCTGTGTCCGCGTCCAGGCGGCGACTAGCTCGTCGAAGGCGTCGTGGTCAGCGCCGTCGTGGTCGGGCACCGACAGCGCCACCCATGCGCCGTCCGCGGTCGGGTAGACGCCCTGCAGATACCCCCGCCGCCGGTTGCCCTCTCGCGAGCGCACCACCCCGTTCATCGAGTACTCGATCACCGGTTCGGCGGTCACACACGCCGCGACCTCGATCTGGGCGAGCTCGATCAACCGGCCCTCCCCGGTGCGGCGCCGGTGCTCGAGCGCGGCCAGCAGCGCGACGCCCGCGTGCACGCCGACGATCGGGTCGGCGGGCCCCTGCGGGTTGCACGGCGGCCCGTCGAGATAGCCGGTGACCGCCGACATTCCCGCGGTCTGCTCGAAGTTCAGCGCCCAGCCGACGTAGTCACGCCAGGGTCCGTGCAGGCCGTACCCCGGCATCCGCACGGCGATCACGTCGGGTTTCAGCGCCACCAGCGAGTCGTAGTCCAGGCCGAACTGCTCGACGACGCGCGGGGAGAAGTTTTCCACCACGACGTCGGCCCGCGCGGCGAGCCGGCGGGCGATGTCGAGGCCCCGCTCCGAGGTCAGGTCGAGCGTGAGGTCGCGCTTGTTGAGGTTGGTGCCCTGCCAGATGGGGCTGCGCTCGTACCAGTCGTCGCCCTCGTAGGCGAACGCGCCCGAGTAGCGGTGCCCGTCGGGCCGCTGGATCGACTCGACCTTGACGATGTCGGCGCCGAACGCCCCGAGGTAGCAGGTCAGGTATGCCCCGGCCCAGAAGGTGGTCAGGTCGAGCACCCGCAGCCCGGCGAAGGGCAGCGCGCCCGCCGCCGGGGAATCGCCGGATCCGGTTGCGGCACAGGGCCTTCGGAGAACCGGAACGCCGGACCCGGGCGCCGGAAAGACCAGCCGGGGCCGCCACCCGCGACGAAGAACCCGCGCTGCGCGTACTGCGGACAGTCCAGCACCGTGGCGCCGTCGTTGACCGGGGAGGTCGGGATGCGCAGCGCCTGGCCGAGTTCCACGATCTCGGCGACGGTCTGGCCGGCGAGCCAGCGGCTCGGCCTTGGCGAAGAATTCGTCGCGCTCGGGCCCGCCCATCATGACGGCGATCTGCTGCTCGCCGTACTCCGGCAGGCCGAGCATCGCGCACACGTCGAGCCAGTGCTGTCCGGTCAGGCAGTTGATGCCCACCCACCCGTCGGCGGCCCGCACCACACCGAGCATCGGCGCCGAGCGCAGGTTCGCCGGCAGGCCAAGGTGTTTCATCCGCTGCGCCATCAGCATCGGATACGGCAGCGTCGAGATCAGGCACTCCAGTTGCGAGACGTCCACCCGCCGGACGCGGCCGGTGGCGGGCAGCCGCAGCGCGGTCAGCGCGCCCAGCGCGCCGTAGGCGCCCGCGACGTACTCGGAGATCCGCGCGCCCACCTGCACCGGCGGGCGCCCGGGGTCGCGGGCGGATACCCAGCCCGATGCCGCCTGCAGGGTCAGCGGCGTGGCGCGCCGGTCCCGCCACGGCCCGGCCTGGCCGAAGTCAGAGATGCTCAGCAGCACCAGGTTTGGGTTCAGCCGCTCCAGCGCGTCGACGCCGAGCCCGTGCGCTTCCAGCGTCCCGGGCGCGAAGTCCTCGACGAGGACGTCCGCCTTCGCGATGAATTCGCGCGCATCAGTCGAAACCCTTTGTCGTCAAACGCTTCCCGGCGTTGAGGTACTCGAACAGCCCGCTGCGCTCCGGGTCGGCGACTCCGCCGGGGAACGGGCCCCACCGGCGCAGCGGATCCCCTTCGGGCGGCTCGATCTTGGTGACCTCGGCGCCGAGGTCGCCGAGGAGCTTCCCCGCGTAGGGACCCGAGATCTCGCCGGCGAGTTCGACGACGCGCAGCCCGGCCAGGGGTCGCCGTCACGCGGGGATCCCGATGGCCTTCTCCTCCATGTACTGGTGCAGCCCGCGGATCCCGCCGCTCTCCCGACCGAATCCGCTCAGCTTGAAGCCGCCGAACGGGGCATCGCCGGGTCCGACGCCGTTGACCGCGACCTGGCCGGTGCGGATGCGGCGGGCCACGCCGACGGCCCGGTCCACGTCGGTGCCCCACACGGCGCCGGACAGCCCGTAGCGGGAATTGTTCGCGATCGCCACGGCGTCATCGTCGTCGCGGTAGCGCAGCACCGTCAGCACGGGCCCGAAGACTTCCTCCTGGGCGATCGTCGAATCCGGCCCGACCTCGGTGAGAATCGTCGGCTCGAAATAGAATCCGGCGTCCAGACCGGCGGGACGGCCGCCCCCGGTCACCAGTTTCGCCCCGTCGTTGACCGCCCCGTCCACGTGCGCCTGAACCCGGTCGCGCTGCGCCGCGCTGATCAGCGGGCCCATCTGGGTCCCGGGATCCCTGGGGTCGCCGACCGTGACGTCGCGGGCGAGCGTGACGAGCCGGTCGACGACGTCGTCGTGCAGCGAGTCGGGCAGCAGCAGCCGGCTGTGCAGGATGCACGCCTGCCCGGCGTGCAGCGAGCAGCAGTTGAACAGCAGCTGTTCGAGCATCTCGTCGGTCACCTGCGCGTCGTCGAGGATGATGCTCGCCGACTTGCCGCCGCACTCGAGCAGCAGTCGCTTCATGGCGTCGCCCGCGGCCCGCATGACGTCGCAGCCGACGGCCGAGCTGCCGGTGAAGCTGATCATGTCGACGCGCGGGTCCGTGGTGAGCAGCTTGGCGGCCTCGAGGCCCGACGGCGTGACGACGTTGACCACACCCGGGGGGATGTCGGTGTGCTCGTCGACGAGGCGGGCGAGCGCCAGGCCGGCCAGCGGCGTCAGCGGAGATGGCTTCAGCACCACGGTATTACCGGCGGCCAGCGCGTTGTTCACCTTCATGACGTTGAGGATGTGCGGGAAGTTCCACGGCGTCAGGATCGACACGACGCCCAGGGGCTCGTGTCGCAGCACGGTGGTGCCGGCGCCGATCCCGGTGACCGGCTCGTCGACCAACTTGGTGGCCAGCTGGGCCGCGTGCATGGACGTGTATCCGGCGCCGTCGATCTGCATCATGCGTTCGTTGGCGATGCAGCCCCACTCAGCCTGCGACAGCGCGAAGAACTCGTCGGCGTGCTCGAGCAGGGCGTCGCCGAGCTGGTTGAGGCAGCCGGCCCGGTCCTCGGGGCCCAGCTGCGACCAGGGGCCCTCGTCGAAAGCCCGGCGCGCGGCCGCGATCGCCTCGCCGACCTGGGCGACGCTCGCGTCGGGTGCCGTTGCGATCGCCCGTTCGGTGGCCGGGTCGGTGTCGTCGTAGCGGCCGTCCTGCGGATCGACCCAGCTGCCGTCGATGTAGAGCCGATAGGTGTCGGCAAGAGGGCCCGGGGGTTGCAGCTCGGCCATGTTTTTCCTCACCCGAACGTCGGTCATCTAACCACTTGGTGTACACCCATGCGCCACCGACGTCAATCACCAGGCGGGCGAACATCGCGCTATTCCAGCGCATTGCGGGCGCATTGACAGACGTAGCCGATCGAGAGTAGACACAACGTCACTAGACATATTGCCGCATTATGTCGGACCGCTTGTTCAGGAAGGCTCTGCCGTGCAGACCACTTTTCCACTGCACTCCCCGGATTTCTACGCGGGCGACCCGTACCCGGCCTACCGCGAGCTGCGCGCCACGTCCCCGGTGTGCTGGAACGACGTGACCAATTTCTGGGCGCTGCTGAAGTACGAGGACATCCGGTTCGTCTCGGGCAACCCGGCGCTGTTCACCTCGACCAAGGGCATCACGATCCCCGACCCGCACCTGCCGAACCCGGTGCAGGAGGGCAATCTCATCTTCACCGACCCGCCGCGGCACCGGCAGCTGCGCAAGCTGATCAACTCCGGTTTCACCCGGCGGCGCGTGGCCGTGCTCGAATCCAAGATCCGCGAGATCGTGCGCGGCATCCTCGATCCCCTGCAGCCGGGCTCGGTGCACGAGTTCGCCGAGGAGATCGCCGCCCCGCTGCCCACCCGGATGATCGCCGAGCTGATCGGCGCCCCGCCCGACGACTGGGAGCAGTTCCGCGCGTGGTCGGACGCGGCCACCGGAACCGCCGACCCGGAGATCGAACTCGACTCGATGGTCGCGATGGGGCAGCTGTACGAGTATTTCCAGAAGCTGATCGCGGCCCGGCGCACCGAGCCCCGCGACGACCTGCTGTCGGTGCTGGCCGGCGCCGAGATCGACGGGAACCGGCTCACCGACGAGGATTTGCTCAACTTCGCGTTCCTGCTGCTGGTGGCCGGCAACGAGACGACCCGCAACCTGATCGCGCTGGGCACGCTGGCGCTGATCGCCCATCCCGACCAGTGCCGCCTGCTGGTCGAGGATCCCGGCCTGATCCCGGGCGCGGTCGAGGAGATGCTGCGCTTCAACAGCCCGGTGGTCCACATGGCGCGGACCGCGACGACCGACGTCGAGATCCGCGGCCGGCGCATCGCCGCGGGCGACGTCGTGGTGATGCTCTACGGATCGGCCAACCGCGACGAGGACATCTTCGGTCCCGACTCCGAGGAGTTCAAGGTGACCCGTAACCCCAACCCGCACATCGCGTTCGGGTGCGGCGAACACTCCTGCGTGGGTGCGCAACTGGCGCGACTGGAGGCCCGCGTGCTGTTCGACGAGCTGCTGCGCCGCTTTCCGCGACTCGAGTTGGTGGGCGAGGTGGACCGGATGCGGGCCACCATGGTGCCCGGGGTCAAGCGCATGCCGGTGCGGCTCGGGGCCTGACGGTGCACCTCGAGTACACGCCCGAGCAGGAGCGGCTGCGCGCGGAGATCCGCGCTTCGTTGGAACGGGTGATGACGCCCGAGCGGACCGCCGCGGTCCGCGAGCGCATGGAGGGCGGGCCGGAGGTGCGGGAGTGCGTCCGCGCCCTGGCCGCGGCCGACCTGCTCGGCGTCGGCTGGCCCAAAGAGTATGGCGGACAAGGGTTCTCGGCGATCGAGCAGTTCATCTTCTTTGAGGAGGCGCGCCGAGTCGACGCCCCGATCCCGCTGGTGACGCTCAACACGGTCGGGCCGACGCTGATGCAGTGCGGCACCGAGGAGCAGAAGCGGAAGTTTCTGCCGGCGATCCTGGACGGCAGCGTCGAGTTCGCGATCGGCTACTCCGAACCCGGCGCCGGCAGCGACCTCGCCTCGCTGCGCACCACCGCGGTGCGCGACGGCGATCATTACGTGATCAACGGCCAGAAGATGTTCACCAGCGGCGCCGCCTACGCCGACTACGTGTGGCTGGCCGCGCGCACCGACCCGAACGCCAAGAAGCACAAGGGCATTTCCATCTTCATCGTGCCCACCTCCTCGCCGGGGTTCTCCTGGCAACCGCTGCACACCATGCCGGGTGTTTCCACCTTCTACACGTTCTACGACGACGTGCGGGTGCCGGCGAGCGCGCTGGTGGGCGGCGAAAACGAGGGGTGGCAGCTGATCACCACCCAGTTGAATTTCGAGCGCGCCGCCCTGGGCAATCTCGCCGGCCTCGAGCCGCTGTTCGAGAAGACCCTGGAGTGGGCCACCACCACCGAGCTCGACGGCGGCCGCGTCATCGACCGGCCCTGGGTGCGGCTCGCGCTCGCCCGCGTCGAGGCGCAGGTAGCCGCGTACAAGCTGGTCAACACGCGGGTCAACGCCGCGATGACCAAGGGAGTACTCAGCATGGGGGAAGCGTCGGCCGCCAAGGTGTTCGGCACCGAGCTGACCCAGCAGGTCGCCCGCCAGCTGCTGGAAGTGCTCGACCACAACGGGTTACGCCGCGGCGCCGACGCACCGGTGCGCGGGGCCCTGGAATCCGCTTACCGGTTCGCCGTCATCAACACCTTCGGCGGCGGCGCCAACGAAATCCAGCGTGACATCATTGCCATGGCCGGGCTGGGCATGCCCCGCGCGCCCCGCGACCTTCGAGCCCCCGACAAAGGAGGACAGAGTCAGTGACCGACTCAGACACCGTCAGCGCCAAGGTGCGCGCCCTGGTCGGCCAGCCGACCGGCGGCACCGGAAAGCCGTCGCTGGCCCCGGACCCGGTGAACCAGCCGATGATCCGGCACTGGGCGTACGCCACTGGCCGACATGAACCCGGTCTACCTCGACCCGGAATTCGCGGCGTCGTCGCGGTTCGGCGGCATCGTGTCGCCGCCGGTCATGCTGCAGACCTGGACAATGCCGTCCCCCAAGCTGGAAGGCATCGGGGAACGGGGCGGGGCCCCGGTGGAAATCACCGGCAATCCCACGGCGTTCCTCGACGAGGCCGGATACACCAGCACCGTCGCCACCAACTCCGAGTTCGAGATCGAGCGCTACCCCCGGCTGGGCGACGTCATCAGCGCCACGGCGGTCTACGAATCGGTCTCCGAGGAGAAGAAGACGGCGCTGGGCACCGGCTTCTTCCTGACCTGGCTGACCACCTACACCGACCAGAACGGGGAGGTGCTGGGCCGCCAGCGATTCCGGGTGCTGCGATTCAGGCCGGAACGCTGATGGCGTCCCGGTTGGCCCCGGCGATCAGCCCGGACACCGAGTTCTTCTGGAACGGCCTGCGTGAGCACAAGTTGCTGATCCAGCGCTGCGGCGGCTGCGGGGCGCTGCGCCACCCGCCCCGCCCGATGTGCCCGGCGTGCCGATCGCTGGACTGGGAGCCGATCGAGTCGTCGGGCCGCGGCACCGTCTACAGCTACGTGATGCCGCACGAACCCAAATTCCCCTTCTTCGAATACCCCTACATCGTCGTGCTGGTCGAGCTTGCCGAGGGGGTCCGGCTGGTGTCGAACCTGTGCGACATCGACCCGGCCGACGTCACGGTCGGCATGGACGTCGAGGTCTTCTTCCGGGAATTCGACGACGGACTGGTGCTGCACCAGTTCCGTCCGGCGGGCTGACGTTCATGGATTTCACGTTCACCGAAGAGCAGGAGACGATCGCCAAGCTCGCGCCGCGAGATTCTTCGAGCGCCGGGCCACCCCCGAGCGCCTCACCGAACTCGAGGCCGGCGAGACCCGCTACGACGCCGAGCTCTGGCGCGAACTCGCGTCGGCCGACCTGCTGGGCACCGCGCTGCCGGAGGAGTTCGGCGGTAATGGCGGCGGCTTCGTGGAACTCTGTGTGCTGCTGTCCGAAGTCGGCCGGAGCGTGGCGCCGGTGCCCGCCTACGCGACGCTGGTGCTGGGCGCCGAACCGATCGCCCGGCACGGCACCGAAGAGCAACGCCGCCGCTTCCTGCCCGACGTCATTGCGGGCAACCGCATCCTGACCGCGGGCCTGGCGGAACCCGCCCGCTCCGACCCGATGACGCCGGCCACCTCCGCGCACCGCGACGGCGCGAAGTGGCGCCTCGACGGCGCCAAGGAACTGGTGCCCGCCGCCCAGCTCGCCGACACCGTGGTGGTTCCCGCCACCACCGACGACGGCGACGCGGGTCTGTTCCTGCTGGCAACCGACGACCCCGGCGTCGACGTCCGGCCGGTGGCGACCACCGACCACGAGCCGCACGCCGACGTGTTCCTCGACGGCGCAACCGTTTCCGATGCGGACAGGCTTGGCGGCCCGCTCGACGAGCTGCACACCCGCGCGCTGGTCGGGCTGTGCGCCGTCCAGCTCGGCGTCTGCGAGCGCGCGTTGCGGATGGCCGCCGACTACACCAGCGGGCGCGAGCAGTTCGGCCGCCCGATCGGCAGCTTCCAGGCGGTGCAGCAGCGGATGGCCGACGCGTTCATCGACGTCGAGGCGATCCGCTGGACCACCTGGCACGCGGCCTGGCTGATCGCGCACGACCGGCCCGCAAAAGAGGCCCGCCGGGCCGCCCGCATCGCGAAATTCTGGGCCGCCGAGGCCGGCGCCCGGGTCGCCGCCACCGCCCAGCAGGTGCACGGCGGCATCGGCATCGACGTCACCTATCCCCTGCACCGCTACTTCTTGTGGGCCAAGCACAACGAGCTCGCCCTCGGCCCGGCCTCCGCCCAGCTCGCCGCCATGGGCAGCACCTATCCCGAAGGAAACCGATGACGACCGCCAAGACCCGCACCACCACGCTGCAGTGGGCCGACATCAACGTCGGCGACGAGGTGACCCCCCTCGAAATCCCGATCACCACAACGATGATCGTCGCCGGCGCGATCGCCTCACGCGACTTCATGCCGGTGCACCACGACCGCGACTACGCCAACAAGCAGGGCTCGCCCAACCTGTTCATGAACATCCTGACCAGCAACGGCTACTGCGTGCGCTTCCTGACCGACTGGGCCGGGCCCGAGGCGATGGTCAAGAACCTGTCGATTCGCCTCGGGGTGCCGTGCTTTCCCGACGACCCCCTGCGCTTCACCGGCAGCGTCACCGGCAAGACTCGCGGTTCAGCAGGGAATCGGACGGCTGAGAACTTCGTCGAGGTGACCTTCAAGGCCTCCAACAGCCTCGGCGATCACGTCTCCGGCACCGCGGTGCTCGGCCTGCTCGACGGGCCCGGTGCATGAGCGGCTCGCTGCCCGGCGCCACAGCGATCGTCGGCATCGGCCAGACCGAGTTCTCCAAGGAATCCGGGCGCAGCGAGTTGCAATTAGCCTGTGAGGCGGTCAGTTCCGCGCTCGACGACGCCGGGCTTTCCCCCGCCGACGTCGACGGCATGGTCACGTTCACCATGGACTCCAGCGACGAGATCGACATCGCGCGCAATGTCGGCATCGGCGACCTGAGCTTCTTCTCCCGCGTCCATCACGGCGGCGGCGCCGCGGCCGGCACCGTGGTGCACGCGGCGATGGCCGTGGCCACCGGCGTCGCCGATGTCGTGGTGTGCTGGCGCGCCTTCAACGAGCGATCGGGTTTCCGGTTCGGCGGCAGCGGGCGCACCGACTTGGGGACCCCGCTGTTCATGGCGCACTACGCGCCGTTCGGGCTGCTCACCCCCGCGGCGTGGGTCGCGATGCACGCCCAGCGCTACATGTCGACCTACGGGGTGACCAACGAGGACTTCGGCCGCATCGCCGTGGTGGACCGCAAGCACGCGGCCACGAACCCCGACGCCTGGTTCTACGAGCGCCCGATCACGTTGGAGGACCACCAGAATTCGCGCTGGATCGTCGAACCCGTGCTGCGGCTGCTGGATTGCTGCCAGGAGAGCGACGGCGGGGTCGCGCTGGTGGTGACCAGCGCCGAACGCGCCCGGGACTTGCGGCAGCCGCCGGCGATCGTCACCGCGGCCGCCCAGGGCGCAGCGGCCAACGGTGAGATGATGACCAGCTACTACCGCGAGGACATCACCGGGCTGCCGGAGATGGGCGTTGTCGCCCAACGACTGTGGCGCGACTCCGGTCTCAAGCCGCAAGACATCCAAACCGCGTTCATCTACGATCATTTCACGCCGTTCGTGTTCGCCCAGCTCGAAGAGCTCGGGTTCTGCGGGCGCGGTGAGGCCAAGGACTTCGCCACCGTCGAGCGCCTGTCGCTGGGCGGGGAATTCCCGATCAACACCAACGGCGGGCTGCTCGGCGAGGCGTACATCCACGGGATGAACGGCATCACCGAGGGGGTGCGGCAGGTGCGCGGCACGTCCTACAACCAGGTGGACAACGTCGAGCACGTCCTCGTCACGTCGGGAACCGGCGTGCCCACCAGCGGCCTGATTCTCGCACCGGCCGGCTAGGAGGACTCGATGCCCAAGCTCGCGCTGCTGGCCGCCGCCGGAGGTCCGATCGAGCTGGCCGAATTCCCGCTGACGGAACCAGCGCCGGGAACCGCCGCTCTGAAGTTGCGGATGGCCGGAATCTGCGGATCGGATCTGCACATCTACCGCGGCGAGCTACCATTGCCGTGCCCGTTCGCCATGGGCCACGAGATGGTTTGTGAGATCGCGGAGCTCGGCGCAGGACTCACCACTGACGCGACCGGCCAGCCGCTGGCGGCGGGCGATCGCGTGGTGACGCCCTACTTCTGGTTCTGCGGCCGATGCCACGCCTGCTCGCGGGGCCGCTCTTACGCGTGCCAGAACCTGATGGCCGGCGAATACCGCACCCACGAGCAGGCGCCGCACTTCATCGGCGCACACGGCGAGTACTACTACACCAGTGCGCGCCAGCCGCTGTATAAGGTCCCCGAGGGCCTCGCCGACGAGGCCGTGGCACCGCTCAATTGTGCGCTCTCCCAGGTGCTGTTCGCGCTGCGTGAGGTGCGCCTCGGCGACACCGTCGTCATCCAGGGCGCGGGCGGGCTGGGCATCAACGCGGCAGCCGTGGCGCGCACCGCGGGGGCCGCGGCGGTGATCGTCATCGACAAGATCGCCGAACGACTCGACGTCGCCGCCGATTTCGGTGCCACCCACTGCATCGACGCCGGCGGCCTGTCGACGGCCGAGCTCACCGAGCGGGTCCACCGGCACACCGACGGCATCGGCGCCGATTGGGTGCTCGAGGTCGTCGGCGTGCCGGGCGTCATTCCCGACGGGATCGGTTTCCTCAACAACGGCGGCACGCTGCTCGAGGTCGGCAACGTCGGGATGGGACGGAGCTTCGAGCTTGACCCCAGCGTGCTGGTCTACGGCAACAAGTCGGTCCGCGGCGTGATGTTCTACGACCCCGTCACGCTGGCGATCGGTTTGTCCTTCCTGCAGCACACCAGTTTTCCTTTCCACAGGTTGCTGCCCAAGCCCTTCCATCTTGCCGACATCAACGCCGCTTTCGCCTCGGCCGACGCGGGATCGGTGCCCCGGGGCGCGCTGGTGCCATGACGACCCAGGCTCAAGCCACCGACACCCGCCAGCTCATCGTCGAGTCGGCGTATGCCTGCTTCGGCAAGCAGGGTCTGCAGAAGGCGACGATCGTCGACATCGCCAAGACGGCCGGTGTCTCCCGCAGCACGATCTATGAGTACTTCGCCGACAAGGGCGCCATCGTCGAAGCGTGCGCCGAGCACGCCTCCGAGCGGTTCTATCGCGAGATGTCGACGGCGATGGAACGCGGCGGCTCGCTCGAGGACAAGCTCAGTCGCGCGGCGGTGTTCGTCACCCAGGCGCGGCGGGTCATCTCCTCCGAGCGTTACTTCGACGAGGACGCGGTCAGCCTGCTGCTCACCAGGGACGCTGCGGTGCTGCTGCGCGAATGCGTCGAGTTCTTCGCGCCCTACCTGTGCGCGGCCAGGCTGACCGGCGAGGTGCGTAAGGACCTCGACGTCGATGCCGCCGGGGAGTGGTTTGCACGGATCCTCTTTTCGCTGTTCAGCACGCCCTCGTCGACACTGGACATGGACGATCCCGACGTCGTCGCCGAATTCGTACGCGCACATGTGGTACGTGGCTTCGCCGGTGATCGTCCGCGGCCGAAGCGCGCTCAGTGACCGGCATCAACCGCTAGCATCCTGCGTTGTGCGACGAATGCTTGCGGTCACGGCAGCGGTGTTGATGGCAATGGCTTTCCTGGCCGGCTGCGGCCGGTCAGATGAGACCAAGCACACAAAGTCACATGCGGTGGTGGTCGTCTCCGGGGGCGACGCCACCAGCCCGTTCACCACACCGGACCAGGCATGCGCCACCGGGCTGGCCGCGGGCAACACCGACACGGCGATCCGCGAGTACCTGCTCAAGCAGGGCTACCAGGTCTTCACCTCACCGGCGATGGCCGGCCGCGGGCAGGTGGTCGACCAGACCGGCTTCGGCCCGTTCGGGGTCTGCCCGATCACCCTGCCGGAGAACATGACCGTGAACTCCACGGGCAGCATCGAAACCGCCGGCGAGCACCTGGCGAGGTTCTTGACCTACCTGCACACCGACAAAGGCATCGACGACGTCGACCTGGTGGGCCACTCGATGGGCGGGCTGTATTCGCGAGCCGCCATCCGCGTTCTCACCACGACAAACTCGCCGATGCACATCCGTTCGCTGACCACCATCGGCACGCCGTGGCAGGGCTCGTACCTATCGGACTACGCCAACGACCTCATCGGATTGACCGACTGCGCCGGCGACCAGTTCTGCGAGAACGCGATGAAGAACTTCAAGACCGAGGTACTGCGCCTGATGGCAGGTTCTGGCCGCGAGGTCAACCAGGCCTACCTGATGGGCAAGGACGGCTGGAATCAGTTCCAGGCCGGAGTGCTCGACAAGATCCCCGTCGTGCTGATCGGTGGCAAGAAATTCACCAAGCCAGGTCAGGTGAACCCCATGGTGTGGCCCAACGACGGCATCGTGGCGCTGCGCAGCGCCCTGGCGGTCGATATCGCCGACTCCGTGCTCCCGCACCGGAGTTGCCACACCTTCGACGACACGCACAGCATCTACGTCTCCAACTCGGCCGGCCTGGACTGGAAGACGGCGCTCACCTGGGACCCGCAAGTCTTCGACGCGCTGCACGCCGCCATCGAGGACGCGCCCAAAGCGCTCGACGGCCCCAACCGCCGGGACTGTCCGGCCACCTGAGTGTGAGCCCAGGGTGACGACACGCCGATGAACCGCGCCCTCAGTTCACACCCAAAGCCGCGAACTCACACTCCGCCGTTCGGCCAGCGCCCGCAGGAAGAACCCCAGGTTGGCCGGCCGCTCGGCCAGCCGGCGCATGAAGTAGCCGTACCACTGGTCGCCGAACGGCACATATACGCGAACCTGGTTGCCGGCCTCGGCCAGCCGCCGCTGCTCGCCGCCGCGGATGCCGTATAGCATCTGGTATTCGAATTCGCCGACGCCCCGGCCTGATTCGCGCGCCATCCCGGGCACCCCGTCGATGATGGCCGGATCGTGCGAGGCCACCATCGGATAGCCCGAGCCGGCCATCAGCACCCGCAGGCACCGCAGGTAGGAGTCGGTGACCGCGTCCCGGTCCCGGTAGGCCACCGACGCCGGCTCGTCGTAGGCGCCCTTGCACAGCCGGATCCGGGCGCCCGAGGCGGCGAACTCCTCGCAGTCGCCCAGCGTGCGCCTCAGGTACGCCTGCAAAACCGTTCCCAGCCAAGGGAAGTCGCCCCGCAGGTCGCGCACGATGGTCAGCGTCGAATCCGTGGTGGTGTGGTCCTCGGCGTCCACCGTCACCCACACACCGGCGCGCTGGGCCGCCTCGCAGATCGCGAAGGCGTTCTCCCGGGCGATCTTCTCGCCGTCACGGTCGAGTGATTGCCCCAGCGCCGACAGCTTCAGCGACACCTCGAGCGGTCGCACGCCGCCACCAACGCCGAGTCGGCTCAGCCGCTCGATCAGGTGCAGATAGACGTCCACCGCCGCCTCGGCGTCGTCTGCGCTGGTGACATCCTCGCCGAGGTAGTCGATGCTGACGAACCGGCCCGAATCACAAAGCTCGGCAACGCTGCCCAGTACCGAGTCGATCGTCTCCCCGGGCACGAACCGCTGCACCACCGTGCGGGTGACCGGCAGCCGTTCGGCCGTACGGCGCAGCCGGTCCTTGCGCGCGGCGGCCAGGATCGCCGGGCGCACGGTGTTGGCGAACACGCCGGCCATCACTCGTTCCCCATGTGCGGATACGTGTGGTCGGTCGCCGGGACGTACGTCTCCTTGACGGTGCGCGCCGACGTCCAGCGCATCATGTTGAGCACCGAGCCGGCCTTGTCGTTGGTGCCCGAGCCGCGGGAACCGCCGAACGGCTGGCGCCCGACCACCGCGCCGGTCGGCTTGTCGTTGACGTAGAAGTTGCCGGCGGCGAACCGCAGCCGGTCATGCGCGGTCTGCACGGCGGCACGGTCGTCGGCGATCACCGCACCGGTCAGCGCGTAGCGACTCCCGGTGTCGATGACATCGAGCATCCGCTCGTACTGCTCGTCGGGGTAGACATGGATCGCCAGCACCGGACCGAAGTACTCGGTGGAAAACGCCTCGTCGGTCAGGTCGTCGGACAACAGCACGGTTGGCCGCACGAAATAGCCCTCGCTGTCGTCGTATTCGCCGCCGGCGGCGATGGTGACACCGGCTGCGCCCTTGGCGCGCTCGATGGCCTTGACGTTCTTGGCGAAGGCGCGGCCGTCGATCAGCGCGCCGCCGAAGTTCGACAGGTCGGTGACATCGCCGTAGCGCAGGTCGCCGGCGATGCCGAGGAAGTCGTCGCCCATCTTTTGCCACACCGAGTTGGCGATGAACGCCCGCGAGACCGCCGAGCACTTCTGCCCCTGGTAGTCGAACGCCCCGCGGACCAGGGCGGTGCTCAGCACGTCGGGCCGCGCCGAGGCGTGGGCGATGACGAAGTCCTTACCGCCGGTCTCGCCGACCAGGCGCGGGTAGCCCTGGTAGCGCGCGATGTTGGCGCCCACCTGCTGCCACAAGTGCTGGAAGGTGGCCGTCGAGCCGGTGAAGTGGATGCCGGCCAGGCGCGGATCGGCCAGCGCCACATCGGAAACCGCGAAGCCGTCGCCGGTGACCAGGTTGATCACCCCGGGCGGCAGCCCGGCGGCCTCGAGCAGCTGCATGGTCACATACGCCGACAGCGTCTGGGTGATCGAGGGCTTCCAGACCACGGTGTTGCCCATCAGTGCCGGGGCCGACGGGAGGTTGCCCGCGATCGAGGTGAAGTTGAACGGCGTGACCGCGTAGACAAAGCCGTCCAGCGGCCGGTAGTCGCTGCGGTTCCACTCCCCAGGCCCGCTGACCGGCTGCTGTTCCAGGATCTGGCGTGCGAATGCGACGTCGAAGCGCCAGAAGTCGATCATCTCGCACACCGCGTCGATCTCGGCCTGGTACGGGGACTTGGACTGGCCGAGCATCGTTGCGGCGGCCATCTTTTCCCGCCACGGCCCCGCCAGCAGGTCGGCGGCCCGCAGGAACACCGCGGCGCGCTCGTCGAAGGGCAATGCGGCCCAGTCGTTTCTCGCGGTCATCGCGGCCTCGACGGCCGCCGTGGCCTCGGCGTGCCCGGCGTTGGTCAGGGTGCCCAGCGTGGCGGCGTGCCGGTGCGGCTGGACGACGTCGATCCGCTCACCGCCGCCCATCCGGTGGTCCCCGCCGATGACGTGCGGGAGGTCGATCGGATGGCCGGCCTGCGCGGCCAGCTCGGCCTTCAGTCGCGAGCGTTCGGGGGAATTCGGTGCGTAGTCGTGGACGGGCTCGTTGGCGGGTACCGGGACTCGGGTGATCGCATCCATGCCTGCCAGGGTCCCCCCGGCGGCCTCCGAGATGTTTGTCGGATCAGACAGGATTGGATCGGCTTCGTAGTAATATCGGACAATATGCGGGCGACGGGCGTGGGGCTGGGTCAGTTACTGCTCGCGCTGGACGCGACCCTGGTCAGCCTGGTGGCCGCGCCGCGCGGCCTCGACCTGCCCGTGGGGTCGGCGGCGCTGATCGATTCCGACGACGTGCGGCTGGGCCTGGCGGCGGCCGCGGGATCGGCCGACATCTTCTTTCTGCTCGGCGTCACCGACGACGAGGCGTTGCGGTGGGTGGACAAGCAGGCGCGCGAGCGCGTGCCCGCGGCGATCTTCGCCAAGGAACCCTCGAACGAACTGGTGACGACGGCGGTCGCGGCCGGGTCGGCGGTGGTGGCCGTGGAGCCCAGGGCGCGGTGGGAGCGGCTCTACCAGTTGGTCAATCACGTTCTCGAGCATCACGGGGACCGCAGCGACCCGGCGGACGACTCGGGCACCGACCTGTTCGGCCTGGCGCAGTCGCTGGCCGACCGCATCCACGGCATGGTCAGCATCGAAAACGCCGAGTCGCACGTGCTGGCCTACTCGGCCTCCAACGACGAGGCCGACGAGCTGCGCCGGCTTTCCATCCTGGGCCGCGCCGGCCCGCCCGAGCATCTGAAGTGGATCGGCCAGTGGGGCATCTTCGACGCGCTGCGCTCCGGCGGCGAGGTGGTCCGCGTCGCCGAGCGCCCGGAGCTGGGACTGCGGCCGCGGCTGGCCGTCGGAATCTATCAGCCGGCGTCCGGCACCCGCCGGGCCCCCGTGTTCGCCGGCAGCATCTGGGTGCAGCAGGGGTCGCGCCCCCTGGCCGAGGACTCCGAAGAAGTGCTGCGGGGCGCCGCCGTGTTGGCCGCCCGCATCATGTCGCGGCTGGCGGCGCGGCCGTCGACGCAGACGCGCCGGGTGCAGCAGCTGCTGGGGCTCACGGACTCCGCGCCAGACGACGTGGCCGCCATCGCCGGAGAACTGGGCCTTTCCGTCGACGGCACCGCCGTGCTGATCGGCTGGGACACCGCGCACAACGAGGCCGGCTCCGCGCGGCTGTCCGACGTGATGGCTCTGAGCGCCAGCGCTTTTCGTCGCGATGCTCAGGTCGCAGCGCAGGGCTCGCGGATCTACGTGCTGTTGCCGCAGACCGCTACGACGCGGTCGGTCACCTCGTGGGTGCGCGGCACGGTCGCCGCGCTGCGCACCGAGCTCGGCGTCGAGCTGCGGGCCGCCATCGCCGGGCCGGTCGCCGGCCTCGCGGGCATCGCGCCGGCCCGCGCCGAGGTCGACCGCGTGCTCGACAGCGCCGAACGCCACCCGTTCCTGGGGCAGGTCACGTCGCTGGCCGAGGCGCGCACCACCGTCCTGCTCGACGAGATCGTCGCCCTCGTCGGCGCCGACAAACGGTTGGTGGATCCGCGGATTCGCGACCTGCACGCCCGCGACCCGGTGCTTGCCGAGACGTTGCGGGCGCACCTGGACAGCTTCGGCGACATCGGCGCGGCCGCGCGGTCGCTGCAGGTGCATCCCAACACCGTTCGCTACCGGGTGCGCCGGATCGAGAAGCTGATGTCGACCTCGTTGGCCGATCCCGAGGCGCGGCTGGTGTTTTCGCTCGGGCTGCGGGTGTTGGAGCGGCCTGCTTAGCGATCGCGCCTATCCACAATTGGCGGTTCATGCACAACTGGGGGTTTGGGTCAAACCGTTTATCACCCCATCCGGCTACGCTTCGAAAGTATGTGCGATAACGATGTGGTGGGTGTCGAGGCGTTACGGGACGCCGGCGACGCGGCGGTGGTGGCCGCGATCGGCGCGGGCGCGCGTGCCGAGGCCGCCGCGGCCGGGCACCGGCTGGCCGCGATCGCCGAATTCGTCGCCCGCCACACCGACGGCCCCACCCACAGCGCCCGCTGGTCCTGTGACAACTGGGACGCGATCGCCGCCGAAGTCGCCGCCGCCCAGAACATCAGCCACGCCATGGCCTCCGGGCAGATGTATCTGGGCATGGCGCTGCGCAACCGGCTGCCCAAAATCGGGGCGCTGTTTCTCGACGGGCTGATCAGCGCGCGGCTGGCCTCGACGATCGTCTGGCGCACCGACCTGGTCAAAGACCCCGACATCCTCGAGCGCGTCGATGCCGCCCTGGCCGGCGACGCCGCCGCCTACGGGCCGCTGTCGCTGACCAAGACCGCGCAGCGCATCGACGCCATCGTCGAGCGCCACGACCCCGCCGCGCTGCGCCGCGTGCGGGCCGGGGCGCGCGGGCGCGACGTGGTCATCACCGCACCCGATGACCAGTCCGGCATCGCCTACCTGTGGGGTTCGCTGTTTGCCACCGACGCCGCCATATTGGACCGCCGCCTCGACCAGATGGCCCACGACGTGTGCGACCAGGACCCGCGCACCCTGCCCCAGCGCCGCGCCGACGCTCTGGGCGCCCTGGCCGCCGGCGCCGGCCGGCTGGCCTGCACCTGCGGCAAATCCGAGTGCCCCGTCGGCGCCGATCCCGACCCGCGCACGGGCGCCGTGGTCGTCCACGTCCTGACCGACGCGGCCGCCCTCGACACCGCCCCCGACCCGCACCTGTCCGGCGAGGTGACCGCACCGCCGATCACCGCGGACACGACCCTGGCCGAGGCGCTGGCCCCCCACCCCGAGCCCCCCGCGGTCAGCGCACCTGCCACCGCCCACCTGCTCGGCGGCCCCACCCTGCCCGCCCCGATCCTGGCCGAGCTCATCCGCGGCGGCGCCACCATCCGCCCGGTGTGGCACCCCGGCGACACTCCACCCGAACCCGGCTACCGGCCCTCGACCGCCCTTGATCGTTTCATCCGCTGCCGCGACGCCACCTGCCGCTTCCCCGGCTGTGACCGAGCCGCCGAATACTGCGACATCGATCACACCATCGCCTACCGCGACGGCGGCCCCACCCATCCCTCCAACCTCGCCTGCCTGTGCCGAAAACACCACTTGCTCAAAACTTTCTGGACGGGCTGGCGCGACCGGCAATACCCCGACGGCACCATCGTTTGGACCTCACCCAGCGGACACACCTACACCACCCACCCCGGCAGCCGGCTGCTATTCCCCACCCTGTGCCTGCCCACCGGCAAGTTGTCCGCCGCCCCGGCCGTATCTCGACCCAACGACAACCGCACCCTGATGATGCCCACCCGCCGCCGCACGCGAACACAAGACCGTGCCCACCGCATCAACACCGAACGCGCCCTCAACGCCGCCCGCAGCGCCGAACGCAACCAGCCACCGCCCCTTTAGGCCGACGCCGCCGATGCCGACCCGCTGCGGGCCGGCGGTAACCTGGCGCCCATGCAAAGCGCGTCCGTTTCCGTGCGAACGCCCGAGGGGGCCTGACCGTCCGCAACCACAACTTGCCATGTTGATCACCCTGTTGGTGATGGCTGTCGCCGTGAGCCTCGAGCCGTTCCGGATCGGCATGACGGTGCTGATGCTGAACAGACCGCGACCGATGCTGCAACTCCTCGCCTTCTTGGGCGGGGGCTTCGCGATGGGCATGACGGTCGGCCTGGTCGTGCTGTTTGTCTTGCGGCGCAAGCTGCTGGGTGCCACCTACTTCACGTTGCCCAGGGTGCAAATCGGAATCGGGGTCCTGGCTCTGGTAGTCGCCGCCATCCTGGCCGTCCGACCCACCATCGGCCGGCGGGCCCGGTTCCGAAGCCTCCCCGCGCGAGCACAAATACTGTTGGGCGGGCGGTCATTGTGGGTCGCGGGGGTGGCCGGCCTGGGGATCGCGCTGCCGTCGGTGGACTACCTGGCCGCACTGGCGATCATCCTGGCTTCCGGGGCCGCCGCCACGACGCAGGTCGGCGCGCTGCTGATGTTCAACGTCGTGGCCTTCGCGCTCGTGGAGGTTCCACTGGTGGCCTATGTGCTGGCGCCACGGACCACTCGCGCGGCAATGGCCGCGCTGCACGAGTGGATCCGGTCGCGGCGCCGGCTCGAGGTGGCCGCCCTGCTCACCGCCGTCGGCTGCGTCCTGCTTCTCGCCGGCCTAGCCGGTCAGTGACGAACCCTCCCCGGCCGGTTCCCGCTGCGCGCCAACGGGTTCAGCATCCGGAATGTCCGCGCTGGACAACTGCTCGGCATTGTCGGCCACGTCGGACTTGAGCAACGGCCAGCCCTTGCGCAGGACGTAGTCGAGCCAGGCGCCGGCGATTTGCGAGGTGATCACGGCCGCGACCACCAGCGTGGTGTAGAACTTCGGGCTGATGATGCCGGCGTCGAAGGCGACACTGGCCAACACGATCCCCGGGCCGCCACGGGCGTTGGTGGTAATCGCCAGGTTGATCAGGTCGAGGCCCCGGAAGCCGGCGAACCGGCCGGCGAGCGCGACGGACGCCAATTTCACCGCGCAGGTACCGAGGATGAAGATCGCCATCATCGGCAAGGAGACACCGCGGATGAGGTCCAGCTTGAGGCCGACGATCGCGAAGTACACCGGGATGAAGAAGGCGAAGGAGACTTTGCTGATCGCCTCCATCGACTCATCGAAGATCCTGCGCTTTCTGTGCACCACGGCGAAGCCCGCCAGGAACGCGGCGAAGACGAGGTTGACGTCGAGCGCCCCGGCGACCGCGCAGTAGGCCAGCAGCACCGCGATGGCGTAGCCGGTGGGCGAGTGCTGCGCCAGCACGTTCCAACGGGCGGTGTTGACGCGCTTGATGAGTCGGGGGGCAATCGTCAAGCCGAGCACGAAGTAGGCCACCGTGATGCCCAGGTGCACGGCCATCTGCTCCGGCTCGAGCGACTCCCTGGCCGCGATCGACGTCGCGATGGCGAGTGCGAGCCACAGCACGATGTCCTCGAGCACCGCGACACCCAGGATCAGCCGGGCGAAACGGGTGTTCATGATCTTGAGGTCGGCGAAGATTTTGGAAACCACCGGCACGGAAGTGACGGCGACACCGACCGCGACGATGATGATCAGCGAAATGCGATTCCCGTGCGGCCCCGCCAGGCTCGGTCGAATCAGGTGCGGCCCGAAGCCCAGTCCGAGCAAGAACGGGATTCCGGTGCCCACGATCACCAGCCAGCTCACGGTGCGCCGCTCCCCACGACCGAAGAGCTGCTGCATCTCGGCGCCGGAGACGAACATCAGCAGCAGCAGGCCAAGCCAATAGACGAACGTCAGGATGTTGCCGGTATGTCTGGCGCTGTCCATCATGTGCTCGATGAACGGCACATGGCCGAGCACCGCCGGACCCAGCACGATGCCGGCCAGGATCTCGCCGACCACCTTCGGCTGACGAAGCCACACGAACAGATAGCCGAGCAATTGCGCCAGGCCGACTAGCAACAGCAATGCAAAAATCACATGCGTCAATTGGACATTCGACACTATGCACTCCTCATATTGGTGAGACGCTCACGCCCAGCGCGGCCGGTGCCGATGACCCATCGCCGGTAGAGCAGGAAGGCGAGTGTCAGGGCGACGGTCCCGATGGTCACGGAAACGGGATATTCGATATTTGGTGTATTGATGACGAGCGGCAGTAGTCCGACCGCCAGGGCGGGCGGCATGTGCAGTTGCAGGAGGCGGAGGGCGACGATGCCGACGGCCATGCTGCACCCGGCCGCCATCCCGCCCTTTCCGAAGAGGCTGACGGCACCCCAGCCGGTGGCCGAGGTGAGGAAGCAGGCCAACGGCAGCGTCGGCGGTTTGCGGGCCCAAGGGCAGGATGCGGGGTGGGCGAACATCTCGTAGGCGATGACGACGAGCGGGGGGAACAAAATGAGGCGAAGGCCCGACGCCGTCGCACAAATCGCCATGACCGTCAAAAACAGGAAAAACGGCAAGATCCAACGGTTCCCGGTAGGGCGCGTTTCCAGGAGATCGTCGATGTCGCCGTCCGTATCCGGCAGAGCGGCCTGATACATCCGCCGATAACGTCGCTGCCATGGCACCAGAACGAGCACCAGCGCGACCAGGCCGACCAGGATCGCCAATGGAAAAAGCCAGCTCCTGATCCCCAGGGCGAGCGGTAGCAGTCCCGCGGCGATCGCGGGCGCGATATTCGACTTCAGCACCGCTAGCAACAACAGGCACAACGCCACGACAAGCAGCACGCTGGCGACGCCGTAGGGAAGCTCGCGGGTGACCAGCGTGCCGATGGTGGCGCCCAGCGTGGGCGTGACGATCAACCGCCCCGGCTGGCTCGCCCACCTGCCCCACGGCCGGGTCAGCACGTCGGCCGAGAGCGCCGCCAGTGCGGGGAACATCAGGTAGTGCCACCCGCTGGCCTGTGCCGTCACGGCGATCGCAACGACGTACAGCAGCGCCGTACCCTCCATGACCAGACGGTCACGAAGTACCAGCGAGTGGTCAGCCGAGTGAAAGCTAACCGGCTGTTGGGGTTTCACCGGTCTCCAGCCAGCGCGCACACTCCGCACCCAGCTTGTTCAGCGCCACGCGGTCGAAGCGATCGACCTGCGCGGCGGCCAACTCGTTGCGGTGATCGCGTTTGAGCCCCTTGTGAAAGAAGGCTTTGGCGCTCGACATGTGGGTGCCGCCGAACGGCGCCATCTTCTCGGCGCGGGCGCTCATGTAGTCGAACGAGCAATGCTCGACGATGGCGTCCATCCGCAGCGTTCCGGGATCGGTGGAGAAGAACTCCGCCAACCGCGCGATCTGGCCCGGCAGATCGCTTTTCAGCTGCCGGTAGTGCAGAAGCAGGACGTTCGGCTCGTCCTTGAGCTGCCACCATGACGCCATGATGTCGAGTAGGTCGCAGCAGCCGTATCCGTTCGTCTCGAGCCAGAGGTCGAAGAATGTCTGCATGTCCTCGGGGATGACCAGAGGGCTTGAGTCGCCCGACCATTCGGCATGAATCCGGTTGATCGCCGCCATCGTCGGCGCGGAGAAGTTGTAGAGGTAATTGTGGAAGCTGATCCCGAGGTCTTTGCCGTTACGCCCGACGAACACGTAGCGAGCCTCGGGGGCAATCGGCAGGGCGTCGGCGGGCAGATGGGATTTGATCACCCGGCGGGTTCCGGCCTCGCGCTGGGCTTTCAGCACGCCGAGCATCTCGGCGTGATCTCCCCAGCTGGAGTCCAGCCACGGAGAGGTGTCCGAGAGGCCCCCTTCCGGCTCCTCGCCGTTCTGCAGTATCTGCTGCACGATCCGCTGGGTCCACGTGGTGCCGGCCTTGAATGGGTCGGCGACGACGATGTCCCCCTCAACGAAGCCGCCCTGGGCCAAAAAGTCTTCCCATACGAGAGAATTGGAGAGGTAGTCCCTCAGGATTCGGCTCGGGGCAATGAGTTGGTTTGTCACAACGAACCCCCCTTTCTGCAGGTCGGTCAAAAGGCTTGGCACGAGGCCTTTCGGTGCTTCAGCGCTTCCCAAGCCGCTGGACAGGACATATGAAGCCGGATCGAGCGTGTCGGCGCCCGGATCCGGGCGCCGCCGAGAACAATTGCGGCCGGATTTGACATTTGCCGCGCCATTCGGATGGCGGGTGCTCGGCGGAGCCAGAGCCGTCGTGAACTGCGGAGTTCGAGCGAAGTCGGGGGCGTGCGATGCGGTTCGTTATCGTTGCGATGTCACCGACCGCCTTCCTTGGCCTATTTTCCTCACCCTGATTCTTAAGGTATCCTGGCTGCCCAACCTGGCGACTAGCTGTGTCCCGGTTGAGTCTTTCCTGTTCTTTGCCTCAGCGTGCGGGCAGTCAGTGCTGGCGCGGCAATTTCACGTTCACATCGCCGTCGGTCAGGTGCACCGCGTGGATGCCGGGTTTCTTCCTAAGCCTGGCGACGAGGCTTTCCAGGTCCGCCGACTCGGTGTACCAGTGCTGCACATCGTCGGGCTTCTCCGCCATTTCGGCGACGAGACGCTGGAGATTCGCAGGCGGCTCACCGTCTTTGGATGCGCCGTCTTTGAGCGAAGTGGAACGTAATCGGGCGCCCGCGCCGCCGAGGACTCCTGGCACGGCGGCGCCCACCGCACTTCCGGCCATGCCCGCCAACGCCATTCCACTCAGAAGGGTGCCCTCGCTGACCGCCGCCGCCGGCACGGCGTCCGCCCCGGCACCCGACAGCACCGCCGCCACCGTACGGATCGTGGGGGTAGCCGTGGCCCAACTCGGCGGAACCGACATGCCTCCGACCAGACCGGCATGGCCGACGCCCGCCGACACCGCGCCGCCCATGTTGGCCAAACCCGCCAGCGGTGCGGCAGATCCCAACCCGGCCGCCGGCGCCGCCGCACCACCGGCCGCCGCGGCGCCGGCAGCCGTATCTTCCAAGCCGAGAACGTACTTCGTCCCGACCACGAGGCCCAGGATGGTGTTGATCATGACGTCGTTGGCCGGCAGGATGAGCTTGGGAATCAACTGGATATCGGCACTCACGGAGTTCAGGTTCTGCAATCCGGCGAAACTCTGCAGCGCCGATAGCAACCCGGACAGGGGCTGCGGGCCCGTGACAATTGTCGCAAAGCTCTGCAGCGCGGTGGGGACTGCGGCGAAAAGTTGCGACAACTCCCGCTGCGCGCTCGAGGCCACCGACGAAACGAGGGTTTCCAGTGCGGCCAACAGCTGCCCCAGCAATCCACCCGCGTTCGTGGCCGCGGGCGGCAGCGCAAACGGCGTCACCGTCGTCGCGGCTGCCGATTGGCCGGCATAGGCAGCCATCGCCGCGGCGTCTTGCGCCCACATCCGGCTGTACTGGGCCTCGTTTGCCGCAATCGCCGGGGAGTTCTGCCCGAAAATGTTGGTCGCCACCAACGACTCCAGCTCACTGCGGTTGGCCTCGACCACCGGCGGCGGCACCGTCGCCGCGAACGCCGAGTCGTAGGCCGCCGCAGCGGCGCGGGCCTGCGCGGCGGTCTGCTCGGCCTGGGCGGCCGTGGCGCTCGTCCAGGCCACGTAGGGTGCGACCGCGTTTGCCATCGCCACCGAAGAAGGCCCCCGCCACGCGGTCGTCAACCCGGAGATCACCGAGGAGTAGGCCTCGGCGGTGGTGTGTAGCTGCGCCGCTAATCCATCCCATGCCTCCGCGGCGGTCAGCAGCGGCCCCGGCCCCGGGCCGGCGTAGATACGAGCGGAATTGATCTCCGGCGGCAAGAACGCGAAAAGCATTGCGCGGCCTCAGATATCCATGTCGCTTGGACGGCGTGCCGCCGACGCGGAGCTGAAAGCTGCTGCGGCACTGGGTGGCTGACTCATGGCAACGACGCTCATTGTGGGGGTAGGGCGGGTATCACGAAGATGTTGACAGGACCGGCCGCCTCACCGGCGGTTTCACCGCCGGCAGCTCCGGCCGTGCGGGCGACCGCGCCGCCGGTACCGGCGGTCGCGCGTCCGGCAAGGCTGGACAGGGCCATGTTGCCGAACAAGGTCCCCTCGTGCGGTGTCGCGGCCACCGCTGCAGCGGTGGCCGGGCCGCCGTCCGCAAACACCGCGGCCACCGGCTTGATCGCCGGGGCGGCCATCGCCCATCCCTGCGGCACCGCCAAACCCCCGACGAAGCCCGCGCGCCCCATACCAGCCGATATCGACGAGCCCAGCGCCCCGGTCGGGGGGCTCAGCGGCCCCGCATATCCCGCGGCCGGCACCGTGGCCACCTTGTTGAGAGCATCGCCCAGGTTCGCCCCGGCCTGTGGCAGCAGGTAGCTCTGGGCGCCAAGCAGTTCGGGCACACCGGCGATGGTGAAGTAGGACAGCGGGGACGCCGGCCCGTTTCCGAAGCCGATGATCGTGTTCAGCGCCGACGCCAGCGACTCCGGCGCCGGCGTCGAGGACGTCGTGGCCGCCGACGTTGCCGGCCCCGCAAGGCTGTGCAACGAGGAGGGCACCGCGGACATGAGCTGCGGCAAGGTCTGCGCCCCGGCCTGCGTGCCGGTGGCCTGGACGACGGCCGCCGCTTGGCCGACGGTTCCGGCCGGTTCGGTGGTAGGCGGCGGGGAGTTGAATGGCAGCAGATTTGAGGCGAACGCCGAGGCTGCGGCGTAGCCGTACATGGCCGCCGCGTCCTGCGCCCACATTTCGATGTACTGCGCCTGCGTTTCCATGATCGCCGGGGTGTTCTGACCGAAGAAATTCGTCGCGATCAGGGCCAGCAGCCGTACACGATTCGCCATGACCGCGGTCGGTGGAACAGTCGCCGCGAAAGCGGTTTCGTAGGCGGCGGCAGCGGCCCTGGCCTGGTTCGCCGTCTGCTCGGCATGCGCAGCGGTTACGGTCATCCATGACATGTAGGGCACGGCCGCGGCCGCCATCTTCAACGACGAAGCGCCCTGCCATTCGACCATCAGCCCCGCAAGCACCGATGAGTAACGCGCTGCGGCAGCGTGCAACTCACCAGCCAAACCATCCCAGGCCTCCGCGGCGGCCGCCATGGCACCCGACCCCGCGCCCGTGTACATGCGGCCGGAGTTGACCTCCGGCGGGAAGGCCCCGAAATCGATCACCATTCCACGTCCCCTGTTCGCGTCGCCGCAACACGCCGACCCGGACGGCGGTCCAGCCGTCCGGGTCCACGCGTCGAACCGCTCCGCGAGTAACGCCGGACTCAGGAATTTCCGCCCGTCTCTAACCACTGTGCGCACGCCGGACCCAACTTGTCCAGAGCTTTGCGGTCGAAGCGCTCGATCTGCTCGGAGGTCAACTCGGTGCGGAAATCGCGCTTGGGTCCCTTGTGGAAGAACGCCTTGGCGCTGGACATGTGCTCCCCGCCGAACGGTGCCATCTTCTCGGCCCGCCCGCTCATGTACTCGAACGAGCAGTGCTTGAGGATGGCGTCCATCCGCAACGACCCGGGGTCGATGGACAAGAACTCGGCGATCCGCGAAACCTGGCTCGCCAGATCTTCTTTCAGGTTCCTGTAATGCACCAACAGGATGTTGGGCTCTTCCTTGAGCCGCCACCACGACGCCATGATGTCGAGCAGGTCGCAGCACTGATACCCGTCGTTGTCCAGCCACAGGTCGAAGAACTGCCGCATGTCCTCGGGAATCACCAGCGGGGTGGCGTCACCCGACCACTCGGCGTGAATGCGGTTGATCTCCTGCATCGTCGTCGGGGAGAAGTTGTACAGGTAGTTATGGAAGCTGACCCCGAGGTCCTTGCCGTTGCGGCCGACGAACACGTAGCGCGCCTCGGGGGCGATCGGCAGGGCATCGGCCGGCAGGTGGCTCTTGATGACCCGCCGCGTCCCGGCCTCACGCTGTTCGTTGAGCACGTTGAGCATATCGGCGTGCTGGCCCCAGCTGGAGTCGAGCCACGGCGAGGTGTCCGAGAGCCCTGCGTCGTGCTCTTCGCCGTTGCTCAGGATTTGTTGCAGGATCCGCTGGGTCCAGGTGGTGCCGGCCTTGAAGGGGTCGGCGACGACGATGTCGCCGTCGACGAAGCCGCCCTGGGCCAGGAAACCCTCCCACACGCGGGAATCGGACAGGTAGTCGCGCAGGACCCTGGTCGGTGCGAGTAATTGGTTGGTCATGCATGTGCCTTTCTTTGAGGTCATCTGTGAGTGGTTCGAAAGACGAGGTTCTTAGACCTGGGCGCTCCCTTCCAGGGGACCGCCGCTGCGCACAAGGGCCGGGATGATGCCCACCTTCTCCAGGTGCGAAATGACTTCCTCGGCCAGCGTGTCGGCGTCCTTCCCTCCGCCTTCCAGGCGCAGTTCCGGCTTGAGCGGGGCCTCGTAGGGGTCGTCGATCCCGGTGAATCCCTTGATCTTTCCGGCCCTGACTTTCTTGTACAGCCCCTTGGGATCGCGCTGCTCGCAGATCTCGATGGGGGTGTCGACGAAGATTTCGACGAAGTCTTCGTCGTTGAGGGTGGCGCGGACCCGGTCCCGGTCGCGGCGGTAGGGGCTGATGAAGGCGGTCAGGGTGACGATGCCGGCTTCGCAGAACAGCTTTGCCACCGCTCCGATGCGCCGGATGTTCTCTTCGCGGTCCTCGCCGGAGAAGCCCAGCCCGAAGCGCTGGGCGAACTCTTTGTCGTGGTGCTGCTCGATGACGTCCGGACTGGCGTTGAGGCCGTAGCGGACATTGTCCCCGTCGAGCAGGTAGCTCCGCAGGCCCCGCTCATAGAGTTTTTGGTCCACCAGGTTGGCCACCGTGCTCTTGCCGCTGGCGCTCAGCCCGGTGAGCCAGATGACGCAGCCCCGGTGGCCGTTGAGCTTTTCGCGCTCGATTCGACTCACGCTGTGGTCGTGCCACGTGATGTTGGTGTCCATTGCAACCCTCGCCTGCCTTTCCAAATTCTTTAAATCAGCTTGATTTTAACTAGTTCCCAGCAAATAATGGCGCATACTTTTCCTGGATTCTCCTGTACCTCAGCTCATCTGAAACCTATGACGAAATTGCCATTCTTCAAGGTCGCCTTGTTGTAAGTCAGCGACGAGCTTCGCTGCCCCGATCGGCCGGAATTACGATAAATGCAGTCGCCCGCCGCCACGTCCCATTCCATAGTCGGGCCCATCCTGGGATAGATATCCGCCAGGCCCTCCGCGACCAGGCAGAACTTCAGCGAGCTGCCCGCGCTGACCCGCTCCCTGACCGGAAGGTCTTTCAGGTAGTCTTCGAGCTCCGGCGACGGGTGCGACTTGCTCTCGACGAGGGTCAGTCCTTTACTCAGGTCAGGCGTCGAGGAGAATATCCGGACCGGTTGCGCATCCCCCTTTTGTTTCCAGCTGCCCCGGCCCTTTTCCGCAAAATAAAGCACCTCTTGCGCCGGAACATAAATCACGCCGAGCACCGGCTCCAGATCGTCGATGAGCGCGATGTTCACGGTGAACTCATCGCTGCCCTTCACGAATTCCTTGGTCCCATCCAGCGGATCCACCAGCCAGAAGCGCCGCCAGCCTTCCCGGGTCGCGTAATCGGCCGACCTGGATTCCTCCGAGATGATCGGGATCCGCGGATCCAGCGCCGTGAGGTGCTCGACGATGTGCTGGTTCGACGCCAGGTCGGCGTCCGTGACCGGCGAGGTGTCGCTGCCGTGATCGCCTTTTTCCGCGACTCGCGGGTCCCGTCGATACTTGAGGGTGAGCTTTCCGGCCTCGACCGCGATCGCGGTCACCTTCTCGAGGTACTCGGGCAGTGGTTCAGTCATCGCGCTCCTCGATGCAGTCATTTCAGTGATCCCTCCACCGCGGGCTCGGGCGGACTCGAAATCGTCACGGCGGCTTCGCGGGGCCGCACGTAGCGCGCCCAGGTGAGAATGGCGGCGCCGACGTAGCACGCCAGGAAGATGCAGAAGGCCGGTGTTTCGGTGCCCTCGGTGTCATAGGACTGCCGCAGCGCCAGGTTGATCCCCACCCCGCCCAGCGCTCCGAACGCGCCGGCGAACCCGATCAGCGCGCCCGACCTGACACGCGCCCAGTGATGGCGACCGCTGTCGTCGAGATCCAGCGCGCGGCTGCGCTCCTCGAACACCGAGGGGATGAGCTTGTACACCGCCCCCTTGCCCGCGCCGCAGAAGATGAACAGCGCGATGAAGCCGACGATGTAGCCGGCCATCGTCAGCCCCGTCACCGCCGCCCCGCGGTCCTCGGCGGCATCGGCGTTCATGCTCACGGCGACCAGGAGCCCGCCCGACACGATCGAGGCGACAAACACGCTCAAGGTGACGTGGCCGCCACCGAAGCGGTCGCTCACCTTGCCCCCGACGATGCGCGCCAGCGAACCCAGAAGCGGTCCGACGAAGGCGATTTCGGCGGCATGCAGCGATGCCTGCGCATGGCTTTCCCCGGCAGCGAAGAAGTTGTGCTGCAGCACCTGGCCGAAGGCGAACGCGAAGCCGAGGAAAGATCCTGAGGCGCACATGTAGAGCAGGGAAATCGCCCACGAGTCGGACACCGAGACGATGGCCCGCAGGTTGTGCAGCGACAGCCCGGTGCGGTGCGCGACGACGTCGTCCATGAACAGCGCCGCCCCGACACCGCCGATGGCCAGCAGCACCAGATAGATAGCGCATACCCAGTACGGTGCTTCGTGGCCGGCGGTCGCCAGCACCAAGAGCCCCACCATCTGGACGGCCGCCGATCCCAGGTTGGCCATGCCGCCGGTCAGCCCGAGCGTGAAGCCCTTGAGCCGCTGGGGATACAAGCCGTCGACCTTGGCCAGCGACCCGGAGTAGTTGCCACCGCCCAATCCCGTCAAGGCGGCGCAGATCAGATAGGGCCACAGCGGCAGGCCGGGGTGGGCCAGTAGGAGGATCGTGCCGGCGGTGGGGACCAGCAGGACCAGCGAGGAGATGGTCGTCCAGGTGCTGCCGCCAAACCAGTTGGCGGCCATCGCATACGGGATGCGGACGAGCGCGCCGACCAAGGATGCGACGGCGTCCAGCAGCAGCTTGTCGCCGGTGGTGAACCCGTAGACGGCCTGCGGCATGAACAGCACCATCACCGACCAGAGGTACCAGACCGAAAAGGCGATGTGCGCGTTGACGACCAGCCAGATCAGGTTACGGCGCGCAATGGCGGCGTTACCGGCGGCCCAGGCAACCGGGTCCTCTGGGTTCCAGTGGGCGATGCGCGAACGCGCCATGCGCTGTTTACCTTTCGGGGATTAGGTCGGCAACCGTCAAGCGACCCCCAACGTGTAGGAAGTAATACGAGAGGTACTGGGCTAGTTATTGATTCGGCAATAGCCGATCGAAACAGCCTGGTTCGGTTGAGAACTCAGCGCCCATAGGGAGGATGAATCCAAGTGGCGCTGACCAGAAATCACGTTGATCAAAAAGGATGATGGCTACTCATAGTCCTCCTGCGTCACACGCGGCCGCCCATTCAGCCAGCCGCATACTGATCTGTTCCGCAGGGACTGTTGGCCGTCGACATTCGACGCGCGGTTATGGCGAGCCCCACCGCCGTCTTGCGTTGTCAAGCTGGGCTCCGCCCATCCCGGCAACTCAAGTTCACTTCTTAGGCTGACAGTCAAACCGACCGCGGGGCCGTCCGACAACTCGGCACGGCCGATGCACAGGAGATTTCCAGCAGACTTCATCGAGACGTCCAGTAAGGGGTCCCCCGGGTGCAGCGTCGGCCATGAGCGGCGCCGGCGCACCACAAGCCTATCGAAAGCCGCTCTACCAGCATGCCGTTGCGCGCAACGGCGGGCGCGCAAGACATTCGCCCCCGGCCCGCAGAGCTGCGTGAGACGGGCCGGTCGCACGCCGGAGGCGGCGGCGCCCCTCCGGAACCCGGCAGGTTCTCCCGCGGTTCCGCTTCCCCGCCGTCCAGCTGCGGCGCATAACATGTTGGGCTACAACGGATTTAGCTCCTGCTGCTGGCGTCCTGACCCGGTCTCCGGTTCGTGCCGCGCGCGGTCCACGGGGAAGCCGAGGTGCGGCCTCCCCGCCTCGCCGCGAACATGGGCGCAGGGTTGGTTAAAATCATGAAGAATCTCGCGGCGTCTCTTGCAGAAGTAGCCCGCCATATCAAGCGAACGCAACTGGCAGATCTTTGTCTCGGAAAGAGGTGGTAGCAGGATGGACTATATCGGTCATAACGGTAAACAGATCGTGGAAAGGGTGTCGACCGCGGACGCCGCAACGCAGATCAAGGGCTTGACACCGGTCCCCATATCGAAGGCGACCGCGCACGAGGTGATCAGCCTCTCCTACGGCTTCTTCACCCCGCTGACCGGTTTCATGAGTCGGGTCGAGGTGGACGGAACGCTGGACGAGATGCAGCTTCCGGACGGGACACTGTGGAGCATTCCCATCGTGTTCGACATGTCGACGGACGACATCAAGAAGTTCGACATCAAGGAAGGCAACAGCGTCGTCCTGGAGTACCTCGGCGCGCCGATGGCGATCTTCGAGATCGCCGAAATCTACGAGTACGACCTCGAGCGGATGGCCGAGAAGACCTACGGGACCACCGACGCCAGGCATCCGGGCGTGAAGAAGACGATGTCCTACCAGAACAGGTTCCTCAGCGGTGACATCACCCTGATCAACGAGCCCGTGTTCAACGAGCCGTTCAAGGACTTCTGGCTCACGCCGAAGCAGCACCGAGACGTGTTGACGCAGCAGGGCTGGCAGCACGCCGTCGCCCACCAGACACGCAACGTGCCCCACACCGGTCACGAGGCCTTGATGAAGCAGGCCTGGTTTGCCGCGAACGAAGACCTGCCCATCGACACGCTGAAGACGGGCGTGCTCGTCAACTGCATCATCGGGCAGAAGCGGGTCGGCGACTACATCGACGAGGCCATCCTGCTGGCGCAGGACGCGCTGCGGACCCACGGGTACTTCCGAGAAGACGTGCACAAGGTGTCCTTCACGCTGTGGGACATGCGGTATGCAGGACCCAGGGAGGCGATCTTTCATTCGATCCTGCGGGCCAACCTCGGCTGCACGCACCACATGTTCGGCCGCGATCATGCCGGCGTCGGCGATTTCTATCAGCCCTACGACGCGCAGAACCTGCTGATGCAGCACAGAGACAAGCTGTCCGTCAAACCGGTGTTCCTCAAGGAGAACTGGTACTGCCCCGAGTGCCAGGAGGTCACGAACTCGGCGCTGTGCGGCCACGACTCGAAGTCGCAGAGCTTCAGCGGCAGCCTGATCAGGAGCATCCTGACCGACGAGGTCAAGCCGACCCAGCGGGTGATGCGCCACGAGGTTTTCGAGGTCGTCATGGACAGCGCCGCCAAGTACGGCCAGGGATCACCCTTCTGCTCCGAGCAGTATCTGAAGGACAGGAACCCGGTCTTCTCGCTCAACCAACTGGAGGGACTCGACTCATGAGCGCCAACGGCGGCACCATCAAGATCAACGTGTGGATCAACGACGAGCGGCTCGATGCGCTGGAGAAGGCCGGCATGTCGCAGCTGGCCGAAGAGGCCTTCGCCGGCATGAAGCTCCTCGCCATCCACACCACCGAGGAGCAGAAGGACCGCCTGCTGCAGCGGTACACCTCGGCGAAGTACGATTCGGCCACCACCAAGTCCATCGAGTTGCTGCCCAAGCAGGCGAAGGACAAGTTGCTGGAGCTGTCCATCCAGATGCATTCGACGGGACCCGAGGTGACGGACCGCTTCCTTCAGGAGGCGTAAACCGCAGAACCGGCAAGCAAAAGGGCCGAGGGAACTACTCCCCTCGGCCCTTTGCTCTGCCCAAAGCCCTTCAGGTGTTGACCGGCACCTCCGTCACGGCCGGCAACGTCACCGGCGCGGGGACCACGCTGTGCCGGGGCCGCACGTAGCGCGCCCAGGCCAGGACCGCGGCGGCGACGTAACACGCGAGGAAGATCCAGAAAGCCGGCGTCTCGGTGCCGGCGCGATCGTAGGACTGCCGCAGCGCCATGTTGATCCCCACGCCGCCGAGCGCGCCGAACGCACCGGCGAACCCGATCAACGTTCCGGACCGCACCCGTGCCCAGTGGCGGCGTTCGGCTTCGCTGGCGTTCAACTCGCGGCTGCGCGTTTCGAAGACCGTCGGGATCAGCTTGTATACCGCGCCCTTGCCGGCACCGGAGAAGATGAACAACGCGATGAAGCCGATGATGTAGCCCGCCATCGTGAGCCCGGTGACCGGATCGCCCTCACCGCGGGTGACGTCATCATGGGTGCTGACGGTGACCAGGAAGCCGCCCCCCAGGATCATGCAGCTCAGCAAGGTCAGACTGACGCGGCCGCCACCGAAGCGGTCGCTCAGCTTGCCGCCGACCACGCGCGCGACCGAGCCCAGCAGCGGCCCGGTGAAGGCGACCTCGGCCGCGTGCAGCGAGGCCTGACCGTGGCTCTGACCGCTGGCCACGAAGTTGTGCTGCAGCACCTGCCCGAAGGCGAACGCGAACCCGAGGAACGACCCGGAGCAGCACAGGTAGAGCATCGCGATCCCCCACGAGTCGCCCACCTTGAGGACGTCTTTGAGGTGGCTCATGTCGATGCGGTAATGCAGGTTGTTCATGAACAGCGCCGCGCCGAGGCCACCGAGGCTCAACAGCACCAGGTAGACAGCGCACACCAGGTACGGGGCCTCGTGACCGGCGGTGGCCAGCACGACGAGCCCGACCGCCTGGATGGTCGCCGACCCGAGGTTGGCGATGCCGCCCGTCAGCCCCAGGGCGAAGCCCTTCAGCCGCTGCGGATAAAAGGTTTCGGCGGTGGCAAGCGACGCGGAGTAATTGGCACCGCCGAAACCGGTCAACGCCGCACAGACCAGGTACGGCCACAGCGGGAGACCCGGATGGGCGAGCAGCACGACGGTGCCCGCCGTCGGGATGAGCAGCACCGCCGACGAGAACACCGCCCAGTTGCGGCCGCCGATCCGGGCGCCCAACATCGCATAGGGAATCCGCGCGACCGCCCCGACCAGCGACGCAGTGGCCCCGATCAACAGCTTGTCGCCGGTGGTGAAGCCATAGACATCGTGCGGCATGAACAGCACCATCACCGACCAGAGGTACCAGACCGAGAAGGCGACGTGCGCGGTCGCGATCGACCAGATCAGGTTGCGACGGGCGATGCGGCTGTTGCCGTTCCCCCAGGCCACGGCGTCTTCCGGATCCCAGTCCAGGATGCGACGCGTACTTGCCATGCGGTAATTACCTTTCACACTGTCGGGCAACGGCTTGCATTCGGGCACGCCGCCGATGCGGCCCTTTGCAATTCGAGGCGACCTGGCAGTCTTGGTTTTTCGCTAACGCCCACCCGCGTCGAGGAGAAACCGCATCCGGCGCAACCCGCGCGGTATAACCGTAAACGGCTGGCAGTCAATGGTATTGGGAACCAGCACGGCAGATGCAAGTGACCGCAACCGGCTGCGGGCGCCGACAGGATGCCGCATCGAGGGCATGGACGAGACCTCCACCGCCACTGATTGTCCTCCGCGTCACACGTGGCCGCCATCGTCGGCCAGCCAGTACCGATCTGTGCTGCAGGGCATGGTGGCGGTCGACATTGACACGCAATAATGGCGAGCCCCACCGCCATAGTGCGTTGCCCGCTCGGTGCACCCGTGCCGGCAACGCAACACTTCACTGCACGCCAGTCAAACCCAATTGCGGTGATTCGACAACTCGGCAGGGCCGATGTACAGCAGATTTCCAGCTAACCTCACCTATATGTCCAGCTAGCCGCCGGCGCGGCGTCGGCAGCCTCAATGGGCTGCTTATGCCCGTACGAACTCACAGCGCCGGCAACGGGCGCGTGAGCTCCCCTGGTTCCAGCAAATACGATCGAATGCGCCACGGCGGAGCAGCGACAAGTCCGCCACCAGTTGGACGGCCCCGTATTACGCCGCATCGAGTCGCCGTGGCCCTAGGCCGGAATTAGCTGTCAGGGGCGCCGCGGTTTGCAATGCGCGGCGCGGGTGGCGCGGAATCGATTTGCCGGCCGGTGCGTCACGCCGGGCGGCCGCGGCCCGGCAAAGCCCTTCGCTGCCCGAGTTCCCTTTCACGACAACGCGATCCGGGTGCCGCTGCACCGGCGCCGCCGGGCCTCGGCCGGCATATTCTTTGCCGTCGCGCCGTATCGGGTCGGTCACGACGATAGCCGCCGACGCGTCCCCAATGGCCTTGCAAACAAAGGCAATCGCGCTCGACTGTTCCCCAGGCCGCGACTCGTCGTTTGCTGCGAGGCATTGACGCCGGATTACCGGCGCCAAACCCGCGCGGCTAACTGGACATACCGGTGAAGTTAGCTGGAAATCTGCTGTACATCGGTCCTTGGCCGTTGTCGAATCACCGCAATTCGGTTTGACTGTCTATCAGGTATGCAGTTGCGTGGCCGGGGGCACTCCCCGGTCATGGCAACGCACGATGGCGGTGGGGCCCGCCACAATCGCGCGTCACCGTCGACCGCCAACGGTCCCTTCGAAACAGTTGAGAGCTCGGCCGGCCGGTCGTGCGCCGGCCACAGTGACGAAAAGGGCCAGCGGTCGTTGATCCCAACGGTCGGCGCAACGCTCGCGACGCCGCCGCCTTGTGACGACGGGGGGCGGCGAGGCGGGGAAGGGGAATGCTGATGCTCGACTTCGGGGCACTGCCGCCCGAGATCAATTCGGCGCGAATGTATTCTGGTGCGGGCTCGGGGCCGATGATGGCCGCCGCGGCGGCCTGGGACGTCCTGGCCAACGGGCTGGAGTCGGTCTCGCGCGGCTATTCGACGGTGATCGCCCAGCTGCAGGGGGAGAGCTGGTCGGGCGGCGCGTCGGAGGCGATGAGCAGCGCGGTCGCGCCGTACGTGGCGTGGGTGACCACGGCCGGGGCCCAGGCCGAGGAGGCCGCCAGCCAGGCACGCGCAGCCGCTGCCGCCTACGAGGCGGCGTACGTGGCCACCGTCCCGCCGCCGCTGGTCACCACCAACCGCACCCAGCTGGCGTCGCTGGTCGCCACCAACATCTTCGGGCAGAACACCGGCATGATCGCCGCCGTGGAGGCGCAGTACGAGCAGATGTGGGCGCAGGATGCGGCCGCGATGTACAACTACGCCGCGTCCTCGTCGGCCGCGACAACGCTGACTCAGTTCGCCCAGCCGCCGCAGACCACCAACGCCGCGGGCCAGCCCGCTCAGGCCGCCGCGGTTTCCCAGGCGACGGGGTCCTCGGCCGCCGGCACCGCCCAAAGCACCCTGTCCCAGTTGATGTCGAGCGTGCCCCAACAGCTACAGGGCCTCACGACGGCGGCATCCTCGAGCGCGGCCACACCGGCACAGCCCGCGGGGCTGACGTCGTTGCTGGCCGCCTTCACCGCCTTCGACACCGTTACCGCGCCGGGGAACCTCGGCGCCGGCATCAGCCGGACTATCACATCGGCGGGAAGCTTCGGTACCGGGCTGCAGCGCGTCGGCCTGCAGTCGAGCAGCGCCGCCGCCAACCCGGCCATGCCGCCCGCCGCGGCAGGCACGTCCGCGCTGGGTGCAGGTCTGCGTGGACCGGTGGGTGCCAGCGCGGGCAGCGGGACGACGATCGGCAAACTGTCGGTGCCGCAGAGTTGGGCGACCACCAATCCGGCGGTCACCCCCGTAGCCGAGCCGCACTGGCTGTCGGACGCCGACATCAACGGCGAGCCGTCCTGGCACGAAGTCACCCCCGCGACCAACGTGTGGGGCGGTGTGCCGTCGGCGGGCGCCGGGACCAAGTCCGGCGTGCTGTCGGGTTCCACGATCAACAACGTGCTCCGGGTGGGACCGCGCAAGTTCACCATGCCCCGTCCATCCATCGGCGGATAGCCACCAACCACCACCTCAACGTTGAGGCAGAACCGCCCTGACCGACCAGGGCGCTGGTTGCCGGACGGTTGAGAAAGGAAGGTCGATGTTTGATTTCGGGGCGTTGCCGCCCGAGATCAACTCGGCACGAATGTATTCCGGCCCGGGCTCGGGGCCGATGATGGCGGCCGCCGCGGCCTGGGACGCCGTGGCCGCCCAGCTGGAATCGTATGCGGCGGGCTACTCCTCGACGCTGTCGGAGCTACAGGGGCTTTGGGCCGGCGGTACGTCGTTGAGGATGGCCGGCGCCGTTGCGCCGTACGTGGGCTGGGCGACGGCGACAGCGGCCCAGGCCGAGCAGGCCGCCGGCCAGGCGCGGGCCGCGGCGGCCGCCTACGAGGCGGCGTTCGCCGCGACGGTCCCGCCAGAACTGGTGGTCGCCAACCGGATTCAGCTGGCGGCTCTGGTCGCGACCAACTTTTTCGGGCAGAACACGCCTGCGATCGCGGCGACGGAGGCGGCCTACGCCGAGATGTGGGCCCAGGATGCCGCCGCCATGTACGGCTACGCCGCGTCCTCGTCGGCCGCGACCGCGCTGTCGCCGTTCAACCAGCCACCGCAAACCACCAGCGCCGCCGGTCAATCCGAGCAGGCGGCCGCGGTGACCCAGGCCACCGCCACCTCGGCGGGAGAGACCCAGGCGACTATGGCCGAGCTGATGTCCGCGTTGCCGCAACAACTGCATGCCCTCGCCACCGGCACGTCGGCCAACGCATCCGCGGCCAACCCCGCCGCCCTGTTGGGATCGACACCACTACTCACCGCCTTCACCTACTTGGACGCAGTGGTGGTGGGGCCGGGAACGATCGGGTATCAGATCCCCTACACGGTGTTTTCGGCGGGGCACTACGGGACGGGGCTCACCCTGCTCAACCACCAGCTGGCCAAAATCGCCGCCAGGGGAGCCGTCGGGGCTGACGCGGTGACCCCGGCAGGGGCACGCGGCACGGTGCTGGCGCGAGCGGGCGAGGCAGTCCCGGTGGGGAAATTGTCGGTACCCCAGAGTTGGGCCTCGGCGAACCCCGCCGCCGGGTCCGCCGATGGCGCGTCGCCGTTGCCGGACAGTGGCTTTCGAGCTGTCCCGGCGGGCTCGTCCAATGGGCACCCGGCGGGCGAGACGGTGGGCGGACTACCGACCGGGGCGTCGCGGCGGGAATCGATGGGCAGCGTCGTCTTGCGCAGCGGCCGTCGGCGCTTCACCATGCCCCGCCCGCCCTACGGCGGGTGATTCAGGGCTCGCCGGCCTTGGCGGGATCCTCGATCACGTGGTAGGCCGGATCCACCATCGAAACCGGCCGGTTGCCGGTGCGGCGCGCCTTCCCGGTGATCCGCAACAGCTGGCCGGGCTCGATGTCGGCTCCCCCGTGGCCGGAACGGAACGTGACGGTCAGCTCCCCGCTACTGTCGCCGATTACGACCTGCCGCAGGGTGCGCCTGCGTTCGCTGATGTCCTGCACCTCGCTGACCCGCCCCTCGACGGTGCCGCGCTGCCCGGGGATCAGGCCGGCGACCATGATCACCGAGGACGGCCGCTCGGGATGCTGGTAGGCCTCGAGCGTCTCGTCGTCCTGCCGGGTCACCCACACTTGCAGCTTGTCGATCTCGTCCGCGAGCCGCTGCTCGAACTGATCGGGATAAGCCTCCCGCACGCGCGATTCCACGTCGTAGGGCACGATCGTCGCCGCCGCGTCGGGGATGCGGCTGACGGCCTGCGCGATCTTGTCGGCGGTGCGGTCGTGCAGGAGCCGGCCCAGCAACCGCGCGAAGGTGCGGCGCGGCAACAGCACCGTCACGTTGGTGTCCGGATGCTCGTCGCGGGCCTTGGTGACGAACACCTGGGCGGCTCGGTTGATCCGGCGGTCGGGCACGTCCACCACCCGCAGCGGGGTGTCGAGGGCGAAGTGGTCCCAGCGCTTGCGCAGCTGGGCGGCGTGGGCCGCATCGACCATGAAGTGCACCGCGGTCAGCTCGTCGGCCCGCAAACCTTTGCCGTACCGCAACGCCTCGATCACCGCCAAATCGACCGAGTCGACGAACACGAACACCCGGTGCCGCGCATACTTCATCAGCTCGGGGCGATCGGTGCGGAACATCTCGAGAATCGCGGCCTCGGAACGATATTCGCGGTTGAGCCGGGTCAGCGCGAGCACCAGCAGCGGGAAGACGACGACCACCAGCCACGCGCCCTCGGTGAACTTGGCCACCGCGAAGATGCCGACCACGATCGTGGACAGGATCCCGGCGGTCAGGTTGATCGCCATCCGCCTGCGCCATCCGGGCTCCCGATGGGTCAGGTGGTGTTTGGTCATCCCGTAGCCGGCCATCGAGAACCCGGTGAACACGCCGATCGCGTAGAACGGGACGAGGGCGCCGACCGAGCCGCCGGTCGCCACCAGCAATGCCACCGACAGCGCTGTGAGCGTCATGATGCCGTTCGAAAACACCAGGCGGTAGCCGCGTTTCATCAGCTGTCGCGGCAGGAAGCGGTCTTCGGCGACGAAGCTGGCCAACGCCGGGAACCCGTTGAAACTGGTGTTGCCGCCGGTGAACAGGATGGCGGCGGTCGAGACCTGCAGCAGCAGATAGAGGCCCTGGCCGACCGGCCCGTGACCGAAGACCGTGCGAGCGACCTCGGACAGCATCGACGGGTATTCGTCGACGTAGGGCGTGGCGTGGGTGACGTAGGCGAGGTAGGCCAGGCCGGCGAGCAAGAAGCCCAGCACGCACGCCATGGTGGTGAGCACGCGGCGCGCGTTGACGCCCTGCGGCTTCTGGAAGACGTTGACGGTGTTCGAAATCGCCTCGACGCCGGTCAGCGACGAGCCTCCGTTGGCGAACGCACGCAACAGAACCAGGACGGTCGCGCCCGCCACCAGCCCGGTGCCGTGGTGCACCGGCACCGCACCGGCGATGTGCTGCGGGTCGTACGTCGGCAGACCCCACACGAGTGAGCGGACCACGCCGACGACGATCAGCAGGGTCATCATGATCACGAACGAGTAGGTCGCCGCCGCGAATCCACGGCCCGCCTCGCGCAAGCCGCGCAGGTTCGCGTAGCACATCAGGAGCACCACACCGATCGTGATCTCCCGGCCGTAGGGGCCCAGCGCGGGAACGGCCGACACGACCGCGACCGTGCCCGCCGCCGTCTGCACCGCCACGGTGACCACGTAGTCGATCAGCAGCGCCGCGGCGGCGACCTGCGCCACCCGGGGGCCGAAGTTCTCCCGCGCGACCACGTAGGAGCCGCCGGCCCGGGTGTAGGCCATGACGACCTGCCGGTACGAGGCGGCCACCAGCACCAGGATGAACAAGATGACGCCGGTGACGGGCAGCAACAGCGCGAACGCGGCCAGCCCGGCGTGCGGCAGCAACTCGACCAGGATCTGCTCGGGGCCGTAGGCTGTCGAGGAGATCGCGTCCGGCGAAAGCGCGCCCAGCGCAACGGGATTCGACAACCTTTCGGATGACAGATCCTCGGTGATCAGCGGCTTTCCCAGCAGGACGCGCTTGGCGATGTCACCGATCGACAGTGGGATGCGTGGTTTGTCCGCCGCGGTGGTCACGACCTGGGACTCCGGTTACGTCAGCCGGGCGACCGCGGCGGCGATCCGCTCGTCGCCGGCCGTCAGCGCGACCCGCACATGCTGCGCCCCGCGCGGGCCGTAGAACTCCCCGGGAGCCACCAGGATGCCGCGGGCGGCCAGCCAGGTGACGCTGTCCCGGCACGGCTCGCCGCGGGTGGCCCACAGATACAGGCCCGCCTCGGAATGGTCGATGGCGAACCCGGCCGCGCGCAGCGCCGGCAGCAGCGCGGCCCGGCGCGCCGTCGTACCGTGCGCGCTGCCGGTGCTCGTGGGCGTCGTCGTCCAGCGCTGCCACCATCGCGGCCTGCACCGGCGTCGGCACCATCATCCCGGCGTGCTTGCGCACGGCCAGCAGCTCGGCCACCAGCTCCGGGTCCCCGGCGACGAAACCGGCCCGGTAGCCGGCCAGCGACGAACTCTTCGACAGCGAGTGGATCGCGAGCAGCCCGGCTGTGGTCGCCGTCGCAGGCCGACGGGTGCAGCACCGACAGCGGCGCGGCGTCCCAGCCCAGACCCAGGTAGCACTCGTCGGAGGCCAGCACGGCACCGCGCTCGCGCGCCCAGCCGATCACCTTGCGCAGGTGCTCGACGCCCAGGACCCGCCCGGTCGGGTTGCTCGGCGAGTTCAGGTAGACCAGCGCCGGGGACTGCGGGCCCAACTGGGTCAGCGAGTCCGCGCGCAACACCTGCGCCCCGGCCAGCCGGGCGCCCACCTCGTAAGTCGGATACGCCAGCTCCGGCACCACGACCACATCCGGGGCCGCCAGCCCCAGCAGGATGGGCAGCCAGGCGATGAGTTCCTTGCTGCCGATGACCGGCAGCACCGCCGCCGCACTCAGTCCGGTGATGCCGAAGCGGCGCTGCAGTGCGGCCACCGCCGAATCACGAAGCCGCGCGGTGCCGGCCGTCGTGGGATACCCCGGCGCCGAACCGGCGGCCGCCAGCGCCTCGCGGATCAGCGGTGCCACCGGGTCGACCGGGGTGCCGACCGATAGGTCGACGATCCCGTCCGGATGAGCCGCGGCCACGGCCTTCGCCTCGGCCAGGGTGTCCCACGGGAATTCCGGCAGGGACGCCGACACCTTCGCGCGCGACGGGAGCGCACCTACCCGCCGGCGCGCCCCCGGCTCGCGCGGCACCGCCCGGCTCAGTCGCCTTCGCCCTGCGGCGGCAGGTCCTTGACCACCTGCGGGTCGTTCTCGGTCAAGCCGACCTTGGCCGCACCGCCGGGCGACCCCAGCTCGGCGAAGAAGTCGGCGTTGATCTGCGTGTATTGGCTCCACTCGTCGGGCACGTCGTCTTCGTAATAGATCGCTTCGACGGGGCAGACCGGCTCGCAGGCCCCGCAGTCGACGCATTCGTCGGGATGGATATACATCATCCGAGCGCCCTCGTAGATGCAGTCGACGGGGCACTCCTCGATGCAGGCCTTGTCTTTGATGTCGACGCAGGGTTCGGCGATCGTGTACGTCACAGACGTCTCCTCGTACTGCTCAATGTGGGTCGATGTGGGCTGTTGTGGGCTCGCCAAGGACCCGCTTGGGCCAGGTAGGCAAGCGTTTCGGTTACTGATACTAGACGTTGCACATACAGGTCAACCACATGGCACGCCCATCTGCTCGCCGCAGCCCCGCCGCACAGCCCGTTCCCCGTGGCCGGCCACGAGGCGCTGCCAGGGCCTTTATCAGGGCAAACGTGACGGACGTCACCAAGTTGCCGGCCGGTGCCCAGTTACATTTCGGAAGCAGTCTCCGAAAGTCCGTACGATAGGAAGACGCCCACGCGGACTGGTAATCTCAACCGAGACGGCAACCGTTTGGGCAGCTGTCGTCGCCGTTTAATGACGGTGTCTTGAATGGGGAAGGTGTCCACAATGGTGAAGTTGTCGTTGACCAAATTCGCCGCCGCGGTCGGCGGCGTGGCGTTGGCGTTGACTGCCGGAGCCGGGGTCGCATCCGCGAGTCCGGATCTGGGACCGATCATCAACACGACCTGCAACTACGGGCAGGTCATGGCGGCGCTGAACGCGAGTTCACCGGGCGCCGCCGCTCAGTTCAACGAATCTCCGATCGCGCAGAACTACCTGCGCCAGTTCCTGGCCTCCGCCCCGTCTCAGCGCGCGGCGATGGCCGCGCAGGTCCAGGCGATGCCGCAGGCCGCGCAGTACTTCGGCCTCGTTCAGCAGGTCGCCGGTAGCTGCAACAACTACTGAGCCGCCGGCTCAACACCCAGCGACACCACGTGCGCTACGCCACCAGCGTGGCGTACGTGGTTGTGCGCTGACGGGCCGGTCGGCCGATCCCCTCGGCGATGGCGGCCAACTCCGCCGCCGACTTCGACGATCCGTGCTCCGAACCGGCCATTCGTGAGATGGTCTCTTCCATCAGCGTGCCGCCCAGGTCGTTGGCGCCGCCGTTCAGCATCACCCGGGTGCGTTCCACGCCCAACTTGACCCAGCTGGTCTGGATGTGAGAGATCCGGCCATGCAGCATGATCCGCGCCAGCGCGTGCACGGCCCGGTTGTCCCGGTGGGTGGGCCCGGGACGGGCCGCCCCGGCCAGGTACAGCGGCGAGTTCTGGTGCACGAACGGCAACGGCACGAACTCGGTGAATCCGCCGGTGCGGTCCTGGATGCCGCGCAGCACGTTGAGGTGGGCGACCCAGTGCCGCGGTGTGTCGACGTGGCCGTACATCATCGTCGACGAGGACCGCAGGCCCGCCTCGTGCGCGGTGGTCACGATCTCGATCCACAGCGACGTCGGCAGCTTGCCCTTGGTGAGCACCCAGCGCACCTCGTCGTCCAGGATCTCGGCCGCGGTGCCCGGAATGGTGTCCAGCCCGGCCTCCCGCAGGCTGACCAGCCACTCGCGAATGCTCAACCCGCTCTTGGTCACACCGTTGGCGATCTCCATCGGGGAGAACGCGTGCACGTGCATCGAGGGCACCCGGGCCTTGACCGCCCGCACCAGCTCGGCGTATCCGGTCACCGGTAGCTCGGGGTCGATGCCGCCCTGCATGCACACCTCGGTGGCGCCCTGGCGTGTGCGCCTCCCACGCCCGGTCGGCGACCTCCCCGGTGGACAGCGAATACGCGTCGGCGTCGCCCTTGCGCTGGGCGAAGGCGCAGAACCGGCAGCCGGTGTAGCAGATGTTGGTGAAGTTGATGTTGCGGTTCACCACGAACGTGACGTCGTCGCCGACGGTGTCGCGGCGCAACGAATCCGCAAGTGCCGCAACGGCTTCCAGCGCCGTGCCGTCGGCGGTGGCCAACGCCAGGTACTCGCCGTCGGTGCATCCGGCCGGATCGCGCTCGGCCGACCGCAGCGCGGCAAGCACGTCGGTGTCGATGCGTTCCGGGGCGCGTGCGGCCAGCTCGTGCACGTGCGCGCGGATGGACTCCCAGTCGCCGAAGGCGCTGTCGAGGTCGCTGCGCGCCTCGGTGTTGCGGCCCTCGCTGTCGATCGCCGCGTTGAGGTCCACGCGCCCGACGGACTCCACGTCGTCGGGCTCCTGCCAGGGCAGGCCCACCGGGTTGACGTCGCGGGCGAATCCGGTCGCGGGATCGGCCAGCGCCATGACATGTCCGCGCACCCGCGGATCGATCCAGGCCGCACCCGCCTGGACGTATCTGGGCTGGGCGGTCAACCGCTGCACCAGTTCGTATCCCGACTCCGCGGTGACGGCGGCCAGTTCGTCCAAGGCGGGCCAAGGCCGTTCGGGGTTCACATGATCGAGCGTCAGCGGCGAGACGCCGCCCCAGTCGTCGACGCCGGCGGTGACCAGGGCCAGACACTCCTCGCGCGAGACCAGGTTCGGCGGCGCCTGGATGCGCATGCCGGGGCCGAGCACCAGGCGTGCGACCGCCACCGTCGCCAGGTACTCCTCGATGCCGGCATCGGGCACCGCGGCCATCGCGGTGTGCTGCTTGGCCCGGAAGTTCTGCACGATCACCTCTTGAACATGCCCGAACTCCTTGTGCGACCTACGGATCGCGTGCAAGGTCTCGGCGCGTTCTGCCAGCGTCTCGCCGATGCCGACCAACAGGCCGGTCGTGAACGGGATCGACAACCGCCCGGCGTCGGTCAGGGCGCGCAGCCGGACCGCCGGATCCTTGTCCGGACTGCCGTAGTGGGCAAGGCCTTTCGTTTCGAACAGCCGCCGCGACGTGGTCTCGAGCATCATGCCCATCGACGGCGCCACCGGCTTGAGCCGCGACATCTCCGACCAGCTCATGACGCCGGGGTTCAGGTGCGGCAGCAGCCCGGTTTCCTCCAGCACCCGGATCGCCATCGCCCGCACGTAGGACAGCGTCGAATCGTAGCCTCGCTCGCCGAGCCACTCACGCGCCTCCGGCCAGCGATCCTCGGGCCGGTCACCGAGGGTGAATAGCGCTTCCTTGCAACCGAGTTCGGCCCCGCGCCGGGCCACCTCCAAAATCTCGTCCGGCTCCATGTACATGCCGTCACCGCGGGCCCGCAACTTGCCCGGGACCGTGACGAACGTGCAGTAGTGGCAACTGTCGCGGCACAGATGGGTGACCGGGAGGAACACCTTGGGCGAATAGGTGATCGGCAGCCGACCGCTGGGGCCGCGCCGCCCCGCCGACTGCAGGCCCGCGTCGCGCACCCGCGACGCGCTGGCACACAGGTCCGCGAGGTCCGCGCCGCGCGCGGTCAACGCGACGGCCGCCTCGTCCATGTTCAGCGCGACGCCGTCGCGGGCCCGGCGCAGCACCCGCCGTAGCGCTGACACACCGGTCTTGGCTGGAACGACGGGGCTAGGCAGAGCGGTGGGCTCCCGGCCCGGAGGCCCCGGTTTCAGTGGCACGTTGGTGTAACTTCCCCACGATCGAATTTCATCCGTGCGTCCAAGGTCCCGGGCAACGGTGCCATACGCGCAACAGTAATGCCAGGCCACCCATGGCATGCGCGCGACCGTCCGGGACCCGGCACCTGTGCGGGCGCGGCCGTTTGCCGAGATCCCGGCCAAAAATGCGTGACCGCGATACGATCCGAGCGGATCCGTTGCTGGCAGCGCGGCGGGCGTGCAGCACACCCGCCGCAGGGACCTGGAGCAGGGGGAGACGCGAGATGTCCTTCGTTCTCGCAGCGCCGGAGGCGCTGGCCAGTGCGGCGTCGGACCTGGCCGGTGTCGGCGCGGCCATCAGCACTGCCAACGCCGCCGCGGCCGCGCCGACGACCGGCGTGGTCGCCGCGGCCGCCGACCAGGTGTCGGCGCAGGTCGCCGCGCTGTTTTCCGAGCACGCGCTGGGATATCAGCAGCTCAGCGCGCAGGTGTCGGACTTTCACCAGCGGTTCGTGACGGCCCTGACCGCGGGCGCGAACGCGTACGCGTCGGTTGAGGCCAACGCCGTTCGGACGCTGGCGAATGCGGTGCATGCACCCGCCGAAACGCTGCTGGGACACCCGCTGATCGGAGGCGGCGGTCAGGTCGGCAGCGTCGTGTCCAATGCCGTGCAGCACCTCGAAAGCGCCGTGCTGGGCACCGGCGCCACCGGGTTGCTCGGCGGCGGCGTCTCGGGCCTGCTGGGCGGCACCGGCGCGGCCACGACCCGGGCGGCCGGCGCGTTGCTGGCGCCGGCCGCCAGCGCCCTGGCGCCGCGGCCCGCCTGCCCGCGGCCAACGCCCTGGAGCCGATCGGCACCGCAATCGAGAATGCCTACCTGGCCGTCGAGCCGTGGGTGCGCTACGGCTTCGAACTGGCTGAGTGGGCAGTGCGCTACCTGCCCTGGATCGGCTGGTTGGCTCCACAGATCATCTACTTCTACGACCTCTTCGAACCCATCGTGCAGAGCTTCCTGTTCAACACGATCGACGTCATCGATCAGACGGTCACCATCAGTCAGGGACTGGCCAACATCTACGCGGCCACGACCGCGTCGATCAACCAGTTCATCGCGACGGAGATCAACTGGTTCCGCAGCTTCTTCCCACCGCTTCCGCCGCTCGGGGTGAACCTGTGAACATCAGAAACGCCGGCCGCGCCGCCACAACACCCACACCGCCGGCGTGACCCCCAGCACGATCAGCAGCAGCGCCCCATAGCGCAGCACGCCCCGCCCCCCCAGGATCACGTCGTCGCCCGGCCCGCCCATGCTGATGAACGCCACGGTGATCAGCCACATCCACAACGGCAGCGCGGCGACCCGCGGCGATTTCGTGCACCGGCCGGCGGCCCACACCAGGGCCGCGTTGAGCAGCCCACTGATCAACGCGCTGACGGGGAAGGGAACGGAGCCGATGTAGCAGGGCAGCAGCATCGCCCCGGCGAGAGCGGACAGGACTCCGTCGACGGCCAGCAGCGCCAGGACAACGATGCGCATGGCCGTGTCCGCGGCACCGGCGCCTTTGGTCGATGCGGCGCGCGGCGTGGTTGCGATCAGGTCGGGACGCTGTCGACCTGCGCGAGGATCGAGCCGATGACCCACTGAAAACTGTCGAGCCGGTCCTGCCAGTGCTGCATGTTCGGGTCCATGTCAGGGTCCATGCGAAATCCTCCCGTGGCTGCCTGCCGGAAAGCCTACCGCGTCAGACCGCAGTGAAGCCAAGGCCTGCAAGTAAATCCGTTTCCCAGCCGCGCCCGTCGCGCTCACCCGCGACGCCCGACGCCAGGACATAGTGCTCGTCGCCGAGGATCGGCAGCGCCAAGTTGTTGGACAGGGCGAACGCCCGGCCCGTCGGCCCCACGACGACCTGGGTGGCGTGCGCGGCCAGCGCCGCCCGCTTTGCGGACCACGCGTCGGGGCCGGCCTCCACCACGGCGTCGATGGCCTCATCGGAGTAGCCGAACGGGAACTCGTCCGGCGGAAGGATCCAGTCGGGCAGCAGGTCGTCGCGGTGCAGCGCGTCCCGACCGGCCACGAAGGCGCTGAGCGCAAAGACCGACCAGTAGAACTTCGGCACCGTCCACGGCTCGCCCGGATGGTCGGTGGTGGCGGCGGCCGCCACGGCGGCGGCCGTCACGGCGTGGGTCTGGACGTGGTCGGGGTGGCCGTAGCCGCCCTGGGGGTCATAGGTCACGACGACGTGCGGGCGCAGCTCACGGATGACGGCGACCAGCTCCCCGACGGCCTCGCGCTCGTCGGCGTCGATGAACCGCCGGTGGCGCCGCTGGTCGGTGCCGGCCATGCCCGAGTCGCGCCAGCGGCCCGCCCCGCCGAGGTAGCGGGGTCCGTCGACGCCCAGTGCGCGCAACGCCGCGGTCAGCTCGGCGACGCGATACCCGCCGAGTTGGTCCGCCCGATCGACGGCCAGCCCGGCCCACCTGTCGCCGATGATCTCCCCCTCTTCGCCCAGCGTGCAGGTGACGACGCGCACGTCGGCTCCGCGGGCGGTGTAGTGGGCGATGGTGGCGCCGTTGCTGAGACTCTCGTCGTCGGGGTGCGCGTGGACAAACAACAGCCGCGGGGTCTCAGGCATGGACGCACCTTAACCCGCACCGCGTTAGTGGTCGTTGCCGTTGCTTATCCGTTTCCGCAATAAGTGAGAACTGCCGTGGCTACTATCGAACGATGCCGCAGCTCACCCCCACAACGGGTACCCGGAGCCGCCGACGGGGCGAGGTCCTCGAACGCGCCCTCTACGAGGCCACGTTGGCCGAGCTGGCCGACGTCGGGTACGGGCGACTGACGATGGAGGGCATTGCGGCGCGCGCCCACACCGGTAAGGCGGCGCTGTACCGGCGCTGGGACAGCAAGCACGACCTGGTGCACGCCGCGCTGGTCTATGCCCTGCCGTCGTTGGCCGAGCCGCGTCCCGGCCGGTCGCCCCGGGAGAACCTGCTGACCGTGTTCGGCGCCCACCGCGACGTCCTGGGCGGGAAAACGGGCTTCCCCGGCCTGGACATCATCGGCCAGCTCGTGCACGAGCCCGAACTGCGCGCCATCTTCGCCGACGCCGTGGTGGGTCCCCGCCTCAGGCTCGTCGAATCGATCCTGCGCACCGCCGTGGAGGACGGTGACATCGACCCGGCCACCATCACGCCGTTCACCGCGCGCATCGGACCGGCATTGATCAACCAGCACTTCCTGCTCACCGGGTCGCCACCGACCCGGCGGGAGCTGGCGCTGATCGTCGATACCGTGATCCCGCCGCGGCACCGCGCCGGCTGACCGCCGCGACGGCTACAGCATCCCGGCCAGGTCGGCGCCGAAGGCCAGCGACTGGTCGAAGATGCCCTCGATGCCGCCGATGTTGCCGGCGTTGAACACCTGCGCTCCGGAGCCGGTCAGGAAGAGCCCCGGAACCGCCGAGCCGCCCAACAGGCCGTTGACGGTCTGCTCACCGGTGGATACCACCAGGTTGCCGATGTTGAAGGCCCGGTTGAGCGCGCCGTTGAAGGCACCGGCGGTGCCGAAGGTGCTTGTCTCCCAAGCCACTTCGCTGGCGAGCAGGTTCGCGTTGAAGCCCGCTTCCGACGCCACCAGGTTGCCGAACAGGTTGGCCTCGATGGTCCCGATGCCCTGCAGCCCGCCGATCGGCGCCGCGATGAGCGCCGCCCCCGTCAGCGGCAGCCCAGCGAGCAGCGACCCGTTGAGCATGCCGCTCAGCGTCACCCCCGCCCCGGAGATCGCCCCGTTCAACGCGACACCCAACGCCGTGGGGAGGGTCAGCGCGCCGCCGACGGCCGCCCCGAAGACCTGGAGATCCCACAGGAATTTGGTGGGCACGGCGAGCAGCAGTCCGCCGAGCGCGCCGCCACCGATGATCGGGCTGGCGCCGACCAGAAGGCTGCCGGTGAGGAGGCCCGCGGGCACCTGCACACCGATCAGGGCGTTGAGGGCCGCCTCACCACCGCCCAGGATCGAGTTCCAGAAGTTGTAGACGCTGTTCAATACGCCGTTGCTCACGTTGCCGAAGAGGGCCGCCTCGATCCCCAGCTCGTTGGCGGTCAGCAGGCCGTTGAAGCCCAACTCGGCGTTGAGCAGGGCGCCGTTGAAGCCCAGCTCCATCGCCTGCAGCTGAGCCAGGAACGCGGCCGGCGAGGCCGCCGTCAACAGCGCCTGCCACGGAGCGACCAAGCCCGTCAGCAGCGCGGGCAGCCCGGCCAGGCTGGCGCCGAGGCCCCCGCTCAAAAAGCCCGTGATCGCGGCGCCCATCCCGCTGAGCCCCGCGGTCACGCTGGCGGCCAGGCCGGCGTTGAGGCCGAACAGGCCTGCCAGGCCACCGATCTGGGCGCTCAGGGCCGGGAAGGTCGCGGTCAGGCCGGCCACCAGGCCGGGCAATCCGGCGCCGAGAACCCCCGACAGGGCGGGCAGCGCGGCGCCGGTCTGCGCCAGCGCCGAGAACGCACCGCCGACGTCCGCCATCAGCGTCGCACCCAGCGGTCCCAGCCCCGAGATGCCGCCGCCGAGGGCGCCCGACAGCGCCGCGTTCAGCTCGGCGCCCAGCGCCGGAAGGCCGCCGCCGAGGCCGATTCCCAGGCCCGGCAGACCCGCACTGAGGGCCGCCGACAGGCCGGGCAGGGCGGCGCTCAAGCCGCCGGCCAGGCCCGCGCCGGCCTGCCCCAGCGCGGTGAGCGCACCACCGATGTCGGCGTTCAGCGCCGCACCCAGGGGCGCCAAACCCGAAAGGCCGCCGCCGAATCCGCCCGACAGGGCCGCATTCAGCCCGGCGAGGCTGCCGGTCAGGCTGCCCCCCAGGCCCGGCAGCCCGGCGGTCAGGGCGCCCGACAGGGCGGGCAGCCCGCCGCTCAGGCCGGCCAGTCCGGAGAGTCCGGCGCCCAGGCCGCTCGACAGGGCCGCGCCGGTCTGCGTCAGGGCCGCCAGCCCGCCGTTCAGGTCCGCCGTCAGCGCGGCGCCCAGGGGCGCCAGCCCCGACAGGCTGCCGCCGAAGTTGCCCGACAGCGCGGCGCCGAGCCCGGCGCTCAGCCCCGACACGTCGGCGGTCAGGCCGGCCTCCAGTCCGGCCAGCCCACCGCCGAGGTCGACCCCGAGTGCGGGCACCGAGCTCGCCAGGGTCTGGACGACGTTGGCCTCGGCGGCCGCGTAGGTGCTCGCACCGGCGTTGAGGGCCTCGACGAACTGCTGGTGGAACGCCGCGGCCGCGGCGCTGAGTTGCTGGTAGCCGGCGGAATGCGCGGAAAACAGCGCGGCAATCTCCGCCGACACCTCATCTGCGGCCGCCGGCAGCACCCCCGACGTGGCCGCAGCCGCCGCCACGTTCGCCGAACCGATAGTCGAACCGATGTTCGCCAAGTCGGATGCGGCCGCAGCCATGGCATCCGGCGCTGCGATTACAAAAGACACGCTTACCTCCCCAGTTCAGCAAGAAAAAGGCCGCAATCCCCTTGGCCCGATCATGCGGATATCGCGTTGGGTGGGAGCGTATCGAAATAGCGTTGTGAAAACGGATGTTTGCACTAACGACTTTGTGCATATTCGCTGAAAGGCCAGTGCTGCGCTCGGTCCGGAATGGCCCGCCGGATTGTTCGCGGAAACGACCCCGCTTGCCGGGCCGCGAGGAGGCCGAGGAAGTCGGCGCCGGCCATCGGGCTCTGGTCGAAGGAGCCGACCAAGCCGCCGACGTGCCCGCCGTTGAATACCTGCTGTCCGGTGCCGGTGAGCAGGCCCCGGTTGAAGGCCGACCGGCAGGCGTACGCGCCCGCGAAGTTGTTGACCGTTTTCTCGCCAGTGCCGATCAGCAGATTGCCGACGTCGAAGGCGCGGTTGAGCGCGCCGTTGAGGGCGCTTTCGGTACCGAAAATGGCTATTTCCAAACCCAGTTCGTTCGTCAGCAGTGCATTGGTGAAGGTGAGTTCGTTGCCGACCAGAGCGGTGTTATTGCCGATCCGCGAGGCCCTCCACCTGATTCAGGAAAGTGCCCGGCGCGCGCAGCAACATCGCCTGAGTCTGGGTCGGCAGCAGGCTCAGCACCGCCTGACCTGGCGGGCTGTCCAGCACCAGACCGGCGAAGTCGCGCCGTCCACAAGGCTCTGGTGGAAGGCCCCCAGCGGCCCGCCGATCTGCCCGCCGGTGCACACCTACGCTCCGCTGCCGGTAACCGGGCCGGCAGTGAAGTTGGCCCCGAAAGGTGCGCCCACAAGGGCATGCAAAGTTTGCTGGGCGCAACCCCACAGCAGGTCTACGACGTCGAAGCGGCGGTTGATCACGCCGTTGCGCGCGCTGTCAGTCCGCCGCTGCCGCCGCCTGGGCCGGCGCGCCGACCGCGCTCTGCATGGTCTGCACCACGTTGGCCTCGGCGCCGGCATACGCGTTGGCGCCCGCGTTCAACAGCTGGACGAACTGCGCGTGGAACTGAGTCGCCTGGGCGCTGAGCGCCTGATACGCCTGGCCGTGGGCGTCGATCATGGCCGCGATCGTCGCCGAGACCTCGTCGAGCGCCGCCGGCATGACCCCGGTCGTGCCGACCGCCGCCGCCGCGTTGGCATCGGTGAGGGCCGACCCTACATCGGCCAGATCGGATGCGGCCGCCGCCACGAGGTCCGGCCTGGCAAACAAGAACGACATCGCGCACCTCCACTGGTGTGGCCACCACGGCCGTCCCCCTGGAAAGACTCGGTCGTCAAGCCCTCAAGGACCAGACAATCGTAAGCGATCCCGCTTGCACACAATCCGTTTCACACAGTTTTACTGCGCACACTGTGCACGTGCACCGTTACGGCCCGGTCTTCACCCATTGGCCTGCGTCGCCGACGATGCCGACCGGCACCGCCCCGGTCAGGCTGACGTTCTGCACGCTGGGGCCAGCCGCGACGATGGTGGTGTCCTGCAGGATCGGCAAGACGGTCGACATGTTCCACAGGCGCGGCTCCACCGCGTTGATCACGTCGTTGATGTTCTTGGTGCCGTTGAGCGCGGCGTTGATGTTCGACTGGATGCTCAGATCGCAGATTCCCGTGTAGTTCGACGGCGCCTGCACCAGCGCGCCGGGCTCGGGCGCGGGGCTGGACGGCACCGGCGTCGTCGACTTGGGGTCGGACCCGGCGGGGGACGTGCCCGGCGAGCTTTTCGGCGTGCTCGGGGTGGGTATCTGGGTCGATTGCAGCGCGGGGCAGCCGTAGCGCGATTCGAGCAGCGTCGCCAGGTTCCCGCCCGCCTGCCGCCAGCCCACGAGCGCGTCGACCCGGTTGTCGGCGAGCGCGTCGCGGTACAACGTCACCGGGTCCAGCGCCAGCACAGTCGCGGCGATGCCGACGTTGCGCAGCTGGTCGGCGGCCGTGTTGGCCACCGCGACGGACGTCGGGTCGTTGGCCGCCACCCCGATGACCAGCGACAACTGGTGGCCGTTCTTGCTGATCCGGCCGCGGATGACTTCCGGCGGTCCGCTGCTGGGCGGCGCCGGCGCCGATGGCGGGGGCGCCGCTGAAACCGAGGCGTTGCTTTCGACGTCAAAGCCGGAGGCGGTGAACAGTGCCAGCGCCGCCGCCGTGGTCATCGCCGGCGGCGCGGTCGGCTCGTAGCCGGGATCGCTGGGCGAGCGGATCTGCGCCTGGTCCAGCGTGACGGTGTTGTCGCTGCCGGCGCCCACGGCCGCAAGCAGGTCGACGTCGAGCAGCCCCAGGATCGCCTTGCGCACCTGCGCGTCGGCCAGCTTGGGCTCGCCGGCGCGCAGCGTGAGCTGCATGACCCGCGGTGTCACGATCCGGGCGGTCCGCACGTCGGGGATCGCAGACAGCTGCGCGAAAGCCGCCGAACCGCCATGCACCTGTGCGACCTGCGTGTCGCCGTTGCGCACCGAATCGGCCAGCGCCGCGGGCGCCCCCGCGCGGCGGAACAGGATCAGCGCGGGCTTGGCCGGCGGTCCCCAGTAGCGGTCGTTGCGGGCGATGAGGATCTCGTCGCGCTGCGGGTCGATGTTCTCCACCCGGAACTGGCCACCCGTGACCGGCAGCGCGCGGGCCAGCCCGGCCGTGAAGCCGCCCGGCACATCCTTGACGATGTGCGCCGGCAGGATGTTGGTGAACAGCTCCCGCCACGCCGGATACGGTTGGGCGAAGGTGACCACCGCCTGCTTGCCGCCCTCGAGCGACTGCACGCCGGTAATCAGGTCGTACCCGGCAGGGTCGACGACGCCGGGTTCGCTGACCATCTGCCGCCACAGGTACCAGAAGTCGTCGGCCGCGATCGGCGCGTTGTCGGTCCACTGCGCCTCGGGCCGGATCTTGTAGGTCACCGTGAACGGGTTCTGGTTGGTCACCTCCGCGGACACCAACAGCGTCGGGTCCATCTCCCAGCGCGACCCCGTGGGCTGATTGCTGTCGGGCACCGGACGGAACGCGCTGGGCAGCACCAGCGCGCTGATCGCCGCGTTCACCGGCGACAGGTCCGAGAGCAGGTGCGGGTTGAACCCGGCGCCGATTGCGTCGATGCCCATGATGATCTGCGTGACCCGCTGCGGCGGCGGCGGCGGGCTGTGGGGCGTGTCGGTGCTCTGCGGCGCCGGCGGGGGTTTGACCGTGCATGCCGCCAGCGCCACGGCGGACAGCGAGACGACGGCGCCGAGGGTCGCGAACAAACGGCGCACTCGTCTCGGCACGCCGATCAGGGTATCGGGCGCGCGGGCGGCAGCCCCGGCCAAGGACCTAACCCCGGGCCTTGGCCCGCGCCCGGCTGCGGGCCCGGGAGGTCGCGTCGAGCTCGACCTTGCGGACGCGGACGATCTCGGGGGTGACCTCCACGCATTCGTCGGGTGCACAGAACTCCATGGCGCGTTCCAGGTCCAGCTCGAGCGGCTTGGCCAGCGTCTCCATGACGTCCGCGGTCGAGGACCGCATGTTGGTCAGCTTCTTCTCGCGCGTGACGTTGATGTCGAGATCCTCCGGGCGAGGGTTGATTCCGACGATCATGCCCTCGTAGGTGTCCTGGCCCGGCTCGACGAAGAACTGGCCCCGGTCGGCGAGCTGGATGAGGGCGAACGGCGTGATGGCGCCCGACCGGTCGGACACCAGCGACCCGGTGTGCCGGGCCCGGATCTCCCCCGCCCACGGTCGATAGCCGTCGAAGACGGCGTTGGCGATACCGGTGCCGCGGGTGAGGGTGAGGAAGTCGGTGCGGAAGCCGATCAGGCCGCGGCTGGGCACGATGAAGTCCATCCGGACCCAGCCGGCCGCGTGGTTGGTCATCTCTTCCATCCGGCCCTTGCGGCCGGCCATCAACTGGGTGATCGCGCCGACAAACTCCTCGGGGCAGTCGATCGTCATCGCCTCGAACGGCTCGTGCAGCTGACCGTCGATCATGCGGGTGACCACCTGCGGCTTGCCCACGGTGAGCTCGAAGCCCTCCCGGCGCATCTGCTCGACCAGCACGGCCAGCGCCAACTCGCCGCGGCCCTGCACCTCCCACGCGTCGGGCCGGCCGATGTCCACGACGCGGATCGACACGTTGCCCACCAGCTCGGCGTCCAGCCGGCCCCGGACCATGCGCGCGGTCAGCTTGTGACCCGACACCTTGCCCGCCAGCGGCGAGGTGTTGGTGCCGATCGTCACCGAAATCGCCGGCTCGTCGACGGTGATACGGGGCAGCGCGTGGGCGTGGTCAGGGTCGGCCAGCGTGTCGCCGATCATGATCTCGGGCAGGCCGGCCACCGCGACGATGTCGCCGGCGACGGCCTCGTCGGTGGCGGTGCGCTCCACGCCTTCGGTCGCGAGCAGCTCGGTGATCTTGGCGCTGGTGATCACGGGCAGCCCGTCGACCTCGCGCATCCAGGCGACCTGCTGGCCCTTGCGCAGTTTGCCGTTGTAGATGCGGATCAGCGCGAGCCGCCCGAGGAAGGTCGACGCGTCGAGGTTGGTCACCAGCGCCTGCAGCGGCGCCTCCGGATCCCCGGACGGCGGCGGGATGTGCTCCATCAAGACGTCGAACAGCGGGTCGAGGTTGGTGCCGTCGGGAATCTGCCCGTCGGCGGGCGCGGTGGTGCCGGCCACCCCGGCGCGCCCGGACGCGTACAGCGTCGGCAGGCCCAGCGCGTGCTCGGCGGCCGCGGCCGCCTCGTCGTCGAGATCCGAGGCCACGTCGAGCAGCAGGTCGTGGCTGGCCTCCACGACCGCCTCGATGCGCGCGTCGGGCCGGTCGGTCTTGTTGACCACCAGGATCACCGGCAGGTGGGCGGCCAGCGCCTTGCGCAGCACGAACCGCGTCTGCGGCAGCGGCCCCTCGGACGCGTCGACCAGCAACAGCACGCCGTCGACCATCGACAGGCCCCGCTCCACCTCGCCGCCGAAGTCGGCGTGGCCGGGGGTGTCGATCACGTTGATCACGGTCACGGTGCCGTCCGGGTGGTGGCGGTGCACGGCGGTGTTCTTGGCCAGGATGGTGATGCCTTTTTCCTTCTCGAGGTCACCGCTGTCCATGATGCGTTCCTGGGTGTCGTCACCGCGGTGGTGCAGTGCCCCGGACTGCCGCAGCATCGCGTCGACCAGGGTGGTTTTGCCGTGGTCGACGTGAGCGACGATGGCGACGTTGCGAAATGGCACGCCGGTGATTGTGGCAGCGGGTTTCCCGGATGGCGAACCGGCACGTCGTCGGCGGCGCCTACCAGCCGCGACGGCGCGGTGCCGACCCGACCAGCTCGCCCTTGGCCGCCACATCGCGGCTGCGGTAGACGATGTAGGGCCGGAACAGGTAGCCGATCGGGGCGCTCAGCACGTGCACCAGCCGGGTGAACGGCACCAGCATGAACAGCGCCATCCCGATCAGGGTGTGCAGCTGGTAGTCCAGGGGCGCGTTCACCATCACCTCCCCGTGCGGCTGCAGTAGCCAGATCCGCCGGAACCACATCCCCACCGTGTACCGGTAGTGGAACTCCCCGCCGTGCGGACCGGTGCCGATCAGGTCGCAGTAGAGGCCGACCACCAGAGCTAACACCAGCACCACGTACATGACCTTGTCGCTGCGGGTGGTGGCCGCCGCCACCGCCGGGCGGGTGAACCGCCGGTAGATCAACAGTCCGGCACCGGCCAGCGTGGCGGCGCCCGCGATGGAACCGGCGATGACCGCCTGCATGTGGTAGGCGTAGTCGCTCACGTGCAGCCAGTGCGTCACCCGCGGCGGGATGAGCAAGCCCATCACATGCCCGGCGAAAACCGCGAGGATGCCGAAATGAAAGACCGGGCTGCCGATGCGCAGCAGCCGCGACTCGTATAGCTGCGAGGAGCGCGAGGTCCAGCCGAATTTGTCGTAGCGGTAGCGCCACCACAGGCCGACGAACAAGACCGCCAGCGTGACGTACGGCGCTATGTCCCAGAACACCACGTTGCTAAACACTTGGCGCTCCTGTCCGGCGTCGCGGCGGTACGGTCAAGTTGAAAGGCTGCAGCCCAACGGATTCTGCCGGCGGACCCTCTTTGGCGAGGCGCTCCGCGCGCCGCACGTCCTGGTCGCCGGCAACCGGCAGCGTTGCGCAGACCGCCGCCACCGTGTGCTCGTAGGGCGACTTGGCCTCGGCCAGGGCGCGCCGCAACACGTCGATCGGGACACGGTGCTCGCTCAACAATCGCCGCCCGGCCTCGGGGTCGACGGTGGCGGCGAACTCCAGCACCACCGCCAGGTGATCCGGGGCCTCGGCGCCGGGCGGCTCGACCCCCGCATCCCGGTAGGCGGTGGCGAAGGCCAGCATTTCGCGGCCACGGTTGCGGGTGTCCCCGGCCGTCCAGTACGTCAAGTACATGGTGGCGTGCCGCCGCGTGTCGAAGGTGGCGACGTAGTCCATTGCGGCGTCGAGCGGTTCGCGCGCCCGCAACGCCACCATGGTCCGCTCGAGCAGCGCCGCCGCGGGGCCGCGCAGGTGGCTCAGCAGTTCGCCGACGGTGACCAGCCGCTCGCTCAGCGCATCGTCGGGATACGCCAGCAGCAGCGACGCCGCCTGCCACACCAGTCGGTCCTGCAGCGCGCGGGCGGCCGAGCGTTCGCGCGGCCCCAACAGCAGCCTCATTGCTTCTGCTCTTCGGGAAACATGCCGGCGGGCACTCCCCCGCCGTCCCAGTTGAGCAGGTTCACCCGGGACCGTCGCGTGGCATGGAAGGTCTCCACGGAGACGGGTGCCGGCTCGCCGGACTCGTACATGCCCGGGCCGCCGTCGCCCGACAACGAGCAGCCCATCTGCTCCAGGTCGCGGGCCTGCGGGTTGAATGCCGTCGGAATGACATAGCGCTCTTCGTATTTCGCGATGGCCAGCAGCCGGTACATCTCATAGATCTGTTCTTCGGTCATTCCGACCGACTGCGGTATGTGCGGTTGGGTGTCACGTCCGAGGTTGATGTCACGCATGTATGAGCGCATCGCCGCCAGCCGCCGCAACACCGCTTCGACCACGGTGGTGTCGCCGGCGGTGAACAGTTCGGCCAGGTACTGCATCGGGATGCGCAGCGCCTCCAGCGCGCCGAACAGGTTGCCGACGTCCTCGCCGTCGTGCCCTTCGCGGCTGACCGCATCGACCACCGGCGACAGCGGCGGGATGTACCAGACCATGGGCATGGTCCGGTACTCCGGGTGCAACGGCAGCGCCACCTTGTAGGTGTTGATCAGCGTATACACCGGGGAGCGCTGCGCGGCCTCGATCCACTCGTCGGAGATTCCCTCGGCGCGCGCACCGGCGATCACTTCCGGGTCGTTGGGATCCAACAGGATCTGGCGCTGCGCCTCGTAGAGGTCGGTGTCGTTTTCCACCGACGCCGCCTCCAGCACGCGATCGACGTCGTAGAGGACCAGCCCCAGGTAACGCAGCCTGCCCACACAGGTCTCCGAGCAGATGGTCGGCAGGCCGACTTCCATGCGCGGGTAGCACAGCGTGCACTTTTCGGCCTTGCCGGTCTTGTGGTTGAAATAGACCTTCTTGTAAGGGCATCCGGACACACACATGCGCCAGCCCCGGCAGCGGTCCTGGTCCACCAGCACGATGCCGTCCTCGCTGCGCTTGTACATCGCACCCGACGGACACGACGCCACACACGAGGGGTTGAGGCAGTGCTCACAGATGCGGGGCAGGTAGAACATGAAGGTCTCTTCGAGGGAAAGCTTGACGCTGTTGTTGACGTCGCTCAGCTTCCGCAGGATCGGGTCGTCGGCCAGGATCTCCGGTGAGCCGGACAGGTTGTCGTCCCAGTTGGGTCCCCAGGTGATCTTCATCGGCTTGCCGCTGAGCAGGCTCTTCGGCGCGGCCGTGGGAAAGGTGTCACCCGCGGGCGCCGTGGTCAGGTTTTCGTAGTCGTAGGTCCACGGCTCGTAGTACTCGTCGATGGTGGGCAACTTCGGATTGGCGAAGATGCGCAGCAGCTTTTGAATGCGGCCGCCGTCGCGCAGCCGCAGCCGGCCCTTCTTGTCGCGGATCCAGCCGCCGCGCCAGCGCTCCTGGTCCTCGTAGGTGCGCGGATAGCCTTGGCCGGGCCGGGTTTCGACGTTGTTGAACCAGATGTACTCGGTGCCGCTGCGGTTGGTCCAGGCCTGCTTGCAGGTGACCGAGCACGTGTGGCAGCCGATGCATTTGTCGAGGTTCATCACCATCGCCAACTGCGCCATTACCTTCATAGTCAGTACCGCACTTCCTGGCTGCGCCGGCGCACCACGGTCACCTCGTCGCGCTGGCTACCGGCGGGGCCCAGGTAGTTGAACGCGAACGCATGCTGACCGTAGCCACCGGCGAGGTGGCTGGGTTTGATGCGCACCCGGGTCAGCGCGTTGTGGTTGCCGCCACGCTTGTTGTTGGTCTCGGTGCGCGGTGTGTCCACGGTGCGTTCCTGCACGTGGTAGACGAACACCACACCGTCGGGCATGCGGTGGGAGACGATCGCCCGGCACACGTAGATGCCGTTGGTATTCACCGCCTCAACCCAATCATTGTCGCGCACTTTGATTTTCGCCGCGTCGCCCGGGCTCATCCACATCGTCGGCCCCCCGCGCGACAACGTCAGCATGTACAGGTTGTCCTGATAGGTGGAGTGGAACGACCACTTGGAGTGCGGGGTCACGTACCGAACGGTCAGGCCGATGCCGTCGTCGGTGGGGCCGAGTTCGGGCTGACCGAACAACCGGGCCATGTCCAGCGGCGGACGAAAGACGGGCAGATGCTCGCCAAGTTCCTCGACCCAGTCGTGGGCCAGATAAAAGTGCATCCGCCCGGTCAGCGTGTGGAATGGCTTGAGATTTTCGATGTTGACGGTGAACGGCGCGTAGCGGCGACCACCGGTTTCGCTGCCCGACCATTCCGGGCTGGTGTTCACCTGGACGGGACGGGCCTGGGTGTCGGCGTAGGTGATGCGGCGGTCTTCGCTGCCCTCGGCCAGGTGGGCCAGGCGCTGACCGGTGCGCTTCTCCAGCTCCCGGAAGCCCTCGACCGCGAGCCGGCCGTTGCACGTCCCAGACAGCATCAGCATGACATCGGCCATCCGCTCATCGGTGGTGACCGCTGGGCGACCCTCCGCCGCACCGGAATTCATCACCCCGAATTTGGCGGATAGTTCCTCGACCTCGCGGAACGGGTGCACCGTGACGCCCTTGGTGGTCAACCCGAATTGCTCGACGAGCGGGCCCAGCGTCTGCCACTTGTCGTAGATGGCGGTGTAGTCGCGCTCCACCACGGCGAGCTTGGGCATGGTGCGCCCCGGTATTGGCGTCGCACCGGTGTGCAGCCAATCGTTTTCGGAGCCATCGGGGTAGACCATCGCGTCCGGAGTGTCGTGCAGCAGCGCGGTCAGCACCACGTCGCTGCGGATACCCAAGTGATGCTTGGCCATTGCGCTGAAGGCCCGGGCGATGGCGCCGAAAGCCTCGAAGTCCGAACGGGTTTCCCAGGGCGGGTCGGTCGCGGCGCTGAACGCGTGCACGTACGGGTGCATGTCGGTGCTGGAGATGTCGGCCTTCTCATACCAGGTCGCCGCCGGCAGCACCACGTCCGACACCAGGGTCGTGGAGGTCTGCCGGAAATCGATCGACATCAGCAAATCCAGTTTGCCTTCCGGGATTTCGCCGTCACAGGCCACGTCGACAGGCCGCAGCCCCTCGCCCGGCTCGGCCTGCACGTTGGAATCGGTGCCCAGCAGGTAACGCAGGAAGTATTCGCCGCCCTTGCCCGACGAGCCGATCAGGTTGGCCCGCCACACCGTGAGCACGCGCGGCCAGTTGACCGGGTTATCGGGGTCGGTGACCGCCAGCTTGAGTTTGCGTTGGCCGAGCTGTTCGGCGACATACTCGGCGACGTCGCGGCCCGCCGCACACGCCTCATCGGCGACGTCCAGGCTGGACCGGTCGAACTGCGGATAGTACGGGCTCCAGCCCATGGCCGCCGCCGAGGCCAGCAGGTCCATGGTGTGCTTGCCCGCGAACCTGCCCCGGCCCAGCGGGCTGGCCAATTTGGCTGCCTCATAGCCGTCGTAGCGCCATTGGTCGGTGTGTGCGTACCAGTACGAAGCACCAGGGATCTGTCGCGGCGGGCGCACCCAGTCGGTGGCCATCGCCATAGTCTGAAATCCGGTGAGCGGACGCACCTTTTCCTGACCGACGTAGTGGGCCCATCCACCGCCGTTGCGTCCCATCGATCCGGTCAACATCAGCAGCGCCAGCACCGTGCGGTAGGTGGCGTCGCCGTGGAACCACTGGTTGATGCCGCTGCCCATGATGATCATGGACCGGCCACCGGATTCCTCGGCGCTGCGCGCGAATTCGCGGGCGATCCGGATGGCTTGCGCGGCCGACACCCCGGTGATCGGTTCCTGCCATGCCGGGGTGTTCTGCCGGGTGGCATCGTCATAGCCGGCGGGCCACTCCCCCGGCAAGCCGGGACGCGCCACGCCGTACTGGGCGAGCATCAAGTCGAACACCGTGCACACCACGTGCTCGCCGACACGGCGCACCGGCACACCGCGCACCATGGTCGTGCCTTCGCCGTTGACGGTGTCGAAGCTGGGCAGGTGCACGAGCGCGGTGTGGCGATCGCCGTTGCCCGCGTGCGTGTTATGCGCGCTGAGCGCCGGGGTCAGGTCCCCGAGCTCCAGGTTCCACTTGCCGATGCCGTCCTCGCCGTAGCGGAATCCCAGTGTGCCGTGGGGGATCACAACGGAGTCGGTGACTTCGTCGAGTACCGCGGGCTTGAGCGCCGCATTCTCGGTGACCTCGCCCATGTCCGCCGCGGTGAGGTTCTTGCCCGGCACCAGCATGCCGCCGCGCTCTTCCAGCTTGATCAGGAACGGCAGGTCGGTGTAGCGGCGCGCGAAGTCGGCGAAGAACGGAACCTGTTTTTGCACATAGCATTCCGAGAGGATCACATGGCCCATCGCCATGGCCAGCGCGCCGTCGGCACCGGCCGCGCACGGCATCCACTCGTCGGCGAACTTGGTGTTGTCGGCGTAGTCGGGGCTGACGGTGACCACCTTGGTGCCGCGGTAGCGCGCCTCGGCCATCCAGTGCGCGTCGGGTGTTCGGGTGATCGGGACGTTGGAGCCCCACATCATCAGGTATGCCGCGTCCCACCAGTCGCCGGATTCCGGCACGTCGGTCTGGTCGCCGAACACCTGCGGCGAGGCCACCGGCAGGTCGGCGTACCAGTCGTAGAACGACGTCATGGCGCCACCGATCAACTCGACGAACCGCGAGCCGGCCGCGTACGACACCATCGACATCGCCGGGATCGGGGAAAAGCCGGCAACCCGGTCCGGGCCATAGGTCTTGATCGTGTGCACGTGGGCGGCCGCGATGATCTCGGTGGCCTCGGCCCAGCTCACCCGGACCAGCCCGCCCTTGCCCCGGGCCCGCTGGTAACGACGACGGCGCTGCGGATCGGCCTGTATGTCGGCCCACGCCAGCACGGGGTCACCGAGTCGAGCTTTGGCTTCGCGGTACATCTCGACAAGCACGCCCCGGGCATACGGGTAGCGCACCCGGGTCGGCGAATAGCTGTACCAGGAGAACGAGGCACCGCGCGGGCAGCCGCGGGGCTCGTACTCGGGCCGGTCAGGGCCCACCGACGGGTAGTCGGTCTGCTGGGTTTCCCAGGTGATGATGCCGTCTTTGACGTAGATCTTCCACGAACAGGACCCGGTGCAGTTCACGCCGTGGGTGGAGCGGACGACCTTGTCGTGGCTCCACCGGTCGCGGTAGAACACGTCGGCTTCGCGGCCGCCCCGCCGGGTTACGGTGCGCAGGTCGGCTGAGAACTCCCCCGGCGTGAAGAACCGCCCACTGCGCTCGAGCAGCTCCTCGAGCGCTGAGCCCGCATGAGGTTTCCCAGTCAAGGGCGAATCCTTCCCCCCGGCCCCGGGCCGCTCGGCACCGGCGGCCGGCTGACGGAACTCGACGTCACCGGCATGCAGATCCAGATCAGTGTTCTACGGCTTCGGCGCTGTGCACGCCCCCTCTCGGTATCCCCGAGCATGTCTGGAGTAACTTCAACGGCCCTGTACCGAACCTGAACAAGGCCTGTGAGAATGTCATGAGCCCACTGCAAGGGCCCGGGTCAACTCCTCCAACCACCCGCGATCCGCGGGAACCCAGTCCAGGTCGTGCAGTTCAGCCGCCGTCACCCAGCGCAGCGCCCGGTGATCGTGCGGATGCGGCTCCCCGCGGAGCAGCCGCACCCGGTAGGCCCGCAGCGTCGTCGCGCCGTTGAGCGCGATGTCGTGGCCGAGGCGGTCGCCCACCACGACGTCGGCGATCCCGAGGCCAAGTTCCTCCGCCAACTCCCTGGCCAGCGCGTCGCGTTCGGATTCGCCGGCGGTGACCTTGCCGCCGGGCAGTTCCCAGCGGCCGGCCAGCTCCGGCGGCCGCACGCGTTGGGCCACCAGGACGGCGGCGCCGGAGATAACGGCCGCTGCGACGACGATCTGGGTCGGCATGGCCTGTGACGGTATACGGTCGAATCATGGCTGTGTTATCGGATGAGCAAGTAGATGCCGCACTGCCCGAACTCAACGGATGGGAACGCGCCGACGGCGCCCTGCGCCGGTCGATCAAGTTCCCGACGTTTCTGGACGGGATCGACGCCGTGCGCCGGGTGGCCGAGCACGCCGAGAGCCAGGATCACCACCCGGACATCGATATTCGTTGGCGGACAGTGACTTTCGCTCTCGTCACGCACTCCGAGGGCGGCATCACCCAAAACGACGTTTCGATGGCGCGCGATATCGACGGGATTGTCGGCGGCTGACTACTCCCGCCGCGCCCTGGTGCCGGCGATCCAGCCCAGGGTCGCCACCGCGGCGACGATGTAGACCAGGCCGGCCCAGGCCAGATACCAGGGCCGGTCGATCGTCCAGATGGTCGGCTGCACGAAGCTGAGCAACCACGGCACCCCGATTACGGTCAGCGCCAACCACATCCAGCCCAGCGCCCGCGCGCCGGGGCGCCTGCGCAGGGGCCCGTGCAGCAGCCACATCATCAGCGGCACCAGCCACACCCAGTGATGGGTCCAGGAGATCGGCGAGAGCAGCAGCCCCAACAGCTCGACCACCAGCAACCTGCCGAGCCGATCCGTAGCGGCCTCCCCGGAGCCCAGGGCCCGCCAGGCCAGGACGGCCACGACGGCCGTGGCTGCGATCGCGGCCAGCACCAGCGGCCCGTGGCCCGCGTCGTGGCCGACGATCCGCGAGATGCCGCCGCGCCAGGATTGGTTGAACGAGGTGGCGACGGGCCCGACGCGGTGCGCATCACCCAGCAACTCGGTGAAGTAGTAGCGGGTCTGGTCGCCGACGACCAGGGCCGACACGGCGATGGTGGCGGCGAAGACCACCGCCGAGAACACGGCCGCTGCCCAGCGCCGGACGCCGACCAGGTAGAGCCCGGCGATCGCCGGCGTCAGCTTGATGCCGGCCGCCGCGCCGACCAACGCCCCCGACAGCCACCACTTCGGCGTGCAGGCCGCCCACAGCACCGCCAGCATCAGCAGGACGTTGATCTGCCCGTAGTCGAAGGTGCTGCGCAGCGGCTCGAGCCAGATGGCGATCGCCGTCCACAACAGGGCCTGCCGGTGACCGGTGCCGGCCGCCACCCCCATCAGCCGCTGACTGATCCGGATCGCGCCGTACAGCGCGGCCATGGTCGCGAGCTGCCACAGCAAGGCGACCAGGCCGAACGGCAGCAGATGCAGCGGATAGAAGACCACCGCCGCGAACGGTGGGTAGGTGAACGGCAGCGGGAAGTCCGGCGTCTGGTCGGCGTAAACGTAGCTGTAGAGGGTGCCCGGTCGATCGATGGCGGCGGCGCCGCCGAGGTAGACGTGTAGGTCGACGAAGTTCGCGCCGTTGCGCGCCAGATACGTCCAGGCCAGGCGCGCGGCGACGCTCACGATCAACAGCACCGGCGCGGCCGCGTCGAGCCGGCCGGCCGGCCGCCGGGTGGTGGTTGCCGCCGCGGCGGCCGAGGTGGTGTCTATCCGCCCGACTTTAGCGACCACAGCGAACGCCCCGGCTCCGACAGCGATATCGGTTGCGGCGGGCGGGCGCCCGGTCACCGTCGTCATTCGAAGCCATAACGATCAAATAAATGCCACACGTGTCACTTGAGTCACACCAGTATCAAAGTAGCTTCGCCCTCGGGACTTGTCGTCGACAACCAGGGAGAGTCATGCCAACCATCTGGACCTATCTGCGTGCGACCGCCATCGTGGTCGGATCGTCCGCGGCGCTACTGACGGGCGGCATCGCCCACGCCGACCCCGCACCGGCCCCCGCGCCGCTGCCGAACATTCCGCAGCAGCTGATCAGCTCGGCGGCCAACGCGCCGCAGATCCTGCAGAACCTCGCGACCGCCCTCGGCGCGACCCCGCCCGTCGCTCCCCCGTCGGCCCCCGGCATCAGCTTCCCGGGCGTGCCCTCGGCTGCGGCGACGGCGCCCGCGTCGGGTCCGGCCGGCCTGCCGTCCATTCCCGGGTTGACGCCCCCGGCGGCCACCGCGCCGGCTGCTTCGGGAATTCCGGGGCTCCCGGTTTCGATTCCGGGCCTGTCGCCGTCGGCGCCGGCCACGGCTCCCGCCCCGGCGACGTCGGCGATCCCGGGCCTGCCCGTGTCCCTACCCGGCGCGCCAGCCCCGGCCGCACCGGCTCCGGCGTTGCCGCAGGCAAAGATCGACATGCCCGCCTTGCCCGGCCTGCCGGTGAACGTGCCGCCGCAGGTCACGTTGGGTGCGACCCCGGGGACACCGGCCGCGCCTGCCGCGGCCGCAGCGGCCGTGCCGCAGGGCCTGCTCTCGGCCCTGCCCTGAGCAGCCCCTTAGACGGCTAAACCACTACCAGGACCGGAGGACATCGTGGCACGCACCCAGAACCTGTCCAATGGATTGGCGGTTGTCGTCACGGCGTCGGCTGCCGCGCTCGGGCTCTGCCCGGGCGCGGCCGCCGACCCGGCGGCCCCGCAACCCGCACCCCAGCCGAATTCGGCCCAGCAATTGCCGGGCCTGCCGGCGTTGTCGCAGCTGAGTCCGATCATCCAACAGGCGGCCGGAAACCCCGAGCAGGCGACACAGCTGCTCATGGCCGCCGCCCAGGCCTTCACCCACAACCCGACGGCACCCGCGGAGTCCAAGAACGTGGCCGCGTCGGTGGACCAGTTCGTGCAGGCGCCGGCGGCCCATGTGCCACCGGCGGGGCTGCAGCCCAACCTGCAGGCGCATCTGCCGACGGGCATCGACCCGGCACACGTGGTGGGTCCGGGGCCGCTGGCAGCCCCCGCCGCCCCCGCAGCCCCTCCGGCGGCCGAGCCGATCGCGGCTCCCGTCGCGGCCCCCGTGCCCGCGCCGGCCCCCGACGCGCCCGCGCCGGTTCCGGACGCGCCCGCGCCGGCCCCCGATGCGGCGGCGCCGGGCCCCGCGCCCGGTTTCGGCCCCGACGCCCCGCCGACGCAGGACTTCATGTACCCCTCGATCGGCACCAATTGCCTTGCGGACGGCGGCAATTCGATCGCGACGGCGCTGTCGGTGGCGGGGCCGGCCACGATCCCGCTGCCGGGGCCGCGGCCGGGTCAGACCGCCTACGTTTTCACCGCGGTCGGCACCCCCGGGCCCGCGGAGGTGCAGAAGCTGCCGTTGAACGTCACCTGGGTGAACCTGACCACCGGCAAGTCCGGGAGTGTCACGCTCAAGCCGCGCCCGGACCTCAACCCGGAGGGCCCCACGACGCTGACCGCGATCGCCGACACCGGTTCGGGCAGCGTCATGTCGACGATCTTCGGGCAGGTCACCACCAAGGAAAAGCAGTGTCAGTTCATGCCCACGATCGGCTCCACGGTGGTGCCTTAGGAGCTGATCCGCACAGGCGTGGCGCCCGGTGTGTCCCCCGCTTGGGGACCCACCGGGCTCTTCGTCAGTACGCCATGAACAGGATGGCGTCGCGGTCGTATTCCAGGCCCGGGTGAACGGCGGCAAGATGGGCCTGGGTCAGTTCGACCAGTTCGTCCTCATCCTTACCGACGATGGCTTCTCCGCATGGACACGTGATGTGTGTCTTCACGATGCCGCCTTTCTGTTCTGCGTAACCCTTATTTTGCCGCCTTGGCGGCCGCCTTCATCTGTTTCTTGTGCGATCGCACCTTCCCGAGTGACCGGGCGTCGACGATATCCGCGACGGAGATGTGCGTGCCGGGCCGGCCGAAATCCCCGGCCGCTTCGCGCCAACCCTGCGGGGTCACCCCGTACTGCTTGCCGAGCAGCGCCAAAAAGATCTGCGCCTTCTGCTCGCCGAAGCCGGGCAGGCCCTTGAGGCGCCGCAGCAGTTCCGGCCCGTCGGGCTCACCGTCGCGCCACAACCCGGCCGCGTCCCCGCCGTAGCGGTCCACGATGATCTGCGCGAGAGCCTGGATGCGCTTGGCCATGGATCCCGGAAAGCGATGAATCGCAGGCTTTTCCGAGCACAGGGCGGCGAACTTGTCCGGGTCGTGGTCGGCGATTTCGCCGGCGTCGAATCCGCCCATCCGGTCCGCGATCTTCTTCGGCCCCGCGAACGCGGTCTCCATCGGCACCTGCTGGTCGAGCACTACACCTATAAGAAGAGCAAGAGGACTCTGGTCCAGCAAGGCATCAGCGGCAGGATCACCGGCCAGTCGCAGGTTCGGCACCCGGCCAGTCTAGGACAGCGCGGCGGTGAGGTAGCCCGTCGATTTAGCGTTTGCCCGAGAGAGCCCCATGCGTGGCCCGACCGTGTTGGAATCATGGTCATGACGCAACAAGAGCCCTTTTCCATGCCGCTCGAAGAGGCGATGCGTACGCAGCGGGCGATCCGTCGGCTCAAGAGTGACCCGGTTGACGACTCGCTGGTGCTTCACATCCTCGAGCTGGCAATGAAGGCGCCGACTGGTTCGAACGCCCAGAACTGGGAGTTCATCGTGGTCAAGGACCGCGAGGTTGTCGCGAAACTTGGCCGCCTGAACCGCCTCGCGATGAATGCCTTCGGGCCGATTTACAAGCGCACGCTACAAAAACGCATGGACGACAAGATGCTTCGCATCGAAAAGGCCGTGCGATGGCAGGCTGACCACTTCGACGACATCCCCGTGGTCGTGGTGGCATGCATAAAAGGTGTCATTGCGCCGTATCCAACGATCGCGGCCAGCAGCGCCTACGGCTCCATCTATCCCGCGGTGCAAAACCTCTTGTTGGCGGCCCGCGCGGCCGGGCTGGGCGCGGCGCTGATCACCATGCCGCTGTGGAGCACGTTCGCGGCGAAGCGAGTCCTGGGGTTGCCGTGGAACGTCACTCCATGCGCGGTGGTCCCCCTTGGCTGGCCGATCGGCAGATACGGTCCCACGACGCGCAGACCGGTCGGGGAATTCGTTTCGCTTGATCGTTACGGCAATCGAGCGTTTCTGTAGGCGGGCCGACAGTTGTAATCGCCTACAGCTGCCCCCGGACAACACGTTGAGAACGAAGCCGATCAGCGATTGTCTTCGGGCCACGGAAGGCCAGTTCGAGCGGAATCTGCTGATCAAGAACCATCCCGACCAGCAGGGCCAACGGATTGTCGGCCAGTAGCTTGTCAGCCTCAGGATCTTGGGCGAGCCAAAGCTTCAATGCCACCGACCTTCCTTCCGCTGAACACCCCAAGACCGATGACCGATGGTTGAGACACTACCCACGAGAACGGCGCCAACGAAAAGCGCATAACCCACCGAGTTATCGTGGCGTGGTGATGGACGATGATCGCGCTCAATGAGGCCAAATTGGCACTGATGCTGGCTCGGGACGAACTGCATCAGCTCGTGACTGCCTATTGCCGGGCCGTCGACCGCGCTGATTATGAAACGCTTCGGAGCCTGTACCACCCCGACGCGACCGACTCTCACGGCTCGTTCTCGACGGGCGGCGTCGAACAGTTCATCGCACAGCTACAGGCCGCGGAACCGCATGTGCGTGTCTCCCAACACAACATCACCACAACGAACTTCGTGATCGAGGGCGACACGGGCCGCGGTGAGGTCTACTGCCTGGTGTTTCACACCTTCGCCGGTCCCAAACACGACGTAGACGTCATCATCGGCGGACGGTACCTGGACGAGTACACCAAACACGACGGCCGCTGGAAGTTCAGTCAACGCACTATCGTGGCGGACTGGGCATACCAAAACGACCCGTCCCAAGTGAACTTCGGACACCCGAGCACCCGAGGAAGCCTGCGCGGTAAACCAGGCCAAGCCGATCCTTCGATCAGCCTATTCACACCGACCCAAGGCTGAACCGTCTCGATTCGGCACCTGCTGGTCGAGCAGCATGCCGACCAGCAACGCGTCGGCGGCCGGGTCTTGGACAAGCTGCAGCTTCGGCACCCGGTCGGTCCAGGACCGCCAGGGAAGCGAGGATCCGCGGCCATGGAAACCGGCGCGCGGGTTTTCCGGCATGGCATCCGGCCGACACGGCCAGAAAGCAGCACTGACGGGCAGGAACGTCGCTGCGGCTACCCGAAAGCCCCTGGCCAACAGCGAGGTTCAGCCGCTCTTGCGGCGAAATTCCCGACGATTCTCGACTGGGCCGTGCGTGCGCGACTGCCTGCCGCCGCCGTCCTTGTGCGCGGATCCACCCGCCGAGTTCGCCATCTTGCGGTCCAGGGCTTCACGGAACCTGCGCTTGGTCTCGTCCTCGGATTCCCCCGACCCCGCATCCGTGGGGGACGTCGCATCCCGCGAAGAACTCGATTCAGCCATATCGGCAGCTTAGCCCCGCTCGGGCCGCTTGCGCGGCTACCGCACGCCCGGGGGCAAGCCGTACACATGCGAAATGGGCAGCGACAGCACCACCCGCCGGTCGGTGACCATCGCCTGCCGATAGTCGTCCCAGTCCGGGTGCTCGCCGGCGATGCTGCGATACAAGGCGATCAGCGCCTCGACGGTGTCGTCGTCGGGCGCGGCCGCCGGGGGCGTCAGTTCCGCGGTGCCCTCGGCGACGGCATAGGACCACCCGTCGTCGGCGTCGACCAGGATCGAGGCCCGCGGATCGCGGCGCAGGTTGCGGGTCTTGGCCCGCGGCTCGGTGATCGACACCCGCAACACCAACGCCCGCGGGTCGAAGTGATACTGCACGTTGGACAGCTGGGGACGGCCGTCTCGCTTGATGGTGGCCAGCACGCCGATGGAGTTCCCACTGATCACGGCCAGCAGCTTGTCGTCGAAGACTTGGCGTCCCATGCCGAAAGCCTACGTCGCACCGGGTCTGGGCCGCTCCCCCGCTCCCGCCGTCGTCCACGGGGCTGATGGAATGCGATCGTGACCCGATACGCGGCTTTCCTGCGCGGCGTCAACGTCGGCGGGATCAACCTGAAGATGGCCGATGTGGCGGCGGCGTTGACCGACGCCGGATTCGCCAACGTGCGGACCGTGCTGGCCAGCGGCAACGTGCTGCTCGATTCGCCCGACGGCGCCGCCGGGGTGCGCACGAAAGCCGAATCCACTTTGCGGGCGAGGTTCGGCTATGACGCCTGGGTGCTGGCCTACCCCGTCGCCGCGGTGCGCGCGGTCGTCGACGCCTACCCCTTCGAGCGCGAGGTGCCCGGTTATCAGTCCTACGTCACCTTCGTCGTGGACGACGCCGTGCTCGACGAGTTGACGGCGCTCGCGGCGCCGGGCGGGACGGCCGGCGCAAACGAGAAGGTGCGCCGCGGCGCCGGCGTCCTCTACTGGCAGGTACCCAAGGGCGCCACCCTGGACAGCGCGATCGGCAAAACGATGGGCAGGCCGCGCTATAAGTCCTCTACCACCACCCGCAACCTGCGTACGCTGACGAAAGTGCTGCAATGAGCGGCCGGCGCGTTGCGGGGCCTGAGGCGATCCGGCAAACGCCGAGAAAAAGGCCCCGCCGGGGCCGAGAAGAGACGAATTTCTTGACCTAGTCAAGACAGCACCCCTCGACGCGCGTACAGTTAGCGCACTTGTCCTGGGGTCTGAGTCGGGCTTAGTCCTAGGGGATCGGAGTCCCGCATGTCGTCATATGTGGTCAGCGCCGTCGCGCTGGCGGCAGTTGGCGTGCGCCCCGGGGAGCGACCTGCGTGGGGGCCGTGCGATCCTGCCGTGGTCACGGACCCCTGCCCAACCGCCACGGGTTGTCATCGAGAGGTAGCTGGGTTGTGACGATTCCTGTGTTTCCGTGGTTGCCGCCGGAGATCAATTCGGCGTTGATGTTCACCGGCGCGGGATCCGGGCCGTTGTTTGCGGCCGCGTCGGCCTGGGACGGGCTGGCCTCCGATCTCTCGGGTGCGGCCACGTCGTTCCGCTCGGTGGTCACCGGGCTGACCGACGGGCCATGGTCGGGTCCGGCGGCGCTGTCGATGGCCGCGGCCGCCGCGCCGTACGTGGCGTGGCTCAGCGCCGCCGCGGATCAGGCCGGGACGGCGGCCGCCCAGGCCCGGACGGCGGCGACGGCGTTCGAGTCGGCGATGGCCGCGACGGTGCCCACGACGGCCGTCACCGCGAACCGCACCCAGTTGCTGACGCTGATCGCGACCAACATCCTGGGCCAGAACACGCCGGCGATCGCCATGACGGAATTCGATTACGTAGAGATGTGGGCCCAGGACGTGGCCGCCATGCTCGGCTATCACAGCGGCGCGATGACGGTGGCGTCGGCGTTGCCGGCGTTCACCCTGCCGCCGGTCAACCTGTCCGGGTTGACGGGCCTGCTGCAGGCCCCGCTGGCCGCTGTGGCGTCGGAGGTGGCCGGGTTGGCGTCGCCGGCCGGAACCGCCCTGGCCGGCCCGATGGCCGTCGTCGGTTCGGCCGTGACGTCGATCCAGTCGTTGGCCGCGACGTTGCCGTTGTCGTCATTGACGTCGGTTGCCCAGATCGGCATGTATCCGGCCAGCATGGCGATGTCGCCGATCATGATGGCGGTCCAGGCCGCCACGAGCAGCGCGAACTCCGCATCCCTGGCCGGCGCCACGACCGCGGCCGGCGTGGCCGATGCGGCGAAGTTCGTCGGCAGCGCCGTGCCCGACGTTAAGCTGGGCGGCGTCGGGGGCCTGGGCGGCGTGTCGGCCGGGCTGGGCGGCGCGCGGTTGGTCGGGGCGATGTCGGTACCGCCGACGTGGCAAGGGTCGACGCCGGCCCGCATGGTCAGCTCCGCGATGTCCGGCTTCGGCGCCGAGATGGGCGCCCCCGCGGCGGCCGGGGCGCCCACGGGCGGCGGCATGCCGATGATGCCGATGCCGATGGGCATGGGAGGCGCCGGTGCCGGGATGCCCGGCGGGATGCTCGGCCGCGGTGGGGCCAGCCCGAATCACGTGGTGCAGCAGCGGCCCAACGTGGTGCCCCGCACGGGCATCGGCTAACGGCGAGCGTCTGGTCTCAGCGCGCGTCCGGGTCCTCGGGTGCCGCCTCGACGTAGCGCAGCGCCTCGGCCTTGCCCAGGCCCAGCGCTCGGGCCACCTGGATGTATTCCCGCGCCGCAGCCGCCATCGCGGCATCGGTGGGGTCGTAGCGGGCTATGAAAGTGCCGAAACGGCCGCGGGTTTCGACGATGGCCGCGCTCTCGAGCTCACGGTAGGCGCGGGCCACGGTGTTGACGGCTACGCCGAGTTGGCCGGCCAGCTCCCGAACGGTCGGCAGGCGGGTGCCGGGTGCCAACGCGCCTTCCCGGACCCCGTCGATGACCTGCGTCCTGAGTTGGTCGAACAGAGGCCGGCCGGCCTTCACGTCGACCCGCAACCAGTCAGCCAACTCCACGCAGCCAGTATCCACCAGCGCCGACTATGTTGGTGGGATGCGCGTAACGGTGCTCAGCGGCGCGGGCATCTCCGCGGAGAGCGGCGTACCCACGTTTCGCGACGACAAGAACGGCCTGTGGGCCCGCTTCGATCCCTACGAGCTGTCCAGCACCCAGGGATGGCGCGACAACCCCGAGCGGGTGTGGGGCTGGTATCTGTGGCGCCACTATTTGGTGGCCAACGTCGCGCCCAATGCCGGACATCGGGCCATTGCGGCCTGGCAAGACGCCGCCGAGGTCAGCGTCATCACCCAGAACGTCGACGACCTGCACGAGCGTGCCGGCAGCACACCGGTGCACCACCTGCACGGAAGCCTATTCCAATTCCGTTGCGCTCGTTGCGATATGGCCTACGGCGGCGCGCTGCCCGAAATGCCCGAGCCGGCATTGGAGGTGGAGCCCCCGGTGTGCCACTGCGGCGGTCTGATCAGGCCGGACATCGTGTGGTTCGGTGAGCCCCTGCCCGACGAGCCGTGGCAGCGTGCGATGGAGGCGACCGAAGCCGCCGACGTGATGGTGGTGGTGGGGACGTCGGCGGTCGTCTATCCGGCCGCCGGGCTGGCCGAACTGGCGCTGTCCCGCGGCACCGCCGTCGTGGAGGTCAACCCCGAGGTCACCCCGCTGTCCAGGAGCGCGACGATCAGCATCCGCGAGAACGCGAGCCAGGCGCTGCCGGGGCTGCTGCAGCGGCTTCCGGCGCTGCTGACCTAGCCGCGCACCGGGCCTGCGCCGGCCGCACCGAGCCTGCGCACAGTTCGCGTTCCGTCCACAGATCCCGCGCTGAGTGCAGTTTCGGCGAGGCGTCGTCCGGTGCGGTGGGCCACCCTGCCGTCATGATCAACGACGAGCCCTTCATCGGCAGTGCAGCGGTGAGCGCCGGAATGCTGCGGCCGCATCAGCTGCGGTCGCGGTTCCGGGCAGTGTTTCCCGACGTATACGTCCAACGCGATCAGCAGCTCTCGTTACGGCAGCGCTCGGTCGCGGCCTGGCTGTGGTCGCACCGACGGGGCGTGCTAGCCGGTCATGCCGCGGCGGCGTGGCATGGTTCGAGATGGGTGGACGAACGCCTGCCCATCCCGCTGATCTGGTCGAACGCACGCCCGCCGCGTGGCGTGCAGACTCATGACATACGCCTTGCCGCAGGCGAATTCGGGATGGTCGCGGGTCTGCCGGTCACTTCCCCGCAACGCACGGCATTCGACTTGGGCCGGCACAAACCGATGCGGACGGCCGTCGCCGACCTGGACGCGCTCCTGCGGGCGACCGACGTCAAGGTCGACGAGGTGCTCGAAGTGGCCGACCGGCATCGCGGCGCGCGAGGCCTCCGGCAGCTGGAAACGGCACTGACGCTCGTCGATCCCGGTGCAGAATCCCCGAAAGAGACGTGGCTGCGGCTCCTGCTGGTGCGCGCGGGGCTGCCCCGGCCGGTCACGCAGATCCGTGTGACGACCCCGGACGGGGCACAGGTGTACTACCTCGACATGGGCTGGCCGGAGTTGATGGTCGCCGCCGAGTATGACGGCGAGCATCATCGCCTCGACCGTTGGCAGTACACCAAGGACATCCGGCGCAGTGAGCGCCTGGAGAGGATGGGCTGGCTCGTCGTGCGGGTGGTCGCGACGGATCATCCCACCGACATCGTCCGCCGGGTCCGCGCTGCGCTGGAAATGCGGGCGTCGAACCTGCATTAGCCGCAGCGAGCCTGAACACAGATCGCGGTTGAGCGCTCAGCGCCGCGCTGAGCGCAGTCTCGGCGCAACCCGGGGAAAAGCGGGAGGCTCAGGCCCGGCGCGCCCTGCCCAGCAGCAACTCGGACACGGGCATCGGCGCCCAAGCCGGCAAGGTCAACTCCCGGCGGGAGAAGTCCACCTCGAACCCGGCCTCGACGATCGAGCGCTCGGTGTGGCGATGGGTGTGGCAGTTGCCGAGCAGCCGCGGCCACAACGTCGCGTCGGCGAGGCGCTGCAACCGCCCCCGCGCGCCGGCGCTGGCCACGTGCTCGAGATAGCGCAGCTCACCGCCCGGACGCAGCAGCGAATGCAGCCGCTGCAGCACGCCGGCGGGGTCGTGCACCGAACACAACACCAGCGAGCACACCACCGCGTCGAATGGCTCCACGTCGCTGAAGGCCTCCGCGGTCGCTTCGGTCACGACGATGCGGACCGGAGCGGCCTCCGCCGAGGCACGCGCCTGGGCCGACAGCCGCGGCTCGGGCTCCACCGCGATCACCTCGTCGACCGACTCCGGGTAGTGGGAGAAGTTCGTCCCGATGCCCGCGCCAACTTCCAACACCCGGCCCGACAAGCCCGCCAGGTTCTCCCGGCGAAGTGCCCGTATCGCCTCGACTTCGTGGGCGGCGACGTACGGCCAGATTCGCGCGAAGAACGGGTTGTCGACCGTCGATGCGGCCGCTGATGCCATGCGCATCAACCTTCCGATTCAGCCGGTCACCACAACGGACCGGGCAGCGGGGGAAACCAACGACCGCAAGGCTAACCGATCCGGGTCACCGACGGCGTCGGATCCCGCATCACGCGTTCGTCGGCCGCCCCCGGCGCGGTGACGCCCTCGTCGATACCGAACCGTTCGTGCAGCCACACCAGCGGGCGGGGCGCCCACCAGTTCCACCGCCCCATCACGTGCATGAACGCCGGAACGAGCACCATCCGCACCAGCGTGGCATCCGCGAACACCGCCAGCGTCAGGCCGAGCCCGAACATCCGCATGAACGACACATGCGCGGCGATCAGCGCGGCGAACGACATCGACATCACCAGCGCTGCCGCGGTGATCACCCGGCCGGTGCGGGCGACGCCGAGCGCCACGCTTTCGTCGTTGGCCTCGTGCGCCCGGGCCGGGGTCGGCTTCGCCGGCCGGGCGGCCCCGGACGCGAGCCAGTACTCGCGGATCCGGGAGACCAGGAACACCTCGTAGTCCATGGACAGGCCGAACGCGATGCAGAACAACAGCACCGGCATGTTCGCCACCAGGGTCCCGCTCGGGGTCGTCCCGAGCGCGCCGAGGTGGCCGTCCTGGAAGATCCACACCAGCGCGCCGAACGCGGCGGTCAGCGACAGCACGTTGCACATCAGCGCCTTCACGGGCAGCACCACGCTGCCGGTCAGCAGGAACAGCAGCACGAAGGTGACGGCGGCCATGATCCCCAGCACCAGCGGTAGCCGGTCGGTCACCGCGTCGACGCTGTCGCGGTTGACCTGCGCGACCCCCGCCATCTCGACGGGACGGCCACCGGGCCCGTCCACCCCGTGCAACCGCCGCAGCTGGGCGTCGGAGGACTGCGAGAACAGCGGCGCCGTGCTGCTCACGGTCAGCAATGCGCTGCCGTCGGACAACCCGGTCGCCGCCGACGGTGGCCCCACCCGCTTGCCGTCCACGAACGTCCCGCCCGGCGCCGCCACCCCCGAGACGTCAGGCACCCGCGACAATTCGACGGCATAGGTGTCGAGATCACCGGGGCTCAGGCCGCGGGCGTCCGGGACGACGACGGGCACGTTCGTCGCGGAATCGTGGGCGAAATCGCTGCGCAGCCGATCACCGACCTGGTGCGACGATGCCGACCGCGGTAGCACCCGGTCGTCCGGGAATCCCCACTTCACCGTGAAGAACGGCAGGCCGAGCAGCACCAGCACCGCGATGACCGACAGGCCGACCGGCGCCCACCGGCGCATCACGAACTTGCTCGACCGATACCAGAACAGCTGCTCGACCGGCTTGCGCACCGGATCGGGCCGGCTCAGCAGGCGTCGCGCCAGCTTCCGCACGTCCAGCGCGTCCAGGCGGGGACCCAGCAGCGCGATCGCGGCCGGGGAGATCACGATCGACGACGTGGCGACGAAGGCCACCGTCGCCACCCCGGCGTAAGCGAAGGACTTGAGGAAGTACATCGGGAAGGCCACCGTCGCCGACATCGACAGCGCCACGGTGATCGCGGAGAACAGCACCGTGCGGCCGGACGTGGCCATGGTTCGGATCAGCGCCGCCTCGCGGTCATAGCCCTCGGCCAACTCGTCGCGATAGCGGCTGACGATCAACAACGTGTAGTCGATGGCCAGCGCCAGACCCAACGCCGTGGCCAGGTTGAGCGCGAAGATGGACACGTCGGTGGTGAAGGTGACCAGCCGCAGCACCGACATCGAGCCGACCACGGCCAGCGCGCCCAGGGCCATCGGCAGCGCCGCGGCCAGCAGCCCGCCGAACACCCACACCAGCACCAGGAAGCTCGCCGGCAGCGCGATCATCTCCATCACCAGGAGGTCGTCCCGATTCTGCGTGTTGATCTGGGCGTACTCCATCGCCGAGCCCCCGGCGCGGACGGTGACGCCGTCGCGGTCGTGGACGAATTCGTCGGCCAGCGTCTGGGCGTTTTTCTGGACGAAGTTCTCGCCACCCTTGAGGTTGACCACGATCAGCCCGGACTTCCCGTCGCTGCTGACCAGGTTCGCGGCGGCCCGCGGGTTCCGCGCGGTCCAGGCCGAGGACACGTTGTAGACCAGCGGTGAGCGCTGCAGATCCCCGATGAGGTCGGTGGCCACCCTGTCGGCTTGCGCGCTGCGGGCGCCCGCGGGCGCGGTCACCAGGATCAGCATCTGCTGACCGCTCTGCCCGAACTTGGCGCTCAGGACCTTGATGGCGCGGGCCGACTCCGAGTGTGGATCCTGGAAACCCCCGGGCGACAGGCTGTTGGCAACCGGGATGCCGAAGACCGCCGCGGCGACGAACACCAAAATTGCGCCCGCGATGATCCGGCGCGGTGCGGCGATAGCCACCCGAGCAATCCGTTGCAGCATTTCCGCGTCCTCCCACCCCGTGCGGTCGCGAAGGCCCGCACCCCTCGCGCGGGAACCTACTAACGCTCAACCTACAGGTGTCGAACAAGACCGTTCGCTTATTGGACGGAAGAGACACACGGGAAGTTCAACGCCGCTCCAAACCCGCGCGACGCTAAGAGTCCGGCCAGAAAATTGGGCGGCGAATAAGCCGCTCAGGGGCACAATCGGGGATTCGGCGCCGAGAAACCTACCCGTCGGTAAATTGCCACCATTTTCCGAATCGTGACTCAAAGATTCCTTAACCGCGGCCCATACGCTCAGTCTCATGTGGATCGACGACTCGAGTGCGGACGTCATCAAGGCTGACTTCGAGGCCCTCTACCACGGCGACATGCTGGTGGAAGGCGAGACCTCGGAGCAGTTCGAAGACTGGCACCCGCTCCCTACGGCAAGCTGACCGCCATGAGTGTTCTCGCTCGGTTACTGATGGCCGAACCCGCGATCACGCGCTGGTTCCGCCGATAATTCCGGCTTCGTTTCGCCAGTTAGCCCCCCGCGACGCGGGGGGCTTTCGCTTTCTGTCGACCCCAGACCCCGCCGGGCCCGTCAGCGCGGCGCCATGCGGATGCCACCGTCCAAACGGATGACCTCACCGTTGAGCATCGGGTTCTCGATGATGTGCACCGCGAGCGCGCCGTACTCGTCGGGTTTGCCCAGCCGCGACGGGTGCGGCACCTGCTTGCCGAGTGACTCCCTGGCCGGTTCCGGCAGGCCGGCCAGCAGCGGCGTGTCGAACAGGCCGGGGGCGATGGTGACCACCCGGACGAGCAGGCTGGCCAGGTCACGCGCGATCGGCAGAGTCATGCCCACCACGCCGCCCTTGGAGGCCGAGTAGGCGGCCTGGCCGATCTGGCCGTCGAAGGCCGCCACGGACGCGGTGTTGACGATGACCCCGCGCTCTTGACTGTCTGGGGGTCCCACGGGCTCGGTCTTGGCGATCCGCTCGGCGGCCAGCCGCAGCACGTTGAACGTGCCGACCAGGTTGATGTCGACGACCTTGCGGAACGCGTCCAGGGGGAAGACGCCGTCCTTGCCGAGCACCCGGATGGCGTTGCCGGTGCCGGCGCAGTTGACCACGATGCGCAGCGGGCCCATCGCCTCGGCGATGTCCAAGGCGCTGGTAACGGCGGCCTCGTCGGTGACATCGGCCGGCGCGAAGCGCGCCCGCATGCCGAGCTCGCGCACCACGTCCTCGCCCCGCAGGTCGACCACGACGACCTGGGCCCCGGCGTCGAGCAGGCGCTTGGTGGTGGCCAGGCCCAGCCCCGAGGCGCCCCCGGTGACGATGGCTACGGCGTCCTTGATTTCCATTCGGATCCTTCCCTATACCCAGTCGCTCAGTATGGCCTCGACGTCGCCCACCGGCGCCGCCGGGCGCGGCGTCTCGGGCGCGGTGCGTGAGAATCGTGGCGCCGGCAACGGCTGCAGCCCGCCGTCGGCCTGATAGAACGTGTTGCGTTCGGTGATGTGCGGCTCGGTCTGGACCTCGCCGAATGCCAGCACCGGCGTCACGCAGGCGTCGGACTCGCCGAACACCTTCGCCCAGTGGTCGCGGTCGCGACTGGCGAATGTCTCGTTGAGCACCGCCCGCAGTTCGGGCCAGCGGCCGACGTCGTTCTGCCCCGGCAGGTCGGCGCCGTCCAGGCCGAGCCCGGCCAGCATGGCGGCGTAGAACTGGGGCTCGATGGCCCCGACGGCGACATAGCGTCCGTCAGCGCACTCGTAGGTGTCGTAGTAGGGCGCGCCGCCGTCGAGCATGTTGGTGCCGCGCGTGTCCGACCACATGCCCGAGGCGCGCATCTGCCACATCATCTGGATCAGCACGCTCGAGCCGTCGACCATCGCGGCGTCGATGACCTGGCCCTTGCCGGAACTCTGCCGCTCCCACAGCGCGGACAGGATGCCCACCAGCAAGAACATCGAGCCGCCGCCGAAGTCGCCGACCAGGTTCAGCGGCGGCACCGGCCGCTCACCCGCCCGGCCGATGGCGTGCAGGATGCCGTTGAGCGAGATGTAGTTGATGTCGTGGCCGGCCCGCTGACTGCGCGGGCCGCTCTGCCCCCAGCCCGTCATCCGGGCGTAGACCAGCCGGTCGTTGACCTCGGCGCACTGCTCGGGGCCCAGCCCGAGCCGCTCGGTGACGCCGGGCCGGTAGCCCTCGATCAGCACGTCGGCCTTCGCGACGAGCTTCAGCACGAGTGCGCGCCCCTCGTCGGACTTCAGGTCGGCGGTCACGACCCGCCGGTTGCGCATCATGGCGTCCTTGGCTGTGCCACCCGAGCCTCCCGGACCGGCGGACGGCCGGTCGATACGCACCACGTCGGCCCCGAGGTCCCCGAGGATCATCGCGGCGTGGGGACCCGGCCCGATGCCCGCCAGCTCCACCACGCGCAGTCCACTCAGCGGTCCAGCCACGATCTACCGACCTTTCGTGTGTCCACTCACTCCACCCAGATTCGAACAACCGGCCGTTGGCATCTTCGCAGCCGCCCATATGAGCCGCGCATCCCGGTCACCTAGGGTTGGCTCATGCCGGATTCTGGAATCGCCACGCTCGCCCCTGTCGCAGGTCTCGACGTCACCCTGACCGACGGCGTGCTGTCGGTCACCATCAATCGCCCCGACAGCTTGAACTCGCTGACCCTTCCGGTGGTCACGGGGATGGCCGACGCGATGGAACACGCCGCCACCGACCCCGACGTCAAGCTGGTCCGGCTCGGCGGCGCCGGCCGCGGCTTCTGCTCGGGAGCGGGCATCGGCGCCGAGGACATGTCCGACGGCGGGGTCCCGCCCAATGACATAATCCTGGAGATCAACCGGCTGATCCGGGCCATCGCTACGCTGCCGCACCCCGTGGTCGCCGTCGTGCAGGGACCGACGGCCGGTGTCGGCGTTTCCATCGCCCTGGCTTGTGACGTGGTATTGGCTTCCGAGAAGGCGTTTTTCATGCTCGCCTTCACCAAGATCGGCTTGATGCCCGACGGTGGCGCGTCGGCGTTGGTCGCGGCCGCGATCGGCCGGATCCGGGCGATGAAGATGGCGCTGCTGCCCGAACGACTGCCGGCTTCCCAGGCGCTGGCCTGGGGCCTGCTCACCGCCGTCTATCCGGCCGAGGACTTCGAGGACGAGGTGACGCAGGTGATCGACAGGCTGGTGGCGGGCCCGGCGGTGGCGTTCGCCAAGACCAAGCACGCGATCAACGCCGCCACGCTGACCGAGCTGGACGCGGCGCTACAGCTCGAATTCGACGGACAGTCGCGCCTGCTGGTGGCGCACGATTTGAAGGAGGGCGTCACGGCTTTCCAGCAACGTCGTACGCCCCAGTTCACCGACCGCTGAGACCGTCCGTCACCCGCTTATCGATCGCCGAAAGCGGCAATCCTCAAGTGCACGACGCCGGATGACACGTGAGGGAGAATCGATGGCTGAACCAGTGCGCTGCCTGGTGACCGGGGCGACCGGCTACATCGGCGCCCGGTTGGTGCCGCGACTGCTGGACGAGGGCCACCGCGTCCGCGCCCTGGCCCGCAACCCGGACAAGCTTGCCGACGTGCCGTGGCGGGACCAGGCGCAGGTGGCGCGCGGTGACCTGGGTGATGTCGACTCGCTGATCGCGGCATTCGACGGGATGGACGTCGTGTACTACCTGGTCCACTCGATGGGCACGTCGAAGGACTTCGCCACCGAGGAGTCCCTTGCCGTCCGCAACGTCGTGACGGCCGCGCGCCACAGCGGCGTGCGGCGGATCGTCTACCTGAGCGGCCTGCATCCCGAGGGCCGCGGGCTCTCGCCGCACCTCGAGTCGCGAAAAGCCGTGGGCGAGGCGCTGATCGAGTCCGGCATCGAGACCGTGGTGCTGCAGGCCGGGGTCGTCGTCGGGTCGGGATCGGCGTCGTTCGAGATGATCCGGCACCTCACCGACCGGTTGCCCGTGATGACCACGCCGAAGTGGGTGCACAACAGGATCCAGCCCATCGCGGTGCGCGACGTGCTGCACTACCTGGTCGCCGCGGCGACGGCCGAGGTGCCCGCGGAGGAGGGGTCGCGCACCTGGGACATCGGCGGTCCCGACGTCCTGGAATACGGCGACATGATGCGGGTCTACGCGGAGGTGGCCGGTCTGAGCAAGCGCCGGTTGATCGTGCTGCCCTTTTTGACCCCGACGATCGCCAGCCTGTGGGTGGGGACCGTGACGCCGATCCCCTCCGGGCTGGCGCGGCCGCTGATCGAATCGCTGGAATGCGATGCGGTGATGCGCAATTCCGACGTCGACGCCGTCATCGCGCCCCCACCGGGCGGGCTGACCGACTACCGGCGCGCCGTCGCGTTGGCGCTCGACCGCGCCAAGCGGGGCCGTCCCGAGGCCACGTGGGACTCGCTGCGGTCCGAGCCGGCCGAGGCGCTGCCCAGCGACCCGTCCTGGGCCGGCGAGATCGTCTACACCGACGTGCGCACGGCCGAGGCCGACGCCGAACCCGACGCCGTCTGGGCGGCCGCCGAAACGGCCGCCGGACGCGACGGCCATTGGGAGGTGACCGAGCGCGAGCCCGGTCGCACGCTGCGGCTGCGCGCGACGACGCGCCTGCCGGGGCGGGCGTGGCTCGAGATCGCGGTGGCGCCGCGCGACGGCGGCGGCAGCCGGTACACGCAACGGGCGATCTTCTTGCCGACCGGCCTCGTAGGACGCGCGTACTGGCTGCTCGCCCGGCCCCTGCACGCCGCGGCGCTGGCCCGCCTGGCGCGCCGGGTCGTCGGGTCGGCGCGCTGAGCCGGCGTCACACGCCAAACATCGGCGGGAGCACGAGCACCATGATCAGGCCCCACACGAAGTGGGTCAGCACCGGGGCCAGGACGCCGCCGCTGGCCCGGCGCTCGAGTGCGCACACCGCGCCCAGGATGATCGCGGCGAACCCGAGCATCGCGTTGCCGCTGGCCATGGTCGCCACGGTGTACAGCAGCGTCGAGATCGCCACCGGGTGGTGATGGCGGCCCAGCGCGCTGTAGAGCGCACCGCGGAAGAAGATCTCCTCGCCCACGGCGTTGACCACTGTGATCGCCACGATGAACAGGTAAGACCCGTGGTGGGCGAACATCAGCACCCGGGTGATCAGTTCGGCGACCACCGGGATCTCCCTGGCGACGAGCCCGCCCAGCAAGAACGCCCCGCCGACCAGCAGTCCGACGGTCGCTCCGGACAGGACCGGCCGCTGGTTGCGCCCGCGCCAGCAGATGCCGCCCAGATGCAGCGGGCCGGAGGCGAACGCACCGGCCACCCATACCGCCGCCAGCGCGAGGGTCAGCCAGTAGAAGCTGGCCTCGCCGGGATGGCGCCGCAGGGACAAGCCCAGCACCACGGCCCCGACGACCAGCGTGACGGAAACGACGACGCGGCGGCGGCGCACGACCTTGGGTGGTTCATTATGGGGCACAGCGACATTGGTCACCGCGCGGTGCACCTCGGCGGTCACGCTGGCGCGATAGGGGGCGGCCGGCTCGCTCATGCGGGGCGCACCTTCGGCGACACGGCAACCAGCATCTCCAGGCCGGTGCGCAGCGCCCCGGCAAGCGGACCGGGGACGCTGTTCACCAGCCGCAGCGTGGGCCGCGCGATGGGCGGCGTGACCGCCCGCGCGAGCCGGCGGATCCGCAGCGCGTCGCCGCCGGCCCAGGCGGGATCGCTGTCGGCGAGATGGTGGGGATCGGCCAAAGCGTTGACGGGCCGCGGCCGACGGTTGCCGCGCAAGGCCGCCGCGATGGCGTCCTCGACGCCGAGCAGGCCGCCGGGGGGATCGGGCACCCGATCGCGCAGCCCGCTCATCGAGGCCACCATCGGGTAGTCCAGCGATTCGACCAGGTCGCCGGCCAGTCCCTGCGGAACCGGTAGCGCCAGCCCGGTGACCAGCGACGCGAGCCCGGTGTCGATCGGGCCGACCGGCACGGCGGCATGCCACCTGCCGGAGACGCGCGCGTACGTCCTGAGCAACCCCCGGTAGGACGTGGTGTCCGGGCCTGCGATGTCGTAGGCCCCCGCGGGCACCCGGTCGGGGTCCGCCGCGGCGACCAGGTAGTGCAGTACGTCACGAATGGAGATCGGGTCGATCCGGTTGTCCATCCAGTTCGGGATCGGGATCAGCGGGAAGCGGTCCCCGACGTAGCGCATCATCTCGAACGACGTCGAACCGGCGCCGATGATGATCGCCGCGCCCAGCCAGACCAGTTCCGGGCCGTCCTCGACCGTCAGCGCTTGGGCCACCTCGGCCCGGCTGGCCAGGTGCTCGGACAGGGCCGCCTCGGCGGGGACGAACCCGCCCAGGTAGACGATGCGCCGCACACCGGCGTCGCGGGCCGCGGCCGCGACGTTCGCCGCGGCGGCCTTGTCGGCGTCGCGGAACCCGCGCTGACCGATCGCGTGCACCAGGTAATACACCACGTCGACCGGACCCACGGTGTCCAGCGCGGCGCGCACCGATGCCGGGTCGGCGGCGTCCAGGGTGACCGGCGTGACGTCGCCGAACCAGCCCAGGCGCCGCAGCCGCGCCGGGTTCCGGGTGCCCGCCACGACCTGGTGCTTGTTTGCCAGCAAGGTGGTGACCAGCCGCGATCCCACGTAGCCTGTGGCACCGGTGACCAGGATCCGCATAGTGCCAACCCTAGCGGCCGCGAACGACCGGCATCGTCACCGCCGACGGCGCGTGAACCGATCCCGCGGCGCGATCGTGAGCCAGGTGTGTCAGCAACCGCCGGTTGGCCCGGAAGCACCGGCCACGAGATAGTGAAGACATGTATTACCTGCTGATCCTGGCGGTCGGGCTCGAACGCCTGGTGGAGCTGGTGGTGTCCAAGCGCAACGCCGAATGGTCCTTCGCCCAGGGCGCCAAAGAGTTCGGCAGGCCCCACTACGTCGTGATGGTCGCCCTGCACACCGCGCTGCTGCTCGGCTGCGTCCTCGAGCCGTGGGCGCTGCACCGGCCGTTCCTGCCCTGGCTGGGCTGGCCGATGCTGGGAGTGGTAGCGCTGAGCCAGGGGCTGCGCTGGTGGTGCATCGCGACGCTGGGCCGCCGGTGGAACACCCGGGTCATCGTGTTGCCGGATGCACCGTTGGTGCGCCGGGGGCCGTACCGGTGGGTGCACCACCCGAACTATGTTGCAGTGGTGGCCGAAGGATTCGCGCTGCCGTTGGTGCACACCGCATGGGTGACCGCGGCGCTGTTCACGGTGGCCAACGCGATGCTGCTGCGGGTGCGCGTGCGCGTGGAGAACTCGGCGTTGGGCTACACGTGAGCGATTACGACGCCGACGTGCTGGTCGTCGGCGGCGGGCCGGGCGGCCTCGCCGCGGCGTTGCACGCCCGCCGCTACGGGCTTTCGGTGATCGTGGCCGAGCCGCGGGACGGTCCCATCGACAAGGCATGCGGCGAGGGATTGATGCCCGGCGGGTTGTCCGAGCTGACCTCGCTGGGCGTCGACCCGGCCGGCATGCCCTTCCGCGGGATCGCCTACGTGAGCGAACGGCACCGGGCCCAGGCCCGCTTCCGCGGCGGCCCGGGCCGGGGCGTGCGGCGTACCACGCTGCACGCGGCGCTGGCCGCACGCGCCAAAGAGCAAGACACCGAATGGCTGCGGGCGCGGGTGACGGCCGTCGAGCAAGATGCGCGCGGCGTGACCGCCGCCGGGGTGCGCGCGAAGTGGTTGGTGGCCGCCGATGGATTGCATTCGGGGGTCCGCCGCGTGGTGGGCATCGAGGCGAAGGCCGGAACGCCGCGGCGCTATGGCGTGCGCCGGCATTACCGGGTGCCGGCATGGTCGGAGTTCGTCGAGGTGTACTGGTCGCGGTGGGGCGAGGCGTACGTGACACCCGTGGAACCCGACCTGGTCGGCGTGGCGATCCTGTCCCGCGGAAAACCCGACCTGGCCTGGTTCCCGCAGCTGGCCGCGCGCTTGGCGGGCGCCGCGCCCGGGCCGGCGCGGGGCTGCGGTCCGCTGCGGCAGGTGGTTTCGCGCCGGGTGGCCGGGCGCGTGCTGTTGGTGGGCGACGCGGCCGGCTACGAGGACGCCCTGACCGGCGAAGGCATCAGCCTCGCGGTCAAGCAGGCGGCCGCGGTGATCGACGCCATCGTCTACGACGCGCCCGCGTCGTACGAGGCCGCGTGGCACCGCATCACCCGCGACTACCGGCTGCTCACCCGTGCGCTGGTACTGGCGAGCACGCCGCGGGTGGCCCGCAGCGCGATCGTGCCGGCGTGTGCGCTGCTGCCCGCCACGTTCCAGCGCGGAGTGAACGTCCTGGCGCGCTAGTCAGCGCGCCCGCCACACCGGTTCGCGCTTCTCGGCGAACGCCCGCGGACCTTCCTTGGCGTCCTCGGTTTTCAGCAGGGTGCCGAATTCCCGCGTGCTGCGCGCCCAGCCCGGCTCTTCGTCGGGGATGACCCCGTCGTCGGCGCCCCAGGCGATCCGCTTGCTGGCCTGCACCGACAGCGGCGCGTTGACGGTGATGCGCTCCGCCAGGGCCAGCGCGGCCTGCAGCACCGTGCCGTCCGGGACGACCTGGTTGATCAGTCCCCACTTGGCGGCCTCGGTCGCGCTGATCGGATCCCCGGTGAGCAGCAGTTCGAACCCGACCTTGCGGGGCAGCTGCTGGGCGATCCGGAACACCCCGCCGGCGCCGGCGATCAGCCCGCGTTTGACCTCCGGCAGCCCGAACTTGGCGCCCTCCTCGGCCACCGCCAGGTCGCTGGCCAGCGCGATCTCGGTGCCCCCGCCCAGGGCGGTGCCGTTGACCGCCGCGATGGTCGGTTTGTCGATGAAGTGGCGCACGTAGCCGGCGAATCCCCACTCGCCATGGTCGGGGTGGTAGATGTTCTCGCCGCGGGCGATCGCCTTGAGGTCGGCCCCGGCGCAGAACGACTGGCCGGCACCGGTGATCACCACGGCCCGGACCTCGGGGTCGCGCTGCGCCTCCTCGAGCGCGTCCCCGACCCCGACGCTGACCGCCGCGTTGATCGCGTTGCGGGCGTCGGGCCGGTTGAGGGTGATCACCATGACGTTGCCGCGCCGGTCGACCAGCACGGCCGGCTGGTCGACCGGAACGGCTTGCGTCACAGCAGCTCCAGGATGGTGGCGTTGGCCTGACCGCCGCCCTCGCACATCGTCTGCAGCCCGTAGCGAATCCCCTTGTCCCGCATGTGGTAAAGCAGCGTCGTCATCAGCCGCGCGCCGGATCCGCCGAGCGGGTGCCCCAGCGCGATCGCGCCGCCGTTGGGGTTGAGCTTCTTCTCGTCGGCGCCGATGTCCTTCAGCCACGCCAGAGGGACGGGAGCGAAGGCCTCGTTGACCTCGTAGGCCCCGATGTCGTCGATGCTCAGCCCGGATTTCTTCAGCACCTTCTGGGTTGCCGGGATGGGCGCGGTCAGCATGATCACCGGGTTGGCGCCGGCCAGGGTCGCGGTGTGTACCTTGGCGATCGGCTTCAGCCCCAGCGCCTTGGCCTTCTCCGCGGACATGAACAGCAGGGCGGCCGAGCCGTCGGAGATCTGCGAGGAGTTTCCGGCGTGGATCACCCCGTCTTCCTTGAACGCCGGCTTCAGCGACGCCATCTTCTCCATCGGGGTGCCGCGGCGGATGCCTTCGTCCTTGAGCACCACGTTCCCGTCCTGATCCTTGATGCCCACGATCTGGTCGTCAAAGGCACCGGAATCCTGTGCGGCCGCGGCCTTTTCGTGGGAGGCCAGGGAGAACTCGTCGAGCGCGGTGCGGTCCAGGCCCCACTGCTCGGCGATCATCTCCGCGCCGAGGCCCTGGTTGGGGACCTGGCCCTCATAGCGCCTCATGAACGCCTCCGGGTACGGCCGCCCACCGTTGGCCAGCGACGAGCCCATGGGCGTCCGCGACATCGACTCCACTCCACCGGCGACGACCGCGTCGTAGTGGCCGGCCACCACGCCCGCCGCGGCGAAATGCACCGACTGCTGGCTCGAGCCGCACTGGCGGTCGACGGTCACGCCCGGGACGGTCTCCGGCCAACCGGCCGTCAGCAGAGCGGTGCGGCCGATGTCGAGGGCCTGCTCGCCGGCCTGGATGACGCAGCCCCAGATGACGTCGTCGACGATTGCCGGGTCGACCCCGGCCCTGTCGACCAGCCCGTTGAGCACCTGCGCGGACAGGTCGGCCGGGTGCACGCCCGACAGCCCGCCGTTGCGCTTGCCGATGGGTGAGCGAATTGCCTCGACGATGACGGCTTCAGCCATGGTGATGTCTCCTTTTGAGTGCGTCGTGCCTCCGATTGTCAACCAACGCGTTGGGAGGCAGCTTGGCGGGGTGGCCGCAGGGGGCGGACTTGCCCAGGTGGGCCTGGACCGGGGCGACGCCGTCTTTGCCAAGCGACTTACGACCTGTCGAGGAGGGGCCGTTATGCCCTGGTCGGCGCCGGTCTCCGGGAGAGACACTTCCAGAAGGTTCGGACCATCGAGACGTTCGAGCGCCCGGACCCGAGGAGATAACCTCGCCAAGGGAGTGTACACATGCTAAACGGCGTAACGGTCCACAACGGGGCCCCGGAGCGACACGCGCGGGATGCCGAACTGCTGAAAGAGTCAGGTGTCCACAAGCTCGTCATCGCAGACCGCGACGGCAACTGTCTGGCGTTCCTGCTGGCCTGGGAAAGCTTCGACTACGACGCCGAGACCGACACGTACGTGTGCGTTGTCGACAGCGACGGCCGAGAGCTCATGACCATGTACACCGCGGGCGAGATCAAGCCGGCGCCCGAGGCGAACATGTTCGTCGTCACCGCACCCAACAGCCGCAACGGCCACCGGTCTCGCTGACCCTTCGGACACGGGCGCGCGGCCGTCGAGCCGCGTCCGGGATACCCACGCCGCGGCGGATATGGTAGACCGTTCGTACGGTTAGTCGACGCCAAAGGGTTGAAGATGCCCAGATCGCCTGGCAGACGCGGCGAGATCCTGGACGCGTTTGTTCGCTATGTCGCCGAACGTGGCTATGAGAGAACGAATATCGGCGACATCGCCGACGAGCTCGGCATGTCGAAGGGCACCATCGTCCATCACTTCGGCACCAAAGCGCAAATGTTGCGCGAACTCGAAGAGACCCATCTGGCCCGCCAACTCGACGCGCTGCGAAGGATATGGGATCGGTTGGCCGCGCCGCACGAACGCATCGCCGCCATCGTCTACACCTCCGCGCTGTTGCAGGTGACCGCCCGCCATGCGACGGTGGCAAGCCAGCGCGAGGTGGTTCAGCTCTCCGACGACCCGGCGATGCTGCAGGTGCGTGAGTTGCGCCGCCAGCTGCAGATCCTCACGGTCGACGAGATCCGCGCCGGTGTGCACGACGGCGTGTTTCGAAGCGTGGACGTCGAATTGGCGGCGCTGCAACTGTGGGGATCGCTGGAGTGGATGTGGGTGTGGTTCGACCCCACCGACGCCCGGACACCCGAGGAAGTCGGGGCCGCCTTCGTCGACGTGTTCCTCGGCGGGCTGCTGCTCGACCGCCTGGGCCTGAGCAAGTGGGCGAGCCCGTCCGCGGACGTGGTCGCCGTGGTGCGCGAATCCCTTGCCGCGGTGGCCGGCTGAGAGAGGGCGCCCGGGGTGGCGACCGAATGTCCTGCGCGGACAGGCGGTTGGTCGCCGCCGCTCCCCGCTGGGCGCGCCGAAGGCTGCCCGGCACCGGACTTCCGCGGCGCGACCACCCTACCCGTATTCGACCGTACGTGTAGTCGGTTTGCACGGCCGGCGATCGCGCGGCTGACCTTCGTCGGCCGCGTCGCGGAAGCGCAAAAGGCTTAGCGGTCACCGAAAACCGCGCCACGGCTCACAAGTCTCCATGACGGTCGCATGCAAAAGCCCTTCGGCGATCTCCCGATTTGTTGACTGACCGTACGGTCCAATGCCATAGTTTCTGGATGGCGCAGACAAGGGCGGCGGGCATCCGGAATGCAGGGGCCGGGGCCGCCAGCCGGGAGGGCCGGGGGGTCGGTCGGCGTCATGACGCGGGCGATGGACTGCCCCGTGGGAAGCTCGGCGGAGCGGCGCGGCGACCGGCGCCCGCGGCGGGAAGCTCCAAACATTCTCTGGCGTATCGCTTTTCGCAACACGATGAGCGGCCTTGCCGATGACGACCTCCAACGTGATCACCGACAGACTCGGGAACCGCCTCCGCCCGGCGGCGGAAGTGGCCGGCGGGTTCTTCCGGATGTGCGTGTTGACCGGCAAAGCGCTGAGGCAACCGTTCGAATGGCGTGAGTTCATCTGGGTTGGCTGGTTCCTGATGCGGGTCTCGCTGTTGCCCACTATCGCGGTGTCCATCCCGGAGACGGTGCTGCTGATCTTCACGCTCAACCTCCTGCTGGCCGAGATCGGCGCCGCCGACGTCTCCGGTGCCGGCGCCGCGATCGGCGCGGTCACCCAGCTCGGCCCGATCGTGACGGTGCTGGTGGTCGCCGGCGCCGGGGGCACCGCCATCTGCGCGGACCTCGGCGCGCGAACCATCCGCGAGGAAATCGATGCGCTCGAGGTGCTCGGCATCGACCCGATCCACCGGCTGGTGGTACCGCGCGTCGTCGCTTCGACGATGGTCGCGGTGCTGCTCAACGGCCTCGTGGTGGCCGTCGGCCTGGGAGGCGGCTACCTGTTCAGCGTGTACCTGCAGAACGTCTCGAGCGGCGCCTACCTCTCCACACTGACAGCCCTCACCGGCCTCCCCGAGGTGGTGATCGCGTTCATCAAGGCCGCGACGTTCGGGCTGATCGCCGGCCTGGTCGGCTGTTACCGCGGGCTGATCGTCCGCGGCGGGTCCAAAGGATTGGGCACCGCCGTCAACGAGACGGTGGTGCTGTGTTTCATCGCGCTGTTCGCGGTCAACGCGGCGCTGACCACCATCGGTGTCCGGTTCGGGACGGGGCACTGATATGGCCGGGGCTACAGCAACTGCCGCCCTGCGTGTCCGCTTCCCGCGGACAGCCGCCACGCTCCGTCGCTCCGGGGACGCCCCGACGGCCCTGCTGCTCGAGATCGGCCAGATGGTCTGGTTCGCGATCACTGCCGTCGGGCAGATCCCCTTCGCCGTGCGCCGCTACCCGAAGGAGCTGCTGCGGATGGTCGCCCAGATGGGGATGGGTACCGGCGCGATGGCCGTGGTCGGCGGCACCGCCGCCATCGTCGGCTTCATCACCTTGTCCGCGGGCTCACTGGTCGCCATCCAGGGCTACGCGACGCTGGGCAACATCGGTGTCGAGGCATTCACCGGTTTTTTGGCCGCACTGGTCAATGTCCGGTTCGTGGCCCCCGTGGCCGCCGGTCAGGCGCTGGCCGCCACCGTGGGCGCCGGCGCGACCGCCGAATTGGGCGCCATGCGTATCAGCGAGGAGATCGACGCACTGGAGGTGATGAGCATCCGGTCGGTCGCCTACCTGGCCTCCACCCGGGTGGTGGCGGGTCTGATCGTCATCATCCCGCTCTACGGGTTGGCGGTCACCCTGGCGTTCGTGTCCCAGCAGGTCACCACGGTCTTCTTCTACGGGCAGTCCCCCGGTACGTACAACCACTACTTCCACACATTCCTGCGCCTCAACGACGTGGGCTGGTCGTTTGCGGAGGTGATCCTGGTTGCGGTGGTCGTGATGACCACCCACTGCTACTACGGCTACACCGCCAGCGGCGGCCCGGTGGGCGTCGGTGAGGCGGTCGGCCGGTCGATGCGGCTGTCGTTGATCACGATCGTTGTCGTGGTCGTACTGACCGCGATGGCGGTCTACGGCAAAAGCCCGAACTTCAACCTCACGGTGTAGCCGCCATGGTGCAGGAGAACCCGCCACGCATCCCGCCGTACAAGACGGCGGCGGTGGCGTTCCTGGTCGTCTCGGCGGTCGTGTTAGGGCTCGTGTGGTTGCAGTTCCGGGGCGAGCTCACGCCGAAGACGCACTTGACGATGTTGGCTCCCCGAGCGGGTTTGGTGATGGATCCGGGTTCGAAGGTCACCTACAACGGGGTGGAAATCGGTCGGGTGGCCAGCATCTCGGAGATCCAGCAGGATGGCGTGCCTGCCGCCAAGTTCGTCATGGACGTCAAACCGAAGTACATCAAGCTGATTCCGGCCAATGTGGACGCCAAGATCAAGGCCACCACGGTGTTCGGCAACAAGTATGTGTCGTTGACATCGCCGAAAAACCCCACGCCGCAACGCATCACCGCGCAACAGGTGATCGATGCGACGTCGGTGACGACGGAGTTCAACACGTTGTTCGAGACGATCAACTCGATCGTGCAGAAGGTGGACCCGGTCAAGCTGAACCTGACGCTGGCCGCGGCCGCGCAGGCATTGACCGGCTTGGGCGACAAGTTCGGGCAGTCGATCGTCAACGGCAACACCATCCTCGACGACATCAACCCACAGATGCCGCAGCTCCGGCATGACATCGCGCAGCTGGCGGCCCTGGGCGACACCTACGCCAACGCCGCGCCGGACCTGCTGGACTCCCTCGACCACGCGGTCGTCACGGCGCGCACACTGCACCGACAGGAAGCCGACCTGGACGCCGCGCTGCTGGCCGCGACCGGGCTGGGCAACACCGGAGAAGACATCTTCGCCCGCGGCGGGCCCTACCTGCAGCGGGGGGTCGCCGATCTGGTGCCCACCGCGCAGCTGCTCGACACCTACAGCCCCGAATTCTTCTGCACCATCCGCAACTACTACGACGAAGAACCCGCGGCCTACGCCACGACGGGCGGCGGTAACGGCTACGCGCTGAGAACGATGACCGAGCTGACGTCGGGGCTGGGCGGCATACTGACCCTCCCGGGATTGGCCGGCACCTTGCTCACCCAGGGGCTCCTCGGGCTCGCCGGAGTGGTGGGCGGGGCGCCGAATCCCTATGTGTATCCCGACAATCTGCCACGGGTGAACGCCCGCGGCGGCCCGGGGGGTGCGCCGGGTTGCTGGCAGGCCATCACCCACGACCTGTGGCCCGCGCCCGAGTTGATCATGGACACCGGCGCCAGTCTCGCGCCGTACAACCACCTGGATACCGGCTCACCGTACGCCATCGAATACGTGTGGGGCCGCCAAGTCGGGGACAACACGATCAACCCATGAAACTCACCGGCTCCGCCATCAAACTCGGCATCGTCTCGCTGGTGCTGCTGCTGATCACCGTCTCGATCGTCGTGGTCTTCGCTCAGCTGCGCTTCAACCGCACCAACAGCTATACCGCGGAATTCAGCAACGCCACCGGGCTGAAGGACGGCCAGTTCGTGCGCGCCTCCGGGGTGGAGGTCGGCAAGGTCAAGAATGTCCGGCTGATCGAAGGCGGCACGCGGGTACAGGTCGACTTCACCGTCGACCGCTCGATACCGCTCTATCAGTCGACGACCGCGAAGATCCGCTATCTCAACCTGTTCGCCGACCGCTACCTCGAGCTCACCCGCGGCGAGGGCGAGGGCGCCGAGAAGGTCCTGCCGCCGGGTGGATTCATCCCGCTGTCGCGAACGTCACCGGCGCTGGATCTCGACGCCCTGATCGGTGGTTTCAAGCCGCTGTTCCGGGCGCTCGACCCGGACAAGGTCAACACCATCGCCTCGGCCATCGTCACCGTCTTTCAGGGCCAGGGCGGCACCATCAACGACATCCTCGACCAGACCGCGCAGGTGACCGCCCACATCGCCGAACGCGACCAGGCGATCGGCGAGGTGGTCAAGAACCTGAACGTCGTGCTGGACACCACGGTTCGGCATCGCAAGGAGTTCGACCAGACGATAGACAACTTCGAGAGGCTGATCACCGGGCTCAAGAACCAAGCCGACCCCCTGGCCGCCGGCACCGCGAACATCAGCAACGCCGCGGGCACGATCTCCGACCTGCTGGCGGACGACCGCGCACTGCTGCACAAGGAGATCAACTACCTGCAGGGGCTCCAACAACCGCTCGTCGACCAACGCGATCAGCTGGCCGATCTGATCCACAAGACGCCGACCGCGCTCAACCTCATCGGACGCAGCATCGGCCTCTACGGAGACTGGGTGAACTTCTACCTCTGCGACCTTTCGATCAGATGGAACGGACTGCAGCCCGGCGGCCCGGTCCGCACGGTCAGGATCTGGCAGCAGCCCACGGGTAGGTGCACGCCGCAATGAGGACACTGACGGACTTCAACCGCAGCCGAGTCGGGCTGATGGGTGTCACCGTGCTGGCGCTCGTCGTGGCCGTGGGCCAAAGCTTCACCAGCATCCCGATGATGTTCGCCAGTCCGAGCTACTACAGCCAGTTCGCCAATACCGGTCAACTGAACACAGGCGACAAGGTGCGCATCTCCGGCGTGAACGTCGGCAAGGTGGAGGGGTTCGACATCGACGGCGACCACGTCGTCATCAAGTTCTCCATCGGCGGCAACACGATCGGCACCGAGAGCCGGATCGCGATCAAGACCGACACCCTCCTGGGCAAGAAAGTGCTCGAGATCGAGCCGCGGGGAAGCCGCAAGTTGCGGGCCGGCGGCGTGTTGCCGCTCAGCCAAAGCACCACGCCCTATCAGCTCTACGAAGCGAACTACGACATCACCAGGGCGGCCGCCGGCTGGGACATCGACACCGTCAAGCAGTCGCTGAATGTCTTGTCGCAGACCATCGACCAGACCTACCCGCACCTGAGTGCCACACTCGACGGTTTGGCCAAGTTCTCCGACACCATCGGCAAGCGCGACGAACAGATCAAGCACCTGCTCGCGCAGGCCCAGCAGGTGGCCGGCGTGCTCGGTGACCGCAGCGGACAGGTCAACCGGTTGCTGGTCAATGCGAAGACGCTGCTCGCCGCTTTCAACGAGCGGGGCCACGCCATCGACGCCCTGCTGCGGAATATTTCCGCATTCTCGGCCCAGGTGCAGGGGTTCATCAACGACAACCCGAACCTGAATCCCGTGCTGGAGCAGTTGCGCACCCTCACCGACGTGCTGGTGGCACGCAAAGACGACCTGGCCCAAACCTTCACGTATGTCAGCAAATTCGCCGCATCGCTGGGAGAATCCGTCGCGTCGGGACCGTACTTCAAGATAGTCCTGTCCAACCTGCTGCCCTACTGGATATTGCAGCCTTTCGTCGACGCGGCCTTCAAGAAGCGTGGCATCGACCCGGAGGACTTCTGGCGCAGCGCCGGCCTGCCCGCATTCCGCTTTCCCGATCCCAACGGCACCCGCTTCCCCAACGGCGCCCCGCCGCCCGCACCCCCCGTGTCCGAAGGCACCCCGGATCATCCGGGACCGGCCGTCCCACCGGGATCGCCGTGCTCGTACACGCCGGCGCCCGACGCGCTGCCGCGCCCGTGGAACCCGTTGCCGTGCGCGGGCGCGGACGTCGGCCCGTTCGGCGGCGGCAGCTTCCCGGCACCGGTCGACGTCCAGACCTCACCGCCGAACCCGAACGGCCTGCCACCCACGCCGGGGATCGGCATCGCCGGCCGGCCGGGCGAGCCGCCGCCGGACGTGCCGGGGACGCCGGTGCCGCTGCCGACTCAGGCGCCGCCCGGGGCGCGCACGGAACCTGTAGGGGGTGAAGGGAATTGAGCAGCCGCATCAACATCCACGGGCCGCGCTCCCGGACGGTCATCGGATCGCTGGTAGTGGTGCTCGCCCTCGGCGCGGGATTCCTCGGCTGGCAGCTCTACCAGAAGCTGACCAACAACACCGTGGTCGCCTACCTGCCATCGGCGATCGCGCTCTATCCCGGGGACAAGGTCCAGATCATGGGCGTTCGGGTGGGCTCGGTCGACAAGATCGAGACGGCCGGCGACAAGATGAAGGTGACTTTTCACTACAAGAACAAATACAAGGTGCCGGCCAACGCGTCAGCCGTGATCGTGAACCCCACCCTGGTGGCATCGCGGACCATTTCGTTGGAGCCACCCTACAAAGGTGGCCCGGTGATGGCCGACAACGCGGTGATTCCCATCGAACGCACGCAGGTGCCGACGGAGTGGGACCAACTGAGCCAGAGCGTCGCCAACGTCGTCTCCAAACTCGGCCCGACACCCGAGCAGCCCAAGGGTCCCTTCGGCGACGTCATCGAGTCCTTCGCCGACGGACTGGCCGGCAAGGGCAAGCAGATCAACACCACGCTGGAGAGTCTGTCGCGGGCGTTGACCGCGTTGAACGAGGGCCGTGGGGACTTCTTCGCGGTGGTGCACAGCCTGGCGCTGTTCGTCAACGCCCTCCACAAAGACGACCAGCAGTTCGTGGCGTTGAACAAGAACCTGGCCCAGTTCACCGACAAGTTGACCGGCTCTGACACCGAGCTCGCCACTGCGATCCAGCAGTTCGACGCCCTGCTCTCCACGCTGCGGCCGTTCCTGGACAAGAACCGACAGGTGCTCGCGCACGACATCGACAACCTCGCCAACCTGACCAACACACTGGTCCAACCCGAGCCGCTGAATGGTTTGGAGACCGCCCTGCACGTGCTGCCGACACTGGAGACGAACCTCAGCCAGATCTACCACCCGTCGCACGGCGCGGTCATGTCCATCCCGGCGATCCCGAACTTCGCGAACCCGATGCAGTTCATGTGCAGCATGATTCAGGCCGGCAGCCGGCTGGGGTACCAGGAATCCGCCGAGCTGTGTGCGCAATACCTCGCGCCGATTCTGGATGCGATCAAGTTCAACTACCTGCCCTTCGGGCTGAACCTGTTCAGCACCGCCGAGACGCTGCCCAAGGAAGTCGCCTACTCCGAGCCGCGGCTGCAGCCGCCGGGCGGGTACAAGGACACCACCGTGCCCGGGATCTGGGTGCCCGACACCCCGTTGTCCCACCGCAACACCCAGCCCGGCTGGGTGGCCGCGCCGGGCATGCAGGGCACTCAGGTGGGGCCGATCACGGCCGGGCTGATGACCCCCGATTCGCTGGCCGAGCTGATGGGCGGCGCGGACGCCGCCCCGCCGCCTTCGGGGCTGCAGACACCACCGGGACCGCCGAACGCGTACGACGAGCACCCGGTGTTACCGCCCATCGGCGTGCAGGCCCCGCAGGTGCCGATCCCGCCGCCGCCGCCCGGGCCGGGCGTGGTCCCGGGACCGGTCGCGCCGACACCCGCGCCCGCGTTGGCGGGGCAGGGATCGTGAAAGCGATGCGCGCCTTGGGCGCTCGGGCAAGGCAGGGGCTGGTTCTGCTGGTGGCCGCCGTGGCGCTGACTTCCTGCGCGAGCTGGCGCGGGATCGCCAACGTGCCGATGCCCGGCGGCCCGGGCAGCGGTCCGGGCTCCTACACCATCTACGTGCAGATGCCCGACACGCTGGCCCTGAACGACAACAGCCGGGTGCGGGTGGCCGACGTCTTTGTCGGCACGGTACGCGCGATCCATCTGAAGAACTGGATCGCCACGCTGACGCTGCGCGTGGACAAGGGCGTCAAGTTACCCAGGAACGCCACCGCCAAGATCGGGCAGACAAGCCTCCTGGGATCTCAGCACATCGAGCTGGCCACGCCGCCCAACCCGTCCCCGGAGCCGCTCAGAGACGGCGACACCATCCCGCTGAAAAATGCGTCCGCCTACCCCACGACCGAGCAGACACTGGCCGGTCTGGCCGTGATCTTGCGCGGAGGCGGGATTCCGAACGTTGAGGTGCTGCAGAACGAGGTCTACAACATTCTCAACGGGCGGGCCGACCAGATTCACGCCTTCCTCGGCAAGCTGGCCACCTTCACCACCCGGCTCAACGAGCAACGCGAGGACATCACCCGAGCCATCGATTCCACCAACCGGCTGCTGGCGTACGTGGGTCCCCGCTCCGATGTCATCGATCGAGTCCTCACCGAATTCCCGCCACTGATCAAGCACTTCGCCGACAAACAAAACCTTCTCATCAACGCGGTCGACGCGACGGGACGGCTCAGCGGAGTTGCCGACCGATACCTGTCCGCCTCCCGGGCCGACCTGCACTCCGACCTGCTGGCGCTGCAGTGCCCGTTGCGGGAACTCGGCCGTGCTTCGCCGTATCTGATCCGCGCACTCAAGCTGATCCTCGTCCGGCCGTTCGACATCGACGCCGTGCCGAAGGCGTTCCGCGGGGACTACTTCAACCTGTCGCTGACGCTCGATCTGACCCTGAGCGCTGTCGACAACGCGGTCCTCACCGGGACGGGATTCTCCGGGGCGCTGCGCGCGCTCGAGCAATCGTGGGGCCGCGACCCCGAGACGATGATCCCCGACGTCCGGTACACCCCGAACCCGAACGATGCCCCGGGCGGGCCGCTGGTGGAAAGGGCGGACAGGCAATGCTGACCCCCTTCATCAAGCGGCAGCTGATCCTGTTCGGCATCCTGAGCGTGGTCACCGCGGTCGTGCTGGGCGGGTACTACCTGCGGCTTCCCACCGCGGCGGGGATCGGTCAGTACACGCTGCACGCGGACCTGCCCGCGTCCGGCGGTCTGTACGAGACGGCCAACGTGACCTATCGCGGTGAGACCATCGGCACGGTCACCGGCATCGAGCCGACCGAGAGGGGTGCGCGGGCCACCATGCGCATCTCCGACCGCTACAAGATCCCGATCGACGCGGCGGCGAACGTGCATTCGGTGTCGGCGGTCGGCGAGCAGTACCTGGACCTGGTGTCGGAGGGCAACCCGGACAAGTACTTCGCGCCGGGGCAGACCATCACCAAGGGCACCGTGCCCACCGACATCGGGCCCGCGCTGGATGCCGCGAACCGCGGGCTGGCCGTGCTGCCCAAGGACAAGATCGCCTCGCTGCTCGACGAAACGGCCCAAGCCGTAGGCGGATTGGGCCCCGCGCTGCAACGGCTGGTCGACGCGACGCAGGCGATCGCCGGCGACTTCAAGACCAACATCGGCGATATCAACGACATCATCCAAAACTCCGGGCCGGTCATCGACAGCCAGGTCAACTCGGGTGACTCGATCCAGCGCTGGTCGCACAATCTGGACATCCTGGCCGCGCAGAGCGCGGAAAACGACCAGCACGTGCGCAGCATCCTGACGCAGGCGCCGCCGACCGCCGACCAGGTCAACGCGGTATTCGGCGACGTTCGCGACTCGCTCCCGCAGACTCTGGCGAATCTCGAGATCGTGCTGGACATGCTCAAGCGCTACCACAAGGGCGTCGAGCAACTGCTGGTCTCTTATCCGCAGGGCGCGTCGGAAGGCCAGACGGTGACGACGCCGTTCCCGGGCTACGCGTCGCTCGGCACCTCGTTGACCATCAACCAGCCCCCGCCGTGTCTGACCGGCTTCCTCCCGGCGCCCCAGTGGCGGTCCCCGGCGGACACCAGCCTCGCGCCGATGCCGTCGGGAACGTATTGCAAGATCCCACAGGACACACCGGCAAACGCCGTGCGCGGGGCGCGCAACCTGCCGTGCGTCGATGTCCCCGGTAAGCGCGCGGCGACGCCGCGGGAGTGCCGCGATTCCAAGCCCTACGTTCCGGCGGGCACCAACCCGTGGTACGGCGACCCCAACCAGATCCTCACCTGCCCCGCGCCGGCGGCGCGGTGCGATCAGCCGGTGAAACCGGGTCAGGTGATGCAAGCGCCGTCGATCGACAACGGCATGAACCCGGCGCCGTCGGACCGGGTGGCGGGGACACCGCCGCCCGTCAGCGACGTGCTGCAGCGACCCGGTTCGGGCACGGTCGAGTGCAACGGGCAGCAGCCGAACCCCTGCGTCTACACGCCGGGCGCACCCCCCACGGCGGTGTACAGCCCCCAGAGCGGGGAACTGGTCGGTCCCGACGGCGTCAGGTACGCGGTGGAGAACTCAACCAAAACGGGAGACGACGGATGGAAGGACATGCTGGCGCCGCCCGGCTGAACCGGCTTGCCCGCGTGGCACTTGATCATGCTGGGCGCCACGGGTTTTGGTCCGTATCCGGCCCCGGCGACCGCGAGCGCCCCTGCCGTCGCTCCGCGCCGGCGGTATCGTTGACACTGACCGCACGTACAGTCATATACTTAGCCCGGCGCCGGCCGGCGCGCACAGGGATCGGAGCGACATGCGGGAAGTGATTGGCCTCGGCCAACTCCGGAACGACGCGTGCACATATCTAGAGCGGGTTGCCGGCGGGCAGACGATCGACGTCGTCCGTCGCGGCAAGTTGGTGGCACGGATCGTGCCGGTGGGTGACGGACGGGTGGCTCCGATCCCGGCGCGATCCGTCACGGCCGCGGCACCGGACGCCGGGTGGGTCGGCCTCGAGGAACTGCGTCGGCGCGCCGGGCGCTGCTTCGACCGGGTCGCGGCCGGTGAGACGGTGTATGTCGTCCGCGGCGGCAGGCTACTGGCGCGGATCGTGTCGGCCGGTTGCGCGACCGCGGCCCCCGTCCCGGCGGACGGCGGCCGGCCCATCGAACTCGACGAACTGCGCAAGCGGGCGGGACGCTATTTCGACCGGGTTGCCGCGGGGCAGCCTGTCGAGGTCACCCGCGGCGGGAGGGTGGTCGCCCGCATCGTGTCGGCCGCCGGCAACGACACGGCCGGGAGCCAGACCACTGGCGCTACGTTCCCTCAGCATGAAAAGCTTGCCGCAACCACGTGAACCGTTGCCGGCCCGATAGCTATCGCGGACGAGGCGAGGAGGTCAGATGAAGGCCTATAACACCGTCGTCGTCGGCACCGACGGCTCGGAGTCGTCGCTGCGCGCGGTTGATCGCGCCGGCGCGCTCGCCGCCGAGGCGAACGCGAAGCTGATCATCGCGACCGGCTACTTCCCCCAGAAGGAGGACACGCGCGCGGCCGACGCCCTCGGGCAAGAGGCCTACAAGGTGCAAGGCAACGCGCCGGTCTACGCGGTGCTGCGCGAGGCGCACGGCCGGGCCAGCGCCGCCGGTGCGAAAGACATCGAGGAATGGCCGATTCAGGACGCGCCGGTGCACGCGCTGGTGGACCTCGCCGAGAAGGTCGACGCGGATCTGCTCGTGGTCGGCAACGTGGGACTGGACGCGCGGTCTGCGCTCATCGGCCGGGTCTTCTCCGTCCCCGGCGGCATCGCCACCAAGGCCACGATCGACGTGCTGATCGTTCACACCAGCGGCTGACCGGACGGCTCGCTGCCTGGCGATCGCCGCGTCAGCTGCTCATCGTGTGAAGGTCTCGTGCACCGCGTTGCCGTATCGATCCCACCATTGGTACAGATCCCCCAGATCGCGACCGTCGTGAACGTTGAGCAGCAGCAGTTCCCGATCGCGGGTCCATTCGATATCGGGGGCGCCTTCGAAGGTGCCGCAGACGATGTGCCCGGCGACCGTGCCCGGGGTCGTGTCGTAGTGCCACGTCGCCGGCGATGCGTCCAGGCCCGGGCACGGCGACGGAACGTAGCCGGGCCCACGACGTGTCAGGTCGTCCTGGAAGGCGCGGTTCAGTGCGTCCGGGTCGCCGAACGACGTGAAGTGGCCCTCCAACGGCCCGCTGAGTCCGGCGTCCTGGCCGCAGTCCAGGCTGGCCACGGACTCCGGCGGCGCGCTGGCGGCCGTTTCGCACGACCGCTCCGAGAATCCGAAGGGCAGTTCGGCAACGATCCGCTGCTCGTCGGGGCTGAACCTGGCGGCGGCCGCCGACTGAACGCCGACATAGGAGACACCGCCCAGGACGGTCAACATGCCCAGGGCGAGACGACCGGCCTTCCATGTACTGCGCCGTTCACGGGTAAACCGCTGCCTTGGCCGCCGACTGCTGTGCATCGTTGCCTCCTATCGGGCCTCAACGGCGCCCGCCGAACGGACTGTGGAAGCACCCGAGAGCGGGCGCGCATAGAGATATGCGACCACTTGATCGGGGTGTGCACAAGGGACCAATGTCTCCTTTTCGGGACACCCGTCACATTCGGATTCGGCGGGCAAAGACCGACCGAAAAGGGCCGGCAATGCACCCCGCGGCCTGCGCTCGCTGCGGCGTTCGCCTCAAGCCTCCCAACGGTTTCGCAAGGGATCGGCACGACAGCGACATCACAGTAATTTGAGTCGGGCTCCGTCCGGCAACCCTCGCGGATCCCATTCACCGCACTTTTCCGGGCGAACAGCGAACAATTCCACGGGTGCGCCAATAGCGTGGACGTTGAAAAGTTTGAACGGATTTTTCTCAAGATCGTATGAGTCGCGACGAACCCCTTTAGCATCGGGAAACACCGCGATGACGAATTCTTGAATCAGTCAGGGGAAATCGCGCATGCCATATGTGTTTGTTGCGCCAGAGGCGTTGGCAGCGACTGCGACCGATGTCGCCGGGATCGGCTCGACGATCACCGCCGCCCATGCCGCCGCGGCGGGTCCGACGACGACCATTGCTGTGGCCGCCGCCGACGAGGTGTCCACGAGCATCGCTGCGCTGTTCGGCACGTTCGCCGAGGACTATCAGGCCCTGGGCGCCCAAGTGGCGGCGTTCCACGCCTGGTTCGTGCAGACCCTCGTGCGCAGCACGGGGTTGTACGCGCTCGCCGAGTCGGCCAACGCGTCGCCGTTGCGGAGCATCGCCCGCGAGGTGCTCACCGTCTTGAACGTGCCCATCGGCGGGGGCGGCACCGGCACCGGCACGGGTGGCACCGGCACCGGCACGGGTGGCACCGGCACCGGCACGGGGGCACCGGCACCGGCACGGGCACCGGCACCGGCGGGAGCGGCACCGGCACCGGCGGGAGCGGCACCGGCACCGGCGGGGGCGGCACCGTCATCACCTCCCAGTACGGGACGACAACGATCCAAAACGCTTACGTGGTCCAGAACAATGCTTGGAACAACCCGGGTGGCCAGTCGATCAACGTCACCTCCACCGGGTTTTCCATCGCCACCGAAAACGGGTCCGCCCCCACCAACGGCGCCCCGCTGGGATACCCGTCGATCTACGACGGCTGGCACTACGGCACCGGTTCGCCGGGGACCAATCTGCCCCTGCAGGTGAGCCAGATCCAAACCGCCACCAGCAGCATCAGTTACACCTACCCTGCCACCGGCACCTACGACGCGTCCTACGACATCTGGCTGAATCCCACTTCCATCACCACCGGCGTCAACCAACAGGAAATCATGATCTGGTTCAACCATGTCGGCCCCATCCAGCCGGTCGGATCCGTGGTGGGCAACGCGACGATCGACGGGCGCAGCTTCGTGGTGTGGGAAGGCGGCAACGGACAGAACAACGTCGTCTCCTACGTCGCGAGCTCGCCGATGAACTCCTGGAACGACATGAACGTGCTGGGCTTCATCGACAACACCGAGACGCTGGAACCGGTCACCGGCTCGTGGTACCTGACGAGCATTCAAGCCGGCTTCGAGCCCTGGAGCGGCAGCACCGGCGCATCGGTCGACTCGTTCTCCGCCAGCGTCAATGGGGTCAGCTGACAGGCGGCGGCGCCTCGCACACCGCTTGACCGACTCGCACCGAGATTGCCGCGATGGTCGTAGTCGATGCCGCAACCACAGTCCTCACGGCAATCTCGGCGTATGCGAGTCCCTAGCCTGCGGGATATCCGACCGACTTGACCTCCGTGTACTGGTCGAACCCGACGATGCCGTTCTGGCGGCCCACCCCGCTGTGCTTGTATCCGCCGAACGGCGTGTCGGCGCCGTAGCAAGCGCCACCGTTGACGCCGATGACGCCGGCGCGCAGCCTGCGGGCCACCGCCAGCGAGCGCTCCAGGGAACCCGACATCACGTTGCCGGCCAGCCCGTAGACGCTGTCGTTGGCAATCCTGATGGCGTCCTCCTCGTCATCGAACGGAATGACGGCAAGCACCGGACCGAAGATCTCCTCCTGCGCAATCGTCATGGAGTTGTCGACGTCGACGAAAAGCGTTGGCCGGACGTAGAATCCCTTGTCGAAGCCGGTGGCCGCGTCCGGCCCGCCGACCAGTAACGTGGCGCCCTCTTCGACGCCCTTGTTGATGTAGCCCAGTACCCGCTTGCGCTGCTTGTCCGAGATCAACGGGCCGGTCAGGGTTGCGGGGTCCTGCGGGTCGCCCGGCATGACGTTCTCATAGATGCTCTTGAGGATCGCCACACCCTCGTCGTAGCGGGACCGCGGCAGCAGCATCCTGGTGGGAATGGCGCAACCCTGCCCGGCGTGCATACACGGCGAGATGCCGATCGCGCACGCCGAGCCGAAGTCGGCGTCCTCCAGCACGATGGTGGCCGATTTGCCACCGAGCTCGAGGAAGAGCCGCTTGAGCGTCGCCGCGCCCTTTTCCATGATCCGCTTGCCGACCGCGGTGGAGCCGGTGAAGGAGATCAGGTCCACTTTCGGCGACAGCGTGAGCTCCTCGCCCACCAGGTGATCCGACGCGGTGACCACGTTGACGACACCCGGCGGAATATCGGTCTTTTCGGCGATCAGCCGACCGAGGCGGGTCGCGTTGAACGGGGTGTCCGGCGCCGGCTTGAGCACCACGGTGTTACCAGTGGCCAGGGCCTGGCCGAGCTTGTTGATGGTGACCTCGAAGGGGAAGTTCCACGGCACGATCGCGCCGACCACCCCGACCGGCTCCCGCCACACCTTGCGGGTCGTCAGGGTGCCCGTGAGGCTGACGACCACGTCACCGAGGTCGGTCTCCCAGGGATACTCGTCGATCAGCCTGGCGGGGTAGCGCAGCCCCTCGGCCAGCGGGGCGTCGAGCTGCGGGCCGTAGGTGATGGCCCGCGGGGCACCGACCTCCAGGATGAGCTCCTCGCGAAGCTCCTCTTTCTCGGCCTCAATCGCGTCGTGCAGCTGCAGCAGGCAGCGCTTGCGCAGCTCGCGGTTGGTCGACCAGTCGGTCTCGTCGAAGGCCCGCCGGGCCGCGTCGATGGCCCGATGCATGTCCTCTTTCGACGCATCGGCGACCTCGCCGAGGCTCTCCTCGGTCGCGGGGTTGATGTTGGTGAAGGTGCCTGCCTGGCCGTCGACGAGCTCGCCGTCGATCATCATCTTCGGCTCGAAGCGAACCTTTACAGCCTCGGTCATGTTTGTCACTCTCTTCTGAGTCGCGGAAGGGCTATGGAGAGCCTTACCGGAAACTAGCCGATTGGCAACCGTCGGCGTGCGGAGGCCCCATGATCACGCGGGATCGAACAGCACCGGCAGCGACGTCGGCGACCGGAAGACCTGGCCCCGGATGTGCGGGTCGTCGCCGTCGGGGTCCAGGCGAAGGTTCGGCAACCGGTCCAGCAGAAGGTTGATCGCGGTGCGCATTTCGAGGCGCGCCAGGTGCATGCCGAGGCAGACGTGCACGCCGTGCCCCCACCCCAGATGCGACCTCGGTGCGCGGAAGATGTCGAAGGTGTCCGGGTTCGGGTAGCGGTCCTCCTGCCGGTTGGCGGCGCCCAACATCGGCATCACCGTCGACCCGGCCGGTATCGGCGCGCCGCCGAGTTCGGTGTCGCGGGTGGCGACCCGGGTGATGGTCAGCAGGGGCGGTTCCCACCGCACGCCCTCCTCGATGGCCTGGGGCAGCAGCGACCGGTCCGCGCGGATGGCCTCCAGCTGCGCGGGGTCCGACAGCAGCGCGAACAGCAGGCTGCCCAGCGACCGGTACGTCGTCTCCACCCCGGCGGGCAGCAGCAGCCGCAGGAACGAGTAGATCTCCTCGTCCTCGAGCTTTTCCCCGTCGATCTCGGCTTGGGCCAGCCCGCTGATCAGGTCGTCGCGCGGTTCGGCGCGGCGCGCCTGCAGGATCGGCGCGAAGTAGTCACACAGCGCGGCCGAAGCCGCCAGACCGCGTTCCGGATTGAGGATCCAGCTCAGCAGCGAGATCGACCAACGCTGGAACTGCGGGTAGTCCCGCTCCGGCAGCCCCAGCAGGCCGGCGATGATCTGGCTGGGATAGTCGAAGGTGAACTCCTTGACCAAATCGGCCCTGCCGTTCGGCGCGAACTTGTCGATCAGGCCGTTGGCCACCCGGCCCACCAGCTCGTCTTCCCACCGCGCCAGGGACTTTTGCGAGAACGCCTTGGACACCAACGCCCGCAGCCGCCCGTGCACCGGTTCGTCCATGCCGAGCATCACGCGTTCGCCCAACACCGGCCCGAACGCCGCGATGACTCCCGACGACGAGAACGTCTCGTTGTCGCGCAGCATCTGCTGGGCCTCCTCGTGGCGGTACACGATGAACACGGGCTTGGACTCTTCGTGAGGCATCCCGGAGACGTCCAGGCGTTGAACGGGTTCCTCGCGGCGCAGCCGCGCCAGTTCCGTGTAGGGGTCGCGCACGTCACCGGAGACCGCATCGTCGAAGGCCCCGAAGTCCTCCAGGTCGTCGAAAAGCTGTTCCATCAAGGCTCCTTCACTTCGCTCTTCGGGCCGCCAGGCGCTGCAAGAGCGGCTTCGGCACCATCCGCGCGGCAAGGACCATCGCTTTTTGGCCCCAGGTCAACGGCCACGCCCCGCCGCGCATCGACCCCTGCCTGGGGATGCCCAGCACCAGCCGCGACACATGGTGCATGCCGGACGCGGGCAGAACCCTGTTGAACGCCAACAGCATCGAGGCGTCCAGGCCCACCCCGCGGCGGCGGAACGCTCTCCGGTCGTCCAGCGCCCGCAGCAGGCCGTCGGTGAACCGTTCGGGTTGCCGGGCCAGCTTCATCGCGGCCCTGCCCCGGGTGTTCATCGTGTTGTGCAGCCGGGCGTACGGACCGCTGAAGTCACGATCGTCGGTGGTTCCCGCGTCGGTGATGATCTCGGTGTCGTAGGTGCCCGCGACCAACACGGTGACGCCGAGGCCGAAGGGCGCGATCTCACACGCCATCGACTCGCCCCACCGCTCCAGCGCTCCCTTGGCCGCCGAGTACGGCGCGGTGGCGGGCTGGCCGCGCACCCCCGCCGCGCTGGACACCAGCACGATGCGCCCCTCCCCCGCCGCACGCATCGACGGAAGCAGGGCCTGGGTGAGCGCTACCGGGCCCAGGACGCTGGTGGCGAACATCTTCTGCCACAACGCCATATCGGTCTCCTCGACCATTCCGGCCGCGGAGATTCCGGCGTTGTGCACCAGCCCGTACGGCGCGCCGACGGTCTCTTCGATCGCCTTGGCCGCCGCGATGACCGACGCCGCGTCCACCAGGTCGAGCTGCACCCCGAACAGCCGGTCGTCGTTTTCGCGGGCCCCGGTCGCCTCGCGCAGCAACGTCATCCCGCGGTCGGGGGTGCGCATGGCCGCGACCACGCGCCACCCCTCGCGGTACAGGCGCACCGCCGAGGCGAAGCCCAGCCCGCGGGATGCGCCGGTGATGACGACCGTGCGCGGCTCAGCCATTCGCACTCGCGGCAGCGCAGGGGCCCTGGCCCGGCGGCGGCGGGTCGACGTGGGGCCGCCCGTTCGGCTCGCCGCTCATCCAGGTCGACCAGATGCCGACCGAGTAGGGACCCTGGGCGCCCGCCTTCTCGTAATACCCCTGGGGGTCATACACTTTGGCTTCGGGATACGGCCACGGGCAGGCGACGGACGTCGCCGCGTGGGTGACCTTGATGACGGCGAACCATGCGCCGTAGGCGAAGTAGGACACGTTGATGATGGCGAACATCACCAGGAACGTGCCGAGCACCGGGCGGCTCGGGAAGATTCTGGCTTTGGCCGCCAGCTTCTCGGCGACCGACTTCCCGGTGTCGTCGCGGTAGCACAGTATCGCCGCGGGGACCATCACGAAGGTCACCGAGAACGACTCCCAGATCAGCGGGAACTGGAACGTCGTGCCGGTGAACACCGACCCCCACGGGATCACCTGCGAGTAGATGTACATGCCCATATGGACGAGCTGGATCTCCAGCCAGGCGTCGAAGACGAAGCCGATGGCACAGGTCAGCACGCCGAGGCTGACCAGCGGGTGCCGCGAGACGAACGCCTCGGGCCCGTACTTGGCCTGCAGCTTGCGCAGGATCCAGATCGCCGGGAAGTAGGGGCCGAAATAGAAAGTAACGTAGCCGAATACGACGAACGGCTCCACCGTCGGCGATAGCGATACCAGCGGCCACGACTCCGGCCAGTGGATGAGGTCGGGGTTGTAGACCGCGAACGGCGCCCAGTTCATGATCGGGTCCTGCCACACGATCAGCGTGGTGCACAGGAACATCAGCATCACCGGGCTGCCCGGATTGCGCCGCCAGCCCCTGACGAACACCACCAGCAGCACCAGCAGCATGATGACGGTGGAGATGTGCAGGAAGGTGATGTAGTCCAGCCCGAGTAGGAACTTCACCGGCCGCGGCCGGCCCTGCACGTTCGGGTTGGCGACGCGCGGGTCCAGAGCGGTGCGGCAGTTCGCGATGAAGAACAACGCGAACGCCGCCAGCCCGGCACCGGCCAGCCATCCGCCCCAGCCGCGCTTGTCGCCTCGGCGCGGGCGGGCGGGCTTCTCGTCAAGCGTGGTCACGCGTCAGCCTTCCGCTCCGAAGCGATCGACCAGCCGGGAGTTGATGCCGTCGGCCTCGAGCGTGCGGGCCACCAGATAGCCGGCACCCATCCATGCCCGCCGCGTCCACTTGCCGAACGACACCCGGGTGCCGGGCGCGCCCGCCGCGGCCGGCATCATCTTCACCCGCTCCAGCGCCTCCTTGACCCCGCGCGGGCTCAGCGGGTGGGCGTCGCCGAACGCGCGCACGAGGGCCGCAGCGACGTCCCGGTTGACCACGGGCACGCAGTACTCGGGGCGCCGGCCGCCGTACTTTGTCGCGTAGCGGTCGAGGAAGTCCTGGCCGAGCCGGTTCTGCTCGTCGTACTGGTCGACCCCGGTCCAGCCCATGAACGCGTTCCACATGATCGGGTTGACCCAGGCGTTCTGGAATGCCGTGGTGGTGAATCGGGGCGGGTCCCAGTCGACGGCCTGCAGCGCCGGGTTGATGAACACGATGCCGAAGCCGAAGCCCAGATGCACGATCGCTTCGGATTTCGCATCGTGCAGCGTCCGCACGGCTTCGTTGATGTCCTGCGCGGTCTGCGCGATCGCCGCCTCCGCAACAATGCGAATGTCCCTGCGCCGGCAGGCACTTCGCAGGTTCTTCAGGTAGCTCTCGCCGATCAGGTTCTGCTCGACCAGGACGCCGATCTCGCTCAGCCCGCGCTTGGCGACGAGGTCGGCGATGAAGATCGGCTCGTCGGTCATCGAGCCCTGCGGGAAGGCGAACGTCCACTCGCCCAGCCAGTCGTCGGTGCCGGTGACGCTGATCGCCGGAACCTTGAACCGCTCCTCGATCGCCTCGCGGGTGGGCACGCAGTTGTCGGTGATGTGGGGGCCGAACACCGCCAGGCAGCCTTCGTCGACGAGCTCGCCGAACGCGTCGATCACCGCCTTGACCGATCCCTTGGGCAACCCCTCCACCTCGCGGTAGACCATCTGCACGGGCCGGTCCAGCACCCCGGATTCGACGGCGTCGGCAAAAACCAGGTCGAAGCAGCGCGTGAAGTCCGCCTTCATCTCTTCGGGGAACTGCGGCGGGAGCGTGAAGTCCATGAGGTAACCGACCTTGATCGGTTCCGCGCTGCTCTCGTAGGACATCTGACCTCCCGGGAGCCGAACGCACGCGCCGGCCCCGCCGTAAACCTAATATTTGTTCTGACAGTAGCGGTGGCGGTATGCAGCGTCAATCATCGAACCCGCCCTCCCCACCCAGATAGACCTCGATCATCTCGCCCAGCGCCCTGGCGACCGCCACGTCGTCGGTGAGCGGGCCCGCGATCGCGGCCCGGGCCGCCTCGCGCAGGGTCAGGCCTTCGGCGACCAGCCTGCCCGCCGCGATCAGCACGCGGGTGGAGGCGACCTCACGCAACCCGCCGGTCTCCAGCCGGCGGATGGCCTGCCCGAAGCGCACCAGCTCGGCCGCGGTGGCGGTGTCCACGCCGGCCTCGTGCGCGACGATGCCCGCTTCGACATCGGCTGCGGGGAAACCGAACTCGATGGCGACCATCCGCTGGCGCGTCGAATCCTTGAGGTCCTTGAGCACGCTTTGATAGCCGGGGTTGTAGGACACCACCAGCCCGAATCCGGGCGCCGCGTCCAAGGTGACGCCGAGGCGTTCGATGGGTAGCTGCCGCCGGTGGTCGGCGAGCGGATGCAGCACCACGGTGGTGTCCTGGCGGGCTTCGACCACCTCGTCGAGGTAGCAGATCGCGCCCTCGCGCACCGCCCGGGTCAGCGGACCGTCCACCCACTCCGTCTCGCCGCCCTTCAGCAGATAGCGACCGACGAGGTCCGCGGTGGTCAGGTCGTCGTGGCAGGCGACGGTGATCAGCGGCCGGCCCAGGTCGTACGCCATCGCCTCGACGAATCGGGTCTTGCCGCAACCCGTCGGCCCCTTCAGGACGAGCGCCAGACCCTGGCGGTAGGCCGCCGTGAAGACGGCCTCCTCATTGCCGATCGCCGTGTAGTAGGGCCGCACCATCTCCGCCTCGGTGGTTGCGCCGTTCCGGTACGCAAGCCCGGACTCGTTGGCCATAGCTTCCCTTCTGCTCGCGCAGTGCTTGGCAGCCTATACCGGAACAGATGTTTGTTTCAAGGACCTGAGGGCGGGCGGGTCACGTCTTGCGCGCATGCGCCAACTGTGTTCTTGGACAGGGCATTACGAAACCCTGCCGCGCACCTCCGCCGAGCGCAGCGCCGACCGGAACAGCGGCCCGACCACACCGGCGAGTCGATCCGGGTGCGCGATCGTCGCGTGCGCGGCGCCACCGAAGACTCGCCGCAGCGATTGCAGGTCGGTTCCCGCGCCGATGGTCAGGCAGACGCAGCCGGTCCCCCGGCGGCGGGCCTCGACCAGGGCGCGCCGCGCGTCGGCGGCGCCGTAGGCCCGCTCGTAGCCGTGGTCGTAGGCGAGTCCGTCGGACACCACCACCAACAGCCGCCGCGACGTGCCGCCGCGCGCCTGTAAGACCGCCGAGCCGTGCCGGATGGCCGCGCCGAGGCGCGAATATGCGCCCGGCTCCAGACTGTTCAGGCGCATCATCACCCGAGAGTCCAGGTGGTCGTCGAATCGTTTGACGGGTACCACGCTCACCGCGCGCCGACCCTGCGAGTAGTAGGCGTAGAGCGCGACGCGGTCGCCCAGGTCGTTGAGCGCGACCGTGAGATTGGCGACCGCCGTACGCTGCTGCTCGTGCACGGTGCGCGCGGACGTTCCGGGCTCGGCCGCCGACCCCGACACATCAAGGAGGAGCAGCACCGACAGATCGCGCCGGCGTCGCAGGCTGTCGAGGTACACCGCCTCGTCCGGCACCGCCCCGGCCAGCACCTCGACGCGGGCCTCGATCGCCGCATCGATGTCGATGTCGTCCCCCTGCGCCTGGCGATGCCGACGGTGCAGACCCATCCCGAGACGGGACAGCGGGCGCCGCACGCCGATGGTGGCCTCGATGGCGGCCGTCGCCGGTGCCTTGATCTTCGGCTCGACTTCGCGGACGGTGCACCACGCGGGCCGGTAACTCCTGCGTGCAACGTCCCATTCGGGATACGTCACGCCGTCCGCGGGCGTTGCGGCCCCGCGGCCGTCGACATCCTCGGCCGACGTGATGGCCGGCGACCACACGGCGTGGGCACCCCGCTCCGAGCGGTTCGTGCGGTGTGTGGGACTGTCCGCGCCCGGCGGTCCGCCGCCGCTGCTGCGCGACTTCTGCCTTTTTGCAGACAACATCTTCTGCAACCACTTGCCGATGAAGCCTCCCCCGCCAACCGTGCTGGTGAACAAGTCCGGATCGTCTGAATCGTCGACCGCGTCGTCCGCCAAGGTTTCCAATTCCGTTGCGCCGCGGCGCCGCGGGACATGCCCGGGGCCCGCCTGTTCCCGTGGTTCGGCGGCGCGCGCGCTCGCGGCAAGCACCTTGTCGGCGCGGATCACGCCGAATTCCCGCGCCGCGGCGTCGATCGTCGCCCGTCCGACGGCCAGTTCCAGCGAGGCGGCGGGCGAGTCGCTGCGGCTCGCGATGTCGCGGTTGCCCAACGACGCCAGGATGCCCGGCAGCACGTCGAAGTTGGCCACCAATGCGCGATGCGCCTCGACCGCCAGATAGCGCCTGGCCAGCCGGGGGTGGCGGACCAGGGGGCGCACAACGGCGGCATCCAGACTGCCGGCAGCGATCATCGAGGCCTGCACGGCAATCGCGCGAAGCGCCGCTCGGTGCCCCGCGCCGCCGCCGACGTAGACGGTCTGGCCGTCCGTCCATGGGAGTGCACCCGCTTCGAGTTCGGTGACCGTAAGTGGCCGGCCGGCGAGCGCGGAAGCGAACATCCCGAGGCCCTGCAACGGGTCGTCGGCCCGAGCGTCGTCTCCCACGCTCTGCACCTCCGGACCGCGGCGAATTCGTTGACCAAATATCTGTTCCACCGTAAAGTCCGGTCCCGTCGCGGTCAACGAACGAGCCATCCGCGGCGGCAGTCGGGAGCAAACACCGTGATTGATTTCACCGACCGGGTGGCGGTGGTCACCGGCTCCGGGCGCGGACTCGGCCGCCTCTACGCGCTGGACTTGGCGCGCCGGGGCGCCGCGGTGGTGGTCAACGACGTCGGCGGCTCGATGCGCGGCGACGGAGCCGACTCCGCCGTGGCCGACGCGGTGGCCGACGAGATCACCCGGACGGGTGGCACGGCGATCGCCTGCTATGACTCGGTCGACAGCCCCGCGGGCGGCCAGGCGATCGTCGACGCAGCCATCGGTGCGTTCGGGCGCCTCGACGCGGTCATCAGCAACGCCGGGATCTTCGGCAGCGTGTCCTTCGAGGACCTCTCGCCCGACGAGTGGACGCGAATGCTGCGCGTGCATCTCGACGGCGGATTTTTTCTTTCCCAGCCCGCCTATCGCGTGATGAAGGACAACGGGGGCGGCAGGTTCGTGTTCGTCTCGTCGTCCGCCGGGGTCTTCGGCCAGCCGATGGAGGCGCACTACGCCGCGGCCAAAGCCGGCCTGGTTGGGCTGGCGAACGTGATCGCCATCGAAGGCGAAGCACACGGAATACTCGCCAACTGCGTCATGCCCACCGGCTTCTCGCGAATGGTCAGCGAGACGGTCGGCGACGAGAAGTTCCTCGCCGAATCCGGCTTCATGCAAGCCATCCGGCCCGAACTCGTCGTGCCGCTGGTGACCTTCCTGGCCAGCGGCGCCTGCACGTTCACCCACCGCAACTATTCCGCGTCGGCTGGACGCTACGCGCGGGTGTTCGTCGGCCTGTCCGAGGGCTGGCTGGCCGACGCCGCAAGCCGGCCGACCGCGGAGGACATCGCGGCACACCTGGATCAGATGTCGTCGACGGAGCACTTCTTGGTGCCGAGCTCGATCGTCGATGAGGTGCTGGACGTGTGCGAGCGGCGCGGCATCAGCGCGATGCCCGACAGCGCCGAAATCGAATTCCCTCAACCCAACGGGAGCTGACGGTGGACGACGAGTTGCGGGATGCGGTCAGGCACCCGGCCGACCGCGCAGAGATCTATGACTGCATGCAACGATACGCGCGCGGCATCGACCGGCAGGACCGGGCGCTCATGCGCTCGGCCTACCACGACGGCGCCGTCGACGATCACGTCGGATTCGTCGGCGATGTCGACGATTTCATCGACTGGGCGCTCGCTTACCACAGCTCCCAGACGCGATACCAGCACTACCTGCTCAACCACACCGCCGAGATCGACGGCGACCAAGCCCACGCCGAGACCTACTACCTGTTCGTCGGGACCGACCGCGCACCGGCGAATCACCTGACGGTCACCGGTGGCCGGTACGTCGACCGGCTGGAGCGGCGCGACGGGCGTTGGGCGATCGCGGATCGCGTCTGCCTGGTCGAATTCATGAACGAGTCGCAGTCGCTGCTCACCGAGGCCGCGCTCGCCTTGGTCCCGGGGACGCGGCAGCCCCGCCACGACGGCGCGGACCCCTCCTACGACCGACCGTTGACGGCGTCGCGCAGCATCGCGGGCACCGTTGACCGGCTACCCGGTCAACCGTAGAGTCCGGCGCAGTGGACTTCTCGTATCCGGCGGACGTCGAACGGTTCCGCACCGAGTTGCGCGACTGGCTATCGGCAAACCTGACCGACGAGTTGAGGGCCGCCCGCCGGTCCGCCGGGCGCACCGACGCGACGTTCGAGGCATTGCGGGCATGGGACCGCAAGACGGCCGACGCCGGCTGGGCGGCGGTGTCCTGGCCGAAGGAATACGGCGGCCGCGGCGCGTCGGTGCTCGAGCAGCTGGTCCACACCGAGGAGACCACCCGGGCCCGGGCGCCCATGCCGCTCAACGTCATCGGCATGAACAACATCGCGCCCGCCATCATGCAGTACGGCACCGAGGACCAGAAAACGACGCTGCTGCCCCGCATGATGCGCGCCGACGACATCTGGTGCCAGGGCATGTCGGAACCCGAGGCCGGGTCCGATCTCGCCGCACTGCGCACCCGCGCGGTCCGGGACGGCGATGACTTCGTTGTCAACGGCCAGAAGATCTGGACCTCGCTCGGGCACCGGGCCCAGTGGTGCCAGCTGTACGTGCGCACCGACCCCGACGCCCCGAAACACAAGGGCATCTCGTGCCTGATCGTCGACATGACGTTGCCCGGCATCGAGGCCCGACCGCTCGTCACGCTCAACGGTGACACCGATTTCGCCGAACTGTTCTTTCGCGACGTGCGGGTACCGGCCGGCGCGCTGCTCGGACCGCTCAATTCCGGCTGGCAGGTGGCCACCACCACGCTCAGCCACGAGCGCGCCGGGGCCGCGCGCCTGTACGCCGAGCTTCAGGTGCGGCTCGAGGAACTGGTGGACGATTTCGCCTCCGTCGCTGGGGCGCTCGATGATCGGGTCACCCTGCGGCGCCTCGGCGAAATCGGCGTCCACATCAAGTATCTCGAAGTGCTTTGCCAGCGGTCGATCTCGGCGACGCTGCACGGCGGTCCGGACCTCGTGGCGTTCGGATCGGCCAGCCTGGCCAAGACCGTGTGGGGAGAGATCGGGCAGGACATGGCCGCGCTGGCGTTCGACGTGCTGGGCACCCGCGACGGGCGGTGGGTCGACTACCGGTTGACGTCACGGTCGTTGACCATCGCGGGCGGCACCACCCAGATCAACAAGAACATCACCGCGCAACGCGTGCTCGGACTGCCGCGCCAATGAACCTCGAACTGAGCGACGAGCAACTGGCGCTGCGCGACACCGTGCGCCGCTTTCTCGCCGAAAAGGCGTCCATTGCCGATCACGTGCGCCCACTGCTCGACGACCCGACCGGCACCACCGACCCGGTCTGGCGCGGCCTTGCCGAACTCGGAACCACCGGGCTGTTGGTGCCGGCCGAATGCGGCGGGGTCGGCATGACCATGGCCGAGGCCGGCGTCGTGGCCGAAGAACTCGGCGCCGCCCTGCATCCCGGGCCGTGGGTGTCGACCGCGGTAGCCGCAACGCGCACGCTGAGCAGGCTCGGCGCCGAGGAGGCCGCCGCCGAGCTGCTGAGCGGTATCGTCGACGGCAGCACCATCGCCACCGTCGGCTTCCTGGATCCGGAGAACTCTTCCGTCACCGCGGTCGCACAGGGTCCCCGGAGCGTGTTGCGGGGCGAGATCGCCGCCGTGCCCGACGCCGCGGCCGCCGACACCATGCTGATCGTCGCCGCGGACGCGACGGGGACCGGGCTTTTCGCGGTACCCACCGCGTCCCCTGGGGTTTCGGTGGCACCCGAGCACGGGATCGACCGGACCCGCAAGCGGTTTCGCATCACGCTGGACGGGGTGGTTGCGCGCCGGCTGGTCCCTGCTTTGCAGGAGGCCACCGCGGCCGTGGTCGACGACGTGCTCATCGCGATCGCCGCGGACGCGCTCGGTGCCGCGCGCGCCATCCTGCACCTCGCCGTCGAATATGCCAAGACGAGAGAGCAATTCGGCCACGCCATCGGGTCGTTCCAGGCGGTGCAGCACCTGTGCGTCGACATGTACGAGACCGTCGAGCTGGCGCGCAGCGGCGTGCTCCACGCGCTCTGGGCCGCCGATCACGCCGACGCCGCGGAGCGTCACCTGGCCGCGGTGCGGGCGAAAGCGTTCGCCGGACGGCTGGCCACGGTCGGTGACACCGCGATCCAGGTGTTCGGCGGCATCGGCTACACGTGGGAGCACGACGCTCACCTCTACCTCAAACGCCTGCTGGGCTGGAGCGCATTCCTCGGCGGGCCCGACAGCTACCTCACCGAAATCGGTGCGCGCCTGGCGAATAGGAAAGTGGAAGCGTAATGGACATCGAGCACCTGCTGACCGCCACCCGCTCGGCGCGCAAGTCGCTCGACCTCGACGCACGCGTCGACCCGGCCGACCTCCGGGAGTGCTTGCGCATCGGTCTGCAGGCGGCCAACGGCTCGAATCAGCAGTCGTGGCGCTGGCTGGTGGTCACCGACCCCGTGCTGCGCGCCAAGATCGCCGAGCTGTACCGCGACGCTTACCTGCTGCGGGTCGGCGGGCAGCTGCTTGCCGAGTTCATCCCGGCCGGCACACCGGAGGGCCGCATCCTGTCGTCGACGGAGTGGCTGGTCGAGAACATGGTCAAGGTGCCGGCGCTGGTGATCCCTTGTTACCAGCCGTATCTGCCGCGCATCGAAGGCGACGAGTCGTTCCACCAGGCCACGCTGTACGGCTCGATCTTCCCGGCGGTGTGGAACTTTCAGCTGGCCCTGCACACGCACGGCTACGGGACGTGCATCACGACGCTCCACCTGCACCGTGAGGACGAGGTCCGGCAGCTGCTCGGGATTCCGCAGAGCTTCGTGCAGGGCTGCCTGCTCCCGGTGGGCCGCCTTCGCGCCGGGCACGTGTTTCGGCCGGCCCCGCCGCCGGCCCGTCGACGAGGTGGTCGCTTATCCGATCGCTGGGACGGTCCGCCGCTTTAAAGGATTCGGCCGATCCGGTGCCCCACGCTCGATCAGACCCCGGTCCGCGGCACCACGCTGGGCCGCTGCAGCGTCTGCGGACTCGCACCGCCGCGGCCCATCATCCCCCCGGCCATTCCGGCGGCCGCACCGCCCATACCCATTGGCATCGGCATCGGCATCGGGCGCATGCCACCAGCGGCTTGCGCCTCACCGGCCATCGCAGCGGGGGTAGCCATAGCCCCACCCATACCCGACATCGCCGAACTGCCCAACCGAGTCGGCATCGATCCCTGCCAGGTCGGCGGCACCGACATCGCCCCCACCATTCGCGCCTTACCCAATCCAGCCGACATCGCGTGACCCATCCCGCCGCCACCCAACGGCTTCATCGCCGGCAGGGCCGCATGAGCCGCCGGCCCAACCCCGTGAGCCAACGTCGCGGCGCCCGCCGCCGGACCGGCGGCCGTGCCGCCCATGCCGCCCATGCGCATCAACATCATCATCGGGGACATCATCATGCTCACCGGGTACATCAGCATCGAGACATCCTGTAGCGGCAACGACTGCACCATCGACATCAAGGCGGGGCCCTGCGCCGCAACGCCCTGCAAAGGCGCGGGCAAGGCCGACGAGATCCCCGTGGCGGCCTGTGACACCCACGAGGTCAGCCCCGACAGGCTTGTCGGCGGGATATTGAACGGCCCCAACGTCGCGGCCGCCGATGTCGCCGCCGAGTGATAGCCCAGCATTGCGCCGACGTCCTGAGCCCACATCTCCATGTAGTCGAACTCGGTGGCCGCGATCGCCGGGCTGTTCTGACCCAAGTAATTGGTCGCCACCAACGACGCAAACGTCTTCCGATTTCCGGTCACCAACGCCGGGTGCACCGTCGCAGCCTGCGCCGTCTCAAAGGCCGTCGCGGCCGCCCGAGCCCCACCGGCCGTCTCCGCGGCCTGCTCCGCCGCCGCGCTCAGCCACGACACATACGGCGCCGCCGCGGCCGCCATCGCCATCGACGCCGGGCCCGACCACGGCCCCGTGGTCAGATGCGTGATCACCGAATGGAACGATGCGGCCGAAGCCTGCAAGTCCTGCGCCAACCCGTCCCACGCCTGCGCCGCCGTGAACAAGGGCGCCGTTCCCGCACCGGTAAAGATCCGTGTCGAGTTGATCTCCGGTGGCAACCAAGAAAAGTCCAAGACCATCGCAACCCCTACGCGGCCGGCCGCACCAACGGCTTACTACTCATCCACATACGAAAGTCGCCTATCGATATAGTCGTCTACGACGATTATTTTCACTATCTACAGAATAGTAGGCGCATCGCGCACCAAAGTCCGCCCTTTCACCAAATCTTGGATGAGTCCAGGAACGTGTACGAGCCGTCGTGCAATGTTTTGGGTCGACGCGGTGGTCGCACGCGGCCTCCGGGTAGGTCGGAGACTCTAGAATGGGACCGTCACGGCTTTATGCAGGGCGTTTGTTGCGTGTCGTCTGATAGCCTCTAACAAAAATTTGGTTCGGCGGGAGGGACGAATGCGCAGAGCCGCAGATCGGCTGTCGTCCGGGCTTGCGCATCGCTAGTCATGGCCAAATCGGAATCATCGTTGAAGGGCAAGCCGTCGCCGGCCGACCGCACGGATCACGCGCGCGACGCCGGGACGCGCCGCACCGAAATCCTCGAGACTGCCGCATCTTTGATCGCCTCCTCGGGGTTGCGGACATCGCTGCAGGAGATCGCCGACGCAGCGGGCATCCTTCCGGGCAGCCTGTATCACCATTTCGAGTCCAAAGAGGCGATCCTGGTCGAGTTGATCCACCGTTACCAGGACGATCTGAACCGTATCGGGCAAGCCGCCCAAGCAAGATTGAACGAGCCCGACTCGCGTCCGGTGTCCGCAAAGATCATCGAGCTGGGATCCGCGATCGCCAACTGCGCCGTACGGCACGGCGCCGCCCTGCAGATGTCGTTCTACGAGGGGCCGAGCTCGGATCCCGAGCTGATCAAGCTGACCCAGCAGCAGCCCGTGGCGATTCAGGAAGCCATGCTGCAGGCGCTGCGCGCCGGGCGGTGGAGCGGCTACATCCAACCCGACATCGACCTTCCGACCCTGGCCGACCGCATCTGCCAAACAATGCTGCAGGTCGGGCTCGACGTCATGCGCCACAAATCCTCGCCCGCGCAGGTCGCCACGCTGCTGTGCCGAATCATCCTGGACGGGTTGGCAACCCGCTCGCCCAGCGATGCGACGCTGGATCGATCCACCGCGTTTGCCGCCGCCAACGACGTGATTGACACGTGGGCCGATGGCGACGCCGATCCCAGCGACAAGGCCGACCACGTGCGCGCGGTGGCGCGAACGGAGTTTGGCCGCAGGGGCTACGAGGTCACCACGATCAGGGACATCGCGGCGGCGGCGGGCCTGGGTACCGGGACCGTCTATCGGGTGATCGGATCCAAGGACGAGTTGCTGGCCTCCATCATGGAATCCTTCGGCCGGAAGGTCGAGGCGGGCTGGGTGGCCGTCCTGCGGGCGGACGCCACGCCGGTCGAGAAGTTGGACGCGCTGAGCTGGGTCAACGTCAACGCCCTCGACCGGTTCTCCGACGAGTTCAGGATCCAGCTGGCCTGGATGCGGCAGTCGCCGCCGGACACACCGAACCCGGGCTGGTTGTATGCCACGCGACTCCGCCAGATGAAATCGCTGCTCTCCGAGGGTATTCGATCGGGCGACATCAGTGTCGACGCGCCTTCCACCGCGATGCTGGCGCGGTGTGTCGTCGGTCTGCAGTGGATACCGGAGAACATCCTGCGCGACGTCGGCACACGGGCCGGCTTGGTGCATGCCCGGGACACGGTGTTGCGGGGCGTCGCGGTCCGCGGCGGGTAGCTATTGAACCGAATAACTGTTACCCATACAGTTGGTCAACCAGAACCGGGTTGTCGGTTAACGAGAAGGGGATTTCCATGACCATTGTCGATCGGTTGCGCTATGACGGCAAGCGGGCGCTCGTTGTCGGCGGTGCGACCGGCATGGGCGCCGCGGCGGCCAAGTCGGCCGGTGAGCTCGGGGCCGAGGTCATCGTGATGGACTACGCGCCGGTGAACTACGACGTCGCCAAGTCCATCCAGGTGGACCTGCGCGACCCCGCGTCGATCGACGCCGCGCTCGAGCAGCTGGACGGTCCGGTCCACGCCGTGTTCTCGGCCGCCGGCATCGCCGACGGGACCACCGACCTGATGGCGATCAACTTCCTCGGCCACCGGCACCTCATCGAGCGCCTGCTCGAGAAGAACCAGCTGCCCTCGGGCTCGGCGATCTGCTTCATCTCCTCGGTGGCCGGCATGGGCTGGGAGAACGACCTGGAGCTGCTCACGGAATTCCTCGGCACCCCGGATTTCGCGGCGGCCCAAGAGTGGGTCAAGGCGCACGAGTCGGAAGGCATCATCCATTACGGCTTTTCCAAGAAGGTCGTCAATGCCTACGTGGCGACCCAGGGCTACCCCCTGCTCAAGAAGGGTATCCGGATCAACGCGATCTGTCCGGGTCCGACCGACACCCCGCTCGCCCAGTCCAACGCCGACCTGTGGTTGACCTTCGCGCAGGACTACCGTGACGAGACCGGCTCCAAGGTGCACACCCCGGAGCAGATGGGCGACGTGATGGCGTTCCTGAACAGCGCCGCCGCCTTCGGCATCAACGGCATCACGCTGCTGGTCGACTACGGGCACACGATGGCATCGCTGACCAACGCCTACCCGCCGGGCAAGCCGATCATCGACATCATCATGGGCCGCGTGAAGCTCTAGCAGCGGGTCGCCACTATCCAGGCCCGCTACGCTCGGGTGGCATGGCACGCATCCTCGTCATCGGCGGCCACGGCAAGGTCGCGCTGCAACTGGCACCCATCCTGACCGGGCGAGGCGACGAGGTGAGTTCGGTGTTCCGCAACCCGGACCACTGGCAGGACGTCGCCCTCACCGGCGCCCGGCCGATTGTCGCCGACATCGAGCGGCTCGACACCGATGCGCTGGCCGGTCTGCTGACCGATCACGACGCGGTCGTCTTCTCCGCCGGGGCGGGCGGGGGCGACCCGGCGCGGACCTACGCCGTCGACCGTGATGCCGCGATCCGCGTGACCGATGCCGCCGCGCAGGCGGGCACGCGGCGCTTCGTGATGGTCTCCTATTTCGGTGCCGGCCCGGATCATGGTGTGCCGCAAGACCGGCCGTTTTTCGCCTACGCCGAGGCCAAGGCGGCCGCGGATGCCCATCTGCGGGCCAGCGGACTGGACTGGACCATCCTCGGGCCGGGCCGCCTCACCCTCGAGCCACCCACCGGCCGGATCGTAGTCGGCGCCGGGAGCGAAGTCTCCAGGGCCGACGTCGCCCTCGTCGTGGCCGCCACGCTGGCGGACGACTCGACCGTCGGACGAACCATCGACTTCAACAACGGCGACACGCCGATCGCCGACGCGCTGGCGAGCTGACCGGTCGGCGAATGTGACACCACGGTCACGTTCGGCGGCGGGGTGGCCTCAGCCAAACCGCGGAGTAAGCTGCGTTCCGCAACTGGTCTGCCGTCGCCGCACACCGTGGCGTCGGCATCGAGCGTGGCACGTTACACATGCCACGCGAGAGGGAACCCGGTGAGAGTCCGGGACTGTCCCGCAGCGGTATGCAGGAACGACCGCCGTCACACGCACTGGTCACCACCGACTGGGAAGCGACGGCCAGTAGGAGCACTGAGTAGCACCAGGTGCGCGCCTGCGAGTCCGAAGACCTGCCGGCTGTGCCGGGCGCGCCGCGCCCGGCGGCTCATCGCCTCGTGGAATGGGCGTTTGGCCGTGGCCGTGGCTACGTGCGCCGAAGGTGCGCACCGCGACACGGTGGCGGTGCGCGTCCTGCGGCGGTGAGTGCCCCGTCGAACGATAGGACGACATCGTGACCCCCCAACCGTTCACCGCGACCGTGATCGGCTCCCCCCGTATCGGTCCCAACCGCGAACTCAAGCGCGCGACCGAAGGCTACTGGGCCGGCCGCACCGGCCGGAAGGAGCTGGAATCCGTCGCGGCGACGCTGCGCCGCGACATGTGGTCGGGGCTGGCCGCGGCCGGCCTGGATTCGGTGCCGGTGAACACCTTCTCCTATTACGACCACGTGCTCGACACCGCGTTCATGCTCGGCGCGCTACCGGCGCGCGCGGGCAACGTCGACGACGAACTGGACCGGTACTTCGCGCTGGCACGCGGCAACACCGACATCACTCCGCTGGAGATGACAAAGTGGTTCGACACCAACTACCACTACCTGGTCCCGGAGATCGAGTCCGCGACCCGGTTCTCGCTACACCCCGACAAGGTGCTCGCGGAGCTGGAAGAGGCTCTTGCCCAGGATATCCCGGCGCGGCCCGTCATCGTCGGCCCGATCACCTTCCTGCTGCTGAGCAAGGGCATCAAGGGCGCGGGCGCACCGATCGAGCGGCTTGAGGAGCTGACGCCGATCTACTGCGAGCTGCTCTCGCTACTGGCCCACGGCGGCGCCCAGTGGGTGCAGTTCGACGAACCGGCCCTGGTCGCCGACATCTCCCCGGACGCGCCGGCGCTGGCCGAGACCGTCTACAACAGGCTCGGCTCGGTGAGTGACCGTCCCGGCATCTACGTCGCCACCTACTTCGGCGACCCCGGCGCGTCCCTGCCGGCGCTGGCCCGCACGCCCGTCGAAGCGATCGGCGTCGATCTGGTGGCCGGCGCCGACACGGCGGTGGCCTCGGTTCCCGAGCTGACCGGCAAGACACTGGTGGCCGGAGTGGTCGATGGGCGCAACGTCTGGCGCACCGACCTGGAGGCGGCGCTGGCCAAGCTCGCCACGCTGCTGGATTCGGCCGCCTCAATAGCGGTTTCGACGTCGTGCTCCACGCTGCACGTTCCGTACTCGCTCGAACCGGAGACTGGCCTGGACGAAAAGCTGCGCAGCTGGCTGGCGTTCGGGTACGAGAAGGTCGCCGAGGTGGTGACGCTGGCGCGCGCGCTGCGTGACGGGCGCGACGCGGTCGCCGACGAGATCGCGGCGTCCAACTGCCGCCGCCGCCTCCCGTCGGGACGATCCCCGGCTGCACAACGAGCAGCTGCGCGCGCGTATCCGCTCGATCCTCGACGCGGGCGTGCACCGCGGCGAATCGGCGCAGCGCCGTGCCGCCCAGGAAGCCCGGTTGCAGCTGCCGCCGCTGCCGACCACGACGATCGGCTCCTACCCGCAGACGTCGGCGATCCGTAAGTCGCGCGCGGCTTTTCGCGCCGGAGAGATCGGCGAGGACGAATACGTCGGCCGGATGAGGCAGGAGATCGCCGACGTCATCAAGCTGCAGGAGCGACTCGGGCTCGATGTGCTGGTGCACGGCGAGCCGGAACGCAACGACATGGTGCAGTACTTCGCCGAGCAACTCTCGGGCTTCGTCGCCACGCGCAACGGTTGGGTGCAGTCCTACGGCAGCCGCTGCGTCCGCCCGCCGATCCTCTACGGCGACGTGTCGCGCCCCCACCCGATGACGGTCGAATGGGCGACGTACGCGCAGTCGCTGACCGACAAACCGGTCAAGGGCATGCTGACCGGGCCGGTGACGATCCTGGCGTGGTCGTTCGTCCGCGATGATCAGCCCCTGGCCGACACGGCCAATCAGGTGGCGCTGGCCATTCGCGACGAGACGCTCGATCTCGAGGCCGCGGGGATCTGCGATCATCCAGGTCGACGAGCCCGCGCTGCGCGAGTTGCTGCCGCTGCGTCGCGCCGCTCAGGGCGAATACCTGCGTTGGGCCATCGGCGCGTTCCGCCTGGCCACCTCGGGAGTCGCCGACTCGACACAGATCCACACCCACCTGTGCTACTCGGAGTTCGGCGAGGTGATCGGGGCGATCGCCGACCTGGACGCCGACGTCACGTCCATCGAGGCGGCGCGCTCGCACATGGAAGTGCTCGACGACCTGAACTCGGTCGGCTTCGCCAACAGCGTGGGCCCGGGGGTCTACGACATTCACTCGCCCCGGGTGCCCAGCACCGAAGAGATGGCCGAGTCGCTGCGCGCGGCGCTGAAAGCGCTGCCGGCGCAACGGCTCTGGGTCAACCCGGATTGCGGGCTGAAGACCCGGTCCGTCGACGAGGTGACCGCGTCCCTGCAGAACATGGTCGCCGCGGCCCATGAAGTCCGGGCGGAGGCCTAGCCGGACCGCGGCAATCAGCCGCCGGCCGGTGAGCGCGGCAGGATCTTTGCCGGCACTTTGGCGATGCTGCCGAGGCCCCTCGCGCTGAGGGTCCCCATGAGCGCCTGGGCAAACGGGCTCTGCGGCATCGCCGACGCCTGCATCAGCGCCGGGCTGGCCACGCTGGTCGGCGGTAGCACCGGCGCGGCGCGGCTGACGCCCTGCGCGGCCGTCGCCCACCCCGGCGGGATCGACAGGCCACCCAGCCTCGTGGCATGCGCCAACTGGGCCGAGACGGTCGATCCCCACGACCGGAGCTGGTTGCTTATCCCGCCGACCACCATCTGCATCTTGTTGTCGACGAAGTGACCGATGCTGTTGAGCAGCCCCTCGCTGCTGCTCAATCCCATTCCCGAGGAACTGGCCGAATTGCCCATGCTCATGAACATCCGGGCCGGCGTGCTGCCCATCATCACTCCGTAGTAGGCGGCCTGAACGGAGTAGATCGAGGACTGGGTAAGACCGGTCCCGTTGATCAACGAACCCAGCCCGGTGGTGTTGAGCACCCAGGCCACCGGGGCCGACGTCGTCAGCGCGCTCAGCGTCGTCTGCACCTCGGTGCCCAGGGTGGTCAACGACGCCAGCACGTCGGCACCTCCGGCGCCACCGAGCAGTGGGGTGATCGTCGCCGCCGGATTGGTCATCGGCGGCGGCGCGCTGAACGCCGGCATCTGCAAAGCACTGGTCGCTGACGCCGAGTACCCGTTCATCGCGCCGACGTCCTGGGCCCACATCTCCAGGTAGTCGGCCTCGGTCGCCGCGATCGCCGGGGTGTTCTGGCCGAAGATGTTCGTTGCGATCAACGCCGCGAGCACCGCCCGATTCGTCGCAATGACCGGCGGTGGCACCGTCATCGCGAATGCCGCCTCGAACGCGGCCGCCGCCGCGTTGGCCTGCGCGCCGGCCTCCGCCGCCGCCGCGGCCGTCGCGCTCATCCATGACACATACGGAGCGGCCGCCGAAGTCATCGCCATCGCGGAGGGACCCGACCATCCGCTGTTCAAATTCGCGATCACCGACTGGTACGAAGCGGCCGTCGCGTACAGATCGGTCGCCAGCGAATCCCAGGACGCCGCCGCCGCTGCCAGCGGCCCCGGCCCGGGACCCGCATACATCATTCCCGAGATGAGCTCGGGTGGAAAAAACGAGAAAAACACCGCGGCGCCTCCTAGTCGGTCGCCGCTACGTTGGCTGCCTCGGTCATCGCATACGACGTCCCACCGGTGGACAGGGCGTTCACGAACGACTGGTGAATCTGGTTGGCCATCAATCCAATCGCCTGGTACGCCAAGCCGTGTGCGGCGAAGTGCGTGGCCACCAACGCCGACACCTGATCGGCCGCCGGCGGAACCACCTCGCTCGTCGGCACCGCCACCGCCGCATTGTTCGCCGCCATCGACTCACCGATCGTCGACAAGTTACCCGCTGCGGCGGTTAACATCTCCGGTCGCGCCGTCACAAAGGACACGCCCCCACCTCCTTCAACACAGCCGCCATTCTTGTGGGCGGCAACGTTTAATATTCAAGTGGCCGAGCCGGTCTCGGCTTCGCCCGTTGCCCGAATGGATCAAAACTCCGGAATTACAACGGTATCTGGCCATCGTATTCCGCCCGCACGGTTGCCCGTGGTGTTTTCGCCGCTTTCGATCCCCTGTGTGCGCCCACGCACGGCACGTCAAACGAGCAGCCAGCTATTCAGTTCCGGCTCAACGGAATTGGCCTACACAATGGGCGTCCGTTCCGCGGCTGCCAGCACCGCGGAACGGACGCCCACTTATGATCGGACTCAGAACAGCGAGAGCAGATCCATTGCGATTCCGCTCAAGTTGGGCGCCAGGTCGGCGGCCAGCATCGAGCCGATGTCGGTGACGGCCGCGGGATCGAACGCCATCGACAGCGCGGCCGGGTCGAACGCCGCCGCAAAGGCGCCGGGGTCGAACGCCGCCGCGAACGCGCCCGGGTTCAGCCCCCCGCCGATTCCGTTGAAGATCATCGACACCAACTCGCTGAAGTCGCCTGCGAGGGTGGCTGTCGCGTTCGGGTACCCACCGGCCAGCGTCTGCGCGATCTGCTGCGGGAGGCTGATGAAGAGAGATTCGACGACGCCGCCCGGCGTACCGAGCAGCCCGGTGGTGCCAAGGCCGGCCGGCGGTGAAAATCCGTTAAGGAGGGCGTCGGTGTAGATCGCAGGAAGGTTCACCGCATCGATCAGCGCCTGGCCCGGCTGACCGGCGTCCCACGCGTCGACGACGTCCTGCACGCCGTAGGCCACCGCGTCTGTGGTGCCCGCGTACAACGCGAGCGTCGGGACAAGAAGGTCGATGGCGAGCTGTGGCGGGTATTGGCTGAGCACGGTGGAGAAATTCGTCGCCATCTCACCGGGGACTTTGAGGATGTTTTCCAGTGGAAAGATGGTCGGCAGCAGGTCGAACAGCAGGCTGTCGTTGAAGTTGGTCACCGACGCGCCGATGTCGCCCGCCGCGATGCCATTGATCATCGTCTGAAACTGGCCGGGCAGCTCCTGAGTGATGACGTTCAGCAAGGTGCTGTTCATCGACTGCACGTTGCTGCCGATCGTTTGGGCGAAGCCGAGCTGGTTGTGGATCACCTGCGCCAGGATGGGGAACGGGTCGGCCAGCCAGTCATTGGCAAGGGTTTCCGTATTGTTCAGCGCCGTAGTGAGCACGTCGGACCACAAGGTAATCGGGTTGGTCGCCGCGGCGGCCGCCGCCGTTGCGGCGTTGGTGGCCACGTCGGCGATATCGCTGCTGACCGAACCGGTGAGCTGCACGGCGCGCTCCTGGATGTCGGCAGCGATGTTGGGCGTGACCGGGTTGGTCGCGATCAAGCCGGCGCCCAGCACGGCAACGCCGGCGGCCAGGTACGGCCGCATGCGGCTAGCTGCGCCGGACGTTCCCGAGTCAGCAACCTCTCCATGTAGACCAGTACTTAACGCTAAACGCACGATGCCTCCTTTGCTACGCGTCACGCATGACGCGGATCCCAACGTCCGGCAGGGATGTTACCTAAGAGTAAGGTCACAAACAAGACACGTGCTTAATAAGAAATCGTGACCGTCCACCTGGGGATTTCCACGCCCCAGGTGTGACAAGCATTACTTTGTGTTGCGCATGGCAACAGTTGCTTGCGGCGCCCCCAAGGCCCGGTTCCATTCGCTAACTAGTTAGCTGGATAATTGCTGGATTTATTGTAAAAACGTCAATAACGAGGCGATTTCGGGAGAGCCCGACTTTGCCGGGCGGCCCCGGCCCTCGCCTTGCCGACGGGCTTTGCGGCCCCCGTCCACCCTCGATCAGCAACGTATTCAGACGTCCGCGTCTGGCCATCGAGCAACGCTCGAACCCCGGAGCCGCTACGGCCGCGCCGCAGCGGCTCCGGGGCCGAAAACCCGTTCATGCCAGCCGAATTCAGAACAGCGACAGCAGATCGAACGCGATGCCGCTCAAGTTGGGCGCCAGGCCGGCGGCCAGCATCGAGCCGATGTCGGTGACGGCCGCGGGGTCGAACGCCATCGACAACGCGGCGGGATCGAATGCCGCCGCGAACGCGCCGGGATCCAGCGCGGTTGTCAGGCCCGCCGTGACCGACGCCGGATCCAGCGCCAGCAAGGCGTTGCTCACGGCCTCTCCCGCCGGCGCCATCGCCTGCGCGAATGCTTGCGGGATGTCGAAACCCACCGAGGGCATGAGCGAGTTCAACCCCTCGGCGACGCTTGCGAAGTTCAGGTTCGCTGCAGCGTCGACCGCGGCTGCGGCGCTGTGGGTCGCGTTTGTCGAGGTCAGGGACTGCGCGATCTCCACCAGCAGGTTGTGCACGGCACCGATCGTGCCGCCGGGGTTTTGGCTGCCGTTGAAATTGACGCTGCCGAGCAACCCCCCGAGGCCGATGTCTCCGCCGTGGCTGATGTCGTAGCCGTTGAGGAAGCTGTTGAGGGTGGTGGCGGGCAAATCGACGATCCCGGTGCCGACCCCGAGCAGGTTGCCCGCATCCCAGGCGTCGACGATGTTCTGCAGCCCGTACCCGAAGCCTTCGAGCCCGGCCAGCGACGGGGATACCAAACTGATGATGAGTAGCGGCAGGTTGGTGGTCAACGTGGTGACACCGGCCGCCAGGTTGTCGAACGTCGAAGCGATGGCCGTGTTGAGCGGCGTCAGCGCCGGGAGCAGCGGAAGCAGCGAGAACAGTGTGCCGGCAGCCAGCGTCGAAAACGCATTCACAGGTTGCCCGTTGGCCAGGTCGCCGACGAATGTATCCAGGATCGCAACGATCCCATTGGGGTTGCTCGGGTCGAGCAGCTCCATGAAGCCTTGCCCCGCTTTTTGCAGCCCGACGCCGATGTTTTGGAAATTCGTGGTCTGGTTTGCGATGACCTGTTGCGCGATCGGGAACGGGTCCGCGGCGAACGTCTGGTACAAACCCTCGAGGTCGGTGACCGTTCTGTCGAACAGATCGGCGTAGGCGCCCGCCGTCAGCTCGACCGACGCGCTGACGCGGTGCTCGATGTCGGCAGCTATCGTCGGCGCGACCGGGTTGACCGCGATCAGACTGGCGCCCACCACGGCGACGCCGGCGGCCAGGTAGGGCCGCATGCCGGTAGCCGAACCCGACCATCCCGATCCGGAAAACCAACCTTGTCTTCCGATGCTTAGCGCTACAGACACAGCCCCTCCTTTGCTAGTTCTCGAAAAATGACGCACATCACAGCGCCCTGCGCGGACGTTACCTGAGAGTAAGATCACAGACAAGACGTCCATCGAATTGGCAAAAGCGAGCTGGAACTGCTTCTTTAGCCGCCTCACGAGCAACAGAAGCGCATATGTGTTGTATGTGGCAATAGTTGCCTATATGTCCATCCGAGTTGGATTGCCTTTAATAACTAGTTAGCTGATGGCCGACGTGTCTATTGCAAAAAAGTCAACAACGAGGGCTCTTGCGAACCTTCTCACATTTGCTGCATGCTCCCCGCCCGGCATCGACAGCGCGGGGCCCGGATTTGCCGGCGCGCGGCTGCTCCGGGCGGTTACCGGATGATCGTCGGGTTGGCGCGCGATCGCCGCGGACCCGACTCGCCGGCGGATTCGGCGAAGTGACGCCAACTCGGTTGACCGACAACGGCTTGCGAGGCGCGGGGCACCGGCCGCTCGGTCAGCACCCAGGGACGGGCGTCCGCCCTTACCCGGTTGGGCTGTTGGACAGCACTTGGACCGGAACGTCGTCCGCCCAGGGCTGCCGGGTCACCATGTCGGCGACTTTGACCACGCCGCGCTCGAATTCGCCCGTCGCCGCGTCGACCAGCCGGTATTCCTGGGTCTGCTTGTGGATGGGCTGCGCGTCGAGCAGGACGACGCGCACCTCCCCCGGCTCGAAGTGGCAGCGCTGCTGCAGGGCAGCGATCAGTTGTTCGTTGTGCATGTGGCCGTCGCCGAAATTCCAGCCGATGGCGGTGCTGCAGATCCGTTCCCCGTCGGTGATGACGTAGTCGTCCTCGTTCTGGCCCGCCATGGCGCGGTGTGCCAGGGTGAACAGCGCTCGGCCGTGAGTGTTGAAGCCGCGGAACGCATATCCCATGTAGATCGGGATTTGCGCGGCCTCCGGGCTGCCGTAGAAGCGCTCCAGCTGGGCCTGCGGCATGCTGGCGATCGCCACGATGCCCCGGGCGATCTTGTCGTTGGCGGAGGGTTTGATGCACCACAGCGTGGTGTCCCAGTTGCCGGCGTAGTACCGCATGCCCGGTAGGAACGAGACCTTGCGGGGGAACATGTTGCCCAGCACGACGGTTCCCGCGACGACGACGAACAGGATCGCCACCGGCACCGGGTGTTTCACATCGGTCAACCCCAGAGGGGCGTACGCGACGAACAGCGACAGCACGCCGAAGATCATGAAGACGTTCCACTCCAGCGGCACCCCCATCGGGATCGACAGCAGGATCCCCAGGTGGAAGCAGACCATGACGATTGCGGCCACCATGGTGGGCCTGCCGCCGTGGGAGAAGAACAGCACCAGCGGCACCAGCATCTCGATGGCTGTGCTCAGGTGGGCCAGCCACCGCGACAGCCACCCGGGCCGCAGATCGTCCGGAAACTTCTCGAAGAAGCGGCGTTTCAGCCACCGTGGCCGCACCAGTGGGTTGTTGGACATCATCGTGGAGATCACGAACGGGAAGTGCTTGTTGAGCTTCGACGTCGCCGCACCCATCCAGATCACCAGGAACACCAGCTTCGCGGCGACGATCATGTCGACCCCGCCGAACAGGAAGGTCACCGCCAGACTCGCGTAAACCTCGCCGCGGGCGGCCAGGAAAATCACCTTGTCGCGCAGCCCGAGCACTCCGAGCAGCAGCAGGATCAGCACGATCTCCCAGGTCGGCAACAGCCCGACGGTGGTGCCCAGTTCCGGTACCGGACCGGTGCCGTCGGACAGCAGCGCACCGAACGTCACTATCAGCAGCAGGGCATACAGCGCGACATCGATGGGCGTGCGCTTGGTGCCCCTGGTCCACGGGACACGGTCCGGCCACGGTGGCAGGCGGATGGTGCCGAACCGCATCCAGTAGAGGATCGAACCCAGCGGCGGGAAGAACCTGTTGTTCAGCGGCCCGAAGCCACAGCCCAGGCCGACCACCTCGAACAGCATCGTGTACAGCACGACCTTCTCGAACACGATCGGCTCCGACCACCACGACGCCACCCCGGTGAACCCGTGGATACCGTTGGTGGCCAACGCGAAAAGCCATCCGAAGAGGACGTAGAGAAGGATCTTGACGACGTAGAACAGGTGCAGCGCCACCGGCGTGCCGAAGCCGACCTCGGCCCAATGCCGGGCCATCGGGCGGATCTTCTCGCTGCGGGTGCCGTTGCTCCATTCGGCCATGTCGATCTGCGGCAGGTCGGGCTTGAGGAATCCCATGGTTTCACAGACTAGAACCTGTTCTAGGCGCGCGCGCTCGGGTTCGGCCAAACAATCCTTTGCCTGCGGGTTACCCAAGGCCTACCGTGAATGTTCATGAACATCAGGCTCACGCTCCCGCCGTTGACGGCGGTTGGCGCCGTCCTGACGGTCGCCTGGGCCGCCGTGACGCCCGCCGCCCGGGCCGACGTGCCCGCGCCCGGTGAAGCGTGCACGGTGTTGCACGCCACCGCCGACGACGTCAACGGGCGCACGATGTGGTGCAATCCCACCATGACCGGGGCCCATACGCTGGTGTGGCAGTACGGCGGGCCGGCCTGACCTCCTGGGCCGCGCCGCTTCGCGGGTGATCATCCGAAGATTCCCGGTGGGATCACCGGCGCCCCGTCCAGCACCCGCGGGTCGATCACGATGTTGAGCGCGCCCAGCTCCGTGGCCGGCAGCTCGGCGAGAGACTCCACCGCGGCCAGGAACCGTTGCCGCTCAGCGGGTTCCACGACGCCGTCGGTGAGTTCGGCGAACTTCTGCAGATACTGCGGGCGGCGGAAAGGCCGGGCTCCCAGCGGGTGTGCGTCGGCGACCGCCAGCTCGTCGACGATCACTTCGCCGTTGTTCAGCCGCACCTCGGCCCGCGCCCCGAAACCGACCTCGGCCGGGTCGGTCGAGTGGTAGCGGCGGGTCCACTCCGGGTCTTCGACGGTGGCGATCTTGCGCCACAGCGCGACGGTGTCAGGGCGGTGGGCGCGCTCGGGGGCATAAGAGCGCTCGTGGTGCCAGCCGCCGTCCTGCAGCGCGACGGCGAAAATGTAGGGCAGCGAGTGGTCGAGCGTCTCCCGTGACGCGTCCGGGTCGAACTTCTGCGGGTCTCCCGATCCCGTTCCGATCACCACATGGGTGTGGTGGCTGGTGTGCAGCACGATCGACGCGACCTGCTCGAGGTTACCGAGACGCCCGCGCAGCCGCCGGGCCAGATCGATCGGCGCCTGGCTCTGGTACTCCGCGGAATGCTCCTTGGTGTAGCTGTCCAGGATCGCGCGCTTGGGCTCGCCCGGCGCGGGCAGCGGCACCTGGTATTCGCGGTCGGGCCCGCCGAGCAGCCAGGCGATGACGCCGTCCTCACCCTCCCAGATCGGCGCGGGTGAGGCCTCGCCCCGCATCGCCCGGTCGACCGCTTCGATGGCGACCTTTCCGGCGTGCGCGGGGGCGAACGCCTTCCAGCTCGAGATCAGGCCCTTGCGGGATTGGCGGGTGCTGGTGGTCAGGTGCAGAGCCTGCCCGACCGCCTCGTAGACGGTCTCGGCGTCCAGCCGCAGCATGGTCCCGATCCCGGCGGCCACCGCCGGGCCCAGGTGGGCGACGTGGTCGATCTTGTGCTCGTGCAGGCAGATTCCGCGGGCCAGGTCGATGTGGATCTCGTACGCGGTGGCCAGGCCGCGGATCAGGTCGGCGCCGGACGCCCCGACCTGTTGGGCGACCGCGACCAGCGGGGGGATGTTGTCGCCCGGATGGGAGTACTCGGCGGCCAGGAAGGTGTCATGAAAGTCCAACTCGCGCACCGCGACTCCGTTGGCCCACGCCGCCCATTCGGCCGAATAGGACCCCCCCACACCGAACACTGCCGCCCCGCGCGGCGCGGGGTGTGCCAGCGCCTGCCGGCGGGCGACCGTCACCGGCCGGCGCAGCACGGCCGCTGCGCTGACGGCGGCGTTGTCGATGATCCGGTTGGCCACCATCTCCGCGACGTCGGGCTCGACGGGAACCGGATCGGTCGCGACGGCCGCGATCTTGGCGGCTAGATGTTGAGGGCGCGGAAAGTCGTCGGAGCTTCGCCGCGTCCGGACGGTATGCAGAAACATGATGACTGATTATCGGGACGGACCCAACCGCTCGGTAGTGCCGGCGTCGGGATCGTCACGAGTATCTGACGCCCTAGTCCGCGGCGAATGGAGTAGTGCACTACTCAGTCCGGATCGGTACCGCTGCCGCATCCTGATCGGGTGGCCGACGATCTCACCGAGCGCGAGGCAGCGTTGCGCAAGCTGCCGTTGCCGTACTCACTGGCGCTGAGGCTGCGCGGGGCCGGAGTAGCGCCGGAGGTGGTCTGTGAGTATGGCGGCGTCGAGTGCGCCGAACTTGACGGCCCTTATCGCAACGCCGAACAGAAACTCCTTGCGCTGCAGAAGAAGTCAGCGCACATCGCGAACACCACAACCACGTCGGGTTAGGGGTCTGCAATGCCGGTATCGGGTGAGCACGCAGTCGTCATGGGAGCGAGCATGGGCGGCCTGCTGGCCGCGAGGGTGCTGGCCGAATTCTTCGAGACCGTGACCGTCATCGAGCGGGACGACCTGTCCGACGGCCCTCTCAACCGCCGAGGCGTGCCGCAGGGTCGGCATGTTCATGCCCTACTGGCGCGCGGAGCTCACATCCTGGAGGGGTTCTTTCCCGGCCTGCTCGATGAGCTGGTAGCCGCCGGCGCACCCGTCTGGGATGACGGTGACCTTTCCAAGGGCTACTTGTGCTACGGCGGCCACGAGTTGGTGCGGTCCGAAACGATGACCGGGGATACCCGGGAAATGGCGTTGTACCTGCCCAGCCGGCCGCTCCTGGAGTGCCACGTGCGCCGGCGTTTGAGGGCGATGACAAACGTGACGATTCGCGGGGGCCACGACGTCGCCGAGTTGACCGCCAGCCCGGACGGGAGCCGCGTCACCGGCGTGCGGGTGGTCGACGGCGCCGGCGGGGCCCCACAGCAGCTGAAGGCCGACCTCGTGGTGGACGCGATGGGCCGCAGTGCCCACACGCCGGCCTTTCTCGAGGACCTCGGCTATGAGCGACCGGCCGAGGACCACATCACCATGCGCACGACCTACGTCAGCCAACCGCTGCGGATCGCGTCGGGGACCTTGACGGAAATGCTGGCCATCGTCAGCCCGGCACCGGGCCGGCCCACAGGCATGTTCCTGTTCGGCTATGAGCACGACACATGGATATTCACGGTTCTGGGAATGGCCGGGCGGGAACCGCCGCGCGACCTGCCCGGCATGCTCTCCTTCGCCGAGGGCTACGCGCCGCGGCACCTGCTGGCGGCGGTGCGCGCCGGCGAGCCGCTCGGGCCGGTGGTGCGGCACCGCATGCCGTCCAGCCAGTGGCGGCGCTACGACAAGATGCGGCGACTGCCGGACGGCCTGCTGGCCTGCGGCGACGCGATATGCAGCTTCAATCCCATTTATGGGCAGGGAATGTCGGTGGCCGCGCTGGACGCGATGGCGCTCCGGGAGTGCCTGAGCCGAGGCGTCACCGACCTGCCCCGGCGGTACTTCCGTGCCACCGCCAAAGCGATCGGGGCGGCCTGGCGCACGGGGGCCACGTCAGACCTGGCGTTCCCGGAAGTCGAGGGACGCCGGACACCATCGATGCGCCTCACCAATCGACTCGTGGATCGCGTGCTGGCCGCCGCCGAGTCCGACGCGGCGATCGGTACCCAGTTCTTCCGGGTCACCGGGCTGCTCGACCCGCCCACCCGGCTGCTTTCGCCCTCGTTTCTCTACCGCGTCGCCCAGGTGAACCGGTTTGGCCTGCAACGCAATACGCGATCAGCTCAGACCTTCGCCGCCGATCACGCCGGACTCAGCACAAGTTAGGAGATCACAGGTGTACGTCTTGCGATCCCGTACCGTCGCGGTGACTTGCGCGGATCGGCGGCCTGGACGATGAGCCCGTGGGCAGTCACCAACCTCGGGGCAGGGCCATGTCCAGCATCTCGCGGGCCGGCCCGGACATGGTGTTCCTATCGAGCCCGTCGGGCCGGAACCTATACCTCGGCGGCGTCGGAGACGTCGTTGCTGTGGGTGCAGGTGCAGACCGGGCCTGGCGGCGGACCCAACTTCGCCATCTCGGGCAAGGGCGGCGCCCAGGATGCCCGTCCCGTCGGGGATGGGCGCCATCTACCGATCAATCGCCGCGGAACTCGTTGACTCGGTGCGCCTTTCGCAGCCGGTGGATCGGGGATTCCTGAACCAGCGCATGCCGAGCGGCGCCGTCATCAAGACCGCGATCGTCTACGACGAGCCCTTCTGGCGCGCCAATGGGTTGTCCGGCCAGTCGACCCGGCCCGATTCGCCGGCGACGCTGACCATCGATGACTGCACGGATGCCGCGAGCCCCGGACTCATGTGCCTCATCACGGAGGGACCGGCCGCGCGCAGGCCCGTCGAATACCACGAGCAGAACTGTTCCACCGAGCGGTGTTCCGGCGGCGGGATGATCAGCCACGCGCCCACCGGCGTGCTCTCCGAATCCGGCTACACCCTCCGCGAGCCCTGTTGTCGCAACCATCGGGCGGGGACCGAGAGCTCGGCGGTCATGTGCGGCTGGATCGACGGTGCGATCCGCTCGGGTGAACGGCCCGCCGCCGAAATGCCGGCGGCCGACCTTGCGGCGGTCGGCCGAACCCGGCTACCCCGCCTGTTTGGCCGGCGGGCGGTAGAAGATCAGCAACTGGCCGAACGCGCCCGCCAAGCCGAGCACCACCGAGATCAGCAGGCCTAGCCACCCGTCGCACCAGTTCTTGCCGAAGATCGAGCCAATCCAGGCTGAGCTTGCCCGCCCCCAGGGTGGCCACCACGACCGCGCTCGCTGCCAGGACCAAGTTGTACTCCCAGCCCTCCTTGACGATGAAGAAGCCGTTGGCGCGGTGCACGGTCCAGGCCGCGACCACCATCAGCGAGACAAAGCCCGCTGCGGGAATCGGTGTCAGCAGCCCCACGGCCAGGCCCAATCCGGCGGCCATCTCGGTGGTGGCGGCCACGGTGGCGTGGAACGTGCCCGGCTTCATCCCGATGCTTTCAAACCATCGGGCGGTACCCGGTATTCGGCCACCGCCGAAGAATTTGTTGTAGCCGTGCGCGGCCAGAGTCACACCCAAGACCAGCCGCAGGATCAGTAAGCCGACGTCTTGGCTCATAACTGCGTCGTGAGTCATAGGTGCAAACCTAGATCATCCGCGCGATCGTGATAACACCCGAGTCGGAACGCGCGTCGCATCCGGCACCGAGTGCCGTCACAGCGCAGCATCCAGCAGATCCACGTAGCCGTCGATGTCCGGAACGGCGGACTCGGCCGCGTGCACGCTGATCGCAACCGTGTCGCCGATGCCGTGCACCCCGTGGGTCAGGCCCATCAGGGGCGACAGGGCGGGATATCCGGCCGTCAGCACCACGCCGGCGCCACCGAAGCTCAGATCGGCGGCCCCGCGGTGCACGCTGGACACCACCGTGTTGCCGGCCACCTGCGCCGGCCGGACGTCGGGCTCGAACTGCGCGACACCCCAACGCAGCAGCGCCGCGGGCAGCGCCGCGAACGCCCGGTCGGCGCTGCGGGCGGCCGGATGCGCAAAACGACGCCGACCATTGGCCAGATCGGTGGCGATCCGCTGCGCCCGGGCGTCCCGCCCGAGTTCCGGATACAGCCCTACCGTGACGTTGCCGAAGTGGTTGTGCGCCTGCGCCGCGCCGGGTTTGGCCATCGGCACCTCGGCGCCCAGCGAATCGGTCGTGCCGTCCAGAAGTTCGGACAGCGCGGCGGACACCGCGGTCAGCACCCCGACGGTGACCGTGGGACCGGGCAATTGCGCACGGTGCCGCACCAGCGTGCGCACCGATCGGGTGCCCTCGGGGCGCGCGTTGGTGCGCTGCGGCGGACGCGACCCGACGCCGGGCGCCAGCAGCCCCGAACGCGTGTCGCGGACCAGCCGTCGGTGCGTGCGGGCCGCGTCGACCGCCCGCCACGGCAAAAATGCCGGCGACGGTCGCGCCGGAGCGGGAACCGCAACGTCCCGGCCGAAGAGCCAGGCCGCCATGGCGCCGGCCCGCGCACCGTCGGCCAGCGCGTGTGCGACCTGCAGCACCGCGACGGTGCCCGGCCCCGTGACGCCCGGGATGCCGGACACCGGGGTGAACAGGTGCAGCCGCCACGGCATGCGCCGAACATCGAGTTGGGCCCCGGCGAGCCCGGCGACGGCCGCCAGGCAGTCGCGCCAGTCACCGCCCGCCAGGTCGTGGTGGGTCACCCGCTCCAGCCCGGCGGAGGTCGGCACCCACCGCGGATAGGCCAGCCGGTTGCGGTCCTCGACGCGCATCACCAGGTCCCGGCAGGCGCGCGCCCGACGAAGGGCTCGCTCGATGGCGCGCCGCGGGTCGGCGGGCTCGCCGTCGAATGCGTACAGCAGGAATTGATCGTTGGGGATTTTGGCCGACATCCAGTAGAACTGCGCATCGACGGCCGCCATCCGGTGGGGCGCCGCCGCGTCAGCCGGGCGACCCAATGAACCCGAGCACCAAGTCGGCGACCTTGGCCGGTTGTTCGAGCTGCAGGAAATGCCCGGCGTGCTCGACGATGGCGACCTCGCTGCCAAGAGGCAACACCTTTTCCACCCAGCGGCTGAAAGCCGCTGTCATGCAACCGTCGTCGCGGCCGTGCAGGTACAGCGACGGCAGGACCGGCACCTCGGTCCACCACCGGTTCAGCTCGGCATAGCGCTCCGGCGGCCGGGTGTTGCGGATGGTGGCCCGGTACGGTCCCAGCGCCGCCCGCCAGCTTTCCGGTGTCCCGATCGCGGCGTCGACGTGCCGCAGGTCCTCCTGCGCGTTATAGCCCGGCGACCACCGCTTCCACAGCAACGGCAGCACCCAGGAAGCGGAACGCTCAGGCAGCCAGGGCAATTGAAAGTAAAAGATGTACCAGCTGCGCAGCAGCTGATGTGGTAGCTGGCGGGCCAGCCGGCCCCGCTCAACCACGCCGCCGCTCCCCCGCAACGCGGCCGAGGGCGGCACCGACATGATCACGGCTTTGGTGAACGGGCCGTCGGGCATGGCGGCCAGGCCGGTGGCGGCGATCGCTCCCCAGTCGTGACCGATCACCACGTCGCGATCGGTGCCACCGGCGGCCGAACGCACCCGCAGGGCGTCGTCCATCAGCGCGCCGATGTGAAAGCTGCCGTCGGCCGGGATCGAGGACGGCGCGTACCCGCGCATGAACGGCGCGACCACCCGCCACCCCGCCTCGGCCAGCCGGGGAGCGATCTTGCGCCAGGCGTAGGGGGTGTCGGGGAAGCCGTGCAGGCACAGCGCGATCGGGGCGTCGGGCGGCCCCCACGTCAGGGCCTTGAGGTCGGCACCGGGGCCCGCCACGTCGATCCAGCGCGGTTCAGGCATGGCGGGCTACCCGCTCTGCATCGTCGGCCATGTTCACTCCCTGTTCGGCGCCTCCGCACCGACCAACCTAACCCGCGGGAGCCGGGCCGCACCAACCGCGCTCGGCGCGGAGTCAGAACATCACTGCGGCAGCGTCTTTCGGGACGCCTCTTGCACCGCCCGCTCGAGGTCGGCGATGACGATCCGGCCCATGCCCAGCATCGCCGCGGTCGCCGCGGTCGCCCGGGCCGGGTCCGGATCGCCGAGCAATTCATAGAGCCGCTCCGGGACGATCTGCCAGCTCAGCCCGAAGCGGTCCTTGCACCAGCCGCACTGCGATTCCTCGCCCCCGTTGGTGAGCCGCTCCCAGTAGTAGTCCACCTCGTCCTGGTCTTCGCAGTGCACCGTGAACGACACCGCCTCGCTGAACGGGAAGTGCGGGCCGCCGTTGATCCCGATGAACCGGGTGCCGTCGAGCACGAAGCTGCCCGACAGGACGGTGCCCGGCTCGCCGGGTCCGGCTTCGGTGGTCCGATTGAAGCCCTCGATGTGCGAGTTGGGGAACACCGAGGTGTAAAAGTGGGCCGCGTCCTGAAGGTCGTGGTCGAACCACAGCGAGGGGGTGATGGATGGCATGGGGTCTCCTGAAGGTGGGATCTCGGCGGTTGGTCTCCGTGATTGACTCCGGCGACGGCAGGAACTCACCGGTCCGCCCGACCGGGGGCAACTGGGAGGTGGATAGAGAACCTAGGTAACGTCGGAGAGCGATCGACGAGAGGACTCCCGTGAGCGCCGTGAGCAGCATCCCCCAGACGGTCCGGTTTTCCGGGCATGACGGGATCACCCTGGTCGCCGACGAGTGGAATCGCGGCAACACCGAGCGCCCGACCATCCTGATGCTGCACGGCGGCGGTCAGAACCGGTTCTCCTGGAAAAACACCGGCCAGCTCCTCGCCGACGATGGCTTTCACGTCATCGCGCTGGACTCCCGCGGCCACGGCGACAGCGATCGCGCGCCCAACGCCGACTACGACGTCGAGACGCTGACCTCCGACGTCATGCACGTCCTCGACGCCATCGGTCGACCCGTCGTACTCATCGGAGCCAGCATGGGCGGGCTGACCGGCATCCTCGTCGCCCACCGGGCAGGTCCGGATCGCGTGACCAAACTGGTGCTGGTCGACGTGGTGCCCCGGTTCGAGAAGAACGGCAGCGCCCGCATCCGCGACTTCATGTTCAGCGGCATCGACGGATTCGATTCACTCGAGCAGGCCGCCGACGCCGTCGCGGCCTACCTGCCCTACCGCACCAGGCCGCGCAGCCCGGAGGGATTGAAAAAGAACCTTCGCCTGCGCGACGGGCGCTGGTACTGGCACTGGGATCCGGCGTTCATGACCAAGCCCGGCGACGACCCCGAACTGCGCACGGAGAAATTCGAGGAGGCCGCGACGAGCCTTGCCATCCCGGTCCTGCTGATTCGCGGCAAGCTGTCCGACGTCGTCAGCCCGGAGGGCGTTGAGCACTTTTTGACCCAGGTGCCGCGCGCGGAGTTCGTCGAACTGTCCAACGCGGGCCACACCGCGGCCGGCGACGACAACGACGCCTTCAGCCAGGCCGTGGTGGATTTCGTCGAGCGGGCCTGACCCCCGAGGCGGCGACCGTCAGCCCTAGTTCGCCGGCTTCTCGGCGTGTCCGCCGAACTGCTTGCGCATCGCCGAGAGCGCCTTGTTGGCGAAGTCGTCGAGGTGACGCGAGGCGAAGCGGGACTGCAACGCGGTCGTCAGCACCGGTGTCGGGAACTCCCTCGTCGATCGCCGCGATCGAGGTCCACCGGCCCTCCCCGGAATCGGAGACCCGCCCGGAGAACTCCTTGAGCTGGGGCGACTCGTGCAGGGCGATCGCGGTCAGGTCCAGCAGCCAGGAGCCGATGACGCTGCCGCGGCGCCACACCTCGGCGACCTCCGGGATGTCGATGTCGTACTGGTAGAACTCGGGGTTCGACAGCGGCGCCGTCTCGGCGTCGCCCTCTCGCACATGCGTGCCGACGTCGGCGTTGCGCAGCACGTTCAGGCCTTCGGCAAGCGAGGCCATCATGCCGTACTCGATGCCGTTGTGCACCATCTTGACGAAGTGCCCGGCCCCGGACGGGCCGCAATGCAGGTAGCCCTTCTCCGCCTGGGCCACCTCGCCGCTGCGGCCCGGCGTGCGCTCCGCGGCGTCCACCCCGGGTGCGACGGTGGCGAAGATCGGTTCGGCGTGCGCGAACGCCTCCGCGTCCCCGCCGATCATCAGGCAGTAGCCACGTTCGCGGCCCCACACGCCGCCGCTGGTGCCGCAGTCGAGAAGGCGAATCCCGCATTCGGACAAGGTCTTTGCGTGAGTCAGGTCGTCGCGGTAGTAGGAGTTGCCGCCGTCGATCACGATGTCGCCGGAGTCCAGCGTCTTGGCCAGATCGTCGATCACGCCCGTGGTGATGGCGCCGGCCGGCACCATCACCCAAACGACCCGCGGGGGCGCCAGCTTCTCGGCAAGCTCCGCCAGGGTGGACACCCCGGTCGTATTTTCCTCACCGGCCATCGCCTTGACCGCATCGGAATTGTGGTCATACACAACGCACTCGTGGCCGTCCTTGACCAGGCGGCGCACGATGTTGGCGCCCATGCGGCCCAGACCGATCATCCCTAGCTGCATTTGTTTGCTGTCTCCTTACTGTGCTGCGGGCGTGCCGCGCGGCAGCCACGGCTCCTGCCAGTTGCGGTGGCCACGCAGCAGTGACTGCGCGGCCTCGGGTCCCCAGGAGCCCTGGTCGTAATGGTGGATGCGGCCGGGGTTGTCCAGCAGCGGCTGCACGATCCGCCACGTTTCCTCGATGGCGTCTTCCCGCGCGAACAGCTGGCGGTCGCCGGTCAGACCGGCGTACAGCAGCCGTTCATAGGGCCGCACCGCTTCGCCGAGGTCCTCGGCGAACGAGGAGTCGAGGTGCACGTCGTGCCAGGAGTTGCCGGCCTGGGCGGATAGCTGCACGCGCATCCCCGGGTCGGGGTCGATGCGCAGCACGATCACGTTCGACTCGGGCGGGCGGCGATTGGGCAGGAACGAGAAGCCGGGAACGTGGTGCAGGAACATCCGGACCTCGGTGACCCGTTCCGGCAGCGCCTTGCCCGCGCGCAGGAAGATCGGCACCCCGGCCCACCGCCAGTTGTCGATCTCGGTGCGCAGCGCGACGTAGGTCTCGGTCTGCGAGTGCTTGGCCACCCCGGCGACGTCGGTGTAGCCGCGGTACTGGGCGCGCACGCACCGGTCCGGGTGCAGCGCCGGCATCGCACGGAACACCTCGGACTTCTTGTCGTTGAGGTCGTCGGCGCCGGGACCGACCGGGGGCTCCATCGCGACCAGCGCCAGCACCTGCAGCAGATGGTTCTGCACGACGTCGCGCAGCGCGCCCACCGCGTCGTAGAACTTGCCGCGGTCCTCGATCCCGAAGTCCTCGGCCATGGTGACGTGGATCTCGGAAATCGCGCTGCGGTCCCACAACTCGGTGAGGGCACGGTTGGCGAAGCGCAGGTACTGCAGCTCTTCGACGGGCTGCTTGCCCAGGAAGTGATCCACCCGCAGGATCTGGTCCTCGTCCAGCACAGCGCGCAGCCGGGCGTTGAGTTCGCGCGCGGACGCCAGGTCGTGGCCGAACGGCTTCTCCACCGCGACCCTCGCCCGCTCCAGCAGGTCGACCTTGGCGAGGTTCTCGACGATCGGCGCGAACAGGGCCGGCGGCATCTCCAGATAGAAGAGCGGATGCCGGTGCGAGCCGACCATCTTGGCCAGCTGCGTGTAGAGCTTCTCGTCGGTGACGTCACCGTGCAGATACGACAGTCGGGCCGCCAGCCGGTCGAACACCGCGTCGTCGAACGGCTCGCCGGTCTTGACGATGGCGTCCCGTGCCCGCTCGATGAGCTTCTCGACGGGGATGTCGTCGCTGGCTACGCCGATGATCGGGCAGTCGAGCATGTCGCGGCGCTCGAGGCGGTACAAGGCCCGAAACGTCATCTTGCGGGCCAGGTCCCCGGTAATCCCGAAAATCACCAGCAGGTCCGAGGACACATTGTCGCCGTCGGCCAAAACCGCACCTCCAGAACATCACCTGATCGGCTTGCTTGCGACGCACTACCCCGCGGCGGCCGACCTCAACCCTAGACACTGCACCCAGGGCCGACAAGCGGGGATCGCCCGGGTGTTTGGCAGGATGCTGGCGTGGCTGATGCGCTGCACATCGCGGTCTACGTCCTGACCGGGCTTGCCGTGATCGAAGCCGGCGCGCTCGTCGCGCTGGCCAGGCTGCTCTTTCGCAGTCGCCGGGAGATCGACGAGCTGCGGCACCGCAGCGACAGCCGCCATTGGCTGTTGTCGAGCGGTCGCGAGGCCGTCAAAACCGTGTGGCAGACGGCGAACCTGATCAGCAAGGAGGGCTTCGGCGCGGCGGTGCGCAGCTCGATCGAGGACCTCGCCGACTGGGCCGAGGTGGAGCGGCCCGACCTGGCCAGGGTCACCCCGGACGGACGGGTGGTGATCCTGTTCTCCGACATCGAGGAGTCCACCGCGCTCAACGAGCGGATCGGCGACCGCGCGTGGGTCAAGCTGATCAGCTCGCACGACAAGCTGGTGTCCGGCATCGTGCAGCGCCGATCGGGGCACGTGGTCAAGAGCCAGGGCGACGGGTTCATGATCGCCTTCGCCCAGGCCGAACAGGCGGTGCGCTGCGGCATGGACGTCCAGAGCGCGCTGCGCAAAGATGCGAAACGCAAGCGGCACAACCAGATCCGGGTCCGGATCGGCATCCACATGGGGCGCTCGGTGCGCCGCGGCGACGACCTGTTCGGACGGAACGTCGCCATGGCGGCGCGAGTAGCCGCGCAAGCCGTCGGCGGCCAGATCCTGGTGAGCGACGCGGTGCGGGAAGCCGTCGGCGATTGCCCCAACTCCCAAGACATCTCGTTCGACGGGGGTCGCGACGTCGAGCTGAAGGGATTCTCGGGCAGCTATCGCTTGTTCGCCGTCGAGACCGACGCAGATCCCGATCCGGACTGAAAGCCCGCCGCCTCAGATTCGGCCAGCCTCTGATGCAGGCGCGCGCGGACCTCGTCGGCCGTGTAGGCGCGCCGCCTCCGTTGGTCCCGCATGACCAGCGCGCCTCCGGCGACGACACCGGCGACAGAGGCCAATCCCAGCCATTTCCACATGCCACGCATGAGGACAGGCTATTCGCATCGGGTCCCGGCGCGCACGCGTGTGGTTAACTGGTGTGCCCTGTTCAACACCACGGCAACGACTGCGCAGCCTCGGGACATGATGGACACGCTTTGCGACAAGGTCGCCGTCATCACCGGAGCGGCCAGCGGCATCGGCTGCGCCATCGCACGCGCGCTGGCCCACCGCGACGCACACATCGTGGCAGTCGACGTCGACGACGCCGGGCTGCGCGCCCTTGCCGATGACCTGAGCGGCCACGGGGCCGCGGTTCTGCCGCAGCGCGCCGACGTCGCGGATCCCGAAGCCTTTCAGGACATTCGAAGCGCGGCGCTGCAACGGTTCGGCGGAGTCGACATCGTGGTCAACAATGTCGGCGTGCTGACCAACGGTCTACCCGTTGACCTCCCCGCCACCGAGTGGCAGCGCCTCCTCGACGTCAACCTGATGTCGGTGGTTTACAGTAACGCCGCCTTCGTGCCGCTGCTGCTGGATCAGGGCAGCGGGCACCTGGTCAACACCGCGTCATTCGCCGGGCTTTTCACCTATTCCTACGACCGGCTGCCGTATGCGGCCACCAAGGCCGCTATCGTGCAGGTCAGCGAGGGATTGGCAATCTATCTGCGACCCAGAGGCATTGGCGTGACATTGCTGTGCCCGGGCCCGGTGTTGACAAACATCGCCGCCGCCGTGCCGAGGTTCGGCCGCGGGGCACCGCTGCGGACTCCCGGCGAACAGTTCGAGTTGCTCGACCCCGCGACGGTCGGCGAACTCGTCGCCGACGCTATCCTGCGAAACCGGTTCTTCGTGCCCACCCACCCGCGGGTGGTCGAAGAGTTGCGCCGCCGCGTCGAGGATTGGGACGCCTACATCGACTACCAGATCTCTCGCGAACCCCACTGAAAGGCGCAACCCCGACCATGCTGAGTTTGGACCGGGCGCTCAACGAGACCCGCACCGGCGACATCTGGCTGTTTCGCGGCGCTTCGCGACCCGACCGCGCGATCCAGACCCTGACCAACAGCCCGGTCAACCACGTCGGGATGACGGTCGCGATCGACGACCTGCCCCCGTTGATCTGGCATGCCGAACTGGGCGACAAGCTGGTCGACATGTGGACCGGCACCCACCACCGTGGCGTTCAGCTCAACGATCTGCGTCAAGCCGTCCTGCAGTGGGGACAGCGCTACCGCCAACGCTGCTGGCTGCGCCAGCTGACGCCCTACGCCACTCGCGAGCAGGAGGACCAGCTGCTGCGCGTCATCGCGCGGATGGACGGCACCGCGTTCCCGACGACGGCTCGGCTGACCGGGCGGTGGCTGCGCGGACGCCTGCCCACGGCCTACGACTGGATACGGGGAATCCCGTACGTGGACAGCAGGGTTCGCGAGTCGACGCAGCGCCGCAAGGCCCGGCAACGGCTCGCGCTGGAGACGGCCTACTGCGCGGAGACGGTGGCGATCACCTACGAGGAGATGGGGCTGATCGTCACGGAGAAGAAGGCGAACTGGTTTGACCCGGGGTCGTTTTGGAGCGGAGACACCCTGCCACTGGCGCCGGGCTACCAACTCGGCGAGGAGATCGCGATCGCGATCGACTGAGCCGCGACCGGGCCCGCAGCGCCAGTCAGTAGATCGCACATCTTCCCCATTTGTGACCAGGCGGCTCGCTACTTCGCTGACGTTCCGCCCGATATTCGCGCGGACAGCGCGAGCTCATACCGTTGCGTGGCACCGCCGCGGCGGTCCCGTGCGGGACGCCTTCACGGTGAGTGATAATCGACCAGATTATGGTTAGCAAATTTTCAATGCGCGTAATTGACGTGCAATGACATTGCAGCCTGCGCGTTATGCGGATCGCAACCCATTATGTCGCGGCGGTGATGCAAGTCACAAACGCGAGTGAGCCTTGCGCATTTTTACAGGCGCGCCGGAAAAGCGGTCAAAACCATCTCGAGGTGCCCGCATTTGCGCGACTACCCGCGCGACCGCGGTCCGACGCGCCTACCGGCAATCCTCGGATCACGGCGCGGGCGGCGGCATACCGGACGCCGGCGGAGGCGGCATGTCCGGGGCCGCGGCATCGACCAAGACGGGCGGCGCGTCGGGCGGCGGAGGCGGTGCGCCGGGCGGCGGAGGCGGCGGGTCTGCACCGTCCGGCGGGATGGGCAAGAACATGTGGTGGGTGAATCCCGCCTGATAGGCGCCCGCACCGCCCACATGCACCCCGCCGCCCTCTCCGCTGGACACCGCGGTTCCGTCGGGCAACGTCACGGCCGTATGGCGACTGTTCCAGCCGATCACCAGGGCATCGGGGGCCGACCCATAGTGGAAGCCCCGCGCCAACAAGGCGGATTCCTCGTTGCCGGTGTTGAACCTGTCCCCGTAGACCGGTCGGTCAGACGCCGCGTTCGCTATCCAGGACGCCAATCCAGAACAGTCGGTACCGGCCGGAGAATCTCCACCCGGAACATACGGAGTGCCGGAAACCTGACTAACGAGCGATATCAATGTGGCAAGAACTACCATGGAGAGGCAGGTTAGCAATTACATTCATAGGTCACCAAAATATGTGGCGCAAATCATTCGCTTGTTGGATAATGGCTTTGGCCTCAAATGCAGCAAACGCAATAAATGTGCTTGACTTTTGCAACACGCCAGCGGACGGCCGGTCCGTGGGTGCGCAACATCAGCAAAGCCGGTCCGTTCCCCCCGGCGGCTGGAGCAGTCCTCGGCGCAGATAAAATGAGGCTTTCCGATAGATCGGGGTCATCCCAATGCCGGCCTACACCATGCAGGAAGCTCTCGCAGCCGAACGACGCGCCAGGCAAGCGCAGGAATACAACCGGCGCGCTACGCGCACGTCCGAAGCCGCGCAACGACGAGCGGCCGAACTGCAATGTAGAAGGGAAGCTGCACTTTTGGCGGCGACGCAACGAGCCGAATCCGGCGATGCCGGAACGGCGGCGCAGTAAGCCGGACCGCGACCTGCTCGCGGGCGCGACAGGACCCTATTGACCTGATGTCCAACAAGCGATGCGTTCTCGGCCGGAAAGCGCAAAAGCGGCATGGGCGGTCTGGTTTCGAAATCAACTCGGCACAACGCTTCTAACTCATAGCTTTTGCCCCTGCCGATCTCCCGGGGCCCCCTGCCTCCCGGTGGCTCAGCGAGGCGCGGTGCGTGCCGTTTCACTATCGTTGGGAGTTGGCATGAGTCCCACGTCGCCGAGTCAAGACCTTTGTGAGTTCGCAGTCGAGTTGCGCAGGCTGGCGTACGCGCTGCCGGGCGGGTGCGAGGACCCGCTGATCCGGCTGAGCGAGCGAATGGCCCACGCCGCCGCGCAGCACGATCGCGAGATCGCAGCGGCTGCACAGTAATTAGCGCTGGTCACCAACGGCGAACGCAGGCCCCTACTCATCGTCGCCCCAGCCCCCGTGGGCACCTGTTCGGTCGGCGCTACCACCGGCGTCCGGGTGTTCGGCCGATTCCGGCTCGAGGGCGACACTGCGCGAGCGTTGGCCGCGGGCCGCGGTCAGGTGTGTGCTCTTGGCGGGCTGCAGGTGCACCACCCGGCCGACAGCCCGGCGGACCCCTGGCGGCCCCTCGATTCGGAAGAAGTCACCGATCCGTCCCGCGCGGTAGCGCAACGGCGAACCCACGAACTCGCCGAGCACCGCCCCGCTGCCCAGGGCGAGCGCGGTGGTAGCCGCCCCCACCAGCTGGGCTTGAGCGTCGCTGAAATTCTTGTCGACGGCGAAGTAGAACACCGCGCGGAAGATCGCCAGGCCCGGCAGCATGGGCATGATGCCGGCGGTCGCGGTCACCAGGGCGGGTGCCTGGCGGCGGATCGAGACCAAAGTGGCGAGGAAACCGACACCGACCGCGGCGAGGCCGGCGGCGATCACCTGGCCGAAACCCGCAGTGCCCAGACCAATCAACGCCAACTCGGCGAGCCCGGCCACCAGTCCGGCGGTGGCCACCGCACGCAGCGGCGCGTAGCTCGCGACGGTCAGGCACGCGCCCGCCAGCGCGGCGCCGAGCACCGCCAAGGCGATCGGCAGCGGCCGGTTCGGGACGATGAAGGTTCCGGTCTCATCGACATACAACTGAATCGTGATGCCGAGAAGGGAGGCGACCTGCAGCCCGGCGAGGATGCCGACGACAATCCCCGACGTCAAAAACACCGCCTCGCCCAGCCGGGCCACCGCGGGCAGCATGTAACCGGTGACCGCGTCCTGCACCGCACCGACCAACGTCATCCCCGAGAGCAGCATCATGATCCCGGTGACCACCAGTGCGCTCGGACCCTGGCCGGCGAATAGGTAGGCGGTCACCGCCACCAGCGTCGCGATGGCCGCCCCGGTCACATGCTGAAAGAACAGCGGGGTGCCCATCCGGCTCAACCGCCTGTTCACTCGGTCGATCGCCGCCGCCGTAACGGCCGCCAAGACGCAGGTCAGCCAGGTCGCACCGAGCAGCATGGCGATGCCGAGGGCGAAGCCGGCCCAGCCCACGGTCGCCACCCAGCGCGCGTAGGGGTGGGGCCGCGCAGTCAGCTCGTCCATGGCTTCGTGGGCCACATCGACCGTGACACCGCCGGAGGTGATCCGCTGGACCAGCCGATCGAGTTCGGCCAGCCGACTGTAGTCGGTGGACCGGGTGCGCACCGAACGCACGATGGTGACCGGCGGGCTGTCCGCGGCGGGTAGCGCCGACACGATGATGGTGGTGACGGCGATGTCCACGACGCAGTCGGTGAGCTGGTAGGCCTGCGCCACGTCCTGCGCGGTCGCGATGACGTCTGCGGTGCCCGAGCCCGACGACAGCATCACCTCGGCGAGCCGGATGGTGAGGTCGACGACCTTGCGGGTGTGCAGGTCGCCCATTCCACCCGACATCCGGCTGCGCTGGCCGGCGACTGGCACCGAATCGTGGCGCCCCCGGAATGCGATCTTCAGACCACTGCGGAGGCGCGCCGTGCCGCCCGATCGATCTTGCGTCATCGCCTGGCAAGAATACTGGGGGACGCCATCCCGCTTTCGCCTTGTTCGGCGACGCGACGGCGGCGCCTGCCCGGACGTCGGAACGCTACGACCGCGCTACACGTTGAACCGGAACTCGACCACGTCGCCGTCGGCCATGACGTAGTCCTTGCCCTCCATGCGCACCTTGCCGGCCGCCTTGGCCGCTGCCATCGAGCCGGCGGCCATCAGGTCGTCATACGACACGATCTCGGCCTTGATGAAGCCCTTCTCGAAGTCGGTGTGGATCACCCCGGCGGCCTTGGGCGCGGTGTCGCCCTGGTGGATGGTCCATGCCCGCGCCTCTTTGGGGCCGGCCGTCAGGAACGTCTGCAGCTTGAGCGTGTGAAAACCGGCGCGGGCCAGCGCGTCCAGGCCGCGCTCGGTTTGCCCGATCGACTCCAGCAGCTCGGCGGCCGACTCATCGTCGAGTTCGGTCAGCTCGGATTCGATCGCGGCATCCAGGAACACCGCGTCGGCGGGGGCGACGAGCGCGCGCAACTCGGCGACCCGCGCGGCGTCGGTCAGCACCGCCTCGTCGGCGTTGAAGACGTAAAGAAACGGCTTGGTGGTCAGTAGGTTCAGCTCGCGCAGCAACGAGGCATCGATTCCCGCACCGAACAGCGTCGTGCCGCCGTTGAGCACCTCCTGGGCGCGCAGCGCCACGTCGTGCACCGGCTTGCGCTCCTTGTTGTTGCGTGCTTCCTTCTCCAGCCTGGGCACGGCGCGCTCGAGGGTCTGCAGGTCGGCCAGGATCAACTCGGTCTCGACGACCTCGATGTCGGATTGCGGATCCACCCGTCCGGCCACGTGCGTCACATCGTCGTCGGAAAACACCCGCACCACCTGGCAGATGGCGTCGCATTCGCGAATGTGGGCCAGGAACTTGTTGCCCAGCCCGGCCCCCTCGGACGCGCCCTGCACCAGGCCCGCGATGTCGACGAAGGTGACCGGCGCCGCCACGACTCGCTCGGAGGAGAACATCTCCGCCAACTTGTCCAGCCGCGGATCGGGCAGCGGGACGACGCCCTCGTTGGGCTCGATGGTCGCGAACGGATAGTTGGCCGCCACCACATCGTTGCGGGTCAGCGCGTTGAACAGCGTCGACTTGCCGACATTGGGCAGCCCCACGATTCCCAGGCTCAGGCTCACGGGGTACCAAGTCTAGGCTCCACCACCCGCGCCGGACGCGACGCGTCATCCCCCGCACTGAGCCGGTGGCACGCCCGGCCGGCGCCCTGCTAGATACGCGCCTTTGGCCCCATAGCCGGTACGGTCTACCTGTGGCAGCACAGCGGGCAAGGTCAGCAGTGGAGGCCTCCCACCGCTCGATCCATCCGAACATCCCAGGTGTGCCCTGGTGGACGGCCCTGCTCATCGCCGTCACTGCGACCGCCGTCGGCTACGGGATCGACGCCGGCCACAAGGAGCTGACCCACGTCTTCGCCGGCTGCTACATCGCCGGGTGTGTGGCAGCGGTGCTGGCCGTGCGGCAGGATGGCCTGTTCACCGCCATCATCCAGCCGCCGCTGATCCTGTTCTGCGCGGTGCCGGGTGCCTACTACCTGTTCCACGGCGGCAAGATCGGCCACCTCAAGGACCTGTTGATCAACTGCGGCTACCCACTCATCGAGCGCTTCCCACTGATGCTGGGCACCGCCGGGGCCGTCCTGCTGATCGGGCTGGTCAGGTGGTATTTCGGGATGTCACAGCGGGCGGTGTCCGCGGGCGGCGCGGCCGACGACGCCGCCGAATCACCGGCCCCGCACTCCCTCTTCGGCGGCATCGCCGCCAAACTGCATTCGATCCTGCGGCCCGAGACCCCCGAGGAGGCCGCCGCCGCGACGCGCCGGGGCCGCAACACGGGCACCGCCGACACCGGCGCGAAGGACCGCCGCACGACGCGCACCAATCGATCGACGGCGGGAGCCACCCGCACCCGCTCCCGGCGCGCCCGACCGCCGCTGGACGACGTTCAGGATGAGCGTTCACGGCGGCCCAGCCCCCGAGTCCCGGCGGCTGCCCGCGACTACGACGAACCGCCCCGCCGCTCGCGGCGACGTCCCCGCCCGCAGGCCGACCCTGACCCGCGTGACCAGCCCCGCGAAGCCCGCCGCGAGCCGCGCCCACGCCGCAGCCCCCATGAGCGGTCGGCGGCGCGCGGCGGCCGCTTCGGCGGCTACGACATGTCCGACCCGCCGGGCGCGCCCGGGCGTTACAGCCCGTACGAGCCCGACGATCGCTACGACCTCTATGACCCCGCCTACGAACCCAAGCGGCGCCGCGCCGCCAGCCCATCGCACCACCCGATATCGCAGGTCCGCTACCGCGGGGCGGCCGCCGGGGATCCGACGAGGGCCGACCCGCGCGGACAGTACCGGCCGCGCTCGCGGGCCAACGGGAACGGCCGCTCCCAGGGACGCCCCCCGGCCGAGTCCTGGGAGTACGACCGCTAGGGACCTACCGGGCCGACCGGATCTCCCGGGGCAGGGCGAACACCAGCGTTTCCTGGGCCGTCGTGACCGGCTGGACCACGTCGAAGCCACTGTCGGCGAGGCGTTCCAGCACACCCCGCACCAGGACCTCGGGAACCGACGCACCCGAGCTGACCCCCACCGTCGTGACGCCCTCGAGCCACGCCGGGTCGATGTCGTCGGCCCAGTCGACCAGGTGGGCGGCCCGGGCGCCGCCGCCCAGCGCCACCTCGACCAGCCGCACCGAATTGGAAGAGTTGCGGGACCCGACCACGATCACGAGCTCGCACTCCGGCGCCATCGCCTTGACCGCGACCTGCCGGTTCTGGGTCGCGTAACAGATGTCGTCGCTGGGCGGGTCCTGCAGCTTCGGGAAGCGCTGGCGCAGCCGCTCGACGATCTCCATCGTCTCGTCGACCGACAGGGTGGTCTGCGACAGCCAGACGACCCTGTCCTCGTCGCGAACGGTCACGTTGTCCACGGCGGCGACCCCGTCGACCAGCTGCACATGCTCGGGCGCTTCCCCGGCGGTGCCGATGACCTCCTCGTGGCCCTCATGCCCGATCAGCAGAATGTCGTAGTCGTCGCGGGCGAAGCGCCTGGCCTCGTTGTGCACCTTGGTCACCAACGGGCAGGTCGCGTCGATGGTTTGCAGGTTGCGTTCGGCGGCGGCGGCATACACCGTTGGCGCGACGCCGTGGGCGGAGAAGACCACGATGGCCCCCTCGGGCACCTGGTCGGTCTCCTCGACGAACACCGCGCCCGCCTTCTGCAGGGTGTCCACCACGTGCCGGTTGTGCACGATCTCGTGGCGCACGTAAACGGGCGCGCCATGCCTTTCCAGCGCACGTTCGACCGTCTCGACCGCGCGGTCCACGCCCGCGCAGTAGCCACGCGGCTCCGCCAGGAGCACCCGCTTGCCCGTCGGGTCGGCGGCTACCGCTTTCGAAGCACCGGGAATCCCCATGTCAACAGTCGGTGGCATGACATCCAGGGTACGTACGGGACACCCGAAGGGCACATCGTCTCGCCGGGTAGCGGGCGTCACGCTTGGCGTTGGCCGCCGGTTAAGGCAGGCTTGGGCCATGGCTCCTGCACCGTATGGGATTCGGCTGCTGGTCGGGGCGGCGACGATGTGCGTCGAGGAAACGATCAAGCTGCCGAAGACCATCCTGATGTACCCGATGACGTTGGCCAGCCAGGCCGCGCACCTCGTGATGCTGTTCCAGCAGAACCTGGCGGAGCTGGCGATCAAGGGCGACAGCACGCTGGAGTCGATCTTCCCCCCCAAGGACGAGAAGCCGGAGTGGGCGACCTTCGACGAGGACCTGCCGGACGCCGACGGCTCGCCGGGTGGCCCCGCGGGCTGGGGTAACGGGGACACGGGCGACACCGACCGCATGACCGAGGGGCGCTTCGCCCTGTACTCGATGGCCGAGACGGCCGAGGCCGGACTCGCCGGCGCGTCGGGCAGGGCCGGCGGGCAGTCCAAGCGGTCGGCCGGCCCGTCGGCCGCCGAACCGGCGGTGGCCGACGAGATCGGCTATTCCACGCTGACGCTGGCCCAGTTGCGCGCCCGGCTACCCTCGCTCGGTGTCGACGACCTCGAAGCCCTGCTGGCCTTCGAGCAGGCCACCAAGGCCCGCGCCCCGTTCCAGACGCTGCTGGCCAACAGGATCACCCGCGCGAACGCGAAGTGACTCCGGCGGCGAATTCGGAGGCGAACTCGGCCGAGAACCCCTTCCCGGTTCGCGCGGTGGCGATCCGGGTCGCCGGCTGGATCGACAGGCTGGGCACGGTCTGGGTGGAGGGACAGCTCGCCCAGATCAACATCCGGGCCGACTCCAAAACCGTGTTCATGGTGCTGCGTGACCCGGCGGCCGACATGTCGCTGACCGTGACCTGTCCGCGCGACCTGGTGCTGGGCGCGCCGGTCAAATTGGCCGAGGGCACGCAGGTGGTGGTGTGCGGCAAACCCTCCTTCTATACCGGGCGGGGCACATTCTCGTTGCGGCTCAGCGAAATTCGCGCCGTCGGCATCGGCGAGCTGCTGGCCCGCATCGACCGGCTGCGTCGGCTGCTGGACGCCGAGGGGCTTTTCGACCCGCGCCTCAAGCGGCCGATCCCGTTCCTGCCCAACATGATCGGCCTGATCACCGGCCGGGCCGGCGCCGCCGAACACGACGTGACCACGGTGGCGCGAGCCCGCTGGACGGCCGTCCGGTTCGCGGTGCGCAACACCGCCGTGCAGGGGCCGAACGCGGTGCCGCAGATCGTCGCCGCGCTCGGCGAACTCGACCGCGACGCGGAAGTCGACGTGATCGTGCTCGCCCGCGGCGGCGGCAGCGTCGAGGACCTGCTGCCGTTCTCCGACGAGACGCTGTGCCGGGCGATCGCGGCGTGCCGCACACCGGTCATCAGCGCCGTCGGCCACGAACCCGACAATCCGCTGTGCGACCTGGTCGCCGACCTGCGTGCCGCCACCCCCACCGACGCGGCCAAGAAGGCGGTCCCCGACACCGCCGCCGAACAACGACTGATCGACGACTTGCGCCGGCGCAGCGCTCAGGCGCTGCGCAGCTGGGTGTCGCGGGAGCAGCGCGTGCTGACCCAGCTGCGCAGCCGCCCCGTGCTGGCCGATCCGCTGCGCGCCCTGACGGCGCGCGCCGACGAGGTGGACCGCGCGCGCTCGGCGGTGCGCCGCGACATCACCCGGCTCATCGCGGCGGAGACCGAGCGCGTCGGTCACCTGGGCGCCCGGCTGGCGACGCTGGGACCGGCGGCCACCCTGGCCCGCGGCTACGCGGTGGTTCAGACGGTGCCCGCCGCCGGCCCTGCTACGGTGCTGCGGTCGGTCGAGAGCGCGCCGGCGGGCACCCGGCTGCGGATCCGGGTCGGCGACGGTGCGGTCGCGGCGGTGAGTGAGGGGCAGACCGATGGCGCCTGAGCGCGATACCGACGCCGAGCAGACCCGGCCGGCTACTCCTATTAGTCAGCTGGGCTACGAGGCCTGCCGCGACGAATTGATCGAAGTCGTGCGGCTTCTCGAGCAGGGCGGGCTGGATCTCGATGCGTCGCTGCAGTTGTGGGAAAGGGGCGAGCAACTCGCGAAAAGATGTGAGGAGCACTTAGCTGGCGCCCGCAAACGCGTCGAGGATGCGCTCGCGTCCGGGGAGACCGAGGACGCCTGAGCGCAAACCGGTTTGCGCAAACTTTCGGCGAAGCCCCGCTGAATTGGAACGTGTTTCAGTTAAGCTTCGCGCCATGGGTGATGCATCACTGACAACCGAACTCGGCCGCGTCCTGGTCACCGGCGGCTCGGGGTTTGTGGGCGCCAACCTGGTGACCACGCTGCTCGACCGCGGGCACCACGTGCGTTCCTTCGACCGCGCCCCGTCGCCGCTGCCGCCACACCCACAGCTCGAGGTGCTGCAGGGCGACGTCACCGACACGGCCGTCTGCGCCGCGGCGGTCGACGGCATCGACACGGTGTTCCACACCGCGGCGATCATCGAGCTGATGGGCGGCGCGTCGGTGACCGACGAGTACCGCCAGCGCAGCTTCGCGGTCAACGTCGGCGGCACCGAGAACCTGGTGCGGGCCGCGCAGGCGGCCGGGGTCAAGCGCTTCGTCTACACCTCCTCCAACAGCGTGGTGATGGGCGGCCAGAACATCGCCGGCGGCGACGAAACGCTGCCCTACACCAACCGGTTCAACGACCTCTACACCGAGACCAAGGTGGTCGCCGAACGTTTCGTGTTGAGCCAGAACGGGATCGACGGCATGCTGACGTGCGCGATACGCCCCAGCGGCATCTGGGGCCGCGGTGACCAGACGATGTTCCGCAAGCTGTTCGAAAGCGTGATCGCCGGCCACGTCAGGGTGCTGATCGGGCGCAAGTCGGCGCGGCTGGACAACTCTTACGTGCACAACCTGATTCACGGATTCATCCTGGCCGCCCAGCATCTGGTGCCCGGCGGCACCGCGCCGGGCCAGGCCTACTTCATCAACGACGCCGATCCGATCAACATGTTCGAGTTCGCCCGGCCGGTGGTGGAGGCGTGCGGGCAGCCGTGGCCGCGGGTGCGGGTCAACGGCCCGATGGTCCGCGTGGCGATGACGAGTTGGCAGCGGCTGCACTTCCGCTTCGGGGTGCCGGCGCCGCTGCTCGAGCCGCTGGCGGTCGAGCGCCTGTACCTGGACAACTACTTCTCCATCGCCAAGGCGGCCCGCGACCTCGGTTACCAACCCAGGTTCAGCACCCGCGAGGCGATGGACGAGTGCCTGCCCTACTACGTCGACATGTTCAACCAGATGAAGGGCCAGGCGCTCGCGGCCAAAAACGCCGCCGCAAAGCCGACGGGCAGCGGGACGGGGTAGAGCACCGCCCGCGGCTAAGCTCGGCTCAACAGCGACGCGGAGGGCGGTCTGAGTTGGTGAACACCGATTTCACGCTCCCCCAAAAGCGCGCCCTGGCGGTCATCACGCTGGTCGCCCTGCTGTTCGGCGCCTACTTCCTGCGCGACTACTTCGTGCTGATCGTGGTGGCCGCCGTCGGGGCGTATTTGTTCACGCCCCTGTTCAACTGGTTCAGCAGGCGCCTGGGCCCGGCCTGTCGGCCGCCTGCACCCTGGTGTCGGCGCTGGCCGTCGTCATCGTTCCGGTCGGGCTGTTGGTGGCGCTGGCGGTCGTCCAGATCTCGCGCATGGTCGACAGTGTCGCCGAATGGGTCAAGACGAGCGACACCCCGCTGAGCGACCGGGTCCTGCACCTGGTCAACGACCTGCTGGCCCGGGTTCCCTTCGCGCACGTGACGATAACCGCGGAGACGCTGCGCAAAGCGACGGTCACCGTGGCGCGCAACGCCGGCGAATGGCTGCTGGAGCTCCTGCAAGGGGCCGTGGGCGGCGTCGCCGGCGCCATCACCTCGGCCATCATCTTCCTGTACGTGTTCGTCGCGCTGCTGGTCCACCGCGAGAAGGTGCGTACGCTGATCGGTCAGCTGAACCCCCTCGGCGACGAGGTCACCGACCTGTACCTGAAGAAGGCCGGTGCCATGGTCAATGGCACCGTCACCGGCCAGTTCGTCATAGCGCTGTGCCAGGGGGTCGCCGGAGCCGCGTCCATCTACGTCGCCGGATTCCACCGCGGCTTCTTCATTTTCGCGATCCTGCTGACCGCGTTGTCGATCATCCCGCTCGGCGGCGGGATCGTGACGATCCCCTTCGGCATCGGAATGGCGTTCTACGGCAACATCGTCGGTGGCGCGTTCGTGGTCCTGTGGCATCTGATCGTGGTCACCAACATCGACAACTTCTTGCGGCCCATCCTCGTCCCGCGCGACGCGCGGCTCAATTCGGCGCTCATGTTGCTGTCGGTGTTCGCCGGGATCGGCATGTTCGGGGCGTGGGGCATCGTCATCGGCCCGGTGCTGATGATCCTCATCGTCACCACCGTCGAGGTCTACCTCGCTGTGTACAAGGGAACCGACCTAACCGAGCCGGACAGCGAACCCGGTCGTCCATCCCGGGCGCCGCGCACCCGGCGCATCCGGCTGCCGCGTAGAAACGTCAAGCCGCGCGGCGACCGTGCCCCGACGCCGGACGCGACGTCGGTCGCCGAATGAGAAGCGCTACGTCAGCCTCTGCGTGAGGAACTCGACCACCCTCTTGCGGGCCTCGTAGGCGGGCTGACCGTCGACTTCGCGCACCTCGTCGGTGAGCACGGAGTGCGCCATCTTGCCGAAGCCGCCCGTGTTGTGCGGACCAGAGTCGATCTCGATCACCTCGAAGGCGTCGCCGAGGCGCTCCTTGAGCACCGTGAACCGCTCGCCCGGTGACATCTTGTCCTCGCTGAACCGCAGCCCGATGGCGCACAGGCCGTCGTTGGCGCAGCGGTCGGCCACGGTGGCCAACTCGGCCGCGCTGAGCCCGGGGTCGCGCCGCTGCGCCCCGGTCAACGGGAACGGCACCGACGGCTGGCTGAGCACCGGCGCCAGCACGCTGTCGTCGACGGCGGCGGCCAGCGCGAAGCCGCCGGTGAAGCACTGGCCGATGACCCCCACCCCCTTGCCCGGCGTCGACGCGTTGAGGTCACGGGCCAACGCGCGCAGGAACAATGACACCGGCCGCTGCTTGTTGGTCGCGAACGCCGCGAATTCCTTTGCGACACAACCACGGCCGATCGCGGCGACGACGTAGCCGGGCGTCTTCTGCTTGCCCGGCTCGCCGAACAGCGACGGGATGGCGACCGTGAATCCGCTGTCCACCAGGTGATTGCCCAGCCCCAGCACGCCGGGATGAATCCCGGGCATCTCCGGGATCAGCACCACCCCGGGGCCCGCGCCCTTGCGGTACACGTCATGGGTGTAGCCGCCGCCGGTGAACGGCGCCACCGACCATCCGGACAGGTCTGCTTCGGGTGCGGTCACTGCTACGCCTTCCCTTGCTTCAGCGGGCCGCCTGCCGGCCCGGCAGCGGCGGCTGCGACTGCGTCGCCGAGGCCAGCGTACGGAACTCGTCGACGCCCCCGGCACCGGTGATCGCGACCTGGGTGGCCCCGGCCGGGGAGACGAGGCGGGTGGTCCAGATCGGCTCGGCGGCGGCACCGCTCTGCCCGGTCCCGCGGTAGACGACCCAGCCGGTGCCGGCGACGTCGACCGTTCCGGTCGGGTAGGCGTCGGGATGGATCGAGCCGACCAGCTTGTCCTCGTCGGCGTCGCTCTGAGTCAGCCTCAGATACATCCCGCTCGGGCTGATGTATCCCACAGCCGAGGTCAGCGCGTTGGCCCGCTGACCGGTGGCGGGGTCGGTGCGCCCGTTGACGATGTCACCGCGGCCACCGGAGTTGGGCTGCCAACCCGCCGGCAAACGCGGCAGCCGCACGGGAAACCCCAGCGTCTGCGCGTCGGACCGCAGGGCCGCCGCCGCGTCATAGGACGGGACCGGCCCCGCTTTTAGCCCTCGCGGCTGAAACGAACACATCCCCACCATTCCCGCCAGCAGGATGCAGCCGAGCACCAGCGGGGCCAGCGACCAGAACATGTCGCGACCGTCCTGCAGCAGCCGCGGCTTGGCCGGCCTCGGGACAGGACCGGCAGCGGGGCGGGCCGCCGGGGCGGGCTCGCCGGCCAACTCGGCGTTCGCCTGCGGTTTCTCGGTCACCCCTGCAGTATTCCAGCCGGACGGCGCCAGCCCCAGCCCAGCTCCACCCGACCGGCGCGCTTCTGTAACAATCAGCAGCTATGACAGTTGAGGGCAACCGTCCGTCGGAACCCGGCTCGTCGCCGGGGACCACCGCGCGCCGCGGCCCGACAAACCCGCGCTCGCGCGGCGAAGCCCCGGACCGCAACCTGGCGCTGGAACTGGTCCGCGTCACCGAGGCCGGCGCCATGGCCGCCGGCCGCTGGGTGGGCCGCGGCGACAAGGAAGGCGGCGACGGGGCCGCCGTCGACGCGATGCGCGAACTGGTCAACTCGGTGTCGATGCGCGGCGTGGTGGTCATCGGCGAGGGCGAGAAGGACCAGGCGCCGATGCTCTACAACGGCGAGGAGGTCGGCAACGGCGACGGCCCGGAGTGCGACTTCGCCGTCGACCCGATCGACGGCACCACGCTGATGAGCAAGGGCATGCCCAACGCGATCTCGGTGCTGGCCGTCGCCGAACGCGGGGCCATGTTCGACCCCTCAGCGGTCTACTACATGAACAAGATCGCCGTCGGGCCCGAGGCGGTGCACGTGCTCGACATCACCGCCCCGATCGCCGAGAACATCCGGGCGGTCGCCAAGGTCAAGCACCTGTCGGTGCGCGACATGACCGTGTGCATCTTGGACCGGCCCCGGCACGCCCAGCTGATCGAGGACGTCAGGGCAACCGGGGCCCGCATCCGGCTCATCACCGACGGCGACGTCGCCGGCGCGATCTCGGCGTGCCGCTACCAGTCGGGCACCGACATGCTGGCCGGGATCGGCGGCACCCCCGAGGGCATCATCGCCGCCGCGGCGATCCGGTGCATGGGTGGCGCCATCCACGCGCAGCTGGCGCCGGTGGACGACGCCGAACGCCAGAAGGCCATCGACGCCGGCTACGACCTCGACCAGGTGCTGACCACCGAGGACCTGGTGTCCGGCGAGAACGTGTTCTTCTGCGCCACCGGGGTCACCGACGGCGACCTGCTCAAGGGCGTGCGCTACTACCCGGGCGGCTGCACCACCCAGTCGATCGTGATGCGCTCGAAGTCGGGGACCGTCCGCATGATCGAGGCCTACCACCGGCTGTCGAAGCTCAATGAATACTCCGCGATCGATTTCACCGGCGACAGTTCCGCCGCCTATCCCCTCCCTTAATCCGATATCACCAGCGAGGACTTTTCAGCGATGGCCGAGGACGCCGAGTACCGCATCGAGCACGACACCATGGGCGAGGTCCGGGTGCCCGCGAAAGCGTTGTGGCGCGCCCAGACCCAGCGTGCGGTGGAGAACTTCCCGATTTCGGGCCGCGGCCTGGAGCGCACCCAGATCCGGGCGCTGGGCCTGCTCAAGGGCGCCTGCGCGCAGGTGAACAAGGACCTCGGGCTGCTGGCGCCGGAGAAGGCCGACGCGATCATCGCCGCGGCGGCCGAGATCGCCGACGGCCGCCACGACGACCAGTTCCCCATCGACGTCTTCCAGACGGGTTCGGGCACCAGCTCGAACATGAACACCAACGAGGTGATCGCCTCCATCGCGGCCAAGGGCGGGGTCACGGTCCACCCCAACGACGACGTCAACATGTCCCAGTCGTCCAACGACACCTTCCCCACCGCCACCCACATCGCGGCCACCGAGGCCGCGGTGACCCACCTGATCCCGGCGCTCGAGGTGCTGCAAGAAGCGTTGTCGGCGAAGGCCCTCGACTGGCACACGGTGGTCAAGTCCGGCCGCACGCACCTGATGGACGCCGTTCCGGTTACGCTCGGCCAGGAGTTCAGCGGATACGCCCGCCAGATCGAGGCGGGGATCGAGCGGGTGCGCGCCACGCTGCCGCGGCTGGGTGAGCTGGCCATCGGCGGCACCGCGGTGGGCACCGGGCTCAACGCCCCCGAGAACTTCGGCGTCAAGGTGGTCGCGGTGCTGGTCACCGAGACCGGTCTGTCCCAGTTACGCACGGCGACAAACTCTTTCGAAGCCCAGGCCGCTCGCGACGGACTGGTCGAGGCGTCCGGCGCGCTGCGCACCATCGCGGTGTCGTTGACCAAGATCGCCAACGACATCCGCTGGATGGGGTCCGGCCCGCTGACCGGCCTGGCCGAGATCCGGCTGCCGGACCTGCAGCCGGGTAGCTCGATCATGCCGGGCAAGGTCAATCCCGTTCTGCCCGAGGCGGTTACCCAGGTCGCCGCGCAGGTGATCGGCAACGACGCCGCGGTCGCCTGGGGCGGAGCGAACGGCGCCTTCGAGCTCAACGTCTACATCCCGATGATGGCCCGCAACATCCTGGAGTCGTTCAAGCTGCTGACCAACGTGTCGAGGCTGTTCGCCGAGCGCTGCATCGTCGGGCTGGCCGCCAACGTCGAGCACCTGCGCGAACTGGCCGAGCGGTCACCGTCGATCGTGACGCCGCTGAATTCGGCCATCGGCTACGAGGAGGCCGCAGCGGTGGCCAAACAGGCGCTCAAGGAGCACAAGACGATTCGCCAGACCGTCATCGACCGCGGCCTGATCGGCGACAAGCTGTCGATGGAGGAGCTGGATCGCCGACTGGACGTGCTGGCGATGGCCCGCGTCGAGCCGCAGGACTAGGGCGACGACAGAGTAAGGCGGGTTGCGCAATGACGACTCCTCCCGAGGACCCCTACGGCCAAGGCCCGTACGGAACTAATCCGTATGGGCCACAAAACTATTGGGGCGGCCAGCCGCAGGGCGGCGGCTACCCGTACCCGCCGCCGGGCGGCCCGTACGCCCCTCCCCCGGGCGGCGCGAACCCCTACGCCGCGGGCGGGTATACGCCCCAGCAGTATCCCCCGCCGGGCCAGCAGATGCCGCCCGGCTGGCCGGGCGGTCCCTACCCGCCGGGACCTCCGCCGCAGGGGCCACGCCCGAAGGCGCCGTGGCTCATCCTCGCCGGCGTCGCCGTGCTCGGCGTCATAGCGCTGGTGGTGATCCTGACGGTCACCCTGGGCGGCCATCACCAATCGCCCAAGGCGGGCCCCTCGACAAGCACCAGCGCCCCCACGTCGCAGCCGAGCAATTCCCCGCAGAACGCGACCGGCTGTACACCCAACGTGTCGGGGGGCGAACCGCCCACCGGTGACACGATCACCGCGGGCAAGCTGTCGTTCCCGGCCAGCGCGGCGCCCGGGTGGTCGGCGTTCTCCGACGACCAGAGCCCCAACCTCATCGACGCGGTCGGCGTCGGGCAGGAGGTGCCCGGGGCCAGCCAGTGGATGATGCAAGCCGAGGTCGCCGTCACCAACTTCGTCACCAGCATGGACATCGGCACCCAGGCATCGAAGCTGATGGATTGCGTGGCCAACGGACCCGGCTACGCGAACGCGTCCCCCACGCTGGGCCCGACGAAGAATTCGTCGGGCACCGTCGACGGGGTCAGGGCCGCCCGGGTCGACGCCGATGTCACGATTGCGGATCCCTCCCGCAACGTCAAGGGCGACTCCGTCACCATCATCGCGGTCGACACCAAGCCGGTGACAATCTTCATGGCGGCGACGCCCATCGGCGACGCGGCTTCGGCGGGCATCATCGACCGGGTCGTCGCGGCGCTGACGATCGCGAATTAGCAAGCGCTTTCGCGCGGGCCTAGCCCGCCGGCGCAGAGACGTGGGTCGCCTCCGAGCGCCCGCGCAGCACGGTGGCATAGCATTCGGCCCAGTGCGCCCGTTCGGCGTCGTCGGCCCGGTCCACGGCCGCGGCCGAGCACAGGACCCGCCGGTGTGAGGTCTTGGCCAGGTCGGCCAGCCGCGCGGCCTCATTGACGGCGTCGCCGATCACCGTGTATTCATAGCGATTTTCGGCCCCGACGTTGCCGGCGAAGACGCGGCCCGCCGAGACGCCGATGCCGAAATCGACGACCGGCAGCCGGCGCAGTTGGGTGGCCAAGGCGCGCGCCGTCGCCAGCGCGGCCGACGCCGGCTCCCCGGTCCGCAGCGGCGCCCCGAAGACGGCCAGCGCGGCGTCGCCCGCGAACTTGTTGACCAGACCCTGATGTTCGTCGACGGCGTCGACGACGATCCGGAAGAACTCGTTGAGCACGCCGGCAACCTCTTGTGGGGCGCGGCTTTCGGCGAGCTGTGTCGAGCCCACCAGGTCGATGAACAGCACCGCCGCGTCGACCACGTCACCCGACAGCGAGGCGCCTTCCTCGATGGCGCGCTGGGCGACGTCGGCCCCGACGTGGCGCCCGAACAGGTCGCGCAGCCGGTCCCGCTCGGCCAGCCCGGCCACCATCCGGTTGAATCCGGCTTGCAGCCGCCCGATCTGGGACCGTTCGTAGACCCCCAGCTTGGTCGCGATCCGGCCGTGCTCGACCTCGGCCATCGCATCGACCACATCGCCGAGCGGGTCGGAGATGGACCGGGACGTGAGGATCATCGTGGGCAGGCCGAGCAGCAGCGTCGCCAGCGACACCACCAGGATGGGCACGTCCAGCGACGTGGACCGGCCGAACAGCCACCCGTAGGAGCGCATCACGACGAAGGCCCCGATGACCCCGATGGGCAGCGCGCTGCACAGAAACCACAGCATGACCAGCCGCGCGAACACGCCGGGCACGGCCACCCGGGGCTCGCCGCCCCGGGTGGCGGCGCCCATGATGGGCCGCACGATGCGTTGCGTCAACAGCAGCCCGGTGCCCGCGGCGGCCGGCCCGCCGAAGAGCACGCCGAGCAGGATGGGCAGCAGCAGCGCCCCGGCGGACTGATTCAGCAGCAACGAGATTCCGCCGGTGACGGCCCACGCCCCGAACAGGATGGCCGCCTGGTGGCGCGCGAGTTTCATGGCGGTGTCGCGTTGGGCCGGGGTCGGTTCCTGGCCGGCGACGAACCACCGCAGGGTGGGGGCCAGGTTCAGCATCCCGGCCACCGCGACGCCGACGGTTCCCAGCAGGCCCAACACCAACACGCTGACCGCGTCGCGGCGCGAGAACGTCGCCGAGGTGTGGCCCGTGAGGGGGACCAGGATGGCCGATGCGTCGAGGAACCCGATGACGTAGGCCAGGGCGAGGTCGACCGCGTAGTGAATCGACAACCGGCGCGCGGACTTGTGTTGCCCCGCAAGCGACGCCGCGGCCCTAGGCACCGTTGTTCGGCCCGCCCGAGTTCTGGCCCGGGATGTCGGTGATCGGGAAGTTGGGCATCGGCTTGGGTGAGGGGGTGTTGGGCAACGCCGGGATCTCGCCGGCCGGGACGTCGTGCAGGACGTTGGCCGGCGGCCCGTTCTCGCGGCCGCCGTAGCTGCTGCCCGGCGCCCGCGGCCCCAGCAGTTCGCTGACCGTCACCAGGCGGTAGCCGTTGGCCTTGAGCACCGGGATGAACTGGTACACCAAATCGACGGTGCTCGAGTAGGTGTCGTGGAACAGCACCACTGAGCCGGGCTTGACGTACGTCATCAGCATGAAACGGGTCGCCGCCGTGTTCGAGTCGTTGGCCCAGTCGAAAGGGATGACGTCCCAGAGGATCTCGGCCAGGCCGAACCGGGCCGCGGTCTCGCGTACGGACTCGTTGGACAGTCCGCCGGCGGGGCGGTACAGCGTCGGGGTCCGGCCGGTCGCGGCCGTGATCGCGTCGTTGGCGTGCGAGAACTGGCCCGCCACGTCTTCCGGTGGGATCGTCGTCATGTTGGGGTGTTCCCAGGTGTGGCTGCCGATCTCCATCCCGGCGTCGGCGATGCGCCTGGCCCCCGCCGGGTCGGCGGCCACCTTGTTGCCGATCAGGAAGAAGGTCGCCTTGGCGTCGTTGTCCTTCAGGATCTTCAGCAGCCGGCCGTCGAACGGGCTCGGCCCGTCGTCGAACGTCAGCGCGACACACTTGACTTCCGAGCAGCTGAGATCGTCGGCGCGCGTGACGTGGCCGGTCAGGCCGCCGATCACCAGCACCGCGACGGCCGCCACGACACCGAAGACCATGCGCCCATAGCGCCAGGCCTGGCTGTCGGGTCGTTTCGGCACCCTGGAAGTTTAGCTAAAGCGCGGCACCGGAACGCGCCCTCAGTGCGGCCCGGCGATCTCCTCGAGCATCTCGGTGACCAGCGCGGCGATCGGCGAGCGCTCGCTGCGCAGCAGGGTGATGTGGGCGAACAGCGGGTGTCCCTTGAGCTTCTCGATCACCGCGGCGACCCCGTCGTGGCGTCCTACCCGCAGGTTGTCGCGCTGGGCGATGTCATGGGTCAGCACCACCCGGGAACCCGCGCCCAGCCGCGAGAGCACCGTCAGCAGGACGTTGCGTTCCAGCGACTGCGCCTCGTCGACGATGACGAACGAGTCGTGCAGCGAGCGGCCCCGGATGTGGGTCAGCGGGAGCACCTCGAGCATCCCCCGGGACAGCACCTCCTCGAGCACCGCCGGGCTGGCCAGTCCCTCGAGAGTGTCGAAGACCGCCTGGGCCCACGGCCCCATCTTCTCGCTCTCGCTGCCGGGCAGGTAGCCCAGTTCCTGGCCGCCGACGGCGTACAGCGGGCGGAACACCACCACCTTGCGGTGGGTCCGCCGTTCCAGCACCGCCTCCAGGCCCGCGCACAGCGCCAGCGCCGACTTGCCGGTGCCGGCCTTGCCGCCCAGCGAGACGATGCCCACCGACTCGTCGAGCAGCAGATCGAGCGCCACCCGTTGCTCGGCCGAACGGCCGCGCAGCCCGAACACCTCGCGGTCGCCGCGGACCAGTTGGACCCGCTTGTCCGCGTTCACCCGGCCCAGCGCATGCGAGCTACCGCCGAGCAGCCGAACTCCGGTGTGGCAGGGCAGGTCTCGCGCCTCGGTCAGATCGATCTCGCCGTTGGCGAACAGCGCGTCGATGTCCTCGGCCGCGGTTTCGATCTCACACATGCCCGACCATCCGGAGGCCACGACGTCCTGCGCGTGATACTCGTCGGCGGCCAAGCCCACCGCGGCGGCCTTGACCCGTAGCGGAATGTCCTTGCTGACCAACGTGACTCGCTTGCCCTCCGCGGCGAGGTTGGCCGCGCAGCTCAGGATCCGGCAGTCGTTGTTGTCGCTGCGGAAACCGGCCGGCAGCACCGCGGGGTCGGTGTGGTTGAGCTCGACATGCAGCGTGCCGCCCTGCGCCCCAACCGGAATGGGCTGATCCAGCCGCCCGTGCACGAGACGAAGGTCGTCGAACAGACGCAACGCCTGACGGGCGAACCATCCCAGCTCGTGGTGGTGGCGTTTGGCCTCCAATTCGCTGATCACCACCAGCGGAACCACCACCTCGTGCTCGGCGAACCGGCTGCACGCCCACGGGTCGGACAGCAGCACAGAGGTGTCGAGAACGTAGGTCCGGAGATCGGTCACGTAGCGCTCCTCGGGCGGGATGAGCCCGCGCGGACCCGCACAGGCGTATCGGCGGGAGTTGCGGCACCGGGACCGGGGCCGGTCCTGCCGTAGTCGTACCGAGAGGTGCCGCCCTGGCAGCAGAGCATGTCGCTGGCCATCACCAACGACGCTACTCCCGTCGCGGCACCGCCGCCGGGCAGGCGCGCCGGATCAAACCAACGAGGGCCGGCTCAGCCGACTACGAATTGCCGCAGCGCCGGCTCCTCGGCCACGCCCCACGCGGTGATGCGGTCCGAGATCGCCTGCCGCAGGTGTTGCGGGCCGAAAATGCCCGCCTCGGCAACGGTCTGCAGCTTGTCCTGGTAGGCGTCGATGTCGGCGCCGGGCACCTGCAGGTCGGCCGCACGGGCCGCGATCGCCGCGATCGTCTCGTCGCGGGTGTACTCGAGGCAATGCGCGACCAGGTTGGAGAAGAACTCCTCGTGGCGCACCTCGTCGCGGGCGATCCGGTCGACCAGGCCGGCCAGGACTGGCTCCTCGACCTTTGCGGCCAGGTTGCCGCAGAAGACGGCATGGGTGCGCTCGGCGAACGCCATGTACACCAGGGTTTCGACCTGCGTGTAGGTGTCGGCGCGGTAGCCCTTCATGACGTGCTCCACGCGCGCCTCTTCGTTCGCGGTCGGGTCGACCTCGCGGGTCACCACCAGATACTCGCGCAGCGCGATGGCGTGCAGGTGCTCCTCGGCGGTCCACCGGCCCAGCCAACGCCCCCACCACTCCTCGAGGATGAAGTGCTCGACGAGCTCGCGGTGGTGGCCGGCGAGGTTGTCCTTGAGCAGCAGCATGATCTCGCAGGCGTCGGTGATGTCCTTGGGCAGCGTCACCTGGGACGCATCCCAGTCGCGGCCACCGAGGAAGGCGAAGTTCTCGCCGCGTTCGAACGGCACGTAGTCGTGGGCGAACCAGATGTCCTCGGTGTTGAGGTGGCGGTCCATGTTCGCCTCGACGACGGGTTCGAGTTCCAGCGTCAGCGCATTAGCGACAGGTTTCTGTGCCATGGGGTTACTGTAACCCGCGTACACAGGTTCGTGAAATTCCGCGGTCGTGTCGCGGGCAACTCGTGACTTTGGTCCTCTTCCGGCGAATGCCCGACCTAGCGGTCGACCAGCGTCCAGTCCTCGATGCCCTCGTAGAGCGGGAATTCGCGGGCCAGCCGGGTGACCCGCTGCCGAAGCCCGGGCACGTCGGCCGACGCGCCGCCCACCAGCGCGGTGGCGATGATGTCGGCCACCTCGGTGAACTCGTCGTCGCCGAAGCCGCGGGTGGCCAGCGCCGGCGTGCCCACCCGCAGGCCCGAGGTCACCATCGGCGGCCGGGGGTCGTTGGGCACCGCGTTGCGGTTCACGGTGATGCCGATGTCGTGTAGCAGGTCCTCGGCGGCCTTGCCGTCCAGCGGCGAGTCGCGCAGGTCGACCAGCACCAGGTGGACGTCGGTGCCGCCGCTGACCACCGACACCCCGGCCTTGGTCACGTCGGGGGCGGTGAGCCGGTCGGCGATGATGCGGGCGCCGGACAGGGTGCGCCGCTGCCGGTCGGCGAACTCGGGTGTGCCGGCAATCTTGAGCGCGACGGCCTTGCCCGCGACGACGTGCATGAGCGGACCGCCCTGCTGACCGGGGAACACCGCCGAGTTGATGCCCTTGGCGTACTCCTGTTTGCCCAGGATCATGCCGGAGCGGGCGCCGCCGAGCGTCTTGTGCACGGTCGTGGACACCACGTCGGAGTGCGGCACCGGAGAGGGGTGCAGGCCGGCGGCGACCAGGCCGGCGAAGTGCGCCATGTCCACCCACAGCTTGGCGTCGACCTCGTCGGCAACCGACCGGAACGCCGCGAAGTCGAGGGTCCGCGGATAGGCCGACCAGCCGGCGATGATGACCTTGGGGCGGAACTCGAGCGCCTTGGCGCGCACCGCGTCCATGTCGACCAGGTGCGTCGTCGGGTCGACGCCATAGAAGCCGGTCTCGTACAGCTTGCCGGAGAAGTTCAGCTTCATGCCGTGGGTGAGGTGGCCGCCGTTGGCCAGGTCCAGCCCGAGCAGCCGCTCCCCCGGAGTCATCAGCGCGTGCAGCACCGCGGCGTTGGCCTGGGCCCCCGAATGCGGTTGGACGTTGGCGAACTCGGCGCCGAACAGCGCCTTGGCGCGGTCGCGGGCGATGTTCTCCACGACGTCGACGTACTCGCAGCCACCGTAGTAGCGCCGGCCGGGCAGGCCCTCGGCGTACTTGTTGGTCAGCACGCTGCCCTGGGCCTGCAGCACCGCGCGCGGCACGAAGTTCTCCGACGCGATCATCTCCAGGGTGTCGCGTTGCCGGTGCAATTCCTTGCCCAGCAGGTCCGCGATCTCGGGGTCGACGTCGGCGAGCGGGGCGGACATCACCGAGGCCGTGCCGGCGGGGGTGGCGGGAGCGTCAGGTGCAGCAGTCACGCACGCCAGTCTATCGAGCGGCACTTTTAGCCAGCCCAGCCGTCGGGCTCGCAAACGCCCCTGCAACACTTGCTCTATGCCGCGGCTTAGCGAGCCGAGCCCGTATGTGGAGTTCGACCGGAAGCAATGGCGTGCGCTTCGCATGTCGACGCCGCTGGCCCTCACCGAGGAGGAACTGAAGAGCCTGCGCGGTCTCGGCGAGCAGATCGACCTGCTCGAGGTCGAAGAGGTCTACCTGCCGCTGGCCCGCCTCATCGGCCTTCAGGTCGCCGCCCGCCAGCGGCTGTTCGCCGCCACCGCGGAGTTCCTGGGTGAACCGCAGCAGAACCCGGACCGGCCGGTGCCGTTCATCATCGGCGTGGCCGGCAGCGTGGCGGTCGGCAAGTCCACCACCGCCCGCGTACTCAAGGCGCTGCTGGGCCGCTGGGATCACCACCCGCGGGTGGACCTGGTCACCACCGACGGCTTCCTGTACCCGAACTCCGAGCTGGACCGCCGAAACCTGATGCATCGCAAGGGCTTTCCGGAAAGCTATAACCGCCGGGCGCTGATGCGGTTCGTGACAACGGTCAAGTCCGGTTCGGAGTACGCCTGTGCGCCGGTGTACTCGCACCTGCACTACGACATCATTCCCGGGGCCAAGCAGGTGGTCCGCCACCCCGACATCCTGATCCTGGAGGGCCTCAACGTCTTGCAGACCGGCCCGACGCTGATGGTGTCGGACCTGTTCGACTTTTCGCTGTACGTCGACGCCCGCATCGAGGACATCGAGCAGTGGTACATCTCCCGGTTCCTGGCCATGCGCAGCACGGCGTTCGCCGACCCGGAGTCGCACTTCCACCACTACTCGGCCCTCAGCGACACCAAGGCGGTCGCCGCCGCGCGCGAGATCTGGCGGTCGATCAACCGGCCCAATCTGGTCGAGAACATTTTGCCGACCCGGCCCCGCGCGACCCTGGTGCTCCGCAAAGACGCAGACCACTCCATCAACCGGCTGCGCCTGCGCAAGCTGTGACACGGGGAACGGGGCGGCCGCCGCGACGTGCCGCGGGGCCGCCCCTGCCGGGCCGGCGGCGCTACCGCGCCAGGCGACGCACGCCCAGGTACTGCAGCACCGCGAACGCCGCGGTGTAGGCGCCGGTGGCCAGCATGGCCACCTCCCCGGCCGTTGTCATGGACACCACGTCGGCGGCCAGGACCGCGGCCACCGTGTAGGCACCGTTCGCCAGGGCGACGCCGATCCCGGCGCGGCGCGGATTCGGCAACGCCGCCAGGCCGAACACCGCCAGCCCGTAAACCACGAACGCAGCGCCCGCGGTGTACTCCACGCCGGGCGACAAGCCGGTCAGGGACGAGAGCCGGTCGGCGAAGAAGGCGATCGCCAGCCCGCTCAGGCCCGACAGCGTGGCATCGGCGCGCATGGCGAACCGCAGCAGCGAATCGGTCGAGTCGTACAGGGGTGGGGTGTCGAGCCCGGATGCTCGAGAGCCAGAGGTCATGTGCTTACTCCTCACGGTGGCGGTGGATGGAACGGTTCTCAGCGTTCCGCCGGGGCACTGCCATATCGACTCGTGGCACTGCCATCCGCTGCCAATGACCCCGGCTAAACCGCCTCGGCCTCGATGAGGCTGAACGGTGACACGGTCTCGACAACCCGCGTCGGGCGGAAGCCGGCGCGCCCGAGCAGCCGACTGTATTCGTCGGCGGTGCGCTCCCGCGCGGCGGCGCTGACGAACATGTCCAGGTCCAGCCATTTGCCGGCAAAGTCGCGGTTGTGCGCGGGGATCACCAGTTCGACGAGCAGCACATGCTTGCCCGTCGCGCACGCCGCTCGCACGTTGCGCAAGATGCGCTCGGCATCCTCGTCGAGCCAGTCGTGGATCACGTTCTTGAGGACGTAGATGTCGCCGCCGGCCGGTATCACGTCGTCGAAGAACGAACCCTCGGCGATCTCGACGCGGTCCTCGACGCGATGCCTGCGCAGTTCCTCCGGGGCCCCCGCCACGACCTGCGGCATGTCGAACAGGACGCCACGCGCCTGCGGTGTGGCGTTGAGGATGGCCGACAGCAGCCGACCGCGCCCGCCCCCGACGTCGACGATGGTGACCTCGGGGCCGAAGCAGCCGAAGTCGTAGGCGGCCATCAGCGGCGCGATCGACAGTTCGGACACGTTAGTCATGGCCTGGTTGAAGATCTCGTGCAGCTCCGGCTCGCCGGCCAGGTAGTCGAACATGTTCTGGCCGCGCATCTCGGCGGCGGTGCAGCGGCCCGCGCGGATGCCCTCGCTGAGGTGGCTCCACCGCTCCCGCAGCTGGGGCGAACCCGCCCACCGGGCCCACGCGGCCAGGGAGATCTCGGCGTCGCAACGCAGCGGCTGCGCCAGCGGCGTGAGGTCGTAGCGCCCGTCGCGGCGCTGGCGGAAGATGCCGCGCGAGATCAGGGCCCGCATCAGCCGACTGAGCGCGTCGGCATCCGCGTCGACCGCGCGGGCCAGGTCCACGGCCGACAGCGGCCCGTCGGCGAGCGCGTCGGCGATGCCGAGATCGGCCGCCGCCGTGATCGCCTGGGCGACCCACGCGTCCATCAGCATCTCCAGCAAGCCCGCTGAGGCGGGAACCGTCCGGCGGTACAGCCGGCCGAGGAGGTGCCGGGCGCGTTCGATCACCCGGATGACCTTTGCGGGCGGAAGCGTCGCCGTAGCCATTCCAGTGCCCTTTCCGTGAGCGGCCCCCGGCTGCGAGCCTAACCGCCCCGGCGACGGCGCACCCGGTTCGTCAGTGCGGCACCGCGGCCGGCGAGCCGGCGGGCACCCGACCCCGCAGGTCGGCGGCGATGAGCCGGGCCGCGGCGTTCTGCCAGTTGTGCAGCGATCGCTGCGGAACCTCGGCGACCAGCCACTGCCAGGCCTGCCGGGCGGTGGCATCCAGGCCGGCCGCGGTGGCGTTCTGCGCGTAGGCGCGCACGCCGACGACGTAGGGGAAATACAGCGAGTTGTAGTGGCGCCACTGCTCGGTGGTGCCGAACTCACCGGCGTCGCGCGGTTTGAGCCGGCCGATGGCGTCGGCCAGGACGGCCTTGAGTTCGTTGGCCCGCTCCAGCGGGTGGTCGGCGACTCCGCGGGCCGCCAGCCGCTCGTCGATCACCGGCAGCGCGGTCAGCGGGCTGGCGACCAGCTTGGTCAGGTCGCCGTAGTGACCCAGCGCCCGGCGGGTGAGCCGGGCGAAGGTGTCGTCGTCGACGGCCTCGATGTCCCGCAGCGGGTCGGCCGACCGCAGCGGCAGCGCCGCCCCGGTATGCCGCAGCGCGGCGCGGTCGGCGCGCAGCGCCGGCGACCTCGAGAAGGCAAGCCGGTCCAGCGCCCCGGCGAGCGGGTCGGCCAGCACCTGCACCGCGACGGCGACCGCCAGGGTGGTGAACAGCAGCACCGTCAGCGCGGCCTGCGCGGTGGCGTCGCGCCGCGTCACCGCCAACCCGACCAGCGCCTGACCGCCGAACAGCACCGCCACCGCCATCGATCCGGCGAACGAACGCAGCATGTCGGCACGCAGCGCCTGGCCCTCGTCGAAGGCGTCCCACAGCGCCACCGCCACGCCCAGCAACAGGACGTCGAACCCGGTGGAGGCCAGCGCCAGCCAGCTCGGCAGCAGGCCCAGCGGGATGATCAGGATCGCGTTGCCGAGCGCGAAGAACAGCGTGGCCACCACCACGATGCCGACGACGGGCACCGGCTGGGCCGGACGCATCAGCGCGGCGACCATCGCGGCGAGCGTGGACACCGAGATCACCGCGAACATCAGCAGGTGCCCGGGCCGCAGCGGCCCGTCCACGTTGCCGGCCAGTGCCGCGCCGACCACGGTCAGCGCACCGACGCCGCCGACGAGCAGCCACTCGCCCGTGCGGGCGCGCCAATGATCGGACGGCCGGGACAGCTCGACCAGGACCGCAAACCACGCCACGCTGGGCACGGCGACCAGGTAGATCTCGACCCGGCTGAGCACCGCGGCATGCGTGACGCCGGCCGTGCGCACCGCGTCCAGCGCGACCACCAGCGCGAAGCCGCACAGCCCGGCCGCCGCCAGCGCGAGGACCGGCTTACGCGGATCGCGGGCCAGCAGGTACAACCCCAGCCAGCCGCTCAGCGTGAACACCACCGCCGACAGCGCAGCCATTCATTCAGTGTGGCACGGGTTTGGATGCGTACCGACCCGCTATTTGCCGTAGCGGCGGTGCCGCATGCTGTAGGCGCGCAACGCCCGCAGGAAGTCGACCCGGCGGAACGCGGGCCAGTGCGCCTCGGTGAACCACATCTCCGAGTAGGCGCTCTGCCACAGCAGAAAGCCGGACAGACGTTGCTCACCGGACGTGCGGATCACCAGGTCGGGGTCGGGTTGCCCGGAGGTGTAGAGGTTTTCGGAGATAGCGTCGGGTGTCACCGCGTCGATGAGCTCTTCGGGGGTCGCGCCATTGGCGAGTTCCTTGCTCAGCAACGCCCGCACTGCGTCGACGATTTCCCGGCGCCCGCCGTAGCCGACGGCGACGTTGACGTGGAAGGGCGCCACGGCCGGTGTCGACTTCACCGCGCCGCGCACCCGCCGGGCCGGCTCCTCGCCGAGCAGCTCGAGATCCCCGACCGTGCGTACGCTCCACCGATTGGCCGGCGCGCAGATCTCCTCGACGACATCGGTGATGATTTCGATGAGCCCGGCCAACTCGGTGGGATCGCGCTGCAAATTCTCGGTGGACAGTAGGTAGACGGTGGTCATCTCGATGCCGGCCTCCTGACACCAGCGCAGCATCTCGGCGATCTTGGCGGCACCCATCCGGTAGCCGAAGCTGACGTCGTCGTAGCCGGCGTCGCGCGCCCAGCGCCGGTTTCCGTCGCACAGGACCGCGATGTGGCGGGGAAGCTGGGACTTCGAGGCCGCGAGGCCCTGCCGCAGGCGCAGCTCGTAGACCTTGTACAGCGGCTCCTTGAGCCGCGGCGGAATGATCTCCACGAACTCACACCCTACTTTCGCGACAACCGATTTCGGCAGTCATTGCCCGCCGACACCACCGCGTGGACACGACCGCACGTAACCATCCCCGACTAGTGTGGATGATCAGCGGCCCCGGCCGGCTTCCCGACGCGCGAGGCAACAGGAGACATGAGCACCCACACCAGCACCTCTGCAGCTTCCGACGCCGACCCCGAGTCCGACTCGCGGGTCCTCGCGCCGGACAACCCCGTCGAAGAGTTCGTCGAGGGCGCCGCCAAGATCCTGGCCAAGCCGCGGATGCGCGGCTGGATCCACTTCTACTCGGCGTGGTTCGCGGTCATCTGCGGCGCGACGCTGGTGTCGGTATCGTGGGCGGTCGCCTCCCCCCGCGCCGGTCACTCGACCCTTGTCTACGCCGCGGCGACCGTGGCGATGTTCGCCGTCAGCGCCACCTATCACCGGGTGCAGTGGAAATCCCCGGTCGCGCGCACCCGGATGAAGCGGCTCGACCATTCGATGATCTTCGTGTTCATCGCCGGCAGCTACACCCCGTTCGCGCGCCTGGCCATGCCGCAGAGCACCGGCGTGACCGTGCTGTGGATCGTGTGGGGTGGCGCGGTGGCGGGCATCGTGCTGAAAGTCTGCTGGCCCACGGCGCCGCGGTGGGTGGGCGTGCCGCTGTATCTGCTGCTGGGCTGGGTGGCCGTGTGGTACGCACCGACGATCATCCACGTCGCCGGCGTGGCCGCGATGGTGCTGCTGGCGGTCGGCGGCGCGCTGTACAGCTTCGGCGGCTTGTTCTACGGCCTGCGCTGGCCCGACCCGTGGCCGCGGACGTTCGGCTACCACGAGTTCTTCCACGCCATGACCGCGATCGCGGCGATCCTGCACTACATCGCCATGTGGCTGGCCGTGTTCTACGTCGGCAACCCGGCGTGACGCGCCAACGCTACAGCTGGGTGACGTCGGCCGCCGACCAGTAGGCCCTCATCGCGGCGATCTTGCCCGCGTCGTCGAAGACCATGACGTCGATCGGCTCGATCACCATCCGGTGATCGCCCGCGGTCACGGTCAGCCGGAACAGGAAGGCTGCCTCGGCTCCGGCCACCCGCAGCGACACGAGCTCGCAGTCGCGCTGCACGTCGTTCATCGAGGAGTAGAAGCCGTGGATCGCCTTGCGCCCGATGTGCACCTCGCCCCCGACCGGGTCCTCGACCGTGGCATCGTCGGCGTACAGCTCGACCAGATCGTCGGCCGTGCCCTTGGCGACGAGTTCGATGTAGCGGTTGACGGTGTCGGTGATGTGTTGCGTCCTGTCGTCGGCGTGCGGCATGTGTGGCAGGGTAGCCGCCGAGCTACCGCCCGGGCACACCCAGCACCGCCGCCAGCTCCGCGACCCGGGTCACCGGTAGATCGCACACCCGGCCCCGGCACACGTACGCCGCGTCGGCGTCGTCCACCCGGTCGCGGCCGGCCAGCAGCGCCGACGAGTCCAACGCACCCCCGACGACGATCGCCCCACCGGGCGCCAGCCGGCGCGCCTCGGTCAGCAGATCCGACTGCGCCGGGTCGCAGGCGACCGCGACCTGCAGCGGTCCGCGCACCGCCATTTCGGCGACGGCGATCCAATTGCCGGCCGAGCGCGGCGCCTGCGCCAGCAGGATCGAATGCGCGGCCAGCGCCTCGGACGCCGCCTGCAGATACCGCTCGGCGCGGTCGCCGTCGACCAGGTGTGCGACGGTCAGCAGCGCTTCGGTGATCGACGACGCGCCCGACGGCGTCGCACCGTCCAGCGGGTCGGCGGGCCGCCACATCAACCGCTCGGCGTCGTCGGCGGTGTCGAACCAGCGGCCGGGCCGCTGCGGGTCGGCGAAGTGCCGCAGCGCCGCGTCCAGCAACTCGGTCGCCCTCGTCAGCCAGCCCTCGTCGGCGGTCAACTGGTAGAGCACCAGCAGCCCGGAGGCCAGCATGGCGTGGTCGTCCAGGGCGGCGGGGCCGTCGCCGACCACCCCGCCCAGGCTGGTGCGCCGCAGCCGGCCGTCGACGACATGCAGGTCCAGCAGCGCCGCCGCGCAGCGTGCCGCCGCGCGGGCCAGCTCCGGTTCGTCCAGGGCCACGCTGGCCTCGGCGAGGGCGCTGATGGCCAGGCCGTTCCAGCAGGCGACGACCTTGTCGTCGCGGCCGGGCTGGACCCGGGTGCGCCGGGCGGCCAGCAGCGCGGAGCGGACGCGCTCGAACCGCCGCGGGTCGTCGGGGTCGTCGCGCAGCTGCAGCACCGAGGCGCCGTCCTCGAACGTGCCCGACCGGGTCACCCCGAAAAGCTGTGCGGCCCAGCGGCCGTCGTCGTCCCCGAGCACGTCGGCCAGCTGCTTGCGCGTCCACACGTAGGTCGAACCCTCGCGACCGTCGGCGTCGGCGTCCAGCGATGACACGAACATGCCGGCATCGGACAGCTCGTCGAGCAGGAAACGCGCCGTCTCGGCGGTGACGCGCCGGGCCAGCGGATTTTTCGTGCGGCGGGCCCAGTGCGCGTAGGCGCGAAGCAGCAGCGCGTTGTCGTAGAGCATCTTCTCGAAATGCGGCACCATCCAGGCCTCGTCCACGCTGTAGCGGGCGAAGCCACCGGCGAGCTGGTCGTAGATGCCGCCGCGGGCCATCGCGGTGCCGGCCCGAGCGACCGCCTCCAGCGTGGCCTGGGAGCGGGTGCGTTCGTGGTTGCGCAGCAACGCCTCGAGGACCGCCGACGGCGGGAACTTGGGCGCGGCGCCGAAGCCACCGTTGACCTTGTCCTCGTCGGCCAAAACCGCCGCGACGGCGTGGTCGCACACCGCAGGCACCACTGCCGGGCCGCCCTCGGGCAGCCCCCCGGCCATCCCGCGCAACTCCTCGGCGATCCGGTCCGACGCCTCCTCGAGCTCGTCCCGGCGCTCCCGCCAGATCTCCGTGACGTTCGAAAGAAGTTGCAGAAAGGCATCTTTCGGGTAGTACGTGCCGCAGAACAGGGGCCGGCCGTCGGGTGTCAAAAAGCACGTCATCGGCCAACCGCCCTGCCCGGTGAGCGCGACGGTGGCGTTCATGTAGACCGCGTCGATATCCGGCCGCTCCTCGCGGTCGACCTTGATGCAGACGAACCCGGCGTTCATCGCGGCGGCCACCTCGTCGTCCTCGAACGATTCGTGGGCCATGACGTGGCACCAGTGGCAGGCGGCGTAGCCGACGGAGAGCAGGATCGGCACGTCGCGCATGGCCGCGGCGGCCAGCGCCTCCGGCGTCCACTCCTGCCAGTGCACCGGGTTGTCGGCGTGCTGGCGCAGGTACGGGCTGGTGGCCGCGCCGAGAGCGTTCGTCCGGGAAACGTCAGTCGGGTTCATCACCGGATCCTGTCGGCCGCGCCGGCCCGCCGGGCCGTTCGGGCTCCTCGTCGGCGGGCGGGTCGACGGTGTCGGTGCCCTCGTCGGCGGCCTGGTCGGGGGCGGGGTGATCGGGGTCGAACGAGTCGGGCACCTTCTTGAGCTGCCGGTTCATCGACCGCAGCAGCAGCAGCGTGGCGATCAGCAGCAGCACGATCACCAGCAGGCCGATCGGGCTGGCCTTGCCGAAGTCGGGGCCGTGGTTGTGCGGCGCGCCGTCGGCGAGCACCGTGAGCAGCGCGCGGTTCATCCGTCGGCCTCGATTCCGGCGAACAGGTCGTCCTCGGGCAGGCGGACGGGCACCCGGGACCGGGCCAGCTCGAATTCCTCGGTCGGCCAGAGCCGCTGCTGCAAGGCCAGCGGAGCGGCGAAGAAGTCGTGGTTGGGGTCGATCTGGGTGGCGTGCGCGCGCAGCGCATCGTCGCGCTGGCCGAAATAGGCCGAGCACTCGACGCGCGTCGTCACCCGCGACTCGAACGGGTCATGGTCGGGCTTCCAGTGCTCGAGCCACTTCTTGAACGGTGGTTCGTGGCCGTGCTTGACGGCCTCGTCGTGCAGCAACTGCATCCGCGCCCGCAGGAACCCGTGGATGTAGTACAGCTTGGACACCGTCCACGGGTCGCCGGCGTCCGGGAAGCGGTGATAGTCGCCGGCGGCCTCGAAGGCGCCGACCGAAACCTGGTGGCAGCGGATGTGGTCGGGGTGCGGGTAGCCGCCGTTTTCGTCGTAGGTGGTGATCACGTGCGGCCGGAACTCGCGGACCACGCGCACCAGGGACTCGATCGACTCGTCCAGCGGGGCCAGCGCGAAGCAACCCTCGGGCAGCGGCGGCGGCGGGTCACCGGCGGGCAGTCCGGAGTCGACGAAGCCCAGCCAGGTGTGTTCCACGCCGAGGATCTCGGCGGCCTTGGCCATCTCGTCGCGGCGGATCTCCGCCATGTGCCCGCGCACGTCGGGCAGGTCCATCGCCGGGTTGAGGATGTCGCCGCGCTCGCCGCCGGTCAACGTCACCACCAGCACGCGGTGGCCCTCGTCGGCATACTTGGCGAGCGTGGCCGCACCCTTGCTGGACTCGTCATCGGGGTGGGCATGCACCGCCATCAACCGCAGGTTGCTCACATGCCCCCTCGTCTGTGTGTCGGCATCTTTGTGCTGTGCTCCGCTGCCCGGCCGGTACGACCCTATAATTCCAGTTCTCGATCGTCAGCGTTCCCTCGGCCGGGGTTGCGTGGCCGACAGTCCAGAGATGAATCACCGATGAGCCAGCCTTTTATTCCGCGCCCCGAATCCCGTTACGGGCGTTCGAAGCTCTCCGGGGTATCCCGGCGCACGGTGGTGATCGGGCTGGGCGTGCTGGCGGTGCTGGCCGGGGTCGCCGTCGCAATTGTCGGGTATGGGCGGCTTGCCACCAGCGACGTCACGGGTTCGCTGGCCGGCTATCAGGTGATCGACGACGAGACGGCCTCGGTGACGATCAGCGTGACGCGCTCCGACCCGTCACGGCCGGTGGACTGCATCGTGCGGGTGCGCGCCCGCGACGGCAGCGAGACGGGCAGGCGCGAGGTGCTCGTCCCGCCATCCGACCAGGCCACGGTGCAGGTGACGACGACGGTGAAGTCCTCTCGGCCGCCGATGATGGCCGACATCTACGGCTGCGGCACCGACGTGCCCGGGTACCTGCGACCGTCCTGACCGCGCGAGGGACCCGAACTGCGAATTTCTGGGTCATCAGTTGTTTCCGCGGTGGTAACATGGATGAATGCACGGTTCCTATTGGGACCGTGTATTGCTGCATTAATGGCCGCGGGAAGGCCGACGCGGCGGCGGCCCCGGGCCGGAACCCGGCCCCCTCCCGGCGGCGAGACGCAGACTTGCGCGGAGACGCGGAACCAACAACACAAGGAGCACGACGAGATGACGGATACTCAGGTGACCTGGCTGACCCAGGAGTCACATGACCGACTCAAGGCCGAGCTCGACCAGCTGATCGCCAACCGTCCGGTCATCGCCGCGGAAATCAACGACCGCCGCGAGGAGGGCGACCTGCGCGAGAACGGCGGATACCACGCCGCGCGCGAGGAGCAGGGCCAGCAGGAAGCCCGCATCCGTCAGCTGCAGGACCTGCTCAGCAACGCGAAGGTGGGCGAAGCGCCCAAGCAGTCCGGCGTCGCGCTGCCCGGTTCGGTGGTCAAGGTTTACTACAACGGCGACAAGTCCGACTCCGAGACGTTCCTGATCGCCACCCGCCAGGAGGGCGTCAACGACGGCAAGCTCGAGGTGTACTCGCCGAACTCGCCGCTGGGTGGCGCGCTGATCGACGCGAAGGTGGGCGAGACCCGCAGCTACACGGTGCCCAACGGCAGCACCGTCGAGGTCACCCTGGTCAGCGCGGAGCCCTACCACTCCTGAGACCCTGGCCCCGAGCAGACGCAAAATCGCCCAATTTTGCGCAGCGGCGGGCGATTTTGCGTCTGCTCGCGGAGCCGCTCAGGCCAGCGCCTGGTCGAGGTCTGCCAGCAGGTCTTCGATGTCCTCGATGCCGACCGAAAGCCGCACCAGGTCGTCGGGAACCTCCAGCTGAGAACCGGCCGCCGACGCGTGCGTCATCGCGCTGGGGTGCTCGATCAGCGACTCGACCCCGCCCAGCGATTCGGCCAGGATGAACACCCTGGTGCGGGCGCACAGGTCCCGGGCGGCTTGGCGCCCGCCCCGCATCCGCACCGAGACCATGCCCCCAAAGCCGCGCATCTGCCGCGCCGCGACCTCATGCCCGGGGTGGCCGGGCAGTCCGGGGTACAACACCGTGCCCACCGCGGGATGCCCGGCCAGGAATTCCGCCACGGCCAAGCCGTTCTCGCAGTGCCGCTGCATCCGCAGCACCAGCGTTTTCAGGCCCCGCATCGTCAGGTAGGCGTCGAACGGCCCCGGCACCGCGCCGGCGCCGTTCTGCAGGAAACCGAAGGCTCCATGGAGCTCCTCGTCGTCGGTGACCAGCGCGCCGCCCACCACGTCGGAGTGGCCACCGATGTACTTCGTGGTCGAGTGCAGCACGATGTCGGCGCCCAGCGTCAACGGCTGCTGCAGGGCAGGTGAGGCAAAGGTGTTATCCACCAACACCTTGGCGCCGCTGCGCCGACCGATCTCGGCGATGGCCGCGATGTCGGCGATATTCAGCAGCGGATTGGTCGGGGTTTCGATCCAGATCAGCCGCGTCTGCGGTGTGATCGCGGCCCGGACGGCGTCGAGGTCCGACAGTGCCACGGGCGTGTAGCCGACATTCCACTGGGTGAAGACCTTGTCGATCAGCCGGAATGTGCCGCCGTAGGCGTCGTTCGGGATGATCAGGTGCTCGCCGGGCCGCAGCAACGAGCGCACCGCGCAGTCGGTGGCGGCCATCCCGGAGCTGAACGCGCGCGCGAAAGCGCCCTCCTCGACGGCGGCCAGCGAGGCTTCCAGGGCCGAACGCGTCGGGTTGCCGGTGCGCGCGTACTCGAACCCCCCGCGCAGCTCGCCGACGCCGTCCTGGGCGAACGTGCTGCTGGCATAGATCGGGGCGTTGACCGCCCCGGTCGCCGGGTCGGGGCGGTAGCCGGCGTGGATGGCCCTGGTGGCCAGCCCGGCGCTGTCGGGGTGGCCCGGCATGTTTTTTTTGCTCATCGGGAAACGGCCTGCACAGCCACGTCAGATCGGCAGGCACACGGTCGACATGACCTTGTCTGCCAACGTCTGGCGCTTGGCGTCCCACAGCGGGAAGAGGAATCCGATGAAGCAGACCATCGCGTCGATGGCGTGCGCGATCGAACGCACGACGGACTTCCCGAATCCGATGGGCTGACCGGTGATCTCGCTGACCACCTTGAAGTTCATGACCGACTTGCCGATGCTCGACCCGGTTCTGCCCTGGCGATAGCCGTAGTCCCAGATCAGGTAGGACAGCCCCACCAACGTCGCCAACGAGCGCACCAGCGCGCCGACTACCGAGACCTCGGTGGCGCAGATCTGGTTGGTTTGCGGCGGAAATCCGGCGACGCATGACGTCCGTAGCGGAACCATCACCATCACCGTGACGATGAGGACGACGTACGGGAGGATGTCGATGATGAAGGCCAGCGCCCGGGATAACCACGGGGTGTAATCGTGCTTCGGCAGCGTGCGGATCGCCGGTCCGGGAGGCGGTGGCGCGTACCCACCGGAAGGCGGGGGCGGCGGTGGGTAGGAACCCCCGCCGGGCGGTGGTGGGGGCGGCGGGTAGGAACCGCCGCGTGGCGGGGGCGGGGGCGACGCGGGCGCGCCGCCCTCGGGCGCCGGCGGCCCGGACTGGGATTCGTGTCCACCGGGTTGCGGCCCCCGCCCACCCGGGGACCCGGGCGACGAGGGAGGTGGCGGGTAAGCGCCGCTGGGTGGCGGTTGATCGGTCATGGGCAAACTTCCACTGCGGATCGTTGAACCGGGCCGCACCACAGTACCTGAGCAGACCGTCGGAAGAGCGGCCGGGCCAGGCCTTTTCGCGCCCCTCGCAGGCCCCGCGGTCAGCGCCGGCGCGGCGCGTCCGACAGGTAGCCCAACAGGTCCTGCCGGGTGATGACGCCGACCGGTTTGCCCTGCTCCACCACCATCAGGGCATCCCAGTCGCGCAGGGCCTTGCCGGCCGCGCTGACCGACTCGCCGGCACCGATCATGCGCAGCGGCGGGCTCATGTGTTGCGCGACGGCGTCGGCCAACTTGGCGCGACCCTCGAAGACGGCCGAGAGCAGTTCTCGCTCGGAGACGCTGCCGGCGACCTCGCCGGCCCGCACCGGCGGCTCGGCGCCGACCACCGGCATCTGGGACACCCCGTACTCGCGCAGGATGCCGATGGCGTCGCGCACCGTCTCGGCGGGATGGGTGTGCACCAGGTCGGGCAGCTCCCCGGATTTGCGGCGCAGCACGTCACCGACCGAGGGCTGTTCGGTGGAGCCGTCCAGGCGGCTGCGCAGGAACCCGTAGGACGACATCCACGCGTCGTTGAAGATCTTCGACATGTAGCCGCGGCCGCCGTCGGGCAGCAGGACGACGACGAGGGCGTCGGGGCCGGCCCGCTCGGCCATCTGCACCGCGGCCACCACCGCCATCCCGCACGAGCCGCCGACCAGCATCGCCTCCTCGCGGGCCAGCCGCCGCGTCATGTCGAAGGAGTCGGAGTCGGACACCGCGATGATCTCGTCGGGGATATCGGGGTCATAGGCGGCCGGCCAGAAGTCCTCGCCGACGCCCTCGACCAGGTAGGGCCGGCCGCTGCCGCCGGAATAGACCGAACCTTCGGGGTCGACGCCGACGATGCGCACCGGTCCTTCGGGCCGGCCGGCGGACACCTCTTTGAGGTAGCGGCCGGCGCCGCTGATCGTGCCCCCGGTGCCGATCCCGGCGACGAAGTGGGTGACCTTGCCGTCGGTGTCGGCCCAGATCTCCGGGCCGGTCGTCTCGTAATGGCTGGCCGGCCCCTCCGGGTTGGCGTACTGGTCGGGTTTCCAGGCCCCGTCGATCTCCTCAACCAGCCGGTTGGACACGCTGTAGTAGCTGTCCGGGTCGTCGGGCGGCACCGCCGTCGGGCACACGATCACCTCGGCGCCGTAGGCGAGCAGCACGTTGCGCTTGTCCTCGCTGACCTTGTCGGGGCACACGAAGATGCACCGGTAGCCGCGGCGCTGAGCGACCATGGCCAGGCCGACACCGGTGTTACCCGACGTCGGTTCGACGATGGTGCCGCCCGGCTTGAGCTGCCCGCCGGCCTCGGCGGCGTCGATCATCTTCGCCGCGATCCGGTCCTTGGAGCTGCCGCCGGGGTTGAGGTACTCGACCTTCGCCGCGACGGTGCCGGCACCGGCGGGGACGACGGTGTTCAGGCGCACCAGTGGCGTACCGCCGATCAGGTCACTGAGGTGCTGCGCGATTCGCATGGGCTCATCGTCTCAGGCGCATTAGGGCGGTGCACCCGAACGGCCGACCGGCGAAACGCTAGCCGGTGGATTCGCGGATGTACTCGCCGATCTGGCGCAGCGACCGCACCGCCTCGGGCACCATCGGTGCGGCCAGCTGGAAGTCGTGCATCTGGCCGGGCCACACCCGCACCTCGGCCGGCACCCCGACGGCCGCCAGCCGGCTGGCCGCCAGTTGCGCGTCGTGCAGCAGCACCTCGGATCCCGAGACGTGGATCAGCGTGCGCGGCAGGCCGGGCTTGATGTGCTCCAGCGGCTCGTAGATCTCCTCTGGTTCGCCGTTCCTCTTGTGCTTGGCGGCCGACGCCGTGACCAGGACGTCGAGGGCGTCGAAGACCCGGGCGGGAAACATCGCGTCGGTCTTGATGTTGGGGTGCGCCTGCTTGTTCTGCTTGGCCAGCTGCAGCAGCGGCGAGATCGCCACCAGCGCGGCCGGTTCCTCGCCTTCTTCCTGCAGCCGTTGCGCCAGGGCCAGCGCCAGGTAGCCGCCCGCGGAGTCGCCGGCCAGCACGATCTGGTCGGGTTCATAGCCGCGCACCCGCAACCACTGGTAGGCGTCGTGGCAGTCGTCGAGGGCCATGCCGATGGAGTGCTTGGGCAGCAGCCGGTAGTTGACCACCAGGATGGGCGAGTCGGCGAACTCCGACAACGCCTCGACAAGCCTGCCGTGCGAGTTCGCCCCACAGGTCAAGAAGGCGCCGCCGTGCAGGTAGACGACGACGCGGCGGGTGCCGTCGGCGGGCAGCACCCCCGGGGCCCGCACCAGTTGCGCCGACGCGTTGGGCAGGTTCACCGTCTCGCGCACGGTGGCCGACACCGGCAGCAGCACCCGCGACGCCAGGTCGATGAGGCCCCAGGGCCACGGCAGGTGGGGCACGTGGCTACCCACGGACAGCACCGGTCGGATCGTCAGCCGCGAGGTCAGGGTGGCCACCCGCGCAGCAACGCTGGGCCCGGATTCGAGGACCTCGACCGGGGCGCCGTCGCTGACGGCGAATCGGCGGGCCTTGAGGAGGTTGGCCCGACGGGCCTTGAGGAGGTCCGCCGGGCGGAGCTCGGGGCGGACGGCGGTTCGGGGCGAACCGGATACGTCGCGAAAAGCGGTCATGCTCAACACTTCCTACGCCTTTGTAGTCCGATACGGCATGTGACGAGGCGGCCGAGCGTCTGGTTCACCGCGTTTGCCGAGCCGATCAGCCAACCCCTCGAACTCAGCTTGACAGGCCTCGCTCACGAGCACATTTGAATCGGCGGATTTGATATCACATCTGATTCACAACGTGATCAGTTTGTTCACAAGCCGCCCGTGCAAACACCGGGGCCGGTTTAAAATGATCATCGTGACCATCCGGGTGCCGCGTCGGTCGACGATCGCCCTGGCCACAGCGGGGGCTCTCGCCTCGACGGGTACGGCGTACCTGGGCGCTCGCAACCTGCTGATGGGCCAGGCGACGCACGTGCGCACCGTGATCCCGAAAGCGTGGGACATCCCGCCCCGCGCCGACGGCGTGTATGCCCCCGGCAGCGGGCCGGTCGAACGCTGGCACCGCGGCATCCACGCCGACCTGCACCTGATGATCTTCGGCGACTCGACGGCCACCGGGTACGGGTGCATGAGCGCCGAAGAGGTGCCGGGCGTGCTGATCGCCCGCGGGCTCGCCGAGCGGACCGGCACCCGAATCCGGCTGAGCACCAAGGCCATCGTCGGCGCGACGTCGAAGGGCGTGTGCGGCCAGGTCGACGCGATGTTCGTGGCCGGGCCGCCGCCGGACGCGGCGGTGATGATGCTCGGCGCCAACGACGTGACCGCCCTCAACGGCATCAGCCAGTCGGCGCAACGCCTGTCGCTGACCGTCCGGCGGCTGCGCACCCACGGCGCGGTCGTCGTCGTGGGCACCTGCCCGGACCTCGGGGTGATCCCCACCATCCCGCAGCCGCTGCGCTCGCTGGCGCACGCTCGCACCACGCGACTCGCCCGCGCCCAGGCCGCGGCCGTCAAGGCGGCCGGCGGCGTGCCGGTGCCGCTGGCCCAGAGGCTGGCGCCGCAGTTCCGCGCCGCGCCGGAGGTGATGTTCTCCGCCGACGGCTACCATCCCTCGCCCACCGCATACGCGCTGGCCGCCGACGTGCTGCTGGCGACGCTGTGCGAGGCGCTGGGCGGCGGGGCCGAGGACCCCGCGCCCGCACCGCCGGCGCCCCCGTTCGCACCGGTGCCCTCCGGGGTCACCGCCGTGTCGCGGCTGTGGCGGCGGCCGGCGGCCGATTCCCCTGCCGCGTGCCAGCCGGTGGGCAGCGACTAGATTTGACCTCGTCTCGTCCAGGCCCGTCGGCGGTGCCCAAACCACCCACTCATGCAGGCCACCCGCTCATGAAGGAAGTTGCCATGCCCGAAGCTGTCATCGTCTCCACCGCTCGTTCGCCGATCGGCCGCGCCATGAAGGGCTCGCTGGTCAGCATGCGCCCCGACGACCTGGCCACCCAGATGGTGCGCGCCGCGCTGGACAAAGTCCCCGCGCTCAACCCGCACCAGATCGACGACCTCGTCCTGGGCTGCGGCCTGCCGGGCGGCGAGTCCGGGTTCAACATGGCCCGCGTCGTCGCCGTCGAACTCGGTTACGACTTCCTGCCGGGCACCACCGTCAACCGGTACTGCTCGTCGTCGCTGCAGACCACGCGGATGGCCTTCCACGCGATCAAGGCGGGCGAGGGCGACGCGTTCATCTCCGCCGGCGTGGAGACGGTGTCGCGGTTCGGCAAGGGCAACTCCGACTCGTGGCCGGACACCAAGAACCCGGTGTTCGACGCGGCCCAGGAACGCACGGCCGCGGCTGCCGCGGGCGCCGACGAATGGCACGACCCCCGCGCCGACGGCAACCTTCCCGACGTCTACATCGCCATGGGCCAGACCGCCGAGAACGTCGCCATCCTGACCGGGATCAGCCGCGAAGAGCAGGACCGCTGGGGGGTGCGCAGCCAGAACCGCGCCGAGGAAGCGATCAAGAGCGGGCACTTCGAACGCGAGATCTCCCCGGTGACCCTGCCGGATGGAACCACCGTCAGTACCGATGACGGCCCCCGCGCCGGCACCACCTACGAGAAGGTCAGCGAGCTCAAACCGGTGTTCCGGCCCAACGGCACCGTGACCGCGGGCAACGCCTGCCCGCTGAACGACGGCGCCGCCGCGCTGGTGATCACCAGCGACACCAAGGCCAAGGAGCTGGGCCTGACGCCGCTGGCCCGCATCGTGTCGACCGGGGTCAGCGGCCTGTCGCCGGAGATCATGGGCCTGGGCCCGATCGAGGCGTCCAAGAAGGCGCTGCAACGCGCGGGCATGTCGATCGGCGACATCGACCTGTACGAGATCAACGAGGCGTTCGCGGTGCAGGTGCTGGGCTCGGCGCGCGAGCTGGGCATCGACGAGGACAAGCTGAACGTGTCCGGCGGGGCGATCGCGCTGGGCCACCCGTTCGGCATGACCGGCGCCCGCATCGCCACCACGCTGCTCAACAACCTGCAGACCCACGACAAGACGTTGGGCCTGGAAACCATGTGCGTCGGCGGCGGCCAGGGCATGGCGATGATCATCGAGCGGCTCAGCTAGCGCCGTCACGCCACCGGATGTGAATCCTGGGCGGCGACACGCCGAGACACACCGCCACCCGTTCACACTCGACTTCACACTCGACGCCGACGGGGCACAATAAAACCGGCACGCCAGTCGGCGTGCCGGTTTTACCCGTTCCGGGGGCTAATCGTTCTGCAGGTAACTGAGCAGGCGCAGGATCTCGATGTAGAGCCAGACCAGGGTCACGGTCAGGCCCAGGGCGATGCCCCACGCCGCCTTCTCCGGGGCTCCGGCGCGGATCATCTGGTCGGCGGCGTCGAAGTCGATCAGGAAGCTGAAGGCCGCGATGCCGATGCACACGATCGAGAACAGGATCGCCAGCGGCCCGCCGCTGCGCAGGCCCAGGCCCGTTCCGCCGCCGACCCCGAACATCGCGAGCACGAAGTTGCCGAGCATCAGGGCCAGCACCCCGAACATCGCGGCGACCAGCATCCGGGTGAACTTGGGGGTGACCCGGATGGCCCCGGTCTTGTAGACGACGAGCATGCCGAAGAACACCCCGAAGGTGCCCAGCACGGCCTCACCGATCAGCGCGCCGGCGCTGGTGGAAGACACCTGATAGTGCGCGAACACGAACGAGACGGCGCCGAGGAACAGGCCCTCGAGGACCGCGTAGCTGAGCACGATCGCCGGGCTGTCCTGCTTGCGCCCGAAGGTGGCCACCAGCACCAGCCCCAGCCCGCCGAGCGCACCGATCAGGGTCAGCGGCATCGCCAGGGCAACGTTGGACACCACCAGGAAGTAGGCGACGACCGCGGCGGCGGTCAGCACGCCCAGCGTGATGCCGGTCTTGGTGACGACGTCGTCGATGGTCACCGGGCGGGAGGCCCCGGTGTCACGGGCCTCCTGGTAGGGGGCCCGGTACGGGTCGGCCTGGTAGTAGCCCTGCTGCACCTGCGGCGCGCCGGTGCCGAACTGCGCGTATCCGCCGCTCTGCTTGGGCAGCGAACGAAATACCGGGTTGCTTGTCTCCCGCACCGTCGGATCCTCTCTTGTGGCTGTGGCTTCGAGCTGTGCGAACACAAACTCAACGATCAGTGGCCCGACCGGGTTCCCGGCTGTGCCGGCTCAAAGATAAACCTTACCCGCGGGCATCGGCGTCCCGAGAACGATCTAGATTTCAGGTCGAGGCTGAGGCTGCTTCGAGGCGGCTTCACGGGCTAAACGGATTCCGAACAGGAGGAGGCCAGGGCGTGAACGAGGAATCCGACGAGGTTCTGACCCGCGTCGAGGGGGGCATCGGCCTGATCACGCTCAACCGCCCCAAGGCGATCAACTCGCTCAACCAGGCGATGGTCGACGCGCTACGGACGCTGCTCGCCCAGTGGGCCGACGACGACGCGGTGCGCGCGGTCGTGCTGTCCGGGGCGGGCGAACGCGGGCTGTGCGCGGGCGGCGACGTGGTCGCGGTCTACGACAGCGCCCGCAAGGACGGCGTCGAGGCGCGGCGGTTCTGGCGCGACGAATATCTGATGAACGCCCAGATCGGCCGCTTCCCCAAGCCGTATGTGTCGTTGATGGACGGCATCGTGATGGGCGGCGGCGTCGGCGTCAGCGCGCACGGGAGCGTCCGGGTGGTGACCGAGACGTCCAAGATCGCGATGCCCGAGGTCGGCATCGGGTTCGTCCCCGATGTCGGCGGGGCGTATCTGCTGTCCCGGGCGCCCGGTGCGCTGGGCCTGCACGCCGCCCTGACCGGGGCGCCGTTCTCCGGCGCCGACGCGATCGCCATGGGTTTCGCCGACCACTACGTGCCGCACGGCGACCTCGAAGCGTTCACCCGGACGGTCGTCGCCGACGGTCCCGAGACCGCCGTGAGCCGGCATGCTGTCGAACCCCCGCCCAGTGAGCTTGTGGCGCAACGCGACTGGATCGACGAGTGCTACGCGGGCCAGAGCGCCGAAGACATCCTCGCCGCCCTGCGCGGACACAGCGCGGCGGCGCAGGACGCCGCCAACCTGATCGCCACCCGCTCCCCGATCGCGGTGTCGGTGGCGCTGGCGGCGGTGCGGCGGGCCGGCAAGCTGGAAACGCTGGAAGACGTTCTGGTTCAAGACTATCGGGTGTCCTCGGCGTCGGCACGCTCACACGATCTGGTCGAGGGCATCCGCGCCCAGATCATCGACAAGGACCGCAATCCGAAATGGTCGCCGGCGTCGCTGGCCGAGGTCAGCAGAGCCGACGTCGACGCGTATTTCGCGCCGGTCGACGACGACTTGAGTTTCTAGAAAGGCGATTTAGATGACTGACGCGACTTCTGAGAACTACGAAACCATCCTCGTCGAGCGCGACGAACGGGTCGGGATCATCACCTTGAACCGACCGAAGGCTCTCAACGCGCTCAACAGCCAGGTGATGCACGAAGTCACCAGCGCCGCAGCAGATTTCGACGACGACCCGGGCATCGGGGCGATCGTCATCACCGGCTCGGCCAAGGTGTTCGCGGCCGGCGCCGACATCAAGGAGATGGCCTCCCTGAGCTTCGCCGACGTGTTCGACGCCGACTTCTTCGCGCCCTGGGCCAAACTGGCCGCCGTGCGCACCCCGACGATCGCCGCGGTCGCCGGACACGCGCTCGGCGGAGGCTGCGAACTCGCGATGATGTGCGACGTGCTGATCGCCGCCGACACCGCGAAATTCGGCCAGCCCGAGATCAAGCTCGGCGTGCTGCCGGGCATGGGCGGCTCGCAACGCCTGACCCGCGCCATCGGCAAGGCCAAGGCCATGGACCTCATCCTGACCGGGCGCACCATCGACGCCGCCGAAGCCGAACGCAGCGGCCTGGTTTCGCGCGTGGTGCCGGCCGACGACCTGCTCACCGAGGCCAAGGCCGTCGCCACCACCATTTCGCAGATGTCACGCTCGGCGGCCAGGATGGCCAAAGAGGCCGTCAACCGGTCGTTCGAGTCCACCCTGGCCGAGGGGCTGCTCTACGAACGCCGGCTGTTCCACTCGACCTTCGCCACCGAGGACCAATCCGAGGGCATGGCCGCATTCGTCGAGAAGCGTCCCCCGAACTTCACCCACCGGTAGGACTTTCGATGGACCAACCGGGTTCTGCGATCAACGCCGCCGGCCGGGAACCCGGCGCCGAAACCGAGCCCGAAGCCGAGCCCGAAGCCGGGCCGCAGCAGCAGGGCCCGAAGATCCATGAACCCGCGCCGGCCGACGAGCGCTGGCCGGCGGGCAGGCCGTGGTGGCTGCGCCACTACACCTTCACCGGCACCGCGGGCGGCCTGGTCTTCGTGTGGTTTTCCATGACGCCGTCGCTGCTGCCGCGCGCCGCGGTGTTCCAGGCGCTGGTCAGCGGGATCTCCGGGGCCATCGGATACGGGCTGGGCGTCTTCGCCGTCTGGATGGTCCGCTACATGCGCGGGCAGAATTCCAGCCCGCCGGCGCCGCGCTGGGCGTGGATGGTGCTGATCCCGGCCGGCGCCGTCGGGATGGTGTTCATGGCGATCCGCTTCCACGTCTGGCAGGACGACGTGCGCGACCTGATGGGCGTCGCACACCTGAATTGGTACGACTACCCGGTGGCCGCGGGGCTGTCGCTGGTGGTGCTGTTCACGCTGGTCGAGATCGGTCAGGCCATCCACTGGCTGGTCAGCTTCCTGGTCCGGGAACTCGACCGGATCGCGCCGTTCCGCCTGTCGGCGACCATCGTGGTGGTCAGCCTCATCGTGCTGACGATCACGCTGCTCAACGGTGTCGTGCTCAAGTTCGCGATGCGCACCATGAACAACACCTTCGCCTCGGCCAACAACGAGATGAATCCCGACACGGCGCCGCCGAAGACCGCGCTGCGCTCCGGCGGTCCGGGCTCGCTGGTGTCCTGGGACTCGCTGGGCCGGGAGGGCCGCATCTTCGTCGAGGGCGGTCCGAATGTCGACCAGCTGAGCTCCTTCAACGAGGTGCAGGCCACTGAGCCGATCCGCGCCTATGCCGGACTGAACTCCGCCGACGGCATCACCGCGACCGCCGAACTGGCGGCCCGGGAATTGCTGCGCACGGGCGGGTTGCGGCGCGCGGTCGTCGCGGTGGCGACGACCACCGGCACCGGCTGGATCAACGAGGCGGAAGCCTCGGCGCTGGAGTACATGTACAACGGCAACACCGCGATCGTGAGTATGCAGTACTCGTTCCTGCCCAGCTGGCTGTCGTTCCTGGTGGACAAGGAGAACGCCCGGCAGGCCGGTCAGGCGCTGTTCGAGGCGGTCGACCGGCTGATCCGGCTCATGCCCGAGGGGCAACGCCCCAAGCTCGTGGTGTTCGGCGAGAGCCTCGGATCGTTCGGCGGCGAGGCGCCGTTCATGAGCCTCAACAACGTGCTGGCCCGCACCGACGGGGCCCTGTTCTCCGGCCCCACGTTCAACAACACGATCTGGACGGACCTGACGGCCACCCGCGACGCGGGCTCACCGGAGTGGCTGCCGATCTACAACGACGGAAAGAACGCCCGGTTCGTCGCCCGCCCAGGCAATCTCGCGCGCCCCGACGCGCCGTGGGACCATCCGCGGGTGGTGTACCTGCAGCACGCCTCCGACCCGATCGCCTGGTGGACGCCCGGCCTGCTGTTCAAGGAACCCGACTGGCTGAAGGAAAAGCGGGGCTATGACGTGCTGCCGCAGACCCGCTGGATCCCGGTGGTCACCTTCCTGCAGGTCACCGCGGACATGGCGGTCGCCGTGGACGTGCCGGCCGGGCACGGCCACCGCTACGTCGCCGACGCGGCCAACGCCTGGGCCGCCGTGCTGTCGCCGCCCGGGTGGACACCGGAAAAGACGGACAAGCTGCGGCCGCTGCTGCACTCCAACGGCTAGATCCCGGCGCGGTCGCTCAGCGAGCACCCCGGCGCCCGCCAGCGCGTGATAGCCGCCGACGACGTCGGTGGCCCGGTGCAGACCGATGTCCAGCAGCGCGGCCGCCGCCAGGCTCGAGGTGTAACCCTCCGAGCACACGATGACCCATTCGACGTCGTCGCCGACGGCCTGCGGCAGCCTGGCGTCGCTGGTCGGGTCGCACCGCCACTCCAGGACGTTGCGCTCGATGACCAGCGCCCCCGGCACCTCGCCCTCCCGGGATCGCTGCGCCTGCGGCCGGATGTCGACGAGCACCGCCCCGCGGCGCAGCGCGTCGGGCACCTCGGCGGCGGTCAGCCGACGATACCGGCGCCGGGCCGACCTGACGACGACATCGATGCGGCTCAGCACGGCCCCTCCGGGTGATCGGTCAGTTCGGTGCGCTTGCGGCGCAACGCTTTTCCGTCGGTGACCTCGTAGTACGACATCGCGGTCAGCGGCGGCGAGTAGGCATGCACGCTCAGGGCCGGCCGCACCGGCCCCTCGGCCTCGCCCGCCCACACCACGTCGTGCACCCAGCCCAGCGGGAACCCGGCCTGGTCGCCGGCGCCGAGCCGACGTCGCCGCAACCGCTTTCCGTCCCAACGGAATTCGTCGAGCGCCCCGGACAGCACGGTCAGCGCCCCCAGCGACCCGGCGTGGTCGTGCAATTCGGTGGCGTGCCCGGGCACCCAGCTGATCAGCCAGACGTCGAGTTCGTCGTCGCCGTGGATGCGGGAGAACCAGCGGCGCGACTCCGGTATCCCGCCGCCGGGCAGCAGGTGGTCGCAGCGGCCGCTGAGCACGTCGTCGGCGGCCTGGTCGGTGGCGTGCAGCAGGTCGGGCACCCGCAGCCGCGTCGGTCCCGGCGCCGGCGCGGTGCGGGCGCGCGGGCGCAGGGTGGCAGGGGTGGTGACAGGGGTGGACATTCGGGGAGCTCCAGGGATGGACGGATCGGGGTAGGCGGCCGGGTTACGGCCGACAACACCCGCAGGATCCGAAGCGCTCCATCACGGCAGCCAGTGTCGCATAGATTGGCACGGTGCGCCGGTGCCGTGGTCAAGTCCCACCGCGCGGCGCGGTCGTCGTCGCGGCCGGCGCGTTGGTGTTGGCGGGCTGCTCGCACGGCGGCGGAACCGCGTCGTCGTCGGCGCCGCCACCGACCGTGAGCAGGGCCCCGGTCTCCGCGACACCGGGCGCGATCGGGCTCTCCCCCGCCGGGGTGACGACCAGGGTCGACGTCCCGGCGGATTCCACCGAGGAGCAGTACTTCCAGGCCTGTCACGCCGCAAAACTCTGGATGGATGCCCAACCCAGGACCGGCGCGTCGCTGTTCGAGCCGTACCTGGCGATGGTCCAGGCGTCGCCGGCGGGCACGCCGGGCACCTGGAATTCCCCGTGGCCGGAGTTGACCCGGGCCCGGCAGGCGGCCGTGATCGTCGCCGCCCGCGCGGCCGCCGACGACGAATGCGGGTAAGCGTCACCGCCGCCTGCGATTGAGATCACGGTGCAAAAAAGTGCCCGGCCCGACCGGGGGCGGTTCGGCCGCGCAAAATGAATGGATGTCCGGCGAACCTGGCGCGGCGGTCGCGCGCCGATCAGCACCGACGCGGGTGGCGCTGTCGCTCGGCAGCGGTGGCGCCCGCGGCTACGCCCACATCGGCGTGATCGAGGCGCTGCGGGCGCGGGGCTATGACATCGTCGGGATCGCCGGCTCGTCGATGGGTGCGCTGGTCGGCGGCCTGCAGGCCGCCGGACGCCTCGACGAGTTCGCCGACTGGGCGAAGTCGTTGACCCAGCGCACGATCCTGCGCCTGCTGGACCCGTCCATCAGCGCCGCGGGGGTGCTGCGGGCCGAGAAGATCCTGGACGCGGTGCGCGACATCCTCGGGCCGGTCACCATCGAGCAACTGCCCATTCCCTACACCGCGGTCGCGACCGACCTGCTGGCCGGCAAGTCGGTCTGGTTTCAGCGCGGTCCCCTCGACGAGGCCATCCGGGCGTCGATCGCGATCCCCGGCGTGATCGCCCCGCACGAGGTCGGCGGACGCCTGCTGGCCGACGGCGGCATCCTCGATCCGCTGCCGATGGCGCCGATCGCGGCGGTCAACGCCGACCTGACCATCGCGGTGAGCCTGAGCGGCAGCGAGGTGATCGACCGCCGCGACGCCGAGCCCGGTGCCACCGCCGAATGGCTCAACCGCATGGTGCGCAGCACGTCGGCGCTGCTGGACACCGCCGCCGCCCGCTCACTGCTCGACCGGCCGACGGCGCGGGCCGTGCTCGCCAGGTTCGGCGCGGACACGTGGCCCGAGGCCGACGACGACGAGGAGCCCGAAGCCGACGAGATCGACATCAGGGGCGCACCGGAGGTGCCGAAGCTGGGCAGCTTCGAGGTGATGAACCGCACGATCGACATCGCCCAAGCCGCGCTGGCGCGCCACATGCTGGCGACCTACCCGCCCGACCTGATGATCGAGGTGCCGCGTTCGACCTGCCGGGGTCTGGAATTCCACCGGGCCGCGGAGGTGATCGGCGTCGGCCACCGGCTCGCCGACGAGGCGCTGGACGCCCTGGAGACCGCGCCCGAGCAGGCCACCCCGCCCGCGATCGAGGGCTGACCGGCCGGCGGCGCCTCAGGCGCCCAGGAACCGCGCGACCGCCGCCGCTTCCCGGCGTCCCTGCTCGCGCCCGGCGACCGCCGAGGCGATGCGGCACCGCGGATCCAGCGGATTGGGCCCGAAGGCGGCCCGCGCGTCGTCGTCGGCGAAGACGGCGAACGCGACGCCGCCGAACGCCTCGAGCTCGGCGGCCGGCCCGTCGCCGAACGGTGACGGCGCGTCGGCCCCGGAGGGCACCAGCACCACCGCCACGCCGCAGTCGTCGGCCACCGGCAGGTTGACCGTGCTGCCAATGCCGCCGTCCATGTAGCGCCGGCCCGCGATGGTCACCGGCGGCCAGGCCCCCGGCACCGCGCAGCTGGCCGCCACCGCGTCGAGGAGCCCGACGCCGGACCCTCGGTCGAAGACGACCAGTTCGCCCGTGGCGCAGTCGACCGCGGTGATCCGCAGCTCCCGGTCGGGCCAGTCGTGGGACGGCAGGCGCTGCGCGATGACGTCGCGCCGGACGGGCTCGGCGACGGTTCGGGTGGCCAGAGCCACGTCGGCGATCCGCTTGCGCAGCTGCCGGATCCGGGGCGACGACCCGTCGGCCGGCTCGCGCAGCGCGGCCAGGAACAGTGCGGTGATCTGCTCGACGTCCACGCCGGAGTCGATCTCGGCGGAGGAGTCGGCGAGCTGCCGCTCATACAGCGCCTCGAGCGTGACTGCCGCTGCCAAGCTGTGCGGCGACCGTCGAACCCGCCGAGGTCCCCACCAGCACGTCGGAGTCGACCAGCTGCCGGGCCAGCGCCGGCGACGCGTCGGCGATACCGCGCAGAACGCCGGTCTCCCAGGCGATTCCCGCTATTCCGCCACCGGCCAGCACGAGCGCGCGTCGGGTTGCCACGCCCATGCACTCTGCCAGACGACCGGGTTCAGCCGTTCGCGTGCTGGGCCTGCTGCTCGCGCTCGCTCAGGTCCGACTTGGCCAGCCGGTGCCGGGGCGGGTCGGGCAGCACCACGCTGCTCTCGACGCGCAATCCCGCGTCGACGTGGATCAGCTCGCCCGACTCCATCAGCCGCCAGCGCGGGTCGTCGTCCATGCGTTCGCTGGCGAACACCACCGACGACCGCGCGCGCAGGTGTTCTGACTTCGTGCGAATCCGGTTGGTGCGCAGGTGAAAATGCCGATCGGCGGCCTCGGCGGTCGTGGCGGCGGTCCAGGACGTAGAGCTCGTGGGTGTCCGGGTAGCGCAGCGCCCACATGTCGGTGGCCGTGCTCAGCAGCACGTTGACGGCGTACAGCGGCACGTTCGCCGCCAGCCAGCGGATGGCGTCGAGCAGACCCGCCCTCACGTCGCCGTTGCGGGCTCGGATCGAGGCGGTGATCAGGGCGAAGACCCGCTCCGAATCGGTGTCCCCGAGCACCAGTTCGTCGGTGCCGGCGTCGCGCAGCCGTTCGTCGACGGCGTCGAGCCCCTTGACCACACCGTTGTGCGCGAAGAGCCGGTCGTCCTGCAGGAAGGGGTGGGTGTTGTGCGCGCTGTGCGACCCGGTCGTCGCGTAGCGGACGTGGGCGAGGAAGGTCGTGCCGGTCATCTCGTGGGCCTCGGTGGCGAAGGCGGCGTCCTCCCACGCGGCCATGGGCTGCTTGCGCAGCTGCGGGCGGCCCCGCTCGTCGAAGACGCCCAGGCCGGTCCCGTCGGGGTTCCTCCTGCTCTGCGTGGAAAGGCTGTCCGGGGCGTCCAGCAGCCAGAAGGTGGCGGTGCAGACGTCGGTCCCGGCGTGCAAGCCAAAAAGTCGACACATAGTTTCGACGGTAGCGATCAGCCACGGATCAGCAGTAGTCAGCCCACAAGCTGTGCGGACAGCTCCTCCAGCGCTCGGCGTGCGTAGCCCTTCCACACCCTGCCGAACACCGGCATCACCAGCACGGCCAGCGCCGACCTCGGATGGATGGTCCACCGCCAGGTGACATCGGTACGGTCGCCCACACGAGTGAAGCCCCACTCGCCGTCGACCGAGCTGACCAATGGCGCCAATGGGCCCTTGATGCCGGTGAGCGTGTAGCCAAACGACCTGGGCGGGTCGACACTGGTCAGTTCCTCGCGCATGCTCCCACCACCGGCGAGCACCACCGTGCGGGTCTGGCCAGCCGCGTCCCACCCACCCGTCTGATCCCGCACCTGCTTGATCGGCGGGATCGGCCCATACCAGTGAGCGAAAATCACCGGAAGCGGTATCGGCAGCGTGCCGCGGAACGCATGCTCTGCGCTGACGGGGATTGTCCGCGATTGCTCGACGACGACAGACTTTGCCATTGGTTGTCGGGGGCGGTGTCCCCGCGAGGGACCCCGTTTCCCTTCCTCCCTCCCGGTGTTGGGATTCCGGTAGCCGAGGCGATTTCTGACCTTACACCAGTGCCCGCCGGTGCAGGCGACGGCAGAATGCGCCGCTTCACGCGCGCACGATGCAGCGAAACCCGATATGGCTCATACCGGTATCGATCGGCTGCGGGCGACGCGCGGCGGGCCGGTAGCGGCGGCAGTAGCTGTCGGCGCACAGGTAGGAGCCGCCCTTGATGACCTTGCGCGGCACCCGGAATTGCGGCTGTTGCGGGTCGTAGCTGCCGGCCTCGTTCGACGGGTCGCCGCGACGAGTGTCGGCGTACCAATCTTCGGTCCATTCCCACACGTTGCCGGCCATATCGAACAGGCCGTAGCCGTTGGGCGGGAAGCTGCCGACCGGGGTGGTCCGGCCGTACCCGGGTTCCGGCCGCCAGGGGAAGTCGCCATGCCAATAGTTGGCCAGTCGCTGTCCCGGCCTTTCCGGTTCATCGCCCCAGGTGTAGGTCGCCGCCGGAATGCCGCCCCGGGCAGCGACCTCCCACTCGACCTCGGTCGGCAGTGTCAACCCGGCCCACGTCGCATATGCGACCGCATCCGCGTACGCGACGTGCACCACCGGATGCTCGGCGCGCCGGCCGATCGACGAATGAGGGCCGGCCGGATGCCGCCAGGATGCGCCGGGTGTCCATGCCCACCACAGGTTGATGTGCCGCAGGTCGACAGGTCCGGCGGTGCGGGTGAACACCATCGATCCGGGTTGCAGGTTTTCCGGTGGGGCGCCCGGGTAGTCGGCCGGGTTCAGCGGACGTTCGGCGACCGTGAGATAGCCTGTGGTATCGGCGAATTCAGCGAACTCAGCATTGGTCACCTGGTGCGCCTGGATCCAGAACCCGGCGACGCCGACCTCGCATGCCGGGCCCTCTTCCGCGTAGTGTGTGTCCGATCCCAGCGTCGTAGTTTGGGGTGGGATCCAGATCAGGTCTTCAGTCACTGAATACGGTGGCCCAGTCGTTTTTCATGCTGACTACGGTCCAGCCGGATGTTCCGGCGAGTTCCAGCGCGCGTTCTGCTCCTGCCGTGTAACCGAATTCGCGCTCGGTGTCATCGTGGTTGACCAACAACCGCAGCCCGGCTGCGCCGGGGGCGCCGGTGAACTCCAGCATCTCGATGTCGCCGTTCGAGTTGCCTGCCGCAAAGATCGGGCGGCGTCCGATCCGGCTCCACAAGCGCACCGGCTTCATCGGTCCGTCGTCCAGAAACTCCGGCTGGGCGGTGGTGAAGAGGCTGCCATCGCGGTAGGTCAGTCCCACCGTGCTGCCCACCACCCGTTCCGGTGGAATGCCGTACAACGGGCCGGTGATCGGTCGCATGAAATCGCGGCCGCCGCCGGAGACGATGTAGTTGGTGAAGCCGTTGCTCTCCAGGTACCGCAGTAGCTCCACCATTGGCCGGTAGCCACATGCTCGATAGGGCCGGTGCAGAGTCGGATGTGTCGCCTCGGCGAAGAACGCCCCCACCCGTCGGGCGTGTTCCTCGACGGTGATGGCCTCGTGCGCGGTAAGCACCGCCGCCATAAGCGTTTTCAGGTCGGTGTCATCTCCTTGGTAGTGTTTGGTGACGGCACCGCCGAGCCACTTCAGGTCACCTTCGTGCGCGGCCCTGTACGGCTGACGCGTTCGTAGCGACGGGTCGGCTTCGGCCTGTTCGGCAAACCGTCGGACCAGGAAGTCGAGCTGGATGTACATCGGCTTCTCGCACCACAGCGTGCCGTCGTTGTCGAATACCGCGATGCGGGCCTCGGGGTCCACTTCGGTGCCGGCGTGGTCCACGAAAGCCACAATCGCCGCCTTGGTGGGGCCGTCGTTCCAGTGCTCGAGCATCTAGTCCTTCACGATGGCCTGCAGCTTCTCCAGAGCCTGATCGATGGTGAAGCTGGCCGGTGGGTGCCGCGGCGGGAACTCCTTGAATGTCTTCAGGAATTCCGTGCATATCGCGGTGCCGTAGAACGCGATGAAATCGTGGTCCAGGAACCAGTCGTAGTAGGTGTTCGACGTGATGTCGGCCCGCTCGAAGGGGTCGGTGCGGAGGTTGAAGATCTTCGGCGCGCGCAGCGGAACGAACGGCTCGGCCCACAACTGCAGCGTCCCCTGGCAGCGCTGCTCCTGGAACACGATCTTCCAGTTGTGGAAACGAATGCCGAGCACGTCGCAGTCGTCGGAGAAGTAGATGAACCCTTTGCGCGGGCTCTCGTTGACCTCGCCCGTCAGATACGGCAGCAGGTTGAAGGCGTCGAGGTGGACCTTGAACTCCTTGACCTCTCCTCTGAGGCTGGCCTCGTGGCCCTTCTTGAGCTTGTCGACGATGTCGGGTTCACCCGCGGCGGCCAGGAAGGTGGGCAGCCAGTCGTGGTGCTGGATGATCTCGTTTGAGACAACGCCCGCAGCGATCTTGCCCGGCCAGCGGATCATCTCCGGCACCCGGAAAGCGCCCTCCCAATTGGTGTTCTTTTCACTGCGGAACGGGGTTGTCGCGCCATCCGGCCACGTGTTGGCATGCGGGCCGTTGTCGGTGCTGTAGATGACGATCGTGTCCTCGGCGATTCCCAATTCGTCCACCGCATCGAGGATCCGGCCGACGGTGCGGTCGTGGTCGATCATGGTGTCGTGGTACGGCGACTGCCACACTCCGGCCTGCCCCACGCTTTCCGGTTTAGTATGCGTGCGCAGATGCATGTGGGTCATGTTCATCCACACGAAAAACGGGGTGTCGGCCGCGACCTGCCGCTTGATGAAATCGATACACGCCGCGGTGGTTTCATCGTCGATGGTCTCCATCCGCTTTTTGGTCAGCGGGCCGGTGTCCTCGATGCGCTGCTTACCGACCGGTCCATACTTGGGGTCGTCCGGTTCGTCGGAAACCTCGTCGGTGGCCCAGCACCGGAGGACGCCGCGCGGCCGGTTCAACTCGGCCAGGACCGGAAACTGATCGCTGTTCGGGTAGTCCGGCAGCTCCGGCTCTTCCTCGGCATTGAGGTGGTAGAGGTTTCCGAAGAACTCGTCGAACCCGTGCACTGTTGGCAGGTGCTTGTTGCGGTCGCCGAAGTGATTCTTGCCGAACTGCCCGGTGGCGTAGCCCAGCGGTTTGAGCAACTCCGCGATGGTCGGGTCCTCGGCCGCCCAGCCGATGTCGGAGCCCGGCATTCCGACCTTGCTCATTCCGGTGCGATAGACGCTCTGGCCGCTGATGAACGCGGCGCGGCCGGCGGTACAGCTTTGTTCACCGTAAGCATCGGTAAACCGCATGCCTTCCTTGGCGATCCGGTCGATGTTGGGCGTGCGATATCCCATCAGGCCGTCGCTGTAGCAGCTGAGATTGGTGATCCCGATGTCGTCGCCCCAGATGACAAGGATGTTGGGTTTTCCGTTGGGCATGGGTCGGATCTTATGTAAATTGCCGGCGCAACGAAACCGTTTGCCAGCCCGCGACCTGGCTGGCCCCGATCACCCCGATCGGCGAGTCGCCGCGGCGACTTCCCGCGATGTGCGGACTTCGGGTTCGGCGGCGAAGCCCAGGCGAACGACACACAGCCGGACGGACTGGATGAAGCCGCCTGTCCCAGCAGCCGACGAGTTCGAAGCCGGGATGTTTCAAGACACCTTCGATCGCTGTCATGCCGACCGATCCGATGGCCCATTGAACGACACGCACAGCAGACGCGGCAGCGGCCCTCAATCGTGCGTCTCGACCACCCAGTAGCCGTGCTCGGCGTATCGCGACCGCATCGCCTTCTTGTCGTACTTGCCCACGCTGGTCCGCGGGATCTCGTCGACGAACGTCCACCGCTCGGGTAGCCACCACCGAACCACCTTGTCGGCGAGAAACTTTCGCAGTTCCTCAGCGCCGACCGTCTCACCCCGCTTGGTCACCACCACCGCGAGCGGTCGCTCCTGCCACCGCTCGTCGGGCACCCCGACGACCGCGGCCTCCAGTACCTGGGGGTGCCCGATCAGGCAGTTCTCCAGCTCCACCGAGGAGATCCACTCGCCGCCGGACTTGATGACGTCCTTGGCCCGGTCGGTCAGGGTGATGAAGCCGCGCTCATCGAGGTGGCCCACGTCGCCGGTGCGCAGCCAGCCGGAGTCGAACTTGGAGTCGTCGCGCCCAAGGTAGTAGGAGCCGGTGATCCAGGGCCCGCGGACCTCGACCTCGCCGACGGCGTTGCCGTCGCCGGGCAGCACCGTGCCGTCGTCGTCGACGATCCGCATCTCCACCCCGCAGACCGGTTGGCCCTGGGTTGCGCGGAACGCCCAGTGCTGGTCCGGCGGCGTGTCCGGCGGTGGCCACGCCATGGTCGCCAGCGGGGACGTCTCCGTCATGCCCCACAACTGCCGGATCTGGACGCCGTGCTTCTCCTCGAAGGTGCGCATCAGCGAGACCGGAACGGCCGAGCCGCCGCAGACCACCATCCGCAGCGACGACACGTCGTGGTCGGGTTCGTCCCCGAGGCGGTGCATGACGTCGTTCCAGATGGTGGGCACCGCGCCCGCCACGGTGGGGCGCAGCTTCTCGACCATGTCGATCAGCGACGCGGCGTCGAGGTGGCGGTCGGGCAACACCAGGTCGGCGCCGGCCATCAGCGCCGCATACGGCAGCCCCCACGCGTTGGCGTGAAACATCGGCACGATCGGCAGCACGCTGTCGCTGGCCCCGACCCCGATGCCGTTGGCGGTGCACGCCGCCATCGCGTGCAGGAAGCTCGAACGGTGGCTGTAGACAACGCCTTTGGGGTTGCCAGTGGTGCCACTGGTGTAGCACATCGCGGCCGCCGACCGCTCGTCGAGCTGCGGCCAGTCGAAGTCGGGGGATTCACCGGAGATGACGTCGGCATACCGCAGCACCGCCTTGCCCGACTCCTCGAGCGGGCCGGTGTCGCCCTCGCCGACGGCGATCACGGTGTGCACGGTCGTGAGCTCGGGCAGCACCGCGGCAAGCGGTTTGGCCAGCGAGAGGTCGACGAGCACGACGCGGTCCTCGGCCTCGTTGGCGATGTAGGCGATCTGCTCGGGAAAGAGCCGGATGTTCAGGGTGTGCAGGACCGCGCCCATCGACGGCACCGCCAGGTAAGTGGCCAGGTGTTCGACGTTGTTCCACATGAACGTCGCCACCCGCTGGTCGCCGGTGACGCCCACGCGGCGCAACGCGTTCGCCAGGCGGCCCGCCTGCTGACCCAGTTCCCGGTGGGTGGTGCGCCGGTAGCCCTCGCCCGTGGCGGTGGTCACGGTGCGCGCCCCGTGTACGCCGCAGCCGTGCCGCATGATCGCGGCGATCGTCAACGGAAAGTCCTGCATCGTGCTGTCCATCGATGTACCGCCTTTTACGCCTCATGTCCGGTGCGCCGAATGCTATCGCCGCGCGCGGCCATGAGAAAACGGGTTCGGTGCGACAGCACGCGCTACACGAGCGCGGGCTCCCCCTCCGGCAACTCGGGCACCACCCATCCCGCAGCGGTTTCGCCCTCCTGCGCCGCGTTTTCGACGCCCAGGGCGACGATCGAGGCGACCGGCGCCACGGTGACGGCGCCGGAGTATTCGGCGATGTAGAGGTAGTTGGCGTCGGGGCTTTCCACCACGCACGACGGCTGGTCGGCCACCGTGATGGTGCCGACGACATCCTGTGTCAGCGTGGACAGCACCGTGATGCCCTCGTCGCCGACCAGGTAGCCGCGATCGCCGTCGCCGCTGAGCGTCAGACTCGTGACGAGGCCGCCGACCTCGCCGAACTTGCGGGTGCCGGTGATCTTGCGGGTGCGGGTGTCGACGATGTCGATCACCGCGCCCAGTTCCGGTACCCAACTGAGCACGTGCGCGAGCGCCCCGTTGGGGCTGAGCGCGACGTCGCGGATGGGCAGGCCGAGGTCCACGGCGTCGACGACGCGCGCGCGACCCGCCGCGGAGTGCGCCCCGGTCTCGATCACGACGAGCTGTCCGCCGGCCGATCCGCCGGCGGCGACGTAGAGGCGTTGTCCGTCGGGGCTGATCCGCAGGCACTCCGCGGTGGTCCCCGACGCGCCGTAGGGGCCCGCCACGCCCATGATGCCCGTGAGATCGATCGACTCCACCGCGCCCGTGGTCGTGTCCAGCACGGCGACGTCGGCGACACCGGCGCCATTTCGGGCGGCGTAGACGTGCTTCCCGTCGGGGCTGACCGCCAGGTCGCTCACCGAGTGCGCCAGCGGATGTGACGCGGTGACCGTTTGGGTGGCCAGGTCGATTACCGCGATCGAGTCATAGGCGGCGGCGGCGGTGCGGACGTAGGCGCGCCCGGGCTCGCGGCCGGCCAGGGCGATCGCCGAGGGCTCGCCGAGGTCGGCGACGGTCCCGGTGAGCCGACAGGTGGCGGCGTCGATGACAGAAACGCTGTCGCCGCCGTAGTTGGTCACCAGCACCCGGGAGCCGTCGGGGCTGGCCGCGATGGACCCGATCGGACCGTTGCGCACGGCGACTTTGACGACGATCGGGAATCCGGGCGCCTCACCCAACTCGATGACCTGGCCGTTCCGCGCGATCGTCCGGTCGTTCGCGTCCTTCATGCTGACACCGCCTTTGCTGTGTTCGTCGTACGCCCACGCGAGACTGTGGTCGCAACAACTTCTGCGACGCTGGTCGCTTGGATTTACCCGTATTCCCAGCACCTGCAAGGTGACTGCTTTTGCAGATACTACCGGCCGAATTCCCGGCAAAAATAACGTGAATTCGCGCGCTGTAACCCACGTCACCCGATTCGGTCGGACGGGGCCAGGCCGAGACCGGTGCGACTCCGTGGCCGCCTACCCTCGGCAAACGCGCGCACCCGCTTTTCCGCAGGTTTTCCTTTGCTGCCGCTAACCGTCGGGGTGTGCGGCCGCCGCGCCGAAAAATTAAGGAATTCTCAGGCTCGGGGGCAAAGCGAAGCAAATGTCACATCGGGGGCCACGCGTGTCGAATACTGCCATTTTCTGCTGCGCCGAGTCAGCCGAAGTGGGTAAGCGGCCGGGCCTGCGCGACACCGTCGACGCTGATGTCGAGTTTCTCGTTGTAGAACGCCACCAGGCCGGCGATCTGGCCGACCGCGGGCAGCGGATAGTGGTAGGTCCACGCGAGGTCGCGATGCACCACCCGCTCGCCGCCGGAGTCCGCGCGCACCGACCAGTAGCCCGAGGTCACGCCCTTGTACGGGCACAGCGTTTGGGTGGCGGAGGGTTCCAGGTGCTCGAAGGCGATGTCGGTGGGATCGATGTAATACCTGGTAGGTAAACCGGTTTCGAACAGCAGCACCGGGCTTTTGGTGTCGGCCAACACGATTCCGTCGAGCTCCACGCGGATGTGGCGGTGCGAGCGCAGCGCGTCGACCCTCGCGTACGGATTGCGCGGGTGGCCATAGATCGGCTCGTCCTCCTCGAACCAGCGCAGCGGATCCCAGTCGAAGCGCACGGTGCCCGCCAGCGGCCCACCGCCGTCGGCGTCGAACACGCGCGCGGCCGACCGGTGGGTACGGTCGCCGGCGATCAGGGAGTGCAGCCGCGACGGCCCGAATTGCGCTTTCTGCGGGTGGTTTTCGTCGGCCAGGAACTGCGCGCGGACGTCGGCCAGCGGGATGTAGTACTGCGGGTAGTAGGGCACCTCCCACACGTAGCGGGCGGCGGTGGTGTCGAAGACCAGCGCGTCGCCGAGGTAGCCACGCACCCGGCGCGGCGCGCGCTCGATTCGTCCACGCGCGGCGGCCATTTGGGGGTAGCCGGGCTCGGTGGCCATGGTCGCCTACTGGTCCTGGGAGGCGAGGCCGGCCGGCGCGTGGCCGATCGCCGTGCGGATGGCCTCGGCCAGCGCCAGCGCGCTCTCCTCGGTGAGTTCCAGCGCCACCCGGGCCGACGGCCCGAGCGCTGGGTTGATCACGTCGATGTTGACGGTGTGGTCGTAGGGGGCGTGCACCGGATGGTCGACGTAGACGGTCGCGCGGCTGGCGCCGAACCATCCCGTCGCGCCCTTGCCGCTGCCATCGATCTCGACGTGTTCGGTGAGATAGGTGCACATGGGTTGTCCGACCTAGCCTTTCAGGTGGGTGGCGAAGAACTCGTCGATGCGACGCCAGCCGTCCAGCGCCGCCTCCACGCGGTAGGCGGGCCGGTCGACGGCGAAGAACGCGTGGCCCGCACCCTCGTACGACTGGAACTGGTGCGGCTTGCTCAGCTTGGACAGCTCGGTGTCCAGCGCGGCGACGGCGTCGGGCGAGGGGAACTGGTCCTCGAGCCCGAACAAGCCCAGCAGCGGGCAGCTCAGGTTCGGCGCCAGGTCGAGGATCGGTGTGATGGCGGCGGGCGTTCCCTCCGGCGGATCCTCGACGATGAAGGCGCCGTAGCAGTCCACGGCGGCGTCGAACTTCAGCGAGCACGCCGCCAGGAAGGCGTGTCGCCCGCCCGAGCAGTGCCCGATGACGCCGAATTTCCCGTTGGCGCTCGGTAACGAACGCAGGTGCTCCACGGCGCCCGCGACGTCGCCGACCAGTCGTTCGTCGGGGACCCCGCCGGCGGCGCGCGCCGCCGCGGCGGCGTCGTCGGGGGAAGCGCCCGGTGCCTCGCGGGAATACAGGTTCGGGGCCACGGCGTGGTAGCCGTTGACGGCGAGCCGCCGGACGAACTCCTTGGTCTGCCGGTCGTGTCCGGGCATGTGATGGATCCACACGACTCCCCCGCGCGATCCCCCGGCCAGCGGCATCGCACGGTAGGCCTCGACCTCGTCGCCGCCGTGGCCGGTGACGGTGATCGTCTCGGCGCGTATCGCGTCCGGGCTGACCGTGTTCATCGCGATACTCCTCGGCTCGGGTGCGGGCGCTGCGTTCACAGCCAACGTATCGAAGCGCCGCGGCGCCCGTCAGCCGACCTCGATCGGCACCGTCAGCTCGGTCATCTTCGCGGGCACCTTGGTCATGTCCACCGACAGCACCTCCCCGCTGTCCTGGGTGCCGTTCGGCAGCACCTTGGGTTTGAGCCGGAACGGCGGGGTGCCCGAGCCGGCGGCCAGCCCGGCCAGCCCGAAATCGCTGTCGTTGGCGATGATCAGCGTCTTGCCGGCGTCCGGGGTCACGATGCCCTCGATCTTCTGGTGTCCGAAGAAGTCGCCGTCGGGCGACAGGGTGTGCAGCAGGGCGCCCAGGTTCAACTTGAGCGTCTTGGTGGCGACGCTGATCCCGGCGGACCTGAGTTTGTCGGTGGCGGCCGCGTCGGTGCCCGTCCCGACCCAGGTCTCGAGTGCGACTCCATCGATCAGCAGCCCCCCGGCGTCGGCCCGATACGTCGGTCCGGCCACCGTCGCGCGCGGTCCCACGTCGGTGGCCGCGGCGATGTCGGCCACGTAGATCTTCCTATCGCCTTGCGGCGCAGGCTTGTTGTCGCGTTCGTCGACCAGAAAGGTGGTGGCGGTGAGCGCGGTGATCTCCGACACCGCGACCTTGCTCCGCGCGGGGTTGGCCAGCGGATAGAGGTACTCGTGCACGTCGCCGCGGTCGGCGAGGTCGATGGTCACGATGCGGGTGACCGGCACCGACTCGGCCGAGCCCACCAGACCCGGAGCGCGCAGCGCCGACTGCATGATGCCCACCAGCGTCCTGCCGTCGGGGGTGAGCGTCAGGCCCTCCATCCCCCGGTTGGGGCCGCGCAACGCGAGCTCGGGGGGCAGGGTCCCGTCGAACGGCGAAAGGCGTTCCAGCTCTTTGCCGTCGGCGTTGAAATGGACGACGAACGGGCCGTACTCGTCGGACACCCAGAAGCTGCCGTCGGGCATGGCGACCAGGCCTTCGGGGTCCAGGCCGTGATCCGACGGAGCCAACGCGGCGCCGTTGAGGTCCACCAGCGACTCCCCGGTGCCGGCCCGGGAGTCGGTCAGCCCGACCAAGGGGACGCCGTCCGCACCGGACAGCGTGATGGTCTGCTGCACCGACGCCACGCCGTCGGACAGTTTGAGCCTGGCGATCTGCGGGTGGAAATCCGTTAGGGGAAGCACCTTCTCGTTCGGGGCCGGCCCGTCGACGTTGGGTCCGCGGTCGGTGAGGCCGTAGACCTGGTCGGGACGTCCCGGCACCGCGGCGATCGCGGACCCATGCGAATTGCCCTGGACCGCAACGTCACCGATCGTGGCGAGCGGCGGCTGGTTCTCGGCGTAGAGCAACACGGTGCGGCTGACGGTGACCGGCAGCTGATCGGTACCGGTGAAGCCGGCATCGGGGGTGTAGACCATCGCGCCGTCGGAGCCGTAGGCGATGCGGCCGTGCTCCGGCTTGCCGAATGCCACCGGCGTCACTCCCTGTGTGGCGGCCAGCATCTGGCCCGGGGCGATGGTCAACGCCGCGCCGGCGCGCGTGCTCAACGACGCGGGCGCTTGCGCCGACCGGGCCGGCGAACCGCCCGACGCGCATGCCGCCACCGCGGTCAACACCGTTGCCGCCGCCACCGGCCAGCCCGACTTGCACGTCACGCGAATGGCTTAACAAGACAAGATGGCCGGCACATGAACGCCTCGCACGCGTTCAGCGTCGCTTGTCGCGCACCTTGTAGGTCGAGGGCCACGACTTTCGCGACTCGTCCCCGGTCAGCGGTGTGCCCATCCCGCCGACCTTGACCTGGTAGGCCTCCTTGCCTGGGCCGACCTCGCGGTTGGCGTGCTCCTGGGCCAGGTAATACAGCTCGTCGATGGTGGCTTCGTCATAGGCGACGAACGAGGTTTCCCGCGCCACGTCGTCGATGCCGGCCAGCAGCCGGGCGGGCAACGCCCGCGACACCAGCGCCGCCCCCGCCAGCAACGAGAACGGGACGACCCAGTAACAGACGAACGACAGCGGGGTCTTCGCGTCCAGGATCGAGGATTGGCGATCCACGATCGGCGGGATCACCGACGACACCGTCATGCCGGCGAACGCGGCGACCCAGACAAGGGTCAGCAGGCCGGCCATCCGGCCGAAGACCTCGGTCTTGACGGCGTCGGGCGGCTGTTCGGCGGCGGCGAACTCCGCGACGAACGGGGCGCCCACGAGCGGCCCGACGAGCGCCACGACCAAAATGCCGGCGTTGCTGATCGGCAGCAGCCACTGGAGCAGGAAGGAGTCGCCTACGGTGAGCGTCAGCAGCGTCAGCACCGCGAACGTCGCGGCGGCGCCGGTCGCGGGCACGCGCCCGGGATTGTCCGCAAAACCCCCGGTCAGCAGCGCCGCGACGGCGACCGCCAGCGCGACCAAAGCGGCGGCGAGCGGCGGGACATTACCGACGAGCACCCAGTAGACGAGCCACGGCGTCAACGCGAACAACATGCCCACGAGGGGTCAGTGTATGGCCGCCCCAGAAGGCCCCGGAAAACCAAGCGCGCCGCGCCGTCATGTCGGCTTGACACCACCCCCACGCGGCCTCACTATGTTGCGCATTACGAAACATGTTTTGTAATACGCAACACAGGCGACTATCTCCAGAGGCAGGGGTCATGGGACCGAAAGTTGTCATCGTGGGCGCCGGCATCGTCGGCACGTCGCTGGCCGACGAACTCACCGCGCAGGGTCTCACCGAGGTCACCGTGGTCGACCGCGGCGCGCTGTTCGCCACCGGCGGGTCCACCTCCCACGCCCCCGGCCTGGTCTTTGCGACCAACGCCTCGAAGACCATGAGCGCGTTCGCCCGCTACACCGTCGAGAAGTTCTCGGCGCTGCGGCACAAGGACGGGCAGGCGTTCAACCCCGTGGGCGGGCTCGAGGTCGCCACCACCGCCGAGCGCTGGGCGGACCTGCACCGCAAGGCGGGCTGGGCGCAGGCCTGGGGCATCCCGGGCCGCCTGCTGAGCGCGGACGAGTGCGCCGACCTGCACCCGCTGCTGGATCGCGGGGCGATCCTGGGCGGATTCCACACCCCCACCGACGGGCTCGCCGCGGCGCTGCGGGCCGCGGAGGCCCAGGCGCGGCGGGCCATGGACCGTGGCGCGGTCTTCCTGCACCACACCGAGGTGCTCGGCGTGGTGGAGCGCAACGGGCGGGTGCGCGGCGTGCGCACCGGCCGCGGCGTGCTGGACGCCGACGTCGTGGTGTGTGCCGCCGGGTTCTGGGGGGCGCAGCTGGCCGAGCAGGTCGGCCTGACATTGCCGCTGGTGCCGATGGCCCACCAGTACGCCAAGACCGGCCAGGTCGCCCCGCTGGTGGGCCGCAACACCGACGAGCGCGACGCGGGCCTGCCGATCCTGCGCCACCAGGACGCCGACCTCTACTTCCGGGAGCACGGCGACCGGCTCGGCATCGGCTACTACGGGCACCAGCCGATGCCGGTCGACATGTCGACCCTGCTGGTCGACACCGCCGGCGAGCCGATGCCCTCGATGCTGCCGTTCACCGAGGAGGACTTCGCCCCGGCCTGGCGCGACTCCGTGCGGCTGCTGCCCGCGCTGGGCGACACCAAGGTCGAGGCGGGCTTCAACGGCATCTTCTCCTTCACCCCCGACGGCTTCTCGCTGCTCGGCGAGCACCGCGACCTGGGCGGGTTCTGGGTCGCCGAAGCGGTCTGGGTGACCCACTCGGCCGGGGTGGCCAGGGCCGTGGCCGAGTGGATCGTCGACGGCGCGCCGTCGGTCGACGTCCACGAATGCGACCTGTACCGGTTCGAGGAGTTCGCCCGCAGCCCGCGGTTCATCGACGAGACCTGCGCCCAGGCCTTCGTCGAGGTCTACGACATCATTCACCCGCACCAGCACCGAAGCGCGCTGCGCGGCCTGCGCACCAGCCCCTTCCACTCCCGCCACACCGAGCTGGGCGCCTTCTGCTACGAGGGCGGCGGCTGGGAGCGACCCGCGTGGTTCGAGGCCAACGCCGGCCTGGTGGCGCGCGTCGCCGCGGCCGGCGTGCAGTTCCCGCAACGCGACGTCTGGGCCGGCCGGTTCTGGTCGCCGATCGCGATCGCCGAGGCGGCCTGGACCCGCGAGCACGTCGCGCTGTACGACATGACGCCGCTGACCCGCTACGAGGTGAGCGGCGCCGGCGCCGCCGAATTCCTGCAGCGGCTCACCACCAACGACGTGGACAAGGGCATCGGATCGGTCACCTACACCCTGATGCTCGACGAGACCGGCGGCATCCGCAGCGATCTGACCGTCGCGCGGCTGGGCACCACCCGATTTCAGGTCGGCGCCAACGGGCCGCAGGACTTCGACCGGCTGACCCGACACCTGCCCGCCGACGGCAGCGTCACGCTGCGCGACGTCACCGGCGGCACCTGCGGCCTCGGGGTGTGGGGCCCGGCCGCCCGCGACCTGGTGCAGCCGCTGTGCCGGGACGACCTTTCGCACAAGGCCTTCGGATACTTCCGCGCGCTGCAGACCTACCTGGGCGCCATCCCGGTCACGATGCTGCGGGTGTCCTACGTCGGCGAGCTGGGCTGGGAGATCTACACCGAGGCCGGCTACGGCGCCGCGCTGTGGGACCTGTTGTGGGCCGCCGGCTCAGACCACGGGGTGATCGCGGCCGGGCGGATCGCGTTCAACAGCCTGCGCATGGAGAAGGGCTTCCGCGCGTGGGGCACCGACATGACCGCCGAGGACCGGCCGGAGGAGGCCGGCCTGGGCTTCGCGGTGCGCATGTCCAAGGGCGACTTCGTCGGCAGGGCCGCCCTGCGGGACGCCGCCCCACGAAAGGCGCTGCGCACCATCGTCTTCGACGATCCCGCCGCCGTCGCACTGGGCAAGGAGCCGGTGTTCGCCGGGTGCGCCAGCGTCGGATACGTCACCAGCGCGGGCCACTCGCCCACCCTGAACCGCACCGTCGCCTACGCCTGGCTGCCCACCGACGCGGCCGTCGGCGACACGGTCACCGTCGACCACCGCGGACGCCGCCACACCGCGACCGTCCATCCCCAAACCGTGGTCGACCCCGAGTCGGCCCGGATCCGGAGGTAATCCGAGATGAACACCACCACAACGGCTTACGACGTCATCGTCGTCGGACTGGGCGGAATGGGCAGCGCGGCCGCCTACCACATCGCCACCCGCGGACACCGGGTGCTGGGCCTGGAGCGCCACCAGCCCGCGCACGCCAAGGGCTCCAGCCACGGCGGGTCGCGCATCATCCGGCAGTCCTACTTCGAGGACCCCGGCTACGTGCCGCTGCTGCTGCGTGCCTACGAACTGTGGGACAAGCTGGCCGTCGACGCCCAGCGCGAGGTGTACCGGCTGACCGGGGGCCTGTTCATCGGGCCCCCGGACTGCCAGACCGTCGCGGGCAGCCTACGGGCCAGCCGCGAATGGGGCCTGCCGCACGAGGTGCTCGACGCCGCCGAGATCACCGCCCGCTTCCCGAATTTCACGCCGCACCCCGACGACCTCGCGCTCTACGAGGCCAAGGCCGGGTTCGCGCGCCCGGAGCTGACGGTGCGCGCGCACCTGGACCTCGCCGAAAAGGCCGGGGCCGCACTGCGGTTCGACGAGCCCGTGCTCGAGTGGAGCCAGACCCCCGCCGGCGTGCGGGTGACCACGACTCGCGGGTCCTACACGGCCGGGCAGCTGGTGATCTGCCCCGGCGCCTGGGCCCCGCAACTGCTGGGCCAGTTCGGCATCCCGATCACCGTGGAACGCCAGGTGATGTACTGGCTCGATCCCATCGGCTGCAGCGCCGCCGCGTTCGAAGGCCAGCCCATCTTCATCGACGAAAATGCCTCGGGTGCACAGATTTACGGGTTCCCCGCGATCGACGGCCCGGGCGGCGGGGTGAAGGTCGCGTTCTTCCGCAAGGGCGTCGCCTGCACGCCCGAGACCATCGACCGGGCGGTGCACGCGCGCGAGATCGAGGAGATGACGGCGCGGGTCACCGAGTTGTTGCCGGCGCTGGCGGGCGACTGCCTGCACGCCGCGACGTGCATGTACTCCAACACCCCCGACCAGCACTTCGTCATCGCCCGGCACCCCGACTGCACCGACGTCACCGTGGCGTGCGGATTTTCCGGGCACGGCTTCAAATTCGTGCCGGTGGTCGGCGAGATCCTCGCCGACCTGTGCATCGAGGGCACCACCGCCCACCCCATCGCGTTGTTCGACCCGCAGAGACTGGTGACTGTATGACCACGACCGAACGGCTGTCCGCGCTGCTGCCGACCCTGGGCGGCGACTACTACACCAGCGCGGACGTCTTCGCCGCCGAACAGCAGCAGGTGTTCGAGAGCATGTGGTTCTGCGTCGTGCGCGCCGCGGACGTGGGCGAGCCGGGCCAGTTCAAGAGGGTCCAGGTGGGCCGGGAGAGCGTGCTGGTGGTGCGCGGGAGGGACCGCGTGCTGCGCGCCTTCCTCAACGTCTGCCGGCACCGCGGTGCGCTGCTGTGCACCGAGCCCGAGGGCCGGGTCCGGCGCAACCTGCGCTGCCCCTACCACTCCTGGACCTATGGCCTGGACGGCACGCTGGTGGCCGCCCCCAACATCGGCTCACTGACCGACGCCGACGGCGCCGGCATCGACCGCCGCGACTACGGCCTGGTCTCGGTGGCGCTGACCGAATGGCTGGGCTACGCCTGGGTCTGCCTGAGCGACGACCCGCCGTCGTTCGACGACGAGGTCGTCGGCGCGGCCGCCCACCGCCTCGGGGACGTACGGGCCATCGACAACTACCGGATCGACACGCTGAAGGTGGGGCGCCGCGTCGTCTACGACGTGGCGGCCAACTGGAAGTTGATCGTCGAGAACTTCATGGAGTGCTACCACTGCGCCACCATCCACCCCGAGCTGACCCGGCTGGTACCCGAGTTCGCGCGCGGCCAGGCCGCCCAGACCTCGGTGGGGCGCGGCGCCGAGTTCGGCCCGGACGTCGCCGGTTTCACCGTCGACGGCAGCGCGGGCTTCGCCGCCCTGCCCGGGATCGGCGCCCAGCAGGAGCGCCGCTACTTCGCGATCACCGTGAAGCCGACGGTGTTCATCAACCTGGTGCCCGACCACATCATCTTCCACCGGATGTTTCCGATGGCACCCGATCGCACGGTCGTCGAATGCGACTGGCTGTATGCCCCGGACGTGGCGTCCACCGGCGACGTATCCCATTCGGTCGAGTTGTTCCACCGGGTCAACGAGCAGGACTTCGACGCCTGCGCCCGCACCCAGCCCGCGATGTCCTCGCGCGCCTACCGCGCGGGCGGCGTGCTGGTGCCCGCCGAACATCACATCGCCGAATTCCATCGGTGGGTACTCACGCGCGTCGGCACGCCCGCCGAGCCGAGGTGAGCGCGTTGCCGCTGGACAGCGGTATAAGCTCGATCATCATGGCGAGCGGCGGCAACGGAGATGCCCACGCCGGTCGGTCCGACACAGGCCCCGCGGTCCAATCGGTTGATCGGGCACTGCTGGTGCTCGAGCTCCTGGCGGACCTGGGAAAAGGCGGGGTCACCGAAATCGCCGACGAGCTCGGCGTGCACAAGTCGACGGTCTCGCGGCTGATCGCCGCGCTCGAGTCGCGCGGCTACGTCGAGCAGCTGTCCGAACGCGGTAAATATCAGCTCGGGATCGCGGTGTCGCGCCTGGCCCGCTCCCGCAGCGGGCACCTCGACCTGGTGAAGCTCAGCCAGGACGCCTGCGACACGCTGGCGGCCGAGGTCGGCGAAACGGCCACCCTGGCCGTCCTCGACGAGAACCGGATCGTCAACATCGCCGAGGCCGTGAGCACCGCCGAGATCGCGCTGCAGACCTGGGTGGGCCAGACCTGCCCGGCGCACGCCACGTCGGCCGGCAAGGTGCTGCTCGCCGGCCTCGACACCGACGAGGTGCGGGGTCGACTGGGCACCAGGCTGGAGGCCTTCACCGACAACACCCTCGTCACCCTCGGCGCGCTGCAGGCCGAACTGGCCGCCGCCCGCAAAGCCGGCTGGGCCGGCGCACGCGAGGAACTCGAGATCGGGCTCAACGCGGTGGCCGCACCGGTGTACGACGGCAACGGGCAGGTCGCCGCAGCACTTTCGGTGTCCGGGCCCGCCTACCGGCTCGAGGCCGGTGCGTTCGAGGACGTCGCCAAGCTGACGATCGCGGCCGCCGACAGCGTGAGCCGGCGGCTGGGCTGGACGGAACGCGCCTCCTAGTCGGGCTCGTTCTCGATGGCGGCCTCCACGGCCATCCGTTCGCGCAGGCTGTCGTAGATCGGCTGCGATTTCACCAGGTAGGCGGCCAGCACCGCCGCGGCGGTGGCGGCCATCATCGGCACGATCACCGCGGTCGTCGCCGTCATCTCGATGACGATGACCATCCCGGCGACGGGCGCGCGAACGATGGCCGCGAAGAAGGCGGCCATTCCCACCAGCGCCATCGGAACCGCGAGCTCCGGGGCCTTGATCGGCCACACGATGTTGAAGACCCCGGCGAACAGCACACCCCACAGCGCCCCCAGTGCCAGCAGCGGCGCGAACAGCCCGCCCGGCACGCCGGCTGCATACGACAGGGGGCCCGCGATGACGCGGACGACCAGGTATCCGACGACCACCGAGAGGACGAAGTGGTGGCCGCCCAGGATCAATTGCGACATGGGGTCGCCGCCGCCCACCGCGAGCGGATAGACGAACGTCGCCCCGCCGATGATCGCGCCGATGAGCGCCGCCTTGGCGGGGGCGGGCACCCGGCCGATCGCCGCGACGTGGTCGACGAACCACAACACCAACCGGTTGTAGGCGGCGCCCAGGCATCCGGTCAGCAGGCCGAAAATGACGAAGAGCGGAAGCCAGGCCAGGTCCGGGGCCCCGATGCGCTCGACGTCAAAGTCGGGGTGGTTGCCCAGGACGAGCCGGGCGCAGCCGACGGCCGTGGCGGCGGCGAACAGGGTGGCCAGCACGGTCTTCACCCGAAACGTCTTGGTCACCTCTTCGAGGGTGAACAGGGTGCCGCCGATCGGCGCGTTGAACGCGACGGCGAGACCGGCGCCGCCCACCGCCGTCTGCATCATCCGCACCTCGGCGAGGGGAAGCCGGGCGCGGCGCGCGGCCTCGGCGCCGATCGCCGCGCCCATGTGCACCGTGGGTCCCTCGCGGCCCAGGACGAGCCCCGAGCCGATCGCCAGCACCCCGCCGATGAATTTCGCCGGGACCAACCGGATCCGGGGCGGCCGGGCGTCCCCGCGGAACACCGCCTCGACGTGCTGGATGCCGCTGCCCGCGGCCAGCGGCGCCCACCGCACGATCAGGGCGGCCAGGGTGGCGCCGGTCGCGGCGGCGGCCATGGGGACCAGCCAGCCGGGCCCGGGCAGCTTGTGGGCCCAGTCGACGAAGTCGACGCGCCAGGCGTCCGCCCCTTGCAGGCACCAGCGGAATGCGCCGCCGACGAAGCCGATGACCGCACCGGCGACGATCGCCGTCGCGCAGATGAGCACGGAACCCCGCATCGAGTCGTCAGGCTGTTCCGGGCCTGCCATCGGCGCGGTCATCAACCTTGCTCCTTCGACGCGGGATCAGCCGGGCTTTCCCAGTCTGGCAGATCGCTGTGCGCGTTCTCACGCAGTCGGCCGGGGCGCGCCCACCGCTCAGCAGCAGACCGCGGACACCTCCGAGGACTCGGCGCCGAAGGTGTCCGAGTCGGACAGCACGGTATAGACCTCCCAGCGCTCGCCAGCGGGTCCGGTCACCCACAGCTTGTCCTGGGTGGCATAGCAGCAGGTGGTTCCGACCTGCTCCTCGGGGACCATCCCCTCCCCGGCGAGCCGGGCGATTTCCTCGCGCACCGCCTCGGTCGATTCGACCTCGACGCCGAGGTGGTTGAGGGTGCCGCCGCGACCCGGGTTCTCGAGCAGCACCAGTTTCAGCGGCGGCTCGGCGATGGCGAAGTTGGCGTAACCGGGTTTGACCTTGGCCGGTTTCGTGTCGAACAGCTTGGAGTAGAACGTGATTGCCTCGTCGAGGTCGTCGACGTTGAGGGCCAGCTGCACACGCGACATGGTGTCGTTCCTTTCTCAGGTGCGGGGTGGGGTCGTGGCCGAGGGCACGAGTTCGGTGATCAACGCCTCGACTCGCCCGGCGATGTCGTCGCGGATGCCACGCACGACCGCCAGGGGCCGGCCGGCCGGGTCGGGCAGTTTCCAGTCGCGGTAGGACACGCCCGGGAAATACGGGCATGCGTCACCGCAGCCCATGGTGATCACGACGTCGCTGGTCTGCACGGCGTCGGGCGTGAGGATCCTGGGGGCCGCGGTCCTCAGGTCGATGCCGAGTTCGGCCATGGCGGCGACGGCGGCGGGGTTGATCTGATCGGCGGGTTGCGTGCCGGCGGAACGCACCTCGATGCGATCGCCGGCCAGGTGGCTGAGCAGGGCGGCGGCCATCTGCGAGCGTCCGGCGTTGTGCACGCAGACGAACAGGACGCTGGGTTTGTCGGTCATCGGCCGGTCCCCTCGGTCGGGCCCGGCTCGGCGAACAGCCGGGCACGCAACGCCAGGGACACGTAGACCAGTCCGACCAGCACGGGCACCTCGATGAGCGGTCCCACGACCCCGGCCAGGGCCTGCCCCGAGGTCGCGCCGTAGGTGGCGATCGCCACCGCGATGGCCAGTTCGAAGTTGTTGCCGGCCGCGGTGAAGGCGAGGGTGGTGGTGCGCGCGTAGCCGAGTCGCAGCGCTGATCCGAGGGCGTATCCGCCGGCCCACATGATCGCGAAGTAGGCCAGTAGCGGCAGCGCTATTCGCGCCACATCCCAGGGCCGGGAGGTGATCTGGTGGCCTTGCAGGGCGAACAGGATCACGATGGTGAACAGCAATCCGTACAGGGCCCACGGCCCGATGCGGGGCAAGAACGTCGACTCGTACCAGGTGCGGCCCCTGGCCCGCTCCCCCAGCCGGCGCGACAGGTATCCGGCCAACAGGGGGATGCCGAGGAAGACGAGCACGGATTCGGCGATGTGCCAGGGTGAGACGGCGATGCCGGTCTGCGGCAGGTGCAGCCAGCCGGGCAGCACCGACAGGTAGAACCAGCCCAGCGCGGCGAACATGACGACCTGGAACAGCGAGTTCAGCGCGACGAGCACGGCGGCGGCCTCGCGGTCACCGCGGGCCAGGTCGTTCCAGATGATGACCATGGCGATGCAGCGGGCCAGCCCGACGATGATCAGCCCGGTGCGGTATTCGGGCAGGTCCGCCAGCAACAGCCAGGCCAGCGCGAACATCACCGCGGGCCCCACGAGCCAATTGAGCGTCAGAGAAGTGACCATCAGCTTGCGGTCGGCGGTGATCTCGTCGAGTCGGTCGTAGCGGACCTTGGCCAGCACCGGATACATCATGACCAGCAGGCCGATCGCGATCGGCAGCGAAATGCCTTGGATCGCAACGGCACCCAAAGCCGGCCCGAAGCCGGGCACCAGGCGGCCCAACAGCAGGCCCGCGACCATCGCCACCCCGATCCAGACCGGCAGGAACCGGTCCAGCGTCGAGAGCCGGGTCGCCACCGCCGGGGTGGACACCGCTGCCGGGCCGTGGGTCACGGCTCGCACCCCGGCGCGGTCGCGGTGGCCCGATCGTCACACTGCAGGACGGAGGAAAGCTGCCGCAATGCCGAGGGCACCACCCGGTAGTACACCCAGGTGCCGCGCCGCTCGCAGTCCAGCAGGCCGGCCGAGCGCAGCAGTTTGAGGTGATGGGAGATGGTCGGCTGGGAGACGTCGAAGGTCGCCGAGATCTCACAGACACAGGCTTCGCCGCCGGGGTGGCTGGCGATCAGGCTCACCAGGCGCAGGCGGACCGGGTCGCCGAGCGCCTTGAACATCGCCGCCAGTTCCGCGGCCTGCGGCTGCGCCAAAGCCGCCGCCCCCAGCGGGGGACAACACGCGACCCCAGATTGATTCGACATCCTTCTATATAAGCATCCATCGAATCAAAGCGCCAGAGCCGGCTCGCCGCGACTCGGCGCCACTGCGTCATGAACATGGGGCATGGCCCGCGTTCCCCCGCGTCCGAGGCCCAGGCACGTCCCGTCGGTCAGCGAGCTCGCGCGAGCGCATTCTCGGTATTCCGGAGGCGCTGGGCGTCGACCTCACCCACCGACCATGTCGGCGGGCGGGTTCTTCGGGTCGAACGGCTTGTTGCGTCTGCGAATCAACCACCACGGCAGTGCCCCCAGCGGGAGCCAGCAGGCAGCGCCGATCGCCAGGCCCGGACTGGGGAATCTGACGAAGCCGACCCCGAAAACCATGATCCCGAAGAAAAACCAGTAGAGAGCGAGGGTCACCCACACCACGTTCGCCGAGCCGTTCGTGTAACGGAAGTGCGCGGCGGGAGCCTGGCCGGCGACGCGGACCAGCAACTCCCGGACGAAGGGCGTGTAGGTCGCCACGCGATCCGTCGACCCGCTGAATTTGTAGTGCGCCGAGGAGATTCTGACCTTGTTCCGAGGCGACGCCACGACGCATTTGTAGCTGTAGAAACGCCCTCGGGACCCCGTTGTCGCCGGGCTCTGGCGAAGATTTCCGACCAGGGTGATGGCATCGACGTCGGCGTACAGCAGCTGACCTTCGCGGCCGTTCTCGCTCCACTGCAGGGCGTCGGGGCCGAGCGAATAGGTCCGGGTCTTGCTGATCAAACCGGTGCGGGAGGTGTGCACGGGGTCGCTCATGACTTATGACCGTAGTGGCATTTCCGCTGTTCCTGTGGGCGACTGCCCGCACTCGGGAACGCCGAAGCCCTAACAGTGCCCCCAGTCGGACTCGAACCGACACTTGACGGATTTTAAGTCCGCTGCCTCTGCCAATTGGGCTATGGGGGCCCGGCGGCGAATGTAGCGCGCAGACCCCCGTGCAGAGCATCGGACCCGGCCGGAACGGGCCGAATGGCGAAGATGCGGACCTGCCCCGCTTCGCCTACGATCCGCGCGCCGCGCAAGAAATGCCCGATTTGCTGGGTGTCGCCACGTGACGCGGCCGTGTCACCCGGCAAGGGCGTGTTAAAACTGCCAGCCTCGGCGTTAAGAAGCCGTAAACGGCTGTCACCCTGCCGCTTTCGATCAGGACTGTGGAGGCGTTGGTCGTTAGATTTACGCCAACGCACAGGGGCCAATACGCGAACACTCAGCATCGACCCACCGCATCCGGGTCGATATTTCCCGAACACTAGGAGCAGCAGATGTCATTTCTGACAACAGTGCCTGAAGAATTGCTCGCCGCGGCAGGGCAGCTGGGGGCGATCGGCAGCAGCCTGACGGCGCAGAATGCGGGCGCCGCGGCACCGACCACCGGCATCGCGCCCGCGGCCGCCGACCAGGTATCGCAGCTGCAGGCGGGGATCTTCTCGGCGTACGGCACCCTGTATCAGCAGATCGCCGCCGAGGCCCAGGCCATGCAAGAGCAGTTCGTGAACACCCTGGGCATGAGCTCTGGCACGTACTCGGCCGCCGAGACCTCCAACGCGGCCGCGGCGTCCAACCCCATCTCGAGCGCCCTCGACAGCCTGAACCTGTTCCTGGGCGGCAGCGGCTCGCCCACCACCAACCCGCTGAGTATGTCCGGCGCCTCGGCCAACTTCATGAGCTTCGAGAGTGGGAACTGGGCCTCGGCCATGTCGGACTGCCTCGGTATGGCCGGCGGCGGCCTGATCGACTGGCCCGCTGCCGAGGTCGCCGGGGCCGCGGACCTCGCGGGCACGACGGCGCCGGTCGGCACCCCCATGGGGGGCATCGGGGCCATGGCCGCGATGCCGGCCGCCGGCATGGGCCAGGCGACCATGGTCGGCAAGCTGTCGGTGCCGCCGAGCTGGGCCGCCGGCACCTTCACCCCGGGCGCCAGCCCGGCCAGCGCGATCCAAACCGTGGGCTGGACCGGCGCCGCGCCGCAGGCCGGACCGGGCACGATCGTGCCGGGGATGCCCGGGCTGGGCGCGGCCGCGCGCAACAGCGCCGGCTTCGGTGCGCCGCGCTACGGCGTCAAGCCCATCGTCATGCCCAAGCCGACAGCCGTGTAGGCATCGGGTCGCAGGCAGTCCACAAAAAATCAGATTCGCTCACAAGGAACGGAATACACAAAAATGGTCTTGGATTTTGCAGCTCTGCCCCCTGAGATCAACTCCGGGCTCATGTACACCGGTGCCGGCGCCGGGCCAATGATGGCCGCCGCCACGTCCTGGAGCAACCTGGCCGCGGAATTGAGCACCACGGCGTCGCAATACGAGTCGATCATCGGCACGCTGACCACCGAGCAGTGGACGGGTGCGGGGTCGATGGCAGCGTCGGCCGCGGCCCAGCCCTACGTGACGTGGCTGAGCACGACTGCCGGGGCGGCCGAGCAGGCGGCCGCTCAGGCGACGGCGTCGGCGGCCGCCTATGAGGCGGCCTTCGCCGCGACGGTGCCGCCGCCGCTGATCGCCGCGAACCGGGCCACGCTGGCGGCGCTCGTCGCAACGAACTTCCTGGGCATCAACACGCCGGCGATCATGGCCACCGAGGCGCAGTACGCCGAAATGTGGGTGCAGGACGCCACCGCGATGTACACCTACGCGGCCGCCGCGACGGCCGCCAGCGCTTTGCAGCCGCTGACGCCCGCCGCGCCGACCACCAACCCGGCGGCCTCCGGCCTGCAGGCCGCCGCGGTCAGCCAGGCAGCGGCGGCCTCGCCGGTCCAGGGGCTGAGTCAGGCGGCCTCCGGGCTCCAGAGCATCTTCTCCGGCCAGTTCGGCCAGGGCATCTGGGACAGCTTCTCGGGCGCGTTCCCGCAGCTGTCCAGCGTCATTGCCTCAGCTGACGGCGTCTGGAGCACCCCGTTCATCGCCAACTTCGTCCAACAGTGGGGCGTCACGGCGGCATGGTTCGTCGGCAACACCATCCCGACGGCGGTGTCGTGGATCCACACGGTCGCCAACACACCGGCGGCGATCGGCGGCTGGCTCGCCGATGATGTGGCACCGGCCGCGGGTGCGGCGAGCGTGGCGGAGGGCACCATGGTGGGCTCGGTGGGCTACGGCGGAGCGGTGTCGGCGGGCCTGGGCGAGGCCTCCGCGGTCGGCGGCCTGTCGGTGCCGGGCGCCTGGTCGGCGGCCACCCCGGCGACCCTGGCCTCCTCGACCGCGCCGCTGGAAGGCTCGGGCTGGACCGTCGCCTCCGAGGCGGCTGGTGGGGCCGAGCCGGTCGGCGTGATGCCCGGAATGGGCGCCATGGGGGCGGCGGCCAAGGGTGCCGGTGCCTACGGCGCCGGGCCGCGGTACGGCTTCAAGCCGATCGTCATGCCCAAGCAGGTTGTTGTCTGATATTGGAAAAGGGTGGACATGTCGCCCATTTACAGCAACGATTTAACCGGCAGTCCGTAATCTGTCCGGGATGCGGCTCCTGCCGCAGGGATCACAACTTCAAAGACTTCGGCCTACCCAAGGCTCGGAAGAAACGAATGACAAGGAGAAAGGCAACATGGCAACACGTTTTATGACTGACCCGCACGAAATGCGGGCGATGGCGGGTCGTTTCGAGGTCCACGCCCAGACGGTGGAGGACGAGGCCCGCAAGATGTGGGCGTCCTCGATGAACATCGCGGGTGCGGGCTGGAGCGGTCAGGCTCAGGCCACCTCGTACGACACGATGGGCCAGATGAACCAGGCCTTCCGCAATATCGTCAACATGCTCCACGGAGTGCGCGACGGGCTGATCCGCGACGCCAACAACTACGAGCAGCAAGAGCAGGCCTCGCAGCAGATCCTGTCCAGCTAGTAGCGAAAACCGCTGCTACCCAACACTTTTAAGGAGCCAAGCAATGAGCATTAACTACCAGTTCGGCGATGTTGACGCCCACGGCGCGCTGATCCGCGCCCAGGCCGCGTCGCTGGAAGCAGAGCACCAGGCCATCGTTCGCGATGTGCTGGTGGCCGGTGACTTCTGGGGTGGCGCCGGTTCGGTGGCCTGCCAGGAGTTCATCGCCCAGCTGGGTCGCAACTTCCAGGTGATCTACGAGCAGGCCAACGCCCACGGCCAGAAGGTGCAGTCGGCCGGCAACAACATGGCCAGCACCGACAGCGCCGTCGGGTCCAGCTGGGCCTGACGCACTACCTCAAGAAGGGGCCCGCACACCTTGGGTGTGCGGGCCCCTTTCTTGGCTCTGGCCGCCGTCACCCGGCCACCGGAGAGCGCGGGATCACCGAGGGACGAAACCCGACCCGCTCGGCCGCGTGGTCGGCTTCGCGTCCGACCATCCCGCCCAGCGGCAGCCTGGAAACGCCGGTGGTGGTTGCCGGCGAGGCCGTCGCGGCCCCGGCGTTCGCGTCGAGGGCGGTGGGCAGCGGCGTGACCGACGAGGCCGCGTGGGCCCAACCGGGCGGCACCGATAGCGTGCCGAGCGAGGGAGCCTGCCCCACGCTCGCCGCCGCGCCTTCGCCCAGGCCGCTCAGCGGACCCAGGTTCCCTGCAGCGCCCAGGTCGCCCAGATTGCCCAGGCCGCCCAGGCCGCCGGGGAAACCGCCGACTCCCTCGGCGCCCAGAATCGAACCCGCGCCCTCCACGTCCAACGCCAGACCCCGGTAATCCAGGTTCAGCCCGTACAGGTCGAAGCCCACGCCACCAACGTCTGAAGCGGCGCCGCCCACGTCGCCGAACACGCCGAGGCTCGTGCCGAGAATTACGCCCTGCGGGGACGACAAAACGCCGGCCAACCCGCTCAGCCCGGAAGCGGCCGACGTTCCCGACACCGCGCTCTTGACGGCGTTCGAAGCCCCCTTGGTGGGCGCATTGGTCAGCGAGGTGAGCGAACTCAGCGGCGAGTAAGCGGCCGACGCCACCGATGCCCCCTCGCCCATCGCCATCCCGGAGGCTTCGGTGGTGGCCCCCGGGTTGGCCATGCCCTGCAAGGTCTGGGGCACCGAGGAAAGCGCCGTATGGGCGTGGCTGGCGGCGTGGGTCGCCGCCGTGTGAGCGACCGCGCCGGCCTGGCCGGCGATCCCGCCCGGATTCGTCGTCTGCGGCGGAGACGTGAACGCGCTGAACGTCGAGGCGGACGCCGAACTCGCGGCGTAGTTGTACATCGCGGCGGCGTCCTGGGCCCACATCTCGCTGTACTCGGCCTCGGTGGCCATGATGGCCGGCGTGTTCTGCCCCAGCAGGTTGGTCGCGATCAGCGCCATGAGCTGGGCGCGGTTGGCCACGATGAGCGGCGGCGGCACCGTCATCGCGTACGCCGCCTCATAAGCCGCCGTGGCGGCGGCGGCCTGGGTGGCCGACTGCTCACACTTGTCCGCGGTGGCCGTCATCCAGGTCAGATAGGGCGCGACGGCGGCCGCCATCGACCTCGACGTCGGGCCCTGCCAGTCCTGGGTCAGGGTCGTGATCGCCGACTGGTATCCGCTCGCGGCGGCCTGCAGTTCGGCGGCCAGTGACTCCCACTGCGCGGAGGCGGCCAGCATCGACCCCGGCCCCGGGCCCGCGTACATTCGCGCTGAGTTGACCTCCGGTGGCAGCGCCCCGAAATCCATTCCTATCCCTCACTCATCCTCGTTATTTGTTTGCTGTCGACATCAGGTGCCACGCACATCTGTGAGCGTGGCAGCCGCCGAGCACCCGGCTGGGCCACGAACGGGTCGTCGACTCGGCCGGCCGGCGCGGCTCGACACGTGGCCCGTGCGGCGGGGGCGGGGCGTGTCGTCGTCCGGCCCCGCCCCGCTTCCTCGGCCGGCGCCGTCATGACCGCGCTCGAAAAGGGGAATCGGCGAATTCCTCGGCAACCGACGTCGAGCCCGCGGCCGTCGCGCCGCGAGGGTCGCCGGTGTACAGCCGAGCTGCCCCGCGCATAACCTTCGATACCAAAAACATTTGGGTTTACCGATACCGGCACGCGGACGTAACCGATTGTTAAGAAAAACCGGGACCCCGTCGTCCCCTCCGTCGTGCCTACGTCACATGCTCCGACGGCAACCGCAAGGGTGTGGCTTCCATCAATCAACGAAACCCGTTCTCACGCCGCCAATTTGGGGACAAGCGCGCCCGAGTAGCGTGGCTCCACCAAATCAACGACCATGATTCCCAGTATTTTTGGCGCTGTCGGCCATCTCAAGCGCACCGAAGAAACGCATATAAAACACATATATGCCCAGCCCCGCGACCGTCCGCCCGGCACAGTTTTATTTGAGGAACCTATGAATTCTGTGACAACCGCGTGTGTCGCTTGCGACAATGCAGGAACATGACTGCAATGTCGGGTTACGCAAGCAGCCAGCGCCCACGCCAGGCCGTTCTCGGGCAGCTTCCCCGGATCTACCGCGCCGACGGATCAGCGATTCGGGTTTTGCTGGTCGATGACGAGCCGGCGCTGACCAACCTGGTCAAGATGGCGCTGCACTACGAGGGCTGGGTCGTCGAGATCGCCCACAACGGGCGCGAAGCCATAGCGAAGTTCGACAAGGTCAATCCCGACGTGCTGGTCCTCGACATCATGTTGCCCGATGTCGACGGGCTGCGGATCCTGGAGCGAATCCGCGAGTCGCACACCTACACCCCGACGCTGTTTTTGACCGCCCGCGACTCGGTCATGGACCGCGTCACCGGCCTCACCGCGGGCGCCGACGACTACATGACCAAGCCGTTCAGCCTGGAAGAACTGGTCGCGCGGTTGCGCGGCTTGCTGCGCCGCGCCAGCCAGCAGCCCCCGCCGACCGCCGAGACCCTCAAGGTCGGCGACCTACGGGTCGACACCGCCAGCCGCGAGGTCTCCCGCGGCGGCACACCGGTGTCGCTGTCCTCGACCGAGTTCGAGCTGCTCAGATTCCTGATGCGCAACCCGCGCCGGGTGTTGAGCCGCACCGAGATCCTCGACCGGGTCTGGAACTACGATTTCGCCGGGCGCACCAGCATCGTCGACCTGTATATCTCGTACCTGAGGAAGAAGATCGACTCCGGCAGGGAGCCGATGATCCACACCGTTCGCGGAGTCGGATACATGCTGCGACCAGCGGAATGACCCGGCAGCGCAACACCCCGTGGTGGCTGCCGCGTTCGCTGCGCCACCAGTTGCTGTTGGGCGTGTTGGCCGTGGTCAGCGTGGTGTTGGTGGCCGTCGGGGTCGTCTCGGTCATGAGCCTGCGCGGCTACGTGACCGCGATGAACGACGAGGACGTCGCCGAGTCACTGGAGGCGTTGAGCAACTCCTACGCTCGGTACCGCGACGGCGAACACACCTTCGAGCACGCCGGCACGCCCCCGTTGGCGCAGGCGATGCTCGAGTTCACTGACCAGACGCCGGGCAACATCACCGCCGTGCTGCGCAACGGCACCGTCGTCGCCTCGGCGGTGTTCTCCGAACCCGAAGCGCGGCCCGCGCCGCCCGACGTCGTGCGCGCCCTCGAAGATCAGTCACGGACCGACGGGCGGCCGCGGACGGAAACCCTCGGCCACCTGGGTTCCTACCGCGTGGCCAGCCACCTCGACGGATCCGACCGCCTCATCGTCGCCCTGTCCCTGCAGCGCGCCAACCGGATCATCGCCCGAAAACAGATCACGACCGCCGCCCTGGTCGCGGCGGCCCTGGCGGTGACCGCGGGCATCACCGTGTGGCTGGTTGGCTACACGCTGCGCCCGCTGCGCCGGCTCGCCGCCACCGCCGCGGAGGTCGCCGCGATGCCGCTCACCGATGGCGACCAGCGCATCAGCGTCCGAGTGGTGCCCGAGGACTCCGACCCCGACAACGAGGTGGGCATCGTCGGGAACACGCTCAACCGGTTGCTGGACAACGTCGACAGCGCACTGGCCTATCGCGCCGAATCCGACCTGCGGATGCGCCGATTCATCACCGACGCCAGCCACGAGCTGCGCACCCCGCTGGCGGCGATCCAGGGATATGCCGAACTGACCCGCCAGGACTCCTCGCAGCTGCCGCCGACGACCGAATACGCGCTGGCCCGCATCGAGTCCGAAGCTCAGCGCATGGCGCTGCTGGTCGATGAGCTGCTGCTGCTGTCGCGGCTGGGCGAAGGCGAAGACCTGCACCCCGAAGACGTCGACCTGGCCGAGCTCGTCACCAATGCGGTCAACGACACCGCGGTCGCCGCCTCGACGCACCACTGGGTCACGGACCTGCCTCCCGCGCCGGTCTGGGTCCGCGGGGACCCCGCGCGGCTGCACCAACTGGTCAGCAACCTGCTCGGCAACGCCCGGGTGCACACGTCGCCGGGCGTCACGGTGACGACGGGAATCACCTGCCACCGCAGCGGCCCCGGGGCGCCCTACGCCGAACTCACCGTCGCCGACGACGGGCCCGGCATCGATCCCGAACTGCTCCCAAGGCTGTTCGAGCGGTTCGCCCGCGCGAACACGTCGAGGTCCGACGGATCGGGCATCGGGCTGGGGCTGGCGATCGTGAGTTCGATCGTCAAGGCCCATACCGGCTCGGTCACCGCCGAATCCACCGACGGCCGGACGGTCTTTCGGGTGCGGCTGCCGATGATCGAGCGGCCGGCCCCGGATCCCGCCGCGGAGACTGCGCGCGCGTCCGGCTGAGCTGTCTCAACCCACGAACAGCGTTGCACACCAACGCATTAACGCAACGCCTCCCTCAAATCGTGGCGCACGAACGCATTTCGCCAAGCTTGCTGTTGTTTGCTCGCCGTTCGGTGAAGTGACCCCCGCCTGGCGAGGCCATCGGCGGCACATCCCGTCGTCGCTACCCGCGCCCTCAGACGAGAACCTGTTTGGGCATCACGGTGGGTTTTACGCCATAGCGCGGTCCCGTGCCGTAGCCGCCTCCGCGCCCCGCCGCGTTGGCAACGGCGGGCATACCGCTTGCCACTGTCGTGTCGCCGCCTTCTTCGGCGGGCGCCGCCCACCCCGAGCCGGCCAGCTCGGTGGTACCGGTCTCGCCCGGGGTGGCGGCCGACCACCCCGCCGGCACCGACATGCCGCCGACCGCGGAGGCTTCGCCCATCCCGGCCAGCACCGGCGCCCCGCCGGAGCCCGCCGAACCCGGCGCGCCCGCCAGCGTTGCGCTCCCCAGTCCCGCGCCCACGCTGCTCGTCGATGACGAGGAAACGGCGCTCACCGCTTGACCGGCAAAGAACACGTGCCCGGACAGAATTCCGGCCACAGCGCCGTTGAACGCGTTCCACGAGGCGACATCGAAGAACGCCAGGCCGACGTTCGACACCAGATTGTTGTTGAAGATCTGATTCAAGACCCCGCCGGTGAGAACGTTCTCCAGCTCGCTGAGGGTCTGCGCGGGAGTTGCGGCCGCAGCCGCCGGGGCGGCGAGCGACTGCACGGCGCCGGGCATGTTGGCGACGAGTCCGTTCAGACCTGCCGTCTGCGAGCCGGTCGCCGCGGCCTGCGACACCGCCGCGGCTTGCGCAGCGGTGCCGCCGGGGTTGGTGGTCGACGCCGGCGGATGCAACGGGTCCAGCCGCCCGGCGGCGGCCGAAGATCCGGCGTAGCCGTACATGGCGGCGGCGTCCTGGGCCCACATCTCGGCGTACTGGGCCTCGGTGGCCGCGATCGCCGGGGTGTTCTGGCCCAGGAAGTTGGTCGCGACCAGGGCCGCCAGCTGGGCCCGGTTGGCCGCGACGACCGGTGGGGGCACCGTCATCGCAAAGGCCGTTTGGTAGGCGGCCGCCGAGGCCATGGCCTGGGTGGCGGCGAGCTGAGCGGCCGCGGCGGTGGAGTGCATCCACGCCACGTACGGTGCGGCCGAGGCGGCCATCGCCGCCGAGGACGGACCCAGCCACTGGCCTTCGGTGAGCTCGGAGACCACCGCCTGGCTGGCGGTGGCGTTCGTGCTCAACTCGGCGGCCAGGTTGTTCCACGCCGTCGCGGCGGCCATCATCGGTCCCGCTCCCGGGCCCGCGTACATGCGTCCGGAGTTGATCTCCGGGGGCAACGCTGCGAAATCGAAAACCATTTGTTCAATCCTGTTCTCTGGTAAGGGGAAAAGTTGCGCTTCGGTTGAGCCGCGCCTTGCCGGGTCGCGTCCTAGACGACCGTCGGCTTGGGCATGACGGTGGGCTTGGCGCCGTAGCGCGGCGCGCCCAGGCCCAGGCCGCCCCGCCCGGCCGAGGCCATCGATGGCACGCCGGCCGGCAGCGCCGTCACCGACCCACCGTGTGGTGCGGGTCCGGTCCAGCCGTCGCCCACCAACGCCGCGGGGGCCGGGCCGGCCGCCGGGACCCCGGCCGTGGCCCAGCTGGGCGGCACGGACATTCCGCCGACCGAGGACGCCTGGCCCAACCCCGCCAACACGGGGCCCGCACCCAGTCCCGCCGCGCCCACCGGGTTGACGTCGCCCATCAAGCCGGCAGCGATGTAGTCGGGGATCTCCGAAGGGTCGAATTCCGAGGCGCCAGGCCAGAATCCGCCGGCGGCGAGGGTCCAGAAGTCGGACGCGGCGGCGCCGACGGTCTGAGTCCAGTTCAGCGGGGTGCCAAGGACGGCGCCCGCATTGGTCGAGACAAGGTTGTTGCCGGACAGCAGCCCCAGCAACCCCTGGGCGGGGTTGGACCCGACGGCGGACGTGGCCGCCGCGGGGGCCCCGGAGGCAAGCCCCGACAGGGCCGTCGAAGCGGTCGCGGCCCGGTTGGCCGCCTCGGTCGCCCCGTAGGAGCCGGCGCTGCTGCCCAGGGTGTTCACCAGCATCTGGTGGATCGCCGCGGCTTGGGAGCTGACCGCCTGGTAGAGGCTGCCGTAGGCGGCAAACTGGGTGGCCTGCAATGCCGATACCTCGTCGGCGGCCGCGGGGGCAAGGCCCGTGGTGGGTGCCGCGGCGGCCGCGTTCTCAGCGCCCATCGAAGAGCCGAGGTGCTGTAGGGCGCTCGCCGCGGCCGCCAACGCCTCAGGCTGCGTGGTCACGAAAGACATGGGCATCTCCTCACGAAAACAAGCCGGCCACGATGAGGTCGGCGCCGGTGATTTTGTTATGCGGCCAGGGCCGCAACGCTTACGTACCCGCAAACGCCGAAAATATCTACCCCCGCGTCCGTCGCGGATGTTGCCCAGATTTCTCGACAAGCCTGTTCAGCGCCTCGCAGCGGCGAATCACCAAGCCGCACAGGGCAACGTCGCGTCGCGGTGGCGACGCGACGGCAGCCGGACCGAAGGCGTCGGCCGTGCGCGATCGGCGGCTGCCGTCAGCGCGGGCAAGGCCCGTTGCGCGCCGGACCCGGACCGCTTTCCCGATAACCGCGGCGCGCACTGCGTCCCAACGCCTTCGCTGCGAACGTATCGGGGACACAGGCAACGTGCGCATCCTCGGCCCGAGGGGTCGACGGCCACCAGCGGGCAGCACCTAAGGACGGCGCAGCCGCGCCTCCTCCAGATCGATGTCTCTTTCCAGGCTGCGCAGCAGAGTCGCGTTGATGTGGCCTTCGCGCCGCAACCCCATCATCACCGACCGCTCGATGTCGAGCAGTTGCAACCGCAGGGCGCTGTAACTGTGGGCCTCCTCGGCGTTTTCCTCCGAGCCGCACCGCTCGTCATCGCCCGGATCGGCGATCTCGAGGCGCCGCAACCTGGCCTCGTACCTGGCGCGCACCGATTCGACGGCCGCATTGGGGTCATCGTGGTCGATGTGGTCGTCGATCCATTCCAGCGCGGCGCGGGCCGCCTTGACCCGGGCCTTGGTCACCTCGGTCTGGAAGTCCTCTGCCCTGAGCTGGAACCGGCGCAGCAGCCAGGGCAGGCTGACGCCCTGCACGAGCAGGCTGGTCACGATCACCGCTGCCGCCACGAGGATCACGAGGCTCCGGTCGGGGAACGGCGAGCTGTCGGCAAGCCGCCTCGGGATGGCCAGCGCCGCCGCCAGCGACACACCGCCGCGCATGCCGGCCCAGCCCAGCACCACCCGTTCCCGCCAGAACGCCCCGCTGTGAGCGCGGCCGCGCAGCCTCGCGAGGGCCGGCCCGAACAGGATCCAGGCCATCCGCAACACGATCACCACGACAACCACCGCCGCCAACACCAGAAGCAGGTGCAGCGTGGGCTTAGCCGGCACCAAGTGCACGTCGCGCACCAGAATCACGCCAAGCAGCGTGAACAGCGCCGAGTTGAGCAGGAACACCAGCACGTCGAAGAACGCGAACGCCTCCAGCCGCGTCCCGGCCTTGTAGACGGCACTCAGGCGGGAGCCCGAATAGACCCCGGCGGCGACGGTGGCCAAAACCCCCGAGAGATGGATGGACTCCGCGGCCGCATAGGTGATGTAGGGCGTGGCCAGTGAGATGGTGATCTGCAGCAGCGAGTGGTCCATCCGCCTGCGCACCTGCACGAGCAGCCAGGCGACGACGAGGCCGAGCGCCGCGCCGCCCGCGGGAGCCAGAAGCAGCGTCTCCGCGAGATGACCGGGCCGCACCTTGCCGGCCACCGCGGCGCCCAGGGCCCCCGAATACAGCACCAGCGCCATCCCGTCGTTGGTCAGCCCCTCCCCCTCGACGATCGTCGACAACCGCTCGGGTGCATCCAAACGCTTGAAGACCGACGTCGCCGACACCGGGTCCGTCGGCGCGACAACCACCCCCGCGACCAGGGCAGCCGCCAGCGGCAGGCCCGCGAGGCCGACCAACACGCCGGCGACCGCCGCCGTGGTGACCACCACCAACCCCACCGCCAACAGCCCGATCGAGCGGGCATTGTCACGCAGGTCGTCCGGGGCGATGAACAACGCCGCGTAGTACACCAGCGGCGGCAGGAACAGGTAGAACACGATGTTCGGCGAAATATTCGGCGTCCCCACCCATGGCAGCAGGTAGAACAACGCACCAACCCCCACCAGCGGCACCGGGTAGGGCACGCCGATGCGCTCGGCCGCCCACACCGCCGCAACAGCCAGCGGCGGGCCGCACAGCAGCAAAACGGTGTAGTCAACCGGAATCACAACCGCACCTCCCAGCGTCGGCGCGGCATTCGGTGGACCGCCGCGCCACGCGGTGATCGCCAACTTCAAGCGTGGTTACCCAGGTGGCCTGGTGGGCTAACGGTGGAGCGACATCGCCGAAACTCGTTGTTTACCGGCGGTCACTGCGGGAAGGTTCGCACGCCATCGGTTTGACGGCAAGCCCGCGCAAACGCGGCGGTGATCCCGACGACCGCGGTAGTCTCAGCACGGGTCGCCGGCCGGACCGGGCAGTTCGCTCCACCCGGCAGCACGCGGGCGGTCGGTGCCCGACTTGAAGACCAGCGCCGGTCGCATAGTCGACCGAGGCCGTCGGCCCCGGTCTTGGCCAGCTGAAGGAGGTGTGCCGCACTGGACTTCGCGGCTTTGCCACCGGAGATCAACTCCGCGCGAATGTATACCGGCCCTGGATCAGGATCCTTGCTCGCCGCCGCCGCCGCCTGGGACAAGCTGGCGGCGGACTTGCACTTGACGGCGGCTTCTTACGGCTCGGTCATCTCGGGGCTGACCGCCGGATCGTGGTCGGGTCCGGCGTCGGCATCGATGGCGGCCGCCGCCGCCCCGTTTGTGGCATGGCTGCGGGGTAGCGCCGCACAGGCCGAGGAAGCAGCGATCCAGGCCAAAGCCGCCGCCGCCGCCTACACCGAGGCATTCACCGCAACGGTGCCGCCCGCGCTGGTCGCGGCCAACCGCGGCCGGCTGATGACGTTATTGGCGAAGAACACGTTCGGGCAGTACGCGACGGCGATCGCGGCCCTCGAAGCCCAGTACGCCGAGATGTGGGCCCAGGACGCCGCCGCGATGTACGGCTATGCCGGTTCGTCGGCCGCCGCGACGGCGCTGGCGCCGTTCAACAGCGCACCGCAGACCACCGACCCCAGCGGCTCGGCCAACCAGGCCGCCGCCGCGGGGCAAGCCGCCGGCACCTCGGCCGGCAACGTGCAGAGCACCGTGGCGAACGCCCCGCAAGCGTTTTCCGCGGTGCCCAACGCGCTGCAGGCAGCGGCGACGCCGGCGCAGGTCGTCCCCGGACAGGACGTGCTGGCCTTGATCAGCGACCTGATCACGATTTTTCTCGACGCACCGGCCAATCTGGCGACCCTTTTCATCGATGCCCCGCTGGCCCCCTTGGCGGCCGTGTCGCTTCCCCTGGACATCGTCGGCGCCGGGACCGGTTTGCACACCGACGACATCGTCAGCGGCTGGGACGGCCAACAGCCCTGGCCCTACAACGGTGATCGGCCCCCCACGGAGTTCCCGGCGAAGATCACCGGTCCCATCGAATCGCCCGCGACAGCCACGGCGGCGACGGCGGCGCCGCTGTCGGCGGGCCTGGGCGAGGCCAACACGGTCGGGGCCCTGTCCGTGCCGCCCACCTGGACCATCGCCACACCGGCAGTACAGCCGATTGCGGTGACGCTGCCGGCGCTGCCGCCCACCCTTGTCGGCGCCACCGCCGCCGAGGTCGCCGGGGAAGCGGCCGAAGCCGGTTCGGGCGGCACCTTCGGTCAGATGGCGGCGGCGGGCATGGCCGGGCGCGCCATGGCCGGAACGCTGGGCACCGGGGCCGGGAAAGGTGGCGGCACGGCGACGCCAGGCTCGCGGGTGCGCGCCGGCGCGGCTACGAGTGAGGGCGCCGCGCCCGAGGCCGGGGAGGCGGTGTCGCAGGACAAGCCGCGCTCGGTGGTGACCGGTGTCGCGGCCGAGCTCCGCGAGTTCGCAAAGCTGCGCGACGAGGGGATTTTGACCGACGAGGAGTACACGGAACAGAAGAACCGCCTGCTCGGGCGGTGAATCAGGCACCACCGTTCGGCTGAGCGCCGGTTTTCTGGGACGAAAGATACGCAGCGATGGATTTCGGGGTCTATCCACCGGAGATCAACTCCGGTCGGATGTATGCCGGTCCGGGGGCGGGGCCCATGCTGGCCGCCGCGGCGGCGTGGGATGAACTGGCCTCCGAGTTGGACGCGACCGCGGCGGCGTATCGGTCGGTGATCTCGGAGCTCGGGGGATTGTGGACCGGCCCGTCGGCACTGTCGATGATGGCCGCGGTCAACCCCTACATGGCGTGGTTGCAGACGACCGCCGCACGGGCCGAGGACACCGCGGCCCAAGTCAGGGCGGCGGTTGCCGCCTACGACACGGCGTTCGCGGCGACGGTGCCACCACCGGTGGTCGCGGCCAACCGCAGCCTGTTGATGGCGCTGATCGCGACGAACTTCTTCGGCCAGAACACGCCGGCGATCGCGGCCACCGAGGCGCAGTACGCGGAGATGTGGGCCCAGGACGCCGCGGCGATGTACGGCTACGCGGGTTCGTCGGCAGCCGCAACGACGCTGACGCCATTCACCCCGGCCCGGCGGGACACCGATCCGGGCGGACAGGCCGGCCAGGCCGGCGGCGCCGCGGCGGGCAACGTGCAAGGCACTGTGGCGGGTGCACCGCAGACTATGTCGGCGGTGCCCGCCGCGCTGCAGAGCGCCGCGACGGGGGTGCCGACGGCCGCGGCGGACCCGCCGGCCCCGCTCTCTGCGCTCGACCTGGTGAGTTACCTGGTCGCGATCTTCATATCCGTACCGGGCGACCTGGCGGAGTTTTTCGCCAATGCCCCTTTCCTGATCTTGACCGTGCCGGATCTTTTCCCCACCATCATCATTGACACCTCGACGGCTGTGCATACCGACCACATCCTCAGCGGCTGGCAAGGGGTCCACGACTGGCCGTGGCTGACACCGATGCCGCCGGAAGAGTTTCCAGCGATCATCACCAACCCCGGCTCCTTGGCGGGGGCGGGTGTGTCGGCGGGGCTGGGGCAGGCGAACGCGGTCGGGGTGATGTCGGTGCCGTCGGCGTGGACCATCGCCGCACCGGAGGTGCGCCCCGCCGCGCTGAGGATGCCGCTACCGCCGGAGGCGCCCGTCGGCGCCGCCGCCGTAGAGGCGGTAGAAGCCGGCTCGGAGGGCGCGTTCGGCGACGTGGCCGTGGCAGGCATGGCCGGGGCGAGTATGGGCGGTGCGGCGGGCACCGGCGCCGGCGGGGGCGTCGGCGCGGCGACGACCGGAACGCGCGTGGCGGCGCGGGCCCCGGGCGGTCCGGCCACCGGTCGCGCAGCACCCGCTGCCGGTAACGGCAAGGCGTCGCCGGACCAACCCCGCACCGTGGTAACGGGTGTCGCGGCCAGGATCCGGGAGATCGCCCGGCTCCGCGCCCAGGGCGAGCTCACCGACGAGGAGTACACCGAGCAGAAGAACCGCCTGCTCGGGCTCTGAACCGCGCCACGGGGCGTTAGGAAGCCGTTAGGAAAGCCCGGAACCAGTGGCCCTTTTCGGCGCACGCCGCCTAGCTTCAAACTGAACTTGCGCACGGCGTCGGAACGGAGACCAGATGGGCGTGCCGGCATTCGTCGTCCTGACGATCGCGGTGTTCGCCGCGCTCGGACTGGCGCAGAAACTGGTCGAACGGCTGTGAGCTACGAGAACATCGTCGGCCTGGTGCTGTCGATCCTGCTGGCGCTGTTCCTCTTTGGCGCCCTGCTGTTCCCGGAGAGGTTCTCGTGAGCACCACGACGGCGGACGTGCTTTTTCTCCTCGTCCTGCTCGTGGCGCTGGTGGTGGTGCATGTTCCCTTCGGGGACTACATGTTTCGGGTCTACACATCGGGGCGGAACTCCCACGTCGAGCGGGTGATCTACCGGCTGATCGGCGTCGACTCGGGCGCGGAGCAGACGTGGGGCGCCTACGCGCGCACCGTCCTGGCGTTCTCGTCGGTCAGCATCCTCTTTTTGTTCGGGTTCCAGCTGGTGCAGGGCACGTTGCCGCTGCACCTGCACGATCCGGCCACCCGGATGACTGCCGGGCTGGCGTGGAACACCGCGGTCAGCTTCGTCACCAACACCAACTGGCAGGCCTACTCCGGGGAGTCGACGCAGGGTCATCTGGTCCAGATGGCCGGGCTGGCCGTGCAGAACTTCGTCTCGGCCGCCGTCGGGATGGCGGTGGCGATCGCGCTGGTGCGCGGTTTCGCCCGGCAGCGCACCGGCGATCTGGGCAACTTCTGGGTCGACCTGGTGCGCACGGTGCTGCGCATCCTGTTGCCCATCTCCGTCGTCGGCGCCGTGGTGCTGATCGCGGGTGGGGCGATCCAGAACTTCCACCTCGACGACCAGGTCGTCACCACCCTCGGCGGCGCCCGGCAGACGATCACCGGCGGCCCGGTGGCCAGCCAGGAGGCCATCAAGGAGCTCGGCACCAACGGCGGCGGGTTCTACAACGCGAACTCCTCGCACCCGTTCGAGAACCCGACCGTGTGGACCAACTGGCTGGAGATCTTCCTGTTGCTGGCAATCAGCTTCTCGCTGCCGCGCACGTTCGGGCGCATGGTGGACAGCCCGAAGCAGGGCTATGCAATCGCTTCAGTGATGGCCACCCTGTACGGGCTCAGCGTGTCGTTGATGATGTGGTTCCAGCTGCAGCACCACGGCACGGTGCCGACCGCGGCCGGCGCGGCGACCGAAGGCGTCGAGCAGCGGTTCGGCGTCGCCGACTCGGCGGTGTTCGCCGCCTCGACGACGCTGACCTCCACCGGGGCCGTCGACTCGTTCCACGACTCCTACACCAGCCTGGGCGGGCTGATGACGCTGTTCGACATGCAACTCGGCGAGGTCGCCCCCGGCGGCGTCGGGTCGGGCCTCTACGGCATGGTGATCCTGGCGGTGATCACCGTGTTCATCGCCGGCCTGATGGTCGGGCGCACACCGGAATACCTCGGCAAGAAGATCAACCCCCGCGAAATCAAGTTCGCCGCAAGCTATTTCCTGGTCACCCCGCTGATCGTGTTGGTTGGCACCGCGACCGCCATAGGCCTGCCCGGCGAGCGCGCGGCGATGCTCAACGGCGGCCCGCACGGGCTCTCGGAGGTGCTGTACGCGTTCACCTCCGCAGCCAACAACAACGGGTCGGCCTTCGCCGGGCTCGGCGTGAACACCGACTGGTACAACACCGCGCTCGGGTTGGCGATGGTGTTCGGCAGGTTAGTGCCCATCGTGCTGGCCCTTGCCCTGGCGGGCTCGCTGGCCAAACAGGGCGCCACCCCGGAATCTGCGGGCACGCTGCCCACCCACCGCCCGCAGTTCGTCGGCATGGTTGCCGGCGTCACGCTGATCCTGGTCGCCCTGACGTTCTTGCCCATGCTGGCGCTCGGGCCGCTGGCCGAAGGGATCCATTGATGGCCGCGGTGCAGGGCGGCTTGCTCGACCCGAAGATGCTGTGGAGGTCGGCGCCGCAGGCGCTGGGCAAGCTCGACCCGCGCACGCTGTGGCGCAACCCCGTGATGTTCGTCGTCGAGATCGGTGCCGTCTGGAGCACCGTGCTGGCGGTCATCGGCCCGACGTGGTTCGCGTGGCTGATCGTGGTTTGGCTCTGGCTGACAGTGGTTTTCGCCAACCTCGCCGAGGCGGTGGCCGAGGGTCGCGGCAAGGCCCAGGCCGAGACGCTGCGCCGGGCCAAGACGCAGACCCCGGCGCGGCGGGTGAAGAACTGGGCGCCCGGCTCCCCGGGCATGGAGGAAGAGATTGCCGCGCCGCTGCTGCAGCAGGGCGACATCGTGGTGGTCGAGGCCGGGCAGGTGATCCCCGGGGACGGCGACGTGTTGGAGGGCATTGCCTCCGTGGACGAGTCGGCCATCACCGGCGAATCGGCGCCGGTGATCCGGGAGTCCGGGGGCGACCGCTCGGCGGTCACCGGGGGCACCACCGTGCTCAGCGACCGGATCGTCGTCAAGATCACCCAGAAGCCCGGGGAGAGCTTCATCGATCGGATGATCGCGCTCGTCGAGGGCGCCAACCGGCAGAAGACGCCCAACGAGATCGCGCTCAACATCCTGCTGGCCGCGCTGACCATCATCTTCGTGTTCGCCGTCGCGACCCTGCAGCCGCTGGCGATCTACTCCAAGGCCAACAACCCCGGCGTGCCGGACAGCCAGGCGCTGGGCGCCAGTGGCGTCACCGGGATCGTCATGGTGGCGCTGCTGGTGTGCCTGATCCCGACGACGATCGGCGCGCTGCTGTCGGCCATCGGCATCGCCGGCATGGACCGGCTGGTGCAGCGCAACGTGCTCGCGATGTCCGGGCGCGCCGTCGAGGCCGCCGGCGACGTCAACACGCTGCTGCTGGACAAGACCGGCACCATCACCCTGGGCAACCGGCAGGCCGCGGCCCTCATCCCGGTCGACGGCGTCTTTCCCGACCAACTGGCCGACGCCGCCCAACTGTCCAGCCTCGCCGACGAGACGCCGGAGGGCCGTTCGGTCGTGGTGTTCGCCAAGGAACACTTCGGCCTGCGCGCGCGCACGCCCGGCGAACTCGCCCACGCTCACTGGGTGACCTTCTCCGCGGCGACCCGCATGTCGGGCGTCGACGTCGACGGCCACGTGCTGCGCAAGGGCGCCGCCAGCTCGGTGTCCGAATGGGTACGCGCGCAGGGCGGTGACGTACCCGCCCAGCTCGGCGTGATCGTCGACGGCATCTCCGCCGGCGGCGGCACACCGCTGGTCGTCGGGGAGAGCCGGGACGGCAAGGCGGCGATCCTGGGTGTGATCCACCTCAAGGACGTCGTCAAGCAGGGCATGCGCGACCGGTTCGACGAGATGCGCCGCATGGGCATTCGGACGGTGATGATCACCGGCGACAATCCGTTGACCGCCAAGGCGATCGCCGACGAGGCCGGCGTCGACGACTTCCTCGCCGAGGCGACCCCCGAGGACAAGCTCGCGCTGATCAAGACCGAGCAGGAGGGCGGCCGGCTGGTCGCGATGACCGGCGACGGCACCAACGACGCGCCGGCCCTGGCGCAGGCCGACGTCGGGGTCGCGATGAACACGGGCACCTCGGCGGCAAAAGAGGCCGGCAACATGGTCGACCTGGACTCCGACCCCACCAAGCTCATCGAGATCGTCGAGATCGGCAAGCAGCTGCTCATCACCCGCGGTGCGCTGACCACCTTCTCGATCGCCAATGACATCGCGAAGTACTTCGCGATCATCCCGGCGATGTTCGTCGGGCTGTTCCCCGGGCTGGACCCGCTCAACATCATGCGGCTGCACAGCCCGCAGTCGGCGATCCTGTCGGCGGTGATCTTCAACGCGATCATCATCGTGGCGCTGATCCCGCTGTCGCTGCGCGGCGTGCGCTACACACCGAGCAGCGCGTCAAAGCTGTTGAGCCGCAACCTCTACATCTACGGCCTTGGCGGCATCGTCGCCCCGTTCGTCGGGATCAAGCTGATCGACCTGATCGCCCGATTCGTCCCCGGGATGTCCTGACATGACGCTGTCGAGTTTCGTTCGCCTGCATTGGGCGGCGTTGCGCGCGCTGCTGGTGCTGACCGTGATCACCGGCCTGGCCTACCCACTGTTCGTCTGGCTGGTCGCCCAGCTGCCGGGGCTGCACGACAAGGCCGAAGGGTCGCTGCTGACCGCCGGCGGCGGGCCGGTGGGCAGCCGGCTGATCGGCCAGCTGTTCACCGACTCCGCCGGTCAACCCGCTGCCGCAATATTTTCAGAGTCGCCCCTCGGCGGCCGGCACCGGCTATGACCCGCTGTCGTCGGGCGCGAGCAACCTCGGCCCCGAAAGCGTCGTCGATGCGCCCGGCAAGCCGAGCCTGCTGACCCAGGTGTGCTCGCGCAGCGCCGCGGTGGGACGGCTCGAAGGCGTGGATGGGTCACGTCCGTTCTGCACACGATCCGGTGTAGGAGCGGCGCTTTCGGTGATCGGCCCCCGCGACGGCCGCGGCAACGTCGCCCACCCGACCCGGGTGGTCAGCGTCAACGAGCGGTGCGCATCGACGTCGGCACCGTTCGTCGCGACCTACGAGGGCGTACGGGTCGAGTGCGCGAAATCCGGGGAGGACTACTCGATCGGCCAGATCGTGCCCGTCCGCGGCGCGGCGCCCGCCGACCCGGTGGTGCCCGCCGATGCCGTCACCGCGGGCGGCAGCGGCCTGGACCCGAACATCTCACCGGCCTACGCCGACCTGCAGGTCGCCCGGGTGGCCAGGGCCCGGCACGTCAGCCCGGAGCAGATCCGTAAGCTGTTGGCGCAGAGCCGAACCGGGCGTAGCCTTGGGATTCTCGGCGAGCCGTGCGTCAACGTGCTGCAGCTCAACCTGCAACTCGACCGCTGGTACCCGGTCACGGGCTAGCGCCGAGGAGGGATGATGGTTGACGTGAGTGCTGTTGACCACCGCCCCAAGCGTGGGGAGCTGCGCATCTACCTGGGCGCCGCGCCCGGCGTCGGCAAGACCTACGCGATGCTCGGTGAGGCGCATCGGCGGCTGGAACGCGGCACCGACCTGGTGGCCGGCGTGGTGGAGAGCCACGGACGGGCGAAAACCGCTGAGCTGCTTGAGGGCATCGAGGTCATTCCGCCGCACTACATCGACTACCGTGGTGGCCGCTTTCCCGAGCTCGATGTGCCCGCCGTGCTGGCGCGCCACCCCCAAGTCGTCCTTGTCGACGAACTGGCCCACACCAACACACCGGGCAGCAAGAACGCCAAGCGGTGGCAGGACGTCGAGGAACTGCTCGACGCCGGGATCACGGTGATCTCGACCGTCAACGTCCAGCACCTGGAGAGCCTCAACGACGTCGTCGCCCAGATCACCGGCATCGAGCAGCGCGAGACCGTGCCGGATTCGATCGTGCGCCAGGCCTCGCAGGTCGAGTTGATCGACATCACCCCGGAGGCGCTGCGGCGCAGGCTGTCCCACGGCAACGTGTACGCGCCGGCGCGGATCGACGCGGCGCTGTCGAACTACTTCCGCCGCGGAAACCTCACCGCGCTGCGGGAACTGGCCCTGCTGTGGCTGGCCGACCAGGTGGACACCGCGCTAGCCAAATACCGTGCGGAGAACAAGATCACCGCCACGTGGGAGGCGCGCGAGCGGGTCGTGGTGGCCGTCACCGGCGGCCCCGAATCGGAGACGCTGGTGCGGCGGGCATCCCGGATCGCCTCGAAGTCCAGCGCCGAGCTGATGGTCGTGCACGTGATCCGCGGCGACGGACTGGCCGGCCTCTCGGAGTCCCGCATGGTCAAGATCCGGGAGCTGGCCAACAGCCTGGACGCGTCGCTGCACACCGTGGTCGGCGACGACGTGCCCGCGGCCCTGCTCGACTTCGCCCGGGAGCTCAACGCCACCCAGCTGGTGATCGGCACCTCGCGGCGGACCCGATGGGCGCGCCTCTTCGAGGAGGGCATCGGCCCGCGGGTGGTCGAGCTGTCGGGCAAGATCGACGTGCACCTGGTCACCCATGAGGAATCCAAGCGCGGATTCCGGGCGGCGTCGCTCACGACCCGCGAGCGGCGGGTCACCTCCTGGCTGGCCGCGATCATCGTGCCCTCGGTCATCTGCGCGTTCACGGTGACCACCCTGGACCGGTATCTGCAAACCAGCGGCGCCAGCGCGCTGTTCTTCGTCGGGGTGGTGGTAGTCGCCCTGCTGGGAGGTCTTGCCCCGGCAGTCTTTTCGGCGGTGTTGTCGAGCCTGCTGCTGAACTATTTCCTGACCGATCCGCGGCACACCTTCACCATCGCCGAGCCCGACGCCGCCGTCACCGAGGTGGTGTTGCTGCTGGTCGCGGTGGCGGTCGCGGTGCTGGTCGACGGCGCCGCCAAGCGCACCCGCGAGGCCCGGCGCGCCTCCCGGGAGGCCGAGCTGCTGACGCTGTTCGCCGGGTCGGTGCTGCGCGGCGCCGACCTCGAGACGCTGCTGGAGCGGGTGCGCGAGACCTACTCCCAGCGCGCCGTCAGCATGCTGCGCGAGCCCGGCGAGCAGGACCGCGCCGGCGGCGCGAACCGCTACGTGGTGGCCTGCGTCGGCACAGACCCCTGTGTGACCGTCGATTCCGCCGACACCGCGATCGAGGTCGGCGACGACGAGTTCTGGATGCTGCTGGCCGGCAAGAAGCTCTCCGCACGCGACCGCCGGGTGTTGAGCGCGGTGGCCAGGCAGGCCGCCGGCCTGATCCGGCAGCGCGAGCTAGCCGACGAGGCCGGCCGCGCAGAGGCGATCCAGCGCGCCGACGAACTGCGCCGGTCTTTGCTCTCGGCGGTCGGCCACGATTTGCGCACGCCGCTGGCCGCGGCCAAGGTCGCGGTGTCCAGCCTGCGCGCCGAAGACGTGGCCTTCTCCCCCGACGACACCGCCGAACTTCTGGCCACCATCGAGGAATCCGTCGACCAGCTGACCGCGCTCGTCGGGAACCTGCTCGACTCCTCGCGGCTGGCCGCCGGCGTGGTGCACCCCGAGCTGCGCCGGGCGTACCTCGAGGAGACCGTGCAGCGCGCGCTGGTCAGCATCGGCAAGGGCGCCACCGGCTTCTACCGGTCCGCAATCGACCGGGTCAAGGTCGATGTCGGCGACGCCGTGGTGCTGGCCGACGCCGGGCTGCTCGAACGCGTGCTGGCCAACCTCATAGACAATGCGCTGCGCTACGCGCCCCATTGCGTGGTCCGGGTCAATGCGGGGCGGGTGGGCGACCGCGTCCTGATCAACGTCATCGACGAGGGACCCGGGATCCCGCACGGCGCCGAGGATCGGCTGTTCGAGGCGTTCCAGCGGCTCGGCGACCAGGACAACACCACCGGGGTTGGCTTGGGGATGTCGGTGGCGCGCGGCTTCGTCGAGGCCATGGGCGGCAGCATCCAGGCCGGCGACACGCCGGGCGGCGGGCTGACGGTCGTAGTGGATTTGGCTGTGCCGCAGGAGGAGCGGCGCCAATGACGCGCGTCCTGGTGATCGACGACGAGCCGCAGATCCTGCGCGCGCTGCGCATCAACCTGTCGGTGCGCGGCTACGAGGTCGTCACCGCGGCGACCGGCGCCGGCGCGCTGCGCGCCGCGGCCGAGCACAAACCCGACGTGGTGATCCTCGACCTCGGGCTGCCCGACATCTCGGGCATCGAGGTGCTGGCCGGTCTGCGCGGCTGGCTCAGCGCCCCGGTGATCGTGTTGTCGGCGCGAACCGATTCGTCGGACAAGGTGGCGGCGCTTGACGCCGGCGCCGACGACTACGTCACGAAACCGTTTGGGATGGACGAGTTCCTGGCCCGGCTGCGGGCCGCGCTCCGCCGCGCCGCCGCGGCGTCGGAGACCGACGAACCGGTGATCGAGACCGACTCGTTCACCGTCGACCTCGCCGCCAAGAAGGTCGTCAAGAACGGCGCCGAGGTGCACCTCACCCCGACCGAATGGGGCATGCTCGAGATGCTGGTCCGCAACCGCGGCAAGCTGGTCGGCCGCGAGGAACTCCTCAAAGAGGTGTGGGGCCCGGCGTATGCTACCGAAACCCATTACCTGCGCGTCTATCTGGCCCAGCTGCGCCGGAAGCTCGAAGACGATCCGTCGCACCCGAAGCACCTGCTGACCGAGTCGGGCATGGGTTACCGCTTCGAGGTGTGAACCACATCCGCCACAGCAGTCCCCGAAAGCGGCGGCGCCCTGGCCCACCTCACAGCGACAACTTGGCCGCCGACCGCAGCGCGAGCACCCGATGATGCATGCGGTATTCGGTGGAGCGCGGGAGGTACCCCGGCCCGTACAGGCCGCGGCGGAGCCGGCGCACCCTGTCGCGTTCTGCCTCCCAGCGCAACGCGTCCGAAACGGCCTTCGACGCCCTGCCGCGAATACGAAAACCCTGTCCGGCCAGCGCCTCGATCATCGCGGCGACCGTCGCGCGTCCGTTGTGCGCCAGGTGCATCGTCAGCACATAGCGCAATTCGATTCCATGCAGTTCCATCGCCGAACATTCGCACACCGGTACGACATCGGAGTTGTCGCTGTGAGGTGGGCACAAAGAGTGCCGCCTCTCCCGGGGACGGGTGTGACTGAAGTGACCTACCCGGCGATCGACAGCACGATGCCGTCCAAGATGTCGTGCTCACTCACGGTGAGCTCGTCGATGCCGGCGCGGATCCGCAGCTCACGCGCCAACTCCTCGACCACTATCGCGCCACCGCCGATCACGTCGGCCCGGCCCTCGTGCATGGGGCCCAGCGCGGCGCGCTGCGCCCGCGTCATGTCGATCAGCCGCTCACACACCGCCAGCAGATCCACGCCGGGAACCCGCGAAAGATGAATGGCCGCAGAGTCATACGTCGCCATGTGGTGCGCCAGAGCGGACAACGTCGTCATCGTCCCGGCCACCCCCACCCACGTTCGCGCCTCTTGCACCGGCACCGCGGCCCACGCGGCGTCGAGGCGTTGGCACACCACCGAGCGCGCCTCGGCCACCTCCTCGGGCGTCGGCGGGTCCGAGTGCAGGCAGCGTTCGGTCAGCCGGACACAACCGATGTCGGCCGAGTGGCTCGCCACCACCGAGTCCCCGCCGAGCACGATCTCGGTCGAGCCGCCGCCGAGGTCGACGACCACGAAAGGCGCTCTGCTCCTGTCTAATTCGGAGACCGCGCCGCGGAACGACAGTTCGGCCTCGTCGGCGCCGGTGATCACCTCGGCGGCCGCGCCGGGGATCACCGCGCCCAGCACCTCGGCCGTCATCGCAAAGAAGGCGTCCCGGTTGGCGACGTCCCGCGCGGCCGAGGTCGCCACCATCCGGACCCGCTCGGCGCCGTGGCCGCGAAGCAACGCCGCGTAGTCAGCCAGCGCGGCGCGGGTACGGGCGATCGCGGCCGGCGCGAACTCGCCCGTCGCGTCCACCCCCTGGCCCAGCCGCACGATACGCGTCTCGCGGTGCACGTCGCGCAGCCGCCCGTCATCGAAATCGGCGATCAGCAGTCGAATCGAGTTGGTGCCACAATCGATTCCCGCGAGACGGCTCACCGTCGGTTCTCCAGCCAAAGCCCCGCCTCCAGCACGTCGGCCATCGCCGGCTCGGCGGCCAGCATCGCCAGCACCTCGTCCCCCAGCGGATTGCACCCGGGCCCCTTCGCCAGCGAGTGGGCGACCAGCACGTGCAGGCACTTGACCCGGTGCGGCATTCCCCCACCCGAGAACGTGGTGCCCAGCGGCTCGATCGCGTCGCGTTCGGCCAGATACGACTCGTGGGCGCGCCGGTATGCGGCCGCAAGGTCGGGGTCGCGCCTCAGCCGCTCGGTCATCTCGCGCATCAATCCCGTCGTCTCCAGCCTGCTGGCGGCCGCGGTCAGCCCCGGGTGGGTGAGGTAGTACAGCGTCGGGAACGGGGTGCCGTCGGCAAGCCGCGGCGCCGTCTTCACCACGCCGGGTTCGCCGTTGGGGCAGCGGTAGGCGATCTCGAGCACGCCGCGAGGCTCACGGCCGAGCTGACGCGCCACCGCCTCCAGGTCGGCAGGGTCAACCACCGGGCGTCGCGGGGTTCGGTGCGGGCGGCGGCACGGGACCGGGCGGGGGCAGCGGGGGGGCGGTCGGCGGCGCCGCGGGCGGCAGGTGCGGCTCGTCGGCGATGGTGTGCCACAGCGCGGTGTACCACGGCTGGTTGTTGGCCGGCTTCGCCGCGTCGGCGCCCGGCTGCGGCGCCGCGGCCTCGTTCGGGGGAAGCTGCACCTGGAACGGGGTGTCCCCGGGCCGCACGAAGCCGAGACGCTCGCGGGCCTGCGCCGCAATGTAAGCCGGGTCGGCGAGCTTGCCCTTCTTCTGCTCGAGTTCGGCGATCTGACGGCGCAACGCGGCCTCGCTGGCGACCAGCTGGTCCATCTCGGTGCGCTGGGCGAAGTAGGTGCGCACCGGACCGGCGATGGTCAACGTCAACACGCACACCACCGCCGCCAGCACCGCCGCGCGCCGGGCGGTGAAACCCAGCCGCTGGTCGGCGCGCTGCTCGACGGACTCCGCGAGTTGCCGCTTGATGGGCTCGACGACGTGCTCGGCGAGGCTTCGCGTCGCCCCGCGGCCACCGTGGTTGGCGGTGCGGGTGGGCCGGGACGGCTTGGCGGCCCGGCGGCGCCGGACCGCGTCGCCACCCTTCCCCGGGCGCGAGGCCGGGGAGCGGCGCTTCGGCTCTGGCCGTTTCGCCTCGGGCATCGGCTATTTCGGTTCCGGCGCGAATCGCGGGAACGCCAGGTCGCCGGCGTAGCGGGCGGCGTCGCCGAGCGCCTCCTCGATGCGCAGCAGCTGGTTGTACTTGGCGACGCGCTCGCTGCGGGCGGGCGCCCCGGTCTTGATCTGCCCGCTGCCGACGGCCACCGCCAGGTCGGCGATCGTGGTGTCCTCGGTCTCGCCGCTGCGGTGGCTGATCATCGTGCGGTAGCCGCTGTGGTGGGCGAGCGCGACGGCGTCGAGCGTCTCGGTGAGCGTGCCGATCTGGTTGACCTTGACCAGCAACGCGTTCGCCACCGCCTTCTCGATGCCCTCCTCGAGCCGCTCGGGGTTGGTGACGAAGATGTCGTCGCCGACGATCTGCACCCGGTCGCCGATCGCGGCCGTGAGGGCCACCCAGCCGTCCCAATCGTCTTCCGCCAGCGGGTCTTCCAGCGACACCAGCGGGTAGGTGCCGAGCAGGCCGGCGTAGAACTCCGTCATCTGCTCGGCGGTGCGGGGCGTGCCCTCGAACGTGTAGCCGCCGCCGCCGGCGTGGAATTCGTTGGCCGCCGACGTCCAGCGCCAGCGCCACGTCGGAGCCGGGCTTGAGGCCCGCCGACTCGATGGCCCGGCAGATCAGGTCCAGCGCCGCGGTGGTGCCGGCCACGTCCGGGGCGAAGCCGCCCTCGTCGCCCAGGCCGGTGGACAGCCCTTCCTTCTTCAGCACCGACTTCAGCGCGTGGTACACCTCGGCGCCCCAGCGCAGCGCCTCGGCGAAGCTCGGCGCGCCGATCGGCGCCACCATGAACTCCTGGATGTCGACACCGGTGTCGGCGTGCGCGCCGCCGTTGAGGATGTTCATCATCGGCACCGGCAGGATGTGCGCGTTGGGACCGCCGAGGTAGCGGAACAGCGGCAGCTCGGCGGAATCGGCGGCCGCCTTGGCCACGGCGAGCGAGACGCCCAAAATCGCGTTGGCGCCCAGCCGCGACTTGTCCGGCGTGCCGTCGAGGTCCACCAGCGCCTGATCCACCAGCCGCTGGTCGTCGGCGTTGAGGCCGATCACTGCCGGGCCGATCTCGTCGAGCACGGCCTCCACCGCCTTGCGCACGCCCTTGCCGTTGTACCGGTCGCCGCCGTCGCGCAGCTCGACGGCCTCGTGCTCACCGGTCGAGGCGCCCGACGGCACCGCCGCGCGGGCGAACGTCCCGTCGCTGAGAGCTATCTCGACCTCGACCGTCGGATTGCCGCGGGAGTCGAGGATCTCGCGGGCCCCGACCTGCTCGATAATTGGCACTGGGTTCTCCTTGCGTCCTAGCCGGTGCTGCACATCGCTGCGCGCTCAGCGATACATCCTTCTACAGCGGGTGGCCGTCCGCGTAGGCGGTCGCCCAGTCCCGGACCGCCCGCGCGTAAACGCTGGAGTTGTTGTAGGCGCGCAGGGCGGTGACCCACCCGCGCGGTGTGGCGAGGTCTTTGCCGCGCCAGCACAGGTAGCCCGCCGCGGCGAGCGCCGCGTCGTCGATGTTGTCGGGACTGACGACGCCGTCGTTGTGGGCGTCGACCCCGTACAACCGCCACGTCTCGGGGATGAACTGCATCGGCCCCATCGCGCGCGACCACGCCGTCGTCGTCCGTGACGTCCTCCTCGGCGTCGATGATGCGCATGTTGCCGCCGGTGCCGTCGAGCCGGACGCCTCGGATGGGCGGGCTCACATCCCCGTTCGCGGACAGCGTCGCCCCCCGATACGTGCCGTGGTGGCTCTCGACCTGGCCGATGCCCGCCAGCGTGGTCCACGCGAGATGACACTTCGGGTTCTCGACCTCGGCGACCCGCGCGGCATACGCGTAGGCCTCCAGCGCGATGACCGGGATCTCCAATTCCCCCGAGCGCCGCTCGGCCCAGTCCCGCAACTGATCGGCGGGCCGGCCGCCGGCGTGGGTGTCGACCGCCGGCACGGGAGGCCCGGCCGGCGGGGGCACGCCCTCGGGAATGAACAGGCTCAGCTGCCACGTACAGCTGGACGCCAGGAGCATGGCGGTCGCGCCGATGACGGCGGCCGCGCGCAACCAACGCCTCGGCGACACCACTTTCCCCTGCAACTCACCCGGACCCATTCGTATCTTGATCATCGTCCCATGCGTTTCGGGCCAGCTCGGCGATTTCGGGACCCCGACGCCGCCGAACGACGCCCACTTAGGCAAATTCGCGGTTAGCTGCTCGACGCATTGGCCCACGATATCCGGTGACGGACCCGCATGCGACCAACTGGCCGGCGATTGCTGGTACCGCGTGCCCGCCGGTCCAAAAAAATGGTTCCCCCGTCACGGCGGCCGGCTAGGGCTCGACCCCGCCGGCCCGGGACGGGTCGCCCGCCGGCGTGCCGGACGGCCAGTGCTCTCGCCACTCCTGCTCGGTGCCGGCACCCAGCGGGGTCACGTCGAGTTCGTCGGGAACGGTGTCGCCGCGGCGGGTCGCGGCGATCGCCCTCTCGACGGCACGGATGGTGTCCACGAAATCCAAGACCGCCGCACGCAGCACGCTTTCGGCGTCCACGTCGGCCGATACGCAGACCGTGGTGACCTCGGCCGGGATCAGGTCAGCGGGCAGCCCGGCCTGCTGTGCGCGCTGAATCACCTTCTGCGCCAGGGCCAATGCCGGCTGACCGGTGTGGACGTCGTCCATCACCGAATGCCGCGGCTTTTCGGCCGCCTTGCGCTCTTCCCACTGGGCCAATTGGTCTTCCAGCGAAATCGCTTCGCCCGCAAGCACTCCCGGTACCCGATTGCCGAGCTTGCGCGTCAGCGTGACCGCGACGTCGTCGATGGTGAAGGGGTGCTGCGGCGCCTCCTCCGCTATGCGGGCGTGGAACAGGACCTGCAGGAGCACGTCGCCGAGCTCCTCGCGCAGCTGGTCGGCGTCGCCGCTGCGGACCGCGTCCAGCAGCTCGTAGGTCTCCTCCAGCAGGTAGCGGCGCAGCGAGCCGTGGGTCTGCTCGCCCTCCCACGGCCCGGCGGTGCGCAACTTGTCCATCATCGCGACGGCATCGACCAGTCGTTCACCGCGCGGCGTCGCCGGGGCCGAGATCAGCCGCGCCCCGGCCGCCAGCCGCGCGGTCACGGCCGGGTGGTCGGGATCCGACGACAACAGCACCGGCGCCGGGGAGTCAGGGCCGCCCATGTACACCGGGTGCGCCGACGGCAGCGACCAGGGCACGGCGACGGGCATCTCCTCGGTGTACTGCACCTCGCCGAGCAGGTACTCGACGGCTTCGACGGGCACCAGCGACGGGCGGCGTGGATCGAACAAGACGACGATCACGGACTCGTTATACCAACTTCCACCTGCGGTTTCCCCTGCAGGGCGGTAACCAGATCGGCCACCATCTGCAGCAGCTCGACGTCGCGGAGGCGCGGCGCGCCGACCCCGCCGGACCGGGGAATGGGGACCTGCACCGTGGCGGTCGTGGCGCGGTAGTTTGCCGCGGGATACATGCGCTTGAGGCGCACCTGGGCGGAGTCCTGCAACGTGACCGGCGAGAGCCGCACCGTCGCTGCCGAGGGCGCCGACACCTCGGTGATCCCGGCCTCTCGGCACAGCAGCCGCACCCGCGCCACGGCCACCAGCCGGCGGGCCGGCTCGGGCAGCGCGCCGTAGCGGTCGATGAGCTCGTCCACGACGGCGCCGACGGCCGCGTCGTCCGCGGCCGCGGCCAGCCGCCGGTAGGCCTCCAGCCGGAGCCGGTCGCTGGCGATGTAGTCCGGCGGCAGGTGCGCGTCCACCGGCAGGTCGATGCGCACGTCCTTGGGTTCCTCGGCGGTGGTGACGGTCTGGCCGTCGGCGGCGGCCCGGTAGGCCTCGACGGCCTCGCCCACCAGCCGGACGTACAGGTCGAACCCGACGCCGGCGACGTGCCCGGACTGCTCGACGCCGAGCACGTTGCCGGCACCGCGGATCTCCAGGTCCTTCAGCGCGACCGCCATGCCCGCGCCCAGCTCGTTGTTCTGCGCGATGGTCGCCAGCCGGTCGTAGGCCGTCTCGGTCAGCGGCGTGTGCGGCGGATACAGGAAGTAGGCGTAGCCGCGCTCGCGGCTGCGGCCGACCCGGCCGCGCAGCTGGTGCAGCTGCGAGAGCCCGAAGGTGTCGGCGCGCTCGACGATCAGCGTGTTGGCGTTGGAGATGTCCAGCCCCGTCTCCACGATCGTGGTGCAGACCAGGACGTCGTATTCGCGGTTCCAGAAGCCCTGCACGGTGCGTTCGAGGCGCTCCTCGGGCATCTGCCCGTGCGCGACGACGATCCGCGCCTCGGGCACCAGCTCACGCAGGCGGGCGGCGGCCCCGTCGATGGAGCTGACCCGGTTGTGCACGTAGAACGCCTGCCCGTCGCGCAGCAGCTCGCGCCGCAGCGCGGCGGCGACCTGCTTGTCGTCGTGCGGGCCGACGTAGGTCAGCACCGGGTAGCGCTCCTCGGGCGGGGTCAGGATCGTCGACATCTCCCGGATTCCGGCCAGGCTCATCTCCAGCGTCCGCGGGATCGGGGTCGCGCTCATGGTCAGCACGTCGACGTGGGTGCGCAGTGACTTGATGTGCTCCTTGTGCTCGACGCCGAACCGCTGCTCCTCGTCGACCACGACCAGGCCCAGGTCCTTCCAGCGCACCCCGGTCTGCAGCAGCCGGTGGGTGCCGATCACGATGTCCACTGTTCCCTCGGCCAGCCCGTCGGTCACCACGCGGGACTCGACGGCGTCGGTGAACCGCGACAGCCCCTTGACGGTCACGGGGAACTCGGCCATCCGATCGGTGAACGTCTGCAGATGCTGGTCAGCCAGCAGCGTGGTGGGCACCAGCACGGCGACCTGCTTGCCGTCCTGCACCGCCTTGAACGCGGCCCGCACCGCGATCTCGGTCTTGCCGTAGCCGACGTCGCCGCAGATCACCCTGTCCATCGGGATCGGCTTTTCCATGTCGGCCTTGACCTCGGTGATCGCGGTGAGCTGGTCGACGGTCTCGGTGTAGCCGAACGCGTCCTCCATCTCGGCCTGCCACGGGGTGTCCGGCGCGAACGCGTGCCCGGGGCTGGCCTGCCGCTTGGCGTACAGGGCCACCAGCTCGCCGGCGATCTCGCGCACGGCGCGGCGCGCCTTGGTCTTGGTGTTGGCCCAGTCGCTGCCGCCGAGGCGGCTCAGCGCGGGCGCCTGCCCGCCGACGTAGCGCGACAGCTGGTCCAGGGAGTCCATCGGGACGTACAGCTTGTCGGTGCTCTTGGCGCCGCCGCGCTTGCTCGAGGCGTACTCGAGCACCAGGTACTCGCGGCGGGCGCCGCCGACGGTGCGCTCGACCATCTCCACGAACCGGCCGATGCCGTGCTGGTCGTGCACCACCAGGTCACCGGCGGTCAGCGCCAGCGGGTCGACGGTGTTGCGGCGCTTGGCCGCCAGCCGCTTGCCCTCGACGGCCGTGGCCCGGCTGCCGGTCAGATCCGTTTCGGTGACGATCACCAGGTTGACGCCCGGCACGACGACACCGTCGTGCAGCGGGCCTTTGAGCACCCCGACGATCCCCTGTTTGGGGCCCACCCCCGGTTCCAGCATCGCCGCCGGGGTGTCGCATTCGCCCAGCCGCTCCACCACGCGGTGGGCGGTGCCGGTCCCGGGCGCGACCACTACCGCGTGGCCGCCGCTTGTGACGTGTGCACGCAGCATCGCGAAGATCTCGTCGATGTCGCGTTGGTGCCCGCGCGCCGACGGCGAGGGCCGCAGCTCCAGCTCGACAGCCGACTCGTCGGACAGCTGGCTCAGCGTCCACCAGGGGTGGCCGGCGCGGGCCGCGGCAGCGCGCACCTCGTCCAGCTCGGCGAACCCCGATCCGCCGAGTTGCTCGACGTCGATGGGAGCGTCGGTACCGAGCGCGGCCACCGACCACGACGCCTCGAGGAACTCTCGGCCCGTCTTGATCAGTTCGGCGGCCCGGCTGCGCACCTTTTCCGGGTCGCACACCAACACCGGGGTGCCGGGCGCGAGCTGATCGGTCAGCAGCGCGTGGGCCCCGTTCTCCTTAGGATCCAGCACCGAGAGCAGCGCCTCCATGCCGTCGACCGGGATGCCTTCGGCCAGCTTGGCGAGCATGTCGGTGACGCTGCCGGTGACCGCGGGCTCGGTCGCGGGCCGTTGCGCCCCCAGCTGGGCGGCCCGCTGCCGCACGTCCTCGGTCAGCAGCAGCTCGCGACAGGCGACCGCGACCAGGGTGTGCACCTCCAGCTCGGGGATAGAGCGCTGGTCGGCGACGGAGAACATCCGCATCTCGCTGACCTCGTCGCCCCAGAACTCGATGCGCACCGGGTGCTCGGCGGTCGGGGGGAAGACGTCCAGAATGCCGCCACGGACGGCGAACTCGCCGCGCCGCCCCACCATGTCCACCCGGGTATAGGCCAGCTCCACCAGCCGGGCGATGACCTCTTCGAACGCGACCTCCTCGCCGACCGTCAGCGTGACGGGGTCGATAAGGCCGAGCTGCGGGGTCATCGGCTGCAGCAGCGAGCGCACCGCGGTCACCACCACCTGCAACGGCGGGCCCAGCCGGGCGTCGTCGGGATGGGCCAGGCGGCGCAGCACCATCAGCCGCGCCCCGACGGTGTCCACGCCCGGGGAGAGCCGCTCGTGCGGCAGGGTCTCCCACGACGGCAGGCCGGCCACCGCGTCGCCCAGGACGCCGCGCAGTTCGGCCGTGAGGTCGTCGGCCTCGTGACCGGTCGCGGTGACCACCAGCAGGGGGGACACCCGCGCCAGCGCCGCGGCGACGAACAACCTTGCGCTGGCCGGCCCGACGAGGTTCAACTCGGCCGGACGCGCGGCGGCACTGTCGGTCAACTGCTGGAAAGCCGGCGCGGTCAACGCGAATTCGACGAGCCCCGCGATCGGGGTTTCTGGGCGAGCAGGCCCCGGTCCGGTCATGATGAAATCCATTCTAAGGGCGTCCAACATGTTCAAGATCGGCCCCGGGGGCGTCAACCGATCACCCGGGAAGCCGCGGCCGCGAGGGTATTACTCGTCCTGCAGCTTGGGGTCGGCTTCCAGGTGGGTCAGACCATTCCACATCAGGTTGACCAGGTGCGCGGCCACGACTTCCTTCTTGGGCTCGCGGGTGTCGAGCCACCATTGCGCCGTCATCGACACCGAGCCCACCAGGGCCTGGGCGTACAGCGGCGCCAACTCGGGATCCAGGCCGCGGCGCGCGAAGTCACCGGCCAGGATCGAGGCGACCTGGCTGACAGCGTCGTTGAGCAGGCTGGAGTAGGTGCCCGAGCTGATCGAGGCGGGTGAGTCGCGGATCATGATCCGGAACCCGTCGGTGCGTTCCTCGACGTAGGTGAGCAGGGCCAGGGCGACCCGCTCGACGCGCACCCGGGACCGGTTGTTGGTCAGCGAGGAGGTGATGCCGTCCAGCAGCGCCGACATCTCCCGGTCGACGACGACGGCGTACAGGCCCTCCTTGCCGCCGAAGTGCTCGTAGACGACCGGCTTGGACACGTTGGCGCGCTGGGCGATCTCCTCGATCGAGGTGCCGTCGTAGCCGCGTTCGGCGAACAGCGAGCGTGCGATCCCGATGAGCTGGTGTCGACGCTCGCTGCCGGTCATCCTGGCGCGCGGGGACCGCGCCTCTCTATCCGGTTTGTCCGGTCCTGTGTCCAGCACAGCCACGTCAACGAGCGTATCGGTTTGCCGGTGCCGCGACCGGTCCGCACAATGTCTAGAGTTTGGGTGGCGCGGTTTCGCCCGCTCGCCGCGGGTACGCGATCCGTCGTGGTGTAATCGGCAGCACCTCTGATTTTGGTTCAGATAGTTCAGGTTCGAGTCCTGGCGACGGAGCTTGACCCTTTGCCGCGAGCGTGCGTGAAATGACACGCTTGACGGCGTGTCGATGCACAGACACGCACACTCGTCGCGCCGAGGGCATAGGAGTGGTGATGGCGCTTCCTGGTGACACCGCGGTGCTGGTTCTGGCGGCCGGGCCGGGCACCCGGATGCGCTCCGACACGCCCAAGGTGCTGCACACGATCGCCGGCCGCAGCATGCTGTCGCACTCGCTGCACGCGATCGCCAAGGTGGCGCCCCAGCATCTGGTGGTGGTCCTGGGCCACGAACACCAGCGCATCGCCCCGCTGGTCGCCCAGCTGGCCGAGCACCTGGGCCGCACGATCGACGTCGCCCTGCAGGACAGCCCGCGCGGCACCGGCGACGCGGTGCGATGCGGGCTGTCCGCGCTGCCCGCCGGACTACGCCGGCATCGTCGTCGTCACCTCGGGCGACACCCCGCTGCTGGACTCCGACACCCTGGCCGAGCTGGTCGCGGCGCACAGCGCAAAGTCGGCGGCGGCGACGGTGCTGACCACCACGCTGCGCCGATCCCGGCGGCTACGGCCGCATCCTGCGCACCCAGGACGACGAGGTGACGGCGATCGTCGAGGAGGCCGACGCCACACCTCAGCAACGGGCGATCCGCGAGGTCAACGCCGGCGTGTATGCGTTCGACATCGCCGCGCTGCGCTCGGCGCTGAGCCGGCTGAGCTCCGACAACGCCCAGCACGAGCTCTACCTCACCGACGTCGTCGCCATCCTGCGGGGCGACGGGCTGGCCGTGCACGCGCGGCACGTCGACGACAGCGCGCTGGTCGCCGGCGTCAACAACCGCGTCCAGCTGGCCGAGCTGGGCGCCGAGCTCAACCGCCGCATCGTCGCCGCCCACCAGATGGCCGGTGTCACCGTCGTCGATCCCGCCACCACCTGGATCGACGTCGACGTGACGATCGGCCGCGACACCGTCGTCCATCCCGGCACTCAGCTGCTCGGGGGCACCCGGGTCGGCGACCACTGCGTCGATCGGCCCGTACACCACCCTGACCGACGTCACCGTCGGCGACGGCGCGTCGGTGGTGCGCACCCACGGCAGCGAGTCCTCGATCGGTGACGGTGCGGCGGTCGGGCCCTTCACCTACCTGCGGCCCGGCACCGTGCTGGGCGCCGACGGCAAGCTCGGCGCGTTCGTCGAGACCAAGAACTCGACGATCGGCGCCGGCACCAAGGTCCCGCACCTGACCTACGTCGGCGACGCCGACATCGGCGAGCACAGCAACATCGGCGCGTCCAGCGTGTTCGTCAACTACGACGGCGAGGCCAAGCGGCGCACCACCATCGGCTCGCACGTGCGCACCGGTTCGGACACCATGTTCGTGGCCCCGGTGACGATCGGCGACGGGGCCTACACCGGCGCCGGCACGGTCGTGCGCGACGACGTCCCGCCCGGGGCGCTGGCGGTCTCGGCGGGCCCGCAGCGCAACATCGAGGGCTGGGTGCAGCGCAAGCGGCCGGGCAGCGCGGCCGCGCGGGCCGCCGACGCGGCGGCGGCCCCGGAAAGTCAGAATCCCGAGCCCGACCAGACACAATGAGTTCGCTCTCCCGCAACCCCTGCACACCTCGGTACCCTTCGCTACGTACGATGGGGCCTTCAAATCCTTATTTGATCCCCATTTCGATCCCGATACGGCGAGGGCGGCACCGTGAGCCACGACTGGACCGATAACCGCAAAAACCTGATGCTCTTCGCCGGCCGCGCCCACCCCGAGCTGGCCGACCAGGTGGCCAAGGAACTCGACGTCCACGTCACCGCGCAGACCGCGCGGGAGTTCGCGAACGGCGAGATCTTCGTGCGCTTCGACGAGTCGGTGCGCGGCTGCGACGCGTTCGTCCTGCAGTCCTGCCCGATGCCGGTCAACAACTGGCTGATGGAACAGCTGATCATGATCGACGCGCTCAAGCGGGGCAGCGCCAAGCGGATCACCGCCGTCATGCCGTTCTACCCGTACGCCCGGCAGGACAAGAAGCACCGCGGCCGCGAACCGATCTCGGCGCGCCTGGTCGCCGACCTGCTCAAGACCGCGGGCGCCGACCGGATCGTCACCGTCGACCTGCACACCGACCAGATCCAGGGCTTCTTCGACGGCCCCGTCGACCACATGCGCGGCGCAGCACCTGCTGACCGGCTACCTCCGGGACAACTACCCGGGCAGCAACATGGTGGTGGTCTCCCCCGACTCCGGCCGGGTGCGCATCGCCGAGAAGTGGGCCGACGCGCTGGGCGGCGTGCCGCTGGCCTTCATCCACAAGACCCGGGACCCGCGGGTACCCAACCAGGTGGTGTCCAACCGGGTCGTCGGCGAGGTGGAGGGGCGCACCTGCGTGCTGATCGACGACATGATCGACACCGGCGGCACCGTCGCCGGCGCCGTGAAGCTGTTGCGCGAGGACGGTGCCACCGACGTCATCATCGCCGCGACCCACGGCGTGCTGTCGGACCCGGCGGCCGAGCGGCTGGCCGCCTCCGGCGCCCGGGAAGTGATCGTCACCAACACGCTGCCCATCGGCGAGGAGAAGCGCTTCCCCCAGCTCACGGTCTTGTCGATCGCGCCGCTGCTGGCCAGCACCATCCGCGCCGTCTTCGAAAACGGTTCGGTCACCGGGCTTTTCGACGGGGACGCCTAGATGGGTTCCGGTTCGGTCATTTACCACAACCCGAAATGCAGCACCTCGCGCAAGACGCTGGAGTTGTTGCGCGACAACGGTGTTGAGCCCAAGGTTGTCCAGTATCTGAAAACGCCACCGTCCCGCGACGATCTGGTGCGCATGATCGGCGATGCGGGCATCGACGTGCACACCGCGGTGCGCAAGCGCGAATCGCTCTACGGGGAACTCGGTTTGGCCGACGCGACCGACGACCAGCTGCTCGACGCCATGGCCGAGCACCCGATCCTCATCGAACGCCCCTTCGTCGTCACCCCGAAGGGCACGCGGCTGGCCCGGCCGATCGACACGGTGCGCGAGATTTTGTGAGGGTTTGCCGCACGGCCGCGATCGTCGCGCTGCTGCTTTCGGCGGTCGGCTGTGGGCCGAAATCGCCTGACTACCAGTCGATCTGGACGACCACCTCGACGACCAGCAGCACCCCGACGAGCACGGCGCCGCCCGTCCCGCTCTCGCAGTACCTGGAGGGCGTCGGCGTCACCGGGGAGCAGGTACCGCCGGACTCCCTGCCCGACCTGACAGTGTCCATCCCGACGCCGCCGGGTTGGGGACCCTTTGACGACCCGAAGGCCAAGCAGCCCACCAAGACGATCTCCAAGGGCGGCGGCGAGTACCCGATGGCCATGCTGATGGTGTTCAAGTTGAGCGGTGACCTCGACCCGGCCGAGGCGGTCAAGCACGCCAACGCCGACGCGCAGATGGCCCACGGCTTCAAGCAGCTGGACGCCTCGACGGCGGACTTCGACGGCTTTCCCTCGGCGATGATCCAGGGTAGCTACGACGCCGCGGGCGTGCGGCTGCACGGCTGGAACCGGGTCGTGTTCCCCACCGGATCGCCGCCGGCCAACCAGCGTTACCTGGTCCAGCTCACCGTCACCAGCCTGGCCGACCACGCGGTCGCGGATTCCTCCGACATCGAGGCGATCATCCGCGGGTTCGTCGTGACGGCGAAGTAGCCCGCAGTCGCGAGCGATGCTCAGCTGCGGCTGGCAGCCTCGTGAACGAGTTGCACCCGGGAGGTCAGGCCGAGCTTGGCGTAGACGTGGGTGAGATGGGTCTGCACCGTGCGCGGGGAGATAAACAGCCGCGCGCCGATGTCCTTGTTGCCCAAACCTTCCCGAACCAGGGCCACCACATCGTTTTCCATGGGCGTCAGCGATGCCCAGCCGCTGGCGGGGCGCTTGCGTCCGCCGGGACGGCAGCAACTCGCTCACGCCCAAATCGTTCCAGGTTAACGGCGGTATCTCCGCATGTTGGCTCATAGTAGCCAGCATCGCGGCGACCGCTGCGCAAATACATCGGCCAGAACGCGCAGACCGCCCCCGGCGGACCCGCGTATTTACGCGACCGGGCGCGTAGATCTACGCGCCAAAGCGGATGGTCTTTGTCGCGCGCCGCCGGATAGTCGACTCGACACCGAACGAGGAGACCGCGATGACCACTGTTGAAACCGGCCAATGCCCGAGCGTCTTCGACGCCGGCTTGCCCATGATCGCCTACGACCACCTCACCGATCCCGACGAAGCGCATCGCGTCATCGCCGATGCCCGCGCGCAAGCACCGATCGCGATCGGCCCGCACGGACCCGAGGTGCTCAGCTACGAGCTGGTGCGCACGGTGCTCCGCGACAGTCGATTCATCACGGCACGCGGCCTGGGGTTAGACCTGCAGGGCATTACTTCAGGTCCACTGTGGGACAGGGCGATCGCCAACATCTTGGGCCTCGACGGGGATGGGCATCACCGGCTGCGCCGGCTCGTCTCGAAAGCGTTCGCGCCCCGCGGCGCCGAGCGGCTGCGCACGCTGATCGTCGAAGTCATCACCGGGCTGGTTGACCCGCTCGCCACGGTCGGTCACTGCGACGTCGTCTCCGACATCGCCCGCCGCTACCCCACACCGGTCATCTGCGCCCTGCTGGGCGCGCCGCCAGAGGATTGGCAACTGTTCTCCGACTGGACCGACGACACCAAAAAGATCTTCGACTGGAACGTCGCCAACGACGGCCCGGCGATCGTAGCGGCATGGGACCAACTCGACGCCTACCTCGAGGATCTGATCGCCCGCAGGCGCGCATCGCTGGCCGAGGACCTGATCTCCGACCTGATCCGCGCCGAAGACGACGGCGACCGGCTCACCCATGACGAAGTGCTCATGCTGTGCGCCACGCTGCTGGCCGCCGGCACCGACACCACCCGCAACCAGTTGGCCGCGGCGGTGCAGGTGCTGTGTGAGCATCCCGACCAGTGGGCGCTGCTTGCCCGGCATCCCGAGTTGGCGACCGACGCGGTCCACGAGTTGATGCGCCACTACCCGATTGTTTTCGGCACCATCCGGCGGGCCGCCGAGGACGTCGAACTGGCCGGGGTCCGCATTCCCGCCGGCACCCTCGTGGTCGCCAACGCCGCGGCGGCCAACCGGGACGGGCGCGTCTACGACCATGCGGACCGTCTCGACATCACCCGCGAAGGCCCACCGGCCATGCTCACCTTCGGCGGCGGCGTGCACTACTGCCTCGGCTCGCACCTGGCGCGACTCGAGCTGACCGAGGCCCTGCGCGTCATCACCCGCCGCATGCCCAACCCCCGCCGAACCGGCCCGGCCCCATGGAAGGCCATCAGCGGGATCACCGGGCCTACGACCCTTCCGCTGGAGTTCGACGTCGGGCACTAGGTTGTCAACCATGACGAACTGGACCGCCGCAGACCTGCCGTCGTTCGCCGGGCGCACCGTCATCATCACCGGCGCCAACAGCGGGCTGGGCGCGGTGACCGCCCGCGAGCTGGCCCGCAGAGAGGCCAAGATCGTCATGGCGGTCCGCACCACGAGCAAGGGCGAGGCCGCCGCGCGGCAGATGACGGGCGACATCGAGGTGCGCCGGCTCGACCTGCAGGACCTGTCGTCGGTCCGCGAGTTCGCCGACGGGGTGGACAAGGTCGACGTCCTGATCAACAACGCCGGCATCATGGCCGCCCCGTACGCGCTGACCGCCGACGGGTTCGAGAGCCAGATCGGCACCAACCATCTCGGGCATTTCGCGCTGACCAACCTGCTGCTGCCCAAGCTCACCGACCGGGTGGTCACCGTCTCCTCGATGGCGCACTGGCCGGGCCGCATCGACTTCGACGACCTCAACTGGAAGAACCGGCGGTATTCGCCGTGGCTGGCCTACAGCCAGTCCAAGCTGGCCAACCTGCTGTTTACCAGCGAGCTGCAGCGACGCCTCGCCGCGGCGGGCTCGCCGCTGCGCGCCGTGGCGGCCCACCCCGGCTACTCGCACACCAACCTGCAGGGCGCCTCGGGCCGCAAGCTCGGTGACGCGCTGATGTCGGCGGTCACCCGGGTGTTCGCCACCGACGCCGACTTCGGCGCCCGCCAGACCCTGTACGCGGCATCACAGGACCTGCCGGGCGACACGTTCATCGGGCCAAGGTTCGGCTCGCTCGGACGGACGCAGCCGGTGCGCCGCAGCCGCCGGGCGCGTGACGCGGCCACCGCCGCCGCGCTGTGGGAGCTGTCCGAGCAGCTCACCGGCACGCAATTTCCGCTCTGAGGTGCCCATGCGCTAACCTGACCGGGCGTCACGGCGAGGGTGGCCGGCTTGCGGGCCGACACCGTTATCGACGGAGACCGACTCACAGTCGCGACCCTGGCCGTGCCCCTGAAACTGGGAACGAGCACACAGGAGCGACACCATGGCAAAGGCGAAAGCGGCCAACCGGCTGGCGGTCACGCGCCGCACCGAAACCGGCAAGGGCGCGTCGCGGCGCGCCCGCCGCGAGGGCAAGATTCCGGCCGTCCTCTACGGCCACGGCGCCGACCCGCAGCACCTGGAGCTGCCCGGCCACGACTACGCGGGTGTGCTGCGGCACGCGGGCACCAACGCGATCCTGACCCTCGACATCGAGGGCAAGGAACAGCTGGCGCTGACCAAGGCGCTCGACGTACACCCCATCCGCCGCACCATCCAGCACGCCGACCTGGTGGTCGTCCGTCGCGGCGAGAAGGTGGTCGTCGAGGTCAACGTCGAGGTCGAGGGCGACGCCGCGCCGGGCACGCTGGTCCGACAGGAGGCGAACTCGCTCGAGATCGAGGCCGACGTGTCGTCGATTCCCGAGCAGCTGACGCTGAACATCGAGGACGCCGAGCCCGGAACCCAGTTCACCGCCGGGCAGATCACGTTGCCGGCCGGGGTCAACCTGATCTCCGACCCGGAGACGCTGGTGGTCAACGTCTCGCACGAGCCGACCGCGGAGGAGCTGGAGGCCGAGGGCGGCGGCGAAGCCCCCGAGGCGGAGGAGGCCGAGGCCGAGGCCGAGGCCGAAGAAGAGGAAGGCGAGTAGGAGGGTCCCGACGTGGCCGAACCGCTGCTGGTGGTCGGCCTGGGCAACCCCGGAGACAACTACGCCCGCACCCGCCACAACCTCGGCTTCATGGTCGCCGACCTGCTGGCCGCGCGGCTCGGCTCGAAGTTCAAGGCGCACAAGCGTTCCGGAGCGGAAGTGGTCAGTGGCCGCCTCGGCGGGCATCCGGTGTTGGTGGCCAAAACGCGCTGCTACATGAACGAGTCCGGCCGTCAGATCGGGCCGTTGGCGAAGTTCTACTCCGTGGCCCCCGGCGATGTCGTCGTCATCCACGACGACCTCGACTTGGACTTCGGCCGCATCCGGCTCAAGGTCGGTGGCGGCGAGGGCGGCCACAACGGGTTGCGCTCGGTCGCGGCCGCACTGGGCACCAAGGACTTTCAGCGCGTCCGCATCGGGATCGGCCGCCCGCCCGGGCGCAAGGACCCCGCGGCGTTCGTGCTGGAGAACTTCACCGCCAACGAGCGCGCCGAGGTCCCCACGATCTGCGAGCAGGCGGCCGACGCGACCGAGCTACTCGTCGAACTCGGGCTCGAGCCCGCGCAGAACCGGGTCCACGCCTGGTAGCCCGCACCCACCCCCTCGCGCGAGCAGACGCAAAATCGCCCATTTCGGCACGAAATTGGGCGATTTTGCGTCTGCTCGCGGGTCGGCGGACTCACCTCAGCCCGACGCGTCCTCGAGCGCCTGGCGGGCGGCGTTGTAGCCGGGGATGAAGGTGATGCCCGGTCCCCCATGGCATCCCGCGCCGCCGAGGTAGAGCCCGTCGATGCCGAATGGGCAGGTCGAGGAAGCCCTTGGGCCCCGGGCGGTTCGGGCCCATCAGGTCCGGTTGCAGCAGGCCGTGGCAGAAGTCGCCGGACGGGGCGCCGAACATGGTCTGCATGTGATACGGCGCAAAGGTGATGTGCCGGATCAGGATGTCCTTGAAGTTGGGCGCGAACCGGGTGATCTTGTCGATGACCCGTTGGGCCATCTCGTTTTTCAGGTGGCCATGCTGGTCGCGGCTCGCCTCGACCGGGAACGCGTAGGCGTAGGCGCTGGCGGCGTGCTTGCCCGGCGGCGCGAGGGTGGGGTCCAGGCAGGACGGGATCTGCATGCCCAGCGAGGGATTGTCGGGGATCAGACCGTGCGTGCACATCTCCCACTGCAGCTGTTGGTCTTCGGGGGAGCCGAATATCCCGATCGACTGCTGCATCCCGGGCTCGTTGAGCAGCTCGTAGGGCGGCTCGAACTCGGGCAGCCCGTCCAGGGCGAAATGGAGTTGCACGAACGACGCCCGGTGGTCGCGGCCGCTCAGGCGGGCCACCAAATCCGACGAAAGGTGCTCAGCGCCGACCATGTCGGTCAGGGTGGTCTCGGGAGCCAGGTTGGACACCACCACGGGCGCGCTGATCTCGGACCCGTCGCGCAGCCGCACGCCGGTGACGCGGCCGTCGTCGACGAGGATCCGCTCGACCTTGGCACGGAACCTCAGCTCACCACCGCGGGAAACGAACAGCTCGCGAACGTGGTCGGTGAGCGCGCCGATGCCGCCCTCGAGCTTGGTCATCATCGCGGTGCTGCCGTCGGGAACCGCCAGCGCGAACGCCAGGCAGGTGGCGCTGCCCGGCGTGTAGGGGCCGCGGTAGGTGGAGTTGACCGCCAGGAACGCCAGCATCCCGCGCAGCACCGCGTGCTTGTCCTTGTCGGGCAGGAAGCGGTCGATGGCGTCCATGGCGCTGCCGAACAGCACCTCGTGGATGGCGCGGTGTTCGGCTTCGTTGGCCGCGCACGCGAACATCTCGTCCAGCGTCTTGGGCGGTCGGCACACCTCGAAACGGCCCAGCGCCTTGGCCGGCCCCTGGCTCCAGGCGATGAGCTCGGCCATCCCGGTCACAGCCTCGACGCCGTGCTTCTCCCCGAGGTGGGTCATCAGTTGCATCGGATCGCGGTAGAAGACCATCGGCTCCTCGCCGGACTCGCCGATGTTGACGCTCATCACCTCGGCCTCGACCGCCGGCAGGGTGTTCAGGCCCAGTTCCTCGGCGATCTGCGGGGCGGTGGGGAACTGCACCGAACCCGCTATCTCGTAACGGAATCCGTCGATCAGCTCCACCGTGGCCGCCATCCCACCGCTGTAGGTGTTGGCCTCCAGGCACAGCGTGCGCATCCCGGCCCGCTGCAGGACCGCCGCCGCGGTCAACCCGTTGTGACCGGCGCCGACCACGATCGCGTCATAGTCCGTCATGCTCACGCTCCTCATCCGCCCGGCCCAATATATGTCAGTACTGACGTATTTGGAAGATGTCAGCCCTGACAGGTGCGTCGTGTGATGGGATGCGGGGTATGGGCGAGCGGGAGAATCTGCACAAACGGCGCCGGACGCAGACCCATGAGGCGCTGCGGCAGGTGGCCCTCGAGCGGTTCGCCAGCGAGGGGTTCGGCAACGTCACCGTGCAGCAGCTCGCGCGGGAAGCCGGCGTCACCGAACGCACGTTCTTCCGCCATTTCCCCACCAAGGAAGCCGTGCTGTTCCAGGACTACGAGACGCAACTGGAATGGCTGGCCGACGCGCTGGCGCGGCGCCCGGCCTCCGAGTCACTGTTCGAGGCGGTGCTGGCCAGCGTCGAGAGCTACCCCCACGACATCGAAGTGGTGCGCCAGGCGGCACTCGCCCGGGCCGAGTTGATTACCGCAGACCAGGTCGCGGGCCACCTGCGCGTGGTGCAGTCGTCATTCGCCGGGGTGTTCACCGACTTCGTCAAGCGCCGCTACCCCGATGTGGCGAACATCGAGCTGGTCTCCGAGGTCGCGGGCGCCACGCTGGCGGCGGCGCTGGTGGTCGGCGTGGAGACCTGGGGCCGAAACGGCTGCTCGCAGGATTTGGCGGCCATCGCCGCGGAAACTCTGGAGTTGGTGCGCTCGGGGCTGTCCCCGCTGGCGTGAGGCGGCTTGCTAGGTGACCAGGGTGACCGACGTGGACCGGCGCAGCTTGCCCGACGGTGTCTTGGGGATGGTGCCGGGGCCCAGGACCACGACGTTGCGGGGCCGCATGTCCACCTCGGCCACCACCTCGTGCGCGACCTGGTGCTCGATGCGGCGCACCTCGGCCGGGTCCTGCCAGGCGTTGGACTCCACGGCGACGGCGAACGTCTCGCGGGAGTGGCCGGCGTCGAGGCGCACCGCGACGGCGCAGCCGGGCCGGACACCGTCGACGCGGCCGGCGGCCCGCTCGATGTCGGTGGGGTAGATGTTGCGGCCCGCCATGATGATGACGTCCTTGACCCGGCCGCACACCACGACGTGGCCCTGCTCGGTCAGGTAGCCGAGGTCGCCGGTGTCATACCAGCCGTATTCGTCCTGGGCCGGGATGAAGCCGCCCATGGTGAGGTAGCCGGGGGTCAGGGACTCGCCGCGCAGCTCGATGACGCCGACGCCGCGCGCGGGCATCACGTTGCCGTCCTCGTCGATGATGCGGGCCTCGAGGTCCTTGAGCAGCGGGCCCAGCGTGGCCAGCCGGCGGGTGTTGCCCTTGGTGGCGGGCACGGCCCGGCGCAGGGCGGCCAGCAGGTCGGCGTCGACCTCGTCGACGACCAGCCCGGCGTTGCACTCCGAGAACGACACGGCCAGCGTCGTCTCGGCCATGCCGTAGGCCGGCAGGATCGCCGAGGGCCGCAGGCCGAACGGCTTGCCGGCGTCGAGCAGGTCCTCGACGTCGGCCGGCTCGACGGGCTCCGCCCCGGACAGGGCGAAGCGCAGGGTCGACAGGTCGAAGTCGCCCGGCTTGGCGTTGCGCCGCAACCGCTTGGCCAGCAGGGCGTAGGCGAAGTTGGGCGCCGCGGTCATGGTGCCCTTGTATTTGTCGATGAGCTTGGCCCACAGCAGCGTGTCGCGCAGGAAGTCCATCGGCGTGACCTTGACCAGTTCCGCGCCGAAGTACATCGGGATCGTCAGGAAGCCGACCATGCCCATGTCGTGGAAGCAGGGCAGCCAGCTGACCATGACGTCCCGCTCGACGTCGTACTGCGCGCCGATGAACATCGCCTCGGCGTTGGAGTAGATGTTGCGGTGGGTGATCTGGACGGCCTTCGGCGATCCAGTGGAGCCGCTCGTCAACTGCATCAGCGCCAGGTCGTCCTCGCCGACCTCGACGGGGTCGATCGGCTCGGACGCCAGCAGGTCGGCGACGGTGAGGACCTTGACGCCCTTCTCCTCGAGCACCGGGATGGCCACCAGGAACGGTTCGGAGACGATCACGGCCTTGGCCTCGATCATGCCCACGACCGTCATGGTGTCCTGGGCCCACACGCCCAGGTCGGTGCGCGGTGTGGGCTGGTGCAGCATGGTCAGGCTGGCCCCGCGCATCCATAGGCCCTGCGCCGTCGGAGCGATCTCTACCGGGAAGCCGGCGAGCACGCCGACCGCGTCACCGAGGCCGATGCCCGCGGCGGCCAGGCCGCCCGCGATGCGGCGCGCGCGCTCGTGGACCTCGCCCCAGGTGTGCCGGACCGGCTCGTGGGGCTCACCGGTAACCATGCCCGTCGTCGCGTTGCGCGCGTTGCGGTACATCTTCTCGGTAAACCTGCTCACGAAAGCCTCCTCGGTTTCGGCGCTCTAGCCAAGGCCCGGAATTTCATGTTCCGCCCGCCGGATGCCCCGTGGTAGCAGGCGCGCGAGCACAGTTGGGCTGCGGTTAGGTCTCGGATCGGTGCTGCGGGGCGTCCGCCCGCGCTTCGTCCGCCGGGGCGCCCGGCGGACGACCGGATCGAGGGGCGTTGCTCACCGCGATTCGTCACCGCGAGCCATCTTAAACTCCTCTTAGGTAACTCCCAAACTTTTGCGTGATTTGAGTCGGTTTTCACACTTCTGTGGGCGCCGGCACCACGCGGGCGCCCGGCACCGGACCGCTGGTGACGCGCACGGTGCGGCAGACGCCGGCCCCCGACAGCTGGGCGCCGACGTCGACCGCCGATTCCGGCGAGGCGCACAGGAAGGCGCACGTCGGCCCGGACCCGGACACGATGCCCGCCAGCGCGCCGGCCTCCACACCGGCGCGCAGTGCACGCCGCAGGGCCGGTTCCAGGCTGACCGCGGCCGCCTGCATCTCGTTGCCCAGCAGCGGCGCGAGTTCGGCGGGATCGCCGGCGGCCAGGGCCGCCAGGACCGGCGCGGGCTCGGCGAGCCGGGGCGGGTTCCCCGCCTCCCTGAGCCGGTCGAGCTCTTCGAATACCGCCGGGGTGGCCAGCCCGCTGTCGGCGAACGTCAGCACCCAGTGGAAGGTGTTCCGCGACAGCACGGTCGCCAGCTCCTCGCCGCGGCCGGTTCCCAGCGCGGTGCCGCCGTGCAGGGCGAACGGCACGTCGCTGCCCAACCGCGCGGCGAGCAGGCGCAGATCACGGCGGGGCACGCCCAGTTCCCACAGCGAGTTCATGGCCACCAGCACCGCCGCCGCGTCCGCGCTACCCCCCGCCATGCCCCCGGCCACCGGGATGGACTTGTCGATGAAAATCGAGACGTCCGGCGCCCGGCCCACGTGGTCGGCCATCAGCTCCGCCGCCCGCCACGCCAGGTTGCGCTCGTCGGTGGGCAGCGTGTCGGCGCCCTCGCCGACGAGTTCGAGCGACAGCAGGTCGGCGTTGCGGACCGTCACTTCGTCGACCACCGAGACGGCCTGGAAGACGGTCGCCAGCTCGTGATAGCCGTCCTCGCGACGATCGCCGACGGCCAGGTACAGGTTGACCTTGCCGGGCGCCTGGACGGTAACCGAACCGGTCGGGACCCACTGCGCCGCCGTGTTGCCGTCAGACATCGTCGGTCACGTCAACCACTTCAGCCACCGCAGCAGACTATCGCTGCCGCTGCCGAACCACACGCCTTGGCGGCACGCTCAGCCGGCCGGCGCCGGTCCGGAAACGTGGGGCAACGCGGCCGTCGGGCCGGTGCCGGCAATGCCGCCGGAACCGCCGGAGCGCCGCAGCAGCCGCACGAAATCCTCGATGGACAGCGTCTCGCCCCGGCGGGCGGGATCGATGCTGGCGGCCAGCAGGCGGCTCGCCGACTCGTTGCCCGAGCCCGCCCATTCGGCGAACGCGTTGCGGGATGTCTTGCGTCGCTGGGCGAAGGCGATGTCCACCAGCTCGAAAACCCTGCGCCGGAACGCTTCGTCGGTCGGCCACGGCGCCTCGTCGTAGCGATCGATGCGGACCAGTCCGGAGTAGACGCGGGGGATCGGCCAGAACACGGTCGGGGAAACCATGCCGCAGCGGCGCACCCGGCCGAAGAACCGGACTTTGACGCTGGGCACCCCGTAGTCCTTGCCGCCCGGTTCGGCGGCGAGCCGTTCGGCCACCTCGGCCTGCACCATCACCGTCACGACCCGAATGGACGGGAACTCGGCGAGCAGATTCAACAACGCCGGCACCGCGACGTTGTAGGGCAGGTTGGCAACCAGCGCTGTCGGCCCCGCGGGCAGATCCTCGCGCCGGAGGGTCAAGACATCGTGCTCCACCACCGTCAGCCGGTTGATCTCGCTGTTCGAGTGCTCGGCGACCGTCTGGGGCAGCCGGGCCACCAGCACCGGGTCGATCTCGACGGCCGTGACAGTGGCGCCGCGGTCGAGCAGGGCCAGTGTGAGCGACCCGAGGCCGGGACCGATCTCCAGGACGTGGTCAGACCGTCCGACCCCGGCGGCCGACACCACCCGTCGCACCGTGTTGGCGTCGTGGACGAAGTTCTGCCCTAACGATTTCCGTGGCCGAAATTCCAGTTCCTTGGCCAGCCGCCTGATCTCGGTACGCCCGAGCAGCCGGATGGTCAGCGCGCACCGGCCCGGCCGCTGCACACCGGCCACGCCCCCCAGCCCTGACGCTGGCGCGTCACCTCGGCAACGGCGATCTGTTCTTCCCGGGTGGCCAGGTCGGCGCGGGGGGCGAACCGCAGGCCGCCGTTGCGCTCCCAGGTGCCCTGGTCGAATTGCACCCCGCCGTAGTACCCGTTGCCGGTGTTGATCGCCCAGTTTCCGCCGGCCTCGCAGCCCGCGATCGCGTCCCAGATGGAGCCGTTGCTGACGGGAGGCACGTCGGTGCCGGGCTTGGTGCCCACCCGCACCAGGGCCTCGCGGGCCGGCGTCACCACGGTGTTGGCGACGGGCAACCGGCCCGTCTCGACGCCGTTGACCTTGACCACCGCGAACGTCACGTCCTGGGTGCCCGGGCTGCCCGGGTCCTCGACGACCTCGCGGCTGATGTTCATGTCCGGGTCCTCGACACGACGGGCGGGCGGCAGCAGCGGCATCCGCTCGGTGACCCGTTCGATCCGGTTGCGGGTCACCTCGACTTGCATGCCGTCCACGATCGGCGCGGTCGCGGGGGGCACCACCCGGTCGCTGTCGGACAGCGGCACACCGGCGGCGTTCAGCAGCCCGGCGACGTTGGCGGCCGGCAGGTGCACCGTTCGCACCGCGCCGCCGTCGTTGATCTGGACCGTCTTGGCGCTGACGACCGGCAGCGCCATCCCGGCCAGCGGAACGCGGCTGCCGCGGGATGCCGCGGCCGGGGCGGTGTCGGTCATGGCGAGCTGCGCCAGCGCCTCGTCGACGGTGGATGCCGTCGTCCACACCTGCTTGGGGTCGTTGCCGTCCAGCGAGATCTGCAGCGGCCGGCTGCGCCGCAGCACGATGGTGGCGGCGTCGTGGACCTTGACCTCACCGGCGGGGTACAGGTCGTCGCGCTCGCCGATGGAAAAGCCGTTCTCCTGGACGATGTCGATCACTCGCGACTTCATCGTCGTCACCCGCATCGCGATGCCGTCGACGGTCAGCGTCACCGTCTTGCATGCGGACACCGCGACTCCGCCCGCCAACGCCACTACGAGCAGCAGACCCCCGACTACCAACCGCAACATCGGCGATGGATTCTGATGAAGTTTTGTCAAAACACTCAACGCGCGTAAACCTCAGCAACCACGTCAACGACCTATCCAGCTCAAAAGTTGTCCAGCTCAAACCTGAAAATGACAAATGGGCCCAGCGGCCCACCCGTACGATCACAAGACGGTAACGAACCGGCCACTGTTGGGCAACTCCGGGCGCGTCACCGTGTCGGCTCTGTCCCGACGCGGACGCCCGGATCCGACTCCAACCCGTAGACCCGACGAGCGTTGCCGGTGGTCAGTTGCGCCAACTCTGCGGCGGGGCGATCCACCAGCTCAGCGATCGCCCGCACAGTATAGGGAAGGCAGTACGGCTCGTTGGCCGAGCCGCGATAGGGGTGCGGCGTCAGGAACGGCGCATCGGTCTCCACCAGCAGCTGTGCGTCCGGTATCAAGGGAACGGCCTCGCGCAGGGCGCGAGCGTTGCGGAAGCTCACGGTTCCCGACAGGCTGAGCAGCCACCCGGCGTCCACGCAGCGGCGGGCCATCGCAGCATCCGACGAGAAGCAGTGGAAGATCACGACCTCGGGCGCGCCCTCGGCCGCCAGCACGTCGAGCACCTCGGCGTCGGCCTCCCGGTTGTGGATCATCAGCGGCTTGCCGGACCGCTTCGCCAGGTCGATGTGCCAGGCGAACGCCTCCCGCTGCACCCCCGGTGCCGCGCAGCCGTCCAGGCGACCGGGCCAGTACAAGTCCATGCCGGTCTCCCCCACCGCCACCGCCCTGGGGTGGGCCACCAGCCGCTCGATCTCGGCGCGGGCGGCGTCGTCCAACGCGTCCGCGCGGGTCGGGTGCAGGGCGACCGCGGCGTAGACCCGCCGATCCCACTCGGCGGCCCGCGTCACCCAGCGCGCCGAGTCCAGATCGTCGGCGATGGTGACCGCCGCCCCCACCCCGACCGCGGCCGCGCGGTCCATGATGGCGGCCACCTGCTCGGGATCGCGCGCGCCGCAGGCGTCGAGGTGGGTGTGGGCGTCGATCAACGGCGGCAACGGCTCGGGCGCGGGCGGCGGCTGGCGTCGGGAACTCACGCGCACACAATAGGGCGCCCACAAATAGAGTTGTCGCCGATGAGGCCCTACTACGTGACCACCGCGATCACCTACCCCAACGGCGCGCCGCACGTCGGGCACGCGTATGAGTACATCGCCACCGACGCCATCGCCCGATTCAAGCGGCTCGACGGCTTCGACGTGCGGTTTTTGACCGGCACCGACGAGCACGGCCTCAAGATGGTCGAGACGGCCGCGGCGGAGGGCATTCCGACGGTCGACCTGGCGCGGCGCAACTCCGACGCGTTCCAGCGCCTGCAGGAGCGGCTGAACATCTCCTTCGACCGGTTCATCCGCACCACCGACGCCGACCACCTGGAGGCATCCAGGGAGATCTGGCGGCGGATGGCGGCGGCCGGCGACATCTATCTCGACACCTACTCGGGCTGGTACTCGGTGCGCGACGAGCGGTTCTTCGTCGAGGCCGAGACCCGGGTCCTCGACGACGGGACGCGGGTGGCCATCGAAACCGGCGCCCCGCTGACCTGGACCGAGGAGCAGACCTACTTCTTCCGGCTCTCGGCGTATGCCGACAAGCTGCTGGCCCACTACGAGGCCAACCCCGATTTCATCGCGCCCGAGGTGCGGCGCAACGAGGTCGTCAGCTTCGTCTCGGGAGGGCTGCGCGACCTGTCCATCTCGCGCACCTCGTTCGACTGGGGGGTGCCCGTGCCCGAGCATCCCGACCACGTCATGTACGTCTGGGTGGACGCGCTGACCAACTACCTGACCGGGGTCGGCTACCCCGACACCGACTCGCAGCTGTTCCGCCGCTACTGGCCCGCGGACCTGCACATGATCGGCAAGGACATCATCCGCTTCCACACCGTCTATTGGCCGGCGTTTCTGATGTCGGCCGGAATCGAGCTGCCGCGTAGGGTTTTCGCGCACGGCTTTCTCCTGAACCGCGGCGAGAAGATGAGCAAGTCGGTGGGCAACATAGTCGACCCGGTCGCCCTGATCGACACGTTCGGCGTGGATCAGGTGCGCTACTTCCTGTTGCGCGAGGTCCCCTTCGGCCAGGACGGCAGCTACAGCGAAGAGGCGATCACCACCCGGATCAACACCGACCTGGCCAACGAGCTGGGCAACCTCGCCCAGCGGTCGTTGTCCATGGTCGCCAAGAACCTGGGCGGCGTGGTGCCCGAACCCGGTGAGCTGAGCCCCGCCGACGCCGAGCTGCTGGCGACGGCCGACGGCCTGCTGGAGCGGGTGCGCGCCAATTTCGACGGGCAGGCCATGCACCTGGGCCTGGAGGCGATCTGGCTGATGCTCGGCGAGGCCAACAAGTACTTCTCGGCCCAGCAGCCATGGGTGCTGCGCAAGAGCGAGTCCGAGGCGGACCAGGCCCGGTTTCGCGCCGTGCTGTACACCACCTGCGAGGCGGTGCGCATCGCGGCCGTGCTGGTTCAGCCCGTGATGCCCGAGTCTGCCGGCAAGCTGCTGGACTTACTCGGTCAGCCCGACGGCCAACGCTCCTTTGCCGCGGTGGGCGCTCGGCTGGCGCCCGGCACGGCGCTGCCCCCGCCGACCGGGGTGTTTCCGCGCTACCAGCGCCCCGAGGTGGACTGAGCGCATCGGCACTGAAAAGCGTTTCAGCCCAGCCAGACTCGGAAACGAACCGGGTGCCTAGGTGCCCTCTGTCACCAGGACGCCGGCCGCCGAAGTCGCATACGACTGAGCGTGGCGAAGCGCCTCACGGGCGAGGAATTGGCGGAAGTACGCCAGCGAGGCCTCGCTGACGATGCCGGCAAGCATCAACTCCCACATGCGGCCGGTTCGCCCGATGAGATCCTCGTCGAAACCCTTGACGCGAACCGCGTTGGCAAGCAATCGGGTTCCCAGCATCGCGCCGATGACCGACTCGCCCACCATTGCCGTATCCAGGTCGGACCGCAGGTCCCCTTCGGCGCTTGCCCGTTCCGCCTCCGCGGACATCAGCTCGGTCAGCCCCGAGCAGAAGCGCGCGGCGGCTTCGTTGAACCCGCTTAGGGCACAGGTCAATTGCTCGGCGGCGCGGACCACTTTGTCGGACCCGACGACATTCGCGATCGTGAACGTGCCGTGAATCATGTTCTCGAGCGCGGGCGACGACACCCCACACACGTTGCGGAAGGCGACCAGGAGGGTGTCCGCACCCTCTTCGATGATGGCCGACGCCAGCGATTCCTTGGAATCGAAATGGTGGTACAGGGCCCCCTTGGTCATCCCCGTCCGCTCGATGATCGTGCCCCATGCGGCGGCCGCGTACCCGACCTCGCCGAAAACGTCGATCGCGGCATCGAGAATCCTCCGCCTGGTGGCTTCGGATCGAACCTGGCGCGCCATCGCATACACCTCCGAAGTCCCGTGGATCTGCGCAGTTTCCGAATCTCGGCGTCGCGCTTATTACAGCGGGGAAACCAAGCGTAACAACTTCGCCGTGCGGCGGTCCCGGTTGCATGGTTTTCCCGGCGGCGTCACCCGGACCCCACGTCGCCCGGGGGCGTGCCGATGGCCAGCGCCGTGCGCCGCCTGACGAACTGGCTGAAGTAGTCCATCCGGTTGGGCTGCAGGATGCCGGTCAACACGAGCGCCCAGCTCTTCTCGAGATCAAGCAGGAACCGCTCGGGATCGTTGAGATTGCTCGTCTGCCGCAACCCAATGTGCAGTGACACGATCAGGCGCCCGACGTCCCGCGGGCTGAAGCGGCTGTCGATGTCACCGTCGTCGATGGCCCGCTCGACGATGCCGGCCAGGGTCTGAATCCACCCGTCGAACAGCTTCACCTGCAGACCCTCGGAGCGCCCCACCGACTCGAGCAGGTTCAGTCCGGCCCTGACGGCGTCCGTCTTGATGTCCTGCGCGGCCAGCAGGTACGAGAAGTCGATCAGCGTCTCGAGCCCCGAGAGGTTGCGGGCAAGCAGGTCCTCGACGGCGAGCGTGCCGGCGGCGTTCTGGTCTTCGATGATCGCAACGGCCAGCGCGAGCTTCGACCGGAAGTGGAAATACATCGCGCCCTTGGTCAGCTCCGCCTCGCCCAGAATGTCGTCCAGGCCGACGTCGTGGAAGGCCCGCTGGGCGAACTGGTGCGAGGCGGCTCGCAAGATCTGTCGCCGCGTCGCGTCGCCGCGCCCGTCGGTCGGATTGGCCGTCATGTCACCGCGGGGCGGCACGAGCGCGCCCGATTGCCGCAACAACCGTTGCGCCGGAGCCGGTTCCCGGGCCAACGCCGGCCGGGTCGGGCGCCGATCGCCTTCACGTACACGATGCCCTCCTCGAGCGGGCCCACACCCGGCCTGGGCGAGCACTCGCCTGGCGTGCCTCACGCCTCCGGGGCGCTCGTCAAGTCAGCAGTATGTTCGCAGCCGCGACGTGTCCAACGATAATGACTGAACACCCCGAAGGCAATAACTACTAGTAGGTTTTGGCCTTTCTAACATACTTTGCGTATGCATGTCTGGCGGTGTTGCGCTTGATAGTTTCGCGCCCCGCCGGCGTGGCTACACCCACCTGCGGAGGCAACTGAACCGGGGGACCCGAGGTGCGCCGCTAGCGCGAGGAGGAGCACATGGCTTTCTTGACCACTCAACCTGACGCGCCGCCGGTTTCGGTCAGCGGCCCGAGGCGTGGCCGGCCGGCGCGGGGATCGGCCGCGTCATCGACGTGCGCCAATCGCCGCATCCCGGCGGCAGGCGAGCGGCGGGCGCACCCGGCCACGCAGTTCATGGGGTACGCCGAGATACTCGACTCGATGAGGACGCAAGCCCCGGCGGTTCTCCGCCAACTCGCTGACGTCTTGACGCACAGCACCCCGACACAGGCCGCCGACTCGGACGCGCACCGCTGATGAGCGGGGATTCGACGCGGGCATTGTCGGCGCCCACCCGCAACTGAGCGGGACGGGCGGCGCGGCGCGCGACGTCTCAGCGGGTATTCTCCGACGTCGCCGAATCGCGCGGGATGTCCAGCGTCGCAATCGGATACATCCCCGAGCCGTCGCGGCCGTCGCGCGCCAGGGCCATGGGGGCGTAGTTGACCACATGCGACGCGCCGGGTTTGTGCTGATGCCAGTCGACCGAGGCGCGCAGCGTGTAGTGCCCGGGCGCCAGACCGGACAGGTCGACGTGCACCGACTCGGTGGTGGACTCGGGGACCGCCTCCTCGCGCGACTGGCCGGAGTCCTCGTGCACGAGCGTCGTGAGGTTGACCGTTGCCGGCAGGTTCCGCACCACCGCTCCGGTGAAGTCCACCAACTTGTAGCCGGGGGCCCAGTGCTCGGTGGTCGCCGCCGAGCCGTAGTTGGTCCAGACCACCGCTATGCTCGCCACCTTGCCCTGGATCGACTGCGAGCCCGGTCGCGCCTCCACCGAATACCGATAGCCGGCCGACGAATTGGCCTGTGCCCATAGCAGATACAGCTTGGGGTCCATCGCCGAGCGGGAGTCGCGATCCGGGAAACCGATGCTCGACGTCATCGACACGTGATACCTGACGACGTCGTGCAAAGCCTTCTCGTAGTAGGCGCGCGGATCGGTTCCGCCGGGCAACGCGCACCATTGCGCAATCACCGGCGCCGAGGTGAGCCGCTGCTTGACCGCTTGGACGAGCCCGTCGTTGTCGCGCACGTACGGGGAATCACCGGCCTCCGCCCATGTCGGCAACGGCGCCTGGACGCCCAGGCAGTCGGCGCGGATGCCCACCGGCCCGGACAGCCTCGTGGTGACGTCGTCGGCGAGCAGTTCGCGCACGATCTGCGGGTTCTGCGGGGCGACCACCAGTTGCGTGTGTCGGGAACGCGTTCACGTTCGCGGTGACCAGCCGCCGGATGGCCGCTGCGGTGATGTTCTGATCGCGGGACTGGCTGTAGTAACCCAAAATCGACTTGCTGTCCTCGGGCGACGGACCCGGCGCACCCAGGGCGTCGCGCAGATACGCGACCTGATTCTCACCGAAGTCGCCGTAGCCGGAGAATTCGAACACGCTGAGCCGCTCGTCACCGTCGTAGCGGCGGCCGAGCGCGCCGAGCAGCTGCCCGAACGCGTCGAGGTAGTTGGGGTCATTCCAGTTCGGCACCACCTGCGTCACCTTGGGCGTGGCACCGCCCGGCGGCCCGGGATAGGCCGTGGCAGCCGGGCGCACCCAGTCGGGGATGGCGATGTTGGTGCCGTCGGGATAGGAGTCGTTGCAACACGATTTGAAGGCGAAGACGCCGAGGGTCAGCCGCATGTTCCGGTTCGCCAGCTTGGTGAGCGCATCGTCGATCACGCTGAAGTCGTACTTGCGGTCGTCGGGGGCGTCCGGCGGGAGCGTGTGGGGATCGATGGGCTGCAACTGCCGCCACGACACGCGCAGGCTCGCGTCATACGATGCCGGCCACGACGGATATCGCTGCTGAGCGGGATTGGCCTGCGGGAAAAGCGGATTCAGCAAGTCCTCGTACTGGCCGCGCAATGGGTTGGGTATTTCCTGGACGCTCGGCGGGATGGCCGGACTGACCATGGCGGACAGGGGCCCGGGGTCCGGGTGATGCCCACACCCGGCCAGCAGCAGCGCCGAGCACGCGACGACGGCCAGCGCTCCCTTCCGCAACGATCCGAACATCACCACCGGGATCAGATCGCGCCCGTCGACAGCGCCTCGCGGTCGGCGAGGAAGGGCATCGGCATCCAGCGCGCCGAGAGCAGGGCTTCCATGGCGCCGCCGGCCATGGGCTGGGACAGCAGGAAGCCCTGCGCACGATGGCATCCCAGTTGCATCAGGGTCAGTGCGGCGGCGGGGGTCTCGACGCCTTCGGCGATCACCTGCAGCCCGAAGGCCTCGGCCAGGCCGATGACGGCCCGCACGATGGCCAGGTCACCGGCGTCGGTGCCCAGGTCGCGCACGAACCCGGCGTCGATCTTGAGGATATCCACGGGCAACGACTTCAGGTGCGACAGCACCGCATAACCGGTGCCGAAGTCGTCGATGGCGATCTGCACTCCGACCTCTTTGAGCTCCGTCAACGTTTTTCGGGTGGTATCGATGTCGCGCACCACGGCGCGTTCGGTGATCTCCAGGCACACCGACCCGCCGTCGATGCCGAACTCCTCGATCGTGTCGGCGACGCTGCGCACGAAGCCGCGGGTGATCAGCTGCGCGGGTGAGACATTGACGCGCAACACCGCGCCCTGTCCCACGCCGTTGGAGCGCCAGCGGCTGAAATCGGCGCACGCGGTCCGCAGCACCCAGCGGCCCAATTCCCCAGCCAGGTTCGTCGATTCGGCCACCCCGATGAACGAGTCGGGCAACAGCAGCCCCCAGATCGGGTGCCGCCAGCGCACCAACGCCTCGGCGGCGACGATGGCACCTGTCCACAGGTCGACCTCGGGAAGGTAGTGGAGCAGCAGCGCCTCGCTGTCGATGTCGCCCTGCAGATGGAGCTCGATGTCGTTGCGGAAGGCGCTCTTCAGCGACATGTCGTCGGTGGACGCCGCCACCTGGTTGCCGCCGGCACGCTTGGCCGCCAACACCGCCTCGTCGGCGCGACGCAGCACGTCCGTGCTGACGTCACGTCCCGGCACCCCCACCGCGACCCCGATACTCACCGAGCGGGTGATCATGTGCCCGCCGAGGGTCAGGCGCTCGCGCAACACGGTCGCCAGGCGTTTGGCGAACGCCTCGGCCGCCGCGGCCGCCATCGGATGGTCGGGGATGACAACGAACTCGTCGCCGCCCAGGCGGGCGATCATGCTGTCCGGCGCGCAGACGCGAACGCGTTGGGCGAAGACCTTGATGAACCAGTCGCCCACCGCATGACCGAGGCAGTCGTTGATGGGCTTCAGCCGATCCAGGTCCAGATACAGCACCGCCACCGGCCCGGGGCTGCCCGCCGCCAACCGCTCGCTCAGATGCCCGACCAGGGCGCGTCGATTGTGCAGGCCGGTCAGGTCGTCGTGCTCGGCAAGGTAGCGCAGCTTCTCCTCGGCGACGATGCGCGCCTGCAGCTGGGCGAACAACGCGGCGACCGCCTCGAGCGTGCTGATCTCCCGCTGCCGCCACTTGCGCGCGCCGGACTTGACGAACCCGAGGACGCCGGTGGTCGCCTCGCCCGAGACCAGCGGCGCGGCGGCCACGGAGGTCGCGGGGGCGACCCGGGTTCCGCTGAGCCAGCGCCGCAGCGACCGACTGGTCTGGTCCGCCCGGACCACCACCGGTTTCCTGCCATGCTCGCATTGCGCGAGCACCGGATCGGCGCTGCTGAAATGGACGACGGCCACCGGATCGGGTTCGGGCACATCGATTCTCGTGGGCCACTCGGCCACCAGAATGGAAGCGCGGATTTCGTGGTCGTGGTGGCGCAGGAAACCGGCGTCCAGATCGAATTGCTCAACGAGTTGCGCGAGCACCTTCTCGCTCACCTGGGTCGCCGTCACCCCGGTGGCCTCCATCAGCTGGGTGGCAACCGAGGTCACGACAAGGTCCAGACTGCGCGGCACGGACTCCTCCGATACGAAGCACCTGTCCCAGCTGTGCACCGGGCGCGATCAGGGCGATGGTCGTCTTACGGTCGGCTCGCCCGGCGCGCGGGCACACCGGAAGTGCCTACTTCATTGTCTGGCCAGTGGGTACGTCGGCGCCGGGAAATGGGTCACGGGACTGGCGTAGCGCAGCGTATCACGCACGTGCCGCGCAGGTAGGGGCCTTTTTCGGGCACGACGCGACGCGCGTGGGCCCCCGGCGCGGCGAGCGGCTCGCCAGTGAAAGAGCTCACACTGGGGGCCGGGATTGTCACACCGGGCCGGCCCGCGGTGTCCCAAGGGCACACGTTTCGACAATCAGGAGACAGCAATGACCGAGCTCGCCACCCCACCCACCCGCGTCGTCGTCGTCGGCGGCGGATACGCCGGAGCCCTCGCCGCCAATCGCCTGCGGCGGCGCGCCGACGTCGAGATCACCCTGGTCAATCCCCGCCCGGTGTTCGTCGAGCGCATCCGCCTGCACCAGCTGGCGGCCGGTTCCGGAACCGCCACCGCCGACTACGGCACGCTGCTCGGCGAAGGCATCCGACTCGTCGTCGACAGCGCCGACCGCATCGACACCGCCGGTCGGCGGGTCCTGCTGGCCTCGGGCGCGGAACTGGATTACGACTACCTCATCTACGCCGTGGGGAGCACCCCGGCGACGCCGGCGGTGCCGGGCGCGGCCGAATTCGCCCATTCGGTCGCCGACCTCGACGGCGCGCAACGGCTGCGCCACGCCCTGGCCGATCTGCCCGCCGGCGCTCCCGTTGCGGTGGTCGGCGGCGGCCTGACCGGCATCGAAATGGCATCGGAGCTGGCCGAACGGGGCCGGCCGGTGACGCTGGTCTGCGGCGGCGCCCTGGGGCCTTCGCTGAGCCGGCGGGGCCGGCGTTCGGTGGGCAGGCAGCTGCGCGGGCTCGGGGTGGCGGTGCTCGAGGACGCATCGGTCGAAGAGGTGCGCTGGGACGCCGTCGTCCTCGGCGACGGCGTCGTGCTGTCCAGCGCGGTCACGGTGTGGACGGCGGGGTTCGGCGTGCCGGAACTGGCGTCCCGCAGCGGGCTGCGCACCGACGCGCTGGGCCGGTTGCTCACCGACGAAACGCTGACCAGCCTCGACGACGACCGCGTCGTCGCGGCTGGTGACGCGGCGGCGCCGTCGGGTCAGCCGCTGCGGATGAGCTGCCAGGCCGCAGGCCCGCTGGGGGCCCAGGCGGCCGACGCCGTGCTCCGCCGCATCGCGGGAGCGCCGCCGGCCCCGCTGAGCCAGGCGTTCGTCGGGCAGTGCATCAGCCTGGGCCGGGCGCGCGGCACCATCCAGCTCGCCCGCACCGACGACACACCGGTCAACATGGTCGCCGCGGGCCGGACCGCTGCCGCGATCAAGGAGGCCATCTGCAAGGCGACGCTGGGGGCGATCCGGCGCGAGGCCGCCAAGCCCGGCTCGTACTTCTGGCTCAAGGGCGGCAAGCGGCCGGCCCGCCCGGCGGCCGACCGGCAGGGCGCGCTGCAATGAGCGCGCCCGCTGCGCACGCCGAGGTGTTCACGCTGCTGCGGCCGCTGCTGTTCACCATCGCCTACGAGATCCTGGGATCGGCGACCGAGGCCGACGATGTGCTGCAGGACAGCTACCTGCGGTGGGCGTCGGTCGACCTGTCCACCGTGCGCGACACCAAGTCCTACCTGGCCCAGCTGGTCACCCGGCAGGCGCTCAACGCGTTGCGGGCCGACGCCCGCCGGCGCGAGGAGTACGTGGGGCCGTGGCTGCCGGAGCCGCTGCTGCTCGACGACCGGGACCCGTCGGTCGACGTCGTGCTGGCGGAATCGGTTTCCACGGCGATGCTGGTGTTGTTGGAGACCCTGAGCCCCGACGAGCGAGCGGTGTTCGTGCTGCGCGAGGTGTTCGGGTTCGACTACGGCGAAATCGCCGAGGCGGTCGGCAAACCGGCGCCGACCGTGCGCCAGGTCGCGCACCGCGCACGTGAGCATGTGCGGGCACGACGCAGGAGATTCGACGGGATCGACCCCCGGCGCAACGCCGAGATCACCGCCCAGTTCCTGCAGACGGCGGTCAGCGGAGACGTCGAGGCGCTGATGGCGATGCTCGCGCCGGACGCCACCTGGACCGCCGACAGCGGCGGCAAGGTGTCTGCGGCCCGCCGGCCGGTGGTCGGCGCGGCCCGGGTGGCCAGGGCCATCGTCGGCCTGGTGGGCAAGATGCGCCCGATCGCGGCGACGCTGCGCGTGGAGACAGTCACCTGCAACAGCGCGCCGGCGGTGCTGGTCTACCAGGGCGCTCGTCTCGAAATGGCGATCACGGTGGAGATCGTCGCCGACAAGATCACCAACTTCTACGTGATGCGCAACCCCGACAAGCTGAGGACGCTCGCGGACGCCCGCCCCATCAGCCGCGGCCGATAGGCCCCGCCGGCGGACGCCCGGGGTGCGGGGGGCGAGCGTTCTGTCAAGCTGGTTCGGTGCGAATCGACCGGCTCGGCGATCTCGGCGCCGCACCTCAGGTGCTGCGCGCGATCGGCGACGCCACCAGCCGGCTCAACCTGCCGCCGCCGGCGGCGCTGACCGGGGACTGGTTCGGCGCACCGGCGGTGATCGCCCCGAGCGTGTCGGTGCAGCCGGTCGACCCCGCCGACGCTTTCGCCGTCCGACAGCGCTCCCGGACACGTGCTTCCGACGGGGTGGGCGGCGGCTGGATCGGCTACCTGTCCTACCCCGATCCCGGCGCCGACGGGCGGGCGGGCCGGATCCCCGAAGCCGCCGGCGGCTGGACCGAGTGCGTGCTGCGCGCCGACCGGAACGGGCAGTGGTGGTACGAGAGCCTGTCAGGTGCGCCGATGCCGGAGTGGCTCGCCGGCGCACTCGCGGCAACCCCGGCGCCGGCGCGCAGGTGCCGGATCGCCTGGGACGCGGCCGACCGCCAAGCGCACCGCGGCGGGGTGCTGGCCTGCCTGGACGCGATCCGCGCGGGCGAGGTCTACCAGGCGTGCGTGTGCACCCAATTCGCCGGAACGGTCGCCGGGACCCCGCTGGACTTCTTCGTCGAGGGCGTCGCACGCACCGCCCCGGCCCGCGCGGCCTATGTCGCCGGACCGTGGGGCGCGGTGGCGTCGCTGTCGCCGGAGCTGTTCCTGCGCCGCCGCGGGGCGGTGGTGACGTCCAGCCCGATCAAGGGCACCCTGCCGCTGGACGCCTGGCCGTCGGCGCTGCGGGCGTCGGCCAAAGAGGTGGCCGAGAACATCATGATCGTGGACCTGGTCCGCAACGACCTGGGCCGCGTCGCGGTCACCGGGTCGGTCGCCGTGCCCGAGCTGTTGGTGGTGCGGCGCGCGCCGGGCGTGTGGCACCTGGTGTCCACGGTGTCGGCCCGGGTTCCCGTCGAGCTACCCACCTCCGCACTGCTGGATGCGGCCTTTCCCCCGGCATCGGTGACGGGGACACCCAAGCACCGCGCCCGCCAGCTCATCGCACAATGGGAGCGCAAGCGCCGCGGAATCTACTGCGGCACGGTCGGGCTGGCCTCCCCGGTCGCCGGGTGCGAGCTCAACGTCGCGATCCGCACCGTCGAGTTCGACGCCGCGGGAAACGCCGTGCTGGGCGTCGGCGGCGGGATCACCGCCGACTCCGATCCGGACGCCGAGTGGGCGGAGTGCCTGCACAAGGCGGCCCCGATCGTCGGGCTGCCGCAGATCCCGACCGCGGCGTGGGTCGGCTAGCGGGTCGGGTGGCGACGTGCGCGCACCGGGGGAAATGCGGTTAACCCGACGCCCGGGCGCGCGAGCGCCTAAGATCCAGGAATCGACCCGTGCCGGCCACGAGTCGGCTGGTCTTGGAGGGGGCCGTCATGAGAATCGCTGTCCTAGGTGCTGCTGCTGCCGCCCTGTTGGGGGGAACGCTGGCGGTCACACCGGTTACTACAGTCAAATCACCCATGCCGACGGGGAGCACCTGCAGCAACGGCGCGGGCTGCGAGAAGCTGGCATCGGTCCTGATGCCCGAGGCGCCGCCGCCGGCACCCGCCGGCGAGCAACCCTTCGCCGAAGCGGGCAATGTGATAGCGCCGGGCGGACCGGCCGAGCCCGGCGGCCCGGCGGCCGCCGAGGCGGTGCCCGGGGTGGCCACCGGCCCCGGCATCGGTGGCGGCGGTGCACCGGCCATCGGCGGAAGCGCCGTGCCGGGCGCGGGCCTGGGCGGCATTCCCGACGAGGGGTTGGCCGGCATTCCCGACCCGTACGGCCTCGCCGGCTTCGTGCCCGGCATTGCCGGAGCCGCCGGCCTGGCCGCGGTGCCCAACAGCGCGGCCGTGGCCCTGTCGGTCGTGCAGGGCGTGGTCGGAGTCGGCGGCAGCGTCGTCGGCATCGGTACCAGCGTCACGAGCACCGTCTACATGGCGGCCATCACGCTGGCCTACCTGAAGAACGCCGGCCTGCTGCCGAGCAACATCGGCCTGCCCTCGTTGGGGCTGTCGTCCGCGGCGACCGGCGCGGCGGCCGCCGTGCCGGCGCTCGCGTCCATCCCGGGCGCGGCGGCAGTCCTGCCGTCGGTGAGCCTGCCGTCGATGGCTCTCGCGGCGGCGCCGGCGCTGCCCGCGGTTGGCCTCCCGGCGGTTCCCAAGGTCGGCCTGCCGGCGGCCCCCGCGCTTCCGGCGCTGCCGGGGGTGGGCCTCCCGGCCGCGCCGGCGCTGCCCGCCCTCCCGGCGGTGGGTCCCCCGCCGCTGCCGGCGCTGCCCGGGCCCCCGCAGATTCCGCATCCGCAGCTGTGCACGCCGCATGTGGGACCCATCGGAATGTGCACGCCCTGACGGCGGCTCAGCCGTTCCGGGACCGCAACATCGCGTCGTAAAGCTGGCGGGAACGCACCCCCGGGTGCGCCGCGGCCACCTCCCCGCAGGCGTCCTTGACGCGCGCACCGCCCGCGACGAGCTCCTGCACCCGCGCCACCAGGGCCGGCAGGTCAGCGCGTGGTGTCGCGCCGGCCAGCACGATGGTGATCTCGCCGAGCACGCCGTTTGACGCCCACTCCGCCAGCTCCTCGAGCGTGCCGCGCACCACCTCCTCGTGCACCTTGGTCAGCTCCCGGCACACCACCGCCGCCCGGGCACCGCCGAGCTGCTCGACCGCGTCGCGCAGGCACCCGGCCAGCCGGCGCGGCGACTCGAAGAACACACACGTGCGCGGCTCGTCGTCCAGCGCGGCCAGCCAGCTTTTGCGCGCCGCGGCCTTGCGCGGGGCGAAGCCCTCGAAGCAGAACCTGTCCGACGGCAACCCGGAGACCGCCAGCGCGGTGGTCACCGCAGACGGCCCGGGCAGACACGACACCGGCAGGCCCGCCTCGACGCACGCCACCACCAGCCGATAGCCGGGATCGCTGATCACCGGCATCCCCGCGTCGCTGACGACCAGCACCGTCGCGCCGGACTTGACCTCGTCCACCAGAGCGGGCACCCGCGCGGCCTCCACCGAGTCGAACAGGCTGACCACCCGACCGGCGATCCGCACGTCCAGCGACCGGGCCAGGACCCGGACCCGGCGGGTGTCCTCGGCGGCCACCACATCGGCGCGGGCCAACGCGTCGATCAGCCGCGGTGATGCATCCGAGGGCTGCCCCAGCGGCGTCGCGCCGAGCAACAGCCGACCGTGGGTCATGAGCGACAGCCTACGATCGACGAGATGACCGCCCCAACCAGCGACGCCCCCGTCGCCACCCGGGAGCGTGTCGTACCCGTCGTCAGCCCGGGACCGCTGGTGCCGGTCGCCGACTTCGGGCCCACCGACCACATCCGCGGCTGGGTCGCGACGGGCGTGATCACGCTGCTTGCCACGATCACCAGGTTTTTGAACCTGGGTTCGCCGACCGATGCCGGCACGCCCATCTTCGACGAGAAGCATTACGCGCCCCAGGCCTGGCAGATGCTGCACAACCACGGGGTCGAAGACAACCCGGGCTTCGGCCTGGTCGTCCATCCCCCGGTCGGCAAGCAGCTCATCGCGATCGGCGAGGCGATCTTCGGCTACGACGGGGTGGGCTGGCGCTTCACCGGGGCGCTGCTCGGGGTCGTCCTTGTGGCGCTGGTGACGCGCATCGTCCGGCGGATCAGCCGCTCGACGTTGGTCGGCGCGATCGCCGGGCTGCTGCTCATCTGCGACGGCGTCAGCTTCGTCACCGCGCGGACCGCGCTGCTGGACGGGATCCTCACCTTCTTCGTGGTCGCCGCCTTCGGCGCGCTCATCGTCGACCGCGATCAGGTGCGGCACCGGATGCACGTCGCCCTTCTCGAGGGACGCGGCGCCGCGACCGACTGGGGTCCGCGACTGGGGGTGCGCTGGTGGCGGTTCGGCGCCGGGGTGCTGCTCGGGCTGGCCTGCGCGACGAAGTGGTCCGGCCTGTACTTCGTCGCGTTCTTCGGCGTGATGTCGCTGGCGTTCGACGCGGCCGCGCGGCGCCAGTACCAGGTGCGCCGGCCCTGGCTCGGCACGCTGCGCCGCGACGTGGCACCCACCGGATACGCGCTGGGCCTCATCCCGGTCGCGGTCTACCTGGCCAGCTACGCGCCGTGGTTCGCCTCGGAGACCGCGATCGACCGGCACGAGGTGGGCCAGGCGATCGGCCCCCACTCGGTGGTGCCTCTGCCCGACGCCGTCCGCTCGCTGTGGCACTACACCGCCAAGGCCTTTCAGTTCCATGCGGGCCTGACCAACGCCGCGGGCAACCACCACCCGTGGGAGTCCAAGCCGTGGAGCTGGCCCATGTCGTTGCGCCCGGTGCTCTACGCCATCGACCAGCAGGACGTGCCCGGGTGCGGGGCGCAGTCGTGCGTCAAGGCCGAGATGCTCGTCGGCACCCCCGCGATGTGGTGGCTGGCGGTCCCGGTCCTGCTGTATGCGACCTGGCGGATGGTCGTGCGCCGGGACTGGCGCTACGCGGCGGTCTGGGTCGGCTACTGCGCGGGGTGGCTGCCGTGGTTCGCCGACATCGACCGGCAGATGTACTTCTTCTACGCCGCGACGATGGCGCCGTTTCTGGTCATGGCCATCGCGCTGATCTGCGGAGACATCCTCTACTCCCCCAGGCAGGGCCGCGAACGTCGCACGCTGGGGCTGATCCTGGTGAGCTGCTACGTCGCGTTGGTGGCGACCAATTTCGCGTGGCTGTTCCCGGTGCTCACCGGGCTGCCCATCTCGCAGCAGACGTGGAACATGGAGATCTGGCTGCCCAGCTGGCGGTGAGTCCCGCCGCGATCTCGGCGTCGAAGCCTAGAGCGGGTCGCGGGCGACGGGGCAGGACATGCACCGGGGGCCGCCGCGGCCGGTGCCCAGTTCGGAGCCCGCGATGGTGAGCACCTCGATGCCGGCTTCCTGCAGCCGCGCGTTGGTCTGGACGTTGCGCTCGTAGGCGACGACGACCCCGGGCGCCAACGCCAGGGTGTTGTTGCCGTCGTCCCACTGCTCTCGTTCGGCGATGACGGGATCCAGCCCGGTGTCGATGACCCGCAGCTTGTCGATCCCCATGGCCTTGGCGGCTGCTTCCAAAAAAGGGGCCTCGTCGCCGATGGTCACGCCATCGGGCGTGCGCTGGATCGTGAACGCCGACAGCGAGTCGACGATGTTGGCGTACATCACCACGGTGGCGGAGTCGACCATCGTGCACACCGTGTCCAGATGCATCTGCGCGCGGCGCTGTGCGATCGGCACGGCCAGCACGGTGTCGGCGAGGTCGTCATCGAACAGGCTGCGCGCCAACGCTTCCGCGCCGGCCGGGGACGTCCGCTCCCCGACGCCGACCGCGAGCACCCCGGGAGCGAGCAACAACACGTCGCCGCCCTCGACCGGTGCAGTGCGCGATTCGTAAGCCCGCCGCACCCCGGTGAAGCGCGGATGGTGGGCATAGATGAGGTCGGTCAGCGAGGCCTCCCGGACCCGCGCCTGCAGCGCCAGCGTCGGGATCACCACACGCGGTCCGATCCAGATCGACGAGTCGCGGGTGAACACCAGGTTGGGCAGCGGGTCGATGACGAAGTCCGCCGCGTGGTGCATGCGCGACACCAGTGACACATCGGTCCGAGTGTCCGGCGGGAGCTCGCTGAACGTCATGCCGGCCATCAGCACGTGCGCCAGCTTGCCCGGTTCCAGGCCGCGTAGATGGGCCGAAAGCTCTTGCGCCAGCGGGACTCCCAGCCGGCGCGCATCTACTGCGGCGGCCACACCCTGCATCCGCGCGGCCCCGCTGTGGTTGAGCGCCTCGGTCAGCAGGTCCGACAGCAGCAGCACCTCCACGCCGCGACCGCGCAGCAACCCGGCGAACTGGTCGTGCTCCTCCTGCGCCCGCGCCACCCACGGCAGCCCGTCGAACAGCAGCTGGTCCACGTTGCGCGGGCTGAGCCGTCCCAACTCGGCGCCCGGCCGGTGCAGGATCGCGACCCGCAGCGCGCCGACCTCGGAATTGGTGCCCAACTCGACAACGCCCACTGCTCAACCGTAGCCGCGCCGCGCCGGGCACCGCACCCGCGCCGCGCCGCCCCTCCTTCGAACGGGTGTGCGATAGACTGGCGGCCGTGGGGACCGCGGTTCAGGGCTCGCTCTTCGAGCACACCGAGCGCCGCCACCTCGGTGACGGCGCCTTCATCGAAATCCGCGCCGGTTGGCTGGCCGACGGCATGCCCGGCGCGGAGAACCCGCTCGATGCCCTGCTGACCACCGTGCCCTGGCGGGCAGAGCGCCGCCAGATGTATGACCGGGTGGTCGACGTGCCGCGGTTGGTGAGCTTTCACGACCTCACGCTGCAAGACCCCCCGCACGCTCTGCTCGGGCGGCTGCGGCGGCGCCTCAACGACATCTACGCCGGCGAACTCGGCGAGCCCTTCACGACGGTGGGCCTGTGCTACTACCGCGACGGCTCCGACAGCGTGGCCTGGCACGGCGACACCATCGGCCGCAGCAGCTCGCAGGACACCATGGTGGCGATCGTCAGCTTGGGCGCCACCCGCACTTTCGCGATGCGGCGCCGCGGCGGCGGCCCGTCGCTGCGGCTGCCGCAGGCGCATGGCGATCTGCTGGTGATGGGCGGGTCGTGCCAGCGCACCTGGGAACATGCGGTGCCCAAGACGTCGGCGCCCGCGGGTCCGCGCGTCAGCATCCAGTTCCGCCCGCGCGACGTCCGCTAGAGCTCAGCCCCGCACCGCGGCCACCGCCTTGACCAGCAGGTCGCGGGCGCGCTGGGTGTCGACCGGCGCCACCGGCCGGTCGGGAACCACCAGCGGGTTGGCGATGACGATCACCTGGTAGTCGCCGAACTGGGCGGAGTAGTCGTACAGCTCGCCGGTGCGGGCGGCCCCGGCGACCACCGCCTGCAAAACGCGGTGCACCCCGAGCGTGTGCACCCCCTCGATGTGCGGCGCGTCGATCACTTCGAGGCCGCCCCGCACCTGGGCCCCGGAGAACGCGACCTTGGCGCAATCCTTGCCCGGGTCGCTGAGCGGCAGGGCTTTCGAGGTTTCCACGGCGATCACGACGAACCGGTTGCCCTCGCCCTCGGCGGAGACGGCGGCCATGTTGCCGTGCAGGTCCGGTGGCATGTCCGGACCCACGGCCGCTTTCGCGCAGTTCGCCGGATCAAATTTCAGCCCCTCGGGCAACTTGCGGGATGAAAAGAGCTGGGGGTCGATCCCCCGCTCGCTGATGTCGGTGACCTTGAACTCGGGACCGAAGCTCGATTTCACGTCCGCGACCTTGCCGATGTCGGCCTTCGCCGAGGGGTCGCCCGCGTCCGATGAGCAGCCGGCCAGCGCGCACACGGATGCGGCCGCGACCCACAGCTTCACCATCGTGGCCAATCTACCCAAGCCGCGGGCTCAGCCGCGCAACGTGGACACCGTTTTGACCAGCAGGTCGGCGGCGAACTGCGCCGGCAGCGCCGGCGCCGGTGCTCCCGGATCGGTGATCAGCGTGGTGAAGGCATAGCAGTTTCCCAGGTAGGCCATGAATGTATATGCCCGCGAATCGATTCGGGTGCCCGACTCGACCGATGACGTGAGGTCGGCCGTCATGCCGATCGTCTGGGCGCCTTCCACGGGCGGGGCCGCGGTGAGGTGCACGGTGGCCGTGGTGCGCCCGGCGCTCATGGTCCACTGGCCACACGCGGCGACGAGGTCGGCGTCGAGGTCCACCGGCCCCGGCAACGTCACCACCACCGCGTCGACGATGCCCCCTGGGCCCGATCCGGAGACGCCCTGGGCGGACTGGTCGCGTCCGGCGCCGGGGTCGGCGAGTGCCGCGCAGCGCGCCGGCCTGGCCCTGACCCCCGATGCGCCCGCCCGCAGGCCCCAGATCAGGTCCGGCGTGGCCCGCCCCGGAATGTCGCCGGTCACCTCGTAACCGGGCGGGAGGTCGCGAACGACCCGCTTGATGTTGGCGGGGTTGACGGCGGTGCCGCGCGGCTCCGGCGGCAACGGCGTGGCCGACGGGGCGGGCGCGGGCGCCGCAGCGCACGCGCCCACCAGCAGGGCGAGCACGGGGGTTGCCGCCCTGCCGATCCAGAACGGCCGCATGCCCGTTCCTATCACGAAAGGCCGGGGTTGGCGGGCGGATGCTAGCCGACCGCCTCGATCACTTGGCGGGCAACGCGGTTGATCCGGTCGGCCATGTCGCTTTTGATTCCCAGGTCGCGGCGCCGGGGCACGTCGATCACGGTGACGATGACACCGACGTCTTCGCGCTGCCAGGCCGCGCCGTAGTGGTCCAGGATCGCTCGCATCGCCGTGTTGGCGGAAAGCATTCGCGCGGAGAATCTTTCGATCCCGTTGACCCCGGCGGCGATGGACAGCGCGCCCAACAGGAAGCTGCCGATCCCGCGGCCCTGATAATCGTCGGCCACGGTGAAGGCGATCTCGGCGACCGTCGGGTCGCTTTCGTCGCGCACAAACCGCGCGTCGGCCACCGGGTCGGTGCCGTCGGTCACGACCCAGACGAAGTGGTCGACGTAGTCGACCTCGGACAGGTAGTGCATCAGCGCCGGGCTGGGCAAGCGAGCGGTCATGAACCTCCGGTACAGCGTCTCGCTGGAGAATTGGACGTGTCCGTGCACGGTCCGCTCGCTGTCGCCGGGCAACACCGGGCGCAACGACAGGTGGCTTCCGTCGCGAACCCGGATCGGGATGGGCGTGATGAAGGCGGCGAGGCGCTGGCGCACCGTGCGCAGCAGACGCTCGGTGATCCCGGGAATCTGCACCATCCGGGCGAAGGCATCGCTGTCGCCGATCCATCCGGCCAGCGGTTCCGCGGTGGTGACCGTCGCCGTCCGCGGGATGTGCCGCAGCAGGGCGATCTCTCCGACGATCATTCCCGCGGACGCGTGCTCCACGATCACCACGCCGTCGCGGCCGAGATGGGTGATCTCGGCACTACCGGAGGAGATGAGCAGGAACGAGACGGCCCGCTCGCCCTGCCGCATCAGCACCCGCCCGGACTCGGCGCGCAACGCCTGCAGACGGGTCGCCAACGGCACCAGCTCGTCGGGGGGGCACCCCTCGAAGATGTCCATCGTCGCGAGGTTCTCCGCCCGCGCTCCGGTCAGTTCGGACACTGCGCCGTCCTCAGGGTCGCAAAGTCCGGGCCCGCGACGAAATCTCGCGGTGCCCGCACTGCCATGAACCCGCCGCCTGTGTTCGTCCTTCCGCGACCCTCACCCGCTCCACGTCGCGGTGCGATCCCACCCAGGTTATGGCGTCCGCTTCGGATGCGGCAAGAAGCGGCCGCCGCGGGCGGGCGGCCCCGGCCCCCGCGTGCCGCCGGCCGGGCTCGCGGCCGCTGCGACCCGCCACCGTGCCCGAGAAGCGTCACCAACCGTCGCGGGTCATTTCGCGGAATGGCCACACTTTGCCGGCGCGACCCACCCACGTCGGGCCGGGACGAAAGTGTTAATCAATGGTTTCGGCGATCCGATTTTGCGGAGAAATCTTCGGTCTTTTGGGGACGCAATAAACCAATCTCGCTAAGTGGTGGCCTGCGCCGTTTTGCCAGTCGCGCGGCGCAATCGTCGGTGACCACGCCTTCGACTAACCGCGTCCGGGACCCGCCGGAGGTGAATTTCGCTGAAAGCGCGCCGTTGCGGGGACGCGAGGAAACTTCACCCGCGCATGACAAGCCCCCGCCCGGGCCTGGCCGCGCGTTTGCCCTGCCCGGCGCACCCACCGCAGGCACCCACTGCCCGTGTGGGCGTTGAACCCAGACCGTCGTTATTCCGCCAAGCACCGGTCAAGAGCCCCCGAGGACCAGTCCGGCGCCCCGGGTTCGGCCACGCTCGAGGATCGACGGCTCGAAGGATTTCTATCGTCAACCGGCTTGACAGATTGCTCGAAACGATTCTTGGCGCCGGCTGGAATTGCGGCAAACTATTAGACGGGAAAGCCGCATTGCGTTGGCGGGGATTTGTAATATGCTGACCCTGGCCCGGGCGCTGATTACATTCTTTTGGTATGAATTGTCCTACCGGCCAGCGAGATCGGAAGTTTGGCCATTCGCAGCCGGCCGGGGCATGGTTTGTGAAGTCAGTTTATCGATCCGCCACCTACACCAGGCGCCGACCCGGACAGCCCCGATCGGCGCCCCGACTCTGAGGACGCCTTTATGACCGTCATTCCACTGAACGCCGCGACCGTCGACGGGTTTCAGCTCCGGCGCAGCCTTAGCTGGCATGATCCCGCCATCGACTGCACCCTGGTGCTCTCGCAACCGTCGACGGATCGCGGCCTTTGGGACATCTATGCGGCCGGCGCCCACCACAGCTACAGCAAGCACGGCGTCGAGTGCGCTCTCGACGTCGACGCCCTGCGCAGCGGCGACGACACCGTCATGTACCTGGCGGTCCTCGATTCCGCCCAGCGGATGGTGGCGGGTGTGCGCGCCAAGGGGCCGCTGCGCTCCGCCGACGACTCGCACGCGGCGGTCGAATGGGCCGGTCAGCCGGGCGAGCAGGCCGTCCGCAGCATGATCACCGACCGGGTGCCGTTCGGCATCCTCGAGATGAAGTCGGCGTGGGTGGCCGACGAGCTGACTCAGGACCGCTGTCTCACCGCGGCGTTGGCCCGTAGCGGGTTCCACATGATGGCCCTGCTCGATATTCAGTTCTGCATGGCCACGGCCGCCGCATATGTGCTCAACCGGTGGCGCTCGTCCGGCGGCGTGGTCGCAAGCATTCCCGCGACGCCCTATCCCGACGAGCGCTATCAGACCAAGATGATGTGGTGGAACCGGCGCGATTTCGTCAACCATGCCGCACCCGAACAGGTTGCCAAGATCCTCACGGAGACGCAGCAGCTGACGCAGATGTTCGACCGCGACTCGGTGGACGAGGCCCGGCTTGTCGGTGGGGCGTGACTCGGCATCGCCGCGGCACCCGATGAGCCGGGGGTGAGGCCCGTGGCAGGCCCGCCCACCCGCGATTGACACGGCCCCCGGCCCAATGCGGACGCGCTCGTCGTCGCTGCGTCGGTATGTTCATGGCGACCGTCGTTGCGGTCTCACGCGGGGCGCGTGAGGTCGGAGGGACCACGCACGTGATCGAAAGTGGCGCTACCCCGGAGGGATTCGAATGGCCGAACCATCCGTCGGGGTAGGCGAGGAGCGGCTGTCACCCATCCCGGTCAATCCGTTGCCTTACGTGAAACGGTTGAGCGCTGTTCGGCATTTCGAGACGGGCTTGCCGCTGCTGCGGGCCGCGGGGGGACCGGTCAGCCGCATCCGGCTCGCGCCACGGTTCATCATGCCGCCGATCGTGCTCATCTGCTCGCCACAGGGCGCGCGCGACCTGCTCGGCCGCGCCGACTCGCGGGCAGAACGAGGAGAGACGTCCGTCTCCCACGAGCTGAGCGCGGTGCTCGGGGACAACCTGCTCACCATGCCGCACGCGCAGTGGCTGCCGCGGCGGCGCGCCATTCAGCCGCTTTTCACCGTCCGCCATGTTCCGAGGTTCGCCGGCCACGTGTCGGCGCTTGCCGACGAACTGGCGGAGCGCTGGCTCGAGGGCGCCGGGGAGGTCGATCTCGACCGCGAATGCCGTGCGTTGACACTGCGCGCGATGAGTATGTCCATCCTCGGAGTGGATCTCAGCGGCCGAGACGACGTCGTCGCCTCGGTGCTGCGCCACGCGGTGCCGTGGGCGGTCGGCCGGGCCATGCGCCCGATCAACACGCCAAGATGGTGGCCGACGCCCGGCAGACAGCGCGCCGTGGCAGCCAGCGAGGCCTTGCACCGCCTCGCTGCCGACGTCCTGCAAACCTGTCACGACAGCCCGGACATCGAGGCGCCGTTGGTCCGCGCGCTGATGGCGGCAACAGACCCTGACACCGGTGCACCGCTCTCGGAGCGTGCCATCTGCGACGAACTGGTGTTGTTCATCGTCGCGGGGCACGAAACCATCGCCACCGCTTTGACTTATGCGCTTTTTGCGGTCGGTCACCACCGCCGGGTGCAGGATCGGATAGCCGCCGAGTTGGCCGAGCTCGGCCCGGATCCCATTACCGCCCATGACATTCCACGCCTGGGGTATACCACGCAAGTTCTCAAGGAAGCGCTGCGCCTGTGCCCGCCAACCGCGGCCCTGGGCCGAATGGTCATGCAGGAGATCGCGGTCGACGGATACCGAGTCCCGGCCGGCACCCTGGCACTGGTCTCCGTGATCGCCCTGCACCAGGATCCCGAATTATGGCCCGATCCGCTCACCTTCGACCCGGATCGATTCGCGCCCGAAAACTTCCCACCCCGCAGACGTTGGGACTATCTGCCGTTCGGCGCCGGGCCGCGTCGCTGCCTGGGCGACCACTTCGCCATGCAGGAAGCCACGCTGGCGCTGGCAGGCATTCTCCGGCGCGTGCAGATTCGATCGCACAGCAACGACTTCCCCACCACGGCACCGCTGACCGTCATTCCGGCGGCGCCGGTGCCCGCCTCGATCAGGCCCCGATCCGCAACCCCACGATGACCCCGCGGCGGGCATTGCCGCCACCCGCCGGACGGGACGGGCGGGGCGCTCATCGAGGGTCGGAGTCGTGGTTGTTCGCCGTGGCGGAACTTTCGAGTTCCGGAACCTCTCCGTTGGAGAAGTTCATCGGGATGAACCGCCGGGCCAGCAACGACTCCATCGCCGCGCTGTCCAGGGGGCGGGAAAGCAAAAACCCCTGAGCGCGCCTGCATCCCGTAGCGAGCAATGCTTTGGCTGCGCTTACGGTTTCGACGCCCTCGGCCACGACCTCGAGTCCAAAGGCGTTGGCCAGCGCCACGATCGACTGCACGATCGCCAGGTCACGCGCATTGCTGCCGAGATTGCGAACGAATCCCCGGTCGATCTTGAGCACGTCGACCGGAAGCGACTGGAGATAGCCCAACGCACTGTAGCCGGTGCCGAAGTCGTCGATCGCGATCTGCACGCCGATGTCTTTCAGGCCTTTGAGCGTCTTGCGCGTCGCGTCGATGTCGGCGACCACCACGCGTTCGGTCATCTCCAGACACAGCGAACTCGCCTCGAGCCCGAACGCGTCCAGGGTTGCGGTGACCAGGTCGACGATTCCGTCGGCAACAAGTTGCACGGGAGATACGTTGATACGCAACACCACACCGTGTCCCAGGCCGTGTGATTGCCACAGTCCGAACTGCGCACACGCCGAGCGCATGACCAGACGGCCCAGCTTGCCGGCCAGGTTGATCGATTCCACGACGTCGATGAACGCGTCGGGCATCAGCAGTCCCCGGGTCGGGTGTTGCCAGCGGACCAGGGCCTCGGTTCCCACGACTTCACCGGTGAGCATGTCGAATTCCGGCAGGTACTGCAGCAGCAGGTCGCCGGCGCTGCCGTCGATGGTCTCCTGCAGGCGCAGCTCGATGTCGTTGCGAATGGCTTCGTTCGCGGCCATCTCGGGGCTGAAGGCGGTGACCCTGGCCCCGCCGGACGCCTTGGCCGCCCGGGTGGCCTGGTCGGCGCGGCGCAGCAGGTCCGAGGTGGTGTCGCGGCCGGGAAAGCCGGTGGCGACCCCGATGCTGACGGTGCGGGCAAGCATCTCGCCGTCGATCACCACCTGCGTCTGGACCCGCTCCTGCAGCTGCCGGGCGAAGTCCGCGGCGGTGTCGATGTCCATCGGCCCGGACGGCACGACAACGAATTCGTCACCACCGAAGCGGGCGATCACCGCGGGAACGTCGGCGGCCTCACGCAGCAGGTCGGCGAAGGCCGCGATGAATCGGTTGCCCGGGTTTTGACCGAGATGGTCGTTGACCACCTTCAGTCGATCCAGATCCAGGAACAGCACCGAGACCGGGCCCGCACGGCCCGCGGCCAGCCGCTCGTCGAGCTGGGCGATCAGGGTTCGGCGGTTCAGCAGGCCGGTGAGGTCGTCGTGCTCGGCGAGGTATCTGACCTTTTCCTCGGCGACGATGCGCGCCTGCAGCTGAGCGAAGAGCGTCGCGATCGCCTGCAGCGCGTTCAGCTCCTCGGGCAGCCATTCGCGGTCGCCGAACTTGACGAAGCCCAGGGTGCCGGTGGTCACGTCGCCGGACAGCAGGGGCACGCAGGCGAGCGAACTAGCGGGCACGCCCGTCGCGCCCTCAATGTTGTTCTGGTAATCGGCATTTGCCGGCTCGGGGCGCAAGACATCGGGCTCCTTCATCGTCTCGGCCCGCTTGAAAACCGAATCGGCACCGGCGAAATACACCACGCCGATCGGGTCGGGATCGGGAACCTCCTGGCGTGGCGGCCACGAAGCGACGAGCACCGTCGCGTGAATCGTGTGGTCGTTGTGGCGCAGAAAGCCGAAGTCCACGCCGAAGTGGCTGACCAGGTCGGCAAGCACCCGTTCGCTGACCGCCACGTTGTTGGTCGCCGTGGCCGCCATCAATTCGGCGGCCGCCGCGGTAACCAAGTCGTCCAACGAGTCGGCCATCCCCATACGGTAGCCGGTGCGGGTGCTACAGCAACCGAACGCGCGTGAGATCGCGACGGCTCCGGACCGAGGCCGGCGCATCGACCGCAAGTCGCAGGATCAGCGCGGGTGAAGCGCCGGCCGGCAGGCCGACCAGTTCCCGGAACTCTTGCTGCAACCTCGCCAGTTCCGCGGCGAACGGCCGCGACAACGTGGCCAGCTCGTCACTGCCGCGGGCGTACAGGAAAGCCGGCGAGACGGGCTGCACGGCCAGCCCGCGCTGCTGCGCGGTGATCCACACCGCCTCGGCGGCCGCCCCGGCGCGCGCGTAGTCGGCCAGGATGCCCCCGGAAACCGAGATGACGGCCATGGCACCGCTTCCCAACGCGCGGCGGCGGGTGTCGTCGCCCAGGCCGGTTCCGGCATTCCACCGCGCCAGGTAAGCCATCACATCCGGACGCTTCAAGATGTCGATGACGGCCAGCTCGCCCGGGGCGAGTTCGAGGCTGTGCACGTCGATGCCGGTATCGGGGCACGGGTCTCCGGGCCATCTGAGCTCGGAAACCATTTCCGCGTGCAGCTGCGGCGTCAGGTAGCGGGTGCGGTCCGCGGCGCCGAGGATGCTCGCCAGTCGGGCGATGTCGTCGCGCTCGGTCACGAGGCGCAGGTGGGCTCCCTCCCGCTCGCCGACGGCAACCAGCAGTTCGGTCGTCTCGGCCGCAATCGGTTGCGGCGTCCCCGGGCGGCGGTTGGTTTCGCGCGCCAGCATCGGTTCGTAGAGTGCGGCGAGGTCGGGATCGGTACCGTCCCCCAGGCGCAGCGTCGCCTGCAACGGCTCGCCGCCCACGCCGCCGCGCAGGCTCACCGGCCCCAGCACATGGAGGGCAGCGGCGGCGACCCGGGCGTTGAAAAGCGCCCCACCGAGGGCGACGGCGCTGGCGCGCAACCCGACGTCGAGCGCCGAAGTGTGTTCGGGCGCAAGGCGGATCGTGACGGCATCGGCGCCCGTCTCCACCGCCCAGGGCTGCGCATTCGAGGCAGACGGTGCCCGGATGGCGGCCGCCGCAATCAGGCCGGGCACCCCCGGCCACGCGGGGTCCGCATACTCGGCCGTAGGCGCGGCCCCGCGGGAGGCCATCCGCGGCTCGTCGAGGCGATCGAGCGCCGAGCCGACGTCGATGCGGGTGCGGCCCGACCGCAGGGCCTCGCCCAGCCCGATGCGGCGGACGGCCTCGGCGATCGCGGTCGCGCCCAACACGACTTCGCCGGACGCCTGCGGCCAGGTCGACAGCGTGCGGTCGATTTCGACCGCCGACGCCAGGACGCGGGGTGAGAGCTGTTCGGCCTCCAGGAAGCGCAGCAGGTGCGGAACCTTGTCCCGGCTGCTCATGCCGGAAAGCCGGGCGTAGTCCAGGTCGCCGAGCAGGCCGTGCAGGATCGGACGGTCGGGCTGCAGGTCGAAGCGCTCCACGTCCAGCAGGCCCCGGTCGCCCGTCGCCATCAGCACCGGTATCCGCCGGGAGCGGGCGCCCTGCCGCAGGCTGGCCTTGATGTCCAGCGAATCGCACTCCTCGACAACGACATCCAGACCGTCGAGGAACCCGTCGACCGTGTCGGGCGTCAGCCCGGCCTCCCATACCCGGACGACCAGGTAGGGGTCGAGCTCGGCAATCCTGCGGGCGGCCACCTCGGCCTTGTTCAGGCCGAGGTCGAGCACGGTGGCCGGCACCCGGTTGAGGTTGGACAGCTCGAGGCCGTCGAAGTCCGCCAGGCGCAACTCACCACACATGCCCTGCGCGGCCAGCGTGTGCGCGATGACGTGCCCGACGCTCAACCCGGCCACGCCGACGCGCAGCGCACCGAGCCGCGCCTGCTCGTCGCTGGTGATCACGTTGCGGTTGCGATCCAGCCGCACCGCTCGAAACCCGCGGGGGCCCAGCACCGACACCACCGCCCGGCGCCACGGGTAGTAGGCCCAGCGGCCGCTCTCGTCGAGCACCTCCGGGGCCGCCGGCGGCCGCAGGCGGCGCAGTTCCTCGAGTTGGTCCGCCCGGTGGTCGATGAACTCGATGGCGGGATCGGCGCGCAGCCGCTCCAATACCGCCTTATCGCCGGGATCTTCGGCGTCGAGGACTTGCGCGGCGCGGGCGGCTATGGTCGTTCTCCTCGATGCTCGGCGGCGACGGCGAACGCGTGCCCGGATCGGAGCGCCCGCAAGCCCGCCACCGGCGCAAGGGTCGGCATTGTCACCGCCACATCTTAGAAGCCGCATGGTGGCCGACGCGCACGACGATCCGCGCCGGCACCGATCCGCCGCGGCGACCGCCTTTCGCGTCGGGCGGCGGCGGCCGTTCTCGCGCGGTGCGATCGGGCTCCGGCCCGACGCCGGCGCGATATTTGCGGTGGCAAAATCCTGTTTCAGCCCGGCGCAATTGACGAAACGGGTCAGGCGCGGCCCGCGGAGCAATGCGGGACCGCCGCACGGCCGTTTCCGCCGGGACCCGAAACCGAGGCGGGCGCGAGCGATACCCGCAAAACGGCGCGAAACGCTCGACCGCGGTCAACCGGGAATTGCCACGAGGCCGACGTGGTGTCTGGCGCCCGGGCGCACCTGGCAAACAGAGCGCTATCGGTCGTCCACCGAGAGTTGTTCGGCCACGTCATCGAACGTCACCAACACGACCGATCGTCGCGCCGCATCAGCGCCGACCTGCTCATCCTCGCCCCGTACCGTCCAGCCCTCGCAATGCTGCACCTCTACCACCATGTTCGACAACGCGTCAACACCGGAAAGCACGCTGATCGCGGCCGGCCCGGCATTGAACAGCCGAGAAAACGCCGCCCGCGCCAGCCCGTTCCGCTGGTAGCCGACCATGTCGGCAAAGGCCGTGTTCGAGAACAGAATGCTGCCCTCGCGCGTCATGGCGAGCCAGGGAACCGGGACTCGCTCCAAGACGACCACGGCCGGCAACCGCGTCAGGATGTCCGTCGGCGAAGTTCCCGGGACCGTCGTTGCGTCGCCGCTCGATCCGCCGATCGCCATCGATGCCGGTGTGTTCGCCAGCGGATCCGGACGTTTCTCCGCCTCGCCCCCTCCCCTCGAGGGTGGCCGATACAGGCGCCGGCGTCTCCGGCTGTGTAGTCGTAACGGACATGAGTTTTCTTGGGGACGCAGGCCGCCTGAAGGTGGATCTCGTTTCCCCCCCGCGCGCGCGTACCTGCACCAGGATACCGGCGATCTATTCGAATCCCCCTGCGATACATGCCATTAGGCGTCCATACCGTCACCTAACAAACGATAGTCTCCCAGTAAGATGACAATCCCGGGGTTCAATAACCACGCAGAGGCCGCCGAGAGCGGTGCCCAACACGACGCCGCTGCCAGGCGGATGAACACACTGGGCGGGTCTCACCCTCTATGATCGACGGGGACTGACTCGGTGGTGGAATTGTCGTAGCGCGATGCGGTCGGGCCGCTCGGCGGCGACCGCAACGAGACAGGAAGTGTGATGACCGAAGGCACCGAACGACGAGCCGGTACGACACGCCACCGACTCATCACGGCCGCCTCACGCCAGTTCGCGCTCCGCCCCTACAGCATGGTCAGCCTCGACGACATCCTCGCCGACGCCGAGCTCACCAAAGGGGCGATGTATTTTCATTTCCCGTCCAAGCAGGCTCTGGCCATGGCGATCATCGACGACGTCACCGAGTTGAGCGGTGCGGCGATCGGTGAGCTGCTGGCCCGCAAGATGTCGGGACTGGAAACGCTGATCGACCTCATCTACCACCTCGCCGTCCAAGAGACGCAGGACGAGGTGGCCCGGGCCGGCGTCCGACTGCTCGAGACCCTGGACACGTCAACCGAACTGACCGCGGCGCGCTGGCGATCGTGGGTCGAGTTCGTCACCACCCTGGTCGAACGGGCGATCGGCGAGGGTGACGTCGGCGAGCAACACGAACCCGAGGACGTCGCCAAGATGCTGGTGGCGCTATGGGTGGGCGTCCGCAGGATCAGCGACCTCGACCAACCGGAGAGTTACCTCGACAACCTCCAACGGACATGGACCCTCGCGCTGGCGTGCTTCACCAACCCCGACCGGATCGACTACTTCACCCAATTCATCAAGCGGCGCCACGCGCTCGCCGTGAAGAAGGTGTCCGCCGAGGCGCTCGCACTCGACCTGCCCACCGCCACCCCGGCGCACGCCCAGCCCTAGCTCGGCACCGCCGGCGCCGAGTTCGGCCTCGCGTTCGGCCCACAACCGCCTGCCCGGCAAATCGATGGCGCGACAATCACACGGGGTATCCACACGGGGCGGTCGCGACCGTCTCGGCGGCGCTCGGCGCACCGCCAGGACACTAGACCTCGTCGACCCAGAGGCGCTCGGTCAGATTCTCGAAAGTCACCAGGACCACCGGGTCATCGTGTCGCATCAGCGCCGACCGGCTCATCCTGGCCCGCACCGTCCACCCCTCACGGTGCTGGAGCTCCACCACCATGTTCGCCAGCGCATCGACACCGGAAAGCGCGCTGAGCGCGGTGGGCTCGGCATTGAACATCTGAGGGAACGCCGCCCCCGCCAACGCTTCCTGCTGGTAACCGACCATCTCGGCGAACGCCGTGTTCGCGAACAGGATGCTGCCGTCGCGCGCCATGGCCACCGTCGGAACGGGAATCCGCTCCAAGACCACCACCGCGGGCAAACGCGTCAGTATGTCGGTCGGTGAATCACCGGGACTCCCAGTACGCCGCCGCTCAACCCGCTGACTCCCGTCGTTGTCAGCGGGTACGCCCTTACGTAACCGAGCATTCGCCATGTACGGCGATGGTAGCAATCCCACGAAATCAAAGCACGACAACCGGCAAACTCACAGGCTTCGCGCGGTGCGCCCTCAGGTGGCGGCCAAGACGGCGGGACGGGGATCAAGAAGGGTCCGCAACCAGCCCACCGTGCGTTTGATGCCATCGCTGAGGCCCATGTCCGGCTTCCACCCCAGAACGCGGCCCGCCAGGGTCGGGTCGAGCGCGCTCGCCTGCACCTACCCGGTGCGGGCGTCGACGCACTCGGGCGCTGCGGAGGCGCCGACCTCCCCGGCGATCAGCGCGTGCGAATTATGACGCGTGCGAATTATGGACGGCGGCAACCGGTCTGAACCGGATCCCGGCGACACCGCGAGGCGCAGGTGGTGTGCTGTGCATCGATCACTCCTCGAGTCGTCTTCCCCCAAAGTGCGCGACGCCCCCGACGGGGTGCCACGTGGCAGCAACGTCAAGCACCGGCACCACGTTGGCGGCCCACCACGCGTGGTGATTCGGATGGGTGGCGCGCTTGCACCACAAATCGGCGACGCGGTGCAGCCAGGTCAACAGAATCGCGACGGGCTCGTCGACGCGGCCCGCGACACGATCACGATCGCCCGTGTCGGCGCCCGAGCGGTCGCGCGCGGCACGCAGCGCGTTGCGTTCACGTTCCACGAGCCCGCCCGCCCGCAGCCGCTCGGCGACGACCGCCCCCAGGTCGGCGTCCTCCACCTGGCAACTCGCAGCGAGGACCATCAGGTATTCGTCGAGGAGCGCCGGGCGGCCCGCGCGCGCCCCGCCCCAGTCGACGATGCCCGTGACCGGGCCCTCCACGCCGTCGACCAGCACGCTGCCGGGTGTGTAGCCGCCGTGCGTCCAGCTCACCGGGATGCGCCAGCCGCGCAGGTCTCGCCGCAGCATCGTTGAGAGCCGATCCACCTTCGCGATCCGGCCCGGGTCCAGCCGGCGGCACATGGAGGTCAGGCCCGCCAATGGGTCCACCAACCAGCGCCGCAACATGCTGGCGTTGCTGACGCCGACGAACGTGGTGGTCCGGCGGTGCAGCGGCGCGATCGCACTCAGGGCCGCGGCGGTCAGTTCCTCGACGCGGTCGGGGCGCAGTTCCAGCACCTCGGCCAGGGCGATGCCCGGCCGAAAGGACTCCACCGACAGGGTCGCGTCGGTGCGCTTGTCAAAGGCCAGGATGCGCGGGAGCAGTTCGCGCCATTGGCCGTCGAGTCCACGGTGGATGGCCAGTTCGGACAGCACGGTGCGCTGGGCGCGCAGTTCCGCGGCCCCCAGCGGGCCGCGGGCCACCTTCAGCACCGCGGCGGGCGGTCCCTGCTCGGGACCGAGCAGGAACACGGTCGTGTCGTCCACGAGCTCGGTCGGCGGCACGCTCAGTTCGATGTCGACCACACCGATCGGCAGGTTGTTGGCGCCGATCGGCCGCGCCCACAGCGACGGCGTCGTCGGGTTGGTCCGCCCGGCGCTCATCGGCGGGCCATCCGCGCAGCGACCGGACCTGCGCCGGTCGCCGCCCGGGGCAGCGGCGATCGGGCGCAGCCCGTGCCGGCTGCGTCCGGGAACGAAACGCTGGTCATGCGTGGGTGCCAATCTCTGAGGCGCTGCATGATTCACATTCTGTATGAGCGAAACGTGGCGCGTCGGCGCGACACCCCGGCCCCGTGTGACGACGGGCCGCGGCGCGGCGCGTGGCGTGGCATCCGCAGGTGCGATCCAGTTGAGTACTCAGCGCGTTAACCACCGTCTGCCCAAGATCCCATGTTGCTCCTCACACGGCTACCCGAGTCGGGCGGCGGCGACAATGAAAAACGGCGACGTCCGGCGTCGGCGCACGCCCGCATCGGCCCACTAGCCTTGACAGCAGATCTTGGGCGCGGCGCCGGTGACGCCGGCCGCCCGACGCCGCCCAGAGGCCCTCCGAAACGCCGAAAGCGAGCAGATGAGCCAGGATCCGGTCGAGGCGACCCGCGACCTCCTCGACACGCCCGCCGGGCCGCGGCACGGCTTCCTCGACGTGCTGGGTGAATCGATGAGATCCCCGGCCCCGACGTTTGCGCAGCGCGCGATGAACAGCCCCGTGGTCGCGACGGTCTACGAGCGGCTGTGGCGTCCCGCGTCGTTCTACGTCGCCAGCGGTGTCACCACCGGGGCCGAACAGCGGCGTGCGGCCACGGCCCTGCGTCTGTCCACCGCTCGGCGATTGCTTGACGTCGCTTGCGGCCCCGGCAATTTCACCGGCCCGCTGTCGGCCCGGCTTGCCGACGGCGGCCTGGCCGTTGGGTTCGACATCTCCGAGCCGATGCTGAGCCGGGCCGTCCAGGACAACAGCACCGACCGCACCTGCTATGTCCGCGGCGACGCCCGCACGTTGCCGTTCGCCGACGCGACCTTCGACGCCGTCTGCTGCTTCGGTGCGCTCTACCTGATGCCCGAGCCGTATCGCGTGGCGCGCGAGATGGTGCGCGTGCTCGCGGCGGGCGGCAGGATCGCGGTCCTCACCAGTTATGCCCCCGACCTATTCCCCATCCGGCCTGCCCTGGCCATCGGCGCCCGCCTGATCGGGCTGACCATGTTCGACCGGCGCGCGTTCGTCGACCTGTTCTCGTCGGCGGGGCTCGTCGACATCGAGCAGAAGACCCAGCGCGCCCTGCAGTTCGTCGTCGCCGCCAAGCCCTACTGAACGGGCCCCGACACGAGAGTGTTGCTGACGTCCGTCATTGACGGGTGTCAGCAATTGGGCGTACCGTGCCTCCATGGAGTCTTCGCGCACCTCGACCGTGGCCGGCTCGCCGGCGGGGGGCTTCCGGGACGCGCGACGGCGCGAAACCCGGGCGCGCTTGTTCGCCGAGGCGCTGGCCGAGATGTCACGGCGCGGGTTTGCCGCCGCCGATGTCAGTGCCATCGCCTCGGCTGCCGGCGTGGCGAGGGGAACCTTCTACTTCCACTTCCCCACCAAGGAGCACGTCCTCATCGAGCTGGAGCGCGACGAGGAGACCCGGATCGTCGGCGAGCTCGGGGCGGCCGAACGCGACCTGGCGTCGGCGCTTTCCCAACTCGTCCAGCAGGTACTCGGAGCCGAACGCCGGCTGGGTGAAGTCGTCTTCCGTGACATGCTCGGCTTGCATTTCTCCTCGGCCCGTCCGGTCGAAGACGAATTGGCCCAGCACCCGCTCGCGGAGTTCCTGGTCCGCGTGATTCGCGGGGCCCAGGATGCAGGACAAGTCTCGGCGGAGGCTGACGCCGGCGAACTCGCCACGTTCTTCCTGACCGGACTGTTCGCGCTGCTGGCCACCGGAGCCCACGACGCCGCGCTGTTGAGCCGTTACGTGACAACGATTGTGCGAGGAATGGAGAAACGATGAGTCACACCAGCATCGAGGGCTACCGGGACTTCCTGGCCAGGCGTGACGGCGAAGCCGACCTGCTCAACAGGCGGTTGGCGAATCGGGAGCGGTTCTTCAGCGAGCTCGAGGCCAACCCCGTTCGCTCGGCCCACCCCGCCGACCGTGCGACCTTTCTCCGCAACCTGCGCCGCCGGCGACCCGAACCCGGCCTGGACGACAGAATGCTGTTCCTGCTGGCGACCGCCAAACTGAACCAGGCCGAACGCTTCGGCGTCGGACTCGGCGAGACCTACGGGCGCAACAGCGACGAGAACCTCCCGCCCGAGAACGTCTACCTGGAATTAGAGGAGCACTACCACACCCGGCTGCTGGCCTACGCGCTCGACGTCTTCGACCTGACGTTCCAGGTCGTCCCACCACCATTCGTGATGCGACAGTTCGTCAAGACGGGCGTGTTCCTCCCCGAACGACTCGGCTTCCTGTTCGTCGGGGCCGCCGAGATGGCGGGCTGCATCCTGTTCGACGAACTGCGTCGCGTCGGCACCACGCTGTTCGCCGACGAACCCGCCGTCGCCCAGCGCATCGAGCTGCTCTACAGCGAGATCCTCACCGACGAGATCGGCCACGTCGGCTACTGCGCCTCCCGCTGCACCTCTGCGGAGCGGACGATCATGCGTCGGATCTATCCGGCCATCGGGCGGCTGGTCGCCCGCCAGACCGCGGAAATCGGCCTGCTCATCGATCCCGAGACGTTGCACGCCCGGCTCGACCGGCCCTTTGACGTCGAAGAACTCACCGATGGCCTGGACAACGAAACCTACCTCGTCACGCATCCATGATGGCCTGGTAGAGCGCGCTGACGTCCTCGAACGTGGTGGAGCTAAGGGGATTCGAACCCCTGACCTACTCGATGCGAACGAGTCGCGCTACCAACTGCGCCATAGCCCCTGACCGATAGCAGGCTACCAGCCGCGGCGACAACCGCCGAACTGCGCGCGCTACTGCCCGACCGCGCGCGGCAGGTCGCGGGGCCACCCGTAGTTGCGCGCCGGCATCGCGTAATCCAGGTGCTCGAAGATCGGGTCCTCGTCGTCGATCTCGAGCACCACCGCGCCCGGGCGCCGCAGCCGCGAGGGGACCACGTCGTAGTCGCGGTCGTAGGCGTTCTCCACCCCCAGCCGCGCGCGGGCCATCCGCTGCATCCGGCGCCGGCGCACCTTCTCCTCGATGCGGGTTTGCCGGCGCAGGTAGCCCAGGTAGAGCAGCGTGACGGCGGTGGCGCTGCCGCAGACCCACCAGGCGCTCGGCGACAGCTCGAACGCCGCCGTGGCCGAGCCGATCAGGACGACAGCCATCGCCATCAGCACGCGCCTGCGGAAGGCGTACTTGCGGGCGCTCACCGCCGCGGCGGTCCTCGTGTCGAATCGGCGCCGCCGCGAGCCCGGCGTGATGGCCGCGCGCGGATCGTCGTGCTCGTCGTCCTCGGGGTCGGCCTCGGGCTCCAGCCCGCAAGCGTCCTCGACCTCGTCGAAGTCGTCGTCCTCGTCCTCGTGTGCGGCGGCCTCGTCCTCGTCGACCACCGGCGCAGGTTCGACCGCCTGCGCGCCGGCACCGGCGGGCAGGGCGCCCGAGTCCTCGACGACGTCGACGTCGAGGTAGTCGGGCTCCGCGGGCGCCGGTTCGGCGGCGACCTTCACCAGCGACGGCCGGACCTGCTGCAACTCGTCGGTGTCGGCGTCCTGCTCGGCGTCGGGCTCGCGGTGTTGGTCCTCCTCCGCGCCGGCGAACTCGTCGTCGGCCGGCTCTTGCTCGGGCGTCCAGTCGGGATCGCTGCGGTGGCCGGCGGCCGGACCGCCGCGTTTGAGCAGGCGGGAGGCGGCGTCGCCGTTGAGCACCCGCGTCGCCAGCGCCACGTCGCTGGTGCGCCGCACCGCGTCGCGCTTGCTGACCAGCATCGGAACCAGCACGAACAGCCAGAGCACCACGAGCGAAATCCACAACAGCGACTGCGGGATGCTTGGCATGATGACCTGCTCTCTTCGGTTCCCATCCCCGCGAGGCCGGTCGGTGGCCAGCGCGGCCGGGTCAACAGTGACCAGGACAATTACACACCTGTAATTCCACTCTCACAAGCACCAAACGTCACTCGTGTCGCGTCAGTAACAGCGAGGGGGCGCGGAAGGGCGCGGCGGCGGTCAGCTGCCCGGGCGGTGCCGGCTCACGCCCAGTCCGCGTGGCCGGCACGGACCAGGGCCGAGGCAACCGAGCCGTAGACCTCTTCGGTGGTGATCGCCATCAACAGGTGGTCGCGCCACGCCCTGTCGACCTCGAGGTAGCGCAGCAGCAGGCCCTCTTCGCGGAACCCGGCCTTGGCCAAAACGGCGCGGCTGGCGGCGTTCTCGGGGCGCACGGTGGCCTCGACGCGATGCAGCATGACCGGCCCGAAGCAATGGTCGAGGCCGAGCGCGAGCGCCGCCGTGGCCACTCCCCCGCCGGTCGCCGACCGTGCCACCCAGTACCCGATCCAGGCCGACCGCAACGCCCCGTGCACCACGTTGCCGATGGTCAGCTGACCGCAGAACTGCCCGTCGAGCTCGATGACGTAGGGCAGCATGCGTCCCTTGCGGGCCTCCGACCGCAGGCCCGAGCACAACGCCGGCCAGGCGGCGATGGAGTGCCGGATCGTCCAGTCGCCCTCGGCGCTGGGCTCCCACGGCTCGAGGTGGGCCCGATCGGCCAGCCGGATCCGGCTCCAAACCGCGCCGTCGCGCATGCGCACCGCGCGCAACCGGACCACGCCGGCGGGGACCCGCAGGGGGCCCACGTCCTGGGGCCAGCCGGGGTGGCGGGAGTTGGAACGCAACAGGTTCGCACGCATGATGATCGCCCGTCAGCCCCGCTGGGCCAGGAACGCGACGTCGACGAGCTCGCCGGTGCGGATCTGCTCGGCGCCGCTGGGCACCACCACCAGACAGTTCGCTTCGGCGAGCGTGGCCAGCAGGTGCGACGAGGCCCCCGGGGCCCCGCCGAGCGCCTGCACCAGGTACTCCCCGGTGTCCTGGTCGCGCATCAGCTGACCCCGCAGGTAGCCCTTGCGGCCTGCCACCGAGGTGATCGGCGACAGGGTGCGCGCGCGCACGACCCGGCGCATCGGTTGGCGCTTGCCCAGCGACAGCCGGATCAGTGGCCGGACCATCACCTCGAAGACCACCAGGGCGCTGACGGGATTGGCCGGCAGCAGGAAGGTCGGGACGCCCTCGCGGCCCAACTGCCCGAACCCCTGGACCGACCCGGGGTGCATCGCGACCCGCACGACCTCCATCTCGCCGAGCTCGGAGAGCGCGACCCGCACCGCCTCGGCGGCCGCGCCGCCGACCGCGCCGGCGATCACGACGGCCTCGGAGCGGTTGATGTGGCCTTCGACGACGTCGCGGAGCTCCTTGGGGTCACCACTGACGATGCCGACGCGGTTGACCTCCGCCCCGGCATCGCGGGCCGCCGCCGCCAGCGCATAGGAGTTGACGTCGTACACCTGCCCGTTGCCCGGGGTACGCGAGATGTCGACCAGCTCGCCGCCGACGGCCATGACCGACAGCCGCGGGCGCGGATGGACCAGCACCCGTTCGCGGCCGACCGCGGCCAGCAGCCCGACCTGGGCCGCGCCGATGATGGTGCCGGCCCGCACCGCGACGTCCCCGGGCTGCACGTCGTCGCCGGCGCGGCGCACGTAGGCACCCGAGGGCGCCCCGCGATAGATCCGGACCTTCGACATCCCGCCGTCGGTCCACCGCAGGGGCAGCACGGCGTCGGCCAGCGTGGGTAGCGGCGCCCCGGTCTGCACCCGGACCGCCTGGCGGGGCTGCAGCCGGCTCGGGGTGCGGGCACCGGCCTCGATGGTGCCCATCACCGGCAGCACCAGGCCCTCACGCAGGTCCCCGTCGCCGTCCTCGTCGCCGAACGACTCGTCGGGGGATTCGGCCGGGTCGTCGCGGGCCACCTCGCCGACGCCCAGCACGTCGACGCTGCGCACCGCGTAGCCGTCGATGGCGGCCTGATCGAAACCGGGCAGCGGCCGCTCGGTCACCACCTCTTCGGCGCACATCAATCCCTGCGCCTCGGCGATGGCGACGCGGATCGGCCGTGGGGCCACCGCGGCGGCCGTTATCCGGGCCTGCTGCTCCTCCACCGAACGCACAAGCGCGCCTTTCTGCCCTCAAGCCCTGGCGGGCGCGACCGTCGGCGACGCCGGTCCGGGGACCCGCGCGTCGGCCGGGATCGCCTCGTTTCCGCCCGGCTAGCGCTCGGTCAGGCCCAACCGCGCCACCAACCATCGCCGCAGATCCGGGCCATAGTCGTCGCGATCCAATGCAAAGTCAACCGCAGCCTTGAGGTAGCCGCCAGGATTTCCCAAGTCGTGTCGAGAACCGCGATGCACGACGACATGCACCGGGTGGCCCTCCGAAATCAGCAGCGCGACCGCGTCGGTGAGCTGCACCTCGCCGCCGGTCCCGCGGTCGATGCGGCGCAGCGCGTCGAAGATGGCGCGGTCGAGCACGTAGCGGCCCGCCGCGGCATACATCGATGGGGCGTCCTCGGGCTTCGGCTTCTCGACCATGCCTTTGACCCGCAGCACGTCGGGATGGGCGGCGCCGGAAGCGGGTTCGACATCAAACACGCCGTAGGCGCTGATCTCGTCGGGGGTGACCTCGATGGCGCACAACACCGTGCCGCCGTATTCGGCGCGCACCTTCGCCATCGTCTCCAGCACCCCGGTCGGCAGCACCAGGTCGTCGGGCAGCAGCACCATGACGGCGTCTTCGTCGGCCGACAGCGTGGGCTCGACGCAGCCGATGGCGTGTCCCAGGCCGAGCGGCTCGGCCTGCACGACGGACTCGACCTTGATCAGCTGCGGCGCGCGGCGCACCTTGTCGAGCATCGCCGTCTTCCCGCGCGCCTCGAGGGTTCCCTCGAGCACCAGGTCCTGGACGAAGTGCGCGACGACGCCGTCCTTGCCCTCGGAGGTGATGATCACCAGGCGCTCGGCGCCGGCGGCGGCCGCCTCCGCGGCGACCAGCTCGATACCGGGGGTGTCGACGACGGGCAGCAGCTCCTTGGGCACCGTCTTGGTTGCCGGCAGGAAACGCGTGCCCAGACCGGCCGCGGGGACGATCGCCGTGTAGGGGATCGGAACTTCAGGTCGCGACATTGTTCACACGATAACCTGCACGGGACCACGCGAGTGGGCGTGGCAGCGGGAATGACCGCCCTGTCATGGTGAACAAATGGCGACGGTGACCAAGAGCGCGCTGCGCGCACAGCTGCTGGCGGCGCGGCGTCGCGTTGCCCACGACGTTCGCGCCGGCGAGGCGCGCATGCTTCGCGCCGGGCTGGAGCGTGTGGTGCGCGGCCAGGCCACGGTCTGCGCGTACGTGCCGGTGGGCGCCGAGCCGGGGTCCCTCGAGCTGCTCGACACGTTGCTGGACCGCTCGGGGCGGGTGCTGCTGCCGGTGGCGCGCAACGGCGCCGACGGCGGCCCGATGCCGCTGCGCTGGGGCGAATACCGGCCCGGCGCACTGGTCGCCGGGCCGTGGGGCCTGCTCGAGCCCCAGGAACCCTGGCTGCCGGCGTCGACCCTCGCCGAGGCCGAGCTGGTGATCGTCCCGGCGCTGGCGGTGGACCGTCGGGGAGTGCGCCTGGGCCGGGGCGCCGGGTTCTACGACCGCTCGCTGCCGGGATGCAACCCCGGGGCGCGCCTGATCGCGGTGGTGCGCGACGACGAGCTTCTCGACGAGCTGCCGGCGGAGCCGCACGACGTGGCGATGACGGACGCGCTCACCCCGCGCCGCGGGGTGATCAGCCTGGCGAGTGGCCGGGAATGATCCGCGCCACGTGGCGGTTCTAGCACTTGAAAAGCTAGAGTGCTAACCAGGCTCCCAATCCTTCAAGCCCCGGACCCGGAGGTTCACGTGCCGACCTACAGCTACGAATGCACGGAGTGCGGCAACCGCTTCGACATCGTGCAGGCGTTCACCGACGATGCGCTGACCACCTGTGAGCAGTGCTCCGGCCGGCTGCGTAAGCGGTTCAACTCCGTCGGGATCGTGTTCAAGGGCAGCGGTTTCTACCGCACCGACAGCCGCGAGTCGGCCAAGTCGGCGACGAACGGCACCAACGGGTCCGCCAAGAACGGCTCGTCGGAAAGCTCCGGGTCGAGCGAAAAGTCGGGATCGAGCGAGAAGTCGGGATCGAGCGAGAAGTCGGGATCCGCCGAGAAGTCGTCGAGCACCAGCACCAGCGCCAGTTCCACGCCGTCCCCGGCGGCCGCGTCGAGCTAGCGGTCATCCACAACGCGGCGCCCGACCGGCGTCGTCCGCGCCGCGCCGCGCCTACCGTTGCGGCGTGACCGAATCCTCGCTGAATCCGGCGGCGTGGCGGCGCGTCGCGGTCGCGTTGCGCCCGGACTGGACCCGCACGGTGCCGGCGCGGCGGGTGGCCGCGGGCGGGCTCGTGGTGCTGGCCGGGGTCGCCGCGCTGCGGTCCGACCCGGACGACGAGCGCGCCGAGGTCGTGGTGGCCGCACGTGACCTCGCTCCCGGCACCGCCCTGACCGCCGACGACGTCCGGCTCGAACGTCGCTCGGCGACAACGATTCCCGACGGATCCTCGAAAGATCCCGGCGCCGTGGCCGGTTCGACGCTGGCGGGACCGGCCCGGCGCGGCGAGGTGCTCACCGACGTGCGGTTACTCGGCAGCCGGCTCGCCGAGGCCGCAATCGGGTCGAAGGCCGGGCCCGGCGCCCGCATCGTGCCGCTGCATCTGGCCGACGGCGCCCTGCTGGATCTCGTACGCGTGGGCGATGTCGTCGACGTGCTCGCCGCGCCGGCCACCGACGCGCCCACGACCGGCCAGGCCGCCGGCAAAGTGGTGGCCACCGACGCCGTCGTGGTCCTCGTGTCGACGCGGTCAAAAGCCCAGGCCGCCGACGGCGACCGCGTAGTGTTGGTTGCGCTGCCGGCCCGCGTGGCGAACACGGTGGCGGGCTCGACGCTGGGACAGGCGGTGACCCTAACCCTGCATTGAGCGCCGACCGCTGCTCGACTTGCGTTCCGCAGCAAACTCTGTCCAGTCCAGAAAGGACATGTTTGTGTTCAAAGGATTCAAGGAGTTTCTCTCCCGGGGCAACATCGTCGACCTGTCCATCGCGGTGGTCATCGGTACCGCTTTCACGGCCCTGGTCACCAAGTTCACCGACAGCATCATCACGCCGCTGATCAACCGGATCGGCGTCAACCAGCAGTCCGACGTCGGCGTCCTGAAGATCAGCATCGGCGGCGGCCAGACCATCGACCTGAATATCCTGCTGTCGGCCGCGATCAATTTCGTCCTGATCGCCGCCGTCGTGTACTTCTTCATCGTTTTGCCCTACAGCACGCTGCGCAAGCGCGGCGAGGTCGAGGCGGCGGACGACGCGCAGGTGGTCCTGCTCAAGGAGATCCGCGACCTGCTGGCCCAGACCAACGGGAACTCATCCGGCAAGCACGGCGGTGGCATCGACAAGACGCCCACCCCCAGCCACGGGCCCCGCGCGGACACCGAGAACCAGTGAACCGGCGCTGAGTCGGCGCGCTCAGATCTCCAGGCTGGACAACTGGCCGATGATCTGGGCGGCCAGCGGGTTCAGCGTCGCCATGCCGTCGCGCACCGCGTAGCGGGAACCGGCGAGATTGACCACCAACGTTGAGCCCGACACCCCGGCCAGACCGCGGGACAATCCCGCGTCGACGATCCCCGCGGACAGGCCCGAGGCGCGGACGGCCTCGGCGATCCCGAGGATCTCCCGGTCCAGGATCTCGCGGGTGGCCTCCGGGGTTACGTCACGCGGCGTGACGCCGGTCCCCCCGACGGACACCACCAGGTCGACCCCGCCGATCACCGCGGTGTTCAGCGCGTTGCGAATCTCGACCTCGTCGGCCGCGACCGCCACCACGCCGTCGACGACGAACCCCGCCTCGGTCAGCAGCTCGGTGACCAACGGCCCGCTGTGGTCCTCGTCCCCGTGCGCGGTGCGGTCGTCGACCACCACCACCAGAGCCCGGCCGACCACCAACTCCGCACCCGTCTCCATAGGAGCAACCGTATATCCGAGCTCCGACAATCCCGTCGCCGAGGGTTCATCGACCCTCATCACTGGTCCGCCTTGCCGAGCGTGACCTGCACGGTCCGGGTGCCGCCGCCGGCGGGGTCCTCGAAGGTCAGCGAGATCTTGTCCCCGGGGGCCTTGGAGCGCACGGCGGCGACCAGGGCATCGGCGCTGTTGATCGGGCGGTCGTCGACCTTGGTGACGACCACGCCCTTCGGCACGCCGGCGCTGGCGGCCGCACCGCCCTGGACGACGTCGACCACCTTGGCGCCCGGGGAGCCCTTGTCGTTGGTCACCTGCACGCCCAGCGACGCGTGCGACGCCTTGCCGGTGCTGATCAGCTCGTCGGCGATGCGCTTGGCCTGGTCGACGGGAATGGCGAAGCCCAGCCCGATCGAGCCGCTCTGGGCATCCGGCGAATCGGCGCCCAGGGTGGCGATCGCCGAGTTCACTCCCACCAGTTGGCCGTTCATGTTGACCAGGGCGCCGCCGGAGTTACCCGGGTTGATCGCCGCGTCGGTCTGGATCGCGTCCAGCACGGTGTTCTGGTTGCCCGACTCACCGGTCGTGGACACCGGACGGTTCAGCGCGCTGACGATCCCAGTGGTCACCGTGCCGGACAGGCCCAGCGGCGACCCGATCGCCACCACCGGCTGGCCGACCCGCAGGTCCGACGAGGAGCCCAGCGCGATGGGGTTGAGCCCCGACACGCCCTGCACCCGGATCACGGCGATGTCGCTCGTGGGGTCGGTGCCCACCACCGTGAAGGGGGCGGTGCGCCCGTCGGAGAACGTCACGGTCGTCTTCGGCGCGGGGTTGGCGCCGCCACCGCCTCCGCCGGGGGCTTTGCCCGGCTCGGCGGCGGCGACCACGTGGTTGTTGGTGAGGATCAGCCCGTCCGAGGACAGGATGATGCCCGAGCCCTCCTCGGACTGGCGCCCCAGGTCGGTCTCGAGCATGACGACGCTGGGCACCACTTTGGAGGCGACCTGTTCGACGCTGCCCGGGGGCATGTTCGCGGCCGGGACGCTGGGGGCGGCCCCGATCACGCGGCCGCCGTTGGCGGTGGTGGAGTGCGAGCCCAGCTCAACGACCGTCGCCGCGGCACCGCCGATGCCGGCCGACACCACCGCGATCGCCAACGCGCCCACGACCATCAGGCCCCCGCGGGAACGCTTCTGGCGTGCGGGCGGGGGACCCATCGGGGGCAGCATCCCGGGTATCGGCCCCGTGCCGGTGCCGCCCGAGATCGGGCCCGGCCCGGTCCCCCCGCGCCCGCCGCCGAACGGGTCGTGAGGCTGGCGGTACTGCGACTGCTGCGAACGCTGGTAGCGCCAGTCGTACTGCTGGTTGTAGGGATTCTGCTGCCCCTGGCCATAAGCGGGGGGCACAGGCTGGTTAGGCGCAGTACGGTATCCCGGCTGCTGCGGCGGTGGCGAATACCTCGGGTGATTCGTCATGTCGCTAAGTTCGCTCTTCCTCTAACGTCGGCTGTTTCGGGCACGACTGTCCTGAAATTCAACAGTAGCTGCACAACTACCTTGCGCGCGCGGACTGAGAGTCCACTGAGATAACGTTCGCCGATTCCCGAGAGTTCGCCGATTTCCGCGCCACCGGGGCGGTCGGGTCGGTGTCCTCGTCACAGCTGTGCGGAGTCGCGGACGCCGGATAGGGCGGGACCGGCATCGGCCGGCCGGGCAGCAACACATAAATCGACGTTCCCGGTGGCTGACCGCCCGGCACGGTGTCCTCGACGCGAAGCATCCCACCGTGTTTGAGCACGACGTGTTTCACGATCGCCAGCCCCAGCCCCGAGCCCGGCATCGCGCGCGCCGTCGTCGACCGGTAGAACCGCTCGAACACCAGCTGGCGCTCGTGCGGCGGAATGCCGGGGCCGTAGTCGGAGACCACGAGCTCGGCGTGCGACGGGTCAAGCTGGCGCATCCTGACACCGACGTGGCCGCCCGGCGGGCTCCACTTGGCCGCGTTGTCAAGCAGGTTGAGCGCCGCGCGCGACAGGCCGGCCGAATCGCCGTAGACCTGCCAGGGGATGACCTGGACGTCGAACTGGATGTCGTTACGCCGCCGCTTGACCCGCTCGAGGCTGCGGTCCACGACGTCGGACATGTCCACCGGCTCGTGCACCACCTGCGCGGCATCGTCGCGGGTCAGGTCCACCAGATCGCCGACCAGCGTGGACAGTTCTTCGATCTGCGCGAGCACGTCGGCGCGCAGGTCCACCATCTCCTGCTCGGGCAGCCGCGGCGCCCCGGGTTCCATCGAGGCCATCAGCAACTCGACGTTGGTGCGCAGCGACGTCAGCGGGGTGCGCAGTTCGTGCCCGGCATCGGTGACCAGCCGGGCCTGCCGTTCCCGCGACTCGGCCAGCGCCCGCAACATCAAGTTGAACGCCTCGGTGAGCCTGGCCAATTCGTCGCTGCCGAAAACCGGGATGGGTCGCAGGTCGTCGGTGCGTGCCACCCGTTCGGCCGCCTCGGTCAGGCGGGCCACCGGTCGCAGCCCGGCTCTGGTGACCATGCCGCCGGCCACCGCCGCGACCGCCACGCCGATGCCGCCGACGGTCAGCAACACCCAGCGCAGTTTGGTCATCACCGCCTCGGTCGGGCGCAGGCTCTTGGAAATCAGCAGCGAGCTGCCGTTGGGCAGGTGGATGGCCAGGATCCGCTGCTCGGCCACGGTGCGCCGGGACATGAACAGCTCACCGTTGATGACGGCCTTCTCCGGCGCCCCCACCGGCAGCGTCTGGCCCGGCTGGTTGGCCGTGTAGATGGATTGGCCAGGGTTCACCAGCATCGCGTTGACATCCGAATAGGCCGTGCCCTCGATGGCCTTCCCGGGGTCGGCGGCCAGGGATCCGCTGGCGATCAGCAGCTGCGCCCGGCTCTGCAGCTGGCTGTCGATGTCGTTGTAGAGCGCCGCCGAGATGACCGCGTAGACCGCGAACGCCATCAGGACAACGACCATCGCGACCATCGACATGGCCAGCACCATCACCCGCCAGCGCAGGGAGAGCGAGCTGGCGGCCGGCAGGGGTGCGCCTCGACGCCGGTCGAAGGGGATCATCGTTGGGGCGGTCGCATCACGGCGGGGTCTCCCGCAACACGTAGCCCACGCCGCGCACCGTGTGGATCAGCCGGGGTTCGCCGTCGGCCTCGGTCTTGCGGCGCAGGTAACCGACGTACACCTCCAGCGCATTGCCCGAGGTCGGGAAGTCGAATCCCCACACCTCCTCGAGGATGCGACTGCGGGTGAGCACGCGGCGCGGGTTGGCGATCAGCATTTCCAGCAGCGAGAACTCGGTGCGGGTCAGGCTTATCTGCCGTTGCCCGCGGGTGACCTCGCGGGTCACCGGGTCCAGCGTCAGGTCGGAGAACCGCAGCGCGACCGACTCCACGTCGTCGTCGGACTTGGTGCGGCGCAGCAGCGCGCGCATCCGCGCCAGCAGCTCCTCCAGCGCGAACGGCTTGGGCAGGTAGTCGTCGGCGCCGGCGTCCAGGCCCGCGACCCGCTCGGAGACCGAATCACGTGCGGTCAGCACCAATATGGGCAGGTCGTCGCCGGTGCTGCGGAGCTGACGACACACTTCGAGACCGTCCAGCCGCGGCATCATGACGTCCAGCACCAGTGCGTCGGGCCGCTCGCTGGCGATCATGTCGAGGGCTTCGAGCCCATCGTGGGCGAGCTCGACCGAGTATCCGTTGAAGGAAAGCGACCGGCGCAGCGATTCACGCACCGCGCGGTCGTCGTCGACGACCAGTATCCGCACGGCCACTAGTTTCGCCCCGGCGCCTGAGAGCGGCCTGAGAGGCGCGCCGCGTATTTGCAGAGATCGGCGACCGACGGAGCTGCGGGCCGGTCGGGCCCGGGGAGGGGTCGGACGGTCCGACTAACGCCGGTCGAGGTCGATGAGGCCAAGGCGGGCCGCCTTCAGCAGCCTGCGCGGCACCTTGTGCCGCTGACCCGCCACCGTCACGCCGACGAGCTCGGTCTTCTCGGCCTTCCATTGCGCGCGGCGGCTTCGGGTGTTGGCGCGCGACATCCTGCGCTTGGGTACGGCCATGGTCGGGCCTAACTCCTCGATGTGGGGCTTGGGTCGGGGCGTCGCGCGGCATGGCCGGTGGGGCCGAACGGGCGACGAGTGGCTCCAGAATAGTCGCATGGGTCCTGGTGGCCAAAATCGACGGGCCCGAGGGACCAATACGGCGAGCGGCGCCGATGGGAGCCTTGACGTGACACCCGCGGCACCCGCTAACCTACCGGTTGGTTGGTTCCGCTCACCGGTGAGTCCAGAAATGGAGGACGCCCATGGCCTCTGCTTCTGCCGGCGCCGTGCGGATCGCGAACTGCTCGGGGTTCTACGGCGACCGGCTCTCGGCGATGCGCGAAATGCTGACCGGCGGGGAACTGGACTTCGTCACCGGCGACTACCTGGCCGAACTGACCATGCTGATCCTGGGCCGCGACCGGATGAAGCACCCCGATCGCGGCTACGCCAAGACCTTCCTGACCCAGCTCGAGGACTGCCTCGGCGAGGCCCGCGACCGCGGCGTGCGCATCGTCGCCAACGCCGGCGGGCTCAATCCGGCCGGGCTGGCCGAGGCGGTGCGCGCCCTGGCGACACGGCTGGGCATCGACGCCCGGGTCGCCCACGTCGAGGGCGACGACTTGGCGCCGCGCGCGGCGGAACTGGGGCTGGGCACGCCACTGACCGCCAACGCCTACCTGGGCGCGTGGGGCATCGTCGACTGCCTCGACGCCGGCGCCGACGTCGTCGTCACCGGCCGGGTCACCGACGCCTCGGTGACGGTCGGGGCCGCGGCCGCGCACTTCGGCTGGAAGCGCACCGACTACGACCGGCTCGCCGGCGCCGTGGTCGCCGGGCACGTGATCGAATGCGGTGTCCAGGCCACCGGCGGCAACTATTCGTTCTTCACGGAAATCCCAGCGGTGCCCGGCCTCCTGCACGCCGGCTTCCCGCTGGCCGAGGTCCGCGCCGACGGCTCGTCGGTGATCACCAAGCACCCCGGCACCGGCGGCCTGGTCAGCGTGGACACCGTCACCGCGCAACTGCTCTACGAAGTCGGCGGCGCCCGCTACGCCAACCCCGACGTGACCGCCCGCATCGACACCGTCGAACTGTCACCAGACGGGCCCGACCGGGTCCGCATCAGCGGGGTTCGCGGCGAGGCGCCGCCGCCCACCTACAAGGTTTCGCTGAACAGCATCGGCGGGTTCCGCAACGCCATGACCTTCGTGCTGACCGGCCTGGACGTCGAGGCCAAGGCCGACCTGGTGCGCCGCCAGCTCGAGGCCGCGCTCACCGTCAAACCCGCCGAGCTGCAGTGGACCCTGGCCCGCACCGACCACCCCGACGCCGACACCGAAGAAACTGCCAGCGCCCTGCTGCGCTGCGTGGTCCGCGACCCCGACCCCGCCAACGTGGGACGCCAATTCTCCTCGGCGGCGGTCGAATTGGCCCTGGCCAGCTATCCGGGCTTCCACGTGACCGCGCCGCCGGGCGACGGCCAGGTGTACGGCGTGTTCACCGCCGGTCATGTCGACGCCACCGAGGTACCCCACGTGGCGGTCCGCGCCGATGGCACCCGCACCGACATCCCTTGCGCCGAGCACACTTTGGAACTGGCACCCGTCGATGAGCCTGCGTTGCCGCCGCGACTTCCCGCCGGCCCGACGCGCCGCGCGCCGCTGGGCCGCATCGCCGGCGCCCGCAGCGGCGACAAGGGCGGATCGGCCAACGTCGGGGTCTGGGTCCGCACCGACGACCAATGGCGCTGGCTGGCCAACACGTTGACCGTCGAGCTGCTCACCAAGTTGCTGCCCGAGGCGGCGGACTTCACGGTGACCCGCCATCTGCTGCCCAACCTGCGCGCGGTGAACTTCCTCATCGACGGCATCCTCGGTCAGGGCGTCGCCTACCAGGCCCGCTTCGATCCGCAGGCCAAGGGCCTGGGCGAATGGCTGCGCAGCCGCTGCGTCGACATCCCGGAAGGGCTCCTGTGAATCTCTGGCACACCCCGGAGCGTGAAGAGCTGCGAAAGACGGTGCGCTCCTTCACCGAACGCGAGATCCTGCCCCACGCCGATGAGTGGGAACGCACCGGCGAGCTGCCCCGCGACCTGCACCGGCGCGCAGGCGCCGCCGGCCTGCTCGGCGCGGGCTTTCCCGAAGCGGTCGGCGGGGGCGGCGGGGACGGCGCCGACGCGGTCGTCATCTGCGAGGAGGTGCACGCGGCCGGCGCGCCGGGCGGCGTGTTCGCCTCGCTGTTCACCTGCGGCATCGCGGTGCCGCACATGATCGCCTCCGGCGATACGCGGCTCATCGAGGAGTTCGTCCGCCCGACGCTGGCCGGGGACAAGATCGGCGCGCTGGCGATCACCGAGCCCGGCGGCGGCTCGGACGTCGGGCACCTGCGGACCACCGCGACCCGCGACGGCGACCATTATGTGGTCAACGGCGCCAAGACCTACATCACCTCCGGGGTGCGTGCCGACTACGTCGTCACCGCGGTGCGCACGGGAGGTGCTGGGGCTGCCGGGGTTTCGCTGCTGGTGGTGGAAAAAGACGGCCCCGGCCGCTCACCTGGCTTACAAGTCACCCGCAAGCTGGACAAGATGGGCTGGCGATCCTCGGACACCGCCGAGCTGTCCTACACCGACGCGCGCGTGCCTGCGCACAACCTCGTCGGCGCCGAGAACAGCGGCTTCGCCCAGATCGCGGCGGCGTTCGTCGCCGAGCGTATCGGCCTTGCCGCACAGGCCTATTCGAGCGCGCAGCGATGCCTGGACCTGACCGTGCAGTGGTGCCGGGACCGGGAGACGTTCGGCCGCCCGCTGATCTCGCGGCAGTCGGTGCAGAACACGCTGGCCGAGATGGCCCGCCGCATCGACGTCGCCCGGGTCTACTCGCGCCACGTCGTCGAGCGCCAACTCGCCGGGGAGACCGACCTGATCGCCGCCGTGTGCTTCGCCAAGAACACCGCGGTGGAGGCCGGCGAGTGGGTGGCCAACCAGGCCGTCCAGCTGTTCGGCGGCATGGGCTACATGGCCGAATCCGAAGTCGAACGCCAATACCGGGACATGCGCATCCTGGGCATCGGCGGCGGCACCACCGAAATCCTCACCGCGCTGGCCGCCAAAACCCTGGGGTATCAATCATGATTGCACCGCCTCCTCATCGCTCCGCTCTGCATCGTCGGCGGTGGTCATGACCGCTCTGCAGTCGACGCTGGATCCGCAGTCTCCCGCCTACGGCGAGGCGGCCTCGGCGGCGACCGCAAGGCTCGCCGAGATCGACGGCGAACTGGCCAAGGCGCTCGGGGGCGGCGGCGCCAAGTACGTCGAGCGTCACCACGACCGCGGCAAGCTGACCGCACGCGAACGCATCGAACTGCTCGTCGACCCCGATTCTCCCTTCCTGGAGCTGTGCCCGCTGGCGGCCTATGGCAGCGCCTTCCAGGTCGGCGCCAGCCTCGTCACCGGCATCGGGGCCGTGTCGGGGGTGGAGTGCATGATCGTCGCCAACGACCCGACCGTCAAGGGCGGGACCAGCAACCCGTGGACACTTCGGAAGATCCTGCGGGCCAAGAAGATCGCCCTGGAGAACCGCCTTCCGGTCATCTCGCTGGTGGAGTCCGGCGGAGCGGACCTGCCCACCCAGAAGGAGGTCTTCATTCCCGGCGGGCAGATGTTCCGCGACCTGACGCGGCTGTCGGCGGCCGGGATTCCCACCGTCGCGCTGGTCTTCGGGAACTCCACCGCGGGCGGCGCCTACGTGCCGGGCATGTCCGACCATGTGGTGATGATCAAGGAACGGTCGAAGGTGTTTTTGGCCGGTCCCCCGCTGGTCAAGATGGCCACCGGAGAGGAGTCCGACGACGAATCCCTGGGCGGCGCCGAAATGCACGCCCGGGTCTCGGGTTTGGCCGACTACTTCGCCGTCGACGAGCTCGACGCCATCCGCATCGGGCGCCGCATCGTCGCCAGGCTGAACTGGGTCAAGCGGGGGCCCGCGCCCGGTCCCGTGAGCGAGCCGCTGTTCGACGCCGAGGAGCTGATCGGCATCGCGCCCCCGGACCTGCGCGTCCCGTTCGACCCCCGGGAAGTCATCGCCCGCATCGTCGACGGCTCCGACTTCGACGAGTTCAAGCCGATGTACGGCTCGTCGCTGGTGACCGGCTGGGCCCGGCTGCACGGCTACCCACTTGGCATCCTGGCCAACGCCCGCGGCATCCTGTTCAGCGAGGAGTCGCAGAAGGCCACCCAGTTCATCCAGCTGGCCAACCGCTCCGACACGCCACTGCTGTTCCTGCACAACACCACCGGGTACATGGTGGGCAGGGAATACGAAGAGGGCGGGATGATCAAGCACGGGTCGATGATGATCAACGCCGTCTCCAACTCGACCGTCCCGCACATCTCCGTGCTGATCGGCGCCTCCTACGGCGCCGGGCACTACGGCATGTGCGGCCGCGCCTATGACCCCCGGTTCCTGTTCGCCTGGCCGTCCGCCAAGGCCGCGGTGATGGGCGGCGCGCAGCTCTCGGGAGTGCTGTCGATCGTCGCCCGGGCCGCCGCGGCGGCGCGCGGGCAGCAGGTCGACGAGCAAGCCGACGCCGCGATGCGGGCGGCCGTCGAGGGCCAGATCGAGGCCGAGTCGCTGCCCCTCGTCCTTTCCGGGATGCTTTACGACGACGGGGTCATCGACCCGCGCGATACCCGCACCGTGTTGGGAATCTGCCTGTCCGCCATCGCCAATGGCCCGATAAAGGGGACGTCGAACTTCGGCGTCTTCCGGATGTGAGCCGCATGGGAATCACCCGCGTACTCGTTGCCAACCGGGGCGAAATCGCCCGCCGGGTGTTCGCCACCTGCCGCAGGCTGGGCCTGGGCACCGTCGCGGTCTACACCGAACCGGACGCCGCCGCCCCGCATGTCGCCGAGGCCGACGCCCGGGTCCGGCTGCCGAACACCAACGACTATCTCAACGCCGCTGCCCTGATAGCCGCAGCCCGCGCCGCCGGGGCCGACGCGGTGCATCCAGGCTACGGATTCCTCTCGGAGAACGCCGAATTCGCGGCCGCGGTGCAGGAGGCGGGACTCGTCTGGGTCGGGCCGCCGGTGGATGCGGTGCGCGCGATGGGCTCCAAGATCGAGTCCAAGAAACTCATGGCTGCCGCCGGCGTGCCGGTGCTCGACGAACTCGACCCCGATTCGGTCGCTGAGGCGCAGCTGCCGGTGCTGGTCAAGGCCTCCGCGGGCGGCGGCGGCCGTGGCATGCGCGTGGTGCGCGAATTGTCGGCCTTGCCCGGTGAAGTCGAAGCGGCCGGGCGCGAAGCTCAGTCCGCCTTCGGCGACCCGACCGTGTTCTGCGAGCGCTACCTGCCCACCGGCCACCACGTCGAGGTGCAGGTCTTGGCCGACACCCACGGCACCGTCTGGGCGGTCGGGGAACGCGAATGCTCGATTCAGCGGCGCCACCAGAAGATCATCGAGGAGGCCCCCTCGCCCCTGGTCGAGCGGACACCGGGCATGCGCGCCAAGCTGTTCGACGCGGCCAGGCTGGCCGCGAGCGCGATCGGCTACACCGGCGCCGGCACGGTGGAGTTTCTGGCCGACGACAACGGGGACTTCTTCTTTTTGGAGATGAACACCCGGCTGCAGGTCGAGCACCCGGTCACCGAGGAGACCACCGGGGTCGACCTGGTGGAACTACAGATCGCGGTCGCCGACGGCCACCCACTCGATACCGAACCACCCGCCGCCCAAGGACATTCGATCGAGGCACGGCTGTATGCCGAGGACCCCGCCCAGGGCTGGCAGCCGCAGGCCGGGCTGGTACAGGCCTTCGAGGTGCCCGTCGTCCGGGCGCGGTTCGACACGCTGGCGCGGCGGACCGGGATAAGGCTGGATTCGGGCATCGTGGGCGGCTCCACCGTCTCCATCCACTACGACCCGATGCTGGCCAAGGTGATTTCCTATGCCCCGTCACGGCGGCAGTCGGCGTTGCTGCTGGCCGATGCGCTGGCCCGCGCCCGCGTGCACGGTGTGCGCACCAACCGCGACTTGCTGGTGAACGTGCTGCGGCACCCGGCGTTTCTGGACGGCGCGACCGACACCGCGTTTTTCGACACCCACGGCCTCGCCGGACTGGCCGCGCCGCTGGCCGGCGCCGCCGTGGTCCGGCTGTCGGCGATCGCCGCCGCGCTCGCCGATGCCGCGCACAACCGCGCGACAGCCCCGGTGTTGGCCTCGATACCCAGCGGGTGGCGCAACCTCGCGTCGGGCTGCCAGGTCAAGAGCTACCACGACGACGACGGCAACGAATACCACGTCGAATACCGCTTCACCAGAACCGGATTGACGTTGGCCGACGACGAGCGGGTGGGGCTGGTGTCGTTGGCGCCCAATGAGGTCGTGCTGACGGACAGCAGCGGCGTAGCGTGCAGCTTCGCGATCGCGCGCTACGGCCACGACGTCTACGTCGACTCGGCGCGCGGCCCCGTCCACCTCGTCGCGCTGCCCCGGTTCCCCGAACCTGGTTCGGCCGTCGAGCAGGGATCGCTCGTCGCGCCCATGCCCGGCAACGTCATCCGCATCGGCGCCGCCATCGGCGACACCGTCAGCGCGGGCCAGCCACTGATCTGGCTGGAGGCGATGAAGATGGAACACACCATCACCGCGCCGGCAGACGGCGTTCTCGTCGAGCTCAACGTCGGCACCGGCCAGCAAGTCGAAGTCGGCGCCGTCCTGGCGCGCGTCGATGCGCCCGAAGCAGAAGGAGATTCAGCATGACCGACACCAGCTTCATCGAGAACGAGGACCGGCGGGCCCTGCGCAAGGCGGTGTCGGAATGGGCGTCCAACTACGGCGCCGAGTACTATCTGCGCAAGGCGCGCGCGCACGAGCACACCACCGAGTTATGGTCCGAAGCAGGCAAACTCGGCTTTCTCGGGGTGAATCTGCCCGAGGAGTACGGCGGCGGCGGGGCCGGCATGTACGAGCTGTCGCTGGTGATGGAGGAGATGGCGGCCGCGGGCAGCGCGCTGCTGCTGATGGTCGTCTCGCCCGCCATCAACGGCACCATCATCAGCAAGTTCGGTACCGAAGAGCAGAAGAAGCGCTGGATTCCGGGCATCGCCGACGGGACGTTGACGATGGCGTTCGCCATCACCGAGCCCGACGCCGGATCCAATTCGCACAACATCACCACCACCGCCCGGCGCGACGGCAGCGACTGGATCCTCAAGGGACAGAAGGTCTACATCTCCGGGATCGACCAGGCCCAAGCCGTGCTGATGGTGGGCCGCACCGAGGAGGCCAAGACCGGCAAGCTGCGCCCGGCCCTGTTCGTGGTGCCGACCGATGCGCCCGGGTTCACCTACACCCCCATCGAAATGGAGTTGATCAGCCCCGAGCGGCAGTTCCAGGTCTTCCTCGACGACGTCCGGCTGCCCGCCGACGCACTGGTCGGGGCCCAGGACGCCGCGATCGCACAGCTTTTCGCCGGACTGAACCCCGAACGCATCATGGGAGCGGCCAGCGCGGTGGGCATGGGCCGATTCGCGCTGGAGCGGGCCGTCGACTACGTCAAGACCCGCCAGGTCTGGTCCACCCCGATCGGCGCGCACCAGGGGTTGTCACATCCGTTGGCGCAGTGCCACATCGAGGTCCAGCTGGCCAAGCTGATGATGCAGAAGGCCGCGTCGCTCTACGACGCCGGCGACGACGGGGGCGCGGCCGAGGCCGCCAACATGGCCAAGTACGCCGCGGCCGAGGCGGCCACCCGTTCGGTCGACCAGGCCGTGCAGTCGATGGGCGGCAACGGGCTGACCAAGGAATACGGCGTCGCCGCCATGCTGGCCTCGTCCCGGCTGGGTCGGATCGCCCCGATCAGCCGCGAGATGGTGCTCAACTTCGTCGCGCAGACCTCGCTGGGCCTGCCCCGGTCCTACTGATGGAATCGCTGGTCGAGTACGCCGGGCCCGCCGCGTGCGGGGCCCCGGTCGCCCGGCTGACGCTGAACTCGCCGCACAACCGCAACGCGCTGTCCAGCGCGCTCGTCGGCCAGCTGCACCAGGGGCTGCGCGACGCCGCCGCGGACCCCGCCGTGCGGGCCGTGGTGCTCGGGCACACCGGCGGCACGTTCTGCGCCGGGGCGGACCTGAGCGAGGCCAGCGGCGACGACCCGCGTGGCGATCGCGAGCGCGGCGCAGCCGGGCAAAGCGGGTCGCCACCATCGGCATACGACGTGGCCGTCGCCCGGGCCCGCGAAATGACGGCGGTGATGCGGGCCATCGTCTCCTCGCCGCTGCCGGTGATCGCCGCCGTCGACGGGCACGTCCGGGCCGGTGGTTTCGGGCTCGTCGGCGCCTGCGACATCGCGGTCGCCGGCCCGCGCAGCACGTTCGCCCTGACCGAGGCCCGCATCGGCGTCGCCCCCGCGATCATCTCGCTGACGTTGTTGCCGAAGGTGTCGACGCGCGCCGCGGCCCGCTACTACCTCACCGGGGAGAAATTCCAGGCCGCCGAGGCCGCCGAGATCGGATTGGTCACCATGGCCGTCGACGACGTGGACGCTGCCGTCGCGCAACTGATCGCCGATGTGGGGCGCGGCTCGCCGCAGGGGCTGGCGGCGTCGAAGGCGCTCACCACCGCCGCGGTGCTGGAGGGTTTCGACCGTGACGCCCAGCGGCTCAGCGAAGAATCGGCGCGGCTGTTCGTGTCCGAGGAGGCGCGCGAAGGCATGCTGGCGTTCCTCCAGAAACGCCCGCCCAGCTGGGCGAATTCGCCAGACGTCTAACAACAAGAGGGGTCCGGCCACCCCCGCGACCAGGCACAACCGGCCGGAAGGTTGCAGTTTAGCCAATCCTCTTGCAGCAAAATCTGGACGTCGTAGGCTCGGGGGTAATGAGCAACCCAGCCCAGCGCGATGCGAAGGACACGCGTGGCGATTCGTCGCGCGCGGCCGACACCGATCGCATCCAGATCGCGCAGTTGCTGGCTTACGCGGCCGAGCAAGGTCGGCTTCAGCTCAAGGACTACGAAGAGCGCCTGACCAAGGCGTACGCGGCGACCACGTACGAGGAGCTCGACGAGCTTCGCGCCGACCTTCAGGGTTGTTCGACGGTCAACCCGCGCCGCGGCGGGAAACCCAATCCGGCGCCGTCCACGCTGCTGCTGGCACTGGTGAGCGGATTCGAGCGACGCGGCCGATGGAATGTGCCCAAGAAGCTGACCACCTTCACCTTCTGGGGCAGCGGAGTGCTGGACCTGCGCTACGCCGACTTCACCTCGACCGAGGTCGAGATCCACGCCGTGTCGATCATGGGCGTGCAGAACATCTTGTTGCCGCCGGAGGTCAACGTCGAGATCGAGGGCCACGGCGTGATGGGCGGCTTCGACCGCACCGTCGCCGGCCAGGGCACCCCCGGAGCGCCGACGGTGAAGATTCACGGCTTCTCGCTGTGGGGCGGCGTGGGCATCAAGCGCAAAGCGCGCACGCGCCGGCCCTAGCCCCTAGGTAGCCCCTAGCGCCGCCGCCGCGACCGCAGGTAGTCGCCGACCACGGCCGCGCCCAGCCCGTCGACGTCGGGCACCACGACACGCCCCTCGACCCGCCGGGCGACCTGGTCGATGAACCGCGCCAGCCCCGGGTCGCTGCCGAGCCGGAAGATCGTGATCTGCGCGCCGAGCCGCGCCATGTCGTCGAACCCGCGCACGGTGTGGGCGATGGTCCGCGGGTGCGGCGGGTAATCGAAGAACACCGACGAGCCGTCGCCGTCGAAGTCCTCCAGGTGGGCAGTCGGCTCACCGTCGGTCACGACTAAGACGACGGGCTGCGCGTTGGGATGCCGGCGCAGGTGACGGCCCGCCAGCGCCAGCGCGTGATGCAGGTTGGTGCCCTGCTCGTAGACGCCCTCGAGACCCGTCAGCTCGGCCGCCGACACCGTACGCGCGTAACGTCCAAAAGCGATGATCTGCAACGCATCCGAGCGGAATCTGGTGCACACCAGATGATTGAGCGCCAGCGCCGTCTGCTTCATCGGCAGCCAGCGGTTCTCCATCACCATCGAAAACGAGGTATCGACCAGCAGCGCCACCGCGGCCTGCGTGCGCGCTTCGGTCTCGGAGACCTCGACGTCGTCGACGCTGATCCGGATCGGGCCGTCGAGCGTCGCCGTACCCGCCTGCCGCAGCACCGCGTTGGTCAGCGTGCGGGAGATGTTCCACGGCTCGGTGTCACCGAACTGCCAGGGCCGGGTCGCACCGGTCAGCTCGCCGGCGGCTCCGGCGCGCCGATGGTCACGCTCGCCGTGCCGACCCGAAAGCTGTTGCGCCACATCGCGCAACGCCGTCTCACCGAGCTGGCGCATGGCCTTCGGGGAGAGCCGCCACTGGCCGTCGGAACCGCGGTCCAAGAAGCCCTGGTTGACCAGCGCGCGCTCCAGTTCGGCCAGCGTGCGGGCGTCGACGGCGGCCTTGTCGCCGAGTTGGCGGGCCAGCGCGTCGAGGTCGACGTCGTCCATCGTGGCGCCCGGATAGCTCTGCGAGAGCTGCTCGGCGAGCTGCTCGAGTTCGGCGATGTCGGCCAGCGCCTGGGTCCCCTCGCCCATGCCGAACGGGTTGTCGCCGGAGAACTGCTCGGACCCGTTCCAGTCCTCACCCGGGCGCGCGGCCTGCAGATGCGCGTCGAGCCGGTCCAGCGCCTGCATCAGCGACGGCGATCCGAACGCCTGCTGCGCCAACGCATCCAGTTCGGCGCGCTGGTCGGGGCTCAGGCTGTTGCGGAAGCGCTGCGCGGCGGCGGCACGCTTGGCCAGCGAGTCCAGCAGCTCGTCGACGTTGCGCGGGTTCTCCGGGAAGAACTCGCCGTGCTTGGCCATGAAGTCCTGGAAGTCCTGGGCCGTGTCCTCGCCGCGGGCGTGCTTGTCCAGCAGGTCGTTGAGGTCGTCCAGCATCTCCTTGACGCGCTGGCGGTCCTCGTCGGTGGCGCTCTCCAGCGCCTGCTTCATCCCGGCGAAGCGCTGGTCGAGCATCTCGCGGCCCAGCAGATCCTTGATCTGCTCGTACTTTTCGCGCGCCTCGCCGCTGCGCCAGTTGTACTCGGAGAGCTCCTGAACGGCCTTGGCCGGTGAGGACGGCAGCGCGTCGAGCTGCAGTTCGCCGAAGCGGGCGTCGTCGTCCAGCGCGCGGGCCAGCTCCTTGCGCTCGGCCAGCACGGCCTCGTCGAGCAGCTGCTTGATCTGCTGCAGGGTGCCGTCCAAGTTGTTGTTGCGCAACAACTCCCGCCTGCGCCGGTTGGCCTCGGCCGCCAGCTTGTCGGCCCCACGCATCTTGTCGGTGCCGCGGCGCAGCAGCTCGGACAGCGCGCGGCGCGGCGAGGTGCCCGCCATGACGTCCTGACCGATCTGCTCGAGCGCCTCGCGCAGGTCCACCGGCGGGGCCAGCGGGTCCGGCCCGCCGGTGTACGCCGAGTAGCGCGATGAGTGGCCTTTACCCATAGACGGTTTGACCTTCCCCGGACACCTTGTCGATCCGCTTGGCCAGATACAGCGCCTCGAGCGCCAACTCGAGCGCCGCGGCGCGCTCACCCTCGGATTCGGCACCCACCTTGGCCGCGATCTTCTCCACGACGGGCAGCCCCGGCACGGCGGCCAGCACATCCTTGGCCGACACCCGCTCGCCCGTCGTCACCGCCGAGCCCGCCTCCACGGCCGACACCAGCGAACCGACGTCGATGCCGCCCAGCACTCGCGACGCGGTGTCGGCTGTCGCACGGCGCAACAGGTGTTCGAGCACCGCCTGCTCGCGGCCCTCCTCGCCGGACTCGAATTCCAGCTTGCCGCGCAGCACGTCGATGATGGTGCCGAGGTCGACCACGCGCGCGACCGGATCGGTCTCGCCCAGCATCGCGCCGCGGTGCCGCGCGGCGGCCGCCACGGTCTCGGCCGCCGCGATCGCGAAGCGCGCCGACACCCCGGAGCGCTGGTCGACGGAGTTGGACTCGCGCAGGTAGCGGGCGAAGCGGGCGATCACCTGCATCAGGTAGTCGGGCACCTGCGCACTCAGGTGCGCCTCCTGGGCGATCACGCCCATCTCCGCCTCGAGCTCGAGCGGGTAATGCGTGCGGATCTCGGCGCCGAACCGGTCCTTGAGCGGGGTGATGATGCGGCCGCGGTTGGTGTAGTCCTCGGGGTTGGCGCTGGCCACCACCAGGACGTCCAGCGGCAGGCGCAGCGTGTAGCCGCGAACCTGGATGTCGCGTTCCTCCATGACGTTGAGCATCGACACCTGGATGCGCTCGGCCAGGTCGGGAAGTTCGTTGACCGCCACGATGCCGCGGTGCGCCCGCGGGATGAGGCCGTAGGCGATGGTCTCGGGGTCCCCGAGGCTGCGGCCCTCGGCGACCTTGATCGGGTCGATGTCACCGACCAGGTCGGCGACGCTGGTATCGGGGGTGGCCAGTTTCTCGGTGTAGCGCTCGCTGCGGTGCTTCCACTCGATCGGCAGGGCGTCGCCCAGCTCGTCGGCCCGCCGGATGGACTCCGGCGTGATCGGCGTGTAGGGGTGCTCGCCCAACTCGGCCCCGGCGATCACCGGCGTCCATTCGTCGAGCAGGCCGGTCAGCGCGCGCAGCAGCCGGGTCTTGCCCTGGCCGCGCTCGCCGAGCAGGACGACGTCGTGGCCGGCGATCAGCGCCCGCTCCAGCTGCGGCAATACGGTTTCCTCGAAACCCAGGATGCCTGGCCAGACGTCGTCGCCCGCGGCCAGCGCGGTCAACAGATTTTCCCGGATTTCCTGCTTGACGCCCCGTTCGCGATGGCCTGCGGCGCGCAATTCGCCGACCGTGCGGGGCAGGTTGCTCGGTGTTGTCACCACTCCACGCTACGACGCCCGGCGACCGGCGTCATCCGGCGCCGCCCCGGCGGCGCGATCGGCGGGCCGTCGCGGGGACGGGCTAATGCGCGAAATGCCGCGCTCCGGTGAGGTACAACGTGATGCCGGCCTTGGCCGCCGCCTCGGTCACCTCGTCGTCGCGGACCGATCCGCCCGGATGCACGATCGCCTTCACACCGGCGGCGGTCAGCGTCTCGAGCCCGTCGGGGAACGGGAAGAACGCATCGGAGGCCGCGACCGCGCCGCGGACGCGGTCACCGCCGCGTTCTACGGCCAGCCGCGCGGCGTCGACGCGGTTGACCTGGCCCATTCCGACCCCGACAGTGGCGCCGTCGGCGGCGATCACGATCGCGTTCGACTTGACCGCGCGGCAGGTGCGCCACGCGAAGACCAGGTCGGTCATCGTCGTCGGCTCCGCCGCGGGCCCGGTCGCCAGGGTCCAGTTCGCCGGGTTGTCGCCGTGGGCGTCCAGCTCGTCGCGCTGCTGCATCAGCACGCCCCCGCTGACCAGCCGCAGCTCGGTGCCCCCGGCCAGCGGCTCGGAGGACACCAGCACCCGGATGTTCTTCTTGCGGGTGAGCACGTCCACGGCCCCGGACGCGTAGGCCGGTGCGACGATCACCTCGGTGAAGATGGTGCTCACATACTCGGCCATCTCGACGCTGACCTCGGTGTTGGCGGCGATCACCCCGCCAAACGCGCTCAGCGGATCGCATTCGTGGGCCTTGCGGTGCGCGTCCGCGACCGACACCGACGAGATGGCGATGCCACAAGGGTTGGCGTGCTTGATGACTGCCACGCAGATCTGCTCGTGGTCGAAGGCGGCCCGCCACGCCGCGTCCGCGTCGGTGAAGTTGTTGTAGGACATCTCTTTTCCGTGCAGCTGCTCGGCCTGCGCCAGGCCCGGCCAGGCGCCGGGGTCGACGTAGAGCGCCGCCTGCTGGTGCGGGTTCTCCCCGTAGCGCAGCATCGCCGAGCGGCGCCAGCTGCGGCCGAACCACTCGGGGAACGCCGTGGGCGGATGCTCGGGCGACAGCGTGGACTGCATCCAGCTCGCGACGGCGACGTCGTACTCGGCGGTGTGCTGAAACGCCAGCGCGGCCAGCCTCTTGCGTTCGGCGAGGGTGAACCCGCCGTGCCGCACCGCGGCCAGCACGCCGTCGTAGCCGAGCGGATTGGTGACCACCGCCACGCTGGGATGGTTCTTGGCGGCCGCGCGCACCATCGACGGCCCGCCGATGTCGATCTGCTCGACGCATTCGTCGACGCTCGCGCCGGATTCGACGGTCTCGGTGAAGGGATACAGGTTGACCACGACCAGCTCGAACGCCGCGATCCCGAGCTGTTCGAGGGCGGCGGCGTGCTCGGGCTTGCGGAGGTCGGCCAGCAGCCCGGCGTGCACGCGCGGATGCAGCGTCTTGACCCGGCCGTCGAGCACCTCGGGAAACCCGGTCAGCTCCTCCACGCGGGTCACCGGAATCGCTTTGTCGGCAATGGTCTTCGCCGTCGACCCGGTGGAGACGATCTCGACGCCCGCCTCGGCCAGCCCCCGGGCCAGCTCGATGAGCCCGGTCTTGTCGTAGACGCTGATCAACGCGCGGCGGATCGGCCTTCTCGCCATTTCCGGCCAGTCGTCGGTGCTCATCCTATGATCGCCTTTCGTCCGATCGCCGCTTGTCGCCCGATCAGGGTCATGCCGCCGGTCGCGATCGCGGCCACCACATCCACCAGCAGCTGACGTTCGGTGACCTTGATACGTTCGTGCAGGGTCTGTTCGTTGTCGCCGTCGTACACCGGAACGGATTGCTGCGCCAGTATCGGCCCGGTGTCCGTGCCGGAATCCACCAGGTGCACCGTACAGCCTGTGATCTTCACGCCGTAGGCCAACGCGTCGGCCACGCCGTGCGCGCCGGGGAAAGCGGGCAACAGCGCCGGGTGGGTGTTGATGACCCGTCCGTAGAACCGCGAAAGGAACTGCGGCCCGAGGATTTTCATGAAGCCGGCCGAGACGACCAGATCCGGCGCGTGGGCCGCGGTGGCGTCGGTGATGGCGGCGTCCCAGGCCTCGCGGCCGGGATGATCGCCGAGCCGCGCAACGAACGTGGGCACCTGCGCCGCCGCGGCGATCTCGACGGCCGGGCAGTCGCGATCGGCGCCGACGGCAACCACCCGAGCGGGGTAATCGCCCACGGCGGCCTCGATGAGCGAGGCCAGCAGCGAACCGGTGCCCGATGCCAACACAACCACTCGCGCCGGCGCACTGGGGGGCACGCGGAGCGGTTCAGGCACACGCGAAAGCCTAGTCGGGCGGCTTTCGGTGCCCCACGTCGAGTCTGCGTCCAGGCGCTACGCCGCCCGGCTGTGGACTCGCTCAGCGCAGGCTCGAGCCCGCCGGCGGCAGACACCTAGTCGGGCTGCGGCCCAGGTTCTTCGGGAGGCAACGCGTCGGTGTCCGCGGCTTCCTCGAAAGCCACACCGTCACCCTCGGCCGACTCGGCGGCCGCTTCCTCGGTCTCCACCAAAAGCCCTGCGAAATCGGCGGGTTCGTCGGCCTCCGCCGGCGCGGCCTCGGCGGGTTCGTCGGCCTCCACGGGCGCTGGCTCCGCGGGCGCGGGTGCGGGCTTCGCTCGCCGGGGCCGGCGCCGGACGCCGCCGGCCATCACCACGGTGGTCCAGCCGACGACGGTGAACCAGAAGAACACCCCGACCACCAGCGCGCCCTGGTCGACGCCGACGTCGCCGAAGTTGCCCAGCCGGCCACTGCCACCCAAGGCCAGCAGCGACATCACCAGTGCGCCGATCACCGAGGCAACCAGCAGCTTGGCCGTCGCCGGAACCAGCGGCAGCGCATGCCGGGCGCACTGTTGCCCGACCGCAACGCCCGACGACGCGCCGATGATGAGCAGCGCGACCCACACCGGCCCCAGCGGCGGCGTCGGGGAGGCGGCCAGGATGGGCAGCGCCGGGATGTCGCCGCCGAAGACGGTGAACGAACTGAACGTCGCAAAGCCGAGATGGGCGCTGGAGCCCACCGTGACCGCCGCGGTGCCGACGATGACGTTGGGTGCATACAGGATCGACAGGACGGTCAGGTTGAACTGGCCCCATATCGAGTCGGTGATCGCGTAGAGCTCTTGCATCGTGGCCCAGTGCACGATCAGCGACCCCGCCGTCACCAGGCCGGCGAGCCCGACCAGCGCCAGCACCCCGGCCGCGGCGGCGCGCAGGGAGTCACCCAGCCAGTCGGGCAGCGGCGACGCCGCCAACGCGCGTCGGCCCACCCGCGACCACACGCCGATCGCCGCGCCGACGGCGTGCACCACCAGCACGCTGACGAACGCACGCAGCGCGCTCGGCGTCTCCAGCTCGGTGATGACCGTCGACGCGTCGTGGATCACCGCCAGCGCGATCGCCGCCATCAGCAGCGGGCCGCCCAGCGCCGAGGCGACAACCCAGCGGACCACCAGCCACGACGAGTGCGGAGAGGTGGCCCGGGCGGTGGTGCGCGCGGTGGCCCACACCATCAGCAGCACCGGCAGCAGCGGCAGCACGCCCAATTCGCGGCCGCCGATGGCGATCGGCACCTGGTGCACGCCGAGCCACATGCTGGCGATGGCCCCCAGCGCGCCGGTCATGTCGCTGTTGGCGATGAGCAGTTCGAGCAGCGTGACGGCGGCGATGACGCCCAGCGCGACCACACCCGGGCCGAATGCGACCCTGACGAGGTCACGCCCCTGGCGCGCGCCCGCCGACTGATAGTCCTCCACCCGGGTCACTCTTGGCGCACGTGCCCGACTAGGCGCAAGAGCGCACGGCTAGCCCGACGCCGGCCCAGCCGGCGACTGCTGCCCCGGGTCTTGGGATGGCTGGTCCGCGCCCTGGCGGTATTGATCGGACGGGCCCGACCCGCCTGAGGAGCCCGCGGAGCCGGAGCCCTCGGCGCCGGCTGAGGGTGGCGGGCTGAAGCTGGGGAAACCGGTGGGCGGTGTGGACGGCCCCTGCTGCGCCGCGGGTGAGGCGCTGAATCCGCTGTTCGACATCGCCTGAGTTGGACCCTGGCTCGACGGATAGCCACCGCCATACTGCTGCGATCCATACCCCTGGGGCTGCTGCGGGTTGTGCGACGGAGGTCCGCCCTGCTGGTGGGCACCCGGCTGACCGTAGTACCCGCCGGGCGGCTGCTGCGCGCCGTACTGCCCGTATTGCCCGTAGTGGCCGTACTGCGCGTAGGGGTCGTACTTGGGCCGGGGTGTCGGCGCGGTGACGACGCCGGCCTCCAGCAGCAGCGCGAGGACCGCGGCGATCGCCTGCAACACGCTGCACGCCAGCAACGGCCACAGCGCCCATCCGATCGCGTAGCCGGCGGGCGTGTTGACCATCTCGGTGATCACGATCAGCGCACCCAGCATCGCGATCACGGCGATGACGCCCAGGTTCTTCTTCGCCTTGGGCACCAGGGTCACCGCGGCCAGCAGCGAGGCCAGCACCGTCACGTCGACCGCGTAGCCGGCGTCACCGGCGCGTCCGCCGGCGCTGGCACCCAGTTCGGCGCCGATGGTGAAGGTCGGGGCGAAGTTCAGCAGGTACACCACCAGCCCGAGCCCCACTACCGCCAGCGTGAGGTAGAGCGGCAGCTTGCTCTCGCCGTCGTCGGTCTTGGCGAAGGACGGGGTCGCACCGGGGTAGGAGCCGCCGGGCCGGGTGGGCGGATAACCGGGGCTACCGGGCGAGTAGGTCATGACTCCTCCTGTTGCTTCCAGTCCGTCGCGGTGCCACGCCACTCTTGCAGTGCGACACGCTGTGCGCCCAGGCGCGCAGCTGCCAACGCCCATCGCCCTGCGCTTCCGGTTACGACGCGGTCGATCCACCACGCTAGCGCACGTTCGGGCGCCCGCGCCGGTGCGACCGGCCGCCGGCCGCGGCCGTCTGCACCCTGGTCGCTTGCCCTGCGTAGGTAGAACACGTTCTAATTCTGTGCATGGATTACGGGCTTGTGCTTTTCACCAGCGACCGCGGCATCTCCCCGGCGGAAGCCGCCAAGCTTGCCGACGACCACAACTTTCAGACGTTCTATGTGCCGGAACACACGCACATCCCGGTCAAGCGCGAGGCGGCTCACCCGACGACCGGTGACGCGTCGCTGCCCGACGACCGCTACATGCGCACCTTGGACCCGTGGGTGAGTCTGGGCGCGGCGTGCGCGGTGACGTCGCGGGTGCGGCTGTCGACCGCGGTCGCGCTGCCCGTCGAGCACGACCCGATCACGCTGGCCAAAAGCATCGCCACCCTCGACCATCTGTCGGGCGGCCGGGTCAGCCTGGGCGTCGGGTTCGGCTGGAACACCGACGAGCTGGCCGACCACGGCGTGCCGCCCGCGCGGCGGCGCACCATGCTGCGCGAATACATCGAAGCGATGCGTGCGCTGTGGACGCAGGAGGAGGCCGCCTACGACGGCGAGTTCGTCAAGTTCGGGCCCAGCTGGGCCTGGCCCAAGCCGGTGCAGGGACACATCCCGGTGCTGGTGGGCGCCGCGGGCACCGAGAAGAACTTCAAGTGGATCGCCCGCAGCGCGGACGGGTGGATCACCACTCCCCGCGACTTCGACATCGACGAGCCGGTGAAGCTGCTGCAGGACACCTGGGCGGCCGCCGGCCGCGACGGCGCCCCGCAGATCGTGGCGCTGGACTTCAAGCCGGTGCCCGAGAAGCTGGCGCGCTGGGCCGAGCTCGGGGTGACCGAGGTGCTGTTCGGCCTGCCGGACCGCCCCGACGACGAGATCGCCGCCCACGTCGAGCGGCTGGCCGGCAAGCTCGCCGCTCTCGTCTAGCCGCGAGCAGACGCAGAATCGCACCACGCCGCGCAGCGGCGTGCGATTCTGCGTCTGGTGGCCGGGCAGGGCCCGGCGAACACCGCTGTTAGTAGCAGCGGTTGCCGTAGTCGAACGAGCGCACCCGCACGGCCCGTCCGAGCGGATCGCCGTCGATCAGCAGCGCGATCAGCTCGGCGTCCTCGGTGGTCGACAGGAACCGGCTGCCATCGTCGAGGCGGCCGATGACGATCCCGGTGGGCCGCCCGTCGTCGCGGCGCACCGTATAGGTCTCGACGGTCCCGGCGCCGTCGGCCTTCTCGGTCACCGGCACCGTCGGCCAATCGGAGATCTGCGCCTGCAGCCGCGCGTTGCGGTCCGGCGTCCACGGCGCCGGCGTGGTGGAGTAGACGCCGACCGAGTACTTGCTCAGGATGCCGCCGTTGGCGCCAACGAGTCCGAATTGCCCGGGCAGCCTTCGCATCTGGGCCACGGTCTCGGCGACGGCGTGCATCGAGTAGTTGTTCCCGGCGCCGCCGAAGAACGGCAGCCCACCGGTCAGGGTCAGTCCGCGCGGATCGTCGGGCGCGATCCCCAGGCCGTCGCAGATGTTGAACACCGGCACCGGGAAGCAGCTGTAGAGATCGAAGGTGGCGACATCGTCGACCCCGATGCCGGCCATCGCCACCGCCTCACGCACGGCCAGCACCGCCGACGGCGCGCGTCCCAGGTCCGGGCGCTCCAGCAGCGGCTGCTCTTCCAGGTCGACGTGCCCGTGCAGGAACACCCACCTGTCCTCGGGCACCCCCAGCCGGCGCGCCGCCTGCACCGACATCAGCAGCACGGCCGCGCCCTGGTTCACCTGGTCGCGGGCGACCATCAGCCGCGGGTAGGGCTCGGAGATCATCCGGTTGCTCTCGGTCACGGTGATCAGTTCGTCGACGGTGCGCTCGACGGGCGCGGCGGCGAACGGGTTGCTGGCGGCGATCTTGGTGAAGGGCGCGAACAGCTCGGCCATCGTCTGCCGGTACTCGGCCGGCCCCAGGCCGGTCCGGGCCCGCCGGGCGTTCTCCAGCAGCGCGTATTGGATTGGCGCACTGGTCAACCCGTGGATGACCGTGTACCGCGAGATGAGCTTCTCGATGCCATGGCCGCGGTCTTCCAGGTCTCCGTCCACGACCTCGGTGAAGTCCGGCCTGTCGTCGCGACCCGCCCAATGCCGCAGCGTGGACGTCGCATCCGAACCGAAGGCCAGCGCGACCTGGCAGCGGCCCGCGGCGATTTCGGCGGCGAGCTCGCTGAGCATGTGCTGGGGCCCCTGCCCGCCGACGATCTCCAGGATCGCGCGCGCGGGATTGGCGCCGAGGCGGCCGGCCACCGAACGCGGGTAGTTGTTGGACCGCCCCAGCACGGCCGAGGCGACGGGTCCGGAGATCTCGAACTGGCGGATGCCGGCGACGGTGTCGACGGCCGACGCCACCGCGTCGAACTCCGCGCCGCAGTCGTGCAGGGCGGCACGGGATGCGGCGGCGGCCAGCTCGACGGGCGACATCGCCCGGTAGCCGGGGTCGTCGATGCGCTCGGCGCACTGGCCGACGCCGACGACGACGGGCGTGCGCGGATCCAGGTTCACGGAAGGTCTACAGGCTCTTCAGCATCTCCCGGGCCAGCGCCGCGGTTTCCGACGGGGTCTTCCCGACCTTGACGCCGGCGGCCTCCAGGGCCTCCTTCTTAGCGGCCGCGGTGCCCGACGAGCCGGACACGATCGCGCCCGCGTGCCCCATCGTCTTGCCTTCCGGCGCAGTGAATCCCGCGACGTAGCCGACGACCGGCTTGGAGACGTTCGCCTTGATGTAGTCGGCCGCCCGCTCCTCGGCGTCGCCGCCGATCTCCCCGATCATCACGATGACCTTGGTGTCGGGGTCCTTCTCGAACGCCTCGATCGCGTCGATGTGGGTGGTGCCGATCACCGGGTCGCCCCCGATGCCGATCGAGGTGGAGAAGCCGAAGTCGCGCAACTCGTACATCATCTGGTAGGTCAGCGTGCCCGACTTGGACACCAGCCCGACGGGGCCGGGTCCGCTGATGTTGGCGGGGGTGATGCCGGCCAGCGCCTCGCCGGGGGTGATGATGCCCGGACAGTTCGGTCCGATGATGCGGGTCTTCTGCCCCTTGTCGACGTTGTAGGCCCACGCATAGGCGCTGTCCTGCACGGGGATCCCCTCGGTGATGACGACCAGCAGCGGGATCTCGGCGTCGATGGCCTCGATCATGGCGTCCTTGGCGAACTTCGGCGGGACGAAGCCGACGGACACGTTCGCGCCGGTCTCCTGCATGGCTTCGGCGACGGTGCCGAACACCGGCAGCTCGACGTCCTTGCCTTTCGCGTCCACGTGCGAGACGGTGGTGCCCGCCTTGCGGGCGTTGACCCCGCCGACGACCTGGGTGCCGGCCTTGAGCATGAGCGCGGTGTGCTTGGTGCCCTCACCGCCGGTGATGCCCTGGACGATGACCCTGGAGTCCTTGTTCAAAAAGATCGACATTCGTGGGTTCCCTTACTTGTTCGCCAGCTCGGCGGCTTTGTCGGCGCCCGCGTCCATGGTCTCGGCCTGGATCACCAGCGGGTGGTTGGCCTTGGCCAGGATGCGGCGGCCCTCGTCGACGTTGTTGCCGTCGAGCCGGACCACGAGCGGCTTGTTTGCCTCGTCACCGAGCATGTTCAGCGCGGTCACGATTCCGTTGGCGACGGCGTCGCACGAGGTGATGCCGCCGAACACGTTGACGAACACGCTCTTGACCTGCTTGTCGTTCAGGATGACGTCCAGGCCCGCGGCCATCACCTCGGCCGATGCACCGCCGCCGATGTCGAGAAAGTTGGCCGGCTTGACGTGCCCGTGCTTTTCGCCGGCGTAGGCCACGACGTCCAGGGTCGACATGACCAGGCCCGCGCCGTTGCCGATGATGCCGACCGCCCCGTCGAGCTTGACGTAGTTGAGGTCGTGCTCCTTGGCCTTGAGCTCCAGCGGGTCGGTGGACGCGCGGTCCTCGAACTCGGCGTGCTCGGGGTGACGGAAGTCGGCGTTGGCGTCGAGGGTGATCTTGGCGTCCAACGCCAGGATCCGATCGTCCGGAGTGCGCACCAGCGGGTTGACCTCCACCAGCGTGGCGTCCTCGGCGACGAAGAGCTCCCAGAGCTTGGAGATGGTGACCGCGGCGGCGTCGAGCACCTCGGCCGGCAGGTGCCCCTGCTCGGCGATCGACCGGGCGAACGCCATGTCCACGCCCTTGACGGCGTCCACCGGCACCTTGGCCAGCCGGTCGGGCTTGGTGGCGGCCACCTCTTCGATCTCCATGCCACCCTCGACCGAGCACATGGCCAGGTAGGTGCGGTTGGCGCGGTCGAGCAGGAAGGAGATGTAGTACTCCTCGGCGATGTCGCTGGCCTCGGCGACCAGAAGCTTGTGGACGATGTGGCCCTTGATATCCAGGCCCAGGATGTTGGTCGCATGCTCGTAGGCGTCGTCGGGTGTCGCGGCGTACTTCACCCCGCCGGCCTTGCCGCGGCCGCCGATCTTGACCTGTGCCTTGACCATCACCGGGTGGCCGATCTCGGTCGCGATAGCCTTGGCGCCGTCGGCGGTGTCGGTCACCCGGCCCGGCGTGCTCGGTACGTTGTGTTTGGCAAACAGTTCTTTAGCTTGATACTCGAAAAGGTCCATGGACTCACTGTCTTCGCTCGACTTGCTGCTAGGCCTACACGTCGGCGGTGCCCGACTCGGCAACACGCACGAGGGAACTTTATCCACACCAGACTCGGCTCTTGACGCCGCGTCCATCGATGTGGCACAGGTCACCGCGCCGCGCCCGAACCGGGCAAGTGATGCAAGTCACAATCCCACTGGGATTGTGTCCCGAGGTTGCCAGTCCTGTCGGTTAACGGATAACGTCTCAGGGTCCAGATAACGTTATGGTCACGATACGAGGACATTTCAGCTTGTCCCAGCACCGTTTCGCTCGTTCCGCTCGCGACCGCGTGGTGAAGCCGCACCGCAACGAAGTGACCGAGATCCTGCCGCTCGACGGCTTCGATCTCGCCTTCGACGACCTGGATTTCACCGACGACGCCGGCGACCTCGCCGAATTGGACTTCAGCAACGACTCCGCCTTCGACAACGAAGCGCGCGTCCTGCTGGCGCCCGAGCTCGACGACCTCGACGACAGCGACGATCTGTCTCCGCTGCGACTCGCCGCCCCCGGCCAGTTGCTTGTTCGCATGGCCATCGAGCCGGACAGCGAGACCACGCAAGTGCTCGACTTCGACGGCGCCGATGTCACCGAGGTGATCAACCTCCCGCGCCGCGGTGGCCAGCACCGCAAGCAGCCCACCAGCGCGGCCAAAGGCCGCCTGCTCATCTCCGCGATGGCCGCCGGCGCGGCGGCCGCGGCGGCCCACTCGGCAACCGGCCACGCCGATGCCCCCAGGACCGCGGCCGTGCTGACCGCGACCACGTCGTCGCTCACGGGCGGTGGCGCCAACACCGTCCGGGGCGCCCAGGTGATCGCCGTGCAGCCGGCGGCAAACGTCGCCGTGCACAACGAGGAACTCGCGAAGGGCGTTGCCTTCGCCAACGACCGCGCTCAGCGTGAGGCCCGGCTGCAGCAGCCGCTCTATGTGATGCCGACCAAGGGGATTTTCACGTCCCACTTTGGGTATCGCTGGGGAGTGCTACACGCCGGAATTGACATCGCCAATTCGATCGGGACACCCATCCTCGCCGTTTCCGACGGTGTCGTCATCGAGGCCGGACCCGCCGGCGGCTACGGCGCCCTGGTCAAGCTGCGTCATGCCGACGGCACGGTCACGCTCTACGGCCACGTCAACACCACGACGGTCAACGTCGGCCAGCGGGTCATGGCCGGCGACCAGATAGCCACCATGGGCAACCGCGGCAACTCGACCGGACCGCACCTGCACTTCGAGGTGCTGCTGGGCGGCGACCAGAGGATCGACCCCGTGCCGTGGCTGGCCAAGCGGGGCCTGACCATAGGCAATTACACCGGTTGATCTGGTGACCGCACCGAACGAACCCACCCGCCAGCGCCCCGCCGAGTCCGACTCCCCATCGCCCGACTCGGGGTCGCGGATTATCCGCCGGGCTCCGACGGGCCCGATACCCCAGGCGCCCGGATCCCCGACCGGCCAGGCGCCCCGACAACCCCCGCCCTACCAGGGCGGCCCGCGCGCGGGTGGCGGAGGCGGCTTCGCCGCTGGTTCGATCGACGAACCGAGCGACCGCACCGCCGTCGCCGCGTGCGCGGTCAGCATCATCAGCGGGTGGGCCACCGCGGTGGTGGCCACTGACTTGATCGCCGGCTGGTGGCGAACCGACCGCCTGTTCTGCATCGCGATCGGGTTTCTCGCGCTGGTGTTCGCGATCGCCACCATTGCCGGGGTGATCATGCTGCTCCAGCACCGGCCCGTCGGGCGCTACCTCATCGTGGCCGGCGCGGTGGTCGCGGTGCTGACCTACGGCGGGGTGTTCATCGCGGGTGCGCGCGTCGCCTGGATCGTGCACGCCCTGCCGCTGCTGCCGATCGCCAGCGTGGTCCTGGCGATGCACCCCCGCACCAAGCGCTGGCTCGAGGAGTAGCTCGACGCGCCGTCAGAGCTTGCTGATCGGGGCATGGTTGTGCATCAGCTTCACCCGTCCCGAGCTGCCGAAGTCGATCAGCGACATCGCCGATTCGCCGACGCCGGACACCTCCTCGACGCGGCCCAGCCCGTACTTGTCGTGGGTCACCCGATCGCCGGGCGCCAGCACGAGCAGCGGACGCTTGCTCGCCCCCGAACGGGCGGGCGCCGAGCGCGGCGTACCGAACCGGCCCGCCCCGCTGACCGGCGCGCTGTATGAGGGGGCGGGTGCGCTGCGCCGCCAGTCGATGAGCTCCGGCGGAATCTCCCGCAGGAAGCGCGATTCGGGGTTGAGCATCGGCTGCCCCCACGACGAGCGGACGACGGCCCGGCTCACATACAGGCGCTGACGGGCGCGCGTGATGCCGACGTAGGCCAGCCGCCGCTCCTCGGACAGTTCGCCCGGGTCGTCCAGCGCCCGCATGTGGGGGAACATCCCGTCCTCCCAGCCGGTGACGAACACGACCGGGAACTCCAGCCCCTTCGCGGTGTGCAACGTCATCAGGGTCACCACACCGGCGCCGTGTTCGGGGATCTCGTCGGTGTCGGCCACCAGCGACACCCGCTCCAAAAACTGGGCCAGCACGCCGGTGTCGGGCACGTCCTCGTCGTCGGGGGTGCGCAGCGACTCATCGAGGGCGGCCGCTCCCCCTGTTTCCAAGGCCTGATCGGTGCTGAATTCGTGTGCGACGCTGACCAATTCGTTCAGATTGTCCAGCCGGGCCAGCTCCTGCGGGTCGGTCGAGGCCTCCAACTCCCGGCGGTATCCGGTACGCTCCAACACCGACTCGACGAGGTCCCCGAGGTCGTCGTCGAGTCGGCCCCGCAACTCGTCGAGGAGCTCGACGAAACCGGCGATCGCCTTCTCCGCGCGGCTGTTGAGCATCGGCACCTTGCCCCCGGCGGCCGCCTGCAGCGCGTCGGCGAAACCGGCGCCGGTGTTCTCGGCGTAGACCGCCACGCAGGCTTCGGCCCGGTCGCCGATCCCGCGGCGCGGCGTGTTGAGGATGCGCCGCAGGCTGACCGCATCGCCGGGGTTGTCGAGCACCCGCAGGTAGGCGACGATGTCGCGGATCTCCTTGCGCTCGTAGAACCGCACGCCCCCAACGACTTTGTAGGGAATCCCGGCGCGGATGAACACCTCCTCCAGCGACCGCGAGGAGTTGTTGGTGCGATAGAACACCGCCACGTCGTTGTACGTGATCTCGCCCCGCTGGGCCAGCGCGTCGATCTCTTCGGCCACGAACCTGGCCTCGTCGTGCTCGTTGTCGGCGACGTAGCCGACGATCAGCTCACCGGCACCGGCGTCGGTCCACAGCCGCTTGTCGCGGCGTCCGGAGTTGCGCGCGATCACCGAGTTGGCCGCCGACAGGATGTTCTGCGTCGAGCGGTAATTCTGTTCCAGCAGAATCGTTGCGGCCTCGGGGTAGTCGCGTTCGAAGTCCTCGATGTTGCGGATGGTGGCACCCCGGAACGCATAGATCGACTGGTCGGCGTCACCGACCACGCACAGCTCCGCCGGTGGCAGGTCGTCGGAAGAGTCCCCGGCGTCGCGACCGACCAACTCCCGCACCAGCACGTACTGGGCGTGGTTGGTGTCCTGGTATTCGTCGACCAGCACGTGCCGGAACCGCCGCCGGTAGTGCTGCGCGATCTGCGGGAACGCCTGCAGCACCGCGACGGTCTCGCCGATCAGGTCGTCGAAGTCGAGCGCGTTGGCCGCCCGCAGCCGCCGCTGATATTCGCCGTACACCGACGCCACGGTGTGGGCCAGTTCGTCGGAGCCTTCCGACAGGTTGGCCACGGCCTGCTCCGGGGCGATCAGCTCGTTCTTCAGGTTGGAGATCGCGGTGGCCAGCCGCCGCGGCGAGTACCGCTTGATGTCCAGGCCCATGTCGCGGCCGATCATCTGCAACAGCCGGCGCGAGTCGTCGGCGTCATAGATGGAGAAGTTGGAGTTCAGTCCCTGGATCAGAGAGGCCTGGTTGCGCAGGATGCGCACGCAGGTCGAGTGGAACGTGGACACCCACATCGCGCGGGCGCGGTTGCCGACCAGCTGCACCACCCGTTCGCGCATCTCGGCGGCGGCCTTGTTGGTGAACGTGATGGCCAGGATCTGACCGACCCCGACGCCGCGCGCCGCGATCAGGTAGGCGACGCGGCGGGTCAGCACGGCCGTTTTGCCCGAGCCGGCGCCCGCCACGATCAGCAGCGGCGGCCCCTCGTGCACCACCGCTTGGCGCTGTTGCGGGTTGAGGCCGTCGAGCAGGCGGTCCACCTCGGGGGCGGGCGTGGCATCGGTTGCGTGCACAGTCATGACGGTCCAAACTTACCGCCGCGCACCGACGACGGGGGCGGCCAGGGCGACGGCCCGGCCGATCGACTCGTGCCGACCGGATTTTGCTGGGCACGGCCCTTGGTGGCACACTCGATTGGTGCTCAACGCGCAGCCTCATCGACAGCCCCTCACCCGGGAGTCCCCCGCGTGGGTAGGCCGATTTTTCTACGGGTACCGGCCAGCGGTGCCCGTGGTGTAGCTGCATTCGCAGAGCCCCGTGGTCCGCTGAAGGAACCGGGGCTCGTCTCTTTTGTGAGGCCCGATACCGGATGAGACCAGAACCCCCACATCACGAGAACGCGGAGATTGCAGAGATGAACACCGAGATGGCCGTGAGCGAACCGCTGGCCAGCATCGAGGAGTTGCGCGAGGAGATCGACCGGCTCGACGCGGAGATCCTTGCTGCGGTGAAGCGGCGCGCCGAAGTGTCCCAGGCGATCGGCAGGGCCAGGATGGCCTCCGGCGGCACCCGGCTGGTGCACAGCCGCGAGATGAAGGTCATCGAGCGCTACAGCGAACTGGGGCCCGAGGGCAAGGACCTGGCGATGCTGCTCTTGCGCCTGGGCCGGGGCCGGCTCGGCCACTCCTGACCGCTCGATGCACCGCGAATCCCCGCGGTGCCGCGGCACATTACGGGCCGAAACCAGCGGTGGCTGCGTCGCGTCGGACCGCATTAGGGTCGAACCATGAGTTCCGTGCGATCCATCCCCGACATCACCGCCACCACGGCGTGGGACGCCCTGCGCAGGCACTACGAGCACATCGGCGACACCCATCTGCGCCAGTTCTTCGACGACGACCCGGACCGCGGCCGCGAGCTCACCGTCACGGTCGGCGACCTTTACATCGACTACAGCAAACACCGCATCACCCGCGAGACGCTGCGGCTGCTGGTCGATCTGGCCCACGCGGCGGGTCTCGAGGAGCGCCGCGACCAGATGTTCGCCGGCGAACACATCAACACCTCGGAGGATCGCGCGGTGTTGCACACCGCCCTGCGCCTGCCCCGCGACGCCGAGCTCGTCGTCGACGGCCAGGACGTCGTCGCCGACGTGCACGCCGTGCTCGACGCCATGGGGGACTTCACCGACCGGCTGCGCAGCGGCGAGTGGACCGGGGCCACCGGGAAGCGGATCAGCACGGTGGTCAACATCGGCATCGGGGGGTCGGACCTGGGCCCGGTGATGGTGTACCAGGCCCTGCGCCACTACGTCGACGCCGGCATCTCGGCACGCTTCGTGTCCAACGTCGACCCCGCGGACCTGGTCGCCACCCTGGCCGACTTGGACCCGGCCACAACGCTTTTCATCGTCGCCTCGAAGACCTTCTCCACGCTGGAGACGCTGACCAATGCCACGGCCGCGCGGCGCTGGCTCACCGACGCCCTGGGCGACGCGGCGGTGTCCAAACACTTCGTGGCCGTGTCCACCAACAAGCGGCTGGTCGACGAGTTCGGGATCAACACCGAGAACATGTTCGGGTTCTGGGACTGGGTCGGCGGGCGGTATTCGGTCGATTCGGCGATCGGGCTGTCGGTGATGGCCGCCATCGGCAAGGAGGCCTTCGCCGACTTCCTGTCCGGGTTCCACCTCGTCGACCAACACTTCAAGACCGCGCCGCTGGAGTCCAACGCGCCCGCGCTGCTGGGGCTGATCGGCCTGTGGTACTCCGACTTCATGGGCGCCCAATCGCGCGCCGTACTGCCGTATTCCAACGACCTGGCCCGCTTCGCGGCCTACCTGCAGCAGCTGACCATGGAGTCCAACGGCAAGTCGACCCGCGCCGACGGCACGCCCGTCACCACCGACACCGGCGAAATCTTCTGGGGTGAACCGGGAACCAACGGCCAGCACGCCTTCTACCAGTTGCTGCACCAGGGCACCCGGCTGGTGCCGGCCGACTTCATCGGCTTCAGCCAGCCCACCGACGACCTGCCCACCGCCGACGGCGGCGGCAGCATGCACGACCTGTTGATGAGCAACTTCTTCGCCCAGACCCAGGTGCTGGCGTTCGGCAAGACCGCCGAGGAGATCGCCGCCGAGGGCACGCCCCCGGATGTCGTGCCGCACAAGGTGATGCCGGGCAACCGGCCGTCCACCTCGATCCTGGCCGACCGGCTCACCCCGTCGGTGCTGGGCCAGCTGATCGCGCTCTACGAGCACCAGGTCTTCACCGAGGGCGTCATCTGGGGCATCGACTCGTTCGACCAGTGGGGCGTGGAACTGGGCAAGACACAGGCCAAGGCTCTGCTCCCGGTGCTCACCGCCGACGGCTCGCCCGACCCGCAGTCGGACAGCTCGACCGACGCGCTGATTCGCCGCTACCGCGGCGAAAGGGGCCGCGCGAGCTAACCTTTCGAGAGCTCGGTACCGAATCGGCGCACGAAGGTGCGCAGGCGCTCCTGGGACGCGGCCTGCGGGTCGCTGAGGTGCAGCTGCAGCAATTCCCGACCGACGGCGTGCAGGACCCGCGCGGTGTATTCCGGCTCGTGCAGGTCGGGATTGCGACGCAGCAGCTCGGTGACGAAGAACTCCAGCACGACGGCCTGAGACTGCGCCAGGCGCGCATACAACTGCGGCGGGGCCCCTTGCGGCGGGAACAGGAACAGCCGCCACGTCGCCGGGTGGGCATCGACGGCGGCCAGCACACCGTCGAACGCGAGCACCAGCGACTGGTCCTCGGCGGCGGCGTCCAGCCCGGAGATCGCCTCGGCAAACTGTGCGCCGGCCCGCGCCGCCTCGCGGTCGATCAGGTCGACGAACAGCCCCGCCACGTCGCCGAACTTCTGATAGATCAGCGAGCGATCGATGCCGGCCGCCTCCGCGATGCGGTTCGGTGTCGCCGCGTGGAACCCTTCGGCGTCGACGATCGCGTGCGTGACATCGAGGATCTGCTCGCGCCGGCGCTCGGCGCTCATACGCCGCTTACGCCTGTCCACCGTGGTCACCCTTGACAGCATAACTAACACCTTGTGAGTATTACTCACGACATGTTAGTTAGCCGGAGGTCGTGATGGTCGCCTATTACCCCGAACTCGCCGAGCGGGTCCGCAGCCAGCGCGACCTGCAGCCCGCGCTGTACGGGGACTTCGACTTCGACCGGCGGCCGGACCGGCTGGCCACCGAGCCCGACGTCGACTCCGCCCTGCCCGCCTGGGTCGCGGACCGCGCGCCGATCCTGGCGGACGACCGCGTCGTCGAGTTGATGAGCACCGCCACTTTGCTCGGCGACGTCGTCGCCGATCCCTACGCGGCGCTGATGACGACGCGCAGCGTCACGGACCTGATCGGCATGCTCAAGACGGCCTGCCGCGAGGGCATCGAGGCCGTGCCCGACGCCCCGCCCGAGCTGGCGGCGTTCATCGCCGCCATGGAGGCCACCCCGGAGTGGATCGACTTCGACCTGGTCCGCGAGGGTGCCCGCCAGGAGCGCATTCCGGCGGCGCTGCTGGCCCCCTTCATCACCCGGGGCGCGTTCGTCGCGACCTTCACCAACACCTACGCCGCGCTGCCCATGGCCCTGACCGGCGCCCTCTCGGGCAAGCGGGCGGCCCGGCGGGTCAACGAGACGGCGAGTTTCTTCGCCGTCACCACGCTGCCCGGCGCGCTGGACCGGTACGGGCCCGGCTTCGAGGCGGCCGCGATGGTCCGGCTGATGCACTCGATGGTCCGCTACAACGCGTTGAAGAAATCCGACAAGTGGGACAAAGCGATTTACGGCATGCCGGTGCCGCAGGTCGACCAGATGCCCGCCGGCATGATCGGCCAGTACCTGCTGGCCCGCAAGGCGCGCCAGCAGGGCCGCACGGAGTTCACCGCCGCCGAACGGGCCGTCGTGGAATTCGCCCGGTACCGCTGTTTTCTGCTCGGCCTGCCGGAAGAGCTGCTGCCCTCAGAACCCGCCGACATCGTCCACGTGATGCACGCGCGCTCCGCACTGCTGCGCGACGGATTCGACGCAATCTGCCAAGAACTCGTCCGCGGCACGATGGCGGCCTATCTACGCCCTGGGACTTCGCTGTTCGACCGGTGCGCCGACGCGGTCGAGAAGAGTTTCAGCAAGCTGACGTTCGTCCGAACGTTCTGCAACGGTGATCGAGAGATCGCTGAGGCCATGGGCGTCTCGATGGGGCCGACGGATCTGGTGCGCATCGCCCTCACCGCGCCGTTCATCATCGGGCGTTTCAACGCCGTGAGCCAGGCCAGCCGCATCCCCGTGCTCCGGGACGTCACCGACGCATACGTCATCGGGCTCCTCAAGCTGCGGCTCGCGACCTACGGCAAGCCCGAATTCACCACCGACGCAGCGCATTACACGCCGGCGGCGCACTGACCCGTTCGTTTGCCGGCCGAGCGTGCGCACTTGTACGCGCGGGTGCGGCGTGTCACGTACAGACACGCACGCTCGCCGCACAAAGTCAGGCGAAGAACTTGGTCAGCGGCGGCGGCAGCACCCGCATCAGCTGCACCAGCGGCGCCCACGGCCATCGCGGCACCACTGCCCGGCCGGGCTCGCGCTCGATGGCGTCGACCAGCGCCTTGACGCCAGTTTCGTTGTCCACCATCAGCATTGTGCTGCTCGACTTGGCCGTCATCTCCGATTCGATGTATCCGGGCTCGATCGCCGAGACCTTGATGGGACCTTTCGCGTACTCAGCGCGCAGCGATTCACCCAGGGAGGTCAGCCCCGCTTTGCTTGCGCAGTAAGCGGCTTTGACGCCCGGCACTCCCGTGTTGCCGAGCACCGACGAGATCAGCACCAGGTGGCCCGAACCGCTCTTGGCGAACATCTCCAGCGCGGTCTCGATCTGCACCAGCGCGGCCACCAGGTTTGTCTCGATGGTCGCCTTGTTGGCCCACAACTTGCCCGACCCCAGTTTCGCGCCCTTTCCGATGCCGGCGTTGACGATGACGCGATCGATGCCGCCCAGCTCGTCGCTGAGCTCGGCGAACACCTTGGGCACCTGTTCGTGGTCGTTGACATCCAGCGCTGCCACGGCGATCTTGATGCTCGGATACTGTTGCGAAAGCTCGTTTTTCAGCTCGTCGAGCCGGTCAGTGCGACGGGCGCACAACGCCAGGTCGCGGCCCTTGGCGGCGAAGGAACGCGCCATCCCGGCGCCCAGGCCGGAACTGGCACCGGTGATCAGAATCTTCTGGCGAGTCACCCGGGCAGCATATCGACCGGCGTCGGCGGCTATTTGAGCAGCCGAGACATGCGGCGGTCGGCCAGCACCTTGCCGCCGGTCTGGCACGTCGGGCAGTACTGAAAAGACTTGTCCGCGAACGACACTTCGCGCACCGTGTCCCCGCACACCGGGCAGGGCAGCCCGGTGCGGGCGTGCACCCGCAGCCCGGAGCGCTTCTCCCCTTTGAGCATCGCGGCGCCCTGACCGACGGAGCGGCCCACCGCGTCGGTCAACACCGACACCATCGCCTCGTGCAGGGCGGTGAGCTGTTCGGCCGAAAGCTTCCCCGCCGTCGCGAACGGCGAGATCCTGGCGACGTGCAGGATCTCGTCGCTGTAGGCGTTGCCGATGCCGCGCGATCACTTTCTGGTCGGTGATGACGGTCTTGATCCGTCCGGTGTTGCCGGCCAGGATCCCGGCCAGGTCCTCGGCGCCGAGGGCCAAGGCGTCCGGGCCGAGGGTGGCGATCTGCGGCACCTGCCCGGGGTCGGCGACCAGCCACACGGCCAGCCGCTTCTGGGTCCCGGCCTCGGTGAGGTCGAATCCCGGCGCCTCGCCCGGGACGCCCAGGTGCACGCGCAGCGCGATCGGCCCCTTGCCGGGCCGCAGCGGCGCCGCGGGCAGCCGGTCGGACCAGCGCAGCCAGCCCGCCCGCGACAGGTGGGCGACCAGCCACAGGTCCCCGGCGCGCAGCCCCAGGTACTTGCCCCACCGGCCGGCCCCGACGACGGGCTGGCCGTGCAGCGCGGCGATCGGCGGGTCGAACGTCTTGAGGACCGAAAACGCGGCCACGTCGACGCGACCCACCGTCAGGCCGACCGCGTTGCGGCGCAGATGATCGGCCAGTGCTTCGATCTCGGGCAGTTCGGGCACGCCTTTTAGTCTGCCGGTCGCAGCAAATAGGTGTCCATGATCCAGCCGTGTCGTGCCCGGGCCTGCGCCCGCAGCTCCACAATGCGGGGGCCCACCTCCCCGACGGTGCCGGCCACCAGCAGCTCGTCCTCGGTCCCGAGATAGGCGCCCCACCAGATCCGGGTGTCCGCGGGACACGCCCGAAACGAGCAGTCACCGTCGAGCATCACCACCGCCGCGCCGGACGGGCCGTGCGCGCGCAGCTGCCTGCCGGTGGTGATCAGTACCGGTTCGCCGACGTCGTTGAGCGGGATGCGGTGCCGGGCGGTGAGCGCCTGTATGGCGGTGATACCCGGGATGACGTCGAACGTGAACTCGACGTCGGCCGCAACCGCCTCGAGGATGCGCAGCGTGCTGTCGTACAGCGACGGGTCCCCCCACGCCAGGAACGCGCCCACGCCGTCGGGACCCAGCTCCTCGGCAATGGCCCTCGACCAGATGCGCGTGCGGGCGGCGTGCCAATCCGACACGGCCGCCCGGTAGTCGGCTTGCCTGTTGTCGGAGGCGGCGCGCCGGGGATCGGCCAGCTCGACGAAGCGGTAGCCCGGCTCGCGGATGAACCGGGCGCAGATCTCCCGGCGCAGAGCCACCAGGTCGCTCTTGGCCTCGCCCTTGTCCATCGCGAAGAACACCTGTGTGTCGTTGAGCGCGTCGATCGCCTGGACGGTCATGTAGCCGGGGTCGCCGGCGCCGATGCCGATGACGTGTAGGTGCCGCGTCAAGAAAGCCTCCTCGTTGCTCGATTCAGAGTGCCGAATCGAAGCCTCGAAGGCCTAGTCGGGACCCCAAGTACCCAGTACCATGGGTACCGTCTGAAGGCCCGATGAAGGGACAGCAGCATGACCACCCCGGTGAAGCCCGGCACGCCGAGTCGTGAGGAATTCTCCGAACGCTTGCTGAAAGGCTCGGTCAAGAAGTCCTACGAGCCGGTCGTGGACATCGACTGGGACGCCCCGCTGGACCCCGACAAGTTCTATCTGCCACCCCGGTTCGTGTCCTTGTACGGCACCCCGATGTGGGACGAGATGACCCGCGAGCAGCAGATCGAGCTGTCCCGCCAGGAACTGGTCAACACGCTGTCGGCCGGGATCTGGTTCGAGAACATGCTCAACCAGTCGTTGCTGCGCACCATCCTGCACGAAGACCCCACCAGCCGCTCGACGCATTACAAGCTCACCGAGCTGGGCGACGAGACCCGCCACATGGTCATGTTCGGCAAGGCCATCGAGCGGATCGGCGCCAAGGCGGTCCGCCCGCGGCGGTTCCACCGGATGGTCATCAACGCCCTGCCGCTGGCGTTTCAGCGGGGCTCGATGCTGTGGGTGGCCGCCCTGATCGGGGAGGAGATCTTCGACGCGCTGCAGCGGCAGATGATGGACGATCCCGACCTGCAGCCGATCATCCAGCGGCTCATGCGGATTCACGTCACCGAGGAGGCGCGCCACATCCAGTTCGCTCGCGACGGCGCCCGCAAGCGGGTGCAGGAGATGCCGCGGCTGAACAGATGGTTCATGGCCAACATCAACGGGCTCGGCGGCTACTTCTTCCGCTACCTGTTCAGCAACCCGATCCCCTACGCCCGGGCGGGCCTGGACGCCAAGCGGGCACAGGCCGTCGCGCGCAGCAGCCCGCACCGGTATCAGGTGCAGGTGTCCGGCTTTGCCCCACTGGCGGCGTTCCTGGCCGAGGTGGGCCTGCTGGGCCCCGTGGCGCGCCGCGCGTGGAAGCGCACCCGGTTTCTGTGACGCAGCCCGGCCACCACGTCGTCATCGTCGGCGCGGGTCCCGCCGGTCGGGCCGTCGAGGCCGAGCTGACGGCGGCCGGAATCGCCGACGTCGTCGGCCTGGACCGGGCCGCCGACGTCGTCAGCTCGGTCTTCGACGAGGGCACCGACGGCTGGGCGCTGCACACGGCCACCGGCGAGGTGGTCCGGGGCCGCATCGTCATCGCCGCCCACTCGGCGCCGACGGCCGCGTGGACACCGCAGCTGGCCGGGCGCGGGGAATTCCGGGGATCGGCGTTTCCCGCCGCGCAGCGCGACCCCGGTTTCGATCCGGCCGGCAAACGCATCGCGGTCATCGGCGCCGACTCCGTCGCGGGCCACTACATCGGGCAGCTGCCACAGTCGGCTTCGGTGACCGTGTTCGCGCATGCGCCGCGCCGGTTCATCGACGAGTTGCCGCTGCCGTCGACCCGGGCCAGGCGCTGGCTGCGCCGACGGCTCCGGCCGGGCGCCACTGACGGACCATCGGGGCCCACGCTGGTGGGGTCGGCGATCACCGCCGTCAGCGCGTCGGGCGTCCGCACCCGCGATGGTGCCGACCACTCCGTTGACGCCATCGTCTACGGCACCGGTTTCACGCTCGCCGATCGCGTTGGCGACGAGACGCTCGTCGGCGCCGGCGGGTTGAGCATCCGGCGGGCCTGGGTCGACGGCATGGAACCCTACTTCGGGGTCGCCGTACACGGTTTTCCGAACTACTTCTTCCTCGGCGGGCCCGATTTCGGCGCGCAGGCCCGCTACGTCGCCGAGTGCGTGCGGCTCATGGCGGATCGCGACGCGACCCGCATCGAGGTGCGCCGAAGCAGCCAGCAGGTGTTCAACGAGCGCGTTTACGTGCGACCGCCGCGCCCGCACCGGGCGTCGCGCGCGTTCGAGCTGTCGTCACGCGGCCGCCAGGACCGGCAGAGCTATGACGGCGCGGCGACGCTGACGGTCGCGGGCACCGCCCACTCGGTGCGCGTGCGGCTGGCCGGTCGCCTGGACCCGATCGACGGCCAGTACCACTGGCAGGGCACCGTTTTTGGCAGCCCGTCGCGACCCTTGCCGGACGAAGCGCTCAGACAGTCGCGGACGGCGACGCTGACGGTCGGCCAACGCAGCGCGTCCGCCCGCATCACCGAACAAACCCCTTGGGGCACACACGCAATCGCCGGGGTGGGCGTTCCGCCGTACCCCCTCGGCGCGGGCTGATCCCGGGCCCCGAGCCAAGTGATCAGCCGTCGGCGCTGGCTGACGGCCGAATCTGACGTTTAGCATCGTTTCGGAGCGGGGTAATCACCCCGTTTCGACCGGGGGTGGCCATGCACCGTGCGGGGGGTCCGTGGGTGTGCGTGCCGCGTCGGTTCCTCGACAGCGAGCCGGGTGGGGATGCGATGAACACGAGGGAACGAGACGGCGGGACCGGGCGGGCAGGCCCAATTGCGGCACCCCCGCTTCAATCACAATCCGGACACGCACGCCCGCAGATCGCGGGGGTGCGGCGTCCCGTCAGCGACGATGAAGCCTGACGCGAAGGGGGTGGCTGCGGTGAGCGCTCCAGCTGAATCACCGAGCTCGCTGGCCGTCGCGGGAAGGATGGAGCACTCGGTGGCCGTCCTGACCGTCGACGGTGTGCTGGATAAGCGCAATGCCGCGGCTCTGCGCGACGCCATCGTGCGGGCCGCGCTGGACGCGCCCTCGGCAGTCGTCCTCGACGTGACCGCGCTCGAGGTGCCCGCGGAAACGGCGTGGACGGCGTTCATCGGCGCGCGCTGGCAGCTCGACCCCCGAGCCGCCATTCCGATCGCGTTGGTGTGCGCGCACCCCGCCAACCGGGAGGCGCTCAAGCGCAGCGGCGTCGCGCGGCTGATGCCGGTTTACGCGAGCGAGAGGGGGGCGATGCGGGCGCTCGGGCGGCCTATCCGTCGCGGCATCCGGCGCGCCGACGCCGAGCTGCCGACCAACCTCACCAGCCTTCGCGAGTCTCGTCGCCTGGTTCGCGAATGGCTCACCGCGTGGTCGCAGACCGCGCTCATCCCGGTCGCGCTCGTCGTGGTCAACGTGTTCGTGGAAAACGTGTTGGAACACACCGGAAGCGTTCCCAGTATGCGCATCGAGAGCGACGGCACGACGGCAACGATCGCGGTGTCCGACGGCAGCAACGCTCCCGCGGTGCGCCTGCCGGCTCCCCAAGAGGGCGTCGACGTCTCCGGCCTGGCGATCGTCGACGCGCTGTCGCGCGCCTGGGGCAGCGCGCCCACCGCGTCCGGCAAGACGGTCTGGGCGGTCATCGGTCCCGAGAACCGGCTCTAGCGATCGCCCGGCGGCTTGTTGTGTTCGGCCCCCGGCACGGGTCAAACTAGAACACGTTCTAGTGTCTTGTGAAGTCCCCTCCACGGAAGGCAGATGACGTGCGGTTCAGCTATGCCGAGGCAATGACCGACTATTCGTACTACATCCCGCTGGCCAAGGCGGCCGAGGCGGCCGGATACCACAGCATGACGATCGCCGACAGCATCGCCTACCCGTTCGAGTCCGATTCGAAGTACCCGTACACCCCCGACGGCAACCGGGAGTTCCTCGACGGCAAGGCCTTCATCGAAACGTTCGTCCTGACCGCGGCGCTGGGGGCGGTGACCTCGACGTTGCGGTTCAACTTCTTCGTCCTCAAGCTGCCGATCCGGCCCCCGGCCCTGGTGGCCAAGCAGGCCAGTTCGCTGGCCGCGCTGATCGGCAACCGTGTCGGTTTGGGCGTGGGCACGAGCCCGTGGCCGGAGGACTACGAGTTGATGGGCGTCCCGTTCGCCAGGCGCGGCAAGCGGATGGACGAATGCATCGAGATCGTCCGGGGCCTGTCCAGCGGCGAGTACTTCGAGTTCCACGGCGAGTTCTACGACATCCCCAAGACCAAGATGACGCCGGCGCCCACCCAGCCGATCCCGATCCTGATCGGCGGGCACGCCGACGCCGCGCTGCGGCGCGCCGCGCGGCTGGACGGCTGGATGCACGGCGGCGGCGACCCCGAGGAACTCGACGGGCTCATCGCCAAGCTCCAGCGATACCGCGAGGAAGAGGGCAAGACCGGCCCGTTCGAAATCCACGTGATCTCCGGCGACGCCTACACCCTGGACGGCATCAAGCGGCTCGAGGACAAGGGCGTCACCGACGTGATCGTCGGCTTCCGCATCCCCTACATCAAGGGCAACGACACCGAGCCGCTGGACACCAAGGTCCGCAACCTGGAGATGTTCGCCGAGAACGTGATCGCCAAGGTCTAGCGGGCCGCCGCCATTGGGTTACAGCGGATCCCACCGTGGCGCCCGCTTCTCCCGGTGCGCCGTAGCGGCCTCGACGGGATTGTTGGTGAAGCCGCTGAGGATCTGCGTGCGGTTCTCGAGCTCGATGGCATGCCGCAGGCTGGGGGCGTCCAGCGCCGCGTTGAGCCCGATCTTGGTCTGCCACACGCCGTAGGCGTTGTTCTCGGCAATCGAGCGGGCCACCTCGAGCGCGGCGGGCATCAGCTCATCGGGCGCCACCAGCTCGTGCACCAGCCTGATCCGATATGCCTCGGCGGCGTCGATGATGCGGCCGGTCAGCATGAGCTCGCGGGCCACCCCCGCGCCGACGATCTTCGGCAGCAGGTAGCTGGTGCCCATGTCCATCGACGAGAACCCGGCCTTGATGAACGCCGACCCGAACCGGGCGTGCTCGGAGGCGACCCGGACATCGCAGACCAGCGTGAACGCCAGCCCGCCGCCCACGGCGACGCCGTTGACCGCGGCGATCACCGGGATGGGCAGCTCGTAAAGGCGGGTGAACAGGTCGGCGAGGCGAACCTGCGCGTCGTAGTTGACCTTGAACGGCGGGGTCGTCGGTTTGGTGTGCGTCCACGGCTCGCCGGTGCCGCTCAGGTCGGCGCCGGCGCAGAAGCCGCGTCCCGCGCCGGTCAGGATCGCCGCCCGGAATTCGCCGCCGGCGAGCGCGGTCAAGGCGTCGTCCACGCCGTCGATCAGCGCACCGTCGATGGCGTTGAGCCGCTCGGGCCGGTTGAGGGTGACGCAGGCGATGTTGTCTTCGAGGGTCTGCAGTTCTACAGCGGGCATACGGGAACCGTAGGCCAGTCCGTGTCGGCGACCGCAGTGCCCGGGCTAACGGCTGCGTTTGGCCGACCACTCGGCCTGCATCACCAGCAGGGCCATGACCTCCAGCTGCGGGGTGTCGGGGTCGAGTTCGCGGTAGCGCTGATAGACGTTGACCACGACCCGTTCGGCGTCCAGCCACGTCGCGTACTCGCCGAGGTCGATGCCCTCGGCGGCCTCGGACCACGACAGGCCCTTGCGGTGGGCGGCCTCCGCCTGCTCGGAGACATGGGTGAGATAGCCGCGCACGGCGCGGATCCCGTCGGGGTCGGTGACGGGGCCGTGGCCGGGCACCACGATCGGCGCGTCCAGCGCGATCATGGCGTCGCACGCCGCGACCCAGTTGGCGATCGGTCCGGCCCACACGATCGGCGTGCACCCGATGAACAGCAGGTCCCCGCCGAAGAGAACCCCGGCGTCGGGGACGTGCACCACCGAGTCCGCGGCGGTGTGGGCCGGACCGAGGTTCAACAGGTCCACCCGCCGGCCGCCGACGTCGATGGTCAGCTCGCGGTCAAAGGTCAGGTCCGCGTTGCGCAGCCTGATCCCGCTGAAGTCGAAGTGCCCGAACCGGTCTCGCACAAACTTCGTCGCGATGGGCCCGAGGTCGGTGTTTTGGACCATCGTCAGCATCTCGGGAGCCATCCCGTGGGCGATCTCCTCGGCCGTGTCCTTCGCGGCGATGATCCGCACCGACGCGTCGAGTAGCTGATTGCCGTGGGTGTGGTCGCCGTTGGAATGGGTGATCAGCGCGTCGGTGATGGGCGCAGACGAGGTGAAAGGCCTCATGGCGGCGAGCATTTCGCGGGTCAGTGCGAGGTCGAACAGCGTGTCCACGAGCAGGGATGCACCATCGCCGGAGACCAAACCCGCGTTGCTCCAACCGAACCCGCCGTCGGGTAGCGTCCACGCCCAGACCTTGTCGCCGACCTCGTGCAGCCCGCGGGTGTACGGCACCTTCGCCGGTGCGGGGTTGACCCGCGCCGGCTCTGGTGTGGCGTCGGGGTTGGGCCGGGCGGCCAGCGGGTGCGGCGGGCCGCTGGCGCGGACGGTTTGGCGGGTCTCCCCCAGCCCCTGGACCCGCAACGTAACGACGTCGCCGTCGTGCAGCCAGCCCGGAAACTCTTCCAGCGCGGCCGGATTGAGGTGCTCGACCAGCGTGCAGGTGGGCACCGTGCCCGAGCCGATGACGTCGCCGGGGGCTAGCGGGACTCCGCGCGAGATGTAGGAGATGACTTCGCCGAAGGTCCAGTCCATCTGGGCGGTCGAGCCCGAGCCGATCTCGGTGTCGTTGACCAGCGCGCTCACCCGGAGATCGAGCCTGCCGTCACGGAGGTAGGTCTCGAGTTCGTCGGGTGTCACCAGATACGGGCCCAGCGTGACCCCGCCGTCCTTGCCCTTGCCCTGACCGATCGCCAGCTGACCCTCCAGCTGCTGCAGGTCGCGCGCTGACCAGTCGTTGAAGATGGTGTAGCCGACGATGGCCCGTTCGGCTTCCTCGACCGTGAGGTCCTTACCGCCCGTGCCGATGACGGCGGCGATCTCGAGCTCGAAGTCCTGCCACGCGCTGCCGGGGGCCATGGGGGCGTCGTCGTAGGGTCCCAGAACCGTTGCCGGGCAGGCGAAGTAGAAGGCGGGGATGCGGTACCAGGCGTCGGCGAGGGCTCGCCCGGCACCCAGCGCCGCCCGGCAGTTGCGCATGTGGTCCAGAAAGCACAGGGTGTCGCGGATCGACGGCGGGCGCGGGATCGGCGCCAGGAGCCGCACCTCGTCCAGGCGCACGGTGGTCGACGAGCCGAGCGCCTCCGCACCGGCGCGGCGCAGGCCCTCGGCGCCGCGCCCGATCAACTCGAGCAGGGTCACGCCCGCCGGCATCGCGTGGATGAGATCACCGGAGAGCACCCCGGTCCGCTCACCTTCGGCACCGTCAAAGGTCAACCATTTCATTCTCGCACCACCTCACTCGGTTTCTTGTCCGGCCGCAGCCCACGCCAGCTCGACTGGCGCAGCCGGTCGTCCGGGGTCCATTCGCTGTACCGCACCTCCCCGACCAGGGTCGGCTCGACGAACGTCACGCCCCTGACCTCGCTCCGGGGCAGCGGGGGGCTGAACGGCGAGTGGTCGGTGCGCAGCGGCGCCAGCGTCTTCTTCAGGGTGGCCAGGTCACGTTCGGTGAAGCCGGTGCCGACCTTCCCGGCGAACTGCAGCCCGCCGGGGCCGGGGATGCCCATCAGCAGCGAGCCGATCCCGCTGCTGCGTCCGCCCTCCCCCGCCTTCCAGCCGCCTATGACGACTTCCTGTGTGTTCCAGTGCTTGTCCTTGACCCATGACGCCGATCGTCGGCCCGGCTGATAGGTGGAGTCGCGCCGCTTGGCGACCACGCCCTCCCATCCGTGTTTGCGCGAGTGCGCGAGCGCCTGAGCCCCGTCCTCGCCGGGCACGAGAGCGGGGACGATGAGATTGCCCGCACCGGCCAGGGTTTCCAGCAGCTTGCGCCGGTCGGCGTAGCGGGCGCGCAGCAGCGACCGGCCATCGAGGTAGAGGAGGTCGAATGCCCAGTACTCCACGCGGGTGGCGCGGCCGCGGTTCTGCATCTCGGTGAAGCTGGGCACACCGGAGGGGTTCAACGCGACGGCTTCCCCGTCGAGCACCACGTGGTGATCGGCGAGATCGGCTGCCAGGGAGCGGAATTCGGGATACTCCTTGGTGACGTTGCGGCCGCGACGGGAGCGCAGCCGCAGGGCGCCGTGGTCGGCTTCGAGCAGCACGCGGTAGCCGTCCCACTTGCCCTCGAAGGCCCACTGGCCAGCCTTCATGTCCGACACCGAACCGTGGGTGGCGAGCATCGGGAGCACCTCGTCGAAGTCGAAGGTGTTCTGGTCCTTCATTCGGTGCGCCAGCCACTGGTCGCCGTTGGTCTGAATCAGCGCGTAGCGCCCGGAGATTCGGTTGCCGTGCAGGTCGACGATCACCTCGTCATCGCGGAACTTCTCGGCTTCGTAGGTGCCGGTGTCCCAGACGATCACCTTGCCGGCCCCGTACTCCCCCTTGGGGATGTTGCCCTCGAAGGTGGCGTATTCCAGCGGGTGGTCCTCGGTGCGTACGGCCAGGTGGTTCACCGAGGTGGTGTCGGGCAGGTTCTTCGGCACCGCCCACGACACCAGCACCCCGTCGCGTTCGAGCCGGAAGTCGTAGTGCAGCCGGCGGGCGTGGTGCTCCTGGATGACGAACTTATTGCCCTGTCCGACAGCTGGTTTTGCCGCGGGAACGGGCTCGGGCGTCTTCGCGGCGTCGCGCATACTGCGGTACTTGGCGAGCCGATCGGGGACCGGAGCGTCGGCGTCCAGGGCCTCCAGCAGGTCGCCGTCCCGGTCGACCCGGGCGAGCACTTCGTCGTAGCGCAAGTGGGTCAGTTCGGGGTCGTCGAGTTCCGCCCAGCTGCGCGGCGCGGCGACCGTCGGGCGCTGCTGGCCGCGCAGCGAATAGGGCGCGATGGTGGTCTTGGAGCCGTTGTTCTGGCTCCAGTCCAGGAACACCTTGCCCGCGCGCACGCTCTTGGTCATGGTCGACGTGACGAGCTTGGGCATCGCCTTTTCCAGTTGCTGCGCAACGCGTTTGGCCAGCACCGTGGCGCCCCGGCTGCTGACCGGGTCCTGCAGCGGCGCGTAGAGGTGCAGCCCCTTACTGCCGCTGGTGAGCGGGAAGGTGGTCAACCCGATGCCGGCGATCATGTCCCGGACCGCGCGGGCCACCTCGGCCAGCTGTGCCATGGTCACCCCCTCGCCGGGGTCCAGGTCGAACACCAACCGCGTGGCCGGGCCGGGCTTGAGCTCTTCGGCCTTGCTGCGGGTCCACTCGGCCACGAACCGCCACTGGGGCACGTGCACCTCGAGCGCCGCCTGCTGGGCGATCCACGCGAGCCCGTCGGGGCTGTCGATGATCGGGTAGGTCGTCGTCCCGGAGCGGTGCATCACGCTTGCGCGTGGCAGCCAGTCCGGCGCCGAGGAGGCCAGCTGCTTTTCGAAGAACGAGTCCCGGTCGACGCCGTTGGGCCAACGCTTACGGGTTGCGGGCCGCCCGGCGATGTGCGGAAGCATCACCTCGGCGATGCGCGTGTAATAGTCGAAGACGTCCCCTTTTGTGACGGCCCGCTGTCCGCCCTTCGCGGGGTAGAGCACCTTGTCGGCGTTGGTCAGCTGCACCCGCGCCCGCGCCGTGGACCCCATCGACTCAACGTACGTGGTCGGCCGCGGCCGCCGGTAGCGTCGGCATCGTGGTTCGCCTGGACAACGCCACCCTGGGGCGGCTGCCGATCGCCGGGCCCGGCTACGACCGTGCGGGCGTCGCGGTCGGCATCGCGCATTTCGGGGTCGGCGGCTTCCACCGCGCGCATCAGGCTATGTACGTCGACAGGTTGCTGCAGCGCGGCCTGGCTCGCGAGTGGGGCATCTGCGGGCTGGGCGTCATGCCGGCCGACCGGCGTATGCGCGACGCGCTGGCCGCCCAGGACGGCCTGTACACGCTGGTCCTCGAGAGCCCGGACGGCGGCCGCGACGCGCGGGTGATCGGCTCGATCGTCGACTACCGCTATGTGCCCGACGACCCGCAGGCCGCAGTCGAGCTACTGGCCGCGCCGTCGACGCGCATCATCTCGATGACCATTACCGAGGGCGGCTACCGGGTCAGGGACCGCGGGTCGGTGTTCGGCCTGATCGCCGACGCCCTGGCCCGCCGCCGCGACCGCGGCGTCAACGCGCCCACGATCGTGTCCTGCGACAACATCGAGCACAACGGCCACGTCGCACGGCGCGCCGTGCTCGAGCACGCCGACCTGCTGCGGCCGGGCCTGGCAGCCTGGGTCGGCGAGCGCGTCCGGTTCCCCTGCTCGATGGTGGATCGCATCACCCCGGCTACCACCGACGACGTCGTGGCGGGGCTGGAACGCGACTTCGGCGTCACCGACCGGTGGCCGGTGCTGGCCGAGAGCTTCGGCGCCTGGGTGATCGAGGACGACTTCGCCGACGGCAGGCCCCCGCTGCAGGACGCGGGAGTGCTGCTGGTCGACGACGTGGGCCCCTACGAGGCGATGAAGCTGCGGCTGCTCAACGCCGGCCACCAATGCCTGTGCTACTTCGCGTGGCTGTGCGGATACCGGATGGTGCACGACGCGGCGCGCGATGAGCTGCTCGCCGAATTTCTGCGGGCCTACTTCGATTCCGAGGCCATTCCCACCCTGGCGCCGGTGCCCGGCATCGACCTGGCCGACTACAGCCGCGAGCTCCTCGAGCGTTTCACCAACCCAGGCGTGGGCGACACGGTCGCACGGTTGTGCGCCTTCTCCTCGGACCGCATCCCGGCCTGGCTGCTGCCGGTGATCCGCGCCAACCTGCGCACCGGTGGATCCGTCCGGTTGGCCTCGGCGGCCGTGGCGAGCTGGGCCCGCTACACCGAGGCGGTGGACGAACGCGGCGAACCGATCGAGGTGGTCGACAACCTCGCGGACTCGCTGGTGCCGATCGCGCGGTCCCAGCGCTCACATCCGACCGCGTTCATCGAGAACGATGCGCTGTTCGGCGAGCTGTCGCGGGCACGCCCGTTCGTCGAGGCGTACCGCCGGACGCTGGGCTCGTTGCACACCCGCGGCGCGCGGGCGACGCTGGAGGCATTGCTGCACGACGACACGGAGGGGCGCACCCTATGACCCGCGGGCTGGTGATCGGTGAGGCGTTGATCGACACCATCGACGGCCGCGTCGAGCGCGTCGGCGGCAGCCCGCTCAACGTCGCGGTCGGGCTCGCCCGGTTGGGTCACGACGTCGACTTCCTCACCCACATCGGCGACGACGAACCGGGCGAGCGCATCGCAGCTCATCTGAAAGCGGCTGGGGTGCAACTTGTTTCGGGCAGTATGTCCGCCGCCCGAACGCCGCGCGCGGTGGCCACGACCGCCCGCCCGGGCTCTGGGGACTCGACGACCTACACCTTCGACCTGGACTGGCAGCTCGCCGGTACCCCCGAGGTCGCGCCGCCACTGATGGTGCACACCGGATCCATCGCCGCGGTACGGGAGCCGGGCTGCCTGGCGGTCGCGGCGCTGCTGGACGCCTACCGCGTCTCGGCGACGGTCAGCTTCGACCCCAACGTACGCCCGTCGCTGATCGACGACCGGGCCCTGGCCCGCGAACGCATCGAGCGCCTCGTCCAGCGCAGCGACATCGTCAAGGCCAGCGATGAGGACCTGGGCTGGATCGATCCCGACCACGAGCCCGAACAGACCGCCCGCGGCTGGCTGGCCTCGGGACCCGCGATCGTCGTCGTGACGATGGGCGAGCGCGGCGCGCTGGCCTGGTGCGCGGCCGGCGAGGCACGGGTGGCCGCCCGGCCGGTCCGGGTGGTCGACACCGTCGGCGCCGGTGACGCCTTCATGGTCGGCCTGCTCGACGCGCTGTGGGAACAGGGATTGCTCGGCGCCGGGGGGCGGAAGGATCTCGCCGGGATCGGGCTCGACACGCTGACGGGCGCACTGCGGGCGGCCAGCCTGTCGTCGGCGCTGACCATCGGCCGCCCCGGTGCCGACCTCCCCGATCGGGCCGCGCTGCGCGTCGCGACCGAGGGCAATTAGCCGTCCGCCCGGTTCGCCGCGCTGTTAGCGGGCGAACTGTGTGGGCATACTGACTTACATGCGCTCCATCTGGAAGGGTTCGATCGCGTTCGGACTGGTCAACGTGCCGGTCAAGGTGTACAGCGCGACCGAGGACCACGACATCAAGTTCCATCAGGTGCATGCCAAGGACAACGGCCGCGTCCGCTACAAGCGCGTGTGCGAGGTGTGCGGCGAGGTCGTCGAATACGGCGACCTGGCCCGCGCCTTCGAGTCCGACGACGGCCAGATGGTGATCATCACCGACGACGACATCTCCACCCTGCCCGAGGAGCGCAGCCGCGAGATCGAGGTGCTCGAGTTCGTGCCGGCCAGCGAGGTCGACCCGATGATGTTCGACCGCAGCTACTTCCTGGAGCCGGACTCGAAGTCGTCCAAATCCTATGTGCTGCTGGCCAAGACCCTCGCCCAGACCGAGCGGATGGCGATTGTCCACTTCACGCTGCGCAACAAAACCCGGCTGGCCGCGTTGCGCGTCAAGGACTTCGGCAAACGCGACGTGATGGTGATCCACACCTTGCTGTGGCCCGACGAGATCCGCGATCCCGACTTCCCGGTGCTCGACAAGGAGGTCGAGATCAAGCCCGCGGAGCTCAAAATGGCCGGGCAGGTCGTCGAGTCGATGGCCGAGGAGTTCAACCCGGACCGCTTCCATGACAGCTACCAGGAGCAGCTGCAGGAGCTCATCGACGCCAAACTCGAAGGCGGGGAAGCGTTCACCACCGAGGAACAGCCCAAGGAGCTCGACGAGACCGAAGACGTCTCCGATCTGCTCGCCAAGCTGGAAGCCAGCGTCAAGGCGCGCTCCGGCGACAGCTCCGGTGACGGTGACGGCGCCGCGCCGGCGAAGAAAGGCTCCGGCGAAAAAGACCGCCGCGAAGAAGGCGCACAGCAAAAGGGCACGCCCCAAGGCGGAGTCGAAGTCCTGAGGCGCCGGCTCAGCCGCCGCGCCGGTTGGCCAGGAAACGGGTCGCGCCGGCGATGAGGTTGATCACACCGACCATGATGATCAGCGTCAGCGCCGCACCCCAGATGCGCAGGAAGCCGGCGTGTTCGGGGTTGGTCAGCTCGGTGTAGATCAGCAGCGGCAGCGAGGCCATGTTGCCGTGGAACACGTCGAAGTTGATCGAGCGGCTGTATCCGACCAGCACCAGCACCGGCGCGGTCTCGCCGATCACCCGCGCGACGGCCAGCAAGACGCCCGAGACGATGCCGGGCATCGCGATGGGGAAGACGATTCGCACGATGGTCTTCCATTTGGTGACACCCAGCGCGTAGCTGGCCTCCCGCAGGTCGTCGGGCACCAGTCGCAGCATCTCCTCGGCGGAGCGCACCACCACCGGCAACATCAGCAGGACCAGCGCCAGCGACACTGCAAACGAGCTCTGCTGGAATCCCAGGGTGACGATCCACAGGCTGAACACGAACAGCGCCGCCACGATCGACGGCACCCCGGCGAGCACGTCGACCATGAACGTCGTCACCCGCACCAGCCGCCCGGAACCGTATTCGACCAGATACACCGCGACCATCAGGCCCAGCGGCACCGACAGGACGGCGGCCACCCCGGCCTGCACCAGCGTGCCGTACAGCGCGTGATACACCCCGCCGGCGAACTGTTCGGGCAAAATGCCGCGCAGGGAGTGGGTCCACCAGCCCGACTGGATGACGGCGTACCACCCCCGGGCGACCACGACCCACAGCACCCACAGCAGCGGTACGAGCGCCGTGACGAACGAGGCCAGGAAGAACACCGTCGCGACATTGTTGGTGATCCGCCGTCTGGGGCTGATCCGGTGAAAGACCTCCGCCTTGACCGGTCGGTCGAATTCCTGGACGGTCACCCGTTGACCTTCCCGCCGGCGATCGTGCGGGCGACCGCGTTGACGATGAACGTCAGGACGAACAGCGCGAAGCCGGCGGCGATGTAGGCCCCGGTGGGCAGCGGCTGGCTGAACTCGGCCGCCGCCGAGGCGATTTTGGACGCGAACGTGTAGCCGCCGTCGAACAGCGACCAGCTGCCCGGCTGGGCGGCCGACCGCAGGATGATCAGCACGGCCACCGTTTCGCCGAGCGCCCGGCCCAGGCCCAGCATCGACGCCGCGATGACACCGCTGCGGCCGAACGGCAGCACGGTCATCCGCACCACCTCCCACTTGGTGGCGCCCAGCGCCTGCGCCGCCTCCTTCTGAATGCTCGGAGTCTGCCGGAACACCTCACGCGACACCGAGGTGATGATGGGCAGGATCATCACCGAGAGCACGATGCTGGCGGTGAAGATGGTGCCGCCGCCGGCCAGCGAGACGTTGCCCTTCTTGAACAGAAAGAACCATCCGAGACTGCGGTTGAGGAACACCGCGACCGGCTCGAGCTGCGGCGCCAGCACGAAGATCCCCCACAGCCCGAAGATGATCGAGGGCACCGCCGCCAACAGGTCGACCATCGCGCCGAACGGGCGCGCCAGCCGCGCCGGCGCGTATTGGGTGAGGAACACCGCGATGCCGACCGCGACCGGCACCGCCAGCGCGAGCGCGGTGATCGAACTCAGCACCGTGACCATGAGCAGGTCGCGGATGCCGAACGCCAGGTTCTTGGGGTCGGTCGTCCGGAATTCGGGACTGGTGAAGAAGTTCGCGTGGTTGACGCGCAGGGAAGGGACGGCGCGAACCAACAGGAAGACCGCGATGAGCAGGATCGCGATCACGATCGTCGCGCCGGCGGCAACGGCGAGCCACTTGAACAGCCGGTCCCCCCGCCGCGCCGCGCGGGTGTTCACCGCTGCCAGCGCGGGAGCCTTCCCGGTCGGCGGGGTGGCTACCGTTGCTCGTGTCATGACGTCCCGGATCAACTGATCGCGTCCACCGATGCAGACAGTCTCGACTTGAACGCATCCGGAATGGGAATGTAGCCGTTGCCCGCCAACCCATTCTGCCCGGCACCGATGGTGCTCTGCAGGAACGCCCTCACCGCCGTGCCGACCTGGGCGTCGGGGTACTTCGAGCAGACCACCTCATAGGTCGCGAGCACGAGCGGGTAGGAGCCGGGCTGCGTCGGCTTGTAGAACGACAGCGTGTCGATCACCATGTCGTGGCCCTGCCCCTCGATGGTGGCCCCGGAGATCGTCTTGCCGACCGACTCGGCGCTGATCGCCACCGGGTCCGGACCGGCCGAGGTGATGATCTTGGCCATGTTCAGGTTCTGGGCCTGGGCGAAGGACCACTCGTTGTAGGTGATCGACCCTTCGGTGGCCTTGATGGCCGCCGAGGTGCCGTCGTTGCCCTTGGCGCCCTCGCCGACACCGCCGTTGAACGTCTTTCCGGCGCCCTTGCCCCAAGCACCGTCGGACGCCGCGTCGAGGTAGTGCTGGAAGTTGTCGGTCGTCCCGGACTGGTCGTTGCGGAACACGACGTGGATCTGCTCGCTCGGCATGTTCACACCCGCGTTCAAGGCCTGCAGCGCCGGATCGTTCCAGGTGGTGATGGTGCCGTTGAAGATCTTCGCCGCCGTGGGGCCGTCGAGATTGAGCGAGGGCAGCCCGTTGACGTTGTAGGTGATCGCGATCGGCCCGAACACCACCGGCAGGTTCCACGCCGGCGAGCCGCAGCGCCCCTGCGCCTTGGCGTACTCGCCTTTGCTCAGCGGCGAGTCCGAGCCACCGAAATCGGTTTGGTTACCGTTGAATTCAGTGATTCCGGCGCCCGAGCCGTTGGCGGTGTAGTTCAGGGTCTGACCGGGGCAGGCCTGTTCGAACGCGTTGACGAAGCGGGTCATCGCGTTGGCCTGCGCGGTGGACCCGCTCGCCTTGAGCGTCTTCTTCCCGCCGCAGTTGACGTTCGCTGACGACTGGCCCGTCGTTGCGTGTCCCGCGGACGCGTTGTTGTTGTCACTGCCACATCCCGACAGCGCCAGCGCACCGGCGGCCATAACACCCAGCGCAGCGCCAAATCGGTTGATTTTCAATTCAGATCCTAACGGTAGGGATGGAGGGTGATCGCCGCCGCCAGTGGCCGCGGCCCGCTAACCAGCCGTCTTCCTCGCAGCCCAGAAGCTAACAGGAACAAGGTTAACGCCGAGCAAACATTGGTTGCTGGCATAGGAACATCGGCGGCTGCCGCGCTCGTCGTCACCGGCGTCCGCACCACCGCGGTATGGGCCATGTCACACCGCAAAGCCAGTGTGCAAAACTAGAACCTGTTTCAGAAAAGCCATTCGACGGGACGGCCGGGTTTGCTACCGTTCGGCCCACAACTCAACACAGAAAGGCCGCAATGATCCTCGACAGGTTCCGTCTCGACGACAAAGTCGCCGTCATCACCGGTGGCGGCCGTGGCATCGGTGCGGCCATCGCCCTGGCGTTCGCCGAGGCCGGCGCCGACGTCGTCATCGCATCGCGCACCCAATCCCAACTAGACGCCGTCGCCGAACAGGTTCGCGGCACCGGCCGGCGGGCGCACGCCGTCGCCGCCGATCTGGCCCACCCCGAGGCGACCGCGCAACTGGCCGGCCAGGCCGTCGAGGCGTTCGGGCGCCTCGACATCGTGGTCAACAACGTCGGCGGCACGATGCCCAACACGCTGCTGACCACCTCGACCAAGGACCTCAAGGACGCCTTCACCTTCAACGTCGCCACCGCGCACGCGTTGACGGTCGCGGCCGTGCCGCTGATGCTCGAGCACTCCGGCGGCGGCAGCGTCATCAACATCACCTCCACCATGGGCCGGCTGGCCGGGCGGGGCTTTGCCGCCTATGGCACCGCCAAGGCCGCGCTGTCTCACTACACCCGGCTGGCCGCCCTCGACCTGTGTCCGCGCATCCGGGTCAACGCGATCGCGCCGGGGTCGATCCTGACCTCCGCACTGGACGTGGTTGCCTCCAACGACGAGCTGCGCGCGCCGATGGAAAAGGCGACCCCGCTGCGACGGCTCGGCGACACGGCCGACATCGCCGCCGCCGCGGTGTATTTGGCGTCCCCCGCCGGTGGCTTCCTGACCGGCAAGACGCTGGAGGTCGACGGCGGCCTCACCTATCCCAATCTCGACATCCCTGTCCCGGATCTGTGAGCCCCGACCTGCAAAGGAGCCAGCCATGGCCATACCCGTCGTTCAACTGGGCACCGGCAACGTCGGCGTGCACGCGCTCAAGGCGCTGATCACCAACCCGCAGTTCGAGCTCACCGGCGTCTGGGTGTCCTCGGACACCAAGGCCGGCAAGGACGCGGCGGAGCTTGCCGGCGTGGCGGAGGCGGCCGGCGTGCTGGCCAGTACCGATTTGGACGCGGTGCTGGCCACCGGCCCCCGGTGCGCGGTCTACACCGCGCTGGCCGACAACCGGCTGATGGAGGCACTCGACGACTACCGGCGCATCCTGGCGGCCGGCGTCAACGTGGTCGGCAGCGGTCCGGTCTTCTTGCAGTATCCGTGGCAGGTGATTCCCGAGGAACTCATCAACCCGCTGGAAGAGGCTGCGCAGCAGGGCAATGCGAGCCTATACGTCAACGGCATCGACCCCGGCTTCGCCAACGACCTGCTGCCGCTGGCACTGGCCGGCACGTGCCAGAACATTCAGCAGATCCGATGCATGGAGATCGTCGATTACGCCACCTACAACAGCGCCGCCGTCATGTTCGACGTGATGGGGTTCGGCAAGCCGCTCGAGGAGATCCCGATGCTGCTGCAGACCGGCGTGCTGAGCATGGCGTGGGGATCGGTGGTGCGGCAGCTGGCGGCGGGCCTGGGCATCGAGCTCGACGAGGTCGCCGAGGTCTACGTCCGCGAACCCGCTCCCGAGGACTTCGACATCGCGTCGGGTCACATCGCCAAGGGCACCGCCGCCGCGCTGCGGTTCGAGGTGTTCGGGATGGTCGACGGCGACCCCGTCGTCGTCCTCGAACACGTGACGCGGTTGCGCGAGGACCTGTGCCCGGATTGGCCGCAGCCCGCCCAGCCAGGCGGCTCCTACCGCATCGAGATCACCGGGGAACCGTCCTACGGGATGGACATCTGCCTGAGCAGCCGGCTCGGCGACCACAACCACGCCGGCTTGGTCGCCACTGCGATGCGGGTCGTCAACGCGATCCCCGCGGTGGTCGCCGCGCCGCCTGGCATCCGGACCACGCTGGACCTGCCACTGGTCACTGGCCGGGGTCTCTACCTTCCCGGGTGACGTCGGGTCGGCCGGCGTCCGAAATGCCAACGCCAGGGTCCCGCATTTGACCGTGGGCCGCAATGTTCGGATACCCTCACTTTTTTATTCGGAGTAGGGAATTGAGGGTCGATACGTTGGCGCAGGACACCCGGCCTGAGCGCAGGCTGAACTGGTACCTGCTCGGGCCGGCGTTCGTGGCCGCGATCGCCTACGTCGATCCCGGCAACGTCGCGGCCAACGTGAGCTCCGGCGCCAAGTATGGCTACTTGCTGCTGTGGGTCATCGTGGTGGCCAACGTGCTGGCGGGCCTGGTGCAGTACCTGTCGGCCAAGCTTGGGCTGGTGAGCGGCCGTTCGCTGCCCGCGACCATCGGCACGCAGATGACCCGCCCACTGCGCCTGGCCTTTTGGGCGCAGGCCGAGATCGTCGCGATGGCAACCGATGTGGCCGAGGTCGTCGGCGGGGCCATCGCCCTGCGCATCCTGTTCGGTCTGCCGCTGCTGGCGGGCGGCGCGGTCACCGGGGTGGTGTCGCTGCTGCTGCTGGGGATCCAGGATCGCCGCGGCCAGATCCTCTTCGAGCGCGTGATCACCGGGTTGCTGCTGGTCATCGCCATCGGCTTCGCGGCCAGTTTCTTCGTCGCCACGCCTCCGCCCGGCGCTGTGCTCGGCGGCCTGGTGCCGCGGTTCCGCGGGACCGAAACCGTGTTGCTGGCCGCCGCCATCATGGGCGCCACGGTGATGCCGCACGCGGTGTATCTGCACTCGGGCCTGGCGCTGGATCGACACGGGCATCCCGCGGCGGGTCGGCAGCGGCGCCGGCTGCTGCGGGTCACCCGGGTGGACGTCCTGCTGGCGATGGCGGTCGCCGGGACGGTCAACGCGGCGATGTTGCTGGTCGCCGCGATCAACCTGCAGGGCCGCGAGGTGGCGGCCTCCATCGAAGGCGCCTACGCCGCGATTCACGACACGCTGGGGCCGACGATCGCGGTGCTGTTCGCGATCGGGTTGCTCGCCTCGGGCCTGGCGTCGTCGTCGGTGGGCGCCTACGCCGGGGCCATGATCATGCAGGGGTTGCTGCATCGGTCGGTCCCCATGGCGCTGCGCCGGCTGGTCACCGTGTTTCCCGCCCTGGCGATCCTGGCGGCCGGTGTGGACGCCACCCGCGCGCTGGTGCTGTCGCAGGTGGTGCTGTCTTTCGGGATACCGTTCGCGGTGCTTCCGCTGGTCAGGCTCACCGCCGACCGCACGCTGATGGGTAGCGACACCAACCATCGGATCACCACGGTTGTTGGCTGGGCGGTCGCCATAATGGTTAGTCTGCTTAACATGGTGCTGATCTATCTGACGGTGACGGGCTGAATGCCGGCCCGCCGGCATCCTTATTTCGCATACGGATCGAACCTGTGCGTCCGGCAGATGGCGCTGCGCTGTCCCGACGCGACCGATCCGCGGCCGGCGGTGCTCTCCGATCACGACTGGCTGATCAACCAGCGCGGCGTGGCCACCATCGAGCCCTTCTCCGGTAACCAGGTGCACGGGGTGATCTGGCAATTGTCCGACAGCGACCTGGCCGCCCTGGACGGCGCCGAGGGGGTGCCGGAGCGCTACCGGCGCGACCGGCTGACCGTGGTCACCGGCGACGGGCCCGCCCCGGCCTGGGTGTACATCGACCCCCGGGTGGACCCCGGCCCGCCGCGCCCGGGCTACCTGCCGCGCATCATCGACGGCGCTGTGCACCACGGGCTGCCGCAACGCTGGATCGCGTTCCTGCATCGCTGGGATCCCGCGCACTGGCCGCGCCCGGCCTCCGCGACTAACCCTGCGCCGCAGTCGCTTTCGGCGCTTCTGAGCGAACCGGGGATGGTCGAGGCCAGCCGGTTGCGCTCGCGCTTCGGCTTCCTCGCCATTCACGGCGGCGGCCTCGAGCGGATGACCGACGTCATCGCCGAGCGCGCCGCCGAGGCCGCCGGGGCGTCGGTGTACCTGCTGCGTCACCCCGACCGCTATCCGCACCACCTGCCGTCGGCGATGGTGGATCCCGCCGAATCGGCCTGTCTCGCCGAGTTTCTCGACCATGTCGACGTCGCGGTCTCCCTGCACGGCTATGGCCGGATCGGGCGCAGCACGCAGCTGCTGGCCGGTGGCCGCAACCGCGCGCTGGCCGCACACCTGGCGCGCCACATCCAGCTGACCGGGTATCGGGTCGTCACCGAACTCGACGAGATCCCGCGCGGGCTGCGGGGCCTGCACGCGGACAACCCGGTCAACCGCGTGCGCGACGGCGGCACGCAGCTGGAGTTGTCGGTGCGCGTCCGCGGCCTGAGCCCGCGCAGCCCGCTACCCGGCGACGACGGCCTGTCACCGGTCACTTCTGCGCTGGTGCAGGGGCTGGCGGACGCGGCCCGGTGTTGGTAAGTGTTTTCGCACGGTTGAACGGAGGATGTTGGTGGCCAAAGATTTCCGCTTCGGAATGAGCATGCGGTTCTTCAAGTCTCGGGCGAGATTGCAGGAGAAGGTGAAGAAGGCCGAAGACTTCGGGTTCGACGTTTTGTGCGTGCCCGATCATCTCGGCGCGGCCGCGCCGTTTCCGACGCTGACCGCAGCGGCGATGATGACCACGCGGATGCGGATGAGCATGTATGTGCTCAATGCCGCCTTCTACAAGCCGGCCTTGCTCAGCCGGGATCTGCACGCCCTGGACCTGCTGAGCGACGGCCGCGTCGAGGTCGGGCTGGGCACCGGGTACGTCCGCGAGGAATTCGAGGCCGCCGAGCTGCCGTACCCGAGCGCCGGCGCGCGGGTCGACTACCTCGAGCACATGACGACCTATCTCAGGGAACAGCACCCCACCACGCCGATCCTGATCGCCGGCAACGGCGACCGGGTGCTGACCCTGGCCGCCCGGCACGCGAACATCATCGGCCTGACCGGCGCGCGGGTGCGCGCCGTCGACGACCCGCTGGCCGAGCGCGTCGAGTTCGTGCGCAACGCCGCCGGTGACCGGTTCGACTCGCTGGAGCTCAACCTGGCCATCACCGCCGTACCGAACGACGGCTCCCGCATGCCGGACCTAACGATGACCCGCATGTACGCGTCGGAAATGTCCGACGACGAGCTGCTGTCCATGCCCTCGGTGCTCAGCGGCACCCCGCGCGAGATGGCCGACACCTTGTCCGGATACCGCGACAAATACGGAATCGCGTCGTTTACCGTGCAGGACAACCACATCGACAATTTTTCCAAGGTGATCGCCGAATTGCGCTGAGCCGACCGCTGCCGACGATTTCCCGGTAGGGGCCGCTCTCGGTCCTTGGCCGGACGACGACCGACGCCCATGCGCAGCGGCACGGCGCCCGCAGCTGTACCACGTCGGCCGCTGCAGCTACCGGGAATACGCTGTGGGGCAGAGCATTCGGTTACGGAGCGTGCTGTGTGTATATGCGTGTCAGTCGCCGACGGGCTCGGAGGTCCTCCGCGTACGGATGCCGCTGGGCAGGGAGGTGACCTCGAGCAGATCGTAGGGTCCCGCCGCGACCCGGGTCCCGAACCGGCGGCTGATGTGCGCCATGGTGGTGCGCAGCCATTCGGCGTCCGCCCGAGAGGCCAGCTCCAGTCGCATCCGCCGCACATGCAGCGGAATCATCTGCAGTGCCACCAGTTCACCGCTGGCCGCATCGAGGCTCGCCAGATAGAGCAGTCTGAGCTCGGCGCGGAAAGACTCGTGGCCTCCAATGCCTTCGTAGTCGTCGATGACGTCACCGCAGCCGTACAGAATCGCTTTGCCGCGGTAGATTTCGATCGGGCGGCGATGGTGTGACGAGTGTCCGTGGACGATGTCGACTCCGGCGTCGATCAGCCGGTGCGCGAAAGCGATTTCGCTTCGCTCAATCCCATAGCCCCAATTGGATCCCCAATGCACCGAGACGACGGCGAGGTCTCCGTCGCCTTTGTGCGCCAAGACCTCCGCCGCCACCTCCTCGGCAGCGCCCCGCAGCGAAGGATCCCGGGCGAGCCAGACTCCGGGCCGGTCGCGCTGCGCGGCCCAGCATTCGGGCACGCCGGCCGATGTCATCGCGATCGAGCCGACGACCACCTGGTTCTCACCCCGAGCCACCACCACCGCCGGGCGGCGTGCGGCGAGCTCGTCGGCCCCCGCCCCGGCGGCCCGGATCCCCGCCCTGGACAGGGCTGCGACCGTGTCGCTCAGCCCCTGGTAGCCGAAATCGAGAACGTGGTTGTTGGCCAGGGTGCATACGTCCGGGCGCAAAGCCGTCAGCGCCGGCACGTTGTCCGGGTGCATTCGGTAACAAACCGTTTTGCCCTCGGCGAATTGGTCGCCCGTGGTGATCGTTGTCTCGAGGTTGATCAGGCGAACATCGGGTGCGGCGTAGTCGAGAAGCGCCGGCACCTCGCCCCACGGCCAGTCCCAATGCACCGGGCGTGGAATCGACCCGTTGATGTGCTCGGCCAGCCGGATGTATCCGCGCGCGTCGCGCAGGTGCGGCTCGCGGATCAGCGGGTCGCCGGGATGGGCCAGGATCTGATCGACGCCCCGCCCGAGCATGACGTCGCCACCGAGCAGGACCGTTACCACATCTGAATCACCGGCCATGCCGATCACCCCCTACACAGTCAATAACAGCCAGGCACGGCGGCACTGGAGCATTCTCGCGCCGTCATCGTCGCAGCGGGCCCACTTTCGCCACGATGGGCCAAATGTCACTTAAAATGTGTCCAAGGTCATCCACCGTCCGGTGGGCGCCCCCGCGACCGATCCGAGGGGCGTTGGTTTCCACGGATGTGGCCTAAGGGCCCTTCCGGTGCGCCGACATGCCGCGCCAGACTCGGAGCATGAAGCAAACGGACAGCGATGGCACGGGCCCGCTGGCCGGGCGGCCGGCTTCGTTGCGGGGCCGGACGAGGGAGTTCAACGATCGTGTCGACGCCGGCAGGCAGCTGGCTGAGCGCCTCGAGCCGCTGCGTGGCCGGGACGTCGTCGTGCTGGGGCTGCCGCGCGGTGGGGTGCCGGTGGCCTTCGAGGTCGCCACGGCGCTGCAGGCACCGCTGGATGTACTTGTCGTGCGCAAGCTGGGGGTGCCGTTCCAACCCGAACTGGCCTTCGGCGCCATCGGCGAGGGCGGGGTACGAGTGATCAACGGCTCCGTGGTCGCCGAAGCCGATCTCTCCGAGGACGAGATGGCCGCCGTCGAGGCGGAGCAGCGCGCCGAGTTGGCGCGCCGCTCGGAACGGTTCCGCTGCGGCCACACCCCGGTTCCGGTGGCAGGGCGGACCGCGGTGATCGTCGACGACGGCGTCGCGACCGGCGCGACCGCGAAGGCCGCCTGCCAGGTGGCGCGCGCGCAAGGGGCGAGCCGAGTGGTGCTGGCCGTCCCGATCGGCGGGCGCGACGTCTTCGCCGAATTTTCCGGGTACGCCGACGAAGTGGTCTGCTTGCACACCCCGGAATTCTTCTTCGCCGTCGGCCAGGGCTACTGCAACTTCGCCCAGACCTCCGACGAGGAGGTGGTCGCGCTGCTCGACCGCGCCCGGGACGCGCCCCCCGAGCCCGCCTCCGCCGCGACATCTGACGACCCGCCGCCGCGTGACGAGGAAGTTCGGGTGAATGCCGGGCCGGTGTCGGTAGCCGGGCATCTGGCCATACCGCAGCGCCCAGTCGGCCTCGTGGTTTTTGCGCACGGCAGTGGAAGCAGCCGCCACAGCCCCCGCAACCGCTACGTCGCCGAGGTTTTGAACGCGGCGGGCCTCGCCACGCTGCTGTTCGACCTGCTCACCCCCGACGAGGAACGCAACCGGGCCAACGTGTTCGACATCGAATTGCTGGCGCGACGGCTGGTCGACGTCACCGAATGGCTGGCCACACAACCCGGCACCGCGGCGCTGCCGGTCGGATACTTCGGCGCCAGCACCGGAGCCGGCGCGGCCCTGGTTGCGGCCGCCGATTCCCGCGCGAAGGTGGCGGTCGTGGTGTCCCGCGGCGGCCGGCCGGACTTGGCGGGCAAGGCGCTCACCAAGGTCTTCGCCCCGACGCTTTTGATCGTCGGCGGGCGTGATGACGTGGTGCTGGAACTGAATCGGCAAGCCCGGAGCATGATCCCCGGCAAATGCGAACTCGCCGTCGTCCCGGGCGCCACCCACCTCTTCGAAGAACCTGGCACCCTCGAGACGGTCGCGGTGCTGGCGCGCGACTGGTTCATCGGCCACCTGAGCCCGACGGCCACGCCCGCGAGTTCATAAGTGTGAAACCCGTCCGCGCACAACGTGTCCGGGCCGTCGCGGCGGAGCCTATGCCGCGGGGCCGTCTTCGATGAGAGTAGCGTGGCCCGCGTGACCAGCATGACGGTGAAAGTGCCGGAGACAGTCGACGTTCGAGAGCTCGAACGCGAGCTCGTCACAGCCGTCGCCGACAGGCTGCGCGACGACCACGGATATCGGTTGGCGGCAGACGTCCGAACGGAGCGCTCGGACACCCGCAACGAGTATCCGATGACTCCCACCAGCAGAATCGTCATCGACAAGAAGCCGGGCGCGCTGAAGGTCAAGCTGCAGGGTGTCCACGCCGACGCGCGTGACCTCTTCACCGGAGTGAGCAGCGAACTGGAGTTGCGCCACGAAGGGCTACGCACCGAGATCGGCTGATCGCCGGGTCCTTTCAGCCGTAACCCTGGCCCAGCGCCGCTCCCTCGACGGCGAATGCACCCAGACATGACCTTCGACCCTGTCCGATAGCCGTCCGGTCACACAAACTGCCATACTATGACCACACCCGACGACACCGCCCAGACCTGGCGTGATGTGGCCGACCGACTAACCTCCGCGCAGATCACCGAGCTGGAGCGCCTCGAACGCGACGAGCCGCACACGCTTCTCGAATTGGCCCGACAATGGGCAGCCAACAACATGACGGCGGCCGCGCGGTTGGATCAGGTGGCAGCCCCTACAGGCGCGGTGCGCACGTTCGGGTGGCAGCGGGACACTAACTGGTTCCGCGACTTCGAGGGCACCGTGCGCCGCGGCGGGCCAGCCCGCGTCCAGATCTGCGGTCGGCAGCAGGCCGACGGTTCGACGCGGCGGTGGATCAGTGTCCATACCCGCCACCTCGACGCGCTGGACGCGGCGACGGCCCGCGAACTGGCGGCAGCGCTGACCGACGCGGCCGACGAGATGGAGCAACTGGGCTGAACTCCGCAGTGCCCGTTTCGGGGCAACGGGCCACCCGCTCTGCTTGTTGCGTGAGGACGTGCCCAGGTTGCGCCCGAGGCGCCCGGGGCCGGCCGACTCGCCTGCCAGCCGCGCGAAGTCATGCCCGGGCGGCCTTCCGGAAAGCGAGTGTCGACTCAAGTCGTGCGCAGGCGCAGGTTTGACCTGCCGTTCATTGGTCCAACGGCTCCGGCCTTAGGGACGAAGGGCCCTATGACCGGCTACGCCGCCTTTTCTATGGTGAGACTGCCCGCCAGGGCAATACCCACCATCGAGAATCGGACAGCAAACGATGAGCAGTCATTACGAAAGCGGGCCGGCGGCAGGCGAGTACAGCACCGAGGACGACAACCAGCTGCAGCCGGAGGACACACTCATCGACCGCGGCATGGACGACGTGCTCGACGAGGGCTACTCACCGCCCGAGCGACCGTACGGACGTGGCGCATTCGGCCCCGACGAGACCATGGACCAGCTGCTCGCCGAAGAAGAGCCGGATCCGGCATCTCGAATCGGCGTCCTGCTCGACGAGGCCGAGCGGCAGCGCTCCGACGACGCCGAGCGCGATGCGGAATTTCCCCGGCGACGCGAGGTGGGTCGTGCCCGGGCCGGGCGACTGCTTTCCCCGGACCGGGGATTCGGCGAAGATTCCGAGTCGGAGATGGTTGCCGACGACGTCGGCATCAGCGGTGGCGGAGCTTCCGCCGAAGAAGCCGCAATGCACATCATCGACGACTCGGACTAGCCCAACCGGCGGTCGGCGGGCGGCCGGCCGGGTTCATCACAGCGTGACGGCGCGAAGGACGCTTTCATCATGAAAATGTGGATACAGATCAACGGCCGTGATGATGATGTCGAATTTCCGGATGGCGCCGACTATGAAGTGCTGGCGGGCGGGGTCCTGAAGGTCACCAGCGGCAACGACATTCGCCTCTACAGTCCTGCGCACTGGCAAGAGGTCATGATCGATGCGCGCCCGGCGGTTCAGCGGGACAAGCAACTCCCGCCATTGGACGACGACGTCAAATGGCAATAGCCGGGCCGGCATTGTCGATCGGGTCGGTCACCGCGATCAACGGCGCCCGCGCCGGCCCGCTCGTCATGCACGGTCCACCGGAAGAAGATCGCTCGGATGGATCCTGCGCGGTTGTTATCCGCCTCCGGCCTATCCACCGGTGTGAGTCGGCTCCTCAGCCATCGGGCCAGGCTGACATCCAACTCAGGGCCGAACCGACTCTCAGCCGACCGCCCGGTACGGCATCGGGATGCCCGGAACACCGCACCTCCGCAGCGGGCACGCGAGCAGCGTCCACGCCACCAATTCTCGGCGGTCGATTATGCAGACGTGCGTACCGCGTCACCGCCGTCGTGGCCGCCCGCCACTAAGCCGCGTTCGGCAGTTCGCTGCTCGCCCAATGGCTCCAGCCCTGCACAGTTGGCGAAATGACTTCGATTTGCCATGGCCGGCTGTCGACGGCGCCGTTAAGCCGCCGCGTGCGCGAAATCAGCTTCTACTATCGACAGCGTCGGCAACGAATGAAATTAGCGGACGGCTTCGACAGGCAAGGCAACGTCCGTTCGCTCCGGGATCTCAACGGTATGACAGCCCGCAATGTCATCGAGATCAGCCGTCGGCAGGCCGCCCGGGTGTATTTGCCGAGCCGCTTCGGTGCCTGGGAAAAGGTCGACATCACCGTTCGCTGAAACCGACAACCGGATCCTTGGTCGAACCGAAAGTGGCCCGCCCTGAGCCGTATTTGGACACATAAATGAAATAGTGACGGTGGGTTAGCGGCTAGTGTTCGGCTATGAACCAGAGCCGACGCACTGCCGCGAAGCGCGCTGTGAGATCTTTCTCATTTCTGCGAGCGCCCGCGCAAAGCCCGACGCCTGACCCTCTTCAGGGAGCACGCAGCGCTCCCGCTCCGCACGCGGCCCCCGCGCGCGAATCGCTGTTGGCAAGCTCAGCAACGCAGAATGGGCAATCGGCACGCAAGGTCGCTCTGTTCGTGCTGGGAGTGAACCGGTCCGGAACCTCGGCGCTCACCCGGGTTCTATCGCTATGCGGTGGCGCGCTTCCGGTCGGGCTTGCGGGTGCCAACTCGGGCAATCCTTCTGGCTATTGGGAGCCGCGGGCGTCCCATCGCGTCAACTACGCGATCCTGCGCCGCCACCGGAGCGAATGGTTCGACCCAACAATGCAATTGCAAAAGGAAGGCGCTTTCGACGCCGACGAGAGGGCCGCCTGCGTCGCGCAGATCGGGGAGTTTCTCACCACCTTGCCGGCCGCACCGCTGGTGGTCATCAAGGACCTCAACATAACGGCGCTGTCGGGCTTGTGGTTCGAGGCCGCGCGTCTGACCGGATTCGATATCGTGACGGTGGTTGCGGTGCGCCATCCAAACGAGGTCACTGCCTCGCTTGGTGCGTTCAATCGCGCCTCGCCAGAGCTCGCGAGTGCGTTGTGGCTGAAATACAACCTTCTGGCCGAGAAAAATACGCGCTCCATCCCGCGGGTATTCGTCGAGTACACCAATCTCCTCGACAACTGGCGCTGGGAAGTCGCCCGGATTTCCACGGCGCTCGCTCTCGATCTGAACACGCGGGATGAAAGCGCAATCGAGCACTTTCTCAAACCGGATCTGCACCGCGAGCGATACTGCGGCGGCCCGGTGATAGCGCCCTTCGGCTCAGGCTGGATTCCCCTTGTTTATGACGCGCTGAGCGCGGCCGCACGGGACGAGCACTGGGATCAGACTGCTCTGGATCACGTTTTCGAAGCGTACCGGGCGGACGAACAGAGTTTCCGGCAAGCGTTCGAGGATTTTCGCCGCCTCCACAGATTCAACTGGCTCATCCGGCCATCCGTCGTAAACCTGGTCTACGAAATCCTCGCGATGGCTCACCGACGCAGCGGGCCTTGGGCCTAGACGGCTGTTGGACTGTCGGACACCAGCTCAGATGATGCCCACTCCCTGGGCAACCTGAAAGAACCCAGCCAGCAAGAAAATACCTATCACCTGCCCACGGGGAGTCCGCACCGGCCACGGCCGGGAGATCACGAGGAGGATGAGGCCAAGACCTGAGTTCGGACATTCGGCCTAGTAAGCCACTTTGAACCCGAGGTCGGCGAGGATCTTGCGCTGAGGCTCGGGGATTTCGGGCGGAAAGGCTTGGCTAGCAACGTTGATGACGATGGTCGCTGTCCGCAGTGGCCGCAGCTAATTGATGACGTTGGTGATGGCCAGGCCGCTGCGTTCCTGAATGCAGTGCGCGACGGCCAGTGCGGTGAACACGATGGTCAGGTACGCTTCGATCGCGTCGCGGGTGCGGTGGAACATGGGGCGGGCCTCGAGGTCGGTCTTGGACATCCGAAACGAGCGTTCGACGTGCCAGAGTGACCCGTCCCGGCGTTTCCGGAGTCTCCGGACTCACCGGGACGGGTCAGAGGTCGTGGTATTTCGCGATTACTTCGGCTGCGGGCATCGTGGTGGCGTCGAGTTTGGTGACATACCCCTTGAGCCCGACCAGCGATTGCGCGCGGGCCAGGCTGGCCTCATCGAGGGTGCGCCCGCCGGCGGTGGTCTTGACAAAGCGAGTCGACTTCGCGGCACGCTCCCCGGCCACGACCGCTTTCGCGCGGGCTTCCTGGGCGTAGAGCGTCTTCTGATCGCGGCGTGCCCGTTTGGCCGAGTACGCCCAGACCGCCCGCCACGGGTGGCGTCCGGAATCCGGTGTAAATGAGGCCGGACCCTACCCGCTTAGTAAGCCAAAACCCGACCCGCAGCAACTAAAACAGCAGGTCAGCGCGACCTCATCCCCGAAATCCCGCAGGGGTGTCCTAACTCGGGTGAAAGAACCGAGCCAGCAAGAAAATACCTATCACCTGCCCACGGGGAGTCCGCACCGGCCACGGCCGGGAGATCACGAGGAGGATGAGGCCAAGAAGGCCGGATTGAACGCCATCATGAGCGCCATTCCCAGCGGTGCGCCCGCCCCACACGGCCGGACACGCACCGCTCTTTCGGTCACCTTCTCTCGGCGGAATTGAGCGCGTCCTTGCCGCCAGGCTCGCACGGCCCAGCGCGGGGTCGAAGCAGTGTGCAGGGAAAAGATCGCGATCGCGCACATCGGCGACGCAGTGGACCACTTATATCGCAGCCCAGCGCTGGCAAGGCGCCGGCGACGACAGTCGCAGTGCAAACGCAGCGCCGCACCGGGCGACCGGGCCCTCGTCCACCTTCAGACGATGGCCGTTCCCCGGACCAAAAGCGAGATCCCAATCAGGGTGAAGATGGCCACCAGGACGTGCCGACGGTGAGCCAGCGCCCAGTCGTGCAGATGTCGCAGCACCGCTTGGGTTTTCGCTGGAGCAATCAGATGGCCGACGAGGGTGACCTCGACAACCGCAAGCATCGCGACGACGAACACGACGACCGCGATGACCTGCGTCCCGACCGCGGCCCCCGAAGCCGCGATGACGGCGAGGACGAATGGGAGCCCGTCGAGTGGCGGTCCCCCCATCAAGAAGCCGATCACCAACGAGACCCACAAGGATCCGCTCTCCCACGAATTCTGGGCGCGCGCGATGAGCCGCCGGACTGCAGAGCCGCTTTCCGCCCGCGCATCCCGGGCACCGCCCAGGAGTTGCGAGATTGACGCAGGGGCGTTCGAGCCCGTCGCCGGGTTCGGTGTGTTTCCGGCCGGTGTGGTTACCGGCGCTCGCCGTCGCATCAGCGAGCGCACGGCGACCAGCACGGCGATCGACAGCGCGAGCAGTCCCATGCCGATTTGACCGTGCCGGACGTTGGTGCTCGTGGTGGGGTTGGCCAGATCTTGCGCAAGCGACCTGAACATTGGCGTGACGTGCAGGAGCGTCAGGGGAAGCACCAGTGTGTGAACACACGCCGTCAGGCTGCCGACGCCGTAGGCGAGCAGGTTTTGCACAGGCCGCGGCCGGGAGATGACGAGCAGGGTGATGCCCAGACGTACCGGGTCGAGCGCGGCGAGGAGCGCCAACACCAGTAGCGAGTCCCACATGAACACGAACGTTACCGCGCCGCTTCGGTTTATCTTGGCGGTCTCTGTCGTTCGGGATCGGCCGGCCCGCATTCGACGCGGAGGCAGGGAACAACGCCTGCACGGTGCCCCATCACAAGCGCCACGGTGTAAGAGGCTGTGGCCGAGCGGTACAGGTGAAAGTCCATAGATGCTCGGTTAGTTGTCAAAACGGGCGAAGTGGCAAAAAACCCGGCTACGCTCGAGATCCCGCATGATTCCGCCTTGTAAGTCGCTCGTCATCCTGGGTTGGCAATTACGTAAGCTGACGAACGAGATGGGGAATGTACTCGATCCGCACGACCAGGTCATGTTCGATCTCGGGCGAGCAACCGGTGCCACCAGCCTGCTGCAATGTGCCTGGGTGTATAACCGCCCGCTCGACATTGACCGTCTACGACGATTCCATGAGGAACTCCAGCGCGGATCGCTGTCCCGCCGCATCGAACGGTCACCACTGCCCTTCGGCCGCCACCGCTGGGTATCGCCCGACGACTCGTGCGCCTTCGAGATCGCCACATCGGCGCGACCGCGTGAACAATTCGACGCCTGGCTCCAAGAGCAAGCCAACACCCCCCTTGATCCTGAGCACGAACCGGGATGGCATCTGGCGGCGTTTCCGTTCACCGACGGCGGCGCCGGGTTGAGCTTGGTCATCTCGCATTGCCTCAGTGACGGCGTCGGGCTGTGCGAGGCTCTCGCGGACGCGGCGCGTGGCCACCACCACCCGCGCCGCTGGCCTGCGGCCAGATCGCGTCGACGGTGGCAGGCGTTGCGCGAGGACGCCCGCCAAACTGCGCGTGACATTCCCGCCTTCGGCCGCGCCGGCGTCGCCGCAGTCCGGCTGGCCCGGCGCAGGTGGCGTGCCGGATCTCCCAGCGGGTTGCCCGCCACGCCACCTGCGCCGCTTGACGGGGCCGACGAACCGATCAGCCTCCCGGTGGTAACAATCTTCGTCGATGCCGACGAGTGGGGGGCCCGCGCACATTCGCTGGGTGGGACCAGCAATTCCCTGCTTGCGGGTGTGGCGGCCCGCCTCGCCCAGCGACTGGGGCGGATCACCGCAGACGGCTCGGTCGCTCTCAGGATGCCGGTCAACGAGCGCGTCGCCCACGATCCTCGCGCCAACGCGAACAGCAATGTCGATATCGCGGTCGACCCTGCATTCGGGAGTGGGGACTTGCGGGGAATCCGGGCCGCAATCAAGCAGGCGTTGACTCGCCATCTAGAGGTGCCAGACGAAGAGCGGGCAATGTTGTCTCTAGTGCCTTTGTTGCCTAAGCGGCTCATCAGGGTCGCCCCCGATGCGACCAGCGTCGTCTCATCCAACCTCGGCGTGATCGATCCGGCCGCCGGCCAGCCGGACGGCGCGGACGCCGACTACTTCGCGATGAGGATCCTCTATCCGGGTGTGACCACGTCGATCCTGCACCGGATCGGCGGCCTGCAGATGTTGGTCTCGGGGCAAGCGCACGGACATGTCTTTGTCTCGGCTATCGCTTATCAGCCGGACGGCCCCAACTCGAACGATCTTTTGCGACAAAACCTTTTAAGCGCCTTGAACGACTTTTCGCTCACCGGCGCGCACCTTTAAGCGCTGCTCGCTCCGGCGTCCTCTGCCTGTCCAATCCTGTGCGGTGAGCCCCCGGTGCCCAAATCCGGATTCCATGCGGTGGCTTCCGTGTGGGGTTGCACTGCCGGGCGGCCGAGCCGGCTGTCGGACAGTTTGGACGCCACCGATACCCATCCAGCCTTGACCCGCTAAATTAAGGCAGGCAGTCAAGACGTCGCCGCCCTCGTAGCTCAGGGGATAGAGCACGGCTCTCCTAAAGCCGGTGTCGCAGGTTCGAATCCTGCCGGGGGCACACTGCCGGAGGCACACTGCCGGGGGCACACTTGCCGGTGTATGACCTCGGCTGATGCTTGACATTTCACCTCCGGGTGATGCCTGACAGCGTTTCGGCTGATGGTTGACAGTTACTTCGGTTGATCCTTGACACTCCTTCGATGAAGGAGTTGAGCGTGGCCGAGCAGAGGTATCAGGGCCGCGTGGTGCTCGGCCACCGACCTGTCGTAGTCGTGCAACGGTATGACCGCGATCCCCTCGTCAGGGAATGCTGGTTGCGCGGCCTGCGGTACGGCGTCGCCGTCGAGCGGATGGCGACGCCGGCATCGTGCGGGACATGGGCTCCGTCGAGCACCGGGCCACGAGCGCGCCGGCGCCTCGGCTTTGGGGACGCCTCTCGAGCCAGCGGCAAACCCGGCGAGCACTTCCTTCCCGGCACCGAGACCGGCGGCACTGAAGTCGAACTGTGACAACACCACAGCCCCCGACCAAATCGGTGCGGCGCCGCCTACTCTGTAAAGGTTTCAGCCAGCCACAGGAGGCATTGTTGAACGAGCACGAAGTAAAGATGATCATCTTGAGCACCGACGACCTGGACGATTCGATCCGGTTTTACAGCGAAACACTGGGGATGCCGCTGAAGTTTCGTGACGGCGCCCATTTCGCGGCCCTCGACGGCGGGCCGATCACCCTGGCCCTGGCGACCGCGGTGGACCACCCCATCCCCGGGCAGGTCGTCGTCGGCATCAAGACCGCCGACGTCGACGCCGCGGCGAAGGCGGTTGAGGCCAGCGGTGGCGGCATCGTGAAAGGCCCGTACGACGATGCTCACGAACGCCGCGCCGTCGTCTACGACAACAGGGGCAACGGGTTGGTCTTCTACAAACCGTTGGCGCGCTGAGAAGCGCCGCGCTGCCAGGGCGTCACGGCAGCACGGTGTGCATCAGCATCACGTCGTAGGCCGACCACAGCGATAGGTTGAAGTACAGGTCCCTTCCCGACGACCAGGGATGGATCATGGGCGCATAGATGCCGCCGGGCATCTGGAAGGACGACACGAGCGGCTGCTCGGGACTCCACGGACCCTGTGGCGCCGGCGCGGTCCTCGCCACGACGTCGTTGCTGCCGCCGTTGGTGTACAGCACCAGGTACTGCTTGAGGTACTTGTTGTACTGGGCCGACATCTCACCGGCCGGGCCGGGGAAGACCGGCGTCGCCGCGCCCGGATTGGCCGCGACCCAGGCGTTCTTGTCGCCGTTCCAGTATTGGTATTTGGTCAGGTCGGGCACGAAGTTCGGTGGCACCCGCGAAAGAAAGACCGCTCCGCTGCGCCCGGACGGGGTGCCGAACGAGTACAGGTAACCATCGGTGCCCTTCATGAACGCACCCATCTGGAAATTCTCGTTTCCCGGGATGAAATTTGCACCTGGGATGGCATCCGGTGAAGCGGTGCGGATGGTGCCGGGGTATATCCCCCAGTTTTGGCCGTTGTCAAGCGATCTCGCGATCGCCGAATAGTTCGTCGACCACTCGCCGTCGCGGCCCCATTGCCGGATCGACATGAAGTTCATGTACTGGGTGCGCCCGAGGGAGATCGCCGCGGTCGGAATGATCCCCGTCTCGTGCGGGGCCTTGTGAATGCTGTTGACGACCTGCTTGGACAGGCCCGTCGTCCACACGGGTGAGCCGGAGTACCGGTTGTTGGGCACGCCGTCGGCCACGTGGATGCCCTGGGACAGGTCGCGGTCCGAACTGCGGAACAGCACGTTGTACCGCCATTGCTGGCCGTGCACGCTGCAGTAGCCGAACGTGTCACCGAAGGCCATGAGAACCTGGTGGTTGGCGGGATCGCCGTTGTCCCAGGCGATCCCGAGGTCGGTGCCGGAGATGCCGAACCGTTGCAGCGTCTTGTTGGGGCTGTTGGGTCCGGTCACGAAGTCGACGAGCGACGTCGGCGCGCCCGCGATCGAGGCGGGAGGCGCCGCCGCCGGTTCCGGCGCCGGCTGCGGCTGCACCGGGGCCGCGTTGGGAGCCAGCTGATTCGCGTTCGGCGGCTGCGGGGCCGGCGGATTGGGCCCGGGCGGGACCACGCCCGCCTGCGGTTGTATCGGCGCCGCGTACCGAGGCGCACCCGGAACCACGGGCTTGAGCAACGACGAGATCAGCGGACCCAGCTTGGGCAGCGGCGCACGGTCATTCGTATGCGAGGGCCTGCGACCTGTGGGGGGTTGCACGACGGGCTGGGGCGCGGGCATCGCGGGAGGCGCGGAAGGGGGCGGGACATTGGCTTCGGGCGCGCCGCACGGTGTCGCATTCGCCGATGGCGCCGGACCCACCGCGAAGACGAGCCCGACGGCGGCCGCCGACGCCATCGAGAGCGCCATGCTTCGAAGAATCGCCGACATGTAACACCTTTCCGCTGGCTGTACCGCGCATTGACGCCGCGGTGAAGCAAATGTGACGATAGTGATCGGCGGGACTTCTGTGACCAGTGAGATGCCGATAGGTATGCATCCGTAACCGTGTCGCGACTCTTCGGTTTTCAGCGAAAATGCGCCCTTTGGCGGGCCGACCACACCCGATGCGGCGTCGGGGCGCAGGCCCCGATTCGCGCGGCCGGCAGGCACCCGGCCAACGCTTCACCGATGGCTGCGAACCTTCGTGCCCCCCGGACTCCTGCCCATCCCTCGCGATCCGGGGTGTTGCCCACCTCGGCTTCGGTGCTATTGTTCCCGATATGTCGATCCGCATATCGGCTTAAACAAATTCACAATGCGGATCGACTAGGGCGTGGCGCACCAGCGCTCACGCCGCCCGTCAAACCAGGAGTACGACGCGATGGATATCCGAACCGTCCCGCGATATGCCCTACTCGCCATCACCGGCGTCGCCATCGCTGCGGCGGCCTGGGTGGGCCACAACCCGACTCCGGCCATGACAGCGGCGCCGAGCACCGAGACGTCGGCGCCCACCACCACGCCGACACCGCTCACCACGTTGCCGCCGCCGTCGACGCTGTCCGCGCCTCCGGCCCCCTCGGCGCCCCCAGCGCCACCGCTTCCTTAACGCTGTCGGGCGGTGCGAGGCCGCGGGCAGAAGTCGCCCCACGCCAGGTCGGCGGCCTCGCGACGGCCCACCTCGGCGACCGCTTCGGCAGGCGTCCGGTCTACTTCGCGGGCGCCGCCACCGGCGGCGCCTGGGGTTTCTTCGCCTTCCCGATGATGGACAGTGGCCGCGCTGCGCTCATCATGTCCGCGCTAGTCATCGGGTTGATTTCCCACGGCCTGATGTACGCGGTTGAGCCGGCCGCGCTGGCCCAGATGTTCCCGACGCGGCTGCGATATTCCGGAGTGTCGCTCAGCTATCAGTTCAGCTCGGTCGTGGCCGGTTCGCTCGCACCGATCATCGTGGTCCGTTGCTGTAGACCTACAAGTCCGCGGTGCCCATTTCCCGATACCTCGCGGCGACCGCGGCGGTAAGCGCCGTGGCCGTCCGGGCCGCCTACGAGACCAAGGGCATCGACCTGGCAGCCATCGACATCGCCGATGCCCGGCGTTACGGGCAACATCGCGGCGCCCGCTCACCCGGCCCGCGTGGAGCCCAACCCACCGCGCTGGTCGACGACGCCGTGTGAGCCCGGACACCCTGCCTGACCGGGCCTATCGCGTTGCCGCTGTTAAGCGGAACCCGTCGGCGGGGCGCGCCGGGGCCCAGCGCGCCATGTTTGTCTGCCGCCTCAGAGGGCAATGCCATGACAGGCGCGCGCGTGGGCCGGCCCACGCGCTCGCCTAGGTCCCGTCGGTTCAGCCCGAGAGCCGACGGGGCCGTCCTTTCCCGGGGGATTTCGGCGCCGAAAGCGAGCTCGGGGATACGGCGGAACCGCTGGCCATCCAGGAGTACCGTCGGCGTATGGACGGCTCGGCAAGTGTGTGGATTCTCGGCGGCTACCAGAGCGATTTTGCCCGCAACCTCACCAGGGAGGGTCGCGACTTCGCCGCGCTGACTGCCGAGGTCGTCGAGGGCACGCTCGCCTGCGCCAAGGTGCACGCCGCGGACATCGGTGTGATCCACGTCGCCAATGCCTTCGGCGAGATGTTCGCCCGGCAGGGCCACCTCGGGGCGATGCCCGCCACGGCGTGCGATGACCTGTGGGACACTCCGGCCTCCCGGCACGAGGCGGCATGTGCGTCGGGCAGCGTGGCGGCCCTGTCGGCGATGGCCGACCTGCGGTCGGGCGCCTACGACACCGCGCTGGTCCTGGGCATCGAGCTCGAGAAAACCGTACCCGGCGACACCGCCGCCCAGCACCTCGGCGCCGCCGCATGGACCGGCCATGAGGGCGCAGACGCCCGCTATTTGTGGCCGTCGATGTTCGCCCAGCTCGCCGACGAGTACGACCGGCGCTACGGCCTCGACGACATCCACCTGCGCGCCATCGCCCAGCTCAACTTCGCCAACGCCCGGCGCAACCCCAACGCCCAGACGCGCGCGTGGACGGTTCCCGACCCCATCACCGCGGACGACGCGAGCAACCCGGTCACCGAAGGCCGGCTGCGACGCTTCGACTGCAGCCAAATGACCGACGGCGCAGCAGGATTGGTGCTGGTTGGCGACGCCTACCTGCGCGATCACCCCGACGCGCGCCCCATCGGCCGCATCGAAGGCTGGGGACATCGCACGGTCGGGCTGGGGCTGCGTCAAAAGCTGGACCGCGCCGCCGACGATCCCTACGTGCTCCCCCACGTGCGGGCCGCCGTGCTCGACGCGCTGCGCCGAGCGCATTCCACGCTCGATGACCTCGACGGCATGGAGGTACACGACTGCTTCACACCCAGTGAGTATCTGGCCATCGACCACATCGGGCTCACCGGGCCCGGCGAGTCGTGGAAGGCGATCGAGAACGAAGAGATCGAGATCGGCGGCCGCCTGCCGATCAACCCCAGCGGCGGGCTGATCGGCGGCGGGCACCCGGTCGGAGCCTCCGGTGTGCGGATGCTGCTCGACGCCGCCAAGCAGGTCAGCGGTGCGGCCGGCGATTATCAGGTCGAGGGCGCCCGACGGTTCGGCACCCTGAATTTCGGCGGAAGCACCGCCACCACAGTCAGTTTCGTCGTCAACAGCACCGAAGGCATGTGACATGGATGTCGAAATCGTCGGGAAGTTCCTGTCCACCCTGCCCGAAGACGACGACCACCCCTACCGGACCGGGCCGTGGCGCCCGCAGACCACCGAATGGGACGCCGAAGACCTCACCGTCGTGGAGGGCGAGATCCCGCGCGACCTGGACGGCATCTACCTGCGCAACACCGAGAACCCGCTGCACCCAGCGCTCAAGACCTATCACCCGTTCGACGGCGACGGCATGCTGCACGTCGTCGGCTTCCGCGACGGAAAAGCGTTCTACCGCAACCGCTTTTTGCGCACGGACGGCTTTCTGGCCGAGAACGAGGCCGGTGGCCCGCTGTGGCCGGGCCTGGCCGAGCCGGTGCAACTGGCCAAGCGCGAGAAGGGCTGGGGCGCGCGGACCCTGATGAAGGACGCCTCCAGCACCGACGTCATCGTCCACCGGGGCGTCGCGCTGACCAGCTTCTACCAATGCGGCGACCTGTACCGGGTTGACCCGTACTCAGCCGCCACACTGGGCAAGGAGACCTGGAACGGAAAGTTCCCCACAAACTGGGGTGTGTCGGCCCATCCCAAAGTGGACAACAACACCGGGGAGTTGTTGTTCTTCAACTACAGCAAGCAGGACCCGTACATGCACTACGGGGTCGTCGACCAGCACAACGAGCTGACCCACTACGTCGACGTCCCGCTGCCGGGCCCGAGGTTGCCGCACGACATGGCGTTCACCGAAAACTACGTGATCCTCAACGACTTCCCGTTGTTCTGGGATCCGGCCCTGCTCGAGCACGATGTGCACCTGCCGTCGTTCCATCCGGAGATGCCGTCACGCTTCGCGGTGCTGCCGCGCCGGGGCTCTACCGGCGACATCAAATGGTTCGAAGCCGACCCGACGTTTGTGCTGCACTTCGTCAACGCCTATGAGGACGGCGACGAGATCGTGCTCGACGGATTCTTCGAGGGCGATCCCTCCCCGCTGGACACCGGCGGAACCAAGTGGGAGCGCCTCTTCCGCTTCCTGGCGCTGGACCGGCTGCAGTCCCGGCTGCACCGCTGGCGCTTCAACCTCGCCACCGGGGCGGTCAAAGAAGAACGGCTGTCGGAGTCGATCACCGAGTTCGGGATGATCAATGCCGACTATGCCTCCCGCGACTACCGCTACGCCTACGCCGCCACCGGCCGGCCGGGCTGGTTCCTGTTCGACGGCCTGGTCAAACATGACCTGCACACCGGCGGCCAACAGGCAATCTCCTTCGGCGAGGGCGTCTACGGCAGCGAAACCGCGATGGCCCCACGGGTGGGCGCCACCGGCGAGGACGACGGCTACCTGGTCACCCTCACCACCGACATGAACACCGACGCCTCGTACTGCGTGGTGCTCGACGCCGCCGACATCGCCGCCGGGCCGGTCTGCAAATTACAACTCCCGGAACGCATTTCCAGCGGCACGCATTCGACGTGGGCGCCCGGCGCGGCGCTGCGGCGCTGGCACACCGCGGAATCGGCGGCAAGCGCCATCGGGCTGTGATGGCCGCCGAGGCTGTAAGACCGCAGGGAAAGTACGAGTGGCGGCCTGCAAATTTGCAGGCTCGGTGAATCGGGGTACCGATGGACAGGCGCAAGCCCCGCCGCAGGACGCACTGGCCCCCACAATTGGCGCCGATCGGCGCGATCCGCTTCGCGCGGCGCTCGTCGAACTTCGCGGAAACGGTTCGCTTCTACCGCGAACTGGTGGGGCTGCCGCTGTTCGAGACGTTCGGGGAGAGCTACGGCAGCAACGGCGCCATCTTCGGCCTGCCCAGCTGGAACCTGACGCTGGAAATCGTCGAGTCGGCCGAGCCCGTCGCGGTGGACCACCACGAACAGCTGTGCCTGTACTTCCCCGACCGGGAGGCGATGCAGGCGGCGATCGCGCGGCTGCAGGCCGCGGCGGCCGAACCCGTCGAACAGCACCCGTACTGGGAGGCGACCGGAGCCGTCACCTATCGGGACCCGGACGGTCGCGAAGTCGTGTTCGCACCGTTCGTGTTCGGTGTCAACGAACCCGGCGAAAGCGGCACCTCGGGCACCCACGAGTTCCCGGCCACTTGAAAACTCACCGCGCGGACCGACCCGAGGCCAACGCCGTGATCACCGCCACCACCGAACAGACGGCCGCGCCGACGGCGCCGGCCGCACCGACATAGATCCCGTACTCGGCCGACACCGGCGGGTTGACATTGTGCTGGTAATACCACGCCGTGAGCGCCACCAGGAGCAGCGAAATCAGCAACGCGGCAATGGAAGCGAGCTTGATCGACAGGCCGCGGCCGACCATCGCCCCGGCCACCAGCAGTGCCGAGGACAGCAGCACGATGAGCTGCCCGGGTCCGAACCCCGGCGGCAGTTGCAGGCTGCCGTGCGTACCGCCGATCGCGTTGGCCCAGCCCCCGCCATCGGCGGCCGTCGTCAGCCACGGCATCCAGGTACTGGCCGAGACGACCAGCGCAAAGAGCGCCACCAGCCAACCGGGGCCCAGCCGAGTCATGGTTGCGACATTAGTAGGGGGTCGCGCGGGTTGCTCGGCTCGCCACGCGGCGCCCGCGCGAGGAGTCGCCACACTGGCGTGACGACCAACCGTCAGCCCGGCAGCGAAGACAGGTTGAAGACGACACCCGTCGGGTCGCTCGCGGCGGCCAGCCGCCCGTACGGGGTGTCCTCGGCCGCCCGCACCTCGGCGCCGCCGTTGTCGGCGATCACCCGCAACGTCTTGTCGACGTCCTCGGCGCCGAAGGAGATCGACCAGTTCGACCGCACGCCGTCGGGCATGCATCCGGTGCCGTCCATCACACCGAGCAGCTGCTGGCCGCCGAACCAGGCCGTGGTGTAGCGGAAGTCGTCGGTGTCGGCCGTTTGCTCGGTCCGCCACCCGAGGACCCGGCGGTAGAAGTCGACGGCGGCCCGGTAGTCGTGCGCGGTCAGTTGGTGCCACACCGGGGTGCCGGCCGCGCCGGCCACCTCGAAGCCGCGGTGCCCGAGCGGTTGCCGGCGGCCAGCCGAAAAGTCATCGCGGGTGCTCAACGACGCGGGCGACCGTCTCCGTTGCGGCTCGGACCGGAGGCGGGCCCGCCCCCGGCGAAGACGGTGAGGAAGTTCTGCAGCGATTCGTTGATGTCACCGCGCAGGGCGGCGGCCACAATCATGCCGATCGGCCCGAACAGCGCCGGACCGCCGAGGTGCACGTCGAAGCTGACGACCGAGCCTTCGTCTTTGGGCGCAACCTTGGCCATCAGCTTGACCTTGACACCGCCGACGCCGTCGCCGTTGAGCGTCATGCCTTCCGGCGGCTTGTAGCGCACGACCGTCCATCTGATCCGATTGTGCATGCCCTTGACCTCCACGATCGACTCGACGACCGTGCCCTTCCCGACGTCGTCGGGCAATATGCTGCGCCACACCCGGTGGATGGTCAGCCATTCCTTGTAGCGGGACAGATCGGAGGCGTGCTGCCAGGCCGTTTCCGGCGGCAGCGGTACGTCGATGGATCCGGAGAGCTTCGCCATGGCTCAGTTCTGCTGATCGCCCGCGGAGGCCGTACCCGCGGCCTTGTCGGCCTCACCGGCCACCTTGTTTGCCTTGTCCAGGAATCCCATGTTCGCCTCCCTTCCCCGGGAATCCCCAGAAATCCTACTTAACGGCCATCGCCGGCTCGCGCCACAACTGGGGCCGCTCGCCCAGCACCCTGGCCCGAATCCACCACGCCGCCTCGATGGCCGCGGCCCCCAGCACGCCGATCCCCAGCGCGGTGGAGGTGACCGCGACGTTCGACGGATCCAGCAGGAACTTCTGGCGCGCCAGCGGAATGGCGAAGATCACCACGTAAGCCAGCCCGGAGGCCGCGATCAGCCCTACCCGCCACCACTGGTACGGGCGCGCCACCACCGCCAGCACCCACAGCGCGCTCACCAGCAACGTGATCAGGGCCGCGGTCGAGGCCTGGTCCTGTTCCTGGAACGTGGCGTGGCGGCCGCGGTAGGCGACCAGGTAGGAGGCGAACGTCGCGACGCCGACGATCAGTCCCGACGGCAGCGCGGACATCAGCACCCGGCGCACGAAGCCGGGATGGGCGCGTTCGTTGTTGGGCGCCAGCGACAGGATGAAAGACGGGATCCCGATCGTGAACCACGCGGCGATGGTGACGTGGATGGGCTGGAACGGATACAGCAGCGGGTCGGCCCGCAGCGGCTTGGAAAACAGGCATTCGGCACCGACCAGCAACGCCAGCAGCACCGAATACACCGTCTTGGTCAAAAACAGGTTGGCGACCCGCTCGATGTTGCCGATCACCCGCCGGCCCTCCCCGACGACGTAGGGCAGCGTGGCGAACCTGTTGTCCAGCAACACGATCTGCGCGACGGCGCGCGACGCGGGGCTGCCCGCGCCCATGGCGACGCCGATGTCGGCGTCCTTGAGGGCCAGCACGTCGTTGACGCCGTCGCCGGTCATGGCCACGGTGTGGTCGTGCGACTGCAGCGCATGCACGATGGCCCGCTTCTGGTCGGGGCGCACCCGCCCGAAGGTGGTGTGGGACTCCAGCGCGTCGGCCAGCGCCGCGGGATCATCCGGCAGGTGGCGCGCGTCCATCGTCGCACCGTCGCAGGCCGAGCTCGCCCGCCACGGCGCCGACCGACACCGCGTTGTCGCCGGACAACACCTTGATGGAAACTCTCTGGGCGGCAAAGTATTCCAGTGTTTCGCGCGCGTCGGGGCGCACCTTCTGCTCGAGTATCACCAGCGCGACCGCGGTGACGTCGCCGGGCGCGTCCGGGTGATCCACGGCCACCCCGGCGGCGCCGAGCAGCAGCACCCGCAACCCTTGCGACCCGATCCGCTCGGCCTGTCGCGCCGCCGCCGATGTGGGGTCGAGCAGCACGTCGGGCGCGCCGATCACCCAGTTGCCGTGACCGCCGATAGGACACGCCGCTCCACTTGGTCGCCGACTTGAAAGGCGCGCTCGCCGTGGGCATCCACCCGGGCGGTTCGCTATAGGTCTCGGCGATGGCCTGCATGCTGGCGTTCGGCCGCGTGTCGGCGGCGGCCAGGGCGGCCAGGACATCGGCGACCGTCTCGGACGGTGCGGCCAGTTCCTCGACGTCGCGCGACCCGCATGCCGCTCTCGGTCAGCGTGCCCGTCTTGTCGGCGCAGACCACGTCGACGCGGGCCAACCCCTCGATGGCGGGCAATTCCTGGACCAGGCAACGGCGCTGGCCGAGCCTGATGACGCCGACGGCGAAGGCGATCGACGTCATCAACACCAGTCCTTCGGGCACCATCGGCACCAGCGCACCGACCATCCGCAGCACCGACTGCCGCCAGTCCGCGCGGGTGGTGAACAACTGGGTGTAGATGGTCAGCAGGCCGGCCGGCACCAGCAGGTAGGTGATGAACTGCAGGATCCGGTTGATGCCGTTGCGCAGTTCGGATTTCACCAGGGTGAACTTGCTGGCCTCCTCGGCGAGCCTGGCGGCGTAGGATTCCGGGCCGACCTTGGTCGCGCGGTAGGCGCCGGTGCCGGCGACGACGAAGCTGCCCGACATCACCGCGTCGCCGACGCGCTTGGCGATCGGGTCGGCCTCCCCGGTGAGCAGCGATTCGTCGACCTCCAGGTTGTGCTCCTCGACGAGGTCGCCGTCGACGACGATCTGGTCGCCGGGGCCGAGCTCGATGATGTCGTCGCGCACCACCTCGCCGGGCGGCAGCGCCCGCGTCCCGGATCGCCTGCGCACCAACGGTTTGGCCTGGCCGAGGATCGCGAGCTTGTCCAGGGTCTGCTTGGCGCGGATCTCCTGGACCATGCCGATGACGCTGTTGGCGACGATGAGCAGGCCGAACAGCCCGTTGATCACCGATCCGGTGGCCAGCACGATCAGCAGCAGCACGCCCAGGATCGCGTTGATCCGGGTGAACACGTTGGCGCGCACGATGTCGGCGACGCTGCGGGTGGCGCGTTCCGGGGCCGCGTTGCTCCTGCCTTCGGCGATCCGCTGGGCCACCTCGGCGTCGGTGAGGCCGATGGTCATCGGGTGAAGGTTCCCCGTTTGTCCGAGTCGAAGTACTCCAGGTTGAGCGTGTCTCCGCTGAAGGTCGCCTTGGAAATCGTGCCGAGGGGTGCATTTTCGGACGTGATGGGGAAGGTGAAGGTGTCGCCGTCCCAGTGCGTCAGCGGAAACGTCTGGTCCTTGGGCCCCATCTGCAGCTGCAGCGCGCCGTTGCTCAGGGTGACGATGGCCGGACCCCAATAGTCACTGGCGTACACGCCGAGGTACTCGCCGAGCGGCCTGGCCGGGGCGGGGTTGGCCGGCGGTTGCTTGCCGACCAGCGACCCTTCGGGATTGTTCATCCAGCCCATCGCCTTCGTGTACAGGCCGGCCCAGTCCTCCCGAACCCGGCCGTAGCGCACCAGGTCCATGAACTCGGCGGTCAGCGTCTCCGGCACACCGATGGGCGCGGCGTTCGTCAGCGCGATGATCGCCAGGTCCTCGGACGGCATCACCACGAAGTTCGTCGCGGCGCCCAGGGCGAAGGCCCCGGAATGGCTGTACAGGGTGCGCCCCGAGGAATCCACCGAGACGTTGAAACCGTGGCCGTAGAAGCCGGCCCGCGCCTTGGGCGTCGCCGCCGGCACGGACACGACCTGCGGGGTGATCGCGGGCAGCAGGGCTTCCGGCGCGATGATCCGCTGACCGTTGTAGGTGCCGTTGGCCAGCAGCATCGTCAGCCAGCGCGCCATGTCGTTCACCGAGGAGCTCACACCCCCGGCGGCCGACTGGGGATCGGGATCCCGCTGGAAGCGCGGCTCCCACTTGTCGCCCACCTTGACGTGGGTGACGGCGTGGTCGGGTCGGGCCGTGAAGTCGGTGAACCGCGAGCTTGTCGACGCCATGCCCAGTGGGCGGTAGAGCACCTCGTCGGACAGGTCCTCCCAGGACTTGCCCGCCGCCGCGGCCACGGCCTCGGCCGCGGCGGTGACCCCGAAGTTGGTGTAGGCGTAGCTGATTCGGAAGGGTGCCAGCGGCAGGTATTTCAGCCGTTCCAGCACCTGCCGGCGGTTGTAGCCCAGGTCCTCCAGCTTGTCGCCGGCGTGGTCGGGCAGCCCGGAGCGGTGCGAGTAGAAGTCGGCGACGGTCGCGTGGCTGCTGACGTAGGGGTCCGACAGCGTAAACCACGGCAGCTTGTACCCCACGGGCATGTCCCAGGTGATCACGTTATCGGTCACCTCGTGCGCCACCACGGTGGCGCCGACCGATTTGGACACCGACGCCAGCTGGAAGACGGTTTCGGGGCCGACCTTGTTGTCTTGACCGTCTCCTTTGCTCGCGTCTTTGACGCCGAACCCTTTGGCGTACAGTGCCTTTCCGCCGTGCACGATGGCCACGGCCATGCCCGGGATGCCGCTGGTCTTCATCAGGTCACCGACCAGGCCGTCGACTTTCGATATCGCCTCGTCGATGCGGCCGGGCGGGATGTCAAGACCGGAGACCTCGTTGGGCGGGGCATCGGACAGCCCGGACGGCGGGTTCGAGAGATGTTGCGCGGTCGCGCATCCGGTCAACGCGAACAGCAGCACCACCACAGCGGCCAGCGCCGCGCGTTTCGTCATGGCCGAACCCTAGCGCGGCGACGATGCGCACCGCGCGCGGCGCGAGGAGGAGCCGGGCGATCCAACCTGCGCGCGACGCGAGGAGAAGCGAGGCTCGGGATTGGGTGTGCGGCCATGGCGATGCGCCCGCCTCAGGCTACGGCCGCCACCACGGGTGCAGCGTGGCGTCCCCGGAGACGTCGATGCGTTGACCGGGCACCGGGACCGACACCTTGACCTCGGCGGCGTCCGCGGCCGCGAGCAGCCGCTCGACGGGCTCGGCCCAGGGATGCGGGGCGAGCCGGAAGGTCCCCCAGTGGATGGGCAGCAGCAGGCCCGCCCCCGCCGTCGCCATATCGAGGTGGGCGCGCACCGCCTCCTCGGGATTCATGTGGATGTCGGGCCAGGCTGCGTTGTAGGCGCCGATGGGCAGCAGGGTCAGATCGAAGGGCCCGTGGTCGGCGCCGATCCGCGCGAAGCTGGCGGTGTAGCCGGTGTCGCCGCCGAAATAGGCGCGATGGCGCGGCCCGAGCAGTGCCCACGACGCCCAGAGCGTGGTGTTGCGGTCCAGGAAGCGCCCCGAGAAGTGCCGGGCGGGCACGCAGGCCACGGTGAGTTCGTCGACCTGAGCGCTCTCGTTCCAGTCCAGTTCGACGACGCGGTGCCTGGGTATGCCCCACGCGCGCAGGTGGGCACCCACACCGAGCGGCACGAAGAAGGGAGCCCGCTGCGTGCGGGCGAGCGCCATGACGGTGTCGACGTCGAGGTGGTCGTAGTGGTCATGGCTGATGACCACCGCGTCGAGGGCGGGCAGCGCTTCCAGCTGTACCGGCGGCGGGTGCAGCCGCTCGGGACCGACCGCATCCGACGGTGAGCACCGCCGGCTCCACACCGGGTCGGTGAGCACCCGGTAGCCGTCGATCTCCACGAGCGCCGTGGAGTGGCCGAGCCAGCTGACGGCCAGCCGGCCGGAGTCGGCATCGAAGATCCCGGGAGCGCTCAACGGGATCGTCGAGTGCGGGCGGCTGCGGGCGCGGCGAGCCACCAACTCCCACGCGATGAGCCGCACTTGCTCGCGGTCCATGGTGAGCCCCGAGACCGGGTCGAGGTTGACGAAGACGCCGTCGCGGTAATGCGGCGAGCGTTCCGTCACCGCCCGGATCGACGCAGGGTCGGCGCCAAGCGCCATCGGGGCACCGTGCAGGGCGCGCAACAGCCACCCGCCACCGGCCAGCGTGGCCGTGCCGGCGGCCATGCGCAGCGCCGCGCGCACCATTCAGGCGCCCTGGAACTTCGGCGGCCGCTTCTCCACGCGGGCGACCTGCGCTTCGATGACATCCTGGCTGGCCCAGGCCTTGTCGAAGAGCTCCTTGTGCTCGGGCAGCTGATCGTCCATGGCCCCGTCGTCGTTGAGCACCCGCTTGGCATGCTGGATGGCCAGCGGCGCCAGGCCGGCGATCTCGGCGGCCCAGGCCTGCGCGTCGGCCAGCGTCCCGATGCGGTTGGCCATGCCGGCCTGCAACGCCGCGTCCGCGGTCAGCTTCTCCGCCGTGAGCAGCATCGCGCTGGCCCGCCCGTGGCCGACCAGCGAGGCCAGTCGGCGGATGCTCCAGTTGTCAAGCGCCAGACCATATTTTGACGTCGGGAACTGGAAGAACGCCTCCGGCGCGACCACCCGTAAGTCGCATCGCATGGCCAGTTGCAGGCCCGCGCCGACGGCGGGACCGTTGATGGCCGCGATCATCGGGACCAGGGTCGCGTCCATCAGCCGGTGCAGCTCGATGAGCCGGTCCGGATAGTCGGCGGCGAACGCGTCGCCGCTGAGGTCCGCGCCGGCGCAGAACGCCGTGCCCTGGCCGGTCAGCACGACGGCGCGGATGGACCCGTCGCCGGCCTTGAGCACCGCCTCCCGAAGCTCCTCGACGAGCTGGGAATTCAGGGCGTTGCGTCGCTCGGGACGCTGCAACTCAATGGTCATCACGGCTTCGGCCTGGGTGACACCGATCATGGTGGCCACCCTATATAGCCTCGTCACGTGAGTCGTATCACGGCCGGTCAACTGCGTGACGCGGTGCTCGACGAGGGGTCTTTCCTCAGCTGGGACACCGAGCCGGTGTCGCTGCCGATCAGCCGGGCCTATGCCGCAGAGCTGGCCGCCGCCCGGGCCGCCACCGGCCTGGACGAGTCGGTGCTCACCGGCGAGGGGCGCATCGTCGGCCGCCGGGTGGCGTTGGTGGTGTGCGAGTTCGGCTTCCTCGGCGGGTCGATCGGGGTGGCCGCGGCCGAGCGGATCACCGCCGCGGTGGAGCGGGCGACCGCCGAGCGGCTGCCGCTGCTGGCGTCGCCGAGTTCGGGCGGCACCCGCATGCAGGAGGGCACCGTCGCGTTCCTGCAGATGGTCAAGATCGCGGCGGCGGTCCGGTTACACAAGCGGGCGCACCTGCCCTACCTGGTGTACCTGCGCCATCCGACCACCGGCGGGGTGTTCGCGTCGTGGGGCTCGCTGGGGCACGTCACCGTCGCCGAGCCGGGTGCGCTGATCGGCTTCCTGGGGCCCCGGGTGTACGAGCTGCTCTATGGCGAACCCTTCCCCGAGGGCGTCCAGACGGCGGAGAACCTGCAACGGCATGGGGTCATCGACGGGGTCGTCGCCCTCGACGAGCTGCGGCGGACGCTTCACCGCGCGCTGACCGTCATCGCCGACCCCCCGGGTCCGCTGCCGGAACCACGGCCCAGCGAGCCAATCCTTGACGTGCCGGCGTGGGACTCGGTGGTCGCGTCGCGGCGGCCGGCCCGGCCCGGCGTCCGCTACCTGGTGCGCCACGGGGCGACCGACCTGGTGCTGTTGTCCGGCACCGGGACCGGCGAGGCGGCGACCACCCTGCTGGCGCTGGCCCGCTTCGCCGGCCAGCCCACGGTGGTGCTCGGCCAGCAGCGGGTCACCGGCGGCCTGGTCGGACCGGCCGCGTTGCGCGAGGCCCGGCGCGGCATGGCGCTGGCCGCCGAGCTGCGCCTGCCCCTGGTGTTGGTGATCGACACCGCCGGGCCCGCGTTGTCGGCCGAGGCCGAGCAGGGCGGGCTGGCCGGCCAGATCGCGCAGTGCCTCGCCGAGCTGGTGACGCTGGAGGTCCCCACGGTGTCGGTGCTGCTGGGGCAGGGCAGCGGCGGGCCGGCGCTGGCCATGGTTCCCGCCGACCGGGTGCTGGCCGCGCTGCACGGCTGGCTGGCGCCGCTGCCGCCGGAGGGCGCCAGCGCGATCGTCTTCCGGGACACCGACCACGCCCCTGAACTCGCCGAGATGCAGGGCATCCGGTCGGCCGAGTTGCTCGAGTCCGGCATCGTCGACGTCGTGGTGCCGGAGGATCCCGACGCCGCCGACGAGCCGGCCGAGTTCTGCCGGCGGGTGTCGCGCGCCATCGCCTCTGAGGTGTCCGGATTGCGCGCCATGCCCGATGCCGAGCGGCTGGCCGCGCGCCTGCACCGCTACCGGCGTATCGGGTTGCCAGACGCCACTCCCCCGTGACCTCCCACGGTCGACGACGGAAATCCGGCAAAATGGTCGGCATGGACACTGGTGCGACCTCACCGCGGGTTTTGGTCGTTGACGACGACTCCGACGTGCTCGCCTCGTTGGAACGCGGCCTGCGCCTGTCCGGCTTCGAGGTCTCGACCGCGGTCGACGGCGCCGAGGCCCTCCGCAGCGCGACCGAGACGCGGCCGGATGCGATCGTGCTCGACATCAACATGCCCGTACTGGACGGCGTCAGCGTGGTCACGGCGCTGCGCGCCATGGACAACGACGTGCCGGTCTGCGTGCTCAGCGCGCGCAGTTCGGTCGACGACCGCGTCGCGGGCCTGGAGGCCGGCGCCGACGACTACCTGGTCAAGCCGTTCGTGCTGGCCGAACTGGTCGCGCGGGTCAAGGCGCTGCTGCGCCGCCGTGGCGCCACTGCGACGTCCTCGTCGGAAACGATCACGGTGGGCCCGCTGGAAGTGGACATCCCCGGCCGACGGGCCCGGGTCAACGGCGTCGACGTCGACCTGACCAAGCGGGAGTTCGACCTGCTGGCGGTGCTGGCCGAGCACAAGACCGCGGTGCTGTCGCGCGCGCAGCTGTTGGAGTTGGTGTGGGGGTATGACTTCGCCGCCGACACCAACGTCGTCGACGTGTTCATCGGGTATCTGCGCCGCAAGCTGGAGGCCAACGGCGGTCCCCGGCTGCTGCACACCGTCCGAGGGGTCGGGTTCGTGCTGCGCATGCAGTAACCGAATCGGAGCAGGTCATGCGTATCCTGTCGCGCATTTTCGCCCGCACGCCCTCGCTGCGCACGCGGGTCGTCGTCGCCACCGCCATCGGCGCCGCGATACCGGTGCTCATCGTCGGCACCGTGGTGTGGGTGGGCATCACCAACGACCGCAAGGAGCGGCTGGACCGTCGGCTCGACGAGGCGGCCGGTTTCGCGATCCCGTTCGTGGTGCCGCGCGGCCTGGAACAGATCCCGCATTCGCCCAACGACGAGGACGCCATCATCACGGTGCGCCGCGGCGACATGATCAAGTCGAACACCGCCGTCACCCTGCCCAAGCTGGCCGTCGACTACGGCGACGCCTACGTGAACGGCGTGCGCTACCGGGTGCGCACGGTGGAACTTCCGGGACCGCAACCGACGTCGGTGGCCGTGGGCGCGACGTATGACGCCACCATCGCCGAGACCAACAACCTGCATCGCAGGGTGCTGCTGATCTGCGGTTTCGCGATCGGGGCGGCGGCGGTGTTCGCCTGGCTGCTGGCGGCCTTCGCGGTGCGCCCGTTCAAACAGCTCGCCCAGCAGACCCGCTCGATCGACGCCGGCGACGAGGCGCCGCGGGTGGAGGTGCACGGCGCCAGCGAGGCCGTGGAGATCGCCGAGGCGATGCGGGGCATGCTGCAGCGGATCTGGAACGAGCAGAACCGGACCAAGGAGGCGCTGGCCTCGGCCCGCGACTTCGCCGCCGTGTCCTCCCACGAGCTGCGCACCCCCCTCACCGCGATGCGCACCAACCTCGAGGTGTTGTCCACCCTCGACTTGGCTGAGGACCAGCGCAAGGAAGTGCTCAACGACGTCGTGCGCACCCAGTCGCGGATCGAGGCCACCCTGAGCGCGCTGGAGCGGTTGGCGCAGGGCGAACTGTCCACCTCGGATGACCACGTACCGGTCGACATCACCGAGTTGCTGGACCGCGCCGCTCATGACGCCACCCGGATCTACCCCGATCTCGATGTCTCGCTGGTGCCCTCGCCCACCTGCATCATCGTGGGCTTGCCGGCGGGGTTGCGCCTTGCCGTGGACAACGCGATCGCCAACGCGGTCAAACACGGCGGCGCCACCCGGGTGCAGCTCTCGGCGGTCAGCTCGCGGGCCGGCGTGGAGATCGCCATCGACGACAACGGCAGCGGGGTCCCCGAGAGTGAACGCCGCGTGGTTTTCGAGCGGTTCTCCCGAGGCTCGACCGCCTCGCATTCGGGGTCGGGCCTCGGGCTGGCGTTGGTGGCCCAGCAGGCCACGTTGCACCGGGGCACGGCGTCGCTGGAAGACAGCCCGCTGGGTGGCGCCCGGCTGGTATTGCGCCTGCCCGCGCCTTGCTGACCGGGTGCCGCCTCGAGTTGTCGCTCCAGGGTGGCAAAAAGTGTGCCGGCTAAAGCCAGATACCCGTGCGGCAGATGTGATCGCCGCGGCGCGGGCGCCCGTTCCCCGGTGCCGGGTTATTTCCTGCGGGAGCTGTTGCGCCACGGCGTGAAGCAGGCACGCGTGGCCGACTGCTCGTCCTTGAACCAGACCTGAGCGACGGTCAGGGGATAGGCCGGGTCGTCGGGGGTGTAGTAGAGCCTGGTATCCGAGCGCCCCTTCACCAACCAGCCCGACGGTCCACCGCCCTCTGGGGTGGCGCGGGCGGAACCCGGGCCGTATGGGGCGTAGGGCAACTTGGGCCGGACCTTGGCCGGGGAGCCCTTGGCCGGGGAGCCCCTCCTGCCCGGCGGCGCCTTCCTGGCCGGCGGGACCCTCTTGATGTGCGCCGACTGGGTGGGCCGCGGCTCCTTCACCGGCGGTGCCTCGGTGTGCCGAGGTTCCCCCGCCAGGGGCTCGGCAGGCGGCGCCTCCTCCACCGGTGGCGCCTGCGCGGATGACTCCTTCGCCTCAGGGAACTCCCCGGTGCCCGGATTCGCGAACGAGACCCACCCGTCGGCGACCGGGGCTTCCCGCCCCTTCGGTTCCGCAGTGAACGCGACTCCCGTAGTCGGCTCCGCGACCGTCGCCAACTCCTCCGCCCGCGCCAACTCCTCGGCCGCCGGAGCATCAGCCGCCGCTTCCTCGGCACGCGGAGTGGGCCTGGACAGCAGGTCATGGATGCCCGCGGACGGCCTCGCCACCGGCACCTCGGCCACCGGCACCTCGATAGTCGACGGCCCCTCGGCCACCGGCACCTCGATCGACACCGGCTCCTGGCCACCGGCACCTCGATGGTCGACGGCTCGTCGGCGTCCGGAACCTGGGTCGTCAGCAACTGCATCGCGTCCACGGTCCGCGTTGTGGGCCATTCCATGGACATGCCGAGGGCCGGCTCCGCGAGTTCGGCTGCGGCGGGCTCCGCGGACGTCACACCCAGACCTTTGGCGGGACGGAGTATCAACGCAAGCGTCAGCACGAAGCCCAGCACGAACGACAGGCCGACGAGCCACCAGTGCACGTGGCTCACCGCCGGCCGCCTGCCTCGTCGTCGGTCAAGCCGGCCAGGACCTTCTTGGCGGCGACGGGTTTGATCACCCGCGTCGCGATCACCCAGGCAACGGCCGAGCCCGCCACGAAAGCCAGCAGGTACCACACCCACTGGATGACGAAATCCATGCTGGCCTCTCCTTAGCTGACCACGATTTCGACGCGGCGGTTCTTGGCGCGACCCCCGGCCGTGCCGTCAGGGGCGACCGGGCTGACCGAGCCGAGGCCCTTGACAACCAGCTGGTCGCCCGAGACGCCGCGGCCGAGTAGGTAGTCGGCGACTTTCTGGGCTCGTTGGCTGCTCACCGCAATGTTAATGGCCTGGGTGCCCGCATCGTCGTTGTAGCCTTTGATCGTCGCATGCGCGGTCGGACATGCCTTGAGATTGTCCGCCACCTGAGTCAGCATTTGCTCGTCCCGCGACGTCAAGCTGAACCCGTCGCCGCTGAAGGTGATTTGCCCGCCCTCCGACCCCCAGCGCGCGTCGAGGGCGGACGGTAAGCCGGGGCATGCCGCCGGGGGCGGCGGAGGCGCCCCGGGCAATCCGGCGGGCGCCGACCCGGTGACGACAAGACTGTCGACCACGTTCACCCCAGACCAGGTGATCTCCGCGTCGTGTGCGACGGTGGCCTTCTGCTCCTGCGACGCGGCGGTGCCCGCCACGATGACGGTGCTCCCGTTGACCGTCAGATTGAAATCAAGAATCGACGCGCTGTCTTTGAAAAGCGGTTCGGCGTTTGAGAAGTCGAGCGAGTCGGCCGTCGGATCGATATCGATTTGATCGATGATGTTCACGCCCGGATCCAGTGAGCTTTTGAGCGCCTTGAGCAACGACGCCTTGGCAGAGTCATCGGGAAAATTACCGCTCATCACAATGTCGTTGCCGTTACGAACAATGGAAAGCGGCGCCAAGGACAACTTCGGCGGCACGGACTTGTTCGACAGCGTCAGGGTCGGGAGCGCGCCGGTCGGTCCGGTGGCGGCGGTGGCCCGGTCCAACGCGCCGTAGCCGATCACCGCCATCAGCAGCGGAATAGCGGCGAGGGCGATTAGCCATGGCATGCCGAGCGACCGCCGAAACGACAACGGAATGACCAACAAGGCAATTAGCCAGGGACGCCCCAGCGACCGCCGGAACATTTCCGGATTCCCGCGCGAGTCGGTAGTTTCGGGCGCTGGGCCCAAACTCGTACCCAAATCCACAACCGCCCCCTTGTGATTCCCATCCCCGTGCCCGCCTTGCATTCGGGCGATATGCAGCCTACCGAGTCGGCAGCGGGGCGACTCCGGGGTCGGGCACACTGGGGTGATGGGCAACGGCAGTAAACCGACCGACAGCGAGACCCTGGGGCACATCCGCGAGTTGGTCGCCGAGGAAAAGACCCTGCGGGCACAGCTACAGCACGGCGACATCACCACCTCCGAGGAGCAGGAGCGCCTGCGCCGGCTGGAACTCGAACTCGACCAGTGCTGGGACCTGCTACGGCAGCGCCGGGCACTGCGTGACAGCGGCGGTGATCCACGCGAGGCGGAGGTGCGGCCGGGCGACGAGGTCGAGGGCTACCTGAGCTGAGCGGGCGCGTTGCAGACATCGACGTCGTCATCGTCGGTGGCGGCCACAACGGACTGGTCGCGGCCGGCTACCTGGCCCGGGCGGGCCTGCGGGTGCGGTTGTTGGAGCGGCTGCAACACGTCGGCGGGGCCACCGTGTCGACAAAGGCTTTCGACGGCGTCGACGTTCGCGTGTCGCGCTACTCCTACCTGGTCAGCCTGCTGCCTCCGCGCATCCTCGACGATCTGGGCGCGGTGGTGCGCCTGTCCGGGCGGCGGTTTTCGTCCTACACACCCGATCCGGTCGCGGGCGGACGCTCGGGCCTGCTGATCGGATCGCACGGCAGGCACGCCGGGGCCGGCTTCGCCGCGGTCGGCGCCACCGGCGACGAGGAGGGCTTCGCCGCGTTCTACCGCCGCTGCCGGGTGGTGACCGAGCGACTCTGGCCGACACTGGTCGAACCGCTGCGCACCCGCGAACAAGCCCGCCGGCACGTGCTGGGCTCCGGTGATCGGGACGCGGCGTCCGCGTGGCGGTCGATGATCGACGAGCCGATCGGGCATGCCATCACCGGCGCGGTCGGCAACGACCTGGTCCGCGGCGTGATCGCGACCGACGCGCTGATCGGGACCTTCGCCCGCCTCGACGAGGCGTCGCTGGCCCAGAACGTCTGTTTCCTTTATCACGTGCTCGGCGGGGGCGTCGGCAACTGGGACGTCCCCGTCGGCGGGATGGGAGCGGTGACCTCGGCACTGGCCGCGGCGGCCGTCCGCCATGGAGCCGAAATCATCACGGGCGCAGACGTCGACGCCGTGGACCCGGAGGGCATGGTGCGCTACCGCAGCCACGGCGACGAGCACGCGATTCGGGGGCGGTTCGTCCTGGCCGGCGTCACCCCGGCGGTCCTGGCCGCGTTACTCGGCGAAAAGCCGGCGGCACTGGCTCAGGGCGCACAGGTCAAGGTGAACATGGTGCTGCGGCGGCTACCCCGGCTGCGCGACGGCCAGGTCACACCCGAACAGGCGTTCGCGGGGACGTTCCACGTCAACGAAACGTGGTCCCAACTGGACGCGGCTTACACGCGGGCGGCCGCCGGGCGGCCGCCCGATCCCTTGCCGTGCGAAGCCTACTGCCATTCCCTCACCGACCCCAGCATCGTCTCGGCGGGGCTGCGCGCCTCGGGCGCCCATACGATGACGGTGTTCGGCTTGCACACCCCGCATTCGCTGTGTGACGGCGCCGGCCCGGAAGCCCTGCGCGACCAGCTGACCGAACTCGTGCTGGCCTCGATGAATTCGGTGCTGGCCGAGCCGATTCAGGACGTGTTGATCAGCGACGCGCGCGGCCGTCCGTGCATCCAGACCACGACCACCCTGGACTTGCAGCACGCGCTGGCGATGACCGACGGCAACATCTTCCACGGCGGGCTGTCATGGCCGTTCGCGGACGACGACGAAGCCTTGGACACCCCGGCGCGGCGCTGGGGAGTGGCCACCGCACACGAGCGGATCATGCTGTGCGGCTCGGGGGCTCGCCGTGGCGGCGCGGTGTCGGGCATCGGGGGCCACAACGCCGCGATGGCGGTGCTGGCGTCCCTGTGACGCCGACGCGCAGTACGGCTCCTATCGCGCGTCGATGCTCACGTAGTCGCGTTCGGTGTAGCCCGTGTAAATCTGGCGCGGACGGCCGATCTTGCTGTCACCCTCGTCGTGCATCTCCCGCCAGTGCGCGATCCAGCCCGGCAGCCGCCCCAGGGCGAACAGCACGGTGAACATCCGGGTCGGGAATCCGAGCGCCCGGTAGATCAGGCCGGTGTAGAAGTCGACGTTCGGGTAGAGCTTGCGCTCGACGAAGTAGTCGTCGGTCAGCGCCGCCTCTTCGAGTTCCTTTGCGATGCCCAGCAGGTCGTCGTCGCCGCCGAGCTTGGCGAGGATCTTGTCGGCCTGCTCCTTGACGATCCGGGCGCGGGGGTCGTAGTTCTTGTAGACGCGGTGGCCGAAGCCCATGAGCTTGACGCCGGCTTCGCGGTTCTTCACCTTGCGAACGAATTCGCCGACGTCGTCGCCGCTCTCGCGGATACCTTCCAGCATCTCGAGCACCGCCTGGTTGGCGCCGCCGTGCAGCGGACCCCAGAGCGCGTTGATGCCGCCGGAGATTGAGGTGAACAGGTTGGCCCGCGACGAGCCGACCAGGCGCACCGTCGACGTCGAGCAGTTCTGCTCGTGGTCGGCATGCAGGATGAACAGCATGTCCAGCGCCCGCACGATCTCCGGGTCGGGCACGTAGGGCTCGGCCGGCAACCCGAAGGTCATCCGCAGGAAGTTCTCCACCAGGGTCAGGGAGTTGTCCGGGTACAGGAACGGCTGCCCGATCGACTTCTTGTAGGCGTAGGCGGCGATGGTGGGCAGCTTGGCCAGCAAGCGGGTGGTCGACAGCTCGACCTGCTCGGTGTCCATCGGGTCCAGCGCGTCGGGGTAGTAGGAGCTCAACGCGTTGACCACGCTGGACAGCACCGGCATCGGGTGGGCGTTGGGCGGGAAGCCGTCGAAGAACCGTTTGAGGTCCTCATGCAGCATGGTGTGCCGCTGGATCCAGTTGGTGAACCCCGCCAGCTGGTCCTTGTCCGGCAGCTCCCCGTTGATCAGCAGGTAGCTGACCTCGATGAACGTCGATTTCTCCGCCAGCTGCTCGATCGGGATGCCGCGGTAGCGCAGGATGCCGGCCTCGCCGTCGATATAGGTGATGGAGCTCTTGGTGGAAGCGGTGTTGACGAAGCCGTTGTCGAAGGTGGTGTACCCCGTCTTGGCCAAGAGCGGGCCGAGCGCGATACCGTCATTCCCTTCGGTGGCGCGGACGATCTCAAGGTCAATCTCGCCCCCGGGGTACCGGAGGTTGGCGGTGTCGTCGGTCGCGGCCACGAGAACCCCTTTGCACTCTGGCTGATCTGGTATGGCTTCCCGCACTGGGTGCGTACTGCTGAAGGTAGTCGTTATCGCGATGGCGCGCCTGCCCGGGGTCGGGTTCGCCGGTCGTGCCCCCTTGCGTCCGGACGAGACCCCGCAGGGGCCGGCCGCCGCCCGTCAGGGCTGGAGGCGCTCGACACGGCCGCCGCTGATCCGAATGCGGTTGTGGAGCCGATTTTCCCGGCCCTGCCAGAACTCCACCACCTCGGGCGCGAGCAGATAGCCGCCCCAGTTGGGCGGCACGGGAACGCACTCCGAGTCGGCGAACCGCGCAGTCACCTCCGGCCAGCTGGTCGAGCAGCGCCTCGCGCGACGCGATCGGCCGCGACTGGTGCGACGCCCACGCCCCCAGCTGCGAGCCGCGCGGCCGCTTGGACCAGTAATCCTCGGTGACCTGCGGATCCACCCGGCTGACCGGGCCCCGGATGTGGACCTGGCGGCCCAGCCGGAACCAGGGAAACGTCGCCGACGCGAACGGTGTCGCCGCCAGATCGGACACCCTTGGCCGAGTCGTAGTTGGTGAAAAATGTGATTCCGGTCTCGTCCGCGCTCTTGCACAACACCGTTCGGCTGACCGGCCTGCCATCGGCGACGGTGGCCAACACCATGGCGTTGGGCTCGGCCAGCCCGGCCCGTTCGGCGTCGTCAATCCATCTGCGGAACAAGGCAAGCCAACCGCCGGCCAGCCAGTCCGCGTCCAGGTCGGGGCTGCCGTCTTTTTCCACGGATCCGTATTCCACTCGCATCTCCGCCAGATGCTGATCGTCCGGCCCTGCCATCGCCTCAACGCTACCGGTCCCGACGGGATTGCTACTAGCCGGTAGCAGGGGCCGCGGCAACGGGGTGCGAGAATTTTCGCATGACTGTGGTCCCGGAAAACTTCGTCCCCGGCCTCGAAGGCGTGGTCGCCTTCACCACCGAAATTGCCGAACCGGACAAGGACGGCGGCGCGCTGCGCTACCGCGGTGTCGACATCGAGGACCTGGTGCGCCAGCGGGTCACCTTCGGCGACGTGTGGGCGCTGCTGGTCGACGGCAGGTTCGGCCACGGGTTACCGCCCGCGGAGCCCTTCCCGCTGCCCATCCACACCGGGGATGTGCGCGTCGACGTACAGGCCGGCCTGGCGATGCTCGCACCCATCTGGGGATACAAGCCCCTGCTCGACACCGACGACGCCACCGCCCGCGAGCAGCTGGCCCGCGCGTCGGTGATGGCGCTGTCCTACGTCGCGCAGTCCGCGCGCGGCATCTACCAGCCGGCGGTCCCACAACGGGTCATCGATGAATGCCCCACCGTCACAGCGCGGTTCATGACGCGCTGGCAGGGCGAGCCGGACCCCCGGCACGTCGAGGCCATCGACGCCTACTGGGTGTCGGCAGCCGAGCACGGGATGAATGCCTCCACGTTCACCGCGCGGGTGATCGCCTCGACGGGCGCGGACGTGGCCGCCGCGTTGTCCGGGGCGATCGGGGCGATGAGCGGGCCGCTGCACGGCGGGGCCCCGGCACGCGTGCTACCGATGATCGAGGAGGTCGAGCGCACCGGCGACGCGCGTGGCCTGGTCAAGAAGATCCTGGACCGCGGCGAGAAGCTGATGGGGTTCGGGCACCGCGTCTACCGCGCCGAGGACCCGCGGGCGCGGGTGCTGCGCGCGGCCGCCGAGCGGTTGGGCGCCCCGCGCCACGAGGTCGCGGTGGCGCTCGAGCAGGCCGCGCTGGCCGAGTTACGTGAGCGCCGTCCGGACCGCGCCATCGAGACCAACGTGGAGTTCTGGGCCGCGGTGATCCTCGACTTCGCCCAGGTCCCGGCCAACATGATGCCGGCGATGTTCACCTGTGGGCGCACGGCGGGATGGTGCGCCCACATCCTCGAGCAGAAGCGGCTGGGCAGGCTGGTCCGCCCGTCGGCCATCTACGTGGGACCGGGCCCGCGCAGCCCGGAAGCGGTCGAGGGCTGGGAGCGGGTTCTCACCCACGCCTGAGTGCGGTCGCCGCTGCCGCGATGAGTTCGGGTCGCGGGCCGAGTCCATATCCGTGAGCCAGTCCCGCTTCGGGCTGGCGTCGGTAATCGACGACAAGGAGACCCTCAATGGCCATCACGATCGAACCCGCACTGTCCCCGCACCTCGTGGTCGATGACGCCGCCGCGGCGATCGACTTCTACGTCAAGGCCTTCGGCGCCGAGGAACTGGGCCGCGTGCCGCGTCCCGACGGGAAACTCGTCCACGCCGCGGTGCGCATCAACGGGTTTCCGGTCATGCTCAACGACGACTTCCCGGAGGTGTGCGGCGGCAAGTCGATGACGCCCAAGTCGCTGGGCGGCACCCCGGTGACCATCCACCTGACCGTCACCGACGTCGACACCAAGTTCCAGCGGGCGCTCGACGCGGGTGCCACCGTGGTCGCTCCGCTGGCCGACCAGTTCTGGGGTGACCGCTACGGCGTGGTGCAAGACCCGTTCGGCCATCACTGGTCGCTGGGGCAACCGGTCCGCGAGGTCGGCTACGACGAGATCCAGGCCGCGATGTCTGGTGCATGTCAGCGGCCGGCTGATCAGACCGCGCAGGCCGCGGCGTCATAGGCCGTGGATAGCGCTAGGTCAAGGACGACGCGTTAGCGGTCTGGGATCAGCCGGTCGATCTCTTCCGTGCTGTATAACGTCACCCCGCCGGTGGCGAAGTTTGCCACATCGGCGCTGGCGGCGGCCATCTCGGGTGATTTCAGCGCGGCTTTGAGATCTTCGAGGGAGCCGAACATCAGGCTGGCCATCATGTAGTACGGGGCCTCGCGGTCAGGCATGAGCGACCGACACTTGCCGGTGGTGAAGCCGGTCAAGCCGGGGATCTTCAACGTCAACGGAACATGCGTGCTGCTGTAGTACTTCTCGAATGCTCCGGGATCGGTGGGCTGGCCGTAGCAGACTGACACTCGAAACATATTTTGCTCCTCAAAGTGTTAAGGACGGATTCTGGATAACACCTGGGCGACGACGACGTGGGGACCGGATCGACGGCGGCTTGAAATCGAACGTGAACCGGTCTGTCGGCATCGCCACGACTGCGGACACGCCCCGCCGGACGTCAGTGCCTCGGGTTGCGAACGGGGCTGGCCGAGTCGCTTGACATCCTCATTGCGCACCCGGTTGGTTGAGTTCGTCTTTCATCTTTGCGACCAGCGTCAACACGTCGTAAGTAGCCACCGGCTCACCATTCTGATTGGTCACCACGGCATCCCAGCGGACTTCGCCGTAGTCGGCCGAAAGCCGCGGTGTGAGCTGCTTAGCGGTCAGGGTGACGGCTAGAGCATCTCCCGCCTTCACCGGGGTGAGGAACCGCAGCCCGTCCACCCCAAAGTTGGCGAGAACCGGCCCTGGGCTGGGTTCGACGAACAAACCGGCTGCCAGCGACACGACGAGATAACCGTGCGCCACAATCCCGCCAAAAAGCGGGTTGTTGGCTGCTGCCACTGGATCGGTGTGAGCATAGAAAGTATCGCCGGTGAATTCGGCGAAGTGGTCGATGTCTTCGATGCTGACGACCCGGGGGCCGCCGACGATCGTGTCGCCGATGTGCAGCTCCTCGAGGTGCTTGCGGAAAGGGTGCACGTCCGTGGTGGTACGTGTGGAACCGGTGACCCAGCGACCGGTGATTGCCGTCATCATGTCGGGGCCGGCCTGGACCGCGCTGCGTTGCATGAAGTGCAAGACCCCCCGGATACCCCCCAGTTCTTCGCCGCCGCCCGCGCGGCCGGGCCCACCGTGCACGAGGGTCGGCAGGGGTGAACCGTGGCCGGTCGACTCCTTGGCATCGTCGCGGTCCAGGACCAGGATGCGACCGTGGTAGGGAGCGATGCCGATCGCCACCTGTCGAGCCACCGCGGAATCGTGGGTGACCAATGACCCCACGAGACTGCCCTTTCCACGCGCGGCCAGGGCAATGGCGTCATCGACATCGTGGTAGCCGATGACGGTGCTGACCGGCCCGAAAGCCTCGACGTCGTGCAGGGCGGCGACCGTGGGATCCTCTGCCCGCAGCAGCAAGGGCGGCAGGAAGGCCCCGCGGGTTGCATCGGCGCCCTCAACGGTGAACGAATCCGGATCACCGAAGACGAGGGTGGCCGCGTCTCGTAGGCACTTGAGTGACCGCAACACCTCGTCGCGCTGATCGATGCTGGCCAACGGACCCATCCGCACGCCCTCGAGCGCGGGGTCACCGACAACGACCTGCGCCAGACGCGCACTCGTCGCGTCGATCACCTCGTCCATGAGCTCGTTGGGCACCAGCGCGCGCCGGATGGCCGTGCATTTCTGACCGGCCTTCGTGGTCATCTCTGCCACGAGTTGCTTGACATACAAGTCGAATTCGGGCGTATCCGGAGTGGCGTCGGGGCCCAGGATCGAGCAATTCAGGGAATCGGCCTCACTGTTGAAGCGCACGCCGCACTCGACCACGTTGGGGTGGCTGCGAAGCTTGGCAGCGGTTGATGCGGAGCCGGTGAACAGCACAATATCCTGGCTGTCCAAGTGATCCAGCAGCTCGCGCGGGCTGGCGCACATCAGCTGCACCGATCCTTCGGGCAGCAGCCCGGAGTCGACGATGGCGCGGAAGACCAGCTCGGTCAGGTATGCGGTTTGATGTGCCGGTTTGACGATCGAGGGCACTCCGGCGAGAAACGCGGGAGCCAGTTTCTCCAACATCCCCCACACCGGAAAGTTGAACGCATTGATCTGGACGGCGACGCCGCGACGGGAGGTGTAGATGTGTTGGCCCACGAATGAGCCCGCGCCGCTGAGCTTTTCAACCGATCCATCGAGGTAGACGGTGTCATTGGGCAGTTCGCGCGTGCCCTTGCTGGCGTAGCTGAACAGTGTGCCGATCCCCCCGTCGATGTCAATGGCCGAGTCGCGGGTGGTCGCGCCGGTGGCCGCCGACAGCGGGTAGAACTCTTCCTTACGGCTCATGAGCAGTTTGCCCAATGCCTTCAACGCGCCTGCGCGCTGGTGAAACGTCAACGCACGCAGGGCGGGTCCGCCGACCTCTCGCCCGTAGTCAATGACGGCGGCCGTGTCCAACGAGGCCGAAGGGAAGCGGGCCACTTCCTCGCCGGTGACCGCATTGACCAGCGGAACGCTGTCCCCTTCCGGCGCGATCCAATGTCCCGCCACGTAACTCTTCAGCACATGGGCCATCCAACAACTCCTTACCCAACCGTCCGTTCGTTTGGTTATTACTCTGGCAGCGCAGCCGTCGGGGCGTCAAGTCGAATTCGTGGAATGTGGTAAAACCGTCCGAACGGTCAGTGCTTGACGGGTGCGGCGCGCAGGCCGTCGAAGATCATCGTCGCCACGGCGTCGGCGAGCTCCCGGGCGCCCAGAGTGCGGCTCGGCCGGTACCACTCAATCAGCGAATTGACGGTGCCGAAGATCAGTCGGCTCGTCAGTCCCGGGTCGACGTCACGCCGAATGCTGCCCTCGTCGCATGCCTCCTGGACGAGGGCGCCGACGATGTGGTCGAACTCGCGGCGCCGGGCCAGTGCGCGGCGTTCCACGGTGGTGTTGCCGCGGATTCGCAGCAGCAGGGTCACGTAGGGAAGTTCCGCGACGAGCACATGGATACTGCGTTTGACCAGGTTCTCCAGGCGGTCGATGGCCGGCCCCGTAGTGGTATCGGGGGCCTCGGTCGCGGCGAAGAGGGCGTCGAGAGCGCGGTCGACCGCGAGTCGCAGTAGTTCTTCCTTGCCGCTGACGTGGTGATAGATCGATGACTTGCTGATGCCCAACCGCGCGGACAGGTGTTCCATCGACGTGCCGTCGTAGCCGCGTTGGTTGAACACCCCGACGGCAATGGCCAACAAGGAGTCCAGGTCATAGCCCGGCCGACCGACCTGCCCGGTGGAGCGCGATCGTGGTGCAGCGGCCATGGTGATCATCATGGCACCTCTCGCGCCTCCGCACGCCGATGGCCCTCCCGACGGTCAGTCTGTTATAGATAATAGACCGAATGGTCGGTTATTGCCGGAAGGCGTGGAAGGATGCCGCAGTTGGGTGCAGAGGTGTATCTGGTCGACGGCGTGCGAACGGCGCAAGGGCGTTACGGCGGTGCGCTGGCCACCGTACGTCCCGACGATCTCGCCGCCGCCACCGTCGCGGAGGTGGTTTCACGGGCGGGGGTGCCCCCCGACGCGATCGAAGAGGTAATTCTGGGCGCCGCCAACCAGGCCGGCGAGGACAATCGCGATGTCGCGCGCATGGCGGTGCTCTTGGCCGGACTCCCCCACACGGTGCCGGGATTTACCGTCAACCGCTTGTGCGCCAGCGGATTGACCGCGGTGGCGACTGCGGCTCAGGCCATTCGGGCGGGAGAGGCCGAGGTCGTGGTTGCCGGTGGCGTGGAGTCGATGACCCGGGCGCCATGGGTGATGGCGAAACCGGGCACGCCGTGGGCGCGGCCCGGCGAGGTATTCGACACCTCCCTGGGCTGGCGGTTCACCAATCCGAAATTCGCGGCCATCGACGCCGAGGTGCCCGCCGCGGCCGGCCCGGAGGCGCTCAAAGTGACCCTTTCGATGGGCGAGACCGCCGAAGAGGTGGCCGCACTCGACGGCATCAGCCGCGCCGATTCGGACGCCTTCGCGCTGCGCAGTCACACCCGCGCGACAGCCGCCCAGGACGCGGGCCGCTTTGCCAAGGAGATCGTGGCGGTCACCACCAAGGACGGAATCGTCGACACCGACGAGGGACCGCGCCGCCAGACGACCCTCGACAAGTTGTCCGCATTGCGCCCGGTGTTCCGCACCGACGGCATCGTGACCGCGGGATCGTCCTCGCCATTGTCCGACGGTTCGGCAGCGTTGCTCCTCGCCAGTGAGAACGCCGTGCGCAGCCATGGCCTGGCGGTACGGGCTCGGATAGTCGCCGCCGCCAGCGCCGGCGTGCAGCCCAACCTGATGGGGCTGGGTCCGGTTCCTGCGACGCAGAAAGTGCTTGCCCGGACCGCCTGGCGCACTGAGGATATCGATGCCGTGGAGCTGAATGAGGCCTTTGCCGCTCAGAGTCTCGCGGTCATCCGTCGCTTGGAGATGGATGAAGACCTCGTCAATGCCGACGGCGGCGCAATCGCCCTGGGACATCCCCTGGGCTGTTCGGGGGCCAGGCTCCTGGTCACCCTGATGAACCGCCTCGAACGCGAAGGCGGCACCCGCGGTCTGGCCACCCTGTGCGTCGGCGTCGGTCAGGGAGTGGCCATGTTGATCGAGGCGCTGTGACCGACTACCAAACGCTGCGTATGCAAGAGAACGACGACCGCGTGGTGGTAGAACTGCACCGCCCCGCCCAGCGCAATGCCATCAACGCCGCAATGGTCGCCGAACTTCATGCGGTGTGCGCACTTCTGGAGACCCGGCCCCGCGTGCTCGTCGTCAGCGGCGCCGGGACGGACTTCGCCGCCGGCGCAGATATCGGCGAACTCCGCTCCCGGGGGCGCGACGAGGCGTTGGCCGGGATCAATCGCGGCGTCTTCGACCGGATCGCGGCGCTACCGATGCCCACCATCGCCGCCGTCGAGGGAAACGCGTTGGGCGGTGGCGCCGAACTGGCGTATGCCTGCGACCTGCGCGTCGCGGCAGTTGGCGCCCGATTCGGCAATCCCGAACCCGGACTCGGGATTCTAGCCGCCGCGGGCGCCAGCTACCGGCTCTCAGATCTGGTGGGCAAATCGATTGCCAAACAGGTCATCCTGGGCGGGCGGATCCTCGACGCCGACGCCGCGCTGCACTGCGGCCTGGTCGGCGAGGTGGTCGCAACGGGGAAGGCGCTCGAATGCGCATGCGCCCTGGCGGATCGGATCGCCCGACTCTCCCCGCTGGCGGTTCGGATCTCCAAGGCGGTTGTGGATGCCACCGCGCCACATCCGTTGCTCGACGACATCGCTCAGGCGGTCCTGTTCGAAAGCCCCGACAAGACTGAGCGGATGACCCGGTTTCTGGAGAAGAGGACCTCATGATCACCGTGCCCGAAGTGGTCGCCGTAATCGGCGGAGGGCGGATGGGCGCCGGCATCGGCCAGGTCTTCGCCGCGGCCGGGTCGACCGTGACCGTGGCGGAGTCGAACCCGGACGCGGCATCGGCGGCCCGCGAACGAGTTGCCGCCGGCCTGGCCCGCGCCGCGGACAAAGGCGGCCTGCGTGAGGATCCGCAGCGGGTCTTGGCGCGGGTGCATACCGTGACGGCTCTGACCGAATTGCCCGCCGATGCAGGGCTGGTGATCGAGGCGGTGCCCGAACAGATGGCCGACAAGATCGATGTCCTGTCCGGGGCGGAAAAGGTTGTCGCGCAAGACGCCGTGCTCGCTTCGAACACCAGCTCCCTGTCGATCACCGAAATCGCCGCGGCGCTGCGTTTTCCGGAGCGCTTCGTCGGCATGCACTTCTTCAACCCGGTGCCGGCCTCCGCGCTGGTCGAGGTGGTACGTGGACCCGACACCGCTGACGACGTCGTCGACGAGGTGCTCGGTTGGATTCATGGGCTCGGTAAATCCGACGTGGTGGTCAATGATTCGCCCGGGTTCGCCACCAGCCGCCTCGGCGTGGCGCTGGGGCTGGAAGCGATCCGCATGCTCGAGGAGAACGTCGCGGACGCGGAGTCGATCGACCGTGCGATGGAACTGGGTTATCGCCATCCGTTGGGTCCACTCCGATCCACGGACCTCGTCGGCTTGGATGTCCGACTGGCGATTGCCGAGCACTTGCACACCACCTTGGGGGAACGCTTCCGGCCACCGGCGCTGCTGCGCGACAAAGTCGCCCGCGGTGAACTGGGCCGCAAGACCGGCCAGGGGTTCTTCCCCTGGCCGCGGTAAACAACCAGTGAGGAGCATCCGATGACAGAAACGTCCACGGGGACCGTCGCCTATCACGTCGACGGCGGTCTGGCCGCGATTCGACTGGACCGGGCCGCGGCCTCCAATGCTCTTGACCGCGCCACCAAGCAGCAGCTGCTGAATGCGGTGACTGCCGTCGGGGCGGACGACAGCGTGCGGGCCCTCGTGATCACCGCTGCCGGAAAGAACTTCTGCGTAGGCCAGGACCTCGCCGAACACGTCGATGCGCTGCACGCCGATCCCGGCCACGCGATGGACACGGTGCGCGACCACTACAACCCGATCGTGACGGCGTTACACGCGATCAAGGTGCCCGTCGTCCTGGGGATCAACGGTGCTTGCGTCGGGGCGGGGCTGGGGCTGGCCCTGGCGGGCGACGTCCGCATCGCCGGTTCGAATGCCAAGTTCGGCACCGCTTTCACCGGCATCGGTCTGGCCGCAGATTCCGCGCTGTCCGCGTCGCTGCCCCGGCTCATCGGAGCCGGCCGTGCCGCGGCGATGTTCCTGCTCGCAGATACGCTTGACGCGGCCACCGCCCAGGCGTGGGGACTCGTGCATCAGGTCGTCGACCCCGACGCCGTCGACGAGGTGGCGACCGGCCTTGCGGCGCGCCTGGCCGCCGGCCCCACCGCCGCGTTCAGCGCCGTCAAGGCGCTGCTGGCCGAAAATGCCGCCGCCTCATTGCAGGACGTCCTGGAACGCGAAGCCGTCGCACAGCAGCGCCTCGGGGCGTCGAACGATCATGGTGCGGCCGTCGAGGCTTTCCTCGCCAAGACCAGGCCCGTTTTCGTCGGGCACTGAGCCGCGCAACTTGTGTTCGGGCGCGCGATCCGGCAGACTTATCTAACCGATCGTTCGGTCGGTAATTAGGAGGTTCGATGACATGCGCGACGCATCCTCGCGGACGGATGGCCACGACCCTGCCCCACTGGCGCGGGAGTTCGAAGCAATCATCGCCGACGGCATGCGGATAGAACCGCGCGATTGGATGCCCGACGGCTACCGCAAGACGCTGATCCGCCAGATCGCACAGCACGCCCACTCCGAAATCATCGGCATGCAGCCCGAAGGCAACTGGCTGACCCGGGCGCCGTCGTTGCGTCGCAAGGCGATCCTGCTGGCCAAGGTGCAAGACGAAGCCGGTCATGGCCTCTATCTGTATTCGGCGGCCGAGACCTTGGGCGCCGACCGCGCCGACCTCAACGCCAAGCTCATCGCCGGCAAGCAGAAGTATTCGTCGATTTTCAACTACCCCGCGTTGACCTACGCCGATGTGGGCGTGATCGGCTGGCTGGTCGACGGCGCGGCGATCTGCAACCAGGTTCCGTTGTGCCGCAGCTCCTATGGGCCATACGCCCGTGCGATGATCCGGGTTTGCAAGGAGGAGTCCTTCCACCAACGCCAGGGCTACGAACTGTTGGCCACGATGATGGCGGGCACCGGCGCGCAGCGCGCGATGGTTCAAGATGCCGTCGACCGGTGGTGGTGGCCAACCCTGATGATGTTCGGCCCGCCCGACACCGACTCGCCCCACAGCGCCGCGTCAATGGCGTGGGGGGATCAAGCGCCATACCAACG
>CAVRTL010000008.1:0-37583 GCA_963724165.1 uncultured Actinomycetota bacterium | reverse complement strand
CTGATCGTCGATCCGGCATCGTCGAGCGCGGTCCGGATCATCGCAGCATTGTGGTGGTTGCCCGCATGGCTGGGCCTGGCCGCGGATGTCGCGGCATTCGGGCCGCAGCGGTGGCAACACCTGAAAACGCTGTCCGGAACGCCTTGGCGCGAGTTCGCCCACGCCCGGCGGCTGCGTGACGAGCTGCGGACGGCGACGGCGGCCAGATCGGCACCGCCCCAACCGGCATAAGCGGCGGCCCGCAGCGGTTCAGTGCAGGATCTCGGCGGTCAGGCCGAAATCGGCGAATGTGCGGGAGGTGAGGTCGCGCAGCGCCTCCGGGGAGTTGGTCCGGCCGGCCAGGTAAGCGTTGACCGAGATCCAGACCTTCCCGCAGATCCGCCCGGATACCAGGAAGAGCTGCCCGCCCATGCGTTTCAGGGTCCGTTTGTTGATGCCGGGTTCGATCAAGCGTCCGGACGCGTAGTCGGCATCGCTGCCGTCCGGGCGGTTTACCGCCGGGTCGATGTCGCCGACGTTGGAGCTACCGACGGGAAGGCTGGCGGTACCGAGTCCCATGCCGGCTGCCCTGCGCACCAACCACTTTGGAGTCAGCGACGTCAGGGCCAGCGGCGCCAACGACTGGTCGGCGGTCTCGGCCAGATCGGCGATGGCCTGCTTGACCTTGACCCGAACCTCCCCGAGGTCCGACGTCAGAAGCGTCGGATCCACGCAAATGACCGGGAAAACCACGGCGTTTCCGCGCGTGTCACCCTCATTACGATCGCTGATCGGAAACGACACGGTGACCGTCCCGTCGTCGCAAATGCGCCCCATCCTCGCGCCGAGCCTGCCCGCGAACGCCGCGAACAGCGTGTGCCCATTCCCGCCAATGCTTCTCGCGCGCGCATCCCATTGCGCCAGGTCGACATAGGCGGTCAGGGAGGGAACCGCGACGGGCCCGTTGTTGCCGGCGATCCGTCGTGGCGGCGGCGGTGCCGACGCAAACGATGCTGCGACGTCGCGGGCTCTTGTCCGGGCGATGCGCATCGTCGCCGCCATGGCCCGCGCGAGCTCGGGTGCCGATGCGATCAGTTGCCGGCCGTCCTCGTACACCGCCCGCCGGCGGGTGCGCGAACCGGGCCCTGGATATCCCAGGTACCGCGTCCTTCCCTGGGCCGCGTCGCCGATCGCCTGCAGGATTCCCAGCCCGTCGACCAGGGTGTGGGAGGTCACCAGGCTGATCGCGGCGCCGCCGTCCTGGAGCGGAAGCACCCCGAGATGCCAGCTGGGCCCGTATTCGGGGTCCAGCGGCAGGCGGGCCCGCTCATGCGTCCAGGCGGCGATATCGGAGCGCGCGCGGGTCGTCGCGGCGATGTCGATGTCGGCGTCCGCGCGGCACACGACCCACCGGTCCCGCGCGAATGGCAACGGTGACCGTTCGATCCGACGGCCCAGCAACCCGTATCCGAGGTTGCGGTTGAAGCGGCGCAGTCCGTCCATGTTCACGGGCCGGTTGTAGATCCAGGTGAACTGCACGAGCGTGCCGTAGCCCAGTGCCCGCAGGCCCAGGAATGAGGCCTGGTCCATGTGCGCGAGGCGGTTATCCACCGCGTATACGGTAGGTTATTGCCGTCACCGACGTGGTGCCCCCGGTGATTGGTACGGTGGCAGCTTGCCGGTCTCGGCCTGAAAAGCCCGCAACGAAGGTAATCTGATCCCCGTGGTTGAGTCTTCGATCCCCGCTGTGCTGCGCGAACGCGCCAGCCTGCAGCCCAATGACACGGCTTTCACTTTTCTTGATTTCGACCAGGATTGGGACGGCGTCGCAGTACCACTGACATGGTCGCAGTTGTATCGCCGAGTGCTGAACCTCAGTGCCCAGCTCACGGCTCACGGGTCGCCGGGCGACCGGGCATTGATCCTGGCCCCCCAGGGACTCGAGTACATCGTTGGCTTCCTCGCTGCACTGCAGGCCGGCCTCGTGGCGGTTCCGCTGTCGGTGCCCTACGGCGGCGCCCACGACGAACGCACCACGTCGGTGCTGGCCGATACCTCACCCGCGGTCATCCTGACAACGTCTGCTGTCATCGACAACGTCAGCCCATTCGGACAGGCGAAGGAGGGCGGATCCGCACCGGCCCTCATCGAGGTCGATCTGCTGGACCTGGATGCGCGACAGAGCGGCCCGCGGCCGAGAGTTCGTGGCGCCGGCACCGGCTACACGGATACGGCGTATCTGCAGTACACCTCGGGCTCCACCCGGACGCCGGCCGGCGTGACGGTCTCCAACAAGAACGTGTTCGCCAACTTCGAGCAGATCATGGGCGATTTCTTCGTGCGCGAGGGTGGGGTCGCCCCGGCGGACCTGACCGTGACGTCGTGGCTGCCGTTCTACCACGACCTGGGTCTGCTCCTGGGCATCATCATGCCGATCCTGGCGGGTGTACCGACGGTGGTGACGAGCCCGGTTTCTTTCCTGCAGCGCCCGGCCCGATGGCTTCAGATGATGGCGCGCGAGGGCCAGACCATCTCCGGAGGACCGAACTTCGCGTTCGACGTGGCCGCACGCAAGACGTCGGACGACGACCTGGCCGGGTTCGACCTCGGGGGCGTGCACACCATCCTCAACGGCAGCGAGCGGGTGCAGCCCGCCACCCTGAAGCGATTCGCCGACCGGTTCGCCCGCTTCAACTTCTCACCCGTGGCGTTGCGGCCGGCCTACGGCATGGCGGAAGCGACGGTCTACATCGCCACCCGCAGAGTGGGCGATCCGCCCGAGATCGGTTACTTCGACTCCGAGAAACTGCCTGCCGGTCAGGCGGCTCGGTGTGAAAAAGGAAGCGGCACAGCGCTGGTCAGTTATGGCGGCGTTGACTCGATGCTGGCGCGGATCGTCGATGCAGATACTCGTCGCGAGTGCCTGGAGGGGACGGTCGGCGAGATCTGGGTGCACGGCGACAACGTCGCGTCCGGCTACTGGCAGAAACCCGAAGAGACCGAGCGCACTTTCGGTGCAAAGGTCGTCGAGCCCTCGCCGGGCACGCCCGAGGGTCCGTGGCTGCGGACCGGCGATTCGGGTTTCTTCTCCGACGGCGAACTGTTCATCATTGGCCGGATCAAAGATCTTCTGATTGTTTACGGCCGCAACCACTCTCCGGACGATATCGAGGCCACCATCCAGGAGGTCACCGCCGGCCGCTGCGCGGCGATAGCGGTCCCGGACCGGGGCGTCGAAAAGCTGGTCGCCATCATCGAACTCAAGAAGAAGGGCGACTCCGAGGAGGCGACGGATCGGCTGCGCGTCGTCAAACGCGAAGTCAAGTCGGCGATCTCCAAGTCGCATGGACTGAGCGTGGCCGACCTGGTGCTGGTTTCGCCCGGCTCGATTCCCATCACCACAAGCGGCAAGATCAGGCGGTCGGAGTGCGTCGAACTCTACCGGCAGGACGAGTTCACCAGGCTAGACGTCTAGAGTCCCCCTCACCGGCCCGTCCGCCGAAGGTCGGTCCCGAACACGGGGAGTGACTCCTTGTCGTCGCCCGGCTGTTCGGCCTCGCCGGTGGCGTCGTTGCCGTTCGCTTTTCCGTTGGTGTGGCCGTTGCCGTTTGCTCCGGCGGTGACCAGCGCGTGCGACAGCACGCCGGGGCCGAACAACGGTAGCGAGTGGCCAAGATAGCGTTCGCCCTTGCGCTTGCCGTTGCCGTTCGTGTGGCCCTTGCTATTGCTATTGCTATTGCTTCATTGCCCTTGCGCTTGCCGTTGGTGTGCACCGGCTTCGGCGCGGGTTCGAGCAGGTCGTCGGTGAGGTGCTGGGACATGCCGCTGAGGTCGAACAAGGGGAGCGCGTGGTTGGGAAGACGCCCGGTCGGTCGTTTGACGTTGCTCGCTTTTCGGTCGTCGGTCGCGCCGCCACTGGGTGCCGGCGCTGCCGGCGCAACCTGAACCTTGTGGCTCGGAAGGACTTTCAGCCGGACCAGTTGGTCGGAGATCTGCTCCAGTTGGCGCTGCTTCGCCTCGTAAGTGGCGACCATCTGGGCCGGGGTCTTGCCCAGGTTCGACGGCCACCAGTTCTTCTGGCCGATCATCGCCGCCAACGCCGGCACCGTGATGGTGCGCACCAGGAACGTGTCGATCAGGATTCCCATGCCGAGGATGAAACCGGCCTCGGCCAGGGTGTAGATGCTGGCGCTCATCAGGCCGAACATCGACGCGGCGAAGATCAGACCCGCCGACGTGATGACGCCGCCGGTCGAACCCACGGTACGGATGACCCCGACGCGCACGCCGTGCGGTGACTCGTCCCGGATCCGGGAGATGAGCAGCATGTTGTAGTCCGCGCCGACGGCGACCAGCAGAATGAACGACAGGCCGGGGAGGCTCCAGTGCAGGTACTGGCCCAGGAGTAACTGGAACACCAGCACACCGAGGCCCATCGCCGACAGGTACGAAAGCAGCACCGACCCGATGAGGTACAGCGGCGCGATAATCGCTCGCAGCAGGCCCACCAGGATCAGGAACACGATCACGATCGTCGCGATGACGATGAAGTTGATGTCGTCGTTGTAGAAGTCACGCGTGTCCCGAAGCGCGGTCGGAACTCCGGCCACCGCCACCTTGGCGTCGGCCAGTTCGGTGTTCGGAAGCGCGGAGCGGGCCGCCTTCTCGATCATATTGACCTGGTCCATCGCCTCGGTGGTGAACGGGTTCAGGGCGCTCTGGATGAAATACTGCGCCGCGTGCCCGTCCGGCGACAGGAAGATCTGGGCGCCCTTTTTGAACTCGTCCCTGGTCGTGATCTCCGGCGGCAGATTGAAGCCGGCCATCGACGGCTTCTCGGCGTCGCGCTTCATGTTCAGCAGGAATTCCGAAGCCTGGTCGAGGCCGCTGCCCAGCTTCCTGGTCTGGTCGACCAGCGCCTTCACCCCGCCGGCGATCGCTCGGCTGCCGTCGGCCAGCGCGTTGGCGCCCTGCTCCGCCTGCGACATGGTGGTCTGCAGGCCTCGTATCGTCTTCAGGGCCCCGGAGGCCTGCGTCAGGGTCGACTGGACGCTGTCCAGCGTCTGGCCGATCGTCGCGGCTTTCCCAGCCGTCTGGAGGTTGTGGGCCATGATCTTCAGCGAGTTCAGGGTTCCGTCGTTGTTGGCCGCCACCAGCGCCGCCAGCCCGCCTCGCGACCTGACACAGCCCGGGTCAGCATTGCATTCCGGACTGTCGTTGAGGGCCCGCAGCATGGGACCGGCCCAGGCCGCCGTGTCCTCGGCGTGCGCCGTCGAGGCACCGAGGTTGTCGCCGAGTGACTTCATCTGCCCGGTGTAGGCGGCCCCCTGGTCGAGCGCGGCGATCGTCCTGTCGCCGCCCATCATCTGCTCCATCGTCGTCAGCGTCCCGACCACCCCGCTGAGGCTCGACACGGTGCCGGTGACCTGGTCGCGCAGCTGGGCCAGGGCGTCGGCCAACTGATTGGAACCGTTGACCAGTTTGTCCAGGTCGTCGCCGTGGTTGACGATCTGGTCGGAGGCTTCGTCGAGTTTGCCCCCAACCTCGCCTGCCTGCCACGACAGCTTCATCTGTTCCAGCCGTTCACCGTTGGGCCGGGTCAATCCGCGCACCATGGTGATGTTGGGCAGTTGGCTCACCCGGCTGGCGACCTGCTCGAGGTCGGCCAGGGCGGTCGGCGTCCGCAGGTCGTGGGAGGACTTGACGAAGAGCACCATGGGGGTGAATTGGTTCATCGGGAAATGGCGGTTCATCGCGGCATATCCCTTGGAGCTGTCGACCGACGCCGGCATGGTCTTGAGGTCGTCGTAGTTGAAGCGCATCACGCTCGTGCAGCTGGCCAGGGCGATGAGCACGATCAGGCTGCCCACCAGGTGGATGCGCGGCCGGCGCACGACGCGGGTTCCGTTGATCCGCCACATGCGCGTGGTCAGTTCGCGCCGGGGCTTGATCCAGCCGCGTCGCCCGGCGAGCACCAGCAGGGAGGGCAGGAAGGTCACCGCGGACAGGAACGCCACCACGACCGAGATCGAAATAACCGGCCCGACCGTCGAGAACACCTGCAGCTTCGTGAAAACCATCGCGAGGAAGGTCACCGAGACGGTGGCCGCCGAGGCGGCGATCACCTTGCCGATGGACATCAGGGCGTTCTTGACCGCTTGATCCGAGTCCTGGCCCTGCCGCACGTAGTCGTGATAGCGGCTGATCAAGAAGACGGCGTAATCGGTTCCGGCCCCGATCATGACCGCACTCATGAAGATCATGGTCTCCATCTGCACGGGCAGGCCGATTTCGGTCAGGCCGGACAACACGCCCTGCGCCGTTGCCAGGGTCGCACCGATGTTCAGCAGCGGCACGAACATGGTGACGACGTTGCGGTAGATGACGAACAGGATGACCAGCACGCTGATGACGGTGACGATCTCGATGACGTGGGCGTCTTCCAAGGCCATCTCGGTGGCGTCGACCACGGTGGCAGCCGGTCCGCTGACGTAGGCGTGTAGCGCCGTTCCCCCGGTTACCTGGTTGGTGATCTCACGAACCTTGTGGTAGATCGCGATCGTCGCCGGGGAAGTCGCCGCACCGGGGATGGTGACCGGCAGGATCAGGGCCTTGCCGTCCTTGCTGGCCGAGAGGTCGCGCGTTTCCGGCGTTTTGAGTATGTCCTGTGCCTGGACATTGTCGTGCTTGTCGTCGTTCAGCTTCTCGACAAGCTTGTGGTAGACCTTCTCGTCGGCCGGTGTCAGCCCATTGTCATCGACGAGCAGGATCACCAGCAGTGAACCGCCGCCTCCGGTCAGCGGGTTATCGGCTTTCTTGGAGTCCTTTTCTTTTGCAGCGTCCTTTGGAGCGAACGCCTCGGTGATCTCCTGATTGGTGATCATCGTCGGCGCGTCGTCGGGCAGCGGTTTTTCCGCGTGCTTCGAGGCCGCGACCGGAAGCGGCGGCAGCGTCAGGAACAGGGTCGCCGCGACCGCGATCCAGGCTGCGATGACCAGCAGTGGCCACCGCACGACGACATCGCCAATGCGGTCAAAGAATCCCCCAGGCTTGGCCGCCTCACCGGAAGGTTTGGCCACCTCACCGGCGCCGGTCCGGCTTGACACCCCATAAACCATACAATGGCGGGCTCGATCGCGCGGAGGAATCACGATCGCGGATCGACCGTGATCCAGTCGTGATCTTGACACATATTGGCTGCTCAGGCCGCATGTCGAGAGCGATTGGGCGCCGCCGCCGACGCCCCGGGCGTAGTTCGGGCACTCGGCGAACGAAAGGCTAAGCTCTGTCGATGAAATTCGCCCTGGCAAGCCATGGAACGCGCGGCGACATCGAGCCCTGCGCCGCCGTGGGGCTGGAGCTGGCCCGCCGGGGGCATGACGTGCGCTTGGCGGTCCCGCCCAAGCTGGTCGGCCTGTGCGAGGCGGCCGGGCTCGCGGCGGTCCCGTATGGGCTCGACTTCGTGGAGCTGATGGACCCGGAGATCTTCCGCAACGCCTGGAAAATCCAGAACCCGCTGGCGTTGCTGCGCAAGGCCATGGAGCCCGTCACCGGGCCGTGGGCGGAGCTCAGCGCGGTGCTGAAGTCCCTGGCCGACGGGGTGGACCTGCTGTTGACGGGCGTGCCCTACCAGGAGGCCGCCGCCAACGTCGCGGAGTATTACCGGATCCCGTTTGCCGCCCTGCACACTTACCCGCAGCGGGTCAACGGCTACGTCGTTCCGATCCCGCCGCTGCCGTTCGCCCCGCCCCCGCCGTTGATTCGCGCGGGAATCAGAGCGGCCAACTGGGCCTACTGGCGCATCACCAAGCAGGTCGAGGACGCGCAGCGCCGCGAGCTGGGCCTGCCGCAGGCAACACGCCCGCTGCAGCGGCGGACCATGGAACACGGGTTGCTCGAGATACAGACCTACGAGGACTTCTGTTTTCCCGAGGTGGCGGCGGAATGGGGCGGGCAGCGGCCATTCGTCGGCGCGCTCACCATGGAGTTGCCGACGGAGTCCGACGACGAGATCGGGTCGTGGATTTCCGCCGGAACCCCGCCGATCTACTTCGGCTTCGGCAGCATGCCGGTCGAGTCCCCGGCCGCCGCGATCGCCATGATCGGCGACGCCTGCGCGGAATTGGGGGAGCGGGCCCTGATCTGCTCCGGCGCGACCGACTTCACCGGCACGCGGGATCCCGACCATGTGAAAGTGGTGGGCGCGGTCAACCACGCGGCCATCTTCCCCGCGTGCCGCGCGGTCGTTCATCACGGTGGGGCGGGCACCACCGCCGCCGGCCTGCGGGCCGGAATCCCCGCGCTGATCCTGTGGATAGCGTTCGATCAGCCGATCTGGGCGGACGCGGTCAAGCGCCTCGGGGTGGGCACCTCGCGGCGCTTCTCGAAGACCACCCGCGACTCCCTGGTCGCCGACCTGCGCCGGATTCTCGCGCCGCAGTACACCACCCGGGCCCGCGAGGTCGCGAGCAGGATGACCAAACCGGCCGACAGCGCCGCCGCCACCGCGGATCTTCTGGAAGACGCCGTGCGCCGCAGGGGATCCGGCGTACGCTGAGCCCGTGCCTTTGCTCATCACGGTGCCGGTGTTCGGTCAGCATGAGTACACCCACGCGCTGGTCGGCGACCTGGAACGCGAGGGCGCCGAGTACCTGATCGTCGACAACCGCGGCGACTATCCCAAGATCGCCGACGAACGGGTGACCACACCGGGCGAAAATCTCGGCTGGGCCGGGGGCAGCGACCTCGGATTCCAGATCGCGTTCTCCGAGGGCTATTCCCACGCCATGACGCTGAACAACGACACCCGGCTTTCGAAGGGATTCGTCGCCGCACTACTCGACCCGCGCCTGCCCGACGATGCCGGAATCGTCGGGCCGATGCTCGACCACGGATTCCCGTACGCGACCGCCGATGAGAAGCCGGATGCCGTCAATTACGTTCCGCGACCGCAATATCGGGCGGTGCCGGCCGTGGAGGGAACGGCGCTCGTCCTGTCCCGGCAGTGCTGGGAGATCATCGGAGGAATGGACGGGGGCGCGTTCGGGCGCTACGGGTGGGGCGTCGACCTGGACCTGGGGCTGCGCGCCCGAAAGGCCGGATTCGGCTTGTACACAACCGAAATGGCCTACATCAACCACTTCGGCGGCAAGACCGCCCACGCCCGGTACGGCCGGCGCCGGTATCACTCGGCCGCAAAGGTCGAAATGGTGCAGGGGCTCCGCCGAAAGCATGGCTGGCGCGCGGCGATCGGGATTTGGCGCGAGGTGGAGATCATCTATAACCGCAAGTGGTGCAAGCCATTGCCCCTCGCCCAGGCGACGCATGCGCGGGAAGGCTGACCGCCGGCGCTCACCGGCCCTTTGACGCCTGCTCCAAGAGGTCGGCGGCCGCGGCAACGCCCTCGGCGGGCCTGGTCATTTGCGGCGCGATCTCACGCGCCCGGGCCACGCAGTCCGGCGCCAGAATCCTACGCAACCGTTTCACCAGTGACTTCTCGGTGATGTTCGACAACTTCTTGGCCGCGCCCACTTTCAGCCGTTTCACCTGCGTCGCCCAGATGAACTGGTCGGCCACGTCCCACAGGATCAGCGTGGGCAGGCCGGCCCGCAGGCTCGCCGCGGTGGTGCCCGCGCCCCCGTGGTGGGCGGCCGCGCGGCACGCGGGCAGGATCGTCGCGTAGCTGACCTCGCCCACGAGCTTGACGTGCTGCGCCCCCGCCCCGGAATCGGCGCCCTCGGCGCCGGAGTAGATCAGCGCGCGCTCGCCCAATTCCGCGCAGGCCTCGGAGATCATCGCGACCGTGTCGGCGGGGGACTGGACCGGCGTGCTGCCAAAACCGAAGTAGATCGGCGGCGTTCCCGTCGGCGATCCACGCGGCGACCTCGTCGTCGGTGTGGGCGCCCAACTCCAGCGTCAGCGCGCCGACGAAGGGCCGCCGGCCGTCCCATTCCGCCGCGAGCCGCGGAAACAGCGCCCGGTCGTAGGCCTGGATTTCGAGCACCCCCCGTTCGGCCATCCGGTGCCACGCCGGCACTTTGGTCTTTGGCAGGCCGAGTTCACGGCGCTGCGCGTCCTCGTTCGCCCGGGTCAAGTGCGCATAAAGCCACCAGCCGGCCTTCAGCGTCGAACGCGCCACGGGCGCCGGTGTCGGCAGGAACGGAACGCCGATCTGGCCGTTGGCGCGCACCGGGAAGTGATGCAGTCCCGCCACCGGAACGTCGTAGTACTCCGCGACATTCGCGACAACCCCGTGGTAGGTCTGGCCCGTCATGAGCAGGTCGGCCCCGTCGGCCAGCGCGGTCAGCGTCCGGCCCATCTCGGCCCAGCCCTCGACGAACAGCTCCCTGGTGTCACGCAAGAGCTTGAGCGGGCTCTGAACCTTGAAGGCGTTGTGCGTGTATTCCGCGACCGCGGCCACCTGCTCGCGCGTATCGGGCCCGTAGGCGACCGCCGAGAGCCCGACCGATTCGACGAAGCCGACCAGGTTGGGCGGCACCGCCATTCGAACCTCGTGGCCGCGGCGCGCCAACTCCACGCCGACCGCGGCGCAGGGCTCGACATCGCCGCGGGTTCCGTGGGCGGCCAAGACGAACTTCATCGGCTCAACTCGGGTCTTTCGCTTCCGGTGCGCGGCACCGGTCGCCGGCCGATGCGTGAATTCCTACCTGGCGGCGCGCAGTGGCACCTCGGCCAGGCTGCCCGCGACCACCTTGTCGAACGCCGACTTCAGCGCATCCGTGTAGCGGATCACCGACTCGCGGGCGATCGGGTTGTTCGGGTAGGAGACCATGATCGAGACCTCGTCGAACAGCCGGAACACCGTGGAGTACATGTAAGCCGGGCTGCGGCCGTCGGTGAAGGCGGTCGCGTTCACCCCGTCCAGCGCGGTGGCGACGATGGCGGACAGGGGCGGCAGGCCCGCATCCATGTAGCTCATCATCGTGAACTCCGGCCCGTACTTGCGCAGCCAGGGCGCCAACTCGAGCACCTTGTCGTACGGCACGTTCGCGCAGTCCATGTTGGCGTCGAAGGAGGCCTGGGCGGCGCGGGCGGTCTCCGCGAAGGAGTCGGGGTTGATCGGAACCGTGAACGGCACCACACCGGTGAACCATCCCACCGTCATGAAGTCCGCGGGGCTCTTGCGCTTGTCGGTCGGGGTCAGCCCGTAATAGGTGTCCGCGCCGCACAATTCGTGATGGGCCAGGGCCGCGCAGGCGAACAGGCCGCCGCTGAACCGGGCACCGGCCTTCTGGCACAGGGCCTCGAACTTCGCCGTCTGGTCCGGGCCCAACAGCTGCTGGACATGCACGTCGCCGCCGCACGGGATCGTCTGATCCCCCAGGGGCAGCGGGAAGTCCGGCAGGGTGCCGCCGTTCGCCTCGGCGAACTCGATCCACTTGCGCACCTCGGGCGAGTCCAGGGTCATCGACGACACCGTGTCGTGCTCGCGCATGCAGAACTCGTCGTAGCTGGCCGCCGGTGGCAGGGTGACGGGCGCCTTGCCCTCCAGGATGGCGGTGTAGTTCATCAGGATCTCGACGTACAGCCCGGCGATCAGCATCGGGTCGCAGTGCAGGTGGTCGACCACCGCATACAACGCGAAGCGGTCCTCGTACTGAATGATGCCGAACCTGAAGCAATCCCATTGCAGCGGATCGGGTGTCGCCGCCACGTGGTCCTGCCACTCGGCCTGCGTCAGCACACCGTACTTCTTGGCGACGAACTGGATGTCACGCGGGTTTTCGATGGTGTGCCGGACGATGTCCTTCTCGCCGTGGTATTCGAACCAGCTGTGATAGGTCGCGTGCCGCCGCAGGTGGGCGTTGATGACGTAGGTCATGGCACGGATGTCGCACCGGCCGGGGACATCCCAGGAGCCCATGACCGCCCGCGAGTAGTCGAGCCCCTTCTCACGGAACTCCACGAAGCCACGGAGGTGGCCTGCCTGCATCGAGCTCGGCGGCACCGAACTCACCGGTGCCTGACGGGCTTTCGCGAGCGAGCCAGGGGTTGGTTGCCAGGTCACCACCGAACCTTGACCCGGGTCCCAGTCGTAGGCGTTCCCCACCCGCAGGCTGTCGTGCTCCGAGCCTCCACCTATGAACACATTTCCCTCCTTATGTGCCAACCCCTGTGATGCAGGCAACTCTGCCGCCATGATGTCCGTCATGCTGGGGCCTCCTCTTTGGGCGCCAGCTTGTCGAACAGATGGTCCGCCAAACCACGCACGGTCGTGATGTCTGCTGAGGTGATCCGTACCCCCGTCTGGGCCTCAATGTGCGTACGCAACTCAAGGTTTCCGAGCGAGTCGAGACCGTATTCGGAAAGTGGATGGTCCGGGTCGATGTTGCGGCGCAGGATCAGCCCGATCTGCTCGGACAGCAGGCGCCGCAGCCTGGTTGGCCACTCGTCGAGGGGCAACTCGGCCAGCTCGGCCCGCAGCTTGCTGGAACCCGAACGCTGTTCGCCTGCGGACTTGAACATTTCGAGGAACTTGCTTCGTTCCGCGAAGGACGCGATCCAGGGTGTCCCGACGAGCGGGGTGTAGCCGGTGTACGCCCGGTCGTGGCGCAACAGCGACTCGAACGCGTACGCGCCCTCGTCCGGGGTGATCGCCGCACCGCTGCCTTCGGCGAAGTCGGCACCGCGACCGATCTCTGCCCAGGCGCCCCAGGCGATCGCGGTGGCCGGCAGGCCCTGCGCGCGCCGCCATCCGGTGAAGGCGTCCAGCCAGCTGTTGGCCGCCGCGTAGGCGCCCTGACCCGGCGAGCCCAGCAGCGCCGCCGCCGAGGAGAACAGGCAGAACCAGTCCAGTTCGGCACCCGCGGTGGCCTGGTGCAGGTTCCAGGCGCCGTAGACCTTTGGCGCCCAGTCGCGGTCGAGCAGCTCGTCGGTGATGTTGGTCAACGTGGCGTCCTCGACGACCGCCGCCGCGTGCAGCACGCCGCGCAGCGGAAGGCCCGTGGCCGTCGCCGTCGCCACCAACCGCTCCGCGGTGTCGGCTTGGGTGATGTCGCCGCATTCCACGATCACGTCAGAACCTATCGCTCGGACGAGCTCGATCGTTTCAAGCGCCTTCTGGGTGGGCTCCGAGCGTGAGCTGAGCACGATCCGGCCCGCGCCGGATGCGGCCATCTTCTCGGCCAGGAACAGCCCCAGGCCGCCCAGGCCGCCGGTGATGATGTAGGAGCCGTCGCGGCGGAACACCGGGGCCTGCTCGGGCGGCAGCACCACGCTGCTGCGCCCGGCCTGCGGGATGTCGAGGATGAGCTTGCCGGTGTGTTCGGCCGCGCTCATCACCCGGATCGCGGTGGCCGCCTCGGCCAGCGGGTAGTGCGTGCTCTCGGGCATCGGCAGCACGCCCTCGGCGGTCAACCGGTACACCGTGGCCAGGATCTCGCTGACCTGCTGCGGGTGGCTGACCGACATCAGGCCCAGGTCGACTCCCCAGAACGCGAGGTTGCGCCGGAAGGGGAACAGGCCCAGCTTGGTGTCGCCGTAGATGTCTCGCTTGCCGATCTCGACGAACCGCCCGCCCAGGGCCAGGAGCTTGAGCCCGGCCAGCTGTGCCGCGCCGGTCACCGAGTTGAGCACGATGTCCACGCCGTACCCGTCGGTGTCGCGGCGGATCTGGTCGGCGAACTCGATGCTGCGCGAGTCGTAGACATGCTCGATGCCCATGTCGCGCAGCAACTGTCGGCGCTGTTCACTGCCGGCGGTGGCGAAGATCTCGGCACCGGCCGCGCGGGCGATCGCGATCGCCGCCTGGCCCACGCCACCGGTGCCGGAGTGGATGAGCACCTTGTCACCGGCCTTGATGCGGGCCAGGTCGTTCAGCCCGTACCACGCGGTGGCGTGCGCGGTGGTCACCGCGGCCGCCTGCGCGTCGGTCATGCCGTCGGGCAGCGTGGTGGCCAGGCGTGCGTCACAGGTGACGAACGTGGCCCAGCAGCCGTTGGGGGACATGCCGCCGACGTGGTCGCCGACCTTGTGGTTGGTCACGTCCGGTCCGACCGCCGTTACCACGCCGGCGAAGTCGGTGCCCAGCTGCGGCAGGATTCCGTCCAGGCTCTGGTAGCGCCCGAACGCGAGCAGCACGTCGGCGAAGTTGATGCTCGACGCGGTCACCGCCACCTCGATCTGGCCGGGCCCCGGCGGGACCCGGTCGAACGCGGCGAACTCCATGCTCTGCAGGTCGCCGGGCATCCGGATCTGCATGCGGACGCCGTCGTTGTCGTGGGCCGCGATGGTGGTCTGCCGCTCCTCGGGCCGCAGCGGCGACGGGCACAGGCGCGCCGTGTACCACTCGTCGTTGCGCCACGCGGTCTCATCCTCGTCCGTCCCCGCCAGCAGCAGCTGGCGGACCACCTGCTCGGCGTCGGTGTTCTCGTCGACGTCGATGTGGGTGGTGTGCAGGTGCGGGTGCTCGGCACCGATCACGCGCAGCAGGCCGCGCAGCCCGCCCTGCTCGAGGTTGGGGCGGTCGCCGGACAGCACCGTCTGGGCGTTGCGGGTGATCACGTACAGCCGCGGCGCCTGGCCCTCGATCTCGGGCAGCTCGCGCGCGATGCGCACCAGGTGGCGTACGTACTCACCGCCACGCCCGGCGCTGTCGTCCTCGGAGTTGCCGGCCTGCGGCGCGGTCAGGACGACGACGCCGGCGAACCCGCCGTTGCCGATCTGGGTACGCAGCCGTTCGGCGATGTCCGCGTGGTTGGCGTTCTGCGGCCACGACAGGGTCGCGCACTCGGTGTCGTGCAGCTTCATCGCGTCGGTGACCGCCGCCGCGATCAGGTCCGCGCCGTCGGAGGTGCTGATCAGCAGCCACGTCCCCGGCTCGGCGGTGGCCACGTCGGGCAGCGCCCGTTGCTGCCACTCGACGGTCAGCAACCGCTCGTTCATCAGCCGGCCCTGCTCGCTGCCCGGCGCGAAGCCGGTGCCCATCTGCAGCCCGCGCACGGTCAGCAGCACCGTGCCGTGCTTGTCGAGCACGTCGAGGTCGGCGTCGACGGCCCCGCCGGTGGCCGCGGTCACCCGCGAGTAGCAGTAGCGGGCGGTGTGGACCGCGCCGTAGAGCCGCAGCTGTCGCACGCCCAGCGGCAGCAGCAGCCCGCCGTAGCTGGCGTTCGCGACGCTGGGGTGGGCGGCCACCGACTGGAAGCACGCGTCCAGCAGCGCCGGGTGCACGCCGTAGTTGGACTGCTGCGTCCGGATGACGCTGGGCAGCCCGATCTCGGCCAGCACCGTGGTGCCGGTTCCCTCGGCCGTGTGCGCGGCGGCCAGACCCGTGAACGCCGGCCCGTACTGAATGCCGCACAGGTCCATCGCGTCGCGAAGGTCGGCGCCTTCCAGGCGGCTCGGGTGCGCGGCCAGCAGGGCTTCGATGTCCAGCGTCGGCGGCTCGGCCTCCTCCTCGCCGGCGTCGTGCAGCACCGCGCTGGCGCGCCGCACCTGCATGCCCTCGTCGGTGGTCTCCACCGAGAAGGTCAGGGCGCCGGGCACCTCCGCGGTCGCGGTGAGGCTGATCTGGGTCTGCTCGTCGAGCAGCAGCATCTGCTCGAAGCGCACATCGCGGACGCCGGAGGCCTCACCGAACACGGTGTGGGCCGCAGCCAGGGCCATCTCGCAGTAGGCGGCGCCCGGCAGGGCGGGTGTGTTGTGCACCTTGTGGTCGCCCAGCCAGGGCAGCGCGGTGGTTCCGATCTCGGCCTGCCACACGTGGCGCTCGGGCTCCTCGGGCAGCCGCACGTGCTGGCCCATCAGCGGGTGCACCGCGACGCTGGAACGCAGCGCGCGTGAGCTGTGGCCGTCGCGGCTCAGCAGCAGCGTCCGGTGGCTCCAGGCCGGTAGTGGCGCGTTGACCAGGTGACCGCCGGGGTAGAGCACGGAGAAGTCGATCACGGCACCCGTGCTGTAGATGTCGCCGAGGAAGCCGCGCATCCCGTGGGGCAGTGGCTGTTCGCGGCGCATGGCGGCCAGGGCGGCCACGGTCATGTCCAGGCTCTGCGCGGTCTGGTCGACGGCGTGCGTCAGCAGCGGGTGCGGCGACAGTTCCCCGAACACCCGGTAGCCGTCTTCCAGCGCGGCCTGCACCGCGGCGGAGAACCGCACGGTGTGACGCAGGTTGTCCACCCAGTAGTTGGCGTCGCAGTACGGCTCCTCGCGCGGGTCGAACGAGGTCGCCGAGTAGTACGGAATCTCGGGCGTCAGCGGCTCGATGTCCGCCAGGACGTCGTAGAGCTCGTCGAGGATCGGGTCGACCTGCGGCGAGTGCGAGGCCACGTCGACGGCCACCTCGCGGGCCATCACCTCGCGCTGCTCCCACGCCGCGACCAGCTCGCGGACCGTGTCGGTCGCGCCGCCGATCACCGTCGACTGCGGGGACGCCACCACCGCCACCACGGCGTCGTCGACACCGCGCGCCATCAGCTCGGAAAGCACCTGCTGGGCGGGCAGTTCGACCGAGGCCATCGCGCCGGAACCGGCGATCTTGGTCATCAGCTTCGAGCGCCGGCAGATGACCCGCACCCCGTCCTGCAGCGACAGCGCCCCGGCGACCACCGCCGCGGCCGCCTCACCCATCGAGTGACCGATGACGGCGCCGGGCTGGACCCCGTAGGACTTCATCGTGGCCGCGAGCGCGACCTGCATGGCGAACAGGGTCGGCTGCACCCGGTCGATGCCGGACACCTTCTCCGATGCGGTCAGCGCCTCGGTCACCGAGAAGCCGGACTCGGCCGCGATCAACGGCTCCACCTCGGCGATGGTCGCCGCGAACGCGGGCTCTCCTGCCAGCAGGTCGGTGCCCATCGTGGCCCACTGCGACCCCTGCCCGGAGAACACCCAGACCGGAGCGCGTTGCTCCTGGCCCACTACTTCCTGGTAGGGGAGCTCGGAGGCGGCGACCTCGCGCAGGGCGCCGACCAGCTCCGGGGTGTTGCCGGCCAGCACGGTGGTGCGCACGGAGCGGTGTCCGCGCCGGCGGGCAAGGGTGTAGGCCAGGTCCGCTATCGGCACCTGGGTCTCCTGCGCCTCGACCCAGTCCGCCAGCCGGCGTGCGGTCTCGCGCAGTCCGTCGGCCGAGGAGGACGACAGCGGCAACACGAGCGTGCCGTCGTGGCCGGCCTTGGTGGCCGCACCGTTGCGGGACAGGCGCTCGGGGGCCTGTTCGACGATGGCGTGCACGTTGGTGCCGGAGATGCCGTACGCCGACACCGCCGCGCGCCGCGGCTGCTGACCCTTGGTCGGCCACGGCGTGGTCTCCTGGGGGATCACCAGCCCGGTCTCGATGCGGGCCATCTCGTCGGGCAGGGCCTCGAAGTGCAGGTTCTTCGGCACCACGCCGTGCTGGACGGCCAGGACCGCCTTCATCAGGCCCAGGGCACCGGCCGCCGCCTGGAGGTGGCCGAAGTTGGTCTTGGAGGCTCCCAGGACGCACGGCGTTCCGATGCCGTAGACCTCGGCGACGCTGGAGTACTCGAGTGGGTCGCCCACCGGGGTGCCGGTGCCGTGCGCCTCGACCATCCCGACGGTGGCGGGGTCCACGTCGGCGAGCTTCAGCGCCTCCCGGTACACCGCGGCCTGCGCCTCCGCCGAGGGCATCGCGATGTTCTGGGTGTGGCCGTCCTGGTTGGCCGCGGTGCTCCGGATGACACCTAGGACCCGGTCGCCGTCGCGCTGGGCGTCGGCGAGTCGCTTGAGCAACAGCACCACGCAGCCCTCGCCGGACACGAAGCCGTCCGCCTTGACGTCGAACGCGTGGCAGTGCCCGGTGCCCGACAGCATGCCCCCGGCCGAGGCCGAGACCGACCGGCGCGGCTCCATCATCACGTTGACGCCGCCGGCGAAGGCGAGCGTGCTCTCGCCGTCGTTGAGGCTGCGGCAGGCCTGGTGGATGGCGAACAAGCCCGACGAGCAGGCGGTGTCGATCGTGACCGCGGGACCGTGCAGCCCCAGCGCGTAGGCGATCCGCCCCGAGGCCATGCAGGAGATGGTGCCGGGGTTGCCGTACGGGCCGTCGAAGGCGTCGGTGGCGGCGTGCACGAATTGGTAGTCGCCGTAGTTCAATCCGACGAACACCCCGGTGGCCTCGTCGATGGTGGACTTGGTGAGGCCGGCGTGCTCCATGGCCTCCCACGCCGTCTCCATCAGCAACCGGTGCTGCGGGTCCATCGCGGTTGCTTCTTTTTCGGAGATGCCGAAGAAGTCGGGGTCGAAGTCGCCGACGTCGTTGAGGAACGCGCCCCACTTGCACACCGACCGCCCGGGAACACCGGGTTCGGGGTCGTAGTAGTAGTCGACGTCCCAACGCTCGGCCGGAATCTCGACGACCAGGTCTTCGCCGCGCAGCAGTGCTTCCCAAAAGAGGTCAGGGGAGTTGATGCCCCCCGGCAGCCGGCATGCCATCCCGATCACGGCTACCGGAGTAACTCCTGCCCTATCCACTATCTTTCACCTCTCCTTGCCTACCCTGAGTTCCTATCACTGCCGCAGGCTCTTATCAGCGCTTCGAGAAATATCGTTGAATTTTTGTACGGGCCACGAACTTCGCAGCGCCGCACGGACAACCCACCGACCCCCGCAATCGAAGCAAGCTGATAGACCCTGGCGCGATCAGCAGCGTAGCGGCTCGGCTTCACGCGGGAGGAAAAATCGTGCGGACGTACAAAAAATTTACAAACCTTAAGCAGCCGCCAGGCTTGAGCCAGAGTTTGACTGATTCGTCAGTCAGTATCCGCGCTGGGCGCCAGTTGGGTCGCCGGGGAGGCGAAAGTGCTGCTAGAAGCGGTGTCCGCCAAGGCGGCCCGGGATCTAACAGGCTCGCGGTGGCCCGGCCGGGTCGGGGTTGGGGGCGGGACCCCGCCCCACCGTCCGGAGTGCACGTCCCTTGGCGTGACGAGGCGTTGTAATGAGGTGTTCATGGCGCGGCCCGAGCCGCCGCGGGGCCCCGCCGGCGCGCGTCGCCGCGGTATGGCCTGGCTCACAGCGCGCACGCGCACGTAGGGTGGACGCGCGCCAACGGAACCGTCTGTGGTGCCGATGCGCGGGATAGTAAGTGATTTCGCGAAATTGCGTCGCGAAACCGGTGAAATCCGTATCATCGCGTAACCGGTTAGAAACAAGTGTCCATCGGGTCGGGGCGCCGCGATGGGGTGTCGGGCATCGGTCGGCGCTGGGTCGGAAACGTGTTGAACGCCACATGGATCGGGCGGCGCACGTGCCGACATTGCGGGCGGTGCCCGGCCGCGTCGATCGGCTGTTGCCGGGGCGCTGACGACCGATGCGACCGGGCCTTGGGGCGTTGTGGCGGTGCGGGGTTTGCCGTCACCGCCAATTGGATTCGTGTCAGTAGCGCGCCCGCCCGTGGCCGGAATGCATTGTTAAGAAGCATTATCAACGTGCGAGGCTCGCTCGGTGCCGCGGCGCGGTCGCGGTCGCCAAGGTTAATCACAACGGCCGCAACGATATTCGATTTTCAGCCGGGTGGCACCGCAGATTCTGCGTTGGTGCTGCGCGGTTTTCGCCACTGAGGGTTGTGTGCAACGATGCGCCCGGTGGCTACCATGGCCGGAGCATTGGTATCCCGCCAGTACAGGGAGTGTGCACGCCATGACCACCGCCAGGGTGCCGAAATTGCCGCTTGACGAGGCCAAAGCCGCCGCAGATGAGGCGGCCGTGCCAGACTACATGGCCGAATTGAGCATTTTCCAAGTACTGCTGAACCATCCTCCGTTGGCACGGGCGATCAACGATCTGCTCGCCACGATGCTCTGGCACGGCGACCTCGACCCGCGGTTGCGCGAGCTGGTGATCATGCGGATCGGCTGGCTCACCGCCTGCGACTACGAGTGGACGCAGCACTGGCGCGTCGCGGTTCGGCTTGGGGTGCCGGCCGACGACCTGCTCGGGGTGCGCGACTGGCGGCGCTACGACGGCTTCGGGCCCGCCGAGCGCGCGGTGCTGGCCGCCACCGACGACGTAGTGCGCGACGGCGCGGTGAGCGCGGCCAGCTGGGCGGCCTGCGAACGCGAATTGCAGAGCGACAAAAAGGTTTTGGTCGAGCTGGTCACCGCCATCGGCGCGTGGCGAATGGTCGCCTCGATCCTGCACAGCCTCGAGGTGCCGTTGGAAGAGGGCGTGGCAAGCTGGCCGCCGGACGGCCGGGCGCCCGTGCCGAACGTGTCGTGAGGTCGAGGTTTCGCGCGTTTTCTCGCCGGGGACACCCGAGCGGCCGTCGAGGAGATTGACATATCATTCGGCACTTCTTAGCGTCGGCGAATGCGGACCAGAGTCGCCGAACTGCTCGGCGTTGAGTTCCCCATCTGCGCCTTCAGCCACTGCCGCGACGTCGTGGCCGCGGTCACCAACGCGGGCGGCTTCGGGGTCCTGGGCGCCGTGGCCCACAGCCCGGGGCGGCTGCACAACGAGCTCACCTGGATCGAGGAGCAAACGGGCGGCAAGCCCTACGGGGTCGATTTGCTCCTGCCGCCCAAGTACGTCGGGGCCGAGCAGGGCGGGATCGACGCCGCCCAGGCCCGGCAGTTGTTGCCCGAGGAGCACCGCGCCTTCGTCGACGATTTGCTTGCCCGCTACGGCGTCGCGACGACCGCCGAAGAGACGCGTCCGTCGTCCGGCGGGCTCAACATCTCGCCCAAGGGCTACGAGCCGCTGCTCGACGTGGCCTTCGAACACGACATCCGGCTGATCGCCAGCGCGCTCGGGCCGCCCCCGGCCGACCTGGTCGAACGCGCCCACGACCACGACGTGCTGGTCGCGGCGCTGGCAGGCACCACCCGGCACGCCCAACGGCACGCGGCGGCGGGCGTGGATCTCATCGTCGCCCAGGGCACCGAAGCCGGCGGTCACACCGGCGAGGTGGCGACCATGGTCTTGGTGCCCGAAGTGGTGGATGCCGTGGATCCGGTCCCCGTATTGGCGGCGGGGGGCATCGCCCGCGGGCGCCAGGTCGCCGCGGCCCTGGCGCTGGGGGCGGAGGGCGTGTGGTGCGGGTCGGTGTGGCTGACCACCGAGGAAGCCGAGACGGTTCCCGCGGTCAGGGACAAGTTCCTGGCCGCCAGTTCCTCGGACACGGTGCGCTCGCGGTCGATGACCGGAAAGCCCGCGCGGATGCTGCGCACCGCCTGGACCGACGAGTGGGACCGACCGGACAGCCCCGACCCGCTCGGGATGCCGCTGCAGAGCGCGCTGATCACCGACTCGCAGGTGCGCATCAACAAGGCGGCCGCGCACTCCGACGCCAAGGCGCGCGAACTGGCCACCTACTTCGTCGGCCAGGTGGTCGGCTCCCTGGACCGGGTCCGGCCGACGCGAGCGGTGGTGCTCGAGATGGTGGAGGAGTTCATCGACACCATCGGACGCCTCGAGGGTTTGGCCAACAGGTGAGCGGCCGCGCCCGCAGGCGCCGGGCGGTCACCGAGGAGGACAAGTCGCAGCGGCGCGAGCAGATCATCATGGCCGCCAAGGAAGTGTTCGCGCGCAACGGGTTTCATGCGACCACGATCGCCGACATCGCCAAGAGCGCGGGCCTGTCTTATGGCTCGGTCTACTGGTACTTCAGCTCCAAGGACGAGTTGTTTCATGCGCTGATGACCACCGAGGAAGACGCCCTGCGCAACCACATCGCGACGGCCCTGGCCGCGGTGGGGGCAGAAGCGGGGCAGGAACCGCCGCTTCGTGCCCTCGTGCAGAGCGCCGTGCAGGCGACGCTGGAGTTCTTCGAGGCCGACCGGGCCACCGTCAAGCTGCTGCTGCGCGACGCCTACGCCCTCGGCGAGCGGTTCGAGAAACAGCTGGGTGGCATCCAGGAGCGGTTCGTCGACGACGTCGAGGCCTTCGTCGTCGCCGCCCAGGGGCGCGGCGAAGTCGTCAACGCCCCGCCCCGGATGGTGGCCTACAGCCTGGCCGCGCTGGTCGGGCAGTTGGCGCACCGCCGGCTCAGCACCGACGACGGCGTCACCGCGGCCCAGGTCGCCGACTTCGCCGTCGCGCTGGTCTTCGACGGACTGCGCCCCCGCGCACACCACGCTGATCCCATAATCCCAGCTCAGTTGGGGTAAGACTGGGTAGTGGCTGTGGGGCAGGTGAATGGGAGCATAAAGATTCGGAAATACGCGCCAAGGGATTTGACCGGCTTCTACCCGTCGGGCATTATCGGTGGCGTATGCACCTCGTTAGGTGAGGCGGCTACACGAATACAGGCCACTGACCCCGAACGTCGAGAGACGCCCCGGGTCAGGACAGCTCCTCCCGGCTTAAGGGTTGAGCCCAGGTGGCTTCCGGGCAACCGGACACGTCGTGTGGTGTCAAAACTCTGACGAGAGGGGTGCTGGTTTCCGGTGGTTGCCGGATTCTGTTACTCCTTGTGGTGCGCAGATCGTGCGGGAAATCGCACGCGTCGTGACCGTTCGAGGAGGTGAGGGACACATGAGTTCCAGCGACAGTCCGGATCGAAGTCCGAACTGCGTTTCGTCCCGATCCGTTCCCCGGCACGACGCTCTCCGCTGAGTTGTCGCAACGCTGAGGCCTTGCCGGCCAAGCCTTCTGGGAAGCGGAACCCCGCGGGACGGGACGCGTCAGTCCAGTCAGTCCCATTTTGGAATTCCGTCAGGAGACGACCATGACCGTAGCCCTGCACGACGAAGTCGTGACCGCGGCGCCCGCCCGCCCGCTGAAGGTGGTGCGCGACACGGACACCATCGAGACCATCGAGGCCACGCCCGAGGTCTCGGCGCCCAAGAAGGTTTCGCGCCGGGTCGTCGACCCGCGCTTCTTCGGCGGTGACCCGCTGGTCGACGGCGCCACCCGCCTGCTGAGCGTCCCGCTGCGCCACGTGTACGCGGCGCTGTACCGGGTCGGTGTCCTCGAAGTCCAGGCCTGAAAGGGCGACGTTGACATGGACAGCGAGCGATTTCCGCTCCAAGGGGCTACCCGATCGCAGGTTCTGCCTGCGGCCAGGTAGCCCCTTGGAGCGCACCCGCAGTTGTGGTGCGTGAGTAGAATCGACGCACTGGCATCGATCCGGCCATCACCGGGGAGCCTTCGGAAGAACGGCCACTACCGCCAGCTAGAGGCCAAGTAGAACCGGACGGGTGGGCCCGTCACAGCCCGTCAACGAGCGGCCGAGCGCAAGCGCGGCAAGCGGGGTGGTACCGCGGCGCTCGCGCAGGTTGCGCGTCGTCGTCCCCGGCCTGATCGACAGCATGGGCACAGGGAGACGACGCACATCGTGAGCGACGCGAACAAGGGTCAAGCCGAACCCACGGCTTATCCGAAGCCGGCCGGCGGGGCGCCCGACTTCCCCGCGCTCGAGCTCGAGGTTCTCGACTACTGGGTCCGCGACGACACCTTCCGGGCCAGCATCGACCGCCGCGACGGCGCCCCGGAATACGTGTTCTACGACGGGCCGCCGTTCGCCAACGGGTTGCCGCACTACGGGCACCTGCTCACCGGCTACGTCAAGGACATCGTCCCGCGGTACCGCACGATGCGCGGCTACAAGGTCGAGCGCCGGTTCGGCTGGGACACCCACGGGCTGCCGGCCGAGTTGGAGGTCGAGCGCCAGCTGGGCATCACCGACAAGTCGCAGATCGACGCGATGGGAATCGCCGCGTTCAACGAGGCCTGCCGGGAGTCCGTGCTGCGCTACACCGACGAATGGCGCGCCTACGTGACCCGGCAGGGTCGCTGGGTCGACTTCGACAACGACTACAAGACGCTCGATCTGCCCTACATGGAGTCGGTGATCTGGGCGTTCAAGCGGCTGTGGGACAAGGGCCTGGCCTACGAGGGCTACCGGGTGCTGCCGTACTGCTGGCGCGATGAAACCCCGTTGTCCAACCACGAATTGCGGATGGACGACGACGTCTACCAGAGCCGCCAGGACCCGGCGCTCACGGTGGGCTTCCAGGTAACAGCGGGCGGCGACGCGGATGGGTTAGCCGGCGCTTGTTTGTTGGTGTGGACGACGACGCCCTGGACGCTGCCGTCCAATCTCGCGCTCGCGGTCAACCCGGACGTGACCTACGTCGAGGTCCGGTCGGGCGAGCGTCGCTACGTGCTGGCCGAGGCCCGATTGGCCGCCTATGCCCGGGAGCTGGGGGAGCAGCCCGAGGTTCTGGGCACGTACCGGGGGGCAGACCTGCTCGGCGCTCGCTACCTGCCGCCGTTCGACTATTTCATGGACTCGCCCAACGCGTTTCGAGTGCTTCCGGGGAACTTCGTGACCACCGAGGACGGCACCGGGATCGTGCACATGGCGCCCGCCTACGGCGAGGACGACATGGCGGTGTGCGAGGCGGCCGGCATTGCACCGGTCACCCCGGTCGACGCCAAGGGTCGCTTCGACGCATCAGTCCCGGATTACCAGGGGCAGCACGTCTTTGATGCCAACGCGCAGATCATCCGCGACCTGAAGAGCGGGAGCGGCCCGGCCGCGGAGAACGGTGCGGTGCTGCTGCGCCACGAAACCTACGAGCACCCGTACCCGCACTGCTGGCGGTGCCGCAACCCGCTGATCTACCGGGCGGTGTCGTCGTGGTTCGTCAAGGTCACCGAGTTCCGGGACCGCATGGTCGAGCTCAACCAGCAGATCACCTGGTATCCCGAACACGTCAAGGACGGCCAGTTCGGCAAGTGGCTGGCCGGCGCCCGCGACTGGTCGATCTCGCGGAACCGCTACTGGGGCACCCCGATTCCGGTGTGGAGGTCCGACGACCCGGCCTACCCGCGCGTCGACGTCTACGGCAGCCTCGACGAACTCGAGCGCGACTTCGGGGTGCGCCCGGACAACCTGCACCGGCCCTACATCGACGAGCTCACCCGGCCCAACCCCGACGACCCGACCGGCCGCAGCACGATGCGGCGCATTCCCGACGTGCTCGACGTGTGGTTCGACTCGGGTTCCATGCCGTATGCCCAGGTGCACTACCCGTTCGAGAACGGGGACTGGTTCGACGGACACTACCCGGGCGACTTCATCGTCGAATACATCGGGCAGACCCGCGGCTGGTTCTACACGCTGCACGTGCTGGCCACCGCGCTGTTCGACCGACCGGCGTTCAAAACCTGTGTCGCGCACGGGATCGTGCTGGGCTCCGACGGCCAGAAGATGAGCAAGTCGCTGCGCAACTACCCCGACGTCACCGAGGTGTTCGACCGCGACGGCTCCGACGCCATGCGCTGGTTCCTGATGGCCTCGCCGATCCTGCGCGGCGGCAACTTGATCGTCACCGAGCAGGGCATCCGCGACGGGGTGCGGCAGGTGCTGCTGCCGCTGTGGAACGCCTACAGTTTCCTGGCGCTCTACGCGCCGAAAGTCGGCGCCTGGCGGACCGATTCGGCGCACGTCCTGGACCGCTACATCCTGGCCAAGCTGGCCGCGCTGCGCGAGGACCTGACCGCGGAGATGGAGCGCTGTGACATCTCGCGGGCCTGCGAACAGCTGCGCCAGTTCTGCGAGGCGTTGACGAATTGGTATGTGCGACGGTCGCGTTCGCGGTTCTGGGAGGAAGACCCCGACGCCATCGACACCCTGCACACCGTGCTGGAGGTCACCGCCCGGCTGGCCGCCCCGCTGCTTCCTTCGGTCACCGAGATCATCTGGCGCTCGCTCACCGGCGGGCGCTCGGTGCACCTGACCGACTGGCCGGAGGCGGGCGCCGTGCCCGCGGACCCGGGCCTGGTCGGCGCGATGGACCAGGTCCGCGACGTGTGCTCGGCGGCGTCCTCGCTGCGCAAGGCCAAGAAACTGCGGGTACGCCTGCCGCTACCGAAACTGACTGTGGCGGTAGATGATCCGCGGCGCCTGGAGCCGTTCGCCGACCTGATCGCCGACGAGCTCAACGTCAAGCGTGTCGAGTTGACCGACACGATCGACACCTACGGCCGCTTCGAGCTGACCGTCAACGCCCGGGTGGCCGGGCCGCGGCTGGGCAAGGATGTGCAGGCCGCCATCAAGGCAGTCAAGGCCGGCGAGGGCGTCGTCAACCCGGACGGCACCCTGACCGCGGGACCGGCCGTGCTGCAACCCGAGGAGTACAGCTCGCGACTGGTGGCCGCCGACCCGGACTTCACCGCGGCGCTGCCCGACGGCGCGGGACTGGTGGTGCTGGACGGCACGGTCACCCCGGAGCTGGAGGCCGAGGGATGGGCCAAGGACCGGATCCGCGAGTTGCAGGAACTGCGCAAGTCGACCGGGCTCGACGTCTCCGACCGGATCCGCGTGGTGATGTCGGTGCCCGCCGGGCGCTCCGACTGGGCTCGCGCCCACCGCGAGCTGATCGCCGGTGAAATCCTGGCCACCAGTTTCGAGTTCGGCGAGCCCGCCGACGGCGCGGAGATCGGCGACGGCGTGCGGGTGAGCATCGCCAAGTCCTGAGCCGTCCCCAGCCGCGGCGGCGCCGTCGGGGCTCCAAGAATCCTCCAAGAACCCTTCAATGGGCTCCTCGGAGGCTGGTGTCACCCACTACCGACTCCCGAGGAGAGTGCACCATGTTCCGAGTTCACGAATTGACGCATTTTGGTTCCGCCCGCATGCCCGCAGCGCCGCAGTTTCCCTCCGCCGCGCTGGCCGGTGTCGCATGGACGAGGCTCGACGAGGATCCGTTGTCCGCCGAGATCGACCTGGCCGCGCTGGGCTATCGCTCCCGGTCCAAGAAGCGGCACTGACGCCCGTTGCGAGCCAACCTCTTTCAGCCGTCGGACCACGCGGTCCGGCGGCTGTTCGGTGTGGGACCCTCCAGGGCGGGCGGGGCGCCAAGAATTCTTTGAGGATGTGTCAAGGCCGGGGCGAAATCCTTTAGGTGTCAGCACGACCACCACCCGCCTCGAGGAGGAACCCGAAATGAGCACCACCCGCATCCGCAACATCGCCCGCCGCGCCGCCGGCACGACCCTGCTGGCCTCGGCCCTGGGTTTGACCGCCCTGGGCGCGTCCAGCATGGCCAACGCCGCCCCGGCGAGCCCGCAAGCCGGGTCTCCGGCCCCGCAGGACGTCTGCTGGTTCACCAACCACCCCGAGCTGGGCTGGTGGTACTGCTAGTCCCTTCCCCGCGAGATGGACCCAGCCCACCGGGCTGGGTCCATTCATGTGTGGCCGGCACGGCAGACTCGGGTCTTGTGGCGGAGTTGTTGATTGCGGTCAACCCGGACGAGGGCTCCCGGCTGCGGTTGCTGCTGCGGGTTCCGCTCGCCGGCGGCGATTTGCTGTTCCGCACGTCGGACACCTGGCCACGGGAGAAGGCGTTGTTCGCCTACCCGGTACCGCTGGACGAGTGGCCCGACGATCCGGTGATCGTCGAAAACGTGCCGTTGCGGTCGTGCCAGCGGCGCGGCGCGGCGATCGACGTGATCGCCGACCGGGCCCGGCACAGCCGCTCCCAGCTGGTGTTCACCCAGGCGCGGGGCCGCGACGTGGTGTTCTGGCAGTCGCCGCGCACCCGTAAACAGGCGCGCCCGAACGTGCGCACCCCGACCGCGCGCGCAAGTGGCGTCGAGGACCTGCAGATCGTGGTCGACAGCCACGAGCGGTACGCCTACCGGTTTGCGACCCAGCAGGTCACCACCGTCAAGCGGGCGCTGCCGTGCGGGGACTACGGAATCGTCGTCGACGGTCGGCTGGTCGCCAGCGTGGAGCGCAAGTCGCTGGCCGACCTGGTCGCCAGCCTCACCGGCGGGAAGCTGCGTTATCAGGTCGGTGAGCTGGCCGCGCTGCCCCGTGCGGCGGTGGTGATCGAGGACCGCTACTCGCAGCTGTTCAAGCTCGACCGTGTCCGGCCCGCGGTGGTCGCCGACGGGCTCGCCGAGCTGCAGATCCGGTGGCCGAACGTGCCCGTCGTGTTCTGCGAGACCCGCCGGCTCGCCGAGGAATGGACCTACCGGTTCCTCGCCGCCGCCCACACCTGGGCGATCACCGAACACGCTGCGCTGCAACGTATTTCGCCCACCAGCCCCAATGCAGAAGGCGATGAGACACCCCCGGCGCCGCCGACACCGCCCACCGCGCAGGTTCGCGCCTGGGCCCGGGGCGCCGGTCTGCCGGTGCCCGATCGCGGGAGGCTGCGCCCGGAGATCTGGGCCGCCTGGCGCGACGCCAAATCACCGTCACACGAGTGACGTCCGGGGCGCCAAGAATCCTTTGAGGATGCGTCAAGGCCGGGGCGAAATCCTTTAGGTGTCAGCACGACCACCACCCGCCTCGAGGAGGAACCCGAAATGAACATCAACCGCATTCGCAACATCGCCCGCCGCGCCGCCGGCACCACCCTGCTGGCCTCGGCCCTGGGTTTGACCGCCCTGGGCGCGTCCAGCATGGCCAACGCCGCCCCGGCGAGCCCGCAAGCCGGTTCTCCGGCCCCGCAGGACGTCTGCTGGTTCACCAACCACCCCGAGCTGGGCTGGTGGTACTGCTAGTCCCCACCGAACGACAGGGACCCAGCCCGACGGGCTGGGTCCCTGTCGTTTGTGACTAGGGCTTGGCCGCGCGCCAGCGTTGCCGGCCGCCGCGGACCCCGACTTCGACGTCGTGAAAACCCGCCGCGCGCAAGCGATCCGGCAAGGTGTCGGGCGAGACCGTGTTGCAGGTGTCGCGAACATGCAGCAGGCGGAAGCGCAGCGAGGACACGCTGTCACTGCCGGCGAACACACCGCCGGGACGCAGCACCCGGAAGGCCTCGGCGAACAGCCGGTCTTGGAGTTCGGCGGTCGGCACGTGGTGCAGCATCGTGAACGACACCACCGAGCTGAACTCGCCGGCCGGCAACCCGGTGGCGGTGCCGTCGCCGTTGACGATGGTGGCCCGGTGCCCGTACTTCTCCTGCAGCCGGCGCGCCATCGCCGGATCGATCTCGACCGCGGTGAGCCTGGGGGTCATGTCGACCAGCACGCGCAGGAACGCGCCGTAGCCCGGCCCGATCTCGAGGGTGTTGTCGCCCAGGTCCACGCCGGCCAGAGCCCACGGCAGCATATGGTCTTCGACCTCTTTGGCCCAGCGATTCGAGCTGCAGCACAGCCGGTGGCACAGGTTCATGGGCATGGACCAGAACGCTAGACCAATAGCATCTGCAGGTGTGGAGTCCCGCTGGGTGCTGCACCTGGACATGGACGCGTTCTTCGCCTCCGTCGAGCAACTCACCCGACCGACCCTGCGGGGCCGGCCGGTGCTGGTCGGCGGCGTGGGCGGGCGCGGCGTGGTGGCCGGCGCCAGCTACGAGGCGCGCGTGTTCGGCGCCCGGTCGGCCATGCCGATGCACCAGGCCCGGCGCCTGATCGGCGTCACGGCGGTGGTGTTGCCGCCGCGCGGCGTGGTGTACGGGCTGGCCAGCCGGCGGGTGTTCGACGCGGTGCGCGGCGTGGTGCCCGTCGTCGAGCAGCTGTCGTTCGACGAGGGGTTCGGCGAACCGTCCCAGCTCGCCGGGGCCTCGGCCGGCGACGCCGAGGCGTTCTGCCAGGAGTTGCGGCGGCGGGTGCGCGACGAGACGGGCCTGATCGCCTCGGTCGGCGCCGGGTCGGGCAAGCAGATCGCCAAGATCGCATCCGGCCTGGCCAAGCCCGACGGCGTCCGGGTGGTCCGGCGCGACGAGGAACGCTCGCTGCTGGGCGGCCTGCCGGTGCGGCGGCTGTGGGGCATCGGCCCGGTCGCCGAGGAGAAACTGAACCGGCTGGGCATCGAGACGATCGGCCAGCTGGCCGCCCTCACCGACGCCGAGGCGGCCAACATCCTGGGCGCCACGGTCGGGCCGGCGCTGCACCGCCTGGCCCGCGGCATCGACGACCGCCCCGTCGCCGAGCGCGCCGAGGCCAAGCAGATCAGCTCGGAGTCCACGTTCGCCGTCGACCTGACCAGCCTGGACCAGCTGCGGGAGGCCATCGACCCGATCGCCGAGCACGCCCACCAGCGCTTGCTGCGCGACGGCCGCGGGGCGCGCACCGTCACGGTGAAGCTGAAGAAGTCCGACATGAGCACCCTGACCCGCTCGGCGACGCTGCCGTACGCCACGACCGAGGCCGGCGCGCTGGTCGCGGTCGCCCGGCGGCTGCTGCTGGATCCGCGCGAGATCGGCCCGATCCGCCTGCTGGGCGTGGGGTTCTCGGGGCTGAGCGACGTGCGCCAGGAGTCGCTGTTTCCCGACCTCGAGCTCTCGCTGGCCGAGTCGGAGGACCAGTCCGCAGAGACGGCCGTGGCGGCGATGTTCGCGCCGGGCCCCGAGGCGGCGGGCTGGCGGATCGGCGACGACGTCGCCCACCGCGATCTGGGCCACGGGTGGGTGCAGGGCGCCGGCCACGGCGTCGTCACCGTGCGCTTCGAAACCCGCGGCTCCGGTCCGGGACAGGCGCGGACCTTTCCAGCCGACACCGAGGACCTCGTGAGCGCCAATCCGGTCGATTCCCTGGACTGGCCGGACTATGTCGGCCGGCTCGAAGCCGACGCGTCAGCCCCAGCGGGCGATGGCGGCGGCGATCGGTAGCCGCGCGGCCAGCGCGGCCATCAGCAGCAGCCGGGCCTGCGACGGCCGCAGCCGCGGCACCATCACGGCGCCGGCCTCCACCAGGTCGGAGCCGGGGCCGTAGCCCGCCCTGACCCGGGCGCCGGGCACGCGGCTCGAGACCGCGACCACCACCCCGTCGCGGCAGTGGCGGCGCACCCCGTCGATCACCGCCGCCCCGGCGTTGCCCGAGCCGAGCGCCTCGAGCACCACGGCCCGCGCGCCCGCGGACACGCAGGCGTCCAGCGCGACCGCGTCGCTGCCCGCGTACACCGCGACGATGTCGACGCGGGGCGCCGCGGCGGCGCTCACCTCGCCGACATACGGCCGGGTCTTGGCGCGGGTCAGCGCCACATCGCCGTTGAGGCCGTTCACCGTGCCGAGCAGCTCACCGGTGAACCCGCTCAGGTCCGCCGTCGACGCCTTGTACAGGCCCAACGGTTGCAGCACCCGGCCCGCCAAACACACCAGCACACCGAGATCGGCGGCGGCCGGGCTGGCCGCGACGGCCAGCGCGTCGCGCAGGTTGGCAGGCCCGTCGGCGTCGGGCGCGTCGGCGCTGCGCATCGCGCCGGTCACCACCACCGGGGCGGCGCCGGCATAGGTGAGTTCCAGCCACAGCGCGGTCTCTTCGAGCGTGTCGGTGCCGTGGGTGACGACCACGCCGTCGGCGCCCCCGTCGATCGCGGCCTGCACCGCGGCGCGGATGCGGTCCCAGTCGGCCGGTGTCAGCAGCGAGCTGTCGACCGCCAGCACGTCGACGACTTCGACGTCGTGGTCGACGTTCAGGCCGGAGGTCAGGTCCGCACCGCTGCGGGTCGGCCGGCGCACCCCGTCGGCGCCGGTGCTGGTCGCGATCGTTCCTCCGGTGGTGATGACGCTGAGCCGGGCCATCGTTGGATCATCCCGCACGCGTCGGCGGCTCGATCGAATGCGGTCTCGCATCGGGGTTGGGGGATGATGGGGGAGTGCCAGAGGAACCCACGCGATCGGCCGAGTCCGTGACCGCAGCCGGGGAGGACCAGCAAGTCGGGGACGTCGGGGAACCCGCAGCTCCGGAGCCCAAGCGGCCGCCCAGGCGGCTGCGCCTGCTGGTGTCGGTCGCCGCGGTGGTGCTGGCGCTGGACATCGTGACCAAGGTGCTCGCCGTCAAGCTGCTGCCGCCCGGTCAGCCGGTCTCGATCATCGGCGACACCGTGACGTGGACGCTGGTGCGCAACTCCGGGGCGGCCTTCTCGATGGCGACCGGATACACCTGGGTGCTGACGCTGATCGCGACCGGCGTGGTCGCCGGCATCTTCTGGATGGGTCGGCGGCTGGTGTCGCCCTGGTGGGCGGTGGGCCTGGGAATGATCCTCGGCGGCGCCACCGGCAACCTGGTCGACCGTTTCTTCCGGGCACCCGGACCGCTGCGGGGACACGTCGTGGACTTTCTGTCGGTCGGCTGGTGGCCGGTGTTCAACGTCGCCGATCCGGCGGTCGTCGGCGGCGCGATCCTGCTGGTGGTGCTGTCGGTGTTCGGCTACGACTTCGACACTGTAGGTCGGCGCAAGGCCAACGAACGGTGACCGACCGCTCGATGCCCGTCCCGGAGGGGTTGGCGGGCATGCGCGTCGACGCCGGGCTGGCGCGGCTGCTGGGGCTCTCCCGCAGTGCCGCGGCGGCCATCGCCGAAGACGGCGGCGTCGAGTTGGACGGCGTGCAGGCCGGCAAGTCCGACCGGCTGAGCGCCGGCGCCTGGTTGCAGGTGCGGGTGCCCGAGGCGCCGGCTCCGCTGCAGAACACGCCCGTCGACATCGAGGGTATGACGATCCTGTACTCCGATGACGACATCGTCGTGGTCGACAAGCCCGCGGCGGTGGCCGCCCACGCCTCGGTGGGCTGGACCGGGCCCACGGTGCTGGGGGGCCTGGCCGCCGCCGGTTACCGGATCACCACCTCGGGTGTGCCCGAGCGGCAGGGCATCGTGCACCGCCTCGACGTCGGTACGTCCGGGGTGATGGTGGTCGCGCTGTCCGAGCGGGCCTACACCGCGCTCAAGCGGGCGTTCAAGCAGCGCACCGTCGACAAGCGCTACCACGCGCTCGTGCAGGGACATCCCGATCCCTCCAGCGGGACGATCGACGCGCCGATCGGACGCCACCGCGGCCCCGAGTGGAAGTTCGCCGTCACCAAGGACGGTCGGCACAGCCTCACCCACTACGACACGTGCGAGGCGTTCGTGGCCGCCAGCCTGCTCGACGTGCACCTGGAAACCGGCCGCACGCACCAGATCCGGGTGCATTTCGCGGCGCTGCACCACCCGTGCTGCGGTGACCTGGTCTACGGGGCGGATCCGAAGCTGGCGAAAAGGCTTGGCCTGGAACGTCAATGGCTGCACGCGCGGGCGCTGTCGTTCGTTCATCCGGCCGACGGCCGGCGGGTGGAGTTCGTCAGCCCCTATCCGCCCGACCTGCAGCACGCGCTGGACGTGCTGCGGGCCGACGGGTGATCACGCGGGTTTGCGCGCCTCGACGAGGACCCTGGTCGCGTGCGCGACGAAGGGCCCGTCGGCCTCGATGCGTTCGTGCAGTTCGGCCAGCCGATCGCGGTAGCGCCGCACCGTGAAGTCCGGCACCGTCCAGACCACCTTGCGCAGGAAGTAGATCACGGCGCCGATGTCGAAGAACTCGGCCCGCATCCGCTCCATGCGCATGTCCACGACCTGCAGCCCGGCGGCCTCCGCCCGCGCGCGCTGCGTGTCCGGCTGCAGCTCGGCCCACTTCTCCGGTTGCGGACCGATGAAGTACTCGACCAGCTCCGCCATGGTTGCGGGCCCGATCTGCTGCGCCAGGTAGATGCCGCCCGGCCGCAGCACCCGCGCGATCTCACCCCACCGCACGTCGATGGGATGACGGCAGGTGACGAGGTCGAACGCCTCGTCGGCGAACGGCAATTCGGTTTCGTCCCGGGTGGCGACGACCACCACGCCGCGCGGATGCAGAAGCTTGGTGGCCAGGGCCGCGTTGGGCGGCCACGACTCCGTCGCGACCATCGCGGGCGGAAACGTCTCGGCCCCGGCGAGGACCTCCCCGCCGCCGGTCGCGATGTCGCACGCGGCCGACGCGTCCGCCAGGTGGCGGCTCATCAGCCGCTGGTAGCCCCATGACGGGCGCTCCTCGGTCGCGCGCCCGTCGAGCCAGGAGAAGTCCCAGCCGTCCACGGAGACCGATTCGGCCTCGGCCACCAGATCCTCGAAGGTGCGCGTCATGGGCGCATTCTCATCCACGCGAGCCGGTCACCGCGCGGCGGGTCGACGGATGCCTAGCGCCTCACGGCGCGTCGCAGGTGAACGTGGCGCCGTCGAAATCGAGGCTGACCTCGTTCAGCTCGGAGTAACCCCGGCGGCCGTCCCGGACATCGCCGCTCCCGGACCGCCCGACGAACAACGGCTGGTGGTCGCCCTTCCAGTTGAGCACCGAAGCCGGCGGCACCAGCTTGTCGTAGAACCGCGCGGTGAGCGGTCCGAACCCGGCCGGTTGATACGCCTCGAGCACACAGGTGCGGACATCGGCGTTGTACGCACAGCCGTCGCGGGCGGCCTTCCAATCCCTGCGCGCCGACCGCAGGGCCGCGCGGTCGACGCCGGGCCGCGCCAGCGCGCTGTGGTAGGCGGTCTTCAGCCGGTGGTTGAGGTGGCTCAGGTGTGGGTCGTCGCAGATCAATTGCTTGACCGCGGTCGCCGGTGCGACGCAACCGGCGGTCCGGGTGCCGGTCGCCGGCCTTTCCGCCGCCAGGCCAGAGACGCCCAAGGCCGCGGCCGCGACGATGGTGGCAATTAGTCTCATATCTAATGAGTATGGCCCGCGCGGCCCTCAACACACGCGATACGTGCGGCTCTCCAAGGAATTCCGCAGCGCGCGCTCAGGCTTTCGCCCCGGTGGCCTCGCCCGGGGCGATCTCGGACGCCAACGGCGCGACGACGCCGAGGATGTCGGTCACCGTCTCCGCGGGCACGCCGGCGGCGGTCAGCGCGTCGGCCAGGTGTCCGGCCACCATGCTGAAGTGGTGCATGGTGATTCCGCGTCCCCGGTGCACCTGTTTCATCGGCGCGCCGGTGTAGGGCTCGGGCCCGCCGAGGGCGGCGGCGAAGAACTCGGCCTGCCTGCCCTTGAGGCGGTTCATGTTCGCACCGGCGAAGAAGCCCTTCAGCTGATCGTCGGCGAGCACCCGGACGTAGAAGTCCTCGACCACGGCCTCGATGGCTTCCAGCCCCCCGAGCCGTTCGTACATGCTGTTTGCCCCGGGCCTTCGAAAGCGCGCCAGTAACTTCATCCAACCAGGGCACCACTTCGGCATTGCCCGCCAGTTAGTGCGCGATCACGCATGGATTGCCCCACGGTAACAAGCGGATTGCCGCCGGGTGGCCGCTAGTTCGGCTGGTGCGTGAGGGCGCCGCACACGGTTGGGCGACGGCAATCTGCAACTATCTGCACCCATTCGCTGACCGATGTCCTAGGTTGGGCACTATGACCCGCGTCACATCACCCACATTGCCCCGCCGGGCGACCCGCGGTCGGGGGGCCGACAACGTCAGGAGGGGCAGCTGATGAACCTCGGTGACATCACCCATTTGGTCGAAAAGCCGCTTGCCGCGGTGTCGAGCCTGGTCAACACTCCGAACTCGGCAGGCCGGTATCGGCCGTTCTACTGGCGAAATCTGGTCGATGCGGTGCAGGGCCGCACCCTCAACGACGCCGTGGAGGGCCGGGTCGCCCTGATCACCGGGGGCTCGTCGGGCATCGGCGAGGCCGCGGCGAAGAGGATCGCGGAAGCGGGCGGGACGGTGGTGCTCGTCGCTCGCACCCGGGAGAACCTCGAGAAGGTTGCTGACGAGATCCGCGGCAACGGCGGGACCGCCCACGTCTACCCGTGCGACCTGTCCGACACGGACGCCATCGCCACGATGGCGGACCAGGTGCTCGCCGACCTCGGCGGCGTCGACATCCTGATCAACAACGCGGGGCGGTCGATTCGCCGCTCGCTCGCGCTGTCCTACGACCGCATCCACGACTACCAGCGGACCATCCAGCTGAACTACCTGGGCGCGGTCCAGCTCATCCTCAAGTTCATCCCCGGGATGCGCGAGCGCGGCTTCGGCCAGATCATCAACGTCTCCTCGGTGGGCGTGCAGACGCGGGCGCCCCGCTTCGGCGCCTACATCGCCAGCAAGGCCGCGCTGGACAGCCTGTGCGACGCGCTGCAGGCCGAGACGGTCAACGACGGCGTCCGGTTCACCACCGTGCACATGGCGCTGGTGCGCACCCCGATGATCAGCCCGACCACGATGTACGAGAAGTTCCCGGCGCTGACGCCCGAGCAGGCGGCCGGGGTGATCACCGACGCGATCGTGCACCGGCCCCGGCGGGAGAGCTCGCCGTTCGGGCAGTTCGCCGCCGTCGCCGATGCCGTCAACCCGGCGGTCATGGACCGGGTGCGCAACCGCGCCTTCACGATGTTCGGCGACTCCCAGGCCGCCAAGGGCGGCGAAGCGCCTTCGGACGCAACCGAACTCGACCCCCGAAGCGAGACGTTCGTGCGGGCGACCCGCGGGATACATTGGTGACACCATGAGCCTTCCGAAACCAGACAATCAGACAACGGTCGTCATCACCGGCGCCTCGTCGGGCATCGGCGCCGAACTGACGCGGGGGCTGGCCCGGCGCGGGTTCCCGCTGCTGCTGGTCGCGCGCCGGCGCGAGCGCCTCGACGAACTGGCCAACGAGGTGGGCCAGGAATACTCCGTCGGGGTCGAGGTGCTGCCGCTGGATCTGTCCGACCCCCGGGCCCGCGGCAAACTCGCGGACCGGCTGCGCAGCGAACCGATCGCCGGGTTGTGCAACAGCGCCGGATTCGGCACCAGCGGGGTCTTCCACGAGTTGCCGCTCGACCGCGAGAGCGAGGAGGTCACCCTCAACGCGCTGGTACTGATGGAACTCACCCACGCGGCCCTGCCCGGCATGGTCGAGCGCGGCGCCGGCGCGGTGATGAACATCGCGTCCATCGCCGGGTTCCAGCCGATGCCCTACATGGCGGTGTACTCGGCCAGCAAGGCGTTCGTGCAGACGTTCTCCGAGGCCGTCCACGAGGAGTTGCACGGCACCGGGGTGTCGGTCACCTGCCTGTGCCCCGGCCCCGTGCCCACCGAGTGGGCCGAGATCGCCCACGCCGAGCGGTTCAGCATCCCGGCCGCGCAGGTCTCCCCGCGCGACGTCGCCGAGGCCGCGATCGGGGGGATGCTGGCCGGTAAGCGCAGCGTGGTGCCCGGAGTGGTGCCCAAGGCCGTGTCCATGAGCGGGCGGTTCGCGCCGCGCAGCATCCTGCTGCCCGCGCTGCGTATCGGGCAGCGTTTCCGCGGGGGACCCGACCGCTAGGGCGTGTCGGCCGGCCACTGCTGCCGCCGGGCCCACGCGGCATCGAAACTGCACTCACGGCGTGCTCTTCTTCGGGCAGACGCGCTGTGCGCAGGTTCGGTGCCCTGACCGCAGGCTCGGCGCCGCGAGCGGGGCCTTGACCGCTTCGCCGCCGGGCTAGGCTCGGACCATGGCCGCCCTCGACATGACCGCCGACATGCCGATGAGCCCGCACGACATGTGGGGCCGCGTCTCGGACCTGTCGGAGCTGGGCGAGTGGCTCGTCATGCACGAGGCCTGGCGCAGCGAGCTGCCCGACGAGATCACCGAGGGCACCGAGATCGTCGGCGTGGCGCGGGCCAAGGGCATGCGCAACCGCGTGACCTGGACGGTGACCACCTGGAACCCGCCGCACGAGGTCGCGATGTCCGGAGCCGGCAAGGGCGGCGCGAAGTACGGCGTCACGCTCACCGTGCGGCCCACCGAAGACGGCTCGGCCCTCGGGCTGCGCCTCGAGCTGGGCGGACGCCCGCTGTTCGGGCCGGTCGGCTCGGCCGCGGCCCGCGCCGTCAAGGGCGACGTGGAGAAGTCGCTCAAGCGGTTCGTCGAGCTGTACGGGTAGCGCGCAACAGCAAGGGCAAGACACACTTCGCGACACGCCCGAAACACGTCGGTCCTCGGTCATAGACTGGCGTCCCTATGAACCACT
>CAVRTL010000007.1:0-91953 GCA_963724165.1 uncultured Actinomycetota bacterium | reverse complement strand
GCGGTCACCATCGCAACATCGGAGTTCGTCGATCCCGCAGCGGTTTTGGCCGAGCTGGCACGTATCACCCGACCCGGCGGCCGCATCGTCGCACTTACCCTCAACCCGAGCAGCCCATGGGACGTGATGGACGGCCGATTCGTGCCCAACCTGACATTCGGGCCTGACGTTATCGCCGCCAATCGCAGGCAGGTGAGCCTCTGCTTTGAAGCGCACCTGATGGTCGATGATCCCGACCCGATGCTGCCGAGATGGGTCGAAGCAGGTTGCGAGATCGTCATCGTGCACGCCGAGGCGACTCGGCACCTGCTCGACACACTTTCTGCAATTCGCGATCTGGGCGCGCGGGCCGGTGTCGCACTGAATCCCGCCACACCGTTGCAGGCGGTGACAAACGTGCTGCACTTGACCGATCTGCTCCTGGTGATGACGGTCGACCCGGGCTTCGGCGGCCAGCAGTATCTAGCGGCGATAGAACCAAAGATCGCCGCGGCCCGCGCCGAAATCGACCGCCGCGGTTTGGAAGTCGAGCTCGAGGTGGACGGCGGAATCAACACTGCGACGATCGGGGCCGCCGCGCGCGCCGGCGCAACAGTCTTCTGCGCGGGCTCGGCATTGTTCAACGGGCCGGGCACGATGGCCGACCGCCTTGCGGCGCCCCGCAAGGCGGTCGCCGCCGGGATGGAACACAATTGAGTATCGCGCCTACGACCACCAGCCGTCGGCGTCCTATGCGTTGAGGATCGGATTTATCTAATCAGCCACGTCAAATGCGTTGGACCGTTTGCGTCTGCGCCAAGGTCGCCCCGGCGCGCCATGGCTAAGCCAAGGCCTCCGCCACTTCGGGTATGACGCCTTTATCAAGTCACCTACTGGGTTTCAGCAGAGGTCCGACCGGACCCGTCCGGCCATAGCAGGTTGGGCCGCAGCCGATTCTGTACCTTCGGCATCATCCTGGCAACCAAAGTCACATGGATCGTCATCTGGGACTTCTCGGCAAACGCACCCTTGGGCTGTGGGCACGTTCATCATGAAGGTGTGCTGGCCACAACCGGCCCAGCCGGCCTTACCGCATCACGGGCAACGTACTGGATAACACGTTGGGTTTCCCCCAACGCTTGAACTACGCGGTAATTGGCGTCGGCATCCGGACGTGCGGTGGGTAGCCACGATCTGCGGTGCCGGGAGGCGGCCAAGGGACCATCGATAGCAGTGAGGTGTCGAGACCGAGCTTGGTTACGCGCCGTCCTTAACCCGGATAGCGGATTCGACCTCGTCGGCGGGGATCTGTCTGGTGCAGAAGAACCAGTCTTCGCATTGGACGCCTTCGACGTGTTCCTCCATTCGTTGCTTCGCGGTGCCGCACGAGCCTGCCGGGGGCACGATTACCGGCTCGCCGGGGCGCCAGTCGGCCGGGGTTGCGACGTGGAAGTGATCGGCCGTCTGCAGCGCCTTGATAATGCGCAGCAGCTCGTCGAAGTTGCGGCCGAGGCTCTGCGGGTAGTAGATGACGGTCCGGATCAGACCCTTGGGGTCGATGACGAACACCGCTCGCACCGCCTTAGTCGTGTCCTCGCCCGGCATGATCATCCCGTACTTCTGGGCGATCGCCATCGACACGTCGTCGATGAGCGGGAAGGTGACCTCGACGTCGTGCATGTCGCGGAAGGCGATCTTGTCCTTGATCGTGCGCAGCCAGGCGATGTGGCTGTAGAGCCCGTCGACGGACAAACCCACCAGCTCGGTGTTGTAAGAGGCGAACTCCTTTTGCATCGAGGCGAACGTCATGAATTCACTCGTGCACACCGGTGTGAAGTCCGCCGGATGGGAAAAGAAGATGACCCATTTGCCGGCGTAGTCGGCAGGAAAGTTGATCTCGCCCTGGGTGGTGACGGCAGTGAAGGCCGGAGCCGGGTCGCCGATGCGGGGCATGCCGGCGACAGGGACGGGGGCGAGACTCTCGGTGACGGTCATCGTGGTGATCCTTCCGTGGCTGGAGTGACGCCACAATAGCTGACACCCCTAGGGGTATGCCCCCAAGGGTATGTGCGCGACCGTCACCGCAAGCTAAACCTAAGTTGGCCGGCCATCTCAGGTCTGGATGCGGTGGGTTCAGGCGGCGGCCATGGCGATCTCCACGACGGCGCCGAGTTTCTCGATCTGTTTGGCCGGGCCCGCGATCTGGTACTCGCGGCTGTGCCGTCGCGCTACCCAGCCGGCGCCGAGGTCCTGATACGCGACTTCAGTGCCGACGACGTTGGCTATAGTGAAGAGTAATTCTCATCACTGGAAGGCGTCTCGCGCATGTCAAAGACTGCAGATGTTTCCGAGCCCACTGGTCGGCACCTGGTTGAACATCAGCAAATGGTTGAGCGGCACCTGCGCGAGCATCGCGAGTTGGCCGACCGGCATCTGGAGGAACTCCGCGCGCTCGCGGACCAGCATCTGGCTGAGCACCGCGAAGCGGCCAGCGGCGGTGGCATGACACTCGGCGAGCATGAGTCGATGACAGCGCGACACCTGGCCGAGCACCGAGCACTCGCCGACCGACTCGTCCAAGACCATCGTGGGCTGGCTGACCGACATTTGGGCGAGCTGGAGAAGTTGACCAGGCGGCATCTGCACGACCATGCCGCGCACGCCCCAAGCTAGGGACCTCGGGACCCCATGACGGGGCGGCCATTCACAGGAGCCGACCCGATCCTGTTCGACCTCGACGGGACAGTTACGCGGTTCGCGCCCGGGAGCGTCCGGCGTTCGAACTGCACTACCCGCACATGGTTGAACGCATGCGCGCCGAATCCCATATCGGGCGCATCGCGAAGTGGTCAATGAATACGACACGATGACGGGTCTGCGTCCCTAGATCACCGGACCAGGGGGCAAAATTCCGCGTGGGGGTCAGTTTTCACGTGCCGTCGACACTTGTCTTGCCGGAACGTTCGTAACCCGGAATCGAGGGCCTGGCGTAGCCGAGCCGCCGCAGCGGTTGATGAAGTCCGACATGGCGGTGCTGGTGCTGAGGATCACGTTTAATACGCTGACGTCAGGGCGTGGTGTTCAAGCCTCCTACGTTCAGCTGGTGCGATGAACACGGCTGCCAAGATATGAACGTAGTCGACCGGCCCGGTATCCCGGGTGGCCGAACATGAACGGAGTCAACGGATGAATGTGGACAACCGCCTGGAACCGGCGGCCGGTGGTCCGTTGTCTTACGGCGAGCGGGCGGATCTGGTCCTGATGCGGGAGGAGGAACGGCTGGCGCGTGATTTGTACCGGCGATTCCACCAGGCGTGGGGTCAGCCGATCTTCGAGAACATTGCCGCCAGTGAGCAGCGTCATTACGACGCGATCGGGCGGCTGCTCGAGCGGTACAGCGTCCCCGATCCGTCGGTCGGGCAGCCGCCCGGTGTCTACGCCGAAACCGAACTGCAGGACGCCTACGACATGTGGCTCGCCCGGGGACTGTCCTCGGTCGAAGGGGCGTACGCGGTCGGAGTCGAACTCGAAACTGGTGACATCGCCGACCTGTCTGCGGCCGTGGAAGGCAGTGACGAGGCAGCCATCCATAGGGTGTATGAGAACTTGCGTGCCGCTTCCGAGAACCACCTGCAGGCGTTCGAAGCGGCGACATCAGGTCGGCCCATGGGCGGCGGTCGAGGGTGGCGCCGGCGCAGGCGCGGCGGCCACGGCGGGGATGGCTGCGACGGTGGTCACCAAGGTGGTAGAGGTGGTGACGGCCGCCATGGTGGTGGGCGCGCACGCCGCGACAGTTGAGGCGGGTCGGCGCCGTCCGTCGGCGTCACTTGGCGCGGATGGCGTTCTCCACGTCGGCCTCGCTGACCTGTTTGGTGCAAAAGAACCAGTCCTTGCACTCGATGCCTTCTTCGGCGCCAGCCATCCGGTCAGCGGCCACGCCGCGGGAGTCGGCGGTTGGAACGATGACCGGGTCGCCCGGTCGCCAGTCGGCCGGGGTGGCCACCGCGAAGGCGTCCGCGGTCTGCAGTGCCTTGAATAGCAGTAAGGAAAATTCTGACGCGCCTGCGTCGGAGGCATGGTCGTCGGCGAAGCTTCGCCCCCGATGATGCGTGGACACCGGTGTCCTACCCGGGCGCGGTGCGTGATCCCGACACCGGGGAATGGATCTCAGATGCCGAGGTAGCCGAAACCTCCTACACCGCCTTCGCATCCACACCCCATACCCTGACCGCCCGCCTGATCGTGCGCCGGGTCAAAGACGCCAGCCACCTCAACGCGCTATTCCCCGTCTGGCGCTACCACCCGTTCCGCACCGACACCGACGACCCCGCACCCGAAGCCGACATCGCTCGCGTTGTCGTGCGCGGCGCGGGAACCACGACCGGCGCACCGAAGTCCGAACGCTCCCGGCGCACACTGCCGATGCCCGCCGATGTCATGGCCTGCTTTGCGAGCGCTGAACGCACAGCAGAAGCGCGAAAGGCTGGCGCTCGGCCCGACATGGATTGACACGGGCCTCATCGCGATCAATGAGGACGGCTCCCCGATTCGGCCCGAGACCTACTCCAAGGCATTCCGCCGACACTGCACAGCAGCGGGCGTGCCGGCGATCCGGTTGCACGACACCAGGCATACCGCCGCGACGCGGATGCTCGACAGCGGCACCACGGTGTCGGCGACGGCGAAGTGGCTGGGCCACGATCCGGCGCTGACACTCCGGGTGTACGGCCACGTGTAAGAAGACGCGCTGGCGTCCGCCGGTGACGTGCTATTCGGGGGGATGTCCCCTGCCGACACGGAGCGTTGATTCAAGCCCTCAGTCTTCCGACGGCTGTTGTATTGGGTTGACTACAACCCTCCAACGCCGCGCTAGCCCCCGACACAGTGATGCGGGCAATGGCATGCGGAGCGGAGTTTCACACCATGTGGCAGTCCCCAAGCGCCCCTAGAGCACGCAATCGCTCGGGTGTGCGAACCGCGTTGGCACACTCTTGGCACAACGGGGGTTCGCCCGTCAAATCCAACTGGATCGCGATATGACGCTGACCTGCATAAAAAGTGGTGGGCGCGGACGGTATCGAACCGCCGACCGCTGGTGTGTAAAACCAGAGCTCTACCACTGAGCTACGCGCCCTTGTGCCCGCCGCAGGCTACCCGCTTGCAGGGCAAGCACCCAAAACCATCACGCCCCCAACGCGGCCAGCGCGTCGGTCCACAGGCTCTGGTCGCGCGCCTCCCCGGGCTCCTTCATCTCGGCGAACCGGATGATGCCCGACCGGTCGACGACGAACGTCCCGCGGTTGGAGTAGCCGGCGTCGGCGTTGAACACGCCGTAGGCCTGGCTGACCTCGCCGTGCGGCCAGAAGTCCGACAGCACCGGGAAGGTGAACCCGCTCTGGAGGGCCCAGATCTTGTGCGTGGGCGGCGGGCCCACCGAGATCGCCAGCACCGCGCGATCGTCGTTCTCGAAGTCGGGCAGATGGTCGCGCACCGCGTCCAGCTCACCCTGGCAGATCCCGGTGAACGCCAGCGGAAAGAACACCAGCAGGACGTTCTTGGTCCCGCGGTAGCCGCTCAGGGCCACGCGCTGCTGGTTCTGGTCACGCAGCGTGAAGTCCGGGGCGGTATCTCCGACCGCAAGCATCAACGCTTCCCGGCCCGCGACTTGGGCTGCACCAGCCGGCTGGCGGCCCAGTCGCCCAGGTTGACCGACGAGGTGGGCATCAGGCCGGCGGTGGGCGCGGCCTCGGCGATCTCGGCCGGCAGGACATGGCCGGGCTTACCGGTCTTGGGGGTTAACACCCAGATCACGCCGTCCTCGGCGAGCGGGCTGATCGCGTCCATCAGGGTGTCCACCAGGTCGCCGTCACCTTCGCGCCACCACAGCAGGACGACGTCGACCACCTCGTCGGTGTCCTCGTCGAGCAAGTCGGAACCGCACGCCTCCTCGACCGCGGCGCGGATGTCGTCGTCGGTGTCCTCGTCCCAGCCCCACTCCTGGACGACTTGGTCTCTTTGGATGCCCAATTTGCGAGCGTGATCCGCCGCGACCACCGTGGAGCCTCCTTAATATCCATCTGCGCGCCGTGCGATGGGGATTATCGTCGCACAGCCGGCAGCGGGTCCATACCTCATACCTCGACAGGCGCCGCAGCAGCGCCTCAGAACGACGCCAGGCACAGCTTGAGCGCCTTGGTCTTGGTGTCGTTGAGCTGGTCGACCCGCCTGTTGAACTCCCCGGTCGCCGCGTGCGTCCCGATGGCGTTGGCCACCGCGTGCGCCGCGTCGGCGTAGGCGTTGAACGCGTCTTTGAGCTGCTGGGACATTGCGTCGCTGAAGCTGTTGAGCACCGTGGAGGCGCTGTCGTTGAGCGCCGAGATGGCCGGGCCCTCGGTCGGGCCGGTGGCCCGGCCCGCGTTGAACGCCGCGACGAAGGCGTTCACCTTGTCGATCGCGTCTTTGCTCGTGTTGGCCAGCGAGTCACACGAGCTGCGGACCGCCCGCGTCGTCAGCGACTGCTGCCGCTGGGACTCCCGGACGCTGGAGGTCGCCTGTGAGGCCGACACCGACGCCGACACCGACTGCCGGTAGGCGGGGGCGAGGTTCGTATCGGGGGTCGCCGTGCCGTTGGTGACGGTGGTGCACCCCGCCACCAGGCCCAGCACGGCCATCAGGGCCGTCGCGGCACAGCCGAACGCCAGGGCACCCCGCCTGCACGTGTCCCCCCTGTGCGCGCGAGGAACCCCGCGCCATCCGATGAGCACAGTTGCAGACGTTACCGGTTACCGCCGGGCCGCAAGCCGCCGACGCACCGGATCGTCGCGGCCGGCGAACGCCGCGCTGCGGACGGACGGCGGCTACGCGCGGAGAACGCCGGTGCGGCACGATAGGGAGAAAGGCTTGCAAAACGCCGCACAGGCAGATGTCCCGCCGACCACAGGAGCAGTGCGTTGACCACCGAGTTCGCGCGCCACGATCTGGCGAAAAACCCAAGCAGCGCAAGCGATCCCGATCGCGTTCGGGTGATCCGCGAGGGTGTGGCGTCCTATCTGCCCGACATTGACTCCGAGGAGACCTCGGAGTGGCTGGAGTCCTTCGACGATTTGTTGGAGCGTTCGGGCCCGGCGCGGGCGCGCTACATCATGCTGCGGCTGCTGGAGCGGGCGGGCGAGCAGCGGGTGGCCATCCCGGCACTGACGTCGACCGACTACGTCAACACCATCCCCACCGAGCTGGAGCCGTGGTTTCCCGGCGACGAGGACGTCGAACGGCGCTTCCGCGCCTGGATCAGGTGGAACGCCGCCATCATGGTGCACCGCGCGCAGCGCCCGGGAATCGGCGTGGGCGGCCACATTTCGACCTATGCCTCCTCGGCGGCGCTTTATGAGGTCGGGTTCAACCACTTCTTCCGGGGCAAGTCGCACCCCGGCGGCGGCGACCAGGTGTTCATCCAGGGCCACGCGTCGCCGGGGATCTACGCGCGGGCGTTCCTGGAAGGCCGGCTCACCGCCGACCGGCTCGACGGCTTCCGCCAGGAGCACAGTCACCCCGGCGGCGGCCTGCCGTCCTACCCGCACCCGCGGCTGATGCCCGACTTCTGGGAGTTCCCCACCGTGTCGATGGGCCTGGGCCCGCTGAACGCCATCTACCAGGCCCGGTTCAACCACTACCTGCACGACCGCGGCATCAAGGACACCTCCGAGCAGCACGTGTGGGCTTTTTGGGCGACGGCGAGATGGACGAACCCGAGAGCCGCGGCCTGGCGTACGTCGGCGCGCTCGAGGGGCTGGACAACCTGACCTTCGTCATCAACTGCAACCTGCAGCGCCTCGACGGCCCGGTGCGCGGCAACGGCAAGATCATCCAGGAGCTCGAGTCGTTCTTCCGCGGCGCCGGCTGGAACGTCATCAAGGTGGTGTGGGGCCGCGAATGGGACGCGCTGCTGCACGCCGACCGCGACGGCGCGCTGGTGAACCTGATGAACACCACCCCCGACGGGGACTACCAGACCTACAAGGCCAACGACGGCGGCTACGTGCGCGACCACTTCTTCGGCCGCGACCCGCGCACCAAGGCGCTGGTTCAGAACATGAGCGACCAGGAGATCTGGAACCTCAAGCGCGGCGGGCACGACTACCGCAAGGTCTATGCCGCCTACCGCGCCGCCCTCGACCACAAGGGCCAGCCGACGGTGATCCTGGCCAAGACCATCAAGGGCTACTCGCTGGGCGCCCACTTCCAGGGCCGCAACGCCACCCATCAGATGAAAAAGCTTGCGCTGGAAGACCTCAAGTACTTCCGCGACGCCATCCGGATCCCGATCAGCGACGCCCAGCTGGAGGAAGACCCCTACCTGCCGCCGTACTACCACCCGGGCCCGGACGCCCCGGAGATCCGCTACATGCTCGACCGGCGCCGCACGCTGGGCGGCTTCCTGCCCGAACGCCGGACCAAGACCAGGGCGCTGCGCCTGCCCGGCCGCGACACCTACGCCGCGCTGAAGAAGGGCTCCGGGCAGCAGGAGGTCGCGACCACGATGGCGCTGGTGCGCACGTTCAAAGAGGTGATGCGGGACGCTGGAGATGATGGGATCGGCCGCCGCATAGTCCCCATCATTCCCGACGAGGCGCGCACGTTCGGCATGGACTCCTGGTTCCCGTCGTTGAAGATCTACAACCGCAACGGTCAGCTGTACACGGCCGTGGACGCCGATTTGATGCTGGCCTACAAGGAGAGCGAAATCGGGCAGATCCTGCACGAGGGCATCAACGAGGCCGGGTCGGTGGGTTCGTTCATCGCGGCCGGCACCTCCTATGCCACCCACGACGAGCCGATGATCCCGCTCTACATCTGCTATTCGATGTTCGGGTTCCAACGCACCGGCGACGGCCTGTGGGCCGCGGCCGACCAGATGACGCGCGGCTTCCTGCTCGGGGCCACCGCCGGGCGCACCACGCTGACCGGCGAGGGGCTGCAGCACGCCGACGGCCACTCCCTGCTGTTGGCCGCCACCAACCCCGCGGCGGTCTCCTATGACCCGGCCTTCGCCTACGAGATCGCCCACATCGTCGAGAGCGGGCTGGCCCGCATGTTCGGGCCGGACCCGGAGAACGTGTACTTCTACATCACGGTCTACAACGAGCCCTACGTCCAGCCGCCCGAGCCCGACAACTTCGACCCCGAGGGTTTGCTGCGGGGCATCTACCGCTACCACACCGCGACCGAGCAGCGCGCCAACACCGCGCAGATCCTGGCCTCCGGGGTGGCCGATGCCGTCGGCGCTGAAGGCCGCCGAGATGCTGGCCGCCGAGTGGGACGTGGCCGCCGACGTGTGGTCGGTGACCAGTTGGGGCGAGTTGAACCGCGACGGCGTGGCCGTCCAGCGGGCGCAGCTCCGCCACCCGGACCGGCAGGCCGGCGTCCCGTACGTGACCCAGGCCCTGTCGAAGGCGGCCGGCCCCGTGATCGCGGTGTCGGACTGGATGCGCGCGGTGCCCGAGCAGATCCGGCCGTGGGTGCCGGGCACCTACGTCACGCTGGGCACCGACGGGTTCGGCTTCTCCGACACCCGGCCTGCGGCGCGGCGCTTCTTCAACACCGACGCAGAGTCGCAGGTGGTCGCCGTGCTGGAGGCGCTGGCGCGCGACGGGGAGATCGACCCGTCGGTGCCGGTCGCGGCCGCCCGCCAGTACCGGATCGACGACGTGCTGGCCGCCCCGGAGCAGACGTCCGACCCCGGCGTGGCCTGAGCGCGCCGCGGCGGGCCACCCGTCGACGCGAGCGTGCGGCTTGCCGCGCATTCGGCGGCGAGCGTGCGGCTGGCCGCACACTGGACGGGCGCTCCGTAAGACGCCCCTTAGACGCGGGCGCCGCTTTGGCGGAAACTTCCTAAAATCAGGCGTAGCTTTTAGGGGTGAACGACAACGCCTTCGCCGGTCCGTTTGCCAAGCAGCCGCGGTCGCCGTTCGACCTGCTCGACAGCCTCCCCGATTCCCTGCTGCGGCGGCTCAAGCAGTACTCCGGCCGGCTGGCCACCGAGGCCGTCTCGGCCATGCAGGACCGGTTGCCGTTCTTCGCGGATCTGGAAGCGTCGCAGCGTGCCAGCGTGGCCCTGGTCGTGCAAACGGCGGTGGTCAACTTCGTGGAGTGGATGCACGACCCGCACAGCAACGTCAGCCATACCGCGCAAGCCTTCGAGCTGGTGCCCCAGGACCTGACCCGCCGGATGCCGCTGCGTCACAGCGTGGACATGGTGCGGGTGACCATGGAGTTCTTCGAGGAGGTCGTCCCGCTGGTGGCCCGTTCCGAGGAGCAGCTGACCGCCCTGACCGTGGGAATCCTGAAGTACAGCCGCGACCTGGCGTTCAGCTTCGCCTCGGTCTACGCCGACGCGGCCGAGGCGCGAGGCACCTGGGACAGCCGCATGGAGGCCAGCGTCGTCGACGCGGTGGTCCGCGGCGACACCGGCCCCGAGCTGCTGTCCCGCGCGGCCGCGCTGAACTGGGACACCACCGCGCCGGCGACGGTCGTGGTCGGCACCCCCGCGCCGGGCCGCGTCGACCCGACAAGCCCCGAGGACCAGGCCGGCAGCGAGCGCGCCAGCCAGGAGGTCCGCGACATCGCCGCGCGGCACGGGCGGGCGGCGCTCACCGACGTGCACGGCACCTGGCTGGTGGCCATCGTGTCGGGCCAGGTGTCGCCGACCGACAAGTTCCTCACCGAACTGCTCAACGCGTTCTCCGACGGCCCGGTGGTCATCGGGCCGACGGCGCCGATGCTCACCGCGGCCTACCACAGCGCCAGCGAAGCGATCTCCGGGATGAACGCCGTCGCCGGCTGGAGCGGCGCCCCCCGGCCGGTGCTGGCGCGGGAGCTTTTGCCCGAGCGCGCCCTGATGGGCGACGCCTCGGCGATCGTCGCGCTGCACACCGACGTGATGGGGCCGCTGGCCGAGGCCGGGCCCACGCTGATCGAGACGCTCGAGGCTTATCTAGATTGCGGCGGCGCGATTGAGGCCTGCGCCAGAAAGTTGTTCGTTCATCCAAACACGGTGCGCTACCGGCTCAAGCGCATCACCGACTTCACCGGCCGTGATCCCACGCAGCCCCGGGACGCGTATGTGCTGCGCGTGGCGGCGACAGTCGGCCAGCTCAACTACCCGACGCACCCGTCCAGCGTTGCCGGCGGCGCCATGACACCCGTTCCGCTGCCGCTCAGGGGCGGTACCCTGTCCCCGTGAGGCCGCCGGCGCGCCGTAGTGATCCAAACAACACATCTCGAAACGGTCTCAACCACATAGCTTCAAGAGCGGTTTTGTGCGACTACCTACAAAAACATAAGACGAGGTTCATAATCTGTTACACCCGCCAAAACCGTTTCCACAGTGTTCTCTTAAACACGTGATCGCGTTACTTGCACCCGGGCAGGGTTCACAGACCGAGGGAATGCTGTTGCCGTGGCTGGAGTTGCCAGGCGCCGCCGACCAGATGACCTTGTGGTCGAAGGCCAGCGGCCTGGATCTGGTGCGACTGGGCTCCACCGCGTCGACCGAGGAAATCACCGACACGGCCGTCACCCAGCCGTTGGTGGTCGCCGCCACGCTGCTCGCCCACCAGGAGCTGACCAGGCGCGGCCTGCTGGCCGGCGAGGACTTCATCGTCACCGGCCACTCCGTCGGCGAGATCGCGGCGTACGCGATCGCCGGCGTGCTGGGCGCGGACGACGCCGTGGCGCTGGCCGCCACGCGGGGCGCCGAGATGGCCAAGGCGTGCGCCGCCGAGCCCACCGGCATGTCCGCGGTGCTCGGCGGTGACGAGGCCGAGGTGCTGGCCCGCCTCGAGCAGCTCGACCTGTTCCCGGCGAACCGCAACGCGGCCGGGCAGATCGTCGCCGCCGGCTCGCTGAGCGCGCTGGAGAAACTCGCCGAGGACCCGCCGGCCAAGGCCCGGGTGCGTACGCTTGGTGTGGCCGGGGCGTTCCACACCAAGTACATGGCGTCGGCCCTGGACGGTTACGCCGCCGCTGCGGCCGCGATCGTCACGTCCGAGCCCACCGCCACGCTGCTCTCCAATTACGACGGAAAGCCGGTAACCTCGGCGGCCGCGGCGATGGACGCGCTGGTCGCTCAACTCACCCAGCCGGTGCGCTGGGACCTGTGCACGCAGACGCTGCGTGAGCACGACGTGAAGGCGGTCGTGGAGTTCCCCCCGCGGGCACTCTCACCGGCATCGCCAAGCGTGAACTTCGGGGAGTGCCGGCCCGTGCCGTCAAATCACCCGCGGACCTGGACGAGTTGGCCACAATCTAGCGCCAACCGGATCCAGTACAACCACATAGCACGTCAATCCGATTTACAAACAACACATTATGAAGGGAATCAGGCCGTGGCCGTCACTCAGGAAGAAATCATTGCCGGTATCGCCGAGATCATCGAAGAGGTAACCGGCATCGAGCCCTCCGAGGTCACCCCGGAGAAGTCGTTCGTCGACGACCTGGACATCGACTCGCTGTCGATGGTCGAGATCGCGGTGCAGACCGAGGACAAGTACGGCGTCAAGATCCCCGACGAGGACCTCGCCGGTCTGCGCACCGTCGGTGACGTGGTCGCCTACATCCAGAAGCTCGAGGAAGAGAACCCCGAGGCCGCCGAGGCGTTGCGCGCCAAGCTCGAGTCCGAGAACCCCGAGGCCGTGGCCAACGTCCAGTCAAGGCTCGAAGCGGAGAGCAAGTGACCAAGCCTTCCACTGCTAATGGCGGTTACCCCAGCGTTGTGGTGACCGCCGTCACAGCGACGACGTCGATCTCGCCGGACATCGAGGGCACGTGGAAGGGCTTGTTGGCCGGCGAGAGCGGCATCCGCGTACTCGAGGACGAGTACATCACCAAGTGGGATCTGCCCGTCAAGATCGGTGGCCACCTCAAAGAACCCATCGACGACCACATGGGCAGGCTGGACATGCGACGCATGTCGTATGTCCAGCGCATGGCCAAGTTGCTCAGCGGGCAGCTGTGGGAGACCGCCGGTAGCCCCGGGGTCGATCCGGACCGCTTCTCCGTCGTGGTCGGCACCGGTCTGGGTGGCGCCGAGCGCGTCATCGAGAGCTACGACCTGATGAACGAGGGCGGCCCCCGTAAGGTGTCGCCGCTGGCCGTTCAGATGATCATGCCCAACGGTGCGGCGGCGGTGGTGGGCCTGCAGCTCGGCGCCCGCGCCGGGGTGATGACCCCGGTGTCGGCCTGTTCCTCGGGTTCCGAGGCGATCGCCCACGCGTGGCGCCAGATCGTCATGGGTGACGCCGACGTCGCGGTCTGCGGTGGCGTCGAGGGTCCCATCGAGGCGCTGCCCATCGCGGCGTTCTCGATGATGCGGGCCATGTCGACCCGCAACGACGAGCCCGAGCGCGCGTCGCGGCCGTTCGACAAGGACCGCGACGGCTTCGTGTTCGGCGAGGCCGGGGCGCTCATGGTGATCGAGACCGAGGAACACGCCAAGGCCCGCGGCGCCAAGCCGCTGGCCCGGTTGCTCGGTGCCGGCATCACCTCGGACGCCTTCCACATGGTGGCGCCCGCGGCCGACGGCGTGCGCGCCGGCTACGCAATGACGCGTTCGCTGGAGCTGGCGGGCCTGTCCCCCAAGGACATCGACCACGTCAACGCGCACGGTACCGCGACGCCCATCGGCGACAGCGCGGAGGCCAACGCCATCCGCGTCGCGGGCTGCGAGCACGCGGCGATCTATGCGCCGAAGTCGGCGCTGGGCCACTCCATCGGCGCGGTCGGCGCGCTGGAATCCGTTCTCACGGTATTGACCCTTCGGGACGGCGTCATACCCCCGACACTGAACTACGAGACCCCCGATCCCGAGATCGACCTCGATGTTGTCGCGGGCGAACCTCGCTACGGCGATTTCCGTTACGCGATCAACAACTCGTTCGGATTCGGCGGCCACAACGTGGCGCTGGCGTTCGGGCGTTACTGAGCACGACGTCCGGCGACGACGCGGGCCCCAACGGCCCGAGAAGGAGCCTGACAAGCAAGGAAGGAAAGTTCGCAACCCCCATGAACGAGCTGGTTACCGGGAAAGCTTTTCCCAATGTGGTCGTCACTGGCGTTGCCATGACGACCGCGCTGGCAACCGACGTGGAGACCACGTGGAAGTTGCTGCAGGACCGCCAAAGCGGGATCCGCACGCTCGACGATCCGTTCGTCGAGGAGTTCGGGCTGCCGGTGCGCATCGGCGGGCACCTGCTGGAGGAGTTCGATGGCCAGCTCACTCGCGTCGAGCTGCGCCGGATGGGCTACCTGCAGAAGATGTCGACCGTGCTCAGCCGGCGGGTGTGGGAGAACGCGGGCAACCCCGAGGTCGACTGCAACCGGCTCATGGTGTCGGTCGGCACCGGGCTGGGTTCCTCGGAGGAGATGGTCTTCAGCTACGACGACATGCGCGCCCGCGGCATGAAGGCGGTGTCGCCGTTGTCCGTGCAGAAGTACATGCCCAACGGTGCGGCCGCGGCGGTCGGGCTGGAACGCCACGCCAAAGCCGGCGTGATCACGCCGGTGTCGGCGTGCGCGTCGGGTTCGGAGGCGATCGCGCGGGCCTGGCAGCAGATCGTGCTCGGCGAGGCCGACATGGCGATCTGCGGCGGCGTGGAAACCAGGATCGAGGCAGTCCCGATCGCGGCGTTCGCCCAGATGCGCATCGTGATGTCGACCAAGAACGACGATCCGCCCGGTGCGTGCCGCCCGTTCGACAAGGACCGCTGCGGGTTCGTGTTCGGCGAGGCCGGCGCGCTGATGACCATCGAGACCGAAGAACACGCCAAGGCGCGCGGGGCCAACATCCTGGCCCGCATCATGGGCGCCAGCATTACCTCCGACGGCTTCCACATGGTCGCCCCCGACCCCAACGGGGAACGCGCCGGGCACGCCATGACGCGGGCCATCCAGCTCGCCGGGCTCACCCCCGCCGACATCGACCACGTCAACGCCCACGCCACCGGCACCCAGGTCGGCGACGTCGCCGAGGGCAAGGCGATCAACAACGCCCTGGGCGGCAACAAGCCCGCGGTGTATGCACCCAAAGCCGCGCTGGGCCACTCGGTGGGCGCCGTGGGCGCCGTGGAGTCGATCCTGACCGTGCTCGCACTGCGCGACCAGATCGTCCCCCCGACACTGAACCTGGAAAACCTCGACCCCGAAATCGATCTGGACGTGGTCGCCGGCAAACCCCGGCCCGGCGAATACAACTACGCCATCAACAACTCGTTCGGATTCGGCGGACACAACGTCGCCATCACCTTCGGACGGTACTGACCCCGGCGTTATTGCCCCCCGAGTATCACCGGAACAGGAGACCAGCGATGACGATCACGGCCCCCGAGGCGGTAGGCGAGTCGCTCGACCCGCGCGACCCGCTGCTGCGTCTGAGCACGTTCTTCGACGACGGCAGCGTGGCATTACTGCACGAACGTGACCGTTCGGGCGTGCTCGCCGCCGCAGGGACCGTGAACGGCGTGCGCACCATCGCGTTCTGCACCGACGGGACCGTGATGGGCGGCGCCATGGGCGTCGAGGGGTGCACGCACATCGTCAACGCCTACGACACCGCCATCGAGGAGCAGAGCCCGATCGTGGGCATCTGGCACTCCGGCGGGGCGCGGTTGGCCGAGGGCGTGCGGGCGCTGCACGGAGTCGGGCAGGTGTTCGAGGCGATGATCCGAGCGTCGGGTTACGTCCCGCAGATTTCGGTGGTCGTCGGTTTCGCCGCCGGCGGCGCCGCCTACGGTCCGGCGCTGACCGACGTCATCGTGATGGCGCCGGAGAGCCGGGTGTTCGTCACCGGTCCCGACGTGGTGCGCAGCGTCACCGGCGAGGACGTGGACATGGCCTCGCTCGGCGGGCCGGAGACCCACCACAAGAAGTCTGGGGTGTGCCACATCGTCGCCGACGACGAGCTCGACGCCTACGAGCGCGGTCGCCGGCTGGTCGGATTGTTTTGCCAGCAGGGCCATTTCGATCGCGGTAGCGCCGAGGCCGGGGACTTTGACATCCGGGCACTGTTCCCCGAGTCGGCCCGGCGCGCCTACGACGTGCACCCGATCGTGACCGCGGTGCTCGACTCCGACGCGCCGTTCGACGAGTTCCAGGCCAAGTGGGCCCCGTCCATGGTGGTCGGGCTGGGCCGGCTCTCGGGCCGCACCGTCGGCGTGCTGGCCAACAACCCCCTGCGCCTCGGCGGCTGCCTGAACTCCGAAAGCGCCGAGAAGGCAGCGCGTTTCGTCCGCCTCTGCGATGCGTTCGGCATCCCGCTGGTGGTCATCGTCGACGTGCCCGGCTACCTGCCCGGCGTCGACCAGGAATGGGGCGGCGTGGTGCGCCGCGGCGCCAAGCTGCTGCACGCGTTCGGCGAAGCCACCGTTCCGCGGGTCACGCTGGTGACCCGAAAGATCTACGGCGGGGCCTACATCGCGATGAATTCGCGCTCGCTGGGCGCCACCAAGGTGTTCGCGTGGCCGGACGCCGAGGTCGCGGTGATGGGCGCCAAGGCCGCGGTCGGCATCCTGCACAAGCGCAAGCTGGCCGCCGCGCCGGAGCACGAGCGTGAGGCGCTGCACAACCAGTTGGCCGACGAGCACGAGCGGATCGCCGGCGGTGTGGACAGCGCCATCGAGATCGGCGTGGTCGACGAGAAGATCGACCCGGCGCACACGCGCAGCAAGCTCACCGAGGCGCTGGCCCAGGCGCCGGCGCGCCGCGGTCGCCACAAGAACATCCCGCTGTAACTTTTCCAGCGCGAGCAGACGCAGAATCGCACGCGGAAGGCCTTCCGCGTGCGATTCTGCGTCTGCTCAGCGAGTCATCCCCAGCGGTGACTGGTCGGGGTGAGGCCACTTCCGCATGCTTTCGCGGTGCACACCGACGCGCTCGCACTACTCCGCAACTCTGGCGGGTTCGCTACGACTGCGCAGCTACTGACGGTCATGACCCGCCAACAACTCGACGTTCAGGTCAGCAATGGCGGCCTCGTCCGCGTGTGGTACGGCGTCTACGCGACAGATACGCCAAACTTGTTGGGCCGCTTGGCAGCACTCGATACCTTTATGGGCCGGCATGCGGTTGCTTGTCTGGGCACAGCCGCCGCACTGTACGGCTTCGACACGGAGGCCACCACGGCCATCCACGTCCTCGATCCCGGAGTGCGGATGCGGTCCACGGTCGGTCTGATGGTCCACCAGCGGACCGGCGCACTGCTACAGCGGGTGGCGGGCCGGCTGGCGACCGCACCCGCATGGACCGCCGTCGAAGTCGCCAGACAGTTACGCCGCCCGCGAGCGCTGGCGACGCTCGACGCGGCATTGCACTCACGGCAATGTACGCGCACCGACATCGAACGCGCCGTCGCCGAGCAGCGCGGACGGCGCGGCATCGTCGCCGTGCGCGCACTCCTGCCGCTCGCGGACGGACGGGCGGAATCGGCCATGGAAAGCGAGGCGCGACTCGCCATGATCGATCACGGCCTGCCGCTTCCCGAGCTCCAATATCAGATACATGGCCGCGACGGCGAACTATGGCGCGTCGACTTCGCCTGGCCGGAAGCGCGGTTGGCGGCGGAATACGAAAGCATTGACTGGCATGCCGGGCGGGTCGAGATGCTCCGGGACAAGAAGAGGCTGGCCGCCCTGCAAGAGCTCGGGTGGACGATCATCCCGATCGTCGTCGAGGACGTGAGGTGCGAACCCACCCGACTAGCCACGCGCATCGCGGGCCACCTAGACCGCGCACGCAAGGCCGGCTGACCAACGGCGAGCAGACACAGAATCGCACTCCGGAGGCCGTCGCTATGCGATTCTGTGTCTGCTCAGCGGGGACGAAAGCGCCTCGACGACCCGCGCTGCGGCGCCATGGTGGCGGCCTTCATCGAGGAGCACCCGGACCCGCGGCGCGAAGACATCGGCGTCGCGCCCTGATGCTCGCGGCGCCTAATCGCCTGCGAACCAAGCCTTTTGCACGCGGTGGGTGGCCGGGGCCGGTGGCGACGGCTCGGGGGCGTTGTCGGTGCCGACCTTGACGGTCCACACCGGCAGCGAACGGTCGACCGGATCCGCGTCGGCCGGGGCCAGCACGTCGAGGCCGGGATGGTCGCCGCAGCCGTAGAAGGCCTGCAGGTTGTCGGAGCGATGTCCCCACGCTCCCCCATTGCGCAGCCGGCAGTGGGTGCCGTCGTCGAGCAGCAGGGCCACCGGTTTGGGCAGGGCCGGCGGATTCACCGGCGGCAACGGCGCATTCGCGCGGACGCGATGCAGCTCCTTGGCCCACGGGTCGTTCATGCACAGCAGATCCTGGCCCGACGCCGGCCAGCAGACGTCGGCGGCATAGTAGGCCGGCCAGCATCGGTAGATGTTCTTGGCGACCGCGGCCGGCGACGGCTCGGTGCACTCCCCCTGGTCCGGAACGGGCTGGTCGCCGGTGGTCTCGCGATAGCCGTTGACGGGCCGGCCGCCGGCATCGACCGCGACCGCGTCGAGGATCTCGGTCACCGGGGCGCCAGCGACCGACGTCGAGGACGACACCGATCCGGGCGCCGGGCCGGCCGCGTGCGTCGAACACCCCGCCACACCGGCGACCACGATCGTCAGAGCACACCTCGCTAACCACATGCCACAAACTCCTCCGCGACCCCGACGACCCGCCGGCGATCGGCGTCCACCAGACCGATCCTGGTCCGGCGGTCGACGATGTCTGAGGCATTCAACGCGCACTCGTGGGTGACCGCATACTCGAACTCCGCCCGGGTCACGTCGATGCCCTCGGCGACGGGGCCGAGCGGCCGCTCGCAGGTGGCGGCGGCGACGACGTCGGCCGCCTCGGCCCCGTAGCGCGCCACCAGCGACGGCGGCAACCCGGCAACCGGGCGGCCCGACCTGCCGGGGTTGCCCGGCGCGCCGATCAGCGGCAGGTCGCGGGTCCGGCACGGCCCGGCGGACAACCCCCGCCGCGCCACGGTGCGGTCGAGCACGTCCTGGGCCATGTAGCGGTATTCGGTCAGCTTGCCGCCGATCACGCTGATTACCCCGGACGGCGACTCGACGACGGCGTGCTCGCGCGACACGTCGGCGGTGCGGCCCTCGCCGGTGTCGATCAGCGGCCGCAGCCCGGCGTAGGCGCCGAGGACGTCGGCGTGGCCCACGGCCGCCCCCAGCGCGGTGTTGACGGTCTCCAGCAGGAACGCGACCTCCTGCTCCGACGGCTCCGGCACGTCGGGAATCGGGCCGGGCGCGTCCTCGTCGGTCAGCCCCAGGTAGACCCGTCCCAGCTGCTCGGGCATCGCGAAGACGAACCGGTTGAGCTCACCGGGGATCGGAATAGTCAGCGCCGCAACGGGATTGCCGAACGTGGCCGCATCGAAGACCAGGTGCGTGCCGCGGCTGGGCCGCAGCCGCAGCGAGGAGTCGATCTCGCCGGCCCACACCCCGGCCGCGTTGATGACCGCGGCCGCCGACACGTCGAAAGACTGCCCGGAAAGCCGGTCGGTCAACCGCAACGAGGTGCCGGTGACCTCGGATGCCGCCGTGTAGGTCAGCACCCGGGCGCCGTGCTGCGCGGCGGTGCGCGCGACCGCGGTGACCAGCCGGGCGTCGTCGATCAACTGCCCGTCGTAGGCCAGCAGGCCGCCGTCGAGGCCCGCGCGCCGCACGGTGGGCGCCATCTCGAGCACCCGCGGCGGGCCGACCCGCCGCGATCGCGGCAGCGTCGAGGCCGGCGTCCGCGCGAGCATCCGCAACGCGTCGCCGGCGAGGAAGCCGGCCCGCACCAGCGCGCGGCCGCCACGGCCCATCGACGGCAGCAGCGGGACGAGCTGCGGCATCGCGTGCACCAAGTGGGGGGCGGTGCGCGTCATCAGGATTCCGCGCTCGACGGCGCTGCGCCGCGCGATGCCCACGTTTCCGGTCGCCAGGTAGCGCAGGCCGCCGTGCACCAGCTTCGAGCTCCAGCGGCTGGTGCCGAACGCGAGGTCGTGCTTTTCCACCAGCGCCACGCGCAGACCGCGCGACGCCGCATCCAGGGCCACGCCGGCGCCGGTGATGCCGCCGCCGATCACGACGACGTCCAGGGGCGCGCCGTCGGCGAGCGCGCTCAGCTCGGCGGTGCGACGCGCGGCATTCAACACGGAAAGGCTCACGACAGGTATCCGTTCAGCGCGTGGGCGAGTTCGCCTGCCAGCGCGTCGGTGTCGAGCAAGGGCTCGACGATCTGCGCGGACTGGATCGTGGACTGGGTGATCAGCAGCACCATGGCGGCCAGCTGGACGGGGTCTCCCGCGCGCACGCCGCCGTGGCGCTGGGCCGCCCGCAGCCGCGCGGCCAGGGTCTCGATCAGCATGTGCTGGCTGGTCCCCAGGCGTTCGGTGATGTAGACCGGTGCGAGCTCCGAGTGCAACACCGAGGTGACCAGTTTGTCGCGGCGCAGCAGGTCGGCGACCGCGACGATCTGGCGCACCAGCGATTCCCGGTCTTCACCCCGCAGCGGCACGTCGCGCGTGACGTCGACGACGTGCCGGGTCAACAGGTCGGCAACGATCGACTTGGTATCCGGCCAGCGCCGGTACACGGTCGGCCGGCTCACCCCGGCGCGCCGCGCGATCTCGGCGAGCGTCACCCGGTCGACCCCGAAGTCGACCACGCAGCTGGCGGCCGCGGCGAGGATCCGCTCCCCGGTTTCCGACGGCGCATTACTGGTTGACAACATATGTAATACTGTAACGCATGAGCCAGCATCAGGAGCTCCTTCCACCGATGAAATGGGACGCCTGGGGGGATCCCGCCGCGGCCAAGCCGCTGTCCGAGGGCATCCGGTCGCTGCTGAAGCAGGCCGTGGGCCTCGATGGATCCGACCGGCCCGCCCTCGAGCCCGATGAGGTGCGGCTGCGCCCGTCGGCGTTGGCGCAGGCCGACGTCGACGCGCTGGCCGCGATCGTCGGCGCCGACTACTGCCGCACCGCGCACCGCGACCGGCTGTTGCACGCCGGTGGCAAGTCCACCCTGGACCTGCTGCGCCGCAAGGACCCCGGGGTGCAGGACGCGCCCGACGCCGTGCTGCTGCCCGGCGATGAGGAAACCGTGTTCAAAATCCTGCGCCACTGCTCGGAGCGCGGTATCGCCGTCGTCCCGTTCGGCGGCGGCACCAGCGTCGTCGGCGGGCTCGATCCCGCCCGCGGCGAGTTCGACGCCGTCGTCTCGCTGGACCTGCGCCGACTCGACCGGCTCGAAGCGCTCGACGAGGTGTCCGGGCAGGCCGTCTTCGGCGCCGGCGTAACCGGCCCCGACGCCGAACGGCTGCTGGGCGAACGCGGCTTCTCGCTCGGCCATTTCCCGCAGAGCTTCGAGTACGTCACGATCGGCGGCTCCGCGGCCACCCGGTCGTCGGGCCAGGACTCGGCCGGCTACGGCCGCCTCAACGACATGGTGCGCGGGCTGCGCGTCGTCACCCCGGCGGGCACCCTGGATCTGGGCCGCGCACCGGAATCGGCCGCGGGCCCGGACCTGCGCCAGCTCGTGATCGGCTCGGAGGGCGTTTTCGGCATCATCACCCAGGTGCGGCTGCGGGTCCACCGAAAACCCGAAGCCGTGCGCCACGAGGCGTGGTCGTTCCCCGACTTCGCGACCGGAACCGCGGCGCTGCGCGCCGTCACCCAGAATGCCACCGGCCCCACCGTGATTCGGCTCTCCGACGAGGTCGAGACCGGAGTAAACCTCGCCACCACCGACGCGATCGGCGAAACGCAGATCACCGGCGGCTGCCTGGGCATCACCGCGTTCGAGGGCACCGAGGAGCACGTCGAAAGCCGCCACGCGGAGACCAGCGCACTGCTGCGGGCGTGCGGCGGCACGTCGCTGGGCGAGGGGCCGGCACGGGCCTGGGAGCGCGGCCGGTTCGCCGCGCCGTACCTGCGCGACTCGCTGCTGTCCGCGGGCGCCCTGTGCGAGACCCTCGAGACGGCCACCGACTGGTCGAACGTTCCCGCCCTCAAAGCCGCTGTCACGCAGGCGCTCACCGACGCCCTGGCCGCGTCGGGCACCCCCGCGCTGGTGATGTGCCACATCTCGCACGTCTATCCGATCCGGCGCGTCGCTGTACTTCACCGTCGTCGCCGGGCAGCGCGGCGACGCGATCGAACAGTGGCGGGCCGCCAAGAAGGCCGCGACGGACGCGATCGTCGCGACCGGCGGGACCATCACCCACCACCACGCGGTCGGCGCCGACCACCGGCCCTGGATGACCGACGAGGTCGGCGAGCTCGGCGTGCGGGTGCTGCGCGCGGTCAAGGCGACGCTGGATCCGACCGGAATTCTCAACCCCGGCAAGCTGATTCCATGACCGCGCCGTCGCAACGCGACGTCGGCAAGGTGATCGCGCTGACCAATCCCGCCTCGGGGCACGGCGCCGCGATCCAGGCGGCGCAGCTCGCGATCGACCGGCTGCACCGCCGCGGGGTGGAGGTCGTCGAGATCATCGGCGACGACGCCGACGACGCCCGGTTCCTGGTCGGCGCGGCGATCGACAAGGGCGCCGACGCGGTGGTGGTGACCGGCGGCGACGGCGTTGTCTCCAACGCGCTGCAGCTGTTGGCGGGCAGCGACATTCCGCTGGGGATCGTGCCGGCGGGTACCGGCAACGACCACGCCCGCGAATTCGGCATCCCCGTCGTTCCCGAGGACGCCGCCGACGTCGTGGTCGACGGCTGGACGGAAACCGTTGACCTGGGCCGGATCCGGTGGGGCGAGGGCTCCGAGAAGTGGTTCGGCACCGTGGCGGCCACCGGGTTCGACTCCCTGGTGACCGACCGCGCCAACCGGATGCGCTGGCCGCACGGCCGGGCGCGCTACTACCTGGCGATGCTCGCCGAGCTGTCGCAGCTGCGGCTCCTGCCGTTCCGCATGGTGCTCGACGGCGCCCGGGAGATCGACACCGATCTCACGCTCGCGGCGTTCGGCAACACCCGCAGCTACGGCGGCGGCATGCTGGTCTGCCCGGGCGCCGACCCCACCGACGGCCTGCTGGACATCACCATGGTCCACGAGGCGTCGCGGACGAAGCTGCTACGGCTGTTCCCCACCGTGATCAAGGGCACCCACGTCGACCTCGACGAGGTGAGCACGGCGCGCGCCACGACGATCCACGTCGAATGCCCCGGCATCAACGTCTACGCCGACGGCGACTACGCGTGCCCGCTACCCGCCGAGATCAGCGCGGTGCCGGGCGCGCTGCGCGTGCTGCGGCCTAACCCACACCCCGGCTGAGCCAGGTCACCTCGCCGGCGTCGCCGCCGTCGCGATAGACCTCGAGCGCCTCGTCCCACGCCGTGCCCAACACCGTGTCCAATTCGGCGGCCAGGGCGTCGGCGCCCTGGGCCATGATCGAACGCAGCCGCATCTCGCCGACCATGATGTCGCCGTTGGCGCTCATCGCCCCGCTCCACAGGCCCAGTTGCGGGGTGTGGCTGAACCGCTGGCCGTCGACGCCGGGGCTGGGGTCCTCGGTGACCTCGAACCGCAGCACCGACCAGGAGCGCAGCGCGTTGGCCAACCGGGCGCCGGTGCCCACCGGCCCCACCCAGTTGGTGACCGCGCGCAGCTGCCCGGGCATGGCCGGCTGCGGCGTCCACGTGAGGTTCGCCTTGGCACCCAGGGTCGACGACAACGCCCACTCGACATGCGGGCATACCGCCGCGGGCGAGGCGTGGATGTACACCACGCCGGCCGTCACGTCGGCGAATTGATTCGACGCACGCATCTCCTGCTCCTTCGGTTCCACGAGGGACGTCTTCCCCAACGACCTGTGGCCCCGTAAGCAGGGTGTTCTGCGTTATTGATGTGTCTTGCGTGTCTATTGTGCCCTGTGATGCCCGTGTTGCGCTAGTCTGCAATATCTATTGGGGACTTTTGGCCATATTCGGCGAGCACGGCGTCGGCGATCGCCGGCCACGGTCGCCGCGCCCAGTCCCCGAAATCGCGGTCGGTGAGCACCACCAGCGCCAGCCCCACCTCGGGATCCGCCCAGATGAAGCCGCCCGACTGGCCGAAATGGCCGTAGGTGCGCGCCGAGTTGCGGCTGCCGGTCCAGTGCGGCGTCTTGGCGTCCCGGATCTCGAAACCCAGCCCCCAGTCGTTGGGGCGCTGCACGCCGTATCCGGGCAGCACGCCGTCCAGGCCCGGGAACTGCACGGTCGTCGCCTCGGCGTGCAGCTGCGGCGAGACCGTCGCCGGGCACAGCAGGTCACCGGCGAATGACGCCAGGTCGGCCACCGTCGAGGTGGCGCCGTAGCCGGCCTCGGCCGCGCCGCCGGGCAGCCTGGTGTTCGCCATCGCCAGCGGCTCGAACACCGCCTCGGTGAGGTAGCGCCCGAACTCGATGCCCGAGTCGCGCTGCACGGTCTCGGCGAGCACGGCGAAGCCGTAGTTGGAGTACATCCGCCGGGCGCCGGGCTTGGCCAGCACGCGGTCGGAGTGCATCGCCAGGCCCGACGCGTGCGCCAGCAGGTGGCGGATCGTCGCACCGGGCGGGCCCGCCGGGGTGTCCAGCTCGACGGCCCCCTCTTCGACCGCGACCTGGGCGGCGCGCGCCACCAGCGGTTTGGTCACCGAGGCCAGCGCGAACACCCGCCGGGTGTCGCCGCGGGTGGCCAGCACGCCGGCGGGTCCGACCACCGCGGCGGCGGCCGACGAGACGGGCCAGTCCTCGAGAGCGTCGAGGGCCGCCATCACTTCCGGGCGATGTAGTAGTTGTTGATCGGGTCCGACTCGATGTCGACCACCTGCACATCGTCGAACCCCGCGTCCCTCAGCATCGACGTGGCCAGCTGCGTCCCCCAGGCGGCGCCCAGCCCCGCACCCTCCAGCGCCAGCGAGACGGTCATGCAGTGCATCAACGACGTCGTGTAGAGGTAGGTCCGCATCGGCACGCCGATGTTGTCCTCCAGCTGGCTCGAGGCCTGGATGTCGGCCATCAGGAAGACACCGCCGGGCCGCAGCGCGCGGTAGATGTTTTCCAGCACCCGCGCCGGGTGGGCCTGATCATGGATGGCGTCGAACACCGTGATGACGTCGTAGGCGTCGACCTTGTCCAGTTCCGGCAGGTTGTGGCTTTCGAACGTCGCGTTCGTCAGGCCGCGCTCGGCGGCCTCCCTCCTGCCCGCGGCAAGGCCTTCGTCGGAGAAGTCGATGCCGGTGAATCGGCTCGCCGGGAACGCCTGCGCCATCAGGTTGATCGCGTGCCCGCTGCCGCACCCGAGGTCGGCCACGTCGGCTCCGGCGTGCAGGCGCTCGACGAGGCCGTCGACCAGCGGCAACACCACGTCGATGAGCGCGTTGTCGAACACCGCCGCGCTCTGCTCGGCCATCAGCATGTGAAAGCGTGGGTATTCGCGGTAGTGCAGGCCGCCGCCCTGCCGGAAGCAGTCGATGATTTTCTGTTCGACTTCGCCGAGCAGCGGGATGAACATGGCCGCCAGGGCCAGGTTGTGCGGCCCGGACGCGCGGGTCAGCACGCCGGCGCGGTGGGCGGGCAACGAGTAGGTGCTGGTATCGGCGTCGTAGACGACGACGTGCCCGGTGGTCATGCCGCCCAGCCATTCCCGGACGTAGCGCTCGTCGAGGCCGGCGGCCTCGGCGATCTGGGCGCTGGTGGCGGGCGGCAGCCCGGCCATGGTGTCCAGCAGACCGGTCTGATGCCCGATGCTCAGCAGCAGCGCCAGGCTGGCGCCGTCGATGGCCGCGACCATTCTCCCGATGAATTCTTTGGCCGTTTCGGGGGCGGTTTCGGTGGCTTTGTCAGATGCTGTCACGCTTGGCGACGCTACACCGGCGTCGCGCCCGCGCGCGGAGTGTACTGCACCCCTCAGTAGGTTGGAGGCCATGAGTCAGACAGTGCGCGGCGTGATCTCCCGGAAGAAGGGCGAACCCGTCGAGTTGGTGGACATCGTCGTCCCGGACCCGGGGCCGGGCGAAGTGGTGGTCGACATCATCGCCTGCGGGGTGTGCCACACCGACCTGACCTACCGCGAGGGCGGGATCAACGACGAGTACCCGTTCCTGCTCGGCCACGAGGCCGCCGGCACGGTGGAAGCGGTCGGGCCGGGGGTGACGGCGGTGGCGCCCGGCGACTTCGTGGTGCTGAACTGGCGCGCGGTGTGCGGGCAGTGCCGGGCCTGCAAGCGCGGCAGGCCGCACCTGTGCTTCGACACCTTCAACGCCGCGCAGAAGATGACGCTGACCGACGGCACCGAACTCACCCCGGCGCTGGGCATCGGCGCGTTCGCCGACAAGACCCTGGTGCACGAAGGCCAGTGCACCAAGGTGAACCCGCAAGCCGACCCGGCCGTCGCCGGCCTGCTGGGCTGCGGCGTGATGGCCGGCCTCGGCGCGGCGATCAACACCGGCGGCATCACCCGCGACGACACCGTGGCCGTGATCGGCTGCGGCGGGGTGGGTGACGCCGCGATCGCCGGCGCCGCGTTGGTCGGGGCGAGACGGATCATCGCGGTCGACACCGACGACACCAAGCTGGACTGGGCCCGCAAGTTCGGCGCCACCCACACCGTCAACGCCCGCGAGCAAGACGTCGTCGAGACCATCCAGGAGCTGACCGACGGCTTCGGGGTCAACGTCGCGATCGACGCCGTCGGCCGGCCCGAGACCTACAAGCAGGCTTTCTACGCCCGCGACCTCGCCGGAACCGTTGTGCTGGTGGGTGTTCCGACCCCCGACATGCGCCTGGACATGCCGCTGGTGGACTTCTTTTCCCACGGCGGGTCGCTGAAGTCGTCGTGGTACGGCGATTGCCTGCCCGAACGCGACTTCCCCACCCTGATCGACCTCTACCTGCAGGGCCGACTTCCGCTCGAGCAGTTCGTCACCGAACGCATCGGGCTCGGCGATGTCGAGGAGGCGTTCCACAAGATGCACGGCGGCAAGGTGCTGCGTTCGGTGGTGCTGCTCTGATGGCGCGCATCGACAAAGTGGTCACCCACGGGACGTTCGAACTCGACGGCGGCAGCTGGGAAGTCGACAACAACATCTGGCTCGTCGGCGACGATTCCGACGTAGTGGTGTTCGACGCCGCGCACACCGCCGAGCCGATCCTCGAGGCCGTCGGGCGCCGCAACGTGATCGCGGTGGTGTGCACGCACGGCCACAACGACCACGTCACCGTGGCCCCCGAGCTCGGCGCGGCGCTGGACGCACCGGTGCTGCTGCACCCCGCCGACGAGGTGCTGTGGCGAATGACGCACCCGGACAAGGAGTTCCGCACCGTTTCCGACGGCCAGATCCTGGCCGTCGCCGGCACCGAGCTGCAGGCCCTGCACACCCCGGGCCACTCCCCGGGCTCGGTGTGCTGGTATGCCCCCGAGTTGGGGCCGAAAGGAATAGTGTTCAGCGGCGACACCCTGTTCGCCGGCGGGCCGGGCGCGACGGGCCGCTCCTACTCCGACTTCCCGACGATCCTGCAGTCGATCTCGGGCCGGCTGGGCAAGCTGCCCGGGGAGACCGTCGTGCACACCGGCCACGGGGACAGCACCACCGTCGGCGACGAGATCGTCCACTACGAGGAATGGGTCGCCCGCGGGCACTAGCGTCATGCCCGCGAGCGTGCGCACAATGCCGGCCGCACCGGCGTGTCGCCGTACAGACACGCACGCTCGCGGCCATGAGGGTCAATAGCCGCCCAGGATCCGGCGCTTCTCGGCTTCGAACTCCTGCTCGGTCAGCGCCCCCGAATCCCGCAGCGAAGCCAGGGTTTTGAGGCGTTCGACGCGGACGCCTTCGTCGTCGACCTCCCAGGACGATGCCTGGAAAGAGGCGAACGACGGGGCCGCCGCGAGCACCGCCCTGCGCCCGAGGCGGGCCCGCCACCGACCCGACAGGATCGAAGCGACCAGGCCCGCCGCGAACAGGCCGACGAACACCCACAGCAGGTAGCCATAGGAGCTCCGGTGACCGAAGGCCAGCCGCGGCTCGATGTATCCGTTGACCTTGCCGTCGGTCGTGACGGCGTAGCTGGCCGCGGCGGGGATGTGGGCCACCCACACCCTTACGTGCGAGTCGTTGTTGACAGTCGTTGTGCTGCCGAAGCTTTCGGTGAGCGCCGGTTGGGCAACGCCGTCGGGCGGCGTGATGGTGACCCCCAGCGGGGGCACCGGCAGGCCGGTGCCGTTGGGGCCGCCGATCACGACGGTGTGGAAGCTGATGGTGACCTCGCCGGCGGGCAGGTCCACCCGGCCCGACCCCGGGATGGGCAGCTCCCCGTACGCGTCGTAGTCGTCCAGGAAGAAGACGTTGAGCACGAGGGTGACGACGAAGCCGGCGACCGCCGCCACGGTCACCACGATGGAGGCCACCAGCGAAGCCTTCGCGAGCCCTCTGCTGCTCATTGACGCAGTGTGTCACCGCGCGGCGGCCTCCGCCAGCGAAAAGCGCCTGGAGTCGACGGCACGCCACGGGGCACACTGAGACGCATGAGCGCACTTTTCGCAGACGTGCCGGACCTGTCCGGGAAGCTGGTGGTGGTCACCGGGGCCAACAGCGGCCTGGGCCTCGGGCTGGCCCGGCGGCTGGCGGCGGCCGGCGCGGACGTCGTCATGGCGATCCGCAACCGCGCCAAGGGCGAGGCGGCCATCGCCGAGATCCGGGCGGGCCATCCCGACGCCAAGCTGACCATCAGATCCCTGGACCTGTCGTCGCTGGCCGCGGTCGCCGCGCTGGGCGAACAGCTCAACGCCGAGGGCCGCCCGATCGACATCCTGGTCAACAACGCCGGGGTGATGACGCCGCCGGAGCGTGACACCACCGCCGACGGCTTCGAATTGCAGTTCGGTAGCAACCATCTGGGCCACTTCGCGCTCACCGCGCACCTGCTGCCACTGTTGCGTGGGGCCAAGGGCGCGCGGGTGGTGTCGCTGAGCAGCCTCGCGGCCCGCTACGGCCGCATCCACTTCGACGACCCCCAGTTCGAGAAGAACTACTCGGCGATGGCGGCCTACGGCCAGTCGAAGCTGGCCGTGCTGATGTTCGCCCGCGAGTTGGAGCGCCGCAGCCGCGAGGCGGGCTGGGGCATCGTGTCCACCGCCGCCCACCCCGGGCTGACCATGACCAACCTTCAGATCAGCGGGCCGTCGCACGGCCGCGACAAGCCGTCGCCGATGGAGCGCTTCTACAAGGCGTCGTGGCGGTGGACGCCGTTTTTGTGGCAGGAGGTCGACGACGGCATCCTGCCGGCGCTGTACGCGGCCGCCGCGCCCGGGGCGGAGGGCGGCGCCTTCTACGGACCCCTGGGCCTGCTGGAGGCAGCCGGCGGCGGGGTCAAGCCGGCCCGCATACCCGCCCGCGCCCGCAACGACGCCGACTGCCGGCGCCTGTGGGAGCTGTCCGAGCAGCTCACCGGCGTCAGTTACCCGAAGCCGGCCTGAGAACCGCGCTGCAGCGCCGGGTGCGGCGAGGTTAGTTTCGACACACCGCCACCGCGGGTAGTCCCGAACGGTCGGAGCGCCGACGGCAAGGGAGTGGACGTATGAGCGTGCAAGACGACGAATCTGGGGAGCAGAGCAGCGACCAGCAGCAGACCGAGAAACCGGACCCGGACCCGGACGCCGAGCAGAAGTTCGCCGAGATGATGCAGGCCTACGAGGGCCGGCCCACCGTGGTGCTGCCCGGTTCCGACGGCACGATCACCGGCACCGCGGTCAACGAATGGCTCGACGAGGACGGCGACCCCAAGTTCGCCGACGACGCTTCGGGCGAAACGTCCAAGCGGGAGCAGATCGAACAGGACAAGGCCCGCAACGTCGAGCTCCGGGAAGCGGCGGCCGAGGAGAACAAGGGCGAGGCCTAAACCGTCCGGTCTGCGACTCGTGACGACCGGAACCGCGAGACGGGCCGACAGCAGCGGTCAGCGGATGTTTCCGGCGCCGGCGATCAGCGGCAGGTCCAGCGGGGTGACCCAGCCCGGCCGCAGGTCGTTGACCGCCGGCACCGCATTGAGGGCCCGCATCCCGGTCGCCAGGCAGCCGGCCGTGGCCGGGTCGCGCCCCGATCCGTCGGTGAACCGGAACGCGGTCTCCTGGAAGATGCTCGGCGTGCCCTCGATGTCCACGCGGTAGACGTCGTCGTCGTGGCCCGAGGGCCAGTCGGGGGCGGCGTCGTGGCCGATGCGGTTGACGTGTTCGAGCTGAATCCGGGTCTCGCCGTTGTAGATCCCGTTGATGGTGAACCGCACGGCCGCGACGTGCCCGGGCTTGATGACGCCCTTGACGGTGTTGCGCTCGGTGGGCGTGACCCACTTGTCCCAGGTGGTGGTGATCTCGTCGAGCATGATGCCGGCGGCGTGGGCGATCATCGGGACGGTCGCACCCCACGCGAAGATCAGCATGTTGGAGTCTTCGAGCAGCGGCGTGTACTCGGGCTCGCGGCCGATGCCCATCTCGACCTCGTAGTCGCCCTCGTAGTTGGTGTAGTCCAGCAGCTCGGACGCGCGCACCCGGCGTACCTCCGAGCACAGGCCCATCAGCGTCATGGGAAACAGGTCGTTGGCGAAGCCGGGGTCGATGCCGGTGGTGAAGCACGACGACTCGCCCAGCTCGCAGGCCTCGGTGATGGGCTGGATCCAGTTGGGCGGGTTGAGACTCATCGACGGCCACACCCAGGGGGTCATCGCGGTCGAGCACACGTCGATGCCCGCGCGCAAGAAGCGGGTGATCAGCGCGATGTTGTCCTTGGCGTGCAACGCCGTCGGCCCGTAGTGCACCAGCGCGTCGGGCTGCAGCGCGATCAGTGCGTCGACGTCGTCGGTGGCGGTGATGCCCACCGGCGCGGGCAGCCCGCAGATGTCGCCGGCGTCGCGGCCGACCTTGTCGGGGTTGCTGACTCCGACGCCCACCAGCTCGAACACCGGATGCTTGACGATCTCGGCGATCACCATCTTGCCGACGAAGCCGGTGCCCCAGACCACCACACGCTTTGAGTCGCGTTCCGACATACTCACCTTCCGTTCGCCGCCCCCGCTTCACCCTAAGCGCGCGGCCCGTCCGGCAGCTAGCATCTGGCGGGTGCGCAACGGGCCGGCCTGGCTCACCAGGAACGTGTGGGTGCTCTCGCTGGTGTCGCTGCTGCAGGACGCCGCCAGCGAGTTGCTGTACCCGCTGCTGCCGATCTATCTGACGACCGTGCTGGGCGCGCCGCCGGCGGTGGTCGGGGCGGTCGAGGGCGCCGCGGAGGGCGCGGCGTCGCTCACCAAGGTCGTGTCGGGCCCGTTGGGCGACCGTTTCGCCCGCCGCCCGCTGATCGCGACCGGCTACGGGATGGCGGCGCTGGGCAAGCTCATCGTCGCCGTCGCCGGTGCGTGGCCCGGCGTGCTGGCCGGCCGGGTCGTCGACCGGCTGGGCAAGGGGCTGCGCGGTTCGGTGCGCGACGCGTTGCTGGTCGACGGCATAGCCGCGAGCCAGCGGGGCCGGGTGTTCGGGTTTCACCGCACGGCCGACACGCTCGGCGCGGTCATCGGGCCGCTGCTCGGCCTGGCCGGCTATGAAATGTTCCATCGCCAGATCGGCCCGGTGCTGTATCTGGCGGTGATTCCCGCGGTGCTCAGCGTGCTGATGATCGTCTGGGTCCGGGAGCGGCCGCGGGACGTCCCCCAGGCGGTCCGGTCGTCGGTGTTCGCCGGTGCCCGGCGGCTGCCCCGCCGGTACTGGGAGGTGGTCTCGTTCCTGGTCGCCTTCAGCGTCGTCAACTTCCCGGACGCGCTGCTGCTGTTGCGGCTCAAGGAGATCGGGTTTTCGGTCGTCGGCGTCATCCTGGCCTATGTGGGCTACAACGCGGTGTACGCCCTGGTGAGCTTCCCGGCCGGGGTGCTCGCCGACCGGTTCGGCCGGGCGATGGCCTACGGGGTCGGGCTGGTGTTCTTCGCGGTCGGCTATCTCGGTCTGGGCATGACGACGAACACGGCGGTCGCCTGGGGGCTGATCGCCGTGTACGGGATGTTCACCGCCTGCTACGACGGCGTCGGGAAGGCCTGGGTGTCAACGCTTGTCGGGGAGGAGCTGCAGTCCAGCGCCCAGGGCGTGTTCCAGGGGCTGAGCGGGTTCGCGGTGCTGGCCGCGGGGCTGTGGGCCGGCTTCTTGTGGGGTTCCGACGGCCGGCTGCCGCTGCTGATCTCGGGGGTGGTCGGCGCGGCATTCGCCGTGGTTCTGCTGGGCGCCGGGGCCAAAACGCTTCCGTCGAGCCGCGTGCGATGACACGATAAGAAACCATGACCAGTCGTCTCAGTGGGCCCGCGGTCCTGTGCGCCGTCGGAATCGGGTTGTCGAACGCGTGCGGCGTGGCGCATGCCGAGGGCTTTCCGCAGGTCCGCTACGAGGTGAGCGGCCCCGGGGTCGCCGAGTACATCTCCTACCAGACCGCCACCGGCCAGCAGCACGCCGTCAACGCCACACTGCCCTGGTCGACGCAGTTCACCGGGTTCGGCGGCCAGGTGTTCGTGCTGAGCGCGCAGGGCGTGGGCGCGCTACGCTGCCGGATCCTTGTCGACGGCAACGTGGTCAGCGACGCGCAGTCGGCGGGCGGACGGACGGTCTGCACGCACTGACCCCAGACTCTGCAACGGCGAAGGAGATCTCGGTGACCCTCACGACGGGTATCGCGACGCGGACCAACGGGGCGCCACCGCCCGAGGTTCCCCTGGCCGACATCCATCTGGAGTCGCTGGAGTTCTGGGGCCGCGACGACGACTTCCGCGACGGCGCCTTCGCCACGCTGCGCCGCGAGGCCCCGCTCTCGTTCTGGCCCGCGATCGAGTACGAGGGGTTCGACGCGGGCAGCGGGTATTGGGCGCTGACCCGCCACGACGATGTGTTCTACGCCAGCCGCCACCCGGAGATCTTCAGCTCGGCCGGCGGCATCACGATCGGCGATCAGATGCCGGAGATCGCCGAGTATTTCGGCTCGATGATCGTGCTCGACGACCCGCGGCACCAGCGGCTGCGCTCGATCGTCAGCCGCGCCTTCACCCCCAAGGTGGTGGCCCGCATCGAGGCGTCGGTGCGCGAACGGGCCCGCCGCCTGGTCGCCTCGCTGGTCGCCGACCATCCCGCCGGGGAGGCCGACCTGGTCAGCGAACTCGCCGGGCCGCTGCCACTGCAGGTCATCTGCGACATGATGGGCATCCCGGAGGAGGACGAACAGCGGATCTTCCACTGGACCAACGTGATCCTGGGGTTCGGCGACCCCGACCTGTCCACCGACTTCGACGAGTTCCTGAAGGTGTCGATGGACATCGGCGCCTACGCCACCGAGATGGCCGAGGACCGGCGCGTCAACCACCGCGACGACCTGACGACCAGCCTGGTGGAGGCCGAGGTCGACGGCGAGCGGCTGACCTCGGCGGAGATCGCGTCCTTCTTCATCCTGCTGGTGGTGGCCGGCAACGAGACGACCCGCAACGCCATCAGCCACGGCGTGCTGGCCCTGTCCCGCTACCCCGACGAGCGGGACAAGTGGTGGTCGGATTACGAGGCCCTGGCGCCCACCGCGGTCGAGGAGATCGTGCGGTGGGCCTCGCCGGTGGTCTACATGCGCCGCACGTTGACCCGCGACTTCGAGCTCGGTGGCGTCAAGATGGCGGCCGGTGACAAGGTCGCGCTGTGGTACTGCTCGGCCAACCGCGACGAGGCGAAGTTCGCCAACCCGTGGCTTTTCGACGTGGCGCGCGACCCCAACCCGCACCTCGGCTTCGGCGGCGGGGGCGCCCACTTCTGCCTTGGCGCCAACCTGGCCCGACGCGAGATCCGGGTCGCCTTCGACGAGTTGCGCCGCCAGATCCCCGACATCGTCGCCGTCGGGGAACCCGCGCGGTTGCTGTCGCAGTTCATCCACGGCATCAAGAGCCTGCCCGTGGCCTGGACCCCGCCGGGGGCATAGCGGGCGGGGCTAGTCTTGCAAAGACCATGCCCACAACCACACCGCTGACCGTAACGAAGGTCAGCAGCCGCATCGGCGCGCGCATCGACGGGGTGCGGCTCGGCGGCGACCTCGACGCCGACACCGTCGCGAAGATCTACCGCGCCCTGCTGGACCATAAGGTGGTCTTCTTCCAAGGCCAGCACCACCTCGACGACGCCCGGCAGCTCGCGTTCGCCCGGCTGCTGGGCGACCCCATGTCGTTCCTGCTGGTCGGTCACCCGTCGACGGGCTATTACCCGTACCGCAATGCGCCGGTGGTGCACCGGGTCGACTCCCGATACGGCTATGACAACCGCTGGCACAGCGACATCACCTTCGCCACCAACTACCCGGGGGTGGAGATGCTGCGCGCGGTCATCATGCCCCACTACGGGGGGTCGACGCTGTGGGCCTCCACCGCCGCGGCGTATGCGGAGCTGCCCGAGCCGCTGCGACAGCTCGCCGACAGGCTGTGGGTGACGCACATCAACCGGGACCCCGAGCCAGCCCAGACGCCCGAGTACCACACCGAGCACCCGCTGGTGCGGGTGCACCCGGACAGCGGCGAGCGCACCCTGGTGGCCGGGAGCTTCGCGCGCGGCCTGGTCGGCCTCGACGACCACGAGTCGGCCGTGCTGCTGGAGTTGCTGCAGCGGCGAATCACCCTGCCCGAGAACACCGTCCGCTGGGATTGGCAGCCCGGGGATGTCGCGATCTGGGACAACCGGGCGACCCAGCACCGGGCAGTGGCCGACTACGACGGCCAGCAGCGGCTGCTGCACCGGGTCTCGCTGATGGGTGAGGTGCCCGTCGACGTGCACGGGCAACCCAGCCGGGCGATCGTCGGCGCGCCGCTCCAGGCGTCGATGATCTGAGTTTTCCGGCGAGCAGACACAGAATCGCACTGCGCGGACCGTCCGCGTGCGATTCTGTGTCTGCTCGCCGCCGGGTGTGGTCCCCCGGCTTAGGCTCAGCACGTGAGCATCCCCACGTTCCCCGCGCCCGAGGTGCTGGCCGCGCGCCAGAAGCTCGTGCTCGACCACTTCCACGACGAGGTCCGCCAGGACTGGGACGACGTGCTGTCGACGTTCCCGCATCCGCGCTACGAGCTGATCCCGCAGCTGGTCGTCCACGACGGCGAGGCGGCGGTGCGCGACTACTACGCCTACACCCGCACCGCCTTCCCCGACCAGGACCACGAGATCATCGCGATCCGGCACAGCGCCGACGCGGTGATCGTCGAATTCTGGCTGATGGGCACCCATCGCGGCTACCTGGGCAAGGTGCCGCCCACCGGCAGCCGGTTCCGGGTTCGCATGACCGCCTACTTCATCTTCGACGAGTCCGAAACGCTTGTCTGCGAACGTATTTACTTCGACACGCTGACCATGATCAAACAGCTGCTGGGCGGGCTGGACATGAAGCAGCCCGCGAACTGGCTGCTGGCCGCGCGCTGCGTGCGCGGCCTGCTGTCGATGTCGTCGGGAAAACCGGATCCGGCCCTGACCGACACGCCCTAGACTGCTGCACGTGCGAACCGTGCACGCGCTTTGCGGGCTGACCGCCGGTACCGTGCTGGTGGCCTGCGCCCCCAGCGCGCTCGCGGCCCCATCCCCGCCGGGCTCCCACACCGAGAAGTGGATCGACCTCGAGGTCGGCGAATGCGTCACCGACCTGCCACCGCCCGACCTGAGCCGGGTGACCGTGACCGTCGTCGACTGCGGCACAGCGCATTCGGCCGAGGTCTACCTGCGAGCCCCGATGGCCGTCGACAGCGCCGTCGCCACCGTCGCCAACCGGGACTGCAGCGCCGGGTTCGCCCCCTACACCGGGCGATCCGCCGACGGAAGCCCCTACACGATCACCTACCTGATCGACTCCAACCAGGACCGCACCGGCGCCGACCCCACCCCGAGCACCGTCATCTGCCTGCTGCAGGCCGCCGACGGCCGACCGCTGACCGGATCGGCGCACCGCTGATCGTCAGCAGCCGAGTTGGCTTGCCAGGTCGAGGAAGTCGGCGGCGTTGACGTCGAACTCGTCGGAGTAGGCCACGTCGGGGGCGCCGTCGGCGCCGAATTCGAGCGGCCGCGCCACGAACGCGGTCCGGAACCCCAGCCGCCCGGCGGCGCGCAGGTCGTACTTGTGGCTGGCCACCATCATGATCTCGCCGGCCTCCAGCCCCAGGTACGTCGCGGCCATGCGGTAGATCGCCGGGTCGGGCTTGAACACCCCGGCCATCTCCGCGGCGAACACCGCGTCCCAGGGCAACCCGGCCCGCTTGGAGATGTTGACCACCGCGGACACGTCGGCGTTGGACAGCGTCGCCACCGTGAACGCGCCCTTCAACAGCGTCAGGCCGGGCACCACGTCCGGCCACGGCTTCAGGCGCTGCCAGGCCAGCGTGAGCTCGTCGCGTTGGGCGTCCGACAACACGCCCTCGTCCAGCACGGTGTCCAGGGCGCCGCGGTACACCGAGTGCACCGGGACCCAGCCGCTGTGGTGGGCGCGCGCGGCCTCCAGCGTGGCGAAGTAGCTCGCGCGCCAGCGGCGCACCACGTCCGGCCAGTCGACGGGCAGGACCGGGCCGATGCGGCGCGCCTCCGCGCAGATCGTCGAATGGAAATCCGTGGCTGTCCCCTGCACGTCGAACAGCAGCGCCTTGACCACAGTGCCTCAATCTACGATGTGCCTCGTGGCCGATGAAGCCGACAGCGCCGGACAGCAGGAGCCCGACTACCGGTTCACGTTCGCCAACGAACGCACCTTCCTGGCCTGGCAGCGCACCGCGCTGGGCCTGCTCGCCGCCGCCGTCGCCCTCGTGCAACTCGTGCCGGAGCTGACCATCCCCGGCGCGCGCCGCGGGCTGGGCGTGGGGCTGGCGGTGCTGGCCATCCTCACCAGTGGCCTGGGCTTGTGGCGCTGGCAGCAGGCCGACCGCGCCATGCGCCGCGGCGACCCGTTGCCCCGCCACCCGTCCCCCATCTACCTCGCGGTGGGGCTGAGCCTGGTCGGGGTCATCGCGCTCGGGCTGGTGATCGCCAAGGCGGTGCTGGGTTGAGCGGCCCGATGTCCGACCGCGGGCTGCAGGCCGAGCGCACGGCGCTGTCCTGGTCGCGCACGTCGTTCGCGTTCCTGGTCAACGGCGCCCTGCTGATGGTCAAGAACTTGCACGGCGCGGTGGGGCCCGCGGCGGTGATCCCGGCCGCCCTGGCCGGCGCGGTGGCGCTGTTGACCTACTTCATCTCTTTTCGGCGCCAGCGGATACTTCAGCACCCGGCCGGCACCCGGATCACGGCCCGGCGCCCCGTGTACGTCATCGGGATCGCCTCGCTGCTGCTCATCGTCGTGACGACGATCGGCCAGCTGCTCCGTTAGCGAGCGCGCCGTCGCCCTCGCCGTTCGAGACGGCGTCCCGCAGCTCGTCGCGCAGCGTCCGGATCTCACCGCGCAGCTGGTCGATCTGGGCGACCGACGCCGCCTGATGCGCGGCGTCGGACTCCGACACCCGCTCGACGATCCACGACGCCAGCGACGCCGTGACCACACCGACGAGGCTGATGCCGCCGATCATCAGCGACGCCGCGACCAGTCGCCCCGGGACCGTGACCGGATACAGGTCGCCGTAGCCGACGGTGGTCACGGTGGTGATCGACCACCACAGCGCCTTGCCGAAGGTCGTGATCGTGGCGCCCGGCTTGCCGCGTTCGAAGTCGATGACGGCCAGCGACGCGATGTAGATCAGCAGGCTCACGCCGGCGATGGTGTACAGCAGGATCCGTCCGCGCACCGCCCTGCCGACGGCCTTCTGCAACGCCCCGGCCACCACGACCAGCCGCAGCAGCAGCAGCGGTCCCATCAGCGGCAATGCCACGATGATCAGGTCGAACAGGTGGTGGATGAACCAGTGTCCCCGGTTGGGCGCCAGGCTCAGCCGGACGAGATAGTCGACGACGAACAGGCCCCAGGCGATCCAGCTCATCACCGCGAGGATCGCCGGCAGCGGGCCGCCGGGCCGCCCGAGGACGTGCACCGAGTACACGGCGATGAAGGTGATGGCGACAAAGGCCAACGGTACGACGGTGACCTGTTGCCACATCTCCGCCCTGGTCTGCACTGTGTATTCCTCGGTCACGCCGCTGGCCTCCGAACTCCCTGACACCCGATGATGGCTCGCGGTAGCTGCCGGCTTTGTTCGCAGCCGTCGTGGCCGCGCGGACGTGGGGCTGCTACACCAGAGCGCTTTGCCGAGTGTTCCCCGGCGGGCAACTGGCTATGCCACCGGGGTCGCGTGAGCGGGCCGGCGCAGCGGTTTTCTAGCCGGGTTGCCGCAGTTCGGCCGCCAGCCCGCGGATCTCCTCGCGCAGCTGATCGACGTGGGCGGCGGTGGCCGCCTGGCTCGCGGCGTCCGTTTCGGCCACCCGCTGCACGATCCAGGAGGCGAGCGACCCGGTGACCACACCGATGAGACTGATGCCGCCGACCATCAGCAACGCGGCGATCACCCGCCCGGTGACCGTCACCGGATACACGTCGCCGTAGCCGACGGTGGTCACCGTGGTGATGGCCCACCACACGGCGTTGCCGAACGTCGTGATGGTGGCGCCCGGGTGGCCGCGTTCCGCATCGAGCACGGCCAGCGACGAGACGTAGATCAACAGGGTCGTGCCGGCGACGGTGTAGATCAGTATGCGGCCGCGAACGGCGTCGCCAACCGCCCGTTGCAGCGCTCCAACAAGGACCACGAACCGCAACAGTCGCAGCGGTCGCATGAGCGGGAGCGCCACGATGAGCAGGTCGAACAGATGGCGCACGAACCATCGTGGCCGGTCGGGGGCCAGGGCCAGCCGGACGATGTAGTCGATGACGAAAAAGCCCCACACCAGCCAGCTCGCCAACCACAGGGAATGCGCCTCACTACCGTGTGGCTGGGAGAGCACCTCCACCGAGTACAGGACGAGGAAGACCGCGGCGACCAGCGCGAGCGGCCATTCGGTGCTCCGCTCCCAGCGTTCCACCCAGGTTTGCTCGGTCATGCGGCCAGGCCTCCGGTATCCGCCTACTTCTGCGCTGGTTCAGAGTAGCGAGCAAACGCCGCGTTGCAGGGTTGCTCTGCGAAAGTGGCGTCGAGGACGATTCGCCAGGACAACCGCAACCGGGCGCTGGATGACTTTCGTCTCTGGTGTGCCGGTGGGTGGCCGGTGTGAGCTCGGTGCTCGAGGAGGTACTCATGGCGTCGGCAGAGAGGGTTCCCGCGGGTGTCAACAGCCGTGACATCGATGTTCACGGTGTCCGCACGCGCGTCTTCGAGGTCGACCCGCGCAACGACCGCACCCCGCTGATCCTGCTGCACGGCGGGGGTCTGGACTCGGCGCTGGTGTCCTATGGTTCGGCGCTGGTGTCCCTCGGACGGCGCCGACGGGTCATCGCCCCGGACCTTCCCGGCTACGGCGACAGCGCATTCCCGGATTCATCCTTCTCGGTTCCCTGGTACGGCGACTGGGTCGCCGAGTTGATCCGTGGCTATGGCTTCGACGGCTTCGACCGGGTCGATCTCGGCGGGTTGTCGCTCGGCGGATGGATCACGCTCGAAGTCGCCATCAACCACCCCGATGTGGTGCGCCGCATCATCGCGATCAACGCGGGCGGCATCACCGAGAAGTTCAAGTTCATGCGCACCGTCAAGTGGCTTGCCCACCATCCCCGCCTGCAGCGTCGCATCAATCGTCTCTCGGTAGGCATGGGCCGCGGGCTCACCCGCCTGCAACTGCGCGCGGGGCTCGGCATGAAGAACGCGTCGGCGCTGACCGACGACCTGATCGACGCGGTCACCGTCAGCGGCAGGCGCCCGCGCGCCGGCGAAGCGTTCACGGCCACCCAACGATGGGCGTTCGACGCCGGGCCCGAGGGGCTGTCGCTCATCGCGAAGCTGCCCCAGATCAGCGCCAAGACGCTGATACTCGCGGGCCGCGACGACCCGCTCGTACCGGCGGCGGATTCGATCCGAGCGTCGCAAGCGGTCCGGGACGGACAGCTGCGGGTCCTCGAATCGTGTGGCCACTGGCTGGTGCGCGACCGTCCGACCGAGTTCGTCGACGCGGTGGACCAATTCCTGGATGCCCCTTGATGCTTCGGAGCCGTGGCTAGCCGGTCGGGGCGTTGGAGCTCAGGAACGCAACGATGCCCTGCGTGACGGCGGCGGCATACCGGGCCCGGCCGTCGGGACTTTCCATCAGCGCGGCGTCGTCGGCGTTTCTCATGTTGCCCAGTTCGACCAGGACCGCCGGGTATTCGGCCAGGTTCAGGCCGGCCAGGTCGGCACGGCCGTAGAGCCCGTCGGAGCCGAGGTAGGTGGACGGGTGAAAGCCCGCCTGGACCAACGCATCTCGCATGGTGTGCGCCAGCCGGACCGCGGGGCCGGCCTGTACCTCGTTCAACGGTGGGTTCGAGTAGTTGACGTGGAAACCCGAGCCTGACGGGGGTCCGCCGTCGGCGTGAACGCTGACGATCGCGTCGGGATGCGCCGCGTTGGCCATCGCCGCGCGCTCGTCGATGCAGGGCCCGACGCCGTCGTCACCGCCCCGCGACAACTGGGTGCGGACGCCGTTCCGGTTCAGCGACTGACCGACCAGGCTGACGACGGCCCAGTCGAATGCGTGCTCGGGGTAGCCGTCGGCGGCCGCGGTGCCCGAGGTGTTGCACGGCTTGGTGCCACCCCGGCCGTTGGGCACCTGCCGGGCCAGCGACGCGTCGTTGACGCCGTTGTGACCCGCGTCGAGGACCACGACACCGGAGGCGGCGGCCGCCCGCGGCGTGCCGACCAAGGCTGCGAGGCCGACGACAGCCGGCGCCACGCCGGCACGTTTGAGCAGGTCGCGGCGCGAAACGGGCCGGCCGAATCCCAGCGGAGCACTCACCGCGCGATGGTAACAATCGGTCGTTAGCACCGCCGCTTGATCTGCCCTTTCGCCGGATACAGGTAGCTCATCAACTTGGCGCCCTCGGGGCCGTAAATCCCGCGGTCGTCCCCGCGCAGCACCCAGTCGTGTTGCTGATCGGCACGGGCGGCCACTTCCCGCCGGTAGCTCGCGAGCGCGGCCGCACGCTCGTCGCACGAGCGGACGATGGCGCGCCCAAGGAAGAACAACCCGACGAGGACCATCGCCCCGAGGATCCACCAGATGAACTTGATGACGACCGCGACCAGCAGCAGCAACCCCAACAAGCCACCGAGCCCGCCGCCCGAACCCGACCTTGAACCACTCATGGCGCGAACGTACGCCGGCCCACCGACATCTCGGCCCACCGCGGGAACCAGTCAAGCGCGCGCCTCGCGCGGTCGTGTCGATAGGAAGGACCCGGTCCCGGACGCCGTGGGCGATTTAGACGGCGGGGCGTCCGGCGGTCGTGCCCGCGCCGCAACGCCGGGCGAGAAGGCGACCACATGGGTGAACAGGTCGCCGTTGGCCAGGCCGAGCGAGCGCGCACAGGAGGCGCCGTCGGAGGACCCACCGATGCCCCAGTGCGTCGGGTCGACGGCGTAGTGGCCGAACACGCGGGCCAGGGCCCGGTCCAGGAACGCCACGTCCGGTCCGAAACCGGCGAGCGACGTGGGGCGGGTATCGGCCAGGCGGCGGCGATGGCCGGCGGCTGCTCGGCGGCCCCGAGACAGACGTCGCGCCGGTGCTGATCGAAGGCCGCGTCGAGGTCGCGACGCCCGAGGGACCCGACTCGGGAGATTACCGGGGCGCCTTGCAGATTGCGACGCGACATGAAGTGGTGCGGCGGGCCGGCGGCGGCGGGCTGTCCGACCCCGAGGTGACCGAGCAGGCCGCCGAGCGCGACACGGCGGTACCCAACCTGGGTGGTTGACACCCGTCTATTCGCTCGCGGGAGATACCTTGCCGGGCACGCGGTCCCGCCGCCGAACGACGCCGCGCGCCAGCCCCTCAGGTGGCGCCGGGCGAACTGTAGCCGGCCCCACGCCCCCGGTTTTCCCGTGTCGGTTGCGGATTCGCCGGCCGTGTGCGGCAATAATAGGCAGGGTCGGGAAAAGTTGTAGGTTTGGAATGCGCTCGCTTGGGGAGTATTGCCGAATGATCACACGCCACATCGCTCGTCTTCTTGGTCCGGCCGTCGTCGCGGCGTCCGGTCTCAGCGCCTCTGTCCTGGCTTCCGGTGTACCCGTCGCGTTCGCGCAGTCGTGCCCGGATGTTCAGGTCGTCGCCGCCCGCGGTACCGGGGAGGCACCCGGTCCGGGCCCGACCGTTCAGGCCTTCATCGACCACCTGCGCCCGCGGGTCGGTGACAGGTCCTTCGACGTCTACTCGGTCAACTACCCGGCCAGTGACCAGTGGGACACCGGCATCGAGGGCATCAGAGATGCCGGGGCACATGTCAATTCGATGGCACGCGCCTGCCCCGACACCAAGATGGTGCTCAGCGGCTACTCGCAGGGGGCGGCCATCATGGGGTTCGTCACCTCCGCACAGGTGCCCGACGGTGTCGATCCGGCGAGCGTGCCCAAACCGCTCGACCCCGAGGTGGCCAAGCACGTCTCCTCGGTCGTACTGTTCGGCACGCCCAACGCGCGGGCCATGAGCTTCCTCGGCGAGCCCAATCTCGCCATCGGCCCGATGTATCAGGGCAAGACCATCAAGGTCTGCGTCCAGGACGACCCGGTGTGCAGCGACGGGCTCAACTTCGCCGCCCACAACACCTACGTCGACGACGCCAGCATGATCGACAGGGGCGCGGAGTTCGCCGCCAGCCGCATCACCGGCGCCCCGGCCCCGCACGCGCCGGTGTCCGTGGCGGGCTCAACCGGCGGGGGCTTCGGAAGCTAGGCAGCCGACCACACCAGGCATACCGTACTAAAAGGTATGTTACGGTGGCGGCATGTCCGCGGTCGACGGCGGTACGCTGCACGGCATCACCGACGACTTCGTCGCGCGGTTGGCCGAGCGTGCCGGCGAGGCCGAGCGGCTGCGCCGGCTGCCGGCGGCCACGGTCGGCGAGTTCCGGCAGACCGACCTGATCCGGCTGCTGCTACCCGCCCGGTTCGGCGGCATGGAAGCGTCGTTTCCCGAAGTGCTGGAACCGATTCGGCGGATGGCGCACGGCTGCGCCTCCAGCGCCTGGACGCTGGGCTTCTATGCGCTGCACAACTGGATGCTGTCGTTGTTCGACCCGCGGGCGCAGGACGAGGTGTTCGCGTCCGGGCCGGTGCTGGCGCCGGCTCCCCTGGCCCCCACCGGTCGCGGCAGTCCCGCCGAGGGCGGGGTGCACCTGTCCGGGCGGTGGTCGTGGGCGACCGGCGCGATGGACGCCGACTGGGTGGTCGTCGGGGCGATCATCGAGCGGGCCGACGGGATCGAGCCCGCGCTGCTGGTGGTGCCCGCCGAGCAGGTCGGCGTCGACGACGTGTGGCACACCGCCGGCATGCGGGGCACCGGGTCCCACGACGTCGTCATCGCCGACGCCTTCGTTCCCGAGCACCGCATCGTCGCGGTGGCCGACATCTATGGCGGGACCGCGCCCGGGGCGCGCGCCCACGCGTCCCCGGCCTATCGCTGGCCGCTGGTTCCCGCGCTGGCGCTGACGGCGGCGATGCCGGTGCTCGGCGCCGCCGAGCGGGTCGCCGAGCTGTTCGCCGAGCGGCTCGGCGAACGTGTTCTGGCCTATAGCGGTGTGGCACAGAAGGATCAGCCCGCCGCCCAGATGCGGCTGGGCGAGGCCCGGGTGCGGTTGCGTTCGGTGCGGGCGCTGGTCGCCGAGACCGCCGACGGCATCGAGCGCATGGTGGCCGGCGGCGAGCGGGTGGGCCGCGCGGTGCGGGCCGACGCGCGGCTGGCGGCCGCGCACACCGTGCGCGAGTGCCGCGCGATCATCGCCGACCTGCTGGAGGCCTCCGGGGCCAGCGCGCACTTCCTGTCCAACCCGATGCAGCGGGCCAAGCGCGACGTGGACATCGCGGCCGGGCACGTGGTGTTCGACTACGACACGGGCCGGGAGTTGGCCGGGGGGTTGGCGATCGGCGCGAAGATCTCACCGATCGCGATGATCTGAGCGAGCTCTACTTGGGCTCGGCCAGCATGAGGTCGAGCAGCCGGTCCCGCTGGGCGGCCCGCTGGGCCTGCTCGGCCGAGGCGGCCAGGTGCAGCAGCCCGATACCGGCGGCGAAGGTGAGCTCCGCGCGCAGCTTGGCGTCGGCGGGGCTGAACCCGCACTCGGTGTAGGCCGCGGTGACCGCGCGCAGCACGCGGCGGTCGGCCGCGCGGACGTTGGCCGCGGCCGCCGGGTCGGTGCGCGCCCATTCGCGCATCGCCCGCTCCAGCGTCCAGTTCCGGGGACTGGTCAGCGCGGTCACCATGGCGGACAACCTTTCCCGGGGCGGCAGCGTGTCGAGCTCGGCCAGCGACTGCCGGTCTTCCTCGAGGAAGGCGTTCCACGAATCGACCAGCGCGGTGCGGTAGCTGTCGATGTTCTCGAAGTGCCAGTAGAAGCTGCCGCGGGTGACGCCGGCCTGCCGGCACAGCCGCTCGACTTTGAGCGCGCGGGCCCCCTGCTCGGCGAGCAGCGTGTAGCCGGCCTGCAGCCAGTCCTCGACGGACAGCCGGGTCGACGGCGCCTTGCGCGTGCTCACGTCGTGCAAGGTTACGGGTCCATCGCACCGCCCCGGGGGCGTGGTAGCGCATGCTGGCACCGAGCTCGGGCTCGCCGCCACGGCGTCGCGCAGCTCTGCGGGCACGAACGCCCGCAACACTCCCCCGGCGATCATCACCGAGACGAGCAGTCCGATCCGCAGCGCAGCACCCTCGGCCAGCTAGTGCACGACGTCGGTGCACCACCCCCGCCGCAGCACCCGCCGCGGGTGCAGGGCGAACAGCCGCTCGAGGGGAACGAAGATCACGGGCAAGGCCGCCAGCCCGAACACGATGCCGCCAAGCACGCTGAGCGCGGCCAGGATCACCACCGCGGTCAGCCGACCTTCTCCAGGCGGAACGGCATCGTGATCACCAGCGCCTTGTTGACGCCGCAGGCGCCGCTGTCCCCCGACGTCCGGTCCACGCCGGCGAAAACCGTCGAACCGAAGCTGACCCAGCCCTTTTCGTCGACGGGATAGAACCGGTAGATCTGATGTCCGGTGCGGGCGGTACCGTCCGGGCAGGGCTGCCAATCGGGGATGTCGCGCTTGAGGACGTACTCGCTGCCGTGGATGGCCACGTCCGCGCTCCAGCCCAGATCGCTGCTGACCCGTCCGGTGCACTCGACCGGGGTGCTGCACGTCGTGGCGATGGTCCAGGTGCTGCGGACGCTGGCCTCGTCGTGGTAGATGTCGTTGGTCTGCGCCCAATCGCCGTTCGAGGTGGCGGTGTAGGTTCCGTTGAGCCCCCAGCTCTCGTCGCCGGAGGCGGTCGCGGGTGGTCCCGCCAGCGCCAGCGTCACAACCGGGATCACCGCCGCACGACGCACCGTCACCCCTTGATCGGCGTGAATTGCAGGTGCAGTTCGGTCAGCCCCCGCAGGATGTAGGTCGGCGCGTAGCTGTAGCGGCGGTTGCCCGGGGGCCCGTGCCGGGCTTCGTCGATTCGTATGTCGCCCATGCGGTCCAGGATGCGTTCCAGCGACACCCGGCCCTCCACCCGGGCCAGCGGCGCGCCGGGGCAGGTGTGCGCGCCGCGCGCGAACGCGATGTGCTCGCGCACGTTGGGACGGTCGAGCCGGAACTCGTGCGGGTCTGCGAAACGGGCGGGATCGCGGTTGACCGCTCCCGGCGAAACCATCACCGTGGTGCCGGCCGGGATGTCGACACCGTCCAGGCGAGTCGACCTGCGCGCCAACCGGAAGGCGGTCTTGACCGGGCTTTCCATTCGCAGCGTCTCCTCGATGAACGCGGGGATCAGGCTGCGGTCGTCGCGCAGTGCCCGTTGCAGATCGGGCCGGTCGCACAGGATTTGCAGCGCCGCGCCGAGCAGCTTGGCGGTCGTTTCCTGGCCGGCCCCGAACAGGAACGTGGCCGTGCGCACGACGTCGACGACCTCCGGCGTCGACCCGTCCGGATACCGGGCGGCCGCCAGGTCGCTGAGCACGTCGCCGCGCGGCTCGCGGCGCCGGTCCTCGATGTAGCGGCTGAACTTCTCATCGAGGAACTCCAGCGGGTTGATCGCGGCGGGATCGTGGTCGAGGTTGCCCACGGTGTGTGAATGCGCGAGCACGGCCCGGAACTCCTTGCGGTCCTCTTCGGGCACGCCGAGCAGGTCCGCGACGGCCAGGAGCGAATACGGCTTGGAGTACGCGTCGAGAAACTCGCACTCGCCGCGCGCGACGAACTCGTCGAGCTGCTTGTCGGCGAGGCTCCACAAATAGTCCTGGTTCGCTTTCAATCGCGCCGGCGTCAGCAGGCGGCTCAACACGGAGCGCGCGCGGGTATGGCCGGGCGGGTCCATGGTCACCATGTGTTCGTGTAGCGGCAGCTCGGTGCGGTGCTGCTCGATCAGGCCGCTGATGTCGTCGCCCGAGGGTTCGAACGGCAACGGCGGGAACGGGCCGCCCACCGCGATGCAGCTCGAATACGATTCGCTGTCCTTGTACAGGGCCAGCGCCGCGTCGTAGCCGGTGACGGCCACGACGCCGTGGTGCGGCTCGCGCACCGCCGGCCCCTGGGCGCGCAGATAGTCGAAATAGGGATGCGGGTCGGGAACCAGCGACGGGTCGGTGAAGAAGTCGAGCGCGGCGAATTCGTCCATGGGACAGCCTTTCCCGGTCATGCCGGAGCTCCGAGCGCGCCCCTGCAGAACTGCCAGAGCCGGTCTTTGGTGACTTCGAGGTCGTCGTCGGTCTTGGCCGCGTAGGCGTAGTAGTGGTTGATCGAGCGCAGCAGCTCGACGACGAACCACGCGTCCCAGTCGACGCCCCGGGGCCGCAGCAGGCCCTGCTCGGTGGCGTGGCAGATCTCGGCGGCCAGCAGAGCGACCAGCGGCTTGCCGGCCTCGGCGAGCTCGTTGGGGAAGATGCGGTGCAGGCGCCAGTGGGTGGCCACGATGAACCGCATCGCGGCGGCATCGTGACTGTCGCCTCGGAACTGATCCAGCGGCGCGGTGATGTAGAACCGCAGCCTGTCCATCGGGTCGGGCAGCTCGGCGGCGGCCTCAGACCAGCGTTCGCAGGCCCCGCTCATCGCGTCCCCGATCACCGCGAGCAAGAACTCGTCCTTGGAGGCGAAGTAGCGGTAGAAGGTCTGCAGCGCGACACCGGCCTCGGCCACCAGCTCCTGGGTGGTGAAGTCGTCCTTGTCGCGGATCAGCCGCTGGGCGGCGTCGAGCATCAGCCGCACCTGGTTGGCGATGCGGGTGCGCGAGCGCTGCACGGCCGCCGACCGATCGACGGCGCGCTCCACCCACGACTCCTGGGGAACCGTCACAGCGACTCCTAACCGCTAGTAACAGTAGAACGATATTCTGCTATAGCTTAGAGCACAACTCTCAAATGGGTTCGGCGCTGTAGGCCACCGCGCCGCCGAAGTGCGGCGAGGAATGGCACGCGACCCCGATCGTCGCGTTGTCGCGCTGGCGGTCCCCGGCCCGGCGCGCCAGTTGCAGGTAGCACTCGAGCATCTGCGGGATGCCGTGCATGCGTCCGTTGCCGAGCGCGCCGCCACCCGAGAGCGCGGGGATGCCGCCCGGGCGATCGCTGTCGATGCCGCCGGCCTCGACGAAGCGGTGCGCCTCGCCGGGCGGACACAAGCCCAACACCTCCAGCCATAGCCACACGAACAGCGAAAAGCCGTCGTACACCTGGGGTAGGTCGACGTCGGCGGCGGTGATGCCCGCGTGTTCCCACAGCCGCCGGGCGGTGTGCGCGCCGCCCTCGAGGATGTCGTCGAGCGGCCAGTGCAACGGCAGGCGCCCCCGGGTCGGCGTGCCGGCGGCGTAGCCCGCGACGTAGACCGGTCGGTGCGGCAGGTCCTTGGCCCGCTCGGCGGAGGTGAGCACGAAGGCGGCCACCCCGTCGACGGGGATGTCGCAGTCGTAGCGGCAGACCGGGTCGAAAAGCTATGGCGCATCGAGGTATTCGTCGGTGGTCAGCGGCCGGTCGCGCCAGAACGACCACGGGATGCGCGCACCGTTCTTGCGCGCCTCCACGACGACGGCCGCCATCGACTCCCGGCGCGCGCCGAAGCGGTGCAGGTACTCGGTGAACGGCAGCGCGATCATGGCCAGCGGGCCGAAGAAACCCTGCGGCGCCGTCCACTGCTGCACGCCGCGCACCTCGCGCATCGGGTTGGCGTGGTAGGCGCCGGCGGGGTTGTGCAGGGCGCGGTGCAGCAGCACGTAGTCGGCGGCGCCGCCGGCGATCGCGTTGACCGCGATGCCCACCGAGCCGGTGATCTGGCCGATGCCCTCGAATCCGGCGACGTAGCCCGGGTTTACGCCGAGGTGCTGGGCCAGCCACGCCGACGAGACGATGCTGACGCCGTCCTCGGCGCCCCGGCCGCCCGCGCTGGGCAGCAGGCTGGAGCTGACGAACCCGTCGACCTGCTTCACCCGCAACCCGGCGTCGGCGATGGCGGCGCGCGCGGTGTCGACGGTCAGCGCGCCCAGCGGCCGGTCGGCCCGGCGACGGATCGGGCTGTGCGCGTGGCCGACGATGGCGACCTTGCCCCCGGCCGTGAAACGGCCGCTCACGCCAGCTCGAATGCGGGCACGGCCACGCCGGGTGCGAGGTCCTCGAACGCGACGACGACGGGGTCGCCGACGTGCAGGTCGGCGCCGGGGCCGTCGAGCAGTCGGCCGATCAGCCGTAGGCCGGCCTGCTCGACGAGTTCGACGTCCACGAGCACGAACGGCAGGTCGGCGTCGAAGCCCGGCAGAAACGCCTGGCGCACAACGGTCCACGACCGCACGGTGCCGCGCCCGCTGACCGGCGTGAATTCGAATCCCGGGTCGGCGCTGTGGCAGTGCGGGCACACCACGTCGGGGGGCACGGTGAATGCGCTACACCGCCGGCAGCGCGCGACGGTCAGGACGTGCCGTGCCGCCGCCGACCAGAACGGCGCCGACACCTCGTCGGGCACCGGCACCGGGCGCCCGGTCACGGGATCACACCCTGTTCCATCAGCGTGGCGATCCGGTCCCAGTCGTAGCCCAGTTCCTGCAGCAGCGCCTCGGTGTGCTCGCCGTGCTCGGGTGCGCGCCGCAGCGGCGGCGCCTGCTCGTCGAGCTGGACCGGGACCGCAGGCAGGCGGTAGGACTGGCCGTCCTCGCCGCCCACCTCCCCGACGTAGCCGTTGGCCAGCACCTGCGGGTCCTGGGCCACCTCGCGCACGGACTGCACCGGCGCCCACGGCGCGTCCAGTGTGGCGAGCAGGTCCTTCCATTCGGCGAGCGTGTGGCGGGCGAACACCGAATCCAGCTCGGCCACACAGGCTTCGGCGTTGGAGCGGCGCGCGGCGAGGTCGGCGAAGCGCGGGTCCTCGGCCAGGTCCGGCCTCCCGACCACCCGGCAGAACTCCGGCCAGTACCGGTCGCCCTGCAGGAACATCAGCTGGATGTGACGGCCGTCGCTGGTGCGATAGTTCCCCGTGAGCGGGTTGACCTGTGGGCCGCGGCCACCCACCGGCGCGGCCTCCCCGCCGTTGAGCACCGCGAGCAGGTCCGACGACAGCGTCCACATCGCGGTGGCCAGCAGCGAGACATCGACCACCGAACCGGTGCCCGTTCTGGTGCGCTTGAGCAGGGCGGTGGCGATGCCGAAAGCCAGTGCCATGGCCGCGTTGCGGTCGCCCATCGCGCCGCGCTGGCTGATCGGATAGTCGCGCTCGGGCGGGGTGAGGATGTGGCCCACTCCCCCGCGCGCCCAGAACGCCGAGCTGTCGTAGCCGGGCTGGTTGGCGTCGGGCCCACGCACGCCGAAGCCGTGGCCACGGGCGTAGACCAGGCTCGGGTACCGCTCGCGCAGCGTGTCGGCGTCCAGGCCCAGCCGACTCAGCGCTCCGGGGCGCAGGCTGGTCAGGAACACGTCGGCGGAGGCCAGCAGTTCGTGCAGCACGGCCAGTCCGGTCTCGTGGCGCAGGTTTAGCGCGAGCGAGCGCTTGCCCCGATTGGCCAGGGCCATGGACAGATTCACCCCGCCGCGGTCGGCGCCGATGCCCTGGGTGGCCAGGCCGCGGTACGGGTCGCCCTCGAGGCGCTCGATGCGCACGACGTCGGCGCCCCAGTCGGCCAGCAGCGCACCGGCCACCGGGACGAACACCCACTGCGCGAGCTCGACCACGCGCACCCCGTCGAACGCGTCCGGGTCCATCTACGGACTCCTCGATCCGCTCGGCAGCGCATCGTGATCGGCGACCGCCGTACCCATCCGGTGCAGCAGGGTGGCGATCACGGCGGGCTGCACCTTGGTGGTGATGCCCCACAGGAAGAACCCGTGCACCATGCCCACAGCGAGGTCACGCCAGGCCTCCTCGAATTGTGGCGGGGTGACGCCGTGCGATGCCAGGGCATCGAGATAGTGCCGCAACAGGTCTCGCTCGTGGCGGCGGCGCTGCGCGACGGGCAGCGTGGAGGCGATGTGGTATCCGACGTCGAGGTACCACATCCCGCGTTGGACGAGCTGCCAGTCGACCAGCGACGGGAGCCCGGCGGCATCGCAGAAGACGTTGCCCACGTGGGCATCACCGTGCACCACGCACCACGGCCGCGCCGCCATCTCCGCGGCGGTCGACGCGGCCAGGTCACGGTAGGCATCGACAAGCCGGGACGCGTCGCGCACCTCGGCGGGGATCCCGCGCCCGTTCGCCCCGGTGAAGTTGCGTTCGATCGTGGCCACCGTGGCGGGCAGCCCCCACACCTGCAGCGAGCGGCCCAGCCGCGGCTCGAGCCAGTCGGCCTCGGCGCAGCCGGGTTCGGCCCATGTCGCGGCGTGCAGCCGGGCGAACTCGGCCAGGGTCTGCGCGGTCTGGTCGGGCGAGTACGGGCTGTTGCCATCCAGGAATGTGGCGCCTTGGGCGGCAACGTCTTCGGTGATGACGACGCCGTGCCGGGTGGCCGGGTCGACGTCGGCGTACACGCTGCGCAGCGTGCGCACCCCGGTCGTGGCGGCCAGGTCGCGGTAGAAGCCCGCCTCGGGCGCGCCGATGTAGGGCGCCCCGCGCCCGATCTCGTTGAAGTAGCCCTTGACGCACAGGGCCGCCGGCAGGCCGTCGGGAACCCCGCCGGCGCACTCGATCACGAACCGCGCGTTGGTGGAGATCCGGTCGACAACCGGGCCCGGCGCCACCGCGCGGACGTCGATGCCGGGAAACCGTGCCTGCAGCGCGGCGGTGAGCCACCGCGGGGACAGCGCCTGCTCGAGGCTGTCCGGTACGGGAACGGTCCGCACCGTCATGTGATCGGGGCCGTCGGCATGGTGGCGAACGCCTTGTGCGCCTTGGCGGCCTGCGCTTCGAGTAGTTCGGCGCGGTCCTGTTCCAAGAGGAAACCCGCCCGGATGGTGGCGTCGAGGCTGGCGGTGAACTCGGCGAGGTAGGTCTGCGCGTCACCGTAGCGGTCCGCGAGCACGTCGGGGGGCAGCGGCGTCTCGCGGCCGGCGAGTTTGCACAGCGGCCCCGGGGTCGAGTGGGCCTCGTAGCGGGCGAGCGGCACCGCCAAAAATGGTGCGGGTACGCCCCCGATGGCGTTGCCGAACCGGTCGACGGCCGCTTCGGCGACCACGTCGTCGACACGCAACGCGATGCGCGGCGCCGTCGGCGGCGCGACGTCGTCCTCGGCCCAACGGAACAGCCCGCGCAACGCGGCGCGGACGAAGGCCGCCATGGGAAAGCTCGAGCTGCCCTCGCAGCCGGCGATCTTGCCCGCGTGGGGCGCGCCCGCGACCTCGTAGAGGCGGAACCGATCGTGCGGGGCGTCGCCGTCGGCGCGCCGCACCGAGGCGCTGCCGGGGTTGACGAACTCGTCGACGGCGAATCCCTCGACGTCGCTTTGCGGCTGAACCTCGATGACCGGCGCCCCGGCCGACGGCATCGGCGCGTACTCGAAGCGCGGCAGGCCGTCGCCGACCGCGAGCGGCGTCAGGCTGGCGGCGTGGCAGGCGGGAAAGAAGCCGTCGTAGCCGGGGCGGTCGTCGGCCGTGCGGGTGAGCGCGCCGAAGGTCGCGGCGAAAGTGGCGGTGTCCACCCCGCTTTGCGAATACCCGCCGAGGTAGACGTGCCGGACCGGCAGGTGACACAGCGGGCTGTGCTTGCCGCCCTGCTTGAGCACCGTGCCGATCCCACGCAGCACGTCCCACGCCAGGTCGTTGGATCCGATGTCGATGTCGGCGTAGCGCAGTGGGTCACGACGCTTGAGTTCGCCTGCCGACCAGGCGCGCTCGCTGATGCCGACCCAGGCGTCGCCCTGCTCCTGCAACAGCGGGCCGACGTGCAGCCACAGCGCGTCCCGGTCGACGCCGTAGGTGGTGTTGAACGGCTCGACGAGTACCCGGCCGCTGAAGCGGCTCCGGCCGCTGGGGTAGCGGGCCAGGACCCGGGTGACATAGCGATGCCCGCCGCTGGCCACGGTGGCCGGCCCCGTGGCGGGGCCGGTGTAGGTGCTCGCCACGCCGCACAGCAGGTACTCGACCTCGGCGTAGTCGTCGGAGAACGCGGGCAGCGTTTCGTCGAACTCGGAGGGCGGCCGGGTCGCGCTGGTCTCGGCAACACCGGCGCCCGGCGGCATCTCGCGCAACTGCGTCACTTGGGCGCCGCGGCCGTTCACCATTCAGATGCCCCGTTCTAGATTGTGCGAGAGTGTTATTCTACCCAGGACGGGTACAGCATTCCGGAAAATCCGGTAGCAGACAAGCTTGGTGGGTCGTGGGCTGGAAGCTGAAGATCGTTGCGCTGGCCGGCGCGCTGGCTGTGCTGCCGGCAACGCCCGCGACGCCCGCACCCGTCGCCCGGGCCGCCATGGCGTTCGGCAACTACGACCTTCAGATCACCGGCAGGCGCGACTTCCACACCTGGGTCTGGGCGGTGACCGCTTGTCCGGGCGCATGCGTCCACATCAACGCGATCGCCAGGCCGGTGGCCAAGGCGTTCAACTACGTCGGGGACGCGCAACTGGCCGACGGCCGCTACACGCTGGCCGTGGACGTCCCCGACGGCCTGCGCTGTGGCGACATCTACTACGGCCCAACGCTGCCCACCCACGACGTCTACACCTGGGATGCGGCGATGCTCGCCGGTTCGCTGGACTCCTCCTTCGAGGCGGGCTGCGACGGGGCACCCGCCGGCACCGACACCTATCCGTTCACGTTGTCCCGAATGTGAGTCCGGCGACCCCACGCCTGCAATGATGATCCGGTGGACTCGATCGCCGTTCAAGACAGCGTCGCGGTGGCGGGCTCGGTTGCGGTCGCGGGCAGCGTCGCGGTAGCCGGGTCACTCGCGACCGCGGGCAGCATCGCGGTGGCCGGCTCGGCGGCGACCGCCGGCAGCGTCGGGGTGGCCGGCTCGGCGGGCACCGCGGGCAGCGTCGGGGTGGCCGGCAGCGTGTTGTCGGTGCTGAGCCTGTTCGTGCGGGCGTGCGTGGCGTGCGTCGGCTGCGTCGCCTGCACCCGCTGCGTCGCCTGCGTCGGCTGCGTGGGCTGCGTCGACTGCGTGGGGTGCGTCGGGTGCGTGAACTGTTCGGGACTGCGCAATGTCAAGGGCGCCCGCAACGTTCGGGCCCAGTGCGCCGCATGAGGGGGTAGCCGGCCCAGCGGGCCTCGCGCGGCGCCACCGGTCCCGCGCCGGGTTTGCCGCTGAGGTAGCGGCGTTGCAGCCGGTCGATGAGCATCTGCGCCTCGTCGATGTCGCGACGCAGCATCGCCGCGTCGGTGCGCGTCGCGGCCACCGCGCTGCCGCTCCTGGCGGCGGCAGCCTTGCGTTCCACCCGGGCCAGCTGGGCGATCATTTCCTCCAGCTGAGCGCGCAACGCGCCGACCAATCGAATGGCCTGGGCGGCTTGGCGATTTTCCATCGGCAAATCCTCGCACCCGCCGCCGGTGGCCGCGCGACGAGCGGGATTTCGTTTCGCGAAATGACCCCGCCGGCAGCCCGGCGTTCATCAGGAAGGCCCCGGCCTACCCCGGCGCGATGCCCTCGCGACCGGGTCTTCTCTCAGCGCGCGCCCTCCGCACCGTCCTGCGCGGCCGACGCGGCCGCCCGTTCCCCGGCCCGTTGCATCGCGTCCATGCACTGCTGCAGCGCGAACGCGGGATTGAGCTCGAGCGCCCTGGTCGGTTCGGGATAGATCAGGACGTGGCCGGCCGGGAAGAAGTACACCTCGCCGGCGCCGGCCACCTCGTCGGGCCAGTCGGTGTTGGGATACGTTGCGCGGATTGACCCTTCGAAGATGTAGCCGTAGTGCGGGCAGGTACACACCCCGCCGGGCAGCCCGCCCACCTGATACAGCTGGGTGCAGTCCAGCGGTCCGGTGGTGGTGTAGCCGACCTCCATGTCGCCCCACTGCACGGAGCGGAAGTTGTCACCGGCGGCGGGCCAGCGCCCCCCGCCGCCACTGGGCAACTCATCGGGTCTTGCGTGCGGCATCGCGCCCCTCCGACTTGGCCGTGCCCCCGAGCCCGGTGAGGCAGAACTGCCACAGCTGTTCTTTGACCCCGGCCTCGCGCGGCGCGTAGGCGTAGTAGTGAAACACCGAGCGCACCAGTTCGGCGACGAACCACGCCGCCCATTCCGGGTCGGCGGGGCGCAACAGGCCCGCTTTCGTGGCCGCGTTGATCTCGCCGAGCAGCAGTTCGACGAACGGCTTTTCGGCCTCGGCGAGTTCCTCGGGGAAGACGCGGTGCAGCCGCCAGTGCGTCGCGACGACGAAGCGGGCGGTGCCGCCGTCGCCGCCCTCGGTGTCGAGCACGTCGATGATGTTGGTGACGTAGAAGCGCAGCCGCGCGACGGGGTCGGCCAGCTCTTGGGCGGCCTCGGCCCACCGCGCGCACGCGTCGGTCATCGCGTCGGCGATCACCGCCAGCAACAGCTCGTCCTTGCTGGCGAAGTAGCGGTAGAACGTCTGCAACGCCACACCGGCCTCTTTGACCAGCTCCTGGGTGGTGAAGTTGTCGCCCTTTTCGCGGATGAGCCGCAGGGCCGCATCGAGCATCAGCCGCACCTGGTTGGCGATGCGGGTGCGCGACCGCTGTACGGCCGCCGACCGCGCGGCGGCTCTTTCCTCAGCACGGGACACCGAAGAAATGCTAGCGGTGTTCATGCCGGCGTGAGCACCACGACCGGGATTTCCCGGTCGGTGCGTGCCTGGTAGGCGTCGTAGTTGGGCCACACCTCGGTCATGATCTTCCACAGCCGCGGCTTCTCGGCGGCCGCCGCGGTGCGAGCCGTCACCGCGAATTCGTCGGCCTTGACCTGAATCGTGGCCGCCGCGTTGGCCTGCAGGTTGACGTACCACAGCGGGTGGTGCGGCGCGCCGCCCTTGGAGGCCACCACCAGGTAGTCCTCGCCGTCGCGCCCGAAGATCAGCGGCGTGGTGAGCGCGCGGCCGGTGCGCCGACCGGTCACGGTGAGCAAAAGGGTGGGCACGCCGTTCCAGATGTAGCCGACCTCACCACCGCTGTCGCGGTAGGCGCGGACGTGGTCCTGCCCCAGCAGGGTGAGTTCCGGGGGCCTGTAGTTGGGCTCAGGCATGGTCGAACACCACCGGTATCGCCGTCGCCCCACGCTCGTACATGCCGACGAACCGGGGCGGTTCGGCGTCGGGGTCCAGGCGCAGGTTGGGCAGCCGGTCCAGCAGCGCCTCGATCCCGGTGATCATCTCGGCGCGGGCCACGTGCATGCCCAGGCAGATGTGCTCGCCGCCGCCGAAGGCCAGCGACGACTTGAGCGGGCGGGTGATGTCGAACTCGTCCGGGCGTTCCCAGCGCTGCGGGTCGCGGTTGGCCGCGCCGATGCAGATGTGCACCACCGAACCCTTGGGCATCGAACCCCATAGAAGTCGGTGTCCTGCGTGACCCACCGGGAAAACATCGGGTCGGTGGGCATCCAGCGCAGCGACTCCTCAATCGCGGGCCGCAGCAGCGCGCGGTCGTCGCGAACCGCCTGCAACACGTCCGGCCGTTGCAGCAGCGCGGTGAGCGTGGTGCCCATCTGCTTCCAGGTCGTGCCCGAGCCGGCGGCGAGCAAAAGCAGGGAGAACGAGTAGATTTCGTTGTCGCTGAGCCGGTGCGTCGCCCCGCTCTCGTCGGTCAGCTCGGCCTGCACGAGCACGCTGATCAGGTCGTCGCGCGGTTCGCCACGCCGGGCAACGACGATCGGGGCGATCTTCTCGATCACCGCGGCCGGATTCACCTTCAAGTCGGCCCGGATGTCGAGGGCCTGTTCGACGGGCACGCCGAAGCTGCCGGTGATGGTCAGCAACGGGATCGCGGCGGCGAAGTCCACGTTGAGCTCGGCGCGCCCGGTATCGACGAAACCGTCGATCAGCAGCCGCACCGTCTCGTCGATCCAGTTGCGGATCCACCACCGCGCGTTGGCCGGCAGGAACGACGGCTGCACCAGCCCGCGGTAGCGCCGGTGCTGTGCGCCGCCCATGGAGAGCATGCTGTTGGTCACGCCCAGCTCGCCGGACGCGAGATCGACGGCCTCGGCCGAAGAGGCGAACAGCTCGGGGTTGCGGTAGGCGGCGTTGCACGCCTCGAAGCTGAACACCGAGAAGTGCGGCCGGTCCGGGTAGGGCAGCCCGTGGAACAGCAGAGCGTCTGTCACACCGGTCAATTCGTGCACGGTGCCCTCGTGCACCGGCCCTTCTTCGCGCAGCCGGTGCCAGGCCGGGTACGGGTCGTCGGAGTAGCCGCCGCCGATCTCGGCGATGTAGGCGCTACGCAGGTCGAAAAGCTCGCGCACGCGCTCGCGGTCCAGCGTCGGTGTGCTCATCGCGCGACATACCCTCCGTCGACCGGGAACAGCACCCCGGTGATGTTGCGGGCTCGATCGGACACCAGATACACGGCGGCCTCGGCGCAGTCCTCGGGGGTGATCGGACGCCCGAGCGGGTGTTGCGCGCCAACCTTTTCCGCGACGTCTGGGTTGTCCCGCATCTCGGCGGGCAGCCCGCCGGCCACCATGAAGCCCGTCGCCGGCATCGCGGCCGGGCAGATCGCGTTCACGCGAATGCCGAAGGGCGCACCCTCGATCGCCACCGCCTTGGTCAGCTGATGTACCGCACCCTTGGTGGCGCCGTACACCGAACCGCCCCAGGCCACCAGGCCTGCCACCGACCCGGTGTTGAGGATGACGCCCCCGCTCCCCTGCTCCTTGAAGCGCAGCACAGCGTGCTTGCAGCCGAAGAACACGCCCCCGAAGTTGACCGCACACAGCCGCTGGAAATCTTCGGCGGTGTGGTCTTCGAGCACCGCACCCAGCCGCGGGGTCGGGACGCCGACGTTGTTGAACAGGATGTCGAGGCGACCGTATTGCTCGGCGGCGGCCTCGATCATCGCCATGACCTGACTTTCGTCCGACACGTCGGCGGCCACGGCGATCGCCGCGCCGCCCGCCGTCTCGATCTGCCGCACCGTCTCCTTGGCGGCCTCGACGTCGATGTCGGCGCACACCACACGCGCGCGCTCCCGCGCGAAGCGCAGCGACGATGCCCGTCCCACACCGGATCCGGCGCCGGTGATGACGGCGCATTTGTCCTCGAGCAATCTGTTCATGCCGCTCTCACTTCGAATTGAGTTGTATCGCCCCGGTGGGGCACGCCTCGACCGCGGTGTTGATGGCCTCGACCGGATCGCCTGGCGGATCGATCACGACCGCCTTGGCCTCGCCGTCCTGCGTGAACGTGCCCGGCGCGTAGACGCTGCACATCCCGCTGCCCATGCAGCGGTCCCGGTCGATCGTCACCTCAGGCACTGGCCAGCACCGGCGGCTCGGCCGGGGTGAACCGGTACAGCCGTTCGGCGTTGCCGCGCAGAATCTTGTACTGCACCTCCGGCGAGAGGTGCTTGATCCGATCCTTGACCACCGTGATGCAGTCCGGCCACGTGGAATCCGAGTGCGGGTAGTCGGTTTCGCACATGATGTTGTCCTCGCCGATCTCGTCGATGCTGGCGATGCCGTGGACGTCGTCGATGAAGCAGCCGTAGACGTGGTTGCGGAACTGCTCGCGCACGTCGAGGGTGTCCAGATCGGCGTCGGTGCCGGCGTGGCCCATGAAGGTGGCACCCCGCTGCACCCAGTACCGCTGCTTGTCGAGCACCTGCTCGGCGCGCTCCAAAAAGTACGGCATCCAACCGATTTCGCCCTCCGACAGCGCGATCTTGAGCTTGGGGAAGCGCTGGAACATGCCGCTGAACACCCACGACAGCATGGCCCCCGACGTGCGGATCGCGCCCCAGGCCAGGTTGGCCAGAAACGGTGAGTCCGGGGCGATCTTGGGCACCTGCGACGACGAGCCGACGTGCATGGAGACCACCATCTCCAGGTCGTTGGCCGCGGCCATAACCGGGTCCCAGTAGCGGTCCTTGTCGTGAATCGTGGGCAACCCCAACGGGGCCGGGTTCTCCGAGAAGCAGAACGCGGTGGCGCCCTTGGCCGCACAGCGCTCCATCTCCTTGGCCGCCAGCGGCGGGTCCCACATCGGGATCAGGATCAGCGGGATGTAGCGGCCCGGCGCGGCGCCCGCCCACTCCTCGATGTGCCAGTCGTTGTAGGCCTGCAGGCAGGTGAACCCGAAGTCGCGATCGCTGGCCTCCATGAACAGCTGCCCGGCAAAGCGGGTGACCGTCGGAAACGACAGCGACGCCAGGATGCCGGCGCGATCCATGTCCTTGACGCGCTCCACCGGGTCGTAGCAGCCGGGCCGCATCTCACTGTAGGGCAGCGGCTCCGGGCTGAACTCCTCCTTGGACTTGCCGGCCACCGCGCTCAATCCGCTGGGCGGGTAACGCTTTCCGTCGTAGACCCACACGTCCATGCCGTCGTCGTTCTTCTCCATGTGGGGGGCGCGGTCGCGGTCCTTGGCCGGCACCCGGTCCACCCACACATTGGGCGGCTCCAGGATGTGGTCGTCGACCGAGACCAGCCAGTCCAGGTTCAACGTCATTTCAGCTCCCCTATCGACATGTGCTTGACCTCCTGAAACTCGCGGATCCCGTCCGGGCCGCGCTCGCGGCCCAGCCCGCTCTGCTTGTAGCCGCCGCTGGGGGCGTACGCGGAGAAGACGGTGGTGTTGACGTTGACCGCGCCGGTGCGCAGCCGGCGCGCCACCTGCACGGCCGCGGCGGCGTCGGCGCCGTACACCTGACCGGACAGCCCGTAGATGCTGTCGTTGGCGATCGCCACCGCGTCGTCCACGTCGCGGTATCCCAGCACCCCGATGACCGGGCCGAAAATCTCCTCCTGCGCGGCCGGGTTTGCGTTGGTGGGCAGGTCCAGCACGGTGGGCTCGAAGAAGTAGCCGCGGTCCAGGCCCGCGGGGCGCCCGCCGCCGCTGAACACCTTGCCGCCGTGCTCCTCGGCGAGCTCGACGTACCGCTCGCACTTGTCGCGCTGGACGGCGCTGATCACCGGCCCCATGGTGACCGACGGGTCGGTGGGGGCGCCGACCTTGATCGAGGCGTAGGCCGCGGCGACCGCTTCCAGCACTTCTTCTTTGCGGTCTTGCGGGACAAGCATTCTCGTCGCGGCCACGCAGGCCTGCCCGGCGGTGGTGGCGATCGCGGCGGCCGCCCCGCCCGCGGCGCGGTGCACGGCGTCGGGCAGATAAATCTGCGCGGACTTGCCGCCGAGCTCCAGCGACACGCGTTTGACGGTCGGCGCCGCCTGGGCCAGGATCTTGCGCCCGGCCGCCGTCGAGCCGGTGAACGACACCATGTCGACGGCCGGGTCGCTGGTCAGCAGCTCGGCGCCGGCGATGCCGCTCTCCACCACCACGCTCAGCACCCCCGGCGGCAGCCCCGCCGCGTCGGCGGCCGCGCCGAAGATCAGCGACGAGATCGGCGTGAGCGGGCTGGGCCGCAGGATCACCGAGTTGCCGGCCATCAATGCGGGAATCAGCTTCTGAAAGCCCATGATCAGCGCCGCGTTGTACGGCGTGATGGCCGCGACAACCCCGACCGGTTCGTGGCGGCGCACGCTCAGCGCGACCCGCCCGCGCACCAGGTCGTCGACGGGGACCGGGCTGGGCTCCTCGTGCCGCATCGACAGGTATAGGTCGATCGTCTGCCGGGCGATCGCCAGACCCGCGTGCAGTTGCGTCATTTCGGCGAAGCGGGCCGGTTGGCCGGCCTCGGCGACCAGGGTGGGTACGAGCGTGTCGCGGGCGCCCGCGACATGGTCGATGAACGCGCGCAGCACCTGCGCCCGCTCGTCGGCCGGCGCGTCGGCCCATACCCCGTCGTCGAAGCTGCGGCGCGCCTCGGCGATCGCGCGGCGCACCTCGGCCGGCGGGGTGGCGGTGACGTCGGCGACGTGGGTCTCGTCGGCGGGGTTTTCGACGCCGACCACGTCCTCGCCCGTGACCCAGCGGCCCGCGACATAGGTGCGCCGCTCCGCAAGAATGGTCACCATCGGCTCCTAAATATCAGGTCGCAGTAGAACGATATTCTTCTTAAGCCCGGAGTTCAACTCTCGCGCGAGTCACTTGAGGCAGCTGCCGCAGTCCACCGGCAGCGCAACGCCGGTGATGTAGCGCGCCTCGTCCGAGGCGAAGAACAGCACCGCGTTGCTGATGTCCTCCGGTTGCACCCAGGGCACCGGCATCATGTGGAACGTCTGGCAGATCGGCGCCAGGTCGTCGGGTCCAGGGTTTTCCAGGTCGGGCCGGAACGTGTGGTAGGCGGACTCGTTCATCAGCATCGGGGAGTTCACGTGGGTGGGGTGCACGGAGTTGACCCGGATGGACTGCGGCCCGAGTTCCACGGCGAAGGCGCGCATCAGCCCGACGACGCCGTGCTTGGCCGCCACGTAGTGCCCGACCCGCGGGTAGGCTTTCAGCCCGCCCACCGATCCGGTCAGGATGATCGAGCCGCCCGACCCCCCTTTTTGCAGGTGCGGGACACCGGCCTTCACGGACTTCCACACGCCGCTGAGGTTGACGTCCTGGGTGTCCTGCCAACGGGTTTCGTCCATCTCGTGCAGCGGGCCGCCGGGGGTGCCGATGCCGGCGTTGGCCACGATGATGTCCAGCCGGCCGAGTTGTTCGACGCCGCTGTCGACCGCGGCCTTGAGCGCGTCGAAGTCGCGGACGTCCACCTCGGCGGTCACGATGCGCCGGTCGAGCGCCTTGACCAAATCGGCGGTCTCGGCGAGGTCCTCGGGGGTCGAGGCCGGGATCGGGTTGTAGTCGACGACGTCGCGGCAGATGTCGACGGCGATGATGTCGGCGCCCTCCTGGGCCAGCCGGACGGCATGGCTGCGGCCCTGGCCGCGCGCCGCGCCGGTGACGAATGCGACCTTGCCCGCTACCCGCGCCGTCATCGCCGGCCCCCGCACCGTTCCGCGTGCTGTTTCATGGCTACCTCGATTCCTCGTGTTGTTCCCGAATGCGGTTGCGCACCAGATATTTCTGGACCTTGCCGCTGGCGGTGCGGGGGTAGTCCGCCACCTCGTGCAGCTCCTCGGGCCATTTCTGGCGCGCGACGCCGGCGCGCTCGAAGTGCTCGCGAACATCGGCCAGGGTCGGCATGGCGTGCCCGGGTTTGATGCGTAGCACGGCGGCGGCGTGTTCGCCGAGCCGCGGGTCGGGCGCGGCCACCACGACCGCCTCGGCGACCGCGGGCAGGGTGAGCAGGATCTCCTCGACCTCGAGCGCGCTGACGTTCTCGCCGCCGCGGATGATGATGTCGGACTTGCGGTCGGTCAGGGTGAGATAGCCGTCGTCGTCGAGCACGCCGATGTCGCCGGTGTGGTACCAGCCGTCCTCGTCGAAGGCGCGGGCGGTCAGCGCCGGGTCGGTGTAGCCGAGGAACAGATCCGGTCCGCGGGAAAGTATCTCGCCGTCCTCGGCGAGCCGGAGCTCAACTCCGGGCCGCGCGTTGCCGTCGGTGAACAGCCGCTTGTCCGCGGGTGCGGTGTAGTGCGAGCCGGTGATCGACGGGTGTTCGCTGCTGCCGTAGGAGCGGGTGACCAGGATCCCGAGGTCGGCGAGCCGCTGGGTGACGGCCGCGGGCACGGTGGAGCCGCCGAGGCCGATGTGGGTGATGTAGCGCAGGTGTTCGTCGGTGAACCGGGGGTGGTCGAGCAAGCTGGTGACGAAATACGGGGGCCCGCCGCCGAGGGCGACGCCGTCGGCCTCCATCAGGTCGATCGCGCGGTCGGGGTCCCAGACGTCGGCCAGGTCGATGGGCGCGCCCTGGATGACCGGGATCAAAAACGCGCCGAGCATGCCTATGAAATGCCCGACGGGCAGCGCGGTGAGTTGCCGGCCACGGTCCGGCGGGTAGTTCGCCAGCAGTTGGCGCGTCTCGAAGCCGAGCGTCTGGTGGCTGTGGATGACGCCCTTGGGGTTGCTGGTGGTGCCGGAGGTGAACGCGATCAGCGCGGGACCGGCGGGGTCGGCGGCCAGCGTGCCCTCCATCGGCTCGATGTCGGTCAGCGCGTCGAAGCCGTCGCCGACGAGCGCGACCACCGGGACGCCCGCACAGGCGGCGGGGTCGAATGCCATGCGCCCGAAGCGCTCCGCGGTGATGAAGGCGCGCGGCTCGACGGTGCCCAGGATGTACCGCAGTTCCCTGGTCCCGTAGAAGTGGACGATCGGGACCACCACGGCCCCCAGGAAGGCCGAGGCCCAGAAGGTCGCCGCGGCCTCCACCCAGTTCGGCAACTGGAAGGCCACCACATCGCCGGGGCCGACGCCGCGGGCGCGCAAGCCGGCGGCCAGCCTGCGGGCCAGATGCTCGACGTCGGAGAAGGTGCCCGAGTACGGCCGTTGCGCGGAGTGCACCCGAAACGTGGCGTGCGGGTTGTCTTTCAGGCCGCGGGCCAGCAGGTCGCCGAGGGTGTCGGATGTCCACCATCCCTCGTCCACGTAGCGCTGCGCCAACTCGGGCGAGACGTTCCGGACGGCCATACCGGTCACGAGACTCCTCTGGTGACATATCGGACCTGCTCGATGTAGAACGCTACTCTCGCATACGACAGTCTTGTAGTTCTATTTATTCGGATGTATCGTTCTGCTCACTGCTAACTGAGATTTGTATCACATCACGGCTGGTTGGGGGCGATCCCGGTGACAGGTGTTGTCGCGCTTGGCATCTCATGCTGCACCACGCAGGGCGCGGCGGCGAAGGAGCCTGGGTGACCGGCGGCTCACAGGCCCCATCGGTCAACGCGCCGGCCGGCGCGCCGCCGCCGCAACGCTCCTGCCTGCGCCCGCTGGTCGGCCTCGCGACGGTCGTCGTCGCGGCCGCCGTCACCGCCGTCGCGCTGTTTCAGTTCCGCGGCGGGTTCACCGATACCGTGCCGGTGACGGTGATTTCGGATCGCGCCGGGCTGATGATGAACCCCGGAGCCAAGGTCAAGCTGCACGGCGCCGAGATCGGCACCGTCGCGTCCATCGAGGACACGCCGAACGGGCAGGCGGCCATCCGCCTGGCCCTCGACCCGGCCCGGCTGCGGCTCATCCCGGCCAACGTGCTCGTCGACATCGTCGCGACGACGGCGTTCGGCGCGAAGTTCGTCCAGCTGATCCCGCCGCAGGACCCGTCGCCGCAGCGCCTGCGCGCCGGGCAGGTGCTCGACGCCGGTCGCGTGACCGTCGAAATCAACACGGTCTTCGCCGAACTCACCTCGGTGCTGGACAAGGTCGATCCGGCCAAACTCAACGAGACGCTCGGCGCAATGGCCACCGCGCTCAACGGTCGCGGTGGGCGCCTAGGCCAGTTGTTCAGCGATCTCAACGCGTTCCTCGCCAAGCTCGAGCCGAGCCTGGCGAACCTGAGCCACGACCTGCAGGCCACGGCCGACGTGTCCCTCGCCTACGCCGACGCGGCGCCCGACCTGGTCAAGACCATTGCCAACACCAACGAGATCAGCCAGTCCATCGTCGACGAAGAGCGCAACCTCGACGCGTTCCTGATCAGCGCGATCGGCCTCGCCGATGTCGGCAACGACGTCGTGGGCGCCAATCGGCAGGCGCTCACCGACGTCATGCACCTGCTGGTGCCCACCACCGATCTGACCAACGCATACCACACGGCGCTCACGTGCGCGCTGCGCGGAATGGTGCCATTGGCCAAACAGCCTCCCACCCCGGTCCCCGGTCTCGAGGTGCTGGGCGGCATAGCGCTGGGCGCCGAGCGGTACCGGTACCCGAAGAACCTGCCCAAGGTTGCCGCGCGGGGCGGCCCGCAGTGCGAACACGAATTGCCGCTCGCGTTCAACACCTTCCCGCCCTTCGACGTCGCCGACGTCGGCGCCAACCCGTGGCAGTACAACACGCAGGGCATCTTGGTGAATTCCGACCTGCTCAAACAGATCCTGTTCGGGCCCATCGACGGACCGCCCCGAAACACCGCGCAGATCGGGCAACCGGGATGAGCGGCTCGGGACGCACGCTGGTGAAGTTCGGCATCTTCGCGACCGTCATGCTGGCGCTGTCGGCCTCGCTGTTTTTCATCTTCGGCCAGTTCCGCAACGGCCCTACCCACGGCTACTCCGCGATCTTCACCGACGCCTCGCAGCTGAAGACGGGAGATTCGGTGCGGGTGGCCGGGATTCGGGTGGGCACGGTCAACGCGGTGTCGCTGCAGCCGGACAACACCGTGCTCGTGGGCTTCGACGCCGACGACGACGTCGCCCTTACCAGGGGCACCAGGGCGGCGGTGCGCTACCTCAACCTGGTCGGCGACCGCTACCTCGAACTGATCATCGGCCCGGGATCGATGCGGCCGCTGCCGCCGGGGTCGCGTATACCCAGTCGACCACACCATGCCGTCGCTGGATCTGGATCTGCTGCTCGGCGGGCTGAAACCCGTTATCCGGGGCCTGAACCCGCGCGACGTCAACGCGCTGGCGGCGGCGCTGCTGCAGGTGTTCCAGGGTCAGGGCCAGACGGTGCAGTCGCTGCTGGCCAAGACTTCGTCGTTCTCCAACGACGTGGCCGACAAGAACAAGGCCGTCGAGACCCTGATCGACAACCTCAACACCGTCGTGCAAGCCCTCGCCGACCAGGGCAGCCAGTTCTCCGGCGCGATCGAGCGGCTGCAGCGCCTGGTCAGCGACCTCGCGCAGGACCGGAACCCCATCGGCGACGCCATCGCGGCGCTCGCCACTGGCACCGCATCGATGGCCGACCTGCTCGGCGCCGCACGCCCACCACTGGCAGGAACGGTCGAGCAGCTGAACCGTCTGGCGCCCTTGCTTGTCGAGGGCAAGGGGATGCTCGACGATGCGCTGCAACGCGCGCCCAACAACTTCCGCAAGCTCGCCCGTACCGGTGCCTACGGCAGCTTCGTCAACTACTACATCTGCGGGTTGACGTTCCGCGTCAGCGATCTGCAGGGCCGCACGGCGGTCTACCCGTGGTTCAAGCAGACCGAGGGAAGGTGCGGGGAGCCCTGATGCTGAAATACCGCGGCGCTCACCTTATTCGATCCGGCTTCATGGGTGTGGTGCTGATCATGCTGGTCGTGGCCGTGGGGTTGGCGCCCGAGCGGCTGGTGTCGTGGGCGACGACGATCCGCTACCGGGCGTTGTTCTCCGAGGCCGGGGGTATCACGGCGGGAAACACCGTGTTGGTGTCGGGGGTCAAGGTGGGCACCGTCTCCGACGTCGCACTGCACGAGGGCGATGCCCTGGTCACCTTCGACGTCAACGGCACGGTGCGGCTCGGATCGCAGACCACCGCGCACATCCGCACCGGGTCGCTGCTGGGCGCGCGGGTGCTCACCCTCGAGCCGGCGGGCAGCGGGATCATGCACGCCTCCGATGTCATTCCGCTCACGCGGACGTCGTCGCCCTATTCGCTGACCGAGGCGGTCTCGGAGCTGACCACGAACGCGGCCGCGACGAGCACCGGCACGCTCAACCAGTCGCTGGACACTCTCTCGGCGACGATCGACCGCATCGCCCCGGAGTTGGGACCGACGTTCGACGGGCTGACCCGGCTGTCGCGGGCGATCAACGACCGCGGCGAAACGCTGGACGCACTGCTCAAGAGCGCCACCGACGTCACGGGGATCCTGGCCGAGCACAGTCAACGGGTCAACGCGCTGATCCTCGACGGCAACCAGTTGCTCAACGTGCTGGTCCAGCGGCGCAACGCGATCAGCGAGTTGCTGGCCAACGTCGCCGTTGTCGCCAAGCAGCTCACCGGGCTGGTCGCCGACAACGAAAGCAAGCTCGCGCCGACGCTGGACAGGCTCAATTCGGTTGCCGCGATGCTGGAGAAGAACCGCGACAACATCGGCAAGGCGTTGCCCGGGCTGAAGAAATTCGAGTTCACCTCGGGCGAGTCGGTGGCCAACGGCTTCTACTACAACGCCTTTGTGCCCAACCTGGCAATCCCGGAGCTGACCCAGCCGTTCTTCGACTACTACTTCGGGTTCCGCCGCAACGACCCGAACATGCCGCGGGCCCTGTTCCCCTGGCCGCACAACGGCATTCCGGGAGGATCGCGATGACGCGCCGGCGCGCGACGGCGGCGCTGCTGGTGGTGTTGATCGTCGCCGCCGGCGCGTTTCTGGTGCGCGAGACGTTCTTTCGCCCGCTGACCATCACCGCCTATTTCCCGTCGGCCGTCGGTATCTACGCCGGCGACGACGTCCGCGTCTCCGGTGTCAAGGTCGGCACCGTGTCGGCCATCCAGCCGCAGCCGGGTCGGGTGCGAGTGAGCCTGCGTGTCGACCACGGCGTGCCGATTCCCGCCGGCGCCAAGGCGGTCATCGTCGCCCAGAACCTGGTGGCCGCGCGCTACGTTCAGCTCACTCCCGCCTACCGCAAGACCGGACCGACGATGGGCGACGGCGCCGTGATCGGCGAGGACCGGACCGCGGTGCCCGTCGAGTGGGACGAGGTCACCAAGCAATTGACCCGCCTGGCAACCGATCTGGGACCCAGCGGCGACGTGTCGTCGACGTCGGTCAGCCGCTTCATCGACAGCGCCGCGGGTGCGCTGGACGGCAACGGCGCCAAGCTGCGCCAGACGCTCGCGCAACTGTCCGGGATCGGCCGGGTGTTGGCCAGGGGCAGCGGCAACATCGTTGACGTCATCAAGGATCTGCAGCGCTTCGTCACCGCGCTGCGCGACAGCAACCAGCAGATCGTGCAGTTCCAGGGCCGGCTGGCGACGCTGAGCAGCGTGCTCGACGACAGCCGCACCGATCTGGATGCGGCGCTGAGCAATCTGTCGGTCGCGGTCGGCGAGGTGCAACGATTCGTCGCCGGCACTCGCGACAAGACCGCCGAGCAGCTGCAGCGGCTGGCCAACGTTACCCAGACCCTGGTCGACCGTCGGATGGATGTGGAGAACATCCTGCACGCCGCGCCCACCGCGTTCGCCAACGGCTACAACATCTACAACCCCAACACCCCGGGGGCCATGGGCAGCTTCATCATCAACAACTTCTCGAACCCCGTGCAGTTCCTGTGCGGGGCGATCGGGGCGGTCGAGAACGTCACCGCCGTCGAAACCGGCAAGCTGTGCAGCGAATACCTCGGTCCGGGGCTGCGCACCGCGAACTTCAACTACCTGCCCTTCCCGAACAATCCGATCCTGCAACAGATCGCGACGCCCGGAAAGATCATCTACGCCGAGCCCCAGCTGGCTCCCGACGGCGAGGGGCCCAGCCCGACGCCGCCCGAGGGCCCACCTGCGGTGTCGGCGTACACCGGGTTGAACGACTCGGCGCCCAAGAGCGTGGAAGACCTGCTGTTGCCGGCCGGAGGGCAGCGATGACCGGGCTCGGGCGAGTGCTGTGCCTGGTGACGTGCGCCACGACCGTCGGCGGCTGCGCGTTCCAGGGCGTCAACTCCTTGCCGCTGCCAGGGGCGGTGGGACGTGGGCCACACGCCCGCGTCTATCACGTCGAGATCGCTAATGTCGGTACACTCGAGTCGAATTCGCCGGTGATGATGGCCGACGTCGTGGTGGGCAGCGTCGGCAGGATGCGGGTCAAGGGCGGCCATGCCGACGTCGAGGTGTCGGTCAAACCCGAGGTGACGGTGCCCGCGAACGCGGTGGCCGCCGTGGGCCAGACCAGCCTGCTGGGGTCGATGCATGTGGAGCTCAACCCCCCGCTCGGCCAGCGGCCACGCGGACGCCTCGAGGCGGGCGCCACCATACCGTTGGACCGCTCGTCGTCTTACCCGTCCACCGAGCAGACCCTGTCAGCGCTGTCGGTGGTACTGAATTCCGGTGGGCTGGGCCAGATCGGTGACGTCATTCACAATTTCAGCACCGCGTTGTCGGGCCACGAGAACGACGTGCGCGAATTGCTGACGCGGCTCGACGATTTCGTCGGCGTCCTGGATCGGCAGCGCGCGCGGATCGTTGCGTCGATCGAGGCGTTGAACCGGCTCGCCGGCACGTTCGCGTCCCATCGCGAGGTGATATCTGAGGCGCTGCGCAAGATACCGCCGGCGCTGGACGTGTTGATCTCCGAACGGCCGCGCATCACCGCGGCCCTGGACAAGCTGCGCGTCTTCAGCAACACCGCGACCCGGCTCGTCAATGACACGCAGGCCGACCTGGTGAAAAACCTGAAGAACCTCGAGCCGACGATCCGTGCGCTCGCCGACGTGGGACCGGATCTGCCCATCCTCCTGGGCTACGTGCCGACATTCCCGTTCACCCAGGACTTCATCGACCGGGCCGTGCGGGGCGACTACTTCAATGTCTTCGCCGTCATGGACCTGACCGTTCCCCGGCTGAAGAGAACACTGCTGGCCGGCACCCGCTGGGGGGATCCCGATGCGCCTCTGGTGCCCGCGCCGGGCGATCCGTGGTTCCAGAACTACACGAAGGACCCGATGGACGTGGGCATCACACCTCCGCCCGCGGCGCCCGCATCGTCCCCGGCTCCGGTCCCAGCTCCGGACCTGAGTTCCCTTGCGCCCGTTGACCGGGAAGGCGGCTGATGCTCACCCGTTTCGTCCGCATCCAGCTGACGATCTTCGCGGTCGCGGCGGTGGTCGGCGTGGCGGCGATGTTCTTCCAGTACATGCAGGTGCCCACGCTGCTCGGAATCGGCCGGCTCACCGTGAAGTTGGAGTTGCCCGACACCGGCGGGCTCTACCGGTTCAGCAACGTCACCTACCGGGGTGTGCAGATCGGCAAGGTGACCGCCGTCGGCCCGACGGCCACCGGCGCGGAGGCCATGCTGTCGATCGACACCTCGCCCAAGATCCCGGCCGACGTGCACGCCGCGGTGCGCAGCATGTCGGCGGTGGGCGAGCAATACGTGGATCTGGTGCCGCGCTCGGAGTCACCGCCCTATCTGCACACCGGGTCGGTGATCGCGGCGGGTGACACGACGATCCCGCAACCGGTGGGGCCGATGCTCGACAAGCTCAGCGCGCTGGTGAACAGCATCCCGAAAGACAAACTGTCCCAGCTGCTCGACGAGTCGTTCGCGGCGTTCAACGGCGCGGGCTATGACCTCGAGTCGCTGCTCGACTCGTCGGCCACGCTGTCGCACGACGCCCGCGGGGTCGACGATCACACCCGCGCCCTGGTGGACGACGCCGTCCCGTTCCTGGATGCACAGGCCCAAACCGCCGACGCGACCCGGCGCTGGGCGCACAACCTCGCCGGTGTCACCGACCAGCTGGTCACCGATGACCCGCAGTTCCGTACGCTGCTGCGCACCGGACCCGGTTTCGCGCAGGAGGTCTCACGGCTGCTCGAGCAGGTGAAGCCGACACTGCCGGTGCTGCTGGCGAACCTGACCACCATCGGCCAGATCGGCGTGACCTATCACCCTTCCCTGGAGCAACTACTGGTGTTGCTGCCACCGGTCGTCGCGGCGTACAGCTCCTACGGCGTCACCAACAACCCGACCGGTTTGGCCGTGGGTGGATTCACGCTGACCATCGCCGACCCGCCGGCCTGCACGGTGGGATTCCTGCCCCCGTCCGAGTGGCGTTCGCCGGCCGAAACCGACGTGATCGACACCCCGGACAACCTCTACTGCAAACTTCCGCAGGACTCCCCGATCGCCGTGCGCGGGGTCCGCAACAATCCCTGCATGGGACATCCCGGAAAGCGGGCCCCGACGGTCGAAATCTGCAACAGCGACAGGCCCTACGAGCCACTGGCCATGCGGCAGCACGCGCTGGGCCCGTATCCCCTCGATCCCAACCTGGTTGCCCAGGGTGTGCCACCCGACGACCGGGTCACCGCCGGGGACAGGATTTTCGGACCCGTCGACGGAACGCCCCCGCCCCCTGGTGGGCCTGCGCCGCCGGGACCGCCGCCCGGGGACAACGGTGGCCCGCAAGCGGCGCCAAGCTCATTTGTGCCCAACGGTTCTGGCGCTGGGCCGTCGATCGCCACCGCTCGCTATGACCCGTCGACCGGTCGCTACATCTCACCCGACGGCCAGATGTTTCGGCAGGCCGATCTCGTGGGGGCATCGAAGCCGAAGACGTGGAAGGACATGCTCGTCGCCGCGGGGTGAGGTCAGTACAGGTAATGGCGAGATCGGGTTAGGGGAGGCCCGTCGTCGCGGCGATATTCCCGAGCGCGCCGATCCGCTTCACAGCGGCGTGTTCTTTCTCGTCGGCCTCTACGCCCTGCTGTTGACCCTGCCCGAATCCCGCGCTCTTCGCGCGCCCGTGCTGGAGAAGTACGTGACCACGACGCTGTATGGCATGAACCCGCCGTGACCCGCTTTCGTTCACGCTCCCCCGGCGAGCAGCTCGGCAAAGGGATCGTCCACCCCGTTGCCGGTAGGGCCGCGGCCACCGCTGGGCCCTGGGTGAATTCCTGCCCAACAGACGGCGAACTCGCCGGTCCGCTTAGGGCACGGGTGTAGCGTCCGCACTAGCTGGTTGACAAATTCCTGTTAACTCTTGGCCCACTTGCTTGCGGGCCGGCGGATTACTAGGGGCGCCGTGAGCACATCCGAGGTGTCCGACATGGCGGCGTCGACCAAGGCCGACACCGACGGGCTCGTGGTGTCGTTCCACGACGAATCGCTGCTGCTGGGCGGTGAACCCGCCGCCGTCGAGTCCTACCTGGCGCGGCTGCGGGCGACCGCCGGGCAGGCCGTGCGGGTCGCCGGGATCGACGGCGCCGCGCTCGCCAACGCGGCGAGCAGGCTCACCGGTCTGGCCTCGCTACTGGCCGACACGGGTAAGTATGTGCAGCTGCACCGGGACGCCCTGGACGTGTTGCGCAACGGCGAGCTGATTCCCGGCGGCGACGGCGTCTTCCGGCTGACCGCGCTCCCCGACGGCCAGTTCCTGGCGCCGCTGCAGTGGCGACCGGCGGGGGTCGGCCCCGAAGCGATGGTGTCGGCGCAGCTGATCGCGGTGCAGATGGCGTTGAAGTCCGCGGTCGCCGAGGTGGAAGACGCCGTCCGTCGGGTGGAGGACAAGGTCGAGTTGGTGCTCGAGGTCGCCCGGGCACACCGCGCGGGCGACGTCCTGGGCAACCATCTGGCGATCGCGCGCATGGTCGAGTCGTTGGAGAAGTACGGGTCGCTGCCCGACGCGTACTGGGATTCGGTGGCCGCCCTGGGGCCGGCGCTCAACGTCACCGTCGAGCAGCTCCGCAACCACGTCGTGCGCATCCTGGCGTCGTTCGACGACCACATGCCCGTGCAGCAGCGCGCCGAGAAGCTGCGAAACGCGGTCGGCGACAACCGGCTTGGCGACGCGCTGAGCCTGCTGGTGATCGCCGAGGAATCGCTGCACAAATGGCAGCGGCTGAGCCTGGCGCGCATCGAGTCGACGCAGCCGGAGCATTTGCTGCGGGCGATCGACGAAGCGCGCGAACTCGTCGACCATCATCTGCGCGAAGACATCCGCATCTATCGGGACGCGATGGAGATACTCGACCGGTTCGCGAAGTCCGACGCCATCGACGGCTTCCGGTTCTGGGCGGTGCGTGAACTGGTCAGACAGCGCCGCGCGCTGCGCGAGGAGTTCGACAGTTTCGCCACGGCCCGCCACCACCAGGTGGAGACCTGGCAGGACTTCCACATTCCCAGCCTGCTCGATGCCACCGTCGCCACCCTCGAGGCCGTCGCGACCACCACCAACCGTGTCCTGGCGGTCGTGGGTCGAGGGCTCGTCGGCCTGGGCGCCCAACTGGCGGAGCCGCTGCGGGGCAGACATGCCGAGGAACAGCCTGGCGTGGACGACGCTGGACTCGGCGATCCCGCCCGGATGGACGTGCCGGTCGGCTAGAACCTGTGCGCAGCGGGCCCGGCGAGTCCGGAGCCGCCGCCCGGGCCGCCGGCGCCGCGGTCGGTCGTCGTTGACAGCGGCCGGGGCGGTCTCGATACTCCACCAGTACGTTGGCGCGCAAGGAGGGTGGCCGTGATCGATCTGGGACTCTCCGGTAAACGTGCCGTGGTGTCGGGGGCCGGCTACATCCCGGAGCGCGCGGGCCACGGCTGGTACACGTCGCTGGCCCTCGCCGAGGCCGGCGCCTCGGTGGCCTGCATCGACATCGACGAGCAGCGCGCCGAGCACGTCGCCGGCGAGATCGCCGCCAGGGGCGGCACCGCCATCCCGATCGTCGCCGACATGACCGACCCCGAGCAGGTCGGCCGTGCGATCGACGACGCCGTCGCGGCGCTGGGCGGCGTCGACGTGTGCGTCGACATCATCGGCGGCGCGACCTGGTCGAAGGTCGAGGACTTCACCACCGAGCTGTGGGACGCGGCGATCCACTACAACCTGACCCAGGTCTTCTACCTGTTCCAGGCCGTGGGCAGATACATGATCGCCCAACGCGGCGGCGGGTCGTTGGTCGCGGTCGCCTCGGTCGACGGCATCGCGGCGGCGACCTACCACGCCGCCTACGGGGCGGCCAAGGCCGGCGTCATCTCGCTGGTCAAGACCTTCGCCGACGAGCTGGGCCGCTACGGCATCCGCGCCAACGCGGTCGCGCCGGGCAACGTGGGCTCCGGCAACGAGGACCAGCCGCCGAACGAGTACGCCGTCAACGGGATCAACCCGCTGGCGGCGCCGCGCGCGCACGACGTCGCCAACGCCGCGTTGTTCCTGTCCTCCGAGCTGGCCGCCCGCATCACCGGGCAGACCCTCGTCGTCGACGGGGGCGCCACCATTCGGCAGCTGTGGGGCCTGCCCGAATCGATGATCCCGGCCGACCCCGACGAGGCGCTGCCGGAGTTCATGAGGCCCGGGCCGTCCGGCGCCTAGCGCTGGTGCACCATCGGCAGGCCCGGCACCGAGCTTCTGCCCCTGAGCACGTACGGGGTCAGGATCGAGCCGAGGTAGACGTCGCGCATGTCGGGCCCGCCCCAGGCGATGCTGGTCGGGCCTTGTACTGACGCCCCCTCGGGGTCGTCGAGCACCACCGTCGCGCTGCCGTCCGGGCGGATCCCCACGATCCTGTTCGCCAAAACGAGTGTGACCCAGAGGTTTCCCTCGGCATCGAACGCGCACCCGTCGGCCATGCCCCACCGGCGGCCCACCTGCGGATCGGCCAGGAAACGGCCGGCGTCGGGCCCGAACTCATCGGGGCGCCGCTCCCCCAGCGGCGGGCCGAATCGCTCTTGGGCGCCCAGTGTTTCGCCGTCGATGGGGAACCGCACCACGTCGGCCGTCACCGTGCGCACCACGTAGAGGTAATTTTCGTCGCGGTCCAGCGCCATGCAGTTCGGGAAGTTCACCGCATCGGCGACCACGCGCGCCGACCGCCGATCCGGTGCGACCCGGAAGAGGAAGCCGTCGGCGGTGCCGTGCGCGATGGTCTCGAGCAGGTCGTCTGCCATGGTGCTCACCGAACACCACAGCGCCCCAACCGAATCGACCAGGACGAAGTTCAGCCAGCGCAACGGGCGACCGTCGAGCTGGTCGGCCAGCACCGTCGTGATCGCGCCGGTCGCCGGGTCCAGATCCTGCAGCACGCCCGAGCCCCAGTTGGCGATCAGGAAGTGGCCGTTGCCGTCCAGCGCGATCCCGTTGGGCTCGCCGCCGGCCTGCCCGAGGTGCCGGACGGTGTGCTCGTCGATGAGTTCGGCGACCGCCGAGCCCTTGTCGGAGGCGAACACCCGACCGTCGCCGGCCACCACGACGTGCTCGGGGCGGTCCACGCCGCGACCGACGGCGTGCAGACCGCTCACGTCGAGCGGGGTCTCACCCATCGTCCCGTCGCCGGTTCAGGTCGCGGAGGCTTTCAGCGCCCCCAGGGCGTTGGCGCTGAGTCGGGCGAGTTCATTCGCCTCGTCGAGGTCGAGGGCGTCGGCGAAAATCTCGGCCATGCGGCGGTTGGTCGCCCGCTTGACCTCGGCGTAGCGGTCCTTTTTGTCCGCGCCGTCGGCTAACGGCTCGGGCCAGCCGAACATCGCGGCGTACTGATGCCCCTTGTTGAGCATGTGCGCTTCCACGGGGGTGATGCCGGAGATCGTGAGGGCGTTGAAGTGCACGCCGCCGCGCAGCTCGCGCAGGACGTGCATGACCTGCAGCGCCCGCGCGGGCGGGTCGTCGGCCAGCGGCATGGTGCGCCAGCCGGCATACAGCGGCAGGCCCGCGTCCGGTGTCGCCGCGATGATCTTTTCCCCCAGCGCGGCGATGCGGTCCAGCCCCTCGGCGCCGGCCAGGTGCTTGCGGGCGAAGCGGGCGAACTGGTCCCAGTAGACCTCGGCCGCGGCGGTGGCGCCGCGTACCGCCACGCCTTCCTCCCACAGGCCCCGCACGAAGGTGGGCTCGAACGCGACGAACACCGAACTGACCGTGACCGCGGTGGCCTCGCCCAGCACTCCGCCACGCCCGGCAACGTATCCGGCGATCGGGTTCTGGTACCCGGCGGCGATGCTTTCGGCGAGATTTTCCGGGTGCAGCATGAACACCCCAACCGCTTGTTCGATGGGCGAACCCGCGGCGATGGCGGCGTCGAGCACGTCGTCGTGACTCATGGCTTCTCTCCTTGTCAGGCAGGTGTGTCGACGCTACTCCTGGTGCGGATAGGGCCGACGCCGGCCACGGCGGCCGCTGCCGGTGCCGCTGCCGGTGCGGCTGCCGCTGCCGGCTGCCGCTGCCGCTGCCGGTGCGCCGAACGTGCAACTACTGCGAAAATCCGCGCGTAATTTCGCAGTGGGTGCACGTTCGGCGACACCGCCCGGGCTCTTGATACTGCCCACGCCCATGGGCACACTTGTCGGATGCAGCCATGTGAGCAAACCGCCGCCGCGCCGCCCCCAGCCCTCCTGACGTCACCCCGGCCGGCGTGAGCGCGCCCGGGCCGCGCCGGAAGCTGACCTGCCTCTCGGACGTCCGCGCGTTCTTTCACAACAACACCACGCCGCTGTACTTCATCTCGCCGACGCCGTTCAACCTGCTCGGCATCGACCGCTGGGTGCGGAACTTCTTCTACCTGACCTACTTTGACTCGTTCGAGGGCACGCATTCGCGGGTGTTCGTGCCACGGCGGCGTGACCGGCGTGATTTCGATTCCATGGGCGACGTGTGCAACCACCTGCTGGCCGATCCCGAGACGCTCGAGTTCATCGCGGGCCGGGGCCCCGGGGGCAAAGCCTGCTTCGTGATGCTGGACGAGGAGACCCAGGGCCTCGCCCGGCAGGCGGGTCTCGAGGTGATGCACCCGACCGCGGAGCTGCGCAATCGCCTGGGCTCCAAGACCGTCATGACGCGCCTCGCCGACGAGGCGGGCGTGCCAAGCGTGCCGCACGTCATCGGACGGGCCGGCTCCTACGAGGAGCTGCTGTCACTCGCACAGGACGCCGGGCTGGGCGACGACCTCGTCGTCTCTATCCCCTACGGCAACGCCGGCAGCGGGACGTTCTTTGTGCGCGGTCGGCAGGACTGGGACGAGCACGCCGCCGACATGGCCACCCAGGAACTCAAAGTCATGAAGCGCATCCGCAACGTCGAGGTGTGCATCGAGGGCGCCGTGACCCGCCACGGCACCGTGATCGGCCCCGCGATGACGAGCCTCGTCGGTTACCGGGAGCTCACCCCCTACCAGGGCGCCTGGTGCGGCAACGACATCTGGCGCGAGGTGCTGCCGCCCGCGCAGACACACGCCGCGCGCGAGATGGTTCGCAAGCTGGGCGACATCATGCGCCGGGAGGGGTACCGCGGATATTTCGAGGTCGACCTGTTGCACGACCTGGACGCCGACGTGCTCTACCTCGGCGAGGTGAACCCCCGCCTGTCCGGCGCCAGCCCGATGACGAACCTGACCACCGAGGCCTACGCCGACATGCCGCTGTTCCTCTTCCACCTGCTCGAGTACCTGGACGTGGAGTACGAACTCGACATCGAGGCGATCAACACCCGCTGGGAGCAGGGCTACGGCGAGGAAGAGGTCTGGGGACAGGTGATCATCAACGAGACGTCGCCGGACATCGAGCTGTTCACCGCGACACCGCGCACCGGTGTGTGGCGCATCGACGACGACGGCCGTGTCTCCTTCGCGCGCTCCGCCAACGACTGGGCCACGCTGCTCGACGGTTCCGAGGCGTTCTACATGCGTGTCGCGGCGCCCGGCGACCTGCGCTCCGAGGGCGCCCAACTCGGCGTGCTCGTCACCCGCGGACATCTGCAAACCGACGACTATCAGCTCACCGAGCGATGCCAACGCTGGGTCAAGGGCATGCGGGCGAAATTCGTCTCGACACCGTTGGTGCCGGCCGCGCCGATCGTCTCGCGGCTCGTCGCGCGGGCGTGAGCGGCGTTCCGGCCGATCTGTCCCTGGACAACTGGCTGTCACCGCCGCACTCGCACTGGGCATTCCAGCACATCGAAGACTTCATGCCGACCGCGGTCATTGCGCGCGGGACCGGGCCGGTGGCTTCGTTGCCCGCGGCCCGCGCTCCGGTCGGCGGGATCGCGGTGACCCGCATCGACGGGGTGGCCAGCACCGTCGGCGCGGTGATGGCCGGCACTCACACCGACGGGTGGGCCGTCGCGCACCGCGGCGCGCTGGTGGCCGAGGAGTACCTCGACGGCATGGGGCCCGATACCCGGCACCTGCTGTTCTCGATCAGCAAGTCGCTGGTGGCGGCGGTGGCCGGTGCGCTGGGCGGGGCCGGTGCGCTCGACGTCGACGCGCGGGTCACCGATTACGTTGGCGCGCTGGCGGATTGCGGCTACGCCGGTGCGACGGTGCGCCACCTGCTGGACATGAGGTCGGGCATCGCGTTCTCGGAGAATTACGGCGACCCGGACGCGGAGATCCACGTGCGCGAGCAGGTGATCGGGTGGCAGCGTCGGACCAGGGCCGACCTCCCTTCGACGCTGCGTGACTACCTGCTGACCCTGCGGCGCGAGAGGGCGCACGGCGGCCCGTTCGAATACCGTTCGTGCGAAACCGATGTGCTGGGCTGGATCTGCGAGGCCGCCGGCGGCCGGCGGATGCCCGAGCTGATGTCAGAGCTGCTGTGGAGCCGCATCGGCGCTTTCGGCGATGCCACCATCGGCGTCGACGCGGCCGGCACCGGGATCTTCGACGGCGGCATCAACGCCTGCCTGACCGACATGATCCGGTTCGGGGCGCTGTTCGTGCGCGACGGTGTGTCGCTGACCGGCGAGCAGGTGGTGCCGGCGGCCTGGATCGCCGACACCCTTGGCGGCGGCCCCGACTCGCGTGCGGCGTTCGCCGCCTGCCCCGAGGACACCGACATGCCCGGCGGGATGTATCGCAACCAGGTGTGGTTTCCCTACCCGGGCAACAACATCGCGTTATGCCTGGGCATGTGCGGTCAGATGATCTACGTCAACCGCGCCGCGGAGGTGGTGGCCGCCAAGCTGTCCACCCAACCGAATACCGGGGACCCGCAGCTGCAATTGGACACGCTGCGGGCCTTCGATGCGGTGGCACGCGAATTGGGTGGGGGTGCTGGGTGATGGGGTGTCACGCGCGATCGCCGACTCCGGATTATGCGGGTCGTCATGGAGATCGATGGTGGTGAGTGCGCGCGCCCAAATTTAGTCTCGCAGCATCAGGAGGCGCGGATGCGGCGACCGCAGGCGGGCCGGTTTAAGGCCAGCTGGATCTTGGGCCCGCCGGCCCGACGGCGAGGGCGTCACGCCTGTCACAGGGGTCACCGTCGCCGGACCACTATGCGAAATGCCCGCCTCTGAGCGACTTTTCAGCGACAACCAGTCGCTCTACTCGGATACCTTGACGACGAGCTTGCCGACGTTGTTGCCGTCGAACAGCATGTTGATGGCCGTCGGCAACTGCTCGAAGCCCTCGATGACGGTCTCGAGCGGGGTGAGTTTGCCCTCGGCGATCAGGCCGGAGATCTCGGTGATCGCCTCCGGGCGCGCGCCCGAAGTGGTCGAGGACGATGAAGCCCTGCAGCGTCGCGCGCTGGATGAGCAGGTTGCCGAACGCGCGCGGCCCGGGCGGCGGGTCGGCCGAGTTGTAGCCGGAGATCAGGCCGCACAGCGCCACCCGCGCGCGGATGTTGAGGCGCGCGAAGATGGCGTCCATGATGTCGCCGCCGACGTTTTCGAAGTCGACGTCGATGCCGTTGGGCGTGGCCGCGGCGAGCTGGGCGCGCCAGTCATCGGCGCGGTGGTCGACGGCCGCGTCGAAGCCGAGCCGCTCGGTCACCAGCGCGCACTTCTCGGGGCCGCCGGCGATGCCGACGACGCGCGCGCCGGCGGCCTTGGCGAGCTGGCCGGCCACCGAGCCGACCGCGCCGGCCGCGGCCGAGACCACCACCGTCTCCCCCGGCTGCGGCTTGCCGATGTCGCGGATCCCGACCCACGCGGTGAGTCCGGTCATGCCGAGCGCGCCGAGGTAGGCGCTCGGCGAGACGCCCTCGGCGACCTCGACCGGCATCAACGGCGCCGCCGGCGAGGCGACCGCGTACTGCTGCCAGCCGACCAGGCCCTGCACCATCTGGCCGACCCGATAGTCGGGGCTGTTGGAGGCGACGACCTCGCCGAGGCCCAGCCCGCGCATGACCTCGCCGATGCCGACCGGCGGCAGGTAGGTCGGGATGTCGTTGATCCACCCGCGGTTCGTCGGGTCCAGCGAGATCCAGTCGACGCGCACGAGCGCCTCGCCGTCGCCGATGTTCGGCACCGGCTCCTCGCTGAGCTCGAAGGTGTCCGCGTCGATGCGCCCCGTAGGGCGCTGGCGGAGCAGGAAGCGACGGTTTCGTTCGGCCATGAGCGCACGTTACCGGACGCGGTGGGCCGGGCATATGGGTTCATCCGAGGCACGGCGGTATGCCTAGATACTCGACACTTGGACTGCTGCCCGGCAGCAATCGGGGGACGCGCCGGGCGCATTGAGTCGTCGACCGCCGCCAGGCTGTCTCGCCCCGCCGGCGTAGGCATCACGCCTGCCACAGCGCCACCGCAGACCAGCAGAATGCGAATCGCCTGTGCCGAAGAGCTTTTCGACGACGGCCACTAGCGAGCGGCGCCGGCGGCGTACATTTCAGGCATTCCGCCAGCCAGTCGGCGCCCGCAGGATTCCGTCGGCGCCGCGGGCTCTACGCCGGCGCTTCGACAGGGATACCAAGGTCGGCGGCTGCGCCAGCCATACGGTTGTCATAGGTAACCACGGCGCGCAGCTCGGCACCGGCACGCCGGGCGGCGGCGAGGTGGATTGCATCAAGCGTGCGCAAGCGGGCGGGGCGGAGATCAGCGGCGGCATCAAGCAGGCCCCGGGTCAGGTTGACGGTGTCGAGTTCGTCCAGCATGCGACGCGCCTGAGCTACCGCCGCGACGCCGGCGCCGACGACGGCGCGGACGAGCTCCGTTCGGGTCAGCGCCGCAGTGAACAGCGTGTCGTCGCCGACCCGACGCAGGTACGCGTGCAGAGCCGCCGATTCACGTTCGGAAACAACGAGTTTGACCAACGCCGAGGTGTCGAGGTACGTCCTCATCGCTCCCCGGCACGCAACTCGGCGAGCGCTTGCGAGGCGTCAAAGTCGCTTGCTATCGGTTCGACGTCCGGGACGTTTCCGCCGCGTGCCGCCTGGGTGATCTCCCCGGCCGCAATCATGTCCGCCCAGGGGTCGTCGGTGATGGGGACGAGCCGGGCGATCGGACGTCCGTGCTCGGTGATTTCGATGGGGTCTCCGCTGGACGTGACCTTGGCCAGATACCGGCTGGCGTTCTGCCGAAGCTCGCGGACACCGATCCTCTCCATGTGCTACATGGTAGCACTACTTTCGGCGCCGAAGTAGCCCCCGCACTACCGGCGAGGTCCTCTGAGGCACCACCCAGCGCTTCGGACAGTACATCGGGGTCCTCGAGCTCAGCTAATGCCGCGGGCCGGGCCGGTTCGATCCGTGATTCGTCGGCGTCGCCAAGCTCCAACACGCAGCTCTTCAACGGGTCGTCACCCATGGCCCCTCCTCGGGGCAGAGGATAAGAGGCATGCCGACAGCTCAAAGGAGTTTCTCCGATACCGGATGTAAGAACCTCATGGCGAACGCCTGCGGGAAGCTAGCTCGGCGTGATTTCATGTCCAACGCGAGTTGTCGGTGGGCAGGCCTACGCTCACCGCACGTCCAGCAGAGGGCGACAGTATCCGCGGACAAAGCTGGAAGAAGGCGATGACGACGCCCGAATCTCCCTTCTTCGAGGTCCCCCAGGCCGACTGGATCGCAGCCAATCGATCAGCGTTCGCTATCTGGGACGCCCACCCGGTGAATCCGGGACACGCGCTGGTTGTTTCGCGGCGGCAGATCAGCGATTGGTGGGAAGCGACGCCGAGCGAGCGCTCCGACATCTTCGAACTCATAGACCTCGTGCGGGCCAAGATCAACGATCTGCACTGCCCGGACGGGTTCAACGTCGGATTCAACGCCGGCGAGCGCCGCCGGCCAGACCGTCGATCATCTGCACGTTCATGTCATCCCTCGATATGCAGGTGATGTAGCGGATCCCCGCGGCGGGATAAGAGGCGGTCATCCCCGACGAGAGGCAACTATCTGGCGGCGCCCGCTGCAAAGGACGTGCCGACCACTTCGGACTCGTCGGAGCCAGGCCTCGACGCGTCACACACCCGTGCTCATCGACGGCCAGGTACGTCTGCTTCTTCCTGAACTCTCGTCATCTGCGCCGAAGTCGAGTTTGACCGCATCGACATCGTCGTGAGTTTCATCAAGATGTCGGGGCTGAACCTTCTCATCGAAGCGCTCGAAGACGCACTGAGCGCGGGGCGCACATGTCCGCATCTTGACCACCGACTACCTCGGCCTCACCGAACCGGCCGCCCTGGTGCGGTTACACGATCTTGATCGAAGACGATCCAGAGCGCGATCAGCGTTCGCCTGTTCCATGACCCCGAGGTGAGCTTCCACCCGAAGGCCTACCTGTTCTACTCCGCGGCAGGCACCGCCGAGGCGGCGTTCGTTGGCAGCAGCAATCTCAGCGGACCAGGCCTGGACGGCGGCATCGAGTGGAACCTTCTCGTCGGCGCCATCGACGAGCTGAAACAACGGTTCATGGTTCTGTGGCTCGATCACCGCAGCAGTGCCGTTGACTGACGAGCTGGTCGCCTCCTATCGAGCCCGCCCCCGCGTGGGTCCCGCAAGTCGTGGAAGTCGCCGATCCTCCCACGCAACCTCCTGAAACCGCGCCCCATCCAGGAGGAAGCGCTGCGCGCCCTAGCGCAAACCCGCGCCGATGGGTTTCGTGCCGGAATGGTCGACCATGGCAACGGGTCTAGGCAAGACCTGGCTCGCCGCCTTCGACGCGATGAAGGCGCGGGCTAGCCGCGTGCTGTTCATTGCCCACCGCGAGGAAATCCTCAAGCAGAGCCGTGACGTCTTCCGCCTGGTCAACCCGGAAGCCACGATGGGCCTGTACTTCGGCAGCGAAAAAGCAGCCCGAAGCCGACTTCATCTTTGCGACCGTGCAGACGCTGTCCGGCCAGCTTGCACCGCTTCGCTCCCGATGCCTTCGATTACGTCATCGTGGACGAATTCCACCACGCTGCGGCCGCAACGTACCGCAAGGTGATTGATTATTTCACGCCCAATTCCTGCTCGGCCTGACGGCGACGCCAGAGCGCATGGACGGGGCCGACCTGCTGTCGCTGTGCGCCGACAACTTGGTGTTTCAATGCGATCTTGTGGAAGGCATCCGCCGTCACGAACTAGTGCCCTTTCACTACTGGGGCGTGCCAGATCCGGTTGACTTCGAACCGATCCCATGGCGCAACGGCAGATTCGACCCCGAAGCCCTCGAACGAGCGATCGAGACGCAGGAACGCGCACAGTCGGCATTCGACGAGTGGCAATCGCACCGCGGAGGCCGCACTTTGGCGTTCTGCGCGTCAATGCACCACTCCGACTTCATGACCGACTTCTTCCTGCAGCGCGGAGTTCGATGCGCCTCCGTGCACAGCGGCCCGTCCAGCGCGCCGCGTCACCAATCCATCGACGCGCTACGCAGTGGCGAACTGGAAGTGATTTTCACCGTCGACATCTTCAACGAGGGCCTCGACGTTCCTGATATCGATACCGTGCTCATGCTGCGGCCCACAGAGTCACCGGTCATCTTCTTGCAGCAGCTGGGCCGAGGACTGCGCATCCAAGCAGGCAAAGAGGCGCTTGGCGTCATCGACTTCATCGGCAACCACCGCTCCTTCTTGCTCAAACCGCGCACGCTGCTGAGCCTCGGCCGGCGCGAACCGCCGACCACGTTGCAAGTGCTCGCAGCGTTGGAAAGCAAAGATTTCGGCCTGCCCGATGGCTGCTCGGTCGACTATGACCTCACGGTCGTCGAGATGCTCAAGGCGCTGTCGCGCACCAGTTCACGCGACGCGATCGAAGAGTACTGCCGCGCATACATGGAGGAAGAGGGCCTGCGGCCGACAGCGGCGCAGACGTTTCGGGCGGGCCACGATCCGGCTGCCGTCACCGGAACTTACGGCAACTGGTTCAACTTCTTGCGTGCCATCGACCTGCTCGGCGAGCGCGAGGCGGCGGTCGTCGATGCCTTCGGCGACACGCTGCGTGCCATCCAGGTGGAAAGCATCACCAAGAGCTACAAGCTCATCACCATTCGGGCGTTGCTGCACGAGGGTGCGCTGCGCACGGGTGACGACGTCGCCAACAACGCCGAAGTATCACGCCGACTGCTGCTGGCGGACCCACGCCTCGCGCGCGAAGTACCGCTCAAGGAATTCCCGGACCTTGCCGCGGCTTCGCGAGACAGGTGGGCCAACTACTGGCGGAAGTGGCCGATCGCCCACCTCACCGGTACGGGGCCGGACGCGAGCGCGTGCCACCAAGCTGTTCCGGCTTGATGGCGACCGCATCTGTGCCGACGTTTGTCATCGACGAGGATTTGGGCGACGTCTTTGACGCGATGGCCGCCGAGCTCATCGAGTATCGCCTTGCGAGTTACCTACTCAACAAGGAGAAAGTCGACGACTCGTTCGTGGACCTGCCGGCTCGCATACGCAGATGGGCATCCAGTCATCCGACTCGATCGACGGCAATCGCCCGACTTACCAACCGGCAATGTCGACTTCATCGCGGACGGAATCGATTACAGCGCCTCGTTCGCGAAGGGCGCCGTTGCGTTCGCTACACGCGCGGATACCGCGGGAAACGCCCTACCGGGGTTGCTTCGGAGTTGGTTTGGCCCATCGGCCGGTCACCCCGGGACGACACATGCGGTCAAATTCGAGCAAGTCGACGGCACGCTGCTGCTCCGGCCCGATCATTCGGCTAGCACCGCCCTTGACATCGATTACGTACCACTATTCGGCGATTACACGGTCGCTTGTGGTCCCGGGAGCTCAGCAGTCGTGGAGTGACCATGCAGCAACCGAGATCGCCATCAGAAGGCAGGGTGACCGCCACCTGACACCATCCAAGTACTTCGTCTGCTTCGCTAAGGGTGACTCCATGGACGGCGGACCTGATCCGATCAGGCACGGTGATCCGCTGCTGTTCGAGTGGATCACCGGTGGGTCGGCTCGCGACTATGTTGACCAGCCAGTCATAGTCGAGACGTCCGGAAAGGCCGGAGTTGCAGGGACATTGAAGGTGCTCCGCCGCGAGGGCAGCGGATACGTTCTGCAGTCTAACAATCCGTCGGTCGCACCCATCCATGGTGAGCCAAACATGCGACCGATCGCACGGCTGGCGACGAAGCTCGAGCAGCAGGACATCAATCCCCTTGCGCCGAGGATAGGTGAGCAATTCAAGAGCACAGACGTTCCGGCCCTGTATGGCGAGGTGTACAACCCCGGCAACTGGCGTTCAGGCCACGTCTCGCTGAAGAATTATGTGATCCTGTTCGTTTCGCTGGAGAAACGCGCCGACCGCACGCAGTACACCGAACACTTCGAAGGTCCCGACGTCTTCGTGTGGAGTTCGCAGTTGACGACGTCACCAGAGCGCAAGAAGGGCAAGGAGATTCTTGATGCCCTCGAGACGGGAAAGTCGATCGAGTTGTGGATGCGGCGCAAGGGAAATGACCCCGCATTCACCTACCTTGGGCGCGTGGTTCCAATCAGTCACGAGGGGTCGGAGCCGATGTTAGTGAAGTTTCGACTGCTTACGCCGCTCACAGGTGAGCTTCAGTCACGCCTCGGGTTCACCGCTCACAACATGGATCAAGCTGACGCAGAACACAATTAGTGAAGCCATGGCTATGGCGGTGAGCAAAGTCTTAATCGAACCGAGGTCGTCGATCGATAGCTCAAAGGGGTCGCGGCGCCCCTAACCAAGATCGTGCATATCGGCAAGCTGACCGGAGTAGGCCGGACCCTAACGGGGCGTCACTGGCTTGCCTCGGCGCTGTCAATCCCACCCACGGCGAGCGACAAGTTCATCGTCAGCTGCTCGGCGAGGGCGATTGGGAGCGGAACGCGAGCTTCCTGCCGCTCGGTCGCCCGCTCGCCGGGCTCGGGGGTCTCACCCATCACGACGCCGAACCAGCGCTCGCGGTCCTTGACGACGCGGAACATCTTCTCATCGTGGGTGCCGCCGATGTACGGCTCATAGATGACAACGGGCTGCCCGACCGCCTCGGCCTTCGACCCGATTCGGTCGATTCGGCCGGTCCGCTGTTCGAGGGTGCTCGGGTTCCAAGCGAGATCGTGGTGGATCACGTGGCGGCAGTCCTGGTGCAGATCGACACCCTCAGCCATTACCGAGCTTGCCACCAGTATCTCGGGAAAAAACGGAGTGTTGAAGGCGAGCATGAGGCGCCGTCGTATGGAATGGCGCACTTGGCCATTGGCGAGCCTGACATTGGGCATCAGCACCTCTCGGTTCCGTGAGCGTTCCGAAGGGTCGAAGTCCTCAGCGGTGGTCGCGATGCCGCCGGTCTGGATGCCGGTGAGGGCACCGAGAATCTCTTCGCGCTCCAAGTCGACCTTGTGACAGAGTGCTCTCGCAAATGACCTGATGCGATCGGCGAGCGTGGCGCCCGACATATCGGGGCGGTCAAGGCCGGCGAGCAGGTCGTCAACCGACGCCTTTGGCGATAGATCCACGAAACGGACCAGGAATGATGGAGTGCGCATGAATCTGGTGACGACCTCGGCCACCTGGTCTTGGGTGGCGTCATCAAAGTCGGCCGCAAGCGAACGAATCTGTTTGCGGAAGGCGCCATAACCACGGGAATCGCTACGAAGGAGCCGTTCGCCGATGCGATCGAGCGCCGCGAGCACTTCGTTCTCGGCCGCGGGATCTAGGCCGAACCCAGCGGCTGCTCGGACGATTACTTCCTGGCGCAGTGCCCGCGAAATGTGAGCGCGCAGAGCACGCCCCGTCTCAACATAGAAGCAGAAGACGAGCGACTTCTCGCCACTGCACCAAAGGTCACGGACCCGGTCGACCGTAGCGGCGACCTTCGGATGGGACGCCCAGCCATCGACCATCTCATCTGGGAGAGCGGCCGCGATCCGGTCGAGGTACCAGCGCAGCTGAGGAGTGAGTTCGGCGGCAATCTGCTCACCGTTGGACTCATCCAGGTTGGCAATGCGGTTGCGGCGCGTGTCGGCGTAGGCCTCGAACGATGAGGCGAGCCCATAGGCGAAGTAGGCGCGAGTGGAGCGCTCGCCGTCGGCGCCTTGGAGCGACGCCACTGCCTGGGCCCGCGCGGCGAGAGAACGGCAACGTCGCCGCGCCCTGGACAGTCAAGCCATGGTCATTATCGCTGTCGTCAAGGATAGATCGGCCCGGTCGGTAGCACCGCAGTTGCGCTTTCTGGGGCTTGACGTGGCGAATCACCCAGGGCCGAAGAAGCTCTTCAGCGGCGGCGATGCTGGCTCGGGCCTCAGCCGCAACAGTGAGGGCAGTGCGGAGCGCCTCGGGTTGGTCGTCGTGTGGGTCAAATGACTGGAGTTCGCCCACAAGTGGGCCGTCGAGCATGTCGATACGGGCCCAGGCCCGCTCAAGCCGGAGGGCGGTTGCCTGCGCGCGGTCGAGTGCGTCACGGAGGTGCTCGGTCTGCTGGTCGAAGCGCGCCCTGGCCAGTGCCGATGGCCAGCGCACGCCGTGGAAACGATCGAGCACGCTAAGCAGCTCATGGTGGCCAAGCTGGAACGGCGTAGCTGTTAAGAACAACATCTTTTCAAACATGTCGCCCAGCGGGCCCCGGAGAGCCTCGGCATCCTGCTCTGCCTCTTCGTTATCGAAAAGCCGGGCCAGGCGGTTGGGGTTCTTAACGTGGTGTGCCTCGTCGAGGATCAGTAGAGGGAGACGTACGTCCAGGGATCCAAGGCAATGGGCCCAGGCGTCGTTTAGCGCCTGGTTGAGCTGTCGGCGAGCGGCCCGCATGCGCGACGCGAACTTAGAGCTCCGACGCAGTGGGACGGCGGCGAGCGCCTCACGGAGCGCAGTGAGGTCGACTTTCTTGAGTGCCCGTACCAGCGCCAAAGGAACCGGGTCATCATCGAGCGGGTTCTGTGGGCGCCACTGTTCCCAGACGTCGCGCCATTGGCTAACCGGAACCTCTAGCAGCGCGGCGGCCGTGTAATCGTCGAAGCGCCTGTCGTTGAGCAGCGAGTCGGCGAAGCGGGCGACCGCGCGGCGGCGGTTCGCCAAGTCCGGGCGATGTAGCATCGCCCGGCGCAGCAATGCCAGACGCATGAATGGATCGTGGAGATTCGTCGTGAGGGCCCCATGGGTAAGGAAGATCAGATGCGATCGAGTCGCTGCGGGGTCATCTAGCAGCTTGAGGAAGTGGCTGCCGCGCCGGATAGGTGTCGACGCTCGCAAGCCGTGGCCGGCGGGCAGGCAGCGCTCCGCGAACACCGCCCACTCGGTTGGCCACTTGTCCGCTATGGCGGGCGGAACCATTACCACCACCGGCCGCTTGCGGCGGGTTGCTTCAAGGACCGAGGCGGCCACGGCAAGGGCGACGTAGGTTTTGCCCATGCCCACTTCGTCGGCGAGCACAGGCCCGGCTGGTCGGCCAGGCGCCGAAGGATCTCGTCCGCGGTCTGCTGCTGACGGTCGGCGTCGGCATCAGGCACACGGTCGTTTCGGAGGCTCACTTTGGGGCTGAGGGTCCAACTCATCGTTGTGCCGCCTCGAATGCGTCGCGGACATAGGCGTCAAGCGCAGGGTCGGCATCTGAGGGAAGTTCCATCCGGCGCTCTTCAAGCGCGCGGAGAACCTCGGCGACGAGTGCTCGAACTCTATTGAGGCTGATGCCGCGAACAACGCTGCCCCAGTCAACAGCGGCGACGGTAAGGGCCAGCTCGGCAAAAAGGAAGTGGGCCTCGCCGGGCAGCGTCTCTTGGTTGCGTGCGGCCTTCACCAGCCCTTCAGCGATGGCGAGCGGTCCTAGCGCTCCGCGGAGACGCCATTGCAGCGCGTCCATGCTCGTCGTCGGGCGACCAAGACGCTCCTGTAGCCGCCACAACGCCAACGAAAGGTGCCGCGCGCGCTGGAGCAGAAGCCCGCTGTCATCGAAGCGCTGTAGCGGGTCGAGCTCGATGCGGCCGCCGTCGTAGGCGGCCCGCTGTCGACGGCGGAGCTCGTGCTCGAGGGCGACCGGCAACGGTCGGGTCGACGCCAACGCCGCAAGTAGGACATCGACCGGCAGCTCCGCCAGTTCGGCTGGCGCTCGCAGCGCCCCACGGTCCTCGACGTTGACCGTCCAGGCCGCATCACACCGTTCGCCGTCGGCGTCCCAGCGCACCAACAGGTACGACGGCAGCGCTTCATCGCCAAGATTCACGGACAGCGACTCGGGCGAGCCTGCGGCCCGCCAGGCGTCAGCAGTCAATAGCTCACGATCGGCGGGGCTCCGCACTAGCCACGATGCCGGCAGTGACCTGGCATCGAGGTCGAGTAGCAGTTGAGCAGGCCTGCTGGCATCAACGGTGCACCGCACGAATCCGGTGGGGAGCAACGGGGTCGTCGGCTCGTCCTCATCCGGAAGCGGTTCCCACTGCCTGTCGTCGAGGTCGATCTGGTCACCCACCCGCGCCAACGCCCAGAGGTGCTCGGCGGTCTTCGATCCTGCGGGGCAGCCCAGCCAGAGGTTGAGCTCATGATGACCGCGCTGCGGGTGGAGACCCAGCCCAGCTTCGGTGGCGTTCGAAGACCCTATGAGGGCGGCGAGCCAGTCGTCGCTCTCGAAGAGCATGAGCTTGGCGTGGAGGTTGCGGAACTGCTGTTCTGGGTCGGGCGGGTCGAAGGCGGTCACGTCCGCCCCCGCCTCCTCCGCCAGCGAAGCTGGTGCCTGCACGGTGCCGCTGAATCGGTCGACGGCGGTGACAAACGTCATCCACCGGCGGGAGGCGGGGCGGCCGGTCAGGCAACGGCGTACTGCCTCGATGGCCGGCGCCGGAACCGCGTCATCCCAGAACGGAGACAACACTGTGGCCTGAAGTGGCTGAGCTCCCCTCCACACATCGCCGAGGCGGTCAAGGGGGCTGGTGCCGGGGCGCGCCGGCGCCACGGCGAGCCGCAGGTCTGCGGCTCCGATTCGGGGCAGTCCAAGTGCCTCGACACGCGTAGCGAGCAGCTCGACGGTGGCAAGGGCCCGGCCTTTGGGTCCTGAGGCTGGGCCGGGTGCGAGCTCGACGAGACGACGAAGCTCGGCCACGAGTTCATCGATAAAGGGCTGAGGCATCCTGCAGCCCTGGTCGAGGTCGATGGCGAGGGCGAGCTCGACCTGGCGGCGGTAGCCGGCGGAGGTGAGGTTGGCCGAACCGAGGATGATGCGGGCCGAGCGCTCCCAGAGCAGCGCCGCCACCTTAGCGTGCAGGAGGCCACCGGGCACGCCAATGGGGAGCAAGTCCCAGCGGAGGTTGCGCTTCTCGGCCGGGCTGCTCCGGTCGACCAGTACCGACACTTGGGCCTCGCTCAGCCTGTCCTCCTCCTCGAGGACGGCCGCGATCGAGGAGATGTTGTCGCCCTCGCCGACGGCGGTCGACAAGCTCAGGAAGCGCGAGAGGCAGTCCTGGGCGAAGAAGTCGGACTCAAGGGTGAACGTTGTCGCTAGGCAGGCGACGGGCGCTCCGGCACCGTCGGGCGGGGACCAATAGTCGAGCAAACGCACCAAGGTCACGGGGCGGTGTCCTCGACGAACCGGCGGAGGGCGGCGACGCGGACGGGGTGCACGAACCAGGGTCCGAGTTGAGGCTGCTCTGGTGTGCCATACGGACTGCGGACTACCCAGCCGTTCCGGAACGGCTCGAACCACGGTCGTTTGCCCTGAGGTGGCTTGGCGGCCTGGATCCACTCGTGGTGCTCGATCAGCAGTTCCACCAGTTCACCGGGCGAGCGAGGTATCGCGAATTCGCCGAGCCGTTGCTCGAGGTCGCTTTCGGCGGCGATAGCGGTCATCTGTTCCGCCGCCCGACGGTAGTGGTCCGGCAGTTCCCGGGCGCAGTGCACGATCATCTCGTGCTGGTCGACCGACGCCGGCGTCAGGGGCTGTGCGCCCATCGCGTGGGACACAGCACACAGGGTGCGGAAGGCAACGTCGACTAGCGCCGCGAAGCGCTCGTAGGCAACGACCGCGTCGACGATGCTCCCGAGCGCCGGCGAACAGGAGGGCCGCACAGCGTCGAGGAGCTCGGCCTCGCTCGGCTCGCCTTCGATCCCGGCGAGATGGCCGGCGAGCTCGAGCCCGGGTCTCATGTTCGCCGGCGGTGATCAGAGATCGCAGCAGCTGGCGCTCCCCGGCCCACGCCTGGTCAGGGTGCAACGACACCGCCAGCCGACCGAAAAGCCAGCTGCTCGGGGTAGTAGTACACCGTCCCGCTCTCAGGGCGTCTCGCACCTGTTCACGCAGCTGGGCCCGCAGCCTCCCGCCGTCGGTGTGGGGCACAGCATCGGTAAACCCAGCGAAACCCTGCTCGGACTCCCAGCTTCGGGTGAGCTCGGCACAGCGGGAACCGGGCTCAAGCTCACTGCCTACGACATGGGCGTCGACGGCGAAGGGTTTGTAGACCCCGTTGAACCCGAACACCGACGGACCCTTGAGGTAGGTCGCAGCTGAGAGCCGCTGCCTGCGGTTGATGACACCCCGAGCCTTATGACTGCCAGGAACGCCGGGCGGGATTTCCTGCGGCGAAAGTCGCCGGACCATGCCTTCGATGACGAGCCACTCAAAGCAGATCGCCGGCGTGGAGATCCCGTCGGCCGATACCTCGTCGGCCAGGGTCTCGCACGCCATCGCCCCGACGGCCATCGCAGTAACGAACCGGACTCGCTGCATCCGCGCCCGCACACCGGGCACCAGCCGGTCGGCCAGCCTGTCAGAGATCGCCGCCAGGCCCATCGGATCCAGGCTCCCCTCGCCCTCGACAGGTGGGTCATAGGCCGATAGCTCCGGGAGCGCGAACCCGGCAAGGGTCATCGCCGGTGTCCCGCTACCACCGTGTCGACTCTCTGTACTCGCGGTCTTACGGCTTCCTGCATCGGCTCCCCTCGCTTACAGCGGTCGATCAAAGCAACGTCGGCCCGTCACTAGTCGGCTTCGTGCGACCCACTAGCAGGCGAAGTTATTTCCGGCCGAGAGTTGTAGCTAGTGGCAAAAGTCCCAAGCCCAGGTAGGAGCACCGTTCGTGTCGGCGATGTTGAATGTGCAACGGACGCGCTCGAATAAGTCGTCATCGAGTTCAGCGAGGCGTGAGGTCCTGTCACCCCGCCTCCGAGAGTTCAAGGCGGACGCGATGAGCAACCACTTTGTTCGGGACCCCGAACTTTCCTGCCTGAATCTGCACGAGTTCTGCGAGGTCCTCGTCCGGTTGCCCGGTCACGATGAGCAGCCGCGCACCCGGCCGGCCTTCTGTATCTGCCTTTGCCTTGAGCGCTCGCATGTACTTAGCAGCCTGACCGACCACCCGATCGTCGGCTTCTTCGGCTTTCAACTCAATGCCGACCAGCTCTCCCGTTTTTCTATGCACGGCGAGAAGGTCGAGGATTACCCCGTTCGCGATGCGCCTCTCGCGGCCCTGAATCTTGAGATTGTTCTTCTTGATGTAGGAAAGAACATCTTTGTTCAGCCAAAGAAAGCGCGAGAGCTGCTTTTCTTCTTTAAACAGCTCGCGGGTGGGCCGGAGCCCTCTGGCCGGACGTTTCACGTCGAAGAAGTAGATGCGCGTTTTCGTCGTGTTCGCGGGATCGGTCAGCTCAGGTGTGAAGCTGATTCCTCTGTCACGCAAACGATTACCAAGCTCCTCAAGAAACTTGTCCGAGGTGCGTTCGTACCCCGCCTCGCGCACCAACACCCCAACCGGCTGTTGGGCATATGGCGAAGCGAAGTCGTTGTGTCAGGTATATCAGCGACTCGCCTGCATGTCTTATCCACTAAACGCTGCAGACGATCATCCTTGCTCAGGCGTGCAGTCACTTCCTACCTCACCCACCGATGCATCACATGGCTTCTGCGTCACCATGCACCAACCTGTTCTTATCACGTTCGTCACGTCCAGGC
>CAVRTL010000006.1:0-529709 GCA_963724165.1 uncultured Actinomycetota bacterium | reverse complement strand
ACACGCTGCTGGCTCAATCAGCCATCGACCGGCTGACCGCCACCGCCCACACCCTGGTCATCGAAGGACCGTCCTACCGCCAACGCACCCGCGGTCAGCTTGACCCAGACCACGCCGACGAGCATCCTCAGTAACGCGCCACGGTGGTCCCATCCCCCTGGCAATCAGGTGGTCCCATCACCCTGGCAAGCGACAGGCGTTTTGGGGTACTAACCGGGTAGGTTCGTGCGGTGGCGTACGTGCGGAAGGTGCGCACCGCCTCGGGTGCGGTGGCGGTGCAGGTGGCCCGCAAAGACCGGGGCAAGGTGGTGATCCTGGCCCATCTGGGTTCGGCGCATACCAATGCTGAGCTGGGCATTCTGCTCGATGCGGCCCAGCAGGTGGTCCTCGATGGCCAGGCGGCACTGGATTTTGAGGTGTCCGCGCGTGCCCAGTCGATGGCCGATGTGGCCGATTTCCGGGACCGCTGGTTGATCGCATCGCCGGCTGCCCCGGCGGCCCTGGCACCGGTGGTGCCGCCAGGGCGCACGCTGGGCACCAATTCGCGGCTGCTCTACGACGTGCTGGCCCATGTGTATGACTGGCTCGGGTTCGATGAGGTGGGCGACGAGGTGTTCCGGGATCTGGTGATCGCCCGGATCGTGGAGCCGACCAGCAAGATCGACGCGCTGCGGGTGCTGGCCGATCTCGGGGCAACATTGGTGTCGTACAAGACCATTGACCGCCACGTCCGCAGCCTCCACGCCAGCCCGGCCCGAGATGTCGTCGCCGCGCAATGCTGTGCGCACTCCCGGGATTGCGGAGGCCTCTCACTGCTGCTTTATGACACCACCACCTTGCATTTTCAGGCTGAACACGAAGATGAGCTGCGGCGGGTCGGGTACTCAAAGGACCGCCGCGTCGATCCTCAAATTGTCGTCGGACTGCTGGTGGATCGCAGTGGATTCCCTTTGGAGATCGGGTGTTTCGAGGGCAACACCGCCGAGACGACCACTATCGTGCCGATCATCCGCGGCTTCGTCGAACGCCACCACCTCGAAGGGATCCCGATGGTGGTGGCCGCTGACGCCGGGATGCTTTCGGCGGCCAATCTCAAAGCCCTCGACGAACTGGAGCTCTCCTTTATCGTCGGGTCGCGGATGACCAAGGCTCCCGGGGATCTGGAGTCCCATTTCCATTGGAACGGCGATGTTTTCACCGACGGGCAGATCATCGACACTGTCACACCCCGGCACGGCAACAGCGTCGTCAACGACTGCAGCAAGCGCGCCGAGCCGGTCTGGGACCCCGAACACCATCCCGGTGCGTGGCGGGCGGTCTGGGCGTATTCGGCCAAACGAGCACGCCGCGATCAGAAGACCCTGGCCGCCCAGGAAGCCCGCGCACGGTCCATCGTCGAGGGTTCCAGGCAGGCCAAAACGGCCCGGTTTGTGAAGGTCCGCGGCGATGACCGCACTGTCGATGAGGCCAGCCTGGCCCGCGCTCAATCCCTCGTCGGATTGAAAGGCTATGTGACCAACGTGCCGGTCACGGTGATGCCGGCCGCCGAAGTCATCGCGAAGTACCACGATCTGTGGCACGTGGAGAAGTCGTTTCGGATGTCCAAGAGCGACCTCGAGGCTCGGCCGATGTTCAACCGGATGCACGACGCCATCGAAGCCCACCTGACGATCGTGTTCGCCGCCCTGGCGGTCTCGCACGCCATCCAATCGCGCACCGGGGTCTCCATCGCCAAGGCCGTCAAGACCTTGCGGCCGCTGCGCAGCGCGACCATCAACATCAACGGCGCCACCCAGACCTTCCCACCGGCGATCCCCGACACCGAACTCAAAATCCTCAGCGATCTCGGCTTCAAACCCGGGTACTAAGCCAAATGTCCAAACTCAGGGGTGGGAGCGGCGGGATTAACTGTGCGCGGATCGGGCGGCGGGGCAGCGGGCGCGGCGAAATCGGGTTCGCTTTCTTCGGCATTGAGGTGTGTCTGCCTGTTGATGGCCGTTGGGTGTTTGTGGTGACTTGCGGTGCTGGAGCGATTTCGCTTCCGCTGCTGGTGAGTGGTTGAGGTGGCGGGTTGGGCTGTAGGGCAACGTGCGTGTAGTGGAGGGCGCAGGCGCAGGGCGGGCTGGACTTGGCGACGGTCGGCGCCGGTGCTGTTGCACTGCAGTCGGCCAAAGTAGTTCCGCGAAGCGTCGGCGTTTATCGGTTGGCAGGGTCTGTCGAATGCGTGTATTGCTTAAGTTGCTTAACAGTTAAGCGGTTAGTAGTAGCTGTGTTCACACCCACCGGCGGTGCTTCAGTTACGCCTACGATTCGGTGCGCGCAGGCAGGTCGAGTCACTGCGGTCGCGTCGGTCATACACGTTTGCGGTTACCTGTCATTTGCTATTCCAAGGCGATTCAGCGGGACGAAAAAATCGATCGAATCCAGTTTATGAAATTCTCTCGGAACGTTCTCGGAAACCCGATTAAACCCGCGTAGTGTCTCGGGACGGTCGTGAACAGTGTCCTACGTGAACAGTTTCCTGAAGGTTGACTCACCCCTAGTGATTGGGAGCCGAGCATGTCGTACGTGATTGCAGCACCTGACGTTATGGCCGCGGCGTCTGCGGACTTGGCCCGGATCGGGTCGTCGCTCAATTCGGCCAACTCGATGGCGGCGGGGTCGACGACGTCGATTGCTGCTGCGGCTCAGGATGAGGTGTCGGCGGCGATTTCGGCGTTGTTTGGCGGTTTCGGCCAGGAGTTTCAGGCGTTGAGCGCTCAGGTGTCGACGTTTCATGCGCAGTTCGTGCAGGCGTTGAACGGGGGTGTGGGCGCGTATTTGGGTGCTGAGGCGGCCAACGTGTCGCCGCTGCAGGCGGCGGCGGCTGCTGCTGCTGAGTACCGGGCGCCGTTTTCGCCGTGGCTGGCTTTGACGGGGCGCCCGCTGTTTGGGCCGGGCGTCAATGGGGCGGCCGGTACGGCCGCCAGCCCCAATGGCGGTAACGGTGGGGGCGGCGGGTGGCTGTTCGGTAACGGCGGCAATGGTGGTGCGGGCTGGAACTCCAGCACCGCCGGCGTGGCGGGCGGTCACGGCGGTAACGGCGGGGCCGGCGGGTTGTTGTTCGGTAATGGTGGTGCCGGTGGAGCCGGCGGTAGGGGTGGTGTGGGCGCGGCCGGCGGGGTCGGCGGGAATGGCGGGGCGGCGCTGCTGTGGGGCGCCGGTGGTGCCGGCGGTAACGGCGGGGCCGGCGGGTCTGGGTCCTTTGTTTACGGCGGGGCCGGCGGGAATGGCGGGGCCAATGGGTATATCGGTGGGGGTAACGGTGGTGTCGGCGGGCACGGTGGTGCCGGCGGTAACGCCGTGTCCGGCAGCGATTACGGCCACGGCGGGTCCGGCGGTGACGGCGGCGCTAACAGGCAGGTGTTCTCGTTCAACGGTACCGGTGGTGCCGGCGGGGACGGCGGGGTCGGCGGGCGCGGCGGGTTCGGCGGCGACAGCTTGACGCCCGGCGGGATCGGCGGGTCCGGCGGGTCCGGCGGGTCCGGTGGGTCCGGCGGGACTGGCGGGGCCAACGTGGCGTTGCTGGGTGGGGCCAGCGGTAACGGCGGGCTCGGCGGGGACGGCGGGGCCGGCGGGGGCGGTGGCGCCGGTGGCTCCGGTGTGGGCTTTGGCATGGCCGGCGGGGTCGGTGGTACCGGTGGTACCGGTGGTTCCTCCGGGGCCGGCGGGTCCGCTGGGGCGAATTTGGCGTGGGGGTTTGGGCACACCGGCACCGCGGGTAGCGGTGGTACCGGTGGTACCGGTGGTTTCGGTGGTCGCGGTGGTGCTGGTGATGACGCCGTGGCGGCCGGTGGCACCGGCTTTAGCGGCGGCGCCGGCGGGCAGGGCGGGCACCGGCGGTAGTGCGGCTGCTGGTGGCGTCAATGGCGATGGCGGGACCGGCGGCTCCGGCGGCGGGGGCGGTGCCGGCGGTGCCGGTGCTGTGGGCACTGGTCAGGATGGTGGTGACGGCGGTGCCGGTGGTAACGCGGGTGCGGGCGGGTTGGCCGGCACTGGTGCGGGCGCGGCCGGTCAGGTGGGCCGCGCGGGCTTCGGCGGCCACGGCGGTAACGGCGGTAACGGCGGCTCGGGTGAGGACGGCGCGGCCGGGATCGACTCCGCCACGCCCACCGCGGGTGGTGCGGGCCAGGCCGGTGGCGCCGGTGGCGCCGGCGGCGTGGGCGGTTCGGCCGGCGATGGCGGCACCAACGGCAGTGGCGGTAACGGCGGCGATGGCGGCGTGGGCGGCGCCGGCGGCGCCGGCGGCAACAACACCGGCGGCGCCGGCGGCGCCGGCGCGGACGGTGGCACCGGTGGCGCCGGCGGCGCGGCCGGGGCCGGCGGGTTGGCCGGTAGCGGTTTGAACGCGGCGCCGGGAACCCCGGGCCAGGCGGGCACTGGCGGTGACGGCGGCACCGGCGGGGCCGGTGGTACCGGCGCGGACGGCGGCGCCGGCCCACAGGCGGGCACTGGCGGCATGGGCGGTGACGGCGGTACCGGCGGGGCCGGCGTCGCCGGCACCGGCGTCGGCGGCGGCAACGGCGGCACCGGTGGTGCCGGTGGTGACGGCGGCGCCGGTGACGGCCTCGTCGGGCCTGATAATTCAGCGCCGCAGGCCGGTGGTACCGGTGGGACCGGCGGTACCGGCGGTGCGGGCACCGACGGCGGAATGTTCGGCGCCGGCGGTAACGGTGGTGACGGCGGGGCCGGCTACCACAGCGGTGCCGGTGCGACCGCGGGCGCCGTCGGGGCTGGCGGCGCGGGCGCTGCGGGCACTGCCGCCGAGGCCGGGTACGGCGGTGGCGGTGGTGGCGGCGCCGGCGGCGCCTACATCGGAGGCGGTGGCAGCATCACTGGCAGCACCGCCACCGGCGGTGACGGCGGTACCGGCGGCGCCGGCACCACGACCGCGGCCGGCGGGGCCGGCGGCTACGGAGGCTCCGCGGGCGTCCACGCCGACGCAAACAGCTCCGTCGATGCCAGCAGTGCCATCGGCGGAGCCGGCGGGGCCGGCGACACCCACGGCGGCACCGGCGGCGCCGGCGGCTACGGCTTGATCAACGCCTATAACGGCGGCGCCGTCACTAACGGCACCGCCACGGGCGGTGCCGGCGGCGACGGCATCGACGGAGGCGCCGGCGGTGCCGGCGGCGTCGCCCAGGTCTCGGCTATCGGGGCAGGCAGCTCCGTCACTGACAGCACCGCTACCGGGGGGAACGGTGGCTACGGTAGTGGCGGCGGTACCGGCGGTGATGGCGGATACGGTTACGTAGGAGCCGACAACGGCGGCACCGTCTCCGGCAGCACCGCCACCGGCACCGCCGGCGGCTACGCCAACGGTGCCGCCAGCCAAGGCGGAAACGGCGGCTATGCGTGGATCAAGGCCGACAGTGCCGGCAGCTCCATCACCGGTAGCAGCGCGGTGGGCGGCGCCGCCGGTTACGCTACCGGCGTTGGCAGCACCGGCGGAGCGGGCGGTGACACCAACATCTACACCTACGGCGCGAACAGCTCCATCACTAACAGCACCGCTACCGGCGGCGCCGGCGGCGACGCGACCGGCGACGGCAGCACCGGCGGAGCCGGCGGCTATTCCAACATCTACACCGACGGTGCGAACAGCTCCATCAGCGACAGCACCTCCGTAGGTGGCGCCGGCGGTGACGGCATCAACGGTGGTACCGGCGGCAGCATCATCACCGACGGCTACGCCAGCGGCAGCGTCATCTACACCTTCGGCGACAACAGCTCGATTAGCGGGGTGACCGCGATCGGCGGCAACGCGGGCAACGGCGTCGACGGCGGTACCGGCGGCAACGCCCAGTTCGCCGAGATCGGCGCCAACACCAACGGCACCGTCACCAACAGCGGCGCCTACAGCGGCAATGGCGGTACCGGCACCGGTGCGGGCAGCACCGGCGGGGTGGGCCGGGCGGCCGGGGTCGATGCCGGCTACTCCGGTGGCCCGGTGGCCGATGGCTCGGTCAGCGACAGCGTCGCCTACGGCGGTAACGGCGGCGACAGCAGCATGGGCGGCACCGGCGGTGGCGGCGGGTACGGCTACGTGTTGTCTCAAGGGGCTGGCGGCTCGGTGAGCGGCGCCGTCTCCACTGGTGGTGATGGCGGCGTGGCCGACGCGGCCGGTGCCACCGGCGGTAATGGTGGTGACTCTCAGATCGCCGGTAACTTCGGGGCCAACACCAACAGCGTCGCGACCGGCGGTGACGGGGGCGCGGGTCATGGCGGTGACGGCGGTGACGCCGGGCATGCGTGGTCGTATGTGAACAACACCGGCTCTTCGATTACCGATGCCACCGTGATCAGCGGTAACGGTGGTGACGGCGGGGCCAACGGTGCCGGTGGTGGGGTCGGCGGTGACGGCGGCGCCAGTGCCGGTGAGACGTTCCAGCCCACCGCGGGCAGCACCACCGGCGGCGTCACCCTCCATGGCGGTGATGGCGGTAACGGCGGCACCGGCGGCACCTACGTCGATGCCATGCACACCGGTGCTGGCGGCGACGGCGGGACCGGCGGCGCGGGCACCATCAGCGCGAACGGCAATGCCAGCGGCACTGCGTACGGCGGTACCGGCGGCACCGGCGGCAGCGGCGGCACCGATGGCAGCTCCGGTGGCGCCGGTGGCGCCGGTGGGGCCGGCAGCGTGACCGCGGATGCGACAAGTAGCGCTGCCGGGACCGCGACCGGTGGTGATGGCGGTAGCGGTGGTGTTGAAGGCGCGACCGGCGGCGCTGGCGGTGCGGGCTCCATCAGTGCCACCAACGGCGGCACCGTCAGTGGTGATTCCAGTGCGACCGGTGGTGACGGCGGGGCCGGCAGCACTGGCGGTGCGGGTGGTGGCGGCGGTACGGGCACTGTCGTTGCCGACGGCGCGGACAGCACCGCGACCGGCACCGCCATCGGCGGCTTGGGCGGTGATGGTAGCGACAGCGGTACCGGCGGTGGCGGCGGGACGGCCGCGATCGGCGTCAGTGCCGGCAGCGTCACCGGGGGCACTGCTCAGGGTGGCGGCGGCGGCGCGGGCAGCGGCGGCGGCACCGGCGGCACCGGCGGTGCGGGCTACCTCGTCGCCGACGGCACCGGCGGCACGGTCGATGGTGCCGCTCACACGGTGCTGGCCACGGGCGGCCAGGGCGGCGCCGGCATTGACGGCGGGCAAGGCGGTAACGGCAGCTTTGGTGAGCTCGAGGCCGGGTCAGGGCGGCACCTCGTATGGTGCAGTCCACCGGTGGCAGCGGCGGTGACGGTACTGGCTCCGGCAGCATCGGCGGTAACGGTCAAAGCTCGGATATCCAAAGCGCCAAGGTCACCGACTTCTTCGGTAACCCGAACGCCGGCGGCCCCGGCGGGACAGCCAGCGGCACGTCGACCGGCGGTGACGGCGGCGATGCCACCGGCGGCGGCACTGGCGGTGACGGCGGCAAAGCGGCGATCGCCTCCGGTGGGGACAACGCGGTGGCCAATGGCACGTCGCAGGGCGGTACCGGCGGTGACGGTCTCGATGGCGGCCAGGGCGGTGACGCGGGAGCCAGCAGGGTGAACGCTTTGGGCGCCAACAGTTCGGCCACCGGCGGTAGTGCCACCGGCGGCGACGGTGGCAGCGGTACCGGCGCCGGCAGCGCCGGCGGCAACGGCGCTGACGGCAACATCGGGGCGGGTCTGGACAGCAGTGGGACGCCTGCTGGACCACCCGTCTGCGAATGACGCCACCGCCACTGGCGGCAACGGCGGCAATGGCAGTGCCGGCCAAACTGGCGGTAACGGTAGCGAGGGCGATGTCTATGCCGTCAACAACCAGAACTCGGACGGACAGACCGCTACTGGCGCCAACGGCGCCGACAACCCGTAGCACGGGAAGCGCGGCCCGGGCATGCCTGCGTCGGGCGGCCCGGCGCCGTCGCCGTCCGGATTGGCGCTGGCCGTACCGGGGCCTATCCGGGAGGTGGTCCTCAGTTCTCGTGAAACGCCTGCTCGGTACCCGAAACCACACCCCGCGGGCGACGCCACGGTGTGCCTGAAGACAGCGGCTCACACGACTTGCAGCCCGGGTGGAATCCTTTCGAGATCGCGCCAGAAGGCGTCGCGGATGAAGCGGTTGAACAGATCAGGCGGCAGCAGCGGGTCGCGCGGTTCGGCTTTGACCATGGGGCGCACGGTGTGCAGCCCCGGGGTGCCGGCGCGCTCGTCGAATTCGGTGACGTCGTAGTCGATGTGGCCGAAGTCGTGGTCGAACGCCGGTTCGCCGAGAAACTTGTAGATGGCTTGCATCGTGTTGGCCGGCTCGGTGGTCAAGGTTTCGTATTGCACCAACAACAGGCGATCCCGTTGCGCGCCGTAGGCGGCCTGCTTGAGGGCGTCGTAGGGTCCGCCGACCATGCCGTCGGCGGCCACCACCTGTTTGGCGCGGGTGTAGACGGTGCCGCCGGCGCTATAATTGAAGATCGATGACGGGCTGAAGACGTTGCGTTGAATCAACCGCTCGATGCTGTCGACCACCCACTGCAGTTCACGCACGCAGGCAATCACTTTCGCTTCGGGAAACAGCCGCGCGATCGCCGGCATCCACTGACACCAGCCGCGGCTGGTGTCAAAGATGACCTCGGCGGTGGACTCGGCGTAGAAGTCGTTGAACAACCCGCGCAGGATGCGCTCGCGCTGGGTGTCGTCGATGAACACCGAAAACTCGTTGCGCCCGCTCATTTCGCCCAGCAGGGCGCCGAACAGGCCGGCCAGTGGTCCCGACATCCCGGCCTGGAATCGCGGGTTTTGCCGCAGCAACGCGGCCAGCAATGTCGAACCCGAACGCGGCAGACCCGAGATGAAATGGATGGCTACGATGGCACACTCTCCGACGTGTTGGCCGCACTTAGAACGTTGCCTGCGAAAAGACATTGCCTGCGGAACCTGGTTGTGGTGCCCGTCATGTTAGGCGATGACGGATGCTGATATCGGCGTACCCCGACGAGCGGGACAGCCCGCCGATCGGTCGAATTGCTCGCAGCGATCATGACTTCCGGTATGCGGCGCAAACACCTGCTCTGGACGCCTCGCGGAGCGGCTCGGTGCCGGAATCGACACCCTGGCCGCTCAGTTGGTCCGCTCAGTGGCGCGGATTGTTGCCGATGATCTCGACCGCCGTTGCCGTTCCAGTGGAATCGCACATCGGTGTTGCAGTCCCTGCAGGCCACTGGGGTAAGTCAATGCGACGGTGTCGCCGGTGGTCTGGGACTCGTCGATGCCGTTGAATCCGTAGGTGTCGGGCACGCCTTGCGGGATGAATTGGCCGAGGTGGAACAGCACCGCCCGGGTGGCGGGGTGGTCGGCGTTGGTGTTGGCCTTGATGATCACCGCCGACAGCTGGGCGCACTGGTTGTAGTTGCCGGCCAGCGGCTCGGGGTTCCAGGGCTGGTCGCTGCGCGGGTCGCGCGGCAGTTCCGACACCGCCTTGGCGATGGCGGGCGCGGCGAGGTTGACCGCGCAGGGATCGGGCGGCGGCGGGCTGGCGCTGGGCGCGGCCGTCGCCTCCGGGGGTGGCGCCGGGTGTCGTCGGCGGGGCGGTGATCGACGCGGTGGCGGTGGTCGACCGGGTTTGCGGCGTCTTGGCGACGGTGGAATCCCCGGAACCGCAGCCGGCCAGCGTCACGGCGCCGACCACGGCGGCGGCCAGGCCCGTCAGCGCACGGCTCGCTAGCAATCCCACGTCGAAGCACCGTACCGTCATCGGGCCCGCGGGTGCGGCAGGCGTGGCCGGGCCCGGCGGCTCGGGCTTGCGCGGGGTCGGCTCCTGTGAGTGCTCGCGACGGGCGAGCCGCCGGCGGTGGGTGCCCGTTCGCGTGAGCGTGCGCGAATTACGCCGACGGGGCCCGACGGCGGCACCCGCCGCGCTCAGCTCCGCTGAGCTCGCGATCACCACTAGACTGCGAGGACGATGACGCTCCCCGACAGCCCGCCCGAGGCTGCCTCCCCGACCTTCGCCGACCTGCAGATTCACCCCGCGGTGCTGCGGGCGATCGCCGACGTCGGCTACGAGTCGCCGACCGGCATCCAGGCGGCGACGATCCCGGCGCTGCTGGCGGGCTCCGACGTGGTGGGCCTGGCGCAGACCGGCACCGGCAAGACGGCGGCGTTCGCGATCCCGATCCTGTCCAAGCATCGACGCCACCAGCAAGGCGACCCAGGCGCTGGTGCTGGCGCCCGACCCGGGAGCTGGCCCTGCAGGTCGCCGAGGCGTTCAGCCGCTACGGCGCGCACCTGCCGGAGATCAACGTGCTGCCGATCTACGGCGGCTCGTCCTACGCCGTGCAACTGGCCGGGCTGCGGCGCGGCGCGCAGGTGGTGGTCGGCACGCCGGGCCGGGTGATCGACCATCTCGAGCGCGGCACGCTGGACCTGTCGCACGTCGACTACCTGGTGCTCGACGAGGCCGACGAGATGCTGCACGATGGGCTTCGCCGAGGACGTCGAACGCATCCTGGCCGACACCCCGGAGTACAAGCAGGTGGCGCTGTTCTCGGCCACCATGCCGCCGGCGATCCGCAAGATCACCACCAAGTACCTGCACGACCCGCGTCGAGGTCACCGTCAAGTCGAAAACCGCTACCGCCGAGAACATCTCGCAGCGCTACATCCAGGTGGCCGGCCCGCGCAAGATGGACGCGCTGACCCGGGTGCTCGAGGTCGAGCAGTTCGAGGCGATGATCGTCTTCGTCCGCACCAAGCAGGCCACCGAGGAGGTCGCCGAAAAGCTGCGGGCCCGAGGGTTTTCCGCGGCCGCCATCAACGGCGACATCCCGCAGGCGCAACGCGAGCGGACCATCGCGGCGCTCAAGGACGGCAGCATCGACATCCTGGTCGCCACCGACGTGGCCGCCCGCGGTCTCGACGTCGAGCGCATCTCGCACGTGCTCAACTACGACATCCCGCACGACACCGAGTCCTACGTGCACCGCATCGGGCGCACCGGCCGGGCCGGGCGCAGCGGCACCGCGCTGCTGTTCGTCTCCCCGCGGGAGCGCCATCTGCTCAAGGCGATCGAGAAGGCGACGCCGCCAGACGCTCACCGAGGCCGAGCTGCCCACGGTCGAGGACGTCAACGCCCAACGGGTGGCCAAGTTCGCCGATTCGATCACCGACGCGCTCGGCGCGCCCGGGATCGAGCTGTTCCGCAGGCTGGTCGAGGACTACGAGCGCGAGCACGACGTCCCGATGGCCGACATCGCCGCGGCGCTGGCGTTGCAGTCCCGCGACGGCGAGGCGTTCCTGATGGCGCCCGAACCGCCGCCGCGAGCGGCGCGAGCGTCGGGACCGCCCCGAACGCGCCGCACGAACGCTCAGGATCACCAAGCGCGACTTCGCCACCTACCGGATCTCTGTCGGCAAGCGGCACAAGATCGGTCCCGGTGCGATCGTCGGCGCCATCGCCAACGAGGGCGGCCTGCACCGCAGCGACTTCGGCCACATCGCCATCGGCCCCGACTTCTCGCTGGTGGAACTGCCCGCCAAGCTGCCGAAGGCGACGCTGAAAGACGCTTGAGCACACCCGCATCTCGGGCGTGCTGATCGACCTGCAGCCGGACCGCGGCGTCCGGCAAGCGCCGCAACCCGCAACGGCGGCGGCAAGCCACGACGAAGAGGCGCCGGATGACCCTGTCCGAGGAAATCGACCAGGGCGGACTCGAACAGATCTCGCACGTCGACCGGGTCGCCTCGCTCACCGGCATCCGCGCGGTCGCCGCGCTGCTCGTGGTCGGCACCCACGCGGCCTACACCACCGGCAAGTACACCCACGGCTATTGGGGGCTGGTCGGTTCGCGCATGGAGATCGGCGTGCCGATCTTCTTCGTGCTGTCCGGGCTTCCTGCTGTTCCGCCCGTGGGTGAAATCGGCCGCCACCGGCGGCGCGCCGCCGTCGCTGACGTCGCTATGCCCGGCACCGGGTTCGGCGCATCATGCCCGCCTACGTCATCACCGTGCTGTTCGCCTACGTGCTGTACCACTTCCGCACAGGCGGGGCCCAATCCCGGCCACACGCTGGCTCGGGCCTGGTCCGCAACCTGACGCTGACGCAGATCTACACCGACGGCTACCTGGGCAAGTATCTGCACCAGGGGCTGACGCAGATGTGGAGCCTGGCGGTGGAGGCCGCCTTCTACGTCGTGCTGCCGCTGCTGGCCTACCTGCTGCTGGTGGTGATCTGTCCGGCGGCGGTGGCAGCCGAGGCTGCTGCTGGGCGCGCTGGCGGGGCTGGCGCTGATCAGCCCGGCGTGGCTGGTCTTGGTGCACACCGATCACTGGTTTCCCGACGGCGCCCGGCTGTGGCTGCCCACCTACCTGGCCTGGTTCCTCGGCCGGCATGATGCTGGCCGTGCTGCAGGCAATGGGGGTGCGCGGCTACGCCTTCGTGGCCATACCGCTGGCGATGATCTGCTACTTCATCGTCTCCACCCCGATCGCGGGCGCGCCGACGACCTCGCCGGCGACGCTGAGCGAGGCGCTGTTCAAGACGGTCTTCTACGCCGTGATCGCCGCGCTGGCGGTGGCGCCGCTGGCCCTGGGCGACCGGGGCTGGTACTGCGCGCCTGCTGGCCACCCGGCCGATGGTGTGGCTGGGCGAGATCTCCTACGAGATCTTCCTGATCCATCTGATCACCATGGAATTCGCCATGGTCGTACGTGGTGCGCGCCCACGTCTACACCGGCTCGATGCTGTACCTGTTCGTCGCGACGCTGGTGATGACGATTCCGCTGGCCTGGCTGCTGCACCGCTTCACGCGCGTCCGTGCCTGAGCCTTCCTCCGGTTTACCGAAGTAGCTGGCCTGTGCCTCGTTGTTCCCCTGCCGTTTTGGCTGTTCTGGAATTAATCCAAATTCCTCCGGCACGGTCGGGCCACGAACGGAGGCAGCATCACTGGCCGCAGTGCCACCGACGGTGACGGCGGTGATGGCACCGACGGCGGCAACGGCGTCGGCGACGCCAGAGCGGCAAAGGCGGTGAGCTACCCGCGCGCGGAGACCGGTGTCGCAATCGGGACGACGAACTCCTCGATCATCGCGCGTTCCTCGGCCTCGTCACGGCCCGGGAACATCAGCAGCGACGTCAGCACCCGCACCACCCAGCGCGCCCGCCGCTCGACGACCGCCGGATCGTCGGGCCCAAGCGAATTCAGAAACGCGGCGGCCAACGCGGTGATCACCTCCGACTGCCCGGCCAGCTCGCCGCCGATCGGCGGGCGGGTGGTGGCGAACCACGATGCCAGCGCCGGGCTTTCGCGAACCAGCCGCAACGTGGCGACACGCTCGGCGGTCAGCCGTTCCCGCGGGTCGTCGATCCCGCCGATCTGCTCCGCGATCGGCGCGGCCGAGCCGGTGGGCCTCGCGGTGCACGTAAGCGGTGCGCAGCGACCTCGCGGTTCTCGAAGTAGCGGTACAGCGTCGCGCGGGAACATCCTGCGGCCCTGGCGATTTCGTTCATGCCGATCGACGCGTGGTCGCGTTCGGTCCACAGCCGCTCGGCCGCGTCGAGGATGCGGTCGGCGGCCACCTCGATGCGCCGCGCCCCCAGCCAGTCGCCGGCCATCAGGACCGGATCTCGAATCGGCACCGACAGCGGGCGGCGCACGTAGCTGCCCCCGGACCAGACGATCCCCGACTCGTCGACCTCGAAATCCGGGCAGCGGGCCAGCAATTCGGTCAGCGCGACGCGCGACTGCATCCGGGCCGCGGCCGCGCCCAGGCAGTGATGGGCGCCGTGGCTGAAGGTCAGGATGTTGCGCGGGCGGCGGGTGACGTCGAGTTCGCCTGCGTCCGGGCCGTATTGGCGTTCGTCGCGGTTGGCCGACCCGTACAGCAGCAGCACCTTGCGGCCGGCCGGAATGGTCGTGTCGTGCAGCGTGACGTCGCGGGTGGTCGTGCGCGCCAGCCCCTGCACCGGCGAGGTCAGCCGCAGCAGTTCGTCGACCGCGTCGGGAATCAGCCCGGGCTGCTCGGCCAGCAGCCGGCGCTGGTCGGGACGCTGGTGCAGCAACTGCATCGACCCGCCCAGCATGCCGGTGGTGGTGTCGTTGCCGCCGGTGACCATCGTGAACGTGAACGCCAGCACCGACAGGGTGCCGGCGATGTCGCCGTCGGCGCCGACGCCGGCGGCCACCAGATGCGAGATGGTGTCGTCCTCGGGTTCGGTGCCGGCGCCGCTCGATCAGCGCGGTGAAGTAGGCCATCATCGACCCGACCGCGTCGCCGACGGTCTCCAGCGCGCCCGCGACGCCGCCGTCGGCGGTGTTGGCCGCCACGATCACGTCGGTCCAGCCAGTCGAACTGCGCCCGGTCCTCCTCGGGAACACCGAGGTAGTGGGCCACCACCATCGACGGCAGCGGCTTGAACAGCTCGGTGACGATGTCGCCGCCGCCGGCGGCGCGCAACCCCTCGATGCGCTCCACCACGAACTCGCGCACCTTGGGCTCCACCGCCTCGACCTGGCGCGGGGTGAACCCGCGCGACACCAGCTTGCGGAACTCGGTGTGCACCGGCGGATCCTGCATGACGATCGGCGGATTGTCCTGCAGCCCAATCATTTCCAGCTCGCCGTAGTTGACGGTCAACCCCTGCGCCGAGGAGAACGTCTCGTGGTCGCGGGCGGCCGCCCAGACGTCGGCGTGCCGGGAGAGCACGTAGTAGTCGTGGTCGGGCCGGTCGTTGGGCACGACGTGGTGCACGGGATCGTGGTCCCGCAGCCCGCGGTACATCGGCCACGGGTTCGACCAGGTCTCGGCGGTGGCCAGCGCGAACGCGACCGGTGATCCATGAGACATAACAGCAGTCATGTCTCATGGTACGACATAGGGTGCGCGGTGTCAAGCCTTCGGAGCCCTTCAGGCCCTGGTTGGGCATCGAGCCTGCGTCCACCGCATCGATCCTGCTTCCAGGGCGCGGGACGGCCCGCAATCGCGCGCTGACCGCAGGCTCGACGCGCTCAGCGCAGGATCGGCGCGGCCGGCGCGGCCGGCGCGGCCCGCGAGCGGGAGGGCCGAAAGCTAGAGCGCCACGCCGGGGTTCAGGATGCCCAACGGGTCCAGCGCCTGCTTGATGCGCTGGTTCAACGCCAGCGCCTCGGGCCCCAGGTAGCCGTCCAGCCACGGCCGCTTCAGCCGGCCGACGCCGTGCTCACCGGTGATGGTGCCGCCGAGGCCGACGGCCAGGTCCATGATCTCGCCATACGCGAGGTGAGCGCGCTCGGCCATCGCGGCGTCCGCGGGATCGTGGACGATCAGCGGGTGGGTGTTGCCGTCGCCCGCATGCGCGATCACCGAGATCATCACGTCGCGCTCGGCGGCGATCCGCGCGATCCCGGACACCAACGCCCCCAGCTTGGGCAGCGGCACCCCGACGTCCTCGAGCAACAGCGACCCCTTGGCCTCGACCGCCGGGATGGCGAACCGGCGAGCGGCGACGAACGCCTCGCCCTCCTCGGGGTCGTCGGTCGAAAACACTTCGGTCGCACCGTGTTCCGCGAACACCGCGGCCATCACCTCGACGTCCTGCCCGGCGGCGGCGCCGCGCTCGTCGGAGCCGGCGACCAACATGGCCGCGGCGCTCCGGTCCAGGTCCATGCGCAAGGAGTCCTCGACGGCGTTGATCGCCACCGAGTCCATGAACTCCAGCATCGACGGGCGCAGCCGGCCGGTCACCCCCAGCACCGCCTCGACCGCCGACTCAACCGAGGAGAACGACGCCACCACGATGCTCGAGACGTTCTGCGCCGGCAGCAGTCGCAGCGTCACCTCGGTGACGACGCCCAGCGTGCCCTCGCTGCCGACGAACAGCTTCGTCAGCGACAGCCCCGCGACGTCCTTCAGGCGCGGGCCGCCGAGCCGCACGGCGGTGCCGTCGGCCAGCACTACCTGCATGCCCAGCACGTAGTCGGTGGTGACGCCGTACTTCACGCAGCACAGCCCGCCGGCGTTGGTGGCGATGTTGCCGCCGATGCTGCAGATCTCGAACGACGACGGGTCGGGCGGATACCACAGGCCATACGAAGCGGCGGCCTTCTTCACCTCGGCGTTGAACAGGCCGGGCTGGCACACCGCGGTTCGCGTGACGGGGTCGACGGTGATGTCGCGCATCTTCTCCGTCGACAGCACGATCCCGCCGTCCAGGGCAGTCGCCCCGCCCGACAGGCCGCTGCCCGCACCCCGGGTCACGACGGGCACTCGATGAGCGCAAGCCCACCGCAGCACGGTCTGCACCTCTTCGGTGCGCCGCGGCCGGACCACCGCCAGGGGCTTGCCGGCCGCGGGGTCGAACGCCCGGTCCTGACGGTAGCCCTCGGTGACGGAGGGATCGGTGACCACCGTCCCGTCGGGCAGGTCGGCGATCAGGCCCGCCAGCGCATCGGCTTCCACTGGGCCGATCCTACGGCTCTGACGGCTGTACAGTTGAGCGGTCCCGACGGCATAAGGGCAGGTCGATGTTCGGACAGCCGACGTGATCCGCCAGGCCAGCGCCGACCCCGCGGCGCGGGACCGAGTTGCAGCAGCAGGCGATGGTCGGCTTCCAGGCGGCGCTGCAATCCGATCCGGTGGACCGGCTGGAGCGGTTGGCCGCCCTGAAGGACCGCGGCCTGCTCACCGACGACGAGTTCGAGCAGCAAAAGCGCAAGATCCTCGGCGAATAGCCCGTCAGAGCGGCGCGGGCGCGGCGTCCAATTCCCGCAATGACGGCAGCCGACACGCGACAAGCCCGACCGCCAGAATGGGCAGCGCCAGCGCCAGAAAGGTGGCCTTCAGCCCGGCGGCGTCGGCCAGCGGCCCGGCCACCAACAGCCCCAACGGCCCCGCGGCATATGTCAGCGACGCCATCGCCCCGACCACCCGGCCGCGCAGGTGCTGCGGCGCCCGGGTTTGCACCACGTAGGCGTAGATCGGCTGAATCGGCCCGTAGACCAGCCCGACGACCGCGCACAGCGCCAGGATCACCGGCAGCGGGGGCAGGAACGCGATGCCGGCCGCCGCCGCACCCAACGTCAGCGTCGCGCCCAGCAGCGCCGCGCGCCGGCGCACCCGCGCGGACAGCGCCGCGTAGCCCAGCGCGCCGACGAGGCCGCCGCCCGCCAACGCCATCAGCGCCCACCCCAGCGCGGCGGGCTGGTGCCGGTCGGCGAAGTACTTCGGGAACAGCACGCTTTCCATCGGCAGGTACAGCGCGGTGACGGCCAGGTCGATCAGCCCCAGGGTGCGCAGCACCCGCAGGCTCCACACGAACCGCAGCCCCTCGGTGATGCCGGCGACCAGCCCGTCGGCCCGGTTCTCGGGAATCCCGGCGCCCTCGAGCCGCAGCGCGGCGATCGCGAGCAGCGACAACCCGAAAGCCCCCGCGGTGACCCACATCGTGGAGATGGGGCCGAGGACGGCGATCAGCAGGCCGCCGAACCCGGGGCCGACGATGTAGCCCAGGTTCAGCACCGCCTCGTAGACGCTGTTGACCCGGTCCAGGGACCAGCCGGCGCGGGCGGCGGCCTCGGGCAGCATCGACTGGCGGGCCGTCATCCCGGCCGGGTCGAACCCGCCCGTCAGCGCGGCCAGCGTCGCCAGCACCGCCACGTTGAGCGCGTCGGCGCCGGACGACCACGTAAGCAGCGGGACGGCGGCCACCGCCGCGCCGGACAGCAGGTCGGCGACCAGCGAGATCCGGCGGCGCCCGAAGAAGTCGACCGCCGTGCCGGCGACCACCGTGGAGACCACCAGCGGCACCGTCGTCGCGCCGGCCACGATCGCCGCGTCGCGCGCACTGCCGTTGTGCTGCAACGCCAGCCACGGGAAGGCCACCAACGAGATGCCGGTGCCCGACGTGGCCGTCAGCGTGGCGAACAGGATCAAAAGCGCCGGACCGCGGCTCGTGTGGCTCATGGATATCGCCGGAGAATCTAACCCCGAATCGACGAGCGCGGCCACTCAATTCTTGGGCCGTTCGGTCGTCGCCACACCGCTGACTGCACGATGTTCATGTGCTCGTCCACCCACGCACCGGCCAACCGTTCACGTCCCCGGTCGATCCCGGCACCGGCTGGCCCGGTGACCCGGCCACCCCGCGGACCCCGGTGGCCGGCGATGCCGCTGAGGTCGCGAAGCTGGCGGCCGGCGCCGGCTCGATCCCCGAACTCGACGCGCTGGTCAGCGTGTGCCGGGCCTGCCCGCGGCTGGTCGACCTGGCGCGAGGACGTCGCCGTCACCAAGCGCCGGGCCTTCGCCGACCAGCCGTACTGGGGACGGCCGGTGCCCGGCTGGGGCTCCGAGCGGCCCCGCCTGCTGATCGTCGGGCTGGCGCCCGCCGCGCACGGCGCCAACCGGACAGGTCGGATGTTCACCGGCGACCGCTCCGGCGACCAGCTGTACGCGGCGCTGCACCGGGCCGGGCTGGTGAACCAGCCGACCAGCGTGGACGCGGCGGACGGGTTGCGCGCCAAGGGAATCCGGATCTCGGCGCCGGTGCGGTGCGCGCCCCCGGCCAACGCTCCGACGCCGGCCGAGCGCGACACCTGCTGGCCCTGGCTGGACGCCGAGTGGCGGCTGGTGGCCGAGCACGTCCGGGTGGTCGTGGCCCTCGGCGGGTTCGGCTGGCAGGTGGCGCTGCGGCTGCCGGCCGCCGCCGGGGTGCTGCCCAGGCCGCGGTTCGGGCACGGCGTCGTCGCGGAGCTAAGGGCAGGGGTGCGGTTGGTCGGCTGCTACCACCCGAGCCAGCAAAACATGTTTACCGGTAGGTTGACACCTGCGATGCTCGACGACGTTTTCACCGAGGCGAAGAAGCTGGCAGGGATCAAGTGACTGACGTTCTGGTGTCCGGCGCCAGCGTGGCCGGTACGACGGTGGCGTATTGGCTTACCCAGCACGGTTTTTCGGTGACGGTGGTAGAGCGTTATCCCGGGCTGCGGCCGGGCGGCCAGGCCATCGACGTGCGGGGCCCGGCGCTGACGGTGCTCGAACGCATGTGGCTGCGCGCGGCCGCCGACCACAAGCGGACGCGAATGCGGGGCTCCTCCGTCGTCGACCGCGAGGGCAACGAGATATCCCGGGACACCGAGTCGACGCCGACCGGCGGCCTGATCGCCAGCCCCGACATCGAGCTGCTACGCGACGATCTCGTCCACTTGCTCTATCAGGCAACGGAGTTGAAGGTCGAATACCTGTTCGGCGACAGCATCACGGCGCTGGACGACGACGGCGCCGCCGTCGGAGTGACCTTCGAGAACGCCGCCCCGCGCCGCTTCGACCTCGTCATCGGCGCCGACGGCCTGCACTCCACCGTGCGCCGGCTGATGTTCGGGCCGGAGGAGCAGTTCATCGAGCGGCTGGGCACGCACGCCGCGATCTTCACGGTGCCCAACTTCTTAGACCTGGACTACTGGCAGACCTGGAATTACGGGGAGTCCGGCATGGCCGGTGTCTACAGCGCGCGCGACAACACCGAGGCCCGCGCCATGCTGGGCTTCATGGACTCCGACCTGCGCCTGGACTACCGCGACACCGAGGCGCAGTTCGCCGAGCTGGAACGGCGGATGGCCGACGACGGCTGGGTGCGCCCGCAGTTGCTCGAGTACATGCGGACCGCGCCGGACTTCTACTTCGACGAGATGTCGCAGATCAAGATGGATCGCTGGGCCAAGGGCCGGGTGGCGCTGGTGGGCGATGCCGGGTATTGCTGCTCGCCGCTGTCGGGGCAGGGCACCAGCGTCGCGCTGTTGGGCGCCTACATCCTGGCCGGCGAGCTCGCCGCTGCCTCCCAAGGCGGCGAAGTGGACTACGAGAAGGGCTTCGCCAACTACCAGAACGAGTTCGCCGACTACGTCAAGCGCAACCAGTGGCTGGTCGTCGACAACATCCCCGGCGGCGCGCCCATTCCGCAGGAGGTGTTCGAGCGGATCGTCAACTCGATCACGCTCAAGGACTACTGACCGTTTCGAGTGTGAAACTGGGGCTTTGCGTGTGAAGCCTGGGCGGAAAATCGGCCGAAAAACCGCCCTGTGTTCACACGCAAAGCCGTGAGTTCACACTCGACGTCCAGGCGGCCGGGAACGTTCGCACCCCGCAAAGCGTTGAGGGCATCGTGCGTCTTTCCGTCCTCGATCTCGTCCCCGTGCGCACCGACCAGACGACCGCGGACGCGCTGGCGGCCACAGTGGAGTTGGCGCAGACCGCGGACCGGCTGGGGTTCACGCGCTACTGGGTCGCCGAACACCACAACATGCCGTCCGTGGGCGCCACCAGCCCGCCGGTGCTGCTGGCCTACCTGGCCGCCCAAACGTCGCAGTTGCGGCTCGGTTCGGGCGGGGTGATGCTGCCCAACCACGCGCCGCTGGCCGTCGCCGAGCAGTTCGCGCTGCTGGAGGCCGCGGCGCCGGGCCGCATCGACCTGGGCATCGGCCGCGCGCCCGGCTCGGACCCGGTGACGTCGTACGCGCTGCGCGGCACCCGGGACGATCGCGATATCGAGAACTTCCCCGACTACCTCGACGACGTGGCCGCGCTGATGAGCCCGCGCGGCGTGCGCGTGCCCCTGCGCTCGGGGGACTACCGGCTCAAGGCGACGCCCGCCGCGGCCGGCGAGCCGCGGCTTTGGCTGCTGGGCTCGTCGATGTACTCCGCACACCTGGCCGCCGCCAAGGGTCTGCCGTACGTGTTCGCGCACCACTTCTCCGGCCAGGGGACCGAAGAGGCGCTGGCCGTCTACCGCTCCCGGTTCCAGCCCAGCACCCTGACGGCCGAGCCCGTGACCTTTCTGACGGTCAACGCCGCAGTGGCCGAAACACGCGACGAGGCAACGGCTTTGATGCTGCCCAACCTGCAGATGATGGCGCGGCTGCGCACCGGGCAGCCGCTCGGGCCGGTGCCGCTCGTCGAGGAAGCCGAAGTGGCCCAGCTGACCCCGGAACAGCAGCGCATCGTGGAGAGCGGGCTGCGACGGGCCGTCCTCGGCACGCCGGCGGAGGCCGCCGACCAGCTGCGGGCCCTTGCCGCCCGGTTCGGCGTCGACGAGGTGATGGTGCACCCGGTCGCGTCGGCCCATCTCGGGACCGATCCCGCCACCGCGCCGGCGCGGGTCGCGACGCTGGAACTGCTGGTCAAGGAACTCTTCTAGGACCCGGCCGACTGCCGGGACTCGCGCGGGGCCGCCAGCCCGGCGATCCAGTGCCGCAATTGGTCTGCCGGCAGCGGCGGGCTGTGCACGAAGCCCTGCGTGATGGTGCAGCCGTAGCGGCGCAGCGCCTCCAGCGTGGTTTCGTCCTCGACGCCCTCGGCGACCAGGTCAGCGCCCAGGCTGCGCGCCAGCGCCACCGTGGACCGCACGATGGCCACCGAACGCGGGTCTCGGGCGAGCCGCGCCACGAACACCCGGTCGAGCTTGAGTTCGTCGACCGAGACATCCTGCAGGCGGGCCAACGACGACCATCCGGTGCCGTAGTCGTCCAGCGAGATGCGGACGCCGAGGCGTTGCAGCGCGGCGACGGTGTTGCGGGATCGCACCGAGTCGATCAGCGTGCTTTCGGTGATCTCGATGATCAGCGCGTCGGCGGGCACGTCATAGGTCTGCAGCAGCTGCTCGATGGTGCCGAACAGCTCGAGGTCGAGCAGGTTGGTCGTCGAGAGGTTCACCGCGACCGTCAGCGGCAGGCCCTGGTCGCGCCAGGACCGCATCTGCTTCAGGACGATGCTGAGCGTGTGGTTTGCCACCTTGCGCATCAGCCCGGCGCGTTCGGCGGCCGAAAGGAATTCCGCCGGCAGTAGCAAGCCGCGGCGCGGATGCTGCCAGCGCAGCAGCGCCTCGACGCTGTGGACGCTGCCGTCGCGCGCGTTGATCTTGGGCTGGTAATGGCATTTCAGTTCGTCGCCGTCGATCAGCGCGAGGCGCAGTTCCTCGATGAGGTTCGGGTCGTTCTCCCGGTACAACTCGAACGCCGGTTCATAGGTCGCGATCTTGCTGAGCGCCGGAATGGCGTGCGCGATCGCCGCTTCGGCGCGGGTGAGCAACTCCTGCGGATGCTCGCAGTGGTCGGGGCACAGCGCGATGGCGATACGGGCGTCGACGCGCACGGTGATCGGGTCCAGCTCGAATGGCTCGCTCAGGCTCTCGAGCAGGCGGCCGGCCTGGGCGCGCGCGGCGATGAGGTCGGTACCCTCGGCCAGCAGGATCGCGAATCGGTTGTCGCCTGCGCGCGCGAACACGTCCTCACGACGTATGGTTTTCGAGAGTCGACTCGCGATGCGGCACAACAACTCATCGCCGAAGCCAGCGCCGATCGAGTCCCTGATCTCGTCGAATTCGTAGAGTTCCAGCAGCAGCAGTGCTCGACGCGACACGGTGCCGGTCGCCGACGCGGGCCGGGGAGCCGACGTCGCGGTCAGTGCCGTCGCGAGCGAGCGGCGATTGGGCAGCCCGGTCAGTTCGTCGGTCATGGCCTGCTTGTGGTTTTCGGCCAGGACGCTGACGTCCCGGAAGGTCACCGAGAAGCGGGCGGCGACCACGACCAGGCTCAACGCGGCCAGCGCCGTCGCCAGCCGCGAGCCGTGCCCCAGCACGGCGACCCCGAGCGCCACCACCGTGCACGTGACGGGCACGGTGTAGAAGCCCAGCCCGCGCTGCCCGCTCGGTGCCCCCGACGTCGCCGGCGCCCAGGCCGCCCCCGCCACCAGCAACGAGGCGACGGGCCAGCACGCGTCGAGCACCGTGCCGACCCGGTAGGCGTGCGCGGAGGTCTGGAACAGATACACCGTGTCCGCGACCGCGAACAGAACGAAGCCGGCGACCAGCAACGCCCAGCGAAACTCGGTGCGCCAGCCAAGGATTGGTAGCATGCCCGCGGCCAGCGCCAGCAGGACGAGATCGCCCCAGGGGTAGAGCAGGCCGACCAGCACGGTCGACGGCTCGCGGGTCGCGGCGGTGTGCATGGGTCCCGCGGTCAGCGCCGCGGCCACCGCGGCCGCCGCCAGCCCGCAGATCGCGGAATCGAGGCGGATCGGTACGGGCACCCGCTTGAGTCGCGCCCGCATGAGCAGCAGCAGCCCGGCGTAGGCCAGCGGGTAGAAGGCGAGGTATCCGGCGTCGGCCGCCGAGGGCAACTGGCCGTCGGGAACCCACGCCGCATATACGACGTCCCCCACCGCGGAGGAGGCCATGCCGGCGGCGATCAGCCCCCATGCCGCCCGGTCCGCCGTAACCCGCTGCACGCGAACGGCAACCAGCGCGGCCGCCGAGAGGTTCAACGCCGCATACCAGCCCCCGGCGAGGGCCACGCTGCCCCCGGCCGTGCGGGCGAACACGCTCGACGCGGTGAAGGCGACGACGCCGACCGCCAACGCCGCGAGGGCGACCCGTGCCGCCCGCGGCGGCCACTGAATACGTTGGAAAACAGCGTCCTTCGGCTCGCTCGGCGATGATGCCGCCACGGCCGGCTCGGCCGGGGCGGGCGTTGCCGGCGCCGCATGGGGCAGGGGGAGGTCGGGCACGAAACTGTGCACCCGTTGGCCGCCTTGGCGTTTGGCGGCGTACATGGCCAGGTCCGCGTGGCGCAGCAGCTCGTCGACGGTGCAACTCGACGAGGCGGGTGCCACCGTGAAGCCGATGCTCGGCCGCACGTCCAGCGGGACCCCGTCGATCAGGATCACCGGATGGAACGCTTCCAGCACGCGGTGCGCGGTGGCCTGGGATTCCTCGACGGAACCCTCGATGAGGACGGCGAATTCGTCGCCGCCGAGCCGCGCGACGGTGGCCGCTTCCCCCACCGCCGACAGGAGCCGCTCGGCGACCCGGATCAGCAGCTCGTCGCCGGCCGGGTGCCCCAGCGCGTCATTGACCATCTTGAAGTTGTCGAGATCCAGGCACAGCACCGCGATCGGCGCGGCGTCGGGCGTTTGTCGGGCGATGGCCTGCTCGAGCCGCTGCTGGAACCGGCCGCGATTGGCCAGGCCGGTCAGGCTGTCCCGGTAGGCTTCGAGCGCGACCTTGGCCAGCAGCCGCTGGTTTTCGACGAGCACGACGAACTGGCGGGCCAGCACGGCGGCCACCAGGATCCCCAGCGCGGCGACCATCGGCCCGTGCTGCATCAGGCCCACGGCGTGGCCGAGCCCCACCGCGGCGGCCACGAGCAGCGGCAGGTACGGCAACCACAGCCGGGTGCGCAACCGGGCGTCCTCCGGCGGCGTCGCCGCGGCCGGCTCGTGGGCACCGGCCAGCGCCGCCAGTGCGAACAGCCCTAGGCCGGCCACCCGGGTCACGTCGGCGATGTTGCCGGTGTGATAGCTGCCGACGCCGGTGTGGAAGACCATGAGGATGTCGACACCGCCGATCGTCACGATCCCGCCGGCCAGCAGGCCCACGCTGTGCCGGTCGCCGGGGCGCACCCGCGACAGCATCAGGATCGCCGTCGTCACGAGCACGATGTCGGCGAACACCTCGGTGAGCGTGGACACGCGCGAGATGTTGTCCACGCGAAGCTGCCGCTCCAAGACGAACACCCACGAGATCACGAACAGCGACGTCGCCACGATGAGGCCGTCCAGCGCGAATCGCCGCGGACTGTGGCGCGACACCTGGGAGAACGACACCAACGACGCCATGGCCCCGATCGGGTAGAGCAGGAAGACCACCTCGGCCGCCGCCGGGTGGGAGGCGTGCTCGAGCGCCGGGCGCACGTCATAGACCGCCCAGATCACCTCGCCGACCACCCAGCCCAACAGGGCCGTCACCAGCGCCAGCCACCCGAACCGCTGCCGTCCGCGCGACAGGCGGGCCGCGTGGCCCGCGCAGCCCGCCGCGACCAACAGGCACCCGACGGTGACGATCTCGTCGACCGGGCGGGTCTCGTACGGGCCCTGCCATCCCCCCACCGACGAGGCCGCGACCAGCGCCGCGGCGACGGCGAATACGGCGAGGATCGACCAACCGGTGCGCGCGGGCAGCCCGAAGCGCCGCCACGGGTTGCCCGTCCAGGGCCTCATAGCCGCTCCAGTTGGCCGTTTCAGCGCGATCCGCCGCACGGGGAGGCCAAGCCCCGGCACCCCCGCGCGCTACAGCACGATCGCGTTACAGCACAATAGAGCGCCGCACGACGGAATGGGCGTTTCCGCAGCTAATTGTGGGCCAATACGAAGATCGGGATGGGCCGCGAGGTGCGGCGCTGGTAGCCGTTGTAGCGGTTGGCGTTGTTGCTGTTGACGATCTCCCACAGCCGCGCGTAGTCGGCGTCGTCCGGGGTGATGCGGCGCGCGGTCACCGCGAACCGCCGCGGTCCGACGTTGATCTCGCACCGCGGGTGCTTGCGCAGGTTGTGATACCAGGCGGGGTAGCGGTCGGCGCCGCCGTTGGAGGCGACGATCAGATACGAGTCGCCGTCGCGCGCGTAACTCAGCGACGTGGTGCGCGGCCGCCCGGTCTTGGCGCCGACGGTGTGCAGCAGCAGGGCGGGCGGCGCGCCCGGGATCCGGTGCCCGATCCGGCCGCCGGTCTTCTGGTAGACGGCGTCGTGCAGGCGCAACAACGGGACGCCCACCCACTGCTCGAACGGTGTGCTCATGGCCTCAATCCTGCCGACTCGCCTCGATGCGGGCCAGGCCCTCCCGCAGGATCCGGGCGGTCCCTTCCCGGTCGGGGTCGCGGCGCAGCAGCATCCCCTTGGCGAACGACAGCTTGTCGCCCTGGCGGCGGGGCAGCACGTGCAGGTGGATGTGGAAGACCGTCTGGAAGGCCGCGCGGCCGTCGTTGACCGCGATGTTGGTCGCGTCGGCCAGTTCCGTGGCCCGGGCCGCCCGGGCGATCCGCTGGCCCAGGGTGGCCATCCCGGCCAGGGTCTCCGGCGGGGTGTCGGTGAGGTCGACGCTGTGGCGTTTGGGCAGCACCAGGGTGTGGCCGCGGGTGAACGGGCGGATGTCGAGGATGGCCAGATAGTTGTCGTCTTCGTAGATCCGGATGGCCGGGGCCTCGCCGGCGACGATGGCACAGAACACACAGGACATCCCGCCCACGCTACTGGTCGGCTCAGGGGCGCAGCGCGCCGGCGATGGCGTCGATCGCCCGGTCCAGCAGGGCGCGGGTGGTCGCGAAGTTCAGCCGGGCGAAGCCGGCGCCGACGGCGGCGCCGAAGGGAATGCCGGGCGACAGCGCCACGCCCGCCCGCTCCAGCAGGAGCATCGCCGGTTCCGACGGCAGGTCCAGGGCGCGGAAGTCGACCCAGGACAGGTAGGTGCCCTCCGGGGCGGTGACCGTGACCCCGGGTACGCGCTCCGGCAGCGCTTGCGCCAGGTGGTCGCGGTTGGCCTGCAGGTAGGGCAGCAGCTCGTCCAGCCACGGCTCGCCGTGCCGGTAGGCGGCGATGTTCGCGCGGATGCCGACCGTGGCGGCGCCCATGCGGTGCAGCATGTTGACCCGGTCCCAGTCCTCGGCGTCGCGGGGGTTGGACAGGATCGCCTGCGCGCACATCAGGCCGGGCAGGTTCCACCCCTTGGAGGCCGACGCCAGCGTGACCACGGTCGCCGCGGCCGCCTCCGACACCGAGGCGGCGGGGATGTGGCGCCGGCCGTAGACGACGGGCCCCCAGATCTCGTCGGCGATCACCCGCGCGCCGTGGCGGGCCGCGATGTCGACGACCGCGCGCAGCTCGTCGGCGGTGAAGGCCGTGCCGAGCGGGTTGTTCGGATTGCACAGGATCACCGATCCGGCGCCGCGGGCGAACGCGGCCTCGAGCGCGTCCAGGTCGGGCAGGTATCGGCCCGAATCCTGGCGCACCATCGGGATTTCGACGCGCTGGCGGCCGGTCACCTGCAGGACGTCGAAGAACGGCATGTAGGCCGGGACGGGCAGCGCGACGGGGCTTTCGGGCCGGGTGAGGAAGTTGACGACGACCTCCATCCCCTTGAGGACGTCGGGAACCACCCGCACCCACTCGGGCCCCACGTCCCACCCGTACCGGTGCCGGCACCAGTCGGCGGTCGCCTCGGCCAACGTCGGTTCGCCGAACGGCGGGTAGCCGAACTCCTCGTTGTCCACGCACGCCCGCACCCCCTCCAGCACGGCCGGCGCCGTCGGGTAGTCCATCTCGGCCACCCACAGCGGCAACACGTCGGGCCCGAAATGGTTCCACTTGATCGTGTTGCGGCCCCGGAGCTGTTCCTCGGTCAACGAATCGAAGGCGTGATCCCGCATGGGCCGAATATGCACCACGCCGCCGCGTCCGGCACCGCCGGTCTCCCGGCCCGGCCCGATATGCTGCCGCGATGGACGCTCGCGAGCTCGCCTTCGCCGGCGCGACCGCGCAGGCGCGGATGCTGGCCGACGGGGCCGTGACCGCGCCGGACCTGCTCGAGGTCTACCTGGACCGCATCGCGCGCCACGACAGCGACCTGCGTTGCTACCGCGTGGTGCTGGCCGACGACGCCCGCTACGCGGCCGCCGTCGCGCAGGAGCGGCTCGACGCCGGCGAGCGGGCACCGCTGCTCGGGGTGCCGGTCGCGATCAAGGACGATGTCGACGTGGCCGGCGAGGTGACGGCGTACGGCAGCGGTGCCCACGGGCCGGCCGCGACGGCGGACGCGGAGGTGGTCCGCCGGCTGCGCGCCGCGGGCGCGGTGATACTCGGCAAGACGAACGCGCCCGAGCTGATGATGTTCCCCTACACCGAGTCGCTGACCTTCGGCGCCACTCGCAACCCATGGGACCTGTCGCGCTCGCCGGGCGGCAGCAGCGGCGGCAGCGCGGCCGCGGTGGCCGCCGGGCTGGCCCCGCTGGCCCTCGGCTCTGACGGTGGTGGCTCCATTCGCATCCCCGCGATCTGGTGCGGCCTGTTCGGCCTCAAGCCGCAACGGGACCGGGTCTCCCTGGAGCCGCACGACAACGCCTGGCACGGGCTGAGCGTCAACGGCCCGCTGGCCCGCTCGGTGCGCGACGCGGCGCTGTTTTTGGATGCGACGTCGACGGTGCCCGGTCCGGAGGGCGAGTTCGTCGCCGCGGCCGGGCGGCACCCCGGCGCGCTGCGAATCGCGTTGAGCACCAAGGTCCCGACGCCGCTGCCGGTCCGGGTCGGCAGGGCGCAGCTGACGGCGGTGCACCAGGCCGGTGCGCTGCTGCGCGAGCTGGGCCACGAGGTGATCACCGCCGACCCCGAGTACCCGCCGGCGGCGATCCTGACGAACTACCTGCCTCGCTACCTGCGCGGCATCAGCGACGACGCCGACGCCCAGCCCCACCCGGAACGCCTGGAGGCGCGCACCCGCAACATCGCGCGCCTCGGCGCGCCCTTCTCGGACCGGCGGATGGCCGCCATCCGCGCCGCGGAGCCGGCGCTGAGTGCGCGGATCCAGTCGATCTTCGACGACGTCGACGTCGTCATCACGCCCGGCAACGCGGCGGGCCCGTCGCGCATCGGCGCCTACCAGCACCGGGGCGCGGTGTCGACGCTGCTGCTGGTGGCCCAGCGGGTGCCCTACCAACAGATCTGGAATCTGACCGGCCAACCAGTCGCCGCCGTGCCGTGGGACTTCGACGGCGACGGCCTGCCGATGGGGGTGCAGCTGGTCGGCCGGCCCTACGACGAGGCAACGCTGTTGTCGCTGTCGGCGCAGATCGAGGCCGCCCGCCCGTGGGCCCACCGGCGCCCGCCGGCCTCATGAGGGCGCGACCGCGCGCCACGCGGCCAGCTTCTCCGACGGTGCGACGGCGTGCGCCGGGCTCGTCGACGGCAGCCGTCGATACCGGACGCCGTCGCGCTCGACCGCCAGCCTGCGGTAGAGCTCGGCGGCCTTGGCGCCATTGAAGTACACCCGCGCAATCCGCGGGTGCGCGCCGAACAGCCCGTCAAAGTCGTTGACCACCAAGGATTTCGGATCGATCGCCGAGTCCGCGCTGCCGACGCGGCGGCACCTGTGCAGCACATCCCAGAGGGCGACCCCGTGGGAGCGCAGCGCCGTCAGCCGCGCCCCGTACGGCGCGCTCGCGTCGCACCCGAAGAGCTGACTCATGATCGGCCAGAAGGCATTTCGCGGGTTGGCGTAGTACTGGCCCGCCGCCAGCGACAGTGCGCTCGGGAACGAGCCCAGGACCAGTACTTCGGCGTGGTCGTCGGCGACCGGCGGCAGTCCCCGCAGCAGTGGTGAGGTCATGGTGGACTGTATTTTCGTCGAGGATCCCGGCGGCCGTGGCAGAGTTGACACAGTGACGGCAGGTGGGGTGGAACGGTTCGCGATTCGCGCCGGCCGCATGTTCGACGGCCACCGCTTCCACGACGGCCCGGTGACGGTCGTGATCGAGGACGGGCGGATCGACGCGGTCCATCCGCCTGGCGGTGATGGCCCGCCGGACGCGGCGCCGGTCGACCTGGGGGAGTCGGCCCTGCTACCGGGCCTGGTGGACGCGCACACGCATCTGGTCTGGGACCCCAGCGGCGAGCCGGAAGACCTCGCCGGCCAGTCGCCCGACGCGCTGGTGGCGCGGGCGCGCGAGCACGCCGCGGCCGCGCTGCGGGCGGGCATCACCACCCTTCGCGACCTCGGCGACCGCGACTTCGCGACCCTGGCGCTGCGCGAGGAATACCGGAGCGGCGCCCTCGGGCCGGAGCTGCTGGTCGCCGGGCCGCCGCTGACCCGTCGCGGCGGGCATTGCTGGTACCTCGGCGGCGAGGCCGAGGGCCCCGACGCGCTCGTCGCCGCGGTGCACGAGCGGGCCGCCCGCGGCGTGGACTGGATCAAGGTCATGGCCACGGGCGGCTTCACCACCACCGGGACCGATCCGTGCCGGCCGCAGTACGACGCGGACCAACTGGCCGTCATCGTCGAATCGGCCCATCGGGCAGGCATACCGGTGACCGCGCACGCCCACGCCACCGCGGGGATCACCGCCGCCCTCGCCGCGGGCGTCGACGGGATCGAACACTGCACGTTTCTCACCGAAAGCGGTGTCACCGCTAGCCCGGACGTCGTCGAGGCGATCGTCGGCAGCGGAGTGTGGTGCGGCATCACGATCGGCCGCGTCTTCCCCGACACCCCCGACGACATCGTGGCGCTGCTGGACGGTGTGTGGCGAAACATCCGCCGACTCATGGATGCCGGTGCGCGCGTGGCATTTTCGACCGACGCCGGCATCGACCCCCACAAGCCGCACGACGTGTTCCCCGACGATCTGGCCGACCTGCCCCGGCACGGCTTCACCGGCACCGAGGTGCTCACCGGCGCCACGTCCGCCGCGGCGGCCAGCTGCGGGCTGGGCCACCGCAAGGGCCGCATCGCGGCGGGCTACGACGCCGACCTGGTGGCCGTCGCCGCCGGCGTGCAGCGCGACCTCGCCGCGCTGCGCGAGGTCCACGCCGTCTGGCGCGGGGGAAGGCGGGTGGTGTCGCGTGGCTGACGAGGACCTGCCCGGGGACCTACCCGAAGACCTGCTCGAGGGGCTCGAGGGCACGGCGCGCACCGAGCGGGCCGAGCTGGTGCGCTGGCTGCTGGCGCAGGGCATCACCGCCGAGGAGATCCGGACGACCAACCCGCCGCTGCTGCTGGCCACCCGCCACCTGATCGGCGACGACGGCAGCTACGTGTCGGCCCGCGAGATCAGCGAGCGCCGCGGCATCGACCTGACGCTGCTGCAGCGGGTCCAGCGCGCCATCGGCCTGGCCCAGGTCGACGACCCCGACGCCGTCGTGCACATGCGCGCCGACGGCGAGGCCGCCGCGTTCGTGCAGCGGTTCGTCGAGCTGGGGTTGGATCCCGATCACCTGGTGCTCGTCATTCGCGTGCTCGCCGAGGGGCTCTCGCACGCCGCCGAGGTCATGCGCTACACCGCGCTGGCGGCGATCATGCGCCCGGGAGTCAGCGAGGTGGAGATCGCCCAGGCGTCCAAGGGGCTGGTGGGCCGGATCGCGCCGATGCTCGGCCCGATGATCCAGGAGATGCTGTTCATGCAGCTGCGGCACATGATGGAGACCGAGGCCGTCAACGCCGGGGAGCGGGCCGCCGGCAAGCCCCTGCCGGGCGCGCGTTCGGTCACCGTCGCCTTCGCCGACCTGGTCGGCTTCACCCGGCTGGGAGAGGTCATCTCGGCCGAGGAACTCGGGCACCTCGCCAGCAGGCTGTCCCACCTCGCCCGCGACGTGACCGCCCCGCCGGTGCGGTTCATCAAGTCGATCGGCGACGCGGTGATGCTCGTCTGCCCGGACCCGGCACCCCTGCTGGATGCCGTCCTGAAGCTCGTGGACGCCATCGACACCGACAACGACTTCCCCCGGCTGCGCGCGGGGGTGGCATCGGGGATGGCGGTGAGCCGCGCCGGCGACTGGTTCGGCAGCCCGGTCAACGTGGCGAGCCGGATCACCGGGGTGGCGCGCCCGGGCACGGTGCTGGTCGCGGACTCGGTGTGGGAGGCCGTCGCCGACACCGGCGAGTTCGACGGGTCCTTCGCCGGCGCGCGCCGCCTCAAAGGCATCAAGAGCGACGTCAAGCTGTTTCGGATCCGCCGGGGAAGCGACCACAGCGGCGAGGACGCCTGACCGCATGGGCAGGCCCGGGCGACACTCGGGGACGTTTCACTCCGTCATGCGCGGGCGCTACGTGGCCGGCTCCGTACCCCTGATCCGGCTCTTTGATTCGGTCGCTTCCGGGCCTGCTTCGCATCCAAACGTACGCCGTCGAAGCGCCCAGATCAACGGTTTTCCCAGGTCCACGGCGATTGGTGCGACCCGTCGTTCCGCCCACGGCGAACGGCTATCTTTTCCACTGTAACGGTGTAATTATGTAATCATGAAATCGCACCACACCCACCGCCGCCCCGGGGGCTGGCAGCAAGCCCGGCACCCGGACGCGAGCGGCGCCGCGGAATGGTTCGCCGGCCGCCTCCCCGAGGATTGGTTTGACGGCGATCCCGCGGTCATCGTCGACCGCGAAGAGATCACGGTCATCGGCAAGCTGGACGAACCCGGCACGCAGGAGAGCGAGTCCCGCGCGGCGGGCCGGGCCTCGCGGTTCCGTGAGGAGACCCGGTCCGAGCGAATGCGCATCGCCGAGGAAGCGCAGGATCGCTACGGGCGCAAGGTTTCCTGGGGCGTCGAGGTCGCCTCCACGACGGGCACCGAACGAATCCTGTTCACCCACATCGCCGTACCGGTGATGACGCGCTTGAGGCAGCCCGAGCGCCAGGTGCTCGACACGTTGGTCGACGCCGGTGTCGCCCGGTCGCGCGCCGACGCGCTCGCATGGACGGTCAGGCTTGTCGGTGAACACACCGAGGAGTGGCTGGCCAAGCTGCGCGACGCCATGTCGGCGGTCGACGATCTGCGCGCGCAGGGACCCGACCTGCAGCCGTAGCCAAAAGCCTTGGGGCTACTCGTTGTTGACCTTGGCGACGATCTTGTCGGCGATCTGACCACCCTGGTCGCTGATGTGGTAGCCGCACGCGTTGACGTCGATGACCACATTGTTGGCCACACTCATCGCGTGCTGGCACGCCCAGCCGTCGGCGCCCTCCTGGGTGTCCAGCACCACGATCTTCGGCGGGGTGTTGGTGACCTGCGAGAAAGTCCACCGGTACGTCTTGCCGGCGTTGTTGACGGTCACCGTCTTGCCCGAGCAGGTCTTCCACTTGTCCGTCGATGTCTGCATGAACGCCTTGGCCTTGTCGGCCGAGGGATAGGCCACCACGGCCTGGTTGACCCAGTGGTCGTAGTCGTCCCCGGCCTCGGAGGAGACCAGTCCGCTCACTCCGGTGTAGCCCGTGCCGGCATACACCGGGTCCTGCGTGGTGTAAAGCGCCCCCTGGCAGTCCGGCGTGGACAGCGTCACCGGGCTGGTGTCCATCGTCACGATGGGCTTCCCGGGCTCCATCTTCGACGCGCCCATGGCGGAGTTGATGTCCGAGGAACTCAGCAGGAGTGAGCTGAGCCGGTCGGCCCTGATCGGGTCGGGCGGCGGGGGAGCCGGCTTGGGCTTGACGATGAGCCAGATCCCCAGACCGCCGACGGCGACGACGAGCACCACGGCGACGGCGGCGATGATCGGCCACGGGTTGCCCCCGCCCCCGCGCGGGGGTTGTGGTGGCTGCTGTCCCTGGCCCCACGGGGTCGGCCCCGCGTAGGACGGCGGCGGGGTCGGCGGTGCGCCGCCCCAGTTAGCGCTGTCGGCTTGGCCGCCGACTTGGTACGGCGGGTTGGCGGCGGGCATGGGGCCGCTGCTCGGCGCCCAGCCGGGGGCGGCCGGGGCCTGCTGAGGTGGCGGCGTCGCGACGGGCCCCCCGGCGAAGGGCTGCGGCGTCGGAGGCGGGGTGTTGATCGCCGGACCGGGCTGCTGGGGCGCGGCCGGCGCGGAGGCCGCCAACGTCGGCGGCGGGCCGGGCTCGGTGGGGCGCGGGGCTTCCTGGCTGCGCCGCAGGATGTGCACGGCGCGGTCCTGGTCGGGGTCGCTGAGCGCTTCGTGGGCGGCCAGGGCCAGGTCGCCGGCGCTGGCGTAGCGGTCCTCGGGCCGCTTGGCCATGCCGCGCGCGATGACCGCGTCGAAGGCGTGCGGGATGCCCGGGCGCGCCGCGCTCGCCTGGGGGATGGGCTCCATCATGTGGGCGTTGACCAGCGTGCCTGCGCTCTCGGAGCGGTAGGGCGGGGAGCCGGTCAGGCACTCGTGCAGCACGCAGGCCAGCGAGTAGATATCGGCGCGATAGGTGACCTCGGCGTCGGAAAACCGTTCGGGGGCCATGTATTTCCACGTTCCCACCGCGGTGCCCAGCTGGGTGAGCTTCTCGTCGGTGGTGGCGCTGGCGATGCCGAAGTCGACCAGGTAGGCGAAATCGTCGTGGGTGACCAGAATGTTGGGCGGTTTGATGTCGCGGTGCATCACCCCGGCGGAGTGGGCGGCATCGAGCGCCGAGGCGATCTGGGTGATGATGGCCACCGCGCGCGGCGGGGTCAGCGGCCCATAGCGTTTGAGGATGCTGTCGAGGTCGGTGCCCTCGATGAGGCGCATCTCCAGGAACATCTGCCCGTCGATCTCGCCGTAGTCGTGGATGGGAACCACGTGGGGTTCCTGCAGGCGGCCGGTGATGCGGGCCTCGCGCTTCATCCGCTCCCGGAACACCGCGTCCTTGCTGAAGGTCTCCGACATCAGCTTGACCGCGCACGGCCACTCCTTGACGGTGTGCTCGGCCTCGTAGACCTCGCCCATCCCGCCCCGGCCCAGCAACCGTTTGAGGTGGTAGGGCCCGAACATCGACCCCACCCGCGAGCCCTGCGCGTCGCTCATCGCCAATCCTCCCAACCAACCCCACGGTTCCCGGACACAGCAATCATGACGGTATGCCCCGGACCAGCCGACCGCACGATAACTGCAACAATCCATCAGCCGCCCGGCCCGTCACCCGCGGCCCATCCGAGGGGCCTGCCGCAAAATGCCGGGAGCGGTTCACTTTCCCGCTTTGCGCTGCGGGTCGAGTCGCCGCAGCCGCATCCCGAGCAGGATCACCAACACCAGCGCCTGTGCCGCGCAGGCGCCGGCGGCTGTCAGCCAGCTACTGACGTCGTAGCCCCACAGGGGGTCTCGATCCCCACCCGCGGTCCGGCGCAGGTCATTGAGGTCTACGGTCGAGGCGGCCATTGCGTAGGCCCACCGCGACGGCGACAGCCACGCCAGCTGTTCGAGCGGGATCCGGCCCTTCACCCCGAACATCCCGCCGCACAACACCAGTTCGGCCATGACGACCAGCACCAGCAGCGGCATACCGCGATCGGCATTGCCGATCATCGCCGAAATCAGCAGCCCGATCATCATCGAGACCACCGTGACGGCGACGACCGCCACCGCCACTTCGACCCGCGGCCACGGTATTACCACCGATTGGTCCGGACCGGGCAGGAACGCGACGCCGAGGAACCCCAGAATCAGCCCCTGCACGGTCGTCAGCGCGGTCAGGACCACCAACTTGGAGGCCAGGTAGGCGCGGCGCGACAAGCCGATGCCGTGTTCGCGCTGATAGATTGCCCGTTCCTTGACGATTTCGCGGATCGACGCGGCGCACCCCATGAGTCCCCCGCCGATGATCAGCAACACCAGCAACTGAGGGGGCTGAGTGGACCGTAGCTCGATGGCCTTGCTGATCGACAAACCGGCCTTGCCCGGGACGGCGTGCGCGAAGAGGCTCAGCAGCAAAGGCAGGACGAGCAAGGTCAGTGAGTACTGGCGGTCGGCGGCGATGACCGCCAGATACCGTCGGCACAGGGTGACGAATTGGGCGAACGCGCTCTGCTGAGCGCGAGCCTTCGCGGGGGGCGCGGCGGGCGCCGCCTTCTGGACCGGGCGTGGACCCGAGAGGGCTTGGTGCAGTGGTGATGCCGTGAACCGCCCGGTCCAGTCGGTGGCGGTATCGTGCTCGAGGAGATTGAACAGATCCGCGAAGTCGCTGCAATTGAAGTAGCCGAGCGCTTGTTGTGGCGGACCGAAATAGGCGAGGCGGCCGCCCGGCGCCAAGACGAGTAGCCGGTCGCACAGGTTCAGTTGCGCGGTGTTGTGGGTGACCACCACGACGGAACGTCCGCCGTCCGCCAGGGCGCGCAAGGTCTGCATGACCGATTTCTCGTATCCCGGGTCGAGCCCGGAGGTGGGTTCGTCCAGGAACAGCAGCGACGGCTTGGTCAGCAATTCCAGCGCGACGCTGGTGCGTTTGCGCTGACCACCCGAGAGGCTGTCGATGCGTTGATCGGCGTGTGCCGTCAACCCGAGCTCGCCCAGCACCTCCTCGATGCGCTGCTTGCGTTCCTTGGCGGAGACGTCGTGCGGAAACCGCAGCCGCGCTGCATAATTCAGTGCTCGCCGCACCGTCAACGGGGTGTGCAGGATGTCGTCCTGCGGGACGAACCCGATCCGGTGCCGCAGCTCGGCGTAGTTCTCGTAGAGGTCGCGATCGTCGTATCGCACCTCGCCGCTGCCGGCCGGGCGGAAGCCGGTCAGCGCACCCAACAGGGTGGATTTTCCGGCGCCGCTGGGCCCCACCACCGCCATGAAGCAGCGTTCCGGCAAGGCGAAGCTGACGTCGGCCAGCAACACCTTGCCCTTGTCGGTGACCACCCGCAGGTCGGAGGCCTCGTAGGACACGTCGCCGGTGTCGGCGTATTCCACCAGTCGGCCATCGGCCAGGTGCAACAGCTGGTGGCCGATGCCGACAATGTCATCGGGCCCGATGACCGCGCGATTGATCCTGTTGCCGTTGACGTATGTCCCGTTGGCGCTGTTGTTGTCGACGAGCTCCCACTGGTTGCCCGAGCGCCGCAAGATGGCATGACGGCGGGAGACCAGCAAGTCGTGCAGCACGACGTTGTTCTCCGTCCCGCGGCCGATCGTGACGACGATCTGGTCGATGTTGTGCACCGCGGTCGGTGGCCGGGCAACTGTGGTTTCACCGCTCCTGCGCCGCGGCGGGGAAGGGACTTCCGGCCCGCGACGCCGCTCGATCGGTTGCGGATAAAGCTCGAGCGCTTGCCCCGAGGAGACCGAACCGAGCATCACCGTCGTGGGCTGACGTATCGTCAGGCGTTCCACCCGCTGGCCATTGACGAACATTCCGTTGTGGCTGCGGTTGACCAGCACCCATCCCGCGGGCGTCGGCTCGAGCACCGCATGGGCCCGCGACACCCTCGGATTGTCCAGGTGGATATCGGCCTCGTTGGCCCGTCCAACGCTCCAGGCGCGCCCGCTGGTGGCCTGCCACGTGCGTCCGGCGGCCCGAAGCTCCAACCGCGGCAGGTTGGTGGTGACGATTTCGGTCGTGTCATCCATGCTGTGCCTCCGATGCGTTCATTCAGCTAACCGGAGTTTTCGCTTTTGCGCGACCAGGCCGACGGAATTACCGCGAGGTTTGCCTCGATGTCACGGCCGGGTGCCCGCATTGCACGCCGCTTCCATGCCTCCAGGGCCAGATCAGCCGTTCTTCTTCCACCACGTGTACAGATCCTCGAGCGCCGGGGGGTCTCCGAAGACATCGCTGAGCATCACCTTGCTTTCGTTGCTCCATACGACGTTCGGGTGGTTCTTGTAAGTGCCACACGCAATCATCCCGGCGGTGACCGTCGGGGTATCGTTGCGGTGCCATCCGCTCGGTGAGCGTCCGCCGCCGGGACAATCCGTCATCTGGACTTCTTGGATATCGGCGTTGAAAGCCTTACTCAGCACGGTGGGATTGGCGAATAGGCCGTAGATGCCCTGGCTCGGGCCCCCTTCCATGGTGTTCTGATCGCATTCGACCATGGCCACCGCGTCGGCCCAGATGGTGTCGGATTTGGGAGTCACCGGCCTGCAGATACCGCTGGGATAACCCTCGGGCAGCATGGCGAGGAGCTTGCTCTGGGGGCCGGTGACCGGGGTCGTCGGGTTGGTTGTCGGGGTGGTTGTCGGGGTGGTGGTCGTGCGGGTGGTCGTCGTGCTGGTGCTGCTCTTTTCGCTCTCGACGGTTTTCCCGGGTTGGTGGGTGAGTATCCAGATGCCGATGGCGCCGGCGACGAGCACAAGCACCAGGACGGCCGCGCCGGCCACGATGGGCCAGGGATTGCGCGTGCCCGGTGGCGGCTGACCCCAGGGCGTGGGGCCGGAGGGCGGCGGCGTTGCCGGGGGCGTACCGGCCCAACTGCTGCTGCCTTGATAGTGCTGGGAGATCGGCTGGCGCGGTGTCGACGCGGGCCCGCTGTCGGGAGCCCACGCCGGACGGCCGGGCGGCGGCGGATTGCCCGGGCCCTGACGTGGGCCGGGTCCGGGGCTCGCCGGATGGGGATATTGCGGCGAGACCGGCGTCGACGGCGGCGTCGTGACGGTCGGGCCGGGGTCCGACGGAGCGCCCATCGCGGTGCCGGGCAGGGTGGCCGCAGGCGGTGGGAGCTTGCTGCCCGGCAGGGTGGCCTCCTGGCTGCGTCGCACGATATTGGCGGCGCGATCCTGGTCGGGGTCGCTGAGCGCTTCGTGGGCGGCCAGGGCCAGGTCGCCGGCGGTGGCGTAGCGGTCCTCGGGCCGCTTGGCCATGCCGCGCGCGATCACCGCGTCGAAGGCCTTGGGGATGCCCGGGCGCACGGCGCTGGGCTGCGGGATGGGCTCCATGAGGTGGGCGCTGATCAACATGCTGGCGCTGTCGGAGCGGTAGGGCGGGGAGCCGGTCAGGCACTCGTGCAGCACGCAGGCCAGCGAGTAGATATCGGCGCGGGGGGTGACCTCGGCGTCGGAAAACCGTTCGGGGGCCATGTATTTCCACGTGCCGACCGCGGTGCCCAGCTGGGTGAGCTTCTCGTCGGTGCTGGCGCTGGCGATGCCGAAGTCGACCAGGTAGGCGAAATCGTCGTGGGTGACCAGAATGTTTTGTGGTTTGACGTCGCGGTGCATCACCCCTGCGGCGTGGGCGGCATCGAGTGCGGAGGCGACCTGGGTGATGATGGCCACCGCGCGCGGCGGGGTCAGCGGCCCATAGCGTTTGAGCAGGTTGTCGAGGTCGGTGCCCTCGATGAGGCGCATCTCCAGGAACATCTGCCCGTCGATTTCGCCGTAGTCGTGGATGGGCACCACGTGGGGTTCCTGCAGGCGGCCGGTGATGCGGGCTTCGCGCTTCATCCGCTCCCGGGATACCGCGTCCTTGCTGAAGGTCTCCGACATCAGTTTGACCGCGCACGGCCATTCCTTGACGGTGTGCTCGGCCTCGTAGACCTCGCCCATCCCGCCCCGGCCCAGCAACCGTTTGAGGTGGTAGGGCCCGAACATCGACCCCACCCGCGAGACCTGCGGGTCGCTCATCGCCAATCCTCCCAACCAGAACGACGGTTCCCGGACATAGCAATCATGACGTTAGGCCCCCGACCAGGGATCCGCATGATAACTGCAACATCGGCTGATGCGGGCGGTGCTGCGCCGGCGGACCGGCCCGATGGACGGGGGTATCGACGAACCGATGGCCCGGACGATCGATCGTTCGGGAAAAGTGTTGTGCGGCATGGCAGCTCGACTTGATCCGGCCTGCTCCTCAGTCTGCGCTCCGTGCGTCTGCGGCTATCCGGAAGGTGAATTCGTGGTCGCAGATGCGGATGTGGTCGCCATCGTTGAGCGTGACGGGTGAGCGGATCCGCCGATGCTGGACGTGCACGCCGTTGGAGGAGCGGAGGTCATTGATGATGTAGTTGGTGCCGGTGTCGACGATGACGGCGTGGTGGCGGCTGACATTGGCGCCGTCCAGGACGATGTCGTTCCCGCTGAGACGCCCGATTCGGGTTTCCGCCGATAGCAGCGGGTAGCTGCGGCCCGAGGCTTCATGCAGGTAGGCGACGGCCTGCTGGCCGGAGGCGGTGTTGCGCGCGTCGAGAACCGTAACGGTGCCGGCGGCGGTGATCTTGGCCGCTTTTTGCACGTCCAGCTGGTCCTGACGCAGGATCCGTTCATTGAGGTCGCGCAGGGTTTGGCCGGGGTCGATGCCGAGATCGTCGTCGAGAATTTTTTTCACGCGCCGATAGGCGGCCAGAGCGTCGGACTGGCGATCGGTGAGGTAGAAGGCGGTGATCAGCTGGGCCCACAATTGCTCGCGGTAGGGGTGTTCGGCGGTCAGGGCTTCCAGTTCGGTGATCACGGCGGTCGGCCGTCCGCAGGCGATCTCGGCTTCCGCCTTGGCGGTGTGCGCCAGTAATTTCTCCTCCACGAGTGCGGCGGCGAAAGCATCGACGAACTCAAAGCCACGCAGATCGTCGAGTACGGCGCCACGCCATTCGGCCAGCGCAACCGACAAATGCCGGCTGGCCTCCTCGAACAGGCCCACGGCCGCTGCATGCACACCTGCGTTCTTCTCGGTGACGAACCGTCCATGATCGCAACTGTTCTCGGGAATGCTGAGTCTGTAGCCCGGCGGTGCTGCGGCCAACACCATCCGTGCATCGATCCCCACGTCACTGAGCAGCTTGCGCAGGTTGGACACGTAAGAGTGGATACTGGCCCTCGCCCCCGACGGAGGCCGGCTCTCCCACAGCGCCGTGATGAGTTTCTCGACGCCCACCGGGTGGTTGCGGTTGATCACCAGCACGGCCAGCACCGCCCGCTGTTTGGGGGTGCCCAACGGCGCGAGGTCGCCGTTGACACGCATCTCCAGCGGCCCGAGCACACCGAACTCGAGACGTATGTCCGCCATCGCGCTACCAGCCCCTTCGCATCCGCGGGCTTTCTGCCAAGGTGCCAATCATTGTGATACGAATTTCGCGGATGCGGTATAACTGCGCGAACTCTGTCGCAGCGCCGCACTCGGGCAGGCGAAACATGCGCCCCGCCAAGACGATCATCCGTGCCGTACGGAATCAGCGTGGCAAGCAACTCACGCGCGGTGGCTCGGCGTCTGAAGCCTGGAAGTGGAGCGGCGGGCTCAGTTGCAGGCCCAGGTGTCGATATAGCCACCGCCGAGCTTGGTCAACGCGTCCGTCATCGCGGCGCTCAGCGTGGGCCCGACGCCACCTTGGTAGGCCTTGCCGTTCGCCGCCACGGCACCACAAGACGTGAAACTTGTTACCACCTTGCAATCTGAGTAGCCGCAACCACTGACCGCGGTCGCTTCCGCTGCCGCCCGCGTCGGGTAATCCCACGCCCGGCCCCAGGAGCCGTTGCCGGAGTAGGCAATCGCGCCGTATTGATCGGCGGCACCCGCCGTGGCGGCCAACGCGATGCTCATCGCGGCGGCGCCCGCCATGCTCGCAACGGCCACGGTGAACCGCCGCCGATGGGTGATCATCGTCATGGTGATTCCTTTCCGAATGCCGGCGTTGCGGCGGTTCAACAGGTTCCGTCGGGGGCGGGTTTCGTGGCGGTGACCTGCTTGCCCCAATCGGACATGGTTATCGTCACCGAACTGTCATTGGTCGGTTTGATCTGCATCTGGACCAGATGGGACGACCCGTCCGACGCGATCCAGACCGTGGTCGGAACTGTTGAGTCGCTCTGCTCGGTCAGTCGGGTTCCGGCCAGCGTCGCGATGTCGTCGGCGGATGACTTTCCGGTGATCTTGGTGGTGGCGACGCCATTCACGTTCTCAGTGCCCGCCACCGTCGCGTCCTGGAGTTTCGACACCACGTTGGCAAGCCCCTTGTTGGGGTCCAGCAGCACCGACACGTTGTAGATCGAGGCGCCGTTGCCAAAATCGGTGCATTTGCCGGTTTGGCCGAGATCGGAATAGAGATGGCCGTCGGCGTAGATGAATTTCGCATTTTCCGGCGATTTGCCGACGAGCAATGTCGCGGTGCCGGTGGCAGCCGTCTGTGGCGTGTTGGAGATGTCGCCGTCGAGCTTGGTGACGCGAAGGTTGGGGACTTCGCCTTGCACGCGGAGGCTCAGATGCATCCCGGTGACATTTCGCATGACGTCGGCGGCCTGCTTGAGCAGCGTTGCCGCCTCACCGGTCGATGTCGTGGCAGTGGTGCCGGATTTCCCGGAGGCGCCCGAGCCGCCGTTGCTAGAGCAGCCGCCGATCGCGAGTACTACGGCAAGCGCGGCGGCCGCAGCGGCGACAACGGTATGAGACGGAAGCTTCATCGACATCTCCTTCTGGTTGGCCACAGCTGTTAACTGCATAGCAATGGCCGACCCGCAAATCAACAGTGAAGCCCGAGCTTGATGAATTGGCCTCAGTATCTGAGGACCGCCGCGCATCGACGGCATCGTGCGCAATTCTTGCCGGAATTCTCCAGCGGTCAGGCCCGCGTCATCGCGTAGTAGGCCCCCCGCCGGGCCAGCAGTTCGGTGTGGCTGCCCTGCTCGACGATCCGGCCGGACTCGACGACCACGATGTGGTCGGCGTCGCGGATCGTCGAAAGCCGGTGCGCGATGATGAAACTCGTCCGGTCCCGGCGTAACTCGCGCAGAGCCCGCGCGACGAGGGCCTCGGTCCGCGTGTCGACCGAACTGGTCGCCTCGTCGAGGATCAACAGCTGCGGCCGGGCCAGGAAAGCGCGCGCGATCGTGATGAGCTGTTTCTCGCCGACGCTGATGTTGCCGCCGTCGCCGCTGACGCGGGTCTGGTAGCCGGCGGGCAGGGTGTGCACGAACCGGTCGACGTAGGCCGCGCGGGCGGCCTCGGTCACCTCGTCCTCGCCGGCGTCGGGTCGGCCGTAGGCGATGTTCTCCTCGATCGTCCCGTCGAAAAGCCAGGTGTCCTGCAGCACCATGCCGATCCGCGAGCGCAGCGCCTGCCGGCTGAGGGTCGTGATGTCGATCCCGTCGACCAGGATCCGGCCGGAATCTACCTCGTAGAACCGCATCAGCAGGTTGACCAGGGTGGTTTTCCCGGCGCCGGTGGGGCCGACGATGGCCACGGTGCTGCCGGGCTCGGCCACCATGGACAGGTCGTCGATCACCGGAGTTCCCGGCCGGTAGGCGAAGCTCACGTGCAGGAACTCCACCCGACCGCGCGGCTGGGGGCCCCGGCCGTCGGGTTCGCGGGCCGGCTCGGGGTCCGCCGGGTCCTCGGGCTCGTCCAGCAGGTCGAACACCCGCTCGGCGCTGGCCACCCCGGACTGCAGCGTGTTGTACATCCCTGCCACCTGGCTCAGCGGCGAATTGAATTGCCGGACATATTGAATGAATGCCTGGATGTTGCCGAGGGTGATCTGACCGGTGGCCACCTGCAGGCCGCCCACCACCGCGACCGCGACGTAGCCGAGGTTGCCGATGAACGTGGTCGCCGGTTGCACCAGACCGGAGATGGCCTGGGCGCCGAAGCTGGCCCGGTAGACGTCGTCGTTGAGCTTGCGGAATTGTTCTCGGGCTGCGGCCTGGTGGCCGAACGTCTTGACCACCGTGAACCCGCTGTAGGTTTCTTCGATGTGGGCATTGAGGCGCCCGGTGCTGGTCCAGTGCGCTACGAACAGCCGCTGTGAACGTCGCGCGATCGTGCGGGTCACCAATAGCGACAGCGGAACCGTCAGCAGTGTGATCAACGTCAGCAACGACGAGATCGACACCATCATCGCCACCACCGTCACCACGGTCAGGATCGAAGTCACCAGTTGGCTGATCGTCATCGACAGTGACGACTGGACGTTGTCGATGTCGTTGGTGACCCGGCTCAGCAGCTCACCGCGTTGCCGGTTGTCGAAGTAGGACAGTGGCAGCCGGTGGACCTTGTCCTCGACATCGGCGCGCAGTGCGACCATGGTGCGCTGCACGGTGACGTTGAGCAGCCTGGCCTGCGCCCAAACCAGGAGCGCCGAAACCACATAGAATGCCAGCGCCACCGTCAGGGTGCGCCCCACCGCGTCGAAGTCCACGCCTTTGCCGGGTATCACATTCGCCCCGGAGAGCAAGTCGGCGAACGAGTTGTCACCGCGGGCCCGGGCTGCGGTGATGGCTTGTGCTTTGGTAATTCCCGCCGGCAACTGCCGGCCGATCACGCCGTTGAACAACAGATCGGTCGCGTGCCCGAGGATTCGCGGAACGATGACTCCGATCGCGGTGCCGGTGATGCCCAGCGCGATCACCGCAATGCTCAGCCGGCGCTGTGGCGCCAGCTGTCTCACCAGCCGGGTCGCCGAGCTCCAGAAGTTGCGCGCCCGCACCTCGGTGGGTGCCGGGTTCTTGCCGCGGGGCCGCACGTTGATCGCCGCGGTCATTGGGTGTCTCCGACTTGGCCCGAGCGCAGGGCGGCGACCGACTGGGAGTCGGCGAACTCCGCGTAGGTGGCGCAGCCGGCCAGCAGCGATTCGTGAGTGCCCGTGCCCACGAGCTTCCCGTCATCGACGACGATCACCTGGTCGGCCTGGGCTGCGGTGGAAATCCGTTGGGTGACAACGATGACAGTCGCCTCGCGGGACACCTCGCGCAGCGATGCGCGCACCCGTGCGTCGGTGTGCACGTCGAGCGCGGCGAACGCGTCATCGAAAACGTAGATGGTCGGGCGGCGGATGACCGCCCTGGCGATCGCCAGCCGCTGCCGCTGCCCGCCCGAGAAGTTGACCCCACCCTGTGCGACCCGCATGTGGAGCCCGTCATCGTGCGCCCGCACGAAATCGTCGGCGGCGGCCACCCGCAGCGCTTCCCACATCTCTTCGTCGCTGACTGCCTGTCCCGGGGCCGCGCCGTAGCGCAGGTTGTCCGCGACGGTGCCGGAGAACAGGTAGCCGCGCTGGGGGACCAGCCCGATCGCCGACCACAGCAATTCGGTGTGGTAGTCGCGGACGTCGACGTCGTCGACCAGAACGGCGCCGTCGGTCACGTCGTAGAGCCGGCAGATCAGCGACACCAGCGTGGATTTCCCCGAACCGGTGCTTCCGACGATCGCGGTCGTGGAGCCGGGCCATGCCGTCAGCGAAATCCCTTGCAGCACAGGCTGTTCAGCGCCCGGGTAGGTGAACGTCACGTCGGCCAGGCGCACGACGCCGGTGATTCCGGCCGGCGGGAACGTCGGGTTCGGCGGGTTGCCTATCGCGGCACGCGTGGACAGCACCTCGGTGATCCGTTCGGCGCACACCGACGCCCGCGGCAGCACCACCAGCGTCATGGTCGCCATCAGCACCGCCATCAGGATCTGGGTGAAATACGCCAGGAACGCGGTCAGCGAGCCTACCTGCATCTGCCCGCGGTCGATGCGCAGCCCGCCGAACCAGATGAGCGCGACGCTGGAGGAGTTGATGGTCAGCGTGGTCACCGGCAGCATCAGCGCCTGCCAGTTGCCCACGGTCAGCGCCGTGTTGGACAGCGCGGCATTGGCGCGACCGAACCGGTCGCGCTCGAAGCCCTCGCGCCCGAACGCCCGCACCACGCGCACGCCGGAGAGTTGGTCCCGCATCACCCGGTTGATGCCGTCGATCAGCCGCTGCATGCTGCGCAGGAGCGGCAGCATGTGCGACATGGTCCAGTAGTTGGCCACGGCCATGACCGGCACGCTGACCAGCAGCAGCCAGGTCAGCGCGGCCTCCTGGTGGATGGCCATGACGACTCCGCCGAGGCACATGATCGGCGCGGTGACCAGCACGGTGCCCGAGATCTGGACCAGGTACTGGATCTGGCGGACGTCGTTGGTGCTGCGCGTCAACAGGGTCGGCGCGCCGAAGCGGGCGGTCTCGGTTTCGGAGAAGGTGGTGACGTGTTCGAACACCGCCGAGCGCAGGTCGCGGCCGAAGCCCGTCCCGGTCCGGGACCCGACGACGGTTGCGGCGACCGAGCACAGCACCTGCAGCCCGGTGACCGACAGCATCACCAGGCCGAGCCTGACGATGGTCGCCGTGTCGCCCTTGGAGACGCCGTCGTCGATGATCGCGGCGTTGACCGTCGGCAGGTACAGCGAGGCCAGCGTGTTGGCCAGCTGCAGCGCCAGCAGCACCGCGACCAGCTGGCGGTACGGCCGGATGTACTGGCGCAGCAGTGCCAGGAGCATGGGGTAACTGTCGCACACGGGCCGCGTCGCGCCCCGCACCCCGCTCGCGGCCGGGAATTGAAACACCTGCTCAGGCGGCGCGCCGGTGGTTGACCCGCGGGGCTGCCGCTACAGTGCATCGTGTGGACCGGCAGCAGGCTGAGGAAGTGCAGAGTAGCGGTGCGGCGTAACGCGACGGCGATGGCCTTCGGGGCGGCGGCCCTGACGATCCTGATACCCGCGGTCGCGGCGTGCTCGGATTCCGGCGGCAACAAGCCGGGAGCGACGGCTCCGTCGACGCCGGGCAGCGCGGAGGGCCACCACGGCCCGATGTTCCCGCAATGCGGCGGCGTCAGCGACCAGACGGTGGCCGAGCTGACCAGGGTGACCGGGCTGATCAACACCGCCCGCAACTCGGTCGGGTGCCAGTGGCTGGCCGGCGGTGGGATCCTCGGGCCGCACTTCTCCTTTTCGTGGTACCGCGGCAGCCCGATCGGGCGGGAACGCAAGACCGAGGAGCTTTCGCGCGCCAGCGTCGACGACATCAACATCAACGGGCACGGCGGCTTCATCGCCGTGGGCAACGAGCCCAACCTGGGTGACTCGCTGTGCGAAGTCGGCATCCAGTTCCAGGACGACTTCATCGAATGGTCGATCAGCTTCAGCCAGAAGCCGTTCCCGCCGCCGTGCGACATAGCGAAAGAATTGACCCGTCAGTCGATTGCGAATTCCAAATGAGCGCCAGGAGGGGTATGCGCGCCACTGTGACCGTTCTGGTCGCCGCGTTGACGGTGTTGACCGGGTGTTCGCGGTCGGTCGGGGGCACCGCCGTCAAGGCGGGCTCCGGCGGCGTGCCGCGCAACAACAACTCCCAGCAGCAGTACCCGAACCTGCTCAAGGAGTGTGAGGTGCTCACCACCGACATCCTGGCCAAGACGGTCGGCGCCGATCCGCTCGACATCCAGAGCACGTTCGTCGGCGCGATCTGCCGGTGGCAGGCGGCCAACCCGGCCGGCCTGATCGACATCACCCGGTTCTGGTTCGAGCAGGGCAGCCTGAGCAACGAACGCAAGGTGGCCGACTTCCTGAAGTACAAGGTCGAGAGCCGCAACATCGCGGGGATCGATTCGATCGTGATGCACCCGGACGACCCCAACGGAGCGTGCGGCGTCGCCAGCGATGCGGCGGGAGTGGTCGGCTGGTGGATCAACCCACAGGCGCCGGGCATCGACGCGTGCGCGCAGGCCATCAAGCTGATGGAGCTGACGCTGGCCACCAACTCCTAGCGGGGCGACGATGCGGCCCGCGCTGCGGGCCGAGGAGGAGCCGCGCAATCGGGCTCAGCGGGGCACCTCGAAGCCGATCAGCGCGGCCCGTCCCGGCTCCAGGGCTTTCCATGCGCAGGGTACGGCGAGCACCGCGATCGCCGACGTCGGGAACTTCTCCGAAATGCGCTCCGCGACATCGGTGTCGGTGCGCTCATCGTCGGCCAGGATGAGTGCCACGGCGGACGTCGTCGGTTCGTGCCCGACGACGAGCAGGGTCCGCACCTGGTCGCCCACCGTGTTGATTTCCTCGATCACGGTCCCGGGGGCCGCGCCGTAGAGACGCTCGGCGTAACGTGCCGGGGCGTCAATGCCGGTGCGCGCGAGGGTTTGCCGCGTGCGGGTCGCCGTCGAGCACAGCACCGCGTCGACGGCGGGCGCGTTGGCGCGCAGCCAGTCGCCGGCCAGCCCCGCCTCCCGGATGCCACGGGGCGCCAGCGGCCGGTCATGGTCGGCGACGCCGTCCGGGTAATCAGACTTCGCATGCCGCATCAGCAGCAAGGTGCGCCGGTCAGTCATCGGGTTCACGTTAACCAGCCGGGGCCGCGGCTGCTATGCCGCGTCGGGACTGTCGCCTTTGTCGTCATCGTCCGCCCCGTCGTCGTGGCGCAGGAGTTTTTCGGGGTGCCAGTAGGTGTTGGTGCGGGGTTGGCCGCGGTCGAGGTGCGGGGGCGGGATCCATTCGGTGTCGCCGTGGGTGTTTGTGTGGGTGGTCCAGCCTTGTTCGGTGATGCGGTGGTGGGCGCCGCAGGCGAAGGTGAGGTCGTTGATGTCGGTGACGGCCGATTGCGCGTAGGGGGTGATGTGGTGGACTTCGCAGTAGTAGCCGCCCACGGTGCAGCCCGGGGCGCTGCAGCCGTGGTCTTTGGCGTAGAGGACGATGCGCTGGGCCCGGTCGGCGAGGCGTTTGGTGTGGTAGAGGGCCAGGGCTTTGCCTTTGTCGAAGATCGCCAGGTAGTGACGGGCGTGGCGGGCCAGGCGGATGACATCGCTCATCGGCAGCAGGGTGCCCCCGCCGGTCAGGGCGCACCCGGCGGCGGCTTCCAGCTCGGCCAGGGTGGTGGTGACGATGATCGAGGCGGGTAGCCCGTTGTGTTTGCCGAGGTCTCCGGAGGCCAGTAGCGCGCGTAGGCCGGCCAGCAGGGCGTCGTGTTGGCGTTGGGCGGGGCCGCGGGTGTCGTGGTCGATGGCGTCTTGGCTGGGTGCGCCGTCGATGCAGGGTTTGTCGTCGTGGCCGTTGCACATGCCGGGGGCGGCCAGTTTGGCCCACGCGGCCTCGAGGGTGGCGCGCAGTTCGGGGGTGATCCAGCCGCTGAGCCGCGACATTTTGTCGGGGCCCTGGGCGCCCAGGATCAGCCCGCGTCGGCGGGCGCGGTCGTCGTCGGTGTAGGTGCCGTCGGGGTTGATGGTGTCGGTGAGTTTGTCGGCCAGCCCGGCCAGTTCTTCGGGACGGATGTCTTGGCCCAGTTCGGCCAGTTCCTTCCTCGGCGCGCTCGCGGGTGGGTTGGTCGACCCACTCGGGCAGCTGGTGTGAGAAGTTGCGGATCACGGTGACGTGTTCGGCGCCGAGCTTGCCCTCTTTTTGGGCTTGGGCGGTCTCGGCCAGCAGCGGGGGCAGGGGTTGGCCGGTCAGCCCGCGGCGGGGTCCGAGGTCGGCGGCCTCAGCGATGCGGCGGGCGGCTTGTTTACGCGAGATGAGGGTGGCTTCGGCGATCGCGTGGGAGAGCTTGCCGCCCAATTCTTCCGGGGTGCCCTGATGGGCCAGGGTGTTGATCACCGCATGCTCCAAAGACGGCAGCCGCCGGCGCAGCTTCTCCACCCGTTCCAGCCAGGCCAGCAGCTCCGGGGTGCTCAACGCGTCGCAGTCATGGGCGGCCACCGCGGCCAAGGCGGCCTCCAGCGCCGCCCAGTCCGCGGTCAACGCGTCACGATCAACACTCACACCACGAAACTAGCGACGGGCACCGACAACAAACCCCGCCCTGTGACCACTGAAACCAAAGTGACGGAAGTTATTTCAAGCCAGTCCTCCCGACCCGACCCACCCGCGGCCGCCCGAGACCTGCCGGGCGAGGTCCCGGTTCTTGTCGGTGCCCCGCCCTAGACTTCGCGGTGCCTGGACAACAACGGGAAAGGAGGCCTGGTCGCGATGCGATTCCTGCACACCGCCGACTGGCAGCTGGGCATGACGCGGCACTTCCTCGCCGGCGACGCCCAGCCCCGGTACTCGGCGGCCCGCCGCGACGCGGTGGCCGGCCTCGGTGCGCTGGCGGCGGAGGTGGGCGCCGAGTTCGTCGTGGTGGCCGGCGACGTCTTCGAACACAACCAGCTCGCCCCCCAGGTGATCGGCCAGTCGCTGGAAGCCATGCGCGCCATCGGGGTTCCGGTCTACCTGCTGCCGGGCAACCACGACCCCCTGGACGCCTCGTCGGTCTACACCGGCGCGCTGTTCACCGCCGAACGCCCGGACAACGTCATCGTGCTCGACCGGGCCGGTGTCCACGAGGTCCGCCCCGGCCTGGAAATCGTCGCCGCGCCATGGCGATCCAAGGCCCCAACCACCGACCTCGCCGCCGACGCCCTGGACGGCCTGCCCGAAACGCAGGCTACCCGGATCCTGCTCGCCCACGGCGGCGTCGACGAACTCGATCCCGATCGCGCCAAGCCCTCGCTCATCCGGCGCGCCACGCTCGACGACGCGCTGGCCCGGGGCGTCGTGCACTACGTGGCGCTGGGGGACAAGCATTCGCTCACCCGGGTCGGTGGCGACGGCCGCATCTGGTACTCCGGTTCGCCGGAGGTCACCAACTTCGACGACATCGAATCCGATCCGGGCCATGTCCTGGTCGTCGACATCGACGACACCGACGCCCGACGGCCCGTCACCGTGGCGCCCCGACGCGTCGGCAACTGGCGCTTCCTCACCCTGCACCGCCAGGTCGACAACGGCCGCGACATCGCCGACCTCGACGTCAACCTCGACCAGCTGACCGCCAAGGACCGGACGGTGGTGCGCCTGGCGCTGACCGGTTCGCTGACGGTCACCGACCGCGCCACACTGGATGCCTGCCTGGACAAATACGCGCGGCTGTTCGCCTGGCTCGGGCTGTGGGAACGGCACACCGACCTGGCCGTCATCCCGGCCGACGGGGAGTTCACCGATCTGGGCATCGGCGGGTTCGCCGCCGCGGCCGTAGAGGAACTCGTCGCGACCGCGCGCGAGGGCGCTCACGACTCCGCGGCCGACGCCCAGGCGGCGCTGGCGCTCCTGCTGCGGCTGACGGATCGGGGCGCGGCATGAAGCTGCACCGGCTGACCCTGACGAACTACCGTGGCATCGCGCACCGCGAGATCGAGTTCCCCGACCGCGGTGTCGTCGTCGTCCACGGCGCCAACGAGATCGGCAAGTCGTCGATGATCGAGGCGCTGGACCTGCTGCTGGAATGCCGCGACCGGTCGACGAAAAGGGAAGTCAAGCAGGTCAAGCCGACCCACAGCGACGTCGGGGCGGAAGTCGGTGCCGAAATCAGTTGTGGCCCATACCGCTTCAATTACCGCAAGCGCTTCCACAAGAAATGCGAAACCGAGCTGACCGTGCTGACGCCGCGCCGCGAGCAGCTGACCGGCGACGAGGCCCACGAGCGGGTCAAAGCGATGCTGGCCGAGACGGTGGACAACGAACTGTGGCACGCCCAGCGGGTGCTGCAGAGCGCGGCCACCGCCGCGGTGGATCTGTCGGCGTGCGACGCGCTGTCGCGCGCGCTCGACGTCGCCGCCGGTGACCAGGCGGCGCTGTCCGGCACCGAGCCGTTGCTCGTCGAGCGCATCGACTCCGAATACCTGCGCTACTTCACCCCCACCGGGCGCCCCACCGGGGACTGGGCCGCCGCGATCTCCCGGCTGAAGAAGGCCGAGGCCGCGGCGGCGGACTGCGCGGCCGCCGTCGCCGAGGTCGACGAGCGGGTGCGCCGCCACGCCTCCCTCACCGAGCGGGTGGCCGAGCTGTCGCAGCAGCGCACGGCCGCCGGGGCGCGGCTGGCCGCCGCGCAGGCCGCCGCCGACACCGTCGCCGAACTCATCGCGCAGGCGCGCGAAACCCAGCTGGTCGCCGAGGCGGCCGGCGCGACGAGCGCGGCCGCGGCCGCCGCCCACGACGGTCGTGTGCGCCTGCTCGCTGAAATCGCCACGCGAACAACAGCTGTCACCGCCGCCGAGGCCGAGGCGCGAGAAGCGGCCGAGGCGCGGTGCGCGGCGCGCACCGCCGCGCAGGCCGCCGACGCCGCGGCCGAAGCGGCCGGCGCCGCAATGCAGGACCTGCAACGCCGCACCGACGAGGCCCGGCGCGCCGTGGAAGAGCTCGCCGACCGTGAGGAGGCCGACCGGCTGCACGCCCGGCTGGCCAAGATCGAGGCCATCCAGTCCGACCGCGACCTGATCGGCGAACAGCTCGCCACCGTCGCCGTCACCGAGGAGCTGCTGCGGCGGATCGAGGACGCCGCGGCGGCGGCCGATCGCATCGGCGGCCAGCTGGCCATGATCTCGGCGGCCGTCGAGTTCACCGCGGCCACCGACGTCGAGCTGCGCTCCGGCGACCAACGGGTGTCGTTGTCGGCTGGTCAGAGCTGGTCGGTCACCGCCACCGGCCCCACCACGGTCGACGTGCCCGGCGTGCTCAGCGCGCGGATCACCCCGGGCGCGGCCGCGCTCGACGTGCAATCCGAACACGCTGCGGCACAAGAGGAATTGGCCGCCGCGCTGGCCGCCGCCGAGGTGGCCGACCTCCCCGCCGCGCGCTCCGGAAACGAGCGCCGCCGCGAAATGCAGAGCAACCGCGACCAGCTGGGCGCCACGCTGGCGGGACTCTGCGGCGACGAAGAGATCGACGAACTGCGCTCGCGCCTCGCGCGGCTGACCGCCGGCCGCCCGGCCGATGCCGCTCCGCCGCTGGACGACGCCGTTGCACGCGCCGAACTCGACGCCGCCGAGCAGGCCCGCGCCGCCGCCGGCGCCGAATGTGAGGCGGCCCGCCGGCGGGCGGCAGAAGCCAACAACAAGCTTGCCGAGTTGTCCGCGGGCGCAACGATTCTGCAGAACGCCCTGCTGGCCCAGCGCGCCGAGCTGGACGCGGCCGCGGAGCGGCTCAACCAGCAGCGCGTCGACGCCAGCGACGAGCACCTCGCCGCGGCGGCCGACGCCGGGCGGCTGGCGGCCCAGGCCGCCGAGCGCCGCGTCGCCGAGCTGGCCGAACAGCTGGCCGCCGCCGCGCCCGATGCGGTCGCCGCCGAGTTGGCCGAAGCCACGGAAGCAGCCGAGTCGCTGCGCGACCGCTATGAAGACGCTGCCCGTGCCCGGCGCGAGATCGACATCGAACTGTCCGTGTTTGGCGGCGAAGGGCGCAACAGCAAGCTCGACGCCGCCGAGACCGAGCTCGAACACGCCGCCGGCGAGCACGCCCGCATCGGCGGGCGCGCCCGCGCAGCGCAGCTGCTGCGCGAGGTGATGATGCGCCACCGCGACAGCACCCGGCTGCGCTACGTCGACCCCTACCGTGCCGAACTGCAGCGGCTCGGCCGGCCCGTGTTCGGGCCCACGTTCGAGGTGGACGTCGACGCGGACCTGTGCATCCGCAGCCGGACCCTGGACGGCATCACGGTGCCCTACGAATCCCTGTCGGGCGGGGCCAAAGAGCAGCTCGGGATCCTCGCCCGGCTGGCCGGCGCGGCCCTGGTCGCCAAGGAGGACACTGTGCCGGTGGTCGTCGACGACGCGCTCGGTTTCACCGACCCCGAGAGGCTGGCCAGGATGGGGGAGGTCTTCGACACCGTGGGCGCGCACGGCCAGGTGATCGTGCTCACCTGCAGCCCCGGGCGCTACGAGGGCGTCAAGGGCGCACACCGCATCGATCTCAATGTTTAGCGGGGCCAGGGGTCCGGGTTAGCCGTTGCACTGCTGACGGGCAGCGGCCTCGGCAGAATGGGGGCCATGGTGGGCCGACTTGGACGACGACGAACCCGAAGATGACGATGAACGCCAAACGCCGCCGGGTGCACGACAAGCTGGCACGGATGCCCGGCGTGCGGCCGGTGCGCCGGCCGGTCTCGCCGGGCAGCGCCGAGGAGTTCGACCTCTACTACGTGCGCGCCGGCCGGAAGTCCGCCCACCCGGTGGTGATCATCCCCGGCGGTCCGGGGGTGGCGTCGGTGCTGATGTACCAGGGGCTGCGGCGGCGCACCGCCGCGGCCGGGCTCGACGTCATCATGATCGAGCATCGCGGCGTGGGCATGTCGCGCCATGACGACTCCGGCGCCGACCTGCCGCCTGAGGCGATCACGGTCAACCAGGTCGTCGACGACGTGGCGGCGGTGCTCGACGACGCCCACGTGGACTCGGCCATCCTCTACGGCGCGTCGTACGGCACCTATGTCGCGTCCGGGGTCGGCGTCCGCCATCCCGGCCGGGTGCGGGCGATGGTGCTCGATTCGCCGCTGCTGTCGCGGCACGACATCGCGATGGTCCGCGACGCCGTCCGGGGGCTGCTGTTGACCGGCGACGGCCCCGAGACCGCCGCGCTGGCGGCCAAGGTCCGCAAGCTCGTTGACGCCGGTGTGATGACCGACTCGGACGGAGAGCTGGCCGCCAGGATGTACGGATACGGCGGCCCCGAGCTACTCGACCGCCAACTCGACCTGCTACTGGACGGCAGAATGCTGCTGTGGCACGCGATGTCCCGGTTCACCACGATTGTCAACCGCAAGGTGCCGTACCGCTTCGAAGCCGACCTGGTCGGCCGCATCGCCTTCCGTGAACTCGACTACGCCGCCGAACCCGACGGCTTGCCGCTCGATCCGGCACTGGCGATTCGCGAAACCATGCACCCGACAGTCCCTTTCGAGGCCGAGCCCTATGACCTCGCGGCCGAGATGCCGAAATTCGATTGGCCCACGGTGCTGATCTCCGGCGGCCGTGACCTGATCACCCCGCGGGCAGTGGCCGAGTGCATCGCGTCGCTGATACCCAATGCGGTGCTGCTGCGGCTGCCGACAATGGCGCACAGCGCCTTGGACTTTCGCGAGCCGGCGGCCCTGGCCGTCGCCGCCGCGGTGTGCCGCGGCGAGGCCGACTCGCTTGCCGGCCGGCCCCAGGAGCTGGACGCGCTCCCGCCGCGGTCCGGGATCCGCCTGCTGTGGAAGGCGGTCGCCGTGGCCGCCGCCGTCGAGGGCGCCCTGCCGGCCCCGGCGTCGCTGCGCGACCGGCTCAGGTTCGCATGAACCCGATCGCGGTGTAGTTCAGGTCGGCCAGGCCCGTCGCGCCGAAATTGGCCAGCGTGCTGCGCACCGCCACGTCGCCCGGCGATTGGGTGAGCGGCAGGCTGAACCCCTCGGCCCAGATCAGCTTGTCGAGGTCGTTGGCCAGCGCCCGCGCCTTGGCGGGGTCGAGCTCTTCGAGCGTGCGCTCGATTGCGGCGTCGATCTCCGGGCTGCCGATCTTGCCGAAGTTGCTGGCTCCGTCGGACTGGTAGATCTGGGTCAGTGACGACAGGGGGAATGCATCGCCGAGCCAGCCGAACTGGGCGATGTCGAAGTCGCCGACGTTGACGTAGTTGCTGAAGAAGCCGCTGCCGGATCGGGCCACGAGATCCAGTTTGACCCCGATCTGGGCCAGGCTGTTCTGTGCGATTTGGGCGTAGGCCCGGGTGCCCTGCGCGTCGAAGAAGAGGTCCCGGATGACGAGCTGGCGACCGTTCTTCTCCCGGAACTGGCCGTTGAGTTTCCAGCCCAGCTCGTCGAGCTCGCGGCGCGCCTCGGCCGGGTCGTAGGGCACGATGGCGCTGTTGTCCTGGTAGCCCTCCTGGCCCGCGACGTAGATGTGGTTGCCCAGGGCCACCGGATCGTTGGTCAGGCCGTACTGGACGACCTTGGCGATGGTCTGCCGGTCGATGCCCTTGGACACGGCAAGGCGCAGCGCCTTGTCGGCCAGGATCGATCCGGGGGCGCCGTTGAACGTGAAGTGCGACCAGCTCGGGGCGGGCGCGCGCCGGATCGAGATGCCCTTGGTGCGCTGGGCGATGGCCAGCTGGTCTACCGTTCCGATGCCCGTCGCATCGATCGTGTTGTTCTGTAGCGCGGGCAGCCGCGCCGCGTCGTCGAGCACCAGGTAGGTGATGGCATCCAGGCGCGGCTTCTCGCCCCACCAGTTGGGGTTGCGGGTCAACACGATTCGCTGCGTGCTCCGGTCCAGCGACGAGACGATGAACGGGCCGGCCGACGGACCGGGTCCGGAGAGCTGACCCTTGTTGAACGCCTCGGGTGTAGAGGTCATGCTGGCCGGCAGCAGCATGCCGTTGCCGGCGAACATGCCGCGCCACTCGGCGTACGGCTTGGCGAAGGTCATGATCGCCTGCCGGTCGTTCACCCCGCGAGTCACCGAGGCGACGCGGTCCGCGCCGCTGGGCCCGGCGATCTCGAAGGCATTGTCAGCGCCCGACAGGGCGTGGATCTGGCTGGCGATGTCGCGCCAGGTGATCGGGGTGCCGTCGGACCACACCGCCTTGGGGTTGATCGTGTAGGTGACCACCTGAGGCGAGGTCCCGGTGAGCTCGACGCTGGTGAAGTAGTCGGTGTCGACGGTCGTCGAGCCGTCGGCCCCGATGATGAACGCCCGCGGCAGTGTGGCCTTCATCATGGCCGCCACCTCGGCTGAGTTGCCGTCGATGTGCAGGATGTTGAAGTTGGGCGGGAAATCGCTGAGCGCCAGCTTCAGGTTGCCGCCGTCGCGCAGGGTGGCGGGATCCTGCGGGTTGACGTCGCTGGTGGAGCCGACGCGGGCCTTGGTGCCGCTCTCGGGTTCCAGCCGGACCGCCGAGCAGCCGGAGAGCACCAACGCGACGGCGAGGAGCACCGCCACCGGCCCGCGGCGCCGCAATCGAGACTGCGCCCACCGCGCCCGCCCGCCGCGAATCGACGCGCTGGGCGCAGTCTCGGCGCCGTGAGCGCAGGCTCGGCGCCGGCGCGGCCGGCTAAACACGTCGACCCGGATCCGGTTGCGGCACCGCGGACAACAACCGGCGGGTGTACTCATGCTGCGGATCCCCGAAGATCTGCGCACTCTCACCCTGTTCGACGATCGTCCCGGCGTGCATCACGACCACCTGGTGGGCGAGATGCTTGACCACCGAAAGATCATGTGAGACGAACAGATAGGACAACCCGAATCGCTCCTGCAGGTCGAGCAGCAGGTTGATGATTCCCGCCTGGATGGAGACGTCGAGGGCGGACACCGGTTCGTCGAGCGCCAGGATCTTGGGCTGCAGCGCCAAGGCCCGCGCGATGCCGATGCGCTGCTTTTGCCCCCCGGAGAACTCCGCCGGGTAGCGCGTCGCGTCGGCCCGGCGCAGCCCCACGATGTCCAGCAGTTCGGCGACCCGCGCGTTCGTGGAGTCCTTGCCGAACCCGTTGGCCCGCAACGGCTCGGCGATCAGCTCGAAGACCGGCAGCCGCGGGTCCAGCGAGGCCACCGGGTCCTGGAACACGACCTGGAGGTCGTCGGCGGAGGGATCGGCGGTCCGCCGCGCTCAGCGTACGGACGTCGCTGCCGAGCACCTCGATCGATCCCGATTGCGGCGCAACGAGTTCGAGGATCTCCTGCAGGGTCGTCGACTTGCCCGATCCGGACTCCCCGACGATGCCCAGCGTGCGGCCCTGACGCAACTCGAAGCTGACGCCGTCGACCGCGCGGACCTCGCCGATCGTGCGGCGCAGCACCACCCCCTTGGTCAGCTGGAAGGTCTTGACCAGGTCGCGCACTCGCACCACGACCGGCGAGTCACCGGATTCCGCGGCCCGCGCGGCTGTCTCGATCCCGTAGATGTCGGCGGCGCTGCGCCCGTTGACCTGCTCGGTGCGGATGCAGGCGGCCCGGTGCTCGGGCCCGACCGACACCAATTCCGGTTCGGCGGAACGGCATTCGTCGATGGCCAGTGGGCAGCGCGGCGCGAACGGGCAGCCCGGCGGCAGGTCGACCAGCGACGGGGGTGCCCCGGGGATGGGCACCAGCCGGGTGCCCTGCGCGGCGTCCAGCCGCGGAACCGAGCCCAGCAGGCCCACGGTGTAGGGCATCCGGCGATCGCGGTAGAGGTCGTGCACCCCGGCCGACTCGACTACCCGCCCCGCGTACATCACCAGCGCGCGGTCGGCGAACTCGGCGACCACGCCGAGGTCGTGGGTGATGATGAGCACCCCGGCGCCGGTGATGTCGCGCGCGGTCTTGAGCACCTCGAGGATCTGCGCCTGCACCGTGACGTCCAGCGCGGTGGTGGGTTCGTCGCAGATCAACAGGTCGGGGTCGTTGGCGATCGCGGCGGCGATCACCACGCGTTGCCGTTCGCCGCCGGACAGCTCGTGCGGGAACGCGCGGGCGCGGCGCTGCGGCTGCGCGATGCCGACGAGCTCGAGCAGTTCGACCGCGCGCCGGCGGGCGGCCCCGCGACCGACGCGCGGCTGGTGCACCTCGATCGCCTCGGCGATCTGGTCGCCGACGGTGTAGACGGGCGTCAGCGCCGACATCGGGTCCTGGAACACCATGCCGACCGCCTTGCCGCGGAAGCGCGACATCGCGCCGTCGGAAAGGCCCAACAGTTCGGTGTCGTGCAGCCGGACCGAGCCGCGCACCCGCGCGTACTCGGGCAGCAGGCCGACGACGGCCATCGCCGACACCGACTTACCCGAGCCCGACTCGCCCACCATGGCCACGACCTCGCCGGGTTCGACGCTGTAGCTGATGCCGCGCACCGCGGTCACCTCTCCGCCGTCGGCCGGGAAGGCGACCGCCAGGTCGCGCACCTGCAGCAGCGAGCTCATCCGGCGCCGCCCCGCAGCGACGCGCTGCCCGGGTCCAGCGCGTCGCGCAGCCCGTCTCCGGTCAGGTTGGCGCACATCAGGATCAGCACCAGGATCCCGGCCGGGAACAAAAAGACCCACGGGAACGTGGTCGCCGACGCGGTGCCGTTGGCGATCAGGCTGCCCAGGGACACGTCCGGCGGCTGGATGCCGAATCCGAGGTAGCTCAGGCCGGTTTCGGCCAGGATCGCCGACGCGACGTTGAGCGCGGCGTCGATGATCAGGATGGACGCCACGTTGGGCACCACGTGGCCGATGATGATCCGGCGGCTGGACACACCCATATACCTTGCCGCCCTGATGAATTCGCGCTCGCGCAGGCTCATCGTCATGCCGCGCACCATCCGCGAGCTGACCATCCAGCCGAAGCCGGCCAGCAGCAGCACGAGCATCAGGATGTTGGCCGAGTTCTTGGTCCGTGGCGTGACGATGGCGATCAGGATGAAGGCCGGCACCACCAGCAGCAGGTCGACCACCCACATCAGCGCGCGGTCCCGCCAGCCGCCGAAATAGCCCGCGACCGACCCCACCGTGGCGGCGATCCCGGTCGAGATGAATGCGACACACACGCCGATCAGCATCGACTTCTGCATCCCACGGGTGATCTGTGCCAGTAGGTCCTGGCCCATCGCGTTGGTGCCCAGCCAGTGCCGCGCGTTGGGCGGCTGCAGCAGCGCGTCGAAGTCGAGGGCCTGATACGAATACGGCAGCAGCGGCGGCAGCGCGTAGCAGCCGACGAACAGCAGCAGCAGCAGGGTCAGCGAGATCACCGCGGCCCGGTTGCGCGTGAACCGGCGCAGCACCAGCGTGCGGTGCGAGGTGAACTCGGGCGATTCCGACCGGGCGCTCATGACACCCGCACCCTGGGGTCCAGGGCCGCATAGAACACGTCGGAGAGCAGGCCGGCCAGCAGCACCACCGCGCCGGAGAACAGCGTGATGGCCGCGATGATGTTGGTGTCCTGGGTCGCGATGCCCTGCACCAGCCATTCGCCCATGCCGTGCCAGCCGAAGATCTTCTCGACGAACACCGCCCCGGTGACCAGCCCGGCCACCCCGTAGGCGAACAGGGTGGCCATCGGGATCAGCGCGGTGCGCAGCCCGTGTTTGAGCAGCGCGCGCCGGCGGGTGAGGCCCTTGGCGCGGGCGGTGCGGATGAAATCCTGGCCCAGCACGTCGAGCATCGCGTTGCGCTGGTAGCGGCTGTAGCCGGACGCGGCAACCAGCGCCAGCGTCAGCGAGGGCAGGATCAGGTGCCGCAGCCGGTCCAGCAGGTGCGTCCATGTCGCCACCCTCGATGCCCGGCGACGTCTCCCCGGTGTAGTCGAACAGGTGCAGGCCAACCGCCCAGTTGACCCGCAGCGCCGCCAGGATCAGCAGGTTGGCGATGACGAAGGTCGGGGTGCTCAGCACCAGCAACGCCACGGCGGTGACCACGCGGTCGCTGAGCCGGTACTGGCGGATGGCGCCCCACGCGCCGGCCACCACGCCCAGCGCCGTGCCCACCACCGACCCGATGACGAGCAGCCGCAGCGTCACTCCGATGCGACGCCAGAGCGTGGCGCCGACGGGCTGGCCGGTGACGGTGGACCCGAAGTTGCCGCGCACGGCGTGGGAGGCCCAGTCGGCGTAGCGGATCGGTACCGGCTTGTCCAGGCCGAGCGCGTGGGCCTTGGCGTCGATGACCGACTGCGGCGGCCGCGGGTTGCGCTGCAGCAGGCTGTCCAGCGGCCGGAAGGCATACGACGTCAGGCAGAAGGTCAAGAAGGACGCCAGCGCCAGCAGCACGAGGTAGTTGAGCAGCCGGCGTGCCAGGAAGCGGATCATGCGCTGATGCCTCGCCCGTGCCGCATTGGGACAGGCTATCGACCCGAGCGCCGATCGGTCGGGTGGACCGGGCCGGGCCGGTTGCAATCCGGGTGATTTTCACCCGTGATCTCGGCGGGGCCGATTGTTACGATGCACCGCGCACCGATCTGCCCGGCAGATCCCACCTCCAGGGAGGCTTGCGTGACGGTCACCGACGACTACCTGGCCCACAATGCCCAGTACGCGGGCAGCTTCCAGGGCCCGCTGCCCATGCCGCCGAGCAAGCACGTCGCGATCGTCGCGTGCATGGACGCCCGGCTCGACGTCTACCGGATGCTGGGCATCAACGAGGGGGAGGCGCACGTCATCCGCAACGCCGGCGGCGTGGTCACCGACGACGCGATCCGCTCGCTGGCCATCAGCCAGCGGCTGCTGGGCACCCGGGAGATCATCCTGATCCACCACACCGACTGCGGCATGCTGACGTTCACCGACGACGACTTCAAGCGCACCCTGCAGGACGAGTTCGGGGTCAAGCCGCCGTGGGCGCCCGAGGCCTTCCCCGATGTCGCCGAGGACGTGCGGCAGTCGCTGCGCCGCATCGAGAACAGCCCGTTCGTCACCAAGCACGTGTCCCTGCGCGGGTTCGTCTTCGACGTCGCCACCGGCAAACTCGACGAGATCACGACGTAGCGATCAGCCGCCCGAGCCGTAGGGGCGGGTGATGATCTCCAGGGCGTGACCGGAGGGGTCCGGGAAATAGACGCCGCGGCCACCGTGGCTGTGGTTGATCTCCCCGGGCCGCCGGGCGCCCGGATCCGCCCAGTGCTGCAGGCCGCGCGCGGTGATCTTGCCGTAGATCGCGTCGAAGTCCTGCTCGGACACCAGGAATGCGTAGTGCTGCCGCCGGATGTCCTCGCCCTCGGCGACGTCCGCGTAGTCGAGGCTGACGCCGTGTTCGAGCTCGACGACCATGAAGTGGCCGAACGGCTTCGGGGCGGGCAGGCCGAACAGTTCGGCGAGGAACTGCGCGGACTCCCGCTTGTCACGCGAGGCGACGATGGTGTGGTTGAAGCTGATGCTCATCGTGGGTACCCCTTCTTCTCCCCGCGAGCGTGCGTGTCGGTACGGTGACACGCCGTCCGGGCCGTCAATCTGCGCACCCTCGCGTAGCGGCCAATCCCATTATTTCGGCGCGGTGAGTTCCAGGGCGATGTTGTCGGGATCGCGGAATTCCAGGATGTAGGACGGCCCGATGTCCTTGACGGGCTCGTGGGGCACCTCCAGCTCGTCGAGATGTGCTGCCGCGGCGTCCAATTCGGCCTTGCTGTCGAGCCGGAACGCGACGTGGTCCAGGCCGGTGCGGTTCTCGTCGAAGCGGTCGGTGGCCACCGGCCGCAGGCCCAGCAGCGTGCCGCCGAGGTCGTAGATGACCCCGCCGAACAGGAAGCTCAACGCCTCGCGGGTGGCCCGGTCGGCGTTGTCGGGGATCTCCAGGAACACCGGCCACCCGAACACGCTCTCGTAGAACCGCCGGGACCGCTCGATGTCGGTGACGGTCAGGCGCACGTGCGCGATGGAGGTGCTGCTCAAACCCATCCGGCCCATGCTGCCAGAATCGCCGGTGTGCGGATAGCAATGACGATGCCGGTGATGGAGCCGGACCTGGACGCGGCGCTCCTGCGGGACTGGGCGCGCGCGATCGACGAGGGACCGTTCTCGTCGCTGTGTTGGGGCGAGCGGATCGCCTTCGACAACCCCGACAACCTGACGCTGCTCGGCGCGCTGGCGGCCTGGACGGACCGGGTGCGGCTGGTGACGACGGTGATCGTTCCGCAGCTGCATGACCCGGTGATGCTGGCCAAGGGGTTGGCCAGTGGGGACATGCTGTGCGGCGGACGGCTGACAGTGGGCGTCGGCGTCGGCGGCAGGCACGAGGACTACCGGGCCGTGGGCGCGGACCCGGCGACGCAGACGATGCGCGACATGGCCGAGCGCGTGGCGGTGATGAAGCGGGTGTGGGCGGGGGAGAAGCTCACCGACTCCGTGCTGCCGGTCGGGCCCGCGCCCGTGCAGCCGGGTGGCCCGCCGCTGTTGGTCGGCAGCATCGGGCCCAAGACCGTCCGCAGCGCCGCGGCCTGGGCCGACGGGCTGGCCGGCAACACCCTGGACCTCGACGCCGCCAAGCAGAACGAGCTGTTCGACGTGGCGCGGCAGGCGTGGGCGCGGGCCGGCAAGTCCAAGCCCCACCTGATGACGTCGTTCTGGTTCGCGTTCGGCTCGCCCGAGCAGTCGCGCGCGCAGGTGCACCGCCATCTGCGGCGCTACATGAACTGGATACCCCCCGAATTCGTCGACGCCATGGCGCCGACGACCGGCTGGGCCGGCAACGAGGACGAACTGCTGGCCGTGCTGCGCACGTTCGAAGACATCGGCACCGACGAGGTTCAGCTCATTCCGACCAGTTCGGACCTCGACCAGGTGCGCCGCGCCGCCGACGTGGTCGGGCGGCTCTAGGTAGCGCTAAGAGGCGCGCTCGTCGACGGCGGCGGGAGCGGGTGGCTGCCCCTTGCGCAGCGTGGCCAGCAGCTCCCGGTAGGGCCCGACGAGGTAGACGGTGTCGCCGCCGCGCAGCCAGGCGTCGCGCCGCGGATGCAGGTTGACCGGCGCGTCCTGCCGGGTGATCGCGATGACGCGAGTCCGGGTGGACAGTTCGAACATCCGCAGCCCGTCGAGTTCGCTGTCGGCGCGCCACATGCATGGCGCCGACCATGAAGGACCGCTGACGCACCGAGAACGTTCCCAGCACCTGCAGGCCCATCGCGGCGCCGATGAACCACGGCACGGCCAGGTCGACGGTCGAGCGCACGTGCTCGAATCCGAACCGCTGCGCCACCGCGCTGCCCAGCTTGCGGTCGTAGATGCGCAGCACGATCGGCACGTCGGGCCGGTGGACTTCCGGCTTCACCCGCGGGCCCAGCATCTCGCGCAGCACGATCCCGGTCTCGATGTTGACCATGTCGTCCTGGGTCAGCACCGCCACCGCGCGGGCGTGGTCGACGCGGGCCGATTCCAGCGTCTGGCGCAGCGTCGCGTCCCCGAAGATCACCGGCACGTCCAGTTCGGCCGCCGACGACAGGAACCGGCTGTTCTCGTTGCGCTCGATGACGGCCACGTCGTATCCGGCGGCCGTCAGGTCGCTGACAACGCGGATGCCGAACGAACCCAGCCCGACGACGATGATGTGGTTGCGCAGGTGACGCGCCTGCCGGCGCCCGGCCGAGTGGGCGAAGCGGCGCGACAGCAGCAGGTCGGCGACGAAGGCGACCAGCAGCGCGGTGGTGGTCACCCCGGCGAACATCAACATGATGCTGAACAGCCGCAGCCACGTGGGCTGGTGCATGAAGCTGAAGTCGCCGTAGCCCACGGTCGCGATCGTCTCGGTGCTGAAGTACAGCGCGTCGATCCAGCGTCATCCCGGCGGGGTCTGTAGCTGAAGCGCAGCACGATCGTCGACCCGATCCACAGCGTCAGTCGCGGCGACCAGCGCGCGATAGAACATCGGGTTGACGTCGTTGCGGAGCATGCGCACGGTGTCGAACGCGCGCCGCGGCCGGGACCGGCGGGTGCGGGTGCGTTCGGGGCGCGGGGATCTTGATGCCGCGGTCGGCCAACTCGTCGGCGGTGCCGATCATCGCGGTCCAGTCACCGGCGTGCACCCGAAGGTCCCGCCCCGGGCACGGCGACCACCTTGCCCGGCGTCGGCGAGTTCTTGCCGTGGATCACCGCCACCGGCGCCAGGTCGCCGTAGATCTCGCGCAGGCTGCCGTCACGTGGCGCTTCGGCGTCGCAGACGAGGAGCTCGATGCCGGCCGCGTCGATCGGGTGCGCCTTGCGGGCCAGGCATGCCTCCACCACCGACGGCGCCGTGAGTTCCGCGACGTCGAGGATGGCGCCGGGGCCGTTGTCGTCGGCCACCGCCTCGCGCAGCACGCTGTTGGCCAGCCGCGCCACCACGCGCACGTGCGGGTTGGCTTGCCGCGCCAGCAGGGCGATTTCGAGGTTGATCGCGTCGTCGTCGCCGGCGCAGATGACCGCGATCGCGTGGGCGACCCCGGCGCCGGCCAGCTCGGCCGGGGTGGCGACCTTGACGATGCTCTCGCCGGCGTTGTTCAGCTCCTCGACGATCGTGGTCGCCAGCGCGTCGTCACCGCAGACGATGATGTGGCGGCGCATGCTCAGGCGAGTTCCGGCGTCGGCTCATCGGGCATAATCCCCACCTTTGCAGGATCTAGGGCTTGGCTGGTAGTTACGACTATCTGACAACCGGCCCCGTTATGCCACCGAAACGCCCTACGCTCGGCGTCCTGTCGTCCGGTGCCGCGAGCGGCCGGCGGCCAGCGAGACGCTCAAATCCCTTGTGCCGCATATGGTTAAGTATGCGATCGCGTGCCGGCGTGCCGAGTCACCGACGGGGCCGTGATACTGGTCGGGTGCCCTTCATCGAACGCCTCGCGTCCCGCGAGATCTACCACAACTCGTGGATGGCGCTCCGCGAGGACGACATCCGCTTCCCGGACGGCACCTCGGGCATCTACAGCGTGGTGGACAAGCCGGACTACGCGCTGGTGCTGCCGTACGACGGGGACCGCTTCCGGCTGGTCGAGCAGTATCGGTACCCCCTCGGCGCGCGGTGCTGGGAGTTTCCTCAGGGCACCGCCCCCGACCGGGCGCACCTCGAGCCCGCCGCGCTGGCCGAGCGGGAGCTGCGCGAGGAAACCGGCTTGCGCGCGGCCTCGTTCGAGGCCCTCGGCCGGATCGAAACCGCCCCCGGACTGACCAGCCAGCGCGGATGGGTGTTTTTGGCGACCGGGATCACCGAGGGGGAGCCGGATCGCGAGCACGAGGAGCAGGGCATGCGCGACGCCTGGTTCTCCCGCACGGACGTCGAGCAGATGATCCGCTCCGGGGTGATCGCCGACGCGCAGTCCCTGGCCGCGTACGGCCTTTTCCTGTTGCGCTGCGGCCCAACGGGATAACGACTGATGCGGGGACCCGCGTGGGTCCCCGCATCGTGGTGGTCGTCGGTCAGGTCGTCGTGGTGACGTACTGGGGGCAGTAGACCGAGGCGGCGTCGACGGCGAACGTCTTGGCGCCCTGGAAGCTCAGGCCGGTGGACTGGGCCACCGCGCTGTAGACCTCTTGGCTCGAGTGGCCTTCGTCGAGGGCCGCGCAGACGGCGTGCCCGTCGCTGACGGCGCGTGCCGCGGTCGGCGGCGTGATCCCGTCCGCCTGCAGTTGGGCGAGGAACGCGTCGTCGCTCGTCTGGGCGCCGGCGGTTCCGGCCAGGCCGAGCGCGGCGAAGCCGAGGGCGGCGGCGGCCATGGTGGTGCCGGCGAGGGAGGCGGTGAAGCGGCGAGTGAACATTGTGGGTCTCCTTTGTCGATTCGGTTTGTCGGTGGACGCTTGCTGCGCTGAAAACAGAATCGAGGCCCCGCCTTGACGGCTTCTCAATGAATTCTTGATGCCGCCGATATCCCGTTGCGTCGTCCGGCCCGGATCATCGGGGCGATGTGGCGTGCGGGTGCGGTCGTCGGTGCCGTCGCGGTCGCGACCCTGTCTGGGCCCGCCGCGCCGGCTTCAGCGGCGACGCCGGCGTGGAACGGGAAATACTCGCTGGTCAGGTATGCCGTCGACAAGTCGGGCACCAGCCTGGCCGCCCGCCAGGCCGAACCCACGTTCAGCGCCGACTACGTCTTCGTCACCGCGTGTTCGGCGGGCCGGTGCGTCGCCACGGCCACCGACGGGCCCACGCCGAAGAACCCGACGCTGCCCACGCCCTCCCACTACGCCTGGGACGGCGGCAGGTGGGTGGAGCGCTTCGACTTCCAGTGGGATTGCTACCTGGGCGAAGGCGTTCCGAAGGCGTGGGCCCCGGCGAGGTCGTGGGCGTACTACACGCCGCAGCCCGACGGGACGTTGCGCGGTGTCTGGCACACCGACATCTCCGGGGGTCCCTGCGGCGGAACCGTCGAGATGCCGGTGGCGGCGTTCGCCGCCGGGTCGTGAATCAATTCAGTGGAACGGGAAGAAGACCGGCACCAGCAACGGAGTCGCGATGAGCAACAAAACGGTCAGGGGCGCACCCAGCCGCACGAAGTCGGTGTAGCGGTAGCCGCCCATCGCCCACACGATCGTGTTGGTCTGATAACCGATGGGCGTCAGAAACGACTGCGTCGCACCGAACATCACGACTACGGCGAACGGCAGGGCATTCAGCCCCACTTGGCCGGCGATGGCGATGGCGATGGGAAACATGAGCGCGGCCGCGGCCGTATGGGAGATCACCTCGGTCACCAGCATGGTGGCCGCCAGGACGGCCGCGAGCAGACCGTAGTTGCCGAGCGGCGCCGCGGCGCCGACGACGGTGTGGGCCATCTCGCGGGCGAGCCCGCTGCTTTCCACCGCGCGCCCGAGCGCGAAGCTCGTCGCCATCAGGAGCAAGACGTTGAGGTCGATGGAGCGGCGCGCGTCCTCCAGCGTCATGATCCTGGCCGCGACCAGTCCGAAGGCGATCAGCAGGGACACCTGTAATAGACCCAGGAGCCCCGTTCCGGCCACGATGACGAGCGCAAGGATGCTCAGCTCGACGACCCCGGCGTGCTCGCGCCGGATGGGCCGGTCCCAGTTCAGCGGGGCGACGATCGCGAAGTCGCGGTGCTGCTGAAAGCGTTGGCTGAAGTCGGGTCCCGCCAGGACCAGCAGGACGTCTCCGGCCCGCAGACGCACTTCGCCGAGTTTGCCCTTCAGCTGCTCGCTGGACCGATGGATCGCCACGACCGCCGATCCGTAGCGCCGGCGGAACCCGGAGGCCTTCAGGCTCGATCCGACCAGTGGTGATCCCGCACCGATCACCGCTTCGACGAATTGGCGCTGCGGATTGCGCGCCAGGTGGTCGAAGTGACGCGCTTCGGAGGAGACAAGCCCCGACATTCGCTGCAGATCCAGGACGCGCGCGAGGTTTCCGACGAAGACCAAACGGTCTCCGACCGTCAGCAGCTCGTCGGGCCCGATCGCGGCGATCACCTTGTTCCGGCGTTCGACCTCGACGAGGAAGACCCCCTCGAGGTTGCGCAGGCCGGCCTCGGCGACGGTGGCGCCGGCCAGCTCGCTGTTCTGGGGAATCACCATCTCCACGGTGAACTCGCGCTCGGTGCCGGCCAGGCTTTCGCCGGGTGTGGGGCGCTCCCGCAGCAGCCGCGGTGCCACCATCACCATGAGGAGAACGCCCCCGACGGCGAGCGGAAATCCGATCCCGGTGACCGAGAACAGACTCAACCGGCCAAGGCCCGCCTTGGCGATGAGATCGTTGACGAACAAATTGGTCGAGGTCCCGATCATCGTCGTCGAACCGCCCAGGATGACCGCGTAGCTCAACGGCATCAGGTAACGCGAGGGCGACCGGCCGGTGCGTCGACACCAGCGAATCACCCGGGGGGCCAGCATCGCCACCAGTGGGGTGTTGGCGATGAACGCCGACGCGGCCGCAGCCGGCCCGCAAGTCCGCAAGAGCTCTCGATGGGCCTGGACCTGCGTCCCCCTGCCGAGCAGCCGCGAGGTGACACCCTCGAAGGCCCCCGTGACATCCGCCGCGCCGGCCAGGACATAGAGGGCGGCGACCACGGCCAACGACTCATTGGCGAAGCCGCCGAGCAGCTGGCCCTGGTCGACCACCCCGGACAGATACAGGGTCAGCACCGCGCCGCCCATGACCAAGGTCGGGTTGAACCGGTCCCGCACGAGCAGGCCGATCGCCACGATGACCACCGCCAGGGTGATCCACGCACCCGCAGTCATCCGTGCTGCCCCTTTGTACCCGCTCGCGCGCGAGCGCCCATACCGGCGTCCTCAGGCCTGAACTAAGCAAATAACCGAGTCAATCTAACCGATGGTGTCGAGACGGCTTCACCGCGTCGCCGCGACAACCGGTCCGGTATCCCGGCCCCGCCCCTTGCAGGGGCTCGCGCGCCGGTCGCTCGGCGGCGCCTCCCTAGGCGACGAGATAGGCGCTGCAATTGCCAGGCAAATGCATTGGCGAGGTTACCTCTGATATTCGTCATGTTCAGCAATACTTTCCATGCCGGAGGTCCGGTCTACGCCGAAATTCCAGAGTTTGCTGCAATGCGCGATGGCCCGTTCTCGGGCGGGATACCATCTTCTGTCGCGGAGGTAGCAGATGTCGACGTTGGTGACCGCCGTGAGTCATCGAAGGGGACGGCAATGCTCGAAGTGATCGACAAGGGGTCCGCTACCGAATCGCATCCCGTGCCGCTTCTCTTCGTCCACGGCGCCTGCAGCGCAGCGGGGATCTGGGACGAGAATTTTCTGGACTTCTTCGCCGATAGGGGTACCGCGCCGTCGCGCTGAGCCTGCGCGGCCACGGTGCCAGCAACTCGTCCAAACCGCTCAAGTCATGTTCGATCGCCGATTACGTCGAAGACGTCCACGCTGTTGTGGGCAAGCTGGGTTGCCCGCCGGTGCTCGTCGGTCATTCGATGGGTTGTTGGGTCGTCCTGAATCACCTGGCGACGCAGGGTGCCCGAGCGGGGATTCTCATGGCGCCCGGCACGCCACGGGGATTACGCCGGTGGGCGTTGCGTACCGGCCGTCATCATCCATGGTTGCTGCTGCGTAGCAACACCTTCGGCAATCCGGCCGATCTGTTCAGCACTCCGGCCCTGGCTCGGGAATTCCTGTTCTCCGCCCACACTCCCGAATTCGTCATCACGTCCTTTTCGGCCCGTCTGGAGCCCGAGAGCACGCGCGCTGCGCGGGAGACGGTCAACCGACTCCCTGATGCTGGCCGCGTGAGGGCACCGATGCTCGTTCTCGGCGCACAAGACGACGGCATGCGAATCGACGGCGACGCGTCTGCCGTGGCGGAGATTTACCAAACAGAGGTGGCGCTCTTTCCCGACATGGGCCACGTCATGATGTACGAGCCGGGATGGCAGGCCGTCGCGGAAAGAATCGATGGCTGGCTGGCGGGCCAGGGGCTGTGACCAAACGGAGTAGACCCTCGGCGGGTCGCCCTCACCCTACGGCAAGCCATTCAGCCCGTCCTGGCCGAGCAACAGCCCGCCGGTGCCGCCGGCGCCGGCGGTGCCCGGAGTCGTGCCGATCCCGCCGTTGCCGCCACTGCCGCCGTCACCGATCAGCACGGCATTGCCGCCCGCGCCGCCCTTACCACCCGCAGCTCCGACGGCCGAGCCGGCGGAGCCGCCGCTGCCGCCGCCGCCGGCGTTGCCGATCGCCCCGGCCTTGCCGCCAGCCCCGCCGTTGCCGCCGATCATGTCGCCGGCGCCGCCCGCGCCGCCGGCGCCGCCGACGCCGACAAGCAGCCCGGCGTTGCCGCCGGCGCCGCCGAATCCGCCGTTGGTGCCTGCGCCCACGCCGGCGCCGCCGGCGCCGCCGGAGCCGCCGGCTCCCGCGAGCATGCCGGCGTTGCCGCCGATGCCGCCATTGCCGCCGATGCCGTTGCCGGACCCGCCCGCGCCGCCGTCGCCGCCGGCGCCGAACAACAGCCCGCCGGCCCCGCCGGCCCCGCCCGCCCCGCCGATCCCGGTGCCGAACCCGCCGGCGCCCCCGTCGCCGCCGGCGCCGAACAACAGCCCGCCGGCCCCGCCGGCCCCGCCATTGCCGCCGATGCCGGTGCCCGCACCGGCGGCGCCGCCCGCGCCGCCGCCGGCGAACAGCCCGCCGGTCCCGCCGGTTCCGCCGTTGCCGCCGATGCCGGTGCCGAACCCGCCGACCCCGCCGTTGCCCCCGCCGGCGAATACCCCGCCGGCCCCGCCGGTTCCGCCGTTCCCGCCGATGGCGCCGCTTCCGCCGGTGCCGCCGGTGCCGCCGGTCGCGAACCCCCCGCCGATCCCGCCGGCACCGCCGTTTCCACCGATGGGCCCGGGCCCGCCGGCCCCGCCGGCCCCGCCAGGGGCGAACAGCCCGCCGGCCCCGCCGCTGCCGCCGGTCCCGCCGACGCCGGTGGAGGCCAGCGTGGAGGCCCCGCCGGCCCCGCCCGCGCCGCCGGGGCCGAACAGCCCGCCGGCCCCGCCGCTTCCGCCGGCCGCGCCGTTGGCGGTCGACGAGGCCCCGCCGGCACCGCCGGATCCGCCGACGCCGAACAGCCCGGCGGCGCCGCCGTTGCCACCGGCCTGGCCGGTGGTGCCGGACACGCCGGATCCACCGTTGCCGCCGTTGCCGATCAACCACCCGCCGGCCCCGCCGGGGGCCCCGGTCCCAGGGGCCCCGCTGGCGCCGTTGCCGATCAGCGGGCGCCCGGTGAGCGTCAGGAAGGGGCCGTTGATCAAGTCGAGCAGGCTCTGCAACGGCGATGCGGCGGCGCTTTCAGCGGCCGCATACAGTCCCCCGCCTGCGGTCAGCGCCTGAACGAACTCCTGATGAAACGCGGCCGCCTGCGCCGTCAGGGCCTGAAATTCCTTGGCGTGCGCCCCGAACAGTGCCGCAATGGTCGTCGACACCTCATCGGCGCCCGCGGCCAGCACCAATGTCGTGGAGGCCGCGGCTGCGGTGTTGGCCGCGCCGACCGTCGAACCGATGTCTGCCAGATCCGTGGCCGCCGCCACGAGCGCCTCCGGCGCCGCGATCACATATGACATTTGGCACCCCTGATCCGCCATGACCGATAAGTCATGCCGACCAGCCGACGCGCTGCGGACATCGACCAGTCCGCACGTCGATGATTGTATGTCCAGCCATGGCAAAACGTCCCAAGGATTTTTCATGGCAGTGCGCCATTTGCGGGCCGACCGTCGTCAGCCCACGAACAGGGGCCTGGCCGGGTGGCGCCCCGTTTGTGCTTGTCGGAGTGGTATCGCTGGTCAGACGTACTCGTCGAGTGAGATCACCAGCGTCTCAGCGGGCGCCGAAATGTCGACGTAGTAGTGACCCGCACCCGGTTGCTGGCGCATATCCGTCAGCAACTCGGTGATTTCCGCCGCCTTGGCGTGGTCGAGCCGGCCGAAGTAGAACTTCGGAGCCAGTCCGGCACGAACAACGGTCATAGTCCACATGCTTTCTTACGGGCCGCAGGGTGATCCCGGCCTCGACCGTCGCCTCGCGGTACCGCTCACACCTCTCCGGGTCGATTTTGCCCGGAACCGTGCCCGCCCATGACCAGGTCCACGCCCTAGGCTCATTTAACGGCCCTCTCGTCACTGCCCTCTCGGGTCGCGACGACCGATGCCGTCCGAAGGGGCGCCAATCGCAACCTGGTGCACAGCTTGTACCAGCGCCGCAACTCCCCGGAGGTGGGGTAATTCATTGTGCGGGAGAAGGTTCGGCCCTCGTAGCGGCACTCATCGTAGACGCGACCTCTGTCGCGGCTGTTGGCGTGTGTCAACGCCAGCGGATCGCTCAGTGTCCCGTCGCGATTGACGAAATACCAAGCTGCCCAGCGTTCCCCGTCGCTATGGCGGCTGGCGATCAGCGGGTGTTTACGCCCCGGGTCTACACCAGGCTTGCGTCAATCTGGGCCCGCGGGCTCGGCGGCCTCCAGCGAGTCGGCTAGGGCTGAGCTGAAGCTGTCGAAGCTTCCGCCTCGGCCGAGGCTAGTCGCCAACCGCTGATACCAGTCGGGCTGAGGCGCGCGACTGCCCGTGGCGGCTTCATACTTCTGCGCCCACAGTGTGATCGCCCCGACAGCTGCTGCAAACGGAATGTAGCTGGTGTACGGGTCGTTTCGCGCTGCAAAGTTGACGCGCGCGTTCGCCGAATCGGTTGTCAAAACGCGGTGGAATCCCTCTATTCGCGACCACAACTGGCGGCCTTCGGAGGTGCAGCGCAGACCGATGCCAAGTCGCCACCACCGCACGGTGGCGAGAAAGAACACGGCAAACGGCACCCCCCACATCGTGGGGGGCAGGTCCGCGCCCACCTTCGCGCGTCCCCAGAGGAACACCCAGATCGATGCCAGCACAGCGCAAAGACTCAACGGCACGAGTAGCTGCGCCGAGTAAATCTTTCTCACCAGCCCTTCCGCCAAGCTCCACCGCCGCGCCGCGCGGCCCATTCCTTTCGCCGCCGTGTTCAACCGCCGGCCGGCAGCAGCCGCACGTCGGCGGTCAATCGTGAACTCGGCACCCGGCGTATCAATCTTGAGCTTGGCACCGAAAGTGCGACTGACTGGATCCAGCCGTGCCCATTGACTCTGGCCTTTGACGCCTCGAATCGTCCAGTTCTCGCTGCCGACCTCTTTCAGCGTGATGAGCCCTCGGTCGGCGAGATAAAAAAATGTCGACATCAATGGACGCACCGCCGCCTGGCCGTCGCCCACGAATTTGTCGCGAATGAACGCAAACTGTACTGGTGCGAGGCCTGCCGGCGGCTCAGGCTGCGGCACCGGTTCGGGCGGCTGCTCGCGGGTGCTGCGCCCCCACAGATGTCCGCCGATCGCGGCGGCGACGGTCAGCGCCGCCACCGCCAGCATCACGGCCACCGACTGGCCGACGATCGCCGTGCATTTGTACCAAGCGGCGTCGAACCACGGCTTGACTGTGCCGCGAGCAGGGTGATCAGTCTGTATCGACGGCACAGTGGTGGTCTCTTGGCATACCTTGCCGCGCAGGTCTTCGGGGCAACCCGGGAAGCGGAGTCGGGGCGGCGGGCGGATGAGGTCGCCCCGCACGGTGTAACGGATCTCGAAGGTGTGGCGTCCGCGATCGAGGTAGCTGTCCGGGTCACCGATGTTGGCCACCGCCGGATCGCCGCCGTTTTCCGCGCGCATTGCGACGGCAACCGGCCGGCCGTCGAGCAACGCCGAGACGTCGGTGGGCGCGGTCTTCCAGGAGTGGACGATGCCGTACATGGCGGGCCCGAAATCGCCGGCGATGGCTTCGGTCGCGTGTCCCTCGCCATCGCTTCGAAAGTCGACGTGTGCGTCGGTGATGGCAGCTCGGCCCACTGCGGCCTTGCTGAAGACGAGTGGCGACAGCAACCCGCAGCAGATGAGTCCTACCGCCACCGACCAGACGACGACCCGACCGATCGATGTCATATCGGATCCCTTCCGACCCGGTCTCAGGCTATCCGCGGCGGGCCGATCTGGACGGGAAATGCGCCTGCTCGTGCAGGGCGCTGACCACGGCGAAGGCGCGGCGCAGTGGATGGGTCGGGGTTGACGGCAAACGATTTGCGGAATGACGACGCCGAGTCGGATAGGCAGGGGATGGGCAAACCACTTCGGTCTAACCTGTTTCCGCAGTTCAAACGTGGTGCCCCCGGCAGGATTCGAACCTGCGGCCTTCTGCTCCGGAGGCAGACGCTCTATCCCCTGAGCTACGGGGGCGCACTCGCAACATGCTGCGCCATCGGGCCCCGACAGCCTAACGCATCCGCGCGGCCGCTTCCTCACCGCGATGAATGGCGGCAGCACCGCAGCCAATAGGATGGACGCTCGTGACCCCCGCCGACCTGGCTGAGCTGCTCAAGACCACCGCCGCCGCGGTGCTGGCCGAGCGCGGGCTGGACGGCGCGGCGTTGCCGGCGGCGGTCACCGTCGAGCGGCCGCGCAACCCCGAGCACGGCGATTACGCCAGCAACCTGGCTCTGCAGCTCGCCAAGTTGGTCGGCGCCAACCCGCGCGAGCTGGCCGGGTGGCTTGCCGAGGCGCTGGCGCGGACCGACGGCATCTCCGCGGCGGAGGTCGCCGGCCCCGGCTTCATCAACATGCGCCTGGAGACCTCGGCGCAGGCCGTCGTCGTCACCAACGTCGTCGACGCCGGCGACACCTTCGGCTACTCCGACGACCTTGCCGGGCAGAAGATCAACCTCGAGTTCGTCTCGGCCAACCCGACCGGGCCGATCCACATCGGCGGCACCCGCTGGGCCGCCGTCGGCGACGCGCTGGGCCGGCTGCTGTCCACCCAGGGTGCCGACGTGGTGCGCGAATACTATTTCAACGACCACGGCGCCCAGATCGACCGGTTCGCCAGCTCGTTGATCGCCGCGGCGAAGGGCGAACCGGCGCCCGAGGACGGCTACGCCGGCAGCTACATCACCGACATCGCCGCGCAGGTGCTGGCCAAGGCGCCCGACGCGCTGAACCTTCCCGAGCAAGAGATGCGCGAGACCTTCCGCGAAATCGGCGTCGATTTGATGTTCACCCACATCAAGGAGTCGCTGCACGAATTCGGCACCGACTTCGACATCTACACCCACGAAGACTCGATGCACACCAGCGGCCGCGTCGAGGAGGCCCTCGCCCGGCTGCGCCGGACCGACAACATCTACGAGAAGGACGGCGCAACCTGGTTGCGCACCAGCGCTTTTGGTGACGACAAGGACCGCGTCGTGATCAAGAGCGACGGCAAGCCGGCCTACATCGCCGGCGACATCGCCTACTACCTGGACAAGCGCCAGCGCGGGTTCGACCTGTGCATCTACATGCTCGGCGCCGACCACCACGGCTACATCGCGCGCCTGAAGGCCGTCGCCGCCGCCTTCGGCGAGGACCCGGCCACCGTCGAGGTGCTGATCGGGCAGATGGTCAACCTGGTCCGCGACGGCGCACCGGTCAAGATGAGCAAGCGCGCCGGAACCGTGATCACGCTGGACGACCTGGTCGAGGCGATCGGCGTCGACGCGGCGCGCTACAGCCTGATCCGCTCCTCGGTGGACACCCCGATCGACATCGACCTGGCGCTGTGGTCGTCGGCCTCGAACGAAAACCCGGTCTACTACGTGCAATACGCGCACGCGCGGCTCTCGGCGCTGGCGCGCAACGCCGCCGAGCTCGGCTTGGCCCCCGACGCCGCGCACCTCGAACTGCTCGCCCACGACAAGGAGGGCACGCTGCTGCGCAGCCTCGGCGAATTCCCGCGGGTGCTGCAGACGGCGGCGTCGCTGCGCGAGCCGCACCGGGTCTGCCGGTACCTGGAAGACCTGGCCGGCGACTACCACCGGTTCTACGACTCGTGCCGGGTGCTGCCCCAGGGCGACGAGCCGCCCACCGACCTGCACGCCGCGCGCCTGGCGCTGTGCCAGGCCACCCGCCAGGTCATCGCCAACGGGCTGGCGATCCTGGGGGTCAGCGCCCCGGAGCGGATGTGACCGTCCACCCCGCCGGTCCCCGGCATGCCGAAGACACGCGCCACCCGGGCAGTCCGCCTCGGCCGCAGTCGCCCGAGGAACTGCTAGCCTTGGCCCCGAACGTATGGCCGCGCAACATGATTCGCGATGACGACGGCGTCGCGCGCATTGCCGGGGTGTCGGTTACCGAGCTGGCCCGCGAGTACGGCACCCCGCTGTTCGTCATCGACGAGGACGACTTCCGTTCGCGCTGCAGGGACATTGCGGCGGCGTTTGGCGGCGGGCGCAACGTGTACTACGCCGCCAAGGCGTTCCTCTGCAGCGAGATCGCGCGCTGGGTCGACGAGGAGGGGCTGTCCCTCGACGCGTCGACGGGCGGGGAGCTGGCCGTGGCGCTGCACGCGGGTTTCCCCCCGAGCGGATCGCCTTCCACGGCAACAACAAATCCGTCGCGGAGTTGACCGACGCGGTCAAGGCCGGGGTGGGGCATGTCGTCGTCGACTCGATGACCGAGATCGAGCGCCTCGACGCGGTCGCGGCGGAGGCCGGCGTCGTCCAGGACGTCTTCGTGCGGCTGACCGTCGGGGTCGAGGCGCACACCCACGAGTTCATCTCCACCGCGCACGAGGACCAGAAGTTCGGCCTGTCGGTGGCCAGCGGTGCGGCGATGGCGGCGGTGCGCCGGGTGTTCGCCACCGACCACCTGCGGCTGGTCGGGCTGCACAGCCACATCGGCTCGCAGATCTTCGACGTCGCCGGCTTCGAGATCGCCGCGCACCGCGTCATCGGGCTGCTGCGCGAGATCGTCGCCGAGTTCGGGACGGAAAAGACGGCACAGCTCTCGACGGTGGATCTCGGTGGGGGACTGGGTATTTCGTATATGGCGTCCGACGACCCGCCCCCGGTTGCCGAGTTGGCGGCCAAGCTGAGCGCCATCGTCGGCGAGGAGTCGGCGGCCGTGGGCCTGCCCACGCCCGCGCTGGTGGTCGAGCCCGGGCGGGCCATCGCCGGACCAGGCACCATCACGCTGTACGAGGTCGGCACCGTCAAGGACGTCGACATCAGCAGCACGGCGAACCGGCGCTACGTCAGCGTCGACGGTGGCATGAGCGACAACATCCGCACCGCGCTCTACGGCGCGGAATACGACGCCCGGCTGGTCTCGCGGCTCAGCGATGCGCCGGCGGTGCAGGCCCGCATCGTGGGGAAACACTGCGAAAGCGGTGATATCGTCGTGCGCGACGCTTGGGTGCCCGGCGACCTGCAGCCCGGCGACCTGCTTGGGGTGGCCGCGACGGGTGCATATTGCTACTCGCTCTCGAGCCGCTACAACATGATCGGCCGGCCGGCCGTGGTCGCGGTGCGCGACGGGCGGGCCCGCCTGATCCTGCGCCGGGAGACGGTCGACGATCTGCTGAGTCTGGAAGTGAGGTGAACCAACCGTGTCGGGTGCTGAAAAGCCGGTCGGGGTAGCGGTACTCGGATTCGGCAACGTCGGCAGCGAGGTTGTCCGGATCATCGAGGAAAGCGCCGAAGACCTCGCGGCGCGCGTCGGCGCCCCGCTGGTGCTGCGCGGCATCGGGGTGCGCCGCGTCGCCGCCGACCGTGGAGTCCCGGTCGAACTGCTCACCGACAACATCGAAGAACTCGTCTCGCGCGAGGACGTCGACATCGTCGTGGAGGTGATGGGCCCGGTCGAGCCGGCCCGCAAGGCGATCCTGACCGCGCTCGAGCACGGCAAGTCCGTCGTCACGGCGAACAAGGCGCTGTTGTCCACTTCCACCGGAGAGTTGGCGCAGGCGGCCGAAAACGCCAACGTCGACCTGTATTTCGAGGCGGCGGTCGCGGGCGCCATCCCAGTCATCCGCCCCCTTACCCAGTCGCTGGCCGGCGACACGGTGCTGCGGGTGGCCGGCATCGTCAACGGCACCACCAACTACATCCTGTCCGAGATGGACAGTACCGGCGCCGACTACGACCGTGCCCTGGCCGACGCCAGCGCCCTGGGTTACGCCGAGGCCGACCCCACGGCCGACGTTGAGGGCTACGACGCGGCGGCCAAGGCGGCCATCCTGGCCTCCATCGCCTTCCACACGCGGGTGACCGCCGACGACGTGTATCGCGAGGGCATCACCAAGATCACCCCGGACGACTTCGCCTCCGCACGGGCCCTGGGCTGCACCATCAAGCTGCTGTCCATCTGCGAGCGCATCACCGGCGACGACGGGCAGGAGCGGGTCTCGGCCCGCGTGTACCCGGCGCTGGTGCCCCTGTCGCATCCGCTCGCCACGGTCAACGGGGCGTTCAACGCGGTGGTGGTCGAGGCCGCCGCCGCGGGGCGGCTGATGTTCTACGGCCAGGGTGCCGGCGGCGCGCCCACCGCTTCGGCGGTGACCGGCGACCTGGTGATGGCCGCCCGCAACCGAGTCCTGGGCAGCCGGGGCCCGAAGGAATCTCGCTACGCCCAACTTCCGGCCGCCCCAATGGGTGTCATCACGACGCGCTATTACGTCAGCATGAACGTCGCCGACAAGCCCGGCGTGTTGGCCACCGTGGCCGCGGAATTCGCCAAGCGCGAGGTGAGCATCGCCGAGGTCCGCCAGGAAGGCGTGGTGGACGAGGGCGGGCGCCGGGTGGGAGCGCGGGTGGTGGTCGTCACCCACAGCGCCAGCGACGCCGCGCTGTCCGAAACCGTCGAAGCCCTGGCCGACATGGACGTCGTGCAAAACGTGGCCAGCGTGCTGCGGCTGGAAGGAACCAGCCTATGAGCGCTCCGCGCACGGCCACCCACGTACCGTGGCCGGGGCTGATCGCGGCCTACCGAGACCGGTTACCGGTCGGTGACGACTGGACGCCGATCACCCTGCTCGAGGGCGGCACCCCGCTGATCCCGGCGACCCGGCTCTCGGAGCTGACCGGCTGCACGGTCCACCTCAAGGTCGAGGGCCTCAACCCGACCGGCTCCTTCAAGGACCGCGGCATGACGATGGCGGTGACCGATGCGGTGGCCCGCGGCCAGCAGGCCGTGCTGTGCGCCTCGACCGGAAACACCTCGGCGTCGGCTGCGGCCTACGCCGCGCGCGCCGGCATCACCTGCGCGGTGCTGATACCGCAGGGCAAGATCGCGATGGGCAAACTCGCGCAGGCGGTCATGCACGGCGCGAAGATCATCCAGATCGACGGCAACTTCGACGACTGCCTGGAACTGGCCCGCAAGATGGCCGCCGACTTCCCGACGATCTCGCTGGTCAACTCGGTCAACCCGCTGCGCATCGAGGGCCAGAAGACGGCGGCGTTCGAGATCGTCGACGTGCTGGGCCGCGCCCCCGACGTCCACTCGCTGCCCGTCGGCAACGCCGGCAACATCACCGCCTACTGGAAGGGCTACCGCGAGTATCACCACGAGGGCATGATCGACAGGTTGCCTCGCATGCTGGGCACCCAGGCCGCCGGCGCGGCGCCACTGGTGCACGGCGAGCCCGTCGCCCATCCCGAGACGATCGCGACCGCGATCCGCATCGGCTCACCGGCGTCCTGGGCGGCGGCCGTGGCGGCGCAGCAACAGTCCGACGGCCGCTTCCTGGCCGCCACCGACGAGGAGATCCTGGCCGCGTACCACCTGGTGGCCAGCTCCGAAGGCGTCTTCGTCGAGCCCGCGTCGGCGGCCAGCATCGCGGGCCTGCTCAAGTCGGTCGAGGACGGCTGGGTGGCCCGCGGCTCGACGGTGGTGTGTACGGTCACGGGCAACGGTCTCAAGGATCCCGACACCGCGCTGAAAGACATGCCGAGCGTGTCACCGCTGCCGGTGGATCCCGTGCTCGTCGTCGAGAAGTTGGGACTGGCCTGACGGTGACTCAGCTGCTGCCCTCGGGCCTGATGGCGAGCGCCGTCGTGTCGGCGTCCAGTGCCAACCTCGGGCCCGGCTTCGACAGCATCGGTCTCGCCCTGAGTCTGTGCGATGACATCGTTGTGGAGACAACGGATTCCGGGCTGCGGGTGCACGTCGAGGGCGAAGGTGCCGGCCAGGTGACGCGGGGCCCCGAACATCTCGTGGTGCGCGCCGTCGAACGCGGGCTGCGCGCCGCGGGTGTCGGCGCGCCGGGTCTGGTGGTTCGCTGCCGCAACGTCATCCCGCACTCCCGCGGTCTCGGCTCGTCGGCGGCAGCGGTGGTCGGCGGCCTGGCGGCGGCCAACGGACTTGTGGCGCAGACGGATTCAACTCCGCTGACGGACGCTCAGCTGATTCAGCTGTCGTCGGAGTTCGAGGGCCATCCCGACAACGCCGCGGCCGCGGTGCTCGGCGGAGCGGTGGTCTCCTGGATCGACCGCACCGGGGAACGCCCCGCCTACTCCGCGGTGCCGCTGCGGCTGCACCCCCAGATCCGGCTGTTCTGCGCGATACCCGAGGAACGTTCGTCCACCGCGGAGACCCGGGTGCTGCTGCCCGCCCAGGTCAGCCACGCCGACGCGAGGTTCAACGTCAGTCGCGCGGCACTGCTGGTGGTGGCGCTCACCGAGCGGCCGGATTTGCTGATGGCGGCAACCGAGGACATGCTGCATCAACCGCAACGCGGCCCGGCGATGCCCGCCTCGGCGGAATATCTGCGGCTCCTGCGGCGTCATAGTGTGGCAGCGACGCTCTCCGGGGCTGGTCCTTCGCTGATCGCACTCAGCATGGAGCCGGAGTTGCCCGGCGAAGCGGTGGAGTACGGGGCCGCAAAGGGATTTACCCTCTCCGAGATGACCGCCGGCGAAGCAGTTCGCTGGGGTCCGGGAGTCACAGTCGCGGGTTGATCCGCGGCGCGGCCGACCGGTTTGCTTGCTTCCGGCCAGGATGCGGGCTATCCTCGGAGCCGTCCAGCAATCGCAGCATCTGCATCTGCATCCATACTGCCTTGCCGCTAGGACACCGCCAATTCTTCTCGTGGACGAGGTTCGCCGTTTCCCACGCCGATCCAGGCGCCGATCCAGGCGATCACCGTTGCAGAGTTGACGATTGGGCGCACTCGGCAATTCGGGCTACGTGCGCAACAGAACCCCTCGTACGACGTGAACAGCGGGGGAAGAAAGGAAATCCGTGACTGATACGGACCTCATCACGGCTGGCGAAAGCACCGAGAACGATCACATGTCGAATTCCGTGAACCAAGACGCGCCAGACGTCCAAGCCTCAGCTTCGGCCGGGTCACTGTCGACGATGGTGCTGCCCGAGCTGCGCGCGCTGGCCACCCAAGCCGGCGTCAAGGGCACGTCAGGCATGCGTAAGAATGAACTCATCGCCGCGATTCAGGAACACCGAGGAAAGGCCAACGGCGCATCGGCCGGTGGCGGGCAGGCTCCTGACAACAGCGGTAAATCCGACACCGCCGGCGCCGAGACGCCGGCCCCCGAGGGTGAGCAGAACGAATCGAAGTCCGAGGCGCCCCGCCGGGAACGCCGCGGAGCCTCCCGCGATGCGGGATCGCAAAACCGCGACCAGGGCGGGAATCGCGAAAGCTCGAACGCCGCCGAGGGATCGGCCAACGATCCGGGCGACAATCGCCAAGGGCGCCAACAGGACACAAAGCAGCAACAAAACAACAAGCAGCAGGACAACAACAAGCAACAGGACAACACCAAGTCCGACGATCGCGGCCGGGACGGCAGCGACCAGAGCGGTGATCAGCAGGGCTCCGGTGGCCAGCAGTCGCGCGGCTCGAATCAGCAGGACGACGACGGCGAGGGGCGCCAAGGCCGGCGCGGACGCCGGTTCCGCGACCGCCGGCGCCGCAGCGAGCGGTCGGGCGATGGAGCCGACTCCGAGCTGCGTGAGGACGACGTCGTCCAGCCGGTGGCCGGCATCCTCGACGTCCTCGACAACTACGCGTTCGTGCGCACCTCCGGCTACCTGGCCGGCCCGCACGACGTCTATGTGTCGATGAACATGGTGCGCAAGAACGGCCTGCGCCGCGGCGACGCGGTGACCGGCGCGGTGCGCGTGCCCCGCGACGGCGAGCAGCCCAACCAGCGCCAGAAGTTCAACCCACTGGTGCGCCTGGACACCGTCAACGGCGGCTCGGTCGAAGACGCCAAGAAGCGTCCCGATTTCTCCAAGCTGACGCCGTTGTACCCCAACCAGCGCCTGCGTCTGGAGACCACCTCCGACCGGCTGACCACGCGGGTCATCGACCTCATCATGCCGATCGGGAAGGGCCAGCGCGCGCTGATCGTGTCCCCGCCCAAGGCGGGTAAGACGACGATCCTGCAGGACATCGCGAACGCGATCACCAAGAACAATCCCGAATGCCACCTCATGGTCGTGCTCGTCGACGAGCGGCCCGAGGAGGTCACGGACATGACCCGCTCGGTCAAAGGCGAGGTCATCGCCTCCACGTTCGACCGGCCGCCGTCGGACCACACCTCGGTGGCCGAGCTGGCCATCGAACGCGCCAAGCGGCTGGTCGAGCAGGGCAAGGACGTCGTGGTGCTGCTGGACTCGATCACCCGGCTGGGGCGCGCCTACAACAACGCCTCGCCCGCGTCGGGCCGGATCCTGTCCGGTGGTGTCGATTCCACCGCGCTGTACCCGCCCAAGCGCTTCCTCGGGGCCGCGCGCAACATCGAGGAGGGCGGGTCGCTGACCATCATCGCCACCGCGATGGTCGAGACCGGGTCCACCGGTGACACGGTCATCTTCGAGGAGTTCAAGGGCACCGGCAACGCCGAGCTCAAGCTGGACCGCAAGATCTCCGAGCGCCGGGTCTTCCCCGCCGTCGACGTGAACCCCTCGGGCACCCGCAAGGATGAGCTGCTGCTCTCGCCCGACGAGTTCGGGATCGTGCACAAGCTGCGCCGCGTGCTGTCGGGCCTGGATTCCCACCAGGCCATCGACCTGCTGATGTCGCAGCTGCGCAAGACCAAGAACAACTACGAGTTCCTGGTCCAGGTGTCCAAGACGACGCCCGGATCCATGGACAACGACTAGGGCACACGCCGCCGTCGCGTCGCGACACATAAACCGCACACACGACACGCCGGGTGACGTCGCAGTGGTTTATGTCTCGACGCAACCCGCTGCGCCGGGAATGCCGGGATGCACCTCGGTGTTTTTGGGAGGTACCGGTTGACCTGGCATAATCGACGCTCGACAACCCGAAGAGGACAGCATGAAAACTGACATCCATCCCGCCTACGAGCCGACCACGGTGCACTGTGGGTGCGGCAACACCTTCGAGACCCGCAGCACCAAGCCGGGCGGTCGCATCGTCGTGGAGGTTTGCTCGCAGTGCCACCCGTTCTACACGGGCAAGCAGAAGATCCTCGACAGCGGCGGCCGGGTCGCCCGCTTCGAGAAGCGTTACGGCAAGCGCAAGGGCGCAGCCGACAAGGCCGACGCAGCCGACAAATAGCCGGCTCACCGACGCCCGGATTGTGTGGGAACCACACAGGCGGGCGTCGGTTCGTGTCTGCGCCCACGGGGCCGACGAGCTCGGGGAAGGAGGTGTGACATGACGCAGCCGACGCAGACGATCGACGTGCTGCTGGCCGAGCATGCCCAGCTCGAGCAGCAGATGGCAGACCCCGAACTGCACAGCAACCCCGCCGAGGCGCGCAAAGCCGGACGCCGGTTCGCCCGGCTGGCCCCGATCGTGGCCACACACCGCAAGCTGACCTCCGCGCGGGAGGACCTGGAGACGGCGCGCGAACTGGCCGCCGACGACGTGTCGTTCGTCGACGAGGTCACCGCCCTGGAAGCACAGGTCGCCGAGCTGGACACCCAGTTGACCGACATGCTCGCGCCCCGCGACCCGCACGACGCCGACGACATCGTGCTCGAGGTCAAATCCGGCGAGGGCGGCGAGGAGTCGGCGCTGTTCGCCGCGGACCTGGCCCGCATGTACATCCGCTACGCCGAGCGCCGCGGCTGGACGGTGACCGTGCTGGACGAGACCTTCTCCGATCTGGGCGGCTACAAGGACGCGACATTGTCCATCGCGGGCAAGGGCGACGCGGTCGACGGGGTGTGGTCGCGGCTGAAGTTCGAAGGAGGCGTGCACCGCGTGCAGCGCGTCCCGGTGACGGAATCGCAAGGTCGCGTGCACACGTCGGCAGCGGGTGTGCTGGTCTACCCCGAGCCCGAGGAAGTCGCCGAGGTGCAGATCGACGAGTCCGACCTGCGCGTCGACGTGTACCGCTCCTCGGGCAAGGGCGGCCAGGGCGTCAACACCACCGACTCGGCGGTGCGCATCACCCACCTGCCCACCGGGATCGTCGTCACCTGCCAGAACGAACGGTCCCAGCTGCAGAACAAGGCCCGCGCCCTGCAGGTGCTGGCCGCCCGCCTGCAGGCGCTGGCCGAGGAGCAGGCGCTGGCCGACGCGTCGGCCGATCGGGCCAGCCAGATCCGGACCGTCGACCGCAGCGAACGGATCCGCACCTACAACTTCCCGGAGAACCGGATCACCGATCACCGGGTCGGCTTCAAGGCGCACAACCTCGATCAGGTGCTCGACGGTGACCTGGACGCGCTGGTCGACGCGCTGCGCGCCGCCGACAAGCAGTCCAGGCTGCAGCAGGTATGACGACCCGCCTGCGGCGCTCGATCGACTCGGCGGCTGCGCTGCTCTTCGACGCGGGGATCGATTCCGCGCGTTGCGATGCCGAGCAATTGGCCGCCCACCTGGTGGGCACCGACCGCGGCCGGCTGAGCCTGCTCGAGGCGCCCGACGAGGACTTCTTCGGACGCTACCGCGATGTCGTCGCCGCCCGCTCACGGCGGGTGCCGTTGCAGCACCTCACCGGCACGGCGGCATTCGGGCCGCTGATGTTGCGGGTCGGCCCTGGTGTGTTCATCCCGCGTCCGGAGACCGAGGCCGTGTTGGAATGGGCGCTCGCGCAGCCGCTCCCGGCTCACCCGGTGATCGTCGACGTGTGCACGGGGTCCGGCGCGTTGGCGCTCGCGCTTCGGGCCGGCCTGGGCCCGAAAGCGACGATCATCGGCATCGACGACTCCGACGCGGCGCTCGAATACGCACGCCGCAACGCCGAGGGCGCGGCCGTCGAGCTGGTCCGCGCCGACGTCTGCGCGCCGGGTCTGCTTCCCGGACTCGACGGGGCCGTCGATCTGGTGGTGGCCAACCCGCCCTACGTCCCCGATGGCGCCATTCTGGAACCCGAAGTGGCTCAACATGATCCGCATCATGCGGTGTTCGGTGGGCCGGACGGGATGGCCGTGATCGATCCCGTCGTGCGCCTCGCCGGGCGCTGGCTGCGCCCGGGCGGCCTGTTCGCGATCGAACATGACGACACCACGGCGGCCCGCACCGCCCAACTGATCGAGGGCACGGGTCTTTTCGACGACGTCCGGCCCCGCCATGACCTGGCGGGCCGGCCGAGGTTCGTGACGGCCCGCTTGCGGGGTGGCGGCTCTCATGACTGACATGTTCGACTGCGCCGATTCCGAGCAGCGCGCGCTCGGAATCGCCTCGGCGGTCGGCGCGCTCAAGGGCGGCCGGCTGGTGGTGCTGCCGACGGACACCGTGTACGGGATCGGCGCCGACGCCTTCAACGGTGCCGCCGTGAGCGCGCTGCTGTCGGCCAAGGGCCGGGGCCGGGACATGCCGGTCGGCGTGCTGGTCGGCTCCTGGCACACCATCGAAGGCTTGGTCTATACGATGCCCGCCGGGGCCCGCGAGCTGATCCGCGCCTTCTGGCCGGGCGCGCTGAGCCTGGTGGTCACGCAGGCGCCGTCGCTGCAGTGGGACCTCGGCGATGCCCGGGGCACGGTGATGCTGCGGATGCCGTTGCACCCGGTGGCCATCGAGCTGCTGCGCGAGGTTGGCCCGATGGCGGTGTCCAGCGCCAACGCGTCGGGCCACCCGCCCGCGGTGAACGCCGACGAGGCCCGCACCCAACTCGGCGATCTCGTCGACGTCTATCTCGAGGCCGGCCCATCGCAGCGGCAGGCGGCCTCCACGATCGTCGACCTGACCGGGGCCGCGCCGCGGATCCTGCGGGCGGGTCCGGTGAGCGCCGACCGGATCGGCGAAGTGCTGGGCCTGGATCCCGAAACCCTGACCGCTTAGGCTCCCGCCGGTGTCCAGGGCTCCCGATCGGTGCAGTACGTTCTCGAGGTGTCCAGCGACGTGACCGGCCTCGCCGGTGGTTTACTCGCGTTGGCCGACCGCGGCGCGGGGGTCCCGCTGCGTGAACTCGCCCTGGTCGGGCTCACCGCGGCGATCGTCACGTATTTCGTGACCGGACCGGTGCGCGTGCTGGCCACGCGGCTGGGGGCGGTCGCCTACCCGCGGGAACGCGACGTGCACGTGACGCCGACCCCGCGGATGGGCGGCCTGGCGATGTTCGTCGGTGTTCTGGCCGCCGTCTTTCTGGCCTCCCAACTTCCGGCGCTGACCCGCGGTTTCGTCTATTCCACCAACATGCCCGCGGTCCTGGTGGCGGGCGCGGTCATCATGGGCATCGGGCTCATCGACGACCGCTGGGGCCTGGACGCCCTGACGAAATTCGCCGGCCAGATCACCGCGGCCAGCGTGCTGGTCACCATGGGCGTGGCGTGGACCGTCCTGTACATCCCGATCGGCGGCGTCGGCACCATCGTGCTGGACCAGGCCTCGTCGATTCTGCTGACGCTGGCGTTGACGGTCTCGATCGTCAACGCGATGAACTTCGTCGACGGGCTCGACGGGCTGGCCGCCGGGTTGGGGCTCATCACCGCGCTGGCGATCTGCATGTTCTCGGTGGGTCTGCTCCGCGACCACGGCGGCGACGTGCTGTTCTACCCGCCCGCCGTCATCTCGGTCGTCCTCGCCGGGGCCTGCCTGGGCTTCCTGCCGCACAACTTTCACCGGGCCCGGATCTTCATGGGCGACTCGGGCTCGATGCTGATCGGCCTGATGCTCGCCGCCGCGTCCACCACCGCCGCGGGCCCCGTCTCGCAGAACGCCTACGGCGCCCGCGACGTGTTTGCTCTGCTGTCCCCGTTCCTGCTGGTGGCGGCGGTGATGTTCGTGCCGATGCTCGACCTGCTGCTGGCGATCGTGCGTCGCACCCGCGCGGGCCGCAGCGCCTTTTCCCCCGACAAGATGCATTTGCACCACCGGTTGCTGCAGATCGGCCATTCGCACCGGCGGGTGGTGCTGCTGATCTATCTGTGGGTGGGCATCGTCGCCTTCGGCGCGGCCAGCACGATCTTTTTCAACCCGCGCGATACCGCCGCGGTCATGCTGGGGGCGATCGCGGTCGCCGGCGTCGCGACGGCGATCCCGCTCCTGCGCCGCGACGACTACGAAGACGACTACGAAGACGACTACGAAGACAACGAGCGGGGCGAGCCGGGACAAGCCTACGACAGGCGGTAGTAGTGGACCTCACACTGTGGTACGGTGCAGGTAGAACCCCGAAAAAAACCTCGAGGGTTGCCGGCCCACCGGCCCATCGGTCCCCAGTCCGAACGCGCCGATCCACGACCGACGCAGGGAGCTACCCCTTGGGTGATTGCACCGTGATGACTGCGATACGCTCGGCGGGCCACCGATCAGTCGGTCGGGGTGTCCCAGCTTCACTAATCCGGGATTGAGGTGCTGCAGTGACGACGCCAGCGCAGGACGCGCCGTTGGTGTTTCCCTCTGTTGCTTTCCGCCCCGTTCGGCTCTTCGTGATCAGCATGGCGATCACCGCGGTGGCGGTGGTGGCCGCCGCGCTGGCGGGCCGCCCCATGGTCGGGGTGTTCTTCGGCATCGGGTTGCTGCTGGGTTTGCTCAACGCGTTGCTGGTGCGCCGTTCGGTCGAGTCGATCACCGCGAAGGCGCATCCGCTGAAAAGGTCCATGGCGCTCAACTCGGCGTCACGGCTGGCCATCATCACCATTCTCGGGCTGATCCTCGCGTTTGTTTTCCGCCCCGCCGGGCTAGGCGTGTTGTTCGGGATCGCGCTCTTCCAGCTGCTGCTGGTGGCATCGACCGCACTGCCGGTCTGGAAGAAGCTGCGGAGCGGGGAGTTCGGGGACGGCGGCGCGGCGGCCTCCGATGGGACGGAAGAAAGGAACGTCGGCGATGACTAGGTCGCTCCTGGCCGAATCCCAGATCGAGGTCGGCGAGCACCACACGGCGACGTGGCTCGGCATGACCGTGAACACCGACACCATCCTGTCGACCGCGATCGCGGCGGTGATCGTGATCGGGCTGGCCTTCTTCCTGCGCGCCAAGATCACCTCGACGGGGGTGCCCAGCGGGGTTCAGCTGTTCTGGGAGGCGATCACCGAGCAGATGCGCGGTCAGATCGAGGGCGCGATCGGGATGCGGATCGCCCCGTTCGTGCTGCCGCTGGCCGTCACGATCTTCGTGTTCATCCTGATCTCGAACTGGCTGTCGGTGCTGCCGCTGCAGTACACCGACAAGTCCGGGCATACCACCGAGTTGCTCAAGTCGGCGGCCGCGGACATCAACTACGTGCTGGCGTTGGCCCTGTTCGTCTTCGTCTGTTACCACGTCGCCGGAATCTGGCGCCGCGGCCTCGTCGGACACCCGCTGGCGGTGCTCAAGGGGCACGTGGCGTTCTTGGCCCCGATCAACTTGGTCGAGGAGATCGCCAAGCCGATCTCGTTGTCGCTCCGACTTTTCGGCAACATCTTCGCCGGCGGCATCCTGGTCGCGCTGATCGCGCTGTTCCCGCCGTACATCATGTGGGCGCCCAACGCGGTCTGGAAGGCGTTCGACCTGTTCGTCGGCGCGATCCAGGCCTTCATCTTCGCGATCTTGACCATCCTGTACTTCAGCCAGGCCATGGAGGTGGAGGACCACCATGACTGACACCGGCCGGGCGCACGCACTGCAGGCACTACAGAGGCTGGTAGATCGCTACCAGACGGCCACCAAATAAAGGAGGAAACAATGGACCCCACTATCGCTGCCGGTGCTCTCATCGGCGGTGGACTGATCATGGGCGGCGGCGCGATCGGCGCCGGCATCGGTGACGGTGTTGCGGGTAACGCGCTGGTGTCGGGGATCGCCCGGCAACCCGAGGCGCAGGGCCGGTTGTTCACGCCCTTCTTCATCACGGTCGGTCTGGTCGAGGCGGCCTACTTCATCAACCTGGCGTTCATGGCGCTGTTCGTGTTCGCCACACCCGTGTCGTAACCCGCCGTGATGGGTGACGCGAGTCTTCACGTTCTGGCCGCCGGCGAGGCGGCCGAGGGAGGGAAGCCCAACAACTTCCTGATCCCCAACGGCACGTTCTTCTTCGTCCTGGCCATCTTCCTGATCGTGCTCGCCATCATCGGCACGTTCGTCGTGCCGCCGATTCTCAAGGTGCTGCGCGAACGTGACGCCATGGTCGCCAAGACCCTGGCCGACAACAAGAATGCGACCGAGCAGTTCGAGGCGGCCCAGGCCGACTACGACGACGCGATGACCAACGCCCGAGTCGAGGCGTCGTCGTTCCGCGACAACGCCCGGGCGGAGGGCCGTAAGGTGGTCGAAGACGCGCGGGCCCGTGCCGAGCACCAGGTGACGTCGACGTTGCAAACGGCCGCCGAGCAATTGAAGCGGGAAAGGGACGCAGTGGAATTGGATCTGCGCGCCAACGTGGGGGCCATGTCGGCGACTTTGGCCAGCCGGATCCTGGGCGTCGACGTCGATCCTGTGGCCGCGACATCCTCGACCGGGAAGTCTGGGCGGTAGCCGCTGATGTCGACTTTCATCGGGCAGTTGGTGGGGTTCGCGGTCATCGTGTGGCTGGTGGTGCGTTACGTCGTGCCGCCGGTGCGCAACATGATGGCCACCCGGCAGAACGTGGTGCGTCAGCAGTTGAAGGACGCGTCCACGGCCGCGGACCGGTTGGCCGAGGCCAACCAGGCCCACACCAAGGCCGTCGACGACGCCAAGTCGGAGTCGAAGCGGGTCATCGAGGAGGCCCAGGAGGACGCCAAGCGCATCGCCGAGCTATCCCAGGCCCAGGCAGAGGCGGAAGCGGAGCGCGTCACCGGACAGGGCGCTCGCCAGGTCGAGCTGCTGAGGACCCAACTGACTCGGCAGCTCCGCCTGGAGCTCGGCCACGAATCCGTGAGTCGCGCAGGGGAACTGGTACGCGACTACGTCGCCGACGCGGCGCAGCAGTCGGCCACCGTGGACCGGTTCCTGGACGAGCTCGAGGCAATGGCGCCGGCCTCCGCCGCCGACGTCCAGTCCCCGCTGCTGGGGAAGATGCGCTCGGCCAGCCGGCGGGCGCTGGGCGACCTGACTGACCGGTTCGGCGCCGTGGCCAAGGACCTCGACAACGACGCGCTGTCCGTGCTTTCCGACGAGCTGGTCGCGGTGGCCAAGCTGCTGAGCACCGAGATCGTCGTCACCCGCTACCTCGCCACGCCAGCCGAAGACTCGGAGCCCAGGATCCGGCTGGTCGAGCGGCTGCTGTCGGCCGAGGTCGGCGACGCGACGCTCGACGTCGTGCGCTCCGCGGTTTCCGAGCGCTGGTCGGCCGACTCCGACCTGATCGATGCGATCGAGCACGTGTCGCGAGAGGCCCTGCTGGAGCTCGCCGATCGCCAGGACCAGATCGGTGAGGTCGAAGACCAGCTGTTCCGCTTCTCCCGCATCCTCGAGGCGCAGCCGCGGCTTGCCATCCTGCTGGGTGACTACGTCGTCCCGACCGACAAACGAGTGGAGTTGCTGCGCAAGGTACTCGAGAGCGCCAGCGGTACCGTCACCCCGATCGTGGTGGCCTTGCTCGCCCACACCGTCGAGTTGCTCAGGGGACAGCCGGCCGAGGAGGCCATCCAGTTCCTGACCGAAGTCGCGGTAGCTCGCCGCGGCGAGATCATCGCGCAGGTCGGCGCGGCCGCCGAACTCAGCGACTCCCAGCGCGCCCGTCTCACCGAGGTGCTCGGGCGCATCTACGGTCACCCGGTGACCGCACAGCTGCAGATCGACCCAGCGCTGTTGGGCGGGCTGTTGATCGCGGTGGCCGACGAGGTGATCGACGGGACGCTCTCCTCGCGCCTGGCCACGGCCGAGGCTCAACTGCCCGACTAGACCACGAACCAGCCCCCAACAACCTCAAGCGACCCCAAAGTAGGAAGACGAAAAGCCATGGCCGAGTTGACAATCTCCGCTGGTGACATCCAAAGCGCCATCGAGGAGTACGTAGGCTCTTTCACCTCTGACACCTCCCGCGAGGAGGTCGGCACCGTCGTCGACGCCGGCGACGGCATCGCCCACGTCGAGGGCCTGCCCTCCGTCATGACCCAGGAACTGCTCGAGTTCCCTGGCGGGGTCCTCGGCGTCGCGCTCAACCTCGACGAGCACAGCGTCGGCGCGGTGATCCTGGGTGACTTCGAGAAGATCGAACAGAGCCAACAGGTCAAGCGCACCGGCGAGGTCCTTTCGGTGCCCGTCGGCGACGCGTTCATGGGGCGGGTCGTCAATCCGCTGGGCGAGCCGATCGACGGGCGCGGCGACATCGAGACCGACGAGCGGCGCGCCCTCGAGCTGCAGGCGCCCTCGGTGGTGCAGCGGCAGAGTGTCAAGGAGCCGCTGCAGACCGGGATCAAGGCCATCGACGCGATGACCCCGATCGGCCGCGGCCAGCGCCAGCTGATCATCGGCGACCGCAAGACCGGCAAGACCGCGGTCTGCGTCGACACCATCCTCAACCAGCGGCAGAACTGGGAGAGCGGCGACGAGAAGAAGCAGGTGCGGTGCGTCTACGTGGCCATCGGGCAGAAGGGCACCACCATCGCGTCGGTTCGCCGCGCCCTGGAAGAGGGCGGCGCGATGGACTACACCACCATCGTCGCGGCGCCGGCCTCGGACTCCGCGGGCTTCAAATGGCTTGCGCCGTACACGGGTTCGGCGATCGCCCAGAACTGGATGTACGACGGCAAGCACGTGCTGATCGTCTTCGACGACCTGAGCAAGCAGGCCGAGGCGTACCGCGCCATCTCGCTGCTGCTGCGCCGCCCGCCGGGCCGTGAGGCCTACCCGGGCGACGTGTTCTACCTGCACTCGCGGCTGTTGGAGCGCTGCGCGAAGCTCTCCGACGAGCTCGGCGGCGGTTCACTGACCGGCCTGCCGATCATCGAGACCAAGGCCAACGACATCTCGGCCTACATCCCCACCAACGTCATCTCGATCACCGACGGCCAGTGCTTCCTGGAGTCCGACCTGTTCAACCAGGGCGTGCGGCCGGCGATCAACGTCGGTGTGTCGGTGTCCCGCGTCGGTGGCGCCGCCCAGATCAAGGCGATGAAAGAGGTGGCCGGTTCGCTGCGCCTGGACCTGTCGCAGTACCGGGAACTGGAATCGTTCGCCGCGTTCGCCTCCGACCTGGACGCCACCTCCAAGGCGCAGTTGGCCCGCGGCGAGCGGCTGGTCGAATTGCTCAAGCAGCCGCAGTACCAGCCGATGCCCGTTGAGGAGCAAGTGGTTTCGATCTTCCTGGGCACCGGCGGCCACCTGGACTCGGTGCCGGTGGAAGACATCAAGCGGTTCGAGGCCGAGCTGCTCGACCACATGCGGGCCTCCGAGGACAAGGTCCTGGCCACCATCCGCGACAGCCAGAAGCTCGACGAGGACACCGAAAAGGCGCTCACCGAGGTGATCAACAAGTTCAAGAAGGGCTTCGCGGCCACCGGCGGTGGCTCGGTGGTGCCCGACGAACACGTCGAGGCCCTAGACGAGCAACAGGTGGGCAAGGAGTCGGTGGAAGTCCACAAGCCGGCGCCCAAGAAGGAAAAGAAGTAGCCAAATATGGCCGCCACACTTCGCGAGCTACGCGGTCGGATCCGCTCGGCGGGGTCGATCAAGAAGATCACCAAGGCCCAGGAGCTGATCGCGACCTCCCGCATCGGCAAGGCGCAGGCCCGGCTGGAATCGGCCCGGCCGTATGCCTTCGAGATCACCCGGATGCTGACCACCCTGGCCGCGGAAGCCGCCCTGGACCACCCGTTGCTGGTCGAGCGGCCCGAGCCCAAGCGGGCCGGCGTGCTCGTGGTGTCGTCGGACCGGGGCCTGTGCGGCGCCTACAACGCCAGCGTCTTCCGCCGCGCCGAGGAGCTCTTCTCCCTGCTGCGGGAGGAGGGCAAGACGCCGGTGCCGTACGTCGTGGGCCGCAAGGCGCTGAACTACTACACCTTTCGGAACTGGGACATCAGCGAGTCGTGGACGGGCTTCTCGGAGCAGCCGAGTTATGAGAACGCCGCGGAAATCGCCTCGACACTGGTCGACGCGTTCCTGCTCGGCACCGAAGGCGGCGAGGAAGCTCAGCAGTCCGCCACCGAGGGCGTCGACGAACTGCACGTCGTCTACACGGAGTTCAAGTCGATGCTGTCGCAGTCGGCGGTGGTGCACCGGATCGCCCCGATGGTGGTCGAGTACGTCGAGGAAGAACCCGAACTGCACACCCTGTACTCGTTCGAGCCGGACGCGACAACGCTTTTCGAGGCGCTGCTGCCGCGCTACCTCACCACCCGCGTGTACGCGGCGCTGCTGGAGTCGGCGGCTTCGGAGCTGGCCTCACGCCAGCGTGCAATGAAGTCGGCCACCGACAACGCCGACGACCTCATCAAGGCCCTGACGCTGATGGCGAACCGCGAGCGGCAGGCCCAGATCACCCAGGAAATCAGCGAAATCGTCGGTGGCGCAAACGCGCTCGCCGACGCCGCCAAGTAGGCACCGAAGGAAGCGAAAAAGATATGAGTGCTACTGCCGAAAAGACCGGCAAGGCCGCGAAGTCAGGAGACGGCGACACCCACGGCCGCGTGGTGCGGGTGACCGGCCCGGTCGTCGACGTCGAGTTCCCGCGGGGCTCGGTGCCCGAGCTGTTCAACGCGCTGAATGCCGAGATCACCTTCTCCTCGCTGGCCAAGACCCTCACCCTCGAGGTCGCGCAGCACCTCGGCGACAACCTGGTGCGCACGATCTCGTTGCAGCCCACCGACGGTCTGGTGCGCGGGGTGGACGTCACCGACACCGGGAACCCGATCTCGGTGCCCGTCGGCCAAGAGGTCAAGGGCCACGTGTTCAATGCGCTGGGCTACTGCCTCGACGAGCCGGGCTACGGAGAAGACTTCGAGCACTGGTCGATTCACCGCAAGCCGCCGCCGTTCGAGGAGCTCGAGCCGCGCACCGAGATGCTCGAGACCGGCCTGAAGGTCGTCGACCTGCTGACCCCGTACGTGCGTGGCGGCAAGATCGCGCTGTTCGGCGGCGCCGGGGTGGGCAAGACGGTGCTCATCCAGGAGATGATCAACCGCATTGCCCGCAACTTCGGTGGCACCTCGGTGTTCGCCGGTGTGGGGGAGCGCACCCGCGAGGGTAACGACCTGTGGGTCGAGCTCCAGGAAGCCAACGTGCTCAAGGACACCGCGCTGGTGTTCGGTCAGATGGACGAGCCGCCCGGCACCCGTATGCGGGTGGCGCTGTCCGCGCTGACCATGGCGGAGTGGTTCCGCGACGAGGCCGGCCAGGACGTGCTGCTGTTCATCGACAACATCTTCCGGTTCACCCAGGCCGGCTCCGAGGTGTCCACGCTGCTCGGCCGCATGCCCTCGGCGGTGGGCTACCAGCCCACCCTGGCCGACGAGATGGGCGAGCTGCAGGAGCGCATCACCTCGACGCGTGGGCGTTCGATCACGTCGATGCAGGCGGTCTACGTGCCCGCCGACGACTACACCGACCCGGCCCCCGCGACGACGTTCGCGCACCTGGACGCCACCACCGAGCTGTCGCGGTCGGTGTTCTCCAAGGGCATCTTCCCCGCGGTCGACCCGCTGGCGTCCAGCTCGACGATCCTCGACCCCGGCGTCGTGGGTGACGAGCACTACCGGGTGGCGCAGGAGGTCATCCGGATCCTGCAGCGCTACAAGGACCTTCAGGACATCATCGCGATCCTCGGTATCGACGAGCTCTCCGAGGAGGACAAGCAGTTGGTCAACCGGGCCCGCCGCATCGAGCGATTCCTGTCGCAGAACATGATGGCGGCCGAGCAATTCACCGGCCAGCCGGGTTCCACCGTCCCGGTCAAGGAGACCATCGACGCGTTCGACCGGCTGTGCAAGGGCGAGTTCGACCACGTGCCCGAGCAGGCGTTCTTCCTGATCGGTGGCCTCGACGACCTGGCCAAGAAGGCCGAAAGCCTCGGCACCAAGCTGTGAAAGGGGGTGTGGCATGGCGGAACTGAACGTTGAAATCGTCGCCGTGGACCGAAAGATCTGGTCGGGCGAGGCGACGTTCCTGTTCACCCGCACCACCGTCGGTGAGATCGGCATCCTGCCGCGTCACATCCCGCTGGTGGCGCAACTGGTCGACGACGCCATGGTGCGCGTGGAACGGGAAGGTCAGGACGACATGCGGATCGCGGTCGACGGCGGGTTTCTGTCGGTGACCGAGGAGAACGTCAGCATCCTCGCCGAGTCAGCCGCGTTCGAGTCGGAGATCGACGAGAGCTCCGCCCGGGAAGACTCCGAGTCCGACGACCCTCGCATCGCCGCACGGGGACGCGCCAGATTGCGTGCCGTCGGCGCGATCGACTAGGCGCCGATGAGCGCGCCCATGGCACTCATGGTCGCGCTTGTCGTCGTGCTGGCCGTGGCCGTCCTGGCCCTGAGCTATCGGCTGTGGAAGCTGCGCCAGGGCGGAACGGCGGGGATCATGCGCGACATCCCCGCGGTCGGGGGTCACGGTTGGCGCCACGGCGTGATCCGTTACCGCGGCGGCGAAGCCGCGTTCTACCGGCTGTCCAGCCTGCGGCTGTGGCCCGACCGGCGGCTCAGCCGGCGCGGGGTGGAGATCGTGGCCCGGCGCGCCCCGCGCGGTGACGAATTCGACATCATGACCGACGAAATCGTCGTCTTGGAACTGCGCGACACCACACAGGACCGCCGCTCCGGCTACGAGATCGCCCTGGACAAGGGCGCGTTGACCGCGTTTCTGTCCTGGCTGGAATCCCGGCCGTCACCGCGTTCCCGCCGCCGCAGCGTCTAGGTCTGCCACTGTGGGCTAGCCCGACGCTGGGGCGCCGCCGCCGGGTTGCCACAGCACGTCGTCACCGGAGTTGGCGACCCGGCACAGGATGAACAGCAGATCCGACAAGCGGTTGAGGTACTTCGCCGGCGCGGCGCTTACCTTCTCGCCGTGCGCGTCCACGGCGGCCCACGCCGACCGCTCGGCCCGGCGCACCGCGGTGCGCGCGACGTGCAACAGCGCGGACAACGGCGAACCACCGGGCAGCACAAAGGAGTTCAGCGCCGGCAGCGCCTCGTTGTATGCGTCACACCACTTCTCGAGCCGGTCGATGTAGGGCTGCGTGATCCGCAGCGGCGGGTGTTCGGGGTGGTCGACCACCGGGGTCGACAGGTCCGCGCCGGCGTCGAACAGGTCGTTCTGGATCTGGCCGAGTACACCGCAAAGCTCCTGGTCGGGCCGGCCGAGGGCGAGCGCGACGCCGATCGCGGAGTTGGCCTCGTCGCAATCCGCGTACGCCACCAGGCGCGGGTCGTTCTTGGAGACCCGCGAGAAGTCGCTCAGCCCTGTCGTCCCGTCGTCGCCGGTCCGGGTATAGATCCGGGTCAGGTGTATCGCCATGACCAAACGGTACTCGTCGTACCGACTCGGCTCGATGGCTCGACTCGCCCCCTCGCCGCTGCGCCGCTGGGGGTGCCCCCACCTCACTCCGCTTCGCGGACCGCTTCGTCGTCAAGCCGGGCTGACTGACAAGCCGATAGCGCTTCACTAGACTGACGTGGGTGGCTGAGCGATTCGTGGTGACCGGGGGCAACCGGTTGTCCGGCGAAGTCGCTGTGGGTGGCGCCAAGAACAGCGTGCTCAAGCTGATGGCCGCGACGCTGCTGGCCGAGGGCACCAGCACGATCACCAACTGCCCCGACATCCTCGACGTGCCGTTGATGGCCGAGGTATTGCGTGGCCTGGGGGCCACCGTCGAGCTCGACGGCGACGTGGCCCGCATCACTTCGCCCGACGAGCCCAAGTACGACGCCGACTTCGCCGCGGTGCGGCAGTTCCGGGCGTCGGTCTGCGTGCTGGGGCCGCTGGTGGGCCGCTGCAAGCGGGCCAGGGTCGCGCTGCCGGGCGGCGACGCGATCGGTTCGCGACCGCTGGACATGCACCAGGCGGGTCTGCGCCAGCTGGGCGCACAGTGCAACATTGAGCACGGGTGCGTCGTCGCGCAAGCAGAGACGTTGCGCGGTGCGGAGATTCAGCTGGAATTCCCGTCGGTGGGAGCGACCGAGAACATCCTGATGGCCGCGGTCGTGGCCGACGGTGTGACGACGATCCACAACGCGGCGCGCGAACCGGACGTGGTCGACCTGTGCACGATGCTGAACCAGATGGGGGCCCGGGTCGAAGGGGCCGGCTCGCCGACCATGACCATCACCGGCGTCCCGCGGCTGCACCCGACTGAGCACCGCGTGATCGGGGACCGCATTGTGGCCGCCACCTGGGGCATCGCCGCGGCGATGACCCGTGGGGACATCTCGGTGACCGGTGTCGACCCCGCCCACCTGCAGTTGGTGCTACACAAGTTGCACGACGCCGGCGCCACTGTGACGCAGACGGACAGCAGCTTCCGGGTCGTGCAATACGAGCGTCCCAAGGCCGTCAACGTCGCGACCCTGCCGTTCCCGGGCTTTCCCGACCGACCTGCAACCGATGGCCATCGCCCTGGCGTCCATCGCCGACGGCACGTCGATGATCACCGAGAACGTCTTCGAGGCGCGCTTCCGGTTCGTCGAGGAGATGATCCGGCTGGGCGCCGATGCCCGCACCGACGGCCACCACGCCGTAGTGCGCGGTCTCCCACAGCTTTCCAGCGCGCCGGTGTGGTGTTCGGACATCCGCGCCGGCGCCGGCCTGGTGCTGGCGGGGCTGGTCGCCGACGGCGACACGGAGGTTCACGACGTCTTCCACATCGACCGCGGCTACCCGTTGTTCGTGGAGAACCTGCAGATTTTGGGAGCCGAGATCGAGCGGGTAGAGTAGTCGGAGTCTTGAACGGGTGGATCCCAAAGGTGCGGCCACAGAACGAAGTTGGCCAAAATCGACGGGCTTGACCCTCCTGCTGGATGTGTACTAACCTGGCACGGCCGCCCACAGCGGGCCATGGAAAAGCCCATGGAAACGGCCACAGACTGGGGCTTGACTCCACTGCCAAGTTGGTATTAAGCTGGCAGGGTTGCCCCGGAGCGGGCGAGACAACCACCCAACCGGGTGAAACCAAGTGTTGTTTGAGAACTCAATAGTGTGTTTGGTGTTTTTGTTTGTTGTTGTTTTTTTGACCATGCCGTACACGCCCCGTGTGTGGGCATGGTCGTTTTTTGACGCCAGATCATTGGTGTCTTATTGTTAGGTCAGATTTTCTCTGATTTGAATTCGATTCACGCGTCAGCGTGGGTAGTTTTTGTTTGGAGAGTTTGATCCTGGCTCAGGACGAACGCTGGCGGCGTGCTTAACACATGCAAGTCGAACGGAAAGGCCCCTTCGGGGGTACTCGAGTGGCGAACGGGTGAGTAACACGTGGGCAATCTGCCCTGCACTTCGGGATAAGCCTGGGAAACTGGGTCTAATACCGAATAGGACCTCGAGACGCATGTCTTGAGGTGGAAAGCTTTTGCGGTGTGGGATGGGCCCGCGGCCTATCAGCTTGTTGGTGGGGTGATGGCCTACCAAGGCGACGACGGGTAGCCGGCCTGAGAGGGTGTCCGGCCACACTGGGACTGAGATACGGCCCAGACTCCTACGGGAGGCAGCAGTGGGGAATATTGCACAATGGGCGCAAGCCTGATGCAGCGACGCCGCGTGGGGGATGACGGCCTTCGGGTTGTAAACCTCTTTCAGCAGGGACGAAGCGCAAGTGACGGTACCTGCAGAAGAAGCACCGGCCAACTACGTGCCAGCAGCCGCGGTAATACGTAGGGTGCGAGCGTTGTCCGGAATTACTGGGCGTAAAGAGCTCGTAGGTGGTTTGTCGCGTTGTTCGTGAAAACCGGGGGCTTAACCCTCGGCGTGCGGGCGATACGGGCAGACTAGAGTACTGCAGGGGAGACTGGAATTCCTGGTGTAGCGGTGGAATGCGCAGATATCAGGAGGAACACCGGTGGCGAAGGCGGGTCTCTGGGCAGTAACTGACGCTGAGGAGCGAAAGCGTGGGGAGCGAACAGGATTAGATACCCTGGTAGTCCACGCCGTAAACGGTGGGTACTAGGTGTGGGTTTCCTTCCTTGGGATCCGTGCCGTAGCTAACGCATTAAGTACCCCGCCTGGGGAGTACGGCCGCAAGGCTAAAACTCAAAGGAATTGACGGGGGCCCGCACAAGCGGCGGAGCATGTGGATTAATTCGATGCAACGCGAAGAACCTTACCTGGGTTTGACATGCACAGGACGCCGGCAGAGATGTCGGTTCCCTTGTGGCCTGTGTGCAGGTGGTGCATGGCTGTCGTCAGCTCGTGTCGTGAGATGTTGGGTTAAGTCCCGCAACGAGCGCAACCCTTGTCTCATGTTGCCAGCACGTAATGGTGGGGACTCGTGAGAGACTGCCGGGGTCAACTCGGAGGAAGGTGGGGATGACGTCAAGTCATCATGCCCCTTATGTCCAGGGCTTCACACATGCTACAATGGCCGGTACAAAGGGCTGCGATGCCGCAAGGTGGAGCGAATCCTTTAAAAGCCGGTCTCAGTTCGGATCGGGGTCTGCAACTCGACCCCGTGAAGTCGGAGTCGCTAGTAATCGCAGATCAGCAACGCTGCGGTGAATACGTTCCCGGGCCTTGTACACACCGCCCGTCACGTCATGAAAGTCGGTAACACCCGAAGCCGGTGGCCTAACCTTTTGGAGGGAGCTGTCGAAGGTGGGATCGGCGATTGGGACGAAGTCGTAACAAGGTAGCCGTACCGGAAGGTGCGGCTGGATCACCTCCTTTCTAAGGAGCACCACGAAAAACACCCCAACTGGTGGGGTGTGAGCCGTGAGGGGTTCCCGCCTGTAGTGGGTGGGGGCCGGGTGCGCAACAGCAAATGATTGCCAGACACACTATTGGGCCCTGAGACAACACTCGGGTTTGTTTCGAGTGGTGTCCCTCCATCTTGGTGGTGGGGTGTGGTGTTTGATTACTGGATAGTGGTTGCGAGCATCTAAATGGATGCGTTGCCGTCATGGTGACGTGTTCATTTTGTGTAATTTTTTCTTTGGTTTTTTTGTGTTAGTAAGTTTTTAAGGGCGCATGGTGGATGCCTTGGCATCGAGAGCCGATGAAGGACGTGGGAGGCTGCGATATGCCTCGGGGAGCTGTCAACCGAGCATTGATCCGAGGATTTCCGAATGGGGAAACCCAGCACGAGTGATGTCGTGTTACCCGCATCTGAATACATAGGGTGCGGGAGGGAACGCGGGGAAGTGAAACATCTCAGTACCCGTAGGAGAAGAAAACAATTGTGATTCCGCTAGTAGTGGCGAGCGAACGCGGAACAGGCTAAACCGCACGCATGGGTAACCGGGTAGGGGTTGTGTGTGCGGGGTTGTGGGAATGATACGTCTCAGCTCTACCCGGCTGGGAGGTAGTCAGAAAGTGTCGTGGTTAGCGGAAGTGGCCTGGGATGGTCCGCCGCAGACGGTGAGAGCCCGGTACGCGAAAGCCCGACACCTACCTAGTATCAACTCCCGAGTAGCAGCGGGCCCGTGGAATCTGCTGTGAATCTGCCGGGACCACCCGGTAAGCCTAAATACTTCTCGATGACCGATAGCGGATTAGTACCGTGAGGGAATGGTGAAAAGTACCCCGGGAGGGGAGTGAAAGAGTACCTGAAACCGTGTGCCTACAATCCGTCAGAGCCCTCTTGTGGGGTGATGGCGTGCCTTTTGAAGAATGAGCCTGCGAGTCAGGGACATGTCGCAAGGTTAACCCGGGAGGGGTAGCCGCAGCGAAAGCGAGTCTGAATAGGGCGCTTGAGTGGCATGTTCTGGACCCGAAGCGGAGTGATCTACCCATGGCCAGGGTGAAGCGCGGGTAAGACCGCGTGGAGGCCCGAACCCACTTAGGTTGAAGACTGAGGGGATGAGCTGTGGGTAGGGGTGAAAGGCCAATCAAACTCCGTGATAGCTGGTTCTCCCCGAAATGCATTTAGGTGCAGCGTTGCGTGTTTCACCACGGAGGTAGAGCTACTGGATGGCCGATGGGCCCTACTAGGTTACTGACGTCAGCCAAACTCCGAATGCCGTGGTGTATAGCGTGGCAGTGAGACGGCGGGGGATAAGCTCCGTACGTCGAAAGGGAAACAGCCCAGATCGCCGGCTAAGGCCCCTAAGCGTGTGCTAAGTGGAAAAGGATGTGCAGTCGCAGAGACAACCAGGAGGTTGGCTTAGAAGCAGCCACCCTTGAAAGAGTGCGTAATAGCTCACTGGTCAAGTGATTGTGCGCCGATAATGTAGCGGGGCTCAAGCACACCGCCGAAGCCGCGGCAACCGTAAGGTTGGGTAGGGGAGCGTTCCCCATTCAGCGAAGCCTCCGGGTAACCGGTGGTGGAGGGTGGGGAAGTGAGAATGCAGGCATGAGTAGCGATTAGGCAAGTGAGAACCTTGCCCGCCGAAAGACCAAGGGTTCCTGGGCCAGGCCAGTCCGCCCAGGGTGAGTCGGGACCTAAGGCGAGGCCGACAGGCGTAGTCGATGGACAACGGGTTGATATTCCCGTACCCGTGTGTGCGCGTCCCTGACGAATCAGCGGTACTAACCACCCAAAACCGGAACGACCATTCCCCTTCGGGGGCATGGAGTTTCGGGGCTGCGTGGAACCTTCGCTGGTAGTAGTCAAGCAATGGGGTGACGCAGGAAGGTAGCCGTACCAGTCAGTGGTAACACTGGGGTAAGCCAGTAGGGAGAGCGATAGGTAAATCCGTCGCTCATTAATCCTGAGAGGTGATGCATAGCCGATTGAGGCGAATTCGGTGATCCTCTGCTGCCAAGAAAAGCCTCTAGCGAGCACACACACGGCCCGTACCCCAAACCGACACAGGTGGTCAGGTAGAGAATACCAAGGCGTACGAGATAACTATGGTTAAGGAACTCGGCAAAATGCCCCCGTAACTTCGGGAGAAGGGGGACCGGCATGCCGTGAACACCCTCGCGGTGGGAGCGGAAACCGGTCGCAGAAACCAGTGAGAAGCGACTGTTTACTAAAAACACAGGTCCGTGCGAAGTCGCAAGACGATGTATACGGACTGACGCCTGCCCGGTGCTGGAAGGTTAAGAGGACCCGTTAACCGTAAGGTGAAGCGGAGAATTTAAGCCCCAGTAAACGGCGGTGGTAACTATAACCATCCTAAGGTAGCGAAATTCCTTGTCGGGTAAGTTCCGACCTGCACGAATGGCGTAACGACTTCTCAACTGTCTCAACCATAGACTCGGCGAAATTGCACTACGAGTAAAGATGCTCGTTACGCGCGGCAGGACGAAAAGACCCCGGGACCTTCACTACAACTTGGTATTGGTGTTCGGTACGGTTTGTGTAGGATAGGTGGGAGACTGTGAAACTCCAACGCCAGTTGGAGCGGAGTCGTTGTTGAAATACCACTCTGATCGTATTGGACACCTAACGTCGAACCGTATATCCGGTTCACGGACAGTGCCTGGTGGGTAGTTTAACTGGGGCGGTTGCCTCCTAAAATGTAACGGAGGCGCCCAAAGGTTCCCTCAACCTGGACGGCAATCAGGTGTTGAGTGTAAATGCACAAGGGAGCTTGACTGCGAGACCTACAAGTCAAGCAGGGACGAAAGTCGGGATTAGTGATCCGGCACCCCCGAGTGGAAGGGGTGTCGCTCAACGGATAAAAGGTACCCCGGGGATAACAGGCTGATCTTCCCCAAGAGTCCATATCGACGGGATGGTTTGGCACCTCGATGTCGGCTCGTCGCATCCTGGGGCTGGAGCAGGTCCCAAGGGTTGGGCTGTTCGCCCATTAAAGCGGCACGCGAGCTGGGTTTAGAACGTCGTGAGACAGTTCGGTCTCTATCCGCCGCGCGCGTCAGAAACTTGAGGAGACCTGTCCCTAGTACGAGAGGACCGGGACGGACGAACCTCTGGTCCACCAGTTGTCCCACCAGGGGCACCGCTGGATAGCCACGTTCGGCTAGGATAACCGCTGAAAGCATCTAAGCGGGAAGCCTTCTCCAAGATCAGGTTTCTCACCCTTTTAGAGGGATAAGGCCCCCCGCAGACCACGGGTTCGATAGGCCAGACCTGGAAGCTCAGCAATGAGTGCAGGGAACTGGCACTAACCGGCCGAAAACTTACCAACACACATCGCAACCACTGTCTTGAGCACCACACTCCGCCACCAGAACACTTTTCAACGAAATATAAATAGAGTTACGGCGGCCACAGCGACAGGGAAACGCCCGGTCCCATTCCGAACCCGGAAGCTAAGCCTGTCAGCGCCGATGATACTGCCCTTTTCGGGTGGAAAAGTAGGACACCGCCGAACATACACAAAAACACCCCCGGGATCCGGGGGTGTTTTTGTATTTCTCAGTCGAATAACGACAAATTCGCCGACGCCCGCCGCTTTTCCAGGTCCAGCAGGGTTCGCTTGCGGTCGAGGCCGCCGCCATAACCGGTCAGGCTTCCGCCGGCGCCGATGACGCGATGGCACGGAACGACGATCGCGATCGGGTTTCGCCCGTTGGCCAGTCCCACCGCGCGCGCCGAACCGGGGGCACCGATCTGCTCGGCGATCTGTCCGTAGGAGCGGGTCTCGCCGTACGGGATCGTCAGCAGCGCCCGCCATACTCGGCGCTGGAACTCGGTGCCCCGCAGATCGAGTTCGACGTCGAAATCGATGAGTTCCCCGGCGAAATAGGCGGCGAGTTGCTCGACGACGTCCCCGAACGCCGCGGGCTCGGGCGACCAGCCGGCGCGGCTCGGCTCGTGGGTCTGATCGACCATCCGCAGGTTGGTCAGCACCGTGCCGCGCCCGGCCAGGGTCAGGGGCCCGATCGGGCTGTCGACGGTGCGGTAGTGAATCATGCGACCTCCCAATCGTTTACCGGATGCGCGAGTGTGGTCCACAAATGTTGGGTGGCGTAGGAGCGCCAGGGACGCCAGCGGGCGCTGTGCTCCACCAGCGCGCGTTGCCCCGCGGGTAGGCCCAGTCGCCGGGCGGCCAGCCGCAGGCCGAGGTCGCCGGCGAGAAACGCATCGGGGTCGCCGAGGCCGCGCATGGCGATCACCTCCGCGGTCCAGGGGCCGACCCCGGGCAGGGCCAGCAACTGGGCGCGCGCGTCGGCCCAGTCGCTGCCGGCGTCCAACGAAAGGCGTCCCGCGGCCAGGCCGCCGATCAGGGCGCTCAGCGTCCGCCGACGGGACGCGGGAACCGCCAGGTAGACGGGATCGATCTCCGCCAGTTGTTCGACCGAGGGGAAGGTGCGGGTCAGCGTGCCCTCGGGATCCTGGACCGGTTGCCCGTAGGCCGCCACCAGCCGGCCCGCGTGGGTTCTCGCGGCCTTGGTTGACACCTGTTGGCTTAGCACCGCTCGCACCGCGAGCTCGGACTCGTCGACTGTTCGCGGGATGCGTTGCCCGGGCGCCTTGGCCACGACCGGCGCGAGGTCGGGGTCACCGCTCAGCGCGTCGATGACCGCCGCGGGGTCGGCATCGAGGTCCAGCAGCCGGCGGCAGCGCGCGATCGCGCTGGCGAGGTCGCGGAAGTCGTCGAGCATGAGCCGGCAGCGGACGTGGTCGACCGCGGGAGTCAGGGTGACTACGGCGTTGCCGGTGGGGAGTCGCAGGCTGCGCCGGTACGCCACCGTCGCGCACCTCTTCGCACCCGGGCACCGCGGTGGCCCCCAGGTGACCGAAGACGCCCTCGTAGGCGAACGGGGTGCGCACCGGCAGCCGTAGGCTGACCGCCCCGGGGGACGTCGCGTCGGACCCGGTCTGGATCGCCGCGCGTCGCCGCAGCGCCGTCGGTGTGCCCTCGAACACCAGGCGCACGGTGTCGTTGAACTGACGAATGCTGGAAAAGCCGGCGGCGAACGCGACGTCGGCGAATGGCAGACCGGTGGTCTCGATCAGCAGCCGGGCGGTCTGGGCGCGCTGCGCGCGGGCCAGGGCGAGCGGGCCGGCACCGACCTCGGCCTGCAGCAGGCGCTCCAACTGGCGGGTGGTGTAGCCGAGACTGGCCGCCAGGCCGCCGACGCCGTCGCGGTCCACCGTGCCGTCGGCGATCAGCCGCATCGCCCGGGCGACGACGTCGCCGCGCACGTTCCACTCGGGGGACCCCGGCGACGCATCGGGGCGGCACCGCTTGCAGGCCCGGAACCCGGCCCGCTGGGCCGCCGCCGCGGTCGCGTAGAACCGGACGTTGCGGGCGAAGGGCGGCCGCACCGGGCAACTGGGCCGGCAGTAGACCCGGGTCGTGAGCACCGCGGTGACGAACCAGCCGTCGAACCGGGCGTCCTTGGACTGCACGGCCCGGTAGCAGCGTTCGAAGTCGTCGTGCACGAATCCACAGTGACACCCGCCGGCCGACAAAACTAGCGGAAATACGACATCAAAGTGGGCGCGGTGCCCGTCCGGGGATTTGGCTCGAGCGGGGCCCGCATATGGTCGAGCGGTGACGATCACCTACGACGACGCGCTGCGCGACCGGATTCGCGCGCATCTGGCGGGGCACCAGCGCCGCGCCGTGACCGACCTCACCAAGCGGCACGCGGCCATCGCGGTGGTGCTGGTCGACTCCGAGGTCGGCGAGGACAGGGTGGATCCGGCGCCGGTGGACGAGTGGAACGCCGGGCGCCCGCTGCCGGAGTCGGGCCTGGACGGCCGCATGGTCGACGTGTCGGGCGGCGCTGCATTCCTGCTGTGCCGCAGGGCATCTCGCCTGACTTCGCATTCCGCGCAGTGGGCCCTGCCCGGTGGCCGCCTTGACCCCGGCGAGAGCGCGGTCGACGCCGCGCTGCGCGAGTTGCACGAGGAGGTCGGCGTCGATCTGCCGGACTCGGCGGTGCTGGGCCTGCTCGACGACTACCCGACGCGGTCGGGATACGTGATCACCCCGGTGGTGCTCTGGGGCGGCGGGCGGCTCGACCCCCGTCCCGCGCCCGACGAGGTGGTGGCCGTCTACCGGGTGGGTCTGCACCAACTGCAACGCGACGATTCGCCGCGCTTCATCGCCATCCCGGAGAGCCCGCGCCCGGTGGTGCAGATCCCGTTGGGGCAAGACCTCATTCACGCACCGACCGGAGCCGTGCTGCTGCAACTGCGGTGGCTGTGCCTGGAAGGTCGCGGTGACCCGGTCGACGAGCTCGAGCAACCGGTCTTCGCCTGGAAATAGGCAGGTGCCGTTGTGCCGTTGCGGCAGCAGACATTCTGGCGGGATTAGAGGAGGATATGAGCGGGACGGAACAGCCGTCAGGCCGGAAGAATCGCGGAGGTCGATCCTGATGCCGGGTGTCGCAATGATCACAGGAGCCAGCCGGGGGGTCGGTGCCGCGACCGCACGGGTCCTCGCGGAGCGGGGTTTTCGGGTGGTCGTCAACTACCGGTCCAGTGCCGGGGAAGCCCACGAGGTGGTGCAGGCCATCACTGCGGCGGGCGGTGAGGCCGTCGGGATTCGGGCGGACGTCACCGAAGCCGACGACGTCACCGCGATGGTGGGCGAAACCGAGCAGCGGTGGGGCCGAGTCGCAGTGCTCGTGCACAACGCCATGATCCCGTTCGATGTCACCTCGTTCACCGACCTCACCTGGGAACAGCTCGGCGGGAAGCTGGACGCGGAGCTGCATGCCGCGTACCTGCTGACAAAGGCTGTTGCTCCGGGGATGATTTCGAGCGGCTATGGCCGCCTGGTCTACATGAGCACCGGGCTGTCGCGCCATCCGCGTGACGGGATGATCGCTCTCGGCACGGCGAAGGCGGCCCTGGACCAGTTCGTCCGGTACGTGGCGCTCGAGCTGGCGCCGCACGGCATCACCGCCAACCTTGTCGCGCCGGCCACCGTGGCCGGGACGAAGGTGACCGAGAAGCTCCCGTCGGGCCGGGTCGGTGAGCTTGCTGCGGCCGCGCCGATGGGACGGCTCGTCACGCCCGACGAGGTGGCCAAGACGGTGGCGTTCCTGGCAAGTGAGGCATCCGGCTTCACCACCGGGCACTACCTGCCTGTCAACGGCGGCCTTGAGATGTACTGAACCTGGCCGCGCCGCATTTGAGTTCAGCAATCCGGCGGGAGGACCCCAGCGATGGAAACGATCGACCTCGCCTATGTCGGGCGTGGCATCCACGAGGAATTGGTCGCCCACGTGGCCGACCAGGAGGGATACTTCGAAGACGAGGGCGTCCATGTCGCTTTGCGGGATGGAACCCGCTGGGACGCTGAGCGTCTGCGCTCCTGTGCGACCATTGGGCTCGGCCGTGCCCTGTTGTTGCGGCTGACCGAGGGCGGCGAATGGACGGCGCTGAGCGTCAACACCCACCACCCATTGTTCTGGTTCCTCGGCAACGCGGACGTGACGTCCATGGCGGACCTCCGCGGGCGGCGGCTCGCCGTCCATGCGCCGGACAATCCGCCCGGATGCTTCGCGCGCATCGTGCTGCGCCAGCACGGCCTGGACCCCGACCGCGATCTCCAATGTGTGGTACGGCACCCAGGTGACTATCAAATGGACCTCCGCCGCCTTCGCGACGGTTCCATCGACGCCGCCTACGTCGGCAGCACCGTGGGGCCCGAACAGATTGCCGAGGAGGAGGGGCTTCACGTGCTCGCCTGGGTGGGCGATTACTTCCAGATCCCCACCGTGGGAATAGCGGTGGACCCAAACCACGTTCACATCGACAGCACGGCGGTGCAGGGGCTGGTACGAGCCAATCGGCGGGCCCTGAAAACGATGGCGGACCAACCCGATCTCGCGGTTGATTACATCGCGTCGTTCCTGAGCCGGATGACACGTGAGGAGGTGCAACGCTACTACGAGCACTACATCCGTCCGTGCTACACCGCCGACGGCCGGGCGGACCTCGACATCGCGCAGCAAGGAATCGACGCCGTCGCAGCCGAACTGGGTGTCAAGACGATTGCCGCCGATGCCGTCTACGGGCCGTCCATTTGAACCGGAAGTTCATGCGGCGCCCACCTCAGCATGGAGGCCGAAAGCCATGGCATCGAATGGGGATCTCATTCAGCACAGAATTATCCTGAACAACGGCAGCGGTGAGATCCCGGCGCTCGGGTTCCGAACTTCGCTGTCGGACAACAAACAAGCGCAGAAGTGCCGTCAAGGTCGCGGCCGGCGTGGGGTGTACTGGGACCGGTCGTTGGTGCGCGGGTAGCGGATCGCCGAGCGGACGAACCGGCCGATCCAAGGGAGGGGTGCGGTTAGCGGAAAGTTGGTCTCGCTGAGTTTGGCGAGTTCGTCGCGGACGATCTGGCGTACACGGTCCTCGTTCAACAGGTGTCTCCCAGATAATTAGTGAAAATGGCCATTCTCAGCATTTTTAGTTGTTTTTTCCAAGCCTCATCGTGTAAATCAAAAATCCGTGCACCTCTCAGCGCGAAGCGTACTTACGGAGGAGTTGGACAACGACGACGTAGACGCAGCGGTCTATCGGCGTTGTTTGCGGGAACTGGCCTCCATCAACCGGATCACCATGACCCACCGAGCCGCCCTGCGCTGGCTGGAACGGGCCACAAAGGAACTCTCCCCAGACGCGACCGTGTCCATCCTCGACGTCGCCTGCGGCCACGGCGACCTTCTTCGCGCCATCGCCCAATGGGCGCGCAACCGGGGGCTGAAGGTGCGCCTATCCGGCATTGACCTCAACCCGCGCAGCGCCGCAACCGCGCGTGCAGCCACACCCGCATGGATGGGCATCGACTACCGAACCGCTGACGTGTTCTCCTATCAGCCGCCCGGGCGCCCCGACTTCATCGTCAGTAGCCAGTTCGCCCACCACCTCTGCGACGGGGATATCGTCAAATTCCTGCGGTGGCTTGACGAAAACTCCCGCCGCGGGTGGCATATCGCCGACTTGCACCGGCATCCGCTGCCCTACTACACGTTTCCGATCCTGTGCCGCGCCGCGGGATGGCACAGGATTGTCCGGGAGGATGGTCGAATCTCCATCGCCCGGAGCTTCCACCGCTGCGAGTGGCGCGGCTACCTCCACGATGCCGGGGTGCGCGCCAACATCTGCTGGCAGATACCGTTCCGGTTCTGCATCAGCAGCATCAAGACTGCGTGGTAACCGTGTAGCCGGCGTCCACCGTTGCCTGCGAAACAGCCCAGGCGTGCTTGCGGTGGAAAACAAACCAGTTGGTGTCGTTGGCAGTCACCGGCTGATCACCCTTTTTGACCGTGATGAGCGCACAGCGGCGGATTGACCGTGATTTTCGCGGATTTCCTACCGGCGGGGTGCATCAGGTCAGGGGCCATCGCGCTCGTCGTCGAACCCTGCAGGCACGATTACGACGGCTCGGTCTCGGCGAGGGCGGGCATCGCTGTGGTGATCACCTGCTCGGGGACGAACCGGACCCGGCGACCGGTGCGGGTGCCATCGCTGACGACCGCAGGCCCATCCCAGTCTACGGCGGCGCTACCGGAAAGCTGGACCGCGATGCCGGCGCGGAAGTCCAGGAACAGCAGGGCCGCGGTGGGGTCGAGGGAGAGGTTTCCAAGGCTGTTGAACATGTTGTTGCCCTGATAGTCGGGCCACCACAGGTGCCCGGGTGCCACGCGGACGAATCCGGGAGGGCCGCCGCGGTGGGAGGCGTCGTTGCCGGTGGTGGCGTGGGTGGTGCCGAGAAAGAATGTGTCGGCGGCTTCGATGATTTGAATATCGTTGGGCCGCAACGTATCGCCGTGGTATAGCTGCGCTCGGTCCCTGGGTGATCCATCGAGATGGATGCGGTGCTGCTGGATGTATCGGGGGCAGTTGCCGTAGGCCTGATCGACGGCGACGGTGAGCCCATCCTCTGCGGTGGCGACGAGCAGACCGTTGACTCGAACGCGCCGCCGGGTGATGAAGTCCATGGCGATGACGCCCACCTGCTGCCCGGGAGGCAGGCAGTGGAGCGGGTCCGCGGTCGACACCGACGTGTCGACCCGCAGCGTGGTCGGCGTGGCGGCCCGCAGGAAACCGGGTGGCGCCAGCAGCGGTGAGGTCCACAGCCGTCCCGTCCGGTCGCGCGCAGCGATGGCCGCGAATGGCGCCGAAGCGAGGAATGCGGCCATCCCGGAGCGCAATCGGCCGTTGGCGAGCATGGGCGTCAGCCGTGCGGCCTCTGCGTCGACGCCGGCCTGTCGTTGGACGGCCAACTCCCCGCTGTGAAAGCCCGCGGCTGCGGGGCCCTGCTCAACATTCCCGAGCATGCCCGCTGCAACCCCACGGCTCACGCGGGTATTCCCGCAGATCAGTGGGATCGCTTCTCAGGCGTGCCGCAGCGGGCGCGGACGCACCAGCGTGGGCCACCAGAACCACGGCCCGAGGACGCGGATGATGCACGGCACGATGAACGAACGCACGATCAGCGTGTCGAGCAGCAGGCCGATGCATACGGTCGACCCGACCTGACCGATCGTCCTCAGGTCGCTGGTCAGCATCGCCAGCATGGTGAACGCGAACACCAGCCCCGCGGACGTCACCACGCCGCCGGTGCTGCCGAGCGCGCGGATGAGGCCGGTGTTGATCCCCGCGTGCAGCTCCTCTTTGACCCGGACGATCAACAGCAAGTTGTAGTCCGACCCGACCGCCACCAGGATGATGAACGTCAATGGCAGCACCAGCCAGTGCAGGGGCAGGCCGATGAGGTGTTGCCAGACGAGGATGGACAGCCCGAACGCGCCGGCGTAGGAGAAGGCCACGGTGCCGGGAATGACCAACGCGGCCATCAGACTTCGCGTGAGGAACAACATGATCAAGAAGATCAGCACGAAGGCCGCGATCGCCACGATCAGCAGGTCCGACGCGGCGTATTCCTTGATGTCCTTGTCGTTGGATCCCGAGCCTCCGATGTAGACCCTCGCGCCGGCCAGCGACGTCTCTTTGAGCGCCGTGGTGATCGCCGTCGGGAACTTTTCGACGTGTTCCACGCCCTCGGGCCCCATGGCGTCGCCCTCGTGGGTGACGATGAACCGGGCGGCCTCGCCGTCCGGCGACATCAGCAGCTGCATGCCGGTTTTGACGTCCTCGTTGGCGAAAGCCTCATGCGGGATGTAGAAGAAGTCGTCGTCGCGGGACCGGTCGAAGTCGAGCCCGACGTTGACCAGGTCGTCGAACGTCTGGTCGGTCTGCGTGGACTGCAGCGCCGACTGGCCGTAGGTGCTGACCAAGAGCTTGGCCAGGGCCTCCGAGTCGTCGGCCGTGAGTTTCAGCTGCGTGATCACCTGCGGCAAGATCTTGTCCAGGGCCTCGAGGGTGGTCTTGGCATCCGTGATGTCATCGGCCAACTTGTCGATGTTGTCGAGCGCATCGAACAGTGATCTGAATGTCCAGCAGATTGGAATGTCGAAACAGTGCTTCTCCCAATAGAAGTAGCTCTTGATCGGCCGGAAGAAGTCGTCGACGTTGGAGATCTCCTGATTCATCTCGGCGGTGATTCGTTGCAGATCCTCGACGGTGAGAACGGTCTTGTGTAGCTCGTCGGACATGTTCTGGAAATAGACGATCTCCTTGCGTAAGACCGCGACAGAGTGCTCGGTGATCTGTGCCTGCTGGTTGGTGTTCGAGTTCTGCAGCTTGTTGAACGGGAGCTGTTGACCGTTCCCGCTGCCCTGCGTCGTGAACAGGTACGGAATCGTGGCGTGTTCCAACGGTCGACCCAGCGGCCTGGTGATGCTTTGCACCATCGCCACGCCGGGAAGGCGGATGAGGCTCTTGGCGACGCGGTCCAAGGAGATGAAATCGGCCGAGTTCCGCATGTCGTGATCCGCCTCGATCATCAGCATCTCGGAGAACAGCTTGCTCTTGGGGAAGTGCCGATCGGCCGCCGCGAAACCCAGATTGGCGGGGGAGTTGTGCGGCTGGTAGGCGCGGTCGTCATAGTTCTGCCGGTATGTCGGCACGAAGATCGCCCCGAGCAGGACGGCGGCAGCGCTGGCCACCAGGATCGGCACCGGCCACCGCACCACGCTCGCCCCGATGCGCCGATACAGATGCGCCTTCGCCTTGCCTCTCGGGTCGAAGAGACCGAAGAGGCTGCCGACGGTCAGGATGGCCGGGCCGAGCGTCATCGCCGCGGCGATGTTGAACAGCATGGCGATGGCAACGGCGGGTCCCATGGTGTGGAAGTAGTTGAGCCGCGCGAAAACCAGGCAGAAACACGCCCCGGCTATCGTCAGCCCCGAGCCGATGATGATGGGCGTGACGCCCTTGTACGCCGTGTAGAACGCGTCTTCCTTGCCTTCGCCGGCCTGCCGCGCCTCGTGATAGCGGCCCATCAGGAAGATGCCGTAATCCGTCCCCGCTCCCAGCGTCAACGCGACGACGATGTTCACGGCGAACGACGAGAGCTCGATGTACCCGAGATGCCCGAGGGTGGCGATGACGCCCTTGGCGACCAGCATCTCGATCAGGACTCCGAGCAGCGGCACCAGCAGGGTGGAAATGGAGCGGTAGACGAGCAGCAACATCGTGACGATGAGAATGATCGTCACGATCGTGATGTTGTTGAGGCTCGAATTGGCGATCGCCACGGTGTCGGAGGCGAGCGGAGCGGCCCCGCTGACATAGACCCTGAGCCCTTGCGGTGGTATGTCTTTCGCGACGATGTCCCGAACGGCGTTGACCGACCGGTTCGCCTGCATCTGGCCGATGTCGCCCGCGAGACGCAGCAGCACGTACGCGGCCTTGCCGTCGACGCTTTGCGCCCCGGCCGCGGTGATGGGCTTGCCCCACAGGTCCATGACGTACTGCACGTGCTTGGGGTCCTGCTTGAGCCGGCGCACCAAATCGTCGTAATAGCGGTGGTCCACGTCGCCCAGCGGGTGGTCGGCCTCCAGCACCAGCATGGTCAGATTGGTCGAGTCGGATTCGTGGAACTTCTTGCCGATGGCCAGCAACGCCCGCTGCGACGGCGCGTAGTGCGGGACCATCGGCCCGGCGAGTTCTTCTGCGACCCTTTCGACCTGCGGCATGAAGGTGTTGGTCGACACGGCGAGCAACGCCCAGAAAGCGATGATCGGTATCGCGAAAGCGCGGACCATCCTCGGGACGAAGGGCCGTCTCGGCCGAGGCTGGCTCATGCGGATTTCACCCGGCACATGACGTGCGCATCGCCATGGGTATCCGACTGTTCGTCGCGGACAACGCCGTTGACCAGCATCCGGCAGCCGAGTTGACCGCCGTGAACCTGCGCCGAGACGCTGCCGGACACCACCGTGAGCGTGGTCGTCTCGGTGTGGGACCACGGCAGGGTCGTCAGATCGACCTGGTGCGGATGGCCATCGATGTCCAGGTAGACGAGCATTCCGCCGTCGCCGAGGGAGCCGAACAACTCGTAGGTGAGCTCCTTGGTGTTGAACTCCGGGGGTGCCGCCGGGCCATTGACCGTGATGACGGGCGGGGGAGCGGAGAACTGGTGCACCTTCCACATGCCGACCGCTCCGGCCGAAAGCGCGATGACGGCGACCAATGGCATCCAGGCGCGCGCCAAGACGGTCCTGCCGACTGACCGAGGGCTCACTCGATCACCTCCCAAGCGGGTCTGCGACCTCGTGGTTTAGCTCGGTCGACACCGACGTCAGTGCAAATAGTAGACGGTCATGTGCCCAAAGGCCACGCGAACGGTCAAGACCATCCGCACCGCGGCCCCACCGCGACAGCGAAGCATGCGGACGCGCCCGACCGCCGATGACCCCGAATGGCTCGGGAGATGCCCCGGGGAGGCTCACGCCATCTTCTGCATGCGCCTTTTCAGTCGTGCGCTGTTGAGCATCCGGAGGGTGAAGTTCGTGGCGGCCAACATGGGGAAGACGCCGAGAAATGTCCGCTCGGAGGGCGTCGCCCCATGCAGGTGATAAAGACTGCCGAACACATAGAAGCAACCCACCATGAACAACGCGGCGGGGATGCAGAACGCCATGGGTGACGAACGGTCGGCGACGATCTGTCTGGCGAAGTTCAACTCGTCCTCGGACATCAGTTCGCGTTTGCGCACTTTGCGGATGACCGCCTTGGCGCCGCCGATCTCGTCGCTCATCGGCGTGGGCCTGCGGTCGCCCAGCCGCTTGACGTAAACCGTGGCAACGGCGGCGAACATCAGCGCCAGCACGAAGGCAAGTACGGTCAGATAGCCGAACAAGGCTGTATCCACGATGCACTCCTTCGCTTCGCCGCCCGGGACTGATCGAAACGCTACTCCAACACACGCCGCACCGCCCGCAGTCCCGTTGCCGACCCGGGTGCCAAAGCCAGTCGTCGGCAACGGCATACGGAGTGGGCGAAACTGCTCGGTCATCATGGAGGCATGACGCTGCACAACGCCGGCGACGTGCTGGGAGTCGGCCGCTTCGAGCCGACGTTCGAAGCCGAGCTGGCCGCCCGCTACGACATCCCCCGGGTCCCCGACGGTCCCGGGCGGGCCGAGTACCTGGCCGAGCACGGGCCCGGCGTTCGGGTGCTGGTGACCTCGGGCCGGCCCGGCGTCGATGCCGGCACCATCGCGGCGCTGCCCGACCTGGAGGTCATCGTCAGCAACGGCGCCGGGGTGGACCTGATCGATTTGGACGCGGCGGAGCGCCGCGGCATCGGCGTGAGCAACACCCCCGACGTGCTCTCGGACACCGTCGCCGATGCGGCCCTGGGGCTGATCCTGATGACCGTGCGCCGGTTCGGCGCCGCCGACCGCTACGTGCGGGCGGGCCGCTGGGAGCGCGAGGGCCCGTTCCCCTACGCCCGCGACGTCAGCGGCCTGCGGGTCGGGATCCTGGGCTTGGGCCGCATCGGCTCGGCCATCGCGACCAGGCTGCTCGGATTCGGCTGCGCCATCGCGTATCACAACCGCCGCCGGATCGACGGGTCGCCGTATCGGTACGCCGGGTCGCCGGTGGAGCTCGCCGAATCGGTCGACGTCCTGGTCGTGGCCACCACGGGCGACGGCGGGACGCGCCATCTGGTGGACCGCGGCGTCCTGCAGGCGTTGGGGCCGCAGGGATACCTGATCAACATCGCGCGCGGCAGCGTCGTGGACCAGGACGCGCTGGTCGAACTGGTGGCCGGTGGCGGGCTGGCCGGGGCGGGACTGGACGTCTTCGCCGACGAGCCGCACGTGCCCGCGGAGCTGCTCGGGCTGGACAACGTGGTGCTGTTCCCGCACATCGGCAGCGCGACGGCCCGGACGCGGCGGGCGATGGCGCTGCTCGCGATCGACAACCTTGACAGCTACCTGGCCACCGGCGAGCTGGTGACCCCCGTGCTGCGACCGCGTCAGGGACGCCGTCGCACGGATCAGTCGCCGGGCTGAGCCGGCTCGGCGGGCGAGGCCAGCCGGGTTGGCCGCTCGTGCCCGCGGAGCGTGACCGTGTCGCCCAAAGACCAACGGCCGCGCTCGCTTTCGCTCGCGCCGTCGAGCGCGTCGGCGGCCGCGAGCAACCGGTCCGGGTAGGACTTGGCCAGCTCGCACAGCCGGGCCGCCTCGTTGACCGGCGCGCCGATCACGGTGTACTCGAAGCGTTCCCGGGCGCCGACGTTGCCGGCGACGACCTGGCCCGCCGCCACGCCGATACCGGCCTGGCATTCGGGCATCTCGGTGTTCAGGCGCCCGGCGATGCAACGGGCGGCGGCCAGCGCCTGGTCTTCGGGACGCTCGAGGCGGTTGGGGGCGCCGAAGACGGCCAGCGTCGCATCGCCCTCGAACTTGTTGACCAGCCCGCTGTGCTGGTCAACCTCCTCGACGACGATCCCGAAGAACTGGTTGAGCACCGCGACGACCTCCACCGGGGGCCGGCTGGTCACCAGCTGCGTGGAGCCGACGATGTCGATGAACACGACGGCGACATGGCGTTCTTCCCCGCCCAGCTTCGGGCGCTCGCGTTCGGCGGCGGCGGCGACCTCGCGCCCGACGTGGCGGCCGAAGAGGTCGCGCACGCGCTCCCGTTCCCGCAGGCCGTCTACCATCGCGTTGAAGCCGCGCTGCAGTTCCCCGAGTTCGGTCCCGTCGAAGACCACCAGATTGCCGCGCAGGTCGCCGCGCTCGACACGCGCGAGCGCCGCCCGCACCACCCGCACCGGCGTCGCCGTCAGCCACGCCAGGACCCACATCAAGAGGCAGCCGAAAATCACTGCGGCGGTGGACATCATCAGCACACCCACGGCGAACTCGGTTTCGGACAGGTTGCGCATCAAGAGCTGGAAGAGCGCCAGCAGCCCGATGCCGACGACCGGCACGGCCGACCCGAGGAACCAGACCATCATCGTTCGGCCCATGAGGCCCGCCGCCAGCCGCTGGGGCGGTCGTCCCGCCTCGAGCGCCTGCGCGGCCACCGGCCGCAGCGCGAACTCGGTGGCCAGATAGCTCCCGGTGGCGACCAGGACGCCGCAGAAGCCCACCACGAACAGGAACCGCGGGACGAACAAGACGTTGACCAGGCCGTAGAGGGTGGTCAGCAGCACCGCGCCGGATCCCCACAGGATCAGGTCGACGACCGCGACCCGCCAGGGGGCCAGGAAGGTGTTGCGCTCGTCCTCCCGGGTCGGTGGGCGCTCCTCGATCGCCCAACGCAGCGCGAGCACGGTCCGCCGGGTGATCCAGAACGCGCCCAGCGCCAGCGCGACCGCGATGTAGGCGGGCGCCGCCGCGAACGTGAGCCACAGAGGTGCGTCGTCGAACACGCTCGGCTCGGGGATCGCGACCGTCACCAACAGCAGGGCGACGCCGATGCCGATCAGGTTCGCGACCACGACGAGCACGGTCAGGATGACCTGGATGCGGATGCGCCGGCGCCGTTGGCTTTCGGTGACCCGCCCCAGCAGCAGCGAGCCGTAGGCCGGGGTCTCCGACAGTCGGCCGCTCTGACGGGTGACCGTTTCGAGCACCCGGCCCAGGCGCCGTGCCACCGTCTTTTCTGCCGACATGGTGGCGTCAGCCTAATTTGTGGGCCACGCTCTAAGGTGAGTCGGGTGCGACTCGTGATTGCCCAGTGCACCGTCGACTACGTCGGCCGGCTCACCGCGCATCTGCCGTCGGCGCGCAGGTTGTTGTTGTTCAAGGCCGACGGATCGGTCAGCGTGCACGCCGACGACCGCGCCTACAAGCCGCTGAATTGGATGAGCCCGCCGTGCTGGCTGACGGAGGTCCCCGGTGAGCGGGCGGGCCAGGCGCCGGTGTGGGTGGTGGAGAACAAGGCCGGCGAACAGTTGCGCATCACCGTCGAGGAGATCGAGCACGACACCAGCCACGACCTGGGCGTCGATCCCGGGCTGGTCAAGGACGGCGTCGAGGCACACCTGCAGGCGCTGCTCGCCGAGCACGTCGCGCTGCTGGGCGACGGGTACACCTTGGTGCGGCGCGAGTACATGACGGCGATCGGGCCCGTCGACCTGCTGTGCCGCGACGAACGGGGCGGCTGCGTCGCGGTGGAGGTCAAGCGGCGCGGCGAGATCGACGGCGTGGAGCAGCTCACCCGGTATCTCGAGTTGCTCAACCGCGACAGCCTGCTGGCCCCGGTGCAGGGGGTGTTCGCCGCCCAGCAGATCAAACCGCAGGCGCGTACGCTGGCCGCCGATCGCGGAATCCGTTGCCTCACACTGGATTACGACAAGATGCGCGGCATGGACAGCGACGAGTACCGGCTGTTCTGACCCGCCGGACTAGACTGGCCGGCATGGCACGGCGCCGCACACCGCCGCGACGGCAGCGGCCGTTGTCGCCGCCGGTGTTGGTGCGGGTCGAGATCGGGCCCGACGGCCACGAGTACGAGGTGCGTCCGGTCGCGGCGGTCCGCGCGGTCAAGACCTACCGCTGCCCCGGCTGTGACCACGAGATCCGTTCGGGCGTAGCCCATGTGGTGGTGTGGCCGGTGGCCGCCCCGCACGCCGGGGTCGAGGACCGGCGGCATTGGCACACCGCGTGTTGGGCGAGCCGCACGACGCGCGGGCCGACCCGGAAATGGTCGTGAAGGTGCTCAGGAAGCGGGTTCGACGAGCTCGATGAGCACGCCGCCGGCGTCCTTGGGGTGGACGAAGTTGATGCGCGAGTTCGACGTGCCACGGCGGGGCTTCTCGTACACCAGCCGGACGCCCTGCGAGCGCAGCCGCTCGCTGATCGCGTCGAGGTCGCCGACCCGGACGGCCATTTGCTGGATGCCCGGTCCGCGCTTGTCCAGGAACTTCGCGATGGTCGACGACTCGTCGATCGGGGCCATCAGCTGGATCTGCGCGGTGCCCTTCAGGGCGCCGGGCACCGCGAGCATCGCCTCGCGGATGCCCTGATCGTCGTTGACTTCCTCGTGCACCAGGATCATGCCGAGATGGTCGTGGTACCAGGCGATGGCCGCGTCCAGGTCGGGGACCGCGATGCCGACGTGATCAACCGCCGTCACGAGCGCGGTAGACAGAACCTGACGGGCGTCAACTTGATCGGTCGTCATCTCACAACGGTAACCTGGCGGCAACGATTGCGCTTCTCCAGGGAGCGTAATAGCCCGTCCGCGCAGCCTAGGAGGTAGTTATGACGACGTCGGTGATCGTTGCTGGAGCCCGGACACCCATCGGCAAGCTGATGGGTTCGCTGAAGGATTTCTCGGCCAGCGACCTGGGCGCCATCGCGATCTCCGGCGCGCTGGAGAAGGCGAACGTGCCGGCCTCGGCGGTCGAGTACGTGATCATGGGCCAGGTGCTGACGGCCGGGGCCGGGCAGATGCCCGCCCGCCAGGCGGCGGTGGCGGCCGGCATCGGTTGGGACGTTCCCTCGCTGACCATCAACAAGATGTGCCTGTCCGGGATCGACGCGATCGCGCTGGCCGACCAGCTCATCCGCGCCGGGGAGTTCGACGTGGTGGTGGCCGGTGGGCAGGAGTCCATGACCAAGGCGCCCCACCTGCTGATGGACAGCCGCGCGGGCTACAAGTACGGCGACGTCACGGTGCTCGACCACATGGCCTACGACGGCCTGCACGACGTGTTCACCGACCAGCCGATGGGCGCGCTCACCGAGCAGCGCAACGACGTCGACAAGTTCACCCGGGCCGAACAGGACGAATACGCCGCCGGGTCGCACCAGCGGGCGGCCGCGGCCTGGAAGGACGGCGTCTTCGCCGACGAGGTGGTGCCCGTCAACATTCCGCAGCGCAAAGGCGACCCGCTGCAGTTTGCCGAGGACGAGGGCATCCGCGCCAACACCACGGCCGAGTCCCTGGCCGGTCTCAAGCCGGCGTTCCGCCGCGACGGCACCATCACCGCCGGTTCGGCGTCGCAGATCTCCGACGGCGCGGCCGCGGTGGTGGTGATGAACAAGGAGAAGGCGCAGCAGCTGGGGCTGACGTGGCTGGTCGAGATCGGCGCGCACGGCGTCGTCGCCGGCCCGGATTCCACCCTGCAGTCGCAGCCGGCCAACGCCATCAAGAAGGCGCTCGGCCGCGAGGGCATCACCGTTGACCAGCTCGATGTGGTCGAGATCAACGAGGCCTTCGCGGCGGTGGCACTGGCCTCGACGCGCGAGCTGGGCCTGAACCCCGACATCGTCAACGTCAACGGCGGGGCGATTGCCGTGGGGCATCCCATCGGCATGTCGGGGGCCCGGATCGCCCTGCACGTGGCCCTGGAATTGGCGCGTCGCGGCTCCGGCTACGGCGTTGCCGCCCTGTGCGGTGCCGGTGGCCAGGGCGATGCGCTGATCCTGCGGGCGGGCTAGCCGGCCCGGGGTCAGCGCTCCGGTCGACTTTGCTGGTGAGGCATCCCCGCGCGCTTGTGTGATGTTTGTCTCAACGGCCGATCGGGAGCGATTTGGTCACCCTCCCGCAGGCTTTTGCGTCACGTGAACGTCCGTGGCACCGGGTGGCTCGCCCCCCGCGGTACATGACAAACTTGACGGCGTGACGCGTCCGCGACCCTCCATGGGACCCGCGCTGGCTGGTGCGGTCGACCTCTCCGGCCTCAAGCAGCGAGCCCAGAACAACGCTTCGGCAGGGGGCCCGGGTGGCCCGTCGGCACCGGCGCCGCCCGGGGCCGTCGAGGTCACCGAGGCAAACTTCGAAGAGGCGGTGCTGGTCCGCTCCGACGAGGTGCCCGTCGTCGTGCTGCTGTGGTCGCCGCGCAGCGACGCGTGTGTCCAGCTGCTGGAAACCCTGTCCGGCCTGGCCGCCGACGACAACGGCACGTGGGCGCTGGCCACGGTCAACGTCGAGGCGACGCCCCGGGTGGCGCAGGCCTTCGGCGTCGAAGGGGTCCCGACCGCGGTGGCCCTGGCCGGCGGGCAGCCGCTGTCCAGTTTCCAGGGCATGCAGCCGGCCGATCAACTGCGCCGCTGGATCGACTCGCTGCTGGCGGCCACCGAGGGCAAGCTCAAGGGGCCGCGGGTCGCCGGGGAGCCCGAACAGGTAGATCCGGAGGTCGCCCAGGCCCGCGAACAGCTGGAGTCCGGTGATTTCGAGGCCGCCAGGGAGTCCTACCAGGCGGTCCTGGACGCCAACCCCGGCAGCGTCGAAGCCAAGGCCGCGATCCGCCAGATCGATTTCCTCGCGCGCGCGACGACACAGCGAGCGGACGCCGTGGCCGTGGCCGACGCCGCGCCGGGCGACATCGACGCCGCGTTCGCGGCCGCCGATGTCCAGCTCCTCAACCAGGAGGTCGGTGCCGCGTTCGAGCGTCTGATCGCGTTGGTGCGCAGCACATCCGGGGATGAGCGGAGCCGGGTGCGCACTCGGCTGGTCGAGTTGTTCGAACTCTTCGACCCCGCCGATCCCGAGGTCGTCGCCGGCCGGCGCAACCTGGCCAACGCGCTGTACTGAGTCCGCGAGCAGACGCAAAATCGCCCTAAAACCTCCGGTTTAGGGCGATTTTGCGTCTGCTCGCGCTATGACCCTCGCGCTATGACTCGGGTGCCAACCACAACGCCGACGTGGGCGGGAGCACCAGGCAAGCCGACGCCGGCCGGCCGTGCCACGGGTCCTCGGTGGCGTCGACGCCGCCCATGTTGCCGATGCCCGAGCCGTTGTAGTCGGTGGCGTCGGTGTTGAGCACCTCCCGCCAGCGCCCGGCGCACGGCAGGCCCAGCCGGTAGCCGCCGTGCTCGGCACCCGCGAAATTGAAGACGCAGGCCATCACCGAACCGTCGCTGCCGTACCGCAGGAAGCTCAGCACGTTGTTGCCCGAGTCGTTGGCATCGATCCAGGAGTAGCCGTCCGGGACGGTGTCCTGGCTCCACAGCGCCGGATGGGTGCGGTAGATCTCGTTGATGTCGCGGACCAGGCGCAGCACGCCGTTGGAGAAGCCGTGCTCGTCGAGCTGCCACCAGTCCAGGCCGCGCTCCTCGGACCACTCGGCCCGCTGGCCGAATTCCTGCCCCATGAACAGCAGTTGCTTGCCCGGGTGCGCCCACTGGTAGGCCAGCAGGCTGCGCAGCCCGGCGGCCTTGACGTGGTTGTTGCCCGGCATCCGGCCCCACAGCGTGCCCTTGCCGTGCACGACCTCGTCGTGGCTGAGCGGCAGCACGTAGTTCTCGCTGAACGCGTAGAGCATCGAGAACGTCATCTCGTGGTGGTGGTAGCTGCGGTAGATCGGGTCGCGGCTGATGTAGTCGAGCGTGTCGTGCATCCAGCCCATGTTCCACTTCATCGAAAAGCCCAGGCCGCCAAGCGCGGTCGGCCGCGTCACCCCTGGCCACGACGTCGACTCCTCGGCGATGGTGACGATGCCGGGCGCGGTCTTGTGCGCCGTGGCGTTCATCTCCTGCAGGAACTCGACGGCTTCGAGGTTCTCGCGCCCGCCGTACATGTTCGGCGTCCAGCCGCCCGCCGGCCGCGAGTAGTCGCGGTAGAGCATCGAGGCCACCGCGTCGACGCGCAGGCCGTCGATGTGGAATTCCTCGAGCCAGTACAACGCGTTGGCCACCAGGAAGTTGCGCACCTCGCGACGGCCGAAGTCGAACACGTAGGTGCCCCAGTCCAGCTGCTCGCCGCGCGTGGGATCGGAGTGCTCGTAGAGCGCGGTGCCGTCGAAGCGGCCCAGCGCCCAGGCGTCCTTGGGGAAGTGCGCCGGCACCCAGTCCACGATGACGCCGATGCCGGCCTGGTGCAGGGCGTCGACGAGCGCCCGGAAGTCGTCGGGGGAGCCGAACCGCGAGGTTGGCGCGTAATAGGACGTGACCTGGTACCCCCAGGATCCGGCGAAGGGGTGCTCGGCCACCGGCAGCAGCTCGACGTGGGTGAAGCCGTGTTCCACCACGTAGTCGGTCAGCTCGCGGGCGAGCTGGCGGTAGTTGAGCCCGGGGCGCCACGAGCCCAGGTGGACCTCGTAGGTGCTCATCGGCTCGAACACCGGGTTGCCCTGGGCGCGCCGCACCATCCAGTCCTCATCGCTCCAGCGGTACTTGCTCACCGTCACCCGCGACGCGGTGTGCGGCGGCACCTCGGTGGCGAAGGCGAATGGGTCGGCGCGCTCGGTGACCACGCCGTCGGCGCCGTGCACGCGGAACTTGTAGAGCCCCTCGACCGGGAAGCCGGGCCAGAACAGCTCCCACACGCCCGAGGAGCCGAGCACCCGCATCGGGGCCTCGTCGCCGGTCCAGCCGTTGAACTCGCCGATCAGGCTGACACCCTTGGCGTTGGGCGCCCACACGGCGAACGACACACCGTTGACCACGCCGTCGGCCGTGGTGAACGAGCGGGGATGGGCGCCGAGGACCTCCCAGAGCCGCTCGTGGCGGCCCTCGCTGAACAGGTGCAGGTCCATCTCGCCGAGGGTGGGCAGGAAGCGGTAGGCGTCGGCGACGGTGTAGGGCTCGGACCCCTCGTAGCTGACCTGCAGCCGGTAGTCGATCAGGTTGGTGAACGGCAACGCCACGGCGAACAGCCCGGATTCGATGTGCCGCAACGGATACCGGTCGTTGCCAACGAGCGCGACCACCTCGGTGGCGTGCGGGCGGAAAGCCCGGATGACGGTGTGGTCGGCGTACTCGTGGGCACCCAGGATGCCATGCGGGTTGTGGTGCGTGCCGGCGGCCAGCCGCGACAGGTCGGCGGGGTCAGGCGCCAGGTGGGTTTCGGCGAGTTGGTCGGCTTGACTCATATCCATTTCACCTCCGGTGATTTCATCGTCTGCGGAGCAGCGCGATCCGGGATTCGGCCGGTATGAGTGGCATGTTGATGACGTGCGCGACTGCTTGCGCAGGGTCGATGCGAACGTAATTCGCCTGCCCCCATTGGAATTCGTGGCCCGTTATCTCATCGCGCACCCAGAAACGTTCGTAAGGTTCCATACCCAATGCGGCCATGTCTAACCACAGCGTGGCCTCCTCGGCCCCGAGGGCGTTGAGGGACACCACCACCAGCACGCAGTCGCCGGTGGCCGGGTCGAACTTGCTGTAGGCCAGGAGCGCGTCGTTGTCCACGCTGTGGAAGTGGATGGTGCGTAGCTGTGCCAGCGCGGGATGCACGTGACGGATCTCGTTGAGCTGCGAGATGAACGGCTCCAGCGAGCGGCCCTCGGCCACCGCGCCCGCGTAGTCGCGGGGGCGCAGCTCGTACTTCTCGGAGTCCAGGTATTCCTCGCTGCCCTCGCGCACCGCGCGGTGCTCGAACAGCTCGTAACCGGAGTACACGCCCCAGGCGGGGCCCATGGTCGCGGCCAGCACTGCGCGGATGGCGAACATGCCGGGGCCGTTGTGCTGCAGGATCGCATGCAGGATGTCGGGGGTGTTGACGAACAGGTTCGGCCGGCGGAAGTCGGCGAGCGCGGCGATGTCGTTGCCGAACTCGGTGAGCTCCCACTTGGCCGTGCGCCAGGTGAAGTAGCTGTAGGACTGGGTGAAGCCCAGCTTGGCCAGGCCGTACTGGCGGGCCGGCGGCGTGAACGCCTCGGACAGGAACAGCACGTCGGGGTCTTGGTCCTTGACCTGGCCGATCAGCCAGGCCCAGAAGTTCGGTGGCTTGGTGTGCGGGTTGTCGACCCGAAAGAACTTGACGCCGTGGTCCATCCAGTGCCGGACCACGCGCAGCACCTCGTCGTAGAGTCCGGCGGGGTCGTTGTCGAAGTTGAGCGGATAGATGTCCTGATACTTCTTCGGCGGGTTCTCCGCGTAGGCGATGGTCCCGTCCGGCAATTCGGTGAACCACTCCCGATGCTCGCGGGCCCACGGATGATCCGGCGCGCACTGCAGCGCCAAATCCAGCGCCACCTCCATGCCCAGAGCCCTTGCCGACGCCACGAACTCGTCGAAGTCGTCGATGGTGCCCAGGCCCGGATGGATAGCGTCGTGGCCGCCCTCGTCGCTGCCTATCGCCCACGGCGATCCCACGTCCCCGGGCGCGGCCGTGGGGGAGTTGTTGCGGCCCTTGCGGTGCACCTTGCCGATCGGATGGATCGGCGGCAGGTACACGACGTCGAATCCCATGTCGGCGATGCGCGGCAGCTGGGCTGCGGCCGTCGCGAAGGTGCCGTGTACCGGCTCCCCGTCGGCGTCCCACCCGCCGGTGGAGCGCGGGAACATCTCATACCAGGAGCCGAAGCGGGCCAGCGGCCGGTCCACCCAGACTCCGAACTGCTCGCCCCGGGTCAGCAGGTCGCGCAGGGGGTAGGCCGCCACGAGCTCGTCGATCTCGGGCGACAGGGCCAGCGCGGTGCGGGTCACCGGATCCCCCGGCGCGCGCAACGCCGCGGCGGTCGCCAGCAGCGGGTCGCGGCGAGCGCGGGGCACGCCGGCCGCGGCGCGCTCGAAGAGCCCGGCGCCGACCAGCAGGTCGTTGGACAGCTCCGTCTCGCCCTGGCCGGCGTCCAGCTTGGCCAGCACCCCGTGCCGCCAGGTCGCGATCGGGTCGCCCCAGCCGTCGATGCGGAACGTCCACAGCCCGACCCGGTCGGGGGTGAACTGGCCGTGGAACACGTAGGGCTCCTGGCCCATCGTCATGGGGATCGACTCGGGCTTGACGCGCTCCTGGTCGGGGATCCCCGTCGCCGTCCGCTCAGGGGCCTCGACCGCCTTGAGCGTGGGGACGTCGCTGCTCTGCGGATAGCGCTTGCCGAGATAACGCACCACCAGCGTTGCTGCGACGGCGTCGTGGCCTTCCCGCCAAACGGCTGCGCTGACCGGGATCACCTCACCGACCACCGCCTTGGCGGGGTATGCGCCGCAGGAAACGACGGGCGCGACGTTATCGATCTCGACACGACCGGGCACCAGGACTCCGTTCCGGTTGTGCGGCAACCGCGGTGTCCTTCGGCGCGGCATGCCTGTCGTCTTTAAGGAACTCTCTTCTCGCGGGGGCCGCGTCCGACGCGCTGCGGTGCAGCCCCACCTTTACCCGATACCCACCCTAGTGTCTGGTCACACCACCGGAGGTAAACGCTGGGTTAGTAGCCCTGCACGGGTTGGAATCCTCAGTAAGGTGTTGACGTGTGAAGGCCCTCCGCCGCTTTACCGTCCGTGCTCACCTGCCCGAGCGCCTGTCAGCGCTGGAACAGCTCTCCACCAACCTGCGATGGTCGTGGGACAAGCCGACCCAGGACCTGTTTGCCACGATCGACCCGACGCTGTGGGCGCACTGCGGCCAGGACCCGGTAGCGCTGCTTGGCGCGGTGAGCCCCGCACGCCTCGACGGGCTTGCCGTCGACGAAGAATTCCTGGGCCGGCTCGACGGCCTGGCCGCCGACTTGGCCGACTACCTGCGCCGGCCCCTGTGGTACCAGCAGCAGCAGGAGGCAGGCCAAGCGACGCCGACCGCCATCGCGTACTTCTCCATGGAGTTCGGCGTCGCCGAGGTGTTGCCCAACTACTCGGGCGGCCTGGGGATCCTCGCCGGTGACCACCTCAAGGCCGCGTCGGACCTGGGGGTGCCGCTGGTGGCCGTCGGCCTGTACTACCGGTCCGGATACTTCCGGCAGTCGCTGACCGCCGACGGCTGGCAGAACGAGACCTACCCGTCGCTGGATCCGCAGGGGCTTCCGCTGCGCCTGCTCACCGACGCCACCACCGGCGAGCCCGTGCTGGTCGAACTCGACCTGCCGGACGCCGCGCAGCTGCGGGCCAGGGTGTGGGTCGCACAAGTCGGCCGGGTGCCGCTGCTGCTGCTGGATTCCGACGTGCCCGAGAACGAGCACGACCTGCGCGGCGTCACCGACCGGCTCTACGGTGGCGACCAGGAGCACCGCATCAAGCAGGAGATCCTGGCCGGCATCGGCGGGGTCCGGGCGATCCGCGCGTTCACCGCGGTCGAGGGCCTGCCCGCGCCCGAGGTGTTCCACATGAACGAGGGGCACGCGGGCTTCCTGGGGGCGGAGCGCATCCGCGAGCTGGTCACCGACTCGGGCCTGGACTTCGACACCGCGCTGACCGTGGTGCGGTCCAGCACGGTGTTCACCACCCACACCCCGGTGCCGGCCGGTATCGACCGGTTCCCGGCGGAGATGGTGCAGCGGTACTTCGACGACGAGCGCGAGGCCGCCCTGCTGCCGGGCCTGCCGACCGCGCGGATCCTCGCGCTCGGCGCCGAGGCCGACCCGGCCAAGTTCAACATGGCCCACATGGGTCTGCGGCTGGCGCAACGCGCCAACGGTGTCTCGCTGCTGCACGGCCGGGTGAGCCGGGCCATGTTCAACGAGCTGTGGCTCGGGTTCGACCGCAGCGAGGTGCCGATCGGGTCGATCACCAACGGCGTGCACGCGCCGACCTGGGCCGCGCCGCAGTGGCTGCAGCTGGGTCGCGAGTTGGCCGGGTCGGACTCGTTGAGCGAGCCCACGGTCTGGCAGCGGCTGCAGCAGGTCGACGCCGGCCACCTGTGGTGGATCCGCTCCCAGCTGCGGTCCCTGCTGGTCGAGGACGTCCGGGCACGGCTGCGCCGGTCGTGGCTGGAGCGCGGCGCGGCGGACGCCGAACTGGCCTGGATCGGGACGGCGTTCGACCCGGACGTGCTGACCATCGGCTTCGCCCGGCGCGTGCCGACCTACAAGCGGCTGACCCTGATGCTGCGCGATCCCGACCGGCTCGAACAGCTGCTGCTCAACGAGGAACGGCCGATCCAGCTGATCGTGGCCGGCAAGTCGCACCCGGCCGACGACGGGGGCAAGGCGCTGATCCAGCAGGTGGTGCGCTTCGCCGATCGGCCGCAGGTGCGTCACCGCATCGCCTTTCTGCCCGACTACGACATGTCGATGGCCCGGCTGTTGTACTGGGGCTGCGACGTCTGGCTGAACAACCCGCTGCGTCCGCTGGAGGCGTGCGGCACCTCCGGGATGAAGAGCGCGCTGAACGGGGGACTGAACCTGTCCATCCGCGACGGCTGGTGGGACGAGTGGTACGACGGCGAAAACGGTTGGGAGATCCCGTCGGCCACCGGGCTGAGCGACGAGACCCGCCGCGACGACCTGGAGGCCAACGCGCTCTACACCCTGCTCGAGGAGGCGGTGGCGCCGAAGTTCTACGAGCGCGACGCCCAAGGGGTGCCGCCGCGCTGGGTGGAGATGGTGCGCCACACGCTGCAGACGCTGGGGCCCAAGGTGCTGGCTTCCCGCATGGTGCGTGACTACGTCGAGCACTACTACACCCCGGCGGCGCAGTCCCTGCGCAAGACCGTCGGCCCCACCGAAACCGGCGAGGGCGGGCAGTTCGGCGCCGCGCGGGAGCTGGCCGCCTACCGTCGCCGCGTCCACGAGGCCTGGCCGGACGTCACCATCACCGACGTCGACAGCACCGGCCTGCCGGACACCCCGCTGCTCGGCTCGAAGCTGACCCTGACGGCGACCGTGCGGCTCGGCGGGCTGCGGCCCGACGAGGTGATCGTGCAGGCGGTGCTGGGCCGGGTGGACACCAGCGATGCCCTGCAGGACCCGGTCACCGTCGAGATGCCGCACACCGGCACCGTCGACGGCGGCATGGAGGTGTTCTCGACGACGACGCCGCTGCCGCTGGCAGGCGCGGTCGGATACACCGTGCGCGTGCTGCCCCGCCATCCGATGCTCGCCTCCAGCAGCGAGCTGGGCCTGGTGACCCTGGCGGGGTAGCCGGACGCCGCCTCAGGCCGACAGGTCCTCCGACGAGGTGCGCAGCCGCTCCAACGCGCCGCGGACCTGCCCCGCGTCGGTGGTCGCCCAGAACGGTGGCAGCGAGGCGCGCAGGTAGCCGGCGTAGCCGGCGGTGACCATCCGCGAGTCGAGCACCGCGACGACCCCGCGGTCGGTGACGCGGCGCAGCAGCCGTCCCGCGCCCTGAGCCAGCAGCAGCGCCGCGTGGCTGGCGGCGACGGCCATGAATCCGTTGCCGCCGCGGGCGGCCACGGCCCGCTGCCGCGCGCTCAGCAGCGGGTCGTCCGGCCGGGGAAACGGGATGCGGTCGATCAGCACCAGCGACAGCGAGGGGCCCGGCACGTCGACGCCCTGCCACAGCGACAGCGTCCCGAACAGCGAGGTCTCCGGGTCCTCGCTGAACCGCTCGACCAAAGCGGAGGTGCTGTCGTCGCCCTGGCACAGCACCGGTGTCGGCAGCCGTTCGCGCATGGCCTCGGCGGCCGCCCGGGCGGCCCGCATCGACGAGAACAGCCCGAGGGTGCGCCCGCCGGCGGCGGTGACGAGGTCGGCGATCTCGGTCAACTGCTCGGCCGATCCGGTGCCGTCGCGCCCCGGCGGCGGCAGGTGGGCGGCGACGTAGAGGATCCCTGCCTTGGCGTGCTCGAACGGCGATCCCACGTCCAGGCCCTGCCAGTCGGGCCGCGGGGCATCGTCGTCGCCGTCCGACCCGGCCAGGCCCCACGCCGCGGCCATCGCGTCGAACGACCCGCCGACAGTCAGCGTCGCGGAGGTCAGCACGGTGGTCGAGCGGGCGAAGACCCGGTCGCGCAGCACGCCCGCGACCGAGAGCGGGGCCACCCGCAGCACGGGCCGCGGTGCGCCCCGGTTGTCTTCGTGCTCGAGCCAGACGACGTCGGTGCGATCCGGGATGGCGGGGGCGAACGACGCGAGGACCCGCGACGCGGTGTCGGCGATCTCGCCGAGCGCGGCGACGGCCTCGGCGCGGGCCGACGCCGCCCTGAGGTCGGCCCGCGCCCGGCCCGACACCTCGATCGCCGACCGCGCGCCGGCGGCCGCGTCGCGCAGCGCCGCCAGATAGGTCGCCATCTCGTCGTCGAGGTGATCGATGCGGCCGGGCCGGGCGTCATGGATCGCGGCCGCGAATGTCGCCGTCGCCGCCTCGAGCCGCTGGGTCAGTTCGGGGTCCACCAGCCGGGCGATACGGCGCGCGGCGACGCCCAGGGCGGCCGGCGTCAGCTCCGCGGCGGCCACCGAGGTCACCCGGTCGACCAACTCGTGCGCCTCATCGACCACCAGCAGCGCGTGCTCCGGCAGCACCGCCGATTCGCCGACGGCATCGATGGCCAGCAGTGCGTGGTTGGTGACGACGACGTCGGCGCCGCCCGCCCGGGCCCGCGCCCGTTCGGAGAAGCACTCGGTGCCGAACGGGCAGCGGGCCACGCCGACGCATTCGCGCGCGGACACGCTGACCTGCGACCACGACCGGTCGGGGACGCCGGGCCGCAGGTCGTCGCGGTCACCGGACTCGGTCGTCGACGCCCACGCGGTCAGCCGTTGCACGTCGCGCCCCAGGGCGCTCACCGCCACCGGATCGAACAGCTCCTCCTGCGGCCGGTCGCCGGAGTCATCGGAGTCCCCGGGGTCTGTCCCGCCGCCATTGTGAATCTTGTTCAGGCACAGGTAGTTCCGCCGGCCCTTCAGCAGCGCGAACCGCGGCGGCCGGGGCAGTGCGTCGGCCAGCGACTCGGCCAGGCGGGGCAGGTCGCGGTCGACGAGCTGGCGCTGCAGCGCGATCGTGGCCGTCGACACCACGACGGGCGAGTCGTCGTCGAGGGCCCGCACCAGCGCGGGCACCAGGTACGCCAGCGACTTGCCGGTGCCGGTGCCTGCCTGCACGACGAGGTGCTCCCCGGTGTCGAACGCGCGCGCCACCGCGGCGGCCATCTGAACCTGGCCGCTGCGTTCGCTGCCGCCAAGCTCGGCCACCGCAGCGGCCAGCAGCGCGGGGACGGAGACGTCGGACGTGGCCACTCCTTGCCGGGTCCTACCGCCCCGACGCGCCGGCCGGGATCAGCCGGGTGGGGATCGCGGGGTCGCCGGGTGCCAACGCCAAGCCCTCCCACGGCAGGCTGCGCAGACCGGACGCCACCAGCTTGCGCGCCGGCGCCAGGGCGGCCGCGCCCGTGTCGGCGACGACGTGGCCGCCGCGCACCAGGGGCGTGGTCAGCATCCGGAACGGTTCGTCCACGGCGGGCGGGCGGCCCGCCGGATACACGACCTCCTCGGTGACGGTGCCCGTCGGGCGCGCCGCGCGCAGCGCGTCCTTGCGGCCGCCGCGGGACTCTTTGTGGCTGCTGCGCTTCTGCACAGGCAGGCCGTCGACCTCGACCAGTTTGTAGACCATGCTCGCGGTCGGGGCGCCCGAGCCGGTGACCAGCGACGTGCCGACCCCGTAGCTGTCGACGGGCTCGGCGCGCAACGCGGCGATGGAGAACTCGTCGAGATCGCCGGACACCACGATGCGGGTGCCGGTTGCACCCAGCCCGTCGAGCTGCCGGCGCGCCTGGCGGGCCAGCACGCCCAGCTCGCCCGAGTCGATCCGCACCGCGCCCAGCTCGTGGCCGGCGGCGGCCACGGCGTTGGCGACGCCGGTCGTCACGTCATAGGTGTCGACCAGCAGCGTGGTGTCCACGCCCAGCGCCGCGACCTGGGCGCGGAACGCGGCGGGCTCGTCGGGCCCGCCGGGCCGGGTGTGCAGCATGGTGAACGCGTGCGCGGCGGTGCCCTCGGTGGGGATCCCGTATCGGCGCTGGGCCTCCAGGTTGGAGGTCGCCGCGAAACCGGCGACGTAGGCGGCGCGGGCCGCGGCGACCGCGGCGTGCTCGTGGGTGCGTCGCGAACCCATCTCGATCAGCGGGCGCTGCCCGGCGGCGCTGACCATGCGCGCGGCGGCGGACGCGATCGCGGTGTCGTGATTGAAGATCGACAGCGCCAGGGTCTCGAGCACCACGCATTCGGCGAAGCTGCCCGTGACCGACAGCACGGGGGAGCCCGGGAAATACAGCTCGCCTTCGGCGTAGCCGTCGACGTCGCCGCCGAAGGAGAAGTCGCGCAGGTAGGCCACCGCGTCGGGGTCGAGGAACCGCCCGAGCAGCCGGCACGCCTCGTCATCGAACCTGAACTCGGGCAACGCTTCCAGCAGCCGTCCGGTCCCGGCGACCACGCCGTAGCGGCGGCCACTGGGTAACCGGCGGGCGAACAGCTCAAAGGTGGTCCGGCGGGTGGCGGTGCCGTCGCGCAGCGCGGCCGCCAACATGGTCAGTTCGTATCTATCGGTCAGCAGCCCAGCAAGGACCGGGTCGTCCATCCCGTTACGGTATCGGCTGTCATCGGGTGCTCGGTATTCAGACACGTGGCTCGCTATCCTGGGGACCATGGCTCTTGCGTCAGCGCCCACTAAGCCGGGCACTACCGAGCAACGCGAATCCGCTCCGGTAGACGCCTCGGCCAGTCCCTGGGTGACCATCGTGTGGGACGATCCCGTCAACCTGATGACCTATGTGACGTATGTGTTCCAGAAGCTGTTCGGCTACAGCGAGCCGCACGCCACCAAGCTGATGCTGCAGGTGCACAACGAGGGCAAGGCGGTGGTGTCGGCGGGCAGCCGGGAGTCCATGGAAGTCGACGTGTCCAAGCTGCATGCCGCCGGATTGTGGGCGACCATGCAGCAGGATCGCTGAGACGCGAGGATATTCGATTCCCTGTGCGCAAATGGAAGCGCGTCGAGACGGCGGGCGGTCCACGCTTCCGCTCCTCCCTGGCCACCCATGAGGCCGCATTGCTCAAGAACCTCGTCAGCGCGATGATCGGCCTGCTCGACGAGCGCGAATCTTCATCGCCCGCAGACGAACTCGAGGAAATTACCGGGATGAGGACCGGTAACGCGGAGCCCCCGCACGACCCCACGCTGCGCCGCCTGCTGCCGGACTTCCACCGACCCGATGACCCCGATGGTCAAGACGCGACCCCGCCCGACGTTTCCGAAAGCCTCAACGCCGCCCTGCGCAGCTTGCACGAGCCCGAGATCATCGACGCCAAGCGCGATGCGGCACAACAGCTGTTGCAGACGCTCCCGGACAACGGCGGCCGGCTGGAGCTGACCGAGGACGAGGCGACCGCCTGGGTCGCGGCGGTCAACGACCTGCGGCTGACGTTGGGGGTGATGCTCGAGATCGGGCCCAACGGACCGGATCGGTTGCCGGACGACCACCCGTTGGCCGCCCACTTCGACGTCTACCAGTGGCTGACTGTCCTGCAGGAGTACCTGGTCCTGGTGCTGATGGGTTCCCGGTGAATTCCATCGCCGACGTCGGCGGGATCCGCGTCGGCCACTACCAGCGCCTGGACCCCGACGCGTCCCCGGGCGCCGGCTGGGCCTGCGGCGTCACCGTCGTGCTCACCCCGCCGGGGACCGTGGGCGCGGTCGACTGCCGCGGCGGCGCGCCTGGCACCCGCGAGACCGATCTGCTCGATCCCGCCAACACCGTGCGGTTCGTCGACGCCGTGCTGCTGACCGGCGGCAGCGCCTACGGCCTGGCGGCCGCCGACGGCGTCATGCGCTGGCTGGAGGAACGCGAGCGCGGGGTCGCCATGGACGGCGGTGTGGTGCCTATCGTGCCCGCCGCGGTGATCTTCGACCTGCCCGTCGGCGGCTGGGGCCGCCGCCCGACGCCGGAGTTCGGCTACCTGGCGTGTGAGGCCGCCGAAGGCCCCTTCGTCGACGGGGCGGGCTCGGCTCCCGTGGCCGTCGGCACAGTCGGCGCGGGGGTCGGGGCGCGGGCCGGCGCGCTCAAGGGCGGTGTCGGGACGGCGTCGATCACGCTGGCGTCCGGCGTGACCGTCGGCGCGATCGTCGTGGTGAACTCCGCCGGCGACGTCGCCGACCGGGCCACCGGCCTGCCCTGGATGGCGGACCTGATCGAGGACTTCGCGCTGAGGCCGCCGCCGCCCGAGCAGATCGCCGCGTTCGCCCAGCTGCCGTCCAAGCTGAGCCGGTCGAACGGAACACTGAACACGACGATCGGCGTCGTGGCGACCGACGCCGCCCTCAGCCCGGCGGGCTGCCGGCTCGTCGCCACCGCCGCCCACGACGGTCTGGCCCGCGCGGTCCGTCCGGCCCACACTCCGGTGGATGGCGATACGGTGTTCGCGCTGGCCACCGGGGCCATCGAGGTGCTGCCCGAGGCCGGCGGGGATGCCGTGCCCGCCGCGTTCTCCCCGGAGACGGCGCTGGTCGGCGAAGTGGGAGCCGCCGCGGCCGATTGCGTGGCGCGCGCGGTGCTGGCCGGCGTGCTCGGGGCCGAGTCGGTGGCCGGAATACCCGCCTATCGCGACATGTTGCCCGGAGCGTTCGGCTGATGGAGGGATCATGACCAAGCGGAAGGCGCAGTCGGGCGCGACGAACCAGGAGGCGCGGCCCGCGTGGGTGGTCGGCGGGGCCACCATCCTCACCTTCGTGGCCCTGCTCTACCTCGTCGAGCTGATCGACCAGCTGACGCGGCATTCGCTGGATGACAACGGCATCAGGCCACTGCGCGTCGACGGCCTGTGGGGCATCGTCTTCGCGCCGGTGCTGCACGCCAGCTGGGCGCACCTGATCGCCAACACCGTCCCGCTGCTGGTGCTGGGCTTCTTGATGACGCTGGCCGGGCTGTCCCGGTTCGTCTGGGCCACCGCGGTCGTGTGGATTCTCGGCGGCTTCGGCACCTGGCTGATCGGCAACCTGGGCAGCAGTTGCGGCCCGACCGACCACATCGGGGCCTCCGGCCTGATCTTCGGCTGGCTGGCCTTCCTGCTGGTGTTCGGGATCTTCGTCCGGCGGGTGTGGGACATCATCATCGGGCTGATCGTCCTGTTCGTCTACGGCGGCATCCTGCTCGGCGCCATGCCGGTGCTGGGCCAGTGCGGTGGCGTGTCGTGGCAGGGGCACCTGTGCGGGGCGGTCGCCGGCGTCGTGGCCGCCTACCTGTTGTCCGCGCCGGAACGCAAGGCCCGCGCGGCCAAGAGGGCCGCGTCGCCGCGGCGCGCCACGTGAGCTCGCCGCTGGCGCCCGTCGGGGTCTTCGACTCCGGCGTCGGCGGGCTGACCGTCGCGCGGGCCATCATCGACCAGTTGCCCGACGAGGACATCGTCTATGTCGGCGACACCGCGCACGGGCCGTACGGACCGCTGACCATTCCCGAGGTCCGCGCGCACGCGCTGGCCGTCGGCGACGACCTGGTCGAGCGCGGCGTCAAGGCGCTGGTGATCGCCTGCAACACGGCGTCGGCGGCGTGCCTGCGGGACGCGCGCGAGCGCTACGACGTGCCCGTCGTCGAGGTGATCCTGCCCGCGGTGCGGCGCGCGGTGACCACCACGCGCAATGGACGCATCGGGGTGATCGGGACGCAGGCCACCATCGCCTCGCACGCCTACCAGGACGCGTTCGCCGCCGCCCGCGACACCGAGATCACCGCGGCGGCCTGCCCGCGCTTCGTCGACTTCGTCGAGCGCGGCGTCACCAGCGGCCGTCAAGTGCTCGGCCTGGCCGAGGGCTACCTGGAGCCGTTGCAGCGCGCGCAGGTCGACACTCTCGTCCTCGGCTGCACGCACTATCCCCTGCTCTCCGGGCTGATCCAGCTGGCGATGGGCGAGAGCGTGACGCTGGTCTCCAGCGCCGAGGAGACCGCCAAGGAGGTGCTCCGGGTGCTCACCGAGCGCGACCTGCTGCGCCCGCATGATGCCCCGCCGGCCACCCGGGTGTTCGAGGCCACCGGCGATCCCGAGGCGTTCACCAAACTCGCGGCGAGATTCCTGGGGCCGTCGGTGGCCGGTGTGCAACCGGTTCGCCAGTCCCGCCCGCACTAGCTGCGTGGGGGAGATACTGATCACATAAATGCGGTCATGTTTTCGTCATGCCGGTATCGGGCATGGCACAGTAGTGTCCGTGCGAATTACCGTGCTCGGCTGTTCAGGCAGCGTGGTGGGCCCGGATTCGCCTGCGTCGGGTTATCTGCTCCGGGCGCCGGACGCCCCGCCGCTGGTACTCGATTTCGGCGGCGGCGTGCTGGGGGCGCTGCAGCGGTATGCGGACCCCAGTTCCGTGCACGTCCTGCTTTCTCATCTGCACGCCGACCACTGCCTGGACATGCCGGGGCTGTTCGTGTGGCGGCGCTATCACCCGTCGCGCCCCGACGGCAAGGCGCTGCTGTACGGGCCCAGCGACACCTGGTCGCGATTGGGCGCAGCGTCGTCGCCCTATGGCGGGGAGATCGACGACTGCTCCGACATCTTCGACATCCAGCACTGGGTCGACGGGGAGCCCGTGACCTTCGGCTCGCTCACCGTGGTGCCGCACGTGGTGGCGCACCCGACCGAGTCCTACGGGCTGCGGGTCACCGACCCCAGCGGCGCCTCATTCGTCTACAGCGGCGACACCGGCGCCTGCAACCAGCTGGTCGAACTGGCCCGCGACGCCGACGTGTTCTTGTGCGAGGCCTCGTGGACGCACTCGCCGGACCGCCCGCCCGCCCTGCACCTGTCGGGCACGGAGGCCGGCCAGGCCGCGGCGCAGGCCGGGGTCCGGGAGCTGCTGCTGACCCACATCCCGCCGTGGACCTCGCGGGAAGACGTGATCAGTGAGGCCAAGGCCGAGTTCGACGGTCCCGTGCACGCGGTCGTGTGCGGGGAGACGTTCGACATCCGCCGCTCCGATCGGGTCTGAGCCGGCCACGGCCGGGCCTGATCGGCCCGCCTCCTTCTCACGCCATGCCGGCGTGCATCGTCGGCGGGCTAGTGTTGGCCTCGTGTCCAAACGAGAAGACGGTCGTTCCGACAACGAGCTTCGCCCCGTGGTCGTCACCCGCGGCTTCACCGACCACCCGGCCGGTTCGGTCCTGATCGAATTCGGCCACACCAAGGTCATGTGCACCGCCAGCGTCACCGACGGTGTACCCCGCTGGCGCAAGGGGTCGGGCCTGGGGTGGTTGACCGCCGAGTACGCGATGCTGCCGTCGGCCACCCACAGCCGCTCCGATCGTGAGTCGGTGAAGGGCCGCCTGTCGGGGCGCACGCAGGAGATCAGCAGGCTGATTGGCCGGTCGCTGCGGGCGTGCATCGACCTGGCCGCGCTGGGGGAGAACACGATCGCCGTCGACTGCGACGTGTTGCAGGCCGACGGGGGCACCCGCACCGCCGCCATCACCGGCGCCTATGTCGCCCTGGCCGACGCGGTGACCTACTTGTCGGCGGCGGGCAAGTTGTCGGATCCGCGGCCGTTGTCGTGTGCGATCGCGGCCGTCAGCGTCGGGGTGGTGGACGGCCGGATCCGGGTGGACCTGCCCTACGAGGAGGACTCGCGCGCCGAGGTCGATATGAACGTCGTCGCCACCGATACCGGGACCCTGGTGGAGGTGCAGGGGACCGGCGAGGGCGCGACATTCCCGCGCTCGACGCTGGACAAGCTGCTCGACGCGGCGCTGGCGTCCTGCGACCAGTTGTTCGCCGCCCAGCGCGAGGCGCTGGCGGCGCCCTACCCGGGTGTGCTGCCCGAGGGGCCGACGCCGGCGAAGGCGTTCGGCAGCTGAGCCGGCCGACTCAAAGTGGCTGGTCAGAGTGCTGCCCACTACGATCATGGTAAACTCTCGAGGTCCACTTGAGCTTTGTCAAAACCAACGTTTTGCCACGTTTTTAGGATCAATTGATGGTTAGTCGGCCGGTCCCACTCGAACACGCTTTTCTCAATACGCCGTGGTGGGCAATGGGGCAGATGACGCAGGCACACGCGGAACCGCGCATCAACGAAGTCGCGACCCGCGCAAGGGCAGGCTTGCTCAATATCATCTCGGCAATCACCATCGCGTTATTGCTTTTGCGCCCGGAAACCGATCCGGTGATCATTGTTGGTCCGCTCGTGCTTTTTGACATGTTGGCCGCGGCGGCTACCGGTTTAACTCCACTCAGTCCCACCGGCATTCTGGGCACAGCATTGACAATGCACATCCGCCCGGTGTGGAAACCAACGCGGCCGAAACGGTTTGCATGGTTGCTCGGCGCCGGTTTAGCAGCGACGTGTCTTGCCATGCGCCTGTTGGGTGCGTCGCCCGTAGCGATGGCGGCTGTTGTTGCGGTCTGTTTTGTCCTGACGTGGTCGGAGGCCACGCTGGGATTTTGTGTGGGCTGTTACATGCACAAATTGATTTGGGGTTGTGAGGATTGCGAAGTCCCTTATGTCAGGGGGATAGCGCCACGACCGGCAATAAGTGCGGAAATTCCACCGTTAAACCAGGAAACTCGCGCGTAGGCAGGCTCTGGGCCGCAGGCGCGGTCGGTGGGGTGCAGGTCAGCGGCAAGCATTGGCAATGTGGGGCGCACGAGTGCGTTTGGCGTCGAACATGATGTGTTGGGGTGATTGGTGACCGAGCTGCTGGTCGCCAGCCGCAACCGCAAGAAGCTGGCCGAGTTGCGCCGGGTGCTCGACGGTGCCGGGCTCTCGGGGTTGACGCTGGTGTCGCTGGACGACGTGGCGCCGTTCGACGAGGCCCCGGAAACCGGCGCGACGTTCGAGGACAACGCGTTGGCCAAGGCGCGGGACGGTTTCGCCGCGACCGGGTTGGCCTGCGTGGCCGACGACTCCGGCCTGGAGGTGGCGGCCCTGAACGGCATGCCCGGGGTGCTGTCGGCGCGCTGGTCGGGTGACCACGGCGACGACGCCGCCAACACCGCGCTGTTGCTGGCGCAGTTGCGCGACGTTCCCGACGACCGGCGCGGCGCGGCCTTCGTCTCCGCCTGCGCGCTGGTGTCGGCGTCCGGGGAGGTCGTCGTGCGCGGCGAGTGGCCGGGCCGGATCGCGCGGGAACCGCGGGGCGACGGCGGGTTCGGCTACGACCCGGTGTTCGTGCCCGACGGCGGTGGGGACCGCACGGCGGCGCAGCTGAGCCCGTCGGAAAAAGACGCGGCCTCGCACCGGGGCCGCGCGCTGGCGCTGTTGGTGCCGCCGCTGCGGGCGCTGGCGTGATCTGCGAACGTGAAGCTGGCCGCGCGTTGGGTAACGGGTGTGCGGCCAGACGCACGCTCGGCCCTAGAGCCCGAAGCGCGCTTTGACGTCCTTGGTCTGGAAGTGCTCGACGATGATGCCCAGCAGCGGGATGGTGCCCGAGAGCAGCACGCCGACGGTCTTGCCGATCGGCCACCTGACCTTGATCGCGAGGTTGAACGCGGCCAGCACATAGATGAAGTACACCCAGCCGTGTACCACCTCGATCCAGCGGATCTCGTGATGGAAGAGCAGATGCGAGACGATCTCATAGCACAGCGCGATCAGCCACAGACCCGTTGTCCACGCCATGACCCGGTAGGCGAGAAGCGCGGTGCGCAGCTTGTCGGCCGGCACCGTGGGCGCCGGTGCTCCGGGGTGCTCGGGTGTGGTCATGCGGTAGTCCTGTTCTGCTGTTGGGCGTCATTTTCGGCGAGCTCGGCCAGGTAGGCGTTGTATTCGCGCAGCGCGGGGTCGTCAGGCGGCTGCTGTTTGCGCTCGGGCCGCTCGGGCAGCAGCCCCGCGGGAATCTCGGTCGCGCCATCATTATTCCGCGGCTCGGGCGGCGCCTCCTCGTAGCGGACGAATTTGCGGTACGCGTAGACGCAGAACCACGCGAACAGCGGCCACTGCAGCGCGTAGCCGAGGTTCTGGAAGGTGCCCGACACCGACTGGAATCTGGTCCACTGCCACCAGCCCAACGCCAGGCAGCCGCAGGCCGCGACGATCACCAGGGCGATCAGCGCGGGCCTGCGACGACGCGGATTGGGCACCCCTTGACGGTACCGTGCGCCCGGGTGCGCAGCACCGCGCCTTGCTCCGCGGGAGCGGTACGATCGGCAGGCTGCGGGCGTGGCGAAATTGGCATACGCACCGGCTTTAGGTGCCGGCGCTCGAGAGAGCTTGAGGGTTCGAGTCCCTCCGCCCGCACGGATGCGGGATCCCGGTCGCCTTCGCTGACGTCGGTCGGGTGCTAGTAGCCCGTCGCCGCCGTTGCCGCCGGTGGCGCTGCCGTCGCCGGCACTGATGACCACGGCGCCGCCACCGCCGCCACCGCCGCCTGAGCCGAGGACTTGCTCGGCGCCGCCGCCGGGGCCGCCGGTGCCGCCGCCGCTTCCGCTGCCGCTGTGACCGGGAGCGCCGGTTGAGGAGAGGCCGGTGCCGCCGGCGCCGCCGTCGCCGCCGGGGATCGTGGTGGCAGCGCCCCCGGTGCCGCCGGTGCCGCCGGTGCTGACCGAGACCGGTGCCGCCTCCGCCGCCACCGCCGCCGGCGGCGTCGACGGCCGCGGCGGCGGTCCCGGTGACGGCGCCGCCGGTGCCGCCGGTAGCCGCCGGGTTGGGCCGCCAAGCCCGCTTCCGCCGTTGCCGCCGGTGCCGCCCGTGATCGTGGTGGCGCCGACGTTGACGGCGCCGCCGCCGCCACCGCCGCCACCGTCGCCGCCAAGGGCCACCGAGTTGGGGCCGCCGCCTTGACCACCGCCGCCACCGGTGCTGGTGACGTCGAGGCTGCGGCTGGGGTCGATGAGCTCGGCGGTGCCGCCGGCACCGCCGGCCCCGCCGTGGCCGCCGCGGGTGCCGGCACCGCCGGCGCCGCCTCCGCCGCCACCGCCACCGGCGATGGCGCCACTGGTGGTGGTGGTGAGGACGCCCGCACCCCCGGTGCCGCCGTTGCCGCCGGTGCCGCCGGTGAGGCCGGCGCCACCGACGCCGCCATTCCCGCCGGTGCCCCCGACGGCACCGGTGAAGCTGGCGGTGCCGCCGGCACCGCCGTCGCCGCCGGTGCCGCCGGTGCCCCCCGTCCCGCCGTTGCCGCCGTTGCCGCCGTTGCCGCTGTGCGCGCCGGCAACGGTGGCGGCGCCGCCGTTGCCGCCGTCGCCGCCGTTGCCGCCGGTGCCAACGGTGCTGGCCGTGCCGCCGACGCCGCCGGTGCCGCCCGTTCCGCCGGTGGCGCCGGTGAAGCTGGTGGTGCCGCCGGTGCCGCCGTTGCCTCCGGTGCCGCCCGTGCCGTGGGTGCCCGCGCTGCCGCCCAACGAACCGCCGCCGCCACCGCCGGCCCCTCCGCTCCCGCCGACACCGCCGGTGCCGCCGTCGCCGGCGGTGCCGGTGCCGCCCGTCCCGCCGTTACCGCCGGCGCCGCCTTCGCCGCCGGCCCCGCCGGCGCCCAACAGCCCGCCGGTGCCGCCGGCCCCACCCATACCGCCGGTGCCGCCGTGACCGCCGGCGGCGCCCGATCCGCCGGGCCCGCCGATCCCGCCGGTCCCGCCGATCCCACCGGCGCCACCGACGCCCGACAGCAGCCCACCGGTCCCGCCGGTCCCGCCGGCCCCACCGGTCCCGCCCATTCCGCCTGCGCTGCCAGGGCTGCCGGCACCGCCGTCCCCGCCGTTGCCGCCGTTACCGAACAAGAAGGCCGATCCGCCGGCCCCACCGGGCTGCCCGGCTGCACCTGACCCGCCATTCCCGCCATTGCCGAATAGCCAGCCACCCGGCCCACCGGCCTGCCCTGTCCCCGGCGCCCCGTTGGTGCCGTTGCCGAACAATGGTCGCCCGGTCAGGTCCCGCCAGGGCGAGAACGACTGAATGCCCGAGGCCGCCTGTTCAAGCGTTTGCAACGGCGAAACACTGGCCGCCTCCGCGGTCGCATATGCCCCACCCGCGCCGCTCAGCGCCTGCACGAAACGGCCGTGAAATGCGGCCGCCTGAGCGCCGAGCGCTTGAAATTGCAGGCCGTGGCCGGAGAATAGCGACGCGATCGCCGCCGATACCTCGTCCTCGGCGGCGGCCAGCACCCCCGTCGTCGGGGCCGCCGCCGCTGAATGCGCGGCGGTCAACGCCGAGCCGATCTTGGACAAATCCGTTGCCGCCGAAGTGAGGAACTCTGGGGCCACCGCCAGATACGACATCGCTACCTCTAGTCAGGTCGTAACCACATGTGGGTGATCGGATGAACGTAACAGGTGGCGAGCGAATAAGGTGCCGGTTGCGGGTGCGAAAGGGTCAAAGTCCCGCACTGGGGCTTCGATGCCCTGGCGCCAAATTCGAGGTTTCACTTCCTTGTTAATAAGTGGGCACGCGGCGTCATGATCCGGAAAAGCCGCACCACACAGGGGAGGTGTCATGGTCACCGGACCCGAGCCGTCGGCACCGGAAGAATCCGTCACCGCCGAAGCAGTGGAACTGTCCGAACTGCGGGCCGGCGAGGCCCGCGAACGCGCCGCCCACGCAGGGCTCTCGGCCGCCAGGAGCTTCGAGGAATCCGCACGCCTTCACGACGCCTTCACGACCAAGTGGCGCAGATGCAGGACCAGACCGTCGAACAGGGCGCGTCTCACCCCGACGTACACCGGGCGGCCGCGAAGAAGCCTCGCACCGCCGCGACCGCGAATCCCCAGCGCGTGAGGGCGTTGCGCCGACGCCGCACCCCGCTCGGCCGACTCGCTCAGCGAACAAGTGTTTAGTGAAAGCGGCCACCGGGAAAGCCGGTCAGGAACCGTGATTCATCCGACGCACGGCAACTCCGATCAGACCGCAGGAACAAAATGGGTTCTAAGCTTCGCACACTCGCACGATGGAGCACGGCGCCCGCGAAGGGCGTACAGACCGCCAAGTCCTGGGTGAACGTGCCGCGCGGGCTGGCCGCCCGGGCCACCACCCCGCTGCTGCCCGATGACTATCTCAAGATGCTCAACCCGCTGTGGTCGGCGCGCGAGTTGCGCGGCCTCATCGTCGATGTCAAACCGGAGACCGCCGACTCGGCGACCGTCACGATCAAGCCGGGGTGGGGCTTTTCCGGGAAGTACACACCGGGTCAGTACGTCGGCATCGGGCTGCGCATCGACGGCCGGTGGCACTGGCGCTCCTATTCACTGACGTCGATTCCGCGGCGCGACAACAAGAACATCACCATCACCGTCAAAGCCACCCCGGAGGGCTTCCTGTCGACCCACCTGGTCAGCGGTGTCAAACCGGGCACCATCGTTCGGCTCGCGGCGCCCAAGGGCGACTTCGCGCTGCCCGACCCGCCGCCGGCCAAGATCCTGTTCATCACCGCGGGCAGCGGCATCACACCGGTGATGGCGATGCTGCGCACGTTGAAGTCCCGCAAGCAGCAGGCCGACATCGTGCACATCCACTCGGCGCCCAGCGCGGACGCGGTGATCTTCCACGACGAATTGCGCCAGCTCGAACACAGCCAGACCGACTACCAACTTCACCTGCAGCTCACCGAGACTCAGGGACACTTCGATTTCGACAAGCTCGCAGACATCGTCCCCGACTGGCAGCAGCGCCCGGCCTGGGTGTGCGGCCCGTCCGCCCTGCTGGACACCGCCGAGGCGCTCTGGAAGGACGGTGGCTGCGACGAGTTGCTCCACCTGGAGCGGTTCACCATCGCCGCCACCGACAAGGGCGGCGAGGGCGGCACCGTGACCTTCGCGATCTCCGACAAGAGCGTTGAAATCGACGGCGCCACATCGATTTTGGAAGCCGGCGAACAGGTAGGCATTCAGATGCCGTTCGGGTGCCGGATGGGCATCTGCCAGACCTGCGTGCTTCCGCTGGAGGCTGGCTACGTCCGCGACGTTCGTTCCGGGACCGAACACCGCGAAGGTGACCGCATTCAAACCTGCATCTCGACCGCGTCCGGCAGCTGCACCATCAAGATTTGAGGGGTAACCGATGGCAATCACCGATATCAAGGAATACGCCCACCTGACCACCGAAGACGTCGAGCAGCTCGCACAGGAGTTGGACGCGATCCGCGCCGACATCGAGGAGTCGCGGGGCGAGCGCGACTCGCGCTACATCCGCCGAGCCATCCAACTGCAGCGGACGCTGGCCGCCGGAGGGCGAATTGCCTTGTTCGCCAGCCACAACAAGCTCGCGTGGCTCGCCGGGACGGGAATGCTCGCCACGGCGAAGATCATCGAGAACATGGAGTTGGGGCACAACATCACCCACGGCCAGTGGGACTGGATGAACGACCCGGAGATCCATTCCACGGAGTGGGAGTGGGACACCACCTGCCCGAGCGTGCAGTGGAAGCACTCGCACAACTTCGTGCACCACAAGTACACCAACGTGGTCGGCCTCGACGGCGACGTCGGCTACGGGATCATGCGCGTCACCCGCGATGAACCGTGGGAGCCCTGGATGCTGACCAACCCGATCAACAACATCCTGCTGGGCCTGCTTTTCCAGTATGGCGTCGCCTTGCACCACATCGAGACGGCCAAGATCCGCAAGAAGGAGAAGACCTGGGCCGAGGCCCGCAAGGATCTGCGCATCATCAGCAAGAAGATGCTCAAGCAGGAGGGCAAGGACTACCTGATCTTCCCCGCGCTGACCGGGCGCAACTGGAAGCGCACCATGAAGGCCAACATGGTCGCCAACCTCATCCGCAACGTCTGGGCCTACGGCGTGATCTTCTGCGGCCACTTCCCTGACGGCGCAGAGAAATTCACCGTCGAGGAATTCGAGAACGAGACGCCCGGGGAGTGGTATCTGCGGCAGATGCTGGGGTCGGCCAATTTCAATGCCGGGCCCCTGATGGCGTTCATGAGCGGCAACCTGTGCTACCAGATCGAACACCATCTCTATCCCGACTTGCCCAGCAATCGCTACGCGGAGATCTCCGTGCCGGTGCGCGAGCTGTGCGAGAAATACGACCTGCCCTACACCACGGGATCGCTGGGCCGCCAGTACTGGCAGTCGTTCTGGACGATCTTCAAGCTGGCGCTGCCCGACAAGCTGCTCAAGGCCGGCCCCGACGATGCCCCGGAGACGCGCTCGGAGCTGAAGTTCCGTGTCCGCGAGGGCCTGCGGGAGAGCTTCGTGGACCCGGCGACGGGCAAGCGGCGCGGCCTGCGCAGCGCCCTGCGCGAGCTCCAGGGCCGCGCGGCGTAACCGCGGGCGCTCCCCGGCCAGCTTGACCTTTGGTAAGGCAACCCTTAGTTTGTGTGTCGTGGCGAAGGTCAGCGCCACGGGAGGGGACTGCTGGTGGCACGCGGATTTCAGGGCGTGGTGTTGCGGATGTTCGGCGCCCGCGACCACACGGCGACGGTGATCGAAACCGTCAGGATTGCACCGCATCTCGTCCGGATACGCATGGTGTCGCCCACGTTGTTCGAGGATGCGGCGCCCGAGCCCGCGGCGTGGCTGCGGTTCTGGTTTCCCGACCCGGACGGGTCGGACACCGAGTTCCAGCGCGCCTACACGCTGTCGGAGGCGGACGTGGACACCGGCCGCTTCGCGGTCGACGTGGTGTTGCACGACCCCGCCGGCCCGGCGTCGTTGTGGGCGCGCACGGTCGAGCCGGGCGCGACGATCGCGGCCATGTCCCTGATGGGATCGTCGCGCTTCGAGGTCCCCGACGAGCGGCCGGCCGGTTATCTGTTGCTCGGCGACTCGGCATCGGTTCCGGGGATCAACGGCATCGTCGGGACGGTCCCCGACGACGTTCCGATCGAGCTGTACCTCGAGCAACACGACGACGACGACGCCCTGATCCCCTTGGCGCAGCATCCGCTCCTGCGGGTGCACTGGGTTGCCCGCCGTGACGAGAAGTCGCTGGGCGATGCGATCGAGGGCCGCGACTGGTCGGGCTGGTACGCCTGGGCGACACCGGAGGCCGCGACCCTCAAGCACGTTCGAAAGCGGCTGCGCGACGAGTTCGGAATCCCCAAGTCCGCGATCCACGCGCAGGCATACTGGAACGCCGGTCGCGCGATGGGGACCAGCCGCGGTGACGTCCCGGTGTCGTCCGAAAGCGTTGCACCACAACATGATCGCTCAGCACCGACCTCCGGCGAAGCGCCCGCACCGGCTGCCCAGGGTGATCGGCGGTCCCAGGCGTTGGGCCGGTTGCTCGCGCCGTTGCGACGGCGGTGATCGGCCCGGACAGGTCAGCGCCGACGGTGCTTGCCGTATGCCTTACAGTTTGACGGTCGGCAGAGCTGTCCAACGAAAGGCATGTGCATGAGTGCGGTGGCGTCGATTCCGCGGTATCCCACCGACGTGACGCCCGAATGGTTGTCGGCCGCGCTCAGCGGGCAGCGGGCACCCGTGCAGGTCGCCGACGTCGACGTGGTGGCCATCGGGACCGGGCAGACCGGCGCGACGTACCGGGTCACCGCCCGATACGCGTCCGATCCCGGCGACCTGCCGCGCACATTCGTCATCAAGCTGCCCGCCCAGGACGACACCGTGCGCGACCGGGTCACCGTCGGCTACCGCAGCGAGTGCGCGTTCTACGCCGCGGTGGCCGACCGGGTGCGGGTGCCGACGCCGCAATGCTTCTATTGCGAGATCACCGACGACGCCCTGGACTACGCGCTGCTGCTGGCCGATCAGGCGCCGGCGGTGCAGGGGGATCAGATCGCGGGCTGCGGCGAGCAGGAGGCGCGGCTGGCGGTGCTGGCGCTGGCCGGACTGCACGGGCCGAGCTGGTGCGATCCGGTGTGGCTGGACTTTCCGGGCATCGCGTTCGCCCGGCCCGACGAGGCCGGCGCCAAGGGGTTGGGTGAGGTGGCCACGATGAGCGCCGACATCACCCTGGACAAGCTCGGCGACCGGATGAGCGCCGAAGACCGCGAAACCTTCACCGCGACAATGGGTGTGGTGGAGCCGTGGCTGCTCGCCGAATATGACCGCTTCGCCCTGCTGCACGGCGACTACCGGCTCGACAACATGCTGTTCGACCCCGACCGAACCCGGGTGAGCGTGGTCGACTGGCAGACGCTCGGGGTGGGGCTGCCCACCAGGGATCTCGCGTACTTCACGGCCACCAGCCTGGATTCGGGGCTTCGCCCGAAAATCGAACAAGGACTGGTCGAGGACTATCACCGCGCGCTGCTCGGCTACGGGGTCACCGGCTACGACCGCGAAACCTGTTGGCGTGATTACCGGCTCGGTGTGCCGCAGGCCCTGCTGATCTCGGCGCTGGGCTTCGCGTTCGCCACCGCCACCGAGCGCGGCGACGACATGGTGCTGGCCATGCTGCGGCGCGGCTGCCAGGCGGTCCGCGACCTGGGCACGCTGGAGCTGATCGGCTGAGGCCTACAGGTCCCCGGTGAAGTCGGCGCTCAGCCAGCGGTCGGGGCGGATGGTGAACAAGACCTCCTCGACACCCTCCATGCTGCGGACGAACGCCCGGCCGCTTTCTTCGCCGAGGTACCGGATGGCGATGGCTTCCTGCGCATCGGCGGGGGCGGGCCTGGTGGTGTCGACGACGGTGCCCTCCACGACCACGTACTGGTAGGGCGGCTCCTCGCGCTGGGCCACCAGCGTCACCGCGCCGGTGCGCTCGATGAGCCGGGCCTTGCGGCTGGACGCCCCGGTCATGATCCGCACGTCGCCGCCGGGCGTGTAGTCGTACCAGATCGGCACGCTGGCCGGTGGCCGGCCGTCGCCGGCGTCGACGGACAGCACGCCGACGTGCGTGGCGGCGAGGAATTCCTGGCGTTCGGTTTCGCTGAAGCTTTTCATGCCGACTGCAAGCGCCAGATCCGCGAGGCTATTCCCGGGCCGAAGGCGCTCAGTACTGCGTCGAACCCTGGTCCACCGGGATGCGGGCGGCGGTGATGTTGCGCGACTCGTCGCTGGCCAGCCAGCACACGGCGCTGGCGACGTCGTCGGGTTCGGCGACCCAGTTGGGCAGGAACGGCGTGAGCATGTTGGACAGCTGCGGATTGGTCTCCATGACCTTGCCGATCGCCGCAACCATGTCGCCGGAGCCCATGGGCGTGTTCACCGGGCCCGGGTGGACGCTGTTGACCCGGATCGAGTGCTTGCCCAACTCGGCGGCGAAGGCGCGGGCCATGCCGGTGACGGCGTGCTTGCTGGTGGTGTAGTGCACCATGAACGGCTGCAGCTTCATCCCCGCCGCGGAGCTGATCAAGATGATGGAGCCGCCGCGCCCGCCCTCGATGATCCTGTCGGCGCCGGCCATCACGGTGTTCCAGGTGCCGGTCACGTTGATCTCCATGACGTCGCGAAAGGTTTCGGGCGTGATGTCGTCCCAGGCCTGCGGGGCCGAGATTCCCGCGTTGGCGACGATGACGTCCAGGCGTCCCAGGGCGGCGACGCCGTCGTCGACGGCCGCGCGCAGCCCGTCGTAGTCGCGGGTGTCGACGACCGAGGCGACGATTCGGCGGTTCGCTCCCTCGACGAGGCGAACGGTTTCGGCGAGATCGTCGGGTGTGGCCGGATCGTAGGGGACACACGACGGCAGTTTGCCCGCGATGTCGACGGCGATGATGTCGGCCCCCTCGGCGGCCATCCGGACGGCGTGCGCACGGCCCTGTCCGCGTGCCGCCCCCGTGATGAACGCGACCCGGCCCGCAAGCCGGCCGCTCACCGCTGCGCCGCCTTGACCAGGTTGGAGCCGATGATCAGCCGCTGGATCTCGCTGGTGCCCTCGTAGAGCCGCAGCAGCCGCACGTCGCGATAGATGCGCTCCACGGGCACCCCGCGCATGTAGCCGCTGCCGCCGTGGATCTGGACCGCGAGATCGGCGACCCTGCCGGCCATTTCGGTGCAGAACAGCTTGGCCGCCGACGGCGCCACCCGCCGGTCCTCGCCCGCGACCCACATTCGGGCGGCGTCGCGGACCAGCGCGCGGCCGGCCAGCACCTCGGCCTGCTGGTCGGCGAGCATCGCCTGCACCAACTGGAAGCCCCCGATCGGCGTCCCGCCCTGGGTGGCGGTCGCGGCGTAGGACACCGACTCGTCGAGCGCGCGCTGGGCTGCCCCGACGGCCAGCGCGGCGATGTGGACGCGGCCGCGCGCCAGCGAGGTCATCGCCGCGCGATAGCCGATGTCCTCGCTGCCGCCGATCAGCGCCTCGGCCCCCACCCGGACGTCGGTGAAGCCGACGTCGGCCGTCCACGCACCCTCCTGACCCATCTTGGCGTCCTTGGCGCCCACCGCGACCCCGGCGGCGTCCGCGGGCACCAGGAAGACGGCGATCCCGGGCCCGTCATCGTCGGCCGGCCGGGTGCGCGCGAACACCACGAACAGGTTGGCGACGGGCGCGTTGGTGATGAAGCGCTTCTGCCCGGATATGACCCAATTGCCATCTTCGTGAACGGCTTTGGCCTTCAGGCCGGCCGGGTTCGACCCGGCACCCGGTTCGGTCAGCGCGAAGGAGGCGACGACATCGCCGGAGGCCATCGGCTCGAGCCAGCGCTGCTTCTGCTCGTCGGTGCCGAACCCGACGAGCACCTGCCCGGCGATGCCGTTGTTGGTGCCGAACATCGACCGCAGCGCCAACGAGGTGTAGCCCAATTCCATTGCCAGCTCGACGTCTTGGACGAGGTTCAGGCCGAGGCCGCCCCACCGCTGGGGGATGGCGTACCCGAACAGCCCCATCTTCGCCGCCTGTTCGCGAATGTCGTCGGGCACCCGGTCGTCGGCCAGGATCTCCGGCTCGCGCGGCACCACGGCGGTGCGGACGAACTGACGGGTCGCGGCGAGGATCTCCTCGAAGTCCTCGTCGCAGACCTCGGGAACTTCGGCGGTTGTCATTCGGCAGGCGCTCCTCACTGGCTCGGCGACCCCGGCTCGGGGAAAGATCCTATATGAAATACGATATTCGAAACGGTGGTGCCCCCGGTCGGGAGCGGGAACAGGTGAGGGAGCGTGAGCGAGTGTCGTTGCTGAGCGGTCAGACCGCGGTGATCACAGGTGGTGCGCAGGGTCTGGGTTTCGCCATCGCCGAGAGATTCGTCGCCGAGGGCGCACGAGTGGTGCTCGGTGACGTCAACCTGGAGGCCACCCAGGCCGCGGCCAAGCGGCTGGGCGGTGACGATGTCGCCCTGGCGGTCAAGTGCGACGTGACGCAGGCCGCCGACGTGCAGACCCTGGTTCAGACCGCGGTCGAGCGGTTCGGCGGGCTGGACATCATGGTCAACAACGCCGGCATCACCCGCGACGCGACCATGCGCAAGATGACCGAGGAACAGTTCGATCAGGTCATTGACGTGCACCTGAAGGGGACGTGGAACGGGATCCGGGCCGCGGCGGCGATCATGCGGGAAAACAAGCGGGGCTCGATCATCAACATGTCGTCGGTGTCGGGCAAGGTCGGCATGATCGGCCAGACCAACTACTCGGCGGCCAAGGCGGGCATCGTCGGCATGACAAAGGCGGCGGCCAAAGAACTCGCCTACCTGGGTGTCCGGGTGAATGCCATCGCCCCCGGCCTGATCCGTTCGGCCATGACGGAGGCCATGCCGCAACATATTTGGGACCAGAAGGAGGCCGAGGTCCCGCTGGGCCGCGCCGGCGAGCCCAGCGAGGTCGCCGGCGTCGCGCTGTTCCTGGCCTCCGACCTGTCCTCGTACATGACCGGCACCGTGATGGAAGTGACCGGCGGACGCCACATATGAGTTCTTTCAGCGCGAGCAGACGCAAAATCGCCCAATTCGTGCCGAATTGGTGCGATTTTGCGTCTGCTCGGCGGTAAAGGGGTAGGCATGCGTGAAACCGTCATCTGCGAACCCGTGCGGACGCCGATCGGCCGCTACGGGGGAATGTTCAAGTCCTGCAGCGCCGTCGACCTCGGCGTCGCCGCACTGAAAGGGCTGCTCGAACGGACCGGGCTCGCGCCGGACGCGGTGGCCGACGTCATCCTCGGGCACTGCTACCCGAACAGCGACGCCCCGGCGATCGGGCGCGTGGTGGCGCTGGATTCCGGCCTGCCGGTGACCGTGCCCGGCATGCAGGTGGACCGGCGCTGCGGGTCGGGCCTGCAAGCGGTGATCCAGGCGTGTCTGCAGGTGGGCAACGGCGACCACGACCTGGTCGTCGCCGGCGGCTGCGAGAGCATGAGCAACGTCGCCTTCTACTCCACCGACATGCGCTGGGGCGGAGCCCGCGGCGGCGTCGAAGTGCACGACGGGCTGGCGCGCGGTCGCACCACCGCCGGTGGCCGCCACCACCCGGTCCCGGGCGGGATGCTGGAGACGGCCGAGAACCTGCGCCGCCGGTACGGCATTTCACGCGAGGAACAGGACGAGCTTGCGGTGCGCTCACACCAGCGGGCGGTGGCCGCGCAGAAGGACGGCGTATTCGGCGAGGAGATCATCCCGGTTTCGGTGCGCACCCGCCAGGGTGAGCAGCTCATCGACACCGACGAGCATCCGCGCGCCGACACGTCGGCCGAGTCGCTGGGCAAGCTCAAACCCGTTCTGCTGGCCCAAGACCCGGAAGCCACGGTCACCGCCGGCAACGCCAGCGGGCAGAACGACGCGGCATCGATGTGCGTGGTGACCACCCCCGAGAAGGCCGACCAGTACGGCCTGAGGCCCCTGGTGCGCCTGGTGTCGTGGGGTCTGGCCGGCGTGGCGCCGGACGTCATGGGCATCGGCCCGGTGCCGGCGACCGAGGCCGCGCTCGCCAAGGCCGGCCTGAAACTGCGCGACATCGACCTCATCGAGCTCAACGAAGCCTTTGCCGCCCAAGCGCTCGCCGTCATGCGGGAATGGCAGTTCGGCGCCGCCGACCACGACCGCACCAACGTGCACGGCTCGGGCATCTCACTGGGCCACCCCGTCGGTGCGACCGGCGCCCGGATGCTGGCCACCCTGGCGCGCGAACTCGACCGCCGCCAGGGCCGCTACGGGCTGGAGACCATGTGCATCGGCGGCGGCCAGGGGCTGGCCGCGGTGTTCGAGAGGGTCGCGCCGGCATGACCGATCCGGGGTTGCCCCTGGACGGGCTCACCGTGGTGGAGGTGTCCAGTTTCGTCGCCGCGCCGCTGTGCGGGATGACGCTGGGACAGCTTGGCGCGCAGGTGATTCGGATCGACCCGATCGGCGGGGCTTCGGACGTGCAGCGCTGGCCGCTGGCGCCCGGCGGCACGTCGATCTACTGGACGGGGCTGAACAAGGGCAAGCGTTCGGTCACCATCGATCTGCGCTCGGCCGAGGGGCAGGAACTGGTCCAGCGGCTGATCGTCGAGGGCGACGGCGTCGTGGTGACCAACGCCGCCGGGCTGTCGTGGCTCGGTCACGACGTGCTGGCGGCGCGGCGTCCCGACGTCATCCACGTCCAGCTGCTCGGGCGCGGCGACGGCTCCACCGCGGTGGACTACACCGTCAACGCCGGCCTCGGGTACCCGCTCGTCACGGGCCCGGCCGGGCACGCGGGCCCGATCAACCACGTGCTGCCGGCCTGGGACGTGTGCTGCGGCCTGTACGCGGCGCTGGCCGTCGTCACCGCCGTGCGGCGGCGCGAGCGGTGCGGCGCGGGCGGGCGGATCAGCCTGGCGCTCGAGGACGTCGCGCTGGCCACGGCGGGCAACCTGGGACTGCTCACCGAGCCGCAGGTCACCGGGACCCAACGCGAGCGGCTGGGCAACGCGATCTACGGCCAGTACGGCCAGGATTTCACCAGCCGCGACGGGATCACCTTCATGGTTGTCACGTTGACGCGCAGACACTTTCGCGACTTGGTCGCGGTGACCGGCACCGGGGAGGCGGTGTCGGCGCTAGCCGGGGCGCTGGGGGTGGACTTCGCCGACGAGGGGGACCGCTACCGCTACCGCGATGTGCTGTCGGGCCTGTTCGCCACCTGGTTCGCCGACCACGCCGCGGACGAGATCGTCGCGGCGCTGTCGGGAACCACCGTGCTCTTCGAGCGGTACCGCACCTTCGCCCAAGCTGCGGCCGACTCTAAAGTGACCGCCAACCCGCTGTTCTCGCGACTGGAGCAACCGGGTATCGGCGAGTATCTCGCCCCCGGCCTGCCGGCCGCCTTCGACGGCGCCCACCCGGGTCCCGCGCCCGCCCCGGCGCTGGGACAGGACACCGCCGGCGTCCTCGCCGAGCGCCTGGGCTTGACGGCAACCGACATCGAACGTCTGGCCGACGCGAACACGATCGCCCGCCGACAGAAAGGCAGCCCATGACCAAACTCGCCCAGACCCTCGGCCTGACCGAATTCCAGACCGAGATCATCGCCACGGTAAGGCAATTCGTCGAGAAGGAAGTCATCCCGAACGCAGCCGAACTCGAGCGCGGCGACACCTACCCCCAGGCCATCGTCGACCAGATGCGCGAGATGGGCCTGTTCGGCCTGATGATCCCCGAAGAGTACGGCGGGCTGGGGGAGTCGCTGTTGACCTACGCGCTGTGCGTCGAGGAGTTGGCGCGCGGCTGGATGAGCGTGTCCGGTGTGCTCAACACCCACTTCATCGTGGCCTACATGCTGCGCCAGCACGGCACCGACGCCCAGAAGCGGCACCACCTGCCGCGCATGGCGACCGGAGAGTCCCGCGGCGCGTTCTCCATGTCGGAGCCCGAGCTGGGCTCCGACGTCGCCGCCATCCGGACCCGGGCGCAGCGCAACCCGGACGGCAACTACACCATCAACGGCCAGAAGATGTGGTTGACCAATGGCGCCAGTTCGACGCTGATCGCCGTGCTGGTGCGCACGGATGAAGGCGCGGACAAGCCGCACCGCAACCTGACCGCGTTCCTCGTCGAAAAGCCCACGGGCTTCGGCGAAGTCGTGCCCGGCCTGGTCATCCCCGGCAAGATCGACAAGCTGGGCTACAAGGGCATCGACACCACCGAGCTCGTCTTCGACGGCTATCGGGCCAGTGCCGAGGATGTCCTCGGCGGAACGCCGGGGCGGGGGTTCTTCCAGATGATGGACGGCATCGAGGTCGGTCGGGTCAACGTGTCGGCGCGCGCCTGCGGTGTCGGCATCCGCGCGTTCGAGCTCGCGGTGCGCTATGCCCAGCAGCGTCACACCTTCGGCAAGCCGATCGCCGAGCATCAGGCCATCGCGTTCCAGCTCGCCGAGATGGCGACGAAAGTCGAGGCGGCGCATCTGATGATGGTCAACGCCGCGCGGCTGAAAGACTCCGGCGAGCGCAACGACGTCGCCGCCGGCATGGCCAAATACCTTGCCAGCGAATACTGTACGGAGGTCACCCAGCAGAGCTTCCGGATCCACGGCGGCTACGGCTACTCCAAGGAATACGAGATCGAGCGTTTGATGCGCGACGCGCCGTTCCTGCTCATCGGCGAGGGCACCAGCGAGATCCAGAAGAACATCATCAGCAAGCGACTGCTCGCCGAGTATCGGGTGTGAGGCGATGAGCGTCCCGGATTTCGCCGCGCGGCCGCAACTTTCGGACGACGTCGCGGGCCTCATCCGCGGCAGGATCTTCGACGGCAGCTACGTCGCGGGTTCCTACATCCGGCTGGACCAGTTGGCCGCCGAGCTGGGGATCAGCGTCACACCCGTGCGGGAAGCGCTGTTCGCCCTGCGTGCCGAGGGCTTGATCGCCCAGCAGCCGCGTCGCGGCTTTGTGGTGCTTCCGGTCACCGGGCGCGACGTCACCGACGTCGCCAACGTGCAGGCGCACGTCGGCGGGGAGCTGGCCGCGCGGGCCGCGCTCAACATCACCGACGGCCAGCTGCGCGAACTCAAGCAGATCCAGGCGGAGCTCGAGGACGCCTACGCCGCGGACGACCACGAGGGTGCCGTTCGCCTCAACCACGAGTTTCACCGGGCCATCAACGTTGCCGCGGACTCGCCCAAGCTCGCCCAGCTGATGTCGCTGATCACCCGCTACGCCCCGGAATCGGTGTTCCCGACGATCCAGGGCTGGCCGGAACGGTCGATGAAGGATCATCGGCGGATCCTGTCCGCGCTCAAGAAACACGACGGCGAGCTGGCGCGCGCGGCGATGTCGGAGCACCTCGCCGTCGGCGCGGGTCCCCTGATCGACCACCTCGTCGCGCGCGGCGTCGTCGTCGATGCGAGCCCCCCCGCGTAGGCTCACGCCGCCATTGGGGGACAACAATACGTAGAGAAGGATGCCCCCAACGCTTCGCGCATCGGCACTGTTCGTTGTGTCGGTGGCAGCGATAGCCTTCGCTGCGCCGGCGGTGGCCGAAGCAAGCGAGGACATCCCCGGCGATGGTGTCTTTCACTGACGGGGGGGCGTAGACCCGGCGTGCGGTCGGACTCAACCGACACCAGATGGATCTTAGGTCCGGTCGGCCGCCCGATCGGTCCGTCAGTCCGGAGGCCGCCCGATGATCGGCACCGTGACGTTGGTCTGCGGTCAAGCAGTAGCGGGCCGGCGCCCGCTGTCGTGGTGGCGCACGTCAGTCTTTGACGCAGTCCATGATGACCAGGAACGGGTTGTTGAGTAAGTAGTCCCAGTAGTCGCCCTCGTCGCCCTCGTCGCCCGCTTCGCCGGCGGGCTCCAGATCGGGTATGTGGATGGCGAAGTCGTGGAAACCGGCCTCGCGGAAACCGGAGGCATAGGCCTCGATCGGCAGGTAGTAGTTCCTGACCTCAAGCGAGGAATCGGCGAGGTGGAGCGTGATGTCGATCGGTGCGCCGTCGAAGACGTGGTCGGCCAGTTCCACCTCGAATCCATACTTGCGGTAGTCGGGCCGGAAGGAGTACACGCCCGGATTGGTGTTTACGGTGACGAACCGGCCGCCCGGCTTGACCCGGCACGCCAAGCCGCGGCACATCTGCGCGAGCTGTGCTCGGTCTTGGGCGTACACGAGCAGCCAAGCGCTGACGACGATGTCGTAATCCTGTTGCGCGACGATCGAACGGGCATCCGCCACGACGTATTCGATACCCAACGGCTCCTGCGATTCCTGTTCGCGGGCCAGGGCGATCATGCGTTCGGAGATGTCGAGTCCGACCACCTGCGCGGCGCCGGCGCTGCGCAGCAAGCGGGTGAAATGCCCTTCGCCGCAAGCGACGTCGAGCACCTTCTTGCCGTTGATGTCGCCAATGTGTTTCAGAAAGGAATAGGTCTCGATGCGTTCTCGCCAGGCCTGCGTTTTCGCCTCTTGATACTGCTCGGCGATATGCCCCTGGTTGTAGTCGATTGCCATGCCGCCCAGCCTTTCCTAAAGCAGAAACCCAATCCCGTTATCGCGGAGATCCACTGCACAAGCTAGCCTCCGATCGGTCAATGCGGCGGGCAGGTGTGCCGGGTTGGCCATCATCGCGTCCCAAAACCAGATACCGGCTAGCCCCGGAGGGTTAGACGCCGCAGCAATGCATTCAGCGTAGCCGCGTCGGAGCGGCCATCGCAGCAATCATGCCCACCGCCTCTTCGTTGAGGCGCAGGGCTTCCTCCCTGCCCAGATCGGGCCAGTGTGCGGCGAACCAACGGTCGATTTCGCGCGCGGCGCCGAACAGCACGTTGGCGAGAAGCGTCTGCGGCACGTCGGTTCGGATCGCGCCGACCGACTGGCCGACGGCGATCAGCCTGTCCGATTGCGCGCGGATGCGCGCGAGGGGTTCGGTGAGAGCGGCCTGGGCGCCCGGGCCCGCATAGATGCCGCGGGCCAGCACGGCGAGATTGTCGTCCTGTTGCAGCGCCACCGTGAGGCGCTTGAAAATCGCAGCGATCTGTCGCCAGAATTCTTCTGCCGTCGTCGGTTCCGGAAAGCTGACGTCGATGGCTTTGGCGAGTCGCTGCAGACCGCGTTCGATGACGGCACGGTAGAGGTCGGCCTTGTCGGCGACATAGTAGTAGGCCTGTCCCTTGCTCATGCCGGCTGCGGAAAGAATGCGGTTGAGCGATGCGCCGTCGAAGCCGTGTGCGACGAATTCAGCCTCCGCAGGATCGAGCAATCGTGCTTGACGCTCGGCGGGCAGGGCGGCAAGCCGGGCTCTTGGGCCGGCTTTTCTCGATCGCTCGCGGTCTGCGCGTTCAATCATCCTGATCTTTGCCTCGAAGCTCCGACCAGATCCTCTGGCGCGGTGTCGATATGGTTCCACAACCAGATGGCGCTCGCGATGTTGGGGACGAGCAGGAACCAGGTACCGAACGGCGCGAGCACATAGCCCGCGCAGGGCGCGGGCAGAAGAATGCCCACCATGATCGTGATGACCAGCGTGCCCAGCGGCGATACGACCACAAACCAGCGCGGATAGATCGTTTTCCCGCTCAAAATGCCGATAGCGAGCAGGAAGGCGCCGGCTTCCAAGGCCAAGATGGCCGTCAAATCGCCCATGAGGAAATGTTCGATGATGTAGCGGTTCGCCAACGCAAAGAATGTGGGGTCGGTGCTGCCCACTACGGACTTGGCCTGTTCGAGAACACTCAGGAAGGCGAACCCGGCGTGCTGGATGCCGCCGATCATCACGACGGCGTAGACCAGAAGAAGAACTGGAAACGTGCCCAGCCAGAACCCGGCACGGCGCATGCCGATCCACCAATGTAAGTAGGTGAGCGCGAACAGCGGATAGAGCCAGCCCGCCGTTTGCGCGATCAACATCATCCAATGCGGACGCCCGTCTGCGGTAAGCACGGTGGTGATGACCGAAGGCGAGAAATAACTCGTCCCACTCAGCGTCGCGGAATATCCATAGATCAGGTCGCACACCCCATTCCACAGAATGAGAATCGATCCTCCGATCCCCAGCAGTTTGAGACACCGGCGCAGCCGGTCGATCTCGAGGCTCAGTTCTTTCGGTGCCATGGGTAGCCCTTCATCGGACGGACTGGGTGCGCGTCATATCGCCGGCGGACTTGTGCGCCTTCTGTGATCGGAACCGATTGCGGCCGGCGACAAACAGCAAAGCGGCAAGAGCCAAGAGGGCGGCGTAGGCGATGACGGGGCCGGTGTGGCTGTAAAGAGTCGACGTTCTACCTACTGGCAGGTAGGCGAGCATCACCCGGTCGTTGTTTCCGAAATTGGGCAATGCCGCGAGAATCTGGCCGCGGCTGTTGAACGCCATCGAAGTTGCGCCATCGGCGGGACGCAGGATGGGGAAACCGCCCTCGATGGCCCGCAGCCGTGCCATGAGGGTGTGGCGGCGCAGCATGCCCCGCCAATCGAGGCCGGGGAGCACGACGAACTCTGCGCCGAGGCGGGCGTAGCTGAGTGCCGGCTGTGGAAAGTCGAAGTCGTAGCAGATGGCGCCTGCCCCGTCGCCGAACGCGGTCGGGATCAGGCTGAGCGGGGCCCGCCCCGGCACGCTGCCCTCTCCGGGCACGGGATGATGCTTGTGGTAGGTCTGCGCGATCTCGCCCGTATCGGTGATCCAGGTGAACTTGTTCTCCAGGTGATAGGGCGCGCCCTCGGGAAGCTGGACGGCATAGGCTGCGACGACGGCGATCTGGTCAGTTTTCGCGAGTTCGGCGAGTCGGTCCAGCAGTTGTTTTTCGCCGCTGCGCGTCACGATCGTCGATCCTTCCGCCCAGACGGCGAGCGCCGCGCCCCGGCGGGCCGCCATGGCCGTGTCCGCGATCAGGTCGTCCGTGTTGCGTGCGACCACCGGGTCCGCGGGGTCGGGCAGCGTGCCGGTGAACGTGTGGTCGGTGCCGACCGCAGCGGCGCGGATGTACCTGCCCGCCGGCACATAGTCCAGGCGCAGATCCCCAAATACGTTGAGAGCGATAAACACGGCAACCAAGACCGCCGTTTGGGTCTTCATCCCGGAAACGCCTCGGTTCAGCACGATGGCGGCAACAAGAGCCGCTGCCCAGGCCATGAGCGCGGATATCCCTAAAAAGCCGAACAGGGCGGCTGTTTGCAGCAGCGGCAGGTTGGACACCTGGGTATTGGCCAGCGCGCCCCAGTCGCCGAGCGGCGTGTAGAAGGCCTGCAAATACTCCAGGCTCACGACAACGACGGGAAAAGCCGCGATGCCTGCGAGGTTGCCCGCCCACCTGCGGATGTAGTCCCACAGGACGAAGGCGAGAAAGAATCGGAGGCCGGTCACCGTTCCGCTCAGCACCGAAAACGCCGCCGACATCAGCAAAGGATCGGAAACGGTCTTGGCGAGCGTCAGGATCGAGGCCGCCACCAGAACCAGCAGCAACCGAAGACGGTTCTTGCCGCCGCGATAAAGCGCAGCATAGACCAGGAAAGGGGCGGGCAGGAACCAGGCGAAAATTCCGGCACTGCCGCGCATGTCTGAGAGAAGAGCCAAAAGTACGCCAATGAGCAGCAAACTGCGGCGGCGCAAGAGCCAGGTTTGGCCCGAAGCAAAGGGATGTCCCGATTGATCGCCGCTCGTCACCTGTGCATCTCCTCGGCACGACACTTTAGACCACCAGTCTAAAACTTTTTAGACTGGTGGTCTAGGGCTTCAGGCCGGGCTCGGAACGGTCGATGAAGGATCATCGGCGGATCCTGTCCGCGCTCAAGAAACACGACGGCGAGCTGGCGCGTGGCGATGTCGGAGCACCTCGCCGCCGGCGCGGGTCCCCTGATCGACCACCTCGTCGCGCGCGGCGTGGTCGTCGATGCGGACCCCCGCCGTCCCCGAGCTAACCCGGCGGTTGTTGCTCCGCCCACGTGGGCTTAGGCTACGTTGGGGTGGGCAACAATACGGAGAGAGCAATGCCCCCAACGCTTCGCGCATCGGCAGTGTTCGTTGCGTCCATGGCGGCGATAGCCTTCGCTGCGCCGGCGGCCGGCGAACCAACCGACGAGATTCCGGGTAACGGTGTCTTCATCGTCGGGCCCGACATTTCGCCGGGCCTGTATCGCACGGCCGGTTCGGCGTCGGCCTTCGGGGTTTGGATAAACAACGTGCCGACCCCGGAGTCGATGTGCTCGTGGTTCACCTACAGCACGCCTGAGCCGGACAAAGAGCACGTGCTTCAGACGAATACCGCCATCTACGGGATGTACGCGAACATCAACACAGCGGTCAAGGCCTTCGAGTCGCAGAACTGTCAACCCTGGCACCGGGTCTCATGAGGCGCATAAACCCGGGACGACTCAGCAAGACCGGCAACCGGACAACAAGCCGACCATAATCCGCCAGCTTGCGCACGACGACATCGCTTTCTGCGGCCATAGGTTCAATACCACCCCCACCACCTACCGCAACACCCACAGCGCCACACGACGAAGCCCCCTTCGCCAGCCGATGGTCCCAAGTGCCTGGGAAGTGAGGGATTGGGATGATACGATGGGATTAATACAGTCACATCATACCTAGCTGGGGGAACTCATGCGAATGCCCCCGATTGCTTACGCCGCGGAGTACTGGTTGGCCCCGGAGCGGTTCTTCGCGCGCACGACACGGCTCGGTGACCGCTTCCTGCTCAACCTGCCGGGGGCCGTCGACGCGTTGTGCGTCACCCATCCCAACGACGTTCGGGCGGTGTTCAGCGCGAGCAATTCGGTCCTCCAGTTGACGCCGGCCATGGACCGATTCCTGCCGCACCATGCGGTCTTCGGCGAGAACACGTTGATCAGCATGGAGGGCAGGGAGCACGCCACCAACCGGCGTTACGTCAGCCCGCCCTTCCACGGCAGGGCGCTGAAGTCGTACGAAGCGGCCATGGTGCGCCTGACAGAGAAGGCGCTGGCGTCTTGGCCGATGGGTGAGGAGGTCAGTTTCCGGGATCGCTCCGGCCCGATCGCGCTAGACATCGTCGCCGAAGTGATGTTCGGCGTGACCGATCCGCAGCGCTCCCTTCGGGTGCGCGACGCCGCGATCGCGTGGCTCGACTCGATCCGGAGCACGCGGCTGGCCATCCAAACCGCGTGGGCCACAAGCCGCGGCGGCAAGTGGACCGGGAACTACGACGCGATCACGAACGCGCGCCTCGCGGTCGAGGCGCTGGTGCAGGAGGAGATCGACGAGCGCCGGCGCGCCGGAAGAGATGGTCACGACGACGTGCTGGGCATCTTGCTCGGGGTCCGCGACGACCAGGGCGATCCGCTTCCTGACATCTTGGTGCGCGAACAGGTCGCAGGGTTGCTGATCGCAGGCTACGAGACCACCAGCCAAACCTTGTCCTGGCTCGGTACCGAGATCACCCGCGTGCCAGAGCTGCTCGAGCGTCTGACCGAGTCCGCACAGGGTGACGACCCGGAGTGGATTGACGCGACGATCTATGAGGTTCTTCGGATGCATCCGCCCGTTATGTTCAACCTGCGCTACGTGGCCGAGCGATTCGCGTTCGACGACGGCGTGGAGCTGGCACCTGGCCGCATCATCATGCCGTTCACCTACGCCGTGCACCGCCGCCCGGACCTCTACCCCGAGCCCGACACATTCCTGCCCGAAGCGATTCCTCGGCACTCGACCCAAGACCTCCGAGTGGATCCCGTTCGGCGGCGGTACGCGCCACTGCCTAGGCGGGCCCTTCGCGCTGTTCGAGATCCGCGTCATCCTGCGGACAATCCTGCGCCACGCCCGCTTCCGGGTCGCGACAACGCCCGTCGAACCGCCGGTACGGATGAATGTTTCGCTGGTCCCCAAGCGCGGCGGCCGCGTTGTCCTCGACCGGGCTTGACTTCTATCGTTGGCGCATGCCCGGCCAGGATTCAGAAGACGAAGTCGGCGAACGGATCCTCGACGCCGCGCTGAGGTGCTTCGAAGAGGTCGGTATCCGGCGGACCTCGATGGACGACATCGCCCGCGCGGCCGGAGTCAGCCGGATGACAGTTTTCCGGCGCTTTGAGGGCAAGGACCAGCTCACGCATATCGTGCTGCTACGGGTTGGCGTCGAGGTGACCGAACTGGCCCGTGCTGCGTTTACCGGCGCCCGCGACCTCGAGACTGGGCTTACCGAGGCACTGGTCTTGGCCGTGAAAGTGGTGCGCGACCGCCCGCTGTTCGTGAAGGTGCTCAGGACGGAACCCGAGGCGTTCCTGCGGTCGCTTACGACTAACGGAGTGAGCATGATCGAGGTTATGCGGCGCTCGGTCAGCGAATGGCTCGGCAAAAGCGGCGGCGGGCCGCTTAGCGACGAGGACGCGGAGATGGTCGCCGAAGGCATCACGCGCCTCGGTGTGTCACTGGTTCTCTCACCGGAGGGTCCGATCCCGGTCTATGACGACGATGGATTGCGCGGATACTTGGCGCGGTACATCGTTCCGGGGATCGCGCGGCTAGCAGCGTCGTAAAAGCGCAGAATGCGGCTCCGAACTCGGCCGGAGGGACGTCGGCCGGATAGCCGGGTAGACGGCTGGTGTTGTGTCACTACACCCAGCTCAGGATTGGCCAGCTCGACGCTTTCGACGGTCCTCCAGGGCCCGGTGCGGGCCGAAGCCCCGGCGGATTCGACTGCGACAAATACGCCGCCGCCCACCGCAACACCTCCTTCTCGTTCTCGACCAACTTGATCCCGCGACCCGCTTCCCGCAGCTCAGCAGAGTCGGCGGTACTGTTTCAAGGTCGGTGCCGTCATCGATGTCAGCCTGACGCATCCACATCGACAGCGTCATCGGATGAACACCGAAATCGGCTGCTATCTGCTCGGTTGATGATTCGCTTCAGTCAACATCTCTCGCAGCCTGCGGGTGTCGACCTTGCCCGTGCCGCCCCGCGGAACGTCGTCGTCGGATTCCAGCAGTAGCCATACCGTGGGCATCTTGAAGGCGCTCAACAACTTCCGGGTGGATCCCGTCAGCCGCTCGGGGGTAAGCGTGCGGTCACTGCACACCACCGCGGCGCCCACCCGTTCGCCGGCGGCCGTGGGCACGTTGGTGACGTAGGCGCCCTCGACGCCCTCGATGCTCCGCAGCGCCCGCTCCACCTCGCCGGGATAGACGGTGGCGCCGCCGACCTTGAACATGTCGTCGGACCTGCCGCGGTAGAACAGAAACCCGTCGGCGTCGAGGTGGCCGAGGTCGCCGGTGGGATAGAAGCCGTCGGCGGTGAACACATCTTCCCGGCTGCGCCGGCAGATGCCGCGCAGGGTGTGCGGTCCCCGAATCTGGATCATGCCAACGGTTCCCGCCGGGACCGGCCGGCCGGTGTCAAGGTCGACAATGCGGATCTCCATGCCGGGGAACGGCTTCCCGCAACTGCCCCACGCCGAAGCGGGCAGGTCGGTGTCGGCCCCATAGCCGCAATAGGGGCCGAACGCCTCGGTCATCCCGAACAGGTTGGCCCGCGCGCCCGGGCGCGCCCGCAGCTCGGGCGGCAACAGCGCCTCCAGGCTGCCCGCCCGCAGCGCCGAAAGGTCGGCGCCGGCCGCTGCTGCATGCCGCGCCAGGGCCTCGGCCTGGTCGGGCCAACCCCGAAAGAGCGTGACCCCTTCGCTTTCCAGCAGCCGCAGCGTGCTCTCCGGCCTGGGCACCTCCTCGGTGACCAGGGTGGCGCCGGCCAGCAACGCCGACAGTATCCCGCTGCCGAAACCGCCTACCCAGAAAAAGGGCATCGGCAGGTACAGGCGGGTGTCGACCGTGATGCAGCGCGCCGCCAGCCCCGACCGCACGGCGCCCAGCGCGCTGCCGTGGGAGTGCACCACCCCCTTGGGTGGACCGCTGCTGCCCGAGGTGAACATGATGACCAGCGGGTCGGCGGGGGCGACCGCCCCCGCCATCGCGTCGACGACCCGGCGTGCCCGTTCGGCGGGGGTCGCCCGCGTGAGCCGATCGGCCGGCCAAACCTGGCGCAGCGCGGGCAGTTCCGCCCGCCCCGCGGCACTCAGATCCTCCAGGTAGCGGTGGCCGCGAAACTCCTCGACGCTCACCAGCAACTGCACCGACGCGGTGCGCAGCTGGGACACGAGTTCTGGTGCCCGCAGCAGGGTGCTCAGCGGGACCAGCACCGCGCCGATGCGGGTCAGCGCCAGCGCCACCTGCACCCAGCGGGCGCTGTTGGGCATGATCAGCCCGACCCGGGTGCCCTTGACGACGCCGGCATCGACGAACACCGCGGCAAGATCCTTTGTGGTCGAGTCGAGTTCGCGGTAGCTAACCCGGGTCGCCGGGTCGACCACCATGGGCTTGTCGCCGTGGTGGGCGGCCTGCAGCCTGACCAGGTGGTCGATCGTGTCAGGCATCGAACAGCTTCCGCAGTTGGCGCAGGTCGACCTTGCCGCTGGAGAGCTTGGGGATATCGCCGGGCGGCACGGCGAGGAACCGCCTGGGAATCTTGTACGCGGACAATTCTGCCCGCAGCCCGGCGCGCAACGTCGCGCCGTCGAAGGGGACGCCGTCGGGCTGTGCGATGACCGCGGCCACCACCTGCCCGCGGTCGGGATCGGGGATGCCCACCACGTGGGCCACCATGCCGCTGACCGTGGCGATGGCCTTCTCCACCTCGGCCGGTGCGACATTGGCGCCCGCGGTCTTGATCATCGCCCCGAGCCGGCCCGCGAAATAAAAGAAGCCGCCGTCATCGCGGCGCACCAGGTCTCCGGTGTGCAACCAGCCGTCGGCGTCGAAGCACTCCTCCCGGCTGCGCTTGTGGTAGCGCTGCATGACATAGGGCCCGCGGATGCAGAATTCGCCGAACTCGCCGGCGCCCGCCGGCGTGCCCGAGTCGGGGTCGACGACCATGGTCTGAAATCCGGGCGCGGGCTTGCCGAACGACCCGCGCCGCGATTCGGGTTGGTCGGACTCGTCGCCGCTGAGCAGCACGACGCTGCCGGCCTCGGTCATGCCCAGCATGTTGTGCCGCAGTTCGGGGTCGGCCGGGCGGGCCTCGGGCGCCATGATCGGGTACAGGTTGCCGCGCCGCAGCGACGAGAGGTCACGGCGAGCGAAACTCGGGTGCTCGGCCAGATGTGCGATCCCCGACGCGAAACCGTTGGTGAGCGTCGGCCTTTCGGCCTCCAGCAGGTCCAGCGTCGCACCCGCGTCGTGGGCGTTGGAGCACACCAGCGTCGCCCCGGCGACGATGGTGGCAAGCAGACCGAAGGCGAACCCGCCGATCCAGAAGAACGGTGAGTTGCAGAACAGCCTGTCATCGGCGGTCAGGCCGCGGATCGCGTTGAGGTTGCGCTGATGATCGAGCAGCGCGCCGTGGGTGTGCACGACGCCCTTGGGGGCGCTCGCGGAGCCCGACGTGTACACGATGGCCAGCAGATCGCAGCTCTCGACGTCGTCCTCCATCGCCGCGAGCAGGGCGGGGTCGACGGCGTCGGCCGCCCGGCGCAGCCGCTCGATGCCGCGGACCCGGCCCACCGCATCGGGGCCGTAGCTGATGCCCACCTCGCGCAGGCACGGCACGGCCCGGGCGAACAGCCTTTCTTCGGAGCCGAATTCCGGATCGGAGACCGCCTCGCGCAACCGCTCCACGTAGTCATGCGAGCGAAACGACGGCGCGCTCAGCAGTATCTCGGCATCGCTGTCGGCCAGCTGCTCACGCATCTCACGGGCGGTCGCGAAGGTCGAGAAGGGGATCGCCACCGCGCCGATCCGGGCCGCCGCCAGCATCGCGACGACGAACTCCGCGCCGTTGGGGTAGAGCAGCCCCACGTGGGCGCCCTTGCCCGCGCCCAGCGCGATCAATCCGCGGGCGAGCCTGGCCGAGCGTCGATCGGCCTCGGCGTAGCTGATGCGGTCGCCGTCGCAGACCAGCAGCGGGTGCGCCGCGCGCGAATCAGCTTGGTGCCGCAGCACGGAGGCCACCGTGCCACGATCACCGGGCATGGTCGTCGTGCAGGGCGGGCTCGCGGAAGAACTGCCGCACCGCACTCAGGTCGGCCTTGCCCGACGGCGTTCGCGGTAGCGTCTCGACGATCGCGATCTCGGTGGGAATCTCGTAGCGGGCCAGCCGGGTTCGCAGATGCTCCACCAGCGCGCCGGCATTGGCGGCCCCCGGCGCGCACAGTTCCACCATGGCGACAGGGGTCTCCCCGAGCCGCGCGTCGGAGCGCCCGACCACCGCAGCGCCGGCCACCGCGGGATGGCTCTCCAGCGCGGTGCGCACGTCGTCGGGCATCACCTTGAAACCACCGCGGATGATGGCCTGGTCGGCCCGCCCGACGATCCACAGGAAACCGTCGGCGTCGATGCGCGCCAAGTCGGTGGTCCGCATCCAGGGCGCCGATGGCCCGAGTTGACTCGGCTTGACCTCCAGCAGGCCGACGGTGTCCGGACCAATCGGCGTGCCGTCCTCGTCGACCACCCGCAGCCGCGCACCCGGGTTGGCCCGGCCGACGCTGCCCCGCTTGTCCCGCCAGTGCTTCTGGTGGTCGGGGAGGGTCCAGCCCGCGACCCCGCCGCCGAATTCGGTTGCCGCATAGGAAGTCAGCACCGGAATCCCGTACTTGTCGGTGAATGCGTCGGCGTCGTCGGCCGACAGCGGGGCCGTGCCGCAGGTAACGGCGCGGATGCCCTCCAGGTCGGCTCGCTGCAGGTCGGAGTGCAACACCGTGCGTAGCGCGGCCGGGACCAGCGACACCGCGCGGGGCCGGTGGGTACGCACCGCTCGCGCCCACGCGTCGAGTTCGAAGCGTTCCAGCAGCACAAATCCTCTCGCCTCGGCGACGCACTGCAGCACCCGGAACACGCCGCCGATGTGCACCAGCGGCGAATTGACGATCGCGACCCCGGGCCGGACCTCGGTGGGCGCCACCGCGCGCTCGGGCTCGGGCCCCATCACACTGCGCGCCAGCATGTCGTAGCCGAGGTCGATGCGCTTGGGGGGACCGGTCGTTCCACTGGTCAACATCCGCACCGCTACGCCCGGCCCCGGCGGGGACGTGGGGGTCAGTTCCGGCGCGCCGGCGTCTTCAGTGAGGGCCGGAATCACCACAGTAGGGGTATCCGGGGCGACCATCGCGGCGAGATCGTCGCTCTCGCCGATGATCAGCGGCAGCGCCAATGCGGCGATGTCGGCCTTCGTGCGCTCGCCGCCGCGTGACGGGTTGATCACGACGACCGTCCCGCCGCCCAGCAGCACTCCCAGGAAGGCCGCCACGTGGCCGGGTCGGTTACGCAGCAACATCCCGATTCCGCCGGCGTGCTCGGCGGCCAGGGCCGCGATCCGCCGGGCCGCGTCGCCGACCTCGCGCCACGAGTACCAGCGCCCGTCGTACTCGATGGCGCGCGAGCCCGGCTGCAGGTCCAAAACATCGGCGATGCGCGCGCTCAGCGGATGCTGGGGCATCAGCGGATTGTGGGTTCGCGGTTGGCAACCGTGCCCGCGGCATCCCGTTGTGCGGCAAGTTCGGCCTGGCCCAGCGGGTTGCCCAGCCGGGTGTAGATGAGGCCCTGCTCCAGGGCGGCGCGGTAGGGCTTGTCCAGAGATTCCCAGATCGCTTTCACCGTGCCCTGGGTGGCCGACGGTGGCTTGGCGGCGATCGCCGCGGCGATCTCGTGGGCACGGGCCCACAGCCGCTCGCCGGCAACGACCTCCGAGACCAATCCGATCCGCAGCGCGGTGTCCGCGCCGACGCGTTCGTCGTTGCCCATCAACGCGATGCGCAGCGTCTCGCCCAGGCCGATTCGGCGCATCAGCCCGATCGGCTCCAGCGCGCACACCAGGCCGGCCGAGACGTGTGAGTCGAAGAACGTCGCGTCCCGCGAGCAGATCACGATGTCGGACTCGTTGACGAAGTAGAAGGCGCCCGCGGTGCACATGCCCTGGACGGCGCACACCACCGGCTTCCACATCTTCTGCCACTTGGGACTGAGCGCCTCGCCGGGATCCTCGTGATTCCAGACGTTTTCGGGTTGGCCGTAGGGCGTCTTGATGTCCAGGCCGGCGCTGAACGCGCGGGGGCCGGCCGCGCGCAGCACCACCGCGTGCACCGACTCGTCGAGCTTGACCGTGCGCCACACCTGAGCCATCTCCTCGCACATGGTGCGGTCGAAGGTGTTGAGCCGTTCGGGCCGGTTCAGCGTGATCGTGGCGACGTGGTCGGCGGCGTCGACGTCGAGCAGGACGGTCTCGAAGCTCATCGGCACTGCCAATCGGGCTTGCGCTTCTCGACGAAGGCCTTGGGTCCTTCGGCCGCGTCCTCGGTGCGCAACACCCGCTCGCGGAACGCCTCGGCAAGCATCTCGGCCTCGTGCAGCGGCAGGTCGAGGCCCTTGAGGATGGCCAGCCGGGTGCCCCGGACCGCAAGGGGCGCATTGGAATTGACGATGTCCGCGATCTCGTGTGTTCGCTCGAGCAGCCGATCGTGCTCGACGACCTCGCTGATCAGTCCCAGGTCGAAGGCGCGCTCGGCGCTCATCCGCTCGTGTTTGCCCATCAGCGCCATCCGCAGGGCCACCGACCGGGGCAGCACCCGGGCCAGGCGCACCAGCTCACGCCCGGCCACCAGCCCGATGCTGACGTGCGGGTCGAAGAACGTCGCCTTGTCCGAGGCGATCACGATGTCGGACGTGGTGACCCAGTCCAGGCCCGCGCCGCAGCACAGGCCGTTGACGGCGGTCAGCACCGGCTTGGCCATCCGCCGGAACGGGGGCGTGCCCTCCTGCGGCGCTTCCCACTGTTCGTACGTCGACAGGTACGGCCGCTCGTAGATGACCTTGCCGTCGCCGGGAATGGCCTTGACGTCGGCGCCGGTGCAAAAGGCGCGACCGGCTCCGGTGACGACCAGCAGCCACACCTTGTCGTCGTTCTCGGCCTCGTCGTAGGCGGCCCGCAGTTCGGTGACCATGTGCGGGCTGAGCGCGTTGAGGGCCTCCGGACGGTTCAACGTGATGGTGGCGGTGTGCCCGTCGACGTCGTAGCCGATGGTGTCGAACGAGTCAGTAGGCATCCGTGCTTCCCTCATCTCACCGGCCGCGGAACTGCGGGGCGCGCCGTTGTCTGAAGGCTTCCAGGCCCTCTTTGAAATCAGCTGTCCTACAGGACAGTTCCAGATTGTAAAGCTCCCGCGTCATGGCCTCGCCCAACGTGGCGTCCTGGCCGAAGGACACGGACTGCTTGGCCAGCCCGATGGCCACCGTCGGCCCCGCCGCCAGCCGCTCCAGCAGCGCTTCGCATGCGTCGTCGAGTTCGGGCGGGCTGACGGCCTGGTGAATCATGCCCCACTCGGCGGCCTCGGCCGCGCCCACCTTCTCCCCGAGCAGCAGCATCCGCCGCGCCCGAGCCACGCCGACCAGCCGCGGCAGCAGCCAGGTGGAACCCGAGTCCGGGCTGAAGCCGCGGTCCACGAACGGCTCCCAGAACACGGCGTCGGCGGCGGCCACGGTGAAGTCGGCGGCCAGCGCCAGGTTGCAGCCGAAACCCACGGCCCAACCGCGCACGCCGCAGACGACCGGAAGGTGGATGCCGGCGACGAGCTCGATCACGCGGTGGGCGCCGTGCGGAATCCGGCGCACCAAATCACCGGTGCGGGGACGCTGGCGATCGTTGGCCGTGACCCAATCGGAACCGGCGCAGAAGTTCTCGCCGGCGCCGAAGATGTGGATCGCGCGCAACGAGTCGTCGGCGGCCGCATGGCTCAGCTCGTCGATTAGCGCCTCGATCATCAAGGAGGTCAACGCGTTACGCCGGGCGGGGCGATCGAGCGTGATCCGCAACACCGCGCCGTCCCGGCGGGCCGTCACCGAGCCCTCGGCTGCGGCCGCGTCTGCCTCGTGACTCACCGTCGGATCCGGCCTTTCTCGCCGATACGGTTACCCATACAGTAGGCAATACGATTGATACGCTGTATAAGTTAGCAAGGAAACACCGCCGACGGAAATAGCCGGGTGGACCCCTTGCACAGCGGTTGAAAGAGGGAAAGCATGGCAACTCCGGGTGACGCGAGGTTCGGCGAAGCGCCGCTTGCCCAGACCGTGGCCGCCGCCGGTGCGATCCGCCGACTCGCCTCGCTGCTGCTCAGCCTCGAGCACCCCCACCCGGCGGTGGACGAGATGCTGGCGAAGTTCGCCGAGTGGGAGACCGAGCTGACCGCCGCCGCTCCGGCCGACACCGCGTTGCGGATGAACGGCGAAGCCGCTTCCGGCCGGGTGTATCTCAACCACGCCACCGACATCGGCGCCTACAACCCGTGCTTTCCCGAGTACCGGTTCGACCGCCTCGAAGCCGAGCGGGCCGCCGGCCGGGTGTCCTTCCCGCTGGTATACGAAGGCCCGCCGGGGCTGGTGCACGGCGGCTTCCTCGCGGTGTTCTTCGACTGCGTCATCCAGCACCACAATTGCGTGACCGGGCCGCTCCGGCAAGACCCGATCGCTGGGCGTGACGTTCCGCCGGCCCACGCCGGTGTCGACCGAGCTGGGCTTCGACATTTCCCGTGCACAGGGCGAGCGGGGCATAGTCTCGACGGCGCGGCTGCTCGACGGCGACCAGGTGCTTTGCGCGGGCGAGGTCAGCACGTTGGCGTCGCCGCCGGAGCAGCTGGCGGCATTCACGTTCGGCGGGCGGCGAAAGGAGCCGACGACATGACCGCCTCTTCGACCTCCGACGAGCGGGTCCTCTTCGACGTGGAGCCCGGGCGGCGCATCGCCACGATCACGCTGAACAATCCCGGGCACCGCAACTCCTATGACGCCGCCATGCGCGACGCCGTGGCCCGCTGCCTGGACGTGGTGGCCGACGACGACGACCTCACCGTGGTGCTGCTGCGCGGGGCCGGCGGGGTGTTCTCCACCGGCGCCGACATGAACAATGCGTACGGCTGGTACGGCGGCCGCGGCCCTGCCGGCGGCGACGAGTCGGCGGCCAAGCGACGGCCCAGCCAGCGGCGGCGACTGACCGTGGACCGCAAGTCATTCGGTTTCTACCACAATTTCATGGGATTCCCGAAGGTGACGGTCGGCGAGATCGCCGGCTACGCGCTGGGCGGCGGCTTCGAGATGGCCTTGATGACCGACATCTCCGTCATCGCCCGCGACACGCGGGTGGGCATGCCGGCCACGCGCTTTCTGGGTCCGGCACTGGGCAGCCTGCACATGTTCTTCCACCGATTGGGGCCGGTCCTGGCGCGGCGGCTGTTGTTGACCGGCGACATCATCGAGGCCGGCGAGCTCGAACATCTCGGAATCTTCACCGAAACCTGCGATCCCGGCGCGGTGACGGCGCGCGCCCGCTACTGGGCCGAGAAGGCGGCCAAGATGCCCGCCGACGGGGTCGTCATCGCCAAGGAAGCGTTCCGGCTCGTCGAGCAGACCCAGGCCTACGCCGGCGAGGAAGTCGCGAGCTATCTGTTCCACGCCTTCGGCACCAACCTGCAATTCGGGCCGGGCGAGTTCAATTTCGTCAAGACCCGCGCGCAGCACGGCACCAAGGAGGCGTTCCGGCTGCGCGACGAGCACTTTGATGTGCCGGAACCCGAAGGCTGACAACCCAATTCAGCGCTTGCGCTATCGCGGCGGTGACGTCTTCGTCCGTCCGCGCGCAGCCGTCGACGTGGCGGGCTTGCGCTGCCGCGCCGTCGCCGACGTGGCCCGGGTGCCCTCCTCGATCAGCCGGCCGGCATGGTCGAGGATGCAGGTGAGGCCGTATTCGAAGTTGGCCTCGTCGGGCGCCCCGATGCGGTGCCCCTGCCCGCCGACCTGGGCGATCAGGGGAGTGGTCGCCGGGTCGATAGCCACGGTGTCCTCGATCGCGCGCGCCCCGTTGTCCGCCGATTGGTTCTTCTCGTAGAGCCGATGCAGCACCACGGAGCCACGGACGTGGACCGAAACGGCGGAGTAGGTGTCGAACGCGTCCTCGGGACTCAGGCCCGCTTCAACGAGATTGGCGATCGCCCGCTCCACCTCCTGGGCGCCCAGCCGCGCCGCCTTCGGGCTCAGCGCGGCCCGGATCAGGATCAGGTCACACAGAATCGGGTTGCCCATGAACGTCTTACGCATCAACCACGCGTGGTTGCGCAGGCTCTCCCGCCAGTCGCTGGCCTCGACGTAGGGGGTGGCGAACACGTACTTGCTCAGGGCGCGATCGGTCATCGCGTTGAGCAGATCGTCCTTCTTGCGGAAGTACCAGTAGATGCTCGTGACGCCGACGCCGAGGTGCTTGCCGAGCAACGGCATGCTCAGGTTGTCGATCGAGACCTGCTCCGCGAGTTCGAATGCGCCACTGATGATGTCGTCTGGGTTGATGGACCCGCGTTCGCGTCGTCGGCGCTTGTCGGCGGTGGCCTGCTTTGCCACTACGGGCACCTCCATCAAGGTCTCGCTTGCACACTGGCGTTCCGTTCGGCGCTGACCGTCAACCTTACCGGTGGCCGTTCGAGCACCCCGTCTGGATAGCCTTCCGTGCGGGTTTCCATCTGCTACTGTAATACCTATCGTAGGCTTTTTGGTAAAGGAGCTTGGTACAAGTTCTGGGCGTAAGCTCACGGGTGAGTCGCGGATTGTCCAATGGATCTAGGGCTGGCCGATGCAGCGGCGGTCGTCGTCGGCGGTAGTCGCGGCATGGGTTTGGCCACCGCCCGATGCCTCGCGGAGGACGGTGCCCGGGTAGCCGTGATCGGCCGCACACCTGCGGCGATCGACAGCGCGGTGACCGATCTGGCGGGCCGCGGCAGCCCCGACGCCCTCGGGCTCGTCGTCGACATCGGTGACGCGGGCGCGGTGGACCGGGCGTTCGCCGAACTGGGCGAGCGGTGGAACGGCGAACTCAACGCACTGATCAACACCGTCGGCCCCGGGGCCGCGGGCAGTTTCGAGGATCTCACCGACGACCAATGGCGCCAGTCCGTGGAGGACGGCGTGATGGGCATGGTGCGCTGTGTCCGCGCCGCACTTCCGCTGCTGCGCAAGGCGCAATGGGCGCGGATCGTCAATTTCTCCGCGCACTCGACCCAGCGCCAGAGCGTGATGCTGCCCGCCTATACGGCGGCCAAGTCCATGCTGACGAGCGTCTCCAAGAACCTGTCCCTGCTGCTGGCCAAGGACGAGATCCTGGTCAACGTCGTCTCGCCGGGCAGCGTCGCATCGGAGTCCCTGGTCGGCTGGGCGAGGTCGGTCGGAGTCGACGGCAACGACCCGTACGCCCTGATGGACGCCATCGCCGAGCATTTCGGTCATCCGGCCCACCTGCCGCGAGCCGGCCTGCCGGAGGAGATCGGGCCCGTCGTCGCGTTCCTCGCGTCGCGGCGCAACTCCTACATGACGGGGGCCAACATCAACGTCGACGGTGGATCGGACTTCACCTGACATCAAACCTGTTGCGCGACAGAAGGAGTGATCATGGCGACGGCCGGTGAGGCGCGAGTGTGGGCGCGCAACGCGTTGCGGGGAATCGGCGACTCGCTGTACACGCCCTTCTGCGGCCCGGACGGCGACGACATCGACTGGGCGGCCTACCGCACGTTGGTGCGCTACTGCGTCGGCGAGCTCGGGCACCCGATGTTGTGGTGCACCAGCGGCATCGCCGAGTTTTGGGCGTTGACCCTCGACGAGCGCAAGCGCCTGCTGGAGGTCGCGATCGAGGAGGGGCGCAGCGCCAACCCCGACGTCGTCGTCCAGGCCTGCACGGCGGCGACGAGCGCGAAGGACTGCGTGGACCTCACGCTGCACGCCCAGCGTGCGGGCGCCGACATCGCCTACATCCAGACGCCGATGATGGAGGCCCACGGCGGCGACGGCGTGCTGCGTTTCTTCGCCTACGTCGCCGCGCGCACCGACATCGCCCTGGGCATGTTCAATTCCCCGTCCTCGGGCTATGTGCTGACCGCGGCCGAGAGCGCGCGGATCTACGGCGAGGTCCCCGCGGTGTGCGCGACCAAGGAGGGCGCCTTCCGGCCTGCCAACAGCAGGCTGTTGCACCAACTTGCGCCCGATCTGGTGGTCTGGGAGTGCGACAAGACGGTGTACCGGGCCGGCTGGCTGCGCGACGGGATCGTCTGCCCGGCGCAACTGGGCACGACGGGTTACCTCTTCGACACGCCGCAGCGGCGATTGTTCTCCGAGTACTGGGATCTGGTGCGCAACGACAAGCTGCTCGAGGCGATGGACTACGGACGTGAATCCGGCCTCGACCAGTTCGACCTCGACGTCGGCTCGTGGTGGACCTGCTACCCGGGCCGGGCCGACTACTTCACGCACTGGGGCGGCGCCTTCAAGTATGCGGCGTCGCTGCTGGGCCTGCCCATTGGCGACTTTCCTCATTCGCGGCCCCCGCAGGCAAAGCTGCCGCCGGAGGCCAAGGCCCAGATCGAGACGGCGTATCGCCGCCTGGGGCTGCTGGGCGCCGGACACAGCGGAAGGCCCGGCCACGGGCATCCGTGACCGGGCCTTCGCCGCCGAGCGCCTACTGCTTCGAACGCTGTTCGGCCTTCTCGCGCTCCTCGTAGGTCTTGGCCTCGGCGCGGGCCTTCTCGGCCTTGGCCTCCTTCTTGGCGGCGTCGCGCTGCGCGTCCGCCTTGTCCAGTTGGGCGTGGCCTTCCTTGATCATGTCGTTGCGGCCGAGCACCGCGCCGAGGATGACCTTGGCCTTGCCGAAGACGCCCTCCACGACGCCCTGGACGGCTTCGAGCGGTCCGCTGTTCTTGTCAGCCATGTGCACTCCCTCCCTCTGATGAGCACTTGTGTCGCGGTTTCCCGATCGGGGCAGCCCGGCAAACGCGTTCCCGCTGTGTCGCTCGCCACACAAGGCGGCGTTGTCGGCCGTCGCCGGCCTCGCGCAATCCTCGCGCGAGCCAAACCCGCACTCACCCTTGATATTCCGACGGTGTCGTGCCGTCGGCGTTGGTCAGCGGCGACGTCTCCGAGCCGTACGCGGGCGCGGCGGGCGCACCCGTGCCCGCCGGTTTGCTGTCGGTCTTCTGGCGACGCCGTGCCACCGCCAGAAGACCGACGGGCGCCGCGATCAGCGCCCCCCAGAACAGGATTTGGGCCAACGTCGCGGCCAATTCGGCGCCCAGCACCACGTGGCGGGCCTCGCGCAGCCGGTGCACGAGGGCCTGTGCTTTCGCGGTCATGATCGTCTCCTTCACGTCCTCCAAGCCGACTTCACGCCGACGAATTGCAGGTGAGGTTTGCTTTCGGTTCCCCGGCGCGGCGCCTCCCGAAACCCCGGGGGCCGAGAAAAGATGACCCCGGAGTCGGGCGTGTCCGTACCCCGCGCGGGTGTCTCGGCGCCCGGCGCCGCCATGGGAGCGCGCAGTTGTCCTTCCAGAAGCCGGATTTCGCTGCTCCGCCCCGGTTTTGCGGCCGCGGGCCGGCAGTTGTGGAATGCGCTACCGATAGGTATACAGTATGCGTACAGAGCGGGTTCGCAGGAGCGTGAGGGAGGTGCCGCGGAAGATGCCCGGCAGCGACGGTGCCCCCGGCGACGCCGTGCTGTACGACACGACGGACAGCGGCGTCGCGGTCCTCACGTTCAACCGCCCGGACCGCCTCAACGCCTGGGGGCCCGACATCGCCGCCGGGTTCTACGCCGCGATCGACCGCGCCGAAGGTGACCCGGCGATCCGGGCGATCGTGCTGACCGGTCGCGGTCGGGGGTTCTGCGCCGGCGCCTACCTGGGCGCGCCGAGCTCGGCGGACAGCTACGGCGAGACGATGGAGAAGGCAGGCCAGACGAACCTCGCCGACCTGGTCGGCGAACGCCCGCCCCATTTCGTGACCACGCTGCGCAAGCCCGTGATCGCCGCCATCAACGGCGCCTGTGTCGGCATCGGCCTGACCCAGGCGCTGATGTGCGACGTCCGGTTCGCCGCCGCGGGCGCCAAATTCGCGGCCGTGTTCGCGCGCCGTGGACTGATCGCCGAATTCGGCATCTCGTGGATACTGCCGCGCCTGACCACCTGGGGCGTCGCCCTCGACCTGTTGCTGAGCGGCCGCACCTTTCTGGCCGAGGAGGCCGCCGAGCTGGGGCTGGTCAAGGAAGTCGTCGCGCCCGGGGACCTGCTGGATCGCGCCATGGCATACGCGGAGGACATCGCCCGCAATTGCTCGCCGGCGTCCATCGCGGTGATCAAGCGGCAGGTCTACGGGGACGCGACCCGCGACGTCGTGGAGGCGACCTCGCGCGCCGAGGTGCTGCTGCACGAGGCGATGCCGAGGCCGGACGTCATCGAGGGGATCACGAGCTTCCTGCAGAAGCGCCCGCCGCAGTTCCCCTCGCTCAGTTCCACCGAGGCTTGATGTCGCCGGCGCTACCGGAAAGGAAGATCAATGGGCAACCTGGGCTATCAGGCGATTGACGTCGACAACCACTACTACGAGCCGCTGGACGCCCTGACCCGGCACCTGGACAAGAAGTTCAAGCGCCGCGGCGTGCAGATGCTCAGCGACGGCAAGCGGACGTGGGCCGTGATCGGGGACCGCGTCAACCACTTCATCCCCAACCCCACCTTCGACCCCATCATCGTGCCGGGCTGCCTGGACTTGCTGTTTCGCGGCGAGATCCCCGAAGGTGTCGATCCGGCCTCGCTGATGAAAGTGGAGCGGCTGGCCGAGCACCCCGAGTACCAGAACCGCGACGCGCGGGTTGCGGTGCTGGACACCCAGGACATCGAGACGGTGTTCCTGCTGCCCACGTTCGCGTGCGGCGTCGAGGAGGCGCTCAAGGGAGACATCGAGGCGACGATGGCGTCGGTGCACGCGTTCAACCTGTGGCTGGACGAGGATTGGGGCTTCGACCGGCCCGATCACCGGATCATTGCGGCGCCGATCATTTCGCTGGCCGATCCGGCCGCGGCGCTCGACGAGGTTGAGTTCGTGCTGGCGCGCGGCGCCAAGCTGGTGCTGGTGCGGCCGGCGCCGGTGCCCGGCGTGGTCAAGCCGCGGTCGCTGGGCGACCCCAGTCACGACCCGGTGTGGGCGCGGCTGGCGGAAGCGGGCGTACCGGTGGGCTTCCACCTGTCCGACAGCGGCTATCTGCACATCGCGGCGCAATGGGGAGGCAAGGCGACCTTCGAGGGGTTCGGCGACAAGGACCCACTGGACACGGTGCTCCTCGACGACCGCGCGATCCACGACACGATGGCCTCGATGATCGTGCACGGCGTCTTCACCCGCCACCCCAAGCTGCGGGCCGTCAGCATCGAAAACGGCTCCTACTTCGTCCATCGGCTGATCAAGCGCCTCAAGAAGGCGGCCAACAACTATCCGCGGCACTTCCCCGAGGACCCGGTGGAACAGCTGCGCAACAACGTGTGGGTCGCCCCCTACTACGAGGACGATCTTCAGGAGCTGGCCAACGTCATCGGTGTCGACAAGATCCTGTTCGGTTCCGACTGGCCGCACGGGGAGGGCCTCGAGTCGCCGTTGTCGTTCACCGGGGAACTCAAGGGCTTCAGCGACGCCGATATTCGAAAAATAATGCGCGACAACGCTCTTGATCTTCTCGGCGCGCAAGTCGGATCGGCTGCCTAGCCGGCTGCTGCTATGAGCGAATGGACCATTGGCGCTGTCTTCGACGCGATCGCCGACGTCATCCCCGACCGGCTGATGACGGTCTGTGGCAGCCGCCGCAGCACCTTCGGTGAGGCGGCCGAACGGACCCGCCGCCTGGCGAACTTTCTGGTGGGCAAGGGTTTCGGCGCGCACCGCGAACGGGCAGACCTGCGGAACTGGGAATGCGGGCAGGACCGGGTCGCGCTGCTGATGCACAACGACCTGTACCCCGACATGGTCATCGGCTGCCTCAAGGCGCGCACCGTCCCGGTGAACATCAACTACTACTACACGCCGCGCGAGGTCGGCGAGCTGCTGGACTACGTGCAGCCCCGGGCGGTGATCTACCATCGTGCGCTGGGCGCGAAGTTCGCCGACGTGCTGGCACGTGACGGTGTCGACCTGCTGGTGTCGGTCGACGACGCGAGCGCGGCCCCGGAGCTGCCCGGCGCGGTACCGCTGGAAGACGCTCTGGCGCAAGGGGATACCGACGAAGACGTGGCGGCCTCGCCGGATGATCTGCTCATGATCTGCACCGGCGGCACCACCGGCCGGCCCAAGGGCGTGCTGTGGCGACAGTCCGACATCTACGTGTCGTCCATGGTGGGCGCCGACCATGCCGGTGCCGGGGAGATCCATGACAAGGTGCGTTCGGCCGCCGGGGCGCCATGGTTCGCCGTCTCACCGCTGATGCACGCGGCCGGCATGTGGACCGCATTCTCCGCGATCATGGCCGGCACCCCCGTCGTGCTCTACGACACCGGCAAGAAGCTCGAGCCGCAATCGGTGTGGGAGACCGCGCAACGCGAGAAGGTCGGCCTGATGACCATGGTCGGCGACGCGTATGCCGCCCCGCTGGTGGCCGAGCTGCAGCGCGGCTACTACGACCTGTCCTCGCTGCATGCCATCGGTACCGGCGGTGCCGCGACGAACCCGAAATACCAACGCGCCCTGCTGGAATTGCTGCCCCACATCACCCTCATCAACGGCTACGGCTCATCGGAGACCGGGAACATGGGCTTCGGTCACAGCCGGCGCGACACGAGCACCGACACGTTCCTGCTGCGCGAGGGCGGACTGGTGCTTTCCGAGGACTACAGCCGCTTCCTGTCGCCCGGCGAGGCGGAGGTGGGCTGGGTGGCCCGGGAAGGGCGAATCCCGCTGGGGTACCTCAACGATCCCGACGCGACGCGCAAGACCTTCCCCGAAATCGACGGCAAGCGGGTGGTGATCTCGGGCGACCGCGCCGCACTCGAGCCGGACGGCACCCTGCGGCTGTTCGGCCGTGACTCGCTGGTGGTCAACACCGGCGGCGAAAAGGTGTTCGTCGAGGAGGTCGAAGCGGTGCTGCGCGCGCACCCGGCGGTCGCCGACGCGCTGGTTGTCGGGCGCCCGAGCGCGCGCTGGGGCGAAGAGCTCGTCGCCCTCGTCGAACTCCGGGCCGGCGCGGACGCGACGGCCGATGCGCTGCACGCGCAGTGCACATCGCAACTGGCACGGTTCAAGGCGCCCAAGGAGTTCCTGTTCGTCGGGTACGTCCATCGCCTGGGCAACGGCAAGCCCGACTACCGGTGGGCGAAAGGCCGAGCTGCAGCGAAGGCGCCGATGTCGACATGAAAGCAATTGATTGCCTGGTCAACGTGCATTTCGGTGAGACCGAGAAGCAGCCGACGTGGATGCTGAAGGTGCGCGACGACTATTTCAAGGGCCCCGAGTCGATGTTCGCCCCGGTCGAGCTGCCGAAGTTGCTCGAGGAGATGGATGAACAGGGGGTGCGCAAGGCCATCCTCATGGACAACCTCGCCAAGCCCTCGGTGACCGCCCGCAAGTTCGTCGAGGCCAAGCCGGAGCGTTTCGCGTTGGCGATGGGCGGTGTGAACCTGCTGCGGCCCATGCCGTCGCTGCGGGAGCTCGGCGCGATCGTCAACGACCTGCCCGTGGCGTATGCGGCTGTGGGGCCGAGCTTCTGGGGCGACGGCCAGTATCCGCCCAGCGACGCCGTCTACTACCCCCTGTACACCAAATGCGCCGAGCTGGAGCTGCCGCTGTGCGTCAACACCGGCATTCCGGGCCCGCCGATACCCGGGGAGGTGCAGAACCCGATCCACCTCGATCGGGTGTGCGTGCGATTCCCCGAGCTGAAGCTTTGCATGATCCACGGCGCCGACCCGTGGTGGGACGTCGCGATCCGGCTGCTGATCAAGTACGCCAACCTGCGCCTGATGACGTCGGCGTGGTCGCCGAAACGATTGCCGGACAGCCTGTTGCACTACATGCGGACCCGCGGTCCGGGCAAGGTGATCTTCGCGTCCGACTGGCCGGTACTGAGAATGCGCCGCGTCGTCCCCGAAGCCCTCGGGCTGGATCTGCCCGCCGACGTGCTCGAGAACTATCTTTACAACAACGCTCAGGATTTCTTCTTCGGTGGCCAGGAGGACCGCTAAGCATGGACCGATACGAACTACGCAGGCTCGACTACAGCCTGACCGCGGACCACGAGGCGTTGCAGGCCGCCTACCGCGACTTCTTCAAGACGCATTGCCCCATCGAAACCGTGCGTGCCGCCGAGGAATGCGGCTTCGACAAGAACCTGTGGGAGCGGTTGTGCGCGATGGGCGCGACGACGATGGCGCTGCCGGAATCCGCGGGCGGGGACGGGGCGACACTGGTCGATCTGACGTTGGTGGCCGAGGAGGTCGGCCGCTCGCTGGCGCCGGTGCCGTGGATCGACCAGGTTTGCGCGGCGCGGCTGCTGGCCCGGCTCGGCGCTGCGGACTCCGATGTCGTGCAGGGCAAGCGGCTCGCCGGGCTCGACCCGCAGCACGACAGCGTTTCCGGACCGCGGCTGATCCCCACCGGATCGATCGCCGATCAGATCATCGTCCGCGACGGTGCCGACGTGGTGCGGCTGACCTTCGCCACCCGCCCGACCAAGGTGGACAACATCGGCCGGCTGCCGATGGCGTGGGTGGATCCGGCGGCCGCCGACGGTCGCACCGTGCTGGCCAGCGGCCCCGGCGCGCTGGCGGAATACCAACGGGCACTGGACGAGTGGCGGCTGCTGACCGCGTCGGCCCTGGTCGGCCTGGTGGAGGAGACCATGACCATCGCGGCCGAGTTCGCCAAGACCCGCTATACGCTGGGCGTGCCGATCTCGACGCTGCAGGGCATCTCCCACCCGCTGGCCAACATCGCGATCACCGTGCAGGGCGGCCGCAACCTGGCGCGCCGCGCGGCGTGGTTCTTGGACAACGAGCCCGACGAACGCCCGGAGCTGGCGCCCTCGGCGTTCGTCTTCATGGCCGAGGAAGCGGCGAAGGCGGCGACCATGGCGGTGCATGTGCAAGGTGGCCTCGGTGTCTCGGCCGAGGCGGCCGCGACGGCATATCTGGTGCGCGCCCGGGGCTGGGCGCTGGCCGGCGGCGATCCCGGCGCCAGTGCCAAGTACGTCGGCGAGCTGGTCGCCGCACGCGAAAGCCGAAGGGGCGCATAGGTGGATTTTTCACGAGTCACGCTGCCGACCGATGACCGGGAATTCCTCGAGCAGGCCCGCGATTTCCTGCGCGCGCACGTGACCGAGGAGGTCAGGCGCCGCGACCGCGAGACCGGTGACAACTTCGACGAAGGCGTGCACCTGGCGCTGGGCGCCGCAGGCTACCTGGAACGCGAGTGGAAGCCGGAGGCCGAGGGCGGCTTCAGCAGGTTGCGCCGTCGCATCTGGGAGCTCGAGAAGCGGCGCGCGCACGTGCCGTGGGTGACCTGGGGCACCACCGCCATGGTGGCCCGTTCGGTGGCCAAGTTCGGCTCCGAGGACGTGCGGGAGGAGGTGCTGAGCGGTGTCTTCAGCGGGCACGTGCGGCTGTGCCTGGGATACACCGAACCCGAGGGCGGCTCCGACATCGCCACCTGCAAGACCCGCGCGGTGCGGGAGGCGGATGGATCGAGCTGGATCATCAATGGCTCCAAGATGTTCACCACCGGGGCGCACAACTGTCAGTACGTCTTCCTCATCACCAACACCGCGCCGGAAGCGCCGAAGCACCAGAGCCTGACGATGTTCTTGGTCCCGCTGGACTCGCCGGGGATCGAGATCCAGGGCATCCGCACCGTCGACGGCGACCGCACCAACGTCGTCTACTACAGCGACGTGCGCGTCGACGACAAGTACCGCCTGGGTGACGTGAACGCCGGCTGGACGGTACTTCGCGAGCCGCTCAACACCGAACACGGCGCGGTCGCGGCGGCCCCGGACGGGCTGCAGGACGTGTCGATCATGATGCACCAGGCCGGCTTCATGGCCGACGCCCTGGACAAGGCGGCCGCCAAGGCCACTGAGAAAGACCCGGGCGGGCGCAGGCTCATCGACGACGCGTCGGTGGCATACCGGTTGGGGCGCAGCGCGGCCCGCATGGAGGCGGCGCTGAGCGCTCCCAGCATCTTCGGCCGCGTCGCGCTCGCGCAGACGATGCGCGACATCTCACCGGAGCTGATGGACATCCTCGGTGCCGCCTCCGCACTGCCGCTCGGCACCGACGGTGCTGCCGACGACGGCGCCTCGGAGTACACGTACCGATTCGCGCCGCTGGTCGGGATCTACGGCGGCACCCTGGAGGTGTTCCGCAACATGATCGCCCAGTACGTGCTCGGCCTGGGCAAGCCGGCCTACGCGCCGCCGAAAGCCTCCTGACTCGCCCAGCGTGACGTGAGGGCGAACACCGCCGGCGTGTCGTCGCCGTCAGTTCACGCTCGGCGCGTGGCGAAAGCCGGTCAGGTCGTCAGGATCGTCGCCGCGGCGGTGCCGGGCGCGCCGTAGAGCTGGGCGAACCCCACGCGCGGCTCTCCGGGCACCTGACGATCACCCGCCTGGCCGCGCAGTTGCCGCACCAACTCGTGGATCTGGCGCAGGCCCGACGCGCCGATCGGCTCGCCGTTGGCGATCAGCCCGCCGTCGGTGTTGACCGGCATCGCCCCGGCGATCTCGGTGGCGCGAGAGGCGAGCAGTTCTTCCTGCTCGCCGTCGGCGCAGAACCCGCATTCGGCCATGTGGATGATCTCCGCGCCGGCGTCGGTGTCCTGTAGCTGAATGACATCGACGTCGCCGGGCGCCACGCCCGCCCGCTCGAACGCGGCGCGCGAGGCATACACGGTCGGGGACGCATCCTCGTCGACCGGGGCGAATGTGGTGTTGACCTCATAGGCCCCGTAGCGGCGGGTGCGCACCTCGACGGCCCGCAGATACACGGGCTTGGGGGTATAGCGATGGGCGATGTCCGCGCGGCACATCACCACCGCTGCGGCGCCCTCGTCGGGCGCGCAGAACATGTACTGGGTGAGCGGGTAGTTCAGCATCGTCGAGTTGAGGATGTCCTCCTCGGCCATCGGCTTGCGGCGAAAGGCGTTGGGATTCAGCGCCCCATTGCGGAAGTTCTTGGCGGCCACCTTGGCCAGCGTCCGCTGTGAGATGCCGTGGTCGTGCAGGTAGCGGTTGGCCTTCATGCCGAAGAACTTGGTCGTCAGGTACTGCCCGTTCTCGGCATACCAACGCGGCATGCCCACCAGGGCCGGGTCCTCGGTGAAGGCCCCGCGCGGGTGCTTGTCCAAGCCGATGGCGATCCCGATGTCGTAGTCGCCCAGCCGGATTCCGTCGGCGCACGCCTTGGCGGCGCTGGCCGCGGTCGCGCATGCGTTGAACACGTTGGTGAACGGGATGCCCGACAGCCCGACCATGGCGACGATCGCGTCGGGGTTGGCCACCGTCCAGCTGCCCCCGGTGGCGGCCTGGACGTCCTTCCATTGCACACCCGCATCGGCGACCGCGAGCCGGATTGCGTCGACGCCCATCTCCATCGCGGACTTGCCCTCGAAGCGGCCGAACGGGTGCAGGCCCACGCCGATGATGGCAACGTCGTTCGTGCTGTCGGTCACGCGATGGCTCCCGACTCCTTGAGCTCTTCGATGCGGTCCCAGTCCATGCCCAGCTCCATCAGCACCAGCTCCGTGTGTTCGGAGGCCTGCGGTGCCCGCGTCGTCTCCAGCGGCTCGTGGTTGAACTGGACGGGTCCGCGCACGACGCGGAAGGGCTTGCCCCCCTCGGCGAGCTCCACCTCGGCGATCATGTCGTTGGCGATGGCCTGCTCGTCGTTGGCCAGGTCGAGGAGGCTCTGGAAGGGCGCCCACTGACCCTTCATCGTCTTCAGGTGTTGCCGCCAGTAATCAAAGGACTTGCCGGCGAACGCTTTCGCGATCAATTCGGCGGCCGCGTCGGCGTTCTGTATCAAGGGCAGCACGTCGGAGAAGCGGGGATCGTCGGCCGCCTCGGGGATGCCGAGGTGCTCGAACGTGTCGCGGATCAACCCGGTGGGGCTGATGATGCACAGGTTGATGGTGCCACCGTCGGAGGTGGTGTAGTTGCCCATGAATGGATTCACCGACGCCGCACCGGATCCCGGCATGGGCGTGCGCATGACTTCGCCGGTCTCCATGCCCTGCGTCATGCTGGCACCCGCCGCCCACCAGGCGGTGCTCAGCAGCGACACGTCGAGTTCGAGTGCTTCGCCGGTGCGCTCACGATGCAGCAGCGCTGCCGAGATGCCGCCGGCGATGAACATCCCGCCGATCGAATCGCCGAAGGCGGGAATGCCCTGCCCCAGTGCACCGCCCAGCTCTTCGGGCGTCAGCGCGTAGCCGATGCCGCTGCGGGTCCAGAAGGCCGTCCCGTCATACCCGCCGACGTCGCGCTCGGCGCCCTTGTCGCCGTACGCCGAACCGCGCGCATAGATGATGTCCGGGTTCACCGCGCGGATGTGCTCGACGTCGAACTTGTGCTTCTGCCGGTGTGCGGGCAGGTAATTGGTGAGGAACACGTCGGAGGTCTTGGCCAGTTCGTAGATCACCTGCTGGCCGCCGGGCGTCGACACGTCGATCCCGACGCTGCGCTTGCCCCGGTTGGGATGCTCCATCAACGGGTGTCGCCGCGGGTCCACCTGGATCCCGCCCATGTTGACGAAACCGCGCTGGGTGTCGCCGCGCACGGGGTGCTCGACCTTGAGGACGTCCGCGCCCCAATCGGCGAGGATGGCTCCCGCTGCCGGGACGAACGTGAATTGCGCAAGCTCCAAAACCCGAAAGCCCGCCATTACCTTGACCATTCCGGAAACCCTACTTGGCGTCGAACGCCACCGGAAGGGCCGTCGGCGAGCGGAACGGCTGACCGTGGATGTGCGGGTCGTCGTCGGTGCGCAGGGTGACGTTGGTCAGCCGGCTCAGCAGGCATTCGACCGCGACGCGGGTCTCCATCCGCGAGAGGTGCAGGCCCAGGCACGTGTGCTCCCCGGCGGCGAAGGAGATGTGTGGCGTGGGGGCGCGGAAGATGTCGAACTCCTCGGAGCGCTCCCAGCGCCGCTCGTCGCGGTTGGCCGAACCGATGCACACACCGACCAGCGAGCGCGCCGGGATCTTCACCCCTTCCAGCTCGGTGTCCTCGGTGGTGAATCGCTGCACCGTGGTCAGCGGCGTCTCGAAGCGCAATCCTTCCTCGATTGCCTGGGGGATCAGCTTGTGATCGGCTTGCACCGCGGCGAACTGGTCCGGGTGCGTGAGCAGCAGGTACAGCAGGCTGCCCGACGACCGGTAGGTGGTCTCCAATCCGGCCGGCAGCAGAAGGCGCAGGAAGGAGTAGATGGATTCGTCGCTGAGCTTCTCGCCGTCGATCTCCGCGGTGACCAGGTCGCCGATGATGTCTTGAGTGGGCTCGGCCCTGCGCCGCTCGATCTGCTCGAGGAAATAGTCCTTGAGCGCCGCCGACGCCTCGAAGGCGCGTTCGTAGTTGACGTGGTAACTGATCAACTCCACGGCCCGCTTGCGGAACATCGGCAGGTCGTCCGCCGGCAGGCCCAGCAGCTGCGCGATGACGCGGGTGGGAAATTCGAAGGTGAAGTTGCGGATCAGGTCGGCCTCGCCGGAGTCGATGAACTCGTCGATCAGCGCGTTGCAGATCGGGCGCACGATGGTGGGCTCCCACCGCGCCAGGGCCTTGGACTTGAAGGCCGCCGACACCAGGTTGCGGTGGTCGCGGTGCTTCTTTCCCTCCATCGCCAGGATGGTCGGGCCCATGAACAGCCCGATGGTCTTGTCATACGGCGCCGAGCTGAACACCTGGCCGTCCCGGAACACCCTGTTGACCGCGTCAAAGGACACGGCGGAGTACTCACGCTTGGGCATCAGCGACTCGGGCGTCTTCGAGTAGTCCATGACCGTCCCGCGGAACACGCCGGCCTCGCGCCGCTTGCGGGCGAAGAACGGGTAGGGATCGCGCAGGCTGACGGTCTGGTCGTCGGAGCCGGTGGCGGCGTGAACGTTGGTCGTCACCTACATCTCCAGCATCATCGGCGGAAAGGGAAGCTCTCGCGTAAGATCGTACTGTAATTATTACAGTAGGCAATATGAGCGCGCCCGGCGCGGGCCTGGCCGCGATCGTGGGTCGACAGCGGGCGCCTACCTGGCCGATGGCCCGCCCGGCGTCGCGGTCCGGCGCGATCGCATCGATCGGCCGATGGCGCTCGTCCTGGACAACGCCGACGCATTCGCGGAAGCCATGGCCGCCGACTTCGGCGCCCGATCCGTGGCCGCGACCCCGTTCACCGAGCTGATCGGCAGGATCTCGGTCGGCGAGCACACGAGATCGCATGTGCCGCAATGAACGCGGTCCACCAAGCTGCTGCGCGCGGCGCCGGCTCGAGCGCGGCTAACGGGTCAGCCGCGCGGCGCGACCGAACAGGCCGGTGTAGCCGGCGCCGATCAGCCGGGGCAGCGCCGCCATGGCGCGCCCGTCGGCCCCGACGAGGATTCTGGCCCGGTTCTTCTCGACGCCCCGCAGGATGAGCCGGGCGGCCTTCTCGGGCGAGGTGAGCGCCGCGCGGGCGAACAGCTTGGCGGCCCGGTCGGGGTCCTCGGTGGCCGCGGTGCGCATGTTGGCCCCGAAGTTGGTGCGCACGACGCCCGGGTGCACGCAGTGGACGGTCACCGGGCGGCGCTCGATGAGCATCTCCTGGCGCAGCGCCTCGGTGAGGCCGCGCACGGCGAACTTCGACATGCTGTAGGCGCCCTGGTATGGGACGGCGATCAGGCCGAAGGCGCTCGACAGGTTCACCAGCCGCGCGGGGCGCCGCCCGGAGCCCGACTCGATGAGCTGGGGCAGGAACGCCTTGGTGCCGTTGACGACGCCGCCGACGTTGATGCCCATGAGCCAGTCGAAGTCCGTCCAGGACATGTCGGCCACGCTGGCGAACAGGTCCACCCCGGCGTTGTTGAACACCATTGAGGCCGAGCCGATTTGACGGCGGACCTCGTCGGCGTAAGCGAACATCGCGTCGCGGTCGGTGACGTCCACCCGGTGGGTGGTGACGAGCCCGGGCGGGCACGCCGCCCGGGTCGCGGCCAACCCCGCCTCGTCGATGTCGGAGGCCGCGACGTGCGCGCCGCCTTGGGTCAGCGCGCGGGTGAGCGCGCGGCCGATGCCGGATCCGGCGCCCGTGACGACGGCGATGCGGCCGCTGTAACTCATCGGGCGTCCGCTTCCACGATGTCCCGGATCCGCCGCACCGAGGCCTCCAGGTTGTCCTGCAGGTCCGCCCGGCGGTCCCTCACCAGAAGGAAGAGGCGCTCGTAAACCGCGACGAACCAGGGCAGCTCGACGCGCATCGCGAACTCCTCGGTCAATCGCGTGGTGCCGGCGTCCGACCCCGGTTCGATGCGGTACGTCCATTGCGTCCAGTCCCCGCCCATGGCCTGGACCACGAAGGAGAATCGACGGCCCGGCTCGGCGGCGACGACGTTGGCGACCGTGCTCCATCGGCCGAGCCGGCGCCGGTTCCAGGCCCGAAACCGGTCCGGTGCAATCCACTCCGCGCCCACCGTCTCCGGGCTCCATTCGGGAATGCGCGTGACGTCGGAGACGACGGCGTAGACCCGCCCCGCGTCGGCCCGCACCTGAATCGACGCCGTCAGCACCTCGCCCTTGCGCAGCCGCGACATGGTCAGCCGTTCGTCGCCTGCTCGCGCGCCCACCGGTAGTCGGCCTTGCCCGACGGGCTGCGTTCGACGGCCGGACGAAAGACGACGGCCTTGGGAAGCTTGTAGCGGGCCAGCGAAGTCGCGGCGTGGGCCACCAGATCGGCGGCTTCGGCGACCGCGCCCGGGTTGAGCGCCACGACCGCGACGACCTCCTGGCCCCACCGCTCGCTCGGCCGGCCGGCGACCACCACGTCGGCCACCGCGGGATGCGAGGCGATCGCGGTCTCCACCTCCTCGGCGAAGATCTTCTCACCACCGGAGTTGATCGTGACCGAGTCGCGTCCCAGCAGCTCGATGCTGCCGTCGGCGCGGTGGCGGGCGCGGTCGCCGGGGATCGCATACCGCACCCCGTCGATCACCGGGAATGTCTTGGCGGTCTTGGCCGCATCGCCCTTGTAGCCCAGTGGCACGTAGCCGCGCTGCGCCAGCCAGCCGATGCCCTCGTGGCCGGGCTCGAGGATGGCGGACAGGTCCTCGGTGGCGACGAAGGTGTCCGGCCCGGCGTTGAACGTGCCGGTCGACACCGCACCCGGCATCGACATGTGGTGCATCTGCGCGCCGGTTTCCGAGGAACCGACGCCGTCGACGACGACGGCGTTGGGCAGGGCGTCGATCAACCGTTGCTTGACGTACGGGGTCAGCAGGGCGCCGCCGTTGGCGACCACGCCGAGCGACGACACGTCGCTGATGCCCTTCTCGATGGCGGCCACCAAGGGGCGCGCCATCGCGTCGCCGACCACCGTCACCACGCTGACCCGCTCGGCCTCGATGGTGCGCACGACGTCGTCGGCGTCCAAATGGTCGACGACCGTGGGGAAGACGACGGACTGGCCGGTGTTGATGGCCGTCATCACGCTCCACTGGGCGGCGCCGTGCATCAGTGGCGGCAGGATCATCAGCTTGGTGCCCGGGCCCGCGGTGGTGCGCGCGACGATCTCCTCGATGGACCCTGCGGGCTCGCCGGTCATCAGGTTGCGCCCGCCGAAGGAGGTCATGAAGATGTCGTGCTGGCGCCACAGCACGCCCTTCGGCATCCCCGTGGTGCCGCCGGTGTAGAGCACATACAGGTCGTCCGGGGAGTGCTGAACCGGTGGTTCGGCGGCAGCGGATGCCAGTGCTGTCTCGTAATCCACCGCGCCATACAGCAACTCGTTGCCCGACTCGTCGGCGATCTGGATCAGCACGCGCAGCTGCGGAAGGTCCGGCAGCACCTCGGCGACGCGCGGCGCGAACACGGCGTGGTAGACCAGCGCGGTCGCCCCCGCGTCGGCGAGCAGATACTGCAGTTCGTTCTTGACGTAGCGGAAGTTGACGTTGAAGGGGGCGAGGCGGGCCGCGAACGCGCCGAGGAACGCCTCGACGTATTCGTTCCCGTTGTAGGCGTAGATGCCGAGCAGGTCCTGGCCGACCTCGTGGCCGGCCAGCCCGGAGCGTTCGGTGTGGCAGCCCAGCCCGCGCGAGTGCAGGTAGGCGGCGAGCCGGTTGGACCGCTCGACCACCTGGGCATAGCTGTACCGGCGGTCGCCCTGGATGAGCAGGTCGCGGTCACCGATCGCGGCCGCGACGGCCTTGGTGACGGTGGGCACCGTGAATTGCGTTGTAGTGTGCACTATTTCCTTTCGCCGAGCAGACGCGGAATCGCATCCAAATGGCCTCCACAGCGCGATTCTGTGTCTGCTCGCACGGCGGTGGCTCCTCTCACGACTGGTGTGGGAGCAATCGGACCATCAGGCCGGTGGCCTCGGTGAGCAGCGTGCCATCGGCGGCCGTCATCGTAGCGGAGATGAAGACCTTGCGGCCCTCGACGTCGGTGATGCGGCCGCGGGCGCTCAACGGCTGGTCGATCGGGGTGACGTTGCGGTAGTCGACGTGCAGGTATCCCGTGCGGGTGGGGGGATAGCCGGCGGTGAACACCACCATCCCGAAGAGCCAGTCGTAGAGCAACGGGATCACGCCGCCGTGCACGGCGTTGTTGCCACCCACGTGGCATCGGGTGAAGTGCCCGCCCATCGTGACACCGTGCGGCCCGGAATCGGTGACGGTCCAGGGCGGCAGCAGGGGATGGCCCAGCCCGGGCAGTTCGACGACCCGCCCGGCCGGGGCCCGGCCCTCGGGCACTTGGTGGCCGTCGAGCAGCGCGCAGGCGTTCTCGACGTGCTTGGCCGCGGTGGCCCACTTCGAGGCGTCCAGGTCGGAGCAGACCATAAGGTCGTGCAGGCGATGCATCGCGGCGACGAACCGGCCCAACTCGGGTGGCGCGTCGTCGGCCGGCTTGATGTCGGGAAACCCGCCGTGAACTTCGGGAGCGGTGTCGGTCACCGCTGCCACACCCGCAGCAGATCGTCGGTGGTGGTGATGGTGGCCAGCAGCGACAGCGTGTTCGCGATGACCGCCTCGCCGTACGCGGCGGGTATGCCCGCTACGGCGTCCCGGGGCACGACGACGCGATAGGCGGCGTTGACCGCGTCCATCACGACGTTGGGGATCGCGATGTTCAGCGAAACGCCGACCACGACGATGGTCGTCACCCCGAGGTTGCGCAGCACCGCGTCCAGGTCGGTGCCGCCCATCGGTCCCACGCCGTGCCAGCGGCTCAGCACCAGATCGGTTGGCTCCGGACCCAACTCGGGCAGCAGCGCCGCCCCCGGCGTGCCGGGCGCGATGTCCACCGCGCCCTTGCCCGGGCCGCGGCCCACGCTGAAGATCTTGGCGTTGTGGTTGGAGCCCAGGCCGTCGGGTCGTCGCCGCACCAGGCAGTGCACGACGTGCACCCCGGCCGCCCGTGCGGCCGGCACCAGTCGCACGATGTTGGGCAAAGCGGCGCGGCGGGCTTCGGTGGCCAGCAGTGCCAACCCGGCGTCCGGGCCGATGACCGCGCCCTGGCACTCCTGGGTGACGATCGCGGTGTGCCCGGGCGCCGCGAGGTTCTCGAGTGCTGTCATGCCGGCACTTCGTAGAACTGGGTCGCCCATTTACGCAGAGCCATGTAGCCTTTCGCGTCGACCTTGGACAGTGGCGGGTTTTCCACATATCTCTGGTAGCGCCAGATCTGCAGATCGTCGAAAACCGTGGACAGGAACTGCTTTTCGATGACCTCGCGCAGCTTGCCCTCCGGCACCGCGGCGTTGTCGCCGGGGTTTCGGGGCCACCAGATCGAATAGAACAGGTCCGAGCACTCGTCGTCGACGGGCGTGCAGGTGAAGATCAGCCGATGGTTCTGCGCGCCCTCGAAGACGCTGATCGCCCCGCCGAGGCCGAACAGGTGGCTGTGGAACCGCAACGCGAGGTCCTCGGGGTTGTCGCTGCGCGCGTCCGGCCAGCCCGCGACGAATTGCCATTCGTGGTCGACGATCCTCCAGTCCAGTACCTTCGGCGTCACCGTGGCGTGGTGGACGTACTCGAAGTGGGCGCTGTCGGGGGCGTTCTCCGCCACGATCTGCGGATGCACCGGTTCGCGCTCGGCGCGGCGCGAGAACTCCGGATACGCGCGGTAATAGGCCGCCGGATCGGTCTCGAACTGCGGGAACTTTCTGAAGATGTCCGGCATCTCCCACTGCGGCTCCTTGCCGTCGGGCTGATGCCAGACGAACACGCAGTCGTACTGCTCCCGCACCGGGAACACCCGCAACCGCAGCGCGCGGTTGGGCCGGTCCGGTTGGTAGGGGATGTAGCGGTTGGTGCCGTCCGGGCCCCAGCGCCAGCCGTGGAATGGGCACTCGACGCAGTCGCCGACCACCTTGCCGCCGTGGCCGATGTGGGCGCCCAAGTGTTTGCAGTGCGCTTCCAGCACGTGTAGCTCACCGGAGGAGTCGCGGTAGGCGAGCAGGTCCTCGCCGAAGTAGTGCAGAGGCCGGACCTCGCCGACCGGGAATTCCGGGGACCACCCGACCATGAACCACCCGGTGACCTTCCAGGTGAAGGGCACTAACACGGCGAAGCCTCCGGTTCGTTGATACTAAGTCGGTTACAGTATAGATTTCAGCAGGTCGACCGGCGCGGGGCAAGGGAGCCGTATGGATCGCGAGGACATTCCCGCGGGTGACGCCGACGGTCGCCTCGACGCGCTGGTCATCGGCGCGGGCTTCTCCGGGCTGTACATGCTGCATCGGCTGCGGCAGCTCGGCATCCGGACCCGGGTGCTGGAGATGGCCGAGAATGTCGGCGGCACTTGGCTGTACAACCGCTACCCGGGCGCGCGCTGCGACATCGAGAGCATCGAATACTCCTACAGCTTCTCCGAGGAGATCCAGCAGGAGTGGGTCTGGACGGAGTCGATGCCGGCCCAGCCCGAGATCGAGGCGTACCTGAATTTCGTCGCCGACCGGCTCGACCTGCGCCGCGACATCGCGTTCGGCGCCGAGGTCGTCGCGATGACCTTCGACGAGGACGCCGCCGTCTGGCAGGTGCGCACCGCTGCCGGCGAGACGTTCCGGGCAGCGTTCGTCATCGCCGCCACCGGGATTCTGTCGGTGCCGCTGGACCCCGACCTTCCCGGCATGGACACGTTCGCCGGAACGTCGTTGTTCACCAGCCGCTGGCCCGGGGAGGGTGTCGATCTCGCGGGCCGGCGGGTCGGCGTCATCGGCACCGGCTCGACCGGTGTGCAGCTCATCCCGGTCGTGGCGCGGGAAGCCTTACAGCTTTGTGTGTTTCAGCGTTCCGCGACATACACCCTGCCCTGGCGGGTGCACCGATTCGAGCCGGGCGAACTCGAGGAGATGAAGGCCCGGTACGGCGAAATCCGGGCCGCCCAGCGGGAGCATCCGATCGGCGCGGCGCGGCTGAGCGCTTTCTCCGTCCTGCTCGACATGCTGGGCAAGCCACCGCTGAAGCAGGCGACCCGCGAAGAACAACTGCGCGCCATCGACGAGCACGGCATCCTGGGCGCGCTGAACTGGGGCGACATCTTCTTCGACATCGAGGCCAACCGGATGGCGGCCCAGCTGTACGGCGAGGCGGTGGCCCGCATCGTCAAGGACCCGGACACGGCCGCGTCGTTGGTGCCCGTGCACCCCTTCGCCTGCAAGCGACCGATCATCGACCAGGGCTACTACGAGACGTTCAACCGGGACAACGTCACGCTCGTCGACCTGCGCAAGTCGCCGCTCCGCGAGATCACGCCGACCGGCATCCGCACCGAGGACGCGTCCTACGAGCTGGACGTCATCGTCTACGCCACCGGTTTCGACGCCATGACGGGCGCACTGAGCCGCATCGACGTCCGCGGCCGCGGCGGTGCGTCGCTCGGTCAGTTCTGGGCCGAGCAGGGGCCGCTGTCCTACCTGGGCCTGGCGGTCGCCGGCTTCCCGAACCTGTTCATGATCCAGGGCCCGGGCGGCCCGAGTCCGGCGACGAACTTCGTCCCGGCCCTCGAGCAGCATGTCGAGTGGATCGCCGACTGCATCGAGTATTTGCGGGTCAACGACATCCGCACCATCGAGGCCCTGGCCACCGCGCAGCAGGAGTGGATCGAGCACGCCACCGCGCTCGTCGCATCGACGGTGCTGGTGCACCCGTCCTGCAACTCCTGGTACAACGGCGGCAACGTGCCCGGCAAGAAACGGATGTACATGGGCTACACCGGCGGAATTCCCGAATACCGGCGCTGCTGCGACGAGATCGCGGCGGGCGGGTACACCGGCTTCAAGCTGGCCTAGCCGGTTAGGGTGAGCGCCATGTCGTGGCTGACGAGGACTCCGGACGTCGTGCGGGAACTGGCGATGGTGCTGCCGCGGACGGTGGCCGGCCTCAACGAGTCCACCGGGTGGACCCCGGCGTCGCCGCGCGGGGTGCGGCAGTTCGGCGAGGTGATGCTGGACGAGCTTGTGCTGAGCGTCTTTTCGCTGCTGGGCGGGGCCCCGGCGGCGCCGCGGCCGCTGACCGCGTGCTCCGCGGCCGCCGGCGAACTGTCCGCGCTCGGCATTGACGGCGCGCACGCCGAGCCCAAGCCGTTGCGGCCGACGTCGGTGCAGCGGCGTCGCGTCGGTTCGCTCGCCTATGAGCGGATGACGTTCGAGCACGATCCGGAGCTGCCGGCGGCCCTGGAAGCCGACGGTCTGGGCGGGCCGGCGCGGGCGGTCGTGCACCTGTGCCGGCACGGCGACGGCCCGCGGCCGTGGCTGGTCTGGGTGCACGGCGCGGGACAGGGCGGCGCCGAGGACCTGCTGCTGACCCGGATCGGCCGCATCCACCACGAGCTCGGCTTCAACGTCGCCCTGCCCGTGCAGCCCGGGCACGGTTGCCGGCGCCGAGAATGGCCGGCGTACCCGGACGTGGACCCGTTGGGCAACGTCGCTGGCATGATGCGGTCGGTGTCGGAGGTGCGCGCGGTGGTGCGCTGGGTGCAATCGCAGGCCACCGCCGTTGTGGTGGCCGGGATTTCGATGGGCAGCCCGGTGGCCGCGCTGGTGTCGCACCTGGAGCGGCAGATCGACGGGGTCGCGCTGTACACGCCGATCCTGGGCCTCAACGCGATGATCGCGCGGCACCTGGGGCGCTGGGGATCGTCTCGCGACGGGTTCCGCGAATTGCTGGGCTCGCCCGAGGTCGCGCAGCTGACCTCGGTGATCGACCCGCTCGCGGTCGACCCGGGCCCGCCGCCGCACCGTCGGCTCATCGTGGGGGCGTGGCACGACCGGATGGCGATGCGCGAGCCCGCGGTCGCGCTGCAGGAACGCTGGGGAGGCCGGCTGCACTGGTACGACGGCAGCCACGTCGGGCACGTGTTCTCCCGGCGGGTGCAGCGGGTCACCGCACAATTCCTGCGCGACGTGGCCGCGCAAAAAGCAGGGGAAGCGGCGTCCGGCTGATGGCGTCCACACGCACGGCACGCGAAGTGGTCGAACTTTACAATCTCGTGGTCTGGAACGAACGCAATTTCGACCTGGCCGGGGAGTTGTTCGCCGACAACGTCATTCGTCATGGGGTCGGCGAGGTGCACACGCTGACCCGCGAACAGGCCGTCCAGCGGGTGGTCGACACCTGGGCGCTGTTCGACGCGTTGCGCTTCGAGTTGAACGTCGTGGTCGCCGGCGACGACGGTGAGCACGTGGCGATCGTCTACGACTCGACGATGACCATGACGGACGGCACGGAAGCCAAGATCGCCAGCATCGAGGTATTCCACGTCGTCGACGGTGAGATCACCGAGGTGTGGAACTGCGGCTACCAGCAAGGGGTTTGGAATTGAGCAACGATCGCACGCTCGACGAATTGGGCTACTACCTGCTGGCCGGCGCCGGCGGGGAGGGGCCGGCGACCCTGATGGACGAGGCGCGTCGCGGCGAGGAGTTGGGCTTCGGCACGGCGTTCATCTCCGAGCGCTGGAACGTCAAGGAAGCCTCCTCGTTGACCGGGGCCGCGTGCGCGGTGACCGCCAGGATGCAGATCGCCACCGCCGCAACCAATCACAACACCCGCCATCCGCTGATCACCGCGTCATGGGCGAGCACGATGCACCGGCTCTCCGCGGGCCGGTTCACGCTGGGCATCGGCCGCGGCATCGCCGCGATCTACGGGGCGTTCGGCATCCCGGCGGTCACCACCGCCCAGATGGAGGACTGGGCGAACGTCATGCGCCGGCTGTGGCACGGTGAGCTGATCTTCAACCACGACGGCCCGATGGGCAAGTACCCCATTCTGTTCCTCGACCCGGACTTCGACGAGGACATCCGCCTGGCGCTGGTGGCCTTCGGGCCCAACACGCTCGCGCTGGGTGGCCGGGCGTTCGACGACGTCATCCTGCACACCTACTTCACCCCGGAGACGCTGCAGCGCAGTGTCGCGACCGTCAAGACCGCCGCGGAGCAGGCCGGCCGCGACCCCGACAGCGTGCGGGTGTGGTCCTGCTTCGCCACGGTCGGCGACCACCTCCCCGAGCAATTGCGGCTGAAGAAGACCGTGGCCCGCCTGGCCACCTACCTGCAGGGCTACGGCGACCTGCTGGTGCGCACCAACGACTGGGATCCCGCGGTGCTGCAACGCTTCCGGGAGGACTCGGTGGTGACGTCGATCGCCGGCGGGATCGATCACAAGGCCACGCCCGAGCAGATCGAGCACATCGCGACGTTGATCCCGGACGAATGGCTCGAGCCGTCCGCCACCGGGTCGGCGCGGCAGTGCGTGGAGCGCATCCGCGCCGAATTCGGCTACGGCGCCGACGCGGTGATCATGCACGGCGGCACACCCGACGAGCTCGAGCCCGTCGTCGAGGCGTACCGGGCCACCTGATAGCCGCGAGCGTGCGTAGTTGTACGCCTGTGACGGCGTGTCGCCGTACAGACACGCACACTCGCGCCAAACCCGTCAGGGCAGGATGACCGTCCGTGACACCGGTTCGGCGACGGCCTGGCGGCCGGAGATGCCGCGCCGCAGCGCGGCGAGCAGGGCGTCGCGGGTCTCGCGGGGGTCGATGAGCTCGTCGAAGCCCATGTTCTCGGCCGACCGGAAGGAGGCCTGCAGCTCGGCGTCGCGCAGCTTTTCGGTGAGGTCCTCCCCGGCGTGCGACGCGCGGCTGAGCGCCGCCGCGCTCATGGCGCCCATCGTGGCGCCGGGATAGGCGAAGGTCGCGGACTGGTGGTCGAAACCCAGCAGCGACATCACCATCGAACCGAACCCGTACGCCTTGCGCAGCGTCAGATGCAGCTTCACCGTGCTGGCCGCGGTCTGGGCGGCGAACATCCGCCCGCCGGCGCGCAGCACACCGCTGCGCTCGGACCGGCTGCCGGGCAGCATGCCGGGGTTGTCGGCGAGGAACACGATCGGCAGGTGGAACGAGTCGGCCACCATGATGAAGTGCGCCGCCTTGTCCGCGGCGTCGGCGTCGATGGACCCCGCGAGCACCTGCGGCTGGTTGGCCACCACCGCGACCGGATGGCCGCCGAGGTGGGCCAGGGCGCAGATGATCGCCTTGCCGAACTTCGGCTGCACCTCGAACCAGTCCGGCCGGTCGAAGACCACGTCGAGCACCGCGCGCATGTCGTAGACGCGGCGGTTGTCGCGGGAGACGATGTCGAGCAGCTCCGGGGTCTGCCGCGGCGCGCCGGCTTCGTCCGGGGGCAGCGGCGCCGGGTAGGACCACGCGCTGGGCGGGAAGTAGGACAGGTAGCGGCGGATGTCGTCGAGCACGGCTTCGTCGTCCTCGCCGACGTTGTGGATCACCCCGCTGGCCAACGCCACGGTGGGGCCGCCCAGGTCCTCCTTCGAAATGTCCTCCCCGGTCGACTCTTTGACGACGGGGGGCCCGGCGGTGAAGATCGCGCCCTGGGCGCTCATGATGCGGAAGTCGCACACCGGGGCCACCAGGGCGCCGTGACCGGCGGACGGGCCGAGCACCGCGGCGACCGTCGGGACGCGGCCCGAGCACTGCGCCTGGGCCAGCAGGTCGGTCGGCGTGCGCCCGTAATGCCCACCGGTGGGACGAAAACCGGCGCCCTCGAGCAACATCACCAGCGGAACCTTGTCGCGCAGCGCCAGTTCGGCGATGCGGTAGCGCTTGGAGTTGCCCCCCGGCCCGATGCTGCCCGCCAGCGTGGTGAAGTCCTCGGCGCCCAGCAGCACCGGCGTGCCGTTGATCTCCCCGGAGCCTACGACGATGCCGTCGGCGGCGATCTCGCCGCCGACCAGGGTGCCGAATTCGCGGAAAGTCCCCGGGTCGAGCAGCCGCGCGATGCGTGCCCGGGCGTCGAGCTTGCCCTTGCCGTGGTGCTTGTCGAGCCGCTCCGGCCCACCCATTGCCCGCGCGTGCCGACGGCGACGGTCGAGATCCTCGAGCGTCTCCTCCCAACCCGGGGATTTTGTCATTCCTATGTCCTACCTCATGGCGCCGTTGTCGCGCTTACCGACCAGCAGGGTCACATACTGGATTGCTTACTGTAAAGTTACCCGCATGGCCGATGCCCGCCGCCTCAAGATCGACGGGGGCATCCCCAATCGCCTCGATTCGGCGGCCGGGGCGGCCGAATCGCTCGAGCAGCGGGGGTATGACGGCGGCTGGACGGCCGAGACCAGTCACGACCCGTTTCTGCCGCTGCTGCTGGCCGCCGAACACACCTCGCGACTCGAGCTCGGCACCAACATCGCGGTGGCCTTCGCGCGCAACCCGATGATCGTCGCCAACATCGGCTGGGACCTGCAGGCGTACTCGAAGGGCCGCTTCATTCTCGGTCTGGGCACGCAGATCCAGCCGCACATCGAGAAGCGGTTCAGCATGCCGTGGAGCCATCCGGCGCGCCGCATGCGTGAGTTCGTCACCGCGCTGCACGCGATCTGGACCGCGTGGCGCGACGGCACCAGGCTGCGCTTCGAGGGGGACTTCTACACCCACAAGATCATGACGCCGATGTTCACCCCGGAACCCCAACCCCATCCCGCGCCGAAGATCTTCCTCGCCGCCGTCGGCGAGGCGATGACCGAGATGTGCGGCGAGGTCGCCGACGGCCACCTCGGTCACCCGATGGTCTCGAAGCGCTACCTCGACGAGGTGACGCTGCCCGCGCTCGAGCGCGGCCTGGGCCGCTGCGGCCGCAATCGCGGCGACATCGAGGTCGCCGCGGAGGTGATGGTGGCGACCGGCACCGACGAGGCCGAGCTGGCGACGGCCAGGGCCGCGGTGCGCAAGCAGATCGCGTTCTACGGGTCGACGCCGGCCTACCGCAAGGTGTTGGAACTGCACGGCTGGGGCGAGCTGCAAACCGAATTGCACCGCCTGTCCCTGGACGGGCAGTGGGACGCCATGGCAGCGCTGGTCGACGACGAGATGCTCGCCACCTTCGCCGTCGTCGGCCCGGCCGACACCGTCGCGGCCGACCTCCGGCGTCGCTGCGCGGGCACGGTTGACCGCTTCCTGCCGATCTTCCCGACCGCTTCGCAGTCCTGTATTACCAACGTACTGAAGGAGTTTCGCGAGTGAGCACGACCCTGGACGACGCCGGCGGCCTCTTGGCGGATCCGCTGGCGTACACCGACGAAACGAGGCTGCATGCCGCGCTGACCCACCTGCGCGCCAACGCGCCGGTGGCGTGGGTGGAGGTGCCCGATTACCGGCCGTTCTGGGCGATCACCAAACACGCCGACATCATGGACATCGAGCGCGACAACGCCCTGTTCACCAACTGGCCGCGCCCGGTGCTCACCACCGCCGAAGGCGACGAGCAGGCGGCGGCCGTGGGCGTGCGCACGCTCATCCACCTCGACGACCCGCAGCACCGCGTGGTGCGCGCCATCGGCTCCGACTGGTTTCGTCCGAAGGCCATGCGGGCGCTCAAGGTTCGCGTCGACGAGCTGGCCAAGACCTACGTCGACAAGATGGCGGCCGCGGGTCCCGAGTGCGACTTCGTCCAGCACGTCGCGGTCAACTACCCGCTGTACGTGATCATGTCGCTGCTGGGGCTGCCGGAGGCGGACTTCCCGCGCATGCTGACGCTGACCCAGGAGTTGTTCGGCAGCGACGACTCCGAATACAAGCGGGGCACCACCAACGAGGAGCAGCTGCCCGCGCTGCTCGACATGTTCGGTTATTTCAACACGGTGACCGCGTCCCGCCGCGAGCATCCGACCGAGGACCTCGCGTCGGCGATCGCCAACGCCCGCGTCGACGGCGAACCGCTGTCGGACATCGACACCGTGTCCTACTACCTCATCGTCGCCACCGCCGGCCACGACACCACCAGCGCGACCATCTCCGGCGGGCTGCAGGCGCTCATCGAGAACCCCGACCAGCTCGACCGCCTGCGCGACGACCCGAGCCTGATGCCGCTGGCCACCGAGGAGATGATTCGCTGGGTGACCCCGGTCAAGGAATTCATGCGCACCGCCGCCGCGGACACCGTCGTGCGCGGGGTGCCGATCGCCGCGGGCGACTCCGTGCTGCTGTCGTACGTGTCGGGCAACCGCGACGAGGACGTCTTCGACGAGCCGTTCCGCTTCGACGTCGGGCGCGACCCCAACAAGCACTTGGCCTTCGGCTACGGTGTGCACTTCTGCATGGGCGCGGCCCTGGCCCGCATGGAGGTAAACAGCTTCTTCTCCGAGTTGCTGCCCAGGCTGAACTCCATTGAGCTGAACGGTGATCCGGAGCTCGTCGCCACCACCTTCGTCGGCGGTCTCAAGCACCTGCCGGTTCGCTACCGCGTGGCGTGACGCCGCCGGCCCGCCCGGTACACTGCCCGGGATGGGTCGGGCAATGACGCGCAAGACGATTGTGATCACGGGCGCCAGCGACGGCATCGGTGCCGCGGCGGCCCGCCGCCTGCACCGCTGCGGCGAGAACGTCGTGCTGGTGGGCCGTTCGGAGGCCAAGACCGCCGCCGTGGCCGCGGAACTGGGCGCCGACCACTTCGTCGCCGACTTCGCCGACCTGTCCCAGGTGCGGGCCCTGGCGGACAAGATCCGGTCCGAATACCCGCGCATCGACGTGCTGGCCAACAACGCCGGCGGCATGTTCACGAAAATGCACACGACGGCCGACGGTCACGAGATCACCTTCCAGGTCAACTACCTGGCTCCCTTCCTGCTGACCACCCAGCTGCTCGACGTGCTGGTCGCTTCGCGTGCCACGGTCGTCAACACGTCGAGCTCGTCGCAGAGGTTGCTGCGCGGCGTCACGATCACCGACTTCGAGACCACGCAGCGGCGCCGCCCCAGCACCGCCTATGCGCTGGCGAAGCTGGCCAACATCCTGTTCACCCGGGAATTGCACCGGCGTTACCACGCCGACGGGCTCTCGGCCGCCGTGGTCCACCCCGGATTCGTCAACACCAACATCGGCACTGCGTCGGGCTCGCGGATGCTGGTGTTCATGCAGCACACCCCGGTGCGGCGACTCATCGCGACCGCGGACCACGGCGCCGACCAGCTGGTCTGGCTGGCGTCGAGCACGGCCGGCGCCGACTGGGTTCCCGGCGAGTACTACGTGAAGGGCAAGGTCGCCAAGGCCAACCGCGCGGCCGAAGACCCCGTTCTGGCGCGCGAGTTGTGGGAGCGCACGCTGGCCGCCCTCGGCTAGCGGCTGCAGCGCTCGGCGGACACCGGAGCGGTGTGGGACCAAAGTCCCCAATCTGCGACACACGGGCCCAGAAGCTCGGAAGTGGAGCGGCCCCGCAGCATCATTCGAGGTATGTACCACCACAAGACCCGTTCGGGTTCTCTTGCAGAGCCGACGGTCACCGTTGCGATCGACGAGCAGGGCGGCAAAACCCATGCGCGCGTCGAGTTGATCTGGGGGAGTGCGCAGTTGGCCGGAAACGGCGTCTCCTATCGCCATCCCGCCGATTGTCTGGCCGGCGAAACCCGCCGGGAGCTGGCGACGGCGCGCGCCCTGGCGGACCTCGCCGAACGGGTGACCACCCTACTAACATTGCGGGGATGACTGCCCCAGTAGCCGTGGTCACCGGCGGCGCGTCCGGAATCGGGCGCGAGGTCGCCGAGCGGCTGCGCGACGCGGGCCGCGACGTCGTGGTGTGGGACCTGTCGGGTGGCGACATCGCCTGCGACGTCAGCGATCCCGACACGGTGGCGGCGGCGATGGAGCAGACCGTGCGCGAGCACGGCGTGCCCACCAGGGTGGTGACCTGCGCGGGTGTCGGCGCGTCGGGCATGTTGCTGGATCAGTCGCCCGAGGACTGGGATCGGGTGCTGGCGGTGAACCTGACCGGCACCTGGTTGACGATCCGCGCCGCGGCGCGGGTCATGGTCGACACCGGTGTCGGGGGCTCGATCGTCGCCGTCTCCAGCATCAGCGGCACCGTCGCCGACCGGGACATGGGCTCCTACTGCGTGTCCAAGGCCGGGGTGAACATGCTGGTGAAGGTGGCCGCCGCGGAGTGGGGCGGTTACGGCATCCGGGTCAACGCCGTGGGGCCGGGCGTCACCCGCACGCCGATGCTGGCCAAGCCCGAACAACTGCCCGGCTGGGTGGAGGCGCTGGCCCAGCGCACGGCGCTGGGCGGCGTGGGTGAGGCGACCGACGTGGCCGGGGCCATCGTGGGCGTCCTCGAATTGCCCTGGGTCACCGGACAAGTCCTGCACGCCGACGGCGGCCTGGCGCTGCACAGCCCGATCGACGCGTATGGCCAACGGCAGAAGGTGATGGATCCCAGCGGTATCAGTTGAGCCCGAAATCGATTATTCCCCTGACGATTTCGCCGCGGCGGAGATCTTCGTAGGCCTCGTTGATGTCTTCGAGGCGGTAGCGGCGGGTGATCATCTCGTCGAGCTGCAGCTGCCCGGTCTGATAAAGCCGGGCCAGCCGGACGATGTCCGCCTTCGGGTTGCAGGAGCCGAAGACGGTGCCCGCCAGCGACTTGTTCATCAGGATGAAGTCCTGCAGGTCGATCTTGACCGAGCGGGTCAGTTGCGAGGTCATGCCGGTGAGCACACAGGTGCCGCCCTTGCGGGTGAGCGCCACCGCGTCGCGGACGTCGGCGGGGGTGATCAACGACGGCGACACCACCACCGCGTCGGCCATGACCCCGTAGGTCAGGTCGCGCACCAGGTCCAGCGCCTCGGTGACCGCGGCCACGCTGTGGGTGGCGCCGAACTGCAGCGCCGACTTCTGTTTGAAGTCGACGGGATCGACGGCGACGATGTGCGCGGCGCCGCCGATCCGGGCGCCCTGGATCGCGCCCGTCCCGATGCCGCCCGCGCCGATCACCACGACGGTGTCGCCGGCGCGCATGTTGGAGCGGTTGGCGACCGAACCGTAGCCGGTCGGGATGGCGCAGGACAGCAGCGCGCTGGGGGCCAGGGGTAGCTGTGGCTCGATCTTGACCAGCGAATTCGTGGCCACCACGGTGTGTTCGGCGAAGGCGCCGATCTTGGACAGGTGCCCGAGGTTGTGGCCGTCGCGGGTGTGGTGTCGGAACGTGCCGTCGGTGGGCATGCCCGGGGTCAGGGTGCCGATGCCCGCGTCGCAGATGTACTCCATCCCGGTGGCGCACCAGCGGCACTGCCCGCACACGGCCACGAACGACATCACCACATGGTCGCCGACGGCGAAATCGTTGACGCCGGGCCCGATCTCGCGCACGATGCCCGAGCCCTCGTGGCCGCCGACCGTCGGGAACATGGTCGGCAGACCCAGCGATCGCAGCACCTCGTTGGGCGCGGACATGTCGCCCTGCAGGATGTGGTCGTCGGAGTGACACAGCCCGGCGGCGGCCATCTCGACCAGGACCTCGCCGGCGCGCGGCGGGTCGAGCTCGAATTCCTCGACGGACCAAGGCCCCCCGACGTCGTGCAGGATCGCCGCGCGGCTTCTCATGCGGCCGGGGCGAACGCGACCGGGAGCTTGTTCGGCGAGCGGAACGTGAGCCCGACGATCCGGGGCTCCTCGCCGATGCCGTCGTCGGCGACGAAGGCGAGATCCCGCACGCGGTCGAACAGGCTGTTCAGCATGACCCGCGTCTCCAGGCGCGCCAGGTGCATGCCCAGGCACATGTGGATGCCGCCAGCGAAGGCGATGTGGGATTGGCGCGGCCGGCGGATGTCGAAGGCGTTCGCGTCGGTCCAGCGGCTCTCGTCGCGGTTGGCCGAGCCCATGCACAGGTCGATCTGCGAGTCGGCGGGGATCGTCTTGCCGCCGAGTTCGATGTCCTCGGTGGTGGTCCGGATGACCATGGTCAGTGGGGTTTCGAACCGCAGGCCCTCCTCGATCGCGGCGGGGATCAGGGACCGGTCGTGGTAGACCGCCGCCAGCTGCTCCGGGTGGGTCAGCAGCAGGTACAGCAGGTTCCCCGACGAGCGGTAGGTGGTCTCCAGCCCGGCGGGCAGCAGCAGGCGCAGGAACGCGATGATCGCCTCGTCGGTGAGCTTCTCGCCGTCGATCTCTGCTGCCACCAGGTCGCCGATGATGTCGTCGGTGGGCTGATGCCGCCGCTGCTCGACCTGCTCGAGGAAGTAGCCGTGCAGTTCGGCCGCCGCGTTCAGCCCGGCGACGATGTCGGTCGGGATGGAGATGAGATCCAGCGACAAGCGCCGGAAGAGGTCGAGGTCCTCCGGCGGCAGACCGAGCAATTTGGCGATGATGCGGGTCGGGAACTCGAAGGTCAGCGCCTGCACGAGGTCGGCCCGGCCGTCGTCCTTGATTTCGTCGACCAGCCGGTCGCAGACCGGGCCGATGACCGACGGCTCCCAGCGCTGCAGCGCGGTCGCCCGGAACGCCTTGGCCACCAGGTTGCGGTGATCGTGGTGTTCCTTGCCGCCCATCGCGAGGATGGTGTGGCCCATCACGAGGCCGATCGTCTTTTCGTAGCCGGCCGAGGTGAAGGTCCGGTCGTCACGGAAGGCCTGGAACACGCCGTCGTAGCCGAACAGGACCCACTCGTCGCTCGGCCGCAGTTCCTCCGGTAGCTGCGAATGGTCGGCCAGCGAGCCGTGCCAGACCGGGTCCGTGCGCCTCATGTACTCGAAGAACGGATAGGGGCTCGTTTCGCCGGTGGTATCGAGAGCGACGGGCTGATCGTCGGGGTCGGTACGCACCGTCATCAGCGCTCCTTCGGGAATCGAGCGGGAATATCGCTATCATAATATAAATAGCAACGAAACCCAACGGCTTGTCTGGTCGCCCCCGGCGGGCACAGTATTGGTACCGCTGGTGTCCCGGGAGGCGGTGATGGGTGTGCTGCGACGCGCCGACATGCGCGGGAAAGCCACGGCCCGGTACCGTTTACCGGCCACCATCGGGGCTCGCCCAGCAAACACGGCCAAGAAAGACAGCCCATGACACAGACGAACTTGTCCCGGCCGCAGGGCCTTGGCCGCCTCGACCCGGTGCTGCGGGGAGCCGCGACCGAGTCGGGTGTGGTCGAATTCCGGGCCGAGACGCTGGCCGCCGAACGGGAGCGGGCGGACTCCGCGGCCGCTGGGCGCGCCGCCGCCGCCGATACCGCCGGCGTCACCGTGGAATCGCGGTCCATCGCCGGCCCGGGCGGCCAGGACCTGGGCCTTCGTCTGTACCGCGGACCCACCGGATCCCAGGCGCCGCTGCTGGTGTATGCCCACGGCGGCGGCTTCGTGACCGGCAACCTGGACACCGACCACGCCCATTGCGTGGAGCTGGCCCGCTCCGGGGGCTGCCTCGTGGTGTCGGTGGACTACCGGCTGGCACCGGAGCATCCGGGTCCGGCGGCCCTCGACGACGTCGAAGCGGCCTTCCGGTACGCCGTGGACCACACCGCCGACCTGGACGCCGACGCGGGCCGGATCGCGGTGATGGGCCGGGACGCGGGCGCCGCGCTGGTCGCGTGCCTGTCCCAGCGCATGTTCGACCAAGAGGGTCCGGAAATCTCGATGCAGATCCTGCACCAGCCGATGCTCGACTCCGACGCCACGCCCTCGCGGCGCGAATTCCAGCGGACGCCGGGCCTCAACGGTCCCGCGGTGAGCCGGGCGTGGGGCCATTACCTCGGGCACGCCAATGCGACCGGTCAACTCGTGCCCGCGCATCGGGCGAACCTGGAGGGGCTGCCGCCCACCTTCATCAGTTGCTCGGAGATCGACCCGTGCCGCGACGAGGCAATCGGCTACGCCAACCGGCTGTTGCACGCGTTCGTGCACACCGAATTGCACGTCATCGCAGCAACATTCAGCGGCTTCGACTCAATGGTGCCGGATTGGGTCGTCTCCCGCGAGTATCGGGCGCTGCACGCCCAGGCGCTGCGCCGCGTCTTCGCCATGTAGCCGGCGAACGCCTAGACCGGGGTGAACTTGGTGACCAGCCATTTGCCGTCGATCCGGTTCATGCGCACCAGCGCGCTTCTGATCGCCAGGGACGGCTGAGGGTTGTCCTTGACCTTGGTCGTCTGATCGACGAAGACCAGAACGACGGCCCAATAGGGTTGCAGCTCCGACACCGCGGCGGCGGTCACCTTCGCAGTGGTCTTCAGCGACTTCTGTTTGGCCGTCGGAGCCACGACCTGTTGGCTGAAATCGTTGTAGTAGGACAGGAAATCCCCGGCGAGGTAGGACCTTGCGGTGGCGAAGTCCTGGTCGAGCGTGTCCGACGAGTACGACAGCAGCGCGACCGTCGCGTCGGACGCGGTGGCGGCGACGGCGCGGGCGACGGCGGGGTCGGTCTGCTGGTCGGGCCGGTACTGCTTGAAGTAGAGCCACGTCGCCACCCCGCCGGAGACCAGCAGCAGCACGACCAGGCTCACCGACAGGGCCCTCGAGTTGAGCGCCCGGCGCGTCCGTCCCCAGCGGGGTCGCCCGGGTCCGGCGGTGGGCTCCTCCCCGAGTTCATCGCCGTCGTACGGCTCGCCCAACGGATCGTCGAATTCGGCTTCGCTCGAGCCGATCTCGTCATCGGCCGGGAGGTCGCTGACATGCTCGGTCACGGTATGTACTCAACTTTCGACATCTTGTACTTGCCGCCGACGTCGGTGATGGTCACCTTGAGTCGCCAGATCCGCGGTGGTTCGTCCTTCCCCGGTGGGGAATTCGTGACGCGCGACGTCGCGGCGACCAGAACCACCGCCGAATTGTCGCCCATGGACTCGACGGCGGCCCCGTTGACCGTGCCCTCGGTCACGGCCTTCGACTGCTCGACCACCGCGATGAAATCGTTGGCGCGGTTCTCGAAGTCGTCCTTGAATTCGCCGGTGGAGCCGTCGATTACCCGCTGCACGTCCGCCTTGGCCCGGTGGAAGTCGAGGGAGATCATGTCGAGCACGCGCTGCTTGGCTCCGGCGACGAACGCCTCCTGGCGCTGTTGGTAGCGGACGGTGTCGCGATGTTGCAGCACCGCGTACACGCTGAACGCGGCGAAGCCGGCGATGAGGATGACCGCGGCCACCTTGGAAGTCGTGGCCAGCGATGGCAACCGGCGTCGCCAGTCGTCCGGCCGCGTCGCGGATTCCGGTGCCGCCTCGCCGTCCTCGTCGTACGCGTCGTCGTAGTCGCCGTCGGTGGCCTCGTCGTACTCGTCGTCGTACTCGTCCTCGTACTCGTCGTCGTCGTAATCTTCGGCCGTCTCGTCGTAATCGGCGTAGTAGTCATCGGCGGCCGCGGCATCGGCGGCCGCGGCGGCCGCGTCACCGTAGTCCTCGGCGTCCTCGGCCAGAGTCAGCGCTTCGCGGCGCAGGCGGGCGGCGCGGGCGCGGGCGCGCGCCGCTGCTGCCATCGCCTCGGCCTCCGCGGCCTGGGCTTCGGCCTCCTCGGCCATGGCCATCGCCTCGGCCCTCGACGTGGCCTCCGGCATGGCAGAGGCTTCGGAGGTTTCGTCCGCCTCAGTCATCGCGGTTACCGCTCGTCAGGATCATTATCGACTGAACTCCGGTATCTCTTACTGTATTGCCCGTTGCTAACATCGAGTCGCCAGCGAACTCCCAACGAGGACCGAACAGGCGGATGACGACCACCCACCCACCCTCTCTCCTCTGCATCTTTCGCGGCGGCGATCAACTGCTAAGGAAGGTCCTGCCGGCATCATGACCGCTGTCGACTCTCCCGAAAAGATACTATTCACCTCCACAACCCAGGCGTTTCTGCAAAAAGAAGCGCCGTTGAGCCGCGTTCGCGAACTGCACGCCGCGGGGGAGTCCTTCGACGCGGCCTGGTGGCGGCGGGCCGCCGAGCTGGGGTGGACGGGCCTGCTGGTGCCGGAGGAGTTGGGCGGCGGCAGCGTCTCGGGCAGCGGCGTCGCGGACCTGGCCATGGTCGCCGAGCAGCTGGGTAAAACGGTGGCTCCCGGTCCGCTGTACCCGGTCAGCACCGTGCTCGCCGGCCTTGTCGAGTGCGCCGACCCGGACGCGCACACCGGCACCGTCGAGTCGCTGGTGTCCGGGGAGCTGGTCGCGTCCTGGGCGGTGTCCGAGCCGGGCCGGGGGTGGGCGCCACTGGACCCTGCGGTGACGGCCACCGCAATCAGCTCTGAAACGGGCTCCGGTTACCGCATCGATGGCACCAAGGACCGCGTCGAGGCCGGCGCCCAGAGCGGGTTGCTGTTGGTGGTGGCGCGATCCGGCCCGGATGAAATCCGCCAGTTCCTGGTGCCGACGGATGCGCCGGGCGTTCGGGTGGTGCCCCAGCAGTCGGTGGACCTGGTCAAACACTATGCGACGGTGCACTTCGACGGCGTCGATGTCGGGGAGTCCGCTGCCGTCGGCGGCGCGGCCGAGACCACCGCGCTGATCGAGCGGCAGGCCCAGATCGCCCAGGCCTTGCAGTGCGCCGAGGTGGTCGGCATCCTGCAGACGGTGTTCGACTTCACCGTCGGTTGGGCGCTGGACCGGCACACGTTCGGCCGCCCGCTGGCGTCCTACCAGGCGCTCAAGCACAAGTTCGCCGACATGAAGCTGTGGTTGGAGGCGTGCCGGGCCACCACCGCCGCGGCGGTCGCCGACGTCGCCGCCGGGGCTCCGGAAGCCGGCTTGTCGGCGAGCATCGCCAAGTCCTACGTCGGCGAGATGGCCGGCCAGATCGTTCAGGCGTGCGTGCAGATGCACGGCGGCATCGGCGTCACCTGGGAGCACGACCTGCACCTGTACCTGCGGCGAGTTACGTTGTATCGCTCCATGTTCGGGACGCCCGAGGAACACAACCTGCGCGTGTACGCCTGGCACGCGCGCGCCAAGACGGGTCGCGCGGCGCAATGACCCCCACCGAATCCGTGGCGGAGTTCACCGCCCGGGCCAGGGCGTGGTTGGCGGACCACATGCCCGCGATCGACCCCGAAGCCCCGCCGCCCGCCCCGCGCGACGACGAACGGTCCTGGGCGCGGGCCCGGGAACTGCAAAAGCGGCTCTACGAAGGCGGATTCGCCGGTATCTGCTTCCCGCGTGAGTACGGCGGCCTGGGTTTGGACTACGAATACCAAAAGGCATTCGACTCCGAAACTTTGCGCTACGAGATGCCGTTGATCCTCAACACCCCGACGTTCACCATCTGCTGTGCCACGCTGCTCGACACCGGCACCGAAGACCAGAAGAAGCAGCACATCGCCGCGGCGCTGCGCGGCGAGGAGATCCTGGTGCAGCTGTTGAGCGAACCCAGCGGCGGCTCCGATCTGGCCGGTGTCCTCACCCGCGCCGAACGCCGCGGCGACCGTTGGGTGATCGACGGTGCCAAGACCTGGAGCACCAGCGCGTTCTCCGCCGACTTCGGCCTGTGTCTGGCCCGCACCGACTGGGATGTGCCCAAACACGAAGGCCTGACCATGTTCCTGGTGCCCATCGATCATCCCGGAATCACGTTGCGGCGCATCACCATGCTCAGCGGTTCCACCGAGTTCTGCGAGGAGTTCCTGGACGGCGTGGACGTCGGTGACGACGCGGTCGTCGGCGAGGTGAACGGCGGCTGGGCGGTGGCCTCCCGCCAGCTGTACCACGAACGCCGCGCGGTGGGGCAGGGTTCGGAGTTCGCCAGCGGCAGCGGCAGCGAGGGCGGGAACGCGAATCCCGTCGACTACGTAGACCTCGTGGCCCGCACCGGCCAGGCCGACAACGAGCGCGCGCACGAAATGGCCGGCCGGGCGCTGGTGCACCGCGCGGTCGCCGAGCAGTTGATCGCCCACGTGTACCGCAGCGTCAAGGACGGGGAGCTGCCGCCGGCCGCCGGGACGCTGATCAGGCTGTTCCACTCCGAGACCGTGACCCTGGACGTCGATACGGCACTGGCGATCGCGGGAGTCGCCGGCGTCGTCGGCGAGCGCGGCGACGGCCTGGAGGCCGGGCTGCGTTACCTGTCGCGGCAGACCGTCGCCATCGGGGGCGGGACGACCGAGATGGCCCGCAACGTCATCGGCGAGCGGGTGCTGGGCTTCCCGCGGGAATACGCCGCCGACCGCGGAGTGCCGTTCAGCGAGGTCCGCCACGGCCGGGCGCGCTGAGCGCGAGGCGCGCTACCCGCGGTCCGGCCCGGTTTCCTCGGCCAGCTCGTCGTCGGTGTGGCCGCTGACGACGGGGATCTGGACCAGCGACAACACGTGGTGCGCCGGGCTTCCGGGTGGGGCCACCAGCACGCAGTCGCCGCCCTGGCGGCGGGCCCGGTCACGGGCGTCGGCCAGCGAGCTGACGCCCGCCGAGCCCAAATAGGTGACCGCGCTGAGATCGATCGTCAAAGGCGCGATGCCCGAACGGCTTTCGACGGCAATCTGGCGATCCAGGATGGATGCGGTGTCGGAGTCCACGTCACCGCTGACGACCATGCGGCCGCCATCGCCGACCTCAGAAGCGAACTCGGAGCCGGTAGCCCGCCGGCGGGGCCACTGGCTGATCAGTGTGTCGGTGACGATGTCGGCCTGCCGCGACAATCGGTGCACCACACTGGCGGTCGTCCCGCCCGAACCGTGGGTGATCTGCGCGCGCGACACCAGTGCCTCGGCCATCGCCAGCCCGCGCCCGCGGCCCTTCTCGCCCGCGCGGTAATCCTTCCACTTCCCGCGGTCTGCGACCGAGGCGTACAGGTTGCCGTCACCGGCCAGCGAGGCCTCGATGACGATTTCTTTGTGCAGCCCGGGCGCCGCGGCGGCGTAGCCGTGCTCGACCGCGTTCTCCACGAATTCCGAGATGGCGTGTACGACATCGGAGATGTCGTCGGGGTCGGCGCCGATCTGCGCCAGCCATTCGCGAAGCCGGGCACGAACGGCCCGCGCGGCGTGGACGGTGGCATCCAGGGTCAGGTGCAGCGGCGCCGGAGGCGTGCGCCGCTGTGCGGCAAGCAAGGTGACGTCGTCGGCGTAACCGGTCGACCGGAGCAGCAATTCCAGTGTCTCCGAGCAGATGCGGTCGACGGGCCGCGCGGGTTTGTCGATGACGAAGCCGCCGCGGCCGCCGGCGATACTGGCCGCAAGTTCGGCGAACTCGGCGGTGCTGGCGCCCGACGGCCGGCCCGGCCGTTCGATCAGACCGTCGGTGTAGAGCAGGACCGCGTCACCCACCTCGAGCGCCTCGGCGCGGACCGGGAACCCGGTGCCGCTTCCCAGCGGACCCGCCCCGGAAGGCTCCGCGTAACGCGACCTCGCGTCGGCGGTGACCAACAACGGCGGCGGGTGCCCGGCGGTGCAGTACTGGAATTCACCGGTGGTGACGTCGAGCGAACCGACGCACACGGTGGCCCACTTCGATCCCGGCACGTATCGATGGAAGCGATCGACGGCATCGAGCGCGTCCGCGATCGTCTGCCCCGCCAGGATCTGCATCCGCAGCGCGGTCCGCAGTTGCGCCATCACCGCGGCGGCCTCCACGCCGTGGCCCACCACGTCGCCGACGGCGAGAACCAGCCGATCTCCGAGCGCGATCGCCTCGAACCAGTCGCCACCGGCGGCCGTGTCCTCCCCGGCGACGAGGTACTGCGCGGCGATGTCGGCGCCAGGAACGACCGGTACCGACGGGGCCAACAATGCCTGCTGCACGACGATGGCGGAGTCGCGTTCGTCGCGGTAATGCTCGGAGAGCTCCTCCATCCGCGTTTCGGCGGTCAGCCGGGCCTGCGCCCGGGCGGTGACGTCGTCGAACAGCAGTTGCACCCCCTCGATCGACCCGTCCTCCCCGCGCCGGGCGGTGAGCACAAAGTCGAAGAACCGTTCCTGGACACCGGAGCCGTCGAAGTCGGCCTGCAGCCGCCACTCTTTCCCTGACTGCGGCTCGCCGGTTTGGTACACGCGGTCGAACATGTGATAGATGTGCTGGCTTTCCAGCTCGGGATAAACCTCGCGCGCGGGCAAGCCGATGGGATCAAATTCGGGATGCAGGGCTCGGTAGGCCGCGTTGACCGCGACGAACCGGTGGTCGGGCCCTTCCATGCCGACCAGCATCACGGGGACACTCTCGAAGATGCGGCGCACGTCCTCGGCCGCGCCCATGGGTTTGTCCCAGCCGTTTTCGGCCACCATTCGGCCGTCCCTCCTACGGAACCTCCACCGACCTGGCTACGGATGGATCGGGATAGCCGGGCCCGATGTGTCGACGAATTCGTCACGTAGTGGCCATCACACTATCAATTGGCGACAGATGCCTTAGGCAACAGATTGGTAACGGCCGTCGGGGAACGCCACGTACGAGAATTTACGCGCCAATGTCCTTGGCAGGTGCATGTTTTGCCGTGCGGTGTCAGCCGAGCGAGGTGGCCTGGTCAGCGGCCTGGCCTGCTGCTCGCCGTGCTGACGTTGCTTCCTGCCTGCGGAGTCCCGATGCGGCGCATACCTGCGGCGGGTATGACCAAACGCGACCGCGGATCACAGGGCGAGCAAAGGCATTTCGAGCCGCTGGCTACGTCTGTCCGACGAGCGCGCCGTAGCTGTCGGGGCGCCGGGTGCGCAGGAACGGGAACGCGTCGAGCCAGTCCCGGCGTTGGTCGAGGTCGAGGTCGGCGATCAGCAGCGCCTCCTCGTCGCGCGGCGCCTGCGCCAGCACGCGGCCGTACGGGTCGGAAATGAACGAGGAGCCGTAGAACTTGAGCTTGCCCTCGTCGCCGGTGCGGTTCGGCACGATCATGAACAGGCCGTTGGCGATGCCGTTGCCCACGATGACGTGCTGCCAGCGCGGTTCGCTGTCGAATTCGGGGAACGCCGGCTCCGATCCGATTGCGCTCGGGTAGACCAGCATTTCGGCCCCGTGCAGCGAATATGCCCTGGCCACTTCGGGAAACCATTCGTCCCAGCACGTCGGCAGCCCGATCCGCGCGTCCAGGCCCTGCGGCGCGAGCACCGGATACGGGTCTTTGTCGGCGGGGCCGGGCCGAAAGTAGTTCGTCTCCCGGTAGCACTCGGAGTCGGGGATGTGCATCTTGCGCACCCGCGCGACGAGCTCGCCGCCCGGCGACACAAGAATGGCCGTGTTGTAACCCAGTCCGTCCTCCCTGCCGTCTTCGGGGGACGCCTTCTCATACAGCGAGGCCTGCACGAAAACCTGGTTGGCTTGGGCGCATTCGGCCGCGAAGGCGAATGTCGGTCCGGCGAGCAGATCTTCGGCGGCGCTCACCGGGGGAGAGGGCGCAGTCAGGTCGCCCGGATAGCGGATGAGGGTCAGCTCGGGCAGGAACACCGCGCGCGCGCCCGTGGCGGCGGCGCGGGCGATCGCATCCCCCAGGACGCGCGTGAGATCGGCGTGGTCGGCGCGCCAGCGATGCTGGACCAGCCCAACCCGTAGCGGCGGGCGTTGCGAGGGCGTGGTACGCGTCAGCGATTCGGGCGCGTCAGCGGTGAGTGTGATCACGGCGTACCTCCCCGGGGCCATTGATTGATGTGCAGATCGGCGTCTGGTGAATGTCCATCGCCCAATCGATTACCCATCGACCCCGGCCGCAATCCCACATTTGCTTGGTTAACGGTCTTTCGCCGCGGTACGGGCGCGCACGCTGTTAGAACGCGCCGATTCCGGGTAACCCGCGCGGTGGGTCCCGACGGCGGGCGGCGCCTGACCGTGGCCATTTTTACGCGAGGTGCAACACGAGGAGCAGCCAGATGAGCCAGCCGGATGCGATCATTCACGACCTGCACGACGTCCTCGGCAAAGAGGAGGGCTTGGCCGACCAGCTCGAGCAATCGCTGGTCAAGGCCCGGAAGTCGGCCGAGGCGGAATTGGGTGCCGAGCTTTTCGAGGCGCTCGACTGGCCGGAGGACGTCCGACAGTACGAGGAGTATCTGAAGGGCTTCCTCAGGTGGTTGCCGCGGCAGTCCGATGCGAAGGCGTGGCGGGGGATGAAGCCCGGCGAGCGGCACGCCAAGGAGGTCAGCGACCGGATCTCACACTTCTTCTTCCTGGTCGATCAGGAGGTGGACGGCGGCGCGCCACAGGATTCCGATGCCTTCCGTGGCTGGATGACCGAATTCTCCCGCCAGTGGGGCAGTTTCCTGGACACTCCGGAGTCGTTCAGCCCGGAGATCCTGCAGTCGTTCATCGACTACGCGCCCGAGTACCGGGTCTACGAGTCGCTGGTCGAGGGCAAGCCGAACGAGCCGAGCGGCTGGTTGACGTTCAACCAGTTCTTTGGGCGCCGGCTCAACGGCGGGCTACGGCCGATCGCCGAACCGGGCAGCAACCTGGTGGTCACCTCGCCGGCCGACTGCGTGTTCCAGCACGCCTACGAGATCGACGCCGACTCCAACATCCCGGACATCACCGTCAAGAACACGCACAAGTACGGCAACATCAGGCAGCTGATCGAGGGCAGCCGGTACTGCGACAGTTTTGCCCGCGGCACGTTCGTGCACTACATGCTGCAGCCGTCGTCATACCATCGGTTTCACCTGCCGGTCTCGGGCCGGATCAAGGAGTCTTTCCGGGTCAGCGGGACGGTGTGCATGCACGTCGGGCTCGACGACAAGAACTTCGTGGCCAGCGACAGCGCGACCACCGGCTTCGAGTTCACCCAGAACCGAGGGGTGGTCACCGTGGACACCTCCGCCTCCGACGGGGGCGACATCGGCATCGTTGCGGTCATCCCGGTCGGGATGGCGCACGTGTCCTCCGTGGTCATCACCGCCGCCGACGACACGCAGATGGCCAAGGGGGAGGAGTTCGGCTACTTCCAGTTCGGCGGGTCGGACATCATCGTCCTCTTCCAGGAGGGCGCCGCCGCGGAGATCGACACCAGCGAGGCCTACCGGCTCTTCGGCACTCCCATCGCCCGCTGCCGGCCCGTTGCGCCCTGACCCACGGGCCGAGAATCGTCGCGACGCCGTCCACGTTTTGCCCGCGGGCGCGCGGACAATCCTTGACCTGGGCGATCCGCCACACCCCCGTGGCGGCCGCACCAACGCAAGGAGATGAAGCGCGATGACGGATCTACTTCACGCACTGGTCGACGGATGGCGTCCTCCGCTCTACGCGGTGGTCAAGGCGCTCGCGCTGTTCCTCACCGCCGCAGCGGCTTTCCGGCTCACGCTGCGCCGCACCATCGCGGAGCTGACCCCGTTCGACTGGGTCACCGGGGTCGCGGTCGGTGCCATCATCGGTCGCACCGCGACGGCCGCCGACACGTCGTGGATCACCGGGACGGCCGCCCTGTTGACGTTGATCGGCGCCCACGACGTTGTCGCGCGCCTGCGTTTCATTTCCTGGATTCGCCGCCTGGTCGACCCGCCTGAGCGGGTGCTGATCCGCGACGGTCAACTGCAGCGAGCGAATCTGCGGCGGTGCAGGCTCACCCGCGCCGACCTCGACGCGATCCTGCGTGAACACGGTCACCAGAGCCCGGAGGACGTTCGCCTGGCGATCTGGGAGTCCAGGGGCGCCGTGTCTATCTGCGCCCGCGAACCGTCGGGCACGGAACGGTCAGATTCCCCGGCGTCGTAGCCGCCGGCCGGTCAGATCAGGCCGATACCGGCTTCTTGGAGGCCGGCGCGGACACCTTCATCAGCTTCATCATGTTGCCGCCCATGATTTTCTCGACGTCCTCCTGGCTCAAGCCCTCGAGCTCGTCGACGAAGGAGATGGGGTCCTTCAGGCCCTCGGGGTGCGGCCAGTCGGAGCCGAAGACCACCCGGTCGGTGCCCACCATGTCGACGATCTCGGCGAACCGATCCTCCCAGAACGGGCTGACGTACACGCAGCGCTTGAACGCCTCGATCGGGTCTTCGGCAAAGGCGTTGGGCATCTTCTTGTAGACGCCCTTGAGCCCCTTGAACAGGTGGGGTACCCAGTCGGCGCCGTTCTCGATGGACAGGATGCGCAACTCGGGGTTGCGGGACAGCGCGCCGTGGCAGACCAGCGCGCCCATCGCGTCCTCGATCGGCCGGTGGCCCGTCGCCAGGCTGCGGAAGGCGGTCGGCTTGAACGGCAGGAACTCGTCGCCGGGTTCCCACATGTTGAGCAGCTCGGCGTAACCGCTGTCGGAGGCGTGCATCGAGACGGGGATCTCGGCGCGCACGCAGGCCTGCCAGAACGGGTCGAACTCCTCCATGCCGAAGGACCGGCTGCCGCGGTAGCCGGGCACCGGCGCCGGGCGGACGAGCACGGTGCGCGCGCCCCGCTCGAGGCACCATTCGAGTTCTTCGAGCGCCCGGTCCACGATGGGCAGGGTGATCACCGGGGTGGCGAAGATACGGTCGGAGTAGTTGAACGACCACTGCTCGTGCATCCATTGGTTGAGCGCGTGGACGACGTCGTGGGTCATCTCCGGGTCGTCCTTCATGCGCTCCTCGACCAGGCTGGCCAGCGTCGGGAACATCAGGGCGTAGTCGATGCCGAGTTCGTCCATGACCTCGAGCCGGGCGCCCGGCTCGCGGAACGCCGGGATCGCCTTCATCGGCTCACCCATCACCTCGCGGTAGCTCTTGCCGCCGCTGCCGTGCCGGAAGTAGTCCTCCTGGGCGCCGGGCCGGGCCACCACCTCGAACGTGGGGTTGGGGATGTACTCGCTGATGTGCCCGCGGACGACGATCTTGGTGCGACCGCGCACCTGCACGTAGTCGATGACGTTCTTGCGGTTGTCCGGCAGGAACTTGGTCAGGGCTTCCTGCGGCTCGTACATGTGGTTGTCGGCGTCGAACACCGGAAAGGAAAGCTCGCGTGACGGCATTGCGATCTCCTTGGAAAAGGCTGGATTCTCTGCGCGGTAACGACGTTACCACTATTGCGTAACAAGGTATAGCAGGGCTTATGGGTCCGCCTGCAGTCCCGAGGTCGGGGTTGCCCCGTTGATGATCGCGAAGTTCACGGTCGCGGTCGCGGCGAGCTCGTCGTGCCCGTCGGCGTAGATGTCGACCTGCATGACCATCGCTCGCCGGCCGGCTCGCAGCATCCGCGGCACTGCGAGCGCGGATCCGCTGCGGATCGGCCGCAGGTAGCGAATCACCAGGTCGGCGGTGGTCATCGTGGTGGCCGGCTGCAGGAAGTCCAGGCCGAACTGGCCCCCCGCGACGTCGACGAGCGTCGCGATCAGGCCGCCCTGCAGGGCCCCGGAGGTGTTGACCACCGCCGGGCTGACCGGCATCGTCATCGCGAATTCGCCGTCGCGGGTGCCGGGCCGCATGCCGAGCTGGGCGAACAGTTCCGCCAGCGACGGCGCGGCCGACTGGTCGTCGGTGTCGCGGATGCCCAGGGCGCCGCTGCAGAAGTCGTAGAGTTGGCCCGCGTCCACGGGGGCCCCGTTCAATTCGGTGCCCAGCCAGTGCATCCGCTGGGCGCCCATCACCGTCTGCATCACGATCGCGGCCGCGGCCCCCACGTCGAGTCCCGGGTTGAAGACGCCCTCGGTGATGCCTTGCCCCACGATGTCGCGGATCAGTTGATGCAGGGGGGAGAGCACGCGGGCGTATTCGCGGGGGCGGGTCTCTGCCAGGTGCTGGTTGTAGAGGGTCAGCGCGCGGTTGAGGCTGTCCTGGGTGCTCGACTCCGGTTGTTGGCCGATGCGGTCGACGACCAGCTTCAGGGCGGCGGTGCTGTCCAGCCCGGTCGTCTCGGCGCGCCACGCCTGGGCCGACTGCGCGATGGTCCGCTCGAACAGCGCGAGCAGCAGTTCGTCCTTGCTGCTGAAGTGCTGGTAAAAGGCCCGCAACGAGGTCTTCGAGCGGGTGACGACCTCCTGGACGGTGAAGTCGGTGCGTCCCGTTTCGCCCAGTATCGCCACCGCGGTCTTGATGAAGCGGTCGCCGCGCGCCACTTCGGCGTCCTCGTTGGGGGCGGTCATGAGCTGTTCGGTCCCCTTCCGCTGCGCCAGTACCTGCGCTTTGAGAATGAGGTTACCGCGTCGTCGTCGCCGACGGTGGCGACAGGCGGGCTGGGGTGGATGCGCTCAGGCGTCCCCGCGGGGACCGCGCTAGTTGCGTCGCGGGTTCGGTATGGGTTCCGCGCCGCGCGAAACCAACTCCTCGGCGATGTCGGCGAGCCGCGTGTTGGAGTCTTGCGAAATCTTGATCAGGAGTTCGAAAGCGCGGACCGCGTCGACATCGAACCGCTCCATGATCATGCCCTTGGCCTGACCGATGACGTCCCTGCTCGCCAATGCGGACCGGAATTGCAGTCGTTCGTCGTCGGCGATGAGGGCGACCGCGGCGTGCGTCGCGAACATGGCACCCACCGGCCGTGATTCGGCGGTGAAGGCGTCCGCTTGGGTGCCGAAAAGGTTCAGTGCCCCCATGCGTTTGTCGTAGGTGTACAGCTGGAACGACATGACGCTGCGGACACCGGCGGCGACGGCCGCTTCCGCGAAGCGTGGCCACCGCGATTCTCCACGAAGGTCGTTGCACACGACGATCGCCTCGCCGGCGCCGGCGCCGGCGTCCAGGCACGGGCCCTCGGAAAACCGTTGCTGCAGAACGTCGATGGTGACGGCCAGCTGTGAGGTTGCCGCCACCGACTCGAAGCGGTCACCGCCGCACATCAGCAGCACGTCAGCGCTGTCCACTCCGTCAACCAACTCGACGCAGCTCGCCGTCACGCTGTGCAGGGTGTCACCGATGTCGGTCGGGTGGGCGAATCGCTCGGTCAACTCCTCCATGGTGTGGCGAAGCACTTCGGCGTAGCCGCGGTCGTCCATGAAAGTGGCCCTTTCGCAAAGTCTGGATGCGAGACGGGCCGAAAAGAAGGCGAACCGAACGGCCGTGGAGACCGTAAGCGACTAGTGAACCGTGCGCCCGCGCGGCTCTGGGCCACGCGTGGGCCTGACGTTACTCCGTCCGACGACGCACGTACATCCCCAATCAAGGAGCGCGGCCACAATGAAGGGGTCGGCGAAATCTGTTCGCGTGCGATTCCTGATTCGGCGGCACAAGGTTTTTCGGTCCCGCCGGGTCTCTGAGGTGGCCGCGGTATGGATCGCCGCGCGCAGTTATCCGCCGCGGGCGGCGATCATCGCCGAGCGATTGACCTTGGTCGCCGCGGTGCGGGGGATGGTGTCGACGAACTCCACGGTCTTGGGGGCCTTGTAGTGCGCCAGCCGGCTTTTGGCGTACTCGATCACCTGCTGATCGCTCAGCGATGCGCCGGCGGCGGGCTGCACCACCGCGTGTACCCTGCGGCCCCACTGGGCGTCGGCGAGCCCGATGACCACGACGTCGGCGATGCCGGGGTGGCCCGCGAGCGCCGACTCCACTTCTGCGGGAAAGACATTGGCGCCTCCGGTGATGATCATGTCGACGCGCCGGTCGACGATGTAGAGGTAGCCGTCCTCATCGAGGTAGCCGATGTCGCCGGCGGAACTGAACCCGTCCTCGGTCGACGGCAGCGGTGTGGCGCCACCGAGGTAGCGGGATCCCGCGCTCATCGGCGCGCGCAGGTACACGTCGCCGTGTTCGCCGGGGCCCAGCGGTTCGCCCCGCGCGTCCAGGATCTGGATCTCGGTCTCGCGGAAGCCGCGGCCGACGCTGCCCGGATGGGCCAGCCACTCGTCGCCGCGCAGCGCCGTCAGCCCGAGGTTTTCGGTCATGCCGTAGGCCGTCACGATTTGCTCGGGGCCCAGCAGCTCAAACCAGGTGTGCATCAGCGGCGGCGGCATCACGGCGGCGCCCTGCAGGATGAAGACGACGCTGGACAGATCCCGCTCCCGGATGTCGGGTAGGGCCGCGATGCGCGACAGCATCGTGGGCGTGGCCGTGAAGTTGGTGATGCGGAACCGTTCGATCACGTCGACGACCAGTGCCGCGTCGAACTTCTCCAGGATCACCAGGTGGTCGCCGGCCAGCAGCATGAGGAAGGTGGCAAAGCCGTTGGTGTGGTACATCGGTGCGGGCACCATGATGGTCTGGGGCTGAGCCACCGGCGTCCAGTTCGACAGGAACGGTTCGCCGTGCTGGGGCGTCCACAGCGACGGCGCCAGGCTGAGGATCACCTTCGGCACGCCGGTGGAACCGCTGCTGCAGATCCCGTTGGCGTTGGGAGACACGGCCGTGGGCAGCCGATCCGCGGATTCACCGGCCGCACGCGCATCGAGTTCCCACCGGCTCTCTTCGTCGACGACCACGGCGGGGTTGATCACCGCGCGCACCCGGTCCCGCTCCCACTCGGGCAGGTCCCAGTGCATGGGGATGGGAACCGCGCCGATCTTCCAGCACCCCAGCGCCGCCAGCACCAGGTGCTGAGAATTCGGAATAGCCAGCGCGACGTAGGAACCCGACTCCGCGCCGGCCGAGGCCAGGGCCCGGCCCCACTGGTTGGCGCGGGCGTCGAGTTCGCCGAAGGTCAGCGACTGCGCCGTCCCGTCGAGCGTGACGACCGTCACGGCGGGGTCGTCGGGCCGTTGTTCGGCAAGCTGGGCCAGCCTGTCCCCGAACGGGATCCCGTCGGCCAGGGGGTCGGCGGCCGCGTCGGCGGCGGCGGGTTCGGCTTTCACGCGGGCACCGGCCCGGTGAACAGCGTCTCGAGGTGGCCGTCACGCACGGCGGAGACCAGCCGCAGCGCAAGCGCCTCGGCGCCCAGCGGGAGCCGGATCAGCGGCTGGGTGTGCCGGTCGAGCACGCTGACGTCGGACTCGTCGCAAAAGCCCAGCGCCCCCAGCAGCTGGTGAGCGGTGCGCAGCACCTGCCGCGCGGTGTCGGCCGCCTTCAACCTGAGCACCAGCGCGTCGGCCGAATGAACTCCCATGGCAAGCGATTCCGGGCGACAGAGGGTGTATTTGGCGAGCTCGTGCAGGCCGCGCACCTCGACGGAGGCGTCCGCGACAGCGAACCTGACGGCCTGGAACTCCGCCAGCGGCTTGCCGAACTGGATCCGGGCGTTCACGTGTTTGGTGACGATCTGCAGCGCCTGCTGCACCGCGCCCAGCATCCGCCACGAGCCCAGCACGAGGTGAAGGTTGACGTCGCCGGCCGGGACGGTTCCGTCGGGTGCGCCCAGCGCGGCCGGTACCAGGAACGGCCCCAGTTTCGCGATCGTCCGGGTCCCCGGTTGCGGGCGGTAGCGGTTGCCGTCGACGTCGGCGGCGAGCCAGTCGCCGGGCAGGTCGCCGTGATCGATGCGCGGCGCCGCCGGATCGATGAGCGCCAGCCGGGCGCCGTCGATGGCGAGCAGCTCCTCGACCAGGGGGTAGGGCAGCGCCATCGCACCGGCAGCCTGGCAGAGCACGGCGGCGGCCAGCGCATCGTCGGACGACAAACGCACGTCGAGCTCGAACGCGCCGAGTTCGTCCAGCGCGGTGCGCGCCGCGTCCCGGACGGTGTCGTCGGCCTCGGCGCGTAGCGCCGCCGGGGGTCCGCCCAGCCGGGCCAGCCGCTTGGCGGCGACCACGGCGAAGTCGCTGATATCTTGCGGCAGTGCGGTTTTCACCGACGTCCTCCCAGGGCTTCCCGTGCCACCAGCATCCGTTGGACCTCGATTGTTCCCGACGCGACGGTGGCCGCCTGCGCGTAGCGCCAATGATCTTCGATCGCCCCGTGCAGCGGCGCGCCGGCGCCGCTGTCCAGGGCCGTCGGGCCGAGCACGTCGAAGAGCAGCTCGGCGACCTGCTGGTCGCAGGTCGTGGTGGCGATGCGCGCGGCGCTGGCCGCCGCGCCCGCCGCCGGGTCGTCCTGCAGCGAGACGGCGCGGTAGGCCAGCAGCCGGGCCACCCGCAGGTCGACCAGCGCCCGCACCCAACGCGTGCGAAGCGTTTCCGGTAGCGCGTCCCAGTCGTCGCCGAGCTGAGTGCGCATCCGGTCGAGCAGCGATTCGCATCGTGCGTACCGCGCGATGCCGACCCGTTCGAATGCCAGCGCTTCGCGCATCACCCGCCAGCCGTCGCCGACCTCGCCGAGGACGTCGCCGGGGTACGCCGGCACGTCGTCGAGGAACATCTCGTTGAGGTGATGGGGCCCCAGCATCGACGGGATCGGCCGGACCGTGAAGCCCGGCCGGTCCATCGGGATCAGGAAAAGGGTGAGCCGCTGGGCCTTCGGCGCTTCGGGGTCGGTGCACGCCGCCAGCACGCACCACGACGCCATCAGCGCGTAGGACGTCCACACCTTCTGGCCGGTGATCCGCCACCCGTCACCGTCGGGAACGGCCCGGGTGCGCAGGGACACCAGGTCGGTCCCGGCCTCCGGCTCAGAGAAACCCTGGCACCAGATCACGTCCCCGGACGCGATGGCGGCCAAATGCTTGGCCTTCTGTTCGGCGGTCCCGTAGCGCATCAGCGCCGGCCCCACCCAGTTGATCCCCATGTACTGCGGGCCGCGGGGCTCGTGCTGGGCCCACATCTCCTCACGCAGCACCGTCTGCTGCCACACCGAACCGCCGCCGCCGCCATGCTCTTTCGGCCACGCCAGCGCCAACAGCCCCTCGGCGGCCAGCAGCTTGCAGAACGTCTCGGTGGTCGCCAGGTCCTGGGGGTTTTCCGTGCAGGCGCCCAGGAAGTCGGGGGAGACGTGTTGGGAGATCAACTCCCGCAACCGGTGTCGCAGTTGTTCGGCGTCGTCGCCGAGATCGTAATCCATCTTTCTATCCCTTCGGCAACCCGAGCAGCCGCTCGGCGACGATGTTGCGTTGGACCTCCGACGTGCCGCCGTAGATGGTCGCGGCCAGCGCGTCCTGGCGCTCGAAGAGCAGATCCGGGTCACCGGCCGAGCCGGGGCCTTGTGCGGCGGCCGCGAGTTCCCAAACCCGCTGCAGGGTAACCGAGCCCAGTAGCTTGAGCACGTCGGCTTCGGGGCTGGGCCGCCCGGCCAGCTCGTTGTCCAGGGCGCGGTATCCGGTGGCGCGCAGCGCCTCGGCGTCGGCGAGCAGCGAGCCCAGCTCGGTGTAGAGGTCGGCGTCCGAGGTTGTCCGTGCCGCGTCGAGCCCGCGCTGGATCTCGACCCAGTTCATGATCCAGATCATCTGCCGCTCGTGGTGCAGCGACGACAGCGCGACGTTCCATCCGCCGTGCAGGGGCCCCAGCAGGTTGTCCGCCGGCACCGCGACGTCGTCGAGGAAGACCTCGCAGAACGTCTCGTCGGAGATCGACGCCATCCGGATGGGCTCGATGCGCACCCCGGGCGAGTTCAGGTCGAGGATGAAACACGAAATGCCGCGGTGCTTGGGGGCTTCGGGGTCGGTGCGGGCATACAGGGTGCACCAGCGCGACTGGTGGGCCTGCGTGGTCCAGATCTTGTGCCCGTTGACCCGGAACACCTCCCCATTCGGGCCGCAGCGCTCGGCGCGCGTGCGCAGGCCGGCGAAGTCGGACCCGGCCTCGGGCTCGGACATGCCCAGCGCCCACCACTCGTCGCCGCGCAGCAGGGGGACCAGCAGCCGGTCGACCTGGGCTGGTGTGCCGAACTGGCGGATGCCCGGGGCGGCCACGTTGGGGCCGGCGATGTTGGGCAGCTTGGGCGCCGAGCGCAGCGCCGCCTCGAGCCGCACTTCCATCGCGTCGCGCAGACCCAGCGACCGCCCGCCGTGCTCGCGCGGCCAGGTGGGCTGTATCCAGCCGCCCTCGAAGGCGGCGCGTTGGTAGTCGCGCCGCAGCGCCAGGTCCCAGCGGTAGGTGCGGTAGTTCTCGTAGTAGTCGCCGGGCAGAAACTCCGTCAGCCACGCCCCGAATTCGGTTACCACCGAGCTCATTCCGCGCCCCCCGCGAAGCGGCGGCCCACCTCGTGGTAGAGCGCGCGGCTGTCGCCCAGCAGCGCCGCGCACTGCCAGGCGTGCCGGACGTAGAGGTGGATGTCGTGCTCCCAGGTCTGGGCGAGGGCGCCGTGCACCTGGACCGCGGTGCGCGCGCAACCGGTCGCCGCGTCGCCGGCCGCCGCCTTGGCCAGCGCCGCGGCGGTCCAGGCGTCCGCGGGCGCGGAGTCCGGGTCGCCCAGCCGGGCCGCCGCCGCGTAGGTGAGGCTGCGGGCGCGCTCGAGGCCGACGTAGTTGTCGGCCAGCGCGTGCTTGATCCCCTGGAACGCGCCGATCGGCGCGCCGAACTGGCGCCGCGACTTGGCGTGCTCGACGGCGCGGCGCAGCACGGCGCCCGCCACCCCGACCAGGTCGGCGGCGGCGGCGACCAGCGGCGTGGCCAGAGCCGACTCCAGCCGGACCGGCGCGGTCGCCAACGGCTCGGCGTCGACGTCGGCGTCGGCCAGCGGGTGCGCGGGATCGGTGGACTCGCCGGTTTCCTGCACCACCCCGTCGCAGCAACGGGCCACCGCCACCGCCACACCGTCGTCGGATTCTGCCAGCGTGACCAGCAACTCGGCGCGGCCCAGGTCCGGGACCGCGACCGCGCGCCCGCGCAGCCGTCCGCCGCGCAGCACCATCGGCGCCCCGGGCAGCCGGGCGCCGGGGGCGTGGACCGCCAGGGTCGCGACGGCGCCGCCGGCAATGTCGGCGAGCCCGGAGTCCAGGCCGGTTCCGCGCAGCGCGCCCGCCGCCAGGCCGACGCTGCTCAGCAACGGGATCGGTGCCAGGGCGGCGCCGCATTCCTCGAGGACCACGGCCAATTCGACGGGCCCGTAGTCGCCGGTGCCGCCCGCGAGCTCGGTCCAGCCCAGGCCCACCACGGTCTTCCACAGGCTGCGCCAGCGCTCCGGATCGGTCCCCGAATCGTCCATCACCTGGCGCGCGGCGTCGGGCGGGCACTCGGCGCGCAGGACGTCGCGCACAGTGTCGCGCAGCGACAGCTGGTCCGAGTTCAGTCCGGCATCCATAAGACCCTTAACATACTAAAGATAGCGAGCTAAGGCGCCACCCCGAGCTAGGAAGGTCGCTGCATGGTCGCGCGCCTGCGGGCCTCGGTGGGCACGACCGGCGGCCGCGCGAAGGGGCCGCGTTGCACCGCGCTGAGCCGGATCTCGGGCAGGTCGACCGACGGGTCGACGGTGTCGAGCCAGGCGACGGCCGCCGCGACGTCGGACGCCTGAATCGCATACATCTCGAAGGGAACGTCGGCCAGCATCTCGGTCGCCACCGGGCCCGGCGTGACGAGGTGGACGCCGATGCCGTCCCGGTCCACCTCGAGCGCCAGCGCCCGGGCGAACGCGTTCATGCCGGCCTTGGACGCCGAGTAGGCGGTGCGGGCCGGCATCGGCTCGTGCGCCGCCGACGACGAGATGAACACCAGCCGCGAGCCGGGGCGCATCCGCGGCAGGACCGCGGCGGTCACCGCGAAGCACGAATCCAGGTTCGCCGAGAGGATGTCGCGCCACTGCGCGAACGTCTGCTTGCGCGCGTAGGTGCCGCCCAGCGTGCCTGCCGCATGCACGACGAGGTCGATCGTCGACAAGACGCCGATCGCCGAGGCGAATGCGTCCGGATCGGAGGCATCGGCCACGAGGTGGCGCGCCCCGATCTCCTCGGCGGCCGCGCGCAGCGGGCCCTCCCGGCGCGCCACCAGCACCACGTCATAGCCGAGCTCGCAGAGCTTGCGGCCGCACTCCTTCCCGATCCCCCCGCTGCCGCCGGTGACCAACGCGCTTCTCACGGGCCCGCCCTTCAGGACCGCCGGACTTCCCGCGGGCGCGACCCCGAGCGCGAGAGGGCCTGCGGCGACAGCGCATAGATGCGTTGGTGGGGCCGCCCGGACAGCACGTAGGTCTGCGTGTCGGCCAGGTGGCGGCCCGCGATCCGGCGGGCGCGGTCGACGTCGCCCTCGGCGATCGTCTCGGCCAGCTTGATGTGGGTGTTGAGCACCGCGCGGCGCTTGGCCAACGACGGGTAGGTGCCGCGCGCGGCGCTCTCGTCGGCCCACTGCCGTTCGTGGCTGCTCCACAGCGTCTCCAGGCTGCCCACGACCGCGATGATGGTGTGGTTGCCGCAGCCGCGCACGACGAGATCGTGGAATTCCCGGCCGATTTCGGTGCACGCCCGGCCGTCGTCGAGGTGCTCGGCCATGGCGTCGTTGACCCGGTTGAGCTCGGGCACCAGGGTGTCCGCCCGGTCGGGCCGGCGGGCCGCCAACGCGGCGCAGGCCGGTTCGAGCTCCTGCAACGCCATGCCCAGGTCGGCGACCTCGACGGACTCGCTCTGTAGCAGCAGGCCCAGCATGTAGGCCGCGCTGGTTTTCGCCGGGGCGTGCACGACCGCGCCGCCCCGGTTGCCCCGGCGCACCGACACCAGCCCTTCGGTCTCCAGGATCCGCAGCGCCTCCCGCAGCGAAACCAGGCTGACGTTGAACTGTTCGACCAGCACCTCCTGGCGCGGCAGGAGATCGCCGTCGGCGAGCTCACCGTCGATGATCTGGCGACGCAGCTCGTCGGCTACGATTTCGGCGATCCGCGGCGCCGACAACCGGCGGCGGGACTCAGGGCCAACTCCCAACGCGGTCATCCGATCCTCGCAACCAAAAGCACTCCACTGGATTAGCTATTTTAGCAGTAATGGTATAAATAGCCGCGTGAGCCGCGGGGCCGACTGCCGCCCGACACCGCTGCACGAGTTGCGTGTCGTCGAGATCAGCGACCGCATCGCCGGCAGCTACTGCGGGAAGCTGCTGGTCGACGCCGGGGCGCAGGTCCGCAAAATCGAGCCGCCGCAAGGGGATTGGCTGCGGAGGTACTCGGTGAGCTGCGCGCCGGTCGCACGCGGTGACGCCGCGCCGCTGTTCGCCTTTCTCAACGCGGGCAAGCAGAGCATGACGTTCGCCCCGGGCTCGCAGCGCCATCGCGCCGAACTGGCCGCGGCCGACGTCGTGGTCGTCACCGCCGGCCGCTCGCAGGCCGCGGCGCTGGGCGTCGATCCGCAGCAACTGCTCGCCGAAAACCCGCGCGCGATCGTGGTCACCGTTTCCGACTTCGGTTGGGCCGGTCCGTACGCCGACCGCGCCGCCAGCGAATTGACGTTGCAGGCCTGGGCAGGCTCGCCGGGCTTTCGCGGCGACCCCGACGGTCCGCCCATCTCGATCGGCGGCGACCTGGGCGAGTACATGGGCGGCGTGTACGCCGCCTTCGGCGCGCTGGCCCTGCGCCGCCGCGTCGAGCGCGGTGGCCCCGGCGAGCACCTCGACCTGTCGATGCTCGAGGCGATGACGGCGATGCAGAGCAGCGAATGGTTGCATTCGCAGTTGCTGCGGGTGCCGCCGATCCGGCGCACCCTCGAAGTGCCCTCGATCGAACCGGCCAAGGACGGCTACGTCGGGATCACCATGGTCACCGGCCAGCAGTGGCTCGACTTCTGCGCGATGGTGCAGTGCCCGCAGCTGGAGGAGATCGAGCAGCTGCGCTTCCAGATCGGCCGGTGGGCATACCGTGACCTGATCCGCGAGCAGATCGGGCCGTGGCTGGCCGAGAGGACCGTGGCCGAGGTCGTCGAACTCGGGCAACTGTTCCGCTTGCCGATCGCGGCGCTGGGCAACGGCGCCACGATCCGTGACACCGAATACGTCAAACAGCGCGACGCGTTCGTGGCCAACCCCGCCGGCTTTCACCAGCCCCGCCCGCCGTGGCTGATGACGGCGTGCGCGCCCGCGCCACCGGGCGCGACCGCCGCCGCGGGCGCCGACAACGACCGGCCGCCCTGGACGCCACGGCGGACCGATGCCGAGCCGGCGCCGCCGGGGCCGCCGCTGGACGGCGTTCGCATCGTCGACCTGACCGCCTTCTGGGCCGGCCCCGCCGCCACCCACCTGCTGGCGGCGTTCGGCGCCGACGTCGTCAAGGTCGAGTCGATCCAGCGGCCCGACGGCATCCGCTACTCGGGCGGGATGCGCACCGACGTGGACGACTGGTGGGAGTACGGGTGGGTGTTCCACGCGATGAACACCAACAAGCGTTCCGTCACACTGGATCTGGGCTCGGCGGAGGGCCGTCGCCTGTTCCTGTCCCTGGTGGCCGACGCCGACGTCGTGATCGAGAACTTCTCACCGCGGGTGATGGAGCAGTTCGGCCTCGACGCCGACGTGCTGCTCAAGACCAACCCCGGGCTGGTCGTCGCCCGGATGCCCGCGTTCGGGCTGGCCGGCCCGTGGCGCGACCGGGTCGGGTTCGCTCCGACCATGGAGCAGATCGCGGGACTGGCCTGGGTCACCGGACTGCCCGAGGCGCCCCCGGTCACGCCGCGCGGGGCCTGCGATCCGCTGGCCGGGGTGCACGCGGCATTCGCCGTGCTGGCCGCGCTGAGCTCCGCCGAGCGGACGGGCACCGGTCAGCTGGTCGAGCTGCCCATGCTCGAGACGGTGCTCAACGCCACCGCGATCCAGGCGATCGAAGCCGAGGTGTTCGGCGTGACGCTTGGCCGGCGGGGCAACCGCGGCCACGGCGGCGCGCTGCAGAACATCTACCGGTGCGCCGGGGACGACGAGTGGATCGCCCTCACCGTGCGCGACGACCGGCAGTGGCGTGCGCTGGTCGAGGTGATGGGAGGCCCCGACTGGTGCGACGAGACCCTGGCGGGCGCGGCGGGCCGGCGACGCGCGGCCGACGACATCGACCGACGGCTCGCGGACTGGTTCGCCGGGCAGGCGCTCGAGTTGGCGGCGCAGCGGCTGGCCGCGGCCGGGGTGCCCGCCGCCCCGGTGGTCTCGCCGTCGCTCGTGACCGAGAACCCGCAGCTGCGGGCGCGGGGATTCTTCGAGGAGCTCGAGCACGCGAGCATCGGTGCCGCGCTGTATCCCTGCCCGCCGTTCGCGTTGCTCGCCGGCCAGAACAGGTGGCTGCGGCGCCCACCGCCGCGGCTGGGCGAGCACAATGGGGAGGTACTGCGCGAACGGTGCGGGCTGACCGACGAGGAACTGGCGGCCCTGGCAAGCAGCGGGGTCATCGGGACCCGGCCCAAGGGCCTGTGAAAACCGACGAAGGGAGGCATGCGATGCGCGTGATCGTGGACGAGACCCTGTGCGAGGCCAACGGCTTCTGCGAGTCGCTCGCCCCGGAGGTGTTCGAACTCGGCGACGCCGACGTGGTGCAGATCGCCGACGGCCCGGTGCCGCCGCGCCTGGAGATCGACGTGCGCGCCGCGGTGGACCAGTGCCCCAAGGCGGCGCTGCGGATCGTCGACTGACCGGAACCGCTCGGACCTAACGCCGCTCGGCCAGCGAGATCGGCAACTCGTCGTAGATCGACATGTTGGTGGTCAGGTTCGGGTAGGCCGCCTTGGCCGGTCCGATGGCGATGTCGTCGCAGCGCAGCAGCAGTTCGTCCCACACGGCGCGCAGCTCCGCGCGCGCCAGCATGGCCCCCAGGCAGTGGTGCGGCCCGCCGCCGCCGAAGGCCACGTGCGGGTTGGGCTGGCGGCCGATGTCGAAGGTGAACGGCGAGTCGAACACCTCCTCGTCGCGGTTGGCCGAGCGCAGCATCGACACCACCCGCTCGCCCCGCGGGATGTGCAGCCCGTCCATCTCGACGTCGACCTTGGTGGTGCGGGTCCAGTACGCCACCGGTGAGGACCAGCGCAGCACCTCCTCGACGGCGCTCGACCGCACCGACTCCTCGGCGCGGTACCGCTCGATCTGCCCCGGATTCGCCACGAACGCCTGCAGCCCGGCGGCCAGCGCGTTCTTCGTGGTGTCGCTGCCGGCGAACGTCAGCACGAAGAAGAAGAACTCGAGCTCGTTGGCGGGCAGGCTGAACTCCTCGCCGTCGTCGCCGGTGACCACCGCGGACGCCAGCGTGCTCCAGATGTCGTCGGCGGGATTGCGCCGCTTTTCGGCGGTGAGCTCCATCGCGTACCCGAAGACGGTGGCGTAGAGATCGGTGTAGTCCTGCCGGCTCGGCCGCGACTCCGGCGAGTTGGCCTTCAGGATGCGGTCCAGGGAATCGAAGATCCGCGGCCGGTCGGATTCCGGTATGCCGATGATGTCGCCGATGACGGTCATCGGCAAAGCGTCGGCGACGTCGGCGATCCAGTCGCCGCCGCCCTCGGCGAGCAGGTGGTCGATCATCCGCGCCGCCCGCGCCCGGATGCCGTCCTCGAGCTTGGCGATCGCGCGCGGGTTGAACGCGTTCGAGATGAGCTTGCGGCGCTTGTTCAGCGCCGGCGGGTCCATGTTGATGATCGTCGGGTACGCCGAGAACATCCCGACGGGCTGGATGAGCGGTCCGTCCACCGCGGTGAAGGACTCGGCGTCGCGATGCAGCCGCACCGCGTGCCGGTGTTTGGTGGCCACCCAGAACTCGCGCCGGTCCGTCCCGGCGAACAACCGGGCGACGCCCGGGGTGGGGTCGTGCCGGAAGAGCGGTCTGTCCCGGCGCAGTTGCGCAAATAGTTCGTCGGGAAAACCGTTGCGCCACAGCGCGAAATCGGAGAGATCGACTGCGACAGCCGGCATGGGAGACCTCGTTCCGGGCGGGGCTTTGGGGCGCCTCGTTGACGTTCAATGCTTAAGATAGTAAAAATAGCCGTAGTCGTCGAACTTCGGAGTGCACGTGACGCATACAATTTCAGGATCGGCCCCCCACACCCCCGAAGACCCGTCCGAGCGGGAGTTCGGTCAGGGCGGTATCGCGCTGTCGTCGTACCGGTTCCCGACGGGGTGGTTCATCGTCGCCTTCGGCTCCGACCTGGCGCCCGGCCAGGTCAAGCGTGCGCACTACTTCGGCGAGGAGCTGGTGCTGTTCCGCACCGAGTCCGGCCAGGTGCACGTGCTGGACGCCTACTGTCAGCACCTGGGCGCCAACCTGGGCGTCGGCGGCACCGTGGAGGGCGAGCACATCGTCTGCCCGTGGCACGGCTGGCAGTGGCGCGGCGACGGCAGCAACGCGCTGATTCCGTACAGCAAGATCGGCTGCAAGAACAACGTCCGGATCAAGACGTACCCGAGCATGGAGTGGTACGGCTTCGTCCTGGCCTGGCACGAGCGGCACGGACGGGCGCCGTACTGGCGGCCCCCGGTGCTGCCCGAGCTGGAAACGGGCGAGTACTACCCGCTGCACCCGCACACCCAGATGGTCAACCGCGTGAAGGTGCACCCGCAGATGATCATCGAAAACGCCGCCGACCCCTACCACGTCCAGTACGTACACAAGGCCGCCAACCCGGCGACCACCGCGTCGTTCGAGGTGGCCGGCTACCACCTGCACGCCACGGTCAACGCCCACTTCGGCGGCGGCCGCGCGCAGACCTGGCTGACCCCGAACGGGCCGGTCGACGCCAAGATCATCTACGACAATTACTCGCTGGGCCTGGGCGTCGTGCGGTTCCCCAGTGAGTTGGTGGCCACGGTCCAGGTCACCGGGCAGACGCCCGTCGACGAGGACTACACCGACTACTTCTACACCCAGGCCTCCGTCCGCGAGCCCGGCGACACCGGCGACGTTCCCACCGGCCGCGCCGCCCGGTTCCTCGCGTTGCAGCAGGAGGTCATCAAGCAGGACTTCTTCACCTGGGAGAACATGAAATACCTCGAGAAGCCCAACCTGGCACCCGAGGAGGCGCACGACTACGCCGCCCTGCGCCGCTGGGCGCACCGCTTCTACCCGGGCCCGCAGGCCTCGCCCGCCGACTTCGGTTACACCGCCGAGGGTGCGCCCGACCCGACGGCGGCGGAAGCGTAGCCGGGCTCCCGGTGCTCGGTCCTGCCGATTTCGGGGTCGATCGTTTCACCGTGCCCGCCGTGCTGGACCGGCGCGCCGAACAGTTTCCCGACCGGGTGATGATGTCGATCGACGGCACCGACGTGACGTTCGAGCAGCTGCGACGGCGGTCGTGCGCGGCGGCGCAGCATGCTGACCGACCTCGGCGTGCGGCGCGGGGATGGCGTGGCGCTGTTCACCGCCACCTGCCCGGCATGGGTCTACTTCTGGCTGGGTGCGGCGCGGATCGGCGCGGTCAGCGCGGCGGTCAACGCCGCGAACAAGGGCGAGTTCCTGCTGCACTGCCTGCGCTTGTCGCGGGCCAAGGTCGTCCTCACCGACGCCGAGCGGCGCCCCCGCGTGGACGAGGTCGCCGGCGCGCTGGACACCGTGACCGACGTTGTCGTGCCGGATGATTCACTCGCCGACGCCCTGGACCGCGAGGCCGGGCGTCCGTTCGTCGCGACCGCCGCCCAGCCCGGGGAGGTGGGTTGCCTGTTCTACACCTCGGGCACCACCGGGCCGTCGAAGGCGGTCGCGACGAGTTGGCACTACCTGTTCTCGGTGGCCGCGACGGCTGCCTCGGCCTGGGAGTTCGCCGCGGGGGAGGTGTTGTGGACGTCGATGCCGCTGTTCCACCTGAGCGCGGCGCCCAGCGTGCTGGCCCCGATGCTGGTCGGCGGAACGACCGTGCTGGCGGCGGCATTCCACCCCACCCGGGTGTGGGATGACATCCGCGCCCGCGGCGCCATCGGTTTCGCCGGGGCGGGCGCGATGGTCTCGATGCTGCGCAACCTGCCCGCGGACCCGCGCGATGCCCAACTGCCATTGCGGTTCATCTCGGCGGCACCCATCGACGCGCACTCCTACCGCGACATCGAAAGCCGTTACGGATGCCGCATCGTCACCATGTACGGGATGACCGAGGCGTTTCCGATCGCGGTCAAGAGCGTGGCCGAGGAAGGAGTCCCCGGCACCTCGGGGCGGCCCAATCCCGATTTCGACGTGCGCATCGTCGACGCGAGCGGTGAACCGGTGCCCGCGGGCACCGTCGGAGAGATCGTCTGCCGGCCCAGGCGCCCGCACGTGATGAGCGAAGGCTATCTGGGCGACGATGGGAACGTGATCCCACACGAAGACTGGTTTCGCACCGGCGATCTCGGTCGCTTCGACGCCGAGAGCAACCTGACGTATGTGGACCGCAGCAAGGACTGCCTGCGCAGGCGCGGCGAGAACGTGTCCTCGGCCGAAGTGGAGGCGGTTGTCATGCGCCATCCGGCGGTGGCCGGGGCCGCCGCGATCGGCGTACCCAGCGAGTTGGGCGAAGACGACATTCTGGTGGTCGTGACGTTGCGCCCAGGAGCCACTTTGGATTGCGCGGAACTGCTCGATTTCTGCGCGGCCCGCATGCCGTACTTCTGCGTGCCGCGCTACGTCGAGAAATTCGATGAACTTCCTATGAATGCCATCGGTCGGGTGCGCAAGGATTTACTGCGCGATCGAGGATTGAGTCCAGGGGCATGGGATCGCGAAAGGCAGGGGTATACCGTTAGCCGGTAAGTTGCGTGGATGTTACGCAATAGTCGGCAAGTTACCGTAATGTTACGCCAGCTCGGTCGTTGGCAGTCATTTCCGAGAAAGGCCGGAGAGCAGAAATGACCATGACTTACCAGGAACAGCAATTGCTCCAGGCCGCCACGGGCCGGGCTGCCATCCTCAACCTGAACGCGCGGCACAACCGGGCGTTCACCGACGGCGACCGCGACCGCTGGATCGCGACGTTCCGTCATTCCGGCGCCGGCTACACCCGCGACGGCGAGTCGTTCCCCGATCTGCGCGCGGCCTTCAACGGCGGCGACGGGCAGCGCATGGTGACCCTCGACCACGAGATCCACGTCGACGGCGTCAACGCTAGCCAGCGTTGTGTCGCAGCGCTTTTCGCCAGCATGTACGGCGACACCATGCTGCGGGCCACCGGCGTGTTCCGGGACACGCTGATCTACGAACGCGGTGCGTGGTACTTCGCCTCCCGGGAACTCACCTGGGACGTCGTGCCGAGCCGCCACCCGCTCGTCATGTGAGCGGTTACCAACTGGCCTTCGGTACCTACGAGGACGCGCTGCGGATGGTCGGCGCGGCGAGCGAACCGCGAACCGCGGCGACGCCGGTCAGCGGCGCCCGCATCCAGTTGTTCGCCGCGATGGTCCACGACGGCAACCGTTCTTACTGGGACGCCGACTTCGCCCGCGGCCGCTGGGGCGGCCTGGCGGCACCGCCGGCGCTGCTGATGGGGTGGCTGATACCCCCGCCGTGGCGGCCGTTCGACGAGGAGGCCGCCGCGCGGCCGGCCGCCTCGCTGGCGCTGCGAGTCCCGTTGCCGGGCAGCACTTTCATCAACGCCGCCAATGACTGCGAGTTCCTGCGGCCCATCGTCGAGGGCGACGTGCTCACGGTCGTCGAGGAGCTGGTGTCGGTGTCCCCGGAAAAGCGGACCCGGCTCGGCGCCGGCCATTTCGTCGAGACGCTGGAGACCTATCGTCGCCAGGACGGCACCGTGGTCGCCACCTGCCGGAACACGTTGTTCCGGTTCACCCCCGCGGAGGCCGGGTGACCGCCGCGGGGCTGGACTGGGACGAGATCGCCGTCCCGGTCGAGCTGCCCGAGGTCGTCGACCACATCAGCTACCAGCGGGTCGTGGAGAACGCCGGCGCGACCTGGGACTACTTCGCCGGGCACTTCGACCCCGGCTACGCCCAAAGCCAGGGGAACCCAACGATTTACGTCAACACCATGCATCTGGCCGGGTTCGCCGACCGCGTCGCGACCGACTGGGCCGGCCCGGGCAGCCGGGTCGTGCGCCGCGCCATGCGGCTGCTCGGCTCGATCTACGCCGGGGACACCATGGTCGGCAGGGGCCGGGCGGTGGCCAAGCGCCAGGACACCTCGGTGCACCCGCCGCGCTACCTCGTCGACCTCCAGATCCAGGTGACGAATCAGCACGGAGCGCTGTGCTGCCCGGTCGAACTCACGTTGGAGCTGTCCGAAAGTCGTTGAGGGTCAGCCATTCAACGGCGGCAGCTTGCCCTTGGACACCACCGACTGCAGCTCCACGTACTCGTCGAGGCCCTCGGGGCCGAACTCGCGCCCGATGCCCGACTGCTTGAAGCCGCCGAACGGGGTGGCGGTGTCGAGCATGTACATGTTGATGCCGTAGGTGCCGGTGCGCACCCGGGCGGCGATGTCGAGGCCGCGCGCGGTGTCGGCGGTCCACACCGAGCCGGCCAGGCCGTAGTCGCTGTCGTTGGCGATCGCCACGGCGTCGTCCTCGTCGCGGTAGCGCAGCACCGTCAGCACCGGGCCGAAGATCTCCTCCCGGGCGATGCTCATGTCGTTGGTGGCATCGGTGAACAGCGTCGGCCGTACGTACCAGCCGCGCTCGGCCGGGCTGTCCTCGCCGCCGACGACCACGCGGGCGCCGTCCTGCCGGCCGGACCGGATGTAATCCTGAACACGCCGCTGTTGCCGTTGCGCCACAAGGGGTCCGACGTCGGTAGCCTCGTCGGCCGGGTCCCCGACGCGCAGGCCCGACATCATGTCGGCCAGCGCGTCGACGACCTCGTCGTGCCGGCGCTCGCTGACCAGGATGCGCGTCTGCGCGACGCAGGCCTGCCCGTTGTTCATCAGGCCCGCCGTTTTCAGCCCGGCCACGGTCTTGCCGACGTCGGCGTCGTCGAGCACGATCGCCGCCGACTTGCCGCCCAGTTCCAGGCTCACCCGCTTGAGCCGTTCGCCGCACAGCGCCGCGATGCGGCGCCCGGTGGCGCTGGAGCCGGTGAACGCGATCTTGTCCACGCCCGGGTGGCGCACCAGCGCCTCGCCGGCGTCCGTGCCGCCGGGCAGGATCGACACCACCCCGTCGGGCAGGCCGACCTGCTCGATCATCTCGGCCAGCCACAAGGCGTCCAGGGGTGTCTCGGGCGCCGGCTTGACGACGACCGAGCAGCCGGCGATCAGGGCCGGGATCAGCTTGGGCATGATCAGCACCTGCGGCACGTTCCACGGCACGATCGCGCCGACGACCCCGACCGGGGCCCGGCGCAGATGCACTTCGCCGAGCACGCCCTGGCGGCGTTCCACCCAGGGATGATCGCGCGCAACCGCCAGCGCGAGGTGCATCTGGGATGCCGCCCCGGCCGCCTGGCCCAGCCTGCTGAAGCTGCGCGGCGACCCCATCTCGGCCGTGATGAGGTCGGCCATCTCCTCGAGGTGGCCGGAGTAGATCGCGGCGAGCTTCTCGACCGCGGCCATCCGCTCGGCGGGGGCCAGGCGCGGCCACGGGCCCCGGTCGAAGGCGTGCCGCGCGGCGGTGACGGCGGCATCGACGTCGTCGGGACCGGCCGGCGCGGTGTGCCCTATCGGCTCTTCGGAGTGCGGCGAAATGACGTCGAGCCGGCTGGGGTTGGCGGGTTTGCGCCACTGTCCGCCGACGAAGACCTCGTCATAGGAACGATGGCCGGGGTCGGGCGTCATCGGCGGCCTCACAGGGCGGTTGAGAAGAGCATCCGTAAATTCGCTATTGACGCTAACATAGCCAAGATGGCGAGAAGCGATTGGCGCAGTTACCCGTTCCAGTTGGTGCTCGGTGACGGCCAACTGGAGTTTCCCGCCGCCGAGGGCGAGCACCCCGGCCAGGAGTCGGACACCTGGTTCCTCGCGGGTCAGCTCGACGCCGCCGAGAGCGACCGCTCCTTTGCCTTCCTGACCATCTTCAACAAGAACCGCCCCGGCGGGACCGTGGTCGCGGACTTCTACACGATGGCGCTGTTCGACCTGGACACCGGCGACTACGGCACCTACACGGACTACGACATGCCGCCGGCCAACCTGCAACCGGGAGCCGAGCCCAAGCTGGCGATGGCGTCGGGCCATCTCGACCTCAGCTATCACAGCGGTGCGGGCACCGCGTCGTGGGCCACCTGCCGCAACGGCGACGGCGGGTTGTTGCCCTACACCTACCGCGTCAGCCTGGTGGGCACCGACCAGTCCGGCCGGCCGATGCGGCTGGACCTGGCCGTAACCCCCACGCGCGCACCGACACCGGTGGGCGCGTCGACCTATAACGGAAAGATCGTCTGCTTCGGCCAACCCGACACGTACTCCTATTTCCAGACCGGGATGGCGATGACCGGCACCCTGCGCTGGGGCGACGTGGTCGAACAGGTGTCCGGCGGCGGCGGGCACGTCGACCGCCAGTGGTTCCCGAAGTACGCCGGTGGCGGCGGGACGGGGGGAGACGCGCGGGCAATGTCACACGAATGGCGCACCATCAGCCTCGACAACGGCGTCGATCTGAGCATCTGGCGGCAGTTCGACCGCACCAATGGCAATGCGCTGCAGCCCTTTTCCGGGGCGACGACGAGCTGCCCCGACGCGACGCCGGAGCCGGCCCAGCCGCCGGAGTGCGCCGAGGACATCGAGGTAGCGGTGAGCAGCTACGTCCGCTGGCCCGACGCGGTGCGCCCGTTGATGCGCCCGCCTGCCGCGGTCCGCTACATGCCCGACCGGCACCGGATCACCAGCGCCGCAATGCGCCTCGACCTCATCGGCGAGCCACTGGTGGCGGCGCCGGCGCACGGCCTGCCGATCGAGTACATGGAAGGGCCTTATCGCTATCAGGGGACGCTGCGGGGAAAGCCGGTGACCGGCTTCGCGTTCTACGAGCGATCGCTGGCCCTGTACCGGGACTGGGAGCTCGTCGACGTGCTGGCCGCCGCCGTCGCGGAATCGCCCGCGCCGCACCTGAACGACCTGGTCGACGAGCTGTCCGGCTTGGTGGCCGCAGGTCGCCGCGGCGAGGCGATCGATCTGCTGAACCGGGCGCCGGGCGGCGAAACCGCGGCGGTGGCAGCAATTCTCGAGGACCTCGTCGCCGCGCTGTCCGCAACTCATTGACAGGCAACTCGCACCGAGACTGTAAATCTGCGGGTGTCCACCCGCACTTCTGCTGCGAAATTACAGTTTCGACGGCTGGCCGGACGCGTTCGCGACCGCCTTCTCCCAGTTGAGGTGGCGGTGCTGCAGCCCGGGCTCGTTGCGCCCGAACATCAGGTGATCGCGGGCGCCGGACGCGAGGTTGGCCTGTAGCCCCTCCACCAGCCGGTAGTCCTCGTCGCGGACCGTGGCGTGCGCATAGTCGAAGACGGCCTGCGCCCCGGCGGCCACGGACTCCTCGGAGAGGTCCAGCGGTGTCGAGTTCTGGTGCACGGTGATCGATCTGCCCGGCGTGTCGCCCGGGTAGACCCGGAACAGCTCGCCGTTGGCGACCGTCACGGACAGCACGATGTTGGGGAACAGCGCGTAGATCACGACCATGTTGTGGAGGGGGTCCCAGCGTTCCTCGGGGACGTCGTCGAGATCGAGGATGGTGTTCAGCGGGAAGATCAGCCGGTGGTGCGGCCCGTAGGCGTCGAACACCGTGCAGTTGCTGCGCGCGATGGTGGCGAACGTCTGCCGGTGCACGGTGGCGAAATGGTAGTTCTCCGCGAACGTGTCCAGTGCCAGCTTCCAGTTGATCCCCGCGTCGAGCACCTTCTCGCCCAGCGGAGACCACCGCCCGATGCCCCACGAGTCGAGCTCGTCGGCCAGTGGACCCAGGTGCGCGGCCACGTCCAGTTCCGCATCGGGATCCATTGCCACCCAGAGGAATCCGGCGAACTCGGTCGCGGGAAGCTCGGTCAGGCCCGCGGAGTTGACGGTGACGTCGCCAAAGCCCTCGCGGCCCGGCAGCGCGACCAGCTTCCCGGTGTTGTCGTAGGTCCACGCGTGGTAGGGGCAGGTGAACCGCTTGGCGGTGCCGCAGCCCTCGACGACCCGCGACTGCCGGTGCAGGCAGACGTTGTCGAACGCGCGCACCGTCGCGTCCGACGTCCGGGTCAGCAGGATCGAGCGGCCCAGCACCGTCTTGGTGCAGTAGGAGCCCGGCGCGGGCAGCTCCGAGACGTAGCCGACGAGTTGGGGGCTGGCCGCCAGCATGGCCCGGTCGCGGTGATGGCGCTCCATCGAGGTGTACTCCCGCGCCGGCACCAGGTGCTGGCCGGCTGCGAGGTCGGTTGTCTTGTCGCGCGCCAATTTCAGTGCGCGCCGCGTCAGGTCGATGAGCTGGTCCCGTTCCATCGGTCCAGTACAGACCTTGCGACGGTTGTAAGGTCAAGGGGTGGCTGAGCGGTTGCTGATCGGCGACGTCACCGCCCTGACCGGGATCGCGTCCGGCCGCATCCGCCACTACGAGAAGATCGGGCTGCTGCGCGCGGAGCACCTCAGCAACGGCTACCGCGTGTTCGACGTCGAGCAGGTCCTCGACCTGCTGCGCATCGACTTGATGAGAAGCCTGGGCGTCGGCATCAACGACATCGCGCGGCTGCTCGACGGCGGGCAAGCCACCGTTGCCGGCCTGCTCGCCGAGCATCGCGCCCTGTTGGTGCGTCAACGTGATCGGCTGGACCAACTGATCGCAGCCCTCGACGCGGCCACCGATCAGCGCGCGGACACCGGCGAAGACATCCTGCGCAGGCTGGCGACCACGCACCGGGACAGCATCGGTGTCATCGGGCGGCTCAGCGCGCCGCTGCCCGCGCCCGTCGCCGCGATGTATGCCGACCTGTTCGACGAGTGGGAGCTGCCGGTCCCGGCCCTGTTCGGGCAGATGGTGTTGCCCCCGGCGGCCAGCACCCTGCTGGCCCAACTCGCCGAGACACCGGGCCGTGCGGCCCTGTTCGACAGGTTGCGCGGGCTCGCCGCCGAGGTGATCGCGCTGGGCGACAACGACGCGGCCGCAACCGAACTCGCGCGAAGCTGGATCGAGCGGCAGGTGGCCGACCCGCTGCCCGGTGACGTGGTGGAAGTGCTGCGCGGCGTGCAACCGCTGCTCGAGCGCGAGCCGGTGATCGTGCAGGGGTTCCGCGCGTGGGCGGCGTCGATCAGCCCCGCGGCCGCGCACTTCCTCGACGAGATCGCCCGGCAGACCGCCCGCCGCGGGGTGGATGCGGTCAGCGTCATCGTGCTGCCGGCCCCGACGCGTGAAGCGCCAACGTGATACAGCTGTGACCACTGGGATCCATGTGCCGCATGGGGTGGGTGTCGTACCCTGTGGCCATGTCGGTCTCGCGGCGTGACGTGCTGAGGTTCGCGGCCGCGACCCCGGGGCTGGTGGGCCTTGGCGTCGCGGCGGCGTCATTGCGCGCGGCGCCGGCGTCGGCGTCGCTGGGCACCCTGCTGGACTATGCTGCCGGCGTCATTCCCGCCAGCCAGATCAGGGCGGCCGGAGCCGTGGGATCGATCCGGTACGTGTCCGACCGCCGCCCCGGCGGTAATTGGATGCTGGGCAAGCCCATCCAGATCGCCGAGGCGCGCGACCTCGTCAGCAACGGGCTGAAAGTCGTCTCCTGCTACCAGTACGGCAAGGGCAGCACCTCCGACTGGCTGGGCGGCGCCGGCGCCGGCCTGCAGCACGCCCGGCGCGGACTGCAGCTGCACGCCGCGGCCGGCGGCCCGCCCAACGCCCCCATCTACGCCTCGATCGACGACGACCCGTCGTACGACCAGTACAAGCAGCAGATCGCGCCCTACCTGCGGTCCTGGGAGTCGGTGATCGGCCACCAGCGCACCGGCGTGTACGCCAACTCGAAGACGATCAACTGGGCGCTGCAGGACGGGTTGGGCTCCTATTTCTGGCAGCACAACTGGGGCTCGCCCAGGGGCTACACCCACCCGGCCGCGAACCTGCACCAGGTCGAGATCGACAAGCGCAGCGTCGGCGGCGTCGGGGTGGACATCAACGAGATCCTCAAGCCCCAATTCGGGCAGTGGGCTTAGGGCGCCCACCCACTCCAGCAAACAATCGTTCGCTCACTGCGGGATGCCCGCCGGGCGCGACCGCCGCGCGACGGCGCGGTTGCCGGCGGCCGCGGCACCGCCGAGAGCCGGAATTCTTAATATAACGATTACATAACAAAAGCGCGTTGAACAGCGAAGTTATAGCTACTCGACCGTAACCACCTGCATGCAGCGGGTTTGTTCGCGGCGCCCGCGCGCGGGGTTTAACCCGGTGTTACCCACGACACGGTTACCCGTGCGTAGAACTCATCAGTAACCACTTAGCTGGGGAAAAGGGCACTGATCCTTATGACACTCTTATTACAGCCGATGCAGTCCGCCGAGCCGATCGACCTGGGGACGGCCCGTCGACAACACACCGGTCAGCCGCTCGAAGGGGCGATTCGACGCGGAATCGACTCGAACCGACGAGGCCCCGGCGCGCCGGAGACTGACCGAACGAACCGATGAAGACGCATACAGGGAGACGTAGACAGTGACGATCCACGAGCACGATCGGGTGTCCGCAGACCGTGACGGGCACGGCCCGTACAACACCCATGCTCTGGTCGACCGTCTGACTTCCGGGGAGCCGTACGCGGTGGCGTTCGGCGGCCAGGGCAGCGCCTGGCTGGAGACCCTCGAAGAACTGGTGTCCTCGGCCGGGATCGAAACCGAGCTGGCGACGCTGGTCGGTGAGGTCGAACTGCGGCTCGAGCCGGTGGCCAAAGAGCTGGTCGTGGTGCGTCCGATCGGCTTCGAGCCGCTGGCCTGGGTGCGCGCGCTGGCGGCCGAGGACGAGATCCCCGCGGACAAGCACCTGACGTCGGCGGCGGTCTCGGTGCCCGGCGTGCTGCTCACCCAGATCGCGGCCATGCGCGCCCTGGCTCGTCAGGGCATGGACCTGACGGCCACCCCGCCGGTGGCCCTGGCCGGGCATTCCCAGGGTGTGCTCGCCGTCGAGGCTCTCCGGGCCTTGAAAGACGGGGCCGCCCGCGACGCCGAACTGCTGGCCCTGGCGCAGCTGATCGGCGCGGCCGGGACGCTGGTGGCGCGGCGGCGCGGAATCTCGGTTCTCGGCGACCGCCCGCCGATGGTGTCGGTGGGCAATGCCGACCCCGAACGCATCGGCCGGCTGCTCGACGAGTTCGCCCAGGACGTCCGCACCGTGCTGCCGCCGGCGCTGTCCATCCGCAACGGCCGCCGTTCGGTGGTCATCACCGGCACGCCGGAGCAGCTGTCGCGCTTCGAGCTGTACTGCCGGCAGATCTCGGAGCGGGAAGAGGCCGAGCGCAAGAGCAAGGTCCGCGGCGGCGACGTCTTCGCGCCGGTGTTCGACCCGGTACAGGTCGAGGTTGGATTCCACACGCCGCGGCTCGCCGACGGCATCGACATCGTCGCCGGCTGGGCGGAGAAGGTCGGCCTCGACGTGGCCCTGGCCCGCCAGCTGACCGAGGCGATCCTGGTGGCCCCGGTCGACTGGGTCGACGAGATCACCCGGGTGCACGACGCCGGGGCCCGGTGGATCCTCGACCTGGGGCCCGGCGACATCCTGACCCGCCTGTCCGCGCCGGTGATCCGCGGCCTCGGCATCGGCATCGTGCCCGCGGCCACCCGCGGCGGACAGCGCAACCTGTTCACCGTCGGGGCCGTCCCCGAGGTGGCCCGCGCCTGGTCGAGCTACGCCCCGACCGTCGTGCGCCTGCCCGACGGGCGCGTCAAGCTCTCGACGAAGTTCACCCGGCTGACCGGCCGGTCGCCGATCCTGCTGGCGGGCATGACCCCGACCACCGTCGACGCCAAGATCGTCGCCGCCGCGGCCAACGCCGGTCACTGGGCCGAGCTGGCCGGCGGCGGGCAGGTCACCGAGGAGATCTTCGCCGACCGCGTCGCCGAGATGTCCGCACTGCTCGAGCCCGGCCGCACCTACGAGTTCAACGCGCTGTTCCTCGACCCGTACCTGTGGAAGCTCCAGGTCGGCGGCAAGCGGCTGGTCCAGAAGGCCCGCCAGTCCGGCGCGGCCATCGACGGCCTGGTCATCAGCGCCGGCATCCCGGAGCTCGAGGAGGCCGTCGAGCTGATCAACGAGCTGAACGACGTCGGCATCACCCACGTCGTGTTCAAGCCGGGCACCATCGAGCAGATCCGCTCGGTCATCCGCATCGCGACCGAGGTGCCCACCAAGGCGGTGATCATGCACGTCGAGGGCGGGCGTGCCGGCGGGCACCACTCCTGGGAAGACCTCGACGACCTGCTGCTGGCCACCTACTCGGAGCTGCGGTCGCGATCGAACATCACCGTGTGCGTCGGCGGAGGCATCGGCACGCCGGAGCGTGCGGCCGAATACCTGTCCGGGCGCTGGGCGCGGGCCTACGGATTTCCGTCGATGCCGATCGACGGCATCCTGGTCGGCACCGCGGCGATGGCCACGCTCGAGGCCACCACGTCGCCGTCGGTCAAGCGGATGCTGGTCGAGACCCAGGGCACCGACCAGTGGATCGGCGCCGGAAAAGCCCAGGGCGGCATGGCTTCCAGCCGCAGCCAGCTGGGTGCGGACATCCACGAGATCGACAACAGCGCCTCGCGCTGCGGCCGGTTGCTCGACGAGGTCGCCGGCGACGCCGAGGCGGTCGCCGAGCGCCGCGACGAGATCATCGCCGCGATGGCCGGAACCGCCAAGCCTTACTTCGGCGACGTCGCCGAGATGACCTACCTGCAGTGGCTGCGGCGCTACGTGGAGCTGGCGATCGGCGACGGCGACTCGACCGCCGACACCGCTGGGATTTTGGGCCCGGGCAGTCCCTGGCTGGCCGACACCTGGCGCGACCGGTTCCAGCAGATGCTGCAGCGCGCCGAGGCGCGGTTGCACCCGCACGACCACGGGCCGATCGCGACGCTGTACGACGTCCGACGAACTGCTGGAAAATCCCGACCAGGCCATCGCCACCCTGCTGACGCGCTACCCCGACGCCGAAACCGTGCAGCTGCATCCGGCGGACGTGCCGTTCTTCGTCACGCTGTGCAAGACGCCGGGCAAGCCGGTCAATTTCGTGCCCGTCATCGACAAGGACGTGCGGCGCTGGTGGCGCAGCGACTCGCTGTGGCAGGCGCACGACGCACGCTACGACGCCGACGAGGTATGCATCATTCCCGGCACCGCTGCCGTGGCCGGCATCACCCGAATGGACGAGCCCGTCGGCGAGTTGCTGGACCGCTTCGAGCAGGCCGCCATCGACGAGGCGCTCGCCGCCGGAATGGAACCCAGGGCCGTCACGTCGCGCCGGCGGGGCCGCCCCGACGTCACCGGGCCGCTGGCCACCGTCCTGGACGCGCCCGACGTGCTGTGGGCGCAGCGCACCACCGCCAACCCGGTGCACCGCATCGGCGAGCCCGCCGACTGGCAGGTGCACGACGGGCCCGAAAGCCGTTGCGCCACACACTCATCCACCGGCGCGCGGCTGCAGATGGACGGGGATGAGCGGGTCGTGCTCAGCGTGCCGGTGTCCGGCGTCTGGGTCGAAATTCCGTTCACGTTGCCCGACAACACCGTTGACGGCGGCGCCCCGGTGGTGTCCGTCGCCGATGCCAGCGGCGCGATGCGCGCCGTGCTGGCGATCGCCGCCGGGGTAGACGGTCCGGAGTTCCTGCCCGCGGTCGTCGACGGGACGGCCACGATGGCGGTGGACTGGGATCCCGAGCGGGTCGCCGACCACACCGGGGTCACCGCGATCTTCGGTGATCCGCTGGCGCCCAGCCTCACCACCGTGCCCGACGCGCTGGTGGGGTCCGTGCTGGCCCGCGGTGTTCGCGGCTATCGGTGCGGCGGTGACCGACACCGGCTTCCCGGTCGTGGAGGGCCTGCTGAGCCTGGTGCACCTGGACCACGCCGTCCGCATGCGTCGGCACGCTGCCCGCGGATCCGACCCAATTGGTCGTCACCGCAACGGCTTCGCCGGCCGTCGACACCGACATGGGGCGTGTCGTCCCGGTCTCGGTGACCCTGAGAGACTCGGCCGCGGCCGACGGCGCCGTGATCGCCTCTCTCGAGGAGCGTTTCGCGATCCTCGGGCGCACCGGGGCCGCCGAACTGGCCGACCCGGCCCGCGCCGGCGGCGCGGTGTCCGGTAACGCCACCGACACCCCGCGGCGGCGCCGCCGCGACGTCACGCTGAGCGCGCCGGTCGACATGCGCCCGTTCGCGATGGTGTCCGGCGACCACAACCCCATCCACACCGACCGCGCGGCCGCGCTGCTGGCGGGTCTGGGATCGCCCATCGTGCACGGCATGTGGCTGTCGGCCGCCGCCCAGCACGTGGTGACCGCCACCGACGGGCAGGCCCGCCCGCCGGCCCGGCTGGTCGGCTGGACCGCGCGCTTCCTGGGCATGGTGCGCCCCGGCGACCAGGTGGACTTCCGCGTCGACCGGGTCGGAATCGACCAGGGCGCAGAGGTTCTGGAGGTCGTCGCGCGCGTCGGCTCGGACCTGGTGATGTCGGCGACCGCGCGGCTCTCGGCCCCCAAGACGGTGTACGCGTTCCCCGGCCAGGGCATCCAGCACAAGGGCATGGGCATGGAGGTGCGGGCCCGGTCCAAGGCGGCCCGCAAGGTGTGGGACACCGCCGACAAGTTCACCCGCGAGACGCTGGGCTTCTCGGTGCTGAACGTGGTGCGCGACAACCCGACCAGCATCATCGCCCGCGGCGTGCACTACCACCACCCCGAAGGCGTGCTCTACCTGACGCAGTTCACCCAGGTCGCGATGGCCACGGTAGCCGCCGCGCAGGTCGCCGAGATGCGCGAGCAGGGCGCCTTCGTCGAGGGTGCCATCGCCTGCGGCCACTCCGTCGGCGAGTACACGGCGCTGGCCTGCGTCAGCGGCATCTTCGACTGGAAGCGTTGCTGGAAGTGGTGTTTCACCGCGGCTCGAAGATGCACGACATCGTGCCGCGCGACGAGCTGGGCCGGTCCAACTACCGGCTGGCGGCCATCCGGCCGTCGCAGATCGACCTGCCCGACGACGAAGTCCGGGCGTTCGTCGCCGACATCGCGGGGAATACTGGCGAGTTTCTTGAGATCGTGAACTTCAACCTGCGCGGCTCGCAGTATGCGATCGCCGGCACGGTGCGCGGCTTGGAGGCGCTCGAGGCCGAGGTGGAGCGCCGCCGCGAGCTCACCGGCGGCCGTCGTTCGTTCATCCTGGTGCCGGGCATCGACGTGCCGTTCCATTCGCGGGTGCTGCGCGTCGGCGTCGCCGACTTCCGGCGCGCGCTGGAGCGGATCATTCCGCGGGATAAAGATCCCGACCTGATCATCGGGCGCTACATCCCCAACCTGGTGCCCCGTCCGTTCACGCTGGACCGTGACTTCATCCAGGAGATCCGGGACCTAGTGCCGGCCGAGCCGCTCGACGAAATCCTCGCCGACTACGACACCTGGCGCAACGAGAAGCCGCGCGAGCTGGCCCGCAAGGTGTTGATCGAGCTGCTGGCGTGGCAATTCGCCAGCCCGGTGCGCTGGATCGAGACGCAGGACCTGCTGTTCACCGAGGAGGCCGCCGGCGGCCTCGGCGTCGAGCGCTTCGTCGAGATCGGCGTGAAATCCTCGCCGACCGTCGCCGGGCTCGCCACCAACACCCTGAAGCTGCCCGAATACGCGCACAGCACGGTCGAGGTGCTCAACGCCGAGCGCGACGCCGCGGTGCTGTTTGCCAGCGACACCGATCCGGAGCCGGAGCTCGAGGACGTCCCCGAACCGGCCGAGCCGGAAGCGTCCGCTGCGGTGGAGGCCGCGCCGGCGGCCCCGGCTGCGGTGCCAGCCGCACCCTCGGGGCCGCGGCCCGACGACATCGCGTTCGACGCCGCCGACGCCACCCTGGCGCTGATCGCGCTGTCGGCCAAGATGCGCATCGACCAGATCGAGCAGCTCGACTCCATCGAGTCCATCACCGACGGCGCGTCGTCGCGGCGCAACCAGCTGCTGGTCGACCTGGGTTCGGAGCTGAACCTGGGCGCCATCGACGGTGCCGCCGAGGCCGACCTGGCGGGGCTGCGCGCGCAGGTGACGAAGCTGGCGCGCACCTACAAGCCCTACGGCCCGGTGCTTTCCGATGCGATCAACGACCAGCTGCGCACGGTGCTGGGGCCCTCGGGCAAGCGGCCCGGTGCCATCGCCGAGCGGGTCAAGAAGACCTGGGAGCTCGGCGACGGCTGGGCCAAACACGTCACGGTCGAGGTGGCGCTGGGAACCCGCGAGGGCACCAGCGTGCGCGGCGGCGCGATCGGCCACCTGCACGAGGGCGCCCTGGCCGACGCGGCTTCCGTCGACAAGGTGATCGACGCCGCGGTGGCCTCCGTGGCCGCGCGCAAAGGCATTTCGGTGGCGCTGCCGTCGGCCGGCGGTGGCGGCGGGGCGACCGTCGACGCCGCCGCGCTGAGCGAGTTCACCGACCAGATCACGGGTCGCGACGGTGTGCTGGCCGCGGCGGCCCGCCTGGTGCTGGGCCAACTGGGCCACGACGACCCGGTCAGCGCGCTGCCGGCGGCCACCGACGCCGAACTCATTGACCTGGTCACCGCCGAGCTGGGCGCCGACTGGCCACGCCTGGTCGCGCCGGTGTTCGACGCCAAGAAGGCCGTCGTCTTCGACGACCGCTGGGCCAGCGCCCGCGAGGACCTGGTGCGGCTGTGGCTGACCGACGAGGGCGACATCGACGCCCAGTGGTCGAGCCTGTCGGAGCGATTCGAGGGCGCCGGTCACGTCGTCGCCACGCAGGCCACCTGGTGGCAGGGCAAGGCGCTGGCCGCGGGCCGCCAGATCCACGCGGCGCTGTACGGCCGGATCGCCGCCGGCGCCGAGAACCCGCAGCCGGGCCGCTACAGCCGCGAAATCGCCGTCGTGACGGGCGCTTCGAAGGGTTCGATCGCGGCGTCGGTGGTCGCGGGACTGCTCGACGGCGGCGCGACCGTCATCGCCACCACGTCCAAGCTCGACGAGGAGCGGCTGGCGTTCTACCGCGGGCTCTACCGCGACCACGCTCGCTTCGGCGCGGCGCTGTGGGTGGTGGCGGCCAACATGGCGTCCTACTCCGACATCGACGCCCTGGTCGAATGGGTCGGCACCGAGCAAACGGAAAGCCTTGGGCCGCAGTCGATTCACATCAAGGACGCGCAGACCCCGACGCTGCTGTTCCCGTTCGCGGCGCCGCGTGTGGCCGGTGACCTGTCCGAGGCCGGCGCCCGCGCGGAGATGGAGATGAAGGTGCTGCTGTGGGCGGTGCAGCGGCTGATCGGCGGGCTGTCGAAGATCGGCGCCGAACGCGACATCGCCTCGCGGCTGCACGTGGTGCTGCCCGGCTCACCCAACCGCGGCATGTTCGGCGGCGACGGTGCCTACGGCGAGGCGAAATCCGCGCTGGACGCCGTGGTGTCCCGGTGGCACGCGGAGGCGTCGTGGTCGCAGCGGGTCAGCCTGGCGCACGCGCTGATCGGCTGGACGCGCGGCACGGGGCTGATGGGCCACAACGACGCCATCGTCAGCGCGGTCGAGGAGGCCGGCGTCACCACCTACTCGACCGAGCAGATGGCCGCGATGCTGCTGGACCTGTGCGACGTGGAGTCCAAGGTGGCCGCGGCCTACACGCCGATCAAGAAGGACCTGACCGGCGGGCTCGCCGAAGCCGAGCTGGACATGGCCGAACTCGCGGCCAAGGCCCGCGAGCAGGCCGCGACGGGCGACGACGTCGTCGAGGACACCGGAACGGAGGGCACCATTTCGGCGCTGCCGTCCCCGCCGCGCGGGTTCACCCCGGCGCCGCCCCCGCAGTGGGACGACCTCGACGTCGACCCGGCCGATCTGGTGGTGATCGTCGGCGGCGCCGAGCTCGGCCCCTACGGCTCGTCGCGCACCCGGTTCGAGATGGAGGTGGACAACGAGCTCTCGGCGGCCGGCGTGCTCGAGCTGGCGTGGACCACCGGACTGATCCGCTGGGAGGACGACCCCCAACCGGGTTGGTACGACACCCAGTCCGGGGAACTGGTGGACGAGGCAGAGCTGGTCGAGCGCTACCACGACACCGTCGTGCAGCGTTGCGGCATCCGGGAATTCGTCGACGACGGCGCGATCGATCCCGACCACGCCTCGCCGCTGCTGGTCTCGGTCTTCCTGGACAAGGACTTCTCCTTCGTCGTCTCCTCGGAGGCCGACGCCCGCGCCTTCGCCGAGTTCGACCCCGAGCACACGGTCGTCCGGCCCGTTCCGGACTCGACCGACTGGCAGGTGATCCGCAAGGCGGGCACCGAGATCCGCGTGCCGCGAAAGACCAAGCTGTCGCGTGTCGTCGGCGCGCAGATCCCAACCGGGTTCGACCCGACGGTGTGGGGAATCAGCCCCGACATGGCCAGTTCCATCGACCGAGTGGCGCTCTGGAACATCGTCGCGACGGTCGACGCGTTCCTGAGCGCCGGGTTCAGTCCGGCCGAGGTCATGCGCTACGTGCACCCCAGCCTGGTGGCCAGCACCCAGGGCACCGGGATGGGCGGCATGACTTCGATGCAGACCATGTACCACGGCAATCTGTTGGGCCGTAGCAAGCCCAACGACATCTTGCAGGAAGTTCTGCCGAATGTCGTTGCCGCGCATGTGATCCAGTCGTATGTCGGCAGCTATGGCTCGATGATCCATCCGGTCGCGGCATGCGCGACCGCGGCGGTGTCGCTCGAGGAGGGCGTCGACAAGATCCGCCTGGGCAAGGCCGAGCTGGTGGTGACCGGCGGCCTGGACGACCTGACGTTGGAGGCCATCATCGGCTTCGGGGACATGGCGGCTACCGCCGACACCTCGATGATGCGCGGCCGCGGCATCGCCGACTCGAAGTTCTCCCGCCCCAACGACCGGCGCCGGCTGGGCTTCGTCGAGGCGCAGGGTGGCGGCACCATCCTGCTGGCGCGTGGCGACCTCGCGCTGAAGATGGGGCTGCCGGTGCTGGCGGTGGTGGGCTTCGCGCAGTCGTTCGGCGACGGCGTGCACACCTCGATCCCGGCCCCCGGCCTGGGCGCGCTGGGCGCGGGCCGTGGCGGCAAGGACTCGCCGCTGGCGCGTGCGCTGGCCAAGCTCGGCGTGAGCGCCGACGACATCGCGGTGGTCTCCAAACACGACACCTCGACCCTGGCCAACGACCCCAACGAAACGGAGCTGCACGAGCGGCTCGCCGACTCGCTGAGCCGCTCCCCGGGCGCTCCGCTGTTCGTGGTGTCGCAGAAGAGCCTGACCGGGCACGCCAAGGGCGGCGCGGCCGTCTTCCAGATGATGGGCATGTGCCAGATGCTGCGCGACGGGGTGATCCCACCCAACCGCAGCCTGGATTGCGTCGACGACGAGCTGGCCGGCTCGGCCCACTTCGTCTGGGTGCGCGACACGCTGCGGCTCGGCGAGAAGTTGCCGCTGAAGGCCGGGCTGCTGACCAGCCTCGGGTTCGGGCACGTCTCCGGTTTGGTGGCGCTGGTGCACCCGCAGGCGTTCATCGCCGCGCTGGAACCCGCGCAGCGCGCGGACTACCAGCGTCGCGCGGACGCCCGCCTGGTGGCCGGCCAGCGCCGGCTGGTCTCGGCCATCGCCGGCGGCGAGCCGATGTACCAGCGGCCGCCGGACCGCCGCTTCGCCCACGACGCCCCGGAGAAGCGCCAGGAGGCGGCGATGCTGCTCGACCCGGCCGCCCGCCTGGGCGACGACGGCGCATACCAGGTATTCGGCGGGATGGCCCGGCCCATCAGCTAATCTGGCGATCCATGGGCATCGTCGGAGTGGGGATCGACCTGGTCTCCATTCCCGATTTCGCCGAGCAGGTCGATCAGCCGGGCACGGTCTTCGCCGAGACGTTCACCCCAGGTGAGCGCCGCGACGCCTCGGACAAGAGCTCCTCGGCGGCGCGTCATCTGGCGGCCCGGTGGGCGGCGAAGGAGGCGGTGATCAAGGCGTGGTCGGGGTCGCGGTTCGCCCAGCGGCCGGTGCTGCCCGAGGACATCCACCGCGACATCGAGGTGGTCACCGACATGTGGGGGAGGCCGCGGGTCCGGCTGACCGGGGACATCGCCAAGCACCTGGCCGACGTGACGATCCACGTGTCGCTGACCCACGAGGGCGACACCGCGGCCGCGGTCGCCATCCTGGAGGCGCCGTAGGCCCGGCGAGCAGACGCAGAATCGCATCGAACCCTGGCGGTTCATGCGATTCTGCGTCTGCTCGCCGGGAAATCTCGCGGAGAAAGGAAAGGCAATGACCGATCTTGTCGAGCGCGTCCGCGACGTGCTGCCCGCCGTCCGTCGCGACCTGGAGGACCTGGTGCGCATCGAATCGGTGTGGGCCGACCCGGACCGCAGGGCGGAGGTGCATCGCAGCGCCCGGGCCGTTTCGGATCTGTTGTCGCGGGCCGGCTTTGGCGATGTGCGCATCGTGGCCGAGGGCGGCGCCCCGGCGGTCATCGCGCACCATCCGCCGCCGCCCGGTGCGCCCACCGTGCTGCTCTACGCACACCATGACGTGCAGCCCGAAGGCGACCGGAGTCAGTGGGCGTCGCCGCCTTTCGAGCCGACCGAGCGCGACGGGCGCCTCTACGGCCGCGGCAGTGCCGATGACAAGGCAGGTATCGCAACGCATTTGGCCGCATTCCTGGCGCATGGCGGACAGCCGCCGGTGGGTGTGACGGTGTTCGTCGAAGGCGAAGAGGAATCCGGGTCGCCGTCGCTGGGCAAGCTGCTGGCCGCGCACCGCGAGGCGCTGGCCGCCGACGTGATCGTGATCGCCGACTCGGACAACTGGAGCACCGAGGTCCCGTCGTTGACGGTGTCGCTGCGCGGCCTGGTCGACTGCGTGGTCGAGGTCGCCACGCTCGACCACGGGCTGCACTCCGGGCTGTGGGGCGGTGTGGTCCCCGATGCGCTGAGCGTGCTGGTGCGGCTGCTGGCCAGCCTGCACGACGACGACGGCAACGTGGCCGTGCAAGGCCTACACGAAACCGACGTCGCGGCACTGAACTATCCCGAGTACCCGGCCGAGCGGGTCCGTGCCGACGCGGGTCTGCTCGCCGGGGTGTCCGAGATCGGCACCGGCGCTGTGCCGCAGCGGATGTGGGCCAAGCCGGCGATCACGGTGATCGGCATCGACACCACCTCGGTGGCGGCGGCGTCGAACACGCTGATCCCGCGGGCCAGGGCCAAGGTCAGCATGCGGGTCGCGCCCGGCGGCGACGCCGCGGCGCACCTGGACGCGCTGACCGCGCACCTGCAGCGGCACGCGCCGTGGGGCGCCCACGTCAGCGTCACGCGCGGCGACCAAGGCGAGCCCTACGCCATCGACGCCAGCGGTCCGGTCTACGACGCCGCGCGGGCGGCCTTTCGGCGGGCCTGGGGCGCCGAGCCGATCGACATGGGCATGGGCGGCTCGATCCCGTTTATCGCCGAGTTCGCCGACGCGTTTCCCGAGGCCAAGATCCTGGTCACCGGCGTCGAAGACCCCGGCACCCAGGCGCACAGCATCAACGAGAGCCTGCATCTTGGCGTGCTGGAGCGCGCGGCGGTCGCCGAGGCGCTGCTGCTGGCCAATCTGGCGTGATCCCGCGAAGAGCCGTTCCGACGGCGTTTGGTGAACTCGGCGACGCGGTGGTACCGCCGCCAGAACGTTTCCCGAATGGGCCGGGCTTCCCGGCGCGCCAACGGTGGAATCGCGCTTCAGCCGGTTGCCGCGTCGTCGAGAATCTGCTTGATCTTCGATGCCGTGCTTGCGGCCTTCACGTTGTACTGCGCGGCGGCGATCCTGCCCTTCTCGTCGACGACGAAGGTCGAACGGATCACACCCTGCACGGTCTTGCCGTACATCTGTTTTTCTCCGTAGGCGCCGTAGGCCGTCAGCACCTTGCGCTCGGGGTCGGACAGCAGCGGGAAAGTCAGCTGCTCGGCGTCGCGGAATTTGGCGAGCTTTGCCGGCTTGTCGGGGGAGATGCCGACGACGTCGATGCCGGCGTCGTCGAGGTCGCGCAGGTTGTCGCGGAACGCGCAGGCCTGCTTGGTGCAGCCCGGGGTAGAAGCCGCCGGGTAGAAGTACACGATGACGCGGCGTCCCCTGAAGTCGGCCAGCGATACCGTGTTGCCGTCGGCGTCGGGCAGGCTGAAGGCGGGCGCCTTGTCGCCCGGCGCGAGCCGCGTGGTTTCGGTCAACGTTCTGCCTTTCTGTTCACCGGAGCGTGGGGTGCAGCGCCAGCTGATCTAGGGTAGTGCGTCAGGTGCACGAGCAGGACTTGGAGGACAGAGAAGTGGCGGATCGGGACCCCGAGACCATCAAGCAGGAGATCGACCGCGCCCGCGACGAGCTGGCGGCGACCGTCGATTCCCTCGCCGAACGTGCCAATCCCCGCCGCCTCGCCGACGACCTGAAGACCCGCGCGATCGAGTTCGTCAAGAAGCCCGTGGTGATCGTGTCGCTGGCCGGAGCCGGGGCCCTCGTGGTCGTGGTGGTGGTGCACCGGGTCAGGAATCGCTGACGGCGCCGGCGCTGCGCTGGAGGTGGATCGGAATGTCATCGGCCCAGGGCTGAGCATCGGCCATGTCCTCGACGTCGACGTAGCCGCGCTCGAACTCGCCCGTCGCGGCATCGACGAGCCGGTATTCCTGGCGCCGCCGGTGGATCGGCTGCGCGTCGAGGATCACCACCCGCACGTCGCCGGGGGCAAAGCCGCACCGCTGCTGTAGCGCCTCGATGAGGCACTCGTTGTGCATGTGCCCGTCGCCGAAGTTCCAGCCGAGAACCATGGAACACAGGACCTCGCCCTCGCACAGGTTGTAGTCGTCCTCGTCGTAGCCGGCCATCGCCCGGTGCGCCAGGGTGAGCAGCGCGCGCCCGTGGGTGTTCATCCCGCGGAACGCGAGGGCCAGGTGCAGCGGGATCAGGGTTTCCTCCTTGCTGCCGTACAACCGCTCGAGCTGCAGGTGCTGCATCGGGCCCAGCGCGCGGGAGCCGGTGCGGAACTTCTCGTCGACCGCGGGCCTGACGCACCACAGGGTGGTGTCCCAGTTGCCGGCGTAGTACCGCATGCCGGGCAGGAACGAAACCTTGCGTGGGTACAGGTTTCCGACGACGACGGTGCCGACGATCACCGCGAACAGCACGGCCACCGGTAGTGGGTGGGTGACATCGGCCAATCCCAGGCGCGCGTGCGCGACGAACAGCCACAGCACCCCGAAGATCATGAACACGTTCCACTCCAGCGGCACGCCCATCGGGAAGGCCAGCAGGATGTTGAGGTGGAACACGATCATCACGAACGCGGCGATGGTCGTCGGCCAGCCGCCTTGGGAGAAGAACAACACCAGCGGCACCAGCCCTTCCACCGCAGTGGAGAAGTGTGCGATGAAACCCGACAACGCGCTGGGGCGCAGGTCATCCGGATACCGTTTGAACAACGACCGCTTGAGGATCCCGCTGGGGAGGAACGGGTTGTTGGCCAGCATGGTGGAGATCACGAACGGGAAGTGCCTGGTGATCTTCGACGTCGCCGCGCCGATCCAGATCACCAGGAAGACCACCTTGGCGCCGACGACGATATCCGGCCCGGAGAACAGGAACACCAGCGCCAGCGGTCCGTACACCTCACCGCGGGCGGCCAGGAAGATCACCTTGTCGCGCAGGCTGAGCACGGCCAGGACCGCCAGGATGGCGACAACCTGCCACCACGGCAGCACGCCGATCACCGTGTCCAGCGCGGGAATGGGGCCGACGCCGTCGGACACCAGCGCGATCGCGAGCAACACGAGCAGGGTGCCGTAGAGCAACGCGTCGATCCCGGTTCTGTTGTGGCCCTTGGTCAGTGGCACCCGGTCGGGCCACGGCGGCAACCGGATGGTGCCGGGCCGCAGCCAGTACAGGATCGAACCCATCGGCGGGAAGTAGCGCCCGGCCAGCGGCCCGAAGCAGCAGCCGAGGCCGACAACCTCGAACAGCATCGTGAACAGCACGGCCTTTTCGAACACGATCGGTTCCGTCCACCACGCGGCGACGTTCGTGAAGCCGTCGATCCCGTTGGTGGACAACGCGAACAGCCAACCGCCGAGGACGTACAGCGCGATCTTCACCCCGTACATCAGGTGCATGATCAGCGGGGTGCCGAACCCGTTCTCCGCGATGTGGCGCACCATCGGCACTATTCGCCGGGCGCGCGGCTGCCGGCTCCACTCGGCCATGTCGACGACGGGCAGGTTGGGACGGATGAACCCCATTGCAGCTCCTTCGACGCAGCTCGTGTCAGGGGACGCCAACCGGCCGTGCTCGCGCCGGTGTGAGCAAGAAACTACAGCTAACGACCGACGCTGGGTAGGGATATGGGGTCCGACGGCGTGTGGGCGAGCCGCTCGATCGACCGGTGGCTGCCAAACATGCTGCGACACCGCGTATTCCCGTGCAGTGGGCCGCGGTCAGACGACGTTGACCGCACCGCTCCACGCCAGGCGACACAGTTCGCGGAAGGGGTCGTCGGCGCGCACGGCCAGCAACTCGGCGAGGATCGATTTCAGCGAGCGCTTGGTATTGCTCGCGCCGCTTCCCTTGGTTTGACGCGGGGCGACTGCGGTTCGTCCGGCGGTCCGGCGGCAACATCGCAGGCTTGGTTAACACACCGGTAATCGGCCACTGAGTACCGTGGCTGCATGCCCCCTGAGCCGCTGCGAACGATGGGCGTCGAAGAGGAGTTTCACCTTGTCGACCTCAGGACCAGGCGGCTCACCACGCGCGCCCCCGAGCTGCTCGCGAAGCTGCCGGAGGACTACGTTGCCGAGCTTCAGAGCTGCGTTGTCGAGACCAACAGCGGCGTCGTCGACGACCTGGACGCGCTGCGTGCCGACCTGCTGCACCATCGGCGGTTGTTGGTCGACGCGGCCGAGGAAATCGGCGTCGGCGTGGTGGCCGCCGGTGCCGTGCCGCTGTCGGTGCCCGCCGAGCTGCAGGTCACCCAGACCGACCGCTACCTGCACATGCTCGCCGATTACCAGCTGCTGGCCCGCGAACAGCTGATCTGTGCCACGCATGTGCACGTCGGCATCGATGATCGCGATGAAGCCATCGCCGTTGCCAACCGCCTGTTGCCGTTCCTGCCGACGCTGCTGGCGCTGTCGGCCAGCTCGCCGTTCTGGGCCGACGGGTCCGACACCGGCTATGCCAGCATGCGCACCCTGGTGTGGCGGCGATGGCCGACCACCGGGCTGGCCGCCCCGGTGCACTCGGCAACCGAGTACGACGCATTGGTCAACGCCCTTGTCGCCAGCCGGGTGATCACCGACCTCGGCATGGTCTACTTCGACCTTCGGCCATCCAGTCATGTGCCCACCCTGGAACTGCGGGTATGCGACAGCTGCCCGTCGGTGGACACGATCGTGCTCGTCGCCGGACTGTTCCGGGCCATGGTTGCGCGGGAGGCCAAGGCGATCCGGGCCGGCACTCCCGCGGCGGCGCTCCCGTCGACGCTGGGCAGCGCGGCGCTGTGGCGCGCCGCCCGCTCCGGGCTCGAGGGTGACCTCGTCGATCTCAGCGGCCCCCTCCCGGCCAGCCGGCCGGCAAGCGATGTGGTCAACAAACTGGTGTCCTCGCTGCGCCCGGCGCTGGAGGACAGCGGCGACTGGGAGATGATCAGCGAGCTGACTCGTCAGGCACTGCTGGCCGGTACGTCCTCGGCTCGGCAACGGCAGGCGCTGCGCCGCCGCGGGCGCCTCACCGACGTGGTGGACCAACTCATCGCCGAGACCGCGGGACGCTTCAAGCCCCAGGCCGCGGCGGTGGAAGACGATTCCACGCTGCTCTTCGGCTATCAGCCCGCCGGCGACACGGGCAAACCCGCCGGCGACATGTTCGCCAGCTACGACGAAGCGGTCGATGCGGACGGCCACTCGCGCGCGGCCTACGAGAAGGTGCTGAAGACGATCGCCGACCTTGGGGTGGTCGCGCTGCGGTCCCGAGAGGGCGGCATCGCACAGGAGCAACGTGCCGATAACGTCACCTTCCGGGTCGCCGGGCAAAGGCGGGCGCAGGTGTTCCCGCTCGATCTGATTCCGCGGATAGTGCCCGCCGACCACTGGGCACAGCTGTCCAAAGGCCTCGGGCAACGAGCCAGGGCGCTGGACGCCTTCCTGCGCGACATCTACTCCAGGCAGGAGATCCTGGCGGACGGTGTGCTCGGTGCGCAGGCCCTCGACCGGGCACCGGGTTTCCGCTCGACGGGCCGGCTGGCCGGCGACAGTGTCCACGCGCACATCAGCGGCACCGACCTGGTGTGCGACCGGGCCGGTAACTGGATGGTGCTCGAGGACAACCTGCGCATCCCGTCGGGTCTTGCGTATGCGATCGTCAACCGGCGGCTACTGCACAAGCACCTCCCCGAGCTGCCGATGTCCGCCGGGGTTGCCGACCTCGACCAGGTGCCGCACCTGCTGCTCGACACGCTGCGGGCGGCGGCCCCGCCGCACACCGACGACGAGCCGACGGTCGTGCTGGTGTCCGCCGGATGCCAAGACCCCGCCTGGTTCGAGCACGGGTTCCTGGCCGAGGAGATGGGCGTCGCATTGGTGGCGCCGGCGGATCTGTCGGTGCGTGATCGAAAGGTATTCCGCCACAGCGGTTCCAGCGGTTCCAGCGGTTCCAGCGGCCAGCCGGTTGACGTGATTTATTCGCGGATGTATGAGGACATGCTGCTGTCGTCGACCGGCCACGACGGCGCGCCGCTGCGGACCGGGCTGCTCGAGGCGCTGGGCGCCGGCAACCTGACCATCGTCAACGCGCTGGGAAACGGTGTCGCCGAGGACAAGGCGGTCTACGCGTTCGTCCCCACGATGATCGAGTACTACCTGGGTGAGAAGCCGTCCCTGGCGCAGGTGCCGACGTGGATCTGCGCCGAACGCCCGCAGCGCGACCACGTGCTGGACCACCTGTCCGAGCTGGTGGTCAAGCCGATCGACGGGCTGAGTGGCAGCGGTGTGCTGATCGGGCCGGAGGCCACCGATGCCGCGCTCGAGGCGCGCCGGCGCGAGCTGCTGCTCCAACCGGAGCGGTTCATCGCCCAGGAACTGGTTGCAGTGTCGACCCACCCGACCTTCGATGACGACGGGCTGTACCCGCACCACGTCGATTTGCGCGCTTTCGTCCATCTACGACAGGCGCCCGGCGGCCCGGTGGAAGCGCATGTGATGCCGGCCGCGCTGACCCGGGTGGCTCCTCGTGGATCGCGGATCGCGAACTCGTCGTCCGGCGCCGGCAGCAAGGACACCTGGATTCTGGCCGAACGCCGGGCAGCCGGGAACTGAGCAGCAGCGTTACCGGCCGTACCCATCCGGCGGTGTCGTGCGAATCAGCGGTGCCGGCGGGCTGGCTCGCGGATATCGTTTGGCTGATCGGGCTTTTCGCGACTCAGGAGGTGTTGCGGCGCGGACGAGCACCTCGGCGGAGCGCCCCTGATGTCCGCGGCTCGTCGACGAAATCACCGAGCGGCGCATCCTCATGGACGCCGCCGTCGAGGTGATGAAACACAGTGTCCGGTGGAAGCGTTGACCGCGCGGCTGGACGCGGTCGTTGACCTGTCGTTCGAACAGCGCGGAGCGGCTCGCGTCGCCGTGCTGAGCACGCTGGCGACAGGTTGCTGGGTGCGTGGCCTCCCGCAGCGGGAGGCCCGGTGGAGGCGGGCGGGCCGATTTGGACGCCGGGTGGCCGTCCAAAACACGCGCATCAGACGGCAAGATGCGGGTTGAGCTGCGGTAATGGAACTGTGCGCCGTCAGGGTTTCGAACCCCGGACCCGCTGATTAAGACCCGAGTTGGGTCATTTGGCTTAGTGCGTTGAGCCTGGGGCCTGCAGAGCCTCGAGGATCGCCTCGGATTCGGGGTCCAGGGCCGACTGGAATGTGGCGATGACGCCGTTGATATCGATGGTGGCGGAGCGCAGGGGCTTGAGGGTGCGCAGGAATCGTCGCAGCGACAGCCCGGTGCGGGTTTGGACTTCGCGACTGAGCGCGAGGGCGGTGAACACGATGGTCAGGTGGGCCTCGATGGCGTCACGGGTGCGCGCGAATATGGGTCTGGCTGCAAGGTCGGATTTCGACATCCGGAAGGACTGCTCGACCCGCCACAGATCGTGGTAGCTGGCGATCACTTCGGCGGCGGGCATGAGTCCGGCGTTGATGTTGCTGACATAGCCCTTCAGGCCGACCAGCCGGCGGGCCCGCTCTAGTGAGGCTGTGTCGAGTTCCTGGGCGCCGTTGCGGGTTGTGACGAATCGTGGTGTGCGGGCCGCCTTGTCACCGGCGACGACCGCGCGGGCCTTGGCCTCCTGCAGGTTCAGCGTCTTGTTGTCCCGCACAGCCCGTTTGGCCGAATACGCCCACACCGCCCGCCACGACTTGGTGTGGGTTTCGCGGTTCCAGACGGGTTCGGCTTTGACCTTCGGGTCGTTGGCCTTGGCGGCGGGGGCGCCGCGTTGGTCGCGTGGGGTGATGGTGTCGATGATCTGTCCGTCGGTGAATACGGTTCCGTGCCAATGGAAATGAGAGGCCAGATCGTTGGGCGCCTTGGTGATCCGGGACCCGACGATAAACCTCAACCCCGCGTCATCAAGCTCGCGCAGGTTGGTGGCCGCGAGCATGCCGGCATCGGCGACCACGACCATGCCAGTGATGTCGTGGCGTTGCTGGAACGCCTTGACGATCGGCACGATGGTCAAGGTCTCGGCCTTATTGCCTTCAAAGCAGCCGATTTCCAGCGGGAATCCGCACCGGTCGACCAGCAGGCCCACCACGATCTGCGGGTCAACGCGGCGTTCCTTGGAGTAGCCAACCTTGCGCAGCGTGTCTTCGTTATCGGCCTCGAAGTAAAGCGTGGTGACGTCGTAGAGCACCAGGCTGAGGTCCCCGGCGGTGCGGGCATGGGCAAAGCACGCCGCGGCGATCTGGGCGCGGTAACCACCGGCATGGGCACGGCGCAGGGTGCGTTTGCGGGTCGACAGTGATGCTGAGGTGCGGCCCAGCTCGGCTAGGACCCGATCGACGTCGAGCAGGCTGGTCGGCTCCACGACCCGGGCGATCACCAGGTCACGGAACACTTCATCGCCGACCGCGTCGTCGAAACCCAGGCTGGCGTACACCCCGGCCAGGGCGTCATAGAGCAACCCGCTGGAACTCTTGAGGATCCGTGGACGGGCCACCAGCTGCCGCGGCGCAGGCCCAGCCGTGGCGTCGGTGAACAGCGTTCCGGCAGGTGGCGGGACCATCTCGACCTTGAGGGCCTTCGGGGTGATCCCCAAGTCCAGCTCGCGCTGAGCGTCATCAGTCAGCAGTCGCCGAGCCTCCTCGACGAGCAGACCCAGTTCGGCTTCATCACGCGCTGAGCCGACATGGCGGACAATCCGACGCCGGCCATTGACGGACTCGGCGATCTGGACCGCGGTGGCGCCCGAGGCCGTGCGCACCCGCCGAATCCAGACCATCCGCCGAGCCTACCGACCCAAATTAGTGCCTAGCATGTGCACTAAGCCGAACCATCACCCCAGGTCAACGCACTGCGGCCTTCGGAAAACACGGGAAGTGACCTAAGTCAGGTGAGCTGCGGTAATGGAACTGTGCGCCGTCAGGGTTTCGAACCCCGGACCCGCTGATTAAGAGACATCAGACCCGCTGACTACGAAACATTGTCTATCAGCGGAAACAGATTCTGTAGGGAAACATTGCTAACTCGTGTAGCACTGTTTTCGCTGGTAGATGGCCTAAAAGAGTAGCGACCCAAATGGCTTAAAAGATGGCTTAATAAATCTTGAGAAAATCAGCGGATCTTGCCGAAGATCTCCTGATTTGTAGCTGCCGACAATTTGTACGGAAAACCGAACAGCCGTAACCCCGTTGACGTGCGCTAGTAAAGACCGTTTGTACGAATTCCCTACATCTGCTAGGTGCTAAGCAGTAGGAGCGGATCGGCTGGTGACGAAAATCCTGTTCGTTTGCACCAATTGTGCTGCGATTCAACGAGAAAGAACACTCAATGAGTTACGACCGCGAACCTGCATGAGTGACAACACATGTGAAGTCGTGATGGAGGAATCGTCAATACCTGTGGATCGGGGTGTTCGAGTCGGCCTCCGTCTTATTGATCCGGTCAGTCCTGGTGTGGCGATGTCGGTAAGTCGTGCAAGATTTACGTCGATGACGTCATCAAGGCCGAATGTTAAGTCAGGGCGCCGCGATTGGCTACAGTCATCGGGTCAAAGGTCGGGCGGCGTTTTCATGCTAGGACGGCTGGCAAAGTTTCCCAGCCGCGGACTGTCGATGTCGTGGTCATGTGTGCCCTAGACATGTCGATGTTCCACTCAGGGAAGCGGTTGAGCACCTCGTCGAGCGCCACGCGTCCCTCCATCCGGGCTAATGACGCTCCCAGGCAGTAGTGCACGCCAACACCGAAGCCGACATGGGCTCCGGCTTTGCGGTGAAGGTTGAAGACGTCACCATCGGGTGGGAATTGCCGGTGGTCACGGTTTGCAGCACCGGCGAGCAACATCATGATGCTGCCGGCTGGCACGTGTTGTCCGTAGTATTGCAGATCGCGTGTGAGGGTGCGCGCGATGTGTGGCGCGGGGGGTTCGAAACGCAGCAGCTCCTCGATTGTGCCGCTAATCAGGCTGCGATCGGCGACCAGCTCCCGCCGCTGCTCGGGATGCTCGGCTAAAACCTTGCCCGCCCACCCGATTAGCCGGGTCGTTGTCTCGGCGCCGCCCGCAGCGACCAGCGTGATGCAAAGCAGTAGTTCCTCACGGGTCAACCCCCGTATCGTGCCATCAAGGTCGGTGAATTCGACGCCGAGCAATTCGGTGACAACGTCATCGGAGGGATGTTCAGCGCGCCAATCGAGGTACTCCGCGAATAACTGCCCTGTTTCCAGCCCTGAGGACGCGGCTTTCATTTCCCCGCCGGGCTCGGTGTTGACCTGACCTTCGGCGAGGTCGAGGACCTCCTGCCGCATCTCATCGGGAATTCCCAGCAGCCTGCACACGACTCTCACCGGCATCTCGGCGCCCAAATTGGCGATGAAGTCAAAGCCCCCGGTACCAACGAACGGATCTAGACTCTCGGCACAGAATTGCCGTGCGGTGGCCTCGACCTCGCGCATTTTGCGTGGCGTGAACATGCGAGAAAGACTCTTGCGATAGATGTCGTGAAGGGGCGGGTCCTCCATAAGAAAAAGTCCGGGCGGAATCGGCATGTCAGCCTTGATCAACTCGAGAATGTTGCCCCGGGCAGAGCTGAACGTCTCATGGTCATTCAGCGCCGCATGCACGTCGTCGAATCGACTCAGCGCGTAAAAGTTGTGTTGTTCGTTGTAGGACAGTGGCGCCTCCTCGCGGAGCCGCCGAAACAGCGGATACGGGTCGGCGTTGAGTTCGACATCGTAGGGGTCGTAGAACACCTCACTCGCAGTCTTGACACCCATAAGTCTGAACTCCCTCCATCGGACGCATCCGACCGCTCGTCGGACGAACTACTGGGTAGGGCAGCACAGCACGCCACTGCGAGCCGCAATAGTCGAGCCACGCACAACCGTGCTCATCCTCACGTCGCACGGCAATTCAGTCAATGATTGATAATTCGCCCCGTGCCCCTGACTTTCATCCACGACCGTCATCGCCTGCGACACGACCGCTCAGGCCATGGGCGTGGGCATCAAGTCGGCCGGTCGGCTGTCGGAACCTCTCAGGCCATATTCTCAGTCCGTCTCCGATCGCTCGGTTGAACGGTTCGATTCAGAGGTCCGAACTGGGCTCCGGCCCGTCGCCTCAGGCCGCGCTGCTTTCTGGTCGGGGCTGACACTGCAGACTCACCCAGTAACGGTCGAGAAGTGACGTATCGGCTCGAAACCACCACGTTCGGCCTAGTTAATAACGGCTCCCGGGCGGCGTGGCGGCCAAGCCGGAGAAGCCGCCGGGGAAGGGCAAATCGTCAGCCGAGCAGTAAACTCCCGCCGTCTGTCGTCAGCACAGCACCGGTCACATACCTGGACAGGTCGCTGAGCAAGAACAGCGCCACATCGGCGACTTCCTCCGGTTCAGCCAATCGACCCAAAGGGACAAACTCCTCCAATTGCCGGCGCGACTCCTCGGAAGTCAAGAACAATTCCGTGAGCGCCGGAGTAACGATCCCACCCGCTCGAATTGCGTTAACACGCAATCCTTTTCGACCGTTCTCATTCGCAGCCACCCGCGTCATCGCCTCGATCCCGGCTTTGCACGCGGCATAGAATCCGGTCCCCTTCTGACCGGCAACGCTAGCTATGGACGAGATGTTGACTATCGCTCCGCCGCGCGCCTCCATCGCTGCGATCTCATGCTTGAGACAAATGGCGGTGCCGAGCATGGCCACCGACATCAGGGTCCGCGCGTCGTCGACATCAAGCTGCGAGAGCTCGCCGAGATGGATTTCTGGCAACGCGTTGTTGCACGCGAGGTCCAGGCACCCATAGCGATCGATAGCCGCCCCAACCAAAGACTCGACGTCCGCCTCCAGCGAGACATCGGCAACGACCGGATGGGCAGTGCCTCCTCGGGCCTCGATCTCTGCCGCCGTGCGCGCGGCGGTCTGCGGATCAATGTCATTGACAACGACATTGGCCCCCTCCGCCGCCACCCGCAGCGCGACCGATCTGCCCAGCCCTCTTCCCGCACCGGTGACAATGACGGATTTCTCGGACAGAAGGCTCCCCGTCCCCGCGCCAACCATACCCATTACTGTAGGGCAGCACAGAAACTGCAAAGTTGTCTCTCGGGAACCCAGCATCGGCGCCACCTCTGCAGCGAAGGTTTCTCCATCGCTGTGGCCGGTCCTTAGATCTGCTGACACTTCAGTGGCTTAAAAGATGGCTTAATAGCCTTGTGTCAACAAACATACTTAGGCGTAAAAACACCCTTTGAGCTGCTGTTTTACCTGTGCGCCGTCAGGGTTTCGAACCCCGGACCCGCTGATTAAGAGTCAGCTGCTCTACCAACTGAGCTAACGGCGCTTGCGGTCAAGCGTGACCGCGTTTGCGACAATAACAGGCGTCCCGCCGCGGACGGAAATCCCGCACCCCTACCAGGATAGCCGTCGGGCCGCGAGCGGTTCCGGCTTGTCGGCGCGGGCCCGGTCGGCCGCGCGCCACGAAGGTTCGCACGCGGGCCGTGAGGAACCCCCGAGAATGCTCCGGGCTCGGGGGGTTCACGACGGGAAACGACCTGCGCGACAACGCATCCTTGCAGGAACGGAGTTCAGAAGAGTCAGAAGAGGGTGCCGCAGTAGGGTGCCCGATCGGTGCTGAAGGCGTCGTCGAGGTCGTGTAGCGCGCCGGGACGCAGTTCTGTGCTCCGATCCGCTCGAAACAGCTCGAACGGCCGATGCGCGCCCATGTAGATCGTGGCCAGTTCGGCGAGACCGATTTTCACCTCCGCGGGGCCCTCATGTGGACTGCACTTCCCGACGCCGTCTCGAATCTGGAGCAGGAAACGTCCGCCCGCGAGTCCGAGCGGGTCTGTGATGTCCAGCACGACGTCGGTGTCGGCGGAGTACAGGCGGGTTCCCAGCGCTTCGGGCACATCGTTGATTCGCACCCAGAGGAAGTCGCTGACCCGTTTGCTTTCGGCGGCACGCTGGTCGGTGAGTTTGAGTGGCTGCGCGAACGTCCCGCGCCCGGCGACGCCGGCGCCACCGCAATGGGACCGCGCCGCGAGGGCGGTGACCCGTCGCAGCAGCACCCGACCGAACGATGGCCTGCCACCACGGCATCGGACCCTGGCTAGCGGTTCCATGCTTGCAGCGCAATGACTTTCGCGCTGCACGGCTGTCGGAGGGTCAGCGGTACAATTGCCGACGTGGCGGGTATCCGTTCGTCAATGCTGCCGGTATCGATGGGGGCGCCGCGTTGACGGCGAACACCCAGATTGCCGCTCTGCTTGCGCTGGCTGCTGCGCTGTGCATCGCGGTCGGCGACGTGCTTCAGCAGCGAGCGGCGCACTGCATCACCGATCCGTCGGTCGGCAACGTCGAGTTGATCGGCAGCCTGGTGCGCAACAAGCGTTGGTGGTGCGGCGCCCTGCTGCTGGTCGCGAGCGTTGGGTTGCAGGCGGCCGCTCTCGCGCACGGTTCGGTGGTGCTGGTGCAGGCGCTGGTTATGCTCTCGCTGCTTTTCGCGTTGCCGATCAATGCCAGGTTCCTGCACCGGAGGGTGACCGGCGGAGAGTGGGTTTGGGCCGGATTGCTCACCGCTGCGGTCATCGTGATCGTTGCCGTTGGCAACCCGCAGGCCGGTCGATCCAGCGCACCACTTTCGACGTGGGCCGCTGTGGCCGCCGTGCTTGGTCCGGTGTTGGTCGCGTGCATCGTGGCCGGCCGAATTCGGGGTGGTGCCACGGCCGCGGGGCTGTTCGCTTTCGTGGCCGGTTGCCTGTGGGGCGTCTTTGCGGTGCTGACCAAGGAGGTCGTCGGTCGGCTTGGCGAGACCGGATGGGCCGTGACCCGCACTCCCGAGTTGTATGCGTGGGTGTTAGCCGTGCTCGGAGGTCTCGCATGGGGGCAGGCGGCGTTCCGGGCCGGGCCCTTGACCGCGTCGATGCCGACGCTGCAGGTGTCGCAGCCGGTCGTAGCGGCGGTGCTGGGTGTCGTCGTCCTCCACGAGAAGCTGAACACGAGCCGCGTTGGCGTGCTCGCCTTGGCGGCGGCCGCCGTGGTGATGGTGGCGGCGATCTTCAAACTCGCGCGTGTCGACGCGGTCGCAATCCGCGAGAGGGTCGACATGGGGTCCCGAGACCCCGTGAGCGAACCGGCGTAGTCACCGCGCGCCACGCCTGAGTGCGAATCCGTCACGACGGCGACACAGAACCGTTGACCGTTCCATGTCGGCATCGGGGGGCCTTGTGAGCCATTAGACTTCTTGCAAAATTTTCTGGTCAGCGGTGACCACAGTAGACGGAATCAGATGGAAGGTCACTGGATGACGCCTTTGCGGATGCGTCGGTCGTGGCTGGCAGCGATGTCGGTCGCGGTTGCTGTGTTCGGCGTCGCGTGCAGCAGCAGCCATCAAGCCGCGCCGGTCAACGTCATCGTCGACAAGGGCACGCCGTTCGCTGATCTGCTGGTCCCCAAGCTCACCGCCTCGGTGACCGACGGTGCCGTCGGCGTCACCGTGGATGCGCCGGTGACGGTGACCGTTGCCGACGGGGTGCTGGCGTCGGTCACCATGGTCAACGAGAACGGCAGGTCCATCGGCGGGAGGCTGAGTCCCGACGGGCTGCGCTGGTCGACGACCGAGCAACTCGGCTACAACCGGCGCTACACCCTGACCGTGAAGGCGCTGGGCCTGGGCGGCGCGACGAACAAGCAGATGAGCTTCCAGACGACTTCTCCCGCGCACCTGACCATGCCGTACGTCAATCCGGGCGACGGCGAGGTCGTCGGCATCGGCGAGCCGGTGGCGATCCGCTTCGACGAGAACATCGCCAACCGCGCCGCGGCACAGAAGGCCATCAAAATCACCACCAACCCACCGGTCGAGGGTGCGTTCTACTGGCTGACCAACCGCGAGGTGCGTTGGCGCCCGGAGCATTTCTGGCAGCCCGGGACGACTGTCGACGTGGCGGTCAACACCTACGGCGTCGACCTGGGCGACGGCATGTTCGGCGAGGACAACGTCAAGACGCACTTCACGATCGGTGACGAGGTCGTCGCGACCGCCGACGACAGCACCAAGATGATCACCGTGCGGGTCAACGGCGAAGTCGTCAAGACCATGCCGACGTCGATGGGCAAGGACAGCACCCCGACGGCCAACGGCGTCTACATCGTCGGCGCCCGGTTCAAGCACATCATCATGGACTCCTCGACCTACGGGGTTCCGGTCAACTCGCCCAACGGGTATCGCACCGAGGTCGACTGGGCCACGCAGATGTCCTACAGCGGTGTGTTCGTGCATTCCGCGCCGTGGTCGGTCGGCGCTCAGGGGCACACCAACACCAGCCACGGGTGCCTCAACGTCAGCCCCAGCAACGCCGAGTGGTTCTACGACCACATCAAGCGCGGCGACGTCGTCGAGGTCGTCAACACGGTGGGGCCGACGCTGTCGGGCACCGAGGGCCTGGGCGACTGGAACATCCCCTGGCCGGTGTGGAAGGCGGGCAACGCCGGTACTTGACGCGCCGGCGCGTGCCGCGAATGTGTGGTTGACCCCCCAGCGGGCAGGGCACGGAATCTGGGACTGTGCCCTCCGGCCATCATGACGGCAGCCATGGGGCTGGACGTCATGTGGCTACATGCCATACTCGGGCAGCTCCAAGTCGTCGCGCACACTGCCCGCGAACAGGTTGGCGAGCGGCCCGAAATTCATCGCGCGCATCGCCACGTTGCGGAACCACAGGCCGAAGCGGGTCCGCGTGGCGAAGAAACCGAGGAACCTGCGCGCGCCGGCCTGCTTGGTCTTGATGAAGGGACGCAGCCGCCTCTCGTAGGCTTCGAAGGCGCGGTGGTAATCGCCGTCGGCGCGCATGAGTTCACCCGCCAACACGTAGGCCTCGGTGATCGCCAGGCCGGTGCCCTCGCCGCCGAGCAGCGAGATGCATCCGGCCGCGTCGCCGATCAGCAGCACCCGGCCGCGTGACCAACGTGCCATGTGGATCTGACTGACGACGTCGAAGTAGAGGTCGTCGACATTGTCGAGGGTGGCCAGGATCTGCGGGCATTCCCAGCCGGCGTCGCCGAACTGGTCGCGCAGCTGGCCGATCGGTGACACACCGGCGTCGTCGTGCTCGGCGCGGAAGACGAACAAGAACATGGTGCGGTCGTCGTGCAGTGCGATGCGCGCCACCTGCCGGTCGCGGACGTTGTAGGTGACATAGGTGAGCTCGTCGCGTGGCCGGTAGCCGTCGACCACGCAGGCGGCGACCTTGGCGCCCAGGTAGTGCTCGAAGTTCTCTTCCGGCCCGAAGACGAGGCGACGCACGTTGGAGTGCAGTCCGTCGGCGCCCACGACGAGGTCGAATTCGCGCGGCGCGGTCTGTTCGAAGCTCAGGCGCACATGGTCGTCGTGCTCGTCGATGCCGGTGATGCTGTCGCCGAAGATCGTTTCGACCTTGTCATCGATGGCGGCGTAGATTGCGGCGGCCAGGTCGCCGCGGGGCAGGCTGGTGAAGTCGTTGCCGATCATGTCGCGCATGACGTCGACGCTCAGCTCCGCTTTGATTTGGCCGCCGGCGCCGATCGATCGGACGGATTGGATCTGGTAGCCGGCCTCGCGTACCCGGTTCTCGATGCCCATGCGTTTGGTCACCTGGTAGCCGATGCCCCAGAAGTCGATCATGTAGCCGCCCGTGCGGAACGCCGGTGCTTTCTCGATCAACGTGGGGGTGTGGCCGGTGCGGTGCAACCAGTACGCGAGCGCAGGGCCCGCCACACCGGCACCGCTGATCGCGATTCTCACGGGTTGGTGTCTTTGTCGTCGACGCGGAGGGCCGCAGCGGTCACCGTGCTGCCCCTGTGGTTGGCGGGACGTCAGGGCGCAGCCCGGCCAGCACCAGCTGAAAGCTCTCCCGGGCGACCGTGACCAGCGGAACGCGTTCCGGGTCGATCGTCCAGAGCAACCCCAACCCCTCGAGCAAACCGAGGATGGCCGCTGCAACCGTGTCGGGGTCGACGGCGCGGAACTCGCCCTGCGCCACGCCTTCGGCCACGATTCCGGCAACTACGCCGGCCAGTCCCTCGAGATAGCGCTGGAGGGTCAGCTGGACCGCATGGTGACGCGTCGCCCTGGCGTACATCTCCATGATTGCCCCGCCGAGCGGCTGCATACGCACCAGCGCCTCGACGTAGTCGCTCACGAGATTCTCCAGGCGTACGGACGCGGATCCTGCGCGGTCGATGCCCGCGAACTGGCCCATCTCCAGGTTGAACATGCGGTCAACGAGAGCGTCGATGAGCTGATCCTTGCCGCGGAAGTAGAGGTAGAGCGCGCCCTTGCTCAGACCGGCCTCGGCGGCGACGTCCTCCATGCGGGCTGACCCGAAGCCGAGGCGCGCAAAAACGCTGAACGCCGCGTCGAGGATCTGCCCGGCGCGGTCGGGGGCTGGCATGTCGTGAGCATATTCAGCCTTGGTGACTGTGTGGTCAGTGGATTTGCCCGGTCGTGGCATCGCTGCCGGTCGCTGCTACGTTTCCAGCCACTCCCACGCCTGATCGACGTCGGCGAAATATCGGGCCTGCCGGGCGTAGAACGGCGCGGCGAGGCGAGTCATCCATTTCTCCCACTCGTGTTGGCCGACGATGGCCATTCGTTCGATCGAGTTGTGATATTCCCTGCCGAAGCGGAAGTCCGCCCCCCAGGCCTCGACCTTCTCCCACCGAAAGTCGGTCATGTCCAGTAGCAGCCGTACCGATCCTGACGCCTTGATGGTTTCCTGAACTGGGGGTTCAAGAATTTCATAATCCTGACGGGTGACGTCTCCGCTGACCCGGAAGCCGAGAACACTGTCGTGGCTGCGTGCCATCTTCTCGATCACACCGACCTCCTCGAGGGTTTGCTCAAAAGCTTGTGTAGCGACAACTGGCGGGGCGCGCGTAGGCACATCCGGCCGGTGACTGAACGGTCAGTCACAAACTAGGAGGCCCCGGCCGCCGTGTCAACAGACGGCCGCAGGTCAAAGGCATCTTCGTCCGCTGTTGCGGGCTAGTCACGACGGTTCCTGCTGAATTTTCGTCGGAACCCTTGCGGCACTCCGCCGGGTAAGTTAACTTAGGCTCGCCTAATTAGAGGAGAATGGTGTTGCCGCTCGAGAGAGTAACGCGCCGCGCTGACAAGCAGCATTTCGCCGGAAACGACATGCTGCTGGACGGCGCCGTTCGCTTGTTCGGCATTGTGCTGAACCATGTGTACGCGGCGCTGTGGCGCGTTGGTGTGCTCGAAGTCCAGGCTTAGTCCGATGGATGGTGAGCAAGCCTGAAATGACTGCGCCGTGTCGTGCCCCGACCTCATAAGCCACGTCGAAGCGCAGGGCTGGATGTTCTGAACGCGCTTGCCTGGCTCGTTGGGTGAGACCGGACAACCAACACCGCCCCACCCGCGTATGTCCGGGCGCGGCGGCGTTTCTCGTCGGGGTGAGTGACGGGACTCGAACCCGCGACCCCCAGGATCACAACCTGGTGCTCTACCAACTGAACTACACTCACCGTGGCCGCGGGCCGGCCCGGATCCGGGCCAACGAGCGGCGACTGTCGATACTAGCGGCTCGGCGGCTCGGGGGCCGAATCGCTGGGTTCGGGTGCATCGTGGTTGCCCATGAGATGCGCGGCCACCGTCTCGATTTCGCTGGTAGAGGGCCCCGGCGGGGCAACAAATGCGGTCCGGCGGTAGTACTGCAGTTCGCGGATGGATTCGTGGATGTCGGCCAGCGCCCGGTGGGCCAGGCCCTTGGCCGGCTGGCCGAAGTAGATGCGCGGGTACCAGCGCCGGCAGAGCTCCTTGATGGAACTGACGTCGATCATCCGGTAGTGCAGGAACGCGTCCAGCACGGGCATGTCGCGGGCGATGAACGACCGATCGGTGGCGATGGAGTTGCCCGCCAGCGGCGCGGTTTTGGGTTGCTTGACTTGGCTGCCGATGTAATCCATCACCATGGCCTCGGCGGTCGCCAGGTCGACGGTGGACGCCTTGACCTCGTCGGTCAGCCCCGACCGCGAATGCATGTCGGCGACCACGTCGATCATCGACGACAGGGCGGCGTCGTCGGCGTGGATCACCACGTCGACACCGTCGCCGAGGATGTTCAGGTCGGCGTCTGTGACCAGCGCCGCGATTTCGATCAACTTGTCCGAGCCCAGGTCCAGGCCCGTCATCTCGCAGTCGATCCACACCAATTCGTCAACCACAGCGTCTCACCCTAGGCCCACGCGAGGACTGCGCCCGTCGCCGCCCGGGCAAGTAGTGTGAGGCTTTGCCTGACCACTCGGGGAGAGGGGCGCAGCGCCATGAGCACCGAATCGGCCGAAACGACGCCCACGCGGCGAATCGCCGACGGCTACGCCGTCAAAGGTCAAGCGCTCGAACTGGGCACGGTCGTCGTCGACGGCGTCGTCGATCCGTCCGCGCAGATCCGCATCCCGTTGGCCACCATCAACAGGCACGGGCTGGTGGCCGGCGCGACCGGCACCGGCAAGACCAAGACCCTGCAGCTGATTGCCGAGCAGCTCAGCGCCGCGGGTGTGTCCGTGCTGATGGCCGACGTGAAGGGCGACCTGTCGGGTCTGTCCCAACCGGGGGAGGACAACGAGAAGACCGCCGCGCGGGCCACGGACACCGGCGACACCTGGGCGCCGACGGGGTTCCCGGTGGAGTTCCTTTCGCTGGGCACCGGGGGTCTCGGCGTGCCGGTGCGCGCGACCGTCGACAGCTTCGGTCCGGTCCTGCTTTCGAAAGTGCTGGGGCTCAACGCGACCCAGGAGTCGACGCTGGGGCTCATCTTCCATTGGGCCAACCAGAACAACCGCCCGCTGGTCACTTTGGGCGACCTGCGCGCCGTGATCAGCCATCTGAGCGGTGACGAGGGCAAGGCCGCCCTGAAGGATCTGGGCGGGGTGTCGTCGACGACGGCGGGTGTCATCCTGCGCGCGCTGGTGAACCTGGCCGGCGAGGGCGGCGACACGTTCTTCGGCGACCCGAAGCTCGACCCGCAGGATCTGCTGCGCGTCCAGGACGGTCAGGGCGTCATCTCGCTGCTGGAGTTCGGCGGGCAGTCGTTGCGCCCGGTCATCTTCTCCACGTTCTTGATGTGGGTGCTGGCGGACCTGTTCACCGTGCTGCCCGAGGTCGGCGACGTGGACAGGCCCAAACTCGTCTTCTTCTTCGACGAGGCGCACCTGCTTTTCGCCGACGCCTCCAAGGCGTTCCTCGAGCAGGTGGAGCAGACGGTCAAGCTGATCCGCTCCAAGGGCGTCGGGGTGTTCTTCTGCACCCAGCTGCCGACGGACCTGCCCAATGATGTGCTCTCCCAGTTGGGCGCGCGAATTCAGCACGCGCTGCGCGCGTTCACGCCCGACGACCAGCAGGCGCTCAGCAGGACCGTCCGCACGTATCCGAAAACCGATGTCTACGACCTGGAGTCGGCGCTGACGTCGCTGGGGATCGGCGAGGCCATCGTCACCGTGCTCTCGGAGAAGGGTGCGCCCACCCCGGTCGCGTGGACGCGGATGCGGGCGCCCCGGTCACTGATGGCTTCGATCGGGATCGAGGCGATCGCCGATGCGGCGAAACACAGTTCGTTGCAGGAGAAGTACGGCCGAACGATGCAACAAACGGCGCAGCCCGAGCCCGGGCCGAAGCCGCCGCGAGCCCAGTCCGACGACCCGCCGGTCCTGTCAGACGGCCCGGTTCCGCCGATGCCCGCTCCCTTTGAGCCGAAAGGCCCCGCGATGTGGGAAGAAGTGCTGAACAATCCGACCGTGAAGAGCGCCGTCAACACCGGCGTACGCGAGATCGTCCGCAACATCTTCGGCACCGGCCGCAGTCGCCGCCGGAAGTGACGGCTATCCGCCGCCGAGCTTCTTGTAGAAGCTGCCGACGATAGGCGCGACGATGGCGCGCGGGGCATAACCGCTCGCCAGCGAAATCGCTTTCGACGTCAGGCCGGGAACGACGCGCATTTTGTTGCGCTCCAACGCATCCAGCGAGGCCTGGGCGGTGTGCTCGGTGGAGATCCACAGGAAATCGGGCACCAGTCTTTCCACCAGCGAGGCTTCGGCCTCGTCTGGCAGCTCGGTGCGCACCGGACCCGGTGCCAGCAGCGTGACGTGCACGCCGGAGCCGCGCAGTTCACCCCGCAGCGATTCGCTGAAGGCATTCACGAACGCCTTGGTGGCCGCATACGTCGCGTTGTAGGGGATCGGCGAATTGCCGGCCGCCGAACCGGAAATCAGGATGCCGCCGGCCTTGCGCTCGACCATGCCGGGCAGTACCGCCAGCGTGAGATCGTGCACCCCAAGAACATTCAGCTGCACCTGAGCTTTTTCACCCGCCGGGTCGAGGCCCACCACCGGTCCGAACGTCGCGGTACCCGCGTTGGCGCACAGGACCGAGATCGGTCGCACGGCGAGCTCGTCGCACAGCTTGGCCCGATCGGACGGGTCGGCCAGATCGGCGGGACGCACATCGACGGCGACGCGGTACTTGTCGACCAGACGCGCGGCCAGCTCATTGAGCAGCTCTTCGCGCCGGGCGGTGATGATCAGCCCGTGTCCGCGGGCGGCGAGTTCGGTGGCCAGCGCCGTCCCGATGTTCTGCGACGCCCCGGTGACCACGGCGCGCGCGTCGGGACTGGGAGCGGGTACCGGCATGCGCCAATCGTAGACAGGCGGCTGGCGCGGCGGGGCGCCCCCCGAACACGTCCCGCCGAACAAATAGAGTGCCGACATGAGTCAGCGACGTTCGCCGGCGGTCAGGCCCCTGCGGTCTCGGGTGGTGGCGTGGGCGCTGTGGGACTGCGGCTCCCTGGGTATGAACGCCGTCGTCGCGACCTTTGTCTTCTCGGTCTATCTGACCGGCAGCGTGGGGGCGGGCATGTCGGGAACGTCGCCGGCGAGTTGGCTGGGTCGCGCGCTGGCCGTCTCGGGGTTGACCATCGCGGTGTTGGCGCCGCTCGTCGGGGTCTGGGTGGAAGCGCCACACCGCCGGCGGGTGGCGCTGACCGTCTTGAGCGGTCTGGCGGTGACGTCGACCAGCGCGATGTTCCTGATCCGCGACGACCCGAGCTATCTCTGGGCGGGGTTGGTGCTGCTGTCGGCCACGGCCGCGTGCGGCGATCTGGCCGGCGTTCCGTACAACGCCATGCTCCGTCAGATCTCGACGCCGCAGACGGTGGGGCGCATCTCCGGCCTGGGTGCGGCCTCGGGGTTTGCCGGCAGCGTCATGCTGCTGCTCCTGGTCTACGTCGGTTTCATCTCCGGCACCGGCCCGGTGCGCGGGCTGCTGCGGATGCCCGTCCATGACGGGCTCTACGTCCGGGCGGCGATGCTGCTTACTGCGGCGTGGTTCGCGGTGCTGGCGCTACCGCTGCTGTTCGTCGCCCAGCGGCTGCCGGACTCCGGCGAGACGTCGCATCCGACGACCATGCTGGGCGGTTACCGCAAGCTGTGGGCGGAGGTGAGTGCCGAATGGCGCCGCAACCGCAACCTGGTGTACTTCCTGGGCGCCAGCGCGCTGTTCCGCGACGGGCTGGCGGCCATCTTCGGTTTCGGTGCCGTGCTCGGGGTCAACGTGTACGGCCTCTCCCAGGGCGATGTGTTGGTGTTCGGCGTGGCGGCGAGTGTGGTGGCCGCGGTGGGAGCGGTGGTCGGCGGGTTCGTCGACCACCGCATCGGATCCAAGACCGTGATCATGGGGTCGCTGATCGCGATCATCGGCGTGGAGATCGCGCTGCTGGCGTTGTCTGGTCCGCACGCCTTCTGGGTGTCGGGATTGCTGTTGGCCCTGTTCGTCGGTCCGTCGCTGTCCTCATCGCGCGCCCTGCTGCTGCACCTGGCGAAGCACGGCGGGGAAGGCGTTGCGTTCGGCCTCTACACGATGACCGGGCGGGCGGTGTCGTTCGTGGCGCCCTGGTTGTTCTCGGTGTTCGTCGACGCCTTCGGTGCCGTCCGCGCCGGCCTCGGCGGTATCGCGTTGGTGCTGATGGCCGGGCTGCTGGGAATGCTGGTGGTGCGTGCTCCGCAGCGCGGCGCAGTGCTCGCCGAACAGCCGTAGCGGCGGTCAGCCCCGGGAGTCGCAGATCGTCAGGCCCATCCCGACGCGGTGGCTGACCTGCACGCCGGCGACGGTGACGGTGCAGGCGACGTCGTGGCCGAAGTTCACGATCGTGACGTTCGCCGGGCGAGTCGCCGACTTCGCCAGGCTGACCTGTTTGCTCCACGGCAGGGCGACGTTGAACTCGGTCTGGATGAGGCCGCCGGTGGCGACGTACATGATGCTGAGCGCGCGGCCTTCGCCGGTGACGTCGTAGACGACGTCTTGCATCGCGGCCGGGGGGCCGGTCGTCGTCTCACTCGGCGTCTCGGGGCCGGGGGTCGGCGGCAGCGGCACCGGAATGGGCGACCGTGACGTGCGCGTCGGCGGTGCCGTGGTGGGCGTCGGGACCCACGTGCTCGGCTCGGGCATCGGCGGCACGGCGGTCTGGGTCTGGATCGTGCCGTTGACCAGTACCAGCGCGACCACCAGCGCCGCGACCAGCAGCACCGCGACGCCCCCGGCCACCAATAGCCAGCGTGGCGTTTTCGAACCCTTTGGCGGTGGGGAAGCCATCCCCTCGGGGGGAGCCTCGCCCGGCGGGGGCTGGTCGTACTGCCAGTAGGCCGGCAGGCGTGCGGTCGAGTTGGCCTCGTCGGGGCCGGGCGCCCAGGGTGGGATGTGGCCGCCGTACGTCGGCGCGAACGGTGCCTGGTCGGCGTAGGCCGGATCGACGGGCGGCGAGTACCAGCGACCCTGCGGATCGGTGGGTTCCGACCCCGCTTGAGGGGGACTGAACCGCCCGGATCGACGTGGATCGTTCATGTCCACCTCATGGGTTGCAGGGTACCGGGCGGCACTCGGGAGCGGGCCTCACCGGGGGACATCCGACTCAGGGGCACTGATTCCCCGCCCGCAGGGCGGCGACGGTCATCGCCCGCATGACGGCACGCGACCTCGACGTGCGTCCGGGCTTGGCGCGCGAATTGTCGGGGGACTTCATGCTGTGCGGCGTCGAATTCAGCAGACCGAACACCGCATGGGCCGCCAGCCGGGCATCGGCCTCGACCAACTCGGGGTTCAGTTCGCGCAGCACCGCGACCCAGACCTCGACGTACTGGCGCTGCGCCTTGCGGACCTGCTTTTCGGCAGCCTCAGGTAGGTGCGCCAGGTCGCGGTCCTGAATGCGGATCAGGTCGGGCTCACCGAAGGCGAAGTCGAGGTGGAAATCGATGAGTCCGTCCAGTGCGTCGGCCGCGGCGGCGCTGCGAGCCGTCACGTCGCGGGCCCCGGCCAGCAGGCGGGCACTGATCCCGACCAGCAGTTCGACCAGCATCGACTCCTTGTTGGGGAAGTGGCGATAGATGGCGGGACCGCTGACACCGGCCGCAGCGCCGATGTCTTCCAGCCGTACCGCCAGGAAGCCGCGTTCGGCGAACAGCCGCTCGGCAGCGGCCAAGAGCTGCATGCGCCGGTCGGATTTCAACCGGCTGCGACGATTTGGGGTGTCCGGATCGCCGGTCTGGCTATGCGGGTCGGACGCCGTCACGACGCACCTCCCGCGCACAACTCGTCCATCCGGTTAATCGCCACTAACCTAGCACGCGCCGGCGGCGGTGCGTTTCCGTGCGATCGAGCGCGCGTGACCCTGGCGGAGCGGCTGTTCCCAGCCTGGACGCGGCGGTGGACGCGGTGGTATTCTCCGCCTTGAGTTAATGAAGATTAACTGAATTCCGGACCGCCCGGACGGCAAGGAGGCTGCTGCGGCGATGGACAAGGTGGTGGCGACGGCCGCTGAAGCCGTCGCTGACATAACCGACGGCTCCTCGCTGGCGGTCGGCGGGTTCGGCTTCTGCGGCATCCCCGAGGCGCTGATCGCGGCGCTGGTCGACAGTGGGGTGTGCGGCCTGGAGACGGTGTCGAACAACTGCGGCGGCGCGAACGGTGTCGGGCTGGGTATGCTGCTGCAGCACAACAGGATTCGCCGCGCCATCGCCTCCTATGTGGGTGACAACAAGGAATTCGCCCGGCAATTCCTGGCCGGCGAGCTCGAGGTGGAGCTCATACCGCAGGGCACGCTGGCCGAGCGGTTGCGCGCCGGCGGAATGGGCATACCGGCCTTCTACACCGCCGCCGGGGTGGGCACCGCGGTCGCCGACGGCGGACTGCCGTTGCGCTACGACGCCTCCGGCGCGGTGGCGGTGGTGTCGCCGCCCAAGGAGACCCGAGAGTTCGACGGCGCCACCTACGTTCTCGAGCGGGCGATCCGCACCGACTTCGCGCTGGTGCACGCCTGGAAGGGCGACCGGCATGGCAACCTCGTCTACCGCGAGTCCGCCGCGAACTTCAACCCGGACTGCGCCCAGGCCGGCGCGATCACGATCGCCGAGGTCGAGCATCTCGTCGAACCCGGCGAGGTCGAGCCTGCCGCGGTGCACACGCCCGGCATCTTCGTGCAGCGAATCGTGCACGCGCCCAACCCAGCCAAGCGGATCGAGAAGGTGACGGTGCGGGCCGAATGAGCACGCCGGCGACGATGCAGAGCGTAGCGATGAGGTGGGGGCACCTCCCGCTTGCGGGGGAGAGCGGCGCCAGATGAGTTGGGACCGTGACGCGTTGGCCGCGCGGGTGGCCGCCGAATTCGAGGATGGGCAGTACGTCAACCTCGGCATCGGCATGCCCACGTTGGTGCCCAACCACATTCCCGACGGCGTCACCGTCGTCGTGCATTCGGAGAACGGGATTCTGGGCGTCGGGCCGTATCCCCGCCGCGAGGACGTTGACGCCGACCTGATCAACGCGGGCAAGGAGACGGTGACCACGCTGCCCGGCGCCGCGTTCTTCGGCTCCTCGACCTCCTTCGGCATCATTCGGGGCGGGCACCTCGACGTCGCGGTGCTCGGCGCCATGCAGGTCTCGGCGAGCGGCGATTTGGCCAACTGGATGATCCCCGGCGCCATGGTCAAGGGCATGGGCGGGGCGATGGACCTGGTGCACGGCGCCCGCCAGGTGATCGTGATGATGGAGCACACAGCCCGCGACGGCAGCCCGAAAGTCGTTGAGCGGTGCACGCTTCCGTTGACCGGTGTGGCCTGCGTGGACCGCATCATCACCAACCTGGCCGTCATCGACGTCCGCGAGGACGGCCTGCACCTGGTCGAGACCGCGCCCGACGTCTCGGTCGACGAGGTGCAGGATAAAACGGAACCGCCCCTAGTACTGGCGACCACCGGGAGGCTTTCGTGAGTTCGTCTGTGATGACGGCGCCCTCGTTCGCGGACGAGCACCGCCGGCTGGTCGAGGAGTTGAACGCCAAGCTGGCGGCGGCCGCCCTGGGCGGTAACGAGCGGGCGCGGGAACGCCACGTCAGCCGCGGCAAGCTGCTGCCCCGCGAACGGGTGGACCGGCTGCTCGATCCGGGCACCCCATTCTTGGAGTTGACCCCGTTGGCCGCCAACGGAATGTACGACGACGAATCCCCCGGGGCGGGGATCATCACCGGTGTCGGCCGGGTCGCGCGCCGCGAATGCGTCGTCGTCGCCAACGACGCCACCGTCAAGGGCGGCACCTACTACCCGATGACGGTCAAAAAGCACCTGCGCGCGCAGGAAGTCGCACTGCACAATCGGCTGCCGTGCATCTACCTGGTCGACTCAGGGGGTGCGTTCCTGCCCCGGCAGGACGAGGTATTCCCCGACCGCGAGCATTTCGGCCGGATCTTCTACAACCAGGCCACCATGAGCGCCCAAGGCATTCCGCAGGTGGCCGCCGTGCTCGGCTCCTGCACGGCGGGCGGGGCCTACGTGCCGGCGATGAGCGACGAGGCCGTCATCGTCCGCGAGCAGGGCACCATCTTTTTGGGCGGGCCGCCGCTGGTCAAGGCCGCCACCGGCGAGATCGTCTCGGCCGAAGAGCTCGGCGGCGGCGACCTGCACTCGCGGGTTTCCGGTGTCACCGACCACCTCGCCGACGACGACGAGCACGCGCTGCGCATCGTCCGCGACATCGTGGCCACCTTCGGCCCGCGGGAGCCCGGCCAATGGGAGGTGCGCGCGCCGGTCGAGCCCAGGCACGCCCAGGCCGAGCTCTACGACGTCGTGCCCCCCGATCCGCGGGTGCCCTACGACGTGCACGAGGTGATCGTCCGGCTGGTCGACGGGTCGGCCTTCAGCGAGTTCAAGGCCAATTACGGCAAGACCCTGGTGACGGCCTTCGCGCGCATCCACGGCCACCCCGTCGGGATCATCGCCAACAACGGCGTGCTCTTCGGGGAATCGGCGTTGAAGGGGGCGCATTTCATCGAGTTGTGCGACAAGCGCAGGATCCCGCTGCTGTTTTTACAGAACATCGCCGGGTTCATGGTCGGCCGCGACTACGAGGCCGGTGGGATCGCCAAGCACGGCGCCAAGATGGTCACCGCGGTGGCCTGCGCCCGGGTGCCCAAGCTGACCGTGGTGATCGGCGGATCCTATGGCGCGGGTAACTATTCGATGTGTGGCCGGGCGTATTCGCCGCGCTTTTTGTGGATGTGGCCCAACGCGCGGATCTCGGTGATGGGCGGCGAGCAGGCCGCGTCGGTGCTGGCCACCGTGCGCGGCGAACAACTGTCCGCGGCGGGTAAACCATGGTCGTCCGACGAGGAGGAATCGTTCAAGGCGCCCATCCGCGAGCAGTACGAGGACCAGGGCAACCCGTACTATTCGACGGCCCGGCTGTGGGACGACGGGATCATCGACCCGGCCGATACCAGAATGGTTGTCGGGCTCGCGCTTTCCGCGTGCGCCCACGCGCCGCTGGAACCGGTCTCCTACGGCGTCTTCCGGATGTGACGGCAATGGATGTGACGGGAATGTTCGAAACCGTGTTGGTGGCCAACCGCGGCGAGATCGCGGTGCGGGTGATCCGGACCCTGCGCCGGCTGGGCATCCGGTCGGTCGCCGTCTACAGCGATCCCGACGCGCAGGCACGTCACGTGCGTGAGGCCGATACGGCCGTCCGGCTGGGCCCGGCGCCGGCGCGCGAGAGTTACCTGGACATCGCCAAGGTGCTCGACGCGGCCGCGCGCACCGGCGCCCAGGCGATCCACCCCGGCTACGGATTCCTCTCCGAGAACGCGGCTTTCGCCGCCGCCTGCGATCGCGCCGGGGTGGTGTTCCTGGGACCGCCGGCCCGTGCCATCGAGGTGATGGGCGACAAGATCGCCGCCAAGAACACCGTCGCCGCCTTCGACGTTCCGGTGGTGCCCGGCGTGGCCAAGCCCGGGCTGACCGACGAGCAGCTCGCCGCGGCGGCCGACGAGATCGGCTACCCGGTGCTGATCAAGCCGTCCGCCGGTGGCGGCGGCAAGGGCATGCGGCTGGTCGACGACCCGGCCCGGCTGCGCGACGCGCTGGTGAGCGCCCGCCGCGAAGCCGCGTCCTCGTTCGGCGACGACACGCTGTTCATGGAGCGTTTCGTGTTGCGGCCCAGGCACATCGAGGTGCAGGTGCTCGCCGACGCCCACGGCAGCGTCGTCCACCTCGGCGAGCGGGAGTGCAGTCTGCAGCGGCGCCATCAGAAGGTCATCGAGGAGGCGCCCTCGCCGCTGCTCGACCAGCAGACCCGGGCCCGCATCGGGGCGGCGGCGTGCAACACCGCCCGCAGCGTCGATTACGTCGGCGCCGGCACGGTCGAGTTCATCGTTTCCGCCGAGCGCCCGGACGAGTTCTTCTTCATGGAGATGAACACCCGCCTGCAGGTGGAGCATCCGGTCACCGAGGCGGTGACCGGCCTGGACCTCGTCGAGTGGCAGCTGCGGGTGGCCGCGGGCGAGAAGCTGGCTTTCGCCCAGGACGACGTCGAGCTGCGCGGCCACGCGATCGAGGCCCGGGTGTACGCCGAGGACCCGGCCCGCGGGTTCCTGCCCACCGGCGGGCGGGTGCTGGAGGTGCTCGAGCCGTCGGGCGCCGGCGTGCGGGTGGACTCCTCGCTGCTGGCCGGCACCGTGGTAGGCAGCGACTACGACCCGATGCTGAGCAAGGTGATCGCCCACGGGGCCGACCGTGACGAGGCGCTGGCAACGCTCGACCGGGCGCTGGCACAGACTGCGGTTCTGGGCGTGCAGACCAACATCGAGTTCCTCCGGTTCCTGCTGGCCGACGAGCGGGTGCGCGCCGGTGACCTCGATACCGGGTTACTGGACGAGCGGGTGGCGGACTTCGCGCCGCTGGCCCCGCCCGACGATGTGCTGGCCGCCGGGGGTCTCTACCGGCAGTGCGGAATTGCCCGGGACGCCGGCGCCAACCCGTGGGCGGTGCCGACCGGATGGCGGATCGGTGGGGGTGCGGCGCCGGTTCGCACCGAGATGCACACCGCGCTGCGCACCGAGACGGTCTCGGTGTGGGGACCACCCGATGCGGCCGAGGTGCGGGTCGGTGACGGTGAGACCCGTTCTGCCAGTGCCGAGCTCGATGGTACGCGGCTCACCGTGACGCTGGGCGGAGTGCGGCGCGACTACGTGTGGGCCGAGGCGGGCCGTCACCTGTGGATCGCCGACGAGCGCGGCGCCTGGCACCTGCGGGAGGCCGAGGAGCAAAAGATTCACCGCGCGGCGGGCGTGCGACAGGCCGACATCGTCAGCCCGATGCCCGGCAGCGTGATCGCCGTTCAGGTCGAGCCCGGCGCCGAGGTTGCCGAGGGCGACGTGGTGGTGGTCGTCGAGGCGATGAAGATGGAACATTCGCTGGCCGCCCCGGCTGCCGGACAGGTGGAGGTGCTGGTGTCCGTCGGCGACCAAGTCAAAGTCGACCAGGTGCTGGCGCGGATTAAGGATCAGGAATCATGACGACAATTACCGCGGGAACATTACCCAAGGAATACGAAGACCTGCGGGCCACGGTGGCCGACTTCGCGCGCACAGTGGTCGCCCCGGTCTCGGCGAAACACGATGAGGAGCACAGCTTCCCGTACGAAGTCGTGGCCAAGATGGGCGAGATGGGGCTGTTCGGGCTGCCGTTCCCCGAGGAGTACGGCGGCATGGGCGGCGACTACTTCGCGCTGTCTTTGGCGTTGGAGGAACTGGGCAAGGTCGACCAGTCGGTGGCGATCACGCTCGAGGCCGGCGTCAGCCTCGGCGCGATGCCGATCTACCGGTTCGGCACCGAAGAACAGAAGAGTCGGTGGCTGCCGGACCTGACGGCCGGCCGCGCGCTGGCCGGGTTCGGGCTGACCGAGCCGGGCGCCGGCTCCGATGCGGGTGCCACCCGCACCACGGCCCGCCTCGACGACGGGGAGTGGGTGATCAACGGCAGCAAGCAGTTCATCACCAACTCCGGCACCGACATCACCTCGCTGGTCACCGTCACCGCGGTCACCGGGACGCTGGACGGTGGCAAGAAGGAGATCTCGACGATCATCGTGCCCAGCGGCACAACGGGATTCACCGTCGAACCGGTCTACAACAAGGTCGGCTGGAACGCGTCGGACACGCACCCGCTGACCTTCGCCGACGCCCGGGTGCCCGACGAGAACCTGCTGGGCGCCCGCGGGACCGGCTACGCAAACTTCCTGTCCATCCTCGACGAGGGCCGCATCGCCATCGCCGCCCTGGCCACCGGCGCGGCGCAGGGCTGCGTCGACGAGAGCGTCAAGTACGCCAACGAGCGGCAGTCATTCGGCCAGCCGATCGGCTCCTACCAGGCGATCAGCTTCAAGATCGCGCGGATGGAGGCCCGTGCCCACGTGGCCCGTACGGCGTACTACGATGCGGCCGCGAAGATGTTGGCCGGCAAGCCCTTCAAGAAGGAGGCGGCGATCGCCAAGATGATCGCGTCCGAGGCGGCGATGGACAACGCCCGCGATGCCACCCAGATCCACGGCGGATACGGCTTCATGAACGAGTATCCGGTGGCGCGGCACTACCGCGACAGCAAGATCCTCGAGATAGGGGAGGGCACTACCGAGGTGCAACTGATGCTCATCGCGCGATCGCTGGGGCTGTCGTGAGCGGCAGGTCGATCATTCAGCGCGGCTTGTGGTTCGAGGAGTTCGAGATCGGCACCACCTACCAGCACCGGCCCGGCCGCACCGTCACCGAGGCCGACAACGTGTTGTTCACCACGCTGACGATGAACACCCAGTCGCTGCACCTCGATGCGGCGTGGGCCGCCGAGCAGCCGGGGTTCGGGGGAGAGCGGCTGGTGAACTCCATGTTCACCCTCTCTACGCTGGTGGGGTTGTCGGTGTCGCAGCTGACGCTGGGCACCATTGTCGCCAACCTCGGCTTCTCGGAGGTGTCGTTCCCCAAGCCGGTCTTTCACGGCGACACCCTGTACGCGGAGACCGTGTGCACCGCCAAGCGCGAGTCGAAAAGCCGCCCAGGCGAAGGCATCGTCACCCTCGAGCACACCGGCCGCAACCAGCACGGCGACGTCGTGGCGCGGGCGGTGCGGACCACCCTGGTGCAGAAGCGGCCGGACTCGGAGGGCGGACGATGAACCTGCGCGCCGCCGGCCCGGCCTGGTTGTTCTGCCCGGCCGACCGTCCCGAGCGCTTCGCCAAGGCAGCCGACGCGGCCGACGTGGTGATCCTCGACCTCGAAGACGGTGTCGCCCAGGCTGATAAGGCCGCGGCCCGCGAGGCACTGCGGGACACCCCGCTGGACCCCGAGCGCACCGTGGTGCGGATCAACGCGGCCGACACCGACGAGCACCCGTTGGACTTGGCGGCTCTGGCCGACACCGCGTACACGACGGTGATGCTGTCCAAGACCGAATCGGCGGCCCAGGTGAGCGCGCTGGCGCCGCGCGACGTCGTCGCGCTGATCGAGACGCCGCGGGGAGCGGTGTTCGCCAGAGAGATCGCCGCGGCCGACGGGACGGTCGCGCTGATGTGGGGCGCCGAGGACTTGGTGGCCGACCTCGGTGGCAGCTCCAGCCGGCGCGCCGACGGCGGGTATCGCGATGTCGCCCGGCATGTGCGATCCACTGCGCTGCTGGCGGCGTCGGCGTTCGGCCGGATCGCCTTGGACGCCGTGCATTTGGACATCCGCGACCTCGACGGCCTGCGGGCCGAGGCCGACGACGGCGTCGCAGTGGGGTTCGACGGGACCGTGTGCATCCACCCCACCCAGGTGGCGGTGGTGCGCGAGGCCTACCGGCCCAGCGAGGAGAAACTCGACTGGGCGCGCAGGGTCTCGGCGGCGGCCCAGAACGAGCGCGGGGTCTTCGCGTTCGAGGGGCAGATGGTCGACTCCCCGGTGCTCAAGCACGCGGCAATGCTGCTGCGGCGGGCGGGTGAAGCCACGGGCTAACTGCCGCAATCACTTTCGTCGCCTTCGTCGTCGTCGTTGCGGAGGAGTTTTTCGGGGTGCCAGTAGGTGTTGGTGCGGGGTTGGCCGCGATCCAGGTGTGGCGGTGGGATCCATTCGGTTTCGCCGATGGTGTTTGTGCGGGTGGTCCAGCCTTTTTCGGTGATCGGGTGGTGCCCGCCGCAGCCGAAGGTCAACTCGTTGATGTCGGTGCGCCCGGATTTCGCGTAGGGGATGACGTGGTGGACTTCGCAGTAGTAGCCCCCCACGGTGCAGCCCGGGGCGCTGCAGCCGCGGTCTTTGCCGTACAACACGATCCGTTGGGCCGGGGAGGCCAGGCGTTTGGTGTGGTAGAGGGCCAGGGCTTTGCCTTTGTCGAAGATCACCAGGTAGTGGCGGGCGTGGCGGGCCAGGCGGATCACGTCGCTTATCGGCAGCAGGGAACCCCCGCCCGTCAACCCGCACCCGGCGGCCGACTGCAGGTCGGCCAATGTCGTGGTGACGATGATCGAGGCGGGTAACCCGTTGTGCTGGCCGAGGTCTCCGGAGGCCAGCAGCGCGCGTAGGCCGGCGAGCAGGGCGTCGTGTTGGCGTTGGGCCGGTCCACGGGTGTCGCCCTCGATGGCCTCTTGATTCGGTGTCCCGTCGATGCAGGGTCTTTCGTCGAGGTTGTTGCACATGCCCGGCGCGGCAAGTTTGGCGAATACGGCCTCGATCGTGGCGCGTAGTTCCGGGGTGATCCAGCCGCTCAGGCGCGACATTGTGTCCGGACCTTGGGCGCCCAGGATCACCCCGCGCCGGCGGGCGCGGTCGTCGTCGGTGTAGTTGCCGTCGGGGTTGATGGTGTTGTCGAGTTTGTCGGCCAGCCCGGCCAGTTCTTCGGGACGGATGTCTTCGCCCAATTTGGCCAGGTCGGCTTCGGCGCGCTCGCGGGTGGTTTGGTCGACCCACCCGGGCAACCGGTGAGAAAAGTTGCGGATCACGGTGACGTGTTCGGAACCCAGGGTGCCCTGGCGCTGGCGCTGGGCGGTCTCGGCCAACACCGGGGGCAGGGGTTCGCCGGTCAGCCCGTGGCGGGGTCCCAGGTCGGCGGCCTCAGCGATGCGGCGGGCGGCTTGCTTGCGCGAAATGAGTGTGGCTTCGGCGATGGCGTGGGAGAGCTTGCCGCCCAATTCTTCCGGGGTGGCCTGGCGGGCCAGGGTGTTGATCACGGTGTGCTCGAGAGCGGGCAGGCGGCGGCGCAGCTTTTCCACCTGGGCCAGCCAGGCCAGCAACTCGGGCGTGGTCAGCGCGGCGCAGTCGTGGCCGGCCACCGCGGCCAAGGCGGCTTCCAGCGCCGCCCAGTCCGCGGTCAACGCGTCGCGATCAACACTCACACCACGAAACTATCGGCGACCACCGACAAGAAACCCCGCCTTGTGACCACTGAAACCACAGTGACGCAAGTTTTTTCGGGTGCGGTGCGACCACTACCGTCGCCGGGCGGCGGCCAACCTGCTTGCGAACTCCGGTGATTGGATGGTGTGCGCCTGCGGCCCCAACTCGGTCCGCATGGCGAATTCGTGTTGCTCGTTGTCGAGCGCTCCCGGGCTGGCGGTGGCGCGCATGGTGGCCTTGGTCGCCAGCACCACGTCACGCGGGGCGTCCGCCGGACCGGCAGCCAGTTCGAGCGCGGCGGCGACCGGATCGTCGGCGACGCTGAGCGCCAAGCCGTGGCGCACGGCGGCTTCGGCGTCGAAGCGCATGCCGAACAGCAGCGCCGCGCGGGCGACCTGCGGGCCCACCGCGCGCTGCAGCATCCAGGTCGCGCCGCCGCCGGGATGCAGCCCGAGCTTCTGGAATCGGGCGTCGAACAGGGCGGCCGGCCCGGCGATGCGCACGTCGGCGGCCAGCGCCAGGTTCAGCCCTGCGCCGACGGCCGCGCCATTGACCGCGGCGATGGTGGGCAGGCGGCAGTTGCCGACGGCCATGAAGCCGTCGTACAGCCGCTGCAGGCCGGACTCCGCCCCCTCGGTGCCAGCGGAGCCCAGCGCGCTCAGGTCGGCGCCGGCGCAGAAGGCCTTGCCCGCCCCGGTTACCACCACGGCGTGCACGTCGGCGTCGTCTTCGGCTCGCTCCACCGCGGCGCGCAGCTGTGCCGACATCTCGGCGGTCACCGCGTTGCGCCGGTCGGGATCGTTGACGGTGATGAGGGCGACGTGGTTGTCGACGTGGACGAGCACGGGTTCGGTGGCGGTCATTGCCGTCAGAGTACTGCGCGGCCAGGATCGTGTTCCAGACCGGTACATAGCTGGTCGAGCCGCCGTAGACGACGAACTCCGCCCCGGTGGCATAGGACGACTCGTCGGTGACGAGGAAGAGCACGCACGCGGCTAAAACCCCGAATTCCGTTGGCGGGCAGCTCTATCGCGGCAGCCTTGGCCGCGGAGGCCGAACTTGGAGGCGACGTAGGCGTGGTGTTCGGGGGGCAACCATGCCCCGCACGGACGAGATGTTGACGGTCGATCCGGCGTCGGCGTTGATCATCGGCCCGACGACGCCGCTATGAAACACGCTGCCGCGCTGAGGCGTTCGGTGACCGTCCGCCCTCCCCGTCGAGGAGGTCACCGACCACCACCTGCGCGCCTGCCGGCGCCAGGGCCTCGGCTTGGGCGGCGCCCCCCGCTGGCGCCGCCGCTGATCAGTTCCACTTTGGCGTCCGCTCGTCCCATCACAGCTACGGTATGCCCGCCGCCACGCGAAGTTGGTCGAGCAGTCGATCGTCGTCGTGGCCGCGTACCAGGTAGTGGCACACCGCCAGGCGCACCAGCGTCATCGCCGGCGCCTCCGGATCCGAGGTCTGTACGGCCGGCAGCGGGGCGATCAGCCGGACCAACTCGGGCAATGCCCGGCCCATCTGCTCGAGCACCAGGCCCGGCTCGATCTCGATGAGGCCGCGCATCTGACACGAGCCGTGAAAGTCGACGAGGAATCCCTCAACTTCTTCAGCGATCCGGGACTGGTGGCGCATCCCCATCCGTACTACGAGTACCTGCGCGCCCAGTGCCCGGTCGCGCACCTACCCGGCAGCGGGGAACCGGCAGCGGGGAACGCCGATTTCGACCACGCCGGCGCTGCTGGTGCAGGCCGACTTCTCCGTTCTTCCCGACGGCACGCTGAACGGTGCCATGGCCCAGGAAGGTGCGGACAAAGCCAGGTCGCCGCTCGCCCACGGACGTCGTGCACCTTGCCGACCCTCGCGCAGATCGCGCGGTGAGCTGCCGCCGGGGATTGGCGCTCGGTGCTCCGGAGCACTAATTTCCCTGGGGTGACGTTCTCAGCTGCTAGTGCAGTCGCGCGGTGGATCGCCCCCTTCCTGACGGTTGCGACCGTCGCCGGCCTGGGCTTTGTTGCCGATCCGGGGCAGGTCGGCCACGCCCCGGCGGTGCGCCTGGCCGATGCGGCCAACCCGCTGGCCGGCGCGCCGTTCTATGTCAATCCCGCTTCGGCTGCGATGCGCGCCGCGCAGCACGCCGATCCGCCGAGTCCGGAGCTGACGGCCATCGCCAACACACCGCAGGCGTACTGGATCGTCCCGGGTTCGTCCGCGGCCACGGTCGCGAAGTACACCGGCGACGCGCAGGCGGCCGGCGCCATCCCGGTGCTGACGCTGTACGGAATCCCGCACCGCGACTGTGGCAGCTTCGCCGCGGGCGGCTTCGCGACGGGCGACCAATACCGCGCGTGGATCGACGGCATCGCATCCGACGTGGGCGCTTCGCGAACGGCGATCATCCTCGAACCCGACGCGCTCGCCATGGCCGACTGCCTGTCGGCAGCGCAGCGCCAAGAACGCTACGACTTGATTCGCTACGCCGTGGACACGCTGACACGCAATCCGGCCACGGCCGTATACGTCGACGGTGGTCATTTGCGCTGGCACAGCGCCGAGGACATGGCCGCAAGACTCAACCAGGTCGGTGTCGGCCGCGCGCGGGGCTTCAGCCTCAACACCGCGAACTTCTTCACCACCGGGGACGAAATCGGTTACGGAGAGGCGATCTCGGGGCTCACCAACGGTTCGCACTATGTGATCGACACGTCGCGCAACGGCGCCGGACCGGCGCCCGACTCCGCGCTCAACTGGTGCAACCCGGCCGGCCGGGCGCTGGGCACTGCGCCCACCGCGGCCACCGGCGGCGCACACGCCGACGCCTACCTGTGGATCAAACGGCCCGGTGAATCCGACGGAACGTGCGGCAAGGGTGATCCGCCGGCGGGCACGTTCGTCAATCAGTACGCGATCGACCTGGCCCGCAACGCCGGCCAGTAGGAGCGCGTCATGAACTGTCGGCCCTAACTGCACCGATCCAGCCGGTCATAGGCGCCCAGTCGAGGCTGCGGGCGGGCAGGCTACTCGGGCGGAATCGCCCCGTCGCACCCACCGGGCGGTGGCGGACCCGGCATTGGTTCGTCGCCGCTGACGCAGTCGTAGTAAAACTGAGGGCCGACCATCCAGGTTTTCATCCACTGGTGCCAAAACGACCCGTCGGGGTACTTCTCGCCGTCACACACGGCCAAATTGCCCCAACCCCATCGGCCACCCGGGCAGTAGCCCTTCGTGATGTCCGGCTTGTGCGGATCGGGCGGATCAGCGGTGGCAACCGCAGTGGAAAGCACAAACGCCGCAGCAAAACCCAATATCGCAGCGCCAAAGCGAGCAGGCTTGACCTTCATCTCGAGTCCCCTGAGCCTGTGAATTAACACAGCCGATTCCAATCGACGATGACACGCGGCGAATGAGTCGTAGCTGGACGGACCTTCCCGAGGGAAATCTGAAGCCTCGTTCGCCTGATCAGAAGCCGCCATTGACGCACTGGTTAGGGAAGACACAACGTTCTTTTCGGTAGCTACGACCCTCTTTTCGACAGTTTACGACGCGGCGGATCGGCGATGTCAACTCGACCTGGCCCGGGGGAGTTTTGGCGCATGATGTAGGTGCTGACATGTGCATTCAGATTCGGGTGATGGTTCACGGGTCACTTTCGATCGATTCTTGACGGCGAATGCGCCAGTCATTCCGGTTGTTCGCCGGGCACGCACCACGGGAATAGGGGACCCTGGCCGTCGTTCCGGCTGTGTGAAGTCCTGCCCCGGGCGGGGGCGTGCTCGACTTCAATGTCGGGGCTCCGTTGGACCCGCCGCGACAACCGCGGCCGTTGCCGGCTTGTTTCGGTGCCCCCGGCACGACTCGAACGTGCGACCTAGGGATTAGAAGGCCCTTGCTCTATCCACCTGAGCTACGGAGGCAATGTGCAGGTCAGTCTAGCCAACGGGCTCCCAGGAGATCCGTCCGGCAACACGACGCGCCCGAAAAGGCTTACGCCACCGCGATTATCGGTTAAGGTGAGATCCTCGACACACGTACAACATCGGCTGTACATGAGCCGTTAACCGCAACGAAGCGTGTGCCTGAAGTCGAGGGGTGGCGTTGCTATGAGCGTGGCCATGAGCGTGGCTTCGCAGTGTTCGCGGGCCGGTGCCCACGCGCTGCGACTGGCGACCGACGCCAAGGACACCTGCCGAGCCGGTGCCTTGCTGCTGCGCGGCTCGCCGTTCGCGGTCGGGTGGGTGGCCGGCTGGCTGTCTGCGGAATTTCCCCCGCATGTCGTGACGGGGCACGCGTTGAAGCGGGTCTCGCACCCGTCTCTCGGCCGCGTCGGCACCACCTGGGCGGCGCAGCGAGCCGATCAGGCGCTCACCGCCGCGCTCGAGGAATCCCTCGGCGCGGAGTACCGCGACCGGGTGCGCCACCCGGCCTGGCAGCAGTCCGAGTGCACCCGGCGCGGCGGACTGTTCAACAGGCCCGGGCCGCACCGCCGCTACGCGGCGCAAACGTCCGACATCTCCTACGGTCCCGGCGGCACCGCACACCTGCTCGACATCTGGCGCGGTCCGGACGTGGCGCCCGGCAGCCGCGCCCCTGTGCTGATCCAGGTGCCGGGAGGCGCGTGGACCGTCGGCGACAAGCGGGTTCAGGCCTACACGCTGATGGGCCGCATGGCCGAGCTCGGCTGGATCTGCGTCTCGATCAACTACAGCAAAAGTCCACGCTGCGCGTTCCCGGCGCACCTGATCGACGTCAAGCGGGCGATCGCCTGGGTCCGCGAGAACATCGCCGACTACGGCGGCGACCCCGACTTCATCGCGATCACCGGCGGATCGGCCGGCGGGCACCTGGCGTCGCTCGCGGCTCTGACCCCCAACGACCCGGTTTTTCAGCCCGGTTTCGAACGTGCCGACACCACGGTTCAGGCGGTGGCGCCCTACTACGGGGTCTACGACTTCGTCAACGCCGAGCACATGCACGACCTGATGCTGCCGTTCCTCGAGCAGTTCGTCATGAAAACCCGCTACGCCGACGCCCCCGAGCGGTTCCAGTCCGCCTCGCCGATCTCCTACGTCCACCGCGAAGCCCCGCCGTTCTTCGTGCTGCACGGCGAGAAGGACGAGGTGGTTCCGTGCGGGCAGGCCCGCGCCTTCTGCGCGGCGCTGCGGGCCGCCGGTGCTCCCACGGTCGCCTACGCGGAACTCGCCAACGCCCACCACGCTTTCGACATCACCCCGACCGTTCGATGCCGGCTGGCCGCCAACGCGGTCGCTGACTTCCTGGGCGTCGTCTACGGCCGGCGCTCGCGGTCGTTGATGGACCCGTTGTCGGTGCCGGTGACGTCCGCCAGCTGAACGGCGCCCGGATCCGCGACCGGACCGTGCCTTTCACCAGCGCGTCAACGCGACTAGCGTTGTGTTGGCGAGTGGTCCCGATTAGTCCTGGGCAGGAGGCTTGGTCGGCGGTGACAGGTTTGGCGCGTCGAACTGATGAACATGGCTGAGCCCGCTGGATCCACTGAGTCCCTGGCCGCCGTGCGGCTGTCCGACGAGCTGGGACCGGTCGATTACTTGCTGCACCGGGGCGAGGCCAATCCCCGGACACGGTCGGGAATCATGGCGCTGGAGGTCCTCGACACCACCCCCGACTGGCAGGCGTTTCGGTCCCGGTTCGAGAACGCGTCCCGGCGGGTGCTGCGGCTGCGGCAGAAGGTCGTCGTGCCGACGTTGCCGACGGCGCCGCCGCGCTGGGTCGTCGATCCCGATTTCAACCTGGACTTCCACGTGCGTCGGGTGCACGTGTCCGAACCCGGCACGCTGCGGGAGGTGTTCGACCTCGCCGAGGTGATCCTGCAGTCGCCGATGGACATCTCGCGGCCGCTGTGGACGGCCACCCTGGTCGAGGGCCTGCCCGACGGCCGGGCCGCGGCGTTGCTGCACGTCAGCCACGCGGTCACCGACGGCGTCGGCAGTGTCGAGATGTTCGCCGAAATCTACGACCTCGAGCGCGACCCGCCGCCCAGGCCGACGCCGGCGTTGCCGGTCCCGCAGGATCTGACGCCCAACGAGTTGATGCGGCAGGGGCTCAACCGCCTCCCTCTGGCGGTGGTCGGCGGCGTCCTGGGTGCGGTGTCCGGGGTGGTATCGGCGGCCGGGCGCGTGGTTTTGGAACCCGCCGCCACGGTCTCGGGCATCGTGGCGTACGCGACGTCGGGGATGCGGGTGCTCAACCGGGCCGCCGAGCCGTCGCCGCTGCTGCGCCGGCGCAGCCTGGCCACTCGCACCGAAGCGATCGACATCCGGCTCTCCGATCTGCACAAGGCGGCCAAGGCAGGCGGGGGATCGATCAACGACGCCTACCTGGCCGGATTGTCCGGGGCCCTGCGGCGCTACCACGACGCCCTCGGCATGCCGGTCAGCACGCTGCCGATGGCGGTGCCGGTGAACGTGCGGGCCGAGGCCGACACGGCCGGCGGCAACCGGTTCACCGGGGTCAACCTGGCGGCGCCGCTGGGCACCGCCGACCCGGTCGCCCGGATGAAGAAGATCCGCGCGCAGATGACCCTGCGCCGCGACGAGCCCGCGATGAACATCGTCGGTTCGCTCGCGCCGGTGCTGAGTGTCTTGCCGACCGCCGTGCTGGAGGGGATCACCGGCTCGGTGATCGGGTCCGACGTACAGGCCAGCAACCTCCCGGTCTACCCGGGGGACACCTACATCGCCGGTGCGAAGATCCTGCGGCAGTATGGCATCGGACCGCTGCCGGGCGTGGCCATGATGGTGGTGCTGATTTCGAGGGGAGGGTGGTGCACCATCACCGCGCGCTACGACAGGGCATCGATCCGCAACGAACCGTTGTTCGCCCAATGCCTGCTGGAGGGTTTCGACGAGATCCTGTCCCTGGCGGGTGACCCGGCGCCGCGCGCGGTGCCCGCCTCGTTTACCGAGCCGGCCAGCTCGGCGTCGCGATCGGTGTCGGGATCATGAGCGCGTCCGAAGAGGGGGCCCAGGACCGCGGCAAGCCCGCCGCCGACCTCCGGTTGCCCGGTTCGGTCGCCGAGATCATGGCCAGCCCGCCCGGGCCCAAGATCGGGGCCTTCTTCGACCTGGACGGGACGCTGGTCGCCGGCTTCACCGCGGTCATCCTGACCCAGGAGCGCCTGCTGCGCCGCGACATGGGCGTGGGCGAGCTGCTCGGCATGGTTCAGGCCGGCCTGAGCCATACGTTGGGACGCATCGAGTTCGAAGACCTCATCGGCAAGGCCGCCTCGGCGCTGGCCGGGCGCCTGATCGATGACCTCGAGGAGATCGGCGAGCGGCTGTTCATCCAGCGCATCGAGTCCCGGATCTACCCGGAGATGCGTGAGCTGGTGCGCGCGCACGTGGCGCGCGGTCACACCGTGGTGCTCAGCTCGTCGGCGCTGACCATCCAGGTCAACCCGGTGGCGCGTTTCCTGGGTATCACCAACATGCTCACCAACAAGTTCGAGACCACCGAAGACGGGCTGCTCACCGGCGGCGTGCAAAAGCCCATCCTGTGGGGGCCGGGCAAGGCCGCCGCGGTGCAGAAATTCGCGGCCGAGAACACCATCGACCTCAAGGACAGCTACTTCTACGCCGACGGCGACGAGGACGTCGCGCTGATGTATCTGGTCGGCAACCCGCGCCCCACCAACCCCGAAGGGAAGATGGCCGCGGTGGCCAAGCGCCGCGGCTGGCCGATCCTGCGGTTCAAAAGTCGCGGACCCGTGGGCCTGCGGCGGCAGTTGCGCACCCTCGCCGGCTTCGGCTCGCTTTTCCCGGTCGCGGCGGGCGCGATGGGCATCGGCCTGCTGACCCGCAGCCGGCGCCGCGGCGTCAACTTCTTCACCTCGACGTTCTCCCAGATGTTGCTGGCGACCACCGGCGTGCAGCTCAACGTGATCGGGCAGGAGAACCTGACCGCCCAGCGCCCGGCGGTGTTCATCTTCAACCACCGCAACCAGGTCGACCCGGTGATCACCGGCGCGCTGGTGCGCGACAACTGGACCGCGGTCGGCAAGAAGGAACTGGCCAGGGACCCGATCATGGGCACCATCGGCAAGGCGATGGACGCCGCGTTCATCGACCGCGACGATCCGGCCTCCGCCGTGGAGTCGCTGCACCAGATCGAGGAGCTTGCCCGCAAAGGGCTTTCGGTCGTGATCGCCCCCGAGGGCACCCGCATGGACACCACCGAGGTGGGGCCGTTCAAGAAGGGTGCGTTCCGCATCGCGATGGCGGTCGGCATCCCGATCGTCCCGATCGTCATCCGCAACGCCGAACTCGTCGCCGCGCGGAACTCCACCACGATCAACCCGGGCACCGTCGACGTTGCGGTGTTCCCGCCGATCCCGGTGGACGACTGGACCGTCGACACGCTGCCCGAGCGCATGGCCGAGATCCGTCAGCTGTACCTGGACACCCTGGCCAACTGGCCCTCCGGCGAGCTGGGCGAGCTGCCCCAGGTTGACCTCTACACCGAGAAGAAGACGGCGAAGAAGACGGCCGCCAAGCGGGCGCCCGCGAAGAAGGCCCCGGCGAAGAAAGCCCCGGCGAAGAAAGCCGCGGCCAAGAAGGCGCCGGCGAAGAAAGCCGCCGCGAAGAAGACCCCGCCCGACGCCGAAGCGCCCAAACCCCGGCCCCGAGGACGCGCGTGACCGAACCGGCCGCAGATACCAGCGCAGTGCTCACCGCGCAGGATTCGCTGGTATTGGCGTCCATGACCTCGTCGGTCGAAGTGGAGCTGGTGACGGCCTGGGTAGGCCAGCAGCGCGCCGACAACCCGGGGGCGAGGGTCGACGTGCTGCGGCTGCCGGACCCGGACGCGCCCCCGGCGGCGCTGACGGCGCTGGCCGAACAGCTCGACTCCGGACCCGAATCCAAAGACGACCGCTCGATCGTGCCGGTGCGGGTGTTCTGGCTGCCGCCCCCGGATCGCAGCAGGCTCGCCAAGGTGGCCGGCCTGCTGCCCGGCCGGGACCCCTACCACCCCAACGAGCGCCAGCAGCGGCGCATCCGGCGCGAGGCCCCGCGCCGGGCGCGGGTGGTGGCCGGCGAGGCGGCCAAGCTGTCCGAGCTCCGTCAGCAGTGGCGCGACACCACGGTCGGCGAGGATCCGCGTGACTTCGCCGAGTTCGTCGTGCGCCGCGCGATTCTGGCGATCGAACGCGTCGAATACCGCATCCTGGGGCCGCAGTACAAGTCGCCGCGGCTGGTCAAGCCGGAGATCCTGGCCTCCGCGCGGTTCCGCGCCGGCCTGCAGCAGATCCCGGGCGCCACCGTCGAAGAAGCCGGGGCGATGCTCGACGAACTCTCCACCGGGTGGAGCAGGGTGTCCGTCGACCTCGTCTCCGTCCTCGGCAGGGCCATCAGCCGCGGGTTCGACCCCGAGCTCGACTACGACGAGTACCAGGTGGCGGCGGTGCGCTCGGGCCTGGAGACGCACCCCGCGGTGCTGCTGTTCTCGCACCGGTCCTATATCGACGGCGCGGTGGTGCCGGTGGCGATGCAAGAGAACCGGTTGCCGCCGGTGCACGTGTTCGCCGGCATCAACCTGTCGTTCGGTCTGATGGGGCCGTTGCTGCGCCGCTCGGGCGTCATCTTCATCCGCCGCAACATCGGCGGCAACGCGCTCTACAAGTACGTTTTGCGGCAATACGTCGGCTACATCGTCGAGAAGCGGTTCAACCTGAGCTGGTCCATCGAGGGCACCCGCTCGCGCACCGGGAAGATGTTGCCGCCCAAGCTCGGTCTGCTGGCCTACGTGGCCGACGCCTACCTGGACGGCCGCAGCGAGGACATCCTGCTACAGCCGGTGTCGATCAGCTTCGACCAGCTGCACGAGACGGCCGAGTACGCCGCGTATGCACGCGGCGGGGAGAAGACCCCCGAGGGCATCGGCTGGCTGTACAACTTCATCCGTGCGCAGGGCGAACGCAACTACGGCAAGATCTATGTCCGCTTCCCCGAAGCGGTGTCGATGCGCCAGTACCTCGGCCCACCCAATGGCGCGCTGGCCCACGACCAGGATGCCAAACGCCTTGCGCTGCAGAAGATGTCGTTCCAGGTCGCGTGGCGGATCCTGCAGTCCACGCCGGTCACCGCGACCGGTCTGGTCTGCGCGCTGCTGCTGACCACGCGCGGCGCGGCGCTGACGCTGGATCAGCTGCACCACACCCTGCAGGACTCGCTGGACTACCTGGAACGAAAGCGCACCCCGGTATCGACGAGCGCGCTGCGGCTGCGCTCGCGCGATGGCGTGCGCGCGGCGGTCGACGCGTTGTCGGGCCGTCACCCGATCACCCGGGTCGACGGCGGCCGCGAGCCGGTATGGCACATCGAGCCCCAGGACGAGCACGCCGCGGCGTTCTACCGCAACTCCGTCATCCACGCCTTCCTGGAGACCTCGATCGTCGAGCTCGCGCTCGCGCACGCCCGCCACACCCCGGATGCTGAAGCCGACCGCATGGAGGCGTTCTGGACGCAGGCGATGCGGCTGCGCGACCTGCTCAAATTCGACTTCTATTTCGCCGACTCGGCCGCGTTCCGGGACCACATCGCCGAGGAGATGGCCTGGCACGACGACTGGCAGGCCCACGTCGGCGCCGGCGGCGCCGAGATCGACGCGATGCTGTTCGCCAAGCGCCCGCTGATGTCCGACGCGATGCTGCGGGTGTTCTTCGAGGCCTACGAGATCGTCGCCGACGTGTTGCGCGACGCGCCGCCCGACATCGGCCAGCAGGACCTGACGGACCGCGCGCTCGGGGTGGGGCGGCAGTACGTCGCGCAGACCCGGGTCCGCAGCAACGAGTCGGTCTCCACGCTGCTGTTCGCCACCGCCCGCCAGGTCGTCGTCGACCAGGATCTCATCGGCCCCGTCGGTGACCGGGCCGACGACCTCGCCGCACGGCGGATCGCCTTCCGTCGGGAGCTGCGGAACATCCTGCGCGACTTCGACTACGTCGAGCGGATCGCGCGCGAGCAATTCGTGGCCCGCGAGTTCCGGGCGCGTCAGGACCGCCGGGACGCCGCAACGCCCTGAACGGGGCGCCCTGACCGCGGTGCGCGCCGCCCGTGCCCCGATCCACAGTCACGACTTTCTCCACAGGAACCCGAGGCGCGGCCCGCCGCGGCGCGGTTCCCGTCGGCGGCGCCGGGCCCAATGGCGGCAGGAAACGGGCGGTGACGCGTTCACCGGCCCGCACGCTACCGAGAAAGGGATCAGCCCATGTTCGAAACCCCGCTCACCGTCGTCGGTCACATCGTCAACGACCCGCAGCGCCGCCAGGTCGGCGACCAGGAGCTCATCAAATTCCGGGTGGCCAGCAATTCGCGCCGCCGCACCGCCGACGGCAGCTGGGAGCCGGGCAACTCCCTGTTCGTCACCGTCAACTGCTGGGGGAAGTTGGTCACCGGTGTGGGCGCCGCCCTGGGAAAGGGCGCGCCGGTGGTGGTGACGGGACACGTCTACACCAGCGAGTACGAGGACCGCGACGGTAACCGCCGTTCGTCGCTGGAAATGCGGGCCATCGCGGTGGGACCGGACCTCTCGCGCTGCCTGGTGCGCATCGAGAAGCCCGCCTACACCGGTCCCAACGCGGATCCGGCCCCGGCTTCGATTTCTCCGGCCGCCCCAGCCGGCGAACCGGCCGACGCGGCCGCCGGCGCGGGCGGTAGCCCGCTACAGCTGTCGGCGTAGCGGTCGGCCCGCGGTCGGCTCGGCCCCGTCGGCGATGCCTAGGATGGTCCGCGAGAGCATTCTGCAAGACCAGAAAGGCACAACCGGGGCATGGCTGAGTTCATCTACACGATGAAGAAGGTCCGCAAGGCGCACGGCGACAAGGTGATCCTGGACGACGTCACGTTGAGCTTCTATCCGGGCGCCAAGATCGGTGTCGTCGGCCCCAACGGCGCCGGCAAGTCGAGCGTCTTGCGGATCATGGCCGGGCTGGACAAGCCCAACAACGGCGAGGCCTTCCTGGCCGCCGGCGCCACCGTCGGCATCCTCCAGCAGGAGCCGCCGCTGAACGAGGAGAAGACCGTTCGCGGCAACGTGGAAGAGGGCCTGGGCGAGATCAAGGTCAAGCTGGACCGCTTCAACGAGGTCGCCGAGTTGATGGCCACGGACTACTCCGACGAGTTGATGGAGGAGATGGGCCGGCTGCAAGAGGAGCTGGACCACGCCGACGCGTGGGACCTGGACTCCCAGCTGGAGCAGGCCATGGACGCGCTGCGCTGCCCGCCGCCCGACGAGCCGGTGACGACGCTGTCCGGCGGTGAGCGCCGCCGGGTGGCGCTGTGCAAGCTGCTGCTGTCCAAGCCCGACCTGCTGCTGCTCGACGAGCCGACCAACCACCTGGACGCCGAAAGCGTGCAGTGGCTCGAACAGCACCTGGCCGCCTACGCGGGCGCGGTGCTGGCGGTCACCCATGACCGCTACTTCCTGGACAACGTCGCCCAGTGGATCCTCGAGCTCGACCGCGGCCGGGCGTACCCCTACGAGGGCAACTACTCGACCTACCTGGAGAAGAAGGCCGACCGGCTGTCGGTGCAGGGCCGCAAGGACGCCAAGCTGCAGAAGCGGCTGGCCGACGAGCTGGCGTGGGTACGGTCCGGGGCCAAGGCTCGTCAGGCCAAGAGCAAAGCGCGCCTGCAGCGCTACGAGGAGATGGTCGCCGAGGCCGAGAAGTCGCGCAAGCTCGACTTCGAGGAGATTCAGATCCCGGTCGGCCCGCGGCTGGGCAACGTGGTCGTCGAGGTGGAACACCTCGACAAGGGCTACGGTGGGCGCACCTTGATCAAGGACCTGTCGTTCACGCTGCCGCGCAACGGCATCGTCGGCGTCATCGGCCCCAACGGCGTCGGCAAGACCACTCTGTTCAAGACCATCGTGGGACTCGAGGAACCCGACAGCGGCACCGTCAAGGTCGGGGAGACGGTCAAGCTGAGCTACGTGGACCAGACCCGCGCGGGCATCGACCCGAAAAGGACGGTGTGGGAAGTGGTCTCGGACGGGCTGGATTACATCGAGGTCGGTCAGACGGAGGTGCCGTCGCGGGCCTACGTGTCGGCATTCGGGTTCAAGGGCCCCGACCAGCAGAAGCCGGCGGGGGTGCTCTCGGGTGGCGAGCGCAACCGGCTCAACCTCGCGCTGACGCTCAAGCAGGGCGGCAACCTGATCCTGCTCGACGAGCCGACCAACGATCTGGACGTCGAGACCCTGAGCTCGCTGGAGAACGCGCTGGTGAACTTCCCGGGCTGCGCGGTGGTGATCTCGCACGATCGCTGGTTCCTCGACCGCACGTGTACGCACATCCTGGCGTGGGAAGGCGACGAGGACAACGAGGCCAAATGGTTCTGGTTCGAGGGCAACTTCGGGGCATACGAGGAGAACAAAATCGAACGGCTGGGCGCCGAGGCCGCGCGTCCGCACAGAGTGACCCACCGCAAGCTGACGCGCGACTAATGTCAGCCTGAGCCAGCGCCGGCGCCCCTGGTGGTGTGCTGGCATCCGTCGCGAGTTGGGAGCAATCGGCATGACGATCGATCCCGGGGCCAAGCAGGACACCAAGCCGTGGACCGCGTTTGCTCGGGACGACGACATCCCCGAGTGGATCTCGCAGGCCTACCTCGAGAGCTATCGCGGCCCGCACACCGACGAACCCGGCGAGGCCGGACCGGCCGAAGCGGGCCTGCCCGGCGCCATCGTGACCCCCGAGATGCTCGGCGCGCACTACCGGCTCGGCCAGCGCCGCCCGGCCGGCGAAAGTGTCGTGGCGATCTACCCCCCGGACGATCCCGCCGGTTTCGGTCCCGCGCTGCAGGTGGTCACCGACCAGGGCGGCATGCTGATGGACTCGGTCACGGTGCTGCTGCACCGACTCGGCGTCGCCTACACCGCCATCATGACCCCGGTGTTCGAGGTGCATCGCGGCCCCGAGGGCGACCTGCGCAGCGTCGGACCCAAGCCCCCCGGCGCGCCGCCGTACGTCGGTGAGGCGTGGATACACGTGCAGCTTTCCCCCTCCGTCGACAGCAAGGCGCTGACCGAGGTCGAGCGGCTGCTGGCCAAGGTGCTGGCCGACGTCCAACAGGTCGGCAGCGACGCCTCGGAGTTGATCGCCGCCCTCAACAATGTCGCCGCCGACGTCGAGGCCAACACCGACGACCACTTCGCGGCGCCCGACCGTGACGAGGTCGCCGCGCTGCTGCGCTGGCTGGCCGACGGCAACTTCCTGTTGCTGGGCTACCAGCGGTGCCGGGTCCACGGCAGCGAGGTTTCCGGCGACGGGGCCCCGGGCCTCGGCGTGCTGCGGACCCGCACCGGTTCGCGGCCCCGGTTGACCGACGACGACACCATGCTGGTCCTCGCCCAGTCAGTCGTCGGCAGCTATCTGCGCTATGGCGCCTACCCGTACGCCGTCGCGGTGCGCGAGTACGTCCCGGACGGCGACGGGGCGGCCATCGTCGAGCATCGTTTCGTCGGGCTCTTCACGGTCGCCGCCATGAACGCCGACGTGCTGGAGATCCCGATGGTCTCGCACCGGGTCCGCGAAGCGCTCACGATGGCCGACAGCGACCCCGCTCACCCCGGTCAGTTGCTCCTCGACGTCATCCAGACCGTGCCGCGCTCGGAGCTGTTCACGCTGAGCGCCGAACGTCTGTTCCACCTGGCCAAGGCCGTGGTGGACCTGGGCTCCCAGCGACGCGCGCTGCTGTTCCTGCGCGCCGACCGGCTGCAGTACTTCGTCTCGTGCCTGGTCTATGTGGCCCGCGACCGCTACACCACGCAGGTGCGGCGGCGCATCGAGGACATCCTCGTGCGCGAGTTCGGCGGCACGCGGCTGGAGTTCACCGCGCGCGTCAGCGAATCCCCTTGGGCGCTGATGCATTTCATGGTCCGCCTGCCCTCGAAAGAGGAAGCTGCGGCGGCCCCGGTCGACGTCTCCGAACGCAACCGCGTCCGCATCCAGGGCCTGCTGAGCGACGCCGCCCAAACCTGGTCCGACCGGCTGCTCGGCGCCGCGATGGAAGGCTCGGTCGACCAAGTCGACGCCGAGCATTACGCGGGCGCCTTCCCCGAGGCCTACAAGCAGGCCGTCGCGCCGGCAGATGCGATCGAGCAGATCGGCATCATCAACGGGCTCACCGACGATTCGGTCAAGCTGGTCTTCTCCGACACCGGGGAAGAGGGGCTCGCCCAACTCACCTGGTTCCTGGGCGGGCACACCGCGTCGCTGAGCCAGCTGCTGCCGATGCTGCAGAGCATGGGCGTCGTCGTGCTCGAGGAGCGGCCGTTCTCGGTGATGAGGCCCGACGAGTTGCCGGTGTGGATCTACCAGTTCAAGATCTCGCCGCACCCGACCATCCCGCAGGCGTCGTCGGCCGAGGAACGGGATGCGACCGCGCAGCGGTTCGCCGACGCGGTCACCGCGATCTGGCAGGGCCGCGTCGAGATCGACCGCTTCAACGAGCTGGTGATGCGCGCGAACCTGACCTGGCAGCAGGTCGTGCTGCTGCGGGCCTACACCAAATACCTTCGGCAGGCGGGCTTTCCCTACAGCCAGTCCCACATGGAAGCGGTGCTCAACGACCACCCCACCACGGCGCGCTCCCTCGTCGCGTTGTTCGAGGCGCTGTTCAACCCCGAGGGGTCGTCGGGCAGCCGCGAGGCGCAGGCGGCGGCCAACGCGGTCGCCGCGGACATCGACGCGTTGCGCAGCCTGGACACCGACCGCATCATGCGTGCCTTCGCGTCGCTGGTCCAGGCCACGCTGCGGACCAATTACTTTGTCACCCGGAAGGATTCGGCCCGGGACCGCAACGTCCTGGCGCTCAAGCTCGACGCGCAGCTCATCGACGAGCTGCCGCTGCCGCGTCCCCGCTACGAGATCTTCATCTATTCGCCCCGCGTCGAGGGCGTGCACCTGAGGTTCGGTCCGGTGGCGCGCGGCGGCCTGCGCTGGTCGGACCGCCGCGACGACTTCCGCACCGAAGTCCTGGGTCTGGTCAAGGCGCAGGCGGTGAAGAACGCCGTCATCGTGCCGGTCGGGGCCAAAGGCGGGTTCGTCGTCAAGGACCCGCCGCTGCCCACCGGCGACGCCGCCGCCGACCGCGACGCCACCCGCAACGAAGGCGTGGCCTGCTACCAACTGTTCATCTCCGGGCTGCTCGAGCTCACCGACAACGTCGACCACGCCACCGGTAAGGTCAATCCGCCGCCCGGGGTGGTGCGGCGCGACGGCGACGACGCCTACCTGGTGGTGGCCGCCGACAAGGGCACCGCCACGTTCTCCGACATCGCCAACGACGTCGCCAAGTCCTACGGGTTCTGGCTCGGCGACGCCTTCGCCTCCGGCGGATCGGTGGGCTACGACCACAAGGCGATGGGCATCACCGCCAAGGGCGCGTGGGAGGCCGTCAAGCGGCACTTCCGGGAGATGGGGGTCGACACCCAGGCCGAGGACTTCACCGTCGTCGGCATCGGCGACATGAGCGGCGACGTGTTCGGCAACGGCATGCTGCTGTCCAAGCACATCCGGCTGATCGCCGCCTTCGACCACCGGCACGTCTTCCTCGACCCGGACCCCGACGCCGAGGCCTCCTTCGCCGAGCGCCGCCGGCTGTTCGAGCAGGCGCGCTCCAGCTGGGACGACTACGACAAGTCGCTGATCAGCGAGGGTGGCGGGGTCTACGCCCGCGAACAGAAGGCCATCCCGGTCAGCGAGCAGGTCCGCGCCGCTCTCGGCATCGAGGTCCAGGGTGAAGGAGGGGCCGACGAGATGGCCCCGCCCAACCTGATCAAGGCGATCCTGGCCGCGCCGGTGGACCTGCTGTTCAACGGCGGCATCGGCACCTACATCAAGGCCGAGTCCGAATCCGACTCCGACGTGGGCGACCGCGCCAACGACCCGGTGCGGGTCAACGCAAACCAGGTGCGCGCCAAGGTGATCGGCGAGGGCGGCAACCTCGGCGTGACGGCGCGGGGCCGCGTCGAGTTCGACCTGTCCGGCGGGCGCATCAACACCGACGCCATGGACAACTCCGCCGGCGTGGACTGCTCCGACCACGAGGTCAACATCAAGATCCTGATCGACTCGCTGGTCACCGCGGGCAAGGTCGAGGCGGGCGAGCGCAAAGACCTGCTGGAGTCGATGACCGACGAGGTGGCGCGGCTGGTGCTCACCGACAACGCGGACCAGAACGACCTGATCGGAACCAGCCGCGCCAACTCGGCCAGCCTGCTGCCGGTGCACGAACGGCAGATCAAGTTCCTGGTGGACGAGCGCGGGCTCAACCGCGAGCTGGAGGCGCTGCCCTCGGAAAAGGAGATCCGCCGCCGCGCGGAGGCGGGTATCGGGCTCACCTCGCCCGAACTGTGCACGCTGATGGCCCACGTCAAGCTGGGCCTCAAGGAAGACATGCTGGCCACCGAGCTGCCCGAACAGGACGTGTTCGCCTCCCGGCTGCCGCAGTACTTCCCGACGCAGCTGCGGGACCGGTTCACCCCCGAGATCCGCAACGCACCAGCTGCGCCGCGAGATCGTCACCACCATGCTGATCAACGACCTGGTGGACACCGGGGGCATCAGCTACGCCTTCCGGCTCGCCGAGGACGTCGGCGTGCGGCCGGTCGACGCGGTGCGCACCTATGTCGCGACCGACGCCATCTTCGACGTGGACCACCTGTGGCGGTGGATCCGCTCGGCCGACGTGCCGGTCGCCCTGTCGGACCGGCTGACGCTGGACACCAGGCGGCTTGATCGACCGCGCCGGACGCTGGCTGCTCAACTACCGTCCGCAGCCGCTGGCCGTGGGCGCCGAGATCAACCGGTTCGCCGCCAAGGTCAAGGAGCTGACCCCGCGGATGTCGGAGTGGCTGCGCGGTGACGACAAGGCGATCGTCGAGAAGGAGGCTGCGGAATTCGCCTCCCAGGGCACCCCGCAGGACCTGGCCTACCTCGTCGCCGCCGGCCTGTACCGCTTCAGCCTGCTCGACATCATCGACATCGCCGACATCAACGATGTCGACGCCGCCGAGGTCGCCGACACCTACTTCGCGCTGATGGATCGGCTGGGCACCGACGGCCTGCTGACGGCGGTGTCGGAGCTGCCGCGGAATGACCGCTGGCATTCGTTGGCGCGCTTGGCGATTCGCGACGACATCTACGCGTCGCTGCGCTCGTTGTGCTTCGACGTGCTGGCCGTGGGGGAGCCCGACGAAACGGGCGAGGAGAAGATCGCGGAGTGGGAACACATCAGCGCCTCGCGGGTGGAGCGGGCCCGCCGGACGCTCGCCGAAATCCAGGAAACCGGGTCCAAGGATCTCGCGACGTTGTCGGTGGCCGCGCGACAGATCCGTCGCATGACCCGCACGAGTGGAAGAGGTTCGTCGAGTTGAGTGTTGGCTACGTCGCGCCCGTGCCGGTGCGCTGGTCGGATATCGACATGTACCAGCACATCAACCACGCCACCATGGTGACCATCCTCGAAGAGGCGCGGGTGCCGTTCCTCACCGAGCCGTTCGCCCTCGACATCGCCACCGTCGGGTTGCTGATCGCCGATGTGCGGGTCACCTACAAGGCCCAGCTGCGGCTCACCGATTCGCCTCTGCAGGTGACCATCTGGACCAAGCGGCTGCGGACGGTCGATTTCACCCTGGGCTACGAGGTGCGGTCGGTCAACGCCGATCCCGACTCCAGGCCCGCCGTCATCGCCGAGTCGCAGCTGGCCGCGGTCCATATCGAAGAGCAGCGCTTGGAGCGGCTCTCGCCACAGCAAAAGGAGTACCTGGCGCGGTGGATGCGGGACTAGGAGGCGGCATGGCCGAGCGCGGACTGTGGCTGGGTCCCAACGGCGGCGCTGCGCAGCGCGCCGACCTGGCCACGTTCGTCGAGCGCGCGATGCGGCTCGACGACGCCGCCGTGATCCGGCTGCGCACCCGGGCCGGCGGGCTGGTGACGTCCTGGGTGGCAACGGGTTTCGACGTGCTGGCCTGCCGCGTGGTGGTGGGCGCGGTGCGGCCCGACGACCTGTCGGTGGCCGCGGACTCGTTGGCGCGCGGTCTGGCCGCGATGGACGACTCGGGCTACGTCGACCCGGGTTTCTCGATGGACTCGGCGTGGCGGGGGGCCCTACCCCCGGAATCCGGCTTCACCCATCTCGACGACGTGCCCGCCCGGGTCCTGCTGGACCTCGCCGAGCGGGGCACCCGGCTGGCCAAGGAGCACAGCAGTTCCCACGGCCCGCCGGTGTCGCTGCTGGACCAGGAGGTCATCCGGGTCAGCTCCGGTGACGAAAGCGTGGGGCTCCCCATGCGCTGCGTGTTCGCCTTGACCGCGATGGGTTTCCTGCCGCAGCAACCGGATGCGATCGCCGACGACGAGATCATCCGGGTCCGCGTCATGCCGACGTGGCTGCGGGTTGACGCCCGGTTCGGCTCGGTGTACCGGCGCCGCGGCGACCCGGCGCTCGTGCTGCGCTGATCAGGTTCCGTAGGCCGCCCACAAGGGCAGGACGCACTGCAGGTATTCGATGAATTTCTTCAGGCCAACCCGATACTGCCCATAGCCGTAGGGGTCGATCACGTACTCCGGGAACGCGATCCCCACACCGAACAGCCCGGGGGCGAGGATGCCGTTGCTCGAGTTGTAGTCCAGCTCGCCCCACTGTGGGGTTTCGGGCAGCCGTCTGCGTGCGAAGCCCACGGCATAAACGACGCGGTCACACTCGGCGAGTTTGTCGTCGAACCCGGGTCCGGAAACCAGGCACCTTTCCAGCTTTTCCGGATGCACCCCGTCGATGTTCTCCCGAGCCCAGACGGCCGCGCGGCCTTTGAGTCCGGTGTCATCGAACAAGATCCAATCATCTAGGTAGATGGCGTATTTGAGCGGACTTCGGTAGAAGTTGATCACTTTTTCGACGGGCTGGCGCAACAGGTGCGGTACCACGATCATCGCCGTGTGCGAGGACCCGAACACGCCGACCGTCGCACCCTCGAGTGGCTGGTCCGAGAGCTTCTCGATGTCGAGTGCGACCTCCACGGGAATCTCTTCGAGGCCCGGATACGAAAGTTTCTTGGGAACCGCGCCCACAGCCAGGATCACTTTCTCTGAGACCAGTTGCTGCTGCTCGGTTTGGATCGTCCACTGCCGGCCGTGCAGGGACAGCGCGGTCGCGGTCGTCTGGAAAACCTGGACGCGCTGACGCAACTGCTGCGTGACCCAGGCCAACGGGTCGGCGATCAGGGCTAGTGCGCAGGTTTCTTCGGGGTCGACCTCCCGCAGTGGCATGGGCGGCGCCTCGGAGAACCGGAAAGCCTCCGAGCCGCTCAGATAGTCCAGGAAGTGGCCGGCCTGCGTGTTGCTCGACACCGACCGCCACCTTTCGCCGATGTCGCCACCGGCGAAGGCCGGGTCGATCCAGGCGATCTCCTCGCCCGCTATCCCCCGATCCAGCAGCTTTCCCACCGCGGCGATGCCGGCGGGCCCGGCCCCGACCACGGTCCACGCGTATGGCCCCATATCCAAACCGGAAGCGCGACTAGACCAGCCAGGCCGCGGCGTCGGGGGGCAGTTCGCCGTCGACCAGCGGCGCGCTGGTCAGGATTACCTCGCCGCCCGGCAGCGGGATGGGGCGGGCCCCGGCGTTGAGGGCGCACACCAGGCCACCGGCGCGGCGGAAGGTCAGCGCATCGCGGGGCGCGGTCAGCCAATCCAGCATGCCGTCGAACTCGCTTCGGTCCCTGCGTAATTCGATCGCCCGCCGGTAGAACGACAGGGTGGAGTCGGGGTCGGTGCGCTGCTTTTCGACGGTCAGCGTCGCCCATTCCGGGGGCATCGGCAGCCAGGTGTCGGCGGAACTGGAGAACCCGAACGGGGGAGCCTCGCCCGACCACGGCATCGGCACCCGGCACTTGTCGCGGCCGCGCTCGGTGCGCCCGGACCGTTCCCACGTCGGGTCTTGCAGCACCTCGTCGGGCAGTGCGACGTCGGGCAGGCCCAACTCCTCGCCGTTGTAGACGAATACGGCGCCGGGCAGGGCGAACATCACCATCGCCATCGCGCGCGCCCGGCGCAGCCCGGCCTCGCCGCCGCCGTAGCGGGTGACCTCCCGGCCCACGTCGTGGTTGGACAGCGTCCACGTCGGCGTGGCGTTCTCGATCGCGGTTGCCGCCAGCGAATTCTGGATCGCGTCGTGAATCTCGGCCGCGGCGAATGCAATCTTGGTCAGCCGGAAGTTGAAGCCGAGATGCAGTTCGTCGGGCCGCAAATATTCGGCCCAGCGGGCGTTGTCGAGGACCCAGACCTCGCCGATGGTCACCGCCTGCGGATAGTCGTCGACGATCGTGCGGATCCCGCGGTGGATCTCGTGCACGCTGGGGTTGTTGAAGCGCGGATCGTCGTCGCTGTGCTGCAACACCTTGACCTCGTCCTTGGCGTCCGGTAGCCCGGGCGGCTTGGCCATGCCGTGCGCCACGTCGATGCGGAAGCCGTCCACCCCGCGTTCCAGCCAGAACCGCAGCGTCTTCTCGAAGTCGCCGAAGACCTCCGGGTTGTCCCAGTTGAGGTCCGGCTGCTCGGCGTCAAAGAGGTGCAGATACCACTGGCCGGGGTTGCCGTCCGGTTCGACCACGCGCGTCCAGGCCGGCCCGCCGAACACCGAGTTCCAGTTGTTGGGCGGCAGCGCGCCGTCGGGCCCGCGTCCGTCGCGGAAGAAGTACCGATCCCGCGCCTCGGTGCCGGGGCCCGCGGCCACGGCCGCCTCGAACCAGGGATGCGCCGAACTCGTGTGGTTGGGCACCACGTCCATGGTCACCTTGATGCCCCGCTCGTGGGCCGCGACGATCAACCGTTCGATGGCGGCCATCCCGCCGAACAGCGGATCCACGTCGCGCGGGTCCGCCACGTCGTAGCCGTGGTCGGCCATCGGCGAGACGGTGACCGGGTTGAGCCAGATTGCGTCGACACCGAGTTCTTCGAGGTGGTTTAGCCGGGCCGCCAGGCCGTCCAGGTCGCCGACCCCGTCGCCGTTGCTGTCGGCGAACGACCGCGGATACACCTGGTAGAAGACCGCGCTCGACCACCACGGCTTGCGCATGTTTTCTCCGGACATCAGATCGTGGAATTCACCATGGAGTGGGCGGCCATCTCGAGGTAGTCGATCAGCTCTTTGCGGTGCTCGTCGTCGAGGGTCTGAGAGTCGATCGAGGCGACGGCGGTGTGCATGCAGCGCAGCCAGGCGTCGCGCTCGATCGGAGTGATCCGGAACGGCGCGTGCCGCATCCGCAGCCGCGGATGGCCGCGCCGGTCGGAGTACGTCCGCGGCCCGCCCCAGTACTGCTCGAGGAACATCCGCAACCGTTCCTCGGCGCCCGCCAGGTCGTCGGCGGGGTACAGCTCGCGCAGTATCTCGTCCTCGGGAACCTGAGCGTAGAAGCGGGACACGATCGTGTTGAAGGTCTCGGCACCGCCGACGGCGTCGTAAAAGCTCTCCTGATCCATCCCCTCCATTGTGATGCATCGGCGGCGCGGCGAGGCGAGCCGGGCCACAACCTCGCCTGGTGTTCACCGGTTCGACACGGCCTACACCTGCAATAGGCGTGCGATTGGCGGCGAATCATGGTGGACTATCCGCGGAGGATCTATGGCGCAGGGCAAGAGACGCCGCAATCACCGCAGTTCCGGTGCCGCGGCAGGGTCGACCGGGCTGGCCGCGCCGTGCCTGCACAGGGTGGAGAACCACCACCCACGCATCGACACCCATCCGCCCACCCGCCAAGACAGCGCGTCGATCTGGAGTCGTCGCCGGGTGCTGCTGCTGAATTCGACTTACGAGCCGCTGACCGCGCTGCCCATGCGGCGCGCGATCGTGATGGTCATCTGCGGCAAGGCCGACGTGGTGCATCACGACCCCGCCGGGCCGGTCATCCACTCGGCGAGCAGGTCGATCGTGGTGCCCTCGGTGATCCAGCTGAGGACTTTCGTGCGGGTGCCGTACCGCGCCCGGGTGCCGATGACGCGCGCCGCGCTCATGCACCGCGACCGGTTCTGCTGCGCCTACTGCGGGGCCAAGGCCGACACCGTCGACCACGTGGTGCCGCGCAGCCGCGGCGGCGACCACTCCTGGGAGAATTGCGTCGCGTGCTGCTCGGCGTGCAACCACCGCAAGGGTGACAAGCTGCTCAGCGAGCTCGGCTGGCACCTGCGGCGCATGCCGATGCCGCCGACGGGCCAGCACTGGCGGCTGCTGTCGACCGTCAAGGAACTGGACCCGGCGTGGGCCCGGTACCTGGGCGAAGGCGCCGCTTAGTAATTCCGGGCCGGTCCTGGCGCTCCGAAAGCCGGCCGGGTGGGATACGGTTTGCCTCGTGAGTCTTCTTCAGATCCACCTGTTCTTCATCGGAGTCCCGTTGCTGCTGGTGATCCTGCTGGCGGTGCCGATTTGGTCGCGCAAGGGGCCGCACCCCGCGACCTACAAGCTCTCGGAGCGGTGGACACATCCGCCGATCCTGTGGGCCGCCACGGACGAAGACGTCGGCCACGCGCACGGCGGGCACGGAGCGGCGACGTTCTCGGTGGGAGGTGGCGCCAGTGGGACATGGTGAGCTCGCGACGATCGACCCGAACAACCTGCCCGAGGGTGCGGTCATCACCAGCAGCGGACGGATCTCGGCGATCACCGAGCCCGGCGAGCTGTCGGTGCACTACCCGTTCCCGATCAAGGACCTCGTCGCGATCGACGACGCGCTGAAGTACGGCTCGCGGGCGTCCAAGGCGCGGTTCGCCATCTACCTCGGCGACCTGGGCAGCGACACCGCCGCGCGGGCGCGCGAGATCCTGGCCAAGGTCCCGACGCCGGACAACGCGGTGCTGCTGGCCGTCTCGCCCGACCAGTGCGCGATCGAGGTGGTCTACGGCTCGCAGGTCCGCGGTCGCGGCGCCGAGTCGGCCGCGCCGCTGGGCGTGGCCGCCGCCGCGTCGGCGTTCGAGCAGGGTGATCTGGTCGACGGGCTGGTCAGCGCGATCCGCGTGCTCAGCGCGGGCATTTCACCCGCGTAGCGGCGCGCAGCGCCGCCGGCGAGCGTGCGTGTTTGTGCGAGACACGCCGCTCACGGGCGTACAACCACGCACGCTCGCGGAGGCGTTAAGCGCCGGCCGCGTCCAGCGTGCGGGCCCGCAGGGCCCGCTTGACCCCGGCCTGGCCTTCCAGCACCAGCCTGCGCAGCGCCGGCGGCACCTCCGATTCGGGGGCGCGCAGGAACTCGTCGGCCGCGGCGATGCCGGCCTCGCTGATGTCCCAGTGCGGGTACAGGCCGATCACCACGGTCTGGGCGACCTCGCTGGACCGGCGCGCCCAGACGCCGGGTATTGCCTCGAAGTAGCGCGCGGCGAACGGCTGGAGGAGCTCACCCTGGCCCGGCGCCGCGATGCCCGCGATCATCGAGCGGGCGGTGATGTTGGCCAGGGTGTCGTCCTCGACGACCTTGGTCCAGGCCTCCTCCTTGACTCCGGGCTGCGGCCGCGCCGCCGCGGCCTGGGCGGCGTGCCGCCGGCCGGCGGCCGTCGGGTCGCGTTGCGCCTCGGCGTCGATGAACGGCGTTGCGGGCCCGTCGGCGTCGACGTGCCCGGCAGTGGCCAGCGCCGTCACGATGCGCCAGCGCAGGTCGGTGTCCACCTCGAGGCCGGGCAGGCCCAGCTCGGCGGGGTCGCGATCGAGTAGGTCGGCCAGCGTCGCGACGTGCCGGCCCGACAGCACCGACGAGCACAGCGTGTTGACGAACGCGAGCTGGTGATCCGACCCGGGCTGCGCGCCGCGCGCCAGCTCCAGCAGCCGGTCGGCGAACTGCGGCCAGCCGTGCTCGCGGGACCAGCCCGGTTCGGAGTAGGACGCCAGCGCCGTCTGCGCCTGCATCAGCAGCCGCTGGGCCACCCCGACCTCGGTCTCGGCGTGCACCCCGCCCGTCACCAGCGCCACGAAGTCACGGGCACGCAGTTCGGCCTCGCGGGTCATCTCCCACGCCGCCGACCACACCAGCGAGCGGGGCAGCGGCTCGGCGATGTCGGCGATCCGATCCAGCGCGGTCCGCAGCGACTCGCCGTCCAGGCGCAGCGAGCAGTACGTCAGGTCGTCGTCGTTGACCAGGACCAGCTTGCCGCGTGAAACGCCCACCAGCGCAGGCAGTTCCGTTTCCGGTCCCTCGACGTCGAGCTCCTCTCGGTGCGTCCGCACCAGCTTGCCGGAGCCATCGTCGTCATAGATGCCGACCGCCAGCCGGTGCGCCCGGGTCTCGCCGGCACCCGGCGTGGCGCCGCCCTGCGTCACCACGAACCGGGTGAACCTGCCCTCGGAGTCGACGTCGAATTCGGGCCGCAGCGTGTTCAGGCCGGTGGTCTTGAGCCATTGGCCGCCCCAATCCGACAGGTCGCGCCCGGACGCCTTCTCCAGCGCGGCGATCAGGTCGGAGAACCTCGCGTTGCCGAACGCGTGCGCGCGGAAATAGTCGCGCAGCCCGGCCAGGAAATGCTCCAGCCCGACGTAGGCCACCAGCTGCTTGAGCACCGAAGCGCCCTTGGCGTAGGTGATCCCGTCGAAGTTCACCTCGACGGCGGCCAGGTCGGGGATCTCGGCGGCGATCGGGTGCGTCGAGGGCAGCTGGTCCTGGCGGTAGGCCCACGACTTCTCGACGGTGGCGAAGGTCGTCCACGCCTCGGTGAACTCGGTGGCCTCGGCCTGGCACAGCACCGAGGCGAACGTCGCGAACGACTCGTTGAGCCACAGGTCGTCCCACCAGGTCATGGTGACCAGGTCGCCGAACCACATGTGCGCCATCTCGTGCAGGACCGTCTCGGCGCGCCGCTCGTAGGAGGCGCGGGTGACCTTGCTGCGGAACACGTAGTCCTCGAGGAACGTCACCGCGCCGGCGTTTTCCATTGCGCCGGCATTGAATTCGGGGACGAAGAGTTGGTCGTACTTGCCGAACGCGTACGGCATCCCGAAGTTCTTGTGGTAGAAGCCGAATCCCTGCTTGGTCTGGGTGAACAGCCGCTCGGCGTCCATGTACTGCGCCAGCGAGGCGCGGCAGTAGATGCCCAGCGGGATCTCGCCGTGTTCGTCGCTGTAGGCGTCGTTCCATTCCGCGTACGGGCCCGCGATCAGGGCCACCAGGTAGGTGCTCATCCGGGGCGTGGTGGCGAAGCTGTGTACGCCGTTTTCCACGGACACGGCGGCGCCGTTGGAGACGACCTTCCAGTGGTCGGGCGCGATCACCTTCACGTCGAAAGTGGCCTTGAGGTCGGGCTGGTCGAAGCAGGCGAACATGCGTTTGGCGTCGGCGGTTTCGAATTGCGAGTACAAGTAGGTCTCGTCGTCGACCGGGTCGACGAAGCGGTGCAGCCCCTCGCCGGTGTTGGAATAGCGGCAGTCGGCGTCGACGACCACGACGTTGCGGTCGGCCAGTCCGCGCAACGGGATCCCGGTCGATTCGTCATACCCCGACACGTCGAGGTCGTGGCCGTTGAGCGTGGCGCCGCGGATGGTGTCGGCGGCGATGTCGATGACCGTTTCGGCGCCGGCGAGCGCGTCGAACACCACGGTGGTCGTGGAGCGGAAGGTTCGTTCGCCCGGCGCACCGCTGCCGTCGGTGAGGTCGAGGCTGATCTGATAGCTGTCGACGGTGACCAGAGCGGCGCGTTCGACAGCTTCGTCCCGAGTCAGGTTTGGAAGGGCCACGGTTCCTAACTTACGTGCAGGAGCCGTGCAGTGGCGGGTCGGAACACATGCGCGGCGACTACGGTTGTGCTGGACGGTGTTGTGCGCGTCTCGAGATCTCTAGGAGAGGACTGCCGTTATGCCTGCCGAGGCCCCCGCCAAATCCCAAGCCGATTTCTGGTTCGACCCGCTGTGCCCATGGTGCTGGATCACCTCTCGCTGGATCCTCGAGGTGGAGAAGGTTCGCGACATCACGGTGAATTTTCACGTCATGAGCCTGGCGATCCTCAACGAGAACCGCGAGGGATTGCCCGACAAATACCGCGAGATGATGAAGCACGCGTGGGGACCGGTGCGGGTGGCGATCGCCGCCGAGCAGGCCCACGGCGCCAAGGTCCTGGACCCGCTGTACACGGCGATGGGCACCCGGATCCACAACGAGGACAACAAGGACCTCCCCGAGGTGATCAAGCTGTCACTTGCCGACGCCGGCCTGCCGGCCGAACTCGCGAAGGCCGCCGACAGCGACGCCTACGACGAGGCGCTGCGCAAGAGCCACCACGCCGGGATGGACGCGGTCGGCGACGACGTCGGCACGCCGACCATCCACGTCAACGGGGTGGCGTTCTTCGGGCCGGTGCTCTCCAAGATTCCGCGCGGCGAGGAAGCGGGCAAGCTGTGGGACGCCTCGGTGATCTTCGCGTCCTACCCGCACTTCTTCGAGCTCAAGCGGACCCGCACCGAGAAGCCCGAATACGACTGAATCCATGGGCGGCGATCCGCTGCGCCGGTTTGCCGCGCTTGCGATCGCCGACCGAATCCATGGGCGGCGACCCGCTGCGCCCGGTTTGCCGCGCTTGCGATCGCCGACCGAACCGGCGGCGTTGCGCCCGCGCGCGGCTGTGTAAGGATTGCGGGCATGCGCGTCTACCTGGGTTCCGACCACGCCGGATTCGAGCTCAAGCAGCGAATCATCGAGCACCTCGAGCAGGCCGGGCACGAGCCGATCGACTGCGGTGCCTTCGACTACGACGCCGAGGACGACTACCCGGCTTTCTGCATCGCCGCCGCGACGCGCACGGTCGCAGACCCCGACAGCCTGGGCATCGTGTTGGGCGGCTCGGGCAACGGTGAGCAGATCGCCGCGAACAAGGTGCCCGGCGCCCGCTGCGCGCTGGCGTGGAGCGTCGAGACGGCGACGCTGGCCCGGCAGCACAACAACGCGCAGTTGATCGGCATCGGTGGCCGCATGCACACCGTCGAGGAAGCGCTGACCTTCGTGGACGCCTTCGTGACCACACCGTTCTCGAAAGCCGAACGCCACCAACGTCGTATCGACATACTTGCCGACTACGAGCGCACGCATCAGGCGCCGCCGGTGCCCGGCGCCCCGGCGTAAGAGATGCCCGAAGGGCATACGCTGCACCGGCTGGCCAGGCTGCACCAGCGGCGATTCGCCGGCGCACCGGTCGCGGTGTCCAGCCCACAGGGGCGGTTCGACGCGGCGGCCGTGGTCGACGGGCGGGAGTTGCGCCGCGCCAGCGCCTGGGGCAAGCACCTGTTTCATCACTACGCCGGCGGCCCGATCGTGCACGTGCACCTGGGCCTGTACGGCACGTTCACCGAATGGCCCCGGGTGGACGACGCCGCGCTGCCCGAGCCGGTCGGACAGGTGCGGATGCGGATGGTGGGCGCCGATCATGGGGCCGACCTGCGCGGCCCGACGGTGTGCGAGGTCATCGACGAAGGGCAAGTCGCTGATGTCATCGCCAAGCTCGGGCCCGACCCGTTGCGCAAGGACGCCGATCCGTCCTGGGCGTGGGCGCGGATCGCGAAGTCCCGCAGGCCCATTGGCGTGCTGCTGATGGACCAGGCCGTCATCGCCGGCGTCGGCAACGTCTACCGCAGCGAGTTGTTGTTTCGCCACGGCATCGACCCTTTCCGGCCGGGCCGCGACGTCGGCGAGGCGGAGTTCGCCGCGGCGTGGGCCGACCTGGTGGCGCTGATGAAGGTCGGGCTGTCGCGCGGCAAGATCATTGTGGTGCGCACCGAGCACGATCACGGTCCTCCTTCGTATCGGCCCGGGCGGCCCCGCACCTATGTGTACCGCCGCGCCGGCGAGCCATGCCGGGCGTGCGGCTCGCCGGTCCGCACCGCGGTGCTGGAGGGCCGAAATGTGTTCTGGTGTAAGACTTGTCAGAAGTAACCTCGGCCACTGTTGGCCCGTCACCCGGCCACTTCAGCTTCACTTCAGATTGCGCGGGTAGAGCTGGAGCACGAAAACTCCATCACGTTTGGCCGCAACGGGTTTCGCGCTGATCTTCGGTCTGGGGCTCGCCGGTGCTGGCGCGGCGGCGGAGGTCAACGCTGCGCCGGGCCCCTTCCGCAGTGGTGCCCGGGCAACTTCTGGGACCCCGCCTGGCGCCCGAACTGGGACGGTAATCACTGCCACGAGAACTGGCGCGGGCTTTACTCGTCCAGCGGAACGCCCAGCGCCGCGTAGACCTCGTTGCTAAGGGCGACGCTGCGCGGATCGGCATGGGCTTTGGTGGCGTCGAAGCGGTTCATCACGTACGCGTAGCCGATGCGGTGTTCGAGGTCGACGAACCCGAACGACCCGCCCAGCCCGCCGTGGCCGAAGATCCGCGGGTTGGGCCCGTTGACGCGGCGCTGATTGAGCATGTAGCCCAGGCCCCACCCGTGGTCGGCGACGCGGGGGCCGAGCACCAGGTCGGTTTCGGATCCGCCCTGGCACACCCGGACCAGATCCATGTGCTCGCGGCTCAGCAGCTTTTCCTGGGCGAGCGCGTTGTAGAACGTCGCCAGGCCCAGCGCCGAGACCTGCCCGTTGGTGCCGGGGAACTCGAGCTGCCGCCACAGTTGCAGGTCGTGGGAGCCCAGCTCGTCGTCGGGGGCGAAGCCCATCGAGATGGAAAGCGCCGCCTTGGGATGTTCGGTCAGGCTGGTCGGATAGCCGGGGGCGTCCGCTTCGGCCAACAGACCCCGGGCGTGCGGCTTGTTCACCCGCTCGGCGCAGCGGCGCTGTTCGGCCGCCGACAGGCCGATGTGGACATCGGCGCCGATCGGTTCGGCGATCTCGGTGCGCAGGTACTGGCCGACCGTGCGACCCGTGACCCGGCGGAACACCTCGCCGAGGATGAAACCGAAGGTGGTCATGTGGTAGCCCTGGGCGGTGCCCGGCTCCCAGCGCGGCTCCGCGGCGGCCAGCCGATCGCAGACGAAGTCCCAGTCGGCGACTTCTTCCCACCTCATCCGGTTGCGCGGCCCGATCACGCCGGAGCGGTGGCTCATCACCATCGCGAGCGTGATGTCCTCCTTGCCCGCCTGCCCGAATTCGGGCCAGTAGCGGGCCACCGGGGCGTGCAGGTCCAGCTCGCCGCGGTCGGCGAGCTGGTGGACGCAGGTGGACGTCAGACCCTTGGTGCCGGACAGCACGGTGGTCAATGTGGTTTCCCGCCAGGGCCGGGTGCGGGCCGCGTCGGCCCAGCCGCCCCACAGGTTGACCACCAGGTCGCCGTCCACCCAGGCGGCAACCGCCGCGCCGACCTCCCTGTGCTGCGCGAAGTTGCGCTCGAACGCGTCGCGTACCCGGACGAAGTCAGGCGCGCACGAGCCATGGATGTCAGTGTGTGGTCCGGCGTCGTTCATGGCGCCTTTCTATCGAGCAGATATCAGCCCGAGCGGGCGACGGGAATCGAACCCGCGTCGCTAGTTTGGAAGACTAGGGCTCTACCATTGAGCTACGCCCGCATTGTTTTAGTCGAGCGAGACTGTATCGGTCCGCGTAGATCAAATCTAATCGACGCGGTTTCGTGATGGTTCTGTGAGGCTGTGGGCGGCTGCGACGCCGGCACGGTCGGGCCGTAGGATCGCCTGGTCAGTGCGGGGTGTAGCGCAGCTTGGTAGCGCATCCGCTTTGGGAGCGGAAGGCCGCAGGTTCAAATCCTGTCACCCCGACCAGCGCGACCGGCACCGCGCCGCAATTGCGCGGGCACCCAAAAGCCACCAATAGCGAGCCTTAGAGACAAGCCAGGAACGACCACCGAGGAGCACGCCCGTGAAGAGCAGCGTCGAGCAATTGAGCCCCACCCGGGTGCGCATCAACGTGCAGGTGCCTTTCACAGAACTCGAGCCCGATTTCCAGCGGGCGTATAAGGAGCTGGCCAAGCAGATCCGGCTGCCGGGCTTCCGGCCCGGCAAGGCGCCGGCGAAGCTGCTCGAGGCCCGGTTCGGCCGGGAGGCGATGCTCGACCAGGTGGTCAACGAGGCGCTGCCCGCCCGCTACGGCCAGGCCGTCATGGACTCCGAGGTCCAGCCGCTCGGTCAGCCCGAGATCGAGGTCACCAAGAAGGAGTACGGCGAGGAGCTCGCGTTCACCGCGGAGGTCGACGTCCGCCCCAAGATCGACCTCCCGGATCTGAGCGCGCTACGGGTCTCGGTGGACCCGATCGAGGTGAGCGACGAGGACGTCGACGCCGAGCTGGAGTCGCTGCGAGCCCGTTTCGGCACCCTGACCGGGGTGGAGCGGCCGGTGGCAACGGGTGACTTCGTCTCGATCGACCTGTCGGCCACCGTCGACGGCGAGGAGGTTCCCAACGCCGCCGCCGAGGGCCTGTCCCACGAGGTGGGCTCGGGCCGGCTGATCGCGGGGCTCGACGACGCGCTGGTCGGCCTGTCCGTCGACGAGTCCCGCGAGTTCACCGCCAAGCTGGCGGCCGGCGAGCACGCGGGGCAGGACGCGCAGGTGACCGTCACCGTCCGGTCGGTCAAGGAACGCCAACTGCCCGAGCCCGACGACGAGTTCGCCCAGCTGGCCAGCGAGTTCGACACCATCGAGGAGCTGCGCGCCAACCTGCGTGACCAGGTGCGCCAGACCAAGCGGGCCCAGCAGGCCGAGAAGATCCGCGATGCCGCCATGGAGGCCCTGCTCGGGCAGGTCGACGTGCCGCTACCGGAGGCGGTCGTGCAGAGCCAGTACGACAGTGCCGTGCACAACGCGCTCAGCAGCCTGGACCACGACGAGGCCAAGCTCGCCGAGACGCTCGCCGAGCAGGGCAGGACCCGCGAGGAGTTCGATGCCGAGGCCCGCGCCGCCGCGGAGGATGACGTCAAGAGGCAGCTGGTGTTGGACGCGTTGGCCGACGACCTGGAGATCCAGGTGGGCCAGGACGACCTGACCGAGCGGCTGGTCGCCACGTCCCGGCAGTACGGCATCGAGCCGCAGCAGCTGCTGGCCTACCTGCAGGAGAACAACCAGCTGCCGGCCATGTTCGCCGATGTGCGGCGCGGGCTGACGATGGCCGCCGTGGTCGAAGCGGCAACGGTCACCGACAGCGACGGGAACACGATCGACACCAGCGACTTCTTCGGCAAGCGCGCGGAGGCCGAGGCGGAGGCAGACGAGGCGGTCGACGCCGGCGAGGCCGAGGCCGAGGAGGCCGGGGCGGAGGCAGACGAGGCGGTCGACGCCGGCGAGGCCGAGGCCGAGGAGGCCGGGGCGGCGGTCGAAGCGGAAGCCGTGGGCGCCGACACGCAAGAATGACCCGACTCATGACGCTCTGAGCGAACGCGCCCTGTTGGCGGGGTGCGCGACCGCCACACGGCGGGCTCGGTTGGTTAGGGTCGGAACAGAGAAGAACTCGAGAAAGCAGGTAACCCAGTCGTGACTGACATGCGTTCGAACTCGCAGGGTCTCAACCTCACGGACTCGGTCTATGAGCGCTTGCTCTCCGAGCGCATCATTTTCCTGGGCTCGGAGGTGAACGACGAGATCGCCAATCGGCTGTGCGCGCAGATTCTGCTGCTCTCGGCCGAGGACGCCACCAAGGACATCTCGCTCTACATCAACTCCCCGGGCGGCTCGATCAGCGCGGGCATGGCGATCTACGACACCATGGTGCTGGCGCCGTGTGACATCGCTACCTACGCGATGGGCATGGCCGCCTCGATGGGGGAGTTCCTGCTCGCGGCGGGCACCAAGGGCAAGCGCTACGCGCTGCCGCACGCACGCATCCTGATGCACCAGCCGCTGGGCGGGGTGACCGGCAGCGCGGCCGACATCGCCATCCAGGCCGAGCAGTTCCACGTCATCAAGAAGGAGATGTTCCGGCTCAACGCCGAGTTCACCGGACAGCCCATCGAACGAATCGAGGCGGACTCCGACCGGGACCGCTGGTTCACCGCCGAGGAAGCCCTGGAATACGGTTTCGTCGACCACATCATCACCCGCGCCCACGTCAACGGAGAAGCGCAATGAATCCTCAGATCCAGCCCCAGGCGCGGTACATCCTGCCGTCGTTCATCGAGCACTCGAGCTTCGGCGTCAAGGAGTCCAACCCCTACAACAAGCTGTTCGAGGAACGCATCATCTTCCTCGGCGTCCAGGTCGACGACGCCTCGGCCAACGACATCATGGCGCAGCTGCTGGTGTTGGAGTCGCTGGATCCCGACCGCGACATCACCATGTACATCAACTCGCCCGGCGGGGGATTCACCTCGCTGATGGCGATCTACGACACCATGCAGTACGTGCGCGCCGACATCCAGACGGTGTGCCTGGGCCAGGCCGCGTCGGCCGCGGCGGTGCTGCTGGCCGCCGGGACGCCGGGCAAGCGCATGGCGCTGCCCAACGCGCGCGTCCTGATCCACCAGCCGTCGCTGACGGGCGTGATCCAGGGCCAGTTCTCCGATCTGGAGATCCAGGCCGCCGAGATCGAGCGGATGCGCACGCTGATGGAGACCACGCTGGCCCACCACACCAACAAGGACGCCTCGGTGATTCGCAAGGACACCGACCGGGACAAGATCCTGACCGCCGAAGAGGCCAAGGACTACGGGATCATCGACACCGTTCTGGAGTACCGGAAGCTGTCGGCGCAAACGGCCTAGCTTTCGTCGCCGAGCGTGTACTCACGGCGAGTTTTCGCCTGATTTTTCGCCCTGGATGCACGCTGGGCGCAGGGCGGCGATGTCCGCCGGCCCCACCCGGCAGCAGCCGCCGACGATGCGGGCTCCGGCGGCCACCCACTGCGCCGCCAGCTCCGCGGAAAACCGGCGCGGACCCGTCCACTCCCCGGCGTCCCAGCGCTCGCCGCTGTTGGGGTAGACGATGATCGGCTTTCCGGCGCCGGCGGCAAGGGCGATCGCGGGGAGCACGTCGTCGGGTGCGCAGCAGTTCACGCCGACAGCGACGATCTCGGGAACACCGGCCGCCACGGCGAACGCGTCGTCCAGCGGCTGCCCCGCGCGCGTCCGGGTTCCTTCGACGGTGTAGCTGAGCCACGCCGGCACGCCCACCGAGCGCACCAGGGCTACCAGTGCTTCGGCCTCGTCGACGTCGGGCACCGTCTCGAGAGCCAGCACGTCGGCGCCGGCGTCGGCCAGGACCTCCAGCCGGGGCCGATGCCAGCGCGCCAGGGCCGCGACCGACAACCCGTAGCGCCCGCGGTATTCGGAGCCGTCGGCCAGCGCCGCCCCGTACGGCCCGACCGAGGCGGCGACGACCAGGCCGGGCGCGTCGGCCCCGTCACGCGCGGCCCTGGCGAGTTCGATGCTGCGGCACAGCAGCCCGGCGGCGTCGTCCCGGGCGATTCCGCGGGCGGCGAAGCCCTCGAATGACGCCTGATAGCTGGCCGTCGTCACGACGGCCGCGCCGGCGCGAAAGTACGCCGCGTGCACCGCGGCGATCTCCTGGGGGGCGTCGGCCAGCAGCCGCGCCGACCACAACGGGTCGGAGAGGTCGTGACCGCGTGCCTCCAGCTCGGTGGCCAGGCCGCCGTCGCCGATCACCACGGCTTCGCCGAACGCGGCCACTCCCACAGGGCCACTGTAGGGTGGGCACCACCCGCAGCAGGGTCCGGCAATCGTGGAGCCTCGGTCGGGTAACGACCGCGACACGCCTGGCGCGTCCCGGCGAGCGGCGGGCCCCGTCTGCTTATATGTTGCATTCAGACGGACCGGCACGAACACCCATGAATATCAACGACGCGATTCGCGCCAATTGTCGCGTGGGGCCCGAGCAAGCGGGTAGCGTCGGGGATTACATGCAGCACAGCACGACCAAACGGCGAACAGGAAGTAGGCCCTCAGCACCATGGCGCGCATCGGAGACGGCGGCGACCTGCTTAAGTGCTCGTTCTGCGGGAAGAGCCAGAAGCAGGTCAAAAAACTCATTGCTGGCCCCGGTGTGTACATCTGCGACGAGTGCATCGACCTGTGTAACGAGATCATCGAAGAGGAACTCGCCGACGCCGATGACGTCAAGCTCGACGAACTGCCCAAGCCTGCCGAGATCCGGGACTTCCTAGAGGGATACGTCGTCGGGCAGGACACCGCCAAGCGCACACTGGCCGTCGCTGTCTACAACCACTACAAGCGGATTCAGGCGGGCGAGAAGAGCCGCGACTCCCGCGCCGAGCCGGTCGAGCTGACCAAGTCCAACATCTTGATGCTGGGTCCCACCGGCTGCGGCAAGACCTACCTGGCCCAGACGCTGGCCAAGATGCTCAACGTGCCGTTCGCGATCGCCGACGCCACCGCGCTGACCGAGGCCGGCTACGTCGGCGAGGACGTCGAGAACATCCTGCTCAAGTTGATTCAGGCCGCCGACTACGACGTCAAGCGCGCCGAGACCGGCATCATCTACATCGATGAGGTCGACAAGATCGCCCGCAAGAGCGAGAACCCGTCGATCACCCGCGACGTCTCCGGCGAGGGCGTGCAGCAGGCGCTGCTGAAGATATTGGAGGGCACCCAGGCGTCGGTGCCCCCGCAGGGCGGCCGCAAGCACCCGCACCAGGAGTTCATCCAGATCGACACCACCAACGTGTTGTTCATCGTCGCGGGCGCGTTCGCCGGGCTGGAGAAGATCATCTACGAGCGCGTCGGCAAGCGGGGCCTGGGCTTCGGCGCCGAGGTGCGCTCCAAGGCCGAGATCGACACCACCGATCACTTCGCCGACGTGATGCCCGAGGATTTGATCAAGTTCGGCCTGATCCCCGAATTCATCGGCCGGCTGCCGGTCGTCGCCTCGGTGACCAACCTGGACCAGGAGTCGTTGGTCAAGATCCTGTCCGAGCCCAAGAACGCGTTGGTCAAGCAGTACACCCGGCTCTTCGAGATGGACAGTGTCGAGCTGGAGTTCTCCGACGATGCGCTGGAAGCGATCGCCGACCAGGCGATCCACCGCGGCACCGGCGCCCGGGGCCTGCGGGCCATCATGGAAGAAGTCCTGCTGCCGGTGATGTACGACATCCCCAGCCGTGACGATGTCGCCAAGGTCGTGGTGACCAAGGAGACCGTGCAGGACAACGTGCTGCCCACGATCGTGCCGCGCAAGCCGTCGCGCAGCGAGCGCCGCGACAAGAGCGCCTGACCGATGCGCGGGCTGCGCGCCGAGCCCCGTCAGTAGACGTCCTGAGCGCGCGTGCCCGCCGGCGCTGAGGCAGTCCCACGCCCGCTGGCTCGTGCGCTCGACCTACTGAACTTCCTGCTGGCAGATGTCCGCGATGGGCTCGGGCCGTACCTGTCGATCTATTTGCTGCTGACGCGCAACTGGGACCAGGCTTCGATCGGGTTCGTGATGGCGGTCGGCGGCGTCGCCGCGATCGTCGCGCAGGCTCCCGCCGGCGCATGGGTGGACAGGACGACGGCCAAACGGGCGCTGCTCGTCGGCGGCGCGCTGGCCATCACCGCCGGATCCCTGGCGATACCGGTGTTCCCCAGCCTCTACACGATCTCGGCTCTGCAGGCGGTCACCGGTATCGCCGGATCGGTCATCGCGCCGGCGCTGGCCGCGGTCACCCTCGGCGCCGTCGGTCCGCGCCTGTTCTCGCGGCGCATCGGACGCAACGAATCGTTCAACCACGCGGGGAACGCGTCGGCCGCCGCCATCACCGGGGGGCTGGCCTACTTCTTCGGCCCGGCCGCGGCGTTCTGGGTGCTCGCGGCCATGGCGGTGGGCAGCGTGGTCGCGACCCTGCGGATTCCCGGCGACTTGATCGACCACGACGTCGCCCGCGGCATGGACCACGCGCGCGGCGCGCCGCACCCGCAGCCGTCGCGGGTGACGGTGTTGCTCCACAACCGGAGGCTGATGACCTTCGCCGCGACGGTCGTCGCGTTCCACTTCGCCAATGCGGCCATGCTGCCGTTGGTCGGCCAGTTGCTGGCGTTGCAAAACCGGGACGTCGGGACCGCCCTGATGGCGGCCTGCATCGTCGCCGCCCAGGTCGTCATGGTGCCGGTGGCCTATCTCGCAGGGGCCAAGGCCGATTCGTGGGGGCGCAAGCCGATCTTCCTGCTCGGGTTCGCGGTGCTGGCCGCCCGCGGCTTCCTCTACACCGTGTCGGACAGCTCCTATTGGCTGGTCGGCGTGCAGTTGCTGGACGGGGTGGGCGCCGGGGTGTTCGGCGCGCTGTTTCCGCTCGTCGTCCAGGACGTCACCCACGGCAGCGGCCGGTTCAACGTCAGCCTGGGGGCGGTCACGGCCGCGACGGGGATCGGGGCGTCGGTGTCCAACCTCGCCGCGGGCTCGATCGTGGTCGCGGTGGGTTACGACGCCGCCTTCGTTTCGCTGGGGACCCTCGCTGCGGCGGGCTTCGTGTTGTATCTGGTCGCGATGCCCGAAACCGCATCCATGGATAAAGGTGGCGAATCGGGCGCCGGGAACTCGCTATCCGAGACGGGGCGGCGGCCCCTTAGCGGGCCGACGTGACCAATGCCACAGTTTTGTGCCGGCCGCGCCGCGATCCCCCCGCTGACTACCGGTTTTCGTCGAAAAGCTGCCGCGTGGCAGGCGCCCAAGACGGCCATGTGGCGCGAAATGCAGTGCCATAATTGGTACTACGAGTGACATAAATGAGCGTGGGCGCGGTAATTGCTCCGACTGCGCGTAATCTGATGCTGCGGCGGAGTGCCTGTCCGGTTAACAAATGGGAGGCGGAGACGTGGATCCGAACGGCAGCGGAGCCGGATCAGATTCTCATAGCGGGGCGTCGCACGTCGGGACCGACCGCCAGCGTCTAGAACAAGTAGTGATCCGGTTCGCCGGGGACTCCGGCGACGGCATGCAGCTGACCGGTGACCGATTCACCTCCGAGGCCGCGCTTTTCGGCAACGACCTGGCGACCCAGCCGAACTACCCCGCCGAGATCCGGGCCCCGGCAGGCACCCTGCCCGGGGTCTCGTCCTTCCAGATCCAGATCGCCGATCATGACATCCTGACCGCCGGCGACCGGCCCGACGTCCTCGTCGCGATGAACCCGGCGGCGCTCAAGGCCAACATCGGCGACCTGCCGCGCGGCGGCATGGTGATCGTCAACACCGACGAGTTCACCAAACGCAACCTGACCAAGGTCGGCTACGTCACCAACCCACTGGAGTCCGGCGAGCTGTCCGAGTACGTGGTGCACCAGGTCGCCATGACCACGCTGACTCTCGGTGCGGTCGAGACGATCGGCGCCTCCAAGAAGGACGGCCAGCGCGCCAAAAACATGTTCGCCCTTGGCCTTCTGTCGTGGATGTACGGGCGGCCGATCCAGACCAGCGAGAACTTCATCCGGGAGAAGTTCGTCCGCAAGCCCGACGTCGCCGAGGCCAACGTGCTCGCCCTGAAGGCGGGCTGGAACTACGGTGAGACGACCGAGGCGTTCGGCACCAGCTACGAGGTGCCACGGGCGAACCTGCCGGCCGGTGAATACCGGCAGATCTCGGGCAACACCGCGCTGGCCTACGGCATCGTCACCGCGGGACGGATGGCCGACATTCCCGTCGTGCTCGGCAGCTATCCGATCACGCCCGCGTCGGACATCCTGCACGAGCTGTCCAAGCACAAGAACTTCGACGTCATCACCTTCCAGGCCGAAGACGAGATCGGCGGCATCTGCGCGGCGATCGGCGCCGCCTACGGTGGCGCGCTCGGGGTGACCAGCACCTCGGGGCCGGGCATCTCGCTGAAGTCGGAAGCGCTCGGCCTTGCCGTGATGACCGAACTGCCGTTGATCGTCATCGACGTGCAGCGCGGCGGCCCCTCCACCGGGCTGCCCACCAAGACCGAGCAGGCCGACCTGCTGCAGGCGCTGTACGGCCGCAACGGGGAATCGCCGGTGGCCGTGCTGGCGCCGTGCACGCCGTCCGACTGCTTCCAGACCGCGCTCGAGGCGGTGCGCATCGCGGTCTCCTACCACACGCCGGTGATCGTGTTGTCCGATGGCGCGATCGCCAACGGTTCGGAGCCCTGGCGGATCCCCGACGTCGACGCGCTGCCGCCGATCACGCACGCCTACGCGAAGGCGGACGAGCCCTTCCAGCCCTACGCCCGCGACCCGGAGACGCTCGCCCGCCAGTTCGCCGTTCCGGGCACGCCCGGTCTCGAGCACCGCATCGGCGGCCTGGAGGCGGCGAACGGTTCGGGCAACATCTCCTACGAGCCGGTCAACCACGACCTGATGGTCCGGCTGCGCCAGGCCAAGATCGACGGCATTTCCGTGCCTGACCTGGAGGTCGACGATCCGACAGGAGACGCCGAGCTGCTGCTGATCGGGTGGGGCAGCTCCTATGGGCCGATCGGTGAAGCCTGCCGGCGGGCGCGGCGCAGGGGCACCAAGGTCGCGCACGCGCACCTGCGCTATCTCAGCCCCTTCCCGGCCAACCTCGGTGACGTGCTGCGGCGCTATCCGCAGGTCGTGGCGCCGGAGATGAACCTGGGTCAGCTGGCGCTGGTGCTGCGCGGCAAGTACCTGGTCGACGTGCAATCGGTTACCAAGGTTCAGGGCGTCGCGTTCCTGGCCGACGAGGTGAGTCGACTCATCAACGCCGCGCTGGGCGGAACATTGGCCGAAATCGAGCAGGACAAGACGATGGTCGCCAGAATGGCGGCAGCAACGGTTGGAGCGGGTGCGTGACATGCGTGCAGCGACGATGCAGAGCGAAGCGATGAGGAGGAGCATTGGCGCTCGTGACACGCGCAGCGACGATGCAGAGCGAAGCGATGAGGAGGAGCATTGGCGCTCGTGACACGCGCAGCGACGATGCAGAGCGAAGCGATGAGGAGGAGCAGCGCTCGTGACTGACGTGATCGACAACCTGGTGGGCACGGACCTCGGGGTGACCCCGAGGCCGACCAAGAACACACACGTGCCCACCACGGATCAGCCACAAAAGGCCAAGGACTACACCAGCGACCAGGAGGTCCGCTGGTGCCCGGGCTGTGGTGACTACGTCATCCTCAACACCATCCGCAACTTCCTGCCCGATCTGGGTCTGCGTCGCGAGAACATCGTGTTCATCAGCGGCATCGGCTGCTCGAGCCGCTTCCCCTATTACCTGGAGACCTACGGCTTCCACTCGATCCACGGCCGTGCCCCGGCCATCGCGACCGGTCTGGCCCTGGCGCGCGAGGACCTGTCGGTGTGGGTGGTCACCGGCGACGGCGATGCGCTCTCGATCGGCGGGAACCACCTGATCCACGCGTTGCGCCGCAACGTCAACATCACGATCCTGCTGTTCAACAACCGGATCTACGGGCTGACCAAGGGCCAGTACTCGCCCACCTCTGAGGTCGGCAAGATCACCAAGTCGACGCCGATGGGGTCGCTGGACCAGCCGTTCAACCCGGTGTCGTTGGCGCTGGGCGCCGAGGCGACCTTCGTCGGCCGGGCGCTGGACTCCGACCGCAACGGCCTGACCGAGGTGCTGCGCGCCGCCGCCGAGCACCGCGGTGCCGCCGTGGTCGAGATCCTGCAGGACTGCCCGATCTTCAACGACGGCTCGTTCGACGCGCTGCGCAAGGAGGGCGCCGAGGAGCGGGTCATCAACGTCCGCCACGGCGAGCCGATCGTGTTTGGCGCCAACGGCGAATACTGCGCGGTGAAGTCGGGTTTCGGGCTCGACGTCGCCAAGACCGCCGACGTGGCCGCCGATGAGATCGTCGTGCACGACGCCCACTCCGACGACTCCGCCTATGCCTTCGCGCTGTCGCGGCTGTCCGACCAGAACCTCGACCACACCGTGCTGGGCATCTTCCGCGATGTCAGCCGCCCCACCTACGACGATGCGGCCCGCTCCCAGGTCCGCGCCGCCCAGGATTCGACCCCGTTCGACCGTGTCGCGCTGCAGTCGCTGCTGCGTGGGCGCGACACCTGGACCGTGGACTGAAGGGAGCGACGCGAGTGCCGGACGCAGTGTCACTGGCCGGGGTGGTACTTGCCGGTGGGGCATCGCAGCGCATGGGCCGCGACAAGGCCAACCTGACCATCCCCGGGCCGGGGGGCGACTCCGGCGCCCGCACGATGATCGAGCGCGTGGTGGACGTCGTCGCACAGCGCTGCGACCCGGTTTTCGTCATGGCCGCCCAAGGCCAACCGCTGCCCGCGCTGCCGGCGCGCATCGTGCGCGACGAGCTACGGGGTCTGGGGCCCCTGCCGGCGACCGCCCGCGGGTTGCGCGCGGCCGCGGAGGCGGGTGCCCGGCTGGCCTTCGTCTGCGCCGTCGACATGCCGCTACTGGCCGCCGACGTCATCGACGATCTCGTCGGCCGCGCCAACGAGACCAACGCCGAAGTGGTGCTGCCCTGGGACGGGCGGGACCACTACCTGGCCGCGGTGTACCGGACGGACCTGGCCGAGCGGGCCGGCGCGCTGGTGGCCGCCGGCGAGCGCAAGATGCGCGCCCTGGTCGACGTTTCGGACACGCAGCGGATCGTGTTGCCCGATTCGCGCGCGCTGACCAACGTCAACAGCGAAGCCGACCTGCGCGCGCTGGCGTAGCCGCCTTCCCGCCGCACCGCGCCCGTCGTGGCGCGGCCCCGTGATCGCCGTTAACCAGTTTGATGCGCTATTCGGCCATTGGCTAATTCCATCTAATAATTTTTCGGCAATTCTTGCCGTCTCTGCCAAATTTCTTCATTTCCGGAAATTTATCGAAGCGACATATGGCGTGCGGGATTATCGGCACCGGTGTAGTGCGTTGCCGCAGCGTCGATTTGGGGTCATCAAGCATGGGGTCGGTGGCCGCCGGTATCGGGTCACGGCGTGGACGGCGGCGCGGGATTCGCGGCAAAACGACGGTCCGCCGCAGCCCTCCGGGCCGGCGTGCGGTGGCTCTCCCCCGCCCAGCGACGCGGGTCGCCCAGTGACCGTCTGCGATTGGCCGCACGCGTGACGAAACAGGTTGCACACATGACTAACTCGATCTTGCAATGCGTAAGTTGTTCTTGGCGTGAGCAATACGCGGCTATGAAAACCGATATCCAACAGCAGCTTTGAATCTGCGTTGCGGAGTGTCGCCTTGCGACCCTCGGGGCCCGGCTGGTATGGGGCGTCGACGTAGACGCCAAACACCAGATGGGCGTGTCCTGGCTCACAATTTGAGCGTGATTCGGCTCACTGTTGCCGCGCGGTGGGCGCGCGATGGCCCGGGCGCAAATCCTACAGTTGACCTGCAAAGATATTTGACGGCCCGCTCCGTGATGGGTTCGTTATAGGAACGAGATATCCGTTTTCTGCGGATGAAAAACATTCCCGATTCTCGTACCGTCCCAGGTGGCCCGCGACGGGCAAACACAATTGAATCCACGGCCCCGCGTGTGAGCGGGGGGTGGGGACGGCGCCAGCCGACCCCCGTCCGGCGGACAGTAGCCCGCCTGGCAGATGCGAACCCCCGCTGTCGTGCCGAAACGTGACGGCACGCCCCAAAGCGCCCCTTCCACACAAGACATGGCACCACGGCCCACCTCGGTGGGCTTGCTTTGGCGCGCGCAAACCGCGAAAGGAACATCGTTGAAGAACGTCCTCAAGACGCTCATTGCCGCCGCGATCACCGGGACGCTGGTGAGCGTGCCGTCGGCCGCCACCGCGACCGCGGATCCGGCCGGCCCGGACCCCAATGGGCCGCCTCCCGCCCCCGTGGCCTTCGATCCGAACGTGCCCCCGCCGCCGGACGCCCCGCCGCCTCCGCCGCCGTGGGGCGCGCCGGCTCCCGACGCGCCGCCACCGCCTCCGGTGCCCGCGGGCTTCGACCCGAACGTGCCCCCGCCGCCGGACGCCCCGCCGCCCCCACCACCGCCGCCGTGGGGCGCGCCGGCTCCCGAACCCCCCCCGCCGCCGCAGCAGGCGTACAGCGTGGACTGGGACGCCATCGCGCAGTGCGAATCGGGCGGTAACTGGGCCATCAACACCGGCAACGGCTACTACGGCGGCCTGCAGTTCACCCCGGGCACCTGGCACGCCAACGGTGGTGCGGGGTCGGCGGCCAACGCCAGCCGCGAGGAGCAGATCCGCGTCGCCGAAAACGTGCTGGCCAACCAGGGCATCGGCGCGTGGCCGGTCTGCGGTCGGCGCGGCTGACGCCCGTCGCACGCATGCGGTGAGTAATGCCGGGCCTGCGGGCCCGGCATTACTCATTAGCGGGTAGCGTCGGGACCCGTGACCGCAACGCCGCGCGAATTCGACATCGTCGTCTACGGGGCGACGGGTTTCGTGGGGAAGCTGACCGCCGAATACCTGGCGCGGGCGGGCGCGCACGCGCGCATCGCGCTCGCCGGCAGGTCGGCCGAACGCCTGCGCGCCGTTCGCGACACCCTTGGCGAGGCCGCGCAATCCTGGCCGGTGGTGGTCGCCGACGCCTCGTCGCCGTCGACGCTCGACGAGATGGCCGCGCGCACGCAGGTCGTGATCACCACTGTCGGGCCCTACACCCGCTACGGGCTGCCGCTGGTGGCCGCCTGCGCCGCGGCGGGCACCGACTACGCCGACCTGACCGGTGAGGCGATGTTCGTCCGCGACAGCATCGACGGCTACCACAAGCAGGCCGCCGACACCGGCGCCCGCATCGTGCACGCCTGCGGCTTCGATTCCGTTCCGTCGGACCTGAGCGTGTATGCGCTCCACCGCGCGGCCGAAGAGGCGGACGCCGGTGAGCTCACCGACACCGACCTGGTGGTGAAGTCCTTCTCCGGGGGTTTCTCCGGCGGCACCATCGCGTCGATGATGGAAGTCCTCAACACCGCCTCCCACGACCCCGACGCGCGTCGCCAGCTCGCCGACCCCTACACGCTGAGCCCCGACCGCCACGCCGAGCCCGACCTCGGCCCCCAGCCCGACCTGCCCTGGCGACGGGGCCGCCAGATCGCGCCAGAGCTGAGCGGGCTGTGGACGGCCGGGTTCGTCATGGCGCCCTACAACACGCGGATCGTGCGCCGCAGCAACGCGCTGCTGGACTGGGCCTACGGCCACCGGTTCCGCTACAGCGAGACCATGAGCGTGGGGTCGTCGCCGGTCGCCCCCCTGGCGTCCGCCGCCGTCACCGGGATCGCCGGCGCCACGTTCGGTCTGGGCAGCCGCTACTTCCGGCTGCTGCCGCGCCGGCTGCTGGAGCGCATCGTGCCCAAGCCCGGCACCGGCCCCAGCGCGGCCGCGCGCGAGCGGGGTTTCTACCGCATCGAGACCTACACCACCACGAGCACCGGTGCCCGCTACGTGGCGCGCATGGAACAGCGGGGCGATCCCGGCTACAAGGCGACGTCGGTGCTGCTGGGGGAGTGCGGCCTGGCCCTGGCCACCGACCGCGACAAGCTTTCCGAGCTGCGCGGCGTCCTGACACCCGCGGCGGCGATGGGGGAGGCGCTGCTGGCGCGGTTCCCGGCCGCCGGCGTGTCGCTGCGCACCGATCGCCTGTAGAGCATTTCGCCGCAACGGCTTTCACCTCTGCACGCTTCCCCCAGTTTCAATCGCGCCGGGGGAGGTACGCCTACTCCGTCGGGCCACGACGAGGCGACAACGCGCGGGCGACGAGAGGTAAAGCCATGTCAGACACGCTTTTTGAAGGGCAGCGACTCGAGCGGGGCGACTCGCTCACCTCCGACAACGGGGCCTACACCCTGACGTTGCAGGACGACGGCAACCTGGTGCTGGCGGGGCGCGGGCGGGCGCTGTGGACCACGGCGACCGCCGGCCGCGACGTGGTGCGCGCCGAAGTGCAGCGCGACGGCGACTTCGTTCTGTACACGCCCGACGAACCGGTCTGGCAGGCCGACGCCACGGGCGGCGGCAACCCCAGGCTCGTGCTGCAGGACGACGGCAACCTGGTGCTCTACGCCGACGACGGGCCGGTGTGGGCCAGCCACACGCAGGCCGCCGGTTCCCCGCCGCCGGAGGCCGGCGATGTGACGAACGCCACCGGCTCCGAGCCGGACTCCGCGGGGACGGCCGAACGCACGTACACGGTCATCCACGGTGACACCCTGGCGGCCATCGCCGACCGCTTCTACGGCGACGGCAGCAAGGACCAGGCGATCGCCGAGGCCAACGGCATCCCCAACCCCGACCTGATCCACCCCGGGCAGGTGCTCACCATCCCTTGATCGTTGAGCGCGCGGCGCTTCCTAGAATTGACGGGTGACCGCCAGCCGCAGCTCCGCCACCGACCTGCCCAAGTCGTGGGATCCCGGTGCTCTGGAGGGTGTGATCTACCAGCGCTGGCTGGATGCCGGCTACTTCGCGGCAGACGCCGCCAGCACCAAGCCCGGGTATTCGATCGTGCTGCCGCCGCCGAACGTGACCGGCAGCCTGCACATGGGCCACGCGCTGGAACACACCATGATGGACGCGCTGACCCGCCGCAAGCGCATGCAGGGCTATGAGGTTTTGTGGCAGCCGGGCATGGACCACGCGGGCATCGCGACGCAGAGCGTGGTGGAAAAGCAGCTCGCGACCGACGGCAAGACGAAGGAAGACTACGGCCGCGAGCGCTTCGTCGAGAAGGTCTGGGACTGGAAGCGCGAGTCCGGCGGCGCCATCGGCGGTCAGATGCGCCGGCTCGGGGACGGGGTGGACTGGAGCCGCGACCGGTTCACCATGGACGAGGGCCTGTCGCGCGCGGTGCGCACCATCTTCAAACGGCTCTACGACGCCGGGCTGATCTATCAGGCCGAGCGGCTGGTGAACTGGTCGCCGGTGCTGCAGACGGCGATCTCGGACCTCGAGGTCAACTATCTCGACGTCGAGGGCGAGCTGGTGTCGTTCCGGTACGGCTCGCTGGACGACTCGCAGCCCCACATCGTGGTCGCCACCACCCGGGTCGAGACAATGCTGGGCGACACCGCGATCGCGGTCCACCCCGACGACGAGCGCTACCGCCACCTGGTCGGCACGCGGCTGCCGCACCCGTTCGTGGACCGGCAACTCCTCGTCGTCGCCGACGAGCACGTGGACCCCGAATTCGGCACCGGCGCCGTCAAAGTCACGCCCGCGCACGACCCCAACGACTTCGAGATCGGGCTCCGCCACCAGTTGCCGATGATTCCGATCCTGGACACCAAGGGCCGGATCATCGACACCGGAACGTATTTCGACGGCATGGACCGCTTCGAGGCGCGCGTGGCGGTGCGGGAAGCCCTGGCGGAGCAGGGCCGGATCGTCGCGGAGAAGCGTCCTTACCTGCACAGCGTGGGGCACTCCGAGCGCAGCGGCGAACCGATCGAGCCACGGCTGTCGCTGCAGTGGTGGGTCCGGGTGGAGTCGCTGGCCAAGGCCGCCGGCGACGCGGTCCGCAACGGCGACACGGTGATTCACCCGGCCAGCCTGGAGCCGCGCTGGTTCGCCTGGGTCGACGACATGCACGACTGGTGCATCTCGCGCCAGCTGTGGTGGGGGCATCGCATCCCGATCTGGTACGGGCCGGGGGGCGAACGGGTGTGCGTGGGCCCGGACGAGACGCCCCCGGAGGGTTGGGAGCAGGATCCCGACGTGCTCGACACCTGGTTCTCGTCGGCGCTGTGGCCGTTCTCCACGCTGGGCTGGCCCGAGACCACCCCGGAGCTGGACAAGTTCTATCCCACAAGTGTTCTGGTGACCGGCTACGACATCCTGTTCTTCTGGGTGGCCCGGATGATGATGTTCGGCACCTTTGTCGGCGGCGACGACGCGATCACCCTCGGCGGCAGACGCGGCCCGCAGGTGCCGTTCACCGACGTGTTTCTGCACGGCCTGATCCGCGACGAGTCCGGCCGCAAGATGAGCAAGTCGAAGGGCAACGTGATCGACCCGCTGGACTGGGTCGAGATGTTCGGGGCCGACGCACTGCGCTTCACGCTGGCCCGCGGCGCCAGCCCCGGCGGTGACCTGGCCGTCGGCGAGGACGCCGTCCGGGCCTCGCGCAACTTCGTCACCAAGCTGTTCAATGCCACCCGCTTCGCGCTGCTCAACGGGGCCATGCGGCGCCCCGAAAAGACACTGCCCGACCTCGCCGACCTGACCCACGAGGACCGCTGGATCCTGGGCCGGCTGGAAGAGGTGCGCGGCGAGGTCGATTCGGCCCTCGACGACTACGAATTCGGCCGCGCCTGCGAGGCGCTGTACCACTTCACGTGGGACGAGTTCTGTGACTGGTACCTGGAAGTGGCGAAGGTGCAACTCGCCGAGGGTGCCCAGAGTGAGGCGCACACCACCGCCGTGCTGGCCGCGGTGCTCGACACGCTGCTGCGGCTGCTGCACCCGGTGATCCCGTTCGTCACCGAGGCCCTGTGGCAGGCGCTGACGGGCAACGAGTCGCTGGTGATCGCCGAGTGGCCGAAGCCGTCCGGTATTGGCTTGGATCCGGTTGCCGCACAAAGGATCACCGATGTGCAGAAGTTGGTGACCGAGGTCAGGAGGTTCCGCAGCGACCAAGGTCTGGCCGATCGGCAGAAGGTGTCGGCCCGCCTGCGCGGCGGTGGCGAGCTGAGCGCACAGGTGACCCCCCTGACCTCCTCGCTGGCCTGGTTGACCACGCCGGGGCCGGAGTTCAGTCCGTCGGCGTCACTGGAGGTGCGGCTCGGTGCCGGCACCGTCGTCGTCGAACTCGACACCTCGGGCGCCATCGACGTCGACGCCGAGCGCCGCCGCCTCGAAAAAGATTTGGCCGCAGCGCAAAAGGAGCTGGCCTCGACCGCCGCGAAACTGGACAACGCCGACTTCCTGGCCAAGGCCCCGCAGAACGTCGTCGAGAAGATCCGCGACCGCCAGCGCGTGGCCCGCGAGGAAGCCGAGCGGATCACCGCGAGGCTGGCCGGGCTTTCATGACCGAGCAGGCCGAGTGGGGAGGCCCCGACGGCGCCCCACCCACCCCGGACGAGATCGCGTCCCTGTGGCAGGTCGAGCACCTGCTGGACCAGCGCTGGCCCGAGACCAAGATCGAGCCGAGCCTGACCCGCATCAGCGCCTTGCTGGACCTGCTCGGCTCACCCCAGCGGGGCTACCCGTCGATCCACATCGCCGGCACCAACGGCAAGACCTCGGTGGCGCGGATGGCGGACGCCCTGCTGACGGCGCTGCACCGGCGCACCGGGCGGACCACCAGCCCACACCTGCAGTCGGCGGTCGAGCGCATCGCCATCGACGGCAAGCCGATCAGCCCGGCGGACTACGTGGCGACCTACCGGGAGATCGAGCCGTACGTGCAGATGGTCGACGCGCAGTCGCAGTCCGAGGGCGGCCCGGCCATGAGCAAGTTCGAGGTGCTCACCGCCATGGCGTTCGCCGCGTTCGCCGACGCGCCGGTCGAGGTCGCCGTGGTCGAGGTGGGGATGGGCGGCCGGTGGGACGCCACCAACCTGGTCAACGCGCCGGTGGCCGTCATCACCCCGATCGGCATCGACCACGTCGAATACCTCGGTGACGACCTCGCCGGGATCGCCGGGGAGAAGGCCGGCATCATCACTCGAGCTCCTGGGGCCCCCGAGGGCGCGCCCGACACCGTCGCGGTGATCGCCCGCCAGGCGCCCGAGGCGATGGAGGTGCTCTTGCGGCAGGCCGTGAGCGTCGACGCCGCCGTGGCCCGCGAGGATTCCGAATTCGCCGTGCTGGGCCGCCAGGTCGCGATCGGCGGGCAGGTGCTGCAGCTGCAGGGGCTGGGAGGGGTGTACTCCGACGTGTACCTGCCGCTGCACGGCGAGCACCAGGCGCACAACGCGGCGGTGGCGCTGGCGGCCGTCGAGGCCTTCTTCGGCGCCGGCGCGCAGCGCCAGCTCGACGTCGACGCCGTGAAGGCCGGGTTCGCCGCCGTCACCAGCCCGGGCCGGCTGGAGCGCATGCGCACCGCGCCCACGGTGTTCATCGACGCCGCGCACAACCCGGCCGGCGCGGCCGCCCTGGCGCGGACGCTGGACGCCGAATTCGACTTCCGGTTCCTGGTCGGCGTGCTCAGCGTGCTCGCCGACAAGGACGTCGACGGCATCCTGGCCGCGCTGGAGCCCGCGTTCGACGCAGTCGTCGTGACCCACAACGGATCTGCGCGCGCGCTGGACGTGGAGTCGCTGGCGCTGGCGGCGCGGCAGGTGTTCGGGCCCGATCGGGTGACGACGGCCGAGAACCTGCGCGACGCGATCGATGTAGCCACCGCCCAGGTCGACGATGCCGCCGTGCAGGGCGAGGCCGAGGCGTTCTCGGGCACGGGGATCGTGATCACCGGGTCGGTGGTCACCGCCGGGGCCGCGCGCACCCTGTTCGGTCGTGATCCGGAATGAGCGAACAGGGACCCCAGACCGCGCCGCCCGACCCGTGGAAGGGCTTCGGCGCCGTGATGGCCGCGACGCTGCTGCTGGAGGCGATCGTGGTGCTGCTGGCGCTACCGGTGGTGGCCACGGTCGGCGGCGGGTTGACGGCGGTTTCGCTGGGCTACCTGGCCGGGCTGGCCGCGCTGTTGGTGCTGCTCGCCGGGGTGCAACGCCGGCCCTGGGCCATCTGGGCGAACCTGGCCGCGCAGGTGATCGTGCTCGGCGGTGTCCTGGTGTATCCGGGCATCGGCTTCATCGGGGTGATCTTCACCGGGGTGTGGGTGCTGATCGCCTACTTCCGCGCCGAGGTGCGGCGGCGGCAGGCGCCCGGGCGGTCGCGGCAGCCGCCGGAGTGATCGCCGCCCCGTTCTGTACCCTCTGGAAAGTGACTGAACGGACGCTCGTACTGATCAAGCCGGACGGCGTCGAGCGGCGGTTGATCGGCGAGATCATCGACCGCATCGAGCGCAAGGGCCTCACCCTCGCGGCCCTCGAGCTGCGACACGTCAGCGAAGACCTGGCCGCCCGGCATTACGCCGAACACGAAGGCAAACCGTTCTTCGGGTCGCTGCTGGAGTTCATCACGTCCGGACCGGTGGTCGCCGCGATCGTGCAGGGCCCGCGCGCGGTCGCGGCGTTTCGGCAGCTCGCCGGCGGCACCGACCCCGTGGACAAGGCCGCGCCCGGCACGATCCGGGGCGATTTCGGGCTGGAAACCCAGTTCAACCTGGTGCACGGCTCGGATTCGCCGGAGTCGGCCGCGCGCGAGATCGCGCTCTGGTTCCCCGGCGCCTGACGTGCCCAACCGTCGGGGGGCGGTGGGCCCGCGGGGTGATGTGGGATACTGACATCGGGTGAACGTCGCCGGACCGGCGTCAGACACCCGAATGAAGACTTGGACAAGTGCGACAATCACCATCGTTCACCATCGTTGTGGTATGGCGCAGCATGTCAGGCCGTCATTCAGCACGGCGCCGAGTGGGTTCGCGATGAGTCGCTCGGGGCGAGACCAAATAAAAGCCCGGGAGAAGTGACCCGGGCACATAGGGATGGCCCTCGCGTGGCCGCGTCGAAGCGACGCGCCCGGGGGCTTGAGGAGAATACGTGGTAGACGGTGCCCCGCCTTCAGACACATCAAACAAGCCGGCCCAGCAGCCCGACCTGCCGGACCGCCTGAGAGTCCACCAGCTGGCACGAGCGCTGGGCAGCACCAACAGGGAGGTGCTCGACGCGCTCACCACGCTCGACGGTCAGGTGCGCAACGTGCAGTCCGGCGTGGACCGCGAAGATGCGCTGCGGGTGCGTGATTTGCTGTTCGCCAAGCCCGTGGCGGGCGCCGCGGATTCCGGTGGCGCGGCGGGCGCCGGGGAACCGGCGCAGGCCCCGGGCGGTGCCGACCTGCCGGACCGCCTGAGAGTCCACCAGCTGGCACGAGCGCTGGGCAGCACCAACAGGGAGGTGCTCGAGGCGCTCACCACGCTCGACGGTCAGGTGCGCAACGTGCAGTCCGGCGTGGACCGCGTGGATGCGCTGCGGGTGCGTGATTTGCTGTTCGCCAAGCCCGTGGCGGGCGCCGCGGATTCCGGTGGCGCGGCGGGCGCCGGGGAACCGGCGCAGGCCGCGGGCGACGCCGGCGAACGTCCGGCCTACCTGCCGCTGTTCGTGGCGCCCCAACCGGTCGACGAGGACTCAGGCGGCTCCGATGACTCCGAGGCGGACGACTCCGATGACTCCGACTCCGACGGCGACGACGAGCAGTCCGGTCGACCGGCCAACCGGCGGCGCCGTCGCGGCCGGCGGGGCCGTGGCCGCGGCCGTGGTGAGCAGGGCGGACCCGACAACCAGGGCGAGGACGACGACGGGTACGCCGACCAGCGGGGGCAGAACCAGGGCAAGGGCGGCTCGTCGGACTCGGACGACGGCGAGGACGACGACTCCGACGACGGCGACTCCGGTGACGACGAGAACGGTTCCTCGGAGGGCGGCAGTCGCCGCCGCCGGCGGCGCCGGCGCCGCAAGTCCGGCTCCGGTGACGACAACGACGAGTCCACATCGGCCGACGATCCGCCCAACACGGTGGTGCACGAGCGGTCGCCGCGCGGCGGAAAGGGCGGCGGCGCGGACGGCGGCTCCGGGAACGGCTCGTCGAACGCCGAGATCAAGGGCATCGACGGGTCGACGCGGCTGGAGGCCAAACGGCAGCGGCGCCGCGACGGGCGCGACGCGGGCCGGCGCCGCCCGCCGGTGCTGACCGAGGCCGAGTTCCTGGCGCGCCGCGAGGCCGTCGACCGGGTCATGGTGGTGCGCGACCGGGTCCGCACCGAGCCGCCGCACCCGGGTTCGCGCTACACCCAGATCGCGGTGCTCGAGGACGGCATCGTCGTCGAGCACTTCGTGACCTCGGCGGCCTCGGCGTCGCTGGTGGGCAACATCTACCTCGGGATCGTGCAGAACGTGCTGCCGTCGATGGAGGCGGCCTTCGTCGACATCGGCCGCGGGCGCAACGGCGTGCTCTACGCCGGGGAGGTGAACTGGGAGGCGGCCGGCCTCGGCGGTTCGGACCGCAAGATCGAACAGGCCCTCAAGCCCGGCGACTACGTCGTCGTCCAGGTCAGCAAGGATCCCGTCGGGCACAAGGGCGCGCGCCTGACCACGCAGGTGTCGCTGGCGGGTCGCTTCCTGGTCTACGTGCCGGGCGCGTCGTCGACCGGGATCAGCCGCAAGCTGCCCGACACCGAACGCCAGCGGCTCAAGGACATCCTGCGCGACGTGGTGCCGTCTGGCGCCGGGGTGATCATCCGCACCGCGTCGGAGGGCGTCAAAGAGGACGAGATCCGCAAGGACGTCACCCGGCTGCAGGAGCGCTGGACGCAGATCGAGGGCAAGGCGGCAGAGACCAAGAAGAAGGCCGCGGGTGCCGCGGTCGCCCTCTACGAAGAGCCCGACGTGCTGGTCAAGGTCATCCGCGACCTGTTCAACGAGGACTTCTCGGGCCTGATCGTCTCCGGCGACGAGGCGTGGGAGACGATCAACGAGTACGTCAATTCCGTTGCACCCGAACTGGTTCCGAAGCTTAACAAGTACGAGCCGGCCAGCCCCGAGGGGCCGGACGTGTTCGCGGTGCATCGCATCGACGAGCAGCTGGCCAAGGCGATGGACCGCAAGGTGTGGCTGCCCTCGGGCGGCACGCTGGTCATCGACCGGACCGAGGCCATGACGGTGATCGATGTCAACACCGGCAAGTTCACCGGATCCGGGGGCAACCTCGAGCAGACGGTCACCAAGAACAACCTGGAAGCGGCCGAGGAGATCGTGCGCCAGCTGCGGCTGCGCGACGTCGGCGGCATCGTGGTCATCGACTTCATCGACATGGTGCTCGAGTCCAACCGCGACCTGGTGTTGCGCCGGCTGACCGAGGCGCTGGCCCGCGACCGCACCCGCCACCAGGTGTCCGAGGTGACGTCCCTGGGCCTGGTGCAGCTGACCCGCAAGCGGTTGGGCACCGGGCTCATCGAGGCATTCTCGTCGTCGTGCCCCAACTGCGGTGGTCGCGGGATCCTGCTGCACGCCGACCCGGTGGATTCGGCGCCGTCGAGTAACGGGCGCAAGTCCGAATCCGGCGGCCGGCGCGGCAAGCGATCGAAGAAGGGCCGCTCCGAAGAGCCCAGCGAGAAGGGTGTCGTGGCCAAGGTGCCCGTGCACGCTCCCGGTGAGCATCCGATGTTCAAGGCCATGGCCGCCGGGTCCGCCACCGCGCGCGGCGACGACGCATCCGACGAGTCCGGCGAGGAGCTGAACGGTGAGGCCGAAGAGCAGGGCGCGGACGAGTTGGACGAGCAGGACGCGTTCGATGAGGCCGAGGACACCGACGAGGCCGAGGACACCGACGACGACGAGGACACCGACGACGACGAGATCGACGACGAGGACCTCGGCGACGACGAGGACCTCGACCTCGACGATGACGACGAGGAGGACGACGACGAGGAGGACGACGAGGAGGACGACGAGGAGGACGACGACGACGAGGACTTCGACGACGCCGACTCCGACGACGAGGACGCCGGAGCGGTCGCCGGTCGTCCCCGCCGGCGGCGCGCGGCCGGCCGGCCGGCCGGCCCACCGATCCACGTCGACTGACTTGCGGGCCGGTTTGACCCTTTAGCCGCTGGTCACGTACCCTTGTTCAGTTGTCGCCGGGCGGAGGAGCCCGGCCAGAGCGGGACTCCCGGGCGACCGGCGCGGACCCGCACCCAGACCCACCACGCACAGGCCGGTGGCACGCGCGCGAAGCGCGGCAGCAGAGGCTAGAAGAGGCAGGAGCAACGATGGCGACCTACGCAATCGTCAAGACGGGCGGCAAGCAGTACAAGGTCGCCGTCGGTGACGTGGTCAAGGTCGAGAAGCTCGAGTCCGACCCCGGGGCCCAGGTGTCGCTGCCGGTCGCGCTCGTCGTCGACGGCGCCACCGTCACCACCGACGCCGCGGCGCTGGCCAAGGTCGCGGTGACCGGCGAGGTGCTCGAGCACACCAAGGGCCCCAAGATCCGCATCCACAAGTTCAAGAACAAGACCGGCTACCACAAGCGCCAGGGACACCGTCAGCGGCTGACGGTCCTGAAGGTCACCGGCATCAAGTAGTAAAGGCGGCAGACATGGCACACAAGAAGGGCGCGTCCAGCTCTCGCAACGGCCGCGACTCCGCAGCCCAGCGGCTGGGCGTCAAGCGGTTCGGCGGCCAGGTCGTGCAGGCCGGCGAGATCCTGGTCCGGCAGCGCGGCACCAAGTTCCACCCGGGCGTCAACGTGGGGCGCGGCGGTGACGACACGCTGTTCGCCAAGGAGTCCGGCGCGGTCCAGTTCGGCCTCAAGCGCGGCCGCAAGACGGTCAGCATCGTCGCGGCCGCCTCCGCCACCGACTGAGCAGTCGCCGATGCGCGGTCCGCGTCGGCGGTAGTTTGATTGGACCCACGATGCCTCGGTTCGTCGATCGCGTCGTCGTCCACGCGCGTGCGGGTTCCGGCGGCAACGGCTGCGCCTCGGTGCACCGCGAGAAGTTCAAGCCGCTCGGCGGCCCCGACGGCGGCAACGGCGGCCACGGCGGCAGCATCGTCTTCGTCGTCGACCCGCAGGTCCACACGCTGCTGGACTTCCATTTCCGCCCGCACATCACCGCGCCGTCCGGCAAGCAGGGGATGGGTAACAACCGGGACGGGGCGACCGGCGAGGACCTGGAGGTCAAGGTTCCCGACGGCACCGTCGTGCTGGACGAGAACGGCCGGCTGCTGGCCGACCTGGTCGGGGCCGGCACCCGCTTCGAAGCGGCCGCCGGCGGCCGCGGCGGCCTGGGCAACGCCGCGCTGGCATCGCGCGCCCGCAAGGCCCCCGGCTTCGCGTTGCTCGGCGAGCCGGGCCAGGCCCGCGACCTGACACTGGAGCTCAAGACCGTCGCCGACGTCGGCCTGGTCGGTTTCCCGTCAGCCGGAAAGTCCTCGCTGGTGTCGGTGATTTCTGCCGCCAAGCCGAAGATCGCCGACTATCCGTTCACCACGCTGGTCCCCAACCTCGGTGTGGTCTCGGCCGGCGAGCACGCGTTCACCGTCGCCGACGTGCCCGGCCTGATCCCGGGCGCCTCGGCGGGCCGGGGCCTGGGGCTGGATTTCCTGCGGCACATCGAGCGGTGCTCGGTGCTGGTGCACGTCGTCGACTGCGCGACCGCCGAACCCGGCCGCGACCCCGTCTCTGACATCGACGCGCTGGAGGCCGAACTGGCCGCCTACACGCCGACGCTGCAGGGGGATACGGTCCTGAATGACCTCACCGAGCGGCCCCGCGCGGTCGTGCTCAACAAGATCGACGTGCCCGAGGCACGCGAGCTGGCCGAGTTCGTCCACGACGAGATCGCCGAGCGCGGCTGGCCGGTGTTCCTGGTGTCCACGGTCACGCGGGAAGGCATGCAGCCGTTGATCTTCGGGCTGTGGCAGATGGTCGAGGCCTATCGGGCCGCGCAGCCGCCGGCCGTGCCGCGGCGCCCGGTCATCCGTCCGGTGCCCGTCGATGACAGCGGCTTCACCGTCGAGCCCGACGGGCAGGGCGGCTTCGTCGTCAGCGGTGCGCGCCCGCAGCGCTGGGTCGGTCAGACCAATTTCGACAACGACGAGGCGGTGGGCTACCTCGCTGACCGCCTGGCGCGCCTGGGCGTCGAAGACGAACTGTTGCGGCTGGGTGCGCGGCCGGGATGCGCGGTCACCATCGGCGACATGACGTTCGACTGGGAGCCGCAAACGCCCGCGGGACAACAGGTCCCGCTGTCCGGGAGAGGAACCGACGCGCGGTTGGAGCGCACCGAGCGCGTCGGCGCCGCCGAGCGCAAGGCGGCCCGGCGGCGGCGCCGAGAACACGGGCCCGAAAACGGCGGGGCGTCGTGAGCGCCCAGCGCGACGCGATCCGCACCGCTCGCAGCCTGGTCGTCAAGATCGGGACCAACGCGCTGACCACGCCGTCGGGCGTCTTCGACGCCGGGCGGCTGGCCGGGCTGGCCGACGCGATCGAGGCACGCATGAAGGCGGGCACCGACGTCGTCATCGTGTCCTCGGGCGCCATCGCCGCCGGCATCGAGCCGCTCGGACTATCGCACCGCCCCAAGGATCTGGCGACCAAGCAGGCGGCGGCCAGCGTCGGACAGGTCGCGCTGGTGAGCTCGTGGAGCGCGGCGTTCGCCCGCTACGGCCGCACCGTCGGGCAGGTGTTGCTGACCGCGCACGACATCTCGATGCGGGCCTCGCACACCAACGCCCAGCGCACCCTGGACCGGCTGCGGGCCCTGCACGCGGTGGCGATCGTCAACGAGAACGACACCGTGGCCACCAACGAAATCCGGTTCGGCGACAACGACCGCCTCTCGGCGCTGGTGGCCTACCTGGTCGGCGCCGAGGCGCTGGTGCTGCTGTCCGACATCGACGGTCTCTACGACTCCGATCCGCGAAAGACCGAGGGGGCGAAATTCATTGCGGAGGTGTCCGGCGCGGCGGACCTGGACGGTGTGGTCGCCGGCCCGGGCAGCCAGCTGGGCACCGGCGGGATGGTGTCGAAGATGTCGTCGGCGCTGCTGGCCGCCGACGCCGGGGTGCCGGTGCTGCTGGCCGCAGCGGCCGACGCCGCGACGGCGCTCACTGATGCCTCGTCCGGCACGGTGTTCGGGGCGCGGCCCCAGCGCATGTCGGCCCGCCGGTTCTGGGTGCGCTATGCCGCCGAGGCCGCCGGATCGCTGACGCTGGACGCGGGCGCGGTGCGCGCCGTGGTCGGCCAGCGCCGCTCGCTGCTGCCGGCGGGGATCACCGCGGTGTCGGGCCGGTTCTACGGCGGCGACGTCGTCGAACTGCGCGGCCCCGACGCTGCCATGGTGGCCCGCGGCGTGGTCGCCTACGACGCGGCCGAGCTAGCCACCATGATCGGCAGGTCGACCCCGGAGCTGCCCGACGAGTTGCGCCGGCCCGCGGTGCACGCCGACGACCTGGTCGCGGTCACCCCGATGCCGGTCTGAGCCGCGCCGGTTCCCCGGCCAGCTCGGCGGCCAGCAGCGTCAGCAGCTCGGAGCACCCGGCTTCGACCTTGAGGGTGGCCAAATCGTCACCGCGGGTGGGGCCGCGGTTGACGATGGCGACCGGGATGGACCGCGCGGCGGCGTGGCGCACGAACCGGTAGCCGGAGAACACGGTCAGCGACGACCCCGCGACCAGCAGGGCATCCGCCCGGTCGATCAGTGAGTAGGCCTGCGCCACAATCTGTTTGGGAACGCTTTCGCCGAAGTAGACGATATCGGGCTTGAGCATGCCGGCGCAGCGGGGGCAGTCGCAGTAGCGGAAGGCCGCGGTGTCGGCGACGACGGCGTCGGCGTCGGGAGCCACCGCCAGGCCACCAGGCTCGCCAACGCCCGCGAGGAAGCCGGGGTTGAGCGCCTCGAGCCGCTCGGCCAGCGCGGCGCGGCTCATGGTGTGTCCGCAGTCCAGGCAGACCACCCGCGCGTAGGTGCCGTGCAGGTCGATCACGTTGGCGCTGCCGGCCTTGGTGTGCAGCAGGTCGACGTTCTGGGTGATCACGCCGGTCACGATCCCGGCGCGCTCCAGCGCGGCCAGGGCCCGGTGGCCGGCGTTGGGCAGCGTGTCGTCCATGTGGCGCCAGCCGACGTGGTTGCGCGCCCAGTAGCGCTGCCGGAACACCGGATCCGAGGTGAACTGGCGTATGGTCATCGGGTTGCTGGGCGGGGAATCCGGGCCCCGGTAGTCGGGGATGCCCGAATCGGTGGAGATGCCGGCACCCGTCAGCACCGCGACCCGGCGGCCCGCGAGCAGCGCGACCAGTTCCGGCGATTCTGCGCGGCGGGCGGTCACTCCTTCGAGGGTACTGGCGTCGCCGTCGCCGCGAGCGTGCGTGTCTGTACGACGACACGCCGGTCTGGATGGCATTGTGCGCACGCTCGCGCCGGGTGCGTCAGCCCAGGCACTCCGCCGCGGTCGTGAGCTCGACGTCGAGGTTCCGTTCCATCATCTTCAATGCGGCCGCGCCCAGCTCCTCGTAGATGTGGGCGACCGCATCGGTGGGCACCACGACGGGGAAGTGGCGCAGGTACGCGTCGAGGGCGCTGTAGAGGATGCACTGCTCGGTGACCTGCCCGACCAGCACCAGCCGCCTGGTGCCCAGGCGGTGCAGCAGGTACTCCAGCGCCGTGCCGAAGAACACGCTGTGGCGAACCTTGGTCAGCAGGCGGCAGCCCTCGGCGGGCACGATCGGCTTCACGAGATCGGGCCGGGCGCCATTCAGCGCGGATTCGACGATGTCGGAGAACTCGGCGGAGAAGTCGCCGTAGTTGTCGTTGACGTAGATCAGGTCGACATAGCCGGATTCGCAGCCGGATTCGCAGCCGGATTCGCGGGCGCGGCGCACCAAATCGGCCAGCGGATCGATGATCTTGCTGACATTGGGTATCAGTTCTTCGGCGTCGGGGTGCTGATAGGTGTTCATCATGTCGACCACCAGGACGGCAGTGTCGCTCATGGGGGAGTGATACCCGGCAAACGGGTGCTGACACCGCCTGGGCGAGAATGGGGGGACGATGGACTTCTACAACAGCTACAGCCAGGGCTTTGTCCGCGTCTCCGCCTGCACGCACCACACCGCCCTCGCCGACCCGGCCGCAAACGCCGCGTCGGTCCTGCGGCTTGCCCGGGAGTGCGACGCCGACGGCGTCGCGCTGGCCGTCTTCCCCGAGCTGACGCTCTCCGGGTATTCGATCGAGGACATCCTGTTGCAGGACCTGCTGCTCGACGACGTCGAGGCCGCCCTCGCCCAGCTCGTCGCTTCCTCGGTCGACCTGTTGCCGGTGCTGGTCGTCGGCGCCCCGCTGCGCCACCGGCACCGCATCTACAACACCGCGGTGGTCATCCACCGCGGCGCGGTGCTCGGCGTGGTGCCCAAGTCGTACCTGCCCACCTACCGCGAGTTCTACGAGCACCGCCAGCTCGCGCCCGGGGCCGAGGAGCGCGGGACCATCGCGGTCGGCGGCGGCACCGGCGCGATCGAGGCGCCGTTCGGCCCCGACCTGCTGTTCGCCGCGTCCGACCTGCCGGGCTTCGTCCTGCACGTGGAGATCTGCGAGGACATGTTCGTGCCGATCCCCCCCAGCGCGCAGGCCGCGCTGGCGGGTGCGACGGTGCTGGCCAACCTGTCCGGCAGCCCGATCACGATCGGCCGCGCCGAGGATCGGTGCCTGCTGGCCCGCTCGGCGTCGTCGCGGTGCCTGGCCGCCTACGTCTACGCCGCCGCCGGGGAGGGCGAGTCGACCACCGACCTGGCCTGGGACGGCCAGACCATGGTGTTCGAGAACGGTGTGTTGCTCGCCCAATCCGAGCGCTTCCCGAAAGGGGAGCGACGCAGCGTAGCCGACGTCGACATCGAGCTACTGCGCGCCGAACGGCTGCGCATGGGGACCTTCGACGACAACCGGCGCCACTACCGGAGCTCGGCGGAGTCGTTCCGGCGCATCGAGTTCCGGCTGGACCCCCCGGCCGGGGACATCGGGCTGCGCCGCGAGATCGAGCGCTTCCCGTTCGTCCCCGCCGATCCCGAACGCCTGCAGCAGGATTGCTACGAGGCCTACAACATCCAGGTCGCCGGGCTCGAGCAGCGGCTGCGCGCCCTGAACTACCCGAAGGTCGTCATCGGGATCTCCGGCGGTCTGGACTCGACGCACGCGCTGATCGTCGCCGCGCGCGCGATGGACCGCGAAGCGCGGCCCCGGAGCGACATCCTGGCGTTCACGCTGCCCGGCTTCGCGACCGGAGACCGCACCAAGCGCAACGCGGTCGAGCTGTGCCGCGCGCTGGGGGTGACCTTCTCCGAGATCGACATCCGCGGCACCGCGGAGCTGATGCTCAAGGAGATGGAGCATCCCTTCGCCCGCGGCGAGCAGGTCTACGACGTCACCTTCGAGAACGTGCAGGCCGGCCTGCGCACCGACTACCTGTTCCGGCTGGCCAACCAGCGCGGGGGGATCGTGCTGGGCACCGGGGACCTCTCCGAGCTGGCGCTGGGCTGGTCGACCTACGGTGTCGGCGACCAGATGTCGCACTACAACGTCAACGCCGGCGTCCCCAAGACGCTGATCCAGCACCTGATCCGCTGGGTGATCGCTTCGGGGGAGTTCGAGTCGGGGGTCGGCGAGGTGCTGCAGTCGGTGCTCGACACCGAGATCACCCCGGAACTGGTCCCCAGCGGCGAGGAGGAAGAGCTGCAAAGCAGCGAGGCCAAGATCGGGCCGTATGCGCTACAGGACTTTTCGTTGTTCCAGGTGCTGCGCTACGGGTTCCGGCCGTCGCGGATCGCGTTCCTGGCCTGGCACGCCTGGCACGACCGCCGGCAAGGCAACTGGCCGGCGGGATTCCCGGAGGACGAACGACCCGAGTACTCGCTCAAGGAGATCCGGCACTGGCTGGGCGTCTTCGTGCAGCGGTTCTACTCGTTCAGCCAGTTCAAGCGGTCGGCGTTGCCGAACGGCCCCAAGGTGTCCCACGGTGGTGCGCTGTCGCCGCGGGGTGATTGGCGTGCGCCGTCGGACATGTCGGCGCGCATCTGGCTCGACGAGATCCAGCGCGAGGTGCCCGAAGACTAGGCCGCGCAAGCTCAGCGCTCGTAGGTGCCTGTGAGCGTGCCGCGGGCCAGCAGGTGGCCGCGCATCGCCACCAACAGGGCCTTGGTCGAGTCGACAACGGCGGGTATCGGTTCGTCGATCGCGAACACCTGAAACCGGTAGTGGTGGGGTCCGTGGCCAGGGATCGGGCGAGGCCCGGCGTAGCCGCGATGCCCCAGATCCGCTCGCAGGAAACGCATTCCGGCGTTGCCCGGGCGCAGCGAACCCGCGGCGGCCTCGCGCACCGTCGGTTCGATCACCGCGACGGTGTGCAGCAGCGGCCGGTGCAGCGGGACGTCGACATCGTCGATGACGAGCACCACCTGCCGCGTCCCGGGCGGCAGCCCATCCCACTGTAGCGGTGGAGAGATGTTGTCTCCGACGCCCTTTCCCGCGCTGGACGGCGGCATGGCCGCGCCGTCGTCGAATGCCGAGCTCGTCACGCGGATGGAGCGGGGAGCGTCGAATGCAGAGGCGGCCAACGGGCTTCGGTGTTCACCCGCGCGGGCGCCGCGAAGCAGCCTGCCCAGCAGCGCCATCACGCGCCGCTTCCGGCGCCGCGGATCGCCACGCTGGAAGACCGCAGCAGATCGCCCAGTTCCGCGGGTAGGTAGCCCTGCTCGACCAGCCGGGGCAGCACCCCGCCGCTTTCGAGGATCTCCAGAATCAGCCCGGGCAGCGTCGGTACGGTGCCCGAGGCTCCCGTGGTGTCGTTGCGCCACGTTCCGGCGCTCAGGTCGAAGGTGCCCCGGTCACCCTCGCGGAACGCCGAGGTCGCGTCGGGGATCGTCATCGCCGGCAGACCGGCGTTGACGGCGTTGCGAAAGAACAGCGAGTTGAACTCCTCGGCGACCAGCCCGGCGACGCCCAGCTCGGTGAACAACGCCGCGACCGGCCGCGACGACCCCAGCCCGAAGTTCTTGCCGGCCAGCACGACGTCGCCGGGGGAGACCTCGTCGGTCCAGCCGGGGCGGACCTTGTAGAACACGTGCCTGGCCGCCTCCCGGGGCTCCATTTTCAGCGCGTAGCCCGGATACATGTCGTCGGTGTTGAGGTTGTCGCCGAACACCCATACTTTTCCGCCGAATGCCACCGTCATGCCGTCACGCTCCTGGGGTCGGTGATGTAACCGGCGATCGCCGAGGCCGCGACGGTGGCCGGCGAGGCCATGAAGATCTCGGCCTCGGGGCTGCCCATCCGGCCGGTGAAGTTGCGGGTGCTCGACGTGATGCACACCTCGCCGGGGCCCACGACCCCCATGTGGTAGCCGAAGCAGGCGCCACAGGTGGAGTTGGTGACGACGCCGCCCGCATCCGCGATGGCCTGCAGGTACCCCAGCCGCATGGCCTCGCGGTAGACCGCCTGCGATGCGGGGGTGACCAGGAGCCGCACCCCGGGGGCGACGGTCTTGCCGCGCAGCAGTTCCGCGGCGATCCTGAGGTCCTCGAGCTGGCCGTTGGCGCACGAACCGATGAACGCCTGGTCCACCTTCTGCCTGCCCAGCAGCGACACCGGCAGCCCGTTGCGGCTGACGGTGCCCGGCCGCGCGACGTAGGGTTCCAGCCCGGACAGATCGACGCGGCGGACCTCCCGGTATGCGGCGTCGGGATCCGGTGCGGCGGCGTCGTATCCGGTGATGCCGCGCTCGTCGAGGAATGCCGTCAGGACCTCGTCCGGCTCGAAGGTGCCGAAGTCGGCGGAAACCTCGGCGCACTGCGTCGCGATGGTGCGCCGGTCGTGCATCGGGATGCCCGCCAGCCCGGGGCCGCCGAACTCCAGGTTGAGGTTGGCGGCGTCGCCGTATGCGTCGGCGAGGTAGAGGAAGACGTCCTTGCCGCTCACCGTCGGCGGCTTGGTGCCGCTCAGTTCGTAGCGGACGGTCGGCGCGACCTGAAACCACGTCGTTCCGGTGCACATGATCGAATACACCTCGGCCGGGCCTAGCCCACGGGCCGCCGTGTTGTAGGCGCCGGCGGCGCAGGTGTGGGAATCGGCGCAGGCCAGTATCTCCCCGGGCCGCGCCAGGCCGTTCTCGGCGATCACCTGGTGGCAGATGCCGTGCCGGCCGACGTCGTAGAAGCGCTCGATGCCGAAGTCGGCGACGAACTTGCGGGCGTGCGTTCCGCCCGCGGCGTCCTTGACGGTCGGCGCCGGGACGGCGTGATCCATGACGACCGCCAGCTTGTCGGGGTCGTGGACGCGGTTCGGCGCGATCCACATGGTGGCGAACTGCAGGTCGATCAGGACGGTCATGTCGACGTCGACCACGACGGTGTCCCCCGGCGACACCGAGCCCAGACCGGCTTTGCGGGCGAGGATCTTCTCGATGACGGTCATGCCCATGAGTTGTCCCGGTGCGCGTAGCGGTCGTCGAGGGCCAGCCACTCGGCCATGCCGAACAGGTCGAAGAAGCCGGCGGGGCTGCTCGGCAGGTGGGCGGCCAGATCGCTGCCGTTGAGTTCGCAGAGGCTTTGCAGCATGCCGAATGTGGCCTGCATCAGCAGGTTGCCGGGATGGATGGCGATGGCGTAACCCAGCTCCTGCAGTCGCGACGCCGACTGCAGCGGCGTCATGCCGCCCAGCACGAGGTTGATCAGCAGCGGGGCGTCGACTTCGGCTGCGATGCGCTCGATTTCGCCGGTGTCCTGCGGCGCCTCGACGAAGATGACGTCCGCGCCCGCGTGGGCGTAACGGTTGGCGCGCTCGATTGCCTCGTCGAGCCCGAGCGGGGCGCGGGCGTCGGTGCGGGCCACCACGAGCAGGTCGTCGTCGGACCGGGCGTCCAGGGCGGCGGCGAGGGTCTGCTCGAACAGCGCCGCGTCGACGACCTGTTTGTCCGGCAGATGGCCGCACCGTTTGGGGAAGACCTGGTCTTCCAGCTGGATCGCGGCCACCCCCGCCGCGTCGTAAGAACGTACCGTTCGCACCACGTTCCGGAGTGCGCCGTAGCCGGTGTCGGCGTCGGCGATGAGCGGGATGTCGCCCAGCGCGTCGGCGATCATCGCGGCCCGGCCGGCCATCTCGGTTGCCGTGACCAGCCCGATGTCGGGCAGCCCGAAGCCCGACGCCGCCACACCGGCGCCGGTCATGTATGCGGCGACATGGCCGGTGCGTTTGGTCAGCTGTGCGGAGATGCCGTCGAAAACGCCTGGCGCCACGATGAGTTCGCGTTTGCCGAGCAGTTCTTTGAGACGTCGGCGGGCCGGGGTGGTAGCCACAGCGGGTTCCTTTCAGTCCAAGGCGCCCGCCACCGGAGCGGCGAGCAGTTCGATCAGATGATCGGTGTCGTCGAGTTCGTCCAGACCAAGCACCGCCCTTTCGATCGCGTCGGCGCGGGCGCGGTCGGTGACCCGTTCGGCGAGCGCGTGGAACTTCGCGACGAGTTCGTCGTCGGTGACGGGGTCGGTGGGCGCGCCGTGCGGTACGTCGACGCGGACCCGGTGCACGGCGCCGTCGACGGTCGTCACCGCCACCTCGGTGCGGAACTTCCCGGTCATCGCGCCGTGGGCCGGCGATTCGTCGAGATGGACCGTGGTTGCGGCGATCAGCGACCAGATGTCGTCGGCGTCGCGGCGCGCCGGGGCGAACTGTTCGGGCAGCACGTTGCCGTCGAGCAGCGCCGCGGCGGTGACGTAGCCGATATTCATCTGCGCCCCGATCGGCGTGAGCGGTCGCTCCGGCGGCCACCAGCCGTGCTTGTAGACGGTCTCGCCGACGGTGATGTCGACCTTTGAGATGTTCTCGGGCGCAACGGATTCGCGCAGCTGTCTGGCGGCATCGATCACTCCGTGCAGGCCGCCCATCGCGGCGTAGGACTTGACCATGATGATCGTCGTCTCCCAGCGCCGGCCCAGCTGGCCGGTGAGCAGCGCGGCGTCGGGTTCGTGACCCTCGCCGAAAACGCTGAGGAAGCCGCCGTATTCGCGCTCGAACACGCGCTTGATGCCGGTATAGCCGGCCGCCGCCAGGCCTGCGGCGTAGAACCCGTTACGGGCGGCCAGGCCGTGGTGCATGCGTTTGCTCATGGCTTCGTACTGCGCGGCCATCAGCCCCGACGACTGGGTGGCCGCCAGCCCGAGGGCGTCTTCCAGTTGCGCGGGCGGCAGTCCGCGGAGCTTGCCCGACGCCATGGCCGCCGCGTGGGTGCCGAAGACCGAACCGGAGTGCCAGCCGCGGTCGAGCATCTGGGTGCCGTGCAGGGTGTAGCCGACGCGCGGCCCCACCTCGAACCCGGCGATCGCCGCGAGCAGCAGTTCGGCGCCGGTGATCGTTTTCGGCCGGGTCGCGGCCGTCGACAGCAGGGCGGGGATGACCAGCGAGCAACTGTGCAGCGGCGCGAGGGGATGGAAGTCGTCGAGCTCGAAGCCCTGGATGAACGTGCCGTTCAGGATCGCGGCGCCGGGTGCGCCGGTGGTGCGGCCGGTCCCGATGACGACGGTGTCACCCCCGCCTTCCATGCCGAGCACCGCGTCGGTGGCGAGCCGAGACCAGGGCAGCCGCGCGCCGACCAGGGCGCAGCCCAGGCCGTCGAGCAGCAGGTGCTTGGCGCGCCGCACGACCGGGTGTGGCACGTCGTCGAGGGTGAGCCCGGCGATCCAGGTGGCCAGCCGTCCGGTGGGCCCCGCCGGGTCGGTGGCGGCCCGCTGCGTCACCACCGTCATCGGCCACCCCTTCCTCGCTAGTTGTTATATACATATAACAACTAGCGAGGCGAGCGCAAGCGGACGGGTGTGGAAACATTCATGACCGTGGACAAGGCCGGCGACAGGGCGGCACCGGTGTCCGCCGCTGCGGGCGTCCCGCTGCACCGGCAGCTGTTCCTGGTGCTGCACGACGAGATCGACCGCGGCGTGCTGACCCCCGGCGACGCGCTGCCCACCGAGCAGAACCTCTGCGAGCAGTTCGGGGTCTCCCGCATCACCGTGCGCCGGGCGCTGGCGGACCTGGCTGAGCAGGGCTACATCGAGCGCCGGCACGGGGTGGGCTCCTTTGTGCGCCCGCACGGCCCGGCCGTGTCGTCGGCCGGCAGCTCCTACATGGCGGGGCTGCGCCAGACCCAGTTCGAAACCGAGGTGGAGGTGGTCGAGCTCGGGGTCCGCTGCCCTCCGCAACCCGTCGCCGAGGCGCTCGAGACGTCCGGCGACCTGCTGCACATCGTGCGGGTGCGGCGGCAACGCAGGACCGGGGAGCCGTTGCTCGTCAGCGAGGCCTGGCTGCCCGCGGAACTCGCCGGCACGCTGACGGAGTCCGCGCTGCGGCGCGCGGCCCTCTACCAGTTGCTGTCCGACGCGGGGATCGTCGCCGACCGGGTGCGCCATGAGATCACCGCCGAGATCGCGGGCCCGCGCAACGCCCGCCTGCTGGACACGGCGATCGGTGCCGCGCTGCTGCGCGTCAACCGGCTGGTGTTCGTGGCCGGCGCGCCGCACCACCACCTGTCTGCCCTGCTTTCGCCCGGGCGCAGCCGCGTGCTGCTGAGTCAGACCGCCGACGAGCTCGAGACGGCCGACGGGCTGACGATCGCCCACGACGTGCGCCGGGACTAGCCCGAACCCCCCTCGCGCAGGGCCGCGTCGATCGCGGCGGCATCCGGCGCGCAGTCGCCGGCACCGGCCACCAGCGTTGCCAACGCCCCCGCGGCGCAGGCGCGCCGGAGCGCCCGCAACCGTTCGGCCGGCGACCCCGGGTGGGGCGGCCAGTTGGCCGCCAGCACCCCGGCGAACACGTCGCCGGCCCCGGTGGTGTCCACCGCGTCGACCGCCGGCGCCGCCACCGTGAACTCGCCGTCGGTGCCGACGTAGCGGGCGCCGCGCGCGCCCAGGGTTGTCACCAGATGGCTTGGGCGCCAGCGCCACTGGCCGGCCTCGGATTCGTTCGCGATCACCACGTCGGCGGCGGCCAGTTCGGCCAGGGCGTCGTCGTCGTGCCCCGCCGGTGAGGCGTTGACCATGGCCACCGCACCGGCCGAACGGGCTTCTCGCGCCGCCGCCACCGCCGTCGGCACCGGGATCTCCAGCTGCGTCAGCATCACGTCGCAGTCGGCGATGACCGCACGCGCCGTCGCTGCGGCCGGCGAAAGCCGCCCGTTGGCGCCCGGCGAAACCACGATGGTGTTCTCGGCGCTGGAATCGACCACGATGATCGCCGTTCCGCTGGGGCCCGGGACCGTGACGGTGCCGTCCAGCCCAACGCCGTTGGCCGTCAGGTGCGCCCGCAGCTGTTCGGCGACGGCGTCCTCGCCGAGTGCGCCGACGAACTGCACTCGCGCGCCCGCCCGCGCCGCCGCGACCGCCTGATTGCCGCCCTTGCCACCTGGTGCATGGCTCGACGACGACGCCAGCACCGTCTCGCCCGGGCGTGGAAGGGCGTTGACCTCCAGCGTCAGATCCATGTTCACGCTGCCAACCACACAGACCCGCGTCATTCCGCCGACGGTAGTCGCGTGGGCCCGGCGGGATGTCCACCGGTCGGGCAAGGCCCGCCTACGCGCCGGCCCCGCTTTGGTGGCAATTGCCGATTTCTTGAGGTCCGCGCGCTACTCTGCTGCGTTAGGAGGCCGAATCCTGTCTGACGAAAGGCGGAAAGGCGGATTGACTCGAAGCGAGGTAAAAGACGCCGAACCGGCCTCTGAAGGCGGCGGAGAGAACGGCGGAGAAGTCGGCGGGAAAAGCGGCGCGGGGAACGGCCGGGGAATAGGTGGCGGACCCGCCCCGGCCGATACGCCCCGGCCGCGCGGGCGCCGCTTTTGGTCGCGGCCGCGCTTGCTGTTCGGCATCCAGTCCAAGATCCTGGTGGCCCTGCTGTTGTCGAGCATCCTGGGCGTCGCGCTGATCGGCTTCATCGGGGCCGTCGCCGGCCGCGACGCGTTGGCGCAGGTCGAGTCGGAGCGGTTGATCGAGTTGCGCGGATCCCAGAAGCGCGCGGTGGAGGCGCTGTTTCGGCAAGTGACGAATTCGCTGATCGTCTACAGCGGCGGATTCAGCATCGTCGAGGCAACCGACGCGTTCACCGCGGGCTTCGACCAACTGGCCGACGCGACGATCAACCCCGCCCAGCAGCAGGCGCTCGTCGACTACTACCAAAACCAGATGATCGCGCCGATCAAGCGACTGACCGGTGAAACGATCGACCTCAACGCCGTCCTGCCGAACTCCAACGCGCAGAGATACCTGCAGGCGAACTACACCGCGGTGCCCGCGCCGCCAACCGGCCAGCCGTCCCTGCAGGACGCCGGCGACGGCAGCGCCTGGTCGGCGGCCAACGCCCGCTTCAACTTCTACATGAGCGGCATCGTCACGCGCTTCAAATACCGAGACGCGCTGCTGCTGGACATGCAGGGCAACGTCGTCTACAGCGTGCGAAAAGGCCCGGATCTCGGTACGAACATCCTCACCGGCCCGTACCGGGAATCCAATCTGCGGACCGCCTACCAAAAGGCATTGCGCTCCAACGACATCAACTTCATCTGGATCACCGACTTCCAGCCCTATCAGCCACAGCTCGACACCCCCACGGCGTGGGTGGTATCGCCGGTCGGCATCAACGGCAAGACGAGCGGGGTCATGGCCCTTCCGGTCCCGATCGCGATGATCAACACGATCATGACCGCCGGCAAGCGGTGGAAAGCCGCCGGGATGGGTGCCGCGACCGAGACCTATCTGGCGGGCCCCGACGACCTGATGCGCTCGGATTCAAGGATTTTCCTGGAAAACCCGCAGGAGTACCGGCGCGAAGCCATCGCGGCCGGCACCCCGCCCGACGTCGTCGACCGAGCGATCCACCTGGGGGGCACCACTCTGGTGCAGCCGGTCCCGAGCGCGGGCCTTCGCGCCGCCCAGCGCGGCGAGAGCGGGACCGTCAGCGGCACCGATTACACCGGTAACCGGGAGCTGGAAGCGTATGCCCCGGTGAACATCCCCGACTCCGACCTGCACTGGTCGGTGCTGGCCACCAGGGACAACTCCGACGCCTTCGCACGGCTGGGCAGGTTCAGCAAAACGCTGGTGGTCGCGGTCACGGCGATGATCTTCGCCATCTGTGTGGCCTCGATGCTCGTCGCCCAGGCGGCGGTGCGGCCGATCCGGCGTCTGGAGGCCGGCACGCGCAAGATCAGCTCCGGGGACTACGAGGTCGACATCCCGGTGAAGTCGCGCGACGAGTTCGGCGACCTCACTGCCGCGTTCAACGAGATGAGCCGCAACCTGGCGATCAAGGAGGAGTTGCTCAACGAGCAACGCCGGGAAAATGAGCGTCTCCTGCTGGCGCTGATGCCCGAGCCGGTGGTGCGACGGTATCGCGGCGGCGAGGAGACCATCGCCCAGACGCATCAGGACGTCGCCATCATCTACGCCGACATCGTGGGCCTCGATGAGATCTCGAACGACCTGCCCGGTGACGAGCTGGTCGCCATCGTCGGCGAGTTGTTCCGCCAGTTCGACTCGGCGGCCGAAGCCCTTGGCGTCGAACGGATTCGGACGTTCCACAACGGTTACCTGGCCAGCTGCGGGGTGGTCACCCCGCGCCTGGACAGCATTCACCGGGGCGTGGACTTCGCGCTGGAGATGCGGCGCATCGTCGACCGATTCGACAGTCAGAGCGGCCGCCAGCTGAGTCTTCGGGTCGGCGTCAACACCGGCAACGTCATCAGCGGGCTGGTGGGCCGATCGGGTCTCGTCTACGACATGTGGGGTGCCGCGGTGAGCCTGGCCTTCCAGATGCACAGCGGCGCGGCGCAGCCCGGCATCTACGTGAGCCGTCAGGTATACGAGGCGCTGCGCGACGTGCGGCAGTTCACCCCGGCGGGCACGATCACGGTCGGCGGGTCCGAGCAACCGATCTACCGTCTGTCGGAGCGGTGAGATGAACGCGTGGCAGGCCCCGTGGTTCTACTGGGCGATCGGCATCGCGGTCGGCTTTCCGCTGACGTTGATCCTGCTCACCGAGCTGAACCACGCACTCGTGCGCCGGCGCAGCCGCCTGGCCCGGCAGGTGAGCCTGCTGCGCAACTACCTGCTGCCGCTCGCCGCGCTGTTGCTGCTGCTGGTCAAGGCGTCGCAGGTCCCGGCCGGAGACGTCGCGGTGCGCATGCTGACCACCCTGTTCGGCTTCCTGGTGCTGCTGGTGTTGGTGTCCGGGCTCAACGCCACCGTGTTCGAGGGCGCCCCCGAAGACAGTTGGCGCAAACGGCTGCCGGGAATCTTCCTCGACGTCGCCCGCTTCGCCGTGATCGGCACCGGCCTGGCCGTGATGTTGTCCTACATCTGGGGCGTCCGGGTGGCCGGCCTGTTCACCGCGCTGGGCGTCACCTCGGTCGTCATCGGCCTGATGCTGCAGAACTCCGTCGGCCAGATCGTGTCGGGGTTGTTCATGCTGTTCGAGCAGCCGTTCCGCATCGACGACTGGCTGGACACCGGGACCGCCAAGGGACGCGTCGTCGAGGTCAACTGGCGGGCCGTGCACATCGACACCGGCAGCGGGATCCGCGTCATGCCGAACTCGATGCTGGCCACCACGACGTTCACCAACCTCAGTCGCCCACCCGGCACGCACAAACTGGCGATCAGCACGACGTTCTCGGCCGCCGACCCGCCCGACCGGGTGTGCGCGATGCTGTCGCGGGTTGCCGGCGGGCTGCCGCAACTCAAGCCCGACAGCCCGCCGCGCTCGGTGCACGTCGGCGGCGCCGAGTACCGCACCTCCCTCGGGCTGGACTCGCCGGCCGACGACGGCGCCGCCCGGTCGACGTTTTTGCGCTGGGTCTGGTATGCCGCGCGGCGGGAAGGGCTGCACCTCGACGGCATCGACGATGACTACTCGACGGCCGAACGCGTGGAGATCGCGCTGCGCACCGTGGTGGCACCGGCATTGCGGCTCAGCGTGGACGAACAGCGGTCGCTGCATTCGCGTGTCCGGCTCGTCCGCTACGGCGCCGACGAGATCGTCGAGTACGCCGGTCAGGTGCCCGCGGGCATGACGTTTCTGGTCGCCGGCAGCGTGCAACTGGCCGCGACGGCCGATGACGGATCGGTCAACGTGATCACCACGCTGGCCGAGGGCTCGTTCCTGGGGCTGACGGCCCTGACCCGGCAACCGAACCTCGCCAGCGCATACGCGCTCGGGGAGGTCACCGCCCTGGAGGTCGACCGCGAACACCTCGAGCCCATCGTGATGCGGGAACCGTTGCTACTGCAGAACTTTGGCCGCATCCTCGAGGAGCGTCGCACAAAGGTGCGACAGGTGGGTCGCGGTGAACGGGTAGGGTGAGACGTCCCGGCCCGCGACCGATACCCTAGTTCAATGAGTCTGCGAGCACCATCGCGCCCTGACTTGCGCCAAGAGGTCCATGATGCCGCGCGTCGCGGCCGGGTCGCCGCCCGCGAACTCGCGGTGTTGCCGACGGTCGCCAAGGACGCCGCGCTGCAGTCCGCGGCGGCGGCGGTGGTGGCCCACACCGACTCGATCCTGGCGGCCAACGCCGAGGACCTGAAGGCCGCGCGGGAGGCGGGCACCCCGCAGGCGATGCTCGACCGGCTGGCGTTGGATGCCAGGCGCGTCGAGGGGATCGCCGCCGGCCTGCGCCAGGTCGCGGGTTTGCCCGACCCGGTCGGCGAGGTGCTGCGCGGCTACACGCTGCCCAACGGGCTGCACCTGCGGCAGCAGCGGGTCCCGCTCGGCGTGATCGGCATGATCTACGAGGGGCGGCCCAACGTCACCGTCGACGCGTTCGGCCTGGCGCTCAAGTCCGGCAATGCCGTGCTGCTGCGCGGGAGCTCGTCGGCGGCGAGGTCCAACCAGGCACTGGTCGACGTCTTGCGCGCATCGCTGGCCAGTGAGGACCTGCCCGCCGACGCCGTGCAGCTGCTGCCGGCCACCGACCGTTCCACGGTCACGCACCTGATCCAGGCCCGCGGATTGGTCGACGTGGTGATCCCGCGCGGCGGGGCCAGCCTGATCGACGCGGTGGTCCGCGACGCGCAGGTGCCCACCATCGAGACCGGTGTCGGCAACTGCCATGTCTACGTGCACGAGGGCGCCGACCTGGAGGTGGCAGAACGGATCCTGCTGAACTCCAAGACCCGACGGCCCAGCGTGTGCAACGCCGCCGAGACGCTGCTCGTCGACGCCGCGATCGCCGCAGAGGCGATGCCCAGGCTGTTGTCCGCCCTGCAGGGCGCCGGGGTGATCGTGCACCTCGACCCGGATGACGAGAACCTGCGACGCGAATACCTGTCGATGGACATTGCGGTGGCGGTGGTCGACGGTATCGACGCCGCGATCGCCCACATCAACGAGTACGGCACGGGACACACCGAGGCCATCGTGACCACCAATATGGCTGCGGCCCAACGGTTTACCGACGGGGTCGACGCCGCGGCCGTCATGGTCAACGCCTCGACGGCGTTCACCGACGGCGAGCAGTTCGGCTTCGGCGCCGAGATCGGCATCTCCACCCAGAAGCTGCATGCCCGGGGTCCGATGGGGCTGCCGGAACTGACCTCGACCAAGTGGATCGCGTGGGGGGACGGCCAGATCCGCCCGGCCTGACCCCCGGAGACGTTGTTTGAGGAGAAGCCCGAAGGTTTAGGAGAATGTGATCGTGAGCGTGCCCGCCCGGCCCAAGCCGCTGTTCGCCGACATCGACGACGTCGCGCGGCGGTTGGCGCAGACCGGCTACCTGCCGGACACCGCCACCGCGACGGCGGTGTTCCTGGCCGACCGGCTCGGCAAGCCGCTGCTGGTGGAGGGCCCCGCCGGCGTCGGCAAGACCGAGCTCGCCCGCGCGGTCGCCCAGGCCACCGGCTCGGGGCTGGTGCGCCTGCAGTGCTACGAGGGCGTCGACGAGGCGCGTGCGCTGTACGAGTGGAACCACGCCAAGCAGATCTTGCGCATCCAGGCCGGCTCCGGCGACTGGGATCAGACCAAGGACGACGTGTTCAGCGAGGAGTTCCTGCTGTCGCGCCCGCTGCTGACCGCCATCCGGCGCACCGAGCCCACGGTGCTGCTGATCGACGAGACCGACAAGGCCGACATCGAGATCGAGGGCCTGCTGCTCGAGGTGCTGTCCGACTTCGCGGTGACCGTTCCCGAGCTGGGCACGATCACCGCCGAGCGGGCGCCGTTCGTCGTGCTGACGTCCAACGCCACCCGGGAACTGTCCGAGGCGCTCAAGCGTCGCTGCCTGTTCTTGCACATCGACTTTCCCAGCCCCGAGCTGGAGCGCCGCATCCTGTTGTCGCGGGTCCCCGAGTTGCCCCAACACCTCGCCGAGGAGTTGGTGCGCATCATCGGCGTGCTGCGCGGCATGCAGCTCAAGAAGGTTCCGTCCATCGCCGAGACGATCGACTGGGGGCGCACGCTGCTCGCGCTGGGCCTGGACACCATCGACGATGCGGTGGTCGCCGCGACGCTCGGCGTGGTCCTCAAGCACCAGTCCGACCAGCAGCGCGCCGGCGGCGAGCTGCGGCTGAACTAGGCAGGCAGCGATGGCCCCCCGCCGCATCCGACCCAGCAGGCCGCTTGCCCCGCACGGACTGCCCGGCCACCTGGTGGGTTTCGTGGAAGCCCTTCGCGGGGCGGGCATCTCGGTGGGGCCCTCGGAGACGGTGGACGCCGGACGGGTGATGGCCACCCTGGGCCTGGGCGACCGCGAGGTGCTGCGCGAGGGCATCGCGTGCGCCGTGCTGCGCCGGCCCGACCACCGCGAGACCTACGACGCCATGTTCGACCTGTGGTTTCCCGCGGCGCTGGGCTCGCGCGCGGTGGTCTCGGAGGGTGCGGCGGACGACGCCGAAGGCGACGGCTCGCTGCCGCCCGACGACGTCGAGGCGATGCGCCAGATGCTGCTGGACCTGCTCTCGGAGAACCCCGACCTCGCGGACATGGACGAGCGCCTGGTCTCGATGATCGCGCGGATCGTCGAGGCCTACGGCAAGTACAGCTCCAGCCGCGGCCCGTCGTTCTCGTCGTATCAGGCGCTCAAGGCGATGGCGCTGGACGAGCTTGAGGGCAAGCTGCTGGCGGGGTTGCTCGCGCCCTACGGCGACGAGCCCACTCCCACCCAGGAGCAGATCGCCAAGGCGCTTGCCGCGCAGCGGATCACACAGCTGCGCAAGCTGGTCGACGCCGAGACCAAGCGCCGCACCGCCGAACAGCTCGGCCGCGACCACGTCCAGATGTACGGCATCCCACAGCTTTCCGAGAACGTCGAGTTCCTGCGCGCCTCCGGTGACCAACTGCGCCAGATGCGCGGGGTGGTGGCCCCGCTGGCCCGCACGCTGGCCACCCGGCTGGCGGCCCGGCGGCGGCGCACCCGCGCCGGGACGATCGACCTGCGCAAGACGCTGCGCAAGTCGATGTCCACCGGCGGGGTCCCGATCGACGTGGTGCTGGCCAAGCCGCGACCGGCGCGCCCGGAACTGGTTGTGCTGTGCGACGTCTCGGGTTCGGTCGCCGGGTTCAGCCATTTCACGCTGCTGCTGGTACACGCCCTGCGCCAACAGTTCTCGCGCGTTCGTGTGTTCGCGTTCATCGACACCACCGACGAGGTCACGCACATGTTCGGGCCGGAGGCCGACCTGGCCGTGGCGATCCAGCGGATCACCCGCGAAGCCGGTGTCTACAGCCGCGACGGGCATTCCGACTACGGCAACGCGTTCGTGTCGTTTTTGCAGTCGTTTCCCAATGTGCTCTCGCCGCGCTCCTCGCTGCTGGTGCTCGGCGACGGCCGCACCAACTACCGCGACCCGGCGACCGACGTGCTCGACGACATGGTGACCGCCAGCCGGCACGCGCACTGGCTCAACCCCGAACCCAAACACCTGTGGGGCAGCGGCGACTCGGCGGTGCCGCGCTACCAGGAGGTGATCACGATGCACGAATGCCGGTCCGCCAAACAACTGGCCGCGGTGATCGACCAGCTGCTGCCGGTGTAACGCCGACAGCATCGGCGAGCGTCCCGCCAGTGTCGCCGCGGAGCTCCAGCAGTTTCTGCGGCCGTAAGCCGTTCACGTCAGCAGTTCGACGTTCACATCCAGCGCGCGATAGACCTCCAGTGCCCGCCGATCGCGAGTTGCGAGGGGCAGTCGATGCTCCTTCGCGGCGGCACCAACCAGCGCGTCGTACACGGCGCCGCCGGCGATTTCGGCGGCGCCGAGTTCGGCTAGCAGCGATGTCGCGGCCCGGGGTCCGAGGAACCTGGTCGCCGGGAAGTTGTGCGCGAGCAGCCTCGCGACCGTCGCCGGTGTCCTGCGGGCCGGCGGCGGCAAGCGGGTCAGGACCGAGAAGGTTTCAAAAGCGGCGTGTCCGGCGAGCCCGAGCGTGTTGTCGCTCAACGCGCGGAAAGTCTGTTCGTGCTCGGCGTGATCGGCCACCACGAGCGCAACCGCGACGCTCGTGTCGACCAGCAGCGTGCCCGCTTTAACGTTGACCGGCATCGCGCAGTGTCCGCACGGCTGCGTCGTCGATCTCCACCCCGCCCGCAGGTATCACCATGCGGCCGTCCCGCTCGCTGAGCGACTCTCCGGCGAGCGGCTCGACCCGCAGTCCTGCCCCGTCGGCGATGACCTCCACCTCACCCGGCCTGAGCCCGAGATGGTCTCTCAGTGCCTTGGGTATAACCAATCGCCCTGCCTTGTCAATGGTTGCACGCATGCCTGAACGATACCGTTTTTCCCGCTCCAGTAAGCTGGCGAATCGTGCAAAGGCAGCTGCGCAGGCTGGGGGTGATGGGTGGGACGTTCGATCCCATCCATTACGGCCACCTGGTTGCCGCGAGCGAGGTCGCCGACCTGTTCGACCTCGACGAAGTGGTGTTCGTGCCGAGCGGCCAGCCCTGGCAGAAGGGCCGACAGGTGTCGGCCGCCGAGGACCGTTACCTGATGACCGTGATCGCGACCGCGTCCAACCCCCGCTTCTCGGTGAGCCGGGTCGACATCGACCGCGCCGGCCCCACCTACACCAGGGACACGCTGCGGGACCTGCACGCGCTCAACCTCGATTCGGAGCTGTACTTCATCACCGGCGCCGACGCGCTGGCGTCCATCCTGTCGTGGCACGGCTGGGAGGAGGTTTTCGACCTGGCCCGTTTCATCGGGGTCAGCCGGCCCGGCTACGAACTGCAGCGCGAGCACGTCACCGGCGTGCTCGGCGAGTTGCCCGATGACGCGCTGACCCTCGTGGAAATCCCCGCGCTGGCGATCTCGTCGACCGACTGTCGCCGGCGCGCCGAGCAGTCGCGCCCACTGTGGTACCTGATGCCCGACGGCGTCGTGCAGTACGTCTCCAAGCGCCGGCTCTACCGCCGCGCCCCGGACGCCGGGGGCACCTCGAACACGAACGCCCTGGCCACCGGGAACAACTCATGAGCGCGACGCGGGAAGCCATCGAGATGGCGACGGTGGCCGCCGGGGCGGCCGCGGCCAAACTCGCCAACGATGTGCTGGTCATCGACGTCTCGGGCCAGCTGGTCATCACGGACTGCTTCGTCATCGCCTCGGCGTCCAACGAGCGGCAGGTCAACGCCATCGTCGACGAGGTCGAGGAGAAAATGCGCCGGGCGGGATACCACCCGGCGCGCCGCGAGGGTACTCGGGAGGGCCGCTGGACCCTGCTCGACTACCGCGACATCGTCGTGCACATCCAGCACCAGGACGACCGCGACTTCTACGCGCTGGACCGGCTGTGGGGTGACTGCCCGGTGGTGCCGGTGGACCTGTCGGTGCAACCGACGGACACGCCATGAGCATTCGTCGCCTGATCATGTTGCGGCACGGCCAAACCGCGTTCAACCTCGGCAGCAGGATGCAGGGCCAGCTGGACACCGAGCTCAGCGAGCTCGGTCGCGCGCAGGCCGTCGCGGCCGCCGAGGCGCTGGGCAAGCCGCAGCCGCTGCTGATCGTCTCCTCGGATCTGCGCCGCGCCTACGACACCGCGGTCACGCTCGGGGAGCGGACCGGGGTGGAGGTCCGGGTGGACGAGCGGCTGCGCGAAACCCACCTGGGCGACTGGCAGGGCCTGACCCACACGCAGATCGACGCCGAGGCGCCGGGTGCCCGGCTGGCGTGGCGCGAGGACGCCACCTGGGCCCCGCACGGCGGGGAAAGCCGGGTGGACGTGGCCTCGCGCAGCGCGCCGCTGGTCGCCGAGCTGATCGAAGACAATCCGGAATGGGGCGACCCGAACCAACCCGACCGACCGGTGGTGCTGGTCGCCCATGGCGGGCTGATCGCCGCGCTGTCGGCCGCCCTGCTCAAGCTCCCGGTTCCGAACTGGCCGATCCTGGGCGGCATGGGCAACGCCAGTTGGGTGCAGCTGTCCGGCCATTCCCGCGACGACGGCGCCGACGCGGACAACCTGGCCGGCATCGGCTGGCGCCTCGACGTCTGGAACGCTTCGGCGCAGGTCTTCGGCGATGTCCTCTGAAGCCCGACCCACCCTGCTGGTGTTCGCCGACTCGCTGGCCTACTACGGGCCCACCGGCGGGCTGCCGGCCGACGATCCGCGAATCTGGCCCAGTATCGTTGCCGCACAGCTTGGTTGGGACTTGGAACTGATCGGCCGCATCGGCTGGACCTGCCGGGACATCTGGTGGGCGGCGACGCAGGACCCCCGGGCCTGGGCGGCGCTGCCCAGGGCCGGGGCGGTGATCTTCGCGACCGCCGGGATGGACTCCCTGCCGTCGGTGCTGCCCACCGCGTTGCGCGAGCTCATCCGCTACGTGCGCCCGTCGTGGCTGCGGCGCTGGGTCCGCGACGGCTACGGGTGGGTGCAGCCCCGGCTCTCGCCGGTGGCCCGGCCCGCGCTGCCGCCGCACCTGAGCGTCGAATACCTCGAACAGACCCGTGCCGCAATTGATTTCAACCGTCCGGGCATCCCGATCGTGGCGTCGCTGCCGTCGGTGCACATCGCCGACACCTACGGGCGGGCCCACCATGGCCGCCCGGGTACGGTGGCCGCGATCACCGAGTGGGCGCAGCGCCGCGACGTTCCCCTGGTCGACCTCAAGGCCGCCGTGGCCGAGCAGGTCATGACCGGGCGGGGCAATCCCGACGGGATCCACTGGAACTTCGAAGCCCACCAGGCCGTCGCGGAGCTGACGCTCAAGGCGCTGGCCGAGGCCGGAGTGACTGCCGAGAAATCGCGCGACTGACGATGCCCCGCGCCGACGACGCTTTGGTATGCAGCGATGAGGTGGGGGCACGCGCCCACAAGTGGGAGGTACCCGCACCCGCTTGCGGGGGAGGGCGGCGCTCGTGACTGTCGTGGTGGTGACCGATGCCTCGTCGCGGCTGCCGGCCGAGCTGCGGGAGAAGTGGGCGATACGCCTGGTGCCGCTGCACATCCTGCTCGACGGCGTGGACCTGCGCGACGGCTTCGACGAAATCCCCGACGACGTCTACAAGCGCCACGCCACCACCGCGGCGGCCACCCCGGCCGAGCTCACTGACGCCTACCGGCGGGCGCTGGCCGACAGCGGGGGCGACGGGGTGGTGGCGGTGCACATCTCCTCGGAGCTGTCGGGGACCCATGGGGTGGCCGAGCGGACCGCCGCCGAGCTGGGGCCGGCGGTCCGGGTCGTCGACTCGAGGTCGGCCGCGATGGGCACCGGGTTCGTCGCGCTTTCCGCCGCGCGGGCCGCGGCCGCGGGCGCGCACCTGGACGCCGTTGCCGAGGCCGCGCGGTCGGCGGTGTCGCGCACCCACGCGTTCGTGGTGGTCCATCGGCTGGACAACCTGCGCCGCAGCGGGCGGATCGGCGGTGCCAGGGCGTGGTTGGGCACCGCGTTGGCGCTCAAGCCCCTGCTGCGCATCGAGGACGGCAGACTCGTTCTCGCCCAACGGGTGCGCACCGTCAACAACGCGACCGAGGCGATGATCGACCGGGTCTGCGAGGTCGTGGGCGAGGGCAGCGCCGCGCTGGCGGTGCACCACGTCGCCAACCCCGACGGCGCCGAGCGGGTGGCCGCGGCGCTGGCGCGCCGACTGCCGGCGTGCGGGCCCGCGACCGTGACCCCGCTGGGGCCGGTGCTGGCGTTGCATGTGGGCGCCGGGGCCGTCGCGGTCTGCCTGGAGCTGGCCGAGCCGTCGGCCGATCAGCCGGGAAGGCACGACGTCCAGAGTTCGTAGGCGGTCGAGAGCTCGAGCGCCGCATCCTCGGAGTCGGCCGCGAGCACGGCGTCTTGGAGCCGCTCGCCGATGGCGGGTTGGCTCAGCCAGGACAGCACCGTGATTTTCGCCGCCGGCCCGAACGGCGTCTCGAACGTGCAGACGTCGGAGACCAGGTCTGCCAAATGCATTGCCGCCGTGAGGGTGTCAACGGCCTGCCAGCCTTCCAGGAACGGCTCTAACGGGATGTCGCACCAGTCCGCGAGATTCAGCAGCGACCGGGTGTCGGACAGGTAACCGAGACGCGCGGGGTGGGCGCTGAGCAGTTCGGCCCAGGCGGCGTCGAGCACCCGGCGGACGACCGCGGTCTCCGCCGGGTCCCACGTCGCCAGTCGGCCCTCCAACCTGTGCAGGCCGTAGACGAAATCGAAGGGCGGGGCCGGTTCGGTCAGCAGCAGCTCGATCAGGCGCGGAAAGAAGTGGCGCAGGGCGTCGTCGGCCAGCGACACCACGTGCAGCGCGTCAAGCTGCCGGCCGGACAGCGAGCACAGCGACGTCGCGGCGATGTCCGCGGCGGAGGACCCGGGGCCGCATTCAGGACACGGCTCGAGATTCCCCGGGAGTGGGTACCTGCCGAACCGCGCATACATCCGCTCGATCGCGCGGTCCACGGAGGCCGGCAGCCCGTGCCCGCCGGGGGCGTTCATCCGAGCACCATCTCATGCGTGCCGCCCCACCGGTATCGGGGCGGTGTCGGCCTCGTTGGACGGGCCCCGGCGCAGCCCGTAGTCGCCGCGGGGGTGGACGACCTGTGGCCACCAGAACCAGCGTCCGAGCATCGTGGCGATCGACGGCATCAGCAGCGTGCGCACCACCAGGGTGTCGAGCAGCAGGCCGATGCACACGGTGGACCCGAACTGTCCCAGAACCATGAGGTCACTGCCCAGCATGGCCGCCATCGTGAAGGCGAACACCAGGCCCGCGGAGGTCACCACGGTCCCGGTGCCGGCCATGGAGCGGATGATGCCGGTCTTGAGCCCGGCGTGGATCTCCTCCTTGAACCGGGAGACCAGCAGCAGGTTGTAGTCGGATCCGACGGCCAACAGGATGATGACCGACAGCGCCATCACGATCCAGTGGATCTTGAAACCGAACAGGTCCTGCCAGATGAGCACGGACAGCCCGAACGACGCCGCGATCGAGCTTCCGGCGGTGCCGACGATGACCAGCGCCGCCACCGCGCTTCGGGTGAGCAGCAGCATGATCATGAAGATCAGCGTCAGCGACGACACCACCGCGATCATCAGGTCGTACTTGGCGCCGTCGTGCATGTCCTTGAAGGTGGCGGCCGTCCCGCCCAGATACACCTTGGCGTTCGACAGCGACGACTGCTTGAGGGCCTCCTGCGCGGCCGTGCGCTCGGAATCGACCCGTGAAATGCCTTCGGGCGTCATCGGATCGCCCTCGTGGGTGATGAAGAAGCGGGTCGACTTGCCGTCGGGGGAGAAGAACATCTTGATGCCGCGGATGAACTCCGGGTTGGAGAACGCCTCGGGCGGCAGGTAGAAGAAGTCGTCGTTCTTGCTCTTGTCGAAGCTTTGCCCCATGACGATCGCGGTGTCGTTCATGGCGTCCATCTGGTTGATCATCGCCTGGAAGGTGCTGTGCATGGTCAGCGTCAGGGCTTTGGTGGTCTTCATGGCGGCGAGCATCGGCGGGATCACCGTCAGCATCTCGTGGGTCGCATCGGCGGTGCGCTGGATGTCGGTAGACAGCTCGTGGAATTTTTCGGCGAGCTGGTCGAACCCGTCCAGGGTGTCCCAGATCGACCGCAGCGAATAGCAGATGGGAATGTCGTAGCAGTGCTTCTCCCAGTAGAAATAGCTGCGTATCGGCCGCCACATGTCTTCGAAATCCGCGAGGTGGTCCCGCAATTTGTCGGTGATCGCCGAGGTCTCGGCCGTGGTCTTGGCGCTGTCGTCGGCGGCACTGGCCAGCTTTTCGTTGACCTCGTACATGTGTTGGAGGCTGTCGATCTGGAACTGCATCAGGTCGGCCATCTTGAGCATGTCGGCCATGCGTTCCCTGAGGAAGTCCATGTTCTGCATGGTCGTCTGGCCGGAAATGCTGTTCTGGAAGGGGATCGAGCTGTGCTGGATCGGGATTCCGAGGGGCCGGGTGATGTCCTGGACCATCGCGATGCCGTGCGTGCGGATGAGGTTCTTGGCGACCTTGTCCAGTACCAGCATGTCGGCCGGATTGCGCATGTCGTGGTCGGCTTCGACCATCAGCATGTCGGGGTTCATCCGCGCCTGCGAGAAGTGCCGGTCCGCCGCGGCATAGCCGAGGTTGGCCGGGGCTGATTCCGGCAGGTAGTAGCGGTCGTTGTAGCTGGTGGTGTATCCGGGCAGGCCGAGCATGCCGATCAGCACGACCGCGCCGCTGACGGCGAAGACGGGCAGCGGCCAGCGCACCACCGCCGTGCCGACGCGGCGCCACAGCCGTCCCTTGGCCGCCCGCTTGGTCTCGAACAGGCCGAACCGGCTGCCCACGAAGATCACCGCCGGACCCAGCGTCAGGGCGGCCAGCACGACGACCAGCATTCCGATCGCCACCGGCGGGCCCATCGTGTTGAACCAGGGCAACCGGGCGAAGCTGAGGCAGTACGTGGCCCCGGCGATGGTCAGGCCCGACCCGAGCACGACGGGGGCCACACCCCGGAAGGTCGTGTAGTACGCGCTCTCCCGGTCCTCGCCGGCCCGGCGCGCCTCTTGATAGCGGCCGACGAGGAAGATGCCGTAGTCGGTTCCGGCGGCGATCGCCAGCATCGTGAGGATGTTCGCGGCGAACGTGGTGAGGCCGAACGCGTTGAGATTGCCCAGCGCCGCGACGATCTGCCGCGACGAGGCCAGCGCGATACCGGTCATGAACAGCTGGATCAAGGTGGTGACGAACGAGCGGTACACCAGCAGCAGCATGATCGCGATCGCGCCGAGGGTGAACAGGGTGATCTTGGCCAGGCTGGCGTTGCCCATGATGTGCGTGTCGTTGCTGAGCGCCGCGGGCCCGGTGACATAGGCCTTCACCCCCGGCGGTGCCGGGGTTGCGCCCACGACTTTGCGGACCGCTTGCACCGAATCGTTGGCCTCGGTGGTCCCCTGGTTGCCGGCGATGTTCACCATGACGTAGGAGGACTTGGCGTCGGCGCTCTGGGCCCCCGCCGCGGTGAACCGGTCCCCCCAGAAGTCCTGGATGTGCTGGACGTGCTCGTGATCCTTGCGGAGCTTGGCGACGATCTCGTCGTAGTAGCGATGGGCGGCGTCGCCGAGCGGCTGCTGGCCTTCCAGCACGATCATGACCGTGCTGTTGGAGTCGAACTCCTGGAAGTTGTGGCCGAGGCGCATCATCGCCTTCATCGACGGAGCGTCCAGCGGTGCCATCGGCGCCGAATGCGCCTCGCCGACGACCTCCAGTGCCGGGACGGCGACGTTGACGAGCACGGTCAGCGCCACCCAGCCCAGGATGATCGGCACCGCGAAGATGCGGATGAAGTGCGGAATGAACGGCCGGTGGGGGCGCTCGGGGCCCTCCGTCGCGGCGCTCTGCGTTTCCTGCGTGCTCGTCGCGGTCATGCGGACTTCACCAGGCAGAAGGTCTGCGCGTTGACGCCGTCGGCGCTCTGCTGCTCGCGGACCACGCCGTCGACGGTGATGCGGCAGCCGATCTGATTGGCGTCACTTTGGGCCATGATGTTGGCGCTCACCGAGGGCAGCGTCGTCGACAGGGTGTACGACCACGGCAGCGGCGCGCCGTTGACCTGATGGGTGTTGGCGTCGGCGTCCCAGTAGTTGATGTTCGCGGTGGCCCCCGGCGGCCCGGTGATCTCGTAGGTCACGACCTTCGGGTTGAACTGCACGATCTCGATGCCGGCGTTGGCATTGGCGTTGAGTTCCTGCGAGCCGAAGATCCGGTGCAGCCGCGACACGACCAGCCCGGAGACGCCGAGCACCACGATCAGCACCAGCGGTATCCACGCACGCCTGATCAATCCGGTAATGGAAACCGATCTCATGTCACCGCCTTCCGCTCACCGCTGCGGGCCCCACGGTCCTGCCGGAAGGCTCAACACCGTTGTCGACCAGCCGAACCACGAAAAATTTGCTCGGCTAAGTATGTTAAACCTTAAAGCACGGGAGCGTTCCTCCGGGGCTGTTTCGTGTGGTGAACGACATAGCCTCAAGGCGCCAGCCGGCCGGTGACCGGCGGCAGGTCGGCGAGCGTCGCGATCCCGGGCCTGGCCGCCACCACGGCCGGCACGGCGTTGGTCACCGGCATCGCGGTGTAGATCATGCCCAGGCCCATGAACCCGGGCTCGGTCCAGTCCTTCGGCGGCAGGCAGTGCAGGACGGTGCGCATGTTGGGCAGCCCGAACACCTGGATGACGTGGCCGTGCTCGAGCGGCTTGGGCGGCACCACGTGCGAGCCCATGACCCAGTTGAAGCCGACGCTGACGACGTTGCGGTCGCCGACCCAGCCGCGGTGGTAGCCGTGGACGCCGCCGACCGTTCCGGCGGGGATCTTCATGAAGCCCAGGTCGGAGTCGCCGGTGGCGGCGGTGAAGGTGACGTCGAAGGTCATCTTGTCCAGCGTGGCCCCGATGGCGTCGGCCATCATCGCCGCCGACTCGGCGAACACCTCGCTCTCCCGCCGCACGTTCTCGGCCAGGCCGGGGGTGTCGGGGTCCTGGGAGAACCCCATCGCGGTCTGGGTTTCCGCCGATTCGTAGGTCGAGCAGTCCACCGACTCGGTGATGCGAATCTCGTCGACGCGCTCGCACGAGGCGGACAGCACCATGCCGACCATGTTCGTCATCCCGGGGTGCGCGCCGCTGCCGAAGATCGTCGAATTGCCCCGCTCGCAGGCATCGACGATGCGCCGGCGGTCCTGCGGTGTCTGCTTGCCGCCGGTGATCCAGGCCGCGCTGGTGCACACGTTGACGCCCGATTCCAGCAGCCGCACCAACTCGTCGATGCTGGGCCACAACGGGTTGTAACAGCACGCGTCGGCGCCCAGGGCGAGCAGCGCGTCGATGTCGTCGGTCGCATGCACGCCGGTCGGCGCCGGCCAGCCGGACAAGCTCCGCCGCGTCGACGCCGACCTTGTCTTGCCCGTGCGCGTACACCCCGACCAGCTCCATGTCGGGCCGGCCGATGATGGCGTGCAGCGAGCGGCGCCCGATGTTGCCCGTCGTCCACTGGATCACCCGCAGCGGACGGTCCGTTTCGGTAGCGCTCATCGGGGCTCCTCTGGGTGGACCGAGGTCGGTGTGCATTGCACTCATTATGTGCAGCCGCATCGGGGCACCTGCGAGCCGGGCGCGCCGGTTCTCCCTCAGACGTCCAGCCGGGCGAATCGGTCCTGGCGGTACTGCTCGACACAGGCGGCGCGCCGGACCTTGCCGCTCGTGGTGGTGGGGATCGACCCCGGCGACACCAAGACGAGGTCCCCGACGGTCAGGCCGTGCGCGTTGGATATCGCCGAGGTGACGTCGCTCTTGACGTCGCTGAGCCAGCGCATCGCATTTTCGTCGCAGCTGCCTCGCTTCTTGAGCTCGATGACCGTGACCAGCTCCTCGGTGCTGCGCACCGTAACCGATATCGCCGCGACCCGGCCGCCGGTGACCTGCTGGACCGTCGCCTCGATGTCCTCCGGGTAGTGATTGCGCCCCCGGATGATCAGCAGGTCCTTGATGCGGCCGACGATGAAGAGCTCGCCGGAGAAGATGAAACCCAGGTCGCCGGTTCTCAGCCAGGGCCCGTCGGGTGTGCCCGGTGACGGGTCCACGAGCGTTGCGCCGAAGCAGTGCTGTTCCTCCGGCGGTTTGCGCCAGTAGCCGTCGGCGACGTTGGGGCCGTGAATCCAGATCTCGCCGACCTGATCGGGTGGGCTCTCGCGGCCGGTGTCGCAGTCGACGATCCGCAGCGTGGGTGACTGCGGCACTTTGTATTTGACCAGCGCCGTGCCCGTCCTGGTCGTGCTCGGCCGGACCCGGCCGACGGACAGCTCGTCGGCGTCGAAGCGGACCGCGCTGGACTCACTCCAGGTGCCGGCCGTCACGAAGACGGTCGCCTCCGCCAAGCCGTAAGAGGGGCGCACCATGTGGTCCCGAAAATTGAAGTGGGCGAACCGATCGACGAAGCGCCGCAAGGTGGCCGGCTCGACACGTTCGGCGCCACTGACGATGCCCAGCACGTCGCCGAGGTCGAGCCCGGCGAGGTCGCCGTCGCAGGTCTTGCGGGCGGCCAGGTCAAAGGCGAAATTCGGGGCCGCCGAGAACGCATGCGAACTCGCGGCCAACGATCGCACCCACCTGGCCGGTCTCTCCAGGAACGCAACCGGGCTTGTCAGCTCGCCGCGATAGCCGCCCAGGATCGGCGCGCAGACTCCCAGCACCAAACCCATGTCGTGGTAGAAGGGCAACCAGGAAACGATCGTGATGTCCGCGGGGGCTTTGACGTGGGAGTCCGCGAAGAAGCTGCGCATCAGCTGCTCGAAATTCACCTGCAGATTGCGGTGCGAAATCATGACCCCGGTCGGCAGCCGGGTCGAGCCCGAGCTGTACTGCAGATATGCGACGCTGGGCAGCCCGGCTGTCCGGAACCGTGTTTCGCCCTCGGCGTCCAGATTGATCGCATCGATCTCGACGATCTTCGCAACCGAGTCCGGGCGGGCTTGATCGACGTATTCGGTGACGTCCGCCGCGACCGCGGACGTGGTCAGCACGACCGCGGGCGACGTGTCGGCCAGGACCGCACTGACCCGGTCATGAGTCGAGCCGCGGTGCGGCAACGGTAGGGGCACCGCGATGAGCCCGGCCTGCATGGCGCCCAGGAAAGCCGCGATGTAGTCCAGGGACTGGGGTGCCAGGATCACCGCCCTGTCCCCGACCGACCCGTGCAGGTGGAGTTCGCGCGCCACGTTGAGCGTCCGGCGGGACAGCTGCGACCACGTGAGGCTCTCGGGAACGCCCGCCCAGTCGCGTTCGTAGTCGGTGAAGGTGAACGCGACGTCGTTGGGTCGCAGGCTGGCACGTCCGTGCAGCATGGAGAGGATGGACGACTGGGGCGCGGGGCTTTGCGGAGTCAGTGGTCAGCCTGTCCCGCGCCGTGGGACAACACGGACAGGGCACCGGCGAGGATCTGCGAGAACGGGTCGGCGCCGCCGCCGAATGTCGCCTGGTTGGCGGGTGCGGTGACCTCTGCGGGGTCGAAGCCGTGCACCGGGTCCACCTGAACGGGAGCGGTCGACGGGTCGTCGTTGCGCGCATAGCCGGCGTTTACCCGGGGCGTCAGGATGGCGTCGAGCTTGTTCAGCGTGTCCTCCGGGATCCCGATGTAGGACAGCGGCATGACCAGGGGAAGGTGCTTCTCGGGGACCATGACCGTCGTGATCTTGGCGCCCCTGGAGTTGATCGTCGTCCTGACGTTCTGCGGCGGCACCATGCTCGGATTCGTGAAGGCCACCGCGGTGTGGCCGGTGGCCAGGCCCATCAGCGTGTTGGCGAGGGCGAACATGTTGTCCGGCCGGTCCGGGAAGTCCGCGATGGAGTCGTAGGCGGCCACGAACTTGTCGGTGTCGTACTGGCTCTCGTACGGCGGAGGCATGGTGTAGTCGAGTGCGGGAACCACGCTGCCGACCGGGAACACGGCGCTCAGGAAACTCTGGCCGAAGGCGTGCTGCCCGATCGGGTCGCCGAATGTCGCGAAGTTCAGCGTGTCCGGCGGAGGAGCGGTCGGGTCAGCGGCCAGCCGGGCCTGCGCGCCATCGACCACGAACCCGCCCTCGGACAAGCCGATCGCGGTACCGGGGCGACCGGCCTTGATTTCCCCCACGAGGTTGTCGATTCCCACGTCGACCGACTCGCCGACGCTGGGGCCGTCCAGGCCAAGGCCCGGGAAGTTCTCATCGAGCTTGCCGATGCCGGGGAAGAGCCGCTCCAGCACGTGCCCCTGAACCTGCCCCGCCGGGTAGCCGACGATCTTGCGTTGCTGGCCGGGGAACCACTGGGCCCCCTCCTGGCGGATGTACTCGTCGTAGGGAATGCCCAGCACGTGAGCGCCGCCGAGGGCGTACGCCGTCTGGTCGCCCGGTCCCCCCGGTGTCGGCGGCCCGCCGATGGGCGTGTCGTCGGCCGATGCGGTCCGGACGCCGAAACATCCTGTGGCGCCGACAGTTACCAGCGCCATGACTCCTGCGAGCAGCTTCTGCATGCCTACCCCCGACCCCTCGGCTCTTCCTCGTAGTCTCACATACATCACGGGTGCCTGCTAACCCGGCTGCGGCTCGGCGCGCCCGGCCGGCGACCGCCGCGCGCCCATTCGCGACGGCCACCAGTTGGCCCGCCCGACCAGCGCGGCGACGGCGGGGACCGTGATGGTGCGCACCAGGAAGGTGTCCAGCAGGATCCCCACCCCGATCACGAAACCGCCCTGGACGACGGTGCCGATGCTGGAGAACAGCAGGCCGCACATCGAGGCGGCGAAGATCAGGCCCGCCGCCGTGATCACGCCGCCCGTCGAACTCAGGGTGCGAATGATGCCGTATCGCATGCTGTGCGGAGACTCGTCGCGCATTCGCGAGACGAGCAGCATGTTGTAGTCGGCGCCCACCGCGACCAGCACCACGAAGGCCAGTGGGGGCACGCTCCAATGCAGTTGCTGGCCGAGTATGAATTGATATACCAGCGCGCCGATGCCCACCGCCGACAGATACGAGATCACCACGGAGGCAACCAGATACAGCGGTGCGACGATCGCACGCAGCAGCACGATCAAGGTCAGCAGCACCACCAGCAGGGTCACCGCGATGATGAACCGGATGTCGTGCCGGTAGTAGTCGCGCGTGTCCTTGAGGCCGACGGTGTAGCCCGCCATCGATACCGTGGCGTCGGCCAATGCGGTGTTCGGTTGGGCCCGCTGAGCGGTCGCGGTGATCGCGTCGACCTGATCCATTGCCTCGGTGCTGAACGGATTGAGTTTGGTCTGAACCAGATACCGCACCGTGTGGCCGTCCGGCGAGATGAACACCTTGGCGGCCTTCTGGAACTCCTCGAGATGCAGCAGCTGGGACGGGATGTTGAACCCGGCCATCGCCGGTCTTGCCGCGTCGTTTTTCAGCGACAACAGAAACGCCGACGATTTACTGAGCCCGGTGCCCAGCCTCTTGACCTGTTCGACGAGCTGGGCCACCGCGTCGGCCACCTGCCGGCTCCCGCCGGCGAACCTGCCCGCGCCGCTTTCCAGGCTGTTCAGGTTCGCCTGCAGGCCACCGGGCTGGTCCATCCCCATGGATTTCAACACGCCGGCGAGCTTCGCCACCGCGTGACGCAGGCGCTCCGTCGACGCCTTCAGGGCCCGTTTGTCGGGGTACTCCTGCAGTCGGTGCGACAAGTCGTTGATCGCGTCGATGTCCTCCTGATCGCGCCCGCCGGTCAGCTGCTCGAACGTCCCGCGGGTGGCGCTGCACGACGGGTCGGCGTCGCAGATCGGGTTACCCCGCAGGGCCGCCAGCACCGGTTCGATCCAGCCGAACATGTTCTTCGCGGCGGAGAAGTTCCAGCCCATCGCGTTGCTGAGCGAGTTGACGTGGTCGACGAGCTGGGCCGCGAGGTCGACCTCTTTGACCAGCGTGTCGCCGCTGTACTGGTTCTTCGCGGCGGAGAAGGCGTTCTCCAACTCGTGCACGCCGGCGGCCAGCTGGTCGATCTGGCCGCGCACGTCGTCGAGGTTGTCGGCCAGCTTGTCCGCCCCGTCGACGAGCCGGTTGAGGTCGCCCGTGTGGTCGTTGATCAGGGTGGAGCCGTCGGCCAGGAAGCTGCCGATGGCGCCCGCCTGGTAGGTGGCCCGGAACTGCTCGGGCACGTTCCCGGTGGGCCGGGTGATGCCGCTGATGGCGGCGATGTTCGGCAGCTGGCTGATCCGGTCCGCCATCTGCTCGAGGTCCGCCAGGGCCTGCGGGGTGCGCAGGTCGTGGGGTGATTGGACGAGGATGTACTCGGGAATGGACTGATTCACGGGGAAGTGGCGATCCAGCGTGGCATACCCGGCCGAACTCGGGGCCGAAGACGGCAGGGCCTTGCGATCGTCGTAGTTGTAGCGCACCAGGGCCGCGCAGCTGGCCAGGATGGCCAACACGAGCACGCTGGCAACCAGGTGCACGACCGGCCGGCGCACGATGCGGATGCCGGAACGCCGCCAGAACGGGGCGGTTAGTTCGCGCCGCGGCTTGACCCAGCCGCGCGGACCGGCGAGCACCACGATGGCCGGCAGCAACGTCATCGCGGCGAGAAAGGCCACGCCGACCCCGATCGCCGCCGAGATTCCGACCGTCTTGAACACACCCATCCGGGAGAAGCTGATGAGCAGGAAGGTGATTCCCACGGTGGTGGCAGACGCGGTGATCACTTTCCCGATCGAGACCATCGCTTTTTTGATCGCCTCGTCGTAATCCGCGCCCGACCGCAGATAGTCGTGATAGCGGCTGATGAGGAAGACGGCGTAATCCGTTCCGGCGCCGGCCATGATCGCGCTCAGGAACACGATGGACTGGTTCGAGACACCCGAGCCGGTGACCTGCGAGTAGCCCGCCACCACCGCCTGCGCGATCAGCAGGGACAGCCCGATGGATATCAACGGCAGCAGCATGGTGACCGCGCTGCGGTACACCACCAGCAGGACCAGAAGAACAAGGACGGCGATCGCCAGTTCGATCGGCAGCCGATCCCGGTCGCCCGCGACCGTGAGGTCGGCGACGGTTGCCGCGGGGCCGGTGAGGTTGGCCGTCAGGTGCGCCCCCGCCGGGGCCTGGTCCAAGGCGCGTTTGACGATGTCGCCGATCCGGTTGAACGCGGCGTAGGACTGCGGCGTGCCCAATTCGCCCGCGACACCCACCGGCAGCACCCAGGCCTTGTGGTCGGCACTGGTCAGCACCGAACGCAGGGGCGGGGCGCTGACGAAGTCCTGCAGCATCACGACGTCCCGCGAGTCCCGGCGCAGCGCGTCCACCAGTTTGCGGTAGGCGGCCTCGTCGGCGGGGCCGAGCCCCTTGTCGTCGGTGAGGACCACCAACAGGAGGTCTTCGGAGCCCGATTCGTGGAATGCCTCGGCCATCTTCCTGGCGGTGACGCTCGACGGCGCATCGCTGGGCAGGATGGACAGCGGGTGCTTCTGGGCCATCTCGCCCAGGGAGGGGAAGGTCAGCGGCAGGGCGACCGCGACCGCGACCCAGAGCCCTATCACCGCCCAGGGCCAGCGCACCACGAAATCGGCTAGCCGTCGCATGTCGTTCCCGCCCCCGGTCGGCGTGACCGAGTGCGCCCGCCGGCGACACTCGCCGACGCATGCGTCCCGGCGTGCGAGTCCTCGTCACGAGCCATCGAGATGTTCCTAGGCAACGCGTCCCCACTGCCCGGTGGCGGCGACCCGCCCGCACACTGATTTCATCGCATCCATATAGCGGGCGACGGATTTCTGGGCGACCGGATTGTCGGGAAACATAATCGCCATCGCCGTGCCCTCGCCGTACCGGAACACATAGATGGTCAGCTGGTAGGAAAACCGGCCGTCCGAGTAGATCCCGATGTTGTTCGCGTAGCCCAGGTCGGCCGCCGCAAGAACGGCGTTGAGCGGAGCGGCGCCGCCATGCAAGAAATTTGATACCGGGAAATTAGGCCGTGGCCAACTCAGCCACGGGGCCAATTCCAGCACGCGGTAGTACGGCACTTTCGCCAGATTCAGACCGGAATCGAAAGAATCCTGTGCTGCCCACGCGGCATCGCCGAAAGAGGCCGCGGCGATAGGCACGGTGATCGGGACAAGGCCGGTGAACCAGCCCTGCGTCATGAAGTTGTCCGTCGTCCTGCGCGTGTCCCTGGGCGTGAGGCCGTAATACGTGGGAGCGCCCGTGAACTCGTGCTCGACCAGGGCGATGCAGGCGAACAATCCGCCGATGAAGCGCGCCCCGACCGCCGTGCAGGCCGATTCGAACCGTTCCGTCTGCTGCGCGTCCATCAGGAATTCGGAGACCAAGTCACTGCCGCAGGGCGCCATCGGGTTACCCAATGGGAGCGGAAATTCGGGGAAGCCCCCGTTGTTGTTCTCGGCGAAGTCGATCCACGCGCGCACCTGCGGCGAATCCACCGTCAACGTCGACGTGTACTGGCGCTCGCGGGCGCAGAATTCGTCAAAACTGCCGGCATCGGGAAGCGCCAGGCCCGCACCGCCCCCGCTCAACGCCGTATACATCCCGTTGGCCTCGAGCATCGTGGTGCCGATCAGCGTCGCATCCCCGTGGACGTGATCCATGGCGGCAAAGAACGTGAAATGACTCTCGCTCTGGATGACCCCGAAGGTGAAGCAGCTCCACTCCAGCGGGTTCGGGATGGCCACGAGATGGGCGCGAATTTCGTCAACAGTCATCGCGCCGTGGTCGATCGGCACGAACTCGATGTCGGCGGGATCGGTGACGGCGTGCCTGACGAACTCACCGTCACCGGCGTGCGCGAACCAGCTGCGGAACGTGTCATGCCGGCGCAGGTAGGCGTTGAGGGCGTTATCCATGGCCGAAATGTCGCACCGGCCGGGTACGTCGCAGGTACCGATGATCTGCCGGGAGAAGCCCAGGCCCGCGGCGGTGCGCTGGTGATAGTTGCGAAGATGCTGGCCCTGCATGTAGCTGACCGGCACCGAACTGGCCGGTGCCTGCCGGGCCTTTTCGGCGGCCGCGGCCGTCGGATGCCAGGAGATGACCGATCCCGGGGTCGGCGTCCAATCGCCGAGCGAGCCGATCGTGATCTTCCCGATGCGCAAGTTTTTCCCCTGATCTGGACGGCTGCAGTCCCGCCCCGTCGGTAGCGACACCAACATAACCCGCTCGGCGATCACCGGTGCCGGGATGCGCGCACCCGCATGCCACGATTCGGGACGCGGCGGGCGGGAAAGCCCCGGTCGGCCGCCATACCCGGCGATTCTTGCGCGACGCGCCGCCCGGGAGTGCACGTACCGGGCATACTTGCGGTCGGAGGTGATTCGGCTGCGCAAGGGTGCCGGACACGTGTACATTTCCCACGACGGTCGCGGAAGGCAGCACACTGGGGGAGTTCCGCCAGGTCTGGTCCTGGGGTGTGTGCGGCGAGCGGCCCGGGGCGTGGTGCTGAGCAATGACGGCTCGGGCGCCGCAGCAAGGGTCCGCGGGCATCGAATCTTCCGGTCGAAACAGGGAGGATAACCGCATGACATCCGCCGAAGACCCGATGGAGTCGGCATCGGGTTTTGCGATCGTGGGCTACGCGGCGCGTTTCCCGGGGGCCGCGGACGCGGACGAATTCTGGCAGGTGCTGGCCGAAGGCCGGGATGCGATATCCGAGGTGCCCTCCGACCGTTGGGATGCCGACGAGTTCTTCGACCCGGATCCCGATGCGCCCGGCAAGATCGTGACCCGCCGGGCGGGTTTCGTCGATGACGTCACGGGGTTCGACGCCCCGTTTTTCGGAATGTCGGCTCGCGAGGTCAGGCTGCTGGACCCGCAGCATCGGCTCCTGCTGGAGACGGCCTGGCGCGCGGTGGAGCATGCGGGCACCGCACCAACGGCTTTGGCTGACACCAACACCGGAGTTTTCGTCGGCTTGGCCACCCATGACTACCTGGGGATGGCCTCCGGCGAGCTGACTTACCGCGAGATCGAGGCCTACATGGCAATCGGGACGTCGAATGCCGCGGCAGTGGGCCGGATCAGCCACCGGCTGGGGCTGCAGGGCCCGTCGGTGGCCGTCGACACGGCGTGCAGCTCGTCGCTGGTGGCGATCCATCAGGCGTGCCAGGCGCTGCGCTTGGGGGAATGCGACCTCGCGCTGGCCGGCGGCGCCAACGTCCTGCTCACCCCCGCGACCATGATCACCTTCTCCCACGCGCACATGCTCGCGCCCGACGGCCGCTGCAAGACCTTCGACGCGGCCGCGGACGGCTACGTGCGCGGTGAGGGCTGCGGTGTCATCGTCATCAAGCGGCTCGACGACGCGATCCGCGACGGCGACCGGATCCGGGCCGTGATCCGGGGCAGCGCGATCAACCAGGACGGCGCCTCGGGTGGTTTGACGGTGCCGAACGGGATTGCGCAGCAACGGGTTATCGCCCAAGCGCTGCGGCGGGCCGGCGTCGCACCCGGCGACGTCGGATACCTGGAGGCCCACGGAACCGGGACATCGCTCGGCGATCCGATCGAGGCCCAGGCCGCGGGCGCGGTGCTCGGCGACGGGCGCCAGGAGAGCCGGCCGCTGCTGATCGGCTCGGCAAAAACGAACATCGGGCACCTGGAGGCGGCCGCGGGCATCGCGGGCGTCATCAAGGTCATCCTGTCGCTCGAGCACGAGTTGTTGCCGCCGCACCTGCACTTCCGCAATCCGTCGCCGCACATTCCGTGGGACCGGCTGGCGCTGCAGGTCGTGCAGGAGGCGACCCCCTGGGAACGCAACGATCGGCCCCGTATCGCCGGGGTCAGCTCGTTCGGTTTCGCCGGGACCAACGCGCACGTCATCATCGAAGAAGCTCCGGCGGCGCCCGAGGACGCCGGCCCGCTCGGGCAGGCGCCGGGCCCGGTCGAGGTGCCCGGGGACCGGCGATTCAGGGTGCTTCCGCTGTCGGCGCGCACGCCCACCGCGCTGGTGCAGGTCGCCGACCACTACCGCCGCTGGTTGAGCGCGCACCCGGAGGCCACCCTGGCCGACCTGTGCTTCACCGCCGGGGTGGGCCGGGCGCACTTCGAGCACCGGGCCGCGTTGATGGCCAACTCCACGGAATCCGTCGGCGAGTTGCTCGGGGCGCTCGCGGACGACCGCCCGGCGCCCGGCCTGCTGCGCGGGGTTTCCGACAGGACGCCGAAGACGGCATGGCTGTTCACCGGTCAGGGCAGCCAGTACGCCGGGATGGCCCGGGAGCTGTTCGAGACGGAGCCGGTGTTCGCCGACACACTGACCCGCTGCGCGGCAGCGGTCGCCGACGTGCTCGAAAAGCCGCTGCTGGAAGTGATTTTCGATGCGGACGGCGCCGACGGCGAAGAGGCGCTGCGGCAGACCTCCTACGCCCAACCCGCGTTGTTCGCCGTGGAGATGGGTCTGGCCCGGCTCTGGCAGTCGTGGGGTTTTGAACCCGACGTGGTGATCGGCCACAGCGTGGGCCAGTATTCGGCGGCCTGCGTCGCGGGAGTGGTCAGCCTCGAGGACGGCATGCTGCTGATGGCCGAGCGCGGCCGCCTGTTCGGCAGTTTGCCCGCCGGCGGCCGGATGGCCGCGGTGTTCACCGCCCCCGCGAAGGTGGAAAGCCTGACCGACGAGTTCCCGAGTCTGTCGGTGGCCGCCTACAACGGCGCCAACACCGTGCTGTCGGGACCCGGTGAGGATCTGGAGCGGGCGGTGGCCGCCCTGGAAGACGACGGTGTGCGCTGCGACTGGCTGGACACCAGCCACGCCTTCCATTCGGCGCTGCTGGACCCGATCCTCGACGAGTTCGAGGCGTACGCGAACCGGTTCGAGTTCCGTTCGCCGCAACGGACATTGATCTGCAACCGCACCGGGGCGGCCCTGGGCCGCAGCGCGCAACTGGACGGCGCCTACTGGCGCCGCCACGCCCGCCAACCCGTCGAGTTCGCCAAGAGCGTGCGCACCCTTGCCGACCTGAGCTGCAAGGTGTTGCTCGAGATCGGCCCGCAACCGGTGCTCACCGCCTCGGCCATGCGGGCCTGGCCCGACCCGGCCACCGCGCCGCGGGCGATCGCATCGATGCGCCGCAACACCGCCGACCACCGCCAGATCACCGAAGCCCTTGCCGAGGCGTACGTCGCCGGGCACCTGCCCGATTTCGGCGCCGTCCTGGGGCCGGCGCGCAAGGTCGACCTGCCCACCTATCCGTTCCAGCATCGCGAGTACTGGTACCGGGACAACCGGGAACGCCCCAACCAACAACAGCACGCCGCCGCGAGCACCGAAACCGTCCGACTGCTCGAGGACGGCCGGATCGAGGAACTCGCCGCGCTGCTCGACGGTCCGGCCGCCAGTCAGCAGACCGTGGAGGTGCTGACAAGGCTTGCGGCACAAAACGACCAACAACGCAGGACCCGGTCCATCGCGGACGACCGCTACGAGGTGCGTTGGGAGGAATCGACTCCCGGGGCTGCAGCGGTGGAAGCCGGCAACGGATCCGCCTGGCTCATCATCGGTGACGACGCGGACGCCGTTCGGCCCCTGGTCGACGCGCTGAGCGCGCGGGGCTGCGAGCACCGGGTCCTCGGGTTGCCGGCATCCGACGCGGACGAGGAACAGCTCGAGGCCGCGTTGCGCGCCGCCGTGACAGACGAACCGGCGCTGCGGATCCTGCAGGTCGCGGCTTTGCGCTCCGACGCCGCACCGTCGACGCAGTCGCTGCTGCGGATGCAACGCGAAATCCTGGGCGGCACACGGCGACTCTTCCGCGCGGCGGCCGCCGCCGAACTGCGCACGCCCATCTGGCTGGTGACCCGCGGCGCGCAACGGGTCACCGACACCGACACCGTGTCACCGGATCAGGCCTGCCTGTGGGGATTCGGTCGGGCCGCCTCGCTGGAGCATCCGCAGGTGTGGGGCGGGCTGGCGGATCTCTCCGAAGGCACTGCAGAGGAATGGTCCCGCTTGATCGAGCATGTGGTATCGGCGCCGCGCGGCTCGGCCAGCGCGGAAGACCAAGTGGCGCTGCGTGATCGGTCGCTCTATGTGTCCCGGTTGGTTCGACGGGCGGGGCGGCCGACCGCCACGCCGCCGGCGCTGCGCGGCGACGCCACCTATCTGGTGACCGGGGGGCTCGGTTCGGTCGGGCTGGAGATCGCCGGATATCTGGCCGCGCACGGCGCCCGGCAGCTGGTGCTGACCGGCCGGCGCGCGCCCGGCGATGCCGCGCAACGGCGCATCGATGCCATCCGCGAACAGCATGGCTGCGACATCCGGGTCGTCGCGGCCGATGTCTCCGACGCGGGCGACGTCGCGGGCCTGTTGGCGATGGTGCGGGCCGAGCTACCGGCGCTCGCCGGCATCGTCCATGCCGCGGGCGAGATCGGTACCACCCCGCTGCGCACCCTGGACGACGCCGAGGTCGATCGGGTGTTTGCCGGGAAGGTATGGGGTGCTTGGCATCTGAGCGAAGCGCTCCTGAACGCACCGGACCTGCAGCTGGACTTCTTCCTGTCCACCTCCTCGATCGCCTCGGTATGGGGTGGATTCGGTCAGACCGCCTACGGCGCGGCCAACGCCTTCCTGGACGGGCTGGCCTGGCGGCTGCGCGAGCGGGGTGTCCCGGGGATCAGCGTCAACTTCGGCCCCTGGATGTCGGGGTCGGCGGGCATGGCCGACGAGGAGGCTCGTGCCCGACTGGCTCAGCGCGGCATCCGGACGTTGTCGCCCGCGGATGCACTGGCGGGCATGGCCGATCTGATGGCGGCTGCGTCCGCGCAGGGGGCAGCGCAAGGTCCCGCGCAAGGAGTCGTGGCCCGGATCGACTGGTCCCGCTTCCTGCCGCTGTACTCCCAGGCCGGGAGGCGGTCATTCCTGGCGGAGCTGGAGCGTGAGGTGCCCAGCCCGATTCCGGGGGTCGCGCCGGTCGCAACCCTCTCCGGGAAGACCCAGCTGGTCGAGCAACTCACCCACACTCCGGTGCAGCGGCGCCGGAAACTGCTCGTGGATTACCTGCGTCAGGCGGTGGCCGAGGTGACGCGGGTCGACGCCGCGGAGATCCGCGAGGACGCCGGATTCTTCGACCTCGGCATGGATTCGCTGATGGCCATCGAATTGCGGCAACGCCTCGAGCAGGGCGTGGGCAAGGAGATACCGGCGACCCTGGCGATGGACTACCCCCGTCTGTCCGACGTGGCGGACTACCTGCTCGGCGACGTGCTCGGGCTCGGTGAACAGGCGGCCGCCGACGCGGGAGCCAACACCGCGGCCCGGTCGGCCCCGGCGGGCACGGACGAGCCGATCGCGATCGTCGCGGTGTCATGCCGGTTTCCCGGTGCCCCCGACCCCGAAGCTTTCTGGGAGCTGCTGTCCGGCGGCATCGACGCGATCCGGGAAGTCCCGGAAGACCGATTCGACATCGACGAGTTCTACGACCCCGACCCCGAGACGCCGGGCAAGATCTACAGCCGCTTCGGTGGATTCCTCGACGCCATCGACGGATTCGACCCGGAATTCTTCGGCATCTCCCCGCGTGAGGCGGTGTGGATCGAGCCGCAACAGCGGCTGATGCTCGAAACCGCCTGGGAGGGCCTCGAACGGGCCGGCTACTCCCCGGGAGCACTGCGCGGCAGCCGAACCGGCATCTTCGTGGGGGTCGGGGCCAACGAGTATGCGCACCTGCTGTCCGCCGAGTCGGTCGAAAAGCTCGAACCACACTTCATCACCGGCAACGCGCTCAATGCCATCTCGGGTCGGGTCGCCTTCGCGCTCGGGCTGGAAGGGCCGGCCGTCGCGGTGGACACGGCGTGCAGCTCGTCGCTGGTGGCCGTCCATCAGGCCTGCCAGGCGTTGCACTCCGGCGACTGCGACCTGGCGTTGGCCGGCGGTGTGAACGTGTTGCTGAGTCCGGTAACCATCATCGCCGCCTCCCGCGCCAGGATGCTTTCCCCGGTCGGCCGGTGCAAGACCTTCGACGCCGCCGCCGACGGCTACGTGCGCAGCGAAGGCTGCGGGATCCTGGTGCTCAAGCGGCTGAGCGACGCGATGCGCGACGGCGATCGGGTGTGCGCGGTCATCCCGAGCAGCGCGATCAATCAGGACGGCGCATCGAGCGGCCTCACGGTGCCCAATGGCGGTGCACAGCAACGGCTCATCAGCGCTGCGCTGGCTCGCGCCGGCCTCACCGGCGCGGACGTCGACTACCTCGAGGCGCACGGGACCGGCACCCCGCTGGGTGATCCGATCGAGGTGCAGGCGGCCGGGGCGGTCTACGGTGCCGCCCGGGACGCCGACCGGCCGTTGCTGCTCGGATCGGTGAAGACCAACATCGGCCATCTGGAGTCGGCGTCGGGCGTCGCCGGCCTGATCAAGGTCGTGTTGTCGCTGCAGCACGAAGTACTGCCGCCGAGCCTGCACTTCGAGAAGCCGTCGCCGCACATTCCCTGGGATGCGCTGCCGGTGCGGGTCGTGGACAAGGCAACTTCGTGGCAGGCCAACGGGAAACCGCGCCGCGCGGGCGTGAGTTCGTTCGGGTTCACCGGCACCAACGCGCACGTGCTGATCGAGGAGGCGCCACCACAATCGGCGACGGCCGACGAATACTCGACGGGCGAGGTCTTCCACGACGCCGACGTGGCATCGGAGTACGACGCTCACGACGAGCCGGTCGAAGTGTTGCCGCTGTCCGCGCGGTCGCCGCAGGCGCTGGTCGCGCTGGCGCAGCGATACGGCGAGTGGTTGAACGTCCACCCGAAGGTCGACATCGCCGACGTGTGCTTCACGGCCGGGGTCGGGCGTTCGCACTTCGAACACCGGGCCGCGCTGGTGGTGGATTCGGTGCAGAGCGCCCGCGAACTGCTGGCCGAGTTGGCCGAGAACCGCATGCGGCCGGGTGTGGTGCGCGCGGAGTGCACGGACCCGCCGACGACGGCGTGGCTCTTCACCGGGCAGGGCAGCCAGTACCCGGGGATGGCGCGTGAGTTGTTCGACGCCGAACCGGTTTTCGCGGAGACGGTGACACGGTGCGCGGAGGCGGTCGATCCGCTCCTGCCGCGCCCGTTGCTGGAGGTGATGTTCGCCACCGACCGCGACACCGGCGGTGAGGCCGCAGAGGCGCTGCGGGACACGTCTTTTGCGCAGCCCGCGCTTTTCGCCGTCGAGATGGGCCTGGCCCGGCTGTGGCAGTCGTGGGGCATCGAGCCCGACGTGGTGCTGGGACACAGCGTGGGCCAGTACGCCGCGGCGTGCGTGGCCGGGGTGTTCAGCCTCGAGGACGGGGTGCGGCTGATCGCCGAGCGCGGCCGGCTGTTCGGCAGCCTGCCCGGCGGTGGGCGCATGGTGGCGGTGTTCGCCCATCCCAAGTACGTCGAGGAGCTCGCCGGCGAGTTCCCCCGGGTGTCGGTCGCCGCCTACAACGGTCTCAACACGGTGCTGTCGGGCCCGGGCGAGGACCTGGACCAGATCGTCACCCGGTGCGGTGACGAGGCGGTCCGGTGCAGCTGGCTGGAAACCAGCCACGCCTTCCATTCGGAGTTACTGGAGCCGGTACTCGACGAATTCGAGTCGTACGCGGCGCGGTTGCAGTTCGCGGTGCCGACGCTGCCGCTGGTCTGTAACCGCACCGGTGCCGTGCTCACCGCGGAAACCCCGCTGGACGCCCCATATTGGCGGCGGCACTCCCGTCAGCCGGTGCAGTTCGCCGAAAGCGTGCGCACCGTCGCGGCACTGGGGTGCTCGGTGTTGATGGAGATCGGTCCGCAACCCGTGCTGACCGGGGCCGCGGTGCAGAACTGGCCGGAACACCTGGCCGCGCCGCGCGCGATCGTCTCCCTGCGCAAGGGTGTCGGCGACCGGCGCCAGATCGCCGAAGCGCTGGCCGGGGTGTACGTCAGCGGCCACCGGCCCAAGTTCCCTGCGCTGCATCGTCAACCGCGCCGCAGGCTCGAACTGCCCACTTACCCGTTCCAGCGCCGGCGCTTCTGGCCCAAGGCTTCCGGCATCGTCGGCCTCGACGGACCGGGCGCCGGCATATCCGGGATCCTCGGTAGCGCAAAGGACCTCGCCTCCGGGGACTCCGTGTACACCAGCCGACTGTCGGTCAAGTCGCAGCCCTGGCTGTCCGACCACGTCATCTACGGCACCGTCGTCGTTCCGGGGGCGACGTATGCGGCGATGGCCCTGGCCGCCGTCGGGCCGCCGGCGCGGGTGCAAGACGTCTTCTTCTATGAGCCGATCATTCTGCCCGAGAAGGCTTCTCGCGAGGTGCAACTGACCCTTCATCCGCTGGAGGACGGCGTGCACGACGGCGCGGCCTGGAGCTTCCGCGTGCACAGCCGTCCCTACGGCGTCCGCGAGGCCGAATGGTCGCTGAACGCCGATGGCACCGTCGTCAGCGGTGTCGCCGAAACCGGGGACGGGCCGGTCACCGAGGCGGCGGATCCCGCGGAGTCCGTTGACGCGGTCGTCGAACGAATGGACCGCATGCGTCCGCAACAGCTGTTCGAGACCTTCGCCGACATGGAGCTGGCCTGGGGACCCAACTGGTCCGGCTCGTTGAAGTCGCTGTGGCTCGGTGAGGGCGAGGCGATCGGCGACATCACCGTCGGCGAAGAACTCGCCGAAAATCTCGGCACGGAGCCGGTGCATCCGGTACTGCTCGACCTGTGCACCGGCGTCGCCTTCCCGGCGTTCCCGGCCCTCCTTGCGGCCGAGCAGGGCGTCAACGATCTGTTCCTGCCGTTGCGGTACGGGCGGGTGGAGCTGCGGGAGAAGATGCCGCGGCGGTTCTACTGCCGCGCGAGGTGGCGCACGGCCGCACTCGACAGCGAAACCCAGGTCTTCGATCTCGACTTCGTCGATCGGGATGGCCGCCGCCTCGGCGGGATCGGCGAGTTCACCGTCAAACGCGCGCCCCGCGAGGCGCTGTTGCGCGGGCTCGGCGGCGATGCCACCCGGCTGCTGTACACCCTCGGCTGGCACGAGGTGCCGCCGCCGGCGTCGGGCAGCGATACCGAGGGCGCCGGAAGCGCGATCGGCACCTGGCTGGTCGCCGGATTCGACGAACTGGCGGCCGAGCTGCCCGGCTGCATTCCGTTCGACCGGGCAGGCAACCCGGAGCCGCTGGGGCAGTTGCTGACTCAGGCGAAGGAGCGCGGCCTGCCGTTCTCCGGCATCGTCTGGCGCAGCACCGGACCGGCCGCGGGGGAGTCGAGCGCGCAATCCGCCGCACGGCTGGAGACCGAGATCGCCCACCTGCTCAGCGCCGTGCACGCCGTGGCGGCCGTCGATGACAAGGCGGGGGCCAGGCTTCCCCACGGGCTGTGGATCGTCACCGAACGCGCCGTGGCGACCGAATCCGGCGAGCCCGTCGACCCGGTGCAGGCGGCGCTGTGGGGACTCGGGCGCACCATCGTCAACGAGGAACCGGCCCTGCGCTGCAGGATGGTCGATTGCGACGGATCGGCGCAGGCCGTGCGCTCGCTGGCCGGCCTGCTCGGCGCGCCCCTCGACGAACCGGAACTCGCGCTGCGGCAAGGCAAGTTCTTGGTGTCCCGGCTACTGCCCTGGTCGCGCAGCGGTCATCTCGCGGTACCGCGGGCGACCGACTATGTCCTGGCGCCCACCGAACGCGGCGCGATCGACAACCTGCGGCTGACCGAGGCGGACGTGCCGCCGCCGGACGACGGCTATGTTCAGGTCCGGGTGCAGGCCGCCGGGCTGAACTTCCGGGACGTGCTCAACGTGCTGGGCCTCTACCCCGGGGACCCGGGTCCCATCGGCGGCGACTTCGCCGGCGTCGTCACCCAATTAGGTTACGGCGTCACCGGACTCGAGGTCGGCCAGCGCGTCTACGGGTTCATGCAGGGTGCGTTCGCCAGCCGGTTCAATGTGCCGGCCCAGTTGCTGGCGCCGATTCCCGCTCGCGTGAAAGCGGTAGAGGCGGCAACCATTCCCGCCGCCGCGCTGACGGCCCGGCTCGCGTTCGACTGGGCACAGCTGAAGCCCGGTGACCGGGTGCTCATCCACGCCGCGAGCGGTGGTGTCGGACTGGCCGCCATCCAGATGGCCCAGCGGCACGGTGCGACCGTCTTCGCAACGGCCAGCACCTACAAGCGTGCGACGCTGCGCGAGCTGGGTGTGGAATACGTCTACGACTCGCGCAGCACGGATTTCGCCGACCAGATTCTGGCGGATACCGGCGGCTCGGGTGTTGATGTGGTGCTCAACTCCCTGACCAACGAGGGGTTCGTCGAGGCGACCGTGCGGGCCACGGCGCAAAATGGCCGCTTTGCCGAGATCGCCAAGCGCGACATCTGGACTCCCGAGCAGATGGCGGCGGCCCGTCCCGACATCGCCTACGAGATCGTCGCGCTGGACACGGTCACCTTGCAAGACCCCGAGCGTATCCGGAGCCTGCTCGCCGAGGTGTCGGATGGTTTGGCCAGCGGCGAGTGGGCGCCGCTGCGCGCCGAGATCTACCCGCTGACGGAGGCGAAGACCGCGTTCCGCCGCATGCAGCAGGCGCGACACATCGGCAAGATCGTGCTGCAGATGCCCAATCCGCTACAGCCGCGCGGCGATCGGAGCTATCTGATCACCGGTGGGCTCGGCGCGATCGGTCTGCACGTGGCGGCCCAGCTGGCCCAACTGGGGGCCGGGGACATCGTGTTGACCAGCCGGCGCGCGCCCGACGCGGACGCGCAACGGGCGATCGACGACATCGCCGAGCGCTACCGGTGCCGCGTCCACACCTTCGCGGCCGACGTGGGCGACGAGGCGCAGGTCGAAAGCCTGCTGGAGCGGATCCGTGCCGAGTTGCCGCCACTGGGCGGGGTGGTGCATCTCGCGGGCGTGCTCGACGACGCGCTGCTGTCCCAACAGAGCCCGGAACGTTTCCGGACGACGTTGGCGCCCAAGGCGTTCGCGGCGTGCTATCTGGACCGGCTGACGAAGGAGGACGAGCTGGACTTCTTCATCGTGTCCTCCTCGGTGTCCAGCTTGCTCGGTTCACCCGGTCAGGCCAACTACTCCACCGCCAATGCGCTGCTCGACGGGCTGGTCGCGGAACGAAGGGCGCACGGGCTGCCGGCGACGGGAATCAACTTCGGTCCCTGGGCCAAGGGGGGCATGGCCTCATCCGATGCCGCGCGCGCCAATCTCACCGCGCAGGGGCTCATTCGCGCTGGAACCGACGGCCGCGCTCAGCGCCCTGGCCGAGGTTGTCGCCAGCGGCGTCGGGCAGGCGACCGTCATCAAGGCCAACTGGCAGCGTGCCGCGAAGGTGCTGGGCGCTTCTCGCCCGCCGATTCTCGACCTCGTGTTGCCCAGTTCCGCCTCGGAGGCGACCGGCGACAGCGAGTTGCTCCGCCAGCTGCAGGAGATTCCGGCGGCGCAGCGCGCCGGTTTCATCACCGAGTTCCTGCAGCGCGAGGTGCAGGGCTTCCTGCGGCTCGCGCAGCCGCCCGCCGACACCAGCCGGTTTTTGGACCTGGGCACCGATTCGCTGATGGCGGTCGAGCTCCGCAACCGGTTGCACAGCCAGTTCGGCGGCGCGTTCACCATCAACGCCACCGCGGTGTTCGACTATCCCACGATCGGGGGGCTCGCCGAGTATCTGGCGAGTCAGCTGCCCGAGCCGGAGGCGCCGGCGGTCGAGGCGAACGCCGATGCGGCACCCGAGCCGGACGCGGACTCCGCGGCGGCGCCCGAGGGGGACTGAGTCAGTCGGCGATGTCGAATCCGGTGATGACCTTGGTCGGGCGCACGCGCACCACCAATTCGCCGGGCATGGCGTTGCGGCGGCCGAACTCCTCTGCGCGGTCGGCGCCCATGTAGCGGGCGCCGATCCGCGTCGCGGTGTCCAGCAGGTCCTGCGGGTCCTCGCTCACCGCCGCCACACCCTGAACCTGGACGAACGAATAGGGCGGGTGCGGGTCGTCTACGCAGACCACCACGCGCGGATCGCGTTCCAGCGCACGGCCTTTGGAGGTGTCGCGGCCGGTGTTGAACACCACCTGGCCGTCCTCGACCACGATCCACACCGGCGCGACCAGGGGCCGGCCGTCGGCAGCTGCATATCCGAGCATGCCAGTGCGGGTGCCCGTCGACAGGAACGACACCACCCGCTCCGACAGCTCGGCCACGCTAGAGCCTGGCCAGGTCGTAGTCGGCGACCCGGTCCATGAGCGCGTGCAGGTGGTCCTGCGCCGAGCCCAGGGTGTGGTCGATCGCGGTGAGCCGGGCGGCATAGTGTGCGACCGGGTACTCCGCGGTCACGCCGATGCCGCCGTGCATCTGGACCGCCTCCTGCGCGATGTGCCGGCCCGACCGGCCGATCTGCAGCTTGGCCCGCGAGGCGATCAGCGGGTCGAGGTCGCCGTCCGCGATCGACATCGCCGCGTACAGGCTCATGCTGCGGGCCTGCTCCAGCGACACGTACATGTCGGCGGCGCGCTGGGTGAGGGCCTGGAACTTGTTGAGCGTGACCCCGAACTGCTTGCGGGTCTTGAGGTAATCCGTGGTCAGGCGCAGCGCCTCCTCCATGGCGCCGACGGCTTCGGCGCACAACGCCGACTGGATGCGGACGACGGTGTCGCCGACGGCGCGTGAGGCGTCCCGCACGTCAGCTGCGTCGCCCAGCGGCTCGGCGGGGGTGGATTCCAGGTCGATCTGCGCGGCGCGCTGGCCGTCGAAGGTCGGGTAGGAACTGCGGGACACTGCATTGGCGTCGACCAGGAACACGCCGGTGCCGCCGTCCGGCAGTCCGGCGCTGACCACCAGCGTGTCGGCGCAGTCGCCGGCGAGCACCGGGTTCTTCCGCCCGCTGAGGGTCCACGCATCACCCTGGCGCACAGCGGAAGTGGTGACCTTCGCGGTCGGCCTGCGGTGGCCGGGCTCCAGGTGGGCGAACGCCAGCAACCGCTGACCCGCCGCGACCTCGTCCAGCTGCTGTCTTTGCGTCTCGCTGCCGAGTTCGGCGATCAGGGCCCCGGGCGCCAGCGCGGCGTGCAAGACGGGCTCGGGCGCCAGCCGCCGCCCGATTTCGGTGAGCACCACCATGATCTCGATCTGCCCGGACTCGTCCGGCTCGAAGCCCAGGCCCAGTATCCCGGTGTCGGCGAGCTGACTGTAAACCTCGCGGCTCCAGCCCAGCTCGGAACCGATGACCTTGTTACGGCTCTCCGGGTCGTAGCTGCGCGCCAGCAAGTCGCGGGTGGTGTCGCGGAGCAGGCCCTGCTCGTCGCTCAACTGAAAGTCCATGGCTGCCTCACAATCCCAGAATGGTGGACGCGATGATGTTGCGTTGCACTTCGCTGCTGCCGCCGTAGATCGAGGTCTTGCGGTAGTTGAGGTAGAGCGGCGCCGCTGCCTGTGCCCACGTCGGTGACGCGATGTCGGCACCGTCGGTGGGCAGTGCGTCCGGACCGGCCACCTCGACGAGCAGTTCGGTGGCCAGCTGCTGCAACTGGCTGCCGCGCAGCTTGAGCACCGACGACGCCGGGTTGGGCTTGCCGCCCACGGAATCCGAGACCACCCGCGACTGGGTGAGTTCCAGCGCCAGCAGCTCGTTTTCGGCCTCGGCCAGGCGCGCCGCGAACAGGGGGTCATCGAGCACCCCGACCTGCGCGGCGTGCCTTTTGACCTCGGCGAGGCGCACCTTGGTCCTGCCCACCCCGGCGATGCCGGTGCGTTCGTTGCCCAACAGGAACTTCGCGTACGTCCAGCCCTGGTTCTCTTCTCCGACAAGCTGATCGGCGGGCACCCGCACGTCTTCGAAAAAGATCTCGTTGATCTCCTGGCCGCCGTCGATCGTCTTGATCGGCCGCAGTGTGATGCCCGGCGTCTTCATGTCGAAGAGCAGGAACGAGATGCCGGCCTGCCGCTTGGGAGCCTGCGGGTCGGTGCGCACCAGGCAGAAGATCCAGTCCGCGTATTGGCCCAGCGTCGTCCAGGTCTTCTGGCCGTTCACGACGTAGCTGTCGCCGTCGCGGACCGCGGTGGTGCGCAGCGAAGCCAGGTCCGAACCGGCCTCCGGTTCGGAGAAGCCCTGGCACCACCAGATGTCCAGGCTGGCGGTCGGCGGCAGGAAGCGCCGTTTGATCTCCTCCGAGCCGAATTCGGCGATCACGGGGCCGACCATCTTTGTGTTGAAGTTCAGCGGCTCGGGCACCGACGCGAGCTGCATCTCGTCGGCCCAGATCTGGTGCTGGGTGGCGGTCCAGTCCTTGCCGCCCCATTCGACCGGCCAGTTCGGCACCGCCAGACCGTGCTCGTGCAGGATCTTGTGGCTGGTGACGATGTCGTCGTGCCGCACCTCGGCGGGGCCCCGGCGCATCCGCTCGCGAAGTTCCTCGGGGATCTTGGTGGTGTAGAAGGTCCGGAGCTCGTCGCGGAACGCGGCTTCCTCCGGTGTGAGCGCCAGTTGCATGGCGGCCTCCTGTCGTCTCGGTGAACGCGGGGCCTTCGGACAGGCGAGTCCGGCCTCGGTGGTGCGTTCCTCGTCCCATCTTGGCCCATCCCACGCCGCGCCTGTGCACAGCCTCGGGTTAATCCACAAGCAGGCACCGCGACGCCGTCGGATCGGGCCATGGGGTCGGTCGCTGCGCCTACGTTCGGCGCATGCGCACAGACCTTCCCGCCGAGCGGCTGCATAAACGACTCGCCGCCGCACCCGACACCGCCGACTCGACCGCCGACGCCCAGGACGCCGCGGACGAGGACCCGAATTCGCTGCTGCCGCGCTGGCTTCCCGACGCGTCGCCGGGCCGCGGGTGGGCGGCCAGGCTACGCGCCGACCCGGGTCGCGCCGGCGCCATCGCGCTGGCGGTGGTGGCCGCGCTGGCCGTGCTGGTCACGGTCTTCACCCTGCTGCGCGAGCGCCCGGCCGCGGTGATGTCGGCAAAGCTGCCCCCGGTGGAGAAGGCCGCCCCGGCAAACCCTCGATCGTCGGCGAGTCCCGACGCCGGCCCGTCGGCCGACGCCGAGCGCCCGGTGGTGGTCAGCGTCGTCGGGCTGGTGCACAGCCCCGGGCTGGTCACCCTGGCGCCGGGCGCGCGCATCGCCGACGCGCTGGCTGCCGCCGGCGGCGCGGTGGCCGGCGCGGACACCGTCGGGCTGAACATGGCCCGCCAGCTCGGCGACGGCGAACAGATCGTGGTCGGGCTGGCGCCGGTCCCGGGCCGGCCAGCGGTGCTCGGCAGCTCGGTGGCCTCCGGCGCGGCGCCGGCCCCGGGGGCGCCGATGTCGGGCTCCGCCACCCCGAAAGCGGGCGAGGTGCTCAACCTCAACACCGCGACGGTGCAGCAGTTGGACGCCCTGCCGGGCGTCGGACCGGTCACCGCCGCCGCGATCGTGGCGTGGCGGCAGGCCAACGGCAAATTCACCAGCGTCGACCAGCTGGCCGATGTCGACGGCATCGGTCCGGCCCGGCTCGAGAAGCTGCGTGCCCTGGTCCGGGTCTGACACGGGCCGACCCGGCATCGGTGCATCGTCACCGGCGCGCGTCGACATCCGCCTGGTGCCGGCCGCGCTCACCGCGTGGGTGGTGACCGCCGCCGGGATCGTGTGGCCGGTCGGCCGGGTGCTGGCCTGGTGTTGCCTGCTGCTGGGCGCCGCCGCCGGGGCGTTGGCGTGTTACGCGGCAAGCGGCGGCGGCCCGCACCTACGGCTGCGGGCCGCCGGCGCCGGCCTGTTCGCCGTCGCCGTCGTGGGCACCGGCTTCGGTCTCGCGATCGCGCTGCGCGCCGACGCGTTGGGGCGCCACCCGATCACCACCGCTTACGGGACGGCCGCCCCGGTGACCGTCACCCCCACCGAGAGCCCGGTGTCCCTCGGCAGCGGACGGCTGATGTTCCGCGCCAGGCTGGTGCGCCTGCGCGCCGACGAGATGTCGGGCCGCGTGGTGGTCTTCGCGCGGGCCTTGGACTTCGGCCCCGAATCAGGCGCCCCGATGGTGGGCCAGCCGGTGCGGTTCACCGCGCGGATCGGCCGCCCGGCCCGCCACGACCTGACCGTCGCGGTGCTCAACGCCTCGGGCCGGCCGACCCTGGGCACCGCCGGGGCCCTGCAGCGGGCGGCCCACGCGGTGCGCAGTCGCTTCGCCGCCGCGGCCCGCGACGCCCTGCCGGCCGCGCCGGCCGCGATGCTGCCCGCCCTGGTCCTCGGCGACACGTCGGCGGTCACCGCCGCGACCGGCCGCGAATTCCGCGCGGCGGGGATGACGCACCTGACGGCGGTGTCGGGGGCCAACGTCACCATCGTGTGCGCGGCGGTGCTGTTCTCGGCCCGGCTGGTCGGGCCGCGCGCCGCCGTCGCGCTCGCCGCGGTGGCGCTGGCCGCGTTCGTCGTCGTGGTGCAGCCGACGGCGAGCGTGCTGCGGGCGGCGGTGATGGGTGCGATCGGGTTGGCCGGGATGCTGTCGTCGCGGCGGCGGCAGGCGATACCGGCGCTGGCGGCCACGGTGCTGGTGCTGCTGGCGGTGGCCCCCCAGCTGGCGGTCGACGTCGGCTTCGCGCTGTCGGTGCTGGCGACGGCCGCGCTGGTGGTCATCGCGCCGGCGTGGTCGCGGCGCCTGGTCGCGGGGGGCTGGCCCAAGCCGGCGGCCGACGCGCTCGCGGTCGCCTGGGCCGCACACCTGGTCACCGCCCCGCTGGTGGCCGGCATCTCGGGCCGTATCAGTTTGGTGGCCGCCGGCGCCAACCTTGCGGTGGCGCCGGTGATCGCGCCGATCACCGTGCTGGGCAGCGCCGCGGCCGTGCTGGACCCGCTGTGGCCGGCGGGGGCCCGGCTGCTGATCCGCTTCACCGGCCCCGAGCTGTGGTGGGTCCTGGGAGTGGCGCGGTGGGCCGCCGCGGTGCCCGCGGCCACCGCGCCCGTCCCCTCCGGTGCGTCCGGCGTGCTGGTGGTCGGCGGCGCCACGACGGTGCTGTTGGTGGCCGCCCGGCTGCTGTGGCGGTGGCGCTGGTTTCGCGCGGCGAGCGGAATCGCCGGTGGGCTCCTTCTCGCGTGCCCGCTGGCCTGGTCGGTGTCGGGATGGGTCGGACCCTAGTCGGGCCCGCATGACACCATCGTGGGGTGAGCGAGCCTTCGTCGTTGCACCTGGTCCTGGGGGACGAGGAACTGCTGGTCGAGCGGGCCGTGGCCGACGTGCTGGCCTCCGCGCGCGAGCGGGCCGGCACCCACGACGTCCCGATCAACCGGATGCGTGCCGGTGAGGTCAGCACGTATGAGCTCCTCGAGCTGCTGAGCCCGTCGCTGTTCGCCGACGAGCGCATCGTCGTGCTCGAGGCCGCCGGCGACGCGGGCAAGGAGGCTGCCGCGGTGATCGCGTCGGCGGCCGCCGACATCCCGCCGGGCACGGTGCTGGTGGTGGTGCACTCCGGCGGCGGCCGCGCCAAGGCGCTGGCCAAGGAGCTGCAGTCGCTCGGCGCCGCCGTGCATCCCTGCGCCCGGATCACCAAGGCCGCCGAGCGGATCGACTTCGTCCGCAAGGAGTTCCGCGCGCTGCGGGTCAAGGCCGACGAGCGGACGGTGACCGCGCTGCTGGACGCCGTCGGTTCGGACATCCGCGAGCTTGCGGCGGCCTGCTCGCAGCTCGTCGCCGACACCGGTGGGGCCGTCGACGCCACCGCGGTGCGCCGCTACCACAGCGGGAGGGCCGAGGTGAAGGGCTTCGACATCGCCGACAAGGCCGTCGCCGGCGACGTCGAGGGTGCGGCTGAGGCGCTGCGGTGGGCGATGATGCGGGGCGAGCCGCTGGTGGTGCTGGCCGACGCGCTGGCCGAGGCCGTGCACGCGATCGGCCGGGTGGGGCCGCTGTCGGGCGACCCCTACCGCCTGGCGGCGCAGCTGGGGATGCCGCCCTGGCGGGTGCAGAAAGCCCAAAAGCAGGCGCGGCGGTGGTCACGCGACACGGTGGCCACCGCGATGAAAGTGGTGGCGGCACTCAACGCCGACGTCAAGGGGGCCGCGGCGGACCCCGACTACGCGCTGGAGTCCGCGGTCAGGCGGGTCGCCGAATTGGTGGCCGACTGACCGGTGGCCTGGGGGCGCGGCTCAGATCTTGTTGAGCGCCCGCGCCAGGGCCGACTTGCGGTTGGCCGCCTGGTTGCGGTGGATCACGCCCTTGCTGGCCGCCTTGTCCAGCTTGCGGGTGGTCGCCGCCAGCAACTCGGCGGCCTTCTCCTTGTCGCCGCTGTGGGCGGCCTCACGGAACGCGCGGACGGCGGTACGCAGCGAGGACTTCACCGACTTGTTGCGCAGTCGGGCCCGCTCGTTGGTGCGGATGCGCTTCTGCTGCGACTTGATGTTGGCCACGCTTGAGCTTCCTTCTTTGGTTCGGTAATTGCTTGGGGCCGGCACCCGATATCCCCGACAGCGACTGCCCAGGTTATCAGTCGGTTACGATATTCCCCAAAAGGGGAACCCTGCGCCTGCCGCGACGTCATTTTGAGGCAGCATCTGAAAAGTGAGTTTCACGAACCAGCTCGAGGAGACCAGGCACGAGTCGCGAGGACCCCTGCGCGCTGAGCGCATCTTCGGCGGGTACAACACGTCGGACTCCTATTCGATGGCTTTCGACGAGATGTTCGACGCTGCGGGTGCCGTCCGCGTCCCGTACAAGGGCATCTACGCCGAGCTCGCGCCGTCGGACGCCTCGGACCTGAAGGCCCGCGCCGAGGCGCTGGCCCGGGCGTTCATCGACCAGGGCATCACGTTCTCGCTGTCGGGTCAGGAACGTCCGTTCCCCCTGGACCTGGTGCCACGCGTCATCTCGGCAGCCGAATGGACCCGGCTGGAGCGTGGCATCATCCAGCGGGTCAAGGCCCTCGAGATGTATCTCGACGACATCTACGGGGACCAGGAAATCCTCAGCGACGGCGTCATCCCGCGCCGGCTGATCAGCTCCTGCGAGCACTTTCACCGCCAGGCCATGGGCATCGTCCCACCTAACGGCGTGCGAATCCACGTCGCCGGCATCGACCTGATCCGCGACGAGCGGGGCAACTTCCGGGTCCTGGAGGACAACCTGCGCTCGCCGTCGGGGGTCTCCTATGTCATGGAGAACCGGCGCACCATGGCCCGGGTCTTCCCGAACCTGTTCGCCACCCACCGGGTGCGTGCCGTCGACGACTACGCCTCGCACCTGCTGCGCGCGCTGCGCAACTCCGCGGCCACCAACGAGGCGGACCCCACCGTGGTGGTGCTGACCCCGGGCGTCCACAACTCGGCCTACTTCGAGCATTCGCTGCTGGCCCGGCAGATGGGGGTCCAGCTGGTCGAGGGCCGCGATCTGTTCTGCCGGGACAACCAGGTGTACATGCGCACTACCCACGGGGAGCGCCAGGTCGACGTGATCTACCGGCGCATCGACGACGACTTCCTGGACCCGCTGCAGTTCCGCGCCGACTCGGTGCTGGGGGTGGCCGGTCTGGTCAACGCCGCCCGCGCCGGCAACGTCGTGATCTCCAGCGCGATCGGCAACGGCGTAGGCGATGACAAGCTCGTCTACACCTACGTGCCGACCATGATCGAGTACTACCTCGGCGAGAAGCCGCTGCTGGCCAACGTGGAGACGTTCCGGTGCTGGCTGGACGACGAACGCCAGGCCGTGTTGGACCGCATCGACGAATTGGTGCTCAAGCCCGTCGAGGGGTCGGGCGGATACGGGATCGTGTTCGGCCCGGAGGCCTCCGGCAAGGAATTGGCCGCGGCCGCCAAGAAGATCCGCGACGACCCGCGCAGCTGGATCGCCCAGCCGATGATGGAGCTGTCGACCGTGCCGACCCAGATCGAAAGCACACTGGCGCCCCGCTACGTCGACCTGCGGCCATTCGCCGTCAACGACGGCGACGACATCTGGGTGCTGCCCGGCGGCCTGACCCGGGTGGCCCTGGTGGAGGGTTCGCGGGTGGTCAACTCCAGCCAGGGCGGCGGATCCAAGGACACCTGGGTGCTGGCACCGCGCGCGTCGGGCGCGGACCGCGAACTCGGCGCCGCCGAGGTGGTACGGGCGCTGCCCGACTCCATGGCCGACCCGGCCGCCGACGGCCACGCGAAGCAGAAGCAGAAGCAGTCCAAGCGGTCCGAACGCCAGCCGAACGAACAACCTCAGCAAAAGCAACAACAACTGCAGCAACGGAAGAAGGCGAGGCGCTGATGCTGGCCCGCAACGCCGAAGCGCTCTATTGGATCGGACGGTACGTCGAGCGGGCCGACGACACTGCGCGAATTCTCGACGTCGCGCTGCACCAACTGCTCGAGGACTCCAGCGTCGACCCCGACCAGGCCTCCCGGGTGCTGTTGCGGGTGCTGGGCATCGATCCACCCGAGCACAACTTGGACGTCTGGTCGCTGACCGACCTGGTGGCCTACAGCACCGAGCTGTCCGGCGGGTCCTCGATCGTCGCCGCGATCACGGCGGCGCGGGAGAACGCGAAGTCGGCGCGGGAGGTGACCTCCAGCGAGACCTGGGAGTGCCTCAACACCACCTACCACGCCCTGGCCGAGCGCGAACGTGCCGCCAAACGCCTTGGACCGCATGAGTTTTTGTCCTTCATCGAGGGCCGGGCGGCCATGTTCGCCGGCCTGGCCGACTCGACGCTCTCGCGCGACGACGGGTACCGGTTCATGCTGCTGGGCCGCGCGATCGAGCGCGTCGACATGACGGTGCGGCTGCTGCTGTCGCGGGTCGGCGACAGCGCGTCGTCGCCGGCGTGGGTCACGCTGCTGCGCTCCGCGGGCGCGCACGACACCTACCTGCGCATCTACCGCGGCGTGCTGGACGCGGGCCGGGTGGTCGAGTTCATGTTGCTCGACCGGCTGTTCCCGCGCTCGGTGTTCTATTCGCTGCGGCTGGCCGAACACAACCTCGAGGAACTGCTGCACAACCCGCAGAGCCGGGTCGGGGCCACCACCGAGCCGCAGCGGTTGCTCGGCCAGGCTCGCAGCGAACTGGAGTTCGTGCAACCCGGCGTGCTGCTCGAGTCTCTGGATACACGCCTGGCCGGCCTGCAGCGTACCTGTTACGACGTCGGGGAAGCGTTGGCGCTGCAGTACTTTCACGTCACACCGTGGGTGGCGTGGACGGACGCCGGCCAGCTCGGCCGGCTGGTCGCCAGTCAGGAGGACTCCTGATGTGGCGGATTCGGGTGGTCCACACCACCGGCTACGCCTATCAGTCGCCGGTGACCGCCTCCTACAACGAGGCCCGGCTGACCCCGCGATCGAACAGCAGGCAAAACGTGGTCCTCAACCGGGTCGAAACGATCCCGGCCACCCGTTCCTACCGCTACATCGACTACTGGGGGACCGCCGTCACGGCCTTCGACCTGCACGCGCCGCACACCGACCTGACGGTGACATCGTCCTCGGTCGTCGAGACCGAGCCGCAGGGGCCGTCGGTGACCGACGCCGGCTGGGGCGACCTGCATTCCGAGGCCGTGCTCGACCGGTTCGACGAGCTGCTCCGCCCGACCCAGCACACGCCGTCGAGCAAGCGCGTCTCCTCGGTGGCCAAGAAGATCGCCAAGGACCGCCGGCCCGGCGAGGCCGTCGCCGCCGCCGCAGAGTGGGTGCGCGGCGCGCTGAAGTACCTCCCGGGAACCACCAGCGTGCACTCCTCCGGGCTGGACGCGCTCAACTCGGGCAAGGGCGTCTGCCAGGACTTCGTGCACCTGTCGCTGATGCTGTTGCGCGGCATGGGCATCCCGGGTCGCTACGTGTCCGGTTACCTGCACCCCGATGAGGACGCCGTCGTCGGAGACACCGTCGATGGGCGCAGCCACGCCTGGATCGAGGCGTGGACCGGCGACTGGTGGAGCTTCGATCCCACCAACGACTGCGAGATCAGCGAGCAGTACATCAGCGTGGGCGCCGGCCGTGACTACACCGACGTAGCCCCGCTCAAGGGCATCTACTCCGGGGAGGGCGCCACCGACCTCGACGTCATCGTGGAGGTCACCCGCCTGGCGTAGCCGCGGTCTTCGGGCTCATCGACACAGACGACGACGCTGGTGTTGGCCTGGACGGTGCTGGGATCGATGCAGTCTCGGAAGCGCCACGGGCGCAACGACATCCGGTGAACGGCGGTCACGACCGCGCGTTGACCTCGACCCGGTGCAGGTCGTCGCCGAGCTCGATGCGCCCACCGAACTCACCGGCCGCCAGCGCCCGCCACTGGTCTTCCTGCCCGGGCACCAGCGCCGGCACGTAGTGCGTCATCACCAGCGTGCCCACCCCCGCGCGGGCCGCGGTCACCGCCGCCTCCTCCACCGACGAGTGGTAGTCGCAGATGTCCTGGATGCGCTGCTGCGGGATGTTGGCGACGAGGTCCTTGCGGATCACGGTGTGCACCAACGCGTCGGCACCGGCGGCAAGCTCGTCGAGGGTGGCGCAGGGCACCGTGTCGCCGGCCAGCACCACCGCCGCCCCGCCGGATTCGATGCGGAACCCGATGGTGGGCGCCACCGGGCGGTGGTCGGTGGCGCCGACCCGTATCGACACGCCGTCGCAGTCCCAGACCGGGCCATCGGTGCATTCGTGGACGTCGACGGCCGGCGGCGCGTTGAGGTCGGCGTGGTGGGCGATCCGGTAGCCGATGTCGTGGCGGAATGCCTGCAGCGTCGCCTCGACCACCTCGGCCGTGCCGGGGGGGCCGATGATCGGCAGCGGCGCGGGATCGGGCGCGAAGGTGGTGATCCAGCGCGTGATGAGGAGGTCGCCGAGGTCGCCGATGTGGTCGCTGTGCAGGTGGGTGAGCAGCAGCGCCGACAGCCCGGCGGCGCCGACGCCGACCGCCGCCGCGCGTTGCAGCACTCCGCGCCCGCAGTCGATGAGAAAGACCTGGCCGCCGGCGCGCACCAGGGTGGCGGGCCCGGCGCGGTTGGGGTCGGGGATGGGGCTTCCGGTGCCCAGCAGGGTGATCTCGATCATGGCGCCATCCTCGCAAGCCGAGCGGCCCCGCGGGGGTCAATCGCGCCGTCCCGGGGGTGTCGTGTCGGGGCGTCGACCTGGCGGTGGGGACGTTGTAACCTGGTGTGAACCAAATCACCACCGGGGAGGCCTTGATGCGCATCGCGGATGTCTTGCGGAACAAGGGGGCGGCGGTGGTGACGATCAATCCGGACGCGACCGTCCAGGAGCTGCTCGCCGGCCTCGCCGAGCAGAACATCGGCGCCATGGTGGTCGTCGGCGCCGACGGCGTCGCCGGCATCGTCTCGGAGCGCGACGTGGTGCGCCAACTGCACGCGCACGGCGCCAGCGTCCTGTCGCGCCCGGTGTCCAAGATCATGACGGCCGCGGTCGCCACGTGCACGAAATCCGACACCGTCGACACCGTCAGCGTGCTGATGACCAAGCAGCGGGTGCGGCACGTGCCCGTGCTCGACGGCAAGAAGCTGATCGGCATCGTCAGCATCGGCGACGTCGTCAAGACGCGGATGGAAGAGCTCGAGGCCGAGCAGCAGCAGCTGCATTCCTACATCACCCAGGGCTGAGACCCGGCGCTACCGCCAGGAGTAATCCGCGCGCAGCCGGGCGGCGATCACGTCGAAGATTTCGCGGTCCAGGATCGCGCCCTCGCGGCGGATGCCCTCCTCGGGAACGTCGAGCACCCGGTCCAGCCGCACCCAGCTTTGCCGGCCCTCCTCATCCCAGGCGCCGGCGCCGATCCCGGCCCAGTCCCGGTCGGCGGCGTGGCGCTCCTGGCTGGACACCATCAACCCCAGCAGCACGTCGCGGTCGCGGCCCACGACGAGCACGGGGCGGTCCTTGCCGCGGGTGGGGTCGTCCTCGTAGACCACCCATGTCCACACGATCTCCCCGGGATCGGCGCGGCCGTCGAGGTCGGGGGCGTAGACCAGCCTGCGGGCCCGGTGCGCGGTGGGGAAGCTGGTGCGGGTCACCGGCCGGCCGGCGGTGGCCGCGGTCTGCGGTGCCGGCGCGACCGTGGCGATCACGTTGGCGGTAATCTTCACGGCGTGCTGGAGTTCCCGCAGCACGGTCTGCGAGTTCTCCAGGTGCCGCGCCAGCCGCGGGGCGCCGGTGGCGACCAGGTTTTCGGCGAAGCGCTGAAACGTCTTCCACTGCGACTTTCGGGTAGACGCCATATTTGCAGCATAGACGCGAGCCGGCCGGGCCCGATTGTGTCTGAGTGTGTCCCGGCCGTCCCGCCTAGATACCCTGGACATGCCTCACGTGCCGATCGACCAGGAGATTCCCATCAGCAGCTTCGCCGACAAAACCTTCACCGCGCCGGCGCAGATTCGGAACTTCTGCATCATCGCCCACATCGACCACGGCAAGTCCACGCTCGCCGACCGCATGCTGCAGCTCACCGGCGTCGTCGACGACCGGACGATGCGCGCCCAGTACCTGGACCGCATGGACATCGAGCGCGAGCGCGGGATCACCATCAAGGCCCAGAACGTGCGGCTGCCCTGGAAGGTCGCCGGCGGCCCCGACGCCGGAAATGAATATGTTCTGCACCTGATCGACACCCCGGGCCACGTCGACTTCACCTACGAGGTGTCGCGCGCGCTGGAGGCCTGCGAGGGAGCGATTTTGCTGGTCGACGCCGCCCAGGGGATCGAGGCGCAGACGCTGGCCAACCTCTATCTGGCCCTGGATCGCGACCTGACGATCATCCCGGTGCTCAACAAGATCGACCTGCCGGCCGCCGACCCGGACCGCTACGCCGGGGAAATCGCCCACATCATCGGCTGCGAGCCCGACGAGGTGCTGCGGGTGTCCGGCAAGACCGGCGAGGGGGTGGCGCACCTGCTCGACGAGGTGGTCCGCCAGGTGCCGCCCCCGCAGGGCGACGCCGACGCCCCCACCCGCGCGATGATCTTCGACTCCGTCTACGACATCTACCGCGGCGTGGTGACGTACGTGCGCGTGGTAGACGGCAAGATCGTCCCGCGGGAACGCATCCTGATGATGTCGACGGGCGCCACGCACGAACTGCTCGAGGTCGGCATCGTCTCGCCCGAGCCGAAGCCCAGCGAGGGCCTCGGCGTCGGGGAGGTGGGTTACCTGATCACCGGCGTGAAGGACGTGCGCCAGTCCAAGGTCGGCGACACCGTGACGACGGCCCGCCACGGCGCCACCGAAGCCCTGACCGGCTACCGCGAACCCCGGCCGATGGTCTACTCCGGGCTCTATCCCGTGGACGGGTCGGATTACCCGGACCTGCGTGACGCCCTGGACAGGCTGCAGCTCAACGACGCGGCGCTGACGTACGAACCGGAGACGTCGGTGGCGCTGGGGTTCGGGTTCCGGTGCGGCTTCCTGGGCCTGCTGCACATGGAGATCACCCGCGAACGCCTCGAGCGCGAGTTCGACCTGGACCTGATCTCGACGTCGCCCAACGTCGTCTACCGGGTGATCGGGGAGGACGGTGCGGAGGTCACGGTGACGAACCCGTCGGACTGGCCCGCAGGCAAGATTCAGACGATCTATGAGCCCGTCGTGAAGACGACCATCATCGCGCCCAGCGAGTTCATCGGCACGATCATGGAGCTATGTCAGTCGCGCCGCGGCGAACTGGGCGGCATGGACTACCTGTCGCCCGAACGGGTGGAGCTGCGCTACACCATGCCGTTGGGGGAGATCATCTTCGACTTCTTCGACTCGCTTAAGTCGCGCACCCGCGGCTATGCCAGCCTCGACTACGAGGAGGCCGGCGAGCAGGAGGCCGAGCTGGTCAAGGTCGACATCCTGCTGCAGGGCGAGACGGTGGACGCGTTTTCTGCGATCGTGCACAAGGATGCGGCGTTCGCCTACGGCAACAAGATGACCACCAAGCTCAAGGAGCTGATCCCGCGCCAGCAGTTCGAGGTACCGGTGCAGGCGGCGATCGGGTCGAAAATCATTGCGCGCGAGAATATCCGCGCCATCCGCAAGGACGTGCTGTCCAAGTGCTACGGCGGTGACATCACCCGCAAGCGCAAGCTGCTGGAAAAGCAGAAGGAAGGCAAGAAGCGGATGAAGACCATCGGGCGGGTCGACGTGCCGCAGGAGGCGTTCGTCGCCGCTCTGTCCACCGGCGCCGCCGGCGACAAAGCCAAGAAGTGAGGGGTTACCTGGCGGCGCTGTCGGCCGTGTTGCCGGCTGCCGGGTGCACCGCAACGACCGGTGGCAACGCACGTCCGGCGCCGAGCGCAGCGCCGCGGCCGCTGACGGGGCCGGCAATCAAGCAGGTGCCGCTCGATGGTGCCGCGCTCTCGAAGCTTCTCGACCAGCCGTTCCAGACCGTCCCGCCCTTCCCGCCGCATTTCGGCGGCAGCGAGTTGCTCGGCGACCGAACGGGTTCGCCCGCCGATTGCGTGGGCGTCGTGTTCATGACGCAGAAAAGCGTCTACCAGTCCGCCGACATCGGCAACATCGCCACGGCGGGGTGGGCGCACGACGGTCCGTCCGTGAAGGTGGACATCGTCGTCGAGGGTGTCGTCTCGTTGCCCACGGCGGCAGACGCCGCCGCCTTGTTCACGAGGTTCTCCGCGCAGTGGAGGCCGCGCAGTGGAGTCAATGTGACGGCAAGACGCTGACGGTGCCTTCCGACGTCTACCCCCAGGACGCGATCTCAGACGTGCGTTCCGCGGATTCGGTCGTCGCGGCAACCGTCGTACAGGATCCCGGCGCGCACTCGATTCTGGTGTCGGCCCCCGAAGCCCGTGCCATGGGGGTGCGGGCGAATTGCCTGGTGGAGGTCGAGGTCAGTTTCACCGGTATCGCCTATCCCTCGGATCGGGGCTCGGCCGATGTCGAGACCAGTGCCGTCGACATCGCGCGCGCGATGATGCACAAGATCAGCTCGTTGAGCTGACGGCTACACCTGGTTGTTCGCGACGACATCCCCGGACGCGGCATCGATGGTGACCTTGTGCTCGACGATGAACGAGTCCCAGACGTCGGCCTCCCACACCACGGTGCCGCTTTTGCCGTCGGCGAGCTGCATGTCGGTGATGGAGCCGTTGGGCACCGCGGCCAGGAACTTGTCCACGGCGGCGCGGTAATCCAGGTGCGCGCCCTGCACCAGGGTGCGATTCTTGGCCTTGTCCGCGTCGCTTTGGTTTTTCGGGGTCGGGCCGACGAGCACCGTGGCGGCGTCCGACGACACGTCCGTCGACTGCTCGGTGCCGTCGGGGGTGACGACCAGGATGCGCCACGTTCCGGTCTCCTGGCTTCGGATCAGGCTCAGCGTGCCGTTGGGCACCTGCCCGACGGCCAGCGCCCCGGCGCTCAGCAACGTGCGCGGGTCGGGGGGAGCCGACGGACGCGACCACTGCGCGCTGGTCTGTGCGCTGGTGGTACTCGGCGCCGACGTCGCGGCGGGTTTGTCGGCCTGGCCGCAGCCGGCCGAGGCCGCGATCACCAGGCAGAGGAAATTGAGCGGCATCCAGGGCCGACGACGGGTCATGGCAGGCACCGGCGCATGGTATCGCGACGCCGGTTTGGCGGGTCCGGGGCGTGCGGGGCCCTACATGGGGGCGTTGGCGGGCTGGAACATCCCGGAGCCGTCGGCCTCCTCCTCGGCGCGGATCACGTGGACCACCGCGTTGATCAGCGCCAGATGGGTGAACGCCTGCGGGAAGTTGCCCAGGTGCCGTCCGGTTCGCGGCTCGATCTCCTCGGCGTAGAGGTGCAGCGGGCTGGCGTAGGCCAGCAGCCGCTCGCACAGCCGCTTGGCCCGGGCCACCTCGCCGATCTCCACCAGCGCCGAGACCAACCAGAACGAGCAGATGGTGAAAGTGCCCTCCTCGCCGGACAACCCGTCGTCGGTCTCCTCGACGCGGTAGCGCAGCACCAACCCTTCCTCGGTGAGCTCGTTGGCGATGGCCAGCACCGTGTTGCGCACCCGCGGGTCATCCGGCGGCAGGAAGCGGGTCAGCACCACCAGCAGCAGCGAGGCGTCGAGCGCGTCGCTGCCGTAGCGCTGGGTGAACACGCCGCGCGCGTCCACGCCGTGTTCGAGGATGTCGGCCTTGATCTCCTCGGCGATCGCGCGCCACTGCTGGGCGTAGCTCTTCTCACCCTGCCGCTCGGCCAGCTTGGAACCGCGGTCCAGCGCCACCCAGCACATCACCTTCGACGACGTGAAGTGCTGCGGCTCCCCGCGCACCTCCCAGATCCCGCGGTCGGGCTCGCGCCAATGCTTGATCGCCTCCTCCACCTGCTTCTTCAGCACCGGCCACAGGCTTTCCGGGATCTGCTCGCGGGACTTGGCAGTGCAGGTAGAACGAGTCGAGGATCGAGCCCCAGATGTCGTGCTGGACCTGGTCGTAGGCGCCGTTGCCGATACGCACCGGGCGCGCGTAGTCGTAGCCGGACAGGTGGTGCAGCTCCTCCTCGACCAGGCTGCGCTCGCCGCCCACCCCGTACATCACCTGCAGCGGATGGCGCTCGTCATTGTTGGCGCCGGAGACGTCGGCGATGAACGAGAAGAAGTCGTCGGCCTCGCGGTCCAGGCCCAGCGTGTAGAGCCCCCACAACGCGAACGTCGAGTCGCGCACCCAGGCGTAGCGGTAGTCCCAGTTGCGCGCTCCCCGCGGCGTTTCCGGAAGCGACGTGGTGGCCGCGGCCAGCAGCGCGCCGGTGGGGGAATAGGTCAGCCCCTTCAGGGTCAGCGCGCTGCGCTGCAGGTACGCCCGCCACGGATGGTCGGGGAAGTTGCCGATGTTGATCCACTGCCGCCAGCACTCGGTGGTCTGCCACATCCGGTCGGCGGCCTCTTCGTAGGTCTGCGGCGCCGGGTGCTTGGTCCAGCTCAGGGCGACGAACACGTCGTCGCCCTCCTTCATCCGGGTGCGGGCGCGCGCCTCCCGGCCCTCCAGCCCGATCCGCAGGTTGGTGGTCAGCCGCAGCGTCGGGTGGTCGTCGGGTTGCTTGCTGGCGCGGGCGACTGCCTCGCCGTAGGCGTTGGCCGAGTATTCCCAGGTGGAGCCGACCCGATGGTAGTCGAAGGCCGGCTCACAGCTCATCATCAGCTCGACGGTTCCGCTGACGCAGCGCACCGTGCGCAGCAGGATGTGCTCGGCGTCCCAGTCCATCGGGGTGCGCCGATGCGTGCGGGACCGCCGCTCGACGTCGTGCCAGGGGCCCATCACCAGCGCGTCGCGCACGATCAGCCACCCGGTGTGGGTCTGCCAGGTGGTCTCCATGATCAGGCTGCCCGGCAGGTAGCGCCGCGCCGAGGGCACCGAAACGCCGTAGGGGCCGAGCCGGAAATGCCCGGCGCTGCGGTCGAGGATCGCGCCGAACACGCTTGGGGAGTCGGGCCGGGGCACGCACAGCCATTCCACCGACCCGGCCGGGGAGATCAGGCACGTCGTCTCCCAGTCGGACAGGAACGCGTAGTCGGCGATCGGCGGGAACGGGTTGCGCAGCGGCACGCTCGGGCGCAGCGGCGCGGGGGCGCTGAAATCGACGGGGGAAGTCAGGGGCGCTTCCAGCGCCGCCCCCAACCCGTCGCCGGCGTCGGCTGGCTCGTCGGTGGGGGCGGATTGGTCGGCGGGTTCCACGTGCAACACCATGCCGACATCATCGACCGTCGAGCGGTCCGGCGTCCACGCTTTAGCCCATGTGGCGAGCCGGATCAGCCGCGGCGTCGGGCGAATTCCGGTGCGCGCTCGGGCGCTGGCCCGATGGCCACCAGATAGCCGGCCAGGCGCCGCATCGCCGATCAGCTACACGCCGTCGGAATACCAGCGGCGGAGCCGATTGAGCCGCACGTCATTCGGGTGGCGCGTTGGCGTACCGGTCCGGGACGAATAGGGTGAGCCCGGTGGACGCGTTCCTGAACTGGTGGGACGGCAACGAGCTGTGGCTCTCCGGGCTTCCGTTCGTGCTGCAGGCGATGATCGTGATGCCCGTCGTGCTGGCGGTGGCCTACCTCACGGCCGTGGCGCTCGACGGGCTGCTCGGCAAGGGCATCGAGCTGATTCGCCGCGTCCGTGGCATCGACGGGACGCCCCGGTAACCCCATGCCCCGTTCGCAGGTGACGTTGATCCTCGCGGCCCTCGTGGTGCTCGTCCTCGTCACGTGGTTGTTGACCCACTGAGCGCCGGGGCCGGCCGCGGCCCCGGGCGGCGGGCCTGCTGTTAGGCTTCGCGCCATGCACGTGGCATGGGGTTTCGTGGGTGTCGTAACGCGCCCCGCCCTCGTGCGCTGTTGTCGCTGACTCCCCAACCCGTGCGCGGTCCGGTGTCGGGTTCGTGACCCCTGCCGAACTGTCCGGCGCCTTTCCGCAGCAACGGGGCCGATCCGCGTAAGTCCCGCACCGAAAGGCCAGCCATGCTCAACGACATCGCCAGCGCGGCGCGCCGGCGGTCCGTCGTCATTCTGGCCCTGGTGATCGGCCTTCTCGCCGCCTGCCAGGGCGGTCCCAGCGACGTCGTCGGCGGTGGGGGGCCGGCAAGCGCGCGCACGACCATCACGCTGGTTGCGTACTCAACCCCGGAACCCGGTTGGAGCAAGGTGATTCCCGCGTTCAACGCCTCCGAGGAGGGCGAGGGCGTGCAAGTGATCACCTCCTACGGGGCCTCCGGTGACCAGTCGCGCGGAGTCGTCGACGGCAAACCCGCCGATGTCGTCAACTTCTCGGTCAAACCGGACGTCGCGCGGCTGGTCAAGGCGGGCAAGGTCGCAGCGGGCTGGGACACCGACGCCACCAAGGGCGTCCCGTTCGGGTCGGTGGTTGTCTTGGTGGTGCGCGCGGGCAATCCCAAGAACATCAAGGACTGGGACGACCTGTTGCGCCCCGGCGTGGAAGTGATCACGCCCAGCCCGTTGAGTTCGGGGTCGGCCAAGTGGAACCTGTTGGCGCCGTACGCCGCCAAGAGCGTCGGCGGCCAGGACGGTCAAGCAGGCCTCGACTTCGTCAACGCGTTGGTCCGCGACCACGTCAAACTGCGGCCCGGTTCGGGGCGGGAAGCCACCGACGTGTTCGTGCAGGGCAGCGGCGACGTGCTGATCAGCTACGAGGACGAGGCCATCGCGACCGAGCGGCAGGGCAAGCCGGTCCAGCACATCATCCCGCCCCAGACCTTCGAGATCGCTAACCCGCTGGCGGTCGTGACCACCAGCGCGCACCTGGACGTTGCCACCGCGTTCAAGAACTTCCAGTACACCGTTGCGGCGCAGCGGCTCTGGGCGCAGGCCGGTTTCCGTCCCGTCGACCCGGGGGTCGCCGCCGATTTCCGCGACCACTTCCCGACGCCGGCCAAGCTCTGGACCATCGCCGACCTCGGCGGCTGGGACGCCGTGGATCCGCAGTTGTTCGACAAGAACACCGGTGCCATCACCAGGATCTATCGGCAGGCCACCGGATGACGGCGGCGCCGGGCAGCGCCTCGCTTCGGTTCGGGGTGGCGATGACCTGACTTTCGGGTGACCCTGATCATCGCCGCCGGCGTCACCATCGCCAATCTGGTGTTCGGCCTGCCGATCGCCTGGATGCTGGTGCGCGACGACCTCGTCGGCAAGCGGTCGAGGCCGGCGATCGTGCCGGTACGGCGGGCAGCGCCGACGAAAGCCACGCGGACGTCGGCGTGGGTCAGGGCTCGTCGCCATCGCTGCGCAGGAGTTTTTCGGGGTGCCAGTAGGTGTTGGTGCGAGGCTGGCCGCGGTCCAGGTGCGGCGGTGGGATCCACTCGGTGTCACCCTGGGCGTTTTTGCGGGTGACCCAACCCTTTTCGGTGATCCGGTGGTGGGCGCCGCAGCAGAAGGTGAGGCCGTTGATGTCGGTGACGGCGGATTTCGCATAGGGGAGGACGTGGTGGACTTCGCAGTAGTAGCCGCCCACGGTGCAGCCCGGCGCCGAGCAGCCGCGGTCCTTGGCGTACAGGACGATCCGCTGGGCCCGGTCGGCCAGCCGCTTGGTGTGATACAGCCCCAGGGCTTTGCCGTGGTCAAAGATCGCCAGGTACTGATGGGCATGGCGGGCCAGCCGGATCACGTCGCTCATCGGCAGCAGGGTGCCCCCACCGGTCAACGCGCACCCGGCGGCGGCCTCCAGCTCGGCCAATGTCGTGGTGACAACAATCGAGGCCGGTAGCCCGTTGTGTTGGCCCAGGTCTCCGGAGGCCAGCACCGCGCGCAGGCCGGCCAGCAGGGCGTCGTGCTGGCGTTGGGCCGGGCCGCGGGTGTCGCCCTCGATGGCCTCTTGACTCGGTGTCCCCTCGATGCAGGGTTTTTCCTCGTGGCCGTTGCACATGCCGGGGGCGGCCAGTTTGGCCCATGCGGCCTCGAGGGTGGCGCGCAGTTCGGGGGTGATCCAGCCGCTGAGCCGCGACATTTTGTCGGGGCCCTGGGCGCCCAGGATCAGCCCGCGCCGCCGGGCGCGGTCGTCGTCGGTGTAGGTGCCGTCGGGGTTGATGGTGTCGGTGAGTTTGTCGGCCAGCCCGGCCAGTTCTTCGGGTCGGATTTGGCTGCCCAGTTCGGCCAGGTCGGCGTCGGCGCGCTCGCGGGTGGGTTGGTCGACCCACTCGGGCAACCGGTGTGAGAAGTTGCGGATCACGGTGACGTGTTCGGCGCCGAGCTTGCCGTCTTTTTGGGCTTGGGCGGTCTCGGCCAGCGCCGGGGGCAGGGGTTGGCCGGTCAGCCCGCGGCGGGGTCCGAGGTCGGCGGCCTCAGCGATGCGGCGGGCGGCTTGTTTACGCGAGATGAGGGTGGCTTCGGCGATCGCGTGGGAGAGCTTGCCGCCCAATTCTTCCGGGGTGCCCTGGCGGCCCAGGGTGTTGATCACCGTATGCTCCAAAGACGGCAGCCGCCGGCGCAGCTTCTCCACCCGTTCCAGCCAGGCCAGCAGCTCCGGGGTGCTCAACGCGTCGCAGTCATGGGCGGCCACCGCGGCCAAGGCGGCCTCCAGCGCCGCCCAGTCCGCGGTCAACGCGTCACGATCAACACTCACACCACGAAACTAGCGACGGGCACCGACAACAAACCCCGGATTGTAACCCCTGAAACCAAAGTGGTGCAAGTGATTTCGGGCTCGGTGGTTACGCGTGTAAACCGCACTCGGTTTTGGCCATGCCCTGCCAGCGGCCGCTGCGCGGGTCGGCGCCGTCGGCTGGCTTGACCGTGCATGGCGCGCAGCCGATCGATGGATAGCCGTCGTAGACAAGCGGATTCACCAGGACTCCGTGCTCGGCGATGTAGTCGTCGATGTCCTGGTCGCTCCACGCGGCCAGGGGGCTGACCTTCACCAGCTTGGAGGCCTCGTCGAAGCCGACCACCGGGGCGTCGGCGCGCGTCGGCGCGTCGGCCCGGCGCAGCCCCGTCACCCACGCCGAATATCCGCGCAGCGCGTTGCGCAGCGGGACGACCTTGCGCAGCCGGCAGCATTCACCGGGGTCGCGGGCGAACAGGTTCTTGCCCAGCAGTTCGTCCTGCTCGGCCACCGTGCGCTCCGGTGTGATGTTGAGCACGTGCACGTCGTATACGGACTCGACCGCGTCGCGCGTGCCGATGGTTTCCGCGAAGTGGTAGCCGGTGTCGAGGAAGATGACCGGCACGCCCGGCCGCACCTTGGCCGCCAGGTCCAGCAGGACGGCGTCCTGCATGCTGGACGCCACCACGTAGTCCGACGTCTCCCAGGTGCGTGGTCCGTCGCCGCCGCCGAAGGTCTCGTCGGTCCAGCGCAGCACGTCGGTGGCGGTGGCGCCCTCGAGTTCGGCAGCGCCGCGGGCCGCCAGTTCCCGCAACTCGGCCTCCGAAAAACTGCTACGAAGGTCGGCCTGGACGGTTTGCAAGGTGGTCATTCGGCGTTCTCCTTGGGAAAGGGCCGCAGGCGTGGACGCGCAACTCACCGAAGTTCTATAGCGGCGGCGCAGATCCGGCGCCAGCTTGGACTTACAGGTGGGCGGGTCTACGAGATCAAGGCAGACAGCAACAGCTGCAGACGCGCTTCAGATCGATATGCCGACGGGCCACCAGCGCAATGCGCACACGGGGCTGGGCGACGATCACGCGGTCCATTGTGCCACGAGCGGCGACGGGCCGCGCTGCAGGGGCCGCAAACGGCCTGCCCGGCGGGTCGCCGTGCCATCATTTGGCATGAGCGTTCGCGAGGAATCGGTCGTCCTGCCCGGCCTGCAGCCGGACCCCGGCCGGCCGTTCGGGCTGTACGTGCACGTCCCGTTCTGCATAACCCGTTGCGGCTACTGCGACTTCAACACCTACACGCCGGCCGAGTTGGGCGGTGTCAACCCCGACGCCTGGATGCTGGCGCTGCGCACGGAGCTCGAACTGGCGGCCGCGAAGCTGGGTGCACCGATGGTGAACACCGTGTTCGTCGGCGGCGGGACGCCCTCGCTGCTGGGTGGTGCGCGCCTGGCCACGCTGCTGGACACGGTGCGCGAGAACTTCAGCTTGGCTCCCGACGCCGAGATCACCACCGAGGCCAATCCCGAGTCGACCTGGCCGGAATTCTTCGACGCCGTCCGCGCCGCCGGCTACACCCGGGTGTCGCTCGGCATGCAGTCGGTGGCGCCCCGGGTGCTGGGGGTGCTCGACCGGGTGCACACCCCCAACCGGTCGGCGGCCGCGGCCCGCGAGGCGTTGGCCGCCGGCTTCGAACACGTCAGCCTCGACCTGATCTACGGGACGCCCGGGGAGAGTGACGACGACCTCGCCCAGTCCGTCGACACCGCCGTTGAAACCGGTGTCGACCACGTGTCGGCCTATGCCCTGACCGTCGAGGAGGGCACCGCGCTGGCCCGGCGGGTGCGCCGCGGGGAACTGGTGGCCCCCGACGACGACGTGCTCGCCCACCGCTATGAGCTGGTCGACGACCGGCTGTCGGCGGTCGGGATGAGCTGGTACGAGGTGTCCAACTGGTCCCGGCCGGGCGGCGAGTGTCGGCACAACCTCGGCTACTGGGGCGGAGGCCAGTGGTGGGGGGCCGGACCCGGCGCGCACGGATACGTCGGAACGACGCGCTGGTGGAACGTCAAGCACCCCAATGCCTACGCCGAGATGCTGGCCGGCGCCAGACTGCCGGTGGCCGGATTCGAGCAGCTCGGCGCCGAGGCGCTGCACACCGAGGAGGTGCTGTTGAAAACCCGCCTGCGTCAAGGGCTTCCGCTCGATCGGCTCGATGCCGCCGAGCGCCGACGCGCCGAGGCCGTAATCGCCGACGGGCTGTTGGAGTCCGACGGCGACCGGCTTGTCCTCACCGCCCGCGGACGGCTGCTGGCCGACGCGGTCGTGCGGACGCTGCTGGGGTGACGCTAGAACCAGTGCGAGATCAGGCGGTTGACCTCGATGTAGAGTGGGATCCCGATCGTGACGTTGTACGAGAACGTCAAACCCAGTGATGCCGCCAAAGGCAGGGTTGGGCTGGCCTCGGGGATCGCCAGCCGCTGGACCGCCGGGACGGCGATGTACGACGCCGCGCCGCACAGCACAGCGAACAACACGTAGGTACCCGGCTTGAAATCGGCACCGGTGGCCGACGAGTAGACGTGGGCGATGAAGATTCCCAGCGGCGCAAAGATGTTCGGCGCGAGCAGACCGAAGAAGATGAAGCCGGGCCCGGCCGTCCGCAGGTCCTTCAATTTGCGGGAGGCCGTCATGCCCATCTCGAGCAGGAACAGACACAGCACGCCCTGGAACGCCAGGACGAAGAACTTGTCGTCGTCCTGGACGACCTTCTGCCCCTGCAGCCCACTGATCAGGCCGATGGCGATGCCGCCCATGAGGAGGACCAGACCGGGGTTGAGGAAGACCTCCTGGAAGAGCTCACGCGAGAGAATCGGCACTCCTCGCTTGCCCCCCGCGCGGGGCGGGCTCTGGTCGGGCTCCCAGTCCGGATGGTCCAGCTTCTCCAGCGAGAACTCCAGCTCCTGCTCGACGCCCCGCTCGTTCTCGGCCTCGAGGCTCTGGCCGTGCGGGGGCTTGGCCGCGGTGCCGGGCCCGACCCCGACCGTGACCGGCGCGACGTAGCCGGGCTCGTCGGCCATGTTCCCCGCCGCGTCCATCCCGCGGTGGCGCAGCCGCGCCACCAGGTACAGCGCCACCAGGCAGCCGGGGATCTCCATCACGGCCAGCATCACCGGCATGAAGGCGTTGAAGGCCATGCCGACGGCGGCCAGGACGGCCAGGCAGGTGGCGAAGGTTCCCGCCGAGTCCGACCCGTAAAAGCCCGCGACCGTCGCCCGGTCGATGCGCCGAAGGGACGTCAGCACGGTCAGCAGCAGGTAGGCGAGGCCGCCCATCAGGAAGTTCGTGACGAAGCCCAGCACCATGAAGCCCACGATCACCCCGACGTCGCCGGCGCTGACCTGGGCGAGTTCTTCACCGCCGTGCCAGCCGATGGCCAGCAGCAGGTACATGGTCAGGCCCTGATAGATCACGTACGGGAACTCGAACCGCACCTTCAGGATCGGGATCAGGAAACCGAAGTAGAAGAACAACAGCAGCGGCTTGAACAGGTTGTGGGTGAAGTTGTGCCAAAACTCTTGCAGCATGAAGTCTCCCTTGGCCCGCGCGGTGATCAGGGAAGCACCGTCCGCAAGCGAGCAAACCACGAACATCCCGGCGATCGTGGAAGAATCTAGCCCCGCGGGTGCCAAACCGCCACTCATGGAAGCCCCGGCGAGGCGGCGCCCAGTCGAATCGTCCAGAATGTTTCTCCGACAAAAAACCGCTGGTCAGCGACGTTGCCCTGGCGAATCGCGCCCCCCACCGTTAATCCGAATGTGGTGTGAATTAGCTGTGGATTTCCTGGGGGAGTCGGTAGCCGATCGTTGGGTGGCGAGGGCGTAAATGAGGGGTAACGCGCGGGAGTGGTTAAAGGGCAGGGGGTCGAACCCTGCTTCCGTCCTGGCCGGGCGGGGAGCGGGTAGCGCGCGATTGGATAGGTTAGGCTACATTTACTTGCGTGACCGACGTCAGCGTTGAGACGAGTCCCGCCGACTGCGCGTCCGCGCCGATTCCGCTCCCCGCCCATGTCGACCCGGCGGACGTCGCGGCCGAGCTCGCCGCGGTGCTGCCGGAGCGAGTCGGCGAGGAGTACATGCTCTACGAGTGCGCCGGCCAGTGGGTGCTGGCCAGCGGCGTGCGGGCGATGGTCGAGCTGGATTCCGACGAGCTGCGGGTGATTCGCGACGGCGTGACCCGGCGCCACGGTTGGTCAGGGCGGCCGGGGCCGGTCCTGGGCGAAGCCCTCGACCGGCTGCTGCTGGAGACCGACCAGCTGTTCGGCTGGATCGCCTTCGAGTTCGGGGCCTACCGTTACGGGCTGCAGGACCGGCTGGCGCCGCATACCCCGCTGGCCAGGATGTTCTGGCCGCGCAGCCGCATTGTGGTGACCCGCGACGAGGTGCGTCTGGTCGGTGCGCCGGCCGGCCACCGCGATACCGTCCTCGGACTGCTCGGCGGCGGTGTGCCCGACGTCCGCGACCCCCGCACGATCGACGTGACCGCCGACCCGTCCGGCTACCGCGAGCGGGTGGCGGTGGCCGTCCGGGAGATTTCCGCCGCCCGCTACCACAAGGTGATCCTGTCCCGTTGTCTGGAAGTGCCGTTCGCGCTGGACTTCCCGGCCACCTACCGGCTGGGCCGTCGGCACAACACGCCGGCCCGGTCTTTCCTGTTGCGGCTGGCCGGGATCCGGGCGCTGGGCTACAGCCCCGAACTCGTCGCCGCCGTCTACCGGGACGGCGCGGTGGTCACCGAGCCGCTGGCCGGCACCCGCGCGTTCGGGCGGGGCGCCGTGCGTGACCGTCAGGCCCGGGCCGACCTGGAATCGAACTCCAAAGAGATTGTCGAGCACGCTATTTCGGTGCGCAGCTCGCTGCAGGAGATCACCGAGATCGCGAAGCCGGGCACCGCATCGGTCACCGACTTCATGACGGTGCGCGAGCGGGGGAGCGTGCAACACCTCGGCTCGACGATCACCGCGCGCCTGGACGCGTCCAGCGACCGGATGGACGCGCTGGAAGCGCTCTTTCCGGCGGTCACCGCGTCGGGCGTCCCCAAAGTGGCCGGTGTCGAGGCGATCCTGCGCCTCGACGAGTCCCCGCGCGGCCTGTATTCCGGGGCCGTGGTGATGGTGTCGGCCGACGGCGGCCTTGACGCGGCGCTGACGCTGCGGGCTGCCTACGAACGCGGCGGGAAGACGTGGCTGCGGGCCGGTGCCGGGATCATCGAAGAGTCGGTCCCGGAGCGCGAATTCGAGGAAACCTGCGAGAAGCTGTCCACCCTCGCGCCCTATCTGATTGCGCTTCGATAACTTTCTGGCCGCTCGAACGTTGCTGTGGCCGCTTGCCGCGCGCGTTGGGACTTTAGGCCCTTTTTTCTCGACGCGCCGCGTGGCTTTCTTGATGTAACCGCGTGACACACATACATTGCGCGCTACTGACCGCAACAGATAACTCGGAGGTCCCGTGTCCAAGGACATGACCAACTTGCAGCTACTGCACGAGCTCGAGCCGGTGGCGGAGGAGTTGCTCAACCGCCATCTCGAGAAGTTCAAGGAGTGGAACCCCCACGACTACGTCCCGTGGTCGGACGGCAAGAATTTCTACGCGCTGGACGGCCAGGACTGGGAGCCCGGCCAGAGCCGGCTCACCGACGTGGCGCAGGTCGCGATCGTGCAGAACCTGCTGACCGAGGACAACCTGCCCTCCTATCACCGCGAGATCGCGATGAACTTCACCATGGACGGCGCGTGGGGCCAGTGGGTGAACCGCTGGACCGCCGAGGAGGCCCGCCACAGCACGGCGCTGCGCGACTACCTGGTGGTCACCCGCGCGGTCGATCCGGTCGAGCTGGAGAAGCTGCGCCTCGAGCAGATGACCCGGGGCTTCAGCCCGGGCCAGAACCAACAGGGCGACATGTTCGCCGAGAGCGTCTTCGACTCGGTCATGTACGTCTCGTTCCAGGAGTTGGCGACCCGCGTTTCGCACCGCAACACCGGCAAGGTCGCCGGCGACCCGATCGCCGAACAGCTGATGGCGCGGGTGTCGCACGACGAGAACCTGCACATGATCTTCTACCGCGATGTCAGCGCCGCGGGCCTGGACATCGCGCCGAACGTGGCGATCCGTTCGGTGCACAAGATCCTGCGCAACTTCAAGATGCCCGGGTTCACGGTGCCCGAGTTCCGGCGCAAGGCGGTGATCATCGCCGTCGGCGGCGTCTATGACCCGCGGATCCATCTCGAGGAGGTCGTCATGCCGGTGCTGAAGAAGTGGCGCATCTTCGAACGTGAAGACTTCACCGGCGAGGCCGCCTGGATGCGCGACGACCTGGCGCTGCTGATCAAGGAACTCGAGGAAGCCTGCGACAAGTTCGACGAGAGCAAGCAGCGCTATCTCGAGCGCGAGGCCCGCCGGGCCGAGCGGATCACCGCGAGCAAGGTGCTGCAGACGAAGGGGACGCTGACGCTGAGCGGGCGGTGAGCGCTCAGGTGACCCGACGCAGCCCGGGCTCGGCCTCGGAGGACTGCTCGAGATAGTCGGCGAGGATACGGCCGACCAGTGACTCGATGTTGGATTCGATCGACGCCGCCAGCGTGGCCGTGACGCTCGCGACCGCCTGCGTGCGGAACCGGATCAGCATGGTGATCAGCTCGGCGATCTCGGCGTCGGCCGGCAGCGGCTCACCCGGTTTGATGCGGTCCATGACGTGTTCGGCGCCGGCGCGCACCAGGATGTCGCTGACCTTGTCGATCTCGGGGACGATCTGCTCGTGTAGGTCGATGAGTTTGTCCAGTCCGACGCCGTAGCCGCGGATCTCGTTGAACGCGTCGATCAGCTTGGGGCGGGTGATGGTGGCCTGGGCGCCGTCGACGCGGATCAGCTGCAAACCGACCAGCCGATCGAATGCGCGGGGGTCGTCGATGAGGCGCTGCGCCTCGGCGAGTGGCATGGTTTCGGGCCGCTCGGTGGCCCAGGTGCCCACGATGGCCGTCTCCAGGCCCAGCACGTCGCCGAGGTCCTTGCCCTGCTCCCACGCGCTGAGCATCTCCCGCACGTGGGCGATGTTGTAGCCGCGGTCGAGCATCGAGGTGATCAGCCGCAGTCGGGTCAGGTGGGTGTCGTTGTACAAGGCGATGCGCCCGACCCGCAACGGCGGCGGGAGCAGCCCGCGGTCGCGGTAGACCCGGATGTTGCGGGTGGTGGTGCCGGCCAGCCGGGCGAGGTCCTCGATCCGGTACTCACCGGAGGCCGGATTTCCCTCCGGGTGGCGGGCCGCCGCGTCGAACAGCTGTGTCACCGCGGACTCGAGGATCTGGCGGTATTCGCGCGACTGGCGCCGAACCCGTCCGGGCGCGCGCCGCAGGTTGTGCAGCACGCCGGCGAACGTGCCGGGCTCGGGTCGTGTCGGTCGGTCGTGTCCCATGTCGGTGCGCAGGGTCAGGCCGACGACGTGACGCGCGCCCGGGTGCGGCGCGCGCACACCTCGTAGTCGTCGTAGCGGAAATCGGCCATCTGGCGAAGATACTGCGTGGCGAATCCTGGATACATCGAGGCGTTGAATCCGTCCTCGGTGAGATACCAGCTGCGGCAACCCGACATCCAGGTTGTCTTGGCGAGCCGGCGCTGGAGGCGTTCGTTGTGCCTGCGCTGCACCTCTTCGCGGACGTCGAGATAGCGCAGGTCGTTGTCGAGGATGGTGGTGATGGCGCGCACCGCGTAGTCCAGCTGGCCTTCGATGTAGACCAGCAGCGAGTTGTGGCCGGGTCCCGAGTTCGGCCCGGTCATGAAGAACAGGTTGGGAAACCCGTGGGCGTTGATGCTCTTGTATGCCTGTGCGCCACCGGACCATTCGTCGGCCAGCGATCGGCCGCCGAGCCCGGTGACCTCGAATGGCGGGCCGGCGAGGTGGACGTCGTAGCCCGTGGCGAAGACGATGCAGTCGAGGTGGTGCTCGATGCCGTCGCTGGTGCGGATGCCGACCGGGCTCAGCGTGGCGATCGGCCAGTCGATCAGCTTGCAGTTGTCGCGTTGCAGGGCGGGGTAATAGTCGCTGGACACCAGCATGCGCTTGCACCCGGGCCGGAAGTCCGGGGTCAGCTGGCGGCGCAGCCAGGGGTCTTTGACCTGCCTGCGCAGGTGGGCCCGCCCCAGCCGCGCGACCAGTGATGTCAGCGGGGTGTTCCACACCAGCGCGGTGGCGCTGGCCTCGTGCCCCCAGAACAGCGCCTGGCGCGCAAGCGATTGGGCGGCAGGCAGTTTGGTGAACAACGTCTGCACGGCCGGCGGGGTGGCAACATCGAGGCGGGGCAGCACCCAGCCCGGGGTGCGCTGGAACACCTTGACGAACGCGGCCCGCTTGACCAGTTCGGGGACGATCTGGATGGCGCTGGCGCCGGTGCCGATGACGGCGACCCGCTTGCCGGTGAAGTCGTAGTCGTGGTCCCAGCGGGCGCTGTGGATCTTGTGCCCGCGGTAGGAATCCAGCCCTCGGATGTCGGGAAAGCTGGCGTCGGACAGCGGACCGGACGCCAGCACGACGGTGCGCGCGCGAAACCGCTTGTGGTCTTTGGTGGTTGCGGTCCACACGCCGGCGTCTTCGTCGAACGCCAGGGCGCTGACGTCGGTGGTTGAACCGGATGCGGCGTCGCAGGTCGAACCGGCTCGACCATGTCCTCGAGGTGGCGGCAGATCTCCGGCGCGGGCGAATAGGCCCGCGACCACGACGGGTTCTGCGCGAACGAGTAGGAGTACAGCAGCGAGGGGATGTCGCAGCTGGCGCCCGGGTACGTGGTGTCGCGCCATGTCCCGCCGACGCGGTCGGCGCGCTCGAGGATCGACGATGTCGGCAACCCCGGCCTCGGCCAGCCGGATCGCCGCGCCGAGCCCGGTGAAGCCCGCGCCGACGATCAGCGCCGCGTGGGTGTCCTCGCCCGTCATCATCACGCCGCCGGTCGGTGGGTGAGTTCCTTGAACCAGCTGGGCACCGGCTTGAGCAGCGGCCGCGGATAGCGTTCCGAGAGCCACACCATGGAATTGGCCAGCAGGTGATACGGGTGGTCGGGGTTGACGACCATCGCGGCGTGGCGCTTGAGGAGTTGGTAGGCGGGCACGCGGTGGGTGCGTTCGCCGCGCTCGCCGAGCTGTTTGAAGCGCTTGACCGCGTTGTAGAGCCGCTCGGGTTCCATGCCCATGCCGGCCATCTCGTTGCGGACGCGGTTGAGCAGCGGGATGTACATCAGCGTGCCGATGATGACGCCCGGCGATGCGACGGTGCCGACGAATTCGATGGCCAGCCGGCGCGCGTGTGCGTGCCCGATCATGTCGAGTACCTCGAAATCGACTGCGATGTGCCGCGACTCGTCGTTGTTGATCTTCTCGAACACCTGATGGCACACCGGGTCCTCGACGGTGTCCAGCAGGAACTTCAGCAGCGCGCCGTCGAGGGCGACCTCGAGCATCGGGATGACGGTGCCCAGCACCGACAGCGGCATGTTGTCGGCGTAGGTGTCGAGCCACTCGATGGCCAGGCGGATGTTGACGTTCGGTCTGGGCACCTCGCCGTCGTCGAGCATGCCCCAGCGCTTCATCAGCGCCATCTCGGCGTTGGCGTGGCGCTGCTCCTCGGCGTGGAAGTACCGGTAGATCTCGGCCACGGTCGGGTTGGGCGCCTTCTTGGCCAGCGCGGCGAACCCGCGGGCGCCGACGTTCTCGATCCAGCACAGGTCGGCCATGAACGCCTTGAGCTTGGGCCGGAATTCGGGCCGGATGGTGTCGGCGCCGGGCGCGTCCCAGTCGATGTCGGCGAGCGCCCACTGGCGGTCCCTGATCTTGGCGAGCATGGCTTCCATGTCGATGGCCACCGGGGGCTCCTTCCCTTCAGGGCAGTCACGCGGGATGCCAGGCCGGCCACGCGCGTGTAGGCCTGCGGCGCAAAGCGTTTGATGTTCCAACCGATCTTGGCGTCGAGTTGGGGCATGCAGTACAGGTCGCCGCGGTCGTGTGCGTCCAGGCAGACGCGCGCCACCCTGTCCGGCGAGAGCCCGGTCCAGCGCATCAGCCTGGCCGCGAACTCGCCGGCCTCGGCGCTGATGCGGCCGGATTCGACGATGTTGGTCTTGACGAACGTCGGGCACAGCACGGTGACTTTGACCCCGGTGCCGGAGAGTTCGGCCGCCAGGGTCTCCGACAGCGAGAGCACCCCGGCCTTGCTGACGTTGTAGGCGGCCATGCCGGGGGCCGCGCCGAACGCCGCCGCGGAGGCGACGTTGATGATGCCGCGGTGCGCGTGCCCGGACCCCCCAGGCCCGGCGTCGCGCAGGATCGGGGTGAACACGTGGCAGCCGTGGATGGGGCCCCACAGGTTGACCCCCAGCGTCCACACCCAATCATCCAGGGGGACATCGCCGATGGCCGCGCCGCCGGCGCCGACGCCGGCGTTGTTGATCACCAGCGTGGGCGGGCCGCCGAACCAGGATTGCGACCGTTCGGCCAGCGCCTCGACGTCCTCGATCCGTGAGACGTCGCAGCGGACCGCGGTGGCCCTCGCGCCCCGTTCGGTGATCGCGTCGACCGTCTTTTGCGCGGCGGCTTCGTCGATGTCGCTGCAGACCACCGCGCCGCCACGGCGGCCGAGTTCGACGGCGAATGCGGCGCCGATCCCGCTGCCGGCGCCGGTGACCACCGCCGATGCGCGGTGGCTGGTTTTCGGCTTGCCCAGCACCCTGTCGAGCGGCCCCAACATGAAACGGAGTCAACCGCAAATGGTGACAATAGTCAATGGCAGTGTCGCGGCTGGCGTGCCCCGCGTCGCGGGTCCACACAATGTCAAAAGGTAGACCGTCAATGCGCTGCTTCAGTGAAAACGTCCGCGCCGCAGTCTTTGCGGCGATCGGCGCCGGCGACTCCCCGCCAGCTCAGCTGGTGGACCGGCCCCACCAGCTGCTCGACGTCTACGCCCACGGCAACGATGCCGCGCGGCTGCACCGCTCCTCGGCCCGCTCACCGGCGCTCGCCACGACGACACCGTCGACGGCGAGTGAACCATCGGCGATACCCCGCCCGGGCGGCCGCCGTTGGTTATCGTGACTTGGTGGTTGCTGGCTGTTTCGCCGGGGGAGCGCCGGTTTCGGTGGTGCAGCCGTCCGTCGGGCTCTGGCAACGGCCGTGCTGAGTGCGGGTTCGGTTTTTGCCGGGTACCGAATTGAGCGGGTATTGGGCGCCGGCGGCATGGGGACGGTCTACCTGGCCCATAACCCCGATCTCCCGCGCAAAGAAGCGTTGAAGGTCCTCGCCGCCGAGCTGTCGCGTGATCCCGATTTTCGCGCGCGCTTTGTCCGGGAGGCCGACGTGGCCGCCGGGCTCGATCATCCGAATATCGTCTCGGTTCATCGGCGTGGCGAGTTCGAGAGCCGGCTATGGATCGCGATGCAGTTCGTCGATGGCATGAACGCCGAGGATGCGCTGCGGGCGGGGGAGATGACCGCGGCGCGGGCGGTGCATGTCGTGGGCGAGATCGCCAAGGCGCTGGATTACGCGCACCAGCGCGGGGTCCTGCACCGCGATATCAAGCCGGCGAATTTCCTGTTGTCCGGGTCGGCGCACGGCGATGAGCGAGTGTTGCTGGGAGACTTCGGCATCGCGCGTGCCCTCGACGATGCGGGGCTGACCGCCACCGGTTCGGTGCTGGCCACGTTGTCGTTTGCCGCGCCGGAGGTTCTCGCCGGGCAGAGTTTTGACGGCCGGGCCGACCTGTACTCGTTGGGGTGCACACTTTTTCGGCTGCTCACCGGCGAGGCCCCCTTTTCGTCCGGCGGCGGGGTGGCCGCCGTGGTGGGGGCTCACCTGTACCAGCCACCGCCGAAGGTGACCGACCGGGTACCGACGTTGTCGGCGGCGATGGATTCGGTGATCGCCGCGGCCATGGCCAAAGACCCTGCGCACCGATTCGCGTCGGCTCGCGAGCTTGCGCAAGCCGCCGCCGCGGCCCTGCAAGGGCACGGAAGCGGCGGGTGGACGCAGCACCGCGGGGTCTCCTGGGAAGCGAGCCCGGATTCGCCGGGGCATCAGGGTGCGGGCGGACCCGCGACGGTGCTGGCCCGCGCACCCGTCGCTGCCCGGCCCCGGCGTCTGTTGCGCGGTGGGGGCCGCGCGCGCCAGTGGATCCTGGCCGCGTCGGCCGCCGCGGCGGTGGTCGCCGTCGCGCTTGCCGCGGTGACCTTGACGTCGCAGACGCCCCGGAGCGTGACCCCGGGGACGACCACGACCCCTGCCCCGACAACGGCCGCGCCTGCCGCGGCGCCGCCGATTCTCACGCAGGCGGCTCTTCCCGGGTTGTTGCCGTCCCCCGATGACGTCAAGAGCTTCACGGGCATCCAGAACCTGGGTCCCGCGCAGTCCGCATTTCGGCCCACCCAGAATCCGAACGGCCGGATGAGCCGCGAAGAATGCCGCTCGACCACAGGGGGCGGTAGTGCCAGCGCCTACGACATGCGGGCCGCCGTCGGCTACTACTCCTCGGTGATGAACGAGGCCCGCGACGGGACTTCCCTGCAGATGGTCGGGGAAGTGGTCGTGGCTTTCCCCGACGCTGCCGCCGCCCAGCGGCAGCTGGCGGATTCGCTGTCGGTGTGGCGGCAGTGCGGCGGTTCCACCATGACACTGTTCGGACCTCCCGGCTCGAAGCCATGGTGCGCGCGCAGGGACCGCTGCTGCGCTCCCGTGACGACCGCGCCATGGCGGCGAAAGACAATGTGCTGGTCGACGTCAACGTCGTCTTGGTGAATACCGATCGTGGCCAGCAGGCTGTCCGCGACATCACCGACTACATCCTCGGCAGAATTCCCGGTTGACCAACGACCCCGTGGGGGTGGGCGGCTATCTGGGGGTGGTCGTGGGCACGATTGACGGCGCGATAGACGGGGAACCATGTTGTTGTCCCCAACTGCCGCCGCACGCAAGGATGCCGATGCCCCCTACCTGGCTCGTCGTGCTGTCGTGGTGCGCCCTGGCGGTCGCGTTCGTTTCGGCGGCGGTCATCCTCGCCGACATCTACGGCCGCGGCTATCGCCAACGGATGGCCGTGATGGAAGCGGTGTGGCCGGTGACCGCGCTGTACTTCGGGCCCCTCACGCTGCCGATGTACGTCCGATACGGGCGCCCCAGCAGCGGCAAATGGCTGGCCGAACACGACCGCGACAGCCCGCCGGACAAACCCGGCTGGGCCACCACCGCCGTGGGGGTCAGCCATTGCGGCGCCGGGTGCACCCTCGGCGACATCCTCGCCGAGTTCGTGATTTTCGCGTTCGGGTTCGAGATCCTCGGCAGGGCGCTGCTGCCCGAGTTCATCGGCGACTACGCGGCCGCCCTGGCGCTGGGAATCCTGTTTCAGTACTTCGCGATCGCGCCCATGCGCGGCCTGAGCTTCGGTAAGGGCATCGTGGCGGCCGCCAAGGCCGACGTGTTGTCGCTGACCGCGTTCGAGGTCGGGCTCTTCGGCTGGATGGCCCTGATGGCGCTCGTGTTCTTCCCGTCGCCCCCGCTGCATCCCGACAGCCCCGTCTACTGGTTCCTCATGCAGATCGGAATGATCATCGGGTTCGCCACGGCGTGGCCGATGAACGTCTGGCTCATCCGGCGCGGGATCAAAGAGGCGATGTAGCGCTCAGTGCGCCGAGAGCCGGCCCGCGATCGCCTTCTTGTCGACCTTGCCGAGGGGCGTGGTGGGCAGCGCCGCCATCTCGACCAGCATGTCGGGGCGCGTGTGCGCGGCGACGCCGCGTCGGTCGAGGTGGGCGTTCAATTCGGCAATACCGACCGGTGCTCCGGCGAAAACAACTGCAGCACAAATCTTTTCCCCGAGGTAGGGGTCGGGCAGCGGAACGGCGGCCGCCGCGGAGACCGCCGGATGGCTCAGCAGCTGTTCCTCGATGACCGCGGCGGCGATGGTCTCCCCGGCGCGGCAGATCACGTCTTTGACCCGGCCGGTGACCACCAGGTAGCCGTCGTCGCGCAGGCGGACCAGGTCGCCGCTGCGGTAGAAGCCGTCGGGGTCGAAGCAGCGGGCGTTGTCGCGCTCGGCGCGGAAATACCCGTTGAACGTGTACGGGCCGCGCACCAGCAGCTCGCCCTCGCCCCCGGGCGCGACCGGCCGGCCCGCGGGGTCGACGACGCGCACCTCGTCGTCCGGGCACAACGGGCGTCCCTGGGTGCGCTCGACGAGCTCGGGCGGGTCGCCGGGCCGCGTGTAGTTCAGCAGGCCCTCGGCCATGCCGAACACCTGCTGCAAACCCGGGCTCAGCGCCGTGCGCACCCGGCGAGCGTCTTCGGGCTCCAGCCGCGAGCCTCCGACCTGCAAGAGCCGCAAGGACTTCGGCGGCTGCGGTTCCCACTCGCACGCCTGGGACCACAGCTTGGCCAGCGCCGGCACGAGCGCGGTGACGGTCACGCCGTGGCGGGCGATCGTGGCGAACGCCGCCTCGGGGCTGGGGTCGGTGCCGAATACGGTGGTCGCCCCGACCGTCATCGCGCCCAGCAGCCCCGGGCAGGCCAGCGGGAAGTTGTGTGCCGCCGGCAGCGCGACGAGGTAGACGTCGTCGCTCGTCAGTCCGCACAGCCGGGCGCTCGCGGTGGCGTTGTACAGGTAGTCGTCGTGGGTGCGCGGGATCAGTTTCGGTGCGCCCGTGGTGCCACCCGACACGAGCACCAGCGCGGGGGAGGCGGTGTCGGCGGCAACCCGCGGCGCGTCGCCGTCGGGCAGGTTCGACCACGAGATGAAGGGGCCGGGGTCGCCGTCGACGACGACGTGGCGCAGTCCGGGTTGTGCCGCCACCAACTGCTCGGCCATCCCGCGGTAGTCGAAACCGCCCGCGGTGTCGGCGACGATCAATCCCACCGCACCGCTGATCTCGGTGAAGCGCCGCAGTTCCGCGAGTCGGTGGCCGGTCAGGCACAGCACCGGGATGGCGCCGGCGCGCAGCAGGCCGAACAGCGCGACAGCGAACCGGCGGGTGTTGGGCAGCTGCAGCAGCACCCGGTCGGCCGGCGCGATGCCCAGCGCGGCGAAGCCCCCGGCCGTGCGGTCGGCGAGCGCGTCGAGTTCGGCGTAGGTGTGGCTGCCGGCGGCGTCGACGACGGCGGCACGGTCGGGCCACGCCGCCGCGGCGTGGCGCAGCACCGAGTCGAGTGGGCGGCCGGCCCAATGGCCGGCCTCGCGATAACGGGCGGCGCGTTCGGGTGGGAAGGGGACGAAACCGTCCAGCGCCGAGCGCTGGCCCGGGCTTTCGGCTGGCTGCGAGGAATCAGCTGGCACTTTCCGAACTCCGTCGGGGGCGGGCGTATCCTGCCGTTCCGACATAGGGTAGCGTACACAAAGTTAGGGCAGCCTGGGCTAAGCTGCGGCGCCTAGTCGACGGAGGTGGGGTTGTGGGCGGCGCGACATTCGCCGGCGTGCCGGCGAGCCGGGGATGCGGCCACCCGTCCCGGCCGCGCGCGGTGGCTGCGCTGTGAGGGGCACGCTGGCGGTGATCGGGGCCGGAGCGAAGGCCGTGGCGGTGGCCGCGAAGGCGGCGGCGCTGCGCGAAATGGGCGTCGAGGTGCCCGAGGTCGTCGCCGTCGAACGTTCCGGGGTGGCCGCCAACTGGCGGGCCGGTGGCGGCTGGACCGACGGTCGGCAGCGGTTGGGCACCAGCCCCGAAAAGGACGTCGGCTTCCCGTACCGGTCCAACCTGCTGGCGGGCCGCGACGCCGAAGTCGACGAGCGGATGATGCGGTTCAGCTGGCAGTCCTACCTGGTGGCCAGCGACCAGTTCGTCGGCTGGGTCGACCGGGGCCGGCCCGCGCCCACCCACGAAACCTGGGCGGGATATCTGCGCTGGGTTGCCGACGTGGTCGGGCTGAAAGTCGTTGACGGCGAGGTGGTTGCGATCTCCGTCGATGAATCGCGCTGGGTGCTGCGCACGCGGGAATCCAGCGTGCCCGCCGACACGCTGATGGTCACCGGCCCGGGCCAGCCCGACAGGTCCATGCTCTCGGGCGATCCGCGGGTGCTCTCGATCGCGCAGTTCTGGGAGCGCGCCGGGCGCCACGACCGGATCGTCGCCGACAGTGTCGCGGTGATCGGCGGGGGAGAGACCGCCGCGTCGATACTCAACGAGCTCTTCCACCACCGGGTTTCGGTGATCACGGCGATCTCGCCGCAGGCGACGCTGTTCACTCGGGGCGAGGGGTTCTTCGAGAACTCGCTGTTCTCCGATCCCACCGGCTGGCGCACCCTGACCCAGGCCGAGCGCCGCGATTGCATCGCCCGCACCGACCGCGGTGTGTTCTCCGCACGCGTCCAGGAGTCGCTGCTGGCCGACGAGCGGATCAAGCACCAGCGCGGGCGCGTCGCCCGCGTGGCCGACCGCGACGGCCGGATCTGGATCACGCTGCGCACCGAAAACCGCGGGGAACCGCTCGAGACGCTGCATCGCTTCGACCTCGTCATCGACGGGTCCGGCGCCGACCCGGTGTGGTTCCTGCCGCTGATGTGTCCCGCCGCCGTGCAACTTCTCGAGGCGGGGCTGCACGCGCCGGTGACGTTCGAGGCGCTCGAGGAGTCGATCGGCCCCGACCTGGCCGTCGCCGGTGTGAGCCCGAAGCTGTTGTTGCCCAACCTGTCGGGGGTGAACGAGGGGCCGGGATTTCCCAACCTGAGCTGCCTGGGGCTGCTGTCCGACCGTGTGCTGGGCGCCGAGTTGGGCGCCGTCGAGAGCCCGAGGGGGAGAAGCGATGAATACCAATCCGTTTGACGACGACAGCGACGACGCGGCGTTCTACGTTTTGGTCAACGACGAGGAACAACACAGCCTGTGGCCGGCGTCCGTCGACGTGCCATCGGGGTGGAGCGTGGTGTTCGGCGCGGACTCCCGCGCGAACTGCATGGCGCACATCGAGTACAGCTGGACCGACATGCGGCCCAAGACGGTGCGCGAGGCGATGGCCGGCGACGGGGGCTAAGGGCTCAGCCGCGCCAGCAAGTCGGCGACCGACGCCCCGGCGAGGAGGTCGGCGACCTCGAGGTCGAGGTCGAATTCGGCCTTGACCCGGCGGCGTAACTCCAAGGCCTGCAACGAATCCAGCCCGAGCGCGACCATGGGGGTTTCCAGGTCGATGGTGTCGGTGCGCTCCTCGCCGATGGCCTGGGCGACCAGCGCCACCAGCCGTTGTGGCGATCCCTCCGGCGCGGCCTGGGCGCGCGCGTCGGGCGACGTGGGCGCCTCCAGCCGGGACAACAGGGAGCCGCGCCCGCAGGCCTCCAGCGCCGAGCGCGCCCGTTCGACATCGAACGCGACCACGCCGGCATTGCCGCGAAACCCGCTCATGGCCAGCGTGATCGCGTCATTGGAGGCCATCGGCACCAGGCCCGTCGGGGACAGGTTCGCGGTGCCGGAAGCGGCCGGGTCGAAGGTGACCGCCCACTGCCCCCACTGCACGGCGGCGCAGTCCAGCCCCCGGGCGCGAAGCCGGTGTGCCAGCGCGTCCAGCATCCGGTTGGCCGCGGCATACAGAATCATGCCGCGTCCGCCGACGGTCGCAGCGATCGAGGAGCACAAGATCACGCGGCAGCCGTCGGCCCGCGGGTAGGTGTCCAGTACCCGCGAGATCCCGACGACCTTGGCGCGCAACGCGTCGTCGACCGCCTCTGCCGTGATGTCGGCCAGTTCGGCGCCCGAATACTGCACCGCGGCGTGGATGATGAGGTCCGCGGGCGCGTCGCGATGCCGTTGCGCCAGTTGCGAGACGGCCTCGGGGTCACCCACGTCGCAGTGCTCGACTCCGATGTGCGCCGACGTCGCCGACCGGATCCGCTTCAGCCGCCCCGCGACCGCGTCGGACCCGCCCGACCTGCTGACCAGCGTGACGCGCCGCGCACCCCGCCGGGCGAAGTGCTCGCAAAACTCCAGCCCGAGGCTGCCCGTGCCCCCGATGATGAGCACGTGTCTGGGCGGCTTTCCCTCGGGACCAGTTCCGGCGGAGCCGGTTTCGATGACCCGCTTGGCGTAGAGCCCGCCGCCGCGCAGTGCCAGCTCCGACTCGCCCGCGGTGTGCAGCGCGGTGAGGATCGCGGTGGCGGCCTCCGGCGAGGCCGAGTCGGCATCCAGGTCGAGGTGCCGGAACCGCACGCCGGGATGTTCGGCGGCCAGGCAGCGGAAGCCCGCTGCGGCGGCCGCATGTACCGCATCGGGCGGCTCGTCGTCGGCGACCATCTCGCCGCCAACGGTCACCAGCCAGCATTCGGTGATCGGGTCGTCGACTGCTGGCCACCACGCACGGCCGCAGAAGAACGTCGACACCTCCGCCGCGGCGGCTTCGTCGTCGAGCGCCGGCGTGTGCGGCAGCAGGATGACGCGGACGTCGGAAGTGCCTGTGTCGCTTTCGCCGTCGAGGATGCGTGCGGTCGCGCCGACGTCACCGGCCGCGGCGCACAGGGCGTCCGCCAGCTCGGCGCTGGCTCCGGTGTGGTCGATGATCCCGAAGCCGCGCGGGGGCGTCAGCGAGCGGTGCGACAGCCGCACCCACTCCTCGGCGAGCAGCCGCGGCGCCGGCGCCGTCGGGAACCGGTTCGTGCTCGCTGCGCGACGGGTGCGCCGCGGCAGGACCTCGTCGTAGGGCAGCCACAGGGTGGTCTCGTTCATCACGGTGTTGGGGAAGTCGCGCAACGGCAGCGGGGCGGGGCCTTCGGTTCGGCGCGCAGGCACTCCCAGGGGTAGTCCAGGTCGTGCACGGCGAGTCGCGCGAGGTTGCGGGTGAATTCGCCCAGGTCGCCGGCGGTGCGGTCGGAGGTGCCGACCACCACGGCTGCGCGGTCATCCGAGTCGGCCTGAAGGGCCGCCAGGTTGTCCTCGATCGCCAGCTGCAGCGTCGGGTGCTCGGCCAGTTCGACGAACGTGTCGATGCCGCGGCCGAGCGCGGCCGCGACGGCCTTGTCGAAGCGGACCGGGTTGCGCAGGTTCCACAGCCAATACTCGTCGATCGGCAGGTCTGTGGTGATCGGACCGCCCAGCGTGCTGCCCAGGCAGGCGATCTCGGTGTCGGAGAACGCCGGAGCCTGCAGTTCGTGATGGGCGACGGTGCGGACCTTGTCGGCGAGCTCCTGGATCAGGCCGGTGTGCGCCGGGTATTGGACTGCGATGACGCGGGCGAACGTGCCGCGTTCGGTGAACGCATCGACCATGGCCTGCACGGTCTCGCGGTCGCCGGAGATGCCGACCAGGTTGGGCGAGTTGACCACCGACAGCTGCGCCCATCCCGAGCAGCGCGCGAGCGCGTCCTCGCAGGCGTCGCGGTCGGTGGCGACGACGGCCATCGCGTAGTCGCCGGGGCCGAACTCGTCGGCCGCGTGCGCGCGAATCCCGATGATGCGCACGGCATCCGGCAGGGTGATGGCGCCGCAGACGTAGGCGGCGGCGATCTCCCCCTGGCTGTGCCCGATTGTGGCGTGCGGCGCGACGCCGAACGATCGCCACATCGCGGCCAGCCCGGCCATCTGGGTGAACAGCGCGGGCTGCACGGTGCCGGCACTGTCGAGTGCCGAAAAGTTTTCGTCGAGCAGATAATTCAGCGGTGACTCGCCGACCAGCTCACGGAAGGAGGCATCGCAGCGGTCCACCTCGTCGCGGAACGCGGGGACGCTGTCGTAGAAGAGCCCGCCCATCCCGGGACGCTGGCCGCCCTGCCCGGGAAAGACGTAGGCGAGCTTGCGCGCCGCGGCGGGTGTGTCGCCGCGAACCACCGCCGGGTGGGTGCGGTCGTCGATCACCGCCCTCAGCGCGCCGGTCAATTCGTCGTGCGTGGTGACCATCGCCAGGGCCCGGTGCCGGCGCGCGGTCCGCGTCCGGAAGAGCATCGCGGCGATCGCCTGCGGCGGCGCGTCGGGATGCCGTTGGGCGTAGTCCAGCAGGGCGGCCGCCTCGGCGCGCAGCAGCCCGGGCGCATCGGAGGACAGCAGGACGGGAACGGTGCCGTCGGGGAGCCGGTAGGTCACGGGTGTCACGTCCTTAATCCCAAGGTTTTTCGGGCATGGCGATCAGCGCGTGCGCGTTGGCGCCGCCGGCGCCGAACGACGACACGGCGCCGTAGCGGATGCCGTCGGTCGCCTCCCACTCGTGCAGCTTGGCGGCCAGCCGCAGGCCGGTGAGGTCCCAGTCCAGCATCTTGGTCGGGTTGTCGGCGAAAAGGGTTGGGGGAACGGCACCGTGCTCGCCGGCGAGCAACAGCTTGATCAGCCCGAGGATGCCGGACGCGGCCTGCGGATGCCCCAGGTTCGACTTGATCGAGCCCACCGGCGCCGCGCACCCCGCGGCGCCGTAGGTCTTGAACAGGGCGAGCAATTCCACCGGGTCGCCGGCCAGGGTGCCGGTGCCGTGCCCCTCGATCATTCCCACCGCGGCCGGATCGATGCCGGCCACCTCGAGCGTCTTGCGGATCAGCTGCTCCTGTGCGCGCACCCGGGGCACCAGGATCGGCTTGCCCTTGCCGTTGTGGTTGGTGCGGATCGCCAGGATGCGTCCGTAGACGGGGTGGCCGAGTTCGCGCGCCCGCGATTCGCGCTCGACCAACACCATGCCCGCGCCCTCGCCCCAGACGGTGCCGCTGGCGTCGTCGGCGTACGCGCGGCAGTGCCCGTCGTCGGAAAGCGCGTTGAGCCTGGCGAATTCGTAGAACGCCCCCGGGGACCCCATCACGCACACCCCGCCGGCGATCGCCCAGTCGCATTCGTCGGCCGCCACCGCGGTGGCCGCCAGGTGCACCGCGGTCAGGGACGAGGCGCAGGCCGTGTCGATGCTGACCGACGGGCCGGTCAGGCCGAGGCTGTGCGAGATCCGGGCGGCGCCGCCCAGCTGTCCCAGGCTGGCGATCCGATGTCCGGTGTGCGCGTCGGCCACCGAGGCGCGGGGTCCGTACTCCATCGGCGACATCCCGACGAAGCAGCCGACGAATTCCCCGTCGAGGCCGGCGGGATTGATCCCGGAATTCTGCAGCGCCTTGAAGGCCACCCGCATCGCGACCCGCTGCTGGGGGTGCATGACGATCGCCTCGCGATGGGTGATGCCGAACAGTCCCGGGTCGAAAGTCGTTGCGTCGTCGAGGAACCCGCCCGCATCTCGGACCGGGCCCCAGCCGTCCAGCTCGGACACCGACAGCAGGTCCTCGATCGGCCACCCGCGGTCGCGAGGGAACGGCCCGATGAGCTCCCGCGACTCCGACAGCGCCGACCACAGCGCGCGGGGGCCGTCGATCCCGCCTGGCGCCTCGACCGCCATCCCGGAGATGACGATGGGGTCGCCGCTCACGCGGTTCGCCCGCCGTGCGAGGTCAGCAGCGGCGCGATCGCCTCGATGTGTTGGTTGAGGTAGAAGTGCCCGCCGTCGAACATCGTCACCGTGACGGTGCCGGTGTGCCTGCCCCAGCCGTACAGGTCACCCAGCGTCACGTACGGGTCCTGATCGCCGCCCATGGCGTGGATCGGGGCCGCCACCTTCACGTCGTCGGCGCACGAATAGGCGTCGAAGGCCTTGAAGTCGGCGCGGACCACCGGCAGGGTCAACCGCATCAGCTCGCGATCGGCCAGCACGCCCGAGTCGGTGCCCTCGAGCCGCAACAGGTGATTGAGCAGCTCCTCGTCGTCGTCGGTGGGATGCGCGGGTTTGCCCGCGGCGTGACAGGGGGCGACGGTTGCCGAGACGTTGAGCTGGTCCACCGGGATGCCCCGGGGCTCCGCGAGCCGGACGAACTCGAACGCCACCATGGCCCCCATGCTGTGGCCGAAGGCCACCACCGGCACTCCGCGGTTGTGATCGGAGGCCGAGAACTCCTCGAAGGCTCCCGCGGCGATCTCCGGCAGCGTGGCCAGCGGGGCTTCGGCGGCCCGGTCCTGACGACCCGGGTACTGGAAGACGACGACCTCGAACCGTCGGCTGAGCGCCTTGGAGAAGTCGCGGTAGGCCGACGCGCCGGCCCCGGCGTGCGGAAACACCAGCAGCGGCGGACTCCCGGGCAGCTGGGGTTCGTGGAACTGCCTGGCCCACCCCAACTTGCGCGGCATGCGCTCCTACCTCTCGGTCGTTCGAGCCGCTTGCGTGGCCCGCGTTCGTGGCGGTCCGGATCCGCGACGCGCAGCCCCGCGAACCGTGCAACTTAGCGAAGGCTAACATAAGCTGCTGGGCCGGTGGGTGGCGCCCGAACGGGGGCCGATCACGGGTCCGGACCTGGCCGACCAGCGACGATGGAGAGGGGTGCGATCGATGCGCGTGGTGTCGTTCGGTTACCAGACCTGGGGATGCAAGACCCTGCAGGCGTTGATCGACCTGGATCACGACGTCGTGCTCGCGGTCACCCATCCGGCCAGCGAGCACTCCTACAAGGCGATCTGGTCGGATTCGGTCGAGCAACTCGCGCGCGACGCACGGTATCCCGGTGCACCTGACCGAACGCGTGGACGCCGAGACCATCGACCGGGTCAAGAGCGCCGAGCCCGATGTCATCGTGGTCAACAGCTGGTACACCTGGATGCCGCCCGAGCTGTACACCCTGCCGCCGCACGGCACGCTGAACCTGCACGACTCGCTGCTGCCCAAGTTCACCGGATTCTCCCCGGTGCTGTGGGCGCTGATCAGTGGCGCGTCGGAGTTCGGGTTGACCGTGCACCGGATGGACGACGGCCTGGACACCGGCGACATCCTGATCCAGCGCTCGTTGCCGATCGGCCCCACCGACACCGGCACCGACCTGGTGATGCGGGGGCTGGACCTGATCAGAGGTGCGGTGCGCGACGCGCTGGCGGCCCTGGAGTCCGGGACCGCGGTGTGGCGGCCGCAGAACAAGGCCGAACGCACCTACTTCCACAAGCGTTCGGCGCGGGACAGTCTGATCGACTGGAGCTGGCCGGCCGAGGATCTGGAGCGCTTCGTGCGGGCCCTGTCCGACCCCTACCCGCGCGCGTTCACCTGTTACCGCGGGGAACGCATCGAGGTCGTCGAGGCGCGCGTGTCCGAGGCGTGTTACGGCGGCACCCCGGGCCGGGTGATCGTGCAGGAGGGCGGCGGCGCGGTGGTGTGCGGGCCGGAGGCCTTTCGGGGCAACAACCGCGGCCTGGTGATCACCCGCGTCCGCTGCGCCGACGGCTCCGAGCGCCGCGGGGACGAGTTCTTCCTGCGCGGGGGCTACGTGAACAGCCAAGTGGACAACCAGGCGAACTGACGGGTAGTGGGGCGAGCCATGGCAGAGGACGCCGGGAGTGTGCAGGAACGTCGTCGCGAGCTCTTGCGCCGGCGCATCGCCGAAAGTGGCCTGACGGCAACAAAATCGGCGGACACCGGATGGGTGCGTGCGGGGGAGCGTTACCCGCTGTCGCCCGGGCAGCGGCGGATGTGGTTCCTGCAGGCAATGGATTCCGAGGACGTCACGCTCAACGTCTGCGTCGCCTATCGCCTGACGGGCGCACTGGACGAATCGCGCCTGCGCGCGGCGTTCAGCGATGTCATCGCGCGCCACGCCATCCTGCGCACCACCTACGGCGTGGACAGCGAGGGCGAGCCCTACCAGGTGTTCTCCGACGACGTCGAGATCGGCTGGCCGGCAGTCGACGTGACGCAGCTGCCCGGGGACCAACGCGGGGCCCGGATCGAGGAGCTGGCGCGCGGCGAGTTCGGCCGCCCTTTCGACCTCACCGCCGAGCTGCCGCTGCGCACCACCCTGATCCACAGCGCGACAGACGAATACGTGCTGCTGTTGGTCGCCCACCACATCTGCTGGGACGACGACTGCTGGGCGGTGTTATCCGCCGAGCTCAGCGCCGCCTACAACGGCGAGGAGCCCGGCGACGATGCGCCGCAATTCGTGGCGGTCGAGGTCCTCGAGACCGCGGCCGAACCGACCGTCGCCGACGTCGGCTACTGGGCAGACACGCTGCGGCCGGCGCCCGAACCGCTGCAGCTGCCCGGCGCGGCCGCGACCCACCCGTCCCGGCGGGCCGAGCGCCGCGCCCGGGTGGTGCCGGCCGAGTTGTTCGGCAGGGTCGAGGAATTCGCTCGCGAGCGCTCCGCCTCGCCGTTCATGGTCCTGCTGGCGGCCTTCGGCGTGCTGGTGCGCCGCTACACCGGCGCAACGGATTTCCTGGTCTCGGTGCCGGTCACCGATCGAGGGCAGGCCGCCGCGGGTGCCATCGGCTACTTCGGCAACACGCTGTTGCTGCGGCTCACCCCGCGCCAGCAGGACACCTTCGTCTCGTTCCTGGGTGCGGTCCGCGAAACCTGCCTCGACGGCTTCGCCCACCAGTCCGTCGGGATCGATCGCGTCGTGCGCGAAGTCAACCCCGAACGGATGGGCCACGACGGCATGGACCGCCTGGTCCGGCTGGGCTTCTCGATGCGCAAGACCGCCAACGCATTCGCGCTGCACGGCGTCACCGTGCGCCAGCTGGACCTGGCCGCGGTGACCGCGCACTTGCCACTCGCGCTCGCCGTCGTGCTCGACCCCGACCGGGTGTCCGTCGAGTTCGAATACCAGACCCAGCTGGGCGGTGAACTGATCGACCAGCTGCTCACCCATTACCTGCAGCTGCTCGACCACGCGCTGGCCGAGCCCGGTCGCCGGCTCACCGGCATCGACATGCTCGGCCCGGGCGAACGGGCCGGTGTCCTGGCGCAATCGCACGGCGAACTCGTCGCGACCCCGCCCACCACCATGGTCGCGCTGCTCGAGGCGGCCGCGGCGGCCACGCCCGACGCGGCCGCGCTCGTCACCGACGAGACGCGGCTCACCTACGCCGAGCTGCACCGCCGCGCAAACCGCCTGGCGCGCTGGCTGGTTGGGCAGGGGTTCGGTCCCGACGACATCATCGGCCTGCGCATGACCACGTCGATCGAGTTCCTCGTCGCGATGCTGGCCGTGCTGAAATCCGGCGCGGCCTACCTGCCCATCGACCCCGCCTACCCGGAGGAGCGCATCGACTACCTGATCGCCAACGCCCGCCCGCGGACGGTGTTCGGGCGGCCGGAGTTGGCGGCCGCCGAACGCGACGCCGAGCGGCTCCCCGACACCGCGCTGGCCGACCCCGACCGGCGCGGCCCCCTGCACCCCGACCATCTGGCCTACGTCATCTACACGTCGGGCTCGACCGGCCGGCCCAAGGGCGTCGCGGTGTCGCACCGGGCGATCGCCGAGCATGTGGACGGTTTCATCGCCGAGTGGAGCATGACAGCGCACGACCGGCTCCTGCAGTCGTCGTCGGTGAGCTTCGACGCGTCTCTGCTGGACATCTTCGTCACCCTGACGCTGGGCGCGCAGCTCATCGTGCCCGGGCCGCTGAAAGGCGGGGTGTCCGGCGACATTGACTATCTCGCCGACCTGATCGGCCGCCACCGTGCCACCGTGCTGCACATGGTGCCCTCGATGCTGAGCACCCTGCTGCTGCTGCCCCAGGCCGACCAGTGGCGGGCGTTGCGGCACGTGCCGGTGGGCGGGGAGGCGCTGCCCGGTGAGGTGGCCGACAGGTTCGCCGGCCACTTCGACGCCCAGTTGCGCAACCACTATGGCCCGACGGAGGCCGTGGTCTGTTCGACACACATGACGGTGCGGGGCCCGCAGGGCGCCCGAGTGGTCCCGATCGGCGTGCCGAACCGCAACGTGTACGCCTACGTGCTCGACGAGGAGTTGCAGCCGGTGCCCGCGCAGGTGATCGGCGAGCTCTACCTGGGCGGCAATCAGTTGGCGCGCGGCTATCTGGGGCGGCCGGGCCTGACCGCGGAACGCTTCGTCGCCGACCCGTTCCACCTCGGGATGCGGATGTACCGCACGGGAGACCTGGTGCTGCGCAACATCTCCGGCGAGCTGGAATTCGTCGGGCGGGCCGACGAGCAGGTCAAGGTCCGCGGCTTCCGCATCGAACTCGGCGAGGTGGAGTCCGTCATCGCGGCCCACCCGGCGGTCCGGCACTGCCTGGTCGTCGCCGAGGACGGCGAGGCCGGGCCCGCGCTGGCCGCCTACCTGGTGCCCGCCACCGGCGACGAGGTGAACGTCGAGGAGATCCGCGCACACGCCGCGGCCGCGCTGCCGGAATACATGGTGCCCAGCGCGTTCGGCGTGATCCCCGAGATCCCGCTGACCGTCAGCGGCAAGCTGGACAAGCGGGCGCTGCCCGCGCCGACGCCCGTGGCGGTTCACGGCTACCGCGAGCCGGCCACCGACCTCGAGCGCCGGATGTGCGCGCTCTTCGCCCGGCTGTTCGGCGGCGAGAAGGGCTTGGACCGGATCGGCGCCGACGACTCGTTCTTCGGGCTGGGCGGCCACTCGCTGTTGGCGGCCCGGCTGGTAGCGCGGATCCGGAACGAATTCGCGGTGGAGTGCAACGTGCGCGCGGTGTTCGACACCCCGACGCCGGCCGGGCTGGCCCGGCTGGTCACGCGGTTGCGCGCCGGGTCCGGCCTCGCCGCAACCCGCCCGGTGCTCGGCGCGGCGGTGCGCCCCGCACGGCCCCCGTTGTCGCATTCCCAACTCGCCATGTGGTTCCAGTACCGGATGCGAGGCGCCAACGACGTCTTCAACATGGCGCTCGCGCTGCGCTTCCGCGGCCCGCTGGACGCGCGCATTCTCACCGAGGCACTCAACGACGTGGTGGCCCGCCACGACTCGCTGCGCACGAATTTCGTCGAGCACGAGGGGATGCCGTACCAGCACGTGCATCCCCGGCTGCGGCTCGACCTGCCGGTGACCGAGGTCGCCGTCGACCGGGTGGACGAGGCGATCGCCGAGTTGCGCCGCCACGTGTTCGCGCTCGAGTCCGAGCCGCTGATCAGGCCCACGCTGCTGGCGGCGGGCCCCGACACGCACGTGCTGCTGCTGCTCGTCCACCACATGGTGACCGACCACAGCTCGTTCGGCGTCATCGCCGAGGACCTCATCGCCGCGTACCGGGCACGGTCGGAGGCGCGCGCGCCGCGGTGGGCCGCGCCGGCCGTGCAATTCTCCGATTACGCCGCGTGGCAACGGGATACCTTCGATGCACCCGGTCCCTGGGCGGCCGCGCAGCTGGCGTACTGGCGCGACGCGCTGGCCGGACTGCCCGGCGACGTCTGCGTGGTTGCCGACCACACCCGTCCGCCGGTGCTCGGCCGACGCGGGGAGGTGGTCAACTTCACCGTGTCCGCGGCCCGCCGGGCGAACCTCACCGGGCTCGCCGAGCGGCACGGCACCACCGAGTTCACCGTCTACCAGGCCGTCCTCGCCGTCGTGTTGCACAAGCTCGGCGGCGGCACGGACATCGTCATCGGCAGCCCGGTCGCCTCCCGGGTCGACGAGACCACCGCGGAGGTGACCGGCCCGTGCGCCAACGTGGTGGTGCTGCGCACCGACCTCTCCGGCGACCCCAGCCTGCACACCATCGTCGCGCGCAGCCGCGACACGGTGGTCGACGCGCTGGCGCACCAGGAATTCCCCATCGAGAAGCTGGTCGAGGCGCTCAACCCGCCCCGCTCACCCTCGCGCAACCACCCACTGTTCCAGAACTCGATCCACTTCCGCGGCGAGGACTGGGCGCTGTTGCCGCGGGACCTCACCGGCGGCGGGGAGACCACGGTGTCCGCGCTGCCCATGGATTTCGAGATCTCCCTGCTCGACCTCAACGTCGGCGTCAACGTGACGCCGGACGCCGAACTCGACGTGCGGGTCGTGGCCAACGCCGATCTCTACGAGCCCGCGACCGTCGGGCTGATCGCCGAGGCCCTCGACACCGCCTTTGACGCGTTCGCGACCGCACCGGAGGCGTCGCTCGCCGCGGTCGAGCTGCTGCCCGCGGCCGACCTGGCGGCGCTGCTGGCCCCGCCGGCCGAACCCGGCGCACGCCCGCCCCGACGGCCCGCCGGCGCCCGGGAGGGTTCCGCGGAAACCGAACGGGCCCTGATCGCCCTGCTGGAGGAGCTGCTCGATATCACCGGCGTCGAGGGCGAGGACAACTTCTTCGCCGTCGGCGGCGACAGCATCGTGTCCGTGCAGCTGGCGGCCCGGGCCACCGCGCAGGGGCTGGCGCTGACCCCGGCGATGGTCTTCGAGCACATGAGCATCGCCGAGCTGGCCGCCGCGGTCGACGCGGCCGCCGACCAGCCTGCCGCGCAAGGAGATCCATCGCCGGAGCCGCGGTCCGCGCCGATGAGTGCGTCGGGCCTGGACGCCGACGCGCTGGCCGAGCTCACCGCGTCCTGGCTGCAGGAGTCGTGATGCCGTCGTGACGACTACGCCCCCCGACGCCCCGCCGCAGATCGAGGACGTTCTCGCCCTCAGCCCCCTGCAGGAGGGGCTGTTCGCGCTCTACCGGCTGTCCGAGGACGGCATCGACCTGTACACCATGCAGTTGCGGGTCGACATCGACGGGCCGGTCGACATCGAGCTGCTGCGCCGCAGCGCCGCCGCGATGCTGGACCGGCACCCGAACCTGCGCGCCGCGTTCTGGGACCGCGGCGTGCCCAGGCCGGTGCAGATCGTGCCCGCCCACGCGGACCTGCCGTGGACCGAACGCATCGCGCTACCAACGGAATTCGATGCCATCGCGCGATCCGAGCGGCGCCGCCCGTTCGACCTGGGCCGCGGCCCGGCGCTGCGCGTCGTGCTGCTGTCGGTGCCCGGGGAAGCCAGGCGCCGGCTGATCTTCACCGCCCATCACATCCTGATGGACGGCTGGGCGCTCGGGGTGTTCTTCACCGAGATGCTCGCCGCCTACCGGGCGGGCGGATCGGCCGGCGAGCTGCCGGCCCCGCGGCCCTACCGCGACTACATCGCGTGGCTGTCCAAGCAGGACCGGGCGGCCGCGATGGCGCGGTGGACCGACTACCTACGCGGCGTGTCGGGCCCGCTCATGGTGGCCGACGGCACGGTCGTCCCGCGGGACGACGCGCCGCGCAAGGCGGAGCTGCTGTTGTCCGCCGCCGACACGGCGCGGCTGCGGAACTGGGCGGGCAGCAACGGCCTGACGCTGAACACAGCGGTGTTGTTCGCGTGGGCGGTCGTGCTGAGCCGGCTCACCGACCGTCGCGACGTGGTCTTCGGCACCGTGGTCTCCGGCCGCCCCGAGCACCTGACCGGCATCGAGAGCATGGTCGGCCTGTTCATCAACACCGTGCCGGTCGTGCACCGCATCGGCGGGACCGACACGGTGGTCGACCAGTGCGCTCGGCTGCAACGCGAATCGTCGGCGATGCGTGACATCAGCTACCTCAGCCTGTCCGAGATCCAGCGCGCCCACGGGCGCGGCGCGCTGTTCGACAGCCTGTTCGTCTTCGAGAACGCACCGGTCGAAGACGCCATCCGCCCGGTCACCACGCCCGACGGCGCCCGCTTCACCCCGGTCGAGATGGAAAGCCTGACGCATTACCCGCTGACCGTGGTGGCGCACCGCAGAGACGACGCGCTGGTGGTGCTCGTCGAGGCCGTCGCCGAGGCGATGCCGCACCTTCGGCCCGACCAGACGTGCGAGCGATTGCTGGGCGTGCTTCGTCAACTGCCCGGCATCGGCGACCGGGGCCCCGACGCGCTGGAGGTGCTCACCGCGGCCGAGCGCACCGAAATCCGCGGCCCGGCAACGCGGCCGGTGCCCGCCCCGGACGCCACGGTGTGGGAGGCGTTCGTGCGGCAGGCCCGCGCCACACCGGACGCGGATGCGCTGAGCGCGGGAACCGGCGAGCGCTACACCTATGCCGCACTGCACGCGCAGGCCTGCCGCCTGGCCACCGAGCTGGCCGCCCACGGCGTCGGACCGGAATCCGTTGTCGCGCTGGTGCTGCCGCGCTCGCCGCGATCCCTCGTGGCCATCCTGGCCGTGCTCGCCGCCAGCGGTGCCTACCTGCCGGTGGACATCACGCTCCCGCGGGCCCGCATCGAGGGCATGCTGGCGCAGGCCCAGCCGGTCCTGGCCATCACCACGCTTGCCTGCGAAGGCATGGTCGGTGGCGACACCGCCACGTTGGTCGTCGACGATCCCGCGGTCGCCGAACGGATCTCGCGGCACGCGGCCACCGCGCCGACGGTCCCGCGTCACCCGGAGCAGTGCGCGTACGTCATCTTCACCTCCGGCTCCACCGGCGAGCCCAAAGGCGTGCTGGGCACCCACGCCGCGTTGCTCGGTTACTTCGCCGACCACCGCGAGCGCGTCTACCGGCCCGCGGTGGGGCGCCTGGGCCGCCCGCTGCGCATCGCGCACGCGTGGTCGTTGAGCTTCGACGCCTCCTGGCAGCCGATGGTCGGCCTGGTCGACGGCCACGCCCTGCACCTGTTCGACGCCGAGGAGATGCGCGACGCCGACCGGCTGGTGGCGGGCATGGCCGCCCACCGGATCGACATGCTCGACACCACCCCGTCGATGTTCGGACAATTGGGCGCCGCCGGGCTGGCCGATTGCGGTCTCGCGGTGCTGGCCCTGGGCGGCGAGGCGATAGACGCCGCGCTCTGGGAGCGGTTGCGCGCGCTGCCGGCGGCGCGGGTCTACAACTGCTACGGGCCCACCGAGACGACGGTCGAGGCGGTTGTCGCCCCGGTGGCCGACTACCCGGCGCCCACGATCGGCACCGCGAACGCCGGTACGTCCGCGTACGCGCTGGATTCCGGCCTGCGGCCGGTGCCGCACGGTGTGGTGGGCGAATTGTATTTGGCCGGCGCGCAACTCGCCCGCGGCTACCTCGGCCGCCCGGCGCTGACCGCCGGGCGCTTCGTGGCTGACCCCTTCCGCCCGGGCGGACGCATGTACCGGACCGGCGACCTGGTGCGCCGCCAGCCGCACGGGGGACTGGCCTATCTGGGGCGCGCCGACACCCAGGTCAAGATCCGCGGCTACCGGGTCGAGGTCGGGGAGATCGAGGCGGCGCTGTGCGGTCACCCCGCGGTGCTGGACGCCGCGGTTGCCGTTGTGCGCCGCGAAGATTCCGCCGCATTGGTCGGTTTCGTCACCTGGGCTCAGCACGCCGGCGACGACCCGGGCACGCTGCGGACCGCCCTGGCCGAACGGCTGCCGTCCTACATGGTCCCGGCCCGGGTCGTGGCGCTGCCACGGCTGCCGCTGAACGACAACGGCAAGCTGGACGGGCACGCGCTGGACCGCCTGGCCGAGCGCGCGCTGGCACCGGCCACCGGCGAGGTGGTGGCCTCCACCGACACCGAGCGGGCGCTGTGCGAGGTGTTCGCCGAGCAGTTCAACGGGGTGGTGCCCCACCTCGACGACGACTTCTTCTCCTTCGGTTTGGACAGCATCGTGGCGATCTCGTTGGTGCACAAGGCGCAACGGTGTGGGCTGGCGCTCAGCCCGCGGATGGTGTTCTCCGCGCCGACGATCCGCGAGCTCGCGGCCGCCGTCGACGCCGGGCCCAGCCCCGACGCGTCCGTGGGGCTCGCCGACCACGGCGAGGTGTTGCCGTTGCCGATGGTGTCGTGGCTCTACGAGCACGGCAACTATCGACGGTTCACGCACACCGTCCTGCTGCGGCTGCCCGGCGGGATCGATCGCGCGTCGATCGAGGCGATGCTGCAGCTGCTGGTCGACGGCCACGACACCCTGCGCTCGATCCTGGTCGACACCGCCGCGGGTCCGCGCCTGGTCACCCGTGCGCCCGGGATCGTCCGTGCCGCCGACCTGATCGACCGCATCCAACTCGCGGAAGCCGGTGACACAGCGCTGGTTGCGGCCATCGCCGCGTCCGCGCGCGCCGTGATGGACGAGATCGACCCGCGCGCCGGTGCGATGGTACGAGCCGTCTGGTACTCCGGCGCGGACCGGGGGGACGTCCTGCTGCTCACCGCCCATCACCTGACGGTGGACGTGGTGTCCTGGCACATCATGCTGGGTGACCTCGTCGAGGCGTGGCGCTGTGTGACGGCTGGGGCGGCGCCGAAGACGCTGCCGGAGTTCACCTCCTACCGGCGCTGGTGCGAGCTGATGTGGCGGCGGGCCGCCGCGCCGGAGGTGCACGGCCAGCTCGGCTACTGGCTCGAGCAGGTCCGAGCCCCCGACCCGGCGCTGGGCACCCGGCACGCCGACCCCGCCCGGGACGCCTGGTCCTCGCTGCGGGTGACGCGGGTCGCCATCGACGCCGCGACGACCGAGGCGATGCTGGCCGCGGTCACCAGAGACGAAGGGGTGCGCGAATTCCTGCTGACCGCGACGACGATGGCGGTCGCCAGCTGGCGCCGCGAGCGCGGCCAGGACCCGGCCGCCGGCACGCTGGTCGCTCTCGAGGGCCACGGTCGCGCCGATGCGATCCTGGACACCGACACCACCAACACGGTCGGCTGGTTCACCAACGCGTTCCCGGCGCGCCTCGGGGCGGGCGCGGCGACCGTCGATGTCGAAGCGGCCGAGCGAGACCCGCGGGCCGCCGGCGCCCTGCTCGACGCGGTGGTGGCCCACCTGGGCGCGGTCCCCAACGACGGGCTGGACTACGGGCTGCTGCGCTACGTCGAGGACGTCGGTGAGCTGCGGGCGGCCGCCGAGCCGCAGATCCAGTTCAGCTACCTGGGTCGGCTGGATCTCGGTGTCGGTGAACAACCGTGGTCGCTGCTGACCGGCCCGTACCTCGATGCGCTGCCCGACGATCCCGAACCGGATCTGCCGCTGCGCTTTGCGGTGAACCTCAGCGCCTTCGTGGCGATGACGCCCGACGGTGTGCAACTGATCAGCAATTGGCGCTTCAGCGATGCGCTGTTCACCGCGTCCGGCATCGACCGCCTGACGCAGTTGTGGCGGCGTGCCATCACCGCGCTGGCCACCGGGCTGGACGTGGGCCGCGGCGCCAAATCAATCCGGGAACTGGCATAGAAGGGACTTCGGTGGAGTCGATGCACGGTAGCCGTGTCAGCAGGGACGCGATCAGGGCGGCGGTTGCGGCGCAACTCGGTTGCCCCGTCGCCGAAGTCGCCGACGACGTCAACCTGATCCAGTTGGGCCTCAACTCGATCGGGATCATGGCCCTGGCCGGGGGCTGGCGAAAACACGGCGCGGACGTCACCTTCGCCCAGCTCGCCGACACACCGACCGTCGAGTCCTGGCACGGCCTGCTCCGCGCGCAGGAGAGCCCAACCGCCGAGCCCGCCGAAACCGCCGAAACCGCGGAACCGGTCGGTGAGCAAGCACCCTTCCCGCTGGCCACCATGCAGCACGCGTACTGGATCGGCCGCTCCGACGAGCAGGAACTCGGCGGCGTCGCGGCCCACCTGTACGTCGAATTCGAAGGCCGCGCAATAGATCCCGACCGCCTGGCGCGGGCGGTCGACGAACTCGTCGCCCTCCATCCGATGCTGCGCACCCGATTCCTCCCCGACGGGACCCAGCAGACGATGCCCAAGCCGGGCCGCCCGGTCTTCGCCGTGGTCGACCTGCGCGGAAAGGGCGCGCAGGCAGTCGAATCCGAGCTGACGAAGGTGCGCGACCGCAAGACTCACCAGCGCCTGGCGATCGAGGACGGCCAGGTGCTCGACGTCACGCTGACGCTCTTCGACCAGGATCGCGGCCGGCTGCACCTCGACGTCGACATGCTGGCCGGCGACGCGATGAGCTACCGCGTCCTGGTGTCGGAACTGGCGCGGCTGTACGCCGGTGCGGCGCTGCGGCCACCCGGCTACACCTACCGGCGGTATCGCGCCGAACACCGGGTCGATCGCGCGGCGCACGCCCGGGACCGGCAGTGGTGGCAGCGGCGGCTGCCCGAACTGCCCGGCGCGCCCGAGCTGCCGACCGTGCCGGTCGGGGAGCGCCGGACACCGCACCGCACCGTCCGCTACCACCACTGGCTGGCGCCCGAGTCCAAGCGGACGCTGATCGCCGGCGCCCACGCCCGCGGGGTCACGCCGGCGATGGCGTTGGCGGCGGTGTTCGCCGACATTATCGGCGGCTGGTCGGCCCAGTCCCGCTTCCTGCTCAATGTGCCGTTGTTCCAACGCGAATCGGACCACCCCGACATCACGCGGGTGGTCGGGGACTTCACCTCCTCGGTGATGCTCGAGGTCGACGTGACCGACAACGTCTCGGTGGCCGAGCGGGCCCGCGCGATCCAGCACAGCATGTACGAAAGCGGCTCGCACTCGGCGTATTCCGGACTCGAGGTGCTGCGCGACCTGGGCAGGCGCCGCGGGGAGGCGGTGCTCGCGCCCGTCGTCTTCACCAGCGCACTCGACCTCGGCGAGCTGTTCGCCGGCGACGTGGTCGAAACCTTCGGCGACCCGGTGTGGATCGTCTCGCAGGGGCCGCAGGTGTTGCTGGACGCCCAGATCACGGAGGTTCGCGGCGGATTGCTGGTGAACTGGGACGTGCGCGAGTCCGCGTTCCCCGACGGCCTCATCGGCGCCATGTTCACCAGCTTCACCGAGGCGGTCGGGCGGCTCGCCGACGGCGAGGCGGGCTGGGACGCCGAGGCGGCGGTGCGGTTGCCCAGCGCCCAGGCCCAGGTCCGTGCGGCCGTCAACGCGACCGACGGGCCCACCAGCGGGCGCTGCCTGCACCAGGGCTTCTTCGAGCACGCCGCGGTGAGTCCGGTTGCGCCGGCGGTGGTCTGGGGTCTCGGGGACGGCGAGGGCGCGTGGAGCTACGGGGAGCTCGCCCAGCGCTCGCTGGCGGTGGCGGGGGCGCTGCGCGCCGCCGGCGTGCGGCAGGGCGACGCGGTTGCGGTCCAGCTGCCCAAGGGGCCCAACCAGATCCTGGCCGTGCTCGGGGTGCTGGCCGCGGGGGGAGTCTACGTGCCGATCGGGTTCGACCAGCCCGACGGGCGGCGGGCCAAGATCCTTGCCTCCGCCGACGTCGTGGCCGCGCTGACGACCGAGGACACGACCATGGGTTCCTCCGTCCCTTGCCTACCCATCGAAGCGGCGCAACGTTTTTCACAACCGCTGCGGGCGCCGGTCTATCCCGACACCGCCGATCTCGCCTACGTCATCTTCACGTCCGGTTCCACCGGCTCGCCCAAGGGCGTCGACATCAGGCACGGCGGGGCGATGAACACCATCGACGCCCTCAACGAGTGGTTCGCGATCGGCCGCGCCGACCGTGTGCTGGGGCTGGCGGCACTGGAGTTCGACCTGTCGGTCTACGACATCTTCGGGCTGCTGTCGGCGGGCGGGTCGATCGTCGCGATGGATTCCGAGCAGCGGGCGGCGGCGACCACCTGGGTGGAATTGATTCGCCACCATCGGGTCTCGGTCCTGAGCTGCGTGCCCAGCTGGGTCGACATGATCCTGGAGCTCGGCGGGCACCGGCTCGGCGACTCCCTGCGGGTCGCCATGCTCTGCGGCGACTGGGTGGGCGCCGAACTGGCCCGCAGGCTCGCCGAGCAGGCGCCGGGCTGCCGGTTCGCCGGGCTGGGCGGCGCGACCGAGACGTCCGTCCACGGCACCGTGTGCGAGGTGGTGGGCGAGCCGCCCGCGCGGTGGTCTTCGGTGCCCTACGGGGTTCCCATGCGCAACGTGCGGTGCCGCGTGGTGGCGCCGTCGGGCCGCGACTGCCCCGACTGGGTCCCCGGCGAGCTGTGGTTCAGCGGCCCCAATGTGGCCGCGGGCTACCGCAACGACCCGCAGCGCACCGCCGAGCGGTTCGTCGAGCACGACGGGATGCGCTGGTACCGCACGGGTGACCTCGCCCGATACTGGCCCGACGGCACGATCGAATTCCTGGGCCGCGCCGACCACCAGGTGCAGATCCGCGGCTACCGGGTCGAGCTCGGCGAGGTGGAAAGCGCGCTGCGTGCGGTGCCGGGGGTGCGCCACGCGGTCGCGGCCGTGGTCGGTGCGCGGGCGCCCAAGCTGGTCGCCGCGGTGGCGGGCGATCCGGCCGGTGACCTGACCGCGGCGGTGGCGGAACTGCTGCCGCACTACATGATTCCCACCCGCGTCGTGGTGCTGGAGGCAATCCCGTTGACCCCCAACGGCAAGGTGGACCGTCGCGCCGTGGCGGCGCTGCTGGAGGAAGAAGCCCACGAGGGCGCCGCGTGCGCGCCACGCAACGACGTCGAGGCGGCGCTCGCCCACGTCGTCGCCGAGGTGCTGGGCGCCCCGGCGGTAGGCGTGCACGACGACTTCTTCGCGTTGGGCGGCGATTCGGTGCTGGCCACCACGGCCATCGCCCGGATCCGCGACTGGCTGGACGTCGGGCACGCGATGGTTGCCGACCTGTTCGGGGCGCGCACGGTCGCCGGATTGGCCGAGCGGCTCGACGCGCGGGAAGCGCAGCGCGGCGCCCCGGGCCGCCTGGCCGTGATCGCGCGCCACTATCTCGACGTCGCCGCGATGACCGACGAGGAGGTGCTGGCCGGGGGTTAGCCGTCGGGTCGGGCGGGGCAAATCTCTAATCTGCTACACAGGTTGGGCACAGCTGCGACTGCGGACCGGTGCGTAGCGTCGCGGTAACGAAGCTCACGGTCACTAGGAAACAGCAGTAACAGGGCACACAATGGCACCACCGATCACAGCAGGGTGGCGCCGCGACATTCCGTCCCTGTCCGTACACATCGAGGGGGAGAACCGAGCATGAAAACCTTCACATCCATCGCCACCGGCGTGGCCGCCCTGGGCGCCTTTGCGGCCGCGGCCGTCGGCGTGACGTCCGTCGCGTCCGTTCCGGCCGACGGTCCCGCCCAGCTGCGGCTGGCCGCCGTCGGCGCGCCCCTGCCGCAGGACCCGCCGGCGCCGGCGCCGGCCAACGGCGCCAGCGTTCCGACGGCCGCCCAGTTGAACGGCCTGCTCACCAGCCTGGCCGACCCGAACGTCTCGTTCTCGGCCAAGGGCGACCTGGTCGAAGGCGGAATCAGCGGCCTGGAAGCGCACGTCGCCGACAAGAAGCTGAAGAAGGCGGCCAAGAACGGAGACCTGCCCCTGTCGTTCAACGTGACCAACATCCAGTCCGCCGCGCCCGGCTCGGCCACGGCCGACGTGGCCGTGTCGGGTCCCAAGCTGGCGTCGCCGGTGTCGCAGAACGTCACCTTCGTCAACCAGGGCGGCTGGGTGCTCTCGCGCGCCTCGGCGATGGAGCTGCTGCAGGCAGCCGGTCAGTGAGCCGCAGGGTCTGGTCCAGCTCCAGCGACGGGGGAACCGTGAAATCCGCAGCAACCGTGGCCGTCCTGGCCGTCCTGGCCGTCCTCGGCGGCGCCGCCGCAGGCCTCTCGCCGCTCGCGGCGCCGGCCGGCCCGGCCCCCGTGCGGCTGGCGTCGGTGGGGGCGCCGCTGCCCCAGGATCCCCCGTCGGGGCAGAACCTGCCGACGCCGGAGCAGTTGTCGAACCTGTGCAACCAGGTCACCGATCCCGGCGTGTCCTACACGACCAAGACCAACCTGGTCGAGAACGGCATCAGCCCGGACGAGGGCCACGTGGCCGACCACGACCTGCGGAAGGCCTACCGCAACGGGAACTTCCCGGAGACCTTCACTGCGACGAACATCGCGCCGGCGGGGCCGAACGTGGCCAGCGCCGACGTGGCCATCGCGGGCCCGAGGTTCGCCGGGCCGGTCATCAAGCAGCTCGTGTTCGTCAACACCGACGGCAACTGGATCCTGCAGCACGACGCCGCGATCGCCCTGATCCAGGCGGCGACGGCCACGAACTAGGCGGGCAAGGCAGCTCCGGACGGCCGGCTCAGCGCAGGTCCATGTCGAACACCCGGGCGTGCAGCACGGTGCGGTTCCGCAGCGCGGCACGCACCGCGCGGTGCAGGCCGTCCTCGAGATAGGTGATCCCCCGCCACCGCACCGCGTGTGGGAAAAGATCGCCGTAGAAGGTGGAGTCCTCCGAGAGCAGGCGGTCCAGCGCGAGCACGGTCGTCGTGGTGACCAATTCGTCGAGCCGGATCTGCTGCGGGGGGATGCGGGACCAGTCCCGGTACGACAACCCGTGCTCGGGATAGGGCTTACCTTCCCGCACGCCCTTGAATATCATCGGCGATTCTTCCCCGACGTGGTGCTGGGGCCCGACGGATTCATGCTGGATAGGCTAGCGGGAAAACGTAGCCGCAGCGTCGACGCTGTCCGCCGATGCCAATTCGGGCATCTCGGGCCCGTAAAATGAAGCCGGTCAAGCAGGTGTCAGGGAGGTGACAATCGATGGGGAGCGCCGACGACCGTCGCTTCGAGGTGCTGCGCGCCATCGTCGCCGACTTCGTCTCCACCAAGGAACCGATCGGTTCCAAGTCCCTGGTCGAGCGGCACAACCTGGGCGTGTCGTCGGCGACGATCCGCAACGACATGGCGGTGCTGGAGGCCGAGGGCTACATCACCCAGCCGCATACCAGCTCCGGGCGGGTGCCCACCGAGAAGGGCTACCGCGAGTTCGTCGACCGGCTCGACGACGTCAAGCCGCTGTCGTCGGCCGAGCGGCGCGCGATCCAGAGCTTCCTGGAGTCCGGCGTCGACCTCGACGACGTGCTGCGCCGCGCGGTGCGGTTGTTGTCGCAGCTGACCCGGCAGGTGGCCGTGGTGCAGTATCCGACGCTGTCGTCGTCGACAGTGCGTCACCTGGAAGTGATCGCCCTGACCCCGGCCCGACTGCTGATGGTGGTCATCACCGACTCCGGTCGGGTGGACCAGCGCGTCGTCGAACTCGGCGACGTCATCGATGACCACGAGCTCTCCCAGTTGCGCGAGATGCTCGGGCAGGCGCTGATCGGCAAGAAGCTGTCGGCGGCCTCGGTCGCGGTGGCCGACCTCGCCGGGCAGCTGTGCGGCCCGGACGGCTTGAGCGACGCGGTGGGCCGCTCGGCGACGGTGTTGCTCGAGTCGTTGGTGGAACACACCGAAGAGCGCCTGCTGATGGGCGGCACCGCCAACCTGACCCGCAACGCCGCGGACTTCGGCGGCTCGCTGCGCTCCATCCTGGAGGCGCTCGAGGAGCAGGTCGTGGTGCTGCGGTTGCTGGCGGCCCAGCAGGAAGCCGGCAAGGTGACCGTGCGCATCGGTCACGAGACCGCGGTCGAGCAGATGCTGGGCACCTCGATGGTGACCACCGCCTACGGCACCTCCGACATCGTTTACGGCGGAATGGGTGTGTTGGGACCCACTCGAATGGACTATCCGGGAACTATTGCCAGCGTTGCTGCGGTTGCTCTCTATATCGGCGAAGTGCTGGGTGCTCGATGAACGCGCACCCGGCGAATGCGTAACGCGGCGCAAGACCACATTTATCGAGGAGAATCAGGCGTGGCACGCGATTACTACGGGCTGCTCGGGGTGAGCAGCAACGCAAGCGATGCGGACATCAAACGTGCGTACCGCAAACTGGCGCGCGAATTGCATCCCGACGTCAACCAGGACGAGGCCGCGCAGGCGAAATTCCAGGAAATCAGCGCCGCCTACGAAGTGCTCAGCGATCCGGAGAAGCGCCGGATCGTCGACATGGGCGGGGATCCCCTGGCCAACGCCGCGGCGGGTGCCGGCGGCTTCGGCGGCGGCTTCGGCAACCTCGGTGACGTGTTCGAGGCCTTCTTCGGCGGCGGCTTCGGCGGGGCCGGCAACTCGCGGGGCCCGACCGGCCGGGTTCGGCCCGGTTCGGACTCGCTGCTGCGGATGCGGCTCGACCTGGAGGAATGCGCGACCGGCGTGACCAAGCAGGTCACCGTCGACACCGCGGTGCTGTGCGACCGGTGCCAGGGCAAGGGCACCAACGGCGATTCGGCGCCGGTGCCGTGCGACACCTGCGGCGGCCGCGGCGAGGTGCAGACCGTCCAGCGTTCGCTGCTGGGCCAGGTGATGACGTCGCGCCCGTGCCCCACCTGCCGCGGCGTCGGAGTGGTCATCCCCGACCCCTGCCACCAATGCATGGGCGACGGCCGGGTGCGGGCCCGCCGCGAGATCAGCGTCAAGATTCCCGCCGGCGTCGGCGAGGGCATGCGGGTGCGGCTCGCCGCGCAGGGTGAGGTCGGGCCCGGGGGCGGGCCGGCCGGCGACCTGTACGTCGAAGTCCACGAGCAGGCGCACGACATCTTCGTCCGCGACGGCGACGACCTGCACTGCACGGTCTCGGTGCCGATGGTCGACGCGGCCCTGGGCGTCACGGTCACCGTCGACGCCATCCTGGACGGCATGAACGAGATCACCATTCCGCCCGGCACGCAGCCGGGCGCGGTCATCACGCTGCGCGGCCACGGGATGCCGCACCTGAGGTCGGGCGTGCGGGGCAACCTGGTCGTGCATGTCGATGTGGTGGTCCCCACCAAGCTGGACCACCAGGACGCCGAGCTGCTGCGCGAGCTGAAGATCCGCCGCAGCCGCGACGTGGCCGAGGTCCGCTCGACGAACCATGCCGCCGCCGGCGGCGGGCTGTTCAGCCGGCTGCGCGAGACCTTCACCGGACGCTAGCCGGGACTCGTCAGGGGCTGCGCAGATGGTGGCGGCATTGTTCTACGTCGACGCGCTGCCCGACACCGGCGGGTTGGCGGTCGTCGCCGGCGAGGAGGGGTTCCACGCCGCGACCGTGCGCCGGATCCGCCCCGGTGAGCGGCTGGTTCTCGGTGACGGCGCGGGCGGCCTGGCCCGCTGCGAGGTCGAGGACGCCGGGCGCGACGGGCTGCGGGCACGGGTGCTGGGGCGCTGGAGCGTCGCGCCCGGGCGCCCCGGCGTCACCGTCGTGCAGGCGCTGCCCAAATCCGAGCGCTCGGAGCTGGCGATCGAACTGGCCACCGAGGCCGGCGCCGACGCGTTCGTGGCCTGGCAGGCGACGCGCTGCGTGGCCACCTGGCAAGGCGCGCGCATCGACAAGGGGCTGCGCCGGTGGCGCGCCGTCGCCCGGTCGGCGGCCCGGCAATCCCGCCGGGCGCACATTCCGCCCGTCGAGGGGGTGCTGTCCACCGCGGCGCTCACCGAGCGGGTCCGCGCGGAAGTGGCCGCCGGCGCGGCGGTGCTGGCGTTGCACGAGGCGGCCACCGCTCGGTTGGCCGATGCCTTTGCGAGTAAATCAGCCGCACAGGCGGATTCGGTGTTTCTGCTGGTCGGTCCGGAGGGTGGCATCGCGCCGGAGGAGATCGCCGCGCTGACCGACGCCGGCGCGATGGCGGTCCGCCTCGGTCCGCAGGTGTTGCGGACCTCGAGCGCGGCGGCCGTGGCGCTGGGGGCCCTTGGCGTGCTCACCGGGCGGTGGGACCCGGGCGCCGACTGTGAAACCGGCGACCCGACACGCCCATGAAGCGCCGACGCCCGCACAATCGACGGTGAACAGCCCCGCAAATGGACGGTTGGGACGCGTCCTGACCAGCGGTAGACTGGCGAGCCAGAACTTTCACCCCGACACCAGAAGGTAGGCATCGGAAACCACGTGACGCCCCGCGACACCAGCGCTGCTGACGCAGCCGGAGCCCCGAAGGCCTCCCCTCAGGTTCGCAGCAGCATCGATGTTCCGCCCGATGTCGTCGTCGGCTTGCTGGGTTCGGCGGACGAGAACCTGCGGGCCCTGGAACGCACCCTGAACGCCGATCTGCACGTGCGCGGCAACACCGTCACGGTTTCCGGTGAGCCGGGCGACGTCGCCCTCGCCGAGCGGGTGGTCTCCGAGCTGGTCGCCATCGTGGCCAGCGGGCAGCCGTTGACCCCGGAGGTGGTGCGGCACAGCGTCGCCATGCTCGTCGGCGCGGGGAACGAGTCGCCGGCCGAGGTGCTCACCCTCGACATCCTGTCGCGGCGCGGCAAGACCATCCGGCCCAAGACGCTGAACCAGAAACACTACGTCGACGCGATCGACGCCAACACCATCGTCTTGGGGGTCGGGCCCGCCGGCACCGGCAAGACCTACCTGGCCATGGCCAAGGCCGTTCACGCCTTGAAGACCAAGCAGGTCAACCGCATCATCCTGACCCGTCCGGCGGTGGAAGCCGGTGAGCGCCTTGGCTTTCTGCCGGGCACGCTGAGCGAGAAGATCGACCCGTATCTGCGGCCGCTCTACGACGCGCTCTACGACATGATGGACCCCGAGCTGATCCCGAAGCTGATGTCCGCCGGCGTGATCGAGGTGGCGCCGCTGGCGTACATGCGCGGCCGTACGCTTAATTCCGCGTTCATCGTCCTCGACGAGGCGCAGAACACCACCGCCGAACAGATGAAGATGTTCCTCACCCGGCTCGGCTTCGGCTCGAAGATCGTCGTCACCGGCGACATCACCCAGATCGACCTGCCGGGCGGCGCCAAGTCGGGCCTGCGGTCGGCGATCGAGATCCTCGACAGCGTCGACGACATCCACATTGCGGAGCTCACGAGCGCGGACGTGGTGCGCCACCGGCTGGTCTCGGAGATCGTCGACGCCTACGCGAAGTTCGAAGAGCCCGGCCTGACGATGAACCGTGCGGCCCGCCGGGCGTCGGGCTCGCGTGGTCGCCGATAGTGATGCGGTGATCACGCGATGAGCATCGAAGTCTCCAACGAGTCCGGCATCGACGTCTCCGAATCCGAACTGGTCAGCGTCGCGCGGTTCGTCATCGCCAAGATGGACGTCAACCCCGGCGCCGAGCTCTCGATGGTGCTGCTGGACACCGCCGCGATGGCCGACCTGCACATGCGGTGGATGGACCTGCCCGGGCCCACCGACGTCATGAGCTTCCCGATGGACGAGCTCGAGCCCGGCGGTCGCCCCGACGCCCCAGAGCCGGGGCCGGCGATGCTGGGCGACATCGTGCTGTGCCCGGAATTCGCCGCCGGGCACGCGGCCGCCGCCGGCCACACCCTCGGACACGAGCTGGCGTTGCTGACGATCCACGGGGTGCTGCACCTGCTCGGCTACGACCACGGCGAGCCGGACGAGGAGAAGGAGATGTTCGCCCTTCAGGAGCGGCTGCTCGAGGAGTGGGTCGCCGAGCAGGTCGAGGCCTACCACCACGACCGTCAGGACGAGAGGGATCGCCGGTTGCTGGACGAGTCGAGGTATTTCGAGCTTTGACCGGCCTGTCTGAGCTGCTCGGCGCCATCGCATTGATCGTTCTGGGCGGGCTCTTCGCGGCGATCGACGCCGCCATCGGCACGGTGTCGATGGCCCGGGTCGCCGAAATGGTGCGCGACGAGCAACCCGGCGCGGTGGCGCTGTCGAAGGTGATGGCCGAACGGCCGCGCTACATCAACCTGATGGTGCTGCTGCGGATCACCTGCGAGATCACCGCCACCGCGCTGCTGGTCGGCTTCTTCCGCCAAGTCCTGAGCCTGGACGGGGGACTGTTCGTCGCCGCCATCATCATGGTGGTGGTCAGCTTCGTCGTCATCGGCGTGGGACCGCGCACCCTCGGGCGCCAGCACGCCTATTCCATCTCGCTGGCCACGGCCCTTCCGCTGCAGGTGATCTCGTGGCTGCTGATGCCGATCAGCCGGTTGCTGGTGGTGCTGGGTAACGCGCTGACGCCGGGGCGGGGCCTGCGCAACGGGCCGTTCGCCTCCGAGATCGAGCTGCGCGAGGTCGTGGATCTGGCCCAGCAGCGCGGCGTGGTCGCCGCGGACGAACGCCGGATGATCCAGTCGGTGTTCGAACTGGGCGACACGCCCGCCCGCGAGGTGATGGTGCCGCGCACCGAGATGATCTGGATCGAAAGCGACAAACTCGCCAGCCAGGCGATGACGCTGGCCGTGCGCAGCGGCCATTCCCGCCTCCCGGTGATCGGCGAGAACGTCGATGACATCGTTGGCGTGGTGTACCTGAAAGACCTTGTTCAGCATACGTTCCTGGCGAACAACGGCGAGCGGGCCACCACTGTGGCGCAGGTGATGCGCCCGGCGGTGTTCGTGCCGGACTCCAAGCCGCTGGACGCGCTGCTGCGGGAGATGCAGCGCGACCGCAACCACATGGCGTTGCTGGTCGACGAGTACGGGGCGATCGCCGGCCTGGTCAGCATCGAAGACGTGCTCGAGGAAATCGTCGGCGAGATCGCCGACGAGTACGACCAGGCCGAGACCGCGCCGATAGAAGAGCTGGGCGACAAGCATTACCGCGTCTCGGCGCGGCTGCCGATCGAAGACGTCGGCGAGCTGTACGGCCTGGAATTCGACGACGACCTCGACGTCGACACCGTGGGCGGCCTGCTGGCCCTGGAGCTGGGCCGGGTTCCGCTGCCCGGCGCCGAGGTGGTGTCGCACGGGCTGCGGCTGCAGGCCGAGGGCGGCATCGACCACCGCGGACGGGTGCGGATCGGCACCGTTCTGCTGAGCCCGGCCGAGTCGAACGGATCCGAGGCGTGACGCCGAGCGTGCACGCACGGCGAAAAATCGGCCCAGGTATCGCCCTGTGCGCACGGTCGGCGACGAGTCGCCATGGCTGAATTCCGTTCCGGCTTCGTGTGTCTGGTCGGCCGACCCAATACCGGCAAGTCGACGCTGACGAACGCGCTGGTCGGGGCCAAGGTGGCGATCACCTCGATGCGGCCGCAGACCACCCGGCACACCATCCGCGGGATCGTGCACCGGGAGGGCTTCCAGATCATCCTGGTCGACACCCCGGGCCTGCACCGGCCGCGCACGTTGTTGGGCAAGCGGCTCAACGACTTGGTCCGCGACACCTACGCCGAAGTCGACGTGATCGGGCTGTGCATCCCCGCCGACGAGGCCATCGGCCCGGGTGATCGGTGGATCCTCGAGCAGATCCGCTCGACCGCGCCCAAGACGACACTGGTGGCCATCGTCACCAAGATCGACAAGGTGCCCAAGGAACGCGTCGCCGCGCAGCTGGTCGCGGTCGGCGAGCTGGTCGGCGACTCCGCGGAGATCGTCCCGGTGTCGGCCGTCAAGGGCGAACAGGTCGACGTGCTGATCGAGGTGCTCGCGGCGGCGCTGCCGGAAGGCCCGGCGTACTACCCCGACGGCGAGCTCACCGACGAACCGGAGGAAGTCTTGATGGCCGAGCTCATTCGCGAGGCCGCCCTGGAGGGAGTGCGCGACGAGCTGCCGCATTCGCTGGCGGTGGTGATTGACGAGGTCACCCCGCGGGAGGGGCGTGACGACCTGATCGACGTCTACGCCGTCCTCTACGTCGAGAGATCCAGCCAGAAGGGGATCATCATCGGCAAGGGCGGGACCCGGCTGCGCGAGGTGGGGACCGCGGCCCGCGGCCAGATCGAGAAGATGCTGGGCACCAAGGTCTACCTAGACCTGCGCGTCAAGATCGCCAAGAACTGGCAGAGCGACCCCAAACAGCTTGGACGGCTTGGCTTTTAGAGGCTACCCGCACCCGACAGGTTGACCTTGTCGGATCACCCGTGGCCGGGGTCGGTAGGCAATGCGCCGCCCGTCCCGGTGTTCCACCACACCGCGGGCTGCTCGTTCGCCCAGCCGCAGACGGCTTCCAGCTCGGCCGCCAGCGAGATCAGCATGCCCTCGCTGTTGGCCGGGCCCATCAGCTGCACCCCGATCGGCAGGCCGTCGGAGGTGAATCCCGCCGGCACGTTGATCGACGGCCAGCCCAGCACGTTCCACGGCCACGTCACCGGGCAGGCGCGGATTATGGCGCGGTCCAGGCGCAAGCCGTCCAGCCGGTGCAGCGCGTGCACCGGCGGAGGCGGTTGGGCGGTGGTCGGCGCCAGCACCACGTCGACGATGTTGAAGATCGACCCGACCCGACGCTGCGCGGCGGCTTCGTGGCGGCGGGCGCTGCGCAGCGTGGCCTGCCCCAGCACGTGCCCCGTGCGCAGGTTGGACACGGTGCGCGGGTCCAGGGTGACGCCGTCACCCAGCCGCTCCTCCCACTCGCGCAGGCCCGAGGTGGACCGCACCAGGAAGTCCCACCCCAACCGCAGGCCGTAGTCGGGGTTGCCCGGCACCACGTTGTGGCCGAGCAGCTGCAGCTGCTTGGCCACGGCGCGGGTCGCGGCCGCGATCTCCGGGTGCAACTTGGCGCGAAAAACCGTGTACGGGAACCGGGTTGACAGCGCGATGTTCAGCGGGCCGGGCGCGATGCCGACGTAGTCGGACGCCCGGACGGGCGGCGGCTGGTGCCGGTCGCCCTCGACGTTGCCCGATGCGGCGTCGAGCACCAGCGCCGCGTCGGCCACCGTGCGAGCCAGCACGCCGTTGACCGTGATCCCGTTGAACGCCTCCGGCAGCGGCCAGGTGGAGATGCGGCCGCGCTGGGGCTTGATGCCCACCAGGTTGGTCCACGCCGCCGGGATGCGGACGCTGCCGGCGCCGTCGGAGCCGATGGCGGCGGTGACCAGGCCCGCGGCCACCGCGGCCGCGCTGCCGCCCGACGACCCGCCCGGAGTGTGCCGCCGCGACCAGGGGTTGCGCGTGTGCCCGAATCCGGGCCCGCTGGTGAACGGCCACTGGCCCAGTTCGCAGGTGTTGGTCTTGCCGACGATCACCGCCCCCGCCGCCTTCAGCCGGCGAACCACCTCGGAGTCCTCGGTGGCGGGGCGAACGTACCCGTCGGTGCCGTACGCGGTGGGCACTCCAGCAACGTCGACGTCGTCCTTGACGGCGATTGGGATGCCCAGCAGCGGGGCCGTCTCGCCGGCGGCTCGGCGCCGGTCCGCCTTGGCCGCGTCGGCCAGCGCGGACTCGGTGAGCACCACCCGGAAGGCGTTCAGCGTCGACTGGCTGACATCGATCGCATGCAACGAACGACGGACCAGTGTGTCCGAGGTCACCGCGCGGCTCGCCAGCTGATAGAGCAGCTCAGTGAGCGTTGGCAGGCGCTGGCTGCCGGACCCGGAAGCGGACCCGGAAGCGGACTCAGAAGCACCGATCACGGGTTAGCAGACTATCGGCGTGGATACCCGCGATGTCGCGCTGGGGTTGGTAACCGTTGCTTCGCCGCTTGCGCCCGCGTGCGCCGACGTTTCTTCTGGTAGAGGCCCGGGAATCGCAGATCGAATGTCGGGTCGGCATCTGTGGAGGAGTGATCGAACGAAACGTCCGTGCCCAAGTATGGAGCACGATTCACGAAATACAGAACGCCTAATTGCGGGATGGTCGATCAGGCGCGGAGGTTCGGGGTCGGGCCGGTCAGGAAATCGGATAGCGGCGCAACTGGTCGATGATCGCTTGCGTGACCTCGGTGGGACGTTCCTGCACCAGCCAATGCCCGGCGTCGAGGTCTATGCGCCGGTAGTCGGCGATCGGGATCTTCTCGCCCAGGGCCACCGCCAGCGGTCCGGCATAGGGCTCGTCGCGGCCCATGATCAGCAGGGTGGGCACCGTCACCGGCTCCGGAGGGGCCGACAAGATCCGGCGGTGCCCGTTCGAAGCCCGGTACCAGGCAAGCGTGGCCGACAACGCTCCCGGCTGGTCGAGCACCGCGACCAACTGCTCCTGTTCCGCGGCGCCGTGCCGGGTCAGCAGTGCGCGGAAAACGGCGAGGTGATCCTTTCCGAGGACACGCTCGGCCGCCCCGTCCGGCGCGAGGACCAAAGCCAGGAAGTTGCGGTAGTCCTCGACGGCGGGGTCGGTCCAGGTCCCTTCAGCGAAGGCGTGATAGTGCGGAATCGACAACACGGTGAGCGACGCCAGCCGCGACGGCGCGGCGATCGCGACGAGCCACGCGATCGCCGCCCCCCAATCGTGGGCCACCAAGTGAAACCGGCCGAAGCCCAGAGCGTCCGCGATCGCCACGACGTCGCCAACAAGTTCCTCATGCCGATAGGCCTCAATCTCGCGCGGTCGCGCCCCTGGGCTGTAGCCCCGCTGGTCCGGGGCGGCGCAACGGTAGCCTTCGCCGGCCAACGATGCCATCACGCCGGCCCACATGCCGGAGGTTTCCGGGAAGCCGTGCAGCAGCAGCACCGGCTCGCCGGCTTGTCCGGCCCAACGCACGGTGAAGTCCATGCCCCTGGCACTGATGGTCGACTGAGTCATGTTCGCCAACCGTACCGCCGGCGGGGCATCCGATTGACGCTGCTCACCGCGTTTGCTTGTATGGCGAGCCATGGCCAACCTGTGCGCACGACAACGCGGTGCAGCCGAACTGGCCGTCATCGCCCGGCGGCTACGGCTGCACGCGGTCACCGCCGCGCGCGGCAAGGGCGAAGGGTACGTCGGCCAGGCGCTACAGTCAGCGGAGCTGTTCGCGGTCTTGTATTTCCATGAGATGCGTTGGTCGCCCACCGCTCTCGACGACGAAGCCCGCGACAGGTTGCTGCTCTCGGTAGGCCACTACGCGCTTTCGCACTACTGCGCCATGGCCGAACACGGCCTGCTCTCGCAGTCGGAGCTGGAGACGTACGGCGCCGACGGAAGTCCGCTCACGCTGGGCGCCGAGCCCGGTGACGTGCCGGGGGTGGAGTTTGCCGGCGGATCGTTGGGTCAAGGCCTCGGGGTCGCCGGTGGGCTCGCCTGGGGCCTCCGCCACCTCGGCAACCCGGCGCGGGTGTTCAACTACATGTCGGACGGCGAGACCCAAGAGGGCTCCACCTGGGAAGCGGCGATGTTCGCCGGCGATCGGAACCTGGCCAATCTCACGTGCGTCGTCGATGTCAACCGGACCCAAGCCGACGGCGAGCTGGTGCTCGAGGTCGAACCCCTCGCGGAGAAATTCCGCGCGTTCGGATGGTGGGCCGTCGACGTCGACGGCAACGACATAGACGCGTTACTGGACGTTTTCGCCAAGGCCCGCAACGACGGTGGCGACCGACCGCGCGCCGTCATCGCGCACACCCGCCTCGCGCACGGGGCGGCGAGTCTGCAAGCCCGCCGCAATGCACACTTCGTGCGGATCCCGGCCGATCAGTGGTCTGCGGTACAGAGCGAGATCGAGGCGGGCTTGTGACAGCCGCATCGACGGGCGCCGCCGCGGCCATGGGCATGCGGGTCAAGGCGGGACCCTGGGGGCGCGCACTGGTGGATGCCGCGACTCGCCGCGCCGACATCGTCGCGTTGTCAGCGGATTTGAAGACTTACACCGACCTGTCGGCGTTCGCCGCCGCGTTCCCCGACCGCTACATCGCCGTCGGGATGGCCGAGCAGAACCTGATGCTGACCGCCGCCGGCCTGTCGCGCGCCGGGCTGACCGTTGTCGCCACCTCGTTCGCGGCGTTTTTGGGCCGGCGTGCCGCGGACTTCGCGATCATGCAGATCGCCCTCCCGCGGGCCAATGTGAAAATCGTTGGCGCCACTCCGGGTATCTCGGCGACTTTCGGCCCGTCGCACACCTCGATCGACGATCTGGCCGTGTGGCGGGCGATCCCGAACATGGTGGTGCTCGACCCCGCCGATCCCGTCGAGGCCGCGCAGGCGCTGGCCGTGGTACTGGACTTCGACGGGCCGGTGTATTTGCGTCAGCCGTTCGACCGGCCGGCCGCGAGCCGCACGAGGGATCTGCCGCCGTTCGACCTCGGCAAAGCCGCGGTGCTGCGCGACGGCGCGGACGTCGGCATCGTCGCCAGCGGAGACCGGGTGTGTGAAGCGTTGGCGGCGGCCGACACGCTGGCCGGCGACGGCATCGAAGCGACGGTGCTGCGGGTCAGCACCATCAAGCCGTTCGACGGCGAAGCGGTGGCCGACGTCGCGGCGAGAACCGGCCGGCTGGTCACCGCGGAGAACCATTCGATCGTCGGCGGATTGTTTTCGGCCACCGCCGAGACGCTGGCACGGCTGGGACTCCCAGTGCCGGTCACGCCGATCGGCGTCCCGGACACGTTTCCGCCGTTCGGATCGCCGGATTTCACCGCGGACCTGCTCGGGATGACCGCTCGCCACATCGCCGACGCGGCACGGGCGGCGGTGGCACGTGGATAGCACGAGGCACCGCGGGCGGGTGGTCGTGGTCACCGGCGGTGGCCACGGGATCGGCGCGGCCACGGTGCGTCGTTTCCTGGCCGAAGGCGCGTCGGTGGTGGCTGCAGACGTCAATCCGAAAGGTCTGCAACGCCTGTCCGACGAATTCGATGATCGGCTCGTCGCCCGTGTCACCGACGTCACCGACGAGGCCGCGGTGCGTGACCTCGTCGACCACGCGGTGGCGGCTTTCGGACGGCTGGACACCATGGTCAATAATGCCGGCGCGATCACCATGGGCACCGTCGTCGATGTCGAGCCTGCCGACTGGCGCCGCATCATGGCGGTGAACCTGGACGCGGTCTACTTCGGATCGCGTGCGGCGATACCGCACCTGATCGCCACCGGCGGCAACATCGTCAATACCGCCTCGATCTCCGGACTGGCCGGCAACTACGGCCTGGTCGCCTACTGCGCGGCCAAGGGCGCCGTGGTCAACCTGACCCGCAACATGGCCATCGACCATGCGCGGCAAGGCATTCGAGTCAACTCGGTCTGCCCGGGGCCGGTGAACACCCACCCCGGCGGGATGATGGACCACCCCAACATGAAGCCGGTCTACGAGCGCAACATCCCGGTGGGGCGGGTCGGCCGGCCGGAGGAGATCGCCAGCGTGATCGCGTTCCTGGCATCCGATGACGCCAGCTTCATCAACGGCCACAACCTGGTCGCCGACGGGGGATTGACCGCGCATACCGGCGAGCCCAACTTCACCGATCTCTACGCCGAGCAGTTCTGGGCGGCCCAACGGGCCCGCCAGAAGCGGTCGTCGTGACCGCCGACTTCCGGCACGCCGACATTGCCGCCAACGGTATCTCGATCCACACCGTCTCGGTCGGCGACGGCCCGCTGGTGGTTTTCTGTCACGGCTTCCCGGAGTCGTGGTACTCGTGGCGCCACCAGCTCACCGCGTTGGCCTCCGCCGGACATCGCGCGGTCGCGATGGACATGCGCGGGTACGGGCACACCAGTGCTCCAGCGGGCATCGGCGCCTACACCTTGTCGCACCTGGTGGCCGACGTCGTCGGCGTCGTCGCCGCGCTCGGTGCCGATCAGGCAGTCGTGGTGGGCCACGACTGGGGGGCGCCGGTGGCCTGGTACAGCGCGTTGATGCGCCCGGATCTGTTCCGCGCCGTCGCAGCGATGAGTGTCCCGTACACGCCGCCGATACCCGGCCTGCCGGAGGGTCTGACGATGAACGACCTGATGCGGGCCAATGCAGGGGCACGAGACTACTACCGCCTCTACTTTCAGGAGCCGGGGAAGGCCGAATCCGAGATCGAGGCGGACCTCGACCGCTTCGTGCGCGGGTTCTTCTACACGATCAGCGGCGACATCGTCGCCGACAAGAGACGGGCCACGGGCTGGGACGGGTACTTCACCGCGGGGGAGCGTTTCGTCGATCAACTGACAGTCCCTGCGGCACTGCCGGACTGGCTGTCCGAAGCCGACGTCGAGTTCTATGTTGCCGAGCTGTCGCGCAACGGGATTCGTGGTGGGCTCAATTGGTACCGCAACATCAATGCGTTGCCGACGGTGTTGGCGCCGTTCGCCGGGGCGACGATCCGCGCGCCGGCGCTCTACCTCGCCGGCGAGCATGACCTGATCGCCGGCAACACCGACGACGCGCTGGCGGGCATGCGAGCCGCATTGCCGAACCTGCGGGGCGTCGACGTGTTCCCGGGCGCCGGGCACTGGATTCAGCAGGAGCGCGCCGAAGAAGTGAACGCCGCGCTGATCAGCTTCCTGCGGTCGCTGTAAGCGATCAGACGGTGCTCACCGTCGGATCCAATGGTGGTCCGCCTTGGGCCGCGGCGTGGGGCAACGGCGTCGCCGGCGTGGTCGAGGTCGAAGCTGCCGACGCGCTCGCTCCAGGATCCAGGATCCCGGCGGCTGCCAGTCTGTTCGAATCGGGACCGGCGATCCGACGTATTTGACTGTCCTGCTTAGCTTTGTGGAAGCATTCATGAGTTCAACGATTACTTAAAGATTAAGAAAATGAACTAATATCTGGCTGTAGCGGTATGCTGTGAAGTTGATGGATTTCGACCCGCATTTGACCGATGCGCGCCGACACCGCGCTCACGGTGTGTTGTTCGCCCGATTGACCGCGCACGCCCACGTGGCGTCGGCTGACGTGCCCGCCGCGGGCCTTGATCGCGCCGCGCCGGGCGCGACCCATCGACGTCATGGGCGGGTAAACGCGGCGGGTATCAGCTCACGCAGAGCAGGCGACGAGTGAGGAGACAACGATGCTGGGAGTGATCGCAGGAGCGGCCAAACAGCTGATCGAAGCGGGCGAGTCGATCGTCGGCGTGCGGCACGGCACAGAGGAGCCCGCCTACACCATCGAGCAGCGCACCGATGGCGTGGAGATTCGCCGCTACGGGCCGCGGATCGCCGCCGAAACCACCATCAAGGCCAGCGAAGAGGCCGCGCGCAACAAGGGATTTCGCCGCCTTGCCGGCTATATTTTCGGCGGTAATCACACCGACACCAAGATCGCGATGACCGCTCCCGTCGCCCAGCAATCGGGCGGCGCGCCCGGCGAGAAAATCGCGATGACAGCCCCGGTGGCGCAGCAACCCGAGGGCAAGGACGAATGGGTGATCCGGTTTTTCATGCCAGCCGACAAGACGATGGAGGCGCTGCCGCAACCTGACAACCCGGACGTGCGGTTGGTGACCGTTCCGGCAGAGACCATTGCGGTGCGCCGGTTCACCGGCAGCCGTAGCCGGAACGCGATCGCCGCGCAGACCGCCGCCCTGATGCGCACGCTGGCCAATGCGGGCTTCGAGCCCGTCGGCCGACCGGCCGCGTGGTTCTACGACCCACCGTGGACCGTTCCGATGCTGCGTCGCAACGAGGTTGCCGTCCCCGTCAAGCCTGAACACTGAGTCAAAGGAGCTACATGCGCATCTCCACAGTGCTCGCCACTGCCGCGTCCGTCATCGTCACCTCCGTCGCAGGTGGCCTGGCCACCGGACCGGCGGTGGAATCGACGTGGTATCAGCGGCTGCGCAAGCCGTCCTATCAGCCGCCGCGGCAAGTATTTCCGGTGGTGTGGCCGGCGCTCTACGCCGACATCGCGGTTGTCTCGGCGTCCACCATCGACGAACTCAACGATGTCGGCGACGAGCAGCAGGCCCGCAACTACCAGAGGGCACTCGCTCTGAACCTCCTCCTCAACGGCAGTTGGTCATGGTTGTTCTTCAATCGTCACTACCTGGGCGCTTCAGCCGTGGTTGCCGGGGGCCTGGCGGCAAGCAGCGCCGACTTGACCCGCCGTGCGGTCGCGGTGCGCGGCGGGCGCGGCGCACCGCTGGCCCTCTACCCCGCTTGGTGTGCGTTCGCCACCGTGCTGTCCACGCACATCTGGCTGCTCAACCGGCGCCGCCGGCCGGCCTGACCGTAAAGGTCGACACCGCCGGCATCGCGGCGCGTACCGGCCCAAAACCGCGACGGGACGCCGCGTGAGCGTGTCACCAAAACACACTCGGCGGCGACGGTGCAAGACTATCGGGATGCGGCTGTATCGAGACCGGGCGGTTGTACTGCGCCAGCACAAGCTCGGCGAAGCCGACCGGATCGTTACCCTGCTGACCCGCGAGCACGGGCTGGTTCGGGCGGTGGCCAAGGGCGTGCGCCGCACCCGTAGCAAATTCGGCGCGCGGCTGGAGCCCTTCGCGCACATCGACGTCCAACTGCACCCGGGCCGGAACCTGGACATCGTCACCCAGGTCGTCTCGATCGACTCGTTCGCGAGCGACATTGTCGGCGACTACGGCCGCTACACCTGCGGGTGCGCGATGCTGGAAACCGCCGAACGCCTCGCCGGTGAGGAGCGGGCACCCGCGCCGGCCCTGCACCGGCTCACGGTGGGCGCGCTGCGGGCGGTGGCCGACGGGCGACGCCCCCGCGACCTGCTGTTGGACGCCTATCTGCTGCGCGCCATGGGCATCACCGGGTGGGCCCCGGCGCTGACCGAGTGCGCCCGCTGCGCCACGCCCGGGCCGCATCGGGCCTTCCACGTGGCCGCCGGCGGCAGCGTGTGCCCGCACTGCCGCCCGGCGGGCTCGACCACCCCGCCGCCGGGCGTGCTGGAGCTCATGTGCGCGCTGCACGACGGCGACTGGGAGGCCGCCGAACAGTCGCCGCAGTCGCACCGCAGCCACGTCAGCGGACTCGTGGCCGCGCACCTGCAGTGGCACCTGGAGCGTCAGCTCAAGACGTTGCCGCTGGTAGAGCGGACTTATCGGGCCGACCGCACGATCGCCGACCGGCGCGCAGCGCTGATCAGGCAGGATATGGCTTGTGGCTAGGGTCCGGGGCGGCGGCGCCGGTCGTAAGGCCGACCGCACGCCGCAATCCGGCGACTTCCCGCAACTGCCCGCCGCTCCCGACGACTACCCCGTCTTCCCCGACACCTCGACGTGGCCGGTCGCCTTCCCGGAGCTGCCGCCCGCTGCCGACGGCGGCCCGCGCCGGCCCCCGCAGCACATCTCCAAGGCCGCCGCGCCCCGCATTCCGGCCGACCGGCTGCCCAACCACGTCGCCATCGTGATGGACGGCAACGGCCGCTGGGCCACCCAGCGCGGGCTGCGCCGCACCGAGGGTCATAAGATGGGCGAGGCGGTCGTCATTGACATCGCTTGTGGCGCAATCGAACTCGGTATCAAGTGGCTCAGCCTCTACGCGTTTTCCACCGAGAACTGGAAGCGCTCGCCCGAGGAAGTCCGGTTTCTGATGGGGTTCAACCGCGACGTGGTGCGCCGGCGCCGCGAAAGTCTCAACGAGATGGGCGTGCGGATCCGCTGGGTGGGTTCGCGGCCACGCCTGTGGCGCAGCGTCATCCACGAACTGGCCGTCGCCGAAGCCATGACCGACGGCAACGACGTGATCACCGTCAACTACTGCGTCAACTATGGCGGCCGCACCGAAATCGCCGAGGCCACCAGGGAAATCGCGCATGCGGCGGCAGCCGGCACGCTGAACCCGGACAGGGTCACCGAGGCCACGATCGCCCGTCACCTACAGCGGCCCGACATCCCCGACGTCGACCTTTTTCTGCGGACGTCGGGGGAGCACCGGTCCAGCAACTTCATGTTGTGGCAGGCCGCCTACGCCGAGTACGTGTTCCAGGACAAGTTGTGGCCCGACTACGACCGCCGCGACCTGTGGGCCGCGTGCGAGGAATACGCATCCAGGAATCGACGGTTTGGGAGCGCCTAGTGCCAAACTTGCAGGAACGCCTGTCCCCGATACTCCGCAACATCCTCACCGTAGCGGAGGAGCCCGACGGTGCCCTCACGGTCCGCCATGGCGGGACGATCGCCTCGCTGCGGGCGGTCAACATCGCCGAGGGCCTGGACCTTGTCTCGCTCACCCAGGTCTTGGCGTGGGACCTGCCGCTGACCAAGAAGGTCAGCGACGAGGTGGCCAGGCAGGCCCGCGACAGCAACTTCGGCAGCGTGACGCTGGTCGAGAAGGTCAACGAGAAGGCCGTGCGGCGCAACTCCGGCAAGGCTCCGTCCAAGAGCGCCGACGTGATCCTGCGGTACAACTTTCCCGGCGCCGGCCTGACCGACGAGGCCCTGCGCACCCTGATCCTGCTGGTCTTGGACACCGGCGCGGAGATGCACGCAGCGTTGACGCGGTAGGGGTCAGGACCGGCAGTCCGCGCACGTGCCGAAGATCTCGATGGTGTGGCTGACGTCGGAGTAGCCGTGCTTGGCGGCGACCGCCTCCGCCCACTCTTCGACCTCGTGGTCGCCCACCTCGATCGTGGAGCCGCAGCTTCGGCACACCAGGTGGTGGTGATGGTGCTCCGAGCACCTGCGGTAGACCGACTCGCCGGTGTCGGTGCGCAGCGTGTCGACCATGCCGGCCGCTGCCATCGACTGCAGTGTCCGGTACACCGTGGTCAGCCCGATGTTCTCGCCGCGGCGGCGCAGTTCGTCGTGCAGTTCCTGGGCCGAGCGGAACTCGTCGAGCGTCTCCAACAGCGTGGAGATGGCGGCCCGCTGGCGGGTGGAACGGACACTCGGTCCGGTCATATGCGCCGCTCCTCCTCATCGCTTCGCTCTGCATCGTCGCCGGCGGTCATATGCGCCGCTCCTCCTCATCGCTTCGCTCTGCATCGTCGCCGGCGGTCATATGCGCCGCTCCTCCTCGCCGGCGTGGGCGACGGCGTCGACGACGATGTGCGCCAGGTGGTGATCGGCGAGCCGGTAGAGCACCTCGCGCCCGGAGCGCTCGCCGGTGACCACGCCCGCCGCCTTGAGGATCTTCAGGTGCTGGCTGACCAGCGGCTGCGGCACGCCCAGCGCGTCCACCAGCTCGTGTACGCAGCGATGGGATTCGCGCAACTGCAACACGATCGCGATCCGCACCGGGGCGGCCAGCGCGCGCAGCAGCTCGCCGGCGCCGTCGAGGATCTCCCGCGGCGGCGGCACGGGGTAGCCGGCGAACGCGGCGCGTCCATCGGCCGCGGTGGCGGCGTGCTCGTGGGCGGCCAGGCTCAGGTCCGCTCCCGTGTCGCCGTCGGCGGCCCTGGGCGTGGAGGAGGACATCACCATGGGGAAGTCATCACCTCGAGAAGTGCCATCGGATTGCCGGCCACGGGCTTAACACTGATTCCAACTGTCACATGCATGATGACGCATGTCAAAGACCGCCGGGCCGGCCGATACCATGACTGAGTCCTGGGCGCGGCGATCCGCCGCCGCGTCCGTCCTGAACTATCCGGCAAAGGAGTGCACCACGCCGTGGCGTCCGTTATCGACACTGTAGTGAACCTCGCGAAACGCCGGGGCTTCGTCTTTCCCTCGGGCGAGATCTACGGCGGCACGAGGTCGGCGTGGGATTATGGGCCACTCGGGGTGGAACTCAAGGAGAACATCAAACGGCAGTGGTGGCGTTCGGTGGTGACCGGCCGTGACGACGTGGTGGGGCTCGATTCGTCGATCATCCTGCCGCGTCAGGTGTGGGTGGCGTCCGGCCATGTCGAGGTGTTCCACGACCCGCTGGTCGAGTGCCTGAACTGTCACCACCGGCACCGTCAGGACCACATGCAGGAGGCCTACGCGGCGAAGAAGGGGATCGACGACCCCGATTCGGTGCCGATGGCCGAGATTGTGTGCCCCGACTGCGGCGCGAAAGGCCAGTGGACCGATCCGCGCGAGTTCAACATGATGCTCAAGACCTACCTCGGACCGATCGAGACCGAGGAGGGGCTGCATTACCTGCGGCCCGAAACCGCCCAGGGCATCTTCGTCAACTTCGCCAACGTGGTGACGACCGCCCGCCGGAAACCGCCGTTCGGCATCGGGCAGATCGGCAAGAGTTTCCGCAACGAGATCACCCCGGGCAACTTCATTTTCCGCACCCGCGAGTTCGAACAGATGGAGATGGAGTTCTTCGTCGAGCCGTCCACCGCCAAGGAGTGGCACCAGTATTGGATCGACACCCGGCAGCAGTGGTATGTCGATCTCGGTATCGATCCGCAAAACCTACGCCTTTACGAGCACCCCGCCGAGAAGCTCTCGCACTACTCCGACCGCACCGTCGACATCGAGTACAAATTCGGCTTCGTCGGCAACCCGTGGGGCGAGCTGGAAGGCGTGGCGAACCGCACCGACTTCGACCTGTCCACGCACTCGAAGCACTCCGGCGCGGACCTGTCGTTCTACGACCAGGCCACCGACTCCCGGTACACCCCGTACGTCATCGAACCGGCGGCCGGCCTGACCAGGTCATTCATGGCGTTTTTGATCGACGCCTACACCGAGGACGAGGCGCCCAACGCCAAGGGCGCAATGGAAAAACGGACGGTGCTCCGGCTGGATCCGCGGCTGGCGCCGGTCAAGGCGGCGGTGCTCCCGCTGTCCCGGCACGCCGATCTGAGCCCCAAAGCCCGCGACCTGGCGGCCGAGCTGCGGAAATGCTGGAACATCGATTTCGACGACGCCGGCGCGATCGGCCGGCGCTACCGGCGCCAGGACGAGGTCGGCACGCCATTCTGCGTAACCGTGGACTTCGACTCGCTCGAGGACAACGCCGCGACGGTGCGCGCCCGCGACGACATGACACAGGAGCGGGTGGCAATGGACGGTGTCGCCGATTATCTCGCGACGCGACTCAAGGGCTGCTGACAGGCGTCGTCTGCCGTCGTCCCTCAAGCGGCGATCGACGCTCGGACCCGGGGGCGGTTGCCGGGTGCCGTCGGTTGTCTTCGTGTCACGCGTTGAATCCCCGTGTTGATTCGTTACCGGTGCTCATTCGGGCGGTCCGACAATGGGTGTCAGCGGCCGGTCGCCGGGCGGCGCTTCGATTCGGTGTATTGCGTCTGACTCGAGCCGCCGAGCACCAAGCCACCCGCATTGACGACTGCACTCGATCCGCGTGTCGGGAATCGTCGATTGTCGACCGCTGTTGCCGAACGTCGGATCGGATGATCACATCGTTGATTTCGTCTTACCGGGCCGTCGGTCGCGTGAGAATTCCGAGCAGCCTCGATCGTTGCCGCGCCTGGCCGGTCATGGGCGAGGTGACTGCCGGCCGGACACCCGCATTTATCTGGATTAATTCCAATTTACGTGGCCCTGATTCAAGTTCCCGTTCCCGGATCGTGTCAAGTTTGGCTGCAGGTACGGATTCTCTATTGATGTTGCTTTACGATCTGGCCGTGGTGCTTTTTGAGTATCAGGATTCGAGGCAGCTATTGCTGCGCCGAGTCGGTTCGGGGTTTTGATGTCTATTGTTTTTCCGTGGTTGCCGCCGGAGGTCAACTCGGCGTTGATGTTCGCCGGTGCGGGATCCGGCCCACTGTTCACCGCAGCGTCGGCTTGGGACGGGCTGGCTTCGGAACTGTCGGGTGCTGCTTCGTCCTTCCAGTCGGTGGTCACCGGTTTGACCAGCGGGGCGTGGACGGGTCCGGCATCGATGGCGATGGCCGCCGCCGCAACGCCGTACGTGTCGTGGCTGAGCGCGGCGGCGGGGCAGGCCGAGACGGCGGGCGTGCAGGCGCGGACAGCGGCATCGGCGTACGAGACGGCGCGTGCGGCGACCGTGCCGCCGGCGGCGGTGACGGCGAATCGTACGCAGCTGATGACGCTGGTGGCGACTAATTTCCTGGGTCAGAACACGCCTGCGATCTTCGCCACCGAGTTCGAGTACGTCGAGATGTGGGCACAAGATGTGGCCGCCATGTTCGGTTATCACGGCTCGGCAGCGTCCGCGGCCGCGCTGCTGCCGTCGTTCAGCCTGCCACCGGTGAGCCTTGGGGGCTTGGAGGGCTTTTTGGCGGCACCGCTTGCGTCCGTGGCGTCGCAGGTCACCGGGTTGCTTTCGTCTGCGGGGGCTGCCTTGGCGGCGCCGGTGCAGTCGGCGCTGGCATCGGTGGCGCCCGCGGTGTCGACGGTAACGGCGATGGCGTCGACGCTGCCGACGTCATCGCTGATGTCGGTGGCCCAGATGGCGATGTATCCGGCGAGCATGTCAATGTCGCCGATCATGATGGCCGTTCAGGCCGCCACCAGCGCGGGTGCGCATCCGGCGCTGGCCGCCGCGAATTTGGCCGCCGACGTTCCCAAGTTCGTCGGTGACACGGTTCCAAAGGCGCTGGGCGGCGGCGTCGGGGGCCTTGGTGGGCTGGGTGCGGCGTCGGCGGGCCTGGGCAAGGCCCGGTTGGTCGGGGCGATGTCGGTGCCGCCGACGTGGCAGGGGTCGTCGCCGGCCCGCATGGTCAGTGCGGCGATGTCGGGATTGGGCGCCGAGGGGCCCGCCGCGGCGGCCGGTCCCACCGGGACCGGCGGGATGCCATTCATGCCGATGCCCATGGGCGGCATGGGTGCCGCCGGCGCCGGGATGCCCGGCGGGATGCTCGGCCGCGGCGGGGCCAGCCCCAACGTGGCGCAGGCTCGGCCCAGCGTGATTCCGCGGACCGGAGTCGGATAGGGGTCAAATGGGCCGAGTTTAGAGGTCGGCTGCCGCAAATGTGTGTGGCAGCAAACACGGAAATCGACGTCTTGTGAGAGATGTCTTGTGAAAGGAGCGGTGTAATGGCTACACGGTTTATGACGGATCCGCACGAGATGCGGGCGATGGCGGGTCGTTTCGAGGTGCATGCCCAGACGGTGGAGGACGAGGCGCGCAAGATGTGGGCGTCGTCGATGAACATCGCGGGTGCGGGCTGGAGTGGTCAGGCCCAGGCGACGTCCTACGACACGATGGGGCAGATGAATCAGGCGTTCCGCAACATCGTCAACATGCTGCACGGGGTGCGCGACGGGTTGATCCGCGACGCCAACAACTACGAGCAGCAAGAGCAGGCTTCCCAGCAGATCCTGAGCAGCTAGCTGCTTGGCACAGACAGAAAGGTTTTTGCGATGACGATCAATTACCAGTTCGGCGATGTGGACGCCCACGGTGCGCTGATCCGCGCCCAGGCCGCCTCGTTGGAGGCCGAGCACCAGGCCATCGTTCGCGATGTGCTGGTGGCCGGTGACTTCTGGGGTGGTGCCGGTTCGGTGGCCTGCCAGGAGTTCATCGCCCAGTTGGGTCGTAACTTCCAGGTGATCTACGAGCAGGCCAACGCCCACGGCCAGAAGGTGCAGTCGGCCGGCGGCAACATGGCCAGCACCGACAGCGCCGTCGGGTCCAGCTGGGCCTGACCTAAGCAAAGGGGCGCGGACAACACCTGCGCGACGTGGTGTTGTCCGCGCCCCGAGCTGTGCTCACCCAACTCAGCCTGTGGGCGCCCGACAAGCGCCGCAAGGAGTCTGGTTGGTGGGCGTGAGCTGAGGGTTTGGTAAAAGCGCGGATTTCGGGATGCACCTACCTTAGGCTTTGGCCGTGGTCTATGTTGAGTCTCGAGCGGTGTGGTGGTCGAAACTGTCGATGCGGCTAGCTAGGTGGGGGGTCTGATGTTTCCTACGTTTCCGTGGTTGCCGCCGGAGATCAACTCGGCGTTGATGTTTTCCGGCGCGGGGTCCGGGCCATTGTTCACGGCGGCGTCAGCGTGGAGTGGCCTGGCCTCGGATCTGTCGGGTGCGGCCTCGTCGTTCCAGTCGGTGGTGACGGGGTTGTCCACTGGCGCGTGGACCGGCCCGGCTTCGATGTCGATGGCCGCCGCCGCGGTGCCTTATGTGGGATGGCTCAACGCGGCCGCATCCCAGGCCGAGGCGGCCGGCGCTCAGGCCATCGCGTCGGCGACGGCGTTCGAGGCGGCGCAGGCGGCGACGGTGACGCCGGCGGCCGTGACCGCCAACCGTACGCAGCTGATGACGCTGGTCGCGACGAACTTCCTGGGACAGAACACGCCCGCGATCTTCGCCACCGAGGCCGAGTACGTCGAGATGTGGGCCCAGGACGTGGCCGCCATGTTCGGCTACCACGGGGCCGCGACCTCGGCGGCGGCGGTGCTGCCGGCGTTCAGCGTGCCGCCGGGGCTGCTGTCCGGCCTCGCCAGCTTCCTGACGACGCCGCTGACCGGGGTGGCCTCCGGGTTGACGGGGGCGGTCGGGTCCGCCCTGGCCGCGCCGGAGGCGGCCCTGGCCGGCGTGATTGCGCCGATCACCTCGGTCGCGTCGTCGCTGCCGTTGTCGTCGGTGATGTCGGTGGCCCAGATCGGCATGTATCCGGCCAGCATGATGATGTCGCCGATCATGATGGCGGCCCAGGCCGGGATGCGCGCGCCCGCCGCCCTGGCCGGCGCGACCGCGCCGATGGCCGGGGCCCCCAAGTTCGTCGGCGACGTCATGCCGAAGGGGCTCGGTGGCGGCGCTGGGGGCCTCGGTGGACTGGGTGCGGCGTCGGCGGGCCTGGGCAAGGCCCGGCTGGTCGGGGCGATGTCGGTGCCGCCGACGTGGCAGGGGTCGTCGCCGGCCCGCATGGTCAGTGCGGCGATGTCGGGGTTGGGCGCCGAGGGGCCCGCCGCGGCGGCCGCGGGGGCCGCCACGGGTGGCGGTATGCCGATGATGCCGATGCCGATGGGCGGCATGGGTGCCGCCGCCGCCGGGATGAACGGCGCTCTCGGGCGCGGCGGGGCCAGCCCGAACCACGTCGTTCAGTCCCGGCCGAGCGTAATCCCGCGGACGGGGGTCGGATAAAGCGGAGGCGATCCCTCCGGGTGGGAAGTTTGCGGTCGCGGCGGGTCCCGGACCTGGCCAGTTGCGGCGCGTGATCAAAATGTAGGCCCAGTTGGGAAAGGAGCAACATCATGCCGACACGGTTTATGACGGATCCGCACGAGATGCGGGCGATGGCGGGTCGTTTCGAGGTGCATGCCCAGACGGTGGAGGACGAGGCGCGCAAGATGTGGGCGTCGTCGATGAACATCGCGGGTGCGGGCTGGAGTGGTCAGGCCCAGGCGACGTCCTACGACACGATGGGGCAGATGAATCAGGCGTTCCGCAACATCGTCAACATGCTGCACGGGGTGCGCGACGGGTTGATCCGCGACGCCAACAACTACGAGCAGCAAGAGCAGGCTTCCCAGCAGATCCTGAGCAGCTAGCGGCTCCGGGTGATCAGGAAGGTTTTGCGATGACGATCAATTACCAGTTCGGCGATGTGGACGCCCACGGTGCGCTGATCCGCGCCCAGGCCGCGTCGCTGGAGGCCGAGCACCAGGCCATCGTTCGCGATGTGCTGGTGGCCGGTGACTTCTGGGGTGGTGCCGGTTCGGTGGCCTGCCAGGAGTTCATCGCCCAGTTGGGTCGTAACTTCCAGGTGATCTACGAGCAGGCCAACGCCCACGGCCAGAAGGTGCAGTCGGCCGGCGGCAACATGGCCAGCACCGACAGCGCCGTCGGGTCCAGCTGGGCCTGACCCATCATGCCAAGGGGCGCGGACAACACCTCCGAACGCGGTGTTGTCCGCGCCTTCGGCGCGTTGGGGCCCGGGGCGCTTTTTTGCCCCGGGGGGAGGCGAAATGCGGGATTCCCGGATATTGTCCTGAGTATTGGCTTACGATTCTCGGAACGCTTGGTGGTGGATGGCTCGCCGCCAGGCCTGAGATGTGATCGGCTGTGGAAGGAGGCAACATGCTTTTGCCTCTAGGTTCGCCCTTGCCGGACGATTCGGTGTCGGCGAAGCGGGGCGAGTCGGGCATGCTCGGCGGCTTGTCGGTCCCCCTCAACTGGGGCGTGGCGGTCCCGCCGGATGACTACGACCATTGGGCGCAGGAACCGGAAGAGGGCGTCCCCGCCACCGAGAAGGCGATCGAGGAGCCCGTTCCCGGGGCGATCACGGTCGACGAGTCGGACGAGTGGGACGAATGGGCGCAGCAGTACAGCGAGTGGCAGGAAGAAGCCGAACCCCGCTTCGACGTGCCGCGTTCGAGCGGCGTGGTGCCGCATTCCCCGGCGGCCGGTTAGCGCAGCCGCAACGACAAAGACTTTTTGACGAGTCCAGGTAACTAATTTCAGAAGGAGACAGGCAACATGCCAACACGTTTTATGACTGACCCGCACGAAATGCGGGCGATGGCAGGTCGTTTCGAGGTCCACGCCCAGACGGTGGAGGACGAGGCCCGCAAGATGTGGGCGTCCTCGATGAACATCGCGGGTGCGGGCTGGAGCGGTCAGGCTCAGGCCACCTCGTACGACACGATGGGCCAGATGAACCAGGCCTTCCGCAACATCGTCAACATGCTCCACGGAGTGCGCGACGGGTTGATCCGCGACGCCAACAACTACGAGCAGCAAGAGCAGGCCTCGCAGCAGATCCTGTCCAGCTAGTAGCGAAAACCGCTGCTACCCAACACTTTTAAGGAGCCAAGCAATGAGCATCAATTACCAGTTCGGCGATGTTGACGCCCACGGCGCGCTGATCCGCGCCCAGGCCGCGTCGCTGGAAGCAGAGCACCAGGCCATCGTTCGCGACGTGCTGGTCGCCGGTGACTTCTGGGGCGGCGCCGGTTCGGTGGCCTGCCAGGAGTTCATCGCCCAGCTGGGTCGCAACTTCCAGGTGATCTACGAGCAGGCCAACGCCCACGGCCAGAAGGTGCAGTCGGCCGGCAACAACATGGCCAGCACCGACAGCGCCGTCGGGTCCAGCTGGGCCTGACGCACTACCTCAAGAAGGGGCCCGCACACCTTGGGTGTGCGGGCCCCTTTTCTCCGCTCCGGCCGCTTGCGGCCGGTCAGAACCGGCCGCCGCCGCCCATGAAGCCGCCCCCGGACGAGCCGCCGGGACCGGACGAGCCGCCGAACGACGTGGGGCTCCAGCCGCCGAACCCGCCGCCGAAGCCGCCCCGCATGCCCCCGCCGAGCAGGTCGCCGATGATGATCCCACCCATCATCGCGCCCATGTCGCTGCCCCCGCGGCGGGTGTAGGCCCGCTGAGTCGACTGCACGTCGGCGTTGGCCAGCGCCTGCGCGGTGGCGGCCAGCGTCGACGCCACGTTGGCGTGGGTGATCGCCTCGGCCAGGTTGGCCGAACGCTTCTGGTGTGCGGCCTCGAGGTGCCGACTGGCCTCGGCGAGCCGGGTCCGCGCCTCGGGCCCGATGCTGCCCCGGCGCGTGTCGATGTACTCGGAGACCGCGCGCACCCGCGACTCGGCGGTGAACAACGCCTGCTCGAGTGCGCGGTTGAGCCGTTCGAGGTTGGCGCGCTCCTCGGCAACGGTGTCCAGCAGCCGGTCGAGGTCGGCGTCGGCCTGGGACAGCCGGGCGAAGGCGCTCAGCGGGTCCGCGGAGCCGGCGCCGCGGGCGTCGTCGAGGGCCTTTGCCGCCGCGTCGCGCGCCGCGACCAGGCCGCCGGCATGCGCGGCCTTGCTGCCCTGCGCCGTCTGCAACTGCGTGTTGGCGCGTTCGATGCTCGCCTGGACGTCGGACATGGCCGACGGCAGCCCGTCGATGGCGTGCCGGATGTCGGTGGCCGCGCTGTCCACCGCATCGAGCAGCGCGCGGGCCTGCCCGAGCGCCGATTCGGTGGCGCGGACCGTATCCACCAGAGCGCCCTGCTGCCCGCTGACGGCCCCCCTGCCGGCCAGGTCGCGGGCCGCGCCGATGTTGCGGTCGGCGAACGCCAGCAGCTCCTTGGCCGTCGCGACGTTGCCGGACACCGAACTCAGTGCCGCGGCGTCGAATTCATGCTGCAGCTCGGCCAGTCGCTGGTCCGCCGGGGCGATGCGGGCGCTGAGTTCCACATACCGCTCGGTCAGCCGGTCCAGCCGCGAGGGCGCGTTGATCACCAGGTCGCGCAGCCTCTCGAATCTTTCGGTCTGCGAAGCCAGTTCGCGGTCGGCGCGCGCCGCCGACACCACGACGCGGGTGAGCAGGTCGCGGCGCTGCTGCGGTGTCTCCGGCGTGGCGTCGTCCAACTGCTGGCGCACGGTGAACGCCTGGGACAGAGCCGCTTTGGCGTTGGCGATGGCCTCGGTGAACGGTTTGGTCCGGTCTTGGCCGAACTCCTCGGTCGCCAGGGTGAGCTCGTTGGCGCTGGTGCGCAGCGCGTTGTCGACCTCCACCACCATCGAGCGGGACAGGCCGTCGAGCGCTTCGAGCGGCACCGCGGCCAGCGCGTCCGCGTCGGTGGGGTCGACGCGCCGCGCCGCGGCCAACTCGGCGGCGCGGCGGCGCCGCCGGCGGAACCGCATGACGATGACCAAGGCCAGCACGGCGGCGGCTATGGCGCCGAGCGCCACCAGCAGGCTCACCGGGCTCGACGACGTGGGCGTCGTGTTGAGCCCGTCGGCCGCCGCGACCGCCGCGCCGCTCCAGTCGCCGTTGCGCAGCGCGGGTTCGATCTTGCCGCGCCGCAGCTCGTCGACCTGGCCGGAGCCGATGGTTTTGACCGTGGTGGGCACCAGGAAGGCGTAGGCGTGCCCGCTGGTCGCCACGGCCAGCAGGGCGTCGTCGTCGCCCAGGTCGCTCAGGTGGTAGGTGCGCTGCGCCCAGTCCTTCGCCCTGAAATCGGAGAAGTCGTCGACGTAGACCACCCACAACCGGACGTGGCGGTCGGTGTAGAGCTTGTCGACGGCCGAGGTCACCGCGGCGCGGCCGGAATCCGACAGCGCGCCGGCGTTATCGGTGACATAGCCCGCCAGCCGAAACGGTGGTTGCGCGGCGGCCGCCGGCGCCAGCAGCAGCCCGGCGGTGAGGACCGTCAGCATCACGGCGAGCAGTCGAGCGGTGCGCATGACGTCAATCTAGCCCGGCGATGATGCCGGGCCGCACGCCTCGAGGAGGGGCCGGGCGTGGCGGGGCCAAAACCCCTGGGCAGAAGGCGGACCTGGGCGGCGTTCCCTGGCAGACTGTGCGTCGGTGAGCACGCATCAGCACGACCCCTACGACGACTTCGACCGTCAGCGGCGGGTGCCCGAAGCGGCGAAGACCGCGGGCCTGCCGGGCACGGAGGGGCAGCACCGCACCGACTTCGCCCGGGACCGGGCCCGCGTCCTGCACAGCGCGGCGCTGCGGCGGCTGGCCGACAAGACGCAGGTCGTCGGGCCTCGCGAGGGCGACACCCCGCGCACCCGGCTGACGCACTCGCTGGAAGTGGCCCAGATCGGGCGGGGGATGGCGGTCGGGCTGGACTGCGACCTCGACCTGGTCGAGCTGGCCGGCCTGGCCCACGACATCGGGCACCCGCCCTACGGGCACAACGGCGAGCGCGCGCTCAACGAGCTCGCCGCCGCCCACGGCGGCTTCGAGGGTAACGCCCAGAATTTCCGTATCCTGACCAGGCTGGAACCCAAAGTGCTTGATGCGCAAGGCGAGAGTGCGGGGCTGAACCTGACCCGGGCGTCGTTGGATGCGGTCACCAAATATCCGTGGACGCGCCGCGAAGGGGACCGCAAGTTCGGCTTCTACGACGAGGACCGCGAGCTGGCCGCGTGGGTGCGCGCGGGCGCGCCGGGGGAGCGGGTGTGCCTGGAAGCCCAGGTCATGGACTGGGCCGACGACATCGCCTATTCCGTGCACGACGTCGAGGACGGCGTCGTCTCGCAGCGCATCGACCTCCGCGTGCTGGCCGACGAGGAGGGGGCGGCCACGCTGGCCCGGCTGGGGGAGAGCGAGTTTCCCCGGGTGCGCGCCGACGACTTCCTGGCGGCTGCCGCCCGGCTGTCGGGCCTGCCGGTGGTCGCCGCCATCGGCAAGTACGACGCCACGCTGGCGGCGTCGGTCGCGCTCAAGCGGTTGACCAGCGAGCTGGTGGGCCGGTTCGCATCGGCCGCGATCGCGACCACCCGCGCGGTCGCCGGACCTGGGCCGCTGGTGCGCTACCAGGCCGACCTGCAGGTGCCCGATCTGGTGCGCGCCGAGGTCGCCCTGCTGAAGATCCTGGCGCTGCAGTTCATCATGTCCGACCCGCGGCACCTGGACACCCAGGCCGCCCAGCGCGAACGCGTCCAGCGGGTGGCGCACTGGCTGCATTCCGGGGCGCCGCGCACGCTCGACCCGATCTATGCCGCGGCGTTCATTGCCGCCCCCGACGACCGCGCCCGGTTCCGGGTCGTCATCGACCAGATCGCGTCCTATACCGAGGGGCGGCTCGAGCGCATCGATTCCCGCCAGGTGGGTTCGTAGCGGGCGGGTCCGGTGTCGCGGACTCGGCCTTAAACTAGCCAGATGTCTTCTCCGGCCGGTTCGGCGAATGCGGGCCGCCCCAAGGGCCGGGCCCGCATTCCCGACCGCGACATCGCCGCGATCCGTGAGCGGGTCCGCATCGAGGAGGTCGTCGGCGACTACGTCCAGCTGCGCAACGCGGGCGCCGATTCGCTCAAAGGCCTCTGCCCGTTCCACAACGAGAAGTCCCCGTCGTTTCATGTGCGGCCCAATCACGGCCACTTCCACTGCTTCGGCTGCGGCGAGGGCGGTGACGTATACGCGTTCATCCAGAAGATCGAACATGTCAGCTTCGTGGAGGCCGTCGAACAGCTCGCCGACCAGGTCGGCTACACGATCAGCTACACGGGTCCGGCGACCAGCGTGCAGCGCGACCGGGGCACCCGCGCCAGGCTGGTGGCGGCCAACGCGGCCGCCGCGGAGTTCTACGCGGCCGCGCTGGAGTCCGCCGAGGCGGCCCCGGCCCGCAAGTACCTGACCGAGCGCAACTTCGACGCCGAGGCGGCCCGCCGGTTCGGCTGCGGATTCGCGTCTTCCGGCTGGGATTCGTTGACGAAGCACCTGCAGCGCAAGGGTTTCGAATTCAAGGAGCTCGAGGCCGCCGGCCTGTCGAAGCAGGGCCGCCGCGGGCCGATCGACCGCTTCCACCGGCGGCTGCTGTGGCCCATCCGCTCCTCGGCCGGCGAGGTGATCGGGTTCGGCGCCCGGCGGCTCTTCGACGACGACCCGATGGAGGCCAAGTACATCAACACGCCCGAGACCCTGCTGTACAAGAAGTCGTCGGTGATGTTCGGCATCGACTTGGCCAAGCGCGACATCGCCAAGGGCCACCAGGCCGTCGTCGTCGAGGGCTACACCGACGTCATGGCGATGCACCTGGCCGGGGTCACCACGGCCGTGGCGTCGTGCGGCACCGCATTCGGTGACGAGCACCTGGGGATGCTGCGCCGCTTGATGATGGACGACAGCTTCTTCCGCGGCGAGCTGATCTACGTGTTCGACGGGGACGCAGCCGGGCGTGCCGCGGCCCTCAAGGCCTTCGACGGCGAGCAGAACCTGGCCGGGCAGTCGTTCGTCGCGGTGGCCCCCAACGGCATGGACCCCTGTGACCTGCGGCTGCAATCCGGTGACGGCGCGCTGCGCGACCTGGTGGCGCGCCGCACCCCGCTGTTCGAGTTCGCCATCCGCACCGCGCTCGCCGAGATGGACCTCGACAGCGCCGAGGGCCGGGTCGCCGCGCTGCGCCGCTGTGCGCCGATGGTGGGCCAGATCAAGGACGCGACGCTGCGCGACGAGTACGCCCGCCAGCTCGCGGGCTGGGTCGGCTGGGACGACGTGGCCCAGGTCATCGACCGGGTGCGCGGCCAGGCCAAGAAGCCCAAAGTCCCCTCCCGCGGTCCCGGTGCCCCCCGCCGGGGCGAGCAGCGTCCGGCCGACGCGGCCCCGGCCGAGCCCCGAGGAATGGGAGCCGCCCGCCCCGACCCGCGGGATCCGACCCTGTGGCCCCAGCGCGAGGCGCTGAAATCGGCGCTGCAGTACCCGGCGCTGGCCGGCCCGGTGTTCGACACCCTGACCGTCGAGAGCTTCACCCACCCGGGCTACGCGGCCGTGCGGGCGGCCATCGAGGCCGCCGGTGGCACCTCGACCGGTGTCACCGGCGCGGAGTGGCTCGACATGGTGCGCCAGCGGACCACGTCGGCCCTGACCGCGGGCCTGATCAGCGAGTTGGGGGTGGAGGCCATCGCGGTCGACGACGAGAATCTGCCGCGCTACATAGCCGGGGTGCTGGCCCGCCTGCAGGAGGTGTGGATGGGCCGGCAGATCGCCGAGGTGAAATCCAAGCTGCAGCGCATGTCACCCATCGAGCACGGTGACGAGTACCACGCCCTGTTCGGCGACCTGGTCGCCATGGAGGCCTACCGGCGCAGCCTGCTGGAGCAGGCTAGCGGCGACGATCAGACGGTGTGACGGCCTCGTCGGCGGGCCGCCCCGCGGCGCGCTCCACGACCTCGGTTTGGCCGTCGATCTCGGCCAGGGTCACGAACCCGGTGTCGGGCGAGATGTGGTTGGCGACCTTGCGGCGTCCGCCTTCGATCATCGACTGCACCATGGGATGGCTGGTCAGCGCGTGATACGTGCCGGTGATCTGTTCGTAGCGACGGCGCCCGGCCTTCGTGCCCAGCACGTAACCCAGGCCGAGCGCGACGACATACCGGATCAAAGCTTTCCTCCCGATGACGATTCGGACCTCCCCATCCTGCCTCACCCGGCCGGGTGCGTGCGCGCCCGATCTGCCTCCCTCTAGTTGGGCTCTAGTTGGGCCCGGCCAGGCCAGTACGCTAGAGTCGTCCCGCGGTAATCCCCTGTAGCTCAATTGGCAGAGCATTCGGCTGTTAACCGAAGGGTTGGTGGTTCGAGTCCACCCGGGGGAGCTGAGTTGGCTTCAGCGTCCGCCCCGGCCCCGCTCAGTCGTAGGCCGGCGTCCAGATGGTGTCCAGGACGGCCTGCCGGACGTCCTCATGGGTCTTGCGGGCCACCCCGTCGTCGACGGCCGCGCGGTAGACGGCCTCGGCGACGGCCGTCGAGATGGCGCGCAGGTTGCACACATCGGGCAGCAGCGAATCCCCGGGGTCCGTCGGACTCGCTTGGTGCACAATGGCTTCCGCCGCCGCCCGCAGCATCTTCGCGGTGAGCAGCCGGGCGCCGGCGACGATGATGCCCAGCCCGATCCCGGGAAACACCAGCGCATTGTTGGCCTGCCCGATGGTGTAGGTGATGCCGTCGTAGTGGACGGGGGAGACCGGGCTGCCGGTGGTCAGCAGCGCCTTGCCGTTCGACCACTCGAGCACGTCGCCCGGCATGGCCTCCATGCACGAGGTCGGGTTGGACAGCGGGAAGATCATCGGGTGCTCGCAGGACGCCGTCATCGCCTCGACGACCTCGCGGGTGAACGCCCCGTGCACCGTCGAGCAGCCCAACAGCAGGGTGGGTGAGGCGAGCCTGATCGCGTCGACCAGGCCCACCCGGTCGCCGGCGGCCACACCCAGCTCCTGGCGGTTCTTGGCGTAGGGCCGCTGGAAGTCCCGCAGGTCGTCCATGTCGTCGAAGAGCAGGCCCTGCTTGTCGATCGGCCAGATCCGCGCGGTGGCCTGCTCGACGGTGGCGCCGTCGGCGATCATCGCGTCACGGATCTGGTCGGCGACGCCGATCCCGGCGGTCCCGGCCCCGAAGACGATCACCGTCTGGTCGCGCATCGGGGCGCCGGTGACGTGGCATCCCCCGTACACGGCGGCCACGACCACCGCCCCGGTGCCCTGGATGTCGTCGTTGAACACGCAGTACTTCTCGCCGTAGGTGTGCAGGATCCGGCGCGCGTTCAGGGGCCCGAAATCCTCGAAGTGCAGCACGGCGTTTCCGAACAGCCGGTGGGCGGTCTCGATGTAGCGCCGGACGAAGTCGTCGTATTCGTGACCGCGGCGCCGGGGATGGCGGTTGCCGAGGTAGAACGGGTCGGCGAGCAGCTGTTCGTTGTCGGTGCCGACGTCGAGGGACACCGCGATGCAGCGGCGCGGATCGATGCCGCCGCCGGCGGTGTAGAGCGCCAGCTTGCCCACCGAGATCTGGATGCCGCCCACGCCCCAGTCTCCGATGCCCAGGATCGCCTCGGCGTCGGTGCACACGATCAGGTCGACGTCGTCGGGCTCGAGCCCGAACGTCGCGAAGGCGGCTTCGATCTCGTCCGGCTCGTCGATGCTCAGGAACAGACCCCGCTGCCCGCGGTACTCGTCGGAGAAGCGCTGGATGGCCTCGCCGACGGTGGGGGTGTAGACCACCGGCAACAGTTCGGGCAGATGGTCCTCGAGCACCTTGAAGTACAGCAGCTCATGGCGGTAGTGCAGCTGTTCCAGCAGCAGATTCCGGCCTAAATCGGTTGCCAAACTTTGCAATTGGTGCCACACGCGGTCGGCCTGTTGGTCGAGGGTGAGCACCGCCGACGGGAGCCGGCCGGTCAGGCCCAGTTGCCGCCGCTGCTCGTGGGTGAAGCCGACCCCCCGGTTCAGGCTCGGTACGGACAACGCGGCCGGGACGTTCGGCGCGTGGGGATCGCTCATGGCAGACACGCTAGCGTCCGCCCGCGATCAGATGGAGAAGTCCTCGCCGTGCCACACGCCGGCTTCGGGCGGCCGGATGACGCGCTCGCCCGGCTGCCCGTTGTGCCGGCCGTCGGTCGAGTCTTCGAGCTTGGCCACGCGGGTCAGCAGCGACTGCAGGCTGACGCCCACCAGATCGGGCATCATCGAGTCGTCCGGGCTGCCCCGGCCCGGGCGGCTGATGACCTGCCCGGGGACCCCGACGACGACGGCGCTGGACGGGACCGGCTTGACCACCACGGCGTTCGCGCCGATGCGGGCGTCGTCACCGATCTTGATCGCGCCGAGGATCTTGGCGCCCGCGCCGATGGTCACGCGGTCCCCGACGGTCGGGTGGCGCTTGCCGGTGTCGGCGCCGCTGCCGCCGAGGGTGACGCCGTGGTACATGCTGACGTCGTCGCCGACCTCGGCCGTCTCGCCGATGACCACGCCGGTCGCGTGGTCGATGAACAGGCGGCAGCCCAGCACGGCGCCGGGATGGATGTCGACCCCGGTCACGATGCGGGTGAACTCGGCCAGCGTGCGGGCGGTCACGCGCGCGCCGCGGTTCCACAGCCAGTGGCTGACCCGGTGACCCCAGATGGCGTGCACGCCCGGGTAGGCGAAGACCACCTCCAGCGTGGTCGGGGCGGCCGGATCGCGCTGCCTGGCGGCCCGGATGTCTTGGCGGATGGCGTCGAGCATGGCTAGTCGGCCAGGTCGGCGAACAGAGGGGTGCTCAGGTACCGCTCCCCGTAGCTGGGGAGCACGACCACGACGAGCTTGCCGGCGTTCTCGGGCCGGCGGGCCACCTCCAGGGCGGCCACCACGGCCGCGCCCGAGGAGATGCCGACGAGCAGCCCCTCCTCCCGCGCCAACCGCCGCGCCATGGTGAACGAGTCTTCGTTGCCGACGGTGATGACCTCGTCGACCAGGTCCATGTCCAGCACCGGCGGGACGAACCCGGCGCCGATGCCCTGGATCGGGTGGGGGCCCTTCTCCCCGCCGGACAGCACCGGCGACGCGGCCGGCTCCACCGCGACGACCCGCGTCAAGGGCTTGCGTTCCTTGAGGACCCGGGCCACGCCGGTGATGGTGCCGCCGGTGCCCACGCCGGACACGAAGGCGTCGACCTTGCCCTCGGTGTCGCGCCACACCTCCTCCGCGGTGGTGGCGTGGTGGATCGCCGGGTTGGCCGGGTTCTCGAACTGTTGCGGCACGAAATACCGCTGGTCGGTCTTGGCGAGTTCCTCGGCCTTGGCGATGGCGCCCGCCATGCCGTCGGCGCCGGGTGTCAGGACGAGCTCGGCGCCATAGGCGCGCAGCAGCATCCGCCGCTCGTTGCTCATCGTGTCGGGCATCGTCAGCACGCAGCGGTAGCCCCGCGCCGCGCACACCATCGCCAGCGCGATACCGGTGTTCCCGCTCGTCGGCTCGAGGATGATGGTGTCGGGTTTGATCAGGCCCGCCTGCTCGGCAGCGTCGATCATGGCGACCCCGATGCGGTCCTTGATGCTGTTGGCCGGATTGAAGAACTCCAGCTTGGCGACGACGTCGGCGACGGCGCCCTCGGTGACCCGGCGCAGCCGCACCAGCGGGGTGCCCCCCACCAATTGGGTGATGTCCTCGGCGATGCTCATGTGTCCTCCTCGAAGATGTGCGGGACACGTCGGCCTGCCGGACGGGGGATGCGCGAGCGCTGGTGAAATACGGTCATAGGTGGTCGGTCTTCCTGGTGATCGACGCGCGTCGTGGTGCCGCCCCGGCGTACTCGTAGTACCGCCCGCGTCTGGCGCCAAACGCATACAACAGTTGAGCGTCGGAAGGCGTCAGGAAATCAACAACAGCGACAACAACAGTGCACGGCGGGGCGGCGCGTAAGGACGAAGCGCGGCTGTATGGCCTGTTGCATAGCCCCACTATAGGACATCGGCGCAGTACGGAGATCCGGCTCATGCGCCGTCACTTCGCCTGGAAGCCCTCGCCCTGCATACGGGTCTAAACCGGGCGAACCGCCGATCAATTCCCCGCGGATCGGTCGGGCGGCGCCGCGCGTCCGCGCCGAACGTGCACTGACGGCGAAATTCCGGCCGGATCTTCGCCCTCAGTGCACGCTGGGCGTCAGCCCCGGGGCGTGCCTAGGTGCCTGCGCCGCAACCGATATCGACGGCGCGGGGCTCACCGGCAGTTCGGCGGCGCTCAGGCCGCGTCCGGGCCGTGGTTGCCGTCTTCGGCGGCGTTCTCGCACACGCACAGGTGGGCGCGGTCGTGCAGCCATCGCGACAACTGGTTCTCCCGCTTGCGCAGCAGGTGTTGCACATAAACCCGGTCCCGTTGATTGGAGGAAAAGACCAGGTCCAGGTTCACGGGGAGCCCCGCCCACGCGACTTGGGCGCGCGCCGACGCGGGGTCGGCCCCCGGGTCAGCACCCCCGCGCAGGGGACACTGCAGGGGACAGCCGTTCTTCGCCGCGTACTTGACGGGTCCGTCGCACTCCCGCGCCACGCTTCCTCCTCGAGCCCAAACCGATGAGGGAAATGGTGCGACGGGGATGTTTCAGCGGTGGGTGTGCGACGTTTCCGTCGCATTACGCCTCGCGCGGGGGAGATCTGCAAGAACAGGTCGGCCTCCTCCGCGGTCGCGGTACGGCGCGGGTCGACGACGATGAGTTTGGCGCCGGCCTTGACCCGATCCATCATGCGCAGGAACAGGATCGGGTGGCAGTCGGCCATGTTGGCGCCGATGACGAAGAAGACGTCGGCCTTCTCGAAGTCCGCGTAGGAGCCCGGCGGTCCGTCCGCGCCGGGGGACAGCTTGTCGCCGGAACTCGCGCTGGCCATGCACAGTCGCGAGTTGGACTCGATCTGATTGGTGCCGATGAAGCCCTTGGTCAGCTTGTTGGCCAGGTACTGGGCCTCCAGTGACAGCTGCCCCGACACGTACAGGGCGAACGCGTCCGGCCCGTGCCGGTCGATGATGGCCCGTAACCGCTTCGCGGACTGGGCGATCGCGTCGTCGATGTCGACCGGCTCGGCGGGGGCGCCGCGGTCGGTCCGCACGTGCGCGGTTTCCATCCGGCCCGGCGCGGTCAGCAGATCCGCGGTCGTCGCGCCCTTGGTGCACAGCCGGCCGAAACTGGCCGGATGTTGTTGGTGGCCAACCGAGTTGGTGATGTGACGCCGACCGCACTAGGCGTCGGTTGTGACCTGCAACACCATTCCGCAGCCGACGCCGCAGTAGCCGCACACGGTGTGTACCGAAGCCTCGTCGGCGTCCTCATCGGGTGCCATGGGGCTCCCTCGCCACGCTTACGTCCCTCCCTGGCTGCGCGAGCAGATTCATCGTGCGACAAAGCCATTGAGCATCGGGATTGTTTCGGCGCCGGGCATCCGATGTTTCCGTCGCTTTACGGCTTTGTCGTGACGGCGCCGAGGTAATGGTGAAGCGTGCGGAAGTCCGTCATCGGCGCAGCTAGCCATGGGTCACCGTCGACCCGCAAGCTTGGCACGACATTACTGGCGGGGCGCGGGGTCTACCTGGGCAAACGTGGGCTTCCGGCCAAACCGGTGGTACATTCACAGCCTTCGCTAAGCTTGCCGTGTGCGTCAGCTGGTCATCGCCGTGCTGATTGTGGCGCTCTCGGCGTGCGGCGGGAAGCCGCAGGCCCCGGCGTCGCGGCCGCCTGACATCTGCAAAGGCTCCGAGGGGCCAACGGCCGCTACGGTGCGCCGGGCCATCGCCTCGGTCCCGATCGCGGTGCAGGGCACGACGTGGGTCGAAATCGCGCGGGGCCACACGAGGAATTGCCGCTTGTACTGGGTGCAGATCATCCCCACCATCGCCAGCGAGTCGACCCCGCAGCAGTTGCTCTTCTTCGACCACAACACCCCGCTGGGCACGGCCACTCCTAATCCCAAGCCCTACATCACCGTGCTGCCGCCCTCCGAGGACACGGTCACGGTTGAGTATCGATGGCAGGTCGGCAGTGACGAACCCTGCTGTCCCACCGGCAGGGGAAAAGTCAAGTTCCAGATCGGCCCGGGCGGCAAACTCCAAGCGCTTGGCCCGATTCCGCACCGATAGCCGCCCGGCGCGCGGCCATTCCGGCGGTGTGCGGCCCCGGATCTTCACAGCTTTCGTTCAGCACACTCCTAGCGGCGGGGGCGAACATGGGGACAAGAGCGCTGGCATCCTGGCAGCGCGGCACCACGAACGTACGACCGCCTGACCCACTGTCGCTGAGGGCGATTCGATCCGTATCCCCGGGAATTCGGTGTGAAAGGCCAACAATCCATGGGACGTACGCGCCACATCTCGCATTGGGACCCCGAAGACGTCATCGCGTGGGAGACCGGTAACAAGGTCATCGCCCGGCGCAACCTGATCTGGTCGATCGTGAACATGCACGTCGGCTTCTCGATCTGGACGCTGTGGTCGGTGATGGTTCTGTTCATGCCGCAGTCCGTCTACGGTTTCGCGGCCGGCGACAAGCTGCTGCTCGGCGCCACCGCGACGCTGGTCGGCGGGTGCGTGCGCATCCCGTACGTGATGGCCACCGCCAGGTTCGGCGGCCGCAACTGGGCGATCTTCTCGTCGTCGATACTGCTGGTCCCCACCCTCGGGGCCATCGTGTTGCTGGCCAACCCCGGCCTGCCGCTGTGGCCGTATCTGGTGTGCGCCGCGCTGACCGGCTTGGGCGGGGGCAACTACTCCGCTTCCCTGGCCAACGTCGAGGCTTTCTATCCGCAGCGGCGCAAGGGCCTGGCGCTGGGCCTGACCGGGGGCCTCGGCAACCTCGGGGTGGCCGGCATCCAGGCGGTCGGCCTGGTGGTGCTGGCCACCGCCGGCAACGAGGCGCCGTACTGGGTGTGCGCGATCTATCTGGTGCTGTTGGCGGTCGCCGGCCTGGGCGCGGCGCTGTTCATGGACAACCTGACCCATGCGATCGAGATGGGCCACGTGCGGGCGGTGCTCAGGGTGCCCGACGCGTGGGTCGTGTCGTTCCTCTACATGTGCGCCTCGGGGTCGTTCATCGGGTTCGCGTTCGCGTTCGGTCAGGTGATACAGCTCAACCTGCTGGCCGGCGGTCAGACCCACGCGCAGGCGTCGCTGCACGCCGCCGAGATCGTCTTCATCGGGCCGCTGCTGGGGTCGGCGGCGCGGATTCTCGGCGGCAAGCTGGGTGACCGGTTCGGCGGCGGCCGGGTCACGCTGGCCGTCGTCGCCGGCATGATCCTGGGCGCGGGGTTGCTGGTGGCGGTCAGCACCCACGACGACCTCGCCCGCGGCGCCGGCAGCCACACCACCGAGACCACGATGATCGGCTACGTCGTCGGGTTCATCGCGCTGTTCATCTTCTGCGGCATGGGCAAGGGGGCGGTGTTCAAGGTGATCCCGTCGATCTTCGAACAGCGCAGTCGAGCCCTGAACGTCGGCGAGGCCGAACGGCGGCACTGGACGCGCGTCATGTCGGCGTCCCTGATCGGGTTCGCCGGCGCGTTCGGCGCGCTGGGCGGCGTCGGGATCAACCTGGCCCTACGGCAGTCCTACCTGAGCAGCGGCACCGAAACCCCGGCGTTCTGCAGCTTTTTGGTGTGCTACCTCGTCGCCGCGGCCCTGACCTGGGTGCGCTACGTGCGGCCCGGGCGCGCCCGCGTGCCGGCGCCGCCGCCGCCGAGCCTGGAGGCGATCGCCGAGAAGGAGCCGGTCAGGGCGTGAGGCCGGGAGCCGCCTCCGCCAGGTTCTCCGGGTGCAGCATCTCGGCGTAGCGCAGCGCCTCGGGGATGCCGAACCCGTCGACCAGCGTCTGGGCGTGCGGTCGCAGCTTGCGGCACCGGTCGTTGATCCCGCGGGTGACGGCCTTGGCCCGCTCGGTGGACAGGTAGCGGTGCTCCACGTACCAGGCCTTGTCGTCCTCGATCACCGACAGGGCATAGACGTCGCAGACCAGCTCGAGCAGCTCGCGCGCCCCCTCGTCTTCGCACGAGTCGATGCCGGCGACGAAGGCCTCCAGGATCACCCGGTCGATGTGCGCGCTCGCCGCGTGCAGCACGTGGTCCTGCACGGAGTTGAAGGCGTCGAAGGCCGACATCTCCTTGGACTTGCTCTGCAGCCGGCGCGCGACCGAGGACAGCAGATACTCCTCGCGGTCCTCGAACATCTTGATCTGGGTGCCGCGGTTGAACAGGCTGCCCTCTTCCTCGTTGTCCTGCCGGGCGTCCACGATCGTCTGGATGATGGTCTCCGCCGCGGTGCGTTTCGCGACGCGCTCGCTCACCGTGCCGGCCGCGAAGCGCACCCACTCGACGGGGCTCATGCTGCGGATGTCGTCGGCGTAGGCCGTCAGCAGCTCCTTGGCCACCAGCTGGGTCAGCACGTGGTTGTCGCCCTCGAAGGTGGTGAACACGTCGGTGTCGCCACGCAGCCCGATCAGCCGGTTCTCGGCCATGTAGCCCGCCCCGCCGCAGGCCTCGCGCGACTCCTGGATGGCCCGGCTGGCATGCCAGGTGTTGGCCGCCTTGAGCCCGGCGGCGCGCGACTCCAGTTCGCGCTGCTCCTCGGTGTCGGGCGCATCGGCGGTCTGGACGTCGTGGCACTTGCCGACCAGCTCGTTCTGGGCGAACTGCAGCGCGTAGGACTTCGCGATCAACGGGAACAACCGCCGCTGGTGCACCAGGTAATCCATGATCAGCACCTCGGTGTCGTCGTCATCGGGTGCGCTGAATTGCTTGCGTTGCAACGCGTATCGGGTCGCGATGTCCAGCGCGACCCGGGCCGCGGCGCCGGCGCTGCCGCCCACGGTGATCCGGCCGCGGACCAGCGTGCCCAGCATGGTGAAGAACCGCCGGTTGGGGTTGTCGATCGGCGAACTGTACGTGCCGTCCGGCGCGACGTCGCCGTACTTGTTCAGCAGGTTCACCCGGGGGACGCGCACGTGGTCGAACACGATGCGTCCGTTGTCGACGCCGGGCAGGCCGCCCTTGTATTCGCAGTCCGACGTCGTCACCCCGGGCAGGTCGTTGCCCTCGGCGTCGCGGATCGGGACCAGCAGGCAGTGCACGCCGTGGTTGACCGGCTCGCGGTCCTCGGTGGTGATCAGTTGCGCGAAAACCGCTGCCATGCTGGCTGTTTCGGCGGCTCCGCCGATGTAGTCCTTGCGGGCCGACGGGGTGGGGGAGTCGATGACGAACTCTTCGGTCTCGGCGTCGTAGGTCGCGGTCGTCTCCAGCGACTGCACGTCGCTGCCATGGCCGGTCTCGGTCATCGCGAAGCAGCCGCGCAGCTCGAGGCTGATGATGTCCTTGACGTGGGCCTCGTGGTGGCGTTCGGTGCCCAGGTTCTCGACCGCCCCGCCGAACAGGCCCCACTGCACCCCGGCCTTGACCATCAGCGACAGGTCCGACATCGCGAGCATCTCGATCATGGTGATCGCCGCGCCGACGTCACCGGTGCCGCCGTGCTCCTTGCGGAAACTGTCGGCCGCGGCACCGAATGCGGCCATGATCCGCAGCTGCTCGGCCACCTTGGTGCGCGCGATCACGGTGTTCGGGGTGTAGTGCGGGCGGAACAAGTCCTCGGTCATCGTGGCTCGCATCCGGTTCTTCACGTCCCGCCAACGCCCGTCCAGCGCGTTGCGCAGATGTTCGGCAGTGCTCGTCATGTTCGGCGCCATGATTCGACCGTAGCCCGCCGCCGGCGCGTCGGGAACAATGATGTGAATCGTCGCGCGAAACCGCTACTCGCGCGCGGCTTCTCGGCCGCTCGGCGCGTTCGGTTCCGGCCGCCGGCGATCCGGGGGGCGGTTGCGGGTTTTGGGGGTGCGGGGCAGCAGCCAGTACCAGGTCAGCCCGGCCCACAGCATGCCGAAAAACGTCAGCATGCCCATGTCGAACACCCACCAGCCCACGTAGTGGGTCCACATCAGGATGTTGGTGGCCAGCGTGTCGACCCGACGCAGGTCGACGGTCGACGCCGATGCCGCAAAGCCCCACTGGGCCGGGACGAACCACGAAATCTGCTCGTAGCCCCAGGTGCCCACCAGCCGGATCAGGCCCCCGGCGAACAGTGCCGAGGCCAGGATCAGCGGCACCGCCAGCGGTAGCGCCTCGCGCAGGGATCGGGCCCGAGCGGACAGCGCCAGCCCCATGATCGCCGAGACGACGGCCGTCGCGGCCACACTGAGGTACAGCTCGACGCCGGCCCCGAAACCGCTGTCGCCGAGCAGGACGGCACCGCGCGCGGGCCCGCCCTTGCCGATCATGACGATGACGGTCAGCACGGCCGTCAGCAGGGCCGCGGCGATCGAGAACACCACGAGCTTGCCGGTCAGATAGGCCGCCGCCGACAGTCCGACGGACTGTTCTCGGCGGTAGACGCCGCGCTCCCCGACGAGGTCGCGCAGGGTCAGCGCGAAGCCGATGAGTACGGCGGCGAAGTTCAGGGCCGCCAGGATCTCCACGGCCTCGTGCATGTTGGGGCTGCCCGGGTCGGGCCGGCCCAGCCCGGAATCGCCGGGGATCAGCAGCGTCAGTGCCGCGAGCGCCAGCGGCAGCAGCGCCAGGAAGACCCCGTATAAGGGGCCGGCGAGGAGCAGGCGAGCCTGCCGACGGATGACGAAACGGGCTTGCCGCGACAGGGCCGGCCCGGTGGATGGCGCCCAGGGCGCGGCGACGTCTGGCGGCGCCGGTGGGGCCGTCGCCTGTTGGCGGTCCCGGAACGCGCGGTGGGCGCCGTCGGGGTCGGCGCCGACCCGCGCGAGGATCGTCGGCCAGTCGGCGGTGCCCAGCGCGGGTTCGACCTGCAGCGGCGTCCCGACGTAGGCGACGGTGCCGGCCGCGGTGAGCACCACGACCTGGTCGCACATGACCACCCGGTTCAGCGAGGTCTGCGAGGTCAGCGCGATCACGACCGCGCAGCCGAGGTCGGCCTGGCGTCGCAGGACGGCCATCACGTGGGTCTCCTGGGTCGCGTCCAGCCCGGCGCCCACGCCCTCCACCACCAGCAGCGTCGGGCGGCCGACGAGTTCGATCGCCAATGCCGCGCACCGGCGCACCTCGGGCGCAAGCTTGCCGACCGGGGTCGCGGCGTGCGGGGTCAGCTCGAGTTCTTCCAGCAGCTGGTCGACCACGTCGCGCCGCTGCTCGGGCGTGGTCTCCGGCGGGAGCCGCAGTTCGGCGGCGTAGTCCACCGCACGCTTGACCGTGAGCTTGCGGTGTACCAGGTCGTCGCGCGGCACGATCCCGATGCGGACGCGCATCGGTTGCGGCTCGGCGTGCACGGCGTGGCGGTCGACGGTGACGACGCCGGAGCTCAGCTCCCGGGCGCCGGCGAGGAGGTCGAGCAGGGCGGCGTTGCGCGCGGCGGACGGTCCGACGATGGCGGTCAACGTGCCCGGACGCGCGGTGAACGAGACGTCGCTGATCACCTCGCGCGCGTCGATGGCCAGTCCCACCCGGTATGCGGCCATCCCTGTGGTGCGCGCCCCGGGCCGCAGCGGCAGCCGGTAGGTCGCGTCGGTCTCTTCGGGGCGGAACGAGGGGCGCGGGGCGCGCAGCTTGCGTGTGGCGTCGGTCATCCGCTTGATCAGGCCGCGGGTCTTGGGCGGCTCGGGCTGCGCGGGGGCGGGTGGCTCGGCGGGTTCCGGGGCCGGCGGCGGGCCGGGGGCGGGAGGTTCGGGTGGCCGCGCGGCCGCCGGCGGGGGCACCCGCATCTGCTGGGTGGGGGCTTGGGTCGGTGGCAGCGGGCCGGGTCCGCGGCGGTCGGGCGTGGGCGCGCCGGGCGCCGGGGGCGGCGTCAGCGGCCGCGGCGGCGGGGCGGGCGGGCGTTGTGCGGGCGGCGGGGCGGGCGGGCGCTGCGGCGGGCCGGACGGCCGTGCGGGCGGGCCGACCTGGAACACCAGGCGCGGGCCGCGCTGCGGATCGCCGATCGTGATCGCCTGCCCGTCGCGGATGTTGACCGTTGCCACCCGGGCACCGTTGGTGAACATGCCGTACGGGCTCGTGTCGATGGCGACCCAGTGGTCGTCGGCGAACCGCAGCACGACGTCGGAACGCGGCGGCGGCGAGGGGGAGTCGGCGTGGCCGGGGCGATCCAGCGGAACGTCACAGCCTCTGCCGGAGCCGACGATCACGTCGCGGCCGGGTGCGAAGACGTACCTCGTCGATCCGAACCACACGGTCAGCGGGGGGGCTGGAAAGGCCGAGGCCTCGGGCCGCATCGCCGTCACCTTTCGTCACCGATCAGACCGAAGGGTCAGCAGACCGATCGGCTCGCTTAAGTGTCTCCCCCGAGGCGCCGGTCGATCCACCGGGAGCGGCGGCGGTCACGGGGCGCCGCGACGCCGGGTCGGCGCCGGGATGTCCAGTAGCCGGCGCAGCACGTCGACCGCCTCCGTCAGCACCCGGCGCTCGCCCGGCGCGAGCTGAGCCAGCTGCGGCTCGATCGCGGCGGCGCGGTCGGCCCGGACCGCGTTCAGCGTGCGTCGCCCGTCGGGCGTGATCTGGATCCGGACCGCCCGGGCGTCTCCGGGGTCGACCGTCCGGCTCACCAGGCCGGCCTCTTCGAGGCGCCGCACCTGGGTGGTCATCGTCGGTTGGGAACAGTGGTCGACGGCGGCCAGGTCACCGATCCGGGCCTCGCCGTGGGCCTCGATCGTGGCGAGCAGCCTGGCCTGCGCCGCGGGTAGCGGCATCTGGATCCGCTGGGTGGCCAACCGGTTGAGCCGCGCGACCACGGCGAGCAGGTCGGCTCCCAGTCCGGATTGCGCTTCGGTGTTCGCCGTGACGCCGGCGACACCATTGACGGCACTGACCCCACGGACGTTGTGGTGGTCGGCGGATGCATCCATGCCTCCATCGTTCCATAGCTTCCCTAACCGAGCTGCTGCCCGAACGGCGTGGCGCAAAAACGCAGCTGGAGCGGTGTTTCGCGCGGCGTTACCGCCGCGGCCTGGCAGAATCGATGAAGTGACCGGCCACAGACCCCTACCTGCGCGCCATCGCGGTGGACCGCTGCAACCGGTCGAGTTGGCGCAGGCATCGGTCATGGGGGCGTTGTGCGCTGTCGTCGCAATCATCTCGGTGGTGGTCCCGTTCGCCGCGGGGCTGGCCTTGCTGGGGACCGTGCCGACGGGGCTGCTGGCCTACCGCTACCGGCTGCGTGTCCTGCTCGCCGCCACGGTCGCCGCCGGGGTGATCGCGTTCCTCATCGCCGGCCTGGGCGGCTTCATGACGGTCATCCACGGCGCCTACATCGGCGGGCTGACCGGATTCGTCAAACGCAAACGGCGGGGCACGCCGACCGTGGTCGTCGTGTCGCTGGTCGCCGGGCTGGTGTTCGGCGCCGTGTCGATCGGCGCGCTGGCCGTCATGACCCGGCTGCGGCACCTGATCATCGATGTGATGACCGCGGACGTCGACGGACTCGCCTCGTTCATGAACCGGATCCACCTGCAGGGCCCCGCCACCGAGCTGAAGCGCTATTTCGCCGTCGGCGTGCACTACTGGCCGTGGATCCTGCTGGCCTATTTCACCGTCGGGATCATGGTCGTGTCGCTGATCGGTTGGTGGGCGCTGTCCCGGCTGTTGCAGCGCATGCGCACCGTGCCCGACGTGCACAAGCTGGATTCCTGGGAGGGCGGGGACGAGCATGCCGACGTCGGCCCGGTCCCGGTGCGGTTGGACAACGTCCGCTTCCGCTACCCCCATGCCGCGCAGGACGCCCTGAGCGAGGTCAGCCTGGACCTGCGGGTGGGCGAGCACCTGGCGATCACGGGGGCCAACGGGTCCGGCAAGACCACGCTGATGCTGATCCTGGCGGGCCGCGAGCCGACGTCGGGCACCGTGCAACGTCCGGGCGCCGTCGGGCTGGGCAAGCCGGGCGGCACCGCCGTGGTGCTTCAGCATCCCGAAAGCCAGGTGCTGGGCACCCGGGTCGCCGACGACGTGGTGTGGGGCCTGCCGCCGGGCACCGAGATCGACGTGGAGCGGCTGCTTGGCGAGGTCGGCCTCGACGGGTTCGCCGCCCGCGACACCGGCGGCCTGTCCGGGGGGGAGCTGCAGCGTCTGGCGCTGGCCGGGGCGCTGGCCCGCGAGCCGTCGTTGCTGATCGCCGACGAGGTGACCACCATGGTCGACCAGGAGGGCCGGGACACCCTGCTCGGCGTGCTGTCCGGCCTCACCCGGCGACACCGAACCGCCCTGGTGCACATCACTCACTACAACAACGAGGCCGAGTCCGCGGATCGCGTGATCAATCTCAGCGATTCGCCCGACAACGCCGACATGGTGGACACCATGGCCATCCCGGCGCCGGCCGCAGCGCCGGCGCACACGTCAGCGGCGCCGGCGATCGAACTCGTCGGCGTCGGCCACGAATACGGCAGTGGCACACCATGGGCCAAGACCGCGCTGCACGACATCAGCTTCGTCGTCGAACAGGGCGACGGGTTGCTGATCCACGGCGGCAACGGCTCTGGCAAGTCGACGCTGGCGTGGATCATGGCCGGGCTGACGGTCCCGACCACCGGCGCCTGCCTGCTCGACGGCCGTCCCACCCATGAGCAGGTCGGCGCGGTGGCGTTGTCGTTCCAGGCGGCCCGGCTGCAGCTGATGCGCAGCCGTGTCGACCTGGAGGTGGCCTCGGCCGCCGGCTTCTCGCACCGCGACTCCGACCGCGTCGCTACCGCGCTGGCCGTGGTCGGGCTGAACCCCACCCTGGCCAAGCGACGCATCGATCAGCTCAGCGGTGGCCAGATGCGTCGCGTGGTGCTGGCCGGACTGCTGGCGTGTTCGCCGCGGGCCGTGATCCTCGACGAGCCGCTGGCGGGGCTGGACGCCGCGAGCCAGCGCGGCCTGTTGCGGCTGCTGGAGGACCTGCGCCGCGAGCAGGGCCTGACGGTGGTGGTGATCTCGCACGACTTCGTCGGACTGGAGGATGTCTGCCCGCGCACGCTGCATCTGGCCAACGGCGTGCTGGAATCGGTGCCGGCCGCGGCCGGGGGTGTGGCGTGACGACATCGGCGGCGACCCCGGCCAGTCACGGGGCACCCGGGGGCCACGGCGCGGGCCGGCGCCCGACTCGCCCGGTGGTGCTGCTGGTTCCGGTGCCCGGGACGTCGACCATCCACGAACTGTGGGCGGGCACCAAACTGCTGGTGGTGTTCGGGATTTCGGTGCTGCTGACGTTCTATCCGGGCTGGGTGGCAATCGGCTTGGTGGCCGCCCTGGTGCTGGCGGCGATCCGGATCGCGCACATCCCGCGGGGCGCGCTGCCGACGTTCCCGCGCTGGCTGTGGGCCATCCTCGCGCTGGGTGGCATCACGGCCGCGCTGGCCGGCGGCAGCCCGATGATCGCCCTGGGCGGCCTGCACGTGCCGCTCGGCGGGACGCTGCAGTTCCTACGGATCACCGCGTTGTCGCTGGTGCTGCTGGGGCTGGGGGCGATGGTGTCGTGGACCACCAACGTCGCCGAGATCGGGCCCGCGCTGGCAATGTTGGGCCGCCCGCTGCGGTGGTTGCGGATCCCGGTCGACGAGTGGGCGGTGGCGGTGGCGCTCGCACTGCGCGCCTTCCCGATGCTGATCGACGAATTCCAGGTGCTCCACGCCGCGCGCCGGCTGCGGCCCAAACCGATGCCGCGCGGCCGCAGGGCGCGGCTGCGGAGCTACGCGCTGGAGGTGATCGACCTGCTCGCCGCGGCCGTCACCGTCACGCTACGGCGCGGCGACGAGATGGGCGACGCGATCACCGCCCGCGGCGGCACCGGCCAGCTCTCCGCCAGCCCCGCGCGGCCGAAGACGGCGGACTGGGTCGCCCTCGCGATCACGGCCGCGGTCAGCGGCGCGGCGGTGTGGCTGGAGACGGCGCTGCACCTGGCCCACTGACGTGTGCGGCAAACCACGGTGCGACCGACCGCCGTCGCGTAGCTTGGGCACGTGGCCGACGCGCATCGCAGCCGCACCATCGCGGCTCGCCCCCAAGAGATCTGGGACGTCCTTGCCGATTTCGGCTCGATCAGCGCGTGGGCCGGCAACGTCGACCACTCCTGCATCCTGTTCTCCGGACCCGACGGCGCCGCCGTCGGCACCGCGCGGCGGGTGCAGGTCAAACGCGACGCCCTCGTCGAGCGCATCACCGAGTTCGACCCGCCGCACGCGCTCGGCTACGAGATCGAAGGCCTGCCCGGCCTGCTGCGCCGGGTGGCCAACCGCTGGACGCTGGCGGGCACCGCGCGCGGACCGACCGTCGTGACCCTGACCAGCACCGTCGAAATCGGGCTGGGAATTGGTTGGGGCCCAACGCAACAGCTCGCCGAACGCGTGCTGTGCCGCGTTGTCGCACGACAGTCCGACGAGATGATCGCCGGGCTGGCGAGCCGAATGGAGAAGGCCCGTGTCTGACCGCCCCGGCCCGCGCCCCGACGTCATCGTCATCATGACCGACGAAGAACGCGCGGTGCCGCCCTACGAGGCTCCCGCCGTGCGGGCCTGGCGCGATCGGATCCTGGCCGGCCGCAAGTGGTTCGACGACCACGGTGTCAGCTTCGCCCGCCACTACACCGGGTCGCTGGCCTGCGTGCCCAGCCGGCCGACGATCTTCACCGGGCACTACCCCGACCTGCACGGGGTCACCCAGACCGACGGCATCGGCAAGACCGCCGACGATTCCCGCATGCGCTGGCTGCGCCGCGGCGAGGTGCCCACCCTGGGCAACTGGTTTCGCGCCGCGGGATATGACACCCACTACGACGGCAAGTGGCACATCTCCCACGCCGATCTCACCGACCCGGCGACCGGTCGCCCGCTGGCGACCAACGACGACGACGGCGTCGTCGACCACGGCGCCGTGCGGCGCTACCTGGACGCCGACCCGCTGGGGCCGTTCGGTTTCTCCGGCTGGGTCGGGCCGGAGCCGCACGGGGCCTCACTGGCCAACGCCGGGGTGCGCCGCGACCCGCTGATCGCCGAGCGGGTCGTGGCCTGGCTCACCGACCGCTACGCGCGCCGCCGCGCCGGCGACGCCGCCGCGCTGCGCCCGTTCCTGCTGGTCGCCAGCTTCGTCAACCCGCACGACATCGTGCTATTCCCGGTGTGGTCGCGTCGCGGCCCGCTCCGGCCGTCGCCGCTGGATCCGCCGCCGGTGCCCACGGCGCCCACCGCCGGCGAGGACCTGTCGACCAAGCCGGCCGCGCAGATCGCCTTTCGCGAGGCCTACTACTCCGGCTACGGTCCGGCGCCGGCGATCAGCCGGGCCTACGCCCGTAACGCCCAGCGCTACCGCGACCTGTACTACCGGCTGCACGCGGAGGGGGACGGGCCGATCGACCGGGTCCGACGGGCCGTGACCGAACACGGTTCGGCCGAAGCGGTGCTGGTGCGCACCGCCGATCACGGCGACCTGCTCGGCGCCCACGGTGGGTTGCATCAGAAGTGGTTCAACCTCTACGACGAGGCCACGCGCGTCCCGTTCGTGATCGCCCGGGTCGGGCAGCGCGCGACGGTGCCGCGGGTGGTCACCGCGCCGACCTCGCACGTCGATCTGGTGCCGACGCTGCTGTCGGCCGCCGGTATTGATGTTGATGACGTCGCGTCCACGCTTGCCGAATCCTTCTCCGAAGTGCACGAGTTGCCGGGCCGCGATCTGATGCGCGTCGTCGACGGCGCGCCCGCCGACGACGCCCGGGCGGTGTACTTGATGACCCGCGACAACATGCTCGAAGGCGACAGTGGCGCCTCGGGACTGGCGCGCCGCCTCAAGCGGACGGTCAATCCGCCTGCGCCGCTGCGTATCCGCGTCCCGGCCCACACCGCGTCGAACTTCGAGGGGCTGGTCGTCCGCGTCGACGAGGTCCCCGGCGGCGGCGGTCACCTGTGGAAGCTGGTTCGCACGTTCGACGACCCGGGTACCTGGACCGAGCCCGGGGTGCGTCACCTGGCGGCCAGCGGGCTGGGCGGCGAGGCCTACCGGACGTCTCCGCTCGACGACCAATGGGAGCTCTACGATTTGACCGCCGACCCGATCGAAGCCGACAACCGCTGGAGCGATCCGGGCCTGGACGAGCTGCGCGGACACCTGCGCGCGCGACTCAAGGCGGCCCGGGCCGATTCCATTCCCGAGCGAAACCGGCCGTGGCCCTATGCATCTCGCCGGCCACCGAGTGCGCCGGGTGTGGGGCGGTCGGTGCTGGGGCGGCTGCTGCGCCGCCGCTAGGCCCCGCGGTCGGGATGGATTCGCGCCTTGTCGCGGATCTTCGACCGCGCATGGCGGATGTGGTCGGCGGCCCACCGCCGATACGCCCGTCGTGCCCACGACATCCGCTCGTGCGGGCGCCGCGTGCGGCGGACCAGCTCGAGGTCGACATGGTCGGGTTTCTCCGCGCCGATTTCGGTGATCCCGTCGCGGCGGATGAAGTCGAGCAGCAGCGCGTCGTGGTCGAGTAATTCGCGCTCCCAGGCCTCGTGGTCGTCGACGTCGGCAATGCCGATGGTGTCGGCGGCGTCGCGGATCGCCTCACCCAGTTCGCCCCGCAGCAATTGGGCGAACGCGCCGGCCCCCTGCCGCGGGTCGGCGATCATCCACGAGTGGTACGCCCCCGGCACCCGGTACAGGCTGCCGTCGGCGTCCGTGGCGATTTCGTGTGCGCAGGTGAACGGCACGATCATGTCGTTCTCCGCGTGCAGCACCATCGTCGGCATGCCCTCGTCGCGCATGGTGTTCAGCATCGGGGTGTAGTCGCCGGACTCGACGATGGCCTTGATCGTGCGGAAGGCCGCCCGGGGATGCAGCAGGTTGGGCGTCGCCACCGATGCGAGCCGGCGCAGATAGCCCACCTGCTCGAGGGTCCTCATCCGCAACGGATCCCCGAGGGTGTCCCGGAACGCGGTGGAAACCGCCCCCAAGAGCCCCGCCGGAGACTTCACCAGTTTGGGCATGGCGTGGTCGAAGTGCGCCCCGGCCGCCGGGTCGAACAGCACGGCGGCCAGCACCCGCTCGGGCGCGCGGGCGGCGAGGTGGATGGCCATCCGCCCGCCCATCGAGTGGCCGGCGAGGACGGCTTGCCCCACCCCGAGCGCGTCCAGCGTGCGCACCACGGTCTCCGCGCGATCGGTGAAGCTGCACGCGTCTGCGGGCAGCTGCCGGGTGTCGCCGTGGCCGGCGGCATCGACGGCGATGACCAGGAATCCCTGGCCGGCGATCCGGCTGAGCACCCGCAGGTAGGCGCGACGGCTCAGCAACAGCGCATGCATGAAGACCAGCGGCACGCCCTGCCCGCCGACCGAGAGGCCGACTCGGCGGCCGTCGTCGAGTTCGACGATGTGATGGGTCAGGCGGACACGCGCTGTCTTCGTCATTGCCTAGGCAGGGGTTCCCGGCCGGCGGGCGGGCGAAACGGGCGTGCGGGAGGCTATGGCCGCGTGCGCTCGATGAGGTCGGACAACACGACAATGCTTTCGCTGCGCTCGATGTCGGCGCTCGAGCGGATGCGCTCGAGCGCGGTCTCGAGGTGCTGCATGTCGCGGGCCAGGACGTGCAGCATCGCGTCGGCCGTGCCGGTGACCGTCGCCGCGCTGACCACCTCGGGAATGTCCAGCCACGCCGCGCGCAGCTCGGCGGGTGAGATCCTGCCGTGGCAGAACACCTGCACGTAGGCCTCGGTGTTCCAGCCCAGCGCGTTGCGGTCGATGACCGTGGTGAAGCCCTTGATCACACCGGTGTCGAGCATCCGGTCGACGCGTCGCTTCACCGCCGGCGCCGACAGGTTCACCGTCTGTCCGATCTCGGCGAAGGTGGCCCGCGCGTTGTCGGTCAGCTCGGCCAGGATGCGCTCGTCGGTCTCGTCCAGCCGGTCCATGGCCCGTCCTTTCGTGGGTGCGCAACAAATGACCAATATGCCGACCTTAGTGCAACAAATACGCGTCTAATACGCAAGGCTCGTCGATTGATTGTCACGCAAGGGCAAAATATGGTGGATTCGTGACGGATTACTATGTTCCCGGGTCGGCGCCAGTCGCCGCGCCCGTAGCCCCGGGCGTACGGCAGGAAGCCGAGGCGCCGCGTCGCGCCCGCGCACCCCGCGCCCGCCGGTACGCGATGACGCCGCCGGCCTTCTTCGCAGTCGAGTACGCGATCAACCCCTGGATGGACCTGTCCACGCCCGTCGACGTCGGCGTCGCGCACGAACAGTGGGAGAACCTGCGCCAGACCTACCTGCGGCTGGGTCACCAAGTGGACATCGTCGAGCCCGCGCCCGGGCTGCCCGACATGGTCTTCGCCGCCAACGGCGGGTTCATCGCCCAGGACATCGCCATCGTGGCGAAATTCCGCTTTGCCGAACGGGCCGGTGAGGCGCGGGCCTATGCGGCGTGGATGGCCGCGCTCGGCTACCGGCCCGTGTCGACCCGCCACGTCAACGAGGGGCAGGGCGACCTGCTGATGGTCGGTGAGATGGTGCTGGCCGGTCACGGCTTCCGCACCGACCCGCGCGCGCACGACGAGGTCTCCGCGGCGCTCGGGCTGCCGGTCGTCTCGTTGGAGCTGGTCGACCCGCGTTTCTATCACCTCGACACCGCGCTGGCCGTCCTCGACGACCACACGATCGCCTACTACCCGCCGGCCTTCAGCGAGGCCGCGCAAGACCAACTGCGTGCCCTGTTTCCCGGTGCTATCGTGGTGGGGAGCGCCGACGCGTACGTGCTGGGCCTGAACGTCGTATCCGATGGCCTGCATGTCGTACTTCCTTCCAGCGCAACCCATTTCGCCACGCAACTGCGCGCCGCCGGTTTCGAGCCGGTCGGCGTGGATCTTTCGGAGCTGCTCAAGGGCGGCGGTTCGGTCAAATGCTGCACATTGGAGGTTTTTTCGTGACGATTCTCGACGCCCTGAACACCGACGCGATCGCCGCGACCCGCACTGAGAGTGCGATCGCACTGGTCGAAAAGTATGCGGCGCACAACTATTCGCCGCTACCCGTGGTGGCTGCGAGCGCCGAGGGCGCCTGGATCACCGACGTCGAGGGCCGGCGCTACCTGGACTGCCTGGCCGCCTACTCGGCCGTCAACTTCGGTCACCGCAACCCCGAGATCACCGCGACGGCTCACGCGCAACTCGACACCATGACGCTGGTGAGCCGTGCGTTCCACGCCGAGGGTCTTGGGCCGTTCTGCGCTGCGCTGGCCGGGCTGTGCGGCAAAGACATGGTGCTGCCGATGAATTCGGGTGCCGAGGCCGTGGAGAGCGGCCTGAAGGTTGCCCGCAAGTGGGGCGCCGACGTCAAGGGCGTTCCCGCCGGCCAGGCGAACATCATCGTCGCCGACAACAACTTCCATGGCCGCACGATCAGCATCGTCAGCTTCTCGTCGGATCCGGCGGCGCGCGGCGGCTTCGGGCCGTTCACGCCCGGCTTCCGCTCGGTACCGTTCGGCGACGCCGCGGCGTTGGCCCGGGCGATCGATCACAACACGGTGGCGGTGCTCCTCGAGCCGATCCAGGGCGAGGCGGGCATCATCGTGCCGCCCGAGGACTACCTGCCGACGGTCCGCGCTCTGTGCAGCGAGCACAACGTGCTGATGATCGCCGACGAGATCCAGTCGGGGCTGGCCCGCACCGGCTACACGTTCGCCTGCGACCGCTGGGGCGTGGTGCCCGACGTCTACCTGCTGGGCAAAGCGCTGGGCGGCGGGGTGGTGCCGCTGTCGGCGGTCGTCGCCAACCGCGACGTCCTCGGCGTGCTGCACCCGGGTGAGCACGGGTCGACGTTCGGCGGCAACCCGCTGGCGACGGCGATCGGCACCACGGTGGTCTCGATGCTGGCGCGCGGCGAATTCCAGGCCCGTTCGGCCGAACTGGGCATGCACCTGCACCGGCGGCTGGCCGAGCTGATCGGCCACGGCGTGGTGGCGGTGCGCGGCTTCGGCCTGTGGGCCGGGGTCGACATCGACCCGGCGCTGGCCACCGGCAAGCAGGTCAGCCTGCGGCTGGCCGATCGTGGTGTGCTGGTCAAAGACACCCACGGCTCGACGCTGCGGTTCGCCCCACCGCTGGTGATCACCGCGCAGGAGATCGACTGGGCGGTTCAGCAGTTCGCCGCCGTGCTGCGGGAGGCTGCCTCATAATCAGCTGATCGGTGCTTGCCGATCGGTGCAACAGGAGGCGCCCTTGCCCGCGACGTCGATCGGCCTGACCGAGCAGATGCTGCGGCGCCGGCCGGTGACCGGCGCGCCCGTGGCCCACGGGGCCGCCGACCACCTCAGGCGGAGCATCGGCACGTTCCAGCTCACCATGTTCGGCGTAGGCTCGACGATCGGCACGGGCATCTTCTTCGTGCTGTCCCAGGCGGTGCCCGAAGCCGGCCCGGCGGTGATCGTCTCGTTCCTCATCGCCGGGGTTGCGGCCGGGCTCGCGGCGATCTGTTACGCCGAGTTGGCCTCGGCCGTGCCGGTTTCCGGCTCGTCTTATTCGTATGCCTACAGCACGCTGGGGGAGGCCGCCGCCATGGGCGTGGCGGCCTGCCTGCTGCTCGAGTACGGGGTGTCCACCGCGGCGGTCGCGGTCGGCTGGAGCGGCTACGTCAACAAGCTGCTGGACAACGTGTTCGGGCTCAAGATGCCGCACGCGTTGTCGGCCGCGCCGTGGGATGCGCAACCGGGCCTGTTGAACCTGCCGGCGATCATCCTGATCGGCCTGTGCGCGGTGCTGCTGATCCGCGGAGCCAGCGAGTCGGCGAAGGTCAACGCCATCATGGTGTTGATCAAGCTCGCCGTGCTGGCCATGTTCGCGGCGATCGCCTTCAGCGCCTTCGACGCCGGCCAGCTCCGGGACTTCGCGCCGTTTGGGGTGGCCGGTGTCGGCTCGGCGGCGGGCACGATCTTCTTCTCGTTCATCGGCCTCGACGCGGTGTCGACGGCGGGGGATGAGGTGACCGACCCGCAGCGGTCCATGCCGCGCGCGCTGATCGCGGCGCTGGTGATCGTCACCGGCACCTACGTGCTCGTCGCGCTCGCCGCGCTGGGCACCCAGCCGTGGCGGGACTTCGCCGCACAGCAGGACGCCGGGCTCGCCACCATCCTCGACCACGTCACGCACGGCATCTGGGCCAGCACGATCCTGGCCGCGGGCGCGGTGATCTCGATCTTCACGGTCACCCTGGTCACCATGTACGGCCAGACCCGCATCCTGTTCGCGATGGGCCGCGACGGCCTGCTGCCGTCGCGGTTCGCGACGGTGCATCCCCGGACGATGACCCCGGTGACCAACACGGTGATCGTCGGGATCGCCGCGTCGTTGTTGGCCGCGTTCATACCGCTGCAGAACCTGGCGGACATGGTGTCCATCGGCACGCTCACCGCGTTCATCGTGGTGTCCCTCGGGGTGATCGTGCTGCGGATACGCCAGCCCGACCTGCCCCGGGCGTTCAAGGTGCCCGGTTACCCTGTCACGCCGGTCCTTTCGGTGCTGGCGTGCGCCTACATCCTGGCCAGCCTGCACTGGTACACCTGGCTCGCGTTCGGCGGCTGGGTCACGGTGGCGCTGGTCTACTACGTGGTGTGGGGGCGCCACCACAGCGCCCTCAACGGTCGCGGGGAGGAACCGTTGCCGCCCGCCGGGCCGGCGGTGGACGAGGTGCTCAACCGTCCCCCCAGGGAAATGCTGTGACGGTCGTCGTCGGCTACCGCGCGGGCAAGGTCGGCCTGTCGGGGCTGCACCTGGCCGTGCGCGCCGCGCGCACGCTCGGTACCCCGCTCGCGGTGGCGACCATCGTGCCCAGGCCGTGGCTGACGCCGTCGCGCGCCCGCGTCGACGCCGAGTACGAGGATTGGGCCGACCACCTGGCCGCCGACTCGGCCAAGGAGGCGGCCCGCTTCCTGCACACCCTGGCCGAGGGGATCGAGGTCAGCTATGTCCACCGCGCGCACCGCTCGGTGGCGGGCGGCCTGATCGAGGCGGTCGAGGAGATCGGCGGGGACTTGCTGGTGCTGGGGTCGCTGCCCAGCGGCGGGCGCGGGCAGGTGGTGATCGGCTCGACCGCCGACTGGCTGCTGCACGCCTCGCCGGTGCCGGTGGCCATCAGTCCCCGCGAATACCGTTCGTACACCGGCACGTTGACGCGCCTCACCTGCGCCTACTCCGCGACCGCGGAGGGGATTGACGTGGTGCGGCGCTGCTATGAGGCCGCCGAGCGGTTCGGAGTGCCGATGCGGGTGATCACCTTCGCCGTGCGCGGCAAGACGATGTATCCACCACAGGTGGGCCTGGACGCCGAGGACTCGATCCTGGAGGCGTGGGTGGCGCAGGCGCGAGAAATCCTGGACGAGTTGAAGACTGGGCGCATCGTCGGCGACGACGTCGCGCTCGACGTGATCGCCGGCCACAGCTGGGAGGAGGTGCTGGGCAAGACGTCGTGGGTGGACGGCGAGATCGTGGCGGTGGGCACTTCTCCGCGCGGCGACATCTCCAGCGTGTTCCTGGGGTCGCGCAGCGCCAAGATCATCCGCAACAGCCCGGTGCCGGTGCTGGTGCTGCCGGGCTGACGGTGGCTAGCGACTCGCGGCGGCGTTGGCGGCAGCCTGGGCCTGCGCCAGGGTGGCCGCGACATCGCCTCGGCCGAGGAACATCTCGTCGAAATAGCTTTGCAGGGCCACCTCGCCGGCGGGGAAGCCCGCGCCGCCCGGCGCCGGGATCCGCGGGCCGCGCAGCACCGCGAAGAACGGTGTGACGTCGACGCCCTTGGCGGCCCAGTAGTCGAAGTAGACCGGCTGGGCGGACAGCACCGCCGGGATCGCCGCACCCTGGCGGCCCAGATACGCGTTGCCCTCCCTGCTGCCCAGCCACGCCAGCACCTCACGCACCGCCTCGGGGTGCTTGGTAGCCGAATTACCCACCGCTGCAATGCCATTGGTGACGCTGACGCGTCCCGCCGGGCCGATCGGCAGCATCGCGATGCCCCAGCGGAAGGGGGCGTCGCGGGCCACCGCCGCGAGGCTATAGGTGCCGGACTGAAAGAGTGCCATCCTGCCCGCGAGAAACTGGTTGCGGGAGAAGTCGCCGTTGTCGTTGGTCTCGGAGGCCGGCGGCGCGACGTGGTCGTCGTTGATCAGGCCCACGAGGTAGCGGAACGCCGCTATCGCTGCGGGGTTGTCGAACGCGAACGCGTCGCCGCGCTGGAACACCCCGCCGGCCGAGCCGATGTAGTCCAGGTAGATGGCCTGGGGGTCGTTGGCCGCGTTGTATCCCCATTGGCGGACCCGCCCTGCGTCGTAACCCCTGGTGCCTGCGGCCCTCCCGTCGGCGTCGAGGGTCAGCCGGGCCAGCAGGGGGCGCAGGGTGTCGTCGTCGGCGTGCGGGCTCCACCGCAGGTTGTTCAGCCGGGCGGGGTCGACGCCGGCCGCGGCGAGCAACTCGGCGTTGTAGTACACGGCGATGCCGGCGTCGGTCAGCTGCGGCACGCCCCAGAGCACACCGCCGCGGGTGAACTGGTCCACCACCGCCGGTTCCCAGTCCGCCGCGGCGTCCGGGCCTAGGGTCTTGCCGATGTCCAGCAGCCGGCCGCCGTCGGCGTAGGCGGCCAGGTAGGCGTTGGACAGCCAGAAGATGTCGTCGGCGCTGCCGCCGGCCACGTCGGTGCGCAGCGTGTCGAAGTACGTCGGGTAGGCCACCATGTTGGCGCGCACCTCGATGTCGGGATGCGCGCGGTTGAAGGCCTCGAACGACTGCCGGTAGGCCAGCGCGATCGGTTGCGCCCAGAACCGCACCCGCACCACGGTCTTGCCGCCGTGCGGTTCGCCGGAGTAGTCCAGCAGCGCCGCCGTGGCCGCCAGCAGCAGCGCCACCAACGCCAGCGCCGCGACCGCCAGCGTGGAACGACGCGGCCGGCTCACTTGAGCCCCGAGACGACGATCGAGGCGACGATGTGGCGCTGGAAGACCACAAACAGCGCGACCAGCGGCACGATCGCGACCGTCGTCGCCGCCATCACCAGCGTCCACTGGGAGTTGAACCGCGACTGCAGCTCGGCCGTGGCCACCGTGAGCACCCGCCACTTGTGGCCGCTGGTGATCACCAGCGGCCACATGAAGTTGTTCCACTGCGAGACCACGGTGATCAGCGTCAGCGCCGCCAGCACCGGCCGGCTGGACGGGATCACCACGTGCACGATGAGGTCCAGTGTGTTCGCGCCGTCCAGGCGCGCGGCGTTCACCAGGTCGTTGGGGATCATCCGAAAGTGCTCGCGCAGCAGGAAGATCGCGTACGGGGAGCCGAACATGAACGGCAGCACCAGCGCCCAGAACGTGTTGCGCAGCCCCAGCTGGGCCATCATCAGGTACAGCGGCACCACCGTGACCGTCCCCGGCACCATCAGCGTCGCGATGTAGACCCAGAACAGCGCGTCCCGCCCGGGAAACCGCAGCCGCGCGAACGCGTAGGCGGCCAGCACCGAAAAGGTCAGCTGCCCCAGCAAAATCACCGCGGTCATCAGCGCGGTGACCGCCGCCGCGCGGCCGAACCCGACCCCGCCCAGGTCGGCGTAGTTGGCCAGCGTCGGCGGGCGCGGCCACTGCAGGGGCGTGCCGGTGACGAACTGGCGCGCCGACGTGAACGAGGTCAGCAGACCGAGCAGAAAGGGGGCCAGCGTGATCAGCGCGCCGCACGCCAGCGCGACGTAGATCACCGCGGGGGACAGGTAACGGCTAGGTGAGGTCATAGCTGATCCGTCGCCGGAAATACGACTGCTGCACCAGGGTGACCGCGATGAGGATGAAGAACAGCACCACCGCCATCACCGACGCCCGCCCGATGGCCGCCGAGCCGAACGCCTCGGCGTAGATGCGGTGGGCGACCAGGTCGGTGCTGCCTGCCGGACCGCCGCCCGTCAGCGCGTAGACGGTGTCGAAAACCTGTGCGGTGCTGACGATCCCGGTCACCAGGACGAAGAACGTGGTGGGCCGCAGCATGGGCAGGCTGATGCGCCAAAACCGCTGCCAGGCGGTGGCGCCGTCGGTGCGGGCGGCGGCGTGAATGTCGTCGGGAATAGCCAGCAGCCCCGCCAGGAACGACAGCGAGACGTACCCGACGTTGGTCCACACGACCACGGCCGACACCAGCGGCAGCGCGAAGCCGGGGTCCGACAGCCATTCGATGTCGTGCCCGAGCAGGGTGGAGACCGCGCCGTCGGTGGGGGCCAGGATCCAGCGCCACAGCACGGCGATGGCCAGCGGCGCGCAGATCCACGGCAGCACATAGACGGTGCGAAACAGCCCGGTGCCCGGAAGCCGGCGCGCCAGCATCGCTGCGGTGGCCAGCCCCAGGACCGTCTGCGCGGGCACGACGATCGCCACGAAGACGGCGGTGACGATCAGCGAGTTGCCGAAGCCGGGGTCGGTGAGCACCGAGTGCCAGTTCGCCAGCCCCACATAACGCAGCGGGCCGAGCAAATCCCACCGATACAGGCTCAGCCACACCACCACCAGGATCGGCAGCAGCAGGAAGGCGACCACACCGAACAGGCTGGGCGCCAGCAAGGTATAGCCCAGCGCGGTGGAGCGACGGGTCACGTCGGGCATGGGTGTATTAAAGCGGGCGCGGCCGCGGTTTGGGGGAAGCGGTCATTACGGTGGAGTCGTGACACCGACGCGGGAGATCGATCCCGACTTCCTGGACCTGCCGCGCCACGCGTTGGCCGACGCCGCGTTGTCGGCGGCCACCAAGGCCGGGGCCAGCCACGCTGACCTGCGGATTCACCGCATCAGCACCGAGATCGTCCAGCTGCGCGACGGCGAGCTGGAGAACGCGGTGATCAGCCGCGAGGTCGGACTGGCGGTGCGGGTGATCGTCGACGGCACCTGGGGTTTCGCGTCGCACGCGGAGTTGGCGCCCTCGGTCGCGGCCGAGACCGCGCGCCGCGCGGTGCAGGTGGCGACCACGCTGGCGGCGCTGAACCGCGAGCGCGTCGAGCTGGCGCCCGAGCCGGTGTACGCCGACGCCACCTGGGTGTCGAGCTATGGGATCGACCCGTTCGGCGTTCCCGCGCCCGACAAGATCGCGGTGCTGGAGGAGTACTCCGGGCGGCTGCTGGGCTCCAAATGGGGTCGGCGTCGACCACGTGTCGGCGTTCGTCACCGCCGTCAAGGAGCAGAGCTTCTACGCCGACACCTTCGGGTCCTCGATCACCCAGCAGCGGGTCCGGGTGATGCCGGTACTGGACGCGGTGACCGTGGACACGGCGGCGGGCAGTTTCGACTCGATGCGCACGCTGGCGCCGCCGATGGGTCGGGGCTGGGAGGCGCTGGCCGGCGACGAGGTGTGGAATTGGACCGACGAGCTCGCGCAGCTGCCCGCGCTGCTGGCCGAGAAGGTCAAGTCGCCCACCGTGACCCCCGGGCCCACGGATTTGGTGATCGACCCGACCAACCTGTGGCTGACCATTCACGAATCCATAGGGCATGCAACCGAATACGATCGCGCCATCGGATACGAGGCTGCCTACGCCGGCACCTCGTTCGCGACCCCGGACAAGCTGGGCAGCATGCGATACGGCTCCCCGGTGATGAACGTGACCGCCGACCGCACCGTCGAACACGGTTTGGCCAGTGTCGGTTACGACGATGAGGGGGTGGCCGCCCAGAGCTGGGACCTGGTGCGCGACGGCATCTTCGTCGGCTACCAGCTGGACCGGGTGTTCGCCCCGCGGCTGGGGCAGCCGCGCTCCAACGGCTGCTCGTACGCCGACTCGCCGCATCACGTGCCGATCCAGCGGATGGCCAACGTCTCGCTGCAACCCGGCGCCGACGACCTCGCCACCGACGACCTGATCGGCCGCGTCGAGAACGGGATCTACATCGTCGGCGACAAGTCGTGGTCGATCGACATGCAGCGCTACAACTTTCAGTTCACCGGCCAGCGGTTCTTCCGGATCCGCGACGGCCGCCTCGACGGCCAGCTGCGCGACGTCGCCTACCAGGCCACCACGACCGACTTCTGGAATTCCATGGAGGCCGTGGGCGGGCCCTCGACGTGGCGGCTCGGCGGGGCGTTCAACTGCGGCAAGGCCCAGCCCGGGCAGATCGCTGCGGTCAGCCACGGGTGCCCGTCGGCGCTGTTCCGCGGGGTCAACGTGCTCAACACCCGCACCGAGGGGGGCCGATGATCCGCGCCGGTGACGATGCAGAGCGAAGCGATGCTGAGGAGTGGCGCCGATGATCCGCGCCGGTGACGATGCAGAGCGAAGCGATGCTGAGGAGTGGCGCCGATGATCAAAGCGCAGCACGTCGTCAACATAGTTTTGGACGAGGCCGCCAAGCGTGGCCGCGCCGACGAGACCATGGTGCTGGTCACCGACCGCGTCGAGGCGACGCTGCGCTGGGCGGGCAATTCGATGACCACCAACGGGGTTTCGGTCAGCCGCAGCATGACCGTGGTCTCGATCGTGCGCGACGGGGACGCCGCGCGCCTGGGCACCGTGGTGTCGGCCGAGGTGGACCCGCGGGTGATCCCGGGCCTGGTGGCCGCCTCCCAGTACGCGGCGCGCTCGGCCCCGGAGGCCGGCGACGCGGCGCCCCTGATCGCCGACACCGCGACGCCCGTGGACTGGGACGCCCCGGTCTCGGGCACCGGCGCCGAGGTGTTCGGCGACGTCGCCGGCTCGCTGAGCCGGGCCTTTGGCGGCGCCGACAAGCTGTACGGCTTCGCCCACCACAGCGTCGCGACGACGTTCCTGGCGTCCTCGACCGGGCTGCGCCGGCGGTATGCCCAGCCCACCGGCGCGGTGGAGATCAACGCCAAGCGCGGCGACGCCAGCGCGTGGGCGGGCATCGGCACGGCCGACTTCGTCGACGTGCCCACCGACGCGCTGCTCGAGCAGCTCTCGACCAGATTGGGGTGGGCGCAGCGGCGCGTCGAACTGCCCGCGGGCCGCTACGAGACGATCATGCCGCCGTCCACGGTGGCCGACATGATGATCTACCTGGGGTGGTCGATGTCGGGCCGCGGCGCGCAGGAGGGCCGGACCGCGTTCTCGGCGCCCGGCGGCGGGACCCGCGTGGGGGAGCGGCTCACCGGGCTGCCGCTGACGCTTTTCTCCGACCCGATGGCCCCGGGCCTGGCGTGCGCACCGTTCGTCGCGGCGAGCAGCTCCTCGGAGACGGTGTCGGTGTTCGACAACGGCATGGAGATCGGCCAGGTGGACTGGATCCGCGACGGCGTGATCAGCACCCTGGCCTACCCGCGGGCCACGGCGGCGAAATACGGCACCGGCGTGGCCGTCGCCGCCGACAACCTGGTGATGACCGGCGGGTCGGCCGACGCGGCCGACATGATCGCGGCCACCGAGCGCGGCCTGCTGCTGACCACGCTGTGGTACATCCGCGAGGTCGACCCCACCACGCTGCTGCTCACCGGGCTGACCCGCGACGGCGTCTACCTCGTCGAGGACGGCGAGGTGACCGCGGCGGTCAACAACTTCCGGTTCAACGAGAGCCCGCTGGACCTGCTGCGCCGGGCCACCCAGGCCGGCGTCAGCGAAAAGACCCTGCCGCGGGAATGGGGCGACTGGGCCACCAGGGCGGCCATGCCGTCGTTGCGGATCCCGGACTTCCACATGTCCTCGGTGAGCCGCGCGCAGTAGCCGATTGCCGGGGCGCCCGGCGCGTTCTAGCGTGTGGTGAATGACGGCCCCGGTTTCGCTCGCCCACGATCAGCTGACCCGGTTGGTGGCCCTGTCACCGGGCGACGGCCGGGAGTCGGCGCTGGTCCGGCGGATGTGCGCGCGGGCGCTGTCGCTGCCGGCGCTGCCCGCTCCCGTCGAAGTGAGCGAACCGGGGTCGAAGGCCGAGGCCGTCGTCGCCGAATTCGCCGAGCAGTTCAGCGTCGACGTCACGGCGATCACGGCCGAGCAGCGGTCCCGGCTGTGGCGGCAGCTGGGGGAGCGCACCTTCGGTGTGGTGGTGCTGATGTATATCGCAGACTTCGTGCCGAGGGTGCGCGCCGGGCTGGAAGCGCTCGGCGCCGGGTCGCGGTACCTGGGCTGGGTGGACGGCCCGATCGCGTGGGATCACGCCAGCGAGCCGTCGGACGTGGTGTTCAACGACTTTCTGCTCGCGGTGGCCCAGATGCGGGGGCTCGACCCGGTCACCTCCGAGCTGGTCCGGCTGCGCGGTGCGACGCAGCACAACTGCCGGCTGTGCAAGTCGCTGCGCGAGAGCACCGCACTCGACGCCGGGGGCTCGGAGGCGCTGTACGGCGAGCTGGACGGCTTCGAGACGTCGGGTTTGCTCGACGACCGCGCAAAAGCAGCGCTCCGCTACACCGATGGGTTAATTTGGACGCCTGCGCACCTCGTCGCCGACGATGTCGCCGAGGTGCGCTCACGGTTCACGGAGGCCGAAGCAGTCGAGCTCACCTTCGACGTCATGCGCAACGCCAGCAATAAAGTCGCCGTGGCATTGGGTGCAGATGCGCCCCGGGTCGAGCACGGCACCGAACGGTATCTGATCGGCGCCGACGGACAGACCGTGTTCAGCTGACAGCACACCTTGCCAGTGCGCTGGGCGCAGGCCGTCGGCGCGCGACCGGTTAGCTGCGGTGCGGGACACCTTTCAGTCCGCAACTGTTGCGGTTTGCCTTGGTTTGGTAGGTCAACTGTTTCCCGCGACAGGGAAGGCACCGAATGTTAACCTTTCGTACACGCTGAGGAAAGCGCGTGTTCTCGCTGCGGGCGGGGCTCACTCGCTAGCTTCATGGCGGACCCCGACACTGAAACGTAACCGATGTGACGGTGATCTGAGATGGCAGCGCGGCCTCGGTCCATGTGGGCATCGATCGCGCGCCCGTTTGCCGCGGTCCGAATGGCCGGATGGGCCGGATGTTTGCAGGAATTACGACTTAACTTGCATCGGAAGGCAGTAGTCTTCCACGCGGAGGGACTTCGAACATGACGACGACACGTACACGCTCGCGCAAGCGGGCGTTGTCGGTGGGGGCGGCCAGCGCTGTCTGCGTGGCCGGATTGCTGGGCGGTGGCGTGCTGTCGGCCCCGCGAGCCTGGGCGGGCTGCACGTTGACGCCCCAGGACGAGCAATACATCAACCTGCTGGCGCAGGACAAGCTGACCCACGGGACCGATTACAACGACTGCCACATGGCCGCCGAAGGAAGATGGTTCGCCGACCAGGTGCGATCGGCACCCGATCCGATGGCGACCGCCAAGTCGCTGGTGAAGATGGTGGACGACGGGACGCCGATGAAGTCCGACCAGGCCGAGTACGAGGTCGAGGCGGCCATCTACGTCTACGCGCCGGAGATGGTCCCCAAGATCAAGGACGAGTTCGCACACCAGCCCGCGCCGCCGCAGTAGCCTGCTGAGCCCGCTGCGGGACGTGCGCCGACAGCTTGCGGGATGCTCGCAGCGAGTCGGCTGGAAGCGGGTTCATGCTCGCGCTACCGTTCGAGGCCTCACGGCTGGCCCACGGGCCTGACAAGGAGGCGCGATGCGCTGGCGGGGCGTCCACCATGTCGAGTTCAACGTATTGGACTACGAAGAGTCGATCGCCTTCTACGACGCGATGTTCGGCTGGCTTGGCTACATGAGCTTCTGGACGCTGGACATCGAGTACCGCTCGACGTACTACATGGCTCGATTCCCGTTGCCGCACAGCTACATCGGCATCCAGCCGGCCGAGACCGGGGAGAAGCTGCGGCACGGGGACCAGGCGGTCGGCATCAACCACATTGCGCTGTGGGCCCGCACCCGCGGCGAGGTCGACCGCTTCCACCGCGAGTTCCTGCTCCCGCGCGGCATCCCGGTCACCGATCCGCCCGCCGAGTACCCGCAGTACACGCCCGGGTACTACGCGGTGTTCTTCGACGACCCGATCAACGGGATCCACTGGGAGTTCGCCCGGCTGCCCTCCATCCCGTCGCCTCGCCAGTGGTGGAAGTCGTACCGGGCGCTGCGCAAGGAAGCAGCAGCCCATCCGGAGTGGCGGCGCTCCGTGGCCCGGGAGGCCATGCGGACCCTGCCCGGCCGGAATGCGCATTGACTCGGAACGCGTGGTGTCCGCCCGACGTCGACGACGGGTGTTCGGCTACCGTCTCCGACGCAAAGGATCCTGGGGCGGTAGCTCAGTTGGTTAGTGCCGCGGACTCATCATCGGTGTACGGCCGCCGAGCGGCCCAATAGCTCAGAAATAGAGAGAGTCGAGGAGCGTCACTGAGGTTCGCGACCGCGTCCTGGATGCGCGGGGCGTTCAGAGGGCCTTTCGCCGTGAGCCAAACTTCCATTCTCTGACGTTGTACGGCGCGGTCAATGCCGCCGGTCATGCCGACAGCGCGGGGACTCACGTGAGCCCATCAATAGGGCTGGCCGTGTGAACGATTCGCGGGGTGCGACGTCATCTCTGTGACGACGGAACGGCCTTGCCCGCGAGGAAATTCCTTTGCGGCCGCCACCAAAATATCGACAGAGCGCACGATCCCGGTCGCAATAGCGTCGACAGCAGGCACATTGTCGGGGCACGCACACACGCTCACATCCAGCTGGTCACCACGGGAGGTCAGTGCGATGCTTAACCCACTGCCTTCGGCTAGTGGCGCCACGGTATGCATGCCGACGACCTTGGCGCCGGCACAGTATGCCGGCACCGACTGACCGGCAATGTAGGAGACACTGCCGTGACAGATCGGCTCGAGTTGGCGCCGCAGGCCTGATCGGGTGTAGAGCTGCATAGCCACGCGAGCTAGGGTCGGCGGGGTAAGCGAAGCCATCGTCGCGAAATCGACTATGGAAGAACCCTTTTTGTTACTACGGCTGGGGATTGCCTTCAGTCTTTCGGTGGCGGTATGGAGATTGGCGACTACCTGCACAGGGTCGTCGAGGTGTACCGGGATGCGAAGCCGCCCGACAGTCAAAGCCCGGCCAACCCGAGGGGAATCCGTGGCCGGCAACTCGAACGGCATCCGCATCAGCAGCGGACTGTTGGGCACCTTGTCGTGCCGTTGCAGCCAGGCGCGCAATGACAGTGTGCAGGCAGCTAGAACAACGTTTGTGATGCTACCCCCGAACGCGTTGCTGACCGCCTTCACGTCTGCCAGCGGGATCGAGGCGAAGGCCACCGCACGCCGCTTGGTCAGCGGCGCGTTGAACACAGTGTCTGGCACCGGCCCGCTCATCGACGATGCCACCGGGGCTATCGGGGCGCCTACGCGCATGCGAAGTAGCCGACCACTGGCGGCGTGCAGCACGCCAGACACCGTCTCGGCGATCAGCCACATTCCGGCGACATGGTTTTCTACCATCTCGGTCATCACATCGGTAACGAGGTCGCCGACGGAAGGCGCCGAGCCTAAGCTCGGCTCGGTCGGCAGATTGTTGGCCGGGTCGGCGTGCGGTCGGGTAGTCAGCAGCCGGGGCCACAAGGACGCTGCCCCTGCGGCGCCGTCGTTCAGCGCAGGCGACATCTTCACCGCCAACGCCCACCGGCCGCCCGCCAGTCCGTCGATACTCCACGCTTCCCACAGCCGGCCAAGACAATCCTGTCGCCTGGTACTCAAGTCCGAGATGAGATCCGCGAACTCGCGCTGACCGCCGGGAGCGCGAACCGTTGCGCAATGAATCTGCGGAGAAGGGTCATAATCGGCAATCTCGGCCCACACGGGCCGCCCCATACCCAGTGGCTTGGTCACCAGTCGGCTGCGAAATCGCGCCAGCTGCGGCAGCGACGCGGCCACCAGCTGGTGCAGTCGCTGGTGGCTGAGCTGGTCGGATGCATCGATAATCACCAGCGTAACCGTGTGCGCAGGCATCTTCGAGCTCTGCGACAGCGCATCGGTCCCCGACAATCGCGTGACCATCAGCGCTCCCCTTCACAGCGAAACCTCTTGAGCCATAACCTATAACCAACATGCGCCAATGGCGATGCGAACACAATCGCTCCACTGAGCGGTGCCGTCTTCCTCAGTGACGAGTTGTTACTTCGCTTGTGCCAGTTGCTTCTTCAACTCGATGAGTTGACTCTCGAGTTCGACCACGGCATGTGCGACGACGCTGGACGCCAAGGCGGCGCGCACAGCCACGCTAGTCGGGCCAGCGGTTGTCGAATTGTCAATGTCCTCGAGTCGCCGAAGCATACGTCGCGAAACCTCGGCCTCGGCGGGGGTGTCGTCAATACCGAAGTCGCTGAAGGATTTGAATGTTGGTTCGTCTGTTGTCATAGTCATGTTGTCCCCAAGCTATGGTGCGATGGAGGCGCGAAGGCCGTAGGGGGAAGACGGACGACGGGAAGACCTGCGCCAGGGTAGGGGGTCGATCCCCACACTACGGGCTCATTCGCCTGGCATTCCGAATCCCAGCGCTCCCGCGCGGCGTCTCTCTTGGTGCGGCTTTCCCGGTCTTTCACGCTGATCATAAGCAGGGTATCGACGGTTGACGCGTCGTCCGGCGCTGCGGCTGCCGTCACAATGCGATGCGCTTGATCGGGGTCGATGTGAAACGGAACAACCAGCAAGACAATCTTATTGCCTTCGGAGTCAAGGACGTCGACCGTGTTGGGCGGCTGGCCGCGGTATCCGTCAAGCTGGACCACACTTCCGCCGCTCACAAGGTCGGCGTCGGGCGTTATCCTCCATTCGGTGTTGTTGTAGACAACACAACTGATCGCGCCCAGGCGCCTCGGCAGAACCGCGATCAGGCCTGGCAGCTCCGTCATCAGGTCATCACTGTGTGGCCACCATGCACCATCCACATGTCCGCTGCCATGCGCCGTGGGTTTCAACCTAAACCGCGGTATACGGATGTCCGAGTTAGCGGCCCACCTTGAGCCGTTGCGGGCTTGTCCTCGCGTCATCGCGACGCTCCCGTCTTGACCGCGAGACCGGCCAGATCATTCGAATCGGCGACGACATGACCCAGAACGATCACAAACGGAGTTCCGCCGACCTGTTTTCAGACTACTCCGATCTGGGCTGGGACAAACGGACGCTGGCAACCAAAGCGCTGCCGGCCCGGTTCCTTCCCGCATCAGGCCACCGGGCCATGGCTCGAATAACCCCTGCAGCTCGTGACTCTCCGGCGAGGACGGCATCAAGATCGGCGGTCGCGCCGAACAGCGCCTCTATCGAAGAGCCGGGCTGCGTTTGTACACACAGTGGAGATTCGATGGCGGCCAGCCTGGTGCTGACTGCTTAACACCACAGTTGCGCACCAACGGCCATCTAGCAACAGACTACGAACGCAACCTGCTCAAATCGGTTGCTGACTCCCACGGTATCCCACATGTGACGAGGATAGAAGGCCAACGGCGGACCACTGCCGGTCGGTGTTGGTGGGCAACGATGATCGCGGGTGGGGCGGACGCGCTGACGATCCACCGGGGCGGCGCCGACGATTTCGGTTTCGGCATCTTCGCGGTGGTGGGGGCACCGGTTCGGGTCTGGTGGACGCATGTAGGGGGAACACAACAGCCCAGCCGATGCCGCCGCACGGCTAGCGGATCCGCAACTACTGGCGCATCATCAGGCTATGAGACGCGAAGTGGGCGCAGAGATGGAAGTCGAAATCACCGAGCCCACAACGCTGGAGTTTCAGATTGCCGTGGCCCCGCATCCATGCGCCGAGGTCTTCGAATCGCTGCGCTTCGTGTTGAACGGAAGGCCCGTCGATCCCCTGGAAGTCAGCGGTGTGCATGGCAATCGCATCCACAAGTTCGACGCGACGGTGGGGACACTCAAAGTCGACTACGCGGCGACGATCGTGGGTCAGACCGATCCGGCGCCGGTGACCGAATACGACTTGTCGATGTATCTGCGACCCAGCCGCTACGCCGAAGCCGATAAGTTCTACGGTTTCGCCGCAACCGAATTCGGTACCTACGGTGATTCGTCGACGCTGTTGGAGAATGTGAGCTCGTGGGTGGGCACCAGGCTGAACTACGTGCCCGGCTCGAGTGACCCGATCGACGGGGCGGTGGACACCCTGCTTGCCGGCGAAGGTGTGTGCCGCGACTTCGCGCATCTGGTGGTTGCGCTGCTGCGAGCGGTCAACGTTCCGGCCCGCCTGGTGTCGGTGTACGCGCCGGGGGTGCAGCCGATGGACTTTCACGCGGTCGCCGAGGCTTTTGTCGAGGGGCAGTGGCGGGTGGTGGATGCGACGCTGCTGGCGCCGCGGCAAACCCTGGTGCGCATAGCCACCGGTCGTGACGCCTCCGACACCGCGTTCCTCGACAACCACAAAGGCGCGATCACGCTGAACCAGCTGGTGGTGACCGCCGTCGTCGACGGCGACTTACCCTGGGATTCGATCGACCGGCTCGTTTCCATCCGCTGAGAACGCCCGCCGATCGGGCGATCACGACCATCGGCTTGCCGTGGCTTGTTTCGGAGCGCCCGCGTACTGTGGGATCCATCGGCGATATCTCGTACCCGGCTAGTCACAGCCATGTCGTCGCCGATTCGAATGATCTGGCCGATCTCGCGGCCAAGACGGGAGCGTCGTTGTGACGCTGAAACAGGAGCAAACAGGTGTTGAGCACCGGCACGCCCCACCGGAACACACACCGCGCTTGAGGCTGAAGCCCAAGGCGCCGCGGTGCGGATATGTCGATGGAGCATGGTGGCCGCACAGTGCGGACCTTGCGGCGGAACTACCCGATCTACTGTCGGTGCTGTCGGTTCGGCTCGGGCCGATTGGCCGCGTGAGCTACAACATGAGCGAATGGGCAACGCCGCCAGCAAGATTAGCGGCGGGTGGGCGACCGGTACGTCTCGACGGATATCACCTGCAACCCGTCAGCACCGTCGAAGTCCTCGGGCTCAATCGCAACAAAATCGTGCTACTGGTCGTTTCCCCGCACGCCGAACCGGATCAGGCGCACGCGATCATGATGACCGCAGCCAGCCCGCACGATGCCTCGCCCGTCGAGCACCTGCTTATGACCAGCGCGGACGAAATAGAAACGCGCGCCTAGGCCGCGTGCAAGAGGGCGCTGCGCCACGTGTCAGTGGACCAACGAGTTTCGCTCGACGCCGGGTCGTGCACGGTTCGACCTGCCACTATTACATCCATCTCGCCGTCAAGGGTCTATGCTGAAGCCATCGTGGGTTTGTCGAGTACCGCCCCTTCGGTAGCCGTCTGCGATAGCAAAGTTAGTAGACGGGAGCGCCACGGTGGCGCATGTTTCCTCCGCCCCTTCCAGTCTGACCCGATTGGCACTGTGTGAACGCGACGACACCCCTGCCGCCGTAGATGGCGCTTGGTGGCCAAAGAGCTTGGACCTGAGCTCAGAGCTACCCGACTTACTCGCCGTATTCGGTTTATGGATCGGCACGGTGCACCGAGTCGTTTATGACCCGAGCGGGTGGTCGCCCGCGCCGACGCGAATTATTCGCGGCAGCGAAATGGTTTCGCTTAATCCATACCGGCTGGTCTTCAGCGACACCATTTACCTAATGGGTACGCATTCTCGTGACGCGGTGTTGTTCGTGGTGTCACCGTCGAGCTCGGAGGAAGAGGCGGAGCGTCTGTTGGGCGAAATCCACACCTCGGCAAAACCGATGAATGCGGGGGCGTTGCGGCAGCTCGTCCGCGAATGCGCCTCGGGCACTGGGGGTTCAGAACAATCGTCGCTGTGACAACAGGAGCCGCTGAGAGGTCACGTCCCAAGATGGTCGGCCCAGATCGGGCTCGCCGAGTCCTCCCATTTGCTACGAAGGCGACCGCGCGGTCAACCATCGGCGCACGGTATCGAGCTGTAATCAATAGACCCAAAAAGCATTTGCGGACTAACGGCAGGGAAATTTCCCGCGGACCCGCTTTCCTGCTTTTATTCATAGTACGGTCGGTTGTAAGCGTACTCAATTGCGCTTACTTGGAAAGAGAGAGAAGTTAGTATGACACAGGGAACCGTGAAGTGGTTCAACAGCGAAAAAGGCTTCGGCTTTATCGCCCCTGACGGCGGCGCAAAAGATGTGTTCGTCCACCACTCGGAGATCAAGGGCGACGGTTTTCGTTCCCTCGAGGAGAACCAGCGAGTCGAGTTTGAGATCGCACAGGGGCCTAAGGGCCCCCAGGCGACGGGAGTGAGCCCGGCCTAGGGACTCGGCACGACGAAGATTCCTGGAGCTGTCCGGCGGCCGCCCTGTTGTCTATCGGCAGGGTTCCGCTTTGTGTCGGGCTCCGGGGGTTTTGTGCATCTAGAGCGTTGTGCGGGAAGCGAGCCGAGGGCCGCAGGTACGCAGGTGCCTTCCGTCTGGATGCCCTGGGGCTGGGCGTAGCGCCCCAGGGCAAGGTCGCGGCCCGCGCGGCAGCCACCGCATTGCCCCACGGGGGGTTCGCAACGGATTGCACACCACGAGGACAGGCCCATGACCCGAATTGGGTGCATCAGCTGCTTCCAACCCGGGAGCGGGTGGGTGCCTGTCGGCCGCGCTTTTTGGGTTCGGCGGGTTGCGTTATACGTGACTAATTCGTCGCAGGCGGCGGCCTGCGACCGGCTGCTGGCTCCGGCACGCCGATGCTGACAACGTAGCGGCCAAGGCGTTTGCACCGCTGCGCCAGAGCGATGTAGTCGGAGTCTCCGCCGACGATCACCACATGGGTCAGGTCAGGTCGGGTAACCGGAACATGTCCTCGACTGCGTCGACGGACAGCCGGATATCGGTGCCGTTCTTGCCGTGCGTGGCCGCCGGGAATAGTTGCACCAGATCCCACGACGAGCCGGCGCCCGCCGATACCCAGGCCGCCGCCACCGGTTTACTCGAACGCGCCCTGCGAATCGGCCAGGAGAAGGAGGACGCCGAGTGGCTGCACAACTCGGCGGTCAAGGGCCAGATGAAGCGGATGGACCCGTCTTTCAGCGAGAAGGCCTTGGGCTTTAAATCGTTCAGCGATTTCCTGCGGTCCCGCGGTGACCTCGTCGACGTCGATGAGACCAGCGCAACACGCATGGTGCGGCTACACACCGATAGCGCGTGCGGGAGATGACGTATCGACCGAGCGCGCCGCGAGTCGTCGCCGACTACGTGCGGCGAGTGCGTCGCGAGTCGAAGTCATTGTGGCACAGTAGCAAACGCTGGGCATGCTGGAAGGTCGAGATCGCCGCCAGCGTCGACTCGGCGCCCTGGTTGTTGTCGGCACCGGACGCGTGCAAGCCGTCGTATCCCCCGCCGGTGTCCGGGTCCCACATCGGCTCTCCGGCGTCATTGTCGCCCATGAACCAGGCCGCAGCGGCCCTGACGCCTGCGGGCCAGATCGGATCGGTGTCGACGGTGGCGGCGCGCGCGCACGCATCGGCGAGCGTGGACACCTCGATGGGCCGCTGGCCGAATCCGGGCCTGGCGTCCTCGGGCCCTCTGCCCCCGACGGGGGTGGGCGACAAGTGGCCGTCTGCCGTTTCGAGCGCGACCAGCCATGCCAGCAGCTCCAGGCCGCACTGACGCAGCGTCGCGTCGGCGAGCGCCGAACCGGCGGCGATCATCGCCTCGGGCACAACGGCGTTGGCATAGGTCAGTCGCGGCTCGGGCCACGGCCACCCGGAATCGTTGTTCGGTGCGGGCACCGAGCGGGCGTAGTCGGTGAGCAGTGCGCGAGCCACGTGGTGTGTCGGGTCGAAGGTGAGGAGTTCGGCGGCGCCGAGCGCCGCGAACGCCATCGCCCGCGGCCATGCCGACCGCTCCTGGGCGGCGCGGTCGAACTGCATGATGGCCGACTGGCGGGCCCAGGCGACATTGCTGTGCGCGGCCGCGGTCCCCAGACCCCAGACGCACCGCCCCCAGGCGTCCTCTACGGCAGGCTCGTCGAGCCAGCATCCGTTGCCGTCCATCCGATTGCGGCATCCGCCGCTAAGTGCCTGTGCGTCGTTCAAGAACCGCAACGCAACACTGGCCAGGCTGTTCAGAATTCGGTCGGGGCCATGGTCCCGGGTGGTGACAACGAGCACCCGCGCCACATCATCGGTGCAGTAACCGTGCTCGGGCAGCGGCTCGGCGAGCCGTGCATGCGCCAACGTGCCACGGCGGTCCGTCAGCCGCAGCAGGTGATCGAAGATCGGAGCCGGTGAGGTAGCGGTCACACCGGTGCTCGTCGGTGTGGGAGGAGTCGATGCGCCAGCCGCAGATACTCCCGCGCCACGATCGGCCAGGCCATCTCGGGCGCCAATCTCCTGGCCTCGGCCGCCATCGCACCGGCGAGGCGCGGTTCGGTCAGCACCCGGCGCAGGGCGGAGGCCAGCGCATCCGGGTCGTCATGCGCGACGACGATGCCGGCCCCACTGGCCAGCAGCTCGACGGCGTGCGGGAACGCTGTGGCCACGACCGGGCGCCCGCTGGCGACGGCATCGACCAGAGCACTGGAGGTGACCTGATCGGTCGAGTCGTAGGGCAAGACCACGACCGCTGCGGAATGGACGAGCGCGGTCAGCATGGGACGGTTGCGGTCACCGGTGTCGAAGCACACCGAATTAGCGACGCCGCTGCGCCTAGCCTGTTCTATCCGGGCATTGCGGTACGCCTCGCCTTCGGCGGCCAGCACCTTGGGGTGCGTTCGGCCCGCCACCACATACCGCGGGCGGCCGGGCAGAGCATGAAGCGACCTCATCGCCTCGATCGCCCGCTCGATGCCCTTACCCGGGCCCAGCAAGCCCCCGGTCAACACGATGGGGCGACCGCCCCGTACGCAGGCGGGCTTCGTCGGGACGGTTGCGCCGTGGGGGATGGTGACGACTTTGCGGTGGGCGATGTCGAAGTCCCGGCGCAGCCTTTGACTGGCCGCAGCCGACATCACGATCACCTGGTCCGCCCGTGTGGCCAGCGCCTGGAGTACCGACCGCTGGTGTGGCGTAGGGCTTTTGGGAATGGTGTGAGCGACCAAGATCGATGGGACGCGCAGTGCCTCGATGATCCCCAGGACTTCGTCGCCGTCCACGCCTCCGTAGATGCCGTACTCATGCTGGATGACGGCGACGTCGCTCCGGTTCAGCAACTCGGCGCATGCTGCGACCGACGCCGCCGAGCCGTTGACCAGTTCTCCGACGACGCGGGCACTCGAAGACGGCGAGCCGTCGGACACCCGAACGACGCTGACGTCGGCACCAACGCTGCTCAGCCCCTGGGCCAGAGCGGCGCTGAACGCCGCCGGCCCGTACGGTGTGGGCGGATAAGTACTGAGAATGCCGAAACTTGTTGCGTCAGCCCGCCCCTGTCCGCTCGAGGAATCCATCAAAGATGGAATGCTTAACGAGGCGCTCAAGGTGATCCCAACGGCAGGTGGTCACCTGCGTGCCCGGCGCGAGCGGCTTGCTCAGTGCGATCAGCGGCGTAAGGCTGACTCAGCCCGGACTGCCTGGATTTCCAACTCCTTTGAGGATACACCCGCCGAGGCCTCGGTGCGATGCCCGAGGATCCCATTAACTGCCGGCCGTGGGGTACGTGTGGGGTAGAGTCGGAGAACCGGGACCAGCCAGGCCCCACGATGAAGGGCCAGCGATGTCCGATAAGTCTCCTCGACAAACAATGAGCAAGAAGTCCGGAAAGTCATTGAAGGAGAAACGCGCCGACAAGCACGTCAAGACCGCCCGCCGCGCCGCGGTCAACGATGCGTTGCTTCGCGACGAGAAACGCTGAAGCACGATCTAATCGCGCGAGCGAGCGAGAGGTCGCCAACGCTTTGACAGACCGCCGACCCCTGATGGGCCGGCGGTCGCCTACTCCGTGTCGTCGTCTGGCTTGCTCAGCGCACGATCCGCGCTGCGCACAATGCTGCGGTGGAACTTGTACTGCGCGTCGACGAGCTGGTCGGCCAATTCGACGGCGGCGTCAACGATTTTCTTGCGCAGCGGTTGCACGGACTCGGGAAGGGCTTGATCGACTGTGTCACGGAACTTGCGTAACGCTTTGGTCGCGGCCTCCTGTCCGGCCTTAGCCGAATCACGCACCTCATCGACCAGTTCCAACGCGCGAGGCGCCACCGTCTTCTTCTCGGCGCTTTGGCTCATATCCGAATCTCCCTAGTATTTTTCGTTATTCGCTGGCTGTGGGTATACCGACGCTAGCGGTCGCCCGTGGTCAGCCCCTATGGCCGAAGGTCACACTCTGAAGAGCCGATGGTCCGCGAGCGCCTCGCGTGGCCAGCACCACAACCGTCGAGGACATGGCGTCGCCGATCGCTGCTTCGACGATGCTGGTGGAGGATCGGGTGCCCGATAGGGGAGCGGCGATTCACCCGACCAGAGTTACCGGCTCGGCCGCCATTGGCGGGACGCTGCGAGTGCAGTCTTGAGCCCGCGGCGGCGTCCGGTCGCTGGATCGGTCCCGGCGGCGCAACCGGGCTTTAGTTCGGTGAACATCCGCTCGCTGCGGGTCTCCGGAGCGTCGTCTGCCGTGTCGCGCAGGTAGCGGTCCGGCAGCGATAGTTTGGCGATCGTGCGCCATGCCTTGCCGTATTGCATCAGGAACGAGCCCGTGGTGTAGGGGAGGTCGTACTTGTCGCAGACTTGCCGGACCCGCACCGAGATCTCGTGGAGCCGATTGCTGGGCAGATCGGGGTAGAGGTGATGCTCGATCTGGAGGCACAGGTTGCCGCTCATGAACCGCATCGCCGGGCCGGCGGCAAAGTTGGCGCTGCCCAGCATCTGACGCAGGTACCACTGGCCCTTGGTTTCACCGATCATGTCGGTCTTGGTGAATTTCTCTGCGCCATCGGGGAAATGCCCGCAGAAGATCACCGCGTTGGCCCAGACGTTGCGGATCACGTTGGCCACCATGTTGGCCTTCAGCGTCGATTTGTAGGTGGCCGCCGGCGACAGCGCGGTGAGCGCCGGGAACGCGGCGTAGTCCTTGACCAGCTGCCTGCCGGCCTTGGCCGAAAACTCGCGCACTTGCCGGAGGGTGAGGTCGCGCTCCGGGCCGGCCTTCAAGATCTTCTCGAAATCGATTGTCTGCAAGCCGATTCCCCACTCGAATCCAAGCGCGAGGACAGTATTGAACAGCACGTTGCCGATGTTGAAGCGCTCCCACGGCTGGTCTCGGGTGACTCGCAGGACGAAGTAGCCCACGTCGTCATCCATGCCGAGGATGTTGGTGTACTTGTGGTGCTGAAAGTTGTGGGAGGAAATCCAGTGTTTTGACGCGGAACTCATGTCCCACTCCCATGTCGAGGAGTGGATCTCGGGGTCGTTCATCCAGTTCCACTGGCCGTGCATGACGTTGTGGCCGATCTCCATGTTCTCGATGATCTTGGCCAGAGCGAGGCTCACCGTTCCGGCCCACCACGCGGCGCGTTTCGAGCTGCCGGCCAGCGCGATCCGGCCGAGGACCTCAAGGGCGCGTTGCGCGGCGATGGTGCGGCGGATGTAGCGCGCGTCGCGCTCACCACGGGAATCCTCGATGTCCAGCCGGATCGCGTCCAGCTCAACGGCGAGACTCTCGATGTCGGCGTCGGTCAGGTGAGCGAAGACCGGAATGTCCGTAATCGCCATCGTGCGTTGCCTTTCGTCGGGCTGATGTCTCGGGTCGCCGGCGTTCACCTGCAGGGAAGAGCTGACCGACCACCTCAGCGGTGGTGGCTGCGAGAGAGACCGGGCTGAGATTGTCCGCAGCATCGCGCGTGGTGCTCCTCCGCCTTCCGGGCTATCAGCTCATGGGCGACACGTGCATGCCGTCCCGGAACGAAACGGGGTAGACATAGACATCTGGATGTTCGGTGCGAGCAGACGCTCATCAAGCTCGGCGGCGTACAGCCAAACTCGCTTCCTGACTGGCTGATGGATTCAGCAACCGCAACCCTACCCCTCTGGCAGACCCGGGGCCGGCTATCCGCCCACCAGGTGGCAGCCCGGGACGGCTACCGCGTTCAGCAATTTCGGCGAGTGCGTCCCCACATGGGGTACCGTTTGTGGCGGTTGATTCCGCAGCCTTCCGGAAACGTCCGGCGGCGATCTCCACGAGGTCCCCGCCGTAACGTGTCTGCACACCCGGTTGAGCCGACAGTTAATGGGTTGTGATTCACCGCGGCCCCGACGGAGTCCCGTGCATAGAGCGTTGATTGCTGCACTCGTCGGCGGCATTGGCCCGCCTGGGAGACCGGTTAGCTGCGAGCGCGTGGCGGCTGTGGGCCGCACGTGCTCGACGCCGCGCAGGTCCGCCGCGTTGGCGTCCGCAGTATCGGCGCGTCCCCAATCTCGGCCCGAGATTCGCGGCTCAACCCCGACATGTTCAACGCCTCACTGGGACACGCGCGGTCCCACGTTGAACGCCCCGGCGCCCGGTCGCAGGCAAACCGCGGCACCTGCGCGCGCCAGTTAAAGGGATAATCTTGAGCAAATTCACCGAAACGATGTATGACACTGCCAGGTCCAGCCCGAAGGGGCTGGTCAGCGGGGAACCCTACCGCCCCGTCCGGCACACCTGGGGCGAGGTGCACGAGCGGGCCCGCCGGATCGCGGGCGGACTGGCCGCTGCCGGCGCCGGCGCCGGCGACGCCGTCCCGGTGCTGGCCGGCGCCCCAGCCGAGATCGCGCCGACCGCGCAGGGCATCTGGATGCGCGGCGCCAGCCTCACCATGCTCCACCAGCCCACCCCGCGCACCGATCTTGCGCGCTGGGCCGAGGAGACCGCCGGCGTCATCAAGATGATCGGCGCCAAAACAATTGTCGTCTCCGACCCGTTCATGGCCGCCGTCCCATTGCTGTCCGAACTTGGCGTGCGAGTGCTGGTCGTCGACCGGCTACTCCACAGCACCCCGATCGAGCCGGTCGACACCGCCGACGACGACATCGCGCTGCTGCAGCTGACATCGGGGTCCACCGGATCGCCCAAGGCGGTGCAGATCACCCACCGCAACGTGGTGTCCAACGCCGAGGCCATGTTCATCGGCGCAAAGGTGGACCTGGACACCGACGTCATCGTGAGCTGGCTGCCGTTGTTCCACGACATGGGCATGACCGGATTCTTGACCGTGCCAATGTATTTCGGCGCCGAGCTGATCAAGGTCACCCCGATGGACTTCCTGCGCGACATCCTGCTGTGGGCCAAGCTCATCGACAAATACAAGGGCACGATGACCGCGGCGCCGAACTTCGCCTACACGTTGTTCGCCAGACGCCTTCGTAAGCTGGCCCAACCCGGCCAGTTTGACCTGTCCACCCTGCGATGGGCGCTGTCGGGCGCCGAACAGGTCGAACCCGCCGACGTCGAAGAGCTCTGTGCGGCCGGCGAACCGTTCGGATTGCGTCCGGAGGCAATCCTGCCGGCTTACGGCATGGCCGAGACGACCGTGGCCGTGTCGTTTTCCGAGTGCGGCGCGGGCCTGGTCGTCGATGAGGTCGACGCCGACCTACTGGCCTTGCTGCACCGGGCCGTTCCGGCGACCAAGGGAAAGACCCGGCGGCTGGCCACGCTTGGCCGCCTGCTCAAGGGGCTGGAGGCGCGCGTCGTCGACGACGATGGGAACATGCTGCCCGCCCGGGGCGTCGGCGTCCTTCAGGTGCGCGGCGAACCGGTGACCCTGGGCTATGCCACAATCGGCGGTTTCGTCGCGGCGCAGGACGACCGAGGCTGGTATGACACCGGCGACCTGGGCTACCTCACCGAGACCGGGCACGTCGTCGTCTGCGGCCGGGTCAAGGACGTGATCATCATGGCAGGCCGCAACATCTACCCGACCGACATCGAACGGGCAGCCGGCCGGGTGCCCGGGGTGCGGCCCGGCGGTGCCGTGGCGGTGCGCCTGGATGCCGGACGCTCGCGGGAGACGTTCGCCGTCGCCGTGGAATCCAACAGCTGGCAGATCCCCGCCGAGGTGCGCCGCATCGAGCATCAAGTGGCCCACGAGGTGGTTGCCGAGGTCGACGTCCGGCCCCGCAGCGTGGTTGTGCTCGAGCCGGGGACGATTCCCAAGACGCCTTCGGGCAAGCTGCGGCGCACCCATACGTTGGCGCTCGTCGACTGAGATGTCGGGATACGGCTAAGAGTAGATTGGAGTCCTGCACGGGTGTACGGGGGAGGAGGACTGTTGACCAACTTCGACGCCCAAGCCGGTCGCAAAGCGCCGCCCGCACTTTCTCCCACCCAACGGAAAGCGGACGAGTCCGAATTGTATGCGGCGCTGCGCGGGGTGGCCGGGATTGTGGCCGGCGCCCAAGGGGTGATCGACTTGCTTCGGGACGTGGCGGAGTTCGCCGTGCAGGCGATTCCCGGTGCCGACAATGTGGGCGTCGCGTTGATCGACCCGCGCCAAGGCATATCCAGCGTCCAGACCTGGGCGGCGACAGCGGTACTCGTCCACGAGATCGACACAGTCCAGTACGACGAACTGCACGAGGGCCCCTGCATCACGTGCATGCAGTCGCAGCGCCCCACGGTGAGCGGATCGCTGGGCAGCGACGACCGTTGGCCACACTTCGGTGGCCGCGTGGCCCGGATGCGCGTGCACTCCGCGCTGGCGTTGCCCTTGATCGTCGGCGAGCAGGTGATCGGCTCCATCAATGCCTATGCCAAAAGCCGAGATGCCTTCGCGGAGCACGCCGTACGGTTGGGATCCCAATTCGCCAAGCCTGCCGCGGTGTCGGTATATAACGCACAGTTGTTGGCCAGCGCCCAGGAACGGACGACACGATTGCAGCGCGCGTTGGACAACCGCGCGGTCATCGACCAGGCGATCGGCATCATCCGCAGCCGGTCGGGCGGGAGCGCGGATGAGGCCTTCGAACGGCTCGCTCACATCAGCCAGACCGACAACATCAAGCTGCACGCCGTCGCCGAGCGGCTGGTCGAGGAGGCCGTGCGGCGCGCCCGCGCGCGGCAGCGCTGAACCCTTCAGTGCGGTGGCGCGGCCAACAGGTCGGCGAACTCCGCAACGAGTGTCGGGCGGGAACGCCGATCGGTCATCAATCTGCGGGCGACTTCGGTCAGGTGTTCGTCTTTGACCCGCGCGTAGGTGCGCAACAAGGTGAACGCCTCCTGCACGGTCACACCCAGCATTTCGCGCAGGAAACCCTTGGCCTGCTCGATGATGGTGCGACTGGTCAGCGCCGCACGCAGTTGCGGCATGACCGTGACGGGTGTGGGTGGATGTTCCTGCAGTATCGCGACGCACGCGATGTGCGTCAGGGTCTGGCCCACCAGCAGATCGGCTTCGTTCAGCTCGCCCGGGCGGGTGCCGAACAAGCCCAGGGCGCCCAACACGACGCCGGCGGCGCGCATCGGGAGGGCGTGCACCGAGGCGAAACCGCCCCCGACCGCGGCGGGAACGAACCGCGGCCAACGCTCTGTCGCCCCTCGGATGTCGGCAACCGAAACCGGTTGGTCGGTGGCATAGCAGTCCACGCATGGACCCTCGTCGGCTTGAAGCTGGAAGAGTTCGAGTTCACGAGCCTGTTCCGAGGTGGCCGCCAGCAAGCGCAATTGGTGCAGCGGGTCGGCGAGCAGAAACCCCGCGGCCTCGATGTCGAGCAGCTCGGCGCAGCGTTCCGTGAGCCGGGTCAGCAGTTCGACGACGTCGAAGTCGTCGAGCAGGCTGTCGACCAGCGAGACGACGGCGTCCAGCACGCGGGTTTCACGAGGGGTGTCAGTCACATCGCCCTCCTTCCTGGACTGTTCGTGTGTGGCGAATCCGCATCTCAGTCGGCCTCGAGCTTCAGCCGGCGATCGAGGATGTCGCGGGCGACGTCGGTGGCGCTGCGGCCGGTGGCGTAAGCGTGAGCGCGCAGCCGGACAAGGGCCTCGGCCGGCTCGAGCCCCAGCTGGGCGACGAGCATTCCGGTGGCCTGGCTGACCTCCGTGCGGCTCAGCGCGTTGAGTTCGGCCCAGGCATTGCTGGTGGGGTCGACGACGGCGGCCTGCAGGTCGGCGTCCAGAAGGTCCAGGACCGGGATGGCTGCGAGCTCTGCCGCGGCGATGGCGTCGATCAACTGCTCCTCAGGCAGGGGACCCGCCTGCGCGCGGAACAGGTCGAGGGCGCCGACGAACTCGCCGGCCACGACGATGGGTATCGCGTACACGCTGCGGATCTGATGGGCCAGCATGGCGGGCCGGTAGGCCGGCCACCGAGCCTCCCCTGAATCGGCGAGGTCGACGGCCAGAATCGGAATCCGCCGGGTGACGGCCTCGAGGCACGGTCCCTCGCCCAGGGTGAACTGCAGTTCGTCGTACATGCGCGCGGGCTCGCCGGTGGATCCCAGCGTTCCGCTGCTCGCGCCGTCTAAAACGAGCGAAATAGCCGCCGCATCGACATCGAGAAGGACCACGCAGGCGTCGCACAGACGGTCGGCGGCCTCGACGCCGCGCCGGCCGTCGACGGCGGCGAGAAGTTGCTCGTGGATCGCCACTCTTAGCCGAACGCGGTTCGGGCGGCTGCGCAAGCGCCGGGAGGTCTCGGCATCGGCATCCCTCCACCATTCCCTAGTTCGAGGGATTTGACGAGCTTAGCGCTGTGCGCACTGGGCGGGCCGGGCAATGATGACTCAGCGCGGCTGCGGTTGCGCCTCGGTTCGATAGCCCGGCAAATCGGTGATTGACCGGCGCGGCTGGTTAGCGGGAGAATCCTCACGGTGGTTGCCGGGAGGATTCCCGGAGGGTGGACGCAGCCGGCCTGCCACGACGATCTGGAGAGCCATGAGTTCCGAACATGCAATCGAAAAGGTGCCGCTATCGGAGATCCGCGAGGGCGACATGCTCCAAGATCCGAAGTCCGGCAAGTGGATCAAAGTCACGCACACCGCCGACAGCACAACGAGCGTCGGCCAAACGGACTCCGACCGGGAGCAAGCGGTAACCGAGCACTACCGCGTCTACTCCGGCGACGGAGGCGAAGAGATTGATTCCCGGTCTGTTGCGGGCCCCGTCAACCGCCAGGTGCGAGAGTAATCGCGCAAATTCCGGTGCTCAGGCGTGGACGCCGAAGAATTGCCTTGCGCCGCAACATCATCGGCGATGCTTCTCTAGGTCCGACCGCAATTCGGCGCTCCGCGGGGCGCCGAGGGGACAAAGCGCGGCTCCCGCCTCGTGGGGGCCGGCCGGCGGGCGGCCCACGCCCCGCCCGACCCATGCGATGTCGACCGGTCGGCACGGACGCGGGGCCCCCGGGATCTAGGACGAACGCGCCCGCACGCTGCGGGTTTTCGTTGCCTCTGGCCGACAAATGTCCGCTGCCGTCGACTCGTCTGCGGTCCGCGGTCAGCGCAGGCGCTAATGTCGAGGTCGTGCAGAGGCTTCTCGGACACACGACGGCGGCCATGACGCTTGACCGTTACGGGCACTTGCTGAGCGACGATTTGGTTGGTGTAGCGAATGTCCTGGGCAAAGCGATCGAGGGCGCTGCGGTTTTTGGACGCCGCGACTGCGAGCCGGGAGAACCTATCCGCAGCTAGTTAGTACAAGGGGCGGTAGCTCAGTTGGTTAGAGCCGCGGACTCATAATCCGTTGGTCGCGGGTTCGAGCCCCGCCCGCCCCACAACATAAAAACGCAGGTCAGAGCACTAGATCGGTTACCGAGAGCTGACCCGATGCTGACCGAGTGCGGCTCAAAATTTACGCAAGCCTTACGCACTCGCTTGGCACGCTCAGCTGGTACAATCGCCAGTCAGCAAACCCTGCTAAAACGCTGACAATGAGCTTGAAAAACCCTGGATGTGATGGGCAAGCGAGTGCTGCTACCTCCACACCGAGACCGCCAGGTGGCAACATTGCCGTTGCAAACCCAACGGATGAAGGGGTGTCCGTGGCCATGAAAAAGTACCCACCGGTGGCCAAGTAGAAGTATCCGTTTTTGGCCAGGTAAAAGTATCCACCCCGTGTTCGTCGTGTCGATCAGGAACTGCGGGCCCCGATGGTGACGGTGAAGGCGCCAACCAATCGCCATCACCACCGGGGAGTTCCATTGAAGTCTGCGAAGGACCGCATGGACATCATTTCTGCCTATCAACAGCTCGGTTCTTACCGGGCCGCCGCCGATGAGTGCGGCACCACCCACAGGACCGTCAAGAAGGTCGTCGACAGGTTCGAGGCCGACCAGGCCGGTGTGCTGCGACCACCGCGAGTAGCGCGGGCGCACAACTACGACGTGGTGGCCCAGTTGGTCGCCGAACGCGTCGAGAAGTCACACGCCCGGATCTCGGCCAAGCGGCTGCTGCCGGTCGCGAGGGCCGCCGGTTACGAGGGCTCGGAACGTAACTTTCGGCGCCTGGTCGCTGAGGCGAAAGCGTTGTGGCGCAGCAACAATCATTCCGGACGGCGTCCTGCGGTGTGGTCTGCGGGGCAGTATCTGGTGATCGACTGGGCCCAGGCCGCACCGGGGTTGTTTCTGTTTTGTGCGGTGCTGGCGTTCTCCCGGTGGCGCTTCGTGCGTTTTGCCACCGACCAGAAGGCGTCCACCACGTTGGCGTTGATCGCCGAAGCTTTGGCCGCGATCGGCGGTGTGCCGGCGCGGGTGCTGGCCGACCGGATGGCCTGCCTCAAAGGCGGCGTGGTGGCCAACGTGGTGATCCCGACCCCGGACTACGTCCGGTTGGCCACCCATTACGGGTTCGCACCGGATTTCTGTCACGCTCATGATCCGCAGTCCAAGGGCATCGTGGAGAACCTGTGCGGCTACGCCCAACGCGACCTGGCGGTGCCGCTGCTCACCCAAGCCGCCATCGACGGGGTGGCGGTCGACATCAGAGCCGCCAATACAGCCGCGGCGGCGTGGTGCGCCGAGGTCAACGCCGCGGTGCACTCCGAAATCCAGACTGTTCCCAACGAACGCCTCATCGCCGAACGCGAACTGCTGGCGCCTCTTCCATCACTGCGGCTGCAGATCGGGGCAGCGTCGGTGCTGCGCAAGGTCGACCGCCTGTCGTGTGTGCGCTACGGGTCGGCCCGCTACTCGGTGCCCACCCGGCTGATCGGCGCCACCGTGGCCGTCGTGGTCGATCACGGTGCGGTGTGCCTGGTCGAACCGTCGACGGGGGTGATCGTGGCCGAACACGAACTCACCGCACCAGGATCAGCGTCGATCCTGGATGCCCACTACGACGGACCCCGCCCGGCACCCAGCCGTGGCCCGCGCCCCAAGACCAGCGTCGAAAAGCAGTTCTGTGACCTCGGCGACGACGCCCAGGCGTTCCTGGTCGGAGCCGCGGCAATCGGCAACACCCGCCTGGGATCGGAGCTGGAGATCCTGCTGGCCCTGGGTGCCGCCCACGGCACCGACGCGCTGGTTTCTGCACTGCATCGGGCGGTGGCGTTCCGGCGGTTCCGCGCCGCCGACGTCCGCTCCATCCTGGCCGCAGGCACCGGAACGCCACAGCCCCGCCCCGCCGGGGACGCGCTGATCCTGGACCTGCCGGTGGCCCCGACTCGCTCCCTGGACGCCTACAAGATCAGCTCGAGCGTCGACGACGAGGGGATCTCGTGACCAAGATGCCACCGGTCACCGATGCCCAACCCGTTGCACCGCCGTCAGTCCCACGACTGGCCGCGGATCTGGATGCCGGGTTGCGGCGGTTGAAGCTGGCCGCGGTGCGGCGCACCGCGCCGGAAGTGTTGATCACCGCCAAGACCCAACGTTGGACTCCCGAGGAGGTGCTGCGCACCTTGGTCGAAACCGAGCTGGCGGCACGGGATGCCTCCAACGTGGTCAACCGGCTCAAGGCCGCGACGTTTCCCGTCCCGAAGACACTGGAGAGCTTCGACGTGGCAGCGTCCTCGATCCAGCCGAAGGTGTTCGACTACCTATCCAGCTTGGAATGGGTTCGGGCGCAACAGAACCTGGCGATCATCGGGCCCGCCGGCACCGGCAAGTCCCACACCCTCATCGGGCTGGGAACTGCGGCGATCCACGCCGGGCTCAAGGTGCGCTACTTCACCGCCGCCGACCTCGTCGAGACGCTCTACCGCGGCATGGCCGACAACACCGTCGGCAAGATCATCGAATCCCTGCTGCGGGCCGATCTGATCATCCTCGACGAACTGGGCTTCGCCCCGCTCGACGACACCGGCACCCAGCTGTTGTTCCGGCTCGTCGCCGGCGCCTACGAACGCCGCTCCCTGGCCATCGGGTCGCACTGGCCCTTCGAACAATGGGGACGATTCCTACCCGAGCAGACCACCGCCGTCAGCATCCTCGACCGACTCCTGCACCACGCCACCGTCGTCATCACCGACGGCGACTCCTACCGCATGAAAGACGCCCAACACCGAAAGGAGCAGCCCAAGCCAACTTAGGAACTACCGCACGGGGCGGATACATTTATCTGGCCACCAGCGGATACTTCAACTTGGCCATTGACAAAGGGGCACCGGCATATGGACCCTGCTTGGGCTCATAGTCTGGGGCCTGATCTTCGGAGCCATCACAGCTGCTATCGCCCAAAAGCGGAACCTCGGCAGCCCGGTCGGGTGGTTTTTCTTCGGTGCACTGCTGTTCATCGTCGCCCTGCCCATGGCGATCTTTTCGAAGCCTGGTCTGCCCCAGGCCCCACCGGGTATGCGCGCGGTGAAGTGCCCACGGTGCAACGCTGTGCAGAACATCCCAGAAACGCAGCCCGAGTACGTCTGCTGGCAGTGCAAAGCCGCCAACCGCTTATGGGCGACCGAGACGCCTCAACCCGCCCCTATCGCGCCAAGAGCCCCGCAGAAACCGCAGGGGAAGTCTTCAAAAGTGCGGTGTCACCACTGTCAGCATGTACAGGTCGTGCCGCAAAGCCAATTGACGTTTGTTTGCGAGCAATGCCATACGAAGTTGAAACGTCGGACTAGCCAACAGCCCGAGCACCGGTCTCTTTAGCCCAACTGACTCAAAACCCCTCTACGAAAGCCACTCTTGAACGCCGTGATGGTGTGAACACGCGCCCCTGTGGTGCTCACTGCACGACAAGCTCCCCAAGGAGGCCGAGCCGGACGTCAAGGTGCCGATCATCTACGTCCAGCTCACCCAGCGCGGCATCAGTCCCGAGGACGCCGAGCGCCTGCTGCTGCGGCCGGTCGAAACGCAACTCAAGCAGGTCGGCAACGTCAAGGAGATGCGCGCCACCGCTTACGAGGGCGGCGGTTATGTGCTGCTTGAGTTCGAGGCGGGCTTCAATTCCGATGCCGCGCTCGCCGACGTACGCGCCAAGGTCGACCAGGCCAAGCACGACCTGCCCAAGGACGCCGACGAACCGCAGGTGAAGGAGGTCAATCTTTCGCTTTATCCGGTGCTGGTGGTGACGCTCGCCGGCGAACTGCCCGAGCGCACGTTGCTGCACGTTGCACGCTCGGCCAAGGATGCCATCGAGCAGGTGCCGGGCGTGCTGTCGGCCGAATTGCGCGGCGCGCGCGACGAGGCGGTGGAGATCACCGCCGAGCCCATGCTGATGAAGAGCTACGGCATCTCGCTCGACCAGCTCATCGCGGTGACGAGCGCGTCCAACAGTCTGATTGCCGCCGGCGCGCTGGAAGGCCAGAGCGGCCGCTTCGCGGTTAAGGTCCCGGGCCTGATCGAGCGGCCCGAGGACATGCTGAAGATTCCAGTGGCGTCCACCGCCGGCGCCACGGTGACGCTCGGCGATGTTGCCACCGTGCATCCGACCTTCAAGGACGCGACCTCCATTACCCGCGTCAACGGCAAGCCGGCGATGACCATCGAGGTCTCCAAGCGCACCGGCGCCAACCTGATCGAGACCGTCGACGGCGTGAAGAAGCTGGTCGCGAAGCTGCAGAAGGCATGGCCGCAGGGCGCGCAGGTCGGCTACACCCAGGACAAGTCCAAGCTCATCCGCCAGATGCTGTCTCG
>CAVRTL010000005.1:0-374140 GCA_963724165.1 uncultured Actinomycetota bacterium | reverse complement strand
CGGCCACGGTCGCGCTGGCTAGGATTCTCGATAATCCGGGTGCGATCACCAGTCAGCTGGCGGCGGCGCGCCAGTTGGATGCGTCGTTGGAGCGGATGCGGAGGGCGGATCGTGTGCCGGTGGGCCGGTTGGCGGCCGTCAAGTCGATGACGGCACGCCGATAAACCCATGCGGTTGTTTATAAGCCGTAAACACCCGCGAAAACTCTGAGTGCAGGAGCAGTCGCGGACCGTTCGCCAGGCCAGCGATTTCAACCTGCCCCCAGTCGTCTGCCGTCCAGCGACTGAGCAGTCGGCCCGCCATCTGAAAAGGCGACGGGCCGAACTTCGATGGGGAAGTAGTTTCTTAGGGGTCGAGGAGATCAGCGGCGTTGAGGAGGTCGGCGGCCAGCCGTCGCGCGTCGCCGGGGGTGATGCCGTCGCGGGGTGGGTCGTTGTAGTAGATGGCTGCCGGGCTGCGCACCCACCGGCCGTTCTCAATGGTGTCGTCGCAGGCGCTCCACACCGGGCCGAAGTCGCGGCACCAGGACGCGATGGGGCCGCCTTCGAGGGTGAGGCTGTCCCATTCGGGCGTGGTGTCGGGTGCCGCCCAGGCCGGTGGGGCGGGCAGGGCAGCGGTGTTGTCGGTGGACATGGTTACGATGCACTCCTCTGACTCGTCAGAGGGCTAAGTATTTGCTGCGAGTCTGCGTTAGGTAAGGATATTTACCCAGGACGCTCCCTAAAACACCAGGTCAATCGGTGTTAGTAGGACGTTTCTCGCTTTCATACTTCTTGGTCATGTGCTCGACGGCCTGCAGCTGCGACTGGGCGAGGTCTTCGCGCACCTGGCCGGCCCGGGCCGCGGCGTCCAGGGTCGGCTGGGCCTGCCCCTGGAAGTGCGGCATCACCTCGGCGGCGAACAGCTCCGCGGAGCGCCGGGTCGCCGCGGGATTGGCCCACTCGTGGCCCATCTGCAGCATGCAGCCGAACCCGCCGGACTGGTCCCAGAGCCGCTGCACCTGGGCCCGCGCCCGCTCCGGGGTGCCGATGACGCCCGCGCCGTTGTCGTTGATGACGTCGATCATCTCGTCGAGCTGCTCCCCCGGCATGGTCATCTGCGGGAACGCGGCGATCTTCTGGAAGTAGCGGAACCACGGCTCGATGCCGAACTTCACCTCTTCGCGCGCCTGCTTATCGGTCTCGGCGAGGTGGAACAGCCCCACCAGGCTCCAGTTCGTGCGATCGACCCGCTGGCCGAAGGCCGCCGCGCGCTCCTCGACGATTCCCCAGTGGTAGGCCAGCGCGTCGAAGCCTTCCACAATCAGCGTCGCCCCGATGGAGAGCAGGCCGATGCCGTGCTTGCCGGCCAGCCGCGCCCCCGTCGGCGAGGCGACCGCGGCGACCGACAGCGGAATGCCGCCGTCGGAATACGGGGCGAGCTGCAACCGGGCGTCGAAGAGTTGGTGCGTGGCCGTCTTGGCGGACACGGTTTCGCCGGCCAGCAGCCGGACGACGATGTCGAGGTTGGTCTCGAGCAGCTCGCGCGTGTCGGTGGGGGTGAGTCCGATCATCGCCGAATCGGTGGGCAGCGAGCCGGGGCCCACCCCTCCGATCACGCGACCGTGGGTGAGGTGGTCGAGCAGCATCAACCGGTCGGCAACCCACAGCGGGTTGTGATACGCCAGGGAGATCACGCCGGTGCCGAAGCGGATCCGCCTGGCGCGCTCGGCGGCGGCGGCGATGAAGATTTCCGGTGAGCTGATGATCTCGCTGCCTGCCGAGTGGTGTTCGCCCAGCCACACCTCGTCGAAGCCGAGGGCATCGAGGTGCTCGATGAACGCCAGGTCCCGCTGTAGGGCCAGCGTCGGGTTGGTGCCCGCGCGATGGAATGGGGCGATGAAATATCCGAACCTGAGCTTGGCCATCGGGCTCCTCATGAAGTCGAGTTGCGCGCAACCATAACCCCGACGGGGGGCGCCGCCCTAGAATTCGATGCCAAAAACCTGCTCAGCCGACGGGGCCAGCGCGTGGCATGGCCCCATCGGCTTGGGAGCAAGTTCTTTGTGGTGCCGGACTTTTCAGAGGATCACGGGTAGCCGCCGCAGATGTTGCCCACGCAACCGCCGCCACCGCCGGGGCCGCCGCCACCACCCCCGACACCGGGGATGCTGCCGCCGCCGCCATTGGGCCCCCCGCCGCCGGTGGGGCCGCCGGGGATGCTGCCGCCGCCCCCGTTGGGTCCCCCGCCGCCGGTGGGGCCCCCGGGAACGCTGCCGCCGCTGCCGTTGGGGCCGCCGCCGGTCGGGCCGCTGGGGGCGGTGGACGGAGCGGGCGCGACGCTCGAGGACGTCGGAGCGGTGGTCGTGGGGGTGGTGCTGCTGCTCGGTCCCTTGTTTCCGCCGCCGCATCCGACCGTGAGCACGAGCATGGCCGCACCACCGAACACCGCGACAGCGTGCCTAGCTGCAGATCTCATCAGGACTCCCGCTTCCCGCTCGCGCCACTCGCGCGTAGCCCAGGAATCCGTACCCCCGGCGGCGCGCAGGCAAACCTGATCGGGTTACCGGGGCGCGGCTCAACAGTTGGCGCCCGCGACGCAGCCGGTCAGCGTCACGGCCTGAACGCCGCCGCTGCCCGCGTGCGAGGCGGAGGTCGGCGCCACGCTGACCGTGGGGTGCGCCGCCGGCATCGGGGTGTTGGCCGGCGGAGCGGATCCGAGGCCGAACGTGATCGCGAACGCGGCCGCGCCGCCGGCCATCGCCATCTTCGTAGTGGTTGGAGCGTTCATCTTCAGCCTCTCCCTTCTTGGGCCGCTGATACGCTTGCTCCCCAATAGTAGCCCTATGCAACTATTGTCACCACAAACATTTGCTGGGCGGCCGGGCGGCTGGGCTTGCGCCGAGATTGCCGCGATGGTCGTGCCGGGCACCCCGAGCACAGCCTCCACGGCGATCTCCGCGAGAGCGGGCGGGTTGGCGCCGGCCGGGCGGGCCGACGCCTACCCCTCCTTGGTGATCAACTTCCGCAAGGCGATGCGGTCGGGCTTGAGCAGCTCCTCGATGCGCGGCCGGTTCACCTCGGCGACGATGATCTCGCCCACCTCCTGGTTGACCTCGCTGAAGATGCCGTGGGACTTCATCTTCGAGGTCTGATACTGGTTGTCCTCGGTCGGCGTGACGTAGTAGACCGCGTCGGCCTTGAAGCGGTGGACCAGCCACAGGTGGATCAGCGTCATCAGCCGCTTCTGACGCAGCTTCTCGGCGAAGGTGTTCTGGTCGCGGACCGTGAGGATGCTACGGCCGTGGCGATCCTTGATGGGGTCGAAGACCACGTTGGCCAGCTGCTCGTCCTCGTTGCCGTAGATCCCGAGCACGAGCACGTCCGAACCGGCCCGCCGGGGTCGCAGCTGCACGCGCAGCTTCTCGCCGAGGTGGTAGTGCTCGCTCCACAGGCTCAGCCATTCCTCGAGCAGCTTCTTGGGCACCTCGGTCTGCACCAGGTGCTGGTGCTGGGTCGAGCCCTTGCCCATCGCCTTGGTGGTCGCCGTGCGCCCCGACGACGCGGCCAGCGCCGCATCGCTGCGCGGCCCGCCGACCAGGGTCTGCGGAGTGCGGTACGGGGACTCCACCAGCCGCATCTTGCGCTGCAGCCGGGCCAGTGCCAGCATGCCGTCCTGTCGCAGCGCAGTGGCGAACTCCTCGGCGGCGACGCCGTCGATCTGGTGCCCGCCGTAGGTGATGAAGTTGAAGACGAAGCCCATCTTGCCGAGCTCCTCGGGGAAGCGCCGCATCTCCTCGTCGGTCATGCCGGTGGTGTCCCAGTTGAACGACGGCGAGAGGTTGTAGGCCAGCATCTTGTCCGGGAACACGGCGTGGATGGCCTCGGCGAACTCGCGGGCGTCGGCGAGGTCCGCGGTCTTGGTCTCCATCCAGAGGATGTCGGCGAACGGCGCCGCCGCCAGCGACTTGGCGATCGCATACGGGATGCCGCCCCGGATCTGGTAGTAGCCTTCCGGGGTCTTCGCCAGCTCGCAGTCCCACCCGGGGTCCACACCCAGCTCCCGCGCCTTCTCCCGCGCGGTGTACAGCGAGGCCCGCTGGGCGAACCGGCGCCACTCCTCGGGGCTCATGTCGACCGGCTCGCCCTCGCTTTCGCCGAATTGGAGCACCTCGGACACGGCTTCGCCGTAGGTCATCAGGCCGGCGTCGTCCTCCCAGGCGGCCACGAACCGCGACTCGACCTGGTCGAAGAGGTCGTCGATCGAGTTCTCGCCGTTTTCCCGCCAGGCGTTGACGGCGTCGGAGATCAGGCCCTGGATGCCCTGACGCTCCAGCCACCCGGTGGCGGCGGCGTACTCGGCGTCGGACATCGCGTACAGCATGTGGCCGTTGAGGTCCTTGACGCCCAGCTCGTAGAAGCGCCGAACCAGCGCCAGGAAGCAGGACTTGTAGGAGGGGATGCCCAGGTTGGTGGCGCCGAGCAGGAACGGCTGGTCGCGCTCGTCGGCGCGGCTGTCGATCAGGTTGGCCGCCTCGGCGTCGGTGCGCGCGACGATGATGCCGGGCACCCGCATGATGTCGAGCTGGAACCGGGCCGCGTTGAGGCGTTTGATCTGCTCGTCCGACGGCACCAGGACCTTGCCGCCCTGATGACCGCATTTCTTGGTGCCGGGACGCTGGTCTTCGATGTGATAGCCCGGCACGCCGATCTCCACGAAGCGGCGGACCAGGTTGCGCACGTGCGGGTCACCGCCGTGGCCGGTGTCGGCGTCGGCGATGATGAACGGCCGGTAGTCGTATTGCGGGCTCGTGGCGCGCTGCCGTTCGCTCATGTGCAGGCGCAGGTACTGCTGGTTGCGGTCGGCGGTGAGCAGCGCGCGCACCAGGACCGCGGCGTCGTCGGGCACCTGGCTCAGCGGGTAGCTGGCGAGGTCGGGCCCGGGGTCCTCGGTGGTGGATCCCTTCGCCGAGGTGGCCCAGCCGCCGAGGTAGATGCCCTCGATCCCCATCCGCTTCATGGCCACGGCCTGCCCGGGCGAGTAGGGCCCGAAGGTCGTGATGCTCTTCTTCTCCGCGAACAGTTCACGCAGCCGCTCGTAGAAGGCCGCCGCCGCGTCGCGCGTCACGGGGTAGTCGGTGGGGATGGTGCCGCGTTGCTCCGCGACCTGCCGGGCCGTGTAGAGGCGAATGATGCCGTCGAAGCGCGGGGCCTCGATGTATCGCTGGGTCGCGGCGACGTCGTCGTCGAACGAAGTGCGGACCTCGGCGTCCGTGTCGATGATGGCCATGGGGATTTCGCTCCTCTTCAGGTTCCGTTGAACCAGAGTCTATCCCTGGGAACGGCGGTTCAATCAGGGGTCGAAAGACCCGACCCCCGTCGCACGCGCCGGGCCCGACGCGAGGCCCCGGTCCCGTCGGGTGGCGTTGGCCACGACCGCTCGAGCCTTGGCTACCGATTGGGGGGCAACGCTTTTGGGCCGGAGGGCGGCCGCGCGCCGTCGCCTAGGCTTGCCCGACGGCCGAGCGCCGGCTCAACCAGTCCCGCTGCCGGCGCACGAACTCCGCGTCGACGGCCTTGCCGTGGCCGGGAACATAGACGGCTTGCGGCCCCCCGATTTCCAGGACCCGGTCCAGGGTGACCGGCCAGGCGGCCACGTCGGAATCGGCGTCGATCGCCGGGTCGGCGGACTCCTCGACCAGGTCGCCGGTGAACACCACGACCGGGTCGTCGCCGGTCGGGGGCGCAACCACGACCAGGTCCGAGGCGGTGTGGCCGCGGCCCGGGTGGGTGATGATGACCGTCCGGTCGCCGAGGTCGACGACGGCCTCGTGGACCGCGTGCTGCGGCCGTCGCAGGGCCGCGATCGCGCGGTCTATCTGAGCGGGGTCGGCGCCGTGGCGCACCGCGTCGGCGCGGATTTCGCCGGTTTCCGCCGTCAGGTGGTCGACGACCCCGGGCGCGCAGTAAACATCTGCGGCCGGGAACGCCGAGGAACCGAGCACATGGTCGAAATGCTTGTGTGTCAACACAATATGGCTGACCGAACGCCCGGCGAGTTGCCGCACGTCGGCGTCGATCGCGGCTGCTTCGGCGAGCGTGGTGCCCGCGTCGACGAGCAGTGCCCCGCTGCGGCCCCGCACGAGTCCGACCGTGACGTCGCAGAACGGCAGCCGGCAGCGATGCACGGTGTCGGTAAGGGGCTCCCACGCGAAGTGCACAACCCGAAACGCTAGCGGCACCGGCATCGCCGGCGGCGTCGGAAACGTGTCGGAAATTGTTGACATGTCGGGAATTCCCGACCTAAGGTGTCGGTCGTGGCCAGCACCGACCGTGTCTTTCTCGCCCTGGCGAACCCGGTCCGCCGGGAGCTCCTGGACATCCTGCGCCGGCAACCGTTGTCGGCCGGGGAGCTCAGCGACCGGTTCGAGCTCAGCCGGCCCGCGGTCGCCGAACACCTCAAGGTGTTGCGTGAGGCGGGGCTGGTGGCCGACCAGGCGCGGGGTCGGCGTCGCATCTACCGCCTGACCGCGGAGCCCCTGGCCGAGCTCGGCGAATGGCTGGATCCCTTCGAGAAGTTCTGGCGCGTGCGGCTCACCGCGCTCGCCGAAGCCGCAGAGGAGCTGGAATGATCAAGAAATCGGCGCCGGCGACCATCCGGGTGGACCAATTCGTCGCGGCACCACCGGCGACGGTGTGGCGGCTGCTGACCGAACCCGAGCTGATGCGACTGTGGTGGGCCGAGGGGCAGGTGGCTGCCGTGGTCGGTCACCAGTTCACCCTCGACATGCCCGGCTATGGCAAGCAGCCCTGCAAGGTCCTCGAGGTGGACCCGCCGCACCGCCTCGTCTACACCTTCACCGCCGACTGGACGCTTACCTGGCGTCTCGAGGCCGAAGGCGCGGGCACCCGGGTGTTCTTGGAGCACAGCGGTTTTGACCTCGACGACACGAGGATGGCCGACGCCTTCGACCGGATGGGCGCCGGGTGGCGCGACGTCGTGCTCCCCCGCCTCGCCGAGGCCGCCGCGCGGTCGGAGGCCGGCCGGTAGCTCCTGCCCCGCCGGTGCCGTCGCGAACGAGTTTCGAGCGCCGCCGCAGGGGTTATCTTCGTCGCATGGCTATCACCGAGTCCCGCGAAGTCGTCATCGAGGCGACGCCCGAGGAGATCATGGATGTGCTGTTCGACCTGGAGTCGTTGCCGCAGTGGTCCGCGGTGCATCGCGAGGTCGAAGTTCTCGAGCGCGACGAACAGGGCCACCCGAGCAAGTCGCGGCAGGTGGTCAAACTCGTGGGTGTCAGCGACGAGCAGGAGCTGGCCTACGCGGTGCATGACGACGGGGTGAGCTGGACCCTGATCAGCGCCAAACAGCAACGCGCGCAGGAAGGTCGCTACACGCTGGTCCCCGACGGTGATGCCACCCGGGTCAGCTTCGAGCTCACCATCGACCTCGTGGCACCGGTGCCGGGATTCCTGATCAAGCGCGGATCCAAAAGCCTGATGGACACCGCCACCAAGGGCCTGCGCAAGCGGGTGCTCGAGGTGAAAAAGAGTGGCAATTAGCCGATCGACCTCGAGTTTCGCCAGTGCAAAGGCTTTATTCTCCGCACGCGGTCAGCGAGACTCTTTCCATGAAGTCCACATTGGCGGGCACCCCGCAGCGAATCGCATGTGCCGGCCTGGGCCTGGCGCTGGTGCTGGCGCAGGCCGGCTGCGGCGGCCACGGCGGCAGCAAGATGACGGCGCCCCCGACGCCGACAGTGACCACGCTGGCCCGGACCATGGCGGAGGCGCCGGCCGGCGGGCCGGTTCAGATCAGCAGTCCCGCCTTCGCCGACGGTGCGCCGATCCCCGTGCAGTACACCTGCAAGGGGGCCAACATCGCGCCGCCGTTGACGTGGTCGGCGCCGCTGGGGGCGGCCCTGGTCGTCGACGACCCCGACGCAACCGGCGGCCCCTACGTCCACTGGATCGTGGTCGGAATTCCTTCCGGCCCCGGCAGCACGGGCGACGGCCAGACCCCCGACGGGGCGACCAGCTTGCCCAACTCCGCCGGCCAGCCCGGATACAGCGGACCGTGTCCCCCGCCGGGCAGCGGGGTGCACCACTACCGGTTCACCCTGTACCAGATTCCCGCCACCGTTCATCTCCCGCCGGGGTTGGCCGGTCCGCGGGCGGCGCGGGCGATCACGCAGGCCACCACCGCGCAGGCCCAGCTCACCGGGACCTTCGAAGGCTGACGGGCGACCAGGCGAGGGCGGCCGCGTGGTCGGCGGCGTTGTGGGGTAATGATTTCGAGCTCATACCGGTGGCCCTCGAGTGTGCACAGGCGGCGGCGACACGCCGGGAAGGGCCGCCCGCACCGCACACCGAACGCCATGAGTTCACGGTCAAAGTGCGCTACCCCGGACGGAGGAAAGATGCTACTGCTGTTCGTCGGCCGCATCAATCGGTGACCGAAAATTACTACGGGTCAATGCCTCTCGGCGAGGGCCGGGCGCAGCCGCGCGCCGGGCAGTCCGCATGAGCGCTGCCGGTGAACTGACGACGCGCCTCACGGAATTCTTCGGGATCGACCATCCCGTCATGCTGGCGCCGATGGCCATGGTCTCCGGGGGACGGCTGGCGGCGGCCGTGACCGCGGTCGGCGGCCTGGGCCTGATCGGCGGTGGCTACGGCGAGCCCGACTGGCTGCACGCCGAAATCGGCCGGGCCGGCGGCGCGCGGGTCGGATACGGGTTCATCACGTGGAGCCTGGCCCGCCACCCCGAGGCGCTCGACGCCGTCCTGGGCCGGCGACCGGCGACGGTCATGTTGTCCTTCGGGGACCTCGTGCCGTTCGCCGACCGCATCCGCGCGGCCGGCGTTCCGCTCACCGCCCAGGTGCAGACCCTCGACCAGGCGCGCCGGGCGCTGGAGGCCGGCGCGGATGTCCTCGTGGCCCAGGGCGGCGAGGCGGGCGGGCACGGGATGAGCGCGCGCTCGACGTTCACGCTGGTGCCCGACGTCGTCGACCTCGCGGCACGACGCTCCCCCGCGACGCTGGTGGTGGCCGCCGGCGGTGTCGCCGACGGGCGCGGGTTAGCGGCGGCGCTGGCGCTCGGCGCGGACGGCGCGCTCGTCGGGACCAGGTTCTGGGCGGCCGCGGAGGCGTTGGTGTCGCCGCGGGCCCATGCTCGAGGGCTCGCGGCCAGCGGGGATGACACCATCCGCACCCGGGTGTATGACTATGTGCGGCAAAGGGATTGGCCGGAAGGCTTCGACGCGCGCTTGATCGGCAACGCGTTCGTCGAGAAATGGCACGGCGACGAGGCGGGGCTGATGGCGCGCTTGCCGGAGTTGCTGAGCGCCTACCAGAAGGCCGTCGACGCCGAGGATTTCGACCTCGTCACCGTGCTGGTCGGCGAGGCGGTAGGGCGCATCGACGACGTGCGCCCGGCCGGCGACATCGTGGCCCAGATGGTGGATGAGGCCGCGCGGATCCTGAACCGCACGGGGCGCCCGCGATCGCAATGACGATCTGGACAGCCGGGCCGGGTATCTGGTTGGCTCGGCTCGGCAACCGTTTGCGCCGGGCGGGAGTTCGATGATGGCCCGCGGGAAGGACAGCGATGGACCTCGCCTCGGTCGACGAACTGCTGACCACCACCCGTGCCGTACGCAAGCGCCTGGACCTGGACCGGCCCGTCGGCCGCGACGTGATCCTGGACTGTATCCGGCTGGCGATGCAGGCGCCCACGGCGAGCAATGAGCAGGACTGGCGCTGGCTGGTGATCACCGACGCCGACAAGCGCGCCGCGATCGCCGAGACGTACCGCAGCATCGGCGCCGAATATCTGGAGCAGGCCGCCGCGACGGCGTCCGATCCGCAGACCCAGCGCGTCTACCGCAGCGCGCTCGGCCTGACCGAAACCCTGGCCCGCGTTCCGGTGCATGTCATTCCGTGCCTGGAGCGCCGCTTCGACGGCAGCAACCTCTTGATCGCCGCCTCGGCGTGGGCATCGATCATCCCCGCCGGCTGGAGCTTTCTGCTCGCCCTGCGGTCGCGCGGTCTGGGATCGGTGTGGACGACGATGCATCTGGCCCAGGAGGAGCGGGTGGCCGAGTTGCTCGGCATCCCGGCCACGGTCACCCAGGCCGCCCTGTTCCCGGTGGCCTACACTATCGGCACCGAATTCCGCCCGGCCGCACGGCCTCCCGCAGACGCCGTCACCTTCTGGGACAGCTGGGGGGCATGCTGACGCGATACGACCCGGCGTCGTTCACAAGCGAGGCGCTTAGCCGAAAGCCTTGACCGACTCCGAAATGCAAGAGCATCCTGTCTGTGTGTACGTCGACGTTGGACTACGCCGATCGATCGCGTATGGCTAATCTACGGGCCACCGGCCCGCGGTCCGTCGATTTCGGCGCGACGATCTTTGCGGCGGTCCGCCCGGGACCTGGCGACGCTTTTCATCAACCCGCTTACGAATTCGGGCTCGCAACATCCGCGGCGCCAACACGGCGGTCGTGTTTCGGCGTGCGACACGCGTCGCGGGCCGGCGACAACGGTCACCGCCTCGCCTGCCGATTCTGCGGGGCCCCGGCGGGCACCGTCCTTGCCGCCGGCGAGGCGCTCCGCCCGGCTCCGTCCGGCCCCCGGCGTACTCGGCGGTTGCCGGCTCGACGAGGCCGGGGCCGGCTACCGGTGCCAGCGCCCGGATTGCTCCCCCCGCAGGCTTCGCGATCACGCCCGTGGTCGTGCCGACCGATTCACCCAACCCCTAGGAAGGATCGACGTGTCTGAAAGCGAAAACCCGGCAATCCCCTCGCCGACGCCCAAGGCGCACTCCCCCATGACCAACCACGACTGGTGGCCGAACCAGCCGGATCTGGGTGTGCTGCGCCGGAATTCACCGGCGTCCAATCCCATGGGCGCGGACTACGATTACGCCGAGGCTTTCAAGAACCTGGACGTCGAGGCGCTGAAGAAAGACCTGATCGACGTGATGACCGACTCCCAGGACTGGTGGCCGGCCGACTACGGGCACTACGGCCCGCTCTTCATCAGGATGGCCTGGCATGCCGCGGGCACCTACCGCATCGCCGACGGCCGTGGCGGCGGCGGCAAGGGCGCTCAGCGCTACGCCCCGCTGAACAGCTGGCCCGACAACGTGCTCCTCGACCGCGCCCGCCGGTTGCTGTGGCCGGTCAAGCAGAAGTACGGCCAGAAGGTCTCCTGGGCCGACCTGATGATTTTCGCCGGCAACTGCGCCTATGAAGCCATGGGACTCAAGACTTTCGGCTTCGGGTTCGGTCGCGAGGACATCTGGGAGCCCGACGAGGTCTACTGGGGCTCGGAGGACACCTGGCTCGGTGACGAGCGCTACAGCGGTGACCGGGAGCTGGCCAATCCATTCGGCGCCACCCAGATGGGCCTCATCTACGTGAACCCGGAGGGGCCCAACGGCGAGCCGGATCCGCTGAAGGCGGCCAAGGACATCCGCGAGACGTTCGCCCGCATGGCCATGAACGACGTGGAGACCGCGGCGCTGATCGTCGGCGGTCACACGGTCGGCAAGACGCACGGGGCCGGGCGTTCCGACCTCGTCGGTCCCGAACCCGAGGGTTGTCCGATCGAGCAGCAAGGGATCGGGTGGAAAAGCTCGTTCGGCTCCGGCAAGGGCCGCGACGCGATGGGCAGCGGCCTGGAGGTCGTGTGGACGAACACCCCGACGAAGTGGGACAACAGCTTCCTCGAGATCCTTTACGGCTACGAATGGGAGCTGACCAAGAGCCCGGCCGACTGCTGGCAGTGGACGCCGAAGGACGGCGCCGGGGCCGGGACCATCCCCGACCCAGAAGACCCGTCGTTGAAGCGCAACCCGACCATGCTCACCACGGACCTGTCGATGCGGGTGGACCCGGTCTACGAGAAGATCACCCGCCGCTGGCTGGACCACCCCGAAGAGCTGTCCGAGGAATTCGGCAAGGCGTGGTACAAGCTGCTGCACCGCGACATGGGACCGGTCTCGCGCTACCTGGGCCCCTGGGTCGCCGAGCCGCAGGTCTGGCAGGACCCGGTTCCCGCCATCGACCATGAACTGATCGACAGGGGCGACGTCGCCGCGCTGAAGGCCAAGGTCCTCGAGTCGGGCCCGTCGGTCTCGCAGCTGGTCTTCACCGCGTGGTCCTCGGCGGCCAGCTTCCGCGGCACCGACAAGCGCGGCGGGGCCAACGGGGCGCGGATCCGCCTTGCGCCGCAAAAGGATTGGGAGGTCAACCAACCGGCCCAGCTGGCCACGGTGCTGCAGGCCCTCGAGCGCGTCCAGCAGGACTTCAACTCGTCGGCGTCGGGTGGAAAGAAGGTCTCGCTGGCCGACCTGATCGTGCTGGGCGGATGCGCGGCCGTCGAGAAGGCGGCCAAGGACGCCGGCCACGACGTCACGGTGCCCTTCGCGCCCGGCCGCACCGACGCCTCGGCGGAGCAGACCGACGTAGACTCGGTCGCGGTGCTCGAGCCGAGGGCCGACGGGTTCCGCAACTACCACCGGGTCGGCGAGAAGCTGTCGCCGGAAACCCTGCTGGTGGACCGGGCCTTCATGCTGACGCTGACCCCGCCCGAAATGACGGTGCTGGTCGGCGGCATGCGGGCACTGGGCGCCAACGCCGGCCAGTCGCCGCACGGTGTCCTCACCGACCGGCCGGGAACGCTGACCAACGACTTCTTCGTCAACCTGCTCGACATGAAGTACGAGTGGAAGGTGTCGAAGTCGGCCGAGAACGTCTACGACGGATGTGACCGGGCCACCGGCGAGCAGAAGTGGACGGCGACGGCCGCGGACCTGGTCTTCGGCTCCAACTCCGAATTGCGCGCGCTGGCGGAGGTCTACGGCGCCGTCGACGGGCAGCAGAAGTTCGTGCAGGACTTCGTTGCAGCGTGGGACAAGGTGATGAACCTGGATCGCTTCGACCTGCGCTGACATACCCAACGGGCACCCCGCGAGCCGACCCGGCCCGCGGGGTGCCGTCGCGAGTTACGGCGGCAAAGTGCGGGGCGCGAGGATCGGCGCCGCCGGCAACGAGTGCGAGATCGTGCACGCAGGCCCTCTATCACAGGCGAATACTGTCGCCATAGTCAATTAATGAACGGTCGGCGGGTATTGACGCCTACTGAGAAACCGCTCGTGCCGGCGGATTGGCAGCGGCTGGCGGCGGTGGCTCCCAAATTGCTGACGCTACTCATTGCGGCGAAATACCAGAAAGATAGGGTCTATTGACCCTTAGCTGATTACTCTGGCATCCGTTATGTTCCGGTTACCGGCCGTGGCGGAAAGGCCGGCTCATTCTGGGAGTGAAATAGCCACAATGCGAACGGGGCTGTGATCTTGAACGATTCCAGGAAAGAGCGTCACATCAACGGCGTCCCATGGATGGCGGTTTACGCCGAGAAACTGCGGATGGTCAATCTTCGCGTCACCCGGCCGCGGGTGGGCATCCTGCGCGCGGTTCAAGCAAACCCGCACGCCGACACCGAAACGATCTTCAGTCTTGTCCGCGTCGCCCTACCGGAAGTATCGCGGCAGACCGTGTACGACGTTTTGCACGCCCTGACCGACGTGGGGCTGTTGCGGCGGTTCCAGCCGGCCGGCTCGGTCGCGCGCTACGAGACCCGCGTCGGCGATAACCACCATCACACCGTCTGCCGGTGTTGTGGAGCCATTGCAGATGTCGACTGTGGCGTCGGCGAGGCGCCCTGCCTGAGCGCCGCGTACGCCTGCGGCTTTCTGATCGACGAGACCGAAGTCATCTACTGGGGTTTGTGCCCGGACTGCTCGGGGTCGAGCATGACCGAGGTCTGCCACTCCAACCCCCGAGTTCAGACCTATAGCGATCACAGCTCGTGATCCCAAGCCGATAGAACTGCCGAGGAAGCGGCGCTTCACCAAAAGAAGCCAACTTATCGCGCGGCCCGGCGATTCGCGGAGACCGAGACACCTAACAGGCGCTGGTGCGCAGCATCGAATCGAGCGATGGATGCCGGCCGGCCGTTCGCGCCGGTAAGCTGCTCTGCTATGGGGTCGATGTCGAAAACACCGGTCGCGGCACGGGCCGGTGCCGCGGGACTGCTACTCGCGGCCTGGGTCGCGACGGGCGTTTCCACCGCCACCGCCTGGGCCGACCCGGACCCGGCGCCGCCGCCCGCACCGAAGACGACCATCGAGAAGGACGGCACGTACGCGGTGGGCACCGACATCGCGCCGGGCATCTACAGCTCAGGCGGACCCGTCGGCGACGGCACCTGCTACTGGAAGCGCATGGGCAACCCGGACGGCAACCTCGTCGACAACGCCCTGACTAAGAAGCCGCAGGTGGTGCGCATCGACGCGACCGACAAGTCGTTCAAGACCAGCGGCTGCCAGCCCTGGCAGCTGACCCCGGACGCCCCTCTGCCCGCCGAAACGCCGCCGCAGATCGCCGGCGCACAGCTGGGCATCCTCAACGGCTTGCTCGGCGGGAACGCCCCCCGCTAGGGCGTCGCTGCCGTGGCCAGTGCCCAACAGGTCGTCGTGGTTGGCGCCGGCGTCAGCGGGCTGACGTCGGCCATCTGCCTGGCCGAGGCGGGCCGGCCGGTGCGGGTGTGGGCCACCGCGATGCCACAACAGACGACGTCGGCGGTGGCGGGTGCGGTGTGGGTTCCCCCGCGACCGGCCGAGCGGGCCACCGAGACGCTGACCTGGTGCGAACACTCGCTGCGGGTGTTTCGCGAGCTCGCCGACGAGCCCGGCACCGGGGTGCGGCTGGCGCCGGCGCTGGCCGCCGGTGACGTGCACGACGCGATGGCGTCGGCGGTGGGGTTGATCCCCGACCTGCGGGCGGCCGAGCCCGCCGAGATTCCCGACGGCTTCGACGCGGCGTTCTGCGCCACCGTGCCGATGATCGACATGCCGTCCTATCTCGACTATCTGACCCGGCGACTGGCCGCGGCCGGCTGCGAGATCGAGGCGCATGCGGTCGGCTCGCTCGACGAGGCCGCCGACGCCGCGCCGATAGTGGTCAACTGCGCCGGCCTGGGCGCCGGGGCGCTGGCGGGCGACGACACGGTGCGGCCGCTGTTCGGCCAGCACGTGGTGCTGACCAATCCCGGCCTGCGGCAACTGTTCCTGGAGATCGACCGCGGGTCAGAGTGGACCTGCTACTTCCCGCACCCGCAGCGCGTGGTGTGTGGCGGCATCAGCATCCCCGACCGCTGGGACACCACCGCGGACCCCGAGATCAGCGAGCGAATCCTGCAGCGCTGCCGGCGCATTGAGCCGCGGTTGCGCGACGCCGAGGTGATCGAGACGATCACCGGGCTGCGTCCGGACCGCCCGTCGGTGCGAGTCGAGGCCGAGCCGCTGGGCGAGCGCGCGGTGCGTGCACAACTACGGGCATGGCGGCAACGGGGTGACCCTGTCCTGGGGTTGCGCGCGCGACGTGGTGCGCCTGGTCGACGCCGCTTAGCTCAGGCGCGACGACTGTTGACGTCGCGAATCACCAGCGACAGCACCCAGCTCACGATCGAGAGCACGATGGCGGCCCAGATCGCCGTCCACCAGAAGTGGTCGATTGCCAGCCCCCAGTGGGTCGTGTGTTCGGTGATCCACGCCGTGATCCACAACATCAGGGCGTTGACGACCACATGGAACAGGCCCAGCGTCAGGATGTAGAGCGGGATCGACAGGATCTGGACGATCGGCTTGATGAATGCGTTGACCAGGCCGAAGATCACGGCGACGACGAAGATGATGCCGATCTTCTCGAGCTTGCTGTCACCGCCCACGAACCGGATCCCGTGCACGAACACGGTGACCAACCACAATGCGAATCCGGTCAATGCCGCGCGAAGCAGAAAAGCACCCATGCCGCATGATCCTGCCACCGGGTGTGCTCGGAGTCAGCTAGTTCAGGTTGTAGAACCGTTGCGCGTTGCGCCCGCCGATCTTCTCGCGCGCCTCTTCGCTGATGTCGGCGCGGGTGCGCAGATGCTTGGTGCTTTCGGGCCAGTCGCCGTCCCAGTGCGGGTAATCGCTGGCGAACATGATGAAGTCGGCGCCGAGCACGTCGATCACACCGGGCAGGATCGGTTCCTCGGGCTCGCAGGTTACCCAGATGTTGCCCGCCCGCAGGTATTCGTGGGGATCGCGGCGCCAGCCGCGCTCGACCCAGTCGCCCCGCTTCTCGTAGTGCTCGTGCAGGCGGTCGATGAAGAACGGGACCCAGCCCGCGCCCGCCTCGAGGAAGGCGACCCGCAATTGCGGGTGCCGCTCGAAGACGCCGCCGGACACCAGCGCAGTCATCGCCGTCATCTGGTCGAACGGAAAACTGATGCAGTGCACCTGGATGTAGTTGGTGAAGCGGTCGATGCCGATCTTGGGCAGATGGATGCCGGGGGCGCCGTGGACGCCGAGCGGCATCTCGAGTTCGACGGCCGCGGCGTAGAACGGGTCGAGATCGGGATGGTCGAGGTTGCGCGTCTTGAGCGCCGGCGGGACCAGGGTCGCCACCAGGCCAAGCTCCTTGGCTTCGCTCATGACGTCGATGGCCGCGCGGCCGTGCTCGATGGGGGTGACGGCGACGCCTTTGAGCCGGCCGCCGGACGGCGCGCAGTAGTCCGCGATCCACTGGTTGTAGAGCCTGGAAAACCCGGCCGCGAACTCGGGGTCCTCGAGCGTCGGCGCGCACAGACCCAGGCTCGGGTACAGCACCATGGTGTCGATGTGGTCGCGGTCGGCATCCTCGAGCACGCCCTCGGTGGAGCGGCAGTGAATTCCGGGCGCCTTGCTGATCCCGTACTGCGGCGGACAACCCGCGCCCGGGCCTTCATCGACCGGGTAGCTGCGCCCCTCGAACGTCAACCGGCTGCCGTCGGCGGTGGGCTTGACGTACTGCGGCCAGCGCTTCATTGCTTCGGCGGCCAGCGAGGAGTTTTCGGCGACATGCCCGTCGGCGTCGATGATCCGCATGTTTGGGCAACTTACCCTCGCGCGAACGCGCTGGGTACTGCACGATGCTGACGTGACAACACGAAGTCCTCGCGAGAAGATCACCCGCGATCAGCGGAACTCGTTCGTCGCGGCGTGGCTGGGTTGGACGATGGATGCCTTCGACTACTTCGTCGTGGTGTTCGTCTACGCCGACATCGCAAAAACGTTCCACCACAGCAAAGCCGAGGTCGCGTTCGTCACCACCGCCACCCTGGCCATGCGGCCTGTGGGCGCGCTGCTGTTCGGGATGTGGGCCGACCGCGTCGGGCGGCGGCTGCCGCTGATGGTCGACGTGATCTTCTATTCGGTCGTCGGGTTCCTGTGCGCGTTCGCGCCCAACTTCACCGTGCTGGTGATCCTGCGGCTGCTGTACGGAATCGGGATGGGCGGCGAATGGGGGCTGGGCGCCGCGCTCGCGATGGAGAAGGTGCCGACCGAGCGGCGCGGATTTTTCTCCGGGCTGCTGCAGGAGGGCTACGCCTTCGGCTACCTGCTGGCCAGCCTGGCCTCGCTGGTGGTGATCAACATGCTGGGCCTGTCGTGGCGCTGGCTGTTCGCGTTGAGCATCATCCCGGCGCTGATCAGCCTGATCGTGCGCTACCGGGTCGAGGAGTCCGAGGTGTGGGAGGCCGCCCAGGACCGGCTGAAGCTCACCAGCACCAAGATCCGCGACGTGCTGCGCGAGAAGGCCGTCGTCCGGCGGTTCTTCTACCTGGTCCTGCTGATGACCGCCTTCAACTGGATGAGCCACGGCACCCAGGACGTCTACCCCACCTTCCTGGGCGCGACCGCCAGCCACGGTGCCGGCCTGTCCGGCGTGACTGTCAAGTGGATCGCGGTGGTCTACAACCTCGGCGCCATCGTCGGCGGGCTGGTGTTCGGCACGCTGTCCCAGCGGTTCAGCCGCCGCTACACGGTGGTTTTCTGCGCGCTGCTCGGGCTGCCGATCGTGCCGTTGTTCGCTTACTCGCGCACCGCGGCCATGTTGTGCCTGGGCGCCTTCCTGATGCAGGTGTGCGTGCAGGGCGCCTGGGGGGTGATCCCGGCGCACCTGACCGAATTGTCACCGGACGCGATCCGCGGCCTCTACCCCGGCGTCACGTACCAGCTCGGAAACCTGCTGGCGGCGTTCAACTTGCCGATTCAGGAGCGCCTGGCCGAGTCGCACGGTTATCCGTTCGCGCTGGCGGCGACGATCGTGCCGGTGTTCCTCGCGGTCATCGTGCTGACGCTCATCGGCAAGGACGCCACCGGAATTCGCTTCGGCACTGCCGAAAGCGTTTTTCTGCCGTCCGAAGCGAGGTAGGCGCGAGGGATCGCTTGCCCTCTCGGATCGCGAATTCCTGCGCGCGTACGTAGGGAAGGCCTCTGGATGGGCAAACACGACGACATTGTCAACGCACCGCACCAAGCGGCGGGTTACGAGTCATTGAGTGCACGCAGCAGCAGGTGCATCGCCACGGTGGTCGAGCGATCACGGATGTCGGCCCGGTTTCCGGGCAGCCGAAGTGTCCGGGTCACGGTGCTGTGGTCTTTCAGCGTCACTGTGAAACACACCGTGCCGACGGGCTTTTCGGGTGTCCCTCCGCCGGGGCCGGCGATGCCGGTGATCGCGACGGCGGTGTCGGCGCCGAAGCGCCGCAGCGCGCCGTGCGCCATCGCCTCGGCCACCGGCTCGGATACGGCCCCGTGCTTGTCGATCAGGGCCGGGTCGACGCCCAGCACGTCGGCCTTTGCCTCGTTGGAATAGCTGACGACGCCGCCCATCACGTAGTCGGAGGAGCCGGGCCGCTCGGTCAACCGCGTCGTCAGCAGCCCCGCGGTACAGGATTCGGCCGTCGCGATCCGGCGGCCGTCGAGCAACTTCGCGACCTGATCGTCGACGGTGGAACCGTCCTCGGAAAAGATTTGGTCCGCGTGCTTGTCGCGGAGCAACTGGGTGAGCTGCGTGTAGCTGTCTTCGGCGTCCGGCTCGTATCGGGTGACCATCTCGACCTCCCCGCGCCGCAGGCAGGTGGTGATCTCGAGAGCTGCGAAGCCGGGGACTGTCTTCTCGGCGTCGCGCAGTGACTCGGCCAGCCCCGACTCCGGCAGCCCGAACATGCGAATCATCTTCTGCCGGTATGTTGCTCGGCCGGCGATCGCCTGCTGCGCCGCTGGGGTGTCAATGGCTCTGCGCCACATCGGCTGCAGCTCGCGTGGCGGGCCGGGGAGCACGATGACCGTCGGCTTGCCGGGGACAACTACGCCTGGGGCGGTGCCCACCGGATCGAGCGCCTGGGCGCCCTGCGGGATCATGGCCTGCTTGCGGTTGGCGGCGCGCACCGCGTCGAAGTCCTTCGAATCGAAATGCGCCATAAGTTTTTTCAGGATGTCGGCGATCTTGCGTTCGACCTCGGTGTCGAGGAGCAATTCGCGGCCGGCGAAGCGCGCCACCACCTCGACGGTCATATCGTCCGCTGTGGGCCCCAGCCCGCCGCTGGTGACGATCAGGTCCACTCCCTCGTCGGCGAGGAAGCGCAGCTGCGCCTCGATGTCTTTCGGGCGATCGCCGCAGATGGTGATGTGCGCCAACTCGACGCCGAGTTCGAGCAGCCGGTCGGCGAGCCAGGGGCCGTTCGCATCCTGGACGCGCCCGGTGAGAACCTCGGTTCCGGTGACAACGATGCCTGCACGTGCGCTCACCGGCATGAGCCTACTGGCGGGACTTCGCGGGCCGCTGGGAGCGGTCGACAAGACGGCACGGGCGGTCGTCGCTGGTGGCACCGGAGCCGCCGTCGCCGGCGTCCCGGCGCCACCGCCATCGCCCAGGGGGTGCGGCTGGCCTTAGCCGGCCCGGCCGGGCTGCCCGGGCTGTCCGGGCTGTCCGGGCTGACCGGGCTGACCGGGCTGGCCGGGGGTTCCGCCGGGGCCCGGCGCGCCGCCGGCACCGCCCGCGCCTCCCGAGCCGGGCTGACCACCGGACCCGGGCGCTCCTCCGCTGCCTCCGTCGCCGCCGCGGCCTCCGGCCCCGCCGGCCCCGCCGGCCCCGCCGGCCCCGCCGGCCCCGCCGGCCCCGCCGGCTCCTCCGGCCCCGCCGGCTCCTCCGGCCCCGCGCTCGGCCGCCGGTTCCCCCGGCCCCTGGAATTTCGCCCCGCTCGCCGGACTCGCCGGCGGTGCCGCTGTTGGGTGTGTCGCTGGTCATGCCGTGTGCACCTGCTTTCCGATAGGCCGCAAATCTTCCCGCAATCGTTTTGGCTGCTGCAAGCGGCGGACGAGCCTGATCGCCGCCGGTGCCGGCAAGTCCGGGCGGGACCTCGATCATGCCCAAGCGGGCATGAGGTCCGCGAACGGCGCCCGGATCAGCGGCGACGAGGGCCGCTCCCGCCGGCACCGGCCACGCCAGCGGTGGCATGAGATCGACCCGCCGGCGCGTGCGTCGCATCGGGCTCCGCTCAGCGTCGGCGGCGGGGCCGCTGATCGTCAATGACGCGCCGGCCGGAGCCCCTGCCGTGGGGCGGGCAACGGCAATCATCTGCCTGCAGGCCGGGTCATCGCCACCGGCGTGCGCCAGCACCAGCGCCAATCCAACGCCGGCCAACGCCGTTCTGTGGGGCATGTTCGCCGGTGCGGACTTCACAAGGGGAGTGTCTCTGACTGGGCCCCGGAAAGGAAGGCCCGTTCATCAGCGAGATCGGGCACCTAGCCGGGGCGGAGATCCATGCCGGACCGCCCATTTTCGGCTAGATCGGCCCCCAACCGTTCCCATGCACCGGGATCGTCGAAGCTGACGCGTAGCAGGTCACCCCCTCCGTACCCGCCTCGGTCAGGCCTGTCTCGCAGACCCCTGGTGACCTGAGCGGCGGGCGCTTCGCCGAGCACCGGGATGTGTAGAAATCTCACAGTGTTAGAGGAGTTGTCACGGCAGTGACCCGGTGGTGCCGGGGTTGCCGTTCGCAGGTGCGGGCGGCCCATCGCCGGCACCCGCGAGCCCGGCGCTGCCCGCGACGGTGTTGGCCGGCCAGTTGACTGCGTAGGCGTGCCCCCGTTACCGCAGTCGCCACCCCTGCCGCCGTTGCGGCCCAAAAGGTGCCCTGGCTGTCGAGCAGGAGCACGGCTACGCCTTTCTGAAAACCAGCATTTTCGTCTGTGTGCGAAATAGTCAAAGGTGGCCGGCGGTGTCGCGGCGCCGCGCGACAATGAACCGATGATCGATGTACGGCGCCACGGACAATGAACCGATGATCGATGTACAGGTAGCGCAGGCCGACGTCACCACGCTCGAACTCGACGCGATCGCCAACGCGGCCAACACCGAGCTGCGGCATGGCGGCGGCGTCGCCGCGGCGATCGCGCGCGCCGGCGGGCCCGAGGTCCAGCGCGAATCGACCGAGAAGGCACCGATCGGGCTCGGGGAGGCGGTCGAGACCACGGCAGGCGCGATGCCGGCGCGCTATGTGATCCACGCGGCGACGATGGAACTCGGCGGACCGACCTCTGCCGAGGTCATCGCGCGGGCCACCGCGTCGACGCTGCGCAAGGCCGACGAGCTCGGGTGCCGCTCGCTGGCGCTGGTGGCGTTCGGCACCGGCGTGGGCGGCTTCCCGCTCGAGGGCGCGGCCCGGCTGATGGCCGACGCCGTCCGCCGGCATCGGGCGAGCTCGCTGGAGAAGGTCGTGTTCGCCGTCCACGGCGATGCGGCCGAGCGGGCGTTCCAAGCGGCGGTGCGGGGCTAACCTCCGGCCAGGTGCCGCTCGACCGAGGCGACTTTCCGCGTCATCGCATCGGCGGCCCCGGCGCGCCAGTCCACCTTGATCACCGTGCTGACCCGGGGCGCACGGGCGGCCACTGCCTCGACCGCGCGCTGCACGACCGCCATCACCTCTTCCCAGGTATCGCCTTCGATGACGGTGAACATCGAATCGGTCTGATTGGGCAGGCCGGATTCGCGAACCACGCGAACCGCTTCGGCGACGATCTCGCCGACGCCCTCGGCCGCCCCGAGGGGGGTGACGGAAAACGCGACAAGCACGGACACCCGTCGAGCCTACCCAGCCGGCCTGGCAGCATCGAGGCTCATGCGGGTCCTGGTGCAGCGGGTGTCCTCGGCATCGGTGTCGGTCGACGGCGAGGTGGTGGGCGCCATCGCCCCGGACGGCCAGGGCCTGCTCGCCCTGGTCGGCGTCACCCACGACGACGACCCGGACAAGGCCCGCCGCCTGGCTGAAAAGCTTTGGTACCTGCGCATACTCGCCGACGAGCGGTCCGCGGCCGACGTCGACGCGCCGATCCTGGTGATCAGTCAGTTCACCCTGTATGCCGACACCGCGAAGGGCCGGCGGCCGTCGTGGAACGCGGCGGCCCCCGGTGCGGTGGCCGAGCCGCTGGTGACAACGTTCGCCGACGCGCTGCGGGGGCTGGGCGCCCACGTGCAGACCGGGGTCTTCGGCGCCGACATGCGAGTCGAGTTGGTCAACGAAGGCCCGGTAACGGTCCTTCTCGAGGTTTGACCGCGCCACCGCGGGTACTTTGGTCTCGTCGGGGGACGGTGGTCGGGGGAAGGTGACGGGAGGCCGCATTGAGCACGACACCGGAATTCGGATCGCTTCGTTCCGACGACGACCATTGGGACATCGTCAGCAGCGTGGGGTATACCGCTTTGCTGGTGGCGGGATGGCGCGCGGTGCACGCCGCGAGCCAAGAGCCGTTGGTCCGCGACGAATACGCGGAAGCTTTCATTGCCGCGTCGCAGGACCCCTACCTGGCCGGAGTGCTCGCCGATCCGGGGGCCTCCGAGGACGAGATGGCCTTCCCCCGGCTCTACGGGGTGCAGACCCGATTCTTCGACGACTTCTTCACCGCGGCCGGTGCGGCGGGCATTCGTCAGGCGGTGATCGTCGCCGCCGGGTTGGACTCCCGGGCCTACCGCCTCGAATGGCCCACGGATACAACGGTTTTCGAAGTAGACCTGCCGAAGGTTCTGGAATTCAAGGCCGGGGTGCTCGGCGAGCGCGGCGCGCGGCCGAAAGCCCGCCGGGTCGAGGTCGCCGCCGACCTGCGCAGCGACTGGTCGCGGCCGCTGGAGGCGGCCGGCTTCGATGCGGAGATTCCCAGCGCGTGGTCGGTGGAGGGATTGCTGCCCTACCTCGACGACGATGCGCAAAAACACCTGTTCACCCGGATCAGCGGGCTCGCCGCGCCGGGCAGCCGGATCGCCATCGGCGCGTTGGGCTCGCGGCTCGACCACGACCAGCTCGAGGCCCTGGACACCGCCTACCCCGGCGTCAACATGTCGGGTGACGTGGACTTCTCGGCGTTGACCTACGAGCCCAAGTCCGACCCGGCGGACTGGCTCGTCCAGCACGCGTGGTCCGTCGACCCGGTGCGCAACACGCTGCAACTGCAGGCGGGCTACGGGATGGTGCCCGCGGAGGTCGACATCAAGATCGACGCCTTCATGCGTTCGCAATACATCACGGCGAGTAAGTAGGGACGAACCCGGCTGAAACTACGGCGTCAGCAGGATTTTGACGTCGTCACCGGAGCGCGACGCCGCGGTCGCGTAGCCCTTGGCCGCCTCCTCCAACGGCAGCGTGGTGGTGAAGATGCCGTCCACGTCGAGGCGCCCGGAGGCCAGCAACGGGATCAGCTCCGGCCAGGTTCGCTGCACGGGTGCGGTGGTCATGCGCAGCGTGATGCTGCGGATCAGGCAGCCCAGGGCGTTGAGCGGAAACGGCTGCAGGTCATGCACTCCCACCACCGAGACGGTGCCGCCCGGGCGTACCGCGTTGAGCGCGTCGGTCATCGACGCGTCGGTGGCCACGGCGTCGATCACCGCGTCGGCACCCAGGCCGCCCGTGGCGGCCAGGATGGCCTCGACCGCCGGGGCCTTGATCGGCGTCGCTCCCCACCGGGCCGCGCGGTCCAGCCGCCCATCGACCCGGTCGACGGCGAAAACCTCGGCGGCGCCCTGGAACAACGCGCTGCGCAGCGCGCACAGCCCGACGGCTCCCAGGCCCATGACCGCCACGGTGCCGCCGAACGGAATGTCGGCCCGCTGAGCCGCCGCCCACCCGGTGGCCAGGTTGTCGGTCAGCAGCAGCGCCTGCTCGGTGCTGATCGCCGCGGGGATCTTCAGCAGCTGGAAATCGGCGGCGGGCACGGCCAGCACGTCGGCCTGGGCGCCACCGAGCGCTCCCCCGCCGAAGATCTGAAACCCGTTGTGACACATCACCGGGTCGCGGGTAGCGCAGCCCGGGCAACGGCCGCAGCCGGTCACCGACGAGACCATCACCTGATCGCCGACCTTGACGGTGCGCACCTCCGGCCCGGTTTCGACCACGGTGCCCACCGCTTCGTGGCCGAGCGGTATCGGTTCGGGCAGCGGGAAGTCGGCCTCGTAGAAGTGCAGGTCCGAACCGCAGATGCCGGCGGCGCTGACCGAGACGATGGCCCCGTCGGGTCCGGGCAGTGTCGGGTCGGGCCGAGTCTCCACCCGGATGCTGGTGGGCCCGTCAACGACTACGGTTCGCATGCTGGTGTGCTCACTTCCCTTGTCCGCAGTATGAATTGGGACCAGTCGGGCTCGCGGACCGCCGCCCAGTACTCGGGCAGGCGCCACGGGCTGACGGTGTGGATCTCGCCGTCGGCGTTTTTGAAATAGGTGTGCTTGACCGCGGGATGCGACCAGACCATGTTCTTGATTTCGGCTTGGGTGCGCTCGTGCCACGCCGTAGCCGCCTCGGGGGTGGGTTCCAGGGAATGCAGGCCCGCCTGCGCCAGATGCTCGAGACACCGGTTGACGTAGCGCATCTGGAGTTCGGACTGGAAGATCAGGCTGCCGCCGTGGGCGAGGTGCGTGCCCGGCCCGTAGATGATGAACAGGTTGGGGAAGTTCGGGACGGTGATGCCGAGGTAGGCGTACGGGCGGCTGCCCCACATCTCGTGCAGGTCGACGCCGCCGCGGCCGGTGATCTTCAGCGGCCACAGCACGTCGGTGTGCCGGAACCCGGTGGCGTAGACGATGACATCGGCGTCGTGGGTCACGCCGTCCTCGGTGACGACGCCGCCGGGGTTGATCCGCTGGATCGGTGTGCGCACCAGTTCGACGTTGTCGCGTTGCAGGGCTTGCAGCCAGCTGCCATTGTCCTGCAGCGTCCGCTTGCCGCATGCGGGATAGTCGGGCAGCACCTTGGCCAGCAGCTCGTCGTCGTCGCCCACCTGGCCGGTGATCCACTGGGAGAACATCATCCGGGCCGCGGCGTTGATGTCGCTGACCGCCTCGCCCTGATCGGAGTAATCGGCGTCACCGCGCGCCGCGTCGAGCCCCTTGTCGGCGCCCGGCCACAGCACCAGGAAGCGATACCATCTGCCGTAGTACGGCAGATGGCGCATCGCCCAGCGCATGCCGTCGCCGACTTCGTCGTGATACATCGGGTTGGGAAACATCCACTGGGCCGTGCGCTGGAACACGGTCAGGTGTTCGACGTCGCCGGCGATCGCGGGTGCGATCTGGAACCCGCTGGCGCCGGCCCCGATCAGCGCCACGCGCTTGCCGGTCAGGTCGACGGAGTGGTCCCAGGCAGAGGAGTGAAACGACGGCCCCGAAAAGCTCTCCGTACCGGCAAAATCCGGCATGAAGGGCCGGTTCAGCTGGCCGACCGCGGTGATGAGGGCCCGCGCCCGCAGCGTGCCGGTCCCGCCGTCGGCCGAGCGCAGCGTCACGGCCCACACGCCGTCGTCGTCGTCCCACTCGGCGGAGACGACCTCGGTCCGCCACCGCACATGCTCGGCCAGGTCGTGCTTGTCCATCACCCGAGTGAAATAGTCCTGCAGCTCGTCCTGTTCGGCGAAGAAGTGGGTCCAGTCGTTGTTGGGTTCGAAGCTGTAGCAGTAGAAGTGGTTGGCGACGTCGACCCGCGCGCCGGGATAGCTGTTCTCCCACCATGTTCCGCCGGGCCCGGCGTTCTTCTCCACGATGGTGAAGGGAATGCCGGCCTGCTTGAGGCGGATGCCGGCCAGGACGCCCGACTCGCCGCACCCGACTACGACGACGGGAAGGTCCGCCGCGCACTCACCCGGCAGGGCCGCCGGACGTCGGGGGTCGGCGCCGTCGAGGTCCATCTCCTCGAGGATCAGGGGCAGGTAGTCGTCGGTGACGTGCTCACAGGCGGCCCAGTCCATCATCTCCCGGATGAGTTCGGGGCTCAGTGGATCGGGTTCGGGGCAGCCGCGGTCGCGGTACTCGGCGAGCACGGGGAGCGCCACCGCGCGGGCCCGGGCCTTGTCCTCCTCGGACATGAAGCCCTGAATCTCGTTGAGAAAGCTGCCCATTGGCTTGAAGTCATGGATGTAGCGGGGGTCGCCGGTGATGTGTACGAGGGACAGCAGCAGCGTCGGGATGCTGACATCATCGAGCGCGGCGGCGATCTCGGGTGTCGACGTGGTGAAGGGCGAGCCGGCATAGGGGCTGCGCATCGCGCCGATCCTCTCGGTGGATTGGACTCAAAATTACGCTACTAGGCGTTTCGTAATTGGCAGCCCTACGCTACCCGCGGTGTCCCCGGAGGATCAAGAGCGAGGTCGGTGCCCCGCGTGGCCGGCGAAGGTCCGCCCAGCCCGCTACGGCGATCCGTCATTGCCCTTCGTGCCGATGAAGCCCGACATGCCACCGGTGCCGCCCGGGCCTCCGTTGACGCCGTTGCCGCCGTCGCCGCCGATGCCGAAGACCGCGGGGGCGTAGGTGCCGTTCCGGACCATCCCCGCGTTGCCGCCGTTGCCACCGGCAACGGCCGCACTACCGCCCGTCCCGGCGTCGCCGCCGCTGCCGCCCCCGCCGAAGAACCCGAGGCCGTCCCCGCCGTTGCCGCCCTGGCCGCCGGCGGTACCCAGGCTCTGGCCGCCCTGCCCACCGGCGCCGCCGACAGCGCCGACAAGCGAGGCGCCCAGGCCGCCGGTTCCGCCGGCGCCGCCGGTGTCACCCGCGCCGCCGTGCCCGCCGCTGCCGCCGCCGCCCAACCCGGCCAGCGTGGCGCCGATGCCGCCGGCGCCGCCGTGCCCGCCGGTGCCGCCTGCGCCGGTGGCCGCACCACCGGCCCCGCCGGCGCCACCCTGAGCGAAGCCCGCCCCGACGACGGTCGGGGCGGCGGTGATGCCTCCCGCGCCGCCGGCACCGCCGGTGCCGCCGGCGGTCGCGGCGCCGCCTACGCCGCCGGCACCGCCCTCGACGAGGTCGAATCCGATGAAGCCGGCGGCGCCACTGATCCCGCCGGCGCCGCCGGCGCCGCCCGTTCCCGTGGTGGCGGCTCCGCCGGCCCCGCCCGCGCCGCCGTCGGCGAAGTCGATCCCGAAGGGCAGGCGCGCAAATCCCTGACCGCCCGCGCCTCCGACGCCGCCGGTACCGGTGGTGGCGTCGCCGCCGTGCCCGCCGGCCCCGCCGAAACCGAGGAAGAGGCCGGTTTGATTGCCGCCGTGCCCGCCGGCCCCGCCCGTCCCGCTCGTAGCTGCTCCGCCGGCCCCGCCGACGCCGCCGATGCCCGTCAGGAAACCGGCGTTGCCGCCGGCGCCACCGGCCCCGCCGTTTCCGGCGCCGGCGGCGGCCGCGCCGTCCCCGCCGGTGCCGCCGAAGCCGATCAGCCTTGCGTTGCCGCCGGCCCCACCGGCGGCGCCGTCGGTGGTGGCGCTACCGCCGGGGCCGCCATTGCCCCACAGCCAGCCGCCGTTCCCGCCGGCGCCGCCGTTGAGGCCACCGGTGCCCGTACCGCCGGCGCCGCCGCTGCCGATCAGCCCGGCAGACCCGCCGGTGCCGCCCTGGCCGGCGGCGTCGGTCGCGGCGTTTCCGCCGTTGCCGTAGAGGAGCCCGCCGGCACCGCCATTGGCTTGTGCCAGCGTTCCGCCGGCCACCCCGTTGGCGCCGTTGCCGATCAGCGGGCGGCCCAACAGCGTCTCGGTGGGCGCGTTGATCGCGCCCAGCACGTCTTGCCCAATGGTCTGCAGCGGCGAGGCGTTGGCCGCCTCGGCGGCCGTATACGCGTTGCCGGCACCGTTCAGTGCCTGCACGAACTGGGAATGGAACGCCGACGCCTGGGCGCTGAGCGCCTGGTATTGCAGCGCGTGGCTGTTGAACAGCGCGGTGATCGCCGCCGACACCTCGTCGGAGGCCGCGGCCATCAGCCCGCTGGTCGGAGCGGCGGCCGCCGCGTTGGCCGCGCTCAGCACGGATCCGATGTTCGCCGCATCCGCCGCCGCCGATGCCACCAGCTCGGGCGCTGCGATCACAAACGACATCTGAACCTCCGGTTAGCTTGCGGACCCGACATCCCGCGAAGCGATGCTAGGCGAAAGTTGGCAGTCTCACCGGCGAATCGATGTTTTGGCCGACGGCTGCCACGGCACTGAGCGGCGCGCCGGCGGACCCGGCTACTGTGCAACGACGGAGGTGAGCGTCGTGGCCCCGTTACTCACGGCCTGCAGCGGTTTCCTGCTCGCCGTCTTGTGGATGGATCTGATTTTCGACGTCCAGGTCACAAAACATCGGGGCCAACTGCCCGAGCCGGTGTTGGCCTCCATCGCGGCCTACTATCACCGCGCCACCACCACATCGCGCCCGATGGGCCGACTGATCGCGGCGGTCATGGCTATCCTGTTGGGCGAGTTGGTGTTTCGTGCCGTCGCCGGTGCTGATCCCGGTTGGCTGCTGGGCGTCTCGGCCCCGCTGGCCGGCGTGCCGGTGGTGCTGGCCCTGACCCACACCGTCCCGTCGGCGGTGCGACTGGGAAACCGCACCGACGGCGCAGGCGAACAGACCCGCCTGGCGCGGGCGATCTACCGCGACCACCTGGTCTGCGGCGCCTGCCTGCTCGCGTTCCTGGTGCTGTGGGTGGCGCACGGGTGGGCGACCTGACGGGCCGGCGATGATCGGTCGTAGTTGCGACGCGCCAGACCAGGCTGGCCCCGTCGACGGCGGCCGTACTAAAGTAGAACACGTTTCAATTCCGCCGGCGTCCCAGGAGTAGGCATGCACACCGCCATCTGCGACGAGCTCGGTATCGAGTTCCCGATCTTCGCGTTCACCCACTGCCGCGACGTCGTCGTCGCCGTCAGCAAGGCCGGCGGTTTCGGCGTGCTGGGCGCCGTGGGTTTCACCCCTGAGCAGCTCGAGATCGAACTCAACTGGATCGACGAGAACATCGGCGACCACCCCTACGGGGTCGACATCGTGATCCCCAACAAGTACGAGGGCATGGACTCGCACCTGTCCGCCGAGGAACTGGCCGAGACGCTGCGCAAGATGGTGCCGCAGGAGCACCTCGACTTCGGCAAGAAGATCCTTGCCGACCACGGCGTGCCGGTCGAGGACAGTGACGGCGACAGCCTGCAGTTGCTCGGTTGGACCGAGGCGACGGCCACGCCCCAGGTCGAGGTGGCGCTCAAGCACCCGAAGGTGACGCTGATCGCCAACGCGCTCGGCACCCCCCCGGCCGACATGATCAAGCACATCCATGACGCCGGGCGCAAGGTGGCCGCGCTGTGCGGCTCGCCCTCGCAGGCCCGCAAGCACGCGGACGCGGGCGTCGACATCATCATCGCCCAGGGCGGCGAGGCCGGCGGGCACTGCGGCGAGGTCGGCTCGATCGTGCTGTGGCCGCAGGTCGTCAAGGAGGTCGCCCCGGTGCCGGTGCTGGCGGCCGGTGGCATCGGCAGCGGCCAGCAGATCGCCGCGGCCCTGGCGCTGGGCGGCGCAGGGCGCATGGACCGGCTCGCAGTGGCTGATGGTCGAGGAATCATCGAACACCCCGGTCCAGCAGGCAGGCATACGTCAAGGCGGGCAGCCGCGACACCGTCCGCAGCCGTTCGTTCACCGGCAAGCCGGCCCGGATGCTGCGCAACGACTGGACCGAGGCCTGGGAGGCGCCGGACAACCCGAAGCCGCTCGGCATGCCGTTGCAGTACATGGTTTCCGGCATGGCCGTGCGTGCTACGAACAGATACCCCAACGAGATCCGTCGACGTGGCATTCAACCCCGTCGGTCAGGTCGTCGGCCAGTTCACCAAGGTGGAGAAGACGTCGGCCGTCATCGAACGGTGGGTGCAGGAGTACCTGGAGGCGACCAACCGGCTCGACGAGCTCAACGCCGCGGCAGCCGTTTAAGAGGCCGTCTGAGGCCGGCTACTCGTCCTCGAACTCGTCGCTGCCGGACAACACTTCCTTGGCCCGGTCCACCGCGTAGGTGCCGATGTCGATCGAGTTCTGGACGATGCCGCTGGCTCCGCCGGAGAGGTCACCCCGGATGATGTCGCCGGCGTTCTCGACGATGTCGGAGGCCTTCTCGACCGCGTTGGTCGCGATGTCGCGGACCGCATCCACGGCGTCTTTGGGGTTGAAGCCCATCGGAGTCTCCTAACGATTGCCGGACTTTGGTAAGACTCTAGACGCGAAGCGCACGCGTCAGTAGTTCACCAAGGTGCGCCAGTAGTCTTCGGGAATCTCGGCTCCGGACCGCAGGATTCGCGCCAGGCCGACGGCCATGGCGATGCCGAGCAGGCCCAGCCACAGTCCGGCCAGCCCGATGAGCACCCACAGCGCGGTGGTGACCGCCGGCCAGGGCGACAGCACGGCCAGCACCGGCGCGAAGAAGAAGCCGGTTCCGATGTACCAGGCCGAGCCGGCGCGGTCGGAGGCGAGGACGAAACGCAGCCAGCGCGGGACAAGGGCTTCGGCGGGCTGGGCGCTGTCCATGACTCAGCCGGTCATGTCTCGGGCGGGAAGAATCCGGCCCCGGTGAACCAGCCCTCTTGCCAGCCCCGGTCGCCCAGGCACAGCATCGGCAGGCCGGCCTCCGACTGCGCGGCGGACTGCGGGCCCGGGCACTTCGCGCCGGCCTGCTGGACCCCGTAGAGCGGGTAGGAGATCACCCAGTATCCGGTGGTGGCCTTCGGGAACTGGTTGTCCGGCGGGAAATGGCAGGCCTCGGCCTGGCCGCTGGGGCCGCGCCCGAAGATGAAGCGCTCGTAGTTGTCACACGGCGCACCCAAGGAGGCGTCGTAGTTCATGTTCGGCACGTCGCCGTCGTAGTGCGGGTCGGCCGCCGCGCACGGCGCCGCGCAGAGCGCGCCCGCCGTGATCGCCGCGGCGGTAAGTGCCTCGCGAATCATGCTCACCCCTTCGCGTCGTGTGGCCCGGCCCTCCGTGATGCGCCGGTGACCTGCACGAAGCATATCGACTGGGCGCCGGGCCACAAGGGAGTTTCGGGGTCGCACCCAAGCGGGACGAAAGCGCCGGCCCCGAATAACGTGCCACCGCCCCCTCGGCGCGACGGCGCTGAACACGTTGCAATTCCGAAGGCGCGATCTGGCTGTAGTGCTTCACAACCGGCTGTGGCAATGGTTTATTGGGCACAAAGGACGACTAGACGACTTCGTATCGAGGAGTGGCCATGCCAACCGCCGAGCCATCTGCCACGCCGGCTCCCAACCTGCCGCCGGGGTTCGATTTCACCGATCCCGACGTCCACGCCGAGCGGCTGCCGGTGGAAGAGCTGGCCGAGCTGCGACGCACCGCGCCGATCTGGTGGAACGAGCAGCCCATCGGCGCGGGCGGCTTCGACGACGGCGGCTTCTGGGTGGTCACCAAACACAAGGACGTCAAAGAGATCTCGCTGCGCAGCGACGTCTTCTCCAGCCTGGAGAAGACCGCGCTGCCGCGCTATAAGGACGGCACGGTCGAGGAGCAGGTCGAGCGCGGCAAGTTCGTCCTGCTCAACATGGACGCGCCGCAGCACACCCGGCTGCGCAAGATCATCTCGCGGGCCTTCACGCCCCGGGCCATCGAGCGGCTGCGCGAGGACCTGCAGGCGCGCGCCCGGCGCATCGTCGAGGCCGCCGCGGCCGAGGGGTCCGGCGACTTCGTCGAGCAGGTGTCCTGCGAGCTGCCGTTGCAGGCCATCGCCGAGCTCATGGGGGTGCCGCAGGAGGACCGCAAGAAGCTGTTCCACTGGTCCAACGAGATGGTCGGCGACCAGGACCCCGAGTTCGCCAGCAACGACGCCATCACCGCGTCGGTCGAACTGATCATGTACGGCATGCAGATGGCCGCCGACAGGGCCAAGAACCCGGGCGAAGACCTCGTCACCAAGCTGGTCCAGGCCGACATCGACGGCCACAAGCTCTCCGACGACGAGTTCGGCTTCTTCGTCATCCTGCTCGCGGTCGCCGGCAACGAGACCACCCGCAACTCCATCACCCAGGGCATGATGGCCTTCACCGATTTCCCGGACCAGTGGGAGCTGTACAAGCGGGAGCGTCCCGCCACCACCGCCGACGAGATCGTCCGGTGGGCCACCCCGGTGACGTCGTTTCAGCGGACCGCGCTGCAGGACTACGAACTGTCCGGCGTGCAGATCAAGAAGGGCCAGCGGGTGGTGATGGTCTACCGGTCGGCCAATTTCGACGAGGAGGTGTTCGACGACCCGTTCACCTTCAACATCCTGCGTGATCCCAACCCGCACGTGGGATTCGGTGGCACCGGCGCGCACTACTGCATCGGCGCCAACCTCGCGCGGATGACCATCGACCTGATGTTCAACGCGATCGCCGACGTCATGCCCGACCTGGAATCGATCGGCACACCCGAACGGCTGCGCTCGGGCTGGCTCAACGGGATCAAGCACTGGCAGGTCGACTACCACAGCGACGGGGAAGCGAAATGCCCTGTCGCGCATTAGGGTGAGGCGGTGCCCAGTCATCGAGCCGTCCAGATCCAGTCCGCCGGTGGGTCGCTGCAACTGGCCGACGTCGAAACGCCGCCCCCGGGCCGGGGCGAGGTACGGATCGCCATCACCGCGTGCGGCATCTGCGGCACCGACCGCGCCTTCGTGCACGGCGGCTTTCCCAACCTGACGTGGCCGCTGACGCCCGGGCACGAGATCGCCGGCACCATCGCCGAAATGGGTCCGGGCGTTGAGGATTTCGCGGTGGGCGACCGTGTCGCGGTCGGCTGGTTCGGCGGCTGCTGCTATCACTGCGACCCCTGTCGCAAGGGCATCTTCATCCACTGCGTGAACGGGAAGGTGCCCAGCTGGCATTATCCCGGCGGCTACGCGGAATCGGTGACGGTGCCGGCCAGCGCGCTGGCCCGGATCCCGGCCGAGCTTTCCGACGTGGAGGCCGCCCCGATGGGCTGTGCCGGCGTGACGACCTACCATGCGTTGCGCCAGAGCAAGGCGGTGCCCGGAGATCGGGTCGCGGTCCTCGGCGTCGGCGGTCTCGGACACCTGGGGATCCAATTCGCCACGGCGATGGGCTTCGAGACCATCGCGATCAACCGCGGCACCGCCAAGGCCGAGGACGCCCGCAAACTGGGGGCCCGGCACTACATCGACTCCACCGGCGGGGACGTCGCCGAAGCGCTGCAGGCGCTGGGCGGGGTCGCGGTCGTGCTGGCCACGGCCGGGAACTCCGCGGCAATGGCCGACACGGTCGGCGGGTTGTCGCCCCAGGGGGAACTGATCACCATCGGCGTGACCGCCGACCCGCTGCCGATCAGCCCGATGCAGTTGATCACCCCCGGCCTCAGCGTGGTCGGACATCCGTCCGGCACGGCCAGGGACGTCGAGGACACGATGCATTTCGCCGTGTTGTCGGGCGTGCGCGCGTGGATCGAGGAACTGCCGCTGGCGCAGGCCGCGGAGGGCTACGCGGCGATGGAAGAGGGTCGCACGCGCTACCGCACCGTCTTGACCATGTGAGGCGGCCGTGACCGACGACTGGGCATTGGACGAGTCCGACGGCGAGCTGCTCCTGCACACCGGGGTAGCCGGCCGAGCCGCACGGATGGGCCACCGCCTCACCATCGCGATGACCAGGTGGCACGCCACCGTGACGTGGGCCGGCGCCGAGCCCGCCGGCATGGAGCTGGTAGTCGAGACGGATTCGCTCGAGGTGCTGCGCGGCGAGGGCGGTGTCAAAGCGTTGTCCGGCCCCGAGAAGTCGCTGGCGCGGTCGAACGCGCTGAAGTCGTTGGACGCCGGCCGCTTCCCCGAAATCCGGTTCAGCGCAGAGGCGATTAACAAGACCGAGGACGGGTATCGCCTTATCGGCAAGCTGCACCTTCGGGGGAAATCTCGGGAACACACCGTCGACGTGCGAACCGAAGATTGTGGTAACACCTGGCGCATGTCCGCGGAGACCAGCGTTCGTCAGTCCGACTACGGTGTCAAGCCCTACTCGCTGCTGATGGGTTCGGTGCAAGTCGCCGACGACGTGACGCTGTCGTTCACCGCGGCGCACGCCAAAGACCATTGATGCATCCGGGGGGCTTGCGATGCCGCGCTCAGACAACGATTCGTGGGACCTGGCGACCGGCGTCGGGGCGACCGCGACCATGGTGGCCGCCGCCGGAGCGGTGGCCCCGCAGGCCGATGGGGCCCTGATCGACGACCCGTTCGCCGGGCCGCTGTTGCGGACCGTGGGGATCGACTTGTTCGCCCGCTGGGTCGACGGAGACATCGATGCGGCCGACGTCGACGCCCCCGAGGACGCGTGGGGTCTGCAGCGGATGGCGGACCTGATGAGCGCCCGGACGCGGTATTTCGACGAATTCTTCCGCGACGCGACGGCAGCGGGCATCCGCCAGGCCGTGGTCCGGGCCTCGGCGCCCGGGCCTACGGTTGTCCTGGCCCGGCGGGACAACGGTTTTCGAGGTCGACCAGCCGCAGGTCATCGAGTTCGAATAGCCGCGGCTGGCAGACCGCTTCGACGAGGCTCAATGAACTGCCGGCCACCAATGGATTGCCGCAGATTCCCCAAACACCGACCAACGCGGCATTTCTGGACAACTACTACTGCGCGGCGACCCGGCGCGACTAGCTCGTCAGCTCACGGCCGTTCAGGCGCGGGCGGCGCCGGCTCCCCGGCGTCGCCGGGGATGTGCTCGAGCACCCGGGCCAGGTAAGGCTGACGGCCTTGGGGGGCCGGCGGCTGCTCCTCCGGTGGACCGGGCTGCGCGGTCGCGGCCGGTTCGCCGGCGGGCGCCTCGGGATCGGCGGCGGGCGGTGCCTGCGGTGCGACGACAGGCGAGTGGGCCTCAGCCATCCGTGGCGTCGGGGCGTGCACCGAGTGCTTCGCCGGTGTGGGCGAGCTCTCCGGGGTGAACTGGATCCCGACTGCCATCGCCAGCGACGACACGAAGGTGACCGCACCGGCGGCCAGCGCGGTCACGGCCCCGGCATACTTCAACTGCCGGGGCCGGGCCGGCGCGGCGGCGGGCTCCGGGGCGCGCACCACCAGCTGCTCGTCGGTGAACTCGGTGCTCCTGGCCGCGGCGAGCGCCGTGCCCCGCGCGACGGTCACCTGGACCATGTTCTGCGCAAAAACTGGCACCGGCAAAGCCTTTTCCAGCTCCCAGGAGAAGTCGTTGATGTCGCTGTCCGCGCCGACGACGACAACTCCCCCCGGACGCCAGCCGTCCCGCTCGAACATCCCGGTCAGCCAGGACGTCAGCCCGTCGGATCCGCCGCGTACCTGCTTGACGGCCGTTTGCGTCGCGCCGTCGTGGGTGTGCACCATCACCACGGTGGCCCACTCGTGCTCGTGAATGCACACGGCGGTCTGCTCGAAGCCGATGACCGGCGCGATGGCTCGCGCCAGGGTCTCGACGGCCTCGAGCAACCGCACCGGCACGATGTTGTCGAAACCCGCGTCCGTCAGCGCCTCCAGCAGCAGTGCGGCCTGCGCGGCCGCGTCGTCGGTCCACGTCACCCCGATGACGCGAAGCCGCTGTTCGTTGGCGGCCGCCAACCTCTCCACCCGGAGCACTTCGTCGGTGACCTGCTCGGCGGTGCTCACCGTCGGCACGCCGCGGCCTGCCTCTAGCGGCATCTCGCGGTGGTCCAGGATGGTGCCGTCGGCGTCATGCCCCTCGGCGAGGACCCACCCGACGGCGGTCGACGTCACCGACAGCCCTAGTACCGTGTCCAGAATTCTCCACCTCAATCGTCCGACCGCCGAAGCCCTCGGCCTCACGTCGCGCACCGTCAAGCTGCCGGTGCGGCGGTTCGTGCGGGCCGGAACGGACCGGGACAGCGTGGTCTCCGTCGGCGTGCTCCGTCAGAGCCTACGCGTTCGACACATGTTTGGCTGCTCCGGTTTCCCGATTCGCGCCTAACTCACAGACGAGAGCGGGCGGGCCGCCGAATCATGCCACACCCGGCCCGCGGGGTCGGAGCCGGAGGGGAGTTTTCGGCGTGTGCGGCATCGGCCCGCGCTCGGCGAAACTCGGACATGAAAACGGGTGTCGATAGCGCTGTGGCAATCGGCCAGGCAGATCCTCCGCGGGGCCGGCAAGGTCTTCTGCGCGGTACCGCGGCCGGGTCGTTCCGCCTGGGGCTACGGGCGTGCGTGCGGCCCCTAGCTGCGGTTTCGCCGCGCCGAGCTGCGGGGCGGAAGCGATGGCGACTTTAGTGTTGCGTTCTCGGACGGGCGCAATTCGCGGCTAATGGCGAAACACAATCGCGACGCGTTCGTGTCCCGATCGACATTTGCCCTCTATGCACGGTAAATTCCTGCGAAGACACGCGACGACGTACGACAAGGGGCGTAGGTATGACACACGTGAGCGAGAAGATCCGGGGCTGGGGGCGCCGACTTCTGGTCGGTGCGGCAGCGGCTACCGCTCTGCCCGGCCTGATCGGTCTTGCCGGTGGTGCGGCGACCGCAGGGGCGTTCTCTCGCCCCGGCCTGCCCGTCGAATACCTGCAGGTGCCGTCGCCGTCGATGGGCCGCGACATCAAGGTCCAGTTCCAGAGCGGCGGAAACGGCTCCCCGGCCGTCTACCTGCTCGACGGCCTGCGCGCTCAAGACGACTACAACGGCTGGGACATCAACACCCCGGCTTTCGAGTGGTACTACAAGTCGGGTCTGTCGGTCGTCATGCCCGTCGGCGGGCAGTCCAGCTTCTACGCCAACTGGTACCAGCCGGCCTGCGGTCACGACGGGTGCAAGACGTACAAGTGGGAGACCTTCGTGACCAGTGAGCTGCCGCAATGGCTGTCCTCCAACCGGAGCGTCAAGGCCACCGGTAGCGCCGCGGTGGGCATCTCGATGTCGGGCTCCTCGGCCCTGATCCTGGCCGCCTACCACCCGCAGCAGTTCGTCTACGCCGGTTCGCTGTCGGCGCTGATGGACCCGTCGCAGGGCATGGGCCCGTCGCTGATCGGCTTGGCGATGGGCGACGCCGGCGGCTACAAGGCCGACGCGATGTGGGGGCCGTCGAGCGACCCGGCCTGGCAGCGCAACGACCCGACCATTCAGGTCGGCAAGCTGGTCGGCAACAACACCCGCCTGTGGATCTACTGCGGTAACGGCACGCCGTCGGAGCTGGGTGGGGCCAACATGCCCGCCGAGTTCCTGGAGAACTTCGTCCGCAGCAGCAACCTGAAGTTCCAGGACGCCTACAACGCGGCCGGCGGCCACAACGCCGTGTTCAACTTCGACCAGAACGGCACGCACAGCTGGGAGTACTGGGGGGCTCAGCTCAACGCGATGAAGCCCGACCTGCAGAGCACGCTGGGGGCCACCCCCGGCAACGGCGGCTGACCCGCCGGTCGAGATTCCGCTACTGCGCCCGACGATCGCGTCGGGCGCAGTAGCGCGTTCGGGGCCCTCTGCCCCGCGGTCATCCGGTCTTCGCGAAGCGTTCGGTGATGTCAGTCCACGTCGTGGCATCCTCGCGGTGATCGCTCATGTTGCGGCACTGCCCGTAGACCTGGACGACGCCCAGCCCGGGGTCGTCGTCGTGGCGGTAGATGATCGCCGTGACCGCGTTTTTGGAGAGCGTCGCGCCATAGGTGTGGTTGTTGGGCGGTAGGCCCTCGGTCCAGCCGCGGGCGACCAGCGCGCGCACGATCGCCGGGAAGTAGGCGAACGCCCGCACGCCGGCCGGCAGCCCGAACGTCAGGTAGACGGCGCCCTGGTACGGCGGGTCGTACCGGTCCTTGCACGACATCAGGGAGTAGCCGGCCGACGCCGTATCCAGCCCGGCGACGGCGACGAGCTGTCGGGCCGACTCGATCACCTGGGCCTCGCTCTGCTGGTCCCCGACCGGATCGGTGGGATGGTCGAGGATGTCGGAGGGGGTCACGTGCAGACGGGCCACCGCCAGGAAGACCCCGCCCAGCAGCAGCGATGCCGTCAGCGCGGCAGCGGTCCACGCGCGAAGCTGGTTGGTGGACAGCCATCGCGCGGGTCTGCCGTCGTTCGTGTGGTGACGGTCCTCTGCGGTGCGGGGCATCGGCGTATCTGCGGCCAGGCTAACGCCGGTCTGCGTGATTGCGTTAGCCCGCGCCGGTCGGAGAATCGTGGTCATGACCGATGCGGGCCGGCGAAAAGACGGCAGCCGCCGCTGCGCCTCGCTGGTCATGCTGACGATGCTGACCGCGACGGAGGCCGTCGAGCACAGCCTCGTCGCGCAATGGACGCTGCACCCGAAGAGCGCGCCGACGGACGCGCCGGACCTGTCAGCATCGCGGTCGGCCATCGATGCCCTCAACCAGGAGATGCTGACTGCGGTCGCCGCCAACTGGGACCTGTTGCACTCGCCGGAGTGCGCCGCGCAACTCGGCGCCGCCAGGACCGACATCGAGCGCAGGCTCGACGGCCCCTATCAACAGGCATTGTCGTCGGCGACACAATACCTATTGCCAGCGATAGTTTAATTTTCTCTCACCGAATTCTAACGTTCTGATTTTGCTGGTGGGAGGCGCTTTTCGCAGATAGACGGCGTATCTCGCGGCATTTTCAAATGGGTAACGCTTTGGACACGCCCGTCGACATATTCGACATGAGTAAATCCTGCAAGCCTCTCGTCAAGCCCCTCGTGGTCGGCGGACTCGTTGCAGCGTCGCTGACTTTCCCCGCCGGCGTGGCCCACGCCGCCCCCCTAGGCCCCAACTGGGACGCGATCGCACAGTGCGAGTCCGGAGGCAACTGGCACGCCAACACCGGAAACGGCGAATACGGTGGACTGCAATTCAAGCCGAGCACCTGGGCCCGCTACGGCGGCGTCGGCAACCCGGCGGCCGCATCCAAAGCGCAGCAAATCGCCGTGGCCAACCGGGTTTTCGCCGAGGAAGGTGTGGAGCCCTGGCCCAAGTGCGGCGCCCAATCGGGCCTGCCGATCGGGTGGTACTCGCACCCGGCGCAGGGCATCAAGCAGATCATCAACGGCCTCATCCAAATGGCCGTCCCGCACTGAGAATCCGCGGGCCCGGCGCGACCGGGTCAAGCCGAATCCTATGAGCCGGCGCCAAGCTGTGTTTGGATCAGGCCATGGAAGGTTCCGCGACGGTTCACATGCGCGCGCCCGCGAACAAGGTCTGGGATGTGATCGCCAACGTCCGCAACATCGGACGTTTCTCCCCCGAAGTCTTCGAGGCGGAATGGCTCGGGGATGCCAATGGTCCGGCGCTCGGCGCCAAATTTCGCGGCCACGTCCGGCGTAACGAAATAGGGCCGGTGTACTGGACGACGTGCAAAGTCACCGCGTGCGAACCCGGCCGCGAGTTCGGCTTCGCCGTTCTCGTCGGCGACCGCACAGTCAACAACTGGCACTACCGGCTCGCGCCCAGCGACGGCGGCACCGACGTGACCGAGTCCTTCCGGCTCAGCCCCTCACCCCTGCTGTCCGTGTATTGGGTGTTCGGTGGCTTTCTGCGGAAGCGACGCAACATCCGTGACATGACCAAGACGCTGAACCGCATCAAAGACGTGGTGGAGGCAGACTGACTTGAAATCGGTCTTCATCACCGGCGCGGGTAGCGGCATGGGCCGCGAGGGGGCCAAGCTGTTCCACGCCAACGGGTGGCGGGTCGGCGCCGTGGACCGCAACGGCGAAGGGTTGGCGACGCTGGAATCCGAACTGGGCGGCGACCGGCTGTGGACACGCGCCGTCGACGTGACCGACCGCTCCGCGCTCGAGGCCGCCCTGGCCGACTTCTGCGCCGGTAATGCCGGCGGCGGCCTGGACATGATGTGGAACAACGCCGGCATCGGCGAGGCCGGCTGGTTCGAGGACGTCCCCTACGAGGCCGCGATGCGCGTCGTCGAGGTGAACTTCAAAGCGGTGCTGACCGGCGCGTACGCCGCACTGCCCTACCTCAAGAAGACCCCGGGCAGCCTGATGTTCTCGACGTCGTCGTCCTCGGCCACCTACGGCATGCCTCGCCTTGCCGTGTACTCGTCGACCAAGCACGCGGTCAAGGGGCTGACGGAGGCGCTCAGCGTCGAATGGCACCGGCACGGCGTGCGGGTCGCCGACGTGCTGCCCGGCCTGATCGACACCGCAATTTTGACCACGACCACCGACCACTCCGCCGACGCCGGCACGATGTCGGCCGAGGACATTCGCGCCCGCGCGCCCAAGAAGGGCCTGCTGCGGCTGATGCCCGCGAGCAGCGTCGCCCAGGCGGCCTGGCAGGCCTACCGGCACCCGACCCGGCTGCACTGGTACGTGCCCAAGAGCATTCGCGTGATCGATCTGCTCAAGGGTCTGAGCCCGGAGTTCGTGCGGGGTCGCATCCTCAAATCCCTACCCGCGCAGATGCCCGAGCGGCAGTAACGGAGGTCAAGCCGTGCCGAACCGGTTGCTCGCGACCGCATTCCTGGTGATGGTGGCCGGTGTCGCGGGATGCTCCCAGCCCACGACCACGCCGCGCAAGGCCGCCCACCTGACCATCGACGGAGCGACTCATGCGACGAGCCCGCCGGCGTGCAGGCAGCAGCAGTCGTACCGGACCATCGACATCCGCGACAAGGACGGTGGGGTTGAGGCGGTGGTGCTGCTCAGCGGTTACCGGGCCATCCCCGAGTGGGTGAAGATCCGCAACGTCGACGGATTCACCGGAAGCTACTGGGAGGGCGGGGTCGGCGAGGCGCACGCCGACGTTACCAACGACGCGTACACCATCAGCGGCAGCGCCTACGGCATCAACAGCAGCAATCCCAACAAGGTGGTGACGACGGACTTCAAGATCACCGCGGAGTGCTGAGGCCCGCCGCCGATCCGGCATATCCTGGGCCGATGAAGGAAAGACTGCACTGGCTGGCCATGCACGGGTTCATCCGGGGCGCCGCGGCGATCGGGGCCCGCCGGGGCGACGCGCAGGCCCGGCTCATCGCCGATCCGACGGTGGCCGCCAACCCGGTGCCGTTCTACGAGGAACTGCGCGCCCTGGGGCCGCTGGCGAAGGGGCAGGTCAACTATCTGACCACCGACCACGCGCTGGCCCACGAGCTGTTGCGCTCCGAGGACTTCCGCGTGGTCAACATGGGATCGAATCTGCCGGCGCCGCTGCGCTGGCTGGAGACCCGCACGCGCGACGACCTGTTGCATCCGCTGCGGGCGCCATCGTTGCTGGCGGTCGAGCCACCCGACCACACCCGGTACCGCAAGACGGTGTCGGCGGTGTTCACGTCCAGGGCGGTCGCCGCCCTGCGCGACGGGGTTGAGCAGACCGCCGCCGACCTGTTGGATCGACTCGCCAGGCAGTCGGGAACCTCCGGGGTGGTCGACATCGTGGGGCGGTATTGCTCGCAGCTTCCGGTCGCGATCATCAGCGACATCCTGGGGGTGCCCGAGCGTGACCGGCACCGCGTGCTGGAGTTCGGTGAACTGGCCGCGCCGAGCCTGGATCTCGGATTGCCGTGGCGGCAGTACCGGAGTGTGCAGAAGGGCATCGGCGGATTCAACGTGTGGCTGGCCGCGCACCTGCGGCAGCTGCGGCGCTCCCCCGGTGACGACTTGATGAGCCAGCTGATCCGGACGGCCGAAAGCGGCTCCGCCGAAACACATCTTGACGAGACCGAACTCCAGGCGGTGGCCGGGCTGGTGCTGGCGGCCGGATTCGAGACCACGGTGAACCTGTTGGGAAACGGGATTCGCATGCTTTTGGACGCGCCGGAGCACCTGGACACGCTGCGGCGCCGGCCGGAGTTGTGGCCCAATGCCGTCGAGGAGATCCTGCGGCTCGACTCGCCGGTGCAGCTGACCGCGCGGGTGGCCCTCAAGGACGTCGAGGTCGCGGGGACGCTGATCCCGCGCGGTCAGCTGGTCATCGTGTACCTGGCCGCCGCCAATCGCGATCCCTCGGTGTTCCCCGACCCGCACCGCTTCGACATCGAACGCCCCAACGCCGGAAAGCATCTCGCGTTCTCCAGCGGCCGGCACTTCTGCCTGGGTGCCGCCCTGGCCCGCACCGAAGGCGAAGTGGGGCTGCGGACCTTCTTCGAGCGCTTCCCCGATGTGCGGGCCGCGGGCCCCGGCAGCCGGCGTGACACCCGGGTGCTGCGGGGCTGGTCCACGCTGCCGGTGGCCCTGGGCCCGGCGCGTTCCCTGGCGCAGGTGGACACCTAGGCGTTGACACCCGCGCCGTCACCGGGTGTGATGACGGCTGTGACAAACTCCACGAGCCCGGTCCGGGACACCGTCCTCGGCCTGTGGCAAGCGCTTTCGCGACGGGATTGGGATGCGGTCAAGACGTTCCTCTCGGATGACTGCCTCTACGTCGACATGCCGGTCCCCTCCTTGTCGGCGCGCGGTCCCGACGACATCGTCAAACGGCTCAAGATGGGCCTCGAGCCGCTGGCGGGCTACGAGAACCACGACGGTGTGCTGGTGTCCGAAGGCCCCGATGCCATCTATGAGCACTCGGAGACTTGGACTTTCGCGACGGGCGAGCAGGGCGTGCTGAGGTTCGTCACCGTGCACAAGGTGGTCGACGGGAAAGTCACGGTCTGGAAAGACTATTGGGACATGAACTCGCTGGTGGCCTTCGCTCCCCCGAACCACTTCGAGAACCTGGCGAATGCGGATGTGAGCTGGGTTTTCGACGCGAGCGCGTTGGTCTGAGCGCGGCCCCGGCGGATCGGCGGGATCCCCGTGGGTGTCGTGGTGCAATGCGGTGCGTTTCAAGGAAAGCCGTCATAGCACCGCCTCGGAAAGGCGATCGACCTGGTCGATACCGGCGACGCAGGGGTGGAACACGAGTCCGTCGAAGCCCAGGTCAAGGTAGGCGTGCACGGTTTGGGTCGCCTCGTCGGCGGAGGTGATCATGTCGGCAACGTTGAGGGCGGCGTAGTCGGGCTTGAAACCGTAGTAGCTCTGCAGGTGCCCGCGGCCGGCGGCGACGGTGTCGTCATCGCCGAGGGCGAAGTTGACGCTGGCCGCAAGCCACGGTCGGCCCGTCCGGCCCGCGTCTGCCCACGCCGTGCGCACCCGCTCGGCGAGCGCGGACTGGTTGGCGTAGTCGCGCAGCGCTCCGGCGGTCCAGCCGTCACCGATCGTGGCGGCGCGGCGGATCGTCGCGTCCGCCCGTCCGCCGAACAGGATCGGAATTCAAGGCTCCCTGCTCACCGCCGAGGACCGCCCGATCCTCGACGCACTTGCCGAGGACGGCCGCACGCCGCAGTCGAAGCTTGCCGCAACGCACCGGCTGGTCGGTGGCGCGGGTGAGCAGGCGGCTCGCGGCCCTGGAAGCCTGTGGCGCGCTGCTCTACGACGTCGACGTGTTGCCCGAGCGGCTCGGCTACCAGCTCAGCGCCATGTTGTGGTTGAAGCTGGCGCCCCGCGACCTGGACCGCGTCGGGGAGCGCATCGCGGCGCACGACCCCATCGCTTTCGCCGGCGCCGTCAGCGGGACCAAAAACCTGATGGCGATTGCCATCTGCCGAGACACCGACGATCTGTATCGGTACCTCAGCGAGCAACTCGGGCAGGTCGATGAGATCATCGGCTACGAGGTCGACATCCGCACCCAGCGCCTCAAGCAGCACGGATCGCTGGTGGCCCACGGCAGGCTGATCAATCCCCGACCGACGCGCGCTGCGCGCTGAGCGACGGGATTCGCTTCGGCGGCAGCGAGGTTGGTTGTTACGCACCCAGACTTCACTTCAGTTACTCAATTAACTGAAGTTGAGAAACGCAGCTGACCTCAGTTCGGCCGGGATGTTCGGCTCACGCCGGCGGTCCGGATCGAAGGAATCCGGGGCTGGCCGAAATTCAGAGCCAGCCGGTGCGGGCGGCGGCGACCGGCTCGGCGGGGGCCGGCGCGAGTTCCCCGTCGCGCACGCTGTCGAGCATCCGCTTCACCGCCGCGACGATTTCCGGGGCCGCGGCGGCGAGTCCGGCCACGTCGGCTTCGGTGACCTCGTCGGCCTCGACGCCCGCCCGGGCCAGCACGGCGGCCGGGTCGGCCAGCTGATCGGCCAGCCAGGCCACCGGGTCGGCCGACAGCTCGGGAACGAAGTGCCGTCGTCCGGGTTCCCAACCGTTGAACCGGGGATGGTGGTGCGCGCGGTCCAAAGTCCCGGGCGGGCTCTCCGTGGACCCGAACAGGTCGACCCGCCACACCGGGCGGTTGAAAGTGATCGGGATGCCGGCGTAGATCGACCCCTGGGGATCGGCCCGCTCGACGAGGCGGAGCTCCAGTCGGACTCCCCGTTCGGGGGTTTCCTGACCTTCGAGCGGGGTCGGGTCGATGAAGTACATGTCCCCGACGACCACGCCCAGGGTTTCGAATCCAAACGCTGCGAGCATCGCCAACCTTTCCTCGTGCCTGCCCCAGCGTAGACCCGCTGGTCCGCACATCCCTCCCGCGAATCGAGGGTAGCCTTGACGAACTGCGGGGAAAGGATCGGCGAGATGTTGCGGGCTGCGTCATGCAACTGCGATACATAAGCCTTCCCGCGTTGGTCGCCGAAGCCGGCGGCGACCCCTGGGCCATCAACCAAAGCCTGCAGGCCGGCAGCCCGGGGCAGATATCCGGCCTGGCGGAGGCCTTTCACACGGCGGGGCGGTGCACCGCGGAGTCCGACACGGCGTTCGCGCAGGCCCGCGCCCGCTTCGAGGTGGCCTGGAACCATCGGAACGGCGATCACCCCATCAACGACGCCGCCGAGGTGCAGCGGGTGACCAAGGCCCTGGGCGCGCAGTCCTTGCAGTTGCCCAAAATCGGGGTCGACCTGGAAAACATCGCCGCCGCCCTGGCCGAGGCCCAACAATCCGCGGCCGGTCGGATCGCCGCGCTCGAGGCCCAGCTGCAGCAGCTCGACAACGAGGTCGGCCAAGCCGTGCAACTCGAGAATGGCGGCGGCCTGACCACCGAGGACAGGGCCGCGCTGGACGCGTTCATCCGCACGTGCGAGGACGACGCCATCGGCGACACCCGGGCCGCGCTGGGCCGGCTGCACGCGATACGCGACGGCTACTCGGCGTCGCTGCAGGCGTCGTCGGACAATCTGCGCGCCGACGGGTACGACCCGGCGGCCATCCAGGCGCTGGACGCCCCCGAAACACCCGTGAACCCCGAAGAGCCGGTTCAGGTTCCGCCGAAAGACGCTGGCCCCGAGGACGTCCATAGGTGGTGGACGTCGCTGACCCCGGAGGAACGGCAGCACCTCATCGCGCAGCATCCCGACCGGATCGGCAACCGCAACGGCGTCCCGATCACCGCGCGCAGCGACGCCAACATCACGGTGCTGAATCAGGATCTCGACCGGGTGCGCGACGTCGCCAAGCGGTACGGCGTGTCAGCCGACGACGTGGTCCGCGACCCGGCGAGATACGGGCTGTCGGCCACCGACATCACCCGCTACCAGAACGCCGACCAGACCAGGCAGGGCCTCGACCACGACGCGGGAAACGACCCGCGCCACCCCAACCCGACCTTCCTGTTCGCCTACGATCCGCTGGCCTTCGGCGGCAAGGGGCGCGCCGCGATCGCGGTCGGCAACCCCGACACCGCCAAGAACACCGCGGTGATCGTGCCCGGCACCAGCAGCAGCGTGCAGGGCGGCTGGCTGCATGACGGTCACAACGACGCGATCAACCTCTACGAGCAGGCCAACGCCGCCGACCCGAACAATCCCACCGCGGTGCTCGCCTGGATGGGCTACGACTCCCCCAACGACTTCTCCGACGTCCAGCGGATTTCCACGCCGATGCTCGCCCGAACCGGCGGCGAAGCCCTGGCGCAGGACGTGAACGGTTTGTGGGCAACGCATCTCGGCGGCGGCGAACACGTCACCGTGCTGGGCCACTCCTATGGCTCGACGACCGTGGCCGATGCCTTCGCGCTGCACCACATGCACGCCAACGACGCGGTGCTGCTGGGCTGCCCGGGAACCGACCGGGCCCCCAACGCCTCCAGCTTCCACCTCGACGGCGGCCACGTGTTCGTCGGCGATGCCTCCACCGACCCGGTCGGCATGCTGGGGCAGCTCAACGGCCTGAGCAAGCACGTGTTCGGCGGTGACATCGCCGGCCAGGTGCTGGGCAACGACCCCGGACTGGGCACCGACCCGGCCGCTGAGGGGTTCGGGTCGGTGCGCATCCGCGCCGAAGTCCCCGGCGCCCACGGCATCAACCCCCACGACCACTCGTACTACTACCACCGCGGCAGCGAAGCCCTGCACGGGATGGCTGACATCGTCTCCGGCCACGCCGGGTCGCTGGACGCCGACGGCCTGCTGGCCCAACCGCGCCATCAGCTCGGCGTGCACGTCGACATCCCGGGGCTGGGACCGGTGGAAATCGGCCTGCACAACACGCCGGCCGTCGTCGATCCCGAGCGAAGCCGCCCGCCCGGAACCGTGACCGACGATCATGTCTTCGATGCCCAACACCACCACTGAGCGCCGACGGTCGCGGCGGGCGCTGCCCGCCGCGCTGATGATCGTCGCCATGTTGCTAGGAGGATGTGCGCTGGTGTCCGACAAACCGCATTCGGCTAGTCCTACCAACCCTTTCGAGGATTCCGCCCATCCGCTCAGCGACGAACAGGCCATGGCCCAGGTCGTCGAGCCGGCCAAGCAGATCGTCGCCGCGGCCGGCCTGCACGACGTCAGCGGCGGGTTCTCGTTCGCCTCCTGCAACGACCAGGGCGATCCGCCGTATCAGGGCACCGTCACCGTCAGCTTCCTCATCCACGGCGACCCCGACGCATATTTCGAGCAGGTCAAGGACGCAATGATGGCCCACGGCTGGAGCGCCGGCGCCCCGCCGGGCCAGCGCTACCACGGCACCACGCTGAACAAGGACGGCGTGACGGCGAACATGAGCTACGTGCCGTCCGATCATCGCTACGGGCAGATCATTCTCGACGGCCAGTGCCGCAACATGACCGACCACCACCACGACGGCAAAACCAACAGCACCGACATCACCGGTCAACTGACGGCAGGGTGAATGCGCGCGGCTATTCAGACATCCGTTCCGTCCGGCACCGGCACCGGCGCCGGCGTGGGGCTGGCGAGGTTTCCATACTGGGGGCAGTAGACGCCGATCGCGGCTCCGGCGAAAAATGCGCTGTCGTCGTCGGACCAGTTGGTGTTCTCCGCCACGGTGGAAACGACGTCGGCGAAAGTCTCGTCGGGGTCGGCCTCCAGTTGGTCGCAGACGTAGACCTTGGCCGCCATTATCGCCTTGGCGCGGTCGCCATACTGCATACCGCCCCTGTCGAGGGTTTCGACGAACGCGTCGTCGTCCGTACTGGCCTGGGCCGGCGCGACCAACCCGATGCCGGTGGCCGTCCCGGCCGCCAAAATGGCTGCGGCGGCCCATATTGCGCGCAGTGACATGGCCCAAACCTTCCCGTTCGGCGACGCTGCCGTTTGCTGACGGCGGCGATCCGTCGAGGGGAGCGTATGCCTTGGCGGATGATTGCATGCAGAATTGTGGGATATTCCCTGCTCGGCAGCTGCTCGCCGCCCCTGGCGCTGCCTGATTCAGCGCTGTAGGCTCGAACCGCATTAGAGAACGATGCTGTCTACAAAAGGTATGCGCTATGACCGAGCGAGACCACCTGGATTTCGAGGCGCTCTACGGGCAATCCGGGCAGGGGCACATCCCGTGGGACATCGGCGCGCCCCAGCCGGTGGTGCAGCAGTTGGTGGCTTTCGGCGGACTGCGCGGCGAGGTGCTCGACCCCGGGACGGGCCCGGGTTATCACGCGATCCACTTCGCGTCCAAGGGTTATTCGACCACCGGGGTCGACGGATCGGCCTCGGCGATCGAGCAAGCCAAAGTCAGGGCCGATGAGGCCGGGGTGGCCGTCGATTTCCAGGTGGCCGACGCGACCAGGCTGGACGGCTTCGAGGGCCGCTTCGATACGGTGGTCGACAGCGCTTTCTACCACGTCTTTCTCGACGACGAAGACACGCAGACCCGCTACGCGCACGCCCTGCACCGGGCCACCAAACCCGGCGCGCGGCTGTTCATGTTCGAGTTCGGCCGCCACAACGTCAACGGCATCCGGTGGGAGGGCTTGCCGGCCGACAACTTCGAGCGGGTGCTCGCCGGGCGGTGGCGGATCGACCACCTCGGAACCTCCACCTACGTGGCACGATTCGCGCCCGAGACCCTCACGCGCATGGAGAACGTCGGTTCCGACCCGGCCTGGGAGAAGCGCATGCAACCGCTGCGCGAGCAACTCGCGGTGATCGGGCCACTGCTGGACGACTATCGGGTGCACATGCCGATCTGGGTCGTCGCGGCGACCCGTATCGACTAGCGCCTTGCCAGCCGGTAGACGCGGGCGGCGTTGTCGTGCGCGATCAGGTCGACCACGCGGGCGGCGTCGGCCTCGCTCCAATCGCCGCCCTCGACGAAGCCGCGCAACACCCGGTGAATCCCGTTGCGCCACAACGTGGCACCCAGGAAGTGCAGCTCGGCTGGGCCGAACCCGTCCGAGGAGTACAGGATCTTGCGGAAGGGCGCCATCTCCAGCAGCCGCGCGATGAACGCCGGTGCCCTCGCTCCCAGGTAGTTGATGCTCAATCCGCCGTCGAGGTAGACGTTGTTGAACGCCTGCGCCAGGTAGCCGGCCTCGCGCTCGTAGGGATAGCAGTGCAGCAAGACGATCGGGGTCTGGCCGGATCGCCGCAGGAAGTCCAGCAGCAGAAGCGGATTGGCCTTGTGCAAGTCGCAGTCCCGGTCGCCGAAGCCCACGTGCAGCTGCAGCGGCAGGCCGAGCCGCAGCCCCTGGTGCAACCCGAAACGCAACAGCACCCGATCGGTCAGCCGGACCCCGCCCGCGTCGCGCCACCGCGACGCGGCCCGGGCGACCTCCGCCGGCGACGGCTCGCTGAGATCGCCGTCGAACCCGCCCCGGTAGGCCAGTATGGATTTCGTGCCGACCGCGGTGGCCGCGCGCCGGCGCAGGATCTCCTCGAACGCCGTCGCATAGTCGCCGGGCGCCCGCGCGGCCTGCTCGGCCACCTCCTCGAGCCGGACGACTTCGCGGGCGCGGTTGCCGGACAGCGCTTCCAGCTCGGGCACGTCGGCGACATCGCCGCCGGCCCCGGTGTCCACCAGCCAGTCGCTGACGCCCGCCGCCGACAGGAACAGGCGTGCCAGCTCGATTTCGGTGTGCCGGGCGCGGCGGTCCCAATAGTCCTGCGCGCACGCGTGTCTCGGCAGCCCGAGCAGCGGTGCGCAGTGGGCGCGCACGGCGAAGCCGAGCTGAGAGTCGAAGCCGGAGTCGAACCCGGCCAGCGGCTCGGTGTTGGCCTCGTTGAGGGCGTTCTCGAACCGTGCCCGGTCCCCCGCCGCCAGCCAGCACCCGTGGACGTGGTGATCGATCAATGCCACGTCGCCGATGTGACGCGCCAGCTCGGTCACAGGCTCCAGGCCATTCGGAACTTGTCCGCGAGTTGCTCGGGCCCGAGGCCGCCGTAGCGCTCCTGCTCGAGGCGGCGCACCGCGACGACCACGTCGACGGCGCCGTCACCCAGGATGGAGCGCATGCGTTTCGAATCATCCAACGCGGCAATGACGCTCGCCTGATCGTCGGTCAGGGCGGAGATGCCGCCACGGTCGCGGTCGGCTTGGGAAAGCTTTGCCGGGTCCACCGTGGCCTGCGGCGGCAACGGCGCCTGGCTCGTGATGCCGTCGAGTGCAAGCCCGAGGATGGCCGCCGACGCCAGGTAGGGGTTCGCCGAGGGGTCGACGACCTTCACTTCGACGTTGCCGCCGTACACGCTGCCCGGCCCGCCCTTCACGAACCGCACCGCGGCCTCGCGATTCTCGGTGCCCCAGCACGCGAAGGCACCGGCCCAATTGCCGGGCCGCATCCGCAGCCCGGACACGATCGACCCGCACAGAATCCCCTGGGCCTCCGGCAGTCCGCGCACCACCCCGGCCACCGCGCTCTCCCCCGCCGCGGTCATGCCCTCGGCTCCCGGCCCGTCGGAAAACAGCGGCCCCTCGGGCATCTTCAGTGAGAAGTGCTGGTGGGCGCCTGATCCGGCGCTGTCGGCAAAGGGCGTCGGCGACAGGCTGATGCGCACCCCGTGGCGGCGCGCCGCGCGGCCGATGATGAGCCGCATCAGCACCAGGTGATCGGCGGCGGCCACCGGGGTGTTCGGTGCCAGCGAGATCTCGAACTGGTTGGCCCCGTATTCGGGGTGAAACTGCTCGATCGCGACGCCGGCGGCCGTGGCCGAGGAGTTGACGTCGCGGACGAACGCCTCGTGCTCGAGGACGCCGGCCAGGCCGTACTGCGCCCACAGTGCCGAGGGCAGCCGGTCACCGGACGGGTCGACCAGCAGGAATTCGATCTCGTGGCCGATCAGCGCCTCGATGCCCGCCTCGGCTGAGCGCGGCATCGATCCTGCCGAGCGTGCCGCGGCCGCAGGCGGGCACCGGGGTGCCCTCCTGCTCGATAGAACTCGGCGGGCGCCCATGCCAGCCCGTCGCCGACGATGCGCAGCGCCGACAGGTCGATGCGCAGGCGCTGATCGCCGATGACGCCGATCTCGTCGGTGAACGCGATGCCGGTCTGGTCGATCGCGAAGGCATGCCAGGAGGGGCTGGCGCCCAAGCCCGGGTCGGCGAACGTGTTCGTCCGCCGGATGGGCACGGTCTTGGCCAGGGTGAGCCCCGCGGGGTTCACGACGGTGCCGATGACGGTGTCGACCCCCTCGGCCTCGAGTTGGGCGATCGCCGCGGCGGCAAGCGGTGTGCCGGTCATGGCAGTCATTGTGCAGCCTCGCGCGCCCGATCAGGTTTGGCGGTCGAGCAACTCGGTGGCGAACCGGTCGATGAAGGCGTCCAGGGGGGCGCCGCCCGCCGGCCGGATGACGAATTTCGACAATCCCGCGGCGATGTAGTCGTCGAGTTGGCGGTGCAGCCGGCCCCAGTCGGTAGCGATCAGTTCCCCGGGGTCGAGGTCCGGGCGGCGGCTGCGCGCCGCCGCGGCGGCCGCCGCCGGCAATTCACCGTCCGCGACCGCCAACGAAATGCCGAAGTGGTCCGGTTCGATTGACCGGCCGGCCCGCGCCGCGGCCCGTTCGATGGCTTCGCGCCCGGCGCGCGCCTCGGCCGGGGTGAGGAAACTGCCCAGCCAGCCGTCGGCCAGCGCGCCGATGCGCCGAAACGCCGCCGGCGCCGAGCCACCCAGCCAGATGTCCAGCGCAGGCGCGGGCCGGGGCGCGACCGCGGGCGCGCTCACGGTGAAGTACTCGCCCGCGAAACTTGCCGAGTCGTCGATCAGGGCCGAGCGCAGCACCCGCAGCGACTCGTCGAATACCGCGGCCCGCTTTCCCTCGGGCACCACGAACAGCTCGCGCTCGGCGGGTATTGCCGAACGCAGACCGAAGACGGGCAGGACCCGCTTCGGGGCGACGGCCGCCAGCGACGCCAACTGTTTGGCGACCAGCACCGGATGTCGCCCCGGGAGCACCGCCACCGACGTGCCGACCTTCAGGTTGGCCGTCCGGGCCAGCGCGTAGGCCATGCCGACCATCGGGTCCACCGCCGGGGAGTACACCAGCTCGGAGAACCACAGCGAGTCCACCCCGCTGCTCTCCAGGTGATCGACGATGCCGGCGAGCTCGTCGGGCGCGGTGCCTGCGCCCAGACCGACGCCGAAGCGGATCTTCACCGGCGGCCCCCTCCGTGTCCGGATACGGTGTCGGGATCCGTGCCCGCGAGACATAAGCCATTGCGACGCGCCGCGGCGTGTCGTCGCGGTGGGTTATGTGTCGCGACGGGTGCGGGCGGCCCAGTCTGGGCGGCTATGCGCGACTGGGCAGCGTCAGCTTGCAGGCCTGGCCGATGTCCAGGGTTCGCAAGACCCGTCCCATGCCCACCCACAGCGCGCACGAGATGGCCAGGTCGGCGAGCAACTCGTCGGAGAAGTGTTCGGCGCAGCGGCCCCAGAAGTCTTCGTCCTCGCGCAGCTTGGTGTGCTCGGTGGCGAACCGGTGCGCGAACTCGGCGGCCAGCCGCTCCTGCTCGCTGTAGCCGGGCCAGGTGCGCCACTGCGGCGCGTGCTCGTAGAGCTCCTCGTCGACACCGGCCGCCGGCCCGTCGGCGTCGCGGGTGTTGACGCAGACGATGCACTCGTTGTTGTGGGCGATCACCGCGCGGGCGAGCTCGCGGGTGCGCAGCGGCAGCCGGTTCTTGGAATAGACCGCCTGGCTGAAGCCGCCCAGCGCCCCACCGAGGTCGGGCGATTTCGTAAACCAGCCGGCGATGTCGTCGTCAGCGAATGTTCCGATTCGACTCATGGCAGGATCGTACGCCCGCGCCGAGCCTTTCTGGAACACGTTCTAGCGCAGGCCGGAACACCGGCCCCGAGGTCAGCTCGGCGGTCGGGAGACGCATTGCGCCGAGTACAGCTCCTCGCCCAGCTTCTCCATCAGCTCCAGCTGGGTTTCCAGGTAGTCGATGTGGAGTTCCTCGTCGGCGACGATCTTCTCCAGCAGGTTGGCGCTGGTGGCGTCCTGCTTCTCGCGGCACATGATGATGCCCGGCTTGAGACGGTTCATCACTTCGTACTCGATCGCCAGGTCGGCCTCGAACTGCTCGCGCAGCGTCTGTCCGACCCGCAACGACCCGATGCGCTGGTAGTTCGGCAGGCCGTCGAGCAACAGGATGCGGTCGGTGATCTCCTCGGCGTGCCGCATCTCGTCGAAGGACTCTTCCCGCGTGTGCTTGGCCAGCTCGGTGAAACCCCAGTTGTCCTGCATCTTGGAGTGCAGGAAGTACTGGTTGATGGCCGTGAGCTCACTGGTCAGCTGCTCGTTGAGCAGCCGCAGAACGTCCGGATCCCCTTGCACGGTGACTCCCCTTCGGTGTGGAAGCTGACATGTTCGACGCGGCAGTTGGGCCGGGCTGTGGCCTGGATTGCCGCCTGTAGTGGCACTTTGCCATGCGGAATGCGAATCTTCCAGGAAGGTATGGCTGTGCTCAGTGGGCGGCGGACGTTGCTGGAAGTGAGCTACGTTACACCCGGGTTAGGTTAGACTGCGCTAATCGACTTAGGTTAGACTCCACTAATATGCGACGTGTTCGTTCGGCCCCCACGACCCGGCCCCCGCTGACGCGGGGCGCCCCGCGCGGTGCCGAATCATTTTCGCCCGAGCGGGTTTTCGGCGAAGGGATCGTTACCGGCGTGCGGAGGGTGTGCTGATGTACGTCTGCCTGTGTGTCGGGGCCACCAATCACACCGTGTCCGAGTGCGTCGCGCGCGGTGCGTCAACGTCCAAAGAGGTCGCCGCCGCGTGTGGCGCCGGCGCCGATTGCGGGCGTTGCCGGCGCACGCTGCGGGCCATCATCGCCGCGTCAGCCGGACGGGAAGCCCAGCTGGAACCGTCGCACTAGCCACTAGCGGCCTTTGTTGAAATCGGCCAGCGCCGCGGCGTTGGCCTGCGCCCCCATCAGCTCGGCGAAATGGGCGTTCTCCCGCGCGCTCGCCGCCGCGATCTCCGGGCGAATCGGTTCGACGATCGTGTGCTTGACCGCCATCAGGCTCGGGATCGGCCGCGACGCGAGGACTTCGGCGTGCCGCCGCGCCTCGCGCAGCAGCTCCTCGGGCTCACAAACCCGCCAGACCAGGCCCATGCGCAACGCCTCGTGCGCGTCGACCCATTCCGAGGACATCAGCAGCCAGGCGGCGTTCTGGCGGCCCACCAGCTGCGGCAGCAGGTACGACGACGCCGCCTCGGGGGCCACGCCCAGGCTGGTGAAGGGGCACTTCAGCCGGGCGGTCGAGGACATGAACGCCAGGTCTGCGTAGCCCAGGATCGTGGCGCCGATCCCCACCCCGACCCCGTTGACGGCGCAGATCAGCGGCTTGGGGAACGCGGCCAGCGCGTCGATCAGCCCGGTGAAGCCGTGCCTGCCGGGGGTGAAGTCGGGGTCGGTGATGCGCGCCTGCATCTCCGCGAGGTCGGTGCCGGCGGAAAAGCCGCGGCCCGCGCCGGTCAGCAGGACGACGGCGACGTCGGGGTCCTCGGCGGCGGCGAGCAGCGCATCGGCGGTGGCGTCGTAGAGGGCCTCGTTGAAGGCGTTGAGCGCGTCGGGCCGGTTGAGGGTGAGGGTGCGCACCCGCCTGTCGTCGTCGATCTGCAGCATCACGGCAGCCTAGCGTTTGCCGCTCAGGCGTTGCCGTAGACGCGGGTCGGCGCGATCAGCACCACGGCGCGCCGCTCGGCGGCCATGACCCGGTCGTACTCGTCCCAGTCGTCGTGGGTGCCGCCCGCCGCGGTGAACACCTCGCGCAGCAGCAGCCGCAACTGGTCCGCGCCGGCCAGCCAGGCCGGCGAGTCGTCCGGGCCGGCCAGCTCCGCACGGCCCTCGACCGTGGCCCACCGCCAGCCGTTGCGGAACGTGACGGCCAGCTGCGGCCGGGCCCGCAGGTTGGCGAGCTTGACCTTGCCGTAGGTGGCGAAGCCCAGTGCCGGCGCACCGCTTTCTGGGTGCGGCAACAGGCCGACGTTGACCAGCGACGCCTGCACCGTCGCGTCGGCGCGGACGGTGGAGACCACCGCCAGGCCGCTTTCGGCCGCCGCCAGCGCCACGGCCTCGTCCAGTGTCGTCATGGGCAGTCCTTGAACGGAGTCGTGAAGACGTAGCGGCTGGTCGGCACCGTGTCGATGTTCTCGTTAGCGCCGAACGCGCTTGTGCTGGCGACCATCCGGCCGAGGCGGTGCTGCAGCTCGTCGTCGTCGGCGGCACCGAAGAACGCCTTGAGATCGGTGATCGCCTCGGTGGGGAACAGCTCTTCGACGATGCCCGCCAGCTGGGGTGCGCCTTCGGTGAGGGTGCGGACCACCCAGTTCTGGGTGTAGCCGAACGTCGACTGCGTCTCGATGGCCACCGAGGTGTGGTCCCCCTGCCAGCGGGCCAGCCAGGTCGCCTGGTCCAGGCCCGCGGGCCGGCGCAGCAGCGCGACGTTGGCCAGCCCCGGTGTGCGGCAACCGGGTTCGACGGCCGGGGCGGCCAGCGGGACGGACTCGGTCACCAGATAGGCGCCCAGCCGGTCGCATTCGCCGGCGAGCAGCCGCAGCGCCGCCGCCATCTGGTCGCCGTAGCACTGCTGGGTCCACAGGCTCACCACCGCGGCGACCGGGGGGTCCAGCGTCGTCAGCGTCATCATCGAGTGGCGCACCGCGTCGTCGCGGACGTTGACGGCAAGCCCGGGCACGCCCAGCCCCAGCAGTTCGTCGGCGACATAGCCCCGCTGGCGCGCGCACCACTCTTCGTCGGGGTCGGCGCGCATGAGCACGGCGATTACCTTTTCCATACGCCGAACCTACATTCGCCGCGGCTGTTCGGCGGCCGGATCCTTGACCAGGTGCACCAGGTGTTCGGCGCCGATCAGCCCGCCGATGATCCCGGCCAGGCGCCGGTAGGACTCCTCGCGGCCGCTGGAGGCGCGGAAGACCAGGCCGATCCGCCGGCCCGGGCGGGGTGGGGCGAACTGGGCGAGCCCCAGCCGGCTCCTGTTGGCCTCGACCGGGACCGCGGTCTGCGGGATCAGGGTGACCCCCAGCCCGCCCGTCGCGCACTGCACCGCGGTCGACAGCGACGCCGCCCGCGTGTTGGTCAGGTCCGGCCGTACGCCCGCCGTGCGGCAGACGTCCAGCGCCTGGTCGCGCAGGCAGTGGCCCTCGTCGAGCAGCAGCAGCGGCAGTTGCGCCAGCGCGGTCGCCGGGACCCGGCGTTTGCCCGACAGCGGGTGCCCGGGCGGCAGCGCGAGCACGAAATCCTCGTCGTAGATGGGGATCGCGGTGATCCCGGCGGAATCTGCGGGCAGGGCGATCAGGGCCGCGTCCAGCGCCCCCTCGCGCAGGGCCGCCAGCAGCCGCTCGGTCTGGTCCTCGATCACCCGCAGAGTCAGTTCGGGGAGTTGCTCGGCGAGCCCGGCCAGCACCGTCGGCAGCACGTACGGCGCCACCGTCGGGATCAGGCCCAGGCGCATGCGGGCCTGCAGCGGGTCGGACGTCCCCGCCGCTGCGGCGGTGAACGCGTCCACCGCGTGAACGACGGCCTGGGCGTGCGGCAGCAGCTGCGCGCCCTCGGCGGTCAAGAAGACGCGCCGCGTCGACCGCTCGATCAGCCGGGTGCCCAGGCCGTTCTCGAGGGCCGCCAGCGCCTGCGACAACGTCGACTGGCTCACGCCGAGTGCGGGTGCGGCGCTGCTGAAGTGGCGCTTCTCGGCCACCGCGACGAACGCGCGCAACCCGGCGATCGTGGGCTGATAATTCTTATCGGGCATGCTTATCAGTTTAGTGTGAAAAATCACCTTTACCGCAAAGTGCGGCGCGGGCACCATGGATGACAGACCCTTGAATCCCATTTCACATCGAGTTAAAGGAGCCATATGTCATTGCTGACGATCGGCGACCAGTTCCCCACTTACCAGCTCACCGCGCTGATTCCCGGTGACCTGTCGCAGGTCGACGCCAAGGATCCCGGCGACTACTTCACGACCATCAGCAGCGATGACCACCCCGGCAAGTGGCGCGTGATCTTCTTCTGGCCCAAGGATTTCACTTTCGTGTGCCCGACCGAGATCGCGGCGTTCGGCAAGTTCAACGACGAGTTCGCCGACCGCGACGCCCAGGTGCTCGGGGTCTCCATCGACAGCGAGTTCGTCCACTTCAACTGGCGCGCCCAGCACGAGGACCTCAAGCAGCTGCCCTTCCCGATGCTGTCGGACATCAAGCGCGAACTGTGCCTGGCCAGCGGCGTGCTGAACGCCGAGGGCGTGGCCGACCGCGCCACCTTCCTCGTCGACCCCAACAACGAGGTCCAATTCGTTTCGGTGACCGCGGGATCCGTGGGCCGCAACGTCGAGGAAGTGCTGCGGGTGCTGGACGCCCTGCAGTCCGACGAGCTGTGTGCCTGCAACTGGCGTAAGGGCGACCCGACGCTGGACGCGGCCGAGCTGCTCAAGGCCTCCGCCTGATCATGGGCGTGGAAAACCTCAAGGCCGCGCTGCCCGAGTACGCCAAGGATCTCAAGCTCAATCTGGGCTCGATCACGCGCACCACGGAGCTCAACGAGGAGCAGCTGTGGGGCACCTTGCTGGCCAGCGCGGCGGCGACCCGGAATGCGCGGGTGTTGACCGAGATTGGCGCCGAGGCGGCGGACATCTTGTCCGCCGAGGCTTACCAGGCGGCGCTGGGAGCCGCCTCGGTCATGGCCATGAACAACGTGTTTTACCGTGGTCGTGGCTTCCTGGAGGGCAAGTACGACGATCTGCGGGCGGGATTGCGGATGAACCTCATCGCCAATCCCGGTGTGGCGAAGGCGAACTTCGAGCTGTGGTGCTTCGCGGTGTCGTCGATCAACGGTTGCCCGGACTGCGTGGCCGCTCACGAGCACACGCTGCGCGAGGCGGGCGTGAGCCGGGAGAGCGTCCAGGAGGCGCTCAAGGCCGCGGCGATCGTTGCCGGCGTCGCACAGGCGATGGTCGCGTCGCAGACACTGGCCGGTGTCGGCTGACCGCAGTGTTGTGACGGGGCCCGCCTGGATCCAGCACGCGATCTGGTGGCAGGTCTACCCGTTGGGTTTCGTCGGCGCGTTCCCCGCGTCGGCCGAGCCGCCGCGGCCGGACGAACACCGGCTGCGGCGGCTCGCCGACTGGTTCGACCACGCCATCGCGCTGGGCGCCTCGGGCGTCGCGCTCGGGCCGATCTTCGCCTCGCGCACCCACGGGTACGACACCACCGACCACTACCGCATCGATCCCCGGCTCGGCGACGACGCCGACTTCGACTACCTCGTCGCCGAGGCGCACCGCCGCGGGCTGCGCGTCCTGCTCGACGGCGTGTTCAACCACGTCGGCGAGGACTTCGGAAAGTACCGCGAGGCCGCGGACGACGATGCCGCGGACGACGATGCCGCGGCGCGCTGGTTTCGCGGGCGCCCGGGCCGGTTCCACACGTTCGAGGGCCACTCGGGGCTGATCACCCTCAACCATGACAACCCCGAGGTCGTGGACTACACCGTCGACGTCATGGCCCACTGGCTGGGGCGGGGCGCTGACGGCTGGCGGCTGGATGCGGCCTATGCGGTGCCGCCACACTTCTGGGCGTCGACACTGCCGCGGGTGCGTGAGCGGCATCCGGAGGCGTGGTTCGTCGGGGAACTCATCCACGGCGACTACGCGGCGGTGGTCGAGGAGGCGCGGTTCGATTCGGCCACTCAGTACGAGCTGTGGAAGGCGATCTGGAGCAGCCTCAACGACGGCAATTTCTTCGAGCTGGACTGGGCGTTGCAGCGCCACAACGAGTTCCTGTCCCGGTTCGCCCCGCTGACGTTCGTCGGCAATCATGACGTCACCCGCATCGCCAGCAAGATCGAGCGGCCCGAGCATCTGGCGCACGCGCTGGTGCTGCTGCTCACCATCGGCGGGGTGCCCAGCGTGTACGCCGGCGACGAGATCGGGCTGCGCGGCGTCAAGGAGGAGCGGTTCGGTGGTGATGACGCGGTGCGCCCCGAGTTCGGTTCTCCTCCGCCGCAAATGGACGCGTTCGGCACCGAAGTGTGGGCCTTGCATCAGTATCTGCTCGGGCTGCGCCGCCGCCACCCCTGGCTGCACGGGGCAACGACCTCAGCGCTTCTGCTGACCAACCGGCACTACGTGTACGAGACGCGAAGCGGCGACGACGCGCTGCTGGTCGCGCTCAACCTCGACGACGAGCCGCTGAGCGTGGCGGTTCGCGCGCGGGTGGAGGCCGGCTCGTCGGCCCCTCCCCAGGAGGTCGTCGACGAGGTGGTCGTCGAGCCGCACGGCTGGCGGATCCTGAGCCGCGCTTAGCACCGGTTGGTCACAACGCCGGCGGTGCAGTGCCGGCCGAGCATGCCTGCGCCGCCCTTGGATCGTCGAGGCCACGGGGAGCTTATGCCTTTGATATGAGGTTTGCGCACGGCCATTGAGAATGAGAATCATTTTCAATTACGGTCTCGGTGTTCTTGTAGCTCGCCCAGCCCAGGAGTTGCCGTGACGACGTTGCCCGTCGCAACGACCTCGCTGATCGCTGCCGGTATCGGGGGCGTTCGACGATGAGCGCACCGATTTGGATGGCGTGTCCGCCGGAGGTGCACTCGGCGTTGCTGAGCAGCGGCCCGGGGCCGGGCTCGCTGTTCGCCGCGGCGACGGCGTGGAGCGCGCTGAGTGCCGAATATGCCTCGGCGGCGGAAGAGCTCGGCGGGTTGCTGGCGTCGACGCAGGCCGGGGCGTGGCAGGGGCCGAGCGCCGAATCCTACGTGGCCGCCCATGCCCCGTATCTGGCGTGGTTGACGCGGGCCAGCGCCCGCAGCGCCGCGGCGGCCGCACAGCACGAGACGGCGGGCGCTGCCTACGCCGCCGCGTTGGCGGCGATGCCGACCCTGCCGGAGCTGGCCACCAACCACGCCGTCCACGGCGCGCTGTTGGCGACGAACTTCTTTGGTATCAATACCATTGCGATCGCGGTCAACGAGGCCGACTATGCGCGGATGTGGGTCCAGGCCGCCAGCACGATGACGACCTATCAAGCCGTCGCCACGGCCGCGGTGGCGGCCACGCCGCCGACCGAACCGTCGCCGCAGATCCTGAAATCCGACACCGCCATGCCACACGACCACGAGGCAGACGACGACCACCACGACCACGACCACGGGTTCGACAGCCCGCTCAATCGGTTCGTCGCCCAGATCCTGCGGCTGTTCGGCACCGAGTGGGATCCGGTCGAGGGAACGCTCGACGGACTGCCTTATGAGGCCTATGCCAATCCTGGGGACGTGCTCTGGTGGGCGGCTCGAGCCCTGGAGCTATTTTCGGATTTTCAACAATTCGGGGCGTTGTTGCAGCAAAACCCGGCGGCGGCTTTCCAGTTCATCACCGAGCTCGCCCTGTTCGACTGGCCGACTCACCTAGCCCAGCTCGCCAGTTGGCTCCCGGCGCAGCCGCAGTTGCTGCTGCTGCCCGTGCTCGTCGCCGTGACACCTCTCGGGGCGCTGGGCGGTTTTGCGGGCCTGGCCGGCCTTGCGGCCCTACCTGTACCGGTCGCGGCGCAGGCGCACCCACCCGCTGAAGCAGTGCCCGCCTTGCCGGTGGCGTTGGGCACGGCCCCAACCGCCGCACCCGCGGCGGCCCCCGGCGCGGCGCCCGCGTCCGCGCCAGGCCCCACGGCCAGCGCGGCGGCCGGCCCGGCCTCACCCGCGCCGCCGCCCTCGGGTGCGACCCCATTCGTGCCTCCTTATGTCGTTGCGCCTCCCGGTCTCGGGCGTGATTCGGGGATGCCTACCAGCGCTGCCGTCAGCGCGAAAAGGAAGGTGCCGGAGCCTGATTCGGCTGCCGCGGTGGCCGCGGCAGCCGCGCGGGAGGCGGCGCGGGCCCGGCGGCGCCAGCGGGCGCGGGAGCGTGGCCGCGGCCTCGAGATCATGGAGATGAATGTCGATGTCGATCCCGACTGGGACGAGCCGGCGACGACGGCATCAGCACTCGGCGCCGGGAGCCTGGGCTTCGCCGGCACGGCACGCAAGGAAACCGCTGCCGCGGCGGGCCTGCTCACCCTGGCGGGTGAGGCGTTCGGCGGTGGTCCACGCGTGCCGCTGATCCCGGGCAGCCAGGGCTGAGGCGCGGGGCCCGGACATGTCGCCCGGCGTGCCGACGACTGCCGGAAGCAGTCGACCGCTGCTAGGGCGCCTGCAGCCGTTCCAGTGTCAGCCGGTCGCGGTGGCCGTCGAAGTACTTGTCGAGCAGCGCGACGAACTCGTCGTTGTCGTCGGTGGCGGCGGCGAACAGCGTCATCGAGGAACACAGCTTGAGATCGTCGGGCGAACCGAAGATTTCGGCGGCCGAACGGCCCTGGACCCGATTGACCAGTTGCGCACACTCGCGCAGTCGCGCCCCGAGCGGGTCGTATCGCAGGTAGGCGCGGGCCTCCCCCAGCGAGGAGATCCCGTAGCGTGCGGCCGTCGCGCTCGTGCCCAGCCCGCGCAGTTGCGGGAAGACGAACCACATCCAGTGGCTGCGTTTGCGTCCTTCGCGCAATTCCTCGACGACGGTGGGGTAGACCGGAGCCTGCGCCTTGACGAAGCGTTTCAGGTCGTAGGGGTCTGGTGCTGATTCCATGGCTGCCAGCCTGCCCCACTCAGTCGACCGAACGCCCGAGATGGGCCATGAGCCGCGCGGTCGGCGTCGCGTCCGGCGGCGCGTCCTGGGCCGGCCCGAACCCGCCCGGGCGCCGCAGCGCCTGCTCCGGCACGGATTCCACGAGCCCGCGGCACAGCGCCAGCAGGCCGTCGGGCAACTCGACGCGCCGGCCCTGCGAGCGATGCATGTCCCAGCTGTGCAGCGCGAGGTCCGAGACGGGATAGACCAGCGCCCGGCGCAGCGGGACCTCGCCCTCCGGGGAGGGCCGCGGCCCGTCCCAGTCGGCGTGCGGCAGGGCGTCGTGCATCCGGGCCGCCAGCTCGCGCAGCCGTGCCGGCGGGTCGTCGCACACCCAGTCGGCCGGCTCCGAGGGGACGCGGCTGACTTCGCCACCCTCGAGATGGGCGACGATCTTCGCCGCGCTGCCGGTGGTGTGGCCCGCCAGCTCGCGCAGGCTCCACCCGTCCAGGTTGGACGGCCGGTCCCAGCTTTCGGGCGGGGTCTGCTCAGCCGCGGCAATCATCAGGTCGAGCGCTTCACCGGCCAGCACCCCGATCGGTGCGGTCGTGGGGCCCATCAGCGCATCGTAGCGCCCGTCACTCCCGGGCCAGGTCGAACTCGAGCACCTGGGTGAGCCGGACGTTGTTGCCGGAGGGGTCGCGGAAGGAGGTGTCGATGCCGTAGGCCTGCGGGGTCGGCGGATCGTTGAAAACCACCCCTCGAGAAGACAATTCGTCGTACTCGGCCTGGCAGTCGTCGGTCTCGAGGAACAGGGTGCCCCCGGCCCCCTTGGCCACCAGCTCGGCCAGTTGCGCGCCGGCGGCGGCGTCGAGCATCGGTGGGCCCGGGACCGGCATCAGCACCAGTCCGACGCCGTCCTGACCGACCGGCCCGACGCACAGCCAGCGGAAATTCCAGTCCTCTACGGTCACGTCCGAGCGGACCTCCCAGCCCAGCGTCTTGGTGTAGAACGCAAGGGCCGCGTCCTGGTCGTGGACCCAGAACTGCGCGTTGGCGATCTTGTGCATCGTCTCTCCTACCGTCTCGTAACGTCGAGGTGTCACTGCGACGCTACGGGCGGCGCGGGCGGGCCGTCTTCTCGAAACGTGCGGTTTTGCGGCCGCCCGTAGGCCAGCGCGACGCAGCGGGGTATCCGGATGTGCCGCTGGGCGGGCGGCAGCGCGCGGCGGTAGGCCAGCGGCGTCGCGCCGAACATCCGGCGGAAGCTCGTCGTGAACGACCCGACGCTCTCCCACCCGACGGCCATGCACACGGCGGCGATCGTCCAGTCGGTCGCGCGCAGCAGCGCGGCGGCACGTTCGAGCCGCCGCGTCAGCAGGTACTGATGCGGCGACTCGCCGAATGTCTGCCGGAATCGCCGGCTGAAGTGCGCGGGCGACAGGCCCGCGGCCGCGGCCATGTCGGCGACGGAGATCGGCTCGAAGTAGCGCGCGTCGACCAGGTCTTTGGCGCGAAGCAGATGCCGCGCCGCCGGTACGGACGCCATCGGCCCAGTCTGCACCGCGCCCCGGCCGGGGGCTGCACACTGGTAGCCATGGCAGTCAACCGGCGAGTGCCCAAGGTGCGCGACCTCGCGCCGCTGATCAAGTTCAAACGACCCGAGTTCGACCGCACCAAGCGCCGCCTCGACGCCGCCTACACCATCGCGGACCTGCGTGCCATCGCCAAACGCCGCACGCCGAAGGCGGCTTTCGACTACACCGACGGCGCCGCCGAGGACGAGCTGTCGATCCGGCGCGCGCGACAAGCGTTCCGCGACATCGAGTTTCACCCGAGCATCCTGCGCGACGTCAGCAACGTGACCGCGGGCTGGAACGTCCTGGGTCAGCCGGTGGTCCTACCGTTCGGGATCGCGCCCACGGGGTTCACCCGGCTGATGCACACCGAGGGGGAGATCGCCGGCGCGCGGGCGGCGGCCCGGGCCGGCATCCCCTTCTCGCTGTCCACCCTGGGCACCTGCGCGATCGAAGACCTGGTGGCCGCGGCGCCGCAGGGCCGCAAGTGGTTTCAGCTCTACATGTGGCGCGACCGGGAGCGCTCGATGGCCCTGGTGCAGCGCGCGGCCGACGCCGGATTCGACACGCTGCTGGTCACCGTCGACGTCCCGGCCGCGGGCGCGCGGCTGCGCGACAACCGCAACGGGATGACGATCCCGCCGACGCTGACGCTGCGGACGGTGCTCGACGCGGTGCCGCACCCGAAGTGGTGGTTCGACCTGTTGACCACCGAGCCGCTGGCGTTCGCGTCGCTGGATCGCTGGCCGGGCACCGTCGGCGAGTACCTGGCCACCATGTTCGACCCCAGCCTCACTTTCGACGACCTGGACTGGATCAAGGCCCGGTGGCCCGGCAAGCTCGTCGTCAAGGGGATCCAGACGCTCGACGACGCGCGCGCCGTCGTACAGCGCGGCGTCGACGGCATGGTGTTGTCCAATCACGGTGGGCGGCAACTGGATCGGGCTCCAGTTCCCTTCCACCTGCTGCCCGCGGTGGCGCGCGAATACGGCAAGGACACCGAGATCCTGGTGGACACCGGCATCATGGCCGGGGCCGACATCGTCGCGGCGATCGCGCTCGGGGCGCGGTGCACCCTGGTCGGGCGGGCCTACCTCTACGGGCTGATGGCCGGCGGCGAGGCCGGCGTGGCCCGCGCGATCCAAATCCTCGAGGAGGGGGTGCTGCGCACCATGCGCCTGCTCGGTGTCACCTGCCTCGAGGAGCTCTCGCCCAAGCACGTGACGCAGCTGCGGCGGCTGGGGCCCATCGAGTCGTGACCGCTACTGCAGGCGCGCGACCTGTTCGGTGCGGTTGCGCACCAAATCGTTGTAGGCCTCGCCCGGCCCGACGTGCTCCCACAGCGCCGGCGGGTAGTGGGTGACGTACATGGTGCGCCGGCCGCCGGCGCCGGTCGGCCGCGGCGAGGCGTGCATCAGGTCCTGCACGTGGACGGTGACATCGCCGGGGGCCGTGTCGATGCTGACGACCGGCACTCCGTCGAGCCGCTGCTCCCAGCTGTAGTGGATGGCCTGGCCGTGGCTGCCGGGAACCACCTGCAGGTTGCCGGTCGAGGCGTCCGAGCCAGTGAGCTGGATCCCGACGCTGACTGAGGGGCACAGGATGGCGTGCCCGCCCAAACCGCAGTCCTGGTGCCAGGGGATGTTGGACAGCCCGCTGGTGTGTCCCGGCACCTTGATCAGCACCGTGCCGCTCTCCATCCGATCGGGCGCCGCGCGCAGCGCGGGGTCGAGGAGGGTACCCAGCCTGTGCACTCTCGGGTCGCCCTCGAGGGCCGCCAGAACCGGTGAGCGCAGCGTCGCATAGACCAAACGGCACAGGACGTTGCCGCCGTCCTTGGCGGTGACCCACCACGACCGGTCGTCCCCGGGACGCGCGGCCGCTGCGAGGCGGTCGATCTCGCGGTTGGCGGCCTCCATCTCCTCGGGGCCGAAGACCCCTTTGACGTGCAGGTAGCCCATCGTGCGCAGCTGTGCCGCCAGCTCGGCGTCGTCGGCATCGAGGGTGAACGTGGCCAGCGGGTCGCGGCCCTGAAGATCGGTTCGCGCCGGATCGTAGGGCGGGATGCCGGCGTGCAGGTAGCGCAGGACCGGGTCCCAGTCGGCCAGCTGCTCGAATCCGCCCCGCTCGAAGGCCAGGTCGTCGCTGAGCAGCAGGTTCATGATCGTGCGGACCTGGCCGACCATGTCGTCCCAGGCCGGCCGGGACAGCCGCACCACGGCCCCCGCATCGTTCGGGCCGGTGCACCGCCCGTCGTCGACGCGGATCGTCGACCCGTCGACGGTGTAGGTGACCGCTTCGTCGCCGACGAGGAACGTGATCGCGCCGGTGGGCGCGAGGTCTCGGGCCGCGGACTCGAGGATCTCCGGGTCGAGGGAAGCCCTGGCGGGTCGTGACAGTCCCACCGTTCGATTATGCAGCGTGACGGGCCCGAGGGGAACAAACCGGCCGCCGGCTGGGTTAAGCGCATCAGACTCAACTTTTGGAGGATTGATGGCTGAAGCCACATCAGTGCCGGTGCTCTTGGTCACTGAGACCATCGTGCTGCCCGGGATGGTGGTGCCGATCACGCTCGACGACGCCGCCCGCGCGGCGATCGACGCTGCCCAGGCCAGCGAGTCCGGGCAGCTGCTGATCGCGCCCCGGCTCGAGGACCGATATGCGTCGCACGGTGTGATCGCCAAGGTCTTGCAGGTCGGGCGGATCGCCGGGGGCGGCACCGCCGCAGTGGTGCGCGGCGAGCGCCGGGCGCAGATCGGGGCCGGCGCCTCCGGGCCCGGGCCGGCGCTGTGGGTCGAGGTGACCGAGGTGCCCGAGACGGAGATCACCGACGAGGTCAAGGCGTTGGCGGCCGAGTACAGGAAACTGCTGCTGGCCATGCTGCAACGGCGCGAGGCCTGGGAGATCGTCGACTACGTCAACCGGCTGACCGACCCGTCGGCGCTGGCGGACACCTCCGGCTATGCGTCATACCTGACCAGCGAGCAGAAGCGGCAGCTGCTGGAGACCGAGGACGTCGCCGAGCGGCTGCGGGTGCTGATCGACTGGACCAGCGCCCACCTGGCCGAGGTCGAGGTCAACGACAAGATTGCCGAGGACGTGCGCGAGGGCATGGAGAAGACGCAGAAGGAGTTCCTGCTGCGCCAGCAACTGGCCGCCATCCGCAAGGAGCTCGGCGAGGGCGAACCCGACGGAGCCGACGATTACCGGGCCCGCGTGGAGGCCGCCGGGCTGCCCGAGCAGGTGCGCGAGGCCGCGCTGCGCGAGGTCGGCAAGCTGGAACGCTCCAGCGACCAGAGCCCGGAGAGCGGCTGGATCCGCACCTGGCTGGACACCGTCCTGGACCTGCCGTGGAACGCGCGCACCGAGGACTCGACGGACCTGACGGCCGCGCGGGAGATCCTGGACGCCGACCACCACGGGCTGGACGACGTCAAGGACCGCATCGTCGAGTATCTGGCCGTGCGGGCCCGCCGCGCCCAGCGGGGGCTGCAGGTCGTCGGCGGCCGCGGCTCCGGCGCGGTGATCGTGTTGGCCGGTCCCCCCGGCGTGGGCAAGACGTCGCTGGGTGAGAGCGTGGCCCGGGCGCTGGGCCGCAAGTTCGTGCGCGTCGCCCTGGGCGGGGTGCGCGACGAGGCCGAGATCCGCGGGCACCGGCGCACCTACGTCGGCGCGCTGCCGGGCCGCATCGTGCGGGCGATCGGCGAGGCCGGGACGATGAATCCGGTTGTGCTGCTCGACGAGATCGACAAGGTCGGTTCGGACTACCGCGGCGACCCTTCGGCCGCCTTGCTGGAGGTGCTCGACCCGGCGCAGAACCACACGTTCCGCGACCACTACCTGGATCTGGACCTCGACCTGTCCGACGTGATGTTCCTGGCGACGGCCAACGTGATCGAGAACATCCCGTCGGCCCTGCTGGACCGCATGGAGCTGGTCCAGATCGACGGCTACACCGAGGACGACAAGGTGGCGATCGCGCGGGACTACCTGCTGCCCCGCCAGCGGGAGCGGGCCGCGCTGGGCGACGACGAGGTGAGCGTTACCGACGCCGCGCTGCGCAAGATCGCCGCCGACTACACCCGCGAGCCCGGGGTGCGGCAGTTCGAGCGGCTGCTGGCCAAGGCGCTGCGGAAGGTGACGACCAAGCTGGCCCCCGGATCGGACGTGGCAGCGGGTCCGCTCGTCATCGACGAGCCGGATCTGGTTGAGTACCTGGGCCGTCCGCGATTCACGCCGGAGTCGGCCGAACGCACCGCGGTGCCCGGCGTGGCCACCGGCCTGGCCGTCACCGGCCTGGGCGGGGATGTGCTCTACATCGAAGCCGGGGCCACCGACGGTGAACCCAGTCTGCAGCTGACCGGCCAGCTGGGCGACGTGATGAAGGAGTCGGCGCAGATCGCGCTGTCCTACGTGCGCTCGCATGCCGCCGAGTTGGGTGTCGACCCCACGGCGCTGGACCGGCGCATCCACGTGCACGTGCCCGCCGGCGCGGTGCCCAAGGACGGCCCGTCGGCCGGCGTCACGATGATCACTGCGCTGGTGTCGATGGCCACCGGGCGTCGAGTGCGCTCCGATGTCGGCATGACCGGTGAGGTCACGCTGAACGGGCGGGTGCTGCCGATCGGCGGGGTGAAGCAGAAGCTGCTGGCCGCCCAACGCGCCGGCCTGTCAAAGGTTTTCATCCCGCAGCGCAATGAGCCCGACCTGGATGACGTGCCCGCCGAGGTGCTCGACACCCTGGACGTGCGGCCGATGACCGACGTCGCCGGGATCGTCGCACAAGCGCTGGAACCGGTGGCCCGGAGCGCGGCGGCCGCGGCCTGACCCAAGCCGCGAGCGTGACAGTGGGGTCACGCTCGGCGTTGAATGGGGCCGTGGATCTCAAACGGCAAATAGTGCACCGCGTCCAGAAGCTGGTGGTCAACCCGGTGGGCCGGCAGCTGCCGGTCACCATGCTGGAGACCATCGGCCGCAAGTCGGGACAGCCGCGGCGCACCGCCGTCGGCGGGCGCGTGGTGGGCAACCAGTTCTGGATGGTCTCCGAGCACGGAGAGCATTCGGACTACGTCCGCAACATCAAGTCCAACCCGGCCGTTCGGGTGCGCACCGGCGGGCAGTGGCGCAACGGGACCGCCCACCTGCTGCCCGACGACGACCCGGTGCGGCGGCTGGGCAACCTGCCCCGCCTCAACAGTGCGGTGGTGCGCCTGATGGGCAGCGACCTGCTGACCATCAGGGTCGACCTGGACTGAGACCGGCCCAATGGCCTACGACGAAGACCTGGCGCACCGGATCCGCGAACTTCTCGCCTCCGAGCGTGGCGTCGAGGAGAAGCGCATGTTCGGCGGCCTGGCGTTCCTGGTCAACGGCAACATGTCGGTGGCCGCCAGCGGCCAGGGCGGGCTGCTGGTGCGCGTGCCGCCGGACGACACCGACAAGCTGGCCCAACGCGAGCACGTCAGCCCGATGGTGATGGCGGCCCGCGAGGTCCGGGGCTGGCTGCACGTCCAGGCGGCCGGCGTGCGAACCAAGCGTCAGCTGGAACCATGGGTCACCCGCAGCGTGACCTACGCGCGCCGGCTGCCGCCCAAGTGACCCGCGGTTTGCCCGCACCCGCCACGGGTACGCCATTCGGTATGGACAAGCCGAAACGAGTGTTGCGACGGCTGCTCAAGGTCGCCGGAACCACGTATGCGGCCGAGGCCAACATCAGGCTCAAAGACAAGCCGATGCCGTTGTTTCAGCTTCTGGTGCTGTGCATGCTGGCCAGCAAGCCGATCGACGCGGCCATCGCGACCGGCGCCGCGCGGGAGCTGTTCAAGGCCGGCCTGCGCACACCCAAGGCCGTGCTGGAATCCGACCGCCAGACCATGATCGACGCGTTCGGCCGGGCTAGTTACGCGCGCTACGACGAGAGTTCGGCGACCCGCCTCACGGAGATGGCCGCGAAGGTTCGCGACGACTACTCCGGTGACTTGCGCGAGCTTGCAGAGCGCAGCGAGCACGACGCCGCCGCGGCGAAGCGAATGCTCAAGAAATTCAAGGGAATCGGTGACACCGGCGCCGACATTTTTCTGCGGGAAGTGCAAGACGTCTGGCCGTGGGTGCAGCCGTACTACGACGATCGCGCCACCGGCTCGGCCAAGAACCTGGGCTTGCCCGCCAAACCGGGCAAGCTGAAAGCCCTCGCGCCGCGCAGCAATGCGCGCCTGGCCGCCGCGCTGATCAGGGCATCGCTGGACGACGACGTTCGCGAGCGGGTGACCGGTTGACTCGGCGGTGACCGTCCGGATCGGTACGTCCGGCTGGTCCTACAACCATTGGGTGGACGTGCTCTACCCGCCCGGCCTGCCCTCGGGGCGCCGGTTGGCCCGCTACGCCGAGGTCTTCGACACCGTCGAGCTGAACGCGAGCTTCTATCGGTGGCCGAAGGATGCGACGTTCGCGACATGGCGCGACCAGCTGCCCGCGGGCTTCACCATGTCGGTCAAGGCGCACCGCGGGCTGACTCACTTCCGCCGGCTGGCCTCCCCGGAACCCTGGATCGAGCGGTTCGAGCGCTGCTGGAACCTGCTCGGCGATCGCCACGGGGTGCTGCTGGTCCAGCTGCACCCGGAGATGCACAGCGACGAGTCCTCTCAGGCCCGGCTGGACGCCTTCCTGTGCAGCGTGCCGGCGTCGATCCGGGTGGCCGTCGAACTGCGGCACCCCACGTGGGACGACCCCGCGGTGTACGCGCTGCTGGAAAACCGGCGAGCCGCCTACGTCGTGATGAGCGGCGCGGGTCTGCCCTGCGTGCCGCGGGCCACCACCGACCTGGTCTACGTGCGGATGCACGGGCCGGACCCGGACGCGATGTATGCCGGCTCCTACCCGGAGCGGGAGCTGCGGCGCTGGGCCGGGCTGATCGGCGAATGGGACGGCGACGGTCGCGACGTGTGGCTGTACTTCAACAACGACCTGGGCGGCCACGCCGTCCGCAACGCGCTGACGCTGCGCGGGCTCTTGAGCTGAGCCTCAGTCGCCGTCCGGTGGGGGTTTCGGGCAGTCAGCAGCCTCGTGCGCGGGAACCCAAGCCCTGGCGATCACGTCGGGCGGGCGCTGGGCCTGCAAACGGTCCCGTTCGGCGCGGCGGCGCTTGACGCGCAACCGGGCGTCGGCGGGCATGGTGCCCAGTTCGTCGCAAGTCAGGTAGAACACGTCATCGGCCCCGTCCAGCAGGTCCGCCCCGACGAAACGAGACCCTAACTCGCGCAACGTCATCCGTAGCTCATGTGTGAAGCGCAGGGTGGTGTCATGGGCCAGTTCGCGCGAACCGCGGGTGGCGGCGGCCAGCCGACCCGCGAGCGTCGCCGGCGGCGTCGCGTCGGTGGGCGGTCGGGCGGCGAACTGCGCGGCGGCCCTCAACAGGATCGCGGGATCGTCGCCGAACACGGTGCTGGCCAGCTCGGCGTCCCCCCGACCCCGGTGCCCGATCCGGGCCACCGCGGCATCGAGTTTGGCTGCGGTGCCTGGGGACAACGCCCGGATGCTGCCAACGTTGCCCTCCCGGGCCAGCTCGCGCAGCGGTGGGTCGTCGCGCAGCACCGCCGCCAGCTCGGCGGTTTCCGTTGCGATGCGGCGACTTTCCATGATCATGCCCAGCCCGGACACGGTGCAGCCCGCCTGAGTGTGTTCGAGCGCGGCCGCGGTGACGCCAGTGTCGACGAGCCACAGCGCGGTGAGGATCCAGCCCTGGTGGATGCGGTCCCGCAACAACGGGACCCGAACCGCCAGACCGGCATCCGGCAGTAACGACAGCTGCGCCGCCTCCAGGTGTTCGACCTCGGCGGCGGCGCCGTAGGCCCGCGTGTTGCTCTTGAGATGGCGCAACAGGGCCACGGACCGCGCCGCCACGACCGCTTTGGCGGCCGACCCGAGCGTTCCGCCGGCCAGCTGTGGCTCACCCAACGGCAGCAGGTCCCCCACCTCGGGCCGGTCGGACAGGGCACGCCGCACGATGGCCTCCCGGTTCCAGCCCGGTAGCTGGGTGGCGGCCAGGATGTTGGCCGACACCCCGACGTAGGGTCGGTGGCCGAACACCGCTATGGCCCTGCTCCCCCACTCGTCGCCGACCACGCCGCCCAGCGCGAGCACCTGGCCGAGCATCCGGCCGGCCGCCCGCAGCCCGCCCAGCTGGACGTCCAGCGTGATTGGCGTCAACGGTCCGGGCAGCGCCTCGGCGAGGCTGACCGCGCTGAAGACCGGGAACCGCGGATCGATTCGGTCGTCGAACTCGCCTTCCATGCCCTCGGGTGCCGCCGTGGGCAACTCCTCGGACGTCGACCGCGGGAAAACCTCGACGGGCAGCGCCAATTGCCCGCCATGCCCGGTCGCGCCCGCGGCGGACAGTCGGCGGCCGACGAGTCCGCGTGCGGTGTCGGCGATGGCGTCGAACGCGTGCCAGCCACACTCGAACGCCCAATCCTCTTCGGCCGCAGTCATATCCAGTGGGGGAACCAACTGCGGCCAACTGGGGATTCGGTGCATGCGGAAACGCGAGTCGACCGGGCGCAACAGTCGCCACGCCGTGACGACGTTGACGGTGTCGGACGTGGCCAGGTCCACGACACCGGTGCGGTCGGTGTTGAGCGAGGAAACCAGGAAACGCACCAGGTCGTCGACGTGCAGCACCCGCATCGGCTGCGCCGACACCTTGGCCCGCAGCAGCGTTGCCACCGTGCGGCACACCATCCAGTCGAGCTGCCGGCCGACCGGCGGCGCGATCCGGATCACCAGGCTGGGTCCCCAGCTCGTGTCCACCAGGGTCTCGGCCGGTTGGTAGATGCCGTCGTGACCCGCCGCCTGGGACACGAACAGCAGCCGGGCGCCCGAGCGGGCGGCGGCGTGGGTGACCCGGGCGACCACGTCGATGCCGGCGCTTGCGGGTGCGGTGGGATCGACCGGTGCCAGGTGGATCACGGCGTCCGCGTCGTCGGTCAGGTCCTGCACGACGGGGTCGCTCAGCGAGGCGCGGACGAACTCGACGCCCGGGTCCAGGCAGGCGTGATGGCGCTCGGCGATGCCGGTGACGCGATGCCCGGCAGCGAGAAGCTGCCGGGCGACCAGCCGCCCGAGTGTGCCGGTGGCGTCGGTAACCAGGATCCGCAGTGGGCTCACTCCTCCCAACGTCACACTCGACAATAGGCACCTCGCGGTTACTTGCGCGACCGTTACGGCATCCGCAGGGCCCCGGCCTGCGGGGATGCGTGCGGCGACTACTGCAGCGTGGCGCTGCCGTCCGCGGCGACGGCGACCTTGGCGCCGCCGATATCCTCGCGGACGGTTGCGGCGGCCGCGGTGGGATCGGCGATCACCGCCAGGGTGCGCGACCCCTCCGGTGTGCGCACGGCCAGGAAGGCCTTCTCCGGCCGCCCCTCCCGGTCAAACGGCGTCGTCCAGGCCTCGACGGTCCCTACGCCGTCCCACTCGACCAGGCCTTTGCGGGTGGGCTCGCGGTCCACTGCCGGTTGGACATCCTCCCAACGGAATTGGGCCGGCGGTTCGGTGCCGTAGACGCCGATGCTGTGCTTGGTCAAAAATCCACCGTTCGCGGTGATCAGCGCGCGCCGGCCGGGGTTGGCCACCAGCAATTCGGCCGCGGTCGCAATGGAATGCATGACGTAATTGCTCCACGGCCCGCCCGCGAAGGTCAGCCCCCCGGTCACGGTGAGCGGGCGGGTCGGGTCGTCGGTGCTCAAGCCCAGTTCGGCCGCCGCGACCTGGACCGCCGAGGGGAAGCACGAGTACAGGTCGACGTAGTCGACGTCGTCGATGCCGAGCCCGGCCAGCTCGAGGGCCCGGGCCCCCGCGATGCGGATCGCCGGCGAGCGGTATAGCTCGTCGCGCTCGGCGACGGCCGCGACGTCGTGGGCGTCGGCGCCGGCCTGGGGGTAAACCCAGCGTTCGGCGGGCACCCCTAGTCGGTTCGCCTGCTCGACGGACGTCAGGACCAGCGCGGCCCCCTGGTCGACCATGTTGTTGGAGTTCATCAGCTTGGTGTACGGCCAGCTGACCATGCGGTTCTGCGGGCCGGGCTGCCAGATCTCCCCGGCGGTCAGCCGGTTGCGGATCCACGCGTGCGGATTGTCGACCGCGACCGCGTTGAAGCGGGCCCACAGCTGCCCGATGCGCGGGAGGTGCGCCTCGATCGACTCGCCGCTGGCGATGCGCAGCGCCTGCTCGAAAAGGGGATAGACGTAGGCCGGGCGATCCAGCCGGATCCGGAGCTCGGCGTCTCCGGCCATGGGGACGTCCTCGTCGGTGACTTGCGCCATCGGCACGGATTCGTCCTGCTCCGTCCAGACGAGCCGGCCGCCCCTGGCTTTGAGCCCCGTCCTGGTGCGCCAGGTTTCCGCGCCGGCGAGCAGCACCACCCCGGCGCTGCCCCGCTGGATGTCCAGGCACGCCTGGTTGACCAGCGACTGCGGCACGTTGCCGCCGATGGGGCTGTAGAAGGTGGTGAAGTCGGCGGCGCCGAGCCGCTGCCCGAGCAGCAACCCGGGGTCGCGGTAGCGGGCGGACAGCACGTTGACCACGCGGATCGAGTCCACCGCCTCGATCACCCGGGCCCCGGCGGCCTGGCGGGCCGCGGCGGCCATGAGGTCCACCGGTTCGACGGATCGCTGCTCGGGGTCGATCTCGTCGCGGTGGTTGACCTGGCCGTAGCCGATCAACACCGGTGTCCTGGGGTCCACGGTCATGGACCGAACCTATCGTGGCGAACGCTCGTGGCCGCTGAGGGCCCTGCGCGTCAGGTCGGGCCGAACAGCACGCGTTCGGTGATGAGCCGGTCGATCTCTGCGTCGCTCATGCCGAGCAAGCCGCGGCAGATCTCGCGGGTGTCCCGCCCGGGCTGGGGCGCCGGGCCCTGGCGGGCCGGGGGGATGTGACCGAATGGCGCCGGGCCGGTCTCCGCCGGCAGCGGGTGGTCGATGAGCGGATGCACCATGTCGGAGAACAGCTTTCGCGCCCGGAGCTGCTGGTCCTCGAGGATGTCCGGCGGGCGGTTCATCGGCCCGGCCGCGACCCCGGCCGCCTGCAGCAGCTGGGCGACCCGCGCCGGGGTGCGCGTGCGAGTCCACGCCGAGACCAGCTCCACCAGCGCGGTGCGGTTGGCCATCCGGGCCTCGCCGGTGGCGAAGCGCGGATCGTCGGCCCATTCGGGGCGGTCGAGAGCCGATGCGGCGCAACGCCATTCCTCGTCGCCGCTGATGGAGATGACGCACCATTCGTCGTCGCCCGCGCACGGGCAGACGGCGTGCAGGGCGGCGTCCGCGCCGATCCTGGGCAGGCCCGCGGCCAGCGCCGCCCGGGCGACGTAGAGGGTGTCGAGTTGGTTGACCACTACTTCGGCCTGCGAGACGTGCACGTGCGCCCCGCCGCCGGTGTGGTCGCGGCGGATCAGCGCGGCCAGCGCCGCGATGGCGGTGACCCGCCCGACCACGTGGTCGGGAAATACCGTCGTGGCGTCGTAGAAGGCGTGCCGTCTGGCGCCGTCGGCCGCCTCGTCGGCCGCGGTGCCGGACGTCCAGAGCCGGGTCACGCCGGTGACCGCGCGCACCAGCGGACCGTAGCCCAGGCGGGCGCTCCACGGCCCGCTCTCGCCGTACGCGCTGCTTTCGGCGAGCACCACGCGCGGGTTCGCCGCCCGCAGCGCGTCGTAGGAAAAGCCTAGGCCGGCAAGGGTTCCCGGCGTGAAGTTGGCGAAGACGGCGTCGGCCTCGCCGACCAGCCGGCCGAAGAGCCGCTTGCCGTCGGCGCTGCGCAGGTCCAGGCCGAGGGCCAGGTTGTTGCGGTGGGTCCAGGCGAACGACTCGCTCATGGCGTCGCCGGCACGGGACTGCCGCAGGCCGTCGGGATAGTCGGCGCTCTCGATCTTGACGACCTCGGCGCCCAGGTCGCCGAACAACCGGCTCAGCTCGCCACCGGCGACGATGACCCCCAGATCGAGGATCCGCAGCCCGGCGAAGGGATAGTCGCCGACCCGCGCGGTCGGCGACGTCACCACCGCCGGCTTGCCGCGCCAGTACGGGTCGTCCTGGCCCGCGGTGGGGGCCGGTGTGCGAAAGCCAGAGCGCTGGCCGTCGACAACGAAGTACCCGCTCGGCACGCGGGTGCGCACCCCGGGGACGAGCTCGGCGTCGGTGATCGCGCCCACCGCCTCGAAATGGTCGGAGGCCAGGATCTGCGACGGCGTCAGCACCGCGGCGATCGGGACCCCGTGCGCCTGCCCGGCGGTCACCAGCTCGTCCATGGTCTGACCGGCGAACAGCGAAGCGACCAGCTCGCCGATCTGCGGCCAGGCCCTGAACCGCTCGCCGAGCACGTCGTATTTCGGGTCCTGGAAGGCGTCCGGCTCCCCCAGCCAGCGCCGCAGTCCGCGCCACTGCCGCGGGGCCATGACGCAGAGCCGGACGTAGCCGTCCCGGCAGGGGTAGATCGGGTAGGCGTCCTGGTTCTTCGGGCGCCCGCGCCATCGTCCGGCGCGGCGGATGCCGGCCGCGGCCTGCCCGTGCGCGCCGAACGCCGGGTCGAGCGAGATGACGACCGCGTCGAATCGTGAGAAGTCGATGTAATCACCAGTGCCGCAACGTAATCGGTTGTAGTAGGCGACCAGGGTTGCCCAGGCGGCCTGGACGGCGGCGGTCGCCGACGCGATGCCGTCCGGCGGCAGCACGGGGGTGCCGGTGGAGGGACCGGATCGGGACAGCGCGCCGCCCACCGCGTAGAGCACCGCATCGGTGGCGCGCCACGACGAGCGCGGGCCCGTGACACCGAAGTCGGTGACCGAGATGGCGACCAGGTGCTGGTGGTGGCCGGCGAGCTCAGCGGCGGACGTCCCGAACGCGGCGGCCAGCCCTTCGGGGCCACTGTCGACGACGATGTCGGCTCCCGCGACCAGGTCGTGGAACCGGTTGCAGTCGTCGTCGTCGAACGGGTCCAGCACCGTGCTGCGCTTGTTGGCGTTGTGCACGGCGAATGCGACGCTGGTGCCGGCCAGCGTCGGCGGCGCACCGCGTGCCGGGCTTCCGCCGGGCGTCTCCACCTTGAGGACATCGGCGCCCAGATCGGCGAACAGGCGCGTCACCGCGTCGGCGTCACCGGTGGACAGGTCGAGGACCCGCACGCCCTCGAGTAACCCCTCGCCCATCCGCCCACCGTACCGTCGGGGTCCCCGGCTGGAGGGTCGTGGCGACGCCCACCGGAGGTGCTCGCGAAAAGGCTTTTCTGCCAGGTGGAATCGGCGCCCATTCGCGGTCGGTGGGTCCGGCGGGGTCGGTGTCGGATATCGTCACAGGGCGGTGCGCGAGGCCGTACCTTCGAGACCGTCCCGATGGAGAGACCAGCCGTGAGCGCGCACCTGAGCTACGCCGAGGCCGTGGTGGTAGGCGCGTTCCAGGGCGTCACGGAACTGTTCCCGGTCTCGAGCCTCGGGCATTCGGTGCTGGTCCCGGCGCTGATCGGCGGTCAGTGGGCCCAGGACCTCAACGTCTCCGCCCACAAGTCGCCCTATCTGGCCTTCCTGGTCGGCCTGCACGTGGCCACCGCCGCCGCCCTGCTGGTCTTCTTCTGGCGGGACTGGGTGCGGATCGGGGCGGGATTCGTCTCCTCGGCGCGGCATCGCCGCATCCAGACCGCCGGCGAGCGGCTGGCCTGGCTGCTGGTCGCGGCCACCATCCCAGTGGGGCTGGCCGGGCTGGCCCTGGAGAAAACGTTTCGCACCACGCTGGGCAAGCCCATCCCCGCGGCGGCATTCCTGCTGCTCAACGGACTCGCTCTGTACCTGGGCGAGGTATTGCGCCGCCGCGTCGCACCCGCGCCCGGCCCCGACGAGCCCGGCCCCGAGGAGCACCCGGCCCACGGCGGCGAGGCAGTCGACACCCGGCTCGCCCGGCTGCCCCTGGGACGCGGCGTGCTGATCGGCGCGGCGCAGATCCTCGCCCTGTTCCCCGGCATCAGCCGCTCGGGCATCACCATCGTCGCGGGCCTGTGGCGCGGTCTCTCGCACGAGGACGCCGCCCGCTTCTCGTTCCTGCTGGCGACGCCGATCATCCTGGCCGCGGGGCTCTACAAGCTCCCGGAACTGTTCGGGCCGTTGGGCGCCGGGATCGGCGGTCAGGTCGTGGCCGGCAGCATCGCCTCGTTCGTCTGCGCGTACCTCGCGGTGCGCTACCTGACGCGGTACTTCGAGACCCGCACGCTGACCCCGTTCGCGATCTACTGCGCCGTGGTCGGCGGGGCCAGCCTGGTCTGGCTGGCCTCGCGCTGAGAGGCTTCCGGCCCGCGTACCGTTGAATTCGTGTTGCCGGCCCGCGAAGTCACCGCCCGGTTCGGAGGCCGCGCATGAGCCGTCGCCGATCCGAAGGGGCCGAGCCGCAGCGGGAATCGGTGTGGGACTACCCGCGGCCGCCCAGGATCGAGCCCTTCACCGGATCCGTCACGGTCGAGCTGGGCGGCGAGGTGGTGGCGTCGACGGTGCGGGCCGTGCGGGTGCTGGAGACCAGCCACCCGCCGACCTATTACCTTCCCCGCGACGCGTTCACCCCCGGGGCGCTGCGTCCGGTGTCCGGCAGCTCGTGGTGCGAATGGAAAGGCGAGGCGACCTACTACGACGTCGTCGGCGGCACCGCCGTCGCCCCGAAAGCGGCGTGGAGCTATCCGAGCCCGACACCCGCGTTCGCGCCGATCGCCGGCATGGTCGCGGTGATGGCGGCAAAGGTCGACCGCTGCACGGTCAACGGCGAGGTCGTTGTGCCACAGCCCGGCGGTTTCTACGGTGGCTGGATCACCAGCTGGATCACCGGACCGTTCAAAGGAGTTCCCGGATCGATGGGTTGGTGACGCGGTGACCGACGATGACGTCGCGGTGCTGGTTGTCGGTGCGGGCCTGGCCGGGTTGCGCTGTGCCGGCGTGCTGGCGGCCGCGGGCCGCGAGGTTCGGGTGTGGGAGAGCAGCGACGACGTCGGTGGCCGCATCCGCACCGACGTCATCGACGGTTTCCTGTGCGACCGCGGCTTCCAGGTGCTCAATCCGGCCTATCCGGAACTCGAGGCCTGCATCGACATCGCCGCTTTGCGCCTGCAGCCATTCGGGGCCGGGATAGCGGTGCGACGCGAGCGCGGCACGACGGTGCTGGCCCATCCGCTGCGTGAGCCGGCACGGGTACCGAAGATGCTCGCCTCGGGGATGATCCGGCCTCGCGAAGCGTTCGGGCTCGGGCGCTGGGCGGCTGGGGCGTTGCGGCCGCACACGGTCAAATCCGGGCACGGCGACAGCACGCTGCGCGAGCGACTGGATCGCTGCGGTGCGCGCGGTGAACTGCGCCGCGTGGTCGACCGCTTCCTCGCCGGAGTCGTGCTCGAGGACACCGGCACCACCTCAAACGCCTTCTGCCTGCTGTTGGCCCGCATGTTCGCGCTGGGGGTGCCGGGTCTGCCGACCGAGGGAATGCGCGCGCTGCCGCGCCTGCTCGCCGCGCCGCTGGGGAGCCGGATCGCATTCGGTCACAAGGCGATCCGAGTCGAGCGCGACGGGAAGCAATGGACGGTTCGAGGTTCCGACGCGGTGGTGCGCGCCCGCAACGTCGTGGTGGCGACCGATCCGGGCGCGGCGGCCGCGTTGACCGGCCGTTCGGTGCCGCCGACGCACGGCGTGGTCACCGACTGGTGGGCCGCCGAGGAGGCGCCCGGCGCGCTGCCGATGCTCTGGGTCGACGGCCGGCCCCGCCCGCCCGGGCCGGTACTCAACGCCGCCGTCATCAGCGCGGCCGCACCCAGTTATGCCCCGCCGGGACGGCATCTGGTCTGCGCGTCGGCGCTGCTGGCGCCGGACGGCGCGGCGCCCGCAGAGGACGTGACGCGACGCCACGCCGCAGACATCCTGGGCGCCGACGGCCGCGGCTGGGCATTGCTGAGACGACACGTCATTGCAGACGCATTGCCCGCCCAGCCGCCGCCGCTGCGCGTCCGCCGGCCGGTGCGCATCGGCGAGGGACTGTGGTGGTGTGGTGATCACCGTGACACCGCCTCCATCCAGGGGGCGCTGGTGAGCGGACGGCGTGCGGCCGAACACATCATGCGACAAACGCCGCCGTCCGGCCGCGGCTGAGCGTTATTTGCGCGGCCCTTGAAGTCGATGGATGCCGAGTGCTGTGCTTACCCCATGGCAGACACGGCATCCATCGGCCTCAAGGTCCGCGACAAGGTCATCGTGATCACCGGCGGCGCGCGGGGGATCGGGCTGGCCACCGCCACGGCCCTGCACAACCTGGGCGCCAAGGTCGCGATCGGCGACATCGACGAGGTGCGGGTCAAGGAGTCGGGCGCCGCCCTGGGCCTGGACGTCTACGGGAAGCTCGACGTCACCGACCGGCACTCGTTCGCGGACTTCCTCGACGAGGTCGAGCGCCAACTGGGCCCGATCGACGTGCTGGTCAACAACGCGGGCATCATGCCGCTCGGCCGGATCGTCGACGAACCGGACGCGGTCACCCGGCGCATCCTCGACATCAACGTCTACGGGGTGATCCTGGGCAGCAAGCTGGCAGCTCAGCGGATGGCGGCCCGCGGATCCGGCCACGTCATCAACATCGCCTCGCTCGCCGGCGAGACGTACCTCGCCGGGGCGGCCACCTACTGCGCCAGCAAGCATGCGGTGATCGGCTTCACCGACGCGGCCAGGATCGAATACCGCCGCGCCGGGGTGAAGTTCTCGGCGGTGCTGCCGACGTTCGTCAACACCGAGCTCATCGCCGGGCACCTCCGGCGCCAAGGGCATCAAGAACGCCGAGCCGGCCGACATCGCCGACGCGATCGTCAACCTGGTGGCCCACCCGAAGCCGCGGGTGCGGGTCACGAAACTGGCCGGCGCGCTCATCGCCTCGCAGAAGTTCATGCCCCGCGCGCTGTCCGAGGGCCTCAACCGCGTGCTCGGCGGCGAACACGTCTTCACCGACGACGTCGACGTCGCGAAGCGCCAGGCGTACGAGAGCAGGGCGCGCGGCGAAGAATAGGCATCCCCGCGGGGGGCGCCGTTCACCTGCGGCGCGGACAATCGGCCGGGTGAGCATTGAAACCGGAACAACCACGACCCCAGCCGCTGCCGACACGCTCTCCGACGACGAACTGGCCGTCATCGACAAGTATTGGCACGCCGCCAATTACCTGTCGGTCGGTCAGATCTACCTGCTGGACAACCCGCTGCTGACCGAACCTTTATCGTCCCGGCACGTCAAACCCCGGCTGCTCGGCCACTGGGGAACCACGCCCGGGCTGAACCTGATCTATGCGCACCTGAACCGGATCATCCGCAACCGCGACGCCAACGTCATCTACGTCACCGGGCCCGGCCACGGCGGCCCCGGGCTGGTGGCCAATGCCTACCTGGAGGGCACCTACAGCGAGGTGTACACGGGCATCGGGGAGAACGCCGACGGCCTGCGCAAGCTGTTCCGGCAGTTCTCCTTCCCGGGCGGCATTCCCAGCCACGTGGCCGCGCAGACGCCGGGATCCATCCACGAGGGCGGCGAGCTCGGCTACGCGCTGGTGCACGCCTACGGTGCGGCGTTCGACAACCCCGACCTGGTGGTCGCCTGCGTGATCGGCGACGGCGAGGCCGAGACCGGGCCGATGGCCACCAGCTGGCACTCCAACAAGTTCCTCAACCCGGCCGTCGACGGCGCGGTGTTGCCGATCCTGCACCTCAACGGGTACAAGATCGCCAACCCGACCGTGCTGTCCCGTATCCCCCAGCCCGAGCTGGAGTCGCTGCTGAGCGGCTACGGCTACCGGCCGATCACCGTCGCCGGGGACGACCCGGCCGCTGTGCACCGCGAGCTGGCCGCCGCGCTCGACGACGCCTTCGACGACATCGCGGCGATCCAGCACGCCGCCCGCAACGGTAAACAGCCCGGACGACCGGTGTGGCCGATGATCGTACTGCGCACGCCCAAGGGCTGGACCGGCCCGAAGGTGGTCGACGGCAAGAAGGTCGAGGGCACCTGGCGCTCGCATCAGGTGCCGCTTGCCGACACCCACAACAACGCCGAGCACCGCGCGCAGCTCGAGGAGTGGCTGCGCAGCTACCGGCCCGCGGAACTTTTCGACGGCGACGGTGCGTTGCGCCCGGAACTGCGGGCGCTGGCACCCCGTGGTGATCGCCGGATGAGCGCCAACCCCCACGCCAACGGCGGCCTGCTGCTGCGCGACCTCGATCTGCCCGACTTCCGCGATTACGCCGTCCCGGTTTCCCGCCCGGCCGCCGACACGCACGAGGCCACCCGGGTGCTGGGCACGTTCCTGCGGGATGTGATCGCCCGCAATCCCGACCGGTTCCGTCTGATGGGGCCGGACGAGACCGCCTCCAACCGCCTGGATGCCGTGTACGGGGTCACCGACAAGGTGTGGCTGTCGGAGACCACACCCGACGACGAGCACCTGGCGCCCGACGGGCGCGTCATGGAGGTGCTCTCCGAGCACCTGTGCCAGGGCTGGCTGGAGGGCTATCTGCTGACCGGCCGGCACGGGTTGTTCAACTGCTACGAGGCGTTCGTGCACATCGTCGACTCGATGCTCAACCAGCACACGAAATGGCTGTCCACCAGCAGGGAACTGCCCTGGCGCCGGCCGATCGCGTCGCTGAACTACCTGCTGAGCTCGCACGTGTGGCGGCAGGACCACAACGGAGCGTCGCATCAGGATCCCGGTTTCATCGACCTGGTCGCCAACAAGCGGCCCGAGGTGGTGCGGGTCTACCTGCCGCCGGATGCCAACACGCTGTTGTCGGTGGCCGACCACTGCCTGCGCAGCCGCCAGTACATCAACGTGATCGTCGCCGGCAAGCAGCCCGAACTGTCCTACCTGGACATGGACGCGGCCATCGCGCACTGCACGCGCGGCCTGGGCATCTGGCAGTGGGCGAGCACCGCCACCGCCGAACCCGACGTGGTGCTGGCCTGCGCCGGGGATGTCCCGACGCTGGAGACCCTGGCGGCCGCACACATCCTGCGTCGCGAACTGCCCGACCTGGCGGTCCGCGTGGTCAACGTCGTGGACCTGATGCGGCTGCAGCCCGAGGCGGAGCACCCGCATGGCCTGTCGGACAAAGAGTTCGACGCCCTGTTCACCCGCGACAAGCCGGCCATCTTCGCCTACCACGGCTACCCGTGGCTGATCCACCGGCTCACCTATCGGCGCGCCAATCACCCGCACATCCACGTGCGCGGCTTCAAGGAGCGCGGCACCACCACCACGCCGTTCGACATGGTGATGCTCAACGACCTGGACCGCTTCCACCTGGTCATGGACGTCATCGATCGGGTGGACGGGCTCGCCAGCCGCGCCGCGGTACTTCGTCAGCGCATGATGGATGCCCGGCTGGCCGCCCGCACCTACACCCGCGAACACGGGGAGGACGACCCGGCGATCTCCGGGTGGACCTGGGAGTAGAGCGAGTGCCCCCGACCGTCGTCAGCCCCGCCTGAGCCGCACGGGCACCGAGGCCGGACCCTGCAGCGACGGCGTGGTGCCCCACCGCACCGGCCCGGCCAGCTCCAGTCCGCCGACCTCGTCGAGCAGGTGGTCGACGGCGGTGATCGTCTCGAGCCGCGCCAGATGCGCGCCCAGGCAGAAGTGCAGGCCGTGACCGAAGGCCAGGTGCCCGGTGGTGTCGCGGTGGACGTTGAAGCGGTCGGGGTCGGCGAACTTGGCGGGGTCGCGGTTGGCCGACGCGTAGAGCAGCACCGTCTTCGCGCCCTTGGGGATCACCGTGTCGCCGATCGCATAGGGGGCGGTCGCGGTTCGCGTGACCCACTGGACCGGCGAGCCCCAGCGGGCGGTCTCCTCGACCGCGGCGGGCAGCAGACTGCGGTCGGCCTGCAGTTCCGCGAACAGCTCCCGGTCCTCGGCCAACCGCACCAACAGCATGCCCAGCAGGTTGGTGGTCGTCTCGTTGCCCGCGATCAACAGGATCAGTGAGTACATGAACGCTTCGTCGTCGGTGAGCTCGCCCGCGGCCGTCGCTGCCTGCAGCCGGCTCAGCAGGTCGTCGCCGGGTTCGATTGTGCGGCAACGCATCTCGGCGTCGATGAAGCTGCGCATCTGAACGTAGGACTGCACGATCGACGCGACCAGGCGCATGACTTCCGGCATCGATCGCGGGGCGAAGGCCTGCGCGAATTTGTCCGACACCGCCCGAAACGCGGGCCACTGCTCCCTGGGGATCCCGAGGATCGTGGCGATCACGTTGATCGGCATCGGCACGGTCAGCGCCGCCACGAGGTCGACGACATCGCCACCGGCCAGCTTCGCAACCGATTCGGCGGCCAGTTCGCGGACGTCGTTGGTCAGCGCCTGGATTGCGCGCTTGCTGAACACGGGTGCGGCGACGTGTCGCAGCCGGGTGTGGTCGGGTGGGTCGGCGCTGAGCACGGCGCTGGCCACGAACGAACGAAGCATGACGCCGTCCCTCGACGAGAACACGGCGTTGTTGCGGACCGCGGTGTGCACGTCGTGGTGGCGGCCGAGCATCCAGACGCCCAGCCGCTCGTTGACCACGACGGGGTGCCGGCGGATCCGCTCGAAATCGGCGTAGGGGTTGGCGATGCTCTGGGGAAGCGTGGGGTCGAACGTCGTGCGCGGCACCGCCGCGGAGGCCGTATGCGGACGCGGGCGGCGCAGATCGCGATACGCGCCGGTCGCGACCGGGCGCAACAAATCGTTCACGGAGCTGCGGGCCGCCGAGACGATGGCTCTGGGCGGGGGCCTGAGGAGATCAGTCGGCATACGGATGACGCTAGGGTTGCGACGCGGCGCCGGTAATGGCCGAACCGGACAGATATTTGATAATTTCGGACACGTGCCGGGCAGACACACACCGGGCGTGGCCACGCCGAACTGGGACGTCGCCCGGTCGCCCGCGCCCAGCCTGTACATCCTCGAGACTGCCGGGCGCCACGGACTCGACGCCGAAACCTGTTTGTCCGGAACAGGTTTGACGTTCCAGGACCTGTCCGATCCGGCGACGGAGGTCCGCGCCGGCCAGGAGCTGACGATCATCCGCAATGTGATCGGGCGGCTCGGGGACCGGCCCGGGCTGGGCATGGAAACCGGTTCGCACTACACGTTCGCCGACACCGGCATCCTCGGGTATGCGTTGTTGTCCAGCCCGACCGTGGGCGACGCCATCGACGTCGCCTGCCGCTACGCCGTGCTCACGACGACATACCTGAGCCTCGCCGCACCCGAGTTGAACAAGACCGAAGCCATCATTGAATTCGACGACGCCCAGGTTCCTCCGGATGTCCGGCGGTTTCTGCTCGAGCGCGACTTCGCGATCTTCCTGCAAATCCTGCCATCGCTGATGGGCGGCATCCAGGCGCCCACCACGCTCCGGTTGGAAGTCGCCGATCTGCAGCTACCGGCGAGCCTGGTGAAGATCGAACACCTCACCGTCATCGTCGAGCACACCGCGCGCAACGCGCTGGTCATTCCGGCCGATCTCGTCACCCAACCCATGCCCGCGGCCGAGCCGCAGACCGCTGCGATCTGCATCCGTCAGTGCGAGGAGTTGTTGAATCGGCGGCTCGCCCGCCGCGGGATATCAGCGGCGATCCGGATGCGGATGATCCAGGACTCGACACGGATTCCGGCGATGGCCACCGTCGCCAGGGAACTGTGCATCACCGAACGCACCCTGCACCGTCGGCTCGCGGCCGAAGGCACCAGCTTCCGCGGACTGCTCGACGAGGTGCGCGCGACCCTATCGGTCGAATTGCTGAACTCGGGCCTGACCGTGGAGGAAACAGCCCGTCGGCTGGGCTATTCCGAGACCGCCGCCTTCACCAGGGCGCACACCCGGTGGAACGGATGCCCGCCCAGCAAGCGGCGACGCGGCCAGGCGGTCCCGCCTCATCCCTCGGGCCGCTGATCGGCTGCCTGCTGGGCCCACATCGCGGCCGAGCGCATGAGCACGTCGCGTTCCATCGCCAGGTCGGCGACTTGTTTGCGCAGGGCGCTGAGCTCTTCGCGCAGGGACTCGGTGACCGGTCCCTCGCCACCGGCCGCGGGCTGGCCGTACGGCACGCCCTGCGGCTGGTCGGCGGGCCGCGGCGCCGCCTGGCGGGCTACCTGCGGTGGCAGCATCGCGGGACGGTTGCCGTAGCGCTGGTCGGGGGTACCGTCGCGTTGCGCGGCCCCGCGCTGTGCGGCCCAACCGCTGCCCGCGGCCCCACCGCCGCCCGCCGCGGCGGCCGTGAGGCCCGCCGGACCGATCGCCCCGGGCCACATCCCCGCTCCCCCGCCTTCCGGGAAGCCGGTGGGAGCGACATCGGGCATCGCCGCGGCCACCGGCCTGATCGCCGGCGCAGTTCTGGTCCAGCCGCGCGGCACCGACAGCCCGCCGACCGGCACCGACCGGCCCAGGCCCGCCGAGGCCGACGCGCCGGTAGAGCGCGAACCCACCACGGTGGGCGCCCGCGTCGGCGTACCCGCCGCGGACGTGCCGCCCGTCGCGGAGCCGCCGCCGCCCGAACCCTCACCCGCTGAGGAGCCGCTGCCCGAACCGCCGCAGGACGAGCCGCGGCCACCCGATCCGATCCAGGAGGTCAGCGGACCGACGATGTAGAGGACGCCGCTGGCAATGAACGACAGCCCGCTCAGGAAGCTGAGGTAGTCACCGATGTTGCCGACGACCGAGCTCACGCTCGGCGCCGCCGGGGTCGCGGCCGCCGAGGTCAGCAGCCCGGACGGCCCCCCGGACGCGAGGCTTTGCAGCGTTCGGGGCAGCGCGTTCATCAGCTGGGACAGTTCCCGCGCGGTGGCGCCGGCGGGCGTGCGCGCGGCCTGGGCCACGGAAGCCGCCTGGTTGGCCGACCCGGCCGGGTTGGTGGTCTGCGGCGGTGAGGTGAAGGGTTTGAGTGCGGTTGCGTTCGACGAGTGGGCCGCATAGCCGTACATGACGGCGGCGTCCTGCGCCCACATCTGGGCGTAGCGCGCCTCGTTGGCCATGATCGCCGGCGTGTTCTGGCCGAGCAGATTGGTGGCCACCAACGCCGCCAGCTGCGCCCGGTTCGCCGCGATCACCGGTGGGGGCACAACCGCGGCGAACGCGGCCTCGTAGGCGCCCACCGCCGCCCTCAGCTGGCTGGCCGTCTGCTGGGCCTGGCCGGCGGCGGCGCTCATCCACGCCCCGTAGGGCGCGGCCGCGGCCGCCATCGCGGCAAACGACGGGCCTTGCCACGCCGACGACAGTCCTTGGGTCACCGACCGGAATCCCTGCGCGGTGGAGTACAGCTCGCCCGCCAGACCGTCCCAGGCCTGCGCCGCAACCAGCATCGAGCCCGGCCCCGGTCCGGCGTACATCCGCCCGGAGTTGACCTCCGGCGGCAAGGCAGCGTAATCCAAGTCTTCGCGTCCCCTAACCGCCTCACTGGCCACGACCTGGGGCGGCGGTGGAACAACCGGCCCGAAGGTTGAAGATTCCCCGTTTGGCCGCGGTCAAACGGTTGACCTGCGGGTTCTGGCCCCGAAACGGACCGTCGCCCAAATCCCGACGGAAGACAAGTTACCCCGTGCGTTGCGGCGGGGCCGACACGGCCCGCGGCCCCGGCCCGGTCAGTCACTGCGGCATCCCGCGGTCTGCCGGTAAACTCGACCGATGCGCACTGCCACCGCCACCGCCGACTCGCACCCGTCGGCGTCTGCGCCTGCGGCGCATCGATTCCACATCCACCTCGACATTGCTGTGGTTGTCGCGGTGCTGGTGCTGACCAACCTGATCGCCCACTTCACCACGCCGTGGGCCAGCATCGCGACGGTCCCCGCGGCCGCGGCCGGGCTGGTGCTGTTGGTGCGCTTGCGGGGTCTGGACTGGGCCGAGTTGGGCCTGGGCCGCGAGCACTGGAAGTCCGGGCTGGGTTACGCCCTGGCGGCGGTCGCGGTCGTGGCGTCGGTGATCTCGCTCGGTGTGCTGTTGCCGATGACCCGGCCGATGTTCCTGAACAACCACTACGCCACGGTCTCGGGGGCGTTGGTCGCCTCGATGGTCATCATCCCGCTGCAGACCGTGATCCCCGAGGAGCTGGCGTTCCGGGGCGTGCTGCACGGCACGCTGCACCGAGCCTGGGGCTTCCGCGGGGTCGCGCTGGCCGGGTCGTTGCTGTTCGGCCTGTGGCATGTCGCCACCTCGCTGGGCCTGACCAGCAACAACGTCGGCTTCACCCGGCTGTTCGGCGGCGGGATCTTCGGGATGCTGGCCGGGGTGACCCTGGCGGTAGCGGCCACCGGGGCGGCCGGGTTCGTCTTCAGCTGGTTGCGCCGGCGCAGCGGCAGCCTGCTCGCGCCGATCGCGCTGCACTGGTCGCTGAACGGGCTCGGTGCCCTGGCCGCCGCGCTGGTCTGGCACCTGTCGACCTGACAGCCGGCTACACCAGGAGCACCGCCGCGCCGGCGATGCGGCCGGCGCTGAGATCGCTCAACGCCCGATCGGCCTGTGCAAGCGGATATTCGGGCGTGGTCACCTCGATGCGATGGTGCGCCGCGAAGTCGAGGAACGCCCGCGCGTCGGCGCGGGTGTTCGAGGTGACCGACCGCATCTGCCGCTCCTGGAACAGGTGGCGCTGGTAATTGAGGACCGGGATGTCGGACAGGTGGATGCCGGCGATCGAGAGCGTGCCGCCGCGGTCGAGCGCCTCGAGCGCGGGCAGCACCAGCTCTCCGACCGGAGCGAACAGGATCGCCGCGTCCAGCGGCACCGGCGGCGCGTCGGCGGCGCCCTGGGCCGACGCGGCGCCGAGCGCCAGCGCCAGCTCGCGAGCCTCCGCGCCGCGGGTCATCACGTGCACCTCGGCGCCCTGCGCCAAGGCGACCTGCGCGGTGATGTGGGCACTGCCGCCGAACCCGTACAGCCCCAGCCGTCCACTCGGGGGCAGCTCGGCGCGCAGCAGGGAGCGGTAGCCGATGATGCCGGCGCACAACAGCGGCGCGAGTTCGGCGTCGCTGTAACCGCCCGGCAGGTGGTGGGCGAAAGCGGCGGGCACCGTGGCGAATTCGGCGTACCCGCCGTCGGCGTCCCAGCCGGTGTAGCGCGAGTCCGGACACAGGTTCTCGGCGCCCCGACGACAGTATTTGCACGCCCCGCAGGTGTGGCGCAGCCAGGCGATGCCGACGCGGTCCCCGACGCTGAACTCCACGCCGGCCGCCGAGCCGACCTCGAGGACCTCGCCCACCACCTCGTGGCCGGGAATCACCCGGTCGCGGTGCACGGGGAGATCGCCCTCGGTGACATGCAGGTCGGTGCGGCAGACGCCGCAGGCCCGCACGGCAACCAGCAACTCCGTCGGCTCGGGGCGCGGCACCTCGGCGGTGACTTGCTCGAGCGGCCCGGAGGCCATGGGTCCGGGCCGGCGCACACGCCAGGCCCGCATCGTCGTGGTCGCCACCGGGCCCATCAGTCCATCATGCCGCGCGCAGTCCTCAAACGGCCTCCGCTCGGAGTAGGTGGTGCGTTTACAGAGTTTTCGTGCGCGATGTGGCGAATTTGTATATCAACAGCAGGATCACCGCACCGATCAGCGCTCCGAGGAAGGAGTGCTCCACCGGAGGGGTGATCGTGAATTTGTGCGGCGGGAAAACCAAGCTTCCCAGCGTGCCGCCCACATAGGAGCCGACGATGCCGAGCAACGCGGTCGCAATCCAACCCATGGGTTGTTTGCCGGGCACGAGGAGGCGCGCGATCAGACCGACAACGAGTCCGATGATGATCATCCAGATGATATGCAGAACCACGACCAGCTCCTTTGGCTGTTAACTGGTGGGGCGAGACGGCAACTGTATACCCCAAGCGGCTCTGGCAAAACCGCACCCGTCGTGTGCGCGACCCGATTTGCTCCGACCGGCGATCGCGGTGCATCGCGCGTGTCACGTCGCCGGGCGATCGGCTAACCGCCTGCGGGCCGCCCGGTCAGGCCCGCAACGTCGGCTGCGGTGACGGCGCCGGCGTGGGTGTCACTTCCCCCGCGGGCGCCTGAGCCGGTGCCGGTGCCGGTGCCGGTGCCGGCTCAGGCGCTCCCGGCGCGGCCGGCGGCGGCGCGGCCGGCGGCGGCGTCCACGGTTGGATCGACTCGGCGAGCGCTTTGGCGGCGCCCCGGTCCACCGGGTCGTTCGCGGTGCCGAGCCACACCACGAACCAGCGCTGCGCGGGTTGGCCGTTGGCTGCGGGCGAACCGATCACGCCGGTCCAGATCTGGCCGTTCGGCTTGGCCGCGTCGTTGAACTTGACCTCGTAGAACGACGCGCTTCCGCTCAGCCCGTTGCCGCCCAGCGGGGTGGTCTCCTGGTTGATCCGGGTGCCCGGATACGGCATGTAGAACTCACCCATGTCGGAGCCCAGCCGGACCGCGGCCTTGGCGTTGTCGGGCTCGGCGCTGGCGTAGAGCTTCTGGTCCAGCCGACCCAGCACGATGCGCGTGTCGTTGGCGACCGGCGGCGCCTGCCCGGGCAGCGGCGGCGGACCGGTGGTCTTGCTCAGCATGGCCGAGCCGTAGTCGAGGTGCGAGGCGTCGGACTCCACCCAGCCGGGCGGGAGGAGGAAGCTGAACCCGCCGACGGCGTTGGTGATCCGCGGCAGGTCCACAGGCGGTGGCGGTGGCGCCGCGTTGGGGTCGGCCGGCGGGGGTGGCGGCGCGTTGGGGTCGGCCGGCGGGGGTGGCGCCGCGTTGGGGTCGGCCGGCGGGGGTGGCGCCGCGTTGGGGTCGGCCGGCGGGGGTGGCGCCGCGTTGGGGTCGGCCGGCGGCGGCGCCGCGTTCGGGTTTGCCGGTGCCGGCGCGGGAGCGGCGGTGGTGGCCGGCGGCGGCGCGGGCTCCGGATCGGCGTGCGAGATCGCCGGCAGGGCGATGGTGACGGCGCCGGCGCTGGTCACGGCGGCCATGGCCAGCGTGGTCCAAAGTCCTGCGCGACGCGTTGGGTTCAGGTCCTCCCGCTCCATGGCGACGAACCTACCGCGTTACGGCTGTGACGCAAGGGTGCCTTGCTGATGATGTGGTGGGTTTTTCTTGTGTTGCCGGTGCATCGTGACCGAGCGGCGCACCCACCGGTCAGCGCGCACGTCGCTGTGGCGTCGGGTAGAGCGTCACTTCATGAGCTTTGACGCTGAACCACACGCGCTCCCCGGGTGTCAGCCGCAGCTCGGCCGCGGCATCGGCGGTGACCTGCGCGGCCAGGCCGGGCGCGCCGTCGGACTGGTCGGAGCCGCGCACCAGCACCCCGGATCCGCGAGTGTCGAGCTCGGCCACGATCTGCTCGACGGTGTTGCGCGGACTGCCGTGCGGCGGGTCCCGGTACACCGCCACCGCCGTCGGCGCGAACACGCCCACTGCGGCGTGGCCCTCGGTGAGGTCGGCGCCGCAGTCCTGGGCCGGCATCCCGTGCCAGCGGCCGCCGGACTTGCCGCGCAGCGAGCCGTCGGGCCCGATGGTGCCGTTGACAAGGTTGACCCCGGCGATGCGCGCCCCGAAATGGCTGCGCGGGGCGGTGAGCACCTGGGCCGCGGGTCCGACCTCGGCGATCCTGCCTGACTCCAGCACCAGCACCCGGTCGGCCAGCGTCAATACGTCCAGCAGGTCGTGGGTTATCAGGATCACCGCGCAGCCGTTCTGCGAGACCACGCCGCGTAGCACCGCGCGGATTGCCGCGGCCGCCGCCACGTCGAGGCCGGCCAGCGGCTCGTCGAGCAGCAGCACGTCGGGTTCGGCGGCCAGCGCCCGCGCGATAGCCACCCGCCGGGCCTGGCCGCCCGACAGCTGCCGGGGCTTGCGGTCGGCGAACTGGTCGGCGCCGACCTTGCGCAGCCAGCGCAGCGCGGTCGCCTTCTCCCGGGCCCGCGCGGAGCCCAACAGGCGGGCCCCCCTGCGACTGTTGTGCGGCCCGAAGGCCACGTTGGCGGCCACGCTCATGTGCGGGAACAGCAGCGGGTCCTGCAGGAGCAGCCCCACCCGGCGGTCGTGCGTCGCGACGTTCACCCCGGCCGCGGTGTCGGTCAGCACCCGATCCCCCAGCCGCACCACCCCCTCGTCGGGGCGGACCAGCCCGGCGACGACGTGCAGGGCGGTCGACTTGCCCGCGCCGTTGGGGCCCAGCACCGCAAGGACCTCGCCGGCGGTCACCGAAAAGTCAACGTCCAGGCCACGGCCGGCGACAACCGCGCGAAGCTGCAACTGGCTCACGTGCGGCCACCTCGCGGCGTTCGGACGGCTGCGGGTCAGCCGTGCCCGTGGATGATGATCCGCATCATTTTGAGGTTGATGCTCGCGAAGCGCCAGCCTTGGACGAGCAGGTTCTGGCGCATCCGCAATTTGGCGCGGGTGGGCAGCGGAGCGTCGGCGATGCTCTCGGCGGTCCGGACGTCCACGTCCGAGTAGTTGATGTCGTCCATGGATTCGTCTTTCACTCCGGGATCAGCCACCAGAACGGCCTGGCCTTGGCCTTATAGATGAACATGTAATGCAGCATCAGCTTGATCCAGTGCCCGGCCAGGCCGAGCTCGCCGGACGTGCCGGCGATGTCGCGGCCGGTCTGCGGATACTTCCTTGGGTCGGGAACGACGGGGAACATCGTCATCGCCGCGGCCGAGCCGTCGCGCAGGCCGGCGCCGGCCGACGCGACGCACGCGGCACCCATCGTCGTCATGGACGCGCGGTGGGCGGCGGCCTGGGGGTTCTTGATGCGGTCCCGGATGGTCTCGGCGACCGTCCTGGCCATGATCCCCGACGGCATGCCGGTGCGCGGCGGGGCCGGGGTGATGACCGTGCCGGTGGGGCTCTTACGCGGCTTGGAGATCGGGTGCGGCGGCGCGAACGCGATGCCCGGGGCAAAGATGTTCGGGTACGCCGGCGACTCGTAGGTGTGCGGCCAGTCCTCGGCGGACCACTCGTCGTAGGGCTTGCCCGAGTAGTCGGCGTCGACCTTGAGGAAGCCCGACGGCGCGAAGAGCGTGGACGTGATGTCGTCGCCGTTGCGGTCATAGGCGGCCAGGCTCGCGCCCTTGAACGGCGGCAGCAGCATCGCGAAGTCGAAGTCCAGGTCGTGTTCCTTGCCGTCGAGCTGCTCGTAGCGCAGCTTGCCCTCCATCACCTCGTGCACGGCGGCCTGGGTGATGGCCTTGACGCCACGCTCGCGGAACAGCGACTCGGTCCACATCCGGCTGGACTGCAGGAAGCCCTTCTCGACGAACTGCATGCCGTTGACGCCGAAGTCGCCGAGTTCGTGCTCGTTGGTGAGGTAGACGACCTCGGCCAGGTCGCGCACGCCGGCGGAGCGCAGCGTGTGCTCGACGTTGAAGGTGTATTCGAACGCCGCGCCCTCGCAGGTGCAGGTGCCGTGCCCGACGCCGATGACCAGGCGCTGCTTCTCCCCGGCCTTCAGCTTGGCGATCACCTTTTCGAGTGCGGCGGCCGTCTCGACGGCGTGCTCGGCGGTGCACACCGAGTATGAGTGGCCGTCGGGGCCCAGGCCGGGGGTGGCCGCGAAGTTCAGCTGCGGGCCGGTGGCATTGATCAGGTAGTCATAGGTCAGCGAGCCGGTCTGGCCGTGGTGCTCAGCGTCGGTGTAGGTGAAGTCCACCGACGGTGCCGGTTGTTCGCCGGTGCCCTCGGGGCGGATCGCGGTGGCCAGCGCCTGGTGGAAGCCGATGCCCTTGCGGTTGTAGATCGGTCTGAGCGGGATCAGCACCTTGGCCGCCTCCATCCGGCCGACCCCGACCCAGATGTTCGACGGGATCCAGTTCCAGTCGGCGTTGGGGGAAACCACGACGATCTCGTGCTTGCGTGGTAGCCATCGGCGCAGGTGCAGCGCGGCGGTGTGTCCCGCGATGCCGGCGCCGAGGATGACGACTCGTGCCATTGACGCTCCTCGGTCGGACCAGGCCACAAAGGTGATGCGGCTCGACGCCTCTACGGTACCCCTGGGGGTATCACGCCCGGAAGGCGGCCTAGCCCATCGTGATTCGAATAGGCGACGGTGGGTTAGAGCACTTGGTAACTAAACCGGCGCCGAAATGCCGCGGTTATTTGCCGTCGGTCGCTGCCGGCCCGCGAGCGCCCAGCCCCAGTACCACCAGGGCCGCCACCGCCACCAGCAGGATCGACAACGCCACGGCCGCGTTCGCGTCGGTGACCCGCTGCAGGTAGATCTCCAGCGGCAGCGTGCGGGTCACTCCCTGCCGGGAACCGGCGAACGTCAGCGTTGCGCCGAACTCCCCCAGCGACCGGGCGAACGCCAGCACTGCTCCCGAGATCAGGCCCGGCAGCAGCAGTGGCAGGGTGACCCGCCACCAGACGGTCGACGGCCGGGCCCCCAGCGTCGCGGCGACCGTCTCGTAGTCCGCGCCCGCGGTGCGGGCGGCGCCCTCGAGGGCGATCACCAGGAACGGCAGCGAGACGAACGTCTGGGCCAGCACCACGGCGGTGGTGCTGAACGCGATGCTGATCCCGGCGGCCGCCAGGTAGTGCCCGAGCAATCCCAGCCGGCCGAACGCGTAGAGCAACGCGATCCCGCCCACGACCGGCGGCAGCACCAACGGCAGCAGGATCAGCGGCCGCAGCAACCGCACCACACGCGTCGTGCTGCGGGCCAGCACCAGCGCCATCGGGACCCCCAGCAGCACGCACAGCGCGGTGCTGGCGGTCGCCGTCTTCAGGCTCAGCAGCAGCGCCGTCTTCGACGACGGGCTGGTGATCAACGCCCAGAAATCCGGCCAGTCAACCTTGATCGCGATCGCCAGCAGCGGCAACACCACGAACGACGTCCCCACCGCCGCAGGGACATACACCCAGCGCGGCAGGTTTGCGGGTTGGCGCACGGTCGGCGCTCAGGGCTTCGCGAAACCCGACTGGGCCAAGATGTCCCGGCCGGTCTCGGACGTCACCAGGGCCACGAACCGCTGCGCCGGCGTGGGGTGCGCCGCCTTCTTCAGCACCGCGATGGGATAGACGTTCACCGCGCCGGCGGCTTCGGGAAACTCGACGGTGCTGACCTTGCTTCCGGCGCTCTTGGCGTCCGTGACGTAGACCAGCCCGGCGTCGGCCTGCCCACTGGTGACCTTGTTGAGGACGTCGGTCACGCTGGGTTCCTCGCTGACCGGGTGCAGGTGCACCCCGGTGCTGTCCTCGACGCGGCGGGTCGCCGACCCGCACGGCACGGGCTGCTGGCAGATCACCAGGTCCAGACCTGGGCCGGCCAGGTCGGCGAACGACCCGATCCGCTTCGGATTTCCGGGGGAGGTCACGATGACCAGCGTGTTCGAGGCGAAGTTCTGCGGATCGCCGGCCAGTAATCCGGCCTTCGCGACCTTGTCCATCTGCGCGGTGTCCGCCGACGCGAAGACGTCGGCGGCGGCGCCCTGGGTCAACTGCGTCGCCAACTCCGAGGAACCGGCGAACTCGAATTCGACGCCGGCGCCGGGATTGTCGGCCTTGAACCGCTGCCCGATCCGGGTGAAGGCCGACTTCAGCGAGGCCGCGCCGAACACCACGATCGAGCCGGTCGACTGCGACGGAGTGGGTGGCTTAGCGGCGCACCCGACCGGCGCGGCCAGCAGGATCGTCGACGCCAAACCAGCCGCGAGCCCGACCCGACGCATGGGTGAACCATACCGGCGCGCCCGCCCCCGGCGAGTGGCGGCCGGATAGTTACGCAAATTGTCTGCGCGTCGTGCCCCGCATGATTTCACTGGCTAGCTACCGTCCAGTAACATATGGTGGAGCGACGCCATAACACGCTGAGATCCCAGGCATCGACCCGACGCGTCAGTGGGCCGCCAGGGTTTGGGTTCAACAGTGAACACGAGGAGGTCATGGCAGTGGAGGTGCTGGTCACCGGCGGAGAGACCGAGCTGGGGCGCACAGTGGCCGAGGGCTTTCGCGATGCCGGTCACAAGGTGACCCTGGTGGGCGCGCGCCGCAGCGACGTCGAGATCGCCGCCAAGGAGCTCGACGTGGACGCGATCGTCTGCGACACCACCGACCCGGCCAGCATCGAAGAGGCTCGCGGGCTGTTCCCCCATCAGCTGGACACCATCGTCCACGTGCCGGCGCCGGCCTGGGATGCCGGAGACCCGCGCACCTACTCCATCGCCGACACCGCGCAGGCGTGGCGCAACGCGCTTGACGCGACGGTGCTTTCGGCGGTGCTGGCCGTGCAGGCGGTCGGTGACCACCTGCGTTCCGGCGGCTCGATCGTCAGCATGGTGCCGGACAACCCGCCGGCGGGCAGCGTCGACGCCGCAATCAAGGCGACGTTGTCGAGCTGGGTCGACGGGCAGGCGGGCCTCTTCGGGACCCGCGGGATCACCGTCAACGCCGTGGCCTGCGGGCGCAGCGCCCAGGCCGGCTACGACGGCCTGTCCCGCACACCCCCGCCGGCCGCAGCCGAATTCGCGCGGCTGGCGTTGTTCCTGACCACCCCGGCGGCACGCCACATCACCGGGCAGACGCTGCACGTAAGCCACGGCGCGCTGACTGAATTCGCCTGAGCCCGTTGGGTTGGCGGCCGACCGCGCTGTTGTAACGCGGCGCCGGTCGCTACGGTATCCAGCGTGGCTATTCGACTCGGTCTGCAGATTCCGAACTTCTCCTACGGCACCGGGGTGGAGCAGCTGTTCCCCACGGTGATCGCCCAGGCGCGCGAGGCCGAATCGGCCGGGTTCGACTCGGTCTTCGTGATGGACCACTTCTACCAATTGCCCATGCTGGGCTCACCCGACCAGCCGATGTTGGAGGCCTACACCGCCCTGGGCGCGCTGGCCACCGCCACCGAGCGGGTGCAGCTGGGGACCCTGGTGACCGGTAACACCTATCGCAACCCCACCCTGCTGGCGAAGATCATCACCACGCTGGACGTGGTGAGTCAGGGGCGGGCGATCCTGGGCATCGGCACCGGCTGGTTCGAGCTCGAGCACGAACAGCTCGGCTTCGAGTTCGGCACCTTCACCGACCGGTTCAACCGGCTCGACGAGGCGCTGCAGATCATCCTGCCGATGCTGCAGGGCGAACGGCCGACCTTCTCGGGCACCTGGTACCGGGCCAGCGAGGCGCTGGCGAATCCGCGCTTTCGCGACCGCATCCCATTGATGATCGGCGGCAGCGGCGAGAAGAAGACGATCCCGCTGGCCGCGCGGCACTTCGACCACCTCAACGTGATCGCCGGGTTCGACGAGCTGCCGGGCAAGCTTGCGGTGGTGCGCCGCCGGTGCGAGGAGATCGGCCGCGACCCGGCCACGCTGGAGACCAGCATGCTGGTCACGGCGCTCGTCGACGATAACGCCACACCCGACCAGATTCCGGCCGCGATGGGCCAGCGCATGGTGGCCGGCGGTGCCGAATCGGTTGCCGAGCAACTCAAGACCAAAGTGCTCGACGCCGGGATCGACAGCCTCATCATCAACCTGCCCCTCTACACGCCCGGTGTCATCAGCGCGGCCGGGGAGGCGCTGCGCCCGCTCGTGGGCCTGTAGCGGCTGGTAACCGCGGACGGCCCGGCGAGTCCGGCATGACGAGCATCACGTCGGATGACCTGGGAAAACGCGCCGGGTGTGGTTTAACGCACACGCTTGGCGGCTGGGTCGGCGGGTATCCGTGTGACTACCGTGATTAGCGAAGCAAAAGATCGCGCGTCTAGGAGCCCCGTCAGGAGCAGCGGATACATGAGCCCCCAGCCAGAGCAAACAGCTGGAGCCCAGCGTCGGCATCGAGTCGTCATCATCGGGTCGGGATTCGGCGGACTCAATGCGGCAAAGAAGCTGAAGCGAGCCGACGTCGACATCAAGTTGATCGCCCGCACCACCCACCACCTGTTCCAGCCGCTGCTGTACCAGGTGGCCACCGGCATCATCTCCGAGGGAGAGATCGCCCCGCCCACCCGGGTCGTCCTGCGCCACCAGCGCAACGTGCAGGTGCTGCTGGGCAACGTCACCCACATCGACCTGGAAAACCAGCTCGTCGTCTCCGACCTGCTGGGCCACACCTACGAAACCCCCTACGACAGCCTCATCATCGCCGCCGGCGCCGGCCAGTCGTACTTCGGCAACGACCACTTCGCCGAGTTCGCCCCCGGCATGAAGTCGATCGACGACGCACTGGAGCTGCGCGGACGGATTCTTAGCGCCTTCGAGCAGGCCGAGCGGTCCCGCGATCCGGAGCGCCGCAAGAAGCTGCTGACATTCACCGTCGTCGGGGCCGGTCCCACCGGCGTCGAGATGGCCGGACAGATCGCCGAACTCGCGGAGTACACGCTCAAAGGCGCGTTCCGGCACATCGACTCGACGAGGGCCCGGGTGATCCTGCTCGATGCCGCGCCCGCGGTGTTGCCGCCCTTCGGCGACAAGCTGGGCGAGCGGGCGGCCGCGCGGCTGGAGAAGATGGGCGTGGAGATCCAACTCGGTGCGATGGTCACCGACGTGGACCGCAACGGCATCACGGTCAAGGACGCCGACGGCACCACCCGGCGCATCGAGTCCCAGTGCAAGGTGTGGTCCGCCGGGGTTTCGGCCAGCGGGCTGGGCAGGGACCTCGCCGAGCAGTCGGCGGTCGAACTCGACCGGGCCGGGCGGGTCAAGGTGCTACCCGATCTGTCCGTCCCCGGGCACCCGAACGTGTTCGTCGTCGGAGACATGGCCGCCGTCGAGGGCGTGCCCGGCGTCGCCCAGGGCGCGATCCAGGGCGCCAAGTACGTTGCCGACACGATCAAGGCCGAGCTCGGCGGGGCCGACCCGGCGCAGCGGGAGCCCTTCCAGTACTTCGACAAGGGCTCCATGGCCACCGTGTCCCGCTTCTCCGCGGTGGCCAAGATCGGTCCGCTGGAGTTCAGCGGCTTCTTCGCCTGGCTGGCGTGGCTGGTGCTGCACCTGGTCTACCTGGTCGGGTTCAAGAACCAGTTCACCACGCTGGTGTCGTGGGCGGTGACCTTCCTCAGCAATCGGCGGGGCCAGCTCACCATCACCGAGCAGCAGGCCTTCGCTCGGACGCGGCTCGAACAGCTCGCCGAGCTGGCCGCCGAAGCCCACGGCACGGCCGCGACCACGCGCGTCGCCAGCTAACTCGTCGGCCGGTTATGGGTACCCACGCGCAAGGCTGTCGGCGTGCAGTGTCCCACGGCCGGCGGCCATCGCCGCGCCTGGCAAATTCCTGTCAACCTGACTGAAAGAAGCCTGTCAAAGTGGCCACGGGCGGCCGCTGACAAGGTCGCTGTGCCCGCAACGGAGGTATCTTCACCCTTGGCGTTGCCATAAGGGGCCGCCCGGACGAGTTCGCCGTACCCGGACAGCGACAAGACGGTGAGTACCTGGATGCGTCGCGCACCGGTTCCTCAAAGCTGATCTGTGAACCTGCCCTTCGCTTAGATACCGGACGCCGGGGCATCCTCCGCCGTGAGTCACATCTCTACGAGAGGACGATTGATGACCAATCCGTTCGCTGGACAGGCCGACATCCCCAACCGCGAGGGGAGCTGGGCCCAGCAGGCCGAGGCCGAACTGCCGACGCGCCGGCACCGCGAGGAGATCGACCGGTGCATTTCCCACGGGCTGGAAGCCGCGCCCACCATCAATGACCGCACGCTGTCGACGTTCGCCCGCGGCGAGCTGCCGCACTTCGCCGGCGAGCGGGGAACGTTCCTGAAGAGTCCTTTCCTAGAGGACGTGCACGATGTCGCCGACGCCGAGGTCGCGGTCTTCGGGGCGCCGCTGGACGCGGGCACCACCTACCGGCCCGGTACCCGGTTCGGGCCGACCGGAATCCGCCGCTCGACCAATCTTTTCGGCACCTACTGCTACGAGCTGGGCGTCGACCTGCGCGAGCAACTCAACATCGTCGATATCGGCGACGTGGTGACCATCCCGGCCAACATCGAGAAGTCGTTCGACCAGATCAGCCAGGCCATGTCCCATGTGGTTTCCCAGGGCGTGTTCCCGGTGGTCCTCGGCGGCGACCACTCGATCGGGTTCCCGACCGTGCGGGGTCTGGCTCCCCACCTGGACGGCAACGTGGGCATCATCCACTTCGACCGCCACGTCGACACCCAGGAAACCGACCTCGACGAGCGGATGCACACCACGCCGTGGTTCCACGCCACCAACATCAAGAACGCCCCGGCCACTAACCTGGTGCAGATCGGCATCGGCGGGTGGCAGGCGCCGCGCGCCGGAGTCCAGGTGGGCCGCCAGCGCGGCAGCACCGTCATCACCGTCGGCGACGTCGAGCGCGTCGGGATCGAAAAAGTCGCCGAAATCGCGCTCGAAACGGCGTGGAAGGACGCCAAGGCGGTGTACCTGTCGTTCGACATCGATGTCATCGACGCCGGATTCGTGCCCGGCACCGGTTGGCCCGAGCCCGGCGGGTTGTTGCCCCGCGAGGCGCTCAACCTCATCCGGCTGATCTCCGAACCCGGCCTGAACGGCATCGAGGTGGTGGAATGCTCACCCCCCTACGACTGGGCCGAGCAGACCGCGCTGCTGAGCAGCCGGGTCATCCTGGACAGCTTGGCCGTGATGGTGCGTGCGGGCAAACTGGGCAAAAAGCCCGCAAGTCTCAAGCGGCACGCGTGGGGCCCGTTCGCCGATTAGCCGGGTCGGCGCTGGTTGAGCGATGAACTACTTCGAGCGGGCTGACAACACGCTCACAAGCCTGTGGGCGAGGATGGCTGGCACGACGATGCGAGCACCACCTGGTGCATCGCGTCGGTGACACCGCCGATCCGGCGCGGCTGACGTTGCTCCGCCGGATCGGTGGTCGGCAGTCCCGGCAAAGTGCGCGATCCGGGTGGATCGCCGATTGAGTTTGCCTGTAGACGGCAAGGCGAATTGCTATTGGTGACCGCAAAATTAGCTACGGTGGTGTTTGCCGATCGCTTCCGTCCGCGTCGCGGACCCGCGCGCCACCGGCCTGCGTTGCCCGGGGTTCGCGGCTCCAGGGGTGCGCAGGCCGCGCGGGATTGCGGGTTCTATCTCCGGTGAACCTGTTGTAGGAGAAGCGCTCTCAGAATATGTGTGCCTGTGGCGCCGACCCCCTGTCCGGGCGGCGCCGGCGGCCGTGACGATGGCCGAAGCTATGACGGGCACGAGCGATCCGGGGCGCTGCCCCGCCGCTACAATCAGTTAGCCCACAGTCAGTTACCAGAGTTCTCAGCGAATTCCCAGGAGTTAACCAGCGCGGTTTCAGTAACACCGATGATCATTAGTAGCTGTCCGGCGATCTGGACGTCGGTTCGACCATGTGCACGTCGGTGCGGCCGTGTGGACGTCCAGGGCGCCACCCTTCGTGCGCACGCCACGGCGCCCGAAACCGAGCATCAGCGATCAACCGAGACGTGGGCGACCGGGAAACCGACGTGGTGGTGCCAGGTCGGCTGACAAGGGGGTTATGAGGTGGACTACGCGGCATTGCCGCCGGAGATCAACTCCGGCCGGATGTATGCGGGACCGGGGTCGGGCCCGCTGGTTGCGGCCGCCGCGGCGTGGGACGGGTTGGCCGCGGAGCTGAACATCGCGGCGGCCTCGTACCGGTCGACGGTGGCCGAACTCACGGGCGGCCCGTGGGTCGGGCCGTCCTCGACCACGATGGCGGCGGCGGTGACCCCGTACGTGACGTGGATGAGCGCTACGGCCGCGCAGGCCGAGCAGACCGCCAGCCAGATGAAATCGGCGGTGGCGGCCTACGAAGCGGCCTTCATGGCCACGGTGCCGCCGCCGGAGATCGAGGTCAACCGCGCGCTGCTGGCGTCGTTGGTGGCCACCAACATCCTCGGGCAGAACACGCCGGCGATCATGGCCACCGAGGCGCAGTACGCCCAGATGTGGGCCCAGGACGCCGCGGCGATGTACGGCTATGCCGGCGCGTCGGCGGCGGCGACCAAGGTGATCCCGTTCTCCGCGCCGCCGCAGACCACCAACCAGGCCGGCGCGGCGAACCAGGCCGCGGCCGTCACCCAGGCCACGGCGTCGGCGGCCGCGCCGAGCACCCGACAGGCGATCACGGCCGTTCCCAACCTGCTGCAGGGGCTCTCGTCGGCGGCGGCGCTGAACCCGGCGGCGTCGCTGGGCACGTTCAACCCGATCCAGTGGCTCATCGACATCTTGAACCTCCCCCTCCCGAGCAACATCAACGAATTCACCATGAACCTGGGTAACTGGACCCTGGTCGTCAGTGGCTTCCTGTTCACCGCGTCCGGCATCACACCCCTGCTGGGCGGGCTGTACGGGCTCGCATTGCCGTCGGCCGGGGCCGCGGCCGCCGGTGAAATCGTTCCGGGCGCCGGCCTGGGCGCCCTGGTGGATTCCACCCAGGCGGGCCCCATGGGCGCGGCCCTGACCGGCCCCGGAGTGGCCGCCGGTGTGGGCGAGGCCGCGATGGTCGGCAAGTTGTCGGTGCCGCAGGCGTGGACGTCCTCCCCCGCGATCCAGCTGGCCGGCAGCGCGTCGCCCCTGTCGAGCGCCGGCCTCGAGGGCGCGCCGGCGGCAGCGGCCGAGCCCGGATTCTTCGGCATTCCGCCGGTGGGAAGCCTGGTCAACGCGCCCCGGGGCGACCAGGCCGGCCGCACCAAGTCCGACAAGGCGCAGAAGGTCGTCGCGGCGCTGCCCGGCGAGCAGCCCGCCGAGGAACGGGCCCCGGCCCGGCCCGCCCAGGCCCAGCCGGCCCGCAAACACGTCGCCAGCGCGTTGAGCGAACGCGAACGCGAAGAACTCGAGAAGCTGCGCAGGGAGATCGCCGACGTGGCGATGGAACGTGACGCCGCTGCCCGCTTGATCAAGGAGGCGATGCTGTGATCAGCGCCCTGGATTTCGCGGCGCTGCCGCCGGAGATCAATTCCGCCCGCATGTACATGGGACCCGGGTCGGGCCCGCTGGTGAGCGCCGCGGCGGCGTGGAGCACGCTGGCGACCGAGTTGAGCTCGACGGCCGCGTCGTACCGGGCCGTGCTGTCCGCGCTGACGGACGGGCCATGGGTGGGCCCGTCGTCGATGAGGATGGCCGCCGCGGTGGCCCCGTACGTGTCGTGGATGAACGCGACCGCCGCGCAGGCCCAGCACACCGCCGCCCAGCTCGGAACGGCGGTCGCGGCCTATGAGACCGCGTTCGCGGCCACCGTGCCGCCGCCGGAGATCGAGGTCAACCGGGCGCTGCTGGCGTCGTTGGTGGCCACCAACATCATGGGCCAGAACACCCCGGCGATCGCGAGCACCGAGGCGCAGTACGCCGAGATGTGGGCACAGGACGCCCAGACGATGTACGGCTACGCCGGCGCGTCCTCGGCCGCGACGACGTTGACGCCGTTCAGCGCGCCGCCGCAGACCACCAACCCGGCCGCGGCGACCACGCAAAGCGCCGCGGCCGCCCCCGCGGCCGCCTCGAGCACCCAATTAACGCTGGGCGGCGTGCCCAGCCTGCTGCAGAGCCTTTCGTCGGGCCTGTTCGGGGCGCCGGGGACGAACCCGATACTCGCGTTGCTGAGCAGCAGTCCGGTCAGCTGGTTCAACCAGCTGAGCACATTGACCGTGGGTCCCCAGATCCTCTCCGAGGGGCTGAACTTCGATGCGTCCGGTGCCATGTTGACGTTGGCTCCGCCGGTGGCCGCCGCCTGGAACCCGTTGATCGATTCCATCTCGGCGGGCACGGCGTCCAGCGTGTCCCCGGCCGGGGCGGGGGCCGCGGCCGGTGAGCTCGATGCCGGGCTCGGGTCGAGCCTGGTGAACTCCTACGGCCCGGGCATGTCGGGTGCCTCCGGGCTGGGCGGGCCCGCGATCTCGGCGGATCTGGGCCGGGCGGCGTCGGTCGGCAAGTTGTCGGTGCCCCAGGCGTGGAGCACCCCGCCCGAGATCCGGCTGGCCGCCACCGCATCGCCGTTGACCAGCGCCGGGCTGGGTGGTGTGCCCCAGGCCGGGCCGGGCGGCTTCTACGGCGGCATGCCCATGGGCCCGGTGGCCAGCGTGGTCAACGCCCCGCGGGGCGACCAGGGCCGGCTGAGGGCCGGCGCGCGCAACAAGGTGATCCCGGAACTGGCCGGGGAGTCGGCCATGAACCACGACGCCGCGGCGCGCTGGACCAAGCCGAGCGCCGGCGCGGAGGACGACGTGGCGGTGGCCGAACGCGACGAACTCAACCAGCTGCGCAAGGCGATCGCCGACGTGTCGCGGCAGCGCGATGTGCTCAAACGCACGGCGGCGACCTTGATTAAGGAGGCGACGAGCAAATAGACGCTGATCGCTGCCCCATGACGAAAATTGCGCTAGCACAACTTGTTTGCCATCTCGAAGAGTGCGAGCCGGTGCCATCCACTCGGCCGGAAACGTGAGGAAAGAGCTTTGGCCATCAACACGACACCTAATGCCGCGGACAACCGCGAGGATCGCGCCCAGCTTCCGGGTGACGTGATCGGCGGCGCGGATGCCGCGCACGACGAGGATCACGCCCAACTGGAAGCGCTGGGGCTGAAGTCGGACTTCCGGCGGGACATGAGCCCGTGGGCGAACTTCTCGCTGGGCTTCACCTACCTGTCCCCCGTCGTCGGGATCTACACGGTCTTCGCGTTCGCGCTGGCCACCGCCGGTCCGCCGATGATCTGGAGCCTGCTGATCGCCGGGGCCGGGCAGCTTTTGGTCGCGATGGTCTTCAGCGAGGTCGTCGCGCAGTTCCCGGTGGCCGGCGGGGTGTACCCCTGGGCGCGCCGGTTATGGGGCCGCAAGTGGGCGTGGATGACCGGGTGGGTCTACATGTTCACGCTGCTGGCGCTGCTGGCGGACGCGGCCTACGGCGCGGGCCCCTACGTGGCCGACGTGTTCGGTTTCAAGTCCTCGGCGCATGCCACGGTGCTGTGCGCGCTCGTCATGCTGGGGCTGGCCACCGTCATCAACCTGACCGGCACCAAGATGCTGAGCTACTTCGCGATCTTCGGCTTCACCGCCGAGCTGATCGGCGCCCTGGTGGTCGGCATCTGGCTGCTGGTCACTCAGCGCCACCACAACCTCGGCGTGCTGTTCCACAGCTTCGGCGCCGAAGGCCACCACAGCTTCACCTACGCGTTCCTGGCCGCCAGCCTGATCGCGCTCTACCAGTTCTTCGGGTTCGAGGCCTGCGGCGACGTGGCCGAGGAGGTCCGCAACCCCGGCCTGGTGATCCCCAAGGCGATGCGCCGCACCATCTACATCGGTGGCTCGGCGGCCACCTTCGTCTGTTTGAGCCTGATCCTGTCGGTGAGCGACTTCGGCGCGGTGATCAGCGGCAAGGACCACGATCCGATCGACACGGTCCTGAAGGCGGCGTTCGGCGGCGTCGGGGCGAAGGCCGTCCTGTGCGTCGTGTTGATCTCCTTCACGTCGTGCGCGCTGAGCCTGCAGGCCGCCGCCAGCCGGCTGATCTATTCCTACGGCCGCGACGACATGATCGTCGGCTCGAAGTTCCTGAAGCACTTCGACCAGAAGCGGCACGTTCCGCCGTACGCCCTGCTGACCGCGGTCATCATCCCCGCGCTGCTGATCATCGGATCCCTGATCTCCAGCGACGCGCTGACCAAACTCGTCAGCTTCGGCTCGGTCGGGGTGTACATCGGATTCCAGATGGTGGTGCTGGCAGCCCTGCGCGCCCGGCTCAAGGGCTGGAAGCCGACCGGGAAGTACAAGCTGGGCCGCTGGGGACTGCCCGTCAACATCGGCGCGCAGGTCTACGGCGTCGCGGCGATCATCAACCTCGCCTGGCCGCGCGAGCCCTACAAGCCCTGGTACGACGACTACATCATCGCGATTCTGTCGGTGTCCATCATCGGCCTCGGCATCGTCTACCTGGTGCTCTCCCGGCCCCACGAGAAGAGCGCCGCTCCACACAACGACGCCATCCCCCAACGCTGAGGGATGCGCCTCCAGGGTGGCCGGCTAGCAGGACAGCCGGTCACCCTGCCAGGTGCTCAGCGCTCCCCCGCCGGCCAACGCCAGCACCGTCGACCGGGGATCGATTTCGACGCCGGGATCGCTTGCCGGATAGCGCAATTCGCTGATGTTGGCCCGAGGGGTGCACAGCGCGTCGTCGGCGAGCGATCCGTTGCCCAGCTCCACCCGATGGCGCAGCAGCGGCCGGTCGTTCCGGTCGGCGTGCAACGATCCCGACCAGAAACCTTCCCGCTCACCGGATCTGCCGATCTGCACCCGCTCACGCAGCCGGATCGATCCGTCGCCGTGCAGCCGCAGCCCGATGCTGCTCAGGTGGCGGGCGTCGGCGGCGACGACCGTCGGCTCCAGGTCGACGTCCAGGTCACCGGCCACCTCTATCGCCCAGTGGGCGTGCGAGGTTCGGGTCGACGCGCCCGGCAGCGCGACGGTGGCGGCCGCGCTGCGCACCCGCAGCCGGGCCCCCCGTTCGACGATCACCCGAATATCGATCGCGTCGCCGCCCAGCGGGGTGGCGGCCGCGGAGACCAGGTGCACGGTGCCGGGCGTGGTGCACCGCGCGGTCACACCGCCGCCGCGGCATTCGATGCGGGGAAAGCGATTCGGGTAGGCGACCAGCAGGAGGTCGGAGCGCATCAGACGTGGGCCGCCTCGCGCAGTTGGGTGCGCACCCAGGCCAGCACCCCGCCGGCGGCCGGGTCCTCGGTCAGGGACTGCAGCACCGTCGGGCGTCCCTCGCGGACCGCGTCGGCGTCGCGGGCCATCACTTCCAGGCTGGCGCCCACCAGCGGCGCCAGGTCAGTCTTGTTGACCACCAACAGATCCGAGTAGGTCACGCCCGGGCCGCCCTTGCGGGGCACCTTGTCGCCGCCGGCCACGTCGACCACGAAGATCTGCACGTCGACCAATCCCGACGAGAACGTGGCGGTCAGATTGTCGCCGCCGGATTCGACCAGGATCAGATCCAGCGCGTCGTGCGCGGCGATCAGGTCGTCGATCGCGTCGAGGTTGGCCGTGATGTCGTCGCGGATCGCGGTGTGCGGGCAGCCGCCGGTCTGCACGGCCGCGATCCGGTCATCGGGCAGCACAGCGTGTTTGCGCAGAAAGTCGGCGTCCTCGGTGGTGTAGATGTCGTTGGTCACCACCGCCAGCGACAGCTCGTCGCGCAGTTGCCGGCACAACGCGGCAACCAGCGCGGTCTTGCCCGAGCCGACCGGGCCGCCGATACCGATGCGCAGCGGCTCCCCCGGACGCCGAACGCGTTTCGGCCGGTCGATGTGCGTGTGGCTGTGGGAATGCGTTGTCATGTGAGGCCTTTCAGGATGCGAACAAAGGCCGCTCGCGGGCGGCATGCCGCTCTGCGAGCGTATCGAGCAGCGGGTCGGACAGGTCGGCCAGCCCCTTGGTGGCTTCGGCGGCGGTGCTCTCGCACAACGAGGAAAGCCGGAACGTGCACGCCGCCACGTCGGCCGGATCCAGCGCCAGCAGCCGCTGCGCGGCGGTCGCCGAGCCGGTCATCGTGGTGTAGACGACGCTCAGCGCGGACTGCTCGGGGGCCAGGCCACTCGCGGCGCCGACCCACCCCGCGGCGACGGCGAGGTGCGGGTGGGACCCGATCGCCTCCCACCCGGCGTCGGGCCAGACCCGTCGTGCCAGGCGGGCCAAGCCCCGGCCCTGGCTGCGCGACGCCTGGCGCGCCGCCGGGGCCGGGGTGCGCGCATCGGTCTCCCGGTCGGCTTCCTCGGGGCCGAGCTCGCCGCGATGCACGGCCGCCGCGATCGACGCGGCGACCAGCCCGTGGCTGCGGATCCTTCGGTGCAGGAACGCTTCCAGCGTCTCCAAATCGCTCACCAGGCCGCTGCTGACGGCCTCTTCGACGCCGCCGGAGTGCACGTGCGCACCGGTGGGAAGGCGCGAGTCCGCCAGGGTCAGCAGCACCGCGAGCGAACTCATCGGACGACGATCACGCGTTGGTGATCACGCTGCGTGGGAACCATATTCACCGATCCTGCCACGCCGCGATGCCGGCGGTGCCGACGCCCGCCGGCTCAGCGCTGCGGAACGGCCTCGGCGTCCGCCCCCGCGTCGGCGTCCGAGCTGTCCTCCTCGTCCTGGGGCCGTCCGATCACCATGTAGAGCAGGCCCGAGCCGATGATGAGCCCCGACATCAGCAGGATGACGTAGTTGTCGTACCACGCCGCGTCGGGTGTCCGCGGCCACGCGATGTCGATGATGGACGCGATGCCGTAGATCAGCGCCGCGATGTTGACGGGCATCGCCCAGCGGCCCAGTTGGTACTTGCCGGAAGGTTTCCAGCCCGTCAGCCTGGCGCGCAGGGCGGCCAGCACCACCATCTGGAAGGCGAGATAGACCCCGACCGCGCCGAAGCGGATGAGCTTGTCCAGCGGATGGGTCGAGATCAGCGATCCGACGATCAGCAGCGCCGGAATGATCACCGCAATCAACAGGGCATACCTGGGCACGTGTCGTTTCCGGTCGAAGCGTGCCAACAGCCGGGAGCCGGCGATCATGCCGTCGCGGCCGTAGGAATAGATCAGCCGGCTGCCGGCGGCCTGCAGGCTGAGCGCGCACGAGGTGAACGAGATCAACACGATGCACAGCACGATCCTGGACCCGAAGTCCCCGAACGCCCTTTTCAGGATGGTGTCGATCGGATCGCTGTCTTGGCCGCTGATCACCGTGCCGAAGTTGGTTACCGACAGGATCAGGCTGAAGCAGACGAAGGTCGCCGCGGCGCCGCCGACGTAGATGGTGCGGCGCATCGCCTTGGGAATCACCACGCCGGGGTTGCGGACCTCCTCGGCCACGTCACCACAGGCCTCGAACCCGAAGAACTGGTAAAAGCCGATCAGGCCCGCGGCCAGGAAGGCATAGACGTAGCTGTGGCCGCCCTGGGCGCCCAAGCTGTGGAACAGCACGCCGAGTCCGTGGTGGCGGTCGGTCAGCAGCAGCCAGCCACCCACCACCACCGCGCCGATGAGTTCGGCACTGAACCCGAAGATGGCGAAGTAACTCAGCGCTTTGGTGCCGGTGAGGTTGATTACGGTGGCCAGGGCCAACACGGCCAGCGCGCACAGGATCGTGGTGTAGTGCGACGACGTGAAGCCGAACACGTCGGCCACGTAGGGGCCCGCACCGTAGGCCGCGTCCGCCAGCAGCCCCAGCAGCGTGAACATGTAGACCCACCCGGTCAGCCACCCCCACTTGCGTCCCCACAACCGGCGCGCCCAGGGGTAGACACCGCCGGCTACCGGGAATTGCGCGACCACCTCGCCGAAGACCAGCGCCACCAGCATCTGTCCGGTGCCGGTGATCAGCAGGGTCCAGATCATCGGCGGACCGCCGGTGGACAGCGCGAACGCGAACACCGTGTAGATGCCGACCACGGGTGACAGGTAGGTGAAGCCCATGGCCAAATTGCCCCATGAGCTCATGTCGCGCTTGAAGTCCGACTGGAACCCCAGCTCCTGTAGCTGGGAATGGTCCTCGTCGTGCTCGGCCGTGGAGGGGTCGGCGACGGCCGAACCGCTGTCCTTGTTTTGCGCTGCGCTCTTGGTGCTGCTCATGATCCGAGCCCTCCCGTCATCGATTCGAATTGCCTTCGAACGAACAACCAAAGCGACTGGCACGCGGGCGGTTTGGAGACGCTTCGCGCGGCCTTATCACGACGCCTTCCCGCCGACCCAGCCCGCGAAACGAACAACGGGGATGGGCGCGATACTCTTACCGGATTCTTAGCTTTGGCCGGACGGCGCTCGTGCGGCGGTTCGTCAGAACAGGAAATAGCGCTGGGTCATGGGCAATTCGGCCGGCGGTTGCTCCGGCCAGACCTCGCCGTCGATGCGCACGGTGAACGTGTCCGGGTCCACCTGGATGTCGGGCAGGGCGTCGTTGAGCGGCAGGTCCGCCTTGCCCACGGCGTGAACATCCCTGACCGGCGCCAGTGGCCTTCCCACCGCGAGCTTTTCGGCCAAGCCGGCCTCGATCGCCTGGGGGGCCACGAAATGCACCGAGGTCGCTCGTGTGGTAGCAGGCGCGGCGCCGAACATCGGCCGCGGCAACACGGGCTGGGGAGTGGGGATGGACGCGTTCGCGTCACCCATCGCCGCCCAGGCGATCATGCCGCCCTTGAGCACCAGGTGCGGGCGGACGCCGAAGAACGCGGGCTCCCACAGCACCAGGTCGGCGAGCTTACCGACCTCCACCGAACCGATTTCGCGATCCAGGCCGTGTGCGACCGCTGGGCAGATGGTGTACTTCGCGACGTAGCGGCGCACCCGGTTGTTGTCCGCGGCGCCGTCGCCGGGCAGCGCGCCGCGGCGGCGCTTCATCACGTGTGCGGTCTGCCAGGTGCGCATCACCGTCTCGCCGATGCGGCCCATCGCCTGCGAGTCGCTGCCCATGATCGAGATCGCGCCGATGTCGTGCAGCAGGTCCTCGGCGGCCATCGTCGATCCCCGGATCCGGCTCTCGGCGAAGGCCAGGTCTTCGGGCACAGCGGGATTGAGGTGATGGCAGACCATCAGCATGTCCAGGTGCTCGTCGAGCGTGTTCACAGTGTAGGGCCGCGTCGGGTTGGTGGAGCTGGGCAGCACATACGGCTCGCCCGCGACCCTGATGATGTCCGGCGCGTGGCCGCCGCCGGCGCCCTCGGTGTGATACGTGTGGATCGACCGGCCGGCGATCGCGGCCAGGGTGTCTTCCACGAACCCCATCTCGTTGAGGGTGTCGGTGTGCAGGGCCACCTGCACCCCGGCGGCGTCGGCGACCGTCAGGCAGGTGTCGATGGCCGCCGGCGTGGAGCCCCAGTCCTCGTGCAGCTTGAAACCCGAGGCGCCGCCGCGTAACTGCTCCCACAGGCCCTCGGGGTTGACCGTGTTCCCCTTACCCAGCAACGCGAAGTTCACCGGCCAACCGTCGAGCGCCTCCAGCATCCGGCTGAGATGCCATGCCCCGGGAGTGACGGTGGTGGCCTTGGTGCCCTCGGCGGGGCCGGTGCCGCCGCCGATGATCGTGGTGACGCCGGACCCGATCGCCTCGGGCATGAGCTGCGGGCAGACCAGGTGCACATGGCTGTCGATGGCGCCGGCGGTGACGATGCGGCCGCCGCCGCTGATGACTTCAGTCGACGGTCCGACCACCAGATCCGGGTGCACCCCCGACATGATCTCGGGGTTGCCGGCCTTACCGATCGCGGTGATGCGCCCGTCACGAATCCCGACGTCGGCCTTGATGATTCCCCAATGGTCGACGATGATCGCGCCGGTGATCACGGTGTCGGGTGCACCCTCGGCCCGCGAAACGCGTCCCTGGCCCATCGACTCGCGCAGCACCTTGCCGCCGCCGAACATCGCCTCGTCGCCGGCGTGTTCCGGTCCCCCGCTGCGGTCTTCGGTGATCTCGATCAGTAGATCGGTGTCGGCCAGCCTGATCCGGTCCCCGGCGGTGGGACCGAAGAGTTCGGCGTATTGCGCCCTGGATAGCGTGGCCATCAGCGGTCCAGCCGTCCGGGCGGGTCCAGCGTCAGCCCGTGCACCTGGCGCCGTCCGCGCAGCGGGACCAGCCGAACCCGCTGGGACACACCGGGCTCGAAGCGCACGGCGGTCGCCGCGGGAACGTCCAGCCGGTAGCCGTGTGCCGCCGCGCGATCGAACGACAACGCCTTGTTGGCCTGCGGCAGGTGGACGTGGCTGCCGACCTGAACCGGGCGGTCGCCGGTATTCACGATGTCCATCTCCAGGCGCTCCGCCCCCGCGTTGATCTCGATATCGCCGCTGCCGTAGATGATTTCGCCGGGAATCATGTGATCGGGTGGTGGACGGTGACCAGCTTGGTGCCGTCGGGAAAGGTGGCTTCGACGTGCACTTCGTCGATCATCTCCGGCACTCCTTCCATGACGTCGTCGCGGCCCAGCACGTCACATCCGCTGGCCATCAACTCGGCGACCGTGCGCCCGTCGCGCGCACCTTCGAGAATGTGATCGGTGATGAGCGCAACCGCCTCCGGGTGGTTGAGCCGCAGTCCCCGGGCCCGGCGACGACGGGCCAGTTCGGCGGCGTAGGACACCAACAGTCGATCCTGTTCGTGCGGCGTCAGGCGCATGCTTTTCGATCTTGCCATCCGTGGGCGACGGGAATGCGGACACCCCGCCCCCGTTCAGCTTTTGTTCGGCTGCGGTTCCAGGTTCTGCAGCCGAACCTGGCCCCGCGCCACCACCCGGTCGTCCCCGTCGGTGATGGTGACCAGCCACAGCTGCTGGCGGCGGCCGCGATGGATCGGTTCGGCGGCGCCGTACACCGTTCCCGAGCCGATGGAACGCAGGAAGTCGGTGTTGTTGTTGACGCCGACCACGTTGCCGCCGCCGTGTGCGGCGAGCCAGGTGTAGGCGGCGACGCTGGCCATGCTCTCGATCATCGAGCAGTAGACGCCGCCGTGTACCAGGCCCATCGGTTGCAGCAGCTTGGGCGTGACCTCGAGGTGCGCCCTGACGCCGTCCGGGCCGAGTTCGGTGTACTGCAGGCCCAATTCGGTGTCGAACGGCGCGGTGAACTCCGGATCGTTGCCCGGGGTGGCCGTGTCTTGCGGTTGCACGTCCTTGTGTCTACACCAGAAACGGGCGAGCCCCGTGCACCGGGCACGGGGCTCGCCGATCGAGTGGACCGGGGGTCACTGCAGCCCTCAGGACTCCGTCGCGGTCCGTTGTCGCTCGACCACGGCCAGCATAGGCAAGGCTGCCCTAATTTCGCAAGGCCCGTGCGACGGCGCCGCCGTGTCGCGCCTCCGTTACGACGGCCGGTAGTAAGCCGGAGTACCCTTGTCTAGACGCTTGAGGAGATGAGCACACTATGGCCAAGTTGACGAGGCTGGGCGATCTTGAGCGCGCCGTGATGGACTACCTGTGGTCGGCCCCGGAACCCCAGACCGTCCGCCAGGTCCACGAGGGCTTGTCGGCGCGGCGCGACCTCGCGTACACGACGATCATGACCGTGTTGCAGCGGCTGGCCAAGAAGAGCCTGGTGTCCCAGCTCCGCGACGACCGGGCCCATCGCTATGCGCCCGTCCACGGCCGCGACGAGCTGGTTGCCGGGCTGATGGTCGACGCGCTGGCCCAGGCCGAGGACTCCGGGGGTCGGCAGGCCGCGCTCGTGCACTTCGTCGAGCGTGTCGGCGCCGATGAGGCCGAAGCCCTGCGGCGCGCGCTCGCGGAATTGGAAGCAAATCAACGCAATACGCCACCGCTGGCGTGACGGCGGAGGACTGAGGGACACTGGCAGCGTGTCCGCGCTGGCCTTCTCCCTGCTCGCGGTGCTGCTGGTCGGCCCGGTGCCGGCCGTGCTGGCACGCGCGACGTGGCCCCTGCGCGCGCCCCGCGCCGCGATGGTGCTGTGGCAGGCGGTCGCCCTTGCCGCGGTGCTCTCGACGTTCAGCGCCGGCATCGCGATCGCCAGCCGGCTGCTCGATGCCCGGTCCCGACGGGCGGCCCACGGCCGGTCCCGTGGGTGACGCCGGCCGGCTGGGCTGGCCGCTGTGGACGGCGTACGTCGCCGCGTTCGCGCTGACCGTGCTGGTGGGCGCCCGGCTGACGGTCGCCGTGGTGCGGGTCGTCATCGCCAATCGGCGGCGGCGCGCGCATCACCGGATGGTCGTCGACCTGGTGGGCGTCGACCACGACGCGAAACTGGTCAAGCCGTGCGCCCGGAGCCGCGACCTGCGGGTGCTGGGGGTGGCCCAGCCGTTCGCCTACTGCCTGCCGGGGGTGCGCAGCCGGGTCGTCGTCAGCGAGGGGGCGCTGGCCGCGCTCAACGACGACGAGGTCGCGGCGGTCCTCACCCACGAGCGGGCCCACCTGCGCGCCCGCCACGACCTGGTGTTGGAGGCGTTCACGGCGGTGCACGCCGCCTTCCCGCGGCTCGTCCGCAGCTCCAGCGCCCTGCGCGCGGCGCAGCTGCTCGTCGAGCTGCTGGCCGATGACGCCGCGGTGCGCGCCGCGGGCCGCACTCCCCTGGCCCGGGCGCTGGTCGCCTGCGCGTCGGGGCGGGCGCCGTCGGGCGCGTTGGCCGTCGGCGGTCCCAGCACAGTGGTGCGGGTGCGCCGGCTGGCGGGGCGGGGCAACAGCCTGGCACTGGCGGGGTTCGCCTACCTGGCGGCGGCGGCCATCCTGGTGGTGCCGACGGTTGCGCTGGCCGTACCGTGGCTCACCGAGCTGCGTCGCCTGTTCGACATCTAGCGGCGGCCCATCATCTGTGGAGGACCCGTTGGCCCCTGTGCCACAGTGTGTCGCAGCAGGCTGCACCAAAACGTTCTCCGACCCGAGAGGCCCTGACATGAGTTCGCCGAATTCCCAGACCGCTACCGCCCAGATCGGCGTCACCGGCCTGGCCGTCATGGGCTCCAACATCGCCCGCAATTTCGCCCGGCACGGCTACACGGTCGCGCTGCACAACCGATCGGTCGCCAAGACCGACGCGCTGCTCGACGAGCACGGCGGCGACGGCGAATTCGTGCGCTCGGAGACCATCGCGGAATTCCTGGACGCGCTGGAGAAGCCGCGGCGGGTGCTGATCATGGTCAAGGCCGGTGACCCCACCGACGCCGTCATCAACGAGCTCGCCGACGCCATGGAGGAAGGCGACATCATCATCGACGGCGGCAACGCGCTCTACACCGACACCATCCGCCGCGAGAAGGCGATGCGCGAGCGCGGTCTGCACTTCGTCGGGGCCGGGATCTCCGGTGGTGAGGAGGGCGCGCTGAACGGCCCGTCGATCATGCCGGGCGGCCCGGCCGAGTCGTACAAGTCGCTGGGTCCACTGCTCGAGGAGATCTCCGCGCACGTCGACGGCGTCCCGTGCTGCACCCACATCGGCCCCGACGGCGCCGGCCACTTCGTCAAGATGGTGCACAACGGCATCGAGTACTCCGACATGCAGCTCATCGGCGAGGCCTACCAGCTGCTGCGCGACGGGCTAGGCAAGAGCGCCGGCGAGATCGCCGACGTGTTCGACGAGTGGAACAAAGGCGACCTGGACAGCTTCCTCGTCGAGATCACCGCGCAGGTGCTGCGCCAGACAGACGCCAAGACCGCACAACCGCTGGTTGACGTCATCCTCGACGAGGCCGAGCAGAAGGGCACCGGACGCTGGACGGTGAAATCGGCGCTGGACCTCGGTGTTCCGGTCACCGGCATCGCCGAGGCGGTGTTCGCCCGGGCGCTGTCGGGTGCGGCGACCCAGCGCACGGCCGCCATCGGGCTGGCCTCGGGCGAGCTGGGCAGCAGGCCGGTCGACGCGAAGCAGTTCACCGAGGACGTCCGCCAGGCCCTGTACGCGTCGAAGATCATCGCGTATGCGCAGGGCTTCAACCAGATTCAGGCCGGCAGCGCCGAATACGACTGGGGCATCACACCCGGCGACCTGGCGACCATCTGGCGCGGCGGCTGCATCATCCGGGCGAAGTTCCTCAACCGCATCAAGGAGGCGTTCGACGCCGAACCCGACCTGCCCACGCTGATCGTGGCGCCCTATTTCCGCAGCGCGATCGAAGCGGCCATCGACGGTTGGCGTCGCGTCGTGGTGACCGCGACGCAACTGGGTATCCCGATTCCGGGCTTTTCGTCGGCGCTGTCCTACTACGACGCGCTGCGCACCGAGCGGTTGCCGGCCGCGCTGACCCAGGGCCTGCGGGACTTCTTCGGTGCCCACACCTACGCGCGGATCGACGCGCCGGGCAAGTTCCACACGCTGTGGAGCGGTGACCGCAGCGAAGTGCCCGCATAGCGAGACAAGGGGACACGGCGACAGCGATGAGGTTTCTGGACGGGCACCGACCCGGGTACGACCTGACCTACAACGATGTGTTCATCGTGCCGAACCGCTCGGAGGTCACCTCGCGGTTCGACGTCGACTTGTCCAGCCACGACGGCTCGGGCACCACGATCCCGGTCGTGGTCGCCAACATGACCGCGGTGGCCGGGCGGCGGATGGCCGAGACGGTCGCGCGGCGGGGCGGCATCGTCATCCTGCCGCAAGACCTCCCGATCCCGGCGGTGCAGCACACGGTGCAGTTCGTCAAGAGCCGCGACCTGGTTCTCGACACCCCGGTGGTGCTCGAGCCCGACGATTCGGTGTCCGACGCGATCGCGCTGATCCACAAGCGCGCGCACGGGGTCGCCGTCGTCGTCTTCGAGGGCCGCCCCATCGGCCTGGTGAGCGAGGCGTCCTGCCTGGGCGTCGACCGCTTCACCCGGGTGCGCGACGTCGCCCTCGGCGACTTCGTCTCCGCCCCGGCCGGCACCGACATGCGCAAGATCTTCGACCTGCTCGAGCACGCCCCGATCGATGTCGCCGTGGTGACCAACGCCGACGGCACGCTGGCGGGGGTGCTGACCCGCACCGGCGCGATTCGCGCCGGGCTCTACTCCCCGGCCACCGACGCGCGCGGCCGGCTGCGAGTGGGCGCCGCCGTCGGCATCAGCGGCGACGTGGGGGCCAAGGCCCGGTCGCTGGCCGAGGTCGGCGTCGACGTGCTGGTCATCGACACCGCGCACGGCCATCAGGTGAAAACGCTGGAAGCGATCAGGGCGGTCGCTGAGCTGGACCTGGGCGTGCCGCTGGTGGCGGGCAACGTGGTGTCGGCGGAGGGCACCCGGGACCTGCTCGACGCCGGGGCGAGCATCGTCAAGGTGGGGGTCGGGCCCGGCGCGATGTGCACCACCCGGATGATGACCGGCGTCGGCCGCCCGCAGTTCTCCGCGGTGGTCGAATGCGCGGCGGCGGCACAGGCCCTCGGCGGACACGTGTGGGCCGACGGCGGGGTGCGCCACCCGCGCGACGTGGCGCTGGCGCTGGCCGCCGGGGCGTCGAACGTGATGATCGGGTCGTGGTTCGCCGGCACCTACGAGTCGCCCGGTGACCTGATGCGCGACCGGGACAACCAGCCGTACAAGGAGAGCTACGGCATGGCGTCCAAGCGGGCGGTGGTGGCCCGCAGCGCCGCCGACACCGCCTTCGAGCGCGCCCGCAAGGCGTTGTTCGAGGAGGGCATCTCGACGTCGCGGATGGGGCTGGATCCCCATCGCGGCGGCGTGGAGGACCTGATCGACCACATCACCTCGGGAGTCCGCAGCACCTGCACCTATGTCGGGGCCGCCACCCTGGCCGAACTGCACGAGCGGGCCGTCGTCGGGGTGCAGTCGGCCGCGGGTTTCGCCGAGGGCCACCCGCTGCCCCTGGGCTGGTAGCCCCGAATTTCGCTACCATGACAATTCTTGTGCATTCCAGCCCGCAGCACGGCGCTGCGCGGCATCGAGCGAAGGGGATGACGTGCCGCAGGCACGCGTCGAGTCCGCTTGCTTCCTGGTGAGACGACCATCGGAGATGACGGGCCCGCAGTGAACGTCACCGCCAACGTGATCAGCGTGCTGGCCATCGCCGTGCTGATCTTCGGCAACGCGGTCTTCGTGGCCGCCGAATTCTCGTTGACCGCACTCGACCGCAGCACCGTCGAGGCCAACGCCCGCTCCGGCGCGCGCCGCGACCGCCTGATCCAGCGCGCCCAGAACAGGCTGTCCTTCCAGCTGTCGGGCGCTCAGCTGGGCATCTCCATCACGACGCTGGTGACCGGTTACCTGACCGAGCCCATAGTGGCCGACCTGCCGCATCCGTGGCTGGACGCGCTCGGGGTGTCCGACCCGGTGGCCGACGGGATCACCGCGGCCATGGTGATGGTCATCGTGACGTCGGTGTCGATGGTGTTCGGCGAGCTGGTCCCGAAATACCTCGCGGTGGCGCGGCCGCTGGCGACCGCGCGCGCCATCGTCGGCGGGCAGCTGTTGTTCTCGCTGCTGCTGACACCCGCGATCCGGCTGACCAACGGCGCGGCGAACTGGATCGTCCGCAAGCTCGGTATCGAACCGGCCGAGGAGCTGCGCTCGGCGCGCTCGCCGCAGGAACTGCTGTCGCTGGTGCGCACCTCGGCGCGCAGCGGCGCCCTGGATGCGGCCACCGCCTCGCTGGTGCGGCGGTCGCTGCAGTTCGGTGCGCGGACCGCCGAGGAGCTGATGACGCCGCGGTCGAAGATCGTGGCGCTGCAGACCGACGACAGTGTGGCCGACCTGATCGCCACGGCCGCCGAGTCCGGCTTCTCCCGGTTCCCGATCGTCGACGGCGACCTCGACGAGACCGTCGGCATCGTGCACGTCAAGCAGGTGTTCGCGATCCCACCGGCCGATCGCGCGCGCACGCCGCTGACCACGCTCGCGCAACCGGTCCCGGTGGTGCCGTCGACGCTGGACGGCGACGCGGTGATGGCGGAGATCCGCGCCAGTGACCTGCAGACCGCGATGGTCGTCGACGAGTACGGCGGCACCGCGGGCATAGTCACCCTCGAGGACCTGATCGAGGAGATCGTCGGCGACGTCCGCGACGAGCACGACGACGCGACCCCCCACGTGGTGGCGGCCGGCCGCGGCTGGCGGGTATCGGGGCTGCTGCGCATCGACGAGGTCGCCACCGCCACCGGCTACCGCGGGCCCGAGGGCGATTACGAGACGATCGGCGGGCTGGTGCTGCGCGAACTCGGCCACATCCCGGCGGCCGGTGAGACCGTCGAGCTGACCTCGTTGGACCCCGACGGGTTGCCGGACACCTCGGGCTGCTGGCGGGCGACGGTGGTCGCGATGGACGGTCACCGCATCGATCAGCTCGAGCTGACCGAACTGGGCGGGCAGGCCGGACGACAGCCGGGGCAGGGCCACCGATGAGCGATCCGATGAAAGCGCTGTTGGCGGTCCTGCTGATCGGGGTGAACGCCTTCTTCGTCGGGGCGGAGTTCTCGCTGATCTCGGTCCGCCGCGACCGCCTCGAGGCGCTGGCCGAGCAGGGCAGGGCCCGGGCGGTGACCGTGATCCGCGCCGGCGAACAGCTCTCGACCATGCTGGCCGGCGCCCAGTTGGGCGTGACGGCCGCCTCGCTGCTGCTCGGCCGCGTCGGCGAGTCGGCGGTGTTCGACATGCTGCAGACGGGGTTCGGGCTGACCGACCTGCCTCCGGCGCTGCAACACACGCTGTCGTTCGCCATCGCGCTGGCGATCGTGGTGACGCTGCACGTGCTGCTCGGCGAGATGGTGCCCAAGAACATCGCGCTGGCCGGTCCGGAACGCACGGCGATGCTGCTGGTCCCGCCGTACCTGGCCTATGTGCGGGTGGCCCGGCCGTTCATCGTGTTCTACAACCGGTGCGCCAACGCGGTGCTGCGGATCTTCGGCGTCGAACCCAAGGACGAGCTCGAGATCGCGGTCAACTCGGCGGAGCTGAGCGAGATGATCGCCGAGTCGGTGTCCGAGGGCCTCCTGGACCCCGAGGAACACAGCCGGCTGACCCGGGCGCTGCAGGTCCGCACCCGGGTGGTCGGTGACGTGGCGGTTCCGCTGGCCGAGATCCGGGCGGTGCCGACGGCCGCGCCGGACTCCGGGCCCACGGTCGGCACCGTCGAAGCCGCCCTGGCCGAGACCGGATATTCCCGGTACCCGGTGACGAGCCCGGACGGCCAGTTCATCGGCTACCTGCACATCAAGGACGTGCTGACGCTCGGCGGCGACCCTCAGACCGCGATCGACCTGGCGGTGGTGCGATCCCTGCCGCGGGTGCCCAGGTCGTTGCCGCTGGCCGACGCCCTGTCGCGGATGCGCCGCAACAACAGCCACCTGGCCCTGGTCACCGACGACGTCGGTGGCGTGGTCGGGATGGTGGCGATGGAAGACCTGGTGGAAGACCTGGTCGGCGCCATGAACGAGGCTTGAGAAGCGCCCGGTGGGAGTGGTCGGCGGGCGGGGCCGCCCCGCGCCGTATGATCGCTACGGCTGCCAGTAAAGAAACGTGCTGGATGGGGGGGATCCCGCGCCGCGGTACCCGCGTTGTCCGCGAGTGATCCTCGGGGGGCCTGACCTGCTGCCGCGGGTCGGCCGGTTAACGATCGTCAGTCTGCCGGTCGGTAGGCTGACGCCAGAGTTAGTTAAGGGGCCAGTTGAGGGCCGGAGGTGCTAACAGGCCCGTTACGGAGGAGAACAATGACTGATCGCGTGTCGGTGGGGAACTTGCGGGTCGCCCGGGTGCTCTACGACTTCGTGAACAACGAGGCCCTGCCTGGCACCGACATCGACCCGGACAGCTTCTGGGCGGGCGTCGACAAGGTCGTCACCGACCTCAGTCCGCAGAACCAGGAGCTGCTGAACCGCCGTGATGAACTGCAGGCCCAGATCGACAAGTGGCACCGGCACCGGGTCATCCAGCCGCTGGACGTCGACGCCTACCGCGAGTTCCTCACCGAGATCGGCTACCTGCTACCCGAGCCCGCCGACTTCACCATCACCACCTCCGGCGTCGATCCCGAGATCACCACGACCGCGGGCCCGCAGCTGGTGGTGCCGGTGACCAACGCCCGCTTCGCGCTCAACGCCGCCAACGCACGCTGGGGTTCGCTCTACGACGCCCTGTACGGCACCGACGTCATCCCCGAGAGCGACGGTGCCGAGCAGGGCACCAGCTACAACAAGGTCCGCGGCGACAAGGTGATCGCCTACGCCCGCGCGTTCCTCGACGACTCCGCCCCCCTGGCATCGGGGTCCTACGCCGACGCCACCGCGTTCACGGTCGAGGACGGCCGGCTATCGGTGGCCCTGGCCGACGACACCACCGGGTTGGCCGATCCCGGCCAGTTCGTCGGGTACACCGGCGCGGCCGACTCGCCGGAGTCGGTGCTGCTGGTCAACAACGGCCTGCACATCGAGATCCAGATCGACCCCGAGTCGCCGATCGGCAAGACCGACCGTGCCGGCGTCAAGGACGTCGTGCTGGAGTCGGCGATCACCACGATCATCGACTTCGAGGACGCGGTGTCGGCCGTCGACGCCGACGACAAGGTCGGCGCCTACCGCAACTGGCTGGGCCTGAACAAGGGCGACCTGTCCGCCGAGGTCAGCAAGGGCGACAAGACCTTCACCCGCGTCTTGTCCCAGGACCGCACCTACACCACCCCCGACGGCGGCGAGCTGACCCTGCCGGGGCGCAGCCTGATGTTCGTTCGCAACGTCGGTCACCTGATGACCAACGACGCGATCGTGACAGGCGGTGACGGCGGCGAAGAAACAGCGGTCTACGAGGGCATCCAGGACGCGCTGTTCACCGGACTGTGCGCGACCCACGGCCTGAAGTCCGGTGATGGCAGCGGCCCGCTGGCCAACAGCCGCACCGGCTCGGTCTACATCGTCAAGCCGAAGATGCACGGGCCCGACGAGGTGGCCTTCACCGCCGAGCTGTTCAGCCGCGTCGAGGACGTGCTGGGGCTGCCGCAGGCCACCATCAAGGTCGGCGTGATGGACGAGGAGCGGCGCACCACCCTGAACCTGAAGGCGTGCATCAAGGCCGTCGCAGACCGGGTCGTGTTCATCAACACCGGCTTCCTGGACCGCACCGGCGACGAGATCCACACCTCGATGGAGGCCGGCCCGATGGTGCGCAAGGGCACGATGAAGAGCCAGCCGTGGATCCTGGCGTACGAGGACAACAACGTCGACGTCGGCCTGGCGGCGGGCTTCGAGGGCCACGCCCAGATCGGCAAGGGCATGTGGACGATGACCGAGCTGATGGCCGACATGGTCGAGCAGAAGATCGCCCAGCCCCGCGCCGGCGCCAGCACCGCCTGGGTGCCGTCGCCGACCGCGGCCACCCTGCACGCGATGCACTACCACAAGGTCGACGTGGCCCAGGTGCAGCAGGAACTGTCGGGCAATAAGCGCGCTACCCTCGAGCAGCTGCTCACCATCCCGCTGACCAAGGAGCTCGCCTGGGCGCCCGAGGAGATCCGCGAAGAGGTGGACAACAACTGCCAGTCCATCCTCGGCTACGTGGTGCGCTGGATCGACCAGGGCGTCGGGTCCTCGAAGGTGCCCGACATCCACAACATCGACCTCATGGAGGACCGCGCCACCCTGCGGATCTCCAGCCAGCTGCTGGCCAACTGGCTGCGCCACGGCATCATCACCAGCGAGGACGTCCGCGCCGGCCTGGAGCGGATGGCGCCGATGGTCGACCGGCAGAACGCCGGCGACAAGGCTTATCTGCCGATGGCGCCGAACTTCGACGACAGCATCGCGTTCCTGGCCGCCCAGGACCTGATCCTGCTGGGGACCGAGCAGCCCAACGGCTACACCGAGCCGATCCTGCATCGACGCCGGCGCGAGTTCAAAGCCCGCGCGGCGCAGTAAAATTGCGGTGCCCGCAGGCGGGCGCGACATGTTTGCACCAGTTCACATGACCAGTCGATGGAAAGGCGGCGGGCACCGGCATGGGTAGGCACAGCAAGCCCGACCCCGGAGATTCCGTCGACGAGCCGTCCGGCGAGGACCGTCCGGAGGAGCGGGCCGGCGAGGAATATGCCGACGCCGACGATACCGGCGAGGACCTCTACCCCGCCGACGGCGCGTTCGGAGCCGGCACCCCCGGGTCCTCGAAGCCCTCGCTGTTGCCCTCGGGTTTCCGCGCCGGCCACCGCGGCCTCGGCGACTGGCGCGGAGGCCACCGCAGTGACGGCGGGCGCCGGGGCGTCAGCGTCGGCGTGATCGTGGCGCTCGTGGCCGTCATCGTGGTGGTGGGCACGGTCATCCTGTGGAGCTTCTTCGGTGATGTGTTGTCCAGCCGCTCGCACCAGGCGGCGGTGCGCTGCGTGGGCGGCAAGGAGGACGTGGCGGTCATCGTCGACCCTTCGATCGCCGATCCCGTGCGGCAGCTCGCGGAAAGCTACAACTCCTCGGCGAGTCCGGTCGGTGACCACTGCATGGTGCTGGGTGTCAGGGAGGCCGGCGCCGACGACGTCCTCGGCGGTTTCATCGGTAAGTGGCCGGCTGAGTTGGGCGACCGGCCGGCGTTGTGGATCCCGGGCAGCTCGTTGTCCGCCGCCCGGCTGGCGGCGGCCGCGGGGCAGAAGGCGATCAGCGACAGCCGGTCGTTGGTGACGTCGCCGGTGCTACTGGCCGTGCGGCCCGAAGTCCAGCACGCCCTGGGCAACCAGAACTGGGCCGCGCTGCCCGGCCTGCAGACCAATCCGAATGCGCTGGGCGAATTGAACTTGCCCGGCTGGGGGTCCCTGCGACTGGCGCTGCCGACGGCCGGCAACGGGGATGCCTCGTACCTGGCCGGCGAGGCGGTCGCGGCCGCGTCCGCCCCCGCCGGCGCCCCGCCGACCCAGGGCGTCGGCGCCGTCCGGACGTTGGCGCGCGCCCAACCGAAACTCGCCGACGCCTCGCTGGTGGAGGCCATGAACGCGTTGGTCAACTCCGGCGACGCCGCGGCCGCGCCGGTGCACGCAGTGATCACCACCGAACAGCAGGTCTTCCAGCGCGGCCAGAAGCTGCCGGAAGCCAAGAGCACGCTGGCGGCCTGGCTGCCGCCCGGGCCCGTGCCGGTCGCCGACTATCCGACGGTGCTGCTCAGCGGCTCGTGGCTGTCGCGCGAGCAGGTCTCGGCCGCGAGCGAGTTCGCCCACTTCATGCGCAAGCCCGAGCAGCTCGAGAAGCTGGCGAACGCCGGATTCCGGGTCAACGGCGTCAAACCGCCGAGCAGCAAGGTCACGAGCTTTCCGGCGCTGCCGTCGGTCCTGTCGGTCGGTGACGACGGGATGCGCGCCACCCTGGCCGAGGCCATGGCCGCACCGTCGACCGGGCTGGCCGCGACGATCATGCTCGACCAGTCGATGCCCACCGACGAAGGCGGGAAAACCCGGCTGGCCAACGTGATCGCCGCGCTCGAGGGCACGATCAAGGCGCTGCCGCCCTCCAACGTCCTGGGATTATGGACGTTCGACGGCCACGAGGGCCGCGCCGAGGTGAAGGCCGGGCCGCTGGGCGACCCCGTCAACGGTCAGCCGCGGACGGCGGCGTTGACGGCCGCGCTGAAAAAGCAGTACTCCTCGGCCGGTGGGGCGGTGTCGTTCACCACGCTGCGGCTGGTCTACCAGGAGATGCAGGCTAATTACCGCGCCGGACAGACGAACTCGATACTGGTGATCACCGCCGGGCCGCACACCGACCAAACCCTGGACGGGGCGGGCCTGCAGGACTTCATCCGCACCAGCGCCGATCCGGCCAAGCCGATCGCGGTCAACGTCATCGACTTCGGCGCCGACCCCGACCGCGCGACCTGGGAGGCCGTCGCCCACCTCAGCGGCGGCGCCTACCAGAACCTCGCGACGTCGGCCTCCCCCGAGCTCGGCAACGCCGTCAACACGTTCCTGAGCTAAGCCCCTGCCACCGCCTACCATCGTGAGCGGTACCGAAGGAGCGTCATGAGGATCGATTTCACCCCGGATCCCGACCTGTATCCGTTCGAGTCGCGCTGGTTCGACAGCTCGCGGGGACGCGTGCACTACATCGACGAGGGCCCACCCGGCGGCCAAGGCCCGCCGCTCCTGCTGTGCCACGGCAACCCGACCTGGAGCTTTCTGTACCGCGACATCATCACCGCGCTGCGGGGCCGCTTCCGCTGCATCGCTCCGGATTACCTCGGCTTCGGGCTGTCGGACCGGCCCGCCGGGTTCGGCTACACGATCGACGAACACGCAAGGGTGGTCGGGGAATTCGTCGACCACCTCGCCCTGGACGGCTTCGTTACGGTGGGCCAGGACTGGGGCGGGCCCATAAGCATGGCCGTCGCGGTCGAGCGTGCCGAGAGGGTGCGCGGGGTGACCTTGGGCAACACCTGGTTCTGGCCGACGGATCAGCTCACGATGAAGATTTTCAGCAGGGTCATGTCCAGCCCGCCGCTGCAGTACGCGATCCTGCAGCGGAATTTCTTCGTCGAGCGGCTGGTCCCCGCGGGAACCCAGCACCGGCCCAGCGCCGCGGTGATGAACCATTACCGGGCCGTGCAGCCCAGCCCGGAGGCGCGCAAGGGCGTCGCCGAAATGCCCAAGCAGATCCTGGCCGCCCGGCCCCTGCTGGAGCGCCTTGCCCGCGACGTGCCGGCCAAGCTGGGTGCCAAGCCCGCGCTGGTGGTCTGGGGCATGAAGGACTTCGCCTTCCGGCCCGGCCCGATGATCCCGCGAATGCGCGCCACGTTTCCCGATCACGTCCTGGTCGAACTGCCCGACGCCAAGCACTTCATCCAGGAGGACGCACCGGAGGCGATCGCCGCGGCGATCATCGAGCGTTTCGGCTGACGAAGCCTAGGCGGCGTGTTTGGCCAGTGTGATGCCGATGCGGGTGTCGAGTTCGCTGATGTCGATGGTGGGTGCGCGCGGCGGCGCCTCGGATCGGTAGGTGTGTCCGGTCGGTGTGGTGAATTCGGCTGTGTGGGTGTGGGTTTCGTCGGTAGTCGTGTTGACTCGCCAGCCGGGGCTTTCTTTGGCGTAGTTGCAGCGTTCGCAGGTGCCCAGTGCGTTGGTGGCGGTGGTGGGGCCGCCGCGGGCCCAGGGGTGGGCGTGGTCGCGATGCCGGATGGGGGCGTCGCAGTAGGGGGTGCGGCAGCGTCCGTCGCGCAGGCCGATGAACTCCGACAGGCCGCGCGGGAAGATGCGCGCCCGCGATTCCATGGCCACCAGCGCGCCCGATCGCGGGTGGGCATACAGCCGGCGCAGGGTGGCGCGGGAGCGTTCGTCGCTGACGGCGTGGGCCACCATGGCCCGCGCGACGGCGGCGGGGATGGGGCCATAGCCGGTGATGTCGGCGGGGGTGGTGGCGCCGCCGAGCAGGGTGTCGTCGGTGAGCACGAGGTTGACGGTGAGGGGTTCGGGCACGGCGGCGGGTCGCCCGGTGACGCGTTCGATGAGGGTGTCGGCCATGATCTGTCCGCGCGAGCGCCCGTCGCCGCAGGTGTCGGCGGCCCGCTTGAGCGCGGCATAGACCGACACGCCCTTGGCCACCGGTAGCAGGGCGGTCAGGTAGGTCATGGTGTCGGGGGCGGGCCGGATGGTGACGGTGCGGTCGTGTTCGGCCTGGGCGGCGCGTTCGACGACGGCGTGTGGGTCGAGGCGGTAGGCGATCTTTTTGGCTTCCGCGGCGATGCGGGCATCACCCATGCCCTCGAGCCCGGCGGGGTCGGCGCACAATTCGGTGTCCAACTTCTGGCGGTCCTCGATGTCGAGGCAGGCGCTTTCGCGCACGATCAGGGTGGCCCGCCATTCCGAGAGGGTGCCGTGTTGCAGGGCGTCCAGGGTGTGGGGCATTTCGTGGACGAGGGCTTTGGCCAAGCCCAGGTGGCGCCCGCCGCGCACCGGGGCGTCGTGGCGGGCCAGGGCGATCTCGGCGGCCAGGCCGCGCCCGCGCCGGGCGGCGGGCACCCCGGCGGCGGCTTCGCTGGCCCGGCGGGTGGTGTCCAGGGCGGCCGCCGCGATGGCCTGGGCGGCCGCCGCGGCCGACTTGAGCCGTTCCAGCTCACCGATGCGCGCGATGAGCGCCGCTTCGCCCGCGGTCGGGTCCACCGCCACCACATCCTCGAACATGAGTTCGATGCTATGTCAGGGGTGTGACATTCCTCAGGCGAACGCCTCCACCGGCGGGCACGAGCAGACCAGATTGCGGTCGCCGTAGGCGCCGTTGATGCGGCGCACCGGCGGCCACACCTTGGGCCGGAAGTCCTTGCCCAGCGGGTACGCGGCCTGTTCGCGGGTGTACGGGTGATCCCAGTCGGAGACCAGCAGGCACTCCGCGGTGTGCGGCGCGTTCCGCAGCGGATTGTCGTCGACGGACCACTCCCCCGCGCCGACCCGGTCGATCTCGCCGCGAATGGCGATCATGGCTTCGCAGAATGCGTCGACCTCGGTCAACGTCTCGCTTTCGGTGGGCTCGACCATGAGGGTGCCGGCCACCGGGAAGCTCATCGTGGGCGCGTGGAAACCATAGTCGGCCAAGCGTTTTGCGACGTCGTCGACGGTCACGCCGGTCGCCTTGGTGATGGGCCGCAGATCCAGGATGCACTCGTGGGCGACCATGCCGTTGTCCCCGGTGTAGAGCACCGGGAAGTACTCGTCGAGACGCCGGGCGATGTAGTTGGCGGAGGTGATCGCGGTCAGCGACGCCGCGCGCAGGCCCGCCGCGCCCATCATCCTGATGTAGGCCCAGGTGATCGGCAGGATCGAGGCCGAGCCGTACGGCGCCGAGGCCACCGGATGCCCCGTGGGCAGCTCGGGCGCGAACGGGTGACCCGGCAGGAACGGGGCCAGGTGCGACCGGGCCGCCACCGGTCCGACGCCCGGCCCCCCGCCCCCGTGCGGGATGCAGAACGTCTTGTGCAGGTTCAGGTGGCTGACGTCGCCGCCGAACTTTCCGGGCCGGGCCAGGCCGACCAGCGCGTTGAGGTTGGCGCCGTCGATGTAGACCTGGCCGCCGGCGTCGTGCACGGCCGCGCAGATGTCGGCGACGTCGTGCTCGTACACGCCGTGCGTGGAGGGATAGGTGATCATCAGCGCCGCCAGCCGGTCGGCGTGCTCGGCCACCTTGGCCCGCAGGTCGTCGAGGTCGACGTCGCCGTTATCCCGGCAGGCCACCACGACCACCCGCAGACCGGCCAACGCCGCCGAGGCGGCGTTGGTGCCGTGCGCGCTGGACGGGATCAGGCAGACGTCGCGGTGCGGCTCGCCCCGGCTGGCGTGGTAGTCGTGGATCGCCAGCAGGCCCGCGTACTCGCCCTGCGAGCCGGCGTTGGGTTGCAGCGACACCGCGTCGTAGCCGGTGATCTGGACCAGCCAGCGCTCCAGATCGGCGATGAGGCGCCGTAGCCCCGGGGTGTCCGACGCCGGGGCGAAGGGATGCTGGCGCGCGAACTCGGGCCAGGTGATGGGTTCCATCTCGGCGGCCGCGTTGAGCTTCATCGTGCACGAGCCCAGCGGAATCATGCTGCGGTCCAAGGCGATGTCCTTGTCGGCCAGCGTGCGCAGGTAGCGCATCATCGCCGTCTCGGTGCGGTATTGGGTGAACGCCGGATGGGTCAGGAACTCCGACGTGCGGGTGGCGATGTCGGGTCCTTGAAAAGCGTCCGACGACGCGTCGGACACCGGCGCGGCGCCGAACGCCGCCAGCACCGCCGCGACGTGCTCGTCGGTGGTGACCGAGTCGCAGGCCATCGAGACGTGGTCCTCGTCGACCCACCACACGTTGACCCCGCGCTCCTTGGCGGCGGCCTGGATGTCCGACGCCAGGCCGGGCACCCGCACCAGCACCGTGTCGAAGAACGCCGGATGCACCACCTCGACGCCGGCGCCGACGAGGCCGGCGGCCAGCTTGCGGGCGTGGGAATGCACCCGCCGGGCGATCGCGGTCAGCCCGTGGGCGCCGTGGTAGGCGGCGTACATGGCGGCCATCACCGCCAGCAGCACCTGCGCGGTGCAGATGTTGCTCGTCGCCTTGTCGCGGCGGATGTGCTGCTCGCGGGTCTGCAGCGCCAGGCGATATGCCGGCGCGCCGTCGTCGTCGACCGACACCCCGACCAGCCGGCCCGGCAGCTGGCGCGCATGCTTGGCGTGCACCGACAGGTATCCGGCGTGCGGCCCGCCGAATCCCATTGGCACACCGAAACGCTGGGTGGTGCCGAACGCGACGTCGGCGCCGATCTCACCGGGCGGGGTGAGCAGCGTGCACGCCAGCAGGTCGGCGCCGATCGCGACCAGTGCGCCGCGCTCGTGGGCCTGGGCCACCAGGGCCGACCAGTCGGTGACCCGGCCGCTGACGCCGGGCAGCTGGGCGATGACCCCGAAGAACTCGCCGTCGGGCAGGCCCTCGCGCAGGTCGGCGGTGACGACCTCGATGCCCAGCGGTCGGGCCCGGGTGGCCAGCACCGCCGCGGTCTGGGCGAAGACGTCGACGTCGACGGCCAGCCTGTTGCCCGCGCCGCTCGCCGCGCGGTGCAGCAGCGTCATCGCCTCGGCGGCCGCGGTGCCCTCGTCGAGCATCGAGGCGTTGGCGAGCTCGAGGCCGGTGAGGTCGGCCACCATGGTCTGGAAGTTCAGCAGCGCCTCCAGCCGGCCCTGGCTGATCTCGGGTTGATACGGCGTGTAGGCGGTGTACCAGGCCGGGTTCTCCATGATGTTGCGCAGCAGCACCGGCGGGGTGATCGTGTCGTAGTAGCCCTGCCCGATCATCGACACCGCCACGGTGTTCTCATCGGCCAGGGCGCGGAGCTCGGCCAGCGCCTCGGTCTCGCTGGCGGGCGGCGGCAACCCGTCCAGGCCCGGGGCGGCGCCGCCGTCGGTGAGCTTGTCCAGGATGCGGCTCGGGATGGCCTTGGCGGCCAGCTCCTCGAACGAGTCGACACCGATGACCGCGAGCATGGCGGCGATCGCCTGGCTGTCGGGTCCGATGTGCCGCGTTGCGAAAGTGGATTGGTCTGGCACTGGCGAAACTCCTGACTGGCCCTAATGGGGCATCAAAGGCGGCAAAGGTAGAGGATTACGGCCCTCTCCCTCTGTCTCCGCCCGTTCGCCAGGCGCCTGAGAGATTCGGCGCCCCAACCACCGGGGCACCTTTCCCCATCGGCGGGTGCGGACCGCTGCCGGTCCCCACCGCTTTCCAGAGGCATCGTCAACTCGCGCGGTCCGGGTGCCTGAGAGATTGGTGGAGAGGTCTTGCTCCTTCGGCGCCCGTGACTGGCGATCACGGAACTCTCCCGCTCGAGTGCGACGCGTACCCCAGCTTACTCGGCCAGTTGCCGCAGTCGCGAGCGTGCGTGTTTGCATGGCGACACGCCGCGCGGGGCGTGCATTTGCGCGCCCTGGCGAAGAGGACGGCGAGTGCGCGCAGCTACCCGATCTTGCGGTCGCGGTGCTTGCGCCGGGACGCCAGCTCGTCTTCGGGGGCCGCGATGGACTCGCCGCCGTCGGCGCGCTCCCCGGGGAAGTCGGCGATCACGCCGGTCAGCTCCCGCATCGCACCGGACACGGCGATGCCGAACACGCCCTGCCCGCCCTGCAGCAGGTCGACGACCTCTTCGGCCGACGTGCACTCGTAGACGGTGGTCCCGTCGGAGAACAGGGTGATGTTGGCCAGGTCCTGGACGCCGCGCTGGCGCAGGTGGTCGACCGCGACCCGGATGTTGTGCAGCGAGATGCCGGTGTCGAGCAACCGCTTGACGATCTTGAGGACCAGGATGTCCTTGAACGAGTAGAGGCGCTGGCTGCCGGAGCCCGCCGCGCCGCGGATCGACGGCACGACCAGCGAGGTTCGCGCCCAGTAGTCCAGCTGGCGGTACGTGATGCCCGCGATCTGGCAGGCGCTGGGCCCGCGATAGCCGACGAGCTCGTCGGGCACGGAATCGTCGGGAAACAGCCCGGGCTGCACAGGCTCGTGCGGCCCGCTGACGCCCTGGTCACCCTTGCTTGCGCCGTCCGCGTTGTCAGCTAGATCCAGCTGTTCTTGACGTGGCTGGTCGCTCACCGTGGTTCCTCTCGCCGGTCGCGCTCGTTCTCACTGGCTGCCCCGGCAGCCACGCTTGCTCAGGCCCGAGTGCTAGAGAGCTTACGCTGTTCGATAGCCGCCGCGCCCTTTCTGGTCATCAAAGTATGGCCGCCGCAACGGCCCGTGGGTGCTCTATCCGCCAGGCGTGTCGAGATCACGGCCAGTTGAGACAAATCCGTAACGTCTAGGTCGCCTTGAAATCGTCGGGGGACACGCTGTCGAGGAACTCCTTGAACTTCTCCACCTCGTCCTCGCGGACCGCGGTATTGGAGTCCTCGTCGCTCTCGTCGGGGATCAGCAAGCCCGCCTGGGCGAGCACGGCCTCCTCGACGTAGATCGGGACGCCCACCCGCAGCGCGATGGCCACCGAGTCCGAGGGACGCGCCGACACGGTGATGTTGCGGTCGAACACCAGGTCGGCGTAGAAGGTGCCTTCCTGCAGGTCGACGATGCGCACCTCTTTCAGCGAATGACCAAGCGCGGCAATGAGATCCCTGATCAGGTCATGCGTCAACGGGCGGGGCGGCTCCACGCCTTGCTGCTCGAGTGCGATGGCCGCCGCCTCGGACTGACCGATCCAGATCGGCAGATAACGGTCGCCGTCGGCCTCGCGCAGCAACAACACCGGCTGGTTTTGCGGTTGCTCCACGCGAATGCCGACAACACGAACCTCACCCATTTGTGTCTGACCTCCGCACCTGCCGCCGTGTATAACAAAGACTCGGCGCGACGACGCGGTCGAACGCCAAGCTTTCGCTCAAAGTCTAGTCCTCAGCGACGCAGAACGTCGCGAACGGCCGACTTGATCAACGATGTGTGCAAAGTAATTGCGAGCGCCGCGACCTCACGCGCGAGGTCGTCCGCGCGGTCGCGGGCACCGGCCTTACCGGCCTTGACCACCGGCCCGGCGATCTGCGCGATCAGGTCGGACTGCCGGTCGGCCGCGGAGCGGAAGGCCCGCAGGTGTCGCGGCTCGACGCCGTATTCGGATAGTGCCTTCGCACACTGCAGGATGACGACGACGTGTTCGTCGAAGAACCCGCCCGCCCCGGTGGTGACCACTCCGGCCTTCAGCAGCGCCGTCAACAGGTCCTCGCCCACCCCCGAGCGCTCCAGCAGGTCCTCCCGGCTCAGCCGGATGCGGGTGGGGGCCACCGCCGCCGTGTCGGACCCGGCGGTCTCGCCGCCGCCGGTGACCGACACCAACCGCGGCACCCCGTAGGCCGACCCCACGGCCGGCAACTCGCCGTCGGGCTGGGCGTCGAGCTGGGCCCGGATCACCTTCAACGGAAGGTAGTGGTCCCGCTGGGCGGTCAGGATGAACCGCAACCGCGCGCAGTCGTACGCGGTGAACCTGCGGTATCCGGATGCGGCGCGCTGAGGCGTCACCAGCCCCTCGGCCTCCAAGAACCGGATCTTGGAGATCGTGACATCGGGGAAGTCCGGCCTGAGCAGGTCCAGCACCGCCCCGATCGACATCCCGGCCAGGGCCGGGCTATCGGGTGCGCTCACTAGCCCCCGGAACCTCCGTCGTTCTCACCCTGCTTGGGCCCGGTGAGAAACACCAGGCGGAACTTGCCGATCTGCACCTCGTCGCCGTTTGCCAGCACCGCCGAATCCACGGGCTCGCGGTTGACGTAGGTCCCGTTGAGGCTGCCGACGTCGACGACGTGGAATTCGTTGTTTTCCAGCCGGAATTCGGCGTGCCGACGGCTGACGGTGACGTCGTCGAGGAAGATGTCGCTGTCGGGATGCCGCCCGGCCGAGGTGATGGGCTGGTCGAGCAGGAAGCGCGCGCCGGCGTTCGGTCCCCGTTTGACGACCAGCAAAGCGGAACCCGCCGGCAGGCCTTCCACGCCGGACACCGCGCTCTCGGCTCCCGCCTGGGCGGGGGCGTCCAACTCGTTCAGGAAGTCGGCACGGAAGACCGAAGTCGTCTCCACGGTGACCTCGTCAGAAGTCTGGTCGTTATCCATGTCCGTCACGCGCTGCTCCTCACTGGCCGCTGTGGCGTTGTCCGACCGGGCCGCTCGGGCCGGGTCACCCACCTGTTTCTCTTCACCCCGTACTGCCGGTTACTGCCTGCTGGTCCTGATGTGTCGACCGTACCGCGCACGGGTCGACAATGCGCCCACCACTGCGGGATCGGAAAATCCGACCGCCCGGCCGCTACCGCAGTCGGGCGCACCAACCCCACGTGAGGGCTACCCCCGCGAGCGGGAGCGACACCCCCATGATCGAGCTTGCCGTGCCACCCACATCGTCGCAGCGCACGGCTGGCAGGCACATTAGCAATTGTCATTCGGTCAGCGTGCCGCGGTACGCCTCGGCGTCGAGCAACTCCGAGATGGCCGACTCCAAACCCGTGGCGTCCGCAACCTGGACATCGAGCAACCAACCGGCGCCGTAGGGGTCGGAGTTGACCAGCTGCGGATTGCCTTCCAGGTCGCCGTTGACCGCGGACACTTTGCCCGAGACCGGCGCGTACAGGTCCGACACCGATTTCGTCGACTCCACCTCACCGAAGGATTCGCCCGCGGTGAGTTCGGCGCCCACGTCGGGCAATTGAACGAAGACGACGTCGCCCAAAGCCGACTGCGCGAAGTCGGTGATCCCGATCCGTGCGGAGTCGTTCCCGCTTCGGCGAACCCACTCGTGGTCGGCGGTGTAGTGCAAATCGGGCGGGATATCGCTCACGGTATTCCTGTTCTCGTCGAATTCACTTGACCGGCTGAGCGTATTGGTGCGGTTTTGGTTGCCGCAAGGTGGCCACGTCCACCCGGTCGGCCTGCTGCACCGTCATGCGCGCGCCGACGCGCTTGATGCTGTCCTCGGCACCGCCAGGAATGTTCATCGCGGCCGCCAGCGTGGGCGGATCACCAATCGCCAGAACCGAATACGGCGGCGACAGCGTCTTGCCGTCGACGACGAGCGAACCCGGCATGCCCGCCACCCAGGTGTCGACGCCCACCCGCACGGACTGGTGGGCGTCGTTGACCTCGATCGCCTCGGCGCCTGCCGCGCGCAACTCGTTGATCACGTCGAGCATCGACTCCGGTGACACCCCCGGCCCCGGGTCGTCGATCGTGACGTTGACGCCCGGCCCGGTGGCTCCGACGGTGCCAACGAGGATGGACAGCGCCGCCAGCTTGTCCTGGGCGCTGCGGACGGCGGCCTGGTCGCTGTTCCCCGCGGCCTGCAGCGAATTGAGGGTGTTCTGCAGTTCGCTCACCTCGGTGTTGAGTGTGGCTTCACGCTGCCGCAGCGAATCCAGCAGCACCAGCAGGTCGCCGGGGCGCGCCGTGTCCAGGGAGTCACCCGACTCGGTCTGGCGAACCTGCGTGACGATGGCGATCCCTAGGAGCACGCACAACACCACGGCCAGCGTTCCGAACATCAGGCGGGAACGTCCGCCGCCCCGCAGCAGACCGGACAGCCTGCGCCGCTGCACCGCCCCGATCTCGGGGCGCGCTCGATGCGCCGGCAGTTCGTGGCGGCCGGTGCGCCGTGTACCCTCGCCGGCCGGCGAGTCGGCCTCGGCGCGGGCGGACTGGTCTGGCGCAGCACGACTTTCGTCGGCGGCGCGTTCTGGCGGGTCCTGGCTCACGCTGTTTCCTTCTCCGTCATGCGCCGCTCCTCCTCATCGCTTCGCTCTGCATCGTCGCCGGCGCGGTCATGCGCCGAACAGCCGGCGCCGCAGCGCGGCCGCGTTGCCGAAGATACGGATACCGAGCACGACGATGATCGCGGTGGACAGCTGGGTGCCGACGCCGAGTTGGTCGCCGACATAGACGATCAGCGCGGCCACGAAGACGTTGAACACGAACGAGACCACGAAGACCTTCGGGTCGAAGATCCGTTCCAGGTACGCGCGCATCCCGCCGAACACCGCGTCCAGCGCCGCGACCACGGCGATCGGCAGGTAGGGCTGGATGACCTCGGGCACCGCCGGGTGGAACACCAGGCCCAGCACGATGCCGACCACGAGCGCCGCGATACCGATCATTTGCTCACTGGGCCCCAATCTGCTTGGCGAACTTGACATCCCGGATAGATCCGGCGGGCAGCGAGAGACCGTCGGCGACGTTGACGGTGACGCCCACGCCGTAGGAGACCTCCAGCAGCCTGAGCCGCTGCAGGCCGGGACTGTGGTCGAATACGTCGCGCATCGCGTGTGGCGGCCCGACCGCAAGGATCGTGTAGGGGCTGCTGGTGGGATTGTTGTCGACCAGGATCGCCCCGCCGGCCTGCCGGATGGTCACGTTTGGCCCGATCCGGACGCCGCCGACCGCGATGCCCTCGGCGCCGCTCGCCCACAACGAGTTGACGACCAGTTGGAGGTCGCGATCCAGGATGATCTGCCTGCTGCCGCTGACCCGTTGCTTGGACACGTCGGAAAGGTTCGGGCCGACGCCGGGATCGGTGACGGTGACCTTCAGCCCTGGCCCGATAACCGGTGTGCTGGCCGCCGCCAGGCTCAGCGCGTCCAGGCGGTTCAGCAGCCGCTGGCCTTCGGCGTCGTTCGCCAACGCCCGGCGCTGCACGTCGTCGACCCGCGTCGAGAGGGCACCGCGCCGCTGCGCCAGGTCGCCGGCGGCGGTCTCGGCCGAACGCACGCTCCGCACCAACAGTTGCTGCTCGCTGCGCACGCCCGGGGCCACCGAACGGGCCTGCGCGACCGCCAGCGCGAACACCGTCGCGATCAGCAGCGCCGCCAGGGCCTGCCAGACCCAGCCGAAGGCGCGCTCGCGCGGACGCCGCGGCTCGGCGGGGCGCTTGGCGGCCGCCGCGGCGTAGCCGGGGTCTAGGTGTTCGGACAGCAGGGCGCGCAGCAGCGAGGGCACCGGGATGCGCTGGGGCCGCGCGGCCGCGTGGGCGCTGTGCCCGGCGTTGGGGTCGTAGCCCCCGAGCATGCGGTCAGCCTCAGCCATGCTCACCCGGCTTCCGGGCGAGTGGCTGACGGGGTTCGAGCTTGGGCATGCCGCGCACGACCAACCCGATCTGCAGCGCGTACAGCACGAACGCCCATAAATACATGTACATACCCCAGATCAGGAACGCCCACCCGCAGGCTCCGACCACCCGGCTCCACAATGCGTCCCAGGTGCCCAGCAGAACCAGCGGAAAGCCGGACATCAGGGCGAAGGTCGCGGCCTTGCCGACGTAGGTGACCGGCAGCGCCGACAGCCCGCGGCTGCGCAGCAGCGGCAGCGTCGCGGCCAGCAGTCCGTCGCGCGCCAGCAGCGTAACGACGAACCACCACGGAACGATCCCGCCCAGCGCCAACACGACGGGCACGCTGACCATGTAGAGGCGGTCGACCGCCGGGTCAAGCAGGACGCCCAGCCGCGACGACTGGCCGAGCAGCCGCGCGATCTTGCCGTCGGCCCAGTCCGACGCGCCGCTGAACATCAGGATCCCCACCGCCCAGCCGTTGGCGTGGGCGAACAGCAGCGCGTAGACGAACACCGGGATGAGCGCCAGGCGGACGGCGCTCAGCGCGTTGGGCACTGTGAACACCCGGTCGGGCGGAGGCACCGGCTCCATGAGCCGTGACCTTAACGCGGCGACGCTGAGGTCCGCACGACGGACCGGGGACGCGGCCGCCAACCTAGCGGAACACCCCGGGCAGGCTCAGGGTCGACAGCGTGTCATCGGACAGCGGGTTGTCGTTGACCATGTAGGTCCACGTCGACGTCGGCCGGGCCAGCTTGGACAGGTCCAGCCCCGGCTCCTCGTCGAGCACGTTGGCGGTCTCGAACGTCTGCTGCGCCGCCTCGATCGCGTCGGCTGCCAGCGACGCGAAGGCGTCGACGGCCATCCGGTGGAATTCGTCGAGCGGGTTCTGCCGGCCCAGCGCGCGCAGGTGGATGCTCTCGCGGATGTCGGCCAGGTACGCCAGGTGGTCGGCCCAGCCGCGGTCGAGGTGATACAGCATGATCTGCCGGCAGATGGTCTCGAGCCGTGACTCGGACTCATCCTTGGGCATTGCCTGAATCAGCTCCTCATAGCGCTTGGGCGCCAGCTCGGCGAGCTCCTCGCGCGCGGTTGCGGTGCGCAGCAACGTGTTTCGCCGGTCGACGATGATGGCGCGCTGCTGGGCGATCAGTTGGTTGTAGCGCCAGGTGTTCGCGTGCACGTCCAGCATCCGGCCCTCGGCCACGCGCTGGGCGTGGTCGAGCAGCCCGGCCGCCTTCGGGCTGAGGATCCGGCCGTCCTCGTCGGTCTGCGTGGGCAGCTTGTTGTCGTCGAGGTTGGCCGCCACCACATCGTCTTCCCAGCTGGAGAAGAACACCGTGGACCCCGGGTCGCCCTGGCGTCCGGCGCGCCCTCGCAACTGGTTGTCCAGCCGCTCGGTGTGGTGTCGGCCGGTGCCGACCACGTGCAGCCCGCCCAGCTCGGCGACTTGCTTCTTCTGGACGGAGTCGTCGCTTACGTCGGAGCCGCCGAGCCGGATGTCGGTGCCCCGCCCGGCCATCTGGGTGGACACGGTGACGGCGCGGAACTTGCCCGCCTCGGCGATCACCTGCGCCTCCTCGGCGTCATTCTTGGCGTTGAGCACCACCGCCGGGATGTCGCGGCGCAGCAGCCGCTCGTGCAATTCCTCGGACTCGGCCACGTCGCGGGTGCCGACCAGCACCGGCTGGCCGGTCTCGTGCACCTCGGTGATGTGAGCGACGATCGCGTCGAACTTGGCGGCGGCGGTGATGTAGACCCGGTCGGACTCGTCCTCGCGGATGTTCGGTTCGTTCGGCGGTATCGGCGACACCCCCAGCTTGTAGAACTGGCGCAGCTGCTCGCCGGCGGCCAGCGCGGTGCCGGTCATGCCGCACACGGTCGCGTACCGGTTGATCAGCGCCTGCACCGTGATCGTGTCGAGCACCTCGCCGGTCTCGGTGGTCTCGATGCCCTCCTTGGCCTCCACGGCGGCCTGCAGCCCGTCCGGCCAGCGCTGCAATTGCGCGATGCGGCCGCGGGCGGCGTTGATCAGGTGCACGGCATCGTCGCGGACGATGTAGTGCACGTCGCGCTGCAGCAGCACGTGCGCATGCAGGGCGACATTGACCTCGGTCAGCGTGGTGACGACGTGCTCCTCGGAGTACAGGTCGATGCCGCCGAGCGCCTTTTCGACCTTGCGGGCGCCGGCCTCGGTCAGGTGGACGTTGCGGCTGTCGGCGTCGGTGGCGAAGTAGTCGTTGGCGTCGTTGTCGCGGACCAGTTCACCGACCAGCTTGATGATCTCCAGGCGCGGCGTCTCCCGGTGGGTGGTCCCGGCGAGCACCAGCGGCACCAACGCCTCGTCGACCAGGACGGAGTCGGCTTCGTCGATGAGGGCGACGTCGGGGTTGGGCGACACCAGGTCGGCGACGTCGGTCACCAGCTGGTCGCGCAGGACGTCGAAGCCGATCTCGTTGACCGAGGCGTAGGTGACGTCGCAGCCGTAGGCGGCCCGGCGGTCCTCGCTGGTGGACTCCGCGGTGATCCAGCCGACCGTCAGCCCCATGGACTCGATCAGGGGGCCCACCCATTCGGCATCGCGGCGGGCCAGGTAGTCGTTGATGGTCACCACGTGCACGTGCCGGCCGGCCAGCGCGTACCCGGCCGCCGCGATCGCGCCGGAGAGGGTCTTGCCCTCACCGGTGGCCATCTCGATCACGTCGCCGTCCAGCATGCGCAGCGCGCCCAGCAACTGCACGTCGAATGGCCGCAGCCCGGTGGTCCGCTCGGCCGCCTCCCGGGCGATCGCCAGGAACTGCGGGATGTCCTCGGACTCCGCGAGGTCGTCGAGCTTGAGCAGCCCGGCGGCTTTGCGGAGCTTCTCGTCGGTGAGCCCGGCGGCTTCCTCGTCGTACTCCGACGCGGAGGTGACCGCGGCCAGGGAACGGCTGCGGTTCTTTTCGGTGCTGGCGCCGAGCAGTCGCCAGAATCGGCTGCTCAGGCGGCCGGGTTGGGCGCGGGTGGTCTTGGGCACAGAACAACGGTACGCGGACGGGCCCGGTGACCGCCGCGGGCCGGCAACGTCGTCGGCGGACCCGATCGGGCATCGCTACGCGCTGACTTCCGCCCTCAGCTCGCACACGGCTTCCCGATGCTCGGGGCGGGCCACGTCCTGCAGGTCGGCGAGCATGCGATCGATCCGCTCGGGCACCTGAGCCGCATCGGACCCGTACCGCAGGGTTTCCCGGACCGTGGCATTGAGCAGCTCGGCGAATTGGTAGCGGGGTATTACCAGCCGCACCTGACCGTCCGGAGCGCGGACCGCTTCCGGTACCGGCGGACGGGTGGCCAGCCGCCGCAGCATGTCATGCAGCGTGTCCAGGGCCTGGCAGGCCGTGGTCGGGTCGTTCACGCTCGGCGACAGCGCCTTCTCGATCATGTCGATCAGCTGCCGGAAGCCGAACGCCACGTCCTGTTGCATGGTGCGTTCGGTGCCGAACTTGATGCGCTTGCGGGCCTGTTCGACCACGCCGTCGACGTCGCCGGAGCCGCCGTGCACCGTGAACAGCGGCGCTCCGGCGGTGACGAAGTCGCCGAGCCGGGGTTGCAGCGCCACGACGCAGCCCGCCCGCGCCGCGTGTTTGGCGACGGCGGCCTCGTCGATGGTGACCAGCAGGCCGCGCCGCGGCGACTCGACCACCCGGTGCGGCTCCGGTAGGTCACCGACCTTGCCGGGCGGGCCCGCGTCCCTGGGGTAGCGCCTCTCCAGCACGGCGGTCGACACGTCGCCGATCTCGGCGATGATCGTCGAGGCCCGCATCATGTATGCGACGCGGCCGACGTAGATCATGAACAACACGGCGCTGGCGAACACGAGCGCGCCGCCCACGCTGACCGCCAGGCGCGGCACCCGCTCGTCGGGCTTGACCGCCTGCTCCACCACGATCGCGTACATGAACGTCGCGGTGAACACGCCGAAGGTCACCTGGATGATGCGATCACCCATGTACATCTGCACCACCCGGGGCGAGTACTGGCCGCTGGACAACTGCACCGCGACGAATGCCAGCGAGAACACCATCCCGGTCATCGAGATCATCGCCGTGACGATGGCGTTCAGCGTGCTGCGGGCGGCCGACGAGGGCCCCTGGAACAGCATGGGGGCGGACAGGTCGGGAAACGCATGGTCGAGGGCGGTCACCCCGATGCCGAGCCCGATCGCGCCGACCGCGAAGGTCACCGGCACCAGCCAGAACTGCGCCTGCGGACCGGTCGGGATGCGGTGCTCGCGCTGCGAACCCATGGTGTGCAACTACCCGCGTGGCGGAGGACGGAATCGCCCGCAGCCCCGCCGCGGCGGCGCCCGGGCCGGGGGCGCGCCGCAAAGGCCAACGCGATCGCCGCTCCCACGCACACGGCCGGCACCACCCAGAACCGCAGGATCGGGCCGCTCGGGATGCGGTGCTTGGGCGCCGAGGGCACGCCGTGGGCCTACCCGGTGGCGGCGCGCGGAATCGCCCGCCGTGGGGGTCAGGCCAGGTTGGAGCGGCGCGGGTAGGCGACCGCGGGGTCGGTCAGCACGTTGACGGCGGCGGGCAGGCCGCTGGCAAAGGCGCGTTCCAGCGCGGGGCGCAGCTCGGCGGGCGCGGACACCAGCTCGCCGTGGCCGCCCAGCGCGCGCACCACTTCGTCGTAGCGCGTGCCCGGGCGCAGCTCCGCGGCCACCGAGTAGCCGTAGATGGCCTCCATGGGGTGCTTTTCGAGCGCCCAGATCCCGTTGTTGCCGATCACCGACACCACCGGCACGTTGTGCCGGACCAGGGTGTCCCACTCCATGCCGCTGAACCCGAACGCCCCGTCGCCCTGCAGCAGGACCACCTGGCGGTCCGGCCGGGCCAGCTTGGCGGCCAGGGCGTAGCCCGGACCCGAACCCAGGCACCCGAACGGCCCGCTGTCCAGCCAGCAGCCCGGCAGGTAGCTGTCGATCACCCGGCCGGCGTAGGAGCCGAAATCGCCGGCGTCGATGACGACGATCGCGTCGCGGTCCAGCAGCGGTGCGAGCTCGGCGTACACCCGCATCGGGTGCAGCGGGATCCTGTCCTCTGCCAGCTCCGCCTTCTCCGCGTCGCGCGCCGCGGTCTCGGCGGAACGCAGCGCGTCGATCCAGTCCTGACGCCCGGGGCCGCCGACCCCGATCCCGTCGGCCAGCGCCGAGAGGGTCGACGTCAGGTCGCCGTACAGGCCGGCGGCGATGGGACGCGGGTGGTCGCGGTCGGGTTGGACGCGGTCGGCCACGACCAGCTGGGTCTCCGGGCCGAACACCCCGCCGAAGCCCAGCCGGAAATCCATGGGCACGCCGAGGACCAGGGCCACGTCGGCCTCCTTGAGGGCCTTTGACCGGGCGCGCGAGAACGCCATCGGGTGGTCGGCGGGCACGGTGCCGCGCGCCATCCCGTTCATCAGCACCGGGATCCGCCGTTCCTCGGCCAGCCGGAGCAGCGCCGCCTCGGCGTACCCCCACCACACGTTGGTGCCCGCCATGATCACCGGTCGCTGCGCCGCGGACAGCAGACCGGCGGCGCGCTCCAGAGCCGGGCCGTCGGCGGCGGTTGCCGGCGCCGGGTCGGCGAGGGCGCCGGGGCCGCCGTCGTCGTCGGTCATCGAGAAGACGTGGTCCATCGGGAAATCGACGAAGGCGACGCCCGACGGGGCTGCCACCGCCGCCCGCAGCGCCTCGTCGACGAGTCGGCCGGCGGCCTCGGCGGACTGTGCCGTCGCGGCGAAGCGCGCCAGCGGCGCCACGAACGGCACGTGGTCGATCTCCTGCAGCGAGCCCATCCCCCACCGCCCCGCCGGTGCCCGGCCGCCGAGCACCACCAGGGGCGACTGGTTCTGCTGCGCGGCGGCCATCGCGCTCATCCCGTTGGTGACGCCCGGTCCCGCGGTCAGCGCCGCCACCCCCGGGTGCCTCGTCACTTTGGACCAGCCCTCGGCGGCGAACGTCGCCGTCTGCTCGTGCCGGGTGTCGATCATCCGGATACCCTCTTCGTGGCAGCCGTCGTAGACGGAGAACAGGTGGCCGCCGGATAGCGTGAAGAGGGTATTGACACCGCTGGCCTTGAGTCGCCGCGCGACGAGTCGGCCGGCGTGCATGGTCTGGGTGGAAACGGCGTCGGTGCTCATAACCGCAGCCTATCCGCCGCCTTCCGGGTAGTTTCGCCGCAGGATTTCTGCTGGGGCATCCCAGACACTCAGGACGTAAGGAGACACCCACCTTGGGCGCGAAACCGTTCAAACCGTCGATCGATTGGTCGGCGGCACCCGCGGACTCCTTGCGCTGGATCGCCATCGCCTGGGCGATCAGCGCCGTCTGCACGCTGCTGGTGCTGGTGGCGTTCCGGTTCTTGACGCCCTGGGGACGGCAGTTCTGGCGGATCACCCGCGGTTACTTCGTCGGGCCGAGCAGCGTTCGCGTGTGGTCGATGCTCGGCGTGCTGCTGCTGTCGGTGATTCTCTCGGTGCGGCTCATGGTCCTGCTCAGCTACCAGGGCAACGACCTGTACACGTCCGTTCAGATAGCGGTTCAAGGCCTTGCCGCGGGCGACGAGAGGATCCGTCAATCCGGGATTCACGGATTCTGGATGTCCCTGTTGATCTTCAGCCTGCTGGCGTCCCTGTACGTCGTCCGGATCATGACCGACATCTACCTGACGCAACGGTTCATCATCGCCTGGCGGGTGTGGCTGACCGCCCACCTCACCGACGACTGGCTCGCCGGAAAGGCCTACTACCGGGATCTGTTCATCGACAACACCATCGACAACCCCGACCAGCGCATCCAGCAGGACATCGACATCTTCACCGCGAATGCCGGTGGCACGCCCAACATCCCGTCCAACGGGACCGGAAGCACGCTGCTGTTCGGTGCCGTCAACGCGGTGGCCTCGGTGATCTCGTTCGCCGCGATCCTGTGGAACCTCTCCGGAGACCTCAACGTCCTGGGCGTGACCGTCCCGCGCGCGATGTTCTGGAGCGTCCTCGTCTACGTGCTGGTCGCCACGGTCGTCGCCGTCTGGCTGGGCCACCCGCTGATCTGGCTCAGCTTCAACAACGAGAAGCTCAACGCCGCTTTCCGTTACGGCCTGGTGCGGTTGCGCGACGCCGCCGAGGCGGTCGGCTTCTACCGGGGTGAGCGGGTCGAGCGGGCGCAACTATGGCGGCGCTTCACCCCGATCATCGACAACTACCGCAAGTTCGTTCGCCGCACCATCATCTTCAACGGCTGGAACTTCTCGATGTCGCAGGCAATCGTCCCGCTGCCGTGGGTGATTCAGGCGCCGCGGCTGTTCGCCGGCCGGATCGACTTCGGCGATGTCGGCCAGAGCGCAACGGCATTCGGCAACATCCAGGATTCGCTGTCGTTCTTCCGCAACAATTACGACGCGTTCGCGGCCTTCCGGGCCGCCATCATCCGGCTGCACGGGCTGGTCGACGCCAACACCCGGGGTCGGGCGCTGCCGACCATCCTGGTCAAACCCAGCGAAGAGGCGATGGTCGAGCTCCGCGGCCTGGAGGTGCGCACCCCGGACGGAGACCAGCTGATCGACCCGCTCGACGTGCAACTCGACCCCGGCGACTCGCTGGTGATCACCGGCCGCTCGGGGGCCGGCAAGACCACGCTGCTGCGCAGCCTGGCCGAGTTGTGGCCCTACGCGTCGGGAACGCTGTGCCGTCCCGCGGGCGACAACGCGACGATGTTCCTCTCCCAGCTGCCCTATGTGCCGCTGGGCAGCCTGCGCGGCGTGGTCTGCTATCCGAGGGAGTCGGAGGGCGTCTCCGATGACGAATTGCGCGACGTTTTGACCAAAGTCGCCCTGGCCCCGCTGATCGGCCGGCTCGACGAGGAGCAGGACTGGGCCAAGGTGCTCTCCCCGGGTGAGCAACAGCGCGTGGCGTTCGCCCGCATCCTGCTCACCAAGCCGCAGGCGGTCTTCCTCGATGAGGCCACCTCGGCGCTCGACGAGGGGCTGGAATTCGCGCTGTACCAGTTGGTGCGCGCCGAGGTGCCGGACTGCGTCCTGGTCAGCGTCAGCCATCGCCCGGCCGTCGAACAGCACCACAAAAGGCATCTGCGATTGCTGGGCGGCGGCGAATGGCACCTGGGCCCAGTGGAAGCCCAACCCGCGCAGGTCTAGTCGGGCGCGCCGCCTGCGGCTGTGGATAGTCGGTTTTGACCATCGCGGGGGCTCGGCGCCCGGGCGGCGGCCTGCCACGAGCAGTTCGTGGTGGCGCTGGACTTTGCCGCGGGGTCTCACCCGGTCGCCGAGGCCGCCGGCGTCAACCGGCTAAACGGAACTCCCGGAACCGGCGTAGACGGCGGGATATTGATCGGCAATGGCGGGGCCGGTGGGTCTCCTGCAAAACTGCAGCCTCGCCGTTGTGTTTTAGCGCGCCTGCGCGCCCGCGGCCACCCGGGCCGCGTGCGCCCCGGCGCGGCGGCCGAAGAACGAGCCCTCCCCCAGCTGCGTTCCGCTGGCGTAGCCCTTGCCGTCCTGGGCGATGTTGGAGGCGCACGCGCCCACCGCATACAGTCCCGGGATGACGCTGCCGTCGGCGCGCTGCACCTCACCGTCGACAGTGACCGCCAGACCGCCGATGGTGAATCCGGCGTACATCGCCTTGCCCAGCGACATGTCGAACGCGCCCCACGGGCCTTTGTCTTGCGGCGCAAGGAATTCCGGCTGCTTGTGGAAGTCGGGGTCCTCACCGCGCGCGGCGAAGGTGTTATACCGTTCCAGCGTCGCCGCCAGGTTGCCCTCCGGGATGCCCAGCGCGGCTTCCATTTCGGGAACGGTTTCCCAGCCGTCGATCAGCGGCACCAGCGGCATCTTGGGTTGCTCGAGGTGCGCCTCGTCGACGATGAGGTACGCCGCGCTGTCGGGCTGGTCCATGATGAAGCCCGAGGTCCGGGAGTGGTAGGAGTCCTCGGCGACGAAACGCTGTCCGAGCTTGTTGACGATGATCCCGGTGAGCAGGATCGACGGCGGGTACGGCGGGGCGGTGATGAAGATCTGGTCCATGTGCTGGGTGGCGCCACCGGCCGAGACGCCCATCCTGATGCCGAGGCCGTCGTCGTAGGTGTTACCGAGCACGAACGGCTTCTCGGCCAGCTTCGGGGTGTAGGCGGCCACCATGTCCGGGTTCATCACGAATCCCCCGGCGGCGATTATGACCGACTTCGCTTTCACCGCACCGGTTTCGGCGAAGTGCTTCCACATGACGCCGGTCACCGCCCCCGCACCGTCGACGACGAGTTGGGTGGCGCCGGTCTCGTAGCGGATCTGTACCCCCAGGCCGGCGGCGCGCTTGAGGAGCAGTTCGATCACCATGCTGGCGCCGCCGGTGTCCCCGGGGACGGGAACTTTGTGACCGCGGGGAGCCGGCACCGCCTGCTCCAAAAACGGCCACACCTTCTCGTTGCCGGTGTACATCAACCCCTCGGTGTTGGGCTGGATCACCGCCTTGCCCGGGAAGAAGCTGCGCTCGAACTGGAAACCCAGGTCTTCCAGCCAGTTGAAATGCTCGACGCTGCCTTCGCAGTACGCCCGTATCTTGGCGTGATCCGGCTCGCGCGACACGGCGACCAGATACTTGTACATCTCCTCGGGCGAATCGGGGTGACCGGTCGCCTCCTGGACCGCGGTTCCCCCACCGAGGTAGAAATGGCCTCCCGCAAGGGAAGTGGTGCCACCCGCCGCGGCGGCGCGCTCGAGCACCAGGACCCGCGCGCCGGCGGCCGCGGCGCTGACCGCCGCGCAACCGCCTGCGATGCCGAAGCCGAGGACGACCACGTCGACCTCGTCGGACCAGGACTCCACCGTGTCCGCGCCGACGGTTGCTGGTATCTCGGTGCTCATTGGCGCCGCTCCTCTCCCCCGCAAGCGGGCGGTACCCCCACATCGCTTCGTTCTGCATCGTCGCCGGCGCGGCTCACCGCTGCTCCTGTTTGATGTAGTCGTAGAACGCCCTCATCTCGGGCGAGACGTAGGCGACCTCGAGGAACGGCACCCCCGCTTGCGGCGCCGACAGATAAGCGAAGCGGATGCCGCCGGGCATCACCCCCTGCTGCACCACCGCCGCGCCGTGGTCGGCGGCCTCGGCGAGCGCCGCGTCGAACCTCTCCGGGCTCTCGGCCTCCGTGCAGATGTGGTGCAGGCCCGGGCCGTGGTCGCGCAAAAAGTCACTATAGATGTTCTCCCCGCGCACCGGAGCGATCAGCTCCAACTGCATGTCGCCGAGATAGCTCAGTGAGATGCTCGCGACGAAATCTGCCGGCGCGCCGAGATAGCTGCAACTGTCCGGAGCAAAGTGCACGTCCGGTATCCGGATCCACTTCCGAACGCCTAACAAGCCGGTGAGGGCCGTTTCGGTGGCATCCAGGTCCGGGGTGACCCAGGCGATCTGCGTGGGCGATTGAACGGGAAGGGTCATCGCCTCGCAGGATAGCCCAGCGCACCGACCGCCAGAAAGCGCCCGTAATACTTTGCCGCCGTCGACCGACTCGGCGTCCGGAACGTCGCATGAACACGTTCTAATATCTCGGGCGCGAGGCCGCCGGGCGCGGCCGTCAGGGCCTGTTGAGCACGTCGACCAGCAAGCCCAGTTGTGCGTCGAAAACCGCCTCGGGGTCGGTCAGCGTGTCGGCGCCGTACTGCCCGAACACCTCGAGGCTGATCGCGCCCAGCACGCCGGCCCACAGCAGAAAGCACTTGGTGACGACGCGATCGTCACCGGGAAAACCGAATTCGTCGCGGATCCGGGTGAAGTCCGACGACATGGGCTGTTCTACGACGTCATTGGTCAGCATGATGTCCCCGGTGGCGATCCCGGCGGACACGGCGTCCAGAAACGCGCCGACGACCCTGGTACCGACCGCAACCGTGCGCTCCGCCGGGGCGTGATACCCGGGCACGGGGCTGCCGTACAGCAGGGCCCAACGGGCCGGGTGGGCGACGGCCCAGCGGCGCGCGGCGCGCGCGATCGCGATGACGTCGTCGCTCCACAGCTCTCCTCCGGCTTCGCGGGCCCGGTCCACGGTGTCGGCCAGGTCGGAATAGGCGTCGACCAGCAGCAGGGTCAGCAGCTCGTCGCGGCTGGACACGTAGCGGTACACCGCCGAGGACACCATGCCCAGTTCGCGTGCGATCGCACGCAGCGACAGCCCGGCCGCTCCGCGATCCACCAGGTGGCGGCGGCCCAGCTCGACGATCCTCGCCTCGATCTGCTCCCGCGATTCCTGGCGCTTCCCCACGCGGCCAGTCTGACACAACCGAGATCAGTGCTCTTGCTTTTCGGCCGCACCTGTGGCAGCGTGGCCCTAATCGAGAGCACTGCTCTCTAAATGCTGGCCACGCCCACCGAGAGGACATCATGGTGACCACCCACTACCAGAAGCCGGACCGGGCCACCCGGGCCGCCAACGCCGCGATCCGCCGGCTGGCCGAGATGGGCGTCAGCATCGCCGGGACCCGCGCGCTGCGGGTCCGGGGCCGCACCACCGGAAAACCGCGCTCCGTGGTGGTCAACCTGCTGACAATCGACGGCGTGGAATACCTCGTCGCACCGCGCGGCAACACCCAGTGGGCGCGCAACGTCCGGGCCGCGGGCGCCGTCGAGGTGGGTCCGCGCTGGCGCCGCCGGTCCGTCGGCGTCAGTGAGCTGGACGATGCGGCCAAGCCCGAGGTGCTGCGGCGGTACCTGGCACGCTGGTATTGGCAGGTCAAGAAGTACGTGCCCGAGCTGACACCCGACTCCGACGACGAGCAACTTCGCGCCGCGGCGCCGTCGATCCCGGTGTTCGCGCTCTTCCCGCCGGCCAAAGGGCCGCGCCGTCCCTGACCGCCCTCAGCGCGGGTTGTCCGTGACGCCCAGGTCCTGGCGGACCTGGTCCGAGGCCGCCCGCCAGGAGACCGCGGCCGGGAGGTCCCCCCACACGCTGTTGAAAATGCCCACGATCTGGCCGGGTCCGCCATTGGGGGCCAGGTACACCGGACCGCCCGAATCGCCCTTCTGGCTCTGCACCCCGTGCGACATGGTGAACCACCCGTTGTTGACGCTCTCGACGACCCCGCAGGTCTCGCCGGTGGCCACCCCGAAATGGCAGACGGCCTGACCGGGCTGGACCACCACGCCCGGGTTCGATTGCAGTGGGCGTCCCCCCGGCAGCACGTCGCTCGGCGTGACGCCGTCGTCGAGCACGATCGCCTCATAGTCGGAGATCATCTGGTCGGTGGCCACCGTGGTGCCGCTGGGGGTGTTGTCCCGGAAGGTGGCCATCCGGCCGATGGGGTTCTGGTTCTTGTCGTAGACCGCTCCCCCGCCCCGACAATGCCCCGCCGTGAACGCGATGCGCATGACCGGGTCGACGTAGCCCAGGGTGCACAGGTGGCGGTCCTGATGGATCTCCATCCCAGGGAAGACGAGCGTGGCTTCGGCGCTGGCCGGTGCTGACGGTGACGCGGACACGAGCGCCGCGACGATGGCCGACGCGGCGAACGCGCGCATTGCTGGGCGGCGCACCATGGACTCCGATCCGTCGGGGCCGGTCGAGACCGGCCGTCCGGTGTGAAGCTTCCCGACGCTGAACTAATCGGGTCGGCGGGCGGCAGTGTTACAGAGTCGTGACCATCGGGGTGGCGGGCTCGGCCCGGCCGGCTCCGCGCGGCGCCCAGCCCGGCGGCCCGAAGACGTAGCCGAGCCGGTCGCGCAAACGGCTCGCCGTTCGCCAGTCGCGGGCTATAGCGACGTACTCGCGCGTTTGCAGCTTCCAGATGTTGAACGTATCGACCTGCTTGGTGAGCCCGTAGTGCGGGCGGAACAACTCGGGCTGGAAGCTGCCGAACAGCCGGTCCCAGACGATGAGGATGCCGCCGTAGTTCTTGTCCAGGTACACCTGGTCCATGCCGTGGTGCACGCGGTGATGCGACGGTGTGTTGAACACGAATTCGAAAGGGCGCCACAGCTTGTCGATTCGCTCGGTGTGCACCCAGAACTGATAGATCAGGCTCACCGAAAAGGAGAAGAACACCATCCAGGGGGGAACCCCCAGCAGCGGCAGCGGGGTCCACATCAGGATTTCGCCGCTGTTGTTCCACTTCTGGCGCAGCGCGGTGGCGAAGTTGAAGTATTGGCTGGAGTGGTGGGCCTGGTGGGTGGCCCAGATCAGCCGCACCCGGTGAGCGATGCGGTGGTAGGCGTAATACAGCACATCGACGCCGAGGATCGCGACGACCCACGTGTACCACTTGGTTGCCGGGAGGTGCCAGGGCGCCAGGTAGCCGTAGATCGCGGCGTAGCCGAGCAGGGCCAGGGACTTCCAGCCGGCGGTGGTGCCCACCGAGACCAGTCCCATCGAGATGCTGGCCGCCGAGTCGCGGGTCAGATAGGCCCCCGAGGCGGGCCGTGGCTCGTCGGCGTCCGCCGTGATGCGTTCCAGCTTGCGGGCCGCGGTCCACTCGATGGTCAGCAGCAACAAGAAGAAGGGAATGGCAAAGAGCACCGGGTCCCGGAGCTGCGGCGGGAGCGCGGAGAAGACATCCGATACGGCACTCACACAGACAGAGTATTACCTCCGGTGCGCGCGGCGAGGCCGTAATCGGGTGGGTTCATCCTCGGCGTAACACCGGGGAGTAGCGGGTCGCGCCGTCGCGGCGGGTCAGCCCGGTGGGCGACGCCAGCGCAGCACCGCTGCTAGCAACCATGGGCGTTCGACGTCGCGGCCGGCCGCAGCGACGACGTGCACGTCTCGGTGATGTCCTGTCAGCATGGTCGCCCGATGGGCCGCTACGCCGGTTACGACCTGATCAGCGACCTGTTCGACCGGCCGCTACTGCCACCAAGCGCGCCATCTATGCCCGGCGACCGCACCGACCTGTTGACCGCGGGCGCACCGGTGTTGCAGGCCCGCCCCTGACCGGGCCGTGGGGGCCGCCGCGGCGGTGGTCAATCGGTCCGCTGCGCCGGGTCCCCGGCGTACCACTGCACCGTCCGGACCCCCGGTTGCAGGGAGAGTTCGCCGACCAACCGCTCGAGCTTGGCCGGTGTGTGGCCGTCCATCAGCAGGTGCGCGGTCAGGGTGACCGCGTCGTCCTCGGCGCGCCGGGCGTCGATGCCGCGCAGCGTCATGTCGTTGCTGCTGGCGTGCTGGACGATCTGGGCGCGGGCGTACGTCTCCGATTTGGGGCGGCACGTGACCTGCACCAGGTAGGGCTGCAGGCTCTCGTCGTCGTCGACGTTCTCGTCGCGGTCGATCAGCCGGCCGAGCGGGCGGCCGAACACGTGCAGCGCGATGACGGTGCCGGTGCCGATCAGGGTGAAGGCCAGGTGCCCCGAGGCGGCCAGCACACCGATCGCCGCCGAGCACCAGAGGGTGGCCGCGGTGTTGAGGCCGCGGACGTTGACCCCCTCGCGCAGGATCACGCCGCCGCCCAGGAACCCGATGCCGGACACCACGTAGGAAGCGACCCGGGTCGCGCTGGTGTCCTCCGTGGCGACCGCGTACAGCACGAACAGGGTCGCGCCGGCGGCCACCAGGGCGTTGGTGCGCAGACCGGCCCTGCGCGCCCGCCATTGCCGCTCCAGGCCGATCAAGGCGCCGCAGCCGACGCCGACTGCGAGCCGCAGCGCGAAATCGGCGACGCTCAGCGTCTGCATGTCGACCACTCCTTACCCTTCGGGACCCCAGGCCTGAGTATGCGCGGCAGGCTCCCGGCAATTGCGGTTCCGGCCGCGGCGCGGTGCCGGTCGCGCAGACAACCACGTCTAGGTGAACAGCAAGTGGCTCACGGCCGAACTGAACGCGTCGCGGATACGCATGCGAAACCTCACGGCCATCACTGCAGGGTTTCGGGCCCCTCGGGCGCTATGTCTATTGATATCTATTGATTGGGTTGTCCGGGAAGTGAGCGGTTGCTGCAGAGTTTGTTCACGGGCTGAAGGCTTGCGGCACCAACGCATTCGGCCGGCCCGGGGCGAAAACCAGAGACACGACGGGTTCGCCTGTAGCGCGCTGACGGGACGGCGATCCATGCCCGAGGTTCGCGCGGCCTCGGTGTCACGCCTCGGAAAGGTGATGGGGGCAATAATATTTCGCTGAAATAAGGGCGAAATTGGCCGCCCTGTCCATGTCGAATTCGGCGTTGCGCATTTTCAGGTCGTGGATTAGCTCTAGCCCTGACTCGCCGCGGTTCAGGCAATGGCACACGGTTCTGCCGGCCCCGACGGCCGCCTCCGGGCTTGCGTAGCTGATGCCGGCTTGTTGCAGAGCGGCGAGAAAGGCGGCGTCGTCACCTTCGACGGGAAGAGGTTCGGCATGTGCCGGTGTCGCGAGGCCGATCATGGCCAAAGCTACGAGTAGCGCCAGCAGTCGCATGAGCAACCTTTCTTCGATGCCCGGAAAATCGCTCCGCGGCATTTGTTCTGGGCGCAGGTCGAGGCGAGACGGCGGTTCGAGCGCCGAATTATGTCGCCCCTCATCCGCGCTGCGCATCCGACGGCACCACCGTGGACTTGCTTTTTTTGAGGTGCACCGCATGGACACCGGGTTTCTTCGCCAGTTGTTGGAGCAGATCGTCAAGACCGTCGTTGTCGACGGTGTGGTGCTGCACGCTTTCGGGTTGCTCCGATATTCGCGCAACCACACGCTTGAGTTGCTCCGGCGAAGCGGGGCCTTGGAGATCTTTGAACGGGGCCAGACGGTTTCGGACGCCGGCACGGCCCAGCACGCTCGGAGCCCCCGCGCCGAAGGCGCTCCCGAGCATCCCCGCCGCCGACATCGAACCGAGCAGCCCACCCTCGCCGAGCGCGGCCGCCGGCACGGCCTCGGGTCCGGCGGCCGTCAAGGCGGAAGCCACCATCCGTACGGCTGGGGTGTTCGTCACCCAGCCCGGTGGAACTGTCAACGCTCCGACCAGGGTGCCGCGACCCATATCCGCCGCTATCGGGCTGACCGCGCTGTACAACGTGCCCCGGCCGAGTTCCAACGCCCCGAGCCCGGCCCCCAGCGCGTCTTTCGGCAGCGCGCCGTATTCGATGGGTGGGGCAAATTTGAGCCACTGCGACAGGGGAAAGTTGATCAACAGCCCGATGTCGTTGAATGTCGTGGTGAGACCGAGGGGAACGTCGACCGCGTTGTACACGGCCGCGTACCAGGCGCTCCCGTTTGGTCCCAAAAGACCGTTCAGGGAATCGGTCCAGAGTTGTTCGTAGGCGATGGCGAGATCCGCGAGCCGTCCCAGAGCTCCTGGGGACGTGCCAGTTGCGAGGGCGGCCGGATTGACCGTCGCCGCCACGTCGCCTGCCGAGGTACCGGCGGCCTCGGTCAGCGCTGCCGACTGCATCGTTCCGGAGGCGTCGTCGGTGGTCTGCGGTGGCTCCGTGAAGGCCGTGAATCGGGTGGCCGCCTCCGACGAGGCGAGGTAGGTATCCATCGCCACGGCGTCTTGGGCCCACATTTCGCCGTACTGAGCCTCGGTGGCCGCAATAGCCGCGGTGTTCTGCCCGAATATGTTCGTCGCCACCAGCGCCGCCAGTTGGGCGCGATTGGCGGCGATCACCGGGGGCGGCAGGTGAGCGGCGAATGCCTCCTCGTATGCGGCCACCGCCGCGGTGGCCGCGGTCGCGGCTTCCCGGGCCTGGGCGGCGGTCCGTTGCATCCAGGCCAGGTAGGGGGTGACCGCGGCCACCATGCTCAGCGACGACGGACCCACCCAGGGCCCACTCGTCAGGCCGGCGATCACCGACTCATAAGACGCCGCGGTGGACTGCAATTCGGTGGCCAGCCCGTCCCAGGCCGCCGCCGCGGCCAGCATCGAGTCCGGTCCCGGACCGGCGTACATCCGGCCCGAGTTGAACTCCGGCGGAAAGAGTCCGTAAATCATGTTCTAGCCCCCTTTCCCGGTCGTGGGCGCCCCAGCGGTTTGCGGCCCCAGGCGCGGTGCGTCGTCACGGCCGTCACTCGTCGTCCAGGGCCGGTATGACGATGATGGTGGCCGCGGCCGGATCGGCCGCGGCGACGACACCGCCCAGTGAGGTCCCCGCGGCACTACCGCTTGCCGATGCATGAAACGCGGGCGCGGCGACGGCGCGCCCGGCCAGGCTGGACAGGGCCATCTGCCCGAAGATGCCGCTTCCGTCGGCCAGCGACACGGAAGGAACGGCCGCGATATTGGTGGGAAGCACCGAAGCCAGCGTTCGGATCGCGGGCGCGGCTTCGGTCCAGCCCTGCGGGACTGACATGCTTCCCACCAGGGCCGCCTGGCCCATGGCACCCGAAACGGCGCCGCTGCCGACGGCGGGACCCATCGTGGGGGCCACGGCGCCGGCGCCTCTCGTCAGCGGCGCCAACGCCCCGGTGATGGGTTCCGGGCCGGACAGGAAGTCGGCGGCGGCCTGCCCGTTTTGCGCCCAGGCGTACACCTGACCGAACGACAGGAACGGCCCACCGGGGATGGTGCTCCACGACTGGGGCGAGTACACCCCGGTGATGGCCCCCCAGATGGTGTTCCAGTTGTCCAGCACCGGAAGCACCGGTGACAAGGAAACTCCCGTCGAGCCCACCCCGGCGGCAGGGGCATGACCCGCCAATTGCGTCGCCGCCGGCATCGAAGTAGTCAGTGCAGACAGCTGGCCGGCCGTCTCCGAAACGGACGCCGCGCCGGACGGAGTCATCGCGCCCGCTTCGACCGCCGTTCCCGAGTCGCTGGTGGTCCGTGGCGGCGCGGTGAACGGGGTCAGTTGCGACGCGCTCGCCGACGAGGCCGCGTAGGCGTACATCGCCGCGGCGTCCTGGGCCCACATTTCCATGTATTGGGCTTCGGCGGCCGCGATCGCCGCCGTGTTCTGGCCCAGGACGTTGGTGGCGATCAGCGTTGCGACCAGAGCGCGATTGGCCGCGATCACCGGCGGGGGCACCGTGGCCGCGAAGGCCGTCTCATAGGCGCCCGCGGCCAGTCTGCCCTGCATCCCCGCCTGCTCGGCCTGCGCGCCGGTCGCGTTGATCCACGCCACATACGGTGCGGCCGCGGCCGCCATCGCCATCGAGGACGGGCCCGTCCACGGCCCGGTCGCCAGCGTTTCGATCGTCGAACCGTACGACGCCGCCGTCGCCTGCAGCCCCGCGGCCAGCTCATCCCACGCCGCGGCCGCGGCCAACAACGGCCCCGACCCCGCGCCGACATACATTCGTCCCGAGTTGATCTCCGGCGGAAGCGCTCCGAACTCAAGCATCGACGATCTCCACTCCCCTCGATTGGCCGCCATGGTAGGCCCGCCTCAGTACCCGCGGCCGCAACAGGACCAGAGTTCTAATGAAATACATCAAATCCGCTATTCGATCAGCATGCTGTTTCCTATATTGGACACAGCAGACCCATATTGTGACGGCCCCAAATGTTTGCTCCATTGACGTCAGACCCTTGAGCTCTCTGTCGATATTCCGCCGATGGGAAGGGGGTATATGCACACTGGAGTTTCCGCCGCTTCGATATCTTTGAAGATGGGATACGAAGGTCGTCGCTCGGCCGTTACATGCGAGAACCGGCCGTTATCGATTCATCCAACCCAACTCGAAAGAAATCGCGGCGAAAGCGCTATCGTCGGTGCTCCTCTGGGCATCGGAGTCATGGCGAGCAGTCAAACTGTGTTGACATTACTTTTCATCGGTTGAATGGCAATTATCGGCCGCCCAGTGCCGCATATTTTGGCAATTGATAACAAGTTTGCGGCGCAGCCCCAATAGCGCGGCGGAGTGCCGAGGCCCGTGTGCGGGCCGCGAGATGAATTGAAGCATTCAGCATCATTGTCGCGGAATGCAATCAAGCTGAGGCGGAGTCGACGGCGCTGTCGATGCCCGGCCAAGTGACGCGGAGTCGCGGCGCGGAGGCCTGCCCCATTGGTTTCGTATGGCACGGCGCCGAGGCCCATCACACCCCCGTCCGAATCAGCCCGCCGCCGGCGGGCGTACCACGAAGTTGGGGCGGAACCCGTACTGCGGGACCGCGCGTCCGAACCCCTGACCGGCCATGCCGCCCATCGGCATCGCGGGCACCCCCGCCGCCACGGTGGGCGGCGGGGCAACCATCGGCGTCCCACCCAGCGTCGAGGCCAGCGGGCTGGCCAGCGGTGCGGGCGCCGTCCAGCTCGACGGCACCGACAGCGGCCCGACCAGCCCCGCCCGGCCCAGGCCGGCCGACACCGAAGACCCGGCGCCGCCCAGCCCCGCGAGTCCCGACAACCCCTGGGTCCCCGTTCCGAGCCCCGCCGAGGCAAGCGGCGCGATCCCGCCCGCGTCGCCCAGGTCGTTGAGGGCGCCGGCGCTCGCACCGATCAACGTCGAGCTCGTCACCGCCGAAACCACCTGAGCGGGGTTGATCGCCCCGGTCGAGGTGATCGTGTTCCAGAAGTTGCTGTTCGGCGACAGGATCGACTGGAGCGTGGACGTCGACGAGGTCGACGCGGTCCCCGGCGAGGCGAGGCTCTGCAGCGCCGCGGGCACGCTCGCGGTCAACTGCGACAGTGTCGCCTGCTGGGTCCCGGTCGAGGCCCCGGCGGCCTGGGTGACCGCGGCGGCCTGACCGGCCAACCCGCCGGGGCTCGTGGTCTGCTGGGGCTCGGCGAACTGGATCAGCTTGGTCGCGGCGGCTGACGAGCCGGCGTAGCCGTACATCGCCGCGGCGTCCTGCGCCCACATTTCGGCGTACTGCGCCTCGGTGGCCGCGATCGCCGGGGTGTTCTGCCCCAGGACGTTGGTGGCGATCAACGCCGCCAGTTGGGCACGGTTGGCCGCGATCACCGCCGGCGGCACGGTTGCGGCGAACGCGGCCTCATAGGCCGCTGCGGCCGCGTCGGCCTGCGCGGCGGTCTGCTCGGCTTGTGCAGCGGTCGTGCTCATCCACGTCACGTACGGCAGCACCGCCGCCGCCATCGCCGCCGAGGCCGGACCGTGCCATTCCTCGCTCGTCAGCGCCGAAAGCGTCGAGCCGTAGGACAGTGCAGTCGACCGCAATTCCGCGGCCACCCCGTTCCAGGCCGACGCGGCGGCCAGCATCGGGCCCGAACCCGGCCCGGAATACATCCGGCCGGAGTTGATCTCGGGCGGAAGCATCGCGAAGTCCAGTACTGCCATCATTGTTCGCCCCTGCCCCTGGAAAGTCGTTCTCGTGTTGGAGGTTTCGGTGGACGCATACGAACTCGCGCTCACGCGCGACGCCACGGTGCAAAGTTCGTGAACGCCAACCGCTGTTGCGCATCGCGCGGGAGGTGGACCTCGCGCGCCGAAAAGCTTTGCGCTGAAGGCTGATATGCCGCGAAGAGCCGCCCAAGCCTAGCGGCACCGTGCGGCTCAGTCTTCGCGCGCGCCGATCACACGTTCGGCCGAAGCGAGAACGTGCTGATCAGGACCGAGCGAAATCCGATTCAGACGGTACGGACAGGTCGGGGTCGGATCGCAACGAAATGGCTCGATCTGCAATAGGAACTATCGCCGGGACTCATTCCGCTCTCACCTCCTCACGGCCAGGGCACACGGGGATGCCATCGTTCGCACACTGGGGAGAAGGACCCGGGTGAAAACACCCGGGAACGGCACCCCTCTCGTCAGAGCTTTGGCACCACACGGCGTATCCGAACCGGTCGAGTCCGGAAGCCACTTGGGCTCAACCCTTAAGCCGGGAGGAGCTGTCCTGACCCTGGGCGTCTTTCGACGTTCGAGGTCAGTGGCCTGTATCCGTGCAGACGCCTCACCTAGCGAGGTGCTTGCAGAAGCCATGGTGGCATCCCAAAGTTAGTGAGTCAAGCGAACCGACATGGCAGTCGCGATGTTTCGCGGCCCGGGCCCAATTGGTCATGCCGCGGCCGGCGGGCGCGGCCTGACCGTCACGCGGAAGCCGTATCGAGGCCCATGGCCCAATCCGTGCGCGGCGGTGGCCGGCATGCCGGGAATGCCGGGCATGGCCGCCGGGACGGCCTCCGGCGCAGTGGGGACGGCGCTGGTCCAGCCACCCCCGGCGAACGTGACGCCCGCCGGGTTCGCCACCTGCGCCGCCGTCGTCCAGCATTGCGGCATAGACAGTTTCCCCACCAGAGTGGCCCGCGCCGCTGTGGCCGACAGCAGATCCCAGGCCGCCGCGGCGGCCAGCATCGGAGCCGAGCCCGGCCCCGAATACATTCGCGCGGAGATGATTTCCGGTGGTAAAGCTCCGAAGTCCATCGTCGGCACTCCCCTCAACCGGCCGCGATCGGGTCGACGATGTCAGCGGGAACCGCGGTTGCAGCGTCGGGTTGGGCAACCACCTGGGCCGGGGACGGGTCCCCGGTCGCGGTCGCCAGCGAATCCCGTTGTGTATCAACAAACATCGGACATCTCCTTGTCGGCATGCTCCGACCCGCCTACGGGCCTCGGCCGCTGTGGTGACGTCGGGGCGCTGCCAGTGCGCGCGCTCCCCTCCCCGGGCGGCGTGTCAGGTACTCGGCGGCAACCGATTCAGGCGGCGATCAGGACGCCGTGTCCGGATCGGAAAGAAACGGTCATCGAATTCGCACAGCCACTGTCGTTGGTTGGACCAGCCCGCCACCTCCCGTCGGGATCCGAGCCCACGGGAGTGCCGCCGGGGCTGTGGAATGCGGGGCGAAGCCACCCGCCAAAAATTTGCCGGGTCCGACGCTTCTCTGGTCGAAGCCAGGACGTCGCAACCCCGCATCGGGTGGACGCAACGCCCGAATCCAGCCCGAATCGAGCGAGTCTTCCTGGCCCGCGACGTCTGCCGACTTTGGCTGTAAATAGCCGGTTTTCCTGCAGAAACTTACCTGGTGGCGTCATCGTCGCGGTAAGGCCGGTCCACGTCAACGCGACTCGCTGTGACGGCGACGGGGAATCGGCGACCGTAGCCGGACACGGCTCAGATTCCCGGTGTCACGGCACCAGAAGCGGTTGCTCGGCGGCCCATTTCCGGGCGCGCAGGCCAGTCGATCCGGGGAGGCCTAGTCCTGCTTCTTCTCGGCCACGGCAGCGCCCAGGCCCTCGGCGAGGTCCTCGCGGGTCAATTCCTTGAAGCGGCGCAGTTGCGCCTCGCTGAAGTCGGCGAGATCGCTGGACAACACGGCGTCGAGGTCCTCGTCATCGAGGCGGAAGCTGCGGTGGTCGCGCGCCTTCTCCACAACGTTGCGGACAAATCCCGCATTGCCCAGGATGTCGATGCCGCGAATCAGGTCCCCGTCCTCGGAGTAGCTCTCGTCGAGGTAGAACTTGGAGTACGACGGCAGCAGCGCCTCGGCCGCTTCGTCGGTGATGAGGTCCTCGTTCTCCTCGCCCATCAGTTTGGTCAGCGCGACCAACTCCTGCGGGGTGTAGCTGAAGAACTCGATCACCGTCGAAAAGCGCCGCCGCAGACCCTGATTCACGTCGAGCATCTTTTCCATCGCCTTGGCGTAGCCCGCTCCGAAGACCACCAGCTCGTCACGATGGTTCTCCATGTAGAGCAGTAGCGTGTTGATGATGGCGTTGCCGTAGGGGTCGCCCTGCGAGTAGCCCTTCTCGTGCAAGGTGTGCATCTCGTCGAAGAACACCGCACCGCCCAGGGCGCCCTCGAGCATTTCCTCGGTGTTCTTCTCGGCGTCGGCCATGTAGCGACCCAGCAGCTTGGTGCGGCTCGTCTCCACCACAACCGGCTTGCGCAGCACCGTCAGCCCGCACAGCTGCTTGCTGAAAGCCCTTGCCACCGAGGTCTTTCCGGTTCCCGGCGGGCCCAGCAGCAAGGTGTGGCGCGACGTCACCGGCACCGGCAGCCCCATCTTGGCACGGGCCATGTTGACCTTGGTCGTGGACTTGATGAGCTTGATCTCGCGCTTGGCCCGCTCCATGCCCAGCATCGCGTTCAGCTCGGCATCGCCTTGGGCCAGGTACTTCGCCGCCGCCTCGGCGTGGCGAGCGGCCTCGGTCTGGGCGCGGGTTGGTGCGCTGTCGGGGTCCCACGGGTCCGTGCGGGCCTCAATCGTTTCCGGATCGGTCAGGATCAGCCGAAAGTTGGGATTGTCCAGCGCTTCCCGGGCCGGGGTGAACTTCGGATCCCGCGAATACACGCGGCGCAGCAGCTCGACGGCCTCCTCCTCGCGGCCGACGTGGCGCAAGCACATGCCCTGGGTGTAGAGGGCGATGTTGGCCGCCCCGGGCACCCGGTCGCCCTCGACGGCGTCCTGACCGCGCCGGAACGCCTCCTCGAAGACGCCGAGCGACGCCAGCGCCGTGGTTGCCATCGCCGCGCCCGCGGCCTTGAGCTCGGGGTGGCGCCACGTCTTCCCCTCCGGGAATTGGGCGAGCACCTCCGGCCAGCGCCCGGTGCGGAAGTACAGCACCCCGCGCACGTAGGTGACCAATTCCTCGTCGAAAGCGTGGCGCGGCTCGATGCTGTCGAGCAGCTTCGCGGCCTCCTCGTAGCGTTTGGCCTCGGCGAGAACGGCGGCGTAGGCGCAGGCCAGCGACTCCACGCTGGTGACCGCGAGCTTCAGGAACAACCCGTCGGAGACCTCGGGGCGGAACTGCAGGTCCGTCACACCGAGGCGACGGGTTTCCCACCCGAACGTCCTGACCGCCGACCACGCGCCGGCAAGGACCTCGATGCTCTGGTCGCCGGCCAGGATCCGCGCCAGCCAGCCGTCGCACATCGCCGGATCGAGGCTGGTGGCCGTGGTGAACATCTGCGCCGCCACCTGCGGATTGTGACTGGGTTGCAGCCCGTTGACGGAAATCCCGGACGCCAACAGACCGGCGACCATCGCGTTGCGGGCGTCTTCGGCGGTCGACTGGGGGCGGGTCATTGCCCTGCAGGCACGCTTGGCGCGTCTCCCCGCACCTGGCCTACCGGCAGCGCCAAGTCGTCATCGTGGGAAAGCTCCCGGCTCGGCACGACCAGCAACGGGCGGGTCGTCGGTGCGGGCAGGCTGGCGCGCACCGCGGCCAACTGGCGGCCCGTGAGCCGGTTGAGGCCTGCGGAGGACTCCTTGGGCAGCCGGCTATCGCTGTGGTACCGCACCCAGGCCGACAGCTGAGGGCGCCCGTCCCGGCTGATGAGCCGGAGGGTGATCACCGTCGCCCCCACGGCGGGGTCGTCGGGCACCAGGAGTTCCTCCAGCGACTCGCTGGTGATGTCCGACGGCGTCACCCAGAAGCTGGTCGCGAACCCGTTGAAATGCTTGAGATGCCGCCACCCGGGACGGCTCCAGGTCGGCTCGAGGTCGGCGAGCACGGCCTTGTCGACCTCGGCGAGTTCGTCGGCAGTCAGCGGCTTGGCCACACACGTCTGTCCGTCGACGTCCTGAGCGAGCCGCTCGGTGGCCGCGACCAGGGTCGAAGCCAGCGAGTCGCGGGCCGCGACCGCGGTGACGTTGCGCTGCGGGTTCATCCGCAGCACCAGCCAGGTGCGGCGCGCGAACGAGGTCGGGCTGTCGCCCACCAGACCCCACTCCTCCGGGCCCCAGTCCTCGAGCGCCGACAGTTCCGCCGCGTTGCCGCCGCGGCGCACCTTCACGGTGACGATGTCGACGCTGTCGAGGTGGATGTCGAACTGCTGCAGCCCCTCGGCGACCGCCTGGATTGGCAGCGTGGCGGAGGTACCGCGGTGGCGGTGGCGCCCCGGCGCGTCCTCGTCGCCGCCGTCCACCGCGATCACCGAGACCAGCCGGCCCTCGTATTCGCGGACCCCGACCTTGTCGCGCCCGAACCGGCGCTGGTAGTCGAGCGCCGGGGTGCAGCCCGCGGCCAGCGCGGTGCCCGGGTCGGCGGACCAATCCCACACCCACGCGGCCAACCCCGAAATCACGGTGATCCCGCGGTAGGTGACCAGGGACAGCAGCGTCACCAGCGCCGCGAGGCCGACACCGACCCACCACGCGATGTGGTGATCGGCCTGCCAGGAGTCGGGGCAGTGACTTGCCACTATCAGGATGGCAATGTCGACCAGGAAAACCGCTGTGACCCGCGGCCACGACAACGACAATCCAAATCTGTGCTGAGCCTTCATTACCGCTCCGCCCTCATCGCTGCTTACGCGATCGCTTCATCAACACCGATATACCAAACACCGCGCCGCCTATCAGTAGAGCCCCGGTCAAGCCCCCCGCGGCCACCCACACCGGCACCTGGTCGCGAGGCGGAGCCGGTTTGGGAATGTTCAGCGGCGTTGACAGCTGCTGTGGCGGCTTTACCGGACCTTCGGGCACATCCCACGTCAATGCGGCCACTGGGTCAACCACACCGTAGCCGACCTGGTTGTCCACGCCGCGGGCGGGCGCCCGGGCGGTGCGGATCAACCGGTTGATGATCTGGTGTGACGACAGTTCGGGATACTTCGCGCGCACGAGCGCGGCCACGCCGGACACGATCGCGGTCGAGAAGCTGGTGCCGGTGGGAATCAGCAGCGTGTTGTCCGGCCCGTCGATCGCGTTGATCAGGCCGTCGTCTCGCGGGGACAGCCCGACCACGTCGGTTCCCGGCGCGGCGATCCCCACCCACGGCCCGGCGATGCTCGTCGGGCCCTGTCCCTGGCCACCCTGCGTCAACGGACGGCCGTCCAGGTCGACCGCGCCGACCGTCAGCACGTAATCGCTGTACCAGGAGGGCGTCACCACGGTGGTGACGGCGTTCCAGTCGCGGGGGTCGTTGGGCTGCAGGGGGTCGAACAGCGGGTTCTGCTTGCAGTCCTTCTTGCTGCTGTCACCGGCCGCGGAGACGATCACGACGTTCTTGTCCACCGCCGCGTAGCGGACCGCGGCACCCAGTGAGCGTTGGTCGACGACGTTGCGCGCGCTCATGCAGGTGACGTCGGAGATGTTGATCACCTGGGCGCCCATGTCGGCGGCGTGCACGATCGCCTGCGCCATCGTCTCGACGCTGTCGATCTTTGCCCGGGTCTGCGGGTCCTCGTCGCCGGTGTAGGCGTCCTTGAGGCCGAAGGCCTGGCTGGACTGCCGGATCGAGATGATGTCGACGTCCGGGGCGATTCCGCTGTAGGCGTCGGCGCCCTGCGCCGACGCGGGAGCCGCCGGTGCGGGCGAGGGCGACGGCGTTGGTTTCGGCGTCGGATCCAGCGGGCGCGGGCCGCGCGGGTTGTCCACCCCGACCACGCGGGCGCCACCCGCGTAGCTCGGGATGGTCACCGTGCCGCCGCCATGGCCAGCCGCCGGAGCTTGCCCAGCTGGTGGCGGCTGCTGCGGGGGTGGTGGTGGGGACGGCGGCGGGGGCGGCGCTCCGAACGGCGGAGGCGGTTCTTCCGTCGGCGGAACCATCGTCACGGTCTGGGGCAACGGCGAGAGCGTCACGGTCTGCGGCGGCGGCGCCTTAGGCGGCGGCTCGGTGGTCGGGATGGTGACCGGCCTGCGCGGAGCGGCAGGAAGGGGCACCGCCCCGTTGGCCGGCGCCGCGCCGATCATCGACGCCACGATGGTGCCGTGGGCATCACAGTCGGACAGGCCGTCGCCGCCCATGATGTAGTCGCCGCCCGGGATGAGGTGGGGAAGCCGGGGATGCGGAGTGACGCCGGTGTCGATGACGGCCACCTTGATGCCGGCGCCGCGGCCGAACTGCCACGCCTCGGGCAGGTTCAGCATGTCCATGTACTGCGGCGGGACTTTGAAGTCGCTGCCGGGCAGGGTGCCGACCTCGGTGCAGTACGCGGTCTGCTTCATCGGGGCCGGCGGCCCGGGCGGACCGTCGGGCGGAACCGCCGACGGATCGATCGTCGGCGGAGAAATGGCAGAGGCGGGTGGTAAGCCCGCCAATGCACCCGAGGTGAGCAGGAGCGCGGCGACGGTCGCACGGGTCGCGCGACCGCGCCGCACCTTCCGGTTATCGGTATCGGATGGCTGCATAGACATTCATCAACCACAATGCCAGCGGGAAGATTGGCATCAGGCAGAGGTATTCAATCCACTCCACGAACTTGCGGAACAGGGGGCTGTAGATGGTGTTGGGCACGACCGCGGCCGCTGTCAGGCCGGCCGCAGGCAGTAGCACCAGGATCGCCACGCTCATGGAGATGGCGAGCGGCGACTGCAGCACTAACGCGTACCGCGCCACCACCGCCGCGACGATGATCACCGACGTCCCGGCCAGGATGATCGCCTGCCAGCGGTCGACGTAGGAGCGGCCGCGCAACATCAGGAAGCCCGCGGTGAAACCCACCACCAGCAAGGGCAGCCACCGTTCCCCGCCGCGCGGGTTGGACAGCGTGGTCAGCGAGAACACCATCAGCACGCCCAGCCCGACGAGCAGGCCCGTCAGGAACGAGCGGGCGCGCTCGGCCTGCAGCACCACGTCGCGGACCGACGCGGGCCCCTCCAGGACCGGCGGGCCGCCGTCGGAGCGCACCACCGTGGTGGGCAGGTCGGGGCGGGCCTCGAACACCCAGCGGCTGGTGGCCGACGGGAACACCGGCAGCCGGATGCCGGCCAGTCGCCGCGACAGCGCCGGTGCGGCCTGGTACCCGAATACGCAAACGAGCACGATGCAGGTGAACATCGTGACCGTGCTGGTCATCGCGACCATCCGGGCCAGGCTCGTGACCGTCGCCACCGCGCCGATGGTGACGATCGCGGTGTAGATCCCCAGCCGCCGGCCGGTGAAGCGCAGGGCGATCGCGGCGGCGACGGTGAGCACACCGAAGCCCAGCACCGCCTGCGGAGACCCGACGCCGCCCGGCGGCGCCGCCGCAGCGGCGACCGTGAGCGGCGCGAGGCCGCTGAGCAGCATGGTGTCGGCGACGCGCCGATCGGCATCCGTTTTCGCCCGCATCGCCAGCATGATGGACACCGCCAGGACCAGGGCCCCGATGACCGCGCCGTAGACCGTCGGCAGCCACGAGTTGTGGTGCCAGCGCCACCAGCCCATCAGCAGCGACGCGGCCGTGACGCCCACCGCGACCATCGAGGCGCCGACCAGCACCGCGGTGCCCGGGTCGATCGCCGGGAAGCGCTTGCTGAGGTTCGTCGAAACCGCGGTGGAGATGTGCTCGATGACCTGCGAGCGGCGCTCGGTGTCCGGGACGAACCGGATCCACAGCCGGTCGCCGTCGTAGACGTCTTGCTCGGTCAGCGACTGGGTCGCCCGCAAGGGGGTACCGTCCACCAGGCACAGCGCCCACCGGCCGCGGCCGGTGGCCTCGAGCGGGGTTTCGCCCAGTTCCCTGAGCCGACTGTTGACGACCTTCAACAGCGGATCGGTCATCACCGAGACGGGGGCGTTGGCGTCCAGCAGGACGCCGATCTGCACGCCCACGCCGGCCATGATGCCGACCACGACCGCCCGAGGCTGTGAGATTCCCTCTACGTCAGGCTGTGGCGCTTCAACTACCGCAGTCATCGCCCTGCACCCCCTGCCATGGTTTGTGTGTTACCCCGTGTCTGTAGCCACGCGGGGGCAGTTGCCAATTCTCGGGCCCATGCACGCTTCGGGAAGCCGCGGCTACCCGTTAGCTGCATTTCGACTGATTCGGATTTCATCTGCCTTGCCTCGCGATTAAGAGTTGTGGTGACACTCGTGTGGTATTTGCTAACGATTCTAGAGAAGTATGCCTTCTCCGCTTCGTGGCCGCATGTTCTGCGTAAAAGCATTGGTAAACTTTATGTTTCGTGTCTGAGGGTCAAACCCTGCTGTGGGTTTTCCACTCGCCGTAAGGCAGCGTGTCGAGCACGGTTTTGATGCCCACCTGGACCAGCTGCGGGGTCGCCGGGCAGATCGCGAGCCACGCCTCACCAGACCCGGCCGTCCGTGCCTGCTGATACATGGCGATCCGGCCGCCCGAACCGTCCTTGAGCGACAGCACGGACGTGCTGGGGCCCTTGGCGTCGTCGCGATACTGACGGGCGTACACCGCGACCTCGGCGGCCGGGTCGGACAACGCCTGACCCAGCGCGGCCACCGTGGCGGCGCTGATGCCCATCCGTCGCAGATCTCCGCCGGAGAACACGTTGAAGCCCGACTCCTGCCAGGACTTCGTCGCCTCCAGCATCTCCTCGAGAGGCACATTGACGGCGTTGATCGCCGCGGCTTCCGCGTGGTGAATCGACTCCAGACCGTCCATCACCAGCGCGGCGATCGACGCGCTGTCGGCAACGGCGACGTCGTCGACCGTGATGTCGCTGCCGACCCGAACCGCCGACACCCAGTGCTGGCCCCGGCGTGCCAGCACCACCCGGAACTCGTTTTCGGGGATGTCCCGCGAACCGGGCGGCTGGTCCTCGTCTTCGACCACGCCGTACAGGAGCTTGCCGCGCGAGAGCAAGGCGACGACCTCGAGGTCCGGCGCAGCGAGCACCCTCATGCGCGCAGCCACCTGCTCGTTCACCTCATCGCCTTCGACGATGCCCTGCTCGCGCATCACCGCCATTCCGGGGTGCTCGTTGAGCCAGTCGTTGGAGTCGGTAGATACGAATGGCCGGCACCGCAACTCCGGGGCGACGTGCCGAATGTCCAGGAGTGCCTGGAGCATCCAGAAACCATCGACGTTGACGGTGATGTCGGTGCGGGTGCTCTGTTGGTCCATCAATCCCTCGAAGGTCGGTTTATACGGTAACCGCAGGACGCGGCAGCACACCGATACGTGGTGTGCTGCCGCGCCTGAAGTTGGGGGGTTAGGCCCAGCTGGACCCAACGGCACTGTCGGTGCTGGCCATGTTGCCGCCGGCCGACTGCACCTTCTGGCCGTGGGCGTTGGCCTGCTCGTAGATCACCTGGAAGTTACGACCCAACTGGGTGATGAACTCCTGGCAGGCGACCGAACCGGCGCCGCCCCAGAAGTCACCGGCGGCCAGCACATCGCGAACGATGGCTTGGTGCTCGGCCTCCAGCGACGCCGCCTGCGAGCGGATCAGCGCGCCGTGGGCGTCCACGTCGCCGAACTGGTAATTGATTGTCATGACGGTGTTCTCCTAACGTCTGGAATGGTACGCAGGCTCGCCTTTTGGCGCTAGCTGGAGAGGATCTGCTGCGAGGCCTGCTCTTGCTGCTCGTAGTTGTTGGCGTCGCGGATCAAACCGTCGCGCACCCCGTGGAGCATGTTGACGATGTTGCGGAAGGCCTGGTTCATCTGGCCCATGGTGTCGTACGAGGTGGCCTGGGCTTGACCGCTCCAGCCCGCCCCGGCGATGTTCATCGAGGACGCCCACATCTTGCGGGCCTCGTCCTCCACCGTCTGGGCGTGGACCTCGAAGCGGCCCGCCATCGCCCGCATTTCGTGCGGGTCGGTCATAAAACGTGTTGCCATCTGGCTCTCCTTATTGGTTGCGCGAACAGTTGCTCGAATTGCTCAACGGCTCAGCATTTAATTGACATGGCCGACGATGGCCGGACCGGTTACGCGCAGGCGCAACCGCCCGGACCGAACGCGTGAAGATCGATCCCCCCTTCCCGTCCAGCCAACGGCTGCCCGGGCGTTGTAGCACGGTAAATCGGAGCCGAATCCGAACCACGGCGTTGAGGTTGACGGATTGCTGGGGGTCGACCGCCGCACGGACGCGTCGGAACCCCCGCCGAAGCTGGTCAATCCCAAGCCCGAACCGCCAGACCGGTCAGCCGGCAGCGACGGCGTTGGCGGCCTCGGTGGCCGCGTAAGATCCGGAGCTGGTCGACAGGGTGTTGACGAACATCTCGTGAATCGCGGCGGCCTGGGCGCTCACGGCCTGGTACATCTGGGCGTGGGCGGCGAACTGGGCCGCGGTCAGCGCCGAAACCTCGTCGGCGGCAGCGGGCACCACCCCGGTCGTTGGGGCCGCCGCAGCCGCATTCTGAGCGCTCATGGTGGCACCGATACCCTGCAGGTTTCCGGCCGCCGCAGCCAGAGCCTCCGGCTGTGTGGTCACGAACGACATACTGTCCCTCCTCGAATTTTTTTCCAGCAATCGCTCTCGCACGAGAGTAGATGACTACGTTTCCCTCCGGCTGCTTCCGGCGTCACCTGTTCGCAACTGTTCACCAAACGGCACGACGAATTTACCTTCAGTAACGCCAGACTAACAGCGCATGACCTGGATCGGGGCTTCTCACAACTTAGTCACAGCAACTGTGCGTTTACGGGACAGCAGGTAGGCGCGCCACCATCCGCCGCGGTGGCGGCGGACCTGCAAAAAATCTCGCGGAGAACCAAGTCGGCCGGGGCGCCGGCAACGGGTCGGGATCGAGGACAGCAGGGTTGCCTCCGCTGCCTTCCCGGCGCTTGTCAGCCCTGGGGGCTCGGCGGGGCCGGGGCGCAGTGCGAGGGACGCCGCCGGCAACGGTCGACGGTGCCGCGGCGGGCTCGCGCCGCGGCACGGTTCATGCGGCGCAATCTGCGCGACCGGAGCAAGCGGGACGGGCTACCCGGCAAACGGTGGGCGGGCCATGACGATGGGTCGGAATCGTACCGGGATCCGGTGGCGGCGCCGGCGCTGTGCCCGTACCGGCCAGTGGCATGCCGCCGAGCAGGTTGTCACGGGCCACCTGGAATCCGGCCGCGGACAAAGGCCGTGTACCGGGCTCCTGGGGTGCCTGGAGACGGGTATAGCGCCGCAGGCGGCTACTGCCTTCGGCGCGATACCGCGTTGTTGGACGTGTCTTATCCGGCGAAGGGTGGCCGGGCCATGACGACGGGCCGGAACCCGTAGCGGGGTCCGGAACCGGCCGCGCCGCCGGTGCCCGCTCCGGCCAGTGGCATGCCGCCGAGCAGGTTTCCGGCTCCGCCGCTGGTCGCCGCCTCGGGTGCGGCGCTGACCGTGCTGACCAGTTGGGCGGGGGCGTGGGCCAGCGGGGCGGTGGCCCCGGCCCAGGTGACCGGCACCGACAGCTTGCCGCCCAGTGAGGTCGCGCTGCCCATGGCCGCCGCCGCGTGTGCGCCGCCGCCGAGCAGGCCACCCAGCCCGCCCAGACCCGGCAGGGCCTTGGCGGCCCCGCCCGCCGCGGCGGCCGGGGCGGTGATCATGCCCAGGGTCTTGGCCATCTGGATGCCGAAGTTGCCCATACCGACGCTGAAGTACGGCAGACCCTCGGTGTTGTAGAAGAAGCTCGAGAAGTTGTTGTAGCCGCTCAGGAAGGTCCCCACATTCGAGGGCAGGACGGTCTGCCCGCTGAGCAGGAACCAGAGTTCAGTCAGGGGATTCCCCGACGAGAACTGCGACACCAGCGCCGAGGTCCCGGCCGGGGTGGCCAGATTCTGCAGCTGGCCGGGTAATCCCGAAATCAGTGTCTGCAGCGTGGATTGCGCGCTGGCCGCCGAGTTGCCCGACGCGGCGGTGACCGCGGCGGCCTGGGTGCCCTGGGCGGCCGGGTTGGCGATCTGGGGGGCGTTGTTGAACGGGGTCACCTTGGTCGCGGTGGCCGACTGGGCGGCGTAGGTGTACATCGCGGTGGCGTCCTGGGCCCACATCTGCCCGTACTGGGCCTCCAGCTGGGCGATCAGCCCGGTGTTCTGACCCAGCACATTCGTCTGGATCAGCTGGGTGACCTCGGCGCGGTTGGCCGCCACCAGCGGCGGGGGCACCGTGGCTGCCAGCGCCGTCTCATAGGCCGCTGCCGCAGTACGCGCCTGGGTGGCGGCCTGCTCGGCCTGGGCCGCCGTGGTCGTCATCCACGTCTGGTACGGCGCCACCGCGGCGGCCATCGACGCCGAGGCCGGCCCCAGCCACTCCTCGCTGCTGAGCGTGGTGGTCACCTTGTCGTAGCCAAGAGCTGCCGAATTCAGTTCGGCGGCCAGACCGTTCCATGCCGAGGCGGCGGCCATCAGGCTTGCCGACCCCGGACCCGAATACATGCGTGCCGAGTTGATCTCCGGCGGCAACGCTCCGAAATCAATCACTACAGACCTCCTCAGCCCGCCGCGACCGCGTTGGCCGCCTCGGTGGCCGCGTACGACCCCGAACTCATTCCCAGTGTGTTGACGAACATCTCGTGGATCGCGGTGGCTTGGGCACTGACGGCCTGATACATCTGCGCGTGGGCGGCGAACTGCGCCGCCGTCAGCGCCGACACCTCATCGGCCGCCGCCGGCACCACGCCGGTCGTGGGGGCGGCCGCCGCGGCGTTCTGAGCGCTCAACGTCGAGCCAATACCCTGCAGCGTGCCCGCCGCCGCCGCCAAAGCTTCCGGCTGCGTAGTCACGAACGACATCGTGTACTTCCCTCCCAAGAAATCCCCAAAAAATTAGGGCGTTACGCTGGTCAGCACATCGCCCGACCATGAGGCTAGTTGCAGCGCCGCGGGCGACGCATCTTCCAGGGCAAACTGTTCACTTCTGCGGGACACTGTTCATCTCGGATCGGGTTTTGTTCACTCAATGTTGGTTTGCCGGATCCGCCACGTTAGCTGTCGCTCGTCGCCGGTCGGTGCCAAGTGGAACGAAAACCGTGTCCCGACAACGCAAATCGCCGGTACGACGCAACGATCGTGCGCCGTACCGGCGATTGCTGTGAGCGTTATCCGGCGAAGGGTGGCCGGGCCATGACGACGGGCCGGAACCCGTAGCGGGGTCCGGAACCGGCCGCGCCGCCGGTGCCCGCTCCGGCCAGTGGCATGCCGCCGAGCAGGTTTCCGGCTCCGCCGCTGGTCGCCGCCTCGGGTGCGGCGCTGACCGTGCTGACCAGTTGGGCGGGGGCGTGGGCCAGCGGGGCGGTGGCCCCGGCCCAGGTGACCGGCACCGACAGCTTGCCGCCCAGTGAGGTCGCGCTGCCCATGGCCGCCGCCGCGTGTGCGCCGCCGCCGAGCAGGCCACCCAGCCCGCCCAGACCCGGCAGGGCCTTGGCGGCCCCGCCCGCCGCGGCGGCCGGGGCGGTGATCATGCCCAGGGTCTTGGCCATCTGGATGCCGAAGTTGCCCATACCGACGCTGAAGTACGGCAGACCCTCGGTGTTGTAGAAGAAGCTCGAGAAGTTGTTGTAGCCGCTCAGGAAGGTCCCCACATTCGAGGGCAGGACGGTCTGCCCGCTGAGCAGGAACCAGAGTTCAGTCAGGGGATTCCCCGACGAGAACTGCGACACCAGCGCCGAGGTCCCGGCCGGGGTGGCCAGATTCTGCAGCTGGCCGGGTAATCCCGAAATCAGTGTCTGCAGCGTGGATTGCGCGCTGGCCGCCGAGTTGCCCGACGCGGCGGTGACCGCGGCGGCCTGGGTGCCCTGGGCGGCCGGGTTGGCGATCTGGGGGGCGTTGTTGAACGGGGTCACCTTGGTCGCGGTGGCCGACTGGGCGGCGTAGGTGTACATCGCGGTGGCGTCCTGGGCCCACATCTGCCCGTACTGGGCCTCCAGCTGGGCGATCAGCCCGGTGTTCTGACCCAGCACATTCGTCTGGATCAGCTGGGTGACCTCGGCGCGGTTGGCCGCCACCAGCGGCGGGGGCACCGTGGCTGCCAGCGCCGTCTCATAGGCCGCTGCCGCAGTACGCGCCTGGGTGGCGGCCTGCTCGGCCTGGGCCGCCGTGGTCGTCATCCACGTCTGGTACGGCGCCACCGCGGCGGCCATCGACGCCGAGGCCGGCCCCAGCCACTCCTCGCTGCTGAGCGTGGTGGTCACCTTGTCGTAGCCAAGAGCTGCCGAATTCAGTTCGGCGGCCAGACCGTTCCATGCCGAGGCGGCGGCCATCAGGCTTGCCGACCCCGGACCCGAATACATGCGTGCCGAGTTGATCTCCGGCGGCAACGCTCCGAAATCAATCACTACAGACCTCCTCAGCCCGCCGCGACCGCGTTGGCCGCCTCGGTGGCCGCGTACGACCCCGAACTCATTCCCAGTGTGTTGACGAACATCTCGTGGATCGCGGTGGCTTGGGCACTGACGGCCTGATACATCTGCGCGTGGGCGGCGAACTGCGCCGCCGTCAGCGCCGACACCTCATCGGCCGCCGCCGGCACCACGCCGGTCGTGGGGGCGGCCGCCGCGGCGTTCTGAGCGCTCAACGTCGAGCCAATACCCTGCAGCGTGCCCGCCGCCGCCGCCAAAGCTTCCGGCTGCGTAGTCACAAATGACATCGGAATCTCCTTCTTGGCCCTCAGGTATGCCGACCTGTGGGGATGGTTTTGCTATCGAAGAGTCACTTCAGGCAGAACTTGCTAGTGAGACTAATCGGATTTGCGGACGGCCGCTGCCGTTGCGCAAATAGTTTATTGCTCGACGACTGATGTTCACCTGCCGGCCAGAAAGCCGAAGTGCAGTCGCAGTCGAACGCAGGACACGATTTTGTTGTGGTTCAGCCATGCCGCCGGCCGCGCGCTAACCGGCCGAGGGTGGTCGCGCCAGCACGCTGTACCGGAACCCGTATTTGTTGACGTATCCGGCGGCGCCGCGCCGGCCCGCCGCCCCCATGGGGACGCCGCGCAGGATGGCGTTGGTCGGTGCGGTCGACGCCACGGTGTGGGCCGGCACGGCCTCGGCCCCGGTGACCGCGGGGCTGACCTCGGAGACCGGTGTGACCCACCCCGGCGGCACCGCCAGGGTGCCGACGCGGCCGGCCGAGCCCGCGCTGGCGGCCACGGCGCCACCGCCGAGGCCGCCGCCGTGGGGCAGCAGGCCGATCGAGGAAAACTGCGGTGTGGGGAACCAGGCACCGGAGGAACCGACCGTCGAACCACCCGGGCCGAAGGTCAGCTGCTGGCCCATCGACCAGCCGAAGTTGCCGATGCCGACGCCGAAATACGCCTGCAGGGTTTGCCGCAGCGAGTTGTAGTTCGCCGGCACCATCCCCAGCCAGTTGTTCGCCGGCGTCGGCAGGATGCTGTTCAATTCCGCCTGCAGGTCCTGGGGCGTCAGGGCTACCGGGGCCGCCGAGGAAAGGTGTTGCAGCGTCTGGGAAATCGAGCTGGAAGGACCCAGCTGGGCCACCGTCTGCGCGGTGGTCTGGGCGCTGTTGCCCGCCGGGGTGGTGGTGGCCTGAGCCACCGCGGCGGCCTGGTTTTCGGTGGCGTCGGGGGTGGTGGTGTTCGGCGGCGACTGGAACGGCGTCACCTGCACGGCCGTCGCCGAGGCGCCGGCATAGCCGTACATGGCCGCGGCGTCCTGGGCCCACATCTCCATGTACTGGGCCTCGGTGGCCGCGATCGCCGGCGTGTTCTGCCCGAAGAAATTCGTCGCGACCAGCGTCGCCAACAGCACTCGGTTGGCCGCGATCACCGGTGGCGGCACCGTCATGGCGAACGCCGCCTCGAACGCGGCCGCGGCCGCCCGCGCCTGGCTGCCAGTCTCCTCGGCCTGACCGGCCGCCGCGCTCAACCAACTCACGTACGGGACCACCGCCGAGACCATCTGCGCCGACGTCGGCCCTACCCACGGCCCGCCGGTCAGCTCCGAGATCACCGAGTTGTAGCCGCTGGCGGCCGTACTCAGCTCCGCAGCGAGCTCGTCCCACGCGGTCGCGGCAACCATCATCGGCTCCGAACCCGGTCCGGCATAAATCCGACCGGAATTGATTTCGGGCGGTAACGCTCCGAAGTCGAACACCGTGCCCTCCCTTAGTCGGCCTCGATCGCGGGGGCGATCTTGGCCCTCACAAGACCGATTCGAGGGCCGCGGTCACGACCCCGTCGACAATCACTCCTTCCGGGCCGCTGACACGTGGAGTTCCCACGGAGGTCATGGCCCGGGCCCACTTAGCCGGCAAACCCTGCAACGGGGTCAGCCCTACGTCGCCGTGCACTCGTCCACTGTGCCCGAAGTCACGGTCCCCCACCGCATTTCCGGTCATCTGGCCAGGAACGGCGTACACTTTTACCTCTTCTGCCCCTGTAATCAGCAACCGAGCGACAGCCCGCTTGTCGCTAAGCCGTCGCTCGGGTACGAGATTAGTGGGTCAGGTCGCGCACGCCGACCGGTGACGCCAACTGTTCACTCCCTGCAAACCACTGTTCACCTGCAGTTAGGTTAAGGCATTGGGCCGGAAATTTTGGAGTGACGTAGGCCATAGTATCTGGCGGGCACAATTCACTCCTCTTCGAGGATCAGCGCCATCTCGGGGCACGACGCCACACCCTCGCGGGTCAACTGCTCGTCCTCGGGTTTGACTTCGTGGTCTTCGAGGATCGAGTACCCGGAGTCGTCGATGGGAAAAAGGTCGGGGTCGACGGCATAACACTGGGCATGTCCCACGCATTTCGACTTCTCGAGGCGGACCTTCACCGGGATTCCTTCTTCGGCGGCTCCGAAGAACACGCCAGATCGACTTGACCACTCACTGGGTAGATTAGTCGGTCGGTAGCGTTAGCAGACGCTCGCATCGGAGCCCGGCCACGTCGCACGACCACGAGACAAGGGATAGGCGGACAACGAAAAGCGCATGAGCACTCCCGACGAAGGCCAGCCGGGCTCGTTCCACCTACCACGGCTCGAATACTCGAAGCTGCCGATGGCGGATGACCGCGGTGTCGGCTGGAAGACCCTGCGCGACGCCGGGCCCGTGGTGTTCATGAACGGGTTCTACTACCTGACGCGCCGCGAGGACGTGCTTGCGGCGCTGCGGAACACCAAGGTGTTCTCCTCGCGGCTGGCGCTGCAGCCCCCGGGGAGCCCGCTGCCGGTGGTGCCCCTGGCGTTCGACCCGCCGGAGCACACCCGGTACCGCCGTATCCTGCAGCCGTACTTCAGCCCGCTCGGGCTCATCAAGTCCCGGCCGGTGCTCGAGCGGCACGCCGCCGAGATGATCAGGCCCCTCGCCGAGCGGGGCGAGTGCGAAGTCATGGCGGATTTCGCTCGCCTGTATCCGTTTCAGGTCTTCCTCGACCTCTACGGCCTGCCCCTCGAAGACCGGGACCGTGTGATCGCCTGGAAGGACGCCGTCGTCGCCGACAAGCCCTTCCTCAGCCAGGAAGACCTCGCCGCCGGGGGCGAGTTGCTGGCGTACCTCGCCGAGGCGATCCAGCAGCGACGGGAAAACCCCGGCACGGACATGTTGTCGCGCGTGATGAACGGTCCCGGCGAGTTCACCGACCTCGAGCTGCTGGGTATGAGCCACCTGCTGGTCCTCGCGGGCCTGGACACGGTGACGGCGGCGATCGGATTCGCCCTGTACGAACTGGCCCGCAGGCCGCAACTGCGCGCCGAGCTCCGCGGCGACCTCAGGCAGATCAGGGTCTTCATCGAGGAAATCGTCCGGCTCGAGCCATCGGCGCCGGTGGCGCCCCGGGTGACGACGGAGATCGTCACGGTGGGAGGCATGACGCTGCCCGCGGGCACACCGGTGCGGCTGTGCATGGCCGCGATCAACCGCGACGGCAGCGACGAGGTGTCCACCGACGAGTTGGTGATGGACGGGAAGGTGCACCGGCACTGGGGCTTCGGCGGCGGACCGCACCGCTGCCTGGGCTCGCACCTGGGCAGGCTGGAACTGACGGTGGTCGTCGCGGAATGGCTCAGGCAGATTCCCGACTTCGAACTGCCCCCGGATTACACGTCGGCAATCAAGTTCCCGTCAAAGACGTTCGCCCTCAAGGAATTACCGCTGCACTGGGGCTGACTCGGTCAATCTCGGCCAGCCCCAGCGCGGCGCTCGCGAACTTACTTGCGGACCTCGGTCGCGGCCACCTGGACGAACACGCCGGTGTCCTCGGCCATCAGCAGGCCCCGGCCCCGGGGCAGCGGGCCGCCCTTCATCTTGCCGCGGATGAAGCCCTCGTCGGGGTCGGCGTCCATCACCAGCAACGGTGCGTTCGCCTGGTGCAGCGCCCGCAACATCGGGTCGCTGCCCGCCGAGGACCAGCCGCCGAACGAGCGGGTCACGATCACGTGCAGGCCCACGTCCGCGGCTCGGGTCACCCACGGAACGGCCTTGTGCAGCGGCGAGTCGAAGCCCGTCGGCAACTGCTGGATGTCGTCGACGATCAGGAAGATCTCCGGGCCGCTCCACCACGACCGCGACAGCAGCTCCTCCGCGGACAGCCCGGCCGGTGGCTCGCGTCCGGCCAGCACGGCGGCCAGATCGCCCATCATCGCCTGCACGCCGTCGAGGTTGTAGGCGAAGTTCTCCATGTAGTCGGAGCCCAGCGCGGTCAGCAGTTGACGGCGCGGGTCGACCAGCCACACCTGGGCCGAGGGTTGCGAGGTGGGCGGCGCGCTGGAGCCGCCCGGCGCGTACAGCCGGCCGATCTCGGCCATGATGGTGGCCAGCGCGGTGGTCTTCCCGCATTCGCGTCGTCCCGTGATCATCAGGTGCGAGTTCTCCGCGAAATTGAGATACACCGGCTGAAGGTCCAATTCCGAGATCGCCCAGGCGATTCCGCCCGCGCCCACGCCTTGCCGGGTGTCCCGGGCGGCCAGCTCGCGCACCTGCTGCACGCCGAACGTGGCCGGCAGCCGACGCACCGGCGGCGCCTGGCCGCTGGTGAGCCTGCTGACCGCTTCGACGATGGCGTCGGACTCGAAGACGTTGTTGGGTGTGCCGGCCAGCGCGGGCCGGGCCACCAGCGTGTGCAGACCCGCCTGCGGGTCGGCGTCGAGGCGGACGTAGTTGACCGCCACCATGCCGCGGCCCGGCTTGACCGGAACCTCCTTGGCGAACCTCGAACGCACCAGCTTGGCATCTTCCACCGCGGCCAGGCGCAACTCGATGCGCGAACCGAATCCGCTGCGCACCGGCGGCCGTAGCTCGGACTCGCGGTCGGCGGTGACGATCACGTGCACCCCGAACGAGGGGCCCTGGTTGATGATCTGGTTCACCTGCTCGATCAGGACCTCGTTCTCCTCGGCCAGTGCCCGGTAGTTGTCGATCACCAGGTACACGTCGCCGAACACGTCGGGCACGGGGCCCGACGCGCCGCCGAACTTGCGCCGCCGGAACACCTCCATCGAGGCGATGCCGTATTCGAGGAAGGTGCGCTTGCGGTCGCGCACCAGCGCCAGCAACTCGGCCACGGTGCGCCGCACACCGTAGGGATCCGTCGGGCCGACCACCTCACCCACGTGGGGCAACTGCGCGATGGTGGTCAGCGCGGTGCTGCTGTAGGCCAGGCAGTAGAACTGCACCTGCTCGGGGGTGTGAGTGAGCGCGGCCGAGCAGATCAGCGTCTGCAGGGCCGTGGTCTTGCCCGAACCGCCGGCGCCCAGGATCAGGACGTTGGCGCCGGGCCCGGATGTGTCGACGGTCCACGGCGGCTGGTCGTGCTTGAAGGGCCGGTCGATGATGCCGATCGGGAACACCAGGTCCCGCGCCGTTCCGTACTCCTCCTGCCACGGGTGCCCGAGGAACCGGTTGACCAGCTCGTCGATGGCGACGGGCTGGTTGAGCGGCGGTTGCCACAGCCGGTAGGGCTCGAACGCGATCTTGCGCAGCTGGTCGATGATGACCGTACCGACCTTCGGGACCCGGATGCCCTCTTCGTCCTCGTCCTGCGCCTCGATCGGCAGCGGCGGCTCGGCCCCGTCGCCGTTCGACGGGATGGCGACCTGAGTGACGTCCGGCCCGCCGACGCTGACCTCGAGCGGGGTGAAGGAGTTGGTGAACAGCTGCGGGCGCACGTAGTCGATGCTGTGCACCAGCGTGGGCGACTCCTCGCCGTCCATCGTGACCCCGCGGGCGATGTAGTCCCGCCACAGGAACTCCGCCTGGAACCGCACGATGTCCTCGAGGCTGCGGCGGAAGTAACCCAGGCCGGCCTGCGCGGGCAGGTTCACCGCGTTCGGCACACCGGCCGCCTGCGCGGCGCCCGCGGTGCGCGCCTTCAGCACCAGCCGGTAACCCATGTTCTCCATGAGTTTCTCGGCCCGGCTCTCGATGGTCTGCGACGCCATCATCAGGTGGATCCAGTAGGCGCGGCCCTGCCGGCCGATCGAGTCGAGCACGTCGACCGCGGTGGGCATGATGCGGAACCACTCGTAGAACTCGTCGATGACGACCACGAGCATCGGCAGCGCCGGCATGTCCTGGCCGCGGGCCCGCATCCGGGCCCGCACCGAGTTGTACTCCTTGGCGTCGTCGACGCCGGCGCTGTCGCAGATCGCCTTGCGCCGGGCGATCTCGCCCCACAGCGCGTCCAGGAAGCGCTCCATCAGCGCCTGGTCCTCTTCCAGGTCGGTGATGATCCGCGAGACGTGCGGCACGCCGGCGAACGGCTTGACCGCCGACCCACCCTTGAGGTCGGCCAGCACGAACTGCAGCTCTTCGGGCGGGTGGCTGAGCAACAGCGACTCGATCACGGTCCGCACCAGCGTCGACTTACCCGAACCGGTGGTTCCGGACATGACGCCGTGCGGGCCGTCGCCGCCCTCGTCCAGCGACTTCATGTCCAGGAACAGCAGCTCGCCGTTGTCGGAGCGGTTGCCGAACGGCGCCCGCAGCCGCGAGCGGCCCATGTGGTCGGATCGGCCGCCCCACAGCGAGTTGAAGTCGATGTCGGCCGGGTCGTCGATTCCGTAGTAGGCCAGGATGTCGCGGGCGCCGATGTGGGCGACCCGCTGGCCGATCTCCTCGTACGCCTCGGCGAGCCGCCAGCGCGCCAGCTTCTGCGCGAACTCCTCGGCCTCCTCGATGCTGAGGTGGTCGGTGAGCGCGAAGAACCACGGCTTCTCGTCGATGACCATCCAGGTGTCGCGGTCGCGGGGCAGCGCCTCGATGATGCCCTTCTCGTCGAACGTGAGCGTCCGCTCGGGGACCGAGGTCCACATCGACGAGCCGGTGAGGTCGAAGAACGTCACCCCGTCGATGCCTTCGGCGCTGATCACGAACTCCCACTGGGGGTCCACGGCGTCGGCGATGATCACGGTGTGCGGTGTCGGCGTCTGCGCCGACGAACTGGCATGGCGGGGCGTGAACGAACCGCGGCCGGCGAACAACTCGGCCTGCTCCGCGGCGAACTCCCGCACCGAGCTGTAGACCATCCGGGCGTTGCCCGCCGCGTCCTGGCGCCGCGGGTCGCCGAAGTGCGGGAGCCACTTCACCCATTCCCACTCGTCGAGGTCGGAACTGACCACGATCATCTGGACGTGGTCGGGGCCGTGGGAGAACGTCAGCTGACAGATGATCGACCGCATCAGGCCCAGCACCTGCTCCCGCTCCCCGATCAGCGCGTACCACGGCTCGACCAGCAGCGAGATCATCTTCGGCAGGTTGTAGACAACGCTTTGATAGCGCCCGAACTCCTGCAGCGCCTTACCGGTGACCGGCTCCAACTCGATGTCGGTCGGCATGTTCTGGGGCTCGCCCCAGGTCACCTCGGGACGCGTCATGCCGACACCGACGCGGGCGACGCCGAAGTTGAGGTCCTTGCCGTCGGGCTTGCGTTCCCACATCCGCGGGGAGCCCACGGCGGCCGCGAGGGTGGTGGGCGCCGGGTGGAACCACCGGTAGTTCGCGTCCATGCTGTCGGCCGACTCGTGCGCGGTCTCGCGCAGCATGTCCAGCATCAGCATGAACTGGGCGCGCATCGCGTCCAGCTTCGGCCGGCTCATCTGCTGCTGGCCGCCGCCGACGCCGCGGAACATCATCATCATCATCCCGCCGACCATGAAGATCGGGAAGATCGCGCCGACGCCGCCGAAGACATGCGACCCGCTGGCGAACACCATGGCGACCATGCCGCCGAGCAGGCCGATCACCACGACACCGACCACGACGATCCACCAGGGCTTGCCCTCCGGCGGCGGAATGCTCAGCGGCGTCGGGAGGACGATGTTCTCCGGCTTGATGACCGGGGGCTTCTCCGGCGTCGGCCGGGCAAATCCGCGTTTCACTTGGGTACCACCAACTCTGCAGGGGTCATGTCCATCGGTAAGGTGTCGTGCTCCACCAGCGCATCCGCCCGCGACAGGGTCGGACCTTGCGGCATCAGCCGCAGCGCCACCCAGGGCGCCAGGCTGGGTGTGGTCTTCAATCCCAGCGCCTCGCGCACGTCGCGGGTGTCGTCCACCCCGAACCGGGCGCCCTCGGCGGTGAGCCACCACAGCGATTCCGTCGTCTTCGCGCCGGGGTCGTTACCGGTCACGGCCACGAAGTTGGCGAAGTCGGGGCCGAAGTAGACCTGGTCGGCCTGGCGACCCGACGTGTCGGCCTTCACCAGCGAGACGATCTTGCTCATGTCGTGCGTCGCGACCGGGATCGTCGACCCGGAGATCACCTGCACGCGGGCGCGGTTCTCGCCCGAGGTCTTCTCCCACCACCAGCACGTCGCAGGGTTCTCGCGGATGTCCATCACGTTCAGCGGGTTGTCCGGGTAGGACGACAGATCCAGCTTCTTGACCACCGGCATCTTCGCCAGCGCGGACGGTTCCACGGTCACGGGCCTGGTGTTTCCCAGGCCGGTGTTCTGCAGGATCTGGGCCACCAGCGGCGGCAGCGTCTGCACGCCGTCCGACAACACCAGGGAGTACTGTTGCGGGCCACTGATCTGCGGGGTGACGATCACCGTGCCCACCGGGCCGGGCGCCCCGGGGAAGGTCGCCGGGCTACCCGCGTCCTGGATGTCCGGCACGGTCAGCTCGGGTCCCACCGGCAGCGCGTCGAACAGGGCGCGGCTCATCGGCTTGGCCATGCTGACCTGCTCGGGGGTCAACCCCAGCGGCAGCAGCACCGATCGGTTCGTCGCGTCGATGCGCGAGCGCCGCCCGTCCCGGATCACCCAGGCGTCGCCGGCATAGCTCAGGACCGCGGCATCCGACCCGGTCAGGACCCGTCGATGGCCGGTGAGGTCCGGGGTGCCATCGATGACCGTCACCGTCACGCCGGAGGGCGACGGGAACCCGGCCCCCATGCCGGGCGGGGTGCCCACCGTGTCGCACACCAGCCACGACGACTTGGTGGGCGTCTCGGGCGCGAAGTTCGACGGCGCGCCGGGAATGCCCACCAGCGGACCGCGCGGCAGGCTGGCGATCTGGCTGCCCCGGACCAGGTGCGGGTTGTCCGGCCGGCCGGTGATCAGCCGCGCCGAGGCCAGGTTCAGCGCGGGGTACAACCGGTTGCCCACCCGGACATAGAGCGCACCGGAGTCACGGTCGGCGATGATCGGCGACTCGTTGATCTGACCGGACGGGCTGAGGAAGGACCACAGCAGCGCGCCCAGGCAGATCACCAGCGCGGCGGACACCGACGCGACCACGGCCAGGTTCTGCCGCCGGCCCGGCTCGATCTCCATCCGGACGCGCCACCTGGTCAGCGCCATCGCAGTCCGACGAGCGAGGAACTGGTAGCCCGTCACCTGGGTTCGCGTCGACAGCCCGAGGCCGTACCCCGACCCGCGCTGTCCGCGACTCTCTTCCGCCACTTAATTCACCATCCGGTCTGTTGACACGCCGGGATATCCACGATATCCGCGCACTGAATCCCGCTGAATCCCATTGACAACCGTAAGCCACCCGCACGTACCTCGCCACGCTGCGCCGTGCGCACTCACATCGTATTTCGCCGCAGAGACGAATCCGGCCGCTTTCCGATCGGGTGCGCGGACGGTGCCGGCAGCGACGCGCGTCACTGAAGTGGCACTTTCCGCTCCCCCGCTCGATCCCCCGGCCGGACTTTCCGTGTCTCCCCAGGGCATGTTAGCCGCGGATCGCCGACTCGTCCTGTCGAGAGCCCAACTTCGGCGAACACGGGCTGAGCTGGTCCGTTGCCGGCGTGGTGACGGCGGGTGGGTCGGCGGCGGGCGGTCATTCAGGGAAGGATGGGCGCCATGACTGAGCTCGCGCCCTCGCTGGTGGAACTCGCCAGGCGATTCGGGATCGCCACGGCGTACGAGGACTGGACCGGGCGGCAGGTGCCGGTCCCCGAGACCACCCTGGTCGCGGTGCTCGCCGCGCTGGGTGTCGCCGCGGCCACCGAACAGGAGCGCAACGTCGCCCTGGCCGCACAACTGCGGTCCCACTGGGCGCGTCCGCTGCCGCCCACCATCGTCGCGCGCAGCGGTGAGCAGACGCGGTTCTGGGTGCACGTGACCCACGGCGACCCGGCCCAGGTGTGGCTGGAGCTCGAGGACGGCACGGTGCGCGACGGGATCGGCCAGGTCGACAACTTCACCCCGCCGTTCGACCTGGACGGCCGCTGGGTCGGCGAAGCCAGCTTCGTCGTCCCGGGCGACCTGCCGCTGGGTTACCACCGGGTGCACCTGCGCTCCGGAGACAGCCGGGCCGGGGCCGCGCTCATCGTGACGCCGGACTGGCTCGGCCTGCCCGAGCGGCTCGGCGCCCGCCGGGCCTGGGGCCTGGCCACCCAGCTCTACAGCGTGCGGTCACACCAGTCGTGGGGCATCGGCGACCTCACCGACCTGGCCGACCTGGCGGTCTGGTCGGCGTCCCGCCACGGGGCGGACTACGTGCTCGTCAACCCGTTGCATGCGGCCGCCCCCACGGTCCCCATGGAGCCGTCGCCGTACCTGCCGACGTCGCGGCGGTTCGTCAACCCGCTCTACCTGCGCGTCGAGGCCATCCCCGAATTCGCCGAGCTGGGCAAGCGCGGGCGGGTGCGCCAGCTGCGTTCCGACGTCCAACGGCGCGCCGGCCGGACCGACGCCGTCGATCGCGACCGGGCGTGGGCGGCCAAGCGGGCGGCGCTGCAACTGGTGCACCGGGTACCACGGACGGCGGGCCGCGAGCTGGCTTACGCGGCTTTTCGGCAGCGCGAGGGCAGCGCGCTGGACGACTTCGCCACCTGGTGCGCGCTTGCCGAGAAATACGGCGGCGACTGGCACCAGTGGCCCAGCTTCCTGCGGCATCCCGGCGCCGCCGGCGTCGCCAAATTCGCCGCGAAGCATTCCGACACCGTCGATTTCCACCGCTGGCTGCAGTGGCAGCTCGACGAGCAGCTCGCCGCGGCGCAGTCGCAGGCCGTGCGGGCCGGGATGGCGCTGGGCATCATGGCCGACCTGGCGGTCGGCGTGCACCCCGACGGCGCCGACGCGTGGGCCCTGCAGGACGCGATGGCGCTCGGGGTGACCGCGGGCGCGCCACCCGACGAGTTCAACCAGCTCGGCCAGGACTGGTCCCAGCCGCCGTGGCGGCCGGACCGGCTCGAAGAGCTGGAGTACCGGCCGTTCCGTGCGCTGATCGAGGCCGTGCTGCGGCACGCGGGCGGGGTGCGCATCGACCACATCATCGGATTGTTCCGACTGTGGTGGATCCCAGCCGGTGTACCGCCCACCGAGGGCACCTACGTGCGCTACGACCACGAGGCGATGATCGGAATCGTGGCCCTGGAGGCGCACCGGGCCGGAGCGCTGGTGGTCGGCGAAGACCTCGGCACGGTCGAACCCTGGGTGCGCGACTACCTCTTATTACGGGGCCTGCTGGGCACCTCGATCCTCTGGTTCGAGCTGGACCGCGACGCAACGGGCGGTCCGCTGCCGGCCGAGCGCTGGCGGGAGTACTGCCTGGCCTCCGTCACCACCCACGACCTGCCCCCGACCGCGGGCTACCTGGCCGGCGACCACGTCCGGCTGCGCGAGTCCCTCGGCCTGCTGACCCGGCCCGCCGCCGAGGAACTCGAATCCGACCGGGCCGAGCTGGACGCCTGGATGGCCGAGCTGCGCCGGGTGGGGCTGCTCGGCGACGATGAAGCCGGCGAGGCCGACCCGGAACAGGTCGTGGTCGCCTTGCACCGCTACCTGGGGCGGACGCCGTCGCGGCTGGTGGGGGTGGCGCTGACCGACGCGGTCGGGGACCGCCGCACCCAGAACCAACCGGGCACCACCGACGAATATCCCAACTGGCGTGTCCCGCTGACCGGCCCGGGCGGCCGCCAGCTCCTGCTCGAGGACGTGTTTACCGATCGCCGGGCGGCGACTCTGGCCGAGGCGGTGCGCGGCGCGATCGCGCCTCCGCCGGCGTGAGGGCACCTTGTTAGTTTCGGAAGCCATGAAGGTTTCGGTCGTGGCCCCGGTCGCCGACGGTGTCACCGCGGACCCCGACTGGATGGTGCGCTTCGCGACCCACCTCGAACGCTGCGGGTTCGAATCGATCGTGGTCGTCGAGCACACCGTTCTGGTGACCCGCTACGAGAGCGTCTACCCCTACGACAGCTCCGGACGGGTCGGGCTGGCGGCCGACTGCCCCATTCCCGACCCCCTCGACCTGTTGGCGTTCCTGGCCGGCCACACCAGCCGCCTCGGGCTGGCCACGGGCGTGCTGGTGCTGCCCAACCACCACCCGGTGGTGCTGGCCAAAAGGGCGGCGACCGTCGACGCGCTGTCGCGCGGGCGGCTGCGGCTCTGCGTGGGCGTGGGCTGGCTCAAGGAAGAGCTCGAAGCGTGTGGCGCGCAGTTCGACAGCCGGGGCCGGCGGGCCGACGAGCAACTGGCGGTCCTGCGGGAGCTGTGGGCCGACCGCCCGGGCGGGGCGTCGTTCCGGGGCGACTTCTTCGCCTTCGACGACGTCATGTGCTACCCCAAACCGGTTGCGGGCGAAGGCCTTCCGGTGCACATCGGCGGGCACAGCCGCGCGGCCGCACGCCGCGCCGGACGTTTCGGGGACGGCTTCCAGCCGCTGGGGGTGACCGGCCCCGACCTCGCGTCGCTGCTCGCGGTGATGCGGGACGAGGCGTCGTCGGCGGGACGCGACCCGGCGGACCTGGAGGTTTCGCTGGGCCACTCGGTCACCAAGATCGACGCCGAACGCGCGGGCGCGCTGATCGAGCAGGGCGCCGACCGGATCGTCCTGGCCATGCCGCCGACCGCCGACATCGAGGAGGCCAAAGACCTCCTGTCGGCCTGCGCGCAACGGCTGTCGCTGGTGTCGTGAGCCGCCCGAGCCTGCGATGACACTCACGGCGGATGACCGCGCGGCCCTCACCGACTTGGTGCACCGCTACGCGGCTGACGTCGATGACCGTCAGTTCGGCGCCGCGGCCGAACTTTTCACCACCGCGGCCGAGCTGGTCGTACCCGATCCGCCCGATGAGCTGCGGCCGGTTCACACGCACCGCGGGCAGCACGCGATCGCGGCGGGCATCGCCGCCGTGGGCAGGGTCTCGCGCACCGAACATGCGATCATCGGCGAGGTCTACGACGACGCCGCTGCGGCCGGGTCCGCGCGTGGGCGCGTCTCCTGCGTGGCGCACCACTGGGATCCGCGCGGCGACGGGGTGGTCGACGTGGTGTGGCATCTGCGCTACGACGACGAATACGCGCTGACCGAGGCGGGCTGGCGGATCAGCCGGCGGGCCCTGACGATCCACGCCATCGAGACCCGGCCCGTGCGCCGGCTGCTGCCCCGCGACCCGGCCTAGTCCAGCCCGCCGATCCCTCCTGTGGCGGTGTGGCCGAGTCGAAGTCGTTTGTTCGAAAGCCTTTTCGGGTAAGTCCCTGTGCAGGCTCGCGCGTCCGGAGGGTTCGGCCGGCGCGCCACCGCGGGCGGACAGCGAAGGAGTTGATCATGGGACACAGCGCACGCCGCCTTGTCGACGGTGATCATGCGCCCGGGCAACTGGTGGTCGCCGCCGCCGGGTTGGCCGTCCTGGTCTGCGTGGCAAACTTCGCTCTCGGCCAGGCCCGCGTCGGCGTGTATGCGGCCATCATCGGCCTGCTGGCCTTCGGCGCCGGTTTGTCGTTGCTAGCCATGGACGGCAGGCGGATTCGCCAGGCCGAACGGGACTGGCGCGTCGGGCGGCGTTGATCGCCGGACTGCTGGTGCGCTACTGCAGCGACGCGAGATTGTTCACGGATTGGCGGACGTCGGAGCGGATGACCCGCGCAACGAGGCCGCCGATCGGGCCGCTGAGCAGGCCGCCATGCAGGTCGGCGGTGAGCTCGAACTGGGAGCCCGGATCGTTGGCGGCAACGTCCATCGTCACCCCGATCCGGACCCCGCCCCGGCCACGGCCCTGCAGCTCAATCGATTTCGGCTCGTCGTAGCGGGTCACCTTCCAGTCGATGACGTTGCGGAAGCCCTTGACCTTTATGCAGGAAGACACCTCGGTGCCCTTCTCCACCGTCGAGGGCACCGGGCCCCGCCACCCGGCGAATATCGTCATCCATTGGTCGAACCGGTGTAGGTCCGAGGCGAGGTTCCAGGCGGTTTCCGGTTCCACGTCCGAAGGCATCGAAACGTCCACGCGTGCCAAGTCTTCGCTCCTCCCGCGGCCCGCCCGGGGGCGACGCCCGATGTTGTGTCATGCTGCGCCTTCGCACGGGTACCCGGATGCCCGCGGGCTTATGCCTGCGCCCGGCTTGTCAAAGGCCTTGCTAAGGCCAGGCCTCGTTCAACTGGTGGGCCACGTCGATGATCTGCGCGGCCTGTGACTGCGGCGAATCGATCTCTTCGGCGACGTACTGGGCGATGAATCGCCGGATTTCACCGTCGACGCCCGCCAGGATGCGCAGTACCTCGCCGCGCAAAGACTTCGAGGACACGTTGACGGTGATATCGGAGGGTCGCGGTTTCGCGACGTCGACGATCAGCAGCAGCGGTTCGGCCGCGCGCGCCGTGGCGCGCAACGCGATGTCTCCGGAAACCACGAATCGCTGCTTGTCGAGCCGCAGGTCCAGCAGCAAATCGATGGACAGCGGAATATGAATGACGAATGTGATGTCGTCACCGAGTCGCCGCGTGACCCGAGGATCGTGGATCTTGACGTTCGCGCTTACCTTGGCGATCTTGCCCGGGCCCTGGGCGATCGGCTCCATGGCGAACTCGTTGCCCGCGATGTCGGCGAACGCGGCCGCGACACGCTCGGGCGTGACGGCGAACTCGAAGAACCTGCGGCCGAATTCTTCGTAGGTAACGTAATCGTGGTTCTGCATAGGCTTATACCGTCTCACGCCGCCAGCCGGAATACCCCCTGATCCGCCCGCGTCGCAGGAATTTCGCGCGGCAGCCGCTCCCCTGCACCGAGTTGTGAACAACGCCACACCCGGCCGCCTCGATTCGGTGTGCGGGCTGTTGTCCTGGGAGGCTTGAGGCTTGGAGGTGTTCGGACTTTGATGGGCGTCCACGAATTTGCTGAGCCGCACCCGACCGGATCTCGCGTCGGGCGGCTGCTCACCTGGCTCGGCGCCGGCCACCGGCGCGAACTCGACGAGCGCCACGAGCGCCCCGCCCACGCGGTTGCGGGCGCGGTCGTGCTGGTGGGCGCGGTGCTGGCCGGGTCTGTTGCGAGCCTGGCCGTGCGCGAGGCGACGCGCTGGCCGTGGCCGGCGGTCGTCGCGGTGGCTCTGGTGTTCGGCGTGCTGGTCGGCGCGGTCACCCGCGGGGTCTCGGGTGGGCGCACGCGGGGCCCGGCCGGCGTTGTGGGACGCGCGTCGGTGGCGGTTGCGGTGGGCGTCGTCGTGGGTGAACTCGCCGCGCTCGTGGTCTTTTCCACCTCGATCGACCGTGACCTCCACGAACGGGCCGCGCGCAACGCCGACTCGGCACCGGCCGTCGAGCAGGCGTCGGCGGCCCTGCGGCGAACGCAGGCTGCGCGCGCCGGCCTGGACGACGCGGTCGGCCAGGCACGGGCCAACCGGGACGAGGCCCTCGTCGACGCGCGCTGCGAGTACCATCCCTCCCCCGCGTGCCCGCAGACCCGGATCACCGGCGTGCCCGGACCCGGTCCCGAAACACGAACGGCGAATGAGCTTCTCGCCGACGCCCAGCGCGAACTGGACGCTGCGCTGGCGGCTCGGGACCGCCGGGCGCCCGGACTCGACGCCGAAATCTCCCGCCGGGAGCAGTCGCTCGCCGACGCACGCCAGAGCGTGACCGCGGACGCCGGCCGGGGGCTCGGCGCGCGCTGGGCCGCGATGAACGCTCTGACGCGAGCCGACGGCGGGAGGCTGTCGGCGCGGCTGGTGACGATCGCCTTCTTCGTCCTGATATGCCTGCTGCCACTGGTCTTGCGGCTGTGGCACGGCGAGAGCACGCACGATCGCCGGGCCACGGCCCGCGCGGACCGCGAACGCGCCGAACTCGAGGCCGAGACGGCGATCGCGATCAAGCGGGCCCAGGTGCGCCGCGATGCCGAAATCATGTGGGCTGAGCACCAACTCACGCAGGCCCGGCTCGCCATCGAGGCGCAGACCGAGATCGACCGCGAACAGCAACGCCGGCGCGTCACCGAAGCCGTCGAGGCTCCGGTGCGCGCGTCGGCGGAGCGGGCTGCCGAACCGGTGGAGCAGGACATGTACCTCCCGATCGCCGCGGAGGCCGAGGCCGCCAGTCGTGCGATCGCCCCCTTAGCCGCCGAAGCGATCGTTCCCGACGAGCCGGAGCACCTGCCGGAACGGGTGGAGGACGCGGGCGAGGTCGAGCCTCAGCACCAGCGCGGGAAGCCGTCGATTCCGTCGATTCCCATGGCCGCGGCCCGCTGGATCCGCCCGCTGGTGCCGCCGTTGGTCGCGCGGGTGATCGACACCACGACCCAGCCGCTGCGCACCGCGCGTCAGGTGTTCGAGGAGGTGGAGGAGATCACGTTCGCGCTCAGGCGCACCCGCAAGGTGACCGTCGATTCAGAGACCTTCGCCGTCGAGCCGGCGGGCGGGTCCACGACCGACGAATCCCGGCGCCCGCCCGAGGAACTGGTCGGTAGCCACCCGTCCCTGCAGCGGGCGGCCGCGACGCGGGCGAAGGGACCCGCGCTGGGATCGACGCCGCGTGACGACAAGCCGGAGCTGACGGGGCGCGCAGGGCCGCGCGAATTGGAGCCACCTTCGGGGCCGCGCCAGCTGCCGCCCCCGGCGTGACCGGAAAGGACCGGCACCCCGACCCTGCGGGGCCGCGTCGGCGTTCGGCCCGCAGCGTATTATCCAGCCGATAACTGCACGGCAAGGATTTCGGGGGCGAAAGCAATGGCAGGGCGGTATCGCGTGGTGTCAACCGGTAGAACGACCCCGGCTCCGGCGGTCGCATGAGGATCAGCCTGTTTCTCGCGGATGCGGCACAGGCCGACGCACAGTCCGGCAAGGTCAATGCCCTCGGATTGGGTTGGCGGCAGTGCCAAACCCCCACGCCCGCCATCGCTTTGGTGCTGTTTCTGGACATCGACTGGGACGAGACCAACAAGCAGCACAAGCTCACGTGCCAACTGTTGACCACCGACGGCGAACCGGTGTCGGTGTCCGGGCCCCACGGGCCCCAGCGGATGTGCTTCGAAGCGTCGGCAGAGGCCGGCCGGCCCCCGGGCGCGATCCACGGAACGTCGGTCCGGATGCCACTCACCCTCAACATCCCGGCCGGAATCCCCCTCGAGCCGGGAATGTATGAGTGGCGGGTGGAGATCGCGGGATTCGAGCAGGCGACGGCGGTGGAGGCGTTCGTCGTGGTCGGACCGGCCCAGTCGGTGAAGCCGCCGACGCAGCCGTGAGGGCGTTGCCCGGCACCGCGACCTAGGCGACCGCCAGCTCGAGGCGCTCGAGGCGGCGCACCAGGATGCTCGGCAACCACCGGCCGACGTGGGCCGCCCGGATCACCGAGGTCCGCTCCAGCAGCAGGCGCAAAACGATCTGCGCCTCCAAGCGTGCCAGCGCCGCCCCCACGCAGAAGTGCGCTCCCCTGCCAAAGCTGATGTGCCCCTTGGCGTCGTCGCGATCGAGGCGGAATTCGCCGGGCGCCTCGAAGCGTGCCGGATCTCGGTTGGCCGCCCCCCACAACAGCAGCAGATGCGAATCGGCGGGCAGCTCCACCCCGGCGAGCGAGGTGTGGTGGCGCACGTGCCGGTAGTGGCCCCGGAACGGAGGCTCGTAGCGCAAGGTCTCCTCGATGAACGTCGTCAGCAATGCCGGGTTTTCGCGCACCTGCTGCTGGATTTCGGGTCGGTGGGCCAGCATCCAGACCGCGCTGCCCAGCAGCGAGGCCGTGGACTCGCCGCCGGCGGCGAACAGCGTCACCATCATCACCTGGGCGGTGATGGTGTCCAGTTCGCCGGCGGCGCAGGCGCCCGCCAGCTCACCGAGCAGGTTGTCCTGCGGGTCGACCGCGGCCTGGCGGAAGCACTCGGTGATGTAGCCGCTGAGTTCCAGGACCGCGGTGCCCGCGGCGGCGAGTTGATCCTCGTCGACCAAGCCTTCGAGCAGTTGCGTGGCCGCGTATCCCCACTTCACCAACTGGGCGACGTCCGTGTTCGGCACGCCGATCAATTCGGCCACCACCATCATCGGCAGCCGGTTGGCCACGGCGCCCATCCACTCGATGCGCCCGTTGCGCAGGCCGTCGCGCCACAGCCGGTCCGCGGTCTCGGCGGCGAACTGCTCCATGGCGCGGATCCGCCGGGCGGCCAGGTGGCGCACCAGCAGCTTGCGGTGCACCGCGTGGGCGGGGTCGTCGGCGGTGGCCAGCACGTGGGTCGGCCCGCCGAGCGGGTCCATCTCGAACGGCTTGACGGAACCGTCGGCGGTGTAGGTCATGGTCGCGGTCAGGTTGGCCGAGAAATCCTCGGAGCGGCCGATGACCTCGTTGACCGCGTCCCAGCCAGACACCGCGTAGAACTGGGACGCGCCGATCCGGTGCACGGGCGCGGCGGCGTGCATCCGCTCGTACAGCGGGTACGGATCCTGCAAGGATCCGGCACCGAAGAACGCGGCGGCCTCGTCGAGGACTGTCACGCGTCCAGACTGGTCCGGGCATCCGCGCACGTCAACGATGTCGGCCAAGGTTGATACGCGCCCGGCGACGCGCTCCGCGGTCGCCGTCTCACCGGCGGTCCGCGACCTGCGGCTACGATGAGACGTTCCGCCATATTCATCTCACATCGAGAAGGAGTTGGTCATCGATCTCGCACTGACGGACGGCTGACCGGTGCCCCGTGAGGATTGGCTGGTCGGCGGCGAGCGCCGCGCGGTGGCGGCCGAGCGCATCTACGCGGCCGCCACCGACCTCATCGCGCACGGGGGGCTGGAGGCGTTGAACATCGATGCGTTGGCGACTCGGGTGCACTGTTCGCGGGCGACCGTCTATCGGTACGCGGGCGGCAAAGCCGAGATCCGGGACGCCGTGCTCACCCGCGCCGCCGCCCGCATCATCGAGCGCGTGCGAGCCGGCGTCGGGGAACTGGCCGGGCAGGAGCGGATCGTCAACGCGATCGTGTTGGCGCTCGAGTTGATTCGGTCCGACCCGCTGGCCCAGCTGATGCTCGCGTCCGCGCGCGGCGCCGACGACATGGCCTGGCTCACCGCGTCGCCAATCCTGGGCGGATTCGCCACCGATCTCGCCGGACTCACCAGCGGTGACCCGGGTGCCGCCCAATGGGTGGTCCGGGTGGTGCTGGCGCTGACGTACTGGCCACTCGAAGACGACAATGCCGAAAGGGATCTGGTGCGACGCTTCGTCGCGCCCGCGTTCGCCTGACGGGGCAGGACGCCCTACTCGTCGCCGAACACCTCGTAGAGCTCGGTCAGGAATCCGGCGAGATGGTTCATCTCCTGCGCGCAGTGCACCAGCAGGTTGCGCGCCGTGGCTTCCGGGGTGCCCAGCACCCGCGACGCGATCGGGCGCACCGCCAGCGACGCCACCCCGGGGGCCTTGCGCACGGCGATGTGCGGACCGCCCATCCAGAACCGGGATCGCATCTCGGCCCCGCCCGGGGTGGACCGGATATGGTGGATGAACCATCCGACGTTCACCGGGGCGTCCCCGGAGGCCAGCCGCGCGCAGATCGCCACCGCGTCGTCGCGAAGGTGGCTGGCCGCGAAGCTGTGTCCGCCCGAGACGATGCTGACCTTGTGGCCGTTGGACCCGGCGTAGCTCAGGCCGGCGACGATGTCGTCGGCGCCGACGGCCTGAACGATCACCTCCGGATAGCGGTCGGGCACCCGCTGATGCCATACGGTCCCACGACGTGCGGCCTCGTAGCCGTCATCGCCGCGGAAGAAATGCCGCCCGGCCGGTAGCGCGCTCATCTGGAGCCCGCTTGATTCGCAATTCGGTTCTTTGTGATCCGCGATGCGGAACACTATAGTGGAACCGTGACGCAAACGGGGGAAGGTTTGCCAACTGGTCGCGACGAGGGCATCCAGGTGTTACGTCGGGCCGCCGCCGCCCTGGACGAGATCGCCGGCGAGCCGGGACGGCTCCGCCTGGTCGACCTCGGCGAGCGACTCGGGCTGGCCAAGTCGACGGCCCGCCGCTTGCTGGTCGGCCTGGTCGAAGTCGGGCTGGCCAGCGTGGATGACCAGGGCCGTTTCTCCCTGGGCGAGCGCCTGCTGGGTTTCGGGAACTCCGACGGGGCTTACGTCTCGGCCATTTTCCGTCCCACCATCGAACGGGTCGCCCGGGCGACTGACGGCGAAACCGTCGACCTGTCGATGCTGCGCGGCCAGCGCATGTGGTTCATCGACCAGATCGAATCCTCGCACCGCCTGCGGGCGGTCTCGGCGGTGGGCGTCCGATTCCCGCTCGAATCGACGGCCAATGGAAAAGCGGCCCTTGCCGCCCTCGACGACGCCGACGTCGAGGCCGTGACCTCGCGGCTGGACCCCGACGTCGCCGACGGGCTGAGCCGCGAGGTCGCCGAGATCAGGCGGACGGGCATCGCCTTTGATCGCGACGAACACACCTCGGGTATTTCTTCGGCCGCCATTGCGCGACGAGCCGCGGGTGACAACGTGATCGCGATCTCGGTGCCGGCCCCCACCGAGCGCTTTCTGCAGAAGGAAGGGCGCATCGTCGATGCGCTGCGGACCGCAGCCGACGCACCCGTGTGGACCCGCTGACCTCGGCTCCTACCGCCCGGGTGACGCGATCCTGAACACGCGCCGAATTTTTCTCAGGCCCTGCCACGTGTAATGACCGACGTCGAGGTGAATTCCACCAAGGTGTCTTCGTTGCGCCCTCCCCGACCGTTCGGCGCCGCGCGTAACATCAAGCGCCACCGGAACCCGATCCGGTCCAGCACGTGGTGCGGCCGCATCAGCGACGCGTTGCGCCGGTTCAGGACATCGCCTACGGGCTGCGCCAGCTCGCCGACGTGGCGTTGAAAGCCCTCTCCCCGGCCGTCAACGATCCGACGACCGCCGTACACGCCATAGGTAACAGCCCGGTTGTTCACGCTGCTGCGCGAGGTCGCTTGGCACGCAGGGGGCTCGGACCACAAATCCGCGATCGTCGACCAGCTCGGCCAGGCTGCGTCGCACCGCCGCCGAACGAGATTTCGACAAGGTGGAATGCGACGGTCTGGCCGCCCTGGGCCATGACGTGGAGGCCGTGCTCGCGGGCGACTGGCGGCCTCCGGTCGGCGAACAGAGGTGAGCGCCCCCGGAAGGCCGGTGCGTTAGCGGCTTTCGATCAGCCCGCCCCGGTGGGGGTTGGGCACGGCCGCGGTACCCCTCGAGATCTCGGCCGTCCCAACGTCTTTGACCCCCAATCAACAAGTGACCGCGGCGGGGGCGAACAGTTGGCCCCACTCCTGGCGGGCCGCCGTCTGCGCGTCCATGAAGCTGGACGTCTTTTCACCCTCGCCGGCGAGATGGACGAGCGCCCACGCCAACGCGAACACAGGCACCCGGTGGCGTTGTGCCGCGCCGTGCAATTCGTCGAAGGCCGTGTCCGAGCGGCACCGGCGGAGCCCGATCAGAATCCCCCGGGCGGTGTCCAGGATTCGCCCGGAGTGCGGGCCGTACGAGCTCTGGGTCGGGACCCAGTTCGCCATCATGCTTGTAGATACCTCCTGCTGCTCCCCGCCCGGGGCCGCTGTGCACAGATCGGCACATAGCGGCGCGAGCATCGGTGCGCGCACGCGTAACCCGCAACCGTGGTCCCGGTGGCGCACATTGCCATGATTTGCGCATTCGCGTCCTCGCGCCAGACCGTCGTTCCGATCGGTACGGACTCGTGACCGTTTCGCGATCGGCTCGTGCGGCGCCCACGCAGCGCGCCCGCCACGCGGGCCCGGGTCAGCTTGCGAGCGAGAGCAATTCGTCGAACCCGGCGACGATCGCGTCATAGAAGACGTCGTAGTCGGGTATGGCGGTGGTATCGACGTTGATGCCCAAAGCGCAGGTGTCGACGTAGGTCAGCAGCGTGACGTTGACCGACGAGCCGATCGTGGGGCCGAAGGCGTATTGCGCGCTGACCGGTGCGCCGCCCAGGAAGACCGGCACCGGCACCCCGGGCACGTCGCTGGCCAAAAAGTCGACGTGGCGCAGGACCGAGCCGATGTACCACCGCGGCATGAGGTTCAGCGCGCCGGCGATTGCCTGCGTGAAGGGCAGCGACCTTTCGTCGCGCACCGCGCCGCTGCGCTGATGTATCGCCTTGATCCGCGCGGCCGGGTCGGCCTCGCCCGCCGGCACGTCGAAGCGCATCAGCGTGATCCGGTTCCCGCCGATGTCGTCGGTCCGCGTCCGTAGGCTGACCGGCATTGTCAGGTGCAGGTCTCCCACTGTGACACCGTGCTTTTCGTGGTAGCGCCGCAATCCGCCGGCCACCCCGGCCAAGAAGGCGTCGTTGAGCGCCCCGCCGCATCGGTGCGCCGCCTCGCGAAGCAGCGGCATCGGGACGTCGTGCACCCCCAGGCGCCGGTTCAGCCCGCGGTCGGTGACCAACGGCGAGCCGGTGCGATTGATCGGGCGCACCGCGCGGTAGACCGATGCCGTGGTGGACGCGGCCGACCGTATCGTCGCGATGGGCCGCCGCACGCTGTCGAGCACCAATCGCGGCGCCCACCTGGCCGCGCCCGCGACAGCGCCGCCGAGCAACCCGGTGTCGTAGCGGAAGGTGTCGCGGTAGCGGCCGAGCAGCGAGGGCCCGGATGCATTCGGCTCGGGCGGCAGGGGCCCCAGCTCATACACGTCCTCGGACAGGCTGAACAGGTTCATCGCGATCTGCACGCCGCCGACCCCGTCGGTGAGGGCGTGGTGGAACTTGCAGATCAACGCCGCGCCGCCGTTGTCGAGGCCCTCGACCAGCGTCGTCTCCCACAGCGCGCGGGCCCGGTCAAAATCCTGCATCTCGGCCAGCCGGGCCAGCTCGAGAACGTCGTCGAGCGTGCCCGCGACCGGCAGGGCGGTCCGTCGCATGTGGTAGTCGAGCTCGAAGTTCGGGTCGAATTCCCACCGGGGCGGGGCCGGGCGCGGCGACGCCCCCACCCGCTGCCGGAAGATCGGCAGTTTGCGGCTCAGCAAGTCGAATCGCTCGCGGATCGCCCCCCAGTCCGGTGACCGGTCCATGAGGATGACGGTGACCACGGTTGACCTCAGCCGTGGATCGGTTTCCATCGCCCAGGTGAAGGCGTCGCTGTTGCGCATGAATGCGGTCATAAGTACTCCAGGCACCAAGCTACGACCGCTGGGCGCAAAGGTCAGCAGTTCAGCGGCAGCCCAGGACTTTGGTCCTTCGATGTCGTGCCATTCGTCGACCGGAGGCGACGGACACGACGACTATGAGGGGTTGGCGTCGGCGAACTCGCAGAAGGCGCTGTAGGCCCGGGCGCCGTAGATGGTCGCGGGCCCACCGTGCATGAGGAAGGTGACGCCGATGGCCTCGGCGGCCTCCTCCTTCGTCGCCCCGGCGCGGGCGGCCGCCTGGGCATGCGACGCAATGCAGCCGTCGCAGCCCGCCACAACGCCGATCGCCATCGCGATCAGCTCCTTCATCTTGCGGCTGAGCGCGCCCTCGGTGAATGCGGCGCTGCTCAGCGCAGCAAATCCCTTGTAAACGTCGGGGATCTGCTGGCGCAGCGCGCGATGCTGGGGCAGGAGGTCTTCGAGGACCTGGTGGTGGTGCTGCTCGTCTGACATGACTCCCATCCTATACCCCGGCGGGTATCAGCACCCAGGCGGCTGCGGCATGCGCTTCCCTGCCGCGGGCTAGTCGCCCGCCGACGCCGACGACCGGCTTTTCAGGGAGTCGATGACGGCCTGCAGTTTGCCGGTCACTTCCTCGGCGACCGGGCGCAGTTCCGGCTTGCCGGTCGACTCCACCATCAACCCCGGGTTCATGGCCTCGACGAGCACCGTGTCGGAATGGTCGGGATCGGTGCGCACGACGACGTTGCACGGCAGCAACAAGCCGATCTGGCGGTGCGCATCCAGCGCGCGATGCGCCAACGGCGGGTTGCAGGCACCGAGGATCAGATAGTTCTCCATCTCGTGGCCGAGTTTGGCTTTCAGCGTGGCCTGGACGTCGATCTCGGTCAGCACGCCAAAGCCCTGCGCCGCCAGCGCCTCTCGGGTCCGTGCGACCGCGTCCTCGAAAGAGGTGTGGAGCTGTGTAGCGATTGCGATATCCATGAAGACTGTGTTCCTCCTCGTGTTCGGCCTGTGCGCTCGCGGGTCAGGCGAGTGCCAGGAATAGCTTCTCGAGTTCCGCCTCGCTCAGGGGCGTCGCGCCGCCGGCGGTGGTGCCCGTGACGCATTCCTTCAAGCCGGTCGCGACAATCTTGAAACCGGCACGGTCCAGGGCCCGCGAAACCGCGGCCAGCTGGGTGACCACGTCCTTGCAGTCGCGGCCCTGTTCGATCATAGAGATCACCCCGGCGAGTTGGCCCTGGGCGCGGCGCAGCCTGTTCAGCACCGCGCCCATGCTGTCTTGATCACCGATCACTGGATCCTCCGTAGTGTGTGCATACCTCATCATAGTACCCAGGGGGGTATAAGTCCCGCTGCCGCGACAGCGGACCGCGGCGGAGCGCCTGGCGCCGGGCCGACGCACCCCGCGCATCCCGGAATATACCCCCGGTCGTATTCGTTCGGCTCTGTAGCGCCTCTGCTCGCCAACATCAGGGAGACGAGATGACCACCGATCTGACGCATCAGACGTTCACGTCGACGATTCTCGACAATCAGGTTGTGCTCGTTGATTTTTGGGCCGCCTACTGCCGGCCCTGCCGCGCCTTCGCGCCCACCTACGAAGGGTCCGCGCGGGCGCACCCCGAGGTGCTGCACGCCAAAGTCGACACCCAGGCCGAGCCGGAGCTGGCCGCCACGCTGGGCATCCGTTCGGTTCCGACCATCATGGCGTTTCGCGACGGCGTGCTGGTCTACAGCCAGGCGGGTGCGATGCTCCCGGTGGTGCTCGAGAACCTGATAGACCAGGTGAAAACGTTGGACATGGACGCGGTTCGCGCGAAGATCGCCGCGCGCAAGGCGGGCGGCGGGCTCGGCTGAGCGGACTTTGGGCATCACCGCTCACGACCCGTCCGTTCGCGCACCGCGAAGGCTGACAGACACAAGGCCGAGCCGACTTCTGAAAATGAAGTCCAAGCAAACTGCCAACGTTCCTATTCCAATCAAGACGCGGACGGCCCCCGGTCGGTTTACCCTCAGAGCGCCACACACGAACTTGTGACGGTGATAGCTGGAATCGCGGTGGGCTGAGGGGTGTGCCGTGGTGGACTTCGGAACATTGCCACCGGAAGTCAATTCCGGTCGCATGTATTCGGGTCCGGGTGCGGAGTCGATGATGCTCGCCGCGACGGCGTGGGACGAGCTGGCGGCGGAGTTGGGCACGGCGGCCAGCGGCTATGACTCGGTGATTTCGGAGCTGACCAGCGGTCCGTGGGTCGGGCCGTCGTCGGCGGCGATGGTGTCGGCCGTGGTGCCGTACGCGAGCTGGCTGAGCGCGTTGGCCGGCCAGGCCGAGGAGACTGGCGCCCAGGCCCGGGCGGCCGCGGCGGCGTTCGAGACCGCGTTTGCCATGACGGTGCCCCCGCCGGTGATCGCGGCCAACCGCGTGTTGCTGGCGACGCTGATCGCGACCAATTTCTTCGGGCAGAACACCCCGGCCATCGCCGCGACCGAGGCGCAGTACATGGAGATGTGGGCCCAGGACGCCGCGGCCATGTACGGCTACGCCGCCGCCTCCGCGGCCGCGGCACAGGTGCCCCGGTTGACGCCACCGCCGAATATCATCACCCCGGATGCAGAATCCGGCCAATTCGCCGCCGCCGCTCGAGCCGCCACCACACCGGCCGGCCACGCCGCGCAAAATATGGCGGCCGCGACCTCACAATTCGCGTCGGCCGCCACAGTTCCCCAGACGCTGCAACAACTGTCGACGTCGGCCGCGACATCGACCCACTACTTCATTTGGAACACCATCGAGGATTTCCTCAAATATGGTCTTCCGACCCCGGCCAATAACTGGGCCGGGCTCACTCCCCCCAACTACACCACGGTGATCAAGCAAACCCTGCAGGCCTATTTCGGGGTGGGTATCGGCAACTTCGGATGGTCGATTGGCCAGCAGTTGACCTTCGGTCCGGGTGGATCGACGATCGGCTCGGCCGGTGCCTGGTACCCGACGCCGCAGTTCTCCGCTATCGGGCTGCTGCCCCACGGGGGCGGTCTCGGGGGTGGTGCGGTGGCCGCGAGCGCGAGCGCGGGCTCGGCCGGCCGGGTCGGGGCCTTGGCGGTCCCGCCGGGCTGGGTCACCCCGGTCTCCGAGGTCAGCCCCGCCGTCACCGGGGTGGAAGGCATCACGGGGTTGGAAGGCGCACCGGCCCACACCGTGGCGGCAACTGCACCCACCAACGCCGTGCTCGGCGGTATCCCGACCGGTTCCACGGGCCGGCGGACCGTCGACTTCAGCACTCGATACGGGGCGCGCCACAGCGTCATCGTCCGCCCACCGTCGGCTGGATAAAGCCATGTCCACAAAGAGGATTCATCAGTTCCCGGCCCGGCTCGCCCCCGTTCCGCTCGGGTGCGGGAGGGCGGGCCGGCGGCCCGATCGCTCTTGCGCGGTAGGTCGGCAGCTGGTGAAAGCCATTGCACCGCAGGGGTGCCGAGAAGTGCAGCCGAAGGCGTTGACGGCGGCGCCGTTTACCGCGCAAGCCGAGATGCCCCAGGCGGCTCCGGGGGCCCTATTCGTCAACCGAGGCGGCCAGGTCGGCCGCAGCCGACTGGAGGAGGTCTGAGGTGATCGATTTCGGTGCGTTGCCGCCGGAGGTCAATTCCGCGCGGATGTATGCGGGCCCGGGGTCGTCGGGGTTGATGGCGGCGGCTTCGGCGTGGAATGGGCTGGCGGCGGAGCTGAATTCGACCGCGGCGGGCTACGACAAGGTGGTGACCACGCTCAGCAGCGAGGAGTGGTTGGGGCCGGCGTCGGCGTCGATGGCCCAGGCCGTGGCCCCGTACGTGGCCTGGATGACCACGACGGCGGCCCAGGCCGAGCAGGCGGCCACCCAGGCGCGGGCAGCGGCGGCGGCCTATGAGACGGCGTTGGCGGCCACGGTGCCGCCGCCGCTGGTGACCGCCAACCGGACCGAGGCGGCGCAGCTGATCGCCACGAACCTGCTGGGCCAGAACAGCGCGGCGATCGCCCAGCTGGAGGCCCAGTACGCGCAGATGTGGGCCCAGGACGCCACCGCGATGTACACCTATGCGGCGCAGTCGGCGGCGGCGGCCAAGGTGAGCCCGTTCAACGCGGCGCCCCAGATCGCCAACCCCGCCACCCAGGGCACGCAGAGCACAGCGGTCGCCCAGGCCGCGACCAGCGCGGCGGGTAGCTCCCAGTCCACGCTGACCCAACTGGTGTCGCAATTGCCCAACCAGTTGCAAAGCCTGGCCTCGCCGGTGTCGGCAGCCACCTCGACCAGCTCGTTACCTTTCCTCACCGAGATCTGGTTCCTGTTGACCGGGCAGACCGTGCTGCCCAACAATCTCGGGACGTTCCTGAGCGGCTACGCGAACTACGCCAGCTTCTTCTACAACACCGAGGGCCTACCGTACTTCAGTGTCGGTATGGGCAACTTCGGGGTGCAGATCTCCAAGACCCTGGGATGGATCACCGCCCCGGCATCGGCGGCCGCCGGTGCCGCCAAGGCCCTGCCCGGCCTGGGCGGGCTCAGTGGCCTGCTTGGCGGTGGCGCCGCGCACACGGCCTCGGCGACCATGGGCGGGGCGGCCTCCATCGGCGGAAAGCTCGCGGTGCCGGCCTCCTGGGCCGGGGCCACCGCCCCGCTGGCGCACGGCCCGACGCAACTGCTCAGCATCACCACCGGTGCCCCCGATGCCGTGGCAACCGGACCCGGAAACCTGCTCGGCGGAATGCCGTTGGCCGGGATGGGCAGCGGCAACGCGGCCGGTGCCGGGCCCCGCTACGGATTCCGCCCGGTGGTCATGGCCCGGCCGCCCTTCGGCGGGTAGGCAGAGCGGGCCGCTTCACAGGATCGCTTTGCGGTCCTTCGCCGCGGCAATGTCGTCCCAGTCGACGCCGAGTTCGAGCAGGATCTCCTCCGTGTGCTGCCCGTGTTCCGGTGCGCGCGCGGGGGCGGGCGGAGTTTCGTCGAATTGAACGGGGGCGGCGACGATCCGGTACTTCTCGCCTTGGTCGTCGACGTTTGTCACGACGTACCCGTTGGGTTCGACCTGGGGGTCGTTGAGGGTCTCCCGCGGCGTCGCCAGGGCGCCCCACACGCCGGGCTCGTCTTCGAGCACCTTTTGCCAGTGCGCGAGGTCGTGACCGGCGAAGGTGTTCGCGACGATCTCGGTCGCCGCGGCGGCATTGGCGATCAGGTTGCTCGACGGTACAAACCGCTCGTCGGTCGCCAGCTCCGGCAGGCCGATGCGCGCGCAGAAGCCGGCCCAGAACTTGTCGGGCTGCAGGAACACGAGCTGAATCCACCTGCCGTCTTTGGTCTTGTACCTGTTGACAAGCGGATTGATGGCCAGCCCGGGCGGCGCCCCGGGGATGCCGTCGATGTCGAAGAAATCGGCCGCTGAAATCGACGGGGCGATCGCCCACATCGCCTGGGCCAGCAGCGAGGAGTCGACGATCGTCGGCTCCCCGGTCCGTTCCCGGTGGAACAACGCGGCGCAGACGCCACCGGCCAGCGTCGCCCCGCCCTGCAGGTCACCGAAGCCCGGGCCCTGCACGGCGGGCGTCTCGCTGCCGAACGGGGTGAGGGTGTAGGCGACCCCGCCCCGCGCGAGGTAGGTGGCCGCGTCGAATCCGCCCCGGTCGCGATCCGGGCCCCGCACCCCCAGCCCGGTACCGCGCGCGATGATGATCTTCGGGTTGAACGAGCGGATGTCGTCGACGGTCAGGCGGGCCCGCTCCAGCGCCCCGGGCAGCCAATTGGTCAGGAACACGTCCGCATTGGCCAACAGCCGGCCGAACAATTCCCGGCCCGTTTCGGTCTTGATGTCGATGGCGATGCTGCGCTTGCCGCGGTTGCCCAACTCGAGGATGAAGTCGGCGTCGGGCCTGGCCGCTTCCCGGGTGAAACCGCCGACGACCAGCGCGCGCCCGGGATCACCCGAGGCGACGCCCTCCACCTTGATGACGTCTGCGCCCCAGTCCGCGAGGGCGGCACCGGCCGACGGCACATAGGTCCACGAGGCCAATTCGACGACCCGCACACCTTCGAGCACACCACCGGGCATCGTCAACCCCCTTGGTCCGGGCATTCCTTGCTATTTTAGATATTCTAGCTAGCCTAGGGCATAGTCATAGCCCCACTGCAGGCCAGCGCCGTTTTCGTGGAAGAGATGCGATGGAGCCGACCGTTGGTCCGATCCCGGTCCCCCGCTGTGGCGACCGCGCCCGATGTGCTGTCGAATACCGTTGGGCCCCAAAGTAGATCGTGATGTAGCCGGACGGACAGGGGACGGGCGATGGGCAGGGTGACCGGCAAAGTGGCCGTGATCAGCGGTGCCGCGCGCGGGCAGGGGCGTTCCCACGCGCGGATGCTGGCCGCCGAGGGCGCCGACATCATCGCCGTGGACTTGTGCGCGGATATCGACACCAACGAATACCCCCTGGCCCGGCCGGAGGATCTCGACGAGACGGCGCGGCTGGTCGAGAAGGAGGGCCAGCGCGCGTTCACAGCCATCGCCGACGTCCGCGACCGGCCGGCCCTGTCGGCCGCGATCGACGAGGGCGTCGCCGAGTTCGGGCACCTCGACATCGTGGTCGCCAATGCAGGCATCTGCCCGCTGACGGCGGGCCTGCCGCCCAAGGCCTTCGCCGACGCCGTTGACGTGGACCTGGTCGGCGTGCTCAACCTCGTGCACGCGAGCCTCAAGCACCTGCAGGCCGGTGCGTCGATCATCGTGATCGGATCCAACGCGGCCTTCATGTCCTCTCTGAGCACCTCCGGCGCTGAGAGTGGGGTCGGCGGACCGGGCGGGGCAGGCTACGCGTTCGCGAAACTGGCTGGGGCGCAATACGTCAACGACTTCGCCCTGGCGCTCGCGCCGCATTCCATCCGGATGAACGCGGTGCACCCGACGAACGTCAACACCGACATGCTGCACAGCGCGCCGATGTACCGCGCGTTCCGGCCCGACCTGAAGGACCCGACCCGCGCGGACGCCGAACCGGTGTTCCCCGTGGTGCAGGCGATGCCGATCCCCTACGTCGAGCCCGAGGACATCAGCGAGGCGGTGCTGTTCCTGGCCTCCGATGCGGCCCGCTACGTCACCGGCCAACAGCTGCGGGTCGACGGCGGGGGCTTCCTCAAGGTCAAGCCATGGTCGGGCGCGTGATCGCATGAGCGACGGCCACTCCGCTCGAGGCGTCGAACGCCGCCTGTACGAATTGATGGTCCTGATGAAGGCGGCCGACGACCGGCTGTCCCAAGGCATCGGCACCGGGGAGTTCATGTGCGTGTACTGGCTCTCGCGCCGCCAGGAGGCCATCGCCGCGGCTATGGGGGTTGCGCTTCGGCCCGACGACCAATTGGTGACGACCTACCGCGGGCTGCACGACCTGATCGGCAAAGGCGTGCCACTCGAGGAGATCTACGGCGAGATGATGGGCCGCGTTCTCGGCGCCGGCCGCGGCAAGGGCGGCACCATGCGCATCGCCAATCCCGATGCGGGCGTGATGCTTTCGACCGGGATTGTGGGCGCCGGGCCACCGGTGGCGGTGGGCCTGGCGATGTCGGCCAAGCGAAGGGGCCTGGACCGGGTCACGGCGGTCAGCTTCGGCGACGGCGCCACCAACACCGGCTCGTTCCACGAGGCGGCCAACCTGGCCGCACTCTGGGACCTGCCGGTGGTGTTCGTGTGTCAGAACAACCTTTATGCCGAGATGACGCCGACGTCGGACACCATGAAGCTCGAGCACGTCGCCGACCGAGCGGCCGGGTACGGGATGCCGGGGGTACGGGTGGACGGCAACGACCCGCCGGCGGTGCGCGCCGCGCTCGACGAGGCGCTGCGGAGGGCACGCGCTGGTGCGAGCCCTACGTTCCTCGAATGCATGACGTTCCGCTTCCGCGGCCACTACTTCGGTGATCGGATGCCCTACCTCCCCAAAGGCCAACTCGCCGCGGCGATGGCGGCCGACCCGGTGCCCCGATTCCGCAACCATCTCGCCGAAACCGGTGTGTGTAGCGCCGACGAGCTCGACCGGATCGACGAGGAGGCCAGGCACTCGCGGTCGACGACCGGGTGTTCCTGCTCGGTGAGGACATCGCCGATCCCGGTGCCTCCGGGCCGACCGCCGGGTTGTCGACGAAGTACGGCCACGACCGGGTGCTGGACACACCGATCTCGGAGGCCGCGATCGTCGGAGCGGCGATCGGCGCGGCGATCGACGGCCTGCTGCCGGTGGCCGAGATCATGATCATGGACTTCATCGGCATCGCCGCCGACCAGCTGATCAACAATGCCGCCAAGCTGCGCTTCATGACGGCCGGGCGCACGACGGCGCCGCTCACCATCCGCACCCAGGTCTACGCCGGGCTGGCCACCGGTGCCACGCATTCGCAGAGCCTGGAGGCCTGGTTCATGCACATCCCCGGCATGAAGGTGATCGTGCCGTCCACCCCGCGCGACGGCAAGGGCCTGCTGACCGCGGCGATCTTCGACGAAGACCCCTGCCTGTTCATCGAGACGATCCGGCTGCGGGGCAAGAAGGGACCCGTGCCCGCCGAACCCGGGTTCTCGATTCCGTTGGGGCAGGCCGACATCAAGCGGCCCGGCACCGACGTGAGCCTGATCGGCTACGGGCGCTGCGTGCACAAGGCACTCGCCGCGGCGGCGGCGCTGGCCGACCAGGGCGTGAGCGCCGAGGTGGTCGACCTGCGCACTCTGGTGCCCCTCGACGTCGAGACCGTCATCGCCTCCGTCCGCCGCACCCGCCGGGCCGTCATCGTCCACGACGCGGTCGGATTCGCCGGGCCCGGGGCCGAGGTCGCGGCGATCCTCGGCGCCGAGCTGTTCGGGGAGCTCGCGGCGCCCGTTGAGCGGGTGGCGGCACGGTTCGTCCCCAACCCGGCCGCGGCGGCGCTCGAGGCGCAGGTGTACCCGTCGCCGGCCCGCATCGCCGAGGCCGCCCGGCGCACTTTCGCGAAGGCGAAAACCATTGGCTGACTTCGTCATCCGCATCCCGCGGGTCTCGGTCGCCGTCTCCGAGGCCGAGCTCACCGGCCTCCTCGTCGACACCGGCCAGCACGTGGAGGCGGGCACGCCGATCTACGTGATCGCCACCGAGAAGGCCGAACAGGAGATCGAAGCGGGCGCCTCGGGCACCGTGCAGTGGACGGGCCTGGTCGGGGCCACCTACGGCATCGGCGCCGAAATCGGTGTCATCACCGCATAACCCGAACGAGCGAAAGGTGAACGCATGGACCTGAACGAGACCCGCGAGAGAATCATCTACGAGAAGGAAGGTCCGATCGCGCGCGTCATGCTCAACTGGCCGGAGAAGGCCAACGCCCAGGACCAGAAGCTGGCCGAGGAGGTCGACGCCGCGTTGCTGGACGCCGACCGCGATTACGACATCAAGGTGCTGATCCTCAGGGCCAATGGCAAGGGCTTCTGCTCCGGCCACGCGATCGGCAACAACGCGGTCGACTACCCGGCGTTCGTCGAGGGCGCGAAAGTCATGGGCACGCCGTGGAAGCCGCAGACCGACCTGTTCGTCAAGCCGGTCCTGAACCTGTGGGAGTTCTCCAAGCCGACGATCGCGGCAGGTGCACGGTTACTGCGTCGGCGGCGGCACCCACTACGGGCTGACCACCGACATCGTGATCGCCGCCGAGGACGCCTACTTCTCCTACCCGCCGCTGCAGGGCTTCGGGATGCCCTCGGGCGAATGCTCGATCGAGCCATGGGTGTTCATGAACTGGCGCCGCGCGGCGTACTACCTCTACCTCGCCGAGGTCATCGACGCCAAGAAGGCCCTGGAGGTCGGTCTGGTCAACGAGGTGGTGCCGTGCGAGCAACTCGGCGACCGGGTGGAGGCCATCGCCCGCCACATCGCCCAGGCGCCGATGACGACGCTGCTGGCGACCAAGGCCAACCTCAAGCGCGCGTGGGAGCTGATGGGCATGCGGGTGCACTGGCAGAGCTCCAACGACCTGGTGGCACTGGCGTCGATCAGTAAGGACGTGCAGGAGCTGATCCAGCAGGTGTTCAAGGACAAGGTGCTGCCGTCCGAGCAAGCCCGCCGCCAGGCGGCCGCGGCAGCGGACGGCCCGGCGTCGACTTGAAATCTGCCGAGGCGCACCGGTGAACATCGCCGATCACGCGATCAGGGCCGCCGAGTCGCCGGCCCTGATCGTCGACGGCACCAGCGTCTCCTTCGGCCACCTGCACGCCAGGAGCGAGCGCGTCGCCGCCGTGTTGCACGACGCGGGGCTGCGCCGCGGCGACGGCGTGGCGCTGGTGCTGCCGAACCGGCCCGAGTTCTTCGAGATCACCTGGGGCTGCCAGCTTTCCGGCCTCTACTACACGGCGGTCAACACGCACTTCACTCCCGACGAGGTGGCCTACGTCGTCGACGACTCCGAGGCCAAGGCCGTGTTCTTGGATATTTCGGGCGCGTCGATGTCCGAACTGGCCGAGCACATCCGCGACGCCAACCCGCGCGCCGGCGTGCGGATTGCCGTGGGTGGCGCGCTGCCCGGCTGGCGTTCCTACGACGACGCCCTGGCCAGGGCGGGCGGTGCGCCGCCCGCGTCGGACGGATCGGAGATGCTTTATTCGTCGGGAACCACGGGGCGGCCCAAGGCCGTCCGCCGGCCCCTCCCTGCCGACGGCAACGGCTCGTGGGCGCAGGCGGTGCTGGAGATGGCGCTGACCCACAAATACGGCATGGGCCCCTCGAGCGTGTACCTGTCCCCCGCCCCGCTTTACCACGCCGCCGGGGTGAACTACACGATGGCGGTCAACCGGGTCGGTGCGGCGACGATCCTGATGCGCAAGTTCGACGCCGAGGCCGTGCTGCGGCTCATCGAAACCTACCGCGTGACCCATGCCCAGTTCGTGCCGACGATGTTCGTGCGAATGCTCAAGCTGCCCAAGGAGGTCCGGGACCGATACGACGTCTCGAGCCTGCGGTGCGTGATCCACGCGGCCGCTCCGTGTCCGGTGGACGTCAAGCGGCAGATGATGGCGTGGTTCGGTCCGATCATCCACGAATACTACGGGGGCACCGAGGGATTCGCGGGAACCACGATCGGCCCCGAGGAGTGGCTGGCCCATCCCGGTTCGGTGGGCAGGCCGATGTCACCGGTGCACGTGGTCGGGGACGACGGCAACGAGGTGCCCGCGGGCGAAACCGGCGAGCTGTTCTTCGAGGGCGGCCCGGACTTCGAGTACTTCAAGGATCCCGCCAAGACCGCGTCGGTGTCCAACGAACGCGGCTGGCGCTCGCTGGGCGACATGGGCCACGTCGACGACGACGGGTACCTCTACCTGACCGACCGGTCGACGTTCACGATCGTCTCCGGCGGGGTGAACATCTACCCGCAGGAAGCCGAGAACCTGCTCACCATGCACCCCAAGCTCGTCGACGCGGCGGTGTTCGGCGTGCCCAACGACGAGTTCGGCGAGGAGGTCAAGGCCGTCGTCCAACCGGTCGACGGCGTCGCGGCCGGCCCCGACCTGGCGGCGGAACTCATCGAGTACTGCCGGGCTCACCTGGCCGGCTACAAATGCCCGCGCACAGTCGAATTCGATCCGGAGCTGCCCCGCGACCCGAATGGGAAGCTCTACAAGAGACGCATCCGTGAACGCTACTGGCAGGGCCGGGCGTCACGCATCGTCTGAAGGGATGGCGAGATCGTGATAGAGAACTGGTCGCCGCTGCCGGTGCCGTGGGCGGTGGCGACCGTCGACCGGATTCCCAAGCAGCGCTACTACGACCCGGAGTTCTACGCGCTGGAGGCCGAGGCGTTCTGGCCGCGCGTGTGGCAGATGGCGTGCCGCCTCGAGGAGATCCCCAAGCCGGGCGACTTCGTGGAGTACGAGATCCTCGACCAGTCGGTCATCGTGGTGCGCACCGACGGCGCCACCGTGCGCGCCTACCACAACGCGTGCCGCCACCGCGGCGTAAAGCTGGTGGAGGGCCGAGGCTCCTGTGGATCCCGGCGCACCTTCGTTTGCCCCTTCCACGGGTGGTGCTGGGGCATCGACGGGAGCAACACGTTCGTGTTGCGGCCCGAGGCTTTCGCCGAGGCGAATCTGCGCCCAGACGATCTGCGCCTCGTCGCGGTCCGATGCGAACTGTGGGGCGGGTGCGCGTGGATCAACCTCGACGACAACGCCCCGGCCCTGCGCGACTGCCTGGAGCCGTTCGCGTCGATATACGACGCCTGGAAGGTGGAATCGCTGCGCGTCGAGTGGTGGCAGTCGTGCCGGCTCCCGGTGAATTGGAAGCTGGCGGCGGCGGCATTCATGGAGGGCTACCACGTTCCCCAGACCCATCCCCAACTGCTCCCGTCCGCGCAGCCGGACGGTCCGGCGCGGGTGCACCCCCTCATCGCCGGCAGCTTGTATTTCATGCGCACCCTGGGCACCGGCATGGGTGGCATGACCCACGAGAACGACATCCGCATCGCCGAGGGCCTGCAGCACCTCGACCTGCCCTCCGATCCGGCCGAGGCGATGGCCGCCTGGCGCAGCGCCCTCAACGACGCGGTCGTCGGCTGGCACCGGGCCCGGGGCAGCGACATGCCCGACCTCAACGAGTTGGTCCGGCGCGGGATCACCGACGCGATCGGGTTCTGCTTCCCGCACTACTTCATCCTGCCCACCTACAGCAGCGCCTCCTCGTATCGCATCCGCCCGCTGGGCCCCGAGGACACGCTGTTCGAGATCTGGTCGCTGACCAGGTTCCCCGCGGACGCGTCGGCCGGCCGACCCACACCGCCGACGCCGATGGCGCCCGACGACCCGCGCTGGCCACCGATCCCAGCGCAGGACTTCTCCAACCTGCCGCGACAACAGAAAGGGTTGCACTCCAAAGGCTTCGAATACATGCGGCTGTCCGCTCAGATCGAAGGTCTGATCTCCAACTTCGAACGCGTCGTCGACGGGTTCCTCGCCGGGCTGCCCTACGAGGCGCTGGTGCCGGCGATCCAGCAGACCAACACCACCATCGACGTGCCGGTCGCCGACCTGGGTTTCGGGGTGGGGGCGCGATGAGCGGCGCCCGGGACCGCTCGGTCGACCTCGTCATTGTCGGCAGCGGCGGCGGCGGGATGGTCGCGGCGCTGGCCGCGCTCGACTCTGGGCTCGAGCCCCTGATCATCGAGAAGCAGGCGCTGGTCGGCGGGTCGACGGGGCTCTCGGGGGGCATCGTCTGGCTGCCGAACAACCCGTTGATGCGCGCCGACGGCGTCGCCGATGCGCACGAGGACGGCCTGGCATACCTGGCCGACGTGGTCGGCGACATCGGGGCGGCGTCCTCACCGGAGCGCCGCGAAATGTTCCTCACCGCGGGCTACGAGATGGTCAATTTCCTGAGCCGCAGGGGCGTTCGGCTGATCCGGTGCAAGGGGTGGAGCGACTACTACCCGAACCACAAGGGCGGCAACTCCTCCGGCCGCGCCATCGAGGGGATCCCCTTCGACGCCGCGCAGTTGGGCGCCTGGCGCGACAAGGTGCAGCCGCCGCTGGCCAAGAACTACGGCTATGTGGTGCTGACCAACGAGCTGCGCTCGGTGCAGTATTTCAACCGCTCGCCCGGCGCCTTCGCCGTCGCGACAAAGGTGTTCCTGCGCACCGCGGCGGCGCGGGCCCGGCGGCGCCGGATCCTGACCAACGGCGCCTCACTCATCGGCCAGATGCTCAAGGCGCTGATCGAGCTCAGCGACGGCCCCCCGCCGCTGTGGACCAATGCCGCGATGGATGACCTCATCGTCGAAGACGGCCGGGTCGCCGGGGCCCGCGTCACCCACGACGGCGCGGTGCTGAATGTCGAGGCGCGCAAGGGAGTCCTGCTGGCCGCCGGCGGCTTCGGCCACAACGAGGAGATGCGCCGGCGTCACAGCGGCGACCAGCCCAACGAGGCGAAGTGGTCGATCGCCAACGCCGGCGACACCGGCGAGGTGCTGCAGGCCGCGATGCGGCTGGGCGCCAAGACCGACCTGCTGGACGAGGCTTAGTGGCTGCCATCGGTTTTCATCGCCAACGGGGGCGCCGTCGCCGCGTCGCTGGGCTCGGGACGGCAGCGGCCGGGAGCCATCTACGTCGACGCGACGGGCCGCCGGTTCTGCAACGAGTCCAACTCCTACGTCGAGGTCGGCAAGGCGATGTACGCCAACAAGGCGGTGCCGTGCTGGATGGTCTTCGACGACGGCTACGTGCGCCGCTACGTCACGAGCGCCAACCCCTTGCGGCGCGGCCGGCACCTGCCGCCCCAGCTGGTCGAAGGCGGTGCGGTCAAACAGGCCGACACCATTGCCGACCTCGCCGGCCAGATCGACCTTCCCGCCGACGAACTGGCGCGCACGATCCAGCGGTTCAACCGCTACGCCGCCAGGGGCCTGGACCCCGACTTCGGCCGTGGCCAGTCGGCCTACAACGACTGCCTCGGGGACCCCGGGTACCGGCCCAACGCCGCCGTCGGCCCGCTCGACCGCGCGCCGTACTACGCGACGCGGGTCCTGCCGGCGGACGTCGGGACCTGCGGCGGCGTCCTCACCAACGAGCACGCGCAGGTCCTCGACGAACACGACCGGGTGATCGAGGGGTTGTACGCCACCGGCAACACCACCGCGACGGTGATGGGCCGCACGTACCCGGGCGCCGGCGCCAGCATCGCGAACTCGATGGTGTTCGGCTACGTCGCCGCCCGGCACGCCGCGGGCCGCCGGGTCGCCGGCGAGATGAGCCGCTGAGGCCGCGCGAGCAGACGCAGAATCGCACGGCGCGTGCAGCGCGCGTGCGATTCTGCGTCTGCTCGCGCTAGGAGGTGGCGTCGCGGTCGATGAAGTCGCGTGGCTTCATGCCCGACCGCATGAGCTCGGCCCGCCGCGCCTGCACATCGGAGGCCGCCCCCACCATGTTCGTCAGGATGTGGCTGACCTGCAGGTGCACCCGCATACCCATCAGCTCCCAGGCGCGCTTCACGTTGCTCTTGACCGCCATCAGCGTCGTCAACGGGATCTGGGCGATCTTGTGCGCCATCTCCTCGACGACGCCCTCGAGGTCCTCGCGCGGCACCACCCGGTTGAGCAATCCCCAGTCCAGCGCCTGCTGGGCGGACAGGGTCGGGGCCAGCAGCAGCCAGTCCATGGTGCGGTGCCAGTTCATCAGCAGCCACGGCTCGATCATGGTGTGTCCGCCGGGTTCGCCGAGACTCTGGGCGAGCGGCATCTGGAAGTACGCGTCCTCGGAGGCCACGCAGAAGTCGGTCAGCAGCCCGAGATAGATTCCGCCACCCATGCAGTAGCCGTGGATCTGCGAGATGGTGGGCTTGGGGAATTCCCACAGATACAGCGTGGGCCACAGGAACAGGTCGGCCGTGCCCTTGTAGAGGTCCTCGAAGGTCTCGCCGAAGTCCGGATAGGGGTTTTCGTCGGGGCCCCAGCGCGCCACGTGCCCACCGCAGAAGCCGTTGCCGTTCGCCTTGAGGATGACGACCTTGATCTCCTTGTCGCGGTCGGCCTCGTGCAGGCAGTCGTCGACCTCGGTGACCAGGACCGCGTCCTTGGTGTTGGCCTTGTCGACCCGGTTCAGGATGATCCGGGCGATCGGCGGTTCGCGCTCGTAGATGACCGCCTCGAGGACGCGCCGCTCCATTCCGGTGACACTACCGGACGCCCGCGCATCCGAAAGGCCGTCAGGCGCGCGCGAGCAGCCAGGCGCAGCCCCCGCCCTCGCCGGCCGCGATCGGGGTCAGCCCGGCGAACGCGGTCGGCAACTCGCCGGCGACCGCGCGGAATGGGCCTGGGGCAGCGCCGACTTCGCTGAGGACGGCAACGGCCAGCAGCCCTCCCGGCGCCAGGCGCCCGATCATCGCCCGGTCGAGGCGACGGTCCCGGAATCTGTGGCAGACGATGACGTCGACGGGCGGCCCGGCCGGCAGCCCGTCGTCGAGGTCCGCGACGCCGAAGTCGCAGCGCTCGGCGACCCCGCAGCGCCGGGCCAGCTCGCGCGCCTGGCCGATGGCGACCGGGGAGATGTCCAGTCCGACAACGTCCATCCCGCGCCGGGCCAGCCAGACGGCGGCCAGGCCCTGCCCACACGCCACGTCCAGCGCCCGCCCGGACGTCGGGAATTCCTGCGCGTGGTCGGCGAAGGCGCCGGGCGGCCCGACCGTGCCCGCGGGCGGCGCCGCCTTCGCGTACCGCTCGTCCCAGCGATGCCGGTCCCGTTCGGCCACGCTGGTCACCGTACTCACGCGCGGGCTTTTCCTACAATCGCACGGTGTCTGAAGATGTGGCCGTCGGCGGCACCGGCGCGCGCCGGTCGGATCGTCGGCCCCGGCAGACGATCCGCAAAGTGCTCGACGCGGGCCTGGCCGAACTGCGTGAGTCGTCCTACGCGAACCTGACGATGCGTGCGGTCGCCGCGCGCGCCGGGGTGTCGCCAGCCAGCGCGTACACCTACTTTCCGTCGAAAAGCGCTCTGGTGGCTGCGGTTTACCTGCGCCTGCTGCGGGACCTGCCGGTGCACACCGACGTCAACGAGACGACCAGGACGCGGGTCGCCGCGACGATGCGGGACATGGCCCTGGTGGTCGCCGACGAACCGGAACTGACCACCGCCTGCGGCGCGGCGCTGATGGCCGACGACCCGGCGGTCGCGCCGCTGCGGGAACAGATCGGCCACGAGGTGTCCCGGCGGATCCGCGCCGCGTTGGGGCCCGGCTGGTCCCGCGCGGTGAAATCCACGCTGCAGATGACGTTCGCCGGCGCCCTGATGACGGCCCGGTTCGTCAGCTACCCCGAGATCGCGGGACGGCTCGACGAGGCGGTCGACCTCATCCTGGTGCCCGACGCTCAGGTCGCCGTCAGCTTCCGGGAGCGCTGACCCGCCCGCGGGAACTGCCCGAACCGCTGCCGGCCCAGCACAGCCGACGCGCTGCCGGCACCGAAACGACACCAGGGCCGCGCTGACGGTGTCGTCGTTGCGGTTCACCATCCGCGACAACCCGCCGAACGACTCGACGGGGTGCTCGGCGTCGCGGTCCGGGGAGTCGTCGAGCTTGTGGGGGTTGATCAGAGGTGGATCACGGCGGGATGGCCTTGATGTCGGCGGCCGATCCCCAGCGAGGCCACCAGCTGCGACAGCGCCGACAGCGGTTTCTTGATGTTGTTGCCCGACTGCAAGATTCGCTTGCGCCGCCGCAGGATGGCGTTGGACCTCACCGTCGAGTTTTCCGAAAAGCATTTGCTGCGAGAACATCCCGATGAAGCCCTCGTGGAGGGCCTCGTTCGGCATCGACTCCATGCGCGCCAGTTCCGCCGGGGACGGTCGCAGCTCTTTGCGGTTTGCCCGGTCCAGGCCCATACTCCTTCGGGTTGCGCCACGAGCGCACCTCTTCGACCCGCTCGATCACGTGCCACCGCGGCGGCCAGAAGGTCTCGATCATCTCCGACACCGCCCGGGCGTTCGGGCGGTCAATGCTGCACCGTTTCGACATCGACCGAGAGCGCTGCGGTTTCGACGAAACGGGTCTGGACGAGCTCAACGAATTCTGCCTTCGGGTGCTGCACTCCTTTCTCACCGACCGCGGGCGGCCGCCCCGCAGCGGCCCCGACCTGCGGCGCCATCTCACCCGCCGGACCGGGCCCGCGATCGCCTATCCGCGATGGACACGCTGCGCGCCCCGGCGGCGCCGCGCGCGCCGACGGCCCTCGGCGGCATCGTGAGCCGGGCGATTCGGGCCGCCCCGCTGCCGGGGCATGGCCAACGCATTCGCTGTTGCGTACGCCGCGGGTGGTTGCTCCGTGCGCCGCGCTCGGCGATCCTCAACGAACGGCGTAGACGGCAAAACGAGAAGGAGCGGCCGTGGTGGGTTTGGGGCAGATCGCATTGAACAGCGCGCCGGTGGTGGGCGGCATCATGCTGGCCATCGCGGCCGGGCAATTCCGGGGCCCCGATTTCCGGGCCCTGATCAAGCAGGACATGGAACTCCTGGACCGGCTGCCGCCGGAGGACTCCGCCAGGCGCGCCGAGATGCGGCGCATGATCGACGCGCGCATCGACGACATGATCGCCGACGCGGACAGGACTCGCGCGCTGCGCAAGGCCGCACTGTCCTACCAGGGCAACTGGCGCGACCTGGTGCTTGTGGTCTGCGTGGTGCTGTTCACCATCATCTGGTGGAACGTCAACCACAGCCGGAGCAATTGGCTGCCGACGTTCATCCTGCTGATCGTGTTGTCGGTGGTCACGGCCGCCTACACGCTGCGCGGCGCGGTGCGCGCCGTGAGCGCGGCGGTACACGGGCAGCGCGGAGACCGGCACCCCGCATGACCTGCGGTTCCGGGGGCGTTTCGGGCTCCCCCGTTCCGTTGCTGTGACAGGATTCGGCCATGACGGCGCGTCCCCTCGCCGGATGGCGGCCGAGGCGACCGGCGGCCGCTACGAGTTCACAGCCGTCAATCGCGAGGGGGTGTGGCGGTTCGGACGCTGGGTGCTCAGGTTCGACCAGGTATCGTCGCGCAGCCCTAGAAACCGGCGCCGGCCTCGAGGGCCGCGACGGCCGCATCGATGTGGGGGACGATCGTCGGACCGTACCTGCTCACCGCCTGCCCGAGGGCGCGGGCGACATGGGGGCCGACCGCGGCGGCCGCCAGGACCTCCTCGGCGATGACCACGCCGTTCACCAGGTGGGCGGCGCCCAGCCGGCCGTCGGCGGCGAGCTCGTAGCGCCAGTCGCCGATCTGGATCCGCTCCGGCTGCGATCGGAAGAGGCCGCGCCGCGCGGGGGTGAGCTGCACGCCGGGAACGGCGCAGAAGACCTTCACCACCAGAGCGACCCCGCCGGGACCGGCCAGCGCGGACCCGATGGCAGTACCGACTCGCTCCTGGTCGAAGGACGTCATCAGTCGGTCATGGGGAGCACGAAGGACGGCGTGATCGTATGCGCGTCGCTGTGGCGCCGCACGGCCGTTCCCGCCACGTAGAACTCCACCGTGTGGTGGCCCCACGCGTAGTTGGAGATGGCGAAATGCACCCCGACGACACCGCTTGCGCCGTCCCGCTCGGCCTCGCCCTGCATCCGCGACATGGCGAGCTCACGGGCCTGGTAATTGCCCTGGGTCCATTGCGGCATCTCGGCGTTGCGCCCCACCTGGCTCAGTGTCCGCAGGAACCCTTGCACCGCAACGTGGAACACGCAGTTGCCCATCACGAATGCGACCGGCGTGAAGCCGGACCGCAGCAGCGTCGTCAGATCCTGGCCGGACAGGTGGCTGGTGAACGCCTGCCCGTTGGGACGCCGGTAGGCGCCCGGCTTGTCGGTGTAGCGCACGGCGGTGCCGACGGCGATGAACTCCAGGTGGTCCCCTTCGCCCTGGTGGCGCCATTCGAGCTGGACGCCGACGACTCCGTCGGCACCCAGCGAATCGGCCTCGGCCTGCATCCGCGACATCGCGTTCCAGCGGGCGCGGTACGTCGCCTCGGTGAGCACGGGCAACTCCGATTGCTGCCTGATGCCGGTGAACTGGTAGCCGACGTGATAGACCGAAACGCCCATCACCAGCTCGATCGGCTCGAACCCCGCCCCGTGCAGCAACGCGAATTCGTTGATGGACAGGTCAGAGGTGAAGACTTTGTCGGCGTGTGACAGCCGTTCGCTGGCCACGGGGTCGAGCGGGTTCGGTTGCATGGTGAAGGTGCCCTCCTGCGGTCCCCGACAGCGTATGCCGCAGGACCGCCGAACACACGCACAACGTGGGATTTCCGGCAAGTCGCGACGGCGAGGCGGCGCTGCCGGGTGGCCACCGAGCGGGCGCGCACGTGGGGTGTGCCGCGCCGCTGACGGGTTCACTGCGTCGTTGCTGCGGCGCCGATCATCGTGTGCAGGTCCGCCACCGACCACGGGCCGGCGTCGTGGTGGTCGCGGTACCCCAGCACCCGCGGGGTCGGACGATCGAACCTGCCGACGAATCCGCCTGCGGCAACGAGGATTTGACCCGTCACGTCCCGCGCCAGGTCGCTGGCCAGGTAGCCGTAGAGCGGGGCGACGTATTCGGCGGGAGCGCTGTCCAGCGACGCCTGCATGGTCACCTCGTCGAGCAGGCCACGACGATGGAGGTCCCTGATGTGCTGCTCGTACTCGGCCCCGGTGGACAGCCGCGTCCGTGCGCCGGGACACACCACGTTGGCCCGCACGCCGTAGGCCTTCAGCTCGGCGGCCATCGCCATCGTCAGTCCGTTGACGGCGCCCTTGCCGGCGGGGTATCCGGTGCCGCCGTAGTCGCCGAGAAACGCCACCGAACCGGTGTTGATGATCGCGCCGCGCCCTTGCGCGGCCATGACGCGGGCGGCGACCCGGCAGGTGTGGAACACCGTCCCGAGGTGTGCGGCGATCAGGTCGTCGAACTCCTCCGGCGAGATGTTCAGGATCGAGGAACCGGCGGGTTCGGCGGTCCCGGCGCAGTTGACCAGGATGTCGATGCTCTCGAACGCGCCGATGCATTCCTCGACGAGCGCATTGGCGGTGCGCTCCCGGCCCGCGGAGCCCGCGACCGGCACCGCCCGCGCACCGGATGCCGTCAGCGCCTCGACGGTCTGGTCCACGGCGTCAGCGTCACGTCCGTTGACCACCACACCGGCCCCGAGATTGCACAGCAGTTCGGCGACCGCGCGCCCGATGCCACGGCTACCGCCGCACACCACCGCGCCGCGCCCGGCCAGCGGGACGTGACCGTTCATCGCAACAAACCCTCCACGGGCCCGTAAGCAGGGCGGAACACGTTGAAGGCAAAGCATTTCCGGCCCCGACCAGAAGCGGACTGTTCGGCGCGGGTCGACATCAGCCGAACAGTACCCGCTGCGCGCCGAAACCGTAACCGTCCCCTCCGGCACCGGGCCGCCATCCGGGCGCGTTGCCATCGGGTGAACTCTGCATAACGCACGAAGCGGCTGCATGCCCATCGGCGGCAACGCCCGCAGCGCGGGCGTCCCCGACGCAGGAAGCGGCCTGCTTTTGTGTCCTGACAAGCGCTTCCGCGGAGGCCGCGCCAGGGTCGGCGCGGAGCTGCGCGGCGCCACTGGCTAACGGTCGAGCGCATGTGATCGCCGCGCGGAACGCCATCGCGCGAGCGCCGGAGGGGGGCCTTCGGCGACCGAAGCCCCGATGGCCCGTCGCGACTTGAGACCAACACGCGTATAGTCACGACTAAGTCCGTTCTGGACGGGCCGCCGTTTAGCTCAAAGCGGTCAGTCAGCCGCTCGGCTGCTGGGCTTGCGTGGCTACGGCGATAAGTCTCATGTCACCTCCCTTTGGTATCGCGCGCGCTGTGGCCATCTCCGTACGGATACGAGTGCAGCGGGCGAAAGCGCCTGCGCGTCTACCCAGTGGGCCCCGCTGCACGACGCAGAGGAAGAGTGCCAGCCAATGCAAACCCTTTCGTGCACGTATCAGCTCCGGCGCCGGAGGTTCTCCCGCCAATGACCGAAGTATTAGCGCCCCCACGGCCCGCCCGCTCGACCAACTCACAGACGGACGACTCCTACGACGACGTAATCGAGATGTTCGTCGAGCTGCACCAGATGCCGGCGGAATCGCACGAGTACAAGCAACAACGCGAACGCATCGTGGCCCGATGCCTGCCCCTGGCGGACCACGTGGCCAGCCACTTCGGACGCCGCGGTGAGGGTCTCGACGACCTGACTCAGGTCGCGCGGCTCGGATTGATGAACGCCATCAATCGATTTGACCCCGCCAAAGGGCCCAGCTTCATCGGGTTCGCGGTGCCCACCATGATGGGCGAGGTTCGCCGTTACTTCCGTGACTACAGCTGGGGCATGCGCGTGCCGCGGCGGTTGCGCGAGCTGCACGTCCAAATCAGCAGGACGACAGCGGATTTGGCGCAGAAGCTGGGACGCGCGCCCACCGCCGCCGAGCTGTCCCACGTGCTGGAGGTGCCGCACGAGGAGATCGTCGAATGCCTCGTCGCGGGCGACGCCTACCGGCTCGAGTCTCTGGACGCACCGATCGGCACCGATAGTTCGGGCAAGCCGCGCCTGGTGGCCGACGCGGTCGGTGGCCTGGACCCGCAGATCGACCACATCACCAACCGGGAAGCGGTCCGCGCCCTGGTGAGCGCGCTCCCCCGGCGTGAGCGCGAGGTTCTGCACATGCGGTTCTTCGAGTCGATGACGCAGAGCCAGATCGCCGAGCGAATCGGCGTGTCGCAGATGCAGGTCTCGCGCATCCTCGCCAACACCCTGCGCTGCCTGCGCGATCAGCTGGAATAGCACCGGTATAGCCCCACCGGGCCCTTTCGCTCCACCCGGGTCGGCGGGCGATGTACTGTGCGATTCGGCAAACGAGTCGACTGCGTCGCCGATGCGGCCCGGGAAGGAGCGCGGTGGAATGAGGATTACTCCGACGGTGGCGGCGGCCGTCGCCGCGGCCACGGCCCTGGCGGTGTCGGTGAGCGGGTGCAGTAGCCACACCAAGCCCGCGACATCCTCGACGCCCTCGACGTCGAAGCCGACGTCCACCACGTCGGCCCCCAGTGCCCAAGGCTCGGCGCCGGCATCGTCGCGCGCCGGCCGGCGACTACACCGGGTTGCTGATCCAGGCCACGGACATCAACGCCCCGGTGACGTTCACCGGTGCACCCCCGACGAAGAATCCGAACGGCCGGCCGGGCGCCGCGACGACGTTCAAGGACGACGACGGCAGCCACGTCATCAAGGACACCATCGAAGTGTTCGCTGATCCCGCCGCCGCCACGAACGCGTTGAACGCTGCAAAGGGTGCGCAGGGCGGCAACATCAAGAATCCGACGTCGCGGCCGGCCGACATCGGCACCGGCGGAACGACGGTGTCCGGGGATTCGCCGGACGGGTCCAAAGGCGTGACGGTCCTGCTGTTCACCGAGGGCAGGGCCCTTGTCACGCTGGAGTTCGACGGCCCGCCGGCTTCGCTGGCCCCCGAGGACTTCGTGACCGATGTCGGTCAGAAGCAGGCCGCGGCCGTCAAGAAGGGACTCGGCGGCTGAGCCCGGACCACCGCGGTCGGTCGGATGCTCGATCGCCTCGGCGACCGTGTGTCCGCACCGGATCGGGCCACCGGCGGCGCTATCGTTGCGGGCGCCGATAGCGCCCGCAGGTCCCCCAGCCGAGGAGTCCCATGAACATCGTCGACGGCCTGCCCGCCCACATCCTGCTGCTGCACTTTGTGGTGGTGCTCGTGCCGCTGACCGCTCTGCTGGAGATCGTGTGCGGATTGTGGCCCGCCGCCCGGCGCGGCCAGCTGTTGTGGGTCATGCTGATTTCGGCGGCCACCACCATGGTGGTGACGCCGATCACCATGAACGCCGGCCTGTGGCTTTTCAACCTGCAGGCCAACCCCACGCCCATCCTGCGCCACCACGCCGCACTCGGTAGCACCATGGTCTACTTCGCGGCTGCCCTGCTGGTGGTTGCGATCGCGCTGGTTGTGCTGCGCGTGGTGGAGCGCCGATCGGTCAAGCCGCGACGGGCCATCTCCCTCGTCACGGGCATTATCGTTCTCGCGGTCGGGATCTCGTCGATGATCCAGATCTACCGGGTGGGCGACGCCGGCTCCCAATCGGTCTGGGGCGGCGAGATAGCCCACCTGGAAAAGGGACACAAGTCATAACGGGCCCGTCGCAAAGCGCAGGGTCTCCTGGTCCGGGGTCTCCTGGTCGTCTGAGCACCGCTGCACCACCGAGGCGTCATGCGAGCGGCGTGAGCAGGAACAGGCGGAATTGCCGCCCGCCGGCGCGAGACTCGGCGATCCGGTAATTCGGCCAGCGCGCCACGACGGTGGCCCACGCCCGCTCGCGTTCAACGCCGGTGAGCAACCGCACCCTGGCGGCGAACACCTGGCCGCGCCTGCGGACGCTGACCTGTTGCACCGCAGCGAGATTCGCCGACCACGCCGGGTGGCGGTGGCGGCCCCAGTTGGAGCCGACCACCACCAGTCCGCGGTCGACGGGAGTGCAGAGGAGCGTCGCCGTGCGGGCCAGACCCGTCTTCCGGCCCGAGGTGGTGATCCGGATGCCGGGCAGCCCGGCGATGTCCAGCACGCCGACCCGTCCGGCGCTGAGGAACCGCAACACCGCCTCAAGCGCCTCGATGACCGGGGCCCCGGTGAGCACCAGTCGGCGGTACGCCGTCGGATTGCGCGCCAGCCGCCGCAGCGGATTCATAGGCCACACTGTAGGCCGCATTTGCGCGGTTGGGGTGTCGGGACGATGAAATCACCTTGGCTACTGAGGATTTCGCGGCGACCGCACGTCACACCGGAGGCCTCGCGGTGTGAGGCGTTCCCCCGTCTAAATAAATTGCTTGATTTAAACCCTTGGGCGGTGTTCACTGAGTCGGTGGTCGCAGAGCGAATGGTGCGTTCCGACAGGTCGACGGGCACCCGCGAGGCGATCTTGTCGGCCGCCGAGGTGCTGTTCGCTGAGCGCGGGATGTATGCGGTGTCCAACCGACAGATCAGCGAGGCGGCGGGGCAGGGCAACAATGCCGCCGCGTGCTATCACTTCGGCACCCGCACCGACCTGCTGCGGGCGATCGAGCGCAAGCACCGCGAGCCGATCGAGGAGTTGCGAGCGCAGATGCTGACCGAGATCGGCGATTCGGCCGAGCTGCGGGACTGGGTCGGCACGCTGGTGCGCCCGCTGACCGATCACCTGGCGACCCTCGGCATTCCCAGTTGGTACGCGCGATTCGCCGCCCAGGCGATGGCCGACCCGACGTATCGCCACGTGGTCACCAAGGACGCGCTCACCTCGCCGCGCCTGGTGGGCACGATCGACGGAATCAATCGCTGCCTGCCCGACCTGCCCAGGCGGGTGCGTTCGGAACGGATCGTGATGGTGCGCAACCTGCTGATGCACACCTGCGCCGAGCACGAGGGCGCCCTGGCCGAACACGGGCCGGGGTCGCGTTCGGCTTGGCCGGTGGCCGGCGAGGGGCTGATCGACGCGATCGTGGGGCTATGGCGCGCACCCGTGCACGTGAGCGCCGCGGGCGGCTAGCCCCACCTTTACCCGGGCCGGAACGCAACACAGTACAACCAAGGAGCGGAATGACAGACGTCTCGACCGGAACCGCCACCGACATTCCCGAATTCCCGATGACGCGGGCTCCGGGTTGTCCCTTCGCCCCGCCGCCAAAGGTCTTGGAGCTCAACACCACCAAGCAGCTGAGCCGGGTCCGCATCTGGGACGGCAGCACGCCCTGGCTGATCCACGGCTACGACGCGATACGCGCGCTGTTCACCGACTCCCGCGCCAGCGTCGACGACCGGCTGCCCGGCTATCCCCACTGGAACGAGGGCATGCTGGCGACGGTGCACACCCGGCCGCGTTCAGTCTTCACCTCCGACGCCGAGGAGCACACCCGCTTTCGCCGCATGCTGTCGAAGCCGTTCACGTTCAAGCGGGTAGAGGCGCTGCGCCCGGCGGTGCAGAAGATCACCGACGACCACATCGACGCACTGCTGGCCGGCCCGAAACCGGGCGACATCGTCGGCACGCTGGCGCTGCCGGTCCCCTCGCTGGTCATCAGCCAGCTGCTGGGCGTGCCCTACGAGGACGCGGAGTTCTTCCAGACGCAGGCCCAGCGGGGTATGGGCCGCTACGCCACCGCGGAGGACACGGCCCAGGGCGCCGCCTCGTTGGCGAAGTACATCGCCAACCTGGTGCGGACCAAGATGCACGATCTCTCCGAGGATCTGGTGTCCGACCTCGCCGAGCGGGTCAGTGCCGAAGAGCTCAGCGTGCGCGAGGCCGCGCAGCTGGCCACCGGGGTGCTGATCGCCGGCCATGAGACCACGGCGAACATGCTCAGCCTGAGCGTGGCGGCGCTGCTCGCACATCCCGACCAGTTGGCGGTGCTGCGCGACGCCGAGGACCCCAAGGTCGTGGCCACCGCGGTCGAAGAGCTGATGCGCTACCTCAGCATCATCCAGACCGGCCAGCGTCGCATCGCCGTCGAGGATATCGAGGTCGGCGGGGAATTGATCCGCGCCGGCGAGGGCATCATCCTCGATGTCGCGCCGGCCAACTGGGACGTGCGCCAATTCCCCGACCCGGACCGCCTCGACCTGCGCCGCGACGACGGCGCGCACGTGGGCTTCGGGTACGGCCGCCACCAGTGTGTCGGCCAGCAACTGGCGCGGATGGAGCTGCAGATTGTGCTGCCCACCCTGTTCCGGCGCGTTCCGACGCTGCGGCTGGCGGTTCCCCTCGAAGAGCTCCCGTTCAAGCACGACGCGCTGGCCTACGGCATGTACGAGCTTCCCGTGACGTGGTGAGACGTTGCCGGACGTGAAACCCTCGCTGACGCTGGACGTTCCGGATCTGTCCGGCCGCTTCGCCGTCGTGACCGGCGCCAACAGCGGTCTGGGCTTCGGGCTGGCGAAAAGGCTCGCGGCCGCGGGTGCCGACGTCGTGCTGGCGGTGCGCGACAGGGCCAAGGGCGAGCGCGCGATCGCCGAGATCCGCCGGGCGGTGCCGGCGGCCAAGCTGACCATCCGGATCCTCGACCTGTCGTCGCTGAAAAGCGTGGCGGCGCTCGGCGACGAGCTGGCCGGCGAGGGTCGCCCGATCGACATCCTGATCAACAATGCCGGCGTCATGACACCGCCGGAGCGCCAGGAGACCGCCGACGGCTTCGAATTGCAGTTCGGTACCAATCATCTCGGGCACTTCGCGTTGACAGGGCACCTGCTGCCCATGGTGCGCGCCGCCGAATCGGCGCGCGTGGTGACCGTCAGCAGCATCGCCGCGACCCAGCGCCACCTCGACTTCGACGACGTCAACGCGGCCAACCGCTACAAACCGATGCGGTCCTACGGCGTGGCCAAGCTGGCGCAGCTGATGTTCGCGGTCGAGTTGGATCGGCGCAGTCGAGCGTGCGGCTGGGGCTTGACGTCCAACGCCGCGCACCCCGGGTTGAGCAAGACGAACCTGCTCAGCGGTGCGTCCTACGGGCGTGACAAACCGACCCTGCAGGCGCGGCTCACCCAACTGACGTGGCGGCTGCTGCCGTTCCTGTGGCTCGATGTCGACGAGGGCATCAAACCGACGCTCTACGCGGCGGTGTCACCGGAGGCCGAAGGCGGCAGGTACTACGGGCCGCGCGGCTTCTACGAAACCACCGGTGGCGGAGTCACCTTCGCCGGCGTTCCACGGTTGGCGCGCAGCGCGCCGGATCTGGCGAAGCTGTGGCGGCTGTCCGAAGAACTCACGGGCGTCACGTATCCGGACTGACGGCAGGAAGTGGTGCGATAACGATGGCGTTTGTCGGGCGAAGTGACGTCAAGGATCCCGGTGCGCAACAGGACCAGTGGGAACGGCTGAGCCGCCGGCGGGAACGGCTCTACGCCGAGGACGAGCAGTTCCGCGCCACCAGGCCCGACGAGCAGATCGCCGCCGCCGCACGGGAACCCGGGCTGCGGATCGCCGAGGTGATGGCGACGGTGCTGCAGGGCTATGGGAGCCGGCCCGCGCTGGGGCAGCGCGCCCGCGATGTCGTCACCGATCCCGGCACCGGACGCGCGACGCTGCGCTTGCTGCCGCGCTTCGACACCATCACGTACGCGCAGCTGTGGACGCGGGTCCGGGCGGTGGCCGCCGACTGGCATCACCACCGACAGCATCCGGTGCGCGCGGGGGACTTCGTGTGCGTCCTGGGGTTCGCCAGCATCGACTACACCGCCATCGAATGCGCATGCATCCATCTCGGAGCCGTGGTGGTCCCGCTGCAAACCAGCGCGCCGGCCGCCCAGCACCAGCCGATTCTGGACGAAACTCGACCGCGGGTCCTGGCCGTCGGGATCGACTACCTCGACACCGCCGTCGAGGCCGCACTGGCCGGCACCGCGCCGGAGCGGCTGATGGTCTTCGACTACGAGCCCCGCGACGACGACCAGCGCGCGGGTTTCGAAGCGGCGCGTGCCCGCCTGTCCGCCTCGGGCAGCGCGCTGACGATCGAAATAATCGACGACATTGCCGCGTGCGGCGTTTCCCTGCCGCCGCCGCCGCTGCACATCGCCCGGGCCGGGCAAGACCCGCTGGCGTGGGTGTTCTACACGTCCGGCAGCACCGGGACGCCCAAGGGCGCGATGTTCACCGAGAGCCTGTGCATCGGGACCTGGCTTGCGCAGTCCGACCAGCCGGTGATCACATTGAGCTACATGCCGATGAGCCACCTGATCGGCTACGGCTACGTGATATTGACCCTGGCCAACGGCGGCACCAGCTATTTCGCTGCCAGAAGCGACCTTTCGACGCTGTTCGAGGATCTGGCCATGGTGCGCCCGACCTCGCTGAGCCTGGTGCCGCGGGTGTGTGAAATGTTCTTCCATCACTACCAGCGCGAGCTGGACTCGCACGTTGCCGGCGGCGGGGATCCCGACGAGGCGGCGGCGACACTGATCACGGCCCTTCGTGAACAGACCCTGGGTGGCCGCGTGCTGGCGGTGGGCTGCGGATCGGCCTCCCTGTCCCCGGAGATCAAGGTGTTCATGGAGGAGCTGCTCGACCAGCACCTGTTGATCGGGTACTCGTCCACCGAGATCGCCGGCGGGATGATCGTGGCCGACGAGCACGTGCTGCGGCCCCCGGTTATCGACTACAAGCTCCTCGATGTTCCCGAACTCGGCTACTTCAGCACCGACAAGCCCTATCCACGCGGCGAGTTGGCGGTCAAGTCGTCCCGGTTCATGGCGGGTTACTACAACCGCCCCGATCTGACCGCGACGATGTTCGACGAGGACGGCTACTACAAGACCGGCGACATCATGGCCGAGGTCGGCCCGGACCGGCTGCGTTACGTCGATCGCCGCAACAACGTGATCAAGCTCTCCCAGGGCGAGTTCGTCGCCGTCTCGAGGCTGGAGGCGCTGTACTCGACCAGCCCGCTGATCCATCAGATCTACATCTACGGCAACAGCGCGCGCTCCTTTGTGCTCGCGGTGATCGTGCCCACCGGCCCCGGCGTGGGCCCCGGGCCGATCGCCGAATCGCTGCGGCACATCGCCCGCGAGAATCACCTCAACGGCTACGAGATACCCCGCGACTTCCTGATCGAGACCGAGCCGTTCAGCCTCGCCAACGGGTTATTGTCCGGAGTCGGAAAGTTCCTGCGGCCCAAGCTCAAAGACCGCTACGGTGACCGGCTCGAACGGCTCTACGCGGCCATGGCCGACGAGCAGCTCCGTCGGCTGCGGGAACTGCGCGCCGGCAGCGCCGATCAGCCGGTGCTGGCGACGGTCGTCAAGGCGGTGCAGGCCACGCTCGGCGTGCCGGCCGCCGAGGTCTCCCCCGAGGCGCGGTTCGTCGACCTGGGCGGTGATTCGCTTTCCGCGCTGACGTTTTCGACCCTGCTCACCGACATCTATGGCGTGGACGTCTCCGTCGGTGTGGTGGTCGACCCGACGGCCGACCTGCTCGCCATCGCCGGCCACGTGCAACGCCGGCGCGAGTCCGACACCGCCCGACCGACTTTCGGGTCGGTGCACGGCGAGGGCGGCACCGAGGTGCGTGCCGCCGAGCTGACCCTGGACAAATTCATCGACGGGCAGTTCCTGCAGCCGCGCCGTCGCTGCCCCGGTCCACCGGCGAAATCCGCACGGTGCTGCTGACCGGTGCGACCGGATTCCTGGGCCGTTTCCTGGGCCTGGAATGGCTGGAAGCGCCTGGCCGATTCGGGCGGCACCCTGGTGTGCCTGGCCCGCGGCACCGACGATACCCACGCGCGACAACGCATCGAGGCCGCGCTGGGCTCCGACTCCGGACTGCTCGCGCGATTCCGGGAACTGGCCGACGGGCATCTCGAGGTGCTCGCCGGCGACATCGCCGAACCGCGCCTGGGTTTGAACCAGAACACGTGGGAGCGGCTCGCCGACACCGTCGACCTGGTAGTGCACCCGGCGGCCCACGTCAACCACGTGCTGCCCTATCGGCAGTTGTTCGCGCCCAACGTCGCGGGCACCGCGGAAACGATCCGGCTCGCGCTCACCGCGCGGCTCAAGCCGATCCACTACGTCTCGACGATGGGCGTCAGCGCCGTCGCTAACCACCTCGTCGACGAGGACACCGACATCCGTCGGGCGGTACCCTCGTGCGCGATCGACGGCGGGTACGCCAACGGGTATGGCATCAGCAAGTGGGCCGGCGAGGTGTTGCTGCGCGAGGCGCATGACCTGTGCGACCTGCCCATCGCGGTGTTCCGGCCGGGCATGATCCTCGCCGACAGCCGCTACGCCGGACAGCTGAACGTGCCGGACATCTTCACCCGGTTGCTGTTCAGCCTGGTCGCCACGGGCGTGGCCCCGCGCTCGTTCTACCGCGCCGGAGAACGCCCGCACTACGAGGGCTTGCCGGTCGACTTCCTCGCCGGGGCGATCAGCGCCATCGGCGCGCGCCACGGCGACGGCTTCGCCACCTACAACACCACCAACCCGCACGACGACGGCATCAGCCTGGACACGTTCGTGGACTGGATGATCGCGGCGGGCCACCCCATCGAGCGGGTCGACGACTACGGCGGCTGGCTGGCCCGCTTCGAGACGGCCATGCGCGCGCTGCCCGAACGGCAGCGGGCGGAGTCGGTGCTCGCGGTGCTGGATATCTACCGCGAACCCATGGCGGCGGTGGCGGGCTCACCGGTGCCTGGCGAGCGGTTCCGGGCGGCGGTGGAGGCATCCGGTCGGTCGATTCCGCACGTGTCGCAGCAGTTGATCGAGAAGTACCTCAGCGACCTCGACCAGCTTGGTGTGCTATCGGAGATGATCGGAAGAAGGGGACGATGATGTCACCGCAGACCCACACCCTCTACCCCGAGGGCGTGATCGGCGCACCCAAGGATCGCCGCGGGTCACGCCGCGGGTTCGGTGACCGGGCTGCCCCCCGGCACCGAGGTCTTCTCGGCCGACAACCACGTCTCGGTGGCCGACGACATCTTCTACGAGCATTTCCCCGATGACCTCAAGGACCAGGCGCCGCGCATCTGGTACGAGGACGGCGCGTATCTGCTCGGCCGCCCGGGACAGTCGATGGTGGTCGGCGATTTCAGCGCGGTGCTCATGCAATACGACGACCTGGCCGGCGCGGTGAGCACCAACATCGATGCGCGCGTCCGCGACCTCGCCGAAGACGGGGTCGACAAGGAGCTGGTGTTCCCCAACGCGGTGCTGGCGTTGTTCCACTACCCCGACAAGGCGCTGCGCGAACGGATCTTCCGCATCTACAACGAGCACATCGCCGGCCTCCAGGAAGCGATCCGACGGCCACTGCTACGGTGTCGGCCTGATCAACTGGTGGGACCCGCGCGGCGCCCGGCGCAACCTCGCGGAGCTGAAGTCGCTGGGGCTCAAGACATTCCTGATGCCGCTGAGCCCGGGCAACGACGACAACGGCCACGTCATCGACTACTCCGACGAGGCGATGAGTGAGGTGTGGGACGAGATCGAGGACGCCGGACTGCCGGTGACGCACCACATCGGTGAAAGCCAACCCAAGTGCCCGAGCGCGGTCAACAGCGTGGCGGTCGCCATGATGGTCAACATCGACTCGTTCCGGGAGATGTTCTCCAAGTACATCTTCGGCGGGATCCTCGACCGGCACCCCCGCCTGCGGGTCGGCTGGTTCGAGGGCGGGATCGCCTGGGTGCCGCCCGCGCTGCAGGACGCCGAGCACGTCCTGGCCTCCTATCGGCACATGCTCGCCTACCAGCCGCAGCACGACGTGCGCCACTACTGGGACACGCACATGTGCGCCTCGTTCATGGTCGACGGGCTCGGGCTGCGGCCAGCTCGACGAGATCGGGATCGACAAGGTGATGTGGTCGTCGGATTACCCGCACAACGAAAGCACATTCGGCTATTCGGAGCGATCGCTGGCCGCGGTGGTGGAGGCCGTCGGCCCCGAGGACGCCGCCCGCGTCGTCGGCGGCAACGTCCGAAAGTTCCTCGGCATATGACCAGTTCGCTCACCGCCCGCGGCGCCGCGATCGACATTCCCGACGAGCCGGACTTCGCCCGCATGCGTGCCGAGATCGGTGCACGGCTGCGCGCGGCGATGGCCGAGCACGGCGTCGACGCGCTGATCCTGTCGATGAACGGCTACGTCACCTACGCGACGGGCGCCAGCTGGCCGCTGCTGGACGCGGGCCTCTCCCACGTCGAACGCCCAGTGGCGGTGGTACTGGCCGACGACGAACATCCGCACCTGTTCATGCCGTTCCGCGGCGGGGCGTCCACTCCGCCGCCGGTGCCCGACGACCATCTCCACGGCCCGGTGTACCTCGAATTCGACCATGGCGTCGAGCACTTCTCCCGCGAGCTGGCCGCGTTGCTCCCGCCCGGTGCCAGCGTCGCCGTCGACGAATTGACAGGCGCGATGCGCAGGGCGGCGCCGCGGATCTTCCCCGGTGGCGAGCCATCCGACGCGGCGATCGTGGTCGGCGCGGCGCAACTGGTCAAGACCCGCGACGAGCTTGCCTGCCTGCGCAGGGCGTCGCGCATCACCGAACAGGCCATCGTGGACGTGCAGCAGGTGCTGGCGCCGGGCGTGCGGCAGATCGATCTGTCGGCCGTGCTCGTGCGCCGTGCGTTCGAACTCGGCGCCACCACCAACATGCTGGAGGCCATCTGGCAGGTGATGCCGAGCTCGCGGGAAGCCGGGGTATGGACGACGCACGGTGACCTCGCGCTGCCGCTGCTGCCCACCGACCGCGAACTGGCCGCCGGCGATGTGCTGTGGACCGACATCAGCATCACCTATGCGGGATACTGCTCGGACTTCGGCCGCACCTGGGTGGTCGGGCGAGCAACCCACGCCCCGGCAGCAGGATCAGTTCCGGCAGTGGCGCTCCATCCTGGAGGCCGTGCTCAAGGTAACCAAGGCCGGCGTCACGTCGGGCGACTTGGCACGCGCGGCGATCGCCGCCAACGGTGGCCGCAAGCCCTGGCTACCCCACTTCTACCTGGGCCACGGCATCGGCACCTATCCCGCCGAACCACCCATGATCGGAACCGATCTCGGCGAGGAGTTCGATGACAACTTCGTCTTTCCGGCCGGGCATGGTCCTGGTGCTGGAGCCCGTGGTGTGGGAGGACGGGACCGGCGGCTATCGCAGCGAGGAGATCATCGTGATCACCGAGGACGGCTTCACGCCGATCACCGACTACCCCTATTCCCCCTATGGCGACTGAGGTTTGCCCGACGCCACGGCATTGCGCCTGGCGCGCCGGGAGCGGGCGCTGGCCCAGATGGACGCTCACGACCTCGACATCGTGGTGCTCGGCCGGCAGGCCAACATCCGTTACGTCACCGGCGCCCCGCAGTTGTGGATAGCCGGGACAAGGCCGTTCGGGCCGATGTGTGTCGTGGTGCGCGCCACCGGGGACATCTACCTCAACAGCACCGACGACGAGGGCGTGCCCGAAGAGATCGGCCGCGATCACCTCTACGGGCTGGCCTGGAATCCGATGACACTCATCGACGTGCTCAAGAAGATCGACGGCGCCGACACGGCGCTGCGCGTCGGAACCGACGCGATCACACCGACTTTCGCCGCGTTGTTGCCCGAGGCGTTTCCCAATGCCGAACTCGTCGACGCCGAGCCGGCCCTGCGCGAAGCGCGGCGCGTCAAGACCGCCGAGGAGATCGCGGCCATGGCGACAGCGCTGCGCGTCGCCGAACACGGGCTCGCCGCCGGCCTGGTCGGGTTACGGCCTGGGGTGTCCGAGCAGGCGTTGGCCGGGGCCGTGCTGGAGGCCATGGCGGCCGGCGGGGTGAGCACGCCGGCCACCCAGGACGCCGCGTGGGTGACCTCCCGGGAGCAGCCGTGGCGGCGCGCGACCGACTGGCGAGGTGCGACCGGGGGACCTCGTCGCCTTCGCCGCCGGCGCACTCGCGGACGGCTATGTCGCCGAGGTGGGCCGAACCTGGCCGGTGGGCGACGATACCGACGGGTCGATCCGCGCGCTGTTCGGGCGCTCGCACGCTCTGTACGACAAGATGATCGCCGCCTGCCGGCCCGGCGCGGACACGCGGGAGCTGCTCGCGGCGTACGAGGCCGCCGGGGAACCGGTGCCGCCGATGCCCATCGCGCACGGGCTGGGCCTGGGTTTCGATCCGCCGGTGATCTCCGAAACACTCTGCGCCGCAGGCGAATACGACCGCCTGGACGCCGGCATGGTGCTTGCGGTCACCGGTTACGTGTGGCAGCAGGGCGTCGGGGCGGTGTTCCGGCGCGACACCGTCCACATCACCGATGACGGCGCCGAGGTGCTGACTGACTACCAAACCCTGACGCCCGATCCATCGTCAATCTAGGGTGTGGGCCCCAGACCGAAATAACCCGACTGGAGGATGCCCGGGTTGAAACCGCCCGAATTGAACGTGCCCATGTTGAAGAAGCCCGAGTTCCCGGTGCCGAAATTGAACAGGCCGGCGTTGGCGCCCGAGCCTGCGCTGTTGGCGAAGTTGAACAAACCGGTGTTGAACCCGGCGATGGTGTTCAAGGGGTAGACCATGTTCAAGAATCCCCGGTCGTAGAAACCGCCCACATTCAAGGCGCCGACGTTGCCGTAACCCACATCGAGGATGCCCGTGCTGCCGTTGCCCCCGGCGAGGATGCCCGTGTTGTTGTCGCCGAAGTTGAGAATGCCCGCATTACCACCATCGCTTAACGTTGTTCCGGCGAACGTGAAGGGCTGGTTGAACAGGCCCGAGTTGTTGCTGCCGCCCGAGTTCAGCAAGCCCGAACTGCCGCCGAGGCTGCCGGGGTCGTTGCTGTTGAAGAAGCCCGAAACACCGGAACCGGTGTTGCCGACGCCCGAATTCGCGACCGCCTGGTCGACCACGCTGCCCACACCCGTGTTCAGGCTGCCCGCGTTCCACCAACCGGTGTTGCTGTCACCCGAGTTGCCGGAACCGGTGTTGTAGTCACCCGAGTTCCAGAGACCGGTGTTGCCGTAACCCGAGTTCCCGAAACCGGTGTTGTCCGTTCTCCGAGTTGGCGAAACCCATGTTGTTGGAGCCCGAGTTCGCGAAGCCCATGTTGTTGTCGCCCGAGTTCCCGAAGCCCATGTTCTCGCTGCCCGTGTTCCCGCAGCCCACGTTTTCGATGCCCGCGTTGAAGCTGCCCACGTTGTTATTGCCGGTGTTGTCCAGGCCCACATTCCCCTGGCCCGGGTTGAACAAACCGGTGTTGCTGTCACCGGCGTTCCAGAAACCGGTGTTGTCCGCTGCCCGTGTTGCCGATGCCGGTGTCGAGGGTGCCCGCGTTGAGCGTGCCCCAGTTTGCCGTGCCCGAGTTGAAGATGCCGACGTTGCCGTGTCCGGTGTTGAAGAAGCCGATGTTGTCCGTGCCGGAGTTGCCGAAGCCGATGTTGCCGCTGCCAGAGTTCAGTCCGCCGAGCTGGAACTGGCCGGTGGTCGTGTCGTAGTAGGTGTTGCCGATGCCGATCTGGTGGCTGCCGGTCAGCCCGACGCCGACGTTGTAGTCGCCGTTGTTACCAAAACCCCAGTTGCCGAGGCCGTTGTTGCCGAAACCGATGTTCCAGCCGCTGGTGTTGGAGTTCAGCCCGCCGATGCCCATCTGGTTGTCGCCGTACAGCCCGATGCCGATGTCGTGGCTGCCGTTGTTGCCCAGCCCGATGTTGTAGTCGCCGAGGTTGCCGAAGCCCTGGTTGTAGTTCCCGCTGTTGCCCAACCCCAAAAGCCCCGCAAGCGGGAGGTTGAAGCCGCTGTTGCCGATGCCGTTGTTCCCGATGCCGACGTTGTAGTTGCCGTTGTTTCCGATGCCGATGCCGCCGACGTTGGTCGCGCTCAAGGGATCGTTGGTGAAGTTGCTCATGTTCCCGAAGCCCACGTTGTAGCTGCCGTTGTTGCCGCCGCCGACGTTTCCATTGCCATAGTTGCCGAAGCCGACGTTGCCCACGTTGTTCTGGCTCGGCGGCGCCGATGTGGCGGTGCTGGTGTTCCCAAAGCCGAGGATGTTGTAGTTGCCGGTGTTGCCCACACCCACGTTGAGGATGCCGTTGTTACCGGCGCCGATGTTTCCGCTGCCGATGTTGCCGATACCGAAGTTGGGCTGAGTCGTAGCCGCGCCAGCCAGCTGGGCGGGCAGGCTCTGCAGCATCTGCGGCAGCGAGGTCAGCTGCGCTGCCGCCGCCGACGCCCCGCCGTGATAGCCCACCATCGCGGCCACGTCGGCGGCCCACATCTCCTCGTACTGGCCTTCCATCGCCGCGATCGCCGGCGCGTTCTGCCCGAACAGGTTCGACATCACTAACTGCACGAAGTTGGAGCGATTGGCCGCCACCGCGATGGGATGTACCGTGGCCGCCATCGCCGACTCGAACACACCGGCCACCGCCTTGGCCTGCGCCGCCGCCCCCGACGCGTGGGCCGCCGCCGCATTCAACCAGTTCGCATAGGGTGCCGCCGCGGCCATCATCGCCTCAGACGCCGCCCCCTGCCATGCCTCACCGGCCAAGCCCGACGTCACCGATGAGAACGACTCCGCCGCCGCGCCCAACTCGCCGGACAGCCCATCCCAGGCCGCCGCGGCAGCCAACATCGGCGCCGTCCCAGCGCCGCTGAACATCCGGGCCGAATTGATCTCTGGGGGCAACACCAAGAAGCTCATCTGCTTTCTACTTTCCGCTCGGGCGCAGGACGTTAACCACGGCAATAGTCTTTGTAGGAAACACTGTGCAATGACACACGAATGCTAAGACAAGGCGAAAAGATTTCCGCCGGTTTTGCGGTAAATACATTTCGTTTTGTAAATACATCCCTTTTGCGCCGAACACGGTTCTTCTTCTCGCCCATCCCGTGTTGGTGCGGCGCCACGGGCTCGGAGCGTTCCGGTGGTCTCGGAAACGGCCACCACATTCTTCATCCCGGGTAGCATCGGTTTGCTGGCCTGAGGTTGTCGTGTCGGGAATCGGAGCCGCCGATGTCGTGGAATGTGGTCGCTGCACCTGAGATTTTTGCTGTTGCGTCGGGGGATCTGACCGGGATCGGGGCGGCGATCGAGGGCGCAGCCGCGGCGGCCGCGCCCTCGACGACGGGACTTGCCGCGGCGGCCGGCGATGAGGTTTCGGCGGCCATCGCGCAGGTTTTCGGCGGGTACGCCGAAGAATTTCAGACGCTGACCGCGCAGGCGACGCTGTTCCATGCCGAGTTCGTGGGGACGTTGAACCTGGCCGGATCCACCTACGCCAGCGCCGAGCTCGCGAATGTGTCGCTGCTGGTCAAGGGGGTGGCACAACAGTTCTTCGACCAAGGGTTTTTCTCGCCCTTCACCTATCTGACCGGGCATCCGCTCTTCGGCCAGTCCGCCGTTGGGCCCGCCGTCACCGGCACCACCGGCCCGGGACTGGGCGGCAGGCTGCTCACCGCGTTTTTCAACGGGACCCTCGGGGCTCAGAGTGGCGGCGTGTACCAGGGGACGGGAACCCCCGGCCCGGTCACCGGCGTCCGGGAGGGATTCTCCTACCTGGAGCTCTCGGTCGGGCCCCACGGCTACGACGCCCCCGCGCGCTGGTTCTTCCCGACGCAGGCGGACGGCACGGTGAATGCCCGCGGCGTCATCTACCTGCAGCACGGCTTCCTGGGGACGGGTGGCTGGTACGGCAGCCTCGCGAACGCCCTGGCGTACGGCACCAACAGCATCGTGGTCGCGCCCACCGTCTCGTCAATCCCGCTGCCGGGCGGCGCCTCGCTGAGCGGCACCGCGATGCAGCAAGCGGTCGGCTCGTTGTTCCTGGGCAACGAGACGGCACTGAACCTCAGCGCGAGCCAGGCCGGCTACCACGGCACGCTGCCGCAAGACTTCCTGATCACCGGGCACTCGGCCGGCGGCGGCCTTGCGACGCTCGCCGCCGGCGACTACATCGCGGACCTGGGCGCGAACACCGCCGACAACCACCTTCTCGGCGTGGTGATGTTCGACGGGGTCGCGTCGAACTCGTCCTCCTTCGCGGCTGCGATCGCCAACCTGAAGACGCTGAACATCCCCGACTACGTGGTGGCCGCGCCGCCCCAGGCGTGGAACGCCGGCGGTGCCACCACGAATCAATTGGTCAGCCTGTACCCGGGACACTTCGTCGGGGTCGAGCTGGCGGGCGGCTCGCACGTTGACTCGCTGCTGGGCAACAAACCCGTCATCGACTTCGTCTCGCAGCTATTCACCCAGTACTCCCCCGGCGGCGACACTCAGGCCGTATACACGCTGTCCACGGGCTGGATCAACGACATCTACGCCGGGGCGGGGCCGACGAACCCCATCTACGGCCTCTACGGGACCACCGGCGGCTATGTCCCCCCCGGCGGCCAGCAGATCATTCTGGGCCCGGCGACCGGGATCGTGCTGCCGTAGTCCGGCTGACGTAATTCTCTTGTGTCACTGTGGTTTCAGTGGCCACAAGGCGACGTTTCTTGTCGGTGGTCCCCGATAGTTTCGTGGTGTGAGTGTTGATCGCGAGGAGTTGTCGGCGGCGTTCGACGCGCTCGACGCTGACCTGGACAGGCTGCTCGGGTTCGACTGCGACGCGTTGACCACGCGTGAGTTGCTGGCCTGGCTGGGGCGGGTGGAAAAGCTGCGCCGGCGGCTGCCGTCTTTGGAGCATGCGGTGATCAACACCCTGGCCCATCAGGGCACCCCGGAGGAATTGGGCGGCAGGCTGTCGCACGCGATCGCCGAGCACGCACTGATCTCCCGTGGCGAGGCCGCCCGCCGGGTGCGCGAGGCCGCCGACCTGGGCCCCCGCCACGGGCTGACCGGCCAACCGCTACCCCCGCTGCTGGCCGAGACCGCCCAAGCCCAAAAGGAGGGCAAGCTCGGCGCCGAACACGTCACGGTGATCCGTGGCTTCCTTCACCACCTACCCGGCTGGGTCGAGGACGCCACCCGACAAGCCGCCCAGGCCAAACTCGCCGAGCACGCCACCCGGTTTCGGCCCGACCAACTCACCAAACTGGCCTCCACCCTGGCCGACGCGATCAACCCCGACGGCAACTACACCGACGAAGACCGCGCCCGGCGGCGCGGGCTGATCCTGGGCGCCCAGGGCCCCGACAAAATGTCGCGGCTCAGCGGCTGGATCACCCCCGAACTGCGCGCCACCCTCGAGGCCGCGTGGGCCAAACTGGCCGCCCCCGGCATGTGCAACGGCCTCGAGGAAAAACCCTGCATCGAGGGGACACCGAGCCAAGACGCCATCGACCACGACACCCGCGGGCCCGCCCAACGCCAGCACGACGCCCTGCTGGCCGGCCTGCGCGCGCTACTGGCCTCCGGAGACCTCGGCAAACACAACGGGCTACCGGCCTCGATCATCGTCACCACCACCCTGGCCGAGTTGGAATCCGCCGCCGGGTGCGGGCTGACCGGCGGGGGCACCCTGCTGCCGATGAGCGACGTGATCCGCCTGGCCCGCCACGCCCACCACTACCTGGCGATCTTCGACAAAGGCAAAGCCCTGGCCCTCTACCACACCAAACGCCTGGCCTCCCCGGCCCAACGGATCGTGTTGTACGGCAAAGACCGCGGCTGCAGCGCCCCGGGCTGCACCGTGGGGGGCTACTACTGCGAAGTCCACCACGTCATCCCCTACGCGAAATCCGGGCGTCACCGACATCGACGAGCTCACCTTCGGCTGCGGCGGGCACCACCCGATCACCGAAAAAGGCTGGACCACCCGCACAAACACCCGAGGCGACACCGAATGGATCCCACCGCCACACCTGGATCGCGGCCAACCCCGCACCAACACCTACTGGCACCCCGAAAAACTCCTCCGCAACGGGGGCGACGAAGACGACGACGACAGTCCGGGCGCGGCTTGACCACCGCCCGCGCCATATGGGCGCGGCAACGCCGTGCCCGCGGGCTACGGTGACGGGGTGGCCGACAACGAGGTGATGGACTTCGACGGCGACGCGGAGCGCGGTTCGCGCTTCCCCCGTGGGGTCTACGACGAGGGCCGGGAACCCGACCCGCTGTACAGCCTGGCCAATGAGCGCACTTACCTTTCGTGGCTGCGGCTCGCCGTCACCCTGCTCGCGGGCGCCGTCGCCATCAACCGGCTCTTCCTCGAGCACCCGTGGTTTGGGAGCGAGGTCCTCGCGCTGGTGATCGTTGTGATCGCCTTCGCCACCTGCGGCCTTGCGGTGCGGCGCTGGTGGGTGACCGAGCGCGCATTGCGGCGGCGCCAGCCATTGCCCGGTTTCGGCGCCCCGCTGCTCGGCCTGATGGCCATCCTCCTCGTGGGAGCCGGCGTCGTCGTCCTCGTCCTCACGCCACGGCGGTGAGCGTCGATGAACACCGGGCTCGGGAAGCTGTGGGGGGACCAGTACCCGTTCGAGCGCAACCACCTGCAGCGCGCGATGACGCTGGTCGGGCTCGGCAGCGTCTTCGGTGTCGCCATCATCCTTCTGGTCCACGCCAACGTCACCGGCGTGCTGGGGGTCTCGCTGATTTGCGCCGGCGTCCTATCCGCCCTCGCGGCGATGTCCCGGCACCGATACGTCCGGGAGACCCGTCTGGGATTCGCCGTCCTCGAGACTCGGGGAGGCCGGTTCGTGCTCGGCTCGGCGCTCGCGTTCGCGATCCTTGGCGTGGTGGTTGCACTGCTCGTCCTTCTCGAGTGAGACGCACCGGGCCGGTCACCACCTCGACGACGTCAGGCAGACAACGCCGCGTCGAGCACCTCGCCCACACGATGGCGTTCCCATAGGAACAGCAGGTTGGACAGCATCTGCAGCGGCGCGCGCACGCTCTCGTCGTCCCGGATCCGCGGATCGGTGCGGGTGCCCGGTAGCGCGTCGCCGAATCGCTTGCGCAGCAAGGCCGGCACGTCGAGCAGCCAGGCGACGCCCATCGACGCCGCGTAGAGCAGCGTGTCGCGGCGCAGCCGATCCGGGTCCAGCCGGGGGCCGCCGCAGCGGTGGAACTCCGCGGCGAACACGGACAGCAGGTCCTCGAAATGCTCGCTCCACAACTGGGTTTCGGCTCCAGACAGGGCGCCCCACAACGCCATGCCCAGATTCATCTGGCTGACGCACCCCCAGTCCATCAGACCGCAACGCAACGCACCCTGACCGTCCGGGCCGTCGCGCCAGAACCACGCGTTGTCGATGTTGGCGTTCCAGTGGCACAGGGCGACGTAGTCGGCGTCGGCGGCCAGTAGTCGCGTGATCGCCCGCTCGTGGCTCGCCACCCGGGGCACTTCGTCGCGCAAGCCGGCCAGGAACCTTGGCGAGCGCACGGTGGCGGGCAGCAGGCCGGGGCACGCGTGGACGAGCTCGGCCAGTCGGGTCACCCGCCGGTCCAGCTTGGCGGCCGACGGCGTGACCCGCTCCCCCACCGTCGCGGCCGCTACGTCCAGCGGGAACTGCGCGGTCAGCCCGGCCGGCAGCCGCCCGGACCGGTGCGTGCCCGCCAGTCGGGCCAGCGTGGTCAGCAGGGCACGGTAGTGCTCGAGCGGGTCGGGCATGTCATAGTCCAGGCACTTATGGTATTGGGGCTCGATCCCGTTGGTGCCGAACCGGATTCGTTCCGTGATCAGAATCCCGGTGCCGGTCGGCCCGTGGTAGTCGGCGAACAGCACGCGCGGTACCGCGATGGGAAAGCCCGGCGCGCGTGACAACGCGGCGAACCGGACCTCGGCATCCATCTGTGTCTTGCCCAGATCGCGTGTCGGACTGTCGAAATCGCGGGAGAACTTGACAAACAGCTCGGCGGGCAACCCCGGCGCCGGCCTGTCGTAGTCGATCGCCAGCATGACCTTGCGTCCTGTGCTCCCTCCGGAGACCTCGCCGAATCGGGCGATGCGGGTGACGCCGTTGCCGACCAGCACACCCGAACACCGGAACGCCTCGGTGAGGAACACGGCGCCGCCGGCGCCCAACGCCCCGGGATCGGCCGGGAAGGAAAGCCCGTACCGGTCGCCGGTGACCCAATGCTCGGTCACCACGTCTGTTCGGCGGCACGCACCAGCATGTGATTGACCGCCACGCGGCGATCCCGCGTCACCATGAACAGCACCGCGTCGGCGATGTCCTCCGGCCGCAACTTGACCATGCCACCCGTCTGGCGCTCGAAGGCCTCGCGCGACGACTCGGCGAGATGGCTGAAGATCTCGGTGTCGACTGTTCCGGGGCCCACCACCCCAACCCGGACGCGCTTGCCGATCAACTCTTGGCGGATGCCCTCGCTGAACGCGTTGATCCCGAACTTGGTCAGCGAGTACACCGCGGTGCCGGGCCGGGCCACCCAGCCGGCGGTGGAGCTGATGGTGACGAGGTCGGCCACCCCGCGAGGGGAGTCGGCGGCCGCGTCGATGAGATGCGGTAGCGCCGCGCGGGTGGCATACAGGACGCCCTGCACGTTGACCGCCACCATGTCGTCCCAGTCGCGCAATGTTGCCTGGTCGGCGGGCCCGGATTGCATGGTGCCGGCGTTGTTCACCAGCGTGTCGAGGCGTCCCAGCTCGGCGACGGTGCGCTGCACCGCCGCGCCGACCTGCTCGGCGTCGGTGACATCGGCTGGCACCACCAGCGCCGTGCCGCCCGCCGCCTCGATCTCGGATTTCAACTCGGCCAGCCGCTCGGCGCGCCGTGCCAGCAGGGCAACCGCGGCCCCCTGCGCGGCGAGCGCCCGCGCCGTTGCCGCCCCGATGCCGCTGCTGCTGCCGGTCACCAGGGCCACGGTGCCCGCCAGCGTCGGCGTCATGTCCTGCCTCCGTTAATGTGTGCCTCCCGAGGGTGATCCGGCACCCAGCACCTCGTGTAGCACGTACTCGGTGTCTTCGCCGAGATCCGGTGCGCCGCGGGCGATGAGCGCGGGCGAACGCGCCATCCGCCACGAGGGTCCCACGACCGGGCGCTGGCCCTCCCGGTGATCGGTGACGAAACAATACAGCCCGCGATCCCACAGCCGTTGGTCCGCAATGACATCGGGCGCGGTGGCGCTCTTGGTCGCCGCGACGCCCGCCGCCCGCAGCCGGTGCGCGAGGCCTTCGGCGTCGTGGTCGCGGGTGCGTTCGGTGAGGGCGGCATCGAGCGCCTCGGCGTGGCGCTGGCGCGCGGCCATCGTGGCGAAGCGGGGATCGTCGGCCAGGGCTTGGGTGTCGAGCGCGTCGCACAGCCGTCGCCATTCGGCGTCGTCGGCCACCGCTAGGGCGAGCCAGTCGCCGTTCGAGCAGGGATAGCAGCCGTGGGGGCACATGTCCGGGTGGCGGTTGCCGGCCGGTTCGAGCCGCTTGCCGGTGAGGCTCTGTTCGAGCAGGGAGTCGCCGATCATCGTCGAAAGCGTCTCCACGGCCGACACGTCGACGAACTGGCCCCCACCGTGCAGTTCCCGGTGCAGCAACGCCGCCAGGGCGGCGTAGGCGGCGGCCGCGCCGACCGTCGAGTCGCCGTAGCGCATGCTCGTCCCCAGCGGCGGCCCGCCGGGGTAGCCGACCAGCGACGCGATGCCGGCCAGCGCGGCAAAGCAGGGCGCGTACCCGGTCTGGTGGCCCAGGGGCCCGTCGTTGCCCCACATCTTGATCGACACCGAGATGATGTCCGGCTTGATCTCTGCGAGTTGCTCGTACCCCAGGCCCCGGCGCTCCATCGCGCCCGGGCGCAGGTTGTTGATCACGATGTCGCTGCACGCGATCAGTCCGCGCAGTCGGGCCATGCCCTCGGCCGACTTGATGTCCAGATCGACGCTGCGGACCTCGGGATTGATGCTCAGGAAGTAGGGCGCGTGGTTGATGTCGGTGCCGCCATAGGCGCGCATCTCCTCGGGGCTGCCGGCGGTTTCGACCTTGATCACCTCGGCGCCCAGCAGCGCCAACAGCTTTCCCGCATACGGGCCCGCCCACACCTTGGTGAGTTCGACGACGCGCACCCCCGCCAGCGGTCCGCCGCGCGTATCCTTCGCCGGTTTGAGTTGCGGCGACGCGACGGTCGGTGCCGCGCGGGCAACGTCGATCCGGGCCAGGACCGCGTCGGTGTGCTCACCGAGAGCCGGTGCGGCAGAGATGATTTCGGCCGGCGACGCGCTCAACGCGTACGGCACGGTGGGGTAGTCCGCGCCGCCCAGCACGGGGTGGTGCAGCCGCCGGAAGAAGCGGCGGTGGCGGTACTGCGGCGAGTGGTGCAGGTCGGCGGCGCCGTTGACCGGCACCAGCGGGACGCCCAATCGCTGGGCGCGATCGGCCGCGGCGTCCTTGGTCAGATGCCGCACCCAGGCGGCGAAGCCTCGCTGGAAGTCGGCGACCTTCGGTGCGGTGACGGAGAACTCGAGCCAGTCGTCGTCGAACTCCTCCAGCCAGTCCGGATGGCCCATCAGCTCTTTCAGGCCCGCCCAGTGGGCGCGGCTCGTCATGTACAGGTAGACGAAGCCATCGGCGCAGGCGAAGAAGGACGCGGGCCCGGCCTGATCGTAATCGCCACGGCCGCCCCCGGCCGGAACCTCCCCGGTGACGAGGCGGCCCAGGATGCAGTCCGCGCGCGAGGCCAGCACCGCCTGCTGCGAGACGTCGATCGACTCGCCGCGCCCGGTGTGTAGGCGCCCGAACAGCGCCGCGGCCACGCACAGTGCCGCGTCAAGCCCGGCTTCGTACTCGGGCAGGAAGCGGCCCGGCCCCTGCAGCGGCGGCTTGCCGGGGTCGGCATGGCTGGGGGTGTGATAGCCCCAGCCGCTGGCGTGGAAGACGTTGATGCTCTTGGCGTTGTCGAACTCGGCGGGCGCGCCGTGGCCGAACGGGGTGATCGAGCAGCACACGACACTCGGGTGCCGATCGGCGAAGCCCGCGGCGCGGTCCTCGATGACCGCGTCCGCTGAGCCGATGAGCCGGTCGACGTCGTCGGCGTCGAGTACCACGGAGCGCTTGTTGGTGTTGAGGTAGGCGAACAGCCCGCTGCCCTCGGGGCCGGCGGCGAGGACCGGGGCCATCGCCCGGGTGCGGCTGCCGCACCCGGGCCGCTCAACCTTGATCACCTCGGCGCCGAAGTCGGCCAGCAGCCTGCCGCAGTACTCCCCCGCAACCGATTCGGCCAGCTCGACGACACGGAGGCCCGTCAGCGCCGACATGCCAGCACCCGCAAAGCGATCAGGGCTTCTTGCGGCCCGAGCGGCTCAGGCGCCACTCCGGCGGGAAGTTCATGTCGTTGTCCTTGACCACGTTGTTGAGCCCCTTGTTGAAGGTGCCCTCGGTGAGGTCGACCTCGTTCTCCTGGTCGTTGGCGATCATCGGCAGCATGCCCTCGACCATGCCGGTGAGCAGGCTGCCGAAGTACTCGCCCTTGTGCTGCTTGTAGAGCTCCAGGAATGTCTTCTGCACCGCGACCGTGTCGGTGGGCCGCGAGCGAGAGCAGGCCATCGCGTACTTCAGCGTCTCGTCCTCCAGCTTGTCGCGGGGCACCACGCTGTTGACGAAGCCGCACTCGTACATCTCCTTGGCGCTGAACGGCCTTCCGGTGAACAGCATCTCGGAGAACTTCCGCAGGCCCATCGTCTCGGCCCACCACCACAGGCGCGGCCCCCAGCCCACGTAGCGGAAGGCGGGGTGCCCGAACAGGGCGTCGTCGGAGGCCACCACCAGGTCGGCGTCGCCGGCCTGGTAGAAGTGCCACCCGTAGCAGTAGCCCTTGGCCTCGATGATGCTGATCTTGCGCAGCTCCTGCAGCGGCCGGTTACCCGCGCGCGCCTTGGCATAGAAGTCGGTGACGGTGGACAGGTAGCGATACGAGCCCCCCGGCGGGTACTTGACGTCCTCGTCGTTGATGGCCAGCTCGTGCAGCAGCGGCATGCCGGGGTTCTCCAGCATGCCCCGTTGCTCGGGCAGGTCACCGCCGCTGCCGAAATCCTCGCCCTCGCCGCGGATCACGACGACCTTGACGTCGTCGTCCACGTTGCACTTGTGGATCAGGTCGGCGTAGTTCTGCCGCATGCCCAGGGTGGTGGAGTTGAGCTCTTCGGGGCGATTGAAGGTGATGTAGGCGATCCGGTTTTTCTTGTCCTTCTTGAAGTCGATGTACTGCTCGGCTTCCTTCTTCATCTTCTCGTAGTCGTAGTCCGGCATGATTTCCTCCAATGGATTGCCTGCTGAATAGGGTTTACTTGAGCAAAGCGCCCGCGTCCACGGGCAGCGAAACGCCGGTGACATAACGAGATTCGTCAGAGGCGAGGAACAGGACGGCATTGCTGATGTCCACGGGCTCCACCCAGGGCACCGGTAGCGTGTGCATCATCTGCGAGATGGGGGCGAAATCGTCGGGGCCCGGATTCTCCAGGTCCGGGCGGAAGAGCCGGTAGGTCTGCTCGTTCATCACCATCGTGGTGCTCACCTGGCTGGGCAGCACCGAATTGACGCGGATCATGTGCTGGCCCAGCTCGACGGCGAAGGCACGCATCAGGCCGATGACGCCGTGTTTGGCCGCGATGTAGTGGCCGGTGTTCGGGTAGGCCTTGAACCCGCCGACAGAGCTGGTGAGCACGATCGACCCGCCGCGACCGCCCGAGAGCATATGCGGCACGCCGGCTTTGACCGTATGCCACACGCCGGTCAGGTTGATGTCGATCATGTCCTGCCAGACGTTCTCTCGGATCTTGTGCAGCCTGCGGCCGTCGGTGCCCACACCCGCGTTCGCGACGATGATGTCGAGCCGCCCGAGCTGTTCGACGCCGCCGTCTACCGCGGATTTCAGCGCCTCGTGGTCGCGGACGTCCACCTGCGCGGTGACGATGCGACGGTCCTGGGCCTTCACCATGTCGGCCGTCTCGGCGAGGTCTTCCGGCGTCGAGTGCGGATACGCCAGGTTGTCGATCGGTCCGCAGACGTCGACGGCGATGATGTCGGCGCCCTCCTGCGCCAGGCGCACGGCGTGGCTGCGCCCCTGCCCCCGGGCCGCCCCGCTGATGAACGCGACCTTGCCCTCGACCCGGCCGGTCATGGAACCAGCGCCGGCATGCATTCCCAACCGCGCACCGTCGAGGTCGGGCTCAGCTTGGCGTTGGTCAGGTCGACCTCCCACTCGGGGAAGCGCTTCAGGATCTCCTCCAGGGCGACGCGGCCTTCCAGCCGCGCCAGCGCCGAGCCCAGGCAGAAGTGGGTGCCCACGCTGAAGGTCAGGTGCGGGCGGACCTGCCGATGGATGTTGAATGAGTCTGCATCGGGACCGAATTGGCGCTCGTCGCGGCACGCCGAGCCGATGAGCATCATCATCACGCTGCCTTCGGGCACCGTCCGGCCGTGCAGTTCGACGTCGCGGGTGACATACCGCGAGACGTGCGGCGCGGGCGGCTCATAGCGCAGCAATTCCTCGATGGCCTGCGGGATGAGCTCGGGGTGCTGGGCCAGCGCGCGGCGCTGGTCGGGGTTGTCTGCGAGAACCTTGCCGGCCCAGCCGATCAGCCGCGTCGTCGTTTCGTTGCCCGCGCCGGCGACGACGTTGAGGTACACCAGGATTTCGTCGCGGGTCAGTTTCCGCTTGGTGCCGGTTTCGTCGACGAACTCGACGTTGAGCAACTCGGTCATGATGTCGTCGGAAGGGTGCTCGGCGCGCCACTCGATGTAGGCCTCGAACTGTTCGCCTACGGACAGGCCGTGCTGGGCGGCGTCCATGGGCTTGCCGGCCTCGGTGCGCAGCTGGGCGTTGCCGCGGTCGCGGATATACACCCGGTCGTCTTCTGGGATGCCCAGCAGCGAGCTGATCACCTGCATCGGCATCAGCGCGCCCAGGTCGGTGACGAAGTCGAACCGGCCCGATCCCATCAGCGGATCCAGGCATTGGGCGCAGTAGTCGCGGATCATCGGCTCCAGGGCGGCGATCCGGCGCGGCGTGAACATGCGCGACAGCAGCTTGCGGTGCACGTCGTGTATCGGCGGGTCCTCGAAGATCAGCATCCCGGGGGGAATGTCGAGGTTGGCCTTGATCAGTTCGAGGATCGCGCCGCGGGCGGAGCTGAACGTGGCGTGGTCGACCAGGGCCTTGTTGACATCGGCGAACCGGCTCAGGGCGAAGAAGTCGTATTCGGCGTTGTAGTAAAGCGGCGCCTCTTCACGCAGCCGCGCGAACATGGGATACGGGTCGGCGATCAGCCCGACATCGTATGGGTCGAAACGCACATCGCTCTCGGTGCTCGCCGTCACGAAAACCCTCCTACCGCTGCCACTTCCGATGACCGACACCGTCCACGCGGACACCGGCGCTGCCAGTGTGCCAGCGCCGGATTCGGTTCGGGCAATTTGTACACTCCGCTTAAATGCTCTTGCTTCGATATGCGCCGTGAGCGACGGCTTACTCTATTCTCGTAGAGAACCATATGGGGGATGCGGTGGCAAGACCCCGCGCCGCCAGACTCGGCGCCGAATTGTGCGCTCACTTCGGCGCACGGGCCCGGCGCGCGGGCGCCGGACGCGAGTCGGCGCTCTCGGTGAGGCGGCCCCTGGCCGGGCTCTTCAGGATCCCGGCGGCGATGGCCGACAGAATGCCGTCGAGCTGTTCGGCGCTGGCGGCGACGCGGTCGCCGTGGGCGGTGCGCAGCATGAGGCCGTTGATGAACGTCAGAGTGACGTTGCTCAGGTCCTCGACCACGGCGGACTCCAGCTCGGCGCCATGCGGCATGAGGTGCACGAGGATCTCCCGGTGCAGTTTGGTGAACGCGTCCGTGGCCTGTTGCAGGATCGCGGCCAGCGCGGGGTCGCGGGCGGCCTGCATGGTCAGCTCGTAGCGGGCGCGCGTCCGGGACAGCTGCGGCTCGCTGCCGGCCTGGATCACCACCTGCGACAACCGGGACGGCGAGGGGTGCATGCCGCGGCCGTCGGAGCTGTCCACGACCGACTGCAGCTCGGCCAGGTCGAGCTCGGCCACCCGTTCGGCGACGGCGTGCAGCAGTGCCTCGCGGGTGCGGAAATAGAACGAGGTGGTGCCGTCGGGAACGCCGGCCCTGCGGTCCACCTTCAGGTGGCTCAGCCCCTTGGCCCCGTCGTCGGCCAGCAGCTCGATCGCCGCGTCGCACAGGTCGCGGCGGCGCTCCGCGGGATTGGGCTTGCGCCTCTTACCTGCGGCGGGGGCGTGTCGGGTCATGAGCGGATGCCTTCGTGCGGATGCCTTCGGGTCTGCGTTCGGGTCTGCGTTCGTGGGCCTGGATCGAACATTCGCTGACGTGCAGCCCGACCCTACTCTATGTTTGTAGTGTCGGTAAACAGGGTGTCGGTAAACAGGGTGTCGGTAAACAGGGTGAGGGTGGAAGTGCGGTGAACGCCGCGCTGAGCATTGTCGTGCCCGGCGCACCGGCGAGCGGGTGTCACTCACCCGATCACCCGGCGCCGGTCACCACCCCCACCGCCCGGGCCACCACCTGCGACGCGCCCCGCCCCGCAGGTGGTCCCGCTTCGGCCGCTGCCGGTGCGTCCGGTGCGCAGGTCGCAACCGGCCGACCCGGGCCAGTGTCCCCCCGCGGACCCGAACGCCCCGACGGCGCCCACCGATCCCCTCGTCACGTGCGACCTCGCCGGGGCCACCCGCTACACGATGTTCGAACACGTGGGACCGCCAATGTCGTTGGCATCGGGCTACTACATCGGGCTACTACGAGGTGGCTCTGAGCCTGGCTCCCGTCTCGGCGGCCGCGTGGGAGTCCTTCACCGCCGCGCACCTGCACGGCCATGTAGCGTTCGTCCGTGACGATGTCGTTCTGGAGGCGCCGATCATCGAGCAGCATGTGACGTCGGGACGGCTCGCGCTGACCGCCGCGAGTCCCGAACTCGCCGACCAGTTGGCCCGACTGGCGGGCCGCCCCGCATGAGGCGGCTGGGCATCGGCTTTCTCAACGGATTCGGCCTGCCGCCGGTCGAATTCGTACACCTCACCGCGGATCTCGGCTGCGCGCACATGTCGGCCGTGGTGCGCGGCCAGGAGTTGGTGCCGCTCGGCTATGCACCGTTCTCGCTCAAGGACGACGCCGCGCTGCGCCACGACGTCGCGGCCGCCATGGACGACCGCGGCGTCACCATCTCCCTCGGCGACGGCTTCCTGGTGCTGCCCGGCGCCGAGATGGGCAAATTCTGCGCCGACCTCGACGTGCTCGCCGAGCTCGGCGTTCCGCGGATCAACGCCATCAGCCTCGACCCGGAGCTCCTCCGCACGTTCGACCAGTTCGCCGCCCTGACCGAGGTCGCAGCCCAGCGCGGCATCCAGACCCTCGTCGAACCGGTGCCGGGCCTGACCGTCGGTGACCTGCCCACCGCGCTGGCCGCTCGCGAACACGTCGGCCGGCCCGACTTCCGGTTGTTGATCGACACCATGCACCTGGTGCGGTCGGGGTCCGGCGCCGCCGACCTCGCGGCCGTGGACCCCGGCCACATCGGCTATGCCCAGCTGTGCGACGCCCCGCTTCGGCCGGCGATCGGCAACTACATGGAGGAAGCCATGTTCGAGCGCATGGTGCCCGGTGAGGGTGAGCTGCCGCTGCGCGACATCGTGGCCGCGCTCCCGCCCGACGTCGTGCTCGAGATCGAAGTGCCCCGAAGGTCACTGGCGCTGGCCGGCGTCGGCCCGATCGATCGCGTCGCCCCGTGCGTGGCGGGCGCGCGGCGCATCCTGGCCGAATAGTCAACCGGACCAACGGTTTCAGCTGGGCTCACGGAGCGGCAAGCCGGCGGCGCGGTAGATCGCGTCGATGACGGTCATGTTCTCGACGGCGTCCTCCGGAGTGGTCTTGACGGCTGCACCGCGCAGCACCGCGGCGGCGAAGGCGTCGAGCTGGTAGGCGTAGGAGGCGCGGCGCGAGAAACGTTCCGCCCGTTTGCCGTCGGGCGAACGGACCGACAGCCGATGCGGCAGGTGGGGCATGATCGGGTTCAGGGCACGCAACTCGCCGAGTTCGCCCACCACGCGTGCGCTCATCTGCAGCAGCCGCGACGACCACATCGAACAGGTGATCCGGCCGGTGTGCCCGGCGGCGAACCGCACCTCGGCCGTCATGGCGCGGTCCACGCGCGGATCGTGCAATTTCGTGCGCGCCGAAACGACGTGCGGGGTCGACCCGCCGAACGTGCGGACCATGTGCACGGCGTAGCACCCGGCGTCCATCGTCGCGCCGCCGGCCAGCGAGTAGTTGTAGCGGATGTCGGAGAACCGCGGCAACGGGAAGCACAGGGCACCCTCCACGCGCACCAGCTTGCCGAGCTCGCCGGAGGCGATGATCTCCTCGATGCGCAACGCGAGCGGGTGATAGCGGTAGTGGAAGGCCTCCATCACCACCCGGCCGGAATCGGCCGCGGCATCGGCGACCACGCGCGCCTCGGCGGCGTTGGCCGCGAACGGCTTCTCGCACAGCACGTGCTTGCCCGCCGCCAGCGCGGCACGCGTCCAGCGGCCGTGCAACCCGTTGGGCAGCGGGTTGTACACCGCGTCGATGTCCGGGTCGGCGACCAGCGCCTCGTAGTCTTCGTGCACCCGGGCGATGCCGTGCTCGGTGGCGAACGACCGGGCGCGGGCCATCTCGCGCGCGGCCACCGCGGCCACCACCACCTCCGGGTTGTCCCGCGCCGGTTTGATGAGCGCCAACGGCGTGATGCGCGCGGCGCCCAGCACCCCGATGCGCATCGGAGCGGAAGGCTCATCCATGGGTGCCGCCGGGTCCGCGACGGGCAAACGCCGGCGCGTGCTCGGGGCGGATTCCCACCCCGACGAAGTAGGCGGGCACCGCCGAGAGCCAGGGCAGCCGGTCGACGAGGGTCAGCAGTGCGGCCGGAGGGGTGGGGTCCGCGCCACGCAGCAGCGGTCCCAGCAACGCCCTCTGCAGCACGCGTTGCACGCCCTGGGTCACCGCGGTCGGGAGGCCGCGGCGCCGGCGCACGGCCCCGAGGTCGCGGTCGGTGACGCAGTGTCGCCGCAACGGCTCGGCCAGCAGGGTCGCGGCCGCGACGGCGTCCTGGATGGCCAGGTTGATTCCCACGCCCCCCAGCGGTGACATCGCGTGTGCGGCGTCGCCGATGCACAGCAGCCCGTCGGTGTGCCAGCGCCGCAGCCGGTTCACCCGCACGTCGAGGTGCTTGACGTCGTCGATGGACGTCAGCGCCGCGACGGACTCGGGCATGTCGGGCAGCAATGCCGCGACGTCGCGACGAAACGCCTCGATGCCCCGGGCGCGCAACTGCGCGTCGGTGCCCTTGGGCCCGATGTAGGCGATCTGGAAGTAGCCCTCCCGCGGGATGACCGCGAGGGCCTTGCCCGGGGCGACGCGAGGCATGAAGGAGAACTGCGCGGTCGTCTCGCGCGGCAGCCGGAACCACCAGACGTCGAAGTTCACCGGGTAGTCGCGCGTTGCCAACCCGGCCTCGCGACGCGCCGTCGACGACCGGCCGTCGCAGGCCACCGTCAGCTCGGCCCGGAGCTCGCCGGGGCCGTCGGGCCCGGCATACCGCACGCCGGCGACCCTGCCGCCCTCCCAGAGCAGCCCGGTGACCTCGGTGCGCATCCGCAACGTGAACCCCGGCTCGGCCTCGGCGGCCTCTGCCAGCAGGTTCAGCAGGTCCCACTGGGGCACCATCGCGACGTACGGATGGGGCAGGCGCAGGCGCTCGAAGTCGATGTAGGTCACCGAGCGTCCGTTGGTGTCGAGTTGTCCTTTGCGGACCTCGCTGTAGTGCAGCTTCGCGAACCGTTCCCCGAGACCCAGCTCGTCGAGCAACTGGATCGTCGTGGGATGGACCGTGTCACCGCGAAAGTCGCGCAGGAAGTCGCCGTGCTTCTCCAGCAGCGTGACCTCGATGCCCGCCCGCGCCAGCAACAGCCCGAGGACCATTCCCGCCGGGCCGCCGCCGATGACCGCGCACGTGGTTTTCTCAACCATCGGCGCTCAGCATAAACCGCGGCCGCTGCGCTAACGCTCCGCGGGAAGCACGTGGTCGGCGAGCTTGTCGGTGGACAGGCACAGCGAGCAGACGTGCGCGCCGTGGGTCATGCACGCCACGACGTCGGGCCGCTCGTAGTCGTGGTGGCAGACATGGCATTTCAGCTGCATGGCCGACGGGTTGCCGTGTTCGTCATACATTGGCAGGTCGATGCCGTCGTGGCTGCGCCGCAGGTAGTACTTGCCTTTCGTGGCAATCGCCAGGACCGGCGGCAGCACCAGCGCGACGAGGATCGCCACCAAAGGTGAGTAGGGCCGCAGCGCCTCCCCCAGCCCGCCGAAGAACGCGACGATCGACAGCCCGGCCGCCGACAGCATCGACCCGAAGCCCACGGGGTTGACGGCGTAGAGCATGCCGCGGCGGAACTCGGGCTTCTTCGGGGAGATTTTCAGCAGGTACTTGTTGACGACGATGTCCGACGCCACCGCCACCACCCATGCCATGCCGCAGTTGGCGTAGAACGCCAGGATGGTGTTGAGGAAGTCGAACATGTTGGCTTCCATCAGGATCAGCGCGATGGCGAGGTTGACGCCCAGGAACACCACCCGTCCGGGGTAGTGCTTGGTGAGGCGGGTGAACGAGTTGGTCCAGGCCAGCGAGCCCGAATAGGCGTTCGTCACGTTGATCTTTATCTGGCTGATCACCACCAGGATGACCGCGAGCGCCAGGGCGAGCCATTCCGGCATGAAGTTGCGGTAGATCAACAGGAACTGGTGCACCGGCTGGTTGGCGATCGGCGTGGAGCCGGCGACGTTGGAGATCAGGTAGACGGCCAGGAACAGCCCGATGATCTGCTTGATCGCGCCGAAGACGACCCAGCCCGGGCCGGCGAGCAGCACCCAGGCCCACCAACTCCGGGAATTCGCCGGGGTCCGCGGCGGCATGAAGCGCAGATAGTCGATCTGCTCGGCGATCTGGGCGATCAGGGACAGGCAGACACCGGCCGCCAACAATGTTGAGCCAATGTTCATCTCGCCGTTACCGGCGCGACCACCGTAGGCGAAGAATTGGTCCACCGACTCCGGGTGGCTGATCAGTAGGTAGGCGAACGGCACCACCATCAGGATCAGCCACAGCGGCGTGGTCCAAACCTGCAGCTGCGACAGAACTTTCATGCCGTAGATGACCAGCGGGAAGATCAGCAGCGTCGAGAATGCGTAACCCAGCCACAGCGGGATGTGCAGGCCCAGTTTGAGACCCTGGGCCATGATGGAGCCCTCGAGCGCGAAGAAAATGAACGTGAACGTCGCGAAGATCACGTTGGTGACCACCGAGCCGTAGTAGCCGAAGCCGCTGCCGCGGGTGATCAGATCCAGGTCAATGTTGTAGCGCGCCGCATAGTAGGCCAGCGGCAACCCGGTCAGAAAGATCACCACAGCAAAGATCCCGATGCCGCACAACGCGTTTCCGGTGCCGTAGGAGATGCCCACGTTGGCGCCGATGGCAAAGTCGGCGAGGTAGGCGATGCCGCCGAGCGCCGAGATGCCCACCACCGCAGTGGACCACCGCCGGTAGCTGCGCGGCGCGAACCGCAGCGTGTAGTCCTCGAGCGTCTCCCTGGTCGCCGTCATCGTGTCGAGGTCGACCTCGGCCATCGACGAGGAATCGGGGATCTCTGCCTCGATGTCTCGCGTCATCGCGTCCCTCCATGTTCAGACACCAGCAGAACATAGCCCAGGTGTATGGTTTTCGCGACGCGAGGGACACCGCCGCTGTGCCGCAGCCGGTTTCGCGGACATCGCGGCCGCCGAAGCTACAGGTTGGCGTCGAACACCGAAACGGGCTCGAGGAGCACGCCGTTTTCCTCGACGTAGCTGTCCCACAACGCGAGGAGTTCGGCGAGCTTGTCGGGCCGCGCGGCCGCCTGGTCATCGATCTCTCCCGGGTCGCGGGAAAGATCGTAGAGTTGCCAGGCGCCCGGTCCGTGGGGCTCGGGCAGGTAGAGCGCCTTCCAATCGCCCTGGCGGACGGCGCGCCGGCCGAAGAGCTCCCAGCCCGTGCTGGTTTCGGCGTCGTGGACCATCTCCGCGGCACCGGACAGGTAGGGCACCCAGGAGCGCCCGCGCATGGGTGCCACGTCTCGTCCCCGGTAGGACGTGCCCGGGTGGGCGACTCCGGCCAGTTCCAGCACGGTCGGGGCGATGTCCATCACGGTGGCGAACGCCGTGCCGATCTCTTGTTGTCGGGCAAAACCCGGCCAGGTGACGAAGCCCGTGACGCGAATCCCGCCTTCGGCGGTGAACCCCTTGTGCAGGCGCGACGGCGCGGTCGCGGCCTGCGCCCAGCGCGGGCCGTACCAGATGAACGAGCTGCGGCTGCCGAGGTTGTCGAGGCTGTTGTCGAAATCCTTTTCGATCTGCGCCACGACCTCGGCGCCGCGCAGGTGCCACCACGCCTCCAGGGAGGTTCCCTCTGCGCCGTTATCGGAGAGGAAGACCACGACCGTGTCGTCGAGCTCGCCGGTGTGGGAGAGGTAGTCGATCACCTTGCCGATGTTGTGGTCCATCCGGTCGACCATCGCCGCGTAGACCTCCATGCTGCGGGCCGAGCGCGCGCGCTCCTCGGCGGTCATCTCGGCCCACTCCGGGGCGCCGTCGGCCACGACCGGATGCGCCTCGACGTCCTCGGGGCACAGGCCAAGGCCCTTGAGCGCCGCGAGGCGCGCCTCGCGCAGCGCGTCCGGGCCCTCGTCGTAGCGGCCGCGGTAGGCCGCGATCGCCTCGTCGGGCGCCTGCAGCGGCCAGTGCGGCGCCTGGAACGGCAGATAGGCGAAGAACGGACGGTCGTCGTCGGGGGCGCGTTCGGCCAGGTATCGCACCAGCGTGTCGGCGTAGAAGTCCGACGAGTAGAAGTCGTCCCCGACGGTGACGAATTGGTCGTCTTCGGTATACAGCGTCGGAATCGGCACCCGGCCGGCCGTGGTGCCGCCGTAGTGGCTGGCGCCCCCCGGCAACAGGGCGAACGAGCGCTCGAATCCGCGCGCCCAGGGCGACCTCTCGATCGTTTTGCCCAGGTGCCACTTGCCCGCCATCAGCGTCAGGTAGCCGGCGTCGCGCAGTAGCTCCGGTAGCGCCACGACGCGGTCGTTCAGGTAGCCCTCGTAGCCGGGGGCGCCGGCGAACCCCGGGGCGGCGACCTCGAGCATCGTGCCGATGCCGGCGACGTGGTGGTCGGTCCCGGTCAACAGCATCGCGCGGGTCGGTGAGCAGGTCGGTGCGGAGTGGAAGTCGGTGAACCTGATCCCGGCGTAGGCCAGGTTGTCGAGGTTCGGCGTCGCGATTTCGCCGCCGAACGCGCCGATGTCGGAGAACCCGAGGTCGTCTGCCACGATTACGAGAAAGTTGGGTCGCTTCACGCTGAAGCATCTTGTCAGGTACGGGCCGCGGATGTCGCCGAAGGGATAGTGAGATGCTGGCGGAGTTCGGGATGTCGATTCCACTGGTGGCCGCGCCAATGGCGGGCGGGCCCACCACCCCGGCGATGGTGTCGGCCGCGGCCCGGGCGGGTGGGCTGGGCATGCTGGCGGCAGGCTACAAGACCGCGGCGGGCGTCGAGTCGGAGATCAGGGCGGTCCGGTCGGATGGAATCCCGTTCGGTGTAAACCTTTTCGCGCCCAATCCCGTCCCGGTCGATCCCGCGAGCTACCGGACCTACGCGGCGAGGATCCAGCGGGAGGCCGACCGGTTCGGTGTGACCCTGCCCCCCGAGCCGATCGAGGACAACGACGGCTTCGACGAGAAGATCGCCCTGCTGCTCGACGATCCGGTGCCGATGGTGTCGTTCACCTTCGGGATTCCACCGCGCCAGGTGATCACCGCGCTGCAACGGGCCAACAGCGTCGTGGTGCAAACGGTAACGACGCCCGAGGAGGCCGCGCAGGCGCGCGACGCCGGTGTCGACATGCTCGCCCTGCAGGCGGCGGTCGCCGGAGGACACTCCGGCACGCTGTCGCCGCGCCAACCCCTGGCGACGGTCCCGGTCGCCGAGCTGGTCACACGGGTCACCGCGACCGTGGGGCTGCCGGTGCTGGCCGCCGGCGGGCTCGCCACTCCCGGCGCGGTGGCCGAGGTCATGCGGGCGGGCGCCGCGGCGGCGGCGGTCGGAACGGTGCTGCTGCTTTCGTCCGAGAGCGGCGCGTCGGCCACCCACCGGGCGGCCCTGGTCGATCCTGCGCGTACCGAGACGGTGCTGACCCGGGCGTTCACCGGCCGCCCGGCCCGCGGCCTGCGCAACGCGTTCATCGACGCCCACGAGGCCCAGGCGCCGTTGGGGTATCCGGCCATTCACCATCTGACCAGTCCCCTGCGTAAGGCGGCCGCCGTGGCGGGCGAACCCGATTGCGTGCACCTGTGGGCGGGGACCGGGTATCGGCACGCCACCGCCGAACCAACCGCCGACATACTGCGCCGCCTGGCCTCCGGGCTCTGAGCGCTCAGTAGGCGAAGCGGTTCAGCACGTCGTAGTTTCCGGCGGGCGTCGCCGCATGCAGCCGGAACATCAGCCGCATCGCGGCGTTCTCGATCCGGTCGTATCCAGCGAGGGCCGACGTCCGCTCGAGGAAGCGCAGCCTGGGGTTCCAGTTCTGCAGTTCACGTGCGTCGTGGATCCCCCACTTGATGATCCCCTTGGTGAGAACCTTGGACAGCAGCGGGGCCAGCGCGGACAGCGTGTCGAACAGCATTTCCCCGCAGTCGAAGCGGTCCGTCAAGCGCCCGAGCAGCCGGCGGACCTCGGCCTCAGGCAGATACATCAGCAACCCCTCGGCGGCCACCAGCGTTGGGCGCCCGTTCGGGATCCCGTCGAGCCACCGCGGATCGGTCACCGACGACCCGATCATTCGGTATCGCTCGGTGTCGTCATACAGGCGCCGCCGCAGCTCGATGACGTTGGGCTGATCGACGTCGAACCACAGCACCGAGGTCGGCACCGCGAGCCGGAACGCGCGGCCGTCGAGGCCGCAGCCGAGATGCAGGACCACCGAGTCGAGATGGCGCACAAGGAAGTCCGCGCACCAGACGTCGAGCTGCTTGGCGCGCAACGCCACCAGATACTTGCTCGTCGCCGGCAACGAACTGCGGTGCACCCGCTTGAAGTCGTAGCCGATGCGATCGACCGCCTCCTCGGCCGCGGTGTCGCCCAGCACCGGGTGCGCCGACCGGCTGTCACACGCGCGCAGGTACAGGGTGACGATGTTCGTCCACTCGACCGAGCCCCAACGGACGGAACCGAAATCGACCTCGGCGCCCGTCATGAGTTCATCAGAACGCCTCGGGGTCCCGCTGCACCTCGGTCGGCACCGGGTGCTGGTACAGCCGGGAGGCGTTCTCCCAGGTGAACTTGCGGATCACGTCGCCGGGCAGGTCGCCGATCTCTTCGTGCACCGTCTGCTGGGTGTGCGGCCAGGTCGAGTCGCAGTGAGGATAGTCGGCTTCCAGCATGATGTTGTCCACGCCGATCCGGTCGCGTTGAACGAACGAAGACTTGTCCTCGACCGCGCAGAACCAGAAGTTGCGGGTGAAAACCTCTGCGGGAGTGAGGCTCTCGCCGAGGGCCTGCCAAGTGCCGTACATGGCGTGGTAGCTGAGCATGTGGTCGAGACGGTCGAGCAGCCCCGCGACCCAGCCGATCCCGCCCTCCGACAGGCAGATCTTCAGATCGGGGAACCTGCTGGGCAGTCCCGAGTACAGCCAGTCGACGGCCGCGGAGATGGCGTAGGCGAAGAACAGCACGCCGGCCACGTCCGGTGGCGCGTCCTCGGTGGTGGACGGCGAGGACCCCGAGGAGCCGATGTGCAGGTTGACCACGGTGCCGGTCTCGGCGCAGGCCGCCATGATCGGGTCCCAGTGACCCGAGTGGATGCTCGGCAGCCCCAGCATCGCCGGGTTCTCGCTGAAGGTGACGGCATGGAAGCCGCGTTCGGCGTTCTCGCGGATCATCTGCGCGCCGAGGGCGGGGTCCAGCAGCCACGGCAGCTGGCAGGGGATGATGCGGTCGGGGTACGAGCCCGCCCACACCTCGAGGTGCCAGTCGTTCCACGCGCGCACGGAGGCCAGCGCCAGCTCGCGGTCGTCGGTCACCTGCTGCAGGCGCTGTCCGGCGAAACCCGGCAGGAAGGACGGGAAATTGAGTGAGGCGTAGATGCCGTTGAGGTCCATGTCCCTGACGCGCTCGTGGATATCCCATGCGCCCCTGCGCATCTCGTCGAAGCGGACCGGCTCGAAACCGTACTCCGCCACCGGCCGCCCCACCACGGCGTTGAACCCGACGTTGGGCAGCCGCCGGCCGTCGTAGACCCATGTCTGCCCGCCCTCGTCGGTGTCGACGACCTTGGGGGCGCGGTCGGCGAACCTGCGTGGCACCCGTCCCGTGAAGGTGTCGGGCGGTTCGACGATGTGATCGTCGACCGAGATGACGGTGTAGCGGCGGGGCGCCCGCGGCGGGTCGGGCAGGAACGTGACCGAACGGCCGTGGCCGGTCCTGGCGGTCGTGAAGTTCAGGTCGGCGGCCAGCTCGTCGATCGATTTCACTCGTCAACCTCCAATCGAGTGTGAAATGACGGCTTCGAGTGTGAAGTGGTGGCGTGGCCGCCCGGCGTGTCGCCGCCCTGAGTTCACACGGGACGACCGGGGAGTCACGCGAGCACGTCCGGGTCGGCCTTGATGGTCATCCGCGCCGCGCCAGCCCAGTAGACGTCGGCGGCCCGCTCCACCAGCGAGCGCTGCATGCCCGCCATGTCCGACCAGTTCATCTGCACCGGTTCTGCGCCCGTGAGCAGCACGTCGTAGGCCAGCTTGCACACCCGCTCGATCGAGGCCGCGCGGTACACGGCCTCGGGCAGGTTGCGGCCGGTCGCGATGACGCCGTGGTTGGCCAGGATCGTCAGGTTGGCGCCGCCGATGCGCGCCGCCAGCTCCGCCGCGCGTGCCGGGCTGTCGATCTCGCCGTCGTAGGTGTCCACCAGGCACAGGTCATCCAGGAACAGCGAGCCGGTTTGGTGCACCAGCTCGGGCAGTCGGCCCAATGCGGCGAGCACGCAGACGTAATACGGGTGGTTGTGGATCACGACGCGGGCGTCGGAACGGACGCGGTGCAGTTCGGTGTGGATGTGGATGGCCGGCGTGACGTCCCAGCGACCGCGGACCACTCGCGCGTCGCTGTCGACGACGCAGATGTCGGACGCGGCCAGCTCGGCCCACCACAGGCCCCACGGGTTGACGAGCATCTCGGTCTGCCCGTCGAGCTGCCAGGTGATGTGCCCGGCCATGTTCTCGGCGAACCCGACGCCGGCCAGGTGGCGGAACGCCACCGCGAGCGCCTGCTCGTGGGACAGCTCGACGCCGATCGGCGGCACCACCGACGGCGCCCAAACCTCCAGGCCACCTCGCCGCGCGTCCGGAGCGTTCATCATGTTCCCTCCATTCTGGCTCGGATATCCGCACGGAGCACGCCTTTGGCGACCTTGCCTCCGGACGATCGGGGCAGTTCGTCGACGACGATGAGCCGTTCGGGCAGCAGTTCCTTGGAAACGCCCTGCGCGAGCAGGTATTCGGCGAGCTCGGGCAACTCGATGCTGTGGGAGTCGACGAGTTCGGTGTAGAGGCAGACCTTCTCACCGAAGACCGCGTCGGGCATCGCCACCGCGGCCGCCACCGCGATGGCGGGATGGGTCGTGACGGCGTCCTCGACCTGGGTCGCGCTGATGTTCTTGCCGCCGCGCACGATGAAATCCGAGGTCCGGCCGGTGATGCTCAGGTACCCGTCCGCGTCGATCGCGCAGATGTCGCCCATCCGCATCCACCCGTCGCGGGTGAACAGCTGGTCGTGATCGGTGCCGCCGAGGTAGCCCAGGCTGGTCGCCGGGCCGCGGCAGGCGGGCTGACCCCGCCCGGTAACGGTGACGTCGACGTCGCCGTCGTAGAGCCGGACCGCCATCTCCGGGACGATCCGGCCCGCGGTGCGCAGCCGGCGTTGCCGGGAGTCGTCGAGCGTGGTCGCGCTCAGCAGCCCGGTCTCGTTGGAGCCGTAGAACTGCAGGATCTTGGCGCCGGTGAACTCCTCGAACTCGGCGGCGGGCCGGTACGGCAACGCCTCGCCGCCGGTGAACACCACGCGCAGCGAGCTCAGGTCATGGTCGCGGGTCGCGGGATCGGCCATCAGCATGGTCAATTGCGTACTGACACAACACAACACGGTGGCTCTGTGCCGCTGGATCGCCTCACACGCCGCCGACGTGGTGAACCGCTCGAGAATGACGGCGGTGGCGCCGAGATAGATCGGGGTCGTGTGGCTGGTCCATATCCCGAAGCCGAACGGCATCGGGATGACCGGCAGGACGACGTCGTCGGGCCCCAGGCGCCCGTTCGCGACGGCCTTCTGGTGGAAGTAGTGCCACCGGTTCTGGGTGTGCACGACGCATTTGGGCAGCCCGGTGGTCCCGGACGTGGAATTGATGAGGAAGACGTCGTCGGGGCCGAGTTGGGCCCCGCGCTGCACCGCCCGGGGCCGCACGTCGGCGTCCAGGCGCAGTCGGTCCAGCACCAGGACGGGCACCCCCGCGTCGGCGCCCACACCCGTTGCCGCGTCGCGGTGTCGATGGTCTGCGAGCATGAGCTTCGGCTGCGCGCCGCCCAGGATGGCGGCGACCTCGCGGGTGCCGGCGCGCGCGCCGATGCCGACGACGACGGCGCCGCACCGTTCGAGGGCGACGAAAGCCACGTGGATGGCCGCGGAGTCGCCGTGCCACACCGCGACGCGATCACCGCGCGCGACCCCGGCGCCGGCCAGCTGCTCAGCCATAGCCTGTGCCGCGGAATCGAACTCGCGCCACGTCAGCGAGTCACCGGGAAAGTCGCCAGGCAGGTCGATGTAGGCGGGCCGCTCGGGCGAGCGTTCGGCGTTGCGCCGCACCGCATCCGACAGTGTGGCATCGGACCACCAGCCGGCCGCGCGGAACCGGGTCGGATCCTCGTCGGTGAATGCCGGCGAGCCCACGGTTTCCAGCCGACCGGCGCTCATCACCCCATGATAGGAAAGCCGCGGGCGACGCCGTCGGTGGACTCGCTAGGGGCGCTGCGGGGCGGGGGCGGCGTGGTTGTCCGTCTTGACACCCGGAGCGGCCGGTCGGTGGACGCGCCGATTCCAGGGGCAGGTGACGTAGGGTATGCACCCACAATTGAGGCCGCTGATGCAGGCGCCCCCGCCGACCGGCTGCACCGGAAGGGCGCCGCCCGGACCCGACGGGGACGAAGACTCAGAATTCACGCTCGAGGACGCGGCGGTGACCGTGGTCACCGCCGCGCCATCCAGCGACGCGCCGACCGCCCAGGCCAATACGGCCACACCGCCGCACCACGCGGCGACCGCCTTGTGCGTGCGATTGGGCATGTCCCCACTGTATCGATCCTGCCGGAGGACGCCAGCGCGTAGCACGATCTCAAAGAAGACTCCAAGAAGCTACGGAGACTTCTCCCAGTTGGGCGGCCAGGCCGACCGCCGCCATCGCACCAGCGCCGAACGGACCGCGTAGCTCGCGGCGCTGATCGCGAACATCGCCGCGGTCAGCAGCAGCCAGCGGCCCAGGAACGGGTCCTGGGTTTGGCCGGTCGCCGCCGAATAGGTGGACGCGCCCTGTTCGATGACGCCGGGCAGGAACACCAGCAGCGTCAGGCCCGCGCCCAGCGTGGGTACCCGGATGTAGTTGAGCGCCGGCACCCGGGGTTGCTTGTGCCCGGAGGTGTGGCCCGCCCGCGCCAGCAGGCGGTCGAGCAGCGCGTAGACGGGAAACAGCACCAGGTCGTGGGCGATGATCGCCGCCGCGAACCAGACGACGATCGACTGCCACCACACGTCCGGATTCCACAGCGAGACCGGCTTGATAACGGCCACCACGTAGCCGCACAGCGCGAACCCGGCGAGCAGGGTCAGCAGGTGCAGTGGGTGGGACCCGTACCAGCGCGCGAAGCCCGCCAGCGCGCTACGCATGCCGGGCCGCCGAGAAGTCGATAGTCGTCACCCATTTGGTGTTGTGCACGCCGGGCATGGCGGGGACGATGACGCGCGCCGGGTAACCGTGGTCCGGCGACAGGTCGACGCCGTTGACCCGCAGCGCCAGCAGCGCGTCGGGGTGCAGCACCTGGTTGCGTTGCAGCTTCGCGCTGCCGAACGGGCCGGAGTCCAGCGAGGACACGTGCGCCCAGCCCGGTGTGGGCACCCCGGCCAGGCGGGCCAGGTCGGCCAGCCGCACCCCGCTCCAGGTCTGGGTGGTCGACCACCCCTCCACGCAGGCGATCGGCAGCCGCGCGCTGTGTTGCGGCATCGCCAGCAGCCCGGCGCGGTCCGTGACCACCGGCGCCGGACCGCCCGTCAGGGTGAGCCGCCAGCGCCAGCCGGTGTCCGCGGCGGCGATCCCGGCCGCCTTGGCGGTCCGGTTGATCTCGAAGTCGTTGGGCCCGTCGCCGCGGGTGCGCCCGCGGGGCAAGAGCAATGCGGCGTGCCTGGTGATGCCGCCGACGGTCTGCCCCGCGGTGATGACCGTCAGGAACAGTGCCCCGCCGCCCACCAGCGACAGTGCCCCGCGGCGGCTCATCGTCGCCGGGCCCGGATCGGCGGCGACGAGACCGTCGGACTCCCAAGGCTCCGCCCGCGTGTCGGCGCGCCCGGTGCGCGCCACGTCGCGCCAGGACAGCGAACGCAGGCCGGACCACATCGTGGGCAGCTTGATTGCGACGTGCACGACGAACCCCGCGATGAACACCCACGCGCCGAAATAGTGCGCGGTGTAGAAGCTGAACCCGAAGATGTAGTCGTACTGGATGTTCAGCACACCGGTCACGATCTCGAACAGGACGCCCCCGACCAGCATGAGCAGCGAAACCCGTTCCAGCAGTTGGGCGATCGAGCGCGACGGCGGCCACACGAACAGCCGGGGTAGCACCGACCACAGCTTGGCCAGCACCACCGGGATCAGCGCGAGCCCGAGTCCCACATGCAGCCCCTGGCTCAGCCGGTACAGCCAGGACGGGTCGGTGGGCCAGTCGAACGTCGGCAGCTTGAGCCAGCCGACGTCGCCGGGAATGGCCTGATGCAATCGCGGTCCGTAGGCGATGTAGGACAGCAGGCCCGTGATCACGACGAGGGGCAGGCTCACCAACAGCGTCGCGCCGAACACCGATGTCAGCCAAGGCCCGCGCAGCGGGCTGCGCCACCGCTGCAGCCACCGGGCGCCCGGCGGCGGACGTTTGTCCAGGGCGCGCCACAGCCAAGCGGGAAAGCCGTATTTGCCGACGGCGCTCGTCGCCTCGGTGCCTTCGGTTTCGGGTCTGCGGATGGGGTGCATGATCGATGATCATTCACGACAGGGCGAGGAAACCGGTTCAATTTGGCCGCTTGGGCGGGGAATCCCCGAAGCTAGCCCTGGACCGTGGGCCGGATGGTGACGTCGCCGATCTCGACGTCGTGGGGCTGTTCGATGGCGAAGGCGATCGCCCGTGCCACCGCCGCCGGCGGCAGGCCGAATTCGTCCATGTTGCGCCGGATCTGCGCGCGCGCCGCGCCGTCGTCGATGGAGCCGTCCAGTTCGGTGTCGACGAATCCCGGTGAGATCGATGTGGTTCGGACGACGCCGTCGGTCGACTCTTGGCGTAAGCCCTCCATCAACGTGCGAACGGCGTTCTTGGTGGCGGCGTACATCGCCACGCTGGGAACGATTTTCAGCCCGGCGGTCGACACCGTCGTCCCGAAATGGCCGCGTCCCTGACGCCGGAACACCGGTAGGGCCGCCGCGATCCCGTGCAGCACCCCCCGCAGGTTGACGTCGATCATCGCCGACCATCCGTCGACATCGAGATCCGCCAGCGGCCCGACCCTGCTGATGCCGGCATTGCTCACCAGGACGTCGAGTCGGCCGAACTCGTCGGCGATCCTGGCGACCAGCCGCTCGAGGTCTTCGCGGTGCGAGACATCGGTTTCGCAGGTGACCGCGGCCCGGCCGCGATCGCGTATCTTTCCCGCGATCTCGTCGAGAAGCTCGATGCGTCGCGCGCCCAAGACCACGCAGACCACGCCGGCGCCGCGCTCGGCGAACAGAAGGGCGGTCGCCGCCCCGATCCCACTGCTTGCGCCGGTGATGGCCACGACCTGCCTGTCGATCCCCGTCATCGCCCAAGGCTGCTCAGGGGCGCTTTGCGAATCGGCGCCAAGCGTAGGCCCCAGGTACGGAAACCGCCCCGGGGCTGATCCCACGCGTGCGTGTGACGTGCCCCAAGTGGGCATCGCCCAGGATCTGTTCAGTCGCGTCCCCGCAGGGCACCTATTGTCGGGGTGTGCTGGTCGGCTTCGTGCTCGCTCTGGGCTGCGCCGTGTGTTACGGGACGGCGTCGGTGTTTCAGGCGGCGGCAACGCGATCGGTGGAAGCCGGCAGCGGTTCGGGCGTAGACACCGTGCTGCTGTGGCGGGCTGCCCGGCAGTGGCGCTACCTGGCCGGCGTCAGCCTCGATGGGGTGGGTTTCCTGCTTCAGGTGGCCGCGCTGCGGATGGTTCCGATCTACATCGTCGCCGCGGCGCTGGCCGCTTCGATCGCCGTCACCGGCGTCGTGGCGGCGTGGTTACTGTCGGCGCGGCTGTCACGAGCCGAATGGACGGCCGTGGGCGTCGTCTGCGTCAGCCTCGTTGTGCTCGCCCTGGCCGCCGGCCCCGGGCACCTTCGCCGTCCCCCCGCCGGACTCGGCTGGGCGCTGTTGGGTGTGGTCGTCGCCATCTTCGTCGCCGGGGCCGCCGCGGGCCGACTGCCGGATCGCCCGCGCGCGCTGGCACTGGGGCTGGGCGCCGGAAGCGGTTTCGGGGTCGTTGAGGTCGGCGTGCGCCTCATCGACGTCATCGACCCCACCAAGCGCTCGTTCTACACCAACCCGGCCCTGTACGCGGCCGCGGCGGGCGGGGCCGCGGGATTCTTGTTGCTCACCTCCGCGCTGCATCGCGGCTCCGTCACCACGGCCGTCGCGGGGATGGTGGTGGGCGAGACGATCGCCCCCGCGTTGGTCGGCGTGGTGTGGCTGGGCGACAGGGCGCGCGATGGGTGGGGCTGGCTGGTCGTATCTGGATTCGCCGTGGCGGTGTCCGGGACGCTCGCGCTGGCGCGGTTCGGGGAAGCGCCGCGGCCGGCCGAATCCGGCCAATCCGTCGGCTAGTTGGGGGTGCTGACGGCCGAATAGGTCGTGCCGCGCGCGGGCCGGGTCCACAGCACGCCGCCCTGCGCGCTCACGCCGGCGGCGATGAGCTCGCGTTTGAGGACTTTGTTGGTGGCCGTCACCGGGAGGCGTTCGTTGACACGCACATGGCGCGGCCACGCCTTGGACGACAGGTCAGGTTGGGCGGCCAGAAACCGCTCGAATTGTGCAGGCTCGAAACGGGTTCCGGCGCGCAGGACCAGGGCGGCCATCACCTGGTCACCGACGTGCTCGTCGGGTACGGCGTACACGGCGACCTGGCTGACCTCCGGCATCCGCTGCAGGATCCGCTCGATCGGCCCGGCCGCCAGGTTCTCGCCGTCGACGCGCATCCAGTCGGCGGTGCGCCCGGCCAGGTAGATCCAGCCGTCGGCGTCGCGGTAGGCCAGATCGCCGGACCAGTACATGCCGTGCCGCATGCGCTCGGCGGTCGCGTCGGGGTCGTTGTAGTAGCCGGTGAACGGCCCCGCGCCTGCGGTGTTGACGAGTTCGCCCACCGCGTCGTCGAAATTGGCCAGGGCGCCGCGTTGGTCGAACTCGGCGACGGCGCACTCCTGCAGCGTCGTGGGGTGGTAGATGCTCACCCCCGGATACGGCTTGCCGATCGAGCCCGGTGGCGCGCCGTCCTCCCGTACGACGATCACCGCGAACTCGCTGGAGCCGAAGCTGTCGACGACCCGGCACCCGAAACGCCTTGCGAACGCGTCGATGTCGCGGTCGGTAGCCTCGTTGCCGAAAGCGACGCGCAGGGTGTTCTCGGCGTCGCCGGGGCGTTCGGGCGTGGACAGGATCAGGGCGAGCGGCTTGCCGACGTAGTTCATGTACGTGACGCGATAGCGGCGGACGTCGTCGAGGAAGCGCGACGGCGAGAACCGGACCGGCACCATGGTGGCGCCGCTGCCGATCCCGACCGCCCAGCCGGCGGCGACGCCGTTGGAGTGAAACAGCGGCATCGACAGGTAGCACACGTCGTCGGAGTTGACGTCGTACTGGTAGATCAGGCTGGCCCCGCACATGATCGCCATCCCGTGCGCGAACCGGACGGCCTTGGGATTGCCGCTGGTCCCCGAGGTGAAGATCATCATCAGGGTGTCGGCGGCGGCCACCTCCCGATGGGGGGCCAGCGGTGGTGCCGCGGCGACCGCCGCCGCGTAGCGGGTTCCGGTCACCTCCATCACCTGAATCCCGTCGAGTTCCAGACCGTTCAGCAGCGGCAGGTGCTCGCGGTCGACGAGCAACGTCTGGCAGTCCGAGCGACGGATGTCGGCCAGCAGACCGGCCCCGCGCCGGGTGGTGTTGATGCCGCACAGCACATAACCGCCCAGCGCGGCCGCGGCCATGGCGCGCAGCATCTCCGGCGAATTGGTGAGCAGCGCGCCGACGTGCATCGGGCGCGTGGGATCGGCCAGCGCGATCAGCGCGGCCGCCTCGGCCTCGGCCTCGGCCAGGTGTTCCCGCCAGGTCCAGGTGCGTCCCTCGTGGGCGACGGCGGTGGTGTCGTCGTGCCTGCGCTGCCGCAGCAGCTGCTGAACCGTTTCGGGCACCGTCTCAGGTCCTCGGCGCCGGTTGGAGCAGCGCCCGCAGGTCGCCGTAGACCAGGTCCCGCGCCAAGGCGGCCGGGGCCAGCGACGGAATCGTGATGAAGCCGTGGAACATGTCGGGAAAGTCGCGGTGCACGACCGGCACCCCCGCGTCGTGCAGCAGGCGGGCGTAATCGCAGCCCTCGCTGTGCAGGGGATCCAGGCCGGCGGTGACGATCACCGCGGGCGGCAGCCCGGCGTGCGACTCCGCGCGACCCGGGGCCACCAGGTGGGGCGGGTCGACGAGCCGTTCGCCGCCGAGCCTTTCCGCGCCGAGGTATTGGCGCCAATACCATTGCATCGCGGCGCGGGTGTTGGACTGTCCGGTGGCGTGGCGGTGATAGCTGTCGGTGTCGAACGAGGGATCGATGACCGGATAGATCAGCAGCTGGGCGGCCGGCGGGGCGACGTCCCGTTCGCGGCACAGGATCGTGGTGACCGCCGCGAGATTGCCGCCGGCGCTGTCGCCGGCGACGGCAAGGCGCGCCGCGTCGATGCCGAGGCCGGCCGCGTGTTCGACCACCCAGCAGAAGGCGGTGAAGGCGTCGAGCGCGGCGGCGGGTGCGGGGTGTTCGGGGGCCAGGCGGTAACCGACGGACACCACGACCGCTTGGGTGCCGCGGGCCAGCGCGCGGCAGAAGCCGTCGTGGGAGTCGATGTCGCAGAACACGAATCCGCCGCCGTGGCAGAACACGATTCCGGCCCGGTTGCCGGACGGTTCCCCGTGCGGATGGTAGATGCGCACGGGGATGGCGCCGGCGGGACCGGGAACCGCATGGTCGACGGTGCTGGCGACGTCGCCGGCGTTGTTGACGGGCACGCGGCGCTTGGCCACCGCCGCCCGTGCCGCCGCGCCGGTCATCTCCTCGACGCGCGGGAATCCGGCGTGCAGCTCGCGCAACATGTCCCGCAGGTGGTCGTCCAAATGGGCCCAGTGGGTGTGGGTCCGTAGCGTCGGCCCGCTCATGCCGGCCGGTACTTCAGCAGGGTGATCCCGGCTTCGGGGAGATCGTAGAACACTGGCATCACTCGCATTCCGATCCGGACGTCGCTCGCGTCGACGTCGACCAATTCGGTGCTGATCCGCGGTCCCGCGTCCCATTCGACCACGGCGAGCAGCTGCGGCAGCGCGTCGGCCCACGGCGGGCCGGTGGGCCTGCGCGCGACCGTGAAGGTGTACAGCGTTCCCGCGCCGTCGATTTCGCGCCATTCCAGGTCATCGGCCAGCGTCCCCGGCGCCAGGGTGCGCGGATAGAACACGTGGCGGCCCAGCGACGGCGAGTACTGCACGACGATCCGGTGTTGCGCCAGGCCGTCCCAGAACGGTTGCGAGACCGGCGTGGGCTCGGGGATCGGGAGGGGTTCGGTGCCCATCTCTAGTCTCCCCGCATCAGCAGCGCGACCTGTTCGCTCATGATGCCGCCGTTGCCGGTGACGAACGCGGTGTGACAGTCGCGCACCTGCGCGCCGCCGGCCCGGCCCATGAGCTGTCGCGCGCCGTCGACGACGTGGTGCATGCCGCCCGCCATGCCGGCCTGGCCGAACGACAGCTGGCCCCCGGCGGTGTTGAGCGGGAAGTCGCCGCGGTAGGTCAGGTCGTGCTCGGTGATCCACGACATGCCTTGGCCCTTGGCGCAGAAGCCGGCGTCTTCCAGGCTCATCAGCACCGTGATGGTGTAGCAGTCGTAGATGGAGGCAACATCGACGTCGGAGCGGCTCAGCCCGGCCATCGCGAACGCCCGGTCGGCGGCGCGGGTGATCGGCGTGCGCAGCAGGTCCTGCGCGTAGGTCGGGGTCTTGAAGGCGATGTGCTCGCCGAACCCGGTGATCCACACCGGGCGGTGACGGCTTCGGCGCGCGAGGTCGGCATTGGCGATCAACACCCCGACTCCCCCGTGCACGCGCATCACCGTTTCCAGCATGTGGATCGGGTCGGCGATCATCGGGCTGGCCAGCACGTCGTCCACGGTGATCGGGGTGCCGTGGAACACCGCGCCCGGGTGCGCGCACGCGTTGGTGCGCTGGTCCACCGCGATCTTGGCGACCGCGGCCGGGTCGTAACCGAATTCGGCGGCGTAGCGCTGGGCGATCTGGGCGTACGGCGCGTTCTGGCCCACGTTGCCGTAGGGAATCTCGAATTCGGCCTGCGGTGATCCGAAGTTGTTCGACGACGCCCCATACCAATTCGGGGCGGCGGGGGGCCTCGTGTGCGACTGCGGCACCGACGCCGAGCCGGGGACGACGGCCAGCGCCGCGTCGCAGACCCCGAGTTCCACGGCGGCCGCCGCCCGCCACACCATGCCCGCCGCGGTGGCCCCGCCGAGGTCGACGCGCTCTCCGAAATCCAGTGCCATGCCCAGGTATTCGCACAGGGTCGCGGGCGCGAACATCGCTGATTCGGCGACGCCGTGGGTGAGCAGGCCGTTGACGCAGGCCGGATCCAGGCCGGCGTCCTCGATCACCATCTTGGCCAACAACGCGTACTGGTCGAGGGTGAAGCGGGGCGGCCCGGTGGGGCGCCGTTGCGCGGGCAACTCGGCGATGCCGACGATGGCCGCCTCGCCGCGCAGTCCCGTCACGATGGCGATCCCCGCAGGGGCAGCTCGACCGTCGCCGTCCCGGGCATCAGCACGGTGTCGTCGCGGCGGCCGGCGATGTCGAGGTCCACCAGTCCGGCCCCGTCGCCGTCCAGCCGCTTGGCGGTGACCCGCCCGCCGAAGGTCAGCGGCTCGCCGGGATGGGCGACGGCCCGGTTCTGCACCGAGAAGGACACCAGGCGGCCCCGCCCGCCGATCCAGTCACCGACCGCGCGGGCCAGCAGCGCCGCCTGCAGCGGGCCCTGGACCAGCACGTCGTCGTAGCCCTCGACCGTGCGGGCCCAGTCCTTGTCGTAGTGGATGCGATGGCCGTTGTAGGTGGCGGCGCTGAAGAAGAACATCTGGGTCTCGTCGACGGTGACGGCGAGCGTCGGCATCGGTTGCCCCACGCTGACGTCCTCATAGAACACCTGCTGATAAGTCATGGTGCTCCTAGGGGCGGGCGATCATCGACGTCGACGCTTCGGCGATCAGGTCGCCGTGCTGGTTGCGGTACACCGTATGCCAGGTCACCAAGACGAATCTGCCAGAGCGGCCCTGCTTTTCGACGATCGACTCGATGGTGCGAATCATGTCGATCTGGTCACGGTGATAGGCCGGCAGGTGGAAGGTGAAGCCCTCCCCGCCCGCCATCCGCTTGGGGGCGCGGGGGAACGCCAGGCTGCCCGAGACCGCGCCGGAGGAACCGTCGGGCCGCAGCGCCTCGAGGTGGGTGACGCCCAGCACGGCGTACTGCAGGAACAGCGGCGGGCAGATGACGTCGCGATACCCGTTGGCGCGGGCGTACTCCGGGTCGAACCACAGCGGGTTGTGGTCCCCCACCGCGGCCGCCCACCGTTGCCAGTCGCGACGGTTGACCTCACCTGTTGCGGACGCGGCGACGGTGCCCACCCGCGACGCCGACTCCGCATCGATCAGCGTGTCTTCACTCACGTGTCATGGTCTCCTCCAGCCATGCTGCGGCGACGTCGGCGCTTCCGCCGAGCGTCGAGCCCAGCCTCGCCCGTTCGCTCCACAGGTGCAGGTCCGTCTCGGTCACGTAGCCCATCCCGCCGTGCAGCTGATGGGCGTCCAGGGTGATCAGCCGGGCCGCGCGGGCGGCGTGCATGCGCGCGATGGCCGTTTCGCGGGTTGCCGTGTGACCGCGGGCGATCCGGAATAAGGCCGAGTGCGCGGCCAACCGCGCCGCGGCAACGGCGATGTGCATGTCGGCGATCAGGTGCTGGGCGGCCTGGAACGACGCGATCGCCCGGCCGAACTGGTGGCGCAGCGTGGTGTATTCGACGGTGCGCTCCAGCACGGCCTGCCCGACGCCGACCAAGTCGAGCGATCCCAACGCCACGGCCGCATTGGCCAGGCGGCGCAGCGACGGGCCGTCGGGGCCGTCGCACAGCAGCGTGTCGGCCGGCACCGGCACGTCGGCGAAGCGCACGGCGAACGCGCGGTGCCCGCCCGCCATGGCCAGCGGTTCGACCGACAGGCCGTCGGCGCTTGTGTCGACGACGAAGACGAGCGTGCGCCCCGATGCGGCGGCCGACACCACGATGAGGTCGGCGACGTCGACATCGGCGACGTAGTCGGCCGTACCGGTGAGCCGCCAGCCCGCCGCGGCGGGCGCGGCGCGCAGGGCGGGCGTGACGACAGCGGCATCCCCGGCGTTGCACAGCGCGGTGGTGCCGCGCACACGCCCCGCCGCCAGCGACGGCAGCCAGGCGGACTTGGCCTCGGGGGCACCCAGCTGGTCGATGGCCAGGACGGCGTGCACGGTGCTGTATACCGTCATCGGGCACAGGGCCCGGCCGGCCTCGGTGCAGAACACGGCGAGATCGTCGAGCGCGCCACCGGAACCACCGTGCTCCTCGCCGGTCGCCAGCCCGAATATCCCGGCGCCGGCCAGCGCCTTCCACAGCACCGGGGTGCCGCGGTCCGCCCCGGGATTGCCCAGCGCGCGCACCAGGCTGACGGGGCATTCCGCCGCCAGCAGCGCGCGCAGCGCCGCCGCGAACTCGCGCTGCTCGTCGGTGGGGATCACTTTCATGCTTCAGCGTCCGTACGACGGCATGGCGTGGCCGCGCTGGGCGATGATGTCGCGCAGCACCTCGTTGGTCCCGCCACCGAAGCGCATCAACGGGGCGGCGCGGTAGAGCCGTTCGAACTTGCCGGCCAGCGGGGCGTGCGGGCTGCGATGGGCCAACAGGCCGTCGGGGCCCAGCAGGTCGAGCGCCAGATCGGCGATGCGCTGGCGCAACTCGCTGGTGAAGACCTTCTCGACGCTGACCTCCACGGTCGGGATGACCCCGCTGTCCAGGATCGACGCGGCCTCATAGCCCATGAGCGTGGCCACCTCCACGTCGGCCTCGGTCTGGGCGAGTCGGCGGCGCAGCGCCGCGCAGTCGGCGGGCCGTGTGCCGTCGCGCCGGGGGCTGCGCGCCAGCTCGCGCAGCTCGTCCACGGCGCGGCGCAGGTCCCCGGCATTGGTCAGCGCGCCACGCTCGAGGTCGAGCGCCCCGGTGATGTAGGTCCAGCCGCGGTTGACCTCGCCCACCAGGTTGGTGGCCGGGACCCGCACGTCGTCGAAGTGGACCTCGTTGGTGCGATAGCCCGACCACGCGTAGAGCGGGCGGATCGCGACGCCGGGGCTGTCGATCGGGACGATGATGACCGAGATGCCGCGGTGGCGCGACTCGTTGGGATCGGTGCGCACGCAGAGCCATTCGTGGGTGGCGCGCTGGGCGCCGCTGTTCCAGATCTTGGTCCCGTTGATCACCCAGTCGTCGCCGTCGCGCGTCGCCCGGGTGCGCAGTGCGGCCAGGTCGGTGCCGGCGTCGGGTTCGGAATAGCCGACGGCGCAGATCATCTCGCCCCTGGCGATCAGCGGGAGCCATTCGGTCTTGTTGGCCTCGGTGCCGTGCCGCATGATCATCGGCGCCACCGACGTGACCGTCAGGTCGGGGCCGGGCACGCCCCAGTATTCGAACTCGCTCATCAGCAGGTGCTGGTGGACCGCACCGAGGCCCAGCCCGCCGTATTCGCGCGGCCAGTTCAGCCCGAACCAGCCCTTCTCGCCGATCTTGCGGCGAAACCGTACGACTTCCCCGGCAGGGAATTCCAGGTCGTGCTCGGCGAGTTCGGCGCGCAGCTCCGCGGTGACGTTGTCCTGGAGGAATTCGCGAATCTCGGCCAGCCACGCGCGTTGGGTGGCGTCGAGTTCGAAATCCATTCCAGTGTCCACCTCACTTTCCATCGGGCAGCGCCAGCGTAACGTCACGGCGAAGAGGCGCGCGGAGTTTCGCGCCGACGGCACGCCCGCGCCGCGGCGCGGCGGCATCGTCGGAGGGGCCGCTAGCTACCCTTCCCGCCCGGACGGGCGCACTGTTAAAACGCTGTCAAAGTCCCGTAAATCCGCCTCGCGGCCCTCGCGGGTTTGCTGTCGGGCTGGGAGGATCGTGGGATCGACTGGTCGGGGAATCAGGAGTATCGCAAGGCCGCGGGGAGAAACCATGCCCACTGTTGAGACACGCCTACGCCAAGAATTGCGCGACTGTGCTGTCGAGCTACGCCAGTTGGCGTACACCCTGCCCCACGGCGTGGGTGAACATGGCCTCCTGCAGCTGTCGGACCGGATGCGGGCCGCCGCCGAAGCCGCGGCCCGCAAGGGCGCCTAGCACTTTCCGCCGCCCCGGCCGGCTGCGACAGACGACCGGCATCACCCGCCCTTGAGGCGGATCTTCCAGCGCACGAACCCCAGGTAGACCGCGCTGATCAGCGCCAGCATGGCCACGTCGAACCACCAGGTGCCGGCGGTGTGATGCCAGTGCGAGTCCTTCGGCGTCACCGGCCCCGGCGTCAGTTTGAGCAGGTCCGCGGTGGAGGCCGACGCGGCGAAGCCCCAGCGCGCCGGCGTGGCCCACGACATCTGGTCGAGCCCGGCGCGGTCGGTCACCGGGATCATCCCGCCGGAGAACACCAGCTGCGACATCACCGCCACCACCAGCAACGGCATGATCTGTTCGTTCGACCTGGCGACCGCCGACAGCGCCAACCCCAGCATTGCCGAGGCGACACAGGTCAGCGCGACGTCGGCGAACAGCTCGAGGCCGGGCCGGCCCAGCGCGGCGGCGCCCTGGGTGGGGCCGCCCTTGCCGATTAGCACGATGACCGTCACGATGGCGGACTGGACGACGGCGAACACCGTGTAGACGCAGACCTTGGCCAGCAGATAAGCCGACGTGGACAGGCCGACCGCCTGTTCGCGCAGGAAGATCGGGCGTTCGCCGATGAGGTCCCGGATCGTCAACGCGGTGCCCATGAACACCGCGCCCACGTTGAGCAGCACCAGGATCTGCCCGGGCTCATTCGGCGCGGCACCCATCGGGTTCGGAATGCCGAAGCCCACGTCGCCGGGCACCGACATCGACAGCGATCCCATGATGAACGGCAAGATCGCGAGGAAAGCGAAGTAGCCGCGGTCGGAGATGATCAACCGGATCTGGCGGCGCGCGATGGTGGAGAACTGCCGGAACAGGCTCGTGTGCGACGGATCGCCGAGCTCGGCGGGTTGCTCCGCGGGCGGTGGCGGCGGGGGTGGTCCCGTGCGCGCCAGGTAGCGTGCCTTGGCCCCGTCGGGATCGTTGGCCACCGTGCTGAAGATGTCGGCCCAGTTGGTTGTCCCCATGGCGGGGCCGATCTGGCTGGGGGGCCCGCAGAACGCGGTCTTCCCGCCGGGGGCCAGCAGTAGGACCTGATCGCACACGTCGAGGTAGGTCAGCGAGTGGGTGACCACGAGCACCACGCGGCCGGCGTCGGCCAGCTGCCGCAGCATCGTCATGACCTGGCGGTCCAGCGCCGGGTCCAGACCCGACGTCGGCTCGTCGAGGATCAGCAGCGACGGCCCGGTGAGCAGCTCCAGCGCCACCGAGGCGCGCTTGCGCTGGCCACCCGACAGCTTGTCGACCCGGGTTTGCAGGTGCTGGCTCATCTCGAGCTCTTCGAGCACCCGCGCCACCACCTGGGCGCGGTCCTCCTTGGTGGTGTCCGGCGGCAGCCGCAACTCCGCGGCATACATCAGCGCCTGCTGCACGGTCAGCTGGCCGTGCACCACGTCGTCCTGCGGCACCATGCCGATCCTGCTGCGCAGCGAGGCGTACTCGGCGTGCACGTTGTGGCCCTCGAACGCCACCGTGCCACTGCTCGGGTGGGTCAACCCGGCCACCAACCTCGCGAACGTCGACTTGCCCGCCCCCGACGGCCCGATCACGGCGGTCAGCGTTCCGGGCTGCGCGCCCAGCGAGATGTTGTCCAGCAACGTCTTGTTGTTCTCGATCGTCCACGTCACCCCGCGCACGTCGAGGCCGCCGGTGCGCGTCGCGGTGGCGGTCTCGTCGCGGCGTGCCAACGTGCCGCCGGCAAAGACGAGATCGATGTTGCCGATCGTGACGACGTCCCCGTCGTGCAGCACCGCCGAGTCGACCCTGGCACCGTTGACGAAGGTGCCGTTGATGCTGCGGTTGTCGTGGATCTCGGTGCCGTGCGGCGTCGGGATCAGCGTGGCGTGGTGGCGGGATGCCAGCACCTCGGGGATGACGATGTCGTTGTCGTTGGCCCGCCCGATCTTGATCGCGCCGGCCACCGATTCCGCGGGCGACCTGCTCGGCCGCAGGATCCGCATCATCGACGTCGCGATGTTCGCGGTATCGCCGCCGACGCGGCCGGTCGGGGGGGCCGCGTCGGCCGGGGGCACCTTCATCGGCGACGCCCGGTAGATCTGCGGACCGTGCTGCGGAGCGCTGGGCGGGCCGACGGGGTGGCCGCCGGTCGGGTGGCGCGGCTGCGCCTCCGGGGGGTGGCTGGGCAGCGGCGCGCTGGGCGGATGGGCGGGCTGCCGGAACGTCTCCGCGGGTGGCTGCGGGGGCTGGGCGGGTCGGTGTGCGACGGCCTGCGGTTGGCTGTGCGGCTGCGCTCCACCGCCTTCGCCGGGAGGGGTGGCGAAGATCGGTATCGACGTCGTCAGCGGGGGGCGCCCCGCGGACCCCTGGTGGCGGCCGACCTCGAAGGTCAGCCCGGGGCCGTCCGGGTTGCCGATGTTGACCCGCAGACCGTCCTGGATGTCGACGGCCGGAACGCGGCGGTTGTTGACGTAGAGGCCGTTGAGGCTTCCGTTGTCGATGGCGATCCATCGGCCCTGGTCGAATCGCACGATCAGGTGTGTCCGGGAGATCAGGGGATGCGCGACGCGGACGTCCGCGCGCAGGTCACGACCGATCACCACGTCGGTTCCCGCCGCAAAGGTGCGCTCGGATCCCTCGTATCGCACGGTCAGCGCAGGTGGGGCTGGTCGGCTCACAGGCCAACTGTATCGGCAGCGGGGCAAATCAGGGACAGGCGCGGGGGCCAGTTTCGACCCGAAGCTTCTCGGGTAACCCGCCGTCCATGCACGACAGCGACGCCGAGTTGCCCGACGACGTGCCCGTGGCCGATGCCTTTGAGCAGCAGCAAACGCCGGCCGACCCGTCGGACGGCGACGGGCGCCCGGGTCAGGTCCCGCTCGAGGCGACCGCTTCCGACTGGCAGGAGCAGCGGGAAACGGTGCCGCTCGACTCGGAGGAGTTCGAGCAGCGCGGGTGACGCCGCGCCTATCCGACCTTGGTGGCGGCCGGCACGCTCGCGGCCAACGCCATGCCGTTTCCGGTGTCGGGCGATGCGTCCCGCCCGGGCGTTACCTGCTTGACGAAATCGCCGATGTAGCGAATGGCGCGCTTACCCTCGGGCAGAATGTCGGCGGCCAACGGGAAGTCGTGAATCTGGCCATCCCACAGGTGTAGATCGCACCGAATTCCCGCCGCGTCCAGGCGTTGCGCCATGAGTTCGGCGTCGGGCAGCAGCAATTCGTCGGAGCTTGCGTGGATGGTGACCGGGGGCAGCATGGTCAGATCGGCATCCACCGGCGAAACAACGGGGCCGGAGGAAGTTTCGGGACCCGTCGGAAGATGTACCTCCCCGAGATATTGCGTGAATATCGACAATGCCTCGCGGGTGAACATCGAGCATTTCCGGGAATTGCGGTGCCGGAGTTTGACGGCCGGGTCGGCGTCGGCAAAGGGGGAGATGGTGGCGATGCCCGCCGGCTTGGCGACGTACGTGCTGATGGCGGAGAGCGCGGTCATGAAGGCCAGGTAGCCGCCGGCCGAGTCGCCCGCCACGACCACCCGGTCGTCGTCGTAGCCGCTCTGCTGCAGCCAGCGCAGCCCGCACAGGCCGTCGTCGATCGCATCGGTGATGCGGTGCGCCGGCAGCTTGCGGTACCCGATGGTGAGGACGGCGGCGTCGGCGGCCTTCGACAATCGGGTCACCAGCGAGCGGTGGGTGTTCAGGCCGCAGGTGAGGAACGCGCCGCCGTGCAAGTAGAGGATCGCCCGCGACGACGATGCACCCGGCGCGCGCACCCATTCGGCGGTGCAGTGCTCGAGTTGTACGGGGTCGATGCGCGCGGAGGGCCGGATGCGCGGCAGCAATCCGGCCAGACCGTCCACGTATTCCAGGGGCCAATGCAGGTTCGGCTGAAACGCCCACGCGCGTACCGCGTTTTTCACGATCAACCGACTGGCCAGGGAAACCGCAATCGATTGCGGACTATGCCGATGATGGATTCGCCGCCTCGTCGCCTCGGTGGGCAACATGGGATGCGGGCCCTTATTCGCAGTTGATTGCATTTCGTTACTCCTAATGAGAGCGAATACCCTTCCCCGCGCCCGGAAAACGGAGGGTTAAACGCGGGCCAATGTCGCGTACCTCACTGTTTATTCGTCGCCGACCGGGGTACCTGCGTGCGCTCCGGTGGCGGGTCGCCAAGATGTTGGGCATGGAGCAGGCGGAATATCCGGGCGCGGCGGCCCCGCTGCTGGCCGGTGGGGTCGCGGTGGTGACGGGCGGTGGCGGCGGCATCGGCGCGGCCACCGCCCGGTTGTTCGCCCGGCACGGCGCCCGGGTGGTCATCGCCGACATCGACGCCGACCTCGCCGCGCGGACGGCCGAGGACATCACGGCGTCGGGCGGTTCCGCCCTGGCGGTCGTCACCGATGTCCGGGACGCCGACCAGGTCGCCGGCCTGGCGCGGACCGTCCTCGAGCGGTTCGGGCGGGTGGACGTGCTGGTGAACAACGTGGGTCACTGGCTGCGCCACCCCGGCAACTTCGTCGACACCGACGCGCGGTTGTGGGACGAGCTCTACCGGATCAACCTGCACCACGTCTTCCTGGTCACCCACGCGTTCCTGCCCGCGATGATCGACCGGCACGCCGGCGCGATCGTCAACGTGTCCTCGATCGAAGGGCTGCGCGGCTACCCGGAGGACCCGGTGTATGCCGCCTTCAAGGCCGCGGTCATCGCGTTCACCCGCAGCCTCGCGGTGCAGGTGGGTCGCGAGGGCGTGCGCGTCAACGCGATCGGCCCCGACGTCACCGAATCCCTGCAGGTGCCGTACTCGCAATGGTTGTCCGCGGCCGAGCAGGAGCAGTGGCCGCAATGGGTTCCGGTGGGCCGCATGGGCGTGCCCGAGGACCAGGCGCGGGTCATCCTGTTTCTGGCCTCGGACCTCTCGGGGTTCGTCACCGGCCACACCATCCCGACAGACGGCGGCACCGGCGCGGCGGGCGGATGGTTCCGTTCGTCGCGCCGGGCCGGCCGGGAATGGACGAATCGCCCCATAGCGCCGTGACTTTCGGGGCGTGCGTCACGCGTAACCGAGCGCGGCGTTCTCCGCGCGGATCCGCACGGTGAGCGCCAGCGCGTTGGCGGCGCTGAACACGGCCGCGGTCAGCCACGCCGAGTGCACCAGCGGCAGCGCCGCCACCTCCGCGGCGACCGCGGTGTAGTTCGGGTGGCGTACCCACCGGTACGGTCCACGCCGAACCACCGCCGCACCCGGGATCACGATGAGCCGCGGGTTCCAATGTCTGCCGAGTGCGGCGACGCAACGCCACCGGACGGCGGTGCTCAGCGCCACGACGGCGACCATCGGCCAGCCCAGCCACGGCAGGAACGGCCGATCCAGCGCGCGCACCTCGGCGAGGCACGAAACCAGCAGCAGCGCATGCATGCCGACCAGCACCGGATAGTGATCCCGGCCGAACTCCTTGCCGCCCTTAGCGATAGACCAGCTGGTGTTGCGCCGCGAGACCGCCAGTTCGACCAGGCGTTCGGCCGCGACGGCGAGGATGAACAGGTTGTAGAACACGTCCTCCCCCCTCACCACTGCAGCAGCAACAGCTCGAAGCTGAAGCCGGGCCCCATCGCGAGCAGCACCCCGAAGGCGCCGGCGGCGGGCGGCTCGGCGACCGTGCGGCGCAGCACGTCGAGCACCGACGCCGAGGAGATATTCCCGTTGTCGCGCAGCGAATGTCGGCTGCTTTCGAGAACGTCCGGCGGCAGGCCGAGCGCATTCTCGATGGAATCGAGCACCTTCGGGCCGCCGGGATGGCACACCCACGTCGAGATGTCCTCGATGACCAGGCCGAGGTGGGACAGGAAGGCGTCGACCTCGCCGCGCAGGTAATCGTCGGCCATCTTCGGCACGTCGCGTGACATGACGAGCTGGAATCCGCTGGAGCTGACGTTCCAGCCCATGACGCCGACGGTCTCCGGAACCACGCGGCTGCGGGTCGCCAGTACGCGTGGGCCACGAGTGGCGTTGGGGGCCAGCGCATTGCGGTCCGCTCCGGTGGCGACCACGGCCGCCGCGCCGTCGCCGAACAGCGACACGCCGATGAGGGCGGGGATCGAGGTGTCGTGACGCTGCAGCGTCAGGGAGCACAGCTCGACGGACAGCAGAACGGCCACATCCCCCGGGTAGCCGCGCAGGTAGTCGTGGACGCGCGCCATCCCCGCGGCGCCCGCCACGCAGCCGAGGCCGAACAGCGGGACCCGCTTGATGTCGGGCCGCAGCCCGACCCGCGAGATCAGCCGCGCGTCGATGGTCGGCACCGCGATGCCCGTGCTGGACACCATCACAATGGTGTCGACCTCGTGCGGCTGAATGTCGGCTTCGGACAGCGCATTCCGGACGGCCCGCTCGCCGAGGTCGACGGCGACCTCGACGTAGGCGTCGTTCGCCTCGGTGAAGCCCGACAACCTCGGGTAGCGCGAGAGGGGCAGTGCGAGGCTGCGGTGGTCGACGCCGGTCGTCTGCGCGAAGCGCATGAATCCCGGTTCGCTGAACTCGGTGAGCTCGCGGGCCACCTCGTCCTGGTCGTAGCTGTGCGGCGTGAACGCGACCGCGGTGCCGGCGATGCGGGGTGCGCCGTGTGCCAGGCGCGCGGCCCGGGAGGCGGCAGTGGAAAACGGTGTTGCTGTCATGGCTACAGGGACGACGCGGCCCCCGCAAAAGGTTCATCGGGGCGGGGCAGCGGTGAGCACCAGCACACGCCACGGGCGCACTAGCGCCGGGCGATCACATCCAGGAGGATCTCGTGGGCGGGCCTGGTGGCAATGCCGCGCAGCACGGCGCGCGGTGGCTTCGCACGGCGCTCACGCGCCGGCGCGCGGAGCTCAACGGTTTTCAGGATGGTGCCCAGCGCCACGGCCAACTCGGCGTGGGCAAAGGCAGCGCCGATGCAGCGCCGGTGGCCGCCGCCGAACGGGGCGTACTCGAACGGCGACGGCTTGCGCGCCAGGAACCGACCGGGATCGAAGGTCTCCGGGTCCCTCCACACTGCGGGGTTGAAGTGCAATGCGGGCAACGCGATTCCGACCACGTCACCGGCGACGCAGGCAACTCCCGCGACCGTCAGCGGCCCGGTGAGCTTGCGCAACACGATCGGCACCGTCGGATGCATGCGCAGCGTCTCCGCGATCACGGCGGCGAGGTAGGGCAGGGCGGCGATCTCGCCGGGCGTGGCTGCACCCGCGAGCTCCTCGACGACCCTCGAACGGACCTCTTCGTCGCGATGGATGTGATGGAGCGCCCAGGCCAACGTCGTCGAGGTGGTCTCGTGCCCGGCGGCCAGCATCGTCCGCAGCTGGTCACGCAGCGCGGCATCGTCGAGTGCGCGGCCGTCCTCGTCGGCCGCCGCGAGAATCAAGTCCAGCACGTCGCCGCCCGGGTGCGCAGCGTGTCCGCCACTGGCCCTTCGCTCTTCGATCTGCCGGGTCAACAGTTCGTCGAGTTGCGCGCGGAAACCGAGCAACCGCGCCCACGGCCCCCGCCCGGCCAGCTCCCGGCGCAGCCAGGGCAACAGCATCAGCGGCGCGCTGCCCGAACGCAGCAATCCCGTGGTCACGCGGGCGTACTCGGCGCGGCGGACACGGTCGGTTACGCCGAACACCACCCGGATCACCACGCCCAGCGTGATGGCTTGTGCGAGTTCGCCGACCGCCAGCGTGTCGCGCGGTCGCAGCGCCGCCATCGCGTCATCGGTGGCGTCGGCGATCATGTCGACATAGCCGCGCATGGACTCGCCCCGGAACGCGGGCGTCAGGATTGCGCGGGTGTGGTGATGCTCCTCGCCGGAGAGCAGGATCAGCGAGTTCTGCCCGACGATGGGTTCAATCGGATTGGGCAGCGGCGCGCGGCACAGCGCCGCGGGAGCGGTGAGTATGTCGCGGGCCCCCTCGACCGTCGAGACGAACAGCGCCTGCCCGAGTCCCGGCAACCTCACCGGGAACGGTTCGGTGTCGGACGCGTGGCGGCGAAAGAAACCCTCCGGGTCGAACCCGGCCCAGGCCGCGCGGGCCAGCGCCGACGTCCCGGCAGCCGGCGCCCACCCGGTCATGGTTCCCCTGCCGGTTTCGCCGGGCCGGGTCGCCGGCGCCGGGCGACGACGACCTGATTGCGTCCGAGCCGGCTGAACTCGAGGGTGATCGCCGGGTCGGCGTGAGCGGCGAGCGCCCGGAATCCCGCTGTGCCATAGGCGCGCAACGAGCTGATCAGCCCGTCATGGGCGAAGGGCAAGACGAGCGCGAACGGGAAGAACGCCGCCGCGCGGAACAGGTGCAACGGGGCGGGGGGCCGGCGCAGATCGACGATGAGCAACCGGTCGGCCGCGCGGGTCGCTTCGGCCAGCACGCGGGCGGCCGGGCCCGGCGGCAGGTGATGGAAAGCCAGGGCGAATAGCGCGAGGTCATAGGAGCGGTCGGGCGCGTCGATGTCCGTGGCGTCCATGCGGCGCACGACGGCGCGTGGATGCCCGCCCAGATCGCCGGCGGCGATGTTGGCGACCGAGACCGGGTCGATGTCGGTGACCGTGACGCGGGCGGTGGGGTGCATGTCGAGCAGCACACGGGACAGGCTGCCGTGGCCCGCACCCAATTCCAGGATCTGCGGTTCGGGGATGTCGGCGAGGAGATCGAGGGCGAGCGCGGCGATGCGGGCGTGGTCCCGCAGGATCCTGCCCATCCGGTCGAGCGAGCGGATCACCTGGCGCTTGGTGCGCTCGCCGACGTCGTCGCGGTCCAGGTATTCCAGACGGTCGGTCTGCAGCCGTCGATCCAGCCATGGGGCGTCGAACCCGCCGCGTGGCATCGCCTCGATGTCCATCGGGTCGACGTGGGCCTCGACCACGCTGAGCGGCGAGGCCGTCGGCACCACCCGAGTCATCCGGAACCCGGCCCGGCCCAGCAGGTTCCGGTACTCCTCCGCCGTGCGTTCGCGGGAGCCCAGATTCACCAGCATCTCCAGATCAACCCAATGCCCCGGGCCGTCGATGCCGCCTTCGCCGACGATCATCTCGACCAGCAGCACCGTGGCCCGGGGCCCGGCCGCGGCGCGGACGTTGCGCAGGATCTGCAGGGCCTTTTCGTCGGACCAGTCGTGGACGATGTTCTTGAGCAGGTACGCGTCGCCGCCGGGCGGGACGCCCTCGAAGAAGGACCCTGCCGCGATCCGCACCCGGTCGACGACGTTGTTGTCGCGCAACACGTCCGGGGCCGTGGCGACGACCCGTGGCAGGTCGTAGAGGATACCGTGCGAGGCGGGCGCCGCCCTCAGGATGGCGGCCAGCATCGCGCCCTGGCCGCCGCCGACGTCGACGATGGTGCGGTGCACGCCGAAGTCGTAGCCGGCCACCACGGTCGCGACCGTCATCTGCGCGATGCTGGTGAGGGTCTGGTTGAACAGTGCGGCGAGTTCGGGCTTTTCGGCGATGTAGTCCCAGCTCTCCTGCCCGCGCAGCGCCGGCACGATCGACCGGCCGGTGCGGACCGAATCCGCCAGCAGGGTCCAGCGTTCGCGCTGCTCCTGCGACCCCTGGAACAGCGCCGCGGCCCGTAGCGAGATCGGTGCGTCGGAACGCAGGGTGGCGGCAAGGGAATTCAGCGCGTACCGACCGTCGCGGCGACGGCGGAAGACGCCCCGGCCGATCAGCGCCCGCAGCAGCCGCCGCAGCGCATCCGGGTTGGCGCCGACGCGGGCCGCCAACTCCTCGAGCGGCAGCGGCCCGTCGGCCAGCGCGTCGGCGATGCCGAGCTGGGCCGCGGCCGTGATCGCCTGCGCGGGCCAGCTATCGACGATCATCTCCATCATCGCCATGGGTGCCGGCGCCAGCCGCTGATGGAGCCGAAGGATGTGGTGGCGCGTGCGTTCGACCGCGCGGGCCAGCTTGGCGGGCGGTGCGATGCCGGCTCTCGACATCCGGTTCCTCATCGCGCGCCCGAGCCGCTCGGTGCCGGGGCGGCCTCGCGGATGCCGAACCGCCCGCGCAGCCGCCGAAGCGCTTTCGGTGCCCACCAGTTGGCACGGCCCATCAGGTGCATGAACGCGGGAACGAGCAGTACCCGGACGAGGGTGGCGTCAACCAGCACCGCCAGCATCAGGCCGACGCCCAACATCCGCAGAAACGACACCTGCGCGGCGGACAGTGCCGCAAAGGAGATCGACATGATGAGCGCCGCGGCCGTGATCACTCGCGCGGTGCCGGCCACCCCCAGTGCGACGCTGCGATCGTTGTCGGCGGGTGTCCCGTCCGCTCGCCAGCCAGTATTCGCGGATCCGCGACACCAGGAACACCTCGTAGTCCATCGACAGGCCGAAGGCGATGCAGAACAACAGCACCGGGATGCTGATCGCCAGGGTGCCGGTGGAGGTGGTGCCCAAGGCGCCGAGGTGGCCGTCCTGGAAGATCCACGCCAGCGCACCGAACGCCGCCGTCAGTGACAAGACGTTGAGCAGCAGAGCCTTGCACGGCACCACGACGCTGCCGGTCATCAGGAACAGCAGGATAAACGTGATCGCTGCGATGATCGCCGAAGCACCAGCGGCAGCCGGGATGCGATGGCGCGGGCGGTGTCCCGGTTCACCTGGGCGGTGCCGTCGATCAGGACATGGCGACCGGCCGGCCCGGGAACGGCCTGCAGGTGGTCGAGCTGCGCCTCGGAGGCGCGGGAGAACAGGGGCGCGGTGCTGGTGACGGTGAAGAACGCGCGGCCGTCCGCGATCGCCGTCGCGGCCGACGGCGGTCCGACCCGACCCCCGGAGACGAACGTGCCGCCCGGCGCCGAGACCGACGACACGTCAGGCACCCGCGACAGCGCGGCGGCGTAGTCGTCGAGCTGTGCCGGTGCGACACCGTCGATCTCGGGTAGCACCGCCGTGACGTTCCTCGCCGGGTCGTCGGCGAATCGTGTGCGCAACTGGTCGCCGACCACGTGCGGCGGGCTCGATCCGGGCAGGACCCGGTCGTCGGGCAGGCCCCATTTGACGCCGGTGAACGGGATGCCGAGCGCAACCAACAGCGCAACGATCGCCAGCCCGATCGGCACGGCACCGCGCATCGCGAACATGGCCAGCCGGTACCAGACGAGTCTCGCTCGACCGGGAGCGCGGCCGCGGCCGGGCGGCGCAGCCACCGGCGCAACAGGCGGTGCAGGTCCAGCGCGTCCAGGCGGTCGCCGAGCAGCGCCATGGCCGCCGGGGTCACGGTCAGGCGCGGCGAGGGACGCGAACGCGACCACGGCCACCCCGGCGTAGGCAAACGACTTCAGCGCATAGATCGGGAACAGCACCATCGTGGACATCGACAGCGCGACCGTCATGGCGGAGAACACCACCGTGCGGCCGGCGGCGGCCATCGTGCGCACCAGCGCCTCGTCGCGCCCGGCACCGGCCGCACGCTCGTCGCGGAACCGGCTCAGCAACAGCAGGGTGTAGTCGATGGCCAGCGCGAGCCCCATCGCGACGGCGAGATTGAGCGCGAAGATCGAGACATCGGTGGCGAAGCTGATCACGCGCAACGCCGCCATCGCCCCGAAGATCGCGATCGCACCGACCGCCAGTGGGAGCGCGGCCGCCACCAGGCCGCCGAAGACCCAGACCAACACCAGAAAGCTCAGCGGAATCGCAACGCTCCTTCCATGACTTTCAGGTCCTTTTCGCTCTGCCGGGTGATCTGCTGTTTCATCGCGGCCTCGCCCCGGCCCGCACGGTGACACCGTCACGGTCGTGGACCACTTCGTCGATCAGCCTCCTCGGCGTTCTTGGGTGCATCGTTGTCTCCGCCGGTGATGCCGGCGACGATCACGCCGGTCCTGCCGTCGCTGCTGATCAGCGGTGCGGCCGCGGCCGGCGGCGCGGTCCACGGCGACGTCACCGTCGCCACGGCCGGCGAGCGCTGCAGCGCACGCACGATTTCGGTGCCCACCGTCCGTGCCCCCTCGCCGTCGACCCCTTCGGCGGAGCTGACGGTGATCAGCATCGGCATGTCGCCCTGGCCGAAGTGTGCGCCAGCAGCGTGGTCGCCCGGGACGACTGCGCGCCCGGGTCGGTCAGCCCGCCCGCGGAGAGCCGCCCGGCCACCGGAACGCCGAAAGCCGCCGCGCCGGCCAGCACGAGCAGCGCCGCCGCGATGATGCGCCGTGGCGCGCCGATGGCGAGGCGGGCGATAGCCGCTAACAGGGCTTCCTCCTAGAGCCGCTCGGCGGAAACCTGTGGTGGCGGCGACAGAGTGCCCGCCAGCCATTGGGCGCGCGCCTCGAGCCGGCGCAGTTTCCCGCTGGAGGTCCGCGGCAGTGTCCCCGGTGCCAGCAGCTCCACATGGCCCACCGAGATGCCGGTGCGCTCGAGAACCCGTGCCGCCACGTCGCGCGCCAGGCCGGGCGGCGCGCCCGCGGTGGCCTCCACGAGCATGGCCAGCGCCTCGTCCCCCGCGCCGGGGGGGACGTACCCCACGGCCACCGCGCAGCCGGCGCGAACCCCGGCCAGCCCGTCGAGCGCGGCCTCGAAATCCCGCGGCGCGTGGTTGACGCCGCGGATGATCACGGTCTCCTTGCTGCGCCCGCACACGAAAAGCTCACCGCCATCGACGAATCCGAGGTCGCCGGAATCCAGCCAGCCGTCGCGCAGCACCCGCCCGGTGAGGTCGGCGCGGCCGAAGTAACCGGCCATCACGCTGGGCCCCCGAACGAAGATGCGCCCCACCCGATTCTGCGGCACGGGCCGTGCGTCGTCGCCGCGGATCTCGACCTCGATGCCGGCCAGCGGGCGCCCCGTACTCACCAGCTCCGCGTCGCAAGGCTCGACGGCGCCCGGCGCGGCGCGGGTCTTGACCGGGGTGCCGGCCGGCTTGAACGTCACCGCCAGCGAGGCCTCGGCCAGGCCGTAGCAGGGCGTGAAGGCCGACGTTTCAAAGCCCCGGGCCGCGAATCGTTCGCCGAACCGGCGCAGCACCTCGGCGCTGACCGGCTCCGCGCCGTTGAGGCAGACCCGCAAGGAACTCAGGTCGACACCGGCGAGTTCGTCGTCGCGAATCCGCTTGAGGCACAGTCCGTATGCGAAATTGGGTGCAGCCGTGACGGTTCCGCGATGCCGCGAAATGGCGCGCAGCCACGCCGCCGGCACGGCGAGGAAGAGCTCGGGGGGTAGCAGCACCAAGGGCCGCTGAAGGTAGAACGCCGTCAACAGGTTTCCGATCAGCCCCATGTCGTGATACAGGGGCAGCCACGTGACGCCGACCGGGTCGGGGATGGCATCCAGGTAGTCGGCGACCGCGGCGAGGTTGTACAACAGGTTCTCGTGCGTCAGGGCGACCGGCTTGGGATCGTCGGTCGTGCCCGAGGAGAATTGGATCAGCGCGACGTCGTCGGCGCCGACGGCGGTCTCTGGGCCGAGCGCCCGCCCGCCGCCGCGGCTCAGGCCGGAGGCGGTGACGCAACCGGGCCGGGGATCGGTGCCGGCAACGGCGCTCTCCAGGAGCGGACGGATCCGTTCGTCGGTGACGACGAGGGCGGCCCGCACCGTGCGCACCATCGTTGCGGTCCTGCGGCGGTAGTCGTCGAGCCGGCCCAGCCGCACCGGCGGATACAGGGGCACCGGGATGGCGCCCACGGCCAGGACGCCGAACAGGCAGGCGACGAATTCCGGGCCGGTGGGCAGCACCAGCGCGACGCGGTCGCCGGCGGCCACGCCGGCGCCCCGCAAGCCGGCCGCAAGCGATCGCGCACCCCGCCGGATCTCGCCCATCGGAACGCGGCGGTCCCGCTCATCGCGGCCCACGAAGAACAGGTTTGCGCCGCCGCGCGCGGCCGCGTCGAGCATCTCGTCGAGCGTCTCGAACCGGGGCCGGATGGCGGGGGCGCCTCTCATGACCGCTCCCGGATGCGGCGCAGCACCAGCCGGGCCAGATCGCCGACGGTGCGCACGTCGACGTCCTCGGCGTCCAGTTCGATGTCGTAGCGCGCTTCGATCCGGAAGACGAGCGAGAGCACCCGGGCCGAATCCATGCCCGCGTCCTGCAGCGCCGAGTCGGCCCGGAGGTCGGCCGCATCGGATTCGGCTTTGATCAGGCCGACGATCTCGTCGGTCACCGCGGCCAGTGTCGCCGGCTGCCCGCCCGGGGGCGTCACTTCCGCCGTCCGCCCCACTGAACGGCGGCGGCCGCCGCGAAGTCTCCCGCGTGCGCAAACCCCGCCATCATGACGATGTCGCCGGCGCCGATCTGGCCGTCGGCGACCGCCGCCTCGAAGTTGACGGGGATGGCGGCGGCGAACAGGTTGCCGCACTCTCCGAACGTGTCGCGGTGGCGCTCGGGAGAGATCCCGAGGGCCTCGTTCCAGTTGCGCAGCAACAACCGGTTGGGCTGGTTGGTGACGAGCAGGTCGAGGTCGCCCGGTTTCACCCCGATGCGCTCGCACACCGCGCGCACGACCTCGGGCACCTGCCGGTTGCCGCGGGCGAGCACCTTGATGATCTTGCCCTCGTTGAAGCCGACGTATCCCTCCCCCGGGCCGGCCTCCCACCACCGCCGCGGCGGATCGGCGGCCAGGGTCATGTCGACGGCGTTCTTGCCGTAGTTGCGGCATTCGACGTCGAGCACCGGCGACTCCTCCGACAACGCGACCAGGCCCACCGCCGCGCCGTCCCCGGGCACCGCCGCCTGCGCCAGCGTGCGCACCTGCCCCTGCGTGAAGATCTTGCCCGCGGCGTTCTGCGCGACCGCGATCAGCGCGGTGCGCGCGGCACCGCCGGCCAGCAGCTGACGAGCCAGCTTGAGCATCAGCACGAACGCGGCGCAGCCGCCGTTGTGCACGTCGATGATCCACTCCGGGGCGATGCCGAGCCGGTGCGCGACCTCGCCGCCGGCCCCGACGATGGGCAGGTCGGGCAGCTGCGAATGGGTGAGCAACACGTCGACGCCCGCCAGGGCGTCCGGCCCGTGCCGGGCGACCAGCGCGGCGGCGGCCCGCTCGATCATGTCGACATTGGACTCGTCGGCCGCCGCGTGGTGCCGGAAGTCGGGGGGCCGGAACATCGGGTTGTCGCGCAGGTGGTCGCCCTCGTCGGAGTAGCGGCGGTACCACTGCGCCGGAACCCGTTTTTCAGGCAGATAGGTGGCGACGTCGACCAGGCTGACCGGTGGTGGTGTCGCGCTCATCGCATCCATCCCGGGGTGATGGGCAGTCCGTTGCGGTGGCGGTATTCGGCGATCGCCTTGAGGTTCTTCAGCTCCAGCAGGTGCCCGGCGCCGAACATGTCCCAGAAGTCGCCGACCCAGACGGGTCGCTGCGGCGGGGCGGCCTCGGGGTAGGGGTTGTCGTCGTAGAACGGGTGGTGGCAGTTGGTCCACAGCACCACCGACCCGGGCTTGTCGAACACCACCTGCGCGTCGACGACCCGCATCAGATAGATCATCCACAGGTGCCGGCCCTGGTCCCAGGCGCAGTGGTAGTCGACGGTGCGGGCTTCCCGGTTGGCGACGGTGCGGGTGTAGATCTCGGTCTCGTTGCCGAGCCGGTCATAGGCCAGCCACAGCCCTTGCTCGTCGGTGGGTGTGAACCCGCGCAGGCTGTACGTCCACTCCTCCAGGCAGCGGGTGTCGGAGAGGTAGTCGAACAACTCGTCGGGAGGGCAGTCGATGAAGTCGTTGACGGTGCAGTAGTCGCCGAACACCTGCTCATGCGGGTAGACCGCGTGGATCATCTCCATGATGACCGGGGTGGCCTTCTCCCGGGGGGACGTCTCGATGCGGGTCAATCCCGGAATCGGATCGGCGCTGCCGCGGTGGGCGGCGATGTCCTCGAGTGCGGGCAATGTCATGAGTCATCCCTCGGTATCGTCGAATGTTCGCTCCTGTCCGTTTGTTTCCCCGTGTTCTCACCCAGAAACGCCGCGAACGGCGGGATTTCGTCGGCCGAGCACTCGATGGCCACCACCGAAGGACCGTCGACATCCAGCGCAGCCTCGAGCGCCGCCTCCAGCTGACCGGCACCGGTGACATCCACCGAGTGCAGTGTGGGAAACATCGCCGCCAGCCCGGCGCCGAGCCGGCTGGGTCCGAATCGGTTGTAGCTGTAGCGGTCTTCGTAGAACAGCTGCTCCCGGGTCACACACATCGCGTGGGCGTGGTTGTCGAACAGCACGAAGGTCACCGGAAGCCCGTATTGCAAGGCGGTGTGGATTTCCAAGCCGTGCATGAAGAACGCGCCGTCACCGGCAATGACCACCGTGCGACGCCGCGGTGTCGCGCTGCCCGTGCCGACGCTCGTCGCGCGGGCGAACGCCATGCCGATCCCCGCCCCGAAGCTGTAGCCCATGCCGCCCATGCCCAAAGCCACCAGGAAGCTGCCGTCGCGGCGCGCCGGCAGCCAGTGAATGGCTGCCGCGCCGATGTTGCCGGCGTCGACCGCGACGTCGGTGTCCTGCGGCAGCAGCGCATCCAGGGCCAGCATCGCGTCCCGGTACCGCACCCCCGAGCCCGCATGCGGCGGGGTTGCCAGCTCGCTGCGCGCGACCCGGTCGGTGGTGCGCCGACGATTCGAGCGGCCGATCTCGGACAGCGCGGCGCTCAGCTGCGTCAGCGAGGTGCGCAGATCGTCGCTTTCCACATGGATGCACGGCACGTACGGCGGTGCCGAGCCGATCGAGGCGATCGGCATCGATCCCAGGGCCTCGTCGAGGCCGCTGCGCGCGTTGAGCGGCAGCCGCGTGCCCACCAGCAAACACGCCGCGCTGTCGGCCATCGCGGCGCCGACGGCGGGGTGACCCATCACCCCGGTCACGCCAAGCGCCGGGGACTCGGCCAGCGCGACGATGTCCTTCGCGTCGGGAACCGTGGCCACCCTGGCCCGCAACAGCGCCCGCAATTGCTCCAACTCGGCGCTGGCGTCGTCGCGGACGACCTGATCACCCGCGATGATCGTCACCGGTCCCCTGGCACGCCGCAGCAACTGGGCCACCGGGGCTGGATCGCCGACATGATGCCCCGCCGCGGTGCCGGTGCCACGCGTGCCGCCGCCCGGATCGGACGCATCGATGTCCGCTGCATCGTGTCCGATGGCGCACTGCTGAATATCCTTGGGCAACAACAGGACCGCCGGTCCACCGATGCTCGTCGCGGCCGAAATCGCCCGCGGCAGCGCTTCCACGATATCGGCCGGTCTCAGCACCCGCTGACACCAGACCGACACCGCCGAGAACAACGCGTTCCCGTCCAATGCACCGTTGGCCCCGCTGGTGTCCTGAAACGCCCCGCAGCCGTCCGACGCCGTCGGCGGCTGTCCGATCAGCGCCAGCACCGGGACCCTGCTGGCCAGCGACTCCGCCAGGCCGGGGACGGTGTTGAGGGCTCCGCCCCCGGATGTCGCGGCGACCACGCCGACGCCCGCACGGGAGCGGCTGTAGGCACCCGCCATGGCCGCCGCGGAAAATTCGTGCTTGGCGACGACCGCGGCTATCCCCGGGCAGGAATGCGCGGCATCGTAGAGATCCTCGATATTGGCGCCGTCGACGCCGAAGACATACCGGACGCCGCGACCGGCGAGGTGTTCGACGATGTAGTCGACCACCCGCCACGGGCGCGCGGACCCCGCAATGGCGCGCTCAGGCTCGAACGACATGACGCTCGGGCGAGTTCACCCCTGCGACGTACACATGATCAGCATGTGTCATGTCCGCCGCCTTGTCTGCTACTCGTTAAGAAACTTAACCTTTTTTACCATTATCTACGGCTGGTGGCACTTCTCGGGCACGCGGACGATTTCGATGATCAGCTGATGGTCACCGGGATGCCGTTGAGGGCGCCGTTTCCGGACGGCTCGTCGAGGAACGTCGGCGGGGACAGCGCGTTGGTGTTGGCCCCGGGTGAGCGATTGGCCACCGCCATGCGAGTGCCCGGCATGCCATGTCCCCAGCCGTGCGGCATCGACACGACGCCCGGTTTGATCGCGTCGGTGACCTCGACGGGCACCCTGATCTCGCCGGCCGCCGACTTCACCGTGACGACGTCGTTGTCGGTGACGCCGTGACCGGCCGCGTCGTCGGGATGCATCAGCAGCGTGCACCGGTCCCTGCCCTTCATCAGCGCCGGCACGTTGTGCATCCACGTGTTGTTGGAGCGCAGGTGCCGCCGGCTCACCAGGACCAGTTGTTCGGGCGGGCGCTGCAGGCGGGCAGCCAGCCGCGGCAGGTCGTCGAGCAGGTACTGCGGGGCCAGCCGGATCTTCTTGTCCGGGGTCCCGAGCAGCTGGGGCAGCTGCGGCACCATCGGCCCGAAGTCGATCCCGTTCGGGTTGGCCTTGAGCATCGCCAGCGTGAGCCCGCCCGGGTTCTCGCCGTACCGGTCGCCGAAGTGGCCGGTGCGCAGCGTGAGGTCGAGGATGCGCTCCGGGCCGCCGTGGGTGTAGCGCTGGCGGATCGTGGCGCCGTCGAGGCCGCGGGTGAAGGCCAGGTAGTCGAAGAACCCGTCGTCGATGGCCCCGACGTCGACGTCCTCGGCGGGTGTGCCGGTGCACAGGCCGGTGAGCCGGATCAGGATCTCCCATTCCTGCGGGCGGTCCCCGGGGTCGAACACGGGGGCCGAATAGTTGGCGATGCTGCGAATGGCGAACTGCAGGATCAGATCGTCGTGGTGAGGCTGCTCGAGCGGCGACAGCCCGGGCAGGATCACGTCGGCGTGGCGCGTCGTCTCGTTGAGCCACAGGTCCACGGAGATCATCGCGTCCAGCATCGGCAGCGCCTCGTCGAGCCGGTCGCCGCCGGGCGTGGACAGCACCGGGTTGCCCGCGATGGTGATCAGCGCCTTGAGCTGTCCCTCGCCCGGCGTGGCGATCTCTTCGGCCAGGCATGACACCGGGGCCTGGCCCAGCACCTCCTTCGCGCCGCGTACGCGGGTGTGCCAGCGGCCGAACTCGGGCGCGCCTCCCTCCAGGCCCGGCAGCGGCTCCGTCGTGATCGACCAGGCGGCCGGTTTGGGGAACATCGCGCCGCCCGGGGTGTCGAAATGGCCGGTCAGAATGTTGATGACGTCGACGAGCCAGCTGGCCAGACTGCCAAACTCCTGATTGCACAGGCCGATTCGGCCGTATACCACCGACTTGTCCGTGCCGGCCAGCTCGCGGGCCAGCCCGCGGATGCGGTCGGCGTCGATGCCGGTGACCGCGCTGACCCGCTCCGGGGGCCAGTCCGCGGCCACCCGGCGGATCGTGTCGACGCCGTCGACGTAGGGCCCCGGCTTGGTCAGGCCCTCGTCGAAGAGCACGTGCGCCACGGCCAGCAGCAGCGCCGCGTCCGTGCCCGGGACGATGGGCAGCCACTCGTCGGCGCGGGCGGCGGTCTGGGTGCGCACCGGGTCGATCACGATCACCTTGCCGCGCTTGCGGATTGCCTCGATCAGGCCCATCACGTCGGGGGCGGCCAACAGCGAGCCCTGCGAGGCGGCGGGGTTTGCGCCCATGATCACCAGCAGGTCGGTGCGCTCGATGTCGGGCACCGGGAAGTCCCACCAGCGGCCGTACATCAGGTGCGACGAGAGGTTTTTCGGCCATTGGTCGACCGTGCCCGGGGAATAGGTGACCGGCATTCCCGACATGCCCAGCAGCACGCCCGCGTAGCGGGCCAGGGAGAACGAATGCGCCAGCGGGTTGCCGGTGTAGGCGGTGACCGCCCCGATCCCGTATTTGTCGATGACCGGCGCGAGCAGTTCGGTGCAGCGGCGAAATGCCTTGTCCCAGCTGACCTCCTCCCAGCGGCCGTCGACCTTGATCATCGGGTGGCGGAGGCGGTCGGGGTCCTCGTGCACCGCGCCCAGTGACACGCCCTTGGGGCACAGGTGTCCGCGGCTCCACACGTCGTCGCGGTTGCCGCGGATGCTCGCGACCCTGCCGCCCTCGACGTGAATCTCCAAGCCGCACATGGCTTCACACAATGGGCAGGTGCGCACGTGCCTGCCGTCCTCGCCGGTCGTCACGCCCCCACTGTATTCCGCTACGGCGTGTCGCGGAAGTGGGTGACGTGGGCCTTCGGGCGCCCCGGGGCCGCGGCTACCGTGCGCTGGTCTGGGAGCCGTCCTGGCGTGGCGAGCGAAGTCCTACGGTTCGGCGGCGATCTGGTGATCGAAGGCCGCGGCACGCATTCGGTGTCTCCGCAGCGACCGAGAAAGCCAACGACGGATTAACGGCCAGCAAACGCCTGGTGTACGGCCTCCGCCGGGAAGCCCGGCTCAGCACGGTGGGGCTGCCGCGGTGCCATGACGCGGCGCGGTCCTGACAACCTGCTGATCCCTCCCCATGAATTGGGTTTGAATCCGGCAGCCGCACTGTACAGGCGCGCGACGCCGATCTTACGGTCGTCAAATACCCGCAAACGTCGCAAGCGGCCTCGGAAAGGAACCAGCGTCGATGAGCCAGCAGCCGGACCTCGAGTACCTCCGCTGTGAGCTGCTCGACCGGCTCGACGTGCACCCGTTCGACGACTGGTCCCCCGCCCTCCTGCGGGCCCTGATCGCCGTGTTCGACCTCAACGGCATCACGCCGGCGGTCAAACACCGGTTCCGGCCGCACCTCGTCAAGTGAACGCGGGCCCGCGCGGCACAAAGCGGGCTAGCCGTCAGGGTGATGGACGCCTTGTGGTTGTCCGGGAAGGCCGTGTCGGCGGCCGGACAGGGATGTTCAGCGCGCGGAGCAGGGCGATCACCAGGTGGGCGTAGTCACGACACACACCGGCGCCCGCCAGCAACGTATCGGTGGCGCGTCGATTGGATCGCTCGATCCGGGAACGTAGTCAAGGCGCGTGCCCACCCACGACGAAACTTTCTCCAACGACGTCACCGAGGCGCCGTATTGCCCGAACTCGGTGGCCGCGAAGCCGAAGAACTTGTCGACCTCGGCATAGCGGCTCGGTCGCAGACACGTGATCAGGTCGATGGCGCTGACCGGCGCGGGGTCGGCTTCGCCGAGCACCGTTGCCGAATACGACAGGTTCACGGTCCCTTTCCCGGCCGGCAGGGTGTGAATGCGTGTCCGGTGCTCCCCGATCACCTCGCGCGGCTTGACGGTCGTGCCGTTCAGCGTGACCCTCAAGGCTTCGTCGACCTGCAGGCCTGGCTCGCGGGCGACCGCGATCTGGAATTTCAGGGTCGTGGGCGCGTTGACCTCGAGCTCGATTTCCGCGCCGACTTCGCGTCGGAGACCATCCCATGCAGGCATATCGCTACCGCCCTGTCGTCCCCGTGGATGGAATCCCGATTGCCCGCTGCACACACCCTAACCGCCCGCGGGCCGGGTGACCTGCGAAGCGCGCGTTAGTGTCACGACGATGGAGATGTGGGAACTCGTCGCGCGGGAACTGATCCGGGACACGCTTGCGCGCTACAACTGGTCGGGGGACGCCGGGCGGCTTGACGGCCTGGCGGAGACGTTCTGCCCCGACGGTGTCCTCGAGATCCGCGGGTTGAAGCCGCTGCGCGGACGCGCCGAGATCGTGGCGTTCCTCGGCGGCGTGACCGGGGACCTCGCCGCGGGCGCCGAGGTCAAGCCGCTCGTCCGGCACAACCTCACCAACGTGGTGTTCACCGCGCTGAGCCCCGAGCAGGCGCAGGTCTCGTCGTACTTCACCGTCGTCACCCACATCGGGCTCGACCACTGCGGCCGCTATCGCGACACCCTGGTGCCCGACGCCGGCGCCTGGCTGATCAACCATCGCCGGGTTGCGACCGATTGGGCGGCTCCCGACTCGGCGATGGCCGGCCGCTGAGCGAACACACCCGGTCAGCGGAACACCGTTCCCGCCGGCCGGGCCGGCATGGCAAGGTGGCATCCGTGGCCAACACCTCCGAACCGATCGCCGTCGAAGACGACCTGCGCGAAATCACCACCCCGAAGGGTGCGTTGCGGTACTACGACTGCGGCCCCGACTCCGGCCCGGTGCTGCTGTTCCTGCACGGCTCGGGTCCCGGGGTCACCGGCTGGCGCAACTTCCGCGGGCTGCTGCCCACCTTCGCCGAGCGGTTCCGCTGCCTGGTCGTTGAGTTCCCGGGCTTCGGCGTCAGCGACGACTTCGGCGGCCACCCGATGGTCACCGCGTTCGGCACCGTGTCGCCGTTCCTCGACGGCCTCGGCGTGGACAAGGTCGACATCATCGGCAACTCGATGGGTGGCGGCGTCGGCATCAACTTCGCCATCGGCAACCCCGAGCGCGTCGGCCGGCTGGTCACGATCGGCGGTATCGGCACCAACATCTTCAGCCCGTCCCCCAGCGAAGGCATCCGGCTGCTGCAGGAGTTCGTCGAGGACCCCACCCGGCAGCGGCTCGTGGACTGGCTCAAGTCGATGGTCTACGACCAGGGGATCATCACCGACGAACTCGTCGAGGAACGCTGGCAGCTGGCCACCGATCCCGACACGCTGGCCGCCGCGCGCCGCATGTATGGCAAGGCGGCGTTCGCCGCGATGAACGCCGCGATGGCCGCCTCCGACCGTCCGCAGCCCTGGGCGATGATGCACAAGCTGACCGCGCCGACCCTGCTGACGTGGGGCCGCGACGACCGGGTCAGCCCACCCGACATGGCGCTGATCCCGATGCGCACCATCCCCAACGCCGAACTGCACATCTTCCCCAACTCCGGGCACTGGGCCATGATCGAGGCCAAGGAGGCGTTCGAAAGCGTCGTGCTGGCCTTCCTGTCGCGCTAGCGGGCGGCTTGCGCCGAGCGTGCAGTCACCGCGACAGCTGGGCGGAAATCTCGCACCCATTGCACGTTCGGCGCCCGGGGCGGCTACGCGGATCCGGCGAGGCCCCGGGTCAGCAGGGCATGCGCGTCGGGATTGCCGTCGAGGACGCGGCTGGTGCGGGTGGTGATCTGCCACCCGCCGTCGGCCCGTCGCAGCGCGAAATGGTGCGCGGTGGCCCGCCACACGCGGTAACCATCACCGTCGCGGACCAGCACCAGGGATTCGCACAGCGCGACCGCCGAGTCACCGTCGACCGTCACGACGCACGGTCCGAGGAAGTGGCAACAGCCCTTGGCGACCAGCTTTTGGTGGGCGTCGGAGGCGATCATGGCGTGGACGGCGGCGCGGCCCTCCATGCGCCAGCCGTCGACGTCGTACACGCCGTCGACCGCCCACAGGCGCGCGGCGGCGTCGGCGTCGCCCGCGTCGACTGCCGGGCCATAGGACGCGATCAACCGGGCGATGTCGCGTTCGTCTTCGAGGCGGCGCACCCGGGCCGCCAACTCCTCGAGATCGGTCATGATCTGCTCCTCCTCGTTTGGTGTGCGCGCGCCCGCCGGCCGCGGCGCACCCGGGCGAACCGCGCCGCCTGCGCGCTCGGCCCCGCCGCTCATGTGGTCTTCTGCGTCAGCCCGGCGTCGACGACGAGCTGGGTGCCGGTGATGTAGCGCGCCTCGTCGGAGGCCAAAAACACCACGGCGTTGGCCACGTCGACGGGCTGCACCCACGGCACCGGAAGCAGGTTGCGCGCCTGCAGCGCCTCGGCGGCGTCGTCGGCGGTCGGGTTGTCCAGGTCCGGCCGCAGCTTCCGGTACATCGCGTCGTTGAGCACCATCGGTGTGGCCACCGGGCCGGGGTGCACGGTGTTGACCCGGATGCCGCGCGGGCCCAGCTCGTTGGCCAGCGTGCGCGCCAGGCCCACCACGGCGTGCTTGCTGGCGGTGTAATGCGCGGTGCCCGCGGTGCCGCGGATCCCGTTGGTGGAGCTGATGATGACGACGGAGCCGCCCCGCTCGCCTGCCCGATCACAGATGTGCGGCACGCCGGCCCTGACCGTGTGCCACACGCCGGTCAGGTTGACGTCGAGCGTGCGCTGCCACACCGCCGGGTCGAGCTCCCAGCTGGGGGCGCCCGGCAGGTGGATGCCGGCGTTGGCGACGACGACGTCCAGCCGGCCCAGCTCGGCCACGCCGGCATCGACCCCGGCGGTCACCGCGTCCAGGTCGTCGACGTCTGCCAGGCCGGTGACGCAGCGACGGCCGCGGGACTCGACTTCGGTTGCCGTGCCGCGCAATTCGTCGGCAAGCGCCGCGACGTCGAGCGCGATGACGTCGGCGCCCTCCTCGGCGAAGCGCCGGCAGTGCACGCGCCCGGTGCCGCGGGCGGCGCCGGTGACCACCACGACGCGGTCGAGCAGTCCCGTCATTGCGGTGTCTTGATCAGGGCGAACCCCTTGTAGCCGGCGTCGGCCACCTCGGCACAGATGTCGTTGTAGGCCGCAAAGCCGCCGACGAACAACATGAAGCCCCGGGGCTTGCCCGGCACGTTGGCGCCCATGTACCAGGAGTTGGCCTTGGTGAACAGCGACGCGTCGGCGCGCCGGGCCAATTCGGCGACCCATTCGTCCACGCTGTCCGGGGTTGCCTCGATCGCGGCATAGCCGTGGCCGTCGAGGTAGCCGATCGCGTCGGCGATCCAGTTCACCTGCGCCTCGGCGTGCAGCACCATGTTGGCCAGCACGGCCGGCGCCCCCGGGCCCGAGATCACGAACAGGTTGGGAAACCCGTCGACGCCGAGTCCGAGATAGGTGCGCGGCCCGTGCGCCCAGTCGTCGCGCAGCGTCGCCCCGGCGCGGCCGACGATGTCGATGTTGGCCAGCGCTCCCGTCAGCGCGTCGAAACCCGTTGCGAACACGATCATGTCGAGGTCGTAATGCGCTTCGGTCGTGTTGATGCCGGTCGGGTCGACGGATTCGATCGGGGTGGCGCGCACGCTGACCAGCGAGACGTTGGGGCGGTTGAACGTCTGGAAGTAGTTGCTGTCGGTGCAGATCCGCTTCGTCCCGATCGGGTGGTCGGTGGGGATCAGCAGGTCGGCCAGCGCGGGATCGTCGATGACCGCCCGCACCTTCTCTTCGTAGAATCTGCGGGCCTCGTCGTTGGCGTCCAGGTCGGTCAGCTGATCGGGGAAGGTTTTGGAGAACAGCACACCGCCCAGTTGCCAACGCTTTTCGAACGCGGCGCGGCGTTCCTCGGGAGTGCATTCCATGGTGGGCTTGGGCGCGGTGATGTGCGGCGATCCCCCGCCGCTGCGCCACGACAGCCGGCGTCGCTCCGGGTAGGTGGCCTTGATCTCGTCAAGCTCCTGCGGGGACAGCGGCTTGTTGCCCGCCGGGACGCTGAAGTTGGGGGTGCGCTGGAAGACGTAGAGGTGGCCGGCCCGCTCGGCGATGATCGGGATCGACTGGATCCCGGACGATCCGGTGCCGATGACCGCGACCCGCTTGCCGGTGAAGTCGACGGGGTCGTGCGGCCACGCGGCGGTGTGATAGATCTCGCCCGCGAAGGTGCCCAGGCCGGGAAAGTCCGGCGTCATCGCCGCCGACAGCGGGCCGGTGGCCAGCACGCAGAACCGCGCCGTGAACATCTGGCCGCCGTCGGTGGTGACCCTCCAGCGCAGCGTCGTCTCGTCGAGCACCGCCGAGACGACGCGGGTGTCCAGCGCGATGTCGCGGCGCAGGTCCAGTCGATCGGCGACCCAGTTCAGGTACCGCAGGATCTCGGCCTGGGTGGCGTACTTCTCGGTCCAGTTCCACTGCTGCTGCAGTTCCTCGGAGAACGAGTAGCAGTAGTCGACGCTCTCCACGTCGCAGCGCGCGCCCGGATATCGGTTGTAGTACCAGGTGCCCCCGATTTCGGGTGCGGCCTCGAGCACCCGCACCGACAGCCCATGGCGGCGCAGCCGGTGCAGGGCGTACAGGCCGGCGAATCCCGCGCCGACCACGATGACGTCGAGATGCTGCCCGCGCGTGCCGCTCACAGGCATTCACGTTATTCACCCGCCTCGACCGGTGCCGAACCGCCTCCCGGTCACCGGGCGGTTTCGGCCCCCGTCGCGCCGAACTGCGGTAGACCATGTAGTGACCCCACACACGTAAAGGACGACGGCATGAGCGAGCGGGTAATTGACCGGGTGGTGGCGATGGCCGACCAGTTGCGCGAGCAGGCCGGCGAGGCCGAGCGGATTGGCCGGCTCACCGACGACACCGTCAAGCTGATGAAGGGGGCCGGCCTGATCCGGCTGCTGCAGACCAAGCAATACCGCGGGTTCGAGGCCCACCCCCGCGAATTCGCCGAGACGGTGATGGCCACCGCGGCACTCGACCCGGCCGCCGGCTGGATCGTCGGCGTGGTGGGCGTGCACCCCTACCAGCTGGCCTACGCGGACCCGAAGGTGCCCGCCGAGATCTGGGCGGACGACGTCGACACCTGGATGGCCTCCCCCTACGCGCCGCAGGGGGTGGCCAAGCCGGTGGACGGCGGGTACCTGTTCAACGGCCGCTGGCAGTTCAGCTCGGGCACCGACCACTGCGACTGGATCATCCTGGGCGCCATGCTCGGTGACGCCAACGGCATCCCGTTGATGCCCCCGCAGATGCTGCACATGATCCTGCCCCGCAAGGACTACGAGATCGTCGAGGACTCGTGGAACGTGGTGGGGTTGCGCGGAACCGGATCCAAGGACGTCATCGTCTCCGACGCCTTCGTGCCGTCGTACCGGACGATGGACGCGACCAAGGTGATGGACGGCACCGCCCAGCGCGAGGCCGGCATGACCGAGCCGCTGTATTTGATGCCGTGGTCGACGATGTTCCCGCTGGGCATCTCGGCGGCCACGATCGGCATTGCCGAAGGTGCGTTGGCCGCGCACCTGGACTACCAGCGCGAGCGCGTCGGCGCCACCGGCACCGCGATCAAGGACGACCCCTACGTCATGCACGCCATCGGCGAGGCCGCCGCCGACATCAACGCGGCCCGCCAGGAACTGCTGGCCAACGCCGACCGCATCTACGACATGGTCGCCGCCGGCAAGGAGGTGTCGTTCGCCGACCGCGCGGCGGGCCGGCGCACCCAGGTGCGCGCGGTGTGGCGCGCGGTCTCGGCCGTCGACGAGATCTTCGCCCGCTCGGGCGGCAACGCGTCGCGGATGGACAAGCCGCTGCAGCGCTACTGGCGCGACGTGCATGTCGGCCAGATGCACGCCATCCACGTGCCCGGGACCACCTACCACGCCGCGGCGCTGAGTTCGCTCGGCATCGAGCCGCCCGAGGGCCCGCTGCGGGCTTTGATTTAACGGCGAACTAGGAGGATCAGCGTGACCGACCTGAAAAGCCTTGGCTACGTAACTATTTCGACCGCCGACATCGACCGCTGGCGCCAGTTCGCCTTCGGGGTCCTGGGCTTCGCCGAAGGCTCGGGGCCCGACTCCTCGGCGCTGTACCTGCGGATGGACGAGCGCGCGGCCCGGCTCATCGTGGTGCCCGGCGAGACCGACCGGGTGCTCACCGTGGGCTGGGAGGTGCGCGACCACCCTGGGCTGCAGCGGGTGAAGGCCGCCCTCGACGCCGCGGGGACGCCGTTCAAGCAGCTGTCCACCGACGACGCCGAGGCCCGCCGGGTCGAAGAGGTGATCACCTTCGAGGATCCGGCCGGCATCACGTGCGAGGTCTTCCACGGCGCCGTGCTCGACCACAGCCCCGTGATCACCCCGTTCGGCGCGAGGTTCGTCACCGGCGGCCAGGGCATGGGCCACGTCGTGCTGCCGACCACCGACCCCAACGGCCTGTTCGACTTCTACACCGAGGTCCTGGGCTTCCGTTCCCGCGGCGCGTTCCGGGTGCCGCTGCCCAAGGAGTTCGGCCCGGTGCGGGTGCGGTTTTTGGGCATCAACGAGCGCCACCACAGCCTGGCGATCGTGCCGGCCGCACATCAGCGCGACCCCCGACTGGTGCACATCATGGTCGAGGTCGACACCCTCGACGCGGTGGGTCAGGCGCTCGACCGGGTCAACGCCGAGGGCTTCCAGCTGTCGTCCACGCTGGGGCGGCACACCAACGACAAGATGGTGTCGTTCTACGTGCGCGCGCCCGGCGACTGGGACATAGAGTTCGGCACCGACGGCATGCGCGTCGACGAAAACCATTACACCGCCGAGGAAATCACCGCTGACAGTTACTGGGGCCACCAGTGGGTCGGCGAGATGCCGGCGGCCATGCGGCTATGACGGGCGACTTCGACGTGACGCCGGTGCGGGCGGCCTCCATCACCTCCTGGGACGACGAGGCCGACGTCGTCATCGTCGGCTACGGCATCGCCGGAGCCGCCGCGGCGGTCGAGGCGGCCCGCGGCGGCGCCGACGTGCTGGTGCTCGAACGCACCGGCTCGTGGGGCGGCGCGGCGGCGATGGCCGGCGGATTCATCTACCTCGGCGGCGGTACGGCGTTGCAAACCGCCTGCGGCTTCACCGATTCGGTGGACAACATGGCGGCCTTCCTCAACGTCGCGATGGGACCGGGCGCCGACGAGGACCGGATCGCCGACTACTGCGCCGGCAGCGTCGCCCACTTCGACTGGCTGGTCGGGTGCGGCGTGCCGTTCAAGGCGGAGTTCTTCTCCGAGCCCGGCTGGGAGCCGATGGGCGACCAGGGCCTGATGTACAGCGGCGGCGAGAACGCCTACCCGTTCAACACCATCGCCTCCCCCGCCCCGCGCGGGCACGTGCCGCAGATGTCGAACAAGAAGCAGGGCGAGGCCAGCGCGGGCTACATGCTGATGAAGCCGCTCGTGGAAACCGCCACCGCGTCCGGCGCGCGGGCGCTCTACGACGTGCGGGCGCAGCGCCTGATCGTCGAGTCCGACGGCCGGGTGGCCGGCATCACGGGCCGCCGCTACGGCAGCGAGGTCGCGATCCGGGCGCGCCGCGGGGTGGTCCTGGCCATGGGCAGCTTCGCCTACAACGAGGCGATGGTGGCCCAGTACGCCCCGCGCATCGCCGGGCGCCCGGCCGCCTCGGTCGAACAGCACGACGGTCAGGGCATCCGGATGGCGCAGGCGCTCGGGGCCGACCTGGCCCACATGGACGCCACCGAGGTCGCCATCTTCATCGACCCCCAACAGCTGGTGCGCGGCATCCTGGTCAACGGCCGCGGCCAGCGCTACGTCGCCGAGGACACCTATCCGGGCAGGGTCGGCCAGCTCACTCTCTACCAGCAGGACAACACCGCCTACCTGATCATCGACAGCGACGCCCAGGACGAAGCGACGGCGTCGTGGTCGCCGAAGTTCATGCTGCGGGAGGCGACCTGGGTGGCCGACACCGTCGCCGACCTGGAGCGCGAGATGGGTCTGGCGCCCGGTTCGCTGCAGGCGACCGTCGCCGCCTACAACGAGGGCGCCGCGCGCGGCGAGGACCCACTGCTGCACAAAAAGCGCGAATGGCTGAGACCGATCGGGTCCCCCGTCGGGGCGATCGACCTGCGCGAGAACACCGGCGGCTTCACCCTGGGCGGACTGCGCACCACCCTGGACGCGGAGGTGCTGCACGTCAACGGCTCGCCGATTCCGGGCTTGTTCGCGGCGGGCCGGTCGACGGCCGGACTGGCCGCCTGGGGCTACGCCAGCGGCGTCTCGCTGGGCGACGGCAGCTTCTACGGCCGCCGCGCGGGCCACTCGGCGGCCAAGGGCTGACCCTCCTCCACGAGCAGACACAGAATCGCCCGCACGCGCGGCGTGTCGGGCGATTCTGTGTCTGCTCGCTAGTTGTGTGACAACCGACACAGCGTGTGCTACAAACAGATGTTCCTAATAGGAATATTGCAGCTTGGTATAGCCAGCCTGGGAGGGCCGATGGCGCCGACAGTTGAGCCCGTCGAATCAACTGCCCCCACCGCTGTCATCGACCGCATCGCGCTGGTCCTCGACGCGTTCGACGGGCCGGGACGGTTGACGCTGGCCCAGATCGTGCGGCGCACCGGCCTGCCGCGCTCCTCGGCGCACCGGATGCTCGAGCGCCTGGTGCAGCTGCGTTGGCTGCGCCGCAGCGGCCGCGACTACGAACTCGGCATGCGCCTGGTGGAACTGGGCTCGCTGGCCGTGCACCAGGATCGCCTGGTGCACGCGGCAACCCCGCTGCTGGTGGAATTGCACCGGGCCACGGGCCTGGTCGTGCACCTGGCGGTCCTGGACGGACCCGACGTCGTCTACCTCGGCAAGGTCGGTGACCAACCAGTACCCACCCGGGTGGGCGCTCGCCAGCCCGCGCACTGCACGGCCGTCGGCAAGGCGATCCTGGCCTACCGTGACCAGGATGGCGAGGCCGATCTGCGGGTCCGCAAGACCAAGTACTCGATCTCGACCGCCGCCCAGCTGGCCGCGGAATTGGCCAAGGTGCGCGCGCACGGCGTCGCGTTCGAGCGCGAGGAGTCGCTGCTCGGATTCGGTTGTGTCGCGGCGCCGATCGGCAGCCCCGGTGAGGCGGTGGCCGCGGTGTCGGTGTGCGGGCCGATGAACCGGATGACGTTCGCTTCTCGGTTCACCGCGCCGGTGCGCACGATCGCCATGGGGATCTGGCGCAACGTCGAGGGCTGCCCGCAACGGGTGGCGCCGACCTTGCAGCCCTTGCGGCCGTTGCGCCCGACCCTGCGTTACGCGTGAATCCGTTCCGCGGCGGCGTCGCCGTGATCACGGGGGCCGGTGCCGGCATCGGCGCCGGGTTGGCCCGCCACGCCGCCGCGTTGGGGATGACCGTCGTCCTCGCCGACGTCGACGCCCCCGCGATCGCGGGCCTGCGTGAGGAGCTCTGCGCGACGGGCGGCTCGGCGGTGGACATCGGGTGCGACGTCCGTGACCCGGCAGCGTTGCTGGACCTCGCCGAGCGGACCTATCGCGACGTGGGACCGGTGCGCCTGCTGGTGAACAACGCCGGCATCGAACAGTTCGGCTACCTGTGGGACACGCCGGTGGCCAACTGGCGCCGCGTCGTCGACGTCAACGTCAGCGGGGTCTTTCATGGCGTGCGGGCGTTCCTGCCGAAGATGATGGCCACCGACGAACGGGCCTGGGTGTGGAACCTGTCGTCGGTCGGCGGGGTGCTGGCGGCTCCGTTGCAGGGCCCCTACATCGCGAGCAAGCACGCGGTCCTCGCGCTGACCGAGTGCCTGTATCTCGACGTTCGGGCGGCCGGACACGACCACCACATTCACGTCCAGGCGGTGCTGCCGGGCGCGGTGGCGTCCCACATCTTCGAGTCGGCGGGCGGCGTGGACCCCGCCGAGGGCGGCGATGCCACCGCCGCCGAGGCGCAGCGGACGGCCATGCTGGACGTCAAGGCCGCGGCCATGGACCCGCGGGCGGCCGCGGCGGCGATCTTCGCCCAGGCCGCCGAGGGCCGCTTCTATCTGCTCAGCGACCCGCCGTCGGTGGGGGCCGCGATGCTACGACGCGCGAATGTGCTTGCCGCGCAGCGCGCTCCGTCGCTGCGTGCGTGACGCGTCCGGGCGCCGTACCGCGCGGCCGGCTCGATGCCGACTGCGCTCACAGCGCCCCCGGACTGCGTCGGCCGCCCCCGCGGTGGGGGTCTGTTCCACTCATCAGGACGCCTCTTGACGTCGCGACAGCGAATCGGCTTACCGTTGCCGGCGTGAGCCCGCACAGCGCGACGATCCCCGCCGGAATCCCCGTGACCGACACCGCGGTCGATCTGCTCGTGGTGGGCTCGGGCACCGGCATGGCCGCGGCGCTGACCGCCCGCGAGCTCGGACTGTCGGTGCTGATCGTGGAGAAGTCGCCGCATGTGGGTGGCTCGACGGCCCGGTCCGGCGGCGCCCTGTGGCTGCCGGCGTGCCCGGTGCTCGACGAGGCGGGCGCCCACGACACCGCCGAACGCGCCGCCGCCTATCTGGACTCGGTGGTGGCGGGCTCGGCGCCGCCGCAGCGCTCGGCCGGGTTCCTGGCCCACTCGTCGGCGACGGTCGAAATGCTGCGCCGCACAACCCCGCTGCGGCTGTTCTGGGCGCGCGACTACTCCGACTACCACCCGGAGGAGCCGGGCGGCAGCGCCGCGGGGCGCACCTGCGAATGCCGGCCGTTCGACACGTCGGTCCTGGGCGAGTATCGCACCCGGCTACGGCCGGGGGTGATGGAGACCGGTGTTTCGATACCGACGACCGGCGCCGACTACCGCTGGATGAATCTCGTGGCGCGAGTGCCGCGCAAGGGGATCCCGACGTTCGGCAAGCGGGTCGCGCAGGGCTTCGGCGGTCGGCTGCTGGGCCGACACTACGTGGCGGGGGGCCAGGCCCTGGCGGCCGGGATGTTCGCGGGGGTGCTGCGCGCCGGCATCCCGGTGTGGACCGGAACCGCCCTGGTGAGCCTCGAGGGCGACGGTGGGAGGGTCACCGGCGCCGTCGTCGACCACGGTGGCCGCGAGGTGCGGATCGCCGCCCGGCGTGGGGTGGTGCTGGCCACCGGCGGCTTCGACCACAGCATGGAGATGCGCTGGAAATTTCAGACCGAGCGCCTCGGCGCCAACCTGAGCCTGGGCGCGGAGTCCAACACCGGCGACGGCATCCGCGCGGCGCAGGAGCTGGGCGCCGGCACCGCACTGATGGATCAGGCGTGGTGGTTTCCCGCCGTCGCTCCCCTGCCCGGCAAGCCGCCCGCGGTCATGCTGGCCGAGCGGTCGCTGCCGGGATGCCTGATCGTGGACCATGGCGGCCACCGGTTCGCCAACGAGTCGGCCGACTACATGTCGTTCGGTCAGCGGCTGCTCGAACTCGAGCGCGCGGGCAACCCCGTCGAAACGATGTGGATCGTCTTCGACCAGCAGTACCGCAACAGCTATGTGTTCGGCGCCCAACTGTTCCCGCGGATGCCGATACCGCAGGCCTGGTATGACGCGGGCATCGCGGTGCGCGCCGACACCCACGCCGGGCTGGCCTCGCGCATGGGCCTCCCGGTGCCGGAGTTCACCGCCACGATGAACCGGTTCAACGAAAACGCCTATGCCGGAGAAGATCCCGATTTCGGGCGCGGCCGCAGCGCCTATGACCGGTACTACGGCGACCCGACGATCGCGCCCAATCCCAACCTGCGCCCGTTGGTCAAGGGTCCGTTCTACGGCGTGACAATGGTTCTCAGCGACCTCGGGACGTGCGGCGGGCTGCGGGCCGACGAGCGGGCGCGGGTGCTGCGCGAGGACGGCGGCGTGATCGAGGGGCTGTACGCGATCGGCAACGCCGCGGCCAACGCGTTCGGCACGTCATACCCGGGCGCGGGCGCCACGATCGCGCAGGGCCTGGTGTACGGCTACGTCGCGGCCCTGCAGGCGGCCGGGGCCGGCGCGGGCTAATCGGCCTTGCGCCTGGCCGCGACCTGCTTTTCGATCTCACGCCAGTAGCCCGGCGTGGTGCGCGGATTACCGAAGCCGCCCTTGGGAGCCTGCTGCAGGATCGCGTCGGCCTCGTCGATCTCCTTCATCAGCTCGAGGGCGAACTCCCGCTCGGCGGCGTAGTACTTTGCCGCCCAGCGCAGCGCGATCACCGAGTATGCCCAGGCCGGTTCCGCCTCGGCGCCCTCGGCGTCCTCGACTGCCTTGCGGTGCCGGGCCTCGGTGTAGGCGACGTGTTCGGCCAGCAGTTCCTTGAGCCGCGCCGGATTGCTGAGGTGGCCGAACGTCACCCGCAGCAGCACGCCGTGCTTGAGCACCGGCGGGTCCACCGGGGCAAGGTTGGTCCACTCGGTCACGGCCTGCAGGCCCGCCGGGGTGATCTTGTACAGCCGGCGGCTTCGGGTGCCTTCGTCGTGCTCGACCCGCGAGGTCACCAGGCCCAGGCCCTCGAGCTTCTTGAGCTCGGTGTAGATCTGGCTGTGTGACGGGCTCCAGTAGTAGAGCTCCACGCTCCAGTCGATCCACTTCTTCAGGTCGTAGCCCGAGACCTCTTCCTCGTAGGAGAGCATGCCCAGCAGCGCCCAACTGGTGGCGGCAAGCGCCGCCTTGGCGGGGGCCTGGCTGGCGTCGTTCACGCCGTCAGGCTAACAACGCGGGCCGCCCGGGCGGCGGTGACTGACCACTGGCCGGGAGGGTGCGGTCACAGGCCGGCAAAGCGCTGCACACCGGCCCTACCGGAACCGCAACCCGCGCTCGTGCCTCCGCGGATGCGGTAGTGGTCGGCGCCCGAGCAGGTTGGTGGTCGTGACGTCGGCGAGTTGGTCACCACGCCCATCGACCAGGTGTGCGGCGGGGCGGGCGTCGACGCGCGCACCGCGGCGCGTAAGTCAGCGTGCACCCGCGGGGGCATCGGCCCGGCACGGACCATTCGGCCGACAAGGCACGGCCCGTCCCTACGAGCCCGGGAAGTTCACGTCCTTGGTGACGGACTCCCATTCGTCGATCGACGCCGTCGTCGCGGCGATCTTGTCGCGCATCGCCTTGAGCACGTCGCGGCCCAGCAGCAGCCGCAGCGGCGGCTCGTCGAGCTTGGTGACCATCAGCACCGCCTCGGCCACCTTGCGCGGGTCGCCGGGCAGGTGGTCGGCGAACTGCTTGATCAGGTCCTTGCGCGCGGCCACGTCGGCGTAGTCGGCGATCGGGGTGGCCGACTCCTTCATCGACCGCGTCGCCCAGTCGGTGCGGAAGGCGCCGGGCTCGATGGCGCTGACCTTGATGCCCAGCGGTCGCACCTCGGTGGCCAGGGCCTCGGTCAGCGCCTCCAGCGCGAACTTCGTCGACGAGTAGTAAGCGTTGGGCGGGTTGGCCACCAGGCCGGTCATCGACGAGATGTTGACGATGTGGCCCGACCCGCGGGCCCGCATCGCCGGCAGCACCGCCTTGATCATGTCGACGGCCCCGAAGTAGTTGACGTCGAACAGCTTTCGCACCTCGGCGTCCTCGCCCTCCTCCACCGCGGACAGGTAGCCGTGGCCGGCGTTGTTGACCAGGACGTCGATCCCGCCGAACGCCTCCTCGGCCGCGGCGACCGCCGCCGCGACCTGGCCGCGGTCGGTGACGTCCAGAGCGACGGCCAGCGCCCGGTCGCCGAACTCGTCGGCGAGGTCGCGCACCGCCTCGGCCCGCCGCGCGGTCACCGCGACGCTGTGCCCGTCTTCCAGCGCCGCGCGGGCGATCTCGCGGCCGAAGCCGGTCGAACAGCCGGTGATCAGCCAGCGCGCCATCTCAGGCAGTCCCTTCCGGCAGCCGGCGCAGGTAGGCGGCGCGCCGCTCGGCCAGCTGGGCCGCCCGCTGCTCGGGGGTCACGCGCGGCAGGTGCGGCACCTCGGCGTCGAGCCGGTCCAGCTTGACCACCCTGCCGCGGGCGCCGAGGTCCTCGCGCGGGCCCGACCTCGCCGAACTCGGCCATCCGCAGCGTCAGGATGCCCTCGCGCAGCCCGTCGGAGTCGATCCAGTTCGCGACCCCGGGATCGGTCGGGGCGATCACGTAGGTGTAGCTGCCGTCCTCGTTGGGCAGCGACTGCGCCTTGTTGAGGCTGCCGGTGCGGTCGACGATGTCGAGCGTGGTGCCCCAGATGTTGCTCAACGGCACCGTGAAGTATTCCGCGCCGCCGTCGCGCAGGTCGACCACGAACGCCTCGCCGGGCGCGAGGTCGAAGCGGCCCATGACGTAGACCTGGTTGCGCATTGCGCCGACCTTGTCGGCCGACCAGGCCAGGTCGAAATGGTTGGGCGGCATCTTGTAGACGCCGTGGCTGAGCTTGCCGGTGAAGTCGGCGAAGTACGCCATCATCGCCGCGGTCGCCTCGGCCTGCTCGTCGAGCGTGCGCGCCGGTGTGCGCCGGTGGGCCGCCGAGCCGTTGCACTGTCGAAGTGATTCGGGTCGTCGCGGCCCCAGTCCAGCAGCACGTCACGGATGTAGAACTCGTGCGCCTCGGGCGTGGTGCGCACGTGGTTGGGCCGCCCGCCCGCGGGCTCGGCGTCGACGGTGATGGTGAAGCTGCCGTCGGAGTCCACCTGCATGGTGCGGCCGTTGAGCACGTCGACGGTGCCCATGTGGGCGTCCCACAGCGTGAAGTAGTTCTCGGTCATGCGGTGCTCGCCGACCCGGCCGCGGATCTCGTAGCGTTCCTCGCCGGAGATCGGGATCACCCGGTACACGCTGTCGGGATTGTCGATGCCCCAGCGTGATCCGGGGATGCGGCGGCCGTCCACCGGGTGCGCCAGCCGGGTGATGCAGCTGACCTTGGGCCGCAGCTTGTCCTGGTTCGACGACCACACCGCCGCCGAGAACATCACCTCGGCGAACGCGTCGTCGAACCGCTCCCGCATGGCGTCGGACGCCTTGGCCCGGCCGAGCCAGGTCTCGGCCACGCTGCGGTAGGCGGCCTTGACGGTCGGGTGCTCGATCAGTGTCCAGCGCGGCCAGTTCCTGTTCGTGCTGCGATGCCGTCGCGACCGGGTCCTCAGCCACTGTTCCTCACTCTCCCACGATACTCTTCGAAATCGCTTGGTGTACAACGCGAACCGCTCGTCGACCTGTTCGGGTCGTCAGGCCGTAGTCGGCCAGCCCGTACGGCGGGCGCGCCACCTCGCGGGGCCGTTCGGCCAGCCAGCGCCGCATCGCGCCCTCCGCCTCGGCGGTCAGCGCCAGCCCGACGGCGTCGTAGACGCGGGCCACCTGGCCGATCGGGTCGGCCACCGCGTCGTCGTAGGAGACGTCGGTGACCGGGGCGCCATCGCAACCCCAGCCGTCGCGGGCGGCCATGGCCCGGTCGTTGGTCCAGCCCATCCGCTGCAACCACTCGCGCGCCCACCCGCTTTCGGTCGACGGTGTCGGCGTGCATCGCGTGCAGGGTGGCGTTCAGGCTGGCGCCCGAGGCGATCGTGGTCCGCGGGTCGCGGTGCATGTGGACGAGGTGCAGGTCGGGGAACTGTGCGCGCAGCGTGTCCAGGTAGCCCAGGTGGGCCGGCGATTTCAGCACCCAGCGCCGCGCGGTCGAGCCCGCCTGCCGCTTCTGCCACTGCAGGAACCGCAGCATGCGGTGCAGGTAGTCGTAGGCGGGGGCGAAATCCTGCTCGTCGAGCCAGGACCGGTAGACCGGAAGGTGCGCACCGGATTCGGGGACGTGCGACAGGAACGCGTCGGCCAGGAAGACGATCTCCTCCTCGGCCTGCCGCGCATACATCGGATGGATGGCGAACAGCTCGGGGGCCAGCTCGCGGGACTTGGCCTCCCGGGCCTCGCTCACGGCGATCCTGGGGTCGACACCGCCGAACCGGTGGTCGAGGCGGGGCGCGACCTCCACGACCTCCCAGCCGTAGGCGCAGTGAAACCGCGGGTCGGCGGCCAGCAGGCGTTGCAGCAGCGTGGTGCCGCTGCGCATCATGCCGACGACGACGATAGGCGCGGCCACCCGTTCGTCGAGGATCTCGGGGTGGCGGCGGACCCATTCCTGGGCGCGCAGCCGCATCCGCAGGCTGTGCACGAGGCCCGACCGCAGGATGTGAACACCGACGGCGTTGAGGTCGGCCTTGGAAACGGCACGGGCGTAGTCGGCCAGCAGCACGCCCAGCGGTCGCTCGAATTCCCCCGGCCCCCAGTCGGTCAGCGCCTCCTTGCGCTGGGCGTCGGCCAGGACGGTGCCGACCTCGAACGCGCTCGAATGGTCCACGCGTTCAGAACTTCAGGTGCTGGCTGACGTCGCCGACCTGGTCGACGAACATCGTGCGGGTGTCGAACCACCACTCGCCGTCCAGCCGGTGGAACGTGTCCTTGTAGTGCCCGGTCACGATGACCTGCAACGGCAACTCAGGCGTGGCCTGGGTGACGCAGTAGTACGAGGTGCTGCTCGCGGTGCCCGCGGCTTCGTCGATGTGCAGCTGCACGTTGCTGGTGTTGTGGTGCGTCTTCGGGGTGCCGTCCTCGTAGAGGCGCGTGGCCATCTCGTACATCTGCCGCACCCCGGCGGCCCCGGCGAACACCGTCTCGGGCGGGCCGTCCTCGACCCCGCAGATGCGCCCGTGCGCGAAAAGCCCGGCGACCGCGTCCAAGTCGCCGGCATCCAGCAGCTGCGCGTAGCGGTAGATCAGGTTGGTGATTGCGATGGCGCTGTCATTCACGTGGGGACTCACACTCCTGCCTGGCGGGCGTCGCAGACCATGGTGGCAGAGCCGCCCCAACTTTCATAGAACTGACCATTACTCTTATCGCCGTGGCATCACCGTGGACGCCGAGCCGGCTCGGCGACTTGACCGGCAAGCGGGTCATCGTGACCGGGGCAACCAACGGCGTCGGCCTGGGCACCACGCGTGCCCTCGTCAAGGCCGGCGCCCATGTGATCCTGGCCGTGCGCAACACCGGGCTCGGTGCGCGGCGCGCGGCCGAGGTCGGCGGCTCGACGTCGGTGCTCAGGCTCGACCTCGCCGACCAGTCGTCGGTGCGTGCCTTCGCCGACGCGCTCGACGGCGAGGTCGACATCCTGGTCAACAACGCCGGCACGCTCACCGACCGGCGCACCGACACCGTCGACGGGTTCGAGGCGACGCTGGCCACCAACCTGCTCGGGCCGTTCGCCCTCACCAACCTGCTGCTGCCGCGGGTGCGTTCGCAGATCGTCAACGTCGGCTCCGACGCGCACCGCACGGCCACGCTGCGCCTCGACGACCTGCACCTGCGCCACCACTGGACCCGGCTGGGCGCCTACGCGCAGTCCAAGCTCGCCGTCATGCTGTGGGGGCTCGACCTCGACCGCAGGCTGCGCGCGGCCGGTTCGCCCGTCGTCACCCAGCTCACCCACCCCGGCTGGGTCGCCTCGAACCTGTCGCACCTGTCCGATTCGCCGCTGATGTCGTTGGCGCACAAGACCGTCAAGGCCGTGGCCGACCGGCTGGGCAACGACATCGATCAGGGCGCGGCGCCCACCCTGTACTGCCTCAGCGAGCCGGTGCCGCCGGGCTGCTACGTCGGGGTCAGCGGCCGGCTCGGCCTGCGCGGCGGCCCGGTCATGATCGGCCGCTCGGTGCTGGCCTGCGACTACGACGTGGCCGCGCGGCTGGTGGCCTTCGCCGAAAAAGAGACCGGCACCAGGATGGAGGTCTAACCATGGCCGAACGCGACGCCGAGTTCGCCGGCGCGGTCGCGGTCATCACCGGCGCGGGCCGCGGGCAGGGCCGCAGCCACGCCGTGGCGCTCGCCGAGCGCGGCGCCCACATCATCGCCGTCGACCGCTGCGCCGACATCGACGCGATCCCCTACCCGCTGTCCACCAAAGCCGACCTCGACGAGACGGCGCGGCTGGTCGAGGCCGCGGGCGCCAGGGCGGTGCCGGTGGTCGCCGACGTCCGCGACCTGGACGCGCTGGAGGCCGGGGTGCGGGCGGGCGCCGACGAGCTCGGCGAGGTCGACATCGTGATCGCCAATGCCGGCGTGGTGGCGATCGGCGACCCCGAGGCCCGCGCCGAGCCGGTGTTCGACGCGATCGTGGACACCAACCTCAAGGGCGTGTGGAACACGCTGCTGGCGACCGTGCCGTCGATCATCCGCAAGGGGCGCGGCGGATCGGTGGTGCTGGTCAGCTCGTCGCAGGGGTTGACCGGCCGCGGCGGGGACGGCAGCGCCGCGATGTTCGCCTACGCCGCGTCCAAGCACGGCGTGGTCGGGCTGATGCGCTCGGCGGCCAACGCGTATGCGCCGCACAATATTCGGGTCAACTCGGTGCATCCCAGCGGCGTCTCGACCCCGATGATTCTCAACGACTTCGTCGTCAAGCGGATGCTGGAGAATCCGAACCCGGCCGTCTCCCAGATGCTGCTGCCCGACGTGCCGCTGGTCGAGCCGCAGGACGTCACCGAGGCGGTGCTGTGGCTGGTCAGTCCCCGGGCGCGTTACGTGACGGGCGTGTCGATCCCCGTCGACGCCGGCCACGTCGTCATGTAGCCGGGCGCCCGGCTAGAACGTGTTACAGTTTGCCGACCGCGGCCGGGGTCCGGGGGCCCGCCGGTCGCGTTGAGGAGGCCCGGCTGCGATGACGAAGTCGCGGTCGCTGGCGGTCGTCGCCGCCGCCTACGCCGCCGCCGTCGCGGCCGCCGCCTGCTGGCTGGGGTGGGGACCGACCACGGGCCGGCTCTGGCTGGACACGCTGGCGGCCGACGTGCTGGCCACGCTGGTGGTGTTCGCGTTCAGCCGGGCGACCCGCAACTCGAGCTGCTATGACGCGTACTGGAGCGTGGCCCCGCCGCTGCTGACCTTCTACTGGTGGGCTCAGGCGGGCACACAGCACCTGCGCTGCTGGCTGGTCGCGGCGCTGGTGACGGTGTGGGCGGTGCGGCTGACCGCCAACTGGGTGTCCGGGTTTCCCGGGCTGCACCACGAGGACTGGCGCTACGAGCTGTTCCGCGAGCAGGCCGGGAGGTGGGAGTTCGCCGTCGACCTGGTGGCGATACACCTCATCCCGACCGTGCAGGTCTTCGCGGGCATGCTTCCGGTGTACGTCTGCGTGACCCGCGCCGGCGCGGACATCGGGTGGCTGACCGCGGTCGCGTTCGTCGTCGGTGTCGCGGCGGTGGCCTGGGAGTCCGTCGCCGACGTGCAGTTGCACCGGTTCGTGCGGCACCGGCGGCCCGGGCAGGTGATGGACCGCGGGCTGTGGGGGTGGTCGCGGCATCCCAACTACTTCGGGGAATTCGGCTTCTGGGTCGCCCTGGCGCTGTTCGGGGTCGCAGCGGCGCCGGCGGACGCCTGGTGGCTGTTCGCCGGGGCGCTGGCCATGCTGGCGATGTTCCTGGGCGCCAGCATCCCCATGATGGAAAAGCGCAGCCTGCAGCGCCGGCCGGGCTATCAGGACGTCGTCGACCGGGTCTCGCGCTTCGTGCCCGCGCCGCCGCGCCGGGCGGCGACATGACCCGCAAGCGAATCGTCGTCGCCGGCCTGGGCGACGTGGGAGTGCTGACCGCGATCCGGCTGTCCCGCCACGCCGACGTCGTCGGAATCTCCGCCAAGCCGGCGCTGGTGAGCGGCCAGGAACTCGGCGTCCGGCTGTCCCGCCCCGCCGACTGGGCCCGCGACTACTGGATCCCGTTCGACCGGTTCCGCCGGCTGGACTCCGTCCGCAAGGTCCAGGCCACCCTGTGCGGCGTCGACCTCCAGGCGCGCACAATCGCGGCTCGAGGCGTCGACGGCGCACCGATCACCGAGCCCTACGACGCGCTGGTCATCGCCACCGGCGTCAGCAACGGCTTCTGGCGTCGGCCGACGCTGCAGTCGGCCGACGAGATCGGCGCCGGGCTGCGCGCCGCGCACGCCCGGCTGGCCCAAGCTCGCTCGCTGATCGTCGTCGGCGGCGGTGCGGCCGCGGTCAGCAGCGCCGCCAACCTGGCGACCACGTGGCCCGACAAGCGCGTCGACCTCTACTTCCCCGGGGAACGGGCTCTGCCCGCCTATCACCCCCGCACCTGGCGGCGCGTCCACGGCCGGCTGACCCGGCTCGGAGTGGGCCTGCACCCGGGGCACCGGGCCGACCTGCCCGACGGGTTCGCGGGCGACGAGATCACCGCCGAACCCGTCCGGTGGAGCACCGGGCAACCGGAGGCGTCCGCCGACGCCGTGCTGTGGGCTATCGGGCGGGTGCGGCCCAACACCGGCTGGCTGCCCCCCGAGCTGCTCGACGAGCGCGGGTTCGTGCGCGTGACGCCGGAGCTGCGGGTGCCCGGCCGGCCGGGTGTCTTCGCGGTCGGCGACGTCGCGGCCACCGACCCGCTGCGCAGCTCGGCCCGCAACCGCGGCGACGCGCTGGTGGCCCACAACGTCCGCGCCGAATTCTCCGGACGCCCCCTGCGCGGCTACCGGGCGCCGGGCCGCAGGTGGGGTTCGTTGCTGGGCATCCAGCCCGACGGGCTGGAGGTGTTCCTGCCCACCGGCCGAGCCTTCCGGCTGCCGTCGTGGTCGGTGGAACGGGTGGTGATGCCCGGCATCGTCCGGTGGGGCATGTACCGCGGCGTGCGGCGCAACGACCCGCTCGGCTAGGTGTTGCGGGTGTCGATCACGCGCGCCGCGATGTCGACGAGGCGGGTGTTGGACTCCTGGGACAGGCGCTGCAGCATGCCGAAGGCGCGTACCTCGTCGACACCGAAGCGCTCCATGATGATGCCCTTGGCCTGCCCGATGCGGTCCCTGCTCAGCAGCGCGGCGTGCAGCTGCTCCCCTTCGCGGCTGGCCAGCAGCGCCGAGGCGGCGTGCGCGGCCAGCACCGTGCCGATCGTCTCCGCCTCGGCCCGCCACACGTTCGGGCGGAAGCTGAACAGGTTGAGCGCGCCGGCGGTGCGGTCGGCCGCATACAGCTTGAACGACATTCCGCTGAGCACCCCGAGCTCGACCGCCCCCGCGGCGTAACGCGGCCAGCGCGACTCGGTGCGGAAGTCGTCGCTGCGCAACAAAGTGCTGTGCAGGGCGGCCTGGATGCACGGTCCTTCGCCCAACCGCTCCTGCAGCGCATCGATCTTCTGCGATATCTCCGACGTGCCGGCCAGCGACTCAAACCTGCCGCCCCTGCCGATCAGCAGAATGCCGGCGGCGTCGACCGCGCCGATCAGCTCGACGGCGGCGTCGGTGACGACGGTCAACACGTCCCGTGTGCTCCGCGGCACGCTGGTGCTGCGCGACAACTCGGCCATCCGCTCCGCCAGGTAGTGCCTTCCCGGACCGGACTGTTGGCCCTGCATCTGCTTCCTCTCGCTTTCCGCTTCGCCTTTGCGTTCCCTGGGGCGGGGCGAGAAAAACCATGTTCGAGTGATCGGCACGGCGCCACTACCATCGCGTCAGTGCGCATTCCGGTCGGATCGAAACGGAGAACGAGCAGGTGACGGAGCCTGGAGCTGAGGCGTTCGAGCAGCTGGTGGCGCGGCTGAACTATCCGATGTTCGTCGTCACCACCGACGCCGCCGGCGTCACGGCCGGCTGCCTGGTGGGCTTCGCCAGCCAGACCAGCATCCATCCGCCCCGTTTCCTGGTCGGGCTGTCCAAGCGCAACCACACCTTCCGGGTGGCCGCCGACGCGACCCATCTGGCCGTACACGTGTTCGAGCGTGAGCACCTCGACGTCGTCGAGCTGTTCGGCGGCCAGACCGGCGACGCGATCGACAAATTCGACCGCTGCTCCTGGCACCGCGGTCCCGAGCGGCTGCCCATCCTCGACGACGCCGCCGCCTGGTTCGCGGGGAAGATCCTGGATCGTTTTTCCCTGGGCGACCACGTGGGACACCTCCTGGAGCCGGTGGGCGGCAGCCCGCCGCACGACGACCTTGAGCGATGGGTGTCGTTCGCCGACGTCCGGGACCTGCGGCCGGGCCACGAGGCCTAAGGGGATGCGGTCTCCCCGAATGGGTGCCGTCGACGGCATCACCGAACTGGCGAAGTACTACACCGATCCCCCCGACGGCGTGCGCGCCAACATGATCTTCAGCGCCGACGGCGCCGCCGCCTTCGGAGGTCGCGCCGGTCCGCTGTCGTGTCCCACCGATCAGCGGCTGCTGCGGATCATGCGCAGCTTCGCCGACGTGGTGCTGGTCGGCGCCGGGACAGCGCGCGCCGAGAATTACGGCCCGGTGCGGCTCACCGAAGAGCAACGCGCCAGGCGCAGCGCCGAGGGGCGGGCAGCGCCGCCCCCGATCGCGGTGGTCAGCCGCAGCGGCGAGCTGCCGCCCCGGCTGCTCGGTGACCCCGACCAGCCGCCGATCCTGCTGACCTGCGCGCAATCCGCGGCGCGCCGCCGGCCCGACGACGACCAGCCGCGGCGGGTGCTGGTGGCCGGCGAGGACTCGGTGGACGTCGCGCAGGCGGTCACCCTGCTGCGCGCGCACGGCATGCACCGCATCCTGTGCGAGGGCGGGCCCACGCTGCTCGACGAGCTGGTGGACGCCGACGCCGTCGCCGAGATCTGCGTAACGCTGGCCCCCAAACTTGCCGCGAGCCAGCCGGTGGGCCATCGGCTGCCGGCCCGGTTACCCGCGCCGGTCACCATGGCGCTCGACCAGGCACTTGTCTGCGACGACTACCTGTACTTGAAGTACCGCCGCTGAGCACGGCATGCGGCCGGTGCCGCCCCTTCCTAGAATGGCGAGATCGCGGCGAGCCCGCCTCGAATCGCCTGCGCGGCATCGGCTTCAAATTCATCGCCGTCCACATTCTCCGGACAGCAGAGGAGGACCATCGGCCAGGTGAGCAGTTCACATGACGACAAGGACTACCGCAATCTGGCGGTGAATCGGCTGCGGCCCGGCGAACTTCAGTGGGCGCTCAACCACGACGCCGTACACGGGATCGCGTACGCGTTCAAAAATCCCGTTGCCGTCGCCGAATCCAGCGACGATCCCGAAGACGACAGGAAGACCTACCTCGTGCGGGTCAAGCGCGCCGATCTGGCCAATGCACTGGGCAAGATCAACCAGTGGATCGGCGAAAACCCCGGCATGGCGGGCATGCAGGCGTTCGGGTTCGTCAGGGCGCTGTCCCGGGAGGGGCTCACCGAACGCGAACCCGGGGACGGGGAACTCCACTGAGCCGCGCTCGTCCCACCGACTCGGCGAATTAGCTGGCTTTCGCTATACACCGTGCCTCGCGGTCGTCGCACCGATTAGCCTTATGCCTGGCACGCAACCGAATACTCGTGTTCGGCGCAGGCAACGATGCGCGAGGTCGTTTTGCGGCGCGGTTTGGCGGGTGAGGAGTCGGAATGGGTGACACGACCGCGGATTCGCGGGAGGGCTCACAGTTCGGGCCGTATCGGCTGCGCAGGCTGGTCGGCCGCGGCGGCATGGGCGACGTCTACGAGGCCGAGGACACGGTGCGGGAACGCATCGTGGCGCTGAAGCTGATGTCGGAGAAGTTGTCCGGCGACCCGGTATTCCGCTCGCGGATGCAGCGTGAGGCCCGCACCGCGGGGCGCCTGCAGGAGCCGCACGTCGTCCCGATCCACGACTACGGCGAGATCGACGGCCAGCTGTACGTGGACATGCGCCTGATCGACGGCAAGGACCTCGCCGGCATGTTGAAGAGCTACGGGCCGCTGGCCCCGCCGCGGGCGGTGGCGATCGTGCGCCAGATCGGCTCGGCGCTCGACGCTGCCCACGCCGCCAGGGTGCTGCATCGCGACGTCAAGCCGGAGAACATCCTGGTGAGCGCCGACGATTTCGCCTACCTCGTCGACTTCGGGATCGCCAGCGCCAACTCCGACGAGAAACTGACCCAGTTCGGTACCACCGTGGGCACCGTCAAATACATGGCCCCGGAGCGGTTCACCGATTCCGACGACGTGAACCATCGGGCCGATATCTACGCGCTGACCTGCGTGCTGTATGAGTGCCTGACCGGTTCCCCGCCGTACGCGGGCGACCAGTTGAGCGTGATGGGCGCGCATGTGCACCAGGCGATCCCCAGGCCTAGCGTCGCGCGGCCGGGCATCCCGGCCGCCTTCGATCAGGTGATCGCCCGCGGGATGGCCAAAAATCCCGCAGAGCGCTTCGCCACCTGCGGTGACCTGTCGGCGGCCGCCCACGCGGCGCTGGCCGCACCCGACCGCGACCGCGCCACCGACATCCTGCAACGCAGCCAGGTCGCGCGGCAGCCCGCCCCATTTGCCGGCCGGCCGCCCGGCGGCTTCGCGCCGGCCCCGCCGGCGCCCGCCCCCCCGACCGGTCCGGCGTGGTCCACGCCGTCGGCCGCCGGGACACCGCTTGCCACCGGCGGGCCGGTTCCCCAGCCGACGGGCTGGCCGGGCACGCCCGGCTGGGGAACCGGCGCACCGCAGTGGGGCCAACCGCCCCCGCCCGGCCGCAAGCCGTGGTTGTGGGTCGGCGTCGCCGTCACCGCCGCGGTGGCCGTCGTGGGCCTGGTCCTCGTGATCGCCCACCCGTGGGAGTCGCCCTCGCCGCCGCCACCGACGACGACGCCACCGACATCGACCTCGGCCGCGCCGGACGCCGTCGCGCTGCGCGTGCTCAACGACGGTGTGTACGTGGGCAGTACGGCCGCATCGGTGACGATCGACATCTTCAACGAGCCCATCTGCCCGCCCTGCGGCAGCTTCATCAGGTCGAATGCGAGCGACATCGACACCGCGGTGAACAACAAGAAGCTCGCCGTGCGCTACCACCTGCTGAACTTCCTCGACGAGAAGTCGCACAGCAAGAGCTATTCGACCCGCGCCGTGGCGGCGAGCTACTGCGTCGCGTCGCAGGACGATCCCAAGCTCTACGCCGACTACTACGCCGGCCTGTTCGCCAGCAACTTCCAGCCGCAGGAGGACGCCCCGGAGGACCGCACCGACGGCGAACTCGCGCAACTGGCCAAGACCGTCGGCGCCGACGCCACCGTCGTCGCCTGCATCAAGTCGGGTAACGACGTCGGCACGGCCAAAACCAAGGCCGCGAACGGCTACGCCACGCTGTCCGAGGTCGGGGCCAACGCCACGCCGTACGTGTGGGACGGCAGCCGGGCCGTGAACTACCAGGATCCGGCGTGGCTGACCAAACTGATCGGCTAGCGCGTTGCCGCCCCCCGGATCACACCAGGGCCACCGACCGCGACCGCAACGACACCTGTCAGGCGCTCGACGCGGCGCTGGGCGACGGCCCGCTGAGCGGGCCGGGGCGCAGCGTCACAGGATGTAGAGCATCTCCTGGTAGGTGGGCAGCGGCCACAGGTCGTCGGCCACAACGCCTTCCAACGTGTCGACGGCGCCGCGGACCGCGTCCATGGCCGGCAGCAGCGCGGCCTGGGCGTGCTTGGCCTCGTCGAACGCCGAGGCCGCCGAGTGATCGGCCAGCGCGGCCTTCAGCGTCCCCAGCGCCTCCTCGAGGTATGCGAGCGGGGCCGAAACCGCTTCCAGCGCGGCCATGCTCGGCGCCATGCCGGCGGCCTTCATGGTCGCGACGTTCTGCGCCAACTCGGTCTGGTAGCGGATCGCGGCCGGCAGGATGACCGTCGTGCCGATCTCCAGCGTGAGCTTGGCCTCGACGGTGATGGTCAGCGCGTACTGCTCCAGCCGGACCTCGTAGCGGCTGTGCAGCTCGCGGTCGTTGAACACGCCGTACTTCGCGAACACCTCGACCGCTTCCGGTTTGATCAGCTCCGGGATCGCATCGAGCGTGGTCTTGAGGTTCGGCAGCCCCCGCTCGGCGGCCTCGATCTGCCAGTTCTCCGAATAGCCGTCCCCGTTGAACACCACCGCGCCGTGTTCGGTGATGACCTCGGTGAGCAGCTTCTGCACCGCCTTGTCGAAGTCCTCCCCGGCTTCGACGGCCTTCTCCAGGATCGTGGCCATGTAGTCGAACGAGTCGGCCATGATCGTGTTCAGGACGATCATCGGCACGGCGACCGTCTGCCCGGAGCCGGGCGCGCGGAACTCGAACCGGTTGCCGGTGAACGCAAACGGGCTGGTGCGGTTGCGGTCGCCGGGATCGGTCGGCAGCGGGGGCAGCGTGTCGACACCGATGATCATGGTGCCCTTGCCCTTCGACGACGTCGCCGCGCCCTTGGCGATCTGCTCGAACACGTCGGCGAGCTGCTCGCCGAGGAAGATCGAGATGATCGCGGGCGGCGCCTCGTTGGCGCCCAGGCGGTGGTCGTTGGTGGCCGAGGCGACCGAGACGCGAAGCAGCCCGGCGAACTTGTGCACGGCCCGGATGACCGCCGCGCAGAACACCAGGAACTGGGCGTTCTCGTGCGGGGTGTCACCGGGAACCAGCAGCGAGCCCAGCTCGGAGTTGCCCACCGAGAAGTTCACGTGCTTGCCCGACCCGTTGACGCCGGCGAACGGCTTCTCGTGGAACAGGCATTCCATGCCGTGCTTTTTGGCCAGCATCTTGAAGACCGTCATCAGCAGCTGCTGGTGGTCGGAGGCCAGGTTGGCCCGCTCGAACATCGGCGCCACCTCGAACTGGCCGGGGGCCACCTCGTTGTGGCGGGTCTTGGCGGGGATGCCGAGTTTGAACAGCTCCCGCTCGGTGTCCATCATGAAGCCCAGCACGCGCTCGGGGACCGCGCCGAAGTAGTGGTCGTCGAACTCCTGGCCCTTGGGCGGCTTGGCGCCGAACACGGTGCGGCCGGCGTTGACCAGGTCCGGTCGCGCCAAAAAGAAGTGCCGGTCGACCAGGAAGTACTCCTGCTCGGGGCCGCAGAACGACACCACCTTCTCGGGGTCGGTGTGGCCGAACAGCTTCAGGATGCGCTCGGCGTGCACGCCCATGGCCTGCTGGCTGCGCAGCAGCGGCGTCTTGTAGTCCAGCGCCTCGCCGGTCATCGAGACGAACACCGTCGGGATGCACAGCGTGTTGCCGTTGGGGTTCTCCAGGATGTAGGCGGGGCTGGTGACGTCCCAGCCCGTGTAGCCGCGGGCCTCGAACGTGCTGCGCAGCCCTCCTGACGGGAAGCTGGACGCGTCGGGCTCGCCCTGGATCAGCGTCTTGCCGGCGAACTCGGCGAGCGTCTGCCCGTCGGAGACGGGTTCGAGGAAGCTGTCGTGCTTTTCGGCGGTCAACCCGGTCATCGGGTAGAAGACGTGCGCGTAGTGGGTGGCGCCCTTCTCCAGCGCCCAGTCCTTCATCGCCGCTGCGACCGAGTCGGCAACGGCGGGGTCGAGCTTGGCGCCCTTTTCGATGGTCGCCACAACGGACTTGAACACCGACTTGGGCAGCCGCGACTGCATCTCGGCCTTGGTGAACACGTTGCTGCCGAAGATCTCGCCGGGGGTCTCGCCGGGAACGAAGCTGACGGCTGGTGGGACATATGCCTCGACGTTGTTGATCGCCTGCAGGCGGACGAAGTTTCCGCTCAATTGAGTTCCCTATCGCTGGGGGGTCCGCGATTTGCCCGGACGTGAGGTTGACCGACTCACACTAGGAACCTTCGATGGCAAATTTGTTACACCGATGTCAACGCTGGCTCCGCAACCGTTTCAAACGTGCTTCGGCCGCCCCTCGCCCGCGCCCTCGGCAGCCGGTATTGTCCGCATCGTCACCAATCGTCGCCACCCCGTAGCGCCTTATCTCCGCAGCGAGGCACCCATGACGTCTTCCGCCGAGATCAAGGGCGGGCGGCCTGTCGAGCCGCTGGGCTACCTGGTCGTCGGCGAAGAGGACGAGGGCGCGGAGCGCCGGGTGCCCATTTTCGATCAGCTCTTCGTCGGCCGCGAGTGCGCGGGGATCAGCGAGGCGCGCAGGCTGGTGATCCCCGACCCCGAGATCTCCCGCACCCATCTCGAGATCCGGCTGGACGCGGCAAGCGATCGGGCCTTCCTGATCGACACCAGTACCAACGGCACCCTGGTCAACGGGATACGGCTGGAGCGCGCTGTCCCGCGGCCGCTGCGGCCCGGCGACGAGATCCGGATCGCCGAGATGACGCTGACCTTCCGTTCGGCGCGGTTCAAGGCCGCCAACCGCACCGTCGCGGGGGGCACGCGGACCCGGATCAGCCGGACGGCCATGGTGATGGTGGTCGGCGACATCGTGAACTACTCGACGATCTCGGAAGTGACCGACGAACGGGTCGTCGCGGAGGGCCTGCACGCGCTGTGGAGTGAGGTGGGCCTGGTCCTGCGCGCCCACCAGGGCACGCTCAACCACTACGCCGGCGACGCCATCTTCGCGATCTGGGAGGCGAGCCGGTTCCCCGACGCCGCGAAGCACGCCATCGACTTCGCGCTCGACGCCACCCGTCTCGTAGCAGAGCTGGGGCCCACGTTGCCGTTGCGCGGCCCGGACGGCGCGCCGATCCACATGGGCTGGGGCGTGGTGACGGGGATGGTCGCGCTGGCCGCCATGACCAGATCGGTCGAGGCGGTGATCGGCGACTCCGCCAATGTGGCGTTCCGGCTGGCGGGACTGGCGGGCCGCAATGGGCGGGCGGCGGTGCTGGTGACCGGCGGGGTGCGCCGCGCGGTCGAGGCGGACTTCAGCTGGGGCGAGGGTGAAAAGGTCGAGATCAAGGGCCGGCGCGGCACCGAGACCGTCTTCCCCGTCATCGGCGGCGACACCTCGGGGTCCGCGGGTTCCCTATGAACCCAGATGCGCGCTGCCGTCGTGCAAATCGTCGCGGTCGAGGGCCATCGGGGTGACGGCGGGAACGTCGCCGGCGCCGACCACGGCGCGGGTGATCGGGGTGAGCGCCCGAAACAGCGTCTCGACCTCGTCGTCGGTGAGCGCCTCGAGCGCCGACAGGGCAAGCGTGTCGGTCGTCGTCTCGATGCGGTCTTTGAGTTGGCGGCCGGCATCGGTCAGCGATCCGTCGTCGTCGAGCAGTCCCCGCTCGGCCAGGCGCTGTTCGTGGTGGCGCCACGCGGCCTCGTCGTAGTCGCGGGTGCGGGCGATGTAGTCGCGCGGGATCCGGCCCGCCGCGGCATGCAGGACGTTGGATTCGCGCCCCGACACGCCCTCGGCGACCAGCGCGGCCACGTGCGCGTCGCCGCGCTGCTCGCGCAACAGCGTGGTGGCGTGCCACAACGCGCCCAGCGGGTCCTCGGGCCACGGCAGCGCCCGATTGGCGGCGAACAGCGGGCGGCCGTCGATCGGCGCCTCCCGCGCCGCCTTGCCGGCCAGTTCGACTGCCACGGCCACGTTTTCCCCTTCGCTCACCCCGCAGCTGCGCAGCGCCGCCACCGCGGACTCGGCCCGTGCGCGCAGCGCCGCCTCCGGACCGGCGATCTGCCAGGCCGCGGGCAGTGCCTTGGCGACCCGCTCGGGGGCGAAGTTGTAGAAGATCGCCGTCACCACCTCAGTGGGCACCTCGCCCAGCGGTGCCGAGCGGGCGGCGAAGTACCCCATCCAGAAGCCGCGGTAACCCAGCCCGTCGAGCGCCGCCCGCGCCTCGGGCGCAAAGTACGTCACCGCGTGCACCGGCTCGAATCGATCGAAGAAGCGCCGCGCCAGCCCCGGATCTTTACGCACGGCCGCAGTTAACCAGACGCGCCCGCGCGACGAATCGGTGCGTCCGGTCTCAGTCCTCGTCCTCGGCGTCGGCCACCGTCAGGGGCATCGCGAGGTCTTCCAGCGAGCGTTGTTCGGCCGCGACGCCGAGCCACAGTTCGACCAGGCCGGCCACCGCCATCACCGCGGCCCCGATCAGGAACGACCAGACCACCTCGCCGCGCTGCCCGGAGCCGATCAACTGCCCGAACAGCAAGGGGCCGGAGATGCCGCCGATCGCGGTGCCCACCGCGTAGAAGAAGGCGATCGCCAGCGCCCGGGTCTCCATCGGGAAGATCTCGCTGACGGTCAGGTAGGCCGCACTCGCGCCGGCCGACGCCAGGAAGAACGCCACCGCGAGCACGCCGATGAACGCCCACACGCCGCCGGCCTGGGTCACGAACACCACCGCGAGGACGACCGCGACCGCCGCCGATCCGAGGTAGGACAGCGTGATCATCGGTTTGCGGCCGACGGAGTCGAACAACTTGCCCAGCAGCAGCGGGCCGAGGAAGTTGCTCAGCGCCCACAGGATGAAAAACAGCGGCACCGTGCCGGAGGGCACGTCGTAGAACCCGCTCAGCAGCGTACCCAGGTTGAATGTCACGCCGTTGTAGAGGAAAGCCTGCCCGATGAACAGCGCGAGGCCGAGCACGGCGCGCCCCGGGTACAGCGTGAAGGCCACCTTGGCGATCTCGACGAAGGAGATTGCCTTGCGCTGGCGGACTTTCAGCGGCTTTCCCTGCGGTTCGGGCAGCGGCTCGCCCGTTTCCTCCGCCACGTCTTGCTCGATTTCGCCGACGATCCGTTCGGCCTCCTGCTCGCGCCCGTGGATGAACAGCCAACGGGGACTTTCGGGGACGTTGCGGCGGACCAGCAGGACGAAGATGCCGAAGAGGGCGCCGATGCCGAACGCCAGCCGCCAGCCGATGTTCACCGGGAAGTGCGCCGTGTTGAGCAGGACCAGCGCGCCGGCCGCCCCGAGGGCCGAGCCGAGCCAGTAGGTCCCGTTGATCACCAGGTCCACCCGGCCGCGCACCCGCGCCGGGATCAGTTCGTCGATCGCCGAATTTATTGCGGCGTATTCGCCGCCGATGCCGGCGCCGGTCAAGAAACGGGCGATGAAGAAGTACCACGGCGCGAACGCGAACGCGGTGGCGACGGTGGACAGCAAGTAGAGCACCAGGGTGACCATGAACAGGTTGCGCCGCCCGAAGCGGTCGGTCAGGTGACCGAAGAACAGGGCGCCCAGGCAGGCCCCGCTGATGTAGATCGCCGCCGCCACGCCGATCTGCGCGGGGTCGAGCGCGATGCCGCTGCCCTTCTCGGTGAGCCGGGCCGACACGTTGCCGACCATGGTGACCTCGAGACCGTCGAGCACCCAGACACCGCCGAGGCCCAGCACGACGCGCCAGTGAAACCTCGACCATGGCAGCCGGTCGAGTCGCTCCGGCACCCGGGTGGTGATGGTCCCGGTCTGTGCGCCTGTGCTCATATTTGCTCCGTTCTGGTTTGACAGAGACTTACCCGGCAGCGCGTCCTGCAAGCAACCCCACGCGATTCGGCGAACCTCACGCGGCGGTATCAGCTAATGTTCATCCACCGGCATGCTCGGCGCAGAAGTCGGGCGCGCGGTGAAAGGAAACCGTGGCCCCCAGGATGGTCGAAGCGAGGACCCGGCCGGCGATCGGTGCGGTCGCGGTTTGCGCTGCCGCGCTGCTCTTCGCCGCCCCGGCTACGGCGGACCCGACCGACGACGCCTTCGTTGCGGCGCTGAAGAACCGCGGGATCGTCTTCCCCACCGACGCCGCCGCGATCACGACGGCCCACAACGTGTGCGACGGTCTCGACAAGGGCCGGACGCCGGCCAGCATGATCCTGTCCCTGGGAAGGCAATTTTCGGCGCGTCAGGCCGGCTACTTCGTCGGCGCGTCGGTGGCCTTCTACTGCCCGGAACACAAAGGCGACACCGGCATTGTGGTGGTGCCGCCGGACGGGTAAGGGCAGCGACGGATGATCGCCTATGCGAAGTCGCGGGCCGACGTCCCGCCGTCGACCGTCAACACCATGCCGCTGGTGCTGGTGCACGCCGCGAAGTACAGCGCGGCCTGACCGACGTCCTCGGGGGTGCCCTCCAGCGGCAGCGGCCGGTCCTTGCGCATCTTCTCGCGCGTCCTGCGCACGAACTTGTCGACCTGCTCCGGGCTCAGCCCCGGAACCGAGGATGCGAGGATGGGCGTCGGAACCCCGCCCGGGGCAAGGCAATTGACGCTGATCCCCAGCGGCGCCAGCTCGGTGGCCACGCTGCGGCTGAAATGGATGACGGCCGCCTTGGACGCCCGGTAGGTCATCACGCCGCCACCGGCCTGCAGGCCGCCGATCGAGGCGACGTTGATGATGCTGCCGCCGTCGTGGTCGGCCATGTGGCGCGCGGCCTCGCGGGTGCCCAGCATGACTCCCAGGACGTTGACCGACATGACCTTGGCGAAGTCGGTGAGGTCGGCTTGCAGGAAGCTCCTGTGCATCGCGCTGGAGATCCCGGCGTTGTTGACCATCACGTCGAGGCCGCCGAAATGCCGTGCCGCCGCCTCGACCACGGCGCCGACGTCCTCGGCGTTCGAAACGTCGACGTGCTCGAAGCGCGCGCGGCCCCCGCACTGGTCGGCCAGTCGCTCACCGTCGTCGTCGTTGATGTCGGCGATGACCACCGATGCGCCGGCGTCCAGGAACGTGCGCACGATTCCCAGGCCCAGCCCCGAGGCGCCGCCCGTGACGATGGCGACCTTGCCGTCCAACGTGGGGGTCATCGGGGTCCTCTCGCGTTCTTCATTCGATGGGTTCGTCACCCAGCACGGTGGTGCGCAACATCTCCCGCGCGGAATTCGGATCATACGGGGCCGCCCGGTGCAGCACCCCGCGGTTGTCCCAGATGACGGTGTCGCCGACCGACCAGGCGTGGCTGTACACGTTGTCGGGTTCGGTCGCGCGAGCAAGCAACCGATCCAGCAGGGCCCGGCCCTCGTCGAGGTCCATGCCGACCACGTAGTCCGCCGACGCGCCCAGCACCAGCGACTTGCGGCCGCTCCGGTGCGTCCACACGAGCGGGTGCTCGTGGGTGCTGCGGGAAGCCCAACGCGCCAACTGCTCGGGCGTGGGATCGGGGTAGACGCGGCGCTGGGAGGCCTCCAGCGAGTGCACGACGCGCAGGGCGCCGTAGCGCTCTTTCTCCTCGGCGGTCAGCGCGTCGTAGGCGGCGTAGGTGTTGGCGAATTCGGTTTCCCCGCCTCTTTCGGCGACCTGCACCGCCGAGAGGACGGTCGCCTTCTGCGGGCATTCGTCGTCGTTGATCGGGGTGCACCCGTCGATGTGCCAGTCGAAGGTGGCCTTCAAATATTCCGCGGAGGCGTTCTTCGAGCGGTCCAGCGTGATCGGATAGATGCCGGCGACCGGGTGGTGCCCGTCGGAGGAATGGTCGATCTCGCCGAGACGGCGGCAGAACGCGACCTGGGCCTCGGGGTCGAGTCGCAGACCGCGGAAGACCAGGACCCCGTTGGCTTCCAGGGCATCGAGGACGGCCGCGCCCAGCGACTCGTCCGAGGCCGCGTGGGCCAGGTCGAGGCCGACGACCTCGGCGCCGACGCGGTCGGTGAGTTTGTTGATGGTCAGCGTGCTCATCTGTGGTCCTCTCGGGTCACGCGTTCAGGGTGTGGGCTCGACGATGCGGGTCATGACCGCGTCGGCCGCGCAGACGGGGGCGGACTGGCGCATGATCTCCACCGACATCGCGACCATGATCAGCGAATAGATGAGGTGCAGAAGGTTGAGCGCGTCCTCGGGCAGCTCGTCGAGGGAGAACTTGTCGCAGTACTCGATGGCCTCTTCCAGGCGCGGGAAGAACGCGTCGTAGAACTCGCGCATCTGCGGCATCGTGCTCGACATCCGGGCGTTCCAGCGCTCGGTTTCGGTGGCGAGGCACCACGTTTGGGCGTAGGTCTCCAGTTCGGCGAAGGCGCTGGGCAGCAGGGCATCTGGCATGGTCACACCCCTGCCAGGTCGTGCTCACGACGGTGGGCATCCACCCACTCGCCAACCACCTTGTGCAGGTGGCGCACCAGGATCTCCTGGTCGTTGAGCGGGAACTCGTCGACACCGTATTCCCTGCCGTACTCGAGTGCGGCCTGCGTGCCGCCGAGCATGCCGGCGTCCTGCAGCGCGAACTCCTTGAGCACCACCGCCGCGACCTCGTGCTCGACGCGTTCTCGCACACTGCGGGCCGGGGAAAAGAAGGTGTAGGCCTCGAACCGATGCGTGTTGTACGAGGTGGGCCAGTAGCGGTAGAGCAGGTACCAGCCGCCGTAGATCAGGATCTCGATATTGGGGAAGATCTGGAAATTGCTGATCCCCCACGGCTCGATGCCGCCCGGGTTGAGACCGGCCGGAAGCTCGCCGATGTCGGGGGTCCGCCAGGGGCCGACCAGGCCGCTCTGGGTGGCCCGCTCGATCGGATACATGTAGTCCTCAGGCAGCAGCCACCGGCGCCGCCCGGCCGTGGACACCAGCCGGTGCGGGCCGTCGAGTTGGAAGTGCCCGCAAGTGAATCCGGCATTCGGATCGCGCACCGCCGGCGGCACTTGTTGGGGATGCAGCGAGGGCACGTGGTAGTACTCCTGGAATGCGTCGGCGAAGATCTTCCAGTTGCTGTTGTTGTGTGCGACCCACTCATAGCGCTCGGTCAGTTTGCCGAACGGGTAGTCGTCCAGGCCGGTGATCATCGGTCCCAGGAATTCGCGCAGGCTTTGCCTCGGCTCGCGGTCCAGGTTGATGAAGACGAAGCCGTTCCAGACGTCGCAGTGGACGGGCCGCAATCCGTAGTCGGAGGTGTCGAGGTCGAAGAACTCCGGCTCCTGCTGGACGAATTTCAGTGTGCCGTCGAGGTCGTAGCGCCAGCCGTGGTACTTGCAGGTGAACTGCCGGCAGGTGCCCTGCGTCGGCTCGGCGGGAAAATCGTTCCACACCAGCTTGTTTCCCCGGTGGCGGCACACGTTGTGGAAAGCGCGAATCCGGTCGTCTTTCCCCTTGACCAGGATGATCGACGCGCCGGCCACCTCGATCTCTTTGGTGAGGTAGCTGCCGATGCGGGGCAACTCCTCGACGCGCGCCACGTTGAGCCAGGCCCGCTTGAAGACCGCTTCGCGTTCGAGTTCGTAGAATTCTTTGGACGTGGAGTCCCGGAATGAGATGGGGCCGGTGCCCAATTCGGGATAGTGTTCTGTCCACGAACCCGCTGCCGGCTTTCCTGACTGCCTCACGTCGCTCCTCTCGTTCACAGCACCGCTCCCCCGTTGACGCCGAGCACCTGTCCGGTGATGAAGCGGGCCGCCTCCGAGCTCAAAAAGCCGACGGCCGCGGCGATGTCGTCGCCGGTGCCCAGGTAGCCCATCGGGATGTTGGCGGCGATCTGTTCGTTGGAGCCCAGGTAGCCGGCTGCTTGGCCCTGGTGCTGCATCGGGGTCTCGATGCCCGAGGGCGGAATGGTGTTGACCGTGATTCCCTGGGTGGCGTACTCGCGGGCCAGCGACTTCGTCAGGGTGATCACCCCGCCCTTGGCGGCGGCGTAGTGGGCGGCGAAGGGTGACCCGCGCTGGGCGCTCGACGACGAGATCGTCACGATCCGGCCCCATTTCGCGGTCAGCATGTCGGGCAGGGCGACCTGGCAGCAGTGGAAGGTGCCGGTCAGGTTGACGTCGAGGACCCGCGCCCAGTCCTGCGCGGTGATGTCTGTGAAGGGCGAGAAGCCGAACAATCCGGCGCTGGTCACCAGGACCGTGACCGGGCCCAGCTCGCTGCGGACCTTGGCGAACGCCTGCTCCACAGCGGGCCGGTCGGTGACGTCGGCACCGACGCCGATGGACGTGAACCCATCGGCGCGCAGTTCCTCGGTGACGCGTTGGGCCGCCTGCTCGTCGACGTCGAGGACCCCGACCTTCAGGCCGCGCCGGCCGAGTTCGTGGCAGGTCGCCTCACCGATGCCCGAGGCTCCACCGGTCACCACCGCCACCCTGCTCATCGACTGCGCTCCATCGCGGTGCTTCTCCTTGTCCTCACCCATAGACCACCCACACCCTGCGACTGGTGGGCAGGGCCTGACAGGTCAGCACCCAACCATCGTCGACCTCATCGTCATCGAGGGGGCGTGGTGTTCGTCGGCGTGCCCCGCATCCAGGCCAGGTTATCAACTACTTGGCACCAGTATCAAGTACTAGATACTCGTGTCATCCCATTCGAAAACGACCGGTGCAAACGCGACGGGCCGGCCTATGGTGTCTACGAAACGCCTGTTGCCTGGTGAGCAGACCCACGACGCCAATCGGAGGATCAACGATGTCCGTCCATCCCGGCACCACGACGCTCTACCCGCCCGAAGGCTTCGGCGCACCGAAATATCGGCGTGGCCATGCAAGTGGCATCGACGTGGGTCTGCCCTCCGGAACCGAGGTGTTCTCCGCGGACAACCATATTTCGGTCGCCTCGGACATCTTCTACGAACGGTTTCCCGCCAACCTCAAGGAGAGGGCTCCGCGGATCTGGTACGACGACGGCGCCTACCACATAGGGGTTCAGGGGAAGTCTTTTCTCTGGGACACCTTCGGCGCCGTGGTGATGCAGTACGACGACCTGCCGGGGGCGGCGAGCACCAACATCGAAGCGCGGATCCAGGAATTGCACGACGACGGCGTCGACAAGGAGTTGGCGTTTCCCAACGCTATCCTGGCGATGTTCCACTACCCGGACAGGGAAGTTCGCGAACTGGCCTTCCGCGTCTATAACGAGTACGTGGCCGAACTTCAGCAGAACTCCAATGGTCGCTTCTACGGCGTCGGCCTGATCAACTGGTGGGATCCGCAGGGGACGCGGCGAACGCTATCCGAACTGAAATCGCTGGGACTCAAGACATTCCTGCTGCCCCTGAACCCCGGTAAGGACGCCGACGATAATCCTATCGACTACGCGAGCACGGCGATGACTCCCGTCTGGGAGGAGATCGAAGACGCCGGACTCCCGCTCGCCCACCACATCGGAGAAACTCCGCCGAAAATTCCGTCGGAGTTCAACACCATCGTGGTGAGCATGATGACCAACATCGACGGTTTCCGGGAAGTGTTCTCCAAGTACATCTTCGGCGGTATCCTCGATCGACACCCGCAACTGAGAATCGGCTGGTTCGAGGGCGGGATCGCCTGGGTGCCATGGGCCCTGCAAGACGCCGAACACCTGGTGGCGTCATACCAGCACATGTACAACTATCGGCTCCAGCACGACATCCAGTACTACTGGGACACCCACATGAGCGCATCGTTCATGGTCGACCCGTTGGGCCTGCAATCGATCGACCGGATCGGTATCGACAAGGTGTTCTGGTCCTCCGACTACCCGCACAACGAAAGCACTTTCGGCTACTCCGAGAAATCGCTGGCAGCACTCGTCGATGCGGTTGGCCCGCACGATGCCGCACGCATCTGCAGCGACAACATCAAGAATTTTCTGGGCATCTGACGCCAACAGTGCTCGAGCAGGCGGAGTCGTCTTCTTCTGTTGCCCGGACATTGACTCAGCCTCTTAGGTGCGCCGAGTGTGGTGGTTGTGGATCGATTTCGGGGGGATCTGGTGGACTGTCTGCAAGCGAATCGATGACGCGGGACACTATTCCCCGATGTGGTCATTGAACAGCGTGTGCCCGGTGCCCTTCTCGACGATGCGTGCCAGCAGGTCCCGCAGCGTCCGCTGCTCTTCGGGGGTCAACACGCCGAACACCGATTCGTGCGCGGCGATCGCATCGCTGACCACCGCGGCCGCAACGTCGCGACCCTGATCGGTCAAATAGGCCTTGAGGATCCGGGCATGCTGGGGATCCGGCCTCCGCTGCACCAGACCCCGTTGCTCCAACGCCTTGATCGCCAGCTGCACACCCTGGGGCGTGATCAACAGCCGGCGCGCGAGTTCGGCGCCCGAGAGGCCGGGCTCGGTGGCGAGCTGGCGCAGCACACCGATCTGCGCGGTGCTGACGCCGTGCTCACTCACCGCGTCGTTGACCGCCGTCAACGCGAAATACCACGCCTGCTTGAGGTGCCACAGGATGTTGTCGACCAGTTCCATGCTCGGTTCGTCGGTCACGACGCTAGTTCCCATCGTGCTTGTAGACGCGGCCGTCCTTCATCACGAACCGCACATCCAGTGTGGCGGCGATGTCATTCGACGGGTCCCCGGGGACCGCGATGACATCCGCGAGATATCCCGCTGCCAGACGGCCCAAATCGCTGTCCGCCTCGATCAGCTCCGCACTGGTGACGGTGGCGGCCCGGATCGCTTGGATCGGTGTCATCCCGCGGTCGACCAGGGCGCACAGCTCCTTGGCGTTCTGCCCGTGCGGTATGGCCGGGGCGTCGGTCCCGCAGGCGATGCGCACGCCGGCGGCGATCGCCTTGGGCAGCATGGCCTGCGCCCTGGGGAAGACCTCGGCGGCCTTCTTGCGCAGCTCGGGGGCGATGCGGTCGACGGCCAACGCCTCGGTGAGATAGGTGGTCGACACCAGGAAGGTTCCGGTGTCGGCCATCATCTGAATCGTGTCGTCGCTGGCCAGGAAGCCGTGTTCGATGCAGTCGATGCCGGCGCGAATGCAGGCCCGAATCGCGCTGTCCCCCATCGCGTGCGCGGCAACCCGCACTCCGGCGCGGTGGGCCTCGTCGGCGATCGCGGCGAACTCGTCGTCAGAGTATTGCTGGGCGCCGGGGGCGGTGCTGTGCGACATGACCCCGCCGGACGCCGAAACCTTGATCAGCTTGGCGCCGTGCCGGATCTGGTAGCGCACACAGGCCCGCACGTCGTCGACGCCGTTGGCGATGCCCTCGGCCACCGAGAGCGGCATGATGCCCGGGGCGAGTCGCTGGAAGACGGTCGGGTCGAGATGTCCGCCATACGGTGTGACCGCGTGCCCCGCGGGCACTATGCGCGGACCGACGTGCCAACCGGCGTCGATCGCCCGTTGCAACGCCACGTCGAGCAGATAGCCGCCCGTCTTCACCATCAACCCGAGGTTGCGCACGGTGGTGAATCCGGCATCGAGCGTGGTGCGCGCGTTGACCGCGCCGCGCAGCGTGCGGTACACCGGGTCGTCTTGCACGCCGTGCATGGGGTTCGGCAGCCCGTCGGGCCCGCCGGGTCCGCCGATGAGCAGGTTCAGCTCCATGTCCATCAGGCCGGGCAGCAGCGTGACGTCACCGAGATCGAGCTCGGTCGCCGAATCCGGCACCCGCTCAGCGGGGTTCACCGCCGCGATACGCTCCCCGTCGACGACTACCGTCGCAGGCGAGCGCACCACGCCGGCCTCGACGTCGGCCCAGCGCGCGGCCCGCAGGACGGTGACGTCGCTCATGGCACGGGTTCAGACACGCAGTCCAGGGCCGTGGCGCCGGAATCCGGCACACGCGGCTGCTTCCAGCACTCTATTGGGAACGACACCATGATCATCGAGTACAGCAGGTGCATGAGGTTGAGCACGTCGTCGGGCATCTCGTCGAGGGAGAACTTGTCGCAGTAGGTGATAGCCTCCTCCGCACGCGGCGTGATGGCGTTGTAGAAGGCCTGCATCTCCGGCATCGAACTGTTCAACCGTTTCGCGTAACGCTCCGGCTCACTCGCCAGGCACCACTCCGAAAACCGTTCCAGGTCAGCAAATTCGGTCGGCAACACGCCCGTCATCGTCGATCACACCCCCGCGGTCTTGCGCTGATAGTCCTCGATCCAGGTCGCCGTCTCCTGGTGCAGATGGCGGATGAGCACCTCCTGGTCGCACAGCAGGAACCTGTCGACGGCCGTGGATTCGACCGCGATCTGGGTGGCCTCTAGTGTGTTGGCGTCCTGCAGGCCGTACTCCTTGAACGACACGGCGGCCAGTTCCTGCGCGACCCGCTCCCGCGGAGTGCGCGGCTGCGGGAAGTACAAGGTGCCTTCGAAGATATGGCTGTTGTACGCCGTTGGCCAGTAGTGATAGGTCAGATACCAACCCTGACCCCAGATGAGGACCACGAAATTCGGGAACAGCTGGAACGAGTCGAGGCCCCACGGGTCGCATCTGGCGGGGTTCAGTCCTGCGGGCATCTGCCCCAGATCCGGTTTGTCCCAGGGGCCGAACAGGCCGCTCTGGCAGATCTCTTCCATCGGCTTGCGCATCTCGGAGTCCAACTCCCAGGCGCGGATGCCCGACGTGCTGACCAGTCGGTGCGGGCCGTCGATGCGGTAGTGCGGCGCCTCGAAACCGGCCTCCGCCGCGGCTTTTGAGTACTTGGAGGGCGACTGGTTGGCGTGCAGGATCGGCGCGTGATAGAACTCCTGGAACGCATCCATGTAGAGCTTCCAGTTGGCCTTCACCTCGGAGCGGTAGTACCACCGGGAGGTCATCTTGTCGAACGGGTAGCCCTCCAGACCGGTGATCATCGGACCCAGGAAATCGCGCAGGCTCTGTTCGGGTTCGGGCGCGAAGTTGACGAAGATGAACCCTGCCCACACGTCGCAGTGCACCGGAACCAGGCCATAGCGGCTCTTGTCCAGGTCGAAGAACTCCCCCTCCTGCTGGACGAACGTGAGGTTGCCGTCCAGGTCGTAGCGCCACGCGTGGTACTTACAGGTGAACTGCTTGCAGAAGCCGCTGGTCTCCTCGAGCGGCATGTCGTTCCACACCAGCTTGTTGCCGCGGTGGCGGCAGATGTTGTGGAAGGCGTTGATCTCACCCGAGCCGGCGCGCACCAGGATGATCGAGGTGTTGACGACCTTGAGTTCCTTGGTGAAGTAGCTACCCTTGCGCGGGAGTTGTTCCACCCGGCCCACATTGAGCCAGGCACGCTTGAAGATCGCCGCGCGCTCGAGCTCGTAGATTGCCGGGCTGATGGAGTCCTCGTAGGACACCGGCGCCGTCCCCAATTCGGGATAATGTTGCGTCCAACTGCCCTCTGCAGGTTTGGGGAAACGAGCCATTGCCTAACTCCTGGCCTACTCTTGTCGAGGCTGTATCCCGGCGGCGAATCATCGCCGGAAGCATGCAGCGCCGACGCTATATGCTCCATGGCACAATCGCAAGTAGTTGATATTCGCGTCATGCACGTCAGGAAGGGCGGACGGCCAGTGCACCAAGACCAACTGTTCATTGGCGGGACCTGGGCTCAGCCCGGCACCGACCGGCACATCGAGGTGATCTCGCCGCACACGGAGCAACCCATCGCGTCGGTGGCGGCGGCTGGACCCGCCGATGTCGACGCCGCGGTGGCGGCGGCACGCGCGGCGTTCGACACCGGCCCGTGGCCACGGCTGGCACCGGCCGAGCGGATCGCGCACGTGCGCCAGCTCGCCGAGTTGTACGGGCAGCGCGGCTCGGAGATGGCCGACCTGATCACCGCGGAGATCGGTGCGCCGATCAGCTTCTCCCGGCGCGCCCAGGTCGGGCTTCCGACGATGATGATGACCGCCTTCTGCGGGCTCGCCGAAAGATATCCCTTCACCGAGGTACGGCCGGGCATGTACGGCGCCGACATCCAGATCCGCAGGGAACCCGTCGGTGTCGTCGCCGCCATCGTGCCGTGGAACATGCCGCAGTTCCTGACCGTCACCAAGCTCATCCCCGCGCTGCTCGCCGGCTGCACCGTCGTTGTCAAACCCGCCGAAGAGTCGCCGCTCAATGCGCTGCTGCTCGCCGAGACGCTCGCCGAGCTGGGGTTGCCGGAGGGGGTGGTCAGCATCCTGCCCGGCGGCCCCGAAGCCGGCCAACACCTGGTCGCCCATCCGGGCGTGGACAAGGTGTCGTTCACCGGTTCGACCGCAACCGGCACGGCGGTCGCGACGGCCTGCGCTTCCCAATTGCGCAGGGTCAGCCTGGAATTGGGCGGCAAATCGGCGGCGATCGTCCTCGATGACGCCGATCCCGGCAAGGTGGCCACCGGCGTGCGCTCGGCCAGCCTGTCCAACAGCGGGCAGATCTGCAATGCGCTGACCCGCATCCTGGTGCCGGCCGGGCGGGCCGGCGAATTCACCGATGCGCTGGCGGCCGAGATGGATTCGATGGTCGTCGGGGATCCCGCCGACAAGACGACTCAGGTCGGTCCGCTGGTCAGCCGGCGCCAGCAGCAGCGCGTGCGCGGCTATATCGACCAGGGTCAGGCCGAAGGCGCGCGCCTGGTGACCGGCGGCACGGCCATGCCCGAGGGCCTCGACCGCGGCTGGTACGTCCGTCCCACGCTGTTCGACCGCGCCGACAACACCATGCGCATCGCCCGCGAGGAGATCTTCGGCCCCGTGCTGACGGTGATCGAATACGCCGACGAGTCCGACGCGATTCGCATCGCCAACGACTCGGACTACGGTTTGGCCGGGTCGGTCTGGACCGACGATCCCGATCGCGGGCTGGCCGTCGCCGCCGCTGTTCGCACCGGCACGTGCGGGGTCAACCAGGGTTACACCATGGACCCGTTCGCGCCGTTCGGGGGCGTCAAGTGCAGCGGCTACGGGCGCGAGCTCGGCCCCGAGGGCATCGACGGATACACCGACACCAAGTCGATCGCGGTCGCCGCCCGATAGCGGTGGGGTCGCGATTCAGCGCGCCGGCAGCCCGAGGATCCGCTGGGCGATGATGTTGCGCTGGATCTCCGAGGTGCCGCCGGCGATGGTTCCCGCATAGGTGCCGATATAGCGCGTGAACCAGCTCCCGGTGAAAAGGTCTGGGGCATAGGCGTTATAAGGCGCGGTGAGCACGTGGTCATGCAGACCCTCGATACCGGCCGCGTCCAGGGCATGCCTGGCGGCGTTCTGCTCGGCCTCCGATCCCAACACCTTGAGCACCGACACGCTCGGCACGTCCCGTTCCCCGCGCGCGGCCTGCCCGAGCGCCACCGAGCCGAGCAGACGCAGCGCCTGAAGGTCCATCGCGGTCGTGGCGTAGCGGTCGCGGTTGAGCGCCCCGACGGGCCGGAAATCCTCGAGCAGCTGCTCGAGGCGGTTGGCGAACGCCAGCCACATCATCGTGCGTTCGTGACCGAGCGATCCGTTGGCCACCTTCCACCCGCCGTGCAGCGGGCCGACAAGATTTTCGGCGAGCACCCGCACATCGGTGAGAAACACCTCGTTGAAGTCCAGGCCGTCGCGGTCGTAGACCGAGGCGAACGGTCGGCGCTCCACCCCGGGCGTGGCGGTGGGAATGAGCAGGGCGCTGATGCCCTTGTGCTTGGGCGCTGCGGGATCGGTGCGCACAAAGGTGAGCAGCACGTCGGCGTCGTGGGCACCGGAGGTCCACACCTTCTGCCCATTGACCACGAAGTGGTCCCCTTGCGAATCCGAGCAGCGTGCCGCGCGTGTGCTCAAGCCGGCCAGATCGGAGCCCGCACCCGGTTCACTCATGCCGAGCGACGCGGTCATCTCCCCGCGCAGGATCGGTATCGCCCACTTCTGCTTCTGCTCGTCGCTGCCGAACGACAGCAGCGAGGCGGCGATGATGCCAACCCCCTGCGGGTTGAAGCAATGGTAGATGCGCCGCCGCGCCAGCTCCTCGCGGTGCACGAACTGCTGCAGGATGCCGGCGTTTCGGCCGCCGAACTCGGGCGGGTTCCCCGGTAAGAGCCAACCGTGATCGAACTGCAGTCGCTGCCAGCGCCGCGCCCATTGCGGGATGTGCGACGTCGAGCGCGACCGTTCGGCGGCCTGCGCCTCGCTGGGCAGATGTTCGTCGAGAAACTCGATGAACTCCGCGCGAAACGCTTCGACCTCGTCCCCGAAGGTGAGTTCCACACCGCGCAATATATCAAGTACTTAACATCTGCGTGGCGGTGCGCTATGACTATAGGGATGCTCGATTCGCAGAAGATCTTGATCACCGGCGCCACCGGCAAGATCGGCTTCCCCATTGCGCGGGCGCTCGCGCAACGCAACGAGGTGTGGGGCGCCGCTCGCCTGAGAAACCCTGCAGACCGCAACAAACTGCTCGATGCCGGCATCACCCCGGTCGCGCTCGATATGGGTGCCGGTGACTTCTCCGCGCTGCCCGACGATTTCGACTACGTGTTCCACGCGGCGGTGGACCCCGGTACCGGCGATTGGACGGCCTGCCTGGAGACCAACGCACAGCATTCCGGCGACTTGCTGCACTGGTGCCGTGCCGCAAAGGGTTTCGTCTTCTGCTCGACGGGATCGATCTACGGGTATCAGGGGCGGCGACCGCTGGTCGAATCGGACCCGCCGGGGGTGCCGCTGCGGGCCAACTACAGCTTCGCCAAGGTCGCCGCCGAAGCCGTGTGCACGTGGATCGCCCGGCAGTACCGGATTCCGCTGACGATCATCCGCATCTGCTCCACCTACGGCCCCGAGGGCGGCGCGCCGGCCGACCGCCTCGACGCGATATTGGCACACCGGCCGATTCGCTTGCACCCGGATAAGCCGAACAACTACAACCCGATCTACGAGGACGACTACGTCGAACTGGGCATCCGAGCCATGGAGGTCGCCGCCACCCCACCGGTCGTGGTCAACTGGGCCGGCAGCGAGACCGTCAGCGCCGAGGACTACTGCACCTATCTGGGTGAATTGGTGGGCGTCGAGCCGATCTTCGAATACGCTCCCGACGCGCACACGCCGCTGTGGCCGGACGTGGGCCGCATGCACGAGGTCCTCGGCCGCACGAAAGTCCCGTGGCGCGAAGGATTCCGGCGCATGGCCCAGGCGCGTCACCCCGAAATCGAGCTCAAGGGACCCTGAAGGACGGTATCGATGCTGCTACCCGGCACCCCTTCCGACGAGGTCGCCGACGTGCTCGCCGCGGGCCGCGGCGACATCACCACCCTGTTTGTCTCGATGGCCACCCGCCATCCGGAGGGCCTGGACGCCGACTACCTGCGCTGGCACACGATGGACCATCGGCCCGAACAGCACCGGCTCTCCGCGGTGCGGGCGTCACTTCGGCTGGTATCCACCCCGGAATGCCGCAACGCCCGCGCGTTCAGTACCGACCGCTTCGACCCCGTCGACCACGTGATGTCGTACTTCTTCACCGACACAGCCGGACTCGACTCGTTCAACCGGCTGTCGGCGGCGCTGGGCGGAGCCGGGCGCAAACTGGCGCTGCTGCCGCCCGTCGAGCGCGGCGTGTACCACGTGCGGGCGAGGTCGGCCGCACCGCGGGTGAAGATCGGGGCCGACGTGCTGCCGTGGTGGCCGGCGCGTGGCGTGTACATCGTGCTCGAGACGGCGGACGACGCACCGGGACCGCCGATCGACCTGCTCGAGGTGGACGGCGTGGCCGGTGTCTGGTCGGCCGACTCGGTGGCCGTGGACACCAGCCTGGCCAGCGCCCCTGCGGGTCAGACGCTTTCGTATTGCTTCCTCGACGACAACCCCGTGGCCGCGGCGAAACGGGTGCGGCCGGCACTGGAGAAGCGTTGGGGCAACGCCAAAATCGCCCCGCTCTTCGCCGCGCCATTTCATCCAGTGGTGCCACACGAATGGGAGCGCTATGTGCCGTGACCGGAGGACCTCGTGAGGCTCGGCCTGATGGTCGGCTCGGACAAGGAGCGGTTGCGGGCCGACCGGTTGGCCGGGCTGCTCGAGGACGGGAAGACCGCCGAGGCACAGGGGTTCGCGTCGTTCTGGTTCCCGCAGGTGCCCGGTTACCTGGATGCGATGACGGCCGTCGCACTGCTCGGGCAGGTGACCGACCGCATCGAGATCGGCACCGCGGTCGTACCCATCCAGACCCGCCATCCGTTGATCATGGCGCAGCAGGCGCTGACCACGCAGGTCGCCTGCTCCGGCCGGTTCACGCTGGGCATCGGCCCGTCACACCACTGGATCATCTCCGACCAGCTCGGGCTCCCCTACGATCGACCGGCCCGCCTGGTGCGCGACTACCTAGACGTGCTGGCCGCGGCATTCGCCGGCCCGGGCGTGGCGGTGGTTGACAACGCCACCTTCCACGTGAGCAGCCCGGTGGACGTCACCGACGCGCCGGTGCCGGTGTTGCTCGCCGCCCTGGGGCCGGCCATGCTGCGCCTCGCCGGCGAGCGCGCCGGCGGCACCATCCTGTGGATGGCCGACGAACGGGCCATCGGGGACTACGTCGTGCCCCGACTCGCCGAGGCCGCAAGGGCGTCCGGCAAGAACGGGATTCGCGTCGTCGCAGGCGTGCCCGTGGCGCTCTGCGCGAGCCGCGAGGCCGACACCGCGCGCGCCTACGCCAGCGAGGTGCTCGGTCACGCCGACTTCTCCCCCAACTATGTGCGCCTGCTCGAGCACGGCGACGCCGCGGACGTCGGTGACACCATGGCCGCGGGCGACGAGCCGGCCGTGCTGGCCAGGCTGCGCCGCTATCGCGACGCCGGCGTCACCGATCTAGCCGCCCGCGTCGTCCCGCTGGGCGGCGACGCGCGGGCGCGGGGTGAATCCCGCCGTCTCACACAGCAATTCCTCGCCTCGCTGGCGGGCGAATTTCGGTCCGCGACCTAGACCGGTTGCCGGCCGAACAGGATTCGGCGCACCGCCGGCCGCCAATTGACGCGTCCGTGAGCGGCCTCCTCGCTGATCCCGAACCGAGCGTGCAACCGGGCCAGCGGCGCGGGCGCCCACCAGTTGATGCGGCCGAGCACGTGCATGAACGACGGCACCAGCAACGACGGCACCAGCGTGGCGTCCCCCAGCACCGCCGCTGTCAGCCCGAAGCCGAACAACCTCATGAACGACACCTCGGCGGCCATCATGCGGCAAAGGAGATCACCATGATCAGGGCCGCGGCCGTGATCACCCGCACGGTCTGAGCCACGCCGAGCGCGACGCTCTCGTCGTTGGCCGCCGGTCCGGCCCGCGGAAGTTGTTGCCGCAGAATATGTTCTGGGATCAAGCACTGAGCCCGCGCCTGCCACCACAACGAGGATCCAGCGGGTGCGCCGACGGCGGGACCTCCACCCGGAACGGGCCCCTGCCGTTCGGCGTCGGCCGCATCAAGCGCGAGTCGCCCAACAATGGTTGTCAAAACCCCGCCACACGGGCCGCACCGGACATTAAGCTGCTGATCGTGGGCACAGGCGTATTGGCCAACGGCCGGGGCCGCTGGTTGGCGATCGCGGCGTCGGTCGTCGTCTCGGCCGCCATGGTCTACGCCCAGAGCACGGAGCATCGGTGCTGCCAAGGGAGCCGGGCTGTCGCCCCGCTCGCTCCCACGACCGCGCCCGCCGGCGCGACGCAGGCCGCCGCTCCCGCCGACGTGCCGCGGATGGGAATGCCCGCGGAGGCACCGCGCATCGCCAGCCCCGAGGAGGTGCAGGCCCTGGCGGCCAACGCGCCCGCCCCGGCCCGGAACTTCTTGGTCGCGCTGCCGACCGGGGTGGCGCCGGAACAGGGCCTGCAGGTCAAGACCATCTGGGCGGCCCGGGTCATCGGCGTGCTCTTCCCGGAGATCAAGACCATCGGCGGGTACCGGCAGGACGCGTTGCGGTGGCACCCCGAAGGGTTGGCGATCGACGTGATGATCCCGAACTATCACAGCCCGGAGGGCATCGAGCTCGGCAACGAGATCGCCGGGTATGCGTTGGCGAATGCCAAACGCTGGGGAATCAATCACGTGATCTGGCGGCAACGGATCTACCCCGGCATCGGCGCTGGGAGCTGGACTTCCGACTACGGCAACGAGACGCTCAACCACTACGACCACGTGCACATCGCCACCAACGGCGGCGGATACCCCACCGGGAACGAGACCTATTACATCGCGTCGATGACCCCGACTCCGCCGACGTAACCGCTTCGGCGCCGCGGGGTCGCCCCCGCCGGGCCGACGCTCAGTCCGCGATCAGCCGAAGCGGCAGCCGCCGGTAACCACGGATGATGTTGTTCAGCGCCCACATCGGCTCCCCGACGAGTTCGATCCGGGCGACGCGCTGCATCATCGCGGTCAGCATCGCCTGCATCTCGAGGCGGGCCAGCCCCTGCCCGGCACAGGCGTGTGTGCCGTGCCCGAAGCCGAGTTGGCGGTTGGCGTCGCGGCTGATGTCGAAGGTCGCCGGGTCGGTCCATTCCCGCTCGTCCCGGTTGGCGGACGCGTAGATCACCAGCACCCGGGCTCCGGCGGGCAGAGCGACGCCGGCAACGGAGCTCTCGCACAGCAGCTTTCGCGAGAACGCCCGCAGCGGTGCCTCATACCGCAGGACCTCGTTGACCGCGTTGGGCAGCAGCGCGGGCTCCGACTTCAGCAGCCTCCACTGTTCGGGGTGCAGGGCGAAAAGTGCGAGCGCGCTGGCGATGCCGCCGATCGTGGTGTCCAGCGAGGGCGCGAGATAATCGATCATCAACGCCGAACACTCGCTGTAGGGCAGCTTTCCGGCGTCCCCCGCCACCAGGATGTCGTGACCCATGCTGCCCTCGGCCACCAACCGGCGGCGCACCACCCGCTTGGAGAAGCCCATCATCGCCAGGCTGGCCGGTACCGCGCTGACCGAGTACCGGTTGGGTGGGCCCAGCGCGTCGAAGGTGGCCGCACCCCAGCGCAGCAGGTTGCCCCTACCGTCCCGGGGCCAGCCCAGCAGGTCCGGGACCACCGCCAGCGGCAGCGCTTTCGCCAGGTCCGCGACGCCGTCGACATATTCGCGTTTCACCGCGGCGGCGGCGACCTCGTCGGCCTGCGCCTGGATGACGTCGCTCATCGCGCGCAGCGCCCGCGGCAGCATCCGGTGCGCGAGCAGCTTGCGCCGCTGATCGTGTTCCTCGCCGTCGCTGTTCAGTGTGGTGCCGCGGGACAGCCTGTTGACGAAGGGGTTGAGGCCGACTCCGTGGCCGGACACGAACGTCGCGTCGTCGCGGAGTACCGCCTTGCATTCGGCATAGCGCGGTATTGCGAACACCCGTTGTCTGGTCAGCCACACCACCGCTCCCAACTCGCGCAGCCTGGCGTAGTGCGGGTAGGGGTCGCGGATGGCGCCGGCCGAGTACAGGCTCTGGCGGTAGACCGCGACGCCGGCGGGCCTACGCATCGGCGAGGCAGGGCGCGAACACCGGTACGTGGCCGCAGGCCTCCGACACGTCGGGACCGGCATACAGCACGGTCCCGTCGGGGCGGACGACCGCGGCCGCCGCACGACCGCGTCGCAACCAGTCGGCGAGCTCGGCGCCGGGTTCGGCCGCGATCACGACGGCGCCCCGGTGTGCCAACTCCGCGCGCCGTGCCTCGGGCACCGGCGCGCGCGTCACGACGGCGAAGCGCGGCCCCACGACTTCGTCGAAGCGCCCGCGCCCCGCCAGAACGGGATTTGGGCACAGCCGGCCTGCCAGCCCCCGCCGGTGGCCGCGTCTGACCACCAGCGCGCTGGAGCGCAGCGCCGGCGTCGTGCTGTCGACGACCTTGTCCCGGATGCCGGGGAGCAGCTTCAGGCGGGGCACCACGACGCGGCGCAGCAGGTTGCCCACCTCTCCCCCGGCCGTCATGGTCAGCCCCATGGCGAGCGCGAAGCGGATCATATAGCGCACGTGGGGTTTTCGCTCTTGCTCGTAGCTGTCCAGCACAGCGCGCGGCAGCCACCCGTTGAGCACGCCGGCAAGTTTCCAGCCCAGGTTCATCGCGTCGCGCAGCCCCGCGCACAGGCCCTGGCCGATGAACGGCGGTGTCAGGTGGGCGGCGTCGCCGAGCAGGAAGACGTTGTCGCGGCGCCAGCGGTCGGCCAGCTGGGCGCGGAAGGTGTATTCGGCGACCCGGACGAGCACCAGCCGTTCCGGCGCGACGCCGTCGACCCAGGGCCGGATCAGCGGAAGCAGCGTCGCGACCGTGCCGAAATGCTCGGCGGTTTCCCCCGGCAGCAGCCGGAACTCCCACCGGTATCTGTCCGGCCCGATGCGCATGAAAGTGCCGGCGCGGCGCGGGTCGCACACCTGGTGCACGCCGTCCCACTGGTCGAGTTCGGCATCGGTCGTCGCATCGACGACCAGCCAGCGCTGTTCGAACCTCATGTCGCGCATCGTGGCGCCGATCGCCGTGCGGACCGTGCTGTTGGCGCCGTCGCAGCCGAGCACGTAGCGCGCCTCGACCCGGTGCTGCCGGCCACTGACCCGGTCGACGAAGGTGACTTCCGCGCGCTCGGCGCCGGCCCGCACGACGCCGGTCACGTCGACCTCCCCGCGCAGCACCGCGTGTTGACAGCTCCGGAGATTCGACCGCAGGAGCGCTTCGAACTCCGGCTGGTCGAACATGTTGGCCTGGGGATAGCCGTTGGCAGTCTCGGGGCGTTCGCGGCGAAACTGCGCGAGCACGTTCATGTTCGGGTCGCGCAGCTGCAGGCCCCGTGCGGGCCGTGAGAGCGCCGTGAACTCGGCGGCGATGCCCAGCCGGCCGACGATGCGCAGGACTTCGTCGTCGAGGTGCACCGCGCGCGGCCGCGGGTACACGTCCGCGAACCGGTCGAGGACCAGGCAGTCGACGCCGTGCTGCGCCAAAAGGGTTGCGACGGTGACGCCGACGGGACCGGCACCCACGATCAGCACCGGGACGAAGCCGTCGACGTCGCTCATGTGTAGCGCACGCGGTTGCGCTGGACGCCGAGGTCGATCTTGCCGTCGTCGGTGGCGATGCTCGCCTCGACCACGTCACCGTCGCGCAGATACTTGGGATTCCTGGCCTGCCCGGAGAAGAACAGTTTCCACTTCAGGTCGTCGGGCAGCAGCGACACCACCTTCTGCACCGCCCTGGGGGGCGCCGACAGCGCCGTCCCGACGGGCGTGCCCGTCAGCACCAGGTCCCCGGCGCACAGCCGCTGGAAGCGGGCTAGCGCGGCGAGCGCCGGAACCGGCCGGTAGATCATGTCTTCGTCGACCGTGCTGTCCTGCCGCAGCTCCCCGTTCACCCGCAGGCGCAGGCGCAACTCACCGAAGCGAGCCAGCTCGTCGGCGTCGACGAGCACCAGCGCCGGACCCACCGGCGTGAAACTCGGGTACGACTTCGATTCGTAGAATTGGGTTTTCGTCAACTGTATGTCGCGCGCCGACACGTCGTTGGTCACCACCAGCCCACAGACGTAGTCGGCGAGGTTGTCCGCTGTGATCGTGGCGCCGACGGGCATGTCGCGCCCGATCACCAGCCCGATCTCCACCTCGTAGTCGAGCAACCGGACGTGCTCCGGTTTGACGATGTCGTCGCCGGGTCCGGCGATCGAGGCCGAGGCCTTGCGGAAGAACGTGAGCGGCACGGTCTTGGGGTTTCCGCCGGTGTCGGTGACGTGGGAGACGTAGTTGGTCATCTGCGCGACGACGCGGCACGGCGCGGTGACCGGGGCGAGCAGTGCCAGGCTCTGCACCGGGACGGTTTCCGCGCTGGTGGCCGCCCGCTCGATGGCGGCCCGGTCGGCCAGCAGCTGCCCCGTCGTGGTCGCCGCCGTGTCAACCTTCGCGGCGGCGTCCGGCGTGCCGGCCCACCAGCCCTCGGACGTGCGATACAGGGAGATGCTCATGTGCGTGCCACTTTCAAGAGTCCGCGCAGGCGGGTGATGTCGAATTCGTTGTCTTGAGTGTTGCGGCGGAGCGCGGTCAGCATCGACCGCAGCTCGCGCAGCGCTTCCCTGCCGGGGGCGATCCCCAGGAAGTCCTTGGTCGGCGGCGGCCCCCATTGGGCCAGGCCGGACGCGGTCATCGGCGCCCATCCGGGCTCCAGGGTGTTGTCGAACCTGTCGCCGTCGCTGTAGTGCTCGACCAATAACCCGTCGGGATCGCGCCAGTAGTCGAAGATCTGGCTGCCCTGGATGTGCCGGCCGATCCCCCAGGACCGCCGGTAGCCCAGCTCGCGCAGGTGTTCGCCGCCGGCCGCGATCGCGTCGAGGTCGCAGGCCTGGTAGGCGGAGTGCACGTAGCGGTCCGACGGGCCGAGCACCAGGGCCAGGGTGTGGTGGTCGGCGGGCGTGGCCCCGCGGTCGCAGCGGATGAAGCTCATCACCGGCCCGCGCTCGCGCTGGCCCGCGTAGTACAGGAAGTCGCTGACGATCAGGCCGAGGTGGTGGAGATACCAGTCCAGCGAGCGGAGGTAGGCGGCGCTCTGCAGCACGAGATGCCCCAGCCGCTGCACCCGGGCCGGCTCGCGCGGCGGACGCTGAGTGGCGTTGGCGCGGTGCAGGTCGTGGCCGAAGTTGAAGGTGTGCGGCCGCTGCGCGGGCAACTCGGCCAACTCGTGCGTCCCCGCGACGACGCGGACGGGGATCCCGCGGGGGTCGGTGAGCTGCGCGGCGATGCCGCCGAGGGCCTCGGGCAGCCGGCCGGTCCGCGCGCCGGTGGCGGCGGCGAGCCGCTCGACGTCCGCGGCGTCGTGGGCGGCGAACGCCGGGCCGACGAACCGCGAGCGCGGGCCGCGCCGGACCAGCACGCACGGCGAACCGGCGTCGGTTCCCCTCAGGTGCAACTCGTCGTCGGTGTGGAGCACGGTGGTGAAGCCGAACGCGCGCGCGAAGGCCGCCGCGCGGCCCAGGTCCGGCTTTTCGAATTCCAGCCAGGCCAGGTCGCGCACCTTGATCACCGGGTTGGCGGCCCGGCCGGGATGCTCGCCGCGCAACGCACCCGCCTGGCTGTGCAGACCCGTGTGGGCGTCGACGTGCTGTGCCACGGCCCCTCCTGAGATTGACTGACGAAATCATCACTTACGAGGACACCCTCAGTCAAGGCTTTCTGACGAAAAGCTCAAAAGTGATGGTTTCTGCTAATCTCGGCTCATGACCGAGGCGCAACCGGCCGTCGACAACCGCCTGGAGCGGCGCAAGATGCGGACCCGCACGGCGCTGATTCGCGCCGGACAGGCGTTCGTCGCGGCCGGCAAGCTCAACGTGCCGGTGCTCGAGATCACCCAGGCGGCCGACGTCGGGATCGGGTCGTTCTACAACCACTTCGACAGCAAGGAAGAGCTGTTCCACGCCGCGGTCAACGAAGCCCTCGACGAACTCGGCGCGGTACTCGACAAGCTCAGCGACGAGGGCGAAGACCCGGCGGCGACATTCGCCCGCAGCTTCCGGCTGGTCGGGCGGCTGTTCCGGCGGCGCCCGGAGACGTGCAAGGTGCTGCTCAACACCGGGCTGAAGTTGATCTCCGCGGACCGGGGCCTGGCCCCCCGCGCGCTGCGCGACATCGAGGCCGGGATCCGCGCCGGCCGGTTCGGCGTGGACGATCCCGTGCTGGCCCTGGCGGCGGCCGGCGGTGCGCTGATGGGACTCGGTCAACTGCTGCACGACCAGCCCGACCGCGACGACGGCGCGGCGGCCGACCGCGTGACCCGCGACGTGCTGGTCATGTTCGGTGTGCCCGCAGACGAGGCCGCGGAGATCTGCCGCCGCCCCCTGCCAGAACTCGACGAGCTGACCGAGCCCGACTCCGCGGCGTAGCCGCGCGCACCCCGTCCGCTGCCTGGCTGGAACCGGAAGGCGCGCGTACGCGACTATTGATAGGTGAACTGTGACGTCGCTCGCGAGGCGCTGTCGGCCCGGATCGACGGGGAACGCGAACCCGTCCCCGCCGCCCGCGTCGACGAGCACGTCGCGGCGTGCACCGCCTGCCGCGACTGGTACTCGCGGGCGGTCGAGCAGACCCAGCAGTTGCGCCGGCTCGTCGGCCGATCACAGGTCGTCGCGGCGCCGCAGCCACGCGAGCGGACCCCTGCCCGGAGCCGCCTGCGAGCGTGGGCCACGGCGACGACGCCGCGGTGGGCGCTCGGGGCGGTCGGCGTGCTGCAGCTCGGCCTGGCCGCCGCGCAGGGTTTCGGCGCCGACGTGGGAATGCCGGCCCATGGGCACCTGCTCCACGAGTCGACCGCCTGGACCACCGCGCTGGGCGTGGCGATGATCGTCGCGGCGCTGCGTCCGGCGGCGGCGTCAGGGTTGGCCGCCGTGCTGGCGGTTTTCAGCGTCGTTCTCGCCGGGTTCGTCGTCGGCGACCTCGCGTCGGGTGCGGTGAGCGCGGCGCGGATCCTGACGCACCTTCCGGTCCTGGCCGGCACCGCGCTGGCGCTGCTCGTGTGGCGCGTCACCCGTCCCACCGAGCCCAGCCCCCGGTCGAGCGCGGCGCCGGGCGCGGACGAGCTCGCGCTACCCGGAAACGCGGCGCGTGGGCGCCGCCGCGGGCATCTCTACCCGACGGACGGCGCCGCCTGAGCGCCGCGGCTCAGAGCGTCACACCGAACATGACCGCCATTCCGGCGGCCATCATGGCCTGGCCGGCGATGACCGAGCGCCGATCTGCGCAGTCGGTCGAGTCCCGGTACCGCCGGGTGAAATAGCGCGCGACCCATTTCAGGCTCGCCGCAGCGAACCCGATCGTGACGGTCCAGTTGACGGCGGTGAGCAACATGGGCCCGCCGTCATGGGCCGCGGCCTGCATGCCCGGCATCTGCATGGTGGGCATGCCCGTCAGCAGGTGACCGTTCATCAACGCATACATCCAGGCCATCGCCGCCATCATCACGCCGTGGTAGGCGTTGATCACCCGATGGCCGGCCCCGGCGGGGCCCAGCGCGAGGACCAGGAACCACGCGGCCGCCCCCAAGAAGAAAACCATCGGCGGCGTGGTGGGCAGGTTCGCGCTCCCCGGCCAGGCCATCACCGCCATCGCCGCCGCCATCACGACGTGCAGCGCCTGCCCGACCACGTCGATTCGGCGCCGGCGGCTGCCGGCCATGGCAACCACGAAGGCCACGACACACAGCCCGAACAGAGCGGTAACCGCCCAGCGCAGGCCCGGATCCTGGATCACTGGTCGGCGGCTCCTTCGCGGTATGGCTCACGCACCGGCGACGACTTGCACATCGGCGCGTCGATGCGGTTTCGTGTCGATAGGTCGACAACGACCGACCGATAGTTCCCGCAGCTACAACTTCGCTACTACCAAAAGTCGTAGACTCGACTCTGAAGTTCGCTGGGTAGCGAAAGGCGACGACGATGGGCTCGAGCCGAGCGGCCGCGCGGTACACGGGCAGATGGGTGCTGATCGCCGGCTGTGTCACCGCGCTCGGCGCGCTCGCCGGCTACGCGATGGCATCGGGAGACCGGCGCTTCGTCGCGACGGGTGACTCCTTCCCGGGCTGGGCGACCAGCGTCGCCGAAGTGGTCGGCTATTTCACCGCTACCCTGTCCGGAGCCCTGGTCATCGGCGCCCTCGCCTACATCGTGACGACGGCACGCCCCGACGACAGCGGCATGCTGGACCCCGCCGCGTTCCGGGTCCACCGCTTCATCGAGCGGGTGTCGCTGGTGTGGCTGGGCAGCGCGGCGGCGATGATCGCGATCCAGGCGGCCGACGACTCCGGCATCGCCGTTTCCCGGCTCATCGGTTCCGGGACGCTGGGCGACGCCCTCGGCGCGTCGGAGATGGCACGGGGATGGGTTGCCGCAGCCATCTTCTCCTGCGTGGTCGCGCTCTCGCTGCGGCTCACCGTGCGTTGGGTCTGGCATTTCGTTCTGCTGATCCCGTCGCTGATCGGCGTGATCGCGGTTCCCGTCACCGGGAACGCCGGGCAAGGTCCCGACCACGACTACGCGACCAGTTCGGTGATCGTCTTCGCGCTCGCGGTCGCGGTGCTGACCGGGATGAAGGTCAGCGCGACGCTGTCGCCGCCCGAGGCACAGCTGCGCCGACGGGTCCTGCTGATCGAGGTGGTCAGCGGCTCCGTCGCGCTGCTCTACGGCGCCCAGCTGCTGTGGCTGCTGGTGGCTCCGACATCGCTGACCGGCTCGGACTACGGGCGCCTGGCGATCGCCGGCGGCGGCGCACTGGCGCTCGTCTGGCTCGGCGATCTGACCACGCTCGTCAGGTCGCGCACCGGCCCCGTCGCATGGAGCGAGGGAGGTGCGGCGGCGAGCGCGCTGGCGAGCGTCGCCGCGGTGGCGGCGATCTCGGCCATGGCGATTCAGACCGCGCCGGCGCTGCTGGCGCACCGATTCACCGCGTGGGACATTTTCTTGGGCTACGAGCTTCCCCAACCGCCGACGGCGGTGCGGTTGCTGACGGTGTGGCGCTTCGACACGCTGATCGGCACCGCGGCGCTGGTGCTCGCCGCCCTCTACGTCGCCGGGGTGGTGCGCTTGCGGCGCCGCGGCGATGCCTGGCCGCTCGGCCGCACCGCCTCGTGGGTGGCCGGCTGTCTGGCGCTGCTGTTCGTCACGGGATCGGGGGTCCGGGCCTACGGGTCGGCGATGTTCAGCATTCACATGGTCGAGCACATGGCGCTCAACATGTTCATCCCGGTGTTCCTCGTGCTGGGCGCGCCGATCACCCTGGCGTTGCGGGCGCTGCCGGCCGCGGGCCCCGATCATCCGCCCGGCCCACGCGAATGGCTGGTGCGGCTGGTGCACTCACCGGTGACGAGCTTCGTCTCCCATCCGGTGACGGCCTTCGTGCTCTTCGTCGGATCGCTGTACGCCGTCTACTTCACGCCGGTGTTCGACACCCTGGTCCGGTACCACTGGGGCCACGAGTTCATGAGCGTGCACTTCCTGATCACCGGATACCTGTTCTTCTGGGGCATCATCGGCGTCGACCCGGGTCCGCGCCGGCTGCCGTTCATCGGGCGACTGGGCGTGTTGTTCGCGGTGATGCCGTTTCACGCGTTCTTCGGCATCGCCCTGATGACGATGACGTCGGCCGTCGGCGACCGCTTCTACCCGTACGTCGACCTGCCGTGGCTGTCGAGCATCATCTCCGACCAGCATCTGGGCGGGGCGATCGCCTGGGGGTCAAGCGAATTGCCGATCCTGGTGGTGATCATCGCGCTGGTCACGCAGTGGGCGCAGCAGGACCGCCGCACCGCGGCGCGCAGCGACCGGCACGCCGAGGCCGGGTACGCAGAAGAACTCGACGCCTACAACGCGATGCTCAAGGAGCTGTCGCGGACGCGCCGCTGATCGGATCGGTCAGGCTTTGATTGGCCCGCGCTTATCCCCCCGGTGCGGGTTTGGTGGCCGAAAGTTGTCATACCCGGCTGCAATGATGCGGTTATGTGTTTGACCGAATCGTTGGGCTTTGCCGAGTCGCCTGCTGAGCCGCTGATTCCTCAGGAGCGGTTGGCGGTGTTGTTCGAGGAGTTGTCGGAGTTGGCCGGTCAGCGCAACGCCATTGATGGGCGCATCGTGGACATCGTGGCCGAGATCGATCGGGACGGGTTGTGGGGCATGACGGGGGTGCGGTCGTTGGCGGCGTTGGCGGCCTGGAAGCTGGGGGTGTCGTCGGCCAACGCGCACACGATCGCCACGGTGGCGGGTCGGGTGGAGGAGTTTCCGCGGTGTGCCCGGGGGCTGCGGGAGGGACAACTGTCTCTGGATCAGGTCGGGGTCATCGCCGCGCGCGCCTCTGACGGCTCCGATGAGCATTACGCGGGGTTGGCGGCGGTGGCCACGGTCAACCAGTTGCGCACCGCGGTCAAGCTCGAACCGCGACCCGAGCCCCAGCCCGGGCGCCCAGATCCGCAGCCCTCGATCACCAAAACCTCGAGCGGCGAGGAGCTCACCTGCTGGCGGATCAAACTGCCGCCGTTGGACGCGGCCAAGTTCGACGCCGCGCTGGCCGCCCACCGCGATGCGCTGATCACCCAGTGGAAACACGATCGCGGCGAGAACGAGCAGGTGTCGGAGAACGCTCCGCCGATGCCGGGCACCTTGGAGGCGTTTCTGCGCCTGGTCGAAGCCGGCTGGGACACCGAAGCGGCCCGCCGGCCCCACGGCCAGCACACCACCGTGGTGATGCACCTGGATGTCGACAAGCGCGTCGGCGCCCTGCATCGGGGCCCGCTGCTCAGCGACGCCGAACGCCAATACCTCACTTGTGATGCCACCTGGGAGGCCTGGTTCCACCGCGATGGCGAGTTGATCGGGGCTGGGCGCACCACCCGGGCGATCAGCCGGCGGCTGCGCCGCGCGCTCGAGCACCGCCATCCCACGTGTGCGGTGCCCGGCTGCGGGGCCACCCGCGGCCTGCACGCCCACCACATCGAGCACTGGGAAGACGGCGGGCCCACCGAGCTGGTCAACCTGGTGCTGGTCTGCCCCTATCACCACCGGCTGCACCACCAGGGCCACATCACCATCACCGGACCCGCCACCGATCTCACCGTCACCGACAGCGACGGCCGACCAATGAGCCCAGGATCACTGGCGCGCCCACCCACCCACGCCCCGCCCGACGTCAGGGCCTATCCCGGGCCCACCGGGGAACGCGCCCAATGGTGGTGGTACCAACCCTTCGAGCCCAAACCAGCACTCACCACCAACTAGGCTGGTCACCACGAGGCAGAGAGAATGTCGTGTGCCGCCGACCTGATACCCGATGCACCACACTGAGCCAAGTCGCTCCGGCGCCGCCGCTCAGCCCGTCAGGTTCGCCGAAGATATTGATTGCCAACGCCGCTCGGCCCCGGTGTAACGCCAGTACGCGATCGCGCACGCCCACGTCGCGACGAACAGGGCCACGATGACGAACCCGAAGTCGTTGAGGTTGATCGCGCCGACCCAATCGATCGCCGGGTTGGCCCAGCCCAGGTCGTTGTGCAGTACCCCGACGAGTTCGATGGTGCCGATCAACAGGGCGACGGCCACCGAGAGCCCGGTGACGGTCATGTTGTAGTAGATCTTGCGCACCGGGTTGGCGAACGCCCAGTCGTAGGCAACCGTCATGAACAACCCGTCGACGGTGTCCATCAGCGTCATGCCCGCGGCGAACAGCACCGGCAGGGTCAGCACCGCGTACCACGGCACGCCCGCGACGACGCCCGTGCCCGCCAACGCCAGCAGCGCCACCTCGGTGGCCGTGTCGAAGCCGAGCCCGAACAGCATGCCGACCCCGAACATCTGCGCGGGGCGGGTGATGCGCTTCATGATCGGGCGCAGGATGCGCGCCAGTAGACCGCGGTTGTCCAGGTGATGCTCGAGCTCGGCCTCGTCGAGGCGGCCCCGCCGCATGGCCACGAACACCCGGCCGATTCCGATGAGGGCGACCACGTTGATGATCCCGATGAGATACAGGAAACCCCCCGAGGCCAGCGTGCCGGCGATACCCAGCGCGTGGCGCGCCGGTGAGCCGTCATCGAGCAGCACCCCGGCGGCTTTGGTCGCCGCGATGACCACCAGCGCCAGGACCAGCACCAGCATCGAATGCCCCATGGCGAACCAGAAGCCGACCGACTTGGGCCTGGCCCCGTCGGCGGTCAGTTTGCGGGTGGTGTTGTCGATGGCGGCGATGTGGTCGGCGTCGAACGCGTGCCGCAGCCCGAACGTGTAGGCGGTGACACCGAGCCCGATCGAGAACACCTGCGCCCCGACCCGGTAGTGATGCGGCGCGACCAGCAATACCAGGGCGGCGAACCCGACCGCGTGCAGTGCGGCAATCGCCCCGAACAGCACGCTCACTTCCAGCCAGTCGCGCCGGTCCCACGAGCTGATCAGTCGGCGGAGCGCGCCCGCCTCGGAACACGGACGCGGATCCGAATCCGGTGCGGCCACTACAGGTAAACCTCCTCGGGGATCACGCGTCCCCAGCCAGGGCGACATCGGCGAGCAGGTCTGGCTAAACAGTGGCGCGACCGCGCCGGAATCACACCGGCTTCTGCACCGCCAACGATGACGTGTGGAACTATTCCACAGCCGCGGGTTTAAGAGAACGTCAGAGCGTCGACGCGCCTTCGCCGTGGCCGTCGTGCAGTCCCACGTTGCGCAGCCGCAGGCTGTTGGACACTACGAAGAACGACGAGAACGCCATCGCCGCCCCGGCGATGAGGGGGTTGAGCAGGCCCGCCGCGGCGATCGGTATCGCGGCGATGTTGTAGCCGAACGCCCACACCATGTTGATCCTGATGGTGCGCAGCGTGGCCCGGGCGAGGTCGAGCGCCTGCGGGACGATGTCGAGGGTGTCGCGCACCAGGATGATGTCGGCGGCCCCGATCGCCACGTCGGTGCCGCGCCCGATCGCCAGGCCCAGGTCCGCGGACGCCAGGGCGGGCCCGTCGTTGATGCCGTCGCCCACCATCGCCACGACCCGGCCCCGCTCGCGCAGTTGCTCGATGACGTCCACCTTGCCCTCGGGCAGCACCTCGGCGATCACCTCGTCGATGCCCACCTGTGCCGCGACGGCTCCCGCGGCGGCGGCGTTGTCGCCGGTGAGCAGCACGGTGCGCAGCCCGCGCCCATGCAACGCGGCGACCGCGCCGGCCGCGGAGTCCTTGACGCCGTCGGCGACCGCGATCGCGCCGCACACCTGCTCGTCGACCGAAACGAAAACCACTGTCTCGCCGCGGCTTTCGCCTTCCCGGCGCGCCCGTTCGACGGCGAGGGGAACCGATAGCCGCCGCGACACCCAGGCCGGGCGGCCTACCGCCACCCGCCGCCCCCCGACCGTCCCGGTGACGCCTCGCCCGGCGATCGCCGAGAAGTCGGCGACCGGCCGGCGATCGTCGGTGGCCGCCACGATCGCCGTCGCGACGGCATGCTCGGAGGCGGCCTCGACGGCGGCCGCCAGCCCGAGCACCTCGGCGGGCTCCCACCCGTCGGCCGCGGTGATCGCGGTCACCGCAAGGTGGCCGGTGGTCAGCGTGCCGGTCTTGTCGAACACCACGGTGTCGACGGCGCGGATGGTTTCCAGCGCCCGGTAGCCCTTGAGGAAGATGCCCAGCTGCGCGCCGCGGCCCGAGGCCACCATCATCGCGGTCGGCGTGGCCAACCCCAGGGCGCACGGGCAGGCGATCACCAGCACGGCCAGGGCGACGGAGAAGACGCGGTCGGGCCCGGCGCCGCCGAGCACCCAGCCCGCCGCCGCCAGCAGCGCGATGGCGAAGACCACGGGGACGAACACCGCGGAGATGCGGTCGGCCAGCCGTTGGGCGTCGGCCTTCTGCGCCTGCGCGTCCTCCACGAGGCGGACCATCCCGGCGAACTGCGTGTCGGCGCCGACGGCGGCGGCCTCGACGATGAGCCGGCCGTCGCAGACGACCGTGCCGCCGATCACGCTGGCGCCCGGGTGCGCGCGCACCGGTTTGGCCTCGCCGGTCATCGCGCTCATGTCGATGGCGGCGGTGCCGTCGGTCACCAGACCGTCGGCGGCGATGGTCTCCCCCGGCCGGACGACGAAGCGCTGCTGCTCCTTGAGCTCGTCGGCGGGGATCACCATCTCCTCGCCGCCGGGCAGCAGGATGGTGACGTTCTTGGCGCTCAGCGCCGCGAGCGCCCGCAGCGCGCTGCCGGCCCGCGATTTGGCGCGTGCTTCGAAGTAGCGTCCGGCGAGCACGAACACCGTGACCCCGGCGGCCACCTCGAGGTAGATGGCGTCGCTGGCCAGCACGGCGTGCCAGACCCCGTGGACCTCGCGGGGCGGGCGTCCCCCGAAGATCGTGCACAGCGACCAGACGGTGGCGGCGGTGACGCCCACGGAGATGAGCGTTTCCATCGAGGCGGTGCCGTGCCGGGCGTTTTTCAGCGCGACGCGGTGGAACGGCCAGGCCGCCCAGGTCACGATCGGTGCCGTCAGCGCGGTCAGCAGCCACGCCCACCCGGTGAACCGGGTGCTGGGCACCACGGCGAACAGCACCGACAGATCGGCCAGCGGCACGAACAGGACCGCCGCGACCAGAAGCCGCCGCAGCAGGCTGCGGGCCCGCGCGTCGTCGGGATCGACCTGGTCGGCCGCCCGCTGGGTCCGCGGGGCCGCGTCGTATCCGGCCCGGCGCACCACCTCGCACAGGTCCTCGCTCCCGAGCGCGTCGGGCGCATCGATCGTGGCGACGCGGGTCGCGAAGTTGACCGACGCGTGCACGCCGTCGACCTTGTTGAGCTTTTTCTCCACCCGGGCGGCGCAGGCGGCGCACGACATCCCCGACACGTCCAGCTCGACCCGGCGAGCCTGCGGCGCGTCGGAGCCGGTTGCGACGGTCAGCGTCATCGTCCTCCTCGCTTTTGCCCTACCTCAGGTAGTCGGTCCACCCCACTCGGGGGTTCCCGGACGGGCGGAAGTCACCGCTGTCACCTGTCCAAGCTACCCGGGTGACGTCGGCGCGCGCCCCGCCGCGGATTCCCCGGCGGCGAGGCGGGCCCGTCGATCGCCTAATGTGTTTCCCCGTGGGCGAGCGCGACGACGACAAGGTCACCCGTCTGGCACTGGCGGCCGGACGCGGCGATTCCACCGCCCTCGAACAGTTCGTCAGGGCCACCGAACGGGACGTCTGGCGGGTCGTCGCGTTCCTGGCCGACCCGGCCAGCGCGGACGACCTCACCCAGGAGACGTTCCTGCGGGCGTTGCGGTCGCTGCCGAGCTTCACCGGCCGGTCGTCGGCGCGGACCTGGCTGCTGTCCATCGCCCGCCGCGTCGTCGTCGACCAGATCCGCCACAACCAGCGACGCCCGCGCACCAGTCCCGGTGTCGACCTGGAGGGCCTGCTGGACGCCCGGGGCGGGGCTGCCCGATTCGAAGACGTCGTCGAGATCAGGATGCTGCTGGACGGCTTGACCGCCGATCGTCGCGACGCTCTGGTGTTGACGCAGGTGCTCGGACTGTCCTACGCGGAGGCCGCGGAGGTCTGCGGATGCCCGGTCGGCACCGTGCGCTCCCGCGTCGCGCGCGCCCGCGACGACCTGCTCGACGCCGCCCGGCGCGACGACCAGGCGGGCTGACCGCCGCAACGGCGGGGAACCCGGCGGCTCGGCGATGCGACCACTGAACATGTCCACCGGTAGCGACACCCATCTCGCGGCGATGCTGAACAAGATCGGCCGGCGGGTGCTCGAGGACGTCTGGCTCGGCCGGCGCGTGCGGGCCGTCGCGGCCCTGGCCGTCGCCGCGCTCACCGCCGCCACCGTCGTCGGTTGCCTGAGCCTGGCCGCCGCGCAGGCCCGCACGAGCTGGCTCTCGTGGGTCGCGACGGGCCTTTTCGGTCTCACGGCCGCGGTGTCGGCGCTCGCCGTCTGCCGTCCTAGGTTCCGTTGGTGCTGCGCGGCGGCCTACGTCGGCGTCGTCGCCACCATCGCCGGGTTGGGCATGCTGTGGTGGCACCGCACCGCGCCGCACGGGTTCGCCGCGGGGATCTCCGCATGGATGGTGACCGGGGTGCTCGCCGCGGCCGTGCTGAGCCTGACGTGGCTGGGCGTAATCCTCACGCCGTCGGAGTGCTCTCAGCCCGACATGCGGGCGGCCGCCGACGCGGCCAACGCGGGCCGAGCGGCCTGACCGGCACCGTCTGCAGGGGCCGGACCGCGGCCGGCGGCGGATCCCCATTGCCGACAAGAGCCGGTACCGGATCGAAGGCACCGATCGGCGCTTGGCCTGGCTACCGCTTGCCGTCGCGGCTCAACCGGATTCGGCCGCGCCAGGCCGGCGGTGTCAGTCCCCCGCCGTCGGCGGGGCGGGTTCGACGTCCACCAGTTCGGTCAGGCCGCTGGTGCTGAAAATGGACATGAGCAGGGGGTGAGCGATCAGGTGGATGTCGTCGGCGTGGGCGAACAAGACGTTGATGGCGGCGCTGTCCAGGTATTCGACGGCGCCGAGGTCGACGATGATCTTCCCGCCGCTGCCGGCGGCCTCGGTGGTGGCGTCGGCGAGGGCTTGGGTGAACGCGTCGACGTTGCTCAGATCTATTTCGCCCGCGGCGGTCAGCACCAGCTTCCCGTCGTCACGGCGCGCGATGTCGAGGGTGAGCGACGTGGGCATCAGGTGATCCTCGCGGATAGGTGGACGGTGGTTCCTGCGGCGCCGGGTTTGATGGACACGTCCTGCATGAGCCCCCGCATGAGCGTGATGCCCCGGCCGCGGTGGGGATCGACCTCCGGCCGCGGGGTCTTCCACGAGCCCGTGTCCGTGACGGTCAACTGCACCTGGTCGACCAGCGCGGTCACGGCCAGGGTAATCGTGCCCTGCGGGCTGTCGCGGTGACCGTGCTCGATGGCATTGGCGACCGCTTCTCCGGCGGCGACGAGCACGTTCATGGCCTGGTCCGGCTCCACCTCGGCCCGGGTCAACCAGCGGCGCAACGCGGTTCGGGTGGGCGCGAGGTGGCCGACCTCGGCGGGAAACTCCAACTCCAGCGGGGCCGGGTGCCGGTAGAGCAGGACGGCGACGTCGTCCTGATAACCGCCGCCTGGGGCCAGGGCGGACATGATCTGGTTCGCCAGATCGTCCAGGGTGGCCGTGCGGCCGTCCTGAACGAGTGCGGCGACGCGGGAGATGCCGTGTTCGAGCGCGCTGCGGCGCCGTTCGACCAGGCCGTCGGTGTAGAGCAGCAGGGTCGCGCGCGCCGGCACGGTCACCCGGGCTTCGGGGCGCGACCAGTTCGGTCGCACTCCCAACGCGATGGTGTGGCCGCCCTCGAGCATCTCGACGGTGCCGTCGGCACGGACCAGGATCGGCGGCGGGTGCCCGGCGCTGGAGTACACCAGTTCGCCGGTGTCGGGGTTGAGCACCGCGCAGACCGCGGTGGTGCATGGGGCTCCGGTCAGCCGCGCTGCGAAGCGGTCCATGCCCGCGAGAGCGGCACTGGGGCTGGGGTTTTCGAGCAGCAGCGCGCGGCAGGCGCTGCGCATCTGCCCCATGACGGTCGCGGCGGCCAGGCCGTGCCCGACGCAGTCCCCGACGATCAACGCGATGCGCCCGTCTTCGAGGTCGACGACGTCGTACCAGTCACCGCCCACCTGCAGGGGCCGGCTGGCGGCCTGGTAGCGCACCGCGAACCCGTGCGGTAGCTGAGCGGGCCCGAGGATGGCGTGTTGCAGCGCGAGGGCGGTTTCGCGCTGCTGGTCGACCTGGTACACCCGCTGCAGCCCCTGACCGAGACGGCCGGCCAGCACGGTCAGCAGGGTCTGGTCTTCGAGGGTGAACGGCCGCTGCTCGGCCAGCTCCATCCACACGACGAGCACGCCGTCGGGATGCTGCAGCGCGATGCCCGCCGTTCCGGGCGTCGTCGCGTTCGGGGCCAGCAGGTCGCCATCGCGTAGGGCGGCCAGACTCTCGCGCGTCTGCGCCGGAAGCTCGCCCCACTGCGCGGCCTCGCCGACCGAGACCACATGCGGTGCGCCATAGGCGGTTCCCGCGGACGAACTGCGGTTCGGGAACGTGACGGCCAGGACGCGGCGTGCCCGCCACAGCCGCCGCAGTTGCTCGGCGGCCGCATGCACCGCGTCGTCGACGGTGTCGGCCTGGGCCAGTTCCTGATTGAGCGCGTGTTCGCGACCTGCCGCCAGCGCCAACGCGATTGCCGCGTGCCGGGCGAAGTCGCTGACCAGCTCGAGATAGTCGTTATCGAACGGCGGCTGGTGCGGGCGGCGCGCGACGGCGATCACGCCGAGCACCCGGGCGTCGGCGATCAGCGGCATGACGATCGCCGAGCGTTCGCCCACATCGGTGAACCCCTCGATCGGATATTGGAAGGAGTCGGTGATCAGCGGTTGACCGCGCCGCGCGACGCCCCCCGTGGTGGATCCGTCCATCGGGACCTGTCGGCCGATCACCTGCGAGGCGTAGCGGCCCGCCGTCGCGGCCACGACCAGGGTGTCGACCTCGTCGGCGGGCAGCAGGTCGGGCTCGCGCGGGACCAGCAGAATCGCCTGCTCGGCGTCGGCGAGCTCCAGCGCCCGGTTCACGATGAGCTGCAACGGGCCCGTCTGCGGGTCACCGGACAGCAGCGCGGTCGTGATCTCGCGGCTGGCCTTGGTCCACTTCGCCGATTCGCGTTCTCGCTCGAAGAGTCGCGCGTTGTCGATGGCGGCCGCGGCCGCGGTGGCCAACGCGCGCACGGCGCCCTCCTGGGAGTCGGAGAACGCTCGGCCCAGCCGGTCGTCGGCCAGGTACAGGCTGCCGAAGTCCGCCGCCCGCACCGTGATCGGTATGCCCAGGAGCGCACGTAGCGGCGGGTCGTGCGCCAGCAGCCCGCCCGCGGCCGGATGCGCACTCAGATCGTCGACGCGGAGCCCCTCCCCGACCGCCAGCTCGCCGAGGCGCCGCGCCATGTCGTCATCGATGCCCGTGTGGACGAACGAAACCAGGGTCCCGTCGGGCGCGCGGATACCCAGCGCACCGTAGGGGGCGTCGGTCAGCTCCATCGCCGCTTTGACGATTCGATGCAGGGTCACGGCCAGGTTGAGATCGGACCCGATCTCGACGATGACGCGCACCAGGTGCTCCATCTGGTCGCGAGCGGCCACCAGCTCGTCGAGCTGTTCACGCACTTGGCTCGCCAGCTCTCGCCGGCCCTGCCAGGTGAACGCGGATTCACCCCCCTCGTCGGCCATGGCTATCAACCTAATGCCTGGTTTCGGGGATTCGTGCGCTCGGGGGCGGCGCGGGCCAGGTGGAGGCCGGCCAGGCGTGGTCTGCGCGGCGCGCGTTGTCGACGGCTGCAGTTCACCGGCGTCAATGGCTTTTGCAACAATTTGTGGCCGTTCTGGGGCCCTCGCGGCCTGTCTGCGCACGACCTGCTGCGCAGCGAGGGCCGCCATGGCATGCATCAACTGGGGAAGGCTCATACGACTATCGGCCACAACGCCGGAAAGTGCCACTGGAGGGGCACGGTGGAGCAAAGTCAACACCGATGTCTCGCAAAGGGATCGGCAACGACGGCGCGCAACCGAACCGGGACCGGAGCGTCGCATTGGGGCGCAACAGATTAGACCCGCGTTGGACACGCAAACGAACCAGTTGAGCTGTACGACCAGGGTCCGGGCCACCGTGATCAACGGGAACCAAACCGTCTGGGGAGTGCAACCCTGACGCGAATGGTTCTTGACCTCCGGCTGCAGTTCAGTGACGTGCGGCGCTGCCCGATCACCGGTGTGCGCCCTACGCCGCGCACCAGGTGTCCGCGGCAAGCGCGCCCTGCAGTCACGTGCGCCGGATGCGCCAACACGCGGTTGACCGCCCGGTGTCGTGGGACGGCGACCGGAGCATGATGTAAGGCGTGAGTTGGACGAGGTACGAAGGAATGGCGCTCGCCGATGTCAGCCTGGGTGACGGCGCGCGGGATGCTCAGCTTGAAGACTATATCCGCGTGCAAAATCCGCGCTTGACCGATCTTCGGCTGGAAGGGGCGACTCCCACCGGGGAGTACGACACGAGCGTCGAACCGCCTCGGCGCTGGTACGAAGTCACCTACCTGGGTGACGATGGGCAAGGTTACTGAGCCGAGGTAGGTTTCGTGGACCTATAACGCCTCGGCAGCGCGTGCGTGCTGCCTCCAGCGCGCACGCGCGGTGGTGGCGCGGTCACCGTCCCGGTCATGCCGAGGACCTACGTCGATGACCAGTCCGCCGCAGCGGCGCGGCGATTGACGCGGGTTCAGGCGATGTGCTGCTTGCCTAGCGAGCCTTCATCTCGATCCAGCACCTGTCGCCCTGCCCGAAATGCCGGCTGGCGCCGGAGCCCAGGCATCTCGATGCAAGAGCCATCGCGACGCGACCAAATCAACGGCGGCAGGCGTGATCCTCCTCGTGGTGCTTCGTTCTGTTCGGCGCTTCAGAAGGTGTCGAGGTTTTGACCGGCGACGGCATCCGAGGCGGCACCGATGTCTGGGGGCTGCGTGTCGACAATGCCCGCAGTGTTGACTGCGACTTCGGGCACAGGATCCGAACGCCTATACGCGTTGTGATTACCTCTCCCGGAACGCGAGTCTGGCACGTGACGTGCTCAGCCGTTACCAGACAGTTCGTGCCCCAAGACGTCTAACTCTCCGGGACGATTCAGCCAGGGGAACGGTGAGGATTCGGGCCGCAGGGTTCGGCAAGTCCGTGAGCGCCCTCGTCGCCGAATATCTGGATTCGCTGTTGAGCGGGAAGCGGAATTTTCTCGGCTCTAGGCGAAGCGGCGGAGGGTACAAAAAGGATTCGGGCGCCCGCGGATTGGGGTGTTTCAGACCCGAAGGAGCCGACGCCGACACACGACGGCTGCAACGCTGTCCGAAGATAAAACCTGCGCCGCGCTGACAGGACTTGCACCTGCGACCGCTTGCCCCCCAAGGAAGTAGTGGTGGCACGTTTCCGCGGTTAGCGCAGTTGGCGGCGGCACGGTATGCAGCTGGCCAGCAGATTTCCCCGGAGACGTCCCGCAGCCGACGCACGGATCCGGGCTGTGGACGCCACCTCGGGTGTCGGGGATGCGCAGTGCGCCACGGATCACCATGGTCGACCCACCGTGTACTCTCGATGACATCGGGGCAGGATCGAACCCAGCATCGGGAATCGCTCTCACCTGCGCGTCTGCTACTCGCCTGCAGCACGTGGCAATATGAACGGCGGTGCCTCGCGTGACATACTGTATCGGCGTAATTCTGGACACGGGAATGATTTTCGCCTCGGACTCCCGTACGAATGCCGGCGTGGACAACTTCGCCAAGTTCTGCAAGATGACGGTATTCGAACGTCGCGGCAACCGCGTTATCGTTCTGCTGAGTTCTGGAAACCTAGCCGGAACGCAGGCCGTCATCAGCGTATTGACGCAGCGCTGCGCTGACGGCGATGCGACCCCCAATGTCTTGAGCGCCCGCACGATGTTCGACGTTGTGAGGCTGGTCTCCGACGCGACGCGCGATATCGAGAAGCGCGACGCGGGGTACCTGGCGGAGAACAACGTGCGCTTCGATGCCTCGTTCATCGTTGGCGGGCAGATCAGTGGCGAGCCGATACGGCTGTTCCGGACCTACGCCGAAGGCAATTTCATCGAAGCCGGGACTGACACGCCCTTCTTACAGACCGGTGAAACCAAGTACGGAAAGCCGATTCTCGATCGCGTAATTACCCAACACACGCTACTTGCCGACGCCACGAAGTGTGTGCTGGTGTCTTTCGATTCCACCATGCGCAGCAATTTGTCGGTGGGCATGCCGATCGACCTGATCTGCTACGAGCGCGACAGTCTCGAAGTGCGGTGGCGGCGGCGATTCGATGAGGGGGACCCCTATTTCACCGCGCTCAGTCACGAATGGGGCGAAGGCGTACGACAGGTGTTCCGCCATTTGCCCGAGCTGGAGTGGTGACGGGTCGTCACGACGATGGACACCTTCATCATAACCTGTGAGCACGGCGGCAACCGGATACCCGCACCCTATCGGCAGCTGTTTCGGGGACAACGGGCGCTGCTGAACTCCCACCGCGGGTACGACCCCGGGTCCCTGGTCATGGCGAAGGCGCTCGCCAGTAGCTGGGGAGCGCCCCTGGTGGCTTCGACGACCAGCCGACTGCTCGTCGATCTCAATCGCTCGATCGGCCACCCACAACTTTTTTCGGCCGTAACACGCGCCGCGCCGGCCCAGACCCGGGCGCAGATCGTCGACGAATACTACCGACCCTATCGCGTACGGGTCGAGCATCTCGTCCGGCAAGCGGTGTCACGCGGCCATCGCGTGATCCACATTTCGTCGCACAGCTTTGCCGCTGAGCTCGACGGCAAGGTGCGCGGCACCGATGTGGGCTTGCTCTACCACCCCGCTCGGCGCGGGGAGGCCGAGGTGTGCGCCCGCTGGAAGCAGGCGCTCGCCGCTTCCGCTCCGGAATTTCGCGTACGCCGGAATTATCCCTACGCCGGCAAAGGAGACGGATTGACCTCGCACTTGCGCCTGCAATTCAGGCAAAGCGACTACGTCGGAATCGAATTGGAGATCAATCAGGGCGTAGTCTTGGCTGCGGACCGACGCTGGGCGGCGTTGCGCGCCCTACTGATCGATTCGCTACACACCGCATGTACCGCCTGACCGCCCCGATTCACGCTCTGCCCCAAGTAGCCCGAATGAGAACCCATCCCACCCCCCACGCCGATAGCCATCCGCGACCTCAATTGGCGGAAACCGGAGCCTGATATGCGAATTCACGTCGGATTCGAAATGATCTACGACTGCCCGCAGGCCACCCCGATGATATTCAACCTCAACGTCCACTTCACTCGGGTGTCCGATCTAATCGGCCGTGACGAACTGGTGTTTGACCCGCCGGTCCCGATGGCGGCCTACCGCGACGGCTTCGGCAACTGGTGCACCCGCATTGTTGCGCCCCAGGGCCGCACGCGCGTGTCGGCCGACGCACTCGTCAATGACAGCGGACTCCCTGACCCCATTATTCCTCAGGCACAACAGATTCCCGTGCCGGACCTACCCGAGGAGACCCTTGTATTTTTGCTCGGTAGCCGATATTGCGAAACCGATCGGCTCTCGGAGACGGCGTGGAAGCTCTTTGGGGAGACGCCAACGGGATGGGGCCGCGTTGAGGCAATCTGCGACTACGTCCAGCGGCATATCACGTTCGGCTACGAACACGCGCGTATGACACGAACAGCGCTGGAAACTTTCTACGACCGGACCGGCGTCTGCCGCGATTTCACGCATCTCGCCGTTGCCTTCTGTCGCTGCATGAACATCCCCGCGCGCTACTGCACCGGATACCTCGGCGACATCGGTGTGCCCCCGGTCGATGATCCGATGGACTTCTCCGCCTGGTTCGAGGTCTTCCTCGGAGGGCAATGGCATACCTTCGACGCGCGGCACAACACTCCGCGCATAGGAAGAGTGTTGATCGCGCGTGGCCGCGACGCCGCCGACGTCGCGCTCAGCAACACATTCGGGCCCGCCACTTTGACGAGCTTCAGCGTATGGACCGATGAGGTAACCGACGGTTAAGGCCAAGCGGCCGAGTCGCCGACTGAATCAGGTCCGCCAGATCGCGTTGCGACAGCTGGCGCCACCGCCAGAAAGCTGGAACACCAGCGCCGTACCAACTCGGCCTCAGCATGACCATGAGCCCGAACGCCAACCCGTTGCCGCACAGCCACCCGACGCACAACCGTGAGCCCTGCTCATGCTCCTACCGTTCCGGGTGCTTATGTCCCCGCGGGCGCACTACCTCGACGAGTGACTGCGGGTCCACGTGGACGGGCCGCCCGGTAACGCCCGCATTTCAGGGCCTGTCGGCTAGAGGCTGTACATCACGGGGTCGACGGCGCTGGGGCGCACAGGCATCGCGGCACGAACGAAAGCAAAGGTACATCGGCAGTGAACGCTGTTGCGCATCAATACTCTTGGCGATTTTTCCAGGAACGTGGCGTCCCCTGTTCCAACGGACCCGGGTGGGCGATTGACCACCATGTAGCCTCGTGCCCACAGCCAGAACGACAAATCCCACGCCCCAAGTCGCCGCATTTTCCGAAGAAACGATCCATATCTTACTGCGCTGATTTTTGTTATAATTATTGTGCGGCTATCTAAATAGCACGCCGTAAAAAGAAAGAAGCAAGCATGACACAGGGAACCGTGAAATGGTTCAGCAACGAGAAGGGCTTCGGCTTTATTACCCCTGACGGCGGAGAAAAAGATGTCTTCGTCCACCATTCCGAGATTCAAGGGGACGGTTTTCGCTCCCTTGCGGAAAATCAGCGAGTCCAATTCGAGATCGCTCAGGGAAATAAAGGTCCTCAGGCGGTGGGGGTGAGCGCCGTCTAGCGGTCCAAGCGAAAACCCCGGAAGCTGACCGGGTTTCGTCCTGGTTTCCCGACTGGGCGCATCCAGAGGTCAGCCCGGGGTCTCGGCAACCTCGAGCGATCGGTCGCTTGAGAAGGCTTGAGAAGGTACGCACTCTGCGGGAATAGGAAAGCAGCCATGATATCTGATTCAGCACTTCGCTCGCCTTATGAAATCCGGGTAGACATCGTCCGGGACACGTTAAGGGCCTATTCGCCGCTTGACCTTGACGAAGCAGCCGCCCGCGAGCTTGCGGTACATGTACTTACCGCACTGAACTCCATCCCGGAGAAGATTCGCTGAGTAGCAAAACGCCGTCACCTTGACAGCTCTCAATCGGGCTCCCTCGGCCGTCGAAGCCGCACCGCCTGAGGCACCCCTTTCGAACCTTGTGCAGCTAGAGTTCGCCGCGGATGCTGCCGGCAAGATATCGAAATACGCTGGACGCCGGCCGGCACATCATCTGAGACCTAAGCATCATGAGATGCCCCGGAGGAGTGGCGACCTACGCATCGTGCGCAGCGACACCGCGGTCCACGAACTTCCTTGCTGGACGCGAAATTCGTGGCCGCCGATCGCGGATTCCGAATCGCCGTCGCCGCTTATCCCCATGCCCTCGCCCGATACGAAGGGTCGCCTCGACGTTCCGGAACTTTGTTTTCTGACACCGTCTCGGGTGCGTCGTCAGAGTTGGCGGTCAGGAACCGGTCCGGAAGCGTCAGCTTGGAAATAGTGCGAAACGCCAGCAGGTACTGGCGAACAAGCGGACCGGTCGTATACGGCAGGTTGTGGGTAGCGCATATCGCCCGGACCCGTCGGGCGATCTCGGCATAGCGGTTACTCGGCAGATCGGGGAACAGATGATGTTCGATCTGGTAGCAAAGGTTTCCGCTGAGGTATGCGAGCACGGGTCCGGCGTCAAAGTTTGCGGTGCCCAGCATTTGGCGCAGATACCATTCGGGCTTCGTCTCACCCTCCAGCGCGGCGGGGGTGAACTTCTCTGCGCCGTCCGCGAAGTGTCCGCAGCAGATCACTACATACGCCCACACATTGCGTAGCAGGTTCGCGGCCATGTTCGCCGTGAGTGTGCGACGCCATCGTCGCAGACTGAGAACGGGAAAGAATACATAGTCCTTGCCGCCTTGCCGGGCCATCTTGCGGATCAGCGCTCGGGTGTCGGCAGACTTCTGCACCTCGGTCGCCGCGCGTTCATGCTCCGAGTGCAAACCGTGCATCGCGATGCCCCATTCGAACATGATGGCCAACAAAATATTTCGCAAAGGCTGAAAGAGACTACTCCGCCGCCACTCCTGGTCACGGGTGACCCGCAGGACGCCGAACCCGAGGTCGTCGTCCACGCCGATGACATTGGTGAACATGTGGTGGCGATAGTTGTGGGAATACCGCCACTGCGCCGAGACGCCCGCCATGTCCCATTCCCACGTGCTGGAATGGATTTCGGGGTCGTTCATCCAGTCCCATTGACCGTGGCCGATGTTATGGCCGAGTTCCATGTTCTCGATGACCTTGGCTACGGCGAGCCCGGTGGTACCGAGCACCCACCCGACCTTGCTACGGCTGCCAGCGATAAGCAGCCGCGCGGCAATATCGAGGGATCGCTGAAACGCGATGGTGCGCAGGATGTATGCCCTGTCGTCTTCGCCACGCGAAACCTCGATATCGCGGCGGATCGCGTCTAGTTCGACTGCGAGCGCCTCGAGGTCCGAGACGCTGAGGTGGGCGTATTCTCTTACGTCCGTTATTGCCATCGACGCCGCCCGGACGGCCAGACGAGGTGGCTACCCGCGGGGTTCACGCCCGGACGGGATTCAGGTGGCGGCAGCATGATTGTCGTGTCCGTTCTTGGCAGCATGGTTACTTTGACTTGCGCCTGCGCCCCGGCAGGGGTGTGGCATCGGGTAAGGCGAGTTGGGCGTCCAGCCCACTGAACAGTATGTCAAGTCCGCGGTCGAGTTCGCTGAACCCGTCGTAGGTGGCCCAAGTCGGGGCGAGCGAACGCAACCGGGGGAAGTCGCTGATCCGTAGCCGGTGCAACCCTAACCGCAACACATCGTCGGTCTCTTCCGGGCGTTCGACGGCCTCTTGCAGCTCAGTGAGCACATGGCCGTACAGGAATCCGAACAATGCCCGGTAGACCAGCACTGCATCGACCCCGCTCAAGCCCGCCCCAATCAGCAGCGCGAGCACATCTTCGAGTTGTCGAAGCATGCCCTGCGGCCGCATCCCGAGCGGGGTCGCGAGAGGCCGGGTGACCAAGAGCGGCACCACGTTTGGGTGTTGGCACGCTAAATCACGGAAATCGTGGGCAAGGTCCCGCAGCGCTGCCGCCCAGTCCGGTCGAGTGCTATCCACCGACAATTGCTCGAACACCATCTCGACCACCCCATCGAGTACGGCGGCTTTGTTCGGCACATGCCGATACAGCACCATCGGATCACGGCCGACCGCGTCGCCGAGGCGACGCATCGAAAGACCTTCAATGCCATCACGATCGATGATCTCAAGCGCATTCGCCAAGATCGCCGCAAGGGTTATTGGGCTGCCCTCCTCGCCCTCCCTGTTGGAGTCCGGCTCGCCGGCCGACCCGGCACGTGGCGGTCCAGTTGACTGCTTCATCAAGCGCTTACAACCCCTGCGAAGGTCACCTTCGGTGTACGGCCACCCGACCGCCAGGGCGGGTAACCGACCGACCGGGCACCGGCCCTGGAGCGACGCCCAGCGTCTCTAGCGCGCCTCCGGCACCAGCGGTTCACTCCCGGCCTCTCCGCAATTTGTTCGCCGATCGGTCGCGCCGCCTTCGGAATCCCACGTCGACATCGCCGCAGCCATTTCCTTGCGTCCGGCGGCGCGGCGCATACCTGCACGGAGCAGTTCCCGGGCGGTTGGGTGCCGGTTGGGGCCCGTGGATGGGGCGACCACTCATGGCGTGGGGGTATTCGGATGCCGGATCGTGGTGTTCCTGAGCCGGCGGTTGTTCATGGGCTCTCTCTCCGATTTCTGGTGTTCAATCTGCCGGATCAGCTCGTGCTTTGCTTCGCCAAGGGCGTGGGTTACATCCGGGTTATCAGCAACCGCTATCAGAGGGGGACAGCCGGGCAGGCGCGTACGCAAAGTGACGCGCTGCTCCTTGCCGCCGCGGTCCTGCAAGGAGACATCCACGACCACGTCATGGGAATCCCACCTTCCCAGGTGCGACCCGAGCGTCGACAATTCCTCCACCACGTGGTGGCGCTCCTTGTTTTTGAAACCCGCCCCCAGATGAAGGACATATCCCCCGAAGACATGTTGTTGTTCGTGCTCCGATTTAGTCATTGGGCCTCATTTCGGGCGTTCGGTCGTCGCTGGTCGCTGCGGCGCCAGGTTGCCGCTGCGCTGATCGCGCCGGGTGAGCCAACCGAGCGCCGTTGTTCTTATCAATCGGGGTCGTTCGTCGTTGACTGGAGGGCGACGGGCACCGAGTTGTTCGAGATTGATTGTCCCACTGCGTGTCTTCGTGCAGTGGTTGAACCCGACTTCTAGACAGCAAGGCGAACCACATCGATTGCCACGGCAAATTCGCATGCGGCGCTGACGAACGGCGGGTTTCCCAGCGAGAACTTCATTGAGATGCCTTACGGTATCAACTTTGTCTACCTACTGCCGCAGCCTACACCATAGACACCTAATTGGCGCCGCTCCGCTGCCCGTTGGCCTGTGGGTTCTCCTGACCCCGGAGGCTGAACGTGCTCGTGAACGCGGATCGATCTGGGGCGGCATCGCGCTCAAGCCGCATTGGCGGGACAGACACGATTTCAAAAACGCCAGAGCTGCATTCCCATCAACCGGGTTGGAATTCAAACGGCCAATCAGAGGTTTTGTGGCCCTTGCGTTCACGCTACGAGCCGACGTCGGCAGCGCCGCCGTGTCAGTGATCGGTTGTAGGTCCGGGTGCATGAGTGCGCCGGGCCGGAGGACCCACCGTGACGGCAGCCGTGCTGCGCGTAGTGTCGAACTCGGTGACGCCAATGGATGCGTGATCAGCGGGGAGTGTCGGTGTGACGAGGGGTAACGGTGATTTGGGGTAGTGGTTTGATCGCCGGTCACGTGAACCGGTTGATCGCGACCACGCGGAACGGTGTCGAGGTGCTGCGGTTCGGCGGCCTTCAGACCGGATCACGTCCGTCGCCGTTTCAGATCGTGGAGCGGTGCGACATGTACCGGCTCAGGCGCTACTTCCCCGACAACGCGAACGAGCCGTCACGGCCACCTGTCGTACTTGTGCCGCCGATGATGATGTCGGCCAACGTGTTTGATGTCACGCGAGACCAGGGCGCGGTAGGGATCCTGCATGATCTCGGCGTGGACCCGTGGGTGGTGGACTTCGGCTCACCGGACCAGGAAACCGGTGGACTCGAACGCACCTTGAGCGACCACGTTGTCGCGTTGAGTCGGATCATCGACTCGGTGCACGCGTACACCAGCCGCAAGGTGCATCTGGCGGGCTACTCACAGGGCGGCATGTTCTGCTATCAAACCGCCGCCTACCGACGTTCCGAGGGCCTGGCCAGCGTCATCACATTTGGCAGCTCCGTCGATTCGCTTGGCGGCCTCCCGTTCGGAATCCCTGCGGCCGTGGCGGGCCGCGGCGCCCAGCTGGTCGCCGACCACGTCTTCAACCGTCTCTCCGTGTCCGGATGGATGGCCCGTACCGGGTTTCAACTTCTCGACCCGATCAAGACGGTCCGGGCGAGGTGGGAGTTTCTACGGCAACTCCATGACAGAGAGGCGTTGCTGCCCAGGGAACAGCAGCGCCGCTTCCTCGAGGTGGAGGGCTGGGTTGCATGGTCGGGTCCCGCGGTCGCCGAACTGTTGCGGCAGTTCGTTGTTCATAACCGCATGATGACCGGCGGCGCCGTGATCGATGGCTCGTTGATCACGCTAGGGGAAATCACCTGTCCCGTCCTTGCGTTCCTCGGCGAGATCGATGACATCGGCCAACCCGCGTCCGTGCGAGGAATCCGGCGGGCCGCCCCCAGCGCCGAGGTCTCCGAAGTGCTGTTGCGGGCAGGTCACTTTGGGCTCGTTGTCGGGTCGACCGCCGCCGCGCACACGTGGCCCACCGTCGGTAAATGGGTGCTCTGGCAAGAAGGGCGCGCGCCCAGGCCCGAAGGCGTGCATGCAATGGAGACCGACCCCGGCGTCGGGATAGATGACGCTGTCGGGCTGTCGTCGCGCATCGGCCAGACGGCGGGCATGCTCGCCGAGCTGGGCATCGGCGTGAGCCTCGGGTTGGCCGACGCCGCGGTGGGCGCGGCGCGCAGTGGCCGGGAGATCGCCGGGGAGGCCGCGCGTACCCTGCCCCGGCTCGGCCGCCTCGGGCGGCTGCAGCCCCATACCCGGGTGTCGTTGGGCGGGTTGATGGCCGAACAGGCGAACAGTGCACCCGAGGAGGAATGCTTCCTCTTCGAGGATCGCGTCCACACCAACGCGGCGGTTGATCACCGCATCGATGACGCGGTGCGCCGCCTCATCGTCGTCGGTATCCGTCAGGGAGCCCATATCGGTGTGCTGATGGACACCAGCCCCAGCGCCGTGACCGCGATCGCAGCACTGTCGCGGCTCGGTGCGGTGGCGGTGCTGCTACCCCCGGACGACGACCTCGCCGCCGCTATTCAGCTATGCGAGGTAGCCGACATCGTCACGGACCCAAACCATCTGGCGGCGGCCACCGCGACCGGCGCCAGAGTGCTGGTCCTCGGTCACGGCCGCACCGCGGACCTCGACGTGACGGAGTCGGATCAGGTCGTCGAACTGGACCGCCTCGACCTGTCCGGCGCCCCGCTACCCCGCTGGCATCGGCCGAACCCGGGCCGGGCAAGTGATCTCGCTTTCGTGTTCTTCAGCTCGACGGGAGGACGCCGGGTGGTCAAGGAGGTCACCAATCATCGGTGGGCGCTGTCGGCCTACGGCACGGCCGCTGCCGCCGCGCTCGGCCGCGGGGACACGATTTATTGCCTTACCCCACTGCACCATCCGTCGGGGCTGATGGTCGGCCTCGGCGGCGCGGTTGCCGGCGGTTCGCGAATCGCCTTGACCCGGGGCATCGACCCGACGCGGTTCGCCGAAGAGATCCACCGCTACGGGGTCACGGTGGTGACGTACACCTGGGCCATGCTGAGCGAACTGGTGGAGGCGACGTCGCCCGAGCTTGCCGAACATCATCCGATCCGCCTGTTCATCGGAGCCGGAATGCCGATCGGGTTGTGGCACAAGGTCACCGAACGATTCGCTCCCGCCCGGGTGCTGGAATTCTATGCCTCCACCGAGGGGGAGGCGGTGCTGGCCAATATCGCCGGTACGAAAACCGGGGCCAAGGGTCGGCCGCTGCCCGGCAGCACCCAGATTCGGCTGGCCGCTTACGACGCCGCGACGGGCCGGTTCATCGAGGATGACCACGGTTTCGTGCGCCCCTGCGAGGACGAGGAGGTGGGCATGCTGCTGGCGAAGCCGCGCTCCGGACTCGATGCCGCACGCGTGTCGATGCGTTCGGTATTCGCGAAAGGAGACACGTGGATCACCACCGACCACCTGTTTCGCCGCGACGGCGGCGGCGACTACTGGTTCGTCGACAACAGGAACACGGTGATCCAGTCGGTGCACGGACCAGTCTTCTGCCAGCCGATTTGCGACGCCCTCGGCGGCATTACGGTGATCGATCTGGCCGTGGTCTATCCCGTTGCGGCCGACACGCATGACGTCGCGGTCGCCGCCGTGACGGTTGGCAACGGCGGCGTCCTCACCGCGGCCAGCCTGACCACCGCGTTGAGCGGTCTCCCCCGCGATCAGCGTCCCGCCATCGTCCACATTGTTGACCGCATACCGCTCACCCCCTCCTACCGCCCATTGTCGACCGAACTGCGAGAGGCCGGGTTGCCGGCGCCGGGGAAATCGACCTGGCACCACGACCGCACTGATGGTTGCTATCGACAAGCGGCCACCGCAGCGACAAGCCACGACGCCTAGCCCCAGGAGCCGCTGAGAACGAGAAGGTGGGCCACCCCAGCGGCCGGTCCAAGTGGTGACCTTGTCCCGGCCCGGTTTGCAATAACCCCGATGCTGTGAGTTCAACTGCGTCCAGGGCGCCAAGCTGATCGTGCGGACCGCACACGAACGCTACCAAGCATGCGAAGCAACACATTAACCGTCGGGATCGACGCAGTCTCGACATTCCTTGCTGTCACCGCATTCCCCAATCTTCAGGCTTTGCGTCTTCGAAACCCAGTGTCAATTTCGCGCTGGACATGTTGTGTACCGCCGCAAATCAAGCAGATCGTGCGTTCGCATCTCGAGGATTGTCCGGGGTCCCTGCGGCTCGCGACGAGCGGTGTTGGACGCCGAGGCTGGCCTTGGACGGTGGCCGTCGCCGCCTCGAGGGTGTTGGCGGCGGGTAGCAAACCCTGCGGGTCGCCGATCCGCAGCACCCGGGAGACCGCCACGCCGGGTACTAATGCCCAGCCCATGCCGACGCGCGCGCAGCAGACGGAGACCCTGTGCAGCGCCGAGAAGCCCTCGGTTCCAAAGAAATCGAGGTCGCGTAGATCAAGGATCAGCCCGCGACAACGCGTCAGATGCCCCAACGTGTACTCGGTCAGAGTGTCAGCGTTGGATGCGTCTATGTCGCCGTGGGCGCTGACGACGGCTACCGCCGACCTCAGCCGACGACTGGCCAACCGTGCGGTGTGACCCTCCCATGGCTGGGAAAGAAAGCCACCCTCTGGGAGCACGGAGGGGGCGAGCTGAGCATTCATGGTGATCCCCGACATGCGGTTGTCACCGGTCTGTTCGGCACGAGCTATTGCTCTGAGAGGACAACAGCGGACGGCTGACCTCATCCCGGACTGGTTGAGAGTCTCAACATGGTTGACGTTCCACCGCGCGCGAGCAATTGTCAAGCCTTGCGGATCGAGTCTCGGGAGTCGACACTTCGCCGCACCTCGGTCCTGATCAGGTTTTCCGATTCGTCAGGATCGGCATCTCGCCCGGTGGTGGCGATGAAGTCGTCAAGGATGTCCACCACCGCTGTCGGTGACTCGACATGCGGGAAGTGCCCGACACCGGCGAGCACCTCGAGCCGACTACCCGGCACGGCGTCGTGAGCGGCGTAGCCGTGGGCGACAGGAATGATCCGGTCCTGCTCACCCCAAATCAGCAAGGTGGGTAATCCATAACTTAGGTGCATCTTGCCGAGCGCACTAACCGCCTGGCCGCGGTAATCCACCACCGAGCGCAACGTACGCAGGAACGCCTGTCGTGTCTGCCGATCCGACAACGACGAATAGGCGTTCCACATCTGACCGGCGCGCGGCGACTGGATCCCCGCCGACGTGAGCCACGACCCCAGCTTGTTGCCGACGTTCAACACCGGCTGCGGCGCGACCACCGGCAGCACCAGCTCGGTTCCGGGTGCCGACAGGATCCGCAATATCCAGTTCACGTCGGAGCCGAGGCCACCACTGCTGATGAGAACCAGTCGCCGGCAGTAGTCGCGATGTTGATAGCTGAACTGCATGGCCACCCCGCCACCGAGTGACTGACCGACCACGGTCGCCCGGCTGATGCCCAGTTCATCGAGCAGATCACGCAGCGACACCGCGAACGCACCCAACGAATAGTCACCACGCGGCTTGGCTGATTCCCCGTGCCCCAACAGGTCCGGTGCCACGACCCGATACTTCCTCGACAACGGAGGGATGACGGCCCGCCAGGTCGCCGAACTTCCCGCCATCCCATGAATCAACAGCAGCGCCTCGCCGGCCCCTGCCTCCCGATAGGCGATACGCTCACCGTGCAGATCGAGATAGTTCATCTCGCTCACGTGCACCGGTCTCCATCCGACGGCGTTCCGGCATGCTGGCTCAACACCATTGACGATCGCCCTCCCGACTTCGAGTCAACACTAGCATAACCTACGATACCGTAGGTTACTGGCCAGTAAAGCAATGGCCTTGGGGCATGATCGGTGCCGCCCTGGACTGGGTCTTCGCCGAGGCGCAGGTCGCGACGCCATTGGCGAACCGTGGCGATTGCCGTCTTGAGCCCGCGGCGGCGCCCGTCGCTAGGTCGGTCCCGGCGAAACCGGGCTCCAGTTGGCTGAACATCCGCTCGCTGCGAGTCTCCGGAGCGTCGTCGGCGGTGTCGCGCAAGTAGCGGTCCGGCAGCGAAAGTTTGGCGATAATGCGCCACGCCTTGCCGTGCTGCATCATGAACGAGCCTGTGGTGTAGGGGAGGTCGTACTTGTCGCAGACTTGCCTGACCCGCACCGAGATCTCGTGCAGCCGGTTGCTGGGCAGATCGGGGTAAAGGTGATGCTCGATCTGGTGGCCGCCACCTCGATGGTTAGATGCGACGAATGGCGGGGCTGCGGACTTGCGCCGCAGATTGGTTGACGGTTCTGTGGTTCCTTCTGCGGTCGCAGGTGTTCCGATTCCTTTGCGGGCTAATCTAATTTGTCTGCGCGCTAACACCATTCGCTTATTTGGTCGCGGTAGGTCGCCGCCTCGCGGCGAAATGCGGCGGCTTGTTGCAGACCGGCTGCTCGGGCGACGTTGACATAGGCCTGGGCCGACCGAGCCCGGTAGCCGGTGAGTAACTCCGGCCCCTTAGTAGTAGTGGCGGCGGCCGCCGACGGCGTGTCCCATCCGTCCCATCAGCATCAGTAGCAGGCCGACGACGAGGACGATGACCCCGATGACCAAGCAAAGATGGGCGTAGGCGAAGGTCGGGACGAGGGCAGGGAGGAGGAGCCCGAGGACGATAAGGATGATTCCGAGAACGATCACGACGTTTACCTAGTTTCTCTGTAGATGTAGATGTTTGGCGGAGGATTGCCCGGGTCAGTTACCTGAAGGCGCCAATTAGCCCGGCCTCCAGCCGGTTTGGCGTAGCCCAGCCTGGTCGCGCGTCCTTCGACGCGCAGCCGGCTATTCCCGATCTCACCGACACAGGTGTTTCTCGCCCGTTCTAACGGGGGAATATGCAACGTGTGCATGCTGTCTCGAGCGAAACGGGTAGACATCGAAATGTGCGGCGCGAGCAAACGCTCTTCAAGTTCGGCGGCGTACAGCCAAACTCACTTCCGGACTGGCTGAAGGATTCAGCAACACTAAGTGTACCCCTCTCGGGAGCCCCCGGCTGATAGGCCATGAGTGGTGACTGAGGCGGATTCTCTGTTGAGGTCCGGTTCAGAGGAGGCTGCTCGTGTCTGTGTTGGGGATTGCGCTTGACCCGGCGACGGTGATCGTCGCGGTGGATCCAGGTAAGGCATTCAATCGGGTGTGGATCAGCGACGGTTCGGGGAGCCTTCTGGATCCGATGTCGTTGCCGGTTTCGGGGGCTGGGATCTCGCAGTTGGAGGTTGAGCTCAGCCGGCGCGGTGCGGCCGAGCCAGTGTTCGCCGTGGAGGCCAGCGGCAGTTTGCACCGGCCGTGGGCTGCAGAGTTGGAGCGTCGTCATCCGGGGTCAGTGCGGGTGTTCGCTCCGTCGGAGACCAAGGCAGCGCGGATGCAGTTGGGATCCGGACGGTTCAAATCCGACGATCGCGATTGCGCGGCGTTGACGTATTTGGCCCGTCAGGGCCTGGGGCGAGGCTATCGGGAGCAGTCAGCGGTTGAGGCTTTACGTGCTGCGGTACGGCACCGACGGGGGCTGGTCGCCGACCGCAAGGTCGCCCAACAACGGCTGCACGACCAGCTCAACGTCTTGTGCCCAGGTTTGTCGGCTCCAGCTGGCCATGGCCGGGCGCTGGCGTTGGAAACCTCGACCGGACTGGCGGTATTGGCCTGTGTTGCCGCGTTCGCCGGACGAGCGCCCCGGGGGCCGCGGTCGTTGATCTGCCGCGCACCGGGCCGGCTCAGCGTGGCGACCGCCGAGTTCTGGGTGTCGCGGTGGCAGCAGTGCCTGCCGCCGCCGGGCGACGCCGCCGCCCGCGCGCACCGGTTGCGTCGTGACCTGCAACGCTATCGTCAGCTGCGGGCCGATATCGCCGAGATCGACGCTGAGACCGAGGTACTGCTGACCGCCACCGATGGGCAGGTGTTGACCACGCTTCCCGGTGTCGCCTCGATCCGGGCCGCGGCTTTCGCCGCCTACAGTCTGCCGATCGAGCGATTCCCCGATGCCGAACACCTCTACTCGGCAACAGGTTTGGCGCCAGCGCTGTATCAGTCGGCCACCCTAAATCGGCGTGGTCGTATCTCACGGCAGGGGCTTGCCGAGCATCGAGACGCCCTTATGGGCATTGCCTGGGGCCTGTCCCAACAATCGCCCTCATTCGCCGCGCGCGACGCCGAGTTGCGCGCCCGAGGGATGGCCCCCATCCAGGCCCGCGTCGCGCTGGCCCGCCACGCCTGCCGACTGGCCTACCGACTGCTTCAAACCCAACAACCCTTCGATGAACAGCGCTATCGTCGAGGAAGGCTCAGTCGCGAGCGGTGACGGCCGTTTCGGCTATGCCGCACGACGGCGCAACCTAGCTTGCCGCCCGCCCGCGCTGGGCCGCCCTACGGCGCACACGAAAGCCTGCCGACAACGGCGACTGATCAGCCTGCCGACCCCGGCCCCAGCCAGCCTTCCACGACAACCAACTATTCATCGCGTCAAAAGCCGAGGCTCACACCCCGGATGATGAACACCGCCCACCAACCACCTTGACTGCCGACGCGAAAGCTAGCGGGCCGCGCACCATCACCACACCTCTGACTTGTACCAATTCCCAATAGTTGGTGGATCCTCAGAACATTCGTTAACCCGCTCCTGGGCGCCTGGGCCGTGGCCGCTTGCCCCAGTTGCGCGACTCCCAGCCCCAACCCGTGGGGCTCAAGCTCTCACCGGTGGTGGCATCGGCGACCTCGCGCTCCGCTCGATCGAAGGAGGTCGCTGCGTTGTGTACGAGATCCAGTCACCATAACGGTAGCTTCGCTCGCCTAGAGGTGGCACGAAGACAGCAGAGCATCAACCGATCTCGGCCCATCGATGATCGCCGGTGCGACCTGCGGGGCCATCGACCGGGTGCACTGGCCGTTGATTCGGCCGGCAGCGACGAACCGGGCCCCCTCGCCAGCGCGCGCGTCGGGCCGGCTCGGCTGTCTTGCCATTGCCGCACGGTGCGGTTGGCACAGTGGGCGGCGAGTCGGTGGTAGGCGAAACGTTCAAGGTGATTCCCAACGTCGGGTTCTCACCGGCGCGTTCGGCGCGAGCTTGCTGCTCAGCGAGGACAGCGGCGGACAGCCAACCTCATCCCGGACGTGGCTGGGTTCTCAACATCGCTGACGCTACAGGGCGCGGGGCATTGCGAGCCACCGAACGTGCTTGGCACACTCAGCCGATGTTGGGCTCCTGACCGGCGCGCTCGGCGTCGGCCGCGTCCTCGGTGGTGAGAGTGTCGAGGATGAACTGCGCGGCGGTGTGTCGATCGGTGCCCGCGCCATCAGCTCGGATTTCCAATTCCCGATGAGCTTGCCCCGGCGTGTAGCCGCGGCCGATGAGGACCCCGATCGCCTGGTTGACGACCGATGCAGCTCGCAGATATGTCCGGGCGTCCGACCCGTCGGGCACGCTGAGATGCTGATCGAGCGCGAAGTCACCGGGCGGCCGGCCGGTTAACCACGCCAGGTCCGCGGTGAGATCGACAAATGTTCCCGGCGTGCCCGCGTAGAGGATGAGGGCAACCCGCGGCGCTGCCCGGCCGTCACCAACCCCGGGCAGCATCAGCCGAAGCGACGTGCGAATATCGTCGACCGCACCGTCCTCAAGGGTAGTGAACGTGAATCGCGGATCACTGCCTTCGACGGTCACGCTCAACCCGAGATAGGTGGAAACCGCCGCCTGGGCGTGGACGCCCAATTGCTGCAAACTTTGCAGTAAATCGGCGCCCGGCTCATCCAGGGCGGCGGTGAGGATGCCCAAATCGGCGGCCAGGGCCGCTCCGATCTCCATGACGGGATTGCTCCGCTCGGCGCTCCCGAGCGCGGATCTAGCCTGCCGGTGCCGAACGGGCGAATTGCCCTGCCCGGTGGGGAACGCGCGACGCGAGCCAGGACCCGTCCCGTTGACTGTTACCCCACCCTCCAACCTACGCGCGTCACACCGTGCGGCGACAGTTCGGACGTGGAGGGGCCTGGCGATCGGGCTCAGGTCGGCGCGTGTCGGGCTCGGGCGCGGCGCACGGCTTCATCGACGATGCGCTGCGCCACGTCAGCCAATTTGCGGTGTTCGGTTTGGCTGATCGCCCGCAACTGAGTGAACGCCTCCTCGGCGCTGCGCCCGCTGCGTCCCCGGATCAGGCCGATCGCCTGATCGATGACCGGGCGCGTCGACAGGGCCGTCTGCAACTGGGCGGTCAGCGCCAATGCGTGCGCGAGAATCTGGGCGTTGTGCACCGCCACCGCCGCGGGTTTGGCGAACAGTTCCCCCAGTTCGGCGGCGTGCTCATCGAAGACGTCTTTGTCGTGGGCGTAGACATTGATCGCCCCGATCGCCTTACCCGACAGCAGTAGCGGCAACGACAGCGCACTGTGCACGCCCAAGCGGCCCACTCGCGGGCCGAACCGCGGCCACATCTTCTCCCCGCCCAACGACCCGGACCGCACCGTGCGCTGATCCAGCGCCGCGGTGATGCAGGGTCCCTCCTTGAGGGTCACGTACTGGATCTCGTCGATCTCGGCGACAAACGGTGCACTTGCGGCCAACGCCTCCACCATGTTGTCCACCTGGTCGACCCGCAACAAGGTCACCCCGGCACCCTCGGCACCCGGTATCGCGCGCACCGCGAACGTCGACACCTCAGCCAGCAACTCAGGCAATCCCAGACTGCCGGCCACCAATCCCGCCAGGTCGTCGATACCGGCTCGCAAGTCAGCGGCATCAGCGCTGGCCTGCTGCGCGCTCAGCGACCCCAACGGTAAGCCGTCGGCGTCCTCGGTGAATTCCGTCATACCTGCGCTCAATAGTCTTGGCGGAGCCGGGAATCACTACCGAAGCCCAAAACCCTACCCGTGGCGCAACCATTACGTGATGGTTGTTCGGACGATAATACGCCGACAGCGGCGGAGCAGCAGGAACATCCTGTCGCGCCCGTAGCTCTGCTACGCCGGCAACGGGACCAAATCAATCTGCACCCCGACCGCCCAGCCGGAGACCGAATGTGCCGCCGGCTGTTGGTGGGAGCTGTCGATGCGCCACGTCGAGACCTCGCGCGCCCTGATGTTCGACGCGCCACGGCGGGCGCGCTCGTTCTTCCACTGACCAGCCACCAGTACCGCCGCCGGCACGAAAGGCCTTGCACACCAGAAATCTTCACGTCACCCAAACATCGAACAGATTCGCCTAATCCCAAAGGCAGCCCGTCGGCATGCGGCTCAGAGGGTCGCTGCGACCAGGCCGGTCAGGTCGGCGAGGCGGTGGGAGTAACCCCACTCGTTGTCGTACCAGCCGACGATCTTCACCAGGTCACCGGTCACTTTGGTGAGTCCGGCGTCGAAGATGCACGACGATGGGTCGGTCACGATGTCGGAGGAGACGATGGGATCCTCGGTGTAGGTGAGGAAGCCCTTCAGCTCGCTGTCAGCGGCCGCCGCAAACGCGGTGTTGACGGCCTCGACTGTCGCCGGCTCGCGGACGATGACGGTGAGATCGGTGGCTGACCCGGTGGGCACCGGCACCCGCAGCGCGTACCCGTCGAGCCGGCCCTCAAGCTGGGGCAGCACCAGACTGATCGCGCGGGCGGCTCCGGTGGACGTGGGCACCACGTTGATCGCCGCCGCGCGGGCGCGGCGAAGGTCGCGGTGCGGACCGTCCTGAAGGTTCTGGTCCGGGGTGTAGGCGTGGATGGTGGTCATGAGCCCGCGCTCGATGCCGAACACCTCGTCGAGCACCATCGCCATCGGCGCCAGGCAGTTTGTAGTACATGAGGCGTTCGAGACGACGGTCTGGGTGCCGTCGTAGTCGCGGTGGTTGACGCCCATCACGACGGTGAGGTCTGCACCCTTCGACGTCGCGGACACCACCACTTTCTTCGCTCCGCCGTGCAGGTGGCCGCGGGCCTGCTCCGCGGCGGTGTATCGACCGGTGGACTCGATGACGACATCCACGCCGAGATCACCCCACGGCAGCGCTGCCGGCCCGTCGGCGATGGACCACGCTTTGATCACTTGGTCCCCGACCACAATGTCCTCGCCGTCGACCGACACGTCGTGCGCTAAGCGTCCCAGGACGGAGTCGTATTTGAGCAGGTGCGCCAGAGTCTTGTTGTCAGTGAGGTCGTTGACCGCCACGATCTCGACGTCGGTGGTTCCTGCCGCGTGTTGTGCGTCGACCGCACGGAAGAAGTTTCGGCCGACACGCCCAAAACCGTTCACGCCCACCCGGATAGCCATCGTGATCTCCTCATCGGTTTTGCGGTCTGGCTAGCGCATCAACTGCGCGCCACCTC
>CAVRTL010000004.1:0-142865 GCA_963724165.1 uncultured Actinomycetota bacterium | reverse complement strand
ACACCACAGCCGAGCGCGGAGAAGGTGAAGTGCCAAGCGGCCCCGATCACGGCACCGGCGAACGCACCCATCGTGATCCGCGCGGCGAACGACGGCAGCGCGGTGCGCGGCGGCGTCTTGGGCAATTTGTCGGTGACAAGCTCGGCGACGGCCAAGACGGTGACGACCGCGACCGTGACCACGCTGCCCATCCAGGACGCCCAGGTCGAGTGCAAATTGATCCAGCCGAGGAAGGCGGCCCAGGCCACCACGGCGGGTGCCGTCAGGGAACGCAACCCGGCAACCACACCGATCAACAGGGCCATCAGCAGAACGAGCACGTGCAACACGGGGCCCTCCTGGGGGCGACACGGGTAAGCGCTACGCGGACGCTAACACAGCCGCGGCCGTGGCACCCGGGTCTCAGAACCGGCAAAACCTGATGTCGGAGGCCAGGATCGCCTTGGCGCCGATCGCGGCAAGCTCGTCCATGACCTCGTTGACGCCCCGGCGGGGCACCAGCGCGCGGATGGCGACCCAGTCCGGGTCGGCGAGCGGGGCGATGGTGGGCGACTCCAGGCCCGGTGTGATCGCGGTGGCCTTCTCCAGCACCGAGCGCGGGCAGTCGTAATCGAGCATGAGGTACTGCTGTCCGAACACCACACCCTGTATCCGGGCCACCAGCTGATCGCGTGCCGCCCTGGTTTGTTGGCCGTCGTAGTCCATGCTCTCGATGAGCACCGCCTCCGAATCGCACAGCGGCTCACCGAAGGCCATCAGGCTGTGCAGGGCCAGCGTGCGTCCGGACCCGACCACGTCGGCGATGGCGTCGGCCACCCCGAGTTGCACCGAGATCTCCACTGCCCCGTCCAGTCCGATAACAGTCGCTTCAATACCCCGCTCCGCCAAGTCCTTTCGAACCAGGTTCGGGTAGGCGGTGGCGATGCGCTTGCCGGCCAGGTCGGACGTCGTCCACTTGCGCCCGGCCGGACCGGCGTAGCGGAAGCTGGACGACCCGAAACCCAGGGCCAGGCATTCGCGCACCGCCGCGCCCGAATCGCACACCAGGTCGCGCCCGGTGATGCCGAAGTCGAGTTCACCCGAACCGACATAGATCGCAATGTCCTTGGGCCGCAGGAAGAAGAACTCGACCTGGTTGACGGGGTCGAGCACCGTCAGGTCCTTGGGATCGGAGCGGCGCCGGTAGCCGGCCTCGGCGAGGATTTCGGTGGCCGGCTCGCTGAGCGCACCCTTGTTGGGAACCGCGACGCGCAACATGCTCACAGCTTCCGGTAGACGTCGTCGAGGGACAGCCCGCGCGCGATCATCAGCACCTGCGTCCAGTACAGCAACTGGCTGATCTCCTCGGCCAGCGCCTCGTCGGGTTCGTGCTCGGCGGCCAGCCACACTTCGCCGGCTTCCTCCAGGATCTTCTTACCCAGCTGATGTATCCCGCCGTCCAGGGCCGCGACCGTGGCGCTGCCGGCCGGCCGGGTGCGGGCACGATCGCCGAGTTCGGCGAAGAGATCCTCGAAGGTCTTCACGGCCAGCGATTGTTTCATGCGGCGGGAGGCACAGTCACGCCGGTTTCGCCCTGAGTCGATACGACCGGCCGCTCGCGGCATACGGTGGGGCATGGATTTCTCCGAGATCACCGTCACCGTCGCGGGACCCCGGGGCGACATCACCTTGAACCGCCCGGAGAAGCTGAACCCGCTGAGCACGACCACGCTGAACGAATTAGTATCGGCCGCGCGCTATCTGGATACATTGCCCACCGTGAAGGTGGTCGTCGTCGCCGGCAACGGGCGGGCCTTCAGCGCCGGCGCGGACCTCGCGTCGTTCGCGGCGTCGGGCGAAGCCGGCGGCCCGGCAACTGCGGGCGCGACGCGTGAGGCGGCCGACGCCGGACGGCGGATGGCCGAGGCGATCGAGGCGATGAACGCGGTGACCGTCGCGCGTCTGCACGGTCACTGCGTCGGGGGCGGCGTCGTTCTGGCGGCGGCCTGCGACTTGCGTGTCGCCGCCGACGACACCCGCTTCTCCATTCCGGAAGTCGACCTGGGCATTCCGCTGGCCTGGGGTGGGATCCCCCGGCTGGTGCGCGAAATCGGTTCCGCCAGGACGAAGGAGCTTGTCATGACCTGCCGCCCCTTCGGCGCGGCCGAGGCGCTGGCGGTCGGCTTTGTGAACCGGGTGGTGCCCGCGGCCGGGCTCACCACCGCCATCGACGAACTCGTCGGCCAGCTGGCCGCCAAGTCCGCGCTGACGCTGACCGCCACCAAACGCCACACCAACGCGGTGACCGAGTCGATGGTCGGGACCGCGCGCGCTTGGAACGACGCCGACTCGCTGGTCACCGCGCTGCGCGACCCCGAATCGCGCGCCGCGGGAGCGGCTTACCTGAAGCGCTTGGGCCGCGGCGAAACGGGTTGAGTGCAAAAAGGCCGACCTCTTCACCGAGCCTGAAGACCTGCAGCGAAAGTGCGAGTAAGCACCTGCAGAATCACAGGCTCGGCGCCCGGCAGGTAGGGCTGAGGGCTCTCAGTCCTCCGGGTTGTAGCCGAGGTTGGGGCCGAGCCAACGCTCGGCTTCGGCCAGGGTCCAGCCCTTACGCTTCGCGTAGTCGGCGACCTGGTCCTGGGCCATCCGACCGACCACGAAGTACTGCGACTGCGGGTGTGAGAAATACCAGCCGCTGACGGCGGCACCGGGCCACATCGCCATCGACTCGGTCAACTCGATACCGGTCCGCTCCTCGACGTCCATCAACTTCCAGAGCGTCACTTTCTCGGTGTGCTCCGGGCAGGCCGGGTAGCCGGGGGCAGGGCGGATTCCCACGTACTTCTCATCGATGAGCGCCTCGTTGTCCAGCTGCTCGTCCGGCTGGAATCCCCAGAACTCCTTGCGGACCCGTTGGTGCATCCGTTCGGCGAACGCCTCTGCCAGCCGGTCGGCGATCGATTCCAGCAGGATCGCGCTGTAGTCGTCGTTGGCTGCCTTGAACTCCGCGATCTTGTCACCGCTGCCGAGCCCCGCGGTGACGGCGAAGGCGCCGACGTAGTCGGCCAGGCCGGTGTCCTTGGGCGCGATGTAGTCGCCCAGCGACCGGTTCGGGATTCCGTCGCGGTGCGCGCCCTGCTGGCGCAGGTTGCGCAACGTGGTCAGCACCTCGGTACGGCTGTCGTCGGTGTACACCTCGATGTCGTCACCGACCGCGTTAGCAGGGAAGAACCCGATCACCCCGTTGGCGGTCAGCCACTTCTCCTTGATCAGGGTGTCGAGCATCTCCTGGGCTTCGTCGTACAGCTTGCGGGCAGCCTCGCCCGAGGTCGGGTTGTTGAGGATGTCGGGAAAGCGGCCCTTCATCTCCCAGGCGTTGAAGAATGGCTGCCAGTCGATGTACTCGCGCAGCTCGGCGAGGTCGTAGTCGTGAAAATCCCGTACCCCGAGGCCCTGCGCGGGCGCCGGCGGCGTGTAGCCGTCCCACTCGATCGGCGTCCGGTTGGCGCGGGCCTTCTCCAGCGTCAACATCGGCCGCTCGTTCTTCTGGGAGTGCCGTTCGCGAAGAGATGCGTAGTCCTTCTCGGTGGCCTCCAGCAGGGCCGGACGCTGCTTGTCGTCGAGCAGCGCCGCGGCGACCGGCACCGAGCGGGAAGCGTCCTTGACCCAGACCACCGGGCCGCTACGGCGCGGCGACACCTTCACGGCCGTGTGGGCGCGCGAGGTGGTCGCGCCACCGATCAGCAGGGGAATGTCCAGACCCTCGCGTTCCATCTCGGCGGCGAAGTTGACCATCTCGTCCAGGGACGGCGTGATCAGCCCGGACAGCCCGACGATGTCGGCATTGTGCTCCTTCGCCGCGGCCAGGATCTTCTCGGCGGGCACCATCACACCGAGGTCGATCACCTCAAAGTTGTTGCACTGCAGGACGACCCCGACGATATTTTTGCCGATGTCGTGGACGTCGCCCTTGACCGTCGCCATGATGATCGTGCCGTTGGTGTCCTTCCCGGCTGCAGCTCCGTTTTGCTCCTTCTCCGCCTCGATGAACGGCAGCAGGTACGCGACGGCCTTCTTCATCACCCGGGCCGACTTCACCACCTGAGGCAGGAACATCTTGCCGGAGCCGAACAGGTCACCGACGACGTTCATGCCGTCCATCAGCGGGCCCTCGATCACCTCGATCGGGCGACCGCCCGCGTCGGCGATCTCGGCCCGCAGTTCCTCGGTGTCGGCATCGACGTGGGCGTCGATGCCCTTGACCAGGGCGTGCGTGATCCGCTCGCGGACCGGCAGGCTGCGCCACTCGGCCGCCACCGGGTCCTCGGACTTCTCCGAGCTGTTGAACCGTTCGGCGATCTCCAGGAGCCTCTCGGCCGCATCCTCGCGACGGTTCAGGACGACGTCCTCGATGCGGTCCCGCAACTCGGGGTCGATCGAGTCGTAGGGCACCAGCGCGCCGGCGTTGACGATGCCCATGTCCAGGCCGGCCTTGATGGCGTGGAACAGGAACACCGCGTGGATCGCCTCGCGGACGGGGTTGTTGCCCCGGAACGAGAACGACACGTTCGAGATGCCGCCGGAGATGTGCACCCCGGGAAGGTTCTCCTTGATCCAGGCGCAGGCCTCGATGAAGTCGATCCCGTAGGTTGCGTGCTCCTCGATACCGGTCGCCAGCGCGAAGCAGTTCGGGTCGAAGATGATGTCCTCGGCCGGGAAGCCGACCCCTTCGGTCAGGATGCGGTAGGCGCGCCCGCAGATCTCTTTGCGGCGCTCCAGGTTGTCGGCCTGCCCCTGCTCGTCGAAGGCCATCACGACGACGGCGGCGCCGTACTTGCGGCACAGCCGCGCCTCGCGGATGAACTTCTCCTCGCCCTCCTTCATTGAGATCGAGTTGACGATCGGCTTGCCCTGCACGTTCTTCAGGCCCGCCTCGATGACCTCCCACTTGGAGGAGTCGATCATCACCGGGACGCGGCTGATGTCCGGCTCGGACGCGATCAGCTTGGTGAATCGGTCCATCGCGGCGACGCCGTCGATCATGCCCTCGTCCATGTTGATGTCGATGACCTGCGCACCGACCTCCACCTGCTGCAGGGCGACCGACAGCGCGGTGTCGTAGTCCTCGGCTTTGATCAGGTTGCGGAACCGGGCGGAGCCCGTGATGTTGGTGCGCTCACCGATGTTCACGAACAGGGAATCGTCGGTGATGTTGAGCGGCTCCAGGCCCGAGAGCCGGGTGGCCACCGGTATCTGCGGCACGTGGCGTGGCGGCTTGCCCTCGACGGCCTTGGCGATTTCGGCGATGTGCGGCGGCGCCGTTCCGCAGCAACCACCGACGAGGTTGACCAGACCGGCCTCGGCGAAGTCGGCGATGTAGGACGCCTGACGCTCCGGGGACTCGTCGTACTCGCCGAAGGCGTTGGGCAGACCGGCGTTCGGGTAGCAGGAGACGAAGGTGTCCGCGATCCGCGACACCTCGGCGATGTAGGGCCTCATCTCCGGCGCCCCCAGGGCGCAGTTGAGGCCCACCGCGATCGGCCTGGCGTGCCTGATCGCATTCCAGAATGCTTCGGTGACCTGACCGGACAACGTCCGCCCGGAAGCATCGGTGATGGTGCCGGAGATGATCAACGGCCAGCGGCGTCCGCGGTCCTCGAACAGCGTCTCGACGGCGAACACCGCCGCCTTGGCATTCAGCGAGTCGAAGATCGTCTCGATGATCAGGAGGTCGACACCACCGTCGACCAGTCCGTTGGCAGATTCGAGGTAGGCGGCGACCAGCTGGTCGTAGGAGACGTTGCGGGCCCCGGGGTCGTTGACGTCCGGCGAGATCGACGCGGTCCGCGTCGTCGGCCCGATCGCGCCGGCGACATAGCGGGGCTTCTCCGGGGTGCTGAACTCGTCGGCGGCCGCCCGCGCCAGGGCGGCGCCGGCGTAGTTCAGCTCATAGGCCAGCTCGTGCATGTCGTAGTCGGACAGCGAGATCGCGTTCGCGTTGAACGTGTTGGTCTCGAGGATGTCGGCGCCCGCCTCGAGGTACTCGCGGTGGATCCCCTCGATGATCTGCGGCTGCGTCAGGCTCAGCAGGTCGTTGTTGCCTTGAAGAGCGGTCGGCCACTCCGTGAACCGGTCGCCGCGGTAGCCGGCCTCGTCCGGCCGGTCCCGTTGGATCGCCGTGCCCATCGCGCCGTCGATCACCATGATCCGCTGGCGCAGAGCTGCGGTCAGTTCATCGGTGCAGTCGGGGCGGATGTTCGGCACGAAGGTCTCTGACTCAACGGTCTTTGAATCAACGGCGTTCATGTACGTTCCTTCCGTAGCGGAAGGCGTCCTTGACTCTGCCGAGCGTGGCGGATACCGGCAGAAACCGGAGAACCGTTGCAACGCCTCTCGACGGTGAAAAGTCTACGTCGTCACCCGACGTCTGGACGCCCAGCTCGACCCGACCCGCTTGGCGATTGCGGTGCCCTTGAGCGCCGGCTTGCGGATCTTGTCGGCAATGTCGTAGTTACCAACTTTAACCAGACTGCAGCCGAACATGTTTCGTCGCGACCGCGTCGGCGCCGGTTGCCCATCGCGCCGTCGCCGACCACCACACGCTGCGCCACAGTGTCCAAGATGTCAGTCTCGGAGCGGGGCTTGTTTCCGGCAGTCACCCGCTTAAGGATAGTCGTGCTATGAAATCGGCCGGCTGACGGCGGTCGGCCCCGCAACCCCGGGATTTGCCGGGCGGCCGCATCGCCGCAGGGCAGCACAGTATTGCCCGCCCCCGACCCTTCGCCCCTCGGCGGGCGACCGCCCATCTTGGTGCGTTGCGCGGCCCGCATCGCCACCCCGCGAGGCCGTACTCTGATTCTGTGACTTCGAGGGATGGCGGGCCGGACGGCCGCGCCGCGCTGCCCGAACTGCACAACACCGTCGTCGTCGCGGCGTTCGAGGGCTGGAACGACGCCGGCGACGCCGCCAGCGATGCCCTCGAGCACCTCGAGGCCATCTGGGAGGCGGACCCGATCGTCGAGATCGACGACGAGGCGTACTACGACTACCAGGTGAATCGCCCGGTCATCCGCCAGATCGACGGGGTGACCCGCGAGCTGGTCTGGCCCGCGATGCGGATCTCACACTGCCGGCCCCCGGGCAGCGAGCGCGACGTGGTGTTGATGCACGGCGTGGAGCCCAACATGCGCTGGCGCACCTTCTGCGCCGAGCTGGTCGCCATCGCCGACAAGCTCAACGTCGACACCGTCGTGATCCTCGGGGCGCTGCTGGCCGACACCCCCCACACCCGGCCGGTGCCGGTCTCCGGCGCCGCCTACTCCCCCGAGTCGGCGAAGCGCTTCGGCCTGGAAGAAACCCGCTACGAGGGCCCGACCGGGATCGCCGGGGTGTTCCAGGACGCCTGCGTGGCCGCCGGGATACCGGCGGTGACGTTCTGGGCGGCGGTCCCGCACTACGTGTCGAGCCCACCGAATCCCAAGGCGACGGTGGCGCTGCTGCGGCGCGTCGAGGAGGTGCTCGACATCGAGGTTCCGCTGGGCGACCTGCCGGCGCTGGCCGAGGAGTGGGAACAGGCGATCACCGAGATGGCCGCCGAGGACGAAGACCTGGCCGAATACGTGGGGTCGCTGGAGCAGCGCGACGCCGCGGTCGACATGAACGACGTCCTGGGCAAGATCGACGGCGACGCGCTGGCCGCCGATTTCGAGCGGTATCTGCGCCGCCGCCGCCCCGGCTACGGGCGCTGACCGACTGCTCGTTGCCCGTCGTCTATGACTTGCCCAGATGCTCGTTGTAGGCGCTGGTGGAGCGGCCGAGAGCGGCGACTTCTGCGTCCATGCGGGGCAGCAGCTCCGCGGTGGTTCTACGGATTGGGAACGCGCCGACCGGGGTGGACAGCACCGGCTTGAGCCAACGCAACACGCCGACCCAGCTCGGGCAGTACACGTGATCGCGCCGGCCTTCGATGCCCTTGACGAGGGCCTCTGCGCACTCCTCGACGGTCGTGGTCTTGTTCAACGGCCACGGCAGCTTGGCGAGCAGCTCGCTGAAGGCGGGCAGGTCGGCCTTGGTGTCGCGAACCAGCGCGGTGTCGATCCACGACATGTGCGCCGAGCCGACGCTGACGCCGCGGTGAGCCAGCTCCAACCGCATCGCGTCGGCGAAGATCTCGACGCCGGCCTTCGACGCGTTGTAGGGCGCCAGTCCCGGAGCCGCCGCGTAAGCCGCCAGTGACGAGACGACCAGCACATAACCGCGCCGGCCGATCACCGCCGGCAGCGTGGCCCGCACGGTGTGAAACACGCCGAGCACGTTGACCTCGAGCACCCGCCTGAACGCCTCGGGGTCGACCTGCAGCACCGACCCGTAGCTGGCGATGCCTGCGTTGGCCACGACGACGTCGATGCCGCCGAAGCGTTCGACGGCCTGTGCGGCCGCGGCCTGCATGGCGGGCAGGTCGCGTACGTCGGCGACCGTGGTCAGCACGTGGTCTTCGCCGAGCTCGGCGGCCAGGGTGGCCAGCTCGTCTTTGTCCAGATCGGTCAGCACCAGCTTGGCGCCCTTGGTGCGCAGTCGGCGGGCGACCTCCGCTCCGATGCCCCGGGCGCCACCGGTGATGAGAACAACTTTGCCCTGCAGCGATGTCATGGTCCAACAACGTACCGCGCAAGATTTCTGCGGCGCTATGCCCATCGACCTAGACGTTGTGGCCCCAGAGGACGAAAATGGCGATGGCGAGTTTCTTCCGAGCCGGGGTAGCCCGCGTCAGGGTCGGTACCGGGTCGAGGAAGTGAATCGATTGTGGCTCGTACAGAAGACCGGAGCGACGCAGAAAACGACTTGTGTCTCAGCATCGCCGACGAAGTCGCCCGAGCCGGTAAACAACTCGAGAGAATGCGGCGACAGATTAAGAGGGTCCAGCGATCGGTGGCCGACAGCTTCGACGACTCCGGAAGCAGTCACGACCGAACCGCCCAGTCTTACGAGGAATTGGCCGAAAGCAGCGAGCGCCGGGACGAACTGCTGCAGCATGCGGCCCGTCACCGGGAGTTCGCGCGCGAGGACCGCGAGATTGCGCAGCGATTGCGCCACATGGCGGAGAAGTGATTCGGGTTCTCCGCGCTTGGTCCGAGGGAGCCGTGGCGCGGGACGCACGCGGCCTCTAGCGGGTTCTTGAGCCGTCAGCGGCCAGGTCCACCCCCAGCAACGCGTCCACCGCGGTCGCCACCAGCCGCGGCGCCGCCGTGTCGTGGCCGCCGTACTCCAGCGCATCGGTGGCCCAGCCATCTAGCGCTGCAAGGGCTTTCGGAGTATCGAGGTCGTCTGCGAGGTAGCGACGCAGTCGGGCTATGACATCGGTCGCATCGGGGCCGGCCGGCAGCGTCGTGGCGGTGCGCCAGCGCCGCAGCCGCGCGTTTGCCTCGTCGAGCACCTGCTCGCTCCAGAAGCGGTCGGCGCGGTAATGCCCGGCCAGCAGACCCAGCCGGATGGCGGCCGGCTCCACACCCCGGGCGCGCAGCGCCGACACCAGGACCAGGTTGCCGCGGCTCTTGGACATCTTTTGCCCATCCCAGCCGATCATCCCGGCGTGCACGTAATGGCGGGCGAATCGTCGTTGGCCCCCGACGGATTCGGCGTGCGCGGCGGTGAACTCGTGATGCGGGAAGATGAGGTCGCTGCCGCCGCCCTGGACGTCCAGGCCGCTGCCGATCCGGCTGGAAGCGATCGCCGCGCATTCGACGTGCCAGCCCGGCCGGCCCGCGCCGAACGGTGACGGCCAGCTGGGCTCACCCGGCCGCGCGGCCCGCCACAGCACCGCGTCGAGTTCGTCGTTCTTGCCGGGCCGGTCCGGGTCGCCGCCGCGCTCGGCAAACAGCCGAAGCATCGTCTCGCGGTCATAGCCGGACTCGTAGCCGAACTGCAGCGTGGCGTCCGCGCGGTAGTAGACGTCCGGGTACTCGTCCTCGATGACATACGCCGCCCCGGACGCCAGCATTTTCTCGACGAGTTCGATGACTTCTGCGATCGCCTCGGTAGCCGCGACGTACTCGGTCGGCGCGAGCACCCGCAGCGCGGCCATGTCCTCGCGGAAGAGCGCGACCTCGCGGTCTCCCAGCTCACGCCAGCCGACGCCGTCGCGGTTGGCGCGCTCGAACAACGGGTCGTCGACGTCGGTAACGTTCTGCACGTAGTGGACGCCGCGACCGGAGTCCAGCCAGTGCCGGTGAAGCAGGTCGAACGCCAGGTAGGTGGCCGCGTGACCCAGATGGGTCGCGTCGTAGGGCGTGATGCCGCAGACGTACATGGTGGCGACCGAACCGGCTCCGGCCCCGGCCGTCACCGGGCGTACCTGCCGATCCGAGCTGTCGTACAACCGCAGCTCCGGGCCGCGCCCCGGCAGCTTCGGGACTCGGGGAGAACTCCACGACTGCATGCCCTCGACTCTAAACGCGGCCGCTCAGCGGTAGGCGTCGCGGATGGCGCCGAGCAGGATCGGCGCGAGCTCGGCGCGGCACATGACGAAGTCGGGCAGGTAGGGGTCGAACTGGTTGTAGCGCAGCGGCGACCCGTCGAGTCGCGAGGCGTGCATGCCGGCGGCCATCACCACCCCGGCCGGCGCCGCCGAATCCCATTCCCATTGCCCGCCGGCGTGCACGTAGGCGTCGACATCGCCGTCGACGATGGCCATCGCCTTGGCGCCCGCCGACCCGATCGCCACCGGCTGGATGGGCAACGTGTTCCGGATGCGGAACAGCACCGCCGGTGGCCGGGTGGCGCTGACCGCCACCCGGATGGCGCCGGCCACGCTCGCGCGGGGCGCGACGGCGCCGACGGTGTCGCTGCGGTAGACGGTGTTGCCGCGCGCCGGCAGCGACACCGCCGCATCGGTGATCTCGCGCCGACCGTCGGTCGGCCGCTGCCACAAGGCGATGTGCACGGCCCAGTCGTCACGGCCCGGCGTGGAGAACTCGCGGGTTCCGTCCAACGGGTCGATGATCCACACCCGATCGTGGTTCAACCTGGCCAGGTCGTCGTGAGCTTCCTCGCTCAGCACCGCGTCGCCCGGCCGCTCCGCCCGCAGCCGTCGTAGCAGGAGGTCGTTCGCCAGGCTGTCGCCGGCGTCACCGAGCATCCATGGATGGCCGAAACCGATGTCCTCGCGCACCTTGAGCAGCAACTCCCCGGCAGCTGCCGCTAGATCGGCGGCCAGCGCGGCATCTGTCATGCCCTCCTGCTTGTCATGGCCGGCCGCGCTCACCGCTTCAGTATCGCCGACGGCGTTCACGCCCCGCGTGCGCGCCCGTCCCGCGGCAGTCACATCCGCCACCCGAGAAGCCGGGCGGGCTGCACAAACCGAAAGTCCTGCCACGCGTCGTTGTTGTGAAATTCTGCGCGACTCGAACCCGGACCTGCGCTGCGCCGTCGAGTCGGCGCCGCCGAATCCAAACCCACGGCCCGTCCTTAATTGTCGAAGAAAGAAATTGCAGAAAAAATGCAGGACAAGTGACTCGGCGCCTTTATAGGATTTTGCCTCTCGCCAATCATCAACGGCCCGACTCAGGGGCCATTCCGAGATGGAGAAGGCCATGTCGGGCTTGAGCATCGCGCCGGACGCCGTATTGGGGGCGGGCGGAAACTTGGCGAATCTGGGCACTGCGCTGCGGAGCGCGACAGCGGCGGCCGCGAGTCCAACGACCGCGATCGCGGCGCCGGCCGCCGACGAGGTGTCCGCGGCGGTCACGTCCGTCTTCGGGGCGAATGCGCAAAAATTTCAGACCCTCAGCGCCGGGGCGGCGGCCTTTCATGATCAATTCGTGAACCTGCTGAATAGCGGGGCGGCACAATATGCAAATGCCGAGCTGACTAATGCTCAGCAAACTCTTGCGAATGCGGTGAACGCTCCAGTCCAAGCGGTGCTGGGCAATCCCTCGTCGCTGGCCGCGGGCGTGGTCGCGCTCACCGGCCCGACCAACCAGAGTTTCAGCCTCCCGTTCGGTCCGTTCACCATATCGGGGAATCAGACCGTCACCCCCACGGCCGACGGATTCTCCGGGGTCATCAACGCGGGCATCACCATCAACGGTTTGCGTGGCCCCGTGACGCTGTTTTCGGCCAGCGGGACCGAGAACTTCTCGGCCACCACGGGCATAGCGTCGGCAAACATCACCGGAAGCGGTCCCTTCATTTGGGCCGGCGGGGGCGGGACCCTCAACGACACCACCGGCGCGTTCGCGGCCGGTCTCGCCTGGCACGGCCCGTTCTATTCGGCGGCGGGATCAGTCAACGGGACCGTTCCCGTCGGCGGCACCGGATCCCCCCAAATCACCGGGCTTTCGTTGGAGGTCGACGGCCTACCGTTGCCTGTCCAGGTATTCACCGGTGTCGTCAACGGGCTCTTTCAGCGGACCTTCGCCAGCCTGTAGTCGGTCGCCCTAGAACGCCGGCCAGGGAATCGGCCGGTGCCGATTGGGTCCGGGCATCACCGGGTTGTCCAGCAGCCGGTGCGCCCGCCGGCGCAGCGCCCCGATCTCCTCGGCGGTGATGTGTGCGGCCAGCTCTTCGCGCAGCGCGTCGCGGAGGGCCTCGGCGAGCCCCGCGACCGCCTCCAGGGTCTGGTCGTCGATGGGTTTGCCGGCCCAGCCCCACAGCACCGTGCGCAGTTTGTTCTCGACATGCAGACACACGCCGTGGTCCACCCCATAGACCTGTCCGTCGATGCCGAACAGGATGTGGCCGCCCTTGCGATCGGCGTTGTTGATCAAGATGTCGAACACCGCCATCCGTCGTAGCCGGATGTCGTCGGCGTGCATGAGGACGACCTCGTCGCCGGCGTAGTCGTAGGCGCGCAGGACGGGCAGGTAACCCGGCTGCGCCTTGCCGGCCGGAAACAGGTCGACCAGGTCGGGTCCCGGCCGCGGATCGGCGTCGACCGCGTCGCCGGGCTGCTGCACCCACAGTTGCAGCATGCCGGCACCGGCCGGCCCGTCGCGAATCACGGTGTAGGGGACGATGTTCCAGCCCAGCTGCGTGGACACCAGGTATGCGCCGAGCTCACGTCCGGCCAGCGTCCCGTCGGGAAAGTCCCACAGCGGCTGTTCCCCCGCGACCGGTTTGTAGACGCAGTGCACGGTGCGCTCGCCCAACGTCGACTCGCACAGGAAGGTGCCGTTGCTGGCGGAGCGGATCCGTCCGAGGATCGTCAGCTCGCCGTCCCGCAACACCTCACGCTGATCATTCGTCGACGTCATCGCCGGGCCCGAGCAGCGCACTGCGCCTGTATCCGTTCGTGCGCGCGCAGATGTGGCCATCGGGGTCCAGCGGTTCGTCGCACAGCGGGCACGGCGGCCGTCCCGCCGAGATGACGCGGTTGGAGCGGCTGGCGAACTGCCGTGCCGATTCCGGCGTCAAAAACACCCGAACCGCGTCGGGTCCCTCCTCGGTGTCGTCGAGCACCACCGAGGCGTCGAACTCGGTGTCGGTGACCGCCAGCAGTTCGACGACGACGGTCTGGGCCTCCGAGTCCCAGCCCAGTCCCATGGTTCCGACCCGGAACTCGGCATCCACCGGCGTGACCAACGGGCTGAGGTCTTCGACCTCGGCGGGCTCCGGTGGCACCGGGGTACCGAACCGGCGATTCACCTCGAGCAGCAGTGCGCCGATGCGTTCCGCCAGCACCGCGACCTGTTGCTTCTCCAGGACCACCGACACCACGCGCGCATCATGCACCGCCTGGATGTAGAACGTTCGATTGCCGGGCTGGCCGACGGTCCCGGCCACGAATCGGTCGGGGGTGCGGAAGACATGAATTGCGCGGGCCATGGCACTTCCAAAATACCGGCTGTTGCCGTGGCCGTGCGATCCGATGGGGCCGATTTGAGGAGCCGCAGCGAAATCAGCGAAATCAGTCTCTGGAGCCGCCGACCACCGCGTCGCTCGGCTGCTCTGCGGACGGTTGCTTTTGCGCCTCGCCCGACTCCCCCTGGGAATCGGGTGCGGGTGGGGGCCCGGCGCGCAACGCGGCCGACAGCCGCGCGCCGGTGTGGTTGACGTGCAGCACGAAGGGCCGCAACGGGGTGTAACGGATCACGCTGACCGAGCTCGGGTCGGCGGTGATGCGTTGGAAGCCGTCCAGGTGCATGCCGTAGGCGTCGGCGATCACCGATTTGATGACGTCACCGTGCGTGCAGGCCACCCACAACGCGTCGCCCCCGTGCTCTCCCCCATGTTCTGAGGCAAGCCGCCGGTCATGGCTGCGCACCGCGGCCACCGCGCGCGCCTGGACCTGCGCCAGCCCTTCGCCGCCGGGAAACACCGCCGCGCTCGGGTGCGCCTGCACGACCTTCCATAGCGACTCGCCGGCCAGCTCGCCGAGCTTGCGGCCCGTCCATTCCCCGTAGTCCACTTCGGCGAGCCCGTCGTCGATCACCGGCTCCAGGCACAAGGCGTCGGCGAGCGGCTCGACGGTGCGCCGGCAGCGCAGCAGCGGGGAGCTGACCACCGCGCGGATCGGCAGGTCGCCCAAGCGGTCGATGAGCCCGGCGGCCTGCTCGCGGCCCTTTTCGTCGAGGTCGACGCCTTCGGAACGGCCGGCCAGAATTCCCGCGGTGTTTGCGGCGGAACGGCCGTGCCGCAACAAGATAACGGTCACCGCCCAGCCCCCGCGTCCGAATGCCGAACCGATGACCGGGCACCGAGGCGTCGCCCAAACCACAGTCACAACGACGACCGTACCCGGTGCGGGTGGCGGCGAACCGACTTAACTAGCGTGGGACCGGCACCGCGTGCGCGACCGAGTCGCGCACCACCGCGGTCAGGCTGCGCTCGTCGGTGAGATCGATGTCGACCAGGCTGCGGACCGCCGTGGCGACCACCTCCTCGGCCTGCGGAACCGGGCCGGCCAACCGCGGCCGGTAGACCTCGACGACGAGTGATCGGTGCTCGATGTGGAAGGAGAAGCTGCGCCCGTCACCGACTCGCCCGTACCCGCTGGCAAAAACTCCCGTCAACATGTCCTCGACAGCGAATTGCTGGTCTGGGATATGCCGGTCAGCGATGACGGTCATGTCGTGACCATACCTCTCCAGTACGGCCCGTTGTGGCCAACATGGCCGAGTTGGATGCGAAACCGTTCCTTAGAATTTGTCTTTGACGTCCCCCCGACCCGAGGTTTTCCTTTGCCGCAACAACAGGCAGCTGGCAGGCGAGCAGCTCAGCGCCTTTTCGCCGCTCTGGCGCTGTTGCTGGGGCTGGTCACGGGATGCGCGTCGAATCCGCTGGATGCCGGCCCGCCCACGATCGAACCGCCCCGGCCGGCCGTCTCACCGCCGGCATCGCAGGATCCCGCCGGTTCGGTGCGGCCGCTGACCGGACACCCTGCGGCGGCAACCTTCGACGAGGGCACCCATCAACTGGTGGTCTTGTCCCCCGGGGCCGACCCGGCGGCGCCCGCCGGCCTCACCGTCTTCGGCGACCCCCGGGTCCCGCCGCGAGTCGTCGCGCTGCCGGGTCCGGCGACCGCGCTGGCCGGCGACGGCCGCGGCACGGCCTACCTGGCCGCGCGGGGCGGCTATTTCGCGGTCGACGTGTCCACCGGTCACGTCACCGGCGTGCACGTCGCCGGGGCCGAGCAGGCCCAGTTCACCGCCGTCGCGCAGCGCTCCGATGGCAAATTGGTGCTCGGCAGCGCCGACGGCGCCGTCTACATCCTGGCCGCCCGGCACCCGGGCGACGGCGGCACCGTGACCGTCGAGAGCCGCAACAAGATTTTTGCTCGGGTGGATGCCATTGTGACACAAGGGAATACGACGGTGGTACTGGACCGGGGGCAGACCTCGGTGACGGCGATCGGCGCCGACGGGAGGGCCCAGCAGGCGTTGCGCGCCGGCGAGGGCGCGACCACGCTGGCCGCCGACCCGCAGGGCGTGGTGCTGGCCGCCGACACGCGCGGCGGTCAACTGCTGGTCTACAGCGTCGACCCGCTGATGCTGCACCAGGCTTACCCGGTGCGGCAGTCCCCCTACGGCCTGGCCGGTTCCCGCGAATTGGCCTGGGTGTCCCAGACCGCATCCAACAATGTCATTGGTTACGATTTGTCGACCGGAATTCCCGTCGAAAGGGTGCATTACCCCACCGTGCAGCAACCCAACTCGCTGGCCGTTGACGAAGCGTCAGACACCCTCTACGTGGTGTCGGGGTCCGGTGCGGGGGTCCAGGTCATCGAACACGCGTCGGGTGCGCGTTGACCGCGTCACGACGAACCGGGCTGCCCACGGGCTGGGACGCCGAACTGTCCGACGAATACGAATGGGCGCCGTTGCGCCTCCCGCCCGACGTGACCCGGATCAGCGCCTCCACCCGGCTGTCGATCGAGGCCGAGTACCGAGGCTGGGAGCTGACGCGGGTGCGGCTCTATACCGACGGCAGCAGGCGGGTGTTGTTGCGCCGCAAGAAGACTCGTCTGGACGGCGGCGCGAACTCGACGGCGCGCCGGCCCGACGAACCGGAACTGTGACGGTGCAGGCCCGGCGCGAATCCAGCCTGCGCCCATACGATCTGCTGCGGCGGCTGCTGTTCGCCGTCCCCGCCGAGCGCATCCACACGCTGGTCTTCGCCTTTCTGCGCGGGGCGACGGCTGCCGCCCCGGTGCGGCGCGCGCTGCACCGGCTGCTCGGCCCCACCGACCCGGTGTTGGCCAGCACGGTCTTCGGGGTCCGGTTCCCGGGGCCGCTCGGTCTGGCCGCCGGTTTCGACAAGGACGGCATCGGGCTGCGCACGTGGGGGGCGCTGGGGTTCGGATATGCCGAGGTCGGGACAGTCACCGCGCTTCCGCAGGCCGGCAACTCGGCGCCGCGGCTGTTCCGGCTACCCGCCGACCGGGCCCTGTTGAACCGCATGGGATTCAACAACGACGGCGCGGGGGCGCTGGCCGTCCGGCTCGCCCGCCGCCGGCCCGACGTGCCGATCGGGGTAAACATCGGCAAGACCAAGGCGACCCCGGCCGCCGAGGCCGTCGACGACTACCGGGCGAGCGCCCGGCTGGTCGGCCCACTGGCGTCGTATCTGGTGGTCAACGTGAGCTCGCCGAACACACCCGGCCTGCGCGACCTGCAGGCGGTCGAGTCGCTGCGGCCGATCCTGGCGGGGGTCCTCGCTGAAGCTTCGGTGGCCTCGGGAAATGCGACACCGGTGCTGGTGAAGATCGCACCGGATCTTTCCGATGCCGACATCGACGACATCGCGGACCTGGCCGTCGAGTTGGGCCTGGCCGGCATCGTCGCGACCAACACCACGGTCTCGCGCGACGGCCTGAGCACACCGGGAGTTGACGAGCTGGGCCCCGGCGGGATCTCGGGGCCACCGGTGGCGCGCCGCGCCGTCGAGGTGCTGCGCCGGCTCTACGCACGGGCCGGCGATCGGCTGGTGTTGATCAGCGTCGGCGGCATCGAGACCGCCGACGACGCATGGCAACGCATCACCGCGGGGGCGTCGCTGCTGCAGGGCTACACCGGCTTCATCTACGGCGGCGGCTTGTGGCCCAAGCACATTCACGCTGGCATTGCCCGCCGCCTGCACGAGGGCGGGTTCGCCTCGCTCAGCGAAGCGATCGGTTCGGCGGCCCCGAAGCCGGGAAGATCGTCCGGATAGGTCACGCCGCGCCGTCGTCGTCGTCGTTGCGCAGGAGTTTTTCGGGGTGCCAGTAGGTGTTGGTGCGGGGTTGGCCGCGGTCCAGGTGCGGCGGTGGGATCCACTCGGTGTCACCCTGGGCGTTTTTGCGGGTGACCCAACCCTGTTCGGTGATCCGGTGGTGGGCGCCGCAGCAGAAGGTGAGGCCGTTGATGTCGGTGACGGCGGATTTCGCATAGGGGAGGACGTGGTGGACTTCGCAGTAGTAGCCGCCCACGGTGCAGCCCGGCGCCGAGCAGCCGCGGTCCTTGGCGTACAGGACGATCCGCTGGGCCCGGTCGGCCAGCCGCTTGGTGTGATACAGCCCCAGGGCTTTGCCGTGGTCGAAGATCGCCAGGTACTGATGGGCATGGCGGGCCAGCCGGATCACGTCGCTCATCGGCAGCAGGGTGCCCCCACCGGTCAACGCGCACCCGGCGGCGGCCTCCAGCTCGGCCAGTGTCGTGGTGACAACAATCGAGGCCGGTAGCCCGTTGTGTTGGCCCAACTCTCCGGAGGCCAGCACCGCGCGCAGGCCGGCCAGCAGGCCGTCGTGTTGGCGCTGGGCCGGGCCGCGGGTATCGCGCTCGATGGCCTCTTGACCCGGCGCACCGTCCACACACGGTGTCTCGTCGAGACCGTTACACATGCCCGGCGCGGCCAGTTTGGCCCACACCTTTTCCAAAGTGGCGCGGAACTCGGGGGTGATCCAGCCGCTGAGGCGCGACATTTTGTCGGGGCCCTGGGCGCCCAGGATCAGCCCGCGCCGCCGGGCGCGGTCCTCGTCGGTGTAGGCGCCGTCGGGGTTGATCGCGTCGGTGAGTGTGGTGGCCAGTTGGGCCAGGTGGTCGGGCCGGAACTGGGTGGCTTGCTGGGCCAGTGTTGCTTGGGCGGCCGCGCGGGTGGCCTCGTCGACCCAGCCGGGCAGGTGGTGGTAGAAGTTGCGGATCACCCTGACGTGCCCGTCACCCAGGCTGCCCTGGCGCTGCCGCGCGGCGGTCTCGGCCAACACCGGGGGCAGCGGTTGGCCGGTCAGCCCGTGGCGGGGGCCGAGGTCGGCGGCTTCGTGGATGCGGCGGGCGGCGTCTTGACGGCTGATGAGCGTGGCTTCGGCGATCGCGTGGGACAGCTTGCCGCCCAGTTCTTCTGGGGTGGCTTGGCGGGCCAGGGTGTTGATCACCGCATGCTCCAGCGACGGCAGCCGGCGGCGCAGCTTTTCCACCCGCCCCAGCCAGGCCAGCAACTCCGGGGTGCTCAACGCGTCGCAGTCGTGGCCGGCCACCTTGTCGAAGGCGGCCTCCACCGCCTCCCAGTCCGCCGTCAACTCGTCACGATCAACACTCACACCACGAAACTATCGACGGCCACCGACAAGAATCCCCGCCGTGTGACCACTGAACCCACAGTGACAGAAGTTATTTCGCCGCGAGCCCGGCCGCTTTACTGCTGCTCGTACGTACCGTAGATGTAGGCCCGCGCGATCCCGTGCTGGAAGAGGTTGAAGCCCAGGAAGGCGGGACTGGCGTCCTCGGTGAGATCGAGCTTGTCGACGTCGACGGCGGTCACCGTGAAGTAGTAGCGGTGCACGCCATGGCCCGCCGGCGGCGCGGCACCGATGTAGCGGCGCATGCCGGCGTCGTTGACCAGGGTCACCGCGCCACCAGGGAGCTCGCCGCCGTCACCGGCGTCGTCGGGCAACTCGGTGACATCGGCGGGCAGGTTGGCCACCGCCCAGTGCCAGAACCCGGACAGCGTGGGGGCGTCGGGGTCGTAGCAGGTGACCGCGAAGCTGCGGGTCTCCTCGGGGAATCCCGACCACCTCAGCTGAGGGCTGACGTCTTCCCCGCCAGCGCCCATGATCCCGCTGATCTGTGGTGTCGCCAGCGGCTCGCCACCGGTGATGGCGTTGGAGGTCAGGGTGAACGACGGCAGTTTGGGCAGCGCCTCGTACGGGTCGGGCGGAATGCGCATGTCGATCCTCTCGTGACGTGGTGGTTCAACCGATCAGCAATGTGTCAAGAAGTGTGTCAGCACATCGGTGCCGAACCTCAACGCATCGACGGGTACCCGCTCGTCGATGCCATGGAACAGCGCGGCGAAATCCAATTCCGGGGGCAGCCGCAGCGGGCTGAACCCGAAACAGCGAATTCCCAAGCGCGCGAAAGCTTTCGCGTCAGTTCCGCCGGAAAGCATGTAGGGCACGGTCCGGCTGTCCGGGTCGAAGGCCAGCACCGCGGCGTTCATCGCATCGACCAGTTCGCCGTCAAAGCTCGTCTCATACGAAGGGAAGTCCCGGATCCACTCGCGCGTGACGTCCGGGCCGATCAGTTCGTCGACCTCCGCCTCGAACGCCGCCTTGCGACCGGGCAGGATGCGGCAGTCCACCACCGCCTCGGCGGTGGCCGGGATGACGTTGGCCTTGTAGCCGGCTTTGAGCATCGTCGGGTTGGCGGTGTCGCGCAGGACGGCATTGAGCATGCGGGCCATCGGGCCCAGCTTCTCCACCGCCCCCTCGAGGTCGGGCGACTCGGGGTCGAACGCGAGGCCGGTCTCCTCGCTGACCGCGGCCAGGAACTGGGTGACGGCCTCGGTCGGCACGAGCGGGAACCGGTGCCGGCCCAGCCGCGCCACCGCCTCGGCGACGGCGGTGACGGCGTTCTGTTCGTGCACCATCGAGCCGTGCCCCGCCGGGCCCCGGGCGGTCAGCCTCATCCACGAAAGGCCCTTTTCGGCCGTCTCGACCAGATAGAGCCGGCGTTCGCCCCCACCTCGCCGCGGCACGGTCAGCGAGAACCCGCCCACCTCACCGACGGCCTCGGTGACACCGTCGAACAGATCGGGCCGATGCGCTATGAGCCAGTGCGCCCCATAGTGACCGCCGTGTTCCTCGTCGGCAACGAACGCGAACACCAGGTCGCGCGGCGGGACGACGCCCGCCCGCTTCAGCTGTCGGGCGACCACGATCATCATGCCGACCATGTCTTTCATGTCGACCGCGCCGCGGCCCCAGACGTAGCCGTTCTCGACGGCGCCGGAGAAGGGGTGCACGCTCCATTCGGCGGGCTCTGCGGGCACCACGTCGAGATGCCCGTGGATCAGCAGTGCGCCGCGGCCGCGGTCCGCTCCCTCCAGGCGGGCGAACACGTTGGCGCGCCCGGGCGCGCCGGACTCGACGTATTCGGTCTGGTAGCCGACCTCGGCGAGCTGCTCGGCGACCCACCGTGCGCACTCGGCCTCGCCCTGCGTCGTCTCCGGATCGCCCGTGTTGGTGGTGTCGAAGCGGATCAGCCTGCTGACCACCTCGACCACGTCGTCGCTCGGGTTGGCCGACACCTCGTTCGCTGCGCTCTCAAAGGTCACAACCAACTTTCCTACCATTGGTGCCGACCGCGTGGCGCGGGTGGCGAGCGCCGGACCGTCTCAGCAGCTGGGTTGGGCAGGCGCGGGCCGATCCGATAGCCTTAGCTGCCAACCCATGCGGTTGGTCTTGTCCGAGTGGCGGAATGGCAGACGCGCTAGCTTGAGGTGCTAGTGCCCTACTAATGGGCGTGGGGGTTCAAGTCCCCCCTCGGACACCATGTGACGGGCCGCGTTGCGGCCGGAACTGCCGTTTGGGCGGCGGACGGACGGCCCTGGCGATCCCCGGGACGGCGATTCGCCAGCCATCCGGAAGAGGCAGTGTACCGTCGTTGCGCCGCAACGGGATTGGGATTCACGCGGCCATATGCCGGCACAGCCATTAGCCTGGAGCCGACCAATGACCCCACCGAGCGGCTTCCTCCGGCGAGCAGCGGCGCAGACATTTCGTGACCGCCGCGAGGCCGGCCGCGCGCTGGCCGGCCAGCTCAACGACTACGGCGACAGGAACGACGTGGTCGTGTTCGGGCTGGCCCGCGGCGGCGTCCCCGTCGCCAAAGAGGTCGCCGCCGCACTGCGCGCCCCGCTGGACGTATTCCTGGTACGCAAGCTCGGCGTCCCGCACTGCTCCGAGCTCGCGATGGGTGCGCTGGCCAGCGGCGGGGCGATGGTGATGAACGACGACGTGCTCGCCGACCTGCGGGTCAGCGACGCGCAGGTGCGCGAGGTGATCGACGCCGAGAGGGCCGAGCTCGCCCGGCGCGAGCACGCCTACCGTGGCGGGCGCCCGCTCACCGATCCGCGCGGCAGGACCGTGATTCTGGTCGACGACGGCGTCGCCACCGGCGCCAGCATGCTGGTGGCCGTGCGGGCCGTACGGGCCGCGGATCCGCGATCCATCGTCGTCGCGGTCCCCGTCGGACCCGAGTCGGCCTGCCGCGGCCTCGCGCTGGAGGCCGACGGGGTGGTGTGTACCAGCACGCCGTCCGCGTTCGAGGCCGTCGGGCAGGTCTACGACGACTTTCACCAGGTCAGCGACGACGAGATGCGCGAGCTTCTCGGCACGGCGTCCGGCTGAGCCGGGCGGTCCTACGGGGCCGGGTCCTCGCCGCGGCCGTCGGCGGGCACTACCGATTCCTCGCCCGTCCCGGTGTCGGCTTCCTCGAACGACTCGGTGACGTTGGTGTCTGCGAGGTCGTGCTGCGATGGGCGCTCGTCCGCGACTTCCTCCGGATAGTCGACGTAGGCGCCCTCGTCCTCCGGGGCGGACGCTACGCCTTCGTCGTCGCCGACGTCACGTTGCTGGCGTTCCCGCAACGCGTCGATGATCAACAGCACGACGCCCAGCACGCTGGCACCGATGCACACCCACGCCACCAGTTCGTTGCTCGTGACGACCGCGAACACGAGGGCGACCAGCCCGATCAAAGCCAACACCAGCGCAATGATCAGCATTGGTCAATCCTCCAACCGACGAGTGGGGCCAGCGGGCCCGGGTGGGTCCGCGGCGGTTCTAGTGTGCCAACCGCGGGCGTCGGGTTAGTTGTTACCCCGATTGAATTGATCGAACCCGCCGGCGTCGGCGCTGGAGTCGACGGGGGCCGCCGAGCCGCGCTGGCCGAGTTCCTCCAGCTGGGATTCCAGGTAGGTCTTGAGCCGGGTGCGGTATTCGCGTTCGAAGGTGCGCAGTTGCTCGAGGCGGCCCTCCAGCACGGTGCGCTGCTGGTTGATGGTGCCCATGATCTCGGAGTGCTTGCGCTCGGCGTCGGCCTGCAGCGCGTCCGCCTTCTCCTGCGCCTGGCGCAACTGGGCCTCGGAGCGGGTCTGGGCATCGGAGAGCATCGCGTCGGCGCGCTGCCGGGCCTCGGCGACGGTGGTGTCGGCGGTGTGCCGGGCCTCGCTGAGGATCTGGTCGGCGTTGGTGCGGGCGTCGGCCAGCATCTTCTCCGATTCGGCCTTGGCCGTGCTGGTGAGCCGGTCGGCGGTGTCCTGCGCCAAGGTCAGGACCCGCGCGGCCTTCATGGCCTGCTCCTCGTTGGTCCCGGCCGACGCCGCTGCCGCGAACGGCGCCGGCTGGGCCGGCTCGGGTTCGGGCTCGCGCTCGGGTTCGACGGTGGGGATCGCCTGCGTGGGCTGGGCCGCGACGGCAGGGCCCGCGCCGCCGCCGAACTCCTGGTCGAGTTCCTCGATCCGCTGGCGCAGGTCGGAGTTCTCTTCGATGAGGCGCGTCAGCTCGGCTTCCACCAGGTCAAGGAAGGCGTCGACCTCGTCCTCGTTGTAGCCCCGCTTGCCGATGGGTGGCTTACTGAACGCCACATTGTGGACGTCGGCTGGTGTAAGCGGCATTGTTTCGTCCCCTCAAGTTCCTGTCAAACGTTCTGGAAAGTGTAGAACGGAGTGCTAGCCGTCGTGCAACTGCCGTCCATCCTGTCACACCAGACCCTAACGTTGCCGATTAGGCCAACAAATAAGAACGGATTTCAAACATTAATGCCAATAAAATCCCAAACCTTAGAATTTTGAAATCACGGGCGCCGAATCGAGGCTAAAACGTGGCCGAACCGTCTCCCGGACGAGCGGGGCTCACGCCGCGGCGCCGGCGGCGCCGAACGCCAATTGCATCCCGATGAAGGCGACCAGCAGCAGCACCATGATGGACAGGTCGAAACGCACGGCGCCGATGGTGAGCTGCGGGATCAGCCGCCGCAACAGCTTCACCGGCGGGTCGGTGATGGACATGATGATCTCCAGGATCACCACGGTGACGCCGGTGGGCCGCCAGTCACGGCTGAACGAGCGGATGAACTCGACGACCACCCGAGCGATGAGCAGCAGCCAGAAGATGAACAGCGCAAACCCGAGGATCTGGAAGAACAGCACCAACTAGAGACCCGACCTTATCGATGAGATATCAAGCGCCGCACACGAGGCGGTCCTCGTCAGCGTACCGACTCCGACCGACGGGCACACATTTCACGTGGGCCGCAGGCGTCCGGCAGGCTGCCCGACCGTTGCTGTACTGCGGGGCGGCCGCCCCCTACTGGTAGGCGTAGAAGCCGGTCTCGGCGATGCGGCGCCGCTCCTCCGGTGACACGTCGACGTCGGCGGGCGACAGCAGGAAGACCTTGGTCGCCACCTTGTCGAACGACCCACGCAGCGCGAAAGCCAGGCCGGCTGCGAAGTCGACCAGCCGCTTGGCGTCGGCGTTGTCCATCGAGACCAGGTCCATGATGACCGGGGTGCCGTCGCGGAAGCGCTCGCCGATGGTGCGCGCTTCGCTGTAGTCCTTGGGACGCAGCGTGGTGATCTTCGAAAGCGGGTGACCCTCCTCGAACATCATCGCCATCCGGCGCGGGTCCATCGCGAGGGCGCCGCGGGTGGAGTTGCGCAACCACGACCCGAAGCGTTGTTGCCGAGGCATGTCGGACCGGTCGTATTCGCGGGGGTGGGCGGAACTGTAGCGGGGCTCGTCGGAGTAGCCGCCGCGGTACCCGGGGGGCGCGTACTCGGCCGGCTCGCCGCGCGGGTCCCGCAGATCGTCGTAGTCGCGTCCCTCGTAGCGGCCGTATCCCGCAAAACTCTCGTCGAACCGGGGACGCGGGAAACCGCGGGAGGGCGCGCGGTCGTCGTAGTACTCGTCGTCGTAATCCTCCATCGGGGCCATACCGAAATAGGCCTTGACCTTGTGCAGTGTGCTCATTGTGGTGACCCCTTCTAGCCCTGGGAAGAGTTCTTGCGGTGGTGCCTGGGTGGTGTCTGTGATGAAGATGTGACTACAGTGACTACTCACGGTGACGGTAGCGGTCGCGGGCCCAATAGCGCGGTACCGACACGCACACACGTCGAACCATGTTTGACGGCGATTTCGAAGTCGTCGGACATGCCGGCCGACAAGCCCACCGCGTCGGGGTGCGATTCGAGTACGCGCCGGTGCTCGGTCTGGAGCCGCTCGAAGGCCCGCTCGGGGACCCAGTCCAGTGGCGGGATGGCCATCAGCCCGATCAGTTCCAGGCTTTTCGAGCTCGCGACCAGGGCACACACCTCGTCGAGGGCACCCGGCGCCCCGACGTCGACGCCGCCCCGGGACACGTCGCCGTCGAGGCTCGCCTGGACGTAGACCCGCAGCGGATGCTGTCGGCCGCCCTCGGCCAGCAGCTTGCCCACCGCCCGATCCAGGGCCTTCACCAGGCGCGTGCTGTCGATCGAGTGCGCGGTGTGCGCCCACTGGGCCACCGACCGGGCCTTGTTGCGCTGGATGTGGCCCACCATGTGCCAGTTCATGGCCGGCAGCTCCGCCCGCGGCGCCGCGGCCACCAGGCGGGCGACTTCGGCGACCTTTGCCGAGGCCTCCTGCTCACGCGATTCGCCGACGGCGCGGCAGCCCAGCCGGGCCAGGATCGCGACATCGGTGGCGGGGAAGAACTTGGTCACCGGAAGAAGTTCGACCTCGGCGAAACTGCGACCCGCCGCTTCCGCGGCCGCCGCGAGGCGCGACCGCACGGCGGCCAGGGCGCGGGTCAACTCCGCTTCGCGGTCACCCTGGTCTCCGCCGCTCGGGACGTCCACCGTCATGGCGATCACTCCATCCAGACCAGTGACGCCAGCCGGCCGGTCGGCGCGTCTCGGCGATGGCTGAACAGCGTCGGGTCGGCCACCGTGCACCGGGGGTCGACGTCGATCGACGTCACACCCAGCTCCCGGAGCTGGCCGGCGATGCCCGCGCGCAAATCGAGCCCGGGAGTGCCGGCCGAGGTGGTGGTGCGGCTGCCTGGCAGGGCCGCGTCGACCTCGTCGGCCATCGCGGCGGGTACCTCGTAGTTGGCGCCGCTGACCGCCGGGCCGAGCAGCGCCGAGATGTCGCCGGCGTGCGCACCGGCGCGCAGCATGGTTTCGACGGCACGGGCAACCACCCCGCGCTGGGCGCCGACCCGGCCCGCGTGCACCGCCGCGACCACGCCGGCGCGCGCGTCGGCCATCAGCACCGGCACGCAGTCGGCGGTCACCACGGCCAGCGCCAGTCGTGGGGTGGCGGTGACCAACGCGTCGGTGTCGCCGACGGCGGCGTCACGCGGCCCGTCGACCACCTCTACACGATCGCCGTGCACCTGGTCCATCCACACCACCCGGTCCTCACCGAGACCGATGGCCGTCGCCAGCCGGGCCCGGTTGGCGGCCACCGCCGCTGGGTCGTCACCGACGTGGTCGCCCAGGTTGAAGGTGTCGAACGGTGACGCCGAGACGCCGCCCCCACGAGTAGTCGTCACGCGCCGGATTCGAACGCTCACTCCCCCAGTATCCTCAAAACCGTTGTCGGTCAAGCGGCCCCGATATCGCTGTGTTGGGGGGTCGGGACCGCATTGTGACCCCCCGGGTCTCAGAGGCAGGTGTCAGCGGCGCATGAACGGCGGCACGTCGACGTCGTCGTCGTCGCCGCCGATGTTCAATGTCGAGCCGTTGGTGTGCAGCGGCACGCTGACCGCGTCGACCGGCTCGAACAGCGTCGAGCTGAGCTTGCCGGCCTTGGCCGACTCGATCCGGTGCGCCCCGCCCGCGCTCGCGGCCTCCGCCGCGGCATCGCCCACGACCGGCTTGCGGCCGGGACCGGCGGCGTCGAAGCCCGCCGCGATGACGGTGACGCGCACCTCGTCGCCCAGCGAGTCGTCGATGACGGTGCCGAAGATGATGTTGGCGTCCTGGTGCGCGGCGTCCTGCACCAGCGACGCCGCCTCGTTGATCTCGAACAGGCCCAGGTCGCTGCCGCCCGCGATCGACATCAGCACGCCCTGGGCGCCCTCCATCGACGCCTCGAGCAGCGGCGAATTGATGGCGATCTCGGCGGCCTTGAGGGAACGGCCCTCGCCGCGGGCCGAGCCGATGCCCATCAGCGCGGTGCCCGCGCCGGACATGATGCCCTTGACGTCGGCGAAGTCGACGTTGATCAGCCCCGGCGTGGTGATCAGGTCGGTGATGCCCTGCACGCCGTTGAGCAGCACCTCGTCGGCGCTGCGGAACGCGTCCATCAGGGACACCGCGGCGTCGCCCATCTGCAGCAGCCGGTCGTTGGGGATCACGATCAGGGTGTCGCAGCTCTCCCGCAGCGCCGAGATCCCGTTCTCGGCCTGGTTGCTGCGCCGCTTGCCCTCGAACGAGAACGGCCGGGTGACCACGCCGACGGTCAGCGCGCCCAGCTTGCGGGCGATGCTGGCGACGACGGGCGCCCCGCCGGTGCCCGTCCCGCCCCCCTCGCCGGCGGTGACGAACACCATGTCCGCCCCCCGCAGCAGCTCTTCGATCTCGTCCTTGGCGTCCTCGGCGGCCTTGCGGCCCACCTCGGGGTCGGCGCCCGCACCGAGCCCTCGGGTGGAGTCGCGGCCCACGTCGAGCTTGACGTCGGCGTCGCTCATCAACAGCGCTTGCGCGTCGGTGTTGATCGCGATGAACTCGACGCCCTTGAGTCCCTGCTCGATCATCCGGTTGACGGCGTTGACACCGCCGCCACCGATACCCACGACCTTGATCACGGCGAGGTAGTTGTGCGGGGGGGTCATCATTCGTTTTCCTCCCTGATGGGCTTGTGTTCTCCCGGTTGGGGGTCTCCCGGATGGCGGCGGACCGGCCCTGGCAAACCCTCAACCTATACCTCAGGGTTAGAGTTATGTCAGGTAGTTCCGCGTAACCAGAACGGTATGGGCACGACGCCCGCTAACCCCGCAGGCGCGCCGACGTGCGACACGGTTTTTTCTCGGCGCGGCGCCGAGCGTGCGGCCGGCTGCACATTGGGCGCCGAGTGTGCGGCCCGCTTCACATTGGGCGCGGGCGGTGCTATTTCACCGTCGGCAGGTCGGGGCTCGACACGTCGTAGGTCTTGCCCGGCTGGGTGAGCAGCGCGGCCAGCTTCTCGGCCTTCTCCTCGGTCCGGTCGGTGGTGCCCCAGATCACCACCCGCCCGTCGCCCAGCGTCAGGGTGATCGACGACACCGACGGCGCCGCCACCCGGCTCACCTGGCCCGCGACCTCGGGGCGCAGCGCGGTCAGCACCTGCAGCGCGGCCCTGGTCGCCGGGTCGCCGGGCCCGGGATTGTCGACATCCATGTACGGCAGCGCCGGCGGCGGCGGCGCGGTCGCGAAGTCAACGCCGTCGCGGTCGAACAGGTGCGGGCCGTCCGGAAAGTCCACGACGGCCACCGGAACCCGCTCGACGATGGTGATCCGCAGCGCGGAGGGGTACTGCCGCTGCACGCGGGCGCTGGCTACCCGCCGGATCGTCGCCACCCGGTCGGCGACCTGTTTGGTATCGATCTGCAGCAGCGGCGTTCCCGGCCGCACCCGCGCCACCTCGAGGACCTCCTCGCGGGTCACCGCCCCAGTCCCGGTGACGACGATGTTGCGGGCCGACATCGCGGGCGTGAAGTACAGGATCAATCCCAGCCCGATCCCGACGATGACCACCAGCACCGTGAAGAGCAGCATCTTCAGGCCCCGAACGACGCCCCGCGCGACCGGTTTGGGCTGGTTGACCAGGCGCCCGCTGGCCCGGCGCTTGGCCTCGCGGCGCGCCTCCTCGATGGCGGTGGCGCGGGCCTGCGCGGCGCGCCGCTCGGCCCGTTCCCTGCGGGCCCGCCGGCGCGGCCCCTCGAATTCGGGTTCGTCGGCCTGCGACGGCGCGTCCGGCGCGGCGACCGGGAGCGGTTCGGTGACCGCGGCGTCGGCGGCGATCTGGTCGGTCGCCTCGCCGGCGACCACCTCGGTCGGCGTGGCCCCGGTCGCCTCGGGATCCGGCTGGGTCATCGCAGCGCCCCCCGGCCGGGCGTGCTGCGGTTGGCCCGCACCCGCAGCGCGGTCACGATCTCCGGTCCCAGCAGGGTCACGTCGCCCGCGCCCATCGTGACGATGACATCGCCGGGGCCGGCGGCCTCGGCCACCTCCCCGGCGACCGCGGAGAAATCCGGCAGGTAGCGGACCGGCGCGCTGACGTGCCCGGCGACGCTGGCCCCGCTGACACCGGCGAGCGGTTGCTCGCGCGCGCCGTAGACGTCGAGGACGAACACCTCGTCGGCCACGCTCAGGGCGCGGCCGAACTCTGCGGCGAAAGCCTTTGTCCGCGAATACAAGTGGGGCTGAAACACCACGATGCAGCGACCCTCGCCGCTCTGGTCGAGCAGCGTGCGGACCGACGCGAGCGTGGCGGCGATCTCCGTCGGGTGGTGGGCGTAGTCGTCGAACACGCGCACCGGCGAACGCGGGACCTGACCGGTTCCCGAGGACCCGACCAGCTCGAACCGGCGGCGGACCCCCTCGAAGCCGGCCAGCCCGTCGAGCACGTCGTCGGCGGGGGCGCCGATCTGGGTCGCGGCCAGCAGCGCGCCGAGCGCATTGAGCGCCATGTGCCGGCCGGCAACCGACAGCCGCATCACGCGGGGGTGCGGCTCTGGGTCTATCTCGGGGGCCAGCTGGACGTGCGCCACCGCCTCGGTGCCCTGCTGCTCCCAGTCCAACAGCGTGGCCGCAAGGTCTTCGCCCGCCGTGCCGTAGCGCAGCACCCGGACGCCCAGCGCGGCGCTGCGGTCGGCCAGCGCCGCCGCCCCGGGGTCGTCGGTGCAGACCACCAGCGCTCCCCCGGGCGCCAACCGCTCGACGAAGGCGTCGAACACGTCCACGTAGGCGTCTTCGTTGCCGTAGAAGTCCAGGTGATCGGTCTCGATGTTGGTGACCACCGCGACGTCGGGCGTGTACTCCAGCAGAGAGCCGTCGCTTTCGTCGGCCTCGGCGACGAAGCAGTCGCCGCTGCCATGGTGGGCGTTGGTGCCGGCCTCGCCGAGCTCCCCGCCCACCGCGAAGGACGGGTCGCGCCCGCAGTGCTGCAGCGCCACGATCAGCATCGACGTCGTCGTCGTCTTGCCGTGCGTGCCCGTGACCATCAGGGTGGTGCGCCCCTCCATCAGCCTGGCCAGCACGGCCGGCCGCAGTAGCACCGGAATGCCGCGGCGGCGGGCCTCGACGAGTTCGGGGTTGGTCTTGGGGATGGCGGCGTAGGTGGTGACGACGGCCGTGGCGCCGCCCGGCAGCAGATCCAGCGCCGACTCGTCGTGCCCGATGCGGATCAGCGCGCCGCGGGCCCGCAACGCGTGCACACTGCGCGACTCCTTGGCGTCGGATCCGGACACCAGGGCGCCCCGGTCCAGCAGGATCCGGGCGATGCCCGACATCCCTGCTCCCCCGATCCCGACCATGTGCACCCGCTGAAGCTCGGGTGGCAGCTGCGCGGCGTTCACGGTGTTCCTCCGGCCGCTCGGCCGGGTGCTACCCCCCCGCGGGCCCTGCGCGCGACGTCCAGCGCCGCCTCGGCCACCCGCCGGGCCGCATCGGGATGTCCGACCCGCGCCGCCGCGGCCGTCATCGCCGCCAGCCGCGGCGGATCGGTGAGGAGCGCGGCGACTCGCTCCGCCACCAGCTCCGGGGTCAACGCGGCGTCGGACACCACCATGCCGCCACCGGCGTTGACCACCGGCAGCGCGTTCAGGCGCTGCTCGCCGTTGCCGATCGGCAGCGGCACGTAGATTGCCGGCAGGCCGACCGCTGACACTTCGGCCACCGTCATCGCCCCGGACCGGCAGATGACGAGGTCGGCGGCGGCGTAGGCCAGGTCCATCCGGTCGAGATAGGGCACCGCGACGTAGGGCGGCTCGCCCGGCCCGGATTCGCGCAGCTCGAGGGTGTTCTTGGGGCCGTGCGCGTGCAAAACGGCCACACCCGCGGCGGCCAGGGCGCCGGCGGCCCCGGACACGGCCCGGTTGAGGGAGACCGCGCCCTGCGAACCGCCGAACACCAGCAGCACGCGTGCGTCGTCGGAGAAGCCGAAGTGCGCCCGCGCCTGTGCCCGCAGGGCCGTGCGGTCCAGCGCGGTGATGGCCGCCCGCACCGGCACGCCCACCACCTCGGCGCGGGAGAGCCCGCAGTCGGGCACCGCCGAGAGCACCCGTTCCGCGGTGCGGGCACCCACCCGATTCGCGAGTCCGGCCCGGGCGTTGGCTTCGTGGAGCACCACCGGGATGCGGCGCCGCAGCGCGGGAACTCGCCGCGCGGCGAGGTAGGCCGGGAGCGCGACGTACCCGCCGAAACCGATCACGACGTCGGCGTCCACACCGTCGAGCACCGCGCGGGTCTCCCGTACGGCGCGCCAGACCCGCGGTCCGAGGCGGGCCAGGTCACCGCTGGGCTTGCGCGGCAGCGGGACCGGCGTGATCAGCTCGAGGTGGTAGCCGCGCTCGGGCACCAGCCGGGTCTCCAGGCCGCGGAGGGTGCCCAACGCCGTGATCCGCACGTTCGGGTCCAGCGCGGCCAGGGCGTCGGCGACCGCCATCGCCGGCTCCACATGCCCGGCGGTTCCGCCGCCGGCGAGCACGACCGAGAGCCTCGAATCGACCGACGATGCGGAATCGACCGACGATGCGGCGCCGGCGGGCGGGGAACTCGCCCCCAGCCCGCCGGTCTGCCGTTTGACGCTGTCGTTCACCCGTGACGCTGACCTTCCAATGCGCGAGCGCGCCGTGTCTGACGCTGGCCGGCGCCCTGGCTGGCATAGCGCTGGCCAGATCCATGATGCCTCCCCCGGGCGCGAGCGGTACCCGCAGCCCGGCCGCCGGCCGGGCGGGCTGCGGTGCGGGCGACCGGCGCCCGCAGCGGCGTGTCGGGGTTGCGTGACGCCTTGCGCGCGGGCGCCGCGCCCGCCTTGCGAGGTGCGCGGCCCGCGGCCGGCTGCGCGGGACCGCCCCTGCGGTCCCGGAACGCCTCGATGCGGCTCGGCACGTAGGGCTGCGGCAGCGGCAGCCGCAGGAACCGGTTGACCTTGTCATCGCGCCCCGCCCGTAGCGCGGCCACCGCCTCGGGTTCGTGACGCGCCGCGCTGGCCATGATTCCGATCATGAACAACGTTGCGGCCGTGGATGTTCCGCCCGCCGAGATGAGCGGCAGCTGAATGCCGGTGACCGGCAGGATGCCGATCACGTAGCCGATGTTGATGAACGCCTGGCCCAGCACCCACATGGTGGTGGTCGCAGTCAGCAGCCGCAGGAACGGGTCGGCCGACCGGCGCGCGATCCGCATCCCGGTGTAGGCGAACAACCCGAACAGCACCAGCAGCCCGAACGCGCCGATGAAGCCCAGTTCCTCGCCGATGATCGCGAAGATGAAGTCATTGTGCGCGTTGGGCAGGTAGTTCCATTTGGCGACGCCCTGGCCCAGCCCGTCGCCGAAGACGCCGCCGTGGGCGAGCGCGAACTTCGCCTGCCGGGCCTGGTACCCGGTGTCCTGTGGGTCGCTCTCGGGGTTGATCCAGGACCGCACCCGCTCCGAGCGGTAGCCGGCGGACATCGCCAGGATCGCCCCCGCGGCGAACACCGCCAGCAGCGAGGTGCCGAAGACGCGCAGCGGCAGCCCGCCGTACCACAGCAGGGCCAACAGGATGATGCCCAGCGACACCGTCTGTCCGAGGTCGGGCTGGGCCACGATCAACGCCAGCGCGATCACCGCGGCCGGCACCAGCGGAATCAGCAACTCCCGCAGCGAGGCCCGCTCCAGCCGTCGGGCCGCCAGCAGGTGCGCGCCCCAGATGGCGAGCGCGATCTTCGCCAACTCGGAGGGCTGCATCGACAGGCCGCCGACCACGAACCACTTGCGCGAGCCGTTGGCCAGGTTGCCGATGCCCGGCACCAGCACCAGCACCAGCAGGATCACCGTGATCACATAGCCGGTGAACGCGATGCGGCGGATGAACCGCACCGACATCCGCATCGCGACATAGGCGCCGAACAGCCCGATCACCGTCCACAGCACCTGCTTGCCGAAGATCACCCACGCCGATCCGTCGGCGTCGTAGGACCGCACTCCCGAGGCCGACAGCACCATGATCAGGCCGAGCGTGGTCAGCAGCCCGGTCAAGGCGATGATCAGGTGAAACGAGGTCATCGGCCGGCCCAGCCAGGCGCCGAACCGGTTGCGCAGCCCGAACTTCTCGGCCACGGCCTGGCTTTTGGCCCCGGCGGGTTTCGCGGCGGCGTCCGGATCGGCCACCTGCCCCGGATCGCCCTCGGCGGCTTCCTCAGTCCCCTTGCCCCGGCCCAGCAGCCGGGTCAGCGCGTTACCCACACCCGCCTACCGGATGGCCGCGCGCACGGCGGCCGCAAACGCGTCGCCCCGGTCGGCGTACCCGCTGAACTGGTCAAACGATGCGCCCGCCGGCGCCAGCAGCACCGTGTCCCCCGCCTTGGCCAACGTGCGCGCCGCGGCCACCGCCGCCGTCATGACGCGAACACCGAGATCCCCACCCGAAGATTTAACTTCCGTCACATCCACCCCAGAAATCACAGCAGTCGCATCCATATCAGCATCCTCGCCTGTCACAACCTGGACGACGCGGACATCCGGCGCGTGTCGCGATAACGCGTCTGCAACCATCCGCCGATCCCGGCCGATGAGCACCGCTCCGACCAGGTGGGACGCGATCCTGGCGACCTCGGCCTCGACGGAGGCACCCTTGAGCAGACCACCGGCCACCCAGACCACGCGCGGGTAGGCCAGCACGGACGCCTCGGCGGCGTGCGGGTTGGTGGCCTTGGAGTCGTCGACGTAGGTGATGCCGTCGGCAACGGCGACGACCTCGGCGCGGTGCCGGCCCAGCCGGAACGACCCGATCGCCTCGGCGATGGCCTGCGCGGTGACCCCGACGGACCGGGCCAGCGCCGCCGCGGCCAGCGCGTCGAGCACCCCGACGGGGCCCGGCACCGGGATCGACGCGGCCGGCAGCAGCGCCAGGTCGTCGGCGAAGGCACGGTCGACGAGTTGGCCGTCGCGCACGCCGAGTTCGCCCGCGGCCGGCACGCCGAGCCGGAAGCCGACCCGGACCGGGGCCGCCGCGGTGTCCAGCAGCGCGGCGGCCCGGGCGTCGTCCAGCCCCACCACCGCGACGCGGCCGTCGAGCGCCCGGGCCTTGGCGGCGGCGTATTCGGCCATCGAGGAATGCCAGTCCAGGTGGTCCTCGGCGACGTTGAGCACCACGCCTGCCTCGGGGCGCACCGAGGGCGCCCAGTGCAGCTGGAAACTGGACAACTCGACGGCCAGCAGGTCGGCGGGCTCGTCCAGCGCGTCGAGCACCGGGCTGCCGATGTTGCCGCACAACACGGCGCGGCGGCCCCCCGCGGTGAGCATGGCGTGCAGCATCGACGTCGTCGTCGTCTTGCCGTTGGTGCCGGTCACCACCAGCCAGCGGCGCGGCGGCCCGTAGTGGCCCGCGGCGTCGAGGCGCCAGGCGAGCTCGACGTCACCCCAGACCGGCACACCCGCGGTCGCCGCGGCGGCCGGCACCGGCGTGCCCGGGGCGAAGCCGGGGCTGACCACCACCAGCGCGTAGCCGGAGATGCGCTGCGCGGCCGTCGCCGTGGTCGCCGTCGCCACGCCGCGCTCGGCATAGGCGCGCAGCGTGGCCGGGTCGTCGTCGCACAGGGTGACGCCCGCGCCGAATCGGGCCAGCGCCGCCAGCGCCGCCTTACCGGTCACCCCGCCGCCGGCCACCAGCACGGGCGCGCCCGGCACCAGGGGGTCCGCCACCTGTTTGAAGCCGCTCATCAGGCACCGATCGTGGCCAGCCACTCACCGTAGAACAGAGCCACGCCCAGGCCGCAGCTGATCGCGGTGAGCAACCAGAAGCGGATGATCACCGTGGTCTCGGCCCAGCCGACCAATTCGAAGTGATGGTGGAACGGCGCCATCCGGAACACCCGCCGACCGGTGGTGCGGAAGGCCACGATCTGCAGCACGACGGAGCTGACCTCGGCGACGAACAGCGCACCCAGCACCACCGCGAGGATCTCGGTGCGGCTGGTGACCGACAATCCGGCGATGATGCCGCCCAGCGCCAGGGATCCCGTGTCGCCCATGAAGATCTTGGCGGGTGCGGCGTTCCACCACAGGAAGCCGATGCAGGCCCCGGCGGTGGCGGCGGCGATCAGCGCCAGGTCCAGCGGGTCGCGCACGTTGTAGCAGGCCAGGCCCGGCGCGGTGACACACGCGTTGCGGTACTGCCAGAAGGTGATCAGCACGTAGGCGGCGGTGACCATCGCCATGCTGCCGGCGGCCAGCCCGTCCAGGCCGTCGGTGAAGTTGACCGCGTTGGACCAGGCGCTGACGATGACCACGCAGAACAGCACGAACAACGCGGGGGCCAGTATGACGGTGGCGATCTCGCGCACATAGGACAGGTTGGGGCTGGCGGGGGTCAGGCCGCTGGCGTTGTGGAACTGCAGCACCAGCACACCGAACAGCACCGCGGCGGTGATCTGCCCGAGCGTCTTGGCCGTCTTGTTCAACCCGAGGTTGCGCGACCTGCGGATCTTGATCAGGTCGTCGACGAACCCGACGCCGCCCAGCGCGGTGGCCAGGCCGAGGACCAACAGGCCCGACGCGGACACCCCTTCCCCGTCGAAGGCCAGGCCGGCGATGTGGGTGCCCAGGTAGCCCGCCCAGATGCCGGCGACAATCGCCACCCCGCCCATCGACGGCGTGCCGCTCTTGGTTTGGTGGCTGGGCGGACCGTCCTCGCGGGCCTGGTGGCCGAACCCCTGTTTGGTGAACAGCCGGATCAGCGCCGGGGTCAACAGGATGGACACGGTCAGCGCGATCGCGACGGCGATGAGGATCTGCCTCACGGACGCGTCCCACCCACGGAGTCGCCGTCCCGCGGCACGTCCGAGGCCAGGGCGTCGGCCAGCGCGCCGAGCCCGGCCGCGTTGGACGCCTTGACCAGGATGACGTCGCCCGGTTGCACCTCGGCCCGCAACAGGGCCAGGGCGGCCTCGCTGTCTGCCACGCTCACCGCTCCTCTATCGGTCCCCGCGCCCCACGAGCCCCATCCCCCTTCCAGGACCGCTCCGTGGTGCATGGCGCTCATCGACCTCCCATTTCCCACGACGACGAGTCGAGACACATCTAAGCGCACGGCCAGCCTGCCGATGCGATCATGCTCGGTTATCGCGTCGTCGCCGAGTTCGGCCATCTCGCCCAGCACCGCCCAACTCCTGCGCTTTTCGGCGGGGTCCGCCGCGCGACCGTGGGCGATCCAGGCCAGCGCCTGCAGCCCGGCCCGCATCGAGTCGGGGTTGGCGTTGTAGGCGTCGTCGATCACGGTGACCCCGTCGGCGCGGGTAATCACCTGCATCCGGTGCTGCGACACCGGCCCGGCCTGCGCGAGCGCCTGGGCCACCTGCTCGACGGTGGCGCCGCATTCGAGTGCGACCGCGGCGGCGCACAGGGCGTTGGTGATCTGGTGGTCGCCGTAGACGCCGAGCTGGATCCCGGTGTGGGCTCCGCCGGCGTGCAAGGTGAAGCGCGGCCGGGCCAACTCGTCCAGCGACACGTCGTCGGCCCACACGTCGCCCGGCCCGGCGCGACTCACCCCGACGACGCGTGCCGCGGTCTTGTCGGCCATGGCGGCCACCATCGGGTCGTCGGTGTTGAGGATGGCCACCCCGGATGATGGAACCGATTGCGGCAGTTCGGCTTTGGTGCGGGCGATGGCCTCGCGGGAGCCGAACTCGCCCAGGTGCGCGGTGCCGACGTTGAGGACCACCCCGATCGCCGGCGGGGCGATCTCGGCCAGCGCGGCGATGTTGCCGGGGTGGCGTGCCGACATCTCGAGCACCAGGAAGTCGGTGTCTCGCGTCGCGCGCAGCACCGTCCAGGGGTGGCCCAGCTCGTTGTTGAACGACCCTGGCGGCGCCACCACCTCGCCCAGCGGCGCCAGCACGGCGGCCACCAGGTCCTTGGTCGAGGTCTTGCCCGACGAACCGGTGATCCCGACGATCGTGAGCCCGCCGGCCACCAGTTCGGCGGCCACCGCGCGGGCCAGCCTGGCCAGCGCGGCCAGGACCGCCGCGCCCGACCCGTCGGCGTCGTGCTCGAGCAGTCCGGCCAGCGGGCCGTCGGCTGCGGGGGTCCCTGGCGAGACGACGATCGCGGGCACCCCGACCGGCCGGGCCGCCAGCACCGCGGCCGCCCCCCCGGCCACCGCCGCGGCGGCGTAGTCGTGCCCGTCGGAGCGGGCCCCGGGCAGCGCCAGGAACAGCCCGCCCGGGCCGACCTTGCGGGAGTCGAATTCGACGGCGCCGGTGACGCGCACGTCGGCGGCGTCCCGCGGCGAGATGTCGGCCAGGGTGCCGCCGACGATCTCGGCGATCTGGGCGAGGGTCAGCTCGATCATGGGCCCGCCCGTAGCGCCTCGAGAGCAGCGGCCAACTCGGTGCGGTCGTCGAAGGGGCGGGTCTGCCCGCCGCGGCGCTGCCCGGTCTCGTGGCCCTTGCCGGCGATCAGCACCACGTCACCGGCGCGCGCCCAGGCCACGGCGCGGTCGATCGCCGCGCGCCGGTCGGCGACCTCGACGACCTCGGCGGTGCCGCCGCCCGCCGCGCCGGCCAGGATCTCGCGGCGGATCTCCGCGGGGTCCTCGCCGCGCGGGTTGTCGTCGGTGACGACGACGAAATCGGCCAACTCGGCGGCGATCTCGCCCATCGGGGCGCGCTTGCCCGGGTCGCGCTCGCCGCCGGCGCCGAAGACCACCGCCAGCCGGCCGTCGGGGCGCTGCAGGGCGGTCAGCACCGCCCGCAACGCGCCGGGCTTGTGGGCGTAGTCAACCAGCGCCAGAAAGTCCTGGCCGCGGTCGACTTGCTCCAGCCGCCCGGGCACCCGGGCCGCCAGCAGGCCGGGCGCCGCCTGTTCAGGGGACACCCCGATCATGTCCAGGATTGCCAGTGCGACAAGGCAATTGGCGACGTTGTAATCCCCCGGCAGCCGGATGCCGACCTTATGGTGCACGCCGGCGGGGTCGACGGCGGCGAACTGCTGTCCCCCGGCGCCCATCGGCTCCACCCCCACGGCCCGCCAGTCGGCGGGCTGGTCGGTGGCGCTGACGGTCACCGCGTCGCCGGCCCGCTGGGCCATCGCGCGCCCGGCCTCGTCGTCGACGCACACCACGACGCGGCGCGCGCGCAGTGGCGACTCGGGGTCGAGCAGCAACGCCTTGGCGTCGAAGTAGTCGGCCATGGTGGGGTGGAAGTCGAGGTGGTCGCGCGACAGGTTGGTGAACGCGCCCACCGCGAATCCGGTGCCGTCCACCCGGCCCAGCGTCAGCGCGTGGCTGGACACCTCCATGACCACGGTGTCCACGCCGCGTTCGGCCATCGCGGCGAGCATCGCCTGCAGGTCGGGCGCCTCCGGGGTGGTCAGGGCGCTGGCCAGGTCGGCGCCGTCGACGCGGATGCCGACTGTGCCGACCAGGCCCGCGATGCGCCCGGCGGCGCGCAGACCGGACTCGACCAGATAGGTCGTGGTGGTCTTGCCCGAGGTGCCGGTGATCCCGACCACCGTCAACCGCTCGGAGGGGTGTCCGTACACCGCGGCGGCCAGTCCCCCGAGCACGCTGCGCGGCGCGGGGTGCACCAGGACCGGGACGGGCGAGGCACCGGAGCCATAGACCGCCGCCAGCTCGGTGACGCCGGCGGCATCGGTGAGCACCGCGACGGCACCGCGTCCGATCGCCTCGCGAGCGTAGCGGGCGCCGTGCGTGGCGGACCCGGACAGGGCGGCGAACAGGTCACCGGGCTGCACGTCCTGGGCCCGCAGCGTCACACCGGTGACGGGGACGTCGGGGGCGGTGGGCCGGCCGCTGGGGCTGTCGGCCAGCACCGCGCCGGCCTCCGCGGCCAGCGCGGACAGCGGCACACCGGCGCAGGAGCTGGGACGGGAGCCGGGTCCGAGGGGCACCGACACGTTTTCCCACCTCCCTTCGGCGCCGCGCGATCCACATGATCGGCCATGACACCCTACCTACAGGCGGGACCTACAGGCGGGTGGCGACGCCGCGATCCCGCGCGAAGGTGATCGCGGCGGTCTCAGGTGGCCTGCAGGATCAGCGGCGGCCCGGGATCGGGTGACAGCGGGACGTTCTCGCGCTGCATCAGCCAGCCCGCGATGTTGTGGAACAGCGGCGCCGCCGAGTGCCCCGGCGACCCGTCGGCGTTGCGGTTCGGGTTGTCCATCATGATGCCCACGACGTAGCGCGGATTGTCGACGGTGGCCATCCCGGCGAAGGTGATCCAGTAGACGTCGTCGAAGTAGCAACCGCAGCCGGGGTTGATCTGCTGGGCGGTGCCGGTCTTGCCGGCCATTTGGTAGCCGGGCACCCCGGCCGCGGACCCGGTCCCCTGCTGGTAGCCCATGGGATCGCGCTGGACGACGGCGCGCAGCATGTTGCGCACGGTCTGCGCCGTCTGCGCCGACACCACCCGGACGCCCTCGGGCCGCGGCTCCTCGGTGCGGGTGCCGTCGGGAGCGATGGTGGCCTTGATGATGCGCGGCGGCATCCGCACCCCGTCGTTGGCGATGGTCTGGTACATGCCGGTCATCTGCAGCAGCGTCATCGAAAGGCCTTGGCCGATGGGCAGGTTCGAGAAGGTGCTGCCCGACCATTGGTCGATCGGAGGCACCAGCCCGGCGCTCTCACCGGGCAGCCCGACGTTGGTGCGCCGCCCCAGCCCGAACTTTTGGACCATGTCGTAGAAGCGGTCCGGGCCGACGCGCTGGGCCAGCATCAGAGTGCCGACGTTGGAAGACTTCCCGAAGACGCCGGTGGTGGTATAGGGCATCACGCCGTGATTCCAGGCGTCGTGCACGTTCACGCCGCCCATGTTGATCGAGCCGGGGACGTGCAACACCTCGTCGGGGTTGGACAGCCCGTACTCGATGACCGAGGAAGCGGTGATCACCTTGTTCACCGAGCCCGGCTCGAACGGCGAGGACACCGCGGGGTTGCCCAGCTGCCTGTCGCCCTGACGCCCGATGTCCTGGGAGGGGTCGAAGGTGTTGTCGTTGGCCATGGCCAGCACCTCGCCGGTCTTGGCGTCCAGGACGACGGCCGAGACGTTGCGCGCCCCGGACACGTTCTTGGCCTGCTGAACCTGCTGTTGCACGTAGAACTGGATGTCGTCGTCGAGGGTCAGTTGCACGGTCGAACCGTTGAGCGCCCGGTGCCGGTTGCGGTAGCTGCCGGGGATGACGACGCCGTCGGAGCCGCGGTCGTAGGTGACCGACCCGTCGGTCCCCGAGAGCACCGCGTCCAGGGAGTCCTCCAGCCCCAGCAGCCCGTGGCCGTCCCAGTCGATGCCGCCGACGACGTTGGCCGCCAGCGACCCGCCCGGATACTGGCGCAGGTCCTGCCGTTCGGAACCCACCTCGGGGAAGTTTTCGGAGATCGCGCCGGCGACCGCGGGGTCGACGGCGCGGGCCAGGTAGACGAACGTCTCGTCGCTTTGCAGCTTCTTGAGCACGGTCTGGTAATCGGGCTTGTTGTTCAGGCGGGTCGAGACGTCCTTGGCGATGTCGCGGAGCCGTTGCTGCGGGTCCGGGGCCGAGGAGTCCTTCTTCTTGGCCTCTTCCAGCTGCTTTCGGATCCGCTTCGGCTGGAACGTCAACGCCCGCGACTCGATGGTGAAGGCGAGCTGGTCGTTGTTGCGATCGACGATGCTGCCCCGGACCGCCTTCTCGACGTCGGTGACCTTGAGCTGACCGGCCGCCTGGGCGCGCAGCGCCGGGGCGTTGGTCACCTGCAGGACGAACAGCTGCGCGGCCGCCACCAGCGTCATCGCCAGAATGACCGCGTTGCCGGCCCGATGCCGAAGGATGAACGACGCGCCGCGCGTGCCCACCTCGACAAGCGGGCGGGTCCGCCGCTCACGTGCCGAATGACCGGCCGGGGCAGTGTCGGGCCGCGGGGCCGCGCCGGACTTCCCGGCGCCCTTGACCTTGCGGAAGCGCTTGGGCTCCCGGACGTCGCGCGCCCCCTCGGCCTTGCCCGCCTTGCGGGTCCGCTTCGGCTGCCGGGCCTCCCTTTCCGGTTTTCCGGGACCGCGGGCCGGTCGCGCCGACCGGCGGGTGCGCCCGGACTCGCCGCGGCTCACCGGGCAGCGCCCGGGGTCGGCGCGGTGGCCGGCGGCGGCGCCGGCGCCCCGCCGGGCACGGGAGCCGACGCCTGGGGGGCTTCGGGTGCGGTTCCCAGCTGCACCGGGACCGGCACCTCCGCCTGAAGGGGTGCCGGCCCGGGACCCGGCGCCTGCGCGGGAGCCGGCCCGGGAACAGGCGCCGGCAGCGGCGCGGGGGCCGGGACGGGCATCCCGCCCAACGGGATCGGCACCTCGGCGGGCACCTGCGCAGGCAGTGGCGCGCCCGGTGCCGGCAGGCCGGGCGTCGGCATCGCACCGGGCAGCCCGGGCGCCGGCGGCGGCCCGGTGAGCGGCCCCGGCGATGGCCCGGTGACGGATCCGGGCGGCATGCCGGGAGCCGGCGCCTGCTGGGCGGGCAGGTGCTGGCCGCCCAGGGTCGACGCGCCGTCGGGGGCCCGCAGCAGCATCTCCGGCCCGGACCTGGCCGGCGCCGACGGGTCACCGGGGGGCGGCTCCACCCGAACCGGGACCTCCGGGGAGACCCCCGGCTTCGGCGGCGCGGGCGCTTCGTCGGGCAGCTTGGTGTTCAGCGGCGGCGGCGGAACGCCGTCGGCGGGCTTGGGCGTGCCCACGACCACCCAGTTACCGGCGGGGTCCTGGATGAGGTGGGCGGTGTCGCGCGTCGGGATCATGCCCTGCTTGCGAGCCGCCTCGGCCAGCGCCGGCGCGGACTCCGCCTCGCGCACGTCGCGCTCGAGAGCCTCCTTCTGCTGCTGCAGCAGGCGGTTCTTCTCGCGGGCGTGGCTCAACTGATACGACCGCTCGGCCGAGGCGGTCGACAACCACAGCGTCAGGCCCAGCCCGAGGCCGAGCGCGCCGATCACCAGCACGACGAAGGGGACCCTGCTGGCCAGTGTCCGCGGCCGCAGGTCGATGGAGGCCAGCCGGGCAGCCAACCGCTCCGTCAAACGCGGCCGAACAACCCTTGGCGCCTTGGCTTTGCGTGCCTTGGCGCGAGCCTTGGCCTGACTGGTGCTCTTGGCCCGGCCCGGCCGGTCCACCGGCCGGGGAATGGGGCTGGTCTGCGGCCCCGATTTCGGCGCCCGGCCCTCACGGGTGGGGGCGGAGGTCTTTGCGGGCCGGGTGCTGCGCACCGGCTCGGTCGCGGCGCGCCTGGCCTTGCGCGCCGCAGAACCCGAGGCTGCGCCCCCGGCCCGGCGATCGCTGCCGCCGCGGCGTTTCGGCGTATCGCGCTTGGTCTTCATGCGTCGCCCTTCCAGGTTGCTTGCTGTGCTTGCGCCTCGTCATCCAGCCGTTGCACGGCCCGTAGCCGCACCGCGGCGCTGCGCGGATTGCGTTGCTTCTCAACGTCATCGGCGCGTTCGGCACCGCGCGTCAACGAGGCGAATCGCGGCCCATGGCCGGGGAGTTCGACCGGCAGGTCGATCGGCGTGCGGGTGGCGACCGCCTCGGCGAACGCGCGCTTGACGATGCGGTCTTCCAGCGACTGGTACGACAGCACCACCAGGCGCCCGCCGCCGGTCAACGCGTCCATGGCGGCCGGGAGGGCGCCGCGCAGCGAGCCCAGTTCGTCATTGACCGCGACGCGCAGTGCCTGGAACGTCCGCTTGGCCGGGTGCCCGCCGGTGCGACGGGCCGGCGCCGGGATCGCCTCGTAGAGCAGGGCCACCAGGTCCGCGGTGGAGGTAAAGGGGGCGCGGGCCCGCCGGCGCACGATCTGCGCGGCGATGCGGCGTGCGAAGCGCTCCTCGCCGTAGCGCTGCAGGATGTCGACCAGCGCCGCCGCATCGTAGGTGTTGACGATGTCGGCCGCGGTCAGCGGTGACTCCGGGTCCATCCGCATGTCCAGGGGGGCGTCCTGGGCGTAGGAGAAGCCGCGGTCGGAGCGGTCGAGTTGCATGGACGAGACACCGAGGTCGAACAGCACACCGTCAACCGAGCCCGTTGCGGCGTAACCGCTTTCGCCCAGCGCCTCGGCCAGGCCGTCGTAGCGGGTGCGCACCAGCGTGACCCGGTCGGCGAAGCGCGCCAGCCGGTGGCGGGCGATGTCGAGCGCGCTGGGGTCGCGGTCTAGCCCGATCAGCCCCAGGCCCGGCAGGTCGGTCAGGAAGCGTTCCGCGTGCCCACCCGCGCCGAGGGTGGCGTCGACGAGGACCGCTCCGGACCCGTCGGGGTGCCGGCGGGTCAGCGCGGGGGTCAGCAGCTCGACGCAGCGGTCCAGCAGGACGGGCACGTGCCCGAAATCCGGTGACCCCGAACTGGAATCGTCAGCCACCGCAACGCCTCCCCGGTTCGGGCGAGCCGCCCCTGCACCGAGGTCCCTGTCCGAAGGCACGAACCTGGCGTTGGGGAAGTACGCCAGGGTCGGTTCGGGCAGAGGCCACGATGCACGGGCATGCGCCTCAGATCTCGTGGTGATCGCAAGCGCGGCGGAGCCGGGCGCAGCGGGTCGCCACGCATTAGATGATGTCGCCGAGTGCTTCATCGCTGGCCGCGGAGAAGTTCTCTTCGTGTGTCTGCTGGTAGTCGTGCCAGGCCTGCGCGTCCCAGATCTCGAGGTAATCGACCGCGCCGATCACCACGCAGTCCTTGGACAGGTTGGCGTACCGGCGGTGGTCGGCCGACAACGTGATGCGGCCCTGGGCGTCGGGATGCTGCTCGTCGGTGCCGGCGGCGAGGTTGCGCAGGAACGCCCTGGCCTCGGGGTTGCTGCGCGACGTCTTGCTGGCGCGGCGGGCCAGCTGCTCGAATTCCGTCCGCGGGTAGACGGCCAGGCTGTGATCTTGGCTCTTGGTGACCATCAACCCCCCTGCCAGCGCGTCGCGAAATTTGGCGGGCAACGTCAGCCGCCCCTTGTCGTCGAGTCTGGGCGTGTAGGTGCCAAGAAACACCTGCTCACCTCCCGCCCGGAGCGGCTCCGGCTCACCCAAACACTGCAGCCACCATACCCCACAATCCCCCACTTTGCCCCATTAGGAGGTGGTATCGGCGAGTTTTCCGGGCCGTTCGCCGCCTGAGTCGGGTCGGGTACGACGGGATGCCACCGCGCCGCCCCGCGGAGGCGTCGGAAATCCGCATTTCAGGGGCACCATACGGCCCGTGGGGCAAAGTGGGGAGACCCGGTGGGGCGGAGTGGGGCTCGATTTGGACTCGATTGGGCCTCGAGTCGGGCGCCAACGCAAAAGTAAGGGGCAGCCCCCCGGCTACCCCTTACGACACGTTTGTGGTGACGGTCCCGCTACTCCTCGAAGCGGCGCCGGAACCGGTCCTCCATGCGGCTGGTGAACGAGCCCCCGCCGCCCTTGGCGCGACGCTGGCGCAGCGACCCCGAATTAGACCCAGAAGTGGCCGGCCGGCCCGACAGCCGGGGCCCGGTGATGGCGAATACCACACCGCCGAACATCACGATGAACCCGAAAATGCTGAGAATAGGGAGCGTTCCGATCCACGTGGCGTGGAACGCCACGCCGGACACGAGCATCGCCAGACCGACGACGAACAGCGCCGCGCCCTGCAGGCGCCGTCGCGCGGTCGGCGCGCGCAGCCCGCCGCCGCGGACGCTGGACGCGAATTTGGGGTCCTCGGCGTAGAGAGCGCTCTCGATCTGGTCGAGCATCCGTTGCTCATGATCGGAGAGTGGCATTCGTCCCTCCTTGCCGACAGCTTGGCACGTAACTATCGATAGCACGCGGATGCCCGTTTTCGGGGGCAACTAACTCAGATGATACGAGGTCGATCTGCGCCGTACCACTGGTTCGACGGCGATTCTATCGCGGCCTCGGCCCTAGACTCGGCTGGGCCGAAACGTCCGTGCGCTGCCACCCGCTTGCCGGGGCCGGGGGCGCGCGACGATTAGCCGTGGCCACCCGTCCATCGGCGACGCGCGGGTCCGATAATGGCTCGGAGAGAATGGCAAGGGCGGCGCGGTGCCCGGGGCGCTGCCCGAGCCGGAGCGGCGCGGCGCACGGGGTCAGGAGGACACCGCGAGTTGGCGATATTCCTCATCGATCTGCCGCCGCGCGACATGGAACGCCGCCTCGCCGAGGCGCTCGCGGTCTACGTCGACGCCATGCAATACCCCAAGGGCACCGAGAATCAGCGCGCCGCGATGTGGCTGGAGCACCTCCGGCGGCGGGGGTGGCAAGGGGTGGCCGCCGTCGAGGTCGACGCGGGCAAGGACGCGGGCGTCCGCCCCGCGACGGGGGCCGAACTCGCCGACGCGCCGCTGGTGGGCGTGGCCTACGGCTACCCCGGGGCGCCCGGGCAGTGGTGGCAACAGCAGGTCGTGCTGGGCCTGCAGCGGGTCGGCTCACCGCCCCAGGAGATCTCACGGCTGATGAGCAGCTACTTCGAGTTGACCGAGCTGCACATCCACCCCCGCGCCCAGGGCCACGGCCTGGGCGAGGCGCTGGCCCGCCGGCTGCTCGCCGGCCGCGGCGAGAAGAACGTCCTGCTCTCGACCCCGGAAACCAGCGGCGAGCCCAATCGCGCCTGGCGGTTGTACCGCCGGCTGGGCTTCACCGACATCATCCGCGGCTACCACTTCGCCGGCGACCCGCGGGCGTTCGCCATCCTGGGCCGCGCCCTGCCGCTGTAGCGACGCGCCGGTCGCGAGGCGACGGCTCGGGACAACCGCCGCGCCGCATCTGGCACGATGACCTGGTGCGCGCCGGCTCCGCCCCGATACCCGCCCCACCATTCGCCGCTGGGCGGCGCCGGGCGCTGGCCCTGGCGATGCTGCTCCTGCTGGTGCCGCTGGCGACCGGGTGCCTGCGCGTGCGGGCGTCGATCACCATCTCCCCCGACGATCTGGTGTCAGGGGAGATCATCGCGGCCGCAAAACCCAAGACGCCCAAGGACACCGGCCCGCAGCTGGAAAACAACCTGCCGTTCGCCCAGAAGGTGGCGGTGTCCAACTACGACAGCGACGGCTACGTCGGGTCGCAGGCGGTGTTCTCCGACCTGACCTTCGCCGAGTTGCCGCAGCTGGCCGACATGAACTCCAATGCCGCCGGGGTGAACATATCGCTGCGCCGCAGCGGCAACCTGGTGATCCTGGAAGGCCGGGCCGACCTGACCTCGCTGACGGACCCCGACGCCGAGGTCGAATTGACCGTGGCCTTCCCGGGCACGATCACCTCCACCAACGGTGACCGCGTCGAGCCCGACGTGGTCTCGTGGAAGCTCAAGCCCGGCGTGGTGAGCACGATGACCGCCCAGGCCCGGTACACCGACCCGAACACGCGCTCGTTCACCGGGGCGGGCATCTGGCTGGCGCTGGCGTCCCTGGCGGCCGCCGGCGTCGTGGCGGGACTTGCCTGGTACAGCCGGGACCGCTCGCCGCGATTCGCCGCACCGGGTGACCGACCGCCGAGCTCGGGCGGTTAGGCCGGCTCCGGCGGCGACCAGTAGGCGAGCATCTCGGCGAACGTCTGGAAAGCCGGGCCCGAGACCCCATAGGTGGCCTCGAAATGGATGCTGAGCGGGAAACCGAGGCCGGCGACGCCGTCGATGACGCGCTTGTACAGGTCGACCATGAGCTGGCGCTTCCGCGCCGGTTCGCTGCAGGCCAGCGTCTTGACGAACTCCTGCTCGCCGGCCACCGCGGCGTTGCCCGGGTCCTGGATCAGCCAGTTGATCAGCCCGATGCGGCTCTCCACCTTCGGCACGAAGCCGAACGACAGCAGGATCTCGGGCCGGTGATCGGTGTTCTTCGCGAACTCGGTGAGAAAACCGACGATCGAGTCGGAGTACAGCAGCTGGGTCATGCCGTAGGTGGCGCCCTGGTCGCACTTGAAGTTGAACCGGCCGTGCTCGCCCTCGCGGGTGGGGATCAGGATCACGCCGCGGTTGGCCATCAGCCCCTGATACATCGACAGCGCGTCGGTCGGCGCGACGCCGGAGCCCTCACCGTCGTTCATCGTGCGGGGCACGCCGACGAACACCACGCCCTCCATCCCCGCATCCCGCAGGTCAGTGAGCCGCCGGCGCAGAGCCGGCTCGTCGGAGAAGGCGGTGACCTGGGTGCACAGACCGCGCAGCCCCGGCAGCTCCGGTTTGATGACCGACCAGAAGTCCAGCACGTCCAGCTTCGGCTTCATCGGCACGGGACGGTCGTCATCCTCGGCGATCATCCCGGGGATCATGACGTGCCGGATCCGCCCCTCAAGGCCGCTGTCGGCCGAGCACTTCACCACTTTTCGGGCGTCTTCGAGCGCCCGCTCCCGACCGTCTTCGACGTTCGGCGGCACCAGTTCGAGGGCGATGGTGTTGAGGGTCACACGGCTCCTCTCCGTCCGACGACGATTCCCCCGGGCTCTCCCCGGCCGCGCCACCACGGCGACCGCCAAGACCCTCAGCCAGCATAGGCGCGAGATAGTGAGCCACTCGAAGCAACCCGGAATGCCCGAGCGACATACACTGTCGGGCCTAGAACCAACACTAGTTCACGCCAACGGAGAAGGGGGCGCCGCGCTGAGCCCGAAAGCCCCAGCAGCAGCGGCGACGGCCGAGTTGACCGGCGCCATCACCGACCAGCTCCGGCGGTACTTGGACGACCGGCGCAACGAGACCGCCTACATTGGCGGTGACTACGGTGCGTTCATCGCCGCCCTCGAGGAGTTCGTGCTCGGTGGCGGCAAGCGGCTGCGTCCCGCTTTCGCCTACTGGGGCTGGCGTGGCGTGGCCACCGAGGATCCCGGTCCCGACGTGCTGCTGCTGTTCGCCGCGCTGGAGTTGCTGCACGCCTGCGCGCTCGTGCACGACGACGTGATCGACGACTCGTCGACCCGCCGCGGCAGGCCGACCGCCCACGTGCACTTCGCGGCGCTGCACCGCGAGCGGCGGTGGCGCGGCTCCCCGGAGCGGTTCGGGACGTCGGCGGCCATCCTGCTCGGTGACCTGGCACTGGCCTGGGCGGACGATATCGTCTTCGGCGCGGACCTGGGTCCTGACGCGCAACGGCGCGTGCTGCGCGTATGGGCCGACATCCGCACGGAGGTGCTGGGCGGGCAATACCTCGACATCGTCGCCGAGGCCAGCGGCGCCGAGTCGATCGCATCGGCGATGAACGTCGACACCTTCAAAACCGCCAGCTACACCGTGGCGCGGCCCCTGCAGCTGGGGGCGGCCGCCGCCGCCGACAGACCCGAGGTCCAGGCCGCCTTCAAAGATTTCGGCACCGACCTCGGGGTGGCGTTCCAGCTGCGCGACGACGTCCTGGGCGTGTTCGGCGACCCGTCGGTGACCGGCAAGCCCTCCGGTGACGACCTGCGGTCGGGCAAGCGGACCGTGCTGCTGGCCGAGGCGGTCGAGCTGGCGGACCGGTCGGACCCCGCGGCGGCCCGCCTGCTGCGCGGCTCCATCGGCGCGCAGCTGACCGACGCGCAGGTGGGCGAGCTACGCGACGTCATCGAGGGGGTGGGCGCGCTGGAGGCCGCCGAGCGGCGCATCGCCGCGCTGACCCAACGGGCGCTGGCCACGCTGGCGGCCGCGCCCATCAACGCGGCGGCCAAAGGGGGGCTGTCCGCCATGGCCAAAATGGCCACCAACCGGTCCGCCTGAGCCGATGGAAACGCCGACGCACGCCCCGTCCGCCCCGAAAAGCTCCTCGGGCGCACACCTCTCGCGGCTGTGCGCGTTCGCCACCGGGCCGGACGCGGGACCGGCCAAGCTGGGGCTCCTCGGGGCGGCGCTGATCACCGCGGGCGGGCTGGGCGCGGGCAGCACCCGCCAGCACGACCCGCTGCTGGAGTCGATACACATGTCCTGGCTGCGCTTCGGCCACGGGCTGGTGCTGTCGTCGATCGTGCTGTGGGCCGGCGTGGGCCTCATGCTGATCGCGTGGTTGATGCTGGGCCGCCGCGTGCTGGCCGGCGAAGCGACCGAATACGTCATGAAGGCCACCACCGGATTCTGGCTGGCGCCGTTGCTGATCTCGGTGCCGGTGTTCAGCCGGGACACCTATTCCTACCTGGCCCAGGGGGCGCTGCTGCGCGACGGCCTGGACCCCTACGCGGTGGGGCCCGTGGCGAACCCGAACTCGTTGCTGGACAACGTCAGCCCGATCTGGTCGATCACCACCGCGCCCTACGGCCCCGCGTTCATCCTGGTCGCGAAGTTCGTCACGGTCATCGTCGGCAACAACGTGGTGGCCGGGACCATGTTGCTGCGGTTGTGCATGCTGCCCGGCCTGGCGCTGTTGATCTGGGCCACTCCCCGGCTTGCACACCACCTGGGAACCGACGGCTCCACCGCGCTGTGGACCTGCGTGCTCAACCCGCTGGTGCTCATCCATTTGATGGGCGGGGTGCACAACGAGATGCTGATGGTCGGACTCATGTCCGCCGGCATCGCCCTGTCCTTCGCTGGCCGTCACGTCGGGGGCATCGCGCTGATCACGGTCGCGAGCGCGGTCAAGGCCACCGCGGCGATCTCGCTGCCGTTCCTGGTGTGGGTGTGGATGCGGCACCTGCGCGACCGACGGGGATACTCCACCGTCCCGGCGTTCTTGGCGGCCACGGCGATATCCCTGCTGGTGTTCGCCGTGGTGTTCGGCATCCTGTCCGCCGCGGCCGGCGTCGGCCTGGGATGGCTGACCGCGCTGGCCGGATCGGTGAAGATCATCAACTGGCTGACCGTGCCGACCGGCGCGGCGAACCTGATCCACGCGTGGGGCAGCAACTTCTTCACGTTCGACTTCTATCCCCTGCTGCGGATCACCCGGCTCATCGGGATCGCGATCATCGCGGTGTCGCTGCCGCTGCTGTGGTGGCGCTACCGGCGCGACGACCGGGCCGCGCTGACCGGGATTGCGTGGTCGATGCTGATCGTGGTCCTGTTCGTGCCCGCCGCCCTGCCCTGGTACTACTCCTGGCCGCTGGCGGCCGCGGCTCCGCTGGCCCAGTCACGCCGCGCGGTAGCCCTCATCGCGGGGCTGTCGACCTGGGTGATGGTCATCTTCAAACCCGACGGCTCCCACGGCATGTATTCCTGGCTGCACTTCTGGCTGGCGACCGCCTGCGCGGTCGGCGCCTGGTACGCGTTGCGCCGGGCCCCGGCGGCGCCGGGGCCGGAGGATCAAGGGGCGGTCAATACGCCATAGCCTGGGCCCGGCGCACCACCTCGCGCGCCTGGTGGGCGTGCAGGGCGTCGACGGGACGGGCGTTGGCTATGGCGTCCCGGCTGCCGTCGCGGGTGACTGTCAGGGACTCGTCCGGGGTGAACAGCCACCGCAGGATCTCGGTCTCGTGATAACCGCCGTCGTGCAGGATGGTCAGCAGCCCGGGCAGGCTCTTGACCACCTCGCCGGTGCCGGTGAAGAAGGCCTGCGGGACCACCACGCTGCCCTCGCGCCGCACCGCGACCAGGTGGCCCTCCCGCAGTCGCTGGTGCACCTTGCTGACCGGCACGCCGAGCAACTCGGCGACCCGGGGCAGGTCGTACATTGGCTCGCCGGGGTCGATGACGTCGTCGCCGGCCGGAATACTGCCCACCGCGCAAGTGTATGCCCTGCTAAGCGCGTTGAGCGCAATGTTTTCCAACCCGGCGCCCCTACGATGGCCCCGTGACCGCTGCAGGGACCGGGGAGCTCGAGGGCACGCTGCTGGACGGGCGCTACCTGGTGGAATCCAGAATCGCCAGCGGGGGCACCTCGACGGTGTACCGCGGCCTCGACACCCGCCTGGACCGGCCCGTCGCCGTGAAGGTGATGGACGCCCGCTACGCCGGCGACGACCAGTTCCTGACCCGCTTTCGTCTCGAGGCCCGCGCGGTCGCGCGGTTGAAGAACCCCGGGCTGGTCGCGGTGTACGACCAGGGGCTGGACGCCCGGCACCCCTTTCTGGTGATGGAGCTGATCGAAGGCGGCACCCTGCGCGAGCTGCTGGCCGAGCGGGGCCCGATGCCGCCCCACGCCGTGGTAGCGGTGCTACGCCCCCTGCTCGGCGGGCTGGCCGCCGCGCACGGGGCCGGCCTGGTGCACCGCGACGTCAAGCCCGAGAATGTCCTGATCTCCGACGACGGCGACGTCAAGATCGCCGACTTCGGGCTGGTCCGCGCCGTCGCGGCCGCGGGCATCACCTCCGACAGCGTCATCCTGGGGACGGCGGCCTACCTGTCCCCCGAGCAGGTCCGCGACGGCGACGCGAGTCCCCGCAGCGACGTCTACTCCACCGGGATCATGACCTACGAGCTGCTGACCGGGCACACGCCGTTCACCGGCGACTCGGCGCTGTCGATCGCCTACCAGCGCCTGGATCACGACGTGCCCCCGCCCGGCGCGGCGATCGACGGCGTGCCCCCGCAATTCGACGAGCTGGTGGCGCACGCGACCGCCCGCAACCCCGCCGACCGCTACGCCGACGCCATCGAGATGGCCGCCGACCTGGACGCCATCGCCGACGAACTCGCGCTGCCGGACTTCCGGGTGCCCGCGCCGCGCAACTCCGCGCAGCACCGGTCGGCCGCCCTGCGCCACAGCAAGATGGCCGAGCGCCGGTCCGCCGCGCCGCCGCCCGGGCCGGCACCGGTTCGCCGGCCCACGCGCCAGCTCACTCGCGAGGATTGGCCGGAGCTGGACGAGTACGGCCACGAAAACGAGCCGATTCCCGGCGAATTCGCGGGCATCGCGATGAGCGAGTTCGTCTGGGCCCGGCAGCGCGCCCGGCGCGCGGTGCTGATCTGGGTGGCGGTCGTGCTCGCGCTCACGGCGCTGGTCGCGACCGCGGCGTGGACGATCGGCAGCAACCTGCACGGGCTGCTGTGACGCTTTCGGCGGCGAGCAGACGCAGAATCGCCCAAAAACACCCGGCTCGGTGCGAGTCTGCGTCTGCTCGCGGGGGAATGAGCTAGTCGCGCAGCATCTCGGCGACCAGGAACGCCAACTCCAACGACTGCTGGGTGTTCAGCCGCGGGTCGCACGCCGTCTCGTAGCGGCCCACCAGGTCGGTGTCCGAAATGTCTTGCGCCCCACCGAGACATTCCGTGACGTTCTCGCCGGTGATCTCGACGTGGATGCCGCCCGGGTGGGTGCCCAGCGCGCGGTGCACCTCGAAGAAGCCCTGCACCTCGTCGACGATGCGGTCGAAGTGGCGGGTCTTGTAGCCGTTGGACGACTCGTGGGTGTTGCCGTGCATCGGGTCGCACTGCCAGATCACCTGGTGGCCGGTGGCCTGGACCTTCTCGACGATCGGGGGCAGCAGGTCGCGGACCTTGTTGTTGCCCAGCCTGCTCACCAGGGTCAGTCGGCCGGGCTTGTTGCGCGGGTCGAGCCGCTCGACGTATTCCACGGCCAGCTCCGGGGTCATCGTCGGGCCGATCTTGACGCCGATCGGGTTGGCGATCACCTCGGCGAAGGCGATGTGTGCGCCGTCGAGCTGGCGGGTGCGCTCCCCGATCCACACGGTGTGCGCCGAGAGGTCGTAGAGCTGCGGCTCCCCGTCCTCGTTTTCGGCCAGGCGCAGCATGGCCCGCTCGTAGTCGAGCACCAAAGCCTCGTGGCTGGCGTAGATTTCGGCGGTCTGCAGGTTGCGGTCGGCCACCCCGCAGGCACTCATGAACCGCAGCGCGCGGTCGATCTCGGTGGCCAGCGCCTCGTAGCGCGCCCCGGCCGGCGAGGTCCGCACGAATTCCCGGTTCCAGTCGTGCACCCCGTGCAGCGAGGCCAGCCCCGACGAGGTCAGCGCCCGCACCAGGTTCATCGCCGCACTGGCGTTGGCGTAGGCACGCACCAGCCGCGATGCGTCGTGCTCGCGCGCGGCGGCGTCCGGGGCGAAGCCGTTGACCATGTCGCCGCGGTAGGACTTCAACCCCAGCGCGTCGATGTCGGCCGAGCGCGGCTTGGCGTACTGACCGGCGATGCGGGCCACCTTGACCACCGGCATGCTGGCGCCGTAGGTCAGCACCACCGCCATCTGCAGCAGGGCGCGGATGTTGCCGCGGATGTGGGGTTCGGTGTTGTCGGTGAACGTTTCCGCGCAGTCGCCGCCCTGCAGCAAGAACGCTTCACCCCTGGCGACCTCGGCCAGCTGACCTTGCAGCCGGATTATCTCGGACGGCACCGTCACCGGCGGCACGCTCTCGAGAACCGTGCGCATCGCCGCGGCCTGGTCGACGGGCCAGCTGGGCTGCTGCGCGGCCGGTTTGGCCAGGGCGGCATCCAGCCGGGCGCGCAGGTCGCCCGGCAGCGGCGGCAGCGCCGGCAGCTGGTCGATCGGGATGTCGACGGTCCAGTTCATCGGTCCATCGTAACCGGGACCCGGCATGGCCCGTTCACCGCTGATCAGGACGAATGCGTTCGACCGGCCTCCGGGGCGGCCGAGGTAATCACCCGGAAGCGACGCAACTGATCGCGGGCGTCGACCAGTGCGTCGTGGGCGTCGTTCGGCCGCGGAGGCAACCTGGGGGATCCGCGGTCCTCCCAGAGCTGGCGCAGCTCCCGGGTGAACCGGGGCAGCGCCCGCGGCAGCTCGGGCATCGTGCCCCACAGCTGGCACAGCGCCACGTGGTCGTAGGCCCCGATCCAGGCCCACAGCTCGACCGAATCGGCGCCTTCGCCACCCGAGGTGCCGGTGATACCGAGGAACTCCTCGAGGTCGTCGCGGATCTGTTTGCGGGAGCGCCATGCCCGCGACGACGGCGGCGGCAGTTTCGGCAGCACGTGCGCGCGCACCCACCTGCCCGCGCGTTCGGGATCGAATTCGGTGGAGACGGCGTAGTATTCGCGGCCGTCCTCGGCGACCACGCCGATGGAGATCAGCTCGATGGTGCGGCCGTCCTCGATGAATTCCGTGTCGTAGAAGTACCGCACCGAAAAAAGCTTACGGGCAGCGCCGAGGCGGCCCAGACCGGCGACGTCGAGCGCCGGAACGGCGCGAGTGAGGAGCCGGCCAATCGGGCCCAGACCGGCGACCGTCGAAAGGAGCGGGCGAGTGAGGAGCCGGCCAATCAGGCTCAGCCGCCGATGAGGATGGGCTCGGTGTTCTCGGGCGGCGGCGCGGGACGCACCTCGTGGTCGAGGGTGGCGTCGACCGCGCGCTCGTCGGGCAGACGCGGGGTGCCCGCGATCGCGCCCTGCAACGCCAGCTTGGCCCGCACGACGGGACGGCGCAGCCTCCGTTCGCGCTGCAGCGCGCGCCGCATCTTGTCCGGCCGGGTGGTGTAGCGCCACCTGGCCCACGGCGCGTGCGGACGGGACAGCCGGACCGCACCCACGAGCAGCAGGACGACGATGAACATGCCGAGCAGGCCGGTCCACACCTTGCCCTTGAGAACCACTACCACGGCCAGCGGCAGGGTCAGCGCCATCGCGCAGCCCAGCGCGGCGCGCAGCGCCACCGAATCGGCCCCGTGCCACACCGGCAGGAAAAACATCAGCGGATGCAGCCCCATGATCAGCAGGCCGGCCACGGCGACCGCGGCGAAGACCGCATCCACCGACGTGCGCCCGTCTTCGGACCAGTACACGTCGGACAGGTGCAGGATCAGCGCGTACTCGTCGAGCACCAATGCGGCCCCGATGCCGAAAAATATTGCACTCAGGGTGAATTCGGACTCATGCCCGTCGACGGACAGCGTGACCAGCGTCAGCCCGGACAGCAGCACCAGCACCACGCCGAACGTCACGTGGTGGATGTGCACCCCCCCGATGTGGACATTGCGCGGCTGCCACCATCGGGCCGAGCGGCCGGTCGCGTCGCGGTGGCGGATGAAGCGCACGAACGTTCGTGTGACGAAAAAGGTCAGGATGAACGCCACCAAACAGCACAGCAGCGGCAACCGGCCGCCCTCATGGATGTCGTGGGAGAACCAACGGGCCACCCTCGGCAGGAACCAATGGAGCACACCTTGAAAGCTACGCCCGCCCCTCCGCACCGGGCGGGAGCCGCGCTGTGCCACCTACGGGCGTGCGCACCGATTACGCTGTATCTCCGAGATGAGTAGATGGCAGGCGCCCGGCGTGGGCTCTTTAGGCAGACGTCGTACCGGGTCGATGTTGGGTTGGGGCCTGCTGTGGCTGCTGGCCGCCGCAGCGGTGACCTATGTGGCCTGGCGCCTGTTCGCGCACACGCCCTATCGCATCGACATCGACATCTACCAGATGGGCGGCCAGGCCTGGCTGGACGGGCATCCCCTGTACCGCGGCGACGTGCTGTTCCACACGCCCATCGGGCTGAACCTGCCGTTCACCTATCCCCCACTGGCGGCCATCGTGTTCAGCCCGTTCGCCTGGCTGCACATGCCGGCCGCCAGCATCGCGATCACCCTGCTGACGTGGGTGCTGCTGATCGTGTCGACGATGGTCGTGCTGACCCGCCTGGACGTGTGGGACGCCTCGACGGCGCTGCCCGGGCCGCCGTGGCTGCGCCGGCTGTGGCTGTCGGTGATGATCGTGGCGCCCGCGGCGATCTGGCTGGAGCCGATCAACTCCAACTTCGCCTTCGGCCAGATCAACGCCGTGCTGATGACGCTGGTGATCGCCGACTGCATGCCGCGCCGCACGCCTTGGCCGCGCGGCCTGCTGCTCGGGCTGGGGATCGCCCTCAAGCTCACCCCGGCGGTGTTCCTGCTCTACTTCGTGCTGCGTCGGGACAACCGCGCCGCCGTCACAGCGCTGGCCTCCTTCGCGGCCGCCACGCTCGTGGGTTTCGTCCTGGCCTGGGACGACTCCTGGGAGTACTGGACCAGCACCGTGCACCACACCGACCGGATCGGCGCCGCAGCGCTGAATACCGACCAGAACATCGCCGGCGGCCTGGCCCGGCTCGGGCTCGGCGAGCACGCGCGCTTCGCGCTGTGGGTGGGCGCGAGCCTGCTGGCGCTGGCGCTGACCGTCTGGGCGATGCGGCGGGTGCTGCGGGCGGGCGAGCCGACGCTGGCGATCGTCTGCGTCGCCCTGTTCGGGTTGGTCGTGTCGCCGGTGTCGTGGTCGCACCACTGGGTGTGGATGCTGCCGGCGGTGCTGGTGACGGGGGTCCTGGCCTGGCGGCGCCGCAACGCGGCGCTGGCGGTGCTCAGCGCCGCCGGGGTGGCGCTGATGGCCTGGACACCGATCGACCTGCTTCCCAAGCATCACGAGACGACCGCGGTGTGGTGGCGTCAGCTCGCCGGGATGTCCTACGTGTGGTGGGCGCTGGCGGTCATCGCCGCGGCCGGGCTCACCGTGCTCACCCGCGCGAGTTCGGGGGATTCGGCCGCCCGGCCGCTGACGCCGGTGTCGGCCGTCGGCTAACCCGCGGCGGTTTCGGGGATGCGGGTGGCCTCACCGCCGGCGGCGCCGTCGGGCGCGCCATTTTCCTTGACTTCCTTGACGCTGGCGGCGTAGATGTCGACGTACTCCTGGCCGGAGAGGCCCATCAGCTCGTAGATCACCTCGTCGGTGACGGCCCGCTCGATGAAGCGGTTGCCGGCCATCCCCTCGAATCGGGAGAAGTCCATCGGCTTGCCGAACCGGACGGTGACCCGCCCGAAGCGCCACATCTTGCTTCCCGGCGGATTGACCACGTTGGTGCCGATCATCGCGACGGGGATCACCGGAACGCCGGTCTGCAGGGCCAGGCGCGCCAGTCCGGTCTTGCCCTTGTAGAGCCGTCCGTCGGGCGAGCGGGTGCCCTCGGGGTACATGCCCAGCAGCTTGCCCTGGCCCAGCAGTCGCTCGGCGGTGTCCAGCGCCGCCTGCGCGGCGTCGGCGTTGGCGCGGTCGATGGACACCTGGCCGGCGACTGTGTAGAACCAGGCGGTGAGCCGGCCTTTCAGGCCCGTGCCGGTGAAGTACTCGGACTTGGCCAGGAACGTGATCCGGCGGCGCACCACCAGCGGCAGATAGAAGCTGTCCGCGACAGCGAGGTGATTACTAGCCAGTATCGCCGGGCCGGAACTCGGAACATATTCCAGCCCTTCGACTTTCGGCCGGCCGAGCAGAGAGAGCAGCGGGCCCATGAAGATGTACTTGAATAGCCAGTACCACATGGCCCTCCCTCTCGCCCCGCCGGTCATGTACTGCGCCAACTGTACCCACCCGGGGCGAAAGGGACCACCTTCGGCGCGGGCGGCTTACTCCTCGACCGTGAGCGGGATGGGCTGGTAGCGGGTCCCGGCCGACGCGCCCGCGGCCTCCCCGCCGGCGGGGGGCCCCGCCCCCGGCGCGTGGACCCCGCCGCCGGGCGGGCCGTCCGGCGGCGGCTTGCCCGGCCGGTCCACGTCGTCGACCATGCCGCGGATCACCTCCAGCAGAGCGATGCTGTGGTCCGCGATCACGGTGATCAGCGGGTGCTGGTCGCCGGTCGCCAACGCGGCCAGCGCGCACACCGGGCACCACACCTGCTGGCACTTCCCGGTCCCGACGCCGCCGCCGGCCGTCAGCGCGGCCGCCAGCCGCACCGCCGGGTCGATGCCGTCCAGGATCGCCTGGGCCAGCCTGCGCAGTTCGGGACCGACATCGGGATGAGCCCCACTCATTTGGGCCACACCTCCGGGTCTGGTCGGAAACGAATCGTCAGCTCGCTACCCCGCAGGCGCGCGTCCAGCACCGTGCACCGCCGAAGCACCGACGCCAACCGGACCCTGCGCCGCAGGCCGCCGGCGCTGATGATCAGGTCGTCGTCGACCCGGCCGAGCGTGAGCGAACCGGGATCGAGTTGGGGCAACGCTAGCCGCATCCGGTAGATCGACCCAAGCCCGGATCCCGATTCGAGGTCGACGACGGGGCGCATCGGCCCCGGTGGCGCCGCCCCGCCCCGGCGCCGGGCGCTGTCGAGCAGCGCGCCAAGCGCCTTGGGGCCGATCGGTTCGCCGGCCAGATGCGGGGTCAGCACCAGCGCGACGTCGCCGATGGCGGCGTCGAGCTCCTCGAGGACACCCCGCTGCTCGCAGATGCGTTCGGCGTACCAGGCGAACGCCGGGTGAGCCGGCAGGTTCTGGTACTCGTAGGACTCGTCTTGCACGAGAACCTGGTTGACGATCAGCTCCTCGACGTGCACGCCCATCAGCGCCAGGGAGCCCAGGGTGCGGACCGCCTCGGCCGCGACCACCCGCTCGGGGGTCAGCACCAGGTGCGCGCCGACCAGCCCGCCGTCGGTCAGGAGCGCGCCCAGCTCCTCGACGCCGGCGCTGATGCGCTCGAGCAGTTCCACCACCGCCGCCGAGCGGCTGTCGTCGGCGGCGATCGAGAGCCTGCGGTGGCGCGGCCATGCGCGCTCGACGTAGAGCCCGAAGGTGGCGGGCAGCGTAAGCATCCGCAGCGCGTCGGCGGTCGAGGCGCAGTCGACGACGACGCGATCCCAGCGCCCCGAGGCCGCCAACTCGCCGACGGCGTGCAGACCCAGGACCTCCTGGACCCCCGGAAGGGCCGAAAGTTCTTCGGGGGCAATGGTGCTCAGCTCGGAGTCGGGAAACCGCCGGTCCACGGTGTCGACCACTTCGCGCCAGCGGGCCTCGAGTAGGGCCAGGGTGTCCAGCGCCAGCGCGTCGAGAAACCCGCCGCCGGCGTCGGCCCACCCGGTTTCGGGGCTGGCGATCACCCGGACCAGTTGGTCCTGACTCGGCGGGACGGGAACGCCCAGGACGTCGCCCAGCGAGTGCGCCTGGTCGGTGGACACCGCCAGCACGCGCTGACCCTGGTTGGCGGCACCGACGGCGGTGGCGGACGCCAGGGTGGATTTTCCTACCCCGCCCTTTCCGACGAACAGACTGATCCGGGCCGGGGTGGGCGCACCGGATTCACTCAGCCTCGACTCGTTTCTTGAGATCCTTCAGAGCGGTGTCGGTCAGCCTGCGCTCTGCCTTGCGTTTGAGCATGCCGATCATCGGGAGCGCCAGCTCGACCGAGAGTTCGTAGGTCACGTCGGTGCCGGAGCCCTTGGGCGCCAACCGATACGAGCCTTCCAGCGAGCGCAGCAGCGAGCTGGATACCAGGGTCCAGCTCAGCGAGCGGCGGTCGGTGGGCCACTGGTAGGACATGACCAGGGTGTCTTTGAGGATGCCGGCGTCCATCACGAACCGCACGACCTTGGGGTAGCCGTCGGCGCCTCTCTCCTGCACCTCGGCCTCCTTGTACTCCGAGATCCAGTCCGGGTAGGAATCGATGTCGGCGATCACCTTCAGCACGGTGTCGGGGTCCGCGTCGATGTGGATGGTCTGCGTCGTCTTCTCCGCCACCTGGCTGCTGCCCTCTCTCCCGCGCGCGGGCCCACCGTGGCCCGGTGCGGACTAACCCGTTCTCCGGGCCGAAACGGTACTCTCCATGCCGATCATTGACCGCTAAACTGCCGGAGAAACTCCGACCGGGCGCGACCGCTCCAGTGTGACCTTGAGTTCGAACGCCATGTTCTTGCCCGCAACCCGGCGGCGGTGGTTCATCTTTGCCAGGTTCAGCTTAGCCAGCTGCCAGGCCGCCACGCCCGTCGGTTCGGCGTGCATGAAGTAGTGCAGCATCACCCCGTCGATCCCGTCCTTGAGGGGTTCCAGCCAGATCTCCATGGTGCCGGTCAACGCGCCGGTCACCGCCCACCGCATCCCCTTCTCGGCGCGATCCTCGACGACCTGCAGCCGCAGGTCGGGCCACCACCGCCGCCAGTTCGACGGGTCGGCGATCGCGGCCCCGACCCGCGCCCCGTCGGCGGCGACGTAGGTCTGGTCGGCGATCTGGATACTGTTCACCGCCCCAGCTTCACACATCGGTGGCCGACCGACCGTCGCCGGGCAGCGGGAATGCTCGGATTAGGCTGGACCACAGCAAGCCGGCAGCACAAGGCAAAACGAGGTCAGCACAGTGCGTGAGTACACCGTTCCCGCCCGCTTCTCCGTGGGCGAGCGCGACAACATCGCGGCCATGGTCTACGAGCACGAGCGCGACGACCCCGACTTCGCCATCTACCAGCGCCAGGTCGACGGCGTGTGGACCGACGTCACCTGCGCCGAGGCGGCCGGCCAGATTCGCTCGGCGGCATTGGGTTTGATCTCGATGGGGGTACAGGCCGGCGACCGGGTGTCGATCTTCTCGGCTACCTGCTACGAGTGGGCGATCCTCGATCTGGCCATCCTGTCCGTCGGCGCGGTCACAGTGCCGATCTACGAGACGTCCTCGGCCGAGCAGGTGCGATGGGTGCTGCAGGACTCCGAGGCGGTGCTCGCGTTCGCCGAGACCGACGCGCACGCCTCGATGGTCACCGAGCTCGCCGGCGAGCTCCCCGCCGTGCGCCGGGTCCTGCACATCAACGGCTCGGGCCCCAAGGCGCTCGACCAGTTGGTCGAGGCGGGCGCGTCGGTCGACCCGAACGAGCTGACGGCCCGGCTCGAGGCGCTGCGGGCCGAGGACCCCGCGACGTTGATCTACACCTCGGGCACCACCGGGCGGCCCAAGGGCTGCCAGCTCACGCACTCCAACCTGCTCCACGAGACGCGGGGAACCAAGGAGTGCCTGCCGACGCTGCTGGACAAGGGGCAGCGGCTGCTGGTCTTTTTGCCGCTGGCCCACGTGCTGGCGCGCGCGCTGACACTGGGCGCGTTCGCCAACAAGGTCACCGTCGGCTTCACCAGCGACATCAAGAATTTGCTGCCGATGCTGGCGGAGTTCAAGCCGACGGTGGTGGTGTCGGTGCCGCGGGTGTTCGAGAAGGTGTACAACACCGCCGAGCAAAACGCCGCCAACGACGGCAACGGGCGCATCTTCGCGCGCGCGGCGCAGACCGCCGTCGACTGGAGCCGCGCCCGCGACCGCGGCCGGGTCGGGCTGGTGTTGCGCGCCAGGCACGCCCTGTTCGACCGGCTGGTCTACCGCAAGCTGCGCGCCGCGCTGGGCGGCGACTGCCGCGCCTCGGTGTCCGGTGGTGCGCCGCTGGGCGCGCGGCTGGGCCACTTCTACCGTGGCGTGGGTGTCGTCATCCACGAGGGCTACGGCCTGACCGAGACCAGCGCGGCCATCACGGTCAACCAGGTCGGCAACGTCAAGATCGGGACCGTGGGAACGCTGGTGCCCGGCAACAGCTTACGCATCGGCGAGGACGGCGAGCTGCTGGTGCGTGGCGGCGTCGTGTTCAGCGGCTACTGGCACAACGAACAGGCCACCAAGGACGCGTTCAACGACGACGGCTGGTTCAAGACCGGCGACCTGGGCGCCATTGACGAGGACGGCTTCCTGACGATCACCGGGCGCAAGAAGGAGATCATCGTCACCGCGGGCGGCAAGAACGTCGCACCCGCGGTGCTCGAGGACCAGCTGCGGGCGCACCCGCTGATCAGCCAGGCGATGGTCGTCGGCGACAACAAGCCGTTCATCGGCGCGCTGATCACGATCGACCCGGAGGCCTTCGGCGGCTGGAAGCAGCGCAACAGCAAGCCCGACGCGGCGTCGGTGGGCGATCTGGCCGACGACCCCGACCTGGTCGCCGAGGTGGACGCGGCCGTCAAGCAGGCCAACATGGCCGTGTCCCATGCCGAGTCGATCCGCAAGTTCCGCGTCCTGCCGGTCGACTTCACCGAGGACACCGGTGAATTGACGCCGACGATGAAGGTCAAACGCAAGGTGGTGACCGAGAAGTTCGCGACCGACATCGAGTCGATCTACGAGAAGGACTGACCGCCGCGCGCTCGTCCGGGCGAGTGTGCGGCCCGCTTCACATTCGGCGACGAGCGTGCGACGGGCTGCACGCTCGGGCCGCTCAGCCGCGCAGCAACCCCGCGAGCCGGGCAGCCAGGGTGTCCCAGCGCCACTGCGCCATCACCCACTCGCGCCCGGCCGCGCCCATGGCCGCGGCGCGATCGCGGTCGCTCAGCAACTCGGTGACGGCCGCGGCGACGTCGGGCACCGAGCGGCCGTCGACAACCAGGCCGGTCTTGTTGTGCTGCACGGTTTCCGGCGCCCCGCCCGAATCGCCGGCGATCACCGGCACGCCGGTCGCCGACGCCTCCAGGAACACGATGCCCAATCCCTCGACGTCCATGCCGGCCCCGCGCGTGCGGCAGGGCATCGCGAACACGTCGGCCAGGGCGTGGTGCGCGGCCAGCTCGTCGGCCGGGACGCCGCCGGTGAACGTCACGTGCTCGGAAACCCCGCAGTCGCGGGCCAGCCTGCGCAGCGCGCCGGAGTGCGGACCGCCGCCGACGATGACCAGCGCGGCGCCGTCGACACCTTTGCGGATCGCCGGCAACGCCTTGATCAGCATGTCCTGGCCCTTGCGCGGTACCAGGCGCGACAGGCACACCACGGTCGGGCGCTCGCCCAGCCGATAGCGGTCACGCAGCTCGGCGCGGGCGGCCGGGTCGGGCCGGAACCGGTCGGTGTCCACCCCGGGCGGCAGGTATTCCAGCGAGGCCGCCGGCCCGAACGCCGGCGCGAACCGGGAGCGCGTGTAGCGGCTGACGAACGTCACGACGTCGGTGTCGTCGCCGATGCGGCGCAGCACCGAGCGGGCGACCGGGAGCATCGACCAGCCCACTTCGTGGCCGTGCGTGCTGGCCACCACCCGCTTGGCCCCGGCACCCCGGGCGCGCTGGGCCAGCAGGGCCAGCGGGGCGGCCGCCCCGAACCAGACGGTGTCGATGCCGTGGTCGGCGATCAGCCGGCGCATCCGCCCGTCGACGGCCGTCCCGGGCAGCATCAGCGTGCCCGGATGGCGCACCACGCGGTACCCGGCCGCCGCGGCCGCCTCGTCGAAGTCCGGGGCACCCCTCCATCGCGGCGCATAGACGGTCAGGCGGTGCGACCCCTCGGCGGCCAGTCGGCGGACGAATTCGACCAGGTACGACTGGATGCCGCCCGGCCGAGGCGGAAAGTCGTTGGTCACCAGCAAGACCCGGCTCACAGTGCGTCAGGCTAGCGTGGCGGTCCCACGGCTTCGCCAGCAACCGACAACCAGTGCCGCCACCGCACCAGCAGCCCCGCCGGGTCGGCGCCCAGGACGTCGTGGATGGCGGCGGACAGGTCGGCATGCCGGGCGCCGCAGGTGGCCACGTAGAACGCCCGCAGCGTCGCGGTCCCGTAGGTGTCGGCGACGAACCGGGCGAACCACCAGGCGCGGTCATACGCCGCCGAGCGTTGCGGACCGGGAGTGTCCAGGTCGGGATCCGACGGCAAGGCCGAGACCGCGGGGACGGCGGTGGCGGGGACCGCGGTGATCGGCCGGGCAACGAAGTCGGCGACCCCTTCGGTCAGCCACCGCGGCGCGTCCAGGGCGGTGTCGCGGCGCGCCGCGTAGTGGAGAAGCTCGTGCGTCAAGACGATCCGCAGGGCGGGTTCGCTCATGTCGCCCGCGCCCGGGGCGAACACGATCCGCTGGCCCACGGCCACCCGGTGGGCGGGATCGACGCGGTCGGCGACCGTCACCGCCGCGATGTCGGCCCACTGCGCCGCCGGTCCCCCGCCCGCGGCGGCGCGGAACTGCTCGTCGCTACCGGCGCCCACCACCGAGATCTCGCGCGGCCAGTCGGCACCCCAGAAGTCCTCCACTCGCCGGACCGCGGCCCCGACGTTCGACGCGACCCGGGACAGCAGGCGATCGCCCGCCGGTCCGCCGGGGCCGGTCAGCCGCACGGTGCGGTCGCCCACGACGACGACCGCCGCGGCGGCGCGAATCGGGCCCGGGCGGTGGGCCGGGGGGCCGGAACCCGGCCGCAGGGGCACGGCCGCGGCCACCACCGCCTCGGCGAGGAAAACCCACGCCAGCAGGATCGGCAACCACCGGCGCCGCCGGGCGGGCAGCCCAGGGCGCCTAGTAGCGGCGGGCGTCGTGGATCGGCCCCGCGGCATTCATCGGAACCACGCGCACCGGCTGGCCGTAGGTGGAGGAATGGATCACCATTCCGTCACCGACGTAGATGCCGCTATGTGACGCGTCGGAATAAAACGTGATCACGTCGCCGGGCTGCAGGTCCGACACCGCCACCGGTTGGCCGCCTTGGGCCTGCGCCTGGCTCGAGTGCGGCAGCGAGATGCCGGCCTGCTGGAACGCCCACATCACCAGGCCGGAGCAGTCGAACCCGCCGGGGGCCGCACCGCCCCACACGTACGGCGAGCCGACCTGCGTCAGCGCCGCCTGCACCACGTTGGCACGGTCCCCCCCGCCGCCGGGGGCCGGCGCCGGGAAGCCGAACGGCGGCGGGGCCCCGCCGGGCGCCTGGCCGTCCCCTGGAGGCGCACCCGGTGGTGCCGCCTCCGGAGCGGGAGCGCCGAGGGCCGGGGCCGGCCCGGGAGCGGCCATCGCGGTGCGCTGGTCGGGCGTCAGGGCGAGATACTGCGACTTGACGACGGCGATCTGCACCTGCAGCTGGCTCTGCTTGGATTGCAGGCTCGCCCGGACGGCGGCGGCCTGCTCGGCCGCGCTCTTGGCCTCGGCGGCGGACTTGGCCGACTCCTGCTCCGCCTTGGCCGCCTGGGCGCCGGCCACCTGGAAGCTGGTCATCTGGTTGCGCATCTGGCTGGCCATCAGGCGCTGCATCCCCAGCTTGTCGATCAACCCCTGCGGCGATTCCGCGGTCAGCATGGCGTCCATGCCGTCGACGCGGCCGCCCATGTACGTCGCGGCGGCCAGCTTGTTGACGGCGGTCTGGAACGAGGCCAGGCGGGCCTTCGCCGCGTCGACGGCGCCCTGGTCGGCGGCGTGCTTCTGCTCCGCGGCGCGCTCGGCGGCCAGCTTGTCGTTCAGGTCGAGCTGCGCGCTGTGCATCGCCTCGGTGGTCTGCTCGGCCTGCCGCGACAGCTCGTTGAGCTTTGCCAGCGCATCCTCGGCGGGGTCGGCCACCACATTGGCCGCCAAAACGCCGGAGAAAACTGCGAAGCCCGCTAACGTACCGATCAGAGAACGTGTCACACCACGCGCAAACGGGTACCTAACGTCAAAGCTCAAGATTGTGCATCCTCAAACGGCCGTCGACGGACCGACGGCCGTCGAGCTGGTTTAGGTCTCAAATAGGTTACGAAACGATATCGGCTTTGTCCAAAGCGGTTCGTTAAGAAATTGGAAAGATTTCTGTCATTTCTCTGTGAGTGACGGCGGGTTCGCCGCGCCCCGAAGTGTATGTGGCGCAGGGCGATTAAGCCACTCCCGACCCGCGGGCGCGTCGGATCGGCACCAAACGCAACCGTGGCGCCAGCCCGACGTCGGCGAGCACCTCCAGGGCGGCGCGCTCGTCCTGCAGCAGGGTGTCCGGCACCCCGAGCAGCACGCTGACCACGCAATCGTGGCAGCCCGGCCCGCGTACGGCGCAGCCGTCGCAGTCGATCACCACCGGTTCGGCCGGGCTCTCGGGTCCGCTGATTTGTGCCATCGGTTCGGTCCTCTCGGTCTGGCTTGCAAAGCGCACTGGATCAAGTTGTCCGCACGCTAACCGCCACCACCGACAACCCCGCCGGCGCGGCCCGGGCCGGTACGCACGCGACGGTCACCGGCGTGGCGAGTCCGCGGATGTCGGTGGGGGTGCCTACCGTCGCAACCCATGGGTGCACGTGGCGCGACTCAGCTGAGTTTCGCCGACCTGGGCGGGCAGTGCGCGGCCGACGAGGTCTCCCTGAGGGAGACGACGTTCGTCGTGGTGGACCTGGAAACCACCGGCGGACGCACCAGGGCCGTCGACGGCGCCCTCCCCGACGCCATCACCGAGATCGGGGCGGTCAAGGTCCGCGGCGGCGTCGTGCTCGGCGAGTTCGCGACCCTGGTCGACCCGCAGCGCAGCATCCCGCCGCAGATCGTGCGGCTCACGGGCATCACCACAGCGATGGTGTGCGATGCCCCGACCATCGACGCCGTGCTGCCGATGTTTTTCGAGTTCGCCGGTGACGCGGTGTTCGTCGCCCACAACGCCGGGTTCGACGTCGGGTTCCTGCGCGCGTCGGCCGAACGCTGCAATATCCCGTGGCCGCGGCCGCGGGTGCTGTGCACGGTGCGGCTGGCGCGCCGGGTGCTCAGCCGCGAGGAGGCGCCCAGCGTGCGGCTGGGCGCCCTGGCGCGGCTGTTCGCCGTCGCCTGCCAGCCCACCCACCGCGCCCTGGACGACGCCCGCGCCACCGTCGAGGTGTTGCACGCACTCATCGAGCGCGTGGGCAACCAGGGCGTGCACACCTATGCCGACCTGCGCTCGTATCTGCCCGACGTGACCCCGGCTCAGCGCCGCAAGCGGGTGCTCGCGGACGCGCTGCCGCCCCGGCCGGGGGTCTACCTGTTCCGCGGCCCGACGGGCGAGGCGCTCTACGTCGGCACCGCCGTCGACCTGCGGCGCCGGGTGCGCCAGTACTTCGCCGGCGCCGACCCGCGGGGCCGGATGAAGGAGATGGTCGCGCTGGCCGCCACGGTCGACCATGTCGAGTGCGCGCACGCGCTCGAGGCCGGCGTGCGCGAACTGCGCCTGCTGGCCGCGCACGCCCCGCCCTACAACCGCCGGTCACGGTTCCCGCAGCGCTGGTGGTGGGTGACGCTGACCGACGAGGCCTTCCCGCGGCTGGCGGTGGTGCGGGCCCCGCGGCACGACCGCGCCGTCGGGCCCTTCCGGTCGCGCGCCGACGCCGCCGACACGGCGGCCCTGCTGGCCCGGTTCACCGGGCTGCGCACGTGCACCACCCGCCTCGGGCGTGCGGCACTGCACGGCCCGGCCTGCGCCGAGGCCGAAGTGTCGCCGTGCCCCGCCGCGCGCGACGTCACCGCCACTGAGTACGCCGCAGCCGTGGCCCGGGTCGCGGCGTTGATCGACGGCCAGGACAACGGTGCCCTGGCCGCAGCCGTCGATCAGGTCACCGCGCTGGCCGGGCACTGCCACTACGAGAGCGCGGCGCGACTGCGCGACCGCACCGCCACCGCCGTCGAGACCCTGTGGCGCGGCCAGCGGCTGCGCGCCCTGGCGGCGCTACCCGAGCTGATCGCCGCCGCCCCCGACGGCGATGGCGGCTACCACCTCGCCGTCATCCGTCACGGCCAGCTCGCGGCCGCCGGCACCGCAGCGCGCGGCGTACCGCCGATGCCGGTTGTCGACGCCATTTGCGCTGCCGCACAAGCGATCCTGCCCACCCCGGCCCCGCTGGGCGGTGCGCTCGTCGAGGAGACCGCGCTGATCGCGCGCTGGCTGGCGGGTCCCGGCGTGCGCATCGTGCGCGTCGAGGGCACCCCGGACGCCGCGGGCTGGGCCTCCCCGCTGCGATCGGCCGGCGCCTGGGCGGCGTGGGCGGCCGCGGCGCGCTCGGCGCGGCTGGCCTACGACCAGACCTGGCCTGATGGCCCGCCTCCTCAGCGCTCCGCTACGCGGCCCGCATCGTCACCGGGCGCCCGCGGCTCCGAGCAGCTGGCCGAACCGCACCCATCGCGCGAGCAGCTGTTCGGCCGCACCGGAGTCGATGGCCGCGGCGGCGCGCTCCAGGCCGTCCTCCCAGGCCGGCAGCCATTCGGCGCGACTGGATAGGCCGGCGTGGGCGACGAGTGCGCCGGCGGCGTTGAGCACGACGGCGTCACGAACCGGGCCCCTGGCCCCGGCCAGCACCGCACCAACCTCCGCCGCGTTGGCGCGCGCGTCGCCGCCGAGCAGGTCGTCGAGCCGCGCCCGGGCGAACCCGAACCCGGCCGGGTCGAACGTCAACCTGTCCACGGTGCCGGCCTGCACGCGCCAGATCGTGCTGGTGGTCGTCGTGGTCAGCTCGTCGAGCCCGTCGTCGCCGTGCACCACCAGCACGCTGGACCGGCGCGCGGCGAACACCCCCGCCATCACCTCGGCGAGGTCGGCAAACGCGCAGCCGATCAATCCGGCCCGCGGCGACGCCGGATTGGTCAGCGGCCCAAGGAGATTGAAGACGGTTGGCACCCCGATCTCGCGCCGGACAGCTGACGCGTGCCGGTACGACGGGTGAAACGCCGGGGCGAAGCAGAACCCGATCCCGACGTCGGCGAGGCTGCGCGCCACCTGCTCGGGCCCGAGGTCGATGCGCACCCCGAGCGCCTCGAGCGTGTCGGCGCCCCCCGCCAGCGACGAGGACGCCCGGTTGCCGTGCTTGACCACCGGCACGCCGGCAGCCGCGACCACGATCGCGGCCATGGTGGACAAGTTGACGGTGCTGACCCCGTCTCCCCCGGTGCCCACGATGTCGACGGCGTCGCCTGCAATGTCCGGGACCGGGCGTGCGTGGCGCAGCATCACGTCGGCCAGCTCGCTGACTTCGGCCGCGGTCGGGACCTTCATCGTCATCGCCACCGCGAAGGCGGCGATCTGGGCGGGCGTCGCGGCTCCGGCCATGATCTGGTCCATCGCCCAGGCGGCCTGGCCCGCCGCCAGCGTGTGGCCGCCCGTCAGCCGGCCCAGGACCTGCGGCCACGAGGCTGCCGACGACTCAGATGACACCGCCACGCGCCGATGGTCCCACGGTCGGCGACCACCCCCCAACCAGGCCGGTCCCGCGAGATCGCGACGCGCCCGGTGCCAATTGCCGCCCCGGGTGGAGTTCGACAACTACAAAGCGTCATACTTGCGGGGTGACGAGCGCTGCCGGGACCTCGGGTACTGCAATCACATCGCGGGTGCATTCGCTGAACCGACCGAACATGGTCAGCGTCGGCACCATAGTGTGGCTGTCCAGCGAGCTGATGTTCTTTGCCGGCCTGTTTGCGATGTACTTCACGGCGCGCTCCCAAGCCGGCGGCAAGTGGCCGCCGCCGCCGACCGAGCTGAACCTCTACCAGGCCGTCCCGGTGACGCTGGTGCTGATCGCGTCGTCGTTCACCTGCCAGATGGGGGTGTTCGCCGCCGAGCGCGGCGACGTCTTCGGGCTGCGCCGCTGGTATGCGATCACCTTCCTGATGGGCCTGTTCTTCGTCCTCGGGCAGGGCTACGAGTACTTCCACCTGGTCGTCGCACGGCACCACGATCCCCGGCAGCGCCTATGGCACCGTGTTCTACCTGTGCACCGGCTTCCACGGGCTGCACGTCACCGGCGGTCTGATCGCCTTCATCTTCCTGCTGGCCCGCACGACGATGAGCAAGTTCACGCCCGCGCAGGCGACGGCGAGCATCGTCGTCTCCTACTACTGGCATTTCGTCGACATCGTGTGGATCGCGCTGTTCACGGTCATCTACTTCATTCGATGAGGAGTGCACGGTTGAAGAAACTGGGGTCTACCCGATTCGGTGGCAACAGGCGGCCGAATCGGTCGCGCACGGGGCGGACTGATCGCGCGCACCGGCGACTTCGCCGCCGGCTGTCGGGCGGTTTGCTGCTGCTCATCGCGCTGACGATCGCCGGCGGGCTGGCCGCGGTGCTCACGCCGACGCCGCAGGTGGCCGTCGCCGACGAGTCCTCCTCGGCGCTGCTGCGCACCGGCAAGCAGCTGTTCGACACCTCGTGTGTGACCTGCCACGGCGCCAACCTGCAGGGCGTGCCCGACCACGGGCCGAGCCTGATCGGCGTCGGGGAGGAGGCGGTCTACTTCCAGGTGTCGACGGGCCGGATGCCCGCGATGCGCGGGGAGGCCCAGGCGCCGCGCAAGGAGCCGATCTTCGACGAGGCGCAGATCGAGGCGCTCGGCGCCTTCGTGCAGGCCAACGGCGGCGGCCCGACCGTGGTGCGCAACCCCGACGGCAGCCTGGCCATGCGGTCGCTGCGCGGTGACGACGTGGGCCGCGGCGGCGACCTGTTCCGGCTCAACTGCTCCTCGTGCCACAACTTCACCGGCAAGGGCGGCGCGCTGTCGTCGGGCAAGTACGCGCCCGACCTGGGAGACGCCAACGAGCAGCAGATCCTCGCGGCCATGCGCACCGGCCCGCAGAACATGCCCAAGTTCTCCGACCGCCAGCTGTCGTTCGAGTCGAAGAAGGACATCATCGCCTACGTGAAGTCAGTCAGCGAGGAGCGCCAGCCCGGCGGCTACGGCCTCGGTGGCTTCGGACCCGCGCCCGAGGGCATGGCCATGTGGATCATCGGGATGGTCGCCGCCATCGGGCTCGCACTGTGGATTGGGGCGCGCGCATGAGCGACGTCAATGCCGGCATGGGACCCACCGGTTCCTGGCGCTTCGGCGCCGACAAAGGCAGCGGTTCCGACGAGCCCGACGACGCAACGCTGGCCACGATGTCGCAGCAGGAGCTGCTGGAGCTGGGCGGCAAGATCGACGGCGTCGAGACCGTCTACAAGGAGTCCCGCTGGCCGGTCGAGGGCACCAAGGCCGAGAAGCGCGCCGAACGCGGTGTGGCCCTGTGGCTCCTGGCGGGCGGCTTCTTCGGGATGGCGCTGCTGCTGATCTTCTTGTTCTGGCCGTGGGAGTACAAGCCCCACGACGCCCCGGACAGCATCCTGTACACCCTGGCCACCCCGTTGTACGGCCTGACGTTCGGGCTGTCCGTCCTGGCGATCGCCGTCGGCGCCATCCTCTACCAGAAAAGGTTTATCCCCGAAGAGATCTCGATCCAGCAGCGCCATGACGGCGCGTCCCGCGAGGTCGACCGAAAGACGGTGGTGGCCAACCTGGCCGACGCCTACCAGACGTCGACGATCGGGCGCCGCAAGCTGGTCGGCCTGTCGCTGGGGATGGGACTGGGCGCGTTCGGGCTGAGCACGCTGGTGGCGTTCGTCGGCGGCCTGATCAAGAACCCGTGGAAACCGGTGGTGCCCACCGAAAACGGCTTGGAGGCCGTGCTGTGGACCTCCGGCTGGACGCCCCGCTACCACGGCGAGACCATCTTCCTGGCGCGCGCCACGGGAGAGACCACGGGAGCGCCCTTCATCAAGATGCGCCCGGAAGACATCGACGCCGGCGGCATGGAGACCGTGTTCCCCTGGCGGGAGTCCGACGGCGACGGCACGACGCCCGAGTCGCAAGAGAAGCTGCGGGCCATCCAGATGGGTGTCCGCAACCCCGTGATGCTCATCCGCCTGCGGCCCACCGATATGCCGCACGTCGTCAAGCGGCGAGGTCAGGAAAGCTTCAACTTCGGTCAGCTCTTCGCCTACACCAAGGTCTGCTCGCACCTGGGCTGCCCGGCCTCGCTGTACGAGGAGCAGTCCCATCGCATCTTGTGCCCCTGTCACCAGTCGCAGTTCGACGCATTGCATTACGCCAAGCCGATTTTCGGGCCGGCGGCGCGCGCGCTTGCACAACTGCCCATCACCATCGACACCAACGGGTACCTGGTCGCCAACGGCAACTTCATCGAACCCGTCGGACCGGCATTCTGGGAGCGCACCACATGAGTCCGAAACTGAGTCCCCCCAAACCGCCCAAGATCGGCGACGTGCTGGCCCGCCAGGGCGAGGACATCGACACCCGCTACCATCCGTCGGCGGCGGTGCGCCGCCAGCTCAACAAGGTCTTCCCCACGCACTGGTCGTTCCTGCTCGGCGAGATCGCGATGTACAGCTTCATCGTGCTGCTGCTCACCGGTGTGTACCTGTCGCTGTTCTTCGACCCCACCATGGGCGAGGTCACCTACGAAGGCGCCTACCAGCCGCTGCGCGGCGTGGACATGTCGAAGGCCTTCGCGTCGACCCTCGACATCTCCTTCGAGGTGCGCGGCGGCCTGTTCGTCCGCCAGGTGCACCACTGGGCCGCGCTGATGTTCGCCGCCGCGATCATGGTGCACCTGGCGCGCATCTTCTTCACCGGCGCGTTCCGGCGGCCCCGCGAAGCGAACTGGGTCATCGGTTCGCTGCTGCTGATCCTGGCGATGTTCGAAGGGTTTTTCGGCTACTCGCTGCCCGACGACCTGCTCTCGGGCATCGGGATCCGGGCCTCCCTGTCGTCGATCACGCTGGGGATGCCGGTGATCGGCACCTGGCTGCACTGGGCCCTGTTCGGCGGTGACTTCCCGTGCGGCGGCGTGGGATACCACTGCGCCCAGGCGGGCTACATCGTCCCGCGCATGTACTCGCTGCACATCCTGCTGTTGCCGGGGATCATCCTGGCACTGATCGGCATCCACCTGGCCATGGTGTGGTTCCAGAAGCACACCCAGTTCCCCGGGCCCGGCCGCACCGAGCACAACGTCGTCGGCGTGCGGGTGATGCCGGTGTTCGCGGTCAAGTCCGGCGCGTTCTTCGCGGCGATCGTCGGCGTGCTGGGCCTGATGGGCGGCCTGCTGCAGATCAACCCGATCTGGAACCTGGGTCCCTACAAGCCATCCCACGTCTCGGCGGGCTCGCAGCCGGACTTCTACATGATGTGGACAGAGGGCCTGGCCCGCATCTGGCCGCCGTGGGAGTTCTACTTCTGGCACCACACCGTTCCCGCGGTGGTCTGGGTCGCCCTGGGGATGGGCCTGGTGTTCATCCTGCTGATCATCTACCCGTTCCTGGAGAAGCGGTTCAGCGGTGACTACGCGCACCACAACCTGTTGCAGCGGCCGCGCGACGTGCCGGTGCGCACCTCGATCGGCGCGATGGCGATCGCCTTCTACATGGTGTTGACGCTGAGCGCGATGAACGACATCATCGCGTACAAGTTCGACATCTCGCTGAACGCGACCACATGGATCGGCCGCATCGGCATGGTGGTGCTGCCACCGATCGTGTATTTCGTCGCCTATCGGTGGTGCGTCGCGTTGCAGCGCAGCGACCGCGACGTGCTCGAGCACGGCATCGAGACGGGCATCATCAAGCGCCTGCCGCACGGCGCCTACATCGAGCTGCACCAGCCGCTGGGCCCGGTCGACGAGCACGGGCACCCGCTTCCGCTGGAGTACCAGGGCGCGCCGCTGCCCAAGCGGATGAACAAGCTGGGCTCGGCCGGGTCGCCGGGTAGCGGCAGCCTGTTGTTCGCCGACCCGGCGTCCGAGGATGCGGCGCTGCGCGAGGCCTCACACAGCGCCGAGCAACGCGCCCTGACCGCGCTGCGCGAGCACCAGGAGAGCACCGTCGGTTCCTCGAACGGCGAACACGACGAGCACTAGCCCGTCGACGGGCGATTGGCCTCCCACTCATGCGGTGGGAGGCCAATCGCGTTTCGGGTGCGGTCGCGCGGCGGGCGGGACACCGGTGTCGACGAGGGTTGCACCAGCGCCGGCCCGCGCGCCTTCCGGCCGCTGTGGGCCTAGTCGGAGCCGGCCACCAGGCGGCGCAGCTGCCGAACGTGGAGGAATTCGACGACCGGCATCGCCGCGGTGACCGCCCCGGCCAGCCCGTAGACGACCCAGGACGCGCCGTCGTGGCCGACGGCCATCAGGTAGGTGGCGGTCGCGGCCGCGACCAGCGCGGCGCCCATCGTGCCGGCCAGCAGGACGGTGCCGCGCAACCAGACGCGATCGACCGCCTCGCCGGACCACTCGGCGGTCGACCCCGCCGCGTGCATCGTGTCTGGACGTGCCCGCTCCCCCATCCCGCGCGCGGCACCGGACCGCAACGCGGCGCCGGCGGGGCCGCGCGGTGGCCCGGCCGCAGCCGACCGGGCAGGCGGCTCGTCCTGGGCCGTGCGGCGCGCCCGCAACAGGACCGGGATGGCCGCGGCGATGATCAGCGCCGAAACGATGATGACCGCGTACAACACCCACGTGGTGTGCGAGCTGGTGGACATCTTGTGGAAGCCGCGGCCCAGGTCCGTCAGCGCGACGGCGGCGGCCACGCTCACGCCCAGCACCACCAGCCAGACGGCGGCGCAGGCCCCGATCAGGAGGCGATCGATGACGTCGGGCGAAACGGTGTCCGAACCGCGCCGATACGAATCTCTGCCGGCCATCAGCAGCTCGTCTGCGGCGCGTCGTTGGAGTTGGACGACAACACCGTGCCGTCACTCGTGGTGATCGAGCAGTTGAGCCTGCTGAGCCGGAAAAGGCTGGACGCCTCGACCGAGCCGACGTCGGATTGTGAGATCGGGGTGACGGTCATTGACCAGGGAATGTACACGTTGTGCTGGGTCCGCCGGCGCCCGGAGGCGTCGACGTAGGTCACCGAGATGATGTCCCCGGGCGCCTTGGTGCCGGTCACCGAGTACGTGACCTGGCGCGGACCGGTCGGGGTGGTCGTCGTCGGCGGCGGGGGCGCGGCCGCGGTCGAGGTCGCCGGCGGCGCCGACGTGGTGGCCGGCGGAGCGGTGCTCGCCGGTGGGGGCGGCGGTGGCGGCGGAGGCGTCACGGTCACCGTCTGGGTCTCCGTGGCGGTCGGCGGCGGCGGTGGTGGCGGCTTGGTGGTGGTGATCTGGTCCTGCACCGGGGGGACGGAAGGGGTGCTGGTGGCCGGATTGGCGAGCTTGCTGGTATCGGTGCGCGTGACCAGCAGTGACACCGACACCACGAGCGCGATCGCGGCCACGATGGCGGCGACGCCGACCACCCACGGCCAGCGCGGGGCGCGGTGTTCGTCGTCCGAGTCGGCCGAGTCCTCGTAGTCGTCGTACTCGTAGAGCCGAAGGTCGGCCGGCACGTACGGGCCGCTGATGAAGTGCTCGGACTCCGGCGCCGAGTAAGCCCGGGAGTAGGCGTCCGTCTGGCCGCTCTGGTCGGCCGGCGCGACCTCTGCGGCGTTGTCGAAGGGTTCGATCTCCTCGTCCGCACCGACCTCGCGGTCGGGGTCCGGTGATTGGTCGCCGGGCTCGCTGCCGGAGTCCTCTTGCTTGCTGTGCTTGCCGACGGAATCGGGTTCGTCAGGTCCCCGTCCCGGGGGGTTCGGCCCGCTCATCTTTGCCTGCCCTGTCCAACTGCCTTACCAGCGCGCGGGGATCCGCGGCTACATCGTTGTGCGCACGCTCGGGAGATACTCATCGTGCCTGGACAAACCCTACCGAACCGAGTGGAGCAAGAAAGTCTTGGCGAACGGACCACGGATCACGTGATCCGATTGTGACCTTCGGACTCGAAATCAGTGCTTCTCGGGACCGACGTAGTACTCGAAGACCAACCCGGCCACCGAGGCCAGGATGAAGACCACCCCGGCTACGATCAGCCACGGCAGCCACAGCGCAATACCGACCGCCGACACCGAAGCCGACAACGCGACCAGGATCGGCCACCAGCTGTGCGGGGCGAAGAACCCCAATTCGCCTGCACCGTCACTGATCTCGGCACCCTCGTAGTCCTCGGGCCGGGTGTCCAGGCGGCGCGCCACGAATCGGAAGAAGGTGGCCACGATCAGGGCCATGCCGCCGGTCAGCGCCAGCGCGGTGGTGCCCGCCCACTCCACACCGCCAGTCGCGAAAATCGACGTCAAGACCCCGTACAGCACCGCCGTGAGGAAGAAGAATCCGGCGACGAACTCGAACAGCCTCGCTTCGATATGCATTGAACGTCCTACCTACTGGCTTGTGGTCAATTCACCGCGGCGGGTGTCGAACGGGTGCGTCGTCACCGCCAGCGGCGACTGGTTGATCGCCTGCAATGCCTGGGCGTTGGTCTTTCCGTCCATCCGCTGTTGCATGTAGGCCTTGAAGTCGTTGGCCGGCACCACCCGGACCTCGAAGTTCATCATCGCGTGATAGGTGCCGCACATCTCGGCGCAGTGGCCGACGAACGCCCCCGTCTTGGTGATCTGGTCCACCTGGAAGACGTTGACCGAATTGTTGGCCTTCGGGTTGGGCATCACGTCACGCTTGAACAGGAATTCAGGCACCCAGAACGAGTGGATGACGTCGGCGGAGGCGAGCTGGAACTCGATGCGCTTGCCGGCGGGCAGCACCAGCACCGGAACCTCGGTGCTGGTTCCCAGGGTTTCGATCTTGTCGAAGTTCAGGTAGCTGCGGTCCTCGGCGTTGAGGCCGTGGATCGGCCCGACGAGCTCCTCACCGTGCTTGTCGACACCGTGCGGCTTGGAGACCATGGCCTTCTTGCGGGCCTCGTCGGCGCCGTCATACGTGAACGTGCCGTCCTTGAAATCGACATGCTGGTAGCCGAACTTCCAGTTCCACTGAAACGCGGTGACGTCGATGACCACCTCGGGGTCCTTGGCCAGGTGCAGCATCTTTTCCTGGACCACCACGGTGAAGTAGAACAACACCGAGATGATCAGGAACGGCATGACGGTGAGGACCAGCTCCAGGGGCATGTTGTAGCCGAACTGGCGGGGTAGGTCGGTGTCGGTCGCCTTCTTGCGATGGAACGCCGACGACCAGAAGATCAGGCCCCACACGATGCCGCCGACGACCAGGGACGCGATCACCGCACCGATCCACAGCTCGCGGTTGAGGTGGGCCTCCGGGGTGACGCCCTCGGGCCAGCCCATGCCCAGCGCCTCCGACCAGCTGCAACCGCTCAGCGTGACCGCCAGCACCCCCAGTACCCCGGCCAGTGCCAGCGGCCGAAGACGGCGGGACAGACCGCGAGAAACCCCCGGAAACTCGGCCTGCGACATGCGGTGCGAACGGACCTGCTCGCGAGGTGTCACGTTGGCGCCTCCTGCTCGGATATCGAATACTACGCAGCGTAGACCACGCCGCCGAGCCGGGCGACGAAACCCCGGCCGGTCGGCGGCGCGCCCGCGGTGACCTGGCGCCGACCTGCCGGCGTTCGGCGCCCACAACCGCCCCTGAGTGCGGCATACTGGGGCGCCGTGTGTGGACTGCTGGCGTTCGTTGCCGCCCCCGCCGAGGCCGGCGGCCCCGCCGTGTCGGCGGCAGGGGCCGACGAGGCCATTGCCCGCGCCTCGCACCTGATGCGCCACCGCGGGCCCGACGAGCCGGGCACCTGGATCGGCCCAAGCGCCGGAGGCGCATCGGGCGGTGTGGTGTTCGGCTTCAACCGGCTGTCGATCATCGACATCGCCCACTCGCATCAACCGCTGCGCTGGGGGCCGCCCGGGGAGCCGGACCGCTACGTGCTGGTGTTCAACGGCGAGATCTACAACTACCTCGAGCTGCGCGACGAGCTGGCCGCCGCGCACGGCGCGGTGTTCGCCACCGACGGTGACGGCGAGGCGATCGTCGCCGGCTACCACTACTGGGGCGCCGACGTGCTGACCCGGCTGCGCGGCATGTTCGCATTCGCGCTGTGGGACACGGTGACCCGCGAGTTGTTCTGCGCGCGTGACCCTTTCGGCATCAAGCCGCTGTTCATGGCCGCCGGGGCCGGCGGCACCGCGGTGGCCAGCGAGAAGAAGTGCCTGCTGGACCTGGCCGAGTTGGTCGGCTTCGACACCGGCATCGACGAGCGTGCGGTGCAGCACTACACCGTCCTGCAGTACGTGCCCGAACCCGAGACGCTGCACCTCGGGGTGCGCCGGCTGGAGTCGGGCTGCTACGCCCGCATCCGCCCGGGGCGCGCGCCGGAGGTCAGCCGCTACTTCGTGCCGCGCTTTGCCGCCACGCCGCTCACCCGCGACACCGAGCAGGCCCGCTACGACGAGATCACCGCGGTCCTCGAGGACTCGGTGGCCAAACACATGCGCGCCGACGTCACCGTCGGGGCCTTCCTGTCCGGGGGCATCGACTCCACCGCCATCGCGGCGCTGGCCATCCGGCACAACCCCCGGCTGATCACGTTCACCACCGGTTTCGAGCGAGAGGGTTTTTCCGAGGTCGACGTCGCGGTGGCCTCGGCCGAGGCGATCGGTGCCCGCCACATCGCCAAGGTGGTCAGCCCGGACGAGTTCGTGGCCGCCCTGCCCGAGATCGTGTGGTACCTCGACGAACCGGTCGCCGACCCCGCGCTGGTACCGCTGTTCTTCGTCGCGCGCGAGGCCCGCAAGCACGTCAAGGTGGTGCTGTCCGGGGAGGGCGCCGACGAGCTGTTCGGGGGCTACACGATTTATCGGGAACCGCTGTCGCTCAAACCCTTCGACTATCTGCCGCGGCCGCTGCGGCGCTCGATGGGCAAGGTGTCCAAGCCGCTACCGGAGGGCATGCGGGGCAAGAGCCTGCTGCACCGCGGATCCCTGACGCTCGAGGAGCGCTACTACGGCAACGCCCGCAGCTTCTCCGACGCGCAGTTGCGCGACGTGCTGCCCGGGTTTCGTGAGGACTGGACCCACACTGACGTCACCGCGCCGGTGTACGCCCAGTCGGTCGGCTGGGACCCGGTGGCCCGCATGCAGCACGTCGACCTGTTCACCTGGCTGCGCGGCGACATTCTGGTCAAGGCCGACAAGATGACGATGGCCAACTCGCTCGAGCTGCGGGTGCCGTTCCTGGACCCGGAAGTGTTCGCCGTCGCGTCCCGGCTGCCGGTGGAGGCGAAGATCACCCGCACGACCACCAAGTACGCGCTGCGGCGGGCTTTGGAGCCCATCGTTCCCGCGCACGTGCTGCACCGGCCCAAGCTGGGTTTCCCGGTGCCGATCCGGCACTGGCTGCGGGCGGGCGAGCTGCTGGAGTGGGCGTACGCGTCGGTCGACGCGTCGCAGGCCGATCACCTGGTCGACCTGGCCGCGGTGCGCCGAATGCTCGACGAGCACCGCAACGGCGTCAGCGATCACAGCCGCCGGCTGTGGACGGTGCTGATCTTCATGCTCTGGCACGCCATCTTCGTCGAGCGCAGCGTGTCACCGCAGATCAGCGAACCGGTGTACCCGGTCCAGTTGTAACCGCGAGCAGACACAGAATCGCCTCAAAGCGGCACGTTTTGGGCGATTCTGTGTCTGCTCACCGTAGCTAGGTGAGCACCGCCGTGATCTCGGCGGCCGCGTCGTCGCCGTAGGCGCCGGCCAGCCGGGTCTTGGCCACCTCGTGGTTCCAATCCCAGTTCTGGGTTCCGGTGGACTCCAGCACCAGCACGGCCACCAGCGAGCCCAGCTGCGCCGACCGCTCCAGGCTCAGACCGGCGCTGCGCCCCATGAGGAAGCCGGCCCGGAACGCGTCGCCGACGCCGGTGGGGTCGGTCTGGCTGGTTTCGGGCACCACCTCGACGTGGATGCTGGTGCCGTCGGGCTGCACCACGTCCACGCCCTTGGGGCCCAGCGTGGTGACCCGCAGCCCGATCTGCGCCATCACGTCGGCCTCGGTCCAGCCGGTCTTGGACAGCATCAGGTCCCACTCGTAGTCGTTGGTGAACAGGTACTCGGCACCGTCGACGAGCTTGCGGATCTCATCCCCCGAGAGCCGGGCCAGCTGCTGGGACGGGTCGGCGGCGAACGGCAGCCCGAGCCTGCGGCACTCATCGGTGTGCACGATCATCGCCTCGGGGTCGTTGGCGCCGATGATCACCAGCTCCGGCTTGCCCACACCGGAGACCACGTCGGCGAGCTTGATGTGGCGGGCCTCGGACATCGCACCCGGGTAGAACGACGCGATCTGGGCCATGTCGACATCGGTGGTGCAGGTGAAACGTGCCGTGTGCGCGCTGTCCGAGATCAGGACGTGGTCGCAGTTGACGTTGTGGGACTGCAGCCACTCCCGGTAGTCGGCGAAGTCGTCGCCGGCGGCGCCGACGAGAGCGACGTCACCGCCGAGCACACCGATGGCGAAGGCGATGTTGCCGGCCACTCCGCCGCGATGGATGACCAGGTCGTCCACCAGGAAGCTGAGCGACACCTTCTGCAGATGATCGGCCAGCAGCTGTTCGGAAAAGCGGCCCGGGAACCGCATCAGGTTGTCGGTCGCTATCGAGCCAGTTACCGCGATCGTCACGAAATCTCCACCCTTCGTTACTAAGGTTATCTAGCTTACTCACGTGCATTTACCGTCGTTGCGTCCGCGGTCTGCGGCGGCCGGTGCGCTAGCCTGCCTAGGAACTCGACACGCACTCGACACGCACCAGACGCACGCACCAGACAAGTCGCCGGGACCCGAGGCCGCGGGCGCGTCACCGCCCCGAACTGCGTTGGGCCCCAACTACCCCCGCAGGAGAACCACGATGGCCGGTCCGGACTCGCCGAACCACACTCTCGGCACCGACCGTCGAGCGCCCTACGCCGAGTCCCGACCGCTCGACTTCCCCGGTGGACACGGTGCCGGCGACCCGGCCTACGGCCCCGCACATCACAGCGACGCGGGTCCCCCGCCGCCTCATTATGCAGGGCAGCTTCCGCCGCCGGTCACCTACCCGGAACGACGGTCCAGACGGCGGCTGTTCCTCAGCGTCCTGGTGATCGTCGGGGTGGTTGCCACGCTGACCGTGGCGATCGTCTACGGGGTGCGTACCAACGGGGCAAACACCGGCGCCACATTTTCCGAGGGAGCGGCCCAGACGGCGATTCAGGGCTACCTGAACGCCATGGAGCATCGCGACTTCGACGTCGTGATGCGCAACGCGCTGTGTGGCATGTACGACGGCGTCCGCGACAAGCGGGCCGACCTGGCGCTGGCCAAGCTCAGCAGCGACGCGTTCCGCAAGCAGTTCTCCGAGGTCGAGGTGACCTCGGTCGACAAGATCGTCTATCTGTCGCAGTACCAGGCGCAGGCGCTGTTCACCATGCGCGTCTCGCCCGCGACCGGCGGCCCGATGCGCGGGCAGGTCCAGGGCATCGCGCAGCTGCTATTCCAGCGCGGCGAGATCACGGTGTGCTCGTACGTGCTGCGCACCGCCGGCTCGTACTAGCAGGCGAGAACGGCCCGGACCCCTTCGAGGGGTCCGGGCCGTTCTCGTCTACAGCCTCAGTTGAACGAGTCCCCGCAGGCGCAGGACCCGGTGGCGTTGGGGTTGTCGATGGTGAACCCCTGCTTCTCGATGGTGTCGACGAAGTCGATGGAGGCGCCCTCGACGTAGGGCGCGCTCATCCGGTCCACCGTCAACGTGATCCCGCCGAATTCCGCGGTCAGGTCGCCGTCCAGTGTCCGGTCGTCGAAAAACAGGTTGTAGCGCAGCCCGGCGCAGCCGCCCGGCTGCACCGCGATGCGCAGCGCCAGGTCGTCGCGACCTTCCTGGTCCAGCAGGGACTTCGCCTTGGCGGCCGCGGCCTCGGTCAGGATCACGCCGTGGGTCTTGGCGCCCGACTCGTTTTGCACCGTCATTGCTTCTCCTACATGCTTCGTCGGTTGGGTGGGTCCGCTTCAGGGTCCGATCCACTCGGGAAAGCCCACAGCTTCAACGGTACCTCGCCGGGCCGCTATTCCCGAGTCGCGCGGCCGCCACCGAGGCCAGACCCATGAGCTGATTGGCCGCGTCGGCCTGGGCCAGCCCCACCGATCCGGCGTAATCGGCGATGGACAACGCGGACATGATGCCGGCCGTGCGCACCGCCGAGTTCTCCAGCCCGACCTGCCCCGCCAGCACGATCACCGGAATGCCCAACGGGCGTGCGGCGTCGGCCAGGCAGCCCACCACCTTGCCGTGCAGGGACTGCTCGTCGAACCGCCCCTCCCCCGTGACGATCAGCTCGGCGATGTCGAGGTCGTCGGACAGACGGGTGTGTTCGGCGATGATTTCGGCGCCGGACTCGCACCGCCCGCCAAGCGCCAGCAGCCCGGCGCCAATCCCGCCGGCGGCACCGGCTCCGGGCTCGGAGCTCACGTCGCGGCCCGCGGCGGCTTCCAGCTCAAGCGCCCACGCCTCGAGGCGGACCTCCAGTGCCGCGATGGTGGCCGTGTCCGCGCCCTTCTGCGGACCGAACACCCGGGCGGCCCCCCACGGTCCGGTCAGCGGGTATTCGGTGTCCGAGGCGGCGATCAGATCGACACCGGTCAGCCGCCGGCGGGCCACCTCCAGCCCGCCGAGCTCGGCGATCATGCCCTGCCCACCGTCGGTGCAGGCGCTGCCGCCCAACCCGACCACGATCCGCCGGGCCCCGTACAGCAGCGCCTCGGCGATGAGCTGCCCGACCCCCCTGCTGTGGGCCGCCAACGCGGTCTCCGGGGTGGGCGGGCCGTCCAGCAGGGCCAGGCCACACGCCTGGGCGCACTCGAGGTATGCCGTCGCCGAGGCGGCGTCGAGCACCCAGTCGGCGTCGACCGCGGAGTCCAGCGGCCCCGACACGCGCAACCGTCGCTTGCGCCCCAGGCGGCTGGCCAGCACCTCGACGAAACCCGGGCCGCCGTCGGATTGCGGGGCGACGATGAACCGGTCTCCCGGGCGCGCCCGGTTCCAGCCCGTTGCGATCGACGCGGCGGCCTGCACGGCCGACAGGCTGTCGCCGTAGCAATCCGGCGCGACCAGCACCAACATGGCCGGCAACTGGAGACGCCCTGGCGCGAGGCCGGCAGGATTGCCCGGGGCCATCGAGCCGTCATCCATCACAGGGCGCCGTTCATCACAGGGCTAGCGTAGGTCCATTCTGTTCACTGGCGCATGACTAATAGCTATGCGTTCCGGGGCCATGCCGGGCTCGGCCGGGCGCGAAGTAACCTGGCGACTGTGAAGCTACTGGGCCGCAAGAAGGGCCATGAACAGGACCCCGATGCAGGCACCGTCGATGCGGCCGCCGGTTCTCCGGACGCGGCGTCCGACGGGTCGCGCCGAACCGCACCCAAGGGCCGGCCCACCCCCAAGCGCAACGAACGGCGCAGCGCCAGGAAGGGCCCGGTCGCGCCGGCGCCCATGACCGCGTCGGAGGCGCGGGCCCGGCGCAAGTCGCTGGCCAAACCGAAGCTCAGCCGCGAGGACCGCAAAGCCGATAAGGTGGCCAGCCGGGCCCGGATGACGGATCGGCGCGAACGCATGATGGCCGGCGAGGAGGCCTACCTGCTGCCGCGCGACCAGGGCCCGGTACGCCGTTACGTGCGCGACGTGGTGGACTCGCGGCGCAACCTGCTGGGGTTGTTCATGCCGGCGACGCTGGCATTGCTGTTCTTGATGTTCGCGGTTCCGCAGGTGCAGCTCTACATGTCCCCGGCGATGCTGGTGCTGATGCTGGTGATGGGCGTCGACGGGCTGATCCTGGGCCGCAAGGTCAGCAAGCTGGTCGACGTGAAATTCCCGAAGAACACCGAAAGCCGTTGGAAGCTCGGCATTTACGCCGCCGGCCGGGCTTCCCAGATGCGCAGGATGCGGGCGCCCAGACCCCAAATCGAGCGCGGCGGCAGTGTCGACTGAGCCCCGTCGCCGGAAAGCCGTCTGACCCGGTGCGCACCCTGGTGCTCGGCGGGATCAGGTCGGGCAAGTCCCGCTGGGCCGAGGAGGCGATCGCAGGGTCGCTGCCGCCCGGCGCGCCCGTCCGCTACCTGGCCTCCGGCCGCCTCGACGAGTCCGATGCAGTCTGGGCCGACCGGGTCGCGGCGCACCGCGGCCGCCGGCCCGCGCATTGGGCGACGGTGGAAACCGACGAGATCGCCGCCCAGCTGCGGCGATCGCCGGACACCCCGACGCTGGTCGACGACCTGGGCGCCTGGCTGACCGCGGTGCTGGACCGCAACAAGGCGTGGGAGAACGGCTCGCCGGCGGCCCCGACCCGCGACATGATCGACGACATGCTGGCCGCGGTGTGCGCGTTCCCCTCCACGCTGGTGCTGGTCAGCCCGGAAGTCGGGCTGACGGTGGTGCCCGCCACTGCGTCGGGCCGCCGGTTCGCCGACGAACTGGGCGACCTCAACCAGCGGGTCGCCGCGGTGTGCGATCGGGTGGTCCTGGTGGTGGCCGGGCAGGCGGTCCCGGTCAAGCCGATCACGCCGTCGGGGCTGTGATGGACTTCGCACCGATCGCGCCGCCGGACGCCGCCGTCGCCGCGGCCGCCCGCGCCCGCCAGGACACCCTGACCAAGCCGCGGGGCGCCCTGGGCCGCCTCGAGGAGCTGTCGGTCTGGGTCGCGTCCTGCCAGGGGCGGTGCCCGCCGCGGCAGTTCGAACGCGCCCGGGTGGTGGTGTTCGCGGGCGACCACGGCGTCGCCGCCTCCGGCGTGTCGGCATACCCGCCGGAGGTGACCGCCCAGATGGTCGCCAACATCGCCGGCGGCGGGGCGGCGATCAACGTGGTGGCCGGCATCGCCGGCGCGACGGTGCGGGTCGTCGACCTGGCGGTCGACGCCGAGGCGGCTTCCGCGCAGATCGGCGCCCACAAGGTGCGCCGCGGCAGCGGCGACATCAGCGTCGGCGACGCGTTGACCGACGACGAGACCGTCGCCGCGATCGAGGCGGGCCGGCGCATCGCCGACGAAGAGGTCGATGCCGGCGCCGACCTGCTGATCGCCGGCGACCTGGGGATCGGCAACACCACACCGGCCACGGTGCTGGTCGCGGCGCTGACCAACACCGAGCCCGTCGCGGTGGTGGGCCCCGGCAGCGGGGTCGACGATGCCGGCTGGGCGCGCAAGACGGCCGCGGTGCGCGACGCCCTGTTCCGGACGCGGCTGGTGCTGCCCGACCCGGTGGGGTTGCTGCGCTGCTGCGCCGGCGCGGACCTGGCCGCGCTGGCGGGCTTTTGCGCGCAGGCGGCGGTGCGGCGCACGCCGCTGCTCCTCGACGGCATGGCCGTGACGGCAGCCGCACTGGTCGCCGAGCGCCTGGCGCCGGGCGCCCGGCAGTGGTGGCAGGCCGCCCACCGCTCCACCGAGCCGGGTCACGCCCTGGCGCTGACGGCCCTCGGGCTGGAGCCGATCCTGGATCTGAGCATGCGGCTGGGCGAGGGCACCGGGGCGGCGGCGGCGCTGCCGCTGCTGCGCGTCGCAGTGGGCACGCTGGCGTCCATGGCGACCTTCGGCGAGGCCGGTGTGTCCGACCGCTCGCAGTCGTGATGCGTTCGCTGGCAACGGCTTTCGCGTTTGCGACGGTGCTGCCGCTGCCCCGGGCCGCACCGATGGGCCGGGGCGCCATGACGGCCCTGCCCGTGGTCGGCGCCGCCCTGGGCGGGTTGGCCGCGGCGGTCGCGTGGGGCGGCGCGCTGGCGTTCGGGCCGGCCAGCCCGCTGTCCGGGCTGCTCGCGGTGGCTGCGCTGCTGCTCGCGACGCGCGGCCTGCACCTCGACGGTGTCGCCGACACGGCCGACGGGCTGGGCTGCTACGGGCCGCCGCAGCGGGCGTTGGCGGTGATGCGCGAGGGGGCCACCGGACCGTTCGGCGTGGCCGCCGTCGTGCTGGTGATCACCGTGCAGGGCCTCGCGTTCTCGGCGTTGCCGCCGGTCGCGATCGTCGTCGCGGTGTTCGCCGGCCGCGTCACCGCGGTGCTGGCCTGCCGCCGGTCGGTGCCGGCGGCCGCCGGCAGCGCCCTGGGGGCCCGCGTCGCCGGGACCCAGCCCGTGCCGGTGGTGGCGGCGTGGGCCGCGGTGCTGCTGATCGCCGCGCTGGGGGCCGGTCCGCGGCCGTGGCAGGGGCCGGTGGCGGCGCTGGCGGCGCTATGCTGCGGCGCGGTCCTGGTCGGGCATTGCGTGCGCCGCTTCGGCGGCATCACCGGCGACGTGCTGGGCGCCGCGATCGAGCTGACGACCACGGTCGGCGCGGTCGCACTGGCGGCGTTCCCCGGCTAGCGCGGGTCAGCCCAGCCGCGACATCCAGCCGTGGGTGTCGGCGAAGGTGCCGCGCTGGATCCCGGTCAGCGTGTCGCGCAACGCCATCGTCACCTCGCCGGGTTGGCCGTCGGCGATGGTGAACTCGTTGTCGCCGTACTTGACCCGCGCCACCGGGGTGATGACGGCGGCGGTGCCGCAGGCGAACACCTCGGTGATCTCGCCGGCCGCGGCCTTCTTCTGCCACTCGTGGATGTCGACCTTGCGTTCCTCGACGGTAAATCCGGCGTCGATAGCCAACTGCAACAACGAATCCCGCGTGATGCCCGGCAACAGTGAGCCGGACAGTTCCGGAGTGACCAGCCGCGCCGACCCCCCGCTGCCGAAAACGAAGAAGAGGTTCATCCCGCCCATCTCCTCGACGAAGCGGCGCTCGACGGCGTCCAGCCACACCACCTGCTCGCACCCGTTGTCGGCGGCCTCGGCCTGGGCCAGCAGCGAGGCGGCGTAGTTGCCGCCGAACTTGGCCGCACCGGTGCCGCCCGGGCACGCGCGGACGTACTCCGTGGACACCCAGACGGTGACGGGGCTGATGCCGCCCTTGAAATAGGCGCCGGCCGGCGAGGCGATCAGCAGATAGCGGTATTGCTTGGCCGGCCGCACGCCCAGTCCCGGCTCGGTCGCGATGATGAACGGCCGCAGATACAGCGCCTCTTCGCCGCCGGCGGCGGGCACCCAGGCCTTGTCGACGGCGACGAGCTGGCGCAGCGAACCCATGAACAGCTCGTCGGGCAGTTCGGGCATCGCCAGGCGCCGCGCCGAGGACCGCATCCGGGTGGCGTTGGCCTCGGCGCGAAACGACACGATCGACCCGTCCGACCACCGATAGGCCTTGAGCCCCTCGAACACCTCCTGCGCGTAGTGCAGCACGATCGCCGACGGGTCCAGCTCGATGGGCCCGTACGGGATGACCCGCGGATCGTGCCAGCCCCGGCCGTCGGTGTAGTCGATCGCCACCATGTGGTCGGTGAAGTATTTGCCAAAACCCGGGTCGGCCAGGATGGATTCGCGTTCTTCGTCGGTCGCCGGGTCAGCCGAGCGTGAAACCGTGAATTCAGGGGAGCCGCTCGTCATGGGGCCGATTGTATCCCCGCGTGCGATCGAGCTTTTGCCGTGTGAACGCCCATGCGAACCCGGCCGCGGCTAGCGGGTTTTCACGGCCACGAACGGCGGTCGGGCGACTTCGCACTCGACGGCGCGGCCACGGACGTCGACCGTGACGCGCCCGCCGTCCTCGATCCCGGCGTCGGTGTCGATCAGCGCCAGCCCGATGCCGATACCCAGTGTGGGCGAGAACGTCCCCGAGGTGGTGATCCCGACCGGGGAGTCGCCGGCGAGCACCGTGAGCCCGGGGCGCAACACCCCACGGCCGACCATCCGCAGCCCGCGCACCAGCCGCCGCGGCCCGGAGGCCTTCTCGGCCAGCAGCGCGTCGCGGCCGAAGAACGCGTCCTTGTTCCAGCCGACCGCCCAGCCGCACCGCGCCTGCAGCGGCGAGATGTCCGGCGAAAGCTCGTGCCCGTGCAGGGGATAGCCCATCTCGGTGCGCAGCGTGTCGCGGGCACCCAGGCCGGCCGGCTCGCCGCCGGCGGCGCTGACCGCGTCCAGCAGCGCGTCGAACACCACCCCCGCGGATTCCCAGGCGGGCATCAGTTCGTAGCCGTGCTCGCCGGTGTAGCCGCTGCGGCAGACCCGCACCGGCACCCCGGAGTAGGTCGCGTCGGCGTAGGCCATGTAGTCCATGTCGGTGGGCAGGCCCAGTTCGCCGAGCACGTCGACCGACCGCGGCCCCTGCACGGCCAGCACGGCGTAGGAGCGGTGCTCGTCGGTGACCGCCACGCCCGCCCCCAAACCGGCCCCAGCGGCCGCCTGCAGGGCCCCGACCACGCCAGAGGTGTTGGCGGCGTTGGGCACCAGGAACAGCTCGTCATCGGCGATGTAGTAGGCGATCAGGTCGTCGATGACCCCGCCGGATGCGTTGCAGCACAACGTGTATTGCGCCTTGCCCGGGCCGATGCGGCCCAGGTCGTTGGTGAGTGCGGAGTTGACGAACTGCGCGGCGCCCGGCCCCCGCACCAGCGCCTTGCCGAGGTGGCTGACGTCGAACAGGCCGACGGCGTTGCGGGTGGCGTTGTGCTCGCTGACGGTGCCGGCGTAGGACACCGGCATCAGCCAGCCCCCGAATTCGCCGAGATTGGCGCCCAGCTCGCGGTGGCGGTCTTCCAGCGGTCCGTGCAGCAGCTCTGACCCATCGCTCACACCATCCCACCCTAATCGGCCGCCTCGCTGGCACACTTGGCCAGGTGAGCGATTCCCTCGATTTCGACGCCCTCGAGGCGGCGGGAATCGCCGGCGCCCGCGAGCGGGCCGACCTGCTCAAGTACCTCGACGACCTCGGCTTCACGGTCGAGGAGATGGCCGAAGCCGAACGGCGCGGCCGGCTGTTCGGGCTGGCGGGCGACGTCCTGCAATGGTCGGGCCCCCCGGTCTACACGGTGCGGACGGCGGCCGAGGAAATCGGGATGCCGACCGAGGAGCTCGCGCGCGCCTGGGCGCTGCTGGGCCTGACCGTCGCCGGCCCCGACGTGCCCGCGCTGAGTCAGGCCGACCTCGACGCGCTGGCCACCTGGCTCGCGATCAAGGCGGTCGTCGGGGACGACGGCGCCTCCGGCCTGCTGCGGGTCCTGGGTGCCGCCATGGCCCGGCTCGCCGAGGCCGAGTCGACGATGATCCGCGCCGGGATGCCCGACATCCAGATGACCCACACCAACGACGAACTCGCCACGGCTCAGGCCTACCGCATGATCGCCGAATTCGTCCCCCGGATCGGCGCGCTGATCGACACCGTGCACCGCCACCATCTGATAAGCGCGCGAACGTATTTCGAGGGTGTCATCCGCGACACGTCGGCGAGCGTCACCTGCGGCGTCGGCTTCGCCGATCTGTCCGGCTTCACCGTGTTGACCCGGGCGCTCACGTCGGCGAGCCTGTCCGAGTTGCTCAACGAGTTCGGCGCCACGGTCGCCGATGTGGTGCACGCCGACGGCGGCCGGGTGGTCAAGCTCATCGGCGACGCCGTGATGTGGGTGAGCCCGACACCCGAACGGCTGGTGCAGGCTGCCGTCGACCTGGTCGAACATCCACGGGCCCGCGAGGCCGGATTGCAGGTGCGCGCGGGCCTTGCCTACGGCACGGTGCTGGCCATCAACGGCGACTACTTCGGCAACCCGGTGAACCTGGCCGCGCGACTGGTGGCGGCCGCGTCCCCGGGCCAGGTCCTCGCCTCCTCGGCACTGCACGAGGAATTGCCGACCTGGCCGGCGGTAGCCCATGAACCATTGACACTCAAGGGCTTTGACGACCCCGTGGGCGTCGTCGAGCTGCGCGGCGGGGACGCTGGCGAGTAACCGCCGCCCCCGGTGACTAGGCTTGTCGCCCGTGAGCACCCAACCCGGCTACCCGTCGCCCTCCGTCACCGTCGCCACCTCGCTGCCGAAACGCAGCGCGGGTTCGGCCGTCCTGCTCGTGCCCGTGGTCTCGACCGGCGCGGAGGACAAGCCGGGCGCGGTCGTGGCGTCGGCCGACCCGTTCCTGCCCGCCGACGCGGTCGCCGAGATCGAGGCCGGCCTGCGCGCGCTGGACGCCACCGGCGGCAGCGAACAGGTGCACCGGCTGGTGGTGCCGTCGCTGCCGGTGGCCAGCGTGCTGACGGTAGGCCTGGGCAAGCCCAGTTCCGAGTGGCCGGCCGACGCGATCCGCCGCGCCGCCGGGGTGGCGGCGCGCTCGCTGGGCAGCGCCGACGCGGTGATCACGACCCTGTCCGAGCTGCCCGGTGACGGCGTGTGCGCAGCCGCCGTGGAGGGGCTGATCCTGGGCAGCTACCGGTTCACCGCGTTCCGCAGCGGCAAGACCGCGCCGAAAGACAAAGGGCTGCGCAAGATCACCGCGCTGGCTTCCGCGAAGGACGCCAAGCAGCAGGCCGCGCACGGCGCGGCAATCGCGACCGCGGTGGCCACGGCACGCGACTTCGTCAACACTCCCCCGAGCCACCTGTTTCCCGCCGAATTCGCCAAGCGGGCAAAGGCGTTGGGTGAAGCGGCCGGCCTGGACGTGGAGGTGCTCGACGAGAAGGCACTGCAGAAGGAGGGGTACGGCGGGATCATCGGCGTCGGTCAGGGCTCCTCACGCCCGCCGCGGCTGGTGCGGCTGATCCACCGGGGTTCGCGGCTGGCCAAAGCCGGGCGGGGCAAGCGGGCCAAGACGGTGGCGCTGGTCGGCAAGGGCGTCACGTTCGACACCGGCGGCATCTCGATCAAGCCGGCGGCGTCGATGCACTACATGACCTCGGACATGGGCGGGGCCGCCGCCGTCGTCGCGACCGTGACCCTGGCCGCGCAGCTACAGTTGCCCATCGACGTGATCGCCACGGTCCCGATGGCCGAGAACATGCCGTCGGCCACCGCCCAGCGACCGGGCGACGTGCTCACGCAGTACGGCGGCACGACGGTGGAGGTGCTCAACACCGACGCGGAGGGCCGGCTCATCCTGGCCGACGCGATCGTGCGGGCGTGCGAGGACAAGCCGGACTACCTGATCGAAACCTCGACGCTGACCGGCGCGCAGACGGTGGCGCTGGGCTCGCGCATCCCCGGGGTGATGGGCAGCGACGAGTTCCGCGACCGGGTGGCGGCGCTCTCGCAGGCAGTCGGCGAGAACGGCTGGCCGATGCCGCTGCCCGACGAGCTCAAGGAGGACCTGAAGTCCACGGTGGCCGACCTGGCCAACGTCAGCGGGCAGCGCTTCGCCGGGATGCTGGTGGCCGGGGTGTTCCTGCGCGAGTTCGTCGCCGACGGGGTGGCCTGGGCGCACATCGACGTGGCCGGTCCGGCCTTCAACACCGGCAGCCCGTGGGGCTACAGCCCCAAGGGCGCCACCGGCGTGCCGACCCGCACGATGTGCGCGGTGCTCGAAGACATCTGCAAAAACGGCTGACTTCCACGCCGCTCACCTGGTCAGCAGCGAGATCACCGTGCGGCTCAGCTTGCGCCGCGGCCAGCCGGTCGCGCCCTCGGCGGCCGGGGCGGCGTTGGCCGCGTTGCGCCCGCAGCCGCCGTGCACCGAGCCGCCCGGGGTCGCCGACGCGCTGCCCGGAAACAGGCCCTCGATCGGGGTTTCGGCGCGCCCCATCCCGGGCGCGGGACGGAAGATCAGCATCTGCTGCAGCTGGGAAGTCCCGCCGTTCAGCGCGCCCAGATGCAGGGCGTCGCTGGCCTGCGGGTCCGACGGGCGCTGCACGAAGCGGTCGATCACCCGCGAGCCGAACCCCGGCGCGCGCTCTTCGATCACCCGGTCCATCGATCCCCCGAGGCGCTGCGCCGACGCGTCGTCGGCCACGTTGCGCGGCAGATGCGTGTAGGCCCACACGCTTTCGGTGCCCGCCGGCGACCTGCTCGGGTCGGCCGTGGTGGTCTGGCCCAGCAGCATGAACGGATGCTCGGGCACCACGCGGGTGTTCAGGTCGGCCATCCAGCGCACCAACCCGTCCCCGTCGGCGCCCAGATGGACCGTGCCCGCGCCGGCCAGACTGTCGGCCCGCCAGGGGATTCGGCCGTGGAGTGCGTACTTGACCTTCACCACCGGCGGGTCCCAGATGTAGTGCTCCATCTCGTGGCGCAGCCCGGCCCGGACGGCGTCGGCGGGCAGCATGTCGCAGAACAGCGGCGCTGCGCACCGCGCCGCCCGGCTCGGGCTGCGCTTCGAGCACCAGGACGTCCCACCCCGCGTCGGCGAGCATCGCCGCGGCGACCGGCCCGTGATGCCCGGCCCCGATGACGACGGCGTCGGCGACATCGCCCACGTCACTTCACCTGACTCGGCTCCAGCTGCTCCGCGAGCGCGGCCGGCCGCAGCAGGCATTCGCGGTTACGCGGATAGAAGGCGGCCAGCGCCAGGCGGTCCGGGATCAACCCCACCACCCCCTAACCCCGCGGAGTCCCGTGCAGCCGCATCGTGATCCGGGCCGCGCCGAGGCGTCCGGGTAATGCAGGTCGGACGTGGGTTCCCAACGCGCGTGGACGATCCCGCTGACGGTGGTCGGGATCCTCGCGATCGGCGGGGCGTTCCTGGTGCGACAGTCCGAGGGCGCGTCTTCGTCGGTCTCGTGACCCCCTCGCTGACCCTCAGATGACCCTTAGCCGCGCCGCATTGCGCAGCGCCTGCGGCGCCACGCGGGCAGCGCCGTAGAACCCGTAGGCTTCCGGCGCGACCGGGCGGATCGGCTTCTTCTTTCGCACCGACGACAGGATCGCGTTGGCAACCTTTTCGGGCCCGTAGTGTCGGAGCGCGAACAGCATGTCCAGCTGGGCGCGCCGACCGTCGACCTGCTCGTCCTTGCCGGTGGGGGCGTCGATGCGGGTGGTGCTGATGATATTGGTCTTGATCACCCCGGGGCAGATCGTGGTCAGCCCGACGCCGGAGGCGTCGAGTTCGGCGCGCAAGCAGTCGGAGAACATGAAGGTAGCGGCCTTGGAGCTGCAGTAGGCGCTCAGCGACTGCAACGGCGAGTAGGCCGCCATGGAGGCCACGTTGACGATGTGCCCGCCTGTGCCGCGCTCGACCAGCCGCCGCCCGAACGAGCGGCAGCCGTTCACGACGCCGCCGAAGTTGACGTCCAGGACGCGGTCGAACTCCTCGGCGGGAGTGTCCAGGAATCCACCGGCGTGCCCGATGCCGGCGTTGTTGACCACGATGTCCGGGACGCCGTGTACGGCGCTGACCCGCTCGGCGAACGCCTCGACCGCCGCGCCGTCGGACACGTCGAGCACGTAGCTGTGGGCCGCGCCGCCGCGCGCGGCGATCTGCTCCACGGTTTCCTTGACGGCCGCCTCGTCGATGTCGCTGACGATGAGCTCGGCACCGTGGGCGGCGAATGCGAGCGCGGTCTCGCGGCCGATCCCGCTCCCGGCGCCGGTGACCGCGACCAGGGTGTCACCGAAGTCCCCGCGCGGGCGGCCCACCTGTGCGCGCAGCAGCGCGCGGCTGGGCTGTCCGCCCTCGGCCAGGTCGGCGAGGTCGTGCACCGCGGCCGCCATGACCTGCGGATGCGACATCGGGGAGAAGTGACCGGCCTTGATGTCGCGGCGCCACAGCCGCGGCACCCAGCGCGCGGCGTCGTCATAGCCGTACGGCCGCACATGGGGATCCTGGGTGTTGACGACGAGCTGCACCGGCACGTCGATCACCGGGACCGGCCTGCTCCGTGCGAACGAACGAAAGTAGTTGGCGCGGTAGGTCTTCACCGAGTGGGCTGCGTCGCTGGCCAGCTTGTCGGAGTGATGGATCTTCTCGGGCGGGACGTTGCCGACCAGGCTGCGCCGGACCGCCTTGCTTGCCAGAGCCGCCCGAAGCACCAGCGGCGCCAGCACCGGTATCGAGAAGAACGCCATGTAGGTCAGGCGTAGCGCCTGGCTGAGCGCCCGGGCGAAGGTTCGCGGGCGCCACGGGCGGCGCAGCCCGCCGAAGACGTAGGCGAGCAGCTGATCCTGGCTGGGGCCCGACACCGACGTGAACGAGGCGACCCGGTCGGCCGCGCCGGGCCGGCTCAGGTACTCCCACACCCCGACCGAGCCCCAGTCGTGGGCCAGCACGTGCACGGGCTGCCCGGGGCACAGCGCGCCGGTCACCGCGGCGAAGTCGTCGGCGAAACGCTCCATGGTGTAGGCGGAGGCCGGCTTGGGCGCCGACGAACGGCCGACCCCACGGTTGTCGTAGCGGATGACACGGAACCGCTCGGCCAGCAACGGAACGACACCGTCCCACAACACGTGCGAGTCGGGGAAGCCGTGCACCAGCACGACGGGCGGGCCCTGGCGGTTGCCTTCTTCGTAGGCCGCGATGCGCACGCCGTCGTCGCTGTCGACGAAGTGCTCGGATACCTGTCGTGTTGCCGGCATCGGACCTCCACCACCCGCGCTTGCTGTGCCCCGTCACCCCGACGGGTAGGGCCACACGATAGCAAGCGGGTTGACGGTCGCCGGGCCATTGGACGGGCTCTGCCCTGGGTGTGTGCCGGTCCGACGGCAATGACAGGATGGTTTCGACATCGACTCACTTTGCCCTGCGGTACACCGTGCTGTGGTAAGCCAGATGTCGACCCGCGCCGACCCACCCGCGATCGAGGAGTCAGAAGAGATGGCCTTCTCCGTCCAGATGCCGGCACTCGGTGAGAGCGTCACCGAGGGGACGGTCACGCGCTGGCTCAAGCAGGAAGGCGACACGGTCGAGCTCGACGAGCCGCTCGTCGAGGTGTCGACCGACAAGGTCGACACCGAAATTCCCTCGCCGGCCGCCGGTGTGCTGACCAAGATCGTCGCCCAGGAGGACGACACCGTCGAGGTGGGCGGCGAGCTCGCCGTCATCGGCGACGCGTCGGAGGACACCGGGGCGGGCGGTGCCGGGGCCTCCGAGCCGCCCGCGCAGGCGCCCAGCCAGCCGGAGCCCGAGGCGCAGCCGCCGTCGGAACCCGAACCGCAGGCGGCCGCCCCCTCGCAACCCGAGTCGTCGGCCCCGTCGCAGGCCCCGCAGGGCGGCGACGCCGGCGACGCGACCCCGGTGCTGATGCCCGAGCTCGGCGAGTCGGTTGCCGAGGGCACGGTCACCCGCTGGCTGAAGAAGGTCGGGGATTCGGTCCAGGTCGACGAGCCGCTGGTGGAGGTATCCACCGACAAGGTGGACACCGAGATCCCCTCGCCGGTGGCCGGGGTCCTGGTCAGCATCACCGCCGAGGAGGACGTCACGGTGCCGGTCGGCGGCGAGTTGGCGCGCGTCGGCGCCGGCTCGGGGACGCCCGCCCCGTCCGCACCCAAGCCCACACCCCAGCCCGAACCCGAACCCGCACCCCAACCCAGGGCCGAACCCGAGCCGGGCGCGCAGCCCGAGCCCGCGGCCAAGGTCGTTTCCGAGCCCGCGCCGAAGCCCCAAGCGGCACCGGCCCAGCCGGCGGCGGAGTCCACGGACGCGGGCGCCGACGGCACGCCGTACGTGACCCCGCTGGTGCGCAAACTGGCCAACGAACACGACGTCGATCTCACCGCGTTGACCGGAACCGGCGTGGGCGGGCGGATCCGCAAGCAGGACGTGCTCGCCGCCGCGGAACGCAAGCAACAGGCCGGCAAGGCGCCCGCGTCCGAGCCGGGTCCGGCCGCCCCCGGCAAGGCGGCCCCGGACTCCGCCAAGGCCGCGCCCGCCCCGGCGCCCGCACTGGCCCACCTGCGGGGCACCACGCAGAAGGCCAGCCGGATCCGGCAGATCACCGCCAACAAGACCCGGGAATCGCTGCAGGCCACCGCGCAGCTCACCCAGACCCACGAGGTCGACATGACCAGGATCGTGGCGTTGCGGGCCCGGGCCAAGAACGCGTTCGCCGAGCGCGAGGGGGTGAACCTGACCTATCTGCCGTTCTTCGCCCGCGCGGTGATCGACGCGCTCAAGATCCACCCCAACGTCAACGCCAGCTACAACGAGGACACCAAGGAGATCACCTACTACGACGCCGAGCACCTCGGCTTCGCCGTCGACACCGACCAGGGCCTGCTGTCCCCCGTGATCCACAACGCCGGCGACCTGTCCCTGGCCGGTCTGGCCAGGGCGATCGCCGACATCGCCGCCCGCGCCCGTTCGGGCAACCTCAAACCCGACGAGCTGTCCGGGGGCACGTTCACGATCACCAACATCGGCAGCCAGGGCGCGCTGTTGGACACCCCGATCCTGGTCCCGCCCCAGGCCGCCATGCTGGGCACCGGGGCGATCGTCAAGCGGCCGCGGGTGGTCGTCGACGACACCGGCAACGAGTCGATCGGCGTCCGCTCGATCTGCTACCTCCCGCTGACCTATGACCACCGGCTGATCGACGGGGCCGACGCCGGGCGCTTCCTCACCACGATCAAGAACCGGCTCGAAGAGGGAGCGTTCGAGGCCGATCTGGGGCTGTGACAGCGTGGAGCGAGCTGGTCAAAAGGCCGTCGTCGCCATCGCGGGTTCCTCCGGCCTGATCGGTTCCGCCCTGGCCGCGGCGCTGCGCGCCGCCGACCACCAGGTGCTGCGCATCGTGCGCCGCGCGCCGGCGAATTCCGACGAGCTGCACTGGAATCCCGACAGCGGCGAATTCGACCTCGACGGCCTGCGCGACGTCGACGCCGTCGTCAACCTGTGCGGGGTCAGCATCGACCAGCGGCGCTGGTCGGGGGCGTTCAAGCAGAGCCTGCGCGACAGCCGCATCGCACCCACCGAGGTGCTGGCCAAAGCGGTCGCCGACGCCGGTGTGGAAACGCTGATCAACGCCAGCGCGGTGGGCTACTACGGGCACACCAAAGACCGAGTGGTCGACGAGAGCGCCAGGGCGGGAAGCGGTTTCCTGGCCCAGCTGTGCCAGGACTGGGAAGCCGCCACGCTGCCGGCCCAATACGGTGGCGTGCGGGTCGTGCTGGCCCGCACCGGCGTGGTGCTGGGCGCGGCGAGCCACGCGCTGCGCAGGATGAAGCCGCTGTTCTCGTTCGGCCTGGGCGCCCGGCTGGGCAGCGGCCGGCAATACATGTCGTGGATCACCCTCGAAGACGAGGTGCGGGCGCTGCTGTTCGCGATCTCGCACGGCTCGCTGGCCGGCCCGGTGAACATGACGGGGCCCGCGCCGGTGACCAACGCCGAGTTCACGACGGCGTTCGGCCGCGCGGTCAACCGCCCCACCCCGTTGATGCTGCCCGGTGTCGCGGTGCGGGCCGCGCTCGGGGAGTTCGCCGACGAGGCGCTGCTCACCGGTCAGCGCGCCATCCCGTCCGCGCTCGAGCGCGCCGGCTTCGAATTCCACCACAACACCATCGGCGAGGCACTGGCCTTCGCCACGGCCCGGCGCCAACGCGACTAGCCCGGTCGGCCGGCCGCCGCTCGCGGCCGCCATCGCCGGTCAATGTCTTTGCTATGTGTTTGATGTGCGGTAGCGCCGTTGTGAGGGCAATTCCAGTAATTCAGTCGCGTCGAAAACCTCGGCATGGCAGGCATTCTCGTCGACGGCATGCTGCACGACTTCGAGGAGCTCAACACCTATCACTTTCGCGACGTACTGCCAAAGGGTCTGTGGCCGTGGTCATCCCGGGCGCGGACGCCGAGGCGATCCTCACCAGGGCGCACAACGTCATGCAGCAGATGGACCGCGTCAAGGAAGCCCTCAAATCCGGGGATCCGCAGACGGTGCTGCGCGGGGGCAGCGGCGAGCTGTGAGCGTGGGGTCCGCGCCTGTAGCCTGGCCCTCGTGAGGGGTTCCATCCGGTCGAGCGCGGCCGCGATCGACGTCCGCCAACTGGGGACGGTCGACTACAGCAGCGCCTGGCGGCTGCAGCGCGACCTGGCCGACGCCCGGGTCGCCGGTGGCGGCGACACGCTGCTGTTGTTGCAGCACCCGCCGGTGTACACGGCGGGGCGGCGCACCGAGCCGGACGAACGCCCGGCGAGTGGCGCGTCCGTGGCTGAGGTCATAGATACCGACCGCGGCGGCAAGATCACCTGGCACGGCCCGGGTCAGCTGGTCGGCTATCCGATCGTCGGGCTGGCCGAGCCGCTCGACGTGGTCAACTACGTGCGGCGCCTCGAGGAGGCGCTGATCACGGTCTGCGGCGAACTCGGGCTGGAGACCATTCGGGTCGAGGGCCGCTCCGGGGTGTGGGTGCCCGGCGGCGCCGGCCGACCGGCACGCAAGGTCGCGGCCATCGGCGTGCGGGTGGCCCGCGGGACCACCCTGCACGGCTTCGCGCTCAACTGCGACTGCGACCTCGACGCGTACGCCGCCATCGTGCCGTGCGGGATCAGCGACGCCGGAGTGACGTCACTGTCGGCCGAACTGCGCCGCGCGATCGCCGTCGACGACGTGCGCGCGGCGGTCGCCGGCGCCGTGTGCGACGCCCTGGACGGCGTGCTGCCGGTGCGTGACCATGCCGTCGCCCGCGTAGCATCGGCGATGTGACTGTCGCACCGGAGGGCCGCAAACCGCTGCGCCTCGAGGTGCGCAACGCCCAAACCCCGATCGAACGCAAGCCGCCGTGGATCCGCGTGCGCGCCCGCATGGGACCCGAGTACACGCAGCTCAAGGGGCTGGTCCGCCGGGAGGGCCTGCACACCGTCTGCGAAGAGGCCGGCTGCCCGAACATCTTCGAATGCTGGGAGGACCGCGAGGCGACCTTCCTGATCGGTGGCGACCAGTGCACCCGGCGCTGCGACTTCTGCCAGATCGACACCGGACGGCCGGCGGAGCTGGACCGCGACGAGCCCCGGCGGGTCGCCGACAGCGTCCGCACGATGGGCTTGCGGTATGCCACCGTCACCGGAGTGGCCCGCGACGACCTGCCCGACGGGGGCGCCTGGCTGTACGCGGAGACGGTGCGCGCCATCAAGGAGCTCAACCCGTCGACCGGGGTGGAGCTGCTGATCCCCGACTTCAACGGCGAGCCTGCCCGGCTCGCGGAGGTTTTCGAGTCGCGACCGGAGGTGCTGGCCCACAACGTGGAGACCGTGCCGCGGGTCTTCAAACGCATCCGGCCCGCCTTCACCTACGGGCGCAGCCTGGGCGTGCTCACCGCGGCGCGCGAGGCCGGGCTGGTCACCAAGAGCAACCTGATCCTGGGCATGGGCGAGACACCCGAGGAGGTACGCACCGCCCTGGCCGACCTGCGCGACGCCGGCTGCGACATCGTCACGATCACCCAGTACCTGCGTCCCTCGGCGCGCCACCACCCCGTCGAGCGCTGGGTGCGGCCCGAGGAGTTCGTCGAGTTCGCCCGGCACGCCGAGGTCCTGGGCTTCGCCGGGGTGCTGGCGGGGCCGCTGGTGCGCTCGTCCTACCGGGCGGGTCGGCTCTACGAGCAGGCCGCCCGCGGCCGCACCTCGGCGCCGTAACCGGCAGCGCATATCCTTAGTGATTATGGCTAAATCCCGCAGTGCCGCCGAAAAAAAGGCCGCCCGGGCGGAGGCGCAGGCCGCCCGCAAGGCCGCCGCAAAAGAGCGCCGCGCCCAGTTGTGGCAGGCGTTCAACATCCAGCGCCAGGAGGACAAGCGGCTGTTGCCGTACATGATCGGCGCCTTCGTGCTGATCGTGGGCGTGTCGGTGGCGGTCGGTGTCTGGGCGGGCGGATTGACCCTGCTGACCCTGATCCCGCTGGGCGTGGTGCTGGGCGGGCTGGTCGCGTTCATCATCTTCAGCCGCCGCGCCCAGAAGGCGGTCTACGGCAAGGCCGAGGGCCAGACCGGCGCCGCGGCGTGGGTGCTGGACAACCTGCGCGGCAAGTGGCGAGTGACCTCCGGCGTCGCCGCCACCGGCCACTTCGACGCCGTACACCGGGTGCTCGGTCGCCCCGGCGTCATCCTGGTCGGCGAGGGATCGCCGGCCCGGATCAAGCCGCTGCTGGCCCAGGAGAAGAAGCGCACCGCGCGGCTGGTCGGCGACGTGCCGATCTACGACGTGATCGTTGGCAACGGCGACGGCGAGGTTCCGCTGGCCAAGTTGGAGCGCCACCTGAACCGCCTGCCGTCCAACATCAGCGTCAAGCAGATGGACACGCTGGAGTCGCGGATGGCCGCGCTCGGATCGCGGGCCGGTGCCGGCGTCATGCCCAAGGGGCCGATGCCCAACGCCGGCAAGATGCGCGGCGTGCAGCGCACCGTGCGCCGCAGGTAAGGCCGGCATTTTCGCCTCCCCGCGGCAGCCGGATTCAGCGGCGCACCACCGCGGTGCGCGTCAGCCGATCGTGCAGGCCGCGGCCGTCGTAATCGGTGAACAGCGCCGGGACGACGATCGCGACCAGCAGCCCGCGGATAGCCAGCCGGACAACGCCCACCGGGATCCGTCCGTCGACGGCCGCCACTCCCAGGCCCAACGCCAGCTGGCCGGGCGTGGAACCGAATAGCCGCACCGCCACCACGCCCAGCACCAGCCAGATCACCAGCACCGCGGTCGCCAGGCTGCGCTGGGACAACGCCCCGAATGCCAGGGCCAGCGCGGCCAGGCCGTAGGAGATCAGCCAGTCGATCAACAGCGCGACCATGCGCCGCCCCATCGTCGCCAGCGAACCCGGCCCACTCTGCGGCAAATCCAATGCCTCGCCGGGGTAGGCCGATCGCGATCCCTGCGTCATCCCGCCGGGCCCCGGCCCCGACAGCCCGCGCGGCGCCGCGACAGCACGGTGCGCCCGCGCACCGGACCAGATACGATCTTGCGGTCCATGGCCCCACAATAGGTCCCGCAAAGCAACCGCCGGTGACGTGGCTTCTTTTGTGGCGCGGTGGTGGCGTAACGTCCGCGCAACATCGGGTTGACTGGTAGGCAACATCTGCTCCATAGCGTCAGGCCGCGGATTTCACTGAGTAAAGGAGCTTTCTGTGACGGAAAAGACGCCCGACGACGTCTTCAAACTCGTCAAGGACGAGAAGATCGAGTTTGTCGACGTCCGGTTCTGTGACCTGCCGGGCATCATGCAGCACTTCACGATTCCGGTTTCGTTCTTCGACGAGAGCATCTTCGAAGATGGCCTGGCCTTCGACGGCTCGTCGATTCGGGGCTTCCAGTCGATCCACGAATCAGACATGCTGCTCCTGCCCGACCCGGCGACTGCAAAGGTCGACCTGTTCACCGAAGCCAACACGCTGAACATGAACTTCTTCGTGCACGACCCGTTCACCCTCGAGCCGTACTCGCGCGACCCGCGCAACGTCGCCCGCAAGGCGGAGAACTACCTGATCAGCACCGGGGTTGCCGACACCGCGTACTTCGGCGCCGAGGCCGAGTTCTACATCTTCGACTCGATCAGCTTCGACTCGCGCACCAACGGCTCGTTCTACGAGATCGACGCGATCTCCGGGTGGTGGAACACCGGCTCGCCCAACGAACTCGACGGCAGCCCCAACCGCGGCTACAAGGTCCGCCCCAAGGGCGGGTACTTCCCGGTCGCCCCCGTCGACCACTACGTCGACCTGCGCGCCAAGATGCTGACCAACCTGATCAAGGCCGGCTTCAGCCTGGAGAAGGGCCACCACGAGGTGGGCACCGGCGGGCAGGCCGAGATCAACTACAAGTTCAACACGCTGCTGCACGCGGCCGACGACATGCAGTTGTACAAGTACATCGTCAAGAACACCGCGTGGCAGAACGGCAAGACCGTCACGTTCATGCCCAAGCCGCTGTTCGGCGACAACGGCTCCGGGATGCACACCCACCAGTCGCTGTGGAAGGACGGCAGCCCGCTGATGTACGACGAGACCGGTTACGCCGGGCTGTCGGACACCGCGCGGCACTACATCGGCGGCCTGCTGCACCACGCGCCGTCGCTGCTGGCGTTCACCAACCCGACCGTGAACTCCTACAAGCGGCTGGTGCCCGGCTTCGAGGCGCCGATCAACCTGGTCTACAGCCAGCGCAACCGCTCGGCATGCGTGCGCATCCCGATCACCGGCACCAACCCGAAGGCCAAGCGCCTGGAGTTCCGTTGCCCCGACTCATCGGGCAACCCGTACCTGGCGTTCTCGGCCATGCTGATGGCCGGGCTGGACGGCATCAAGAACAAGATCGAGCCGCAGGCGCCGGTCGACAAGGACCTCTACGAGCTGCCGCCGGAGGAGGCCGCGAACATCCCGCAGGCCCCCACCCAGCTGTCGGCGGTGATCGACCGCCTGGAAGGGGACCACGAATACCTCACCGAGGGAGGCGTTTTCACGCCCGACCTGATCGAGACGTGGATCAGCTTCAAGCGTGAGAACGAGATCCTGCCCGTGCAGGTGCGCCCGCACCCGTACGAATTCGCGTTGTACTACGACGTATAAACCCGGCGAGACGACGCCACCCGCGCCGCGATCAACCAACCGATTGCCGCGCGGGTGGTTTCGTCTTTGTCGGACCACCTGTGCGCGCAATTCTGCGACCTGACGCACTTCGTCGATCCGTCAGCCAAGTTTACGGAGTCTATGACCTTTCACATAAAAGGTGAGAAGCCTTCTGAAGGGGTACCGTTCCTGCATACTGCCGCATTACGTCGACCCCAACGAGAAGCGCGGGGTGGCTGTATCCAGAGAGAAGGACCTCGGCATGAAGACGAGAGCATTGACGGCCATGGTCGGCGCTGCAGCGGCAGCCCTGGCCGCCGGTGTCGTGTGGACCGCACCATCGGCGTCAGCCGGCACCCCCTATTGCGATGGGCTTGGCACAGCTACGGAAGTCCATGAGTGCAACTGCGGATTCGACTTCGCCCCAGGCAGTCAGGAACTTCATGATTGCTTGTATGGAAACCCAACGCCCAAACCCTGAATTCGCCCTGCGGCCACGATCGCCGGGGCCCGGAAGAAGAACCCGATGACGCCGAAGCGTCTGAACGGTCTCGCGGGTTTATGCGCCGCGTCGCTCGCGATCGCCCTGCCGCTTGCCCCGCCCGCCTCCGCCGACCCTGCGTCGTGGAACGGCAAGTACGCGATCACCTTCATGGTCGGCCCGAAGTCCGGGACCAGCCTGGCGGCCGGTGATCCCGAGGAGCAGCACACCGAGATCTATACGTTCAGCTCGAGCTGTGCCGGCGGAAAGTGCACCGCCACGATCGTCGACGGCCCGCCGCCGAGCAACCCGACGGTTCCCCAGCCGGTGCAATTCACCTGGGACGGGTCGTCGTGGACGCAGGTCAGCGATTTCCAATGGGACTGCATGATGCCCGACACCACGATTCAATGGAATCCGGCCCACGCCACCGTGCGCTACACGCCACAACCCGACGGGTCGCTGTCCGGCACCATGCACACCGACATCCTCGGCGGGGCGTGTCAGGGCACGATCGAGATGAACATGACCGCCGAGCGCGTGTGAAAGTGCGCTTGGGCGTCGAGCCGCTTCGCGAGACATAAGCCACTGCGAGCCGCCCGGGCGTTTCTTCGCAACAGGTTATGTGTCGCGAAGCGGGCGTGGATCAGCTACCCGCAGCAATCCCCTCGCGGCACCGACCGACCGCCGATGCCAAGCTCCACCCGGCCCGACGCCGGCACCGCCGCCGTGCCAATGGCTTTGGCCGCGAATACGGGTTGGGCAGCGCGGGCCGCCCGGGCAGCGTCGGGTGAAAAGTGACGTCATTTACACCGCCGGCAAAACGCCATCCCTTTATCCTTCGAGGGTGGATCATCCAAGTCCGCGCGGACACCGGGTCGCGTCGCCTTCGGCAGGAGACGCGGGGCTGGCGCGGACCCTGCGGCACGACACGGCGCTAGCGCACCGTGCCGCCGAGGCGGCCATGGGCCTGGACCTCGGCCGCCCCGACGCGTCGGCGTACTTGGCTGTGCTCAACGGTTTGCTGATCTTCCACACCGCGGTGGCCGATTTCAGCCGGGAGACGGTCGCGAGCGAGCTCGGCCCGGACGTAGAGCTGCTGAGCCGAGCGTGGGCGTTGCGAGCAGATATCGGGGTGATGTCGCAGCGGCTGGGGACCACCGCCGATGAGGTCCGCGCATTCCGGCGCGGGCCTGTCGTCGCGACTCGGCTCCGCGGAGGCCGCGAGGAGAGGATCGGCGCGGCCTACGTCGCGGCCGGATCGGTCCTCGGCGGCCGCGTGATCGCCGCGAATCTCGCCGCTTCGGGATGCGGCGACTTTCCGCGATCCTTCTTCGCCGCCGACGGGATCGACGTCGGCCGGCTCTGGCATCGATTCAAGGCCGCATTGGATACCTTCGGCGAATCCGGAGCCGACCCCGCCCGGGTCGTCGCGGGCGCGCTGGCCGCCTACGCGCTGATCCGCGACATCCTGAGCGGGCCAGAGGTCGTGTCGGGAGCAATTCAATGACCAGGCATGCGGATTCGAACGCCCAGGGGCTGACCGATTGCGCGAGTGAGCAGCTGCACCTGTCCGGCCGAATCCAGGCCCATGGCGCGTTGGTTGCCGCCGATCTGCACGATCGCCGCATCAGCTACGTCAGTGCCAACGCTGCGGAGTTGATCGGCGCGAAGCCGGAGCAGCTTTTCGACTCTCCGGTGATGAGCATCTTCTCCCCCGATGAACAGCAACGGCTCGAGCAGGCGATCGAGGAGACCGGCTACCGGCCGTCGTCACCCGACCTGTACGGAATGCGCCCGGCGGCCGAACTCGACGGCGAGTTCGATGTGATTCTGCATCAAGTCGGCGGGCAGATCGTCATGGAGATCGAGAGGACGCACGGGCGCGATCAAGCCAATCTCGTCCCGCTTCTGTATGCCTCACGGGCGATCAGCGAGGCGACGAACGTGGCCGACGTCGAGGCGGCCATCGCGAGCGCAATGCGCACACTGACCGGATTCGACCGCGCGATGATCTACCGGTTCCACGACGACGAGCACGGCGAGATCGTCGCGGACGATCACCTCCCAGGGCTGGTCCGATATCTTGGGCATCACTTTCCGGCGAGCGACATTCCGCCCCAGGCCCGCGACCTATACGTCCGCAAAGCGTCGCGCTACATCCCCGACGTCGACGAGGGCGACGTCGCCGTGCTCGCCGCGCCGCGCATGGCCGGCACCACTCTCGATCTGAGCCGCTCCGCGCTGCGCAGCGTTTCCCCCTATCACCTCGAATACATGCGCAACATGAAAACCGCGGCGAGCATTTCGTTTTCGATGGCCGACGGAGGCCGACTGACCAGGCTCGTCTCGTGCATATCCGCAACCCCGCGATCGCTCTCGCGCTCGCTGCGCAGGTCGGGCGAACTGCTGGTCCTGCAGGCAAAACTCCAAGTCTCTGCAGCCGAACAGATCGTCAACCTGAACGACGCGGCCCGCCGCGAAGCGATCCGGACCCGGCTGCGGGCAGCGATGCACAACGCACCCGCTATTGTCGAGGGACTCACGTCGGCTTCCGACGACCTGCTGCGGCTCTGCCAGGCAGACGGCGCGGCTGCGTATGCGGACGGGCAATACCGTTCGACCGGGGCGGCGCCCGCCGAGGCTGCCGTGCGAAGGCTCGCGGGTGAAATCGGCGCGATCGATACCCCGGGCGCGACCTGGGCCACGGAGCGCTTGCCGCAATCGACCGCCCTCGGTTCCGCCGGCTGCTTGTTCGTCGCGCTCGGCGCCCCGGACGAATTCGTGAGCTGGTTCCGAAAAGACCGCCCACAGCAGCTCCGCTGGCTGGGCGATCCGCACGCCAACGAGACCGGATCGATCAACCCGAGGAAGTCGTTCGATACCTGGCTGGAGCAGGTCAGCGGCTCGAGTGCGCCCTGGACCGACGCCGACCTGCGGGCCGCACAACTATTGGCCTATGACGTCGAATCGGCCCAATTGGGCCGCGCCCAGGCCAAACTCGCGTACCTCGGATTGCATGACTCGCTCACCGGGCTGCCAAACCGCCACCACCTGAGCCGCGCCATGGCCGCCATGCTGGCAGCGGCTACGCCGGCTGATCCGGTGGCCGCCATCTTCATCGATCTCGACCTCCTGAAGGAAGTCAACGACGAGTACGGGCACGACGCGGGCGACTGCGTGCTGCGCGAGGTCGCGCGTCGCATCACCGAGGTGACCCGCGCCGGGCGCGACATCGTGGGGCGGGTCGAGGCGCCGGATCCGCCCGCGGCCAGGCTCGGCGGCGACGAGTTCGTCGTGGTGCTGCACGGGGCGGATGCCAAAGGCGTCGCACGGGTGGCTGAGCGGATCCGTCAGTCGCTGCTCGAGCCGATCGTAATCAGCCCGGACCTGCGGCTGCCGGTAAGCGCGGCACTCGGAGTGGCGCTGGCGACAGAGCCCGAAGAAGCCCACCAGCTGTTGAAACGGGCGGATGCGGCCATGTATGAAGACAAGCGGCGGCGCGCACGGCCGGCCACCGAATTCGAATGAGCACGCGCTCGACGGCTCACCCGTCGAGCCCCATGTCCTTGCGGAAGCGGCGCATGCCGTCGATCTTGTCGGCCAGCGTGGCGTCGGAGCCGGCGTAGAACATCCACGGCATGGTGATGATCCCGGTGATCCCGGCGTCGGCGGCACGCTGGTAGTCGGCGGGGGTGAAGGCGTCGGTCAACGGCGTCAGGATCGTGAAATCGTCCATGGACAATCCGTTTTCGGCGCGCAGGGTCCGCAGCCGGCCGACGGCCTCGATGGCGCGGTCGGTCTTGATCAGGTCGCCGATCCAGCCGTCGTTGCGGGCGGCGCGGCGCAGCGCGACGTCGCTGAGGCCGCCGACATACACCGGTATCGGCGGCGGGGTCGGCTGCATCTCCAGCCGCGGTGTGCGATAGAACTCGCCGTCGAAGTCGGTCCATCCCGGTTCCCACAGCGCCCGCATCAGCTCGATCATCTCGTCGGTGCGCTTGCCGCGGGCGTCGAACCGCTCGCCCATCAGGGCGAACTCCTCCCGGCACCAGCCCACCCCGATCCCCAGCTCCACCCGGCCCGACGCCAGAACCGCGGCGGTGCCAATGGCTTTGGCCGCTCCAAACGGATTGCGCATCGCGGGGATGTAGACGGTGGTGACGAACCGCAGCCGGGAGGTCACCTGGGCCAGCGCGCCGACGAGCACCCAGGGATCGGGCCAGTCGGTGAACGGCTGCCAGCGCCGCGACCCGTCCCTGGTGTACGGGTACGGCGTGTCCAGGGTTTCCAGGTTGACGACGTGATCGGGGATCCCGATCCCGTCGTACCCCAGATCGTCGGCGGCCCTGGCGATCTCGACGATCTCCCGAGTGTCCAGGAAGGCGCTGCTGACGTAGAACCTCATTGCGCTTCCCGCGCCCACGCCGGCTCGATGAAGACGCCCTCCGCCTCGACCGTCACGCCCGCCGCGTCCGAAATGGTGCCGCGCGCAAACACTTTGACGCCCTCCTTGCGGTCAATCCAGGCCTCGGAACGAAGCGGACCGAGCGGGGTGCCGCGCAGGTACTTCACGGTGATCGTCCCGGTGAAGCGCGGCTTGGACAGCCCCTCGCTGGCGGCCTCCCCGAGCATGTGATCGAGCACCAGGGCGCTCACGCCGCCGTGCACCAACCGCGGCGGGCCCTCGTATGCCGACCCTAAGACGAACTCGCTGTAGCAGCGGCCGCCGCCCTCGTGGTGGACGACGACCGGCGGCGCGATCGGGTTGCACACGCCGACCGCGGCGTTGCCCAGCGGCAGCGGGCGGCCGTTGACGCGGTAGCTCACCCCGACCGGCCGGATCCGTTGCCGCAACGACGCGGTGACGGCCTCGACCGCGGTCCGCGCCTGGGCGACGACGTCGTCGTCGGCCTCGGTCCGGATGGTGGCGTCCACGAGCTCGCGCACGGCGTCCGCCAACGGGGCGTAAAGCGCCGTCACGCGATCGGCTTCCGCCGCGCTGAGCACCTCGAATATGGCGTCCAACGCGCCGGCCTCCTGACTCAACTCCCGAATACCTTGCGCACGATCGCCTTTGCGCGCCGCGTCACCCGAAGATAGTTATCCAGGAACTCGCCGCCGTCGTCGGTCGGCCAGCCCGCTGCCACGGCGACCGCGTTGAGTTGGCGCCCCGGCCCGGGCAGCTGATCGGTGGGCTTGCCGCGGACCAGCACCAGCGCGTTGCGGGCGCGCGTGGCGGTCAGCCAGCCCTGGCGCAGCAGGTCCACCTCGTCGGCGGGGACCAGGCCGGCCGCGGCGATCGCGTCCAGGGACTGCAGCGTCGAGGTGTTGTGCAGCGCTGCGATCTCGTGGGCGTGCCGCAGTTGCAGCAGCTGCACGGTCCATTCGACGTCGGCCAGTCCCCCGCGGCCCAGCTTCGTGTGGGTGTTGGGGTCGGCGCCGCGCGGCAGCCGCTCGGACTCCACACGCGCCTTCATGCGGCGAATCTCCTGCACCGCTTGGGAAGACACGCCGTCGGGCGGGTAGCGCGTCTTGTCGGCCATCAGCAGGAAGCGCTGCCCCAGTTCGGCGTCCCCGGCGACCGCGTCCGCGCGCAGCAGCGCCTGGATCTCCCAGGGCTGCGCCCACTGCTCGTAGTAGGCGGTGTAGGCGCCCAGCGTGCGGACCAGCGGCCCGCTGCGGCCCTCGGGCCGCAGGTTGGCGTCGACCTCCAGCGGCGGGTCGACGCTGGGGGTGCCCAGCAGCGTCCGCGTCTGCTCGGCCACCGACGTCGACCACCGGATCGCCTTAGCGTCCTCGACGCCGCGGGCCGGCTCGCAGACGAACAGCACGTCGGCGTCCGAGCCGTAGCCCAGCTCGGCGCCGCCCAGCCTGCCCATCCCGATGACCGCGATGGCCGCCGGCGCAGGGCCGCCGTCGGGCAGGTTGGCCCGGATCATCGCGTCCAGCGCGGCCTGCAGCACCGCCACCCACACCGACGTCAGCGCCGTGCACACCTCGGTGACCTCGAGCATGCCGAGCAGGTCCGCCGAGGCGATGCGGGCCAGCTCCCGGCGGCGCAGCGTGCGCGCGCCGGCGATCGCCCGCACCGGATCGGTGTAGCGGATCGCCGAGGCCACCAGCGCGCGGGCCACCGCGGCGGGCTCGGTCTCCAGCAGCTTCGGGCCGTTGGCGCCGTCGCTGTAGTTCTGGATGACCGTGGGCGCCCGCATCAGCAAGTCCGGCACGTACGCGGAGGTCCCGAGCACGTGCATGAGCCGCTTGGCCACCGCGGGCTTGTCCCGCAGCGTGGCCAGGTACCAGCTTTCACCGGCCAGTGCCTCGGACAACCGCCGGTAGGCCAGCAGGCCGCCGTCGGGGTCGGGGGCATAGGACATCCAGTTCAGCAGCCGGGGCAACAGCACCGACTGCACGCGACCCCGGCGGCCGCTGTGGTTGACCAGCGCCGACATGTGTTTGAGCGCGGTCTGCGGACCCTCGTAGCCCAGCGCGGCCAGCTGACGCTCGGCGGCCTCGGCGGTCAGGCCGTGCGAGATCTCCAGGCCGGGCGGATGGATCGACTCCAGCAGCGGTTGATAGAAGAGTTTGGCGTGCAGCTGCGACACCCGCAGGTTCTGGTGCCGCAGCTCCTCGCGCAGCACCCCCGCCGCGTCGTGCCGGCCGTCGGGCCGGATGTGGGCGGCGCGGGCCAGCCAGCGCACCGACTCCTCGTCGTCGGCCTCCGGCAGCAGGTGGGTGCGCTTGAGCCGCTGCAGCTGCAGCCGGTGCTCGAGCAGCCGCAGGAACTCATAGGAGGCGGTCAGGTTCGCCGCGTCCTCCCGACCGATGTAGCCGCCCGCCCCCAGCGCGGCCAGCGCGTCGACGGTGGAGGCCACCCGCAGAGACTCGTTGCCGCGGCCGTGCACCAATTGCAGCAGCTGCACGGCGAATTCGACGTCGCGGATTCCGCCGCTGCCCAGTTTGATCTCGCGGGCGCGGACGTCGGCGGGCACCAGCTGCTCCACCCGGCGGCGCATGGCCTGGACTTCGGCCACGAAGTCCGCGCGTTCGCAGGCGACCCACACCATCGGCATCAACGCGGCCAGGTAGCGTTCGCCGAGTTCGGTGTCGCCCACCGCGGCGCGGGCCTTCAGCAGCGCCTGGAACTCCCAGGTTTTCGCCCAGCGCTCGTAGTAGGCGACGTGCGACTCGACGGTGCGGACCAGCTCGCCGCTGCGGCCCTCGGGGCGCAGCGCGGCATCCACCTGGAAGAAGGCCGCCGAGGCCACCCGCATCATCTCCCCGGCGACCCGGGACGTCAGGGCGTCGGCGCGCTCGGCGACGAAGATGACGTCGACGTCACTGACGTAGTTCAACTCGCGCGCACCGCATTTACCCATCGCGATGATCGCCAGCCGCGGCGGCGTGCGCTCGCCGCACACGGTCACCTCGGCCATCCGCAGCGCGGCGGCCAGCGCGGCATCGGCGAGGTCGGACAGCTGGGCCGACACCACGGTGAACGGCACCACCGGCTCGTCCTCGACGGTCGCGGCCACGTCGAGCGCGGCCAGCACCAGCAGCCGGTCGCGGTAGAGCTTCTGCAAGCGCAACGAAGCCGGGGCCGACGAGTCGTCGGCGCAGTCGTCGACGCACCCGACGAACGTCGCGCACAGCTCCTCACGAGAGGGCAGTTTGATCTTGCCGCGCAACAGCTTCCACGACTGCGGATGCACGGCCAGGTGATCGCCCAGCGTCAGCGACGAGCCGAGCACCGCGAACAGCCGCCCGCGCAGGGCGCGTTCGGTGAGCAGCGCGGCGCTGAGCTCGTCCCACCCGGTTTCGGGGTTCTCCGCCAGCCGCACCAGGGCGCGCAGCGCGGCGTCGGGATCCGGCGAGCGCGACAGCGACCAGAGCAGGTCGACGTGCGCCTGGTCGTCGTGGTCATACCAGCCCAGCTGCGCCAGGCGCTCACCCGCGGGCGGGTCGACGAGCCCAAGCCGGCCGACGCTGGGCAGCTTGGGGCGATGCGCCGCGGGTTTGGTCACGACCACGACCGTAGCGCAAGCTACGGCACTCTCCGGCGATGACGTGAGCTACAGCGACAGGTAGGTGCTCAGCTCGTAGGGCGTGACGCGGCTGCGGTAATTGGCCCATTCGGTGCGCTTGTTGCGCAAGAAGAAATCGAAGACGTGCTCGCCGAGCGTCTCCGCGACGAGCTCGGAGGACTCCATGGCGCGCAGCGCGCTGTCCAGGCTGGTGGGCAGCTCCCGGTAGCCCATCGTGCGGCGCTCCTCGGCCGTGAGGTCCCACACGTTGTCCTCGGCCTGCGGCCCCAGCACGTAACCCTTCTCCACCCCGCGCAGCCCGGCCGCCAGCAACACCGCGAACGCCAGGTAGGGGTTGCAGGCCGAGTCGGGGCTGCGCACCTCGATCCGACGCGACGACGTCTTGTGCGGGGTGTACATCGGCACCCGCACCAGGGCGGACCGGTTGGCCGCGCCCCACGAGGCGGTGGTGGGCGCTTCGCCGCCGACCACCAGCCGCTTGTAGGAGTTGACCCACTGGTTGGTGACCGCGCTGATCTCCGAGGCGTGCTCGAGGATCCCGGCGATGAACGACTTGCCGACATCGGAGAGCTGCAGCGGGTCCTCGGTGCTGTGAAAGGCGTTGACGTCGCCCTCGAACAGACTCATGTGGGTGTGCATGGCCGAGCCGGGGTGTTCGGCGAACGGCTTGGGCATGAACGTCGCCCGCGCGCCGTTCTCGATCGCCACCTCCTTGATGACGTAGCGGAACGTCATCACGTTGTCGGCCATCGACAGCGCGTCGGCGAAGCGCAGGTCGATCTCCTGCTGGCCGGGCGCGCCCTCGTGGTGGCTGAACTCCACCGAGATGCCCATGAATTCCAGCGCGTCGATCGCGTGCCGGCGGAAGTGCGATGCCGAGTCGTGCACCGCCTGGTCGAAATAGCCGGCGCTGTCGACGGGCACGGGCACCGACCCGTCGTTCGGTCCGGGCTTGAGCAGGAAGAACTCGATCTCGGGGTGCACGTAGCAGGAGAAGCCGAGGTCGTTGGCCTTCTGCAGCTGGCGGCGCAGCACGTGGCGCGGGTCCGCCCACGACTGCGAGCCGTCCGGCATCGTGATGTCGCAGAACATCCGGGCCGAGTGGTGGTGGCCGGCGGGGGTGGCCCAGGGCAGCACCTGGAACGTCGACGGGTCCGGAATCGCCACGGTGTCGGATTCGGAGACCCGCGCGAAGCCCTCGATCGAGGAACCGTCGAAGCCGATGCCCTCCTCGAAGGCGCCCTCGAGTTCGGCCGGGGCGATGGCGACCGACTTCAGGTAACCGAGCACGTCGGTGAACCAGAGCCGCACGAAGCGGATGTCGCGTTCCTCCAGCGTGCGGAGGACGAATTCCTTCTGCCGATCCATATCCCGCACAGTATGCAAGCCCTGTTAAATCTGTGTTACCGCTGTAGTGCCAAGCCCGTTCAGAACCGTTGCGGACTGCGGACACGCCCGTTTGGCGCCGGCCTCAGGTCAGGCACCGCAGCGAGGCCGGCGGCAGGGCCGCGCGCACGAGGTACCGCACCACCGCGGTATCCACGCACTGGTCGCCGTTGAACACCGCGGTGTGCTGGGTGCCGTCGTAGGTGATCAGCGGCGCGCCCAGCTGGCGGGCCAGACTCACGCCGGCCTGATAGGGGGTGGCCGGGTCGTGCGTGGTGGAGACCACGACGGCCTTGCCCGGCGCGACCGGCGCGGCGGCGTGCGGCGCGGTCGTGGCCGGCACCGGCCACAGCGCGCACAGGTCGCGGGGTGCGGTCCCGGTGAACCGCCCGTAGCTCAAAAACGGTGCCGCCTGGCGGATCTGCTGATCGGCGGCCACCCAGGTGGCCGTATCCGTGGGCGTTGGCGCGTCCACGCAGCGGATCGCGTTGAACGCGTCCTGGTCGTTGTTGTAGTGCCCACTGGGGTCGCGGCCCTCGTAGTCGTCGGCCAGCAACAGCAGGTCGCCGGCGTCGGTGCCGCGCTGCAGCCCGAGCAGGCCGCTGGTCAGGTACTTCCAGTGTGCCGGGGTGTAAAGCGCGTTGATGGTCCCGGTGGTCGCGTCGGCGTAGCTGAGGCCACGGGGATCCGACGTGCGCCCCGGCCTGACGACCAGCGGGTCGACCAGCGCGTGGTAGCGGTTGACGAACTGGGCCGGGTCGGTGCCCAACGGGCAGGCCGGCGAGCGGGCGCAGTCGGTGGCGTAGTCGTTGAAAGCGGTTTGGAATCCCGCCATCTGGCTGATGTTCTCCTGCACGGGGCCCACGGTCGGGTCGATGGCCCCGTCGAGCACCATCGAGCGCACGTGCTCGCCGAACCGCTCGAGGTAGGTGGTGCCCAGTTCGGTGCCGTAGCTGTAGCCCAGGTAGCTGATCTGGTCTTCCCCCAGCGCCCGACGGACCATGTCCATGTCGCGGGCGGCCGAGGCCGTGCCGACGTTGGCCAGGAACTCGGTGCCCATCCGGTTGACGCACTGCTGGGCCTGCTGGCGGTAGAGCGCCTCGATGTGGGCGACACCGGCCGGGCTGTAGTCGACCATCGGCTCGCGACGGAAGGCGTCGAACTCGGCGTCGGTCCGGCACCGCAGCGCCGGCGTCGAGTGGCCCACGCCCCGCGGGTCGAAGCCGACCATGTCGAAGTGGCGCGTGATATCGGTGCCGACCAGGTCGGAGGACATCGCGGCCACCATGTCCACCGCCGACGCCCCCGGGCCGCCCGGATTGACCAGCAGCGACCCGATCCGCCGGCCGGTGGCGGGCACGCGGATCACCGCCAGCTTGGCGTGCGCCCCACCGGGATTGCGGTAGTCGACGGGGACCGCGACGGTGGTGCACCGCGCGGCCGCGGGGACGTCTGTGGGGTCGGGCAAAAACAGGCTGCAGCTGCCCCAGTTCTGCGGCGCCGCCGCGGCGCGCGGCGGCGCCGGGTTCGGGGTCTGGCCGGCGCCGGGTTCCGGAGTCGCACCGGCGACCGGCAGCGCCGTCGGTGCCTGCCCCCCGAGCAGCAGTCCGAACGAGAGCAGCGCCGAGCTCCAACATCTCAGGCGCGACATGGTTTGTCATCGTTGCAGCCGCGAATACCCGTGGCAGCGCGAAAAGATTACGCCTTGGTCTCGCTGTCGGACCTCGCCGAGCGTGCACTCACCGCGAGAAAATCGCCAAAATGTCGCCGTCAGTGCACGTTCGGCGAACCCACGAGCCTCAGCACTTCGCGCCGCGCGGCGGCGTTGCCCCGCCGATCAGATACGCCGTCACGTAGTCGTCGATGCAGCTGTCGCCCTGGAACACCACGGTGTGCTGGGTCCCGTCGAAGGTGAGCAGCGAGCTGCGCAGCTCGTCGGCCAGGTCGACGCCGGCCTTGTAGGGAGTCGCCGGGTCGTGCGTCGTCGACACCACCACCGTGGGCGCCAGGTTGGGCACCGAGATGGTGTGCGGCTTGCTGGTCGGGGGCACCGGCCAGAACGCGCAGGTGCCCAACGGCGCATCGCCGGTGAACTTTCCGTAGCTCATGAACGGGGCGATCTCCCGCGAGCGGCGGTCCTCGTCGATGACTTTGGCCCGGTCGGTGATCGGCGGCTGGTCCACGCAGTTGATCGCCACCCGCGCGTCGGTGGCGTTGCTGTAGTGGCCGTGCGAGTCGCGGCGCATGTACATGTCGGCCAGGGCGAGCAGCGTGTCGCCGTGGTCGCTTTCCAGCTCGGTCAGGCCGTCGGTCAGGTGGTGCCATAGGGTCGGCGAGTAAAGCGCCATGATGGTGCCCACGATGGCGTCGCTATAGCTCAGCCCGCGCGGGTCCTTCGTGTGCGCCGGCCTGCCGATCATCTCGTTGTCCGGGTCCACCAGCGGGTCGACCAGGCTGTGGTAGACGTCGACGGCCTTGGCCGGGTCGGTCCCCAGCGGGCAGCTCGGTTTCTTGGCGCAGTCGGCCGCGTAGTTGTTGAACGCGTCCTGGAAACCCTTGGCCTGACGCAGGTCGGCCTCGACGGGGTCGGCGTTCGGGTCGACGGCGCCGTCGAGGATCATCGCCCGCACGTTCTGCGGGTAGGCCTCGGCGTAGGCCGAGCCGATCCGGGTGCCGTAGGAGTAGCCGAGGTAGGTCAGCTTGTCGTCGCCCAGCGCGGCGCGGATCGCGTCCAGGTCCCGCGCGACGTTGACCGTCCCGACGTTCGCCAGGAAGTTCTTGCCCATCTTGTCGACGCAGCGGCCGACGAACTGCTTGGTCTCGTCCTCGATGTGGGCCACCCCCGCCGGGGTGTAGTCGACGTCCGGCTCGGTCCGCAGCTTGTCGTTGTCGGCGTCGGAGTTGCACCAGATGGCCGGCCGCGAGGACCCGACCCCGCGGGGGTCGAACCCGACCAGGTCGAACCGTTCGCGGACCCGCTTGGGCAGCGTCTGGACGACGCCCAACGCGGCGTCGATGCCCGACTCGCCGGGGCCGCCGGGGTTGATCACCAGCGAGCCGATCTTGTCCCCCGTCGCGGGGAACCGAATCATGGCCAGCGTCGCCACGTCCCCGTCGAGGTGGTTGTAGTCGACCGGGACGGCCAGCCTGCCGCACATCGCACCGCCGGGCAGCTTGACCTGCCCGCTCACCGTCCGGCACGGAGTCCACTCCACCGCCTGCCCCAGCTTCGGTCCCGCCATGACGGCGCGGCCGCCGACGACGCGGAGGCAGCCCGCAAGCAGCAGCGCCACGGCGGCGATCACCGTCCAGATCAGCAGCGTGCGCGCGACCTTGTCGCGGCGAGACAGGCTCATGCCCACCCATGCTGCCAGAGAAGATCCAAGTTGCTGGTTAGCGCCACCCGCCGCTCGGCGCTCCGGTGGCGGCGAGCAGTTCTTCCATGCCCAACGTGAACTCGTCGGCCATCTCCCACAGGTCCGGAAGCAGGTCGGGGCACGAGATGAGCCCGATGTCCAGGTTGCCGCGCCATGACATCACGGTGATGTTGAGTCCCGAACCGTGGAAGATGGGCCCGAGCGGATACATCGCCCTGACCCCGCAGCCCAGCAGGTACAGCGGTGCCTGCGGGCCGGCCACGTTGGAGACCACCAGGTTGTGCACCGGCATGCTCTCGGTCAGCTTGGTCCGCGCGTAGAGGCGCATCGCGATGCCGAAGATCCCCGGGACCGCGAACCGCGACCAGTCCTGTAGCAGGGACGCACCGATGGCCGAACTGTGTTTTTTGGCAACCGAATTGGCTTCGGCGATGGCTTTCAGGCGCTGCACCGGGTCGCTGAGGTGGGTCTGCAGGCTGGCGAACATGCCCGAGATCTGGTTGCGTCCGGGCCGACGGGAGACGCCGTGCACCGACACGGGGACCATCGCCACCAGCGACGAGTCGGGCAGCCCGTCGCGCTCGGCCAGATATTGCCGCAGCACCCCGGAGACCAGCGCCATCACCACGTCGTTGACCTTGACCCCGAAGTGGTTTTTCACCGTCTTGACGTCGTCGAGGTCGAGTTCGGCGTACGCGATGTTGCGCCGACCGCTGACGCTGGCGTTGAACGCGGTCCGCGGCGCGGCGAACGGGCGCGCCATCGACCGGCCCGCACGCGCCTTGCGCAGGGTCGTGACCATCGAGGACACCGTCTCGGGCACCACACCGGCCAGGTGCAACGGCCGGGTGGCGAACCTCCACAACCCGCCCGCGGCGATCCGCCACCCCGCGGCCCCGCCGACGCCGTCGGCCTGGTCCGGCGCCGGAGCGTCGGCCTCGGTGGTGCACAGCTGCGACATCAGGCTGGCGCCGGTCACCCCGTCCACGCCGGCGTGATGGACCTTGGTCAGCACCGCCAGGCGTCCGCCGCGGTGGCAGTCGGTGTCCGCCACGCCCTCGATGACCCACATCTCCCAGAGCGGCCGGCGGCGGTCCAGCGGCAGCGAGGCGATGTGGCCGCAGATCTCCGACAGCTCCGCCCGACCGCCCGGCGCCGGCAACGCGATCCGGTGCAGATGGCGATCGATGTCGAAGTCCTCGTCGTCCACCCACACCGGGTGGTCCAGGTTCAGCGGACTGTTTGCCAGCTTCTCGCGGAACTCCGGCATCGCCTGGAGGCGCAGCAACAACGCGTCGCGCAGCCGTTCGAAGCTGTAGACCTGCGGCATCGTCGTGGTGTCCAGCTCGAGGATCGAGCACACGTGCAGGGGCTGCGACGACGTCTCCAGGTAGAGGAAGCTCGCGTCCAGGCCAGTGAGCCGCTGCATGCGCGCCATGGTAGGTCTCACACACCGGCGACGGTGCGCCCGCGCAAAAGAGGTGGCAGAATGTGGGGAGTCAGACGAACCCGGGGACCCTCCCAGGATTGAAAACCTCAAGGGCCACGAGGATCGACCCGACCATCACTAGGGACAATGATGTCTGAGCACAACGTTTATGGCGCAAACTCTGCCGCGGGCTCCTCGGCGACCCCGACCTCCCTGCCCAAGATTCGCACGCACACCCTGCAGAAGATGAAGGCCGAAGGCCACAAGTGGGCGATGCTGACGGTCTACGACTACTCGACCGCCCGCGTCTTCGACGAGGCGGGCATCCCGGTGCTGCTGGTCGGCGACTCGGCCGCCAACGTGGTGTACGGCTACGACACCACCGTGCCGGTCTCCATCGACGAGCTCATTCCGCTGGTGCGGGGCGTGGCCCGCGGGGCGCAACACGCCCTGGTGGTCGCCGACCTGCCGTTCGGCAGCTACGAGGCGGGTCCGGCCGCAGCGCTGGCGGCCGCCACCCGGTTCATGAAGGAGGGCGGCGCGCACGCCGTCAAGCTCGAGGGCGGCGAGCGGGTGGCCGAGCAGATCGCCTGTCTGTCGGCGGCGGGCATCCCCGTGATGGCCCACATCGGATTCACCCCGCAGAGCGTCAACGGCCTCGGCGGCTTTCGGGTGCAGGGCCGCGGGGACGCCGCCGAACAGACCGTCGCCGACGCGATCGCCGTCGCCGAGGCGGGCGCGTTCGCGGTGGTGATGGAGATGGTGCCCGCCGAGTTGGCCACCCAGATCACCGGCAAGCTCACCATCCCCACGATCGGGATCGGCGCCGGCCCCAACTGTGACGGCCAGGTGCTGGTCTGGCAGGACATGGCCGGGATGAGCGGCCCGAAGACCGCCCGCTTCGTCAAGCGGTTCGCCGACGTCGGAGGCGAGTTGCGGCGCGCTGCAATGCAGTACGCGCAAGAGGTGGCCGAGGGCGTCTTCCCCGCCGACGAGCACAGCTTCTGACACCGCTGCAAAGGCGTAGCCTGGCGATTGGGCCTGTTCGTCAAGGCCGTTGCGGCGTCACGCATTTGACGCCGGAGCGCATCCGCTTCGCCGTACGAGGCAAAGTCGCACGTTTCGCCCGGCGATAATTGTCAATCCTGTTACCTGCAGGCCGCTGAAAAGCGTTGTGTGACAGGAATTATAACGATTACTGCTATACACTATCCGGACTCGCCGGGCAAGGGTGGGCGCGTGGCCCGGGAAACGTTCGGTCACCCCACCCGACGGACGATCCTGAAGTTGCCGGCGTCACTGGCAGGAGGCTACGCATTGGCCGGAGCGCCCCGCGCGGCCGCGGAACCGCCGAACGCCTCAAAGGAGTCGAGCCGGTGGTCACCCGACCGCGCCAACCGCTGGTATGAGGCCCAGCCCTGGCTCGTGGGTGCCAACTACATCACCTCCAACGCCATCAACCAGCTGGAGATGTTCCAGGCCGACACCTACGACCCGGGGCGCATCGACACCGAACTGGGCTGGGCGCGGCGCGGCGGGTTCAACACGATGCGCGTCTTCCTGCATGATCTGCTCTGGGCGCAGGACTTTCGGGGTTTTCAGGGCCGTCTGGCGCAGTTCGTCGCCATCGCGGCGCGCCACGGCATCAAGCCGCTGTTCGTCCTGTTCGACTCCTGTTGGGACCCGCACCCCAAACCCGGGCCGCAACGCGCGCCCCGGCCCGGCGTGCACAACTCCGGGTGGGTGCAGAGTCCGGGCGCCGAACACCTCGGCGACCGCGCCTACCGGCGCACCCTGCGCTCCTACGTCCAGGGGGTGCTCAGCCAGTTCCGCAATGACGACCGCGTGCTGGGCTGGGATCTGTGGAACGAGCCCGACAACCCGTCGGGCAACTACCGCTCGGTGGAAAGGAAAGACAAGCGGGCGCTGGTCGCCGACCTGCTGCCGCAGGTGTTCGGCTGGGCGCGCTCTGTGGACCCCACCCAACCGTTGACCAGCGGCGTCTGGCGCGGGCACTGGTCGGACGCGGCGCGGAGCGCGATCGCCGGCACCCAGCTCGACTGCTCCGACGTGATCAGCTTTCACTCCTACGCCGAGCCGGCGACGTTCGAGAGCCGCATCGCCGAGCTCGCCCGGCACGGGCGGCCGATCTTGTGCACCGAGTACATGGCGCGGACCCAGGGCAGCACCATCCAGGGCATCCTGCCGGTCGCCCGGCGCCACAACGTCGGCGTCTACAACTGGGGCCTTGTCGCGGGCAAGACCCAGACCTATCTCCCCTGGGACTCCTGGAACCATCCCTACGCGTCGAGGCCGAAGGTGTGGTTTCACGACCTGCTCCACCCCGACGGGCGGCCGTTCCGGAACAGCGAAATCCAGACGGTCCGCAGGCTGTCCGGCCTGGCAATGCACGCCGGCCCGTAGCCGCGGCGGCCTGCGCGCAACCGTCGAAACACCGGCCTGCGTGTAGCATTCAGCAGCGTCCACGACGTCGACGACGGAGCCGTGATGCCAGCAAAAGCGCCCAAAGCCTCGCGTTATCTGGAGGTGGAGCGCAAGTTTGACGTCATCGATTCGGCGGTATCGCCGTCCTTCGAGGGGCTTGCCGCGGTGGCCCGCGTCGAGAAGTCGCCGATCCAGTCGCTGGACGCGACGTACCTCGACACGCCCACCGGCGACCTCGCGCGCAACAAGATCACCCTGCGGCGCCGCACCGGGGGCCCCGACGCGGGATGGCACCTGAAGCTGCCGGCCGGGCCCGACGCCCGCACCGAGATCCGCGCTCCGCTGGGCACCGGAGAGGCCGGCAGCGAGTCCGTGCCGGGCGAGCTGCGCGACGTCGTGCTGGCGATCGTGCGGGACCGCCCCCTGCAACCGGTCGCGCGCATCACCACCCGGCGCGAGACCCAGGTGCTCTACGGCGTGGACGGGGCCGCGCTGGCGGAGTTCAGCAACGACCACGTCACCGCGTGGGCGACCGGCACCCCCGACGGCTCGGCCCCGGCCGAGCAGGAGTGGCGCGAGTGGGAACTCGAGCTCGCCGCGCCGAACGACGCCGCCGACGCCGGGCTGCTGGACCGATTGTGCAATCGGCTGCTCGACGCCGGCGCCGCGCCCGCCGGCCACGCCTCCAAGCTGGCCCGCGTGCTCGGCGCGACCGCACCGCCCGACGACGCCCCGCCACCGGCCGACCCCGTGCACCGCGCGGTCGCCGAGCAGGTCGGCGCGCTGCTGGTGTGGGACCGAGCCGTGCGGGCCGACGCCGACGACGCCGTGCACCAGATGCGGGTGACCATCCGCAAGATCCGCAGCCTGCTCGGCGAGTCGCCGGAGTTCGGCTCCTCGAGCGACGGGTGGATCCTCGACGAGCTGCGGGAACTCGGCAACGTGCTGGGCGGCGCCCGCGATGCCGAGGTGCTCGAGGCGCGCTACCGGGTCGCGCTCGACGCCCTGGCGCCGGAGCTGGTGCGCGGCGGGGTCCGCGAACGCCTCGTCGACGGCGCGCGGCGCCGCTACCAGACCGGGCTGCGGCGGTCCCTGACCGCGATGCGCTCGCAGCGCTACTTCCGCCTGCTCGACGCGCTGGACGCGGTGGTAGCCCAGCCCCCGGCGGCCGAGCCCGGCCAGGCACCGGCGCCGGTGACCATCGACGCGGCCTACAAGAGGGTGCGCAGGGCCGCCAAGGCCGCCGCCCGGGCCCCCGAGGAGCATCGCGACGAGGCGCTGCACAAGATCCGCAAGCGCGCCAAGCGACTTCGGTACACGGGTTCGGCGACCGGCGCGTCGCAGGTGTCCGAACGGGCGAAGGTCATCCAGACGCTGCTCGGCGATCACCAGGACAGCGTGGTCAGCCAGGAGCACCTGCTGGCCCAGGCCGACGCCGCACGCGCCGCCGGGGAGGACACGTTCACCTACGGCCTGCTCTACCAGCTGGAGGCCGACCTGGCCGACGCGTGCCGTCGCCAGCTCGCCGACGCGTTGCGCCAGCTCGACAGGTCGGTGCGCAAAGCACGGCGCTAACGCGGCCCGCCCCGCCCGGAACACGGAAGCGAAGGGCGGGCGAGTTGGCCTGTAAGCCGGATTCTGTTCCGCGCCGCCGCGTGGTAAGCAGCGGCGGCGCGGCGGCGACCATCCATCTGGACACACCGTTGCCGGGTGCCTCGAGCGGCCTACCCGCAGGCTCGGGCGAGCAACCCTCGAACGCCTGCGCGGCCGCACCTGCGGTGCGGCCTTCTTGGCCTTGCTTCGGGTGGGGTTTGCCGAGCCACCCCGGTCACCCGGGATGCTGGTGCGCTCTTACCGCACCGTTTCACCCTTACCACCGCGAGGGTGGCGGTCTGTTTTCTGTGGCACTTTCCCGCGAGTCACCTCGGATTGCCGTTAGCAATCACCCTGCTCTGTGAAGTCCGGACTTTCCTCGACCCGCCCTGCGACGGCCCGCGGCCGCCCGGCCAACTCGTCCGCGACGAACAACGGTACCCGCTGCGCAATGCCGGGGCCAGCAACTACTCGGCTCGCCGCAAAACCATCACGTTGTCGCGCACCGTGGCGGCACGGTCGTCGGGGCCGATCGTCTCCCGTTCGACGCTGTCGGCCCGCAGCCGTGTCCACCCGTCGTCCAGCCGTAGCGACGCGAGCACCTCCTCGACGCCGGGGAACTCGTGCGAGTGATGCTGCGACCAGGGTGGGGCCGCCGCATGGTCGACGATCAGCAGCACACCACCGGGCGCGACGTGATTGGCGGCCCGGCGCAGCACCGCGTCGCGGTCCAGCCGCGCGGGCGAGTGCAGGTACTGCGCCGACACCAGGTCGAACGTCCCGTCCGGGAAGGTCTCGTTGAGGTCGTGGCGCCGGAAGTCGATGCGGTCGGCCAGGTTTCGCTGAGCGGCTACCTCGGCGGCGCGCTGTAGCGCGGTGGCCGAGACGTCGACGGCCAGCACCCGCCAGCCGCGTTCGGCCAGCCACAGCGCGTCGGCGCCCTCGCCGCAGCCCAGGTCCAGGGCCCGGCCCGCCGGCAGGTCGGCGGCCACCTCGGCGAGGTGCGCGTTGACCCGCCCGCTCCACACCCGCCCGGTGGAACCGTAGCGGTCTTCCCAGAACTGCTCGGCGTCATCGGAGTTGTCGGCATCGTCCATACCGGCAGCTTGCCGACACTTGATGCTTATTGCCAAGCCGCCGAGTGCTTGGCTGATTTACCGCGTCGGCGAAATCGCGGTTTCAGGCTCCCCCGAGGGTTGGCCATTGCCCCCGGGCCGACCTTGGTGCCAGTCTGACCGAATGACAGATACCGACGGCTACGTCGATCAGACGGTGGCGGGCATCGCGGAGCCGCAGCCGATGTACAAGGCGTTGCGCGAAACGACCCCGGTGTTCCGGTCGCCGCAGGCGGTGGTGCTCAGCCGCCTGGCCGACATCGAGATGGCGCTCAAGCGCACCGAGCTGTTCTCGTCGAACATGGACGCGGTCGACCTGGGCAACGTGCGGCCGTTGATCCCCCTGCAGATCGACCCGCCCGAGCATGCGAAGTACCGCCGCATCCTCGACCCGCTGTTCACGCCGCGGGAGATGGCCCGGCGCGAACCCCGCGTCACCGAGCTGGTCAACGAGATGATCGACGCGTTCGCCGACCGGGGCGAGTGCGACTTCCACGAAGAGTTCGCGGTTCCCCTGCCGTGCACCGTGTTCCTGCAGCTGCTGGGCCTGCCGCTGGAAGACCTCGACCAGTTCCTGGTGTGGAAGGACGGGGTGATCCGCCCGGAGGGCGCCGAGGGCTTCGCCCGCCGCCACGAGGACTCCGCCGACGTCGCCCAGCAGATCTACGACTACTTCGAGCGCGCCATCGACGACCACATCGCCAGCCCGCGCGACGACGTGCTGTCGGCGATGATCGCGGCGCGGATCGAGGGCCAGCCACTGTCGCGCGAGGAACTGCTCGATATCTGCTTCCTGTTCCTCATCGCGGGCCTGGACACCGTTACCGACTCGCTGGACTGCTTCTTCGTCTACCTGGCCCGCCACCCCGACCACCGCCACCAGCTGCTCGCGCAGCCCGACATCCTGCCGAGCGCCATCGAGGAGCTGCTGCGCTGGGAGACACCGGTTCCCGGCGTGGCCCGGGTCGCCATGGCCGACGTCGAGGTGGGCGGCTGCCCGATCGCCAAGGGCGAACGGGTCAGCCCGCTGCTGGGTGCGGCCAACACCGACCCGGCCGAGTTCCCCGACCCCGATCTGGTGGACTTCGCCCGGAACCCCAACCGGCACCGCGCGTTCGGCGGCGGCCCGCACCGCTGCCTCGGCTCCCACCTGGCCCGCATGGAGCTGCGGGTGGCGCTGCGTGAATTCCACCGGCGCATACCGGATTACGAGATCAAGCCGGGCACCCAGCTGACCTACACCGCGGCGCTGAGGTCGGTCGAGTCGCTGCCGCTGGTCTTCGGAGTACCGTGACCCGCGTCGCCGTCGACGCCGACCGCTGCACCGGCCACGGTCGTTGTTACACGTTGGCGCCCGGGGTTTTCGACGCCGACGAGGTGGGCCACTGCCTGGTGCTGGCCGAGGAGGTCGCGGGCGAACTCGAGGCGCAGGCCGTCGGCGCCGCGCAGAATTGCCCCGAGGGAGCGATCACGCTGACGTAGGCGGACTTTCAGGCGAAGCACACCACGCTGCGCGCGCCGCGCCCGGCGGCCATGTCGGCGAACGCCGCCTCCACGTCGTCGATCCCGATCCGGCGGGTCACCAGCGCCTCGAGGTCGATCCGGCCGAGCCGGGCCAACTCGGCGAGCACCGGGATGTCGCGGGCGGGGTCGCTGGCCCCGTACACGCTGCCCTGGATCGTCTTGCCGTCGGTCATCAGCGACAGCGCCGGAAACGTCACCGCCTCCTCGATTCCCGCGGCGCCCACCAGCGTGACCCTGCCGCCGCGGCGGGTCGCGTCGTAGGCCGCGCGGATGCTGGCGGGCTTGCCGACCACCTCGATGCCGTGGTCGACGCCGGTGCCCCCGGTCAGGTCGCGCACCGCGGCGGCCACGTCCGCCTCGCTGGCGTCGATCGTGTCCGTCGCGCCGTTGGCCACCGCCGCCGGAAGCTGGTCGGCCACCCGGTCGGCGGCGACGATCCGCGCCGCACCCGCCAGCCGCGCCCCCTGGATCGCGGCCAAGCCCACACCGCCGCAACCGATCACGAGCACACTCTCGCCGGGGCGCACGGCCGCCGTACGCAGCACCGCGCCCACCCCGGTGGTGACGCCGCAGCCCAGCAGCGCGGCCAGGTCCAGCGGCAGCGACTCGTCGACAGCCACCACCGCCGCGGCCGGCAGCAGCGCCTGTTCGGCCAGCGACCCCACGCCCATCGCGGGCCACACCGGACCGGCGGCGCTCTCGGCGTACGGGCCGGCGTAGGCGTGGTCGTAGCCGCTCGGGCACAGCTGGGCCTGCCCGCCCAGGCAGCGCGGGCAGGCGCGGCACGGCACGTTCCACGTCAGCACGACGTGGTCGCCGGGAGCGACGGTGCTGACCGCGGCGCCCACCTCGACGACGACGCCGGCACCCTCGTGCCCGAGCGTGGACGGCAGCTGCATCGGGATGGCCCCGTCGCGCAACGACAGGTCGGAATGGCAGACGCCGCTGGCGCCCAGCCGCACCCGCACCTCGTTCGCGCCGACCGGACGCAGGGCGAGCTCCTCGACCGCCGTGGGCGACCCGATCTGCCGCAGCACGACCGCCTTCACGGAGCCACTTCTGTGATCCACGTCATACCGACCTACGATGGCGGCACGACCGCATCGGGTCAAGACCACGCGGAAGGAGACGGGCGATGACGACAACGGCCGACGTAAAGGCGCTCTCGGCGGAGGCGGTGCTGACCATCGGGGGCCGGCCGGCGGCGGGCGCCGTCGGAACCTACCCGGTGCACAACCCGGCCCGCCCGGGCGAGATCGTCGGCCACGCCCCCACCGCCGACCGCGCCCAGCTCGACGCCGCGGTGGCCGCGGCGCGGGCCGCGGCGCCGGAATGGCGGGCGCTGGATGTGGCCGAACGGGTCGCCGCCGTGGCGCGCGCGGCCACCGCGGCGGCCGAGGACTTGACCAACCGCGACGTCGCGCGGCTCTACACCCGCGAGCACGGCAAGGTGCTGTCCGAGGCGACGATGGAGGTCAGCACCGGCCCGGTGTTGGCGTCGCTGCTCGGCGAGATGGCCGCGGCGGCGCTGGCGCCCGAGCGGCTCGACCCGGCGTCGAATTACCCACGGCTGCAACGGGAGCCGTATGGCGTGGCGGCGCTGGTGCTGCCGTTCAACTGGCCGCTCGCGCTGACGATGACGAAGCTGACGTCGGCGCTGGTCGCGGGCAACACCGCCGTGGTCAAGGTGCCGCCGACCTGCCCGCTGGCCGCGCTGGCGCTGGGCGCGGCGTTCGCCGCCGGGCTGCCACCGGGCGTGGTCAACGTGCTCGCGGGCCCGGGCAGCGATCTGGCCCAGGCGCTGGTCACCCACCCGGGCGTCGACCTCGTCTCGCTGACCGGCGGCGTTGGCACCGGGCGCGCCGTCATGGCGGCGGCCGCGGTGCGGCTCACCCCGGTGCTGCTCGAGCTGGGCGGCAACGACGCGGCGATCATCGCCCCCGACGTCGAGGTCAGCGACGAGCTGGTGGAGCGGCTGGTGACCGCGACCTACACGACGGGCGGCCAGGTGTGCATGGCGATCAAGCGGCTGTATGCCCCCGCCGGCCGGGTCGGCGAGCTGGCCGATGCGGTGCTGGCGCGCTGCGAGCGCGAGGTGGTCGGTGACGGGCTGGCCGCGGAGACGACGCTGGGTCCGCTGCACACCGCTGCCGGGCGCAATCGGGTGACCGCGCTGGTGGACGACGCGCAGTCGCGCGGCGCGACGGTCCGGGCGGCGGGGCGGATCCGCGAGGCCGACTCCGACGCCGGCGGCTACTTCGTGCTGCCGACGGTGGTGACCGGCCTGTCCCCCGACTCGGCGCTGGCCACCGAGGAGCAGTTCGGGCCGGTGCTGCCGATCTTCGGCTACGAGCGCATCGAGGACGCCGTGACCGCCGCCAACGCCACCGATTTCGGCCTCACCGCCTCGGTGTGGAGCGGCGACGACGCGCTGGCCGACCGGGTCGCCGGTCAGCTCGTGGCGGGCACGGTCAGCATCAACTGCCACGGCTTGGCCGCCCAGGACCCGCGCCTGCCGTTCGGCGGCGTGGGCCTGTCGGGCCTGGGCCGCGAGCTCGGCGTCGACGGGATCCGGGCGTTCACCCAGCCGCGGACCTTCGTGCGCCATCCCGTCCCGCGCTAGCGGGTGTTGGGTCCTCCGAGCCGCGATGCCGTCGCTGGCCCGGGGCCCCGCCGGGGGTTTCCCCTGACCGGGACCCGCAATCCGTGGATGACCCGGATGTGGGACCTTCGGCCATGGCAGCCGCGGTTGCGCGCCAAGGAGGATCGGATCATGACGCAACGTGAGCTCGAAGACCTCTCGCCAGACGAATGCCTCCGCCTGCTCGGTGCCGCAAGCGTCGGGCGACTCGTCTATCAGGACGACCTCGGACCGCTCGCGGTGCCCGTCAACTACGGCCTGGCCGGACACGACATCGTCCTGCGCGTCGAGGGCGGCGCGAAGCTCGCGGCGATGCGGCAACCGATGCTCGCCTTCGAGGTCGACCACGTCGATGAGGACGGGAAGTCCGGATGGAGTGTCCTGGTGCGGGGCGCCGGGGCCGAGGTCGACCCGGAACGGGTTCCCGCGCTGCTGCGAACCATGGACGGTCACTTCCCGACACCGTGGGCGTCCGGCATCCACAATGTGTGGCTGCAGATCGTGCCGCACACCGTCACCGGGCGCCGGCTCGGTGCCGAACAGTCGTCCTGGTGACGGGTGCGGCATGGCCGACACCGTCGTCGTCAAGGTCAAGCCCGGCAGCCGCAAGGGCCCCCTCGTCGAGGCCGGTCCCAATGGTGAGCTGACGATCTACGTGCGTGAGCCCGCGGTCGACGGCAAGGCCAACGACGCGGTCATCCGGCTGCTGGCCGCGCACCTGCAAGTGCCCAGGAGCCGAGTCGCATTGGTGTCCGGGGCGACGTCGCGGCTCAAGCGGTTCCGCATCCTGGGGTGAGCAGCCAGTCGACGTTGGTGTGGAAGAGGCCTGGCATGTCGGGCTCGGCGCAGCCCATCCGCCGATAGTCGTCGCGCGGCGTCGCGGTTCCCTCGGAGTGCGGGTAGTCGCTGCAGAACATGAACACGTCGCCGGCCTGCTCGGCCAGCCGCTTGGGATCCTCGTAGGAGAAGGAGGACACCCGGACGTGGTCGAGGAAGTACTCGCTGGGCCGGCGGGACAACTCGGCCACGGGCTTGCCGTTGAGCTGGGTGGTGAAGGCGGACGCGCCGTCCAGCATCAGCAGGAACTGCGGCACCCAGGAGGAGCTGAGCTCGACCACGCCGAACCGTAGCCGGGGATGGCGGTCGAAGACGCCGTGCAGGATCAGGTCGGAGAGCGCCAGCGCGGGCGGCACCCACAGGAAAACCGCCTCGGTGGCGGGGACCAGATCCTGCCCGGGGTCGTCTTGATACCAGCAGTCGTCGAAGACGCGCACCTGGTCGGCGACGTGGAACACCGGCGTGACGGCGTGGTCGACGAACGCCGACCAGATCCGGTCGTGGTCGGGGTGCGACAGCTGCCGGCCGTCGACCGGTCCGGGGCCGATCATCGCCAGCGTGATGCCGCCGCGCGCCAGCGCGTTCAGCTCGGCCTCAAGCCATTCCGGGTCGCGCAACGTCAGGTGCGCGACCGGATGCAGCCGCCCATCCCCTTCGGCCCGCACGGCCGCGCACCACCGGTTCCATGCCGTCATGTTGGCGGTCAGCGCCGGCAGCGACGGCGACAGGCGGCGCTCCCAGAGCAGCCCGAAATTGGGGAACAGGACGGCCTCGTCGAGTCCCGCCGCGTCGAGCCAGCGGAGGCGGGACTCGGGCTGCCAGTACGCGGCGGGCAACGCTTCGTCGTACCGGTAGGAGGCCGGCTCGCCGGCCCGCTGCCGGATCCGGTGCTCCCCGCACGACGCGGTGTTGCCGGGCAGGTGGACATCGGCCAGGGCGAGGCGATCGCCGTGCCAGCTGAGCCAGGTGTAGCCGAGCTCGTCATCGACCAGGCTCAGCGCGTCGCCGCGCGCGCCGGGGTCGATGTGGTCGGCCCACAGCGACCGGCCCTCGTAGAGGTGCTGGTCCGAGTCGACAATGCGAGTCACATCGCCAGTTGTCCCACCGCCGCCCCGCCGCGTCAAGGCCCGCCGAACCCCGCGCCGGGCCTTCCTGGTGGTCAGCGGATCACAGGATGTAGGTTGCTCAAACAAGGCCGCTCGAGGGGAAGCATTGACGAATTTTTCGGTGTTGGCGCCCGAGGTCAATTCGGTGCTGCTGCTCGACGGACCCGGTTCCGGGCCGATGCTGGAGGCGGCGGCGGCCTGGGACGGCATCGGCAGCGAGTTGAGCTCCGCGGCCGCCGCGTTCGGCTCCCAGACCGCTGACCTGACCGGCCAGGACTGGCGGGGCCCGGCATCGGCGTCCATGACCAGCGCGGCCGCCCGGTACGTGGGCTGGCTGGGCGAGGCGGCCGCTCGGGCCGAGCAGTCGGCAGCCCAGGCCCGGTCGGCGGCCGTCGCGTACGAGGCGGCGCTGACAACGATCGTGCACCCCGGCCTGATCGCCGCCAATCGAAGCCAGTTGGTGTCGCTGGTGCTGTCCAACCTGTTCGGTCAGAACGCCCCGGCGATCGCGGCCACCGAAGCCGAATACGAACAGATGTGGGCCCAGGATGTCGCCGCTATGGGCGGGTATCACACCGGCGCCTCGGCGGCGGTCACCCAGTTGGCGTCGTGGGAGCAAGCGCTGGAGAATCTGCCCGGGCCGCCGGGCGAATTCGCCAGAGCCTTCGGCAACGGGCTGGCCGTCGTCGAGCAGGACATCGCACAGGTCCCCACGATGGTGGCCACCGAGTTCACCCAGGTGTCCAACACGGTCTTCACCACCATCTTCGGTTCGCCCGCCGCGCCGCCCTTCGGGGCGACGCAGACCGCGACCTTCACCGGCACGCCGTCGCTGGCCACCCGGCTCGAAGAAACGGTGATGTTGCCGATCAAACCCCTGCTGGCGGCCTCGGGCCTGGAAAGCCAACTCTCGATGCCGAATTCCCCGTTCCTGTCGCTGTTCACCGGCGACAACCCGCTGTTGGGGCTGTTCATCGGCAACACCCCGCCGAAGTTGTTGCCGATGCTGCTGGGGGAAACCGTCCAGCACACCACGTACGACGGCATGAGCGTCGTGCAGATCACGCCGGCCCATCCGTCCGGCGACTACGTCGTCGCCATTCACGGGGGCGCATTCATCTTCGCGCCCTCGATCTTCCACTGGCTCGACTACACGGTGATGGCCTACCAGACCGGCGCCACCATCGAAGTGCCGATCTATCCGTTGCTGCAGCAAGGAGGCACGGCCGGCACGGTGGTGCCCGAAATGGCCGGCCTCATCTCCATGGAAGTCGGCGCGCACGGGCCCTCCAACGTCAGCGTGATCGGCGACTCCGCGGGCGGCAACCTGGCGCTGGCGGCCGTCCAATCCCTGGTGCAGCAGGGTGACCCCGTGCCCTCGTCAATGGTCCTGCTGTCGCCCTGGCTTGACGTCGGGATGACCAATCCCAACATCGGGTACGTCCACGATCCGCTGCTTCCCGTCGGGCCCGGCCAGCAGATCGGCAAGGTGTGGGCCGGCGGCCTTTCCGTGACCAACCCCGAGGTGAGTCCGCTGTATGGCTCGATGGCCGGACTGCCCAAGACCTATATCTACTCGGGCAACCTGGATTCGCTCTCCCCCGATGTGCTTGTCCTGCAACAAGAAGCCGCGACCGCGGGCGCCCCGGTCAACTTCGTGCTGGCCAACGGCGAAATCCACGACTGGATCATCCTCACCCCGGACGGTCCCCAATACTGGCCGCAGATCGACCAGGAACTTGGTATCTAACAGCCGCCCCGGAGGATCCCGACCGCGCAGGCGTTTCGCTCCCCCGCGGCCATCCCGGTCGAGTTAACTGCGCGCCTGGGGCTTTCAGTGTGAAGCGCGGGCGGCGATCTTCGGCGTGTCGCCACCCTGGACTCACTCTCGATGCGGGGAGGCCTCAGTCCTTGACGAAGCTGTACAGCCGGTAGGAATACTCGCCGCTTTGCAGCGCGTGGTAGAACGTCGAGGTCTGCATGGTGTCTATCCGGCGGGCGATCCCCCGCAGCACGGGCGGCGCGCGGTGGCCGACCAGCCCCATCATCCGTTCGGTCTTCTCCAGTCCGCGCATGACCTCGCGGTCGATCACCCTCTCGGCGGTTTGCCGCAGCGGGGCCGCGACCAGCGCGGCCTCCCACTCGGCGACGAGTTCGCGCTTGCGGACATCGGTGTACAGGAAATGCCCGCCCGGGCGCAGCACCCGCGCGACCTCGGCAAGGAACCGCGGGAACCGCGCGTACAGGTGTGAGGATTCGACGTTGAGCACGGCGTCGAAGGATTCGTCGGCGAAAGGCAGGTCCTCGGCGTTGCCCTGCACGAAGCTCAGGCCGGGCACCTGATGGTGTTTGCGGCAGAATTCGATGCCCGCGGCGTTCAGGTCGAGCCCGGTGTAGGAGGCCGGTGCCAGGGTGCGGGTCAGGTAGGAGGCGCCCCCGCCGTGGCCGCAGCCCACCTCGAGCACCTGTTTGCCGGTGAGGTCGGTCTGCGTCGCGACGCGGCTGTAGAGCTGGATGAAGTAGCGGTTGTGCTCGTCGGCCGGCTCCAGCGGCAGGGCCATCGGCGGGTCTTCCTCGTAGGCCCAGTTCATGAACACCAGCTCGTCGCTGGACATCAGCCGGGTCGAGATCGGGTACCACAGGTACTGCGCGAGTCTGGATACCGGCGCGCTGTACACCAGCGGGTACCAGTACTTCTTGGCCAGGCTGCTTGGGAGGGGCACGGGGGCGAAGTATAGCGAAACCGCCGGGCCGCGGGCCCCGGTTGAAGCCCCGGCGACAAAGCTACAGATAGGCCGTCTGGTTCACCAGCCGCACGGAAGATCCTCCGTCGGAATAGAACTCGGCGATGCTCAGCGAGGCCAGGTCGAGGTGCAGCCGATACAGGATCCCCGGCCCCGCGTCCAGCGCCAACCGCAACAGCATCTTGATCGGCGTCACGTGCGAGACCACCAGCACCGTGTCCCCCTGGTGGGCGCCGATGATCCGGTCGCGCGCCCGCGCCGCCCGATCCAGCACGGCCTCGAAGCTCTCGCCGCCCGGCGGGGTGGTGCTGGTGTCCTGCAGCCATCGCCGGTGCAGCTCCGAATCACGCTGGGCGGCTTCGGAAAACGTCAGGCCGTCCCAGTCGCCGAAGTCGGTCTCGATCAGGTCCTCGTCGAGGGTCACCGTTAGGCCCAGCGCCTCGGCCGCCGCCGCCGCGGTGTCGTGGGCGCGCTGCAGCGGCGAGGAGAACACCGCGGCGATCCCGCCGCGCTCCGCCAGATACTTCGCGGCGGCCGCGGCCTGCCGCCGGCCCGCGTCGGTCAGCGCCGGGTTGCCGCGCCCCGAATAGCGCCGCTGCACCGAGAGTTCGGTCTCGCCGTGCCGCAGCAGCAACAGCCTGGTCGGGGTGCCGCGCGCCCCCGTCCAGCGGGGCGCCTTCGGCCCTTTGGCCGCATCGGTTTTCGACGGTTCGGCCGCCGGTGGGTCCGCGGCGGCCTCGTTGCCGCCGGCGGCGGCATCCATCGCCTCGTTGGCCAATCGGTCGGCGTGCGAATTGCGCTCCCGCGGTATCCACGTGTAACCGATCCGGTCGAACCGCGACGCCAGGGCGCGGGCCTGGGCGTGCAGGTCGATCAGGTCGGGGTGCTTGACCTTCCAGCGCCCCGACATCTGCTCCACCAGCAGCTTGGAGTCCAGGCGGACCGCGGCCTCGGTGGCGCCCAGGCGCAGGGCCGCCTCCAAACCCGCTATCAGGCCGCGGTATTCGGCGACGTTGTTGGTGGCCCGGCCGATCGCGCTCTTGGCCTCGGCCAGCACCGTGGCGCGGTCCCCGTCGAGCACCACCGCGCCGTACCCGGCCGGACCGGGGTTGCCGCGCGACCCGCCGTCGGCCTCGATGACGACCTTCACTGCTCGAACCCCTTGACCCGCAGCAGGATCGCACCGCATTCCGGGCAACGCACCAGCTCGTCGTCGGCGGCCGCCGTGATGCGCGACATCTCGCCGCGGTCGATCTCGAGCCGACATGCACCGCACCGGCGCCCGAGCAGCGGCCCGGCGCCGGGTCCTCCCCCGGCGCGCTGCCGCTCGTAGAGGGCCGACAGGGCGGGGTCCAGGGCCGCGGTCAGCGTGTCGCGGCGCGAGGCGTGTTGCCGGCGGGCCTCGTCGAGTTCGGCGCGGGCGGCGTCCAGGGCCTGCTGCGCGCCGGCCAGGTCGGCCTGCAGCGCGTCGACGGCCCGTTCCTCGTCGTCCAGCTGGGCCTGCAGTTCCTCGCGGCGCTCCATCACCTCCAGCAGGGAATCCTCCAGGCTGGTCTGGCGGCGCTGCAGGGTCTCGAGCTCGTGCTGCAGATCCGATTGCTGCTTGGCGTCTACGGCACCCGAGGCCAGCAACGAACGGTCGCGGTTCTCCCGCTGGCGCACCGCGTCGATCTCCGACTCGAACCGCGCCACCTGGGTGTCCAGGTCTTCCACCGCGATCCGCACGACGCCGAGCCGGTCGCGGGCAGCGTCGTGTTCGGCCTGCGTCGCCTCGTAGGCGCCCTGCTCGGGCAGGTGGGTGGCGCGATGCGCGATCCGCGACAGCTCGGCGTCCAGCTTCGACAATTCGAGCAGCGAAATTTGCTGTTCCACTTCGGCTTTCATCGCTTACCGCTCCCGGTCTCGTCGCCCAGCTGCCCCCTGTGCCCCAGATTCCAGGGGTCGGTGCGCAGGTTGCACACCCGCACGTCCAGCGCGGCCCCGAACCGGGACCGCAGCAGGCCGGCGGCCTGGTCGCACCACGGGAATTCGCTCGCCCAGTGCGCCACGTCGATCAGGGCCACATCCGAGGCGCGGCGGTGCTCGTCGGCGGGATGGTGCCGCAGGTCGGAGGTGACGTAGGCCTGCACGCCCGCGCCCGCGGCGGCGGCCAGCAGCGAGTCCCCTGCGCCGCCGCAGACGGCCACCCGCGACACCGGCAGCTCGGGATCCCCGGCGGCGCGCACCCCCCAGGAGGTTCGCGGCAGCGCGTCGCACACGCGGGACACGAAGGCGCGCAGCGGCTCTGGCTGTGGCAGCGTGCCGATGCGGCCCAGGCCGGTGTCGCCGGGCGCGGGCACCAGGGCGAAGATGTCGAACGCGGGCTCCTCGTAGGGATGGGCCGCGCGGATGGCCGCCAGCACGCCGGCCCGCACCCGCGCGGGCGCGACCACCTCGACGCGGTCTTCGGTCACCCGTTCGATGGCGCCGACGCTGCCGATCGCGGGCGAGGCCCCCTCCTGCGGCAGGAACTGCCCGATGCCGGTCACGCTCCAGCTGCACTGCGAGTAGTCGCCGATGTGACCCGCGCCGGCCGCGAACACGGCCGCCTGCACGGCTTCGGCGTTCTCCCGCGGCACGTAGATCACCCACTTGTCGAGTTCGGCGCGCGCCGTCACCGGCTCGAGCACCGCCTCGACGGACAGGCCCAGGGCGTGGGCCAGCGCGTCGGACACCCCCGGCGCGGCCGAGTCGGCGTTGGTGTGCGCGGTGAACAACGAACGCCCGGTCGCGATCATGCGGTGCACCAGCGCGCCTTTGGGGGTGCTGGCCGCCACGGTGTCGACCCCCCGCAACAGCAGCGGGTGATGCGCCAGCAGGAGTCCGGCCGCGGGCACCTCGTCGACGACCGCGGGCGTCGCGTCGACCGCGACGGTCACCGACTCGATCGCGTCCTCGGGGTCGCCGCACACCAGCCCGACCGAGTCCCACGATTGGGCCAGCCGTGGCGGGTAGGCCTCGTCCAGCACCTCGATGACGTCGGCCAGGCGCGCGCTCACCGGTAGCCCCCGTTCCTCGTCGCTTCGGAGATGGCGTCAATCAGCAGCGGCCACTCGCGGCGCACCGCCGCGCGCAGGTAGCGCTCGTCCAGGCCGACGAACGTATCACACCGGCGAATGGCAATCCCCTTGTCCTTCAGCACTTCTCGTATATGAACGGCGTCCGGGTGGCGAAACAGGACGAACGGCGCCCGGCCGGCGACCACGTCGGCGCCCGCCGCTCGAAGGCCGGCCACCATCTCGGCGCGCACCGCCGCCAGGCCCGCCGCTTCGGCCGCCGCGTCGGCGACCGCCCCGGGCTCGCAACAGGCCGCGATGGCCGTCAGCTGAAGCGTGCCCACCGGCCAGTGTGCCCGCCGCGCCGTCAGCCGCGCCAACACCCCGGGAGCGCCGAGCGCATAGCCCACCCGCAGCCCGGCCAGCGCCCACGTCTTGGTCAGGCTGCGCAGCACCAGCACGTCGGGCAGCGAGTCACCGGCCAGCGACTCCGGCTCTCCGGGGATCGAGTCGGCGAACGCCTCGTCGACCACCAGGATCCGCCCCGGCCGGCGCAGCGCCAGCAGCTGCTCGCGGGTGTGCAGCACCGCGGTGGGGTTGGTCGGATTGCCCACCACCACCAGGTCGGCGTCCTCGGGCACTTGCGCCTGTTGCAACACGCCGCCCAGGCCGAACGGCGGCTGCAGCACGACGTGGTGCACCGGCACCCCCGCCGCGCTCAGCGCCGCCGCCGGCTCGGTGAACGAGGGCGCGATGAGCGCGGCCCGGGCCGGGCGCAGGTTGGCCAACAGCGCGAACCCCTCGGCCGCGCCGGCCAGTGGCACCACCTCGTCGGGCGCGCGGCCGTGCCGCCGGGCCGCCGCCTCGCGCGCACGGCGCACATCCTCGGCACCCGGGTAGCGCGCCAGATCCGGAAGCCTCTCGGTCAGCCGCCGCAGCAGCCACTCCGGCGGGCGCGCGTCGCGGACGTTGACGGCGAAATCCAGCATCCCGGGCGCGACGGCCTCATCGCCGTGGTAGCGGGCCGCCGCAGGCGGGCTCGGGTGCAGACTCGCCATCCGTGAAACACTAGTGGGCCGCTCCTGGGCCGCCGCAGCAACACCGTCGCACCCCGGTACGCGCATCGAGGACAATGGTGTGGTGACACGGACGGTCTTGACGGCACAGCTGGTGATCTTCGACCTCGACGGCACGCTGACCGACTCCGCCGAGGGCATCGTCGCCAGCTTCCGCCACGCCCTCGAGCAGGTGGGCGCCGCGATGCCCGAGGGTGACCTCATCACGCGGCTCATCGGCCCGCCGATGCACGCCACGCTGCGCTCGCTGGGGCTCGGCGAGTCCGCCGAGGAGGCGATCGCGGCCTACTACGCCGACTACCGCGAGCGGGGCTGGGCGATGAACGCCCTGTTCGACGGGGTCGAGCCGCTGCTGACCGACCTGCAGGCCGCCGGCGCGCGGATGGCCGTGGCCACCTCCAAGGCCGAGCCGACCGCCCGGCGCATCCTCGCCCACTTCGGGCTCGACCACTACTTCGAGGTCATCGCCGGCGCCAGCACCGACGGCTCGCGCAGCTCCAAGACCGACGTGCTGGCCCACGCGCTGGCGCAGCTGGCGCCGCTGCCCGAGCGGGTGCTCATGGTCGGCGACCGCAGCCACGACGTCGAGGGCGCCGCCGAGCACGGCATCGACACCGTGGTGGTCGGCTGGGGCTACGGGCAGGCCGACTTCGCCGACGGCCTGGGCGCGGGCGCGACGCACGCCGCGACGATCACCGAGCTGCGGAGGGCCCTGGGTGTCTGACCGCGAGCCGCTGCACGTCACGTTCGTCTGTACCGGCAACATCTGCCGCTCGGTGATGGCCGAGAAGATGTTCGCCCATCAGCTGCGCGGGCGCGGGCTGGGCGAGGCGGTGCGGGTGACCAGCGCGGGCACCGGAGACTGGCACGTCGGCAGCTGCGCCGACGAGCGGGCCGCCCGCGTCCTGCGCGACCGCGGCATCCCCACCGACCACCGCGCCGCCCAGGTCGGCGCCGATCACCTGGCGGCCGATCTGGTGGTGGCCATGAGCCGCAACCACCTGCGGATGCTGCAACATCTGGGCGTCGAGGCGCAGCGGCTGCGGATGCTGCGGTCGTTCGACCCGCGCTCGGGGGCGCACACCCCCGACGTCGATGACCCCTATTACGGCGAGCACGAGGACTTCGAGGCGGTCTACGACGTCATCGAGGCCGCCCTGCCCGGCCTGCACGACTGGGTCGACGATCGGCTCGAGCGGAACGGACGGGGCTGATGCGCCGCTTGGTGTTCCTGCTGCGGCCGGGCTGGATAGCGCTGGCGCTGGTGGTGATCGCCTTCACCTACCTGTGCTTCACGGTGCTCGCGCCGTGGCAGCTGGGCAAGAACACCCGGACGTCGCGCGAGAACAACCAGATCGAGCAGTCCCTCAACACCCCCCCGGTTCCCCTGAAAACGCTGCTGCCACAGCAGGACTCGTCGGCACCGGGCGCGCAGTGGCGCCGAGTGACCGCGACCGGGCACTACCTGACCGACGCCCGGGTGCTGGCCAGGCTGCGGGTCGTCGAGGGCGATCCCGCCTTCGAGGTGCTCGAGCCGTTCGCGGTCGACGACGGCCCGACCGTGCTGGTCGACCGTGGTTACGTGCGGCCCGAGCAGGGCTCGCGCGTGCCGGCGATCCCGGCCGCCCCGCGGCAGGCCGTGACCATCACGGCGCGCCTGCGCGATTCCGAGCCGGCCGTGCCGGGCAAGGCGCCGTTCGTCCAGGACGGCGTCGAGCAGGTGTACTCGATCAACATCGAGCAGGTCGCGGGGCTGACCAAGATCCCGCTGGCCGGGTCGTACCTGCAGCTTGTCGAAGACCAGCCCGGCGGGCTCGGCGTCATCGGCATTCCGCACCTGGACGCAGGGCCGTTCCTGTCCTACGGCATCCAGTGGATCTCGTTCGGCATCCTCGCCCCCATCGGGTTGGGCTACTTCGTCTACGCCGAGCTGCGCGCCCGCCGCCGGGAAAGGCAGCAGGAGACGCCACCGGCCGGTGCGGTCCCGCCGCCCCCGCAGACCGCCGAGGAAAAACTCGCCGACCGCTACGGCCGGCGGCGGTAATCCTGCGCGGCGGCGGCCAACGCGCCGGCGAGCAGAGCGGCCGCCGCCTGCACCACCGACGACAGCGCCACCGCGCGGCGCAGGTCGGCCACGCTGGGCTCTGCGCCGCCGCCGAGGGTGGGCCGGATCTGCAGCTCGTGGCGGTACCGGGTGGGCCCGCCGAGCCGCACGCCGAGCGCCCCGGCGAAGGCCGCCTCGACGACGCCGGCGTTGGGGCTCGGATGGGCGGCGGCGTCCCGACGCCAGGCCCGCGCCGCGCCCGCCGCCGATCCGCCCACCAGCGGCGCGCACACCACCACCAGCGCCGCGGTCACCCGCGCCGGGGCATAGTTGACGATGTCGTCGAATCTCGCTGCAGCCCAGCCGAATCGGGCGTAGCGCGGCGAGCGGTAGCCGACCATCGAATCCAGGGTGTTGACGGCGCGGTAGGCCAGCGCCGCGGGCACCCCGCCGGCCGCCGCCCACAGCAGCGGAGCCACCTGGGCGTCGGAGGTGTTCTCCGCGACCGACTCCAGCGCGGCGCGCGTCAGCCCGTCCCGGTCCAGCGCGGTTGGGTCGCGTCCGCACAGCGACGGCAGCAGCGCCCGCGCGGCGTCGATGTCGCCGCGCTCCAGCAGCCGCGACATCCGCAGGCCGGTCCGCGCCAGCGAAGTGCCGCCCAACGTCACCCAGGTGGCCGCCGCGGTGGCCGCGGTCGCCCCGGGCCGGCCGCCCCGGTCGGCGGCCCTGCCCACCATTACGCCGAGCGCCGCGACGGCGCCGACCAGCAGGCCCGCGTGCGCGGCGCCCCCGGCCCTGCCGTCGCGGTAGGTCAGCCGCTCCACCCCGGCCGCCGCCCGGCCGAACAGCGCGACCGGATGGCCGCGCCGCGGGTCGCCCAGCGCGATATCGGCCAGGTAGCCGGCCAGCACGCCGGCGGCCCGGGTCCGGCGCGTCCTGAGCATTTCGGCAGCCTCTCACACGTGTTTTACTCGATTCCATGAGGCGACACCCGCGATGAAGCGGCCCGCGACCCGGGTCGTCGACCTGTTGAACCCCGCGGCGGCGTTACTGCCGGCGGCGAACGTGATCATGCAGCTGTCGCTGCCGGGCGTCGGCTACGGCGTGCTGGAGAGCCCCGTCGACAGCGGCAACGTCTACAAGCATCCGTTCAAGCGGGCCCGCACCACCGGCACCTACCTGGCGGTGGCGACCATCGGGACCGCCTCCGATCGGGCGCTGATCCGCGGGGCCGTCGACCTCGCGCACCGGCAGGTCCGGTCGACGGCGTCAAGTCCGTTGTCCTACAACGCCTTTGACCCCAAGCTGCAGCTGTGGGTGGCCGCGTGCCTGTACCGCTATTTCGTCGACCAGCACGAGTTCCTGCACGGCCCGCTCGACGACGAGTCCGCCGACGCCGTCTACCGCGACGGCAAACGCCTGGGCACCACGCTGCAGGTGCCCGAGCGGATGTGGCCGGCCGACCGGGCCGCATTCGACGAGTACTGGAAGCGCTCGCTCGACGAGCTGCACATCGACCCGCCGGTCCGCGAACACCTGCGCGGGGTGGCCGCGGTGGCCTTCCTGCCGCGCCCGCTGCGCGCGGTGACCGGACCGTTGAACCTGTTCGCGACGACGGGGTTTCTGCCCCCGGAGTTCCGGGAGATGATGCGGCTGGACTGGTCGGAGTCACTGCAGCGTCGCTTCGAATGGCTGCTGGCGGCGCTGCGGGTGGCCGACCGGCTGATCCCGCACGAGGCGTGGGTGTTCGGCTATCGGCTTTACCTGTGGGACATGCGGTTTCGTGCCCGACGCGGCTGGCGGATCGTCTAGGGCTGGGGCCGCACCGTCGCGAAAAAATCGCGCAGGTCCTCGACGAACAGCTCCGGTTGCTCGAAGGCCGCGAAGTGCCCGCCGCGCGGCATGTCCGTCCAGCGGGTGATGTTGTAGACCGGCTCGCACCAGCTGCGCGGCGCCTTGAGCAACTCCCCGGGGAAGGCGCCCACACCGGTCGGCAGTTCGACGCGATCCATCTGCCCCCACACCTTGAAGCTTTCCCAGTACAGGCGGGCCGAGGAGGCGCCGGTGGCGGTCACCCAGTACACCATCACGTTGTCGAGCAACTCGTCGCGGCTGAGCACGTTCTCGGGGTGGCCGTCGCAATCCATCCACGCCCAGAACTTCTCGACGATCCACGCCATCTGGCCCACCGGCGAGTCCACCAGCCCGTAGCCCACCGTCTGCGGCCGGGTGGACTGCTGCTTGGAGTAGCCGGTGCCCCACTTGCGGTGTTCGGCCAGCGCGGCCAGGGCGCGCTGCTCCTCGGCCGTGGGGTTCTTCATCGCCTCGGCCGTGGGCCGCCCGATCGGCATGTTCAGGTGGATGGCGGCGCAGTGCCCGCGATTGCGGCCGATCTGCGTGGTGACGGCCGCGCCCCAGTCGCCGCCCTGCGCGCCGTAGCGGTCGTAGCCGAGGCGGCCCATCAGCGTCTCCCACGCCCGCGCGATCTTCTCGACGCCCCAGCCGGTGCGGGTGGGCTTGCCGGAGAACCCGTATCCCGGCAGCGACGGGCACACCACGTGGAAGGCGTCCTCGGCGCGCCCGGACGCCGGATTGGTCAGCGGCTCGATCACCTTGTGGAACTCCACGATCGAGCCGGGCCAGCCGTGCGTGATCAACAGCGGGAACGCGTGCTCGTGCGGCGAGCGCTGGTGGATGAAATGGATGTCCAGCCCGTCGATCTCGGTGATGAACTGGTCGAAGCGGTTCAGCGCGTCCTCGCGGGAGCGCCAGTCGTAGTCGTTGAGCCAGTAGCCGGCCAGCTCGCGGGTGTAGCCCAGCGGGATGCCCTGGCTCCAGTCGTCGACGCACTCGGCTTCCGGCCAGCGGGTGCGCGCCAGGCGCTCGCGCAGGTCGTCCAGGACGTCGTCGGGGACGTCGATGCGAAACGGCTGCACGTCCGCGCTCCGAACATCAGGCTGCTCGCCCACGCCTCAGAGAGTGCCACATCGGTTGCCGCAACACCCGGTCACCCCGGAGAGCACCCAACCGTGGGTGTCGGAAGTAGGCGTCTGCACCGCGCCGGCGTCACGCCGGTGTCACACCACTCTTTCCGTTGATGCCGCCGATGTAGTAGCCGCCGAACCCGCCCTGGGCGCCGACGCCCGGTGTCATACCGATCCCGCCGTCGCCGCCGTCGCCGCCGATGCCGAAGAGCAGGCCGCCGTAGCCGCCCTGGCTGCCGTTGCCCCCGAAAGCCAGACCGGCGGCACCGAATCCGTTGCCCCCGTGGCCGCCGATGCCGAAGATCAGGCCGCCGAGCCCGCCCAGCCCGCCGGTGCCGCCGTGCCCCCCGGCGTCGGCGGCCCCGCCGTCGCCGCCGGCACCGCCGATGCCGAACAAAGAACCGCCGGCATAGAAATTGCCGCCACCGGAGCTGACCACGTAACCGTTGTCGCCGCCGTAGCCGCCGACCCCACCCGTGCCGCCGCCCGTGTTGGCTCCGCCCGTGCCGCCGTGGCCGCCGACGCCGAACAGGATCCCGCCACCGCCGAAGCCTCCTTGGCCGCCCTGACCACCGATGTTGTGGAGGCCGACGGCCGCTCCACCGGCACCGCCGTCCGCCCCGGTCCCCATGAGGCCGAACAGGATCCTGCCGCTGCCGCCGGGCCCGCCGATGCCCGCGACCCCGAAGTCGGCAGTGGCGGCCCCGCCGACGCCGCCGGCGCCGCCCCTACCGAAGAGCAGACCCGTCCCGTCACCGCCGTACCCGCCCCAGCCGGCCACGATGTTGCTGGCTCCCCCGGTGCCGCCAGTGCCGCCACTCCCCCACAACAACCCGCCGTTCCCACCGAACCCGCCATCGCCCGCGACGCCGTTGAGGCAGGCCCCGCCGGTGCCGCCGGGGCCGCCGTTGCCGAAAAGCCCGCTGGCGTTGCCGCCGTTGCCGCCGAAGCCGGCAAAGCCGTTACCAATGTCGCCACCCGCCCCGCCGCGGCCGCCATTGCCGTACAAGAACCCGCCGTTGCCGCCGTTTCCGCCGTTCTGCCCGGGCGCCCCGGAACCGCCGGCCCCGCCGTTGCCCCACAGCAACCCGCCGTTCTGGCCGTTGGCGCCGGTTCCCGGCGTGCCGTCGACGCCATCGCCGATCAGGGGGCGCCCCAGCAACGTGTTGAACGGCGCATTGATCGCGTCGAGCAGCTCCTGCAGCGGGTTGGCGTTGGCGGCCTCTACGGCGGTGTAGGCGCCGGCACCCGCATTCATCAGCTCGACAAACTGCTGGTGGAAGGCCGCCGCCTGCGCACTGAGCGCCTGGAAGGCCTGACCATGCGCCCCGAACGCCGCCGCGACGGCCGCCGACACCTCGTCGCCGGCCGCGGCCAGCACGGTCGATGTCGGGACCGCCGCCGCCGCGTTGGCCGTGCTGATGCTCGACGCCACACCCGCCAAATCCGAGGCCGCCGCCGTCATGAATTCCGGTGTTGTGATGACAAACGACATTTCAACCTCCGGCCGACGCGGCGACCGCCCGAGAGTCGCCGACCAGCAAATCGTATCCCCGTCCCCATGGACTCCGGTCGCCTTTCGCAGCGGCAATCTGAGCTCGGGGCCGCTGAGCCAGCAACCTTTCGACTCAACGCGCCTTCGATGGGGCGGAGCTAGCCGCAACTCTGAGTCGACGCTGTGAAAATTCGCTGGCGTCCGGCCCACCGGCGCAACGGGACAGGCGCCGCTGGTGTGGGACTAAGTGGGTGCAACAGCGACAGGTAACCAACGGTGGGCGCGGACGGTATCGAACCGCCGACCGCTGGTGTGTAAATCCGAGCCGTACGGTCTACGGTGTTTCGCACAGTGCGATGGTGTCTGCAAATGCCCAGGTCAGCGGCTGTTTGATTTCCGCCCTGTCCACGATGCGTCGGGCTGTGTCGGCCTGTCTTGGCGCACTCTTGGCACAACGGGGGTTTGATCGTCAGGCGATCCCCTGGGCTGGATAAGCCGACTGCGTCGTCTGGCTATCGCTGGGTTATGCGCTATGCACCAGGAGTTTTCCACGGGCCATTCGGTCTCAAAAGTCCAAGTCCAAGGTTCCAGATTTACTTTCCATTTTCGGTGGGGTGCTCATGGTCGGATGGCGGTGACCACCTTGACGGCACGTCGGCGGGGCGTGTACGTCTCGATGCGCACATCGTTGAACCCAGCCGCGCGGCACTGGGCCGCAAAGGACTCGGCCTGTTGGTCGGTCCACCCATGACTGGCAAGCCCGGTGGCGCCGGGACGCACCCTTCGCTCGATGGCGAGGAATCGCCCTCCAGGGGACAGCACGCGCTGGATTTCGGCGAGTCCCGCGGTGACATCCTGCCAGTGGTGCACACTCGCCAGCGACCACACAACCGTTGCTGAACCGTCCGGCAGCCGCAGGTCTTCCGCGGCGCCGTCGCTCCACGTGATGCCGGGTCGGTTGCGCGTCAGCGCCCGGGCGAGCCGCAGCATTACCGGTGCCGGATCCACGCCGGTCACCCGCGCTCCACGACGGGCGGCTGCTCTGACCGCGTTGCCCGGGCCGCAACCGATGTCGACAACCCGGTCTGCCTCCGACACCGACGCTAGGTCGGCCGCCAGGCCTGCGGCAGCGCGCCCACAGACGAGCATGGCGAGCCCGGCGACCAGTCCGATCGGCCCGGCAAAGCCGGGCTGACCGGCATGATGGTTGACCGGGGTTGACGAAGTGCTCATTGGTGATCCCTTCCAGCCGGGCGTCGCTTCCGGTGGTCATCTCTACCCTTGCAGGTTCAAGTCGGTTTGGAGTCAAATGACGGGATGGATCTGGTTTCGATCGGCCAGGTGGCGGCTCGGCTCGGGCTAAGCTCTTCGACGTTGTGGTGTTACGACGAATGTGGGTTGGTGTGCCCGCCGGACAGACGAGCCAGGCGGCGAATGTATGGATCCGAGGAGCTACGCGGGCGGCGTTCGCGTCACGCCGCGGGATGGCTTTCTGCGCCTTGGCCAGCCCGATTGTGGTCCGCAGGGCGTCGGCCGGCTGAGGGATGCACGCGATGATTCGTTCGGTGTGGCCTTCCCCGACCGGGGTGCCTCGACGAGCACTGGGCTTCTACAACGACCAAGTCCTGCCCCGTTTCATTGATGTGGCTCTGGGAAAACCGTTCGAACAAACCCGCGCCCGCGTCGCATCAGAACTCAGCGGTGAGGTTCTGGAGGTGGGCTTTGGTTCCGGGCGTAACGTCCCGCACTACCCCTGTGCTGTCACCCGCGTGCAGGCGGTGGAGCCTGCGTCCGTCGGCCGCAAACTTGCCGACCGGCGGGTCGCGGCCAGTCCAGTGCCGGTGTCCTACGTCGGCCTGGACGGCCAAGCTCTGCCGCTGCCCGATGAGTCTGTCGATCACGTGCTCGTCACCTGGACGCTGTGCACGATCCCGGACGTGGACCTGGCATTGCGCGAGATCCACCGGGTACTGCGCTCCGGCGGGCGTCTGCATTTCGCCGAACACGGCAGGTCGCCCAAGCCGAATGTCGCCCACTGGCAGGACAGGGTCACACCCGCCTGGGGGAAGGTGTCCGGCGGCTGCCACCTCAACCGGTCGATCCCCGATCTGGTGACGGCATCCGGACTCACCATGACACGACTGCAGACCTACCCGATGCCAGGACCGCCACTGTTCGGCTTCGCCTTTGAAGGGGTCGCCACTAAGAACTAACCGCTGATCGGGGCTTAATCAGCAGCCGGTCAGTTCACCCGTTCCGGAGCGAACTCGCCCGGCTCGCCACCGGCACGCAATGTCGGGCGCCGGACGTAGCGGGCATCCAGACACAGCGGGGACAGCGTTGGTGATCGGTCCGGTTGTCGGGGCTTCAGTCCCGCCTGCGCTGCCTGCTCGGGGCGGACTGTGGGCGCCACAGGCGGTGCAGTGCGAGGGTTTTGAACACGGGAATCTTGATGAGATCGGCGGTGAG
>CAVRTL010000003.1:0-227882 GCA_963724165.1 uncultured Actinomycetota bacterium | reverse complement strand
CAGGACGAGGTCAACTCGACGTAGCCGCGCAAATCCCGAACCACGTCCGCAGCGCGTCCCGCAGGCCTCCCAGCTCGTCGCCGCCGGGTGCGGCCGTCGACGACGCCCACGCCACATATCCGTCCGGGCGTACCAGCACGGCCGTCGCCGCGACCTCGCCAACCGGCTGACCCGCCGCGACGGTGACTTGACGGGCTATTTCGGCCATGGCGGCCGCCACCACGCCACCCTCGGTGAGATCGATGAGCAGCGGCCGCCCGTCGCGGGCAAGCTCCGCCACCCGGCCGGCCCGCGGCAGACGGCGAAATCGGGCACCCAGTGGCCGACGAGCGGATGGGCGTCGGGGCCTGTGGGGTAATGGTTTTCGGCTCCCGATACCAGAGCACCCAGGCGACGGGCGACCTCGGGCTCGTCGACCAATTCGGCGAACAGCTCCCGTAGGGCCGTCACCTCCGGTCCCGGCCGGACCAGCGCAAGCTGGGCGCGGCTGTGCATGACGACCCGTTCGGCTGCGGGCCGGCGCTCGGCCTCGTAGCTGGCGAGCAGGGCCGGCCCCGACACCACCGCGCAGAACGGCCCCCAGCTTCCAGCCCAGGTTCACCGCATCCTGCAGCCCCAGGTTCAGTCCCGGCCCGCCCATCGGGGAGTGGACGTGTGCGGCGTCGCCCACCAGGATCACCCGACCCGATTGGTAGGCGGACGCGATCCGCGAGTTGATGCCGGAGAACCGGCGTAGATCCAGCGGTTCGCCGGCCGGCTGCGAGGCCGGTCGCAACAGCACGTCGGCGCCGATCACCCGCTTGGCGGCGGCCTCCAGCTCGGCCATGCTCATCGGCGGGCCGTCGCCGGTGTCGTCGCGGGAGTCCTCCCGAGCCGAACGGTCCAGTTCGAAGACGATCAGCGCGGACCGGCCTCCGAGCGCGCCGTAGGCGAACACGCCCCGCTCGGTCCGATGGAACTGCAGGGGCGGGACCCGGCCGAAGCCGGGGATGTCCAGCACGCCGCTGACCGGATCGACCCACCCCTGCGGCGGCAGCACGTCGAATCCCATCCGGACGACCACGTCGTAGGACGACATCCCGGGGAAGTCGATGCCGGCCAGCTTGCGAGTCATGCTGGTGCCGCCGTCGGCGCCGACGAGGTATCGGGTCCGTAGCTCGTAGGGGCCGTCGGGGCCGGTGACGTGCACCGTGACGCCGTCGTCGTCCTGGTCGAAGCCGCTGAGCGCATGGCCCCAGCGCAGATCGACGCCGTGTTCGTCGGCCCGCTGCGCAAGCACCTGAACGAGCCGGGGCTGCTGGACGGGAAGCAGGAACACCTGCGACTCCGGCGCCGCCGTGAGATCCAGCGCGAAAGCGGCGAACATCGCGCGGGGATTGAGCCGGGGCGGCTCGTCGGTACCCGCCAGCGGGCCGTACAGGCCGCGATGGTCGAGGAGCCGAACCCCTTGCCCGATAATGCCGTTGGCCCTTCGCTGCGGGTTGGGCCCGGGCATCGGATCCAGCACCACGGGACGGATCCCGGCCAATCCCGAGCTCGCCGGCCAGCATCAGCCCGTTGGGGCCGCCGCCCGCGATGACGACGTCAACCACTTGGCCCAGCTAAGGATGTCCGCCTGGGCCCGCCAACGTTCGCCGCGCTCACGCCGCCGTACGCCCCGCGACGCGACGGCGAGGAACTCCGCCCGGCTTGAAAGCGGTTGCGGGGCTACGCGGTGATCGGTGCTAACGCCCGCTGCCCGACTGCCGCTCCGCCGCCTTTACCAGCCGACTCGGCGAAATAGCGGACCGCGCCTCCCAGCGCCGCCCGCATCAGCGGGCCCGTCCCGGGGACTCCCTCGACGAAGGAGCCGGTCCAGCGGATGTCGGTGCCGCCCGCGGCGTTCGGCGTGAAAACCACCTCGCCGCGATAGTCCTTCGCCGGGCTCGGCGGCCCGACCAGCTTGTAGACGTGGCGGCGATCCTGCTCGTACTCGACGGTCTCCTCCTGGACCAGCAACGGCCATATCCCGACCTTGCGCACCGCCCCGACGCCGCCGGGCGCCGGGTCGCCCTGCCGCGCCCAACTCGACTGCATCACGATCGGCTTGGCCCATCTTCGACCAGGTGGCGCCGTCGGTCTCGAGCCCGAACAACGCCGCGGGCGGCGCGCTGGAGGTCTTGTTGATCTCGAAGGAAAACGGTCGACCCGACATGCGTTTCTCCCTGGCAAACGGCGTTGGATGCGGCTGCCGCGTACCCTACCGCGCGCCGCGCGGGCCTCCGCCGGGCCCGCCCGCGCGGCGCCGAAATCCGCGGCGCCACCCCGCCCCGGGGGTGTCGGCGATCACCCGCCCGAGGGCGGAAGCGCCGTGTCACCGTTGCCTAGACTGCGCTTATGGACAGCGGTTCCCGGCGCAACGACACGAGCGTCCCCGGCATGCTCGACATCGAGGACTGCCTGGACGCCGAGGGCCAGGTCGTGCTGCCGCCGGGCGTCACGCTGATCTCCCTGATCGAACGCAACGTCGCCAACGTCGGCGACACGGTGGCCTACCGCTTCCTGGACTACAGCCGCACCAACGACGGGCGGCTCGAGGAGGTGACCTGGACGCAGTTCGGGGCCCGGCTCACGGCCATCGGCGCCCGTGTGCAGCAAGCCGCCGGCCGCGGGGAGCGGGTCGCGGTCCTCGCGCCGCAGGGCATCGACTACGTCGCGGGCTTCTACGCGGCGATCAAGGCCGGCGCCATCGCGGTGCCGCTGTTCGCGCCCGAACTGCCGGGCCACGCCGAACGCCTCGACACGGCGCTGCGCGACTCGCAGCCGTCGGCGATCCTCACCACGACGGCGGCCAAAGACGCCGTCGAGGAGTTCCTGGCCGGCCTGCCGCGCCTGCAACGACCGCAGGTCATCCTCATCGACCAGGTGCCCGACTCGGCGGGGGAGTCGTTCGCCCCCACCGAGCTCGGGATGGACGACGTGTCGCACCTGCAGTACACCTCGGGCGCGACGCGGCCGCCGGTCGGTGTGGAGATCACCCACCGGGCGGTGGGCACGAACCTGACGCAGATGATCCTGTCGATCGACCTGCTGGACCGAAACACCCACGGCGTCAGCTGGTTACCGCTCTACCATGACATGGGTCTGTCGATGATCGGCTTCCCCGCGGTATACGGCGGACACTCCACGCTGATGTCGCCCACCGCGTTCGTCCGCAGGCCGCAGCGCTGGATTCAGGCCCTGTCCGCCGGGTCGCGCGTGGGCCGGGTGGTCACCGCCGCACCGAACTTCGCCTACGAGTGGACCGCGCAGCGCGGACTGCCCGCGCCCGGCGACGACATCGACCTTTCCAACGTGGTGATGATCATCGGTTCCGAACCGGTCAGCATCGACGCGATCAGAACCTTCAACAAAGCCTTCGCGCCCTATGGGCTGCCGCGCACGGCGTTCAAACCCTCTTACGGCATCGCGGAAGCGACCCTGATGATCGCGACCATCGCGCCCAGCGCCGAGGCGACGGCCGCGTATTTCGACCGCGAGCAACTTGGCGCCGGTCACGCGGTGCGCGTCGCACCGGATTCCCCCACCGCCGTGGCGATGGTGTCGTGCGGTCAGGTGGCCCGCAGCCTGTGGGCGGTGATCGTCGATCCCGGCACCGAGGCCGAGCTGCCCGACGGCGAGGTCGGCGAAGTCTGGTTGCAGGGCAACAACGTTGGTCGCGGGTACTGGGGCCGGCCGGAGCAGACCAGACTGGCTTTCGGCGCCAAGCTGCAGTCGCGGCTGCCCGAACACGGCCACGCAGAGGGCTCCAACATCGGCGGCACGTGGCTGCGGACCGGGGATCTGGGCGTGTACCTCGACGGCGAGCTCTACGTCGCCGGCCGCATCGCCGACCTGGTCACCGTAGACGGCCGCAACCACTATCCGCACGACATCGAGGCCACCGTTGCCGACGCCTCGCCGATGGTGCGGCACGGGTACGTCGCGGCCTTCGCGGTGCCGTCCGACGATGCGCCGGACCAACGCCTGGTGGTCGTCGCCGAACGCGCGACGGGCACCAGCCGCGCCGACCCGGAGCCCGCGATCGAGGCGATCCGGGCCGCGGTGGCCCACCGCCATGATGTCGCCGTTTCGGACGTGCGTTTCCTTTCGGCGGGTGCCATCCCGCGCACCACCAGCGGTAAGCTGGCCCGCCGCGCCTGCCGCGCGCAGTACCTGAGCGGCACCCTGGGCGCTCGCTAAGTCAACCGGGCCTGGCCTAGTCTCCATTGCGGAGGCACGACGATGGTTCTCAAGGTTGCAGTGGCGCCGGACCTGGTCCGCGGCGACGTGGACACCGGCTACGGAAAGGTCGCCGACGCCTTCCGCGCCAGTTTCCGCGACGGCGCGGAGGTCGGCGCGGCCCTCGCCGTCTATCGCGACGGCGTCAAGGTCGTCGACCTGTGGGGCGGCTACCGCAACGGGTTGACGAAGGATCCCTGGCACCCCGACACCATGGTCAACATGTTCTCCACGACCAAAGGCGTTGCCGCCCTGGTCGTGGCCGGGGCGGTGTCCCGCGGGTTGCTCTCCTACGACGCCAGGGTCGCCGAGTACTGGCCGGAGTTCGCGCAGGCGGGCAAGGAAGACGTCACGGTCCGCCAACTCCTGGGCCACCAGGCCGGGCTGTGCGCGCTCAAACCGAGGCCGACGCTGGCCGACGTGGCCGACCCCGACCGGCTCTCGCCGATTCTGGCGGCCCAAACACCCGCGTGGCGACCGGGGTCGCGGCACGGCTACCACGCGATCACGCTGGGCTGGTACAAGTCCGAGCTGATCCGCCGGACCGACCCGGCCGGCCGCACGCTGGGCCGCTACCTGGCCGACGAGATCGCGGGGCCGCTGGGGCTCGACCTGCACATCGGCCTGCCGGATGTGGTCGACCGCGGGCGGGTCGCCCACATTCATAACTGGGCGCGTGCGGAGACGCTACTGCACATGGGCGTGATGCCACTCGGATTCATGGGCGCCTCGCTCAACCCGGTCGGCCTGACGGCGCGCGCGGTGTCGGTCCCGCGGGGCGTCAACGCGTTCAACGGCGACTACAACCGTGACGAGGTGCGGGCCGTGGAGATCCCGTCGGCCAACGGCATCGGAACCGCCGGGGCGGTGGCGCGGATGTACGGCAGCGCGGCCACCCGCGGCGCCGAGGTCGGGCTGAGCGGCGACACCCTGCAGGCGCTGGCGGCGCCGGCGGTCCCGCCGAGCCGGGGGGTGCGCGACAAGGTGATGCACGTGGACGTGGCGTATTCGCTCGGTTTCTGTAAACCCGTCCCGCACTTCGAGTTCGGCTCCTCCGACAAGGCGTTCGGGACGCCGGGCTTCGGCGGCTCCTTCGGCTGCGCCGACCCCGACACCGGCATCGGCTACACCTACGTGATGAACCGGCTCGGGTTTCACCTGTGGAGCGACCCACGCGAACTCGCCCTGCGGCAGGCGCTGTTTCGCGACGTGCTGGGGGCGCGTCCCCAGACGTGACGCCGCCGATTAGGGTGAACTCGCCGAAGCTACATCCAGGGGGCGGCCGTGAACACCCGTTGCACCGGCATCAGGAGGCGCCATGGTCGACCTGCCCCGCGAGGACGAGCCGTTCGGCGGGGTGATCAACCCGTCGGCGGCCGATTCCACGCCGGTCACCCCCGCGATCGCACATCCACCAGCCGGCGCCCCCAACGTCGTCGTGGTGCTGCTCGACGACGTCGGATTCGGCGCCGCCTCCACCTTCGGCGGGCCGGTCCCGACGCCCGCGCTGGACCGGGTCGCCGGGGCGGGCCTGCGCTACAACCAGTTCCACACGACCGCGCTGTGCTCGCCGACGCGCGCCGCGCTGCTGACCGGACGAAACCACCACAGCGCGCACATGGGCACCATCTGCGAGATCGCCTACGGTTTCCCCGGTTACGACAGTGTGATTCCGCAGAGCACCGCCACGGTCGCGCAGATCCTGCGGATGAACGGCTACGGCACCGCGCTGTTCGGCAAGGCGCATTTCACCCCGACGTGGGAGACCGGCCCGGCGGGCCCGTTCGACCGCTGGCCGACCGGGCTCGGGTTCGAACGGTTCTACGGGTTTCTGGGCGGCGACACCTCACAGTACGAGCCCGCGCTGTACGACCAGACCACGCCCGTCGAGCCGTACCTCGGCCGCGACGACTACCACCTCAGCGAGGACCTTGCCGACAAGGCGATCGACTGGATCCGGCTGCAAAAGACGTCGGCGCCCGACAAGCCGTTCTTCCTCTATTTCGCGCCCGGCGCGACGCACAGCCCCCACCACGTGTGGCCGCAGTGGTCGGATGAGTTCGCGGGTCGGTTCGACGGCGGCTGGGATGCCTTGCGGGAGCGCATTTATGCGCGCCAGATCGAGATGGGCATCATTCCCCCCGGCTCCCGGCTGACCCCGCGGCCCGAGCAGATACCCGCATGGGCGGACTACGACGAGCGCTACAAGCCCGTGGCCCGGCGCCTGATGGAGATCTACGCGGGCTTCCTGGCCCATACCGACGCCCAGATCGGGCGGGTGATCGACGCCCTCGAGGGGTTGGGGCAGTGGGACAACACGCTGTTCGTCTACGTGTGCGGCGACAACGGCGCGTCGGCGGAGGGAACGATACACGGCGCGTGGAGTTCGCCGGCGTTCCAGAACGGGCTGCCCGAGGATCCCGAATGGCTGCTGGCCCACCTGGACGACTTCGGCACGGCGCGCTGCGAGAACCACTACAACGTCGGCTGGGCGTGGGCGCTCGACGCCCCGTTCCAATGGATGAAGCAGGTGGCGTCCCACTTCGGGGGCACCCGCAACGGGCTCGCCGTCTCGTGGCCGCGCGGCATCAAGGCGACGGGGGAGCAGCGCAGCCAGTTCCACCACGTCATCGACATCGTGCCGACGATCCTCGAGGCCGCCGGCATCGAGGCGCCCGCCCGCGTCAACGGCGTCGAGCAGAAGCCGGTCGAGGGCGTCAGCATGCGGTACTCCTTCGACGCCGCCGACGCCGAGAGCCGACGCACTACACAATATTTCGAGATCTTCGGCAATCGCGGCGTCTACCACGAGGGGTGGATGGCGTCGTGCTTCCACGGGCGGCTGCCGTGGGTGCGCGCCCAGGCGCCCACCCCGTTCGGCGAAGCCGAGCGCTGGGAGCTCTACCACCTGGCCGACGACTTCAGCCAGGGCGTCGACCTCGCCGCGCAACACCCCGACAAACTCGGCGAGCTCAAGGCCGTATTCGATGCCGAGGCGCGCAGATACGGCGTCTACCCGCTCAGCGACGCGACGCTGGCGCGTGCGCTGCCCGCCAACCGGCCCAGCCCGTTGGCCGGCCGCACCTCGATCACCTACTACGCCGGACAGGTGCGCATCCCCGAACCCGTGACGCTGGGCTTCACCAGCACGTCGTTCGAGCTGCGGGCGCAGCTGCAGATCCCGCCGGGCGGCGCGCGGGGAGTGGTGATCTGCATAGGCGGGGCCATGGCCGGGTGGAGCCTGTACCTGGACGACGGCGTCCCGCACTTCACCTACAACTATCTCGGCCACGAGCTCACGACCGTCACAGCACCCGAACCGTTGCCGGAAGGCCCTGTCGCATTGGGGCTTTCGTTCGACTACGACGGCGGTGGGTTGGGCAAGGGCGCATCGTTGTCGCTGCGCGTCGACGACGCCGCGGTGGCGAGCGGGCGCGTCGAGCGCACGGTTCCGTTCCGGTTCTCGATGAGCGGGGAGACCCTGGACGTCGGCACCGACACCGGCTCACCGGTCGCCCCCTACGGGCATGGTTTCCGGTTCACCGGCCGCATCGATCGCATCGACGTCACCGTGCGCCAGCACCCGGCCGATATGGCCGCGGCGATCGCCGAGGCCGAGACGCGCGCGGCACTGGCCGCGCAGTAGCCGAGCGACCATGTGGGACAGCCTGATTCCCCTGATCCTGGGGAGCGCGCTCGAGCCGATCGAGCTCGTCGTCACCATCATGCTGCTCGGCACGCGCTCCCGGCTCGGGGCCGCCGGCGCCTGGCTCGGGGGCCATGTCAGCATCCGCCTGCTGCAGGGCCTCGCCTTCGGAACGATCCTGCACTGGGGGAAGCGCAACACCGACTCGGAGCACGCGCACCACTGGATCGTGTCGACGGTTCTTCTGGTGGTGGCCCTGCTGTTTCTGGTCACCGCGGCACGGGAGCTGTTCGCCGGCGAGAATCCCGATGCGCCGCCACCGAAATGGATGACCATGCTGTCGTCGGCGACGCCCACCAAAGCGTTTCTCATCGGCGCCGGCCTGATGGCGGTCTCGGTGAAGGCGTGGGTCTTCACACTGGCCGCGATCAGCGTGATCGGCAACGCCGGGATGCCCCGGGCTGTCAACATGGTCACCTACGTGGTTTTCGTGGCACTTACCACGGGCGGCAACTTGCTGATCGTCGGGCTGGCGGCGTTTTTCCCGGAACGGTCGCGCTCCCTGCTGGACTGGATTTTGCGCTGGTTGCAGGAGCACGACCGGCCGATCATGATCGTCGTGGGGCTCGTCTTCGGGACCTGGTTCGGGTTCAAAGCCCTGCACGGCTTCGGAATTCTGTGAACAGAGCGGGCTCTCGTTGAAATCGCTTGCACGACCGGGCTGTTGAACACCTCAGAGCTGATCGCGCGGGATGTGGCGGTCCCAGCTCTCGCAGTAGACACGCGTCCCGCCTTCGTACGCGTCGAGCTCGGCCCGGATCCGGAATTCGGTCGGATCCGAGGTGAGAAGCGTGTGGGCGATTGTTTCCACGTGCCAGTCGTCACGACGGAAGCGGCGCACCGTGCGTACTTCTCCCTGCACCGAGTCGAAGTCGTCCCCGTGCGAGCGGTAGTGCTCTTCGGTCCGGGCCTGGATCTCGAGGTCGACCTCCTCGATGCGATAGACGCCTTCGTCGAGGATCACCTCGAGAGTCGAAACTCCGGTAGCCAGATCGCGGTGCACGAGCCAGTTGCGATGCGGAGGCTCGAGGACCGTGGTGTCCGGTGGCGGCGTCCCCTCGGCGGGCTCGAAGGGGCGAAACCGCTCGTCGGCGGGGCCAGTGCGCCGGACCGGAAGCTCGAGAGAACTCGCGCCGGGCCAGATGGTGAGCCGGGCGGGTTCCGGCGGCGGCCAGGCGAGGGGCCAGTACGAGGTGGAGATCGACAGACGCACCCGATGCCCGGCCGGAAACACCTGCGCCACGTCGTTCATCCGGATATCCACGCAATAGCGCTGACCCATCTTCAGGGGCGCAGGGCCCCCGTGGCCGCCCCGGTGCGCGAGATTCTTGAGGCCGTAGGTGACCCGCGTGGCCTTGTCGTCGGGGGCCACGTCGGAGAGCCGGACCGCCACCATGGCCTGCGGTCGGTCGGCTGCGACCTCGAGAACCACGCGGCAGCAACCGAGAATCTCCACGGCCTCGGAAAGCGGCTCGCTGGTGAACACGAGCGCGCCCCCGTCGTCTTGACGCTGATCGAAGGGCAGATCGGGTCCGTAGCTGTAGGAGCACCACTTGCCCGCGAACAGCCCCACCGTAATCGGCGACTGGACGGTGACCACCTCGTCGTCGCCGCCCTCGGGGTTCCCGGGGTCCTGTAGGCACAGCCGGTTCGGGGCAAGCCGGTAGCGCACGCGATCGACGTTGGGCGACGGCCACGAATCCTCCGCCACCCAACGCCCGGGTCGCACGGTGTAGTGCGTCGTGGGCGGCACGCTGTCCTGCATCCACGCGCACACCATCGGCTCGTCCTCCACCCCATTGGGCTCGTCCTTGAGCCAGCGGTCCCACCAGCGCAGTGCCTCCTGAAGGAATCCGATCGCCGGTCCCGGCACGCCCTGGTGCGGGTAGCGGTGGCTCCACGGCCCGATCAGACCCCGCCGCGGCACCCGAAGGTGCTCCATGAGCCGTAGCACCGCGTTGGTGTAGCCGTCAGCCCAGCCGCTCGCCACGAATACGGGACACGTGATCGCCGAGTAGTCCTCGCACACCGACCCGTGACTCCAGTACTCATCGCGCCGCTGATGGCGCAGCCACTTCTCGAGCCACAGGCCCGAGCCGCGCAGGCGCGCCATCCACATCTCGCGCCAACGGTCACCGACCATCGCCGGATCCGGCGGACAGCTGTTGCGGCTGAACATGACCGAAGCCCACGACAGATTGTCCCCGAGCAGACAACCGCCCATGTAGTGCACATCGTCGGCATAGCGGTCGTCGGTGGCGCAGACCGCTACCACCGCCCCCAGCTCCGGCGGGCGGCGGGCGGCGATCTGCAGCGCGTTGAAGCCGCCCCAGGAGATGCCGATCATCCCCACCCGGCCGTTGCACCAAGGCTGGGCCGCCAGCCACCGCAGGACGGCCTCGCCGTCGGCGAGTTCTTGCTCGAGGTACTCGTCCTGCAACATCCCCTCGGACTCACCACTACCGCGCAGGTCGACCCGCACGGCCACATAGCCGTGGCCGGCGAACCAGGGGTGAATAGTGGCATCGCGCACCCGCGTGAGGTCGCGCTTGCGGTACGGGATGTATTCCAGCAGGGCGGGAACCGGATCAGCCTCCGCGCCTTCCGGGATCCACAATCTGGCCGAGAGCCGCACGCCGTCGGGCATGGGAATCCACACGTGCTCGAAACTCTGTATGGCGCGGGGGAGCTTCTCGACAATTCTCATCGCTGTGCGGTCTCTGACTCCTGGTCGGCCACGGGTTCGAGTTCGATGTCCAGCATCTCCACGAGTGCGTGATGGTCGGAGAGCAGCTTTTGTTCGTCGGAGGCGCCCATGTAGATCCACGCTAGCTCGGAGCTGTAGCTCTCCTGATGACCGAGGTCCGACAACCGCGTGCCGGGGTGGACACGCACGTGGACGGCCGCCCCGGGAAAGCGTGCTTCGATCTCTTTGATCCGCGCCCGGTCCGGGACGCTGCGCACCCGCGCGTCACGGAAGGAGCGCTCGTAGAACTTGGCCGCGCACGGGAACGGACCCTCGCGGTGCGGAAGGTTCGGGCGGCGGCCCAACGCGAGATCCACCAGGACGGCGTGGTTGGCGACACCGTCGACCTTGGCGAACAACTCCGAGTGTGACTGCGAGATGCGGCTGTTGATCTCCAGCAGCCATATCCGGCCCGTATCGGGCTCCCAGAAGTATTCGATGTTGAAGTGCGAGCCGTCGTAGCCGAGGTATTCCATCACCCGGCATGAGATCTCGGCCATCTGCTCCTGCACCTCGGCCGGCAGGCTCGAGGGGTACTGGTAGCGGGCGAACGTCGACAGACCCGGATGCCGGATCGAGTCGATCACGCCGTAGACCTCACACTCGCCCCGAAACCTCCACCCCTCGACGGTGCACTGGCGCCCCGCAGAAATGATCTGCTCGGCGATGCAGTGCGCACCGGTGATCGGTTCGATCTCGGGTGGCAGGTCAATCATCGAAAGGACGTAGTCGAAGGGCTCGGCCAGCGTCCCGATGCCCGCGCGGATGCGCGCCAGGGCATGCTCGAGGTCGCCGGGCCCACCCACGTAGAAACCCAGGTAGGAGTTGAAGGACTTCACCGGCTTGATCCAGAACGGGAAGTCGAGCTCGATCGACTCCGCCGCGCGGGGATCAAAAGGGTCGACCGCGCAGAAGCCCGGCACGTGCTCCGGGACGATCTCGCGCTGCAGTACCCGGCTCCAGTACTTGTGCTCGCAGCGCAGCACAGCCTCCAGCGGGGCACTGGGAAGCCCCCGCTCGGCGCACAGGATCGGCACGATGCAACTGGTCGGGAAGTCCCAGTAACCCGCGATGCCGTCCACGCTCCCCGGAAACGCGTCGAGCTCCTCGCGGGCGCGCTCGAGCAGCAAGCGAGGCGGGATGTGCAAGGGGTTGGGCTGTTCGCCGCCCAGCAGCGGGTAAAACGAGCACTCCGTCGCCGCAGGCAACGCCTCGAACAGGTCGCGGTGGAGCTCGTCGAACCCGATCACGAAAACGTTCTTCTGCGCCAGGCCCGGCCGCGGACGCAACCGGGATGCATCGGCTTTTGTCTCCCGATCAGCCAATCGCTCCTGCATGATCCTCGCTTCGTCGCATACGCGGGGTGCATCGCGCCCCGTACCTGGCGGTGATCTTCCTACCGCCACCCCGACCGCCCGAATCCGGCACTATGTCGGATCGCGGTGGGGTCGGTATCTGCTCTGGCGGTGCTGCCGTTCACTGTTGTGCCCGTGGCCTGAGCACAATCGGTTGACTGCTGAGCCGACCGTGCGCAGGCATGTACCTGTTCACCAGGCTTTTGGCGTATCGGATTTACACCCTGGCGCCAACATTGGCTGATGCAACCACTGCACCTGGTCCGACCGACAGGGACCAAAGTCACTTGTAAGCCGCGGGCTGACCGTGACGACAGTGTGCGAAGGTGAGCCATCGCGTATCCGGCCGACGCAGGCGGCGCGCACAATGCGGAGCTGGGGGTCAGCGCTTGGGCCGTCCGGAAGCTTGGTAATAGAACGAGTTTCGTTGTCGCACGGTTGTCGGAGCTTCACCCTTACACATCCTTGACCAAGATGGGGCCGTCGATTGTGAGGCTCAGCCGACCTCCGATTCGACACGTGATGACGATCAGAAACGCTCACAAAATCATTGGGAAGATAGCCGACGATGCTTGCGTCGACCGCGTTGCCTCGGTGCTCGCCAACACTGTCGCTTTTCGATGGCTTGTCATCGGACCCGGGCTCACCGCCGCGGGAGGCGATGAGGTCGAAGACATAACCCCATCATCGCAGCCGGGTACGACAAAACCTGCTGCCCAAACCATCATTGGCAACGCCGGACAACCTGATTGGCCACTACGACAGCCCCGGCCCCCGACTTCAGTGCCCAGATCCCAGCAGCCCACACCGAAAAACAAGTCAGGTCTCAACGCCGTCAGCACCCGCAGTCGGTGTGACGGTTGGTCGACGGGGCGCTTCCGTCGGAGTGCGGAACGCTCAATCGCCGACTTCGATGCTGCGGCGGCCCACCATGTTCATACGGGTACGACGAATGGTCGGGGCCTCGACGACGCGGCCGTCGTCATAGCGAAAGCGCAATGCGTCCGTCGGGCATTGCACGATGCAGGCGCCGCACTGAATGCACCAATCCGGTTTCGTGATCTGCACCCTGCGCTGCTCCTTGGTTATTTCGGGGGTCATTTCGAGCACATCGCGCGGGCACACCTGTACGCAGTCCGCCGCAGCCGTGCAGCGGTCGGCGACGAGATCGATATGGGCTTCGTTGTGAAAAGTGTTGATATAGCTTCCGTACCACGGCGTGAACCCGGCGACATCGGTCGAGGCAAGCGCGATACCAACGAACGCCGCAGCGCTAACGGCCGTCAAGTGCGCTGCTGTGGCCTCGCCGAGCGCGAATAGTAGTCCACAACCGAAAAGGGCAGCCCCAACGGCAAAGACGGTGAAAGTCAGGAATCGCCGGCGCCCGTGAATCGGGACCCAGGGCAGCAGGCCGAACAAGCCGGGAACGAAGAGCGCAACCGCTGTGCCACCTGCTGTCATCGTTGCCCAACCGAACACGCCCGCCAAGATCGGAAGCATGACAACCAGGAGTGGCACACCCAGCATCGCCGCCATCTCCATGCGTTCCCAGCCCGGGAAGCGCATGAAGCGCTCACTTTTGGCTGCCTGTTCCCCGCGGTCGAGGAAAGCCGGCAGATCTTCGAGCCGGGCCGGCCCCCAGCGGGTGGCGAATCCGGTTGCTTCGGTGATCCGCCGGCGTTCCACACCGGTGGCGCAGAGCTGCGGCAGCACGACTTCTCGACGGTCGACCCGATCGGCGATATGCGTGGTGCGGATGACCGAAATGATGTCGTGATGGGTGAGATGGCCGCCGCCCGCGGCGCACCAGACGTCGATGCCCTTGCTGTTGGCTACCAGAAGCCAAGCGTTGTAGCCGCGCAACGCGTCGCGGAGACGTCGGACTGTGAGCGTGAAGTTTCCGGTGGCGAGCACCGGCGAGTCGCGGCCCGGCTTCCCGACACGGATCAGTCCGGTGGACGCCCGGTGCGGCAGCATGCCGAGCGCTCGGTCACGGAGGTAACCCGGTACGTCGCCGAGTCTCACGGGTGTGCCTTGGTCGCGTGGACCACCAGGAAGCTGTCCGACCACATGCGCTGCGTCGACACGACCGAGAATCCGGCCGCCCGCACGCGCTGGCACAGATTGCGTATCGGCCGCGTCGTGGTCTGCGTGAGCAGATACGTCGCCGCGGCGACCGGCAACCGCCGCAGACGGTGCACCAGACGCGAAACCCGGCCCTCAGGCGTCGCCTCGTCGGCGATCACCAGCACGCCGCCCGGCACCAAGCACACATACGCGGCATGGAGTGCGTAATCCTGCTCCTCGGAGGACATTTCGCTCAGTGCCAGGCACGACACCACCGCATCGAAGCTTCCCGCCGCGAAGCGATCCTCGATCTCCGCCGCTGAAAGCTGCATGAACTCCGCGCTGCCTGCTGCCGGGACGGGCTTGGTTCGCGCCACCTCCAGCATGCCCGCATCCGTATCGATGCCTACCGCGACGGCGCCGCGGGCGGCACAAGCCAGCGTCACCCCGCCGGTCCCACAGCCGATGTCGAGAACCCGCGTGCCCGGGCCCGCCGCCAACGCGGCGATCTGCTCATAGGCCTCGGTGATCCGCCCACCCGACAACATCGAGATGCCGCGGTCGTAGCGTCGCGGCCCCGACTCCAGGACCTTCATCCACACGAAACTAGTCATCACGGTTCTCGCTTTCGATGCGCGGACCATGGGACCCCGACCGGCGAGAACCGCACCGCGCCAGTGCCGTGATGAATCGTCGATCCATCGAGCGAATCGCTACGGCGCGTCGGGCGGCCGCGCACCGGGCGGTGAATCGTCAACGGAAGGCGCATTCAACTCACGCAGCATTCGTAGTGGGGATCTGCGAAGCACGATGGAGAGCGCGGGCAATAGCAGCGGCGAGATGGCGACCAGGGCCAGGCTGATGGCGATCTCGGCGGGCAGGGACTCGGAAACGGCCGTGCCGCGCAACCGCGACCGGAAGGCTTCCAGCGTGTTCGCTGATCGGTTGACAACGCTCATGACCAGAGCGACTGTCTCGATGTTCCGCCGGTCCCGGGGTGTGTAGTACTTCGCGACCTCTTGTGAGATCTCCTCGGGCACAGGGCCGAAATCGGCTTCGGCCAGCGACCTGGCATACGCGAGAGCGCTCCATTCGGCGCGGTCGAACGTTGCCGGATCGGCGCCCTCCAATTGCGCGAGCTCCCGGTCGGGTACGCCGGCCCGGATAGCCCATTCCTGGTGAACGTAACTGCAGTAGCGGCAACTGTTCGCCTGGGCGACGGTGAGCATGACCTTCTCGCGGAACGCGGGATCCATCCGGCGGAGCAACCACACCGCTCCCGCGTGCGGCGTCAGCGGGACCAGGCGGCGGATCGCAGCCGCCAATTCACGCAGCGAGTAAGTCTTGCCGACGCCCGCAGATGGGGTCGTCGGTGTTCCCGTTTCGGACAAGCCACCTGCCTTCAGAACGTCGCGGCCATATTATCGATCGGATCGTGAGCGGGTGAAACCGGCTTGGGCGAGTTTTCCCAGCGCCAGCCTCGGCGGCCATAGAACAGGGAAAGGAGCGGTCATGTCTTCCTCGAAGAATCAGCATACAAGCCGGGGCGCAGCACGCCGCTGGAAGCGGACGCCGGCGAAGGCCGTCCTAGGCTTGCTCGTCTGCGGCGCAGCCTTCATGCAGATCGGATCAGTTTCGGCGTCACCCGAACCGGTGCACAACCGGATACGCGATAAGGACCAAATGGTGATGGTCATGATTTCGCAAGGAGAGTTCCGAATGGGTTCCGATGCCGGGAAGATCGATGAACAACCGATTCACCGGGTCTATCTTGACGGTTTCTGGATGGATCGGACGGAGATAACCAACGCCCAGTACAGGAAATGCGTCGCATCGGGCTCCTGCACGAATCCATCAAGCGATGATTCATTTACGAGGCAAAGGTATTACACAAGCGACAACGACCAGTATGGGAACTTTCCGGTCATCCATGTCGATTGGTATCAGGCGGCGGCATACTGCAAATGGGCAGGTGGCCGGCTTCCGACTGAAGCCGAGTGGGAGGCCGCCGCGCGCGGTACTGACGGAAGAACGTTTCCCATGGGCGATCACGTTGACAAAGGAAACGCGAATTACGCAGGCTTCGTGGGAGATACGGCTCGAGTCGGGAGCTATCCTTCCGGCGCGAGCCCGTATGGCGTTCTGGACATGGCGGGGAATGTCTGGGAGTGGGTGTTCGACTGGTACGATCAAGATTTCTATCGTCGCTCACCGGACCGAAATCCAACCGGCCCGCCATCGGGATCATCCCGCGTATTACGGGGCGGCTCGTGGGAGGACGATACCGACCTGGTTCGGTCACCGAATCGTAACTTCAACGATCCTCATTCTTCGACGACGACATGGGGATTCCGCTGCGTGGTTCCTGAATAGGCGACTCCGGGCCCCGGTTCGACCAGGCTGCCGTGTAGGTCGCACACGCATCAGCACTCCGTTCCGCAAAAGGTTGCACTGTTCAATCATGAAGAGCCGATTTAAGCGCTGCGCACATCTCGGGTCGATGTAGCGCGGCGAACAGGGGTTACCCGGCGGCGGGAGCTCCCGCGCGGCGACGCATCCAGAACGCGTAGAGCGCACCTATTGCGGCGGTGACCAGACCGTAGAGCGCAACGGCGCCGCGTTCGTCGGCGGTGGGGAAGCTCGCCGACGCGATCGTCAGCGCGGTCGCGGGATGGCGGCAACTGCTGGCGAACGCCAATACCGCCGAGCATTGCCGATCGGGTCCGCCCAGTACATGTCCGATGGCGACCATGCTGACCACGAACAGCACCATCGCGACCAGGGTCCGATCACCTATGAGCTTCCACATTGCCGGCGCGGCGGCGACCAGCAGCAAGGCCATGGCCACCGGCAGCGCCCACCGCTGCACACGTTCTATCGGGCCGGAGATGCGCGCCGCGAATTCGGGCCGACGCGCCGCGAGCACCATACCGGCGATCAGCGGCGCCAGCACCGACGCCAGCATCAGTTCCCCGATCTGCCAAGCACTTACGACGAGCCGGCGCCCGAAGACATGCCCCACCAGGGGTGCGGCCGCGGCAAGCACGGGAACGGCGAGAAGGGCGAGCACGATGACGAGGCCGAGCCCGTACTGAACGTGTCCGCCCGCCTTCTCCCCTCGTCGGGGCAGTAACGGCGGCAGGGGCGAGACCGCCAGCGTCACCAGCGCGATGGCCACCTGGGGCTTCAAGTCCATCACGCTGACGAGAACCGCGGAGATCACCGGCGCAATGACGAGCACGCTCAGCAGGGAACGGGCCAGCAGATCCGGGCGCCGCAGCACGTAGGTCACGTCGGCGAATCGCGCGGTCAGCCCGTAGCCGAGGATCACCACGAACAGGCTGATCTGGAAGGCGAGTTTCGCCGCGTCAGCCATCGTCACAGTCCCAGGCTGCCACGGCGGACGAGGAGCCGTGACCGTACCCCGCAAGTGCCCTCGACGTCGCAGCGCCCGCGCCCGTCGCGCCGCGCCAACGGCGGACTCCCGGCTCTGCGCGCTACGGTCGCATGCGAAGATGCCGGCGCAGCCGCCACGGATACCGTTTGTGCGGCCAGATCTTCTCGATCGCGGCGTTGAACTCGGCTCCGAGCAACACCGCCAGGGCAGTGATGTAGAGCCAGAGGACGACCGCGATCGGCACCGCCAGCCGCGCGTAGACCGCATCGTTTTGCACAGTCAGCCGCAGGTAGGCGCGCAACCCCGCCGACGCGGCCAGCCACAGCAACATTGCCAGCAACGCCCCCGGCAGATCCCGGCGCCAGGGCGTCCAGCGCGGGACGCCGATGTGGTAAAGGGTGGCCAGCCCCGCCGCGACGAGCAGGACGACACCCGGCCAGAACAACAGATGCAGGACGCGCAACGTCGTCGCGGCCACCGACTCGGGGGCCAGCCACCCGAGCAGGCGGGGCCCGACAACGAGGGGCGGCAAGATCGCCACGGCGCCAAGGAGTCCCGCTACGGTGAGCCCGAAGGCCAGCAGCCTGCGTCGCCATGCCGAGCGTGGGGCGACGTCGTAGGCGATCGTGATCGTCTCCACGTACCGGTTCACCGCCCTCGAGCCGGTCCACACGCTCAGCAGTAGACCGATGGACACCGCGCCGCCGCTGGTTTGCGCGAGCATGTCCTCGACGATCTGCCGGTACGAGTCATAGGTCCGCTCGGACAGGAACGAGTCGGGGACACCCAGCACCAGCCGGTGCAGTTCGGCGGTTCCGTCGGGGCCGAGCGCATCAGCGATGAACCCCAGCGAACCGACGACTGCCAGCAAAAGCGCCGGCAGCGAGATCAGGGTGAACAGCGCGACCTCGGCGGCCAGCCCGGGAACGCGGTCATCCAGGGACCCGCGGCCGGTGCGCTCGATCAGCTGCAAGGCTTGCTGCACGGGTCGCGGCGCTCGGTGGAACAGGGAAGCGGCGCTCCGGTGCAGCGCCGAGCGGGCGGAGGAGGCAAGCATGGCAGGCCGCGACCACACGGACTGCCGCTCGCTGTCTGCTGCCGTTTCTGCAGTCATGCTTCCAGCCTACGAGGCGCGTGGAGCGTGTACGCGGCGCGCGCCCGCCGGCAGGACGACCCGGCGCGACATTTGTCTGACCAGACCGCCTGCACGCCTTAGCATTTCAAGACTTCCGCTATGACGTTCCTGTATCGCCGTGGCGTTGCTTGCCGCACCGCCAGACCGGAACCATAGGCGCGATGCGCCACAGCCAGTTCTGACAGGGGCGGCGGCGGTACTCGCGGCAAGAACGGCAACCCGCTGCTCGGTATCGGACCGCAGCCGGCGACGTGAGCCCTGCGGGCCCCCACCGCGCGGCCCGGGGGATGGCATCCTGGGGATGTGGGTTTGCTTTTCCGGTTGGCGGAGCTGTTGATCATCATCCTGCCGCTGACGGCCGCCATCATCGCCGCGGTGAAAGCCTTCGCGGCCAACAAGCGGCGGACCCGAGAACCGCGGGACCGGGCACCGATGCCGGACTCGGCGACCGCGCCGACCGCAAGCACCGGCAACAACCAAGCGCCGCAGTGGCGGTCGATCCGACGCGTCGTAGCGGAACACGACCGCACCGACACTCGATGGCTCGAGTACGAACTCGACGTCGCCAAGCTGCTCGACTTCCCGCTCATGACCGACATGCGCGATCCGCTCACGGCCGGCTTCCACAAAGCCAAGCTGCGCGCCGACTTCCTGCGTCCCGCCCGAGCCGAGGATCTCCTCGATGACGCCGAAGCCGCCGCGCGGTACATGGCCGCGGTCGAGGATTACGTCACCGCTTTCAACATCGCCGAGGCGGAGGCGAGACGCAGACGCCGCGGCGATTTTTCCCGCACAGACGAGCAGCGGATCGTGCGTGCCCAGAGCCTTTTGAGGGTGGCGTCGGACGCCGCCGCGGCACCGCAGGAACGCCAGAACGCCTACGAGCGGGCCCGCAAGGAACTCGACGGCCTCATCGTTCTGCCGTCCGCGACGCAGGCCGGCCTCGAGCGTGGAATCTCCGGCGAGCTAGAGGGATAGGTCATCTCGTGTCGCCCGGCGATGACTTTCGCCTCTTATCCACGCCGTCCGGACGCCGCCATCATGGTGGCATCGCCGTCTTCGGCGACTGGACGCAACGATCCGCTAGGAGCACGCCATGATCGAATACGACCTGGACACCGAGCATTCCATCCTCGAAGTGCGACCGGAGTCGGCGCTCGACAAGGACGATTTCGTCGAGCTCGCCAAGGCGGTCGACCCCCAGATCGAGGCCCACGGCGACCTTGCCGGGCTCATCATCAGCGCGCCGTCGTTCCCGGGGTGGGACAGTTTCGGGTCGATGGTCACCCACCTGCGCTTCGTCCGCGACCATCACAAGCACGTCAAAAAGATCGCGGTGGTCACCGACTCGCACCTCGGCGATGTGGCCGAGCATCTGGCATCCCACTTCGTGTCGGCCGAGATCCGGCATTTTCCGGCCGGGGAGACGCAGCAGGCGCGGCAATGGATCGCCCCCGGCTCGTGACCCAATGACGGCGCCGGGTTACCCGGTCACCCCGCCGCGGCTTCCCGGCCCCGTCACCTTCGACCAGCGTTGGGCCGACCTGACGTTCGTGCATTGGCCGGTCCGGCCGGACAGCGTGGCGGAGGTCTTCCCGGCCGGGACGCGGCCCGACGTATTCGCCGACGGCATGACCTACGTCGGGTTGGTGCCGTTCCGGATGCGCAGCACCAAAATCGGCTCCGCGCTCAGGCTGCCGTATTTCGGCAGCTTCCCCGAGACCAACATCCGGCTCTATTCGATCGACGACGCCGGCCGCCACGGCGTGCTCTTTCGGTCACTGGAAACCGCCCGCCTGGCCGTGGTGCCCGTCACCCGGATCGGACTCGGGATCCCGTACACCTGGGCCAGGATGCGTCTCACGCGGCGCGGCGATCACATCACCTACGACAGCGTGCGACGCTGGCCCCGGCCGGGCTTGCGCAGCCGGTTGACCGTCGCCGTCGGCGACCCGGTCGAACCGACGTCGCGGGAGGTCTGGCTGACCGCACGATGGGGCGCGCACACCCGCAAGGCGGGCCGGACGTGGTGGCTACCGAACGAGCACGGGCCGTGGCCGCTGCGCCTCGCCGAGATCGTGGAGTTGGACGACGACCTGATGGGCGCCGCCGGGGTGGAGCCGGCCGGCGAGCGGTTGCGCGGGCTGTTTTCGCCGGGCGTGCGAACCCGATTCGGGCGCCCCTGCCTGGTGCGGTGAGCTGGTCTCAGGGGCAGGTGTAACCGCCGTCGATCACGACGTCGGAACCGGTCATGTAGCTGGAAGCCTCGCTCGCCAAGTAGAGGTAGAGGCCGGTGAGCTCGTCGGGCCGGCCCATCCGGCCCAGCGGTATCTTCGGCTCCCACTGCCGGTGGTATTCCGCCAGCGGCTCGACGAGTTCGGTGCGGATGTAGCCGGGACTGACGCTGTTCACCCGAATGTTGTGCGGAGCCAACTCCACGGCCATGGCCTTGGTCAGGTGGATGACGGCGGCCTTGGAGGCGCAGTAGTGGCCGACCTGCTGCGGGATGTTGATGATGTGGCCCGACATCGAGGCGGTGGTGATGATGGCCCCGCCACGGCCCTGCCGGACCATCTCCCGCGCCGCCGCCCGGGCGGTGAGGAACACGCCGGTCACGTTGGTGTCCTGGATGCGCCGGAATTCGTCCAGCGGCATGTCCAGCATGGGGTGCACCGAGACGATGCCGGCGTTGCAGACCGCGATGTCGATACCACCCAACTCCGCGGTGACGCGGTCCAGCATCGCCGTCACCTGGTCCTCTTGCGTGACGTCGCAGCAGATGGGAACGACGGTGCCCGCGCCGGCGATCTCGGCGGCGACTCGCTCCAGGGGTTCGGAATGCCGTGCCGCAACGGCTACTTGGGCGCCGGCCTGTAGATATGCCCTGGCCACCTCTTTGCCGATGCCGCTGGATGCCCCGGTCACCAAGGCCCTCTTGCCGTGCAAGTCGAACAAGTTCAAGACATTCATTCGATATCCCTATCCCAGACGAGCGACCGATAACCGAAACACGTTCTAGTGTGTCGGGCATGGGCAAATTCACCAGGGCCGAAATCGAGCAGGCCGTCCGCCATTACACCACCGTCGTCGAAGGCTGCAGCGCCTCGGGCGACTGGCGACCGTTTGCGGATCTCTTCACCGAGGACGTCGTCTACACCGAGCACCACTACGGGGTTTTCCACGGGCGGGAGGCGGTCCGGGACTGGATCGTCGCCGTGATGGCCCCGTTCCCGCACATGCGCTTTCCCAATGACTGGATCGCCTACGACGACGACAACGACGCCGTCGTGATCATGATCAAGAATCTGCTCGACCACCCCACCGACCCGAACGGGGAGCCGTTCTGGTTCCCGAACTGGACCCGGCTGGTCTACGCCGGCGACGGATTGTTCTCCAGCGAGGAGGACATCTACAACCCCAACCGCGACGCGCCGCGCGTGGTGGCCGCCTGGATGCAGGCCGGCGGCCAGCTCGCCTCCGACGAGATCTTGCAGCCCAGCAACTAGCGCGGGCCCGCCAAGGCCCACGGTGGCCGCACGCCGGGCACCAACACCTCGATGTCGCTATCGCGTCCACGGCTGTGACGGCTTTCATCACCCCAGCAGTACGCGGCGCCTCGCACGCGACCGGACCGCCGCCAGCGCCTGCTCCCACGCCAGCATCGTCGCCGCCTTGAGGTGGGCCGGCTTCGCGCTGTCCCGCGAAAGCAGGGCCGTCGCGGCCGCTTTCGTCGTCGCCGACGCCTTCGACAGGTGTCCGGAGTCGAATGGCGGCTGCGGGTCGTATTCGATCGCCAACTGGATCGCCCTGGCGCGGCCCTCACCACCGATCTCACCGGCCAGCCACAGCGCCAGATCCAGCCCCGCCGACACCCCCGCAGACGTGACGACGTTGCCCTGACGCACGATTCGCTCGTCACCCACGGGGACCGCCCCGAATGCCTTGAGCGCCGGAACGGTCAGCCAGTGCGAAGTCGCGCGCCGGTCCTTGAGCAGACCGGCCGCCGCCAGGATCACCGAACCCGAGCACACCGACGTCGTCCAGCCCGCGCTCCGCTGCGCCCGCCGCAGCCACTCCAGCAGCGCCTCGTCGCGCGCGTGCACCGGGGTGGCCGGACCGCCGGGCACGAGGATCACATCGGGGGAAGGGGTTTCGTCGAGCGTGTGGGTGGCGCCGATGACCAGCACGCCGGAGTCGGCGGTGATCGGCCCGGCCTCGTGCCAGACGAAGCGCACCTCGGCGCCGGGCAGCTGGCGCAGCACCTCGTACGGGCCGATCATGTCCAACGCGGTGAAGCCGGGATAGGCGACAAATGCGATCTGGGGCATCGGTGGGTTTCCTTTCCGGTTACGCGAACGCCTTGCGGTACTGGTCGGGCGGGATGCCGACGCGGCGCAGAAAGTTGCGCCGCATCGTTTCCGCGGTGCCGAAGCCGCAGCGGGCGGCGATCGCGACAACGGTGTCGTCGGTCTCCTCGAGCTGCCGGCGCGCGGCCTCGGTGCGGACGCGTTCGACGTAGTGGCCCGGCGCTTCGCCGACCTCGGCGGTGAACACCCGGGTGAAATGGCGCGGGCTCATCGCCGCCCGCCGCGCCAGGTCCTCGATGCCGTGCGGACGGCCCGGTTCGGCCTCGATGGCCTCCTGCACCGCGCGGATGACGGTCCGCTTGGCGCGCGGCATCCACACCGGCGCCGCGAACTGGGTCTGTCCGCCGGGGCGGCGCAGATACAGCACGAGCCAGCGGGCCACCGTCTGCGCGACCGCGGTGCCGTGATCGTCTTCGACCAGCGACAGGGCCAGGTCGATGCCCGCGGTGACACCGGCGGCCGTCCACACGGTGTCCGAGCTGCGGACGAAGATCGGGTCGGCGTCGACGTCGAGGTCCGGGAATTCGCGGGCCAGGCGCCCGGCGAAGGCCCAGTGGGTGGTCACCCGGTGGCCGTCGAGAAGCCCGGCCTCGGCGGCCAGGAACGTGCCCGTACAGACGGTGACGATGCGACGGGCGTGCCCGGCGACGGCCTTGATCCAGGCGACGAGCTCGGCGTCGGCGCGGGCGGCGTCGATGCCGACGCCGCCGGGCACCACGACGGTGTCGACCGCCTCGCCGGGGTCGGGAAGCGGTGCCGCCGCGAACGCCAGGCCGGTCGCGGTGGTCACCGCCCGGCCGTCGACCGAGGCGACGGCGACGTCGTATCCGCCGTCGGTCAACAGCGACGCGCCGGTGAAGACGTCGTGCGGCCCCACCACGTCGAGCGCCTGGACGCCGGGAAAGCCGGCGATCACCACCTTGCGAGCCATGGAATCAGTGTCGGCCGGACCCGGGCATGTCGTCTACGCCAGGTATCCCACCAATTAGGACAAGCGGACCTGACCGGCGGCGGCCGGGCGGCCCTTGGCAGACTGTGCGCATGGCACAGATAACCCTGCGTGGAAACGCGATCCACACCGTCGGCGAGTTGCCCGCCGTCGGGTCTACCGCCCCCGGCTTCACCCTCGTCGGTGCCGACCTGGGCACGGTCGGCATCGAGCAGTTCCGCGGTAAGCCCGTGGTGCTGAACATTTTCCCGTCCGTGGACACGCCGGTGTGCGCGAACAGCGTGCGCAAGTTCAACGAGCGCGCCGCCGCGAGCGGGGCCACGGTCGTGTGTGTCTCCAAGGACCTGCCGTTCGCGTTCTCGCGGTTCTGTGGCGCGGAGGGCATCGAGAACGTCAAGACCGCCTCGGCGTTCCGCGACAGCTTCGGCGAGGACTACGGCGTCACCATCACCGACGGGCCGATGTCCGGGCTGCTCGCCCGGGCGATCGTCGTGGTCGGCGCCGACGGCAACGTCGCCTACACCGAGCTGGTGCCCGAAATCGGGCAGGAGCCCGAGTACGACGCGGCGCTGGCCGCCGCCGGCGCATAGGGTTCACAACCCCAGTAGGCGCACCGTCTCGGCCCGCATGTCGGCTTTGCGCACCTTGCCGCTGGCCGTCATGGGGAACTCGTCGACGAGGTGGACGTAGCGCGGAATCTTGTAGTGCGCGAGCTGCCCCGAGCAGAACTCCCGCACGGCGTCGGCGTCCAGCCGCCGGCGACCCGGCCGCATCCGGATCCACGCGCAGAGCTCTTCGCCGTACGTGTCGTCGGGAACACCGATCACCTGTACGTCGTCGATGTCGGGGTGGGTGTGCAGGAAGTCCTCGATCTCGCGCGGGTACACGTTCTCCCCGCCGCGAATGACCATGTCCTTGATGCGCCCGACGATCGCGCAGTACCCGTCGTCCCGCATGACGGCCAGGTCACCGGTGTGCATCCAGCCGTCGTCGTCGATGGCCTCGCGCGTCATGGCGTCGTCGTTCCAATAGCCCAGCATCACTGAATAGCCCCGGGTGCACAGCTCCCCGGGCTCGCCCCGCCGCACGTTCTCGCCGCTGTCGGGGTCGACGATCTTGATCTCGACGTGGGGATGCACCCGCCCCACCGTGGCGGTTCGCCGGTGCAGGTCGTCGTCGATCAACGTCTGGCAGGACACCGGGGACGTCTCGGTCATGCCGTAGGCGATCGCGACCTGCGCCATGTTCAGCTCGCCGACGCAGCGCTTCATGATCTCGACCGGGCACGAGGCGCCCGCCATGATGCCGGTCCGAAGGGACGACACGTCCCGGCCGGGCAGGTCGGGGTGCCCGAGCAGCGCGATGAACATCGTCGGCACGCCGTAGACGGCCGTGCACCGCTCGGCTTCGATGGTCGCCAGCGTGGCGGCGGCATCGAACCCGGCCGCCGGGATCACCATGGTGGCGCCGTGGGAGGTGCACCCGAGGTTGCCCATCACCATGCCGAAGCAATGGTAGAAGGGGACGGGAATGCAGAGCCGTTCCCCGGCCGCGAGCCCGATCAGCTCGGTGACGAAGAAGCCGTTGTTGAGCACGTTGCGGTGCGACAGGGTGGCGGCCTTGGGCGAGCCCGTCGTGCCCGAGGTGTATTGGATGTTGATCGGATCCGACGGGGTCAGCGCGCTCGCGCGCTCCCGCAATTGCGCCCCGGACACGGTAGCGGCGCGCCGCCGCAGGCGCTCCCAGTCGCCGGTGCCCAGGAACACCACCTCCGTCAACTGGCGGGCCAGCCCGGGCACCTCGCCGCGCACCTGGTCCAGGATGCCGCGGTAGTCGGAGGTCTTGAACGCCGTCGCCGAAACCAGCAGGCGCACACCGGAATGCCGCAGCACGTAGGCCACCTCGTGGGCGCGGTACGCCGGGTTGATCGCGACCAGGATCGCCCCGACCTTCGCGGTGGCGTACTGCAGGATCGTCCATTCCGCGCAGTTCGGCGACCACACACCGACCCGATCGCCGCGCTGGATGTCGCTGGCGATCAAAGCGCGCGCCAGAGCGTCGATCTCGGCGTTCAGCTCGGCGTAGGTCCAACGCCGGCCCGCGGGCGCGTCGACCAGCGCCTCCACGTCGGGGTGGGCCGACGCGGTGCGCTCGAAGTTCACCCCGATCGTCTCGTCCAGCAGGGGAGTGTCGACCGGCCCGGCATCGTAGGCAGCCAACCCGCGGTACCGTTGCCGCAGAACGGCTTTGAGCACCTTGCCGTTGGCGTTGCGGGGCAACGCCGCCACGATCACCACCCGGTGGGGACGCTTGTCGTGCGCCAGGTGCGCGCGGCAGTGTGTCTCGATCTCGGAGTCGGTCGGCGGGTCGTCCGGGTCGCACGGCACGATCACCGCCATCGGGGTCTCGCCCCACTGCGGGTCGGGAATCCCGATGACGGCAACCTCGGCGACCTTTGCGTGGGAAGCCAGGACGTCCTCCAGCTCGGCGCTGTCGATGTTCTCTCCGCCCGAGATGACCATGTCCTCCTTCCGGTCGACGACGTAAATGTAGCCGTGCGCATCACCAAAGTCGACGGTGAACGCGTCGACTTCGACGGCAGAACCCGCCCCGGTTAGGGCGGGCCGGGTCCCAGCCGATTCCCGGTGGCCGCCAACACCTCTCGGCAGCCGGCCCACATCCGCGTGATGATGTCGGCGGCCGGTGGCAGGTCGTCAATGCGCCCGGCGACCTGACCGGTGTTGGCGACGCCGGCGTCCATGTCCCCGTCGAAGTAGAGCCGCTGCACGCGTTGCAGGGCCGCCCCGCCCGCTGCGGCGGAGGCGGCGCCATCGATCTTTTCGGCCGCCGGGGTCCGGATGACGCGCATCATGGTCCTGCCCTGCATTGGGAGCAGCACCGTGGAGGTCTCGTCGGCGTCCAGGACCGCTTGCTTGAGGTTGCCGTGCACCGGGGAATCGGCCGACGCTAGCAGTCGGGTGCCCAGCTGCACGCCCTCGGCGCCGAGGACGAACGCGGCCGCCATGGATCGCGCGTCGCAGATGCCGCCGGCGGCCACGATCGGCACGTCGACGTGGCTCGCCACCAAGGGCAGCAGGACCATGGTCGATGCCCCGAATCGGTTCTTGAACCCGCCTCCCTCGACGCCTTCGACCACCAGCCCGTCCACCCCGGCGTCGACGGCCTTTCTGGCCGCGGCCAGCGTGCCCACCACGTGGAACACGGTGATGCCCGCATCGTGGAGCCGGTCGGTGAACAACCTCGGGTCGCCGGCCGAGGTGGTGACGAAGCGGACGCCGCTGGCGACAAGAAGATCGACGACGGCGGGGTTGCGGTTCATGATCAGCGCGATGTTGGCGCCCACCGCGCCGTCGGTGAGGGCCCGCACGCGGTGCAGATCGGCCCGGCCCTGCTCGGACGCGGTCTCGATGATGCCCAGCGCGCCGGCGTTGGACACCGCGGCGGCCAGTTGGGCGCCGGCGATGTAGGTCATCGGGGCCGCGATGATCGGGATCTCGATCCGCGCGAGCGCACAGACCCGGTTGTCGCCGTTCACGGGTCGCGGGGGTCGACCAGTTCGCGGAAGCCTTCCGCCGGGTAGACGGACGCGCCCAGGCCCGTGACCCGGTTCGCCAGCGCCTTGTCCGAGGTGACGACACGGATCTCGTGGGGCCGGTCGTCGGCCCCGACGCGGCGCACGATCTCGTCATCGGCCGAGTTGGCGGCCGCCTTCGGCGCGTGCGCGACCTCGACCACCGAAGACGCGATGGCGGTCGACGGCGGCCGCTCGAACACCACCGTCACGGTTTCCCCGCGGCCCGAGGCCCACCGGTCCAGCTTGTCCACCAGGCCGGCCATGGCGCCGCCGCGGTCCTTCCACCAGCCGTCCGGGCGGCTCCCGATCACGTTCATGCCGTCGACAATCCAGCGCACGCACCCCACCGTAGGGCCGCCCCGACGCTCGCGTCCCCGAATGGGCCAACAGCGGCGCTGCCAGAACCGCGCATTTGCCGACATCGTTGGTGCGACCGCTTGGTACGGTCACCGGTGTCAGCGTTCCCGCTGATGCTGGCGCACGACGACGGGCGTGACCGACGATGGGATTTGGCCGATGACGATAGCCGACACGGAACGGGTCGTGGCACTGGCGCGCGGCATGCGCGACCTCGTGGCGGCCGAGGCCGCCGAATCCGAGCGGGCGCGCACCCTCACCGCGCCGATCGTCGACGAGATGTGGGCCAGCGGGCTGATGTCGGCGTTCAACCCCGTCGCGGCCGGTGGTGTCGAGCCCTCGTTCGCCGAGATGATCGAGACCTGGATCGAAATGGCCTGGCAGGACGGCTCGTTCGGCTGGATCGGCATCGCCAATCTGCCGTCGTCGTTCGCTGCGGCGGCCTATCTGCCCGACGACGGGTTCGCCGAGGTGTTCACCGCGCACGACAACCGCGTCACCCTGGGCGGCCAGTTCTTCCCCAACGGGCAGGGGACCGCGGTGGACGGCGGTTACATGGTGAGCGGCTCGTGGAGCTTCGGCTCGGGCATCGGCCACTCCCAGTACGTCGCGGCCGGTTTCTTTCCGATGGACAACGGCGAGATGCGCTGGGCGAGTGAAGGTTTCCCCGAGATGCGAGTCGCCGTGATTCCGCGCGAGCAGATCAGCTTCAACGACGGCTGGCACGTGCAGGGCCTGAAGGGGACCGGGTCCTACGACTACGGCGCCCAGGAGGTGTTCGTGCCCGCGAGCCGCACCTTCGAGCTGTTCGTCCGCCGGCCGCACCGCGGTGCCTCGCCGGCCACCCGCATGGGCCTGATGCCCGTCACCGCCGCCGGCCACGCCTCCTGGGCCCTGGGCGTCGCCAAGAGCATGCTCGACGACGTCCAGGAACTGGCGGCGACGAAATTCCGGATGAGCGACATGGCGTCGCTGGCGAGCCGCCCGACGTTCCAGAAGGGCCTGGCGCATCACCGCGCCGCCTGGCGCGCCGCCCGCCTGCTGGTGCTCGATGCGTTCAGCACCGCCGAGGCCGCGGTCGCGGGCGGTGACGAGCTGACCCCGGCGTTGCGGGCCGACATGCGGGTCGCCGCCGTTTATGCCACCGACACCGCCCGAAGCTGTGCCGAGTGGGCGCACCTGGTGGCCGGGACCAGTTCGATTCGCGAGGGCACCCGCCTGGAGCGCGCCTTCCGTGACATCTACACCGGAACTCAGCACGCCTTCATCAGCGAGAAGGTAGCCATCGACGCCGCCCAGATCTGGCTCGGCATCATCGAGGACCAGCCCGGGCTGTGATCCGCCGCGGCCGCCGGCGTGCGCCGCGCGGGTTGCCACGGCGGCGAGCGTCAACCGGGCCGGGCGCGGGCGAGGAGCTGGTTTCAGCTAGGGCGACATGGCCGCGCGTGGCGCCGGCTAAAGCACCGCCGCCCATAAGGCAGTAGTGCCTCCGAGCTAGGGACCAAGGCCTCCTGTCACGACGCCCACGCCCGCCTAGCGTCAAGCATTATCACTCGCGTGTGAAGGGAAAAAAGGATGTCAGCTCGACAGACCTCCTCCGGAATCCTGGTCGGTGTCGACGGCTCACCGTCATCGCTCGCGGCCGTCGCGTGGGCAGCGCGTGACGCCGAAATACACGGTGTACCTCTGCAATTGGTGTACGTGTCTCCAGCGGTTACGGAATTCTTCGGATCCGTGCCCCCTGCGCCGCTGCCGGACGACTATTCCTCCTGGCAGGAACAGCACGCGCACCAGATACTCGAGGAGGCCCAGAAGATCGCCGCCGAGACGGCCGCGCCCGGCGGTGCGTACCAGATCTCCGGCGAAGCGCTGTACAACGCCCCGATACTTCCCACCTTGATCGATCTCTCCAAGCAAGCCGCAATGGTCGTTGTGGGCTGCCGCGGCCAGACTGCGGTGGCCCGCGCGTTGCTGGGATCGGTCAGCTCTGGCCTGGTTCATCACGCCAAGTGCCCGGTCGTGGTCGTCCATGACGACGACATCTCCGCGTCAACGTCGTCCCATGCCCCCGTGGTGGTCGGTGTCGACGGATCACCGGCCTCGGAATTGGCGACCGACATCGCCTTCGACGAAGCGGCCCGCCGGGGCGTAGGGCTGGTGGCGCTGCATGCCTGGAGCGACATGGGCCCACTGGAATTCGGACGCCCCGGTCAGGCCCCGATCGAATGGTCTAATTTCGAGGTCCGCGAGCAGGAACTCCTGGCCGAACGGTTGGCGGGGTGGCAAGAACGGTATCCGGAAGTCTCCGTGCACAAGGTCGTAGTCAGTGATCGCCCGGCACCCCGGTTGCTCCAGCAAGCCGAGACCGCCCAGCTTGTTGTTGTCGGCAGCCACGGTCGCGGCGGATTCACCGGCATGCTGCTCGGCTCGGTCAGTCGGGCAGTAGTGAATTCCGCACGGATACCGGTGATCGTCGCCAGAACGCCCGAATAGCCCGGGCTGACAGCGAGTGCCAGCGGTCGACCGAAAGCCGTGTGCTGGTTACTTCGCCGGCACGAGTTGCTTCATCTGCTTGTCGCAGCAGACCTCCGAGTGCTCGGCCTCAGACGGGCACGGGCACGGCTTCTCGTAAACAAGCACCGCTCCGCACTCCTCGCACTCATACCGCGCTCCGGCGTTTCGAGACATGAGAACCTCCTGGTGTTCGCCACGGCGTCGGGAGCACCGTGATCAGTGTCGACAAACCGAGTCCGTTGACCAGCGGGCCCGCCACCGAGTTCCAGCCATCGTGGGGGCGGCGCCATGGTTGCATGATGTCGCAGACAGAACGCGGATGGTAGGGACCATCGGCCCTAACCACCGCCCGGCCGAGGGCCGGGTCAAGCGGGGATCCTGCCGCAGGATCAGCAACACTCGACCGGCGTATAGGAAACAGATAAACCAGCAACGCTCCCGGCACCAGCCAGTAGGCGCCGAACCAGAAGCTGCTGACATGCGCCGTGAACAGGTCCGGCTGATACCCCTCGCAGGCGACGACGAACACCGCCGCCAGCGCGGAACGCCTGCGCGCACAGGGATTTCGACGTGGCGGCGAAACAGGCCGCGCAGCTGGCCTTCGTCGTCGAGCCGGGCCAGGCCGTGCTGGATGATCGCCGTCACCGCGACGATCAGACAGACCTGGCCGAGCGGGTCTTCGACGTTCCAGCGCCCGAACACCGAGTGCAGGCGGTGTCCCAGATGAGCCGACGCGCAAGGTGACATCACGCGCAAGGTGACATCAGCAGCACCGCGCAGCCCTGCAGGGCGATGTTGAGGCTCGCGCCCGCCTCCCAGCGGGACCGCCACGTATGGCGACGGATCCACAGGCTGCACACGATGGCAGCCAGCGTCGTGGTGATGAGCGCGCACATCACTTCTGGCGACCGACCTCTCGCCGACGAGCCGTCAGATCGACGGCTTGCGGGGATCGGCCCGCAGATCCCGCAGCCGAAGCGGGCTGGGCGCCGACTCGACGTATTCGGCGACCGCCTCGGGTGGGATCAGCCCGTATCGGACCTGCAGGTCGACCGGGTTGAGCCCGAAGTACTTGGCAACCCTGATCAGGTTGTCGGCGGTGATCAGTCTGCCCTCGCGCGCCGCCTTGTAATAAGCCGATTTGCGGTAACCGAACGCCTCGTAGACCTCGGTGGCGGCCAGCGATCTGCCCACAAGATAGGGCAAAACCACCGCCGGATCCTTGTCGCGGTCTTCCATGACCACAAACAGTACGCACTCCGCGAGCAAAGTGGGCGACGTGCACACCGAAAATCCCCCAAATCGACACCGCCGCATGCCCGGCGGACCGCGATCGATCGGCGATCACGGGTTTGCCCGCCGGCCCCGCGCGGCCGATCGGGCGGCCACCAGCGATTGACCGGTCCGCCGGCACACGCTGACAGCGCCATCCGGCGGTGGCTTACCATCAGCGCATGCGCGACGCGAAAATCCTGATCACAGGCCCGACTGGCCAACTCGCCACTCCCATCGCCCGGGCGCTGGCGACCGACAACGAGGTGTGGGGCATCGCCCGCTTCAGCAATCCCGCCGCCCGGGAGGGATTGGAGAAGTCGGGGATTCGCTGCCACCCGGTCAACCTCGCCGACGGCGATTTCAGCGGACTCCCAGACGACTTTGAGTATGTTCTCAACCTTGCGGTGGCAAAGAGCGGGAATTGGGACAAAGACCTAGCGGCCAACGCCGAGTCGGTCGGCCTGCTCATGGCGCACTGCCGCCGCGCGAAAGCATTTCTGCACTGTTCCTCGGCCGCCGTTTACGACCCCCCGGACGACGAGCCCCGCAGCGAGAGCGCGGCCCTGGGCGACAACCACAGGTTCTTGTTTCCCACCTATTCGATCTCCAAGATCGCCGGCGAGGTCGTCGCCCGGTCGATGGCGCGCGTCCTCGGCGTGCCCACCGTCATCGCCCGGCTCAACGTCCCCTACGGCGACAACGGCGGGTGGCCGTTCTACCACATGGAGATGATGCTGGCGGGCATCCCGATCCCGGTCCCGCCCGGCGGACCGGCCCGCTACAACCCCATCCACGAGAACGACATCATCGCGACCATCCCGAAGCTGCTGGAGGTGGCCTCGGTCCCGGCAACGACTGTCAACTGGTGCGGCGACCAGGCCGTCAGCATCCAGGAGTGGTGCGGCTACCTGGGGTCGCTGGTGGGCAAGGAGCCGGTTTTCGAGGAGAACGAGCGGGCGCTGCGCGGCAATCCCACCGACGTCGCGCGCATGCACGAGCTCGTGGGCGCGGCGACGGTCGACTGGCGCGACGGGCTGCGCCGGATGGCGGCCAAGTTCCATCCCGAGCTGGTCAGCGCGTGAATCGGTTGCGGCTGAGGGCGACAACGACGAGGCGGTCGGCTCACCAATAGCGCATGGCGCGCCGGAACAGGTCCGTCAGCACCGGCTTGCTCATCTGAAGCGGCGCGTTCTGCAGGAGGCGCTGCTGCGGATAGGCGCCGTCCGCGAGCGCCGCGACGTCGTCCTCGTCGTAGCCCACCCCGCCTAGACCGTTCGGCATGTCCACCGCACGCATGATGCGGATGAGCTCGGCCGCAAGGACTTCGCCGGAATCCGCGGCCGTGGCGCCGCCCGTGTCAGCACCGAGCAGCGCGGCGGCCTCCAGGTGACGCTGCGGGCTCACCGCCGCGGTGAGCCGAAACACCGAGGGCGCGTTGAGGATGACGGCCATGCCGTGGGGGACCAGCGGCTCACCCGCCGGATAACCCGGCGGGCAAAAGTCGCGGACCAGCCCCGCCACCGCGTAGGCCATCCCGTGCGGCGCATGCACGCCCGCATTGCCGAACGCGATGCCCGCAAGCGTTGCGGCCCACATCATCTGCTCGCGGGCTTCGCCGTCGGCGGAGTCGCGCACGGCGCGCTCGAGGAATTGCCCCAGCACGCGCAACGCGTCCCGGCAGCCGAGGTCGCTCCACGGGTTGGCGCCCTGGCTCATCGGCCGCAGGCTGGGACGGGCGGGAACCGGCCGGTTTGTGTACGGCCGCGCGGTGTAGGACTCCAAGGCATGCGAGAGCACATCGAGCCCGGCCGCGGCGACGACCTGCGGCGGCAGGCTCGCCGTGGAGTCGGGGTCGACGAGGGCCTCGGTGGGGCGCAACGCGTGCGAGGCGATGCCCGTCTTCGCCGACAGCGAGAGCAGATCGAAGATGGCGATACCGGTGACCTCGCTGCCGGTGCCGGCCGTTGTCGGGCACGCGATGTGGGGCTTGAGCGGCCCGGGCACCGGTTTGCCCGCGCCGACGGGGGCGTTGACGTAGGCGAGTGGATCGGCCGGATAGGTGGCGTAGAGATTGGCCGCTTTGCATGTGTCCATGACCGAGCCGCCACCCAGCGACACGTAGCCGTCCGGGTTCGCCTCCCGCGCGAAGCGCGTGGCTTCGGCGAACGACACGTCGGTGGGCTCGACGTGGACGTCGGTGTAGGCGACGACGTCCAGACCGGCCGCGACGAGCGAGCCGCGCGCCTTGTCGAAGACGGGAAGCTGGGCCACGCGCGCGTCAGAGAACAAGGCGACCCGGCGCAACCCCAGCGCGCCGGCCCGGTCGCCCAGTTCCGCCAGGCAGCCCCGCCCGAACGTGATCCGGGAGGAATCAACTGTGAACGCGCCATCGCAGCCCTGCGCCACAGCAGGAAAATCGCAGCACCCCATCGGAGCCTTCCTGAGTCCGGTCGCGACGGGAATGTACCGCACGCGGCCCGACGGGCCACCCGCGGCGCACGGGTATGCGGCATCCGTGTGAGGCAAAACCGCGTGAACACCGACGTTCCCGGAGACACCGACATGCCTTTTCCACGCGCGTACAGTTTCTTAGCTGTCCGGGGGTCTAAATTGGGCCCCAGCCCGTTGAGATCGGAGCAGCCGCATGTGGTCGCACGCAGTCGCAGCACGGGACGCCCGGGCGGCGACCACGCGTGGTGTCTGTGCGGCCGGGCTGGCCCGGCACGCCCCGATGTGCACGCGATCCGCGCGGCGAAGGGCCGAATCGCTCGCCGCCCAGGGCCATCCGGAGGGGTTGCCTTGACGGCGACCCACCTTGCGCCGCCCCAGCTCGGTTCGATGACGATGCCCGGTGAAGGGGCGCTGCCGTGGTGAGCCGTTCGGGCCCGATGCTGACCGACCGTTCCGGCAGGCGCACGGACATCACCCGGCAGAAGATCGTGCAGGCCGCCGCGCACCAGTTTGCCCAACGGCCCTACCACCAGGTCAGTGTCGACGACATCGTCGCGGAGGCCGAGGTAACCAAGAGCGCCATGTACTCCCACTTTCATTCCAAAGACGAATTGGCGGTGGCGATCATCGAAGCCCGTGCCGCCGCCGGCGCGGCCGCGGTCACCGACCTCTTGTCGCAGCGGCTGTCGGGGCTGGAAACGCTCATCGACGTGTGCCTGCTGGTCGCCGTGGAGGACAGCACCCAGGACTTGGCGCGGGCCGCACTGAACCTGCTCGAGGTGATCCAGCGACCGGAGGAACTCCAGGCGCAGGTGCTTGCCGCCTGGATCAACGCCCTGGCGGACATCATCGAATGCGCCATTGCAGACGGCGACGTCAAGCGGGGATGCGACGCCCAGGATCTGGCACATCTGATCGTCGCGTTGCATATCGGGCTGCGGACGCGCAGCGATGTGGACCAACCGGCGAGGTTCCTGCACGACTACGCGAAGATGTGGACGCTGATTCTGGTCGGTGTGCTCGAACCGGACAAGAGCGACTACTTCCAACAATTCGTCCGGCGGCGGGTAGCGCTGGCGATCAACGCCGTATCAGTCCAGTCGAATCGGCCGGACCAGACGCTGCGGTGCGCCGAGCGCGAACGCACGCGCCCGCACCCGGAGTGACCGGCAGGCCGCTGCGTTGGCGGTCGACACGGTTGATCTGTTCCTCGACGCTGCTCGGTGGCTACCGATCCCGAGCATCTCCGTTCATCTCGTCCCGGAACTGGCGGTATCTCCCTGCGTGATCGGGCCGGCGCCGCACGACCAGCCAACCGACCGCAAGCACCGCGAACCACAGCGGAAGCCACATCAGGGCCGCCGCGGTTTCCCACTCGATACACAGCGTCCCGACGACGAATGCGAAGAAGGCAAGCACCGCCCAGCACATGGTCACGCCGCCGGGCATCTTGTAGGCCGAGTCGGCGTGCCGCCGCGGGTGCCGGCGGCGATAGGCCAGGTAGCTGATGACGATCAGCGCCCACACGAACATGAACAGCAGCGACGAGACCACCGTCAGCACCGTGAAGGCGCCCATCACCGACCCACGCACGTACAGCAGCGGGATGGAGCCCAGCAGCAGCGCCGCCGTGACCAGAAGGGCCGGCGCCGGCACCCCGTCGCGGCTGAGCCGGCGGAACGGCGCCGGGGCGCTGCCTTCGTCCGCCAGGCCGAAAAGCATACGGCCCGTGGAGAATACGCCCGAGTTCGCCGAGGAGGCCGCCGCGGTGATGACCACGAAATTGACGATCGAGGCCGCGGCGGACAGCCCGGCCAGCGAGAACATCATGACGAACGGCGATTCCCCGCCGGCGAAATGCCGCCACGGGACCACGGTGAGAATCGCCAGCAGCGCCCCGATGTAGAAGATCGCCACCCGCAGCGGAACGGCGTTGATCGCGCGGGGGAGGGTCCGGCGCGGGTTCACCGTCTCGGCCGCCGCGGTTCCGAGCAACTCGACCCCGACGAAGGCGAACGCCGCGATCTGGAAGGCGCTGATCGCACCCCGAAAGCCGGTGGGGAAGAACCCGCCGTCGTTCCAGAGGTTACCGATCGTGGCGCGGTCACCTTGCGGCGAAACATAATTCGTCGCCAACAGCCACGCCCCGGCGCCGATGAAGCACACGATCACGACGACTTTGATCAAGGCGAACCAGAATTCGATCTCCCCGAAGTTGCGGACACCGGAGAGATTCACCACCGAGACCACACCGATGGTGAGCAGCGCCGGCAGCCAGGCCGGCAACCCCGGCCACCAGAACCCCGCGTAGCCGGTGATCGCGACCACCTCCGCGGTGCCGGTGACAACCCAGGCCAGCCAGTAGGACCACCCCATGAAGAACGCCGCCGCGGGCCCCAGCAGGTCGGCCGCGAAGTCGACGAACGACTTGTAGTTCAGGTTCGACAACAGCAGTTCGCCCATCGCACGCAGCACGAAGAAGACGAAGAACCCGACGATGCCGTACACCAGCAGGACCGCCGGCCCGGCATGGGAGATCGTCCGCGCCGACCCCAGGAACAATCCCGTGCCGATCGCGCCCCCGATCGCGATCAACTGGACGTGGCGATTGGACAGGCCACGACGCAGGTGCGGCGCGGTGGCGGGGGCGGGCATGAGCGGACGGTACCGGACGGGCGCCCGGCCGCAGGGCGACTTACCCTGCACGGGGGGGCCACTGAGCGAAAGGTGGGACCGACGTGGTGTCGCGAACCCTCGCGGCGGCTGTCGCCGCGGTGACCGTGGCCGTGTGCTCTCCGGTCGGCTCGGCGCTCGCCGATCCGCCACCCACGCAGGTGATCACCACGGTGGCGGTCAACCCCGGCGGCGAACCGACGAACGGTTACCGGGAGGCACCGTCGCGGGGCGCGGTCGCCACCGTCGACCAGTGCACCACCGCCTCACCGTCGGCGGTGGCCGACAACATTTACTACTGCTCACCCAGTGCGGCCGGCGCCGGCACCTGCTGGCCGTCGACGCCAGGATCGCTGCTGTGCGTTGACGATCCCTGGGACAAGCTCCTGCATCGGGTGCGCTACAGCGGGCCGCTGCCGCCCGTGCAGCCCATCGCGACGCCCGACCCGTACGCGCTGGTCCTCGAGGACGGCGCCCGGTGCTTGTTCCGCAACGGCGGCGCGTGGGGCGGGCGCGACGACGGGTACGTCGGCGTCTACGAGTGCGGGGGTCCGGGTTCGGACCTCGCGGTGCTCTGGCTGCCCAGCCGGGGTCCGGGGACCTGCATCGACCGCTCGGGGCCGGTGTGGACGGTCAAAGTCGGCCCGGTGGGCGTCCCGGGCGGCCAGTTCCCGCCGCCCCGGACCCAGGCGGTGCGCACCGCCTGGCTGGCCGGCAACGCCGGGTAGGTCCGCGGCGGGTGCTATAACGCAACGTATGGCAGCCACTGGGAACTCGATCACGCACGTTTCCGACACGGCCCGCTGGACGGCATTGCACCGGGCAACCGAATCGACCCGTCCGGACGCGCTGTTCAGCGACCCGCTCGCCGAACGGCTCGCCGGTGACCACGGCCGCGCGATCGTCGCCGGCGTGCCGCTTTCGACCCGCAACGGTTGGTGGCTGGTCGCCCGCACCAAGATCATCGACGACGCCATCGCCGCGGCGATCGCCGACGGCTGCGACCGCGTGCTGAACCTGGCCGCCGGCCTGGACACCCGGCCCTATCGCCTGGACCTTCCGCCGGACTTCGTCTGGGTCGAGGCCGACCTGCCGAAGTTGCTGGAGGAAAAGACGCGGCTGCTCGCCGACGAGGCGCCGCGCTGCCGGTTGACGCGGACCGCCGTCGACCTGTCCGACCCCCAGGCGCGAAGCGCCTTCCTCGACGAGGCACTCGACGGCGCGAGGCGGGCGCTGGTGCTCACCGAGGGCCTGTCGATGTATCTCGAGGAGCGCGACATCGCCGCGCTCTCGCGGGCGATCTCGCGGCCCGAGGTCACCTGGTGGATGCTCGACATCGCCGGGCCGGGCCTGCGGGCGATGATGAACAAGAAGATGGCCGGCATGCTGGAAAACGCGCCGTTCAAATTCGCGCCCGAGAACGGGCTGGCCTTCATCGAGGACCTGGGCTGGCGCACCGTGCAGGCCGAATGGACGTTCGTGGCCGCCCACCGGTTGCATCGGCTGCCGCTGTTCATGCGCCCGCTCATGTGGCTGCCCCGGCCGGATCTGCGCCGTCCGGGTGGCAGGTCCGTGGCCGCGGTGGCCTTGTTCACCCGCTGAGCGCCGACCGCGCCTACACCCGTCGCCCGGGTGGGGCAAGGGCCGGGTGGCACCGCATTCGACGAAGGACCGCCCTTGCCGGACGGCGCTGAGAGTGGATGAATCGCAGCTAGGGTTTCTCGATCGACGCTGAGGGAATGATTTGTCGATGCAACTGACCAAGCTCGCCGAGCAGATCGCCGAATCGCTGGTGGCCGTCGTCGGCATCCGCGTGGGCACCGAGGAGCCCGCGCACACTCGCCAGTGGCTCACCGACACCGTCGAAATCCGCACCTACGGCCCGCGGATCGCGGCCGAGACCACGGTGTTCTCCGACGAAGAACGCGCCCGCAACGTCGGCTTTCGCCGGCTGGCCGGTTACATCTTCGGCGGCAACCGCGGCAAGCAGACCATTGCGATGACGGCGCCCGTCGGTCAGGCGTCGACGAAAGGCCAACAGATTGCGATGACGGCACCGGTGGTTCAGACCGCCGACGCCGAGGGGTGGCTGGTCCGGTTCTTCATGCCGTCGAAGTGGACCATGGAGACCTTGCCGACGCCCAAAGACGACCAGGTGCGCCTGGTTAGCGTGCCGCCCCAGACGGTGGCGGTGCTGCGGTTCAGCGGGGACCGGGGCCCCAAGGCGGTGGCCGAGCGCACCCGTGAGCTGCTAAACGCTTTGCAGGACAACAACATCGCCGCCGCGGGCGAGCCCGACGCCTGGTTCTATGACCCGCCGTGGACGCTGCCGTGCAGGCGTCGCAACGAGGTCGCAATTCCGGTGGACCCGGAATCTACGTAGTCGGGGACAGGCCGGCGTAGTGGAACGCAACATCGGCCCGTTCCTCGTGCTGGCCGGAATCGTCGTGGTGGCGCTGGGCGTCCTGGTGTGGGCGGGCGGCCTTTCCTGGTTCGGCCGCCTCCCCGGCGATATCCGGATCGAGCGCGGTAATGTGCGCGTCTACGTTCCGCTGGTGTCGATGCTGCTGGTCTCGGTCATGGCGACCTTGGTGCTCGCGCTCGTGCGGTACTTGTTCCGCCGCTGACCGGGAGAGCTTGATGAGTCGTCGACCCGACGCCAAGGTGGATGCCGGTCAGCTGACCGGCGTCTCGGAAACGGCGCTGCTGACCCTGTACGGCAGGGCCGACCAGGCCGCACGTCCGGACCCGATCATCGACGACCCGATGGCGATCGAGCTCGTGGAGTCCATCGACTTCGACTTCGAGAAATTCGGCCGCAAGGGCCAGGAGATGGCGTTGCGGGCGCTGGCCGTCGACCGGTGCGCGATCGAGTACCTCACCGCGCATCCGCGGGCGACCGTCGTCGCGCTCGCCGAGGGCTTCCAGACCAGCTTCTGGCGCCTGGACAGCGCGCTGCCGGGCGCGCAATTCCGGTGGGTGTCGGTCGACCTGCCTCCGGTCATCGAACTGCGGCAGCGCCTGCTACCGCACTCGGCGCGGATCACCCAGCTGGCGCAGTCCGCCCTCGACTACAGCTGGATGGCCGAGATAGACCCCAGCGACGGCGTGTTCCTCACCGCCGAAGGCCTGCTGATGTACTTGCAGCCCGACGAGGCGATGGGCCTGATCGCCGAATGCGCCAGGCGGTTCCCCGGCGGGCAGATGTTCTTCGACCTGCCGCCGGTCCTGGTCAAGAAACTCGCGCCCAAAGGGCTGCGATCGTCACGGCGGTACCGGGTGCCGCCCATGCCGTTCAGCCTGTCGGCACACCAACTGGCCGAGCTGCCCGGCACCATGCCGGGGGTCCGGGCCGTGCACGACCTGCCGATGCCCCGGGGCCGCGGGGTGGTTTTCGGGACCGTGTTTCCCGCGTTCTGGCAGTGCGCACCGATGCGGCCCTTCCGCGGCGCCTACACGCTGCTGGAATTCGGATGAATCACCAGACGCGAATCCAGTCGACGAGCATGTCTGCGGGGTAGCTGCCCGGCCCGGGATCGCCGCCGCCGGAACCGGCGACCGCGAGGTTGAACACCGTGAACGCCGTGTAGCCGGGCGCGTTGAACGGCCAGTCCGGCAGCGAACTGGCCGGCACGTCGAAGTAGGGCGGCGCGCCGTCGACGTAGTCCTTCCAGAACCGGATACCGGCCTCGTCCCACTGGGTGCGCCAGGTGTGCCACGCGCCGTCCACCGCGATGTTGTGGGTCTTCCACTCGCCGCCGTTGGCCTTCGCGTGGACCGTGGTCGCCGGGGGCCACTTGCCGTTGCCGTACCACTCCATCACGTCGATCTCGCCCTCGTCCTGGTTGCCCAGCCAGTAGGCCGGCCAGGCGCCGGCGGTCAGGCAGTTCAGCTTGACCCGGGCCTCCCAGGTGTGCCCGACGCCGCCCCGCCACAGGCTTTGCACCTTGCCGCTGTAGTAGGTGGGGCCGTCCTTGGCGGCGCGCAGCACCAGGTTGGACTTGCCGTCGAGGAAGACGTTCTGCCGGTTGTCGCGGTACTGGCCGATGTTCTCGGGCCGCTCCCAATACGTCGGGTCCTTGATGGTCTCGCGGGCCTGCGCCACCGCCCACTTCGACGAATCGGGCGCCGACCCCGCCGGGCCGTCGAATTCGTCCTGGAAGACGTAGCCTCCGGCGTGGCCGCCGGGCGCCGCGGGGAAGGGCGCGGGGTGCGCCCGGGCGATCGGGGCAGGCAGCGCGGCTGCCAGGACGCCGATACCGGTCGTCAGCATCATGCGGCGGCGGTCCATCTCGGGCATAAGTAAGCGACGATAGCAGCCGATGCGGGGCCGGCCGACCGGCAAATGTTCGGTGGCCGTCGCTACCATTCCAGATCGCGACCGGCCCCGAATCCGGCGGCGACAGGAGATCAGCTCAGGTTTACGGCAAATTCATGGCCAATTCTCATCTTCTGGGACGGTTTGGTCTCAGGATCGGCAGGGCATTCTGAAATCACGGATCAATAACCACACCCGTCCCACACATCGCAGTTGAGTCGGATTGGTTTCGGAAGGAGTTGACAATCGTGGCGGACACATCGGAGGCGACGGTTATTGTCCTTCAGTCCCACCCGGCATGGATCGCGGCTCAACGGCGTGCGCGGGAACGCGGTGAGGCGATGCTGCGCCATCCCTCCTGCCAAGCCCGGCGGCGCGCGGCCGCGGCGGGCGGTGCCGCCGTCGCCGACATTCGGCGTTTCGGCGAATATCCAGCAGCGACACACCCGCCCGAAGTCGTTTCGGGGCGGGGTCGCTTGCCGCGGTGATTTTCCGTTGTCCTCGGCCGGCGGCCGCGCGCGAAATCGACGCCGACGGGCGTACGCGCCGGCCCGCACTGCCCGATCGGGGCGGGGGACGACGGGTAGCGCCAACCGGGTCCTTCAGCGACCTCCGACCGGCCGTGGCTCGTGGCTACGTCAGTCGTGCCCGGACGTGGCGGCGCCGATGTCGAGCACGCCGCCGCCCTCCGGGTCGGCGACCTCCACGACCGGGTCGTCGGCATCATCGAACTCCAGGCGCAGCGCGCGCGACATGATCGCGTGCATCACGTACATGGTGGTCGTGTAGGTGAATTCGAGGATCTCGGTGTCGGTGAACACCTCGCGCAGTTGCGCGAACAGCCGCTCGGGCACCCGACCGTGTTGGCCCGCAAGGCAATCCGTATAGGCCAGCAGCAGGCGCTCGGTGCGCTCGAAGCAGTCGGCGGTCTGCCAGGACGGTATGGCCGCGATCTTCTCCTCGGACAATCCGGCCGACCGGCAGGCCTTGCAGTGCTGGGAGAACACGAACTTGCTGCCGACCACCCAGCCCGCCCGTGTCTGGCCCAGTTCACGGTGATCGGGGCGGATGCTCACCTCTTCGCGGTACAGGCGAAAGCCGCGGACGGCGTGTCGCAGGGCGGCGGGGGACTGCGCCATCACCGTCCACCAGTTGCCGGGGGTTCCACCGACGGTTCCCGGCTCGGCCACCGGGTCACGGTCGCCGAACATGAAGTCATACATCTTCAGGGTGAAGTCGTCGCCGACCTCACCGCGCGGGACGGGCTGCAGGCGTGGCATGGATTGCATTCAATCCAAGCGCGGACCGTCGCGTCAACGCAGTTCACGACCGATCGAAAGCCCGGATTGCGTCCAGTCGGCCACCTCAGCGACGCGGACGTGCTACACGCCGGGCTGACGCGGCAGCCCGCCGGGTGTGAATCCTGGCGGCGACAAGACGACGAAACCCGCCCTGAGACTCACACGCGACCCATTGGGGGCATTCGGCCCTAGCTCGTCTCCGGCGACGGTGCCAGGGTGGGAGCAGACACGCTCGGAACATCACCACGTGAGGGGAGACGGGGTTGCCGCAGGCCACCGACAAGCTGACCGAGTTGCCGCTGCCGCAGCTGCTCACCGAATTAGACAGCAGCGCAGCGGGTTTGACCACAGCCGACGCGCAGCAAAGGCTGGAGCGCTACGGCCCCAACGAGATCGTCGAGCGGCACCGCAACCCGGTGCTGGAGTTTTTGGGCTACTTCTGGGCGCCGATCCCGTGGATGATCGAGGTCGCGCTGGCGTTGTCGGTGGCCGCCCGGCACTGGACCGACGCGGCGATCATCGGGGTGCTCTTGGCGATGAACGGGCTGGTCGCCTTCTTCGAGGAACACCAGGCGGCCAACGCGATCGCCGCCCTCAAGCAGCGGCTGGCGTCCTCGACGCGGGTGTTGCGCGACGGCGCGTGGGTCACGGTGGCCGTGCGCGAGCTGGTGCCCGGCGACGTGGTGCGGGTGCGGCTGGGCGACGTGGTGCCCGCCGATCTGCGGGTGCTCGACGACGTCACCCTAGAGGTGGACCAGTCAGCGCTGACAGGCGAGTCGCTGGCCGTCAGCCGCGAGCAGGGCCAGAGCCTGTACTCGGGGTCGGTGCTGGTGCGCGGGGAGGCCGACGCGCTGGTCTGCGCCACCGGGGCGTCGTCGTTCATGGGCAAGACCACCGCGCTGGTGGAAACCGCGGGCACGGTCAGCCACTTCCAGCGCGCGGTGCTGCGCATCGGCAACTACCTGATCCTGCTCGCGGTGGCCCTGGTGACGCTGGCGGTCGTCGTCTCGCTGGTCCGGGGCAACCCCGTGCTGCAGACCCTGGAGTTCGCGCTGGTCGTCACCATCGCGTCGATTCCGGTGGCCCTGCCGGCGGTGCTGTCGGTGACCATGGCCATCGGCGCGCGCCAGCTGGCACGCCAGGAGGCCGTGGTCAGCCACCTGCCGGCGGTCGAGGAACTCGGCGGCATCGACCTGCTGTGCTCGGACAAGACCGGCACCCTGACCCAGAACCATCTCGCGCTCGCCGCCCGCTGGACCGCGACCGCGGTCAGCGACGACGAGCTGCTCACCGCCGCCGTACTGGCCTCGCGCGCCGAGGACAACGACCTGATCGACCTGGCGGTGCTGGCGGCCGCGGGCCAGCGACCGGCCGCATCAATCGAGAAGTTCGTGCCCTTCGACCCGGTCAGCAAACGCACCGAGGCGACGGTGCGTGACCCCGACGGTCAGACGTTCCGGGTCAGCAAGGGCGCACCGCAGGTCATCGCCGCCCTGTGTGACGGTGACGGCGCCGTCGCCGAGGTCAACGACGTGGTGGAACGCTTCGCCACCCACGGGTACCGATCCCTCGGCGTGGCCAAAACCGACGGCGACGGCAGCTGGCGGCTGCTGGGAGTGCTGGCGCTGGCCGACCCGCCCCGCGACGACTCCGCGGCGACCATCACCGCCGCCAAGGAACTCGGCATCGACGTCAAGATGGTCACCGGCGACCAGGTCGCCATCGGCCGCGAGATCGCCCGTCAGGTCGGCCTGGGCGAGGACATCCTCGATGCCCGCATGCTCGACGAGGCCGCTGACGGCGACGAGCTCGGCGGCCGGGTGGAAACGACCGACGGGTTCGCGCAGGTCTTTCCCGAACACAAGTACCGCATCGTGCGGCTGTTGCAGGCCCGGGGGCACATCGTCGGGATGACCGGCGACGGCGTGAACGACGCGCCCGCGCTCAAGCAGGCCGACGCGGGCATCGCGGTGGCCGGGGCCACCGACGCCGCCCGCGCGGCCGCCGACGTCGTCCTGCTGGCACCCGGCTTGTCGGTGATCGTGGCGGCCATCCGGCAGGCGCGCGAGATCTTTGCGCGCATGACCAGCTATGCCACCTACCGCATCGCCGAGACCATCCGGGTGCTGCTGCTGATCACGCTGGCGATCGTGTTCATGAATTTCTTCCCGGTGACCGCCGTGATGATCGTGTTCCTGGCACTGCTGAACGACGGCGCGATCCTGGCCATCGCCTACGACCACGTGCGCGGTTCGGCCAGACCCGCGACGTGGGACATGCGCAGCGTGCTCACCGTTGCCACCTCCCTGGGCGTGATGGGGGTAGCCGAGACGTTCTTGTTGTTCGTGCTGGCCGACAACGTCTTCAGCCTCGACCACGACCTGATTCGCACGCTGATCTACCTGAAGCTTTCGGTCTCGGGCCATCTGACCGTGTTCGTCACCCGCACGCGCCACCCCTTCTGGTCGCGGCCCGCACCCGCACCCGTCCTGCTGGGCGCGGTGGTCGGGACCCAGCTGATCGCCACACTGATCGCCGTCTTCGGCGTGGCGATGACTCCGCTGGGGTGGCGCTGGGCCGGGTTGGTGTGGGCCTACGCCCTCTTCTGGTTCCTCATCGAGGACCGCGTCAAACTGGGCGCCCACCGCTGGCTCGACCGGCACCCGGCGCGGGAAAACCGGAACGTGGCGCGCGCCAGCGTCTTTCGGCATCACGCCGGCTGACCGACGACCGCGCGCGTCCTAACGCCCGTATTGTGGGCAGTAGGCGCTGATCGCCGCCTTCACGCCCGCCGCGGCCTGCGTGGGGGTGAGCCCGCTCCTGTTTTCCGACAGCGCGACCTCATCCGCGGGGGTGCCCCCGTTCTGCAGACCGAAGCAGACGCCGCGCGCCGTGGTGGTGGCCTCCGTGGGATCGGTGACGGTGACGCCGGGAATACTCGAAATCTGGTTCAGGTAGGTCTGATCGGGATTGGACCCCGACCGGGGCGGCGCGGAATGCGGCGCGGCCGGAACCGACCTCGGGGCCGGCGCGGCCACCGCCGGGACCGGTGCCCGCGTCGGGGGCGGCGCGAGTTGCCGGGGCGCCGGCGCGGCGGGCCGCGCGGCCGGGGTCGGTGCGACGAACGGGGGAGCCGCGGAAGCCGCCGGCTGCGTCGGGGTCGGCGCCGGTTGCTGGGGGGCCGACGCCGAGGGGGTGGCGCCGTCCTGCGCCCGCTGCGGCCGCGACGACGTCGGGGAGGCGGCGGGCCGGCCGGGCGCTGGCGCACCCGGGGAGCTTTGGGTCGCAAAGCCCAGGGCGCCGACGAGGTTGAGCGCCAGCACCGTTGACGCCGCGGTGAAGATCCACCGTGGCCTGCGTCGTTGCCGCTTGTCGGTGCCGGCCCGGGCCGGGGGCGCGGCCGCGCCTGCGGGCGGCCTGCACGCCACGGGCGTCTGCATGGTCGACACCGACGCCGTCGGTGCCCGCCAGAGCCCCGCCTCGGAGAACGCGTTGGCGAAATCGGTGCACCGGGCGAAGCGGTCCGCCGGCTCCTTCGCGAGGGCCACGGCAAACACCGGGTCGAAGCCCGCGAGCTTGGGGCGGGTCTTGGCCAGCGCCGGCGGCGGGGCGGTGAGGTGATGGCTGATGACCACCGCCGGGTTGGTGTAGGGGAACGGCGTGGTTCCCGCGAGCAGATGGTAGGCGGTGGCGGCCAGGGCGTACTGGTCGGCGCGACCGTCGATCGGTTCGCCGGTCAGCTGTTCGGGTGCGGCGTAGGGGAACGTGCCGACGGTCATGTTGGTGGCGGTCAGCCCCGTGGGGTCGGCGATGTTACGGGCTATCCCGAAGTCGCCCAGCAGGATTCTCTGTTCGCCGTTCTCGGGCTTGGTGAGCAGGATATTGGCGGGGTTGACGTCGCGGTGCAAAACGTCGTGGCGTTCGTGGGCGTAGTCGAGCGCGCTCGCGATCGCCGCGACTATGGTGGCCGCCTGATCCGCCGGCATGCCGACCGGGTAGCGGTCCCGCAGCAGGCTGGCCGCGTCGGTCCCGTCGACAAAGTCCATCGAGATCCAGAGCCGCCTGTTGAACTTGCCCCGGTCGTTGATGCGCACGATGTTCGGGTGCCATAGGGCGGCCGCCAGCTCGGCCTCTTTGATGAAGCGCCGGCGGTAGTCCTCGTCGGCGGATACGTCCTTGCCCAAGACCTTCAGCGCTTCGCGGCGTGGCAGCCGCGGGTGCTGGGCGAGGTAGACCTCGCCCATCCCGCCCGATCCCAGCAACCGGACGATCGTGTACCCGGCGAACACCTGCCCAGGGCGTATCAGCGGTGGGCTCATGGCCTCCTCCATCGATCGGCTATTCCGCAACCGCCCGTTGGCCGAATGGCGCTGCGCGCGCCGATCCCACTGTCGAGTCCGCGCGCTCCGAGAACCTGCGGGATCTGTGCGGTCGTCCCGCCCCGCCCACTCCAGCCGCGATAGCCAACGCGATCAAGTCGACGAAGCCATCGATTCGTGGTGGGCCACTGAAACTCTCGGACGGCATGATCGTGGCGGGCACGTTGCCGGTAAGTATCAGCAGCCACGAAGACCTCACCCACGGCGGCATCTCAAAGGTTAACAATAGGCATACTAACAGTGAATTCCAGTGACGCACCAGTGCCATCTGACGACACGCCGGGCGATGGATTCTCGGGCCGCCGGGGCCGGCCGGCGACTTCGGCGCCAATGCGGCAATGGCGGCGACTCTCGGTAGCAAAAGCGTTCCGTCATTGCGGCACAGTCTCTCCCGCTGAAGAACCAGAAGCCGGTCGGCGGCCGTCGCGAAGCGCGAGGACCCATGCCCGCCCCTGCGGTGGGACTTTCGGCCCTCGTCCGTAGCGACTCATGGCGGCAACCGTCGGTGTCGTACTGCCCTGTCCCCGGATGGTCTTGCCGGGGAAATATCAGGTCCTAGACGCATATGCTGCGAGGAGTACGCATGTCCGCTGTCCGAAGCGACGAACCCCACCTCGACAACGATGCCGACGCGCCGGGCGGCAACCCGCGGGATCGCGTCCGCCACGCACAGCCCCCGCCGTCTCCGCCACCCCGGACGGGCACGACATACTTCCTCCCGAACGCGGTCGCCGCCATCGCCGCGAGCGCAGGCATCGTCGTCGGCAGCCTCGGACCCTGGGCAACTCAGATCCGGGTAACCCCGCATGGCGCAACCAGCGTCTGGTGGCAGGGGAGAACCACCTTTGTCTTTGGGGCGCTCGCCGCCATCGCGTTGTTGACCCTGCTGAACCGTGCAAGAACCGGGTTGGCCACGCGGTGGCTAACCGCGCTTGCATGGATCGCCCCGGTCGCGGGTCTCGTGTGTTTGCTCATCGCGATCGTCAACGTCGTCAACGTGACATCGAACAGCCACCACGTTGTCGGTCTTCAAGTCGGTTGGGGCTTGTGGCTGGTCGCCGTCTCTGCGGTGGTTCTGTGCGCCATGACATCGGTGGCCGCCGCGCAGGTCGGCGCGGTCACCGAGGGCCACCGGCCGGGCATGCGCACGGCGATCGTCATTCCGGGAGTCATACTGCTCGGCGTCGCGCTGTATTTCCCGATCCGGTGGGCCGCGATCAACCCCGAGCCGAGGCTGAACCCGCAAGCTCCGGCCAGTCCGACCGCACCGGCGCCATCAGCCCAGTCGACACCGCCGGTCCCCGTTCCGCCCGCGGCCACGCCCCAAGACCCCGAGATCGCGGAGATCCAGCAGCTGTGGCAAACCTCCGTGCAGAAACATCACCCGATTCAGGACTTCCTGGCCGCCGTGCAGGCAGCCGGTATCACCGGACCGGAACCGGCGCTGTTGAACAACGGTTACCAAGTGTGCGGGGAGCTTTGGAAAGGCGGATACGACGGTGTTCAGGCGGCTGTGGCTCTGCAGAAGCACTATCCGACACTGAATCTCAAACAAGCAGCCCATTTCGTTCTTGCCGCGGCCGAGAACCTGTGCCCGACGAGCGCCTATTCCGGCGCCTACAACTGGTGGCAATCCGGTGGCGGCGCTGGTGCTGGTGGTGGCGCCGGCGCTGCCGGTGGATGATCGCGAATCCCCTGTGCGCCCCACGTGGTCACGTGGCGGTATGCACGCCTCGTCACAACATGGAATCGATCATCATCTGGCCCGCGCCGGCGACCTGGCTGGGCGAGTCACGCGATTCCCGGTAGTCGATGAAGGCCGACAGCTGGTTCGAGGTGTTCAGCAGCTCCATGAACACGCCGAGAAGGTGCGTCGTGGCCACCATCACCGTGTGGTCCGCGGTGTAATTCACCGACGCGGCCGACTCGAATTTCGGGCTGTCCAGGGTTCTGGTGGCGGGACCACCCAACAGCCGCACATTGGTCAAAACGGTTCTGGCCAACTCGTTGTTGACGTCGGCCAGCAGCGCCGCGGCTACGTCGGTCCCGCCCGCCGGTTTGACCGTAACCCGCATTCTCGCACCCTCGTTGGCGTCGCTCAACGTAATCCAGTTCGGGCCCCGTTCTGCGACTGACCAGCCCGGCGCGGGCGAGATGGAGATGCCCTGGGCGATGTCGATCGGGTCTGCCGCGGTGAGCCTGATCGCCATGCCCCGCACCGTCCTGGAAATGCGTGAAAGCTGTTTCGGCGCAAGGGGTCCACCGGACCCTACGCGGCCTGCCGCGGCGGCGTGACCGCGCGGCAGGATCGGCGGCGATGTGGGCGGGCTGGTTTTGCCGGTCAGGACGATTGCCGCGGTCACGGCGGCTGCGATCAGGATGACCACGGTGATGATGGCGGCGACGACGGCCGGTCGCAGTCGGTGCCCGACTCGTCTGCCGTCACCGGGGTAATGCGGCGGCGGGGGAGTGTGCGGCGGCGGTGGCGTAGATGACATCGTGGCTCCTGGTTCAGCTGTCGTGTTCAGACCGTCGGTGCAGGGGTCGTCGGGCCGTGCTGGTCACCGTCTATCGCCCACTGCCCGGCCCGGCTGCGGGGCGGGGTGGCGGGGCAGCGCAGCCGTGGCCGTTCCACAGACCTGACAGAAGGCGGCGCCAGCACCGATTGCCGCCCCGCAGTGGGCGCAGACCTGATGGCTGTCGGGCGCACGGCTCAATGGGCGGCCCCCGGACAGAGCGGCCTGGGCTTCGGCCAGCAACGACGTGTGCACCGCGTCGCGGGCGCCGAGTAGCCCGGCCGCGGCCAGCACCAGCGCCGCCACGGCGGTCAGTACCATGCCGCGGCTTCCGTAGGGGGTCAGCAAGATGGTCGCCAGTTCGTAGCACAACACCAGCGCCAGGCCCTTGGCCAGTCCAGCGGCGACATTGACGCCGGCGGCGCACCGCGGCACCACAGCGATGGCGGCGGCGGTGGCGAAGATGATGGGCTGGAAATAGCCGAGTGTCAACGCGATGACCGCCACGTGCGCCGGATCTCCGGCGGTCGCCTCGATGTGGCTGAATGCGCCCCGCTGCACCGCCACGCTCAGCCCCAGGGAAAAAGCGGCGCCGCCCAGCGTGGAGGCGACCACGGCATCGACGGGGTGCCGGAAAGCGCTCCGCGCCGTCGTCAGGATGGGCCCGATCAGCACCGCGGCGAACGCCACGACCGGGAGCAGCACGCCCAACTCCAGGATCTGCATGAGCGCGGGCAGGCGGTGATCGGGCGTGGCCAGCAGTACCGGCTTGGCGAGGTGCTGCTCGAGCAGGCCTACGCCCACCCCGAGCGCCAGCGACAGCAGGAACGCCACACCGACGACGGTGATCGGCTCTTCGCGCCACACATCGTGGTCGTACACGTAGGTCAAAACCGCCGCCGGCAACGCAATTGCCGCCAGCACCAGGGCTATCGACAACGTCCCAAACGCAGCGGCGATCAACCCCGCCAGCAGCGCCACGGCAATCACGCCGCGGTAGACATGATGACGCCCACCCGACAGATGCGGCATCAACGTGCTCGTCACCGCCAGTGCACGCACCGGTTCTTCGGGATGGACAGCGAAATGCCGGGACCGATCGATCGCCTGATGTAAAGGAGTGCCGCAACGGGCACAGAAGCGTGCCGCGTCAGCATGCGGGGCTGAGCAATTCGGGCAATCCATCATGACCTCCGGCTTGCGGGCGGCGAAAAGCTAAGGGACGGTGTCGCCCCGCGCCGACTCGCGGCGCGGCGCCGGTGCGCGAAAGCAACTTGCGCGGCCAGTGAAACTCGGCTCGACCGCAGGCTCGTTCTCGGCACCGCCTCGACCGTACCGGCCATGCGCGTCGATCTGTAGCGGTATGAAGGATTCATTGCCATCCCGATAAATGCATCTGATCCGAAATGTTCAGCTCCATCGGACCACGTCGCCACAGTAACGGGTAGGGACCGAAGACACTTCGAGCGGGAAAGTTGGCTAGTTGCACCAGCGGCCACCGGCGAACGCGATGACGCCATCTGGAGAAACCGCACCGATGCGGACACGCGCATTGTCCCGCGCCACGGGCCACCCGAATAAAGCGAACGCTCCCGATTCGGATTTCGGCGGCGGTTATCGACTCGTCTCTGGTCGGCTAATGGCTCTGCGCGGGTTCGCTATTCTGGCCTTCCCGCGCTGTGGCGGATGGTCTGCCCCGCAACCTTCCACGCGCCGGGGGATCGGCTTGTCGACCGGCCCGAGCGCCCTCACAGCATGGAGTTGATCATGGCTTCGGCGTTGCCGCCGATTTGACTGGGCGCGTCGCTCGATTCCCGGTAGTCGATGAAGGCGGAAAGCCCGTTCGAGGTGTTCAGCAGCTCCATGAACACGCCGAGCAGGTGGGTGATGGCCACCCCTTGGACGTCGTCCGCGGTGTAGTCCATCCGGGCCGCCCGCTGGAACTTCGAACCCTGCACGTCCTTCTTCTTGGGCCCGCCCAACGTCGTCACGTTGGTCAACGAGGTTTCGGCCAACACGGCGTTGACGTCGGCTTGCAGCACGGCGGCGACGTCGCTACCGCCGCCCGGTTTGACAGTGACCCGCATTCTCGCGCCGGCGTTGTCGTCGCCGACCACGACCCAGTTCGGGCCCCGATCCAGAAGGGACCAGCCAGGGGCGGGCGTCATCGAGACGCCCCGGTCGATGGCGATCGGGTCGGCCGATGCGAGCGCGATCGCGATGTGCGGGCCCGTCGCCGGCTTGATCGAGCCCGCCAGGACGATCACCGCGAAAACGGCGGCGGCCACGAGGATGTTCCAGGCGGCGACGGCAGGCCGCAGCCGTTGGCCGAGCCGTCTGCCGGTGCCGAGGAAATTCAGCGGCGTGTGCGGTAACAATGGCGTTGAGGACATCGTGCGCTCCTTATTCAACTGTGGTGTTCCGGTGGGGGTCAGCGAGGCATCAGACGTTGAGTCGAAAAGTGCACTGCATCGTCTCGGTCATCGCGCCGGCGCAAGCTCCAAACAGGCAAACACTACCCAATTTCCGTTGCGGGACATACGACCAATTCTCGATATCACGAGAGGGCCCTGGGCGAGCGGAATTGTTCACCCGCGCTTCACCTATTGGCGACGTGCTGCGGCGGGGAGCACGGCATTCGGTTCACCGATGGGTGTGCTCCGTCGAGTTGAGATACCGCTCTTCGACGGCGCGGATCAGCTGGCGCCGTATGCGTTGCAGGTCGGCGGCCCGGCGCGCCACCAGCTCGTCTTCCCAGGCGGCGACTTGGGCGGCGAGGTCCATGTCGGCGACGGTGTCGCCGAGCCAACGCGAGAAGTCACCACGCTCGAGGTGATACTGCAGCGCCCGCGAGTCGAGATGACCCAGCGCGGTGCGGAACTCGTGCATGGTCCCGGCCGCGGGAACGTTACGGCCGTCGGTCGGGCGGAAGTAGAACCGGCGCTCTTTGGGCAGCGAGACATCGGCGTACTTGTGGCGGTGCCGGACATGGCCGGTGCGGCGCGCGGCGAGGGTGAAGGCGCGAGGTGCCGCCGAGCCGAACTGGATGCAAGCCCGCCGAACCGGTTGTGGCGCAGCACCACCTGCCGCATCGGCACCGCCGACGGTCAGCACGATGTCGGTGTCGTCGACCTCCCCGGCGGGAAGCGACGCCGGCAGGAACGATGACAGCAGGTAGCCGCCACGCCGTGTCCAGTGCGGCTGCTGCTCCACGCCGAGCAGGTGGGCCTCGTCGTAGATCACCCAGTGGGGGAATCCTTGTGCCTCCCGGTGGGCTTCGGCCACGGGCCGCAGCCGGTGCAGGTAGTCGACCTTCTCGGCCCTGGGTAGCGCCGACAGGTCGACCACAAGCCCGGTGTGCGGCTGCAGCAACCCGACCAGTTCGACCGGCTCGGGGAGCCGATCCCGGGCGTCGATCAGCTGTGCCCGGTTGAGCTGCTCCAGTCGCCGATGGTCGCCTTCGGGATCGACCAGCAATACGCAGTAGCCGGCATTCATCCATTCTTCGGCCAGCAACCCGACGAGATAGCTTTTGCCCGACCCGGCCGGACCGGTCACCACCATGCGCGCCTGGCTGCCGGGCACCTTCGTCGGCGTCTGGTCATCGAACGTGCCGATTTGCACCCACCAGCGCGATGGGCACCAGCGCCGCGCCCCACTGAGGTACACGCCGGCAAGCAGCTCGGCGACTCCGGCTCCGTCGGGCTGCTCGAGCACCAGGTCGGCATGTTCGCGCACGGATGGAACCGCGTCGGCCACGGCGACGCCGATTTCGGCCGGGCCGAACAGCGACAGATCGTTTTCGGCATCCCCGACGGCAATCGTGTTGTGCGGTGACAGGTTCAGCTGAGTGAGCACCGCGGTGAGCCCGGTGCCCTTGGTGACGCCGGCCGGCAGCACCATCAGCTCGGCCCGGTTTCGCACGATCTGACAATCGAGTCCGAGTGTGCCGATCACCTCGAGAACGTCCGGGGCGTGGGCGCCATTGGCCGCCAAGATCACCTCGCCGCGCCGATACGGCACGCCCCGCTCATCCAGTGCCGCGTCGAGCGCGCGATCCACCGGTGTCGCCAGCGGGTGGGCTTTTCCGCCGATCACCGCTACCGCGCCATTCTCCAGCACCAGTGCATCAACGTGATTCGTGATCTGGGGGAAGTCCGCCGTCAACTCGGCCCCGATGCGACCGGTGGCAAGCACTACCTGTAGACCGTCGCGGCGAACGCGATCGATGGCGTGCAGTGCCTGCGCCGAAATCCGGCCGGCCGAGGTGAGGGTGCCATCCAAGTCGAGGGCCACCACGCAAAAGAATCCCACTCCACACTCCCTTCGTCACACCGCCAACCAATCGGGACGTTGGGTGCTCCGCGCGACTACGTGGACGTTAGGCGACGCGAAGAGCGTCGGGCAGAGTCGTTCGTCCCCTCCCGCGGACGTGATCGCCCCTCAGCGACACCGGCGATCGGGTCGTCGCGCGGCCTCGGGGCGCGTCCGATGCGGAAGGGCAAAGGTCATCAAAGCCCGCGACAAGCGTCTACACACGTGTGGATCGCAGGTGTGGAATGCGCCGCGTGCGGCGACCTCCCCTCGGCCGCGGCGAACCCGACCGATAGGTTCGACCCCATGAACCGTGCCGACGCCCCATCGACCGAGCGCCTGTTCGCGCTGTCCGAACGGGTGCAGGGTTTCATGCCCGCCGACGAGGGGCGCGCCCTGTACGACGCGGCGCTGCGGTACCTCGACGGGGGCGTCGGCGTCGAAATCGGCACCTACTGCGGCAAATCCACCCTGTTGCTCGGCGCGGCGGCTCGGCAAACCGCCAGCGTGCTGTACACGATCGACCACCACCACGGCTCCGAGGAGCACCAGCCCGGCTGGGAATTCCACGATGCCTCGATGGTCGACGAGGTCACCGGGCTGTTCGACACGCTCCCGACGTTTCGCCGCACGCTCGACGCGGCCGGCCTGGACGACCACGTCGTCGCGGTTGTGGGCAAATCGCCGGTCGTAGCCCGCGGGTGGCGGTCACCGTTGCGGCTGCTGTTCATCGACGGCGGCCACTCCGAGACCGCCGCGACACAGGACTTCGACGGCTGGGCCAAATGGGTGGCCGTCGGGGGAGCGCTCGTCATCCACGACGTGTTCCCCGACCCCCGCGACGGCGGCCGTCCGCCGTACTATATCTATTGCCGCGCAATCGATTCCGGCCAGTTCCGGGAGGTGTCGGCGACCGGTTCGCTGCGGGTACTCGAGCGCACAGCCGGCGTACCGGGGGAGTCGATCGTCAGCGGCCGGGGCCGCTGACCACGCATTCGCAGTCGAAGTCGGTCTGCAGGCCCAGCGGCAGCCGGTCGCCGCGGAAGATCCCGGCGGCCGCGGTGGTGTCCGACAGCGCATCGGCGGCGAGGATCATCGCCGCCCCGGTCCAGGTCGTGCGCTCCTCGGGCCAGCGCTTCCCGTCGGCGAACACCAGCCCCGTCCAGTACGAGCCGTCGGCTTCGCGCAGGTGCTGCATCGCGGCGAACTGCCGAAGCGCGGTCGAGCGCTGGCCGATCGCGTCGAGCGCCATCACCAGTTCACACGTCTCCGCGCCGGTGACCCAGGGCCGGTCGTCCACGCACCGGATGCCCAGCCCGTCGACCACGAAGTCGTCCCACCGCTGCTCGATGCGCACGGACGCCGCCGTCCCCCGCAGCGCGCCACCGAGGATGGGGTAGTACCACTCCATCGAGTAGCGGTCCTTCTCGGTGAACGCCTCCGGGTGCGCGGCGATCGCGTGGCCCAGCCGGCCCAGCGCCAGCTCCCATTCGGGCTGCGGCTCCCCGATCAAAGCGGCCAGCGCCAGCGCGCACCGGATGCTGTGGAAGACGCTGGCGCAACCGGTCAGCAGCGCTTCCGGCAATGGCCCGGATTCGCTTCGGGCCCAACAAATCTCGCCATATCCGATCTGCAGGTCGATGACAAAGTCGATCGCCTTGTGCACCACCGGCCACATCGCCTTGGCGAAACGCCTGTCCCCGGTGACCAGCACGTGGTGCCACACGCCGGCCGCGATGTAGGCGCAGAAGTTGCTGTCGCTGTTGGCGTCCTCGACGGTCCCCTCGCGCACCTGCAGCGCCCAGGAGCCGTCGGGCCGCTGGGTACGGCGCGACCAGTCGAACGCGGCCCGCGCGGGCTCCAAAAGGCCGGCGGCGGTCAGCGCCATCGCGCATTCCACGTGATCCCACGGGTCGGTGTGCCCGCCGGGAAACCACGGGATGGCGCCGGAGGGTTCCTGTGCGGCGGCGATGGATTTCGCGGTTTGCAGGCACTGCTCGCGGGTCAGGACGCCCGCGACCGCCGGTGGATCACATCGACGCAACTGAATACCCCGGAGTCGCATCGTTTTCGGTCGACCGCGGCTTGGTGAAGTACATCGCCACGCTCTTGCCCACCAGCGGGTTGAGCACCGCTTCGGCCAGCCGGGTCAGCCTCGGCCGCTGCATCAGGTCCCAGACCAGCAGCTTGTGATACGCGGTCACCGCGGGATGGTCGGCCCTGGACACGCCGACGGCGCATTTGAGCCACCAGAACGGCGCGTGCAGCGCGTGCGCGTGGTGGGCGTGCGTCAACTGCATGCCGCCGCTTGCGATCTTGTCCCGCAGCCGGTTGGCCCGGTAGATGCGGACGTGGCCGCCCTCGTTGCTGTGGTATTCGTCGGACAGCAGCCAGCACACTCGCTCGGGGAGCCAGCGCGGGACGCTGACCGCCAGCGTGCCACCGACTTTGAGCACCCGGACCAGTTCGGCGATCGCGGCGTCGTCCTGCGGCACGTGCTCCAGGATTTCCGAGGCGATGACGCAGTCGAACGTCTCGTCGGCATACGGCAGGTTCAGCGCGTCGCCGACCACGACCTGCGCCGACGCCCCGGCGGGCGCCTCGCCGTTGTCGCCCATGGCGCGCAGAATCGTTTCCACCGAACGCAATTCGGATTCGTCGCGGTCGAAGGCGACGACGTCGGCCCCGCGCCGATACGCCTCGAAGGCGTGCCGCCCCGCTCCACAGCCCACGTCGATCACCGTGGTGGACGGGCCGATGCCCAGCCGGTCGAAGTCGACTGTCAGCATCGCGCCTCGCCCCCGGCGGTGGCCCGGCGCGCGATCGCCCGTTCGTACACCCCCACGGTCTGGGCGGCCACGGCCTCCCAGCTGAACACGTTGACCGCGCGCTCCCGTCCGGCCCGTCCCATGCTGCGGCGCTTCTCCGGCGAATCGAGCAGGCCACCCAGCGCCCGGGTCAGCGCCTCGACGTCGGCCGGCGGCACCAACTCGGCGCAGGCACCGTCGGTGCCCACGACCTCGGGCAGCGCGCCCACCCGGCTGGCGACCACCGGGGTGCCGCTCGCCATCGCCTCCACCGCAGGCAGCGAGAACCCTTCGTAGAGCGAGGGGATACAGGCGACCTCCGCCGAGGCGAACAGGGCGGCCAGGGCCGCGTCGGACAGCCCGCTGGTGATGTGGACGATGTCGGAGATGCCGAGCTCGGCGATGAGTTTGTGGGTGGGACCGTTGGGCTCCACCCTGGCGACCAGTCGCAACTCGAGATCGCGGTTCACGCGCAGCCTGGCCACCGCATGCAACAGGGTGCGGACGCCCTTGAGCGGGGTGTCGGCGCTGGCGATCGCGATGACGCGGCCGGGCCGGCGTGGGCCCGACGCGGGCTTGAACAGGTCGGTGTTGACCCCCAGCGGCACCACGTGCAGCTGGTCGGGGGAGACCTCGAAGTCGGCGACGATGTCGGCGGCCGACGACGACGAGACGGTCAACAGGTCCGGAATCTGGCGCGACACCTGCTTCTGCATCTCCAGGAAGCCGTACCAGCGCTGCACCAGCGGTTTGCGCCACCAGCGCGCGGCGGCGAGGTCGAGCACCCGATCGCGGGTGATGGGATGGTGCACGGTGGCTACCACTGGCAAACCCGCCTCGGCGATCGCGAGCAGGCCGGTGCCCAGGCTCTGGTTGTCGTGCACCAGGTCGAAATCGCCCACCCGCTCGGCCAGCAGCCGAGCTACGCGCATCGTGAACGTCCGCGGTTCGGGGAAGCCCGCCGTCCACACGGTCAGCAGTTCCAGCAGGTCGATCGAGCTCTTGATCTCGCTTGGGCGGGGCACCCGGAACGGGTCGGGCTCGCGGTATAAGTCCAGGCTGGGCACCTTGGTCAACCGCACCCGAGGGTCGAGCAGCTCGGGATACGGCTGGCCGGAGAACACCTCGACCTCGTGCCCGAGTTCGACCAGACCGCGGCTGAGATGGCGCACGTAGACACCCTGTCCGCCGCAATGGTCCTTACTGCGATAGGACAGCAGGGCAATTCGCATACTCAACTTCTATCCGCCGCTGCAAAGCCACGGACGCGCGCCCCCCATTCCGTCGCCATCAACGCGCCTGGGAGCTCCGCGACAGCAAACTGGACATGTGTCCAGACTATAGTTCGACCAACTAATCGACGCAACGCGGGGCCCACGTGAGCGGCCGCACCGCGCTGGTACGAGTCCCGTCAGAGCCTGCCGGCGACGAAGTCGGCCGCCTGGTTGACCATCCCGCTCTGGATGTAGCCGGTTGCTAAATGCTGCGGCCAGTTCTCGTTCCAGGTGTGCGGGTCGGCCGGGTTGCAGATGGGATCGTCGCCGTGGCACAGCTCGATGGTCCGGTCGCTGTAAACCGGGCTCAGGTTGGTGAACGGACCGACCCATTGCGTCGCGTTGCCGAACAACGCGACGGCGGCGATGTGCTGGTCGGCGCTCGACGGGAGCGGGTTGTCGAAGCCCAAGGCGCTGAACGGCACAGCGAGCACCACGTCGGTGACCGCCGCGCCGAGCGAATAGCCGCCCAGCACCAGCCTGGTGTGCGGGCAGTTGTCGACCATGTAGTGGACGTGGCCGCTCATGTCGTTGGCGCCGGCGTCGACCTCGGTGTTCGCCGGGTACCGCACGGCGTAGACGCCGACGTCCTGCCCGGTTCTCGACCGGAGCGCGTTGACGAAGGCGGAGCCGATCGCTCCCGTCCCGGGGGGTTCCAGCCGCCCCCGGGCGAAGACCACCTGCACGCGGGGGCAGCCGGCCGCGCCCGCCGGCCACGCGGACCCCGGCGTCCCGGCCGGCGACACCGCCGCAGCCAACGCCAGCGCGGCGGTGATCAGCCCCAGGTTGGCCGACCTTCGGGCAAGCCGAACACCCACGAGGCAAATTCAAGACGACGGTAGGGCGGTCCGGCAAGTCGAAGCCGCCACGACCGGCCCGGCAGCCGTCGGCGGGCCGGTTCTCGCGCCGCCGTTGGCGGATCCGGCTTTGTTACCATCGCGCGATGCAGGAGTCGGGCGGGGACCCGGGGCGGCCGTTGTCGCGGCGCGACGTTCTCAGATATGCCGCGCCCGTCCTGCTCGGTGTCAGCGCGGCGACGATGCACGCGCCCCGCGCCTCGGCCACCGACCTCAAACTGATCGATTTCGCCGAGCGCAGGATCGCGCCGGAGGAAATCAGGGCGGCGGGCTATGACGGCGTGGTCAACTACGTGTCCGAGGAGCGGCCCGGCGCCCACTTCGAGGCCAAGCCGCTCACCCGCGAATACGCGGACGCGCTGCGCGCGGCCGGTCTGCACATCGTCAGCAACTACCAATACGGCAAGCCCAATTGGCCCGGTGCGCCGTCGGACTTCACCCGCGGGTACGACGGCGGCGTGGCCGACGCCCAGACGGCCGCGCGGCTGCACGCCGCGGCGGGCGGACCGGACTCGGCGCCCATCTTCTTCAGCATCGACGACGACATCGACGCAGGCGCATGGCACGACTTGGGCGTCAACTGGTTTCGCGGCATCAACTCGGTGCTGGGGGTCGGCCGCACCGGGGTCTACGGGAGTTTCGCGGTGTGCCAGTGGGCGATCGGCGCCGGCGTGATCGGCAACTCGAGCACCGCGGGCCACCGATGGGCCTGGCAGACGAGGTCATGGTCGCACGGGCAGCGCGAACCCGCGGCGGTGCTCTATCAGGCCGTGGTCAACAGCCCCTCGAGCCCCGGGCCGCTGCTGGGCGGAATCAACGTCGATGTCGACGACGTGCTCGCGCCCGACTACGGGCAGTGGGACCTGGCTCGCTGAGCGTTGGCCGTCACCGCGCGGTCTGCCGGGCGCTGCCCTTGCGCCACTGATCCCAGGTGAGCGTCCAATCGCCGTTCTGCGCCAGCGCCAGGGGCGGTCCGCCGGTGTTGCGAATCTCCACGACATCACCCGGGACGGAGAAGTCGTAGAACCATTTCGCGTTCGCGGCGTTGAGGTTCAGGCATCCGTGCGACGTGTCGCGGTGGCCCTGGGCCCACACGGTCGCGTTCAGCTGGTGCAGGTAGATGCCGTCGATGCTGATCTTGGTGGCGTAGTGAATGGTCTCGCGATAGCCCAGGCGCGAATTCTTCGGCAATCCGAACGTGGAGGAGTCCATGATGACCGGGTTGCCCTTGCTGAGCACGGTGTAGACGCCGGGGGGAGTCCACAGCGAGATGCTCTTGCCGCCGACGTCCTCGGTGCCGCCCATCCCCATCGAGGTCGGCATCGTGCGCACCAGCCTGCCGTTGTCGAAGACGCTGACCTGCTTGGTGGTGTCGTCGGCGATCGACACGTGGGCGTCGCCGATCCGGAACGACACGTGCTCGTCCTCCTGCCCGAATATGCCGTCGCCCAGGGCGATTCCGTAGATATTGGCGTCGGCGGTGACCGTCGTGCCCGGTGCGTAGTAGTGCTCGGGGCGCCAGTGGGCGTTTTGGCCGTCAACCCAGAACCACGAGCCGGTGACAGGGGGATCGGTGGTCACCGTCAGGTGCCGCTCGGCGGTGGCCCGATCGGCGATCGGTTCGTCGAAGTGCGCGACGATGACCGTCCCGACACCGTAGGTGGCGCCCTCCTGCAGCGGGGCCTGCGACGTCATGTCGAAATAGGCCTTGGTCTGGTTGGAGGGCTCCAGGGTGGAGAACGAGGACACGCGCGTCGCGTCGGTGCCGTCGGAGCCGCGGGCGGTGACCGTCAACGTGTAGGTGCGCCCGTAGCCCAGCGGCACGGTGGGCTTCCACGCGACGTCATCGGGGGTCATGACGCCCGGTATCGCCTTGCCGGATTCGTTGACCATGCGGACATCGATCAGCTTGCCCGCGTCGGCTTTGACCATCACGTGCCCCACCGGGTCGACGTCGCGGGCGTCGTCGCCCGGCGTGATGCTCACCCGCGCCGGCTCGGTCGGTGTGACGGAGGCTTCGTGGCGCGCGCAACCCCCGCTCGGGCAGCCCGGCGACGATTCGATGCGCGCCACGCCGACGACCGCGACCAGGACGAACACCGCGAGCAGGAACCGGCGCGGCCAGTCGATGCCAAGTATCCGGCGAACGAACCGTTCGCTGTCATTGGACGTCATGGGCTGCCGAATCCTTGCGTTGGTCTGGTTTGCCGGGTCCACATCGACATCCGGCGGCGAGGTCGTCCATCAAATATCCCGGGACGCGTGTTCTGAAACTGGCACCGCCCCGAGCCGCCGGCTGGCGCCGGCGGGTAGCTCGATGCACTGTACTGGGTCGGGCACGGGACTTCCGCGACGGCCCACGGTCGCGTTTTCCCCGCCGGTGGCCTGGGTGTCAGCCCGCGATGACCTCGTCGTGGCTGGCCGCACGGGCCGAACGGGCCCACCAACCGTGGCCGCCAAGCCGGCTTGACGGCGGCCCCCCTGTCCGCCGACGTCATCGTCGTGGGGCCCGGGATCACCGGCCTGATGACCGCCGTTCTGCTGGCCCGCGCCGGCAAGGACGTCCTGGTGCTGGAGGCGCGCAGCGTCGGCGCGTGCGCCACCGGGAACACCACCGCCAAGATCAGCCTGCTGCAGGCCACCCACCTGTCGAAGACCTGGCCCGGACCTTGGCCGGCACCCTGCGCGAGCATCCGTTGAGCCTGCAGCTGATCCGCGACCATTTCGGCATGCCCGCATAGAGTTTCCCTGACAAGGGAGTGAGTCGGCGTCGAGTGGGGATGGATGCGGGTCGAAAGTCTATGGCGTTACCCGGTGAAGTCGATGCTCGGCGAAACCGTGGACAGCCTGTACGTCGACGAGCGCGGCGCCGAGGGAGACCGGCGGCTGGCCCTGGTCGACGCGGAAACGGGGCATGTGGCCAGCGCCAAACACCCCCGGCTGTGGCGTGGGCTGCTGCAGTGCACGGCCCGCAGAGCGGACGGGGAAGTGCGCATCGCGCTGCCTGACGGGACCTGCGTCGCGGCCGACGATCCGACGGTCGACGAACTGCTGTCGCGGCTGCTGGGCCGGTCGGTCCGGCTGATCGGCAAGCGTGGCCCCGGCGCCACGGTGCAGCGGCCCGACCCCGAGCAGTTGCTCGAATTCGGGCTGGACGCCGAGGTCGGCGGCCGCATCCTGGAAATCGGCAAGGCGACCCCGGGCGACTCGTTCACCGACGACGCCCCGTTGCACGTGATCACGACGGCGACCCTGCTGCGCGTCGGCGTCGAGGCGCTGCGGTACCGCCCCAACCTGGTGATCGCGGCCCCTCCCGGCTATCGGCCCTATGCCGAAAATGATTGGACGGGATGGGAATTGGCCATCGGTGCGGCACGGCTGCGCGTCATCGAGGCGACACCGCGCTGCGTGGTACCCACACTCGAGCATGGGCCGCTGCCGCTCGCCCCGCAGGCGCTGCGCACCCCGGGGGCCGAGAACCGTGTGCGGACAAGCGGTTCCTCGGCTCGGCGCCCCTGCGCGGGGGCGTACCTCGAGGTCGTGGCGCCCGGTGTCATCCACACCGGCGACCGGGTGGCCCTGTCCGCGGCCGGCTAACCCCCGGTATCGCTGACAAAACCGTCATTTCGTCGTGACGCGTCTGCGCGAGGCCCGCCGCCCTCGCCGAGACATGGCGTACTGGATGCGGTGACATTGTTGGCTCGCTCGGGTGCGGCCGGACTGCCTGCTGTGCGCGCCCGGAAAGCCGCTCACGCCTCGGCGGCCGCGCCGTCGACGTGTTGCGGGCCGGGCCGGCCTCGTGGTCGATCGCGGCCCGCGCCACGTTTGTGCAGTGCTCGTTTCCACTAAATAATGGCCGCCCGAATTCCCCGGCTCATCCGTCAGCTCGCCGAGCCGAAGAGGGAATTACCGCCCGGTACAGCTCGGAGCGATTTCGCCGAATGCGGGGCTATACGGTCAGCACACCGGGCTCGCGGGGTTGGACCTCGGGTAGATCCCGGTCGAGAATTGCGAGCGCCGCCCGCAATTCGCGGTTCCCCTGGTCGATATACCCGGCGGCGCGCGCAATCTCGAGGCCGTCGCGCTGTCGGACGCCCACGACACAGTGCCGCAGCCCGACGAGATAACTCTCGATGGCCCGCCGCAGGGCGCCGTTCAGGTCGGGATCCGGGCTCGGCAACTGGCGCTGCACGCCGGTGACGGCGGCGTCCGCGCCGCTGCAGGCCGCCCCCATCGCGGTGACGTCGCCGGCGGCCGCAGCCGCGGTGACCGTCCGGCGGGCGGCAGCCAGCCCGTCGATCGACGGCTCGGCCCGGGTGAGCCAGTCACGAAGTTGCAGGCCCGCGTGCGCGGACATGCGCGGCTCGGCGACACCGGTCGCCGGTGCCGGTGCGCCGGCGTGCGGCGGAACCGGCCGCGGGTTCGCCAGGCTGTAGTGGGCCCACCCGGACAACACCGCGATGACCACCAGCAACAGGGCGCCGCAGGTCGCGGCGATCAGTTCCAGACGTGGGTAGCTCGCCGGAGCGCCTGGCGCGTGGTCACCGTCCTCGAGAGGGGGACGCCCCGGCGCGCGGTGGCGGCTGGACGTGGCCATGGCAAGCCTTCCTGGGGTCGGCGGGCGGTTTTCAAACGCTGCCTGCGATATTTCCCTTTTGAGACAATTGCAAACGGGGATCGTGAAGCTCGCCCGAGCGCAACCCGCCCCGCCGGACGATCCGAGGAGGTAGCGATGGCCGTTGATCGACGGGCCTTCCTGCAATGGACGTCCCTGGCGGCGGCCTCGGCCGCGGGCGCCGCGGGATCTGTGACGGCATGTGTGCGCTCCTCGGCCCCGTCGCCGCCCCACGGGAAGGCCGACTACACGCTGCGGATCGGCGCAGGCACAGTCGAGTTGGCGCCAGATCGCATCGTGTCGACCGTGGTCTACAACGGGCAGTTCCCGGGTCCGCTGGTGCGATTCACCGAGGGCCGACGCGCCTGGGTGGACATCCACAACGACACCGACACGCCCGAGCAGCTGCACTGGCACGGCCAAATCGTCGGCGTCGACGTCGATGGCGCGGCCGAGGAGGGCACCCCCTACATCCCCCCACACGGGATGCGGCGCATCTCCTTCGTGCCCGGCCCGGCGGGTTTCCGGTTCTATCACACGCACGTGGTGCCGCGTGCCGACCTGTCCCGGGGCATGTACAGCGGCCAGGTGGGCCCGGTTTTCATTGAGCCGCGGGACAATCCGGGCTCCTATGACCAGGAGATCTTTCTGACGCTCAAGGAGTTCGAGCCCACCTTCAGTCGCGGCGGTGACATGGCCGCCGACTTCCTTGCCGGCGAGCAGGATCCGGGGCTGAGGGACAAAGGCGAATCGGCGATGAACGCTTCCCTGGGCCGCGGGGACCCTCGTGGTCTGGAAGTCGGCTACGCGGCCTTCGCCGTCAACGGGCGCATGCTCGGCCACGGCGAGCCGATCCGGGTGCGCGCGGGCCAGCGGGTGCTGCTGCACGTCCTCAACGGCAGCGCCACCGAGAACCGCAGCCTGGCCCTGCCCGGCCACGAGTTCACCGTGGTGGCACTGGACGGCAATCCGGTGCCCAACCCCGCGACGGTGCCGGTGCTGTGGCTGGGGTCAGGTGAGCGGGTCTCGGCGATCGTGACCATGAAAAACCCCGGCGTGTGGGTGCTGGGCGACCTCTCCGACGACGACCGCGCCCACGGCATGGGCATCGTCGTTGAATACGCGGGGCGCGGCGGGGATCCGCAGTGGGCGCCGCCGCCCCAATTCACCTGGGATTACCGCCTGTTCGCAGCACCGAGCCCGCCGCGCGCCGCGACGGCCGATCACACCGTCGAGATGCTGATCGAGAAACGCAACGCCGCCGAGGGCGGCTTCAACCAGTGGACGATCAACGGCACACCGTTTTCCATGGACGCCAACAAACCCGTGCTCGACCTGCAGCGCGGCAAGCACTACCGGCTGCGCTTCCACAACGCCAGCGACGACCTGCACCCCATGCACCTGCACCGCCATATCTTCGAAATCACCCGTTTCGCCGGAACATCCACCGGCGGGATCCGCAAGGACGTCGCGATGCTCGGCGGCTACCAGAGCATGGATGTCGACTTCGTCGCCGACCAACCGGGCTTGTCGCTGATGCACTGCCATCAGCAGATCCACATGGATTACGGGCTGATGACGCTGTTCAACACGGTGTGACCCGACCCGGCTCACGATTGGAGGCCGGGGATGCCTTGGTTGCCAGCGTGCGCGTGTGGTGGCCAATCAGGCCGTCCCGGTTGGCCAACGACGACCGTTCACAGCCACGGAGCGGGTCGGCCAGCCGAAAGTTGTCGTACCTGGCTGTGACGATGGGGTTATGTCTTCGACCGCATCGGTGGGTACCGTCGCAGCGCATCCCATGCGCGGTGCCCGGCTGCGGAGCCACCCGCGGCCTGCACGCCCACCACCTGCGGCACTGGCAAGACGGCGGCCCCACCGAGCTGGCCAACCTGGTCCTGGTCTGCCCTTACCACCACCGGCTGCACCACCAGGGCGCCATCACCCTCACCGGACCCGCCACCGCCCTCACAGTCACCGACAGCGACGGCCAAGCGCTGCACCCAGGATCACTCGCGCATACGCCCCAACACCCCCACCTGCCGTCCCGCCCTACCCCGGACCCACCGGCGAACGCGCCCACTGGTGGTGGTACCAACCCTTCCATCCCCAGCCGTCACCCACCACCAACCAGATGGATCACCAGCACCGCATCCAAGCTCGAACGGGTTGAGGCATAGATCATTCCGATCCGAAACCCCAGGCCCCCACCAAGGTCCCCGCCGACGTGCGCACTACGTCGAGCCAACTCGGGACGCTGTTCAACACGGTATGACTCCGCGAACGACACTGCCCGTCAACGGGTGTCGCCGGCTCGGTGGATCGGCCCGTGCGGTTCCTCGCAGTGCGGCGTCCGGGCGGGCCGGTCAAGCTCCGCGTCGGCGTCGCCGGCGTGGTCGACCTGCAAGGTGGTGTGGTGGATACCGTGCTGGGCGTCGAGCAGCTGCGCCAGGTCGGCGCGCACGGCATGGCAGTCGGTTCCATCTTGGACCAGCACGTGCGCCGACAGCGCCGGAGAACCCGAGGTGATCTCCCAGATGTGCAAGTCGTGCACCTCGACCACCGCGTCGGAGGCAGCCATGGCGCGCCCGACGGCGGCTGGGTCGAGATCTTTCGGAGCGGCCTCCATGAAGACCCGCACGGAGGCCGCGATGAGACCGAATCCGGCCCGCGCCATCAGCGCGACCACGATGAGGGTCGCGATGGCGTCGGCCCGCCAGAACTCGGTCAGCAGCATGATCACGCCGGCGATCGCGGTGGCGATGAACGCGAACAGGTCGTTGAGGATGTGCTGGAAGGCGCCCTCGACGTTGAGGCTGGTGCGATTGGCCCGGCCGATCATCAACGTGGCCGCCACATTCACCGCGACGCCGACCAACGCGGTGATTAGCACCAGGCCGCCGGTGACCTGCGGCGGATGGATGAGTCGCCGGATCGCCTCGTCGGCCAGCCACACCGCCAGCACCAGCAGCGTGAGGCCGTTCACCTGCGCCGAGAGGATCTCCGCCCGCTTCCACCCGTAGGTCATGTGGCCCGCGGCCGGCCGTGCGGCCAACCGAATCGTCCACAGCGCCAACGCGATCGACCCGGCATCGGTGAGCATGTGCGCGGCGTCGGAGATCAGCGCCAACGACCGCGCGAGAATGCCCACCGCGACCTCACCGATCATGTAGGCCACGATCACCGCCAGGGCTCCGACCAGCCACCGCCGATCACCGTCGGCCGACGCATGCCCGTGCGCATGCGAATGGCCCATGCTCACCGACCCGCTCCCACCGCAGTCACACCGAGTAACCTATGCACACACTGTTATGTGTGCAAGCACAGCCGAGCGGGCCGAGGTGAACTCGAAGATCCGCTTCGCAAGCGCGATCACGCCGCGGGGCCCGTCGCTGGCTCGGCCGTCATTTCGGTCCCGCCAGGCACTCCATACACACGGTTAGGGACCAAAGCCTCCTGACTCGGTTCCCGGCTCCGCCTACCTTCGATGGCAGCTCGCGTTGCACGTCCGACTGCACCAAAACGTGGTCAAGGAGAAGACGATGTCAGCTCAACGGTGCGAAATCGTGGTCGGGGTCGACGGTTCGCCGTCATCTACCGTGGCCGTCGAATGGGCGGCGCGGGATGCCGAGATACACGACGTCGCCCTGCGATTGGTTCACGTCGTGGCGCCGGCCGTGACACCGGTCGAGCCGTGGGTGGAGCCATCGTCGCCGTCGAGCTTTTCGCAATATCGGGAAGACCGGGCGCGCCAGATCGTAGAGGAGGCCCGCAAGGTCGCCGCCGAGGCGACTTCACCGGATCGCGCATCGCGAATCACCTGCGAGGTGCTGTACGCGCCCGTGGTACTTGCGTTGGTTGACCTGTCCGAGCAAGCCGACATGATGGTGGTGGGCTGCCGGGGCCAGGGCGCGGTGACCCGCTCCTTGCTGGGATCGGTTAGCTCCGGTCTGGTCCACCATGCCCACTGCCCGGTTGGCGTGGTCCACGACGAGGATCCACTCACGTCGCGCCCCTCCCAGGCGCCGGTGGTGGTAGGCATCGACGGGTCACCGATGTCGGAGTTGGCGACCGAGATCGCGTTCGATGAGGCGTCCCGACGCGGTGTGGGGTTGGTTGCGCTGCACGCCTGGAGCGACATGGGCCCGCTTGACTTCGCGAGCATGAATTGGGCGCCGATCGAGTGGCGAAACATCGAGGTCCGCGAGGAAGAGGTACTCGCCGAGCGTCTTTGCGGTTGGCAGGAGCGTTATCCGGACGTCTCCGTGCGGAGAGTCGTAGTGTGCGACCAGCCGGCACCCCGGTTGCTCGAACAGGCTGACGCCGCCCAACTCGTGGTGATCGGTAGCCACGGTCGTGGCGGTTTCCCGGGCATGCTGCTCGGTTCGGTCAGCAGGACGGTGGTCAATTCCGCTCAGGTTCCGGTGATCGTCGCCCGAATCCCGCATCACCCTGGCACACAAGAATCCGGCTGAGAGGGAAGGTTTGAGAGGGAAGGGAGCCCGCATGAGTTGTTGCTACGGCCACGGCCCGTGTCACTACCACCACGGCTACGGCTATCCGCCGGCGTATGGACCACCGCCGGCGGCGTACTACCCGCCGGCGGAACCCTACGGTTACGGCTACGGTCGCCGCCGGCGTCGCCGCATCGATGCCGAGGAGCTGGCTGACTATCTGGAGGATTTGGAAGCAGAGGTCGCACGCGTCCGCCGCGAACTCGACGAACTCCGCAAAACAGACACACCCGGAACCTGATTCGACGATCAGGGTGTGCCCCGGCTGAAACTACAGCCGAATCGAGGACCTTACCGCGCCAAGGTCCGAGCCTGAGACGCCCGGGCCGACAAGTCGTGGGGCATTGATGCGTAGGCACCACGAACTGATCGACGCGGCCCGGCAGGGCCTCGTCGACGGAGGCAAGCTCGAATCCAATGCTCGTTATCTGGCGAAGGGCAACGTGATCACAAAAGCTCCGGCACTCGCCAGCACGACCAGCGGCCCGGCGGGGAAGCCCGTGAGCCGGTACACAACGATCCCGACGACCGCTGACCCGGCACCGATCGCCGTGGCAGCGACGGCGTATTGCTTGAGGTTATTGCCGACGTTTCGTGCGGCGGCCGGTGGAATCGCCACCAGCGCGGCGGTGAGCAGGCCGCCCACCATTTTCACGCCGAGCGCCACGATGACCGCGATCAGGAACAGGTAGAGCAGGTTATATCGCTTGACGGTGATTCCCTCGGCAGCGGCCAATTCCTCGGACACGTTCGCGAGGACGAGTTTCGGATAGGCGCGATACACGGCGAACATCACCGCGCTCGACGAGACGGCGACAAGTGCCGCATCGCCCATGCCCGTCTTGGCGATGTCGCCGATCAGCGCAGCCTCAGCCTGGTCAATTGGCAAGAACAGAAAGGCGACCGCCACGCCGGAAGCGAACACGACGGCGGTCAACGCTTCCATCGGCAGCTTCGTTTTCAGCCCGAGCAACCAGATTAGGACGACACCGAGAATGACGAAGGGGAACGCCCCGAGGGAGACGTCGAAACCCCACAGAAACGCAAGGGCGATTCCCGGCAGGGTCAGGTGCCCGAGAGGCCCGGCCACGAGCGCCATGTTGCGGCTCAACATCAACGAGCCGAGATAGCCGGCGGAGCCGCCGATGAATATCCCGGAAACCAGGCTGAGAAGCAGAGGATGCATGCCGTTACTCGTGCTTGTGCTCGTAGAACTTGACCTCGGGCCCATACAGCCGCTGCAGGTTCTCGGGCGTGAGCACCGAGATGGCAGAGCCTTGGCAGATCGGCTGTTTGTTCAAACACAGCACCGTCGTGGAGAGCCGGTGAACCACCGCCAGGTCATGCGTCACGATGAGCATCGTGATGTTCCGCTCCTCGTGGAGCCTCGCCAGCAAGGCATAGACCGTCTCTTCGCCGCGGATGTCAACTCCCGTCGTGGGTTCGTCGAACAAAAGAACGTGAGGATCGCCGGCCAGAGCCCATGCGATGAGGACCCGCTGAAATTGCCCGGAGGAAAGGTCGCCAATCCGCTTATTGCCAAGCTCGGCGGGCAGCCCCACAGTGCCGAGCAGTCCCGCGGCGTCGACTGTGGCGTTTCTCTTCAGCGCGAAGAAGTCCGCGACCGACAGTGGGATGTGCTTGATGTAGGGCAGCCGTTGCGGGACGTATCCGATGCGCGTGCCCTTCTTCCACGCGACCAAACCTTCATGGGAAACTGTGCCGAGCAGCGCGCGGAGCAGGACGGTCTTGCCCGCGCCGTTCGGGCCCAGGATGGACAGCACTTCTCCCGGTCGCACGCTGAAGGACAGGTCCGCCAACACCACTCGGCCCTCAAGCGTCACTTTCAGGTCGGCGACCTGCAGAATTAAGTCTTCACTCGAACCTAGCCGAAACACCACGCGCAGTATGCCATTTGAATCGCGGCTGAGGCGGCAGTCGTGCTCTGCCTTACCATCGGTGCGACTCAGCTCCCGCGCTGCAACGCCTCGGGGTTGGCGATCCTGACGGGCGCACCATCCAGCCACGCCACCACCGCCTCCACGGTGTCGGAGTAGAACGCTCCCAGCATCTCGCGGGTGACATAGCCCAGGTGGGGAGACAGCGTCACGTTCGGCAGCGCTCGCAGCCGATGATCGGCGGGCAGCGGTTCGAGGTCGTAGACGTCGAGCCCGGCGCCGGCGATGCACCCGGCTTCCAGTGCGGCGATCAGCGCCGCCTCGTCGACGATCGGGCCCCTCGAGGTGTTGATCAAATAGGCGTGTGGCTTCATCCGGGCCAGCTCGGGTTCGCCGACCAGACCACGCGTGCGCTCGGATAGCACGAGATGGATGGAGACCACGTCGGCCTCTTCGAACAGCGCCGCCTTCTCAACCCGGCGGGCGCCGGCGGCCGCCGCGGCTTCCTCTGTCAGGTTCTGACTCCACGCAATGACCTGCATGCCAAAGGCTTTCGCGTACTCGGCCATGCGTCTGCCGGTTCTGCCGAGACCGAGCAGTCCCAGCGTCGTGCCCCACAACGTCATGCCGGTGCTGGCCTGCCATCCGCCCTCGCGCATGCGCCGGTGCTCTTCGGCCAGGTTGCGCACGGTCGCGATCAGCAGCCCCCAGGCCAGTTCGGGCGTGGCGTCGCGCACCGACCTGAACCGGGGATTGCCGAAGTCCGAATGGGCCACCGCGACACCGCAGTCGCTGGCCGCGGCCAGGTCCAGGTTCGGCAGGCTGTGCCCGACGATGGTGATCAGCCTCAGGTTCGGCAGCCCCTCGAGCAGTGCGCGGGGAAAGGCCATCCGTTCGCGCAAGGTGCAGACCACGTCGAACGGCCGCAGCGCCTCGGCGGCCTGCGCCTGGGACAAATGCCGGTCGAAAACGGTGACGTCGGCCCGGGTCTGCACCGGGGACCAGTCGGCAACCTCAAGGGCCACGCCGGCATAGTCGTCGAGTATTGCCACGCGGGGCATGCGGTCTCCCGTCGCCGTGCAAGAACGGATCAGCTCGCTTAGTTGAAAAGGGTTGGGGGACTACACTAGTCCGGGTGCAGCGGTGACGGGTACCGACGCGCCGGGTCCGCCGGCGCCGGGGATCTCGCATCGCCCTTCTCGACCAGTCGGCGCGCCGCGTGCTCCACGGGAACCTGGTTGGCGCAGGCCGGCTTCTCCAGCACCGCATGGGCTTCGCCGGCGGTGAGTTCGTAGCGCCTCATCAACGCGGCTTCGGCGCCGCCGATGGCCTCGGCGGGGGAGGTCGTGTGCTGCCGGTGGGGCGAGATCTGCGCGGCCGCGCGCGCGGCCCAGGTGCACGGCGTTGATCACCGTCGGCAGCACCATGCTGTCGTGCCAGCGCAGCCACTGCGCGCACTCCCGGGCCTGCAGCTGCACGAGATCCAGCGTCTTTTCGTCGACGGTGACACCCGCCGTGGTGTAGTGCGCGCTGACGACGCCGCGCACCACGTTCTCGGCGTCGACCACCGGGACCGAGAGCACGGCGCGGCTTCCCCCGTCGAGCATCGCCCGGCGGCTGGACTCGTCGTACAGGGGCGAGGTCTCGACGTCGTCGACGACGACCGGCTGGGCGTGGGCCAGCGCGCTCGCGCATGCCGAATCGTCGATGGCGTCGAGGTAGCCGAAGAAATTCACGAACGGGCGCTCGAACCCGCGATGCGCCTCGATCCGCAGCCCCCCGAACAGGCGATCGCCGGCCTGCACGGTCATGTGGGGCGCGCCGGTCCCCGCCTGGGTGGCCCGCATCAGCGCCTGCAGGACCTCGCTGCGGCGGCGCGGGGGACCGCTGCGCGTTCCCTGCGGGCAGAAGGCCAGCGGCGACGCCTGCGTCTTGTGGCGCGCCGCGGAGGTCCGCGCGGTCTGGACACCGCCGCCGCGCTGGGCGAACACGAAGGCCGCGGCGACCTCCTGCAGCTTGACGTTGTGCTGCTGGGACGTGTGGCGGAAGACCGCGGACGCCATGCCGCGGTCGTCGATGCCGTACCCGGCCGGCGCATCGGGTGCTGACGCGGGCTGCATGCGCGGCTCCTGGGGTCGATCCGCCCCACCGGCCCTGCACAGACGGGCAGCCTCGCGGGTACGACCGGTTGCTCGACGACTATCTGCAGTGTGCTTACCCGGCGGGCGACCGCGCAAACCCGCCGTCACCGGTCGACCAGGTCCTCCAGCAGGTCGGCGGCGCGGGCGACGCTCTTGGCCGGCGACGTCAGCTGGCCGGCGACCTGCTGGCATCGGGACAGGCACTGCGGCGTCAGGATGGAACGCAGGTCGGCCACCACCGAGTCCAGCGTGCTCTCCGAAAAGGCGCGCGCGGCACCCACTTCGAGGCGAACGACAGCTTCGGCCCACAGCGGCTGATCGAGCCAGAGCCATACGACGAGCGTGGGGACACCGGCCCGTATCCCGGCGGCCGTGGTGCCCGCCCCGCCATGGTGGATCACCGCCCGGCAGGCGGGAAAGACGGCCACGTGGTTCACCGCGTCCACGATCTTGACGTGGGGATCGGCCGGGATGCCGGTGAAGTCGTTGGGGCCGCTGCAGATCAGGGCCCGCTCGCCCAACTGGGCGCAGGCGGCGCTGACCACGGCGACGGTCTCGGCCGGGGACGAGACCGGCGTGCTGCCCAGGCCGAAGTAGACGGGCGGGCTGCCCTCGCCGATCCACGACAAGACCTCCTCGTCGGCCGGCGTCGACAGCTCGAGCGTCAGCGCACCGACGAAGGGCCGCCGGGCGGCGGCCTCGCCCCATTCGGCGGCCAGCCCGGGCACGAAGAGCTCTTCGTAAGCCTGAATCTCCAGCGGCCCAGCGTCCTTTGGGGCCGGCGGCGTCTCCGGCAGGCCGAGGGCCTGGCGCTGGGCCACCTCGGCCTGCTTGGCCACGTTGGACAGCAGGCCCCCGGTCGGCAACAGGTGCGCCGGGAAGAAGTGCAGCGCCGCAAGCGGAATGCCATGGCACTCGGCGACATTGGCGGCGAGGTTCTGCTCGTTCATGCCGGCGACCAGCAGGTCGGCCCCCGCGGTCACCGACGCCAGCACGGTGTTCTTCTCCGCCGAGACCCCGAACACCTGCTCCATGATCTCGGGCAGCCCACCCAGCGGGTTCTTGGCGTGGTGGATGAGGCTCTCGGCCGCGTCGATTCGCTCGCGCGTGTCGCGCCCGTAGGGCACGGCGGTGAGCCCGGCCGACTCGGCGAAGCCCACCATGTTCGGCGGGACGGCCATCGTCACGTCGTGGCCGCGCCGCAGCAACTCGCGACCGGTGGCGGCGCACGGCTCGACGTCCCCGCGGCTGCCGTAGGCGGCCAGCACGACTTTCATCAGTGGATCGTCTCCCTCGACCGGCTCAGCGCCACTTGATCCCGCACCCGATCGACGGCCGCTGGTCGGGGTCGACCGGCCGTCCCGCGAGCACCGCGTCGACCGCCGCGCGCACGTCGGCGGCGGTCACCGGCAGGTCGTTGCCCGGGCGGGAGTCATCGAGCTGGCCGCGGTAGACGAGCCGACGCTGTCCGTCGAAGACGAAGGTGTCGGGTGTGCAGGCCGCGGAGAACGCGCGGGCGACGTCCTGGGTCTCGTCGTAGAGGTAGGGGAACGTCCAGCCTTGGCGGCGGGCCTCGGCGGCCATCTGCTCGGGCCCGTCCTGCGGGTAGGTGGCCACGTCGTTGCTGGAGATGCCCACCATCGCGACGCCCCGTTCGGCGAGGTCGCGACCGAGCTCGGCGAGCCCGGCGGCGACGTGCTGCACGTAGGGGCAGTGGTTACAGATGAAGGTCACGACCAGCGCGGGACCGGTGAGCCCGTCGAGGCCGACCGTGGCGCCGGTGGCCGGCTCGGGCAGCGTGAACGACGGCGCGGGGGTCCCGAGGGCGAGCATCGTGGACTCGGTGGCCATGGCCGTCAGAGTAGCGGCTGGGGCGCCCGCCCACCGAACGAGGGATTCGCCGCGGGCTCAGGCCCGCTCGCGTCACTGGTTGATCTTGTTGGCGGCGAACGTCGCGGCCTGTTCGGTCATCCCGGACTGGATGTAGGACACGTGCGCCATGATGTTGCCGCCCCCGGTGCAGATCGGGTCGTCGGGGGCGCAGAGGCTGATCACCTTCCCGGCGTACAGCGGGCTCAGCGTCGGCAGCGGCTGGCCGCCGTACAACATGGTCGAGAATCCACTCGACGGCTCGCCGAACAGGGCGACCGCGGCGACGTGGTCGGCCACCGGGGGAGGCATCGCCACGGTCGCCAGGTCGATCACGGTCGCGCCCTGGGAGTAGCCCCCGAGAACGATGCTGGTCTTGGGGCAGTTGGCGGCGGTGGCCTGGATGTGGGCGCTCGCGTCGTCCGCCCCGGCCGCCGAGCTCCCGTGGTAGTCGTCGTTAGCCGGGTAGTTGACCGCGTACGACGCGACCGACCGCCCGCCGGCCTGAGCGGTGAGCGAGTCGACGAACGCCTGGCCGACATCGCCGAGGCCCGGGGCCTGATGGGTGCCGCGGGCAAACACCACCTCGACGTCGGAACAGGGATCGGCGGAGGCGGTGGGGGCGATCAGGGGGAGGCTCAGCAGGCCCCACGCCGTCGCGACCAGGACACCGAGGATGCGAGCAAGGCTGCGTGCGCTCATTGCCGCATCCTGCCACAACCGCACGGCGGGCAGCGCCGGCGGCCGCTGGCCACGGCCGCCGGCCCGGGGCGGCCTTTTGGACGTGAGTCCAGTTACGCGCGGCAAAGCCGAGATTTTTGGGCAAAGATTTCCTAGAGTTTGTTTGCCGACGGGCGGGTGCCGTCCCCGAGTGCGCGGCGCAGGAGCAGGTGCAGAGGGGAAGACACGCAGGATGAGTTTTCTGACGTTTCCGCCGGAGATCAACTCCTCGCTGCTGTTTTCCGGAGCCGGTGGCGCCCCGATGCTGGCGGCGGCGGCGTCCTGGGAGGGTTTGGCCGGCGAGCTGGGTTCGGCGGCGCAGTCGTTCTCCTCGGTGACCGCGGACCTGGCCGCCCAGGCGTGGCAGGGGCCGGCCTCGGCGGCGATGCTGGACGCCGCGACCCGGTATACGGGGTTTTTGACGGCGGCCACCACCCACGCCCAAACGGCCGCCACCCAGGCCCAGGCAGTCGCCAGCGCGTTCGAGTCCGCGCAGGCCGCCACCGTGCATCCCGTGGCGGTGGCCGCCAACCGCAACCAGTTGGTGCGGCTGGTGTTCTCCAACCTGTTCGGGCAGAACGCGCCGGCGATCGCGGCCGCCGAATCCGAGTACGAACAGATGTGGGCCGCCGACGTGGCCGCCATGGTCGGCTATCACGGCGGCGTGTCGGCGGCCGCCGCGCAACTGGCCGCCTGGCCGAGCGCGTTGCAGGGCCTGTCGGCGCAGCTGTCCGGCGCGGCCGCGGCCAATCCGGCGGCCGGGCTGCTCGCCACCCCGGCACAAAGCCTGAACGCCGGCCTCGGCCAGGTCGAACAGACCGTCCTGAACGTGATCAACGCGCCCACCGAGCTGTTGCTGAACCGTCCGCTGATCGGCAACGGCGCCAACGGCGCGCCCGGCACCGGGCAGCCCGGCCAGGCCGGCGGGCTGCTGTGGGGCAATGGCGGCACCGGCGGGTCGGGGAGTAGCACCCATCCTTCCGGCGGGCCCGGCGGTGCGGCGGGGCTGATCGGCAACGGCGGTACGGGCGGTACCGGCTACAACACCGGCACCAATGCCTACGGCGGACCCGGCGGCCAGGGCGGGCTCTTGTTCGGCAGCCCCGGCACGTCCGGCGCCAACGGCACGGGGACGACGAGCGGGACCGTGCCCCTGACGGTCTACCAACAGACCGAGCCGATCGTGTACGCCTCGGTCAATGGCGGGCCGAACGTGCCACTGCTGGTGGACACCGGGTCCACCGGCCTGGTCATCCCCCTGAGAGATATCGGGATCTGGAACCTGGGCCTGCCCAGGGGAATCGGCATCAGCGGCTACAGCGGGGGACTCGACTACATCTACCTGACGTTCAACGCGCCGGTGGATTTCGGGAACGGAATCGTCACCTCGCCGACCGCCATCGACGTGCCCATCATCTCCTGGCCGACCAGCCTGGCCAATTTCCCGACCTCGTTCAGCCAGTTCTTCGCCCCGGACGGGGTGGTCGGCGTCATGGGCATCGGCCCCAACTCGGGTGGCCCGGGCCCGAGCAACCCGCTCACCGCGCTGCCGGGCAGTTTCCACGACGGTGTGCTGATCAACGAAACCAACTACCTGGACCCGACGCTGGGCGCCAACTCGATGACATTCGGCTCCCAGCCCGCCGTGACAAGCGGCCTCACCGAGATCGCCACGGTGAGCGGCGCGCCGATTACCACGCTTCAGGTGACGACCAACGGAAACACGGGAAACTACATGCCCGTCAGCTCGATCGTCGACTCCGGCGGCGTGCAGGGCACCATCCCGCTCGACGTCGCGTCGGGAACGAAGATCGATGTGTACGCCGCCCAGGATCCGACCAAGCTGCTGTACTCCTACACCTACAACGGCCCCGACATGCCGGGGTACCCGGCTTACTACCCGATTTCTTCACCGGGGCTCATGAACACCGGTGCCGCTCCGTTCTGGTACAACCAGGTTTACCTGTCGAACGCCGGCAACGGCTCGATGACCTTCTACCAGCCGTGAAGCGCCCTTCCGCCTGACCGTTGATGAGCGAGCCCCCTTGCAGGCGAGGCCTTTTCGTACTTCCGTGGCAGCAGAGGCCTCATAGCGATCGCGGATTGGGATCGACCGCCGGCGAGGTCACGGCGTCCGCCGTCACCACCCAGCGGCCAGGGCGCGCACCGTCTATGAGTTTGCTATGTCGGTGCGCGGACGACCCGTCGGCGACGGGTTTGCTGCCCTAGGCTTCCCGCTGTCGCGACAGCGATTTCGGCGGGAAGGACGGGCCTGGGGATGAGCTTCTTGGCGTTCCCGCCCGAGGTCAATTCCGCACTGATGTTCTCCGGCGCGGGCGGCGGTCCGATGTTGGCAGCCGCCGCCTCCTGGGACGGGTTGGCCGACGCGCTGGACTCCGCCGCGCAGTCCTTCTCCTCGGTCACCTCGGGGTTGGCCGGTCAGGCCTGGCAGGGACCGGCCTCGGCGGCGATGGCCGAGACCGCGGCGCGCTACACCGGGTTTTTGACTGCCGCACAGGCTCAAGCCCAAATCACCGCGACGCAGGCCCGGGCGACCGTCGGCGCGTTCGAGTCGGCCCAGGCCGCCACCGTGCATCCTGCGGTCGTGGCCATCAACCGTAACCAGTTCGTCCAGCTGGTGGTCTCAAACCTGCTCGGGCAGAACGCTCCGGCGATCGCGGCCGCCGAAGCCGAGTATGAGCGAATGTGGGCCACGGATGCGGCGGCGATGGTCGGTTACCACGGCGCCGTTTCGGCGGCCACGGCACAGCTCTCCGCCTGGCCGGCCACCCTGCAGGGCCTGTCGACGCAGTTCTCGGCCGCGATCGCCACCAACCCGGTCGCCGCGGCGGTGACTTCGGCGGCCATCATCAATCCCGTCGCGGAACTCGTCGCCAATCCGGCCCAGACCATCGCCGCCGACCTCGGCCAAGCCCAGCAGACCGTCCTGAACGTGATCAACGCGCCCACCGAGCTGTTGCTGGGCCGGCCGCTGATCGGCAACGGCGCCGACGGGGCGGCCGGCACCGGGCAGCCCGGCCAGGCCGGCGGGCTGCTGTGGGGCAATGGCGGCACCGGCGGCTCGGGCGCGGACGGGCATCCCGGTGGGGCCGGGGGTGCGGGGGGGTTGATCGGCAACGGCGGGACGGGCGGCACCGGCGGCTCAGGATCCTACGGCGGGCCCGGTGGTCAGGCCGGCCTGTTGTTCGGCAGCCCCGGCACGTCCGGCGCCAACGGCTACGGGGTGACGAACGGACAGGTCCCGCTGACGATCTATGGCGACATCGAGCCGATCGTGTACGCCTCCGTCAACGGCGGACCGAGCGTTCCGCTGCTGGTCGACACCGGCTCCACCGGCATGGTGATTCCCCTGCAATACATCGGACTGTGGAACCTGGGCCTGCCCACCGGGGTGGGCATCAGCGGTTACAGCGGGGGACTGGGCTACCTCTACCTGACGTTCCACGCCCCGATGGACTTCGGCGGTGGAATCACGACGTCGCCGACCTCCATCAACGTTCCCATCCTGTCCTGGCCGACGACCCTCGCCTTCCCGCAGACCTTCAGCCAGTTCTTCGCCCCCAACGGGGTGGTGGGCGTCATGGGCATCGGGCCGAACGCGCTCGGCCCCGGCCCCGGCAACCCGACCATGGCCTTACCGGGCAGCCTCAACCAGGGGGTGCTCATCAACGAAACCGACCCGGGCGGCGCGTACCTGAACTTCGGCCCCCCGCCGACCACCGGCTTCACCCCTGTGGCCACGCTCACCGGGTCGCCGATCACCACGCTGCAAGTCAGTGTGAACGGCGGTCCCCTCCAAGACGTTCCGTCGATCATCGATTCCGGCGGCGTGCAGGGAACCATTCCGTCGTCGGTGATCGGCAACGCGGTACCGGGAACAACGGTCTCTGTCTACGCGCCCAGCAGCACGCCCGGCGGTACGCCGACGGGGCTGTACACGTACACGTATTACGGCGGGCCACAATCGGACTCGGCGTACTACCCGACGGTGATATCAGAGGGGTTGATGAATACCGGGGCCGCGCCCTTCTTGATGTACCCGGTGTACATCTCAAACAGCCCAGGCGGGGTAGGGACCACGACGTTCTACTCCATGAACTGAACCGCGCGGCCCCTCAGCTGTTGGCGATCGCGCCGCCGGTCGCCCACGTCGGCTAACGCCCGAATGTCGCCGCGATCCGCGCGGCCACCTCCCCGGCCACGTCGAGCGCCCGTCCGCCCTCGGCGGCCGCGAAGCGATCCGTGGCACGGTCGTACACGGCGCCGGCGATGCTCCCGTGATCGGCGTCCAACTCCACCACATCCACCGGCCGGCCGGCCCGCAGCAGGCGGGCGGCGAAGTCTCTGCTGGCCGTCACCGGCACCATGTCGTCGTGCATACCGTGCAGCAACGTCAAGGGGGAGCCGGCGCGGTAGGCCGACAAGGAGTCGGTCACCCGCCGGCCGGAGATCGGATCGGCGGCCATGAAGGCGCCGGCGAGGCAAACCGTATGCGCCAGTACGACTTTGAAGCGCGCCGCGCACAGGGCCAGGCCTGCGGCGGCGGTGCCTCCCAGCGACCACCCGACGAGCACGATGCCGTCGTCCGCACCGGGGCACGTCCTTGCGAGGTCGAGCGACGCCAGCAAGTCCGCGCGCCCGCCGTCGCGGGCGTGCGAGTTCCAGTCCGGCGCCACCACATTGGCGCCGCGGCCGGCGAGCAAACCCGACAGGGGCCCCACCGCCGCGCGGGAGTCGGTTTGCATGCCGTGCCACAGCAAAACCGTCGGCCCCGATGAACTTCCGTAGACGTCGGCCAGGCGTCCGGGCGCGTACTCGACCGTCTTCACGCGAACAGTGTGCCCGGCAGACGACCATTCAACCCGCATCGGCGCCGTGGCGATGGTGCACAACGTTATTGACATGGATTCAATTGGCCAAAGTCATGTTTTCCGGGTCACTCTCTCCTAGAGTTCGGCATACCGCCGCCGTGATGCGCCCGATCGCTGTGGTCAAATAACGCGAGATGCCCGTCACCGGTGCGGAGTTTGGTGCGGAGGGGAAGGACACCAGCGGGGATGAGTTTTTTGACGGCACCACCAGAGATCAATTCGTTCTTGATGTATTCGGGGCCGGGTTCGGCGCCGATGCTGACCGCCGCGGCGGCCTGGGACGGGCTGGCCAGCGAGCTGAGTTCGGCGGCGCAGTCGTTCTCCTCGATCACGTCGGGGTTGGCCGGCCAGGCATGGCAAGGGCCCTCGTCGGCGGCGATGATGTCGACCGCCGCCCGGTACACCAATGTGCTCTCCACGGCCTCTGCCCAGGCCCAGACGGCGGCCGCACAAGCCCAAGCGGTAGCCGGCGAGTACGAGTCGGCCCTGTCCGCCATCGTGCATCCCGCGATGGTCAGCACAAACCGCAACCAGTTGGTGCAGCTGGTGGTGTCGAACCTGTTCGGGCAGAACGCACCGGCGATCGCGGCCACCGAGTCCCAGTACGAGGAGATGTGGGCCAAGGACGTGGCCGCGATGGTCGGCTACCACGGCGGGGTGTCGGCGGCCGCGGCGCAGCTGCCGACCTGGCAGGGGGCCATGCAGGGCCTGCACGCCCAGCTCTCGAGCGCGGTGGCCGCCGGCCCGGTGGGCTCGGCGGTCAGGTCGGCAACCGCGGCGGCCGCCGGCAGCCCGCTCGGCGGCGTCGGCCAGAGCGTGAACGCGGCGGTCGGCCAGGTGCGGCAGGACATCATCGGCGCGATCAACACGCCCACCGAGATGCTGTTCGGGCGCCCGCTGATCGGCACCGGATCCGTCGGGGCGACCGGCAGCGCGGCGACCACCAACGCCACCAACACCGCCATCAGCCCGTCGGACACCAGCGCCACCATCCCGTTGCAGATGGTCAACGGGACCGAGCCGGTGGTGCACGCCGCCGTCGGCAACGGCGGGTCGGTGCCCCTGCTGGTCGACACCGGGTCGACCGGACTGGTGGTTCCCTACCAGGACGTCGGCGGGCTGATCGGCCTGCTGAGCCACGGGCTGCCCACCAACTTCGGCATTGGCGGCTACAGCGGAGGGCTGGACTACGTCTACGCCACGTACAACATGCCGGTCAATTTCGGTAGCGGCGTGGTGACCAACTCGACCCCCGTGGACGTCGAACTCTTCGCCTTCCCGACGACTTTGCAGGGCCTGCAGAACTACGGCTTCTCGTTCCAGAACTACTTCGCCCCAGACGGGGTGGCCGGCGTCCTCGGTGTGGGCCCGAACGCGGGCGGTCCCGGCCCCAGCATTCCCACACAGCACTTCGCGAACCCGTCCTGGGACCAGGGGCTGCTCATCAACGAACCGGCCAACACGCTCACCTTCGGGCCGGCGCCGACGAACTACGGCACCGGTGTGCAGCTGTCCGGGTCGCCGATCACCAACCTCACCGTGAATGTGGGGGGCCACAACTACACCGACGTCCCGTCGATCGTCGACTCCGGCGGCGTGGAGGGCACCTGGCCGACGTCGTCCCTCGGCAGCCCGCCGGCGCCCGGGACGCTGGTGTCGGTCTACAGCACCTCAGGGCAACCGCTGTACTCCTACACCTATGAGGGCGGCGATTCCGCTTACTACCCCACGACCATTTCGAGCGGCTTGATGAACACCGGCCAGGCACCGTACTGGATGTATCCCACCTACATCGACTACGGCGGCAACACCACCACTATCTACACCGGCGCCTGAGGCCAGTAGCGCCGCTGACGCGTTTCGGGCCGCTCGGGCGCCGGGTATCCGCACCGTCATGGGGTGGGTCACACACCACGCGCTCGCGATCGCCTCGGCGTTGCTCGCCGCCTTCTGGGCAGCGGTCGGAATCGTCGTGCGGCAACACGCCGCCCAGGGCGTCGCACCCGACAAGGGCATGTCGGGAACGATGGTGACCACCCTGTTTTCCGACCCGCTCTGGTGGGCGGGAACGCTCGCCGCGGCCGCCGGTTATGTGTTTCAGGCGCTGGCGCTCGCTCACGGATCGTTGCTGCTGGTGCAACCGCTGCTGGTGTCGTCGCTGCTGTTCGCCCTGCCGTTGAGCGCGCGGCTGCGCCACCAGCGCATCGGGCGGGCCGACTGGTGCTGGGCGACGCTGTTGACCGCCGCGCTGGCGGTTTTCGTGCTCGTCGGCCAGCCGCGCGAGGGCCACAACCGGCCCCCGGTGTCGGCCTGGAGCCTGGCGCTGGCCGTCCTGGTGCCGCTGGTGATCGCCTGCGTCGTCGCGGCCCGCCGCGCCGCCGGCCGGGCCCGCGCCATGCTGCTGGCGGTCCCGGTCGCGGTGCTGCTCGGCATGATCGCCGTCCTGACCAAGATCTGCACGCGCCGCGTCGCCGCCGGGGGATGGCACGGGCTGCTGACGGTGCCCGCGCCCTATGTGCTGGTGGCGCTGGCGGTCGCGCTGACCCTGCTGCAGCAGTCGGCCTTCCATGCCGGTGCGCTTCAGGCGTCGGTGCCGATCATGTTGGTCGGCGAGCCGATCGTGGCGGTGCTGCTGGGAATGGCCGTGCTCGGCGAGCACCTGGCGGTGCGCGGCCTGGGCGCGGCGCTGCTGGTCGTGGCTGTCTCGACCATGGTGGCGGGCACCGTTGCGCTCGGCCGCGACCAGGCACCCGAGTCGAGCGGGCCTCCGCCGCGCCGGCGACCGTCAGCCTCGAAGGCGACGTCGCACCCGCTGGCGGCCGCGGCCCCGGGCATCACGTGCCACCGGTAGCGGTCGCGCTCAGCGGCCGCGCCACTGTGGTTTGCGCTTTTCGCGCCACGCCGCGATGCCCTCGGCCACGTCCTCGGTCGCCCCGGCCACCTTGCGCATGGTCTCACCGAAGCGGACCGACTCGATCCAGCCCATGTCCGTCGTCCGCCACGCCACCTCCTTGGTGGCCCGCTGGGCCAGGGGAGCGGCCTCGGTGAGGGTGCGGGCCCAGGCCCGCGCCTCGGCCTGCAGGTCGTCGGGCTGGACGAGCTTCCACACCAGGCCGATCTCCTTGGCCCGGGCGGCGCTCATCGGCTTGCCGGTCAGCAGCAGCTCCATGGCGTTGGCCCAGCCCACCCGCTGGGGGAGCCGAATGGCCCCGACAATGGTGGGCACCCCGATCGACACCTCCGGGAAGCAGAACGTGGCCTCGGTGCTGGCGATGACGAAGTCGCAGAACAGCAGCCCGGTCACCCCATAGCCGATGCAGGGCCCGTGCACGGCGGCGATTGTCGGCTTGAACAACTCCATCCCGCTCTCGAAGCTGTTGATCGTCGGCTTCTCCCAGAACGTGCCGCCGAAGGTGCCGACCGAGCCCTCGCCGTCCTTGAGGTCCCCGCCGGCGCAGAAGACGTCGCCGTTGGCCGTCAGGATCCCCACCCAGGCGTCGAGGTCGTCGCGGAACCGGTCCCACGCCGCGTTGAGGTCCTGACGCAGGGCCCCGTTGATGGCGTTGCGCGCCTCGGGGCGGTTGAGCGTGATCGTGGCGACGTGGTCGTCGAGTTCATAGGTGACGAGGGCCATGCCGCAACGATAGTGGCGTCAGCGCGTCAGTTCGTGCGGTCGGCCCAGCCGGGCGGCAGCTCGCCGGGTGCGACGTCGATCACCGATTCGTCATCGACACCGACGTGTTCGAACAGGGTGATGTAGGCGAATTCGGGCACGACGTAGATCGGATAGGTCGGCCCCTGGTCGCGATAGGCGTGCATCTCGTCGAGGTGGTCGTTCTGAAAGCACACGCTGCGCTGCCCGCCCCGGCGGATCCACTGCGGAAAGAAGATGACGCCGTGCAGGCGCCGCTTGCCGGGCATGACGTTGATCGCCACCGAGGTACCGGTCGGCTCGGTCCACGAGATCTTGAAGCTGTCGTCGTCGAGCTGGACCAGGTCGACCTCTTGGCCCTTGACCCAACGCCCACCGACGTGGCCGGAATGAATCCGATAGTCGATGGTGTGGTGGTTCTTGACATACATCTCGTAGCGCCAGCCATTGGCGTAGGTGTAGACGAATCGGTATCCGACGATCCCGGACAAATCCTGCGGCGGAACCGGGCTGTCGGCAGCGGTCATGGTGGATTCCCCGTCCAGTACGTCAGCGGCACGCTGCAATCCCGGTGTCGTAGCTAGTCACGTTCTGCGCGTTGGGTTTTCAGGTGTCGGTCGCCATCCACCCTACCGTCGCGGTCGCGGCGGTGGTGTCGAGCCTGATTCCCCCCGCACCGTTTGGCCTCATACATCGCGCTGTCGGCGCAGGCGATCAGCCGGCGCAGCGTCTGGTCCGCGTCGTCGCCTCCGACGTTGCGCAGCGCGAGAGTGGCGGTTCCCACGCTGGCGGTCACCCGCGGCGAGATCGTGGCGATCGCGTCACACAGCTGCTCCCCCCAGTGTGTGAGGTGTTCCGTCGCCACGACGTCGGCGACGAGGAATTCCTCGCCGCCGATGCGGCCGACGAGTGCGGTGTCCCGGCCGACGGCGGTGAGCGCGTGGGCCGCCGCGACGAGCGCCTCGTCGCCGGCCGCATGGCCCTGGCTGTCGTTGAGGGCCTTGAAGCGGTCGAGGTCGACCATGGCCACCGTGAGGAACATGTGGTCGGCGCTGGCCAGCATCCGCCCGATGATGGCCCGGTTGCAGGCCCTGCGATTCAGCAGGCCGGTCAGGGGATCGCGGTTGGCGCGCAACAGGTCCACGCCCAGCGCCCGCACGACGATCTGGATCGCGAACGGGACGATGACGTTGAGTTCGAGCACCAACAGGTAGCTGTCGATGCCCAGCATCGCCTCACCGGCGGCCACCAGGCGGAAAACCTGCACGGCGCCCACCAGCACGGCGAGCAACAGGTTCAGCGCCATGTAGCGGGCATTGTGGAACAGCGCGACGTACCCGCCGGTGACGGCCAGACCGGCGCACGCCATCAGCGCGACGACGGGCTGGCTCTGCCACAGGCTGGCCGCCGCGATGGTCGCGGCGCCGGTCATCGCGAAGAGGATGGATTGCCGACGGGTCGGCCACCGGACACACCACAGGGCCGCCATGCTCAGCCCGATCAGGCCGGCCAGCACCGCCAGCGCCAGCGCCGGGATCGGGTGCGGCAGGGGCGGCCCAAACACGACGGCGACCGGCCACATCAACAGCGAGGCGGAAAGCCCCGCCAGGATCCGCCGGGTGTTGGTGCTGAGCCCGTGAGCCTGCAGATAGCCGCTGAGCCAGTCGAAGTGGTCGGGCTGTCGCCACCAGTCCGCCAGCCACTTCATTGGTTGCCTTCCCCGAACTGGTATAGCCAGCGATCACTGTGATGTTTGCGTGGGTGGTTTCAGACTAGCCATGCCGTCCGCCCCAGCTATGAAAACCGCTAGTCTCGCGGTACCCGAAACACCCGCGGTGTCCACGCGTGACACCGGGCGCCGCCTATCCTGGCCACAGTGTCCGGACCGACTGTCAGCGAGTTGCGCGGACGCCTCGACGGCTTGACCATCCGCGACGCCGCGCGCCTCGAGCGGCGGCTGAAGAACCTGCGTGGCGCCGGGCCCGAGAAGCTGCGCCGAGCGGCCGAGCAGATCGGCGCGGCCGAAACGCTCGTGGCCAACCGCCGCGCGGCCGTCCCGGCGATCGCCTACCCCGACCTGCCGATCAGCGAGCGGCGACGAGAAATCGCCGACGCGATCCGCGATCACCAGGTGGTCGTGGTGGCGGGGGAGACCGGTTCGGGCAAGACGACCCAGCTGCCCAAGATCTGCCTCGAGCTCGGCCGCGGCATCCGCGGCACCATCGGCCACACCCAGCCGCGCCGGCTCGCGGCCCGCACGGTCGCGCAGCGGATCGCCGACGAGCTGGGCAGCCCACTGGGTGGCGCGGTGGGCTACGCCGTCCGGTTCACCGACCAGGTCAGCGACCGCACGCTGGTCAAGCTGATGACCGACGGCATCCTGCTGGCCGAGATCCAGCGCGACCGCCGCCTGCTGCGCTACGACACGCTGATCCTCGACGAGGCGCACGAGCGCAGCCTCAACATCGACTTCCTGCTCGGTTACCTGCGTGAGCTGCTGCCGCGCCGCCCCGACCTCAAGGTGATCGTCACCTCGGCGACCATCGAGCCGCAGCGGTTTTCGGCGCACTTCAGTGGCGCCCCGATCGTCGAGGTGTCCGGGCGCACGTACCCGGTCGAGATCCGGTACCGCCCGCTGGAAGTCCCGGTGGCCGTCGGCGCCGGCGATGATCCCGACGACCCCGACCACGAGATCGTGCGCACCGAGACCCGCGACGAGATCGAGGCGATCGTCGACGCGATTCACGAGCTCGAAGCCGAACCGCCGGGCGACGTGCTGGTTTTCCTGTCCGGAGAGCGCGAAATCCGGGACACCGCCGAGGCTTTGGGCGGTTTGAAACACACCGAGGTGCTTCCGCTGTACGCGCGATTGCCAACGGCCGACCAGCAGAAGGTGTTCGCCCCGCATACCGGGCGCCGGGTCGTGCTGGCGACCAACGTCGCCGAGACGTCGCTGACCGTGCCCGGCATCCGCTACGTCGTCGACCCGGGCAACGCCCGCATCTCGCGCTACAGCCGCCGCTTGAAGGTGCAGCGGCTGCCGATCGAACCGATCTCGCAGGCCTCGGCCGCGCAGCGGGCGGGCCGCTGCGGTCGGGTGGCGCCGGGGGTGTGCATCCGCCTGTACTCCGAGGACGATTTCGACGCCCGTCCGCGCCACACCGACCCCGAGATCCTGCGGACCAACCTCGCCGCGGTGCTCCTGCAGATGGCGGCGCTGCAACTCGGCGACCCACCGGGCTACGGGGAGGACTTCGGATTCCTGGACCCGCCGGATCGGCGCAGCGTCCGCGACGGCGTCCAGCTGCTGGCCGAGCTCGGCGCGTTCGACGCCGACGGCGCGATCACCGAACTGGGTCGGCGCCTGGCGCGGCTGCCCGTCGACCCGCGGCTGGGCCGGATGATCCTGGCGGCCGACGCCGAGGCGTGCGTGCGCGAGGTGCTGGTGCTGGCGGCGGCGTTGACGATCCCCGATCCGCGGGAGCGGCCGACCGACCGCGAGGAGGCCGCCCGCCAAAAGCATGCCCGCTTCACCGACGAAGAATCCGACTTCATGAGCTACCTCAACCTGTGGCGTTATCTGCGGGAGCAACGAAAATCCCTGTCCGGTAATGCTTTCCGGCGGATGTGCCGCGAGGAATTCCTGCACTACCTGCGCATCCGCGAGTGGCAGGACCTCGTCGGGCAGCTGCGCGCCGTCGCCCGCGACCTGGGCATCACCGAATCCTCTGGCGCCCAGGCGCCGGCCGACCCCGCAGCCGTGCACGCGGCGCTGCTGACCGGGCTGCTGTCGCACGTGGGCATGCGCCGCGAGGACGCGCGCGAGTACGCGGGCGCGCGCAACTCGCGGTTCGTGCTGGCGCCCGGTTCGGCGCTGAGCAAGCGGCCGCCGCGCTGGGTCGTGGTGGCCGAACTGGTCGAAACCACCCGCCTGTACGGGCGGACCGCCGCGCGCATCCAGCCCGAGGCCGTCGAGCGGGCCGCCGGCGACCTGGTGCAGCGCACCTACAGCGAGCCGCACTGGGACGCCAAGCGCGGCGAGGTGATGGCCTACGAGCGGGTCACGCTGTATGGCCTGCCCCTGGTGGCGCGGCGCCGCGTCGGGTATGCCCGCGTCGAGCCGGCGGTGGCGCGCGAGCTGTTCATCCGGCACGCGCTGGTGGAGGGCGACTGGCAGACCCGCCATCGCTTCTTCCGCGACAACGCCGCCCTGCGGGCGGAACTCGAGGAGCTGGAGGAGCGGGCCCGCCGCCGCGACCTGCTCGTCGGCGACGACGACCTACACGCGTTCTACGACGCCCGCATCCCCGCCGAGGTCGTCTCGGCGCGGCACTTCGACGCCTGGTGGAAAAAGCGGCGGCACACGGCGCCGGAGTTGCTGACGTTGACCCGCGAAGACCTGCTGCGCACCGACTTCGGCGCCGACGGCGACCGGCCCGACACCTGGCGGACGGGCGATGTCGCGCTGCCGTTGAGCTACCGGTTCGAGCCCGGCGCCGCTGATGACGGCGTGACGGTGCACGTCCCGATCGACGTGCTCACGCGCCTGGGCGGCGACGAATTCGCCTGGCAGGTGCCGGCGCTGCGCGAGGAGCTGGTGACCGCGCTCATCCGCTCGCTGCCGAAAGACCTGCGCCGCAACTTCGTTCCCGCACCCGACGCCGCCCGCGCGGTGCTGGCCGGGATCGACCCGGCGGGCGAGCCGCTGCTGCCGGCGTTGCAGCGCGAATTGCGCCGTCGCAGCGGCGTTTTGGTGCCCATCGACGCCTTCGACCTGGACAAGCTGCCGCCACACCTGCGGGTGACGTTCGCCGTCGAGTCCCCGGACGGCACCGAGGTGGCCCGCGGCAAGGACCTCACGGCGCTGCAAGAACGGCTGGCGTCCCCGGCCCGGCACGCCGTCGCCGACGCCGTCGCCGACGGTCTCGAACGCACGGGATTGCGCGCCTGGCCCGACGAGTTGACCGAACTGCCGCGCGTCGTCGAGCGCACGGTCGGCGGGCGCGCCGTGCGGGGGTTCCCGACGTTCGTCGACGCCGCCGGCGCCGTCGACGTGCGCGTGTTCGCGACGGCGGTCGAGCAGGACCAGGCGATGGGACCGGGGTTGCGCCGGCTGTTGCGGCTGAGCGTGCCCTCACCGGTCAAGGCGGTGGAGCGGCAGCTGGATCCGCGGACCCGCCTCGCGCTCGGCGTGAACCCGGACGGGTCGCTGTCCGCGCTGCTCGAGGACTGTGCCGATGCCGCGGTGGACGCGCTGGTGGGTGGGCCCGTGTGGACGCACGCCGAGTTCACCGGGCTGCGCGATCGGGTGGCGGCGTCCTTGACGTCGGCGACCGCCGAGCTTGTGGGCCGCGTTGGGACGGTGTTGACCGCCGCGCAGGACGCGCGACTCGCGCTGCCCGCCCAGCCGCCGCCGGCGCAGGCCGACGCGATCGCCGACGTCCGCGCCCAGCTGGACCGGCTGTTGCCGCCCGGGTTCGTCACCGCCACCGGCCGCGCGCGGCTGCCCGACCTCACCCGCTACCTGACAGCGATCCGCCGGCGCCTCGACCGGCTACCCCACTCGCCGCAGGCCGACCGCGAGCGGATGGCCCGGGTGCACGCCGTGCAGGATGCCTACGACGAGCTGGTGCGCACGCTGGCACCCGCGCGGGCGGCCGCGGCCGACGTCGGTGACATCGCCCGCCAGATCGAGGAGCTGCGGGTGAGCCTGTGGGCCCAGCAGCTCGGCACGCCGCGCCCGGTCAGCGAACAGCGGATCTCCCGGGCGATCGAGGCCGTCCGGAACCCGTGTTGACCTGCCCGGCTGCGAACACGGCACCACGGTGGAAGTATCGCGGGAGTGACGAAGAAACCGCAGACGATTTCCTACCCGTCGCCCGAGGCTCGCCCGCGTCGCCACGACTATGACCCGCTCGATCCCCACGTCATCGTTCTGTTCGGCGCGACGGGGGACCTGGCCAAACGCAAGCTGATCCCCGGCCTGGCCTACCTCGACCAGTCCGAGCTCGCCCCCGACATCCAGATCGTCGCGACGTCGCTGGAAGACTTCAGCGACGACGAGTTCCGGGAGCTCGCCAAGACCGCGATCGAGTCGTTCGGCGTCCACAAGCTCACGCCCGAACAGTGGGCCAGCTTCGCCAAGATTGTGACCTACGTTCCCCAAAGCGCCGGGCCCGAGGCGCTCGCCGCCGCTGTCGCCGAAGCCGAGGACACCCTGGGGCCGAAGGTACGCCGGCTGCATTACCTGTCGGTCCCACCGAACGCGGCGCGTGCCGTCATCACCATGTTGCGGCGACGCCGACCTCGTCGAGCGCTCCCGCGTGGTGATGGAAAAGCCATTCGGCACCGACCTGCCCAGCGCGGTCGCCCTCAACGACTTCCTGCACGACACGTTCGAGGAATCCCAGATTTTCCGGATCGACCACTTCCTGGGCAAAGAAGCGGCCCAGAACATCCTGGCGTTCCGGTTCGCCAACGGCCTGTTCGAGCCGATCTGGAACCGCAACTTCATCGACCACATCCAGATCGACATCCCCGAAGCCCTCGGGCTGGACGAGCGAGCGAACTTCTACGAAAGCACCGGCGCCTACAAGGACATGGTGGTCACCCACCTGTTCCAGGTGATGGCGTTCGTGGTGATGGAGCCCCCGACGGCGCTCGAGCCGTATGCCATCAGCGAGGAGAAGAACAAGGTGTTTCGCTCGATGCTGCCGGTCGAGCCGAGGAACGTGGTGCGCGGCCAGTACAACGGCTATCGCGAGGAGCCCAGCGTGGCAAGGGATTCCGACACCGAGACGTTCATCGCGCTCAAGGTCGGCATCGACAACTGGCGCTGGGCGGGCGTGCCGATCTATCTGCGCACCGGCAAGAAGATGGCCGAGGGGATCCGGATCATCTCGATCGCCTTCCGCGAGGCGCCACGCACCATGTTCCCGCCGGGGTCGGGGGTGGGGACCCAGGGCCCCGACCACCTCACGTTCGACCTCGCGGACAACTCGAAGGTGTCACTGTCGTTCTACGGCAAGCGGCCCGGTCCCGGCATGAAGCTGGACAAGATGTCCATGCAGTTCTCCTCCCAGGAGATCGACACCGTGGTCGATGTGCTCGAGGCCTACGAGCGCCTCATCCTCGACGCGATGCGCGGCGACCACACGCTGTTCACCACGGCCGAGGGCATCGAATCGCTGTGGGAGCGTTCCGAGGACCTGCTCACCGACCCACCGCCGGCGAAGATGTACCAACCCGGCACGTGGGGTCCCAACGCCATTCACCAACTGATCGCGCCCAATGCATGGCGACTTCCGTTCGAGCGCGAGTGGCGCGAATCCAGGCCTTAGCCAGCCCGGACGCGGATGGGTCCGCGCCAGTCGCCGTCGGGATCGAGAATGGTGCCGCGCTGGGTGACCTCCATGTCGCCGGACCGCGCCAGTTCCCGCGCGACCTCGCGGGCCTCGGCCATCAGTTCGCACCAGTTCTCGCCGCCGCGCAACCGGCTTGACTCCCTCACCTTCAACCTATAGCGCACCCGGGGGCTTGCCGCAAGGCCCGGGTCATGCCGCAAAATGCATGGCCGAAACGGGAATTCAGGAGATGGGGGTCTATGTGGCAACGAAAAGGGTCGACCACGCAGTGGTCGTCGTCGGGGGCGGCCCGACGGGGCTGACGTTGGCGGGGGAGTTGGCGCTGGCCGGGGTCGACGTGGCCATTGTCGAGCGGCGTCCCGACCAGCAGCTGATCGGTTCGCGTGCGGGCGGGCTGCACTCGCGCACCATCGAGGTTTTCGATCAGCGCGGGATCGCCGAACGCTTCCTGGCGGAGGGGCGGCCCGCCCAGGTCGCGGGGTTCTCCCAGATCCGTTTGGACATCGGCGACTTCCCGACCCGGCACCCGTACGGGCTTGCGTTGTGGCAGAACCACATCGAACGCATCCTGGCCGAGTGGACCCGGGAGCTGGGAGTGCGGGTCTATCCCGGGCGGGTGGTGACGGGCATCGCCCACGACCACACGGGCGTCGACGTCGGGCTGTCCGGTGGGCAGGGCATGCGGGCGGAGTACGTCGTCGGCTGCGACGGGGGACGCAGCGTGGTCCGCAAGTCGGCCGGCATCGACTTTCCGGGGTGGGACCCGACAACGAGCTACCTGCTCGCCGAGGTGGACTTGGATACCGGGCCGGAGACGACGCCGCAGTGGGGGATTCGGCACGACGCCCTCGGCGTCCACGCGCTGAGCCGGCCGGAGCGCGACGGGCCGGTGCGGGTCATGGTGACCGAGCGGAAGCTCGGGTCCGCCGGCGACGCCAGCCTGCCCGAGCTGGGCGAGGCGCTCGTCGCCGTGTACGGAACCGATTACGGGGTGCGCAGCCCGGCGTGGATTTCCCGGTTCACCGATATGGCCCGGCAGGCGGCGACCTATCGCCGCGGGCGGGTGCTGCTGGCCGGTGACGCCGCACACGTGCACCACCCGATCGGCGGGCAGGGCCTCAACACCGGGGTGCAGGACGCGGTGAACCTGGGCTGGAAGCTGGCCCAGGTTCTCTCACGGACTTCACCCGACAGCCTGCTGGACACCTACCACGCCGAACGGCATCCGGTCGCGGCGCGCGTGCTGCGCACCGCGATGGCGCAGATGGCGCTGCTTCGCCCCGATGACCGCACAAAAGCCCTGCGCGACAACGTTGCCGAACTGCTGCGCATGGACGAGCCCCGCAAGCGGTTCGCCGCGATGATGTCCGGCCTGGACATCCGCTACGACCTCGGCGAGGGTCACCCGCTGCTCGGGCGCCGCATGCCCGATCTCGACGTGGTCACGCCCGGCGGACCGCTGCGCGTTTACACCCTGCTGCACGATGCCCGGCCGGTGCTGCTCGATTTCGGTGCGCCGGGCGGCGTCGACATCGCCGGATGGGCGGATCGAGTGCGAGTGGTCGAGGCCGAATATGGCGGCGCATGGGAGTTGCCGGCGATCGGCGCGGTACCGGCTCCCGACGGGGTGTTGGTGCGGCCCGACGGGCATGTCGCCTGGGTGGGCGAGTCGTCCGCCACCGGGCTTCACCACGCGCTGACAACCTGGTGCGGGCCGGCTTCGGATTCGGCTTCGGCTATTCAGCCCAAGTCTGCGCTGAGGTAGCTGATGGCGTGGCGGAATCGCCTGAGGATTTCGTTGTCGGGAAGCACAAACCCGTACTTCTCGTATACCTGTTCGGTGGGGTAGCGGGTGACGGTCCAGCCGGTGGCACCCAAATGGTCCGCGGCCGGACGGCGTTCCCCGAGCCACACCAGTTCGGCCACGTCGATGTCCAGTCCGTGCTTACGCCAGGTACTGCGCATCGCCCGGGCGCGCTCGTCGGTGAACACGCTCATGTCGGTGATGTTCTCCGTGGCCAATCGGCTGCCCCGCGCGCTGAGCGCGGTGATGTTGTCCAACAGCCTGTCCTGGGCCTCCGGCGGCAGGTAGGGTAGCAGACCCTCCGCGATCCATGCCGTGGGGGCGGTGGTGTCAAATCCATTGCTGCGCAGCGCTGTTGGCCAATCGTCGCGCAGGTCGATGCCGACGGTGCGCCGTTCGGCTGTCGGTTGGGCACCGAGCCGGGCCAGCGTGTCGCCCTTGAAGGCGATCACCTCCGGCTGGTCGACCTCGAACACCACCGTGCCCGCCGGCCAGGTCAACCGGTAGGCCCGCGCGTCCAGCCCGGCCGCCAAGATGACTGCCTGGCGTATCCCGGCGGCCGTCGCGGCTTGGAAGAAATCGTCGAAGAACCTCGTCCGCACCGTCATCTGCTCACGCCGCTGCTGCACGGTCATCGGCATGTCGTCGTTGTCGAGCGGGACCTCGCCGTCCAGCATGCGGGTGAAAAAGGGGTGCCCGACCGCGCGGACCAGGGGCTCGGCGAACCGGTCGTCGAGCAGCGGGTCTGGCTCACGAGACGCGAGCGCTCGAGAGGCCGCCACCATCGTGGCGGTCGCCCCGACGCTGGAAGCCAGGTCCCAGCTGTCGCCCTCGGTGCGCGCCGAACCCAACGATGACATCTGCTTCTCCCTTCCGGCATTGCGCCGCCACTGCAGCACTGAGGTCGAAGAGTACTTTCTGCCTAAGCTGCGGTCGGCACGCCCCGCCACCAGCGAGAGAAACGCCGAGCTTGACGACAGGAAGCGAACCAGTCCATGGCACCGACACTGCGCCCGCGCCGATCCGCGCTCTACCTGCCCGGCAACAACGCCCGGGCGCTGGCGAAGGGCAAGACGCTGCCCGCGGACGTGCTGGTGTTCGACCTCGAGGATGCGGTGGGACCCGACGCCAAAGCGGACTCGAGGACCGCGGTGTGCGAGGCGATCTCGTCGGAAGGCTACCGGCCGCGTGAGGTCGTGGTGCGCATCAACGGCCTGGGCGCCGAGTGGCACGACGACGATCTGGCGGCCGTGGCCGGTTCGGCCGCCGACGGGATGCTGGTGCCGAAGGTCGAAAGCGGCGAACAGGTCCAAGCGCTGGTCGCGCGGCTCGACGCGCTCGGCGCGCGGGAGTCGCTGCAGCTGTGGGTGATGATCGAAACGCCGCGCTCCTTCTTCAGGGCCGAGGAGATCGCGTCGGCCAGCGATCGGCTGGCCGCGCTGGTGGTCGGTACCAACGATCTGGTGAACGACCTGCACGCGCTGCACGTGCCCGGGCGCGCCCCGGTGGTTCCCGCGCTGGGGTTGGCCGTGTTGGGGGCGCGGGCGGGGGGAAAGGTCGTCCTGGACGGCGTCTTCAACGACATCACAGACGAAGGCGGCTTCCGCGCCGAGGCTCGCCAGGGCCGCGAGATGGGCTTCGACGGCAAGACCCTGATCCATCCCTCCCAGATCGGCCCGGCCAACGAGCTGTTCGGTCCGTCGCACCAAGAGCTGGCGGACGCCCGCAAGATCGTCGCGGCCTACGAGCACGCTCAGGACGCGGGCACCAGCGTCATCACCGTCGACGGCCGCATGATCGAGAGCTTGCACGTGCGCGATGCCCAACGGATTCTCGCGCTGGCCGAGCGCATCTCGGAAATGGAGTCGCAATCCTGAACCGACCGCGGGCGTCGGTCAAGGGGTGTACATCGGCGGATTGCCGCCGCCCAGAGGTCGGTCACCGGCGCCCCGAGGCAGGCATTGCCTGCCTCGGGGTTGCGATAACGAACGGCGGGTGAACGGCCGGTAAAGCCTTGGCGCTGCAACAAGACCGGCTTTTATCGACTTCACAGCTAGTTGGGATTGTTGTCCAAGGGTTGGGCATATACAGTGCCTGCACTGTGGAGTTCCGGAGCGCTGGTACCACGCGACGATGGCGGCCGACCATCGCAATCGTCGCCGCGCTCAGCGTCTTCGTCGCCCTGATCGCGGGGTCCTCGTTGCGTCCCCGGTTCGCCGCGGCCGAGCTGCCGGAACCGGCCGCATGGACCCATGGAAGCCCCGGCGTCCAGCCACAGCCCAAACACATTCGACCTCATCACCCGGCTGCCGAACCCATCAGCTATCTGGCCCAGGGCATTTCACCGGACTCCGCGCCGATCGACAAGAAGCCGTTCCACAGCATGTGGATGACCCACGATCGGCCGACCGGCTGGGCCCACGTGTCGCCGCACTCGGGCCTGGCCGAGCTGCCGGCGTCGTTTGCCGTATCGGAGTCGCAACCTTCGGGCGCCCGCCGGGCCGCGGTCGCGGTGACTCCAGTCGACCGAGATATCACGCTCCGGCTCTGCGTCATCCGCCGCTGACAGCCCGCCGCCGGGCTTTCGCGCCGGCTGCATCGGCCTCGTCAGGCCACCGCGCGTAACCCACTCGCGCTATCACTGTCGCTTCGCCTCCTGAAGGGCACTCACAGTATCCCCGCCGATGACCCTGTACGGCCAGCGGCCCCAGCGCGCCACGCCGTCCGACCGCGTCGACGCCCGGACAGCACCAACACGGCGTCGGTCCATTTGCCTTACGCCAAAACCTTGGAGTGAATCGCATGCTGCACAACTCAACTGGCCCGACCGGCTATGCGAACGGCTTTCACCTCCCGCGCCTGGAGCATTCCACGCTGCCGATGACCGAGGATCGCGGCGCCGGCTGGAAGACGTTGCGCGACGCGGGACCGGTGGTGTTCATGAACGGTGCCTACTACCTGACCCGCCGCGAGGACGTCTTGACGGCGCTGTGCGAGCCGAACCTGTTTTCAGCGCACTTGGCGCTGCAACCCCCGGGTAGCCCGGTGCCCGTGCTGCCGTCGGCGTCCGATCCCCCCGAGCACACCCGCTACCGCAAGATCCTGCAGCCGTACTTCAGCCCGCATGCCCTGACTAAGTCGCGGCACGTGCTGCAGCGCCACGCCGAGCAAATGATCGCCGACGTCGCCGACCGGCATCAGTGCGAGGCGATGGCAGACCTCGCGCGCCTCTACCCCTATCAGGTGTTCCTGGACCTCTACGGGCTGCCGGTGGGGGACCGAGATCGCGTCATCGCCTGGAAGGACGCCGCCGTGGCGGGCAAACCGGAGGGGCAGGAGCTGTTGACGTATTTCGCCGAAGCCATCCGACGACGTCGGCAGAGTCCGGGCTGCGATCTGTTGTCGCAGATCATGAACGGGCCGGGCAATCTCAGCGATCTCGAGCTGCTGGGCATGAGCCACCTGTTGATCCTGTCCGGCGTGGACACGGTCGCCGCGGCAATCGGGTTCGCACTCTTCGAGTTGGCGCGCAGACCGCAGCTGCGCAGACAGCTTCGCGACGAGCCGGACCAGATCGGGGTCTTCATCGAAGAGATCGTCCGACTCGAGCCCTCGGCGCCGGCGGCCGCCCGGGTCACCACCGACTTCGTCAAAGTGGGAGGCATGACGCTTCCCCCGGGACGCCCGTGCGGCTGTGCACGGCCGCGATCAATCGGGATGGCAGCGACGAGATATCCACCGACGATCTGGTCATGGACGGAAAGGTGCACCGACACTGGGGGTTCGGGGGCGGACCGCACCGCTGCCTGGGTTCGCACCTGGCACGGGTGGAGCTGACCGTGATCGTCGGCGAGTGGCTGAAGCAGATTCCAGACTTCGACCTGGCACCGGGATACGTCCCCGAGATCAATTTCCCTTCCAGCACTTTTGCGCTCAAGTCGCTCCCGTTGAGCTGGGGTCCTTCAGCCCGGCTTTCTTGAATGCGACGGCAGCCGACTCAGCCCTGCCGCGGATTGGGCGGACCCAAGTTGTCGGACCCTGCTCTGATGATGTGGGTATGTGTTTGACCGCGTCGTTGGGCTTGGCCGAGGCGCCTCCTGAGCCCCTGACTCCTAAGGAGCGCCCGGCGGTGGTGTTCGAGGAGTTGGCGGAGTTGGCCGGTCAGCGCAACGCGATTGATGGGCGCATCGTGGACATCGTCACCGAGATCGAGCGCGACGGGCTGTGCGGGATGACGGGGGCGCGGTCGGTGGCGGCGTTGGTGGCCTGGAAGCTGGGCTCCTCGTCGGCCAATGCGCACACCATCACGACCGTGGCGGGCCGGCTGGGGGTGTTTCCGCGCTGCGCCCAGGGGATGCGGGAGGGCCGCTACTCGCTGGATCAGATCGGGGTGATCGCCGCCCGCGCCGGGCAGGGCTCCTTCGGCACGGCCGCCGACGCGCAACGCGCCGTCGATCGCGTGCGGGGAATACACCGCCGGGTGCACGGTGTGGCCGCCGACGGAAGGGCTTACACCGCGACCGATCCCCACCTGTTGGAGTGGGTGCACGTCGCCGAAATCGACAGCTTCCGGTTGGCGCACCGGCTTTACGGCGCCGCCCCGCTGCACCGCGACGGTCGCGACGGCTACGTGGCGGACATGGCGCGCGTGGCGGCCCAGCTGGGTGTGGTGGACCCGCCGCGCACCGAGCGTGAGCTGGCCGAGCGCATCAAGAGCTACCGTCCGGAGCTGCGCAGCACGGCCGCGGCCCGCGATGCGGCCCGGTACTTGTTGCTGACGCCGCCGCTGCCGATGGTCGCAAGGGCGCCCTACGCCGTGCTCGCGGCCACGTCGGTGGCGATGCTTCCGCCGTGGGCGCGAACGCCGCTGCTGTTGCCCTACTTCCCGCCGCTCGAGCGCACTGTGGTCCGCGCGGCGGGTCGGGCGTTGGTGAGCGGCATTCGCTGGGCGATGGCCGGCTGACGAAACCGCGCCGGACTCACTTGACTAACGGTTTGGCAACGTGGCTTGCGGCATCGCGGCTGTAGCCCGGCCATGACCGACAATGCGGAACATGAGGCAAGCGCGGGAGCCCGACGTTGGCGCGTGAAATCTCGCGGCAGGCGTTTCTGCGCGGTGCCGCCGGGGCATTGGCCGCGGGGACCTTTCTGGGGTCGGCACGCGCCACCGCCGAGCCGAATCCGGCTGGCTGGGGCGGTCTTTCGACCGCCATCGGCGGACAGGTGATACTGCCGGACAACGGCGGGCAATTCGCCACGGCCAAACAGGTGTTCAACACCAACTACAACGGCTCGACACCGGCGGCGGTCGTCACCGTCACATCGCCGACCGACGTGCAACGGGCGATGGCCTTCGCCGCCGCCCACAACCTCAAGGTCGCCCCGCGCAGCGGGGGGCACTCCTATGTGGGGGCATCCACGGCCAACGGGACCATGGTGCTCGACCTGCGTCAGCTGCCCGGGGACATCAACTACGACGCCGCCACCGGCCTGGTCACCGTGACGCCCGCCACCAGTTTGTACGCGCTGCACCAGGCGCTGGCCGCGGCGGGCCGGGGGATCCCCACGGGCACCTGCCCGTCGGTGGGCACCTCGGGACACGCCCTGGGCGGTGGGCTGGGCGCCCATTCCCGGCACGCGGGCCTGATGTGTGACGCGCTGCGGTCGGCGACGGTCGTGTTGCCGAGCGGGCAGGCGGTTACCGCGTCCGCCGCCAGCAATCCCGACCTGTTCTGGGGCTTGCGGGGCGGCGGGGGCGGCAACTTCGGCGTGACAACGTCTTTGACGTTCGCCACCTTTCCCACCGGCGACGTCGACGTGGTCAACCTCAATTTCCCGGCGCAGTCGTTCGCGCAGGTCCTCGTCGGTTGGCAGAACTGGCTGCGCGGCGCCGACCGCAGCATGTGGGCGCTGGCCGACAGCACCACAGACGCGTTCGGCAAGCAGTGCCGCATCATGGCGACCTGCCCGGCCGGGTCGGGCGGCAGCGTGGCCAACGCCATCGTCTCGGCCGTCGGAATGCAACCGACCGGGACCGAGACCCACACGTTCAACTACCTCGACCTGGTGCGGTATCTGGCCGTCGGGAACCTCAACCCGTCACCGCTCGGATATGTCGGCGGATCAGACGTCTTTCCGACCATCAGCCCGGGTGCCGCTCAAGGGATCGCCGCGGCGGTCGACGCATTCCCGCGTGGCGCGGGCCGCATGCTGGCGATCATGCACGCGCTCGACGGCGCTCTTGCCGACGTGGCGCCGGGAGCGACGGCCTTCCCCTGGCGGCGGCAGTACGCGCTGGTGCAGTGGTACGTCGAAACCTCCGGTGATCCGTCGGCGGCGGCCGGCTGGCTGACCACCGCACACAAAGCGGTGCAACCGTATTCGGTCGGCGGTTATGTCAACTACCTGGAGCCGAACCAGCCGGCTTCGCGCTACTTCGGCAGCAACCTGTCTCAGCTCACCGCCGTGCGGCAGAAGTACGATCCCGGCCGAATCATGTTCTCGGGCCTGAACTATTGATGCCGGTTTCGTCGCGCACTTCACGCTCGGCGATTACGTGCGGCCGGCCGCGGCGCGGGCTAAATCTGCGGTGGCCGAGCGCAATTGATCGGCGGAATCCAGCCGCGCCGGGAAGCCGACCCGGGTGTAGGCCACCCCGCGCGGGGTGTGCACCCGCAGGTCCAGGCCGTAACGATCGATGCCGGCACACACCGCGGTCTCGGCGTCCGGATAGCCGCCGAACTCCCGCGCCATCGCCACCAGGGCGTCGGCGTGGTCGGCGTTGAGGTGCGCGACGGCCCGGGCGGAGGCCGGCGCCACGGGATCCGGTGCGGCGGCGGCATATTGGTCGCCGGCAGCCGAGTCCATCCGGCCGTAGCCACCGACCCAACGCACCCGCTGGACCCGCAGCACCCACAGGGTGAAGTCGCTGAAGTCGAGATAGAAACGCGCGGCGGGCACCGCGTTCAGGTACGCCTGGCGGGCCGCGTCCCGTTCGGCGGGCGCGGGCCGGGTGACCGCTCCGGCCAGGGTTATCCGGTTGCCGGCCAGCGGGTCTTCGTCGTTGGTCGCCGCGACGATCGACAGGCTGGCCCTCGGGTCGGCGGCAAGGTTGCGGCCGTGCTCGGCCAGGTTCGACACGCACAGCACCGGCGCGCCACCCAGCAGCCCGTAAGCCACCAACGATGCCCACGGGTCGCCCTCGGCGGTCAGCGTGGCCAGCGTGGCCGCATTGGTGGCTGCGGCGATGGTGCGGGCTTCCTCCGCCGCAGACGGACGAGCCGAGTTGCTCGGCGGCCGCAGCGGCGGGGGCGCGGAGGGCGCCCCGCCCGGGGCGCCGTGATCGCGATTCGCCACGAAGGGGAGGCTACTGTATCGGCGGCCGTGCCGGGCGCGACGGCAGCCGGGATTCGTCCGGCCGAGGGCAACGCTCCGAGACGGATGACATGCATGGCGGAGACGGTGAAAGTGACGCTGGATCGCAGCAGTGTCGCGATGGGTTGGCTCGCCGTAACGGGCTTGCCTGCACCCCTCCGCGACGCAATTCAGCCACCGTTAAGCTGTTTCGTTCCGCTCGATCCACTGGGTCAGTGCATCCTCGAGCGCGACCGCGACGCCCACCCCGGCGTTGTTGGCGGCCTGCTCGAACCGCTCGACCACCTCCGTCGGCACCGAGGCGTTCACCTTGGAGCGTGCCGGTTTCGGCTTCGGGCGCGGGGCGACCGGCACGTGTCGGGCGGCAGTCGCGTCCATGGTTTCACGCAATGCCGGTATCTCGTCGAGCAGGCGGGCGAGATCGTCGCGCTCGATGCGCAGCACCTCGGCCGGTCCGAGCGTGGTTACGGTTGCAGACCGCAATTTACCGCGGCGAAGCGCAGATTCGCCGATTACCTCACCCGCCCCCAACACGGCAACGCGGTCCTCGCCTACGTAGACCCCGACCTCCCCGCTGAGCATGATGTAGCACGCGTCCGACGGAGTCTGTTCACGGATCAGTGGCCATGGCACGGACTGCGAACTGTGATGCGCTGCTCGAACGAGGCGCTCCAATTCGTCATCGGAAAACTTATCGAATGCGGTGAATTCGCGCAGCCGACGAACGTCTTTCCCGAATACCTGTGCATCTGAGTTCATAGCGGGCTCCCGGGGGTGCGGAGTGTGACCGTGACATCGATGAGCCTAACGCGGCTTTGCCTGGCCGTAACCCGCCAAGTTCGATCCCGCCGCGTTGCTCCCGCCCGCCAACCACTAGCGAACCAGCCGGGATTTGCCTCAGCCGGACGCGCTGAGGATTTTGATCGCGAACACGAGCGTGTCGCCCGGCCGGATTCCCGCGCTGGGCTGGCCGTTGGGGTAGCCGTCCGCGGAGGCCATTGCGACCGCGACCGTGGACCCGACCTTTTGTCCCGTGATGGCCTTTTGAAAGCCCGGTACGACGCCGTCAAGCGGGAAGTCGACCGGGGCGCCGCGCTCGTAGCTGCTGTCGAACACCGACCCGTCACGCCCATCGACACCCATGTAGCAGACCGACACCCTCGCCGTGGCCGGGACCACCGGACCGTCGCCGGCGTGCAGCGTGTGCACCTGGGTCTGGGTGACGCTGAACGGTGCCTTCACCTTCACGAGCGGAGCGGTCGTGTCCGTGGGGCCGGTGACCGCAACGCTGCCGGTGGCGCCGGCCAGCGTCCAGTCAGGCGCTGCACCGTTCGCTGGTGCCGCGGTCGGGCACGAGCCGGCCGCGGTTGCCGTGCCCGATCCGGCGAGCGTCAAAATGGTTGCCGCGGCACAGGACGCGAGCGCGACGGAGGAATACACCCGGGTGAATTTCACGACCGCCACGCTACAGCCGCGTGGTGCGTCCCCGTCCGGTAGCCCCGCGCCGGGTGCTACGCGGCGGGGCCCAGGTTGACCGGGAGCCGCTTGATCCCGTGCAGCAGGGTGCTGTCGTTGAGGGTCGGTTCCCCGACGAGGGTCAGGCCGGGGAAGCGTTCGAAGAGGGCTTGCAGCCCGATCTGCAGTTCCAGGCGGGCCAGCGGCGCGCCGAGACACACGTGGACGCCGCTGCCGAAGCCGATGTGGTCGCGGGCGTTGGCGCGGGTGCTGTCGAATTCGTCGGGGCGCTCAAAGACGGCCGGATCACGATTGGCGCCGCCGCCGAGCAGGAAGACGGCCGAGCCTTCCCGCACGGTGTGGCCGTCGATCTGCAGCGTTTCGGTGGCGACCCTGACCCCGATCTGGAAGACGGAGTCGTAGCGCAGCACCTCCTCGACGGCGTTGGGCCAGCCGTCGGGGTGAGCCTGAAGGCGGGCCAGTTGGTCGGGATGAGCGACGAGCGCCACGACCGCGTTGCCGAAGGCATGGGTGGTCGTGATGAACCCCGCCCCCAGCAGCAACCCGGCGAACATCCTGACCTCGTTTTCGGTGAGGTCGGTGTCCTGCACCACGGCGGACAGGATGCTGTCGTCGGCGCCGCGGCGACGGAGCCGCTCGATGTGCGCGGCGATGTAGATCTCGAACCCGCGCAGCGCAGCCGTCGCCGTCCGGAAGTCCCGCCAGGAAGGCGAGGTGCAGGTGAGCATCTTGGCGCCGGGGTCGGCGTATCCGAAGAGGAGGGGGATCTCGTCACGGGGGATCCCGAGCATCTCCGCAATGACCTGGATAGGGATCTGCGACGCGTACTCGTCGATCAAATCGCACCGAGTGTTCGCATGGAGGTCGTCGAGCAGGGCGCCGGCGATCTCCTGGATGCGGTGGCGGAGTGCGTCGATCGCCCGTGGGGTGAATGCCCGGGACACCAGCCGCCGCAGTCGCTCATGCTCCGGCGGATCCACCACGAGCAGCGACGGCGGTTCCAAGCCGTTGAGCACGCCGGGATTGGTTTTCGCCAGCATCCGCTGAATGACCGGAACGGGGGAGCGGTCATGCGGTTTGGCGGTCCGGAACCTGCCGTCGCGCAGCACGTCACGAACGATCTGCGCGTCGGCGGTGACCCACCCGTCGCCGACCACCGGGGAGATGCGCCCGCGTCGGCGTATCTGCTCGACAAGGCGGTAGACGTTCTCGGGCCGGCTGCTGTCGATCAACAGCCGCGCGAACGGATCACCGCGGCGCGCGAGCAGCTTCAGCGTCGACCGCGGCAGGCCGTAACCCATCAACCAGTGCGACCGGGATCTGAAGTCCACATCCATGATCGTCTCAGACCGGGCCGATCAGTCGAGAGTCCCACCGGAACGGGGCAAAAAATGTCGCGACGGTTTCGGTTGTGCAAAGGTACTGCAGCGTACCCGCGATGCGAGGGCCGATATCGCCTGCTTCGCCTTAGTGTTGGCAGCTATGGCCGGACTGGACAAGTACGTGAAGCGCTGGCGGACAGCGCTTCACGTAACGGTGTCGGCAGTGATCGTTGCGATTCCCGGACTCGTCACCAGCCCGGCAGCTCATGCGGCTACGGCCGCGGCGACGTTGTCGGTGTCATCGACGTGGCAGACTGGTTTCATCGCCCACTTCACCGTCACCAACTTCAGCGCGGTGCCGCTGACCGATTGGAAGCTTGAATTCGACTTGCCGGCGGGCGAATCCGTTTCGCACGCGTGGAACAGCACCATTGCACAATCCGGCACGCACTATGTTCTCAGTCCCGCGAATTGGAATCGCATCATTGCACCCGGCGGTTCGGCCACCGGCGGTTTCAGAGGCGTGCTGAGCGGTTCCTACTCGCCACCGTCGAATTGCGTGCTCAACAGACAATATCTTTGCACCTAGAGGCGCTCGCCGATGCTCATGACCTGACGCTGATCCACTACGACGCCGACTTTGAGATTGCCGCAGAGGGACCTACCGTTTCGACACCAATGGGTTCTGCAACCGGGCAGCATCTGAGCCCTCCCGGCCAACTGTTGCGTCCCCGACGCCGCGATTCGACGCCAAGCAAGCCTTGCAACCTTCGATGAGGCCCTTGCTGCACGATGATGCCGAGCGCAGCGCACGTCAGCGGCACCTAGCGCACATCGCCATTCGGATGACTCCACGGATGGAGGTTCCACTGGCCGCAATCGGGGGCCAGGACGTCGTTGACGTCGACTTCGAGTCCGCCGACCCGCGGGCCGGGATTGGACGCAGTGCTCACGACGCGCTGGTAGAGAACGGCGGCGGGGTAGACCCGATTGCCGGACCAGGCTCGAGTCTGCCAGGCCCACCGGTGGCCAGGTGTGCTCGAAGACCCGATAACGCCATCGGCTGCGGCCCACTGGCACACCTGGATGCCTCCGTAGACCCCGGTGCGTTGAACTCCAAGAACCGCGTTGATTCCGCGAAACCACTGCAACGCGAGGCGATTCCAGGTGTTGCGGTTGATGTCCTCGTCGATGGTGAAGAAAATCGGCGCACTCTGGCCGCCACCTGCCGCGGTGTGCAGCCGCCAGGCGGTGCGCGCGTCCGCGATGCCGCCGGCGTAGCCCCGCGTGAAGTCCGACGGTGCCGTCCCACCCGGCTTGCCGTATTGGTAGTTACTGACGATCACCAAGCCCGCGGCTGTCAGCGATTCGGCGTAGGGCCGAGTGATCGGCTTGGCGCCAAACGACGAGCCAGGACGTGACAGCGAGACATAGTTGACCACCCCGCTGTAGCCGGCAGCTCGGATCTGCTGCGCTGGAATCTGGCGCGCGGCAAAGTCGATCAGTTGAGGAGCGGCGGCGTCCGCCACGGGCATGCCGGCGCCTACTGATGCGGCACCCAGACCGGCCAACGCAGTGGCGTAGCGCAGCGCCTCGCGCCGGGAAACCCTACGCAGTCGCTCATGGCCGGCCGCTGGGGCCACATTATGCATCGCGCGATGCTAACGACATAACTGCTGCTAGCGATAGACCTGCGCTGGCCGAACACCGGTTGCGTTTGCAAATGGATACCGGGCGGTGATCTTGGAGCGATTATGGGATCGAAAGCCGCGCGCGAAGCGACTGGCAGACGGCACTCGGCCGACCTGATTCATTAGCAGAAAAAGGGCGTACCCGGATGTGTCCGTTGGCGATCGAGTTCTCATCAATCCCATGGGGTTGCCGCTGCTGTCCGAAAAGCGCTCATGCGGATGCAGTGTGACTGTCTTACAAAACGTCGTACACTGTCGCTATGGCTGACACAATTACCTTCCGGCCGGACGAAGACACATCGAAGGCGCTGGAGGTCTTGACCAAAGACGGCACGGCGGTGTCCGCAGCCGTTCGATCTGCTCTTATCGATGCCGCACGACGGAAAGCCGGCGCCGCGATTCGTGCCGAGGCGGAAAGGCTTGCCGAAGACGAGTCCGACCGCGCTGAGGCCATGCAGGTGCTGCGCGACATGGAGACGCTGCGTGCGTGGTGAGGTCTTTCGGTTGCATGCCCCGCGGGGGAGTCGCGGTCACGAGCAGTCCGGTTCCCGATACGCCGTAGTCGTCCAGTCAGATCAACTACCGCTGTCGACCTGGCTGGTTGCGCCAACATCCACGTCGGCTCGTGCCGCCAGCTTCCGGCCCGAGGTTGAAATCGGCGGCCTGAACACCCGGGTACTTGCCGAGCAGGCCGCAGCGGTCGACCCGGGCCGGCTAGGCAAGAGTGTCGGGTTCCTAAGCGTCGATGAACTGCGCCAAGTTGATGCGGCCCTACGCGTCACCCTCGATCTATGAGCGCTGCGCCGTCACCACATCGGGCGAAAACAACTGGTGGGCAGGGTCCATCCATGACTTGACATAATGTCGCTTATCGGCAAAGCCTGACCAGCGCCGGGGTTGACCGGGCTGCAGAAAAGCTTGCGACCGATCCCGTCCCGGCCCGTGCCCATCGCGGAGCGCAACGACGCCCGGCCCCGACTCGCCAAGGCGGGCCGCTACGCCGGCCGGCGCCGCTTCGGCGGGACGCGCTTCCGGCAGGACGGTCAGACCCCCCGGACATGTCCCGAAACAAGCGTCCGGACCCTCGCGCGAGCCATCGAGACTTCCCTGCGCTGGACGGCGGCATTACGTCACAGTGACGAAAACCGTGTCTGCGCCTGCCCGGGAAAGGAGCCACTCGCCGGCGTCAATCACGGGCCAATCGGATGGCCCGAAAACCAAATGGGCTGGTGCGAACTCATCGCACCAGCCCATTGTCACGTTTGAGTTTGTCAGACGGCAGTGACTCCCACGGCTTGGAGCCCTTTGGCTCCTTGCGCGACCTCATACTGAACGCGCTGGTTCTCCTCGAGTGTCCGGTACCCGGTCCCCTGGATTTCCGAGTAGTGCACGAAAAGGTCTTTCGCGCCGTCGTCGGGGGTGATGAAGCCGAAGCCCTTGTCACCGTTGAACCATTTCACAGTTCCCTGTGCCATTTACTTTCTTCTTTCATTTCCAAATGCGGAGTTACCGTAAAAATCCGCACAGTCAACGTAGCACGCCATCGGCTATTTATTGACATTTATTGGGCGCGCTGCCGGCGAACGCTGCGCGCGACCCGAGCGGCGACCGCGCCTGCCACCGGACGAACCCGGGCGCCGCGGCTGAGCCGGATGCTGCTGCGGCGGCGCCTTCTTCGGTGCGACGGCCCGAAGGGGCGCTTCGTCACCGGCCACCGCGTGTACGGCGGGCGACTCGACGGTGACCTCCTGTGGGGTGACGCGGATGCCCGCGCGGCGCATCAAGGCATGGGTTTCCTTACGCTGCTCGGGCAGCACGACGGTCACCACGTCTCCCACGTTTCCGGCCCGCGCGGTACGCCCGGACCGGTGCAGGTAGGCCTTGTGTTCGGCGGGTGGGTCGATGTGCACGACCAACTCGATGCCATCGATGTGCACGCCGCGGGCGGCGATGTCGGTCGCCACCAACACCCGCGCCTCCCCCGCGCTGAACGCGGCCAGGTTGCGGTCACGCGCGGGCTGCGAGAGGTTGCCGTGCAGATCGACTGCGGCGACACCGGATTCGGTGAGCTGCCGGGCGAGCTTGCGGGCCTGATGCTTGGTACGCATGAACAGGATTCGGCGACCGGATCCGGCAGCGAGCCGGCGCACCAGTTCCTTCTTGGCCTGCGCGTCGGAGACGTGGAACACGTGGTGGGTCATCTCGGGCACCGGCGAGTCGGAGCCGTCGACGGCGTGCAGCACCGCGTCGCGCAGGAATCGATCGACGAGCTTGTCGACACCGTTGTCGAGGGTCGCGGAGAACAGCAGCCGCTGGCCGCCGGCCGGTGTCGCCGCCAGGATGCGGGTGACGGCGGGAAGGAAGCCCAGGTCGGCCATGTGGTCGGCTTCGTCGATGACGGTGATCTCGATCGAGTCGAGGCTGATCAAACGTTGCTTCATCAGGTCTTCGAGCCGGCCCGGGCACGCCACGACGATGTCGACGCCGGACTTCAGCGCCGTCACCTGCCTACCTTGCGGCACGCCGCCGAAAATCGTCGTGACGCGAAGCCGGTTGGCGGCGGCCAGCGGTTCCAGCGTCGCGGTGATCTGGCTGGCGAGTTCGCGGGTGGGGGCCAAGATCAGCCCCGACGGACGCGAGGGCCGGCGCGGACGGCCGGCCAGCCTGCTGACCATGGGAATCGAGAAGGCTAGCGTCTTGCCGCTGCCTGTCTTGCCGCGGCCGAGCACGTCCCGGCCGGCGAGCGTGTCGGGAAGGGTTTCGACTTGGATGGGGAACGGATGGGTGATCCCGCGCGCGGCGAGCACTTCGATGAGTGGTGCGCGCACGCCGAGATCGGCAAATGTGTTGCCAGTGGTCACTTTGATGTCTTTCAGCATCGGTTGTGCCGACGCGCCGGCGAGAGACGCGCGGCCGGTCAGCACAAGGTGGCGAGATTGCCGGTGGGCAATATCGGTCGCCGCGATACGAACTGTGCCGGACTCGGTGCGTCAGCCGCTGGATTGGGGCGAGCGCCGGAAGAGGAAGAAGCGTTTCACGACGTGCCGGCCGTCAATCGGACGGCCAACATTGTCACCAGCATAGCGCACGCCGCGGCATACCCCGCATACCGCCGACGGTTCTGCGCTTTCCACCCCGCTTACCTGTACCGTCGAAGGTGAACCGCGCTCTGGCGAACATCACGACTCGTAAACGTCGTTCCCCATGCTCAGCGGTGACCTCCTCCTTTAAGGACACACATGGACAACTCCAACTTGTTTTCCCATCCCGACCCACCACAGCAGGACACGTCGCGCGAAGCCTCGACGAAAGGCCGCGAAGCCTCGACGAAAGGCGTCGAATACCCGACCTTTTCGGACCGGCCCGACACGCCCAAAGGGAAACACTCGTAGACGGCCGAATCCGGCGGCGTGACCTCTAACGCTTGTATTGCCGGCGGTAAACCGGCACCAGCCCGCCGCCCGTCGGAGGTGGCCCGCCAGGTGCGTGCTGAAGCGCGGGCCTAGCCGGACGCGACGACGGACGCCGACGACCACGGCGCCACACGATCGGCCGAACGGTTCGGATCGGGCAGATCGTCGCTGACGTCCCAGGTCGCCGAGAGCCGACCGACACCCAGCGCGATCGCGCAGTGCAGACCGAGCTCAACCAGCTGGTCCTCGCTGAAATCGTCGCGCAGTTCGTCATACACGGTGTCATCGATCGCGAGATGGTCGGTGGCGAACAGCTCGGCGAAGCGAACGGCCGAGCGTTCTGCGGCCGAGAGGTTCTCGGCGTCGGCCGGCCTTTCCAGCGAGCAGACGGCGCCCTCGTCGAGACCGTCGTCGATGGCGCTCTGGTAGCGGACCGCTATGCAGCTTCGGCACTGGTTGAAGAACGCGATCCGTAGCCGCACGAGTTCGAGGAGCCGGGGCGGCAAGGTCCCGTCCGTACGCAGCGCCGCGTTCAATGCGCCGAGCGCCTCCGCGACGGCGGGAAGGCGGCCGATGATGGCGGCGACGCCGAGGTTGATTCGGTCCCCTTGCCCGAGTTCGTCCGCCGGCACCCCGGCGAAAGCCGGCGACGGCGCGATTCGTGTCACGTGGTTTTCCCCTGCCTGCCGAGCCGATGGGACGTGGGGAAGTATTCCCCGTCGGCAACCGGGCGCGCCACTGCCCTGTCGCGGCCGCAGCACACATGCCCGACCCTTCAGGCGGCGTCGTGGAAGATCAAGCCGAGCGTGTAGCGCTGCCCGGTGCGGACCGCGGACACCCCATGCCGCACCTGCACGGCCGACCAGCCCCGCGTCGAGCGCACCGGCCGTTCCCTGGTGGTGAACACGTAGCCGTGCCCGTGCGGCAGCGTGGTGGCCGTGCCGCGTGACTGCGCCCGGGGCCGCTGCTCGACCAGCAGGAACTCTCCGCCGGTGTGTGTCACGGCCGGTGCGCTGAGGTTGACGACGACCTGCAGCGGAAACACGAGGTCCCCGTATAGGTCTCGATGCAGCGCATTCCAGTCGCCCGGCCCGTACTTGAGCATGAGCGCGGTGGGCTTGGTTTGACCGGCCCGATGACACGCATCCAGCCATTCACCGAGAGTGTCGGGCCAGGGGGCCTCGCGACCCAGCTTGGTCCACCAGTCACGGGCGATCGGCAGCAGCCGGGGGTAGAGCGCGTGCTTGAGGTCGTCGATCGGCACCGGGTAGGGCCGGTCGAAGTAGCGGTATTCGCCGCGTCCGTAGCGGTGGCGGCCCATGTCGACGGTGGCGCGAAACAAGCGGTCGTCGTCGTAGCGATCGATGAGCGCCGCGCACTCCGTGGGAACGATCAGCTCAGGCAGCAGCGCGCCGCCGCATTCGTTCATCTCGGCGGTGACCGCAGCCCAGTCGGCGGCGTCGACGCGCCGACGCCATGTCGATGGCATCCGTCAGCGTAACCCGTTGCCGCACCGTCCGAAACCGCGATCAGCCGCCCGCCTTGGCGCCGCGTTGCACGCACCCGTGGGCGATCGCATGGCCGGTGGCGCTGCTCCTCAGTGCAGTCGAGCCTTCGGTGGCCGCCAGCCGGGCGGCCAGCAGTTCGGCGAATGTCTGCGGGCAGCGCTCACTGGGCGTGCACCACTGTTTCCGGTCACCAGGGTCCCCCTCCTCCCGCCGCCCGGGCGTTCCCCGCGTTCGTCAGTTCGTCGGGCGGCAGCACGGACGTCGGCGGCCGCGGCGCGCGCAACCGCGCGGGACACCCTGTGCACACCCATCCAATCAACCGGTATGGTCATCCTGGCCCTGTCGGCGCGGGCGGATTGAGGGCACCCATGGTGAGCAAAGTCCCCGAGGACGCCTACACGTCGCTGCAAGCCGTGCATCCGGACTTGCGCAAGGTTGCCCGGTTCCTGCCCCGCGGCTACGCCCTACACCGCGGCTACCGGCTGCAGCGAAAATTGATGGGCCTCGTGGGCCGCGCGGGCCGGCTCCGCGACGTGCCGGTGGCCGCCGTCAACGAGCACGTCGCGGTGCGTTTGCACCGTCCCGCCGGGCTCGCCGACCGGGCGCCCGCAATGTTATGGATCCACGGTGGCGGCACGATCATGGGCACGGCCACCCAGGACGACAAGTACCTGCGCAAGCTGTGCGGGCGCACCGGCATCGCGGCCGCGGCGGTGGAACACCGGCTGGCACCCGAGCACCCCTACCCCACCCCCGTGGAGGACTGCTATGCGGCCCTGCTGTGGCTGGCGCGCCAACCCTGGGTCGACCCCGACCGGGTGGCCGTCGGCGGGGCAAGCGCCGGTGGGCATTTCGCGGCGGCGGTCGCGCAGCGAGCTCACGATCGCGGCGACGTGCTACTCGCCTTCCAGATGCTGGTCTATCCGATGCTCGACGACCGCACGGGCGCCAATTGCGTTGGTTCCAAACGCATCATGTGGACCGAGTCCGACAACCAGCTGGCCTGGAAATGGTACCTGAGCGGGGCTGACCCGGTCGATGCCGCGCCGGCGCGCCGGGAGGACCTGTCCGGCCTGGCCCCCGCCTGGATCGGGGTCGGCACGTTGGACCTGTTCCATCGGGAGTGCCTGGAGTACGCCCAACGCCTGCGGCAAGCCGGCGTCCCCGTGCACGAGGAGATCGTTCCGGGCGCGTTCCACGCATTCGACCAGATCGTGGACAAGGCGCCGATCTCGGCGGAATTCTTCGCCAGCCAGTGCGAGCACCTGCGGGCGGCGCTGGCCGTCCCGCATCGGTGAATCTGGCGACTCGAGGGGCGATCCATCGCCTTTTGACTGCATAGTTTGCACTTTGTGCAATTATTAGGTGCTATGGCCAACCAGATCGGTCTTCGCGAGCGCCGCCGCCGCCAAACCAGCGCGGACATTCGCGATGCCGCCGTGCGCCTGGCCCGGGAACGCGGCTACGACCGGGTGACGATCGACGAGATCTGCGTCGAGGCCGGCATCTCGCCTCGGACGTTCTTCAACTACTTCCCCAACAAGGAGTACGCGATCGCCTACGGCCCCTCCGACATTCCCCCCGAATTGGTCGAGGAGTTCGTGGCGGCCGGTCCGGCGCCGTACTCGGTGGTGCTGGCGGAGCTGATCACCCTGGCGGCCCACCACCTGCGCGACATGCCCCCCAAGCGCGAGCAGGCCGTCTGCATGCTGGAGCTCGCCAAGACCACGCCCGCGGTCCTGGCGGCATTCCTGGCCGACCTGGAGCGCTTCCAGACGCACCTGACCGACGTCGTCGCGCGCCGCCAGGGCATGGGGCCCGACGCCGAGATACCCGCGTTGATCTCCGCGCTGGCTCTCACGGCCGTGCGGTCGGGCATCGAGCGCTGGTCCAGCGGCAAGCCCGAGGATCCCGACGACACGCCGATGCCCTACGTCGAGCGCGCCGCGGCGATGGTGAACAGCATCTTCACGAAGTGACGCAAAACACCGCGACCAATCTTGCATAATCTGCAAAAACTGCACAACATGTACTATGGTCTGATCGCGGCGCTTCGTAACGCTCCCGCGGCGCGGGGGTAGCGGGGCGCCCGACGGCTATACACGAAACCGCTTGTACTGCAAGGACTTAGGGCCCGTCGGTGCTGTCTGCCCGCGGCCCTCGCCCGAAGACGCCCACACCACCGTTGCGCGACCAGCAGGAAGGAACGCACCCGGGTGCAGATATCGAAGCTCGTCCGCAACGCCTGGTTGCCGCTGCTGATCACCGCGGTCCTCGTGGTCGGCGGTTTCACCGTGGCCCGGGTCAAGTCGTTCTTCAACGAAAACAACACGGGCGTCATGGTCAGCCCCCGCCGCGACGAATCCACACCGTTCAAGCCGAAAGTCGTCAAATACGAGGTCTTCGGCTCGGCCAGTCACGCCAACGTGAACTACCTCGATCTCAGCGCCGACCCGCAGCGGATCGACGGCGCTCCCCTGCCGTGGACGCTCGTCCTCAGCACCACCGCCCCGTCGGTCTTCCCGAACATCTCGGCACAAAGCGACGGCAGCCGGCTCGGCTGCCGCATCACCATCGATGACGAAGTCAAGGACGAGAACATCACCGACGGCGTGCACGCCCTGACCTTCTGCTTGGTGAAATCAGCATGAGCGCCCACCGCGACGACGCCCGGACCGACACCGCCCCCATCGCCGAACCGCCGGTGCGGGCCAGGATTCCGCGCCTCATCCGAAAATTCGCTCTACCCGTCATCCTCGGCTGGATCGCGCTCATCGCGGTGCTCAACGTCGTCGTCCCCCAGCTCGACGAGGTCGGCAAGATGCGCTCGGTGTCGATGGCGCCCGAAGACGCGCAATCGGTCATCGCGAACAAGCGCATGGGCGCGGTGTTTCACGAGTACAAGTCCAACAGCTCGGCGATGATCGTGCTGGAGGGCCAGCAGCCCCTCGGCGACGCCGCGCACGCCTACTATGACCAGATCGTCCGCAAGCTCGACGCGGACACCAAACACGTCGAGCACGTGCAGGATATGTGGAGCGACCCGCTCACCGGGGCGGGCGCGCAGAGCAACGACGGCAAGGCCGCCTACGTGCAGGTCTACCTGGCCGGCAACCAGGGCGAAGCCCTGGCCAACGAATCGGTGGAGGCCGTCCAAAACATCGTCAACAGTGTGCCCGCACCCAAAGGGGTGAAGGCCTACGTCACCGGGCCCGGGGCGCTGACGGCCGATCAGCACGAGGCCGGCGACCGCAGCATGCAACTCATCACCGGGGCCACGTTCGCGGTGATCGTCGGGATGCTGCTGTTGGTCTACCGTTCGGTCGTCACGGTGTTGCTCACATTGCTGATGGTGATGTTCGAACTCGGGGCCGCCCGCGGGATGGTCGCGTTCCTGGGCTACTACAAGATCATTGGGCTCTCGACGTTCGCCACCACGCTGTTGGTCACGTTGGCCATCGCGGCCGCCACCGACTACGCGATCTTCTTGATCGGCCGATATCAGGAAGCCCGGTCGGTAGGCGAATCCCGGGAGGACGCGTACTACACCATGTACGAGGGCACCGCACACGTGGTGCTCGGGTCGGGCTTGACCATCGCCGGCGCCACGTTCTGCCTGCACTTCACCAACCTGCCCTACTTCCAGACGCTGGGCATTCCGCTGGCCATCGGCATGGTGGTCGTCGTCGCCGCCGCGCTGACGCTGGGTCCCGCGGTCATCTCGGTGGCCTCGCGCTTCGGCAAGACGCTCGAACCCAAGCGGGCGCAACGGATTCGCGGGTGGCGCAAGGTGGGAGCTCTCGTCGTCCGGTGGCCCGGCCCCATCCTGGTGATGACGGTCATGGTCGCGCTGGTAGGCCTGCTCACCCTGCCCGGCTACCGCACCAACTACAACGACCGCAACTACCTGCCCGCGGACCTGCCCGCCAACGAGGGTTACGCCGCCGCGGACCGGCACTTTTCCAAGGCGCGGATGAACCCCGAAGTGCTGATGATCGAAAGCGATCACGATCTGCGCAACTCCGCGGATTTCCTGGTCATCGACAAGATCGCCAAGGCCGTCTTCCGGGTGCCCGGGATCGGTCGCGTGCAGGCCATCACCCGGCCCGAGGGCACGCCGATCGAGCACACGTCGATCCCGTTCCAGATCAGCATGCAGGGCGTCACCCAGCAGATGAACCAGAAGTACCAAGAAGACCAGATGGCCGACATGCTCCACCAGGCCGACATGATGCAGACGACCATCGACGACATGACCAAGATGGCGAGCATCACCACGCAGATGGCCGACAACATGCATGTGATGGTCCGCAAGATGCACGACATGACCATGGACGTGGCCCAATTGCGCGACAACATGGCCGATTTCGAGGACTTCTTCCGGCCCATCCGCAGCTACTTCTACTGGGAGAAGCACTGCTACGACATCCCGGTGTGCTACTCGCTGCGCTCGGTGTTCGACGCCCTCGACGGCATCGACACGATGACCGACGACATTCAGAGCCTGCTGCCGGTCATGGATCGCCTCGACGCGCTGATGCCCCAGATGGTGGCGCTGATGCCCGGGATGATCGAGAACATGAAGGCGATGAAAACGACGATGCTGACCATGTATTCGACCCAGAAGGGCCTGCAGGATCAGCAGAAAGAGGCGCAGAAGAACGCCAGCGCCATGGGTAAGGCGTTCGACGCGTCCAAGAACGACGACTCGTTCTACCTGCCGCCGGAGACGTTCAACAACGCCGAGTTCAAGAAGGGCATGAAGAATTTCATCTCGCCCGACGGCCACGCCGTGCGTTTCATCATCAGCCACGACGGCGATCCGATGTCACCGGAGGGCATTGCGCACATCGACGTGATCAAGAAGGCGGCCTACGAAGCCCTCAAGGGCACGCCGCTGGAGGGCTCGAAGATCTATCTCGCGGGCACGGCGGCGATGTACAAGGACCTCAGGGACGGCAACACCTATGACCTGCTGATCGCCGGAATCGCCTCGCTGTGCCTGATTTTCATCATCATGTTGATCATCACGCGCGGCGTGGTGGCCTCGGCGGTGATCGTGGGCACCGTCCTGCTGTCGTTGGGCGCGTCCTTCGGGCTCTCGGTGCTGATCTGGCAGCACCTCATCGGGATCGAGCTGCACTGGATGGTGCTGGCGATGTCGGTGATCATCCTGCTCGCCGTCGGGGCCGACTACAACCTGTTGTTGGTCTCGCGGTTCAAGGAGGAGATCCACGCCGGCCTGAACACCGGCATCATCCGGGCGATGGGCGGCACCGGGTCGGTCGTCACCTCGGCGGGGCTGGTGTTCGCGTTCACAATGATGACGATGGCGGTGAGCGAGTTGACCGTGATCGGCCAGGTCGGCACGACGATCGGCCTCGGCCTGCTGTTCGACACGCTGATCGTCCGGTCGCTGATGACGCCGTCGATCGCCGCGCTGCTGGGCAAGTGGTTCTGGTGGCCGCAGCGGGTACGGCAGCGGCCCAAGCCCTCGCCGTGGCCCACCCCGGCGCCGGCCGAGCAACCCGAATTCGCCTCGAGCCTGCGCTGACGGCGTCGAGCCTGCGCCCAGCGCGTGCTTTGCGCCGCCGCCGTGACGCTGGACGCAGTCTCGGTGAGGAGCGGCGGGGCGCTGCGGACCGCTACGTGACCCAGGCGGGCGGCTCGTCGATGTCCGCCGTGGAGAAGTCCTTGTGCCCCAGGCCGGCGGTGGTGCCGCCGTCCACGACGAATTCCGAGCCCGTCGAGTAACTGGACTCGTCGCTGGCCAGGTAGACCACCAGGCTGGACACCTCCCGGGGGTCGGCGGCCCGGCCCAGCGCGGTCTGGAAGAGGTCGTCGGGAACCCATTCGGTCATCGGCGTCTTGATCAGTCCGGGATGGATCGAGTTCACCCGGATCCCGCTGGGCCCCAGCTCCAGCGCCGCCGATTTGGTCAGGCCGCGAACCGCGAATTTCGTTGCGGTGTAGCCGTGGCAGGCGATGGTCCCGGCCATCCCCTCGATCGAGGAGATGTTGACGATCGAGCCGCGGCCCGCTTCCTTCATCGGCTTCACCACCGCGCGGATGCCCAGGAACACGCCCGTCAGGTTGATGTCGAGGATCCGCTGCCACTCCGAGAGCGCGTAGTCCTCGAGCGTGCCGATGTTGATGATGCCCGCGTTGTTCACCAGCACGTCGACGCCGCCGAACTCGCTGAGGGCGGTGGCCACCGCCGCGTCCCAGTCCTCGGGCTTCGTCACATCGAGGTGCAGGTAGCGCGCGGCGTCCCCGACCTCCGCCGCGACCGCCTTGCCCTCGTCGTCGAGGATGTCGCCGAACACCACCTTGGCGCCCTCGGCCACCATCGCGCGCACGTGCGAGGCGCCCATCCCCCGCGCTCCGCCGCTGACGAGTGCGATCTTTCCCGCCAACCGTTCTGCCATCGCATGTCTCCCGTCATGTCGCAGCGTCGTAAGCACCATACAGACGCGGGCGGATGTATAGCCAGGGTCCGATCAGCCCACGACGTCGAAAACGGCCGCGGCTGAGGTGACGGCCTTGTCGGCGTTGCCCTCGTCGTGCAGCAGCATGCGCACCCCGACCCGTCCCGTCGAGCCGCGATGGGCGGTGCCCTCCACGCGGAAGGGGCCCACCTTGCCGCGCGACATGAACATGACGTGCCAGCTGACGACCTGAACCTTGCGGGTCCCGGCAAGCGCGGCCGCGAGGTCGGTGGCCGCGGTCTCCAGGACGACGTGCTGGGGCCCGATGTGCAGGGCCGCATCCGGGGAGGCGAGTTCGGTGCTCAGCTCGGGCAGCACCCAGTGACCGTCGCCGCGGCGGCTCGCGCCGAATGCCTGCCACAGCGGTGGAAGGTCGGGTGAGTCCTCGACCACCAGCTCGGTGCCCGAAACATCCATCTTGCCAAGGCCTTCCGGAGGGATGCCAATGATCGCGCCCTGGCCCTCGTTGAACGCGATGACCCGGTCGGGGTTATCGGCGTCGACGATCGTGCATCGCCCGTAGCCCATGGTGCGGCCCTGGTGCACGACACCCGAGCCGACGATCTCGATTCTGCCGACGTCGTAGCCGGGATCGATGATCTGCACCGAAGCGATGACGGGGTTGGGCACCGCGACCATGTCGGTCTGGCATCCCTCCGGCGACGAGATCGCGAGCGGCGCGACCATGAGCCCGCCGGCCTCGTTGCGCATGTCGCGCCGGATGGTGACCGTGTCATCGGGCTCGCCGAGGTCCATCGACGAGTGCTTGCGGCCGATGTAGCGGTAGCTGAGCAGGCCGGTCCAGCGCCGGAACAGCTCGTCGCGGTAGGCGTCGGAGTCGCCCGCCAATTCCCGGATGTCCCGCAGTTGGTCGCTCACTCCCCGGACTCTACCGCGCTGAGCAGCGCCGACCCCCTGTCGCCCTATACAAAAACGGCCGTGAGTGTCACGCTTCGACGGTGGCGCAGCACAGGCAGCCGGAATCGGATCGGACGATTTTCACCTTCTGCCGGTACTGCCTTGCCTCGTGCGGTGTCGAGGTCAGCGTCGAAGACAACCGGGTGCGCCGGATCTCCGCCGACAAGCAGAATCCGCACAGTTGGCAGGACTTCTGCGCGAAGGGCCGCAACGCCGCACAGCTGGTCGAGCATCCCCGCCGCATCCTGGCCCCGATGCGGCGGGTCGGCGACCGCTACGTCGAGGCGAGCTGGGAGGAGGCCATCTCCGACATCGCGGCCCGGATGACGGCCCTGATCGCCGACGACGGCCCGGACGCCGTCGCCGCCTACTACGGCAATCCGGCCGGACACTCGTCGTCGAACCTGATCTTCATGAACGCGTGGCTCGACGCGATCGGCACGAACAACCGCTATGCGGTGGGCTCGGTCGACCAGAACGCGTTGCACGTGGTGGCCGAGGCCATGTACGGCTCGGCCATCATGGTGCCCGTCTCCGATATCGACAACTGCGACTACTTCCTGATCGTCGGCGCCAACCCCGCCGTCAGCGCCTGGAACTGGGTGGAAAGCGCTCCGGGCGGGTGGAAGCGCGCGCTGGCCCGGCAGCGGCAGGGAGCCAGGATCGTGGTCGTCGACCCCCTGCGCACCGAGTCCGCCGACAAGGCCGACGTCCATGTCGCTGTGCGTCCCGGCCAGGACTGGGCGTTGTTGCTGGCCATGGTCAAGGTGATCCTGTCCGAAGGGCTCGAACACGAGCGCGACTGCGTCGATCTCACCACCGGCATGCCCGCGCTGCGAGAACTGGCGGCCCAGGCCGACCTCGATGACCTAGCCCGGCGCTGCGATGTCCCCCGGACCCAGATTGAATCGATCGCAAGGGAATTCGCCACCGCCGAATCCGCGATGGCCGTGACGCGGACGGGGATATCACTGCACGTGTCGGGCACCGTGGGCGAGTGGCTCGGCCACGTGCTCAACGTGATCACCGGCCGCATGGACCGGCCCGGCGGCCGCCGCTTCGAACCCGGCTACATCGACGCGCTGCGGTTGGCCGCCGCAGCGAAAACTCCGGAGCACCGCAGCAGATTGGCGGGGCGGAAGATGGTCGCCGGCGGGCACGCGCTCAGCGAGCTGCCCGCCGAGATCACGACGCCGGGCCACGGCCGCATCCGGGCCTTGCTGATCAATTGCGGCAACCCCGTCGTCTCCGGTCCCGACGGCCAGGCGCTCGACGATGCCCTGGCACAACTGGACCTGCTGGTGGCCATCGACTTCGTCCAGCGCGAAAGCCACCGCCATGCGCACTGGCTACTGCCCGCGGTGCACTGGCTGGAACGCGACGATCTGCTCGCGCTGACCAGCAACATGCACGACGAACCGTACGTCCAGTACGGGGTGCGCGCGGTCGATCCACCGGAGAACGCCCGGGAGGAATGGCGCGTCTTCGTCGACCTGGCGCTGGCGATGAACGTCCCCCTCTTCGGCGTCAGGGGCGTCAACGCGTTCGTCAAGGCCAGCCGGCGCCTGGCGCGCCTGACCCGCCGGCCCGCGCTGGCGTTCACGCCGCACTGGATCGACCGTCTGATCGTGGCCATGTCGCGGAAAGTCAACGGCCGCAAGCTGAAATGGCGCGACCTGCTCAACCATCCGCACGGTCTGGTGCTGGGGCCCCGCGAATACGGGCACTTCGCGGCCGCGTTGCGCACCGACGACAAGCACGTGCACGTCGCGCCCGCGGAGCTCGTCACCAGGGCACGCGAACTGCTCGCCGCTCCGCGCCCGCAGGCTCCCGCCGGCTACCCGTTCCAGCTCGGCAACCGCCGCCACCGCCACTCGATGAACTCGTTCCTCAACGACCTGCCCGGGCTGCACCCCGGCGGCAAGGGCAGTATCGTGCTCATCCACCCCGCCGACGCCGCCACGCTCGGCATCAGCGATGGCGACTCGGTGCACGTGTATTCCCCCGTCGGCGAGGTCGAGGTGACGGCATCGCTGAGCGACCGTCCCCGCCGCGGCCTCATCGTGCTCGACCATGGCTGGGGCTCAAGGGTTTTCGACCCACGCGGCGGCGCGGAGCCAAAGTCTTTCGGCGTGAACCGCAACCTGCTCATCGGTCGCGAACCGGTGGATCCGCTGTCGCAAACTCCCGCAATGAGTTCTGGCTACGTCGCCATCAGGACGGTCTGTTGCGCCGCACCTGGTTGAACGGCACGCCTCGGTCGGCGGCGTACTCGCGCGGGAAGTTCAGCACCCGCTCGCCGATCACGTTGCGCGCCATCTCGGTGGTGCCGCCGCCGATGCTGGCGATCTGGCGGCCCAGATAGCGCGTGCCGATGTCGAGCAGCCCCGCCCGGTCTTCCACGACCGCCGCCGGGCCCGCGACGGCCAGCGCGGTGTCGGTCTCGACGTCGTGCACCTCGGCCATCGACAGCCGGATGATCGATCCCGCCGCGGGGGGCAGCGAACCGCCGGCGACGGCATGGAAGACGTGCTCGGCGAGCTGCCCGTGTACCGCCCGGTGCACGAGGGCCCGGCCGACCCGCTCCCGCGCCCGTTCGCTGGGGCCGACCTTGTCGACCAGCGACAGCAGGTCGATCGAAATGTCTTCCGCGTCGGCGATTCCGGGTCCGCTGGTGTACTCCGAGCCATCCCCCATCGTGCGACGCTCGTGGTAGAGCTGCCGCGACGCGACGTCCCACCCCTTGCCCGGCTCCCCGACGACGGCGTCGTCGCCCACCTCGACGTCGTCGAAGAACTCCTCGCAGAACTCGATCGAGCCGTTGACCTGCCGGACGCGGTTGATCGTCACCCCGGGGTGCCGCAGCGGCACGAGGAACATCGTCAGGCCCTCGTGCTTGGGCACGTCCCAGTCGGTGCGGGCCAGGCACAGGCCGTAGTCGGCGGCGAACGCCCAGGTGCTCCACGTCTTGGCGCCGTTGATGATCCACCGCCCGTCCCGGCGCTCGGCGCGGGTGATGACGCCGGCGAGGTCCGAGCCCCCGCTGGGCTCGGACAGCAGCTGCACGAGCACCTCCTCGCCGCGCAGCGCGGCGCGGATGTGAGTGCGCTTCTGCTCGTCGCTGCCCATGTCGAGGATCGTCGCGCAGCAGATGGCGAACGAGGGGACGTTGAGCAGCAGCGGGGTCTCGTAGGCGAGGGCCTCGGCGTCGAGCGCCTTCTTGTACTCGTAGCCCAGCCCGAGTCCGCCGTACTCGCGGGGAAAGCAGATGCCGGCGAATCCCCCGTCGTACAAGGTCTTTTGCAGTTCGCGGGCGCGCTGCCAGGAGGCGATCGCGTCGCGCTCGAGCAGCCTGGCCTTGTCGGGGTCCAGCCGCGGCATGTTCTCGGCCAGCCAGGCTCTAGCCCGGCTGCGGAATTCCGCGACAGACTCCGTCACCGGTGACCTCCGTCCTTGCCCACGAAGACCAGGTTTACACTTCACGGAGTAAATGTCACGCTCAGCACACCGATCGACGAAGGATCGAGCCGCAATGACCGAAGGCGTACCCGACGTGATCGGCGCCGACGACGCCGCGACGCTGCTGGCCATCGAGTCCATCAAGCGGCTCAAGGCCCGCTACTGCCGCTACCTGGACACCAAGGACTGGGCGGCCTGGCGGACGATCTTCACCGATGACTTCGTCAGCGACACCGCCGAGGCCGGCGGCAAGGTGATCGCCGGCGCCGACGACTTCGTCGCCTTTCTCCGCAAGACGCTCGGCAGACCGGCGCAGGTCACGGCGCACCAGGTGCACGCCCCCGAGATCGAACTGACGTCGCCGACGACGGCGCGCGGGGTGTGGGCGCTCCAAGACGTCGTGCGGCTCGGCCCCGGCTTGACCCTGGTCGGGTACGGCCACTACCACGAGACCTACGAGAACGTGGCCGGGCAATGGCTGATCAAGACCTCCAAGCTGACCCGGCTCCGCGAGGACATCGCCACGCCGGTGCTCTCCGTCTACGTCTCCCCCCGGGTCCGCGCGGCGATCGGCAAGCTCGCCGGCCGGCTGACGGAGCGGTGACGATGACCGTCAGCACCGTCCTCATCACCGGCGCGTTCGGACAGGTCGGCAAGCGCTGCACCGAAATTCTGCTCGACCGCGGCCGCACCGTCGTCGCGATGGACCTGCGCACCGACAAAACCATTGCCGCCCAACGGGAACTGTCCGCCCGCCCCGGCACGCTGATACCGGCCTACGTGGATCTCCTGGATCCCGCCGCGGTGCGCGAACTCGTCGCCACCCACCAGCCCGAAGCGATCATCCACCTCGCGGCGATCGTCTCGCCGCCCTCGTACCGCAACCCCGCGCTGGCCAGGAAGGTCAACGTGGGCGGCACCGAGAACCTCCTGGCGGCGGCGGCCGCACTGCCCCGGCCACCGCTGTTCCTGCTGGCGTCCAGTGCCGCGGTCTACGGGTCGCGCAACCCGTATCGTCACCCGGAGCGCATCACCGCGGACACCCCGGTCAACCCCATCGACCAGTACGGACAGGACAAGGTGCTGGCCGAGGCGGCGGTCCGCGCCAGCGGCCTGCCCTATGCGCTGTTCCGGCTCGCCGGGGTCGCGTCACCGGACACCCAGGGCAGCATCAACGGCGACTACCTGGCGCTCATGCGTTCGATGCCGGGCGACAACCGGATCCACATGGTGGACGCCCGCGACGTGGGGCTGGCGTTCGCCAACGGCGTCGACCGCGAGGCCACCATCGCGGGCAAGGTGTTGCTCATCGGCGGCGGCGAATCGTATGTGATGCTGCAGCGCGACCTGCAGGACGACATGATGGCCGCGGCCGGCCTGGGCCGGCTCGGTGCCGCGGCCAGCCTGCCCGGCGATCCCGACGACGACCGCGGGTGGAGCTTCACCGGCTGGTACGACACCACCGAAACGCAGGCGCTGCTCGACTTCCAGGAGCACGACTGGCATCAGACCCTGACCTGGGTCGCCGAGTCCCAGGGTCGCAGGCGCATTGTCGCGCGGGTGTTGAGCCCGATACTGCGGCCGCTCATGCTGGCGGTCCTGCTGCTGCAGCGCCGCCTCGAGGGGCGCGGCCCGTACGCCGACCCCTGGGCGCTGATCGCGAAGAAGTACGGCCCCGGCGCGCTCGCCACCGCGGATTAGCCCCGGGACGCGAAGAACACGGCGGCCTTGCGGATCGAGTCCTCGACGGGCTCGGGCTTCCAGCCCAGTTCGCGTTCGGCCTTGCCGTGGTCGAGCGGCGACATCAACTCGGCCATGCGCATCCCGGCGTAGGCGAAGGGGAGGTCGCGGCGCAGCAGCCGGGCCAGGGCGTCGTTGACGCGCGCGCCGGCGCGCAGCACCGACATACCGATGCCGATGCGCGGCGGCCGCCTGCCGACGGCGGTGGCGGCGATCTCGTGCAGCTCGCGCACGCTCATGTAGCGGTCGGAGACGATGTAGCGTTCCCCGTTTCGCCCGCGCTCGGCCGCGAGAAGCATTGCCCTGGCGGCATCTTCGATGCCCACCACCTCCGAGGAGTAGCCGAAGTAGAACGGGAACCGGCCGGTGGCGACGCGGGCGAGCAGGGAACCGTGCGGCGTCGGCGCCCAGTCGCCGGGACCGTAGGTGGTCGAGATGCACATCGCGACCGCGGGCAGCCCCTGCTCCCGCGCGTAGGACAGCACCATGTTCTCCGCCGCCACCCGCGCCTCGATGTAGGCGCCGCCGGCGTCCCAGTTGTGCGGGTCGTCCTCGGTGACCGGGCGGCCGTCGTTGATGGCCAGCGTGCCGGCGGTGCTGGTGAACACGAACCTGCGCAGCCCGGCGGCCGAGGCCGCGTCGAGAACGTGCCGCAGCCCCTCGACGTTGGTGCGGAACAACGGCGCCGGGTCGCGCAGCCACATCCGGGCGTCGACCACGCAGTAGAACACGTCGTCGCAGCCGCTCATCGCCGCCCGCAGGGCGTCGTCGTCGAAGACGTCGCCGTAGCGGCGCTCGACGTCGAGGTCGTCGATCCCGCGGGTGGAGCTGGTGCGGCGCAACATGACCCGCACGTCGGCGCCCGAGGCGACCAGCTGTCGCGTGACGTGTGATCCCAGGAACCCGCTGGCCCCGATCACCAGCTTCTTTTTTTCACCCACCAGCGCGCCGCCCACTAGCGGTCGATCCAGGCCAGCTGCGCCTCGGCGTGGTGTCCCCCGGCGGGCGGGGTGAGCGCGTCGAGCCGAGCCAGCTGCCCGGCGCTCAGCTCGACGGCGTCGGCACCGGCGTTCTCCTCAAGGCGCGCAACGCGTTTGGTTCCCGGGATCGGCACGATGTCGGGACCCTTGGCCAGCAGCCACGCCAGGGCGACCTGGGCCGGGGTGGCGCCGACGTCGGCGCTGATGGCGCGCAGTTCGTCGGCGCTGTCGAGGTTGTGCCCGAAGTTCTCCGCGAAGAACCGGGGATTGGTCTTGCGGTAGTCGGTGTCGGGCAGCTCCTCGGTGGAGCGGATCGCGCCGGTGAGGAAGCCGCGGCCCAGCGGCGAGTACGCGACGAAACCGATTCCCAGCTCGCGCAGCACCGACAGCACGCCGTCCTCGGGGTCGCGGGTCCACAGCGAGTACTCCGACTGCACGGCAGTGATGGGGTGCACGGCGTGGGCGCGGCGAATGGTGTTCACCCCGACCTCGGAAAGGCCGATGCGCCGAATCTTGCCGGCGGCCACCAGCTCGGCCAACGCCCCGATGGTCTCCTCGATCGGGGTGCCGCGGTCGAGGCGGTGCTGATAGAACAGGTCGATGTGGTCGGTCGCCAGCCTCTTCAGGCAACCCTCCACGGCGATGCGGATGTTGGCCGGGCTGCTGTCCAATCCGTCGCGGCCCGTGTGGGAGATCAAACCGAACTTGGTTGCCAGCACGACCTCGTCTCGCCGCCCTCGCAGGGCGCGTGCGACGAGCTCTTCGTTGGCGTAGGGGCCGTAGACCTCCGCGGTGTCGATCAGCGTGACGCCGAGGTCGATGGCGCGGTGAATGGTGCGGATGGACTCGGCATCGTCGCTCCCCGCGCCGGCATAGGCGACCGACATGCCCATCGCGCCCAGACCGAGGCGCCCGACTTCCAGGCCGGCGAGGTGCGCCTTCTTCATGCGAGGCCAGCTTCGTTCATGGGGCCATTGTGCCCTGAGCGACTTCGGGCCGCGGCGACGGTACCGTGGCGCCTGTGCACCGTATCGAGCTGTCGGCAAACTGATGGACGGCGCTACCACCACCCGACCGGTGCGCAATCTGGCGGTGGACTTCTACCGTGTCTCCGGCGTGGTAATGATCGTGCTGGGACATTGGCTGGCCGGATCGGTGACGTACTACGGGGGGCGCTTCGGCCGGCAGAACCCGCTCGTCGACATCCCGTGGACCCAGTGGCTGACCTGGATCTTCCAGGCCGTCCCGGTGTTCTTCCTGGTGGCCGGCTACGCCGGCGCGATCTCCTGGACACGGCGACGGCACGGCGAGGACTTCTCGCGGCATGCGTGGACCCGCCATCGAGTGGGCCGGGTTCTCGGGCCGACGGCGATGTACGTCGCACCGGTGTGGATCGCCACGGGCGTTGCGATCTCCCTCGGCGTGTCCGGCTCGGTGCTGGACTACGCGGGCTGGGCCGTGGCGATGCACCTGTGGTTCCTCGCCATCTACCTGGTGGTGGTGTCGCTGACACCGGTTACGCTTGCCGCACAACGCCGTTGGGGCCTCTGGGTGCCCGCGTTGCTGGCGGTGGGAGTCGTCGCGCTGGACGCCGCCTCGGTCCACGGCCACGTCCCCTATGTCGGGTGGCTCAACTACGTCTTCTGCTGGGGGCTGCTCTATCAGCTCGGAATAGCGTGGCACGAAGGCTCGCTGGCCGGTCTTCGGCCGGTGCTCGTCGCGGCCGGGTCGGCGGTGGCGCTGGCACTGCTGATCTGGCGGGGCGGCTATCCGGTCAGCATGATCGGCGTTCCCGGTGAGCCGGTGCAGAACACGACGCCGCCGACCGTGGCGTTGCTCGCGTTCGGCTGCGCCCAGGCGGGGGTGGCGATCGCGCTGGCGCCGGCGCTGAATCGGGCGCTGCGGGGCCGCTGGGTGCGCCGCGCGCTGTCGGTCGCCAACACCAACGTGATGGCCCTGTACCTGTGGCACATGATTCCCGTGGTGATCGTCGCGGTCGTCGGTTACCCGGCCGGGCTGTTGCCGCAGCCGGTCGAGGGAACGGCGTCGTGGTGGCTGGCGCGGCTGGAATGGGTCGTGGTCCTGAGCCTGGTGACCGGCGCCGAGATGGTGCTGTTGTGGTGGCAGCGGGGACTGTTCGGGGCCCCGCTGCCCACGTTGGGCATCTCGCTCCCCCGCCGCTGGGGCGAAGCGATCACGCTGGCCGGCGCCGCGATGGGGGTCTACAGCCTGGAATTCCTGGCCGCCAACGGATTCGCCCCGGACGGTCGCTTCCCCTGGGCGGCCGCGGCGGTGTTCGCCGCGGGGCTGGTCCTGGTGATGTTCCGTCCCGCACAGCCGACGGCTACCGGAGGAGAAGCGGCCTGACTCATCGAGCGCCCGCGCGTTGGCACTGCGTTGCCGGCGCGGGAGCCACATCCAGCGCGGGGGTGCGTTCGAAGAAATTGACGGGCCTGAGCCAGAACGACACGGTGTCGACCGGCATGATCGGCCAGTCCTCGGGCCTGGTGATGTGGTTGATGCCGAACGTGTACCACAGCACGACGTCGGTGTTCTCGATCGGGCGATCGGCGGCGGTCCATCGCGGCAGGCCGAGGCCGGGAGCGCTCTGGTTGACGAACTCCCCCGCCGGCCAGCGCTCGTCGGGGCGGTTCGGGGTGACCCACACGGTGTGGCCGATGACCCCGGCCCGCTGCAGGACCGGTGAGTTGGGATCGAACATCGCCGGGATCGCCCCGCCCGGCACGAGTTGGTACGAGGGATGGGCGCCCAGGGCGTTGGTGACGTTGTCGTTGACCACCCGCCACGCCCGCTGCGTTTCCCAGCAGTAGTCCTGCTTGCCCTCCTCTTCGGTGCGAAGCGCGGTCTCCTTCTGCCGCACCGACAATCCGTACGGGTTGTCCGGCCCCATCGGCACCGGCTCGGTTTCGCTGGCGTACACCGTGTTCTCGGGCCCGTCGACGTCGAGGTCGAGCCGCGCGGTGAGCAGGTGCTGGTGATACGGCGCGTAGGTGCGCTTGTCCACCAGCGTTCCCTGCGGATGGTCCTCGCCCGGCCGCAGGTGGGTGGTCAGCACGATCCCCGTTGCCCGCACTTCGCATTGGATGCTGCCGTCCTGGTAGAAGCGCCAGTAGACGAGGTATTCGTAGTTGGCGACGGTCACGTGGAAGGACACCGTGAGCCGACGCGCGCGCCGCACCTCCGCGCCGGACTCGTGGTCGACGTGCTTCCACAGCACCGCGTCGTCCTCTTCGTGGATGCAGATGGCGTTCTTGATGACGTACGGTTTCCCCGTGCTGTCGTGCAAAAACGCGTCGAGATAACGAATCTCGCCGAGGCAGTCGCAGCCCAGCTCCAGCGAGGTCGTCATGAAGCCCAGGCCCCATTCGCCGATGTCGAACGCCGTCCGGCGGTAGTGATCGTCGGACTGGTCGCGGTAGGGCACCGTCAGCTCGGCGAACGACATCCGGTGGGCGATCGGGCGGATGCGACCGTGGTCGTTGTAGGTGACGGTGTGCAGCGTCATCCCCTCGCGCCAGTTGAATCCGATGCGCAGCGACCAGTTCTGCCAGTCCAGCCGGTGCCCGGTGAGGGTGAACGACGGACCATCGGGCTGGGTGATCTCCAACGGCCGCAGCGGTTCTCGGACGCTGGAGTCGCGCAGGCCCTGGGGAATGCGCTCCGGCAGGTACTCCCCCATGACCTCCGGCAGCTCCAACGGCTCGCCTTCCTCGATCTCCTGCACCTCCATGGAGTTGAGGTCCACGATGCAGTGGAACCCGCGGAGTTGGTGCGCATAGCGATTCCCGCCGCCCGGCGAGGTGAGCCAGGTGTCCGACCACGCCAACCTCCGGCCGCGGTGGCCCTCGGGTATCAGCACGTCGCCGTAGCCCCAGATATCGGTGAACACGTTGTCCACGTCGGTGACGCCGCGCCGACGCAGCGCGGCGACGACGCGCGGATCACTGCCCATGACCTCGTTCGCCTCGTACCACTCATCGACGGTGATGTTCGGCTGCACGCCGGGAATGTGCTCCCACGACAACACCTCGTCGTCGGTCAGCGAGACGAGCGCCTTGTACGTCCTGTTGGTGTCGCGGTCGAAACACACCACGGTTGCCCGCCGATCCGGCACCGCGCCGGCGTCGTCGAACGCGGCGACCTCGGGCTTGGTCGGCTCCTCGAGCGCGATCGAGGCGAAGCGCCATCGGTCGTCCACACGCTCGTCCCGGCGCAGCATGGCGGCCGCCGCACGCAACTCGTCCTCGGTGAGCGGGTCGAACGGGTGGAACGTCTGGATCACGGTGGCGTCGGTCATAGCTTGTCTCTACCCACCCGGCCCTGCCTACACCCGCCGCGCCGACGTTCCGCCCCGGGCGGCGGCACCGCATATTGCGAAAAGCCCGGTGCTGCAGCAGGACTCGGCGGCACGCCGATCGGCCGGATCAGCGCGAGCGCCGCGGCTTTGCGCGTGCTGTATGGTTAGCCTACCCTAAATTGTTGAGTTGAAGGGGAACCGTGAAACACAAACTGCCGATCGACCCCCACGCCGACGCTTCGCGGCGCGCGTGGCTGCCCTGCCCGCGTTGCGACTGGGGCCGCAACCGGTGCGCGGAGTGCCGCAGCACCCGCAACTGCGGGCTGCACTGGCAGTACCTGCTGAGCAACCAGGCGACGCGCGTCGACCTGCAGTGTCCGGGCTGCGCCACCCTGTGGTCCACCGACACACGACACCGGTGATGCCGCGCCGGTTCAGTTTGATGACGAGGACGGCCTGGCGACGATCACGGGCACCTGCACGGAGTGCAGCACGGCGTTGCTGACCGATCCCAGCAGCATGCCGGTCAGGCCGCCGCGGCCGTGGCTGCCCACGACCACCAGCTGGGCGGTGTCCGCCCTTTCGACGAGCTGCCGCGCCGGCCGGTCGCGGACGACCAGTCGCACCACCGGCACGTCGGGATAGCGTTCCTGCCAGCCCGCCAGGCTTTCGGCGAGACGACGCTCCGCTTCGCCTTCCAACGCCACCCAGTCGGACTCGGCGAGATCGCTCACCGCGACGTCGCTCCAGGCGTGCAGGGCCACCAGATCGACGCCGCGGCGCGAGGCTTCGTCGAAAGCGATGGCCGTGGCGAGCTCGGACGCCGGCGAGCCGTCCACGCCCACCAGCACGGGCGCGCCGGCGTCCGGCGGGTCGCCGTCCCGGATCACGGCGACCGGGCAACTGGCCTGCCGCACCACCGTCGAGCTGACCGACCCGACCACGCCGCGGGCCAGTAACCCACGCCCGGAGCTGCCCACCACGACCAGCTCCGCCTCGTCGGACACCTTGGTCAGGGCCACCGCCGGCGTCGCGAATACCAGCTGCCGGCCGATGTCGACCTTGTGGCCCGCCGGCATCGCCTCGTCGGCGGTCTTGATCGCGTGCATGATGGCCTTTTTGCCGTCGTCTTCCAGCCTGACCGCCAGCGAGTCGGGGTAGGGCATCGGCGGCCAGCTCGCGGTGGGGGTGACCACCGCGTGCGCGACCGTCAGCGGCACGTTCCGCATTGCAGCGTCCCGGGCCGCCCAGACGACGGCGGCGTTCGATGCGGCCGAGCCATCGACCGCCACCACGATGCCGAATTGCTTCGATGTTGACATTTCCTACTCCCTCCGTCCTGAGGGACGCTATAGGGCGGCGGGACCGTCGTCGTGAGGCTTTAGTCCCCAACCGGCGGGACGGAGGACTACGCCAAACCGGTTGGTTCGCCGGGATTTAACGGTCCCGTCACCGGCCGGCCATGAACGCGGGGTCCGCTGATCGCGATCCCGTCGTGGTGACGCGGGGCGCCGGCGCCGGCGATGACGCGCACAGACGAATCATCGCCGGGCCCAACGACATCCGCGCCACCGGGTTGCTCAGGCGCCGGACGGTTGGGTCACGAAGTCGATCAGTTCTTCCACCCGGCCGATCAGTGCCGGCTCCAGGTCATTCCAGTCGCGCACGCGGGACCGGATGTGCTGCCACGCCCTGGCGATGTCCGCCTGGCCGGCGTGCGGCAGCCCGAGCGCCCGGCACGCGCCATGTTTCCACTCCATGTGCCGGGGCACCTGCGGCCAGGCCTTCAGTCCCAGGCGCTGCGGCTTGACCGCCTGCCAGATGTCGACATAGGGATGACCGACGACCAAGGTGTCGGGGCCCCCGGGTCCCCGCCGCACCGCGTCCGCGATCCGCGCTTCTTTCGAGCCGGCCACGAGGTGGTCGACGAGCACGCCGAGCCGGCGCGTCGGACCGGGACGAAACTCCGCGACGACGCCCACCAGGTCGTCGACGCCGCCGAGGTGCTCGACGACGACGCCCTCGATCTTCAGGTCATCCCCCCACACCTGCGCGATGAGCTCGGCGTCGTGGCGCCCCTCGACGTAGATGCGCCCGGCGCGGGCGACCCGGGCGCGGGCGCCTCGTACCGCCACCGACCCCGACGCCGTTCTGGCCGGGGCGGCGGTCGCAGGGCGACGCGGCGCGGTGAGAATCACCGGGCGGCCTTCCAGCAGGTACCCCGGACCCAGGGGAAAGTTGCGGATCCGGCCATGCCGGTCTTCCAGGTCGACGCAACCATGTTCGACTCGCACCACCGCGCCGACGTAGCCCGTCTGCGCGTCTTCGATCACCAGGCCCGGCTCGGCGGGATGCTCGGTCGAGCGGGGCTTGCGCCGCCCCGCGGCGAGTACATCGGTCCCGTAACGATCAACCACGCGGGCAATAGTAGGAAGCCGCGCGGCAAATCGCCGCCACGGCGCGCCCGCGCGGGTGCACCAAGTTGGCGGATCACCGTTCTTTCGCCCAGGCGACGATATGACGCAACTGACAAGATTCGGCGGTGTACGACATCGCAGGCCGGGATCTGCTCTTCTGGGCACGGCGGGAACCGGGCCGAATTCCCCCGCGCTACGCCCGGCCCGGGACCGGTGGGCCACACGCCGCGAGATAGTCCGCATAGTTCCATCTCGTCAGAAACTGCCGGCCCGCCTGTAAACCGCTCCGGTACAAAGTTTCCCGTTGCTCGGCCGACAGGCCGAAATCGATCGGACTGATTCCCTCGGCGGGCACGAAAATCGTGCGCCGCACCGTGCACGGATCGTCGATGTAGGCATTGTCCTGATTGCTCACCAGCGTTTCGATGGTGGCGATTCCCAACGACACCGGGCCATGGACCGGACGAGTCGGCGGAATTCCCGGACGGGCCGACAACCGGATCCCGAATGTCGGCCAGCGCGGCAGGCCGTCGGGCTCGTCGAACAACTGCACCGGGAAGTCCGACAGCAATCCGCCGTCGACCCAGGTGGCGCCGGCCACCCGGACCGGCTCGAACACGTACGGGATCGCCGCCGAGGCGTGCACCGCGCGCGCCACCGGGAACTCGTCGGGGTCCAGGTCGTAGTTGGACAGGTCCCACGGGATGCGGACCAGCCGGCGCCGCGACAGGTCGCTGGCGGTCACGACCAGCGACCAGGCGAACTGTTCGGACTTTTCACCGGTGCGCAGGTCGCCGAAGGTGCGCACCCCCAGGTCACCCAGCAGCCCCGCGAGCAGCCGTTCCAGGTAGGCCCCGCGATAGACGCCGTCGGAGACCAGCAGCGACAATCCGCCGCCGATGATCGGTATCCGCCCGATCAGGCTGCGGTCGAGAAACTTTCGGTAGTCGATGCCACGCATCACGTCGGTGAGCCGGCTCAGCGGCTCCCCCGCCACCTGCAGCGCGGCCAGCAGCGAGGCGACGATCGCGCCCGCGCTGCTCCCGGCGACCCGGGGAAAGCGGTAGCCGGCTGCGGCGAGTGCGTCCACCGCTCCGACCAGCCCGATGCCCCGGACGCCGCCGCCTTCGCACACCAGGTCGGCGCGTGCGGTCTCCACGGCAGCCACCCTAGCCCGCCCGGACATCTCCGGGGATCCGGCGGCCGTCGACGCCGAAGAAATGGACGTGCCCGGGCTCGGGGTACAGGTGCACGCGGCTGCCCCTGTCCGGTGGGCATCGCCCGTCGGCCCGCGCCACGACGGGCTGGTCGACGGCGTTGCCCGCGGCGGTGATCCGCCCGTACAGGTAGGCGTCCGCCCCGAGCTCCTCGACCACGTCGACCTCCATCTCGACACCTCTCTGGCCGTCCGGGCCGCCGACCCCGAGATGTTCGGGACGCACCCCGACGACGACCTCACCCGCGGCGCCGGCGACCTCGCGCGGCACCGGGATGGGCCAATCACCGAGCAGCACGGCGGAATCCGTGATCCGCAAGGTGAACAGGTTCATCGCCGGCGAACCGATGAATCCCGCCACGAAGACGTTGGTGGGGCTGCGGTAGAGCTCGCGCGGCGCCGCGACCTGTTGCAGCACGCCGTCGCACAGCACGGCCACCCGGTCACCCATGGTCATGGCCTCGACCTGATCGTGGGTGACGTAGACGGTGGTGGTGCCGAGCCGGCGCTGCAGCGCGGCGATCTGGTTGCGCGTCTGCACCCGCAGCTTGGCGTCGAGGTTCGACAGCGGTTCGTCCATCAAGAACACCTGCGGACGGCGGACCAGCGCTCGCCCCATCGCGACCCGCTGGCGCTGACCCCCGGAGAGGTCTTTGGGCTTGCGGTCCAGATACGGCTGCAGGTCAAGCAGTTTGGCGGCGTCGAGGACCCGCTCGCGGATCTCGGATTTCGGGGTCTTGGCGATCTTCAGGGCGAAGCCCATGTTCTGCGCGACCGTCATGTGCGGGTAGAGGGCGTAGTTCTGGAACACCATCGCGACGTCGCGGTGTTTGGGATCGGCGTCGGTGACGTCGCGGTCGCCGATGCGGATGCGCCCGGCGTCCAGGGTTTCCAGTCCGGCCACCAGGCGCAGCGAGGTCGTCTTGCCGCAGCCGGACGGCCCGACCAGCACGACGAACTCGCCATCACCGACGACCAGGTCGAGCCGGTCCAGGGCCGGCCTGTCGGCGCCGGGGTAGCGCCGGGTCGCCTGTTCGAAAGCCACCGACGCCATGGCTAGCCGCCGAGTCCGGTCACGGCGATGCCGCGGACGAAGGAGCGCTGCGCGAACGCATAGATGACGACCAGTGGCAGCATGATCAGCATCGAAGTCGCCATGATCACCGGCCAGCGGGCGACGTACTCCCCGCGCATGCGGACCAGCCCGAGGGTCAGCGTGGCCAGGCTGTTGCGCTGGATCATCAGCAGCGGCCACAGGAAGTCGTTCCACACGTTGACCCACGTGAGCACCCCGAGCACCAACACCGCGGGCCGGGCGTGGGGCAGCAGGATCCGCCAGTAGATCTGCCACGATGAGCATCCGTCGAGGATCGCAGCCTCTTCTAGATCGGTGGGCAACGTCAGGAAGAACTGCCGCATCAAAAACGTGCCGAACGCGCTGCCGAACAACCCGGGCACGATCATCGCCCACGGCGTGTCGACCCAGCCCGCGGTGCGCATGAGGATGAACTGCGGGATGACCGTCACCGTCAGCGGCACCATCAGCGTGCCCAGGTACACCACGAACAGCGCGTCCCGGCCCCGAAACGACAGTCGCGCAAAGGCATATCCGGCCAGCGAGCAGAAGAACACCTGCCCGGCGGTGACGCAGCCCGCATACAGAACGGTGTTGCAGAACATTCGCCAGAACGGCATCAGGGCGAAAACCTGAGCATAGTTCGACCATTTCGGGTGGGCCGGCAGCAGCGTCGGCTCGCTGACCTCGCCCTCGGCCTTCAACGAGCCCGACATCGCCCACACGATCGGGAACAGCGCGCAACAAGCGACGCCGATCAGCGCCGTGTAGATCACCACGGCGCGAAAAACGTTGCGCTTGAACAGGCGTCCGGGACATTCAGCCGAGCCCACGAGAAGCCTCCCAGGAGCGTCGCCGCGTGATGCGGAATTGCAGCGCGGTCAACACCAGCAAGATCGCGAACATCACCCATGCCAACGCCGACGCGTAACCGAACTCCAAAAAAGAGAACGCGTGCTGGAACAGCATGATGCCCAGCACGTAGGTCGCGGTTTCCGGTCCGCCGTTCGGCCCGTTGAGCACGTACACCAGGTCGAACGCCTGGAATGCGTGGATGACCGAGATGACCACCACGAACGAGATTGCGCCGCGGACCATGGGCAGCGTGATGGAGACGAACTGCCGCAGCTCACCCGCGCCGTCGATTCTGGCGGCCTCGTAGAGGTTTCCCGGAACCCCCTGCATCGCGGCCAGCAGGACGACGCTGGCGAACGGGACGCTCCGCCACACGCTGACCAGGCACAGCGACGCCATGGCCCAACGGGGTTGGATCAGCCAGGGCACCGGGCCGACGCCGATCCAGCCCAGCATGATGTTGAGCAGGCCGTTGTCGGTGTTGAAGACGAACTGCCACACGACGGCCATCACCACCGAGGAGATGGCCAGCGGCATGAACGCGATGGTGCGAAAGATGCCGATGCCCTTGACTTCCCGGCTCAGCACGGCGGCGACGACCAGGCTGATCAGGACGGTCGGCACCACGGTGCCGAGCGTGTAGATCACCGTGTTGCGAATCGCGATGAGAAACAAGGGATCCGCCATGAGCTCCGCGAAGTTCTCGGTGCCCACAAACCTCGGCGGCCGGAACAGATCCCAGCGCTGAAAGCTCATGTAGAGCGAGAATCCGAGCGGGAAGAGCATGAAGACCATGACCGCGGCCAGGTTCGGGGCGACGAACAACCGACCCGCCCAGGCGCGCCGTCGCAAGGGGCCGGCGCCCCGGGCACGCCGGCCCGGCACGACGGTGCCCTCGATGTCGCGCGATGTCATGGGGTGCGCAGCACCTCGTCGACGGCGCGCGACAGCCCGCGCAGCGAGGTGGCCGGCCGGGACCCGCGCAGCACGGGACCGAAGTTGCGGTCCATCAGGGCGTTGATCTTTTCCCACGCCGGGGTGATCGGCAGGCCCTCGGAGTGCGCCGGTCCCTCGGTGAGCACGGCCAAGTTGTCCACCGCGCGGTGGGCCCCGGCGAACCCTTCCGAGGTGAGCGCGGACCGCAGCACCGGTACGAAGAGGCAGGATTCACCGATCAGCGCCTGCCCGTCGGGACCGGTCGCGAACTTCACGAACTCCCATGCCTGCTCTTTGCGCTGGCTGCTCGCCGAGATGGCCAGCCCGGTGGCCCCGATGTCGGAGCGGGCGGCGCGTCCGTCCGGCAGCGCCGGCCCCGTCGGCAGCGGGGCGACGTCGAAGTCCAGGCCGTCGGCCCGCATGAACGTCTGATATCGCCAGTGCCCGCCCAGCGCGATCGCCGCCTTGCCCGCCGCGAACAGATTGGGCGTCGACGTCGACTGCGTCTCGGAGGCGCTGGGCGCCACGCGGTGCTTGTTGGCCAGGTCGGCGTAGAACTGCACCGCCTCGATGAACGCGTCGTCGTCGAAGTTGAGGTGGGTGGGGTTCATCCGCGGCGTCGACCACGGCACGCCGTTGTTGATGGCGAACAGCCCCGCGGAGGCGTAGGACAGCCACGTGTTGACGAAACCCCACTGCGTGGCCCGCCCGGATCCGGCGCGCTTGGTGAGCGCGGTTGCGGTGTCGAGGAATTCGCCGAAGCTCCACGGTCGTTCCCAGGTTTTCGGCGGCACCGGCACCCCGGCGGCGGCGAACAGCGCCTTGTTGTAGAACAGGTAGTTTCCCGACCATTGCTCCGGAAACGCGTACTGGCCCCCGTCGAACGAGAACGTGTCGTACAACGCCGCGATGCTGTCCGACTTCAGGCTCGCGGCGAACGCCGGGTCCCGCGCCAGCATCGTGTTGAGGTCCAGCAACACGCCCCGGTCGGCCAGTTCGGCGTAGGTCAATTCCCACGCCATCAGCACGTCGGGACACCTGCCGCCGGCGCAGAACGTCGACAGCTGCTGCATGACGCCCGGCCCCGACAACAACGGCCGGACCTTGATGCCGGGATGGCGGCGCTGGAACTCGTCGACGACGCGCAACCTGGCATCGCGCTCATCGGGGTTGGCGGCGAAGAAGAAGGTCAGCGCGTCGTCATCGGCCGAAGCGCAGCCGGCCGGCCACGGGGCCAGCGACGCCGCGGTCAGTGCACCGGCGCCCCGCAACAGGCTCCGCCGTCCGAACGGTTCATCGAGCATGGCGCTCCCGCCTCCGGTGTCCTTGGTACCCGGGGGGCGCGGCCGCGTCGAATCGTCGGGCGAGATTTGCCACGTCGTCGGGGCACATCGGTCACCTTTTCCCGCGAGATTCGTCAAGAGGATGACCGCGTTCATCGAAACCCCTAGTCCCGGAGGGAACCCGTCATGACGGAATTGATTGTGCGCCACGGCAGGCTTTGCTGCTATCCGGCTCACCGCGAGCACGGCCCGACGGCGGCGTGACCGACATGCACGCCACGTACCTGGTGCTCACGCTGGTCACCGCGACCATCACCGCCGCGATCGCCGTGGCCGACTTCCTCCCCGCCCGCTTCGTCCTGGCCAACTCGGCCGAGGTGGGGGTGCCGCGTTCGTGGTTGCCGTGGCTGGGAGCGGTCAAACTGGCGGGGGCGGCCGGACTGATCGGCGGGCTGGTCGGACCGCCGGCCCTGGGCATTGCGGCCGCCGCCGGTCTGGTGCTGTTCTTCGTGGGTGCCGTCGTGACGCACCTGAGGGCTCGCGTCCTGTACAACATCGCGTTCCCGGGCGTCTACCTGTTCCTGTCGGCCGCGACGCTGGCGCTGATGGTCAGGCGCTGATGCACCCGGGCGGTCAGGCGGGAAAATACCGGACGCGGGTGATCGCGCCGGCCCGCCTCGCCACCTCGGCGAACAGGATGCCACGCCCGTGACCCGAGTTCAGCGCGACGGTGACGGTGAAACCAGCGCCGATGATCTTGGTCCGGCCGGCGCCCCGGAGCCGCTCGGCGAGCTCGGCGGGCTCCAGCGGGTCGTTGTCACCCAAAGTCATTGCGGCGGTGGGTGACAGCGCCCCCACGGCGGCGGGCGTGTCGCCGCGGGCGACCGCGTCGAGGAATCCCGTGACCAACCGCTTGTGCCGCGCCCCCACCCGGCGGAAACCGGCCGCGAAGCCGGCGGTGCCCCGGAGGCCCTGGTTGCCCAGCAGCGCCCGCGACAGTTGCAGGGCGGGCGCGATCGCCCCCGGTCCGGTCCGCAGGAACTGCAGCATCATCGCGGGCAGCTCCCAATAGGCACGCAGTTCGGCAATCTGCCACTGCCCGTTGTCTTCCCGGAGGTCGTAGCGCAGGAACGCCGGAATGTGCATCGTCACGGCCGAACCCATCGCCACCTCGAGCTCGAGGTCGCGCAGCACGACGGTGCCGGCCGCGATGTCGAGGTCGCGGTGGAACACGATGTCGCGCGGAGCGATGAAGGTGTCGTAGAAGCGGTCGATCTGGGCGCGCCCAACGTGTGGCCGCGCACCCACAGGGTCTTCGATCCGGGCGTCCTCGGTGAACAACCCGACCCAGCCGGCACGGTCGTGCGCGGCGGCCGCCTGCGGCGACCGCTCCACGGCGGCGAGCAGGCGCTCCCGGCCCGTCGGCGCCGCCATCAGGCGGCCCCGGCCAACTCGATGCCCGCGGCGCGCATCTCGGCCAGGGCCCGCGCGCCCGACTCCGCCGACACCGCCCTGGTCAGGTCCACCAGCACCCTGGTGGCCAGGCCGGCGCGCGCCGCGTCCTCGGCCGTGCGCCGAACGCAGTGTTCGGTGGCGATGCCGGCGATGTCGACGGCCTCGACGCCCCGCTGCCGCAGCCACTCCACCAGGGGGGTGTCGTGCTCGTCGACGCCCTCGAAACCGCTGTAGCCCGCGCTGTAAGCGCCCTTGCGGAACACCGCCTCGATGCGGCCGGGATCGAGGCCGGGATGCAGCTCGGCGCCGGGGCTGCCGGCGACGCAGTGCGGCGGCCAGGACGACGAGTAGTCCGGCCGGTCGGAGAAATGGTCGCCCGGGTCGACGTGCCAGTCCTTGGTCGCCACGACGTGCCGGTAGCCCGGCTGACCGGCCAGGTGGGCGGTGATCGCCGAGGCCAGTTCGGCGCCACCTGTCACCGCCAGCGCGCCACCTTCGCAGAAGTCGTTCTGCACGTCGACGATGATCAACGCCCGCACCCGCTCCACCCTAACGCCGCCGGCCCCGCTGCACCGGCTTCAGCTGCGATGATGTGCCGCCAGCCCGCGACGCGGAGCGGGACGGTTTGTTTGCCGACCCGGCGGGTAACCAGGCTGCCATGTTGATCCGCAGAATCGCGCGGCCGCTGTTGTCGGTCGTGTTCATCGGGCAAGGAATCGATTCACTGCTGCACCCCAAGGCGGCCGCGGAGGCCGCGGCGCCCGCGATGGGCGGCCTGCAGGCGTTGCCGGACCCGGTCGGCAGCAGTATTCCGGACAACCCCCAGACGGTCGCGCAGGTCAACGCGGCCGTCCAGGTCGGCGGCGGCCTGTTGCTCGCCACCGGCCGAATGCCCCGCGTCGCGTCGGCCGCCCTGGCGTTCACCGTGATACCGGCGAACCTCGGCACGCACATGTTCTGGACCGAGACCGACCCGCAGCGCAAAGCCGAGAAGCGCAAGGAGTTCCTGACCGATCTCAGCCTGCTGGGCGGCCTGATGATCGCGGCCGCCGACACCGCCGGCAAGCCGTCCCTGGGTTGGCGCGGCCGTAGGGCGGCCGAGCGGCTCTCCGAGCGGGTTTCGTCGGCGCTGCCGGAGTTTGCCGACAAGGCCGACACCGACTTCGACTTCGACTTCGACTTCGACGAGCTCGGGGACAAGATCGTGCACGGGTTGCAGGCAGGTGCCGAACGCGGCCGCGAACTGGCCGACACCGCGGCCGAAAAGGCCGAACCATGGGCAAAGAAGGCGCGCAAACGCGGCGAAAAACTGGCGACCGAGGCCGCCGAAAAGGCCGAACCATGGGCCCAAACCGCCCGCAAACGCGGCCGCGAACTGGCCGACACGGCGGCCGAGAAGGCCGAGCCACTGGCGAAGAAGGCGCGCAAACGCGGCGAGAAACTCGCGGCCGAGGCCGCCGAAATAGCCGAACAGCCCTGGGCCCAAACCGCCCGCAAACGCGGCCGCGAACTGGCCGACACGGCTCGAACACGCGGTGAGCACCTCGCCGAGTCCGCCCGCCACCTCGCCGACTCCGCAAACCATGGCGGTCACCTGGCCGAAAGCAAGCTGGAAAAGGCCGGCTCCAAGGTCAAACGTCGCATGCGGTGACCGCGCCGCCGGGATCACCGGTGGCGCGTCCTACCCGCCGCCGCGCCGCCGCGCCGCCGACGCGGACAAAAACGCGCCGATGATCGCGTCGACGTCTCGGTCGACGTCGACGGTGACCCCAGCTTCGTCTGCGCCCAGGGGTTCGAGCGCCTCGAACTGCGACCGCAGCAGCGCCGCGGGCATGAAATGTCCGGTGCGGGCCGCCACCCGGGCGGCGATGACCGCCGGCGCGCCGCACAGGTACAGGAACTCCACGGACGGGCATTGTGCGCGCAGCCGATCGCGGTATGAGCGCTTGAGCGCCGAACAACCCGCCACGCCGCCGCGGTGGCCGGCCAACCACTCGCCGACCTTGTCCAGCCAGGGGCAGCGGTCGGCGTCGTCGAGCGGTTGGCCGGCGGTCATCTTGGCGATGTTGGCCGGCGGGTGCAGGGCGTCGGCGTCGACGAACGGGACTCCCAGGCGTCGCGCCAGGGCGACGCCCACCGTCGATTTGCCCGACCCGGAGACACCCATCACCACGATCGGCGACGGCGCAGGGTTCCGGGCGCCGCTCACTCGCCGCTCATCCGGTCGTCAGGTTGCGGTTCCATTCGATCCAGCCGACGCCGCGGCGCCCGTCCTCGGTGGTGATGGTGGCCCAGGCGCGCGGGAACTGGCTCACCCGTCCGTCCGATGCGGCCAGCCGCACCGGCGCCTGACCGCGCACATCGGCGGCGGCGGTGATCCCGCCCGGCTCGTAGGTCAACGTCGCGCTCTGCGGTAACCCGTTGTCGCCGAAGGCTTCCCGCGAGTCGACGGTCTGGGTCTCGGTGACGCCGCCGCCGGCGTCCTGGACATAGCCGACGCTGAAGGCCGGGGCGCCCGGAATGCGGATGTTCACCCCGTGCAGGTGGGTGCCGTCGTCGAGGTGCAGCGCGCTCCACATCCAGTCCATGCTCCACCAGTCGCGCACTCCCCAGGAGTGGTCGCGCTGTCCGGGCGCGGCCTCGACGCGGTAGCGGGTGTCGCCGACGGCGACGGTGCCCGAGACGGTGCACGGGATCTCGTAGCGGGTCGTCACCCGGTACTTGTATGGGGTGCCGTCGGTGGCCCAGGCCAGGTTCATCGTCATCTCGACGGGAGTGCCCGGCTCCCCGCGCAGCAGGGCCGACGGGTCGTCATAGGCTTGCGCCCGCGCCCGCACGTCGACGCGGTAGGTCTGCAGCGGGGCGGTGGCGGAGTGGCCGACCTCGAAGTCATCGGCGCGCAGCACCCACGGGTCGTCGGGCAGCGGGATCTGCGCGTCGACGGCCACGGTCGGCATGTCGGGGCCGCACAGCAGCGCGTGCACCCAGGCCTGCCGCTGGTTGGCGATCAGGCCGAGTCGGAACCAGCCGCCCAATCCCCGTTCCGGGTCGGCGAAGTCGGCGTACCAGCTCTCGCTCCACAGCGGTTCGTCGGTCGGGGCGTGCGCGCCCTCATCGTCGTCGGTGGGACGCAACGGCTCGGGTGCGACCGCGGCGGGAAGGATCGCCAACGCGTCGGTGTCGAGCACGTGCTCGCAGTGGCGTCGCAGCATCGTCATGAACATCCGGTCGCCGCGTTCGGTGCGCTCGACCAGCATCGAGGACACGATCGCCATCATCACCCCGAAAAAGCTCTGCCGGCGCACCCCGTCGGCGACGCCGGCGAGGGTGAGTGGGGCCGCGGGGCCCAGGGCCTCGTGGTAGGCCCGCAGCAGCGCGTCGTAGTGCTCGCGGCGATCCCGCATGGACAGCGCGCACCCCAGGAAGTAGGCCAGGTCGGTCAGCGCCGGGCCCCAGGACACGGTCTGCCAGTCGACGACGGTCAACGGGCGGTCGGCCCCGGCGGTGCCGAACAGCATGTTGTCGAGTCGGTAGTCGCCGTGCACCAGGCCCTGGATCCGGCCCGGGTCTGACTCCTGCGCCAGGTAGCCGTCGAACGAGGCCACCAGGCGTTCGCACACCATGCGGTGCCCGTTCTCGATCTGGTCGCCGTAGCGGTCGATGAAGCCGGCGTACAGTGGGGCGATCATCGCCTGGTTGAGCGGCGAATCGCGGTTGAGCCAGGGCGCGTCGGCCAGCGCCGGGTCGCCCAGCAGCGGGCCGTGCAGCCGACCGAGCTCGACCACGCCGAGGCGGGCCTGTTCGGCTGTGGCCCCGGCGATCTCGTCGCCGACGACCGCGGGCCCGGCGTCGCCGAGCAGCAGGTCGAACGCTCCGGTCGTGGTGTCGACCGCGGCGTGGTAACAGGGCGCGATCGGCCCGCCCAGCCGCGGCGCGATGTCGGCGTAGAAGCGGACCTCCCGCTCGTAGAGGCCCAGCGCGAGCCCGGTCTGGCGACTCATCGGGTCGGTCGCGGCGACCTTGAGCACCACCGACGCGGGTCGGCCCGGGCCGTCGGGGCCTGTTCGGCCGTCGGTATAGCTCAGCGCGACGCGGTAGCACTCGCTCATCTGGCCGGTGCCGATGCGCTCGACGGCGAAGTCCGCGATGGTCCCGGCGCCGATCGCCGCGGTCAGCCAGGAGGCCGTGAGGTCAGTGGGGCGTTCGATGACTTGTTCGGTGTCGGCGTGCATGAGGGTCAGCGTGCCAGGTCAACGCGCGAGTGAGAAGCCTTCCCAGGCCTTTCGGCGATGCGGGTGCGGGTCGAACTCGACGCGGCTCTTGCGGTCGAAGACCATGACGGCCCGGTCGTCGGCGCCGTAGGTGGGCCAGTCGTCGCCGGGCACGCCGGTGTGGCTGAACGATCGCCAACGGCGTTGCACCTGGTTGCTGACCCGCAGCGCGGCGCGGCGGTCGGCGGCGGCCGTCAGCAACGCGCCGAACCTGGTGCGGTAGATGTCGAAGACCGCGAACAACTCGGTGGCGTGCGTGGCGCCCAGGCCCGACCAGCGCAACGTCCGGGGGGCGTAGTCGTAGCGGTACAGGTAGGTGGGCGCGTGGTTGGCGTGGGCCTCGGCGATCTGCCAGGCGGCCGACCCGAACGCGAAGTCACCGCCGAGCTGGATGCACGCCGAGGACGCCGGGTAGTCCGGGTAGGCGGCGGTGATGCGTTGGCGGGCAGCCGGTTCGGCGTCGGCCAGCAACTCCTCGATCATCGATTCGTTGGTGGGCAGCATCCGCAGGAACCGGGTGAACAGCCGGCCCTCCTCGGCGTTGGTGCCCACGATGAGCGGCACCCGGTGGGCCTGCCCGGACCGCATCGCCTGGACGGGATCCTCGGGCAGCACGTCGTCGCCGTACACCGGGCCGATCGGGAAGGCGCCCAGCCTGTCCTTCATGCCCTGGTCGAGCAGGCCGTGCTGCGCCTCGACCAACTGCTCGGCCGACGCCTGCATCAGCGCGTCGGCGGCGTCGGCGGGACGCGCGCCCAGCAGTTCGGCGAAGCGCGTCGCGAACTCGGCGGCGGTCTCCGTCGAGCGCACCATGCCCGAGGCCGGGCTTTCCGAGATCGCCCGGCTGAACAGCCCCTTGGCGGCGGGCACCGCCAGCAAGGTGGCGGTGATGTGCGCGCCCGCGCTCTCCCCGAAGATGGTGACCCGGCCCGGGTCGCCGCCGAACGCCGCGATGTTGTCGCGGACCCACTGCAGCGCCAGCACCAAATCGCGCAGGAACAGGTTGCTGTCGATGGTGGTTTCCGGCGTCGACAGTGACGACAGGTCCAGGCAGCCCAGCGCGCCCAGCCGGTAGTTCACCGACACGTAGACGCAGCCGCGCCGGGCCAGCGCCGCGCCGTCGTACAGCGGGGTCGCCGAGCTGCCCAGGATGTAGCCGCCGCCGTGGATGAAGACCATCACGGGCAGCGGCTCGTCGCCGGCGGATTCCGGGGTGACGACGTTGAGGGTGAGGCAGTCCTCGCTCATGGGCTGGTACTTGCCGACCCCGAGCATCGTGTAGCGGCGCTGCTGGGGCGCACAGTGGGTGAAACCGTGGCAGTGCCGCACGCCCGACCAGGGCCGGGCCGGCTGCGGGGCCCGGAAGCGCAGCGGACCCATCGGGGGACGCGCATACGGGATCGATCGCCACCGGTTGACCCCGTGCCGGGTGAAACCCTCGACGATGCCGATCGACGTGTGGGCGCGGACGGTGCGCTCATGCATGTCCCGACGGTAACCGACCTGACGTGCCCGACGCGCGCGCAGCGCCTGATTTCGGGCCCGGTTGCGCGCCGGGCGGTTAGCCTGGCTCAATGCGGATCGCCGCGCTCGTCGCGCTGTCGTTGCTGGTCGCCGGATGTTCAGACACCCTCGGCGGCCAGTCGGAACAGACGCAGCCCACCACCCCGACATCCGGGGTCGCCCCGACGACGACCTCGGCCACCTCGGCAAAGCCGCCCGCGCCGTCGATCCCGCCGGCGGCGGGCGCCGCGATCTCCGACGTGATCGCCTTCATCGAGGCGGGTCACCCTGCCGACCCCGCCGGCTTCCACACCGCCACCCGTGACGGCACCGGCACGCCGCTGGGTGACGACCTCGCCTTCACCGCCCAAGCGGGCAAGGTCGCCTGCATGACCGACGCCAAACACACTGGTACCGCGCCGGTTTGCCTGGTGAACCTGACCAATCCCCCGCCCCCGCCGGCGACGGCCTACGGCAAATGGCAAGGCGGCTGGGTCTTTTTCGACGGCACGCTTCTACAGGTGGGTGCCGCACGCGGAGATCCGGGTCCGTTCGTCGACGGCGACGGACCCGAGTTGGCAAGCGGGGATTCGTTGTCGTTCAGCGACTACCGGTGCCGGGCCGATCAGGCGGGCCTGTTCTGTGTGAACTACGCCCACAGGTCGGCGGTGCGGTACAGCACGGCCGCCATCGAGCCCTTCGGCTGCCTGCAGCCCGCGCCGCCGCCCGATGGCATCGGCCTGGCCTTCAGCTGCTGAGACCATCACGAGCCCGGCCGGTCCGTTTCGCGGAAACGGCTGTACGGCAGAGTTTTACGGCTCGCTTCGGTGGCGGACCCGCGCTTTCGCGGTGTCGCAGCGGGGCCGGACTCGTGACATTGGGCTCTATGCGGCGGCGTCGCGCTGATTTTCGCTGAGTACCTAGCGGCAGGAGGGTCCATGGGTACGGTCGAGGTGATCGGCGTGGTGGTGGCGGGCGTCGCGGTGGCGTCGGTGTTGTGCGTGATCGCGGTGGGCATCGCGGTCGGATGGGTGCGGCGGGGACCGAGGCAAGACCACCACGGTGAACACCCGCACGGCGTGTGATGGCCCTGGTCCGGTCGGGGGGTTGCCGGTGAGGCGGACGGTGCAGTGAGCGTGATGGAGTCGCCGGCGGCGCGCCTGGGGCTGACGTCGAAAGAGGCCGCCGCGCGCCTGGATGCCGAGGGCCCCAACCGGCTGCCCGTGGCGCGCAGAACTCCGGCCTGGCGGCGGCTGGTCGCGGAGATGGCCCACTTCTTTGCGCTGCTGTTCTGGGTCGCCGGCGCTCTGGCATTCGTCGCGGGAATGCCGCAACTGGGTGTGGCGGTTTTCGTCGTGATAGTTCTCAACGGCCTGTTCGCGTTTGCTCAGGAACAGCGGGCCGAGCACGCGGCCGAACGGTTGCGTGAGCTGTTGCCACAGCGCTCCACGGTCGTCCGTGACGGCGTACCCCGACAGGTAGCGGCCGAAGAGCTGGTGATCGGTGATGTGGTGGTGCTCGCCGAGGGCGACCGGATCTCGGCCGACTTGCGGCTGGATGTCGTGCATGCGCTCGCGGTCGATACCTCGGCGCTCACCGGGGAGAGCGTGCCCGAGCACCCGGCGGCAGGTGAGACCGCACACGCGGGCTGTTTCGTTGTCGAAGGGGAAGGCCGGGCCACGGTCGAGGCGACCGGAGAGCACACCAGGCTGGCCGGGATCGCCCGCCTGACCCAGGCCCAGCGACCCGCGCCGACCCCGCTGCGCAACGAGCTCGACCGGGTGTCACGGATCATCGCGGCCGTCGCGATCGGGGTGGGGGTGGTGTTCTTCGCCGCCGCGCTGCTGCTCGGCACAGCCCCCTCTCATGGGTTTCTGTTCGCCGTCGGCGTGACGGTTGCCGTGGTTCCGGAGGGTCTGCTGCCCACCGTCACCCTGTCGCTGGCGCTGGGGGCCCAGCGGATGGCCGGCCGGCACGCGCTGGTGCGGAACCTGGAGGCCGTGGAGACGCTGGGCTCGACCACGTTCATCTGCACCGACAAGACGGGCACGCTGACCCGCAACGAGATGTCGGTCGTCGAGGTGTGGATGCCCGACGGCACCGCCACCATCGACGGCGACGGCTACGAGCCGGTGGCCACGATCCACTGCGCCGGGAACGAGGCCGCGCTCCGGGACGTCGCGCGCGTGGCCGTGCGGTGCTCGTCGGGGCGCGTGACCGAAAAGGACGGTCGCTGGGTACCGCACGGCGACCCGATGGAGGCGGCGCTGGATGCCTTCGCGCGCCGGGTCGGCATCGACGCCGACGACGATGCGCGCCGCACCCCGGACGTGGCGAGGTTTCCGTTCGACGCGCGCCGGCGCCGCATGTCCGTGGTCGCCGGAAACCGGGTACTGGTCAAGGGCGCTCCCGATTCGATCCTGCCGCGTTGTTCGGCTCCGCCCGGCGCCGTCGAAGCGCTGCGGGCGCTGGCCCGCCGCGGCCTGCGCGTGCTCGCGGTCGCCGGCCGAGACCTCAGCACCGGCGAACGGCCCGGATCCGCCTCCGAGGCCGAGCGCGACCTGACGTTGCTGGGCCTGGTCGCGCTGGAAGACCCGCCGCGCCAGGGCGCGGCCACAGCGCTGGCCGCGTGCCGGCGCGCCGGCATCCGGGTCGCCATGGTCACCGGCGATCATCCCGACACCGCCAGGGCCATCGCCGCCGAAGTGGGCCTGCTCGGAGCCGACCAACTCGTGGTGACCGGCCGCGACCTGCCCGACAACGACGCGGAACTGGGCGCGCTACTCGACCACGACGGCGTCGTCGTCGCCCGGGTCACCCCCGAAGACAAGCTGCGGATCGCCCAGGCGTTGCGCCACCGCGGCCATGTTGTGGCCATGACCGGTGACGGGGTCAACGACGCTCCGGCCCTGCGCGAAGCGGCGATCGGGGTGGCGATGGGTCGTACCGGCACCGACGTGGCCCGCGAGGCCGCCGACCTGGTGTTGCTCGACGACGACTTCGGCACCATCGTCGCCGCCATCGAACAGGGCCGGGCCACGTTCGCCAACCTGCGCCGTTTTCTCACCTACCACCTCACCGACAACGTGGCCGAGCTCGCCCCGTTCGTCGTCTGGGCGCTCAGCGCGGGGACCTTCCCCCTGGCGATCGGGGTGCTGCAGGTCCTGGCGCTCGATATCGGCACCGACGTCCTGCCCGCCCTGGCTTTGGGCGCCGAGCCGGCCGCCGCCCATGTGCTCGAGCGGCCCCCGACGCGCGGGCACCTCCTCGATCGACGGCTGTTCGCGCGCGCGTTCGGGGTGCTGGGGCCGGTTGAAGCCGCGGTGGAACTCGGCGCTTTCCTTGTCGCATTTCTCGCCCTCGGCTGGCGGCCGGGCGCACCCTTCCCGCACGGTCCGGCGCTGCTGGCCGCCTCGGGTGCCGCGTTCACCGCCGTGGTGTTCGGGCAGGTGGCCAACGCGTTCGCCTGCCGCAGCGCCATGCGCCCCGCCTGGGCGGTTCCCTGGCGGACCAACCGTCTGCTGCTGGGCGCCGTCGGCACCGAACTCGGCACCCTGCTGGCGTTCCTCTACGTGCCGCCGCTCGCCCACCTGCTGGGTCAGGCCGGCCCGTCGTGGGCCGGGTTGCTGGCCGCCCTGCTCGCCGTGCCCGCCATCCTCGCCGCCGACGCGCTGCACAAGCGATTCTGGGGACCGGCCGCCCGGGTCGCCAAAGCGTCGCATTCGGGCTGAGATACGCGGCCCGACCGGCTGGGCGAATCACGCGCGGTCGCCCGACACCCCGGCGTCCGGTGCGCCCATGATGGCCGCGAAAAGCTCCGCCATCTCGTCGGCGGGTCCGGCGGGCACGGTGTACCCGGTCTCGTCGCGGATCTCGTCGAGGTGGTCGCGCACGTCCTCGACGGACAGCGACGGGCGGTAAAAGCCCTTCGTCCTGCCGATGAAAAAGCGCGCGACGTGTCCGGCGCCGGCCGTGTAGATCTCGCCGGACACGGGGCAATCACGATGGGTCAGGAAGGCCGCGACCGGGGCCACCAGCGACGGGTCCAGCTTCTGCAGGTATTGGCCGGCAAGGTCGTCCAGCACCGCGCGCGCCGTGGGGTCCTCCTGCGCGCCCGCGCTCTCCAGCGAGTGCGTCAGCATCCGCGTGTAGGCAATCGGGGCGACGGCGTTGACCTTGATGCCGTCGTCGACCCCTTCGGCGGCCAGCACGCGGGTGAAGCCGATCAGCCCGGCTTTGGCCGCGCCGTAGTTGCTCATGCGTTCGGCTCCGAGGATTCCGGCGGCCGAGCAGGTGTTGAGGATGCGGCCGTACCGCTGCTCGCGCATGACTTTCCACGCGGGCCGCGTCACGTAGAACGCGCCCTTGAGGTGGACGTCGAGCAGGGGTTCGAGCCGGTCCGCGGTCATGTCCTCGAACGGCGCATCGCGCACGATCCCGGCGTTGTTGATCAGGATGTCCACGCGTCCCCAGGCGTTGAGAGCGGTGTCGATGATCGCCGCTCCGCCTTGCGGGCTGGTCACGCTGTGGCTGTCGGCGACGGCCTCGCCGCCCTGCGAGCGGACCTCCCGCGCGGCCGACTCGGCGGTGTGGCTGTCGGCCCCGTCCCCGGTCACCGACCCGCCCGTGTCGTTGACCACCACGCGCGCGCCGCGCGAGGCGAGCAGCAGCGCGTAGTGCCTGCCCAATCCGCCGCCGGCGCCAGTGATGACAGCGACCTGGCCGTCGAACCGCAGCTCGTCGGTCACCATCACGTCAGTCCCGTTGACCGGCTACCAGGTGACCGGAAGCTCTTGCATTCCATAGATTTCGGCTTCTTTGAACCTCAACTCGACTTGCGGCACCGCCAGCCTGAGGCCGGGCAGCCGACGTGCCAGCGTCGCGAACGCGACCTGCATCTCGACCCGCGCGAGGCTCTGTCCGATGCATTGGTGTACCCCGTAACCGAAACCCAGATGCCCGCGGGTGTTCCGGTCGATGTCGAGGTTCTCCGGGTTGTCGGCGAACTCGGTGTCCCAGTTGCCGGCGGGCAGGTTCATCACGACGGGATCCCCGGCGCGAATCAATTGACCGCCGAGGGTGAAGTCCTCGGTCGCCACGCGATCCACTTGGCTGTGCACGATGCTGAGATAGCGCATGAGCTCTTCGACCGCGTTGGCGATCACGGCGTGATCGTCAGTCTGGCCGAGCCGTTCATAGACCTCGGGATGGTCAAGCAGCGCAACGGTTCCCAGCGAGATCATGTTGGCACTCGTCTCATGACCGGCCAGCATCATGATTGCCCCCGTCATGGTTGCCGTCTCGCGGGTCAGTTGACCGGTCATGACGTAGCCGGTGACCAACCGGCTGATCAAGTCGTCGCCGGGATCATGCGCCCGCCGGTCCACCAATTCCTGGATGTAGGAATACATTGCGCCGAGCGATTCGGCCCGCTGCGAATCGGTGGTGCTCGTCTGCAGTCCGAGCGTGGAGTGGTGCTGGAAGAACCCCAGGTCGTCGGACGGTACACCCAGAAGCATCGCGATCACCAGCGACGGGACCGGCAGGGCGAAATCGGACACCAGGTCGGCAGGCGGCCCGTTGGCGATCATTTCGTCAAGGTGTTGGTCGACCAGTTCCTGAATACGCGGGCGCATGGCTTCGCAGCGCCGATAGGTGAAGTCGCGAACCAGCATGCGCCGCAACCGATGATGTTCGGGATCGTCGACCCGCGCGAACATCACCGGCGTGGCGCTGTCCGGGCCCTCCGGCCGCAAGGCGGCCGGGATGGTGTCGGCGGACAGGCGCGGATCCAGCAGCGCCGCTCTGATGTCGTGGTAACGGCTCACCGCCCACGCCGGGGAACCGTGGTACATCACCCGCCGCAGCCCCGGCTCCCCGCGCCAGTCCGCGAACTCTGCCGGCGGTGCCAGCGGGCACTCCCTGGCCCGCGGGACGGGCATGGCCACAAGGTCGTCGGCGGAGACTTCGGTCAAATCGGAAGTTGTTGTCATCTACGCTGTTTCCCACTAAATGTCAGTTGGCTGCCAGTTGTTTGAGCCTAAATGTGAACATTACTGTCAGTCAACTGTCGGTTAAGCTGGGTGGGTGGCAACGGTGGAAGACCGGCGGTTGCGCGCGGACGCCGCCCGCAACGTCGAGCGCATTCTGCGCGCCGCCCGCGACGTCTATGGCGAACTCGGGTCGGATGCACCGGTCGACGCCGTCGCCCGCCGCGCGGGAGTCGGTGAACGGACGCTGTACCGCCGCTTCCCCGCCAAGGCTGACCTGGTTCGGGCCGCGCTCGACCAAGCCATCGCCGAGGATCTCACGCCGGTGATCGAGGACGCGCGCCGCGCCGACGACCCGCTGGGCGGTCTCACCCAGCTGATCGAGGCGGCGATATCCCTCGGCGCCCGCGAGCATAATCTCTTGACGGCAGCCCACCGTGCCGGATTGCTGACCCCCGAAATCTCGCTTTCGCTGAACGAGGCCCTCAGCGGCCTTGTCCGTCGAGGCCAGCAGGACGGTCGGATCCGCGCGGACGTGGTCGCCGACGACCTCCCGCGGCTGGTCGCGATGCTCTACAGCGTGCTGTCGACGATGGATTCAAACAGCGGCGGGTGGCGACGTTACGTTGCCCTGATCCTCGACGCGATCTCCACCGAGGAGCCCAGGCCGCTGCCCCCGGCGCCCACCTTTCGTGATGCGTCCGAGCCCAATAGCTGGCCGCTGTAGCGGCGTCAGCCGGTCAACCCATGCTTGACCGCGGCATCCTGCTTGCGGGCGTGATCCAGCAGGACCTCGGCCGGTGTGGGATTGCCCGGTGCGCAGTCGAACTCCAGGTCGACGACCGCCCTGCCCTCGGTGAAGACGACCTCGGAGATCTCCATCTGCTTGGCGGGGTCGGTCGCCCGGCCGGCCACCATGAACCCGGCCAACCCGATGTCGACGGGGCGGCGTGCCCTTGATCTTCTTGCTCAGTTCGTCCTTCATGGCCGGGATCATCGGGGCGGCAGCGGCGGCGTCGGGGTACACCGCGATCGTGTCGACGATGGTGCGCATGCCGTCGGGGTTCTTGAAGACCTGGCCGACGCCGGTCACGCGCCGCCGGGGTTCGCCGTTGGCGGGCCGTCGGCGAACGCGCTGGGGCCGACGTCGTCGTCCGCGATGAGCAGGGCGCTGTGGTCGGCCGTGGCCGCGGCCGAAGTCGTCGCCGTCGTGCTCGATGAGGTCGCCGTGGTCGACGACATGGCCGACGCCGAGGACGCCGTCGAACCCGGTGGCCGGTTGCCTTTGCCGCCGCAACCCACAGCTGTGGAGCAAACCGGTGCGGCCCCCGATGAGAGGTTGCGGCGGGCGCCGTCAGTACGTGCGGCCGTTGGCCGGCAGCGGCGGGCTGCCGTCGGCACCCAGGTCGAGCACGTGAATCTCGCCAGTGGCGCCGTCCACCTCCACGAGCGCCCCCGACGGCAACGAGCGGGTGGCCCCCTGGGCGTCGACCACGCACGGGAACCCGAATTCGCGGGCCACCACTGCCGCATGCGACATCGGACCGCCCAGCTCGGTGACCACCGCGGCCGCGTAGCAGAAGGCGGCGGTGTAGCCGACGTCGGTGACCTCCGCGACCAGGACCTCACCGGGCTGCAGGTCGTCGATGGTCTCGGGACGCACGATCCGCACTCGCCCGCGTACCCTCCCTCCGCAGACCCCGACGCCGCGCAGTATTCCGCCGCTGCCCAGGACGGCCGGCGAGGTGATCGCGGGCTCCCAGTGTCCGCTGAAGACCGCCGGCGGCACGACGCCGGCCAGCCTGAGTCGTTCGGCCCGGCGACGGGCCACCAGCCCCGGCACGTCGGGCGGCAGCGCGTCGAGCTCGTCGACCAGCAGGTAGAACACGTCGTCGACGGATTCGAAAACGCCCGCGTCGGTCAACCGGCGCCCGTATTCGCGCAACAGCCCGCGCAGCACCCAGTTGGCGCGCACCATCTTGTCGCGGCGCACCTCCCGGTCACGCAGCTGCCGCACGAACAGCGACGCGACGGGCCTGGCCCGCAACGGGATTCGCGGATGCTGCGGCGGGGGCGCCGCCGGTGCGCTGATCGCCCGGGTCACCATCCGAACCAGCAACTCCGGATCGTCGGCGTAGCTGGTCGAGAGCATCTCGAGCTCGGCGGGGCCGCGGTGACCGATCAGGGCCAGCTCGGCCAGCACCGCAGCGTGAAACTCCGGGGCCTCGACCGCCAGCTTGCCGAGACGTTCCCCCGGTTCGGCCAGCAGGCGCAGCACGTCCGGATCGCGTTGCGCCGCAACCACCAGCCGCTGCACCGCCGCCACGGAGCGCGCGCTGACCAACTCCTGGCCCGCCGGCGGGGCGGTGTCTCGCCCCCACAAGCCGCGCAATAACACGTTGTAGGCGGCGCACAGCATGAACGACCCCGAGGCAAGCACCCAGCCGTGCACGACGTGATCGCGTGCCAGCAGGATCAGGCTCAGGAGCCGGTCGTCGTCAAGGCAACCGGGGTCGTCGCCCGCGAGGCGCTCCAGCCGGTCGATGTCGGCGACGAAGGCCTCGGTGTCCTGGAGCGCACCGGCGCTCAGGCCGATCTGATTGACGCCGAATACCCCGATATTGCGGACGGTACGCAATTGCCTTCGTCCCCAACTCGTTTCCGAGGAGAGACGCTCTTCCCCGAAGATCGGGAGGGAGGCCATGCTGGGACCGAAGAACCCGCTCTTGCTGACGACGGTCGCGGGCTTGACGAACGGCACCGTCTCGGCCATGAAATGCGCGGTCGTGATCGCCCCGTAGAGCCGGTGGGCGAACACGGCCACCATGCGCATCGCGATCTCGCGCTGAATTATTCCCCCTGGCCGCAGTCGCTCGGCCACGCCGACTCCGGCGGTGCGCAGGCCACGAACGGTCGCCGACGCCGACGACGGCGAGAACGGTCCGGGCAGCGCCTCGGACAGATTGGTGGCCAGGAAGGTCGGGAAACGCGGGTCGATCGGCGTGTCGAATTCGCCGTCGAGCCCGTCCGGACCGGCCAGCCTGGGCACCATCCCGTCGTCGGCAGGCGCGTCGACGGCCGGCGGATCGTCGATGGTGGCCAGCCGCCACGGCAGGGAGATCACCCGCCTGCCCACGGTTAGCCGCGCGCGCATGCCCTGCGCCAGGTCTTCGATGCACTCGTCGGCGTTCCACGCCGGGGCGAAGTCCCACTGCCGGCTCAGCCGCGATGTGTCCATCAGCGGGGCTCGTTGCAGCAGTTCGAACTCGGAGAGCCAAGTCAGGTGTCGCCGCAGCGGCGCGGCGAGCGGGCCACCGCCCAGCCGCACCACCGGGCGGCCCAGTTCGGCGGCGATCCGCCGAAACGTCGACACACCCGGCGCAGCGAGATTCACTGTCCCGCCGTGGATTTCGACGTCCAGAATCGCACGGGTCAACACCCGCAGCGCGTCGTCGAGGTGCACGACCTGCACGGGGCTGTCGGCGGAGGCGTCGGGAAACACCGGCAACGCGAGCAGGCGGCGCACCCAGTTGTCGACGCCGCGACCGACGATGAGCGCGCAGCGGATCGCGACCGATTCGACGTCGGAGGCCGCCAGCATCTCTTCGACGCGGAGCTGCTGCCCGCCGTGGTCCGACACCGGATGGGTCGCGTCGCGCTCGGCGTGTGCGGCCGCGGCTCGGCCGTAGACGTGTGCCGACGACGGGAAGACGATGCGCCCCGAGCCGGTTGCGTCCATCCCCGCGAGGACGTTGCGGGTTCCCCCGATGTTGACCTCCTCGCTGATGCGCTGGTCGGGCCCGGGGTTCTTCGCCCACGCGCAGTGGGCGACGACGTCGGCGCCGGCCACGCAGCGCTCGGCGGCGTCTTCGTCCCGGATGTCACCGGCGACGAACTCGGCTGCGCTCGGCCAGCTTTCGGGTAGACGGCGCGCGAGTCCGACCACCTCGTGGCCCTGGCTCAGCAACCGGGCGGCCAGCCCGCGCCCGAGCGCCCCGCTGGCCCCCGTGACCGCGATTCTCACTGCCTACCCCGGCTACTCATCGTCGTTCAGCAACGCCGCGTTGACCAGGTCGTCGAGGTCCATGTCGGCGATGCTCTTCTGCGCGGGCACCCCGGCGCCGGCGCTGCCCTCGTCGGACTCATTGGCCAACGCCAGCAACAGCTCCAAAACCCCGGCCTGGCGGAGCCGCTTGACCGGGATCGACCCCACCACGCGCTGGATTTCGGCCTCTCCGGGCGCCGCGGCCGGAGCGACCGGCCCGGAGGAACCGACGATCTCGCCGTGTATGTAGCCGGCCAGCGCGGCGGAGTTGGGGTAGTCGAAGATCAGCGTCGGCGAGAGCGCCAGCCCGGTCGCGGTTTTGAGCCGGTTGCGCATCTCGACCGCGGTCAGGGAATCGAAGCCCAACTCCTGGAATGCCTGGTCGGGATCGATGGTCTCGGGGCTGGCGCTGCCCAGCACGGTGGCGATGGTGGAACGGACCAGGTCCAACAGGACCGCGTGTTGCTCGTCCTCGTCCAAACCCTCCAGGCGTTGCAGCAGTGCCGATTTGGACTTCGCGGCCGCCAGCGAGTCGTCGACCTGGCGCCGGGTCGGCGCGTTGATCAAATCGACGAACATCGGCGGCAGCGTGCCCCCGTCGAACTTGACCCGCAGCGCCGCGAGGTCGATGTGGGCGGGCAACACGAACGGCTCGTCGACGATGAGCGCGGTGTCGAACAGCTCCAGCGCCTCGTCCGACGACATGGCCAGGACCCCGTCGCGGGCGAAGCGGGCGAAATCGACTGTCGCCAGGCCCCCGGTCATGCCGCTGGCCTGGTCCCACAGGCCCCACCCCAGCGAGATCGCCGGCAGGCCGTGGGCCCGACGGTGGGCCGCCAACCCGTCCAGGAAGGAGTTGGCGGCCGCGTAGTTGCCCTGCCCCGAGGAACCCACCAACCCGGCCATCGACGAAAACAGCACGAACGCCGACACATCCAGATCACGGGTCAACTCGTGCAGATTCCACGCCGCATCCACCTTGGCCCGCAGCGCCACATCCATCCGCTCGGGGGTGAGGGACGTGACGAGCGCGTCGTCGAGCGCTCCGGCCGTGTGAATCACCGCCGAAAGCGGGTGCTGCACGCCGATATCGGCGATCACCTTGGCCAACGCCTCACGATCGGCCGCATCACAGGCCACCACCTGCACCGCACACCCGGCCCCGCTCAACTCGGCCACCAACTCCGCGGCCCCCGGCGCCTCGGGCCCCCGCCGGCTCACCAACACCAGATGGCGCACCCCGTGCCGGGCCACCACATGACGGGCCAACGCCGAACCCGCCATCCCGGTCCCCCCGGTGACCAACACCGTCCCGGCCGCCCAGGCACCGGGCATGGTCATCACAACCTTGCCGACATGACGGGCCTGGCTCAGATACCGCAACGCCGCCGGCGCGCGCCGCACGTCAAACGTCGTCACCGGCAACGGCCGCAGCACCCCGCCCTCGAACAGCTCGGTCAATTCGGCGAGAATCTGCTGAATGCGGTCGGGCCCGGCTTCGAAGAGGTCGAAGGCGCGATAGCGCACCCCGGGATACTGCCCGGCAATGGCCTGCGGGTCGCGGATGTCGGTCTTGCCCATCTCCAGGAACACCCCACCGGGGGCCACCAACCGCAACGACGCATCCACGAACTCACCGGCCAGCGAATCCAAAACCACATCAAAACCACGACCACCGGTGACCGCACGGAACTTGTCCTCGAACTCCAAACTCCGCGAATCCGAGATGTGATCATCGTCAAAACCCATCGCCCGCAAGGTGTCCCACTTACCCCTGCTGGCCGTGGCGAACACCTCAACACCCAGATGCCGCGCCAACTGCACCGCGGCCATCCCCACCCCGCCGGTGCCGGCGTGCACCAGCACGCGCTGGCCCGCCTTGACGGTGGCCAGGTTCCTCAGCGCGTAGTAGGCGGTGGCGAACACGACCGAGGTGGTCGCCGCGGCGGTGTGCGACCAGCCCGCGGGCGCCTTGACCAACAACCGCCGATCGGTCACGGCGATCGTGCCGGTGCCTTCGGGGAACAGCCCCATCACACGGTCGCCCACCGCGAATCGGGATTCGCCCGGCGCGGTTTCGACCACGACGCCGGATGCCTCGACACCCATGACGGCGTCGGGGTCGGGGTACAGGCCCAAGGCGATCATCACGTCGCGGAAGTTGGCGGCGATGGCCGACAATGCGACGCGAACGCGCCCGGGCGCCAGCGGCGCATTGACCTCGGATTCGTCGGGAATGGGCTCCAGCCGAAGGTCCTCGAACGTGCCGCGACTGCTCATGCCCAGCCGCCACGGCCCCTGAGCCGGCGGCACCAGCACCCCGCCGACCGCGCGGCTGCCGTGGACCCGCGCGGTGTGCACCGTCCCCCCGCGCACCACCACCTGCGGCTCACCGGCCGCCAGCACCGCGGCCACCGCCGAATCATCCAGCGGCGCATCGGCATCCACCAGCACGATCCTGCCCGGGTGCTCGGTCTGCGCCGAACGCACCAAGCCCCACACCGCCGCACCCGCCAAATCGGTGACGTCCTCCCCCGGCAACGCCACCGCACCCCGGGTCGAGATCACCAGCGTCGCCGCCCCGTCGCGGGCCAACGACGTTTGCAGCACGTTCAGCACGGCGCGCGTAGCGGCATACACGTCGGCGACGACATCACCGGCCACCGGCGGAGAGGCGAACAGATACGCCGCGGGCTCGACCTCGGCGGTGTCCACCACCGTGGTTCCCCACGCGAACACCGAAACCGGGTGCACCTTCTCTGCGGGCTGGGCGGACCAGACAACCTCGAAGATCCGGTCCGGACCCGAGCTCGACGCCGCGGCCAGCAGTTGCTTATCGCTCACCGGGCGCGCCACCATCGATGACACCGACAGCACCGGCAGCCCCAGCCCGTCGGCCAGTTCGATCGACATCGAGGACGGACCCGAGGGCACGATGCGCGCCCGGACCGCCTCGGCGCCCGCCGCGTAGAGCGACACGCGCTGCCAGGAGAACGGCACCAACACCGAACCCTCAGCCAACTCGCCCTCCATCGAGGCCAGGACCACCGCGTGCAAAGCCGCATCCAGCAGGACCGGATGGACACCGAAGCCGGCCACGGACAAGCCGGCGTCCGCGGGCAGGGCCACCTCCGCGAACACTTCGTCACCGCGACGCCACATCGACGTCAGGCCCCGGAACGCCGGCCCGTACCCGTAGCCGCGTTCGGCCAGCCGCTCGTACCCGTCGCCGATGTCCACGGCGACCGCCCCCGCCGGCGGCCACACCGACAGGTCCGCGTTCGGCTCCACCGAGCCCACACCCAACACGCCCTCGGCATGCAGGAGCCAGCCGGAGCTCGCCTCGGCACGCGAGAACACCGAGACCGTGCGGGTACCCGATTCGTCGGGGCCACCGACGATCACCTCCACGGCAACCGATCCTGTGGCCGGCAACACCAACGGCGCAGCCAGATTCAATTCCTCGACCACACCGCAACCCACCTCGTCGCCGGCGCGGATCGCCAACTCCACGAACCCCGCACCCGGGAACAGCACCGTGGCGCCGACGGTGTGATCGGACAGCCAGCCCTGCACGCTGGCCGACAACCGGCCCGTCAACACCACACCGCCCGACGTCGGCAACTCGACCACCGCTCCCAGCAGCGCGTGCTCGCTGGCGCCCAGCCCGAGACCGGCGGCGTCGGCGGCCCCACCACCGCCGCCGGAGAGCCAAAACCTGCGCCGCTCGAAGGCATAGGTGGGCAATTCGACGAAGTTGGCCGCTCCGATCGCGCCGCGCCAGTCCACCTCCATGCCGGTGACGAACGCTTGCGCGATCGCGTTGGTCAGCGTGAGGGGCTCGGGGCGGTCCTTGCGAATCACCGATGTCGTCAGCACGGGCGCGTCGGGCAGCGATTCTTCGATCGCAGCCGTCAGGCCGCCGCTCGGGCCGACCTCCAGGAATCGGGTCGCCCCGGCGGAGTGCGCGAAGCGGATGCTGTCGGCGAACCGGACCGCTTCGCGGATGTGGCGCTTCCAGTACGACGCCGACGCGAAGTCGTCTCCGGCCAATTGCCCGGTCACGTTGGAAATGATCGGAATGGCGGCCCCCGCGCTGGCGAGCCCAGCGGCGACCGCCCCGAATTCGTCGATCATCGGCTCCATCAACGGCGAGTGGAAGGCGTGCGACACCGCCAGCCGGCGAACCCGCCGGCCGTCGCCGCGGAACCGCTCGGCGATGGCGGTCACACTGTCTTGCGCCCCCGAAATCACCACGGAGGCCGGCCCGTTGACCGCGGCGAGATCAACCTGGTCACCCAACAGCGGACGCACCTCCTCCTCGCCGGCCTGCACGGCAAACATCGCCCCGCCCGCCGGGAGGGCCTGCATGAAGCGACCGCGGGCGGCCACCAACACCGCGGCGTTCTCCAGCGAGAGCACGCCGGCGACATGCGCCGCGGACAGCTCGCCGACCGAGTGGCCCATCACGAAGTCCGGCCGCACGCCCCAGGATTCAAGGAGCCGGAACAGCGCCACCTCGACCGCGAACAGCGCCGGCTGTGCGAATTCGGTGGTGTTCAGCAGGTTTTCGTCGTGGCCCCACATCACCTCTCGCAGGGGGCGTAGCAGGTGGCGGTCGAGTTCGGCAACGACGGCATCGAACGCCTCGGCGAAAACCGGGTGTTCGGCGTGCAGGCCCATGCCCATGCCGAGCAGTTGGGCGCCTTGGCCGGGGAAGACGAAGACCGTCTTGCCCGCCGGTGTGGCGGTGCCGCGGATGACCGAGCCGGCCAGGTCGTCGCGCGGCCAACTCGTCGAGCCCGGCCAGCAACCGGTCCCGATCACCACCGACGACCACCGCGCGATGCTCGAACACCGACCGGCCCGCCAACGACCACCCCACGTCGGCGACCTCGAGTTCGGGGTGCGCGGCCACATGCCCGGCCAACCGGGCCGCCTGGCCCCGCAACGCATTCGCCGACTTCGCCGAGACCACCCACGCCAGCACCGCCGGCTCCGGGCTCTGCACGACCTGCACCGGCGGCGCGGCCGCCACCGATTCCAGGATCACATGCGCATTGGTGCCACTGATCCCAAACGACGACACCCCGGCCCGCCGCGGCCGATCCACGGCCGGCCAGGGCCGCGACTCGGTCAACAGCGACACCGCACCCGCCGACCAATCCACATGCGGGCTCGGCCCATCGACATGCAACGTCGCCGGCAACGCCTCATGGCGCATCGCCAACACCATCTTGATCACACCGGCCACCCCCGCCGCGGCCTGCGTGTGACCCATGTTCGACTTGATCGACCCCAACCACAGCGGTTCGTCGCGGTCCTGCCCGTAAGTGGCCAGCAACGCCTGCGCCTCGATCGGATCACCCAACGTCGTCCCGGTGCCATGCCCCTCGACCACATCGACGTCGGCCGCGCTCAGCCCCGCGTTGGCCAGCGCCGCCCGCAGCACCCGCTGCTGGGACGGACCGTTGGGCGCGGTCAACCCGTTGGACGCCCCGTCCTGATTGACCGCCGAACCCCGCACCACCGCCAGCACCGGATGACCCAGCCGCCGCGCATCCGAAAGCCGCTCCACCACCAACATCCCGCCGCCCTCGGCGAAGCCGGTGCCGTCGGCCGATGCCGCGAAGGCCTTGCAGCGCCCGTCGGTGGACAACCCGCGCCAGCGGCTGAATTCGACGAAGATGTCGGGTGTGGCGTTGACGGTGACGCCGCCGGCCAGGGCCAGGTCGCACTCCCCCGAACGCAGCGACTGCACCGCCATGTGCAACGTCACCAGCGACGACGAACACGCGGTGTCCACCGACACCGCCGGCCCCTCCAGCCCGAACACATAGGAGACGCGCCCGGAGGCGACGCTGGATAGCTGGCCGGTCAACCGGAAGCCCTCCACCGGCTCGGCGGCGAACATGCCGTAGCCCTGCGTCATCACCCCGGCGAATACGCCGGTGGAGCTGCCGCGCAACCCGGCCGGGTCAATCCCGGCCCGCTCCAACGCTTCCCAGGACAGCTCGAGGAACATCCGTTGTTGCGGGTCCATGGCCAGCGCCTCGCTGGGCCCCACCCCGAAGAAGGCGGGATCGAAGTCGGCGACACCGTCGACGAACCCACCGGTGCGGGTGTAGCAGGCGCCCGGGACGTCGGGATCGGGATTGAACAGCCCCGCCAGGTCCCAACCACGATCGCTGGGGAACTCCGTGAGCACGTCACGGCCCTGCATCAACATGTCCCACAGGTCGTCGGGGGAATTCACCCCACCCGGGTAGCGGCAAGACATGCCGACGATCGCGATCGGATCGTCGCCGGTGGCGCGCACTGTCGGCGCGTGCGCGATTTCCTGTGGGACGCCGGCGAGTTCGGCGCGCATGTAGCTGGCCAGCCCGTTGGGAGTCGGGTAGTCGAAGATCAGCGTCGGCGACAGCGCAAGGCCGGTCGCGGTCTTGAGCCGGTTGCGCATCTCGACCGCGCTCAGCGAGTCAAAGCCGAGCTCCTGGAAGGCCTTGTCGGCGTCGATGGCCTCGGGGCTCACGTTGCCCAGCACGGTGGCGATGTTGGAGCGCACCAGGTCCAGCAGGACGGCATGCTGTTCGGCTTCCGGCAGCCCGTGCAGCCGATGCGCCAGCGCCGATTTTGATTTCGCGGCCGCCAGCGAGTCGTCGACCTGGCGCCGGGTCGGCGCGGTGACCAGCTCGCTGAACATCGGCGGGACCGCAACGGCGTGGGCGCGCAGCGCGGCGACGTCGATGCGGGCGGGCGCGACAAACGGCTCGTCGACGATGAGCGCGGTGTCGAACAGCTCCAGTGCTTCTTCAGAGGACAGCGCCAGAATCCCGTCCCGGCTCAGCCGGGCACGGCCGGCGGCACCCAGGCCCCCGGTCATATCACTGGCCTGGTCCCACAGGCCCCACCCGAGTGAGATCGCCGGCAGGCCGTGGGCGCGGCGGTGCGCGGCCAGCCCGTCCAGGAAGGAGTTGGCGGCCGCATAGTTGGCCTGTCCCGAGGAACCCACCAGCCCGGCCATCGACGAAAACAGCACGAACGCCGACACATCCAGGTCACGGGTCAACTCGTGCAGGTTCCACGCCGCGTCCACCTTGGCCCGCAACACCGCGTCTACCCGCTCGGGCGTCAATGACGTCACCACGGCGTCGTCGAGCACCCCGGCGGCATGGATGACGGCCGAAAGCGGGTGCTGCACACCGATGTCGGCGATCACCTTGGCCAACGCCTCACGATCGGCCGCATCACAGGCCGCCACCTGCACGTCGGCCCCCGCCGCGCCCAACTCGGCCACCAACTCCGCGGCCCCCGGCGCCTCGGGCCCCCGCCGGCTCACCAACACCAGATGGCGCACCCCGTGCCGGGACACCACGTGACGCGCCAACGCCGAACCCGCCATCCCGGTCCCCCCGGTGATCAGCACCGTGCCCGACGCCCAGGCACCGGGCATGGTCATCACGACCTTGCCGACATGACGGGCCTGGCTCAGATACCGCAACGCCGCCGGCGCGCGCCGCACGTCAAAGGTCGTCACCGGCAACGGCCGCAGCACCCCGGCCTCGAACAACTCGGCGAGTTCGAGCATGTACTGGTGCATGCGGACGCGGCCGGGTTCGAAGAGGTCGAAGGCGCGGTAGTGCACCCCGGGATGCTCCCGGGCAACGGCCTGCGGGTCGCGGATGTCGGTCTTGCCCATCTCCAAGAACACCCCACCGGGGGCCACCAACCGCAACGACGCATCCACGAACTCACCGGCCAGCGAATCCAAAACCACATCAAAACCACGACCACCGGTGACCGCACGGAACTTGTCCTCGAACTCCAAACTCCGCGAATCCGAGATGTGATCCTCGTCAAAACCCATCGCCCGCAAGGTGTCCCACTTACCCCTGCTGGCCGTGGCGAACACCTCAACACCCAGATGCCGCGCCAACTGCACCGCGGCCATCCCCACCCCGCCGGTGCCGGCGTGCACCAGCACCCGCTGGCCCGGTCGCACCTCGGCGAGGTGCACGAAGGCGTAGTACGCCGTCATGAACACCGCCGATATGGCGGCGGCTTCGGCGTAGGACCAGTCGGCGGGCATCGGAAGCAGCAGCCGCACGTCGCCGGCGACCAGCGTGCCGTTGCCGTCCGGGAAGAAGCCGAACACCGGGTCACCCACGGCGAACTCGGTGACCCCGGGGCCGACTTCGACCACCTCGCCGGCGCCCTCGCCGGCGAGCAGCGCGTCGTGCGTGAACATGCCCAGGGTCACCATGATGTCGCGGAAGTTGGCGGCGACGGCCCGCACGGCGACCCGAACCTGGCCGGGCTCCAACGGCGCGTCGGCGTTGGGAACCGGCTCCAGCCGCAGGTTTTCGAACGTACCGGCGCTGCTCAGGCCCAGCCGCCACGGCCCCTGCGCGGGCGGCACCAGCACCCCGCCGACCGCGCGGCTCCCGTGCACCCGCGCGGTGTGCACCGTCCCGCCACGCAGCACCACCTGCGGCTCACCGACCGCCAGCACCGCGCCCACCGCCGAATCGTCCAGCGGCACATCGGAATCCACGAGCATCATCCGGCCGGGATGCTCGGTCTGCGCCGACCTCACCAACCCCCACACCGCCGCACCCGCCAAATCAGTCACGTCCTCCCCCGGCAGCGCCACCGCGCCCCGGGTCGAGACCACCAGCACACCCGAGTCACGCTCGGTGAGCCAGGACTGCACTGCGGCCAGCGCGAGGTGCGTGCGGGTGTGGACATCGGCCACCGGAAGCACCTCGGCCGCAACCGATTCAAAGATTTCGTACCGGGGGAGATCACTCGGGTCGGCCGGCGTCGGAGAGACCGGCGACCAGGTGACCTCGAACAGCCGGTCCGGGCCCGAACCCGACACCGCCGCCCGCAACTGCTGCTCGCCGACCGGGCGGGCCACCATCGCGCCCACAGACAACACCGGCAAGCCCAGCCCGTCGGCGAGCTCGACGGAGACGGCCGAGGTTCCGGCCGGCGCGATCCGGGCGCGCACCGCCGACGCGCCCGCCGCGTGCAACGACACGTTCTGCCACGAGAAGGGCAGCAGCACCTCCGTTGTCTGGGAGCCGGACTGATCGATCCCAACGCCGGCCACGACCAGCGCGTGCATCGCCGCGTCGAGCAACGCCGGGTGCACCCCGTACCCGTTGACCCCCCCGGCGACTTCGGGCAGCCGCACCTCGGCGAACACCTCGTCGCCGCGAACCCACACCGCGGTCAATCCCTGGAATGCCGGCCCGTATCCGTAGCCGCGGGCCGCCAGCCGCTCGTAGCCATCTCGGGAATCCATCGCGACGGCGCCGGCCGGCGGCCATACCGACAGGTCCGCGCCCGGCGCGACGGACCCGGAACTGAGCGTGCCCTCGGCGTGGCACACCCAACCTGAACCAGGGGCCGCGTCGGCGCGGGAATACACCGCCACGCTGCGCCGGCCCGAATCCTCGGCGGGGCCGACCACCACCTGCAGCGCCACCGAGCCCCCGAGCAGCAGCGGCGCCTGCAGCGTCAGTTCGTCGACCACCGGGCAGTCGACCTCGTCGCCGGCGCGGATCGCCAACTCCACGAAACCTGTGCCTGGGAACACCGGCACCCCGCAGACCGCGTGGTCGGCCAGCCATCCGTGCACGCTGGGCGCCAACCGGCCGGTGAGCACCACCCCACCCGAGGCCGGCAAATCCACCACGGCACCGAGCAACGCGTGCTCGCCGGCGCCCAGGCCCAGACCGGCGGTGTCGACCCCGAAGCCTTCGTTCGACAGCCAAAACCGCCGCCGCTCAAAGGCGTAGGTCGGCAGGTCGACGAGGTTTCCCGCGCCCAGCACACCGCGCCAGTCGACGCTCACGCCGGCGACGAAGGCGGCGGCGGCCGAGGCAAGGAAGCGATCCAGCCCGCCATCGTCGCGGCCGAGGGTGGGCACGACGATCGCCCACGCGTCACCGGTGGCGCAGTCGTTGGCGGTGTCCTCGATCCCGGCGATCAACGCGGGGTGCGGGCTGGATTCGACGAACGCACGATAGCCGTGCTCACACGCGCTGCGAACCGCGAGTTCGAACTGCACCGTCTCCCGGATGTTGCGGTACCAATAGTCGGCATCCAAACCAGCCGTGTCCACACGGTTTCCCGTGACCGTCGAGAAAAAGGCGGTGCGCGAGGAACGCGGTTCGATCCCGGACAGCGCCTCGATCAACTCGGCTCGGATGGCTTCGACCTCCACCGAATGCGACGCATAGTCCACGTCGATCCGGCGCGTCCGCAGCTCCCGGCCGGCGCACACCGCGATGAGGTCCTCCAGCGCGGCCACGTCGCCCGAGACCACGACCGCGGCCGGCCCGTTGACGGCCGCGATGTCGACCCGATCGCCGTACGGCGCCAGCAACTCCCGCGCCCGCTCGGCCCCGCAGGCGATGGACACCATGCCGCCGGGACCGGCCAGTGACCTCAGCAACTTGCTGCGCAGCGTGACCACGCGGGCGGCATCACGCAGGGACAGCGCACCGGCGACGTAGGCCGCCGCGATCTCGCCTTGCGAGTGGCCGATCACGGCGTCGGGGCTGACACCGGCGGACTTCCACATCTCGGCCAGCGAAACCATCACGGCAAACAGCACCGGCTGCACGACGTCCACGCGGTCCACGCCCGGGGCGCCCGGCGCACCGCGCAACACGTCGGTCAGCGACCAGTCGACGAACTCCGAGAACGCGTCCGCGCACGCTGCGATGTGCTGCGCGAAGACCGGTGCGGTATCGAGCAATTCGACACCCATGCCCAGCCATTGCGAGCCTTGGCCGGGGAAGACGAAGACCGTCTTGCCCGCCGGTGTGGCGGTGCCGCGGATGACCGAGCCGGCCAGGTCGTCGCGCGCCAGCTCGTCGAGCCCGGCCAGCAACCGGTCCCGATCACCACCGACGACCACCGCGCGATGCTCGAACACCGACCGGCCCGCCAACGACCACCCCACGTCGGCGACCTCGAGTTCGGGGTGCGCGGCCACATGCCCGGCCAACCGGGCCGCCTGGCCCCGCAACGCATTCGCCGACTTCGCCGAGACCACCCACGCCAGCACCGCCGGCTCCGGGCTCTGCACGACCTGCACCGGCGGCGCGGCCGCCACCGATTCCAGGATCACATGCGCATTGGTGCCACTGATCCCAAACGACGACACCCCGGCCCGCCGCGGCCGATCCACGGCCGGCCAGGGCCGCGACTCGGTCAACAGCGACACCGCACCCGCCGACCAATCCACATGCGGGCTCGGCCCATCGACATGCAACGTCGCCGGCAACGCCTCATGGCGCATCGCCAACACCATCTTGATCACACCGGCCACCCCCGCCGCGGCCTGCGTGTGACCCATGTTCGACTTGATCGACCCCAACCACAGCGGTTCGTCGCGGTCCTGCCCGTAAGTGGCCAGCAACGCCTGCGCCTCGATCGGATCACCCAACGTCGTCCCGGTGCCATGCCCCTCGACCACATCGACGTCGGCCGCGCTCAGCCCCGCGTTGGCCAGCGCCGCCCGCACGACCCGCTGCTGGGACGGACCGTTGGGCGCGGTCAACCCGTTGGACGCCCCGTCCTGATTGACCGCCGAACCCCGCACCACCGCCAGCACCGGATGACCCAGCCGCCGCGCATCCGAAAGCCGCTCCACCACCAGGATTCCGCCACCCTCGGACCAGCCGACCCCGTCGGCGGCGTTGGCGTAGGCCTTGCAGCGGCCGTCGGGTGCCAGCCCGCGGTGCCGGCTGAATTCCACGAAGACCGCCGGTGTGGCGTTGACGGTGACGCCGCCGGCCAGGGCCAGGTCGCACTCCCCCGAACGCAGCGACTGCACCGCCATGTGCAACGTCACCAGCGACGACGAACACGCGGTGTCCACCGACACCGCCGGCCCCTCCAGCCCCAACACATACGACACCCGCCCGGAGGCCACGCTCGACGTCATGCCGGTCAGCCGATAGCCCTCGATCTCCTCGGCCAACATGCCGTAGCCCTGCACGACCAGGCCGGCGAACACCCCGGTGGAGCTGCCGCGCAACCCGGCCGGGTCAATCCCGGCCCGCTCCAACGCTTCCCAGGACAGCTCCAGCAACATCCGGTGCTGCGGGTCCATGGCCAGCGCCTCGCTGGGCCCCACCCCGAAGAAGGCGGGATCGAAGTCGGCGACACCGTCGACGAACCCGCCGGCGCGCGCGTAGGTCGTGTGGCGGACGTCGGGGTCGGGGTCGAACAAAGCGGCAAGGTCCCAGCCACGATCGGCGGGGAATTCCGACATCACGTCACGGCCATCGGCCACCATCTGCCACAGGCCCTCGGGGGTGTCGACCCCGCCCGGGAAGCGGCATGACATTCCGACGATCGCGATCGGCTCGCTCGAGCGCTCCAGCAGCGCACGGTTGGTGCGCTTCAGTCGTTCGACCTGGCCCAGCGCTTTGCGCAGCGCCTCGGTCGCATGCTGGAGTTGATCAACCATCACATTCCTCGCCTACTGGTGGCCGCTAGTGGCTCAAGTCCGCCGGAAGCGGCGCTCGCCGACTCACGGGAGCAGCCGCGCGACGCGACCTGGTGGCTTCTTCGACCGGCACCGCTTTTTCGACCGGCATCGGGCCGCTGTCCGACCCAAGTTCGCTGGTGAGTATGGCCAACGCCGGCAGTATTTCAAAACGCCCGACCCTCTCGGCTTCTCGAGAGGGACCGGCTTGGACACCGGGCCGGACACGGCGAACGACTCCGCCGCGCGAGAGCGATGGCGCGCAGCAACGAGCCCGGTGACTGTGTCGTCCCGAAAACCCCCGCACACGGGCCACAAGCGGCGCGCCGTCCATGGCGCGACTGTACCCGGCTAGCGGGCACCGGTGGTCAAGCGGCGCAGGCGCCACACGCCGGCCGGCGACGCACCGCGCGCGCCGCCGGGACGGGGTTGCGGGCACTCGGGCACCCCGGCGCCGAAGCACACGGTCAGACACCCACTCTGCGCCAGCCGTCGGCGGCGCGGGCCGCACTCATCAGCGCGTCGCACAGTTCGCGCAGTTCAGCCTCCCCCGCCCCCTCGTCGAGCGCCGTGGCGACATCCTCGGCCGCACATCGCACCTGGTAGACACGATCGGACAGGTCCGCGGCATCGTCGGCCGACAGCACCACCGCGTCGTCGGGCACCGCGGCGCCCCCGCCCCGGCTCAGCGAGGCCCGCTGCTCGTAGGCCCGCTGCCGGCAGGACTGCCGGCAGTACTGGCGCCGACGGCCCATCCCGGCGTCGGCGACGTCTCGACCGCACCAGCGGCACGGCTGAGGGCGGGCGCGGCGACTCACGCCTGCGACTTTAACCCGGCCAAACCTTGCTGAGCCGCTATCCCGGTATGATGGAAGGACGCGTCGCGTGCACTTCGCGCACCCCCGGGAACTACCCTGGCCGCCGCGACGTTTGCCATGCGAAGAGAATTACTGTCGTCACAGGAGCCCACGAGAGCTCAGAGGTCCCAAAGGAGTAGAACCTATGGCCGATCGAGTCTTGAGGGGTAGTCGCCTCGGAGCCGTCAGCTACGAGACCGACCGCAACCACGACCTGGCGCCGCGCCAGATTGCGCGGTACCGCACCGAGAACGGCGAGGAGTTCGAGGTCCCCTTCGCCGACGACGCCGACATTCCCGGCGCCTGGCTGTGCCGCAACGGCATGGAGGGCACCCTGATCGAGGGGGACCTGCCCGAGCCGAAGAAGGTCAAGCCGCCGCGCACCCACTGGGACATGCTGCTGGAGCGTCGCTCCGTCGAGGAGCTCGAAGAGCTGCTCAAGGAGCGTCTCGAGCTGATCAGGTCACGCCGACGCGGCTGAGGATCAGGCGCGGTCGGGAGCGCGCGTTCCACGGGCCCGCGCCTTGCGGCCCTCGATGCCCCAGCGCGTGACCTTCACCAGCGCCTCGCGGATGTTGGATCCGCTCATCTTCGACACGCCGAGCTCGCGTTCGGTGAAGGTGATCGGCACCTCGACGATCGCGAATCCGTTGCTTGCCGTCCGCCAGGTCAGGTCGATCTGAAAGCAGTAGCCCTTGGAGTCGACGCGGTCGAGGTCGATCGCCTCGAGCACTTCGCGGCGGTAGGCGCGGTAGCCGGCGGTGATGTCGTGCACCCCGACACCCAGCGCCACCCGCGAGTAGGTGTTGGCCGTCTTGGACAGCGCCAGACGCCGCCAGGGCCAGTTCTGGACGGTCCCCCCGTCGACGTAGCGGGAGCCGATCGCCAGATCGGCGCCCGCGTCGACGGCGTCCAGCAACCGGTGCAGCTGCTCGGGCGCGTGGCTGCCGTCGGCGTCCATCTCCACCAGCACCGAGTAGTCCCGGCTCAACCCCCACCCGAAACCAGCCAGGTAGGCGGCGCCCAGACCGTCCTTGGCGGTGCGGTGCATCACGAACGTGCGGCCAGGGTCGGCGGCCGCCAGCTCGTCGGCGAGCTGGCCGGTGCCGTCGGGGCTGCTGTCGTCGACGATCAGCAAGTGCACCTGCGGGCAGGCCTTCCTCAACCGCTGGTGAATCAGCGGCAGGTTCTCCCGCTCGTTGAAGGTGGGAATGATCACCAGGACGCGCTGGCTCGGACGATTCCCCGAGGCCTGGGGCGCCGGCTGGGCGGTAGTCATTTAGCTCCTCTTGTGTCGCCCTCAACAGGCGATTCTGGGCCGCTCCGGTGGAGCGGAGTGTAGTCACCGTCCTGGGGGGACGGAACCTGGTCGCTTTCCGGATCAGCACGGTTGTCGGGCGGGGTGTCGTGCACGGTGTCCGGACCGCCCTCGTCGGGCGGGGTGTCGCCGTGGAATTCGGCCGGCCTGCGCCTGCGCCGAATCGGACGCGGGAACCACCCCGCGAAACAACCATTGTGCCGTATCGCGCCCAGAATGACCGCTCCGGCCGCCCCGACCAGGACCCATTGCACGAACGGGCCCCAGCGGGTGGCCGGCGTCAGCTTCGTCTTGAGCCGCACCTGCATGTCCAGGTAGGCGGGCGCGAAGAAGTCCGTTCGCACCAATTCGGCGCCGTCGGGCGCGATCATCGCGCTGATCCCGGTGGTGCCCGCCACCACGACGTACCGGTCGTGCTCCACGGCCCTCACCTTGGCGAACGCCAGTTGCTGCTCGCTCATCGTCTGATTGAAGGTGGCGTTGTTGCTGGGCACGGCCAGCAGCTGGGCGCCGTTGCAGGACCGCCTTGCGCGGCTCACGGTCGAAGATCACCTCCCAGCAGGTGGCCACCCCGACCGGCACCCCGGCGATGTGGACGACGCCGTCGCTGGTGCCGGGCACGATGTAGCCGGCGCGGTCGGCGTAGCCGGAGAGATGGGTGAAAAGCCACGCCATCGGCAGGTACTCGCCGAACGGCTGCACGATCTCCTTGTCGTGGCGGTCGGCAGGCCCGGTCACCGGGTTCCAGACGATCACCGTGTTGGTATAGGCGGGGGCGTCCTGCGGGCGGCCCGGGACGTCGAGCACGGTGCCGACGAGGATCGGCGCGTGGATCGCCGTCGCGGCCTTGGCGATCTGCTGGGCGGCGTCGGCGTTGACCAGCGGATCGATGTCCGAGGAGTCCTCCGGCCAGATCACGAACTGCGGTTGCGGGGCGGCCCCCGCGCGCACGTCCTCGGCCAGCTGCAGCGTCTCCCGGACATGGTTGTCCAGCACCGCGCGTCGTTGCGCGTTGAAGCCGAAGCCCAGCCGCGGGACGTTGCCCTGCACGGCCGCGACGGTGACCGTCGGTTCCCCGCCCGACCCGGTGCCGGCGTGCCGCACCTGCGGCCAGACGGCGACCGCGGCGAACAGCACCAGGCAGATGCACACGCCCGGCAACACCACTGCGGGCGGCGGTCCGGCTTCGTTCGCGATTGGGTCTGCACCGTCCCCGGCTTCCGCGCGCGCCCGCCCGGCCCTTGGCCACCACGTCACGATCTCCCGCGCGATCGCGGTGGCGCTGAATCCCACCAGCATGATCGCCGCCGAGAGCAGCGCGACGCCGCCGAGCTGGACCAGCGGCAGAAACGGCCCCTCGGCCTGGCCGAACGCGACCGATCCCCACGGGAAGCCGCCGAAGGGATAATCCGCCTTCAGCCACTCCTGGGCCGCCCACACCAGGGCGAACCACACCGGCCAGCCGGGCAGCCGCCGCACCACGACCGCGAACAGGCCGAACAGGCCGGGAAACAGCGCACAGGTGGTCGCCAACACCAGCCACGGCACGGCGCCCACCAAAAGGCTGATCCACGGCAACAGCGGGAGGTACAACGCCAGTCCGAACAGGAATCCGTAGCCGAGGCCACCGACCGGCGTCGTGGCGGGGTGGGTCAGCACCCACGCCAGCAGCGCGGCGGCGACCACGGCCGCCCACCACCAGTTCAGCGGCGGGAAGCTGGCGCACAACAACAGGCCGCCCGCCAAGGCGAGCAGCAGCCGGGACAGCCGCGGCAGCACCGCGGCCCGCACGGCGGGCGTCCGGGCGGCGACCGCGGCGCCCAGCCCGACGGCGGCCCGGCGTGCGCCGGTGAGCAGCCGATCGAACAGGACCCGGCCTCGGGGGCCGGCGTCGCCCTCCGGCTCCGCGGCTTCGTGGGCCTCTTGTGCCGGCGTCGTTTCGGTGTCGTCGTCCTGCGTCTCGGCCGCGGGGTCCGCGTCGGCGGGGCCCGTTTCGCCGACGGCGTCCGGGCGCGCCTTTCGGGACCACCACCGCCTAGCCATGGATCACAGCGCCCCGGTGCACGGTCTGGCGGCAGCGCGGCAACGCGTCGGTGGGGCCCAGGCGCGGCAAAGCAGGGACGCGGGAGCGCGGGTCGGTGGACCACCGCGCGACGCCGTCGCGGGGCGCCTGGGTGTCCACGGGCCCGGCGTCCCACACGGCATACGACGCCGGCGCACCCGGCACCAGGGTCCCGGCCGCGGCGTCGAGCGCACCGCCCGCGCGCCAGCCCCCGCGGGTCGCGGCGGCGAAGGCGGCGCGGGCCGAAACGGCGCTTTCCGGGGTGTGATGGTTGACCGCCGCGCGCACGCTTTCCCACGGGTCCAGGCCGGTGACCGGGGCGTCGGAACCGAGCGCGAGGGGCACGCCTTGGGATGCTAACAGCGCCAGCGGGTTGAGCTGAGTGCCTCGCTCGGCCCCGAGCCGCCGGGCGTACATGCCCGTGGCGCCGCCCCACAGCGCGTCGAAATTGGGCTGCACGCTGGCGATGACGCCCCAGGCGCCCAGCTTTGCGGCCTGCTCGGCCGTGACCATCTCCAGGTGCTCGAGCCGGTGCCCGCACCGGGCGACGGCAACCACCCCCAGATCGGCGACGACGGCTTCCAGCGCGGCGACCACGGCCGTGACGGCGGCATCGCCGATGACATGGAATCCGGCCGTCACCTGCGCCTCCGTGCAGGCCCGCAGGTGGGCTTCGACGGCGTCGGGGTCCAGATAGCAGGCGCCGGTGCGGTCGGGGGCGTCGGCGTAGGGCTCGTGCAGCCAAGCGGTGCGCGACCCGAGCGCCCCGTCGACGAACAGGTCACCGGCCAGCCCGCGGGCGCCGGTCTGCTCCATCAGAGCACGGGCCTGTGCGGGCGTGGTGACCGCCTCCCCCCAGTAGCCGATCACCTCGACGCCGTGCTCGAGGGCCCGCAGCCGCAGCCAGTCGTCGAGCCCGCCGATCTCGGGGCCCGCGCATTCGTGCACCGCGACGATGCCGGCGGCAGCGGCGGCGCGCAGCGCTGCGGCGCGGGCCTCGGCCAGCTGCCGGTCGGTCAGCAGGTCCCGCGCGGCGGCCCGGACCAGGTGATGGGCATCACCGGCCAGCGGACACCCGGCGGCGAAACCGGTCGCCGCCGCCAGATCGGGCACCAGCCGTCGCAGCCCGGTCGAGGCCAGGGCGGAGTGGACGTCGACGCGTGCCAGATAGGCGGGCCGGTCACCGAGCACCGCATCGAGGTCGGCGGTGCTCGGCGCCGCGTTCTCCGGCCACGCCGATTCGTCCCAGCCGTGCCCCCACACCGCCCGGTCGGGGTGCGCGGCCGCATAGTCGGCGACCATCCGCAGGCATTGCGCGCGCGAGGTGGCCGCCCGCAGGTCCAGTCCGCTCAGAGTCAGCCCCGTCGCGCTCAGATGGATGTGGCTGTCGACGAAGGCCGGCGCGACGAAGCCGCCGCCCAGGTCCTCGACGTCGGCGTCCGGGAAGTGGTCGCGGCCGACGTCATCGCTACCCAGCCACGCCACGACGTCGCCGCGCACGGCCATGGCGGTGGCGTCCGGGTGGCTCGGACTGTGCACCCGGCCGTTGACCAGCAGCTTGACGGGAACGCGCCGCACAGGACGAACTTGCGCGGGACGGTCGCCGGCCGGGGCCATCAATACCTGCGGCGCGACGCGTTCGGCAGGGTGGGCGGCTCGCCCTCGGTGACGTCGATGACCTCGCCGTCGATGTAGTCGCGCTCGCCGCCGGGCTCACCGCCCGCAGAGGCCGCCCAACCGGCCCCGGTGATCAGGGGAATGCGCCGCTGCAAGCCGCGCACCGTCACCGCAGCCAGTCCGGGGCCCGCGACGGCCCGGACCGGCGGCACCAGCAGGAAGATCCCCAGCACGGTGGTGACCAATCCGGGCACGATGATCAGGCCCGTGGCGCACGTGACCAGCGCGCCGTCGCTCAGTGCACGCCGCGGCTCCCGGAGGCCGGATCGCAGCTGCCCCACGTGGTGAACCAGCTGCGAGCCCGCCATCGGCACCATCAGGGCCCAACCGAGCACAAAACTGGCCAGCAGCAACAGCACCGTCCACCCGAACCCGATCGTCGACGCGAGGGCGATGACCACCGCGATTTCGACGCCGGCGTAAATCAGCAACATCCGCCACAGCATGTGAGGCCAACGACTGCGAGCAAGGCCGGAGTTCCCTGGTGGCGCACGGCGCGGCTGCAGTTAGATGACGGTATGACAACGATCGAGATCGACACCGCCGAAGGACCGATCGATGCGCTGCTGAGCCTGCCTCCGGGGCAGGGCCCGTGGCCTGGCGTGGTGGTGATCCACGACGCGTTCGGCTACGGTCCCGACAAGCAGTCGACCAACGACCGCATCGCCCGGGCCGGATACGTGGCGATCACCCCGAACATGTACGCCCGCGGTGGGCGCGCGCGCTGCGTCACCCGGGTCATGCGGGAACTGATGACCCAGCGGGGCCGCGCCCTCGACGACGTCCTGGCCGCACGCGATCACCTGCTGTCCATGCCCGAATGCACGGGAAGGGTCGGGATCGCAGGGTTTTGTATGGGCGGCCAGTTCGCCCTGGTGATGGCGTCGAGCGGGTTCGGCGCCTCGGCGCCGTTCTACGGCGCGCCGCTGCCGCGCCATCTCAGCGAGACGCTCGACGGGGCCTGCCCCATCGTGGCGAGCTTCGGTGGCCGGGACCCGCTTGGGGTCGGCGCGCCGGCCCGGCTGCGCGAGACGACCGCGGCCAAGGGGATCGAGGCCGACATCAAGGTCTATCCCGGCGTCGGCCACAGCTTCGCGAACAAGCTTCCCGCCCAGCCGCTGCTGCGCATCACGGGCTTCGGCTACAACGAGGCCGCGACCGAGGACGCGTGGAGCCGGGTCTTCGCGTTCTTCCGCGAGCACCTGGGTAGATAGGGCCCGCGGCGACGGCGCGGACCGAGCAGGTTGCATTACGGCAACGGGCCCGCGTGTCGCCGTGCAGAAACGCGGGTAGTTGCCACACTGCCGGTATGGTCCGCCCCGCAACCGATGATCGTGGTCTCCAGGGTGCGCCGCGCACCGCGGCCGATATGGTCAGGCGCCCAGCACAATCCGGACGGGCGGAGTCCGGGCATTAGCACGTCGCGTGGGTGGTAGCGAGATCCCGGACCCCGAACCGCGATAGGCGACACGACCGATGACTGTGGGATTGATTCCGAGGCCAGGACTACCTGACGCCGCGGCGGGCAATTCGGATTCCGGTGCGGCGACCGACCGGCGGGGCCCCGCGGCGCCGTGGGGGCCGAGACTGTTGCCGGTCGATGACCGCATCTCGATCATGGAAGCGCTGATGGTGGCGCCCTCGGGCGCCGCGCTCTGGCGATTCACGGCCCTGATGCTGCTGTCCAGCCTGATCGCTTCGGTTGGGCTGCTGCAAAATTCGGTGGCGGTCGTGATCGGCGCGATGATGATCGCACCCCTGATGGCACCGATCATGGGCATCGCCGCCTGCCTCATCACGGGCTGGGGATACCGGTTGCTGCGCGGGTTGGTGCTGGTGGCGGTCTCCGCGTTGGGCGCGGTCGCGGTCGGCTGGGTGACCGCCACCCTGCTGCCCGCGACGGGGACCGGGCTGCCCACCGAGGTGGTCATCCGTTCCAGCCCGGACATTCGAGACCTGCTCGTCGCCCTGGGGGCCGGCGCCGTCGGCGCGCTCGCCACGGTCCACAAGCAAATCTCTGTCGCGTTGCCGGGTGTCGCGGTCGCCGTCGCGATCGTCCCCCCGCTGGGGGCGGCCGGTGTGCTGCTCGGGCGCGGGCAACCGGAGTTGGCCCGCGGCGCGGCCATACTGTTTTCGACCAACCTGGTCGGCATCGTCTTGATGGCCGCAGTGGTGTTCCTGTTGAGCGGACTGGTCCCCCGCGACACGTTCCGCACCCATCGCCGCCAGATTCTCACCTCGCTGGCGATGGCCGCCGTGAGCGCCGGGGCCGTCGCGATGATCCTCACGCCACGGTTCATCGCGCTGACCGGCCACGCCCGCGACCTCGAGATCGCCACGCAAACCCTCACCGACATGCTCAGCCCGGGCAGCGTGCTCAGCCACATCACGGCGTCGGGAAGCACGGTCCGGGCCGACATCACCAGCCCGACGTCGCCGCCACCGGTGCAGAAGGTGGCGGCCAGTCTCAGTCGCGCACTGGGCCACCCGGTCACCGTCCAGCTGAGTTGGATTCCGGTGCGCGACCCCGAGCACAGCCGACCCGATACCCCCCAACCGCCACTCAACGAACTGGTCCCGGTGATCCGGGGCTGGCTGGACGGTCAGAAGTTGACGCTGCGAGGCCTCAGCTACGAATCGGGGACGTTGGTCGTCTCCACCGCGGGGCCGTTCCCCCCCAAGAAGTCCGAGGATCTGACGTCGCTGATCGACTCGCGGTTCAACCACCGCATACCGGTCAGCCTGGCCTGGACCCACACCCCCGGCGCCGGCAAGTCCGACGACACCGAGACCGCACTCAACACCGCGCGCACAACCGCCGCCGCGTGGGCCTCCAAACGCCCGGACACCGCGGTGTTGAGCACCACCGGGACCGCCGGTGCGATCACCATCACGCTGATCGGTCAGACCAAACCGGAGATCGAGACGCTGCAAGCCGACCTGCAGACCGCCCTGCCGCATTCGACCATCACCATTCAGTGGATATCCGGCGGTGTCTTGGTCGTGGCGTCGCCCACGCCCACCCCCACGCCGACGCCCCCGTCTGCAAAGGCCCCCGACTCCATCCCCGTCACGGGCGCGGCGATGCCCCGCTGACTTTCCCGGCGCGGGTTCACGGGCGCGCCAAGGTCAGCTTCTGCGACAACACCGTTGCGAACGTGTGGGTGTCGCCCGGCCAGCGGGCCGACACGTAGTCGCCGTCGTCGACGACGAATGCCGGCCCCGAGTCGGTCGGCGTATCCCGCGCCATCCCGGACGTTTTGAGCCACCAGCGCGGCGATCCGCGCACTACGTCACGAAAATCCGTCGGATCTTCAAGTGCTCGTGTGACTTCCGACTGCACCGACATGTACCCGCCGGGCTGGCCTGGCGCCTCGGTGTAGGTCCGGTAGTAATCGGGGTCCCAGAACCGGGTGACCCGCGTGAGCCGCCAGGCCAGCCGTTCCATGGCCCACGTCAACGCGGTGGTCTTGCGTCCATAAAGCACCGAGCGGCCCGTGCGCGGATCGACGCTGCGCGCGGCCAGCAGCACGCCATGACAGATCGCGGCCACGATCAGGCAGCGGTCGAAGGCGTCGACGACGAGTCGGTGCAGGAGATCGCTGTCGATGTAGCCGCGCATCCCACGGGCGCGATGCCCGCCGGGCAGCAGCACCGCGTCGATGCCGTCGAGGGTAGCCTGCGCCCAGGTCAGCGGGCGCTGAAATTCGTTCGAGCGCAGCATGTCCCGGTAGGCGCTGCGGCCGTCCTTGTTGGCCCGCAGCGCCAGCCCGAGCAGCGGGATGGCGCCCAACCCCGGCACGGCCGACCAGACGTCCAGCCCGCGACCGGACACCATGATGTCGTCGGCGGCCCCGGGGGCGCCGCTTTCGGTGGCGAACACCACGCGGTGACCGTGGCGGCTCAGGACGCGCCAGCTGACCGCGACCTCGGTCGGGTCGAAGTCGCGATCCGGGATCGGGATCAGGACGGCGCCCATGGGCCCTAGCTCGCGGTCACCCTGAGCTCGAGACCGACGTTGTTGTCCATGCCACCGCGCATCTTGCTGAAGAAGTTGAAGACCTTGCCCACGACGCCGTACCGCTTGCCGATCGCGTCGTAAACGGCCGAAGTGTGCGACTTGTCGAGAATCGACGCGGCGCCCTCGACGGCCTCGCTCGTCGGGCGACCGCCCATGGTGCAGCTGGCCAGTGTCACGCGCGGAGTGCGGCGGATGCGTTTGACCTTCCACGAGTTTTCCTGCGTGATGACCAGCAGCCGGTCCCCGTCGGCGGCCGTCCACACCGGGGTCGGCTTGGGCCTGCCGTCCTTGGTGAACGTGGTCAGCAGGACGTATTGCGACTTGGCCAGGTCGGCGAAGGTGGGCGTCACGCTGCCAACCTACCGCCGACCGGTGCACTTTTCGCCTGCAGGGGAACGCGTCGTTGACATTCCGGACAATCGGCTGCCATAGTCATCACGCATTAAATGTAAACGGCATTTTCATTTAAGTGTCCGACCGAAGCGGGGAAGAATGTGAGCGATCCGGACAAACCGCTGGCGTGGTTACCGTTCTCGATCGCCGAGGCGGCGCTGTCCGGGGGGCGCGGCGACGGCGACCCGGCGCGGGCATGGTCATATCTGCTGGACCGGCTTCGCGACGCCGCGCAGGTCGTGGAATCCGACCCGGCGAACCGAAATCGCGTCGATCTCACCGCGGGCATGCGGCACCTGCTCGTGCTGCTCGTCGCCGGCATCGACGAGGTGTTGCGCTTCGACACGGAGCCGACGTTGGCCGTCCAACACACCAGCACCGATGACGTCGTGACGTGGGGAATGGAGTGCCCCGACTGCCTCTACACCCGCGCGGTGCTGCGCGGCGGGGAAACCTACCGCCTGTTCGGCAATCGCGGCACGGCCCGCTACGTCGGGCTGCAGACGATGAACGGCATCGCGGCAACGGCGAATGAGCTGGTCGACGAGCTCGAGGTGGATGCCCGCGGCAACTTCGAGGTGGTGCTGTCGGCTGATCGGCGCCCGGGAAACTGGATGCGCATCGAGGGCGACCACCCGACGCTGACGGTGCGGCACTTCTTCTACGACTGGGACACCGAAACGGCGTCGTCGCTGCGCATCGAACGGCTCGGCGACGCGGCGGCAACAAGCGGCCCCGTCGATCCGGAATCGGCGGTGACGAAACAGCTTCGCGCCCTCGGCGACTTCGTCCGCGACAATCTGACGTTCTTTCTGCAGTTCGGTGCGGCGCCGCCGCCCAACGGATTCTTGCCCCCCATCGACCGCAGTGACATGGGGGCGGCCGCCGAGAACAGGCCGGTGATCGGTCGGTGGGAACTGTGCCGCGGCGAGGCGCTCATCGTCGAAGTGACACCGCCGGAGGGACTTTACTGGAGCTTTTCGGTCGGCAACCCGTGGTGGGAGACCATCCATTACGGGCGCCACCAGTCCAGCCTGAACGGCCATCAGGCCGTGGTGGATTCCGACGGCCTGCTGCGCGTGGTGCTGTGTGCCGATGACCCCGGCGTGACGAACTGGCTCGACACCGCCGGCCACAGCAACGGCCCGATCATCCTGCGCTGCGTGCGCACCAAGACGGCGCCGACGCCGACCACGCGAGTGGTGCCGTTCGGCGATCTCCTCGCGGAATTGCCCTCGGACACCGCGAAGGTCGGCCCCGACGAGCGGGCGTCCATCCTCGCCGCGCGTCGGCGCGCGGTGCACGAAAGGTTCGGAAAGTGACGTTCGACGCCGACGAGTTGGAGGACGGCGCCCGCGCCGCAACGGGTCTCGATGACTTCGGTTCGCCCTACTATCGGGAGGGGCTCGAACGCATCGTTGCAGCGCTGAACACCGAAGCGGATCTCAACGACGTCGGCCGTGCGATCCAGCACGCCACCATCAGCAATGCCCTGATCCAGCGCCTCAAGATCGAGGACACCTATCGCCGGCACCCCGAGATCGACGACCAGGTGATCGGCGGGCCCGTCTTCGTGATCGGCCTGCCCCGCACCGGAACCACCGCGCTGAGTCAGCTGGTCGCCGCCGATCCCCAGTTCCGGTCACTGCGGATGTGGGAGTCCCAGGCGCCCACTCCCCCGCCGGATGCCGCCACCCAGCACAGCGACCCCCGGATCGCGCAGGCCGCGGCCGGCCTGCAGATGCTCGACGACATGTTCCCGCTGATGAAGACGATGTACAACTCCGAGCCGACGGCCCCGACCGAATGCCAGGACCTGATGGGGATGAGTTTCCGTACCTTTCATTTCGACGGCGCAGTCCGCGCGCCCGGCTACCTGGCGTGGCTGATGGGCTGCGACATGCGCGAGACCTACACCTTTCACCGGCGGGTGCTCAAACTGCTGCAATGGCGCTGCCCACCGGTGTTGTGGCACCTCAAGACCCCCGTGCACATGTTCGCCCTCGACGCGCTCGTCGAGGCGTACCCGGACGCCAAATTCCTGTGGAGCCATCGCGATCCGGCCAAGGTGATGGGCTCGGTGTGCAGCCTCATCCAGTACGTGCGCAGCTGGAGCAGCGACCGCGACGACGCCGAGGAACTCGGTGCCGAGCAGGTCGACAGCTGGGTCGAAGGGGTGCGGCGGGCGATGGCATTCCGCGACCGGGCGGGTGACGAGCGATTCGCCGACGTCTCCTTCGCCGATCTACAGCGTGACCCCGTGGGCACCCTGCAAAGCAGCTACGAATCACTGGGTTTGAGCTTCACCGAGGCCACCTTGCACTCGGTGCAGCTGTGGGCCGGGAGCCACACGCCCGGCTCTCGCGGTGTGCACGACTACGACCTGACCCACTACGGCCTGACACCCGAAGGCGTCCGCGAGCGGTTTGCCGACTACCTCGCCGCCTACGACGCCAGCGCCTGACCCCGTGAGCGCTCCTCGGACGCGGCGACGCGACAAACTGGCTCCGGACCCGGCGGTGCGCCGCCGAATTCTTTCCGCCGCGTCGAAAACCCTGCGCGAAGAAGGGGTCGGCGGGTTCAGCATCGCCGCGGTTCTGAAACGGGCCGAATTGGGCACCCGCGCGTTCTATCGGCATTTCGACTCCAAGGACGAACTGGTGGCCGCGCTCTTCCTGGACATGTCGATCGTCGAGGAGCGGCGACTACGCCGCCGGATGGCTTGCGCCCGCAACGAGATCGACGCGGTCGCGGCATGGATCGACGGGCGACTCGACTTGGCGTTCGACGACAACATCCGATCCGATCTGCGCCGCGTCTCGATGGAGGCGCAGTCGCAGATGTTCGCTTCCGCCAACCTCGTTCAGCCCGCATACGCCCAGATGCTCAAGCCGCTCAGCGAGGCCCTGCAGCGCGGGACGCGAGACGGGGTGTTTCATCACGTCGATCCGGTGACCGATGCGCAGGCCATCCACGCCGTGGTGTGGGCGAGCATCGAACGGCAGTGGGCGGCCGGCGACTGCGACCGCGACGACGTCCGTCGGCGGGCGCTGCACTTCTGCCTGCGCGGACTGGGCGTGCCGACGGAAGCGATCGCCCGGGTTCGCTTGTGACCGACCACACACCAAGCAGAAGGGAACATCGATGGACCTGGGTTTCGCCGGATCGACGGCCGTGGTCACGGGCGGCAGCAAGGGCATGGGGTTGGCCATCGCCGAAGCCCTTGCGGCCGAGGGGGCCAGCGTGGCGGTGATGGCCAGAGGCCACGAGGCGCTGGATGCCGCCGTGCAATCGCTGCGCGCGGCGGGCGCCCCGGACGCCGTGGGGCTCAGCGTGGACATGGCCGATGCGGAGTCCATCGCCGACGGCTTCGCCGCGGTCTCGGATCGTTGGGGACAACTCAACAGCCTCGTCCACACGATCGGGCCGGGCGACGGCTATTTCGAGCAAATGGACGACTCGGAATGGGACGCCGCCTTCACGCTGGGCACGATGTCGGCCGTGCGTTCGATCCGGGCGGCACTGCCACTGCTGCGCGCCGCGGATTGGGCCCGCGTCGTGACGCTGTCCGCGCACTCCATCCAGCGCCAGAACCCCCGCATCGTGGCCTACACGGCGTCCAAGGCGGCGTTGGCCAGCGTCACCAAGAACCTGTCCAAAAGCCTCGCCAAGGACGGCATCCTGGTCAACTGCGTCTGCCCGGGGACCATCGTGACGGCCAGCTTCACCGACGTGCTCAAGGACATCCTCGCCGCCGATGGCCTGGACGCCACCAACCCCGTCGACGTCATGACGTGGATAGACAAGAACTTTCACCAGCCCTGCGACCTCGGCCGCGCCGGACTTCCCGAAGAAGTGGCGTCGGTAACCGCCTACCTGGCGTCCCGGCGAAACGGGTACGTCACCGGCGCCACGGTCAACGTGGACGGCGGGTCGGACTTCGTTTAGTACGCCGATGCCTCCCGCGCCGACTGTGCGGCCAGCCGCACGTTGGGTACCCAGTGTGCGGCCAGCCGCACACTCGCGGGGGGCGAGTCAGCCCTCGAGGTCGCCCTCGGCTTCCAGCAGCGCCCGGCGCAGGCCGTCGAGCGTCTCCGGTCGCGGCTCGGCCCACATGCCGCGCCCGACCGCCTCCAGCAGTCGTTCGGCCATGCCGTGCAACGCCCACGGGTTGGACTCCGCCATGAACTTGCGGTTCTCCTGGTCCAACACGTAGCGGTCGGTGAGTTGTTCGTACATCCAGTCGGCCATGACCCCGGCGGTGGCGTCGTAGCCGAACAGGTAGTCGACGGTGGCCGCCATCTCGAAGGCACCCTTGTAGCCGTGCCGGCGCATCGCCGCCATCCAGCGGGGGTTGACCACGCGGGCGCGGAACACCCGCGTGGTCTCCTCCGACAGGGTGCGGGTGCGAATCGCATCGGGCCTGGTGTTGTCGCCGATGTAGGCGGCCGGCGCCTGCCCCGTCAGCGCCCGCACCGCGGCCACCATGCCGCCGTGGTACTGGAAGTAGTCATCGGAGTCGGCGATGTCGTGTTCGCGGGTGTCGGTGTTCTTGGCGGCCACGACGATCCGGCGGTACTGCCGGTTCATGTCGTCGACCGCCTCGCGGCCGTCCAGGTCGCGACCGTAGGCGAAACCACCCCAGGCCGTGTACACCGCGGCCAGATCCGCGTCGTCCCGCCAGTTGCGGCTGTCGATCAGCTGCAGCAGCCCGGCACCGTAGGTGCCCGGCTTGGAGCCGAAGATCCTTGTCGTGGAGCGGCGTTGGTCACCGTGCTGGGCCAGGTCGGCCTGGGCGTGCGCGCGCACGTAGTTGTCCTCGGCGGTTTCGTCGAGGTCCGCGACCATGCGCACCGCGTCGTCGAGCATCGTGACCACGTGCGGGAACGCGTCCCGGAAGAACCCCGAGATGCGCACGGTCACGTCGATGCGCGGGCGGCCCAACTCGGCGAGCGGGATCGGCGTCAGGCCCACGACCCGGCGCGACGCGTCGTCCCACACGGGCCGGACACCCAGCAGCGCAAGCACCTCGGCGATGTCGTCGCCCGCGGTGCGCATCGCCGAGGTGCCCCACACCGACAGACCCACCGACCGCGGCCACTGCCCGTGGTCGGCGCGGTACCGCGCCAGCAGCGAATCCGCCAGCGCCACACCTGCTTCCCACGCCAGCCGGGACGGCACCGCTTTGGGGTCCACGGAGTAGAAGTTGCGCCCGGTGGGCAGCACGTTGACCAGCCCGCGCAGCGGCGAGCCCGACGGGCCGGCCGGGATGAAATGGCCGTCCAGCGCCCGCAGCACCTGCTCGATCTCGGCGGCGCTGCCGGCGAGCCGGGGCACGATTTCGGTGGCCGCGAACCGCAGCACCGCCGCGACGCCGGGGTTGCCGGTGATCCCTTCGACCGCGGCGGGATCCCAGCCGGTGGCCTGCAGCGCGGCGACCAGTCCGCGGGCCGCGGCCTCGGCCGTGTCGACCGACGATCGTTCGTCGGTGCCGTCCTCGGCCAGGCCGAGCGCCTGACGCAGGCCGGGCAGGGCGTGCTCGCCGCCGAACAGCTGGCGCGCGCGCAGGATGGCCAGCACCAGGTCGAGTTCGGCTTCGCCCGTGGGGCTTTGGCCCAGGATGTGCAGCCCGTCGCGGATCTGGACGTCCTTGATCTCGCACAGCCAGCCGTCGACGTGCAGCAGCATGTCGTCGAACGAGTCCTCTTCCGGGCGCTCGGACAACCCAAGGTCGTGGTCCATCTTCGCGGCCCGCATGAGCGTCCAGATCTGCTGGCGGATCGCGGGCAGCTTGGCGGGATCCAGCGCGGCCACGCTGGCGTGTTCGTCGAGCAACTGCTCGAGACGCGCGATGTCGCCGTAGGTTTCGGCGCGCGCCATCGGCGGGATCAGGTGGTCGACGAGCACCGCGTGCGCGCGCCTCTTGGCCTGGGTTCCCTCGCCGGGGTCGTTGACCAGAAACGGGTAGATCATCGGCAGGTCGCCCAGCGCGGCGTCGGGCCCGCAGGAAGCCGACATGCCCAGCGTCTTGCCCGGCAGCCATTCCAGGTTGCCGTGCTTACCGAGATGGACCACCGCGTGCGCCCCGAACCCGGCGTCCAGCCAGCGGTAGGCGGCCAGGTAGTGGTGGCTGGGCGGCAGGTCCGGGTCGTGGTAGATGGCGACCGGGTTGTCCCCGAAGCCGCGGGGCGGCTGGACCAGCAGGACCAGGTTGCCCGATCGCATCGCGGCGACGACGATCTCACCGTCCGGATCGTTGCTGCGGTCGACGAACAGCGCGCCCGGCGGCGGGCCCCAATGCGCCTGCACGGCCTCGGTGAACTCGGTTGGCAGCGTGGCAAACCAGTCCCGGTAGTCCTTGGCGGAGACCCGGATCGGGTTGCCGGCCAGCTGCCCCTCGGTGAGCCAGTCGGGATCCTGGCCGCCGCGTTCGATCAGCGCGTGGATCAGGGCGTCGCCGTCGCCGTTCTCGACACCGGGCAGCTCGCCGACCCGGTAGCCGTGCTCGCGCATCGCGCGCAGCAGCGCGACCGCGCTGGCCGGGGTGTCCAGGCCGACCGCGTTGCCGATGCGGCCGTGCTTGGTGGGGTACGCCGAGAAGACCAGGGCCACCCGCTTGTCGGCGGGCGCGACGTGCCGCAGCCGCGCGTGCCGGACGGCCAACCCGGCCACGCGCGCGCAGCGTTCGGGGTCGGCCACGTAGGCGATCAGGCCGTCGTCGTCGAATTCCTTGAAGGAGAACGGGACCGTGATGATGCGACCGTCGAACTCGGGCACGGCGACCTGACTGGCCACGTCGAGCGGGCTCAGGCCGTCGTCGTTGTCCAGCCAGTGGCTTCGCGGACTGGTCAGGCACAATCCCTGCAGGATCGGGATGTCCAGGGCCGCAAGGTGTTCGACGTTCCAACTGTCGTCATCGCCGCCGGCCGAGACGGTCGCCGGTTTGAGTCCCCCGGCGGCGAGCACGGTGACCACCATGGCGTCGGCCTCGCGAAGCCGGTGCAGCAGTTCCGGTTCGGCGGTGCGCAGCGACGCGCAGTACAGGGGCAGCGCCCGCGCGCCGGCGTCCTCGATGGCCCGGCACAGCGCCTCGACGTAGGCGGTGTTGCCGGCCAGCTGCTGGGCGCGGTAGTACAGCACCGCGATCGTCGGGCCGGCGGCGCTGTCGGCGCCCGTCCGGGCCAGCTCGCCCCAGGTGGGAGTCGCCATCGGCTCGGTGAACCCGTAGCCGGTCATCAGCACGGTGTCGGACAGGAACGCGTGCAGCTGGCGTAGGTTGTCCACGCCGCCGTGGGCCAGGTAGACATGGGCCTGGACCGCGATACCGGCGGCCACTGTCGACAGGCCGGTCAACTCCGCGTCGGCGGCCTGCTCCCCGCTGACCAGGACCGTCGGGACGCCGCTGGCGAGCACCGTGTCGATCCCGCTCTGCCAGGCGCGGTAGCCGCCCAGGATCCGCACCACCACGAGCGCGCTGTCGGCCAGCAGGGCGGGCAGCTCGTCTTCCGAGAGCCGCGACGGGTTGGCCCACCGGTAGTTCTTGCCGCTGGAACGGGCGCTGATCAGGTCGGTGTCGGACGTCGACAGCAGCAGGACGGTCGGCTCAGCCACCTATCATTCGTACCGCATTGACGACTAGGGGATATCAGGCGGCCGACGGTGCGATGATATCGGCGGACGTTGGCCGCGCTTGCCGGTCGAGAATTCGTCCGAAGATTCGCGCCGGGCTATCACGCCCTTTCCGCATTCATCCGGGCCCAACGACGCGTCGACGGGGCGCGCACCAGTTGGCCGGCGCCCTTTGGCATCTGCGATGCGCAGCAGCATCGAGGGACGCATCAGCCGCGCCGGTGGGTCGACCATTCCCAAGACCCTAATGAATTGCCCGGCGACAACGGGGTCGGTTTCGGCAGCGGTCATCACCTGCTCCAGGTACCAGTTGGTGATTCGCATCGCTGGTGGTCGTGGCCCCACCACCTCCGGGAGGGCCAAGTCGGACCCGACCGCGGTCTGCCAGGCCACCCTGGCGCTTCTGGCGGCGGCGCGAAAAAAGCGGCGCGGCAGGTCGCGGTCGCCCTGACGCAGACAGTCACGTAGCACCGTCGCTTCGATGGCGGCAACCGTCATGCCTTGCCCGTGCATGGGGTTGAAGCTGCAGACCGCATCGCCGAAGGCAAGCAGACCGTGGGGCGTTCGCTCCATCTTGTCGTAACGCCACCAACGGTTGGAGGGAACGCAGTATTGTGTTACCTCGCTGAGCGGCTGCGCCGCTCGAACCGCTTCCAGGGCACGAGCGGGAGCGAAATCGGCTGCGAAGCAGAGCATTTCAGCACGCCGACTGGGCGCTTTAAGGCCCGCCATGGCACCGACCCCGAACACCCAGGTGTCGTTTTCATAGCCGACCAAAGCAAACATCTTCGGCCGTCCCGGCTCGGGAAAAACGGCAATCACGTGCTCATCGACAGCCCCACGAGGGATGCGTAGCAGTTGGCAGGCGTACGCAAGGTGCACCATCACCTCGTCTTTCGGAGGACGCCCGTAACCCAGATCTTCCAGGAACATCGGCATCCGCGAACCCCGGCCGCTCGCGTCGACCAAAAGATCGACGCTCAGCGTCGTCTCGCGGTCGTCACGTCGGTCCACCACGCGTGCCCCGGTGACACAATTCCCATCCGGCGTCACCAGCAGCTCGGCAAGCTCATGATCGTCGAGAATCGTCACGTTCGGAATAGCCCGCACCCGCCGTCGCACATTCCATTCCAGGAATGGACGGCTCGCAAAAGACACCGACGGTGGGTTCGGCGACCTGCCCGACCGTGTCATCTGATGTCCGCCAACCGACATCCAGATTTTCGATAAGTCCCCATCATTCCAGTTGCTAACACCGCCGGTCGCCAGTTCATCCATAACTCCGGGGAACAACTCGTCGAGGATCTGCGTGTCGCGCGACTGGATCGGGTGGTCCAGCCTTGCCTGCAGCCGGCCTCGCCGGTTCGTCAGATCCATAGACAGGATGTCGCGTTCGACCACTGTCACGCGGTCGTAGAAGTCGGCCAGCACACGAGCGGCTAGCAGGCCGTCCATTTTGGCGCCGAGCACTACCGCATGACTACTGGGCGTCCCCATGACACACCCCCAACGTCGCTAAATCAACATGCTGCCTGCAGTTTCCAGCGCGCGAGGGGTGGACGCCTAGAGCAATCGGCTACCCTATTTGTCGAAGCGCTGTGGGGACCCCTATCGCGCGGGCCGCCGAATCGCGGCCGGCTCAAAGCACGTCCGATAGTTTGACTATTGCGACCGCCGCCGCGAACCCTCACAGTCTGTGCCCTACGCGCCGCACGAGGCCATATTCATCAGGTGCGCAAGCTGGTTACGGGTTTGGATACCGAGCTTGGCGAAAGTGCGATAAAGATGCCCGTCCACTGTTCGCACTGAGACGTTCAGACGGTCGGCGATCTCACGATTGGACAAACCGGCCGCGACCATCGCCGCAATCTCGCGCTCACGATCGGTGATGGGCAACGGTTGGGCGGCGGCGTCGCTCGCCGGCGAGTGCAGCCCGAACTGGCTGGTAAGCCAACGCGCCCGTGTCGATGACTCCAACTCCCTGGCCCGCTCGCCCGTCCGCGCATGCTCGCGCGCGGCCTGGGCTGCCGCATCTGCGGCCAGCGCCATTGCGCCGATACCCGCGAACCGGTCGGCGACCTCGTCGAGCAAGTGGCCGTCGCGGTCGCGCAGTGCGCGCGCATGCGCCGAGATCGCCTCCGGAAGGGGGGCCGCAAGGACTCGGGCAAGCTCAGCCAGTCTCACTGCATGGGAGCGATCGCCGAACCGAACCGCTGTGTGCAGCGCGCGCATCTCGACGGCACACATCCCCGATTGTCGTGCGATCTGACCGGCACGTATCGCATGGATGCGCGCGGAAATCGTCTGCCCAGTGGATGCCCGTACCCAGGCGCGGGCGAGTTCGAGTTCGGGCAGGAACACCGCCGCTTGCGGACCGTTGGCAGCCTCGGCACGCTGCAGAGCGGCGCCCGCTGCGTCGCTATTACCATGGCCGGCTTCGGCTTGCGCCAACAATGCCGAAACCAGCATCACCCAAATAGACGGAGAACCCGCCGACATCGCGACCGATGCCGCATGGCCTAACGCCTCGCAAGCCGAATCCAGCGCACCCCGAGTGACGTCGGTCATGCCCCGGGCCGCTTTCACAAACGCCTCCGCCTCGCGCACACCGGCGGCCAGGGCCGCATAGCGTTCCCACACCCGATCAGCCGCGCGCAGGTCACCTGCGGCCGTCAGTGCCATGGCCTCCGCCAGCCCGATCACGAACTGCTGGAGTCCCGACCTGCAGCGCACAGCGGCCCGAAAACCCGCGTCGGCAATGCGATGGCACTCTGAAAAACTCCCGGAAAGCGCTAGCGCCCACGAGGTCGACATCGCTGCCCACGCCATCGTTGACGGCGATGCCTCCGATTCGCACATAACCAACCCCGTCGCGATCGCCTTCTGCAGGTCGCCGGAGAAGAACGCAAAGGACGCCTCCATGGCCTTGACCAAGCCGAGCATCGATTCGGCATCAACGCGGTCCTCCACAACGGCGAGCACCCCCCACGCCTCATTGACTCGTCCGCAACCCCAGAAAAGATTCGCCGCGCGCAGACAACCCCATCGGACGGTCAGCAATTCGTCGGCGCCGTCGGGGTCAAAGGCCCCCAGCAGAGTCTCGGCCTCATCGCCGCTACCCCGCCAACCAATGGCCTCAGCGAGCACGACCGCCGCCGGCAAACCACCGCCGCGGTCGACAGCGAAGCGAGCCAGCTCCTCACCGGCAACCAGATTCGACATGGCGACCGCGCTCCCCGCCGCCCGAACGATGACGTCCAGATCCGCCGGTAGATCGCTACGCGTCATAAACTGGGCCAGCCGGATCTCGTCGCGGTCGTCCGGCAAGGAGGAGCATCGAGTCCGTTGCGAGAGTTGTTGCGCGAGAAGCCCATTGACCTGCCGGATCCGCACTACTCCAGCATGGCGAATTGCGGCCTCGCCGATGACGGGGTGGTTCAGCCGCGCCACCAGGTGCGACCCGTTGGGAACGAGCTGGATCAATCCCCCGCGCTCGAGGCGTGCGACCGCATCGGCGTCACACACTGTGCGAAGGATGTCCCAGTCGAGCACTTCGGCCACGGCCATAGCCTCGATGGCCTCCAGTTCCCTGGGCGCCAGCGACCGCAGCCGAAACTCCAGCAGATCGTAAAGTTCCTCGCCTCCATGCAGCGGCCCGTGAAGTTCCCAGCCTGTTTCTGCCGGCACAAGTACGCCGCTTTCCCGGCCGGCGTTCAACAGGCCGCAAAGCATCAGTAGATTGCCTGCGGTTCGGCGGTGCAACTGGTCGACGAGACGGGTATCGACCGCACCGCCGAGCACCTCGCGAGCGAGTTCCTCGACCTGCGCCGGGGTAAACGCTTCGATGCGCAGGCGCAGCAGCAGCCCTTCTTTCCACAGCGCGGTCACCGCGTCGGGAACCGCCTCATCCGAACGGATTACCACGATCAACCCGGTGCGGCCGCTGAGGGCAAGCTGATGCACCAGCGTCGCCGACAAAGGATCAATTAGCTGCGCGTCATCCACGACGAGGACCAAGTCCTCTACCTGTTCCAACGCGTGGTGCGCGTCGGCGAGCATTGCCGCAGGCTCCCGGGTCGTGTCGACGGTCACCGAGCGATAGAACGCCCCCAGCGGCACGGTGCGACCGGTCTGGGTGCCCAGCACGAATCGCACCGTCCGCCCGTTGGACCGCAGGGTATCGGCAAGGTAGCGAGCCAGGGTCGATTTGCCGACCCCACTCGTCCCGATCAGTGCGACGCCGCGGCTCTCCGCGCCGTCGTCAAGCGCCGCCAAGGCCTCGCGAAACTCGCCGTCGCGGGCCACCAGCGGCCATCGGGGCACAGACCCAGCCTTCTTGTACATCGACCCCTAAGTTGTATTCGCGAACAAAATGGCCTGGTCACATGTGAATGCGAGCGCAAGAACCGTGATCCGCTTCATCACCACCACAGCAGGCAATCGCGTCAGGATGTCCATCGGTGCAATGCCAGACCTTGCGTTACACCGCTACGCCATCCGCCGAGCGCCGCCGATATCAGCGCCGTCACGCGGGTAGGTCGCCGGAGCGAGGAACTTACGTATGCTGCCCGTTCGCTTGCGGGACGATCGGCATGCATACCAGGACGGTACCGCGGGGTCCGCGAGTTGGAAGCAAAACTCCTAAATCGGATCAGTGATTCTTGTTTACGATCCTGTTTTTCACAGATGGTTCATGACTTTCGGTATTCGGTGGTACGGTTTCGGATATGCCGCGGACGAATCTGGACGGCAAACCCATCCGGCGCGTGCTCGAGTGGCTGCTGAACCGGGACCTGACGGATGCTGAACTCGCCACCGCGTTGGAGATGCCGACGACGAACTTTCACCGCCGCAAAGACGCCGACGACTTCCCGTCTTTCCACGAGTTAGATCGCTTCGGCACGATCTTCAACCTCTCCGCGCGTGTGCTCCAGATTTCCTTCGGGATGCGTGGCCTTGATGAACTGGTACTTCTCGATGACGAGGAATTGCACCAATTCTTGGAGCTGGGTGGCGCGAACCACCCGTCTCCCGCGCTTGTGGTTCAAGTCCGCAAGGAGTTCATTTTGAGGAACGGAAAGCATTACGCTCCGCGCAGCGACCGCCGGGGCGGAATCTGACGTGCGAGCGTCCGCCCGACCCCGAGGGATCACCAGGCGATGCAGCAGGCTGCCCGGCGCACGCCTGGGCCACCGCCAGCACCGCTGCACATGGGGCGCGGAACCACCGCAAAACTATTGGCCAAGGCCGGGGTCCCGAAGACGTTTGCGTGGCCATCGGCGCCTATCTGCACAGCACTGTTCTCCGCAGTAGCGTCTAGCTCAACCAGTCGGTCAAGCGGCAGCCGACAGACCATTTGGACCCGCTGCTCGCCTACCGCCGCGTTTGGTCAGGAAACGCGACACTCGCAAGCCGCCGAACGACGCACTCGGATCCGGATCGGCGACGCTGCCCAGCTGCGGCGGACGTGTGCGCACCCAGCCCAGGTACGCACCCGCCATGGCGAGGACAGTCGCCGCGGGCAGCAGGCACAGCAGGAGCTCTGTGGGACAAAAATGGCTGATTGCGTCGGCGACCAGCAGCCCCATTTCGACGACGCCGACGAAGGCTGCGGCGATGAACACGTCGGCTGGAACGCGAGACGGCGGATCGGATCTCAGGACCAACAACAGCCGGATCACATAACCCAGCAAACCAATGACAACGACACCGTAGAAAGCCCAATAGACGATAAGCCACCCGTCAACATCAAGATCGGTGAAATTGGGAACATCGGTGCGTAACGCGTTGCTGGATGCCAGCGCAATAAACATCACACCCGCCGCGGCGGCGACCGACAACTCCAGCCGACGCATGATCTGCTCGCACCTTTCGTCGGACACCAGCCGAGACAGCAAACCCCACGTCAAAGTGACCAAGGCCGCAAGAAACGCCAACTGGCCCACATAGTCACGCATGTGCGGCACACCGCTGACGCGGAACAGCCATGGGCCGGCTCCGGTGCGAACGGCCAGCTCTGGCGTAATCAAGACAAACGCGACGGCCTGAAGGATGACGCTGAAAGTTACCGCGCGATACCACGGCACGCGAAAGCTGCGCCGCCGAATCCAGACACACGCCACCAACAACACCAGGGTGAATACCGTGATCTTGACATGCATATCAGCCTCACATCCGACTCATGGCAGTCGAGATTGATCCGCCTCGAAGCATAACTAGCGGGACAATCGTGCGATGCTGTTCGCTACCTGCTGAGGAGACTAGGGACCAAAGTCCTCTCCACCGCATACCAGCGGTCATAATCTCCCCATTCCGGGAGGCGGCGTCATGGCCGACAGACTTTCTGGAAACAACCCCTTTCTGAAACCACCCTCTCGGCGAAGAGTTGCTGCCCGACGCTACGCAGAGGTTGATCAACTCGCAGGAGAAGCTGAGCGTCGCCGTAGAGTGCACAGGTGGTCAGAGCCCGCGACACCGACGCCTGCCCGGGCGCGCTGCAGGTGCATCATGCCGCCGACGGCCCGCTGGTGCGGGTACGGCTGCCCGGCGGCATGATCACCGCCGCCCAGTTGGCGACGCTGTCCAGCGTCTCCAGCGGCTACGGTTCGGGAACGTTGGAGCTGACCGCACGCGGCAACGTGCAGGTGCGGGGGATCACCGACGTGGCCGCGGTCGCCGGCGTGATCGCCGACGCCGGGTTGTTGCCGTCGGCGACGCATGAGCGGGCTCGCAACATCGTGGCGTCGCCGCTGTCCGGGCGCGTCGGCGGAGGCGCCGACGTGCGGCCATGGGTCGCTGAGCTGGACGCGGCGATGTGCGCCGAGCCGCGGCTGGCGGAATTGGGCGGCCGATTCTGGTTCAGCCTCGACGACGGCCGCGCGGACGTGTCCGGGCTGGGCGCCGATGTTGGCGTGCACGTGCGAGACGACGGCCTCGCGCTGTTGTTGGCGGGGCGCGACACCGGCGTTCGACTGCGCGCCGACGACTTCGTCGAAACGCTCACCGGGATAGCGCTGCGCTTTCTCGATGTAAGCGACCAGGCTTGGCGTGTAACAGAATTGGCCGATGTAAGGATGCTGCTGCCCGGCGTCGATCCGGGTGGACCGACGTTTCCCGTCGTCACCAGGCCGCCGGTGGGGTGGATAAGCCAGGACGACGGCCGCGTCACGCTGGGCGCGGCGGTCCCGTTGGGCGTGCTGCCCGCCCGCGTCGCGGAGTACCTGGCCGTGATCGGGGCTCCGCTGGTGGTCACGCCGTGGCGCTCGGTGCTGGTCTGTGACCTCAGCGAAGAGGTGGCGGACGCCGCGCTGCGGGTGCTGGCGCCGCTGGGCCTGGTATTCGACGAGAATTCCCCCTGGCTGAACGTCAGCGCCTGCACCGGCAGCCCCGGGTGCGCGCACTCGTGCGCCGATGTCCGGGCGGACGCCGCGTCGTCGCTCGAGGAGGGCTCGCCGGTGCATCGCCACTTCGTCGGCTGCGAACGCGCGTGCGGCAGCCCACGGGCCGGTGAGGTGCTGGTCGCCACCGGGGACGGGTACCGACCGCTGAGGTCTTAAGGTAGGCGGGTGCTCGACTACATCCGCGACGCGGCGGAGATCTATCGCCAGTCGTTCGCGGTCATCCGCGACGAGGCCAACCTGTCGCGATTCCCGGCCGACGTCGCGCGGGTCGTGGTGCGGCTGATCCACACGTGCGGACAGGTCGACGTCGCCGAGCACGTCGCCTTCACCGACGACGTCGTCACGCGGGCCCGCGCCGCCCTGCAAAGTGGTGCGCCGGTGCTGTGCGATTCGTCGATGGTGGCCGCCGGAATCACCACCGCGCGGCTGCCCGCCGCCAACGAGGTGGTCTCGTTGGTGGCAGATCCGCGCGCCGCCGACCTCGCCGCCCGTCGGGGTACCACGCGCTCGGCGGCCGGGGTCGAGCTGTGGGCCGACCGGATGGCCGGCGCGGTGATGGCGATCGGCAATGCGCCCACAGCCTTGTTCCGGCTGCTCGAGTTGATCGACGAAGGGGTCGCCGCGCCCGTCGCGGTGCTGGGCGGCCCGGTGGGGTTCGTCGGGTCGGCCCAGTCCAAGCAGGAACTCGTCGACCGTCCGCGCGGATTGTCCTATCTGGTGGTGCGGGGCCGGCGCGGCGGCAGCGCGATGGCCGCCGCCGCGGTCAACGCGATCGCCAACGAGGCCGAATGAGCGCCCGCGGCACCCTGTGGGGGGTCGGGTTGGGGCCCGGCGACCCGGAGTTGGTGACCGTCAAAGCCGCCCGCGTGATCGGCGAGGCCGACGTCATCGCCTACCACAGCGCCCGGCACGGTCGCAGCATCGCCCGGGGAATCGCCGAACCCTATCTGCGGTCGGGCCAGATCGAGGAGCACCTGGTCTACCCGGTCACCACCGAGACCACCGACCATCCCGGCGGTTACGCCGGGGCGCTGGAAGACTTCTACGCCGAGGCCACCAGCCGGATCGCCGAGCACCTTGACGCGGGGCGCAACGTGGCGCTGCTCGCCGAGGGTGACCCGCTGTTCTACAGCTCGTACATGCATTTGCACACCCGACTGACGGAGCGGTTCGACGCGGTCATCGTGCCCGGTGTGACCTCGTTGAGCGCGGCATCTGCGGCGATCGCGACACCGCTGGTGGCCGGCGACGAGGTGCTCTCGGTGTTACCGGGCACCCTGCCGGTCGCCGAGCTGACCCGCCGGCTCGCCGACACCGACGCCGCCGTGGTGCTCAAGCTGGGCCGTTCGTATCACAATGTGCGGGAAGCGCTTTCGGCGTCCGGGCAGCTGGACGGCGCGTTCTACGTGGAGCGAGCCAGCACCCGCTCCGAACGCATCCTGCCGGCCGCGGAGGTCGACGGGGCCGGCGTGCCCTACTTCTCGCTGGCGATGCTGCCGGGCGGGAGGCGGCGCGCGCGGCCGGCCGGCGTGGTGTCGGTGGTGGGGCTGGGGCCCGGCGACCTCGACTGGATGACCCCGCAGAGCCGGCGCGAGCTGAACGGTGCGACCGACGTGATCGGGTATGCCGGCTACCTGGATCGCGTGCCCGCCCGCGATGGCCAGCAACGCCACCCCAGCGACAACACCGACGAACCCGCGCGTGCGCGACTGGCCTGCTCCCTGGCCGAGCAGGGGCACGCGGTGGCGGTGGTGTCGTCGGGTGATCCGGGCGTGTTCGCGATGGCCACCGCCGTCATGGAAGAGGCCAAACAGTGGCCGGGGGTCCGGGTTCGGGTGATCCCGGCGATGACCGCGGCCCAGGCCGTCGCCAGCCGGGTCGGCGCACCGCTCGGCCACGACTACGCCGTGATCTCGCTGTCCGACCGGCTCAAGCCGTGGGAGGTGATCGCCGCCCGGCTGGCCGCCGCCGCATCCGCGGATCTGGTTCTGGCCGTGTACAACCCGGCTTCTAAGACGCGGACCTGGCAGGTGGGGGCGATGCGCGACATCCTGCTGGCCCATCGCGACCCGGGCACGCCAGTGGTGATCGGACGCAACGTCTCGGGTCCCGACGAAGACGTGCGGGTGGTGCGGCTGGCCGACCTCGACCCCGCCCAAGTCGACATGCGCTGCCTCCTGATCGTCGGGTCGTCGCAAACCCAGTGGTATTCGGTCGATTCCGGCGATCGCGTGTTCACCCCGCGGCGCTACCCGAACTGACGGCGGGCCGGCCGGACATCCCGATTAGGGTCGGGCGACACGGGTAGTACGTGATGAGAAATCTGTAGTCGCGCAGCGAATGGCATGGGTCGGAGATGACTGAGAACCCGCAAAGCAAAGACGGCCGCATTGATCGGACCGACGTGTCGCGTCTGCCGTTCACCGCGGCGATGGTGTTGGGCATTTCCGCCCTGGTCACCTTTGTGTGCGGCCTCTACTCGATCAGCTCCTGGCAGGGTTGGCTTTTCATGGGGGTTGGCGTTGTCGTCGCGGCGACCGCCGTACTGCTCTTCATGCGCGTGCCCTGGGCCTCGTGGGCCGCCCTGGCGGCGGCGCTGGCGTCGTTGACGGTCTCGGCGGTCTGGTTGGCCATGTATCCCTGGTTCAGCCTGGCGGCCATCGGGCTTGACCTTCTGGCGATTTATGCGGTTGCCCGGACGAAGCTGCGTTTGCGCAAGGCGAAAGATCCGCTGCGCAACTAGCGGGACCGCGGGTTAGCGGGGGTCCCACCCGTGGATGCCGTCCACGTCGGAATACGGTGCCCCGTCCGGAGCCGGTGCCCCGTCCGGAGCGGGTTCCCCGTTCGGCCCGTGCGGGCCCTCTCCCTCTTCGGCGGTTCGCCGTGGCCTGGTAGCCCGGTCTGTGTCCTCCCCCAGCAGGAGCGAACGAACCAGCTGGCGCGGTCCGAACGGCCGCAGCATCTCACTGGCCGGGCGCGGGCGGACTCGTATCGGCCACCAGAACCAGCGCCCGAGCAGCGCGGCGATCGACGGCGTCATCAGCGAGCGCACGATCAGGGTGTCGAACAGCAGCCCAAGGCCGATGGTGCTGCCGGCCTGGCCGATCGAGCGCAGATCACTGGCGACCATGGACATCATGGTGAAGGCGAAGACCAGGCCCGCCGAGGTGACGACACTACCGGTCTCACCCATGGAGCGAATGATGCCGGTCTTCAGGCCGGCGCCGATCTCCTCCTGGAACCGCGACACGAGCAACAGGTTGTAGTCGGAGCCGACCGCGAGCAGGATGATCAACCCGAACACCGGCGCGATCCAGTTCAGGTCCAGGCCCAGGAGGTGCTGCCACACCAACACCGAGAGCCCGAAGGCGGCGCCCAGCGACAACAGCACCGTGCCGACGATCACCAAAGACGCCACCAGAGCCCGGGTGATGATGACCATCACGACGAAGATCAGCGTCAGCGCCGCGAGTCCGACGATCAGCAGGTCGTATTGGGCCCCGGTCTGGATGTCACGGTAGATGGCGGCCGTCCCGGCAAGGTAGAACCGGGCGCCGGTCAGTGTCGTTCCCTTCACCGCTTGATGCGCGGCGTCGAGTTCCGGCTTGACCGCGGAAATGCCTTTCGGCGTCGCCGGGTCCGCGTCGTGGGTGATGATTAAGCGGGCGGCCTTACCGTCGGGCGACAGGAACAATTTCAGACCGCGCTGGAAGTCCGGATTTTGGAACGCCTCCGGCGGCAGGTAGAAGTAGTCACCGCTCTTGGCGGCGTCGAAGGCCTGACCCATCGCGCTGGCCGTGTCGGTCATTTGGGACATCTGGGTAACCAGGTTCGAGAAGCTGCTGTGCATCGTGAGCAAGCTTCCCCGCATGGACTTCGCGACGGCGATCATCGGCGGAAACTGGGCGAGCATCTGGGGCATGATCGCGTCGATGTTGTTCACGTCTTTGATCAGCGTGCTCATGTTCCCGCTGAACTTGTCCACGCCGTCGATCGCCTCGAACACCGACCTGGTCGCCCAGCAGACCGGAATGTTGTAGCAGTGTTGTTCCCAGTAGAGGTAACCGCGCAGCGGCCTGGCGAAGTCGTCGAAGTCCGCCAGGTGGTCCCGCATTTCGTCCAGTGTGGTCTGCATTTCGTGCATGTCGCCGACCATGTGGTGAGTCGCATTGCTCATCCGGCCCATCAGCGCCTGCATCCGTTCCATCGAGCCGATCATCGCGCCGAGATCGTCGCTCATCTTGAGCATGTCGCCCATCCGGTCCTTCATGAACTGAAGGTTTTCCTGGATGGGGATCGACTGGGCGCTGATCTGGAAGGGTATCGACGTGTGCTCGATGGGCCCGCCCAATGGCCGGGTGATGCTTTGCACCATCGCGATGCCCGGTGACCGGAAGACGTCTTTGGCAAGCCGGTCCAAGATGATCATGTCACCGGTATTCCGCATGTCGTGATCGCTCTCGATCATGAGGATGTCGGGATTCATCGTGGCGGCGCTGAAATGGCGCTCTGCGGCCTCATATCCGACATTCGACGGCAGATCGCTGGGTATGTAGTAGCGATCGTTGAAACTGATCTTCATGGTCGGCATGATGAGGATGCCGACGATGGCGATGGCCAGCGAGGCCGCGAACACCGGGCCGGGCCACCGCACGGTAGCGGTGCCGATGCGCCGCCACCCGCGCGTCTTGATCATCCGTCTCGGGTCGAGCAAACCGAATCTGCTGGCCACGACGACAACCGCCGGCGCCGCCGTCAGCGCTCCCGCGACGACGACCAGCAGCCCCAGCGCCGAGGGAATGCCCAGCGCCCTGAAGTACGACAGCCGGGCCAGGTGGAGGCAGAACGTGGCGCCGGCGATCGTCAGCCCCGACCCCAGGATGATGTGGAAGGTGCCTCGAAACATGCTGTAGTAGGCCGCTTCCCGATCTTGGCCGGCCTGCCGAGCCTCCTGATACCTCCCGATGAGGAAGATCGCGTAGTCGGTTCCCGCCGCAATCGCCAACGACGACAACATGGCAACGACGAACGTCGAGAATCCCAGGAGGTCGTAGTTTCCGAGGATCGCGACGACCCCCCGGGCCGTGCCCATCTCGAAACCCACCATGACCAGAACCAGCAGCACCGTGCTGACGGAACGATAGGCGATGAAGAGCATGATCATGATGACCACACCGGTCACGCCCATCATCGTGAACATGCTCTTGTCGGCAGCGTCGTTCATGTCCGTCGTCAGCGGCGCCGGACCGGTGACGTACACCTTGAGCCCGTTGGGCGGCGCCGACCGGTCGACGATCTCGCGGACCGCTTTGACGGACTCGTTCCCCTTTGTACTGCCCTGGTCGCCGGCCAGATTGAGTTCGACGTAGGCGGCTTTGCCGTCCCGACTCTGGACGCCGGCGGCGGTGAGGGGGTCTCCCCACACGTTCTGGACATGCTGCACGTGCTTGGTGTCGGCTTGCAGCTTCTGCACCAAGCCGTCGTAGTAGCGGTGCGCCTGCTCACCGAGTTGGTGGTCGCCTTCGAGAACGATCATCGCGATGCTGTCGGAGTCCGACTCCTGAAACTTTGCGCCGATGCGCTTCGCGGCGATCATCGCCGGCGCGTCTTGCGGCGACATCGTCACGGCGTGGTTTCTCGCGACCGACTCGATCGGCGGCCAGAGCACGTTCACGGCGATGGTCAGCAGCAGCCATGCGACCAGAATCGGCACGGCGAACGTGCGCACGAACCGCATGAATTTCGGACGGGACTCGGTATCGGTGCTCATGCGGCCTTCACCAGGCAGGAGGTTTGGGCGTGGTGTCCGGCCGAGGATTGCTCGTCTTTGACCTGACCGTTGACGGTGATCCGGCATCCGATGGTCTCGCCGTTGCCCTGCGCCACCACGTTGGCGAGCACGGCCGGCACCGTCGTCGTGATCGTGTAGGTCCAGGGCAGGCTGGTGAAGTTTGCCTCCTCCGGCTGCGCGCTCTTGTTCAAGTAGCTGACGCTTCCGACTGTGCCGGCGGGCCCATAGACCTCGTATGTCACCCGCTTGATGTGGGTGGGTGTAAGCGGTTCAGCGCTGCTGCCGGTCTCGGAAAAGATCTCGTCGGAGCCGAAAACGCCACGGAGCTGAATGACGCCCATGCCACCGAGTAAGACGGCCACCACGACGACGAGCGGCACCCATGCCTTTTTGAGGAAGGGCAACACTGTTGGTTCCTTTCCCTCGTCGACCGATCCGTGTGATACGCAGTGTCGTGTCCGTGCGGCCGCAGCAGGTAGGGCCATTCGGCCCTGCGTGCACCGGCCATCAGGCACAAATACCGGTCACAAATGCGGCTCCAATTACAGCCGCAGTCACATGTATACCATACCCCCCACCGTATTTTCGGGGCGGCCGCGCAGTCGCTGACGAAGGCTTTTCGCGTGCGGCGTGCGACCGATGCGTCCGCCTCTAGCGCAGCCTGGCCACCCATTCGACGGCCGCGACCACGGTCGCGACGGTGCGCACCCCCGCCGGTAGCGCCGGCCGGTCCACCATCACCACGGGAACACCCAGCGCGCCGGCCGCGTCCAGCTTCGCCCGCGTCATGTCCCCGCCGCTGTTCTTGGTCACCAGCGCGTCGATGCGGTGTTCGCGCAACAAGGCCAGTTCGGTGTCGTAGTGGTACGGCCCCCGCGACAGCAGCAGTTCGTGATGGGGCGGCAACGTGGAGCGGTCGGGTGCGGTGACCGCGCGAATGAGGAACCACGCGTCGCTGGCGGCGAAGGCAGCGACACCCGAGCGGCCGGTGGTGAGGAAGACCCGCGAATAACGTTCCCCGGTGACGGCTTCCGCGGCTTCACGATCGGAGCCGACGACCATCGCGGTTCCGGGATCCCATGGTGGGCGGGCCAGCACCAGATGGGGTACGCGCATTTCGCCGCAGGCCTGCGCGGCGTGCGCGGTCATGGTGGCCGCGAACGGGTGGGTGGCGTCGACGACGGCGTCGATGCTCTCGTCGCGCAACCAGCACCGCAGGCCCTCGACGCCACCGAACCCCCCGATGCGCACCGGGCCGACCGGCAGGGCGGGGTCGGGCACCCGGCCGGCCAGCGAGCTGACGATGTCGACCTGTGGGTGCAGGGCTTTCGCCAGTGCGCGGGCCTCGGCGGTGCCGCCCAGCAGCAGTACCCGCATCAGTGTCGGCTCCCCCGCGCCCGCCCTGCCGAATACAGGTAGCTGTCGGTGAAGCCCTCGGCGGCCAGCACATCGCCGACCACGATGACGGCGGTCCTCGTGATCTGCGCGTCGCGCATCTGCCCGGCGATGTCGGCGAGCGTGCCGCGCAGCACCGTCTGCTGTGGCCAACTTGCGAAAGCCACCACAGCGGTTGGCGTTTCGGTCCGATAGCCGCCTTCCAGGAGCTGCGGAACGATGGCATCGATCTGGGCGGCGGCCAGGTGCAGGACCAGTGTTGCGCCGGCGCGGGCGAGCGCGGCCAGTTCCTCCCCGGGCGGCATGGGGGTGGACAGGGTCGCTATCCGTGTCAGCGTCACCGTCTGGGCCACCCCTGGAAGGGTGAGTTCGCGCTTGAGCGCGGCCGCGGCCGCGGCGAAAGCCGGTACACCCGGCACGATTTCGTATCCGATGCCCAGGCCGTCGAGCCGGCGGCACTGCTCGGCCAAGGCGCTGTACAAGGATGGGTCACCGGAGTGCAGTCGCGCCACGTCATGGCCGGCCGCGTCCGCGCCGGCCATTTCGGTGATGATCTGTTCGAGCGTCAACGGTCCGGTGTCAACGACTTTCGCGTCGGCCGGGCACAGCGCCAGCAGATCGTCAGGCATGATGGAGCCCGCGTAGAGACAGACCGGGCATTCTTGCAGAAGCCGCTGGCCGCGGACGGTGATCAGGTCGGCCGCGCCGGGGCCTGCACCGATGAAATGCACGGTCATCGTGTCACCGACCATTGGGTGACCGGATACTGTGGGCGCCATCCGGTGAAGCCGCCCAGCGGCTCTCCCCGATAGTGCTGAAAGCGCTTCAGCTGCCCACCGAAACGCGAATACGCTTGCACCAAGAAGGCTTCCGATTCGGCGGTGACCGCGTTGGCGACCACACGGCCGCCTGGGAGCAGGTGATCGAAGCACGACTCGAGCAGGCCGGGCTGGGTCAGGCCGCCGCCGATGAAGACGGCCGAAGGGGGCTGGGCCTCCGCGAACGCGTGCGGCGCGTCGCCGCGCACGTCGATGCCGACGCCCGCTGCGGCAGCGTTGAATTCGATATTGCGGCGGCGCCGTTCGTCGCGCTCGAACGCGACCGCGCCGCAGCCGCGCCAGCTGCGGCACCACTCGACGCCGATACTGCCCGAACCCGCTCCTACGTCCCACAACCGCTCCCCCGGCCGCGGCGCCAGCGCCGCCAGGGTCACCGCCCGCATCGCGTGCTTGGTGATCTGACCGTCGTGGACGAAGGCGTCGTCGGGCAACGGCGACACCCGCTCGTCGGGCAGGTAGCGGACGGCGATCACGTTGAGATCGTCGACGTCGTGCGGAGCGCTTTCGGCCCACTGCCGCGCGGTGCCGTCGCGGCGGCGTTCGGCCGGACCACCGAGCCGTTCGAGCACGCTGAACTCGGAATCGCCACGGCCGTGGGCATCCAGCAGGTCGGCCAGCGCCTTCGGCGTGGCGCGGCCGCTGGCCAGCACGATCGCGCGGCCGCCGCGGCGCACCGCGGTGCTCGGCGGCGCGGTGACCAGGCTGATCACCTCGGTGTCGTGGACGTTCCAGCCCATCCGCGCGCACGCCAGCGTCACCGACGACACATGGGGTAGCACGCTTACCTTGTCGGCGCCGAACAAGCGGATCAGGGTACCGCCGATGCCGTGCATCAGCGGGTCGCCGCTGGCAACGATGTGGATGTCGCTGCCGGCGTCGGCCGGAAGCGCCTGCAGGGCGGGCAGCATCGGCGATGGCCACTCGCGGCGTTCGGCGGTGATGGTGTCGTCGAGCAGAGCCAGTTGCCGTTTTGCGCCGTAAATTACTGCGGCTCTGTGCAATTCGTTACGCGATGCGGCCGACAGGCCCGCCACGCCGTCGGCGCCGATGCCCACCACGATGATCATGAGCGCCGCTCCTCCCCATGGCCAGGGATCATCGCGGCATCCGCCGCCAGATGAACTGCGGCAGCAGCCGCATCGCAAAGAACATCGGCCGCAGCGCCCACGGAACCCACACGGTACGCCGCCCCTTGGCCAGCGCACGCGCGGTGGCCTCGGCCACCTGCTGCGGGGTGCTGGACAGCGGCGCGGGCGTCATGCCTTCGGTCATGCGCCCGATCACGAAGCCCGGGCGGGCGATCAGCAGCCGCACCCCGCTGCCGTGCAGCGCGTCGGCCAACCCGCTGGCGAAGCCGTCCAGCCCGGCCTTGGCCGAGCCGTAGACGTAGTTGGCGCGGCGCACCCGGACGCCGGCCACCGAGGAGAACACCACCAGCGAGCCGCGGCCGGCTTTGCGCATCGCGGCGGCCAGGTGGGTCAGCACGCTGACCTGCGCGACGTAGTCGGTGTGCACGATGGCGGTGGCGTGGCCGGCATCGGCTTCGGCGCGGGCCTGATCGCCGAGGATGCCGAAGGCCAGCACCGCGGTGCCGATAGGTCCGTACTCGTCGACGATCGAGGCGACCAGCGCGCCGTGGGAGGACAGGTCGTCGGCGTCGAACTCCCGCGTGTGCACCGCCGCGGCACCGGCGGCCTTGAGCGCGCTGACCTCGTCGTCGAGGCGGTCGGCGTTGCGGGCGGCCAACACCAGCGTCGCGCCGGGAGCCAGGCGCCGCGCGAGTTCGGTGCCGATCTCGCTGCGGCCGCCCAGAATCAGTACCGGACCTGCGCCCGTGTCATCCACGGCTGCGATTATGACCTGCGCTAGCGTGGGCGGTGATGGCGAACACCACTACCCGGCTCACCGACGACGCGCTGGCATTCCTGTCCGAACGTCATCTGGCCATGCTGACCACGCTGCGCAACGACGGTTCACCGCATGTGGTGGCGGTCGGGTTCACCTTCGACCCCACGACCCACATCGCGCGGGTCATCACCACCGGCGGCTCACAGAAGGCCGTCAACGCCGACCGTGCCGGGCTGGCCGTGCTGAGCCAGGTCGACGGCGCGCGGTGGCTCTCACTGGAAGGCCGGTCCAAGGTCAACAGCGACGCCGACGCCGTGCGCGACGCCGAACTGCGCTACGCCCAGCGCTACCGCAACCCGAAGCCCAACCCGCGACGGGTCGTCATCGAGGTGCAGGTGGAGCGGGTGCTGGGCTCGTCGAGTCTGCTGGAGAAGGGCCAGTAGGGCCGAGAACTCAAACGATTCTTAGCTTCCCCTTGAAATGGTGCATACTTGCCGGCTGACGAGTGATTCCCGGACTTTGGTAGCCCGCGGATGCACGCTTTTATAGAGTCGCGGAATTTAACCGTTGCTCATCATGCATTTTGTCCGCCGAAGCTTCTTTGCTCCGGCATAGAAATCGCATCGCGGCGACCCAGCCTGTCAGGTCAATCCAAACAGTCAATCCAAACAGTCAATCTAAACAGGAGTTCCGCGGTTACTGCCCGGTTGTTGCAAGAGAAGGTCGTCGTGCTGCCGCTGACGGCAAGCTTCGACAAATTCAACTGCCGCGTTCCTGTCGTGCAAGAACGAGCGATATTGAGACTCCGTGAGCCCGTAATATTCCTCGTAGTCAACGATGCCATTGCTTACTGGTATCGAGACATACCAGCGTCCCGACATCGATTCGACGCCAAGCGAATACTTGTCCTCTCGCGAGAAGAACGTGTCGTCGAATTTCATCAAATTCCTTCTACTCGGACATAGCAGTGACAGTATAACCTCCCGGCGGTACGCTTTCACCGTTTATCACTGCTTCAGATGCGCCATTGGGTAGGTGCCCTCCGGGGACCCATTGTTCATTGGCTCCTGCCTCGTTGCCGGATGGCATGCGCAAGTCAAAGTCCTCGGGGTCGGCTATATCGATCCTGACGAGCCTATTCGAATCAAGAAATCCGTCGGGCAAGCCGAGCTCGTTCTCCATTGCACGGGCGTTGCCACGCGTCACGTCGATCATTGCGTCGGCTTCGGCCTTCGGCATGACGAATGCCGTTCCGTCTCGTTGAGCAATTCCATATTTCGCGAGATTGCTCTGTGGCATGAACCGGGTAGCGCCATCGGTGAATTTGTTGAGATGATTTTCAATATATTGAGGAGACAGGTATTCCGACGGATCGGGCCGGCTGCCTTTCGGCATTGCGATGATTTCGTCGCGTTTCTCAGCGTCCAATCCGTCTGTCGATACGTCGGGACTATCGCCGCCATCAGGCCCATGATGCTCCCCATCGTGGGACTTTTGCCTGTGCCGGTGTCCTTCTCGGGGGTCTCGGTCACCGTGCCCATGGGGATCACGGCCACGCAAAGGCGACCCGTCTGGCCGATCACCCGGCGGCAGACCGTCCTCAGCGCCCCGTGGTCCACCGCCGTGCGGCGCGGGCAATTCCGCCGGGCGGCCGCTCGAGGGCGTGAAAGCGGGCGCCGACGCGCCGCGGGGTGCGGGCGACGCGGCCGGCGCGGTGGACGGTGAGTGTGCGGCGGCGGGCGCCGGTGTTGCCTCGGCGGGGAACGCGCCACGCGAAGCGTGTGGCCGGGCGGGCACGTGGTCGACTAGTCGTGGACTGGCGGCAGGCAGGTCGCGAGCCGGGACGCCGGGGGCCGACGGCGGCTGATGGGGGCGGCCCACGGCCGGGATCGGTTCGTGCGGACGCTCGACGGCCGCGGCAGCAGGTTCATGCGCCGCACCCGGCGGCGCCGACGCCGCATCAACAGGTTCGCGAGCACCACCCGTCGGAGCCGGTTCGTGAGGGCCACCCGCCGGCGCGGGATCGACAGGGTGCGGCGCGGACTCGACCGGCGCCCCGGGCACCTCGCCGGGCGGCAGGGCCACAGGCTGGCCCCCGACCGGAGGCTCGGCCTTGGGCAGGTCCCCGCCGAGACCTTCGAGGTCTGTGGTCAGACCCGAGCCGGCCTCGCCGATATCCCCCAACGCACGCTCACCGGCCGCGAACGCACCGGCCGCCTCCGCCGCGCGTCCCGCGGCGCCCGCGGCATCCGCGGCCTCGGCGCCCTCCTCGGCCGCCCGGGCGCCGGCGGCAGCACCCTTCACCCCGGCGCCGGCCTCCCCAACCCCGGGAAGGAACAGCGTCGCGACGTCAAAAGCGTTCTCCCCGAAGCCCAGTCCCGGCCGATCGGCACGCCAATCGTCCAGATGTAGCAGCGCCCTGAACATCTGCTTGTCGGCTTCCACGGCCCCCTGCGGGTTGAGGACGTGGTTGAGCAGACCCGTCTTCGTCATCGCGTTCCAGGTCTCGGTCGCGCCCTCGGGGTCGAGGAGGAACCACCGCGGGTCGAGTTGCTCGATCCCCTCGACCATCTGCACCAGGCCCTTGACGACCCCCTCGCCCGTGTTGACCCAGGTGTCGAACACCGTGGCGACCCCATTGCCGACGTCCTGCCCCAGAAAATGGGTGAACTGCCCGCGCATGAACTTCTCCATGCCGACGACCAGGCCGTCGATGACCTGCATGCCCATGTTCAGCGACTGCTCGCAGGCCCGAGCCTCGCGACCGAACTGGTGCAGGACGGCGTTGATGTCCTCGGCGATCTTCTCGATCTCGTCGAAAGCGTCGCCTTCGAAGATCAGCACCACGTCGTGCGCGAGGTTGGCCAACGACCCGAGGCGGTGCAACAGGTCACGGATGTGGTTCTGGGCGTCGCTCACCTCGTTCGCGAAGTCGTCGAGGGTGGCGGCCAGCTTTCCGCACTGCGCCCCAATGCTGTTCACGCCGTCGACGATTCCCGACAGCACCGAGGCCACCTTCTCACCCTCGGGGATCCGCTGGCCCGCGACCAGCGACTTCGACGCGTTGAGCGCATCCTGCACGCCGCTGATCGCCGCACCGAAACCGCGCCACCGGGCCGCGGCGGCGTGCAGGCCCGCCACGTCGCCGTCGGGCCAGAAATCGTGGACGAACGACTGGACCACCGCCCACAGCACCGGCGGCGGCTCGCCGGGCCCCAACGTTCCGGGCGGCCCGGGCGCGGTGATCTTGACCGGGTCTGCGGGCGGCGACAGCACGCCGGCGCCGCCGCCCAGCGTCGAGGCCGCTTCGGCCCGCGAATAGTTCGACGCCGACAGCTGAACCAGGGCCCCGCTGTGCCGGCACGCGTTGATTGCCGCCGCGGCCGCCGTCAGCAGCGACTCGGCCGCGGACTGATAGGCCAGCCCGAACACCGTGCCGGCCGTGTCCTGCCCGGTGTTGGCCGCAAAACCGGCCCTGAGCACGGTCAGGTTCGCGGCCAGCCCGTCACCGGTGGCCACCACCGCGCTGCCCGCAGCCGACAGCACCTCGGGATCGACCGCCAGGGGAGCCACGGCCAGGATTCTCGCCGGCGCCCGAAGCCGACGCTATTCACCCACGAATCGCCCCGGCCAGCTAAACACAGCCGCTCACGGCGAGACTTCCGTCATCAACAAACCCGTCACCGAACCACGGCCAACGTGATCCGGTGCCGCCCGGGCAGCACCGCAACCGTCGATCCAGCCGACGCACCGTCGAGTTGCACGTGGGCGCCGGCCGGCAGCCCGGCCAGCGTGATCTGCGCGGCGCCGTCGGTGGTGACCGTGATCGTCGACGCCGCCAGCGCGGCCAGGCCGGCGCGCTCGACGTCGACGGTGACACCGGCGACCCCGGTGAGCCGCAACGTCAGAAACGGCATCGGGGCGACGGGCGGCCCCACCTGCCAGTCCAGCTCGCCGTACAACCCCGGGGTTGGGTCGAAGTTCAGGACGAGCCCGCGATGGTAGTGAACCGTGTGCGTCGGGTCCGGCCGCGCATACGAGCGCGCGTCGACTTCGGCGACGGCCCCGCGGCGCGCCTGGGGCCGGGGCGGGTGCGATGGAATGCACCACGGCGTCGGCGACATGGCGTGCGATGCGAACCGGAAGCAGCGCTAGATCCCCCAGGAGTGACACTCCGTCCAACCTACGCGGCGCCGGTGACGCGCCTGGTCAGGACGGGGGCACCACGACCAGCTCGTGCGGTCGGTTGTTGACGGCCAGCGCGCCGCTCTCAGTGACGACGACGATGTCTTCGATGCGGGCACCCCAGCGGCCCGGGAAATAGATGCCGGGCTCGACGGAAAACGCCATGCCCGCGCTCAGCGGCAGGTCGTTGCCGGCGACGATGTAGGGCTCTTCGTGGACCGACAACCCGATCCCGTGTCCGGTGCGGTGCACGAAGAACTCCGCGAGTCCGGCCTCGGCGAGCACGTCGCGGGCGGCGGCGTCGACCTGTGCGGCGGTCACACCCGGTCGCACCGCATCGAAGGCCGCGCGCTGCGCCCGTTGCAGCACCGAATACTGCTGGGCCACATCGGTGTCGGGCTCGCCGATGCTGTAGGTTCGGGTGCAGTCGGAGTGATACCCGGGTTCGTAGGCGCCCCCGATGTCGACGACGATGACGTCCCCGACCCGCAGTTCGCGGTCCGAGTGGCTGTGGTGCGGATCGGCGCCATGCGGGCCGGAGCCGACGATGATGAACGAGACATCCGAATGCCCCTCGGCGACAATGGCTTCAGCGATGTCGGCGGCGACGTCGGCTTCGGTGCGGCCGGGGACGAGGAACTCCGGCACGCGGGCGTGCACGCGGTCGATGGCCGCGCCGGCCTTGCGCAACGCGTCGATCTCGCACTCTTCCTTGACCATTCGCAGCCCGCGCAGGACATCGGTGGCCAGCACAGGTAGCGTCCCGAGTGCGTCGGCCAGCGGCAGCAGGTGCAGGGCAGGCATGGAATCGGTGACGGCGGTCGCCACTCGAGCGCCGTCCAGCGCGGCGCTCACCAGCGCATAGGGGTCGTCGCCGTCGACCCAATCGTGCACCGGCAGGCCCAGTTCCGCGATGGCCGAACCCGACAGGGAGGCGAGCTCCAGGCGTGGCACCACCACCGTCGCATCACCCGAGGCCGGCAACACCAGTGCGGTGAGCCGCTCGAACGTCTGGGCCCGCGACCCGAGGAGGTAGCGCAGGTCATACCCCGGGGTGATCACCAGCCCATCCAGGCCGGCGTCACCGGCCGCGGCGGCCGCCGCGGCCAGCCGGCGAGCGTACACGGCTGCGTCGAATCGGTCGGAGTCCACGGCAGCCAGGCTAACCCGGCGCGGTGATGACGGGCGAGCAGACGCAAAATCGCCCTAAAACGCTGCGTTTAGGGCGATTTTGCGTCTGCTCGCCGGAGGCGGCGTGAGACCATACCCGCCATGTCTGCACCTTTGCTGCTGCTCGACGGCGCCAGCATGTGGTTCCGGTCGTACTTCGGAGTGCCGTCGTCGATCACCTCCCCCGACGGCCGGCCCGTCAACGCCGTCCGCGGGTTCCTCGACTCGATGGCCGTGGTGATCACCCGGCAGCGGCCCGCACGGCTGGCCGTGTGCCTGGACCTGGACTGGCGCCCGCAGTTCCGGGTCGACCTCATCCCGTCCTACAAGGCGCATCGGGTGGCCGAGCCGGAGCCGGCGGGCGAGCCCGACATCGAGGAGGTCCCCGACGACCTGACCCCGCAGGTCGACATGATCACCGACCTGCTCGACGCGTTCGGCATCCCGATGGCCGGTGCGGCCGGTTTCGAGGCCGACGACGTGCTGGGCACGCTGGCCGCGCGGGAGCGCGCGGACCCGGTCGTCGTGGTCAGCGGAGACCGCGATCTGCTGCAGGTGGTGGCCGACGAACCGGTGCCGGTTCGGGTGCTCTACCTGGGCCGCGGGCTGAACAACGCGACCTTGTTCGGACCGGCCGAGGTAGCCGAGCAGTACGGCGTCCCGGTGGACCGGGCCGGACCGGCCTACGCCGAACTGGCGTTGCTGCGCGGCGACCCGTCCGACGGCCTGCCGGGGGTGCCGGGCATCGGGGAGAAGACTGCGGCCACCCTGCTGGCACAGCACGGCTCGCTGCACCGGATACTGGCCGCAGCGCACGATCCGAAATCGAAGATGGCCAAGGGATTACGCGCGAAATTGCTGTCCGCCACCGACTACATCGAGGCCGCCGACCGGGTCGTGCGGGTGGCCACCGATGCCCCCGTCACGCTCTCGACTCCCACCGACGCGCTACCGCTGACGGCCGCCGACCCGCAGCGCACCGCGCAGCTGGCGACGGGGCTGGGCGTCGGATCCTCGATCGGCCGCCTGCAAAAGGCGTTGGACGCGCTCCCGGGATAACGACGGGCCCTACTGCGGGCGGCCGACCTCGTAGGTGCCCTTGTTGTCCTGGAAGGTCACCGTCACATGCTTCTGCGCGCCATCGATGCTGACGTTGCAGTCGAAGCTAGCGCCCTTCTTGACGATCGGGTCGTTGCCCTGGTTGCACTTCACGTCCTTGACGTTGCGGGCGCCGTAGCCGTTGGTCTCATCCGACAGGATCTGCTGCACGCCGGCCTGGGCCTTCTTGACATCCAGCTTGGTGGTGACGAAAAAGCCGGGCTCCCAGAAGCCGAGCACCAGCACGACCGCGACGAGCAGGAACCCCACGACGCCGGCCACCCCGGCGATCAGCGCGGTCGAACGCTTCTTGCCCGGCTGCTCGTACGGCGGGAACTGCTGCGGATACTGGCCGGGCTGACCGTACTGGCCCGGCTGACCGTACTGGCCCGGCTGACCGTACTGGCCCGGCTGACCGTACTGGCCCGGCTGCGCGTACTGGCCCGGCTGCGCGTACTGGCCGTACTGGGGAGCCTGCCCACCGTACTGCTCGGGCTGCCCATAGCCGGGCTGCTGAGGGTATTGCTGCGGATACGCCTGCTCACCCGGCTGCTGGTACTGCGGGTAGTTGGGCGGCGGCGTGTAGGCCGGCGCCTGCCACGTGGCGTCCTGGTTCGGCTGCTGCTGCCAGGGCGATCCGACCTGGGTCGGCTCCGAGGACTGGTCGCCACTGTGACCGGGCGGTTGCCACTGCTGCTCCGGCTCCGATCCCTGCGGTCCGCTCATGCTTTCTCCTCAGCCCCTTACGTCTTGCCCGTGCATTCTAGCTACGGGTCTCACCGTAACTTGAGCTCAGCCTACCCGGCGTCAACAGCCACGACGCCGCGCCGAACGTCACTGATCGCGCGCTTGGCGGTCCCCCGGAGCTCTGCGTCCGGGGCCGCGTTGCGGACCTGGTCGAGCAGGTCGAGCACCTGGCGGCACCAGCGCACGAAGTCCCCCGCCAGCAACGGCGACCCGGCACCCGTCACCTCGGCAGCGGCCAGCGCCGCGGCCAGGTCTCCGCTGCGGGCCCACCGGTAGATGACGTTGACGAAGCCGTCGTCGGGCTCTCGACTGGGGCCGATGCGGTGCGCCTGCTCGTCGGCGCGCAGCGCGGTGCACAGCCGCGACGTCTGCTGCAGCGCCTGCCGCAACCGCTGGGTGGGAACCTCGGCGGCGGAGCCGGGCCCGTCGCCTCCGCGGGACTCGTAGAGCACCATCGAGACCACCGCCGCCAGCTCGGCCGGCTTGAGACCCGCCCACGCGCCGGTGCGCAGGCATTCGGCGACCAATAGGTCGCTCTCGCTGTAGATGCGGGCCAGCAACCGTCCGTCCTCGGTGACGTGGGGATCGGTGGCCGGCCCCTCGATGAAGCCGCGCTCGGTGAGCAGCCCGACGATCCGGTCGAAGGTACGGGCGAGCGAGTTGGTCGCGGCGGCCACCTTCTTTTCCAACTGCGCGTTGTCGCGTTCGATGCGCAGGTAACGCTCGGCCTGCCGCACCTGGGCTTCGACGCCGGGGCTGCCGTGCGACGGGTGCCGGCGCAACTCGGCCCGCAACGCCGTCAGCTCCGGATCGTGAAATTCGCCTTCATTGTCACCGTGATCACCGCGGCCGGAACGGCGCTTGGACGGCACATCCAGCCCCGCGGCGGCCGACCGCAGCGCCGAGGCCAGGTCGCGCCGCACCCGCGGCTGGCGGTGTTCCACCCGCTTGGGCAACGACATCGAACCGACCGGACCCCGCGCGCCCGAATAATCCGCCGCCGAAATACGACCCGCCCACCGGTTTTCGGTCAGCACCAGCGGGCGCGGGTCGTCGCTGTCGCGGGCCGACTCGAGCACCACCGCCAGCCCGCCGCGCCGCCCATGGGTGATGTTGATGATGTCGCCGCGGCGCAGCGCGGCCAACGCGTCGCTGGCCGCCTGGCGCCGCTGCAGCCGCGAGGCGCGCGACTGCGCGCGCTCCCGCTCGGAAATCCGCGCGCGCAGCCTGGCGTAGCCCAGGATCGGGGCGTCGGGCCCGCCAAGCTCGGCGGCGATCTCGCCGAGCATCTCGGTGCCCCGCTCGATGCCGCGCACCAGCCCGACGACCGAGCGGTCGGCCTGATACTGGGCGAAGGACTGCTCCAACAGCTGGTGCGCCTGCTCGGGTCCCATCCGGTGCACCAGGTTGATCGTCATGTTGTACGACGGGGCGAACGAACTGCGCAGCGGAAAGGTCCGCGTGGACGCCAGACCGGCCACCGCCGACGGCTCGGTGGTCTCCTCGGTGGGTTGCCACAGCACCACCGCGTGACCCTCGACGTCGATGCCGCGCCTGCCGGCGCGCCCGGTCAGCTGCGTGTACTCCCCCGGCGTCAGCGGCACGTGTTGCTCGCCGTTGAACTTCACCAGCCGCTCCAGCACCACCGTGCGGGCGGGCATGTTGATGCCCAGCGCCAGGGTCTCGGTGGCGAACACGGCCTTGACCAGGCCCGCGGTGAACAGCTCCTCGACGGTGTGCCGGAACGCCGGCAGCATGCCGGCGTGGTGGGCCGCCAGCCCGCGCAGTAGCCCCTCCCGCCACTCGTAGTAGCCGAGCACCGCCAGGTCGGCGTCGGCGAGGTCGCCGCAGCGATGGTCGATCACCTCGGCGATCTGGGCGCGCTCCTCCTGGGTGGTCAGCTGCAGCGGCGAGCGCAGGCACTGGTGGACCGCCGCGTCACAACCGGCGCGGGAGAACACGAACGTGATCGCCGGCAGCAGGCCTTCGGAGTCCAGGGTCGCGATCACGTCGGGTCGCGCGGGCGGGCGGTAGAAGCGCGGCCGGCCGCCGGTCCGTCCGGGGCCTCCACGTCCCGCCTGCCGGCGCGGTTGCCAGTCCGACATCCGGTCCGCCTCCCGGCGATGCGAGATGTGGCGCAGCAGGTCCGGGTTGACGCGCGCCTCACGGTTTCCGCCCGGTTGCTCGGCGGCTTCCGAGCTGCGGTAGTCGAACAAGTCGTAGAGGCGCTTGCCCACCAGCACGTGCTGCCACAGTGGGACCGGCCGGTGTTCGTCGACCACAACCGTGGTGTCGCCCCGCACGGTCTGAATCCAGCCGCCGAATTCCTCGGCGTTGCTCACCGTCGCCGACAGGCTGACCAGCCGCACCTCGTCGGGCAGGTGCAGGATGACCTCTTCCCAGACCGGACCGCGCATCCGGTCGGCGAGGAAATGCACCTCGTCCATGACCACATGGGAAAGGCCTTGCAGCGCCGTCGAATCGGCGTAGAGCATGTTGCGCAACACTTCGGTGGTCATGACCACCACGGGCGCATCGCCGTTGAGCGATACGTCCCCGGTCAGCAGGCCGATGCGGTCGCGGCCGTAGCGCGCCGTCAGGTCGGTGTGCTTCTGGTTGCTCAGCGCCTTGAGCGGCGTGGTGTAGAAGCACTTGCCGCCACCCGCCAGCGCCAGGTGCACGGCGAATTCGCCGACCACCGTCTTGCCGGCGCCTGTCGGTGCGCAGACCAGCACGCCGTGACCACGCTCCAGCGCCGCACAGGCCCGCTGCTGGAAGTCGTCGAGCGCAAAGGGCAGTTCGGCGGCGAACCTGCCCAGCTCGACCAACCCGGTCACGCCGCGGCCGTCGTACGCCGCGAGGGTGCACAGAATGCCGGCCGTAGCGGCGTGTTGCTGTACAGACACGCACCCTCGCGGCCCGACCTAGGTGACATCGTCATGCTGTCCCGCCACGAACGACGGCTCCGGCTGCGTGGTGGGCGCCTCGATCACCGACGCCTCGTCGTCGGGGATCTCGGCTCGGGCTTCGCGCCTGGCCTTCCGCTTGTCGTGCACACGCGCGACCTGAATGGCGAATTCGAGCAGCACCGACAGCGCCATGCCGAGCGCCGTCATCGAGAACGGATCCGAACCGGGCGTGAAGATCGCCGCGAACACGAACATCGCGAAGATCAGGCCGCGGCGCCACGACTTGAGCCGCTGATAGGTCAGCAAGCCGGTCATGTTGAGCATGACGATCAGCAGCGGGAACTCGAAGCTGACCCCGAAGACCACCAGCAGGTTGATCAGGAAGCCGAAATACCGGTCCCCGGACAGGGCGGTCACCTGGACGTCGCTGCCCACGGTCAGCAGGAATCCGAGCGCCTTGGACAGCACGAAGTAGGCCAGCACCGCACCGCCGACGAACAGCGCCGCGGCGGGAATCACGAAGCCGATCGCAAAGCGGCGTTCCCTCTGGTACAGCCCGGGGGTGATGAAGGCCCACAGCTGGTAGAGCCACACCGGGCAGGCCAGCACGATCCCGGCCGTCAGCCCGACCTTGAGCCGCAGCATGAATTGGTCGAACGGTGCGGTGGCCAGCAGCCGGCACTGCCCGTCGGCGCTGATCTGGGCGCGCGCGGACTGCGGCAGCGAGCAGTAGGGATGGCGCAGCCATTCGCCGAGGCTTTCCAGCCCGAAGACGGAATGCGAGTACCACAGAAACCCGAAGACCGTGGTGAGCACGATCGCGGCCAGCGCGATCAGCAGCCGGGTGCGCAGCTCGGTGAGGTGGTCGACCAGCGACATCGTCGCGTCGGGGTTGGTGCGGCTGCGCCGGTTGCGGGGATTGAGCCGCTTCAGCACGGCGGCGGTGCGCGCTGAAATTTTGGAGGCGTTCACGACGCTCGGTCAGCGGTGCTCGGGCACCGCGGCGATGATGCCGCGCTAGGCCCGGCGTGCTTCAGTGTGGCCCTGCTCGGTCGTCGCCGGAGGGTCGACTCGCTCCGCCTGCACGGGAGTGGGGCTGGCGGAAGGGGTGGCGGGGGTGTCGCTCTTTGTCTCCAAGGCAGACGATTCCGACTTGTTCTCGCTCTGCATTTCGCGCAGCTCGGACTTGAAGATGCGCATCGACTTACCCAACGAGCGCGCCGCATCGGGGAGCTTCTTGGCACCGAACAGGACGATCACCACTACAGCGAGGATCGCCCAATGCCACGGACTAAGACTGCCCACGTTCATTACCTCCAGACGTCAACCCGATGCTACCCCAGCACGCCGCGGTGCCGGTGTGTCCGCGCCGCGGAATGCTGGCCCTCAGCGGGCCGCCTCCTGATAGAGCTCGAGCGCGGTCGCCGCGGCATCGCGCACTCGCCGCGCAAGCGATTCCGGTTCGAGCACCCGCACAGCCGACCCGAAGCCCAGCACCAGCCGCGTCATCCACTCGTCGGAGGCATACGTCATCACGGCCTCACACGAGCCGTCGGGCAATTCGCGTACCTCCCGCATCGGGTAGTACTCGAACATCCACGACGCCGACGGGGCGATGCGTAGCGTGGCCGACGGGAGCGACGGATCGCCGTCGAACAGGGAGGTGTCCGGGGGCGCCTGGCGCGCCGGCTCCGGCGGAGCGGCCGCGTCGTCTAGTTCGGCGGCGTCCACGATTCGGTCGAAGCGGAACAACCGAACCCCCTCCGCGTCCCGGGCCCAGGCCTCCAGGTAGCTGTGGCCGCCGATCAGCAGGACCCGGATGGGGTCGACGACCCGGCTGGCCAGCGTGTCGCGCGACGCCGAGTAGTACTCGATGGCCAGCGCGCGTTCGTCCTGTAGCGCCGTCCGCACCACGGCGGCGACGCGGCTCTCGGCGGGCGCCGGCTCGTCGGTGGCCGCGACCGCCGTGGCGTCCCGCCCGGCCGCGCCGGCGGCGCCCTCGATCTTGGCGATCGCGCTGCGCGCCGCGTCGGGGTCGACGACGCCGGGGACATCGACCAGGGCCCGCAGCGCCACCAGCAGGCCCGTCGCCTCGGGCGACGTGAGCTTGAGCGGGCGGTCGATGCCCGCCGAGAACGTCACCTCGATGGTGTCGCCGGAGAACTGGAAATCGATGAGATCCCCCGGGTAGTAGCCGGGCAGGCCGCACATCCACAGCTGGTTGAGGTCGGCCTCCAGCTGCTTGTCGGACACCCCCAGGTCGGCGGCGGCCTCCGCGCGGGTGATCCGCGGGTTGGCCTGGAAGTACGGCACCATGTTGAGCAGCCGGACCAGCCGGGCGGAGTTGGGTGTCATGCCGACGCCTCCCGCATGCCCGCCTGGGCGCGCAACCTGGCCAGCACGTCGTCGCGCAGGGATTGCGGCTCGAGCACGACCGCGTCGGCCCCGTACCCGGTGATGTCGCGAGCCAGGCGGTCGGTGGACCCGATCTCGAGTTCGATCACCTCGCCGTCGCGGCCGCCCAGCGCGTGCGGGGCGATCGATCGCCCGGCGCGCCGCAGCGCGGTGGCCCGTCCGTCGGCGACCCACACCCGGGCCCGCTCGCCAGTCCCGGCCTCCCCTTCCATCTGGGCGACCTTCTGAGCCACCAGCGCGCGCAGGTCCGCGCCGTCGGGCACGGTGATCGCGCCGGCCGGGCCGATCGGCGCGATCTCGGCCCCGATGCGCGACAGGCGGAAGATGCGCGTGTCGTCGCGGTCCCGATCATGTCCGACCAGATACCAGCGTCCCTTTTCCGTCACCACACCCCACGGCTCGACGGTGCGGGTGGTGTAGGGCTCGGCCCGCGAGGAGCGGTGCGGGAATTGGACCGCCCGCCCGGACTCGATCGCCGACAACAGGACCCCCAGCACGTCCTCGGACCCGCGCAGCCCCGGCACACCGGCCGGGGAGGCGATGGCCACCGGCGCGTCCGGGTCGACGTCGACTCCGGCGGCACGCAGCTTGAGCAGGGCGCCCTGGGTGGCGGTGATCAATTCGGGCGACTCCCACAGCCGCGTGGCGACCGCGACCGCCGCCGCCTCGTCGGCGGTCAGTTGCACCGGCGGCAGGGCGTAGGCATCGCGGTTGATCCGGTATCCCTCCGAGGGATCCAGGGCCGAGACCCTGCCGACCTCCAGGGGAATGCCCAGGTCGCGTAACTCGTTCTTGTCGCGTTCGAACATCCGGGAGAACGCCTCGGCGCTGGGGCTGTCGGAGTAACCCGCGACGCTGGTCCTGATCTTTTCCGCGGTGATGTAGCCGCGGGTGGACAGCAAAGCGATGACGAGATTGACCAACCGCTCGACTTTCGAGGTCGCCATTCGCACCAGGTTATTCGATGCTCACCGTACGACGCTTGCATCGGCCGACCGCGTCGCAATATTCCCAGCCGTCACACCAGTCTCTGGCTCGGCGGGCAGCACCGACGGCCGCTACATGCTGGCGATGAGGCGTTTGACCCGCTCGTCGACCGCCCGGAAGGGGTCCTTGCACAGCACCGTGCGCTGCGCCTGATCGTTGAGCTTGAGGTGCACCCAGTCGACGGTGAAGTCACGCCCCGCCGCCTGCGCGGCGCTGATGAACTCGCCGCGCAGCCGCGCGCGAGTGGTCTGGGGCGGGTTCTCGACGGCGTCGGCGATGTCCTCGTCGGTGGTCACCCGCGCCGCCAGGCCCTTGCGCTGCAGCAGATCGAACACACCGCGACCGCGCTTGATGTCGTGGTAGGCCAAGTCCAGCTGGGCGATCTTGGGGTCGGACAGCTCCATGTCGTAGCGGTCCTGGTAGCGCTGGAACAGCTTGCGCTTGATCACCCAGTCGATCTCGGTGTCGACCTTGGCGAAATCCTGGCTCTCCACCGCGTCGAGTTGACGGCCCCACAGGTCCACGACCTGTTCGATCTGTGCGTTGGGCTCACGGGTCTGCAGGTGCTCGACGGCGCGGGCGTAGTACTCGCGCTGGATGTCCAGCGCGCTGGCCTGCCGCCCGCCGGCCAGGCGGACCGGCCGCCGGCCGGTGGTGTCGTGGCTGACCTCGCGGATGGCGCGGATGGGGTTGTCCAGCGAGAAGTCGCGGAAGGGCACACCGGCCTCGATCATCTCGAGCACCAGCGCGGCGGTACCCACCTTGAGCATGGTGGTGGTTTCGCACATGTTGGAGTCGCCGACGATCACGTGCAGCCGCCGGTACTTCTCGGCGTCGGCGTGCGGCTCGTCGCGGGTGTTGATGATCGGGCGGCTGCGGGTGGTGGCGCTCGAAACGCCCTCCCAGATGTGCTCGGCGCGCTGGGACAGGCAGAACGTCGCGGCTTTGGGGGTCTGCAGCACCTTGCCCGCCCCACAGATCAGCTGGCGCGTCACCAGGAACGGCAGCAGCACGTCGGAGATCCGGGAGAATTCGCCGGCCCGCACGATCAGGTAGTTCTCGTGGCAGCCGTAGGAGTTGCCCGCCGAATCGGTGTTGTTCTTGAACAGGTAGATGTCGCCGCCGATGCCCTCGTCGGCCAGCCGTTGCTCGGCGTCGATCAGCAGGTCTTCCAGCACCCACTCGCCGGCCCGGTCGTGGGTGACCAGCTGCACCAGGCTGTCGCATTCGGCGGTGGCGTACTCGGGGTGGCTGCCCACGTCCAGGTAGAGCCGGGCGCCGTTGCGCAGGAAAACGTTGGAGCTGCGACCCCACGACACCACCCGGCGGAACAGGTAGCGCGCCACCTCGTCGGGGCTGAGCCGTCGGTGACCGTGAAAGGTGCAGGTCACACCGAACTCGGTCTCGATGCCCATAATTCGCCGCTGCACGTATTTGAGGGTACTTGTTGTCTGACGCCAGGGGTGAGCAAGCCGCGCCCACGGGTCCTATTCGGCGTTGGCCGGGCCGCCCGCAACCGTTTGCCGGCCGCAACTCACCAGCAACTCTGACGCCGTCAGACCCGCTGTCACCGCCCTGCCGGGAACCGGCCTAAGCGGGGGATTCGCCGTCCGAGGCCTCGCCGCCGGATTCGGAGCCGTTCGAATCCAGCTCCTCCAGAAGGGATTCCAGGGTGGAGCGGTTGATCCGCTGAAACGCCCGGCGGGGCCGGTTGGCGTCCAGGACGGCCGCCTCCAGGCTGGCCACCCCCAGAGTCGGCTGATCGCCGCCCGAGCTCTCGGCGCTGCCGGCCTTGAGCGCGTTCAAGGCGATGCGCAAGGCATCGCGCAGGTCGGCGTTCTCGGCGTAGGAGTCCTTGAGCGCGTTGGTGATGGGCTCGGTGGTGCCGCCCATCACGACGAAATGCGGCTCGTCGGCGATCGAACCGTCGTAGGTGATCCGATAGAGCTCAGGCGGTTTCGTCTCGCCGAAGTGCGCGACCTCGGCGACGCAGAGCTCCACCTCATACGGCTTGGCCTGTTCGGTGAAGATGGTCCCCAGCGTCTGGGCGTAGACGTTGGCCAGCTGGCGACCCGTCACGTCGCGGCGGTCATAGGCGTAGCCGCGGGTGTCGGCGAACTGGATCCCGCCGCGCCGCAGGTTGTCGAACTCGTTGAACTTGCCGGCGGCCGCGAAACCCACGCGGTCGTAGAGTTCGCTGATCTTCTGCAGCGACCGTGACGGGTTCTCCGCGACGAACAAGACCCCGTCGGCGTAGGCCAGGGCGACGACGCTCTTGCCACGGGCGATGCCCTTGCGTGCGAGCTCGCTGCGCTCGCGCATCGCCTGCTCAGGCGAGATGAAATACGGGAAGCTCACTGCTCACCCCGCGACTCGTTGTCGGGGCCGAAAGTGTCGGCGCGGGAGCGACTTTGGATGACCTCGCGGGCCATTTCGGCGATGCGGCTCTCCGGCACCTCGGCCGCGCCCTCGGCGCCGATGGAGACGGCGGTGGGATAGATCCCACGCACCAGGTCCGGGCCGCCGGTCGCCGAGTCGTCGTCGGCGGCGTCGTAGAGCGCCTCGACCGCCACCCGCAGCGCCGACGCCTCGTCGGTCACCTGCGAGTACAGCTTCTTCATCGACGACTTGGCGAAGATGGAGCCCGACCCGACCGACTGGTAACCCTCCTCCTCGAGGTTCCAGCCCCCGGCGGCGTCGAACGAGACGATCCGGCCGGCGCCTTCGTGGTCGGATGCGTGAATGTCGTAGCCGGCCAGCAGGGGCAGCGCCACCAGTCCCTGCAGCGCGGCGCCGAGGTTGCCGCGCACCATGATCGCGAGCCGGTTCACCTTGCCGGCGAACGTCAGCGGCACGCCCTCGAGCTTCTCGTAGTGTTCGAGTTCGACCGCGTAGAGCCGAGCGAATTCGACGGCGATCGCGGCGGTGCCGGCGATGCCGGTCGCGGTGTAGTCGTCGGTGATGTACACCTTCTTCACATCGCGGCCCGCGATCATGTTGCCCTGCGTCGAGCGCCGGTCACCGGCGATGAGGACACCGCCGGGGTATTTCAGCGCGACGATCGTGGTGCCGTGCGCCAATTGGCTGCCGCCGGATTGCGCGCCGCCGCCACTGAAGCTTGCTGGTAGCAGCTCGGGCGCCCGCCGCCGCAGCAACTCGGCGAACGACGAAAGATTGACGGCAGAGGCTTCGGAGAGCGCGGGGTTAGTGGGCAGGCGGTCGGAGAACTGCCAGGTCACTGTCCACCCTTCTGCACGTACGCGCGGACAAAGTCCTCGGCGTTCTCCTCGAGGACGTCGTCGATCTCGTCGAGCAAGTCGTCGGTTTCTTCGGCTAACTTCTCGCGGCGCTCCTGGCCCGCGGCCGTGGTGTCGGTGAAGTCGTCGTCATCGCCGCCGCCACCTCCACGCTTGGTCTGCTCCTGCGCCATCGCCGCCTCCTGCTTCGTTAGCAGCCGCGTCACGCGCCTGCTGGTATTTCTCTACCCTACCGGTCAACCCCGACGTTTCCCGGCTCTACACGAGTATTCTCCGGTCCGCCTCGGGTCACCCGGTTCGCGCGGCCGCAAAGAGCCTGGTTGGCGGTTTCAGCTGGTCAGCTGCGCCACCAACTCGGCGGCGCTGTCCACCGAGTCCAGCAACGCCCCGACATGAGCCTTGCTGCCCCGCAGCGGTTCCAGCGTGGGGATGCGGACCAGCGAATCGCCACCCAGGTCGAAGATCACCGAGTCCCAGCTCGCCGCCGCGATGTCGGCGCCGAACCTGCGCAGGCACTCGCCGCGGAAGTAGGCGCGCGTGTCCGTCGGTGGACTTTCGACGGCGTCGATCACCTGCTGTTCGCTGACCAATCGCTTCATCGACCCGCGCGCGACCAGCCGGTTGTACAGGCCCTTGTCCAGCCGGACGTCGGAGTACTGCAGGTCAACCAAGTGCAGCCGCGGGGCCGACCAACTGAGGTTCTCCCGCTGCCGGAAGCCTTCCAGCAGTCGCAGCTTGGCGGGCCAGTCGAGCAGCTCGGCACAGTCCATCGGGTCGCGCTCGAGCTGGTCGAGCACGTGCGCCCAGGTCTCCACGACGTCGGAGGCGCGGGGGTCGGGGTCGCGACTGTCGACCAGCTTGGCCACCCGGTCGAGGTAAACGCGTTGCAGCGCAAGGCCGGTCAGTTCGCGACCGTCCGCCAGCGCGACGGTGGCCCGCAGCGACGGGTCGCGGCTGATCGTGTGGACCGCGTGGACCGGCCGGGCCAGCGTCAGATCGGTGAGATCGATCCCGTGGGCGGGGCCCTCTTCGATCAGGTCCAGGACGAGGGCGGTGGTGCCCAGCTTGAGGTAGGTCGACGTCTCGGCCAGGTTGGCGTCGCCGATGATCACGTGCAACCGCCGATACCTGTCGGCGTCGGCGTGCGGTTCGTCGCGGGTGTTGATGATGCCGCGCTTGAGCGTGGTCTCGAGCCCGACCTCGACCTCGATGTAATCCGAGCGCTGCGACAGCTGGAAGCCGGGCTCGTCGCCGGAGGGCCCGATGCCCACCCGGCCGGAGCCGGTGACCACCTGGCGGGAGACCAGGAACGGCGTCAGCCCGGCGATGATCGCCGAGAACGGCGTCTGCCGGCTCATCAGGTAGTTCTCGTGCGAGCCGTAGGACGCGCCCTTGCCGTCCACATTGTTCTTGTAGAGCTGCAGCTTCGCGGCTCCCGGGACGCTGGCGACGTGCCGGGCGGCGGCCTCCATCACCCGCTCGCCGGCCTTGTCCCAGATCACGGCGTCCATGGGGTCGGTGCACTCGGGCGCGGAGTATTCGGGGTGCGCGTGGTCGACGTAGAGGCGCGCCCCGTTGGTCAGGATCATGTTGGCCGCGCCGACCTCGTCGGCGTCGACCACGGGCGGCGGGCCGGTCGAGCGGCTCAGGTCGAAGCCCCGGGCGTCGCGCAATGGCGATTCCACCTCGTAGTCCCAACGGGTGCGCTTGGCGCGCTGGATCCCGGCGGCGGCCGCATAGGCCAACACCGCCTGCGTGGAGGTGAGGATCGGGTTGGCGGTCGGGTCGGACGGCGACGAGATACCGTACTCGACCTCCGTCCCGATAATCCGTTGCATCCCACCAGCCTAGGCCCGCCGACGATGCGCCCCGCCAAGCGGGGCGAGCAGGAGGCGGGCAATCGGGCTGGGCCCGCCGACCCCCCAACTTCAGGGCGCCCCGCGAAGCGGGGCGAGCAGGAGGCGGGCAATCGGGCCCAGCCCGCCGACCCCCCAACTTCAGGGCGCCCCGCGAAGCGGGGCGAGAAGGAGGCGGGAACGCCCAGCGCGAAAAGTATGCCGGTCGTAGGGTGAGCCGCGATGGACCTCTTTCAACGCCGCACACCGGGCCGCCGGGCACCGGCGAGCGTCGCGACCGAAAGCTGGTTCCTGCAGCGCGGATTGCCGTTGGTGCTGACGCCGCGGGCGCGGTGGCGGCGGCTCTGGCCGCGGTCGGCGCCCGTGTTGGCGGCCTACGCGACGACCGAGGGCTGCGAGCTTGCGATATGGGTGATCACCGGCGACCGCAACGTCGACATCGTCGGAAACCCCACCGCCGTCGAATGGGGACTGCTGGCGATAATGGCGGCCATGTTGCCGCTGGCCGCAGCCGTCGGTTGGCTGGTGTCCCGGTTGCCGGGCAGCCAGGGCGTCCTGGCGTCCGTGGCGGTGGCCTTCGCGACGGTCACCGGAATCGTCGAAACCGGTCCGATTCACGTGCTGCGGATAGTCGTTCTAGTGGGCGTGGTGTTGCTCTTGACCGCCGGCGGCGTCGGGGCGGTGCTCGGGTGGGCGGTGCGCATGACGCTGTCGCATCTCGCCGCGGTCGGCTCCATGGCGGTGCGGGCCCTGCCCGTCGTCCTGCTGACCGTACTGGTGTTCCTCAACCCCTATGTCTGGCTGATGGCGGCCACGATCAGCCAGCCGCGGCTCTGGCTGGCGCTGCTGTTTCTCGTCGCCATCGCGGCGGCGTTCGTCATCTCGGGGAGCCTGGAACGGGTCCGACCGATGCTGCGATCCACCGCCGCGCTGCCCCACGACTGCGAACGGCTGGCCGACACGCCCTTCGCGGACATGCCGGACCCGCCGGCCAGCCCGCGGCTGACCAGAGGCGAACGCGTCAACGTGGTGTTCGTGCTCGCCACCTCCCAGCTGATGCAGATCCTGGTGGTGGCGGTGGTCATCGCCACCATCTTCTTCGTCCTCGGGCTGATCCTGCTCAGCGAGCCCCTGCTCGCCGAATGGACGCACAACAAGGGTTCGACCCACGGGACGCTGGTGATGATGACGGTCCCGGTGCCGCAGCCGCTGATCAACACCTGCCTCTTCCTCGTCGCGCTGGCGTTCATGTACATCGGTGCCCGCGCCGTCGGCGACGGTGAATACCGCTCCACCTTCCTCGACCCGCTGATCGGGGATCTGCATGCCAGCCTGGTCGCACGCAACCGTTACCGCGGTGCCCTCGCCGCGGATGCGCCTGTTGTTGACGCCGGTGGCGGCGGTGACTAATTTCACCGTGTGTCCGCCACCGAGTCAGACCCCGTAGCGAGTCAGCACGCAACCGACCTGGCCGGGAAGCGTTACGGCGAAGTGCTTCTCGTGGAAGTCGACGAGTCCGGCCCCCAGGCCACCGTCTACAACAGCTTCCCACTCAACGACTGTCCCGCCGAGTTATGGTCCGCGCTGGACCCGCAGGCGATCGCCGCCGAACACGGGGCGACCGCCGCGCTGCTCAACGGTCCGCGCTACTGGCTGATGAACCGCATCGAGAAGGAGCACCAGGGCCCGCAGGAGACGAAGAACTTCGGCGGCATCGAGATGATCCGGCAGGCCACCGTCGCGCTGTCCTCGATGAACCCCGCGCCGTACACCGTCAACGAGGTGAGCCGCAATACGGTCTTCGTCTTCAACGCAGGAGAAGAAATCTACGAGTTGATCGATCCCGACGGGCGGCACTGGGTCATGCAAACCTACAGCCAGGTCGCCGATCCCAACCTCTCGCGGTCGGATTTGCCCGGGCTCACAAGCCGACTCGACCTGCCGCCGGGATGGAGTTACCAGCCGCGGGTGCTCACCGAGAGCCTGCGCATCGACACCACGACCCGCCCGGCCAAGGTCACCCAGGACAACCTCACCAACAGCTACTCGCTCGCCGAGACATAAACCACGCACACGCGCCGCGGCGTGTCGTGTGCGTGGTTTATGTGTCGCGGTGGCGGCCTACAGGTACTGGCCCAGGTTCGACTCGGTGTCGATGGCCCGAGACGCGCTCGAGGACTTGCCGGTGACCAGCGTGCGGATGTAGACGATCCGCTCGCCCTTCTTGCCCGAAATCCGCGCCCAGTCATCGGGGTTGGTGGTGTTGGGCAGGTCCTCGTTCTCGGCGAACTCGTCGACGATCGAGTCGAGCAGGTGCTGGATGCGCAGGCCCGGCTGGCCGGTCTCGAGCACCGACTTGATCGCGTTCTTCTTCGCCCGGTCGACGACGTTCTGGATCATCGCCCCGGAGTTGAAGTCCTTGAAGTACATGACTTCCTTGTCACCGTTGGCGTAGGTGACCTCCAGGAACCGGTTGTCGTCGATCTCGGCGTACATCCGGTCGACGACCTTCTCGATCATCGCCTTGATGCAGGCCCCGCGGTCGCTGTCGAATTCGGCGAGGTCGTCGGCGTGCACCGGCAGCGATTCGACCAGGTACTTCGAGAAGATGTCTTGCGCCGCTTCGGCGTCGGGCCGCTCGATCTTGATCTTCACGTCGAGGCGGCCGGGCCGCAGGATCGCGGGGTCGATCATGTCCTCGCGGTTGGACGCGCCGATCACGATGACGTTCTCGAGTCCCTCCACGCCGTCGATCTCGCTCAGAAGCTGCGGGACGACCGTCGTCTCGACGTCCGAGGACACCCCGGTGCCGCGGGTGCGGAAGATCGAGTCCATCTCGTCGAAGAACACGATCACCGGCGTTCCCTCCGACGCCTTCTCGCGGGCCCGCTGGAAGATCAGGCGGATGTGCCGCTCGGTCTCGCCGACGAACTTGTTGAGCAGCTCGGGGCCCTTGATGTTCAGGAAGTAAGACTTGGCCTCCCGGGCGTCGTCCCCACGCACCTCGGCCATCTTCTTGGCCAGCGAGTTGGCGACCGCCTTGGCGATCAGCGTCTTGCCGCAGCCGGGCGGGCCGTAGAGCAACACGCCCTTGGGCGGGCGCAGCGCGTACTCCCGATAGAGCTCCTTGTGCAGGAACGGCAGCTCCACCGCGTCGCGGATCTGCTCGATCTGGCGGGTCAGGCCCCCGATGTCCTGGTAGCTGACGTCGGGGACCTCTTCCAGGACCAGGTCCTCGACCTCCGCCTTGGGGATGCGCTCGAAGGCATAGCCGGCCTTGGTGTCGACCAGCAGCGAGTCGCCGGGCCGCAGTTTGCGGGGCTTGGTGTCGTCGTTGAGGGCGTCGGGAACACCGTCGGGCAGGTCCTCGGCGACCAGCGGCTCGGCCAGCCACACGATGCGTTCCTCGTCGGCGTGGCCGACGACGAGGGCGCGATGCCCGTCGGCCAGGACCTCGCGCAGCGTGGAGATCTCACCGACAGATTCGAAGGTGCCGGCCTCGACGACGGTCAGGGCCTCGTTGAGCCGGACCGTCTGGCCCTTGCGCAGCAACTCGAGTTCGATGTTGGGCGAACACGTCAGGCGCATCTTGCGGCCCGAGGTGAACACGTCGACCGTGTCGTCGTCGTGCGAACCCAGCAAAACGCCGTAGCCGCTGGGCGGCTGACCGAGCCGGTCGACCTCCTCGCGCAGCGCCAACAGTTGCTGGCGGGCCTCTTTAAGAGTTTCCATTAATTTGGAGTTGCGAGCCGCAAGCGAGTCGATACGGGCCTCGAGTTGGTGCACGTCGCGCGCCGAGCGGGCGCCACCCTGCGCCCCTACCGCGTGCTCGAGTTGCTCGCGCAGCAACGCTGCCTCGCGACGCAGTTGTTCCAATTCGGCAGCATCGCCGCTGGAAGGGACCGATCCTCTGGGGCTATCGAATGCATCAGAACGCTCTGAGCCACCCATGTTGCGCTCCTTTCCCACACCAGGAATTGGTGCAGCGGATACTTCAACGCTACCGGCGATTGGCGGTTCATGTGGGGAACCGCATGCCGTTGAAAAGTTAAAACTGTGATGCCGCTGGTAACGTCGCTTTGCAGTCGGGCCGATCGAAAGGGAAGGCGTGACCGCGAAATCCCTCGCCACGGGCGTAGCTGCAGCTGCCGGCTGCGGCGCGGGAGCCGCCAGTGTGATGTCCATTGCACTCGACGCCGCGGCCGTCGGCGCTTGTCCGCGGCGCCCGGGCTGACCGGCTGGATGCGCCGACACGTTTGCGTCGCGCTGGGCGCGGCCGTCGTAACCGCGTTGGGGATCTCGGCGTGTTCGTCGCCGGCACCCAGGATTGCGTCGACGCCGTCCTCCGCGGCCGTGCCCCCGACGACGAGCCCGGTGGCCGCTCCCCCGACGGTGCCGCTGCCCGCACCGCAAGCCCTGACCGATCTGCTGGGCCGGCTCGCCGACCCGAACGTTCCCGCCGCGGAAAAGGTGAACCTGATCGAGGGCGCCACCGCGGAGAGCGCGGGAACCCTGGACAAGTTCACCACCGCCCTGCGCGACAACGGCTACCTGCCCATGACCTTCACGGCCGACGACATCGCGTGGTCGGACAAGAACCCGTCCAACGTGATGGCCGCGATCGTCGTCCACACCGCCAAGGCCGACAACGGCACCTTCACCTTCCCGATGGAGTTCACGCCCTCCCAGGGGGGCTGGCAGCTGTCCCGGCGGACCGCGGAGATGCTGCTGGCCCTTGGCAAGTCGCCGGCGACGACGTCCACCGCGACCCGACCGTTGCCACCGCCGCCCGGGCCGGTACCCGTGCCGGCTCCACCGAGTTGACCCGCGGAATGTGGATCGGCTGGCTCGAGTTCGACGTGCTGCTGGGCGACGTCCGATCGCTCAAACAGAAGCGATCGGTGATCCGCCCCGTCATCGCCGAGTTGCAGCGCAAGTTCAGCGTGTCGGCGGCCGAAACCGGTTCGCACGAGCTGTACCGGCGGGCCGGCATCGGTGTGGCCATGGCGGCCGGCGACCGCGGCCACGCGGTCGACGTCCTGGACGCCGCCGAGCGCCTGGTCGCCGCGCATCCTGAGTTCGAACTGCTGTCGGTGCGGCGTTCGCTGCTGCGCAGCGACGACCTGGACCACGGCTAGCTCGCTAGCCGTCGCGGCCCGGGCGCTTGCGGCCCAGCGGCGCCGGGGCCACCGCGCCCGGGGCCAGCCGCCGTGTCGATATCAGGAATGCGGTGTGCCCGCGCATCGTGTGTTGTGGCCGCACGGCCAGGCCCACGACGTTCCAGCCGCGCTGCAGCGTCTCCCACGCCCGCGGTTCGATCCAGCACTGCTGGGCCCGCAGCGCCTCCACCGCTTTCGACAGCTGCGGGACGGTGGCTACGTAGATCATCAACACACCGCCGGCGACCACCAGCCGCGACACCGCGTCCAGTACCTCCCACGGCGCGAGCATGTCGAGCACCGCACGGTCGAAGGAGCCGTCGGGAAACTCGGAGTCGGCGACGTCGCCGACGATCAGCTGCCAGTTCTCCGGTGGCCGGTTGCCGTGGAAGGTGACGACGCTGCGGCGGGCGTGCTCGGCGTGGTCGTCGCGCACCTCGTAGGAGACCACCCGCCCGTCGGGGCCGACCGCGCGCAGCAGCGAGCAGGTCAGCGCGCCGGACCCGGCGCCGGCCTCCAGCACCCTGGCGCCCGGGAAGATGTCGCCCTCGTGGACGATCTGGGCGGCGTCCTTGGGGTAGATCACCTGCGGGCCCCGGGGCATCGACATGACGTAGTCGACGAGCAGAGGCCGCATCACCAGGTACAGGGCGCCGTTGCTGGACTTGACCACGCTGCCCTCTTGCAGACCGATCACCGCGTCGTGGGCGATCGAGCCGCGGTGGGTGTGGAACTCGGCGCCTGGGGTCAGCGACATCGTGTAGTGCCGGCCCTTGGCGTCGGTCAGCTGGACGCGTTCCCCGCTGGTGAACGGGCCGGTTGCGGACACCCGTCTAGCGTGCCAGCCGACGCGCCGTTGCCGGTGCTCGGGGTTGTCGGTGCCCAGTCCTAGGCTGCGGTAATGACCGTCCAGTCGGAGGCACCCCCGCCGCGGCCGGCTTCAAAACCGGCTTCAAAACCAGCACTGTCACCGTCGCGGGCGGCGGACTTCAAGCAGTGCCCGCTGCTGTACCGGTTCCGGGCGATCGATCGCCTGCCCGAGGCGCCGTCGACGGCGCAGCTGCGGGGTTCGGTCGTGCACGCGGCCCTCGAGCAGCTGTACGGGCTGCCCGCCGTGCGGCGCGGCCCCGAGATCGCACGGTCGCTGGTGGAGTCCGCCTGGGACCACGTGATCGCCGCCGAGCCCGCCCTTGCCGGTGAACTGGACACCGACCAACGGGTGCGCCTGCTCGAGGAGGCGCGCGCGCTGCTGTCGGGCTACTACCGGCTCGAGGATCCGACCCGGTTCGACCCGCAATGCTGCGAGGAACGCGTGGAGGTCGAACTGTCCGACGGCACGCTGCTGCGGGGTTTCATCGACCGCATCGACGTCGCCGCCACCGGCGAGATGCGGGTGGTCGACTACAAGACCGGCAAGGCGCCGCCGGCCGCGCGGGCGCTGGCCGAGTTCAAGGCGATGTTCCAGATGAAGTTCTACGCGGTAGCCCTGCTGCGCTCGCGCGGGGTGCTGCCGGCGCGGCTGCGGCTCATCTACCTGGCCGACGGCCAGGTGCTGGATTACTCGCCGGAGCACGACGAGTTGCTGCGCTTCGAGAAGACCCTGATGGCGATCTGGCGCGCCATCCAGTCCGCCGGGCAGACAGGCGATTTCCGGCCCAAGCAGTCGCGGCTATGCGATTGGTGCCCTCACCAGCAGCACTGCCCGGCCTTCGGTGGGACGCCGCCACCGTATCCCGGCTGGCCGGACAGCGCTGCGGCGCAAGACGTTTCGACCCCGACGAAACCGGCCGCCTAATCCTGCAACGGAGACATCTCCTGCAGCATCGTGGGAATGAGCTCGCTGACGGTGGGGTGGATGTGCATGGTGCGCGACAGCGTGGTGTAGGGCGCCTTGGCCGACATGACGTCCAGGATCTCGTGAATCGCCTCGTCGCCGCCGACGCCGAGGATGGCCGCACCCAGGATCTCGTGCGTGTCGGCGTCCACCACGACTTTCATGAACCCTTGCGTCTCACCCTTTTCCACCGCCCTGCCGACCCTGGTCATCGGCCGCATGCCGACCAGGGCCCTGCGCCCCGACGCGCGGACCTGGGCGACGGTCATGCCGGCTCGCCCGAGCGGCGGGTCGATGTAGAGCGCATAGGTGGTGATGCGGTCGCTGACTCGGCGCGGGTCGTCATCGAGCAGGTTGGCGGCCACGATCTCGAAATCGTTGTACGAGGTGTGGGTGAACGCACCCTTGCCGTTGCAGTCCCCCATTGCCCAGATGTGATCGACGCTGGTCCTGAGTTGGTCGTCGACCACGATGTAGCCGCGAGCGTCGGTCTGCACCCCGGCCGCCTCCAGGCCCAGGTCGTCGGTGTTGGGTCGCCGCCCCACGGCCAGCAGCAGATGAGTCCCGGCGATCGGGTCGGCGCCGGCGCGAGGTGTCAGCTGGAAGCCGTTGCTGTTCTTGCTGATTCGCACGTCGTCGGCACCGACGACGATGTCGATCCCCTCCGCCTCGAGGATCTCCCTGATGGCGGCCGACACGTCGCCGTCTTCGCGGGACGCCAGCCGAGAGCCCCTCTCGACGACGGTGACCCGGGCCCCGAAGCGCCGGTACATCTGCGCGAACTCCAGCGCGATGTAACTTCCGCCGACGACGACCAGATGCGTTGGCAGCGAATCGAGTTCGAGGATGGACACGTTGGTGAGGTAGTCCACGTCCGACAGCCCCGGAATGTCGGCCACCACCGCGCGACCGCCGACATTGAGGAAGATTCGCTCGGCGCGCAGCAGGTCGTCACCGACCCGCAGGGTGTGCGGGTCGGTGAACCGGGCATGGCCGCGGATGACGGTGCAGCCGTCCATGTTCTCGAGCCAGTCCTCGACACCGGTGCGGTCGGCGAGCATGATCTCGTCCTTGCGCGCCTTGACCTTCGCCATGTCAACGCTGACCGGTCCGGTCCCGATGCCGTAGTCTGCGCCGCGGCGGGCCACATGGGCGGCGTGCGCGCTGGCCACCAGCGTCTTGGTCGGGATGCATCCGGTGTTGACGCAGGTGCCCCCGATGAGTTTGCGCTCGACGATCGCGACGCGCTGCCCGGTGGCCGTCAGCCGACCGGCCAGCGGCGGGCCCGCTTGGCCGGCACCGACGATGATCGCGTCGAAATGCTGCGTCACAGGCTCGACGTCGCCGCCAGAATCGCGAACCCGCCCACGATCGCGACCGCATCCTCCAGCAGCGCGATCGGCAGGTCCTGCCCGCCGCGGGCCGCGACCAGCCGCATGCGCGCCTGATAGCCGCCCATGGTGCCGATCACCGCACCGACCACACCACAGCCGAGCGCGGAGAAGGTGAAGTGCCAAGCGGCCCCGATCACGGCACCGGCGAACGCACCCATCGTGATCCGCGCGGCGAACGACGGCAGCGCGGTGCGCGGCGGCGTCTTGGGCAATTTGTCGGTGACAAGCTCGGCGACGGCCAAGACGGTGACGACCGCGACCGTGACCACGCTGCCCATCCAGGACGCCCAGGTCGAGTGCAAATTGATCCAGCCGAGGAAGGCGGCCCAGGCCACCACGGCGGGTGCCGTCAGGGAACGCAACCCGGCAACCACACCGATCAACAGGGCCATCAGCAGAACGAGCACGTGTAACACGGGGCCCTCCTGGGGGCGACACGGGTAAGCGCTACGCGGACGCTAACACAGCCGCGGCCGTGGCACCCGGTCTCAGAACCGGCAAAACCTGATGTCGGAGGCCAGGATCGCCTTGGCGCCGATCGCGGCAAGCTCGTCCATGACCTCGTTGACGCCCCGGCGGGGCACCAGCGCGCGGATGGCGACCCAGTCCGGGTCGGCGAGCGGGGCGATGGTGGGCGACTCCAGGCCCGGTGTGATCGCGGTGGCCTTCTCCAGCACCGAGCGCGGGCAGTCGTAATCGAGCATGAGGTACTGCTGTCCGAACACCACACCCTGTATCCGGGCCACCAGCTGATCGCGTGCCGCCCTGGTTTGTTGGCCGTCGTAGTCCATGCTCTCGATGAGCACCGCCTCCGAATCGCACAGCGGCTCACCGAAGGCCATCAGGCTGTGCAGGGCCAGCGTGCGTCCGGACCCGACCACGTCGGCGATGGCGTCGGCCACCCCGAGTTGCACCGAGATCTCCACTGCCCCGTCCAGCCCGATAACAGTCGCTTCAATACCCCGCTCCGCCAAGTCCTTTCGGACCAGATTCGGATAGGCGGTGGCGATGCGCTTGCCGGCCAGGTCGGCTGTTGTCCACTTGAGTCCGGCCGGCCCGGCGTACCGGAGCTGGACGACCCGAAACCCAGGGCCAGGCACTCGCGGACCGCCGCCCCGAATTGCGCACCAGGTCGCGCCCGGTGATGCCGAAGTCGAGTTCACCCGAACCGACATAGATCGCAATGTCCTGGGCCGCAGGAAGAAGAACTCGACCTGGTTGACGGGGTCGAGCACCGTCAGGTCCTTGGGATCGGAGCGGCGCCGGTAGCCGGCCTCGGCGAGGATTTCGGTGGCCGGCTCGCTGAGCGCACCCT
>CAVRTL010000002.1:0-456985 GCA_963724165.1 uncultured Actinomycetota bacterium | reverse complement strand
TAGACGGGCGCTAACCGGTCAGGGCCCGGACGACGTCTGTGGCCAGTGACGTGCCAACGGCCAATTCGCGGGTCTGCCCGCTGAAGCGGTCGCGCAGCTCCACCACGCCGTTGCCCCAGCCCCGTCCCACCACGACGATCCAGGGCACCCCGAGAAGCTCGGCGTCCTTGAACTTCACACCGGGCGAGGCCTGGCGGTCGTCAAAGAGCACCTCGACGCCCAAACGGTCCAGGTCGGCGGCCAACACGCCGGCCCCGGCGCGGGCCTCGTCGTCCTTGTTGGCGATCACCAGATGGACGTCGAACGGCGCCACCGAAGCCGGCCAGCGCAACCCGAGCTCGTCGTGGTGCTGCTCGGCGATGACGGCGACCAGCCGCGACACCCCGACGCCGTAGGAGCCCATCGTCACCCGGACGGGCTTGCCGTCCTCGCCGAGGACGTCGGCGGCGAAGGCATCGGTGTATTTGCGGCCGAGCTGGAAGATGTGCCCGATCTCGATGCCCCGTGCGGACACCAGCGCTCCGGCGCCGTCGGGAGAAGGGTCGCCGTCACGCACCTCGGCGGCCTCGATGGTGCCGTCGGCGGTGAAGTCGCGCCCGGCCACCAGGTCGACGACGTGCCGGCCGGGGTCGTCGGCGCCGGTGATCCAGCTGGTCCCGTCGACCACACGCGGATCGACTAAGTAGCGAACATTGTTGTCGCGCAAGCCCTTCGGTCCGATATACCCCTTCACCAGGAAGGGGTGCCGGGTGAAGTCGGCGTCGTCGAGGAAGGCATACTCGGCGGGCTCCAGGGCCGCACCGAGCCGCTTTTCGTCGACCTCGCGGTCGCCGGGCACCCCGATGGCCAGCAGCTCCCAGTCGCCGCCGGGCTGGCGAACCTTGAGCAAGACGTTCTTCAGCGTGTCGGCCGCGGTGACGGTGCGCCCCAACCCGGCGGCGTTGGCCCAGTCCACCAGTGTGGCGATGGTCGGGGTGTCGCCGGTGTCGTGGACCACCGCCGCGGGCAGGCCGTCGATGGGTTTGGCCTCCGGGCGTGCGGTGACAACCGCCTCGACATTGGCCGCGTACCCCGACTCCAGGCATCGCACAAAGGTGTCCTCGCCGGCCGGGCTTTCGGCGAGGAACTCTTCGGAGGCGCTGCCGCCCATCGCCCCCGATACGGCGGACACGATGACGTAGTGCACCCCCAGCCGGGCGAAGATGCGCTGATAGGCCTCGCGGTGCGCGTGGTAGGCGGCCTTGAGGCCGGCGTCGTCGACGTCGAAGGAGTAGGAGTCCTTCATCACGAACTCGCGCACGCGCAGGATCCCCGCGCGGGGCCGCGCCTCGTCGCGGTATTTGTTTTGGATTTGGTAGAGCACCAGCGGAAAGTCCTTGTATGAGCTGTATTCGCCCTTGACGGTCAGGGTGAACAGCTCCTCGTGCGTGGGGCCGAGCAAATAGTCGTTGCCGCGGCGGTCCTGGAGCCGAAAGACGCTGTCGCCGTACTCGGTCCACCGGTTCGTCGTCTCGTACGGGGCGCGGGGCAGCAGCGCCGGGAACAGGATCTCCTGGCCGCCGATCGCGTTCATCTCCTCGCGGACCACACGCTCGATCTTGCGCAGCACCCGCAGCCCCAGCGGCAGCCAGCTGTACAACCCGGGCGCGATGGGTCGGATGTATCCGGCGCGGATGAGCAGCTTGTGGCTGGGCACTTCGGCGTCGGCGGGATCATCACGCAGGGTGCGCAGGAAGAGTTCGGACATCCGGGTGATCACAGCGGGCCAGCCTAGTGCGGCGACCGCAAGCGCGGCGAAGCCGGGCGCAGCGGGTCACCGCCATTAAGGAGTGCGGCGACCGCAAGCGCGGCGAAGCCGGGCGCAGCGGGTCACCGCCATTAAGGAATGCGGCGACCGCAAGCCACCCGTTATCAGTTGCTCGTCGACGACCGGATCCCCTACACCTCGCACAATTCGAGCGCGTGCCTGGCCTGGCGCAGCGCCGACGGCGACCCGGACGCGGTGCGGGCGGAGGTCATCGACCTCGCCGGGCGATTCCTGCGACGGGTGTGCCCGCCGGACGCCGATCCGCGGCTCGCCGTGGTCTTTCCGCGCGAACTGACCCACACCGGGCCGCTGATGGAGTTCGGTTTCCGGGCCAAGCGAGAGGTGCTGCGACCCCGCGAGGCCCGCAGCTCGCCGCGGCGCTCGGCGTGCATCTGTCCGCCCACGGCAGCAGCCAGGACGGGGTGCTGGGCGCGCTGGCCGCGACCGGCCTGCACCTATCTGGCAACGACGGACTGTTCATCACGCTGCCCGGAATCGATGACCTGCCCTACCGGGCCACCCTGGAGACGGTGTACGGGCTGGCGCCGATCGACCTGGTTCGCGACGACGCGCATCGCCGGCCCGGGCCGGGCGAGCTCATCGAGCTGGGCGATTGGGTGCGTCCGGTGCTGTTCGACGGGCGCGCCGTGTTACTCCTCGAGCCGCCCCGTGGGCAGGCCTACGGCGCCCGGACGTGGCGAACCGCGCCGCGAGCCGTCGTCAAAAGGTATTGACCGTCGGGAGTCAGATCTCCCCGGCGTCGATCGCTTCCTTGACCTCTTGGGCGTGAGCCACCTCCGCGGGGGTGTAGCCGATGAACAACGCCGCGGCGCCGACGATCACGGCCGCGCCGGCCACCCACAGCAGGCCGTAGGTATAGCCATGATCCAGCGCGCTCAATTGCGTGTCGTTCATGAACTTGACCGGGCCGGTGGTGCCGCCCAGGTACAGCGTGCGCGAGGTGATCACGGCCTGGATGACGGCCAGCACCAGCGGCCCGCCCAGGCTCTGCGCCATCAGGGCGATCGCCGAGACCGGCCCGATCTGGTCGAAGCCGACGCCGGCGATGGCCGACAGCGTCAGCGGAACGACGGCCATGCCGATGCCGATGCCCCCGACCACGATGGGCGCCACCAGGTTCGGGAAGTAGGGCACGCCCCGGTGCATGCACATCGAGCCGTAGATCATCGCCCAGAAAAGCAGAAATCCGCCACCGATGGTGAGGACCCGCGGCGACAACCGCGACACGAGCTGCGAGGAGACGCCCAGGCCGATGCCCATCGCGATGACGAACGGGATGAAGCCGACGCCCGCGCGCAGCGCGCTGTAGCCCAGGACGTCCTGCACGTAGAGGCCGATGCACACGGTCAGGCTGAACATGACGCCGCCGGCCAACAGGATCGCGATGAACGTGACCAGCCGGTTGCGGTCGCGGAACAGATGGAACGGGACCACGGGGTTCTCGGCGGTGCGCTCGACGACGACGAACGCGAGCGCGGCCGCCATCGCCACCGCGCCCGACCCGATGGTGGTCACCGAGATCCAGCCCTTTTCCGGCCCCATCGAGAAGGCGAAAACGGCGGCGGTGCACGCCAGCGTGGCCAGCATGGCCCCCGCCGCGTCGAGCTTCATCCGCTCCCGGTTGGTCTCGCGCAGCGCGGTGCGGGCCAGGTAGATCATCACCAGCCCGATCGGCACGTTCACCAGGAACGCCAGCCGCCAGGACAACTCGGTCAGCGCCCCGCCGACCACCAGGCCCATCACCGAGCCGACCGCGGTCATCGCGGCGAACACCGCCGTCGCGAAGTTGCGGGCCGGCCCCTTCGGGAACGTCGTCGCGACCAGCGCCAGACCGGTCGGGGATGCGATGGCCGACCCGACGCCCTGGGACAGCCGGGCGATGACCATCGTCACCTCGTCCCAGGCCACGGCGCACAGAACCGAGGAGATGGTGAACAGCGCGACGCCGACGATGAAGGTCCGCTTGCGCCCGATGGTGTCGCCGAGACGGCCGCCCAGCAGCATCAGCCCGCCGAAGGTCAGCACGTAGGCGGTGATCACCCAGCTACGGCCCGCGTCGGACAGGCTCAGCTCGTTCTGGATCTTGGGCAGCGCGACGATGGCCACGGTGCTGTCCATGGTCGCCAGCAGCTGCATGCCCCCGATGGCGATGACGGCCGCGATGAAACGGTGCGAGGGCAGCCACGTCGGGTAGTACTTGCTGATGCGGGTCGGGGCGGTCTCCCCCGTGCGCGTCGAGGCCGGACGATCGGGGCGCGCAGACGTCCAACCCTGGACCGCGCGCTCGGAGTCGTTGAGAGCCGTCATAATGGGTTACCTTACAGTAATCTTAAGATTCGTTTAAAGCCCCGAAGGCTGCGACGGCCCCGATAACGATGATCGCGGGAGGTCGGACGCCCTCGGCGCGGATCTTCTCTGGCGTGTCGGCGAGGCTGGCACGCAAAGTCTGTTGAGCCGCCGTCGTTCCATGCTGGACCACCAGAACCGGCGTATCCGCAGGTCGGCCGCCATTGAGCAGGACATCGACGAACAGTTCGATGCGTTCGACGGCCATCAGCAAAACGATGGTGCCGGTCAATGCTGCTAATGCGTCCCAATTCACTAACGATTCGGGGTGGCCGGGCGCAAGATGCCCGCTGACCACCACAAACTCGTGATTTATCGCGCGATGCGTGACCGGGACGCCCGCCAGTGCCGGCACGCCTATGGCACTTGTCACACCGGGCACCACCGTCACCGGAATTCCGGCGTCGGCGCACGCGAGCACCTCTTCGTAGCCGCGGGCGAACACGAAGGGGTCGCCTCCTTTGAGGCGGACCACGAAGCTGCCGGCCCGGGCCCGTTCGATCATGACGTCGTTGATCGCGTCCTGGGCCATGGCCTTGCCGTAGGGGATCTTCGCGGCGTCGATGACCTCCACGTGCGGCGACAACTCGGCGAGCAGTTCGGGCGGCGCGAGCCGGTCCGCGACCACGACGTCGGCCTGGGCGAGCAACCGACGGCCGCGCACGGTGATCAGTTCGGGATCGCCTGGACCCCCGCCGACCAGCGCCACCCCGCCGCGCACGACGTCGGAACTCGCCGAGTCTTCGGGGGCGATTGCCCCGGTCTGCAGCGCCTCGCGGATGGCCGACCGGATCGCCGCCGAGCGGCGGTGCTCGCCGCCGGCCAGCACCCCGACGGACAGCCCGGCGTAGCTGAACGTCGCCGGGGTCACCGCAGTGCCCTCGACGGCGATGTCGGCGCGCACGCAGAAGATCCGACGGTGTTCGGCCTCCGCGACGACGGCCGCGTTTACCTGGGGGTCGTCGGTGGCCGCGATCGCATACCAGGCGCCCTCGAGGTCGCCGTCCCGGTATTCGCGCAGGTCCACAGTCACCCCGCTCATAGCCTCGACGGAGCGGGTGGCGGAACGGGAGATGACATGCACGTCGGCACCGCTGGAGATGAGTAGGGGCAACCGGCGCTGGGCGACGGAGCCGCCGCCGACCACGACGACCTTCTTACCGGCCAGCCGTAATCCGGCCAGGTACGGGTTCTCGGTCACCCGGCAAGCCTAGTGGCGGTCGCGAGCGCGGCGAAGCCGGGCGCGGCGGGCGCCACCGAATCGGCGCGGTGGCGCCGCGAGCCACACTCGAATTCCGGCCCGGATTTTCGCTGTGTTTACGTTCACGTGGCGCGTGCGCGCGCGGCGTGGGCGACAAAGCGCGCCATCGCGTCCGGCGCCGCGGCCGGATGGGTGTGCAGATACGAGGCGTGCACCCCGGCGTGCACGGCGCCGTCGCGCACCGTGTCCGCTCCGCTCCCCCGGTACGCCCAGGCCGGCTCGTAGTCGCGCGCATAGGTGACCGAGGTTCGGTGAAACTCATGCCCGACCACCCGCTGCCCGGCGCGGTACAACGGCGAATCGGCCACGGCGACCGCATCGCGATACGCCAGGGTGAGGTGCGGGGTGAACCGTGCCGTACCGGCCAGCACGCCGCACATCGGGAAGCCGTCGAGTTCGGCGGCCAGGTAGATCAGCCCGGCGCATTCCGCGTGCACCGGCGCGCCGGCGGCGGCCAGCTCGTTGATCTGCCGGCGCGCGATCTCGTTGGCGGACAGCTCGGCGGTGAACTGTTCGGGAAACCCGCCGGGCAGCACCACCGCGTCGGTGCCGTCGGGCAGCGAGTCGACGAGCGGGTCGAAGCCGACCACGTCGGCGCCGGCGGCGCGCAGCAGCTCGGCGTGCTCGGCGTAGCTGAAGCTGAACGCCTTCCCGGTCGCCATCGCGACGGTGGCCTGGCCGACAGCCTCGCCCACTTCGGCCGCGGGCTCCCACGGCGGGTCGACGACCCGGCTTCCCGCGGCCGCCACCACGGCGGGCAGATCGACGTGTCCGGCGACCAGGGCGGCCATCGCCGCGACCGCCTCCCGGGCGCGGCGCCCGTACTCCACGGCGGTGACCAGGCCCAGATACCTTGCAGGCAACTCCAATTCGGCGCTACGCGGAATGGCGCCCAGCGCGGGGACACCCGCCTGCTCGCATGCCTGACGCAGCACCTGCTCATGCCGCGGCGAGCCGACCCGGTTGAGGATCACCCCGGCGACCCGGGTTTTGGCATCGAACGTCGCGAACCCGTGCAGCAGCGCGGCCAGGCTGTGGCTTTGGCCGCGCGCATCGACCACCAGGATCACCGGCGCGCCCAGCAGGCCGGCAACGTGGGCGGTGGAGCCCGCCGCCGGTGCGGGCGCGGACTCCCCGATCCGCCCGTCGAACAGCCCCATCACCCCCTCGACCACCGCGATGTCCGCGCCGGCCGCGCCGTGCGCGTAGAGCGGGCCGATGCGATGCTCCCCGACCAGCACCGGGTCGAGGTTGCGGCCGGGCCGCCCCGCGGCCAGCCCGTGGTAGCCGGGGTCGATGAAGTCCGGCCCGACCTTGAACGGCGCCACACGGTGACCGGCCCGACGCAGAGCCGCAATCACACCCGTTGCCACCGTGGTCTTTCCGCTGCCCGACGCGGGGGCGGCGATGACGACGGCGGGCGTCATCTATCTACCCGCGAGCGTGCGCAGAATGCCGCGTCACGCGGCGTGTCGGCGTACAGACACGCGCGCTCGCGGGGGGAATTGGGCCAGCTCACCACTCGATGCCCTTCTGGCCCTTGCGCCCGACGTCCATCGGGTGCTTGACCTTGGCCATCTCGGTGACCAGATCGGCGGCCTCGAGCAGCCGCGGCGGGGCGTCGCGGCCGGTGATCACCACGTGCTGACCACCGGGACGGCCGAGCAGGACGTCGACGACGTCGTCGACGTCGACCCAGCCCCACTTCAGCGGATAGGTGAACTCGTCGAGCACGTAGAAGTCGTGACGCTGCGCGGCCAGCCGGCGCGCGATTTCCGCCCAGCCGTCGGCCGCGGCCGCGGCGTGGTCAGGCTCGCTGCCCTTCTTGCGCGTCCAGGACCAGCCCGCACCCATCTTGTGCCACTCGACGGCCCCGCCGATGCCCTGCTGGTCGTGCAGCTCCCCGAGGCGATGAAAGGCCGCCTCCTCGCCCACTCTCCACTTGGCGCTCTTGACGAATTGGAAGACAGCGACATTCAGCCCGGCGTTCCACGCCCGCAACGCCATCCCGAATGCCGCGGTCGACTTTCCCTTGCCCGCGCCGGTGTGCACCGCCAGCACGGGTGCGTTGCGCCGCGCCCGGGTGGTCAGGCCGTCGTCGGGGACTTGGAGCGGGATGCCCTGTGGCATGAGGCGCTTACCTTTCCGATGGGCTCAGGCGACGCTGCGCACGGCCCGCGTCAGATGATCGGCATGCAAGTGCTCGAGCCGCACGGTCGGCGCCCCGAGCTGACGGGCCAGCCGCCCGGCCAAACCCAGCCGCACGTAAGAGGTTTCGCAATCCACGACCACGGCGGCCGCGCCCTCGGCGACCAGCCGGGCCGCCGCGATCCGGCTGCGGGCCAGCGGGTCCGGCCCGGACGTGGCCCGGCCGTCGGTGAGCACCACCACCAGGGCGCGCCGGGCGCGGTCGCGCGCCCGCTCCCGCACGATCAGCTCGCGCGCGGCCAGCAGCCCCTCGGCCAGCGGGGTCTTGCCGCCGGTGTCGAAGCGAGCCAGGCGCCGGCCGGCGATGTGCGCCGACGACGTCGGCGGCAGCACCAGCTTCGCCTCCTGCTGACGGAACGTGATCACCGCGACCTTGTCGCGGCGCTCGTAGGCGTCGCGCAGCAGCGACAGCGCGGCGCCGCTGACCGCGGCCATGCGGTCGCGGGCGGCCATCGACCCGGACGCGTCGACGACGAAGATCACCAGATTGCCTTCTCGCCCTTCGCGGATGGCCAGGCGGACGTCGTCGGGCCGCGGCCGCAGCGGGCCGGCGCCGCCGTGTTCGGCGGCCGAGAGCAACGTCGCGAAGAGGTGTAGGCCGTGCGCGCCCGGGCTCGTGTCGTCGCCGTCGGTCGCGGCGATCACGCTGCCGGTGGTGTTGCGGGCCCGTGACCGTCGCCCGGGCGCGCCGGCGCCCACGCCCGGAACCCTCAGCGCTCGAGCGCGAAAGGTCGCCGACGGGGGCGCGCTGGGCTTCGGCGACTGCGGCTTCGACGGCGAGCCGGAAGTCTGTTGCGGTGAGCCGGCATCGGTGTCCTGGCCGCCTCCCGGCGGCTCGGGTTCCGGCTCGGGATCTTCGTCGCCGGACTGCGCCAGCGCCGCATCCAGCTGGTCGCGGTCGAGGCCGGGGTCGTCGAACGGGTCGCGGCGGCGGCGGTGCGGCAGGGCCAGTTCGGCCGCGACCCGGATGTCTTGTTCCTCGACGGTGCTGACGCCGCGCCAGGCGGCGTGGGCGACCGCGGTGCGGGCCACCACCAGGTCGGCCCGCATCCCGTCGACGTCGAACGCCGCGCACAGCGCCGCGATGCGCCGTAACTCGTTGTCCGGCAACACCACCTGGTCGACGAGCGCGCGCGCCGTCGCGATCCGGCGGGCCAGGTCGGCGTCGGCGTCGGCGTACCGCGCGGAGAAGCCTTCGGGGTCGGCCTCATAGGCCATCCGCTGCCGGATCACCTGCACCCGAACGTCGACGTCGCGCGAGGCGTGCACGTCGACGGTCAGGCCGAACCGGTCCAGCAGTTGCGGACGCAGTTCGCCCTCCTCGGGATTCATCGTGCCGATCAGCACGAACCGCGCCTCGTGCGTGTGGGAGATGCCGTCGCGTTCGATGTGCACGCGGCCCATCGCAGCGGCGTCGAGCAGCACGTCGACCAGGTGGTCGTGCAGCAGGTTGACCTCGTCGACGTAGAGGACGCCGCCGTGGGCGCGCGCCAGCAGGCCCGGCGAGAAGGCGTGCTCGCCGTCGCGCAGCACCCGCTGCAGGTCCAGGGAACCGATGACGCGGTCTTCGGTTGCGCCGAGCGGCATTTCGACCAAACCGCCGGACAGCAGCGCGGCAAGCCCGCGCACGGCGGTTGATTTGGCGGTGCCCTTCTCGCCGCGGATCAGCGCTCCGCCGATCTCCGGGCGCACGGCACACAGCAGCAGGGCGAGCCGCAGTTGGTCGTGGCCGACGATCGCGCTGAACGGAAACGGCTTCACGGCAGCTCAGCCGGATTGGAGCCGGGCCGCAGCATCGGCACATGCGGAACGCCATCGTCGAGGAAATCGTCTCCGTCCCGGACGAATCCGTGCTGGGCGTACATGTCGGCCAGATAGGCCTGGGCGTTGATCCGGCACGGGTAGTCGCCGACCTCGGCCAGCGCGGCGCGCAGCAGCCGGGTGGTGTGGCCCTGGCCGCGCACGCTGCGCTTGGTGCACAGGCGGCCGATCCGGAACACCTTCTCGCCACCTGCGTGCTCCTCCATCAGCCGCAGCGTGCAGATGACCTCCCCGTCCGGCGTCTCCAGCCAGAAGTGCCGGGTCTCGGGGAGCAGGTCACGTCCGTCCAGTTCCGGGTAGGGGCAGGCCTGTTCGACGACGAACACCTCCACCCGGAGTTTCAGCAACTCGTACAGGGTGTGCGTGTCGAGGTCCTGCGCCCATGAACGGCGCAGCGCTTCAGTCAGCAACGCCACTCCTCCTCATCGCTTCGCTCTGCATCGTCGTCGGCGCGAGTCAGCAACGCCGCCCCCACCTCATCGCTTCGCTCTGCATCGTCGTCGGCGCGAGTCAGCAACGCCACTCTCCCCCTCGCCGCTTCGCGGCTGGGAGGTGCCCCCACCTCATCGCTTTCGTAGCAGCTCATGAGGCCTCCAGCTGTAGAGCCTTGGTGCCCCATGACCACACCTCGTCGAACAACGCCGGCTCTTCGGAAAGCTTGGCACCAAGGGACGGAACCATCTCCTTGAGGGTGGGCAGCCAGGACTGGTACCGGTGGGCGAAACACCGCTGGAGCACATCGAGCATGATCGGCACGGCGGTCGACGCGCCCGGCGAACCCCCGAGCAGTCCGGCGATGGTACCGTCCGCGTCGCTCACGACCGTCGTGCTGAATTCCAGTGCGCCGCCCTTGCGACTGTCCCGCCGGATCACCTGCACCCGCTGCCCGGCCACCGTCAAATGCCAATCCGAGTCCTTTGCACTGGGCACGAATTCGCGCAACATGCGGACGCGGCCCGGCTCGGAAAGCCGCAGCTGGGCGAGCAGGTAGTTGAGCAGCGCCAACTCGGTGACGCCCACGCCGAGCATCGAGAGCAGATTGTCCGGTTTGACCGAGCGGGCCAGATCGGTGACGTGGCCGTGCTTCAGGAACTTCGGGGACCAGCCGGCGTAGGGCCCGAACACCAGCCACGACTTGCCGTTGACGAGGCGCAGATCCAGATGCAGCGCCCCCAGCGGCGGGGCCCCCGCCGCCGGAACGCCGTACACCTTGGCCCGATGCGCCGCGGTGAGCCCGGGATGGTCGGCGCGCAGGAAGCGGCCGCCGATCGGGAAGCCGGCAAAACCCCTGACCTCCCCGATGCCGGACCTCTGCAACAACGGTAGCGCGTCGCCGCCGGCGCCCACGAAGACGAATTTGGCGTTGAGCCTGCGCTTTTCGCCGGTGCGCCGATTGCGCACCAGCAGGGCCCAGCCGCCGTCGGCCTGGCGGGTGAGGTTACGCACCTCGTGCCCGAACAGCGCGTTGGCGCCCTTGCGCACGCAGTAGCCGATCAGCTGGCGGGACAATGCGCCGAAGTCGACATCGGTCCCGCCGGCGGCCCAGTTCAACGCGATGGGCGCGGAAAAGTCGCGCCCGGCGGCCATCAGTGGCAGCCGGCGGGCGAATTCGTCGGGGTCGTCGATCAATTCGATGCCGGCGAACAGCGGGTTGCCGGCCAGTGCCCGCTGCCGGCGCCGCAGGTAGTCGACAAGCTGGGCGCCGCGGACAAAGCTCGCGTGCGGGATCGGGTTGAGGAAGCCGCGGTCGGTCAAAATGCCGTTGCCGACTGCGTAGGCCCAGAACTGGCGGGTCACCTGGAATTGCTCGTTGACGTGCACGGCCTTGCCGATGTCGATCGAGCCGTCCGGTCTTTGCGGGGTGTAGTTCAGCTCGCACAGCGCGGAGTGCCCGGTGCCGGCGTTGTTCCAGGGGCCGCTGCTCTCGGCGGCGACGGCGTCCAGCCGCTCGATGATGGTGATGGACCAGTCCGGTTGTAGCCGGCGCAGCAGCGCGCCCAGCGTCGCGCTCATGATGCCCGCGCCGACCAGCGCGACATCGGTCCGCGCGGTCGCGGCCTGCTTGGACACCGGATCGTCGGTCCTTCCCTCGGGAGCGCCAATCCTCAGGTTATCGGCAGGTAGTGGTGCAATGACGTGCGCCTCCCTGCGACAAAAGCGCCTCGGGGCGCTCTATGCTGACGTCGTGACTGGCTGGATGCCCGACGTCCTGCCCGGCTACTGGCGGCGCACGCTCCCGCTGGGGCTCGATCCCGATGGCGAGGGCGAGGTCGTCGCGACGTTGATCCGGCGCGGGAACGCGGTGGCCGCCGATCACGCGGTGCTCGCGGTACACGGCTACACCGACTATTTCTTTCACACCGCGCTGGCCGATCACTTCGCCGCGCGCGGCTTTGCCTTCTACGCGGTAGACCTGCGCAAGTGCGGCCGGTCGCGCCGCGGCGGCCAGACGCCGCACTTCGTGACCGACCTCGCCCGGTACGACACCGAACTGGAGGCCGCGCTGTCGGCCATCGCCGAGCAGGCCCGTCCCGGCCGTCCCCCCCGCGTGCTGGTGTACGCCCATTCGGCCGGCGGGCTCATCGCGTCGCTATGGCTGGACCGCTTGCGTCGGCGCGCCCCTGCGGCTCATGCCGGCATCGGCGGCCTGGTACTCAACAGCCCGTTCCTGGACCTGCACGGCCCGGGCGTGCTGCGCCTTCCGCTGACCTCGGCGGTGATCGCCGGGCTGTCACGGGTGCGGTCCAAGGGGGTGGCCCGGCCGCCGGGTGAGGGCGGCTACGGCACCACCCTGCACCGCGACTACCACGGCGAGTTCGACTACGACCTGCAATGGAAACCGGTAGGCGGCTTTCCCATCACATTCGGCTGGCTGCACGCCGTCCGCCGCGGCCAGGTGCGGCTGCATCGCGGGCTCGACGTAGGAGTGCCCAACCTGATCCTGCGCTCCGACCACAGCGTTCGGGAAACCGACGATCCGACCCAGATGCATTGTGGCGACGCGGTTCTCGATGTCACCCAGATCGCCAGGTGGGCGGGCTGCATCGGGAACCACACCACCGTCGTCCCGGTGAGCGACGCCAAACACGACGTGTTCTTGTCGCTCCCACAGCCGCGCGAGACGGCCTACCGCCGGCTCGACCGGTGGCTGGACGACTACCTGCGCACCGACAACGCCGACGCCCCGGCGTCGTGGAAGAACGGGTGATGGTCCGCCATGGAAACCTACGACCTCGCAATCATCGGAACGGGTTCGGGAAACAGCATTCTCGACGAACGCTTCGCAGGCAAGCGGGTGGCGATCTGCGAGCAGGGCACCTTCGGCGGTACCTGCCTCAACGTGGGGTGCATCCCGACGAAGATGTTCGTCTATGCCGCCGACATCGCCGAGACGATCCGGGGCGCGGCGCGCTACGGCATCGACGCCCGCCTCGACCGGGTGCGCTGGAACGACATCGTCTCCCGCGTCTTCGGGCGTATCGATCCCATCGCGGTCGGCGGCGAGGAATATCGGCGCAGCTCGGCCAATATCGACGTGTACAGCAGGCACACCCGGTTCGGCCCGGTTCAGCCCGACGGGCGCTATCTGCTGCGCACCGACGCCGGTGAGGAATTCGCGGCCGACCAGGTGGTGATAGCGGCCGGATCCCGCCCGGTGATTCCGTCGGCGATCGCGGCCTCGGGCGTCAACTACCACACCAGCGACACCATCATGCGGATATCCGCGCTGCCCGAGCACCTGGTGATCGTCGGAAGCGGTTTCGTGGCAGCCGAATTCGCGCATGTATTCTCCGCGCTCGGCGTGCGGGTCACGATCGTGATCCGCAGCGGCTGCCTGCTGCGGCATTGCGACGACACGATCTGCGAGCGGTTCACCCGCATCGCGGCGACCAAATGGGACCTGCGCACCCACCGCAACGTCGTGGGCGGCACGAACGACGGATCCGGCGTCGCCTTGCGGCTCGACGACGGATCCACGCTGAACGCCGACCTGCTGCTGGTGGCGACCGGCCGGGTGTCCAACGCCGATCTTTTGGACCCCGAGCAGGCCGGCGTCGACGTCGAGGAGGGTCGCGTGGTGGTCGACGAATACCAACGCACCTCGGCGCGCGGCGTGTTCGCCCTCGGCGACGTCTCGTCGCCGTATCAGCTCAAGCACGTCGCCAACCACGAGGCCCGCGTCGTGCAGCGCAACCTGCTGTGCGACTGGGACGACACCGGGGCGATGGCCGTGACCGACCACCGCTACGTCCCGGCGGCGGTGTTCACCGATCCCCAGCTGGCGATCGTCGGCTTGACCGAAAACGAAGCCGTCGCGGCGGGATTCGACACCTCGGTCGCGATCCAGGACTACGGCGATGTGGCCTACGGCTGGGCGATGGAGGACACCACCGGGATCGTCAAACTCATCGCCGACCGCGCCACCGGACGGCTGCTGGGCGCCCACATCATGGGCCATCAGGCGTCCTCGATCATCCAGCCGCTGATCCAGGCGATGAGCTTCGGCCTGACCGCGGCACAGATGGCCCGCGGCCAGTACTGGATCCATCCGGCGCTGCCGGAGGTGGTCGAGAACGCGCTGCTGGGCCTGCGCTGACGTCAGCGCCGCGAACGCCTGGACCGACGCGGTTCGCGTTCGCCGGCCTGGCACTGCGGGCACAGGCCGCGCAGGGTCAGGCCGGCCCGCTCGGACAGCGCGAACGAACTGCCCTCCATCGCCTGCTCGAGCGCCGAGGTCAGCCGCCGGGCGGGCACCTCGTCGATCGAGCCGCATTGCGTGCACACCGCGTGGTGATGGGGGGCGGTGGCCAGCCCGTAGGTCGTGACGCCGCTGTCCAGGGTCAACGCGTGCAGCACCCCCTGATCGACCAGGGTGGTCACCGTACGGTAGATGGTCGCCAGGTCGGGCGGCTGGGTGCCGTGCGGCACGCACTCCCGCACCCGCTGGTGGATCTCGGCGACCGGCAGGTGCCCATGGACCGGCTCGAGAACCGCCAGCACCTGGATCCGCGAGGCCATCCGTCGCAGCCCGCGGGCGCGGAGGAAATCACCGATTCGCTCGGTGACAGCGGCATCCAGGACAGGCTGGTTACACGTCACCTCACCAGTGTTGCTCCGCATCCCCGTGAGCGCCAGTTCCCACCGCGCCTCGGCGTGGCGGCTCCTGCAATTGACTTGCATCAACGCGGCGGCGCCGCTTACAGTCGGGCCGGTTGTTTCTGCCCGACGCCGGATGCCCCCATGACCCCGGAAGGATCCCAGTGGCCAGTGCCGACCTCGACTGGCGGCCGTCATGGAAGTCGAAGATCCAAGGCGCCCTGACGCCGGCCGAGTGGTGGCGGCTCGGATCGATGTCGGCGGTCATCGTCGCGCTACACCTGATCGGTTGGCTCACCCTGGTTTTCCTGGTCGAGCCGGCGCAATTGAGCGTAGGCGGCAAGGCGTTCGGCGTCGGCATCGGGCTGACTGCCTACACCCTGGGCATGCGGCACGCCTTCGACGCCGACCACATCGCCGCCATCGACAACACCACCCGCAAGCTGATGAACGACGGGCAGCGCCCCCTAGCCGTCGGCTTCTTCTTCTCGCTGGGTCACTCGTCGGTGGTCTTCGGCCTGGCGGTGTTGCTGGCGGCGGGAATGAAGACGCTCGTCGGACCGGTCCGGGACGATTCCTCGGCGCTACACCACTACACCGGCCTGATCGGCACCAGCGTCTCCGGTGCATTCCTGTACCTGATCGCCGTCATCAACGTCGTGATCCTGATCGGCATCCTGCGCGTGTTTGCCCAGTTGCGCCGCGGCCAGTACGACGAGGCCGAGCTGGAACGGCACCTGGAAAACCGGGGACTGGTCAACCGATTGCTCGGCCGGGTCACCAAATCGATCACCAAGTCGTGGCAGGCGTACCCGGTCGGGTTGCTCTTCGGGCTCGGCTTCGACACCGCCACCGAGATCGCGCTGCTGGTGCTGGCGAGCACGAGCGCGGCGTCGGGGCTGCCGTGGTACGCCATCCTGTGTCTGCCGGTGCTGTTCGCCGCCGGCATGTGCCTGCTGGACACGGTCGACGGCACCTTCATGAACTTCGCCTACGGCTGGGCGTTTTCCAACCCGGTGCGCAAGGTTTACTACAACATCACCATCACCTCGCTGTCGGTGGCGGTGGCGCTGCTGATCGGCAGCGTGGAACTGCTGGGCCTGTTCGCCGGCCAGTTCGGCTGGCGCGGCGCGTTCTGGGACTGGGTCGGCGGGCTGAACCTCAACATGGTGGGCTACTTCATCGTCGGCATGTTCGTGGTCACCTGGGCCATCGCCCTGCTCGTCTGGCGCTACGGCCGCATCGAGGAAAGGTGGGCCACGTCGTCGCTAGCGGCCGCCGACGGACCGTGACCCGCTGCCGCTGGCCGGCGCCCTACGGGCCGGAGCCAGCGGTGCCGCCAATGCGCCCCGCCCGCCGCACCACCGGCCCCGACGGCCCGGCCAAACGTCGCGGTGCAGCCGCGCCAGCGGGTAGGCGCCGGGTTCGAGCGATGCCGCGGCCGGGATGGCCGCTCCGACTCCGTCGGGCCGCAGGACCGGTGGAGGGTTCATGAGAACCACGACTCGGGTGTAGAAACGTGGGCATGGGCCTTTGCGCTCGAGCCCGGGAGGCGCCGGTGACCGCCGATGCATGAGCTCTCGCTCTGCGAAGCGATCGCCGGCGTGGCCAAAACGCATGCCGAGGGTCGCCGCGTCGATGTGGTGCGGGTGCGGATCGGCGCCCTTCGCCAGGTGGTGCCCGAATCGCTGTCGTTCTGCTGGACACTCGTCCGGGATGCCGAGGACATGCCGGACGCCGAGTTGGAACTCGAGTGCGTCACCGCGGAGGTGCGCTGCCGCGGGTGCGGGGGGCGGTCGGAGATCGCGTCGGCATGGTCGATCTGGTGTCCGCGGTGCGATTGCACCGACGTCGAGGTCCTGCGCGGCAACGAATTCCTGGTGACGTCGTTGGATGTCTCGTGAAGGCATCCGGGATGGCTCGATTTGACCATGGGTAGGTTTCACCGCCACGACGACGGAACCGTGCACGCCCATGAGCACGGGCACCCCGCTCATGAGCACGGCGACCACAGCCACTACGCAACGGGCAAGCAGCGCATCGACGTGCTGGAGTCGATCTTCGCCGAGAACGACGTTCTCGCCGATGCCAACCGGGCGGCTTTCGAGAGCAACGGCATCCGCGTCCTCAACCTGATGAGCTCCCCCGGGTCGGGCAAGACGACCATCCTGCAGGCCACGCTGGACGAGCTCGCCGGCGAATTCGCGATCGGGGTGATCGAGGGCGACATCGCCACCGACCTGGATGCGGCCAAGCTCAGCGGACGCGGCGCCCAGGTGTCACTGCTCAACACCAGCAACGGTTTTGGCGGCGAATGCCACCTCGACGCGCCGATGGTCAACCGCGCGCTGCCGGGCCTCGAGCTGCCGGTGCTGCAGCTGGTGATCATCGAGAACGTCGGCAACCTCGTCTGTCCGGCCGAGTTCGACGTCGGCGAGCACGCCAAGGCCATGGTCTACTCCGTGACCGAGGGTGAGGACAAACCGCTGAAGTATCCGGTGATGTTCCGATCGGTGGATGTGGTGCTGCTCAACAAAATCGACCTGGTTCCCCATCTGGACGTCGACGTCGGCACCTACGTCGAGCGCGTTCGGCAGGTCAACGCGACGGCGCCGGTGCTGCCCGTCAGCGCCCGCACCGGCGCCGGCATGGATGCCTGGTTCGGCTGGCTGCGAGAGTTCACCGAAGCACGGCAAACTTGACCCGGCTTGGTATTGCGAATAATTCGCATCAAATCGGGGGTTACCCCTCCGACCGCCCTTGCGGATTCACGCCGGAAGCTACCAGTTATTAGCCAGCCTCACTGATCATCCGGCGTTGTTGGGTGAAAGCGAAATCCTCTGGCGGAGAACGTAAGCGCCGCAAAAGCCGCGCTGTAAAACATGAGTCTACTTATCTAAACCACGGCAGCCGTTGACAACGCTTGGCGGCGGGAGTAGACCCAGAATCAGCGCCGCGCAAGTGGGCCGACGGTCGACTCCGGCGGTGTAGGGGCTTCAGCCCGCCCCGGAAAGCTGCAGCATGCCAACAGAAGCAGCAGTCAAAGCAGAAGAAACCCTCATCCATGTCCTATGGATCAACGCGGGGCTCAGTTGTGACGGCGATTCGGTGGCGTTGACTGCCGCCACCCAGCCCAGCGTCGAGGAGATCGCCCTCGGCGCGCTTCCGGGCTTACCGAAGGTCGCCGTGCACTGGCCGCTGATCGATTTCGAATGCGGGCCCAGCGGCGGAGCGGACGACTTCCTCGCGTGGTTCTTCAAGGCCGACCGCGGCGAATTGGAACCGTTCGTGCTGGTGGTCGAGGGTTCGATCCCCAACGAGAAGATCAAGGACGAGGGCTACTGGTGCGGGTTCGGCAACGATCCGGCCACCGGCCAGCCGATGACCACCAGCGAGTGGCTCGACCGGCTGGCGCCCAAGGCCACCGCGATCGTCGCCGTCGGAACGTGCGCCACCTACGGCGGCATCCACGCGATGGCCGGCAACCCGACCGGCGCGATGGGCGTGCCCGACTACCTCGGCTGGGACTGGAAGAGCAAGGCCGGCATCCCGATCGTCTGCGTCCCCGGCTGCCCGATCCACCCGGACAACCTCTCCGAGACGCTGACCTACCTGCTCTACATGGCGACCGGCCAGGCGCCGATGATCCCGCTCGACGACGCGCTGCGCCCCACGTGGCTGTTCGGCAACACCGTCCACGAGGGCTGTGACCGGGCCGGCTACTACGAGCAGGGCGACTTCGCGACCGAGTACGGATCGCCGAAATGCATTGTCAAATTGGGCTGCTGGGGCCCGGTTGTCAAGTGCAACGTGCCCAAGCGCGGGTGGATCAACGGCGTCGGTGGCTGCCCGAACGTCGGCGGCATCTGCATCGGATGCACGATGCCGGGCTTCCCGGACAAGTTCATGCCGTTCATGGACGAGCCGCCGGGCGGCAAGTTCTCCAGCACCGCGTCGGGTCTGTACGGGACGGTGATCCGCAGTCTGCGAGGCATCACCGAGCGCACTCTGGACAAGGAACCACGCTGGCGGCACAACGGGAACCAACTCACCACCGGAGCCCGCCGGACCTGGTAGGTCGGGCACTCCATTCTCATCCCAGACGGAGAGATCGATGACAACTATCGTCCCCGAACCGACCACCTCCAAGCGGGAACCCGGCCAGCTCGTCGAGATGGCCTGGGACCCGATCACCAGGATCGTGGGCAGCCTCGGCATCTACACCAAGATCGACTTCGAGAACAAAGAGGTCGTCGAGTGCCACAGCACGTCGTCGATCTTCCGCGGCTACTCGATCTTCATGAAGGGCAAGGATCCCCGCGACGCCCACTTCATCACCAGCCGCATCTGCGGCATCTGCGGCGACAACCACGCGACCTGCTCGTGCTATGCGCAGAACATGGCGTACGGGGTCAAGCCGCCACACCTCGGTGAGTGGATCGTCAACCTGGGCGAGGCCGCGGAATACATGTTCGACCACAACATCTTCCAGGAGAACCTGGTCGGCGTGGACTTCTGCGAGAAGATGGTCGCCGAGACCAACCCGAGCGTGCTCGCCCTGGCGGAGAAGACCGCGGCTCCGCACGCCGACGCGCACGGCTACCGAACCATCGCCGACATCATGCGCTCGCTCAACCCGTTCAGCGGCGAGTTCTACCGCGAGGCGCTCCAGGTCAGCCGGTACACGCGAGAGATGTTCTGCCTCATGGAGGGCCGCCACGTGCACCCGTCCACGCTGTACCCGGGCGGTGTCGGCACCGTCGCGACCGTCCAGCTGATGACCGACTACATGACCCGGCTGATGCGCTACGTCGAGTTCATGAAGAAGGTCGTGCCCATGCACGACGACCTGTTCGACTTCTTCTACGAGGCGCTGCCCGGTTACGAGAAGGTCGGGCTGCGTCGCACCCTGCTGGGCTGCTGGGGCTCCTTCCAGGACCCCGAGGTGTGCAACTTCGCCTACAAGGACATGGAGCGCTGGGGCAACGCGATGTTCGTCACCCCGGGCGTGGTCGTCGACGGCAAGCTGGTCACGCACTCACCTGGTCGACATCAACCTGGGCATCCGGATCCTGTTGGGCAGCTCGTACTACGACGACTGGACCGACCAGGAGATGTTCGTCAAGACCGATCCGCTGGGCAACCCCGTGGATCGGCGCCACCCGTGGAACCAGCACACCAACCCGCACCCGCAGAAGCGCGACATGGACGGCAGCGTACAGCTGGGTGATGTCGCCGCGCTGGTTCGACGGCAAGGACCACCTGGCGCTGGACACCGGCGGCGGCCCGCTGGCCCGGCTGTGGGCGACGGCACTGGCCGGCCTGGTCGACATCGGCTACGTCAAGGCCACGGGCAACAGCGTCAAGATCAACCTGCCCAAGACCGCGCTGAAGGGGCCGGTCGAATTCGAGTGGAAGATCCCGCAGCACGGCAGCAACACGATCGAGCGCGACCGGGCGCGCACCTACTTCCAGGCCTACGCGGCCGCGTGCGCGCTGCACTTCGCCGAGAAGGCGCTCGCCGAGATCCGGGCCGGACGCACCAAGACCTGGGAGCGCTTCGAGGTGCCCGACGAGGGCATCGGCTGCGGCTTCACCGAGGCGGTCCGCGGGGTGCTCAGCCACCACATGGTGATCCGCGACGGCAAGATCGCCAACTACCACCCGTACCCGCCGACGCCGTGGAACGCCAACCCGCGCGACAGCTACGGCACGCCGGGCCCCTACGAGGACGCGGTCCAGGGGCAGCCGATCTTCGAGGAGAACAGCCGGGAGAATTTCAAGGGCATCGACGTCATGCGCACGGTGCGCAGCTTCGATCCGTGCCTGCCGTGCGGCGTGCACATGTACCTGGGGAAGGGCAAGACCCTGGACAGACTGCACACGCCGACGCAATCACCCGCCGGGGAGTGACGCATGGCGGATCGCCCGGAACCCGCACGAACTCCCGAGGGAGACACGCAATGGCGCATCGCGGGCGATCGGATCCAGACGCTGCTGGATTCCTGCGCGGCCGGCGGGACGGCCGCCTACGAACGCGCCCAGCAACTGGTCCGTGAGGTCGTCGAACTCTATGGGGCCGGGCTGGAGCGGATCATGGGGTCGCTGGGCGACCCCGCGCTGGCCGAGCGGCTGGCCACCGACGACCTGGTGGCCAGCCTGCTCCTGGTACACGGCCTGCACCCGCACGACGCGCACCGCCGCGTGTCCGACGCGCTGGACCGCGTTCGCCCCTACCTCGGTTCGCACGGCGGCGACGTCGAACTACTCGAGGTCGACGGCGACACCGTGCGCCTGGCGTTCACCGGCAGCTGCAAGAGCTGCCCGTCCTCTTCGGTGACGCTGGAGCTGGCGGTCGAGGACGCGGTCAGGGCCGCTGCCCCGGAGGTGTCCTCGATCGAGGTGGTCACCGCCGAGCCCACAGGCATGATCCCCGCCGAATCGCTGCTGGCCCCCCTCCATTCGAATGCCCACAGCCGTTCGGGCGCGCACCGCGCGACGGAATGGCATCCGGTTCCCGAGCTGGCCGAGTTGGCGACCGGCGAGGTGGCCGGTTTCGCCGTCGCCGGCACGACGGTCCTGGCGTGCCGGGTCGCCGACGAGCTGTTCGCCTACCTCGACCACTGTCCCGTCTGCGAGGGCTCGCTGGCCGGCGCGGGATTGCGGGACGCGCTACTGCGCTGTCCGCGCTGCGGGACCGACTTCGACGTCGTCCGCGCCGGCGCCGGCGGGAACGGGACCCACCTGGAACCCGTTCCGGTGCTGCGGCGTGACGGCGTCCCGTCGCTGGCGCTGCGGGGCGAACCGATGGGGGCCGCGCTATGACGGACACGACCAGCGCCTCGAGCCCCTTCGAGGTGCTCAACCGAATCCGCAGCGACCGCCGGCCCCCCGAGCCGGACGGCGAGCGGTGCGAGATGTGCGCGGAGCAGATTGCCGACGAACACCAGCACGTGGTGAATGTGGCCGCGCGGCAACTGATGTGCGTTTGCCGGGCGTGCTATCTGCTGTTCACCGACTCGGACGCCGAGCTGCGCTATCGGGCGGTGCCGGACCGCTACCTCGCCTTGCCGGACTTCGCGCTGGATCGCCGCGCGTGGGAGGCGCTGCAGATCCCGGTCGGCGTGGCCTTCTTCTTCACCAACTCCGCGCTCGGGCGCACCGTCGCCTTCTACCCCGGCCCGGCCGGCGCGACCGAATCCGAGCTCGACCTGGAGGCCTGGAATTCGCTTCGCTCGGCCGACCCGCGGGTGGGCTTGCTGGCCGACGACGTGGAGGCGCTGCTGGTCCGCGTCCCGGACGACCCCGAATCGGCCCAGCCGCAAAGCTATCTCGTCCCGATCGACGCCTGTTACGAGTTCGTCGGACGGTTGCGCATGCTGTGGCGGGGCTTCGACGGCGGCCAGCAGGCGCGGCAGTTCATCGACGCCTTCTTCAGCCGGATCGCCGCCCGCGCCGTCGAGGAACGACGATGAACGAACAGCCGCTTCAGGTGACCTTCTCCGTCCTCGACGTGGCGCCCGAACCGTACACCGTCACACCGGTGCTCACCGCGCGCGTCGGCGTCATCGCCGGCGGGGACGACCCGGTGCACGCCATCGCGCTGCGGTGCCAGGTCCGCATCGAGCCGTTGCGGCGGTCCTACTCCGACGAGGAAGCGGCCGGCCTGGCCGACCTGTTCGGAGCCCGCGAACGCTGGGCGAACACCCAGCGCACGTTCCTGTGGCAGCATTGCACCGCCATGGTGCCGGGGTTCTCCGGCCACACGACGGTGGCGTTGCCGCTGGACTGCACCTACGACTTCGAGGTGGCCGCCGCCAAGTACCTGCATGCGCTGCGGGACGGCACGTTGCCCCTCCAATTCCTGTTCAGTGGAACGATCTTCGTCAAAGCCGAGCGCGGCTTCTCCGTCCAGCAGGTGCCCTGGGACCGCGAGTGCCGCTACGACATGCCCGTCGGGGAGTGGCGGGCGCTCATCGCGCAGCACTACCCGAACGCGGGCTGGCTGCGGCTCAGTCACGAAACCATCGCCGCGCTGGCCGGCTATAAGTCGGCGCGGGGCCTGCTCGACCTCGACCACGCCGTCACCTCTCTGCTGGACGCCGACCGGGAGGCGGCGCGGTGACCTCCGCGCAGGCCTCCAGCCGCAACCGCGCTCGCGCCGTCGCCGACGCGGTGCTCTACGAGGGCTACTTGCTCTACCCCTATCGCGGCACCTCGAGCAAGAACCAGTCCCGTTGGCAGTTCGGCGTCCTGGGCCCGCCCGGCGCCGCCGCCGCCTGCCTCGGCGAGGAGGACACCCTGGCCGCCGATTTCCTGGTCGACGGCGCCCGTGCCATCACCCTGGTGGTGCGATTCCTGCAGTTGCAGCACCGCCGCGCCGAACGGGCCCGCACCGGCGGCGGGTTCGAACCCGTCGCCGAACTGACGACACCGTCCGGTTCGTGGCTCACCTGGGACGAGGCGGTCGAGTGCGAAGTGTCGTTCGGCCCGTTGCCCTGCGACGACCTGTCGCGGATCTTGCCGATAACGGCCGACGCCGCCACCGATATCGAGCCCCTCGACGGCGGCCGCCTGGTGCGGGAACGCCGGGAGGTGCGTGCTGAGTTGACGGTGTCCAGCGAGCCGGACGGGGTGCTGCGCCGGGTCTCGGTACGGCTCGCCAACGTCGGCGCCGACGTCGGCAAGGCCGACTCGAAAGAGTCAGTCATCGCGCGGTCGATGATCGGCGCCCATCTCCTCGCCGAGGTCGTCGACGGCCAGTTCGTCTCGCTGCTGGAGCCGCCCGAGGGCGCGGCCGGTGCGGTGTCGCGGTGCCGCCGGCACCGCTGCTTTCCGGTGCTGGCCGGCCCGCCGGGCGCCCGCGACCTGCTGCTGATCTCGCCGATCATCCTCTACGACCACCCCGAGGTCGCCGAACAGAGCAGCACCGCCCTGTACGACTGCACCGAGATCGACGAGATCCTGACCCTGCGTGTCATGACGATGACCGACGAGGAGAAGGCCCAGGCCCGGGCCACCGACCCACGGGCCGCGCAGATCATCGACCAGTGCGACGCCATGTCGCCCGAGGCGATGGCCCGCCTGCACGGCGTGCTGCGCAACCCGCACGCGCCCGCCGGCCTGGTGCCCGAGGTGCCCGAGGGCGTCGACTGGTGGGACCCGCTGGCCGACAACGCCGTCCGCCCCGAGATCGACGCGGTGCTGGTGAACGGGGTCCGGGTGGCGCGCGGCAGCCGGGTCCGGCTGCGGCCGGGCCGCAACGCCGATGCCCAGGACATCTTCGTCGCGGGCAAGACCGCGCGGGTTGCGTCGGTACACGAGGACGTCGAGGGCAACAAGCACGTCGGGGTCGTCGTCGACGACGACCCGGCCGCCGAACTGCACGAGTGGTACGGCCGCTACCTGTACTTCTCCCCCGACGAAGTCGAACCGCTGGAGGTAGAACAAAGCACTGAAGAACTCAGGGAAAGGAGTGCGCCATGGAAATCCTAGGGTGGATCTTCCTCGCCATCATCGCGCTGGTGGTCGCGGTCGCGGTGGGGATGGGGGTGGTATCGCTGCCGGATGCCCGCCGCTACCTCAAACTGAGGCGGATGTAGCCGGCCGGAGGCTTGATGACCGCGCGCATCCTGGTAGCCGGGATCGGCAACATCTTCCTGGGGGACGACGGATTCGGCTCCGAAGTGATCCGCAATGCCTGCATCCCCCAGGACGATTCGGGCGTCCGCGTCATCGACTACGGCATCCGGGGCATGCACCTGGCCTACGATCTGCTCGAGGGCTGGGACGCCCTGGTCCTCGTCGACGCGATACCCAGCCGCGGCAACCCGGGCACGTTGCACGTGTTCCAGGCCGAGCATGACCCGCCCCCGGAAACGCCGGGCCTCGACGCGCACGGCATGGATCCCGCCGCGGTCTTCGCCGGCTTGCGGGCGCTGGGCGGCAGCCCGCCCTACACGGTGGTGGTCGGGTGCGAGGCGGGTAGCGTCGAGGAGGGAATCGGGCTGACCGAACCCGTCGCCAGGGCGGTGCCCCGGGCCGCGCGGGCGGTCGAGAACATCGTCGCCGCGCTGCAGACCCCGGCATCCGCCGTTGCGGCTCCGAAGGAGTGGTGAGCATGTGTCTGGGCATACCGGGCCAGGTGATCGGGATGTTGGACGGTTACGCAGGACAGCTCGCACTGGTCGACGTCGCCGGCGAGCAGCGCAAGGTCAACGTCGGCATGCTTCCGGAGGAGACCTTCGAGCCCGGCGACTGGGTGATCATCCACATGGGTTTCGTCGTCGAGAAGACTGACCGCGCCGGCGCCGACCAGGCGATGGCCGGTCTGGAACTGATGGGCCGGGGCCGCGTCGACCCCATGGCCGGCCCGGAGGGCGGCTGAGGTGACCAAGACCCCCCTGATGCCGCGATCCGGCGCCCTCGAAACCCAGGTTCGGCAGCGCTTCACCGTGACCGGCGTCGTCCAGGGGGTGGGCTTTCGTCCCTTCGTCCACCGCCTCGCCACCGAACTGGCGCTGGACGGGTTCGTCGGCAACGACTCGGGCGCCGTCTTCCTCGAGGTGCAGGGTGAGGCCGCGCGTGTGCACGAGTTCGGCCGCCGACTGCGCGCCGAGGCGCCGCCGCTGGCGCGGATCGCCGGCGTCCGCGTCGTCGACCTCCAATCCCGCCCGGCCGAGGCCGGTTTCCGGATCGTCGCCAGCGAGGCGGTCGCCGGGACCAGGACGCCGATTCCGCCCGACATCGCGGTATGCGACGACTGCGCCGCCGAGTTGTTCGACCCGGGCGACCGACGCCACCGCCACCCGTTTGTTACGTGCACCAACTGCGGGCCGCGGTTCACCATCATTCGCGCGCTGCCCTACGACCGCCCGGCCACCACCATGTCGGCGTTCGCGATGTGCGCGCGGTGCGCCGCCGAATACCACGATCCCGCCGATCGCCGGTTCCACGCGCAGCCCATCGCCTGCCCGGATTGCGGACCGTCGCTGTGGTTTTCCTCCCCAGACGGCCGGGTGGACGGCGCGGACGCCGCGCTGGCCGCAGCCCAACGCGCGCTGACCGGCGGCGCGGTGGTGGCCATCAAGGGCATCGGCGGCTATCACCTGGCCTGCCTGGCCGATGATAACGCGGTGGTGTCGGCGCTGCGGGCGCGGAAATCGCGCGGCGCCAAGCCTTTCGCCATCCTGGTCCGCGACCTCGATGTCGCTCGCCGCTACGCGCACCTCGACGACGCCGAGGCCGCCGTGCTGTCGAGCCCGGCACGGCCGATCGTGCTGCTCAGGCGGCTCCCCCGAAACAACACTGCGCCGGTGGCCGACGCGGTGGCGCCCGGCAGCCCGCTGCTGGGCCTGATGCTGCCCTACTCCCCCATTCATCACCTGCTGCTGGCGGCGGTGCCCGGCGCCGGCGGGCGGGTGCCGGACGCCTTGGTGCTGACCAGCGCCAACCGTTCCGACGAACCCATCTGCTTCACCGACGAGGATGCCGCGCAACGTCTTCCGGCCCTGTGCGATGCAGTCCTAGAGCATGACAGGCCCATCCACGTACCGTGTGACGACTCAGTGGTGCGCGTCGTCGCGGACCGGGACGGCTTCCGGGAGCTGCCCATCCGGCGCTCCCGCGGGTACGCGCCGCTGCCGGTCGACCTGGGCCGCGCCGGCCCGGCGGTGCTGGCGGTCGGCGGGGAACTGAAGAACGCCTTCTGCCTCACCGACGGCTCCCGCGCCTACCTGTCCGGGCACATCGGCGACATGGGCACCTGGGAGACGCTGCGCGCCTTTGAGCGCGCGGTGGGACAGCTCAGCGAAATACGCAGCAGCCCCGCACGGTTGGCCGCCGACCTGCACCCGGGGTACCACACCCGCGGCTGGGCGGAACGCCACGTGGGCGACCGGCCTCTGGACCTGATCCAGCACCATCACGCGCACGTGGTGTCGCTGCTGACCGAGCACGGCCGCGTCGGCGAGCCGATCATCGGGGTCGCCTTCGACGGCACCGGCTACGGCTGCGACCGGACGATCTGGGGCGGTGAGATCCTGCGGCTCGGCCGCGACAGCCACCGTTTCGTGCGGGCCGCGCATCTGGCGCCGGTGCCGCTGCCGGGCGGCGACGCCGCGGTGCGCAACCCGTGGCGGATGGCGTTGGCCCAACTGTGGGCCGCCGACATCGACTGGACCGACGATCTGGCGCCGGTGGCCGCGGCGACGGCAGAGGAATTGCGGCTCCTCCGTTCGCAATTGCGCAGCGGGACGGGATGCGTGCCCTGTTCGAGTGTGGGCCGGCTCTTCGATGCGGTCGCCTCGCTGCTGGGCGTGCGGCACCGGATCGACTACGAAGGCCAGGCGGCCATCGAGCTCGAGGCGCTGGCCGAGTCGGCCGGTGGGGCGGCGGCCCCGTCCCTACCGCTGCCGTTGCGCGCCGACGGGCTGATCGATCCCGCACCCATGGTGCAGACGCTGGTCTCGGCGCTCTACGCCGGCACACCCCCGGCGCTGCTGGCCGCGGCGTTCCACCGGGCGGTCGCCGACGCGGTCGCCAGGGCGGTGGCCCGGGTGGCCGGGCCGGTGCGGCTGGTGGGGCTGACCGGCGGGGTGTTCCAGAACGTGCTGTTGCTGCGACTATGCCGGGATCGTTTGCGGGACAGCGGGTTCGAGGTGCTGACCCACCACACCGTTCCCCCGAACGACGGGGGGCTGGCGCTCGGGCAGGCCGTGGTCTCGTTGCTGTGTGCGCTCGAGGAGGCCGGGCCGTGAGCACCCACCCCGCCACCCATTCCGGTTCCGGCATCGATCGCGGTCTGGGCACCGAGCTCGCCGAAGACCTGGCCGCCGCCGCGTTCACCCTGGCCAGGCGGTTCGCCGCGGGCGCCACCCTGTGGTCCATCGCGCCGTCGTGGGAGCCGCATGCGCAGCACATCGCGGTCGAGTTCGTGCATCCGGTGATCGTGGGGAAGCGGGCGCTGCCGGCGGTGGCGCTGACCGGGCCCGACATCGTCGATTTGGCGCGGGTTTCGGTGCGCCCCGGCGACATCGTCGTCGCGGTGTCCGACGCCGGCGACGCGCAGGTCCGCTCGGTGCTGCGCCGCGCACCCGCGTGGGGCGCCACCACGGTCTGGATCGGCAGTGGCGAACGGCCCGCGGCCGGCAAGGCCGACCACGTGCTCTGGCTCGACGACCCGGACCCGCGCGTGCCCGCGACGGGCGGATTCGTGCTGTTCTACCACCTGCTGTGGGAGCTGACGCACGTGTGCTTCGAGCACCCCGGCCTGCTCAAGCCCGAGGCCACCGAAGCGGTGTGCGTGACGTGCAGCGACGAGGGCCGGCTCGGTGAGGTGGTGACGGCCTCGGCCGGCGGGCAGGCTCCAGTCCGCACCGCGCGGGGTGTGGAGACGGTGGTGACGGAGCTGGTCGGTCCGGTCTCCGCCGGGGATCTGGTTGTGCTGCATGCCGGTACCGCGATCAGCCGCGCCGACGACGAGGACGACCGATGACCGACGAGCCCACCAACTTCCTGTACCCGTTCATCGACGCGGCCGAAGACGACTCCGAGTCGCTGCTCGCCGATTTGGCCGCGTCGGCGCAGGCCAAGGCCGCCGAGAGCCTGGCGCTGCGCCGCTCGACGCTGGACGCCAGCGCCGACCTGCTGGTGGCGGCGGCCACCGAGATGGCCCGCCGGTTCGCCGCGGGCGGGCGGCTGTTCACCTTCGGAAACGGCGGCAGCTGTACCGATTCCACCACGCTGGCGCGGTTGTTCGCCCGGCCGCCGCTCGGGCGGCCCGAGAAGTCCTTGCCGGCGTGGTCGTTGACCGCCGACCAGGCGATCGTGACCGCGCTGGGCAACGACGTCGGCTTCGAGCTGGTGTTCGCCCGCCAGCTGATCGCCCGGGCGCAGGCCGGTGACATCGCGATCGCGATGTCGACCAGCGGCAATTCGCCCAACCTGCTCACCGCGCTGGCCGAGGCCCGCCGACGCGGCCTGTACACCATCGGTTTCGCCGGCTACGACGGCGGCGCCTTCGTGGACAATCCCGACGTGGATGCCTGCTTCGTCGTTCGTTCGCAAAGCGTGCACCGGATCCAGGAATCCCAGGCGCTGCTCGGCTATCGGCTGTGGTCGGCGACCCACGAACGTTTCGCCGATCACGATTTGGGGGCCGCATGAGCTACTCGACGGGCGACTACCTGTCCTCGGGGCCGCGGTTCGCCGAGGGCGAGGTGATCGAGCGCATCGAGGCGTTCCGGCGGCGCCGTCCCCGGCTGCGTGACGACCAGGTGACCCTGGCGCACGGGGCCGGCGGCAAGGCGTCCGCGGCACTGGTGGACGCGGTGTTCATGGAGGCGTTCCGCAATCCGGCGCTCGAGCCGCTTGGCGACGGCGCGGTGCTCACGCTGCCCAGCGGCGAGCGGATCGCGATGTCCACCGACTCGTTCGTGGTGCAGCCCATGCGTTTTCCGGGGGGCTCGATCGGCACGCTGGCCGTGCACGGCACCTGCAACGACCTCGCGATGGCCGGCGCGGTGCCGTCGTGGATCTCGGCGGCCTTCGTGCTCGAGGAGGGCTTTTCGATCGACGAACTCAAGGAGATCGTCGCCGACATGGCGGCGGCCGCCGCCGACGCCGGCGTCGCGATCGTCACCGGCGACACCAAGGTGGTGCCCAGGGGCGCCGCCGACGGCCTGTTCGTCACCACCACCGGGGCCGGCGTCGTGCCCGCCGGGCGCACGCTGTCGGCTTCCTCGGTGCGCGCCGGCGACAAGGTGCTGTTGTCGGGGTCGATGGGCGATCACGGCATGGCCGTCATGCTGGCCCGGGGCGACCTGGCCATCGAGGCCGACATCGAATCCGACACCGCCTGCCTGAGCCCGCTGGTGGAACTGCTCATGGCGGCCGCCCCGTCCACCCGCTGGCTGCGCGACGCGACCCGCGGCGGGGTCGGCACCGTGTGCAACGAACTGGCCCAGGCCTGCGGTCTTGGAGTGTTGCTCGACGAGGAGCGACTTCCCGTGGCGCCCATGGTGAACGGCGCGTGCGAGTTGCTCGGCATCGACCCCCTTTACGTCGCCAACGAGGGTAAGTTCCTCGCCGTCGTCGCGCCGGATGAAGCGGCCGACGGGCTGGCCGCGCTGCGGTCGCATCCGCTGGGCGCTCAGGCCGTCGAGGTCGGACAGATCGTCGCCGAGCCGGCCGAAAGCGTGGTGCTGCGCACCGGGTTCGGCGGAACCCGGATCGTGGACATGCTCGTCGGGGATCCGCTGCCCCGGATCTGCTGAAAGGAGAAACCTGATATGTGCCTTGGTATTCCGGGTCGCATCGTCGAGATCACCGATCCGGCGAACTACCTGGCGAAGGTCGACGTCAGCGGTGTGCAACGTACGATCAGTGTGCGGCTGCTCGAAGACGACATGCCCGCGCCGGACGACTGGGTGCTGGTCCACGTCGGGTTCGCGATGGCCAAGATCGACGAGACCGAGGCGCTGCTCACTCTGGCCGCGATCCAGAAGCTCGGCGACGCCTACGACACCGAGATGGAAGCCTTCGACTCGTCGGCCATCAACTAACTAGGAGCCGCAATGAAATTCGTCGACGAATTCCGCGACCCGGCGGCGGCCCGCAAGCTGCTGGCGGCCATCGAACGCCTGGCCGCAGGCGGGTCGGAGCACTTCAAGTTCATGGAGGTGTGCGGCGGTCACACCCACACCATCTACCGGCACGGCATCGAACACCTGCTGCCCGACAACGTCGAACTGGTGCACGGCCCGGGTTGCCCGGTGTGCGTGATCCCGATGGGCCGCATCGACGACGCCATGTGGCTGGCCGGCCAGCCCGACGTGATCTTCACCTGCTTCGGCGACATGATGCGGGTTCCCGGATCCAACGGCAGCCTGCTGGATGCCAAGGCGCGCGGCGCCGACGTGCGCTTCGTCTACTCCCCGCTGGACGCGCTCAAGCTCGCGGTCGACAACCCGCACAAGCAGGTGGTGTTCTTCGCCATCGGCTTCGAGACCACCGCCCCGTCGACCGCGGTCACCCTGGTGCGCGCCCGCGAACTGGGCCTGACCAACTTCAGCGTGTTCTGTAACCACGTCACGATCGTGCCGCCGATCAAGGCGATCCTCGAGTCGCCGGATCTGCGCCTGTCGGGTTTCATCGGCCCAGGCCACGTCTCGACCGTCGTCGGCAACCGGCCCTACCGATTCGTGCCGGAGGTGTACCGAAAGCCGCTGGTGGTAGCAGGTTTTGAGCCACTGGATATCCTGGCCGCGGTCGCGATGCTGCTCACCCAGATCCGCGAGGGGCGCTGCGAGGTGGAGAACCAGTACAAGCGCGTGGTGCCCGAGCACGGGAATCCGGCGGCGCTGACGCTGATGGGCAAGGTGTTTTCGCTGCGCCCGCACTTCGAATGGCGGGGGCTGGGCTTCATCTCGCAGAGCGCGCTGCGGCTGCACGACGACTTCGCCGACCTCGACGCCGAACTGCGCTTCCAAATGCCCGGGGTGCGCGTCGCCGACCCGAAGGCCTGCCAGTGCGGCGAGGTGCTCAAGGGCGTGCTCAAGCCCTGGGAATGCAAGGTTTTCGGCACCGCGTGCACTCCGGAGACGCCGATCGGGACCTGCATGGTGTCCCCGGAGGGAGCCTGCGCGGCCTACTACAACTTCGGCCGCCTGCACCGCGACGCGGCCAAGCTCGTGGGTCGCACTTGAGCGACGACCGGGCCCGGCGCGGCGCGGCGATGTTCGCGCGTTACGCGTATGCGCCCAACGCGCTGGGCTATTGCGGTCCCCCGCTGGGGGCGACCCTGCGCGACGGCTCGGTCGGCGAGGTGCGCGCGGCGGCCGCACGGTTTTCCGGCGCCTGGCCGTATCTGCGGGTGCTGTCGCGGCTGACCGGGATCGCCGACCCGCTGGACCATCGTCTCGTCGAGGCGTATTGGCTCGGCGGCGGCGTCGGCGACGGGCTGGATCCGCACGAGTTCGTCGACGCGCTGCTGGCGATAATCGGGCCGCAGGCGGGCCGCTACTGGTCGCATCTGACACCCGAGCTGGCGGCCGAGGCGGCCGGCAACCACTGCTTCCACGTGTTCGGGGTGTACCCGTGGACCCGATTTCTCGGCCGGGGCATGGACGAACACCCGCTGAGCGTGCTCGACAACTGCCGCATCACCTGGGGCACAGTGGTTTCCCGCGCCGGTGACACCGTGGAGGTGTCGTGCCGCAGGCTGCTGTGGGACGGCCGGCGACTGACGCTGTCGGATCCGGCGGTGCGGCCGCTCGACGTGTGGGCCGACGGCTACAGCGCGGTGCCCGAGGTGGCCGTGGGCGATGAGGTCGCGGTGCACTGGGGGCGGTTGTGCGGGCGGCTGGGCCCCGAGCAGGTGCGCTCGCTCGCCGAGAGCACGGACCGGCAGCTGCGGCTCACCGGCCCGCGCCTCGCGCAGGTCTGACCGGGTTGCCAGACTGGGCCCATGCCTGGTTCGGTGACCGGTTCGATCTGCGACGTGCTGCCCGCCGCGGCCGCGCTGCTGGGCGTGCCCGGCGCGGTCGACACGCTGGCGCTCGGCGAGCCGGCCGACCGCGTCCTGGTCGTCCTGGTGGACGGGATGGGCTGGCACCTGCTGGCGGAATTGGCCTCCAGCGCGCCGCTGCTGGCCTCCGCGCTCGCGGGCGCCACCGGGCGGCTCACGCGGCTCGACTGCACCTTCCCGTCGACGACGCCCACGAGCCTGGTGTCGTTGGGCACCGGCGCCCGGCCCGGCGAGCACGGCATCCTGGGCTTCACCCTCAACGTCCCCGGCACCGATCGGGTGCTCATCCACATCGGCTGGCGCGACGACCCACCGCACGCCGCCTGGCAACCGCTGCCCACCTGGTTTCAGCGGCTGGAGTGGGCCGGCACCGTAGCGCGCGCCGTGCTGCCGGCGCCCTTCCTGGGCAGCGGCCTGACCGACGCCGCCTACCGCGGCGCCCGGTTCCTTGCCGCCCATCCCGGCAGCGACTACGCCGCGACGGTGACCGGCGCGCTGCGCGCGGCACCGGGCCTGGTCTACGCCTACACCGCCGACCTGGACACCGCGGCCCACCTGTTCGGAATCGGTTCGCCCGCATGGCACGAGGCGGCGGCCCGTGTCGACGCGCTGCTCGCCCGGCTGCTCGAGGCGCTGCCCCCCGGCGCGGTCCTGCTGGTGACCGCCGACCACGGCGGCATCAACGTCGGGCCAGGCGCCCGCATCGACCTCGACGCCGATCCTCGGCTGGGCGCGGGAATCCGGGTGGTCGCCGGCGAGCCGCGGGTGCGGTATCTGCATACCGAACCGGGCGCCGCGGCCGATGTGCAGGCCGCCTGGGCCGAGGCGCTGGACGGCCGGGCGGACGTCTACAGCCGCGAGCAGGCCGTGGCGACGGGGATGTTCGGGCCGGTCGATCCGCGGCACGCTGCGCGGATCGGCGACGTCGTGGTCGTGTGCACCGGCGATACCGCGGTGCTGGCCACCGCTCACGAGCCGCCGGAGACGGCCCGGCTCATCGGTTTTCACGGCGGGGCCACACCGGCCGAGATGGCCATTCCCCTGGTCGTCTGGCGCGGCTGACGCCGGCGACCGGCCCGCCCGATGGACCGACCACACCACCCGGTGGCCTTGTTGCGAACGCTTTGCATTATTGTTGCGAATCGATTGCATCTATGCGCTTCGCGTAGTTAGCTCTTTTATTGCGGGACTTCATTTCCGACCGAAGGGACGCCACATGACCGGTCCTCTGCCCAGCGGGCAGCCTTTGTTGCGCTCCGGTCCACGCGTGTCGGGCCCCGTGCGCGACTGCGCGCCTTACTGACCCGGCTTCGCTCACCGATCACCAACACGTGGACAGCGCAAGGCGAACACATCGCCTAGAACCCGTGGACACCTCGACCGGGCCCATCCCCCGGCCTAGGTCACCGCCGTGTCAGATCCGGGCCGGACGAGGCCTTCGGTTCGAGAATCGTTGCGCCATGGGCATTCCAGCCACCGGCACGTGAGCGAGCCTCGTCGCGGGAGGCCCAACCTCACCGCGTCTCAGCCCCAGATGGGTTGAGTCCTCGGCGATAGCCGATTGATCACCACGGGTTCGCGTTTGCCGAAAATCCCGTCACCCGAATACGTTCCACGCGCACCGGCCATTCTGCCGTCGCGCGCGTTCGTCGTGCAGCCACACTTCCGCCGGGCAGGACGCCAATCACCAAGGAAAATAAAGTCTTTCATCAGCAGTGTACCCAAAATGTCGCGCGACGCGCCCCGCAACACGCGCGCACTCGACTTTCCGGCGGCCACCACCGCCAAAGCCCACTGAGGAAAGGGATCTCAACAATGGATTTCGCAGCGCTTCCGCCCGAGGTCAACTCCGCGCGCATGTACACCGGGGCCGGCTCCGGCCCCATGCTGGCCGCCGCGGCGGCCTGGGACGGCCTGGCGTCCGAGTTGTCGCGGACCGCCGCCGATTACGGCTCGGTGGTTGCGGACATGAGCAGTGGCCCCTGGCGGGGGCCGGCGTCGGCCGCCATGGCGGCGGCCGCCGCGCCCTACGTCTCGTGGATGGGCGCCACCGCCGCACAGGCCGCGCAGGCCGCCGCCCAGGCCCAGGCGGCCGCCGGCGCCTACGAGGCCGCCTTCGCCATGACGGTGCCCCCGCCGGTGATCGCCGCCAACCGGACGCTGCTGGCGTCGCTGGTCGCCACCAACCTGCTCGGCCAGAACACGCCCGCGATCGCGGCCACCGAGGCGCAGTACGCCGAGATGTGGGCCCAGGACGCCGCGGCGATGTACGGCTACGCCGGCTCGTCGGCGACGGCCGCGGCGCTGCCGTCGTTCGCCGCGCCGCCGCAGACCACCGGCAACGGCGCCGCCGCGCTCGCTCCGGCCGCCGGCGGCGCCGCCGAAGCCCAGACCACGCTCTCGCAGGTGCTGGCATCGGTGCCCGCGGCGCTGCAGGGTCTCGCCGCACCGAGCCTGGCTGGGACCACGCCGGCGTCAGCCCTGGGCGCGATGGAGAACTGGCTCGGTGTCGGCGGCATCGACCTCTCCAGCCCGGCGGGGATTCTGAGTTTCCTGGCCGGAACGGACGGGTCGCCGCTGGGGCTCTTCATCAACGACAACGGCCTGAACACCCTGTTCTCGTCGGGCTTTTACATGCCGGGCAACTTTTTGGGCACCATGACCGATTTGGTCGGCCTGCAGGGCGCCGGGGCGGCCGAGGCGGTCGGGGCTGCCGAGAACGCCGCCGGCACTGCCGTGAGCGGGCTCGGCGGCGGCGTCAGCGGGCTCGGCGGGCTCGGCGGCCTCAGCGGGCTCGGCGGCGCCGCGTCGGCGGGACTGGGCAACGCGGCCTCGATCGGCCCGCTGTCCGTGCCACCCGCCTGGACCGCGACGGGCCCGGTCGGCGCGGCGGCGTCGGCTTTGCCCGGGCCCGGTGTCGGCGGCCCCGGACTGCCGGCGGCCGGGCCGCAGGGACCGGCGAGCATGCTGGGCGGGATGCCGCTGGCCGCCCCGTCGGGCCGCGGCTTTGCCGCCCAGATGCCCCGCTACGGGTCGACGCCGACCGTGATGCCCCGCCCCCTTGCCGTCGGCTGACTCAAAACTTCTGCCGCGGTGGGCCGGTCGTCGCTGGTAGAATCGAGCCACTGTGAATCTCCGGGGCGCGGACAAGGCTTCACGATGGCCGTCACTCATCGCCATCGTGGCCGTCTTGTGCCTGATGAGCGCCCTGGTCGGGAGTTGGGCGGTGCGCTCCGCCGCCGCGACGCCGGCCTCAGCACCGCCCGCCGCGACAGCGGACCTCCTCGACACCGCCGACACCGGCGTCGTCGATCTCACCGCGATCCAGCTGGCCGACATCTCCCAGTCCGCAGTCCATTTCGACCACAAAGACCCCGCCTCGAGCGACCAGAGGTCCTACAAGACCGCGGGCATCAAGCGCGACCGACCACCGAGCTGGTCGCGCTCCGCGCCACCGGAGTGGTGGCTTCCGACGCCGTCTTCGCTGACCGCCCCCGAATACCGGCCGGCGGCGTTGCAGGACCGGCTATTTGCGACCGGCCTTTGCGGCCAAGAACTTTTGAACCGAATCTGCGTCGCCCGCTGCTGATCGCCTAGCGCTCAGGCGCTCCGCGCTATGTCACCGGGCCCGATGAGGCCCGTCCACACAGATGTCAGCATCCGGCGCTGAAACGCGCCAGGGTCCTCGCGCCGCCGCGGATCGACCGCGCGGCGACCAACCGCAGATTCAAAGGAACGTCCATGTCTCATTTTCCTGCCCAATTTGCTTCGCGCACCGCCCGTTTCGGGGAGGCGTGACGATGAATTACGGCGCACTACCACCGGAAGTCAACTCGGCGCGGATGTACACCGGCCCGGGGTCCGCATCGCTGATCGCCGCCGCGGCGGCCTGGGACGAGCTGGCCACCGAGCTGTACACCGCGGCGGCGGCCTACAGCTCGACCACCTCGGGCCTGGCCGGCGCATGGACGGGACCGGCGGCGGTCTCGATGGCCCGGGCGGCCGCGCCCTACACGGTGTGGCTGAGCACAACCGCCGGCCAGGCCGAGCAGGCCGCCAGCCAGGCGAGGGCGGCCGCGTCCGCCTACGAGGCGGCATTCGCCGCGACGGTGCCGCCACCGGAAATCGCCGCCAACCGCGCGCAGCTGCTGCTGCTGGTCGCCACCAACGTCCTCGGTCAGAACGCCCCGGCGATCGCGGCCACCGAGGCTCAGTACGAGCAGATGTGGGCCCAGGACGCCGTCGTCATGTACGGCTACGCGGGCGCTTCGGCCGCGGCCTCGACCCTGACGCCGTTCGGCTCGCCGCCGGCAACCACCGACCCGGCCGGATTGGCCCGTCAGGGCGCCGCGGCGGCCCAAGCCTCCGACGCATCGGCCGGCACACAGGCCCAAGAAGTGCTGTCGACCGGGTCGCAGCTGATTTCCGCTCTACCGCAGGCGCTTCAGGGCCTAGTCTCGACGCCGACGCCTGCGTCGTGGGATGCGACGCTGACGTCGCTGACGTCGTATATGTCGAAGTTCAACACGTTCACCATGCCGATGAAGTTCGCGACTTATCCCATGACGTTTCTCAACCAGGCGATGGCGTGGTCCAAGGCGGCGACCGCACCCGCCGCCGCCGCGGTCAAGGCCGCCGAGTCGGGCCTGGCGGGCGGCGTCCGCGCTCTGGGCGTGATGGGCGTGCCGGGTGCCGGCGGCGGCGCGACGTTTTCCGCGGGGCTGGGCCGGGGGCTGTCGGTCGGTGCGTTGTCGGTTCCCCAGGGCTGGCTGACGGCGCCGGTGACGAGCCCGGCGATCGCCGAATTGCCGAGCGCGGGCTGGACCGCGCCCTTCGGCGGACCGGCGGGAGGTTCGCCGACCGGCTTGCCGCTGATGCCGCTGGCCAGCCTGGCGGGTCGGGGCGCCGGCCCCGCCACCTCCCGATTCGAGTTGCGCGCCAGCGTGGTGCCCCGCTCGCCCGCGGCGGGATGACGGGCGGCCGCTCCGGCGAAACACACACCTGACTCCGATCGTCCTCACAGCCGGAACGAAGCGTTGTCCCAATAGTGTCAGGCCCGTTGGGCCTTCGGGGTGGTCGCGCCCCGTCCGCGGCGACCTCCTGACCGGCTCCGCGTGGCCGGTCGCTAACGGGCAGGCGTCGGAACGGCGCCCCGCGGTAGCCGTCGGGGTGCCGCGCCGATTCGCGACCGCCGTAAGGGGTACCTCCGTATGTCATGCACGCTGGCACCGCAGGTCGAGTGAGGTAGCGATGGATTTCGGGACACGACCACCGGAAATCAACTCCGCACGAATGCATTCGGGTCCCGGCTCGGACCTGATGATGACCGCCGCCACGGCGTGGGACGCGCTGGCCGACGACCTCCGCGCAGCGGCCGCGGCGGCACGGACGGCGGGCCGGGCCGCGACAAGTCACCGCGAGTGGCTGCACACCCTTGGGGCACAGGCGCTCCGGGCAGGCGAACAGGCCCGGGCGGCCGCACGCGCCTACGAAGCGGCGTTCGCGGCGACGGTGCCGCCGCCGCTGATCGACGCCAACCGCGCGCATCGGGTGTCATTGGCCGCCAAGAACTTCCTCGGTCAGGCCGCCGCAGACATCGCCGACGTCGAGGCAGACTACGAACGAATGTGGGCCCACGACACCGAGACCATGTATTCCTATGCCAGCGCGTCGGCGAAAGCTGCTGCGCTGGAACCGTTTCCATTGCCGCCTGTCCCCGATGAAGGTTACAGCGAGGCGTCGGGCAACTGGCGTGCCGACGCCGCCCCGCAGGTCGTAGCGGCGGGCCGACTTGTGTTGTCGGCGATTCCCCCGGCGCTGCGCGGGCTCGCCGCGTCACCGCTGAACACCTTCGACGGCCCCCTGCTGCCGATCACGGCGTCATTGTCGCAGCTGAGTTCGCTGTCCGCGCCGTTGGATTTCTCCATCAAACACCTCAATTCCCTGAACAAGGCCGCCGCGCTGCGACGGATGCTGCCGGTTCCCGGCGATGCCGACGGCACGACGGTTGTCGCGGGCGTCGGGCGCGGGGCGCCGGTCGGGATGTTGACGGCGCCGCCGGCCTGGGCGAACGCCATGTCGACTGCCGGCGACGCGGAGCGGCCGCTGCCGCGCGGCCGGGTCAGCGAGCCAATCCGGCTGATCGCCGAAAACGGGACTCCGCGGCGCCCCTCCCGGGGAAGGACCAGTTAGCCTGCGGCAAAGCCATTTTCACGAACGCGGTGCGAGAAGCGGACCGATCAACCGCCCCGCCTTGCGCTGTCGGCGTAGGATCGCGCGGCGGCCACGATCGCCGAGAACAGCCTTAGGTCGTCCAGCCGCTCCTCGGGGTGCCACTGCACCGCCAGCGCGAAGCGGTCTCCCGGCACTTCCAGCGCCTCGACCACCCCGTCGGCATCCCAGGCGCTGACCACCAGTCCCTCACCCATTTTCGCTACGGCCTGGTGGTGGTAGCACCGCACCTCGGCCGACTCGCCGAGCAGCCCGGCCAGCCGCGTGCCGGGCACCGTGCGCACCGACAACGAGGTGAACACCGCGTTGCCGGCCCGATGCCCGTGGTGGCCGAGGACGTCGGGCAGATGCTGGTGCAGCGTTCCGCCGAACGCCACGTTGAGCACCTGCGCGCCGCGGCAGATGCCCAGCACCGGCAGCCCCCGCCGCAGCGCGGCCCGCAGCAGCGCGAACTCCCACGCGTCCCGAACGGGCGACGGTTCGTCGGTGTCGCGGTGCGCCGACGCACCGTAGGACGCGGGGTCGATGTCCTTGCCGCCCGTGATCACCAGCCCATCCAGGGTGTCGAGCACCCGGTCGACGGCGCCGGGGTCCACCGGCTGCGGCGGGAGCAGCACCGCGATACCGCCGGCCATGGTGACGCCCTGGAAGTAGCTGGCGGGCAGGAAGCCGGCGGGAACGTCCCAGACGCCGGTCTGCGCCTGGTCCAGATAGGTGGTCAGGCCAACCACCGGTCCGGGCTTAGCGGCGTTCACGCTTACCGCGCAACTGAATCGGTGCTACCAGGCGCTGGTACGCAGGACGATCTCGGCAGCCACCTGCGCGGTCGACTCCTGCATCGTGCGCCGGCCGAGGTCGGCGATCCGGTACTCGGAGTAGACAAACCGCTGGCTTTCGCGGGCCACGGCGCGGCCGGCCGCGGAGCTGACGAGCACGGTGGTGCCGACCTCCACCGGCGGGCAGTGCTCATCGCGGATCACGCCGTCGGCGTCGGGCGCCCGCGGATGCCCACGGTCGATCGCCACCAGACCCACAAACCGCCCCAGTCGGGTGGCCGCCAGTTCCCAGGCGAGGTCGGCACCGGCGCGGTCACCGACCACGACGGCCCAGCCGATGCCCACCGCGTCGAGGATGCCGGTCACCGACTTGGGAGTCAGCCGAGGATCGAAGCCGATGACGACGGTCCGCAGCGAGGCGGTGTGCAGACGCTCGCACACCGCGTCGTAGGCGGCGGGCGGCCGCTGAACGTCTCCCACGAGTACGACGACGACGCCCTTTTCCGGTCCGGCTATGCCTACCGGGACGGGAAAACCGTCGAGCGTAGTCATCATCGAGGGCACTTACGCACGCTACAGCCATTCGGCGCGCGGGCGCGAGGTTTTTCTTCCGCGTCCCCTAGTGCCCGACCCGCAATTGCGTTGCGATGTGCGGTCGGTGTGGCGGTGGGCCCTCGAGCAGGGCCAGGATGGCGGCGACGTCCAGATTGTCCGCCAGCAGGTCGGCGATGACGTCGAGCTGGGCGTCGCGGCGCGCGGTGATATTGGTTTCGCCGACAACGAATCCGCCACGGCCCGCCGCTTCGGCGACGCGGGTGAGCCACGCGCGACGGAAGGCATCGTTGTCGAGCAGGCCGTGCCAGTGGGTGCCGAACACCGCACCGCGCGCGATGCCCTGCGGTTCGGAGTCGACCTCGAACCAACTGTCTTCCGCGCAGCGCGACAGCCGCCCGTGATGAATTTCGTATCCGGTGAGCGGCTCTCGCCAGCGCCGCAGCACCTTGTCCTCGGCGAAAGCGATGTCGGCATCCAGCAGCCCAAGTCCCGCGACTTCCCCGGCCTTCGATTCCACCGGGTCCTCGATGGCCCGGCACAGCATCTGGAAGCCCCCGCAGATGCCGAGCACCGGCCCGCCGGCGCGGGCGTGCCCCGCAATGGCATCGGCCAGGCCGCGGACCCGCAGCCAGGCCAGGTCGGCGACGGTGGCCTTGCTACCCGGCAGCACCACCAGGTCGGCGTCGGCGAGGTCGCCGGGATCGGTGACCCAGCGCGCCAGCACGCCCGCCTCGCACGCCAGCGCCTCGACGTCGGTGGAATTCGAGATGCGGGGCAGCCGTACGGCGGCCACCCGCAACCATTCGTCGCCGCACGGTGGCGCGGGCCTGCCGATCGCGCGGTGGGCCACCACCGACAGCGAGTCCTCAGCGTCCAGCCACAGCTCGTCGGCGTAGGGCAGCACACCGTAGGTGGGGCGGCCGGTGAGGTCGTGCAGCTGCCGCAGCCCGGGTTCCAGCAGTGCGGGATCACCGCGGAACTTGTTGACGACGAAGCCCGCTATCAGCGCCTGGTCGTCGCGCTCGAGCACGGCGAGCGTCCCGAACAGGTGCGCGAGCAGCCCGCCACGGTCGATGTCCCCGACCACGACCACCGGCATGTTGGCGGACCTGGCCAGCCCCATGTTTGCCAAATCGGTTTCACGCAGGTTGATTTCGGCCGGAGAGCCCGCGCCCTCGCAGATCACCGCATCGAATTCCGCACGTAGGCAGGACAACTCCTCGAACACAATGCCGGCCAGCCGGTCGCGGTGCGTCATGTAGTCCGCCGCGGCGACCGATCCGTCGACCCGCCCGCGGACCACCAGCTGCGAAGTGCGGTCACCGCCCGGCTTGAGCAGGATCGGATTGAACCGAACGCTGGGCTCCAGCCCCGCCGCCCGCGCCTGGATCGCTTGAGCCCGCCCGATCTCGCCGCACTCGACGGTGACCGCCGAGTTGTTGGACATGTTCTGCGCCTTGAACGGCGCAACCCGAACTCCCCTGCGCGCCAACAACCGGCACAGCCCCGCCACCACGATCGACTTGCCGGCGTCGGAGCTGGTGCCGGCGACCAGCAGAGCCCCGCTCACGATTCACGGCGAGCAGACGCAGAATCGCACGATCCCCGAGGAATCAGTGCGATTCTGCGTCTGCTCGCGCCGGGGCGTCATGGCAGCGTGAGGATCTCGACGCCGGTGTCAGTGACCAGCAGCGTGTGCTCGAACTGCGCGGTCCACTTGCGGTCCTTGGTGACCACCGTCCACCCGTCGTCCCAGATCTCGTAGTCCAGCGCCCCGAGGTTGATCATCGGTTCGATGGTGAACGTCATCCCCGGCTGCATGATCGTGGTGACCGAGGGCTGCTCATAGTGCAGCACCACCAGGCCGTTGTGGAACGTGGTGCCGATGCCGTGGCCGGTGAAGTCGCGAACCACGTTGTAGCCGAACCGGTTTGCGTACGATTCGATGACGCGCCCGACCACCGACAGCGCCCGCCCCGGCTTGACGGCGTTGATCGCGCGCATCGTCGCCTCCCGGGTGCGCTCGACCAGCAACCGGTGTTCCTCGGAGACGTCGCCGGCCAAGAAGGTCGCGTTGGTGTCGCCGTGCACCCCGTCGATGTATGCGGTGACGTCGATGTTGACGATGTCGCCGTCGGCGATCACCGTCGAGTCGGGAATGCCGTGGCAGATGACCTCGTTGAGGGACGTGCAGCATGACTTCGGAAACCCCTTGTAACCCAGGGTCGAGGGGTAGGCGCCGTGGTCGACCATGTACTCGTGGGCGATGCGGTCCAGTTCGTCGGTCGTCACCCCGGGCGCCACCGCCTCGCCCGCCTCGGCCAGCGCTCCGGCCGCGATCCGGCCGGCGACGCGCATCTTCTCGATCACCTCCGGCGTCTGCACCCATGGCTCGGTGCCCTCGCGGGCGGTGGACTTGCCGACGTACTCCGGGCGCTCGATGCGCCCGGGCACCGGCCGGGTCGGGGACAACGTTCCGGGGGACAACGCACTGCGAACAGGCATACCGCCAGCTTAATCAAGCGCCGGGCCACGGCGCGCACCGTCGCCCCTGCAACGCCCGGGGCGCCCCCGGTAGAGGTCCGAAGCGGTCGGCCCGTACCCGACGGGCCTGGTCAGGCCCTGCGCCGGCGCAGCAACGAGCGCCGCGGCCCGCGGATGACCACCGACCCGCACACCACCCGGCCGATCAGCACGACGTGCGGCGTTCCCTCGCCTGGCGCGTCCTTGCGGCGGTCGCTGGCGCTGCCCACATACGCCTCGACGTCGTCGATCGAGGCGCTGGCACCGTCAGGCAGCCGCACCTCCACCGAGCCGAACCTGATGTCGAGCTCGATGACCACGACCGGGCCGGCAAACCGCGCCCGGGTGAGGTCGAGCTCGACCGAGCTGAGGCGGCGCACCAGCGCCAGGCGGGTGGGCACGGTCCATTCGCCGTGGCGCTTCAGCGACCCTGCCCAGCCGCGCAGCTCGACCCGGTCTGCGGCCGAGGTGACGAAGGCGCCCGGCCCGGGCAGATCGCCGACGAGTTCGTCGAGCTCGCCGCGGGTACGCGCGTAGGACACCCGCGAGGAGCGCTGCTCGAACTCGCCGATGTCGATCAGCCCGAGCGCCACGGCGTTGTGCAGTCGCCGCATCGTGCCGTTGCGGTCGGCGTCCGAGACCCGCAGTGTCATCGGAGCCATCATGTCTCCACCGGTCTCCGTCATGCCCTTTCCTGCCGCTTGCCTACCCTGCAACTTACCGCTGCGGGCGCTGCGCGGCGGGCCGAAGCCTCAGGCCAGGAAGTCCGGCGGCAGCGACTCGAACATCACCTTGGTCATCCGCACCGCGTATTCCGAGCTGCCGCCCCCGACGATCAGCGCCGCGAACGCCATGTCGCCGCGGTACCCCGCGAACCAGGAATGCGATCCGCCCGGGAACTCGGCCTCACCGGTCTTGCCGAACACCGCTCCGCACCCGGAGATCTCCTTGGCGGTCCCGTTGGTCACCACCAGCCGCATCATGGGCCGCAGGGCCTCGACCATCTTCGGGCTGATGGGGGTGGTGTCGCCCTGCACCGCTGTCGGACGGCCGGCGATCAGCTGCGGCACCGGGGTCTTGCCGGCCGCGACCGTGGCGGCCACCAGGGCCATGCCGAACGGGCTGGCCAGCACCTTGCCCTGGCCGAAGCCGTCCTCGGTGCGCTCGGCCAGGTCCACCGTGGGCGGCACCGACCCGGTCACCGTGGTGATGCCCTCGACCTCGTAGTCCAACCCGATGCCGTAGCGGCTTGCCGCCTGTGTCAAGCCCCGCGGCGGCATCTTGCTGCTCAGCTCGGCGAACGTGGTGTTGCAGGAACTGGCGAAGGCGCGCGACATCGGCACCACGCCGAGGTCGAACCCGCCGTAGTTGGGGATGGTGCGGTGCCCGATGTCGACATGGCCCGGGCAGCCCAGCATGGTGTTGGGCGTGGCCATGTCGCGCTCGACGGCGGCGCCGGCGGTGACCATCTTGAACGTCGACCCGGGTGGGAACAGCCCGGTGGTGGCCAGCGGGCCCTCGGCGTCGGCGCCGGCGTTCTGCGCGATGGCCAGGATCTCCCCGGTCGACGGCTTGATCACGACCATCATCGCCTTGCCGCCGCGGGTGTCGACGGCGTGCTGGGCGGCGTTCTGCACGGCCCGGTCCAACGTCAGCGAGACCGACGGCGCCGGCGACCCTGGCACCTCGTGCAGGACCCGCACCTCGACCCCGTTCTGGTTGACGGCAACCACCCGCCAACCCGGCTCGCCGTCGAGCTGGCCGGCGACGGCCTTCTTTACCTCGGCCACCACGGCCGACGCGAAATGCGGGTCGGTGGGCAGCATTTCGGGCTGGGGCGTGATCACGATGCCGGGCAGCCGGCCCAGCGCCGGGAAGACCTTGTCGTTGTCGTCGGGATGCAGCGTGACCAGGTCCACCGGCTGGGTCGACGAGCTGGCCTGCTCGGCGAGCAGCTGCGGGTCGTTGAGCGCGTCGTTGAAGGGGTGCAAGACGTCCACCACGGCGTGCGCCGTCCCGATCAGGGCGATCCCGGAGCCGGCCTGGGTGGCGTCCAGCGTGTAGTGGTACAGGTAGCCCGGCACCAGGACATCGGTGCCGCCCAGCTCGTTGACCGAGGCGCGCCGCGGCTGGTCGGCCCGCAACGCGAAAGTCTGGTGCTCGCCCAGCTTGGGATGCAGCCCGGTGGTGGTCCAGCGCACCCGCCAGCCGCCCTCGTAGCGGGCCATCATCAGCTCGCCGTCGTACGTCCAGGTGCGGTTCTTGGGCAGGTGCCAGGTGAAGCGGTAGTCCACCTTTCCGGTGTCCTCGGCGTACTTCGCGCTGAGCAGCTGCGCGTCCAGGTGGGTGGCCTGCAGGCCGGCCCAGGCCGCGTTGAGCGCCTCGCGGGCGTCGTTGGGGCTGTCGCTGAGTTGGGCGGCCGTCGCGGTGTCCCCGATGGCCAGCGCCGCAAAGAACTTCCCGGCGGCCGGCCCGGGGCCGTCGGGCCGCGGCGTGCACCCGGATAGCGCGATCACCGCGACGATCACCAGCGCTGTGGCGGATGAGACAAATGTTCTTCGAGTTGCCATCGTTAACGATGTTATGAACGGTCGCGGTGACAAGGCCGCAGACACTCCGAGACCAAGCCGTTATGCGTGCCTTGGATGCGACCCTCACGGCGAGCGCGCGGCCAGCAGCACGCTCGGCGCCACGCGTGCGGCCAGCCGCACACTCGCGGGTGCAGCCGACTTGCTCGAGACCCTAGTCCAGCAGCACGGTCGCGAACGTGCCGACTTCGGTGAAGCCCACGCGGGAGTAGGCGGCGCGCGCCACCGCGTTGAAGTCGTTGACGTAAAGGCTGGCGATGCGCCCGCTGCCGACGATCACCGCGGCCACCGTCGCGGTGCCGCCCGTGCCCAGTCCCAGGCCGCGCCACTGCGGATGCACCCAGACGCCCTGGATCTGCCCGACCCCCGGGGACTGCGACCCCACCTCGGCCTTGAAGACGACGTCTCCGTCCTCGAAGCGGGCCCAGGCGCGGCCTGCGGCGATCAGGCTCGCCACCCGGCGCCGGTAGCCACGGCCGCCGTCGCCCAGGCGCGGGTCCACGCCCACCTCTCCGATGAACATGTCCACAGCGGCCACCAGGTAGGCGTCCAACTCCTCGGGCCGGACCTGACGCACCCCGGGATCGATGTCGCAGTTCGGGTGGGCGGACAGCGCCATCAGCGGCTGCTGGTCGCGCACGTCACGCGCCGGCCCCCAGGCCGCCTCGAGCCGCTCCCACATCGGCAGCACCAGATTGGCCCTGCCGACCAGCGACGAGCAGCGACGCGTGCCGCTCATCGCCTCGTCGGCGAAGGCGTTCAGGTCGGCCCGCGCGCCGCGCAGCGGGATCAGGTTGGCGCCGGCGAAACACAGCGACTCTTCCGGGCCGCGACGGGTCCACAACTCGCCGCCGATCGAGTTGGGGTCGACGCCGTGGTCGGCGACGCGCGCGGCGACCATGCAGGACCCGACGGGGTCCTCGTCGAAGACGCGCCATACCGCGGCGGCGTCGCGCACCACGGAGACCCGCCGCTCGCCGACAAGGCGGAAGATGGGCGGAGCCGACATGTGGCGAACTCCCTGTGGTGCGAACTCGGGATCAGTGCGAGCGCAGTGATCCCTATCAGCTTACGGTCACAATAGGCGAACCGCTCGCGGTTGTTTGCGGTCCGTCCCCCAATTCGCCCGATTCGGCGGCGAGCCGCATGGCCTCCTCGATCAGGGTCTCGACGATCTTGGCTTCCGGCACGGTTTTGATCACCTCGCCCCGAACGAAGATCTGGCCCTTGCCATTTCCCGATGCGACGCCCAGATCGGCCTCACGCGCCTCACCGGGGCCGTTGACGACGCACCCCATCACGGCGACCCGCAGCGGCACGTCGAGGCCGTCGAGGCCGGCGGTGACCTCGTTGGCCAGCGTGTAGACGTCGACCTGGGCGCGACCGCACGACGGGCACGACACGATCTCGAGCCCCCGGGGACGCAGGTTGAGCGACTCGAGGATTCCGACGCCGACCTTGACCTCTTCGACAGGCGGGGCCGACAGCGACACCCGGATGGTGTCGCCGATGCCCTTCGACAGCAGCGCGCCGAAGGCCACCGCGGACTTGATGGTGCCCTGGAAGGCCGGGCCGGCCTCGGTGACGCCCAGATGCAGCGGGTAGTCGCACCGGGCGGCCAGCATCTCGTAGGCCGCGACCATCACCACCGGGTCGTTGTGCTTGACGCTGATCTTGATATCGCCGAACCCGTGCTCCTCGAACAGCGAGGCCTCCCACAGCGCCGACTCCACCAGCGCCTCGGGGGTGGCCTTGCCGTACTTCTCCAGGAACCGCTTGTCCAGCGAGCCGGCGTTGACGCCGATGCGGATCGGGATGCCGGCCTCGCCGGCGGCCTTGGCGACCTCGCCGACGCGGCCGTCGAACTCCTTGATGTTGCCGGGGTTGACCCGCACCGCCGCGCAGCCGGCGTCGATCGCGGCGAAGATGTACTTCGGCTGGAAGTGGATGTCGGCGATCACCGGGATCTTGCTCTTCGTGGCGATCGCGGCCAGCGCGTCGGCGTCCTCCTGGCGCGGGCAGGCCACCCGGACGATGTCGCAGCCCGCCGCGGTCAGTTCGGCGATCTGCTGCAGCGTCGAGTTGATGTCATGGGTTTTGGTGGTGCACATCGACTGCACCGAGATCGGATAGTCGCTGCCGACCCCGACGTCACGAACCATCAATTGGCGCGTGGCGCGCCGGGGCGCGAGAGTGGGCGCCGGGGCGTCCGGCATTCCCAGGCCTACGGTCACGGTTGTAGCTTCCTTCGGTTCGTCATTGGAACAGCCTGATCGGGTTCACCAGATCGGCCGTCACGGTCAGCAGCATGTACCCGACGACGAAGACGAGGACCACGTACGTCGCCGGCATCAGCTTGAGGTAGTTCACCGGCGCGGCCGCCACCATGCCACGCGCGGAGCGGATGAGGTTGCGGATCTTCTCGAACACCGCGATCGCGATGTGCCCGCCGTCGAAGGGCAGCAACGGCACCAGGTTGATCGCGCCGAGGATGAGATTCAACTGGGCCAGGAAGAACCAGAACGCCACCCACAGCCCGTGGTCGACCGTGTCGCCGCCGATGATGCTGGCCCCGACCACGCTCATCGGCGTCTGCGGGTCACGCTGCCCGCCGCCGATGGCGTGCACGAGCGCGCCGACCTTCGTCGGGATCGCGACCAGCGCCTTGCCGACCTCCACGGTCAGAGTCCCGGCGAACGCGAACGTGGCCGGCACCGCCGAGAGCACGCCGTAGTGCGTGGGCGCGGCCCGCACGGCGCCGACGCCGATGGCGCCCACCGTCGAGGCCTCGGGCTTCGCGCCCTGCCCGTTGGAGATGAAGCGCTGGGTGGGCTCGATGTCGACGTGGGTGGTGATGGTGGCGCCGTCGCGTTGCACGACGACCGGGACGGTGCCGTGCAGCCTGCGGACCGCAACGGCCATGTCCTCGAAGCTGGACACCGGGGTGTCACCGACCTTGACCACGACGTCGCCCGGTCGGATCCCGGCCTGCGCGGCCGGACCCGGACCGGTGCAGTCACCCAGCTTGCCCGGGGCCACTTCCGGTGCGACACAGGCGGTTTCGCCGACGACGGCCTTGGTGGGCGGGTGCAGGTTCGGCAGCCCCCAGACCAGTGCGATCCCATAGATCAGCACCAGGCAGATGACGAAGTTCATGCCGGGTCCCGCGAACAGCACCGCGACCCGCTTCCACGTCGCCTGCTTGTACATCGCGCGGTCGGTCTCGTCGGGCGCCAGCTCTTCGACCGGCGTCATGCCGGCGATGTCACAGAAGCCGCCCAATGGCACACCCTTGACGCCGTACTCGATCTCGCCGCGCCGGGTCGACCACAGCGTGGGGCCGAAGCCGACGAAGTAGCGGCGCACCTTCATGCCCGTCGCGCGGGCGACCCACATGTGGCCGCATTCGTGCAGGGCCACCGAGACGAGGATGGCAAGCGCGAACAGCACAATGCCGATAGCGAACATCATCTTGGCTGCCAGGACCTTTCTCAAGCCATTCCGGAGACCGGTGCGGAGGTCGCCGTTGCGACCGTGCGCTGCGCCCGCTCGCGTGCCCAGCGCTGCGCATCCAGTACCTCATCCACGTTAGCGGGAAATACCGCCCATTGGTCGGCGGCGTGCAGCACGTCGGCGATCGTTTTGACGATCGCCGGGAATCCGATCCGGCCGCCGAGGAAGGCTTCCGCGGCCTCCTCGTTGGCGGCGTTGTAGACCGCGGTCATGCAGCCGCCCGTCTCACCGGCATGCCGGGCGAGCTCCACCGCGGGGAAGACGTCGCTGTCCAGTGGCTCGAATTCCCAGCTAGAGGCGGTGCTGAAGTCGCAGGACGCGGCCGCACCGGGCACCCGGTGCGGCCAGCCCAGCGCCAGCGAGATGGGCAGCTTCATGTCCGGCGGGCTGGCCTGCGCGATCGTCGAGCCGTCCACGAAGGTGACCATTGAGTGAACGATCGACTGCGGGTGCACGACGACCTCGATGCGGTCATACGGGATGCCGAACAGCAGGTGCGTTTCGATGAGTTCGAGACCCTTGTTGACCAGCGACGCCGAGTTCAGCGTGTTCATCGGGCCCATCGACCAGGTCGGGTGGGCGCCCGCCTGCTCGGGGGTGACGCCCTCGAGGTCGGCGGCGGTCCAGCCGCGGAACGGCCCGCCGGAGGCGGTCAGCACCAGCTTGGCCACCTCCTCGGGGGCCCCGCCGCGCAGGCACTGGGCCAGCGCGGAGTGCTCGGAGTCGACGGGCACGATCTGGCCCGGCCGCGCCGCCCGCAGCACCAGGGGACCGCCGGCGATCAGCGATTCCTTGTTGGCCAGCGCCAGCCGGGTGCCCGACTCCAGCGCGGCCAGCGTGGGCCGCAGGCCCCGCGCCCCCACTAGTGCGTTGAGGACGACGTCGGCCCCGGTTTCCTGCACGAGGCGGGTGGCCGCGTCGGGCCCGCGGAACGGGACGTCACCGACCTGCTCAGCCGAGCGCTCGTCGGCGACGGCGATGTTGGTCACCCCCGTTTCGGCGCGTTGCCGCCGCAGCGTGTCCGGATTGGCGCCCCCGGCAGCCAGCCCGACGACCTCGAAAAGGTCCGGGTTGGCGGCGATGACCTCCAGCGCCTGCGTGCCGATCGAGCCGGTGCTGCCCAGCACCAGCACGCGCAGGCGGTCTCCGGTGTGCCGGTCGGTGGTCGGGTTGGTCACCCTCCCATTGTGCCGCCCGGCCGCGGCACCGGCCACGGCATCGCCCGCCGCCGACCGGCGTCACTCCTGCCTGACGCGCGCGGTGGGCCGGGGCGTGACGCAACCCGCGGGGCGCGGCTGTGTCAGAATCTGTGTCCAGAAGCCGATCCGATCCGAAGGGGATTCGCCGTGGCCAGTACCGAGGTGGAACACTTCGCCGGCGTCGACACCGCCGAGGTGCCGTCGGCGGGGTGGGGCTGGAGCAGGATCAACACTCGCACCTGGCATGGTGTCGGCATTTTCGCCGTCATATTCCTGCTGGCGATGCTGCGCGGCAATCACGTCGGCCATGTCGAGGACATCTGGCTGGTGGGCTTCGCCGTCGTGGCACTGTTCTTCCTGGTTCGCGACCTGTGGGGCCGCCGCCGCGGCTGGATCAGATAGCTACCCGCCCTCGGCGGCCAGCTGTCCGCGGGCCCCGCCCGAACCGCCCGCGCTCCAGCTACCCGCCCTCGGCGGCCAGCTGTCCGCAGGCGGCGCTGATCTCGCGGCCGCGGGTGTCCCTCACCGTGCAGGACACCCCGTGCGCCCGCACCCGCCGGACGAACTCACGCTCCACCGCCTTGGGGCTGGCGTCCCACTGGCTGCCGGGTGTCGGGTTCAGCGGAATCAGGTTCACGTGCACCAGGGGCCCGAGCGCGCGATGCAGCCGCTTACCCAGCAGGTCGGCTCGCCACGCTTGGTCGTTAACGTCGCGGATGAGCGCGTACTCGACCGAAACCCGGCGACCGGTGGTGTCGGCGTAATAGCGGGCCGCGGCGAGGGCCTCGTCCACCTTCCACCGGGTGTTCACCGGCACCAGCGTGTCGCGCAGCTCATCGTCGGGCGCGTGCAGCGACAACGCCAGCGTCACCCCGAGCCGTTCGTCGGCGAGCTTCCGGATCGCGGGCGCCAAACCCACCGTCGACACCGTCACCGAGCGGGCGGAGATCCCGAACCCCTGCGGCGACGGCGCGGTGATGCGTTGCACCGCGGCCAGCACCCTGGCGTAGTTGGCCAGCGGCTCCCCCATGCCCATGAACACGACGTTGGACAGCCGATCGCCGAAGTCGTCGCGCAGCACCGCGGCAGCGGCGCGCACCTGCTCGAGGATCTCCGCGGTCGACAGGTTGCGCCGCAACCCGCCCTGGCCGGTCGCGCAGAACGGGCACGCCATGCCGCAGCCGGCCTGCGAGGAGATGCACACCGTGTTGCGCTGCGGGTAACGCATCAGCACCGATTCGAAGGTGATGCCATCGGTGGCTCGCCACAGCGTCTTGCGGGTCTGACCGGCATCACAGGTGATGTTCGCGGCGGCGGTGAGCAAGTCGGGGAACATCGCCTCGGCGACCCGCTCGCGCGCGGCCGCCGGGAGGTCGGTCATCTGGCGCGGATCGGCGATCAGCCGGCCGTAGTACTGGTGGGCCAACTGCTTGGCCCGAAACGCGGGCAGGCCCAGTTCCGTGACGGCCGACACTAGGCCGGCCGCGTCGAGGTCGGCCAGGTGCCGCGGTGGCCTGCCGGGGCGCGGCTCGTCGAAAACCAATTGTGGGACCATGACACGTCCAGTATCCGGTCAGGGCACCAGTGTGAGTACCGTCCAGGCCGCCACCGCCGACGGGAGGATGCCGTCGAGGCGGTCCATCAGCCCGCCGTGGCCGGGCAGCAAGCGGCCCATGTCCTTGATGCCGAGGTCGCGCTTGACCTGGGACTCCACCAGGTCGCCGAGGGTGCAGCTGAGCACCAGCACGACACCCAAGAGCGCACCCACCCACGGCGATTTGCCGGCCAAAAAGGTCGCGGTCAGGGTCGCGGCGGTGATCCCGAACACCAGCGAGCCGACGAAACCCTCCCAAGACTTCTTCGGGCTGATCGCCGGGACCATCGGATGCCTGCCGATCAGCACGCCCACCGTGTAGCCGCCGACGTCGGACGCGACGACCGTGATCATCAGGCAGAACACCCGTCCCGCACCGTCGTGCGGGTAGACCAGCAGCGCGCCGAACGACGCGAACAGCGGGACCCACGCCGCCAGGAACACCGTGGCGGATGCATCCCTGAGGTAATTCGCCGACGGCGAACCGGCGAACCGCTCCAGCCGTTTGCTGTTGTCCTGCATGAACAGTCGCCAGATCATGCAGACGACCACCGTGACACCGAAACCCGCCATCGCACCGGCGGCATGGAAGGGCCAGGTCAGCCACACCGTCAACTGGCCGCCGGCGAGCAGCGGGACGACCGGGATGACGTAGCCGGCCTCGCGCAGCCGGCGCACCACCTCGTGGCTGGCAACGAATATGGCGATGGCGACATGTATCACCCAATAACGCGGAGCGAAAATCAGTGTCGCGATAAGAACAGCGCCGATGCTCGCGCCGACGACAATCGCGGCGGGCAGATCGCGCCCCGCTCGCGAGGTATTCCCGGCCGGCGGTTGCGCGCTGGCAGGCACGGGTTCCTCGGGCGCGCTTCCTTTGCCGGCGTCGGGGGTTGCCACGGACTTGGTTGCTGAGCGGCCGCTAGACCTCCAGCAGCTCGCCTTCTTTGTGCTTGACCAGCTCGTCGATCTGGGTGACGTACTGGTGGGTGGTCTTGTCCAGATCTTTTTCAGCGCGGCCGACCTCGTCCTCGCCCGCCTCGCCGTCCTTGCGGATGCGGTGCAACTCCTCCATGGCTTTACGGCGGATGTTGCGCACCGAGACCTTGGCGTCCTCGCCCTTACTCTTGGCCTGTTTGACCAGCTCCCGACGGCGCTCCTCGGTGAGCTGCGGCACGGCCACCCGGATCAGGGTGCCGTCGTTGGTGGGGTTGACTCCGAGGTCGGAGTTGCGGATCGCCGTCTCGATGGCGCCCAGCTGACCGGCCTCGTAGGGCTTGATCACCACCAGTCGCGCCTCGGGGACGTTGATGCTGGCCAGCTGGGTGATCGGCGTGTTGGTGCCGTAGTAGTCGATCACGATCCGGGTGAACATGCCGGGATTGGCGCGGCCGGTCCGGATGGTGGACAAGTCGTCACGAGCTACCGACACGGCCTTCTCCATCTTCTCTTCCGCATCGAAGAGAGCCTCATCGATCATTTCCGCCGCTCCTCCTCATCGCTGCGCTCTGCATCGTCGCCGGCGCCGATCATTTCCGCCGCTCCTCCTCATCGCTGCGCTCTGCATCGTCGCCGGCGCCGATCATCGCGCATTCCCCTCAGGTGGTGACCAGCGTTCCGATTTTCTCACCAGCGACCGCGCGAGCGATATTGCCATTGGTCAGCAGGTTGAACACCAGGATCGGCATGCCATTGTCCATGCACAGGCTGAAAGCGGTGGTATCGGCTACCCGCAGCCCGCGGTCGATGACCTCGCGGTGGCTGATCACGGTCAGCATCTCGGCCTCGGGGTTAACCCGGGGATCCTCGGCGAACACGCCGTCGACCGCCTTGGCCATCAGGACCACGTCCGCGCCGATCTCCAGCGCGCGCTGCGCCGCCGTGGTGTCCGTGGAGAAGTAGGGCAGGCCCATGCCGGCGCCGAAGATCACCACCCGGCCCTTCTCCAGGTGGCGGACGGCGCGCAACGGGAGGTAGGGCTCAGCCACCTGGCCCATGGTGATCGCGGTCTGGACGCGGGTGACAATGCCTTCCTTCTCCAGGAAGTCCTGCAGCGCAAGGCTATTCATAACCGTCCCGAGCATGCCCATGTAGTCCGAACGGGTGCGCTCCATGCCGCGCTGCTGAAGTTGGGCGCCGCGGAAGAAGTTCCCGCCGCCGATCACCACGGCGACCTGGACGCCGGTGCGCACCACCTCGGCGATCTGGCGGGCGACCCGGGCCACGACGTCGGGATCCAGCCCGACCTGCCCGCCGCCGAACATCTCGCCACCGAGCTTCAGCAACACTCTCGAATACTTGGGTGGATTCGCCGGCGGGAATCCCTGTCCGTTGTCGTACGACGACGCAGGTACGCCGTTGGCACCTTCCGTCGGCTCCGGCTGGGGAGCCGCCGCGCCGGCGACATCGAACTCGCTGGACTCCGTCATCAGACTCCTCGCATGAGAGCGCCATCCCGGACGAACGCATCCGAAACGGCCTTTCACATCCTGCCTCATCGCAGCACACCGTGGCGTCGGCGGGGTGGATTATCAGCACGGGCGGAACCGTCGGGTTCGCCGCCGGCCTGCGGCGCGGGGAGGTTTGGCCGCTGCGCGGTTGGGGAATAGGCCAAAGCGCAGCAGGAAACTCTGCGGTCTTGAGGAGAAGGACCATGACCTGCTGTATTGCCACAATCGTTGACCGATTGGCAAGCAACGTGAGTAGCACACATCACGTACGCCACTGAGGAGGAGCTGATCCATGGCGGACACCAACAACTCCGGACCCGCAGAAGCCGTCAAAGGCGTCGTCGAGGACGTCAAAGGTAAGGCGAAAGAGGCCGTCGGGGCGGTGACGGGCCAGGACGACCTCACTCGCGAGGGCCAGGCCCAGCAGGACAAAGCCGAGGCGCAGCGCGACGCGGCGCAGAAGGAAGCCGAAGCCGAGGCGGCCCGCGGCAGCGCCGAAGTCGCCGAGGAGCGCGAAAAGTCCAACCAATAGCTTCTTGGAAGGATGAGCCCGGCCCGTGCAGACGGGCCGGGCTCGTCGGCTTTTCTGGGAGCCCTCTGGGAGCCCGGAGCAAACTTTCCGCGCGCGCCCTGCGTTCACACGGCTTCTCGCCCGCAAATCGGCAGAAATGGGCATAATTTGCTTAACGGGCGGGTATCCGAGGCTGCTATTAGCAGACATCTCCCCGCGAGGTGCCGCGTTAGCAGACCTCTCGTCCGGTTTGGGAGATGTCGTTGGACGTGCTGCTGGTCACCGATGAGGCCGATTTCGAATCGGCCGTGCCGACTGTGCGGTCGTTTGCCGGGCGTGTGCGCCGCGTGCCCCTCGACGACCGCGTCGACGGGCACCCCGAATCGGCCGACGTCGCGATCATCGATGCGCGCACCAACCTTGCGGCGGCCCGATCGGTCTGCCGCCGGCTGACGGCCGGCACGCCGGCCATCGCGGTGGTGGCCATCGTGGCGCCCGCCGACCTCCCGGCGGTTGACGTGGACTGGCGGTTCGACGACGTGATGCCGCCCGCCGCCGCAGCCGGCGAGCTGCATGCGCGGCTCCGGCTGGCCATCGCGCGCCGGCGCAGCGCGCTCAACGGCACACTGAAGTTCGGTGACCTCCTGCTGCACCCGGCCAGTTGCACCGGCTCACTGGACGGCAAGGACCTGCAACTGACGCTCACCGAGTTCAAGTTGTTGAGCTTCCTGGTGCAGCATGCCGGTCGGGCGTTCACCCGCACTCGACTGATGCACGAGGTGTGGGGTTATGACAGCAACGGTCGGGTCCGAACGGTCGACGTCCACGTGCGACGGCTGCGCGCCAAGCTCGGCGCCGGGCACCAGTCGTTGATCGACACCGTCCGCGGTGTGGGATACATGGCGGCGACGCCGCCCCAGCCGCAATGGATCGTCGGCGCGCCGACGTTCGCGCCGATGCCGGCGACGGCGCCCGAAACGGACGCGAGCGCCGGCTGACGCCGCCTCGCGATACGTTGTCCGCCAAACGGATTCGGCGCCCCTCGTCAGGCGAAAAGGGGTAGGGCGCGCTTACGCGCCAACGCGTCCATGCCCGCCTGGATGGCGCCTTCGACCTCGTCGTACTTGCGGTCCACGTAGTCTTCGTCCTCCGCGCGCGCCGGATCGTGATCGAGGTCGACGACGGGCATGAACCGGGTCCTGATCTTGGCCGGCAGTGGCAGTTGCGGGAGCGCCGCCGGGGCCACGCCCCACGGCAACGAGACGGCCAGCGGAAACACCTTGAGCCGCAACACCCGGTCGAGCTTCAGGGCCTTCGACAGCCGGTCGCCGCGGATGAGCACCGGCATGGCGTCGGCGCCGCCCACGGTCGCGATCGGCACGATCGGCACGCCGGCCTGGATCGCCATCTTGACGAAGCCCTTTCGGCCGGCCAGGTTGGCGCGATCTCGCTCGGCCCACGGGCGCAGCGAATCCACCTCGCCGCCGGGCCACAGCGCCACGTCGCGTCCTTCCGCCAGGGCCGTGGCGATCGCGTCTGAAGCGGCCGGGAGCACGCCCATCGCCCGGAAGTAGCGCCCGATGACCGGTATCGCCATCAGCGCGTCGTGGGCGGTGCCGTGCAACGGACGGTCCTGACCGAAGCGTCGCCACCATTGCAGGCCCACGGTCCACGCGTCCCAGACGAACGGTGCGCCGGAGTGGATGCCCACGAGCAGCGCCGGCGGCGCGGGAATGTTCTCCCAGCCGTCTATCTCCATGCGAAACCAGTAGTCCACCAGCAAGTTCCACAGGAACTTCTGACGTTGCAACGTATCTTCATCCTGGCCGCCGAGATCCCATTCAGCGGCCCGCCCGGCAACCCAGCCGCTCAGCCCGCCGCTCTGCTCGCTACGCCGGCTCTCCGCGCGTCCCCGTGCACCGCGCGCGTGCCGCTGTGCTCGATCCCGTACTTCGGCCGGTCTGTGATCCAAGTCGCTCATTGCTGATGGGTACCCGATTCGGACGCGCTGGAAGCAAACCGGCGAACCGCAAAAAGAGAGCCTCCCCGCGTCGGAAGCGACGCGGGGAGGCCGGTAGCCGGCGGGGTGCCGATCAGACGTTGCTCGTCCAGATCAGAACGTCTTCGGTCCCGTCGTTGTAGACGACGCCGTTCGGCGGCTGGCCCGTGACGTCGAAGTACAGGGTCCCGCTCGACTGTTGGCCCTGCGGAATCGGCGCCGGGCTGATGCCGTTCGGCACCGGAACGCTGTCGATCACGTTGTAGGAGGTGCCGTTGGCCGACCGGGCGTTGAAGTCCGCAATCAACGGCGTGACGGTACCGCCGTCAGCCGTGGCGGTGATGTCCGCCTGGTACAGCTTGCCCTTCGGCGCGTAGCCCGGGATGACGGTGTTGGTCGGGTGCAGGTTGCTTACGGTGTAAGCCGTGACCAGCGGCCCGTCGACGAGCTTCTCGCTGGTGCCGAACCCCTGGATGGTGGGCGGCGCGGCGGACGCGGTCGCAGCGGTGAAGACGCTTGCCGCTGCGATGGCGCCGGCAGCAACTGCAGTCTTTACAGCGGTCGTAGTGAACTTCATCCTCATTCCTTTCGTGTCGAAAAGTCGCTCTGGGGCGACAACCGCACCCTGGTCTCATAACCTTCGGCGCCAGGTCCCAAACACGTCGCTATGCGCCGAGTGTCGCCATCGCCCCTTCGACCTGCGCGGACGGCACGAAATTATTCTGCACGCCAACACCTTTGCGCCACTGTTGCAACACCGGCATCACCGCTACCGGCCGTCAGCCAGCACGCGACAGTCGTTGCAGCCAAAGCGCGACGGTTAGCCGCCGGTCAGCGGGGTACCCGCGAACGACAGGACTTGCGCGACCGGGCCCGGCGTCCGGGGCGAGCTTCGAACCAAGGGGGCCGCAATGGAACGTGGGAATGCCAAGCACGGTTCACGCGAAGACGACGAACTCAAGCACGAACTGGACGGGATGGTGCGCGGGAACCGACCGAATCGCGCGGAGGAATGGCGCGATCCCGAACCGCCCGCCGACGACGATCCCGACGTGCCCACGGCCGGCCCGACCGACAGATCTTGACCACAGGTGAGTTCGCCCGTACCGGACTCCGCCCCGCCGATTCGCGAAAGGGCAAGCCATCATGAGCTTTCCGACGCAGCGACAGGCCGTTCCGGGTGAGCAGGACCGGATGACGCCCGTTCCCGACTGCGGCGAAGACAGCTACCGGGGCTCGGGCAAGCTCACCGGCAAGAAGGCGGTCATCACCGGCGGGACAGCGGCATCGGCCGCGCTGTCGCGATCGCCCATGCGCGAGAAGGCGCCGACGTTCTGATCGCCTATCTCAACGAGCACCATGACGCGCCGCGATCGCAAACTTCTCGGCCAGCCTCGCTCAGCTGCTGGGCGACAAAGGGATTCGGGTCAACAGCGTGGCTCCCCCGCACCCATCTGGACACATCACAAAGCGTTTCGGAGACCAACTCGGAAAGACCAAGCCGCACAACCCGTTCACGCGCACCGCGGCACCCCAGCGGACGGTTCCCCGGTGACGCACGTCGCTGCTGATGGGTCGCCGCGCCAGTGAGGGCTGCGGGCGGCGGTGCAATCTGCTCTCCAGCGCACCGCCGCATTCATGGTGATGACCTTTCAGTGACGCCTAGCCGGAGGCTCCGCCCCCGGCGCCGAGCGTGCTCTGCATGTCCGGCTTCATCTGCGACAACTGGTTGCCCCAGTAGCCCCAGCTGTGCACGCCCTTGTTGTCGATGTGGAATGTCGCGTTGTGGCCGCCCGCGGCCTCGTAGGCGTTCTTGAAGGCCACGTTGCTGTCCAGGACGACCTGCTCGATGACCGTGCCCGGGATGCTGCCCTCGCCGATCTCCGAGGTTGTCCCGTTCCCGCTGTAGATCCACAGCCGCGTGTTGTTGGCGACCAGTTTGCCGACCTGGACGGTGGGATCGTTGCGCTGCCAGCCGGGGCCGCCGTCGGGCCCCCACATGTCATGCGGGTTGAATCCGCCCTCGTTGCCCATGGCCAACCCGATGTACATCGGGCCCTGGCCGCTCGAGGGCGTCAGGTAGGCCGACAGCGAGGCGGCGTACTTGAACTGCCCGGGGTGGTATGCCGTCAGGATCAGGGCCGAGGACCCGGACATCGAGATGCCCACGATGGCATTGTCGGTTCTGCTCACGCCCCTGTTCGCCAGGTAGCCGGGCAACTCGCTGGTCAGGAAGGTTTCCCACTTGTAGGTCTGGGGAGGGCCGTCGTTGTTGTTGGCCGGCCCGTACCAGTCGGTGTAGAAACTGGACCGCCCCCGACCGGCATGACCACCGATATGCCCGAACCGGCGTAATCGTCGAACGCGTTGGTGTTGATGTCCCACCCGTTTCGGTCGTCGCGGGCGCGCAGCCCGTCGAGCAGGTACACGGCCGGCGCGCCGCCCTGCTGGAACTCGACGGTGATGTCATGGCCCATCGACGGCGAGGGCACCTGCAGGAATTCCGGTGCGGCCGCCCGCGCGGGCGGAGTCACCTCGGCGACACCGGCCAGTCCCGGTACCGCGGCCGCCGCGATTCCGGCGGCCGCCAGTCGAAGCATCCAGCGAATTCTGCTCATCCTTGTCTCCATCTTCGTTGTCGGTTGGGATCGCACTTGCTTAGTCCTCGTCCGCGGGGCCATGCGAGATCGGCCTTTTCGCCCTCGGCCATTTCGACGGGGTCCGTCGGCAACCCGGGCCGGACGGCGTCGATCGCACATGCACCATCGGCTGCAGGCCGCGCCGGCGGCGAACCCCCCGATCGGCCCCAAATCCACACGTCGGCTTACGAATCCGATCATCACGTCGGCTTCCTGCCGCCACCGGTCGGCGCCGCTGATCAAGCGCGATACTCCACGCTGTATGGCGGCCGCGGGCTCGTCGAGCGCGGCCACGGGCTGCGCCTGGGTGGAGATGGCCAACAGCTCGCGCACCTCGTCGTCGCCGGCCTGGTCGAACTCCCAATAGGCTGCACCGACGGCGCTGAAGCGTCCCGGTGTGCTCGCGCAGACCACCTCGTCGGTAACCCTGCCGGGCTCCTCGCAGGTGTCGCGGGGGGCCGGGCACACCGAGCTTGCGGACGATGAACACATACAGCAGCGCCCGCAGCGCCCTGGCCACCTCGAATGCGACCGGGACTCCGCCGCGCGGCAACGCGAGCACCGCCATGTCGTCGCGGTCGCGATCGTGCTCCAGCCGGCCGGCCAGCACCTCCCCGCCTCGCGAGGGTCCCCGAACAGCCTGGAAGTCATGCCCCGCCTCTACCCGGTATGGCTTGGCGAAAACACCGTTCGCTGCGTCGCGCGACCGGACCGGCGCAGAATATGTCAATATCATTGACATGGTTCACGCCGACGACGCCCCGCTTGGCTTTCTGCTCTACCGGGTGGCATCCGTTCTGCGGCCAGAGGTCTCCGCGGTGCTCAGCCCGCTCGGCCTGACGCTGCCCGAATTCGTTTGCCTGCGCATCCTTTCGCTGTACCCCGGTCTGTCCAGCGCCGAATTGTCCCGACACGCAGGCGTCACACCGCAGGCGATGAACACGGTGCTGCGCAAACTGGAAGACCTCGGGGCGGTGACGCGGCCGGCGTCGGTCTCGTCGGGGCGCGCGCTGCCGGCCACGCTCAGCGGGCCGGGCCGAGCGCTGCTGAAGCGCGCGGAGGGCGCGGTCCGCACGGCCGACGCGCGGATCCTGTCGAAACTGACCGAATCCCAGCAGCGCGAGTTCAAGCGGATGCTCGAAAAGCTCGGGTCGGACTGAGCAAACGTCGTTCAGGATCAGCGGTTTTCGCCCAGTTCTTCGACGATCGGGTTTTGTACGCCGACGTCCTTGGCGGTTTCGGACAGACCCGGCTTGGTGTGTGAGCGGCGCGCCCGCGCCTTCTCGGCCCCGTCCATCGCGTCGCCGTCGACGGTGGTGACCGACGAACAGATCTGGTCGAGATTTCGATACGTTTCGGCCGGAATGCCACGCAACGCGCGCGCGGTTTCGTCGTCGCACCGATTGCGCTCGATGCAGCGCAGCAGGTCGTCCTTGGTCGCCGGGAAATCAACGTCGTTGAGGCAACTCTGAATCCGGCCTCGGGTGGTGGAGGCAACCATGGCTCTCAGGGTGCCCACGGACTGTTGGGGTAAACAGGGCTTACCGCAGTTGCACCACCAAGACGGTCGCCAACACGATGAGCCCGGCGTACATCACTCGGCCTACTGCGCAGGTGCCGGAAGGAGAATCGGGACCGGGCGGCAGAGTGAAACAGCTTGCAAGCCAGGCGATTTGCTCCCAACCGGCACCGCGGTCATCGTCGCGCGCGCCACCGGGCGCCTGCGGCGACGGGATTGCGGCCGGGCATGGCAAACCGTTCGCTCGTCGACCTCCACCGACGGTGGACTACCCGATGCCGGCGTCCTCAATCGCCCAACGCGACGTGCGGGCCGGGACCGCCCGGTCGGTGAAAGGCCCGTTACGCGGGCGGTTCGCCGGCCTGGATCCGGGCCCAGGGTCGGGCCGCTTCGAGTTCGTAGGCCAGCTCGAGCAGGAGCGCCTCCTGACCCATGGCGGCCGAGAGCATCATCCCCACCGGCATGCCGCCGGACGACTGGGCCAACGGCAGCGAGATCGCCGGCTCGCCGGTGACGTTCTGCAGCGGAGTGAAGGCGACCCAGTCGATCAGCCGGTCGATGACCTGCCGGTAGTCGGTGGGCGCCAGGTAGCCGATTCGCGGTGTGAGATCGGCCAAGGTCGGGCTGAGGACCGCGTCGTAGGTGCCGAAGAATTCCGCGGTGCGCCTGCGCAACCGGCGCAGGCGCACGATCGCCAGCGGAAGCCGGTGCAGGTTGCGGCCGGTGTGCCGCTCCAGGCCCAGGGTGAGGCTGTCCAGCCGGCTGCGGTCGAACGTCTTGCCGAACGTGCGCCGGCCGGCGCGCACCTGCGCGAGCGCAAGGAAGCCCCAGTACAGGACGAAGTCGTCGACGAAGCTGGCCGACACCGGGGGCTGGTCGATGAATTCGACGCGGTGGCCCAGCTCCTCGAGGAGCCCAGCCGATTTCAGCGTCAGCTCCCGCACCTCGGGGCTGGAATCCCGCCGCACCGAACGGGTCAGCGCGGCGATCCGCAGACGCTGCCGGCCGGGGCCGGTGACGTCGCCGATCGGCGCCAGCTTGTGGTTGCGCCAGCCGCGCTCGGCCTCCCGATAGAAGGCCGCGGTGTCGCGCACCGACCGCGTCACCACCCCGTTGACGACGATGCCCACCGGCAGCCGCCGCAGGTGCGGGTCCAGCGGCAACCGGCCGCGCGACGGCTTGAGGCCCACCAGCCCGTTGCAGGAGGCCGGGATCCGGATGGAGCCGCCGCCGTCGTTGGCGTGGGCGATCGGCACCACACCGGAGGCAACGAACGCACCCGAGCCCGACGACGAGGCACCTGCGCTGAAGTCGGTGTCCCACGGGTTGCGGACCGGGCCGAGGCGCGGGTGCTCGGCCGAGGCGCTGAACCCGAACTCCGACAGCTGGGTCTTGCCCAGTGAGGTCAGCCCGGTGGCCAGGAACAGATCGGTGAACTCGCTGTTACCGACGGCGTTCCAGGGCGCCCACGCATCGGTGCCGTGCATCGTCGGCTGGCCCGCGATGTCGACGTTGTCCTTGATGAACGTCGGTACGCCGCTGAAGTAGCCGGTGGGGGCGGGCCCCGACGCGATTGCCCGCGCCCGCTCGAACGCGGCATGAGCCAGGCCGTTGAGCACGGGGGCGACGGCCTCGGTGCGGGCGATGGCGGCCTCGATCACCTCGGCCCTGCCGACCCGGCCTCCGCGGATGGCGTCGGCCAGGCCGACGGCGTCGAGATCGCCGAGGGCGTCGTCACCGAATGCATGTACGCGTCCCATGTGCGGCCCCACCTAGTTCTGGCCCACCTCGAAGCGGACAAATCGCGTCACGGTGACGCCGGCGTCGTCGAGCAGGGCCTTGACGGTCTTCTTGCTGTCGGACACCGACGGCTGCTCGAGCAGGACCGTGTCCTTGAAGAAGCCGGTCAGCCGGCCCTCGACGATCTTGGGCAGCGCCTGCTCGGGCTTGCCCTCGGCCTTGGCGGTCTCCTCGGCGATGCGGCGCTCGCTGGCCACGACGTCCTCGGGCACGTCCTCGCGCGACAGGTAGCGCGCCTTGAGCGCGGCGATCTGCAGCGCGACGGCGTGCGCGGCGTCCTGGTCCGATCCCTCGAACTCGACCAGCACACCGACGGCGGGCGGCAGGTCGGCGGCACGCTTGTGCAGGTAGGCCTCGACGTTGCCGTCGAAGTACTGCACGCGGCGCAGCTCGAGCTTCTCGCCGATCTTGGCCGACAGGTCCGCGATGGCCTGCTCGACGGTCTTCGTCGGCGAATTTTTGTCGATAGGAGAAGCCTTGAGTGAGTCGACGTCGGTGGCCTTGGCGTCCAGCGCGGCGTCGACGACCTGGTCGGCCAGGGCCTGGAACTCGGCGTTCTTGGCCACGAAGTCGGTCTCGCTGTTCAGCTCTACGAGCGCGCCGCCCTTGGCCGCGACCAGTCCCTCTGCCGTGGCGCGCTCGGCGCGCTTGCCGACGTCCTTGGCGCCTTTGATCCGCAGCGCCTCGACGGCCTTGTCGAAGTCGCCGTCGGCCTCGGCCAGGGCGTTCTTGCAGTCGAGCATTCCGGCGCCAGTGAGTTCCCGAAGTCGCTTGACGTCGGCAGCGGTGAAGTTCGCCATATCAGCCTTCCGTGGGGGGTTCGGTGGTGCTTGCGGCGTCGCCCGCGGCGGCGGGGGCGGCGCCGGCTGTCACCGGAGTCGTTGCCGAGGCCAGCAGCTCCTGCTCCCATTCGGCGAGCGGCTCGGCGGATTCGGCCTCGGGCTTGCCGTCACCGCGGCCGAGCCCCGCGCGGGCCTGCAGGCCCTCGGCGACTGCCGAGGCGATCACCTTGGTCAGCAGGGCGGCCGAACGGATCGCGTCGTCGTTGCCCGGAATCGGGTAGTCGACCTCGTCGGGGTCGCAGTTGGTGTCCAGGATCGCGATGACCGGAATCCCCAGCTTGCGCGCCTCGCCGACGGCGATGTGCTCCTTGTTGGTGTCGACGACCCAGATCGCCGAGGGCACCTTGGCCATGTCGCGGATGCCGCCGAGGCTGCGCTCGAGCTTGTTCTTCTCGCGGGTCAGGCCCAGGATCTCCTTTTTGGTGCGGCCTTCGAAGCCGCCGGTCTGCTCCATCGCCTCGAGCTCCTTGAGGCGCTGCAGCCGCTTGTGCACGGTGGAGAAATTGGTGAGCATGCCGCCCAGCCAGCGCTGGTTCACGTACGGCATGCCGACGCGGGTCGCCTCGGCGGCGACGGACTCCTGAGCCTGCTTCTTGGTGCCGACGAACAGCACCGAGCCCCCGTGGGCGACGGTTTCCTTGACGAACTCGTACGCCTTGTCGATGAAGGTCAGCGTCTGCTGCAGGTCGATGATGTAGATGCCGTTGCGGTCGGTGAAGATGAACCGCTTCATCTTGGGGTTCCAGCGACGGGTCTGATGCCCGAAGTGGGTGCCGCTGTCGAGCAGCTGCTTCATGGTGACTACGGCCATGCTTGTGCCTCGATTGTGTGTCGGTTGTCGCCCGGCGTCGGGTGAGGCCGGGCCCTGGCGCCTGCTGCGTGCCGGACCCAGCCAGGGAACACCTGGTCGGGACCGCCCGGCATGCGGTGCGAACTCCTCGTGGAACCAGAGCCGCGGTGCAGACGCGCGAAGTCAGCCCGCAAGCGAGCTGCGACCGGCAGTTTACACCGTCTGCGCTGGTGGTTTTTCCACAGCACCGGCGGCCCTGAGTGGCGCCGGCGCCGGCGGGGCCATGAACTGGGCCGGTGCGACGGATCTTCTGGCTGCTGCTCGGCTTGGGCCTGGTCAGCGTGCCGCCGGTGTGGGCCGATCCGTCGTTCGGCGAGCGACTGGATTGGCCGCTACGGCCGCCACCGGCCGTCACCCGCGGGTTCGACGCCCCGTCACCGAACTGGCGGCCCGGCCATCGCGGCGTCGACCTCGCCGGCGCGCCGGGACAGCCCGTGTATGCGGCGGGCCCCGCGACGGTGGTGTTCGCCGGGTCGCTGGCCGGACGGCCGCTCGTGTCGCTGGCCCATCCCGGCGGGTTGCGCACCACCTACGAGCCGGTGCTGGCCGGCGTGCGCGCCGGCCAGCGCGTGATGGGTGAGACCGTGATCGGCTCGCTGGTCGCCGGGCATGCCGGCTGCCCGGCCGCGGCCTGCCTGCACTGGGGCGCCATGTGGGGTCCGGCGTCGGCGGCGCACTACGTCGACCCGCGCGGGCTGCTGAGGTCCACCCCGGTGCGGCTCAAGCCGCTACACAGTTAGCGCGAGCAGACGCAGAATCGCATAACCGAGCCCGATTCGGTGCGATTCTGCGTCTGCTCGCGCGGTCTAGCGGACTAGCGGACTAGCTAGACGGTATGGAGAGGCTGGGGCCTCGCTGCATGTGAACGTGGGTTGCCGACAGGAAATGGGTCCTGGCCGGTAGAGCCACAGATGTAGGAGGCCCCAGTGATACGTCAGCGTACGAGTGTTGGTTTGGATGTGCACGCACGTTCGGTCGTTGCATGCGGATTGGACCGGGAAACCGGCGAGGTCACCGAGCGGCGGTTGACTCCCGCTCACCGCGAGGTCTTGGACTGGCTTGACGGCTTGCCGGGTCCGGTGGCGGTGACCTACGAAGCCGGCCCGACCGGGTTCAGTCTGGCGCGGGCGTTGGAAGCGGCCGGGATCTCGTGCCAGGTCGCCGCGCCCTCGAAATTGATCAGGCCTACCGGGGATCGGGTGAAAACCGATACCCGCGACGCGGCCCATCTGGCGCGGTTGTTGCATCTGGGCCAGATCACCGCGGTCGCGATCCCTACTGCAGATCAGGAAGCGGCCCGAGATCTGGTGCGGGCTCGAGAGGACTGCCGCGGGGATCTGATGACCGCACGGCACCGGATATCGAAACTCCTTCTGCGGCAGGGAATCGTCTATTACGACGGGAAGGCCTGGACCGGCCGTCACGAGGTATGGCTGCGACGGCAGCGCTTCAACAACCCCGCACTGCAGTTGACCTACGACGCCGCTTTCGACGCCATGACCGCCTGCCTGGATCGACGGGAGCGCCTGGAGGCGGCGATCGAGGCAATGGCCGCCGACAGTGAGTTCACCCCGGTGGTGCGACGACTGGGGTGCATCCGTGGAATCGCCACCCTGACCGCGTTCGGGCTGGCCACCGAGATCGGGGACTGGCACCGGTTGACCGGCCGCACCATCGGCGCCTACCTGGGACTGGTGCCCTCGGAATACTCCTCCGGCAGGAGCCGGGTCCAGGGCGCGGTGACCAAGACCGGAAACGGGCACGCGCGGCGACTGCTGGTCGAGGCCGCATGGCATCACCGCAGCCCGTACCGACCGGGGACAGTGTTGCGGCGCCGTTGGGAGCTGGCTTCGCCAGCGGCTCGGGCACGCGGTCAAGCCGCCAACCGACGTCTGCATCGGCGATGGACCGATTTCGATGAACGTAAGAAGCGTTCCGTGGTGGCCAACATGGCGGTGGCCAGGGAACTGGCCGGCTGGTGCTGGTCACTGGCGGTGCTCCAGGAGTGACCGCCGCATCAACGTCCAGGTGAGAACCACGGTGGTGCCGGCAAGCGTCTTGGAGTGACCCGCGACGCGCCTATGAGCAATACCGTTGCCCTGCAACGGCATGACGCTCGATGCTAGATAGCGGCCAACTCCGACTCGAAAGTCCCGTCCTGCGGTAACCAACCCGCGCATATCAGACTGACAACGCGTCGACACGACACGCTCGACATCACTGCACTGCTCATCTGGTCAACGAAGTGGCGGCCGCGACGACGGTTGCGGCCGCCACTTCACCCTGCCCCTTGACAATCAACGCCCCATATCAGGCGCGGGGGTGGGCCTGGTCGTGCACGGCGCGCAGCCGCGACACCGCCACGTGGGTGTACAGCTGGGTGGTGGCCAGGCTGGAATGGCCCAGCAGCTCCTGGACCACGCGCAGGTCGGCCCCGCCCTCGAGCAGGTGCGTGGCCGCGCTGTGCCGCAGTCCGTGCGGCCCCAGGTCGGGCGCGCCATCCACCGCAGCGACGGTCTGGTGCACGACCGTGCGGGCCTGGCGCACGTCGAGCCGCCGGCCACGCGCGCCGAGCAGCAGCGCCGGCCCCGACTGCGCGGTCGCCAGGGCGGGGCGCCCATCGGCCAGCCAGGCGCCCAGCGCGTCGGCGGCCGGCAGCCCGAACGGCACGGTGCGCTGCTTGTCGCCCTTGCCGAGGACCCGGACCAGGCGATTGCTGGTATCCACAGCATCGACGTCCAGGCCGCACAGCTCGCTCACCCGGATGCCGGTGGCGTACAGCAGCTCGACGATCAGCCGGTCCCGCAGCGCCAACGGGTCGCCCTGCTGTGCACCGGATTTCGCGGCGGCCATGGCGTCGAGCGCCTGGTCGCGGCGCAGCACCGCCGGCAGGGTGCGGTGCGCCTTGGGCACCTGCAGCCGGGCGGCCGGATCGCCGGTCAGCAGGCCGCGCCGCGCCGCCCACGCCGTGAATGCCCTGACCGCCGAGGTGCGGCGGGCCAGCGTCGTGCGCGCCGCGCCCGCACCGGCCCCCGCGGCCAGCCAGGACCGCAGCAGCGGCAGGCTCAAGGCCTCCAGGCCGACGCCGCGCCCCTCGAGAAAGGCAAACAGCGAGCGCAGGTCGCCGAGGTACGCCCGGCGCGTGTGCGCCGAGCGGCCGCATTGCAGCGCCAGGTACTCGTCGAACTCCTCGAGGATCGCCTCCACGCCTAAGACGTTCGCAGGCCCCGCGAGCCCGGTTCAGACGACGCGCCGCAGCGTGTCCGGGGTGAGATCTTTGAGGGTGGGATAGCCGTCCACGGCCATGATCAGGTCGGCCTCGGCCAGCATCATGCGCAGCACGTGCACGATGCCGTCGACGCCGCCGAGCGCCAGGCCGTAGGCGTACGGCCGGCCGACACCCACGGCGGTGGCGCCCAACGCGAGAGCCTTGATGACATCGGCGCCGCTGCGGACCCCCGAGTCGAACAGCACCGGCAGCCCGTCGACCGCCTCGACGACCTCGCGCAGGCAATCCAGCGCGGGCAGGCCGCCGTTGGCCTGCCGACCGCCATGGTTGGAGCAGTAGATGCCATCGACGCCGCGGTCCTTGGCCCGCCGCGCGTCATCGGGATGGCAGATGCCCTTCACCAGCAGCGGCAGGTCGGTCAGCGAGCGCAGCCAGTCCAGGTCATCCCAAGTCAGGGCCGTGCCGAAGAGCTGAACCCAGCGCAGCACGGCACCTTGGGGGTCCTCCTCGGGCGGGCGCTGCAGGCCGGCGCGGAAGACCGGATCGCTGGTGTAGTTGGCCAGGCAGTGCCCCCGCAGCTGCGGGAAGTTCGAGGTGCTCAGGTCGCGCGGGCGCCAGCCGGTAACCCAGGTGTCGAGGGTGACGACGATGCCGCGATAGCCCGCGGCCTCGGCGCGCTGCACCAGGCTGGCGGCCAGCTCGCGGTCAGTGGGTGTGTACAGCTGGAAGAACCCGGGCGTGTCGCCGAAGGCGGCGGCGAGGTCTTCCATCGGGTCGACCGACAGCGTGGAGGCCACCATGGGGACGCCGGTCGCCGCCGCCGCGCGCGCGGTGGCCAGGTCGCCGTGGCCGTCCTGGGCGCACAGCCCGATGACGCCGATTGGGGCCATGAACAGCGGCGTCGGCAGGGTCATGCCGAACAGGTCGACGGTCAGGTCGCGCTCTTTGGCGCCGACGAACATGCGCGGGATCAGGCCCCAGCGGTCGAAGGCCTCGCAGTTAGCGCGTTGCGTGCGCTCGTTGCCGGCCCCGCCGGCGACGTAGGACCACACCGACGGCGGCAGCGCCGTGGCGGCCTTGGCCTCGATTTCCGCGAAGGCCATCGGCAGCGATGGCACCACCCCGGACAGGCCCTGTAGGTAGATCTCGTTCTGGTAGTCCCCGAAATGTGGCATGCGGTAGAGAATGCCAGCCGGGCCGCTGACGCCGGCCCGGTCCTACCGGACGCCGGCCTCCGCCTCCTTGGTGGCCAGCTCCTTCTTCCACTGCCGGAATGTCTCTTCGGTGCGTCCGCGCCGCCAGTAGCCCGAGATCGACGCGGCCCAGCGCGCATCCAGGCCGCGCTCCTTGCGGATGTACGGCCGCAGGTTGTGCATGACGGCCTGCGCCTCGCCGTGGATGAACACGTGCGCCTGGCCGGGCAGCCACGGGGTCGTGGTGACCGCTTCGATCAGCGGCGCGTGATCGCCGGCACGGTCCTCGGGCACCAGGTCGGCGCGGCCGCCGCGGTAGACCCAGTGCACCTCCACGGAATCGGGTGCGGTCAAGGAGATCTCGTCTTCGGGGTTGGCCACCTCGATGAACGCCTTGCCGACCGCGTCGGCGGGCAGGGCTTCCAGCGCGGCGCCGATGGCCGGCAGCGCGGATTCATCACCGGCCAGCAGGTGCCAGTCGGCGGACGGGTCGGGTGTGTAGGCGCCGCCGGGTCCCATCAGGTAGACCGGTTGACCGGGCTGGGCCGCGACCGCCCAGGGGCCCGCGACCCCGTGCTCGCCGTGCACGCAGACGTCCACTGCGATCTGCCGGGCCGTCGCGTCGACGCGGCGCACCGTCAGCGTTCGCACCGGGGGCCGCTTCGCGGGCGGCAGGTCGGCGAAGCTGTCCAGCGTCAACGGCCGCGGCAACCCGGCCACGTCGACGTCGTCGGCGACGAACACCAGCTTGACGTAGGCGTCGGTGAACCGGTGCGGCACGAAGGTGCCGAACTCGTTGCTGCCGAGCACCACCCGCATCATGTGCGGTGCGAGCTGCTCGCTGCTGACAACTTCAAAGGATTGCAGGGGTCGACCCGCCACTTGTCCTCCCGTCCAGACCCGACCCCCGTCGACTATACGAGGCGCGCCGCCCCCGCGGCTCGGCCGGCGTTCGCGCGCACGATTTGCCAGCGCCCGTCAACCCGCCGCGCCAAACCGGCCACCTCGAGGATCGCCAACGGGCCCAGCACCTGATCGGGCACCAGCCCCGAGGCGAGGGCGATCTCGTCGACGGTGGCCGCCCCGCGCCCGGGCAGCGCCTCGTACACGCGACGCTCCGCCTCACTCAGACCGTCGAGTGCCGTGGCGGGCCGCGGCTCCTCGGGCGCCAATTCGCCTACGCGACCGACGAACTCGACGATGTCATCGACCCGGGTGACTAGCTCGGCACCCTGGCGCAGCAGCGCATGGCAACCCGCCGACGCCGACGACGTCACCGGCCCGGGCACCGCGCCCACCACCCGGCCCAGGGCCCGCGCCCAGGCGGCCGTGTTGGCCGCGCCGCTGCGCAGCCCCGCCTCCACCACCACCGCGGCGCCCGCGACCGCGGCGACCAGGCGGTTGCGGGTCAGAAACCGGTGCCGGGCCGGGCGGATGCCGGGCGGGTATTCGCTGAACAGCAGCCCGTGCTGGGCGATGCGGTGCAGCAGCGCCGAATGGCCGGCCGGGTACGGGATGTCCAGGCCGCCGGCGAGGACGGCGACGGTGAGCCCGTCGCAGCTCAGCGCCGCGCGGTGCGCGGCGCCGTCGATGCCGTAGGCGCCGCCGGAGACGACCGCGACGTCGCGTTCGCTCAGCCCCGCCGCCAGGTCGGCCGTCACCTGCTCGCCGTAGGCGGTCGAGGCCCGGGTGCCGACCACGGCGGCCGCGCGCTCGCTCACCTCGTCGAGGCGCGCGGGACCCAGGGCCCACAACACCATCGGCGGCCCCGCGCGGGCCTTCGCCGCGGGCGCACCGGCGAACGCGGCGAAGGCGAGCACCGGCCACTCGTCGGTGTCGGGCGTGACCAGGCGCCCCCCGCGGCCGGCGAGCAGCTCGAGATCGGCCGCGGCCCGGTCGACTTCGCGCCTCGCCGCGGTGTGTCGCGCCACATCCTCGTCGACCAGTCCGCGCCGGACCCGCTCGGCGGCCTCCACCGGGCCCACGCGCCGCACCAGGGCGGCGAGCTCCGCGCACGGCGGCTCGGCCACCCGAGACAGGTACGCCCACGCCCGCGTTGCCGGGTCATCGGCCGGTGCCGTCATCGCCGCGCCCCCATCGGCCGGAAGCTCAGCGCGGCGGCGACGTCCTCGAGGCCGGGCAGGTCCCGGCCGGCCAGGTCGGCCAGGCTCCACGCGACCCGCAGCGTCCGGTCCACGCCGCGGATGCTGAGCAGCCCGCGGTCCAGCGCGGTGCGCAGCGGCTCCATCGCGGCGTGGCCGGGCCGGAACTTGCGCCGCAGCAACGGCCCGGCGACCTCGGCGTTGGTGGCGAAACCGTGCGCGCGCCAACGCGCGGCGGCCGCCTCGCGGGCCTGCGCCACCCGGCGGCGGACCTGCTCGGTCGACTCGGACTCGGCCACCGAGAACGCTCCCGCCCGCACCTGGTGCATCTGCACGCGCAGGTCCACCCGGTCCAACAGCGGCCCCGACAGCTTGCCCAGATAGCGCCGCTTGGTCGCCGCCGCGCAGATGCAGTCCTGCGGGTCGGCCGGCGCGCACGGACACGAGTTGGCCGCCAGCACCAGCTGGAAGCGGGCCGGGTAGCAGGCCACCCCGTCGCGGCGGGCCAGCCGGATCTGCCCGTCCTCCAACGGGGTTCGCAACGACTCGAGCGCGGCGACGCTGATCTCGGCGCATTCGTCGAGGAACAGCACGCCGCGGTGCGCCCGGCTGACGGCCCCCGGGCGGGCCATCCCCGAGCCACCGCCGACGAGCGCGGCGACGGACGAGCTGTGATGCGGCGCCACGAACGGCGGCCTGGTGATCAGCGGCGTGTCCCCCGACAGCAGGCCGGCCACCGAATGGATCGCGGTGACCTCCAGCGACTCGCTGTCGGTCAGCGGCGGCAGCAGCCCCGGAAGGCGTTGCGCCAGCATCGTTTTCCCGACACCCGGCGGGCCGGTCAGCATGAGGTGGTGCGCGCCGGCGGCCGCGACCTCGACCGCGAAGCGCGCCTGCGCCTGCCCGACCACGTCGGCGAGGTCGGCCGGCGGCTCCGGGGCCGGGGGCACGGCCCCGATGCGCTCGGTCAGCGCGGCCGACCCGCTCAGCCAGCCCTGCAGCTGCCGCAGCGTGCGCACGCCCCACACGTCGACGCCCTCGATCAGGCTGGCCTCGGCCAGGTTGTCGACCGGGACGACGACGGCCGGCCAGCCGTCGCGCTTGGCGGCCAGCACGGCCGGCAGCACGCCGCGCACCGGCCGGACCCGCCCGTCCAGCGACAGCTCTCCCAGCAGCAGCACCTTCTCCAGCCGTTCCCACGGCGCCTCGCGCTGCGCCGACAGCACCGCGGCCGCCAGGGCGATGTCGTAGACCGATCCCATCTTGGGCAGCGTCGCCGGGGACAGCGCGAGCGTGAGCCGGGCCTGGGGCCAGTCGTTGCCGCAGTTGGTGACGGCCGCACGCACCCGGTCGCGGGACTCCTGCAGGGCGGCGTCCGGGAGCCCCACCAGGTGCACCCCCGGCAGGCCCGAGGCGATATGAGCCTCGATCTCCACGATCTGCCCGTCCAGCCCGCGCACGGCGACCGAGAACGCCCGCCCCAGCGCCATCAGCCGATCCCCTGCAGGTGGGTGATCTCGGGTGTGCGGCCTGAATTTCTGGGCCCGACCCGCACGCCGATCACGTCGATGCGCACCGCGGCCCAGCCGGCGTCCTGACCGGCCAGCCACAGCCCAGCCAGCCGCCGCAGCCGGCGCACCTTCCGCGGGGTGACCGCGTACGCCAGGCCCCCGTAACCGTCGCCGGTGCGGGTCTTCACCTCGACGAACACCACCGTTCCGGTGGCCTCGTCGGCGGCGATCACGTCGAGCTCGCCGTAGCGGCAGCGCCAGTTGCGGTGCACGATCCGCAATCCCATCCGGCTCAGGTGATCCACGGCGAGCGCCTCACCCATCGCGCCCAGCTCGATCCGGGTCATCCTCGATTCAGTCGTCACGCCGCAACCGTGCGCGGTGGCCCCGACACGACGCGAGGCACCCGATGCGAAAGCCCCCGGTGGGCGCTCGGTTGTCCCCAGTCGGGCGTTTATCCCCAACCGGCCCGGGCGGCTAATATCCCCAACCGGCCCCGCCGGCTAGGCCTGATGGTGGCGACCCGCTTCGCCCGGCTACGCCGCACTCGCGATCACCCCTAGGTGATGCGGTCCGGGCGGGTGTAGACGTTCATCGACTCGCCGCGCAGGAACGCCACCAGCGTGATCCCGGACTCCTGCGCCAGCGAGACCGCCAGCGACGACGGCGCCGACACGGCGGCCAGCACGGGAATGCCGGCCATCACGGCCTTCTGGGTCAGTTCGAAGGACGCGCGCCCGCTGACCAGCAGCACCGAGCCGGCCAGCGGCACCAGCTCGCGCTCCAGCGCCCAGCCGATCACCTTGTCGACCGCGTTGTGCCTGCCCACGTCCTCGCGCACCGCCAGCATGGCGCCGTCGGTGGTGAACAACGCCGCGGCGTGCAGGCCGCCGGTGCTGTGGAAAACCTTTTGTGCGGCGCGCAGTTGGCGCGGCATCGCCCCCAGCGCGTCCGCGGCGACGGCGGCCGAATCGGCGCCGGGCGCAAAGCGGCTGACCAGCCGCACCGCGTCGAGCGACGCCTTGCCGCAGACACCGCACGACGAGGTGGTGTAGAAGTTGCGGGTGACGTCGACATCGGGCGGGGCGACTCCGGGCGCCAGACTCACCTCCAGCACGTTGTAGGTGTTGGCGCCAGAGGCGTCGCGGCCGTCGCAATAGCGAATGCCCAGCACGTCCCCCCGGCCGGCGATGACCCCTTCGGTGAGCAGAAAGCCTTGCGCGAGTTCCACATCGGCGCCGGGTGTGCGCATCGTCACCGTAATCGGCGCGCCGTTGACCCGGATTTCCAGCGGCTCCTCGACGACCAGGGTCTCCGGGCGGGTGGTCGCTGTGCCGGCGGTGAGACGCTGCACCCGCCACCGCGCGGTTACCCGGCCCACAGGGTGATTTCGCCGTCGGAAAGGACGCCACGGGACACCGCCGAGCGCGCAAACCCCATGCGATCAAACTACCCGGCCCAGGTCAGACCGCCGAGGCCAGCGCCGCCAGGGCCTCGGCCGAGGAGTGCAGCGGGCGCCAGCCCAGCGCCGTCTTGGCCTTGGTGGTGTCCATCACCACCGACGTCCGCGCCACGTGCAGCCATTCCAGCATGGACAGGACGAACGGCACCCGCGAGATCGCCGCCGAGGCGGCCGCGGCCGCGGGAACCCGCACCGCGCGCCCGCCCAGGGCCCTGGCCACGTCCGCCACGGTCACGACGCCGTCACCGGCAATGTTGTAGACCCCCGGCCGCGCCGGGGCCGTGGCCACCAGGACGATCGCGGCCGCGACGTCGTCGTTGTGCACGAGCTGCAGCGGGAAGCCGGGGTCGGGCGCGACCGGCTTGAGCATCGGGACCGCCCGCGACAGCGCCCGCACCGGCCCGGGCAGCCGGTTCCAGGGCATGACGTCGGCCAGGGCCGTCACCGTGTGCCCGGCGACGATGCACGGCCGCAGCACGAACACCTCGAGCGGGGAATCCCGGCTGACGTCGGTCAGCAGCGCCTCGCACGCCGCCTTCTGCGCGGAGTAGTAGCGCTCGGGGGATCCGCGCGCCGGGACGTCCTCGGTGAGCGGGACGGGGTTGTCGCAGTGATAGCCGTAGGCCGCCACCGACGAGGTGTAGACCAGCCGCCGCGTCCGTGAGGCGGCGGACCCTGCCACCGCCGCCTCGAACACGTTGCGCGTGCCCTGCAGGTTGATCCGCGTGCTTTCCGCGCGCGAGCCCATGATGATGAACGGGAGGTGGATCACCACGTCGGCCTGGGCCACCAAGGCCTCGACGGCCTCCTGGTCGAGGATGTCGCCCTGCTGGTAGACGGTTTTCACCCGGCCGCGCGAGGACGGGTCGAACAGCCGGCGGGCCATCCCGATGATGGCGTCCACCGCCGGCTCGCGCTCCAGCGCCGTCACCGCGGAGACGCCGATCTCCCCGGTCGGCCCCGGTCACAGCGACGGTCATCCCCACCCCGTGGCCGTTTCCCCTGCGCCGCCGCGGCCAAACAAAACGCCGATTCTGGCCGACAGCACCGGGTGCGCGCCGTAGGCTTGCGGCGCAGCGCGCCGCATCCGCAGCGCTTGCTTCGACCAGGCCTTTGTCGCTGATGGGCCGCTGATAGGTCGCTGAAAGGTCGCCGATCGGTCGCTGCCGGATCGGCAACGGGGGCCACATGGCACGTGCGCCGCGCCGGCGACCCGCTAATCTACGGCCATAGCGCGGGTCGGACGACGCTCGGACACCGCCAGAAATGAGGCACGACGTGGCAGACGAACTGGAGACCGGCACCGCCGGCCCGCTCCCTGGTGGGGAGAAAGCCGATCCCGGGACGGTCTTCGCCGCCCTCGCCGAGATCATCTATCAGGGCAGCGACCCCGGGGAGATGTACGCCGCCATCTGCGTCGCCGCGACCCTGACCGTGCGCGGCTGTGACCACGCCAGCCTGCTGCTGAAGGAGAACAGCCGCTATGTCACCGTGGGCGCCAGCGACCGGCTGGCCCACGCGATCGACGAGCTGGAACGTCGCGCCGGGGACGGCCCCTGCATCGACGCGATCGAGGAGGAAACTCCCCAGATCGACCCGGATCTCACCACGCCGTCGCTGTGGCCCAAGCTCGCGGACATCCTCGTCGCGGAGACGCCGGTGCGCGGGGCCATGGGATTTCGGATCCTGGTCGACAAGCGCAAGGGCGCGGCGCTCAACCTGTTCAGCGAGACGCCCAACATATTCGACGCCGAGTCGGCCGGGGCGGCGGCGGTGCTGGCCTCGTTCGCCAGCGTGGCCATCAACGCCTTCGCCAAGGGCGAGGACGCCTCCAGCCTGCGGCGGGGGCTGCTCAGCAACCGCGAGATCGGCAAGGCGGTCGGCATGTTGATGATGCTGCACGAGATGTCCGAGAACGAGGCGTTCGACCTGCTGCGCCGCCACTCCCAGGCGCTCAACATCAAGCTGGCCGACGTAGCCCGGGCGGTCATCGAACGGCGCGGCCACCTGCCCCCACCGGACGAGGAAACCTAGCGGCTCCGGGGCTATTCGGGCAGCCGCAGCTCGGGCTTCTCCACCTCTTCGATGTTGACGTCCTTGAAGGTGACCACGCGCACCTGCTTGACGAACCGCGCCGGCCGGTACATGTCCCACACCCACGCATCGGACAGGCGCAGCTCGAAGTACACCTCGCCGTCGGCGTTGCGCGGCACCATCTCCACGCTGTTGGCCAGGTAGAAGCGCCGCTCGGTTTCCACGACGTAGCTGAACTGACCCACGATGTCCTTGTATTCGCGGTACAGCGAGAGCTCCATCTCGGTCTCGTACTTTTCGAGATCCTCAGCACTCATCTGTCACTCATCTGGTCAGACGTCCTTCACCCTGCGAACTCCCTGCGAACTGATGCCATCTTTCCTCAACGGTATTCGCCATGCTCGTCCGGCGGGAGGCATTCCGCCACCACCCGGGTGTCCGAGACCTGTGCCACCCGCCGGACGTTGATGAACGAATGTCGGTGCTCGGGGCACGGCCCGAGCCGGTCCAGCGCCCTGCTGTGCGCCGGGGTGCTGTAGCCCTTGTGGTCGGCGAACCCGTAGCCGGGGTGCCGGGCGTCCATCGCGACCATCAGCCGGTCCCGGCTGACCTTCGCCAGCACGCTGGCCGCGGCGATGCAGGCCGCGGCGGCGTCACCCCCGACCACCGGCAGCGACGGCACCGGCAGGCCGGGCACCCGGAAGCCGTCGCTGAGCACATAGCCGGGCCGCACCGACAGGCCGGCCACGGCACGCCGCATGCCCTCGATGTTGGCGACGTGCACGCCGCGCCGGTCGACCTCGGTCGACGGGATGAACACCACGTGGTAAGCCAGCGCGTACCGGCGGATCAGCGGGAACAGGCGCTCCCGCACCTTCTCGGTCAGTTTCTTCGAATCATCAAGGGCTGCAAGGCTTTCCAGCCTTCCCGGGCCGAGCACGCAGGCCGCCACCACCAGCGGGCCGGCGCAGGCGCCGCGGCCCACCTCATCCACCCCGGCCACTGGTCCCAGGCCGCTGCGGTGCAGCGCGGACTCCAGCGTGCGCAATCCGGACGACTTGCGGATCACCGTCCGCGGCGGCCACGGCGCCCTCATATCAGAGCCACGGCTACTGATTCTGCTGGGGGTTCACCGAATCCACGCCGCCCCAGCGCCCCGGCGGCCACACGATGAACCTGGCCTTACCGATGACGTTGGACACCGGCACCGTGCCCGACAGCGGATCGCCGGTGCACAGGATGCCCTTGAGCGCTTCGGCCGGGACGCTGGTGCAATGCGCGCGGGAATCCGCGGAGTGGGTCCGGTTGTCGCCCATCACCCACAGGCGCCCGGCGGGCACGGTCACCGGGCCGAACTCCGGACCCAGGCAGGGATATGCGGCCGGGTCAGCCATCATGGTGTTCGGGTCCAGGTAAGGCTCCCGGAGCCGCTTGCCGTTGACCGTCAGTCCCGTGTCGGCCCGGCACTGTACCGTCTGCCCGCCGACCGCGATGACCCGCTTGACGAGGTCGTTCTCGTCGGGAGGCACGAAGCCGACGAACGACAGCGCGTTCTGCGCCCAGCGCAGCGCGGTGTTGTTGGAGCGGATCGACTTGTATCCGGCGTTCCAGGCCGGCGGCCCCTTGAAGACGACGACGTCGCCGGGGTGCGGGGCGCCGAAGCGGTAGGTGACCTTGTCGACCATGATCCGGTCGCCGACGCAGCCCGTGCACCCGTGCAGGGTGGGCTCCATGGATTCCGATGGAATGAGGTACGGGCGCGCCACGAACGTCAGCATGACGTAGTAGAGGACCACCGCGATGACCGCGAGGATCGCGAATTCCCGCAGCGCGGAACGCTTGCTGCGCTTGGGTTCGCCGTCCTCGGGCGCCTCGGGCGATTCGGCGTTGGGGTCCGGCTCGTGGGCGGCCGCGCCCTCGGGCGCGTTCGGGTCCTGGGTCGAGACCTTCGGCTCTGACTGACCAGCGTCGGGCTGGGGCTCGGGTGAGTCCGTGCGATCGGTCACGAGATCAGCGTAGCCAGCCCGATTTGTGTCCCTGTAAACCGCCGAGCCCGTTGCCGGTCAGCGCTTCTCCTTGATCTTGGCCTTCTTGCCCCGGAGCTCACGCAGGTAGTACAGCTTGGCCCGGCGGACGTCGCCACGGGTCACCAGCTCGATGTGGTCGATGTTCGGCGAATGCACCGGAAACGTCCGCTCCACGCCGACACCGTAGCTCTCCTTGCGCACCGTGAAGGTCTCACTGACGCCCCCACCCTGCCGGCGGATGACCACGCCCTTGAACACCTGGATGCGCTCCTTGGCACCTTCGATGACCTTGACGTGCACGTTGATGGTGTCGCCCGGGCCGAAGGCCGGGATGTCGTCGCGTAGCGACGCCTGGTCGACGAAGTCCAGCCTGTTCATGTGAGAGGACACTTCCTTGCGGTCAGCGGCTCGCGGTTGACCGCGCGCGTGCGGCGGTCACCGAGCCGATGGATTCGAGCTTTCCGACTAATCTGGCATGCGCCTCGCAGCAGGCGGGAAGCGGCCCGGCCGGCCGACAACCGCTGGAGACAACTGGTCAATTGTGCCAGACACCGGCCATGCAGTGAAAATCACAGGGAAACGCCGCGGCGCACGACGGGCCAACCACGCAGGTCAGTGGTAGATATGACGGCATGCGAGCGCGACTTTCCACGCTGTTGGCCGCCCTGGCGGCGGTGGCGCTGGTGGTCGCGACCGCCTGCGAGGCACAGGTGCATGCCAAGACGTTCGGCGCCCCGCTGGGCCCCGCGCCCACCGTGACCGCCTCGAAGGCGCCGCCGCTGTCGGATCTGCTGCTCGAGGCCATCTCGTCGCCGCAGCCGGAGCGGGTGCTGCCCAGCGCCGAATTCGGCCCGCTGCAGGTGCGCCTGCAGCGGGCCACCGACGAGGCCACCGCCGCGGGCGCCACCCTGTCGGTGGCCATCCTGGACCGGGCCACCAACCGGCTCGTCTCCAACGGCAACGGCCAGATCGTCGGGACCGCATCGGTGGCCAAGCTGTTCATCGCCGACGACCTGCTGATGCAGCACGCCGCCGGAACGACCCCGCTGAGCGCCGACGACCGCCAGGCCGTCGACCTCATGTTGCAGTCCTCCGACGACGGCGCCGCCGATCGGTTCTGGGATCAGGGCGGCGGCGGCGCCATCATCTCCCAGGTCGCCGGCCGGTACGGGCTGGGCTCGACCACGCCCCCGCCCGACGGGCTCTGGTGGAACACGATGAGTTCGGTGACCGACCTGATCACCTACTACGCAAAGCTGCTCGACGGGTCGGGCGGGCTGCCGGCCGAGCAGGCCAGGATCATCGTCACCGACCTGGACCGGTCCACGCCCAACGGCGTGGACGGCTACCCGCAGCGGTTCGGCATCCCCGATGGGCTCTACGCCGAACCGGTGGCGGTCAAGCAGGGCTGGATGTGCTGCATCGGCAGCGACTGGATGCACCTGTCGACGGGGCTGGTCGGCGCCGACCACCGCTACATCATGGTGGTCCAGTCGCTGCAGCCCTCCGACGACGCCACCGCGCGGGAGACGATCACCCGGGCGGTCAAGACGATGTTCCCCAACGGCCGCATCGGTCCCTCGCTCAGCTAGCCCGGCGCGTCCTCCGGCGCGCACAGGTCCGGGCGGCGCTCCCGGGTGCGTTGCAGCGACACCTCCCGGCGCCAGGCGGCGACGCGCGCGTGGTCCCCGGACAGCAACACGGCGGGGACGTCGAGGCCGCGCCAGCTGGGCGGCCGGGTATAGCTGGGACCCTCCAGCAGCCGGTCCAGGCCCGGTGAGTGCGAGTCGTTCTGCAGCGAAGCGGGATTGCCCAACACCCCGGTCAGCAGCCGCAGCACGGCCTCGATCATGACGACCGCCGCCGACTCCCCGCCCGGCAGCACGTAATCGCCGATCGAGACCTCCTCGACCCGCATCCGCCGGGCCGCGTCCTCGACCACCCGCTGGTCGATGCCCTCATACCGGCCGCAGGCGAACACCAGGTGCGCCTCAGCGCTCCAGCGCTGCGCGGTGGCCTGGGTGAACAACGCGCCGGCCGGCGTGGGAACCACCAACAGGGTTTCGCCGGAACAGATCTCGTCCAACGCCTCGCCCCAGACCGGCGCCTTCATCACCATCCCGGGACCCCCGCCGTACGGCGCGTCGTCGACCGAGTGATGCACGTCGTAGGTCCACCGCCGCAGGTCGTGCACGCGCAGGTCGACCAGGCCAGACTCGATCGCCTTGCCGGGCAACGCTTGTCGCAGCGGGTCCAGGTAGGCCGGGAAGATCGTGACGACGTCGATTCTCATGCCAGCTCCAACAGGCCCTCGGGCGGGTCGATCTCGACGAGGCGATCACCGAGCGACACCGAGGTGACGATCGCGGCGACGAACGGCACCAACACTTCCCCACCGTCGACCCGGCGGACCGAAAGCAGCTCGCCGGCAGGCGTGTGCAGCACCTCGGCGACGACGCCGACCTCGGTTCCCGTCATCGTGCGCACCCGCAGGCCTTCGAGCTGATGGTCGTAGTAGGTGTCCGGCTCGTCGATCGGCGGCAACTCGTCGGAATCGATGACGAACAGGCTGCCCCGCAAGGCATCCGCGGCGTCGCGGTCGTTCACACCGGCCAGGCGCACCAGCAGCCGTCCGCCGTGTTCGCGTGCGCTTTCGACCACGCAGTGGCGTTCCCCGCCGCCGCGGGAGTCCCTGGCGCGCAACGCGGTGCCCGGCGCGAACCGGGCGGCGGGGTCGTCGGTGCGGATCTCGACGACCACCTCGCCGCCGATGCCGTGGGCTTTGACCACGCGCCCGACGGTCAACTCCAACGGAGTTCCATGGGCCTTGGCTGCGCTACTGGTCGGTGTCCACGACGTCGACGCGGATGCCGCGGCCACCGATGCCGGCAACCAGCGTGCGCAGCGCGGTCGCGGTGCGTCCGCCGCGGCCGATCACCTTGCCCAGGTCGTCGGGATGGACGTGCACCTCGACGGTGCGGCCCCGCCGGCTGGTCACCATGTCGACCCGGACATCGTCCGGGTTGTCGACGATCCCGCGGACCAGATGCTCGACCGCGTCGACGACGACGGCGCCCATGCCGGTCAGCTTTCCGCGGCGGGCTGGGCCGCCTCGGCCTGCTCGCCGCCCTCGGCCGGTGCGGCCTCGGCGCTCGCCTCGGCGGCGTCGGCCTTGGCCGGCTTCTCCTCGGCGGGCTCGCCGGCGTCCGGCTTGGCCTCGGCCTTGGCCGCCTTCTTGGCGGGCGCCTTCTTCTTGGGTTTGGCGGCCTCGGTGGTCGGCCCGCCCTCGGCTTCGGCCAGCGCGGCGTTGAACAGCTCCAGCTTGCTGGGCTTGGGCGGGGCGACCTTGAGCTCGCCCTCGGCGCCCGGCAGCCCCTTGAACTTCTGCCAGTCGCCGGTGATTTTCAGCAGCTTGAGGACCGGCTCGGTGGGCTGGGCACCCACGGACAGCCAGTACTGGGCGCGCTCGGAGTCGATCTCGATCAGGCTCGGCTCTTCCTTCGGGTGATACCGGCCGATGACCTCGATGGAACGGCCGTCGCGCCGCGTGCGGGCGTCGGCGACGGCGACGCGGTACTGGGGATTGCGGATCTTGCCAAGCCGAGTCAGCTTGATCTTCACAGCCATGGTTGAACGAACTCTCCTGTGTGTCACGCTGCAATTCAGCGACCAGGGCGGGATGCCCGGGCCCGGTTTTGCCTCGCGTGTATGACCACCGGGCGGCCCTAACCGCGGGGCGGACAGCCGCCCATTGTGCCAGAACGACGCCCCCGGGCAGAAATGCGCCTACATCACCTTCTGGAAGACCTTCGTCTCGACCCGGCGGGTCATCCGCCAGCCCTCGGCGGTGCGCGCGAACTCGTCGTCATACCACAACCCGCAGAACAACACCTGGTCGGACTCCCCGCCCAGCACCATCGGGTTGAAGCAGATCACCCGCGACGACGCGGTGTCCCCGTCGATGCGGACCGAGAAGTTGCCCAGCATGTGCGCGTACACCGGGAAGTTCGGCAGCACCTCCGAGAGCCACTTCTTGACCTCGGGGTAGCGGCCGTCGATGCCGCCCAGCGCCCGGTAGTCGATGTAGGCGTCGGGGGTGAACACCTGGTCCAGGTCGTCGAATCGGCGGTTGTCGATGGCGGTGGAGTAGTCCACCAGCAGCTGCTGGATCTCCAGGCGGTCCGAGATCTCTTCGAGGCTCAACATGCATCGATTCAACACCGCCGGCCCCCGGTCCTTGGGATCGGTAGCGCCGGACGCGGTGTGCACTGGCGGGCAGGTCCGCCAGCAACGAAGGAACCCAGCACGAGCCGCATCCGTCGATTCTCACGTTTTCGCAGGAAATGCCGACCTTCCGGGAACATAATCCCCGGTTCATGAGGACAGCAATCGCGAGCCTGGCAACGGCCCTGGTGTTCGTCCGCGGCTCGGGGCTGACCGCGCCTCCCGCGCAGGCCGCTCCGTGTCCGGCCGGGCATTCCTGCCAGCAGTGGTGCCCGGGTGACCCCAATCCCGCCGGCCGACCCGTCCCGTGGGGCGGCGGCGTCTGCCACGACTACTACTGGGACTACTACGGCGTCCACGACGTCAATACGGGCGAGTTCTATTCGTGGAAGGACATGCCCTGGGGGTAGCCGCTTCCGGGTGGCTAAACTCGGCGCCCATGCGGAAGTTCACGGCCGCACTCGCCGCGGCGCTCACACTCGCCGCCGGCGCGGCCACCGCCCCGGCGTCCCGGGCCGACAAAGTGCAGCCGGTCGGCTCGGTGCCGATCCCCGACGGCCCCGCCCAGACCTGGATCGTCGCCGACCTGGACAGCGGCCAGGTGCTGGCCGGGCGCGACCAGGACGTGCCCCATCCGCCCGCGAGCACCATCAAGGTGCTGCTGGCGCTGGTGGCGCTGGACCAGCTGAACCTGGACTCCACCGTCGTCGCCGACGCCGCGGACGCCGACGTCGAGTGCAGCTGCGCGGGCATCAAGCCGGGCCACCTCTACACCGCGCGTCAACTGCTGGACGCCATCCTGCTGGTGTCGGGCAACGACGCCGCCAACACGCTCGCGCACATGCTGGGCGGCTCCGACGCCACGGTCGCCATGATGAACACCAAGGCCGCCTCCCTGGGCGCGACGAGCACGCACGCGGCGACGCCGTCGGGCCTGGACGGGCCGGGCGGGTCCGGGGCGTCGACGGCGCACGACCTGGCCGTCATCTTCCGGGCCGCGCTGGCCAACCCGGTGTTCGCGCAGATCACCGCCGAGCGGTCGGCGATGTTCCCCGGCGATGGCGGCGAGCACCCGATCACCAACCGCGACGAACTGCTCGAGCGCTACCCCGGCGCGCTCGGCGGCAAGACCGGCTTCACCAACGCGGCCCGCAAGACGTTCGTCGGGGCGGCCGCCCGCGGCGGCCGGCGGCTGGTGGTCGCGATGATGTACGGGCTGGTCCACGAGGGCGGCCCCACGTACTGGGACCAGGCCGCGAACCTGCTGGACTGGGGCTTTGCGCTGAACCCGGAGACGGGTGTCGGCTCGCTGTAGCGGCCGCGAGCAGACGCAGAATCGCACGAGACCGCAAGCTTTCATGCGATTCTGTGTCTGCTCGCGCGGGACCTCGCGCCTACTGGCCCGGCATCGCGGCGGTCAGCAGCGCCATCAGCACCGGGATGCGCTGCTCGGCGATCTCCGGCTGCGGCAGCACCCCCTCCACCACGGCGGCCCCGTCGAATACGTTGGTCATCAGCGCCACGAACACCGGGAACGTCTCGGACGGGAAACTGTCGGCCCCGGGCAGCGCCCGCGCCGCGTCGTGGATTTTCGCGCCGTACTGCCCGAGCTCGTGCTGCAGCGTCTCCCTGAGCTTCTCGTCGGTGCGCGCGGCGACCAACAGTTCGTAGACCACGGCGTTGGTCGGGCTGCTGGTGATGTCGCGCAGGAGAGCCAGCGCCGCTTCCAGCGCCGGCCGGGAGGCTGGCATCGCTGGAATTTCCTTGACCCCCTTGGTGAAGGACTCCAGCTGCCGGCGCAGCACCTCTGACGCCGTGGCTGCCATGAAGTCGCCCATCGTCTCGAAGTGGCGGAACAGCGCCCCGACGGAAACGCCGGCGCGCTTGGTGATCACGGCCGCCGAGGCCCGCGCGTAGCCCACCTCGACGATGGTGGCGATGCCGGCCTCGATGAGCCGCGCGACGGTCTCCTCGCGGCGCTGCTGCTGGGTTCGCGCCACCTCAGACGCCCACCGCCGCGGCCGCCCGACGCGAGCCGGCGCGCAGGTAGCGGCCGGACTTGACGGTCCGGCCGTAGCCGTCCCGGAACCGGCCGCCGCGGAACACGACGACGCCGCCCACCCCCGTCGCGACCACGGCATCGTCGTTGCGGTTGACCATGCGCCGCAGTCCCCCGTAGTGCGGGACCGCCTCCTCGTAATAGCCGTCGACCGCGTCATTCAGGCCGGCCGGGTCGATGACGACGAAGTCGGCGCGGTCGCCCTGGCGTAGCGTGCCGGCGTCGATGCCGAACCACTCCGCCAGTTCGCCGGTCAGGCGGTGCACCGCCCGCTGCGTCGACATGAACGGCGCGCCGGCCCGCTCGGCGTCCCGGGTTCGCCTGAGGAACCGCAGCGCGAAGTTGTAGAAGGCCATGTTGCGCAGGTGCGCGCCGGCGTCGGAGAAGCCCATGTGGATGCTGGGCTCGGCGGCCAGCTTGTCCAACTGCCTCGGACGGTGGTTGGCCACCGTCGTCGTCCAACGGACCTTGCGCTCGCCGTTCTCGACGAGCACGTCGAGGAACGCGTCGAGCGGGTGCAGCCCGCGTTCGTCGGCGATCGCGCCGAAGCTCTTGCCGATCAGCGACCCATCGGGGCACTCGACGATGACGGCGTCGTGAAAGTCGCGGTGCCACAACGACGGTCCGAGCTTGCGCCGGTCGAACTCGCGCCGGAACCGGCGGCGGTACTGCGGGTCGGCCAGCAGCTCGTTGCGCTCCAGCTGGTCGCGCAGGTGCAGCGCCGCGGTCCCGGCGCCGAACTCCTCGAACACCGGCAGGTCGATCCCGTCGGAGTACAGCTCGAACGGCACCGGCAGGTGCTGGAACCGCACGCTAGAGCCCAGCAGCCGGTTGAGCAGCCGGGTTCCCAGCCCGAAGCCGTGCACGGCCAGCGGCATCGACTTGGCGTCGGCGGAGACCAGCATGCTCATCCGCACGCCCTTGCCGCGGCCGAAGATCCGGCTGCTGGTCAAGAAGAACATCAGCCCCGAGATCGGGTTCTTGACATCCGGGGCGCTCTGCAGCATCCGGCCGCGCCGGCGCAGCACGTCGATCAGCTTGCGCCGCTCGCGCCACGTCGCGAACGTCGACGGCAGCGCGCGCGACCGGAACCGGTCGCCGTCGAGCTTGTCGATCGCCGCGTCCATCCCGGACATGCCCAGCATCCCGGCGCTCAGCGCCTCGTCGAGCAGGGCCGTCATCTTCTCCACCTCGGCCGCGGTGGGCTGCACACGCGCGTCGGTGGCGCGGTCGAGCCCGAGCACCGCGGTCCGCAGGTCCGAATGACCGAGCAGGGAGCCGATATTGGGGCCCAGCGGCAGGGCGTCGATCGCCTCGATGTATTCCGCGGCGGTCGACCAGCTGCGGCGGGCATCCAGGGCGTCGTGCACGTATTCGCGCGGCACCGCCTCGACGCGGCTGAACAGGTCGGCGGCGTCCTGCGAGTCGGCGTACACCGTCGACAGCGAGCAGTTGCCCAACAGCACCGTGGTCACCCCGTGGCGCACCGACTCCGGCAGTCCGGGATCCAGCAGCACCTCGGCGTCGTAGTGGGTGTGCACGTCGATGAAGCCGGGCAGCACCCACTTGCCCGCCGCTTCGATCACCTCGGGGCAGCCGGTCTCGTCCAACGGCCCGGCGCTGACCGTGGCCACCATGCCGTCGCGAATCCCCAGCGTCCGGATCCGCGGCGCGCCGCCGGTGCCGTCGAACCACAAGCCGTCGCGAATGATCACGTCGAAGCTCACCGTGCTGCCTCCAAGATCCGTCGGTGGACCGAAGCTAACATAGATAGCAAGTGCTCGCAATCTTTCCTGCCCGGCCGGTCGCCGTCATCTCGCGGACCTCGGCTCCGCCGGATCAGGGATGCGGTCGCGGCGCGCCGGGCGCCGCCGGCGCGGGGCTCGGTGCGGCGCCGGTTTCGGGCCCCGCCGCGGGGTCGGGCAACGTCACCCCCGGCGGCACCGCGCCCTGCGGGCTGGCCACCGCGGGAATGCGGATCACCGCCGACCGCTGACCGCATTCGTTGGTTTGCACGGTCAGAACCTCCTCGCCGGCGAAGTCGCCGTTCGGCTGCGGTTGCAGCGTCAGCACCAGCGTCGCGGTCTGGTTGTCGGCCGTGCCGTCCGATCCGACGCACGGGAAGCGGATGTCGGTCGGCATGGACTGCCAGCGGTCGCCGCCGTAGCGCAGGTACATGGGCGCGCCACCGGCATAGACCTGCTGGGTGTGCCCGTTGTCGTCGAGGCGAGTGGCGGCCGCGGTACAGGAATCCGGCGTGCACGCCGAGCGAAAGGCCCACCAGGTGGTCACGTCCGGTGGTTGCGGGTCGGCGACGTAGTTGTAGGTCTGCTTGGTGCGTCGGACCTCGAGGCGGTACGTGCCGTCGAGCGGCACCGGGGTGCCCGGGGTGGGAGTGCTCGGTGCGCCGGCCTGAGCCGGCGGGGCGGGCGCCGCCGAGCCGACGGGTTGAGGCGGGGCCGGCTCCGTCCTGCGCGCGATCACGATGCCCAGCGCGAGCAGGCCGGCGAGCAGCACCACCGCCGCGGTTCGCAGCACCGCCTTGCGCACCCTGCGCCGCTGCGGCGCGGACGGTGGGGCCTGGCCGGGGGGCGCCGGCGGTCCGCCGGCGCCGGAGAAGGCGCTCGGGGGCCCGGGCCATGCCGCGGACGACCTCGGGCTGCCCCGGGTGTCGCGGGCGGCCCCGGATGCCGGCGCGCCGCCGGAGCCGTCGTCGGACTCGGGCCACGCGTAGGCGGGATAGTCGGCGACCAGGACGGCTTCGGGGCTGCGGTCCCCGGTGGAAAGGCCCGCCTGCTCGTTAGCCGCGTCGGCGAACTCGCGGCAGCTGTCGAACCGGTCGTCGGCCCGCCGGGCCAGCGCCCTGGCGAAGACCGCATCGAGGCGTACCAGTTCCGGGCGCTGGTCGCTGAGCCGGGGCGGCGCACCGGCGGGCGGCGCCCCGGTCAGCAGATGGAAAGCGGTGGCCGCCAGCGCGTGCTGGTCGGCGCGCCCGTCGACGTCGGCGCCGATCAACTGCTCGGGCGCGGCATAGGCCGGCGTGGGCCCCCCGGACAACCAAGCGATACCGAAGTCCGACAACAGGATCCGCTGCTCGCCCTCGCCCCGGCCGGTCAGGAAGATGTTGGCCGGCTTGACGTCGCGGTGCACCAGCCCGCGCTGGTGGGCATAGTCGAGAGCCTCGGCCAGGGCGGTCACCACGGCGAGCGCCTCGCCGACCGGTGAGACCGCGGGAAACCGGTCGGCGGCGAGCTGCGCGGCGCTGATGCCGTCGACGTAATCCATCGCCACCCACAGCTGACCGTTCCACTCGCCGCGGTCGTGCACCCGCACGATGTTCGGGTGGACCAGGTGCGTGGCGAGCGGCGTCTCGTCCTGGAATCGCCGGCGGGCGTCGTCGTCCGCCGCCGCCGGAGACAGGACTTTGAGCGCCTGCCAGGTCGACGACCGCGGATCCTGGACGAGGTAGACCACACCGCTGGCTCCCGTGCCCAGCCTCCTAGCCACGAGGTAACCGGCAAAGGTCGCGCCGCTGGGCAACGCCATTGCCCGATACTATTCCCCCGGCCGATGCCCCGCGCGACTAGCCCGCCGGACCGGTTCCCGGGCGAAACGCCTTGCCGCGCAGTATCACCAGGTCGGGCCTGGTGAGCACGTCGGGGCCCAACCGGGGGTCTTGCGAGTAGCACAACAGGTCCGCCGACGCCCCGTGCTCCAGGCCCGGGCTGCCCAGCCAGCGGCGGGCGTCCCAGCACGCCGCGCCCAACGCCTCGGTCGAGCTCATGCCGATGGCCTTGAGGGCCTCGATCTCCTCGGAGATCCGGCCGTGGGCGACCATGCTGCCGGCATCGGTGCCGGCGTAGACCGGCACCCCGGCCTCGCGCGCCGCCGCGATCCTCCCGTAGCCGCGGGCGTACAGGTCGCGCATGTGCGCCGCGTAGGTGGGGTAGCGGGTGGCGGATTCGGCGATGCCGGGGAAGTTCTCCAGGTTGATCAGCGTGGGGACCAGCGCGGTGCCGTGCGCGAGCATCGAGGCGATGGTGTCGTCGGTGAGCCCCGTGCCGTGCTCGATGCAGTCGATGCCGGCATTGATCAGGCCCGGCAGCGCGTCCTCGCTGAAGACGTGGGCGGTGACGCGCGCGCCGCGGGAGTGCGCGGCGTCGATCGCGGCCTTGAGCACGTCGTCGGACCACAGCGGGGCCAGGTCGCCGACCTTGCGGTCGATCCAGTCGCCGACCAGCTTGATCCAGCCGTCGCCGCGCTTCGCCTCGACGGCCACCGCGGCCGGCAGCTGCGATTCGTCCTCGAGTTCGACCGCGTACCCGGCGATGTAGCGCTTGGGCCTGGCCAAGTGTTTCCCGGCCCGGATGATGCGGGGCAGGTCGTCGCGCTCGTCGAGGCTGCGCGTGTCGGTCGGCGACCCGCAGTCGCGCAGCAGCAACGCCCCGGCGTCGCGCTCGGTCTCGGCCTGGGCGATCGCCTCGTCGAGCTCGATCTCGCCGTGCTTGCCCAGTCCGACGTGGCAGTGTGCGTCGACCAGGCCGGGCAGGACCCAGCCACCGTCGGCTACGGTGTCGGCCCCGGCGACCGGTTCGGTGCTGATGCGGCCGTCGACGATCCACAGCTCGACGTCGGCGCCGTCGGGCAGCGCCCGACCCCGCACGTGCAGGCGCACGCTACTTCTTGCCGGGGAATTTCAGCTTGGACAGGTCAAAGTCGGCCAGGCCCGGCGGGAGCTCGTTGAGGCCCTCGGGCATCTGCGACAGGTCGGGAAAGCCCCCCGCCGGCATGCCCGGCATGCCCTGCGCCAGCGGGTTCCTGGCCTTGGGCGGCGTGGGGCCGCGCGCGCCCTTTTTGCCCTTCTTTCCCCCTTTGCCCTTGGCTTGCTTGGTCTTTCGGGTCGCGGACTTGCGTCCCATGCCCGGGATGCCCATGCCGCCCAGCATCGACGACATCATCTTGCGGGCCTCGAAGAAGCGGTCGACCAGCTGGTTGACCTCGGAGACCGTCACGCCCGAGCCGTTGGCGATCCGCAGCCGCCGCGACGCGTTGATGATCTTCGGGTCGGCCCGCTCCTGCGGCGTCATCCCGCGGATGATGGCCTGCAGCCGGTCGAGTTGGCTGTCGTCGACGGCCGACAGGGCGTCCTTCATCTGGCCGGCGCCGGGCAGCATGCCCAGCAGGTTGCCGATCGGGCCCATCTTGCGGATGGCCAGCATCTGTTCCAGGAAGTCCTCGAGGGTCAGCTCGCCCGTGCCGATCTTGGCGGCGGCCGCCTCGGCCCGCTCGGCGTCGAAGACCTGCTCGGCCTGTTCGATCAGGCTCAGGACGTCGCCCATGCCCAGGATGCGGCTGGCCATCCGGTCGGGATGGAAGACGTCGAACTCCTCGAGCTTCTCCCCGGTGGAGGCGAACAGGATCGGGACGCCGGTCACCTCGCGGACCGACAACGCGGCCCCGCCGCGGGCGTCGCCGTCGAGCTTGGTCAGCACCACGCCGGTGAAGCCGACGCCCTCGCGGAACGCCTCGGCGGTGGTGACCGCGTCCTGCCCGATCATCGCGTCCAGGACGAACAGCACCTCGTCGGGGTCGATGGCCGTCCGGATGGCCGACGCCTGGGCCATCAGTTCCTCGTCGATGCCCAGCCGTCCCGCGGTGTCGACGATGACGACGTCGTGGTGCTTGGCGCGGGCCTCGGCAAGACCGGCCGCCGCGACGGCGACGGGGTCACCGGGGCCGGATTCCTGCGACGCGCCCGGATGCGGCGCGAACACCGGCACCCCGGCGCGCTGCCCGACGACCTGCAGCTGGTTGACCGCGGCCGGGCGCTGCAGGTCGCAGGCCACCAGCAGCGGCGTGTGGCCCTGGCCGCGCAGCCACGCCGCCAGCTTGCCGGCCAGTGTCGTCTTGCCGGAGCCCTGCAGGCCGGCGAGCATGACGACGGTCGGCGGCGTCTTCGCGTACGCCAGCTGGCGGGTCTCGCCGCCGAGGATGCCGATGAGTTCTTCGTTGACGATCTTGACGACCTGTTGCGCCGGGTTGAGGGCGGCGGACACCTCGGCACCCCGGGCGCGGTCCTTGATGCGGTTGACGAACGCCCGGACCACGGGCAGCGAGACGTCGGCTTCCAGCAGCGCGAGCCGGATTTCGCGGGTGGTGGCCTCGATGTCGGCGTCGGTCAGTCGGCCCTTACCGCGCAATCCCGCCAGCGCACCGGTCAACCGGTCAGACAGCGATTCAAACACCCCGCCAGCCTAGTGGACCGGGCTCGACGGCCCGATCTGGACGCGAACGTGCGGCTGGCCGCACACTCGGCTGCGGACGCGCGGCAGGCCGCACACTCGGCGGGTTCGAAGGTCTTGACGGCGCGGCGTCAGCAAACAACAGTCAGCTCATGCTCGAGGTGGTCGACAAGGGATCCAGCAGCCGGGAGCACCCGCTGCCGCTGCTGTTCGTCCACGGCGGATGGCATGGGGCCTGGTGCTGGGAACACTTCCTGGATTTCTTCGCCGACGCGGGCTACCGCGCGGTTGCGGTGAGCCTGCGTGGCCACGGCGGCTCCCCCACCCCCAAACCGTTGCACAGGGTTTCCATCGCCGACTACATCGACGATGTCCGCGCGGTGGCCGACGACCTCGGCGGCTGGCCGATCCTCGTCGGCCATTCGCTGGGCGGCTTCGTCGTGCAGCGCTACCTGGAGACCCGACGGGCCCCGGCCGCGGTGCTGGTGGGTTCCGTGCCGCCGCAGGGCGTGCTCACGCTGGCGCTGCGAGTCTGGCGGCGCCGGCCGTCGATGACCCTGGAGGCCTGGAGCGACCGCACGCTGCTGAAATTTCTGGACACCCCGGCGCTGGCCCGCGAGTACCTGTTCTGCGCCGACACGCCCGAGGCCGTCGTCGAATCCTGCCGGCAACGCGCCGGGGGCGAGAGCGTGCGCGCCGCCATGACCGATCCCACCCTCCGCCGGGTGAGAACCCGGCTCGTGACCGCGCCGATCCTGGTCCTGGGCGCCGAGTACGACGGCTTCGTCAGCACCGGCGAGGTGCGCGCCACGGCGCGCGCCTACGGCACCGAGCCGGAGTTCTTCGCGATGGGCCACAACATGATGCTCGAACCGGGCTGGCCCGCGGTCGCCGAGCGCATCCACGCGTGGCTGCAGACGCGCGACCCGGCGGCCTCGGCGCGCTAGCCGCGCCCGCGTCGCTGCTGCACCGAAAACCATTGCCGTGCTACATTTCACGTCCGCCGCTCAAGCAGGCCGGCCGCATCGGATAACGGATCTACGGGGGGACATGTCGTTGCAACCGGTCAGCCGCACGGAGTCGCGCGCCGGGGCCGCTGACGACGGCGATCAGGCGCTGCGGGGCTGGCAGCGCAGGGCGCTGGTGAAGTACCTGGCCGGCCGCCCGCGCGACTTCCTGGCCGTCGCCACCCCCGGATCCGGCAAGACGACGTTCGCGCTGCGGGCGGCGGCCGAACTGCTGGGCCAGCGCGCCGTCGACCAGGTCACCGTCGTGGTGCCCACCGAACATCTCAAGGTGCAGTGGGCGCGGGCCGCCACCCGCCACGGCCTCGCCCTGGACCCGAGGTTCTCCAACACCAGCCCGACGACGTCGTCGGAATACCACGGTGTGACGGTGACCTACGCGCAGGTCGCCGCGCACCCGACGCTGCACCGGGTGCGCACCGAGCAGCGGCGGACCCTGGTCATCTTCGACGAGATCCACCACGGCGGTGACGCCAAGACGTGGGGAGAGGCGATCCGCGAGGCGTTCAGCGACGCCACCCGCCGCCTGGCCCTGACGGGTACACCGTTCCGCAGCGACGACAGCCCCATCCCGTTCGTCACCTACAGTGCCGGCGGCGACGGGATCCAGCGTTCGGCGGCCGATCACACCTACGGCTATGCCGAGGCCCTCGCCGACGGCGTGGTCCGGCCGGTGGTGTTCCTCGCCTACTCGGGGCAGGCGCGCTGGCGCGACAGCGCCGGCGACGAGCACGCGGCCCGATTGGGCGAGCCGCTGTCGGCCGAACAGACCGCGCGCGCCTGGCGCACGGCGCTGGACCCCGCCGGTGAATGGATGCCCGCGGTGATCACGGCCGCCGACCAGCGGCTGCGGCAGCTGCGCACCCACGTGCCCGACGCCGGCGGCATGATCATCTCCTCCGACAAGGCCGCGGCCCGCGCGTACGCCGCCTTACTGGAAAGGATGACCTCGGAGCCGCCGACCGTCGTCCTGTCCGACGACCCCGGATCGTCGCGCCGCATCACCGAGTTCGCCGAGAGCACCGGCCGGTGGCTGGTCGCGGTGCGCATGGTGTCCGAGGGCGTCGACGTGCCCCGGCTGGCGGTGGGCATCTACGCGACCAGCGCCTCGACGCCGCTGTTCTTCGCGCAGGCGATCGGCCGGTTCGTGCGCTCACGGCGTCCGGGAGAAACCGCGAGCATCTTTTTGCCGTCGGTGCCCAACCTGCTGCAGCTGGCCAGCGAGCTCGAGGCCCAGCGCAACCACGTGCTCGGCCAGCCGCACCGCGAGAGCGAGGATCCGCTCGACGGCGATCCCGCCGTGAAAACCCAGACCGAGCAGGGCGACACCGAGCGCGGGTTCACCTCGCTGGGCGCCGACGCCGAACTCGACCAGGTCATCTTCGACGGGTCGTCCTTCGGCACCGCCGCCCCGGCCGGCAGCGACGAGGAGGCCGACTACCTCGGCATCCCGGGGCTGCTCGACGCCGAGCAGATGCGCACCCTGCTGCACCGCCGCCAGGACGAGCAGCTGCAGCGACGGGCCCGGCTCGACAAGGACGCCGCGACACCGGTGCCGCCCCCGACGATGCACGGGGAGATCCGCGAACTGCGCCGCGAACTGAACACCCTGGTGTCGCTGACCCACCACCGCACCGGCAAGCCGCACGGCTGGATCCACAACGAGCTGCGCCGGCGCTGCGGCGGGCCGCCGATCGCCGCCGCCACCCGCGACCAGCTCCACGAGCGCATAGTGGCTCTGCGACAAATGAATTCGGAGCGGGCGTAGGCGGCGCTAGTCGCCGACGGGCTCTTCGAGCACCTCGACGGCGGGGCCGCCCAGCACCGCCAGCAGGTGCTGCTCGACGACGTCCCGCGGTTCGGCCGCCCCGGACCCGGCCGGCACGGTCACGCAGAACACGTCGGCCGCGGTGGAGCCGAACGTGTTCACCTTCGCCCACACGATGTCCGCCCCGGCACGCTCGAGCGCCCGGGCCAGCAGCGCCAGCAGGCCCAGCCGGTCCATGGCGCGGACCTCGACGAGAAGTTGTCCGGCCGTGGGGGCATCGAGCCACAGGATGCGCGGCGGGGCGGTCGACCGCGTCAGCGGCGCCCCGGCCTGGATCTCCCCGGCGCGTCCCAGCGCCGAGTCGGCGGCCTCGCTGTCGCGCTTCTCCAGCGCGGCCAGCACGTCGACGTCACCCTTGAGGGCGCCGACGAATTGCTGGCGCAGCAGGCCGGTTTCGGGCGGTGCACCGAACAGCGGCGACACCACGAACTCGGTGATCGCGACGCCTTCGTGAGTGTTGGCCGAGGCCGAATGGATGCGCAAGGAGTTCAGCGCGAGCACCGCGGCGGCATTCGACACCAGGCCCCGCCGGTCCGGCGCGACCATCACCACATTGAGCCGCTCGGTGTCGCCGGACTGGATCTCCACGTGCACGCCTTGGTCGGCCGCCAGTGAAAGATATTGCGGTGCAGCGGGGTCCGCCTGCGGCAGCGGCTCGCCCGCCATCACCATCCGGCAGCGACGGACCAGGTCGGCCACCAGGGAGGCCTTCCAGTCGCTCCATACGCCCGGCCCGGTCGCCTTCGAGTCGGCTTCGGCCAGCGCGTGCAGCAGCTCGAGCAGCTGCGGGTCGCCGCCCAGGGTCTCGGCCACGCCCTGAATCGTCTTGGGGTCGTTGAGGTCGTTGCGGGTGGCCGTGACCGGCAGCAGCAGATGGTGGCGCACCATGCCGGCCAGCGTGTCGATGTCCCGGGGCGCCAGCCCCAGCCGCTTGCCGATCGGGACCGCGAGGTCGGCCCCGACCACGCAGTGGTCCCTGCCCCGCCCCTTGCCGATGTCGTGCAGCAGCGCGCCGAGCGCCAGCAGGTCCGATCGCGCGACGCGGGTGGTCAAAGGCGCCGCGTTCACGGCGGTTTCGACGGTATGACGGTCGACGGTCCATTTGTGGGAGACATCGCGGGGCGGCAGGTCGCGGATCGCCTTCCATTCCGGCAGCAGCCGCTCCCACAGCCCGGAGTGGTAGAGCGCTTCGATCGTCGGCACCGTGGTGGGGCCCGCGGACAGCACGACCAAGAAGTCGTCCAGCGCGTCCCGCGGCCACGGGGTCGGCATCTCGGGGGCGCTTGCGGCGAGCCGACTCAGCGTGCCGGCGCCGATCGGCAGGCCCTTGTCGGCGGACGCGGCGGCCACGCGCAACACCAGGCCGGCGTCGGTTTCGGGGCGGGCGTCGCGGGCCAGCACGATCTCGCCCGCGTAGTCGACCACACCCTCGTCCAGCGGCCGCCGCTTGGGCCGCCGCATCAGGGCGCCGATCCCGCGGCGCGGCAGCGCGATCTCGGCGGTCCGCAGCCCGGTTTCGGCGTGGTAGGCGATGGTGCGGCTGGCGCCCGACAGCGTGCGCGCCAGGTCGAACCGGTCGCCGAAATGCAGTGCGGCACTGATCTCGTCACCGAACTGCGCCAGCAGCACATCGTGGCCGCGGCCGGACACCAGGTGCAGCTCGGTGCGCACGTCGAGCAGCGTGAGGTAGGCGGCGTCCAGGGAGCCGCCGGGCATGTCCGGGTTGGCCATGCCGTGGCGGTCGATGAGCTGGGCGACGCCCAGCGCGTCCAGCAGTTGCACGTCGCGCAGGCCGCCGCGGCCCGACTTCAGGTCGGGCTCGGCCCGCTGCGCGATCCGTCCGCAGCGCCGCCAGCGAGCCTGGGTGATCTCGACGAGTTCGTCCATCCGGGAACGAATGGCGCTGCGCCACTGCCGCCGCGCCCCGTCGATCAATTCCGCCGAGAGCCACTCCTCACCGGCGACGTGGCGCGCGTCCAGCATGCCCAGCGCGGCCACCATGTCGGCGTTGGCGACGCCGAGCGCACCGGTCACGGTTCGCACGCTGTGGTCGAGCCGAATGTTAGCGTCCCACAACGGATACCACAGCCGGTCGGCCACTCGTTCGAGCACGTCGGCGGACTTGTTGTCGTGCAACAACATCAGGTCCAGGTCGGAGTGGGGCAGCAATTCCCGGCGGCCCAGGCCGCCGACTCCGACCAGCGCGAAGCCGCTGCCTTCGGTGATCCCGATCTCGGACGCCTTGGCCACCAGCCAGGACTCGTGCAAGTCCAGCCAGGCTTGCCGCAGCCCGGCGGGGTCCAGCTCACGGCCCTGCGACAGCAGTTGGCGCCGCGAGGCAACCAGATCGGTTGCCCCGCCGGCGCTTCCTGTCCCCGATTTCTCCGATGCCCCGGACGGGTCGGGCCGCTTGGAAGTCATACCTCCCGGGCCCGCCGGCGATCGATCAGCCCAAGATAGACCAGCGACGCGCGGCCGGCGTCATAGCGCATCGGTCCCGCGTTCCCCGGTGCGTACGCGCACAATGGTTTCCACGGGGCTGACCCACACCTTGCCGTCACCGATCTTGCCGGTGCGCGCCGCCCGGACGACGGCGTCAACGACCTTGTCGACGATGGAATCGTCGACGACCACCTCGATGCGGACTTTGGGAACGAAATCGACCGAGTACTCGGCACCCCGGTAAACCTCGGTGTGGCCCTTCTGCCGTCCGTAACCCTGGATCTCGCTGACCGTCATGCCCAGGACGCCGGCGTCCTCGAGGCTGGTCTTTACGTCGTCGAGGGTGAACGGCTTCACGATTGCGGTGATGAGCTTCATGTCCTACTCCGCCTCAACTTTCTCGCCCACTCGCTCCTCCAGGCCGTTCCTGGTGTCCGCCACGGCAGCCCGCGTGGGAAGGACTGAGCCGGTCGCCACGGCGAAATCGTAACTGCTCTCCGCGTGCTCGGCCTCGTCGATGCCCGCGGCCTCCGCCTCCGGACTCAGCCGCAGGCCCATGGTGTACTTCAGGATAAGGGCCAGGATGAGAGTGACGATACCGGAGTAGGCCAGAACGCTGAACGCGCCGATGGCCTGTTTGCCCAGCTGGTCCCAACCGCCGCCGTAGAACAGACCCTTTACCGCCGCCGGTGCTTCCTCCGTGGCGACCAGACCCACCATCAGCGTGCCGGCCAGGCCGCCGACCAGGTGCACCCCGACCACGTCGAGGGAGTCGTCGAAACCGAACCTGAACTTCAGCCCGACCGCCAGCGCGCACAGCACGCCGGCCACCACGCCGATCACCAACGCGCCCACCACGTTGACCGACGAACACGACGGGGTGATGGCGACCAGACCGGCCACGATGCCCGAGGCCGCACCCAGCGTGGTGGCCTTGCCGTCGCGGATGCGTTCGGTGGCCAGCCAGGCCAGCATGGCCGCGGCCGTGGCGATCGTGGTGGTGATAAACGTCGACCCGGCCGAACCGTTGGACGCCAGCGCCGACCCGGCGTTGAAGCCGTACCAGCCGAACCACAGCAGCCCGGCGCCGAGCATCACGAACGGCAGGTTGTGCGGGCGGAACAGGGTCGTGGGCCAGCCCTTGCGCCTGCCCAGCACGAGCGCCAGCATCAGGCCCGCCACACCGGCGTTGATATGGACCGCCGTTCCCCCGGCGAAGTCGATCGCCTGCAGCTTGTTGGCGATCCAGCCGCCGTGCTCGGCGACGGACCCGTCGAACGCGAAGACCCAGTGCGCAACCGGGAAGTAAACGAACGTCGCCCACAGCCCGGCAAACACCAACCAGGCACTGAATTTCAGCCGGTCGGACACCGCCCCCGAGACCAGCGCGACGGTGATGATCGCAAACATCAGCTGGAAGGCGACGAATACGGTGGCCGGCATGCCGCCGACCAGGGGGATATCGACGGCCGCGGTCTGTGTGGCCGGATCCGCTTTCGCGGCATCGGCACCGATCAGACCCTTCAGTCCCCAGAATTGGGTCGGGTCGCCGACCACGTTGCCCTTGTCATCGCCGAATGCCATGGAGTAGCCGTAGAGCACCCACAGAATCGTCACCACGCCCATCGCGCTGATGCTCATCATGATCATGTTGAGCACGCTTCGGGCGCGCACCATGCCGCCATAGAAAAACGCCAGCCCCGGCGTCATCAGCAACACCAGCGCGGAACTCGCCAGCATCCAAGCGGTGTCGCCGGTATCGGGCTGGCCCATTATCGGGAAACTCACTCGCTATCACCTCCGGTCGGCCCTGAACTAGCCGTCAGACACGTGCCTGATGACCTGCTGTGAGAACCTTGCGCAATCGTTGTTTCCGCAGTGGAGCCAGCGTGTTTCGGCGGTATTAACGTCAGCCCCCTTGTGTAAGGGGCCGGGTAAGGGCCGTCAGCCGAGCAGCGCGTCGACGAAGGCGACCGGCTCGAAGGGCGCCAGATCGTCGGGCCCTTCGCCGAGCCCGACCAGCTTCACCGGCACGCCGAGTTCCTGCTGAACCCGGAAAACGATGCCGCCCTTCGCCGTTCCGTCGAGCTTGGTCAGCACCGCGCCGGTGATGGCGACCACCTCGGCGAAAACGCGGGCCTGGGCCAGCCCGTTCTGCCCGATGGTGGCGTCGAGCACCAGCAACACCTCGTCGACCGCCGCGCGCCGGGTCACCACGCGCTTGACCTTGTCGAGTTCGTCCATCAGCCCGACCTTGGTGTGCAGCCGGCCGGCGGTGTCGACGACGACGACGTCGGCGCCCGCGGCGATGCCCTTGTCCACGGCGTCGAACGCCACCGACGCCGGGTCGGCCCCCTCGGCCCCCCGCACCACCTCGGCGCCCACCCGCGAGGCCCAGGTCTCGAGCTGGTCGGCGGCCGCCGCGCGGAAGGTGTCGGCCGCGCCCAGCACGACGCGCCGGCCGTCGGCGACCAGCACGCGCGCCAGTTTGCCGACGGTCGTCGTCTTGCCCGTGCCGTTGACCCCGACGACGAGCAGCACGGACGGGCGGTCGGTGTGCGGCAGGGCGTGGATCGAGCGGTCCATGGCGGGCTGCAGCTCTTGGATCAGCACGTCGCGCAGCGCGGCCTTCGCGTCGGCCTCGGTGCGCACGTCGCTGCTGGCCAGCCGGCTGCGCAGCTGCGTCATCACCGACTCGGTGACCACCGGGCCCAGGTCCGCGATGAGCAGGGTGTCCTCGACGTCCTGCCAGGAGTCCTCGTCGAGGTCGCCGCCGCCGATCAACCCCAGCAAACTGCGCCCGAAAGCGTTCTGCGATTTGGCGAGCCGCCCGCGCAGCCGTTCGAGCCGCCCCTCGGCCGGCGCGATCTCCTCGATTTCCGGGGCCGGCGGGGCCTCCTCCGAGGCCTCGGGTGCCGGCGGGGCTTCGGGGGCCGGCGGGGCCTCGGGCGCTTCGGGGGCCGGTGGCGCGGCGGTCTCGGGTTCGGGAAGCCCGACGTCGGAAATCGGGCGCCGCGGCGCGTCCCGGGGAATGGTCGCGTCGTCGCCTACGGCGGGCAGTCCGGTGGTGTCGAGCCGTTCCTCGGTCGGCGCGCCCTGGCTGAAGCTGATGCCCGACGACGCGGTGTAGCCGCGCGGGCGTTCCAGCGTGCCGGGCTCGGGCCCGGACAGCCGGATGCGTCGCCGCCGGTATCGCACCAGGCCCGCGACCAGCGCAACGATGACCAGGAGAACGGCGACGACGGCGAGGGCGATCCAAAGTCCTTGTGACACGCTGACATTCTCCCAGCCGTCGGGGACGGCGCCGTCAGGAGGTTTGCGAGACCAGCTGCTGCACCTGCTGGCCGCGCATGCGCTGGGAGATCACGGCGGTGATGCCGTCGCCCTGCATGGTCACGCCGTAGAGCGCGTCGGCAACCTCCATGGTCGGCTTCTGGTGCGTGATGATGATGATCTGCGACTGGGCGCGCAGCATCTCGAACAGGCCGATCAGGCGGCGCAGGTTCGTGTCGTCGAGCGCGGCTTCGACCTCATCCATGATGTAGAACGGCGACGGGCGGGCCCGGAAGATCGCCACCAGCATCGCCACCGCCGTCAGCGCCTTCTCGCCGCCGGACAGCAAAGACAGCCGGGTGATCTTCTTACCGGGCGGACGCGCCTCCACCTCGATGCCGGTGGTGAGCATGTCGTCGGGATCGGTCAGCCGCAGCCGGCCCTCCCCGCCGGGGAACAGCGTCGTGAACACCTCGGCGAATTCGCGTTCCACGTCGACGAAGGCGTCGCTGAACACCTGCAGGATGCGCGCGTCGACCTCGGCGACGACGTCCAGCAGGTCCTTGCGGGCGGCCTTGACATCCTCGAGCTGGGTAGACAGGAAGTTGTAGCGCTCCTCGAGCGCGGCAAACTCCTCCAGCGCCAGCGGGTTGACCCTGCCCAGCTCGTTCAGCTCGCGCTCGGCCCGTTTGGCCCGGCGCTCCTGGGTGGCGCGGTCATAGGGCATCGGGGCGGGCACCACCACCTGCTCGCCGCGCTCCCGGGCCTGCTCGAACTCGGCCATCTCCAGCTCGCTGGGCGGCAGCGCCACCTGCGGACCGTACTCGGAGATCAGGTCGGCGGGCGCCATACCGAACTGCTCGAGCACCATCTGCTCGAGCTGCTCGATGCGCAGCGCCGCCTGGGCATCGGCCACCTCGTCGCGGTGCAGCGAATCGGTGAGCTTGCTCACCCGGGCGCCCAGCGCGTTGACCTCGTCGCGCACCGCGGCCATCGCAGTCGAGCGCTGCTGCCGTTCGGCGACCAGGCCGTCGCGGATGCGCGCGGCCGCGTCGACCACCCCGTTCAGCCGCCCCGCCAGCAGCCGCCCGGCGTCGGCCACGGCCGCGGCGATGGCCGCGGCGCGCAGCCGCGCGGCGCGCGCCTGCTCGGCGCGCACCCGGGCCTCGCGTTCGGCGGCGGCCGCCCGGCGCAGCGAATCGGCCCGCCCGCGCACCGCGTTGGCGCGTTCCTCGGCGGTCCGCAGCGCGAGCCTGGCCTCCACTTCGACGCCGCGGGCGGCCTCGGCGGCCGCGGCGATCTGCTGGCGGCTCATCGTCGGGTCCGGTTCCTCGGCCTGCACATCCTGGGTTTCCCGGGCGTTGCGCAGCCGGGTCTCGAGTTCGGTGACCTCGTCGACGGTCTGCGCGCGGGCCGCTTCCAGCTCCTCGCGCTGGCGCAGCAGCCGGTTCCACTCCTCATCGGCCATGCGGGCGTCCTGCCCGAGGCGGCCCAGCTGCTCATACATCGCCGAGATGGCGGTGTCCGACTCGTTGAGCGCGGCCAACGCCTGCTCGGCGGAGTCCTGGCGGGCCGCCTGCTCGGTCAGCGCGCCGGCCAGCGCCGCGCTGAGTTGCTCCACCTGCGCTTCCGCGGCGGCCAGCTCGCTGTTGGCCTTGTCGATCTCCGAGGTGAGCTCCAGCGTGGACAGTTTGCGGTCCGAACCGCCGTTCACCCAGCCGGCGCCCACCAGGTCGCCGTCGAGCGTGACCGCGCGCAGCTGCGGGCGAGCCGCCACCAAGTCCAGCGCCTCGGCCATGTCGCCGACCACCGCGACACCCGACAGCATCGCCGTCATCGCGCCGCGCAGCCGCGCCGGCGTCTCGACCAGGTCGCGCGCCCAGAGCGCGCCGCCGGGCAGGGCGCCCCGCGGCGCTTCGTCGGGGCTTTCCGGGGCCGGCCAATCCCCCAGCACCAGCGCCGCGCGCCCGCCGTCGGCCTCCTTGAGCGCGGCGACCGCCGAACGGGCCGCGCCGAAACTCTCGGCGGCCACGGCGTCGGCGGCCGACCCGAGCACCGCGGCCACCGCCGCCTCGTAGCCCGGACGGACCTTGACCATGTTGGCGACCGGCCCCAGCAGCCCCGCCCCGCTGCGATGCTGGGCGAGCCACGCCGCCCCGTCCTTGCGCTCGAGCCCCACCGAGAGCGCCTCGATGCGGGCCCGCAGCGAGGCCACCTGCCGTTCGGCGCCCCGCTCGGCGGCCTGCAACTCGGCGAGGCGTTCGTCGGCCGACCGCAATGCGGCCACGGTGCGCTCGTGGTGCTCGTCGAGGCCCATCTCGCCCTGGTCGAGCTCGCCGACACGCCCCTGGACGGTTTCGAACTCGGCCCGGGTCTGCTGCACGCGCGCGGCGGCCTGCTCGATTCGCTCGGACAGCTTCATCACGCTGTCGTCGATCGACTCGACGCGCGCCCGCATGGTCTCCACCTGGCCGGCCAGCCGCGCCAGGCCCTCGCGCCGGTCCGCCTCGGCCCGTACCGCGGCCAGGTGGGCACGATCGGCCTCGGCGGCCTCGCGTTCGCGCTCGGCCAACGCCGCGCGGGCGGCATCCAGGCGGGTGCGGGCCTCGACCAGCTCGGCGTCCAGCTGCTGCTCGACGGCATGCACCTGCCGGGCCTCGGCCTCCAGAGCCTCGGGGTCGGTGTCGCTGGTGCGCTCCGGCTCGGCGTCGAGGTGCTGAGCCCGCTCGCTGCCGATGCGCACCGTGGCGGCCACGCGTTCGGCCAGCGCGGACAGCCCGAACCAGGTGTGCTGCACCGACTCGGCGCGCTGCGACAGCGCGACCAGTTCCCGTTCGTGCTCGGTCAGCTGCTCGGAGGCCACGGTCAGGCGGGCCGCCGCCTCGTCATGCTCGCGACGCATCGCGGCCTCGGCCTCGAGGATCGCGTCGCGCTCAGTCTGCCGGCTGACCAGGTCGTCGGCGGCCAGCCGCAATCGGGCGTCGCGCAGGTCGGCCTGGATGGTCTGGGCGCGCCGGGCCACCTCGGCCTGGCGGCCCAGCGGCTTGAGCTGGCGGCGCAGCTCGGTGGTCAAATCGGTGAGCCGGGCCAGGTTGGCCGACATCGCGTCGAGTTTGCGGAGGGCCTTCTCCTTGCGCTTGCGGTGCTTGAGCACCCCGGCGGCTTCCTCGATGAACGCCCGGCGGTCCTCGGGCCGCGACTGCAGGATCTCGTCGAGCTTGCCCTGCCCGACGATGACGTGCATCTCCCGACCGATCCCGGAGTCGCTGAGCAGCTCCTGGACGTCCATCAGCCGGCAGCTGCTGCCGTTGATCTCGTATTCGCTGGCGCCGTCACGGAACATGCGGCGGGTGATCGACACCTCGGAGTAGTCGATGGGCAACGCGCCATCGGAGTTGTCGATCGTCACGGTGACCTCGGCGCGGCCCAGCGGGGCCCGCGACGAGGTGCCGGCAAAGATGACGTCTTCCATCTTCCCGCCGCGCAGCGTCTTGGCGCCCTGCTCCCCCATCACCCAGGCCAGCGCATCGACCACGTTGGACTTGCCGGAACCGTTGGGCCCGACGACGGCGGTGATGCCCGGCTCAAAGCGCAGAGTCGTCGGCGAAGCGAAGGACTTGAAGCCCTTCAGCGTCAGACTCTTGAGGTACACGGCGTGCCAGACTACCGCTCAATTCGTCGCGTCCAGCCTCCTCGCGGGGTGTCGGCGGGCCCGAAATCCAACCGTCGGCCCACCCGACACAGGGGCCACAGCCGTCACTGGAGTGACTAGCGCTCGACGAACCCGTCGAACCGCTCGCGTGCCGGCGACCAGTCGGCGACGACCTTGTCGACGCGCCCCGGTGTGGCGCCGCCGTCGAGCAGCCGCAGCAGTTTCTCCCCGGATTCCCGCGGCCCGTGCGCGACGACGAGCACCCGACCGTCGGGCTGGTTGGCCGCATACCCCGTCAGGCCCAGCTCCAGCGCCCGGCAGCGGGTCCACCAGCGGAAACCGACACCTTGAACCACCCCGTGTACCCAGGCGGTGAGCCGCACGTCAGACATGGCTCTTTTCTACGGGAAGGCCAGGATCGGGTGTGAGTCCAGGGCGGCGCCGCGCGGCGTGTCGCCGCCCTGGACTCACACTCAAAGCCGTGGATTCACACCCGAGACCCGTGGGCGCGGCTGGCACTTCGGGCAGTAGAACGACGAGCGGTTCATGAACTTCTCGCGGCGCATCACCGCGCCGCAGCGCCGGCAGTTCTGCCCCTCGCGGCCATAGGCGTCCAGCGACCGGTCGAAATACCCCGACTCGCCGTTGACGTTGACATACAGCGAATCGAACGAGGTCCCGCCCTCGACCAGCGCCTCGCGCATCACCTCCGCGGCGGCGTCCAGGACGTCGGCCAACTGGCGCCGGGTCAGCGTCGCGGCGATGCGCGCGCCGTGGACCTTGGCCCGCCACAGCGCCTCGTCGGCGTAGATGTTGCCGATCCCCGACACCACCTGCTGATCCAGCAGCTGACGCTTGAGCTCGGAGTGCTTGCGCCGCAACACCTTCACGACGGCGTCGGCGTCGAAGCGGGGGTCCAGCGGGTCGCGAGCGAGGTGGGCGACGGGCGCGGGTACCACGCTGCCGTCGACGTCCACCAGGTCGGCGAGCAGCCACCCCCCGAACGTCCGCTGGTCGACGAAGCTCAGCACGGTCCCGTCGTCGAGCAGTGCCGAGATCCGGACATGGTCGGCGCGCGGGACGGCTCCCAGCAACATCTGGCCGCTCATGCCGAGGTGGACGACCAGCGCCGTGTCCGCGCCCGCAGCGGGCTCGGTGTCGAGCAGCAGCCACAGGTACTTGCCGCGCCGATCGGTACCGGTGATCCGCGCCCCCAACAGCCGCGCGGTGAGGTCGGCGGGCCCGGCCTCGTGGCGGCGCACCGCGCGGGGATGGTGCACCCGGACCGCGGCGATCGTCTTGTCGACCACGTGGGCCTGCAGTCCGCGGCGCACCACCTCGACTTCAGGCAGTTCGGGCATCGATGTCGGGCATCTAGACGGGCGTTTTCCCCGCGGTGTCCATCACGTCGAGGGCTTTCCAGGTCGCGGCCGCGGCCTTCTGCTCGGCCTCCTTCTTGGACCGGCCGGTTCCCGAGCCGTACTCGGTGTCCATCACGACGACCACCGCGGTGAATTCCTTGTCATGGTCGGGGCCCGTCGAGGTCACCACGTAGGACGGCGCGCCCATGCCGCGCGCCGCCGTCAACTCCTGCAGGCTGGTCTTCCAGTCCAGCCCGGCCCCGAGCGTGGGCGCGGCGTCCAGCAGCGCGCCGAACAGCCGCAGGATCACCTCACGCGCCGTGGTGATCCCGTGCTGCAGATAGATCGCGCCCAGCAGCGACTCCATGCCGTCGGCCAGAATGCTGGACTTGTCGGCCCCGCCGGTGTTCGCCTCGCCGCGGCCCAGCAGCAGGTGAACGCCCAGACCTTCGTCGGCCAGGTGCCGCGCGACGTCGGCCAGTGCCTGGGTGTTGACGACGCTGGCGCGCAGTTTGGCCAGGTCCCCTTCGGTCCGGTCGGGGTGCCGGTGGTAGAGCTCGTCGGTGATGGTCAGCCCCAGGACGGCGTCGCCGAGGAACTCCAGGCGCTCGTTTGTCGGCAAACCACCGTGTTCATAGGCATAACTGCGGTGCGTCAGCGCCAGCTCGAGCAGCTCGTCCGGCAGGTCGACCCCGAGCGCGTCGAGCAAAACCTGCCGCGAGGTCAACGCTCACCCCGCGATGCGTCCGGCTCCGAGGGCAACATCTCGGTCAGCTTGGCCCACCGCGGGTCGATGTGCTCGTGGAAGTGGTCCGGCTCCGCGGCCAGCGAGATCCCGCATTCCGGGCACAACCCGGGGCAATCCGGCCGGCACACCGGAGAGAACGGCAGTTCCAGGACGACGGCGTCGATGATGGGCTGCTCGAGGTCGACGGTGTCGTCGACGATGCGGCCCACCTCGTCTTCTTCGGTGGTCTCCTCCGTCGTGCTGCCCGGGTAGGCGAACAACTCGGTCAGGCCGACCTCCACGCGCCCGCTGAGCGTCCCCAGGCAGCGCGCGCATTCGCCAACGGTCGGTGCGGTGACCGTTCCGGTCACCAACACCCCCTCGGACACCGACTCGACCCGCAGGTCCAGGTCCATCGGAGCGCCCGGATCGATCGCGATCATCTCCAGTCCGATGCGCGACGGGCTGGGCACGGTGTCGCGCAGGGTGACCATCGCCCCCGGGCGCCGACCGAGCGGTGCGATGTCCACCGTCATGGGCGAGCCAGGACGGCGCTTGGCCGTGGTGGTGTGCTGGCGCGTCATAGGAGAAATCCTACGGCGCACACCCATGGCAGCAGGGCATTACCGGCCTCGGCGCCGAAAAGCGCGGGATCAACGCGTCGCGTAGTCGTGGGTGCCGGCCGCGGTCCGCAGTTGGTGGCGGCCGCGGCCCACTGACCGCAGCGTGCCGTTGAGGAATTCCTCGAACTCGGCGAGTTTGCTGTCGACGTAGATGTCGCACTCGCCCCGCAGCCGGTCGGCCTCGGCGTGCGCCGTGTCGACGAGGCGAGTGGACTCGGCCTTGGCCGCCTGTACCACCTCGTTGTCCGACACCAGGCGCTGCTGTTCCTTGATGCCCTCTTGCACGGCCTTCTCGTAGGAGATGTTGCCGTTCTCGATCAACCGGTCGCACTCGGCCTGGCCCCGGCTGACGGTGGCCTCGTATTCGCGCTTGGCCGACGTGGCGATGCGCATCGCCTCCTCGCGGGCCTCACCGACCATGCGCTCGCTGTGCTGTCGCGCCTCGCTCACCATGCGATCTGCCTGCGATTTCGCGTCGGAGAGGAGCCGGTCGGCCTCCGCGCGGGCGTGGTTGAGCATCGACTCCGACTCGGTGGTGGCCGAAGCCACCATCGACTCCGCGTGCTCCTTGGCGTCCTGCAGAACCGAGTCCCGCGCATCCAGGACGTCCTGCGCGTCGTCCAGTTCGCCCGGGATCGCGTCTTTGATGTCGTCGACCAGTTCGAGCACGTCGCCGCGGGGCACCACGCAGCCGGCGGTCATCGGCACGCCACGGGCCTCTTCCACAATGGCGGCCAATTCGTCCAGCGCTTCAAAGACTCGGTACACGGCCATGCCCTCCTGGCTCCTTGCAAAAACCCTGTTGTTACCAGTGTGCCTGCTGTTACGTCTGTGGTAGCGGTGGCGACGCGGTGTGTCGGGCCTTTCCCCGGCGCCAAACGCGGGATTTTCCCGGGATCCGCCCATTGACGCCGTCGTCTCGGGCCAGACGCCACGCAGAAGGCCATTCTAGGGAGCGCGCCCACCCGGGCGAATCGTGCGCTGCAAAAAGGGCCGCAATTCGGCGACGGAATTTCGCGCATTGAGCCTCGCCGGCACCCTTGATTTATACCCCCATGGGGTATAAATTGATCGCACGTAGCGGCGGCGGACAGTGGGGAGAGCTTCGTGAGGGTGTTAGCGGCGATCGGTCACGCCTTGACCCTGGCCGGCACGATGACGTGGGAAATCCTATGGGCACTGATCCTCGGCTTTGCCCTGTCGGCGGTGGTGCAGGCCGTGGTACGCCGCTCGACGATCGTGGCCCTGCTCGGCGACGACCGCCCCCGCACCCTGGCGCTGGCGGCCGGCCTGGGCGCGGCGTCGTCGTCGTGCTCGTACGCGGCCGTCGCGCTGGCCCGATCGCTGTTCCGCAAGGGCGCCAACTTCACCGCCGCCATGGCGTTCGAAATCGGCTCCACCAACCTCGTGGTGGAGTTGGGCATCATCCTGGCCCTGCTCATGGGCTGGCAGTTCACCGCCGCGGAGTTCGTCGGCGGTCCGCTGATGATCGTCGTGCTGGCCGTCCTGTTCCGGCTGTTCGTGCGCTCCCGGCTCATCGACGCCGCCCGTACACAGGCCGAGCGGGGACTTGCCGGAGCGATGGAAGGCCATGCCGCGATGGACATGTCGATCAGGGGCGAGGGCTCGTTCTGGCGGCGGCTGTTCTCACCGGAGGGGTTCACCTCGGTGTCGCACGTGTTCGTCATGGAGTGGTTGGCGATCCTGCGCGACCTGGTGCTGGGCCTGTTGATCGCGGGCGCCATCGCGGCGTGGGTGCCCGAAAGTTTCTGGCAGGTCTTCTTTTTGGCCGATCACCCGGGCTGGGCGGCGCTGTGGGGGCCGATCGTGGGCCCCTTGGTGGCGATCGCGTCGTTCGTCTGCTCGATCGGCAATGTGCCACTTGCCGCGGTGCTGTGGAACGGCGGCATCAGTTTTGGCGGCGTCATCGCATTCATCTACGCCGACCTGCTGATCGTGCCGATCCTCAACATCTACCGGAAGTACTACGGCACCAAGATGATGCTGACGCTGCTGGCGACCTTCTACGGGGCGATGGTTGCCGCCGGATACCTGGTGGAATTGATCTTCGGCACAACGCGTCTCATTCCGGCGCAGCGCAGCGCCACGGTGCTGCAAGCGGGGATCTCGTGGAACTACACCAGCTGGCTCAATATCGCGTTCCTCGCGATCGCCGCGGCGTTGGTCATCCGGTTCGTCACCTCGGGAGGAACGCCGATGCTGCGCATGATGGGCGGCTCACCCGAGGCGGAGCCAGGCCACCACGGCGGGCATCACCACTGAGACGTCGGCACGCAAGCGGGCTTTGCCGAGGCGCTTGCGCCGCTTTTGTTCGGGGTTGCTCGGATCGACGAACTCAAGGATCTCTCCCACACCGACGGGACTCGGCCACGCACCGCTTTCGCCCCCGCCGAGGGCATCGACGTGAACTGGACCGCGGACCGGTCCGAGAACCGGCAACCGGCCGTGGGCGGGTGGGTGCTGGGCCCGCGGAAAGTCGCACTGAGCGCTTGAGCTGTGAGTACCCTCACAGTCACCGATTGCGTCGGGGCAACGCGGGGCAGGCGGTTGCCCCGCTTTCGTCCCGCAAGGAGGCACCGATGTCGTATGTGGTCGCAACGCCTGACTGGTTGACGACTGCCGCGGGACATTTGGCCGGGATCGAGTCGGCAGTCACCTCGGCGAATGCGGCAGCTGCCAACTTCACGACGTTGCTGCCGGCCGCGGCCGCCGACGAGGTGTCGATACGCGTGGCGGCGTTGTTCGGCGCGCACGGCATGGCATTTCAGGCGGCCACCACCCAGGTGGCGCAATTGCACGAGCGGTTCGTGGTCAACTTGGCGGCAACCGCGAACGCGTATGTGACCACCGAGATCACCAACGCCGAGGAAAAGCTGTGGAATACGGTCAACACTCTTGCCCCGACACCGTTGGGGCGCCAGCCGATCACCGTCGCTCCCGGTGGCAACACCGGCGGCTCGCCCGCCGGTGTTACCTCGACGCCGAGCGCGGCGGCGGGCACCAGGATCACGATCCCCGGCGCGGGACCGCTCTACTATCCGAACTTCATCACCAGGCTGCCCTATCTGGGGCAAGTGTTCTTCACGGGCAGCGTCCCGGGGCCGAATTCCGTGTCGATCCTGCAGGGATACGACTTGATCAACCATGCCATCGGGCAGAACTGGTTCCCCGGCACCACCGCACAGGTTGTCAACTACCCGGCCAGCATCAGCATCATCAGCGGCAGCCTGGCCGCTCCCGGCGTCAACGATGCCGTCGCCATGGGACAGCAGGCGCTCAATGACCAGATCATGAATGCGGTTTTCAACGGCAACGGTTCACCGGTACACGTTGCCGCGCTCTCGGAGGGAACCATCGTCGCCAACCGCGAGTTGGCTTACCTGGCGACCGACCCGAACGCCCCGCCGGCCAATGCCCTGCAATTCGCCCTGTTCTCCGGCCCCGAGACCGGCTTGTTCCGCGCCTACCTACCGCCGGGGCTGACCATTCCCGTGGTCGACTACACGGTGCACGACCTGCCGAACACCCAGTACGACGTCAGCGTGGTGTTCGGTCAGTACGACTTCTTCGGCAATCCGCCCGATCGGCCCTGGAATATCCTCGCAGATGTGAACTCGCTGTTCGGGGGTGCCTACTACCACAACCAGACGTCATTCGCCTCGCTGTCGGATGCGGTTGAGGTGTCGAGCACCACCACCTCGCTGGGCGGCACGATCACCACCTACATGATCCCCTCGCCGACGCTGCCGATGTTGTTGCCGCTCGAGCAGATCGGCGTCCCACAACCGATCGTCAACAACCTCAACGCGTTTTTGCAGCCGATTGTCAACGACGGCTATTCGTCTCTGACACCTGACGCCGGGCCCTACTTCTCGCACGGGTCTCTGGTCGGCCTGCCTACCGCCGCCGATGTGGTGAACGCCTTTGAGCACGCCGGTTTCGATTTCGCGCCCACTCTCTTCGGGTGACGTCCGCCGGATGGGCGGTCAATGCTTCCCCAGCTCAGTCGGCGAGCGGCGCGACCACGTTGGCCGCGGCTTCCGCTGTGTCGGGCTCCGATCGGTCCCAACAGCTCGATCGTCAGCTCGATCGTGGGATCGAGAAGGCCTCCCTGAGAGCGATGTATCTCACCGGCATTCTCACTCCGCACCACTATGCGACGCGAGTCCATATTGCACCCATCCTGCGTCAGCGCCGTACGCGCGACCGCCGCGCCGTCGTCAGACCGCCGCCGAAGGCCGCAATCCGCGCGCCCCTCGCCACTTCAAATGACCTGCACTACAGGGCTTTACCGTGCCGAAGACGCGCTCGCGCGGCCGGTCTGCCGGCCGTCCGGTTCGTCGCCGCGAAAACGTCCTATCGCGTCGTACGGGACGGTATCGTGACCTGCGAAAATTTCAACCCCGCTATCCTCGTATAGGACCCATCGGTAAAGGAACCCATGATGGCGCACTCCGAAGCGCCCACGCCGACAGAGACAGACAACTTTCCGCAGCGACCGGTCGTTGCACCGCCGCCCGCGGACATCGGTCGGCTGCTACTTCGCTGTCACGACCGCCCCGGACTGATCGCCGCGGTGAGCACCTTCCTGGCCACGGCCGGCGCCAACGTCATCTCCCTGGATCAGCACTCCACGGCGCCGGAGGGCGGAACATTTCTGCAGCGCGCGATCTTTCACCTGCCCGGCCTGACAGCCGCCATCGACGAGCTCGAGCGCGAGTTCTCCAGCACCGTGGCTGCGAAATTCACCATCGATTACCGGTTCACGGAAGCGGCCAAGCCCAAGCGGGTCGCGATCATGGCATCCAAGGACGATCACTGCTTGTTAGACCTGTTGTGGCGCAACCGCCGCGGCGAACTCCAGATGTCGGTGGCGATGGTGATCGCCAACCATGCCGACCTCGCCGAGCATGTCCGCCCCTTCGGGGTGCCATTCATCCACATTCCTGCCACCCGCGATACCCGCGCCGAAGCCGAACAACGCGAGCTTCAATTGCTCAGCGGCAATGTGGATCTGGTGGTGCTGGCGCGCTACATGCAGATATTGAGCCCAGCGTTCCTCGACGCGGTCGGCTGCCCGCTGATCAACATCCATCACTCGTTCCTCCCCGCTTTCGTCGGCGCGGCACCCTACAAGCGGGCGCGGGAACGCGGTGTCAAGCTGGTCGGCGCGACCGCGCACTACGTCACCGAGGTCCTCGACGAGGGACCGATCATCGAGCAAGATGTCGTGCGCGTCAACCACACCCACACGGTCGACGATCTGATACGCGTCGGCGCCGACGTCGAACGCGCGGTTCTGTCGCGGGCCGTGCTCTGGCACTGCCAGGACCGGGTTATCGTGCACGGCAACCAGACCATCGTCTTCTGAGACGTACCAAGACGACGTGGGCGCATGCCACACCGTCACCCGCCGCCGGAAAGCCTCTCACGCATCCGTCGATTCACCGGTTCCGGCAGCAACCGGGACACGTCACCGCCTAACGTCGCAACCTCTTTGGCAAGCGACGACGACACAAACGAGTACTCGGGCGCGGTCGCGACAAAAAAGGTGTCGACACCGGCGATGTGCTTGTTCATCTGCGCCATCTGCAGCTCGTACTCGAAGTCGGTGCCGGTGCGCAGGCCCTTGACGATGGCGGTCATCCCCCGCGCCCTGACGAAGTCGACGACCAAACCCTGTCCGGACTCCACCCGCAGGTTGGACAGGTGCGACGTCGACTCCTCGAGCATCGCGATCCGCTCGTCGAGATCGAACATGCCTTTCTTGGCCGGATTGATCAGGATGGCGACCACCACCTCGTCGAACTGGGCCGAGGCCCGCTCGAAAACGTCGATGTGGCCCAACGTCACCGGGTCGAAGGATCCGGGGCACACCGCGCCCGTCACAGGCCGCGCCGCCGACGACGCAGAGGAGGAACACGAGCGGCGCCCATGACCGATGACGCTACACGTCGGCCTCAGAGCCGTTCGGCAAGCTCAAGACGGGTGTCGCCATAAACCCGGGCCGGCCACGAAGACCAGCCCGCCGGCCAGTTCAGCGGCGCGCCCGGCGCGGCGCGTTCCACCACGGCGACGCTGCCCCCGCAAACCCACCCGCGCAGCGTCAAAGCTGCCAGCACGGCTTCGACCTCCGCGGCGTCGACGCCGTACGGCGGGTCGGTCAGCACCAAGTCGAACGGAGCGGCCGTCCCGCCCGCCAAAACGGCCGCCACCTTTCCCCGGCGCAGCGTTGCGCCGGCCAGACCCAGGGTTTCGATGTTGCGCGCGATCACGGCGGCGCTGCGCTGGTCGGACTCGACGAACACCGCGGACGCCGCTCCGCGCGACAGCGCCTCCAGCCCGAGCGCGCCCGAACCGGCGTACAGGTCCAGCACGGCCAGCCCGGTCAGGTCCCGCCGCGTGCTGAGGATGTTGAACAGCGACTCGCGCACCCGGTCGGTGGTCGGCCGGGTCCCCCGGGACGGGACGGCGATGCGCCGGCCCCCGGCGACGCCGCCGATGATCCGCGTCACCTCACCGCGCCTACAGCAGCGTGGACCAATAGTCCCAGAACCGCACCATGATCAGCAGGAACACCGCGGTGAACCACAGCGTGGCTATCGACCACCGCCACTGGTAGAGCAGCCGCGACGCGGTTCCCGCCCGGTCGAGCGCGGGGGCGGCCACGATCGATGCGAGCACCACCAGCAGCGAGACGGTGACCGCCCAGACCACCATGCAGTAGGGGCACAACGCCCCGATCCGATACAGGCTCTGGAAGATCAACCACTGCACGAACGCCGCACCGACCAGCACCCCGACCGCCAGGCCAATCCAATACCATTGGGGCAAAGGAACTTTCGCCACCGCAAGGACTCCGGTGGCGACGACCAGGGTGAAACCCACGATGCCGAACAGCGGGTTGGGGAAGCCGAGGACCGAGGCCTGCGGGGTGACCATCACCGAACCGCACGACAGGATCGGGTTGACGTTGCACGACGGCACGTAGGACGGGTTGCGTAGCAGTTCGATCTTTTCCACCGTCAGCGTCAGCGAGGCCACCAGGCCGATCGCGCCGCCGATCAGCACGCACCACGAACGAAGCGCGGAGACATCTGAACGCAACGCCGGTGTCGGCGCACCGGTCGAGGTGGCGGATTCGGCTGCCACCGGGGTGGTCACGGGGTCGCGGGGGTGACGGCGCCGTCGATGCCCGGCACGTCGCCCACGATGCTCTTGATCTTGGCGACCAGAGCGTCGGGCGTGGACGGGTCGTAGTCGTCACCGTTGATCTTGATGGTGGGGGTGGCCTTGATGTGGGCGGCCGCCGCTGCACCGGTCACCTTGTCCAGATACTTGCCACTGTTGATGCAGTCCGGGACCTTGCCCACGACGCCGGCTTCCCGGGCGAGTTCGATCAGCTTCGCGTTGTCGGGGAAGCTGGTGCCGCGTTCGCTGGGCTGGATGTCTGTGCTGAACAGGGCGGAATGGAAACGCCGGAAGGCGGGGATGGACTCGTCGGCGACGCACAGCGCTGCGGCGCCCGCCCGCGATGAGTAATCCTGGTTCCGCGGGCTGTCCAGGATCGAAACCATGGAGTAGTCCGCCTCGATGGCGCCGATGTCGATCAGCTTGGACACCGTCGGCCCGTAGGTGCGCTCGAAGTTGCCGCAGGCCGGGCACAGGAAATCCTCGTAGAAGGTGACCACGGCCTTGGGGTTGCTGGTTCCGGGCTGGGTGACAAGTTTGCTCGATGTCACCCGCACCGTGTCGCCCGCGCCGGCGTTTCCCTCTTTTTTGTGATGCGACATCACGATGTAGGCCACCAGGACGACGGCGAAGATCACGACGACCGCCGTACCACCGATCTGCACCAGCCGACCGGATTTGCCGCCGCCGGCGGAGTTCATGTCGAACCTCGGGGGGCGTTTGGGTTTGTCGGCCACGGGCTTTCCCTGATCCTTCGCTGCGGGTGCTTTTGGTACGGGTGCTTTTGGTACGGGCTTGTCCCGACCGCAGTCGGGCAACGGCGCCTCTAGAGTACCCGGCCGCTCACACGCGGCTGAGGTGAGCGCGCAGGGCGGAAATCAGTTCGCTGGTCGCCGCCGCGCTGCCGCCCCCCAGCGGGAACAGGCTGGCGAAGCCGTGCGTCAGCGAACCCATCGACCGCAGGTCCACCGCGGTGCCGGCGGCCCGCAGCGCCGCCGCATAACTCTCCCCCTCGTCGCGCAACGGGTCGAATCCCGCCACCGCGATCAGCGCCGGGGCCAACCCGGACAGCGACTCGGCCAGCAGCGGCGACACGCGCGGGTCCGTCGGGTAGATATCCGGGCCCCGCAGGTACTGCGCTTCGAAAAAGTCCATGTCGCGCTTGGTGAGCAGGAACCCGCGAGCGAACAGGCTGATCGAGCGGGTCTGGGCGCTGAAGTCGGTCCGCGGGTAGAGCAGCCACTGCAGCACGGGGGTGGGCCCACCCTGCTCACGGGCGTCGTCGCGGGCTCGCTGGGACACCACCGCCGCCAGGTTGCCGCCCGCGCTGTCCCCGCCCACCAGGATGCGCCCCGGGGTCGCGCCGAGTTCGCCGGCGTGCTCGCACGCCCAGGTGAACGCCGCGTAGGCGTCCTCGACCGCGGCCGGGGCGGGGTGCTCGGGCGCCAGCCGGTAATCCACGGACAGCACGTGGATGCCGGCGTCACGGCAGGTCAACCGGCACAGCGGGTCGTGGGTGTCCAGGTCGCCGATCACCCAGCCGCCGCCGTGGTAGAAGACCAGCAGCGGCCCGTCCCCACCGCCGGGCGGGCGGTAGTGGCGCGCCGCGATGTCGCCGGCCGGCCCGGGCAGGCGAATGTCCTGGACGTCGACGTGGATCTGGGGGCCGGGGAATCCCTCGGTCATCTCGCGCATCTGGGTCCGCGACGCGACCGGATCGTCGTCGACGACCAGGCCGTCGATGCCGACGGCGCGCAGGCCCGACAACATCAGCTGAAGGGTGGGATCCAGCGTGTTGCCGTCGATGACGACCGCGCGACCGCCGAACAGCAGCCGTTTGGCGGGGTCGGGTATCCACGGGATGACCTTGACGCCGACGGTGGTGACCGTGCCCTGCATGCGACTGATCCAGCGCATGGCTGGGCCTTCGGCCCCGGAATCGGAATCCTGCGCGCCTGGCAGACTCTGTGTCATGGGCCGTCCCCTCGATGAAAACTGCGTCACGTTGAATGACGGTAATGCGATCCCCGTCGTCGGGCTCGGAGTGTTCAAGGTTCCGCCGGCGGACACCGAGGTGGCCGTCGGCGCCGCGCTGCGGGCCGGCTACCGCCATATCGACACCGCCGCTGCTTACCGCAACGAGCGGGAAACCGGCCGCGCGATCGCCGAGTCCGGCGTGCCGCGCGACCAACTTTACGTGGTGACCAAACTGTGGAATGCCGACCAGGGCTACGAAAGTACGCTCAAAGCGTTCGACGCCAGCATGGACCGGCTCGGCCTGGACTATCTCGACCTGTACCTGATCCACTGGCCGCTGCCCGCGCACAACACGTTCGTGGACACCTTCAAGGCGTTCGCTCATCTGCGCGACCAGGGCCGGATCGCCTCGATCGGGGTCAGCAACTTCGAGCCCGAACACCTCACGGTCCTCATCGACGCCACTGGCATCGTTCCGGCGGTCAACCAGATCGAGCTGCATCCGCGGTTTCCGCAAAAAGAGCTGCGGGAGGTGCATGCCCAGCGCGGCATCGCGACGGAGGCGTGGGCACCTCTGGGCCAGGGCGAGTTGCTACGCCACCCGACGGTCAAGGCCGTCGCCGAGAGGTGTGGACGTACCCCCGCGCAGGTGTTGATTCGCTGGCACATCCAACTGGGTAATATCGTGATCCCCAAGTCGGTGAATCCGGAACGGATTGCGAGTAACTTCGACGTGTTCGGTTTCGAACTCGGCGCCGACCACATGGCGCGGATTTCGTCCCTGGATGACGGGACCCGGCTTGGTCCTGACCCTCGAACCTTCGATTTTACAGGCAGGTGAGTGACGTTGACTGGCGACTCGGGCGCCGCCGTACCCTCGGTAGCTCTCAATGACGAGAACACGATGCCGGTGCTCGGCCTGGGCGTCGCGGAGTTGTCCGACGACGAGGCCGAACGCGCGGTGTCGGCGGCGCTGGAGCTCGGCTGCCGGCTGATCGACACCGCCGCGGCCTACGGCAACGAAGCCGGCGTCGGCCGGGCGATCGCGGCCTCCGGCATCCCGCGCGCCGAGCTGTTCATCACCACCAAGCTGGCCACCGCCGAGCAGGGTTTCACCAGCGCACAACAGGCCTGCCCCGCGAGCCTGGAGCGGCTCGGCCTGGACTACGTTGACCTCTACCTCGTGCACTGGCCCGCCGCGTCGCTGGGCAAATACGTCGACTCCTTCGGCGGTTTGATCCAATGCCGCGGCGAGGGCCACGCCCGCTCCATCGGGGTCTGCAACTTCACCGAGGACCACCTGTCGACCGTCATCGACCTGTGTTTCGTCACCCCGGCCGTCAACCAGATCGAGCTGCATCCACTGCTCAACCAGGCCGAGATGCGCAAGGTCAACGCGCAGCACAATGTCGTCACGCAGTCCTACACCCCGCTGGCGCTGGGCAAGCTGATGGACAACCCGACGATCACCTCGATCGCCGGTGAGTACGGCAAGACCCCCGCGCAGGTGCTGCTGCGGTGGAACCTGCAGCTGGGCAACGCGGTGGTCTTCCGCTCGGCCCAACCCGAGCACATCGCCGGCGACTTCGACTGCTTCGACTTCGAGCTGGCCTCGGAGCACATGGACGCAATCGACGGCCTCCACGACGGCACCCGGCTGCGCCCCGACCCCGACACCTTCGACGGCTCGGGCTCCTGAGCTAGCCCGCCGGGCAGGTGGCCGCGGCCTGGCGCAACACGTCGGCCGACGGCTGGTCGACCGGCAGCCGGTAACCGCGCAGTACGGCGATGAACTGCACGGCGTACTGGCAGTCGAACGCGGTGTTGGGCGGCATCCACTGCGCCGGCGGCGAATCGCCTTTGTCCTGATTGGCGGGCCCGTCCACGGCCAGCAGGTTCGCCGGGTCGTTGGCGAACCGCAGCCGCTCGCCGGGCGGCCACGCGTTGGCCCCCATGTCCCAGGCGTAGGCGAGCGGGACGATGTGGTCGATCTGCACCGACTCCCCGACCCTGGCGCCGCGCTGGAACGCGACGGTCTTGTTGGTGTACGGGTCGTGCAGGGTTCCGGTGGCCACCGCATCCGGGCAGCGCTTGATCGACACGTAGGTCTTGTCGACGAGGTCGCGGTTGAGGATGTCGTCGCGGGTATCACAGCCGTTGTGCCCGAGCGGGGCGTCGTTGTCGTCGTTCCAGGCGTCGCCGAAGGCCGCCCTGCGGTAGTCGTAGCGGTGCACCCGCTGCGGCACCACCCCGACACCGGCGAGCACATCGCTGCCCGGCGCCACCGTGGGGACGTCCGCGCGAGCGGTCACCTCGTCATGTTTGGCCGCCGCCGCGTCCAGCGTTTGATAGGCGACCAGCACCGCGAGCGCCGCGATCGCCGCAAGCCACAACAGCACCTTCCGGTTGACGCTTCTCACGACTTGTCCAGATATTCGATGCGGTCGGTGTCGGTGAAGGGCGCGGCCAGCAGCGCCAGCCCCCGATCCGCGGGGTTGTGCCCGTAGGCCTCGGCGCAGAATTCGCGCGCGGCCTCGATGACCTCGCGATGCTCGGCCAGCGACAGCAGGCGCAGGCCTATCGCCCGGCCGGACTGGTTGCGGCCCAACACATCTCCCTCGCGACGCTCCTTGAGGTCGAGGTCGGCGAGCGCAAACCCGTCCAGGGTGCCGGCGACGGCGGTGAGCCGATCACCCGACCGGGATCCCGGCGCCACCCAGCTGGCCAGCAGGCATAGGCCCGGATGCCCGCCGCGGCCGATGCGACCCCGCAGCTGGTGGAGCTGGCTGATGCCGAACCTGTCGGCGTCCATCACCAGCATGACGGTGGCGTTGGGCACATCCACACCCACCTCGATGACGGTGGTACACACCAGCACATCGAGCTCGCGCGCCCGGAAGGCCGCCATCACGGCGTCCTTCTCGTCGGCCGGCAACCGTCCGTGCATCAGGCCCACCCGCAGGCCGGCCAGCTCACGCGAACGCAATTGCGCGTAAAGACCCTCGGCGGTCGCCGACGGCCGGGCGCCCGGCTCGTCCTTGGCGTCGTCCTCGTCGATGCGGGGCGCCACCACGTAGGCCTGGCGGCCCGCGGCGACCTCCTCGCCGATGCGCCGCCAGGCGCGCTGCAGCCACGCGGGCTTGTCCGCGACGAAGATGACGTTGGTGGTGATCGGCTGGCGTCCGCGCGGAAGTTCGCGCAGCGTCGAGGTCTCCAGGTCGCCGTAGACGGTCAGCGCGACGGTGCGCGGGATCGGGGTCGCGGTCATCACCAGCAGGTGCGGCGTGATACCGGCGGGCGCCTTGGCGCGCAACCGGTTTCGCTGTTCAACGCCGAACCGGTGTTGCTCGTCGACCACCACCTTGCCCAGCTTGTGAAACTCCACCGCGTCCTGCAGCAGCGCGTGGGTGCCGACGACGATCCCCACCTGACCGCCCGCGATCTCGGCACGGACCTGTTTCTTCTGCGCCGCCGTCATCGAGCCGGTCAGCAGCGCCACCCGGGTGGCGCCATCCGCCCCGCCCAGTTGGCCGGCCATGCCCAACGGACCCAGGACATCGGCGATGGAGCGGAGGTGCTGGGCGGCAAGGACTTCCGTGGGTGCCAGCAGCGCGCACTGGTAGCCGGCGTCGACCAGGTGCAGCATCGCGAGCACGGCGACGATCGTCTTGCCCGACCCGACCTCGCCCTGCAGCAGGCGGTTCATCGGCCGGGTGGCCGCCAGCTCGCGGGCGAACTCGTCGAGCACCTCGCGCTGCCCCGCCGTGAGCTCGAACGGCAACCGCGCCAAAAGCGCCGCTGCCAGGCCGTCGGACCGCGGCGGCGCCGCCGGCCCCGATTCCGACAGCTCGCTGTGCCGGCGGTCCAAAAGCGCCCACTGCAGGCCGACGGCCTCGTCGAAGGTCAGGCGCTCGCGCGCCCGCCGGCGCGCCGCCTCGTCCTCGGCCAGGTGGATGTCGCGCAGCGCCCGGTCCTCGGTGACCAGCCCGTGGCGGGCCAGCACGTCGGCGGGCAGCGGCTCGTCCACCGGATCCAGGACGTCGAGCACCTGGCGCACGCACCGGAAAATGTCCCAGCTCTGCAGCTTCGTGGTTGCCGGGTAGATCGGGAAAAAGGCCCGTTCGAACGCCGACATCTGCACCTCACCGGTGCTGGCCTGCGAGGCGATGGCGATGTTCTTCAGCGAGCTGGTGCCGCGGCTCCTGCCGTCCGGGGAGTCGAGGATGAGGAAGGCGGGATGCGTCAGTTGCATGACGTTCTTGTAGAACCCGACCTCGCCGGAGAGCATCACCTTGGTGCCCTTGGTGAGGTCCTTCATGATGAAGTTCGCATTGAAGAACGTCGCGGTCACCTTGTTGCGGCCGGAGCCGAGGGTGATGCGCAGACACTTTTTCTTCGGGGTCTTCTTCATCGGGAACGACGTGGTTTCGGCGATCGTGTCGACGATCGTGATGTGCTCGCCGGTCGGCGGGCGTTCATCGTCGGCGCCCCAGCGGGTCGCGCCCTCGGTGTAGCTGCGCGGATAGTGGCGCAGCAGGTCGTCGACAGTGCGGATGCCGAGCTCCTCGTCGAGCTGGGCGGCCGCCTTGGCGCCCACGACGAGGTCCAGCCGGTCACCTAGCGACACCACGGCTACTCGACCCCGATCAGCAGCACGTCGCCGCGATGACCGGTGCGGTAGGTCACCAGCTCGGTGCCCGGGTGGTGGTCGTGCACGTGCCGCTGCAGCAGGTCGGCGACCGCCGGAGCCCCGGCGTCGCCGTCGGTCTCGATGCCGGCGCCCACCAGCACCGTCACCAGGTCGCCACCGGAGGCCAGCAACAGGTCGAGCAGGCCGATCGCCGCACCCGCGGCGTCGGCGGCCACGATCAGCACCTCGTCGCCGGCGATGCCCAGGCCGTCGCCCGGTTTGCAGCGACCCGCCCACGTCAGCGCGCTCTCGGTCGCGATGCGCACCGACCCGTGCCGGGCGGCGCCGGCGGCGCGCGCCATGGTGTAGCCGTCGTCGACGGCCTGCCTGCCCGTTTCGTGCACGGCCAGCGCGGCCAGCCCCTGCACCATCGACCCGGTCGGGATCGGCACCACGTCGATGCCCCAGCCGATGGCCGCGGTGCAGCCGGCCACCAGCTCCTCGGCGGCCACGAACCCATTCGGCAGCAGCATCACCTGCGCGGCGCCCGTGTCGACCACGGCCCGCATCAGCTGGTGGGCGCTGACGCCGGTGGGCAGTCCGGGGTCGGCCGGGCCGGGTCGCAGCACGAAGGCGCCCTCACCCTCGAACAGCCCGGCGGCGCCCTCGCCGTCGACGACGGCCAGCACCGCCCGTTCCCGCGTCCAGCCGCCCGCCCGCATTCCGACGGCCCCGGAACTCAGCGCCGAGACGACGATCCGGCTGGGCCGCCCGGCCGCCAGCCCCGCCTCGATCGCGGCGCCGGCGTCGTCGGTGTGCACGTGCACCGAATAGCCGCCCTGGCTCGAGGGGGCGGCCGCGATGGCCACGGAATCGCCCAACTCCCCCAGCCGGTCCCGCAGCGCGTCCGCGCCGGCGGCTCCGCAGTCGTCCAGCCGGTACATCACCTCGAACTGCGGTGCCGGCCGTTCGGCGGGCGCTTCGGACTGCGGCGCGCGCGGCGACAGCTCGTACACGGTGCGCGCGGGCGCCTGCCCGGCCACCGTCGCACGCAGCGCGTCCAGCAAGACCAACAACCCCCGCCCGCCGGCGTCGACGGCGCCGGCGTCGGCGAGCACGTCGAGCTGCTCGGTGGTCTTCTCCAGCGCAACCACCGCCGCGTCACCGCCGGCGGTGACCGCCGCGGCCAGCCCGTCGTCGGCGCACTGCGCGACGGCGTCGGCGGCGGCCCGCAGCACCGAGACGATGGTCCCGGGCACTTCCCGGCCGCCCATCGAGGCGATGACCAGCTCGACACCGCGGTGCAGCGCGGCCCCCAGCACCGCGGCGTCCAGTTGCGGCAGCGCACCACCGGCCTCGGCGGCGGCGGACCCGGCGACGTCGGAAACACCCCGCAGGATCTGCGACAGGATCACCCCGGAGTTGCCGCGGGCGCCGTTCAAGGCGCCGGTCGACAGGGCCGCCGCGACGCGGGCGACGCACCCGCCGTCGGCGCCGGCCGCCGCGTTCGCCTCGGCCAGCGCGGAACGCATGGTGAACAGCATGTTGGCGCCGGTGTCGGCATCGGCGACCGGGTACACGTTGAGCCGATTGATCTCGTCGATGTGGATGATCAGGTCGCTGACGGCGGTGTGCGCCCAGTCCCGCAGGGTGGCCGCGTCCAGCGAACGAGCCGACGTGCTCACTGTGACCCACCTCCTCCGCGCCGGCCGCCGGTGGGCGCCAGCGTAGCGTGGCGACGAGCCGCGCGCGGCGCCCGTTAACCGCCCGCCGGCGGGGACAACCGGCGTATAGAGCCTAGCCAGACGCGCCGACAACGCGGGCGCTCAGATTGTGCGCCGGCCGCCCGTCGTTTTGGTGGTTGCCACCGCAGTCGGTATCCTGGGCTAACCCGGGCTTTTCCCGGGCTGTCCCGGCCGGCTTGCCGGACCCCCGATCAGTTGAGGAGCTTTGACATGGCCGCCGTGTGCGATATCTGCGGGAAGGGCCCCGGCTTCGGCAAGTCGGTGTCGCACTCCCACCGCCGCACCAGCCGCCGGTGGGATCCCAACGTCCAGACGGTGCACGTCGTGACGCGTCCGGGCGGCAACAAGCAGCGGCTCAACGCGTGCGCGTCCTGCATCAAGGCCGGCAAGGTCGTCCGGGGCTGACCGGCCCTGAGCAACGCTTAGTCGTCAAGAAACACCACGTGCTTGTCGGCCGGTTCGCGGCCGATCCGCAGCGAGTTGCCGCGAAAATCCGGTCGGGATAGCCGGCGATCGCCACCTGCACGCAGGCGCCGAGACCGCGGGCGGCCAACGTCTGCAGGAACATGCCGACGCCCATGGCATCGACGAGCCCGAAGGCCCGGTGCATCGAGACCACGCCGCCCAATGGGGCGCGGAAGAACTCCCAGTTGCGCAGCACGGCGACGCGGCGCGCCTCGGCGTCGCCGCCACCAGCGGTCGAGGGCCGGCCCTGAGGCGAACACGACGTGCCACGGCCGCACGTTGGAGTTCGACGGCGCGCGCGTGGCCAGTCTCAGCGATTCCTCGACCAGGTGCCGCGGGACGGGGCCGGGCGGGAACATCCGCGTGGATCGGCGCCGGCGGATCGTCGCGACGAGGTCGTAGCCGCTCATCTGCCCGCCAACCAGGCGGCGAACCGGAGCCGTCCCCCGGCATCGTCGCAAACCAGCGTCCGTGACTGCAGCCGGGCGCCGAAGTACAGCGCTTCCGGGTCGGTAACCACGCCGCGCCGGTCGCCGTAGTGGGCACCCCAGGCCCCGATGAACTCACCGAACGGAAAGTATTGCGGCCCACCGAATTCGACGATCTCGCCAGCCGGGACGCCGACCGCGATCGCCGCCAGCCGCGCGGCCACCTCCGTGCCGGCGACCGGCTGAATCAGCGCATCGGGCACCCGAATAGTGTCCCCGTCGGTGCAGGAATCGGCTATGACACTGGCGAATTCGAAGAACTGCGTCCCCCGCAGGATCGTGTACCGGAGGCCCGAGTCGGCGATCGCGTTCTCCTGCGCGACCTTGGCCCGCATGTATCCGCTGCCGGGCATGCGGTCGGCGCCGACGACCGACAGGGCGACGTGATGGGCCACCCCGGCGTCACCCTCGGCGGCGAGTAGGTGCGCGGCGGCTGTGGTGAAGAAGTCCATCACCAAGTCGTCCTCATACGACGGCGAATCGGTCACGTCGACCACCACCCCGGCGCCGCGCAGGGCGTCGTCGAGGCCGTTGCCGGTGAGCACGTCCACCCCGGTGCGCCGCGACGCCGGCAGTACCTGGTGACCGTTGGCGGTCAGGATGTCGACCACCTTGGCGCCGATCAGGCCGGTGGCGCCGACCACCACGATCTTTCCCACGGCTGTCACCCGGATTCTTGACGTATGACGAGGACGGACTTACCCGCGCCGTCGCGGTCGAATCCGATCAGCCCGTACACCCGGTCGCCCGGTGCGAAATCGCCCATCCCCGAGCCGACCTCGGCGACAACACCGGATACCTCGTGCGAGGGGATCACCGGCAGCCGGCTCACCCCGTCGCGGGTCCACGTCGCGTCCCAGGTCAGCTCATCGAACGTGATGGCGGCGGCGTGCACGGCCAGCAGGGCCTCGCCCGCCGCGGGGACCGGCACCGGCGCGTCCTCGACGACCAACACCTCCGGGCCACCGCGCCGGTGTGCCCGCAACGCCGTCATGCGCTTCAGGGCAACCGCCAGTCGATCGGTGCGGCGCCCAACTTCTCCAGCAGCTCGTTGGCGCGGCTGAACGGGCGCGACCCGAAGAACCCGCGCGAGGCGGACAGCGGCGAGGGATGCGGCGACTCGATCGCCACACAGTCCCCTTCGGCCAGCATTGGTTTCAGCGTCGACGCGTCGCGACCCCACAGGATCGCCACCAGCGGCGCCGAGCGCGCGACCAGGGCACGGATCGCGCACTCGGTGACCACCTCCCACCCCTTGCCCCGATGCGACGCGGGATTGCCGGGCCGCACCGTGAGCACCCTGTTCAGCAGCAGCACCCCGCGCTGCGCCCAGGGCGTCAGGTCGCCGCAGGAGGGCTGGGGATGACCGAGGTCCGCGGCGTACTCCTCGAAGATGTTGGCCAGGCTGCGGGGCAGCGGACGCACCTGGGGAGCGACCGAGAAGCTCAGGCCCACGGCGTGGCCCGGCGTCGGGTACGGGTCCTGCCCGACGATCAGCACGCGCACGTTCTCGAACGGAAAGGTGAAGGCGCGCAACACGTTCCGCCCAGCCGGTAGGTACCGTCGGCCCGCCGCGACCTCGGCCCTGAGAAACTGGCCCATCTCCGCCACCTGGCCGGCGACCGGTTCGAGCGCCTGGGCCCAGCCCGGTTCGACGAGTTCGGACAGCGGCCGGGCGCTCACCGCGACTCCAGCGCCATCGCGTAGACGGTCACCGCGCCACCCTAGCTCTCATAGGACTCCCAGCCCGCGTAGCCGTCCCACCGTTCGCCGTCGACGAGCACCCGGGCCGGCCCGTCGAGCACCCGGCCGATGACGCGCCACCCCGGCGGCGCCGCGTCGGCGAAACACGCCACCAGGGCGTGGTCTTCGCCGCCACCGAGCACCCACGACCACGCGTCGGCGCCCGCGGCGGCGGCGGCCGCGGTCAGCGCCCCGTGGTCCGCGGCCAGCCCCGCGGTCGACACGTCGATGCCCACCCCCGAGGACTCGGCGAGGTGCCGCAGGTCGGCGATGAGGCCGTCGGAGACGTCGATCATCGCCTGCGCTCCCGCCGCCGCCGCGGCGGCGCCCGCGCCGTAGGGCGGCTGCGGCACCAGGTGACGGCGGCGCAGCTCGTCGAAGTCGTCGATCCCGTTGCGCCACAGGGCATATCCGGCGGCGGACCGGCCGAGCTCGCCGGCGACGGCCAGCACCGAACCGGCCCGCGCTCCGGAGCGCAGCACCGGCACGCGGCCGTCCAGGTCGCCCAGCACCGTCACCGACAGCACCCACTGCGGGCAGCTGACGAGGTCGCCGCCGACGATGCCGGCGCCGACCCGCGCGGCCTCCTCCCACATTCCGTCGACCAGCGCGTTCACGTCCGCCGCGGGAGTGTCGCCGGGGGCGGCGAAGCCGACCAGGAAGGCCGTGGGCCGTGCGCCCATCGCCTCGATGTCGGCGGCGTTCTGGGCGATCGCCTTGCGCCCGACGTCGTGAGGCGTCGACCAGTCCAGCCGAAAATGGCGGTCCTGCACCAGCACATCGGTGGACACCACGGTGCGGCCGTCGCTCGCGGACACCACCGCCGCGTCGTCGCCGGGCCCCAGCACGACCGCGGCGGGCTGCCGGCGGCCCGCCACCAACCGGTCGATCACGGTGAACTCGCCGAGCTGGGCCAGGGTGGGGGCCGGGTCCGGTGTCTCGTCGCGCACAGCACCTCCTCCGACCTGCGGTACGTTGAGTACCTGCCCGCGCGAGCGGACCGCGCCAGTTTACGAGCCATGCAACGAGGGGGTGCGCGGCCGGTGACCACCGAGCCACACGCCGACCCGGACGCCGACACCGGGCCCCCGCGCGCGGTGATCATCGCCGCGGTGGCGCTGGCGGTCGTCGCGATCGGCGTGATCCTGGTCGTCGCGGCGCACCGGCAGGGGTCGCCGCAACCGGTCGTCCTGCCCGCCGTCCCGGCGCCGCAGGCGGATAGTCCCGCGTGCCGGGCCCTGGGACGGGCGCTGCCGCAACAGCTGGGCGACTACCGGCGCGCGCCCGTCGCGCGGCCGGCCCCCGACGGCGCGGCCGTTTGGCGGGCAGACCCGCGCGGCGAACCGGTGGTGCTGCGCTGCGGACTCGACCGCCCCGCCGACTTCGTGGTGGGCTCGCCGATCCAGGTCGTCGACCGCGTGCAGTGGTTCGAGGCGGCCGACGAAGCGCAGTCGGTGGGCGGCCGGTCCACCTGGTACACGGTCGACCGGCCGGTGTACGTGGCGCTCACACTGCCGCCGGGTTCGGGACCGACGCCCATCCAGGAGATCTCCGAGCTGATCGACCGCACCGTCGCGGCGGTGCCGATCGACCCCGCCCGGCCCGGTTAACGCAAGCCCACGCCACGGGCCAGCGCGGTCTCGATCATGGTCGCCAACAGGGTGGGATAGTCGACGCCGCTGGCCGCCCACATCCGCGGGAACATCGAGATCGTGGTGAACCCCGGCATCGTGTTGATCTCGTTGACCACCGGCCCGTCGTCGGTCAGGAAGAAGTCGACCCGGGCAAGGCCCTGACAGTCGATGGCCTTGAACGCGCGGATCGCCAAGTCGCGCACGGCGTCCGCGATTTCGTCGTCGACCTTGGCGGGCACGTCTAATTCGGCCGCGTCGTCGAGGTATTTGGTGGCGAAGTCGTAGAACGAGTCCTCGCGGCCGCGCACGCCGGCCACCCGGATCTCCCCCAGCGTGCTGGCTTGCACGGTGCCGTCGGGCATCTCGAGCACGCCGCACTCCAGCTCCCGACCGGTGATCGCCGCTTCGACGATCACCTTAGGGTCGTGCCGGCGTGCGTGGGCGACGGCGTCGGCCAGCTCGTCCCAGCTCGCCACCCGACCCACACCGATCGACGACCCGCCGCGGGCGGGCTTGACGAACACCGGCAAACCCAGCCGCTCGCGCTCATCGAGGCTCAGGGTCGACCGCGACGGGCGCAGCACCGCGTACGCGCCGACGGGCAGCCCCTCGGCCGTCAGCAACTTCTTGGTGAACTCCTTGTCCATGCCGGCGGCGCTGGCCAGCACCCCGGCGCCGACGTAGGGCACGCCGGCGAGTTCGAGCAGGCCCTGGATGGTGCCGTCCTCTCCGTAGGGGCCGTGCAGCACCGGGAACACCACGTCGACCGCCCCAAGCACCTCACCGGCGCCCGGCGACAGCGACACCAACTGGCCGCTGCGCCGCGGGTCAGCCGGCAGGGACAGCTCGGTGCCCGATTCGGTCGTCACCTCCGGCAGCCGCCGGTCGGTGATCGCCAGCGCGTCCGGATCACCGTCGGTGAGCACCCACGAACCCTGCGGGGTGATGCCGATCGCGAGCACGTCGAACCGCCGGCGGTCGAGGTTGCGCAGGATGCTGCCCGCCGAGACGCACGAGATGGCGTGTTCGTTGCTGCGCCCGCCGAAGACGACGGCGACGCGCACCCGGCCACCGACCGACGGCCCTGACGGGGCCGGCGCCATCGGCCGGTCGGAGGCATCCACAACCTGGAGAGGCTACCGGTTGGGCCACCCCCGGGTCGCCCTCACTCGGGCTTGGTGCGGCGTCCCAGCAGCAGCGCCATCGCGTCGTCCACCGACAATCCCTTGTAGCACACCCGGTGCACCGCGTCGGTGAGCGGCATCTCGACGTCGTAGCTGGAGGCCAGGGCCAGCACCGACGCGCACGACGTCACCCCCTCGACGACGTTGTTGTCCCCGCCGCCGGCCCGCAGCGCCGACTGCACGCTCGCGCCGCGGCCCAGCCGCTCGCCGAAGGAGCGGTTACGCGAATCCGGCGATGTGCAGGTGGCCACCAGGTCACCCACGCCGGCCAGCCCGGCGAGCGTCGTCCCCTTGGCGCCCAGTGCGATCCCCAGCCGCATGATCTCGGCCAGTCCCCGGGTGATGATCGCCGCCGCGGTGTTCTCGCCCAGCCCCACGCCGGCCGCCATCCCGCACGCGAGAGCGATGACGTTCTTGCAGGCCCCGCCCACCTCGGTGCCGACCACGTCGCTGTTGGTGTAGGGGCGGAAGTAGCCGCTGTTGAGCATGCGCTGCAGGGCGACCGCGCGACCGGAGTCGCTGCACGCCACCACCGTGGCCGCCGGCTGGCCTGCGGCGATCTCACCGGCCAGGTTCGGCCCGGAGATCACCGCGACCTGCGCCGGGTCCACCCCGGTCACCGAGACGATGACCTGGCTCATGCGCATCAGGGTGTTCAGCTCGATGCCCTTGGCCAGACTGACCAGGGTCGCGCCCTCGGCCAGCAGCGGCGTCCACTGCTCGAGGTTGCTGCGCATCGTCTGAGCCGGGACCCCCAGCAGCACGGTCGTGGCCCCCGCCAGCGCCTCGCCCGCGTCGGCGGTCGCGCGGATGCCCGGCGGCAGCAACGTGCCGGGCAGGTAGTCCCGGTTGTACCGGGTGGCGTTGATCTGCTCGGCGATGTCGGCCCGGCGCGCCCACAGGACGACCCGCGCCTGCGGCCCCCCGGCGTCGACGAGCACCTTGGCCAGCGCCGTGCCCCACGCGCCGGCGCCCATCACCGCCACGGCGCCCGCTGTGTTAGCCATGCACCACCCCTTTTCGTCGAGACCGGCGCTTCACATTAGCCCCACGGGCGCGCGGCCGGCGCCGACCGGGAGGGCCGGCCCGGGCGTCCTGGCAGGATGACCCCATGACCGGGACGCGGGCTGACGGCGGGGGCGTGAACGCAGGTGGCCCCGCGGCTTCCGGAAGCCCCGGAGACGCCGGCGACGTGGCCCTGATCGTCGCCGTCAAGCGGTTGGCCGCCGCCAAGACCAGGCTGGCCCCGGTGTTCTCGGCACGCACCCGCGAGAGGGTGGTGCTGGCGATGTTGGTCGACACCCTGAACGCCGCGGCCCGGGTGAGCGCGCTGGGCTCGATCACCGTCATTACGCCCGACGAGGTCGCCGCGGCCGCCGCGGCCGAGCTGGGTGCCCTCGTGCTGGCCGACCCGACCCCCCAGGGCCACCCCGACCCGCTCAACAACGCGATCGCTGCCGCCGAGCGATCGGTGGCCGATTCGTTCGCCAATGTCGTTGTGCTGCAAGGCGATCTGCCGGCGCTGCAGTCCCAGGAACTGGCCGAAGCGATCGCCGCCGCGCGCGCGCACCGGCGCAGCTTCGTCGCCGACCGGCTGGCGACGGGCACCTCGGCGCTGTGCGCGTTCGGAACCGGGCTCGACCCGCAGTTCGGGCCGGATTCCTCGGCGCGGCACCGCCGTTCGGGCGCGATCGAGCTGACGGGCGCGTGGCCCGGCCTGCGCTGCGACGTGGACACCCCCGCCGACCTGGCGGCCGCGCGCCGCCTCGGGGTCGGCGCGGCGACCGCGCGGGCCATCGCGGCGCAGTGAGGCGTCCGGACGGTGAACTTCACCCCAACGGCGCATGGATGTCCGTTCGGCGGTAGCCCAGCGAGGGGGTGATGAGCAATGATCTCTTGGTGACCGATATCGAAGCCGGGACACGGCCCGACGGGAGCGTATGGCACCCGGGCGACTCCGCCGTGTCCGCGCCACCCGCGACGACGCCGGCGGCGATCACCGATTTGCCGGAGGACCGCTACCTCAACCGGGAACTCAGCTGGCTGGACTTCAACGCGCGCGTTCTCGCGCTGGCCGACGACAGCTCGCTGCCCCTGCTCGAGCGGGCCAAGTTCCTGGCGATCTTCGCCTCCAACCTCGACGAGTTCTACATGGTCCGGGTCGCCGGCCTCAAACGCCGCGACGAGATGGGGCTGTCGGTTCGCTCCGCCGACGGCATGACGCCGCGTGAGCAACTTGCCCTCATCGGCGAGCACACCCAGCGGATCGCCAGCCAGCACTCGCAGGTGTTCCTCGACTCGGTGCGGCCGGCGCTCGCCGAGGAAGGCATCCTCATCGTCACGTGGGCCGATCTGGATCAGGCCGAGCGCGACGAGCTGTCGACCTATTTCAGCGAGCAGGTCTTCCCCGTCCTGACGCCGCTGGCCGTCGATCCCGCCCACCCGTTCCCGTTCGTCAGCGGGCTGAGCCTGAATCTCGCCGTCATGGTGCGCCACTCCGAGGACGGTGGCCAGCACTTCGCCCGGGTCAAGGTGCCCAACAACGTCGATCGCTTCGTCGAACTCAAAACCCGCGACGCCGGCGGCGAAGGGCCGGATGTCGTCCGCTACCTGCCGATGGAAGAACTGATTGCGGCCTTCCTTCCGGAGTTGTTCCCGGGCATGGAGATCGTCGAGCATCACGCCTTCCGCATCACCCGCAACGCCGACATGGAGGTCGAGGAGGACCGCGACGAAGACCTGCTGCAGGCGCTGGAACGGGAATTGGCCCGCAGGCGGTTCGGTCCGCCGGTGCGCCTCGAGATCGCCGACGACATGACCGAGAGCATGCTGGAGCTGCTGCTGCGTGAGCTCGACGTGCACCCCGGCGACGTCATCGAAGTGCCCGGGCTGCTGGATTTGTCGTCGCTGTGGCAGATCTACGGGCTGGACCGTCCGGCGCTCAAAGACCCGGCCTTCGTTCCGGACACCCATCCCGCCTTCGCCGACCGGGAGACACCCAAGAGCATCTTCGCCACGCTGCGCGAGGGCGACATCTTGGTGCACCACCCCTACGACTCGTTCGCCACCAGCGTGCAGCGCTTCATCGAACAGGCCGCCGCCGACCCCAACGTGCTGGCGATCAAGCAGACGCTGTACCGCACCTCCGGTGACTCCCCGATAGTTCGCGCGTTGATCGAAGCCGCCGAGGCCGGCAAGCAGGCGGTGGCGCTGGTCGAGATCAAGGCTCGCTTCGACGAACAGGCCAACATCCAATGGGCGCGCGAACTGGAACGAGCGGGCGTGCACGTGGTGTACGGGCTCGTCGGACTCAAGACCCACTGCAAGACCTGCCTGGTGGTGCGGCGCGAAGGCTCGGCGATCCGGCGCTACTGCCACATCGGGACCGGCAACTACAACAGCAAGACCGCGCGGCTGTATGAGGATGTCGGACTGCTGACGGCGGCCCCCGACATCGGCGCGGACCTGACCGACCTGTTCAACTCGCTGACCGGTTATTCGCGGAAGACGGCCTACCGCAACCTGCTGGTGGCCCCCTACGGGATTCGCACGGGCATCATCGAGCGCGTCGACCGCGAGATCGCCGCTCACTCCGAGCGTGGTGGCGGACGAATCCGGATGAAGATGAACGCGCTCGTCGACGAGCAGGTCATCGATGCGCTCTACCGCGCGTCGCAGTCCGGGGTGCGCGTCGAGATAGTGGTACGCGGCATCTGCGCGCTGCGCCCGGGCGCCGAGGGCTTCTCCGAGAACATCCAGGTGCGTTCGATTCTCGGCCGCTTCCTGGAACACTCGCGGATCATCCACTTCCGCAACATCAACGAGTTCTGGATCGGCAGCGCCGACATGATGCACCGCAATCTCGACCGGCGCGTCGAGGTGTTGGCTCAGGTCAAGGACCCCAGGCTGACCGCGCAGCTCGACGAACTGTTCGAGTCCGCACTGGACCCGTCCACTCGTTGCTGGGAACTGCGGCCCGACGGCCAATGGGCCGCCATGCCGCACGATGGCCGCACCGTGCGCGACCATCAGGAATCGTTGATGGAGCGCCACCGGAGCACCTGAGGCGCTGTGGTAGCTTTCCAGGTCACGCCCGGGGCCACGACAGGCCCCACCGAACCAGCGACGCGCGGCCGAATTGACCTGCAGGAGTGAAGTTGCCGACCCAGAACCCGCCCGCCGGTCGGCGTTCGGGAAGCCGGATCATCTACGCCGCCGGCGCGGTGCTGTGGCGGGCGGACGGCGCCGACACAGGCGGCCGCGGCGTCGAGATCGCCGTCATCCACCGCCCCGGCTACGACGACTGGACGCTTCCCAAGGGCAAAGTCGATCCCGGCGAGACGGCGCCGGTGGCCGCGGCGCGGGAGGTGTTCGAGGAAACCGGCCACCGCGCCGTCCTCGGCCGGCGGCTCAACTCAGTGAGTTATCCCGTCACCCAGGGCGTGAAAAAAGTGTACTACTGGGCGGCCCGCAGCACGGGCGGAGAGTTCGCGCCGGGCAAGGAGGTCGACCAGCTGATATGGTTGCCGGTCGCCGACGCGATAGGCAAGCTGAGCTACCCGCACGATCGAAAAGTGTTGCGCCGCTTCGGCAAGAAGCCGGCCGACACGCACACCGTACTCGTGGTCCGGCACGGCACCGCCGGCAGCAAATCGCGGTTCTCCGGCGATGACACCTTGCGGCCCCTGGACAAGCGGGGACGGGCACAGGCCGAGGCGCTGGTTCCGCAACTGATGGCGTTCGGCGCCACCGAAGTCCACGCGGCCGACCGATTGCGCTGCCACCAGACCGTGGAGCCGCTTGCGGCCGAACTCGGTGTGCCCATCCACAACGAAACCGAGCTGACCGAGGAATCCTACGCCGACAATCCCAGTCGCGGCCGGAAGCGGGCGCTGGCGATCGCCAAGCAACCGGGGACCCCGGTGATCTGCAGCCAGGGCAAGGTGATTCCCGACCTGATCGCCTGGTGGTGCGAACGCGACGGCCTGAACCCCGACAAGTCGCGCAACCACAAGGGCAGCACGTGGGTGCTGTCGCTGTCGGCCGGCCGACTGCTGGCCGCCGACCACATCGGCGGCGCGCTGGCCGCCAACGTGCGGGCCTGACACGCGAAGACCCTTCGGGAGCATCGCTGCTCCCAAAGGGTTCCGCTGTTCGACTGCCTACCTGCTACCTGCGGCCGCGTCCGCGCGCCGGGGCCTTCTTGGCCGGAGCCTTCTTGGCGACCGCCTTCTTGGCCGGGGCCTTCTTGGCGGCCGCCTTCTTGGCCGGGGCCTTCTTGGCGACCGCCTTCTTGGCCGGGGCCTTCTTGGCGGCGCGCCTTCTTGGCCGGGGCCTTCTTGGCGGGCGCCTTCTTGGCCGGGGCCTTCTTGGCGGGCGCCTTCTTGGCCGGAGCCTTCTTGGCCGGAGCCTTCTTGGCCGGAGCCTTCTTGGCCGGAGCCTTCTTGGCGGGCGCCTTCTTGGCCGGGGCCTTCTTCGCCGCCTTCTTGGCCGCGCCCGCCCCTACCACACCGCGCTTGACGGCGGGGCCGTCGGACGGGAGGCGCTGTGCGCCAGACACAACCGCTTTGAATTGGGCACCGGGACGGAACGCCGGGACGGACGTGGGCTTCACCTTCACTGTCTCGCCGGTACGCGGATTGCGGGCAACCCGCGCCGCGCGCCGACGTTGTTCGAACACACCGAACCCGGTGATGGTGACGCTGTCGCCCTTGTGCACCGCACGCACGATGGTGTCGACGACATGCTCGACGGCGGCGGTCGCCTGCCGACGGTCCGAGCCCATTTTCTCTGTGAGCACGTCAATGAGCTCTGCTTTGTTCATCCATACCCTCCGAAGCCAGTGGTCCTCGTTTTTTCAGAACCGACTAGTGCACACGGTAAACCCTCACCCGACAAATTTCCAAGAGCCACGCGCAATTTCAAGGCCAGTTAAGCGATATTTTCGCAATCCGGTTGCAGCCCTTGACTCGTGGCGGGGTCCCGAAATCGGCCCGGCCGTGTCGGTCGCCGGCCCCGGAATTCGCTTCGGGTGCGCCCCTCAGGAGGCCGGTGAAGTGTGCGGCTTCCACCGTCGGCAGGCCGCCTCGAAAGTTTCGATTTCGTCGAGTTTCCCCAGCGTAAGGGCTATATCGTCGAGCCCTTCGAGCAGTCGCCACGCGGTGTGGTCGTCAATCTTGAACGGCAGCACCGCCGTTCCTGCAGTGATATTTCGATCTTGAAGATTGGCAGTGATTTCCAAGCCGGGACTCTGCTCGATGAGCTTCCAAAGAAGTTCCACGCCATCTTGCGAAACTTCGGCCGCCAACAGACCCGCCTTGCCCGCGTTGCCCCGGAAAATATCGCCGAACCGCGACGAGATGACTACCCGGAACCCGTAGTCCATGAGCGCCCACACGGCGTGCTCCCGCGACGATCCCGTGCCGAAATCGGGTCCGGCCACCAGCACTGAGCCCCGGTCGAAAGGGCTCAGGTTGAGCACGAATGAGGGATCCGACCGCCAGGTCGCGAACAAGCCGTCCTCGAAACCAGTTCGGGTGACACGCTTCAAAAAGACCGCCGGAATGATTTGGTCGGTGTCGACGTTTGAGCGCCGCAGCGGCACGCCGATACCGGTGTGGGTACGAAAGGCTTCCATGCTCTTCCCCTTGTCAGTCGGTCAGTTCAAGTCCGCCGGGGCGGACAAAGTTCCACGCACCGCCGTCGCTGCCGCGACGGCCGGCGACACCAGGTGCGTGCGGCCGCCTTTGCCCTGGCGCCCTTCGAAGTTGCGGTTGGACGTCGCGGCGCAGCGCTCCCCGGGCGAAAGCTGATCCGGGTTCATGCCCAGGCACATCGAGCAGCCGGCCTGCCGCCACTGCGCGCCCGCTGTGGTAAAAATCTCATCCAGCCCTTCGGCTTCGGCCTGCGCACGCACCCGCATCGACCCCGGCACGACGAGCATCCGCACCCCGTCAGCGATCGTGCGGCCGCGCAGCACCTCGGCCACCGCACGCAGATCCTCGATGCGGCCGTTGGTGCACGAGCCGACGAACACCGCGTCGACGCTGATGTCGCGCATCGGCGTGCCGGGGCGAAGGTTCATATACGCCAAGGCTTTCTCGGCGGCCTGGCGCTCACCCTCGTCGGCCATCTGCTCGGGATCGGGCACGGCCGCAGCCAGCGGCACGCCCTGGCCCGGGTTTGTTCCCCAGGTGACGAATGGGCTCAACGACGTTGCATCCAGATGGACCTCGGTGTCGAAGACGGCGCCGGGGTCGGTACGCAGCTGCTGCCAGTACTGCAGCGCGCCGTCCCAATCCGCGCCGGTCGGAGCGTGCGGACGGCCGCGCAGGAACTCGTAGGTGGTCTCGTCCGGCGCCACCATCCCCGCGCGGGCACCGGCTTCGATGCTCATGTTGCAGATCGTCATGCGGCCTTCCATCGACAGGGATTCGACGGCGCTGCCGCGGTATTCGATGACGTGGCCCTGGCCGCCACCGGTGCCGATCTTGGCGATCAACGCCAGGATGACGTCTTTCGCGGTCACTCCCTCGGGCAGTCGGCCGTCGACGTTGACCGCCATGGTCCTGAACGGCCGCAGCGGCAGCGTCTGCGTGGCGAGCACGTGTTCGACCTCCGACGTACCGATGCCCATCGCCAGCGCGCCGAAGGCGCCGTGGGTCGAGGTATGGCTGTCCCCGCAGACGATCGTCATGCCCGGTTGCGTCAGGCCCAATTGCGGCCCGACGACGTGCACGATGCCCTGCTCGATGTCGCCCATCGGATAGAGCCGGACGCCGAATTCCTCGCAGTTGCGCCGCAAAGTCTCGACCTGGGTGCGCGACACCGGGTCGGCGATCGGCTTGTCGATGTCGATGGTGGGCACGTTGTGGTCCTCGGTGGCCAGCGTCAGATCGGGCCGGCGCACCGGACGGCCGGCCAGGCGCAGGCCGTCGAAGGCCTGCGGACTGGTCACCTCGTGCACCAGATGCAGGTCGATGTAGATGAGGTCGGGCGCCCCTCCTGGTTCGGGACCGCCACCTGATACCACAACGTGGTCGTCCCAAACCTTTTCGGCCAACGTGCGCGGCCTGTCCGCGCCGGACGCCGTGTTCTGCGATCCCATCTCGAACTCGCCCCTCTTCGCCTCGTGTGCGGCGCGCCCATCGATTCCGATTGCCATCTCAGAATGCGAGACGCTAATATTGCTTCGTGAGACAGCATAGCGGCATCGGCGTCCTCGACAAAGCGATGGTGGTCCTGCACACCGCGGCCGAATCGCCGTGCGGGCTGGCCGAACTGTGCGAGCGCACGGGCCTGCCCCGGGCCACCGCGTACCGCCTGGCGGCCGCCCTCGAAGTCCACCGCCTGCTGGCGCGCGACGACGAGGGGCACTGGCACCTCGGCCCGGCACTCAGCGAACTGGCGACCCGCGTGCACGATCCGCTGCTGGCCGCGAGCGCGGCCGTGCTTCCCCAGTTGCGGGAGACCACCGGCGAGAGCGTCCAGCTGTACCGCCGCGAGGGCACGTTGCGGGTCTGCGTGGCGGCCCTGGAACCGGCTGCGGGTCTTCGCGATACCGTCCCGATCGGGGCGCGGTTGCCGATGACGGCGGGCTCGGGGGCCAAAGTGCTGCTGGCCCACAGCGACGCCGCGACCCAGAAGGCCGTTCTGCCGACGGCGAAATTCACCGAACGGACACTGGCCGAGGTCCGCCGGCGCGGTTGGGCGCAAAGCGTCGCCGAGCGGGAGCCGGGGGTGGCCAGCGTGTCGGCGCCGGTGCGCGACGGCCGCGGCGTCGTCGTCGCCGCCATCTCGGTGTCCGGACCCGATCGACCGGATCGGCCGGCGTCCGGGCGTGCGCTGGGCCGCCGACTTGTTGTCGGCGGCCGAGGCGCTCACCCGCCGGCTCTAGCGCGCGCCCCGCACCGACGCTGCGTACAGCGCGCCCGAATCGCGTCGTGGCGCACACGGGGCGCAGGCTCGATGCCGTCGGCGCAGACTCGGAGCAAATCCGCGGCGGGCAGCCTGACACACTGACAGCCATGGGAACAAATCAGCGCGCGAGCATCGTGATGTCGGAGGACGAGATCGCCGATTTCGTCGTCAAGAGCCGCACCGGCACCCTGGCCACCGTCGGCCCCGACGGGCAGCCGCACCTGACCGCGATGTGGTACGCCGTCGTCGACGGCGAGATCTGGCTGGAGACCAAAGCCAAGTCGCAGAAGGCGGTCAACCTCACGCGGGACCCGCGGGTGAGCTTCCTGATCGAGGACGGCCACACCTACGACACGCTGCGCGGGGTTTCCTTCGAGGGCGTCGCGGAGATCATCGACGACCCCGACGTCGCGCACCGGGTCGGCGTCAGCGTCTTCGAGCGCTACACCGGCCCCTACACCGACGAGATGAAGCCATTCGTCGAGCAGATGATGAACAAGCGGGTCTGTGTGCGCATCGTCCCCCGCCGCGCCCGCTCGTGGGACCACCGCAAGCTCGGGTTGCCGCACATGCCGGTGGGCGGCTCCACCGCACCGGCCGCGCTGGGCGCCGCCCAGTAGAGCGACCGGTAGACGGTCATTTGTAGCCCCGATGGGATTCGAACCCACGCTACCGCCGTGAGAGGGCGGCGTCCTAGGCCGCTAGACGACGGGGCCAGAACCGATCCGAGCTGCCAGCATAACCCAACCCGGTAAGCCCACCTAATCGCTTGGGGTGGGCAGGTTTTGCTCGCAGATTTTCGCTGGGGTACCAGGACTCGAACCTAGAATGGCTGAACCAGAATCAGCTGTGTTGCCAATTACACCATACCCCATTGGCCGCCTAAAACCGCTGGTCGGAGCGGATCCCACGCGTCGCAACGCGCTGTGCGGGACCGCCGCCGCCGGCCGTTGTAGGCCTTTGTGAACCGCAGTGCAGACTACCAAAGACCTGCAGCGCAGTCGCCCACGCCCGGTCTTCCCCGTTGCGCCGCACTGTGACGCGTCTCATTCCTTGCGCGCGGCGCGCAGCCGCTGCAGGCTGCGGTCGCGGCCGAGCAGTTCCATCGATTCGAACAGCGGCGGGCTGACCGTCGTCCCCGTAACGGCCACCCGGATCGGGCCGAACGCCTTGCGCGGTTTGAGCTCCATCTTCTCGATCAGCGCGCCCTTGAGCGCGTCCTCGATGTGGGACGCGGTCCACTCCGGCACGGGGTCCAGCGCGTGCAGGGCCGCATCCAGGACCGCCTCCCCGTCCGGACCGAGTTCCTTGGCGGCGGCCTTGGGGTCGATGGCGTACTCGTCGTCGTCGAGGAACTTCAGCAGCTCCCACGCGTCGGCCAGGACGACGATGCGGGTCTGCACCAGCCGGGCCGCCGCGGCGAATTCGGGCTCGTCCAGCCCGGTGTCATGGCCGTGTGCGCCGAAATAGGCGCGCAGCCTGGCGGTGAAGTCGTCTTCGTCGAGCATCCTGATGTGCTCGGCATTGAGCGCGTCGGCCTTCTTCTGGTCGAAACGGGCCGGGTTGGCGTTGACGTCGACGACGTCGAAGGCCGCCACCATCTCGTCGAGGCTGAACAGGTCGTGGTCGTCGGCGATCGCCCAGCCGAGCAGCGCAAGGTAATTCAGCAGCCCCTCGGGGATGAAGCCGCGCTCGCGGTGGGTGAACAGGTTCGACTGCGGGTCGCGCTTGGAGAGCTTCTTGGTGCCCTCCCCCAAGACGGTTGGCAGGTGCGCGAATTGCGGGACGCGCTCGGCGACCCCGATCCGGATCAGCGCCGCATAGAGCGCGAGCTGGCGCGGCGTCGACGGCAGCAGGTCCTCGCCGCGCAGCACGTGGGTGATCTTCATCAGCGCGTCGTCACAGGGGTTGACCAAGGTGTACAACGGATCTCCGCTGGCGCGGGTCAGCGCGAAGTCGGGCACGCTGCCCGCCGCGAACGTGGTGGTCCCGCGCACCAAGTCGTCCCAGCCCAGGTCTTCGTCGGGCATCCGCAGCCGCACCACGGGCTTGCGGCCCTCGGCCAGAAACGCCGAGCGCTGCGCCTCGGTCAGCTCGCGGTCGAAGTTGTCATAGCCCAGCTTCGGGTTGCGCCCGGCGGCGATGTGTCGCGCCTCGACCTCTTCCGGCGTCGAAAACGCTTCGTAGGCCTCGCCGGACTCGATCAGCTTGGCGACGACGTCGCGGTAGATCTGCGTGCGCTGCGACTGCCGGTACGGGCCGTAGGGACCGCCGATCTCGGGACCCTCGTCCCAGTCGAGGCCGAGCCAGCGCAGCGCATCCAGCAACGCCAGATAGCTTTCCTCGGTGTCGCGCTGCGCGTCGGTGTCCTCGATGCGAAAGACGAAGGTGCCGCCGGTGTGCCGGGCATAGGCCCAGTTGAACAACGCGGTGCGGACCATCCCGACGTGCGGGGTGCCGGTGGGCGACGGACAGAACCGGACTCGGACGGCTGTGGTAGGGGTCACGACTTTCCTTTGCGGACTACGGGATTGCTCAGGGTGCCGATGCCCTCGATGGTCACGGACACGGTGTCGCCGTCCTCGATCGGACCGACGCCGGCAGGGGTCCCGGTCAGGATCAGGTCGCCGGGAAGCAACGTCATGACGGCCGAGATCCACTCCACGATGGCGCCGACGTCATGGATCATCAGCGAGGTGCGGCTGTGCTGTTTCACCTCGCCGTTGACCTCGGTGCGCAATTCGAGATCGGCGGGGTCGATGTCGGTGACGATCCACGGCCCGACCGGGCAGAAGGTGTCGTGCCCCTTGGCCCGCGTCCATTGGCCGTCGGCCTTTTGTTGATTGCGCGCCGACACATCGTTTCCGATGGTGTAGCCCAGGATGCTCTCGGCGGCCTGGGCGGCCGAGACGTCCTTGCACGCCCGGGCGATCACCACCGCCAACTCGCCTTCGAAGTGCACCGGTGATGCATTGGCGGGCAGCCGAATCGGCACGTTGGGTCCGATGATGGCGGTGTTCGGCTTGAGGAATATCACCGGGTCCGCCGGCGCCGGGCCGGTGAGGTTGTTCATCTCTTTGATGTGGTCGGCGTAGTTCTTGCCGACACACACCACCTTGCTGGCCAAGATGGGAGCGAGCAGCCGGACGTCGGCCACCGGCCACGAGCGGCCGGTGAAGCTCGGCGTGCCGAACGGGTGCTCGGCGATCTCGCGGGCGGTCATCCCGGTTGGGTCGTCGCCCTCGATGCTGACGAAGGCGACGCCGTCGGGGCTGGCGATTCGACCAAGGCGCATTCGCTTGAGCCTAGCGGTGCGCCCCCAGGCGTCTGAGCGGACCGGCACGGCCCACCAAATGCTCAGAGTGGTACCAGCCGCCTGTGTCAGCATGGAACGATGCCGACCGACGCGGATGTCACGGGCCAGCTCAGTGCGGGCGCGCGGTGGTCGATCATGGTCATTTCGCTGGGAGTGACGGCGAGTTCATTCCTGTTCATCAACGGCATCGCCTTTTTGATCCCTTCGCTGGTGGGCGCGCGCGGGATTTCGCTGACCGAAGCCGGTCTATTGTCGTCGATGCCCAGCTGGGGCATGGTCGTCACACTGGTGCTCTGGGGCTACGTGCTGGACCGCGTCGGCGAGCGCATCGTGTTGACCGCGGGCTCAGCGCTGACCGCGGTGGCGGCGTACACGGCGGCGACGGTCCATTCCATGGTGTGGACCGGCCTGTGCCTGTTTCTGGGCGGCATGGCCGCCGCGAGCTGCAACACCGCCGGCGGCCGACTGGTGTCCGCCTGGTTCCCGGCGCATCAACGCGGCCTGGCGATGGGCATCCGCCAGACCGCCCAGCCGCTGGGAATCGCCCTGGGCGCGCTGGTGATTCCCGAGCTCGCCGAACGCGGCCCGCGGGCGGGGCTGATGTTCCCGGCGTTCGCGTGCGCGATGGCGGCGGTGGCCGCCGCCATCGGGATCGTCGATCCGCCGCGCAAATCCCGCGAGACGGCCACCGACCAGGAACTGGCCAGCCCCTACCGTGGGTCGTCGGTGCTGTGGCGCATCCATGCGGTGGCGGGTCTGCTGATGATGCCCCAGACGGTGACCGTGACGTTCATGCTCGTCTGGCTGATGAACCACCACGGATGGTCGGTGGCGGCGGCCGGCGGGATGGTGACGATCTCGCAGTTGCTCGGTGCGCTGGGCCGCATCGCGGTCGGCCGTTGGTCGGACCGCGTCGGCTCGCGGATGCGGCCGGTGCGCTACATCGCGATCGCCGCAACGCTGACCCTGTTCCTGCTCGCCCTGACCGACGACCTGGGCTCCCGGTACGACGTATCCCTCATGATCGTCATCTCGGTGATCGCGGTGCTCGACAACGGGCTCGAGGCGACCGCGATCACCGAGTTCGCCGGACCCTTCTGGAGCGGACGTGCGCTGGGCATCCAGAACACGACGCAACGGCTGATGGCCGCCGCGGGCCCCCCGCTCTTCGGCGCCTTGATCATGGCCGCCAAGTATCCGGTGGCGTGGGGCCTGTGCGGGTTGTTCCCGCTGCTGGCGGTGCCGTTGGTGCCGGCGCGACTGCTCCCGCCCGGGTTGGAGACTAGAGCGCGGCGGCAATCCGTTCGCCGACTTCGCTGGTGGCGAGCCGTTCGCTCCCGCGGGTAGCCAGGTAGGTCTCGACGGCCCCGTCGACCTTGCGGGCGGCGTCGTCCTCCCCCAGGTGGGCGAGCAGCAGCGCCACCGACATGATCGCCGCAGTCGGATCCGCGACGCCCTGCCCGGCAATATCGGGTGCGCTGCCGTGTACGGGCTCGAACATCGACGGGTTGGCCCGGGTGGCATCGATGTTGCCACTGGCGGCCAGGCCGATTCCGCCGCACACCGCAGCGGCCAGGTCGGTGATGATGTCGCCGAACAGGTTGTCGGTGACGATCACGTCGAAGCGCCCCGGATCGGTGACCATGAAGATGGTGGCGGCGTCGACGTGTTGATACGCGACCTCGACGTCGGGGTAGTCCTCGCCGACCTCGGCCACGATGCGCGACCACAGTTTGCCGGCGAAGGTGAGCACGTTCGTCTTGTGCACCAGCGTCAGGTGCTGGCGCCGCCGCCGGGCGCGCTCGAACGCGTCGACCACCACCCGCCGCACGCCGAACGCGGTGTTCAGGCTCACCTCGGTGGCCACCTCGTGCGGCGTACCGGCGCGGATGGCCCCGCCGGTACCGGTGTAGGGCCCCTCGGTCCCCTCCCGCACCACGACGAAATCGATGTCGGGGGTCCCGGCGAGCGGACTGCTCACGCCCGGGTAGAGCCGGCCGGGTCGTAGGTTGACGTGGTGGTCCAGCTCGAACCGCAGGCGCAGCAGCAAGCCCCGCTCCAGCACCCCGCTGGGCACCGACGGATCGCCGACCGCCCCGAGCAGGATCGCGTCGTGCTCGCGCAGTTCGGACAGCACCGACTCCGGCAGCAGCTCGCCGGTGGCGTGGTAACGCCGCGCGCCCAGGTCGTAGCTGGTCTTTTGCACCCCGGGCAGCACGGTGTCAAGAACTTTGAGCGCCTCGGCGACCACCTCCGGACCGATCCCGTCGCCGCCTATGACCGCCAACTTCATCGGCGCCGCTCTCCCCCACGCCGCTTCGCGGCTGGGCGGTACCCCCACCTCATCGCTCTTCGCTCTGCATCGTCACCGGCGCGGTTCACGACAGGTCGACCACTTCGAGTTTGTTGGCGCTCACCGCGGCCGCGATCGCCGAGCGCACCTCGGCGGGCACGTCTTGATCCAGCCGCAGCAGGATGGTCGCGCCCGGGCCCTCGGCGTCTTCGGACAGCTGTGCGGCCTGGATGTTCACCCCGGCGCCGCCCAGCAAGGTGCCGATCTTGCCCAGCGCCCCGGGCTGGTCGACGTAGTTGATCACCAGGTTGGTGCCCTCGGCGCGCAGATCGAAGTTGCGGCCGTTTATCTGCACGATCTTCTCGGTCAGCTGCGGGCCGGACAAGGTACCGGCGACGTTGACGGCCGACCCGTCCGGTCCGACGGCCCGCACATCGACGACGCTGCGGTGGTTGGCGCTTTCCGAGGCGGTCGTGATCTCGGCGGTGACGCCCCGTTCGGCGGCCAGCGCCGGCGCGTTGACGAACGTCACGGTGTCCTCGATGACGGCCGAGAACACGCCGCGCAGCGCCGCGAGTTGCAGCACCTCGACGTCTTCGGAGGCGAGCTCACCACGCACCTGCACCTGCACCGACACGGGCGGTTCGTTCAACAGCGCGGCGGCCAGCACGCCCAGCTTGCGCACCAGGTCCAGCCAGGGCGCCACCTCTTCGTTGACCACGCCGCCGCCGACGTTGACCGCGTCCGGGACGAACTCGCCGGCCAGGGCGAGCTTCACGCTCGCCGCGACGTCGGTGCCGGCCCGGTCCTGGGCCTCGGCGGTGGAGGCGCCCAGGTGCGGCGTGACCACCACCTGAGGCAGGTCGAACAGCGGGCTCTCGGTGCACGGCTCCTTGGCGAACACGTCGATGCCGGCCCCGCGCACGTGGCCGCTGCCGATGGCCTCGGCCAGCGCCGCCTCGTCGAGCAGCCCGCCGCGCGCGGCGTTGACGATGATGACGCCCGGCTTGGCCTTGGCCAGCGCCTCCTTGCCGATCAGGCCCGCCGTCTCGGGCGTCTTGGGCAGGTGCACGGAGACGAAGTCGGCGCGGGCCAGCAGGTCTTCGAGGGAGAGCAGTTCGATGCCCAGCTGTGCGGCCCGGGCCGGTGAGACGTACGGGTCGTAGGCGACCAGGTGGGCGCCGAAGGCGGCGAGCCGGTGCGCGACCAGCTGCCCGATCCTGCCCAGCCCGACGATGCCGGCGGTCTTGCCGAAGATCTCGGTGCCCGAGAACGACGACCGCTTCCAGGTGTGCTCGCGCAGCGAGGCGTCGGCGGCCGGGACCTGGCGGGCCGCGGCCAGCAGCAGGGCCATGGCGTGCTCGGCGGCGCTGTGGATGTTGGACGTCGGGGCGTTGACCACCAGCACACCGCGCTCGGTGGCGGCGTCGACGTCGACGTTGTCCAGCCCCACCCCGGCGCGGGCGACGATCTTGAGCTTGGGGGCCGCCGCCAGGACCTCGGCGTCGACGGTGGTGGCCGAACGCACCAGCAGCGCGTCGGCCTCCGGCACCGCTGCCAGTAACTTCTCCCGGTCGGGACCGTCCACCCAGCGCACCTCGACCTGGTCTCCGAGCGCAGCGACGGTTGATTGGGCGAGTTTGTCGGCGATTAAAACAACAGGCAGATTCACCCGGCTAGACTATCGGCTCCGGTTGACGGCCGAACGGCACCGTCGGCGACCGCGGTCCCAACAAACCGACAACGGCTGATTGACGCCCCCGGGTTTGAGGGTGCGGGTCGGCCAAGGCCGGCCGCGGCACGACAGCGTCCGGCGCTGCATTCCCCGGGTGGCGCGCGAGGCGTGCCGAAGACCGGCCCGTGAACGGGCCGACCGGAAGCGGCCAGGACGCTCAACTCGTCGAGCGCCCCGACCGTTCCGCGTTGCCTCCCAGGGGATGGGCTCGACGCCGGCCGCCCTGCCGGCCGGCCAGTTTCGTGGAGGCAGTTTGGTGAACCGGCCTCGATGCGCCCAAGCGTTGCGCCGCTGCCGATGTGGCTCTGAGATCACCGAGCTCGGCGTTGCGCTCAGGGGCTCGGTCCGCGGCCGGACAAGCTGATGTCGCCAGCCGCGACCAACGTGGTGATGAAGATCGGTGCGCCCGGCAAATCCCGTACCGCGATCATGGCTTGCTCGATACGATCGGGCCGTGCCCGACCCGATGACCGCGCGCCCGACGATCTGCCTGAACATGATCGTGAAAAACGAGGCACACATCATCGCCGAAACGCTGGATTCCGTCGCGCCACACATCAGCTCGTGGGTGATCGTCGACACCGGCTCCACCGACGGCACCCAGGACCTGATCCGCAACCACATGGCCGGTCTGGGCATCCCCGGAGAGCTCTACGAACGGCCGTGGCGCAACTTCGGCCACAACCGCACCGAGGCATTGCACCTCGCCCAGGGCCACGGCGACTACATCTGGGCCATCGACGCCGACGAAACGGTTTCTGGGCACAGTTGATTTCAGCCAGCTCAGCGCCGACCAGTACGAACTGCGCCACCGATCCGACTACGGCACCTTCTGGCGCCCGCGATTGTTCCGCAACGGGTTGCGCGCCCGCTTCGAGGTGTGTCCACGGGGACATCAGGTGCGACGACCCCTGCGTCCGAGCGCGTTTGGAGGGCGAATACCACATCGAATCTCGTCGCCCCGGTGCCCACGACCAGGTTCCGCGAAAGCATGCGCGGGACCGCGACTTATTGCTGGCCGAGGTCGAACGCAACCCCGAGGATGCGCGGTCGGTGTTCAACTTGGCCCAGAGCTATTTCCATGAGGGCGACTTCGTCAACGCACGCAAATGGTACGAGCGCCGCGTCGAGATGGGGGGCTGGGACGAAGAGGTGTTCTACGCGCTGTTCCAGGTCGCCGAGTCACTGTCGAAACAAAGTGCGCCGTGGCCCGAGGTGCAGGACGCCTACCTACGGGCGTGGGAGTTCCGGCCAACCCGCGCCGAACCGCTGCATACGATCGCCCAGCGGTATCGCTTCGATGCGCGATACCAGCTCGGCTACCTGTTCGCCCAGCCGGGCCGCCGAAATTCCCCTCCCCGAACAGGACACGTTGTTTGTCCGCGCCGACATCCATGCTTGGCGCGCCACCGACGAACAGGCGGTGTGCGCCTCCTGGATCGGCAAGCATGCCGAGTCGTTCACACTGTGCCGGCGCATGCTGGCGCGGGCCGATATTCCCGACGAGGACCGGCAACGGATCGCGGCCAACCGCGACGTGTGTGCGCCGACGATGATCGAAGCGGCGTCGCCGTATCCGGAGGCGCTGGTGCAGTCCCTGCAGCGCGTGGTCGCCCGTCCACGCGAGGACAAGGTGGTCGTCAGCCTGGTCGCCGGTGACGATCCGGCCCGCCTCGAGCAGACGCTGAACTCGTTCCTGAACTGCTGCACCGATGTGTCGCGGGTAGGGCGCTTCCTGGTGATCGAGGTCGGCATGGCGGCCCTGGATCGCGCGCGACTCCGCGAGCGCTACGGGTTTCTCGACTTCGCCCGTTCCGGTTTCGTGGAGGGGCCCGGCGCCCAACTCGCCGCTCTTCGCGGCGACATCGACGGACGGTTCTGGCTGCACCTGGGCGAGGGCTGGCGGTTTTTTGCACCCGAAAACCTCATCACCCGCCTGACCGCGGTGCTCGAGGCCGAACCGCAAGTGTTCCAGGTGGGAATCAATTTCGCCGATGCGGGCAAGCTCATCGCCGCCAGCGCGCCCGAGGCAGCGGTGCGCCGGGCACCCGACACCGGTCGCTATGTCCTCACCGAGGAGGTCGCCTGCGGCCCAGCGATGTTCGACACCACACGACTGGACCGCGCCGGCGGTGTGCACGACGCCGACCCCGATCCATTCGCGGCGCTCGCGCAACGGGCGGCCACAGCCCGGCTGTGCACCGCCAGCCTCGACGAGGTGCTCTGCATCACCTGAGCCAGGGCATCGACGCTACCGCGGCGACATGACGGAAGGGCCGCGGCACCGTCGATCTCGGTGAGCCCGCCGGCCCCTAGGCGGTCTCGGTTATCGGACGGTCGACCCAGCTCATCAGGTCGCGCAGCTTCTTGCCGGTGACCTCGATGGGATGCTCGGCGTTCTCCTTGCGCAGTGCCAGCAGCTGCTTGCTGCCGTTGTGCACGTCGTCGACCAGCTTCTTGGTGAAGCTGCCGTCCTGGATGTCGCGCAGGATCGCGCGCATCCGCTCCTTGGTGTCGGCGTCGATGACCCGGGGGCCGGAAAGGTATCCGCCGAATTCCGCGGTGTCGGACACCGAGTAGTTCATCCGGGCGATGCCGCCCTCGTACATCAGGTCGACGATCAGCTTGAGCTCGTGCAGCACCTCGAAGTACGCCATTTCCGGCGGGTAGCCCGCCTCGACCATCACGTCGAAGCCGGCCTTCACCAATTCCTCTGTGCCGCCGCACAACACGGCCTGCTCACCGAAGAGGTCGGTTTCGGTCTCGTCCTTGAACGTGGTCTTGATGACGCCGGCGCGGGTGCCGCCGATGGCCTTGGCGTACGACAGCGCCAGCGCCTCGCCCTTGCCGGTGGGGTCCTGGTCGACGGCGATCAGGCAGGGCACGCCCTTGCCGTCGACGAACTGCCGGCGCACCAGATGCCCGGGCCCCTTGGGGGCGACCATCGCGATGGTGACCTCGGCGGGCGGCTTGATCAGGCCGAAGTGGATGTTGAGGCCGTGCCCGAAGAACAGGGCGTCGCCGTCTTTGAGGTTGGGCTCGATGTCGTTTGTGAAGATGTCGGCCTGGGCGGTGTCGGGCGCCAACAGCATGATGACGTCGGCCCACTTGGCGACCTCGGCGGGAGTGTCGACCTCGAGTCCCTGCTCTTCCACCTTGGCCCGGGACTTCGAGCCCTCCTTCAGCCCGACGCGCACCCGCACGCCGGAGTCGCGCAGGCTCAGCGCGTGCGCGTGCCCCTGGCTGCCGTAGCCGATCACACCGACCTTGCGGCCCTGGATGATCGACAGGTCAGCATCGTCGTCGTAGAACATCTTCAATGCCTGCGATGGCACGTTCCCTATCTCCTTCTTCCTCGAAACAGCTGAAAGACTACTTGGCGGTGCCGATACCGCGCGGACCGCGGGCCAGCGACACCAAGCCGGACTGGACGATCTCCCGGATGCCGAAGGGCTCCAGCACCCGCAGCAGCGCCTCGATCTTGCCGCGGTTGCCGGTGGCCTCGATCGTCAGCGCCTCCTGGGAGACGTCGATCACCTTGGCGCGAAACAGGTTCACCGCCTCGATCACCTGGCTGCGCGTGCCGGCATCGGCGCGCACTTTGATCAGCGCCAGCTCGCGGGACACCGAATTGTCCTCGTCCAGTTCGACGATCTTGATGATGTTGATCAATTTGTTGAGCTGCTTGGTGATCTGCTCGAGCGGGGTGTCCTCGGCGGAGACCACGATCGTCATCCGCGACATGTCCTTGCACTCGGTGGCACCGACGGCCAGCGACTCGATGTTGAAGCCGCGCCGCGAGAACAGCGCCGCAACCCGTGCGAGCACGCCGGGCTTGTCCTCCACCAAAACGGACAACGTGTGAGTGTTCATCAGGCGTGGCCCTCGGTCTCGTCGTCGAACAGCGGCCGGATGCCTCGGGCCGCCTGGATTTCGTCGTTGCTGGTTCCGGCGGCCACCATCGGCCACACCTGCGCGTCGGCGCCGACGATGAAATCGATCACCACCGGGCGGTCGTTGATAGCGCGGGCCTGGTTGATCACGTCGACGACGTCTTCTGCACGCTCGCAACGTAATCCGACGCAGCCCAGCGCCTCGGCCAGCTTCACGAAGTCCGGGATGCGATGGGAGTGGGTGGCCAGGTCGGTCTGGGAGTACCGCTCCTCGTAGAACAGCGTCTGCCACTGCCGCACCATGCCCAGGTTGCCGTTGTTGATCAGCGCCACCTTGATCGGCACGCCCTCGATCGCGCAGGTGGCCAGCTCCTGGTTGGTCATCTGGAAGCAGCCGTCGCCGTCGATCGCCCAGACCTCGGCGTCGGGGCGGGCGACCTTGGCGCCCATGGCCGCCGGGATGGCGAAGCCCATGGTGCCCAACCCGCCGGAGTTGAGCCAGGTGCGCGGCTTCTCGTAGGAAACGAACTGCGCCGCCCACATCTGGTGCTGCCCGACACCGGCGACGTACACCGCATCGGGACCGGCGATCTCGCCCAGCTTCTCGATCACGTATTCCGGGCTCAGGCTGCCGTCGCTCTGTGGGCCGTAGCTCAGCGGGTAAGTGGCCCGCACGTCGTCCAGGTAGGCCCACCAGTCGTCCAGCTCGATGCTGCCGGGGATCTCGCGCTGCCGCAGCATCTCGATGAGCTCGGCGATGACGGCCTTGACGTCGCCGACGATCGGCACGTCGGCGTGCCGGTTCTTGCCGATCTCGGCCGGGTCGATGTCGGCGTGGATGACCTTGGCCTCCGGCGCGAAGGTGTCGAGCTTGCCGGTGACCCGGTCGTCGAAGCGGGTGCCCAGCGCGATCAGCAGGTCGCTGCGCTGCAGCGCAGCCACGGCCGCCACCGTGCCGTGCATGCCGGGCATGCCCAGGTGCTGGCGGTGGCTGTCGGGGAAGGCACCGCGCGCCATCAGCGTGGTGACCACCGGGATGCCGGTCAGCCCGGCCAGCTCGGCCAGCTGCTCGGTCGCCTCGCCGCGGATCACACCGCCGCCCACGTAGAGCACCGGCTTGCGCGCGGCCGCGACCAGCTTGGCAGCCTCGCGGATCTGCCGGTTGTGCGGCTTGGTGTTGGGCTTGTAGCCGGGCAGGTCCATGCGCGGCGGCCAGCTGAACGTGCACTGGCCCTGCAGCACGTCCTTGGGGAGGTCGACGAGCACCGCGCCGGGGCGTCCGGTGGCGGCGATGTGGAACGCCTCGGCGATCACCCGGGGGATGTCGTCGCCGTCGCGGACCAGGAAGTTGTGCTTGGTGATCGGCATCGTGATGCCCGAGATGTCGGCCTCCTGGAAGGCATCGGTCCCGATCAGCGAGCGTCCCACCTGCCCGGTGATGGCCACCACCGGGATCGAGTCCATCTGCGCGTCGGCCAGCGGGGTCACCAGGTTGGTCGCGCCGGGGCCCGACGTCGCCATGCACACCCCGACCTTGCCGGTGGCGTGCGCGTACCCGCTGGCGGCGTGCCCGGCGCCCTGCTCGTGGCGGACCAGGATGTGGCGCAGCTTCTGGGAGTCGAACAGCGGGTCGTACACGGGAAGCACCGCGCCGCCGGGAATGCCGAAGATCACTTCGACGCCGAGCTCCTCCAGCGACCGGATCACCGACTGTGCGCCGGTGAGTTGTTCCGGCGCAACACGTTTCGATGAGCCGGCCGACGGTGGTCCGGCGTGCTCGACGGCGTCCGAGGCGATGTCGGCCGCGCGCTGTTGCTGCGGGGTGTGCGGCCTGGTGGGAGCGCTCACTGTCGTTTGGTCCTTATTCACTCTGGGAGACTCGCGGTGGGCAAGAAAAAACCCCCGTCAGCTTCAGCTGCTGTACGAGGGCGTTGGTGCTGGATCGCTTCAAATGCCGAAAAGCTGGTCAGGCCCCAACGCGCCGACCAATTACTACGAGCATCCGGGGCTGTCCGGCGTTATCCATAACGTCCGACGGTAGCCTTCGCACTGCTCAGCAGTCAAATCCGGTGCCGTGGGCGATCGAGTGTGCGCCCACGGCTTCGCGTGTGAATCCCGGGCGGCGACACGCCGTGCCGGGCCGCCCTCGGCTCACACCCAAGCGTGGGACCGGGCCCGTGGCGGGGCGGTGGGATGATGCGAGGGTGGTTACTGACTCCGCCGTGGTGCTCAAGATCTCGCCGATAGCGCACCTGGCCGTCGGGTTCTTCGCCCTGGGGCTGCTGATCCCGGTGCTGGCCTGGCCGCCGTCGGCGCCGCTGCTGGTGATCCCGGTGCTGCTCTCCGCGCTGATCGTGCGGCTGCGGACCGTCGCCGACGAGAGCGGGGTCACCGTGCGCACGCTGCTGGGCAGCCGGACGCTGCCGTGGAAGGAGATCGACGGGCTGCGCTTTTACAAGGGGTCCTGGGCGCGTGCCCGCCTGAAAGACGGCACCGAGGTGCGGTTGCCGGCGGTGACGTTCGCGACGCTGCCCCAGCTGACCGAGGCCAGCTCGGGGCGGGTGCCCAACCCCTACCGATAGGCCGGTCAGGCGATCGGGTTGACGCCGTTGAGCAGGATCCAGACCCCGACGCCGGCGGCGATACCGGCCAGCAGGGCGACGAACGACCCGATGAAGGGCCGATGGGCCCAGCCCCGCCCGGCGTCGAGGCCGTAGCGGCCCGGCCCGCACAGGATCACCGCGACGGCCAGCACGATCAGCGTGATCTGGTATTCGTGCCCGTCGGGCAGGAAGTAGGAGAACGAGTGCGGCCGCCCCGAGACGGTGGCCAGCAGGCCGTTGATCAGGAAGGCCAGCGCGCCCGCCGCGGCCACCGGGGTGAACAACCCCAGCACCAGCAGCACGCCCGCCACGATCTCGCCGCCGGCGCTGACGTAGGCCAGGATGTCGGCGTGCTGGTAGCCGACGTCGGTCAGCGAGTTCCTGAAGCCCGTCACGCCCGAGCCGCCCCACCAGCCGAACAGCTTCTGCAGCCCGTGCGCGGCCAGCACCGCACCCAGCCCGACGCGCAGGATCAGCAACCCAAGATGCTGGGTACCGCGCCGGCCGACCGTGCGTTGGTGCTCGGTGTCCTCGTCGGCGTCGATCTGAACGGGTTCGGCGGCCGCCGGTCGGGCCGTCGACTGCGGCTGCACGTAGGGCAGCGGCTCCTGGTTGTCCAAGATGTTGTACGCCGGGGCGCCCGCGCTGTTGGGGTCGGCGTAGGGGATCACGGTGGTGGTACCGAAGTCACCTGGGTACCCGACCGGCGTCAGGTCGTCTTCGGGGTCGACCAAGCGCGCCGACGCCGGGCGTCCCGGGGTCGGCTCCGGGGGTTGGTCCGGCCGCTGCCACGGTGCGTCATTCGATTGACTGGTCACGCGTGCCAGGGTAAGGGCATTCGGGCCTGAATTGGGGATTTGAGCGGCGCTTTTCGCGAGACAATCAGCCGTTGGACCGCCTCCACGATCCGGATCGGCCCCAAATCATCCGGTTTGTACCACCGGGGGCATCGACGGGATGGGCGGTCGCGGGGCGGCGTGTGGCGGCCGCGACGGCGCATTCCGTAGCCTGTCGATCATGCGACTACGGCGTTCAGGGCGCTGGGTTCGGGGCGGGCTCGCCGCACTTTGCGCGGTTGCGCTGGCGTCGAGCGGCTGCGCGCGGTTCAACGACGCCCAGTCGCAGCCCTTCACCACCAACCCCGAACTGCGGCCCCAGCCGAGCTCGACGCCGCCCCCGCCGCCGCCGCTGCCGCCCACGCCGTTCCCCAAGGAGTGCCCGGCCCCGGGAGTGATGCAGGGTTGTTTGGGCAGCACCAGCGGCCTGATCATGGGCATCGACAGCAAGACCGCGCTGGTCGCCGAGCGCCTCACCGGGGCGGTCAAGGAGATCTCGGTCAGCGCCGAGCCGAAGGTCAAGACGGTCATCCCGGTCGACCCGTCCGGCGACGGCGGCCTGATGGACATCGTGCTGTCGCCGACCTACTCGCAGGACCGCCTGATGTACGCCTACATCAGCACCCCCACCGACAACCGGGTGATCCGCATCGCCGACGGCGACGTCCCCAAGGACATCCTGACCGGGATTCCCAAGGGCGCCACCGGGAACATGGGCGCGTTGACCTTCACCAGCCCCACCACCCTGGTCGTGATGACCGGCGACGCGGGCGACCCGGCGCTGGCCGCCGATCCCAACTCGCTGGCCGGCAAGGTGCTTCGCATCGAGCAGCCGACAACCATCGGCCAGGCGCCGCCGACGACGGCCCTGTCGGGCATCGGCTCGGGCGGCGGGCTGTGCATCGACCCCGTCGACGGGTCGCTGTATGTCGCCGACCGCACCCCGACGGCGGACCGGCTGCAGCGCATCACCAAGACCTCGGAGGTCTCCACGGTGTGGACGTGGCCGGACAAGCCCGGCGTGGCCGGCTGTGCGGCGATGGACGGCACCGTGCTGATCAACCTGATCAACCCCAAGCTGACGGTGGCGGTGCGGCTCGACCCGAAGACGAGCGCGGTGACCGGGGAACCCGACGTGGTCCGCAAGGACACCCACGCCCACGCCTGGGCGCTGCGGATGTCGCCGGACGGGAACGTCTGGGGCGCGACGGTCAACCGGACCGCCGGGGATGCCCAGAAGCTCGACGACGTCGTCTTCCCGCTGTTCCCGCAGGGCGGCGGCTTCCCGCGCAACAACGACGACAAGACCTAAAGCCGGCTACAGCCCGTCGAGGGTGAACCTCAAGCCGTATCGGCGCGCCACGTCCTTCGGTGCCCTCTCGAAGAGCCGGTTTGGCGCCTCGTGGCCGGGTTCGAGGTCGTCCAGATCGGAGAGGTAGAGGGGATCCTCATCGCAGTCGGGCGCCCAGGTGGCGAGGGGTTCCAGGAAATAGGCGATGTGATCCCCGACGTCGACCCAATACACCACCCTGGCGACGAGCCAGGCGATCGCGTCATCGAGGATCGGCATTCCCTGCGGGCCGGCGCGCCACGAGCAGCGATCGAATTTGTTGACCTGATGACCGGTCTGGCCGCCGAACAGTTGGGCCAGCACACGGTGACGCCGCGCCAGGACGTGCACCGCGACGTGCTCCGATTGGCTCGCCACCTCGAGGGTGTGGCTGCCTTTGCCCACGCCGACCAAAAACCTCGGCGGGTCCAGGCTGGTCTGGGTGGCGAAGCTGACCAGACAACCCGCCGGGGACCCGGCGAACTGGCTAGTCACAACAAACGCCGGATAATCCAGCATCCCCATGAAGTCCTCGAACGACTCATCGCTCACCCGACCATCATGGATCCGCGCGGCGGCTTTCGACAGAGTTTCCGGCGATCGGACCGCGGCGACGCCTACCCCTGCCCGCAGGCGGCCAGGACCAGTTCGCGCACCCGGGCGGCATCGGCCTGCCCGCGGGTGGCTTTCATGACGGCCCCGACGATCGCGCCCGCCGCGGCCACCTTGCCGCCGCGGATCTTCTCGGCCACATCGGGATTGGCGGCCAGCGCTTCGGCGACGGCGGCCTGGGTCACCGAGTCGTCGCGCACCAGCGCCAAGCCGCGGTCGGTCATCACCTGCTCGGGTTCGCCCTCGCCGGCCAGCACGCCCTCCACGACCTGGCGGGCCAGCTTGTTGGACAGCTTGCCCTCGTCGACCAGCGCCACCACGGCGGCGACCTGCGCCGGGGTGATGGCCAACTCGTCGAGCGCGATGCCCGCCTCGTTGGCCTTTTGCACCAGGAAGTTGCCCCACCAGGCGCGGGCGGCCTCGCTGGAGGCGCCGTGCTCGACCGTCGCCAGCACCGATTCGACAGCGCCGGCGTTGACCAGGTCCCGCATCACCTCGTCGGATACGCCCCACTCCCGCTGAATCCGCTTGCGGCTCAACCACGGCAGCTCGGGGATGGTTTGCCGCAGCTTCTCGACGAGCTCGCGGCTGGGCGCCACGGGTTCGAGGTCTGGCTCGGGGAAGTAGCGGTAATCCTCGGCGGTCTCTTTGGTACGACCCGGGCTGGTGTACCCGGCCTCGTGAAAGTGCCTGGTTTCCTGGGTGATTCGGCCGCCGGCGGTCAGGACGGCGCCCTGGCGTTGCATCTCGTAACGCACGGCGACCTCGACGCTGCGCAGCGAGTTGACGTTCTTGGTCTCCGTGCGGGTGCCGAACTCGCTGGCGCCGGTCGGCTTCAGCGACACGTTGGCGTCGCAGCGCATCGACCCCTGGTCCATGCGGACGTCGGATACGTCCAACGCGCGCAACAGGTCTCGCAGCGCGGTGACATATGCCCGGGCGATCTGCGGCGCCCGCGCGCCGGCGCCCACGATGGGCTTGGTGACGATCTCGATCAGCGGCACGCCGGCACGGTTGTAGTCGATCAGCGACGTCGTCGCCCCGTGGATGCGCCCGGTCTCGCTGCCCAGGTGGGTCAGCTTGCCGGTGTCCTCCTCCATGTGCGCGCGCTCGATCTCCACCCGCCAGGTGGTGCCGTCCTCCAGCGGGGCCTCGAGGTAGCCGTTGACGGCGATGGGCTCGTCGTACTGCGAGATCTGGTAGTTCTTCGGCATGTCCGGGTAGAAGTAGTTCTTGCGGGCGAAGCGACACCAGGGCACGATCTCGCAGTTCAGCGCCAGCCCGATCCGGATCGCCGACTCCACCGCGGCTTGGTTGAGCACGGGCAGCGAGCCGGGCAGGCCCAGGCACACCGGGCACACCTGGGTGTTGGGTTCGGCGCCGAAGGTGGTGGCGCAGCCGCAGAACATCTTGGTCGCGGTGGACAGCTCGACGTGCACCTCGAGCCCGAGCACCGGGTCGAAGCGCGCGAGGACGTCGTCGTAATCCAGCAGGTCGGCCCCGGCAGCAACGGTCATGCGTCGATTTTAGTGACCCCGCGGGGCCGCGGGCCCGGTCCCCCTGCCGGGGAACATGTCGGCCAGCGTGGCCGCCATCTCCAGATAGCAGCGCCGGCTTTCCTTGCTCAGGCGCTCCAGCGCGATCGCCCTGCCCTGCGCGACATGCCGATCGAACGGCAGCACCACCACCGCGGCCAGGCCCGCCGACAACTGCTCGAGCTCCTTGACCGCCGCGTCGTCCACCTTGCCGGGGGCCACGCGGTTGATCGCGAGCACCGTCGACTGCAGCAGTCGCCGATAGCCGTTGTTGCGCAACCAGTCCAGCGTCGTCTTCGTCTTTCGTATCGCGTCGATCGACGTGCCGGTGACCACCACGAGGGCCCGCGACTCGGGCAGCACGGCCTCCATCACCGCCGAGTTGAGCGCCTTGACGCAGTCCACCAGCACCACCGAATAGTGCTGGCGCAGGATCGAAAAGGCCTTGACGACGTCGTGCCGTTCGAGCCGCCAATCGGTGCGCGCGCAGTCCGGCAGACCCAGCACCTCCAGGCCGACGCTGTTCATGTAGGTGTGCGCGCGGACATCCGAATACTGGGTGACCGCAGTGTCGGCGAGCAGCTCGGCCATGCTCAGCGCGTTCGGGCGACCGTGCCGCTCGGCGAGGTTGCCGGCGTCGACGTCGACGGCGACGACGCGGTCGTCGCGCGCGGCGGCGAAGGTGGAGCCGAGCGCCTCGACCACCGAGGTCTTGCCGACCCCTCCCTTGCAGTTCAGCACGGCGATGGGGAATGCGCCGCCGACGGGCACCCGGATGCGTTCGCGCAGGCTGTCTTCGTACGCCCGGCCCTTACCCGGCCCGAGGTCGATGCCGCTGATGCGCCGAATCAGTCGGCGCCAGCTGAACCCCGACGGGTCCGTGGCCTCGCGCTCGTCGAAGATGTCGGGCGCGGTCCCGCCCGGCGGGCGCTCGACGCGCGCCGCCGAGGACTGCCGTGGCGGGGTCGGTGCCGTCGGCCGCGGGGGCTGCGGCGCTCCGGGCGGGCGCCGCTGGGCCGGCCGCGGCACCGTTGAGCGCTGCGTTCCGGCGCCGGCGCGGCGGGGAGGGGCTGCGGTGCGGCCCGGCGGGCCCGGTGGCCCCGCCGGCGCGGCGGGCTCTTCGGCGGCTCCGCGAGTCCAATCGCGGTTGCTCATAACTCCGGTATAACCGTGGTGAAGCGGTCGGGAAACCACGCCGACGCCCCAACTGGGCAGATGGGCGACGAATTCAGGCGATCGTGGGGCCGTCGCTACCGGCTGTTCAACGAACGAACCGGCTCAGCCGAAGAACGCCGCGGCGTCGTCGTAGCGGGTCGCGGGCACCAGCTTGAGCTGGCGCACCGCGTCGGCGAGCGGCACCCGGCCGATGTCCTGGCCGCGCAGCGACACCATCTGGCCGTACTCGCCGGCGTGCGCGGCGTCGGCGGCGTTGACGCCGAAGCGGGTGGCCAGCACCCGGTCGTAGGCCGTCGGGGTGCCGCCCCGCTGCACGTGGCCCAGCACCGTCACCCGGACCTCTTTGTTGATCCGCTTTTCCACCTCGACGGCCAGCTGGGCGGCCACGCCGGTGAATCGCTCGTGGCCGAACTCGTCGAGCCCGCCCTCGCGCAGCGTGATCGAGCCGGCTATCGGTTTGGCGCCCTCGGCCACGACGCAGATGAAGTGGGAGTCGCCGCGCTGGAAGCGCCGTTTGACCAGCCGGCACACCTCCTCGACGTCGAAGGGCTGCTCGGGAATCAGCGTCATGTGCGCGCCGGACGCCAGCCCGGCATTCAGCGCGATCCAGCCCGCGTGCCTGCCCATCACCTCGACCAGCATCACCCGCTGGTGGGATTCGGCGGTGCTGTGCAGCCGGTCGATGGCCTCGGTGGCCACGGTCAGCGCGGTGTCGTGGCCGAAAGTCACGTCGGTGCAATCGATGTCGTTGTCGATGGTCTTGGGCACCCCGACCACGGGGACGTTCTCCTCCGAGAGCCAGTGCGCGGCGGTCAGGGTGCCCTCCCCGCCGATGGGGATCAGCACGTCGATCCCGTTGTCGTCCAGGGTCTGCTTGATCTGGTTCAGCCCGGCCCGCAGCTTGTCGGGGTGCACGCGGGCGGTGCCCAGCATGGTGCCGCCCTTGGCCAGCAGCCGGTCGTTGCGGTCGTCGTTGGCCAGCTGCGTGCGCCGGTTTTCCAGCAGCCCGCGCCAGCCGTCCTGAAACCCGACGACCGACGAGCCGTACCGGGCGTCGCAGGTGCGCACCACCGCCCGGATCACGGCGTTCAGGCCGGGGCAGTCGCCGCCTCCGGTGAGTACTCCGATCCGCATGCCCTCATCTTGCCCGGTGTCCCGCCAGGTGGCGCGAGCAGACGCAGAATCGCACTAATGGCGGCCTTGAAGTGCGATTCTGCGTCTGCTCGCGGTCAGATGGCGGTCGGCAGCGCGCCGCGGGCGGCCTCGTAGGCCGCGCCCACCCGGTAGAGCCGGTCGTCGGCCAGGGCGGGCGCCATGATCTGCAACCCGACCGGCAGGCCGTCGTCGGGGGACAACCCCGACGGCACCGACATGCCGCAGTGCCCGGCCAGGTTCAGCGGCAGCGTGCACAGGTCGAACAGGTACATCGCCAGCGGATCGTCGACCTTCTCCCCCAGCCCGAACGCGGTGGTCGGAGTCGCCGGCGACACGACGACGTCGACGGATTGATAAGCCTCGTCGAGATCGCGGGCGATCAGCGTGCGTACCTTCTGCGCCTGGTTGTAGTAGGCGTCGTAGTAGCCGGCCGACAGCGCGTAGGTGCCGATCATGATGCGCCGCTTGACCTCCGGGCCGAAACCCGCGGCCCGGGTCAGCGCCATGACCTCCTCGGCGCTGTGGGTGCCATCGTCGCCGACGCGCAGGCCATAGCGCATCGCATCGAAGCGCGCCAGGTTGCTCGACACCTCCGAGGGCAGGATCAGGTAGTAGGCGGCCAGCGCGTATTCGAAGTGCGGGCAGTCGACTTCGCTCACCTCGGCGCCCAGCTCGGTCAGCCGCTGCACGGCGGCCTCGAACGAGGCCAGCACGCCCGGCTGGTAGCCCTCGCCGCGCAGCTGGGAGACCACGCCGACGCGCACCCCGCTCAAGTCACCGGACGCACCGGCCCGGGCGGCGCCGACGACGTCGGGCACCTCGGCGTCGACCGAGGTGGAGTCGCGGTGGTCGTGGCCGGCGATCACCTGGTGCAGCAGCGCGGTGTCCAGCACGGTGCGCGCGCACGGGCCGCCCTGGTCGAGCGACGACGCGCAGGCCACCAGCCCGTAGCGCGACACCGTGCCGTAGGTGGGCTTGACACCGACGGTCGCGGTCAGCGCCGCGGGCTGCCGGATGGAGCCCCCGGTGTCGGAGCCGATGGCCAGCGGCGCCTGGAAAGCGGCCAGCGCCGCCGCGCTGCCGCCGCCGGAGCCGCCGGGAACCCGCTCGACGTTCCACGGGTTGCGGGTGGGGCCGAAGGCGGAGTTCTCCGTCGAGGAGCCCATCGCGAACTCGTCCATATTGGTCTTGCCCAGGATCGGGATGCCCGCGGCGCGCAGGCGCAGAGTGACGGTGGCGTCGTAGGGAGAACGCCAGCCCTCGAGGATCTTGGAGGCGCAGGTGGTGGGCATGTCGATCGTGGTGAACACGTCCTTGAGCGCCAGCGGCACGCCGGCCAGCGCCGAGGACAGCCGCTCACCGGCGGCCACCGCGTTGTCCACGGCGGCGGCCGCCGACAGAGCCTCGTCGGCCGCCACGTGCAAAAACGCGTGGTAGCGCTCGTCGGTGGCCGCGATCTGGTCCAGGCAGGCCTGGGTGACCTCGGCCGACGAGACCTCCTTGGCGGCGATCTTGGCGGCCAGCGTCGCGGCGTCGAGGCGGACGAGTTCGCTCACTCGGCGTCCCCGAGGATCTGCGGGACGGCGAAGCGGCCCTCGGCGGTTTCGGGCGCCTCGGCCAGCGCCTCCCGCTGGGTCAGGCAGGGCGCCTTCTCGTCGGGGCGCATGACGTTGACGTCCTCGAGCGGGTTATCCGTTGCTTCCACGCCGCTGACGTCGACGGCCTGGACCTGGCTGACGTGGGTCAGGATGGCGTCGAGTTGGCCGGCGAAGCTGTCCAGCTCGGTGTCGGTCAGCGCCAGCCGGGACAACCGGGCAAGGTGGGCGACCTCGTCGCGGGAGATCTGGGACACGAGCGACAAGCCTAGCCGGGCAACGATGCGGCGCCACAGGCGCCGCTGAGGAGCCGGGCCATCCGAGCCAGCCGGGCAACGATGCGGCGCCACAGGCGCCGCTGAGGAGCCGGGCCATCCGAGCCAGCCGGGCAACGATGCGGCGCCACAGGCGCCGCTGAGGAGCCGGGCCATCCGAGCCAGCCGGAGGGGGAGGTCGGCGGCCGGTCGGCATGGCGGGCATCCGGGCCCGCCGAAATGCCACCGATACATGCCTGTGCAACAGTGTTGGCCGTGCCGTCGTATCTGTTGCGCATCGAGCTGGCCGACCGCCCAGGCAGCCTGGGCTCGCTCGCGGTGGCGCTCGGCTCGGTGGGCGCCGACATCCTCTCGCTCGACGTGGTGGAGCGCGGCGCGGGGTATGCGATCGACGACCTGGTGATCGAGCTGCCGTCGGGCTCGATGCCCGACACGCTGATCACCGCCGCCGAGTCGCTGTCCGGTGTCCGCGTGGACAGCGTGCGGCCGCACACCGGCCGGCTGGAGGCGCACCGCGAGCTGGAGCTGCTCGACCGTGTCGCCGCGGCCGCGGGCAAGGGCGCCAAGCTGCAGGTGCTGGCCAACGAGGCGCCGCGGGTGCTGCGCGTGAGCTGGTGCACGGTGTTGCACAGCGCGCAGGGCCAGTTGCACCGCCTCGCCGGCAGCCCGGGCGCTCCGGAGACCAAGGCCGACTCCGCCCCGTGGCTGCCGATCGAGCAGGCCGCGACGCTGGACAACACCGGCGAGTGGGTGCCGAAGGCGTGGCGCGACATGGACACCACGATGGTCGCGGCGCCGCTGGGCGACTCGCACACCGCGGTGGTGCTGGGCCGGCCCGGCCCGGAGTTCCGGCCCTCGGAGGTGGCCCGGCTCGGCTACCTCGCCGGGATCGTGGCGACGATGCTGCGCTGAGCGCAGCGGTCCGTCGTCACGCGGCGTTCAGCCCCCCGCGGAACCGTTGCTTTCGGAAGCCTTCTCGGTCGCGGCCCGGGCCGCCGGCGAGTGGGCCAGGTATTCCATCGCCATCTGCGAGGATGCCTCAGTGCTCGGGTGATGGCTGGGCCGCAGGTAGCGCAGCGGCACGGCCACGGTGAGCTTCCAGGGTCCCGGCACGCGGTATTGACGTGCGGCGCGCAGCCAGTCGCGCCAGCGTGGCATGGCGTCGGTGGTCGGGTCGTGGGCCATCAGGTAGCGCACGCCGATCACCCACCAGAGCACGAACTGCGGCATGGTCAGCAGCATCGACAGCGCGCGCAGCGGGTAACTGCCGCACACGTTCTGGTAGACGTCGAAGACCAGCGAGCGGTGCTCGATCTCCTCGGCCCCGTGCCAGCGCAGCAGGTCGAGCATCGTCGGGTCGGTGCCGGCGTAGTCGAGGCCGCGGTTCTGGATCACCCACTGCCCCAGCACCGCGGTGAAGTGCTCGAGCGCCGCGACGTCGGCCAGCCGTCGGTAGAGCCACCAGCGCTGCAGCCGTTTCGGCCAGTTGGTGTGCTGGTCACCGAGGGTGGACAGCCATTTCTGCAGCCTGTCGGTGTAGGGCGCCGTGTCGATCCCCTGTTCGGCGAGGTGGTCGAGCACCAGCTGGTGGGCGAAGGCGTGCCAGGACTCCTGCTGAATGAACGGCTTGATCGCCGCCCGCAGCTCGGGGTCGTCGACCAACGGCTCGGCCTCGTTGACGACCTGGATGAACCAGCGCTCGCCGGCCGGCAACAGCAGGTGCAGCACGTTCATCACGTGGGTCGCGAACGGGTCGTCGGGCACCCAATGCAGCGGGGTCTCCGACCAGTCGAACTTCACTTTGCGGCGGTACGCCGGGTATCCGTCGTGGTGTGCCTGAACAGCGGTCATCGGTGTTCCCCCAATCCAACGGGCCTCCCAATGCCGGGTGAGTACCCGACCGTTTCGGCTCCCAACCGCGCGCAACGCGCTTTACTCCGCGGCCTCCGGCTCGGGCGGCCCCTGCTCCAGCAAACGGCGAAAGCCGTCCTCGTCGAGGACCGGGACGCCCAGCTCCACCGCCTTGTCGTACTTGGATCCCGGCGCGTCGCCGGCGACCACGAAGTCGGTCTTCTTCGACACCGAGCCGGCGGCCTTGCCGCCGCGCGCCACGATCGCCTCCTTGGCGTCGTCGCGGGAGAAACCGGTCAGCGAGCCGGTGACCACGATGGTCAGCCCGGCCAGCGTCCGCGGCACGCTCGCGTCGCGCTCGTCGGCCATGCGCACCCCGGCCGCGCGCCACTTGTCGACGATCGCGCGGTGCCAGTCGACGGTGAACCACTCGGTCACCGCGTCGGCGATGGTCGGTCCCACACCCTCGACCGCGGCCAGCTGCTCGGTCGAGGCCGAGGTGATCGCGTCCAGGTCGGCGAACTCGGTCGCCAGGGCGCGCGCGGCCGTCGGCCCGACGTGCCGGATCGACAGCGCCACCAGCACCCGCCACAGCGGCGCGGCCTTGGCCTTGTCCAGGTTGGCCAGCAGCCGCGCGCCGTTGGCCGACAGCGTCCCGGCCTTGGTCCGGAACAGCTCGGTGCGCAGCAGGTCGTCCTCGGTGAGGGTGAACAGGTCGCCCTCGTCGGCGATCACCCCGGCCCCTAGCAGCGCGATGGCCGCCTCGTACCCAAGGCCCTCGATGTCGAAGGCGCCCCGGCCGGCGACGTGGAACACCCGCTCGCGCAGCTGCGCCGGGCAGGTCCGGGCGTTGGGGCAGCGGATGTCGGCGTCGCCCTCCTTGGCCGGGGCCAGTTCGGTGCCGCATTCGGGGCAGTGCGTGGGCATCACGAACTCGCGTTCGGAGCCGTCACGCAGGTCGACGACGGGACCCAGCACCTCGGGGATCACGTCGCCGGCCTTGCGGATCACCACGGTGTCACCGATCAGCACGCCCTTGCGCTTGACCTCACCGGCGTTGTGCAGGGTGGCCAGCCCCACCGTCGACCCGGCCACCTTCACCGGCGTCATGAAGGCGAACGGCGTGACGCGCCCGGTGCGGCCGACGTTGACCCGGATGTCGAGCAGCTTGGTCTGCACCTCCTGCGGCGGGTACTTGTAGGCGATCGCCCAGCGCGGCGCCCGGGAGGTGGACCCCAGCCGGCGCTGCAGCGCCACGTCGTCGACCTTGACGACGACGCCGTCGATCTCGTGGTCCACGTCGTGGCGGTGCTCGCCCCAGTACCCGATCCGCTCGTGCACGCCAGCCAGGCTGTCCACCCGCGTGGTGTGCTCGGAGACCGGCAGGCCCCAGGCGCCCAGCGCGAGGTAGGCGTCGTGCAGGGTAGCGGGCCGGAACCCCTCGGTGTGCCCGACACCGTGGCAGATCATCCGGAGCCTGCGGCGGGCCGTGACCGCCGGGTCCTTCTGCCGCAGCGAGCCCGCGGCGCTGTTGCGCGGGTTGGCGAACGGCGTCTTGCCGTCCTCGACGAGGCTGGCGTTGAGCGCCTCGAAGTCGGCGAGCCGGAAGAACACCTCGCCGCGCACTTCGAGCACCTCGGGGACCGGGAACCCCTCGCCGGCCGTCAACCGTTCGGGGACGTCGTCGATGGTGCGGGCGTTCAGCGTGACGTCCTCGCCGACGCGGCCGTCGCCGCGGGTGGCCGCCCGCACCAGCCGGCCGTCGCGGTAGACCAGGGCCAGGGCCACCCCGTCGACCTTGAGCTCACAAAGGTAGGGCACCTCGGCAACCTCCCCACCGACCTCGGCGCGGATGCGGGCGGCCCACGCGTCGAACTCCTCGGCGCTGAACACGTTGTCCAGGCTGAGCATTCGCTCCAGGTGCTCGGCCTCGGTGAAATCGGTGGCGAAGCCGGCGCCGCCGACCAGCTGGGTGGGCGAGTCGGGGGTGCGCAGTTCGGGATAGCGCTCCTCGAGGTCTTCCAGCCGGCGCAGCAGCGCGTCGAAGTCCGCATCGGAGATGATCGGCGCGTCGCGCACGTAGTAGCGGAACTGGTGTTCGCGCACCTCGTCGGCCAGTTCGCGCCACTGCCGCCGGACCTCGGGCGGGGCGGGGCCGGCTTCTGCTGAACTCACCTTGGCAGGCTAGCCGAGCACTCCGACACCGGGCGGCGGCGCGCTCAGGCGTCCTCGACGCAGGCCCGCAGCCGTTCCACCGCGGCGTCCCAGCGGTGCGAGAGCCGGGTGAGATAGTCGCTGGCCCGGGCCAGCGGCTCGGTCTGCACCGTCCAAACGCGCTCGCGGCCGCGCCGGCTGCTGGCGAGCAGTCCCGCCGCCTCCAGCAGTTGCAGGTGCTTGCTGGTCGCCTGCCGGGAGACCGGAATTGCTTGTGTCACTTGCGATGTCGAGCTGGGGCCCAGCTCGCAGAGCCGGACGATGATGCGCAGCCGGTTGGGATCCCCCAGCGCGTCGAAAAGCCGCGCAGCCGCCGCGTTGAGGGCGTTCATACCCGGGTGTTCTCCAAATACCTTCGCACCAGGTCGGTTTGGATGGCCCAGCCTTCGGAGTCGGCCTCGAACGATCCGGAGCGGCGCGCCTCGGGGATGGCCTCGAAGCCGGACTCGGCGATGGTGAGCAGCACCCCGTTCGGGGTCTCCTGCAGAACGAATTCCACCAGTGTGGTCGGCCCCCCGCGGACGTCCGGTTCGCCCCCACACGGCTGCCAGCGGTAGGCGAACCGCCGCCGCGGTTCGATGGCGACGATCTCCCACGTGGTTGTCACCCCGGCGTGCGGCTCCTGCCGCCGGGCGACCTCCTGATCGACGGTGGTCGGGGTGATGGTCGCGGCGACCGTCGTTCCCGCCTCGAACGGCCCGTCGAAGCGGACGCCGAACCAGCGGCCGAACTCCTCGGCGTCGGTGATGGCCCGCCACACCCGCCCCAGCGGCGCGCGCAGGAGCACCCGCTTCTCGATCTTCATATGCAACCTCCTGGTTGCCTATCAGCGCATCACATTCGGCCCGGAAATGCAACAATTTGGTTGCCCTTCCGATGGCGTCCGGGCCTTAGTCGGACGCCTCGCAGTGCCGCACGGACGAACCCCGCATCATGATGCAGGTTGCTGATGCTATGATGCGCCAGTGCGCACGACGGTCAACATCGACCCGAACCTGCTCGCGGAGGCCAAGGTCTTGGCGGCCAGGACGTCCCGACCGCTCGGCGCGATCATCGATGACGCGTTGCGCGCACTGCTGCGGCGGTGCGCCGACGACGGTGGCCGCGGCGAGTTCCGGTTGCCGACACACGGGAGCGGAGGCCTGCAGGCGGGCGTCGATCTGGAAGACAAAGACGCCCTCGCCGAGCTGTCGGGCGACAATGCTGCTCCTTGACGTCAACATCTGCGTCTATGCCATCCGCAGCGACAGCGCCAACCACTCCGCTCATCGCGCCTGGCTCGAAGATCGGCTCGTCGGTGACGAGCCGGTCGGAATAAGCGAGCTGGTGTTGTCGGGTGTCATCCGGTTGATCACCAACCATCGGGTTTTTCAACGGCCGAGCTCGACGCTTCAGGCGCTCGAGGCGTGCCGCGCTCTTCGAACGGCGCCCGCCGCCGTCGCGTTACGGCCGGGGCCGCGACACTGGGAGATCTTCGACTCGTTGTGCACCGGAGTCGGCGCCAAGGGCAACGCGGTGGCCGACGCCTACCACGCCGCTCTCGCGATCGAGAACGGCGCGACCTGGGTCACCACCGATCGCGGTTTCGCCCGCTTTCCGGGCCTGCGCTGGCAGCTACCGTTCGACTGATCCGGAAAATCCCCTATCCGTGGCTGATGGCGTCCGGGTCGTCGGCAAACGCCTCGGCGGCCTTGCGGGCCAGCCCGACCGCGGTGCGGGCCCACTGCTGGGTGGCCCCGGCCAGACCGCACGCGGGCGTGACGCCGATGCGGTCGCGCAGCGCCGGGCGGGAGAACCCGAGCCGGTCGGTCACCGCGACCACCGCGGCGGCCGCCTCTTCGGCCGACGGGCGCTGCTCGGGGGCGGTCACCGCGACCACGCCCAGCATCACGGTGCGGCCCGATTCAACGAAGGCGGCCACACCGTCGAGGTCAGCCGCGCGCAATGCGCCCGCATCCACTGAAACAGCAGCAATTGTGCTGCGCTGCAGCAGGTTCCACGGTAGCCCGGCGGCGCAGCAGTGCAGCAGCACGTCGGCGCCCACGGTCGCGGCACAGGCGTCGAGCAGCGGACCCGCCACCGCCTCGTCCAGCGCGGGAACCGGGCTCAGCGACGTCACCCCCGTCAACCGCCCGGCCAGCGCGCTCGGCAGCGATGGCTCGTCGAACTGGACCACCACCGGCGTCTGCAGCCGACGGGCCAGCGCCGCGCGGTGCGCGGCCACCCCCTCGGCCAGCGAGACGGCCAGGTCGCGCAGCGCACCGGGGTCGGTGATCGCCCGGTGGCCGTTGGCCAGCTCCAGCCCGGCGGCCAGCGTGATCGGCCCGGGGGCTTGCACCTTGACCACGCGCCCGGCGCCGCGCAGGCCTGCCGTCTCCCAGGCCTCTTCGAGTGCGTCCATGTCCTCGTCGAGCAGGCTGACGGCCCGCCGGGTCACCGCGCCGGGCCGGGTGGCGATGCGGTAGCCGCGGGGTGTGGTGTCGATGGCCACGTCGATGAGCAGCGCGCCGGCCCGGCCGAGCAGGTCGGCGCCCACTCCCCTGGCCGGCAGCTCCACGATGTGGGCCAGCGCGCCCGCCAACTCCCCGACGACGACGTCGGCCGCCTGGCGCGGGGCGGTTCCGGGCCACGACCCGACGCCGCTGGCGTTGGCGAAAGGATGCCCGACGCGATCGGCGAAAACGCTCACGCTCCCAACCGTATTCGACGTCACGTCGAACGCTGGTCGCCAGGGGTCCATCCCGGCGAGTAACTTCAACCTCGAGAACGGACGGTGGGGCGCATGGCAAGACTGACGCGGCCGCTGCTGGTGGGTGGCGTGGTGCTGCTGGCGGCGGCGTGCACGCGGGTGGTGGACGGGACCGCGCTGCCGGGCCCCGGCGCCACCCGCCACGCCGTGCACGGGGTCGACGTCGACACGGTCCTGCTGGATCAGCCGCGCATGCGCGCGATCACCGGCGCGGGCGAGCACCTGACGATCATCCCGTCGATGGACGGCACCAGCCCCGTGGACATCGACGCCCTGGCCGAGAGCGCCCCGCGCGAGTGCCGGTTCCTGTTCGCCGAGACCGCGACGTTCGGGCCCGACATCGAGGAGTTCCACAAGACCACGTTCCAGGATCCGCCCGACGGGGCGCTGATCTCCGAGGGCGCCGCCGCCTACGCCGACGCCGACACCGCCCGGCGGGCCTTCGGCGCCCTGGTGACCACAGTCGGGACCTGCGCGGACGACTCCGCCGGCCAGCTGCTCGTCGGCGACTGGCAAGCCGACGCCGACTCGCTGCAGCTGCGCCCCGGCGGCTGCGGACGGGACTACCGCGTGCTGTCGGTGGCCCTGCTGGAGGTCACCTTCTGCGGCTTCCCGGAGTCGGTGTCCGACATCGTGATGACCAACATGGTCGCCAACTTGCCGGCCTAGCCGGTCGCGGCGATGGTGGCGCTGCCGAGCACCTCGTCCCCGCCAGCTTCGGGCCGATAGAGCACCAGCGTCTGACCGCGCGCCACCCCGCGCAGCGGCACCCGCAGCCGCACGACGAGCTCATCGTCAACCAATTGTGCTACTGCGCTTGCGGTTTCGCCGTGCGCACGCACCTGGACCGCGCACTCGATCGCGCCGGCCGGCGCGGTCCCCGCGGTGAACACCGGCGACCGCCCGACCAGCTCGCCGACGTCGAGGTCGGCCACGTCGCCCACCCGGACGGTCGCGGTCTGCGCGTCGATGGCCGTGACGTAGCGCGGCCGACCGTCGGGCCCCGGGCCGGCGATGCCCAGGCCCTTGCGCTGCCCGACGGTGAAGCCGTGCACCCCGTCGTGGGTGGCCAGCACCGCGCCGTCGGCGTCGACCACGGCGCCGCGGCGCACCCCGATGCGCTCACCCAGGAAGGCCCGGGTGTTACCGGACGGGATGAAGCAGATGTCGTGGCTGTCCGGCTTTTCCGCGACCGCCAGGCCGCGCCGGGCGGCCTCGGCGCGGATCGCCGGCTTGGGAGTGTCCCCGATCGGGAACGCCGCGTGGTGCAGCTGCTCGGCGCTCAGCACGGCGAGCACGTAGGACTGGTCCTTGTCGCGGTCGACGGCGCGGCGCAGCCGGCCGCCGGACAGCCGGGCGTAGTGGCCCGTGGCCACCGTGTCGAAGCCCAGCGCGAGCGCCCGGGCCGACAGCGCCGAGAACTTGATCCGCTGATTGCACCGCACGCATGGGTTGGGCGTCTCGCCGGCCGCATAGGAGGACACGAAGTCGTCGATGACGTCCGCCTGGAATCTCTCGGCGAAATCCCAGATGTAGAAAGGGATTCCAAGGATGTCAGCGACCCGACGCGCGTCGGAGGCGTCCTCCTTCGAGCAGCAGCCCCGCGATCCGGTGCGCAGCGTCCCGGGCGCGCTCGACAGCGCCAGGTGCACGCCGACCACGTCGTGCCCGGCGTCGACCATGCGGGCGGCGGCCACCGACGAATCGACGCCGCCGCTCATCGCGGCGAGGACCTTCACCTACGGAGCCCCCGCGGCGGCCAGGGCGGCCCGGCGTGCGCGGTCCACCGCCCCGGGCAGCACCTCCAACACCGCGTCGACGTCGGCATCGGCGCTGGTGTGCCCCAACGAGAGTCGCAGCGATCCGCGGGCGCTGGCCGCATCGGCACCCATCGCGAGCAGGACGTGCGAGGGCTGCGCCACGCCCGCGGTGCACGCCGAACCCGTGGAACACTCGATCCCGTTGGCGTCCAACAACATCAGCAGCGCGTCGCCCTCGCAGCCGCGGAACGTGAAGTGCGCGTTGCCCGGCAGCCGCAGCGGGTCGCCGGCGCCGTTGAGGCTGACGTCGTCGACGCGGGCCAGCACGCCGTCGACCAGCCGGTCGCGCAGCACCCGCAGCCGCGCGCTGTAGGCCTCGAGCCCGTCCACCGCGATCCGGGCCGCCGCCGCCATCCCGACGGCGCCGGCGACATCGGCCGTGCCCGAACGCACGTCGCGTTCCTGGCCGCCGCCGTGCAGCAGCGGCACGCAGGAGACGTCGCGGCGCAACAGCAGCGCCCCCACGCCGGCCGGGCCGCCGAACTTGTGCGCGGTCACGCTCATCGCCGACAGGCCGCTGCCGGCGAAGTCGACGGGCAGCTGGCCGACCGCCTGGACGGCGTCGCTGTGCATCGGCACGCCGAATTCGGCGGCGACGGCGGCGAGGTCGGCGACCGGCAGCACGGTGCCGACCTCGTTGTTGGCCCACATCGCCGACACCAGCGCGACGTCGTCGTGGTGTGTAAGCACCTCGCGCAGCGCGGCCGGCGAGACCGAGCCGTCGGGCGCGGTGGGCAGCCAGCTCACCGTGGCGCCCTCGTGGTCGACCAGCCAGTGCACCGCGTCCAGGACGGCATGGTGTTCCACCTCGGTGGCGACGATGCGGCGGTGGCGCGGCTCGGCGTCGCGGCGGGCCCAGTAGATGCCCTTGACGGCCAGGTTGTCGCTCTCGGTGCCGCCCGCGGTGAAGACCACCTCGGAGGGACGCGCGCCCAGCCGGTCGGCGATCAACTCACGGGACTCCTCGACCCGCCGCCGGGCCGCCCGCCCGCTGGTGTGCAGCGAGGAGGCGTTGCCGACCGTCCCGAGCGCGGCCGTCATCGCCTCGACGGCGGCGGGGTGCATCGGGGTGGTGGCGGCGTGATCCAGGTAGACCATGACGCGCCCCACGATACCGGCAGCACTCAGCGACGATGCAGGCCGGAAGCCTCAGCCCACCAGCACGTGCCCGTGGGCCGGGGGCAGCGACGCGCCGCCGCCCACCGCGGACTGGCAGCGGCTGGCCAGGGCGCGCCGGCTGGTCCCCGGCAGCTGCAGGGCCTCGACCTGCACCCGCGCCAGCGTGCGGCGCACGGCGAGCAGGCGGCGGATCGACCGCGCGAGGCTGTCGTCGCCGACGAAGGCCGGCGCGGTCGACACGCTGCCGTCGGCGTGGTGGTAGGTCAGCCGCAGCGGCTGCACCGGCCGTCCGGCGTCGATCGCGGCCTGGAACATCGCCGGATAGAAGTCCCCTCGGGCCAGACCGCACCAGGTGGTGCCCTCCGGGAACGCCACCACCGTCTGGCCCGCGCGCAGCCGGCCGGCGACGACGTCCACCACCGCGGGCAGCCTGCGCAGGCTCGAGCGCTCGATCGGGATGATCCTCAGGACGCGGGCCACCATCCCGATCGCACGCCCGGTGAACATGTCGGCGCGAGCCACGAACGACCCGGGCAGCACCGACCCGATGGCGAAGACGTCCAGCCAGGACATGTGCGGGCTGACCACCAGCACCCCGCGCAGGTTGCGAATCGGGTTGCCCGACACCGTGATCCGGACGCCGAAGCAACGCAGCACCAGCCGGCAGTAGAGCCGCTGCACGCGGGTGCGGCCCGGCAGGGGCACCGCCACCAGCGGCAGCCCCGGCGCTAGGAGCAGGGCCAGCGCGCAGCGCAGCGCGACCCGCAGCGTCACCCGCCACCGGGGCTCGGCGGCGTCGCCGAGGCCCACACAACCGAGGTCGCACCTGGTGCGGGGCAGCCAGGCGTGGGCGGTGACCGCGCGGGCGTTCATCGCCCGCCGCCGGCCATCTCGGTAGCCGCCGACACCGATCGCAGCCTGCGCAGGTAGCGGGTGTCGGCGCGCCGCTTGTCCAGCAGCACGCAGAAGTCGCCGACGCCGAAGTCCGGGTCGTGGGCGGGCTCGCCACACACCTGGGCGCCCAGCCGCAGGTAGCCGCGCATCAGCGCCGGGACCGCCGGACGCGGCGGCGCGGGGATGTCGTCGAGGGTCATGCCGTCGAGGACCACCGGCCGGTGCGGGTGCACCCGGTAGGCCGGCGGGGCGGCGTGGCGGGCCAGGATGAAGTCGCGCACGCCGCGCAGCCGGCTGCCCGCGCGCTCGGCTTCGCCCCCGATCGGCACCGACACGCACCCGCTCACGTGGTCGTAGCCGTAGCGGTCCAGGTAGGCCAGGATGCCGGCCCACATCAGCAGCACCACGCCGCCGTTGCGGTGGCCGTCGCGCACCGCGGCGCGGCCCATCTCCACCAGCGAGGGCCGCAACGGGTCGAACGCGCGGACGTCGAACTCGGTCTCGGTGTAGAGCCCCCCGGCGGCGATGGCGCCCGCCGGCGCCAGCATCCGGTAGCAGCCCACCAGCTCGCCGCTGTCGTCGTCGCGGACCAGCAGGTGGTCGCAGTACTCGTCGAACCGGTCGACATCGCGCCGGCCGTAGCCACTGGCCGGCAGCGCGAAGCCGGGGGTGCTGCTGAACACGTCGTAGCGGAGCCGTTGCGCCGCCTCGACCATGGCGGGGTCGGTGGACAGCAACAGGGAGTAGCGCGGACCGGCCGACGGGCTGGTCGCCGCGCCGTCCGGCTTGTCGCTGGGTATCAGGACAGAAGCAATGCTCATGTCACCAACGTGTCGCAGCCGGTGAGCGAGTCGGCATCGCCGCGCTGACGTGTCGGTGCACGTCAGGTGACAGAAAGGCCCTTAACCGCCCACCGCGGTTAGCCCGACACCGCATCGGGTAGGCCGATTCACATAGCCGTCACCGACCGTTCGGATACAGCATGGTTGCCGTGTGCCGTGAGACAACCGCCCCGCCGCGGTGGTGCTTCGCCGACCAGCTCGGGCCGCACTTCCTGGACGATCCCGACCAGCCGGCGCTGCTTATCGAGTCCCGGGCGGTGTTCGAGCGCCGCCGCTTCCACCGCCGCAAGGCGCACCTGGTGCTCTCCGCGCTGCGGCACCGCGCCGCCGAACTCGGCGAGCAGGCGGTGTTCCTGCAGACCCGCACGTACCGGGAGGCGCTGACGCGGGTGTCCGGCCCGATCACTGTGTGCCAGCCCACCTCGTGGGCCGCCGATGCGTTCGTGCGCTCGCTACCGGGCGTGGAGGTGCTGCCGGCCCGCGGGTTCTGCACCAGCAGGGCGGAGTTCGACGAGTGGGCCGGGCGGCAGCGCACCCTGCTCCTGGAGAACTTCTACCGCGACGTCCGGCGCCGGTTCGACATCCTGATGGACGGGGACCAACCCGCCGGGGGCCGGTGGAACTTCGACGCCGACAACCGCGAGCCGCCCCCGAAGGACGCCGACGCGCTGGACATCCCGGAGCCCTGGAGTCCGGAGGAGGACGAGATCGACGAGCGGGTGCGCGCCGACCTGGACCGCTGGGAACGCGAGGGATCGGTGGCGTTCGTCGGCCGCGACGGCCCGCGCGAGTTTCCCGTCACCGCCGGCGAGGCGCGGAAGGCCCTGCGGGTGTTCCTGCGAGATCGCTTGCCGCACTTCGGCCCCCATGAGGACGCGATGCTCTCCGGCGACCGCGTCATGGCCCACAGCCTGTTGTCGGCGCCGATGAACCTGGGCCTGCTGGACCCCCTGGATTGCGCCTACGCGGCCGAGGACGCCTACCGCGCCGGGGCCGCGCCGCTGGCCGGCGTCGAGGGCTACATCCGCCAGCTGATCGGGTGGCGCGACTACATCTGGGGAGTCTATTGGCATTTCGGTCCCCACTATCGGCGCCGCAACGCGCTGCAGGCGCGGGCAAGCCTGCCGGACTGGTTCGCGAACCTGGACGCCGACGCGGTGGGCGCGCGCTGTTTGCGCGACGTGCTGGCGCAGGTGCGTGACCACGGCTGGGTGCACCACATCCCGCGGCTGATGGTGTTGTCCAACTACGCGCTGCAGCGCGGCTGGGATCCCGGGGCGCTCACCGACTGGTTCCACCGCTGCTTCGTGGACGGCTACGACTGGGTGATGGTCGGCAACGTCGTCGGGATGTCGCAGCACGCCGACGGCGGGCTGATGGCGACCAAGCCCTACGCCGCGGGCGGCGCCTACATCAACCGCATGAGCGACTACTGCGGCGGCTGCCGGTATCGCCCGGGCGATCGGGTCGGCGAGCGCGCCTGCCCGTTCACCGCCGGGTACTGGTGGTTTTTGAGCCGCAACGAGCGGCAACTGGCGGGCAACCGGCGCATGGCGCGGCCGCTGGCCGGGTTGCGCCGGCTGAGCGATCTCGACGAGGTGGTCACCCAGCAGCGCCGGCTGGGCCGGTCCGCGCCGTGATGCTGCGCGCCGACCGGGTCATCGCGGCGCCGCCGGCGGCCGTGTGGGAGCTGCTGGTCGACCTCGACGCGTGGCCGCACTGGGGTCCGACGATCCGCCGGGCCCGGCTCGACGCGCCGCACACCGAACTGGCGCTGCACGCGACCGGGACCGTGCAGACGTCGCTGCTGGTCACGGTGCCGTTCGTCGTCACCGAGTTCGACCCGGGACGGCAGTGGGCCTGGCGGGTGGCCGGCGTGCCGGCGACCCGGCACCGCGTGGACCCGGTGGGCGACGGCGCGCGGGTGAGCATCGCGGTGCCGTGGTGGTCGGCGCCCTATCTGACGGTGTGCTCGGTCGCCGTGCGTCGCATCGAGGAGATGCTGGCGCCGTAGAAGGCTCAGCCCTTGCGGGTCTTGACCGCCTCGGTCAGCTGCGGGGCCACCTTGAACAGATCGCCCACGATGCCGTAGTCGGCGATCTCGAAGATCGGCGCCTCTTCGTCCTTGTTGACCGCGACGATCGTCTTCGACGTCTGCATGCCGGCGCGGTGCTGGATCGCCCCGGAGATGCCGAGGGCGATGTAGAGCTGCGGCGACACCGTCTTGCCGGTCTGGCCGACCTGGAACTGGCCCGGGTAGTAGCCGGAGTCCACCGCGGCGCGCGAGGCCCCGACGGCGGCGCCGAGGGAGTCGGCGAGCTCCTCGACCACGCTGAAGTTCTCGGCGCTGCCGACGCCGCGGCCGCCGGAGACCACGATGGTGGCCTCGGTCAGCTCCGGGCGGTCACCGGCGACGGCGGGCTGGCGGTCGGTGATCTTGGTGGCGTTCTCGGCCGGGGCCGGCACCTCCACGGTGACCTGCTCCCCCGCGCCGGCGGACGGCTCGGCGTCGATGGACCCGGCGCGCACCGTGATGACTGGCGTGTCGCCGTTGGCCTGCGCCTCGACGGTGAACGAGCCACCGAAAATGGAATGCACGGCCTTGTTGCCCTCCTGGACGTCGACCGCGTCGACCAGCAGACCCGACCCGATCCGGGCCGCGAGCCGGCCCGCGATCTCCTTGCCGTCGGAGTTGGCGGCCAGCAGCACCGCGGCCGGGGTGGCCGATTCGGCCAGCGACGCCAGCACATCGACATAAGGGGTGATCAGGTACTTGTCGACCGCGTCGGACTCGGCGACGTAGATCTTGGCGGCGCCGGCCTCCTTGAGCCCGTCGACCAGCGGCTCGGCGGTCCCCGGCGCGCCGATCACGACGGCGGCCGGCTCGCCCAGTGCGCGGGCGGCGGTGATCAACTCGGCGGTGACCTTCTTCAACGCGCCTTCAGCGTGCTCGACGAGCACCAGTACTTCTGCCATGGGATATTCGCTCTTCTCGTCTTTTCGGATGTGCGCGGGTACTAGATGATCTTCTGGGCCACCAGGTACTGGGCGATCTGGTTGCCGCCCTCACCCTCGTCGGGGACCTTCTCGCCGGCGGTCTTGGGCGGCTTCGGCGTCGACGACAGCACGGTGGACCCGGCGTTGGCCAGCCCGACCTCGTCGGACTCGACCCCGATCTCGCCCAGGGTCAGCACCGTGACCTCTTTCTTCTTGGCGGCCATGATGCCCTTGAAGGAGGGGAAGCGCGGCTCGTTGATCTTCTCGGTGACGCTCACCACCGCGGGCAGCGTCGCCTCGAGGGTGAACAAACCCTCGTCGGTCTCCCGCTCGCCGGTGACCTTGCCGTTCTCGACGGACAGCTTGCGCAGGTGGGTGAGCTGCGGCAGGCCCAGGTACTCGGCGATGATGGCCGGCACCGCGCCGCCGGAGCCGTCGGTGGCCTCGTTGCCGGCGATGACCAGCTCGGTGCCCTCGATGGTGCCCAGCGCGCGCGCCAGCGCCCACGCGGTCTGCACGACGCACGAGCCGTGCATGCCGTCGTCCTTGAGGTGGACGGCCTTGTCGGCGCCCATCGACAGCGCCTTGCGGATCGCCTCGGTGGCGCGCTCGGGGCCCGCCGTCAGCACCGTCACCGAACCCTCGACGCCGTCGGAGGCCTCCCGCTCCCGGATCTGCAGCGCCTCTTCGACGGCGCGCTCGTTGATCTCGTCCAGCACCGCGTCGGCGGCCTCGCGGTCCAGCGTGTAGTCGCCGTCGGTCAGCTTGCGCTCCGACCAGGTGTCTGGGACCTGCTTGATCAGGACCACGATGTTCGTCATGAGTGTGGTTCGTCCTCCTCGAAGGGGCCGCGCAGCCTTCGACCGCGAGACCTCGGTACGCGTTTCGCAACGCACGGCCGTGTTACTGCTCGGTAACTTTGTGCGTTCTGCCTTCACACCATAGCGGGTGGTGGTACGGGTTCCTGCGGCCCGCCCGCCCACTGAAGACCGGGGATGCCCGGCTTCGCGGTTCGCGAATCAGACACTTCGCGTTAGCCTGCCTATGCAATGAGCGCATTCGTCCCCGACGTTCCCCCGCACCGTTCCGGCGCCGCCGCGCCGGCGGCCCACCCCGGGGTCCCGGCGGTGTTGACGCTGACGGGCGAGCGCACAATCCCCGGCCTGGACGTCGAGAATTACTGGTTCCGCCGCCACGAGGTGGTCTACCGGCGGCTGGCGCCGCGCTGCGCGGGCCGCGAGGTGCTCGAGGCCGGCTGCGGGGAGGGGTACGGCGCCGACCTGATCGCCGGCGTCGCGGACCGCGTCGTCGCGGTCGACTACGACGAGGCCGCCGTCGCCCACGTGCGCCGGCGCTACCCGCGCGTGGAGGTGATGCGGGCCAACCTCGCGCAGCTGCCGCTGCCCGACGCGTCGGTGGATGTCGTGGTGAACTTTCAGGTCATCGAACACCTCTGGGACCAGGGGCAATTCGTCGCCGAGTGCGCCCGGGTGCTGCGACCGTCCGGACTGCTGATGATGTCGACGCCCAACCGGATCACGTTCTCCCCGGGCCGGGACACCCCGATCAACCCGTTTCACACCCGGGAGCTCAACGCCGCCGAGCTGACCGAGCTGCTGGCCGGCGGCGGATTCGCCGACGTGTCGATCAGCGGGCTGTTCCACGGCCCGCGCCTGCGCGAGATGGACGCCCGGCACGGCGGCTCCATCATCGACGCGCAGATCGCCAGGGCAATGGCCGCTGACCCCGCGGCGCCGTGGCCGCCCGAGCTGGCGGCCGACGTCGCCGCGGTGACCGCCGACGACTTCGACCTGGTGGACGGCGGGCGCGACGGCCCCGACAGCCGCGACATCGATGACAGCCTCGACCTCGTCGCGATCGCGGTGCGCCCGTGAGCGCGCGCGCGTGTGCCCGGGCTGTTCACCCTGGTGCTGCACACCCATCTGCCCTGGCTGGCCCACCACGGCCGCTGGCCCGTCGGCGAGGAATGGCTCTACCAGTCGTGGGCGGCGGCCTACCTGCCGCTGCTGCGGGTGCTGCGCACGCTGGCCGACGAGGACCGCCGCGGGCTGGTCACCCTCGGGGTCACCCCGGTGGTCAACGCCCAGCTGGACGACCCGTACTGCCTCGATGGCATGCACCACTGGCTGGCGAACTGGCGGCTGCGGGCGCTGGAAGCCACCAGCGTTCGTTGCGCTCCCCGGTCGAAGTCGGCCGCCTACCAGTCCTGCGCGCCGGAAGCGTTGCGGGCGTTGGGAAGTCGCGAATCGGCGGAGGCCGACCGGGCGCTCGAGGACTTCGCGCTGCTGTGGCGGCACGGGGGCAGTCCGCTGCTGCGCGGCCTGATCGACGCCGGGACGGTGGAACTGCTCGGCGGCCCGCTGGCCCACCCGTTCCAGCCGCTGCTCGCACCGCGGCTGCGCGAGTTCGCGCTGCGCGAGGGCCTGGCCGATCCGGAGCTGCGGCTGGCCCACCGGCCGACGGGAATCTGGGCGCCCGAATGCGCCTACGCCCCGGGCATGGAGGCCGACTACGCCGCCGCGGGCGTGACGCATTTCATGGTCGACGGGCCGTCGCTGCACGGCGACACCGCCCTGGGCCGCCCCGTCGGCGGCAGCGACGTGGTGGCGTTCGGCCGGGACCTGCAGGTCAGCTACCGGGTGTGGTCGCCGAAGTCCGGCTACCCCGGGCATGCCGCCTACCGCGACTTCCACACCTATGACCACCTCACCGGGCTCAAGCCGGCCCGGGTGACCGGCCGCAACGTGGGCTCGGAGGCCAAGGCGCCCTATGACCCCGAGCGCGCCGACCGCGCGGTCGACGTGCACGTCGCCGACTTCGTCGACGTGGTGCGCAACCGGCTGACCGCGGAGTCCGAGCGCATCGGGCGGCCCGCACACGTGGTGGCGGCCTTCGACACCGAGCTGTTCGGCCACTGGTGGTACGAGGGCCCCACCTGGCTGGCGCGGGTACTGCGGGCGCTGCCCGAGGCCGGCGTGCGGGTGGGCACGCTGGGCGACGCGCTGGCCGACGGGTTCGTCGGCGCGGCGGTCGACCTGCCACCCAGCTCGTGGGGGTCGGGCAAGGACTGGCAGGTGTGGGCCGGCGAGCAGGTGGCCGACCTGGTCCAGCTCAACACCGAGGTCGTAGACACCGCGCTGAGCGCCGTGGACAAGGCCCTCGAGCAGGCCGCGCCGCTGGACGGCCCGCGGCCCCGCGACCGGGTGGCCGACCAGATCCTGCGTGAGACGCTGCTCACCGTCTCCAGCGACTGGCCGTTCATGGTGAGCAAGGACTCGGCCGCCGACTACGCCCGCTACCGCGCCCACCTGCACGCGCACGCGACGCGGGAGATCGCCGGGGCGCTGGCGTCGGGCCGCCGCGATGCCGCCGAGCGGCTCGCCGACGGATGGCACCGTGCCGACGGCCTGTTCGGCCCGCTCGACGCGCGGAGGCTGCCGCGGTGACCCTCGCGCCTTCCCGCGAGCGTGCGTGTCTGCACGACGACACGCCGCCGCGGCTGCCATTCTGCGCACGCTCGCGGCGAAAGAGAGCCCGCGTGTGAGGGTTTTGATGGTGTCGTGGGAGTACCCGCCGGTGGTGATCGGCGGGCTCGGCCGGCACGTGCACCACCTGTCGACCGCGCTGGCCGCGGCCGGTCACGACGTCGTCGTCCTGTGCCGGCGCCCCTCGGGCACCGATCCCAGCACGCACCCGACCGCCGACGAACTCCACGAGGGCGTCCGCGTGATCGCGGCCGCGCAGGACCCGCACGAATTCGGCTTCGGCACCGACATGATGGCCTGGACGCTGGCGATGGGCCACGCGATGATCCGAGCCGGGCTGGTCATCACCGGGTGCGGCACCGACCGGCCCTGGCGGCCCGACGTCGTGCACGCGCACGACTGGCTGGTCGCCCATCCGGCCGTCGCGCTCGCTCAATTCTACGACGTGCCAATGGTTTCCACCGTCCACGCCACCGAGGCCGGACGGCACTCCGGCTGGGTTTCGGGCACGATCAGCCAGCAGGTGCACGCGATCGAGTCGTGGCTGGTCCGCGAATCCGATTCGCTCATCACGTGTTCGGCGTCGATGAGCGACGAGATCACCGAGCTGTTCGGTCCCGGCCTGGCCGACATCACCGTGATCCGCAACGGCATCGACGTGACGTGCTGGCCGTTCGCGGCGCGCCAGCCCCGCAGCGGGCCGGCCGAGTTGCTCTACCTCGGACGGCTGGAATACGAGAAGGGCGTGCACGATCTGATCGCCGCCCTGCCGCGGATCAGGCGCGCGCACCCGGGCACCACCCTGACCGTCGCCGGGGACGGCACCCAGCAGGACTGGCTGGTCGACCTGGCCCGGAAGCACCGCGTGCTCAAGGCCACCCGGTTCATCGGGCACCTCGGCCACGCCGAACTGTTGGCGGTGCTGCACCGGGCCGACGCCGCGGTGCTGCCCAGCCACTACGAGCCGTTCGGGATCGTCGCGCTCGAGGCCGCCGCGGCCGGCGCCCCGCTGGTGACGTCGAACATCGGCGGCCTGGGCGAGGCGGTGATCGACGGTAAGACCGGGGTCTCCTGCCCGCCGCGCGACGTGGCCGGACTGGCGTCGGCCGTGCGCGCGGTGCTCGACGATCCGGACGCCGCTCAGCGGCGCGCCCGCGCCGCCCGCGACCGGCTCACCTCGGACTTCACCTGGCATACGGTGGCCGAACAGACCGCGCAGGTGTACCTGGCGGCCAAGCGGGGCGAGCGCCAGCCGCAGGCCCGGCTGCCCATCGTCGAGCACGCCCTGCCCGATCGTTAGCTAACGTGCAGGCATGGGCCTGCAATTTTCGAGCGTCATCGACGCACCGCGCGACGACGTCTTCGCCTGGCACGCCAGACCGGGCGCGTTCGAGCGACTCTCGCCGCCGTGGCAGCCGATGCGGCTGGTGGCCGAGTCCACCTCGCTGAAGGACGGCCGCGCCGAGCTCGCGCTGCCGGGCGGGCTGCGCTGGGTCGCCGTCCACCAACCCGACGGCTACGACCCGCCGCGGCGGTTCGTCGACGAAATCGGCGGCGACGGCCTGGCCTCGCTGCCGGCCCGGATCGCCGTGCGCTGGCGACACATCCACGAGTTCGAGGACCTCGGCGAACAGACCCGCGTCATCGACCGGGTCGAGACGCCCGTGCCCGGGTCGGCGCTGCGCGAGATGTTCGTCTACCGGCACCGCCAGCTGGCCGACGACCTGGCGGCCCACCGGCTGGCTGCGCAGCACGGCCTGCAACCGTTGACCGTTGCCGTCACCGGGTCCTCCGGCCTGGTCGGCTCGGCGCTGACGGCGTTCCTGCGCACCGGCGGTCACCGCGTCATCGCGCTGGTGCGCCGCGCCGCGCAGACCGGCGACGAGAGGCAGTGGAATCCCGACGATCCCGACCCGCGGCTGCTGGCCGGGGTCGACGCGGTGATCCATCTGGCCGGCGAATCGATCGCGGGACGCTTCACCGAGGCCCACCGGCGCGCCATCCGCGACAGCCGCATCGACCCCACCCGCCGGCTCGCCGAACTCGCGGCCCGCACCGACGAAGGGCCCGCGGCGTTCATCTCGGCGTCGGCTGTCGGCTACTACGGCTACGACCGCGGCGATGACGTCCTCACCGAGGACAGCGAACGCGGGGACGGGTTTTTGGCCGACGTCGTCGCCGACTGGGAGGACGCGACCGCGCCGGCACAGGGGGCCGGGACGCGGGTGGTGCGGGTACGCACCGGCATCGTGCAATCCCCCCGCGGCGGCACGCTGCGGCTGATGCGTCCGCTGTTCAGCGCCGGCCTCGGCGGCCGGCTCGGGAACGGCCGGCAGTGGCTGTCCTGGATCGGGATCGACGACCTGGTCGACGTCTACCACCGCGCGCTGTGGGACCCCACGCTGTCGGGGCCGGTCAACGCCGTTGCGCCGCAACCGGTTCGCAACAGCGAGTACACCGAGACGCTGGCCCACGTGTTGCACCGGCCAGCCCGGGTGCCCGTCCCGGCGCTGGGGCCGCGGCTGCTACTCGGCGCGCAGGGCGCCCGCGAACTGGCCTGCGCCAGCCAGCGCGTGGTGCCCCACCGGCTCGGCGCTGCCGGGCACCGGTTCCGCCAGCCCGACCTGGACCGGGCCCTGCGTCACCTGCTCGGGCGCACCGGCTGAGGAGCGTCGGCGGCACGGCCCTCGCGGCTTCGTCGGTAGGCGCTGCCGCGTAGACGGGCCAGAAACCCCGGGGTGCAGGCGCAGCCCGGGCGCGGTGTTGAGCACCGGGTCGAACGACACGTCACCGCCCGGTCCCGGATCGAACACGCCGGTCAGCGTCGGCAGGGCCAGCCGCGCGAAACCGCCCCTGCCGCAGGCCTGGTTGAGCGCGACCTCGATGTCGCCGTTCTCCAGCCGCTCGCGCACGCCGTCCAGCGACAGCCCCGAACCGTCGATCTCGCTCACGAGTCGCGCCCGCAGCCACCGGTTCCTGCCCGGGTAGCGCAGCGGCATGAGGCTGCTCATGGTCTGCCCGGTCCACGACGTGGCCGGGCGCAGCGCCACCGCCCGGGGTCAGCACGCCCGAGCCGGCGGAGACGACGAGGAAGTCCCACGGCGCGGGCGCGGACACCCGGGCGACGACCGCGGACGACGGCATCGGCAGTCCGCGCTGCGCCGGGGCCACGAGTTCGATGCGGCCCTGCGCCAGCGCGCCCCCGCGGATGGGAGACCTTGGCGCCCGGCAAGGCGACGAGCACCGTCACGGTCGCCGACCCGACGGGCTCGTGCGCGCGCCCCGGAAATCACGCCTGGCGAACAACTAGCGAAGCCCGGACTAATTCAATATATTAATGGTTAAGTAACTGAAGTACACGACAGCCGCCCGGGTACCGACCCGGTGCCCCCACCACGCGCAGTGGTTTGTTTACTCGTCGAAGGGGTATAAAGCGTGAATCTGAGCCGTTCGAGCCGGAGGCTGACCGACCAAGCGAGAGGGGCTTCGGTGGGAGCCGTGCGTGCCTTGCCGCGGACGCTGATCACTGAAGCGGCAACGCCCGACCCGGCCGTCTTGCCCCACGACACGAGTCGCCTGGCCTCCTGGCGGGCCGAGTTCCGGGGCGCGGTCATCGCCGCGGTCACCGACTTCGTCGCCGACCGGTGCATCGACGTGCTGGGCCCCGCGGGCATCGACGTGGCCGGCGACGTGCTGCTGGAGTTCGTCAAGGGCGGCAAATGCCTGCGCTCGACGTTCATGTACCTGGGTTGGCTGTGCGGCGAACCGGCCGGCGACGCGGCCGTATCGGCGACGGCCAGCCTGGAGTTGTTGCACGCGTTCGCCTTATTGCAGGATGACGTTATGGACGGCTCGGAGTCCCGGCGGGGCCTGCCGGCGGCGCACGTTCAGTTCGCCGACTGGCACCGCAGGCGCAAGATGTCGGGCCCGTCGCTGCGCTTCGGTGAGTCGGCGGCCATCCTGCTCGGCGATTTGTGCCTGGTCTGGGCCGAGCAGATGCTGCGCGACAGCGGGCTGGAAAACCACCAGCTGACGCGGGCGTGGCCGCGCTACGACGCCATGCGCACCGAACTGGCCGTGGGCCAATTCGCCGATCTGGCAAGCGATGTGCGCGACCTGCCCACGATGGAGTCGGTGATGACGGTGGCCCGGCTCAAATCGGGCAACTACACGGTGCGCCGGCCCTTGGAAATCGGCGCCGCGATGGCCGGCTGCGACGAACGGCTGCTCGCCGGCCTGGGCGACTACGGCTGCGCCGTGGGCGAGGCGTTCCAGCTGCGCGACGACGTGCTGGGCATCTTCGGGAGCCCGGCGGTGACCGGAAAGCCCAACGGCGGGGATCTGCTGGAACGTAAGGCCACCAGCGTCGTGGTCGCCGCCCACCAACTGGCCGACCCGTCGACCCGGCGGCAATTCAGGGAGCTCGAGGGGCGCGACGCGCTCGACGAAGCCGCCGTCGAGCACTGGCGCAACCTGATCCGTGCCACCGGAGCCGTGCAGTTGATCGAACAGCTCATCGCCGACCGGGTGGCCGCCGCGGAAAAAGCCCTCGACGGCGCCGGAATCGGCGACCCCGTCATGGCCGCGCTGGTCGACATGGCCGGCATGTGCGCGAGGCGCGCGGCATGACGCGCACGGTGCGCGGACGGACCGACCACGTCGTCGTGGTCGGTGCGGGATTCGCGGGCCTGGCCGCGGCGCTGCACCTGGCCGGCCGCGGGCGCGAGGTCACGGTGGTCGAGCAGCACCCCTGGCCGGGCGGACGCGCCGGCCGGCGCGACATCGACGGCTACCTGATCGACACCGGGCCCACGGTCCTCACCATGCCCGACATCATCGACGAGACGTTCGCCGCCGTCGGCGATAACCGTTCCCGGCGCGTCGATCTGCTCCCGGTGGACCCGGCCTACCGGGCCACGTTCGCCGACGGCGGCGGCATCGACGTGCACACCGACGCCGAGGCGATGGCCGCGGCGGTGCGCGAGTTCGCCGGACCGGCGCAGGAGGCGGGCTACCGGCGGTTGCGCGACTGGCTGGATCGGCTGTACCGCACCGAATTCGACGGCTTCATCTCCGCGAACTTCGATTCCCCGCTGTCGCTGCTGAACACCCGGTTGGCGCGGCTGGCGGCGATCGGCGGCTTCCGCCGCTGGGAGACGATGATCAAGCGACACATCAGCGACCCACGGTTGCGCCGGGTGTTCACCTTCCAGTCGCTCTATGCCGGGGTCGCCCCGCAACAGGCGCTCGCGGTCTACGCGGTGATCGCCTACATGGACACCGTTGCGGGCGTGTTCTTCCCGCGCGGCGGGGTGCGGGCGCTGCCCGACGCGCTCGCCGCGGCGGCCGCCGACGCCGGGGTGCAGTTCCGCTACGGCGCGGCGGTCACCGCCCTGGAACGCACCGACGAGCGGATCACCGCGGTCCGCACCGCACACGGCGAGCGCATCGGCTGCGACGCGGTGGTGCTGACCACCGAACTGCCGCAGACCTACGCGCTGCTGGGCCGGCGACCGCGCCGAATCCTCAGGCTGCGCGCGGCGCCCTCGGCGGTGGTGATGCACGTCGGCTGCGACGCCGCGCGCACGGCGGACGCGGCCCACCACACCATCCTGTTCGGCGACGCGTGGGAGCGGACGTTCACCGACATCATCGACGACGGCCGACTGATGACGGACCCCTCGCTGCTGGTCACCCGGCCGACGGCCAGCGACCCGAACCTGGCCCCCGACGGGCGCGACCTGCTCTACGTGCTGGCCCCGGCCCCCAACCTGACGCGCGGCGGGATCGACTGGTCCGCCACCGGCGCCGCCTACGCGGACTCGCTGCTCGACCTCGTCGCCGACCGGCTGCTGCCCGGCGTGCGCGACGACGCCCGCGTGCTGCATGTCGACACCCCGGCCGACTGGGCCCGGCAGGGCATGGCGGCCGGCACGCCGTTCGCCCTGGCCCACACGTTCGCCCAGACCGGACCCTTCCGGCCGGGCAACCTCGTGCGCGGCCTGCAGAACGCGGTGCTGGCCGGGTCGTCGACCGTGCCCGGCGTCGGCGTACCGACCACGCTGATCTCGGGCCGGCTGGCGGCCGACCGCATCACCGGCAGCGTCGACAATCGGGTGCGCACGATCACGACTCCGGCCGCGACGTCGAAGAAGGCGGGGCCGGCGTGATCCGCACCGAACTCGACGCCGCGGGAATCCGGGACCCGTGGCTGCGCGCGGCGTACCGCCGGTGCCGGCAGATCGCCGCCGAGCACGGGCGCACCTACTTCCTGGCCACCCGGCTGCTGGCACCCGACCAGCGCCCGGCGGTGCACGCGTTGTACGGCTTCGCCCGCCACGCCGACGACATCCTCGACGATCTCGACCCGGCCCTCGACAGGGGATCGCGCGCCGATCGCCTGCAGCGGCTGTCCGACCGCTTCCTCGCCGGCGGCGACCACCGCGACGAGCCGGTCCTGGCCGCGGCCGACGACACGGTGCACCGCTACAAGATTGCGATCGGCCTGTTCGAGGAGTTCCTCGCCTCGATGCGCATGGACCTCACCGTCACCGACTATCCCGACCGGGCCGCGCTGAACCGCTACATGCGCGGCTCGGCCGAAGTGATCGGGCTGCAGATGCTTCCGGTGCTGGGCACCGTCGTGCCCGCCGACGAGGCGGCCCCGTATGCCGAGGCGCTGGGCCGGGCGTTCCAGCTGACGAACTTCCTGCGCGACGTCGACGAGGACCTGCAGCGTGACCGCGTCTACCTGCCGGCCGACGAACTGGCCGCCCACGGCGTGGACCGCGAGCTGCTGATGTGGTGCCACGAGCACCACCGCACCGCCGCGCGGGTGCGCGACGCCCTGGCGGCCCAGCACGCCGTCACCCGCGACATTTACCGGTTCGCCGCCGACGGGATCGCATTGCTGGCGCCGCGCTCGCGCCCGTGCGTGGCGGCCGCGCTCACGCTCTACTCTGAGATACTCGATTGCATCGAAGACAGCGATTTCTCGGTGTTCAGCCGGCGCGCCACCGTCGGCACCACGCGGCGCCTGCAGGTCGCCGGCGGCGGGCTGCTGCGGTCCTGGCGGGCGCGGTTGGGCCACGCCGGGGCCCGCCCCGAGCACCGGAAGCCCGGTGCGGCGTGAGCGACCGGTGGCAGTACCTGATCCTGCTGGGCATGTGCCTGGCGATCACGGCGCCGCTGGAGTTCTTCGGCGCCGGCATCTACCGCCGGCCGCGCCGCGTCGTGCGCGCGGTGGCCCCGGTGGCCGCGGTCTTCGTCGTCTGGGACGCGGTGGCGATCGCGGCCGGAGTCTGGACTTACAACTGCCGCTACATCACCGGCATCCACCTACCGTTCCGGATCCCCCTCGAGGAGGTGCTGTTCTTCGTGGTGATTCCGCTGTGCGCGTTGCTCACCTACAACGCCGTCACCACCATCCTCGACCGGGTCAGGCGCCGATGAGCGGGCTCGGCTACACCGTGCCGGCCGTGGCGGCCGTGCTGGCGGTCTGCGCGCTGGAGTTCGCGCTGCTGCACACCGGGCTCTTCCGGCGGCCCGCCTACTGGCTGTCGATGCTGATCGTGCTCGGCTTCCAGGTGCTCGTCGACGGCTGGCTGACCAAGCGCAGCGCGCCGATCGTCATCTACGACCAGGCCCAAACCAGCGGCGTGCGTTTCCCGTTCGACATCCCGGTGGAGGACTTCCTGTTCGGCTTCGCGCTCGTCACCGCGGTGCTGCTGCTCTGGGAGGGCCAACGTGCGAGTCGATAAGGCCGGCCTGTCCCGCCGCGACGTGCCCGGCGCCTTCGACGTCGGCGCGGCCGCCTACGACCTGCTGGTCGGCGCCAACCCGGGCTATCACGCCAACCTCGAGCGCTCCGCGCGCCGCATGCGGCTGCCCGCAGGCGGGCGGGGGCTGCGGCTACTCGACGCGGGCTGCGGCACCGGCGCCTCGACGTCCGCGCTGCTGGCGGCGGCCCCCGAGGCCGAGATCGTCGCCGTCGACGCCGCGGGCGGCATGCTCGAGGCCGCCCGGGCCAAGCCGTGGCCGCCGTCGGTGCGGTTCGTGCACTCGCGCATCGAGGATCTCGGCGAGCACGGCGTGACCGGACCCTTCGACGGCATCCTGGCCGCCTACCTGCTGCGCAATCTCGCCGATCCGGACGCCCAGCTGCGGGCCTTCCGCGGCCTGCTGCGGCCGGGCGGCACCCTGGCCGTGCACGAGTACTCGGTGGGCGACTCGGCCGCCGCCAAGCGCATCTGGCACGTGGTGTGCTGGGGCATCATCATCCCGTCGGGCTGGTGGCGGACCCGCGACACCACGCTGTACCGGCACCTGTGGCGCAGCGTGCTGGTTTTCGACGGTGCGACGCGATTCCGGCGCCGGATGTGCGAGGCCGGATTCACCGACGTGCACGGCGATACCATGCCAGGCTGGGAGCGCAACATCGTCCACACCTTCCTGGGGTACGCGCCACGGGAGTACAAGCAATGACCGACCGCCGCCAACACCTGCACCCGGCGCCGCCCGGGCTGCCCGACGCCGGCGCCCTGGCGTCGCGCCCGCGCGCCGTGGTCGTCGGCGCCGGCATCGCCGGCCTGGCGGCCGCCACCGGGCTCGCCGAGCGCGGGGTCGCCGTGGACGTCGTCGAGCGCGAGGAGTATCTGGGCGGCCGGGTCGGCGGCTGGACCGAACACGACGGCGGCGACCCGGGCACCGCGCTGGCGATGAACCGCGGCTTTCACGCCTTCTTCCGCCAGTACTACAACCTGCGGGCCCTGCTGGGCAGGGTCGACCCCCAGCTGCGCATGCTGGCCCCGGTCTCCGACTATCCCCTGATCGACGGCGCCGGCCGGCGCGACACCTTCCGGGGGCTGCCGCAAACCCCGCCGTGGAACGCGCTGGCATTCGCGTTGCGCAGCCCCACATTCCGGCTCGCCGACCTGGCGCGCCTCGACGCCCGGGCCGCCGCACCGCTGGCGGCGGTGTCGGTGCCCGACATCTACCGACGGCTCGACCACATGGACGCCGACACCTTCCTGAAGAGCATCAACTTCCCCGAGTCGGCGCGCCACCTGGCCTTCGAGGTGTTCTCGCGCAGCTTCTTCGCCGAACCGGCACAGCTGTCGGCGGCCGAGCTGGCGACGATGTTCCACATCTACTTCCTGGGCTCCAGCGAGGGTTTGATCTTCGACGTGGCGACCGCGAACTTCGATGCCGCCCTGTGGAACCCGCTGCGCGACTACCTGTGCGACCGGGGTGTTCGGATGCACCTGGGCACCGCGGTGCAGCGCGTGACTTCCGTTGCGGGCGGCGGGTTTTACGTGGACACCGACGCCGGGCGGCTGGAGGCCGACGCGGTGGTGCTGGCCCTCGACGTGGCCGGCCTGCAGAGCATTGTGGGCGCCTCGCCGGAGGTGGGTGGCGAGGAGTGGCGCGCCCGGGTGGGGCGGCTGCGCACCGCGCCGCCCTTCGTGGTGCAGCGGCTCTGGCTGGACCGGCCGGTGGCCCCCGAGCGGCCCGCCTTCCTGGGCACGTCCGGCCATCCGCCCGTCGACAACATCAGCGTGCTGGAGCGCTACGAACGCGAGGCCGCCGACTGGTCGCGCGCCCACCACGGCTCAGTCGTCGAATTGCACTCCTACGCCATGCGTTCAGACGCGTACAACGGGGCCACCGAACAGCTGCACAAGCTCTACCCGGAAACCGCCACGGTGCGGGTGCGCCACGAACGGGTGCTGCGCCGCAGCGACTGCCCGCTGTTCGCGCCGGGCACCTTCGCCTGCCGGCCGGCCGTGCTGACGCCGCAGCCCGGCCTGGTGCTCGCCGGTGACGGCATCCGCGTCGACCTGCCGGTGGCGCTGATGGAGCGCGCGGCCACCACCGGTTGGCTGGCCGCCAACCACGCGCTGGCGCGGTGGGGGCTGTGCGGCCACGAGTTGCGCACCGTGCCGATCCGCGGGCGCTCGGCGTTGCTGCGGTCGTTGGCCGCCCGGCAGGGAGCACACGGTTCGTGAGCATCGGCGACCGCGCGCGCCGGCGCTGGCCCAAAAACTGGCCGCTGCAGGTGATTCCGCGCACGCCGTGGGCCGATCAGCGGCCGACCTACCGCGACGCGCGGCCCGACGTCATCGACGCCGCGCTCGCCCGGTCCCAGCGCCGGCCGACCGGCAACTGGTACGTGCTCGCCGCCAGCCGCGACGTCCGTCCCGGCCGGCCGTTGGGGGCCCGCGTCGCCGGCCGCGAACTGGTCGCCTGGCGCGACCGCGACGGCCGGCTGCGGGTCGGTCCCGGCGCCTGCCCGCACCTGGGCGCCGATCTGGCCACCGGGACCGTGCGCGACGGCGTGCTGTTCTGCCGCTGGCACGGGCTGGCCCTCGACGGGAGCGGCTGCGAATTCGGTTGGCAGCCCTTGCCCGGCTATGAGGACGGCGTGCTCGCGTGGGTGCGGCTGGACGCCGCCGGCGTGGAGCCGCCGACCGACGCGCCGGTGGTTCCGGTCCGGCCCGCCGGCGCAACGTTGCAGGCGGTCACCCGCCTCGACGGCGCCTGCGAGCCGGCCGACATCATCGCCAACCGGCTCGACCCGTGGCATGGCGCGTGGTTTCACCCGTATTCGTTCACCCGGCTCGAAGTGCTGACCACCCCCACCGAGGAGGACGACCGCTTCCTGGTGTCGGTCACCTTCCGGATGGGCCGCTTCGGGGTTCCGGTGATCGCGGAGTTCACCACCCCGGATGCACGCACCGTGCTGATGCGCATCGTGGAGGGCGAGGGAACGGGCAGCGTCGTCGAAACACACGCCACCCCAACCGGTCCGGGTCCCGACGGCCGGCCCGGTGTCGCGGTGATCGAAGCGACCGTCGCGGCCTCGCAACGCCCGGGATTTCACATCGCGCGCCGCGCCGCCCCGCTGATCACGCCGCTGATGCGGCACGCCGCCGCCCGGCTGTGGCGTGACGACCTGGCGTACGCCGAACGCCGCTACCGGCTGCGCGCGGGCGGCACGGGCACTGAGCCGGGCACCGCCCCGGCACGGTGAAACTCCCGGAGCGGCGACGTGTGTGGGTGGGCGCCGCCGGGCACCCGGCACCCGGTGGGCAACGCGAGGTTTCGCGAGGGTGACCGCGTCGAGTGGAACAGCCACGGCGAGACCGTTCCCGGGACGGTCACCGGCGAGATCACCGCGGACACCGAGGCGGCGGGCGCACCGTGCACAAGACCGGCGCGAAGGCCGCGCACCAGCCGGGCGCACTGACCCGCCGCGCCGACCGACTTCGAGAGGGACCGATGGCCACAGCGCAGGACAGCAAAGACGACACCTGGACGCAGTTTCACGACACCGTCCACATGGCAGCGGGCGGAATCGACGAGGAGTCCACCGGCCCACGCCAGCGGCCGCCGCATCGTCGCCATCCTGCGGTCCGAGCGCGCTGAGCTCGGCGGAGACGATTACGCGCACATGCGCGAGGTGGTCAACCACGCCAAGCGGCACCTCGCGCAGCGTCCCGACGGCGACATCGACGACACCCCGTGGCGCTACTCGCTGATGAACTGGGGCCACGACCCGACCAAGAGCTGACGCCACGCTGCGGCCGGCATTAGGTCTTTCGAGGAGCGCGCCGATACCCTGGACCTGACATGAAGGATGCGGGTAGGTGAGCAAGCGCAACGGAGACGCACAGCTCCAGCGGGCCGAGCAGGAGAAGCGCCTGTCGGCCGACATGCGTGCGATCACAGCGCAGTCGGACCGGATAGGCCGCCACTTCGCGCGCGTCAACGACGTCAACAGCAGCGACTTCCACGCGCTGTTGCACATCATGGTCGCCGAAACCGCGGGCGCGCCGCTGACCTTAGCCCAGCTGCGGCAGCGCATGGACGTGTCCCCCGCGGCGATCACCTATCTCGTCGACCGGATGATCGAGTCCGGCCACATCCGGCGCGAAGCCGACCCGGAGGACCGCCGCAAGTGGCTGCTGCGCTACCAGGATCGCGGTATGGCCCTGGCGCACCAGTTCTTCAGGCCCCTCGGCGAGCACCTCAGCGCGGCCATGGCCGAGTTGAGCGATGCCGACCTCGATGCCGCCCATCGCGTGTTCACCGCGATGGTCAAAGCGATGTCAACCTTCGAAGGCGATCTCGTCGCCCAGCCCACCCGGCCGGCGGCCGGTCCGGGACGGGGCGCCGCAGCCGCGAGCCGGCGCAACGACGTCCCGCGTTAGCCCGGGCCGGCCGCCGTGCAGCAGGCGGCGTTCGATGAGGTCCGCGCCGCCGGCCACGCCGCCCGTCGCCGCGAAGCCCTCCGCGACCCGGCGGGCGCCGCCGGTCATCGTCATCGCCGTGCGCACGGCCGCGCGCAGGCGTTCGGCGGTCAGCCTCTTGGCCGGCAGGCGGGTGCCGCAGCGGGCCACCTGCACGCGGCGCGCGACCTCGGCCTGGTCGCGGGCGAAGGGCACCACGCACACCGGCACGCCCCGGTCGAGCGCCTTGACGGTGGTGCCCATCCCCCCGTGGGCGACGACGCAAACCGCCCGGTCCAGCACCGCGGTGTGGGGGACGAACCGGCACACGGTGGAATTGGGTGTGCGCGGCAGCCCGGCGGGCACGCCGGCCGGGAACGTCGCGACCACGTGGACCGGCTCGTCGGCCAGCGCGCGCAGCGCGATGTGGCCGAGCTTGGCGTCGCCCTGGGCGATCGAGGACGTGTTGACCAGCACGACGGGGCCCTCGATCTCCTCGATCCAGCCCGGGACGCGCGCGCCGGCCGGCTCGAAGACGCAGGCACCGATGAAGTGCACCGCATCGCCCCAGTCGGGGTGTGGATACTCGAACGGCTCGCCGCCGACCGCCAACAGCAGCGGGGCCCGGCGCATCAACGCATCCACCGAGTCGACCTCCGGCACGCCCAGTGCCGCGCGGATGGCGTTGACCGGCGGCAGCACGCGGCGGTCGAACAGGAACCTGACGAACGGGCGCATCGACGCGTCGCGGACGGTGCCGACGATGCCGGGCAGCGGGCGCAGGCCGGGGCCGAACGGCGGGGCTGCCCGCGACCGCAGGTAGGGCGTGAACGGCGAGAACACCAGCCAGGGAACGTCACCGGCGTCGGCCAGCGACAGGGCGCCCCAGCAGTTCGCGTCGACGATGACCGCGTCGGGCCGCACCGCGGCGATCGCGCGCCGCGCGTCGTCGACTTCGATAGCCGCGCGCCGGCACAGCACGTCGACCGTCGTCTTGAGCACCGCCAAGGCGTTGCGCGCCAGCCAGTCCTGCCCGGTGATGGCCTCGATCCGCGGGTCGACGGCCTCGGCGCGGATGCCGCTGCCCCCCACGGCGTCGACCCCGTCGGCCAGCGTGCGCAGGTGGACCCGGTGGCCGCGATCGGCCAGCTCACGGAGCAGGGCGGCCAACGGATACAGGTGCCCCAGCGCGGGCGAGCCATAGGCCAGAATCACCGCCATGCGCGACGCCCGCCGTCAGACTGCCGTCACACCGGCGGCGCGCAGGGCGCCCAGATCGGGTGCGCCGCACCCGTGCAGGCACACGCGCAATTCGTCGACGAACCCCTCGAGCCAGGCCGTCGCCGCGTCCGCGGACTCGATCGCCGCGGGCAGCAGCGGGCGCGCGACGGCCACCACATCCGCGCCCAGGGCCAGCGCTTTGGCCGCGTCCATGCCGGTTCGGATCCCCCCGGACGCCACCAGCGGGATGTCGGGCAGCGCCGCGCGCACCTCACCGATCGCCTGCGCGGTCGGTATCCCCCAATCGGCCAGGTCCGGGTAGCGCAGTTCGCCGTAGCGGACCAGCTGCTCGACCCGCGACCACGACGTGCCACCGGCCCCGGCGACGTCGATGGCGGCCACCGGCGGCACCCCCGACGGCCGCAGCAGGTCGGCGACCGCCGCGCCGCCGATCCCGTGGCCGACCTCCTTCAGCAGCACCGGGTAGCCCAGCAGGTCGCTCAGGTCGTGCAGGCGCTCCAGCGACCCGGCGAAGTTCGTGTCGCCGCCCCGCTGGATCGCCTCCTGCAGCGGATTGGCATGGACCGCAAGCGCATCCGCCCCGACCCGGTCCAGCGCGGCAACGATGTCGGGCACCGCGTCCTTGGTCAGCTGGGCCAGCCCGATGTTGCCGAACAGCAGCACGTCGGGTGCCACGTCGCGCACGGTGAAGCTGGCGGCGGCCCGCTCGCCCTGCACGCTGTCGAGCATCACCCGCTGCGACCCGAGCATCATCCCGATGCCCAGCCGTTGGGCGGCGGTGGCCAGGTTGCGGTTGATGGTGCGCGACAGCCGGGCCCCGCCGGTCATGGCGCCTACCAGGACCGGCGCCCGCAACCGCGCGCCGAGGAACTCGGTGGAAAGGTCGATGTGGTCGAGGTTGGTCTGGGTCAGCGCGTTGTAGGGCAGCCGGTAGCGCTCCAGCCCCGTCGTGACGCCGCGATAGCCGACGTCGCCGTTTAGGCACACGTCGATGTGGCGGCGCTTGCGCGTGGTCATCTCGCCCCGGTCCATCGTCAGGTGACACCCATGTCGGCCCCGTAGGATAGCAGTTCGTCGTGAAACCGCTTCGTGGCCATGATCAGCGCGGTCAGCACGCGGTGCCCGGCGGTCAGGTCGTCGTCGGGCAGCTCGGCCATGGCGGCGTAGGTGTGGGCGGCCAGCGGCGTGAAAAAGTGCCCGGCGATGTCGCGGTCGTCCCCGGCGTAGCGCAGGATGACCTTGCGGCGGTCCGCCGGGTCGGAATCCCGTCGGATGTGGCCCGAATTGATCATCCGCTCGACGAGGTAGGTGATGGCAGCCGCGGAAAGGCCCATCTTGTGGCGCAACTCCCCGGAGGTCAGCGGGGTGCCCGCGCTCTCGGCCACCAGGATGTGCAGCAGCGCGCGAAAGTCGCTGGGGTGCACCTGATGCGCCGCGGCGAAAACCCGGCCCAGCTGGTCGGATTCGGCGGCCAGGGCACGCGCGTCGGCCACGACCAGCGCCTCGAGCCGTATGCGTTCGGTGCCACACCGATCCGGAATCATCAGTACCCGAGCATACCGGCGCCCGCCCTAGTTGTTAAGTGGTTTAATGTTTAAGTTAGTGAAATGCCTCGGTTGACGATGTGGGACGCAGTGGCCGCCGCGGTTACCGGCCGGCGTTCCTGGCTGCCCGGATTGGCCGTCGTCGCGCTGGGTATCGCCTTCATGGTGCTCATCGGCGGCAACGCCGCGGCCGGCCAGGCGCCGTTGTCGGTGCCCGCCGCGTCGGACTCGGCGAAAGTCGCCGCCCTGGCCCGCCAGTTCCCCGGCGGCGACCGGGCCCCGCTGATCCTGGTGGTCACCCGCACTGACGGCGCGGCGCTGAACCCCGCCGACGTCGGCGCCGTCCGTGCGGCCCGCGACCGGATGGCGGCGGTCACCCGGGCCGGCGCGGCCGCCGCCGCGGCGCCGCCGCTGGTGTCGGCCGACGGCACGGCGGCCATCGCGTCGTGCCGTCGCGGCCGACCTGTCCGGCCTGGCGCTCGACAAACAGGTCGCCGCCACGCGCGACCGCCGCTCGCGACGGCCTGCCGGCGGTCCTGCGGGCCCATGTCACCGGGGGGCCGGCGTTCGGCGCCGACATCGCCAACGCGTTCACCGACGCCAACGTCACCCTGCTGGCGGTGACGGCATCGGTAGTGGCGCTGCTGCTGATCGCCACCTACCGCTCGCCGGTGCTGTGGCTGGCGCCGCTGCTGGTGATCGGGTTCGCCGACCGGGTCGCGACGGCGGTGGGTACCGCGGTCGCGCCCGCGATCGGGCTGACCTTCGACGGCTCGACCGCCGGGATCACCAGCGTGCTGGTGTTCGGGGCGGGCACCAACTACGCGCTGCTGCTGATTTCGCGCTACCGGCAAGAACTTCGGCGCCACGCCGAGCATCGGGACGCGCTGCGCCGCGCGGTGCGCATGGCCGGGCCGGCGATCGTGGCCAGCAACGCCACCGTGGTGCTGGCGCTGCTCACGCTGCTCTTCGCCTCGACCCCCAGCACCCGCAGCCTGGGCGCGCTGGCGGCGTGCGGCCTGGTGGTCGCCGCGATCTCGGTCCTGGTGGTGCTGCCGCCGGTGCTCGCGCTGTGCGGGCGGCGGCTGTTCTGGCCCTTCGTTCCGCGCCCCGCGGTCCACAGCGGCGAATCCGGGCCCTGGCGCCGCGTGGCGCAGTGGGTGAACCGGCGTCCGGCCGTGGTCGCCGCGGTCGCGATCACGGTGCTGGCCGCCCTCGCCACCGGCCTGCTGGGGACCGCGGATCGGGTTGTCCCAGACCGAGCAGTTCCGGGTCCGGGCGGATTCGGTGTCGGGCTATGACGTCGTGGCCTCGCATTTCCCCGCCGGCCTGGTCAACCCCACGCTGGTCATCGCCCCCACGGCGGACGCGCCGCGGGTGCAGCGGGCCATCGCCGCCACCCACGGGGTCGTCTCGGTGACCAGGTCCGGGTCGGCCTCGGGGCTCACGAAGTGGTCGGTGGTGATCGACGCCCCACCGTCCTCCGACCGGGCCTTCACCACCGTTGCGGCGCTGCGTGGTTCGACCCGCGCCGCCGCCCCCGGGGCGTTGGTGGGCGGGCCCGACGCGCAGGCGCTCGACGTTCGCGACGCCGCCACCCGCGACCGCGCGGTGCTGATCCCGGCGATCCTGGCCGTCATCCTGGCCGTGCTCTACCTGCTGCTGCGCTCGGTGCTCGCGCCCCCTATCCTGCTGGCCGCAACGATCCTGGGCGCGCTGGCCGCGCTCGGCGCCGGCGGCTGGTCCAGCAACCACGTCTTCGGGTTCCCGGCGCTGGACAACAGCACCCCGCTGTTCGCGTTCCTGTTCCTGGCCGCCCTGGGCGTGGACTACACCATCTTCCTGGTCACCCGCGCCCGGGAGGAGGCCGCGCACCACGGCGCGCGCGAGGGCATGGTCCGCGCGGTGTCGGCCACCGGCGGCGTGATCACCAGCGCGGGAATCGTTCTGGCGGCCGTCTTCTGTGTCCTGGGCGTGTTGCCGCTGATCGTGCTGACCCAGTTGGGGATCATCGTCGGGCTGGGCATCCTGCTCGACACCTTCATCGTGCGCACCCTGGTCATCCCCGCCATATTCGCCCTTGTCGGTGACCGCATCTGGTGGCCCACCGACCCGGCCCGCACCAAACCGACACAGCACCGACACGAACGGAGCACAGCATGAACAGGTCGATAGTCGCCGCTACCACCCTGGCCGTCGCCGCGGCGGCCGGCGCGGGCAGCGTCGCCAGCGCCGACAGCATTTCCACCTGGTACGCGCGCCTGCGCAAGCCGTCGTTCCAGCCGCCCAACGCCGCCTTCCCGGTGGCGTGGACCACGCTCTACACCGACATCGCGGCCACCTCCGCGGTGGCCATCGACCGGTTTCGCGCGACCGGACAACACGATAAGGCGCGCCGCTACGCCGCGGCCCTGAGCATCAACCTGGTGCTCAACGCGGGATGGAGTTGGCTGTTCTTCCGTTTCCACAAACTCGGCGCCTCCGCGCTCGGGGCGGCGGCACTGACGGTCAGCAGCGCCGACCTCGCCCGCCGGGCAGCGCAAGCCGACCCGCGGGCCGGCGTGGCGCTGACGCCCTATCCGCTGTGGACCGCGTTCGCCACGGTGCTGGCCACCTCGGTGTGGCGGCTCAACCGCTGAAACATGCCGACACTGTTGTGGTTTCGCCGCGACCTGCGCCTGCGTGACCATCCGGCGCTCATCGCGGCGGCCGACGCCGACGAGGTGCTCGCCTGCTTCGTGCTCGATCCGCGGCTGGAGGCGTCGTCGGGAGCGCGCCGCCTGCAGTTCCTGGGCGACTCGCTGCGGCGGCTGCGCGACGACCTCGACGGTCGGCTCCTGGTGACCCGCGGGCGACCCGAGGACCGAATTCCCGTCATTGCCAAGCAGATCGATGCGACCGCGGTGCACGTCTCGGAGGACTTCGCGCCGTTCGGGCGGCGCCGCGACGAGGGGGTCCGCGCGGCGCTGACCCCAGTGCCGCTGGTGGCGACGGGCTCGCCGTACCTGATATCGCCGGGGCGGGTCACCAAACCGGACGGCAGCCCCTATCGCGTGTTCACCCCGTTCTTCCGCCGGTGGCGCGACATCGGGTGGCGACGACCGGCGCGCTCCGGTGCCGACTCGGCCCGCTGGATCGACCCCGCGGGGCTGCGCATCACGCAGTGCGATCTGCCCAACCCCGGAGTCACACTCGACCTGGACGCCGGCGAGCACGCGGCGCTGGCGGAGTGGGGGGCGTTCGTCGAGGGCGGGCTGGCCCGCTACGCGCAGGACCGCAACCGACCCGACCTGAAGGGCACCAGCCGGATGTCGGCGCACCTGAAGTTCGGCACCATCCATCCCCGCACCCTGGTCGCCGACCTCGACCTGCGGCGCGGCGGCGACCAGGCGTATCTGCGGGAGTTGGCATTCCGCGACTTCTACGCCGACGTGCTGTACCACTGGCCGGCCAGCGCCTGGCGGAACTGGAACGGCGATTTCGATGCCATCCAGACCGACGGCGGCGCCGAGGCCACGCGCCGCTTCGAATCCTGGAAGGCCGGCGAGACCGGATTTCCGTTCGTCGACGCCGGGATGCGCCAGCTGCGCGAGACCGGCTTCATGCACAACCGGCTGCGGATGACCGTCGCGTCGTTTCTGGTCAAGGACCTGCACCTGCCCTGGCAGTGGGGCGCCGAATGGTTCCTCGAGCAGCTCGTCGACGGCGACCTGGCCAGCAACCAGCACGGCTGGCAGTGGACCGCGGGCTGCGGAACCGACGCCGCGCCTTACTTCCGCGTGTTCAACCCCGGCAAGCAGGGCGAGAAGTTCGACCCCTCGGGCGACTACATCCGGCGCTGGGTCCCCGAGCTGGCCGACGCCGACGACGCCCACCTGCGCCACGGTGAACGACCCGGGAGCTATCCGGCACCGATCGTCGACCACGGCGCCGAGCGGGCCGAGGCGCTGCGCCGCTACCGCGACCTCGGCTGAGCCGAACCCGGCTGTCCCGGAAATTTGCCGATTCGCCCCCCTCCAGCTGTTTGGCATGCAATTATCAGCTAATTCACAGTCGCGAATCGGCTCAGGAGGCGGCACCATGTGGCACTCGCTAGTTCGGACGTTGCTGATTTCGGGCGCCGCGGCCGGCCTGATGGCCGGTGTCGGCGCCTGCTCGTGTTCGATCGGCGCGCATGGCCCGAAGGCAGTGAGCAGGAGCGACGTCGCCGACCAGATCACCTCGAAAATGACCGATGCCGCCGGCAACAAGCCCAGTTCGGTGACGTGCCCGGACGACCTGCCCGCCAAGGTCGGGGCGCAGCTGAACTGCGAGATGAAGGTCCAGGACCAGACCTTCAACGTCAACGTGACCGTGACCAGCGTCAACGGCAGCAAGGTCAACTTCGACATGGTGGAAACCGTCGACAAGAACCAGGTCGCCCGCCGGATCAGCGACAGGCTGACCCAGCAGATCGGCGTCCGGCCCGACGAGGTGTCCTGCCCCGACAACCTCAAGGGCGTGCGGGGCGCGACGCTGCGGTGTCAGCTCGTCGACGGCAGCAAGAAGTACGGGATCAACGTGACGGTCACCGACGTCGACGCCGGCGACGTCAAATTCGACTTCAAGGTCGACGACGAGCCCGAGCCGAGCTAGCGCGCGGCCTTTTTGCGCTCGATGTCGGCCAGCGCGGCAGCCAGCTCGGCGCGCTGGGCGGCCGAGCTCTCCCAGGACAGCTGGCGGTTCTTGACCACCTTGGCCGGCGCCCCGACCGCGATCGAGAAGTCGGGAACCACGCCGCGGACCACCGCGTGCGATCCCAGCACGCAGCCCCGGCCGATGGACGTGCCCCGCAGCACCGTCGCCTTGACCCCGACCCAGGTGTCGGGACCGATCCGCACCGGGGACTTGACGATGCCCTGGTCCTTGATGGGGACGTTGATGTCGTCCATCCGGTGGTCGAAATCGCAGACGTAGCACCAGTCGGCCATCAGCACCGAGTCGCCGAACTCGATGTCCAGGTAGCAGTTGATGACGTTGTCGCGGCCCAGCACCACCTTGTCGCCGAACCGCAGCGAACCCTCGTGCGCCCGGATGGTGTTCTTGTCCCCGATGTGCACCCACCGGCCGATCTCGAGCTGCGCCAATTCCGGTGTCGCGTGGATCTCGACGTTCTTACCGAGGAACACCATGCCGCGGGTGATGATGTGCGGGTTGGCCAGCTTGAACTTGAGCAGGCGCCAGTAGCGCACCAGGTACCACGGGGTGTAGGCGCGGTTTGCCAGCACCCAGCGCAGCGAGGCCAGCGTGAGGAACCTGGCCTGGCGTGGGTCGCGCAGCCGCGCTCCGCGCCAGCGGCGGTGAACCGGGGCACCCCACATGGACGTCATGGCCGGACAGCCTAACGCGGTGACGGTGCGCCCCAGAAACGGCGGGCTGACAACGCCGGTCGATCGGACGCCCGGGCGCCGGCGCGGGTTACCCTCACCTGTACTCGCTCGCCGCCCCTGCCGACGCCGTGCGGAAGGATTTGGTAAACCCAGGTGCTTGCCCGACATCTCGCGCGTGGGCTTCGTCGCTGGTCGGCCACCGCGCTGGCGGCCGTGTGCGCGACGGGGCTCGCCGGCTGCACCAACACCGATTCGTGGGTCGACGCGTCGGCCGCGCAGGGCTGGCCGGCCCAGTACGGCGACGCCGCCAACAGCGGCTACACGACCACGCGCGGGGCCACCAAGCTGTCGTTGCAGTGGACCCGTTCGGTCAAGGGGTCGTTGGCGGCCGGCCCCGCGCTGAGCGCACGCAGCTACCTGGCCCTCAACGCGCAGACGCCGGCCGGATGTTCGTTGATGGAGTGGCAGAACGACGACCACGGCCGACAGCGCTGGTGCGTGCGGCTGGTCCAGGGCGGCGGCTTCGCGGGCCCGCTGTTCGACGGCTTCGACAACCTCTACGTCGGCCAGCCGGGGGCGTTCTTGTCCTTCCCGGTGACGCAGTGGACGCGCTGGCGAAAGCCGGTGATCGGGATGCCGACCACCCCGCGGTTCGTGGGCCGCGGCCGGCTGCTGGTGGTCACCCACCTGGGCCAGGTACTGGTGTTCGACGAACGCCGCGGCATGGTGGTCGGCAGCCCGCTGGACCTGGTGGACGGCGTCGACCCCACCGACGCGACGCGCGGACTGGCCGACTGCGCACCGGCCCGCCCGGGCTGCCCGGTCGCGGCGGCCCCCGCCTTCGCGGCGGCCAACGGGACGGTGGTGATCGGGGTGTGGCAGCCCGGCGCGCCGGCCGCCGGGCTGGTGGGCCTGAAGTACCACGCCGGTCAGCTCGCCCGGGACTGGACCAGCGACGCCGTGGGCGCCGGGGTGATCGCCAGCCCTGTGCTGTCCGCCGACGGGTCGACGGTGTACGTCAACGGCCGCGACCAGCGCCTGTGGGCGCTGCGCAGCGCCGACGGTAAGGCGAAATGGTCGGTGCCGCTGGGATTCCTCGCGCAGACGCCGCCCGCGGTGACCCCGCAGGGGCTGATCGTGTCCGGCGGCGGGCCCGACACCCGCCTGGTGGCGGTCAAGGACGCCGGTGATCACGCCGACCGGCTCTGGCGCCGCGACGACGTCGTCCCGCTGTCGTCGTCGAGCCTGGCCGGCGGCGTCGGCTACACAGTGGTCGGCGGCCCGCCGCACGACGACACGCCCGGCCTGTCGTTGCTGGTCTTCGACCCCGGCAACGGACAGACGACCGCCAGCTACCCGCTGCCCGCGGCCACCGGCTATCCCGTCGGGGTGGCCGTCGGCCGGGACCGCCGCGTGGTGGCCGCCACCAGCGACGGCCAGGTGTACGGCTTCGGCCCCGCCTGAATGCTAGATGGCCAGCGGCGGGATGGCGTCGCGCGGCACCTGCGCCTGCACCAGGCCGGAGAACGGCGGCAGCATCTCCCCCGGGGCGAAGTAAAAGATCAGCTGGTCGTCGGTGATCGCGAAGTTCTGGTAATGCGCCGGGTCCATGCCGATCGCGGGCAAGATGGTGGCCCCGAACAGGCTCTGGCGTTCCAGGTCCCGCTGCACCAGCGGGAAGATGCTGTCCAACGGCGTGGTGCCGGGCTCGAACAGGTTGTCGAAGGTGATGGGCGCCTTGGCGCCCAGGTTGTAGTTGAACGCCTTGTACCAGTTGGACGGGTGCGCCCCGAGGTCCTCGAAGAACTTGAGCACCACGCTGCGGGTGCCGTGCGGCGGCTGGCCGGAACTGAACTGCTCGCTGGTGGCCTCCAGCTGGTAGGGCTGGTCGCGTGAGCCCGAGCTCTGCGCCACGCTGACGAACCCGTCGCGGTTGCGGGTCAGGTAGCCGGTCAGCGCCTGCTGGTCGGGGTAGTCCACCGGGAACGTCATGTCGAGCATGTACGTGGGGTTGCTGACGTGCACCTGGCACAGGTGCACGGTATCGACCGTGCCGCCCAAGCCGGCGCACGACTCCGGCGCGGCGAAAGCCGGCGACGGGGCCGGCCAGCCAAGCAAAACCGCGGTTGAGAGCACCGCGGCCACGATCAGATGACGCATAGTCGAAATGTCCTCGCAGCCTAAACAGGTTGGGTCACTGGAAGAGTGACCGCCGCCAGAGTACCTGGGCGCTATCGCGACGAACGGCAAACGAACGCGCTCACCCGCCCCGCGGCCCCGGCACCGATGCGGGTGATGACCACCGACAGCGGCCGACCGCCGCGCAACCGGAGTCGCCGCCGCAGCGCGTCGGGGTCGACGCGCACGCCGCGGACCAGGATCTCGAGCGCCCCGCAGTCCAGGGCCGCCAGCGCCTGGCGCAGCCGGCGTTCGTCGAACGCCAGCCGCTCGAGCACCTCGAACCCGCGGACCCCCGGCGGCAGGCGGTCCCCGGACAGGTAGGCGATGTCGGGGTCGAGTTGCCACAGCCCGTGCCGCGCGCCATAGTGGCGCACCAGCCCGGCCCGCACCACGGCGCCGTCGGGGTCGACGATCCAGCGCCCGGGCGGCCGCACACCGCAGTCGTCCGGCTCGGCGTCGGTGATCTGCTCGCCGCGATCGAGGACACTCGCCCGCCGGCGGACACCCGGTTGGGCCAATCCGGCCGACCACAGGCACGCTTCGCGGACCGAACCGCGCTGGGAAGTCACCTCGATCTCGCCGTCGAAGCCCAGGCGCCGCACTTGGTCGAAATCAATTCCCGGAGCGCACTTTACGACGAGATGGCGGCCGCGGTAGGTATCCAGCAACCGGTCCAGTGCGGGCTCGTGGGCGTCAATCCCGAACCGGCGCCGCCCCCCGGAACGGCGCGCCGGGTCGACGACGACGACGGTGTCGCGGGTCACCGGGCGCAGCGCGTCGGCGCGGCACAGCCAGGCCGACTCTCCCACGTTGTGGCGCGCCATCGCCAGCCGCACCGGATCGACGTCGCTGCCCACGGCGCGCACCCCGCAGCCGCGCAACGCGGCAAGCTCGGTGCCGATGGAACAGGTCGCGTCGTGCACGACCAGGCCGGCCCGGGCCAGGCGCCGCGCCCGGTGCACCGCGACCGGCGCGGCGGTGGCCTGCTGCAGCGCCTCGTCGGTGAACAGCCAGCGCGACACGGGAAGACCCGGGCCCAGCCCGCCCAGCTTCTCCGGGGCCCGGCGGCGCAGCAGCGTCGTCTCCACCAGCACCGCGGCCCGGTCACCGAACCGGGCGCGCACGGCCGCGACGTCGGCGACCCGGGTGCCGTCGCTCAGCGCGACTTCGGCGACCGCCTCCAGCGCTGCGGCGCCCGCGTCCGAGCGCAGGTAGGCGACGTCGTCGGTGCTGAAGGCCAGCCGGGTCAGGAGGGTTTGACCCCGGTGACCATCACGTTGTAGAACCAGTCCTTCGGCACCAGGCGCTGCCACACGTTGGCGTCCACCCAGCTCAGCGCCTTCCAGCTGGTGAACGCGAACTTGGCCCAGCCCCAGCCCAGCCGCCCGGGCGGCACCGCGCACTCGAACGTGCGCAGCGGCCAGCCCAGCATTGCGGCGGTGAACTCCACGGTGGCGGTTTGCACACCGACCGCGCCGGCGTGGGCGGCCATCCGCTCGAGGTCGGCGGGGGTGAACGTGTGCAGGTCTACGAGGGCCTCCAGCGCGGCGGCGCGCGAGGATTCGTCGAGCTCGGCCTGCGGGCGCCGCCAGCCGGAAAGCCCCGGCAGCTTGGTGGCGTTGGTCGCGATTCGCCAGGTCAGCGTCGACAGCGTGCGGGCGTAGGTGTCGCCGGTGCTGGTCGGCTCGCCGGCGAAGACGAACCGGCCGCCCGGACGCAGCACCCGGATGACCTCGCGCAACGCCAGCTCGACGTCGGGAATGTGGTGCAACACGGCGTGCCCGACCACCAGGTCGAAGGTGTCGTCGTCGTACGGGATGCCCTCGGCGTCGGCGACGCGGCCGTCGACGTCGAGACCCAGCGCTTGTCCGTTGCGGGTGGCGACCTTGACCATGCCGGGCGACAGGTCGGTGACCGACCCGCGCCGGGCGACGCCGGACTGGATCAGGTTGAGCAGGAAAAAGCCTGTGCCGCAGCCTAATTCGAGGGCTCGGTCATAAGGGAGCTCGCGGTGCACCTGGTCTGGCACGATCGCGTCGAAGCAATCCCGGGCGTAGTCCACGCAGCGCTGGTCGTAGGAGATCGACCACTTCTCGTCGTAGGACTCGGCCTCCCAGTCGTGATAGAGCACCTGGGCGAGCTTGCTGTCATGCCGAGCCGCTTCCACCTGTTCGGCGGTGGCATGGGGCGTCGGAGCCGCGTCGGCGGCGACATCCTTCGGGGGAACGGCGTCGGTCGAACTCGTCGTCATGCAGGGCAGCCTAACCGCCGCCGGGGTCCGGGTTCGCGGCAGCGGCGGCGAACACCTCGGTGTAGCGGCGCCGCTCGGCGGCGGCGCGCTCGGCCGCCGGCAGTTCGGCGGCGTCCTCGATGCCGGCCTTCGCGGCGGCCAGCGCGGCGCGCGGGCCCTCCAGGAAGCGGCGCGCCCAACCCGCGGCGGCGTCGTACACGTCGTCGGGGGCCACCAGCTCGTCGACCAGGCCGAGCTCGAACGCCTCCTCGGCATCGATGAAGCGCCCGCTGAACACCAGCTCCTTGGCCTTGCTCGCCCCCGCCGCGCGGACCAGGCGGGCCATGCCGTCGCCGCCCGGGATCAACCCGGCCAGGACCTCGGTAGCCCCGAGCCGCACGTTGTCACCGCTGACGCGCCAGTCGGCGGCCAGGGCCAGGGTGAGCCCGGCGCCCAGCGCGTATCCGGTGATGGCGGCGACCGTCGGCTTGGGGATTTGCGCCACGGCGTCGACGGCCTCCTGCCGCGCCCGGGCCGTGGTCTCGGACTCCGCGGCCGTCAGCGTGCGCAGCTCGGGCATGTCGTCGCCGGCTGAGAAGATCTCGTGACCGCCGAACAGGATCACCGCGGCCACGTCGTCGCGGCGCCCCAGCTCGGCGGCCGCGGCCACGATCTCCCGGTACACCTGCCGGGTCATCGCGTTGGTCGGCGGCCGCGACAGCAGCAGCATGGCCAGGCCCGCGTCCCGGGAGCCGTCGCTGACCACCACGCTGACGAACTCGCGCGTGTCTGCGGTCAATGCCGCCACCCCATGCCGCCCGCTTTGCGCGCCCGGTGGTAGCGGTCGGAGTCGAAGAACTCGAACACCCAGTTGTCGCCCTCGATCTCCACGTGCGGCTGCACGGGCACGATCTGGCGCTCGACGGCCAGCACTTCGGCGACGGTGTGACCGGCCAGCGAGTCCAGCTGCGTCCACGTCGGGGGCAGCAGGAAGCTGCTGCCGGCGGCGAAGTCGTCGATGGCGGCCCGCGGGGTGGTCCAGCCGGCGCGGTCGGATTCGGTGTTCTCCCCGTCAGCGCGCTGGCCCTGCGGCAGCGCGGCCACGAAAAAGTACGTGTCGTAGCGGCGGGTGCGTTCGGCCTCCGGGGTGACCCAGTTGGCCCACGGGCGCAGCAGGTCGGCGCGCAGCTCCAGGTTCTCCCGGCGCAGGAAGTCGGCGAACGACAGCGTGCCGTCGGCCAGCGCGCGCCGCGCGTCGCCGTAGACCGAGGCGTCCCCGACGATCGCGTCGGGGTCGCCGGCCGGTCCGGCGAACAGCACCCCCGACTCCTCGAAGGTCTCGCGGGCCGCCGCGCAGACCAACGCCTCGGCCAGGTCGGCGTCGATGCCGAAGCGCTGCGCCCACCACTGCGGCGGCGGGCCGGCCCAGGCCCCCAGCCGCGCCAGGTCGGCGTTGCGGTCGCGGTCGTCGACGCCGCCGCCGGGGAACACCATGGTGCCGGCGGCGAAGTGCATCTTCGCGTGCCGGCGCATCAGGAACACGGCCAAGCCGTCCTCCGAACCGGGCTCCGTGTCGCGGATCAGCATCACGGTCGCGGCCGGCCTGGGGACGAGCGGGTCTTGCGGTGTGGTCATGTACCCCTCCGGTGGGCCGCGCGGCTGCGCACGCGCCGCGCGAAATAGCGCCCGTCGACGACGTCGAGGGCGATCGACTGGCCGAACGCGGCGGACAGGTTCTCCGCGGTCAGCACGTCGGGCAGCAGCCCGGCGGCCACCACCTTGGCCTCCGACAGCAGCATGCAGTGGCTGAAGCCGGGCGGCACCTCCTCCACGTGGTGGGTGACCAGCACCAGCGCCGGCGCGTCGGGGTCGGCGGCCAGGTCGGCCAGCCGGGCCACCAGCTCCTCGCGGCCGCCGAGGTCCAGGCCGGCGGCGGGCTCGTCGAGCAGCAGCAGCTCCGGGTCGGTCATCATCGCGCGCGCGATCAGCACCCGCTTGCGCTCCCCCTCCGACAGGGTGCCGTAGGTGCGGTCGGCGAGGTGCTCGGCGCCCAGGCTTTCCAGCATGTCGACCGCGCGGCGCCGTAGTCGACCTCGTCGTAGCGCTCCCGCCACCGGCCCAGCACCGCGTAGCCCGCGGAGATGACCAGGTCGCACACCTTCTCGTCGTCGGGCACGCGCTGGGCCAGCGCCGAGGAGCTCAGCCCGATCCGCGAGCGCAGCTCGGAGACGTCGACGCGGCCCAGCCGCTCGCCGAGGATGAACGCCACGCCCGACGACGGGTGCTCGGCGGCCGCCGCGATGCGCAGCAGCGACGTCTTGCCGGCCCCGTTGGGGCCGATGATCACCCAGCGCTCGTCGAGCTCGACCGCCCAATCCAGCGGCCCGACCAGAACGCGCCCGTTGCGGCGCAGCGACACGTTGCGGAAGTCGATCAGCAGGTCGGGATCGGCCGCGTCTTCGTCTGCTGCAGGGCCGGTTTCGGGCACCCGACCATCGTGCCGTACCGCGCCGCCCCGGCACGTGTCGGGTTGTCCGACAGCGGTGCTTCGCCGGGCCCCGCCCGGTCACCAGACGCAGAATCGCACGAAATCTCCGATTTCGGTGCGATTCTGCGTCTGCTCGGCCGGCTCAGTTGGGGGGATCTCCACGCGGCGGACCTCGCCGTCGACCGCGTCGGCGGCCTCGATCTCGCCACGGGTCACGCCCAGCAGGAACAGCACGGTGTCCAGGTAGGGGTGGCTCAGCGACGCGTCGGCGACCTCGCGCAGCGCCGGCTTGGCGTTGAACGCGATGCCCAGCCCGGCGGCGGTCAGCATGTCGATGTCGTTGGCGCCGTCGCCGACGGCGACGGTCTGGGCCATCGGCACCCCGGCCTGCTGCGGCGAAGTCCCGCAGCGCCCTGGCCTTGCCGGGCCGGTCGACGATCTCGCCGACCACCCGCCCGGTCAGGGTGCCGTCGACGATCTCGAGCTCGTTGGCGGCGACGAAGTCCAGCATCAGCTCGTGCGCGAGCGGGTCGATGATGCGCCGGAAGCCCCCGGAGACCACGCCGCAGCGATACCCCAGCCGCCGCAGCGTGCGCAGCGTGGTGCGGGCACCGGGCATCAGCTCCAGCTGGTCGGCGACCTCGTCGATCACGGTCGCGGGCAGGCCGGCCAGGGTCGCCACCCGCTGCTGCAGCGACTGCGCGAAGTCAAGCTCGCCGCGCATCGCGGCCTCGGTGATCGCGGCGACGGTTCCCTCGGCGCCCGCCCGGGCGGCCAGCATCTCGATGACCTCGCCCTGGACCAGGGTCGAGTCGACGTCGAACACGATCAGCCGCTTGGAGCGCCGCTCCAGGGTGTAGTCCTCGACGGCCACGTCGACCCGCTCACCGGCGGCGACGCGGTTCAGGGCCGCACGCAGCGCGACGTCGGCCCCCGACGGCACCGACACCCGCAGCTCCAGGCCGGTGACGGGGTAGTCGGACACGCCGCGGATGAGGTCGATGTTGACCCCCAGCGCCGCGAGCTCGCGGGCCACCGCGCTGAACGCCCCGGCCGTGATCGGCCGGCCCAGCACGAAGATGGTGTGGGTCGACGGGTCCCGGATGATCGGCACGTCGTCGCTGCGCTCGATGCTGACCTCGAGCCCGAGCCCGGAGATGGCCGCCTCGACGTCGCCCCGCAACGCGGGACCGTCGGCGACCTCCGGCGGGCACGACACCAGCACACCCAGCGTCAGCCGCCCGCGGATCACCACCTGTTCGACGTTGAGCAGCTCGACCCCGTGCTTGGACAGCACCTCGAACAGCGCCGACGTCACACCGGGCTGATCCACGCCGGTGACGGTGATCAGCGCCGAGACCTTGGCTGGCGCGCTCACGCGGCTCATCCGTGACTGGGGCCGCGACCGCCCATCAGCTGCGGACGCTTACGTCGTCGGCTCGGGTGACGTCGTTGTCCGCGGGGCCGTGGGCGCGGCCGACGTGCGCCTCGGCGCGCAGCCGCTCGATCATGTGCGGGTAGTGCAGCTCGAACGCCGGGCGCTCCGAACGGATGCGGGGCAGCTCGGTGAAGTTGTGCCGCGGCGGCGGGCAGCTGGTGGCCCACTCCAGCGAGTTGCCGTAACCCCACGGGTCGTCGACGGTCACGACCTCGCCGTAGCGCCAGCTCTTGAACACGTTCCACACGAACGGGACCATCGACGCGCCCAGGATGAAGGCCCCGATCGTCGAGACGACGTTGAGCGGCTGGAACCCGTCGGTGGACAGGTAGTCGGCGTAGCGACGCGGCATGCCCATGTCCCCGAGCCAGTGCTGCACCAAGAAGGTGGTGTTGAAGCCGATGAACGTCAGCCAGAAGTGCAGCTTGCCCAGCCGCTCGTCGAGCAGGCGGCCGGTCATCTTCGGGAACCAGAAGTAGGTGCCGGCGCAGCGTCGCGAACACGATGGTGCCGAACAGCACGTAGTGGAAGTGCGCGACCACGAAGTAGCTGTCGGTGACGTGGAAGTCCAGCGGCGGGCTGGCCAGCAGCACGCCGGTCAGGCCGCCGAGCAGGAAGGTGACCAGGAAGCCGATCGCGAACAGCATCGGCGTCTCGAACGTCAGCTGGCCCTTCCACATCGTGCCGATCCAGTTGAAGAACTTGATCCCCGTCGGCACCGCGATCAGGTAGCGTCATGAACGAGAAGAACGGCAGCAGCACCGCACCCGTGGCGAACATGTGGTGCGCCCACACCGCGACCGACAGCGCCGGCGATCGACAGCGTGGCGTAGACCAGCGTGGTGTAGCCGAAGACCGGCTTGCGGGCGAACACCGGGAAGATCTCGGTCACGATGCCGAAGAACGGCAGCGCGACGATGTAGACCTCGGGGTGGCCGAAGAACCAGAACAGGTGCTGCCACAACAGGACTCCGCCGTTGGCCGGGTCGAACACGTGGGCGCCCAGGTGGCGGTCGGCGGCCAGCCCGAACAGCGCAGCGGTCAGGATCGGGAACGCGATCAGGATCAGGATGGACGTCACCAGGATGTTCCAGGTGAAGATCGGCATCCGGAACATCGTCATCCCCGGCGCGCGCATGCAGACCACGGTGGTGATCATGTTGACCGCGCCGAGGATGGTGCCCAGACCGGCGACGATCAGGCCCGTGATCCACAGGTCACCGCCGGTACCGGGCGAGTGGATGGCATCGGTGAGCGGGGTGTAGGCCGTCCAGCCGAAGTCCGCGGCGCCGCCCGGGGTGATGAAGCCCCCCAGCGCGACCAGCGCGCCGAACAGGAACAGCCAGAACGAGAACGCGTTCAGCCGCGGGAACGCCACGTCCGGCGCCCCGATCTGCAGCGGCAGCACCAGGTTGGCGAACCCGAACACGATCGGGGTGGCGTACAGCAGCAGCATGACCGTGCCGTGCATGGTGAACAGCTGGTTGTACTGCTCGTTGGACAGGAACTGCAGGCCCGGCGCGGCCAGCTCGCCGCGCATCAGCAGCGCCATCAGCCCGCCGATGAAGAACATCACGAAGCAGGTGACGGTGTACATGATCCCGATCAGCTTGTGATCGGTGGTGGTGATCAGCTTGTAGACGAGGTTCCCTTTGGGACCGGTCCGCGGTGGGTACGGTCGGACGGGCTCGAGTTGTCCCAACGGGGGCGCTTCGGCTGTCAACTGCTCCTCCAAACATCCAGCCCGGACAGGGTCACCAGAAATCTTAGCTTCCGATCAGGTCGGCGGCAGGACCAGTCCTACAAACCGTCGTAAATGCCTGGGATGCCGCGCGTGTGTCGTTGCGGACGCCCGTCGGCGGGCCGGCCTGGTGTTAGCGTCGTGCTCGTGCTTTCCGGCATGAACCGCACCACACGGCTGCTGCCGGCCGCCGCCTGCCTGGCGGCTGTGATTGCGGCGTGTGGTGCCTGTGGGTCGGCAGGCCACGGGACGAAGGGGACCTCGCCGAGCCGGTCGCTGGTCACCCCCACCACCCAGATCGCGAACGCCGGGGTGCTGGGCAACGACCGCCGCCCCGACGAGTCGTGCGCGCGCGACCCCGCCGCGGCCGACCCGGGACCGCCCACCCGGCACGCCCCCAATGCGGAGGGAGTGAGCCCGGATGTGGTCGACGTGCCGGCCGAGGCGCAGCGCATCGTGGTGCTGGCCGGCGACCAGCTCGACGCGCTGTGCGCACTGGGGCTGCAGTCGCGGGTGGTCGGCGCCGCGCTGCCCGACGGCTCATCGACCCAGCCGTCCTACCTGGGCGCCGCGGTGCGAGGCCTGCCCGGGGTCGGCACCCGCAGCAAGCCGGACCTGGCCGGCATCGCGGCCGCCCACCCGGACCTGATCCTGGGCTCGCAGGGGTTGACGCCGACGTTGTACCCGCAGCTGGCCGCGATCGCCCCGACGGTGTTCACGGCGGCGCCTGGGGCGGCCTGGGAGGACAACCTGCGCGGGGTCGGCGCGGCCACGGCCCGCGGCGGGGCCGTCGTCTCGCTGATCGACGGGTTCACCCAGCGCGCCCACCGGACCGGGACCAAACACGACGCCGCGCACTACCAGGCCTCGATCGTGCGGCTGACCACCGACACCGTGCGCGTCTACGGGGCGAGGAACTTCCCGGCCAGCGTGGCCGCGGCGGTCGGGGTCGAGCGGCCGGCGGCGCAGCGCTTCACCGACAAGGCCTACCTCGAGATCGGCGCCACGGACGCCGACCTCGCCAAGGATCCCGACTTCTCGGCCGCCGACGCCGACATCGTCTATGTGTCGTGCGCCTCACCGGCGGCCGCGCAGCGCGCCGCCACCCTGTTTGACAGCGCGCCCTGGCGCAGGCTCGCGGCCACCCACGACAACCGGGTCTTCGTCGTCAACGACGAGATCTGGCAGACCGGCCAGGGTTTGGTCGCCGCCCGCGGCATCGTCGAGGACCTGCGCTGGGTTAACGCCCCGATCAACTGAGCGCCCACCGGCGGGCCGCCGGGCTTGCCGGCTCGTCCTAGGCTGAGCAGCGGGCACCGCCGCACGGCGCGAGACCATTACTTTAGCTAAACTTTTCTCGAGACGTACCGATTTCAGCAGAGGACCATCGATGAGCACTGTTTCCGCCTATGCCGCCACGTCGGCCACCGCGCCGCTGACCAAGACCACCATCACCCGTCGGGATCCCGGTCCGCACGACGTGGCGATCGAGATCAAGTTCGCGGGCATCTGCCACTCCGACATCCACACCGTCAAGGCCGAATGGGGCGAACCCAACTACCCGGTGGTGCCCGGCCACGAGATCGCCGGCGTGGTGACGCAGGTGGGCTCCGAGGTCACCAGGCACAAGGTCGGCGACCACGTCGGCGTGGGCTGCTTCGTGGACTCCTGCCGGGAGTGCAGCAGCTGCGTGGCCGGACTCGAGCAGTACTGCAAGCGCGGCATGACGACAACGTATGGCGGCGTCGGCAAAGACGGCCGGCCCACGCAGGGCGGCTACAGCCAGGCGATCGTCGTGGACGAGAACTACGTGCTGTCGATCCCCGACTCGCTGCCGCTGGACAAGGCCGCGCCGCTGCTGTGCGCGGGCATCACGCTGTATTCGCCCCTGCGGCACTGGGATGCCGGCGCCGGCACCCGGCTGGCGATCATCGGCCTGGGCGGGCTCGGGCACATGGGCGTCAAGCTGGGGGCCGCGATGGGCGCCGAGGTGACGGTGCTGTCGCAGTCGCTGAAGAAGATGGAGGACGGTCTGCGCCTGGGCGCGAGCAACTACTACGCGACCTCCGACCGCGACACCTTCCGCACGCTGCGCGGCAGCTTCGATTTGATGCTGAACACCGTCTCGGCGAACCTGAACCTGCGCGACTACCTCAACCTGCTCGACGTCGACGGCACCCTGGTCGAACTGGGCATCCCCGAGCACCCCATGGAGGTGCCCGCGTTCTCGCTGGCGCTGATGCGGCGCAGCCTGTCCGGGTCGAACATCGGCGGGATCGCCGAAACCCAGGAGATGCTGAACTTCTGCGCCGAGCACGACGTGACTCCCGAGATCGAGCTCATCGAGCCGGACTACGTCAACGAGGCCTACGAGCGCGTACTGGCCAGCGACGTGCGCTACCGCTTCGTCATCGACACGTCGAAGCTATGAGGGCACCTGTTCGGCCCGGCGCGCCGCGACCTGTTCGGCCGCCTCGCCGTCTTCGTCACCGGGGATGACCTCGCTGACGTCGATGCCGGCCAGCGGCCATCCGGCGGCGGCCAGCGTGGCGGCCACCCGGATGACGTTCTCCTTGCCGGCGTCGTAGTGGGTCATGTCCGAGATGAACTCGGCGATCTCGTCGCGATCGATCGGGTGGTCGACCGTTTCCGGGGAGCCTTCTTCCGCGGCGATGTGGTGCACCACCTCCCGGATCTGCTCTTCGGTCAGCGGCGTGCTGCGCAGCAGCGCCATCAGCGGAACGCGGTCCGGACCGGGGACACCGTCGGGGTAGCCGACCTGCAGCCAGCGCACCACTGAGCCGAGGAAGTTGCGCTGATGGTCGTGCGGGGTTTTCGTCACCCGAACAGTGTCACTGCAGGCTCATGACCAGCGCCACCGCGGCGTCGCAGGCCCCACGGAGTATTCATGCGCCGTTCATCCACCGCTCAGCAGCCGCGGCGTCAAGCCGGGTGGAATCCAGGTTTGCCGGGAGTGCTGTGCCCGGATTTGCCGTACTGGGGGCAGTAGGCCTGGATCGCGGCTCCCGTGAAGTAGGCCGAATTGAGCGGCGGCCAGTTGGTGGCGGCCGTGACCTTGGCGATCACGTCGGCGTTGCTCGTGTTGGGGTTGTCGGACAGCGTGCCGCAGACGACCGTCTTGGCGACCTGGATCGCCTTGTCGGGCGGGCCGTAGTTCATGCCGGAGGTGGACAGGTTGGCGATGAAGGCGTCGTCGGTGCCGTCCGCGTGGGCCGGCGCGGCCAGGGCTACGGCTGTTGCGGCGACGACCGTCAGCACTAGGGCTCGTAACACCATGTCCTCCTCGTGGTTCAATCCCTGTCGATCATTCCACCGCTGGGACGTTTCGGCCCACCGGCGGCGCCGGCTCTGATTTGTCATGGGTCCTGCCTACGATCGAGGCCGTATGAGCACGGCACTGTTCGCCATCCCGCTGGCCTGCGGCCTGATCGTCGGCGTCGTGCAGCGCAGCCCCGGGGCGGGTTTCGTCGTGTTCTACGTGACCGTGCTGCTGGAGGTGGCCGCTGCGTGGGCCACCAACCGCCGGTGGCCGCGCGGGGGGCGGGCCGACGCCACGATGCGGGCCATCGACGCGATGGACGGCGTCGAGTTCGAGGGCTACGTCGCCGCCCGCCTGGGTCGGGCGGGCTGGCGGGTCGCGTTCACCCCGCCGGTCGGGGACTACGGCGTCGACCTGATCGCCGAAAAGGACGGCCACCGGCTGGCGGTGCAGTGCAAGCGCTACGGCAAGCCGGTCGGCGTCGCGGCCGTTCAGCAGGTGGTCTCCGGAGCCCGCCACCACGGCTGTACGCGCAGCATCGTGGTGAGTAACCAGGAATTCACCACCGCCGCAAAACAATTGGCACACACCCATGGCTGCCAGTTGATCGGGCGGAGGACTTTGCAAGCCTGGGTGCCGCCGCCTGCCCGAACTACGGCGTAGCCGGCCTCGGCTTCTGAGGTAACGTCCCCGTCGTCCTTCCCGCACCACGGAGGCGGCCGATGCGAATCAACCAGCCCGCTGCAGGCTGGGTCATATGGCCCTACCGGTTTGTCTAATAAACTCAAAGTATTAAAAATATGACTGGCTATGACGGCGGCCTTGGCTTGGCGCAGCTTCCCCGCGGCGCCGAGCAGCTGCAGCGCGCCGAGGCACTGCGATTGCTGGCGAGCGTCGACCTCGGGCGGGTGGTGTTCCACATGCAGGCGTTGCCGGCGATCCGCCCGGTCAACCACTTGGTCGATGACGGCATCATCATCATCCGCTGTCGGCTGACTTCCGCCCTATCCGCTGCCGTGCGGAACTCGGAGGTCGTCGTGGCCTACGAGGCCGACGCCCTCGACAGCCGTACCCGGACCGGCTGGAGCGTTGTGGTTACCGGCCTTGCGCGCACCGTGACCGATCCCGGCCTCATCGCCCACTACGAGCAACGGCTGCACCCCTGGGTGAACCACGCCGACACCGTCGTGGCGATCGAGCCGGAGATCGTCACCGGCCTCCGCGTGACCGGCTAAGTGCCGTCGAAAATCCGCGGCGCTAGAAGTCCCAGTCCTCGTCCTCGGTGACGACGGCCTTGCCGATGACGTAGCTGGAACCGGATCCCGAGAAGAAGTCGTGGTTCTCGTCGGCGTTGGGCGACAGCGCCGACAGGATCGCCGGGTTCACGTCGGTCTCGTCGCGCGGGAACAGCGCCTCGTAGCCGAGGTTCATCAGCGCCTTGTTGGCGTTGTAGCGCAGGAACTTCTTGACGTCCTCGGTCAGCCCGACCTCGTCGTAGAGGTCCTGGGTGTATTCCACCTCGTTGTCGTAGAGCTCGAAGAGCAGCTCATAGGTGTAGTCCTTGATGTCGGCGCGCTTGGCGTCATCGACCAGCGCCAGACCGCGCTGGAACTTGTAGCCGATGTAGTAGCCGTGCACGGCCTCGTCGCGGATGATCAGCCGGATCAGGTCGGCGGTGTTGGTCAGCTTGGCCCGACTCGACCAGTACATCGGCAGGTAGAACCCGGAGTAGAACAGGAAGCTTTCCAGCAGCACCGAGGCCACCTTGCGCTTCAGCGGGTCGTCGCCCCGGTAGTAGTCGATCACGATCTGGGCCTTGCGCTGCAGGTTGACGTTCTCCTCTGACCAGCGGAAGGCGTCGTCGATCTCGGCGGTCGAGCACAGCGTGGAGAAAATGGAGCTGTAGCTCTTGGCGTGCACCGACTCCATGAACGCGAAGTTGGTGAGGACGGCCTCCTCGTGCGGCGTCAGGGCATCCGGAATCATGCTGACCGCGCCGACCGTGCTCTGAACGGTGTCCAACAGCGTCAACCCGGTGAAAACCCGCATGGTCAGCTGCTTTTCGCCGGTGGTCAGCGTCCCCCACGACGGCAGGTCGTTGGACACCGGCACCTTCTCGGGCAGCCAGAAATTTCCGGTCACCCGCTCCCAGACCTCGGCGTCCTTGTCGTCTTGGACCCGGTTCCAGTTGATCGCCGAGGTCCGGTCGATCAGCTTCATGTTGTCGGTCACCAGAACCCCACTTCAACGGACGGTTTGCTTGCGGTAGTCAGGTTTCAAACACTACCCCTGGGGTGCGACCAGCCGGCGTAACACAACACGTTGTGTCCGCGTGTCGCAACCGCCCCCACACCTTGTGTCAGTCCAGGCCCGCGTGCCACGGGGTAGGTCCTGTTCAACGCAGGAAATGGCATGTACCATCTGGTACATGATTACCAACGACAGCGTCGAGATCGACGCGCCGGCGAAACTGGTCTGGGAAGTCTTCAGCGACGTCGAGCGCTGGCCCGAGTGGACGGCCTCGGTGACCGCCCTGGTCGCGCTGGACGGCCCCGGTCTGGCCGTCGGCAAGCGCTTCGCGATCAAGCAGCCCGGCATGGGCAAGCTGGTCTGGGTCGTGACCGAGATCGACCCGGGCTCCTCCTGGACCTGGGTGCAACGCGCGCCCGGATCGGTGGTGACCGCCCGCCACGAGGTCACCGCCCGGCCCGGTGGCCACACCCTGGTCCGCCAGCGACTCGACCAACGCGGCGCGCTCGGCGCGTTGGTCGGCAGGCTGATGGCCAAGAAGACCAGGCGTTTTCTGCAACTCGAGGCCCACGGACTCAAGGCCCGCTCGGAGCAGCTCAGCCGCGCCGATGGCGCGCACCCCTGACCGTGCGCGGCGCCGGCAGCTGCTCGACGCGCTGATCGAGGAGTTCGCCGCGGGCGGCATCGGCGACCGGGCGCTGCGCGACGTGGCCGCCGCGGTTGGTACCAGCCACCGGATGCTGTTGCACCACTTCGGGTCTCGCGAGGAGCTGCTCATAGCGGTCGTCGAGGAGGTCGAGCGCCGCCAGATGGCGCTGCTTGCCGACTTGCCCACCGACGCGGCCGGCGGTTTCGCAGCCATGTGGGCCGACGTCCGCCGCCCCGAACTGCGCCGGCTGGAACGCCTCTTCTTCGAGTGCTACGCGCGCGCCGCCCAGGGCGAGAAGCCGTTCGACCGGATGGTGCCGGGCGCCGTCGACGGTTGGCTGGGCGAGGTCGCGGCCGCCGCCGACGGCCCGGTCGACCCCGCGCTCGCCAGGCTCGGGCTGGCCGTCACCCGCGGCCTGCTGCTCGATCTGGTGGCCACCGATGACGAGGCCGGGGTGGACGCGGCCGCGCAGGCCTTCACCGAGCTGCTCTCGTCAGGCGATTGACGCGCGCGCTCGAGAACCCAACCCGAAGAACTCGTACTCGCCGGGCTGCACCTTGCGGGTGTCCCGCCAGTACTGCCAGGTGTAGCCGCCCCACAACACGGTGTTGCGGCCGTGTTCGTCGAGATACCAGCTGCTGCAGCCGCCGCTGTTCCACACCGATCCGGCCAGCTTGTGCTGCAGTTCTTCGTTGAACCTGTCCTGGGCGGCGCGGGTCGGCGCCAGCGCCTGGGCCCCGTAGCTGTCGCAGGTCGCGATCGCGTCGGCGACGTAGTGGATCTGGGACTCGATCATGAACACCACGGAGTTGTGGCCCAGGCCGGTGTTGGGCCCCAGCAGGAAGAACAGGTTGGGCATGCCGGCCACGGTGATCCCGCGATGGGAGCCGATGCCCTCGCGGTTCCAGCGGTCCACCAGGTCCTCCCCGTCGTGGCCCTTGATCTGGACGTAGGTGTAGGAGTCGGTGACGTGGAAGCCGGTGGCGTAGACGATCACGTCCACCTTGCGCTCCTTGCCGTCGGCGGTGACGATCCCGTCGGGCGTGATCCGGGTGATGTGCTCGGTGACCAGCTCGGTCTTCGGGTCGGCGATCGCGCGATAGTAGGTGGAGGAGTTCAGGATTCGCTTGCACCCGATGCGGTAGTGCGGAACCAGCTTGCGACGCAGCTCGCGGTCTTTGATCGAGCGGCGAATGTTGTACTTCGCGTAGGCCTCGATGAACTTCAGCATGTTCGGCCGCTTGGTCATGCCGAAGGCCAGCGCTTCCTGCGCCCAGTAGATGCCCAGGCGCAGCAGGGCCCGCAGCCCCGGGATGAGGGTCAGCGCCTTGCGCAGCGCCGGCGGGATGTCCTCGTTGGTGCGCGGCACCACCCAGGCCGGGGTGCGCTGGTAGAGCTGCAGCTCACCGACCTGCCCGACGATCTCGGGCACGATCTGGATGGCGCTGGCGCCGGTGCCGATCACCGCCACCCGCTTGCCGGTCAAATCGACGCTGTGGTCCCACTGCGCGGAATGGAAAGCGGGACCGCGGAATTCGTCGCGGCCCTCGATGTCGGGCAAGGACGGGATGTGCAGGGCGCCGGCCCCGGAGATGAGGAACTGCGCGACGTATTCACGGCCGTCGGTGGTGAACACGTGCCAGCGGCACTCGTCGTCGTCCCAGTGGCCGCGATCGACATGGGAGTTGAACTCGATGTAGCGGCGCAGCCCGTACTTGTCGGTGACGCCCTGCAGATAGTCCTGGATCTCGGGCTGGTAGGAGAACAGGTTGCGCCAGTCCGGCTTGGGCTCGAAGGAGAACGAGTACAGGTGTGACGGGATGTCGCAGGCGCAGCCCGGGTAGCTGTTGTCGCGCCAGGTGCCGCCGATGTCGTCGGCCTTCTCCAGGATGACGAAGTCCACGCCCTGCTGCTGCAGCTTGATGCCCATGCCCAGCCCGGAGAACCCGGTCCCGATGATCACGGCGCGGGTGTGCACCGGCTTGACGGCCTCGGTTGCCCGCTCGGGTTGTGTCACGACGTCGGTCACGGTGAATCGGTTCTTCCTGTCGATGGCCTTGCTGCCCCCAAATACCCAGTACCCAGGGTATCGACTGGGACGAATGTTATCGAGAGTGCCGGCGATGTCAACGCCGACTGTGGCTCAGCTCACAGCCCGGTTGCGGGTCACGGCGCTGTGCACCGGCAGGTCGGGATTCACGGCGATGCCGAGGGCCTCGGCGGTCCCGACGATGACGCCCATCATGATCGTCGTCAGCTGGGCGACGAACTGTTCGTGGGACATGCGTCGCGGGCTGTCGGGGTCCGGCCCGAGCCACCATTCGGTGGCCGAGGCCGCCGAGCCGAAGGCCGCGTGTGCGGCGAGTTCGACGGCGGCGTCGTCCAGCTCCATCTCGCGCAGCTCGTTGTCGAACATGTCGGCGACGGCCAGCGTGATCTCGCGGCCCTCGTTGAGCGTCTGGACCGTCGACTCGGCGGTGGCACCGGAGCGGGCCTGGATGAAGACACGCAGCACGTTGGGGTGCTGGTCGACGAGGGTGACGTACTCCTCGACGGCGCGCCGGATCACCTCGCGGGTCGAGTCGGTTTTCAGGTCGATCGACGGGAAGATCGCCCCCCACAGCATGTCGCGCAGGCGTTCCCCGATCGCCTGGAACAGGTCGGACTTGTCGTGGAAGTGCCGGTAGATCTTGGGCTTGGCGGTGCCGGCCTCCTCGGCGATCTCCCGCACGCTCAGCTCGGGCCCCAGCCGGTCGATGGCGCGAAAGGCCGCCTCGACGATCTCGCCGCGCACCTTCTTGCGGTGTTCGCGCCAACGCTCGCTGCGCGCGTCGACCTTCGCCCCGGGCTTCACAGCTGGGTGGGGTCTCGAAGGTCGAGGCATTCTCACCACGTCAAGCACCATACCGCGTTGCGGGCGCTGACCTGGGCAGACCCGCACGCTACGGCGCGGGGCGTCGGCCAGGCCGCCCCGCTCACGCGTACCGCTGGGCGTACTCACCGGGACTGCAGCCGAGCATCGACCGGAAGTCGTTGGCGAAGTGGGCTTGGTCGTACCAGCCGAATCGAACCGCCAAGTCGGCAAAATCGACGCCTCGATCGGTCTCGATGGCCAACGCCGCCTGCTGCAGGCGGTAACGGCACAGGACCCATTTGACCGGCACACCGACGTAGCGGCGGAATATCCGCTGGGTGGTTCGTGCGCTCCACGGCGAGCACGCCATCACATGGTCTACCCGCTGCAGGGCGTCGTCGTCACGGATGCGGGCCAGCAGCGCAGTGAGTGCCGCATAGGTCGGGTCGGGGGCGGTGACGACCCCGACCGTGGCGTCCAATTGCGCGGTCGCGGCGTCAACGTCATCATCGAAAAGTACGGGGCCACCGAACAATTCGTCGTCGACGGAGACGATTCGCCCGGTCAGCACGCTCGCATCACGTCCGAATCGTGCGGTGAACCCGCCTGGCCGGAAACGGGCGCCGACAACCGCACCGCGCCCTGACAGCTCGATGGCGAAGATCCGCTGAACCACTCCATGCACCAAGGAGGCGGGCAAGGTGAACCCATGACGGGGTGAGTCGGTGCCCCACTCGTGGGTGAGGTTGATCGACGGAAAGGTGATCACCAAGCTTTCCTGCGCGGGCCGACCGGTCAGATCCCAGCGCACCGACCAGAAATGCTCGACGAATTCGGCTGCCGCCTCCGAAGGTGCTTTGCGGTTGAGCGCGAATACCGACCCGGTGGTAGCCCGCCCGACCACCCCCGGCTCTGGCGCAATTGCCGCTGGCGCGTTTTTCCAAGCCTCCACGCGACGAATCTAGCCAAGCTGGACGACATGAATGCCACACCGATCCCCACGGGCTACACAAGTTTGACCCCGTTTTTGGTTGTCGACGGGGCCGCAGCCGCCATCGAGTTCTACACCGGAGTCTTCGGCGCGGTGCTCGTCGAGAAGATGCTCGGGCCCGATGACACGGTCGTGCACGCCGAGCTGGACTTTGGGCAGGGCAGGTTGCAGCTGTCCGATCCCAACCCCACCTATCACCTGGAAGCCCCCCGCCGTTCCGAGTGGGTGACCCATTCGATCGCGTTTTACTGCGCGGACGTCGACGACGTGGTGGCGCGGGCCGAGAAAGCGGGTGCCGAAGTCCGAGAGGCGATCCAAACCTTCGTCACCGGTGACCGATTCGGTTCCATCGTCGACCCATTCGGCCAACGCTGGGCGATCATGACTCGGGTCGAAGACGTCGACGCAAGCGAGCGCGAACGCCGGCTGGCTGATTGGGGCGCCAAAAACCTGTGATAGGCAGAAGTCCTACAGCATGCAGGACACGCAGCCCTCGACCTCGGTGCCCACCAGGGCCATCTGGCGCAGCCGGATGTAGTACAGCGTCTTGATTCCCTTGCGCCAGGCGTAGATCTGGGCCTTGTTGACGTCGCGGGTGGTGGCGGTGTCCTTGAAGAACAGCGTCAGGCTCAGCCCCTGGTCCACGTGCTGGGTGGCCGCGGCGTAGGTGTCGATGATCTTCTCGTACCCGATCTCGTACGCGTCCTGGTAGTACTCCAGGTTGTCGTTGGTCATGTAGGGCGCCGGGTAGTAGACGCGGCCGATCTTGCCTTCCTTGCGGATCTCCACCTTGGACACGATCGGGTGGATCGAGCTCGTCGAGTGATTGATGTAGGAGATCGACCCGGTCGGCGGCACCGCCTGCAGGTTCTGGTTGTAGATGCCGTGCTTATGCACCGACTCCTTGAGCCGTCGCCAGTCGTCCTGGTCGGGGATGCGAATGTTCGCGTCGGCGAACAGCTGGCGCACCTTTGCGGTCTTGGGTTCCCAGGGCTGCTCGGTGTAGCGGTCGAAGAACTCCCCCGAGGCGTACTTGGAGTTCTCGAAACCCTTGAAGTGGGTGCCGCGCTCGATCGCGATCCGGTTCGAGGCGCGCAGCGCGTGGTAGAGCACCGTATAGAAATAAATGTTGGTGAAGTCGACGCCTTCCTCGGAGCCGTAGAAGACGCGCTCGCGGGCGAGATAGCCGTGCAGGTTCATCTGCCCCAGACCGATCGCGTGGGAGTCGTTGTTGCCCTGCTCGATCGACGGCACCGACGTGATGTGCGTCTGGTCGCTGACCGCCGTCAGCGCGCGGATCGCCACCTCGATGGTCTGCGCGAAGTCCGGTGAGTCCATCGCCTTGGCGATGTTGAGCGATCCGAGGTTGCACGAAATGTCCTTGCCCACCTTGGAATACGACAGGTCGTCGTTGAACTCCGAGGGTGTGGACACCTGCAGGATCTCCGAGCACAGGTTCGAGTGCGTGATCTTGCCCTCGATGGGGTTGGCCCGGTTCACCGTGTCCTCGAACATGATGTAGGGGTAACCCGACTCGAACTGCAGCTCGGCCAGCGTCTGGAAGAACTCCCGCGCCTTGATCTTGGTCTTGCGGATGCGCGCGTCGTCGACCATCTCGTAGTACTTCTCGGTCACCGAGATGTCGGCGAACGGAACCCCGTAGACGCGTTCGACGTCATAGGGCGAGAACAGGTACATATCCTCGTTGTTCTTGGCCAGCTCGAAGGTGATGTCGGGGATCACCACGCCCAGGCTCAGCGTCTTGATCCGGATCTTCTCGTCGGCGTTCTCCCGCTTGGTGTCCAGGAAGCGGTAGATATCGGGGTGGTGGGCGTGCAGGTACACCGCGCCCGCACCCTGTCGCGCGCCGAGCTGGTTGGCGTAGGAGAAGGAGTCCTCGAGCAGCTTCATGATCGGGATGACGCCCGAGGACTGGTTCTCGATGTTCTTGATCGGCGCGCCGTGCTCGCGAATGTTGGTCAGCAGCAACGCGACTCCCCCGCCGCGCTTGGACAGCTGCAGCGCGGAGTTGATCGAGCGGCCGATCGACTCCATGTTGTCTTCGATTCTCAACAGGAAGCACGAGACCGGCTCACCGCGCTGCCTCTTGCCCGAGTTCAAAAACGTCGGGGTGGCCGGCTGGAACCGGCCGTCGATGATCTCGTCGACCAGCTTCTCGGCCAGCCCGGTGTCACCGGCGGCCAGCGTCAGCGCCACCATGACGACACGGTCCTCGAAGCGCTCCAGGAAGCGCTTGCCGTCGAAGGTCTTCAGCGTGTAGGAGGTGTAGTACTTGAATGCGCCGAGGAAGGTCGGGAACCGGAACTTCTTGGCGTAGGCGCGATCCAGCAGCTCCTTGACGAAGTTGCGCGAGTACTGGTCGAGAACCTCCCGCTCGTAATAGTTCTCGCGGATGAGGTAGTCGAGCTTCTCGTCCTGGTTGTGGAAGAAGACGGTGTTCTGGTTGACATGCTGCAAGAAGTACTGGCGCGCGGCGAGTACATCCTTGTCGAACTGGATCTTGCCGTCCGCGTCATAGAGGTTCAGCATCGCGTTGAGCGCGTGGTAGTCCGTCTCGCCCGGCAGGGCGTGCGCGCCGGACGTTACAGGCTCTGCAGTGACGGTTGGTGGCACGTCTGTTCCTTCCAGAAGTCGGCGAGCCCGGCGCGGACGGCATCCACGTCGTCCGGGGTCCCCATCAGTTCGAAGCGGTAGAGGTAGGGAACGCCGCACTTGTGCGAGACGACGTTGCCCGCGTAGGCGAATTCGGCACCGAAGTTGTTGTCGCCCGCGGCGATGACGCCGCGGATCAGCGACCGGTTGTATTCGTTGTTCAGGAAGGCGATGACCTGCTTGGGGACATAGCCTCCGGCCCCATGGTCCCCGATCGGGTTGCGCCGACCACCGCCATAGGTAGGCAGCACCAGCACGTAGGGGTCGGCGACCTCGATGCGGCCGTGCAGCGGTATCCGCGTGGCGGGAACACCCAGCTTCTGCACGAAGCGGTGGGTGTTCTCCGACACCGACGAGAAGTAGACCAGTGGCGGGTCACCACTCATCCAACCCAGGTTGCGCCCCGTGATATCCATGGGCACCGCAACCCCTCCTTAACTGCTTACCTGATCGTCCGCCGCGTCAGGCGCTCAGCACCGCACCCGCGAGCGCCTTGATGCGGTCGGGCCGGAAGCCCGACCAGTGGTCGTTGTCCGCCACGACGACGGGGGCCTGCAGGTAGCCGAGCGCCATCACGTAGTCACGCGCCTCGGGGTCCAGCGTGATGTCGACCTTCTCGTAGGTCAGGCCCTGCTTGTCCAGAGCCTTCTGGGTGGCGGTGCACTGCACGCATGCCGGCTTGCTGTAGACGGTGATGCTCATGGAATGCCGCTCCTTCGCTGGGGTGGGACGTCACAACGGTTGGGACACGAATGTGGCAACTGCTCGGGTATTACGTCTGTGCTGTGTTCAGCAGTCCGCCAAGCCCCTGCATTCCCGTTCTGCGGCCACCGTGCCCGACGGCTCGGTGATGCCGATTCCGGGGAACTCCACCGGCCTGGCTGGCCTGGTGAAACTGGGATCTGTCGGCCCTCGGAACACTACACCTAGGGGGTCACATGGAGAAGAGATACAAGATGTTCTGAATAACAATTCTGAAATTCCCTGGTCGTAAGGCGTGTGGCGCGTCGCATCCGGCGTGTCGCAGGTCACACAGATCCACGAGGGTGCCGGTGGAATCACGTATATCAGCGGCCACCGACATTTCCTCCGCCCGGCCGGCGCCGGCGCCGCGCCGGCGACGCGCCAGCAAATACACCCGGGTGGCGATCGCCGGCCCGTTCCGCGTGGTCACGGGCGTAGATCCGGGCCCAGCGCTCGGACGGAACGGCGCGCGGCGGACCCCGGCAACCGCCAGTAATCGGGCGCTTCGGCGAACTTCGCGGTGCCGCCGCGTCAGTCGCCCGGGGGTGCCGGCCGAATCGATGCCCCTCAGGTTCGGGGCGACCGCGACGAGCGGCTCCGGCGCCGCGGGCACAAATGACATCACCGGCGTTCGCCTTCCTGGGGAGGTACGGAGACCGGCCAGCGTGTGCGACTGAGCGACTACGGTCCCAAACTGACCATCTTGATAATTCGGTCTACCGCGTCGGCGCCGCAGAATTGTGCGCGCAATTCCGGCCCGAGGATCAGCTCACCTCCGCGGCGAGCTTTCCCACGACGTCGCGGACGTTCGCCGACAGCTCGGGGTGCTGCGCGGGAGCCTTGCCCTCCAGCGTTGCGAAAGGCACCGACAGCTTGATCGCCTCGATCACGCGGGCGCCGGCGATGGCGAAGGACTTGCGGGCGTCGTCGTGCGCCCACACCCCGCCGTAGCGGCCCATGGACCCGCCGATGACGGCCAGCGGCTTGCCCTTCAGCGCGCCGTCGCCGAACGGCCGGGACAGCCAGTCGACCGCGTTCTTGACGACCGCCGGAATGCCGCCGTTGTACTCCGGGGTGACCACCAGCGCGGCGTCGGCGGCCGCGGCCGCCGCGCGAAGCGCCGCCACCGCCGCGGGCGGCCGCGCGACCCCGTCGTCGACGGCGGGGTCGATCTCCTCGTTGTAGAACGGCAACTCCCCCAGCCCCTCGAACACCGTGACGCGCACGCCGTCCGGGGCCGTCTCGGCCGCAAGTTCGGCGATCTGACGATTGATCGACGCCGCCCGCAGGCTTCCCACTAACGCCAAGACCCTGATGGTGGAGTTCTCTGACACCGTTTCGTCCCCTTTTGGTTGTTGGTCGACATCTTTCCAGGACCAAAGTGGACTATAGTCCGATTTATTCCCGTGGCGTTAGGGTGCAGGAGTGAACGATCTGCTGCGCGCGGGTGCGTTGCCCGTGTCGGTCCCGCAGGAGCGGGGCGACGCGGCCCGCAACCGCGCGCTGTTGCTTCAGGCCGCCCGGCGCCTGGTCGCCGAGCGCGGCGCGGACGCGGTCACCATGGACGACGTCGCCGCCGCCGCCGGCGTGGGCAAGGGCACGCTGTTCCGCCGGTTCGGCAGCCGGGCGGGGCTGATGATGGTGCTGCTCGACGAGGACGAGCGGGCCAGTCAACAGGCGTTCCTGTTCGGCCCCCCGCCCCTGGGTCCCGGAGCGCCGCCTGCGGACCGGCTGGCGGCCTTCGGCCGCCAGCGGATCGGCTTCACCCATACCCACCACGCGGTGCTCTCGGCGGCGAACCGGCATCCCCGGAGCCGGTTCAACGCCCCCGCCATGGTGCAGCGCACGCACGTGCGAATGTTGCTGCGGGCGGCCGACACCACCGGCGACCTGGAGATCCAGACCGACGCGCTGCTGTCGCTGCTCGACGCCGATTACGTCGAGCACCAGCTGGGCGAGGGCGGTCACACGCTCGACACGCTCGGCGACGCCTGGGAAAGCCTGGCGCGCAAGCTGTGCGGCACATGAACCGGTGGGTCCTGCATGTCGACCTCGATCAGTTCCTGGCGTCGGTCGAGCTGCACCGCCATCCCGAACTGGCCGGACTGCCCGTCATCGTCGGCGGCAACGGCGATCCGGCCGAACCGCGCAAGGTCGTCACCTGCGCCTCGTATGAGGCCCGCAATTCGGGTGTGCACGCGGGCATGCCGTTACGCACCGCCGCCCGGCGCTGCCCCGGCGCCACCTTCCTGGCCTCGGATCCGGCCGCTTACGACGCGGCCTCCGAGCAGGTGATGGGCCTGTTGCGCGATCTGGGCCACCCGGTCGAGGTGTGGGGCTGGGACGAGGCCTACGTGGGCGCCGAGACCGATGACCCGCAGCAGCTGGCTGAGCAGATCCGCGCTGTCGTCATGGCCGAGACCGGCCTGTCCTGCTCGGTGGGCATCAGCGACAACAAGCAGCGCGCCAAGGTCGCCACCGGCTTCGCGAAACCGGCCGGCATCTTCGTGCTCACCGACGCCAACTGGATGGACGTGATGGCCGACCGTCCGGTCGACGCGCTCTGGAGCGTGGGCCCGAAGACCGCGAAAAAGCTCGCGGCGCTGGGTATCACGACGGTGCGGGAGCTCGCCCACAGCGACGGCGAGCTGCTGACGTCGGCGTTCGGCCCTCGCACGGGGCTGTGGCTGCTGCTGCTCGCCAAGGGCGGCGGCGACGCCGACGTGAGCGCCGAGCCGTGGGTGCCGCGCTCGCGCAGCCACGTCGTCACCTTTCCGCGCGACCTCACCGATCGGGCCGAGATGGACTCGGCGATAAGGGAATTGGCCCGTCGGACCCTCGACGACGTGGTGGCATCGTCGCGGATCGTCACCCGGGTGGCGGTGACCGTGCGGACCGCGACGTTCTACACCCGCACCAAGATCCGCAAGCTGGCGACGCCCACCACCGATCCCGGTGTCATCACCACCGCCGCCCTGCGCGTGCTCGACCTCTTCGAGCTCGACCGCCCGGTCCGGCTACTCGGGGTGCGACTCGAGCTGGCCACGCCGCAGTAGCGGGGCCGCCGGCGCCGGCCGCAGCGCCCGCGTGAACACCCCGTTGACCACGCGCATCGCCACGCTGTAGGGCCACCAGGCCACCCGCTTGAAGGCATACAGCGCCCGGATGTCGGCCGACGTGTAGATCAAATACCGGTTCTTCGCGACGCCGGCCACGATCTTCTCGGCCGCCCGCTCCGGCGATACGGCGTGGCCGCTGAAGCGCTCCACCCAGCGGGCGACCCGGGGGTCTTCGCGGTCGACGCCGGCGATCTCGACCGTGTCGACCAGCGGAGTGCGCACCGCACCGGGCACCACCACCGAGACGCCGATGCGGTGCCGGGCCAGGTCGAAGCGCAGCACCTCCGACAGGCCGCGCAATCCGAACTTGCTGGCACTGTAGGCGGCATGCCACGGCAGGGCCACCAGCCCGGCCGCCGACGACACATTGACCAGATGCCCGCCGCGGCCGGCCGCCACCATCGGCGGGACGAACGTCTCGATGACGTGGATCGGCCCCATCAGGTTGATCGCGATCATCTTGTCCCACTGTTCGTGCGTCAGCCGGTCGAGGGTCCCCCAGGCCGCCACCCCGGCGACGTTCATCACGACGTGCATGCTCGGATGCCTGGCATAGACATGGTCGGCGAACGCCGCGACCTGGTCGTAGTCGGCCACGTCCAGCGCGCGGTGCTCGTGCACTTCCGCGCCCAACGCGCGGGCGTCGGCCACGGTGAGCTCCAGGCCGTCGGCGTTGCGGTCGGTCAGATAGAGCTGGGCGCCCTCGGCGGCCAACCGCAAGGCGGTGGCGCGGCCGATGCCGCTGGCCGCGCCGGTGACAAGACACCGCTTTCCCGCGAAGTACCCCCCGGATGCGCTGCGCGCCATGATCGAGACGATACCGGCGGCGGCGCGCGTTACCGGGGGGCCCCACCCCACAGCGCGTGCAGCCACAATCGCTCGAGCACCGCCACGCGGCGCTCCACCGCGTCGTCGGGGCCGACCATGACCGGGTCGCCGGTCAGCACCAGCGCCGTGGTGCCCGCCAGGGTGCGCACCAGCGTTGGGATGTCGTCGCTGATCGGATGCGCGGTGCCCGCGTCCATCTCGGCCTCGACGATGGCGACGATCTCGCGCAGCACCACCTCGAACTGCTGCTCGAGGATGTCGCGGATCTCGGCGTCGGTGTAGCGCGCGGCATTGCACGCCGCCATCACCGGGTCGTTGTGGGCGTACACGGCGGCGGCGCTGCCCACCATCCGCGCGGCAAACTCCTCGGGGGACTCGCCGGGCTGCCGGGGCGCGAAGTACTGCGTGAGTTCCTCGAGTTCCTCGGTGGCCTCGGCCACGATCTGGGCGAGCACCGAGTATTTGGAGTCGAAATAGAAGTAAAAACCGGAGCGGGCCACCCCGGCCCGGGAGCTGATCGTGGCGACCGAAAGCTCCGCGAACGGCTTCTCCTGCAGCAGTTCGCGCACGGCTTGCACGATCGCCTGCCGCTGCTTGTCCCCACGCCGTCGCCCGGCCGGGCCCGGCTCCGGATCGGCGGCATGGGTGGGCATCCCCCGACCTTGCACCACGCCGCCCCAAAAGCAAACTTGACAGCCGTCAAGTTTGTCCCGAAGGATGGGCAGTGACGGCCGTCACCTGTCCCGGGCCGGCAGGAGCGCAAAGGAGTTTCGATGACCGCCACCATCAGCACGCCGCATTACCTGCTCGATCAGGCGCGGCGCCGACTCACGCCGTCGATCAACAACTTCCCGGGCATGGGTCTGGTCGAACGCAAGCTGCTGAACACGCAGTTCCCGGAGCGCAAGCTCGCCGACCCGCCACCGGGCAGCGGGCTCAAACCGGCCCTCGGCGACGCCGGGCTGCCGGTTGTCGGGCACCTCATCGAGATGCTGCGCGGCGGACCGGAATACCTGATGTTCATGTATCGGACCAAGGGCCCGGTCGTCTTCGGGGACTCCCCGGCCATGCCGGCCGTCGCGGCGCTTGGTCCCGACGCCGCACAGGTCATCTACTCCAACCGCAACAAGGACTACTCCCAGCAGGGCTGGGTGCCGGTGATCGGACCGTTCTTTCACCGCGGGCTCATGCTGCTCGACTTCGAGGAGCACCTGTTCCACCGGCGGATCATGCAGGAGGCGTTCACCCGGTCCCGGCTGGCCAGCTACGTCGAGCAGATGGACAAGGTCGTCTCGCAAGTGATCGTGGACGACTGGGTGGTCGACGACGCGCGCTTCCTGCTGTATCCGGCGATGAAAGAGCTGACCCTCGACATCGCCTCGATGGTGTTCATGGGCCACGAACCGGGCACCGACCGCGCCCTGGTGACCAAGGTGAACAAGGCATTCACGGTCACCACGCGCGCGGGCAACGCGATCATCCGCACCCCGGTGCCCCCGTTCACCTGGTGGCGGGGCATCAAGGCGCGCGAACTGCTGGAGGACTACTTCCGTGACCGCGTCGCCGAACAGCGCGGCAAGGACGGCACCGACCTGCTGTCGGTGTTGTGCCACAGTGCGGACGAGGACGGCAACAAGTTCTCCGACGAGGACATCGTCAACCACATGATCTTTTTGATGATGGCCGCGCACGACACGTCCACGTCGACCGCGACGACCATGGCCTACCAGCTGGCCGCCCACCCGCGGTGGCAGGAGCGCTGCCGTGAGGAATCGGACCGGCTCGGCGACGGGCCGCTCGACATCGAATCGCTGGAGAAGCTGGAATCGCTCGACCTGGTGATGAACGAGTCGATCCGGTTGGTGACGCCCGTGCAGTGGGCCATGCGCCAGACCGTGCGCGACACCGACCTGCTGGGCTACTACATCCCCAAGGGCACCAATGTCATCGCCTACCCGGGGTTGAACCACCGGCTGCCCGAAATCTGGACGGAACCGATGAAGTTCGACCCGGACCGGTTCACCGAGCCCCGCAACGAGCACAAGCGGCACCGCTACGGGTTCACCCCGTTCGGCGGCGGCGCGCACAAGTGCATCGGGTCGGTCTTCGGCACCCTGGAGATCAAGACGATCCTGCACCGCCTGCTGCGCCGCTATCGCCTCGAACTGCCCCGCCCGGGATATGAGGCCGAGTGGGACTACGGCGGCATGCCGGTGCCCAAGGACGGCATGCCGATCGTGCTCCGCCCGCTCTGAGCGCTTCTCAACGCCGAGCAGACGCAGAATCGCATTCCGCGCGCATCGCGCGTGCGATTCTGCGTCTGCTCGCGGGTCAGGCGAGCAACCGGTTGGCGCACGCGATCACCGCGCGCAGCGCCGACTGCGTCGGGTCGTCTGCCCAGCCCATCGCCCACTCGGCGCGGACCCCGTCGGAGCCCCGGACGAAGGTCGCCGTGCGCCCGTCGGCGCGCAGCTGGTGAAACTTCAACGTCTCCACCGTGATCCCGCGATCGTGCAGCATCGCGGTCAGGGCGGCCACGGGCCCGCCCGCCGCGGCCGTGCAGGTGCCGATGCGGTCACCGATGGCGATGACGGCCCGGAAGTTGCGCGCCTGCGGACCGAGCCGCCCGGCGGGCCGCTCAGCATCCGTGCATTCCCAATGCCCCAGCCGCACGGGCCCGGCGCCGTGAGCATAAGTCGCGACGAAGGTCTCCCACGACATCGCGCGGGCCTCCTCGCGCAGGCCGATCGGCAGAGCGGCACCGAATCGTTCGGCGAACCACGCGTTGGCATCGCGGGTGGCGGCCCGGTCGGCGGCGCGCGGGCGGGCCCGAGGGGAAACAGGACGGGAGACGGGCTGAGAAACGAACATCGTGTCGGTCTTCTCTGGTCAGCAGGAGCGACCGACGGCAGTAGCTTCCGACCCACAGCGGGGGGTCGGTCCGGTCAGACCCCGCTGCGGGTGCTAGCTACTACGGCACGCTGAAGAAGACGCACGGACGAGACATTAGACGCCGCCGGCGGGCTTGCGCAAATTCCCTGCCGCCCGCCCGTCGTGCCCGGTCGCTGAGGCCTTCGTCACAATTTTTGGCTGCCACGCAAACCGCTTGCCGGCCAACGGCTTAACTCGCCCCGCCGGACGGCCAAAACGGCTCGCGCGGTCTGCTGGTGACGCTAGCATTCTGTGGCGGCGTAGTTCGCAGACCGCATATGTCGACCGCAGGCGAAAGGCGCTTCGATGAACGCGAAGACGACGAACAGGGCAGTGCAGACGGTGAAGGTGATGGGCGCGGTGCTGGCCACGATGTTCGCGGTGTTCGCCGCAGGCTGCGCGGCCGATGTTCCGTCGACGGGCAACGGGGTGCCACCGGCGTCGCCGGCCCCCACGAGGTAGCGGCCGGCGGAAGCCCGCCGCGGCTCAGCCGGTCGAGCCCGGCGACGGCTCGCAGCGCAGATAGGCTTGGATCGTGGTGCCGGTCGGCGTGGTGTAGCTGCGCACCAGGTCCGATATGGCGTTGACAAGGAACAATCCGCGGCTGGCCGGGCCGCTCGAGCCGGGGTTCAAGCGTCCGGCCAACGGGTCCTCGAGCCGTCCGCTGTCGCGCGCCTCGCAGATCAGGTGCCCGTCGTCGCGCCAGAACGCCAGCCGGCAGGCGCCGTCGGTGTACATCAGGCTGTTGGTCGCCAACTCGGTGGCGATCAACTGCAGGTCTTCGATGCCGTCCTCGGACAGCCCCACCCAGCCGGCGTAGTTGACGGCGACGGAACGGGCGAGGCGCAGATCCTCGGACTTGGTGACCGTGTACGTGACGGCGCCGGGGTTGGCCCTCAACGGCCGGTTGCAACTGGCCAGCGCGTCATCGGGGGCGTAGTCGGCGCTGGGCTGCAGCGAACCGCAGTCCCACACCAGGGGGTGGGTCACGCGGGCGCTCGCCAGGACGTCCTCGTCGAGCCGGCGCGCGTCATAGAGGCACAGCCCGGTCACCCGGTGGTCTTTGAAAGCCCCGTTGACCAGCGCCTCGTGCTGCACGCAGGCCACGAATTCGTCGGAAGTCCGCCCGGCCCAGGCGAGTTGGCTGACGATGCGCACTCGTCGATTCGGATGCTCGCTGGCAAAGGAATCCTGGACCGCCAAAAACCGGCTCGGGTTGCGAGCAACCTCGGCGATGTCAAACAGGTGCAGACCGGGCCGCGATCCTTGTGCCGCGCCGCACAACTCGGCGCGCAGCAGCGTCAGGGTGTCGCCGGACACGGCGACCAGCACGGGCTCGTTCATCGCCAGCCCGTCGCCCACGAAGTGGCCGACCAGGTCGAGGTACTCCCGGTCGGAGTGGTACAGGAGCGCGGAGTGGACCAAACCGTGTTGGTCGTCTCCGGTGCCCAGGGCCACTTCGGCGCTCTCGCTTTCGATCAAATCGCCAACCCCTTGCTGGACCGGCCGCGGTCGATTGTCCCTATTTCCATACCCGCGAAGGACCCGCGCTATACGCCCGATTCCCTACAGCCACCACGACGCGGCGGCGTCGAGATGGCGCCGGACGCGATAGCGGGCCAGGCTGTCGTCGCCGGCCGCGATCGCCTGCAGGATCCGCAGGTGCGCGTGCTCGACGGCGACCACGTCGTTCCACGTCGGCGGCGCCTGCCCCGCGCTGCTCGACCAGTGCCGGCGGAACAACTCGACGATGATCCGCAGGAACAGGTCGAGCAGGGCGTTCCCGGCCAGCTGCGCCAGCCCGACATGAAACCGGAACTCCTCGACGGCGGTTCCGGCCGCGTCGTGCCGCACGCCGGTCTGGGCGTTCAGGAACGCCGCCACGTCGGCGTCGGCGCGCCGCCGCACGACCCTGGCCACGTTGTCGATCTCGATGGCGTCCCGCACGCAGCGCAGGTCCTCGCGACTCGGCTTGCGGTACTGCAGGTAGAGCGCGATGGTGTCGATGCTGGCCTGTGCCCGCGGTGCGGTCACGACCAGCCCGCCGCCGGGCCCGCGCCGCATGCGCGCGATCGAGTGGTGCTCGAGCAGCCGCACCGCCTCGCGCAGCACCGCGCGGCTCACGCGGTACCGCTGCAGCAGCGCCGCCTCGGTCCCGAACACCGACCCGGTCTGCCAGCCGCCGGCGGCGATGTCATCGCCGATGGTGGCCGCCAGTCCCTCGGCCAACTTGCCCCCGGGCGCTTGGGGGTCGGCTCGCCGCGCCCGTGCCGCGCCGGCGCCGTCCGCGCCGCTGCCGGGGTGATGCTCCCGCAGCCAGGCGGTCACCCGTTCCACGTGTCGTTCGCTGAGCGTCGTGGCCCGCGCCGAATCGCCGGCCGTGACGGCGGCGACGATTCCGGAGTGGTCGCTGTGCATGTGCTCGATGGCCTCGACGGCCTCGCTCGCCGATTCCGTCCGCGCCGTGCGCGCGTACCGCGTCGTGAGCCTGATCAGAACGTCGATGAACAATTGCAGGACGGGGTTTTTCGACAGCTCCGCCAGCGCGACGTGGAATTCGTCGCGCAGCGCCGGCAGGCCCGGCTCCCAGCGCTCCTCGGCGCGCAGCACCGCGCGCAGCCGCGCGATCCCGGCTTCGTCGATGCATTCGGCGGCCAGCGAGGCCGCCAACGGCTCGAGCACCAGGCGCGCGTTGAGCAGGTCGTCCAGCGTGGTGCCCAGGTACTCGAGGTAGATGACCACGGCCCGCGTCGCGGGGCCGGCGTCCGGCTCGCACACCAGCAGCCCGCCGCCCGGCCCGCGGCGCATCCGGGCGACCTGGTGGTGCTCGACGAGGCGGACGGCCTCCCGCAGCACCGAGCGGCTCACGCCGAAGCGTTGTTGCAGGGCCTGCTCGGAGCCCAGCGATTCCCCGATCGGCCAGCCGCGGCGCACGATGTCCGCCTCGATGTCGCTGGCGACCTTGGCCGCCAGCTTGTCCGCCGGTGCGGCCTCGACGCTCAATTGCGCTCGCTGACAGCCATGTTCAGCAGGTGAGCAGCATGCATCCCGCGACCGGGCCACCGCCCACGGACACCACGGCGACCTCCGGGCGCCGCGACACCTGCCGCTCCCCCGCCTCGCCGCGCAACTGCAGGCATCCCTCGTGCAGCGCCCAGTAGCCGTGCATGCGCCCGGCCGAAAGCTGGCCGCCGTAGGTGTTGAGTGGCAGCGCGCCGTCGCGGGCGATCCGCGCCCCGCCGTCGACGAACGGGCCGGCCTCGCCGTCGCCGCAGATCCCGAGGGCTTCCAGCCACGCCATCGTCAGGAACGTGAAGCCGTCGTAGAGTTCGGCGAGGTCGAGATCTCCCGGGGTCAACTCGGTCCGCGACCACATCTGCGCGGCCGCATCGGACATGGCCATCTTCGGGTAGTCGTCGCGATGAAACCAGCCGCCGGCGCCGTCGGACCCGCCGATCGCCTCCACCGCCACGGCGCGGTGCGGGCAGTCGCGCGCGTACTCCCCATGCGACACCACCACCGCGATCGACCCGTCGATGGGAACGTCGCAGTCGAGCAGCCCGAACGGCGTGGAGACCGGCCGCGCACCGAGGTAGTCGGCCATCGTCATCGGGTCGCGGTACACCGCAAGCGGATTCACAGCCGCGTTGCGTCTGCCGTTGAGGGCCACCCAACCCAGCTGCTCCTTGGTGGTGCCGTAGAGCTCCATGTGCCGACGGCAGTTCAGCGCCAGCCAGTTCGCGGCCGAATAGGCATGGGCGGCAACCAGATCGTTGACATCGTCCATCGGGCCGACGGCGGGACGCGGCGCGCCCTCGGCCGACTCGAACATCCGCGCCAGCGGCGGGGCCGGCGCATCGCCCTGCGGCTGGACCGGGACGGTGCCGCCGAGCATCTGCACCGTGCGGTACACCACGACGTGGCGGGCGCGCCGCTCGGCGACCGCGCGGCACGCCGACATCACCGGGCTGAGCAGGCCGCCCGTGCCGAAGCCGGAGCCGCAGTCGGCCGCGTCGATCCGCAGTTCGGCGGTGACGGCTGCGGCCGGCGTGTCACCCAGGGTCGCGATCCCGTCGACGTCGGCGGGGGTCAGCCCGGCGTCGGCGATGGCGGCCCGGACCGCCTCCATGGTCAGCTCGTTTCCCGCGATGCCGGTGCGGCGGCCGATCCGGGAGATGCCGATGCCGGACACGATCGCGTCCTTTTCGAAATACGTCATATGCACCACCGCCGTAGGGCCGACCCGTCACACCATGAGCAATTGAGTGTACTGTATTGCCCGTGCCGGCCGACTTGCTCATCGAATGCTGCGAGGACTGCGCGCGCTGGGTGCACCCGCCGACTAGCGAGTGCCGCGACTGCGGCGCAAAGCTGGTCGCGCGGCCGGTGTCCGGGCGCGGGACGGTGTTCACCTACACGGTCAACCACCACCCGTACAACCCGGAGATCCCGACGCCGTACGTGATCGCCATCGTCGAGCTCGCCGAGCAGGACGGGCTGCGGGTGGCCGCCAATATCGTGGGCTGCGAACCGGACTCGGTGGCCTGCGGCATGCCCGTCGCCCTGCAGCCCGAGAAGGGCAGCGGCGGCGCCCCGATGTTCGCGCCGGCCTGACGGCCCCTTTTCGCGCGCCGAGCGTGCGCAGATGTACAGCCGCACCGGCGTGTCGCCGTACAGACACGCACGCTCGCGGCCAGAGCGCTCAGTTGATCAGCGGGTCGCGCGGCATGCCGAGGATCCGCTCGGCGATCTGGTTGCGGGTGACCTCCGAGGTGCCGCCCGCGATCGCCATGCCGCGGGCGCCCATGATCAGCCGGCCCGCGCCTGCGCCGGGCCCGTCGACCAGCGCGACCTCTGGCCCGGTCAGCGCCGCCATGATCGCGGCCCCCTCGACCATGTGCTCGGCCAGCGTGAGTTTGGTGACGTTGCCCTCGGGACCCGGCCCGGCGCCTTCGACGCTGCGGGCCACCCGACGCAGGTTGAGCAGCCGCAGCGCGGCTTCGTTGGCAAGATAGGTCCCGACCCGGACGTCGGCGCCCGCCAACCGGTCCGCGTGCTGGCCGGCCAGCCCCACCAGCGTGCTGGCCAGTCCCTCGTAGAACGACCCACTGCCGCCGATGCTGACCCGCTCGTTGCCCAGCGTCGCCCGCGCGACCGTCCACCCGGAGTTGGGCGCCCCGACGACGTCTTCGTCGGGGACGAACAGGTCGTTGAAGAACACCTCGTTGAAGTCCGAGCCGCCGGTGATCTGCCGCAGCGGCCGCACCTCGACCTCGGGCGCCTTCATGTCGACGATCACCGTGGTGATGCCGGCGTGCTTGGGCGCCTCGGGATCGGTGCGCACGGTGGCCAGCCCGCGCGCGCAGTAGTGGGCCCCGCTGGTCCACACCTTTTGTCCGTTGATCTTCCAGCCGCCGTCGACCCTGGTGGCCTTGGTCTTGATGGACGCCGCGTCCGAACCGGCGCCGGGTTCGGAGAACAGTTGGCACCAAATCTCGTCCTTGCGCAACGCCTTCTCGACGAATCTTTCGATCTGCCAGTCGGTTCCGTGCTGGATCAGGGTCAGGATGACCCAGCCGGTGATGCCGTAGTCCGGGCGCTTGATGCCGGCCGCGCGGAACTCCTCCTCGATCACCAGCTGTTCGACCGCGTCTGCCGCGCGACCCCAGGGCTTGGGCCAGTGCGGCATCACGTAGCCGGTCTCGATCAGTTTGTCCCGCTGGGCGTCATTGTCCAGGGCGGCGATCTCGGCGGCGTCGGCGTGGATGCGGGTGCGCAGTTCTTCGGCCTCGGGGGGCAGGTCGAGGCTGTTCTCCCGGACGGCTCCGGCGGCGGTGCGGTTGAAGACGTCGCGGGACGGCGCGTCACCGCCGAACAGCGCGGCCGTCACCAGCGCGCGGCGCAGGTGCAGGTGCGCGTCGTGCTCCCAGGTGAAGCCGATGCCGCCGTGCACCTGGATGTTGAGTTCGGCGTTGCGGGCGTACGCCGGGAATGCCAGCGCCGCAGCGACCGCGGCGGCCAGCCGGAACTGGTGCTCGTCCTCGGCCGCCGCCCGCGAAGCGTCCCACACCGCGGCGACCGCCGACTCGACGGCCACCAGCATGTTGGCGCAATGATGCTTCACCGCTTGGAAAGTCGCGATCGTGCGGCCGAACTGCTGGCGCACCTTGGCGTAGTCGACGGCGGCGTCGACGCAGTCAAAGGCGCCACCCACCGCCTCGGCGGCCAGCAATGTCCGCGCCCGCGCCAGCGCCGAATCCCGCGCGCCCGCCAACACGTCCTCGTCGGTGATGCGCACGTTGTCCAGGCGCACCCGCCCGGAACGGCGGGCCGGGTCGAGGTTCTCGGGCACGTCCACCGAGACGCCGGCGCGGTCGCGTTCGAGCAGCAGGACGTCGTCGCCGGCGGCGATCAGCAGCAGCTCGGCCAGCCCGGCACCCAGCACGACCCCGGCCTCCCCGTCCGCCACGCCGTCGGCGACCCGCACCCGAGCGTCCAGGCCGACGCCCGCGGTGACGGACCCGTCGATCAGGCCGGGCAGCAGCCGCGACTTCTGGCCCGCAGTGCCGTCGTTGGCGATCACCGCCGAGGCGATCACGGTCGGCACGAACGGTCCCGGCGCGACCGCGCGCCCGAGTTCCTCGATCACCACCACGAGTTCGGGCAGGCCGTACCCCGACCCGCCGTGCTCCTCGTCGATGTGCAGACCCAGCCAGCCGAGTTCGACCAGGTTGGGCCAGAAGCCCGGCCGCGCCTCGTCGGTGGCATCGAGCAGCGACCGCGCCGCCCAACGCGCCTTGTGTGACGTCAGGAACGCGCGGGCGACCTCGGCGAGTTCCCGATGGTCGTCGGTCAGTGCGATAGCCATGGGGCTCTCCTCGCGCCGGGGCTGGGCTTGGATGTGATCGCCTGCCCCGCTCCGAGGGGGAGCGGGGCGGCTGGGTAAAGAGTGTACTTATTCCGGGGAGGCCCCTCGCCGGGGGTGGCTACTTGGGCGCGAACCGCTGCCCGGCGTCCAGCCGGATGCACTGGCCGTTGAGCATCGGGTTGTCCACGATGGCCGCCGCGAGCTTCGCGTACTCGATCGGACGGCCCATCCGCTTGGGGAACGCCGCGTCCTTGACCAGGGCGGTGGCCATCTCGTCGGGCACCATCGCGGTGATCCCGGTCAAAAACAGGCTCGGCGCGATCGCCAGCACGCGGATTCCCATCGATCCCAGGTCGCGGGCCATCGTCAGGCACATGCCCGCGATGCCGGCCTTGGCGGCGGTGTAGGCGATCTGCCCGATCTGGCCCTCGAAGGCCGCGATGGAGGCGGTGTTGATGATGACGCCGCGCTCCTCGTCCTCGGGCTCGTTGCGGGCCATGTGGGCGGCGGCCAGCCGGCTGATGTTGAACGTGGCGATGAGGTTGAGATCGACGACGGATTGGAAGGATTCGAGGTCGTGGGGCCCTTCCTTGGTCAGGGTCCGCTTGGCGATGCCGCCGCCGGCGGTCGTCACGATGACGTGCAGGCCGCCCAGCTCGTCGACCGCGCTCTGCAGCGTCTGCTCGGTGCCGGTGAAGTCGGTGACGTCGACCGGATAGAACGCCCCACCCACCACTTAGGCCCTCGGCGACGGTCTTGCCATCGGAATTCTCGCGGTCGAGGACCGCGACCTGCGCGCCGCGCTGCGCCAGCAGTTCGGCGGTGGCCCGACCCATCCCCGATGCACCGCCGATGACGACGGCCTTCTTCCCGTTGATCTCCATCCGGTTCTCCTTGTCAGAATGCCTGGGATCTGTAACGTTACGCAGGCACGCTAGCGTGTCCGTCGCCCAGGGTTGGCGGCGAGCCGTGCCAAGCTGGATCCGTGCTCCTTTCCGACGTGGCCGCCACGTCGCTCGACGTGGGTGCCACCTCGTCGCGGTTGGCCAAGGTCGCGCGCATCGCCGGGTTGCTGGGCCGCGCCGCGCCCGATCCGGGCTTGGCGACCATCGTGGTGTCCTGGCTCTCCGGCGAGCTGCCGCAGCGCCAGATCGGTGTCGGCTGGGCGTCGTTGCGGTCGCGGCCGGCGCCCGCGCCGCACCCGGTGCTCACCGTCGCCGGCGTCGACGCCACGTTCACCGAGATCGGCGGGGTGTCGGGTAAGGGGTCGCAGGCACGTCGCGCCGAGCTCGTCGCCGGATTATTCGCCGCCGCAACGGAAACCGAGCAGACGTTCCTGCTGCGGCTGCTCGGCGGCGAACTGCGCCAGGGCGCGCTGGCCGGGATCATGACCGACGCGGTGGCCACGGCCGCCGGGCTCCCCGCCGCCGCGGTGCAGCGGGCGGCGATGCTGCGCGGGGACCTGCCGGCGGTGGCCGCCGCGGCCCTGTCCGGCGGCGCGGCGGCGCTGCGGCAATTCACCCTGCGGGTCGGCCAGCCGGTCGGCCCGATGCTGGCGCAGACCGCGACCGGCGTCGCCGACGCGCTGCAACGGCACGGCGGCACAACCATTTTCGAGGCCAAGCTGGACGGCGCGCGGGTGCAGATCCATCGGTCCGGCGCCGAGGTGGCGGTCTACACCCGCAGCCTGGACGACGTCACCGCCCGGCTGCCCGAGGTGGTGGAGGCGACGCTGGCGCTGCCGGTCGACGACCTGATCGCCGACGGCGAGGCGATCGCCCTGCGCCCGGACAACCGGCCGCACCGCTTCCAGGTCACCGCGTCGCGTTTCGGGCGATCGGTCGACGTGGCTCAAGCCGTCGCGGCCCAGCGGCTCTCGGTGTTCTTCTTCGACATCCTGCACGGCGACGGCGCGGACCTGCTCGACGCGCCGACCACCGACCGGCTGGCCGCCCTGGACGCGCTGGTGCCGGCCACACAGCGGGTCGACCGGCTGCTCACCTCCGATGCCGCCGAGGCGGCCGCCTTCCTTCAGGCGACGCTGGCCGCGGGCCACGAGGGCGTGCTGGCCAAGTCGCCGGGCGCGCCGTATCAGGCGGGCCGCCGCGGCGCGGGCTGGCTGAAGGTCAAGCCGGTGCACACGCTGGACCTGGTGGTGCTCGCCGTGGAGTGGGGCTCGGGGCGCCGCCGCGGCAAGCTGTCCAACATCCACCTGGGCGCGCGCGATCCGGCCACCGGTGGATTCCTGATGGTCGGAAAGACTTTCAAGGGAATGACCGACGCCATGCTGGATTGGCAGACCGCCCGGTTCACCGAACTGGCCGTCGGCGGAACCGATGGTTACGTGGTGCGGGTCCGCGCCGAACAGGTCGTCGAGGTGGCCCTCGACGGGGTGCAACGCTCGACGCGCTACCCGGGCGGGCTGGCGCTGCGGTTCGCCCGCGTGGTGCGCTACCGCGACGACATGGGCCCAGCCGACGCCGACACCATCGACACCGTGCGGGCCCTGTACTGACCGGCGGGCGGCGGCATCGCCGTCGTCGTAGGGTTTCCAGCGTGGCAAAGCAGCACGGCGATATCAGCTATGTCCGCACCGACGAGCACCTGCCACCCGTCGCGATCGTCGACCGCTCCCCCATCACCGCCCGGCACCGGGCCGTCTTCGCGGTGGTCGCCGTCATCGGCGCCGCCGCGTGGGCGATCGTCGCGTTCGCGCGGGGCGAGACGGTCAACGCGGTGTGGTTGGTGGTGGCGGCGATCTGCACCTACGTCATCGGCTTCCGGTTCTACGCCCGGCTGATCGAGTTGAAGATCGTCCGGCCCCGAGACGACCACGCCACACCGGCCGAACTCCTCGACGACGGCACCGACTACGTTCCCACCGACCGGCGGGTGGTGTTCGGCCACCACTTCGCCGCCATCGCCGGGGCCGGTCCGCTCGTCGGCCCGGTGCTGGCCACCCAGATGGGGTATCTGCCCTGCAGCATCTGGATCATCGTCGGCGCGGTGCTCGCCGGCGCGGTGCAGGACTACCTGGTCCTGTGGATCTCCGCCCGGCGTCGGGGGCGCTCCCTGGGCCAGATGGCCCGCGACGAGCTCGGGGCCGTCGGTGGCGCCGCTGCCCTGGCCGGGACCCTCGTCATCATGATCATCATCATCGCGGTGCTCGCGCTGGTGGTGGTGCGGGCTCTGGCTCAGAGCCCGTGGGGCGTGTTCTCCCTGGCCATGACCGTCCCGATCGCCGTGTTCATGGGCGCCTACCTGCGCTTCCTGCGTCCCGGGCGGGTGGCAGAGGTCTCGATCATCGGGTTCGCGCTGCTCCTGCTCGCCCTGGTGTCGGGCGATTGGGTCAGCGAAACCGCCTGGGGCGCATCGTGGTTGAACCTGTCACCGGTGACGGTGTCGTGGCTGATCGTCGGCTACGGTTTCGTGGCGTCCGTCCTGCCGGTCTGGCTGCTGCTCGCGCCGCGCGACTACCTGTCCACGTTCATGAAGGTCGGCGCCATCGCCCTGCTCGCGCTCGGCATCTGCGTGGCGTGGCCGGTGCTGCAGGCGCCGGCCGTCTCGCGCTTCGCTTCCGGCGGTGACGGTCCGGTGTTCGCGGGGGCCCTGTTCCCGTTCCTGTTCATCACCATCGCTTGCGGCGCGCTGTCGGGGTTCCACGCGCTGATCTCCTCGGGAACGACGCCCAAGCTGCTGGAAAAGGAAAGCCAGATGCGAACGATCGGCTACGGCGGCATGCTCACCGAGTCGTTCGTCGCCGTGATGGCGCTGATCAGCGCGGCCATCCTCGACCAGCATGTGTACTTCGCCCTCAACGCGCCGGCGGCCAAGACCGGCGGCACCGCGTCCGCCGCCGCCGACTACGTCAACCGGCTCGGCCTGTCGGGGACCCCGGCGACCGCCGAGGGGCTCAGCCGGGCCGCCGCCGGCGTGGGCGAGAAGTCGATCGTGTCGCGCACCGGGGGGGCGCCCACCCTGGCGGTCGGCATGTCCGAGGTGCTGCAGCGCGCGTTCGGCGGCGCCGGCCTCAAGGCGTTCTGGTACCACTTCGCGGTCATGTTCGAGGCGCTGTTCATCCTGACCGCCGTCGACGCGGGCACCCGCGTCGCGCGCTTCATGCTCTCCGACACGCTGGGCAACCTGGGCGGCCCGCTGGCCCGGCTGCGCAACCCGAGCTGGCGGCCCGGCGTGTGGGCCTGCAGCCTGGCCGTGGCCGCGGCATGGGGCGGCATCCTGCTGATGGGAGTGACCGATCCGCTGGGCGGCATCAACACGCTGTTCCCGCTCTTCGGCATCGCCAACCAGCTGCTCGCGGCGATCGCGCTGACCGTGCTCTCGGTCGTCGTCGTCAAGAAGGGCCTCCTGAAGTGGGCGTGGATCCCGGGTGTCCCGCTGGTGTGGGACCTGACGGTCACGCTCACCGCGTCGTGGCAGAAGGTCTTCTCTTCCGACCCCGCCGTCGGATACTGGACCCAGCACGCGCAGTACCTGGCGGCCAAAAACGCCGGCAAGACGACGTTCGGCTCGGCCCGCAACGCCCACCAGCTCGACGACGTCATCCGCAACACCGTCATCCAGGGCACCCTGTCGATCCTGTTCGCGGTGCTCGTCGTGATCGTGTTGATCGCGGGGATCATCGCCGCGGTCAGGGCGATTCGTGGCGGCGGTCGCCCGCTGACCGAGGACGAGCCGATGCCGTCGAAACGGTTCGCGCCGTCCGGCCTGCTTCCCACCGACGCCGAGCGGGAGCTGCAACGGCAATGGGACGCACTGCCGCCACGCGCTCAGTAGCGCGACGCCGCGAAGACAGGTAGTCGGCTACTCGTGCCCGGGGCCGCTCGCCGACCATACGGTCGTTGCACGAGCGACACGAGAAGAGGTAGGCGAAATGTTGCTTTCCGGAACGAGACTCAGGGGTAGGACCCATCCCGTCGACGAGCCGGCGCCCAACCCGCCCGCGGCAGAGGCGGAATCCAGCGAGGTTGTGATCTCCACCGCGGCGATGGCCCTCAGCACGGCCGCCGCCCAGGGCGTGCGCCGTGAGACCATCGTCGTCCGGCTCGTCGCCGCCATGCGGCTATGGTTTGCGACGGCCCCCGGCGAATCGCCACCGCGACGGGCCCCCCACCCCAAGCACTACGGATACCTCGAGCAGGCCCTGCTGGCGCGCGAGATGGAGCGGTTGTGAGCCTCGCCGTCACCCTCGCCTGCGCCGTGCTGATGGCCATCGCCGCGAAGGGCATCTACAACCTGCAGTGGTGGCTCGAGCAGAGCGACTACCGGCGTCACTTCGAGGACTGAGCGCGCTGACGCGTGCCGCCGATCACCCGGAGTCGCCCCGGATATCAGCCGGCGCCGGTCGATTCAGTTCGGCGGCAACAGCATCCCCTGCCATGTCCGCTCCTTGCGGCCCGACTCGCCCAGGTCGCTGCGGGTGTACACGCGCCCGTCCGGGCCCACGTAGGTCCCGGTCGCCGGGTCGTACTCGGCGGCCGGGATGGGAGTCGGTGCGGGCGGCGGGGACGCACCCGGGGGCGGCTGCGGGACAAGCTGGCCCGACAGCGTGGCGTTCGGGTCGCCTTTCCAGCTGTAGCCGTCATTGAGCGGTACGTAATTCTCGTCGCTCTCGCACATCGCAACCGTCGGAGCGCGTTTGCCGGGACGGGTGACGCACGGCGTATTGCGCACGCCGCGAACGTTTTTCGGCGAGTCTTGCGGCACCCGGCAGTACAGGTCCCCCGCGGGTCGATCCGGGTGGTCGTCCCAGGACGGCACCCGCTGCTGCTGGGGAGGCAGGAAACCGGTCAGACACGGTGGCGGCAGGTTGAGCCGGAGGTTGAAGCTCAGGAAGGCGCCCTTGTAGCTCTGTTTGGTGTTCCTGTTCGGCACGCCGATGGCCTGGATGGTGGCCACCGCCTGGGGAAGCAGCACCAGGAGCTGTTCGATGCCGGGGTGATAGGTCAGTGCCACCTGGCCGACCCCGATGAGGTTGGCGAGCACGATCGGCAGCGTCGGGTTCAGCCGGTCGAACAGTGCCCGGGCTTCGGTGGCGGCGGGTCCGGCGTGCTGCAGCACGTCCCGAACGGCGGGGTCATGGTCGCGCAGCTGCCGGCTGACGTCGGCCAGGTGCGACGCCCACGCCGGTATCGCGTCGGCAGAGTCGTTCTGGGCATCCAGTATCGGCTTGGACCGGTCGAGCAGGACCAGCAGCGAATCGAGGTTCTCGCGGGCGTCGCCGGACAGAGCGCTGCCGCCGCTCACCAGCCGGGAGAGTTCCGGCCCGAGGCCGCCGACGGCGGTGTACGCCTCGTCGACCACGGTCTTGAGATTGTCGCGCGGGATCGCCTCCATGCCCCGGTTGACCGCGTCCAGCATGGTGTCGAGGTCCGGCGGAACCGACACGCGGGCGCGCGGGATCACGTCCCCGTTCCTCAACGGCGGGGCGTCCCCGCGTGGCAGCAGCGTCACGTATTGCTCGCCGACCGCCGACTGGCTGTGCACCTGGGCGTCGAGATCGGACGGAATGTCGATGCCCGACTTCAGCGAAAGCACCGCGGCGACGCCGGTATCGGTGAGCCGAACGCTTTCGACGCGGCCAACCTCGGTGCCGCGATAGGTGACGTTGCCGCTGGGGTACAGGCCGGCCGCCTGCGGCAGCTCCACGGTGACCCGGTAGCGCCCGATCCCGAACATGGCCGGAACGCCGATGTAGCCGAACGCCATCACCGCGCCGCCGACGAGGGCGACGACGGCGAAGATCGCCAACTGGATGAGCACCTTCCTCGACAACGGCGGCACGTCAACGCCCCCGATTCCAATGGTACGGCGCGACAAGCGGATTGCCCGCGGTGTACGGGCTGGGCATCTGACCGATCGTGCGGCCCCACTGCAGTTCCAGCTCGGTGAGGTTGCCCTCGAACCGGGTGCCGGTGAAAAACGACGCATCGAGGCGGCTCAGCGTCAAGTCGATGATGGCGGTCAGGTTGGCGTAGTCCCCCCGGGCCCACGTGCTGATGGTCTCCTTGGGGAACGGATAGGTGGGCAGCAGGCTGAGGGCGCGGGTGAGGGCCGGGCCCGCGTTGGCCAGCGATTCCAGGACCGGTCCCATCTCCTTGAGTTCCTTGACCACGGTGTCTTTGGTCTGGTTGACGGAATCGGCGGCCAGCGCGCTGAACTTGCCGACCTGATCGAGGGCATCCACCAGCGTCTGCCGCTCGTCGGCGAGCGCGCGAAGCGCCGCCGGGATGGCGGTCAGCGCCCTGTCCACCACCGGCTTCTCGGCGGCGAACCGGCCGACCAGGTTGTTGACGCTGTCGGTCGCGGCGATGATGTCGCCGGTCTGGTCGTTGACAGAGCCGGTGAACCTGTCCAGCTGTTCGATGAGGCTGCGCAGGTCATCGGCGCGCCCGGCCAACGCGGTGCTCAACGCCTGCGTGATGTCCTGAAGCTGACCGATTCCACCGCCGTTGAGTAGCAACGAGATCGCGGCGAGCGTCTGCTCGGTAGACGGGTAGCTGCCTGCTGAGGCCAGCGAGATTAGCGAGCCCTGTTTCAACCTGCCCTGCGGCGGGGCGTCGGTGGGCGCGGCCAGTTCGACATGCAGCGAACCGAGCAGACTGGTCTGGCCGATCCTCGCCGTCGCGTTGGCCGGCAGGTCCACGTCCCCGGTCAGCCTGATCGTGAGCAGCGCGTGCCAGCCCTGCCGCTCGACCTTGGTGACGTTGCCCACCGTCACGTCGCCGACCTGAACGCGGGAGTTCTGTTCGAGGGTGCCCACGTCGGGCAGTTGCGCCTGGATGGTGAACGAGCCCGGGCCGCCACCGGCAGTGCCGGGCAACGGTATCGAGTTGAGCCCGCGCCAGCCACAGCCCGCGAGCCCGACGGCCAGCACCGCAAGCACGCCTGCCACCCGGCGCCCGGCCGTCACGAGCCGCCCTCGCCGGGCAACATCAGCCCGCGCAGGCCCGCCGCGGGATCGGCGGCATGCGCCTGCGAAGGCGGCGAATCCCCAGGGGGCGCAACGTAGTCCGGCCGCATCCAGTCCTCGCTGTAGGTCACCTCATTGGGTCGGGCCACGGCGCCGACCACCAGGTTTTCCCCCAGCGGCGGGAAGTTGTACTGCCGGTTCTTGAAAATCGGCGCCAGATACTGGACACACAGCTTCGCCGATTGGTCCCAGCCCAATCGGGACGCCGCCTGTATCGCACCGCACAGGAACGCGACCGGGTTCGCGAAGTTGGTGAATACCGGCGCCCCGCTGAGCGTGCCCTGGGCGGGCTGGTAGATGTTGACGAAGTTCTGCAACTCGGTCGGGGCGATGTGCAGCGCCTGCTTGATGTCGTCGAGGCTGCCGTTGAGCGCCGTGGACACCGAGGCCAGTTTGTCCGAAGTCGTGCCGAGGGCCTCGCGGTTCTCGGCGATGAAGCTGCGGACGTCGCCCACCACGTCGCCCAGGGCCGCCACCGCGTTGGCCACCTCGTCGGGCTGGTTGTCCAGCAGGCCGGTCACCGAGGCCAGGTTGCGGTTCAGCTGCCGCATAAGGTCGGTACTGCTCTGCAGCGCCGACACCAGAACCGACAGGTTTTTCAGCGTGCCGAAGATGTCGCCGCTGTGGTCCCCGAGCGCCGAAACCGCCTGCGAGAGCTGGACAATGGTGTCCCTGAGGCTCACTCCTTGCCCGCGCAGGTTATCCGCGGCCGCGTTGACCAGCGACCCCAGCGAGCTGATGCCGCCGGGCCCGGTGGGTTGCAGCATCCCGGTGAGCTTTTCGAGGTCCTGGCGCAGGTCGTCCCATTCCACGGGGACGGCGGTCCGCTCCTGCGGAATGACCGCACCGTCGTGCAGTTGCGGTCCGCCGGTGTAGGCCGGGGTCAGCTGAATGGCGCGCGCCGTCACCAGCGACGGCGATAGGATCACGGCCTTGGCGTCGGCGGGTACCCGGTATTTCGCGTCGTAGGAGAACGTGATCCGCACGCGCCGCGGTTGCGGTTCGATCTTGTCGATCCTGCCCACCGCCACCCCGAGAATGCGTACCTCATCGCCGACGAAGATGCCGTTGCTGTTGGCGAAATAGCCGACGACCGTCGTGGTCTGGACACCGGCAACCGAACTCCACAGCGCCGCGACACCGGCGATCAGGGTGCTCGCCAGCACGGCGGCCAGGCCGGCGCGGGCGGTGCTTCGTTTCGCGGTGAGCTTCATCGTCGGCCCGCCTCCTGCGGCGCCGAGGGTTCGCCGGGTGCCGGAACGTAGACCGGCGAGGGCGAGGGCGGCGCCGGTGGCGGAGCGGTCTGCCCGGGCGCAAGCGCGGGCGGCCCCGGCGGCGGGCCGCCCGGCGGGGGCGCCGGCGGCGGCTCGCGGTAGGGATAGCGCGGATCGCCCGGGTTGCCGGTGATCGCGTCGGGAAGGGTCAGCCTCGGCTCGCCGCCCTGGCCGGTGCGAGGATACGGCACCGGCAACGGCGGCGTGCCCGGCTGGCCGACCTGCGGATCGGTGAGCTGGGAGGGCAACAGCACGTTGGGGTCGAGACCGAGGTCGGAGAACGCGGCGTCGACGAACGGCTGGATGAACTGTCCGGGTATCAGGTTGGCGATGTAGAAGTTGAACCACGGACCCGACGACATCGACTCCCCCAGCGACAGGGCGTAGTCGTCGAATTTCTTGATGGCCAGCCGCACCCGTTCCTTGCGGTTGTCGACGATCGCCAGGACGCCGTTCAGTTTGTCCAGCGCGGGTTTGAGGGTTTGCCGGTTGTCGGCGATGAATCCCTTGAGCTGGCGGCTTGCCGAGGCGATGTGGGCCGAGATCTGGTCCAGCGCGCGGCTCTGGCTCTGCAGCTGGGCCAGCAGTGCATTACTGTCGGCGACCAACCTCGCGATCTGGTCGCTGCGCTCCGACAGCACGGAGGTGACTTTGTTGGCGTTGGCCAACAGGTTTCGCAATTGCGCGTCGCGCTCGTTCAGCGTCGCGGAGAACCGGGCGACGCCGGCCACCGCGACCTTCAGGTCGGGTGGGGTGCCGGAGAAGGTGTCCGCCAGCACGGCCAGCGATTCGGACAGGCGGTTGGTGTCCAGCCCGCTGATCGCTGTCGCCAGATCGCCGAGCGCATCGGGCAATTGGTAGGGCGAGGTGGTGCGTTCGAGCGGGATAGGCCCGGACAGCCGGCCGCCGCCGCGGGTGGTGACCTCCAGGATCTTGGCGCCCAGCACGCTTTTGGTCTTGATGGCCGCCTCGGTGCGATCGCCGAGCCGGATGTGTTTGTCCACCTCGAACGTCACCAGGACCCGGGGTCCGTCCAGCGCGATGCTGTTGACCTTCCCCGCCTTGAGCCCCGACACCTGGACCGCGGTGCCGGGCAGCAGTCCGCCCGCCTCGGCGAAGTACGCGGAGTAGTCCCGGCCGGATTTGAACAACGGCAACTTGCTGTAGGTGAGCGAGGCCACCACCGCCCCGGCGACGACCACCACACCGACGGCGCCGACGACGACGGGGTTGCGTTCGGAGAAGTATTTCATCGCGGCGTGCACCTTCCCGACGGCTGGCCGATCACCTTGACGTAGACCGGTTGTCCGCCTTTGCCGTTCACCTTGAACAGCAGGTCGCACAGGTAGAAGCTGAAGAAATCGCCGTACAGTCCCTGGCGATTCAGCATCTGGTAGGCGTCCGGCAGCGTGTTGAGGAAGTCGTCGAAGTAGTCGTGGTCGGCCAGGATGAGCGCCGCGGTCCGGTCCGACTCCCGCACGATCTTCGTCAGCGGCACCCGCCCCTTGGCGAGCAGATCCGCCAGGGAACCCGCAGCCGCATCGGTGTAGGCGAGTCCGGTGCTGATGTCGCTCTTGCGCTCTGCCAGCGTGGTCAACAGCCGCGCCAGCGAATCGATCGCCCCGGCGAACTGGGTGCTCTGGTCGCCGAGTGAGCCGAGCACGGTATTGAGGTTGGTGATGACCTGACCGATCAGCTGGTCCCGGCCGGCGAGCGTGTTGGTCAGGGCGGCGGTGCGCGCCAGAAACGAACTCACCGTGGGGCCCTCGCCCTGGAACGCCTTGATCAGCTCGCTGGACAGGGTGTTGATCTGGTCGGGGTCCAGCGCATGGAACAACGGGCGGAAGCCGCCGATGAGCGCGTCCAGGTCCAGGGCCGGTGACGTCCGGGCCAGCGGGATGGTGGCTCCGGGCCGCAGGCGCCGGCTGCTGCCGGCGCCTTCCTGCAGCGCCAGGTACCGTCCGCCGATCAGGTTGGCGTACCGGACAACGGCCGTGCTGCCCTCGGTCAGAACCACGGTGTCATCGGTGCTGAACTCGACGACCGCGGTGCCGTCGTCCGAGATCGAAATGACGTGCACCTTGCCGACCTCGACACCCGCGATGCGCACGAAGTTGCCGCTCTCGAGCCCCGACACGTTGCTGAACTGCGCGCGGTAGGTCACCTGTTTCCCAAATCGCAGCTCGGCGAAAATCGCCAGCATCGCCGCCAGGCCCACCGCGCACACCGTCAGGAAGACGACCAGCCGCCACATGGCACCCGGCACGTTCTCTCTCATCGTGGCCTTTCCTGGGTCAGGGTGACGGTGTCACCGCGTCGGGCAGCGGGGGCGCGGGGGTCGGTTGCTGTTGGGCCGGAGCCGGAACCACGAACGGTTCGGATCCGGGCGCCGGCGGACCGGGTTCCCGGGGGGCGCCCGGCGGCGGCGCCGGCGGCAGCCCCGGATACAGCGGGGTCCCGTCCGGTGCGTACTGCTGCGCGCCGTAGGGCGGCGCGCCCGGATACGGGACGGGCCCGGGCGCGGGCCCGCCCGGATAGCGGATGCTGGGCGGTTCGGGCGCACCCCGGGTGACCGGGAGGTAATCGGCATACCCGGGGAAAGCGATCCCGGGGTTGGGCCGCAGGTCCAGCCCGGTTCCCCAGCCGGTATTCGTAATTAATTGGCGCAGTGGCCAATTCGCGGCGACATCGGGCAGCGAGCCGCAGCTCGGCTTCCCGTCGGGCCCGCCCTTGGCGCCGACGACGGGAAGGTTTTGCGGATACCGATACTGGTCGGCGCCCAGCAACGGGGAGCTGTCGATGATCAGCGAGTAGCCATTGGCCCCGCCCATTGCGTCCCGGTAGCCGGTGTCGAGCGCCGTCTGGGCGCCTACCAGCATGCAGGTCAGCGCGGGGTTGTACTTCATCACCAGGCTGGTCGTCGGCTCCAGCAGGTGCACGGCCTCGATTAGGTTGCCCTTGATGGGCCCGAGGAGGTCGATGCCGCTGCGCGAGAGGCCGATGACGCCGGTGAGCAGCGGATCCAAGGCCCCCGAACCGGTGACGGTGGCGCTGGTGACGCTGGCCGCGTCCAGCGCCTCGAGGATGTCTCGTGCGGCGGCGCCATAGGTGTCGCCGAATCGTTTGACGGCCTGGGTGTCCGCGCGCGCGGTGTCGGCTCGGGGGTTGACCGCCAGCAGTACCTGGTTGGCGTCGGTGATCGCCTGCCCGATCATCGCGCCGCGGCCGCGCAGACCCTCGGCCAGCGCCGACAGCACCGCGTTGAGCTTGGCCGGATCGATCTGGTTGAGCATCCCGACGAGGTTGGCGAACATGGTGTTGACCTCGGTGCCCACGTTGTCGACCCGGATCACCGCGCCGGCGGCCAGTCGCGCGCGGCTGGGGTCGCCCGGGTAGACCAGCTCGACGTATTTTGCGCTGAACAACGTGGTTGCCCGGATGCGTGCGTGCACGTTCGCCGGAATGTACTTGACCTGGTCGGGGTAGATCTGCAGCGTCAGGCTCACCCGATCCTGCCGGGTGGTGATCGCGCGGACCCGGCCCACCTGCACCCCACGCATCTTGACCTTGCCGCCGCGCTCCATCACCAGGCCCGCGCGGTCGGAGACCACCGTCACCGGGACGTAGGACCTGAACGAGCCCGAGAACAGCGTCGAGGTCGCCGCGACGACGCCGACGGTGGCGACAACCAGGATCAGCGTCCACCACGCGGGATGTATTGCCTGCGAGCGTGATTCGGTCATCTGGTTACCCGGAGAGGTTGAAGTGGCCCGACTGGCCGTGCACGGAGAGCGAGATCGCCAGCACGATCAGCGTCAGCACGATCAGCGAGGTGCGCACCGAGTGACCGACCGCCTGGCCCACTCCGGCGGGCCCGCCCGTGGCGGTGTAGCCGTAGTAAGTGTGCACCAACATGATCGCGACTGCCGCGACGATCACGGTGACGAACGACCAGAGCAGGTCGACGGAATTGAGGAAGGTGCGGAAGTAGTGGTCGTAGACGCCGGTGGACTGACCGTAGATTCCCGTCGTGCCGAACCGCGCGGCCTGGAACGCGCACACCACCGCCACGCAATAGAGCGGGATCACCACGACGACCCCGGCCACCACCCGGGTGGAGACCAGGTAGGCGACCGACCGGACCGCCATCACCTCGAGCGCGTCGATCTCGTCGGCGATGCGCATGGCGCCCAGTTGCGCGGTGGCACCCGCCCCGATGGTGGCCGCCAGGCCGACGCCGGCGACCGCCGGGGAGATGATGCGAACGTTGACGTAGGCGGAGATGAATCCTGTCATCGCCTCTACACCGATTCCGGAGAGCTGGTTGTAGCCCTGGACCGCAATGACCGCGCCGGTGGACAGGGTCAGGAAGCCGACGATCACCACCGTGCCGCCGATCACGGCCAGCGCGCCGGTGCCCAGGCTCATCTGGGCGACCTGCCGCACGATCTCCCTGCCGTACCGACCGAACGCGGTGCGCATCTCGGACATCGTGGTCGAGTAGAAAGCCACTTGGACGCCCACGCGATTCCAGCGGCCCGCTACGTCGCTCGCGGCGCGATGCAGCCAGGCGAACCGGGGTGCCGCCGCGCCGTCGCCACTCATTGCGGGCCCGTGTAGTAGACGGCCGTCGCGACGATGTTGATGACGAACAGGGCGATGAACGAATACACGACGGTCTCGTTGACGGCGTTACCGACGCCCTGCGGTCCGCCGCCGACGGAAATCCCCTTGTAGCAGGCGATCAGCGCGGCCGCCATGCCGAAGAGCGCGCCTTTGACCAGTCCTAGGACCAGGTCGGGCAGGTGGGTGAGCAGGGTGAGGCCCGCGGCGAAGGCGCCCGGGGTGACGTGCTGGACCAGCACCGAGAAGAAGAAGGAGCCGGCGAGTCCCACAAGGGTCACCAGGGACACCAGGGAAACCGCCACCACCGTGGCGGCCAGCACCCGGGGCGCCGCCAGCCTGCGAATCGGGTCCACGCCCATCACGCGCAATGCGTCGAGTTCGTCGTGGATCGCGCGCGCGCCCAGGTCGGCGCACATCGCTGTCGCCCCGGTGCCGGCAACGACGAGCACGGTCACCACCGGCCCGATCTGGGTGACCGAGGCGGTCGCCGCGCCGGTGCCGGAGAAGTCGGCCGCGCCGAACTCGACCAGCAGGATGTTCATGGTGAACACCACCAGCACGGTGAACGGGATCGTCAGCAGCAGCGTGGGGATGACCGACACCCGAGCGACGAACCACGTCTGCAGCACGAACTCCCGCCACGGGAAGGGGAACTTGACCATCGCGACGAAGGTGTCCAGCGACATCGCGAAGAAGTCGCCGAGGGAACGCAGCGGTTTGACCAAGGCCTCGGGCTGAAACCGTTGCCGGACAAAGGATTGTAAGGACAGCGTCATCCCGGCACCCGATCGGCCGGCGCACCGTACACGGCGACCAGCACGCTGCGGTCAAGGGCGTTCTGCGACCACACCCCCATCTGGGTGTAGGAGCAGTTCCGCATGATGGCCAGGTAGGCGGGCTTGTCGTACCACTGGTTGATGACCTCGATGCCGCTGATGGCCAACGCGGGGTTGATCGCCACCGTCTCGGCCACGCCGCCGCGGTAGCCCGCCGCTGCCGCCCGGTCCTGCGGCGTGGAGCCGTCGGAGCCGATGTCGCCGTCGAGGGCGTGGTTGTTGAGCACGTCGTCGGTGTGCCACTGCGCCGCCAGTTGCAGCCGCGGGTTGCTTCGCACGTCGTTGGTGCAGCCGGCGTTGTGCTGGACGGTGTACACATTCGCGATGACGCCGTCGTTGAGCCGCTTGTTGTCCGCGTGCGCGGCGGGCGCGCACGCGAGCGCCGCGCCCGCGAGCGCAATGGCCGGTATCACGGCGCGACGCGCCGCGGCGCTTTCCGGGCGACGGAGAGCGGGAAAGTTCCCCCAATTCCGTCGCATGCTGTTTTCCGTTCGACGTTGCTGACATTCGCCGGCGGTTCCCGTCGAGGCAGCGCCCGGCTCCGAACAGAACACCCGTTCGGTGCCGTGATCGTCTCCCCAACGCATGTCGCGGCGTAGAGGCCAAAGTCATCGAAAGCAGAGTCGTTCGGCGCGCGGCACCGGTCCGCCACGCCGGTCAAGGTTGCGTCAAAACACCTGCCCAGGCCTAGAATCGGGCGGAATGAGGGTCGGCATCGACTTTGGCACCACCCACACCGTCGCAGCGGTCGTCGACAGGGGGAACTACCCGGTCGTGTCCTTCGACGGGGTGGAGACGTGGCCTTCGGTGATCGCGGCGAACGCCGCCGGGCAGCTGCGGTTCGGCGCGGACGCCGCCGCGCTCCGCCACGAGCCGGGCTGGTCGGTGCTGAGATCGTTCAAACGCCTGCTCAACGACGCCGGACCGCAGACCGAGGTGGGGTTGGCCGGGCGCCGCTACCGCCTGGTGGATCTGCTCGCCGGCTTCCTGGCCCAGCTGAAACGGGACCTCTGCGACCGCTCCAACGCCGGCGTGGCGCCGGGGGAACCCCTCGAGGCCGCGATCAGTGTGCCGGCGAACGCGTCGAGCGCCCAGCGTTTCCTGACGCTGGACGCCTTCGCCGCGGCGGGCTTTCAGGTCGTCGCGCTGCTGAACGAGCCGTCGGCAGCGAGCCTCGAGTACGCCCATCGCTACCGCTCCACCATCACCGCCAAGCGCGAGTACGTCCTGATCTACGACCTCGGTGGGGGCACGTTCGACGCCTCGCTGTTGAAGATGACCGGCCCGGCGAACGACGTCGTGCTCAGCGAGGGCATCCAGCGCCTGGGCGGCGACGACTTCGACGAGGCGATCGTGCGCCTGGTCCTCGACGGATCGGGCCTGGGCACGGTCGGCGCCGAGGAGTACAACCTGCTCACGGAGGAGTGCGCGGCCCGCAAGGAGGCCGTCGGGCCGCAGACCCGCCGGTTCCTGGTGGACCTGACGGCGGTCGGAAAGCCGCCGTTCGCCTGCGGCATCGACGACGTCTACGCGGCGTGCACGCCGCTCGTCGAGCAGACGGTCGACATTCTGCGCCGCGTCCTGCACGACCCCGGCGACAGCCAGGTGTCGGCGTCCGAGGTCGCGGGCATCTACGTGGTCGGCGGGGCGGGCAGCTTCCCGCTGGTTTCCCGGACACTGCGGGCGACGTTCGGCGACAAGCGCGTCAAACGCTCGCCGCACCCCTTCGCCGCGACGGCCATCGGCCTGGCCGTCTACCTCGACGCCGAGACCGATTTCGCGCTCTCGGAACGCTTTTCACGGCACTTCGGGGTGTTCCGCGAGGCACAAGCCGGGGCCGACGTCGTCTTCGACCCGATCGTGCCCAAGGACGCCGCTCTGCCCGCCGACGCGCGCTCGCCGCTGGTGATCCGGCGCACCTACCGGGCCGCGCACAACATCGGCTGCTTCCGGTTCGTCGAGTGCAGCCGCATGGTGGACGGCCGCCCCGACGGCGACGTGATGCCGTATGACCCGGTGTATTTCCCGTTCGACCCGGATTTGCGCGACCGCCAGGACCTCGGACGCCAGGCCGTCGGCCGGTGGACCAACGGCCCCGACGTCGAGGAGCGCTACGTCATCGCCCCCGGCGGTGCGGTCGAGGTCACCCTGACCACCCAGCCGGCCGGCTTCGAACGCACCTTCCGGCTGGAGCGACGCGCCGCCGCGGCCTCGTGACCCACGCCGTGGATCTGTACGACGTGATGCGCACGACGTTCGCGGCGCGCGAGTTCACCGACGACCCGCTGCCCGACGACGTGTTGTGGCGCATCTTCGACAACGCGCGGTTCGCCCCCAGCGGCGGCAACCGGCAGGGCGCGCACATCACGGTGGTGCGCGACGCGACGATGCGCCGGCGGCTCGCCGAGCTGGGCGCCCCCGCCGCGCGCCGCTACATCGCCCAACTGAGCGCCGGCGAAAATCCGTGGAACTCGCTGCGCCCCAGCGGTGTGCCGCAGGAGGTCATCGACGGCACGCAGATCCCCGAGGCGTTCACAGCGCCGCTGATCAACGCGCCGGTGGTGCTGGTCGTCACCGTCGACCTGGGCGTGGTCGCCGCCCTGGACCAGCGCCTGGACCGCGTCGGCCTCGCCGGTGGCGCGTCGGTCTACCCCCTGGTGTGGAACGTCCTGCTGGCCGCGCGCAACGAGGGCTACGGCGGCACCATGACCACGATGGCCATTGCCGCCGAGGACGAGGTCCGGCCGCTGCTGGGCATCCCCGACACGCACGCGATCGCCGCGGTCGTCCCGCTCGGCAGGCCCACCCGCCAGTTGAGCAGGCTGCGCCGCAGACCCGTCGCCGAGTTCGTCACCCGCGAACGCTTCGACGGCCCGGCGTTTCAGGGCTGAGGCCACCCGAAGGGAGTTCCCGCATGTCCACCTGGCTTATCACCGGCTGCTCCACCGGGCTCGGCCGCGCGCTCGCCGAGGCGGTGATCGGCGCCGGCCACCACGCCGTCGTCACCGCACGCGACGCCGGCAAGGTCGCCGACCTGGCGGCCGCCGCACCGCGGCGCGTGCTGCCCGTGGCGCTCGATGTCACCAGACCCGAGCAGGTCGCCGCGGCGGTGCGGGACGCCGACGAGCGGTTCGGCGGCGTCGACGTGCTGGTCAACAACGCCGGCTACGGCTACCGCGCCGCCGTGGAAGAAGGCGACGACGCCGCGGTCCGCACCCTGTTCGAGACGCACTTCTTCGGCGCCGTCGCGATGATCAAGGCCGTCCTGCCCGGCATGCGGGCGCGCCGCAGCGGCGCCATCGTCAACATCTCCTCGATCGGCGCCCAGCTCACCCCGGTGGGCTCCGGCTACTACTCCGCGGTCAAAGCCGCCCTCGAGGGGATCAGCGGCGCGCTCCGCGGCGAGCTCGCTCCCCTGGGCATCACGGTCACCGTCGTCGAGCCCGGCGCGTTCCGCACCGACTTCGCCGGACGCTCGCTGGTCCAGTCGGCCACCGTCATCGACGACTACGCGGCCACCGCCGGGCAGCGCCGCAAGGAAAACGACACCATGCACGGCAACCAGGCCGGCGACCCGGCCAAGGCCGCCGCCGCGATCATCGCGGCCGTCGAATCGCCCGAGCCCCCGGGCTTTCTGCTGCTCGGCCCCGACGCCCTGGCCCTGTATCGCCATGCCGCCGACGCGCGCGCCACCGAGATCGCCAAGTGGGAAGGGCTGAGCGGCGCAACCGATTTCGGCTGAGCCGCCGTCAGGGCAGGTAGTAGCCGCGGATGCCGTAATGGCGGCCGCGCCCGAGCAGCACGTTGGCGGCCTGTAAGCCCGAGCGCACCGCCGCCTCGATGCACCCGGCGTTCATGCCGCAGTCGGTCCAGTCGCCCGCCAAAACCAGGTTGTCGTAACCGCTTTCGTCCGGCCTCAGCCGATAGCGATCGGAGCCGGGAACCGACTGCACGTAGCGATCGGACGGGTCGATGTTCACGCTGACGTGCTGGCTGTCGACCGCCGCGGCGCCGCGTCGCCCGTTCGCACCGCACAGCAGCTCCCACGCAAAACCGGCCTCGCTGACCGCCTTCGGGAACCACAGGGCGATGTCCCGGTTGAGGAATTGCACGGCGTCGGCGCGGACCTGCTCGGTGTAGCGGCGCACGTAGCGCGCCGGATCCTCGTCGATCGGCCACGGCGCGTCCAGGCTGCCGCAGAAGTAGGCGACCGTCCGCGCCGGGTCGTCGTCGGGCCACTCCTCGGCCCACAGCGTCTGCCCCATCGACGCCCATGTCTCGAACGGCGGCAGGTAGGCGCTGGTCGTGACCTCCGGCTGCAAGAGCCAGCCCAGCGAAGCCTCGTCGCGCCGCAGCCAAATCTGCAGCGCCTGGGTGGCCACGGTGCGCACGTGGGTGGTCATGTCGCGCCACTCCGGCCGGTCGGCGACCAGCTCGGCCGCGACGACGTCGACCATCCCCAGCGATACCGCCAGCACGACGTGGTCGAAGTCGACGCCGCGGCGCAACACCCTGCTCCCGGCGTCTTCTTCACGGCCCCAATGGGTTTCCAGCGAGCGCCAGTCCCGGATGCGGTCCCGGTCCGACGCGCACACCTGCTCGGTGAGCGGAGCGGCGGGAAACACCGGCAGCCCGCGCACGGCGGTGAGCGGCTCGTAGTGGTCGATGCCGTCGGCCAGTGCGACCTGCCGGCCCATGCTGATCGACTCGATGGCCCGATGGTCGGAGTCCAGGTGCAACCCGTCGAGGCGGTGGAAGAACTCGAAGGTGACGCCCCGTTGCCGCAACACCTGGTAAATGGGCGCGATCACGATGTCACCCATGCCCGCCGTCATCTTCCAGAAGACGGCCCCCTTGTACTCGAACAGGACGAGCCCGGTCAGGAAGACGGCCAGCCCGGCGCCGAAGGCCGGCCGGTGCGGGTCGGCGTCCTGGTAGCCGAACACCAGGTCGTACAGGCCGCGAATCAGCGGGAATTCCAGCACATCCCGGTGGCCACCGTGGCGCAGCAGCCAGTCCCCGAAGTCCTCGTCGTTGATCGCCCGGAAGCCGCGGGCATCGGTGATCAGCTTGTCGGCGATGATGCCGCGTGCGGTCGCCGTGACCAGCGACATCAGCAGCCACGAGCGCTTGTGCGCGGGGCGACGCTCGTAATCGAGGGCCCCGCGGATCGCCTCGAGCACGGCGCCGAGCGGATCGGTGGCCGCGGTGCTTGGCGGCGGGGCCTCGGTCAGGGTCAGCAGCGCCGCCAGCACACCGCGCCGAACGGCCTCGGCGCTGCCGGTGCCGGCCGGCGGGTCCGGCGAACCGGACAGCAGCAGGCCCTCGGGTATCGGATCGCGGATCGATTCGGCGAAGTCGAGCACGAGGCGCAGGGCCCGCTGCAAAAACCCCACCGCCGTCATCTCCCGGCCGGTGCCCCCGGGTTCGCCCGGCAGTGCGTCGTTTCCGGTGAAAGTTCCCAGCCACACCAGCCAGTCGGTGCCCCACCGCTCGGCCAGCCCGAGATTGTCGGCGGGAATCAGCGCCTGGTCCCAGGTCTGGACCGGCGCGCCGGGGTCGGTCGTCGGCCGGTCCAGCTCGCCGTAGCACTCGCGCAGCAGCCCGAACGCGTTCTCGTAGGAGCCCAGCCAGATGTGCAGGCCGTGCTCCTCGATGCGCCCGTTGGCGCCGCGGCTCGAGGCCGCCTTACCGCCCAGCCGCCAACCGCGTTGGTAGACGGTGATGGACTCGTAGCGCTCGCGCCACCCGGGCGCGCTGAGCCGCCAGGCCGCGGACAACCCGGCCATGCCCCCGCCGAGGATGGCCACGCGGCCCTTGTTACGGCTCACCGAGCAATGTCCGCGCGCGGGAAAGTTCCGGCCACGTGCTCCCGTCCGGGAAGCCCCGGATCGCCGCGCACAGGTCCTGCCGCGCCGACTCGCCGCACAGTTCGAAATACTCCGCCGCGGCGCGCAATTCGAACACAGGCGCATGCTGACGGCGGGCCAGCTCGATCGCGGCCCGCAGGCCGGCGCAGCGCTCGGCCGCGTCGTCGTGGGTGTGCGCACGAATGCGCAGCAGTTCGGCGTCGTAGAAGTGCATGCCGGTTTCCTCAGCCAGCCTCAGGCCGGTGTCGACGCGGTCCCGGGCGGCCGCCGGCTGATCCGCCGCGAGCAGCAGGCGCGCCAGCACCCCGTCGTAGCAGGTGATCATCGACCGCAGCCCGATCGCCCGCCATCCCTCCACAAGCCCGGTGACGGTGGAGATGTGGCCGCTCAACGCGTCCGGGTCGGCGGGGCACGCCGCCATGGCCAGCAGGGCCTGCACGACGGCCTGCTGTGCGTGGCCGAGCGCCACCCACGAGTCCAGGCGGTGCCTGCGGGCGTCCGCCACCAGGTCGGCGGCCACCGCGGCGGCGCGGTCGAGCTCGCCGGACTCCATGCGGACCAGCACCTCCATCTGGCGCGCGTAGGCGAGGCTGAATGGGCCCTGGGGCACGCTCACGGCGTCGCACCGCCGGGCGGACTCCTCCAACTGCTGGGTGGCCCCGCCGAGGTCGCCGTGGATGTAACGCGCCAACGCGAGGTGCGTGTGGATCGACGCGATCGGATCGGTCGCCATGAACCAGCCCGCGAGCAGCGTCTGCCGCACGTTGCCGCGCTGCGATGCGGCCGTTTCCAGCGTCTCGCGGGCCCGGTCGAACTCGCCGCGGTACCAGGCCAGCATCCCGAATCCGGCCGTGAGGGTGGGCCACTCCGACGATTGCCCTTTGACGACACCCGTGTCGATGGCCTGCAGGACCTGCTGAGCACGGCGCAGGTTGGCCCGCATCACGTAGTGCCCCCACAGCGCGGTCAATATCGAGAACAGGTCGTCGGTGACTTCCGTTCCGCGCAGCTGCAGGCACCGTTCGAAGTCGGCGGCCGCATTCTGGCTCAGCGCGCCCTCCGCGGCGTAGAACAGGAACCCGCGCCGCAGCCGCAGCGCGATTTCGCGATCGTCCCGCCCGGGTCCGGCGGGCAGCTGTTCGATCTGCGAAATCGCATGCCCCAGATAGGAACGGGCTTCGGTGAGGGCGCCGCGGCGACGGGCCACGCCGGCGGCCTTGCGGTAGGCCGTCGCCGCCGCATCGTGGCGTTCCGCGAGCTCATAGTGGCTGGCGATCAGCGGCCAGTCGGTGTTCGCATCGGCGGCCGAGGACAGCAGCGCGTCGGCGACGCGGCCGTGCATCCGGCGGCGGAGGCTGGGCGGCGGCAGTTCGGCCGCGATGTCGCGCAGGAGTTCGTGGCGGAACCGCCAGGTGCCTTCGCGCACCGGCTCGAGGACCCGGCCGGCGCACAGGTCCTCGATCGCGCCGTCCAGTTCGGCGTCGCCGATCTCGACCGCCGCCGCGAGCAGGCGGCGCTCGATGACGTCCCCCACCACGGCGGCGCCCTCGGCCACCTGCACGGCGTGGTGAGACCGCAGCCGCGCGAACAGCGCCTCGTACAGCGAGTCGGGCACGCGGGTGGACTCCGCCGCGTCGGCGGGCTGGTCCTTGAGCTTGGCGACGACCTCCTCGATGAACAGCGGCAACCCGTCGCAGCGGCGGCACACGGCGGCGCGTCCGTCGGCGCCCAGTTCCGGGTGCAGGGCGGCGATCAGCTCGTCGCTCTCCTGGTCCGTCAGCGGCTGCAGGACGAACTTCGCGACGCGCGGGCCGTCGGGCAGCGACGCGGACTCGCGGCTGGTCATCACCACGAGGAGCCGCCCGGAATCGTCCTCGAGCAGCGATCGGACCACCTCGGCGGTGTCGGCGTCGAACCAGTGCATGTCCTCGGCCACCACCAGCGCGGGGCCGTCGCCCAGGCAGGCGACCAGGTAGTCGCGCACCGCGCGGGCGATCCGCCGGTACAGTCGGTCACCGTCGGCATCGTCGGCCCGGTAGCCGGCTTCCGGGCCGACGGCCAGCACCGGCGCCAGCAGCGGCACGATCGTGGCCGGATCGAGGCCACGCGCGCCGACTTCGGCTTCCAGGCGCTCCACCACCTCGGCCGGGGCCGTGGCGCGGTCGATCCCGCAACGCTGTTCGAGCAGGCGGCGTACCGGGTGCAGACCGACGTCGGTGTGCAACGGCGACCCGCCCAGTTCGATCACGACGGCCTTCGACCGCTCGGCCAGCTCGACCGTGGCCGAGACCAGCCGACTCTTGCCGATGCCGGCCTCGCCGCACAGGGCGACGCCCCTCGTTTCGAGCGCGCCGGCTTGCGCCTTTGCCCAGCAACTATCGAGGTGCGCCAGTTCCTGTTCGCGGCCCACGACGGGCCGGAACAAAATCCTTGCCGCGCCGGCCAGTTCGCCGAGGACGAGGTAGTGATCGACCGGCCCCGCGATGCCTTTGACGGTTTGCGGCTCCAGCCGCTGCAGCTGGAATTGCTTGCGGGTCAGTTGTTCCACCGCGGCCGAGACGACCACCGCCCCCGGCGGCGCGAGGCCCGAAACGCGGGCCGCCAGGTTGGCGGCCAGGCCGTACACGTCGTCCTGTTCGAGGTCGAGGTAGACCACGCCTCGGTGCACGCCGACCCGGACCTGGATGGTGAAGCCGAACCGCTGCCGCACCCGGTCGCTGAGGGCGGCGACCGCGCGGGCGATGTCGAGTCCCGCGTAGACCGCCCGCCGCACGTCGTCCTCGTGCGCTCGCGGGTGACCGAAGACGATCAACAGCCCGTCGCCCTTGGTTGAGGCCACGTGGCCCTCGTAGCGCTCGACGATCTGGCGGACCTGCTCCTTGTAGCGGCCCACCACCGCGCGGTACGTCTCCGGCTCGATGCTGGTGGACAGTGCGGTGGAGTCGACCAGGTCGGCGAACATGATGGTGAGGCGCCGGATCTCGCCCTGCTCGACGGGCGCGGCGAGCAAGCCTTCGGCGTCGGCGTTTCCGCGGTCGATGGCCAGCACCTGCTCGGCGAGCGTGTTGGCGGTGGTTCGCTCCCCCCGGCCGATGGCCTCGAAGGCCCGATCAAGCAGTTCGTCGATATTCGTCTGCGGTTTGTTGCTCACAGCACGACGGTGACGACGCGTTCGACAAAGCTCGTGGGGGCGAAATTGCTCGTGATCGTGGTCAGGCGAACCTTTCCCGTGTAGCTGGCCCCCAGGTATTTGGGGTCCTTCAGATACACCTGGAAGCTTGTCGCGCCCGCGGGCAGGACGGCGGGATGGATCCCGATCGCGTCGTCGGGGATGGTCTCCTGCCCGCCGACCCGGGTGAACGACACGGCCACCGACGCGTGCCGCGAGAAATCCTTGTGCGCCGGAACGGCGATCGGATCGGAGGGTTTCATACCGCACGGCCACGGGTGCGTGGTCGACGACGTCGAACAACAGCCGTGCGAGACGGCGGTTTTGAAATGCATGGCCGAGCCCCGCGCCATGATGTCGAACATCTTGACCACCGAGCGGCACCATGCCTCGCAGCCGTACGTGCCGGCGTCGATCTGCGCCACCGCGTCTTTGGCGACGACGCGGGCCTGCGCGACGGCCGCGTCGGTGGTGGCGGTGAACTGCTGGGCGGCGTTTCGGGAATCGGTCACTGTCATCAACCGCCTTGGCCGGGGCCGCCACCGGGTGAGGGCGGCGGCAGTTCGGACAGTTTCTGCACGAATTTCCACGGCTCGCTGGCCATCCGGGCACCGAGCCTGGCGCTGAACTTCACCAGGTCGTCGACGGAGAGGTCCTGGTCGGCGAACTTGGCCGCGAGCTGGGAGCTGTCGTTGACGACCTCGGCGAGATAATCCGAGAACATGCTCACCGCCAAACCGGCCGCCGTCGTGGCAGCCGCGGCACCGCCACCGCCACCGCCGGCCGGCGCCGCGCCCGGTTGCCCGGGCGGGGGCTGCGCCGCCTGGGTGCCCCCCAGCCACGCGATGTCGTCCTGCTCCTCCGTGGCGGTCTGGAGCGGCTTCGGGTCCGCCAACCACGCAACCAGATTCATCGGCGGCCGCTTCGCATGCCCCAACAGCATCTCCTCCGCCGCGCTTCCGTACCCCGACTCGCAGACGAATATCCTCTGGGCCACGGGCGACAGCGGATCGATGTGGACGACTTTTCGCGTGGTGAGGGTGACCCCGGCCTTGGCGTTCGCCGAGGTGCCCACGGCCACCTTGAGCCAACCTTTGTCCACTTTCACCAGGCCGTCGCCCTGGTTGGGGAGCGTCTCGTCGAGGTCGTATTGCACCACGGCCTGGCTGGGGTTGTCGGCCTTGCAGAACTTCAGCTGGGTCCTCAGCGGCGGAATCACCCCGCACCACGCGCTGACCTGCTCGAGTACGCGTCCCCACCCGAGGTGCGGGGCCTGTTCTCGCGGACCGAGATCCTGCATCTGGCAGAAGAACTGGCCAGCGGTCTGACTCCAGTTGCGCGGATCCAGGATCGCCTTCACCTGTTCGATGGAGACCGAGTCGTCCTCGGAGCGCGTGTCGACGAGGACGCATTCGTAGCCGTCCAGGTTCGTCACGCACGCATTGCAGAGCCCGACGCGGGCCACCGCCGGGTCGAGCAACCCTTTTCGGACGGCCTCAGCAACGGCGTCAGACCACTCCGACCGACCGGTGAAGAGCTGCTCGATCACGTCGTAGAGCGCGCGGTCCTGATCTGGCCCACCGGTTGCGAAGGCGGTCGCGAGGCCGGGCTCGCGACTCGCCCCGGTCTGCGGCCGGGCGAGCGCGAGCACCGGCAGGAACTGCTCGCGATCGATCCCTATGCGGTCGGGCGGCAGGTGCATGAGGCTCCCGACGGCATACACCAGCCGGGACAGCTCCGGCGCGGTCAGCGGCGTCGACTCCGCGAACCCCGGGACGGCCGACAACAACTCCTCGAGGCTGACGAAATCGAGACCCAGGAATCGTTCCAACTCGCGCGACCAGCCCCTTTGGTTCACCCCGGTGGAGCCGGGCAGGAATCGCTCGACCATTGCAGCGACGTTGGGATCGGCGGATTCCAGGACCGCCCGATCGAGAGCGGCATACAGGGACAGCAGGTGGAATACCGTGCCGGGGCTTTCGGTCGGCTCTGTCATTGGCCCTCCAGCGCGCGTTTGCCCAGCTAGCATACCGTGATGCCGCCGATTTGGCGCGGAGGAAAATTCGGAGGAAGTTCAGTGGACCAAGGCGTCACCGACGATGGCAGCATCAGCGACATTCCGTGGGCCAGGGTATTCGATCCGGTCGCCAACGCCCGCGCGCTGAGCGCCATCCAGGCGCGGGGGTTTTCCGCCGCGGCCCAACTCGTGGACCGGTTCCTGCAGGGCGGCGAAACGCCCACCGACGCCGCGGGTTCGGCGCAGCCGGCACGCGGGCCCACGGCCGCCGACGGCGATGTCGAGCTGCTGATGAACACCTGGTGGTCGCTGTTCGGCCGGCTTTTGCGGTCGATGCCGGGCGCCCCGTCGCCCGTTCGCGGTGACGGCGCCTCGTTCGACTTGGCCGGCCAGAGCGCCAGCGGCGGTGTGCATTTGGTCGCCGACGGACCCGGCCTGGCCGCCGGCGAGGTGTGGCTGCACAACCGCGGCGCCGACGACATCGGGTCGGTCGCATTGCGGTGCGGCGATCTGCTCGCCCACGACGGCGCGACAATCGGTTCCGGCGCCGTGCAATTCACGCCCGACACGCTCGCCCTGCCGGGCCGGTCGAGCCGCGGCATCGCGGTCGCGGTCAAGGTGACACCGGAGGTCGCACCCGGCCGCTACCGCGGAACGCTGCTCGCGCAGGGCTATCCGGACCTGTGGCTGCCCCTGACGCTCACGCTGCGGGCGCCGCTCGAATGACCAGCACGGCCGACGGGACGGAACTGGTTGCCACCGTCGAGGACCGGCTGCGCGAGGTGGCGCGCACCGTGCGCCGTTCGATGCTCGACGCGATGCCCGACGGCGAGCCGGTGCAATGGTTGTACGGCCCGATGCGCGAATATCCGTCGCGCCCCGGCAAGGCGCTGCGGCCCGCGCTGTGCTTGTCGGCCGGCCGCGCGTTCGGCGGGCATCCCGACGACCTGCTGGGCATCGCGGTGGCGATCGAGTTGCTGCACAACGCTTTCCTGGTACACGACGACATCGCCGACGGCAGCGAGATGCGCCGCGGCCGTCCCACGCTGGCGGCCACGTACGGGCTGGCCGCGGCGCTCAACGCCGGCGACGGCCTGGCCATCGTGGCCAACCAGGTGCTGCGCCGCGCCGCCCGGCGCCTGGATCGCGACCTTGCCGACCTGGTGCTGGCCGAGTTCGACACCATGGCCATGCGCACGCTCGAGGGCCAGGCCACCGAGGTCGGCTGGCAGTTCGACGATGTTCAGGGCGTGGGCCCGGAGGACTATCTCGAGCTGATCATGCACAAGACGTGCTGGTACACGACCATCCACCCGCTGCGGGTCGGCGCGATGGTGGGTTCGCGCGGGACCGCCGACCTGGGGCCGCTGGTGCGCTTCGGCTTTCACTTCGGCGCGGCCTTCCAGATCCGCGACGACCTGCTGAACCTGGTCGGCGACGCCCGCGTGTACGGCAAGGAGATCCTCGGCGACCTCTACGAGGGGAAGCGGACCCTGGCGCTCGTGCACCTGATGGCGTCCGCGCGGGGCGCCGACCGCGCCCTGGTGGGCGACTACCTGCGCCGCAAGCGCGCCGAGCGCTCCGACGAGCTGGTGCGGACCATCCGCGCGCTGATGGACGACTACGGCAGCATCACCTTCACCCGCGAGTACGCCGAGGGCATCCTGCTGGTCGCCGAGGATTACTTCGAGCAGGCCTTCGCCCAGGCCCGGCCCGGCCCGGACGTCGACTTCCTGCGCGCCCTGGTGCCCTACGTGTGGGCGCGCCGGCGGTGATCGGCGGACCGGCGGGAGAATAGCTTCGCTTTTTGCGAGAAGGTTATTCTCCTAAGCCGAGAGACTGATTACGATCGGTGGTGCCCCGGCCGCCAACGACGGGGCCACCCGACGACGGGAGTGTGACATCGACGCCTGGATCCTCGACGCGGTGCGCACGCCGCGTGGCCGCGGCCGCCCCGACGGCGCCCTGCACGCCGTCCACCCGCAGGCCCTGTTCGCCCGTTGCCTCACCGCGCTGGCCGAGCGCACCGGCTTCGCACCGGCCGACGTCGACGACGTGATCGCCGGCAACGGCATCCTGGGCGGCGACCACGGCGACGACATCGCGCGGCTGTCGGTGCTGCTGGCCGGGTGGCCCGAGAGCGTTCCCGGGATGACGCTGAACCGGTTCTGCGGGTCCGGCCAGCAGGCTGTGACCGTGGCGGCCTCGGCGGTCGCCGCCAGCGGCGAGGACCTGGTGGTCGCCGGCGGAGTCGAGTCGATGTCGCGGTGGAACGTCACCGCCGGGGCCCCGACCATCGACGGCAACAACCCCGATTTCCGCGTGCGGTATCCGACCGTCCCGCAGGGCATTTCGGCCGACTTGATCGCCACGCTGGAGGGGTTCACCCGCGACGACGTCGACGCCTACGCCGCGCAGAGCCAGGGCCGGGCCGCGACGGCGATCGCCGAGGGCAGGTTCGATCGCTCCCTGCTCGGGGTCCCCACCCCCGGCGGTTGCGTCGAACGCGACGAGCATCCCCGCCCGGGCACCACCGCCGAGACGCTGGCGGGGCTGCGGCCCGCCTTCGCCGCGATGGGCGCGGCCCGCGCCGACGGCGAGCGCCTGACGTTCGACGAGATCTGCCTGCAGCGCTACCCGGGCATCGACCGCGTCGAGCATGTCCACCACGCCGGCAACTCGTCGGGTGTCGTCGACGGCGCGGCGGCCGTGCTGGTCGCCTCCGCCAAATGGATGAGCGCCCATCAGGTTTCGCCGCGCGCGCAGATCCGCGCCGCCGCCGCGGTGGGCAGCGAACCGATCATCATGCTGACCGCGCCCGGGCCGGCGGCCCAGCGTTGCCTGACCCGGGCCGGGATGAGCGCGGCCGACATCGACCTCTGGGAGATCAACGAGGCCTTCGCCGCCGTCCCGCTCAAGACGATTCGCGACCTGGGCATCGATCCCGAGCGGGTCAACGTCAACGGCGGCGCGATCGCCCTCGGTCACCCGATCGGCGCCACCGGCGCCATGCTCATCGGCACGCTGCTCGACGAGCTCGAACGCCGGGACCTGGCAACGGGACTGGTGACCATGTGCACCGGCGGCGGCATGGGCACAGCCACCATCATCGAGCGGGTGTGACGATGGCCGGCACGCTGGAGTTGGACCGGCCGCGCGGCGGCGTCTCGGTCGTCCGCCTCAACCGCCCGCGGTGCCTCAACGCGATCAACGAGGCCATGCAGGCCGAATTAGGCCAGGCCCTCGACGATCTGGCGCGCGACGAGTCCGTGCACGCCGTCGTGCTCACCGGCGCCGGCCGCGGCTTCTGCGCGGGCATCGACGTGCGCGACTTCGGGCCCTCCATGCCGGAGGCCTCGGCGCCCGCGCTCGACCGGATGCGGTTCCAGGAGCGGATGGCCGCGCTCGCCGAGGCCGTCCGCGCGCTGCCCCAGCCCGTCGTCGCCGCGGTCAACGGCCCCTGCGTCGGCGCGGGATTCGCAATGTGCCTGGCCGCCGACATCCGGATCTGTTCGGCCGCAGCGTCGTTCGGCAACGCCGCGATACTGATCGGGCTGTCCGGCGCCGAGATGGGCATGAGCTACCACCTGCCCCGCATCGTGGGCACCAGCGTGGCCGCCGACTGGATGCTGACCGGGCGCACGGTGTCGGCCACCGAAGCCGACCGGCGGGGCCTGGTCAGCGAGCTCGTCGAACCGGAGCGGTTGTTCGACCGCGCCGTGGAGCTGGCCTCGCTGATCGCCGACCTCGCTCCGCTGGGCGTGCGGCTGACCAAGCGCGCGCTGCAGGTCAACACCGACGCAGCGAGCCTGGCCTCGGCGCTGGAGCTGGAGAACCGCAACCAGGTCATTTCGCACGCCAGCGACGAGGCGGCGGAGCGCCGCGCGAAGTGGACGTCGTGACGGGCCCGTTGTCCGGCGTGCGCATCGTGATGATGGGCGGGCTGGGGCCAGCCCCGTTCTGCGGAATGCTGTTGGGCGACTTGGGCGCCGACGTCATCCGCGTCGACGCCCTGGCCGGCGTGGACGGTCCGCTGCCCATCGACTACGCGGTGCGGCGCAGCCAGCGGTCGCTGGCCGCCGACGTCAAGGATCCCCGCGGCCGCAACCTTGTCCACCGGCTGGCCGCCGGCGCCGACGCCTTCGTCGACGTGTACCGGCCCGGCGTGGCCGAACGGCTGGGCATCGGCCCCGATGAGTTGCGAGAGCGCAACCCGCGCCTGGTGTACGCCCGCATGACGGGCTACGGGCAGGACGGGCCCCTGGCCGGGCACGCCGGCCACGACATCAACTACCTCGCCCTGGCCGGCGCCCTGCACGGCATCGGCACCGCCGAATCGCCGGTGCCGCCGCTGAATCTGGTCGCCGACTACGGGGGCGGCGGAATGCTGCTGGCGGTCGGCCTGCTCAGCGCGATCCTCGAGGCCCGCGGATCCGGCGCGGGACAGGTGCTCGACGTCGCGATGGTCGACGGCGTCGCGACCCTGCTCGCACCGTATTTCGGGATGGTGCCCGCCGGCACGTGGCGCGACCACCGCCACGACAACCTGCTCGACGGCGCCGCGCACTTCTACGGCGTCTACGCCACCGCCGACGGCGGGCACATCGCCGTCGGCGCGATGGAACCCAAGTTCTACGCGCAGCTGTGCGAGCGGCTCGGCATCGACCTGCCGCACGACGACGACGCGCCGGCGACGTGGGCCGCGCACCGGGCCACGCTGGCCGCGCGCTTCGCCGAGAAGTCCCGCGCCGACTGGGAGCGGATCCTCGACGCGCCGGGATGCTGTGCCACACCGGTGCTCTCGCTGTCCGAGGCGCCGCGCCATCCCCACCTGGCCGCGCGTGGCACGTTCGTCGAGGTCGACGGCGTCACCGCGCCCGCGCCGGCGCCGCGCTTCTCCCGCACCGCGCCGGCGGCGCCGTCGCCGCCGTCGTTGCCGGGCGATCACACGCGCGCGCTGCTGGGCGAGCTGGGACTGGACTCCGACACCGTCACCGCGTTGATCGACGCGGGCGTGGTGGCCCAAGGCAACCGAGAGGGACGATAGATGGCATGGGACTTCTCCACCGACCCGCAGTGGGCCGAGCAACTCGAGTGGGTCGAGGACTTCGTGCGCACCGAATGCGAGCCGATCGACCTGATCGTCAAGGAGTCCCACGACCTGAACGACCCGGTGCGCCAGGCCCTGATCCCGCCCCTGCAGGAGATCGTCAAGCAGCGCGGACTGTGGGCCACCCACCTCGGGCCGCACCTGGGCGGACCGGGCTACGGCCAGGTGAAGCTGGCGCTGCTGAACGAGATCCTGGGGCGCTCGGAGTGCGCGCCGATCGTCTTCGGCTCGCAGGCGCCCGATTCCGGTAACAGCGAGATCCTGGCGCACTACGGCACGCCCGAGCTCAAGGCGCGCTACCTCGAGCCGCTGCTGGACAACCGCATCGTGTCGTGCTTCTCGATGACCGAGCCGCAGGGCGGCGCCGACCCGAAGGTGTTCCGCACCACCGCCGTGCCCGACGGCGATCACTGGGTCATCAACGGCGAGAAGTGGTATTCCTCGTTCGCGTCCATGGCGTCGTTCCTGATCGTGATGGCGATGACCGACCCGGACGCGCCGCCGTATCAGCGCTACTCGATGTTCGTCGTGCCCGGCGACACGCCCGGCATCAACGTGCTGCGCGACGTGGGGCTGGGCTATCAGCCGCTCGGTGCCGGCGGCCGGGAGGGCTACGTCCGCTACGAAAACGTGCGGGTACCCGCCGAGAACATGCTGGGCCCGCGCGGCGGGGCCTTCGCCGTCGCCCAGACCCGCCTGGGCGGCGGGCGCATCCATCACGCCATGCGCACCGTCGGCCTGGTGCGCCGGATCTTCGACATGATCTGCGAGCGGGCGGTGTCGCGCTACACCCAGGGCGAGGTGCTGGCCAACAAGCAGCTGGTGCAGGAGATGGTCGCCGACTCGTGGATCCAGATCGAGGCCTTCCGGCTGCTGACGCTGCAGACCGCCTGGAAGATCGACCAATTCAACGATTACCGGGCGGTGCGGGCCGACATCTCGGCGGTCAAGGCGATGATGCAGCAGGTGCTGCACGACGTGTCGGCGCGGGCGCTGCAGCTGCACGGGTCGCTGGGCACCAGCCACGAGATGCCGTTCGTGCAGTACCTGGTGGAGTCGTTCGTGCTCGGCCTGGCCGACGGCCCCACGGAGGTGCACAAGGTGACGCTGGCCCGCCTGCTACTGAAAGACCGTGCGCCCTCGCCGGACGTGTTTCCCTCCGAGCACCTGCTGCGGCTGCGCGCGGCCGCGGAGGCGAAGTTCGCCGACAAGCTTGCGGGCATCCCGCGCGGCTAGGGGCCCCGCCCCTCCCCCGCGAGCGTGCGTGTCTGCACGCGACACGCCGTCACAGCGTGGCATTTTGCGCACGTTCGCGCGTACTAGCCCAGCATCGCCCGGGCGCGCTCCAGCAGCCCCGGCAACGCGCCGGCCATGGCCTCCAATTCGGTTCGCGGCGAACGCCTTCGGCGGTTGTGCTTGACGATCAGCGACCACGTCGCCGCCGACTTGAAACACGCCAGCGCGCGGAACCAGGCCAGGTCGCCGACGTCGAGGCCCAGCGCGTCCCGGTAGATCGCGGCAAGCTCACCGACCGGTGGCACCATCCCGGCCGGGGCCGTGACCCGCCGGTAGGTGGCGGGATCGGCGTTGATCAGGAACCAGCCCGCATCGACGCGCGGGTCGCCGACCGACCAGATCTCCCAATCGATCACCGCATTGATGCGCGCTCCGACGGCCAGCAGATTGCCCAACCGGAAGTCGCCATGGACCACGCTGGGCCCCATGGGTTCCGGCACGCGGCACATCAGCGCGTCACGCACACCCGTCCAGCCGGGCACCAGCGCCGCATCGACGGTCTGCAGGGTGTCGCACCAGCGCCGGACCTCCGCGGCCGGGTCGATCACCGGTTCGTCGCCCAGGCCGAGCCCGGCCGGCGCCAGCCCGTGCAGGGCCGCCATCGCCCGGCACGCGTTGCGGTACCGGTCGGGCAGGTCGGCGGCCGGTGGGCAACCGTCGAACAGCGGCTCCACACAGTCGCCGTCGGCATGGGACATCACGAACAGCGGCGGCGTGGCCGGCGGGGTGCCGGGGTCCTCCCACAGCACCGCGGGCACCGGAACCCCGGTCCCGGCAAGCGCTTTGAGGATGCGGGCCTGGCGCAGCACGTCGCGGTGCGCGACCGGCGCCACGCCCGGCGGGGCGACCTTGACCACCACCGCGCGGCCGTCGCGCTCAGCGCCGAAGGTGAGGCTGGACGCCCCGCCGACCAGCGGGGCCACGCCGGTGACGCCGGCGCCCGACAGTCGCCGCCGCAGCTCGTCGAGGTCGACGTCGGGCATTCAGACGCTCGACCAGCCGACCTCGGCCAGGAAGGGCTGGGTGTGCGCGATGCGGCCCGTCATGGTCTTCGGGTCGCCGGTGCACAGCCGCAGGGCGGTCTCGGTGATCAGCTCGATGTCCTCGGTGTCGGTCTTGGCCAGGTCGAGGGTGCCGGCGCCCGGCGTGGCCACCGGGTTGGACGGAGCGGCAGCGTTGACGGCGATGCCGTCGTCGTAGAGTTCGGCGGCAAGGCTTTTGGTCAGCCGGTTCAAGGCGGCCTTGGCCGTGCCGTAGATGCCGAAGCCCGCGGTCCGGTCGAACTCGGAGAACGGCGGCCCCGGCGGCAGGTCGCCGCCCACGGACGTCACGTTCAGGATCCAGCCCCGCCCCCGCTCGCGCATCGCGGGGATGGCCAGTTGACACAGGTGCAAGGGGGCCAGGACGTGCATCTCCATCATCAGGCGCACCCGCCGCTCGGGGAACTCGTCGAGGGGCCGCAGGAAGGTCACGGCGGCATTGTTGACCAGGATGTCCGGGGCGCCGACGGCGTCGCGCACCGCGGCGTACAGCCTCGTGCGCTCCTCGGGCTGGGAGAGGTCGACCGGGATGGCGACCGCCCGGCCGCCGGCGGCCGCGATCTCGTCGCGGGTCTGGCTCAGCGACCCCTCATACCTCGGGTCGGGGTCCATGGTGCGGGCCGTCAACGCGACCGTCGCTCCTCGCACCGCCAGGCGCGCGGCGATCGCCTTGCCCAGCCCCCGGCTGCTTCCGGTGACCAGGGCCACCATCCCGTCACACCGTTGGCCAGCGGCCATCGTCGACCTCCCTCGGACTTCTGAGAATGCCTTCTCCAATGTAGAGAATGTCATTATCGCCGACGCCGACGTCTTCGACCCCCACGTCGGCCCGGGCAGGCTTTCATCGTGTACACACCTACCCAGGCGTTCGTACCCCGGGAGGCGACGTGACCTATCTGCTCCTCATCTGCGCGATCTTCGTCGAAGTGGTGGCGACCAGCCTGCTCAAGAGCACCGAAGGCTTCACCCGGCTGGTGCCGACCGTGATCTGCCTTGTCGGATACGCCGCCTCTTTCGCCCTGCTGGCGCTGTCGATTTCGCGGGGCATGCAGACCGACGTCGCCTATGCGTTGTGGTCGGCGATCGGCACGGCCGCGATCGTGCTCATCGCCGTGGTATTCCTGGGCTCGCCCCTGTCCGCCGCGAAGGTCGTCGGGATCGGCCTGATCATCGCCGGCGTCGTCACGCTCAACGTCTCCGGCGCCCATTAACCGGCGACGGTCTCCACCCAGGTGAGCAGTCGCCGCCACAGCCGGTGGCGGCCGGACGCCATGTTGTGGCAGTGCGCGCTGTCGGCCAGGACGACGGTGGTGATGTCACCGCTGCTGCGATACAGGCCGGCCTCGGCGCGGGGGTCCGGCGAGACGTCCACCTCGCCGTAGCCGAGCAGCACCGGGACCTCGACTCGTGCCGCGTGCTCGGCGACGATGCCGGGGATCATGGCGGCGCCGAACACCCGCGGCACCACCGACGTCGCGGTGACGCAGTCGGCCGCCACGACGTCGGCGGGAACGTCGGCGAGGTGAAACCAGCTCTGCAGGTGCTCACGCGGGCCCTCGAAATAGGGTTCGGGAAGGGCGGACAGGATCTCGCGGGCAAGGGTGGCGCGTCCCTGCGGGGTTGCGGCCCGGGCGATGAAGTCCGCGCCGAGGTTCAGCGGCGCCACGTGCTGGTTGGTGCACCCGAGCACCGCCAGCGCGGCGTAGCTGGAAAACAGCGCCTGCTGGGTGATCGCGAGATACCCGCCCAGCGAGTGCGCAACGGCCACGGGCGGTGCGCGGTTGCCGGTCGCGTCGGGGATCGCGGCGACGGCGCACGCGAGCGCGGCGGCGATGTCGGCGAAGTCGAAATCGTTTGTCGGTTTTGAGCTTTCGCCGGTGCCCAGCGGGTCGATCGCCACGACGGCATGACCGTGGGCGGTGGCGAACTCTGCGAAGCTGTATCCCGGCCGCCCCGGGATGTCGAGGTCCCAGTAGTCGCGGCTGTAGGTGCCCCCGGGCAGGCAGACCAGGACGGCGCGGCCGTCCGCGCCGGTGCGCGCCGGGTAGTACGTCGCGGCCAGCTCCGCCCGCTCCCCGACCGCGCCGTTCACGTCGAGGCGCAGCGGTTGCGCGGGAATTTTCATCAGGGCGCACGTTCCTTCGGCGGTCGAATCGCGACGCAAGGATAACTCTGGAACCGCCGGGCGCCGTCTGCCAGGATGTGAGCCATGACGGTGGTCCTGGTACACGGCAACCCGGAGACCGACGCGATCTGGGACCCGTTGGTCGAGGCGCTCGGTCGCACCGACGTGGTGCGGCTTTCACCGCCGGGGTTCGGTGCACCGCTGCCGGACGACTTTCCGGCAACCTTCCTCGCCTACCGCGACTGGCTCGAGGGCGAGCTGGAAAAGCTCGGCGAGCCGGTCGATCTCGTCGGTCACGACTGGGGCGGGGGCCACGTCGTGAACGCGGTGATGCATCGCCCGGAGCTGGTGCGCAGCTGGGCCAGCGACATCCTGGGCGTGTTCGACCCCGACTACGTCTGGCACGACATGGCCCAGGTGTGGCAGACGCCGGACGAGGGCGAGCAACTGGTGAACGTCATGCTGGACGGAACGGTGCAGGACCGCGCCGACCGGATGACCGCATTGGGCATACCACCCGACACCGCGACCTCGCTGGCCGCGGCGCAAGGCCCGGAGATGGGTCGGGCGATCCTGCTGCTCTACCGTTCGGCGGCCCAGCCGGCGACCGCCGAGGCCGGGCGCGCGCTGGAGAACGCGGCGGCCCGGCCCGGCCTGTCGATCCTGGCCACCGAGGACACCTACGTCGGCTCGGAGGCGATCCGGCGCCGGGCCGCCGACCGGGCCGGCGCCCGCACCGAGGTGCTCGACGGGCTCGGGCATTGGTGGATGCTGGAAGACCCGGCCCGCGGCGCGGCGGCCCTGACGCGGTTCTGGGAGACGCTCGACTCAGTGGTAGCCGGGTAAGTCCGGAATGCCGCTGGCGGTGAGCCAACCGCCGCCGTCGACGACCAGGGTGGCCCCCGTGATGTAGGACGCCGCCTCGCTGGCCAGGAACAGCACCGCCTCGGCGACCTCGGTGGTGGATCCGGGACGGCGCAGCGGGTTCTGCACGGTGCGCTGCTGCTCGTCGCCGGCGATCCTCTTGACACCCTCGGTTCCCGACATCGCGCCCGGGGCAACGACATTCACGCGGACCCCATCGGGCCCCCACTCGATCGCGCAGGCGCGGGTCAGCGCGTCGATGCCGGCCTTGGCCGACACCACGTGGGCCTGCAGGGCCATACCGCGGTACTGGATCGCGGCGCTGACGTTCACCACGGCGCCGCCGTGCTCGCGCAGCCACAGCTCGTAGGCCGCCTTGGAGACGTTGAACGTCCCCAGCAGGTCGATGTCGACCACCGCCTTGAATCCGTTGGGGCTCAGGTCGCTGATCGGCGCGGGGAAGTTCCCGGCGGCGTTGTTGACGACGACGTCGAGCCGGCCGAACGTCGCCAGCACCTCCTCGACGACGGCGGTCACCTCGTCGTGCCGGCGCACATCGCACACACCGTAGACGGCTCCGATCCCCTCGTCCTGCAGCGCCGCAACCGCCGAGCGCAGGTTGTCCTCCTTGCGGCTGCAGAGGGCCACACGAGCGCCGTGGCCGCCCAGCACGCGGGCGGTCTGCAGGCCCAGGCCGGTCGCCCCGCCGGTGATCAACGCGGCCTTGCCCGCCAGCAGATCGGCCCGGAACGGGCTCCGGTGGGTGGTCACCGCATCCTGTCTTCGGCCTGGTCTTCGCGGTCAATCGCCATCCCGTGGTTATATCCCAGCCGCCGCGGGCGTCCCGCCCAGGGTCGCCGCCCGGGTCGGCCGAGGATTCCGCGGTCGGACAACGGGGAAACCTCGGGGAATGAGTACGCCACGGGAGGTCAGGGAGCTCATCGACAGCCTTGCCGACGACGTCTACGACGTCTACGACGGCATCGAACACGCGGGTCCGGCATACAACGCGGAGCAGGGTTGGACGGCGGCGCGTTTTCTGGCGCGAAAGCTGCTGCGCAGGGGCTGGCGGAAAACCGACGCCGGCGCGCTTCCCCACTGCCCGTACGGGACGCTGACCTGCTACGACCCGGCCCCGCACGAACGCTGCGAGGTGTAGGAGAGGCGGGGCGTGCTAGCCGGCTCCCTTGCCGTTGTCCACGCGATACACGGCGCCGTGGACGGCGGCCGCGGCATCGCTGGCCAGGAACGCGATTACGTTCGCCACGTCGAGGGGCGCCATCATGCCGCGCGGCGAGGCCGTGCGCATGATCAGGTCGTAGTTCGGGTTGTCCGGGGCGCTGAAGTGTTCGATTTGCGGCGTCAGCATTCCGCCCGGGCATACGGCGTTGACGCGCAGGCGATCCGCGGTGTACTCGACCGCCAGGGCCCGGGTGAGCCCGACGAGCCCGTGCTTGGCGGCGCAGTAGCCGGCCGAGTAGGCCTGGCCCTCGACGCCGGCGATGGAGCTGACGTTGACGATGGCGCCGCCCCGTTCGAGCAGCTGGGGCAATGCGGCCCTGCACAGGTAGAACGGGCCGTGGAGGTTGACCGCGAGATCGTCTGCCCACTCGTCGTCGGTCATCGACTCCGTGCGGCGCATCTGGTGCCGACCGGCGATGTTGATCAGGACGTCGAGTCCGCCGAACTCGCTGACGCACCGCTCGACCGCGTCCCGGCAGGCCCTGGCCGATGCGATGTCCACCGATGCGTAGCACCCGCGTTCCACGTCGGCGAATACCTCGGCCAGTCGCCCGGCGTCCCGGCCGAGACCGAAAACCGTTGCGCCCTGCCGGGAAAACAGGCGGGCCGTCTGGGCGCCGAGGCCCGACGACGCACCGGTCACCAGCGCGACCTTGCCCTGCAGTGACATACCCGTTGTGGCCCTCCCTGGGGGACTTCGCTCAATAGGAACGCATCCGCGCAACCGTACCGCGCAGCAGCCCAAGTGGGGCAAGAACTCTCGGCCCCCACACGTGCACCGCGTCGACGAGCATGGGCTCGGCGCGCACGCCGCGCCGGATGCGGCGGGCGGCCAGCAACACGAGCAGGTTGATCGCCACCCTGCCCACCGTGACCCGGCTCGCACGCATCGTCCAGGTCCGCGGCGCCGAGCCCGCGCGCCGGCCGAGGTAGTAGCCCACGGCCGCCGCCATCGCGAGCGCGGCGATTCCCGCCAGCACCGTCATGTTCACGAGCGTCGTCGGTCACCGTCGCGGCGAGGTCACGCCCGGGACACACTCAGGCCAATTCGTGGGTCGATTCGTAGGCGAAGGATGTCGCGTCACGGCCCCGGCCGCAGCGCCCCTTCGGTGTCGAGGTCTTCCAACGCCGCCACCACCCGTCTGAGCCCCTCGAGTGCGATCGCCTGTGCCTGCATACCGCCTAACCCGGCGGTGGCCAGCGCCGCGACGTAGGGGTGCACGACCGCCTGGCGGTACCGGCGCCACAGGTCGTCCGCGTTCAGCTCGGGGCCACCCTCGGCGACCAGCGCCGCGCGGTAGTGGTCGATCAGCTCGCGCTCGGCGAGCCGGCGTTCGTCGGTCGGCATGCCCAGCACCATGCCGTAGGCAAGGTCGCGGGCGGGATGACCACGCCGAACCACCTGCCAATCCAGCAAGCCGGCCCGGCCGTCGCGGAAGAACGTGTTGCCCGGATGGCAATCGCCGTGCAAAACGGTGTGCGGGCCGGCGTCGATGGCCCGGGTCGCCGACGCGTAGTTCTGCCAGATGAACCGTCCCCGAAACACCGGGATATCGGTCTTGTCCGCCAAGCGCCGTGCCGAAAGCCGCAATATCGCTGGGGTCTGCACGCTGCTCGGGTCATCCGATACGGTCCAGAGCCAGCCGAGTTTCGCCCCGGGCCTGGCTTTTTCGGGCAGATGGCGCCAGAGCGTCCCGTGCAGGTGGGCGAAGACCTCGATCAATTGCGCCATCTGATCCCTGTCGAGCGGATGCAACGTGTCGGGAAATACGCTGTCCGTCAACGACATATCCTCGAGGACGACGGCGTAGCGTCCCGTCAGCGGATCGAACGCCGTGCCGAACGACCGGGGGATGCCCCGCGCCAACAGCGGCGCCACCTCGCTGTAGAAGCGCGACTCCGTCTCCCCCAGCCGGGCCATCTCCCCGAGCATGCGGATGCCCGCTTTGGCCGCGGCGAGCTTGACGAACACCCTGTTGGGCACGTCGTCACCGGTGAGCTCCAGCCGTGCCCGCGTCGAGGTGCCCGACTCGCTGTCGACGACAGCCACCGAACGCACCCGCCGCCCCATGATGTCCGAGAGCCACGCCGTATCGACATCCGTGATGCGGCGGGGAAACCTGCGCCGACCGCCGAGCGCGCCGTCGACCGCCAACCGCCGGGCGCCCCTGCCAAGAAGCGCGACGAGCCGCATCAGCTGCACCTCCCGCCGCGGCATTTCAGCCGTTGCCATGGGGCGCCGCCCTCCGCGTGTGACCAGTCCCGCGCATGGCGACAACAATTACAAATTGCGCTCATGGTGTAAAGGCGCGGGCTGCAGCGGACCCGCTCGCGGCGGCCGCCCGTGGCCGGGCGTGCTCACCGGAAGTGCGTCGCGCGCAGGTCGGCCTTGCGCACCTTGCCCAACGCCGTTCGGGGCAGGTGATCGACCACGACAAGGCGTTCGGGCGTCTTCTGCCGCGCCAGGCCCGACGCCTCGAAATGGCGCCGCAACTCGGCTAGATCAAGTGCAGAACCGGCTTTGAGAACGACGACGGCGGCGACCACCTCGCCATAGCGGGGATCGGGTGCGGCCACCGCCGCCGCCTCGGCCACCGCGGGGTGGGCGTGCAGCACGTCCTCGACCTGACCCGAGGAGATGGTCTCACCGCCGCGAATGATGACGTCCTTGATGCGGTCGGTGATGGTGAGCCGCCCCTGGGCATCGAGGTGGCCGAGGTCGCCGGTGCGAAACCAGCCGTCGGGTGTGAACGCGTCCGCGTCCAGGGCGGGATTGCGGTACCCGATGAATTGATCGGGTCCCCGCACCACCACCTCGCCGTCGCAACCGGGCGGCCGGTCGGCGCCGTCCGAACCCAGTATCCGCACCGCGCAGCCGGCCATCGGCGCGCCGTCGGTGGCCATCCGCACCTGCGGGGGATCGCCGGCGTGTGCGCCGGTGACCGTCGGGTGCTCGGTCATGCCGTAACAGCGGTAGGCGGTGACACCGGCGGCGGCGGCCTGCCGGCCGAGTTCGGCGGTGACCGGTGCGGCGCCGGTGAGGAACTCCCGCAACGTCGCCAGCTTCACCGTGACGTCGTCGACCTGAAGGAGCCCCTGCAGGTGGAACGGGGCGCCCGACGTCGCGGTGACCGAGAACCTGGCGATCAAGTCGGCCGCGAGTTCGGGATCCCAGTGGTCGAGGAATACCGACCGGGTTCCCGAGATCAGCGGCCTGAGCATCGAGTTCAGTCCCGCGATGTGGCCGGGCGGGAACGTCACCAACTGCACGTCGGCGCTGCCGCCCGCGAGCAGCGAGGGCAGCGTCGCCTGCTCGGAGAGCAGCGAGTTATGGCTGTGCTGCACACCTTTGGGGGCCGACACCGTTCCCGAGGTGTACAACAGGGCGCATACGTCGTCCGAGCGCACCGAGGGAGTGACGTAGTGGTCCGGGCCCGCGGCGAGTTCGCGCCAGGCCGAATAATCGGGCCCGGATTCGGCGGCATCCACGACGACGACGTGGTCCAGAGCGGGAAGCTTCGAGTAGCCCGCCACCCGCTCCACATGCGAGGAGGACCGGAACCCGGCGGGCAGGACGAGCAGCCGGGCGCCTGACTCCGACAGGATGAACTCCACCTCGTGGGGCCCGTAGATGTGCACCACCGGGACCAGCACCGCCCCGCACAGCAGCACCGCCTGATAGGCGACCGCGCACTCGATCCGATTGGTCAACTGGACCGCGACCGCATCGCCGGGCCGAATGCCCAGCCGCTGCATGCCGGCAGCCACCGACCTGGCGGTGTGGTGCATCTGGCCGACCGTCGCGGTGCTCTCCCGTCCGCCCGTCACGAAGACCACCGGACGCCGACCATGTTCGACGGCAGCACTTTTCAACGCGTCGATGCATGTCCGCGGCGAGTACCAGCCCTGCGAATACCAGCGGTCCCGCAGTGCGGCGTGGTCGAATCCCACGGGCTCGGCCGTCGTCAACGCTGCTCTCCTGCGGTCAGCCGGAACGCCGTTTGCGGTCGCCGGCGTGCCGGCCCGCTTCCGCCGCTCCTGGTGGCGCAATACGCTACAGACACGTTCGGCGGCCGCCCGAGCGCCCTCCGATCTGCCGGGCGCCGTCCTCGCCGGCGCACAGACGAAGGGGGCGCCACGTGGGACTGCTCACCGGCATCAGGGTGCTCGAGTCCGCGCAGCTGTTCAACGGCGACACGTTGGGGGCGATCCTGGCCGACCTCGGCGCCGACGTCATCAAAATCGAAAGCCCTTTCCGCGGCGACTATCTGCGCAACATGCTCGGCCAGATTGCGCCGCACCACAGCCCCGCGCACCTGCAGATCAACAAGAACAAGCGCAGCATTGCTCTGGACCTGCGGAAGCAACAGGGCCGGGAGGTGTTCTGGCGGCTGTTGTCCACCGCCGATGTGTTCGTCGACGGCAACTCCGCCGACGCGATGCAACGGCTCGGCGTCGGATACGAGCAGCAACGCGCTCGCCGTCCCGAGATCGTCTATTGCCAATACACCGGTTACGGTGCGACCGGGCCCTACGCGACGATCCCGACGCACGGTCAGATGATGAACGCCGCGGCCGGCGCGACCTTGCTCGAAATGGACGAGGCGGGGTTCGTGCGGCCCTACCGCGGACCGCAGGCCTTCAACGGGATCGCCTCGGGAGGCGAGGGCACCGCCGCGGGCGCGGCGTATGCGGCGTTGCACGTCGCCGCCGCGCTCGTGCAGCGCGACCGCACCGGCCGGGGCTGCTGCATCGACGTCGCCGGATCCGAGGCGGTCATCTCCTCGGCGTGGATCGCGGCGACCTATCAGCTCAACGACGAGCGGATCACCGATCGACGTTCGTTGCCCGCGCCGATGGACCCGGGTGGCACGGCCAGCGCGAAGTACCAGTTCTACCGCACGTCCGACGACCGGTTCATCCTGTTCTGCTGCATCGAGCCGAAGTTCTGGGAGAACTTCTGCCGACTCGCCGGTCGCGAGGATCTCATCGGCGAATCCGACAGCGGCCCCGTCGACTTCGCGGTGAGCGGCGGCCCCGATCAAACGCTGCGCCGCGAAATCCAGAAGATCATCGAGACGCGCACTCAGGCGGAGTGGGTCGGCATCGCCGCCGAGCACGATCTGGCGATAGGACCCGCGCTGCAGCGCAACGAACTTCGCAGCGATCCGCAGCTGGACGCGCGGGGAGCATTCATCGACGCCGTCCATCCCGTCGCGGGCGCGTTCACCCATGTGACCCTTCCGGCTTTGGTGGACGGTCAGCGATCGACCGAGATCCGGCACCATGCGCCGGCGTTGGGCGAGCAGACCGATGAGATCCTCACCGAGGTCGGGCTGAATCAAGAGTCAATCGCCGGCCTGCGCGATGCCGGCGTTCTCGGCGGTCCGGCGGCCCGTTGAGCGCAGCGATGTAACGAGCGGGAAAAGTATAAATCATGTAGACGCAGTTTACCCGCTGTGCGCCTTTCGGACCGACTGCCTTGATCTCGCCGACACCCGGCGTCCATAGATTGCGCGACTGCGAGAAAAGCCAGTTAGAGTTGCTTGTCGCGGCGTGGCGAGTCGTGCGCCGATCAACGCCGACGGCAACTCTGTACCCCCAGGACTGTGGAGTGTTATGGACAACCGGTACTTGCCGTTGGTGGTCGTGGCATTCATGCTCGCCCTCGGGCTGACGCTCACGGTCGCGGACTTCAGGCGGGCGGCCGCGCTGCGGCGCCCGCTGGCCGTCGCGATGATCTGCCAGTCCCTGCTCCTGCCGGCCCTGTGCCTGCTGATCGCCCAAGCCCTGCATCTGGAGCCGAAGTTGGCGGTTGGGCTGATGCTGGTGTCCGCAACGCCGGGCGGGCTGATGGCGAACATCCTCAGTCACCTGGTCGGCGGGGACCTGGCGCTCAACCTCACGCTGACCGCCGTCAACGCGGCGCTGTCGGTGGTCGCCTTACCGGCGATACTGGCGGTTTCGATGACGTGGTTTCTCGGAGCGGGGCGGTTCATCCCGCTACAGGTGGACAAGTTCTTCGGGGTGTTCGGGCTGGTGCTCATACCCACCGCGGTCGGCGTTGCGATACGCCACCGCTTCCCCGAGCTGGCCCGGCGACTTCAGCGGCCGGTGAAAGTGGCCGCCGCCGTGCTTCTGGTGCTCGTCGCGGTCGCGGCGATCACCAAGGGCGGGTCGACGTTGTGGCACAACTTCGGCGTGCTGATCGGGGCCGTCGTGTTGTTCTGCGTGTGCAGCTTGACCGTCGGCTACCTGGCGCCACGCCTGATGCGCCTCGCTCCCCGACAGGCCATCGCCGCCAGCCTGGAGATCGGAATGCACAACGCCGTGGTCGCGATGGGCGTGGCGCTGAGCCCGCAGCTGTTGAACAGCGCCGAAATGGCCAGCCCCGCGGTGATCTACGCCGCCGTCGGGCCCGTCATCGCGGTGATCTTCGCCGTCACGGTGCGCCGCCTGGACCCGGCGTTTCGTGATGTCTCCCGTCCCGGCGTCGCCGTCACAGACCCGGTGTAGCGGCGCAAGCTACGACACCGAAGCCGGCCGCGATCCCGCTGCGACGGTGACCTTTTCGCAGGCGGTGAAGCGAACGAAGGTCAGGAAGCGGTCGATCGCCTCCACCGTTGCCGCCGTGCGCGCCGACGGCATCACGTCGAAAGAGTGCTGGGCGCCGGGAAGTTCGGCATACGCGACGGGATTGTGCGAAATCTCGCGCAGCGCCTCGACGAAGGCACCCGCCTGCTCGTGATTGGTGAACGTGTCGATGCTTCCGTGAATGACGAACATCGGCGGCGCGTCGGCCCGGATCTGTGACAGCGGTGAGCCCTGGTCCCAGACCTCGTACGCCTCGTGTTGCGGTGCGCCGATGACGATCTTGCTCAAGAACTCTTCCTGCTGCCGGGGTGAGTCGCCGGCCCGGTCGAGGAGGTCGTAGACCCCGTACAGCGGGACGGCCGCGCGCACCGTGGTGTCGGCGTCTTCGAAACCGGGTTGGAAGACGGGGTCGTTGACGGTCAACGCCGCCAACGCGGACAGGTGGCCACCGGCGGAACCGCCCGTCACCGCAATGAAGTCCGGGTCTCCGCCGTGATCGGCGATCTCGCGCTTCACCCAGGCGATCGCGCGTTTGACGTCGACGATGTGCGCGGGCCAGCGCGCGGCGGGCGCCAGGGAATAGTTGATCGCCACGCACACCCAGCCACGCTCGGCCATGTGGGCCATCAGCGGATAACCCTGGCCCCGTTTGCTGCCCTTGGTCCACGCGCTGCCGTGGATCTGGATCAGCACCGGCGCGCGCGCGTCGAGCGGCAGGTCCTGGCGCCGCCAGATGTCGAGGTGGTTGCGTTTACCGGAGTCCCCGTAGGACAGGTCCTCCCGGTGCAGGTAGCGGCGGCGCTGGGTGAAACGCGGAAACCAGATGTCGCGCAACGACAGTGGCGACTCGGCCGGCAAGTCGGGCGGCAGCGCCCTTCGGTAGTCACCGCCGAGCGACGTTCGCAGGCTGCCCTCGAGTACCTCGGCGGTGCGCAAGCCGTCCCGGCGTGCCAGCAGTAACTGAAACCACGCGCTCAGGGCAATGAGAAGCCCGGCCACTCCGCGCGGATCGCGCCAGGAACCTCGACCGAGGAGTCGTGCGGCCGAGGTCGCCTGGGCGATAAGGACGTGCACCGGAAACTCGCTGACGACGAGGCTCACCACGGTGAGCGGGACGACGCAGCCGGCGGAGGTGAGGCCCGGCAGCGGGCGCGCCAGCAACCGGATGGGGCGTCGGGACCGCGCCAGGGCGCCGATCAGCGTCCAGACCAGGGCGCGGCGCAACAGCGCACGTGCGGGCCGCTCTTCTCGCTGCGCCGGGGTATCCGAGGGCCAGGTCAGCAATCTCACGATCCCTACCTATAGAACTATGTGCACCAGGTCGCAAGAGAAGGACGTTAGCGTAAACCCGCACCGGTGACAAAGCCCGACCGCCCGTCCCCCACCGCTGGGCGACACCCACCGCCCGCGAGATCGCCATTTGCGGTCGAGGCCCTCTTCAGCTGCCCGAGCATCGGCTGTAATTGACTCCGGTAGCGCAGGACCGAAGGAGGCAGCCGGTGACGACCGTTCACCAAGACAAGCACACCGGGTTCGATCACCACTCGCCGGAGTACGCGGAGAACTCGACGGCCATCAACGCCGAACTGCGCGCTCACTGCCCGGTCGCCCACAGCGATGCCCACGGCGGCTTCTGGGTGGTCACCCGTTACCAGGATGTTCTCCGCGTGGCCAAGGACGACGAGACATTCGCGTCGGGCCACACCGTGAACGGGGTGAGTCCGCTCGGGGTGACGATCCCGCCGGCGCCGGTGCCGCACTTCCCGATCGAAATGGACCCGCCGGAGTACACGCCGTACCGCAAACTGCTGAACCCGATGTTCTCGCCCGCCGTCAGCGAAAGCTGGCGCCCACGAATCGAGCACTGGGTCGACGTCTGCCTCGACCGGGTGATCGAAAGCGGCTCGATCGATCTGGTCGGCGATCTGGCCAATCCGGTCCCGGCCCTGTTCACCTCCGAGTTCCTGGGCCTGCCACTCGAGGACTGGCGGGAGTACGCCGACGTCATGCATCAGATGATCTACACCCCGCCGGCTGAACAGGAGGAGATCCTCCAGCGATACTTCGCGTTGATCGGCGGGATCTTCGCGATCATCGCCGAACGCCGGGCCCACCCCGCCGATGATGCGATCAGCGCACTGATCGAGGCGGAGGTCGACGGAAAACCGATGCCGGACGAGATGATCGCGTCCATCGTCAACCTCGTCATCGTCGGTGGATACGACACGACGACGGGGGTTGCCGCCAATGCCCTGATCCACCTGGCCGACCACCCCGATCAACGCCGCTGGCTGATCGATGACCCGTCCCGCATACCCCAGGCGTGTGAGGAGTTTCTGCGTTGCTTCTCACCGCAACAGGCGCTGGCCCGCACCGTGACCAAGCCGACGCAGCTGGGCGACGTGGAACTGCGACCAGGGGAACGCGTGCTGATGAGCTGGGCGTCGGCCAACCACGACGAAACGGTGTTCGAGAATCCCGACGAGGTCGTTCTCGATCGATTCCCGAACCGCCACACCACATTCGGCATCGGCATCCACCGCTGCCTGGGCTCGCACATCGCCCGGGCCGAACTCGCCGCGATGGTCGGTCGCGTGCTGCAGCGGCTGCCCGACTACACGGTCGACCACTCCAAGGCCGTGCGGTATCCCAGCATCGGCATCGTGAACGGCTGGGTGACCGTGCCCGCATCGTTCGCGCCGGGGCGCCGCCTGAGCGACGAGGCCCTTCCGGGCCCGCCGAACTGAGCGCCCTACAGCACGAATTCGCGGTCGCGCATGTGCTCGGGTACGCGGGGATCACGTTCATGGATTTCGTGGTCCGGCAGGGCGACCTCGGCGATGGCCGGGAGATAAGGCACCGGATCGGTGCCCCAGTTCCAGCGGCAGATCTCGGCGGCCGACCGGCGACCGGACATGGCACGCACGAATTCGAAGCGGTCGGCAACGACGCATCGCACCGCATGACCGTCGCCGACGATGGTTCCCCACTGCTCGACCGTGATCCGCAGCGGGGGCAGGCCCTCGGCCGCGACGCGGTCGGAGAACCGTCCCGACAGTTCGTCAAGGGCGACCTTGACCGAATCGTCGTCGCGCGCCGCGGGCCGCCCCAGCGCGGTGCGCAGGTCGTGTTCGCACATCGCCGCGTCGGTGATGTATCGCGCGGCGGCCACGGGATCGGCGCGGATGAGCCCGTCGAGGTCGCTCGACGCCGATTCCCAGTCGCCGAGCAGCTCGGCCAACTTTCGTGTGCGATCGGCGGCTCCGGGGGCGGGCGGGCCGAGGGTGGCGGTCCCCGGCCCCGACGTCGCCGTCGTGAGCAGGTGCGCCACGACGTCGCTGACCGTGGACCCGGGCACCGTCGGCACCGGGACGTCGGCGGCGTCCTCGGTCACCGAGCGCAGCAACTCGAGGATGCGGCCGCGGGTTCGGGACCAGATGGCGCCGTGGTCGCGGACCCCCGCCGGCGTCGTATCCGTGCGCACGCGCTCTCCTCGATCGAATCGGATTGAGGATAAGGACGTCCCGTCCCGGGTTGGAAGTGCCGCCGACGGCCGCGGGTGCAAATCGTGTTCTCATCCGGCCCGGTCGATTCCGGCCGTAACAGTGGGACGATCGACACAGCAGGCGGGCAGTGTGTTCGCCACCGAACCTGCAAGCGAGCGAAGGAACACCGATGTTCACATTGTTCAGCGTCGACGACCATATTGTGGAGCCCGCTCACGTGTGGGTGGACCGCGTCCCGGCGAAATACCGTGATCGCGCACCGCATGTGGTCGAGGTCGACGGTCGTCAGGTCTGGGAGTGGGACGGCGGCCGGGAACTGACGATGGGCCTCAACGCCGTCGCGGGCAAGCCACGCGAAGAGTGGGGGATGGAACCGGCGCGGTTCGAGGACATGATCCCCGGCTGCTACCAGCCCCAGGAACGGCGCAAAGACCTGTTGTCCAACGGGATCTTCGCCTCGGTGTCGTTCCCGACGTTGCCGGGCTTCGGCGGCCGCAAATTCGCCACCTTCGACGACAAGGATCTGGCGTTGGCGTGTGTGCGCGCCTGGAACGACTACATGCTCGAGGAGTGGTGCGGCGCCGGGCCTGACGTGTTCGTGCCCATGCACATCGTGCCGGTATGGGACATCGACCTCGCCGTCGCAGAGCACGAGCGCTGCGTGGGCCGGGGCAGCAGAGCGATCTGCTTCATCGAGGATCCGCAGCTGGTCGGTCTGCCCAACTTCCACGACGGCTACTGGGAACCGTTGTTCGCTGCGGCACAGGCCGATCGGACACCGATCTGCATGCACATCGGCTCCGGTGGCGCGGCGGTGTCGTTGGAGGGTGTCAACCCCATGACCGAGATCGCCTCGGCGTTCGCCTACGCCATGCGCTCGTCGGTCAATCTGATGGTGAGCCCGCTGCTGCGCAAGTATCCGGACGCCAGGGTGGTCTGGTCGGAGGGCGGCATCGGCTGGATTCCGGCCGCACTCGAACGCGCCGACCGGCAGTGGGAGCGCCACCAGTACTGGTCACACGTGCAGGACGCGCACATCAAGCCGTCCGAGGTCGCCTTACGCAGCATGTACTTCTGCATGATCGAGGAACCGATCGGAATCACGTACCGCCACGACTTCCGGGTCGATCGCATCCTGTGGGAGTCCGACTACCCGCACGCCGACACCCCCTTCCCGAAGACTCAGGCGTCGGCGAAGGTCGTTTTCGACGGCGTCCCACAGGACGAGATCGAACTGATGACGCACACGAACGCCGAGGAGCTCTTTCGCTTCCCGTTGTCGCAGGAGTTGATCGCGCAATACCGGGCCTCGGCCTGACGGAAATAGACCCGGGCAATCGGAGCTGAAAGGTGTTGCCGTGGATCTGACTTTGCCGGAAGCTTTGCCGCGTCCCAGGTTGGTCATCGGAACCGACGAACCCGACTCGGGCGGTGGCGGGCGCTACGAGCACCGCTACCCCGGATCGGGTGAGATCCAGGCGGTGGTGCCGTTGGCCGGTCCTGGCGAGGTCGACGCCGCGGTGGCCGCCGCCAGGGCCGCCTTCCCGGGATGGCGCGACCTCCATCTCGGCCGTCGGCGGGAGATCTTGCTGGAGATGGGCCGGCGCATCCTGGCCGACGGCAAGCGTTTTGCCGATATCGCGACCCACGAGATCGGCATCGCCAACCAGATGGCGGGCGGCAGCGCCCAGATAGCCGCCGAGTGGTTCACCTACTACGCCGGCTGGATCGGCAAGACCGCCGGTGAGGTGGTACCGATCCCCGAGGGCGGAGCCCTGGATTACACGCTCGACGAGCCGCTGGGGGTCATCGGAACCATCATTCCCTGGAACGGCCCGCTGGTGTCGATCGGGATGAAGGTGGCACCGGCCCTGGCGGCGGGCAACTGCGTGGTGCTGAAGCCGCCGGAGAACGCGCCGTTCAGCGCGCTGCGCGTCGCCGAGCTCGCGGCGCACGCCGGCCTGCCACCGGGGGTGCTCAACGTCATCGCCGGTACCGGCGAGGCCGGCGCGGCGCTGTGTTCGCATCCCGGCGTCGACAAGATCACCTTCACCGGCGGCGGGGAGACCGCCCGCAAGGTGCTCGGCGCGGCGGCGCAATCGCTCAAGCCGGTGGTGCTGGAACTGGGCGGCAAATCGGCCAACATCGTGTTCCCGGACGCCGACCTCGCCACCGCAATCCAGATCGCGGTGTTCGGCGGCCTGGTCACCCTGTCGGGCCAGGGCTGCATGCTGCCGACCCGGCTGCTGGTGCACAACGACATCTACGACGAGGTGGTCGCCGGCGTGGTCGGGGCCGCCGCGCAGATCCCGGTCGGCGACCCCTGGCACGCCGCCACCCTGATGGGACCGTTGGCCAGCGCCCCGCAGCTGGCCCGCGTCTGCGCGATGGTCGAGGCGGCCAACCGCGACCGCAGCGGCAAGCTCCTCAACGGCGGCGAGCGGCTCACCGCCTTGGGGGGTGGTTACTTCTACGCCCCAACGGTTTTCGGCGATGTCGAGCCCGGCAGCGACCTGGCCCAACACGAGGTCTTCGGCCCGGTGCTGTCGATCCTGCGGTTCGGCAGCGACGAGGAGGCCGTCGAGATCGCCAACAACACCGCCTACGGCCTCGCGTCGTACCTGCACACCACAGACCTGCGAAGGGCACACACCCTGGCCGCGGCCATGGACTCCGGCGGTGTGGCCATCAACGGAATGCCGGTCGTCCCGGCGGGGGTGCCCTTCGGCGGGGTCAAGCAGAGCGGGTTCGGTCGCGAGGGCGGACGCTGGGGACTTCGGGAGTTCCAGCGCGTCAAGAACGTCTACATCAACCTGGGTTAGGGCCAATACGGTCCAGTTCGGCCCGCACCACCTTGCCCAGGGCATTGCGCGGCAGCGCCGGCACGACGACGAACTCGTCGGGGACCTTGCCGTGCGACAACAACGACCGGGCATGCGCGCGGAGCCCCTCGGCATCAACCGCAGCCCCGGGTCTGAGTTCGACGAACGCAACGATGCGTTCACCGAGGCGCGCATCGGGTCGCCCCACGACGGCAACCTCGCGCACCGGGTCGAGACCGCACAGGGCGGCCTCGATCTCGCCGGCGGTCACGTTGACGCCGCCGCGCACAATCACCCCCGTCTCCCGGGCGTGGACGTACACCGCGCCGTCTGCGTCCAGCGCACCGTAGTCACCGGTGGCCAGGCAGGCGGCCCCGGTCGGTCCCGGCGTCATGCCGCGCTCGGTCCATGCCCAGCGCGGCGGGCTGAACAGTCCGGCCCACGGCCCGCCGGCCGCCGGGCAGACGTACAACCTGCCACGGTGACCCGGGCCGAGTGCGTGTCCGAGTTCGTCGCGGACCTCGATGCTGACGTGCGGCAGCGCGAAGCCGCTGCAGCCCGGGCGGTGCGGGGAGCCGGGCGCTTCCAGACACACCGCCCCTCCGGCCTCGGTCAGCCCGTAGGAACCCAGCACCCCGACGGCGAACTTGTCCTCGAAGCCGGCGCGGAGGCTCTCGGACAGCTCCGCTCCCCCGCTGCCCGCCCAGCGCAGCGAGCGCAACGAGTCCGCCGCGATGGCGTCGTCGTGCACCAGGTCGTAGATCGTCGTCGGCACCAGCGCGCTCAGCATGGTCAGCTTCTCCCGCGCGCACGCCCGGGCAACGCCGCGCGCATTCGGTCGGTCGACCACCACCAGGGTCGCCCCGGCCAGCAACGCGGCCATCGGGCCGACCACCATGACGTTGTGGACGCTGAGCGGCAAGATCGCGCCAACCCGATCGTCCGCGCGGAACCGTGTCGCCACCGCGGCCGCGGTCAGCGAGGCGCCGGCCCGGGTGTGCACCACCGGCGTGGGCGTGCCGGTCGTGCCGCTGGTGAACGCAATGGCGCAGGGCAGGTCGGCCGCCGGCGGCCGGTCCTGCCACGGCTCGCAGTCATCGTCGAGGACGGCCGGCAACTCGAGGACGCGCCGGTCGCTCGACTGACCGACGGCTTCGTCGACGACAACGAGGGCCGGACGCACCGCGGCGCACAGCCGCTGGCGCTCGGCCTGCGGTGCTACGGGATTGATACCGACCCAGATGGCGCCGAGGAGCAGGCAACCCAGGTACAGCTCGACCGAGGCCGCCGAGTGGGAAACGATGACGACGACCCGGTCGCCCGGGCGGACCCCACGGCGGGCAAGCGCGGCGGCCCGGCGCCGAACCAGCAGCGGCAGCTCGGCGTACGAGACGCTGCGCGCAGCGTCTCGCACCGCCGTGCCGGACCGGTGCGAGGACTCGAGGAGCCCCAGCACATCGGGTGTGGGTGGTGCCGAGCCCATTCGACCATCACACGGGCTGGCGCCGCGCAACGCCAGAGGCAGATTGCAAAGCACGTTCTCAACCGGTCCGTCACCCGGCAACCCCGCCCGCGGGGACGCAGGCGAGTCCCCGGCATGCAATGCGCCAACCGCTACAGTGTCACCTATACCTTGAGCACTGGGGAGTTTCAGCGATGACCACGGCCGGTCAGGAGCGCGATCGGCTGCTCACCGCGGCGATGCAGGTTTTGGAGCGCAGCGGGTGGTGGGGTTTCAAGATCGAAAGCGTCCTCAGACAGGCCAATCTGTCGACCAGAAGCTTCTATCGGCACTTCGAGAAAAAGACCGATTTACTGGTGGCGCTGCTGGAGGTGGAACTCACCGGCGCCGCGGTGGCACTGCGAAAGCGCACCGCCGCCGCCGGCGGCCCGGCCGACAAGGTCCGCACCTATATCGCCGCGACCATCGACATGGCATACCGCGAAGACCTCGTCAAGCCGTCGTCGCTGTTCGCCTCGCATTGGCGCGAACTGCTGCCGGAGTACCCGGAGGCGATAAATCGCTGCACCGAGCGGCTCATCGATCCATTGATCGAGGCCATCGAAGCAGGCGTCGCCCGTGGCGATTTCACCTCCGCGGACCCGCTCGCCGATGCCCGGGCGATCTTCTACCTGGTGGCCGGAATCACCGCAGACCAGGCGACCCTGGGGGGCGCCACACCGCGCGAGGAGATCGAGCACATGGTGCTGCCGTTCGTCGGCCGCGCCCTCGGCATGCGGTAGTCCTCTCGACGGCAGCCGTGCCGGGCCGCGACGCCGCCCGCGGTGCGGGGCCGGTCCCGAGGCCAGATGAAATTTCCGTTCTCACCGACCGGGGCCGATTCCGCGCCGGTATCCGGCCATGCTTGTTGGCGACGGGCGTGCGGCAGAAAGGGTGCTGATGGTGAGTCGACAGGGCCGGGTGGCGGAGAAGGTCGTGCTGATCACCGGAGCCGGTGTGGGACAGGGTCGCTCCCACGCTCAGCTGTTGGCCGAGGAAGGCGCCGATATCGTCGCGATCGACGTGTGCGCCCGCACCAGCGACCGGGTGCGGTACCCGGCCGCCACCGCCGACGACCTGGAACACACCCGGGAATTGGTCGAGAAGGCGGGCGGGCGATGCCTGACGATCCGGGCCGATGTCCGCGACCCCGCCGCCATGGAGGCCGCCGCGGTGCGCGCGGTGGAACAGTTCGGCCGGCTCGACGCGGTCATTGCGAACGCGGGTGTCATCACATTCCATCCCGAGGGCTCGTTGGGCATCACGCCGGAGATCTTCGACCTCGTCGTGGACACCAATCTCAAGGGGGTGTTCAACACGATCCGGGCCACCGCGCCGCACCTCATCGCCGCCGGCGGCGGATCGATGGTGTTGACCAGTTCGGTGGCCGGCCTCAAAGGCCAAGTGCCGTACGCCCATTACGTGGCCAGCAAGCATGGTGTCGTCGGCCTGATGAAGGCGTTCGCCAACGAGCTCGGGCCACACCGGGTCCGCGTCAACACGATTCACCCGACCGGGGTCAACAGCGCGATGGGCTCGGACCCCAGCGTTGCCGAAGTCGCCGCCGCACAGCCCTTGTTCGCCCCGGGCGCCGCGAACGTACTGCCCGATCTGGATACGCCGATAGGCGAGGAATACGTGCCCATCGGGGTCATCGAACCCGGCGAGGTGTCAAAGACCGTGCTGTTCTTGATTTCCGACGACGCGCGCTACATCACCGGAGTCCAGTTGCCCGTGGATGCGGGCAGCACCAACAAGCCTTGAGTCGCGGTTCGGTCCGGCACACGAGAGGGATCACACCCGTGGATCAGGAGTCGCTGGAACAGTTCCGCGCCCGGGTGCGCGCCTGGTGCGAGCAGAACGTGCCCAAGGGCTGGCGCGAGACCCAGGCCGGTGCCGACGACGACGCTGTGGTTGCCTTTCAACGCAATTGGCGCGCGACGCTGCACTCGGGCGGGTTTCTGGCGCCGCACTGGCCGCGGGATCTGGGCGGTGCCGACCTGCCGCTGCCGGAGCAGGCCATCCTGGCCGAGGAGCTGGCGCGGGCCGACGCCCCGCGCCTGGCTCTCTACCAGGTCGCGATTCACAACGCCGCCCCGGCGATCCTGCGCTTCGGCACCGACGAGCAGAAGAGCCGCTTTCTTCCGGGGATCCAGAACGGGGAGGTGTGGTGCCAGGGGTTCTCCGAGCCCGGCGCCGGCTCCGACCTTGCCGCACTGTCCACCCGGGCGGACCGGCATGGCGACGTGTACGTGCTCAACGGACAGAAGATCTGGACCAGTTGGGCCATGCACGCCGACTGGTGCTTCATCCTCGTGCGGACCGACCGCAACGCTCCCAAACGCCGCGGCATCAGCTATCTGCTGATGGACATGCGCAGCCCGGGCATCATCGTGCGGCCCATCAAACAGGCGACCGGCGCCGCCGAGTTCTGCGAGCTGTTCCTCAACGACGTCGAGGTCCCGGTGGCCAATCGACTCGGCCCGGAAAACCAGGGCTGGCAGGTGGCCCAGACGACGCTCGCCTCCGAGCGTGGCGTCAGCATCCTCGAGCTCGCCGAGCGGCTGCACCGCAACGGATTACAGCACCTCATCGCATGCGCCGCGGGATGGGCCACCGACGACGGCTCACCGGTGCTGGCCGACCCGGCGGTCCGGGAGCAACTCGCCGGCTTCTACGGTGAGGTACAGATCCTGCGGGCGATGTGCCGGCACCTGATCGAGGTCATCCTGGTGCGCGGGGGCGTGGGCGTCGAGGCCTCGATCATCAAGCTTTACTACAGCGAACTGCTGCAGCGATTGATGGATTACGCGACGCAACTGCAGGGACTCACGGGCCAGCTCCACTATCGGCTGCTGCTGTCCGGCGGTTGGGAGACGGGCAACTGGCTGGGCGACTTCCTGAACTCCTTCTCGTGGACGATCGCCGGCGGCTCCAACGAAATTCAGCGCAACATCATCGGCGAGCAACGTCTCGGCTTGCCCCGCGAGCCCCGCGCGCCCGGCGACAACCCAGGAGAGCACCGGTGAACGAACTCGACGATTTGCGTGAGATGGTGCGCGACCTGCTCGACGATCGCGCGTCCTCGGAGCGGGTGCGCGCCGCACTTGCCGCCCCGCGAGGGTTACGACACCGACCTGTGGCACACCGTCGCCGAACTGGATCTCCTCGGCCTGCTGGTGCCCGAGGAGTTCGGAGGCGTGGCAGCGGGTCTCGCGGCGGTGGCCGTCGTGCTGCACGAGTTGGGCCGCCGCACAGTACCTTTGCCGATCCTGTCCACCGCGGTGCTTGCCCCGACGGCGCTGCTGCACGGTGGCAACCGCGCACTGGCGGCAAAGATGCTGCCCGCTTTGGCCACCGGGCAGCGCCGCGCCGCGGTGATCGTCGGCGGCCCCGAAGGTCAGCCGGCTCCGGCAACCTGGGCCCTCGAATGGTCCGGACGGCGCGGGGAGTACGTCGTCGACGGCGTGGCCGGGTTCGTGCTCGACGCGCCCGGCACCGATGACCTCATCGTCGCCGCCCGCGGCGAGGACGGGCTGCTCGTCGCCGCCCTCGACGCCGGGCAGGCCACGATCGCCGCCGCCGCCGGCACCGACCGGACCCGCAGGCTCGGCACCGTGACCTTCGACGGGGCCGCCGTACCGGCGGCGCGAGTGCTGGCGACCGGCGCCGACGCCGAGGCCCTGGTCGCCCGGGTGCAGTCGGTGGCCGCGTTCACCATCGCGTGTGACGCGGCGGGGGTGGCCGAACAAGCCATGGAGCAGACCGCGGCCTACGCACGGGTGCGCCACCAGTTCGGCCGCCCCATCGGTTCCTTCCAGGCGATCAAACACAAGTGCGCCGACATGGCGGTGGCCATCGAGTGCAGCCACGCCGGCCTGAGCCTGGCGCTCGATGCGCTCGGCGGGCAACCCGATCAGGCAGCGGTCGCCGTCTCCACCGCCAAGGCCCACGTGTGCGACGCGGCGGTGCGGGTCTGCACCGACGCGGTGCAGGCACACGGCGGGATCGGCTTCACCTGGGAGCATGACGCGCACCTGTGGCTCAAACGGGCCCTGCTCGACCGGGCGCTTTTCGGGTCGCCGTCCTGGCACCGCCGCCGGGTGGCCGACGCGGTACTGCCCGCGGCCACGGCCACGGCCCCGGCCGTCGGCTGAGGGCACCGCGCCCGCGACAACGGCTACCGCCATTGCCAGTGCGGGGCCCGGCGTTCGAGGAACGCCCGGCGCGCCTCCGCGGAATCCTGCAGCGCCAGCAGCCGATTGGTGTAATCCTGCTCGATCCGGTAACCCTCGTGCACCGGAAGGTCCTCGGTGCGGTCCATGGCCTGTTTGGCCAGCCGCAAGGCGAGGGGGCTTTTCGCGGCCAGGTCGGTGGCGACCCGGTGCACGGTGGCGTCGAGCTCGGCGTGGGGCACCAGGTGGGCGATCCCCCCGTAACCGGCCATCTCGCGTGCGTCGACAATGCGACCGGACAGATACAGCTCGCGGGCGCGCATGGGACCGACCATGCGCCGCAGGTGCGCGCTCGCGCCGAGCAATCCGACGTTGATCTCGGTGGTGCCGAACCGGGCTCGCTCGCTGGCGACCACGATGTCGCTCAGCGCCGCAAAGGACAGGCCGCCGCCGATCGCCGGCCCGTCAACCGCCACGACGACGGGCACGGCGCAGTGGGCCACCGCCTCCAACGCCCGACGCGCCAGCGCACCGCGGTCCACCGCCTCGGCCGGACCGGCCTCTCGTTCGGCGTCGAGCTCTTTGAGGTCGGCCCCGGCGATGAACGCGCGCTCGCCGCCGGTTCGGAACACCGCAACCGAAACCCTCTGGTCCGCAAGCGATTCGAATGCAGCGGCGATCTCTTCGAGCGCCTGGCGGTTCAGTGCGTTGACCGGCGGTCGCGAGAACGTCACCGTGGCGATCTGACCTTCGACGACCGTGTCGACAAGTTCCATGAGGCGCACTCCCATCCTCGCTACGTGGATTTCTCCAGGCGCCAACCCTCGCGTGCCAGCATCAGTCGGTGGCGGGCACCCGGTGCCGAGGCGTCCGCGCTGTCATATCCGGCGTCGCCGTGCCACAGCACGACGCGGCACTCGTCGGTGACCGCCAGTCGACTCTGGTAGCTCTCGACCGGGGTTTGCCCGATGCCCGCAACGGCGGCGGCGCAGCTGGAATAGCCGGCCAGGAAGTGCAACGTCATCCAGGTGGGCGGCAGCAACAGGAACTCGCGACGGGCGTGCGCCCGCAGGGCATCCCCTGGACGCAGCCACCGGTGCTCGACGATTTCGGCGCCGTCGACCCGCACCTGCGTTTGCCGCGGGGCGCAGCCGAACAGCATCCACGTCACGAACCGCTTCGGCACCTCGACGCTGGGGCTCCACTGGGCCATGGGATACAGCTGCGCGGCGCCCAGATCGATCCCCGCCTCTTCAGCGGTCTCCCGGACCGCCGCGCGCCTGGCAGCCTCGAGGCTGTCGACCGGGTCGTTCCCGGCGTCGGCCGGGTCCACGCGCCCGCCGGGAAACACCCACGCACCCGCGGCGAAGGAAGCGGCGCGGGTACGCCGCAGCATCAGCACTTCCATGCCGGCCTCGCCGCCGGCCCCGGTGTCCCGGGCCACCACCACCGTCGCCGCCGGCACCGCCACCGAGCTGACCAGCGCACTTGGCTCACCCCGCTCGATGCTCACCTCGACAACCCTTCTGCCGCCTTTCTGCCGCCGCGTGAGGAGGGTACCGCCGATGAGGGCCGGCATGGCCCCCCAGCGGCGCAAACGCGCTTTGCGCCGCCGGCACGGCTCCCGGGGCCGCGGTGCCGCGGTGCCCGACGTTGGCCGTCGACGCCAAGTGGTAAAACTTAGTAATCTATGTCGCAGCAGCGGCGCCGCACGGCGCCGGTGCGCAGAACCTGAGACACCTGCCCGATGCAGCGCGGGCCCGGCCCGAGCGGTCGGCGCTGAGAGGTGACGACATGCCAGCGATAGGAAACCGGGTGCCCGAAACCGATGACACCGAGCGCCTGCAACTGATGGCCGCCGCCGAACAGGTGCTGGCCCGCGGCGGCTGGTGGGGCTTCAAACTGGGCAGCGTGCTGCGGCAGGCGAGGCTGTCCACGAGGAGCTTCTACCGTCACTTCGACGGTAAGGACGACCTGCTGTCCGCCCTGCTCGAAGGTGAATTGCTCGCCATCGCCGAGTATCTGAGGATGCTGGGCGACAATGTCCCCGCCCCCGTCGAGCGGGTCTGGCTCTACGTCGATGCCCTGATCGATTTGTCCTTCGACCAACGGATCATCAAGCCGGCATCGTTGTTCGCCGTGCATTGGCGCAAGCTGCTGCCCGAGCACACCGAGGTGGTCGAACGGTGCACGCAGGCGCTGACGGCGCCGCTGGCCGACGCCCTCGACGAGGGCCACCGCTCGGGCGCCCTGGTGTGTCCGGACCCGGCGGCCGAGGCCAGGGCCGTTTTCTTCCTCATTTCCAGCACGGTCTTCGACCGCCCGACCGTCGCCGGCCAAGACTCCCGGGCGCTGGCCGAGCGCACCGTCGTGCCGTTCGTGGCGCGCGCCCTGCGGGTCGAGCCCCAACGACCGCAATCACGCCGGTCGCGACCCGCACAGTGCGACGGGCCGGACAACGAATCGGCGGGATTGCAGTTCACGCTGGCCAAGTACGCCTGGGACACCGCCGATTGCACGAGCTGATTTCGTTCACCGAGCGGGCGCGGTTCACGTCGCTACCTCGTTGCCGATGACGCGTTCGGCCTCCAACTCCGCGATCTGTTGCTCGGAGTATCCGCACAGCTCGCGCAGGATCTCCCGGTTGTGCTGGCCGAGCAGCGGTGAGGGCGAGCGGTTGAGCCGATGCGGCCCGGCCGAGAACCGCGCCGGGTAGCCGCAGTGCACGATCGGCCCGAGAATGGGATGCTCGACCTCCTCGAAGAAACCCCGGTGCGCCAGCTGCGGATTCTGTTGCTGCTCCTCGGCTTTGACCACCCTGGCGACGGGCACGCCGGCGTTCCACAGCGTCTCGACGATGTCGTCGCCGCCGCGCTCTGCTGTCCACGCCGCGATCGCCGCGTCGAGCATGTCCTGGGCGTTCCTGCGGCCCTGCCGAGTGCTGAGGCGATGGTCTTCGAGCCACTCCGGGTGGCCCACAGCGCGGGCCAGGCCGGCCCACTGGCCTTCGGTGACGACCGCGATCGCGACCCAGCGGTCTCGTCGGCCCCGGCCGTCCAGATCGGCCGACGGGTAGAGGTTCTGCGGCGCCGCCGCCGGGCCGCGGTTCCCTTCGCGCTCGAGCAGATTGCCGTAGGCGGTGCACTCCACCAGCTGCTCGGCGGCGATGGCCAACGCCGCGCCCACCATCGGCGACTCCACGAGGGCGCCCTCACCGGTGCGCCGCCGGTGTTCGAGCGCCATCAGCAGCGCGATGGTGGCGTGCGAACCCGCGACCGGGTCACCGGGACCGTTCGGGAACTGCGGTTCCTCGTCGGGGTAGCCGGTCAGCCAGGCCAAACCGGAGACCGCTTCCATGGTTTGGGCATACCCCGACCGGTCGCGCCAGGGACCGCTGATCCCGAACGCGGGCATCCGCACGAAGATCGCGTCGGGTTTGAGTTCGCTGATCTTCTCGTAGGTCAGCTGCCACGACTCGGTGACGCGCGGCGTGTAGTTCTCGATCACGACATCGCAGGTCTTGATCAGTTCGAACGCGGCGGCCCGGCCCGCGGCGCTGGACATGTCCAGGGTCAGGCCCCGCTTGTTGGTGTTGCCACCCTGATAGCTCGGCCCGGTCTCCCACCAATGCGGGGTGCCGAACGGCTTGTTCGCGCGGAACCGCATTCCGTCGGGGCGCTGGACGGATTCGACGTGGATGACATCGGCGCCGAGCAGGGCAAGCACGTGCCCGACGATCGGCCCGGCCCAGAACGCGGTGAAGTCGGCGACGCGCAGCCCGGCGAACGGCAAGGCGGGGTCCTGCGCCTGCGGCGCCGGTGCCCCCGCGCGGCGGGGGCGAATCGACAACTCGCCCACCGCGCCGTTGTGTTCGCCGAGCCGTGGCGCCGGCCGGGCCGGTGCCGTGCCGGCCGACGTGTGGTGGAAGCGGTACGGCGGGGTGGGCTGCAAGAACGTTGCGCCGGGGTGCGTGGTGAAATAGCCGCCCGCCAGGAAATGGTCGAAGGTCTGGACGCTTCGCCCATTGCCGACCGGTGCGACGGGAATGCGGAAAAGCGTTGCCAGCTCCACGATTTCGTCGACGGTGCGCTCAGACATCCACTCGTCGATCTCCTTGGCCATTCGCTCTCGCTGCAGAATCCGATGGCTGAAGTACATCAAGGACTCGTCGTCGGCCCAATCCTGCCTGTCCACCATCGCGCAGAAGTCGAGCCACTGCTGTCCGGTCACCACCATGAAGGCGACCAGGCCGTCCTTAGCCCGTTCGATTCCCGGGAAGTTCTTGATCCGCTCGGCATAGGTGGGGGCACCGGTGACGCTTTGGTAGGTGACCGGATACATCGTGTGGGTGAGGATCATCGATTCCAGGGCCGACACGTCAACCAGTTCCCCGGCGCCGGTACGCAGCGCACGCCAACGAGCGGACAACGCTGCGACGGCAGCGATCATGCCGGTCATCCAGTCACCGGTCCGGCCACCCACCGACACCGGGGGGCGCGCCGGGTCGCCGCGGCCCGCGATGCCCCCACACCAGGCCTGGAGGGTGAACTCCGTTGACGGGCGCCGCGCCCAGGGCCCGTCGAGCCCGAACGGGGTGATGGCGACGACCACGGCCCGGGGCGCGACCTCGCGCAGCCGTTCGGGCGGGAAGGCCGCGGCCAGAGCCGATTCGGGCGACCACACGACGATGTCGGCGCCGCGTAGCAACTCGGTGACGTACCGCCCCACCCGCGCGTCGGCGTGCGCGATCGCCACGCTGCGCTTGCCCCCGGCCAGGAATTTGAACAGCGCGCCGTCGTCGTCGCCCAGGTCGGCTCCCGACGCCGACCAGCACCGCAGCCAGTCGCCGTCGGGATCTTCCAGCTTGACGACGTCGGCCCCGCCGTCGGCGAGCAGCCGGGTGCAGTAGGCGCCGGCCACACCGGATGACAGGTCCGCGACGACTACGCCATCAATCGGCAATTGGGCGTCCACGGTGCTCCTCGAGAGGGTCGTCGGCAGCTGGGTGCACCGTCATTGTCGTCGCCAATCGGCCGAATGTGACCCTGTCCGCACGCAAATGGCAATCTCGGGCGGGCACGGACCCGGCGGCGAGTGTCAGTCTCGCATTGCCTCGTCGACGAGCCGGGCGACGTCGGCCATGTCCGGCGTCTGGCAGGCGGCGACGTATTCCCGGCGCAACCGGGCCACCAGGTCGGCGACCGAGGGGATGTCGTCGATGAGATCGATGCCTTGGCCCGCCGACCACAGATTCTTCCAGGGCTTGACCCCTTCGGGCAGATGCGAGTAGCCGATCTTGCCGGCGGCCGCCTTGGGTAGGTTCGTCGGGTCAAGACCGACCGCTCGCATCGATTCGATCATCCAATTGGCTGCCACCCCAGCGATTTCGGGAGTGTACATCAGATCCGCGGATGTGCCGCCAACCAGCATCGCCTTGTAGGCGTCAGCAGCGCGCGATTCCCGGGTGGCGATGAACCGGGTGCCCAGATAGGACAGGTCGGCGCCGAGGATTTCGGCAGCACGGATGGCCGCGCCGGTGGTCACCGCGCCCGCCATCACGACGATGCCGTCGAACATGGCGCGAACCTTCGGGATCAGCACCAGGTGGCTGATGGTGCCGGAGTGGCCTCCCCCGCCGGCTCCGATGCAGGTCATCCCGTCCACGCCCGCCTGGATCGCCTTTTCGGCGAACCGCAGCGAGGTCACGTCGTGCCAGATGGTCCCACCCCAGTCGTGGACCCGTCGGGCCAGCTCGGCGGGATCGCCCTGCGCCGAGATGATGATCTCCACGCCGTAGCGGGAGCACAGCTCGAGGTTGGCGCGCAGCTCCTCGTCGTCGAACCGGGTGGCCAGGTTCACCGCGATCGGTCCAATGCGCGCGCCGGGACGCTGCTCGGCGAATTGGTCGAGCTCGGCGCGGATCTGGCGCAGCCAGTCGCCGAAAATCTCTGTGTTGCGCGCGTTTTGCCGGGGCAGGGCGCCGACCAGGCCGGCCTTGCAGGCCGCCGCCACCAGTTCGGGACCCGACACCAAAAACATCGGGGCGCACACCGCCGGAAGCGTCAGCCGGCTGCGGAAACGCTCGTCGAGTGCCATCAGCGGGCCCTCAGTGCCCGCCGAACACCGGCTCGCGCCGCTCGGTGAAAGCCCGCAGGCCCTCTTTGAAGTCGGCGCTGCGGACGGTGGCCTCCACCGACGCCGCCTCCCGCCACAACGACTCGTCGAGGTGGACGGCCGCGCGGTGGTTGAGTAACTGCTTGGTGTGGCCGAGCGAAAAGGTCGGGCCGGCGGCCAGTTCGGTTGCCAGTCCGGCCGTGGCGGCATCGAGCTCGTCGGCGGCTACCACCTCGTCGACGAGGCCCCACTCGGCGGCGGTGGTCGCGTCGATCACCGTTCCGCGCAGCAGCATCTGCCTGGCCCGGCGCAACCCGATCAGGCGCGGCAGCAGATACGATCCGCCGCTGTCGACGGAAAACCCGCGCTTGCAGAACAGTTCGGCGAAACTCGCATCGTCGGCGGCCACGGCGAAATCACACACCACCGCCAGGTGCAGTCCCAGGCCGATCGCCTTGCCCTGCACCGCCGCAACGGTGGGCACCGGGCAATCCCACAATGCCGCGATCATCCCGTGCGCGCCGTTTCGCAGCCCACGGGTCAGCTGCCCCGCCGGCGGCCTGGCGTCCACGGCGTTGGCGCTGACCAGGTCCGCGCCCGCGCAGAAGTGGCGCCCGTTGGCGCGGATGAGGATGGCCCGCACCTGGCCCGCACCGTCCACCTGCTGCACCGCCTCGCGGATGGCCGCGCAGTCCTGTTGGCGCAGGGCATTGGCCTTGTCCGGACGGTCGAGGGTGATCGTCAGGACCGCGCCACCGGCGGTCATCCGAACGCCGACGGCATCAGCCACGGCCGGTCTCCTCGGCGAGCTCACCGTGGCGCTCGAACATGCGGACCGCGTCACGCTGCAGCTCGCGGGGTGTCTCCGGCAACATCGCCGCGCCGAGTTCCCGGCTGGGCAGCGAGATGGTGGCATCGGCCTGCGCGGTGGCATCGCCGCGCTGGTTGCGCACCTCGACCGACACGTCGACCAGGGTCATGCCGTCTTCGGCGCGCTTGCCGTCGACGCGGCCGGTCAGGTACTGGATGTCGCCCTGATAGTTGAATTTGCGGATCTCGTCGTGCTGGCGCACGACGAAGGCGCCGTCGCCCATCCAGTCGGTGAGGAAATGGTGGATCCAGCATTCGCGTAGCACTCCGTAGTCGTAGGCGCGCGGATTGCCGATCGCCTTGGCCCACTCCGAATCCCAGTGCACGCGTTGGGCGACATCGGGAACGCCGTATTCGTTGTCGATGTAGAACGCCGGGATCCGCTGGCGATTTTTCCAGGCCAGGCGACCCGTCTTGAGCCCGTAGGGCACGAACCCGTAGCCGCCCGCGTGGAAGACCACCATGTCGGTGGTGGTCAGCGGGCCCTTGGCCATGGTGCCCATCTCCTCACCGGCGCTCACGTCCTCCCAGTACCGCGGTTGGGCGCCCCGAACTTTCTCGGCCGCGTACACGGCGTCGAGTGCGGCGATGTCGTCCTTGGTGTAGCAGGGGTCGGGTATGTCGCTGTATTTGCCCTTCTCCCTGGCTTTCTTGCGTTCGGTATAGATCACCAGCGTGCGGTAGACGCCGATCACCTCGGCGTGCTGATTCATCTTGACGTCCCGCAAGATCCGGATGACCGACCGCCCGGCGAATTCGGACTGCTTCTCCTCCACCGACTCCAGTCCGGAGAAGCTGTAGAGGGTGTCACCGGGGTAGACCGGCCGGTACCACTCCCAGGTGCCACCGGAGACGAACGCGTGGATCCCACGGTAGCTGCCCCCGCGCAGTTCCTTGCCCACCTTGTCCCCGCGCAGGGGCGCGTTGAGCACCGCCGCCATGATCTGTGGCGCGATCTGGCTGCCCCAGCGTGTGGTCGTGCCGTAGCCGGGGTCGGTGTAGAGCGGGTTGTCGTCGCCGTAGCCGTGCGCGAAATTGCGAATCGCCTCCGGGGTGGCGGTCGACAGCAACTCCTGATGGCGGGTCGCCGACCACACGCCGAGCGCGGCACGGTCCTTGTCGATGTCGGCGTCGTCGATCTCGAAGGCGGTGGCCGCGGCGAACGTCTCGGCGGTGCGGTCAGAGGGAGTGGTTTGCGTCATGGGCTACTCCTAGCGCCTAGCGGGTAAACGGCTTGTCTTCGGTGGGTGAAAGCCCGCGGCACCGGTTCGTGCAGCGAGTTCGTCGTCGATGGGGACCACGCCGGCTTCGCGCCTTTCTCGCTCGATAACTCGATAATCTGCCGAGAGGGTATACCTAGTTTAATAAGACCAGACAACGCTCCCCCGGGTCCCCGAAGCAAGACGTGCGCGGTCCGCCGGCAGCAAATCGCGTTCTCACCGCAGGAGTGTGCCGCGACGACGCCGACGGGCCGGCCTTGTCGAAAACACGGCTTTCGCGCGGGATGCGACCACGGTGTCGCGCGGCGGTGGATCCGGATCGTAGCGTCAGGAGCGGTCCGGACAGCGCGCGGTTCGTCGAAGGAGATGCCCATGACGTCGGCCCCGTTGTCACCGCAGACCGGTGTCGCAGACATCCTTGCCCGCTCGGCGGCCGCCGCGCCGGACAGCACCGCCGTGATCGCCGACGGAATCGAATACACCTTCGCGCAACTGGCGGAGGCGACCCAAACGCTGAGCGCCCAACTGGTTCCCGGCACGCGGGTGATCGCCCGGCTCGGCAACGACGCCGCCTCGGTGGTCGCCGTGCACGCCGCATGGCGCGCTGGCTGCTCGGTGGTCGCGGCCGGCACGATGGTTCCCGATTCCGAGGTCGTCCGGCGCACGGCCGAGACGTCGGCGGCCAGCGTCCTGACGCCCGACGCCGGCGGTCTGGGGGCGCACATCGAACACACCGGTTCGCGCCGGCCCGCGCCGGCCGGCGAGGCGGTCGTCATGTTCACCTCGGGCACGACCGGTACGCCGAAGGGCGCGTCGCTGACGTTCGCGGCCCTGCGCGGCAGCCTGGCCGGCATCGCGTCGGGGACCGGCCTCGACGACACCGGGCGGCCACCGAAGACGCCGGCCCGGGGCCCCCGCCTGGTGATGGTTCCGGTCGCCCACATGGGTGGGCTGCTGGGCACCTTGACGGCGTGGTGGCTCGGCAAGCCGGTGCTCCTGGTCACCAAGTTCTCCCCGCAGGTGGTGGTCGACCTGGCCCACCGGCATGCCCTCGGCATGCTGCCGTTGACCCCGGCGATGGTGTGGGAGCTCACTCAACTCGACGGGGACGCAAAGCTTCCCGGGATCGACCACGCGATCGTGGGCACGGCGGCCCTGCCCGAGGCCACCCGCGTCGCGTTCGAGGACAAGTTCGGCGTCCCGATCCTGCGTAATTACGGCCAGACCGAGTTCGCGGGTGCGATCGCCTTCGAACGCCCGGCCGACGTGAAGGCCGGCCGCCGCCCGGACGGCACGGTGGGGCGAGTGGCCCCGGGGGTCGAGGTGGCGATTCTCGACCCGGCCGGCGAGCGGCTGCCCGTCGGCGGGGTCGGGGAGATCGCGGCGCGGGCGGCCTCATCGATGTCGGGCTACCTGGATTCCAGCGGCCGGCCCGCCGATCCCGGCGCCTGGCTGCGCACCGGTGATCTGGGCAAGCTGGACGACGACGGCTTCGTCTACGTGGTGGGCCGGGTGCGTGACATGGTGGTGTGCGGCGGCTTCAACGTCTACCCCGCGCAGGTCGAGGCGGCGCTCAACGACCTGGCCGACGTCGTGGATTCCGCGGTGGCCGGGCTGCCCGACGAACGCCTCGGCGAGATACCGGTCGCGGCCGTGGTTCTCAGCCCGGGTGCCACCGGCGACGCCGAAGCCATCCGTCAACAGCTGCGGTCGCGGCTGGCCGCCTACGAGCTACCCCGCCAGGTGGTGTTTGCGTCGGCGATACCGCGACTGGACACCGGCAAGGTGGATCGCCCCGGTGTCGCCCGGCTGGTGCAGTCCGCGCGGGGATGACGCCTATGAATACTTGTCGACCAGCGTGCGTTTGTAGAGCTTGCCGGTTTCGGTGCGCGGTAGCGACGGCTCGAAGGAGATCGACCGCGGGCACTTGTAGTGCGCGAGCCGGGCACGCGTCCACGCCAGCAGCTCGGCGGCGAACGCCTCCGTCGCATCGGACGGATCGCAGCTCTGGACAACGGCTTTCACCGCCTGCCCCATCTCGGGATCGGGAACGCCGAACACCGCCGCATCGAGCACCTTGGGGTGGCTGATCAACAGGTCCTCGGCCTCCTGCGGATAGATGTTGACCCCGCCGGAGATGATCATGTGGTGGCGACGGTCGGTGAGGTAGAGGTAGCCGTCTTGGTCGAGATATCCCATATCGCCGACCGTGGCCCAACCGCGGGGGTCGCGGGAAGCCGCGGTCTTGGCGTCGTCGCCGAGATAGGTGAACGCAAGCCCACCGTCGCAGTAGATGTCGCCCGCCCGCCCGGGCGGCAACTCCTGCAGGTTGTCGTCCAGGATGTGCAGCACGCCGGTGACCGCTTTGCCGACCGATCCCGGGTGAGCGAGCCACTCCTGTGCGGTGATGAACGTCGAGCCGGCGCCCTCGGATGACGCGTAGAACTCGTCGATGATCGGCCCCCACCAGTCGATCATCGCCTTCTTGATCGCGACCGGGCAGGGCGCGGCGGCGTGCACCACCCGTCGCAAGCTCGACAGGTCATGGGAATTGCGCACGGCCTCGGGCAGTTTGAGCATGCGCACGAACATCGCCGGGACGAACTGGGCGTGGGTGACCCGATGACGCTCGATGGCCTCGAGCGCGCCGCGGGGGTCGAATTTTTCCAGCACCACCGCGGTGGCGCCCAGCGACTGGGCCGTCATCGACCAGTAGGCGGGCGCGGTGTGGTAGAGCGGGGCCGGGGTCAGGTACACGGAGTCGCCGGTGATGCCCACCCTGTCGAACAACGGCGTGAGCAGCAGCGGCGCCTCCGCGGGCGTCACGTGGGTGAGCCGACGAACGATCCCCTTGGGCCGTCCCGTGGTGCCCGCCGAGTACTGGAGCAGGTCGCCCTCGCGTTCGTCGACCACCGCCGTGCCGGGGCGGTCGGCCACACACTCGGGGTAGCGCTGCCATCCGTCCATGTCCTCGTCGGCGATCAGTCGCAGGGCCGGCAGCGCGTCGCCCAGGTGTCCGCCGAGGTCCGCGCACACCGATCGGGTTGCGCGCGACCCGATCACCGCCCTGGCGCCGCTGTCGGCGACGATGTAGGCGGCTTCGGCGGCCGTCAGGTGGGTGTTGATCAGCGCGTAGTACAAGCCGGCACGGCGAGCGGCCCACATCACGGCGTGAATGTGCTCGTTGTTCTCCATGACGACCGCCACCGCGTCACCCTCACGCAGACCGGCGTCGCGAAAATGGTGCGCCAACCGGTTGGCGGCGGCTTCCATCTCGGCGAAGCTCACACGCTTGCCGGAGGGGTGCAAGACGAGCGCAGGTTTTTCGGAGTCGACGTGCTCGCGGATCTGCATGACCCTCCCCGCTCGAGTGGCGTGCCGCGGCGACGACCGACTACCGCGGGCACCTATAATACTAGGTTTACTATGTCTGGGTGGGGCTCAATCGTCGTCGCGCTGCTCCAGCAACGCCGCATAGTCGGCCAGCGGCGCCGAGCCCTCCCCCGCGAACCGCTCGAGCAGTGCATCGGTCGCCGCCACCGCCGACCAGCCATCCAGGCCGGCCGCGGGGATGTCGCGCTCGGCGAGGGTGTCCGCCAGAGTCTTCGGTGTGCGCGAAAGTTCGGCCAGGTCGGCGCGCAGCGCCGCGGCGACCGCTCCTGCGTCGGCGGCATGCGAACCCGCGTCGGAGGGGGCCCGCCCCGCCCAACCGGCGACGTACAGCCCCGCGGTCGGCGTCGCGCCGACCGACACCCGTCCCCCGCGGTGCGCGATGTGTCCGCGGTCCTCGTCGATGCCGTTCCAGCAGAACACATCCGCGCGCGGGCGAAGCACCAGTTGGGCCCTGAGGTCTTCGCTCACCACGCTGCCGTAACGGTCCGGCCGGTGCAGGCACCGCAGCGCGCGTGCCCGATTGCGTCCGACGACACCGACCGGGGTGAGTCCGGTCCGGACCACCAGATTCGGGGGAGCTCCCGGGGGCAGGAACATTCCCGACTGCCATCCCGGGTCGACCAGCTGGACATGGCGCAGCCTGCTGGTGGCAAGGCGGGAGAACACCGCCTCGGAGACGCCGCCGGGGGGCCGCCCGCAGAGCGCCTGCGCGACGCTCAATGCCTCCGGTGAAACGCCGATGAGCACCGCGGAGTCCATGTCGAGGTCGAGTTCGTCCACCTCCACGTCGGGATTGCCGCAGAGCCACGCTTCGACGTGGCTTAGCGTGCCGATACCCACGGCCTCGCAGCCGGCGATCGCCAGCGGCAGGTCGTGCGGCGCGCCGGTGGCCAGCACCACCGCGTCGGCGGTGCGGCGCAGCTCGTCGAGCGATAGCGCCGAGCCGATCACGACATTGCCGAAGTAGCGCACGCGGCCGTCGCGGAGCACGGCGTCGACCTCGTGCGCGACCTTTCGCAGGCGCTGCTCCCCTGCGGCCGGGCCGTGCCGCAGCAGCCCGTCGGGCAGCACGGCCCGGTCGACGAGGTCCACCGTCACGTCCAGCGCGCTGTCGGCGAGAAGCGCCGATGTGACGGCGAATCCGGCCGGCCCGGCACCCACGACTGCGATGCGAACGGTCACCCCACCGCCGTCTTCTGCAACGCACCGGTCTCGACCAGCCTGCCGTTGTAGGTTTCCATCAACGCCTCGGTGACCGCGGGTTTGCGGGTCTCCCCGGCCTGATGCACCCAGCCCTGGCGCCACCGGTGGCCCTCCTCCAGGTCCTGGCGGATCGGGCAGCGGCCGCCCTCGTTGGCCTCCCAGATCCAGGTCTGGCCGCCACCGGTGTAGGCGACCCTGGTGGGAAAGGTCCGCTCGTCCAGCGGCTCGCCGTCGAGTTCCACCTCGACGTGGATGTCGCGGGCGATCAGCGGGGGCCCGTCGGTGCGGTGCACGAGCATGATGTTGAAGTCGTCGGTGCCATGCACAAGATGCCCGGAATGCACGGTGCCATCTTCGAATTCGGTCGCAAAGCCCACCCACGCGGCCTCGCACCGCGCGATGTAGGGGCTGGCGATGTAGTCGATGCCCTCGCCGATGTGGATGCTGTCGTGAAAGACCAGACCGCTGACGTCGGTGCCCTTGATGCGGCCGCGGACCCGGAACAGGCGGGAAGAGTACGAGGACGGGACCTCCCGATCGGGCGAGAAGAACTGCAGGCCCTTGCCGACCAGGTTGCCGGTGAGCGAAACGTCCTCGCCGTCATGCCATTCCATCTTGTCGTCCCAGGTCAGCATCAACGGCGTGCCGTCCGGCGTCCACACCCCCCACTTGCCGTCGCGTTGCCCGTGTTCCACCGGACCGGAATAGGAGTTGTCGTGGTCCTTCGCGTAGCTGAAGTCCTGGCCGGCCTTAGACTCCGAAAGGTGAAGGTAGCGGGCCTTCTTGGGATAGAAGCCGCGGATCGGCCACCAGTAGTCGCCCGCGGCCGAGCGCACGGAGCCGTAGAAGTACTGCATCCCCATCGGGACGCCGTTGACGTCGCCCCACAGCGGCCCCGGGTCGGTGTCGATGATCGCGCCGACGGGTGCGTAGCCGTAGTGGCCGCTGGTCCGGACCGGTGGAGTGTCGTTGAGCGGCAAGCTGAGTCCTCCCTAAGCTGCGACGTGCAGGTGCTCAGCCGGCGTCGAAGACGACCGGCACCTTGTTGGGGGCACGCAGACCGATGCCCTGCACGCGGGCTTCGTGCCCGGTCTCGGGATCGAGCCGCAGCCCGGGCAGCCGGTCGAACAACGCCGTCAACGCCGCCGTCATCTCCAAGCGGGCCAGGTGGGCGCCCAGGCAGGCGTGTGGCCCCCAGGCAAACGCGATGTGCGGCTTCTTCTCCCGGAAAATGTCCAAGCGATCGGGATCCTCCCAGCGGGTGTGGTCACGGTTGGCCGCGCCGATCGACACCTCCAGCACGCTGCCCGCCGGTATCTCGACACCACCGAGTTCCACGTCCTCGATCGCGATCCGGCTGATCGACATCAAGGGGGGCTCCCAACGCAGCCCCTCCTCGATGGCCTGGGGCAGCAGGCTGCGATCGGCGATCAGGGCAGCCAGCTGCTCGGGGTTCTGCAACAGGCCCAGCAGCATGTTGGCGGTCGAGCGCGCCGTGGTCTCACCGCCCGCCGGCAGCAGAAGCCGGAGGAAGGAGACGATTTCGATGGTGTCCAGCCGGCTGCCGTCGAGTTCGGCGTTGGCCAACAAGGTGATCAGGTCCTCGCCGTCTCCGTCGCGGCGCTCCTCGATCAACGGGGACAGGTAGGTCTGAAGGTTGCGCGACGCAACCAGCGCGCGGTCCATGTCGTAGAAGGCCCCGACCGTCTCGCCGGCCCAGGTGTTGAAACGCTCGATGTCCGCATGGGGCAGGCCCATCATCTCGGTGATGATGTACACCGGGAACAACAGGGTGAATTCGCGGTAGAGCTCTGCGGACCCGTTGCGTTCGAAGCGATCGATGAGCCCGTGCACCGCCGGTTGAATCGCGGTGTGCTGCCAGCGGTCCAGCGAGCGGCGTGTGAACGCCTGCGAGATGAGCGCGCGGTGCCGCCGGTGTTCGTCCCCGTCCATGCCGATGATGTTGCGGCCCCACACGCGGCCGATCGTGTCCAGCCAGAACTTCGACGAGAGGCGTTCGTCGGTGAGCGCCCGCTGGCAGTGTTCATAGCTCAGGGCGCAGGAGAACGCCACGTTGAAGGCCTCCTCCTTGCGGTAGTCCTCCTGGCCGAGCAACTCGGCCTGTTTGCATGAGTGCACGGGTGCGCGTCGGCGCGCCTCGCCCAGCGGGCCGTACAGGTCGACGATCCGCGAGCGCGGCGTCTCGGCCGCCGCGGACGCCACATACGCGCTGTCGTCGGCGCCGCGGATGTATGCACGCAGATCCGAACCGGTGCTGGTCGTCATGATCGCCGCTCCCGAAGGTTCATGGTGTCGTCATCAACGCCTCAACCGGCGTGGAACTGAATGGCTTTCGTCTCGGTGAAGTCGTCGAGCACGTCGGCGCCGAGTTCGCGGCCCACGCCCGACCGTTTGTAACCGCCGAACGGCGCCCACGGGCTCATCCCGCCGGCGCCGCCGTTGATGCTGACGTTGCCGGTCTGGATGCGCTGCGCCATCGCAAAGGCAACACTGGGATCGGCGGTCCAGATCGACCCCGACAGACCGTAAGCGGAGTCGTTGGCGATCCGCACCGCCTCGTCGTCGTCGTCGAACGGGATCACCACCCCGACGGGCCCGAACACCTCCTGCTGGGCCACCGCCATGTCGCTGCGCACGTCGGCCAGCAGCGTCGGTTCGTAGTAGTAACCGCGGCTCAGGTGCGGGGGGCGGCGCCCGCCGCACACCAGCCGCACGCCCTGCTCCAGCGCGCCCGTGACGTACTTCTCGACCCGGATGCAGGCACTGTCCCGGATCAACGGGCCCACCACGGTATGCGCATCGGTGGGGTCGCCGACCGGAAGCCGTTGCAGCAGCGCGGCGACGCGCTCCACGTACTGGTCATAAATCGAGCGGTGCACCAGGTGCCGCGTCCACAACGCACAACCCTGGCCGGTGAACAGGGTCAATTCCTGCGCGCCCCTGGCCGCGGCGAGATCCAGGTCGGCGTCGGCACGCACGATCATCGCCGACTTTCCTCCGAGTTCGAGCGTGACGTGCTTGAGCGTCGCGGAAGCCTGTGCCATCACCTTCGCGCCGACCGCATCGGATCCGGTGAAGGTGACCATGTCGACCCGCGGATCGGTGGTCAGGTACTCCCCCACGTCGACTCCACCCGTGACGACGTTGAGCACACCCGGCGGCAGTTCGGCTTCCTGTGCCGCGGCACCCAACAGCAGCGCCTCCAAGGGGGTGAAGTCCGAGGGCTTGAGCACCACGGTGCATCCGGCGGCCAGCGCGGGCCCGACCTTGAGGAGATTGACGAAGAACGGGGCGTTGAACGGCGTGATCGCGGTGACCACGCCACGCGGGGAACGCTGCACGACGCCGGCCCCTAACACGGTGGCGCCGTGGCGATTCTGGAAGTTCGTCACCGGTAGCGGTCGCAGCGCCTCGAATGCGGAGCATCGGTCGATGAAGAAGTCGAACAGCCGCATCGGAGCGTCGACTTGGCTGGGCCGGGCGACCGATACCGGGATGCCGGCCTCGGCGACCACCAGTCCCACGACGTCGTCGGCCCAGTCGGCGAGGACGTCCCGCAGCCGGCTCAGTGCCGCCGCCCGCTGCGCGGGCGTCATCTTCGGCCACGGCCCCGCGTCGAATGCCCGCCGCGCGGCCGAGACCGCGGCGTCGGCGTCGGCGGCCGCGCCCCATGGCGCGGTGACGACGGATTCCTCGGTGGCCGGATTCAGCACCGGCGCAAGGGTTTCCGTTGCCCGCCACGCACCGTTGACGAAGAGGCCTTGGTAACCGGACCTGGCCGGCGCGGCGGTCGGCGTACTCATTCGACCCTGGTCACCACGCCGGAGGCGCCGTCCACCTCGACGACGTGACCCGTCTTGAGCACCTTGCTACCGGTGAGGGTGCCTACGACGCAAGGGATCCCGAACTCTCGGGCCACCACGGCGGCGTGCGACATCTCGCCACCGGTATCGACGACGACGGCGGCCGCGTAGGCGAAGAACGGCGTCCATCCGGTGTCGGTGAACGCGGTCACCAGCACTTCGCCCGGCTCGAGCTCATCCATGGAATCGACGGTGAGAACGCGCACCGGCCCCTTGGCCAGGCCGGCCGACACGGCGGTGCCCTGCAGCGTTTCGCCGGCCATCAGCTCGCCGCCGCCGTCCGCATCGGGCGTCCACTCCCCGACGAAGTTCAGCGGCGGCCGTTGCGTTTCCAACCGTTCGCGTTCGGCGCGCCGGCGAGCGATCAGCGCTTTGGCGTCCGCCGGAGGGTTCCTCAACTCGGCCCGCACCAGATAGAACACGTCTCCGGGGCACTCGATCGTCCCGCGCGCCGCCAGCCGGTTACCGAGCTCACGTGCGATCAGCCGGTACTGGTGGGTCTGGCGAATGGTGGCGTCCCGGCCGGTTTCCCGCAACCGCTGGAATCGCGCGCCCAACGAGGCCAGCATTCGCAGCCGCAACCCGAATTGCGGCGCTTGCTCGGCGACGCGCTGCCGGGCGGCCAACAACTTTGCCACGACGTCGATCAGCCGGTCCGGCGCGTCGGCGAACACCGCGTTGGCGAGCTCGGTCTCCCGCGGGCCGCGGTGTCCGTATTCGGCGACCACCTCGTCGAGCTTGGCGACGAACCGGGGGCGCTCGCGGCGCAGGATCCCCAAGGCCACGGTTGCCGAATTGTCGCGCAGCGTCCGCTCGATCGCGGGGTCCGCTCTGGCCAGCTCCGCCAGCGCGTAGACACCGCGGGTCACCCCCGCGCTCGCGAGATCTTCTGTGCCACCGCGGATCCGGGTCGCAAATCCCTTGCCGCCCTGCGCCTGGATCAGGCCCATCAGCGGGACGAGGAAGGAGGAGGCCTGCGCGGCCCCGGACCAGGCGTTGGCCACCTCGTCGCGGGTTCGCAGCAACCAGGCGTGCAGCGCGGCGTCGGACAGCCCCGCGTAGTAGGAGCCGTCGCGCGCCGATTGCCGGGCGTGGGCATCGATGTCGCGTATTTCCCTGCCGAAGCCGGTGAGCTGGATCGCCGCCAGCGGCAGTCGCCTGGCCATCTCCCAGGCGCCCGGCTTGTCGAACGAGGGCACGTCGGCGCCGCCGCCGGCGCCGAAGAGCATGTCCTGCCACGAAGATGCGCCGCCGCCCGGCATCACCGTCCCCATCGCGTAGACGATGGAGAGGTTGGCGTACACGCCGTGGCCGAAGGCGCCGACCGGCTCCTGGCTCAGGGCTCGTCCGAGTTCGCCGCCGATCCGCAGCACGTCGGCGGCCTGGGCGCCCGCGGCCCGCAACGCGTCGATCGCCAACTCGAGCGACAGTGGCGTCATCGGGCCCGGAAAGGCCTCCGAGGTATTCGCGGCGGTGAACACCTGCCAGTTCGGATGCACGGTGGTGTCGAATTCGCCGGCGACTCCCTGCGGCGCCGCGGGGCGACGCTCGCTGCCGCTGGGCGGCTCGGGGACCGACCCCCAGGGCCACCGCCATGGGATCAGCATTCGCCGGGTACCGAGGAAGACGTGAGACCTGTTGGTGCGCGCGAAGTCCGCCACGCACTGCCGGGACGACCACGCGCAGTGAAATCCGAACTCTTCCGTCAGCCGTGCGGTGTCCACCAGCGGGAAGTTGAGGAACGCCTCCACCGCACCCGGATCCAGCGAGAACCAGCCGCGGTCCCACAGGAATCGCAGTAATTTCTCGGCGCCGTCGGCCGGGACCTCGACGTAGCGCTTGCCGAGGATGTGGGCGATTTCACGCATCTCTATCGTGTCCGGCGCGGCGAGGTTGACCGGTCCGGACCACTCCGGACGATCCAGCGCATCGGCGAAGAACCGGGCGAGGTCGTCGGGGTGGACGAACTGAAAGAGGTTTCGGCCGCCCTTCATGCCCAGGATGATCGGAGTGGCGAAGCCTTCCTGGGTGACTCCGGTGGTGCCCCGTCCCATGATGTTGGTCGCACGGACCATGACGGCGTTGAGCGAGGAGGCGGTGATCAGCGCTTCGGCCTCCGCCTTGTGCTGCGAGTAGATGTGCTTGGCTGAGGGCCGCAACGGGTCTCCCTCCTTCAGCGCCGGCGGGTTGTCCGCGTGGGCCCCGTAGGCCATCACCGAGGAGGCGGTGACCAGGCGCGAGACCCCCGTGCGTTCCATCGCGCCAACCACCGCCTGCGTCCCGCCGACGTCGATTGCGCGGGTGGCTTCGACGTCGTGCATGGGATGTGTCGTCCACGCGAGGTGCACGACCGCGTCGACGCCGGACATGGCCCTGGCCACCCCATCGGCGTCTCGAATGTCGGCGCTGACGTGCCGGTACTGCGGGGAGGCCAACGAGTGCGGGCGCCGCGAAAGACCGACGACTTCGTGACCTCGGGCGAGAATCTCCGGGATGATGCACGAACCGAAGTCCCCGGACGCGCCGGTCACCATCACATGCATGAAACCGCCTGGTGTCGTGGTTTTCCGTCACCCCGAAATGTAGGGCGCGCCGCATCACGGTGTCAATGGACTCGAGTAGAGATTCTCTAGATTCTTCGGGCCCGCTCTCGACCGGCTACGGGCTTGACGGGGGGATTGGCCAAACCGCTTTTTGGTATAGATAATCTGCATCTATGACCCGCGTAGGTGGCGCCCCGGCGCTTCTCATCGACTTCGGCGGCGTGCTCACCGAATCCGTTTTGGGTAGCTTCGAGCGGAGTTGCCGGGCCCATGGCGTGGACCCGCGCGGCTTCGTCGCCGAGGCCTTCGCGGCCGACCACGCCGCAGACAGCCCGTTCGCGTTGATCGAACTGGGACAGATATCCATCCCGGAGTTCCTGGAGCGGATCACCCCGATCCTCTCCCGGCATGCCGCGGGCGAGGTGAACGGGGCGGCGTGGTTCGCGGAGGTGCAGCAGACAACCCGATGCATCGATTCGGAGATGGTGCGGGCCGTGCAGGCGCTCACGGACCGAGGTGTGCAGACGGCGTTGGTCAGCAACTCGTGGGGGCCCCGCGATGGGTATCCCTGGGAGCGCCTGCCCCAGTTCTGCGAAGTCGTCGTGTCCGCCGAAGTGGGAATCCGCAAGCCCGACAGCGCGATCTACCTGCTTGCCGCCGACAAACTTGGGCGAGCACCGGCCGAGTGCGTGTTCGTCGACGACGTCGAGGTCAACCTGGTCCCGGCCCGCGCGCTGGGCATGCGAACCATCCTGCACCGACGCCCCCGGGACACCCTTTCGGAATTGCACCGGATCTACGGCTGACCCCACGGCGCGGGCAGCGCCTCAGTACAGCACGTCGAGGATTCTGCTCTCGCCCTGCGTGCTGCCCAGGTATCGCCGTGCGGTGTTCATGTGCGCCCGCCACGCGCGCTCGGCCCCCGGCGCGTCCCCGGCCCGGATCAGCGCGGCGACGTTCTCGTAGCCGCGCAGCGCCCGACGGTTGGCACGGGCGACCTCTGCACTGTCCGGTCCCATCTCGGCGACGGCGTTGGCCAGCTCACGCTCGATGATCTCCGCGAGCAGGCCGATCAGCGCGGTCAGCGTCCGATTGCCGGACAACTCGACGAGTCGGACGTGAAACCGCGCGCCGGCCCGATGAAACGACCGGGGATCGAGGACCGCGGCGGCCCGCAACTGGTCGAGCTCCCGATCAAGAGCCCCAAGCTGTGTATCGGTGGCCGTCTCGGCCAGCCGACGTATCGCAGCCGGTTCGATCGTGAGCCGCGCGTCCCACACGTCGCCGATGGACGTCCCGGAAAGCATGAGCACCATGCCGAAAAGACCGGCCACGGCGTCGGGGCCGGGTACGGTCACCTGCGCACCGCCGGGAGGTCCCCGCCTGATGGCGACCAGCGAGTCGCCCTCCAGCAAGCGGAAGGCCTCGCGCAAGGTCGGTCGCGAGACCCCGAACTGACGGATGAGCTCGGCTTCGGTCGGCAGCCAGTCGCCGTCGGCGAGTTCGCCCCGCGCGATCATCGAACGGATCTGCGCGGCCACTTGGTCCGACATCTTCAACGGCCGCAGGGGCCGGTGCGATCCGATGGGCGAGAAGTTGCGATTGGTCACCGTTGCTGGGCTCCCGCCGGGTGAAACGTCAGGTCGTGATGAGCATAGGCCTAGCCGATAGATCCTTTAGAGGAACCGCGGCCATCGATCGCCGCCGCGACGGCGGCACGGCAAGCCGGTGCCGTCTTGCTTCGATACAGTTTATCTAGATAAACTCCATGCCGAGGCGTCACAACAGCCAGGAGAGCCCGTGGATCTGTCCTTCACCGACGAGGACCGCACCTTCCGCCAGGAGGTGCGCTCTTGGCTGCGTGACAATGTTCCCACCGCCGAGCGTCCGCACGATTTCGCCGCCGCGCGGGCATGGGACATGGCCTGGCAGCGCCGGCAGTTCGAGGGCGGCTACGGCGGCATCGCCTGGCCGCGCGAGTACGGCGGCCAGGGGTTGCCGTTGGTCCGGCAGCTGATCTGGTTCGAGGAGTACGCCAAGGCGGGTGGGCCCGACATCGGCTGTGGTTTCGTCGGCGTCAACCACGGCGGGCCGACCCTCATCGCCCGCGGCACCGAGGCACAGAAGAGGCGGCATCTGCCCAAAATCCTTGCCGGAGAGGAAGTCTGGTGTCAGGGGTTTTCCGAACCCGGCGCCGGCTCCGACCTTGCCGGCATCTCCACCAAGGGCTCCGTTGCAGGCGACGAACTGGTGGTCAACGGCCAGAAGATCTGGACCAGCTACGCCCATATGGCCGACTTCCAGGAATTACTGGTTCGCAGTGATCCCGACTCGTCCCGGCACGCCGGCCTGACGTGGGTGATCTGCGATATGCACAGCCCCGGGATCACCGTCCGGCCCATCGTTTCGATGGACGGCCTGGCGGAGTTCTGCGAAGTGTTCTACGACGACGTGCGCATCCCCCTCGAGAATGTCGTCGGCGACATCGGGGACGGCTGGGCGGTGGCGATGTCCACCCTCGGCTTCGAGCGCGGCACGGGCTTCATGAAGTCCCAGACCGAACTCTCGGTGGCGCTTGAGCGACTCGTCGGGGACGCCACGACGTTGGGGCAGCTCGACGATCCGGGCGTCCGCGCCGGGCTCGGGGAGCTGCGGGCCGACGTTCTGGCGATGCGGGCGATGACGTATGCGACGGTGTCCGCGGCGGTTCGAACCGACGTTCCGGGCCCGGAGGGATCGATGATCAAGATCTTCTACGCCGACCTGGCCCAGCGGCTCCACCGCGCCCGCATGGAGGTGATCGGTGTCCAAGGTCTCGATCGCGCCGGCAGGTATGGCCCTGACATCGATGAGTACCTGTATTCCTATGCGGCCACCATCGGTGGCGGCACCTCTGAAGTGCAGCGCGACATCGTCGGTGAGCGGGTCCTCGGCCTGCCGCGGAATCGTTAGGCCGCGGCATGGACTTCCTTCCCGATGCACCCCAAGAGGCTCTCATCGAAGCGACCCGCCATTACATCGGATCGCGGCTGCCGCTGACCGGTTCCCCGGCCGGGCTCGACGACGTCCGCTGGAAGGAAATCACCGAGCTGGGTTGGCTGGGCCTGGCCACCGAGGAGGACGCGGGAGGTGCCGGGGCCACCCTGCTCGATGAGGTCTTCGTGTTCCGCGAGATCGGCCGCGGCCTCGTGTGCGGACCGATTCTGACGACACTGGCCGCCGCCAGGCTGGCGGCCTGGACGGGAAACAAGGTGCTGTCGGGTGACTTGGTCGCGGGCCAGGCCCGGGTGGCCCGGGCCATTCCGCTAGCCGGCGACAACGACCGGCTGTTGCTGCTCGACCCGGAGGGCTCCGCGCTGACCCTGCTCGTGGACGGCGCTCGCGCCGCCCTGTACCCGACGCCACGGCGCGTCGAGTGCGGTCCCGGCCTCGAGGATGCAACGTCGGTGGGCCATGTCGGCGTCGACGACCTCGGACCCGCGTCGGTGGTTGCCGAGGACCGGCGCACGATAACCCGGATCCGGCGGGTGCTGGCGATCCTGACGTGCGCGCAGCTGGCCGGCATCTGCGGAGCCACCCGGGATCTGGCGACCGCATACGCCAAGGATCGGGTCCAGTTCGGCAAGCCGATCGGCGCGTTCCAGGCCGTCAAGCACAAATGCGCGGACATGGCCACCAACGCGCTGGCCGCCGACAACGTCACCTTCTTCGCCGCCCTGACCGAGGCCACGACCGCGTCCGGCTCCGACTACCACGCGTTGGCGGCCGCAACCTGTTGTCGGCGCGCGGCGTTCGCGAATTCCAGGGCCAACGTTCAGATCCACGGGGCGATGGGCTTCACCGTCGAAGACAGCGCCCACCGCTTCGTCAAACGAACGCACACCCTCTGCGTCACCGAATCTTTCGACCGGGCAGCCGAACTGCTGGGCGGCCTGCCCGGTGCCCAGACAAGTGAGGAAGCATGACCACGGCCGAACTCAAGGCTGAAATCGTCGACGGCATCGGAGTCGTGTCGCTCAACCGACCGCACCGCCACAATGCCATCACCGACACCCTTTTCGACGACATGCGCACGGCGTTGCGCGACTACCTCGGCAACGACCTGGTGCGATGTGTGCTGATTCGCGGCGAGGGCCCGTCGTTCTGCTCCGGGCGTGACAAAGCCGAACTCGGTAGGCGCGCCAACGGTGAGGACGACTTCACCTTCGTCAGGGAACACCAGCGGATCCGGTTGGAGGTGCTCGAATCGACAAAGCCGGTCGTTGCGGCCGTGCAGGGCGCCGCACTGGGCGGCGGATTCGAGCTCGCGCTGTCGGCCGACATGCGAATCATCGCCGAGGACGCCGTCTTCGGCCTTCCCGAGGTCGGGCTCGGACTGGTGCCCGACACCGGCGGAACCCAACTGCTGCCGGCCCTCGTGGGTCCCGCGCGGGCCAAGTACCTGGTGCTGAGCGGGGCGCGCATCGATGCCCGCACCGCCTACGCATGGGGTCTTGCCGAAGAGGTCGTCCCGGTCGGAGCGCTGCAGAACCGCGCGATGGAATTGTGCCGTCAGCTGGCGGCACAGCCGAAACTGGCGATGTCCATGGGCAAGATGCTGGTCAATCAGGCCGGCATGGGCGACATCCGCAACGGACTCGACCAGGAGCTGCTTGCCCAGACCGCCCTGTTCGGCTCACCCGAGTACCTGAGCATCAAGCAGGGTGCGCTGCAACAGCACCGAGATGCGGCCGCTCACAACCGGCCGGAAGGCGACGGCCGCTGACATGCCGCTCCCAGCACCTCCCCCCCTCGGTACGGCCATGCTGCCGCCGGGCACCTACGCCGGCCAAGTCGTCGTCGTCACCGGCGGCGGCACCGGACTGGGCAAGGCGATGGCGACCGAGTTCGCCCGCCTGGGCGCCGCGGTGGCCATCGCCAGCCGCAAGCCCGAACATCGCGACAATGGCGTGCGCGCATTGGAGGCCTTGGGCGCCAGGGCCATTGGAGTCGAGCTCGATGTTCGCGACGAAGGCGCGGTCACCGCGACATTCGACCGGATCGAACGGGAGCTGGGACCCGCCGATGTCCTGATCAACAACGCCGCCGGCAACTTTCCGTCGCAGGCGGTCAAGTTGTCCGCCAATGCCTGGCGCAGCGTTGTCGACATCGTGCTCAACGGAACATTTCTGTGCAGCGGCGAGTTCGCGCGGCGTGCCATCGCGCGGTCCGCCCCCGGCGCCATCCTCAACATCGGGGCCACCTACTCGTGGACCGGCGGTCCCGGCACCGCGCATTCGGCGGCCGCCAAAGCCGGCGTCACGAACCTCACCCAGTCGCTGGCCGTCGAGTGGGCGTCCAAGGGCATTCGCGTCAATTGCCTTGCCCCTGGCCTTTTCCCGCACGGCGATCTGCCGCCCGTGCTGCTCGCACGACAGAACCCGGCCGCCGACGGCAAGCGCATTCCGGCCGGCCGGGTCGGTCAGCCACACGAGTTGGGCTGGGCCGCAACGTACCTGTGTTCACCGTTTGCGGCCTACCTGACCGGGCACACGCTCGTGCTCGACGGGGGTAACTGGCTGCGTCGCGGTTTGAGCATGCCCGAATTCGTGCCGATCGACGAGCAGTTTCCCTGACCGGCGTTGCGCCTACCGATGGCAGATCACCACAAGGAGCGGCAAACCAATGACGATGGCTGCGACGTCAGCCGGCGCGCCCAACTGCTCGGGTGAGCCGCCGGTATGGGCGGCCGGGCACGCCGACACGGTCGTCGCGGTGCTGTCCCGCGCCGTCGAGCAATCCCCGGACAAGGTGTTCCTCGACTTCGCCGGGGAGACGTACTCCTATGCGCGGGTGTGGGAGCTGTCGTTGCGCCGCGCGGCGGGCCTGGACGGGCTGGGCGTCGGGCCCGGCCAGACCGTGGTGTGCATCCTGGACAACAATGTCGATGCGGTCGTGTCGTGGTTCGCCGCCAACTTCCTGGGCGCGATCTGGGTCCCGGTCAACACGGCGCTCAAGGGTGAATACCTGCGTCACCAGGTCGGCGATGCCGCCGCCGTTGTGGCGCTGGCCGAATCGGATTATGCCCAGCGCATTCTGGATATCGCCGAGGAACTGCCGGACCTGCGGCACGTGGTGGTGCGTGGCACGCCGCCGGCTTCGGCCGCGGTCTCGGTGTTGTCGCTCGAGGCGCTCACGGCCGATCCCGGGCCGCTCGAGCCGGCCACGGTGGCGCCCCGGGACCTCGCCATGCTGATCTACACCTCGGGCACGACCGGCCCCTCCAAGGGCTGCATGATCAGCCACAACTACATCTGCAACGTCGCGAGAAACACGGCCGCCATGCGCGATCCCCGCTTCACGCTGTGGACTCCGTTGCCGCTGTTCCATCTCAACGCCGCGGGCACGTCGGTGCTGGCCACCGCGATGAACCAGGCGACGGTATCGATCGCCGCGCGGTTCTCGCTGTCGAAATTCTGGCCGGAGATCAAGCGCTCAGGCGCTCAGCAGGTCTCGATTCTGGGCATCATGATCACGCTGATCGCGGCGATGCCCGACACTGCGGAGATGGCCGAGTGCTTCGGGCAGATCGAACACGTGGGCGGCGCGCCGTGGACCCCCGAGCTGATCGCCACCTGGAAGCGCCGCTTCGGCGTGCGCAGCGCCGGGAACTCGGTCTTCGGGCTCACCGAGGCGTCGTTCATCACGAGCAATCCGCATGGCCGCACCGCGCCGCTGGGCGCCTCCGGGCGGCGCAACGACGATTTCGACGTCCGCATCGTCGACGACGACGACATCGAGCTTCCGGACGGGCAGCCCGGCGAGATCGTCGTGCGCCCGCGCAAACCCCACGTCATGTTCGAGGGCTATTGGCGTCGACCGGAGGCGACCATGGCGGTGCTGCGCAATCTGTGGTTTCACACCGGCGACATCGGACGGTTCGACTCTGATGGGTGGTTCTGGTTTGTCGACCGCAAGAAGGATTACCTGCGGCGGCGCGGCGAGAACATCTCCAGTTATGAGCTGGAACGCAGCTTTCGCACGCATCCGGATATCGCCGACGTCGCGGTGCATGCGGTGCCGTCGAGCCTGAGCGAGGACGATGTCAAGGTGACCGCGGTGCGCCGCGACGGCAGCGACCTGACCGAAGAGCAGCTGTGCCGTTGGTCCCTGGACAAGCTGCCCTATTTCGCCGTGCCCCGCTACATCGAGTTCCGCACCGCACTGCCCCGCAACGCCACGGGCAAGGTGCTGAAGCACCAGTTGCGCGACCAGGGTGTGACCCCGGGTACCTGGGACATCGATGATTCGGGTATCGAGGTGGTGAAGCGATGAGCGAACGGCTCGTCGCCGACCGAAAGGAGCTGGCGGATTTGACCCGCACTTGCAGCTTTCAGCATCCGCCCGTGGTCTTGCTCGACGGAACGGCGACGGGACCACGGACCATTCTGGGCGGCAAGGGATACGGCATCAACGCCATGCGGCGGGAGGGTCTGCCCGTCCCGCCGGCGTTCTGCATCACCACCGAGGTATGCGCGCGCTACTTCGAAGACCCCGATGCCACAACGGAGTCCATCCGCGACGAGGTCCGCGACAAACTCCGCTGGCTGGAAGCGGAGACCTCACGTACGTTCGGGGCCGGGCCGCGCCCGCTGCTGGTGAGCGTCCGCAGCGGGGCCGCTCGCTCGATGCCGGGAATGCTGGACACGGTGCTGGACCTGGGCATCGACGACGCCGTCGAGTCGGCCCTGGCCCGATTGCACGGCGGCGAGTTCGCCCGCGACACCCGGCGTCGGTTCTGCCACATGTACCGGCGCATCGTGCTCGGCGACGAGAACGGCGAGGTGCCCGTCGACCCCCTCGCGCAGCTGGGCGGTGCGATCGGTGCGGTCTTCAATTCATGGAACTCGCCCCGCGCCGTCGCGTACCGCAAGCATCACGGCCTCGGCGAGGGCGCGGGCACCGCGGTCGTGGTGCAGGCCATGGTGTTCGGCAACATGGACGCGAACTCCGGGACCGGTGTGGTGTTCTCCCGCAACCCGATGACCGGGGCGGGCGAACCATTCGGCGAGTGGCTGGCGTGCGGTCAGGGCGAAGACGTCGTATCGGGCACCTTCGACGTGGAGCCGGTCTCGGCCCTTCGTGACCAACAGCCGCCGGTGTACGCCGAGTTGATGAAGGCGGCGGCCACGCTCGAACGGATCGCCGCCGATGTGCAGGACATCGAATTCACCGTCGAGCAGGGCAAACTGTGGCTGTTGCAGACGCGGGTCGCCAAACGCTCGGCCCAGGCGGCGGTCAGGTTGGCCCTGGCGCTGCGTGACGAAGGCCTGATCGACGATGCCGAAGCGCTGCGCCGCATCGACCCCGCGCAGGTCGCAACGCTGTTGCGGCCATCGCTGCAGCCCGAGACTCGGCTCGCCGCAACACTTCTGGCCACGGGCCTGCCCGCCTGTCCCGGCGTGGTGTCCGGCACGGCGTACAACGACGTCGACGCCGCCATCGATGCGGCCGAGGAGGGCCAAGACGTCATCCTGGTGCGCTCCAGCACCAGTCCCGATGACATCCACGGGATGATGGCCGCGCGCGGCATCGTCACCGAGATCGGCGGTGCGACCAGTCATGCGGCCGTCGTCTCCCGGGAGCTGCATCGGCCTTCGGTCGTCGGTTGCGGAGCGGGGATCGCAGAGGCTTTGGCCGGCAAGCAGATCACCGTTGACGGCACCGAAGGTGAAGTGCGGGAAGGCATCCTGGAACTGAGGGCGTGGTCGGAGGACGACTCCCCCGACCTCACCGAGCTCGCCGGCCTCGCGCGGCAACACAGCCCGCTGCGCGCGCACCCCGCCGGTGATTACCCGGTGCTGGACGACAACACCGAAGCCGGTGTGCGCGCGGCGCTGGACGCGCGGCTCACCGAGGTCGTCTCGCCACATCCGCTGATCACCATCTTGATCGCGGCGCGGCTGCAAGGCGGCACAAGCCAGGATCGAAACTGAGCCGAGGAGGAATGGGGATGGGTCGCGTCGAAGACAAGGTCGCCTTCATCACGGGTGCCGCGCGCGGGCAGGGCCGCAGCCATGCGGTCCACCTCGCCGAAGAGGGCGCCGACATCATCGCGGTGGACATCTGCGAGGACATCGCCAGCAACGAATATCCACTTGCGCGAACGGAAGACCTCGACGAGACGGCGCGACTGGTCGAGAAGACCGGGCGGCGCCTGGTTCCCCTCCAGGCCGACGTGCGGGATCGCGCGGCGCTCGCGGCGGCGCTCGGCAGGGGCGTCTCCGAACTGGGCCGGCTCGACGTCGTCGTCGCGAACGCGGGCATCTGCCCCCTCGGTGAAGGCCTTCCGGTGGAGGCGTTCGTCGACGCCGTCGATGTCGACCTGGTCGGGGTCATCAACACCGTGCACGTCGCCCTGCCGTATCTGCACGAGGGCGCATCGATCATCATGACCGGTTCGGTGGCCGGACTGCTGTCGAGCGCCTCATCGGGCTCGGGCCCGCAAGGGCTCGGTGGTGCCGGCTACAACCTGGCCAAGCGGGTGATCGTCGAGTACAGCACGACGCTCGCGGTAAAGCTGGCGCCCAGGTCGATTCGCGTCAACGCCGTTCATCCGACCAACTGCAACACCGATATGTTGCAGAGCGAACCCATGTACAAAACCTTCCGCCCCGATCTCGCCAACCCCACCGTCGAAGAAGCCGAAGTCGGGTTCCGGGCGATGCAGGCGATGCCGATCCCTTGGGTCGAGCCCTCCGACATCTCCTACGCCGTGGTGTATCTGGCCTCCGACGAGTCGCGGTATGTCACCGGCATGCAGCTGCGGGTGGACGGCGGGGCCACGATCCAGCGGGGAGTCTGAGCGCGCCGGCGAAACCACTCGGCCAGCACGATCCAGGCGTTTCTGGTGGGCTCGAGGCTCAGCGGCTATGTCACCGCAGGCATGCCCGCAGGACCGCGGCGATCGCCTCGGCAAGCCTGTGGTTCCCCCAGCCATGCCGCAGTCCCTGCAACAGGACAGGCAGGGCGGCTTGGACCTCTCGGGTGGGGCCGGGCAGGGCGATCAATCGCGTCCACTCGACCTGACCCACCCCGACACGCACATGGGGCTTCACGTGCCTGCCGTGGCCGACGTGGTACGTCGCCAAAACCGCTGTGACCAAATGGGGGTCGCAGCGCTGCAGCGCCTCGATGGTGCGATCCTTGTCCTCCGCCCCGACCCCGCCGGTGGTGATGACGACGCCGTAGCCTTCGGAGACCAGGCGTAGCACCCGGCCGACGATCGTGTCCTCGTCGTCGGCGACGGCGCCGGCGGCGGTCACCTCGAATCCCTCCGGCACCATGATGTCGTTGATCGACGTGACATTGGTGTCTTCGACGTTTCCGGCCATGATCTCGCGCCCTGTCGAGACGACGGCGACCCGCGAGGACACGTACGAACGCAAATTCTCGTCGATTTGCTCGGCACGCGAGAGGATGTCGTGCACGTCGCCGACGGGGGCGCCGATGATTCCCATGACTCCGCGCGAGTGCACCGACGCGGTGTCGGCAACGGTGACACCGGACACCTGCGCGAGCGCGGCCAGGAGCGCGGATTGCCGGCCCGCGATGCCGGCCAGCTGCACGCGTGGTTGCAGGATGTCGAACACCACGTGGTCATCGCGCACGTCGGTCACGAAGACACAGCCCGGATCAAGGCCCAGTGACCGTGCGGCCGAAGCCGCCAGCAGGCGCAGGTCTGTCCCCCGCAAGCCGATGCCGCGCACCCAGACCTCGGTCTTGTCGAGCAATTCGACATCGGGCATCGCGGACTCAGCCTGCCGACGTCAGCGACACGCGCGGCAGGTCACGCTGCGCCAACCACTTTGGCATCCGCACCTTCTCGACGTCGTCGATCACCCGCGGCGCGGCCGCACGCAGCTGCTCGGCGAGCGACTCCGACACGTGCATGGCTCCGGGCAACCCGTCGTAGACGAGCACGTTGTCCGAGTTCGCGATCACCGTAGCGCGCCGCAGGCCATCGGCGAGACCATCGGTCACCTCGGCGGCGTCCCGGATCCAGCATGCCGAGGGATCCTGTTCCAGCCAGTCCATCACCTGCGGGCTGGTGACGAACGTGGGAACGCCCTTGAGCAAATACATGTACGGCACGCCGCCGGCCATGTAGTTGATGACGTAGGCCTTGATGTCGGCATTGGCGCCCATCGCCCACGGCCCCAGCATCCCACGCATCGACTCGGGCAGCAGCACCGAGTACAAGGCGGGGTTGTCCAGGTCGAGCCAGTCGGCGTTGGAGTAGTACAAGACGTCGAACGGGATGCCGCCGGCGTAACTGTAGACCGTGCTGCCGTGGCCGTCGAAGACCACGGTGACGTCCTTGACCTCGCTCATCAGCCGGATCAGGACCGCGTAATTGCGGAAGATGTCCGTCGCCAGGCGACGATCGAGGCGCTGCAGATCGTTGTCGGCATCGACGTCGACGACCCCCTCGGGGCTGGTGTTGAGCACCACGGTGGACACGTAGCGCTGCTGGACGAAATCGCTGTCGAACACCGCGCGGGCCACCAACTGGCCCGTTCGGGGCCCATAACCGAAGTGGTAGGCCGAACGCGTCTCCAACCTCGTGTAGCCCATCCCAAACGGTTTGAACAGCCGATCGAGCATGCGGTGCAGATAGCCTTCCCGCATCTCGCTCACGTGGGTGTGGATGAAGTGGTCGGCGTTGAACAGTTGGCGCGTCAGGTACATCGGGCCGACCCGCGTCTCGATCTCGACGCCCTGACCGATCTGCGGGCATTCCCGGGCGTCGCCGAACCGCCGCTGCAGATCGAAAATCCGCATCCAGTCGGGGTTTTCGATGTGTCCCATCGACTCGGCGATGCGCAGCCGCACCGAGGCGCCGGTGACCGCCCGCACGTGCCGCGCGATCTCTTCCAGCATCGCCACGTAGGCTGCCCCCGACAGGGCGAAACCGTGCGGGTTGGCCAGCAAGTTGACCCGTTCCCCGGCCTTGATCTTCGACCAGTCGACGGCCTCGACCCGGGCCCGGGTGCGCCGGCGGACCTCTGCCACGTCGGTGCGGCCGAACCGGGGGTGCGGCGCCCAGATCGGTTCGGGCAGCCACGGCGTGAGCTCCCGGATCGGCAGCGTGACGATCCCGTCCAGGTCGGCGGCGCGCGCGGTGACCACGTCCGCGGGGCGCCGACCATTCCATGTCGGCAGCAGCCCGGGAGCCGGTATCGAGTCGACGGTCATGATCAGGCCTCGTCCATCTTGAACATCATGGCGTTGACGTCCTTCTGTAGCCGCAGGTGCGGATATGCCGCCACGAGCTCCGGATCGACCAGGCCGTCAGCGCCGACGAAATCCATCAGCCTGCCGGGGATTCCGTACCACTGATAACCATTGCGAGGGTTGCGCGCTGCGTCACCGTGCCCGGCGGCGGCCAGCATCCGCAGGATGGGGTCCAGACAGATTTCGGTGCAGCCGGTGCGCGCGCCGGTGCGCAGCGCCACCTCCTCCGGCGTGTGGGCGCCGTCGAGGATCGCTTCGGCCAGCTCGCCGGCCAAGGTGTCGGTGCATACGCACACCAGCATGTCCGGCAACATCCCCACCTGCATGCAGAGCTGCTCCGATGGCCTCCGGCGATACGTCGGTGTTCAACACCCCCACGAGGATTGGCTTGTCCAGCGACCGCATCACGATCGCGTCGTCGGGACACAACTCCATGCAGTTCTGCGCGTTGTAGCACTCATTTTCGGCGACCACCGCGATATTGCGGCCGGGACCGGGCTCATCGGGGCACCGGGGGCGCATCGAAATCGCCACCGTCGGGCAGGACAGCACGCACTTGTTGCAACCGGTGCAGTTGGCGTCGACGATCTCGGCCACCATCGTGACGCGCTTGGCCATGATGTCTCCCAACCGTGGCCTTAATACTGATTAAGACGAGCGTAAATCGGAGCCCACACGTCCGTCAATGGAGGTGGCCGACGGACCCGGCGATCGCAAATAGGCCACGAACATGTCGACCAGGGCGACGGAGAGGGCCTGCAACGATGCGTCGACCAAGCCGGTGGCGGCCCCCAACTCAGCACCCAACACGCTGGTACTGAACAACTCGGTGGCGGCCCGGACGTCGACATCAGCGCGGACCTCGCCACGGGCTATGCCCCGCTCCAGCACGTCGCCGACGAAATGCACCCAGGCGGCCAGAGCGCGTTGGGCGGCCCGTTCGACCCTGGGCGAATCGGGCATGTGCAACACGGCGTCATGAAGGAGTCGCAGCCGGGCGTTGGGTGTGGTCGCCCAGCGAGACAACCGGATCCGCAGCCGTTCCTGCACGCAAGCGTCCGCATCATCGGTGACGCGTATGTCCTCGGCGTACTCGTTTGCCGTGGTCTCGAGCACCTGCTCGAGCAGGTCGGTGCGGCTCGAGAAATGCGTATAGAGCGCCGGCGGCGTCATGCCCGCCGATTTCGCGACGTGGGCCAGGGTTACCTCGGCCACGCCCCGCTGGGCCACCACATGCTGCGCGATGCGGATCAATTCGTTTCGCCGTCCACCCGTCGACGAATGGCGTTCGTGACGGGTGTGCGGCACCCGACGCGATGGGGACGATTCGGGCGGATCGAGCACCAAACCGGCGAGATTCCAACAGTATTCCGCGACCTCCTCGTCGGAAGGCAGTTGCCCGGCGTGCAAGCGGGACATGACGCGACTGAGCGTGGCGCCGGTGATGATGTCGATGATGGTTCGCGCCGGTAGACGCGGCCTTGGCTCACCGCGGTGCACCGCCCGTTCGACCACTTGCGCGGCGAGCGCGATCATGCTCTCCGATGTCTCGGCGATCCACTGCCTGAACGGCTCGGTCTCGTCATGGAATTCGGTCGTGACTCGCATCATCGCGACCCCGTCGGGTGACACGTAGAGGCGCATCAGATCCCGCGCGTAGCCGGCGAGCTCGGCCTGTGCATCACCGAGGTCCGGGATATCCTTCGGCAGCGGAATCGCGCGCAACGCCTCCATCAGCAGGTCTTGCGGCGTCTGCCAGCGCCTATACAGTGCGGGCTTTCCGATTCCCGCCCGCGCCGCGATGTTGGCGAAAGTCACGTGCACCTTGCCCGATTCGCCATAGATCAGGCGTGCGGCTTCCAGGGCGCGGCGTTCGACCTCGGGATCCCTGGGACGACCGGTCCCCTGTCGACGCTGCGACACGTTCAACTCGCCGGACGCGGGGGATGCTGACGTGGCCAACTTATCCGACCACCTCCGAGATGGCGACGAACGCGCGCCCCGGCGCATACGGACTCGGGTCAAGCGCGATGGACCGCAGTCCCGCAGCCTCGCCGCGCATTCGCCCGAGCGTCTCGGTCAACAACGCTGGGGTGAATCGTGAGCGCGCTTCGGCGCAGGTCTCCACCAGGACGTCGTCCCCGTTGATCCGGCACCGAACCACGCCAGCGCCGGTTCGTTCCCGCAGCATCTCCTCCCCTCGGTCGATGGCCCGCAACAATGCGGCCCGAACGGCCGTTCCCGTATAAAGACGGCTGGCCAGGCACGGCGCCGCGGGCAGGTCATGCCAGCACCTGCCGCGGCCTCGGGCCATGGCGCGGATGTCGGCCTTGGTCAGCTGGGCCTCGACGAAGGGATGCACCACCTCGTGCTCGCGGGCGGCCACCAGACCGGGCCGGTATTCAACGAGATCATCGACGTTCGCGCCGCTCATCAGCGTCCAGCCGCCGGCACGCCCGCGCGCCGTCGCGCCAACGCGGTCCAACTCGGTGTAGAGGTGCGACTTGCAGAAGTAACAGCGGTCGCGTGGATTGGCCAGGTAACGCGGGTCCTCGAACTCATGGGAGTCCACCAGCTCGAGACGCCACCCAAGGTCGGCGGCCGCCTGCCGGACGCGCCGGGTGGCCGACGGCGGGACGGCTGGGGACACCGAATGGGCGATAACCGTTGTCTCGGGACGTAATTCGTGCGCCACGTCGGCCAGCAGCAGACTGTCGACACCGCCGCTGCAGGCGATTACCCGGCGCGGTGAGCGTTCCAGCGCCGCGGCCAGCGCGTCGAAGGCCGGCTGTTGCGTCATCCGACGACCTCCAGGTGGAGGTCCCACAGCGGCGCGTCGAGCACCGCACGACCGATGTCGACGATGTCCGCGCCGGCATCGGCTATGGGCCGCAACTGGTCGGGGTCCACGCCGCCGGCGTACGCGACGCGCACGTCGGCGGCGCGCGCCCGCAGCGCCGCGCTCACCGCCTCCAGATCACTGAGGCGGCCGGTGTCGACCATGACCACCGCGGCACCGGACTCGAGCGCTTCCAAGGCCTGTGCGACGTCGACGACTTGCACCGACACCGGTCCGTTATCCAGCCCCCGCGCGGCTGTGACCGCTTCGGCCACGCGGCCGAACATCGCGACCTGGTTCTTGCTGACGTAGACGAAATCGCCGTCGAGCAGCCGGTGGGAAAGTCCGGCGACGTCGAGTCCGGCACGCAGCACGGGTTTGAGCGACGCGGGCAATTTCTTCCAGCCACCGCAGACGATGCGGAGACCGCCGGGTGCCGCGGCCTTGATTTCGGCGCCGCGGCGCGCGATGCCCCCGGCAACCCCCAGCACACCCAGCACGTGGTCTTCGGCGACCGAGATTTCCCACGCGCTGCCCGCGACGCGGATGAGCGGCTGCCCCGCATCGGCCCGTTCGCCCTCGACAGCGACGATGTCCCACTGCCCGGCCGGATCGGTCTCCGGCGGGCAGACCAGAGCGGTCCCGGCCACCAACCCCGGCTCGGTCGCACTCACCACGGCGCTGTAACGGCCCGTCAAGCCGGCGACCAGTTCGGCGGTGATACGACGGGGCGGAGCGGACAACGAACTCACAACGCGGTGACCACCCGCACCCGTTGCTCGAATAACTCCGGAAGCGACACCATGCCCGGGACGTCTTTGGCGCGCACCGGGCGAAGCCGCGGACCGTAGTGCGACGGCACGATAGCCGGCGGTTGCACGGGCGGGTCGAAAGCGCTGGCTGCCATTGCCGTCATGAACGTCCTTCCCGCCGTTGGCACATCAACGTCGGCCTCGGCGGCGCGGCGCATCGCCCCGCACCGCCGACCAAGGCCATCGGGGGGCACCCGTTCGCAGTGGTAACGGCCGGTGCAGTTCTCGTCGATGACCTCGATACCGAGCTGGATCGTGTTCACGCCGCCCTCTTGATACGTACTCATCTAGTCCGTAATCTACCTCACAGAATGCGTACCACCGATGGATATGTCAAGGCGACCGGCGAAGCCGCCGACAGGCTGGTCTATGACCACGACCGGACCCATCGGATCGGGATGCCGGAGGCCGTGTTCTGCCTCGACAAGAGCGCCGGCGACGTGGCGCTCATAGTTGACCGCCTCGTTTCCTCCGGCGTCGGACCCGTGCTGTTCACGCGAATGTGCCAGCCGCAATACGAAGCCGCCGTCAACCGGAGCGACGCGGCCCTGGACTACGACCCCTTGTCGCAGACGGCCTTTCTCAACGGCAGCATGGCGAAGCGAAACGCGCACGTGGGGATCGTCGCCGCCGGCACGTCGGACACAACGGTCGCGCTCGAGGCGCAACGCACGCTGCAGTTTTTGGGCATCGGTTCACAGCTGCACATCGACGTCGGGGTGGCCGGGCTGTGGCGCCTGGTCGAGCGGGTCGAGGAGCTGCGCCACGAACGGGTGCTGATCGTGGTCGCCGGAATGGACGCCGCCCTCGCGTCGGTGGTCGGCGGGCTCGTGGGTTGTCCAGTCATCGCGGTTCCGACCTCGACCGGCTACGGCGCGGCCCGCAACGGTGAAACGGCACTCAACGCCATGCTGGCGAGTTGTGCCCAAGGTGTGGTGGTGACCAACATCGACAACGGCTTCGGTGCCGCCTGCGCCGCAGCGCGAATCTTGGTGACCGCGTGACGTCCACGCTCTACCTGGACTGCGTCGGCGGTGTCGCCGGCGACATGTTGCTGTCCGCGCTGATCGACGCCGGCGCATCGCTGGAAGCGGTCCGCTCCCGGCTGCCGGTGAGCGGTGTCGATCTGCAGGTGCATGCCACCCGGCGCCACGGCATCGCCGGCACGGTGCTCAGCGTGCGGGCGCCGCAGGAGCACGTCCACCGCCGCTGGGACGACGTTCGCCGGGTCATCGACTCGAGTTCGCTGCCCGCGCGAGCGAGACGACGGGCGCACGCGGCTTTTGCGCTTCTGGCCCAGGCCGAAGGCCGGGTGCACCGGATCGCGGCCGAAGAGGTGACCTTTCACGAAGTCGGGGCGCTCGACGCCATCGTCGACATCTGTGGCGTCGCGTTGGCGCTGGAGGAACTCGGCGTGGACGAGGTCGTGTGCTCAGCGCTGCCACTGGGACACGGCACCGTCGACAGCGCGCATGGTGTGCTGCCGCTGCCCGCGCCAGCTACTCTGGAAATCCTCTGCGGTGCAAAGACTTACGGAGTCGACGTGCAAGGCGAGACCGTCACTCCGACGGGCGCCGCCCTGGTAGCGTCGCTGAGCAGCCGATTCGGCGCGATGCCGGCGATGGTGTTGTCTGCCGTCGGGACCGGTGCGGGCAATGCCGACTGGGCTGAGGTTCCCAACGTCGTGCGCGCGGTGCTGGGTCGGTCCGAACCCGATGCGACGCAACCCGACAACGCGGCGTTGATCTTGGAAACCAACCTCGACGACATGCCGCCGGAGTGGGTGCCCGACGTGGTGGCGGCATGCCTGGCTGCCGGCGCCCACGACGCCTGGACCACACCGGCGACGATGAAACACGGCCGACCGGGAATCACGCTGTCTGCGTTGGTCCCCACGGCCGATGAACGGGCGGTCGCGCAAGCCGTCCTTCGTCATTCCACCACGCTCGGCGTGCGGGTGCGGCGGGTAGAACATCGATGGGCGTTGGAACGCAGATTCGGCAGCGTCAACATCGACGGCCATGACATCGCCGTGAAGCTCGGTCTGCTCGAGGGCGAAGTCGTCAATGCCAAACCCGAGCACCGGGACTGCGCCCGGGTTGCCGGCGCCACCGGCAGCAGCGTCAAGTCGGTGTGGGTCCGGGCCCTGGCGGCGGCGCAATCAGTGTTGTTGCCCGAGACCCTGGCCGAAAACGGGGCGCCGTCGGCGGGGCCATTCGTCAGCTGACCAATTGACGCATCCTCGGCCGATCGACACCGCTCCGCCGGCGTGCGCACCCGAGGCCGTCGCGGGGCGCGGGCCGACACCCGACAGGGGCAGGCCGACCGGCCCACAGCCTTGCCGGAAGTCGTTGCGGCGGAGCAGCTACCGATGCCCGGATGCGGCCCCGGGCTCACCGCCCTCACCGAGCGCACCGGGGCCGGCGTGGTGTCGCCGACAGCCGGCGTCCGCGGGCCCAAGAATATAGATAATAATGACCCCGTTGCATTGACTTTCCCGTGTGAGCGGCCTTACAGTCGTCCCGGCATCACCAGTCTCTGCCGTCTGGGCGGGGGCTGCGGCGCCCGCGCAGCGATCACGCAAAACGAGGAGACGGCAATGCTTTCGTCCGCCTACGCGACGTGCGGCGGGATGCGCTGAGACGTGGCCACCGTCTACCACGGACGCCCTATCGAGCCCTACCGGCTCGGGGTGCTGATCGATCTGCCCGACCACCCCGGGCTCAGCGACTGCTGGCCGGACGCGGTGCGCCTGGCAGCCGAGGAGGTGAAGGCCCGCGGGCTGCTCGAACGTGACGTCGAGGTGGTGGTGCGCGAGGTCTACGCACAGCCGTGGTCCTCTGCCCATGGACTGATCGCGGCGTATCGCGAGCTCGTCGAGGATGCCGGCGTGCTGGGCGTGGTCGGCCCGTTCACCTCCGACAACTGCCTTGCGCTGCTGCCCGAGATCGAGCGCCTGAAGGTGCCCACCGCGACGATCTGCGGGTCCACCCGCTTCGTGGGTGACTACGCCTACGCGTTCGCCAACGGAGGGTTGGCCGACGAGCCCGCCGTGATGGCGGCCTGGCTCGAGGCGAACGGGTACCGCAGGATCGCCGTATTGCGGGAACGCACGCAGATCGGCGAGGAGTATGCGCAGTTCTTCCGCTACGAGCTGCAGGCACACAGCCTGGTCGTGACGGCCGAGCCCCCGGTGTATCCGGCGACCAGCGTGGCGGAGTTGGTCGACGCCCTCAACGTCTGCCGTGACTCCAAGCCCGACGCGCTGGTGTACCTGGGCCTGGGCGGGGTCAATCAATGGGTTCGCCCGGCCCTCGAACAAATCCAATGGGATCCCCCACGCATTCAGACGACCGCCTTCGTCAGCGCCACCTACAGCGAAGAACGAGCCCAGCGCCTCGAGGGCTGGGTCGGGGTAGACCAGTACGACGAACGCAACGAGGTGTTCGCGGCGGTGCGCGAAAGGTTCCGCAGGCGTTTCGGCTACGACTACGCAACCTCCGGCCTGTCCACGGGCTACGACATCGGCCATGCCTTCGCGCTGTCTCTGGGCAGGATGCGCCTTGTGACCCCGACCGCGCTGCGCGACGCGATGGACACGCTGCGCCGCATTCCGGCGTGCACCGGCGGCCCCGGCACGATCATCACCCTCGGGCCGTCCGACCATCGCGCCTACAAGGGAGCCGACTTCCTGGTGTTGCGCCGCGCGCAGGGCGGCTCAACGACGCTCGAGGGTGTCGCCCCCGTGGTGCCCTGGGACCAGCCGTCATGAGGATCGCCGTCACCGGCGCCAGCGGGGTGTTCGGCCGCGGCATCGCGGCCCGGTTGCGTTCGCAGGGCCACGAGGTCGTCGGCCTGGCCAGGCACCAGCCCCGAAACTGGTTCGCGGACAGCGACTTCGTCGAATCCGACATCAGGGACGCGGCAAGCGTCCACCGAGCCGTCAACGGCGCCGAGGCCGTCGCGCACTGCGCGTGGGTGGTCAACTCCAACCCCGACGAGAAGCTCACGCGCGAGATCAACATCGGCGGCACCCAGAACGTCCTGGACGCCATGGACCGGGCGGGAGCCCGCCGCATCGTCTTCGCGTCCTCCGTGCTGGCCTACGGTGCCCGCCCCCCCGGTGAGCACCGCCTCAAAGAGGACGATCCGCTGGCTCCCGCGCCGACTCATTTCTATGCATTCCACAAGGCCCACGTCGAACGTCTGCTCGCGGGGTGCGGCAAGGAGTGGGTGGCCGTCCGCCCCGGCATCGTGGTCGGCCGGGACGTCGACAACAGCGTCATGCGTCTGTTGGGTTCGCCGGCGTTTCCCGACGTCGAGGGTTCCGCCGACCGGCCGCTGCAGATCGTGCACACCGACGACGTGCACAGGGTTTTCGTCCGCGCGGTGCTCGGAGACCAGATCGGACCCGTCAACCTGGCGGCCCCCGGCGAGCCGACCGTGCGCGACATCACGGCCAAACTCGGCCGCCGGCTGATCCCGGCGCGCAAACGGCTGATCGACGCCGGGCTGGGCGCGCTGTATCGTCGCGAGCTCGTCGAGGCGTCCCCGGCGGAGTTCGAGCTGCTGCTGAATTTTCCCGTCATGGACACCGGCCGGCTCGCGGACGAATGGGGGTACACCCCGGCGTGGACGGCCGAGGAATGCCTGGCCGACTTTGCCCTCGCGGTGCGTGGCCGAATGGTGCTGGGCAAGAAGGTGTTCACGTTACCGTGGCGGCTCCCGCTGGTGCACAACGTGTCGGCGGCCGACGAACCTCCGGCCGATGGTGCACCGCTGCGGTGGGCCGGGCCCGACGGCCTCAATGGCGAGTTCGACTCTCCCATCGACCCCCGATTCCCGACCTTCGTCGCCAGCAATCTCTCCGAGGCGCTGCCGGGACCGTTCACGCCCGCGTCGGCCTCGGCCACCGTGCGCGGGCTGCGGGCGGGGGGCGTGTCGATTGCCGAGCGGCTGCGGCTGCGCGGCGTGATCGGCCGAGAGGTCGCCGCACGTGCCATCGGGACGTTCGGGCACCGCGTGTACGGCGGTGTGACGTCGGTGTACTACATGGCCGAGTCGATGCCGGGCACGAACCCCGACAGCATGACCGACCAGTTCTTCGGACGCGAGCTGGGGAACATCCCGGTGTTCGGCGACGAGCGCCCACCCAGCGAGCCAACGGGTCTCGGCAGGCGGATGCGGGACTTGGCCGGCGTGGGACTCACCGGTGTCGGCCTGCTGGCCGGATCGCGCCTGGAGTCGCGGGCGTTCGTCGCCGACGTCGACCGCCTCGAGGGATATCTGCCCGAGGAGCTGACGACACTCACCGACCCTCGGCTGGAGAGCCTCATCCTGTTGGCCCGCGACCTGGTGGTGCACGGCTGGATGCTGTCGGCGTGGGCGGGGATGCTGTGCACGGCCACGGCGACCGCCGCCGCCCGCATGGGCGGCGCGCAGCTGCCGGTCGCCGGCCGGCACGTGGCCAGCGGCCGGGCGCTGGCGGGCCTGCAGCGGCTGACGGCGATGGCACGCGCGAATCCCGAAGCGGTCGCATCGCTTTCCGTCGAACGCGATCGGATCAAGACCATCCAGGAGCGAGCACCGGAGCTCTACCGGGCAATCGTCGCCGAACTCGAGCACGTCGGGCACCGCGGACCGGCCGAATGCGAACTGCGCTCGGCCACCTATGGCGACGACCCCGAACAGTTCGTCGCGATGATCGCGAAGTCACTCGCGCGTCAACCGGACGCGCTCTCGGGCCACCTGGTCGAGGCGGAGGGTGCGCCGCGCGTCAAACTGGCTGAGCGGCTGGCGGCCAGGCAGCTGCGCGACCGGGAAGTGCGCCGCGACAAGGTTGTTCGCGCCACCTTTATTCTGCGTCGGCTGATGCGCGAACACGCACGACGGCTCGTCGAAGGCAACGTGCTCGACGACATCGACGACGTCTTCTTCTTCCAGGTCGATGAACTGGAGGCGCTGGCACCCGATGCGCGCGAGCTGGTGACGCGCCGGCGCGCGGAGATGGCTCGACTGGCCCAGGTGCGGCCACCGGCTGCGTTCAGCGGATCGTGGACGTCGGCGGCCGACGGCTCGGTGCTGGAGCCAGGGCAGGTGCTGAGCGGCCTGGGCGTCGGTGGCGGACGCGTCAAGGGACGGGTTCGCCTCGTCGACCAGCACACGATCGACGACCTGCTCCCCGGTGAGGTGCTGGTGGCCGAGGCCACCGATGTCGGGTACACACCGGCATTCGCCTACGCCGGGGCGGTGGTCACCAATATCGGTGGGCCGATGTCGCACGCGGCCATCGTGGCACGCGAGTTCGGCGTCACCTGTGTGGTTGACGCCCGCAACGCCACTCGGCGGCTGCCCGATGGCGCGCTGGTCGAGGTCGATGGAGCTACGGGCGAGATAAGGCTTCTGGAAGCGGCGGTCGACGACACCACGGCCGCTCGCACGACGTGACGGCGCCACACCAACCGACAGAAACGAGAGACGCGATGTCCCATGACCATTTGAGCACCAGCGGCCACTACGGGTTTCAGCCCGTCGGTGCGCTTATCGAGCCGACGCCGAGCGCGCACTGGGACGATGTCGCCGGACTCAAGATGGACATGCAGTACTTCTACGGCTCGGTGCGCTCGGAGGCCGGCGACTATTGGTGGCCGATCCGCGGCTTCTACACCGATCGGGCTCGCTACCTGCACCTGCCGGAATCCAAGATCGGTCACGACTTCGTCTACGCCGCCGACGAAACCAACTCCTACGGCGGCCCGGTGGAGCACCGTCACCGCGGTGACCGCTGGGAGGTGGTGACCCCCGAGGGCGCGGTGCTGATGGCGGTCGACGATTCCCGGATGGAGTGGCAGGACGGCGCCGAGCTGTCGATCACCGGGGAGCTGATCGGGCCGGGGCTGCAGTTCTTCACCCCCGACGAGGACGACCCGCTGCTCTACAACTCGCGCCTTTTCAAGGCGGCCGGGACGGTCAAGGGCGTCCCGGTCACGGGACTGGTCTTCCACGACAGCATGCACTCCAAGCCGGGCAGACAGTTCATCGCAGGGCCGGTGATCACCAAACTGGAAGCCGCATGGGTCGCGTTCGCAACCGAGTTCGAGGACGGGGCGGTGCATTCCGGGCACCTCATCCACGGCACCGAGGGCTTCAACTTCATGATCATCCACCGCTCCGACGGTCCGGCACTGATCGCGCGCGACATCGTGGTGGAAGCCGAGCTCGACGGTGAACCGATGTCCGACGCCAGCTTTCCCACCACGGTGAGCTACACCGGCGGTGGGGAGACCTGGGTGTGGGAGGCGCTGCCCGGGGCTCGCTGTCCGGTGCGCAAGGACCTGCCCGCCGGGCACCGGTGGCGCCAGGGCTGGGCGCACCATGTGGATGAGCGGCGCCGCCCCAAGACCACCGAGGCGTTGATGGAGACCTACAACGGCCGGCTGATCGAGACGGGCGCCCTGAAGGAGACGGTGTCGCAGTGAGCACCGGGGTGGCACCGGCGTGGAAGTGGCCGTCGCGGCGGCGAGGAAACTTCGATTTCCGCAGCCTGGTCAGCACCTGTGAATTCGCCGCCCGCGATGCCTGGTGCGAGCGCGAGTTCTTCGGCCTCCGCCCGATGGCCACCTACTGGTGGAGCTGCCTGACCGACGACGAAGGGAACTTCCTGGCGCCGATGCGCAAGGTCAATACCGAACTGTCCGGGGGCCTGCAGCTCTCGTCGAACGTGGACACGGACAACCTCGAGATCGCCCCGGAGGCCTTCGAGGCCTCGCAGCGCGGCGCCGGGGTGCGCTGGACGCTGAGCGACGACCAGGCATCGTTCCGCGTGGCGGCGCAACCGACCCCGGCCACACAACCGTTCGAGATCACCGTCGCCGACGATGAGCTGGCCTGGGCCGAAGGCGAACTGCTCGATCTGCGCGGCCCCCGGCTGGGACTCGGGTATCAGTGGTACACGCCCAACATCGATGAGCGCGGCGGAAACCTGTATGCGTCCCAACCGTTTCGGGTGACCGGTCATGTGCGGGGCCGCGAAGTTCGCGGGATCGTCTCGATGGACAACTTTTACGGCCCGACGGGGCAGGTCTACAACAACGGCCCCATCTTCAACGTGATGGAGCTGGCGTGGGTGACATTCGCCAACATCTACGGCGATGGCTGCCACGAGTTCGGGGCGCTGTGTCTGGGCAAGGAGCACTGGGGTTTTGCCGTCGTTGCCGACCACAGCGGTCCCATCGTCGAGACCACCGAACTCACCGCCGAAGTGCGGCTCGATCCCGACAAGTACGTCGACACGGCCGGCTACGAGGCCGGCGGCACACAGTGGCAATTCACCGCGGCCAAGCGCGGCCAGATGCGCTCGCTGGCCGCCGCCCGTGGCGACGCCTACCACGGTCAGGCCGGATCGGTGCGGCGGGTCGGCGACGAGCGGGTGCCGGAAACGTCGGTGGCGTGGATCGAGACGTTTCCGCTCAACGGCCTGGACCGGCGTTACCGCGGCGAACGGCGCTGAGTCGGCGCCGGGCCGAGCCCCTTGCGCGTGATTCGCTGCAGGACTTCGGCGGCGGCGCCGATATCGTCGATCTGAACGTGCGCGCCGCCCACCGCGAGCAGGCCCTCGACCATCGCCCGCAAGGCGACACCGGTACCGGTGGACGCTCGGCGGTCCGCCACGGACCGCCAGAAGCGGTCGAATTGCGCTTCATAGTCTGCCAATCCACTCAGCTCGGCGTGCCGCGAAATGTCCTGCTGGACCACACTCAGATACTTTGCGACGTTCGGGTGCTGCTCGCGAAGTTCGGCCGCCGCAGCCAGCAGTGCCGATGCGCGGTCCGCCAGGGTGTGGCGGTCGGCGATCGCTTCATGGAAGGCGCCCAACACATGTTCTTGCGCCGCGGCCGCGGCGGCGATGTACAAGCCTGTCTTGTTTCCGAAGTGGTGGTACAGGGCCGGCGCGGTCGCCCCCGCGTCGGCCAGAATGTTCCGGGTGCTCGCGCCGGCATAACCGTACTTGCTGAAGTGCGTCGCCGCGGCCCGGAGCAACCCGTCTCGGGCCGAGGCGGCCCCGACCGGGGGCCGGCCGGAGCCGCGCCGTCGGGCTGGTGCTGTCACGGTCACCCGGTGGTGAGTTTCTCCGCGGTGATGCGGCCGGGGAAGAACTCGATCCAGGTGTAACCGACCGCCAGCTCACGGTCATCGCCGTCGCGTCGCGTGACCCCCCCTTGGGAGGTGTAGTTGGCCCAGCGCGCCTCGCCGAAGTGGCGCATCTTGCCGGTTTGGCTGCCGGTGAACGTGTAACCCTGCCCGCCGATATCGAAATGCGCGACATCGATGAAGCCTTCGCCGTCGAGATCGTAGCTCGCATTCACCTGGTCGGTCTTGGCGACGAGCCGTCCCGCCTCGAAGGTGGCCGCGCCGGACCACCCCCGTCGTCCCTTCACGATGACTCCGTACTCCACGGCGCCGTCGGCGAACTTGTTGCCGAAGACCTCCCAGGAAATCTCGAGGTCGCCGAAGAAGCGGTACTCCTTCCACTCCAGTCCGTGCGTCCAATACCCGTGGTCCAGACCGACGAATCCTTCGGCAGGCTTGCCGTCGATCGTGCCGGTCACCCAATACACCTGCGTCGTGTAGAAGAGCGGTTCGTCGCGCGCGGGCGCATAGAACTGAAATCCGGGGCCTTGTAGTGGCCCCGCCACGTCGAGCAGCTTGCCCTCGGACCACCGGAGACCGTCATCGTCGATGGCCAGCTCGAGCGGTTCGCTGGCGACGCCGAATTTCTCGGACATGGTGTGCATCAGGTGGTTGCGCCAAATCCGTCGGGACGGCTCGATCGTGCGGATGGACTCACCGCGCGTGGACGTGAACGCGCCCGGATGCAGGTTCAGATCGCCGCTGGAATCGTTCATGAACCACAGGCCGCCGGTCATCGGGCCGATGAACTTCCTTTCCACCGCCCACATCACGCCATCGGCATCACGAAGACCGCCGTAGAAGTACTGCACCTGCAGCGTCAAACCGTGCCGATGGTGATGCGGCTGCAGGTCGGCCAGCTTCGGGTCGTAGGCATCGACCACCGTCTGGAAATCGAAGTCGCCGTACGTAGGGATTGACATCCGTCCTCCTAATATATCGCCCGCTATATTAATGCGGCCGTGCCGTCGATGTCCAACGGTTGTTGCGAATGGCCGGCCGGGCGCCGGCACCTGGTCAGCGTCCGCGAAAATGCGGCCCGCGGCGGTCGCGGAAGGCGCGGACGCCTTCGCGAAAGTCCTCGCTGCTATGCAAGGCTTGCTGCCCTTCGACCTCGATGGCCTGCGTCTCCCCGAGGTGGGGCAGGGCGGCGGTCAGCAGTGCCCGCTTTATCCACCGGTAGGACTGCGAAGGGCCGCCGGCCAGGGCCTGCGCCACCGCCTCGAACTCGGCTTCAAAGGCATCGTCGGGCACGACGTGTGAGATCATTCCCCATTCGAATGCCGCCATGGCAGTGACCTTCTCGGCGAGCAGAGCCATCCGTGCCGCCCGTGCCCGGCCGATGGCCGCCGGGATCAGCGCAGCCGCCCCACCGTCGGTCATCAGGCCGATGTTCGTAAAGGCCAACTGGAAGAAGGCCGAATGCGCGGCAACGACCAGGTCGCACGCCAGCGCCAGGGAACAGCCGACGCCGACAGCCGCCCCGCGAACGCCCGCCACGACCGGTTTGGGCGAGTCGGTGATCGCAGCGGTTACCGCTGCCGCGGCGGCCGTGGCGCCGTCGGTTTGCGCACCGCTCAGGTCGCCGCCGGAGCAGAATGCGCGACCGGCGCCCGTCAAGGTCACCACGCGAATGGAATCCTCGGTAGCGGCAGCCGCGAACGCGTCGCGAAGCTCGACGAGCATGGGAGTGTTGACGGCGTTGAGCTTTTCCGGCTTGGCGAGCACGACGCGCAACACAACGCCGTCCCGCTGACACGAGATCCCGTCTGTCATGGCCGCAGGTCCGACTCGCGCCCGGCGCGTGTCGCCGCGATTACGGCTTGAGCCATCTGGCCTCCTTGACGTCTGTGCCGTGCTCGCGCGGGTCAGTTCGTAGCCGTCGGCGCGCCGGCCCGCAGTCGCTCCAGCATGGCGGTCAGTCGGCGCCGATCCACCTTGAGTGCGGCACCGCGCGGCAATTCGTCCACGATGTAGATTTCGGCGGGCACCTCGTACGGGGTCAGCGCAGATCGGCAATGTGTCCGCAACTGTTCCGGCGTCGCCGCAGCGCCCGGCCTGAGTTCGACTGCGGCGACCGGGATCTGGCCCAGCCGCGGGTCGGGAAGCCCCGCCACTCCGGCATCGTGCACGGCGGCGTGGGAACGCAGGGCACCGGCCACCGTGTCCGGCGCGACCTTGAATCCGCCGCGCACGATGACGTCGTCGGCGCGGCCGTCGATGTAGAGGAAGCCGTCCTCGTCCAGGTGCGCAAGGTCACTGGTGGTGACCCAACGGTCGGCCGACCCGCCGACTTGCGCAGAAGCCACCTGCAGAAGCCCCTGCTCTCCCGCCGGCAGCACTGTGCCGTCCTCGGCGATGACCCGTAGGCGCACCCCGGGGAACGGCCGGCCGACGCTGCCCTTTTTGGCGGCCCAGTGCGCGTGGAAGTCCTTCTTGCTCCACCCCGCAACGGCTCCGGAGAATTCCGTCGCGCCGTAGACGATGAGGACAGGGATGCCGAACTTCTCGTAGAAGGCGTCGACGAGCGCGGGTTCCACCGGGCTGGTACCGGCGTTGAGGCCCCTGACGCTGCTGAGCTCCTCGCGGGTGATGTCGGAGTCGAGGACCGACCGCAGGGCAGGCGGTGGCAGCGACACCAGCGCCGGCCGATGCTCGGCGACGGCGGCGCGCCACCTGGCCAGGTCGAAACGTTCGAGCAGGACGAACGGCCGGGCTGTGACCAACGCCTGCAGCAGGCCCCACAGCCCGCCGATGTGCACGATGGGCAGCACCACCAAGCCGACCTTCCCGGTCAGCGGCGCGCGCTCGGTGCCGTCGGGCCGGTTGTTGTGCCGCAGCGCGGCGGACAGCGACGCCTCGAGTTGTTTCCGGCTCAACGGGATGCGCTTGGGCGCGCCGGTGGTTCCGGAGGTCAACATCTCGACCGCCACCGCAGGATCACCGGGCGCCGCGTCGCCGATTTGTTCGCATCGCTTGACGAGCGCCCCCTCGTCGAGGCTCCAGCCCGCCGCCCCCAACTCGGCCACCGCCGCGATGAACGCGGCCTCCGACCACAGGACACCGGGAGCCAGCACATATGCGGACTTCGTGGACAGCAGGTCGGCTGCGAGCCGCTCCACCGGCTGCAAGGGGCTGACCGTCACCAGGGTGCGCCCGGCACGCAGGACTGCAATGAGTGCGGCCACCGATTCCATCCGATTGGCCAGCACGACAGCGACGCGGCCGCCCGCCCCGCATCCGGCGCCGCTGAGCTGCCCGTCGAGCTGCTCGGTCAGCGTGCGAACGCGGCCCCACGAAATCCAGTGGCCACCACTTTGCAGCATGTTGGCGTGATCGTCGGCCTGCCACAACCGTCCCAGCGCATCCTCGATGCTCGTCATGCCAACTTCCTATGTCGTCAGCCGCATATCACGGCCGCCTCAAAAGCTAGTCGACGTGGTTTACTAGGTCAACTTACTAACAGGTGTCGCCTGATGGCGGGCCCGGCCTGAAGTCGGGTGCGGCATCGGGTCGCCGTCACCCGAGCGCTCGCCTCGTCCGCACACCGTCGTCACTAGATTCTCTGGACAGCTTCATTCCCCGCATCTATCGTCTGAGACGGATCGTCAGGGACCGGGATGAGCCGTCAGAGGTGAGAGGCGACGATGCCCCTTCGGAACTGCCCACGGCAGCATGGGCTGCCGGCGCGGCCCGTGCCGGGATTGGGATATCTGCGCGATCGAGGCGGGTCGTGGCGCGAAAGGAGCTGCCACGCAAGCTGATTGCCCACCAGGCGACCGTCCGCAATACCGACGCACGGAGGCAAAAGATGGGTGACGGACCCGGCTACCCGGTACTGGAGTACAGGTACGTACGCGGACCCGAACCCGGGGGCTCGAACTTCCTCAGGCTCGACGAGGCGCAACGGCGGGCGCGCCCGTTCTTTCGCGCCGATGAAGGCGAGGGCTATTGGGTCTTCACCGACCATGACGTCATCCTCGAGGCACTTGGAGACCCGGAGCTGTTCTCGAATGCCGCAGCGGTACCGCTCGACCCCGACCCGCCCTACAAGTGGATTCCGATGATGCTGGACCCGCCCGAGCACGGCAAGTGGCGGCACCTGTTGGGTCTGTACTTCTCCCCCGGACGCGTTCGCGATCTGGAGAACGGTCAGCGAGCGTTCGCCCGGGATCTGATCGGCAAGTTCCGCGACAGCGGTGCGTGCGATTTCTACTCCGACTTCGCCGCCATCTTCCCGACCACCATCTTTCTTCAGATCATGGGCCTGCCCATCGCAAAGCTGGCGGACTTCATGAAGTGGGAAGCCAAAATCCTTCATGCGAACGCGGAAAGCGATCCCGACCGATCGATCGGGACGGCCGCGATGATGGAGGTGGCGGGCTACTTCTCCGAACTCATCGCCGAGAAGCGCGCCGATCCGGAGAAGCGCGGCGAGGACATCGTCAGTCATGCGATCGACTGGCGGATTGACGGGGAGCCGCCGGCGGACGCAGACTTGCTGTCCTGCATGCTGTTGCTGTTCATGGCCGGGCTCGATACCGTGGCCTCGCAGCTCTCGTACTCCTTCCTGCACTTGGCGACGCACGAGGCCGACCGCAAGCGGGTCGTCTCGGAGCCATCGATCATCCCGCGCGCGGTCGAGGAACTCGTGCGCGCCTATTCGATCGTGCAAACCGGGCGAAAGGCCACGCGCGACGTCGTCTTCCACGGGTGTCCCGTCAAGAAGGGCGAAGTCATCGAATTGCCACTCGGCATGGCCAACCGGGACCCGCACGAGCATCGGCGCGGTGGCACGGTCGATTTCGACGCTCCGCGGCCACGGCACATCGGCTTCGGCGCGGGGCCGCACCGGTGCCTGGGTTCCCATCTGGCGCGCCAGGAACTGACCGTGGTGCTCGAAGAGTGGCACCGGCTCATCCCCGATTACCAGCTCTCGGACGAAGCGGCGGTAACCGAACACACCGGAGGAGTTTTCGGCATCGACACGCTGCCGCTGCGGTGGGCGGTGTGAGCCACCACAGCGCGACGCCGGGCGAATCGGGGCCCGAAGGCGCGGCGGTGGCACAGCCCATGGCGGGTGTGCGGGTACTCGAGGTGGCTCAGTTCACCTTTGTGCCGGCCGCGGGCGCGGTACTCGCCGACTGGGGCGCCGACGTCATCAAAGTGGAACACGCCGAACGCGGCGACGCTCAGCGCGGCCTCGTCCGGGTCCTGGGACTCGAGACGGCGAGCAAGGGATCGTCATTCATCCCGATCATGGAAGGGCCCAACCGCGGCAAACGCAGCATCGGCCTGGCGCTGGACAACCCCGCGTGCCGGCCGGTGCTGGAACGACTGGTGGCATCCAGTGACGTCTTCCTGACCAACTACCTGCCCGCACAGCGCAAGCGTCTGGGAATCGACCTCGCCGACATCCGCGCCATCAACCCGGACATCATCTATGTCCGCGGCAGTGGCTTCGGCCAACGTGGCCCCGAGGCCGAGAAGGGCGGATACGACAGCACCGCATTCTGGGCTCGCGGCGGCAGCGCCGCGGGCCTGACGCCGCCATCCGCACCCCAGAGCCCCCGCATGCCGGCGGGCGCCTACGGTGACTCGTTGGGGGGCATGACGATTGCGGGAGGCATCGCGGCGGCGTTGTACACGAGGTCGACCACGGGTGAGCCGTCCGTCGTCGACGTCTCGCTCATCGGTGTCGGCGCCTGGGCGACCCAGTTCTCGGTCAACATGGCCTTGCTTGCCGGCGGGCCGCTACCCGTCGAACAGCCGCCGAAACACGGTTCGGCCACCAATCCGCTGATCGGCGCATACCGCACCTCCGACGGCCGCTTCGTGGAGTTGGCCATGCTACAACCCGGGCGGTACTGGCCGGAATTCTGCCGCCTGGCCGACCGGCCGGACCTGGCGACCGACAAACGATTCGACTCCGTCGACAAGATCATGACGAATGCCGCCGAGGCGGCCGAGCTCGTCGCCGGGCTGATCGCGGCACGACCGCTGTCCGAGTGGATCGAGGCGCTCTCGCGCGGTGACGGACAGTGGTCGGTGGTGCAGGACGCCTGGGAAGTCGGCCAGGACCCGGCGCTGCGCGCCAACGGCATGATCGCCGCCGTCACTGACGCCGACGGCATCGAGCGCGAGTTGGTTTCCAGCCCAGTTCAATTCAACGAGACGCCGGTGACTCTCACGCGCGCACCACGTTTCGCCGAGCACACCGACGAGGTGCTTCGCGAAAGCGGGTTCTCCGACGACGAGCTGATCCGGCTGAAGATCGACGGCGCGGTGACGTAGATCGTTGCGATCCTGCGTTTGTCGGTGTGAGCCCAAAGCGTCGATCGGCCTACCGGCGACCACGTTCGGCCAGCAGCTTGACGACAGCCCGGTCGCGCAGTACCTCGGGGCGGCCGACGGCGACCGCGTTCGCGCGGGCGCGGCGCAGCAGCAGATGCGCCGGATGCTCCCACGTGAAACCGATGCCGCCGTGGATCTGGATCGATCGTTCGGCCGCGAACACGGCCGCGTCGAGCGCCGCAGCGGCCGCCAGCATGCAGTCCACGTCGCCGGGCTCGTCGGCGTTGGCCGCGGCGAACACCTGGCCCCGCGAACCCTCCAGCGCGACCAGCATGTCGGCGCATCGGTGCGAGATCGCCTGGAAACTACCGATCTTCCGGCCGAACTGTTCGCGCTCCCCCGCCCAGGCCACCGCCATGGCCAACGCGGCGGCGGCAACGCCGATCGAGTCGGCGGCCACCGTCAGCAGCGCACGGCGGCGAGCGTTTTCCAGCGCACGCCGCAGCGGCTCGCCGTCGGCGAGCACATCAGCCGCTGCCCCATCGAATACCACGGAGCCCACGGCGGCGGTCAGGTCGAGCGGCTGCTCGGGCGCAACGGTCACGCCCGCGTCGGCCAGAACCACCCCGACCAGCACCTCGCCGTGCTCCGAGCCGGCCAGCACCAGAAGCACCTCGGCATCGGGCGCCCCGCCCACGAGGGGAACGCATCCGGTGAGCGAAGCGCCGTCCCAACAAGGAAGCTGCCCGCCGGTGGTGACCCAGCCGCCGTCGTCGAGCGGGACCACGAAGGCCGCGGGCGTCCCGCCCGCGATTCGTCGGGCGGCCGTGGCCGCCCCCGCGGCGACGGCCACGTCCAGGGCGATCACACTGGGCACCAACGGAGTCGGTGCCAGCGCTTTGGCCGCCTCCTCGATCGCGGCGTAGAGCAGCCTCGGCGGAGCGCCCGCCCCGCCGAGCGACTCGTCGACGGCCAGCCCGGGAAGGCCGAATTCGACCAGCGCCGACCACACCGCCGGATCCCCCTTGTCCGCAACATGTTCGGGATCCACCAGCGCATCGACGTTGACGCGGGCGGCCAAGGCCTTGGCCAGCACCTCGCGCATTTCCGACTCGCTTTGATCGGCCGCCGCGAGTGGGGCGCCTGGTCGAACACTGGCCGTCCGCGTGCCCTCCCCCCGGTGCGACGGCAGGCCAAGCACCGACTCGGCGATGGTGTTGCGGTGGATCTCGGCGGTGCCGGCGCCGATCGTGCTGGCACGGGTCTTCAGGTAGCCGTAGGTCCAGCGTCCGCCGTCCACCGCGTGCGGCGCCCGGCTGCCCAGCATGCCGTAGGGGCCGGCCGCGCGCAGGGCCAGCGTGTGCATGCCCTGTTCGGACTCGGACTTCACCAACCGGTTCACCGAGGAGACCCCACCCGGATCCTCGCCCCGCAACACCGCCTGCAAGGCGCGAGCGCTGTTGGCCGCGATCGCACGCACACCCGACTCCATCCGTGCGATGTCCTGTCGCACAAAGGGATCGGATTCCAATCCCTGGCCAACCACGAGCTCGAGCACCTGGTCCGCCGTGCGACGGTGCCTGAACTCGTCGGCCAGGAAGGCCGTGGCGCGCTCATGACCTAACGAGGTGCGCATGATCGACCAACCCTTGCCCTCCGCACCGACCCGGTGCTCCAACGGCACCTCGACGTCGTCGAAGAACACCTCGGCGAAGTCGGCGCCACCGCTGATGTCACGAAGCGGCCGCACCGTGATGCCCGGGCGGTGCATCGAGATGAGCAGGTAGGTGATCCCATCGGAGCCGCGCCCGGGCGCACCCGTGCGCACCAGTGCGAACATCCAGTCAGCCAGGTTGGCCATCGTCGTCCAGACCTTTTGCCCGTTCACGCGGTAGACGTCGCCGTCGCGGACCGCGCGGGTGGACAGCGACGCCAGATCGCTGCCGGCTCCGGGCTCGGAGAAGCCTTGGCACCAGAACTCGTCGGCGCGCAGCAGCGGCCGCAGGAAGCGACGCTTTTGCACTGCGGTGCCGAATTTGATCAGCACCGGCGCCACGATGAACGAGACCTGGCATGGATGCGCCGGAACACCGGCGGCTGAGGTCATGCGGTAGTAGTCGAGTTGGTCTTCGAGGGACAGCTCGAGGCCGCCAGCGGATTTCGGCCAGCCGGGGCCCGCCAGACGGTTGTCGACCAGTTCGGCCTGCCAAGCCCGTGCGAGCGCGATCCGGTCGATTTTGGCACCTACGGCCTTCGCCTTTGCCTTTGCTTCCGCCTGTCGTAGAACGTAGTCGGCCATCAGATCCTGCAAACGTGGGCGCCAGTCACCGGACGACATTGCACAACCTCTAGATAGTTAACTTGGTTATTTATGTCGGAGTCTTCCCTGCCGATCCCTTTCTCGTCAAGCCGGGCCCCGAAGCCTCGCGGAAGCGGGAGCGCGACGGCGCCGCGGCCGAAGGCCATTGGCGCAGGCACATGGAGAACTCGGCTGCTGCCCTCCCGAACGGTTACGAGACCATCATGGTCCGCGACATCTTGCTCTGAGCGCCACTTCCAACGCTTGGCGGCTGCCACCAGCCTCAGCATCAGTTAGCCTGGGAATACTGGTTGTCCCGGCCTAGTGATCTTCCCCGATCCTGATCGTTAAACTTGCTGTTTGGACAACCTGCGCGGCTGTGCGGTGTGAAGAGCCCCCCACGGTCGCCCGGCAGCAATAGGTATTGGGAGGTCTGGTGCCATCACTTCCGCCGCTCGCCCCGATGGCGACCGCGAGTCCCACGGGTCCTGGCAGGCAAGGTGTGCGCGCACCGAAGACCGCCGAACTGGTGGCACGGACACTGCGCCAGATGATCGTCGACGGCAAGCTGAAGGACGGCGACTTCCTGCCCAACGAGCCCGAACTGATGAACCACTTCGGCGTCAGCCGCCCGACGTTGCGAGAGGCGGTACGGGTGCTCGAATCTGAACGGCTCGTCGAAGTCCGTCGCGGCTCGCGCACCGGTGCTCGGGTACGCGTCCCGGGACCCGAGATCGTGGCCCGGCCGGCCGGTCTGCTTCTCGAGCTGTCGGGTGCCACGATCGCCGACGTGCTGGTCGCGCGCTCTGCCATCGAGCCATTTGCCGCACGATTACTGGCATCTCGCGGCAAGGCCAAAGCGTTCGACGAACTCGAGCACATCCTCACCGAGGACATCCCACAGTCCACGGAGGCCGCACGATTCGCAGCGGCCACCGCTCACTTCCACCGACGGCTCGTCGAGTTGTCGGGCAACGCGACGCTCAGCATGATCGCCGGCATGCTCCACGAGATCACCGAAAGACACACGGCGGTTGCGGTTGCGCGTCGACGCAGCGTTCCCAAGGGAGACTACGACAAGCTCGTGCGTTCGTACCGCCACCTCATCGAATTGCTGCGGGCCCACGATGGTGACGCCGCCGAAGCCCATTGGCACCGCCACATGGACAATTCGCGCAAGATCTTGTTGCGCTTGCTACCGACGATCAAGGTCCGCGACGTGATGGACTGAACCGCTCGGGCCAGTTACGAAACGCGACGAACAGCAACATTTTTTCGGCGATCCGGCCATACCCCGGCCATACCCCGGCCATACCTATGCGGTCGTCGAGAGCGTTACACGCTGGGCTGGCCGTACACAGCCACCAGTACCGAGCGGTTGAGGCTGTTCTCCGACCAGATGCCGATGGCGGTGTTGGCGCAATCCTGCATGAGGGCACGCGACGGCGGATCCCACCACCACTGGCCAAGAATTTGTATGCCGTTGATCGCCAGAGCGGGCACGATCGCCACGGTTTCGCCGGCCTTACCGTTGAATCCGGCGTCGCGGGCACGGTCTTGGGGAGTCGAGCCGTCGGATCCGATGTCACCGTTGATGTCGGAATTGTTGAGGACGTCAAGGGTGTGCCGACGGGCGGCATCCGTCAGCCGGTTGTCCATCTTGGAGTCCGTGGTGCAGCCATTCTGACGTTGAGCGGTGTTGATGTTCACGTAGACGCTGTTGTTGAGCCGGGCGTTGTTCGGCACGACGGTGTTGCCGTTGTCGGCATGCGCGACCGGTGTCGACCACATCACCGTCCCGGCCACTACCGCCAGCACCGCAGGGGACAGCGCAGAGCGCGCCACGCTGCGCACCGGAGTCATCGCGGTGCCCCCCGGCCTGCGCGGTCGCGAATCCAAACGCGATGACCGACGGCTGGTTGATCGCCGTCTTCCGGAGCCCGGTTCCATGTCCGTCCTGATCTCATACTTGCCACGTTTGGATCGAAGAATTATAACTTGGTTGTAGTTCTTGGGCTAGACTCACACAACCGGTCGCCGACGCCAGGGGTGATGACATTGAGTCCCTACCGTGCTTTGAGCCTCGGCGACGAATCGTACTTTCGCACAGGGCAGGCACATCGGCGCAGGCGCAAAACCCACAGGGCGCCGTCGGTGACGCGGTCACGGGCATTCGCCGCGTCTTTGGTCGCCGCCGCCGGCCTCGCCGGAGTCGCGCAGACGCTCCCCCGGGCCCACGCCGCCCCGGACCCTCGGGTCGAGTACACCTACGACGTTATGGTCCGCCGGCAGTACAACTTCCCCAACAACGACGCCATCGGCTACGGCTATGGGATCTGTGACAAGGTCGGCGGCGGTCAGGGCTACGCGCAAGTGATGGATGACGTGAAGCGAGACGTGACCCCCAACGACGAGTTCGCCGCCAATTACCTCGTGTCGTACGCGGTCAATCTGCTGTGCCCCGCCCAGATCTGGCAGCTGCGCAATTCGGCGGCACGCTATCAGCCTCCCGCCGGCTCCTAGAGGCTGGCGACCATGGCCTCGTTCGGCGGCATGCTTCGACCCCTTGCATACCTCTCGGCGTCGATGATGTTGTCACTGCTCGCCATCGGCCCCGCGGTCGGCGCGCACGCATCGCCATCGGCAGGAGACGCGTCGGGGTCGTGCTCCTTTGTGCTCACGCCGCCGCAAGTGGTCCAGGTGTCCACCACGCGCATGGTGCTGGCCACGGTGAGACCGGGTCCGTGCACCATGGACGCCGTTCCCAATGATTCGGTCGTGTGTTTGTCGATCAAAGGCGATGACACCCAAGCGCAGTGCGCCCACAAAGCCGGCTCGGCCCCGGCGCTGATCTACTATCCGTACCGGCCCGGTGCCGCATACGTGGTAACCGGCCAAGGTTGTGCGGACGTGTTCGAGAATCCGGCCAATCACAGCACCACCGGGCCGGTGCAGAAGATATGCCAGGCCATTGGGCCGACCTCGTTCACCTTGTGAAGCGCACGAAGACCGGGGGGTTGTGACGCCTTGTCCTGGATCGGCTTTGGCTCAGACCGGATCAAAGCCGCTGATCAGCCACCGGCCACCGACCTTGTCCAGCGTTACCCGGACGCTGGAGGCAGTGGCGCTGGGGGCATCCGAGCCCACGACCACCGTCTGGTTGACGAACACGAGCGCCACCGCGTGGTCCGCAGTCGCCGACACCGAGGCCGCAGCGGGAACGGTGGCGACCGCCGAGATGTGCCGCTGTTTGGCTCCGGGGATGACGACGTCATGGGTCAGCTGCGTGTAAGAGTCCTTGAATGTGCCCGTCATCCGGTCCCGGGCGGTGCCCAAGTCCTTCTCCACGCTATCGGGCTGATAGGACAACATGGCGATCGTGGCGTCCTTGGCGGCCGCAACCGACTCGATGCTGCTGGCCTGCGAGGCCCGGATCGACGAGGACTGCCACTTCAAGTAGCCTCCCGCCGCCGCGAGTGACAGCACCAGGCACGGAAGCACCCCGAAGGCCAACAGGCGCGGGAGGCTGATCGTGCGTCTGCCTTTCGCCGGACTGCTGTCTTTGTCGGCTTCGGACGCGCCGCGTTCGCTTTCGGCCGTGTCGTTCTCGACCGCCGCGGTGGTTTCTTCGGCGGTCGCCACAACTTCCGGGCCGCTCGCCGTTTCGGTGTCAACGCGCACAGCGTCCGGTTCCTCGTCTCGCTCGTTCGTTTCGCCGCCGACCATGCTGACCCGCGGCGTCATGCTGGCACGAACAAGACGTTCGAGACTTTCGCCCCGTCATCGACTTTTTGCACGTCGATCCTCATTCGCCAAGCCCGCGGCGGCTGATCCTCGGCGCCGAGATTCGACGTCTTGACTGAAACGGCGACGAGCACCCGAGCTTCGTTCGCCGACACCGACTCCAGGCCCGCCTCGGTGACCGTCCCCACCGATTTGGACTGCACCTTCTTGACCACATCGATGAAGGGTTGCGAGCGTTTCGAAAAGTCGTCGTAGAACGGGCCGGTAGCCGAGTCCAGTATGCGCTGGATGTCGTGATTGACGTTCTGCCAGTCGATGGTGGTGAGGTTCACCGCACCCTGCCGTCCCACCCGGAGAAACAGCTCGCGCTGTTGTTGCTCCTGACGCAGCTGATAGGTCTGGTATCCCAGCCATCCGACCACCCCGCCCAGGGCGAGAACGGCGACCAGGCCGACCAGCGTCGCCAGCCGCACGGGAGACATGCGCCGTTTGGCCGGTTGGGCCTCCTCGCCGTTGCCGACGGCGTCCGGCTCGTCCGAATCCGCGGGGGAGGTGTGCGTGTCCTCCCCTGCTGCATGCCCGGCATCGTCGGCGTCGTCGGTGGGGTCCGCCCGGTCCGCGGTCGTTGCCGGCTCCGCATCCGGTGCCGATTGCGATTCCGTTGAGGGTTTCTCGGGATCGGTGTTGCTCATTTCCCCTTCGGGGGCATCAGCATCTGCTGCCATGTCTGCTCCTGGTCGGAAGGACGGACCAGATCGGTTTGTCGATATTCCTGCCCGTCTGGTCCAAAATACGTCCCGGTGGCGGGATCATACTCAGCAACCGCAATCGGGGACGGTGCCGCCCCGGGCGGGAACGGTGCCGTAGCCGCCGCGGTCGCCGGCTTGCCGGACGGAGCGGGCGCGGCTGCGGGGGCGGGCGGGGTTGTGGCCTGCGGAATGTCCTGTCCCGACAGCGTCGAGTTGGGGTCACCCTTCCAGTTGTAACCCTCGTTGAGGGGTACGTACTCTTCGTCGCTTTCGCACATCTTGACCGTCGGTGCGCGTTTGCCCGGGCGCGTCTCACACGGGTAATTGCGGGCCCCACGCACGTTCAGGGCGGAGTCTTGCGGTATCCGGCAGTACAGATCGCCCGCGGGACGGTCCGGATGGTCCTCGAACGTCGCCGACCTCATCTGCTGGGCCGGCAGATAGCCCGTCGTGCACGCGGGCGGAAGGTTGAGATTCAAGTTGAAACTCAGGTTCAGGCCGGGATAGCTCGACTTGATTTTCTGATCCGGCAAGATGGTCGCCAGACCCCCGGACGTGGCCGCCGGCAGCACCACCAGGAGCTGCTCCAGGTCGGCGCGGTAGGCCACCCCCACCTCACCCACACTGACCAGGTTGGCCAGCACGATGGGCAGCGTCGGCTGCAGTCGGTCGAACAGGTCGCGGGTTTCCTGTGCCGCGGGGGCACCCTTGCCGAGCACTCCCTGAACGGCGGAATCTTGCGTCTGCAGTTGCCTGGTGATGTCGGCCAGGTTGGATGCCCAGGCCTGCACCGCGTCGGATGAGTCAACCTGGCTGTCGAGCACCGGCTTTGATTCGTCGATGAGGGTGGTCAGCGAGTCCAGATTCTTCCTGGCGTCGATGGCCAGGCTGGTTGTGCCTTTCAGCAGCCGGGAAAGCTCGGGGCCGAGACCGCCGAACGCGATATAGCTTTCGTCGACCACCGTTTTCAGGTTGTCGTGCGGGATGGCTTGCAGGCCGCGGTTGGCGGCCGCCACCAACGAGTTGATGTCGGGCGGGACGCTGGAATGGCTGACGGGGATCACGTCCCCGTTCGTCAGCTTGGGCCCGGTCCGGCTGTGGGGCGTGAGCGCGAGATACTGCTCGCCCACCGCCGATACGCTGTGCACCTCTGCGGCAAGGTCCGTGGCGGGAATGTCGACGTCCGAATCCATCCGGAGCACCGCCTCGGCGCCGGTATTGGTCAGGCGCACCTCCTGCACCCGGCCGACGGTGACGCCCCGGTACGTGACGTTCCCGCCCCCATAGAGGCCGCCGGCTCGGGGCAGCTGCACCGTGACCGTGTAGCGGCCGATGCCGAAATACGTGCTCTGGATCTTCAGATAGCCGAAGAACACGACCGAGACCGCGGCGAGCGCAATCGCGGTGAACACCGCCATCTGGACCCTGATCCGCCTTGTCAACATGTCACGGCCCCTGATCGAAATGGTAGGGAGCGACCAACGGGTTGCGGGCCGTGTAGGGGCTGGGCAGCTGGCCGATGGTTCGGCCCCACTGCAACTCCAGCTCGGTCAGATTGCCCTCCCATCGGGTACCCGTGAAAAACGAGTTGTCGATGCGGCTCAGCGTCAAATCGATGATGGCGGTCAGGTTTCCGTAGTCGCCGCGGATCCACTTGCTGATCGTCGGCTTCGGAAACGGGTACGTCGCAAAGTAATCCAGCGAGCGGGTCAGCGCCGGGCCGGAATCGGCCAGTGACTGCAGCACCGGACCCAGGTCCTTGAGCTCCTTGACCAGATTCTCCTTGGTCTGATTGACCGAGTCGGCGGCAAGCGCACTGAATTTGCCCAGTTCGCCGAGGGCGTCGGCGAGATTCTCCCGCTCGTTGTTCAGCACGGCCAGCGCGTCGGGGATGGTCTTGAGCGCCTTGTCCACGACGGGCTTCTGGTCGGCGAACTGACCGACCAGATCGTTCAGACTGTCCGTGGCGGCGATGATGTCGTCCTTCTGGTCGTTGAGATAGCCGACGAACTTGTCGAGCTGCCCGATCAAGCTCCTCAAATCTTGTTCTCGACCCGAAAAGGCTGTGCTCAACGCCTTGGTGATGTCCTGAACGTTGCCCAGGCCACCGCCGTTGAGCACCATCGAGACGGCCGCCAGTGTTTGTTCGGTCGATGGGAACGCGCCCCCCGCCGACAGGGGTATCAATGATCCGTTCTTGAGCTTGCCCACCGGCCGGGTGCCTTTCGGTGGCGCCAGTTCGACGTGCACCGAACCGAGCAGGCTGGTTTGACCGATCGTGGCCGTCGCGTTGGCCGGCAGGTCGACAGTGCCGTCGAGCCTCATGGTGACCAGCGCATGCCAGTCCTGGAGTTCGACCTTGGTGACGTTGCCGACCGTCACGTCGTTGACCCGGACCCGCGAATTCTGTTTGAGGTTCTGGATGTCGGGCAGTTGCGCCTGGATCGTGTACGCCCCGGGGCCGCCGCCCTTGGTGCCCGGCAACGGGAGCGAGTTGGCCCCGTGGAAGTCTCGCAGGACACCGCAACCGGACAGCGCGGTCGCGAACAGGGCCGCCAGGGCGCCGGCGCCGACGCGCCGCCAGTACTCGAACCGGCTCACTGCCCACCTCCCGACGGCACCATCATTCCCTTGAGACCATCGGTCGGATTGGTCGGTATGGGGTCCGGAAGCCGGGCGGGCACAAACGGTGGATTCGCGTGATCCGGGTCGACCATCCCGTTGCCGAAGTAGTTGTAGATCCTGTTCGCCGGCGGCAGCGGCCCGTTGGGTGGCGGCGGCACCGTACGCCACTGCTCGGTCGGCGGCGGTCCCGGCGGAGGAACGTAATCCGGCCGCAACCAGTCTTCGCTGTAGGTGACCTCGTTGGGTCGCGCCATGACGCCGACGAATGGGTTCATGCCGATCGGCGGGAAGCTGTACTGGCGGTTCTTGATGATAGGCGCCAGATACTGCACGCACAGCTTCGCCGACTGCTCGGCGCCCAACCGCGATGCCGCCTGCACCGCCGAGCACAGGAACTGGACGGGGTTGGCGAAGTTGGTGACCGCGATCGCCCCGGTCAGCGCGACGTTCGCGGGCTGGTAGATGTTCGCGAAGTTCTGGAACGCCGGTGTGCCGATGTGCAGTGTCTGCTTGATGTCATCGAGGCTCTCGACCACCGCGTTGGATACCGACGCGAGCTTGTCCGAGGTGGTACCCAGCGCTTCCCTGTTTTCGGCCACGAAGCTCGCCACGTCGCCGATCACGTCGTTGAGGTCCCGCACGGCGTTGGCGACCTCGTTCGGATCGTCTGCCAGCAACCTGGTCACCGCGGCAAGGTTGTGGTTCAGGTGTTGCAGCAGGTCGCCGCTGTCGTGCAGCGCCGACACCAGAATCGACAGGTTCTTGAAGGTCTTGAACAGGTCGCCGCTGTGGTCGCCGAGCGCCGAGATCGCTTGCGACAACTTGATGATGGTGTTGCGGATGTCGGGGCCCTGGCCGCGCAGGTTGTCGGCTGCGGTGTTGATGAACGCACCCAAGGTACTGACGCCGCCCGGCTGGGTGGGCTGCAGTGTGTCGGTGAGTTTTTCGAGCTGCTGACGGAAGTCGTCCCACTCCACCGGGACCGCGGTGCGCTCCCGCGGGATCACCGCATGATCCCGCAGCGCCGGTCCACCGTTGTAGACGGGTGTCAGCTGGATGGCCCGGACGGTCACCAGAGACGGCGACAGGATCACCGCTTTGGCGTCGGCGGGGACCTTGTATTTGTCCGCGTACCAGAACGAGACCTTGACGCGGTCGGGCTGCGGTTCGATCTTCTCGATCTTGCCGACGGGCACCCCGAGGACCACGATGCTGTCGCCGGGGTAAATCCCGTTGCTGTTGTCGAAGTATGCGGTGACGCGCGTGCGGCCGGCGCCGGCCGCGTCGCGCACCACCGCGACGATGCCGCCGACCAGCGTCACCGCCAGCAGCACGGCCACGCCGACTCTGGCTTTTCCCGACCGCATCATCGCCCACCACCTGCAGCCGGCGATACCTGCCCGGGTGCCGGCTGCTCGACGGGTCCCGGTTGGGTGGGGACTGATGCGTTGGGCCCGGGCGGCGTCGGCGCCGGGGGCCCCGGCGGCGCGCCGCCCGGTGGTGGTGCCGGCGGTGGCTCCCGATACGGGTAGCAGCCCGGGCCCGGCAACGGCACGCCGGGTGGGCCGCACTGATGGTCGTCGGGGTTGCCCGTGATCGCGTCGGGCAGCGTCAACCGCGGCTCTCCGCCCTGACCGGTCCGCGGGTACGGCATCGGCAGCGGCGGAGTAGCCGGCTGGCCTGTCTGCGGGTCGGTCAGCTGGGAGGGCAGCAACACGTTGGGATCCAGCCCCAGGTCGGAGAAGGCCGCGTCGATGAACGGTTGCACGAACTGCCCCGGCAGCAGGTTGGCCAGGTAGGCCTTGAAATACGGGCCCGACGACACCGACTCGCCCAGCGACAGCGCGTAGGCGTTGAGCCCCTTGATCGCCTTCTGCACCCGCTCCTTGCGGTTGTCGACGATGGCTAAGGCCGAATTGAGTTTCTCCAGAGCGGGTTTGAGCGTTTGACGGTTATCGGCGATGAATCCCTTGACCTGCCGTGCCACCACGGCGATGTTGTTCGAGATCCGGTCCAGGGCACTGCTCTGGTTTCTCAGCGCGACCAGGAGCGAATTGGTGTTCCCCACGAGGGTCACTACCTGGTTGCTGCGCTCGCCGAGCACCGTGGTCGCCTTGCTCGCGTTCTCCAACAAGGCGCGGAGCTCCGCGTCACGGCTGTTCAGCGTTTCGGAGAACCGCGCCACACCCCGGACCGCGGCTTGCAGGTCGGGTGCCGTGTTGGAGAAGGTCTCCGACAGCACCTCCAGCGAATGTGACAGTTGATCGGTGTTCAAGCCGCTGATGGTCGTCGAGAGATCGCCGAGTGCATCGGGAAGCTCATAGGGGGAAGTCGTGCGGTCGAGCGGAATTGGCCCGGTCAGCCGTCCGTCGCCCCGTGAGGTGATCTCGAGGAGCTTGGAACCGAGCAGGGTCTTCAACTTGATGGCGGCCTCGCTGCGATCGCCGAGCCGGACACCGCGGTCGATCTTGAACCTGACCAGCACCCGAGGGCCGTTGAGCTCAACCGATGAAACCTCACCCACCCGCAATCCCGACACCTGCACGGGGTTTCCCGCAGCGAGCCCGCCCGCTTCGGCGAAGTAGGCCGTGTATTGCCTGGTTTGATCGATGAGGGGCAATTTCTGGTAATTCAGCGAAAGCCACATCAGGGCCAAGGTCAGGCCGATACCGACGGCTCCGACCTTGAGGGGATTGCGTTCGGAGAACGTTCTCATTTCGGCGTGCACCTCCCGGTGTCCTGGCCGGCCAGCTTGACGTACACGGGCTGGCCGCCCTTGCCGTTGACCTTCAGGAGGAGGTCGCAAAGGTAGAAGCTGAAGAAGTCGCCGTAGAGGCCCAGCCTGCCGACCATTTGATACGCGTCGGGAAGGGTGTTGAGCAGGTTGTCGACGAAATCCTTGTCGGCGTCGATGAGTCCGGCGGTCCGGTCGACCTCCTTGACCACTTTCCTGATCGCCGGGCGGCCTTGCGCCAGCAGGTCGGCGATGGACCCGGCGGCCGCATTGCCGTATGCCACCGCGTTGGTGATGTCCTGCTTGCGCGCTTCGAGACCCTTCACCAGTTCGGAAAGCGAGTCGACGGACTTGGCGAACTGCTTGCTTTGGCCGCCGAGCGACCCGAGCACAGTTCTCAGGTTGGTGATCACCTGGCCGATCAGCTGGTCCCGGTCGGCCAAGGTGTTGGTCAGCGCGGCGGTCTGGCTGAGAAAGGAGCCAATCGTGGCGCCCTGGCCCTGAAAGGCCGCGATCAGCTGGCCGCTCAACGCGTTGATCTGGTCGGGGTCCAACGCCCGGAACAGGGGCCTGAAACCGCCGATCAACGCGTCCAGATCGAGCGCCGGCTCGGTCTGGCTCAACGGGATCGTGTCCCCGGCTTGCAGCCGTTTGACGCCGCCGGCCCCTTCCTCGAGTGCCAGAAATCTTCCCCCGATGAGGTCGTCATAGCGGATAGCGGCGCGGGTGCCCTCGGTGAGCACCGCCGACGGCGTCACGGCGAATTGCACGCTGAGGGTCGAATCCGGTTGCAGTGAGATCTTTTTGACCTTGCCCACCTCGACCCCGGCGATGCGGACGAAGTTGCCGTTGCGCAGGCCGGAGACGTTCGCGAAGTGTGCGTTATAGGTCTTCTCGTCCTGGAACCGAAATTGGCCGAAAACCAGAAAGACCAGCAGCACCGCGAGCAGGCACACCGCGGCATAGATCATGAAACGCCACAGCGAGCCGCGCAGGTTCTCTCGCATGTCTGCCTTTCTCCATCGCTTCCGGCGGTCAGTGGTCGGGCTGATCCGGCGGGGCCGGGGGTGGCGGCGGAATGGTCGGCACCGGTGTCGGCTGCACCTGCGCCGGATGCGCGACCACGGACGGTTCCGATCCCGGTGGCGGGGGGCCCGGTTCCCGCGGCCTGCCCGGAATGGCGGGCGGCAAGCCGGGATACAGGGGCGTCCCGTCCGGCAGGTACCAGGGCGCACCATAGGGCGGCGCGCCCGGGTAGGGAACCGGACCCGGCGCGGGCCCCCCGTTCAGGGTGTAGATGCTCGGGGGCTTCGGCGTCCCCCGGGTGGTCGGGCCGTAGTTGGCGAGCCCCGGGAAGCCGATGCCGGGATTCGGTCGAACATCCATCCCGCTGCCCCATCCGGTGTTGGTCACGAGGTAGCGCACCGGGAAGTTGTCGCCGATGTTCGGCAGTGAACCGCAGCCGGGCGTGCCGCCGGGCCCGCCCTTGGCGCCGTTGATGGGAAGATTGTCCGGGTACCGGTACATGTCGTCACCGAAAAGGATGCCGGCATCGCCGATGAGCGACTTTCCGTTGTGGCCGGCGACGGTTTCGATCAGGTCGTCCAAGCCGTTGTAGGCGCCTACCAGCAAGCAGGTGAGTTCGGGGTTGTATTTCATCAACAGCCGCGTGGTCGGCTCGAGCACGTTGATTCCGTGAATCAGGTTGTTCTTGGCGGGGCCGACGAGGTTGATGCCGGCGTCGGCGAGCCCAACGACGTTCACCAGCAGCGAGTCAAGCTCGGACGCATCGTTGGTGATCGTGGTGCTCGTCGTGCTGGCGGCGTCGAGCACCGACAGGATGTCCGGGGCCGCGGCGCTGTACGTATCGCTGAATCCCTTCAACGCGCGGTAGTCGGCCCGGATGGTGTCGCTGCGCGGATTGATCGCCAGCAGAACCTGATTCAGGTCCGTGGTGGCCTGGCCCAAGGCTTCACCCTTTCCGCGGAAGCCCTCACCCAACGCCGACAGCACCGCATTGAGTTTCGCGGGGTCGATCTGGTTCAGCACGCCGACGAGATTCTGGAAGGTGGTATTCACCTCGACACTCACGTTGCGCGACTTGAGCACCGCCCCCGCCGTCAGCCTCTTGGCGCTCGGGCGGTCGGGGGTGACGAGTTCGACGTACTTGGCACCGAATGCGGTGGGCGCGGTGATCTGCGCCTCGACGTTGGCCGGAATGTATTGGAGTTGGTCCGGATACAGCTCCAGCTGAAGTTTCACTTGGCCGTTCGGTTTGATTGCGGAAACCCGACCGACTTGCACGCCACGCAATTTGACCTTCGCTCCCGGGTCCATGACGAGGCCGGACCGGTCGGACACCAGCGTGACGCGGGCATACGGCTGCATGTCCCGGTTGAAAGCAAGCACCGTCAGCACCCCACCCACGACGATCAGCACAACGAGGATGAGAGTCCATACCGCCGGATGTAGACCCATCTCGCGCCGCTTGCGTTTGTTCATCGCTATCCCGACAGGTGGAAGTTGCCGGACCGCCCGTAAAGCGCCAGACCCAGTGCGGCCGTCACCAGTGTCAACACCACCAGCGAGGCCCGGACGGCACGGCCGGTCGCCTCCCCGACACCGGCCGGACCGCCCGAGGCCGTGAAACCGTAGTACGTGTGGATCAGCATGACGACGACGCCCTGCAGGACCACCTGGGTCATCGCCCACAGCACGTCGGTGGGTTGCAGGAATGTGTAGAAGTAGTGACTGTAGACGCCGCTCGACTGCCCATAGGTGAACTCGACGAGGAACTGGGTCGACACGAAGCCGACGATCAACGATATGCAGCACAACGGGATTGCCAGCGCTATGCCCCCAAGGACCCGGGTTGACACCAGGTAGGCCATGGTGCGCACGCCTATGACGTCAAGGGCGTCGATCTCCTCGCTGATCCGCATCGCACCGAGTTGAGCCGTGGCTCCGGCGCCGATCGTGGCGGCCATTCCGATGGCGGTGATCAACGGCGCCGCCAGACGCGGGTTGACGTAGGCCGAGAAAAAACCGACCAACGCCTCCACCCCGAGGTTGGCGGTTTGGCTGTATCCGACGATGGCTACCAGCAGACCAACATTGAGCAGCAGGAAGCCCACGATCGCGACGGTGCCGCCGAGGAGGGCGAGGGCGCCGACGCCCAGGCTCATCTGGGCGATGACGCGTATCGTTTCCGTGCGGTAGTAGATGAAGGCGTCCTTGATGCTGGCGAGCGCCCGGACATAAAACGCGGTCTGTTCACCGATGCGGTTCCATCCGGCGGCCCACGCCTGCATGGTGCGGACCAGCCGTGGCGCCCGCACGCCGCTGGGTGCCGCGCTCATTTGAATTGCACCTGCGCAAGGACGGCGCTGAGCAGCGTATTGATCACGTACAGGGCCATGAACGTATATACGACCGTTTCGTTGACCGCGTTACCGACCCCCTGCGGACCCCCACCCACGGTGAACCCCTTGTAACAGGCGATCAGGCCCGCAGCCAGGCCGAACATCGTCGCCTTGATGATGGCGATGACCACGTCCGGAAGTCCGATGAGCAACGTCAGGCTGGCCGCATAGGCGCCCGGGTTGACGTTCGAGACGTAGACCGCGAAGAGATAGTCCGAACTCAGCCCCACCACCGTGCCCAGCCCACTGAGCAGGAAGCTGTTGAGGGTGAGCGCCGCGACCCGCGGCACCACAAGCCGCTGAATCGGGTTGATCCCCATGACCCGCATCGCGTCGATCTCCTCGCGGATGGTGCGCGCACCCAGGTCCGCGCACATCGCGGTGGCGGCGGCGCCGCCGATGACCAAGACCGTGATCGCCGGTCCGATCTGGGCGACCACCGCAAGGGCGGCGCCGGTGCCCGAGTTGTCGGCGGCGCCGATCTCGATGAACAGGACGTCGAGAAGGAAGATGACGAACGCGTTGAAGACGACTCCGAGCAGGACCGCGGGCACCAGCGACACCCGGGCGGTGAACCAACTCTGCTCGACGAACTCGCGCCAGGCGAACGGCGGGCGCACAAACTGCACCATCGTGTCCAGCGACATCGCGACGAAGCTGCCGATTTCCCGCAGCGGCTTGGCAATTGGATGCGTCGCGACCACTAGCAGCTACCTACCAGACCGCTCGTGATTGGCATTGCGACGATCCCCTCCTGGGCAAGATTCAGACCTCCGCATAACACTGTGACCCCCGACACGGGAGGATGCCGCAAGACGGTACCGCACCTGCTATGGCTCTGGCAACAATCTGGAACGGTCGGTGAGCCTAGCTACCAAGACTACCTAGTAGACCAAGTGCTCTTTGCTGCACTCGGTTCGAAATCGCCTTTGCCGGACGCGCTGGCCGGCCGTGGGCCGTCGATCCGCACCCGCGCGGGCGGCCCGTCCGATCGGCCGCGGGCGGTGCACCTGAATAGCGGTACCAACTGGTTAAAGCCGGTCCAGACCGGCCAACCGCACACGGTGTTTCCGGGACTGCGGCCGGCCGGCCGGCACAGTCGCCGTCAAGAAACTCGACAAGGACGCTCAGCGGCCCCTTCGTTAGTTTGCCAGCGCTCCATCACACGGGCGCTCGTGGAGCGCGCACGGCCCATCCAGCAAATTCCACCGCGGCGGGCGGCGGGCTGTTCGGCGCCGTTCAGGCGGCTCGGCCGGGCTCTCGCGAAGCCCGCTCCGCAACGATTGGCGTCATTGCGCGCAGAGGCCGATCGGGGAATGAGCGACTCGGCCGCCCGCGAATCCCGGCACGCGCGAGACCAAGGGAGTTCGATTCCGCGGCTAGCTTGTAGCGGTTTCGCTGGCTACCATGACGTCCCACGACCAGCGCGGCCGTAAGCACATCGAGGTGAGTCATGCATCGTCGATACATCGCCCCAACACTGTTGCTGCTCATGGGCATCACGGGGTGCTCCCCAGCACCGCCCGCCCTCAGGCTGCCCCATGGCGCGCTGCCCGGGGGTACCGCGCAGATCACCGTTGACGGGAACGCAACTGGCCCATTGGGGTCCGTGGCGTGCCGGAGCATCGGAAAAGGGTTGACCGAGATCACTATCGGGCGCACGGGCCCGGGCACGGGCACTACGGTGCTGGTCGACTCGAAAACGCCAAAAGGGGTCAGCTTCAACGACGTCGAGGGGTTCACCGGTAGTTACTGGCAAGACCTGCAGGGCAGCGCACAGCTGGGCATGGTCGATCAGACCTATACGCTCACCGGCACCGTCACCGGCTTCGACACCGAACGTCCCTACACCCGGACCACCAATGACTTCACCGTCACAGTGGCCTGTTGACCCCGCGATCCTCATGCGGGCAACAACTTCCAAGCGGCCGCATGACAGGGCCGCGTGCATGTCGATGATGTCGGACCGGGCCACGTAGCGGCCCCCGGGAGAACGAAGGGGCCGCGGATGTGTACGTGTCGAACCAGGAGGTCGCGTTGAGCCAACCAGATGCACTCGCGCCGCTAGCCGCAGCCGAAAAGGCCGCCGCGGGTGCGGTTCGATCGCCGAAAACCGCTGAGCTGGTTGCGCGGACGTTGCGCCGCATGGTGGTCGATGGCGAATTGGCCGACGGCGACTTCCTGCCCCACGAAACCGAGCTGATGGCTCACTTTGGGATCAGCAGGCCAACGCTACGCGAAGCGGTTAGGGTCTTGGAGTCCGAGCGGATCGTGGAGGTACGTCGCGGCTCCCGCACCGGCGCACGGGTACGTGTGCCGGGCCCCGAAATCGTCGCCCGCCCGGCCGGGCTGTTGCTCGAGTTGTCAGGTGCCACACTGGCGGACGTCTTGACCGCCCGAGTCGTGATCGAGCCCCCCGCCGCCAGACTGCTGGCCGAGCACGGCACCGCCGACGCGCACGCCGAACTCGACCGCCTGGTGAGCGAGATGCCCCGGGCCCTGGCGGCGGGCGACCTGGCGCGCGCATCGGCGAACCTGCATCGCCGAATGGTCGAGCTGTCGGGCAACGTAACCCTGGGCATCATCGCCGGGATGCTCGACGAGATCTCCGTGCGGCATGTCAGCGCGGCGATGGTCGGCGCGCACAACACGATGCCGAAGGCGAAGGCCGACAAGCTCCTGCGGTCCTACCGCCGCCTCGTCGAGTTGGTCAGAGCACGCGACGGCGTTGAGGCCGAAGCACATTGGCGCCGGCACATGGAGAACGCCGCCGCCGAGTTGCTGACGGCGTGCAAGAAGACCAGAGTCCGCGACGTGATGGATTGACCCTTTGGAGGGCGCCCGCTACCTGATGTTGGCGGCCAGGTCGCCGGACATCGCCGCCAGTTGGGGGCCCCAGGTCGACCAACCGTGGTCACCGCCGGCGGGCAGGTTGAAATTCGCGTTGTGGCCGCCGACCTGCTTGTAGTAGGCGTAGAACGACGCGTTGGTGCCCTGGGCCTGGTCGGGATAGCCGATCATGGCGGCCGGGTCACTGGCGGTCAGCGTCTGCGGGCAGAAGACCCACACCCGGGTGCTGTTGTTCACCAGCTCCGCGATGTGCACGTAGGGGTCATGCCACTTCCACCTGCCCAGTTGGGGGGCGCCCCACATCGCCTGCGTGTTGACGCCTCCGTAACGCTGCATACCCTCGCTGATCGCGCCGTTGACGGCCGTGTTCGACGGGTACAGGAAGCCCGACATCGATCCCGCGTAGCGGAACCGGTCCGGGTGGAACTCGGCCAGCATCATCGCTCCGGTGCCGCCCTGCGCCGCACCGACGACCCCATGCCCACCGGGCGCCAGGCCTTTGTTGGCGGACAGCCAGTTCGGCAGTTCGCTGGACAAGAACGTCTCCCACTGACGGCTCCCGTCCTGCTCCCAATCGGTGTAGAGACTGTAGGCGCCGCTCGCCGGGGCGGCCACCGAAATCCCCTTGCCGGCAAGAGTGTTCATCGCGTTACCCGCCGTCACCCAGTTGCTCACGGTGTCACCGGCATTGAAGGCATCGAGTAGGTAGACCGCGTGCGGTCCGCCGGCCAGGAACGTGACCGGAATGTCGCGGCCCATCGCGGCCGACGGGACCATCAGGTTCTCGACGGCAGCGGCCCCGGCCGCCCCCGTCGGGACCGGCAGCATCGAGGCGAACCCCAGCATCGCCACCGACGCCGCCCGAAGCAGTATCGAACCGAACTTCATGGTCAACCTCCCGGCGTCCGCTGTCGTGCCGACCCTTTTAACTTGGTTATGTTAGTGCAATAATCGTGGCCGACGCTAAAGTGATCAAGCAGCAGCTGCAAGGGGTTGTCACATGGATCCGACTCTTGACTACGACGCCAGCGACGAACTCGAGCACGGCATCAGTTGGTTCGCCTGGATCCTGCGGGGCGTCAACCCGCCACCGGCTTATCCGCCGGTCATGCCGGGAGCCGGAGGGTAAGCCGGCTCGCGCAGCACCACACCTCATGGCGCGGGGACGGACAAGCCCCGCAATTCGCTGGCCAGGAATTCGACGTTGTCCCTGGCGTTTTCCGCCAGCGAGGGGTCCAGGCGGCCGCTGTAGTCGACGATCGGGGCGTAGGTCAGGCCGGCGGCCGCATAGTCGGCCAGCGTCTCGCACACCTGTTCACGCGTTCCGGCGAAAAAGGTCAGGTCCGCGACCGCTTGCGGCGGCACCCGGTCGACGGCGGCGTTGAGTTCGGCTGCGGTGGCCCGAGCCGGCGCCGCGCAGCGCGCGTATCCCCAATCGTCGCCGAGCGGATGCCGGTACCCGCGATCGCGCCAGGACGCACCCCTGTCGGCGCCCAGCAGCAGGGTGTAGAAGCGGGTGACGCGGCTGCTCATCATCTCGGTCAAGGTCGCGCGATCCTGCGCGATCAGGCACAGCACCACTCCCCCCGCCTGCAGCCTGTCGACGTCGCGGCCGGCGCGCGCGGCGGCCACGCGCAGTTCGGCCACGTCGTGGCGAAACCCGTCCAGGCCGCCCCGGTGTCGCCGCAGGCTGGTGAGCAGCCCGTCGGCGCAGGCTCCGATCACCTCCCAGGGCGGTCCGGACGTGGTCCAGATCGGTGGGGGCTCCGCCCAGTACGGCCGGATGGGCATCCGCCCGCCATCGATGCGCCAGTGTCGCCCGTCGACGTGCACCGGTGCGCCCCCGGCGTCCAGCAGCGCGCGCAAGCAGCGCAGGCTGTCAACCTGCTTGGCCAGGGCGTGCTTGCGGCTGTAGCCGTAGCCCGACAGCTGCTTGACCTCCCCCGCGCCCACGGCCATCACCACGCGCCCGCGGGCGGCATGGTCCAGCGTCAGCACCCCGCCTCGTCCGGGTCCTTCCGACCCGGTCATCAAAGCACTAACCTGGTTGGCACTATAGCGGCGGGGGGGACGTCATGGATTCGTCGATAGTCGACGACCTCGCCGCCGAACAGTCGGTATTGGACGCACTCGTCGCTAGCTTGGACGAACAGCATTGGGCCACAACCTCACCGGCGGCCGGCTGGAATGTCCGCGATGAGATCGCCCATCTGGCCTTCTTCGACGACGTCGCCACGGCGTCCCTGAGCGGAGGCGGCGAGGCGCGGTTTGCCGAACTCGACGCGGCCATGCGCGCCGGGGACACCGACTTCATCAGCAGCCCCGGCAAGGGCAAATCCGGCCGTGAGGTGCTCGCGTGGTGGCGGCGGGCGCGCAGCGCCGAACTCGAGGCGTTCCGGCGGATCCAGCCCGACTCTCGCGTTCCGTGGGGGCCCATGCGGATGACGGCCGCCAGCTTGTGCACGGCCCGCCTGATGGAGACCTGGGCCCACGGCCTCGACTGCTTCAGCGCCCTGGGCGTGGCTCCGGTGGACGGCGAGCGGCTGCGCCACGTCTGCCATATCGCCTATCGCGCGATACCCCACGCCCTCGCCCAGGCCGGCCTGGCCATGCCGGCACGGCTGGACGACCTCGTGGTCGAGGTCCGCTCGCCGGGGGGCGACGAGCTCTGGCGCTACGGCCGGCCGGAGGCACCAAACCGAATCGAGGGCGCCGCAGCCGAGTTCGCGCGGGTCGGCGTCCGGCGGATGCCTCTGGCCGAGGCCACCACCCTGCGGGCCGGCGGACCGCTCGCCGAGTTGGCCCTCCCCCACCTCAAGGCATACCTGTAACTCGTTGGGATCGAGGTAGATCAGTGGGCAACGCCGACATGTTGGTCAGCGACATCCTCGCCAGAGGACGCGCACAGCATCCAGACAGGCCGGCAATCGTGGGCGAGCAGGTGTCGCGCACGTATGGCGACCTGGCCGATCGGGTCGACCGTCTGGCCGGCGCGCTGGCGGCGGCCGGTGTCTCCCAGCGCGCCCGCGTGGCGATCCTTGCCGCCAACGATCCTGGCGTCGTGGAGGTGATCCTGGCCGCGTCGATGATCGGCGCGGTCGTCGCGCCGCTGAACCCGCGCGCCACCGGGAACGACATCGCCTTCCAGGCCGGTGACGCCGACTGCCGATTCGCCTACGTGCAAACCGAACTCGAACCGCTCGCGCGGGCCGGGGGCTTGCTCGACCGCCCCTCGTGGTTGTCGGGCCCGGCGCTGGAGGAGCTGGTTTCGTCGGGCGAACCGTATCGGGGCGCCCGTCCGGCGAGCGACGACGTGCTGGTGCAGCTCTACACCTCGGGAACGACGGGACGCCCGAAGGGTTGCCTGATGACCCACCGCGGCTGGCTGTCGAGCATCGGCGGCTGGGCCCACGCGACGTGCATGTCGGGCCGGGACGTCGTGTGGGCGCAACTCCCGCTGTTCCACGTGGCCGGATTGCACTTCCTGTTCACCACCCTGGCCACCGGCGGGACCTATGTGGCCGACGGACCCGGCGACGCGGCGCGGTTCTGGGAGGTGATTCGGGCGCGATCGGTCACGGTCGCGACGCTGTTTCCCAACCCATTCGCCATCGTCGAGCACCCCGACGCGGCGCGGTCCCTGGGCAGCCTCCGGCTGGCCTTCTCCCAGCAGGTCAATGAGGGACTGGTGCAAAGGCTTCCGGGCGTTACCTGCGCAACCTCCTACGGCGCGACCGAACTGGGCGGCATGGCGCTCGTGGCCTTCGGCGAGGATTGCCTTCGGCCGGGCCCCGTTCTGGGGCGCCCGCTGCTCGGCGCGGTCGCCGCGGTGCTCGACGACAACGACGAGCCGGTGCCGCGCGGCGGCGTCGGTGAGTTGTGTTTCCGGGGGGCCGCGACGACGCCAGGGTATTGGAACCTGCCGGAGGCATCCGCCGAGGTGTTGCGCAACGGCTGGCTGCACACCGGGGACCTCGGCCGCGAAGGCGAAGGCGGGCTGATCTTCTTCGTCGACCGCAAGAAGGACATGGTGAAGCCGGGGGGCGAGAACGTCTATTCGGTCGAGGTCGAAGCCGTGCTGGCGTCTCATCCCGGGGTGGCCGAATGCGCGGTGATCGGGGTCCCCGACGACCGCTGGGGCGAGGCGGTCAAGGCCGTGATCGTCGCGCGCGAGGAGGTGAGCGCCGTCGAGCTCGACCGGTGGTGCCTGGACCGGCTGGCGGCGTTCAAGCGACCGCGCTGGTATCAGTTTGTCGCCGGGTTGCCGCGCAACGCGACCGCCAAGGTCATCAAGCCGGACCTGCGCGCGGCGCACGACCCCGCCACGTCGACGCGATTGCCGGAGCGGACCTGATTCCGCTTACGTTGGTGCGCCGACCTTTTCTGCAGTCCCGGCGAGCAGCGCGTCCACCGAACCGACGCCCTCCTCGCGGAAACGCTCCATGAAGGTCTCGCCCCACGAGAAGGAGACCTTGACGTCGCGGGTGTCGCCGTGGCGCAGGATGTGGCCGGCCTGCGCGCGGTAGCCACCCCAGCGCGCCGCGGAGAACTGCGACATCTGCCCGCCGGGCTCCAGCTCGAACACCCAGGTGCGGCCGTCGTGCGCCTGGTAGCCGATGCGTTGGGCCCAGTCTTCGGGGTCGGGGTCGACGCCGCCGGCGGTGTCGACGTCCATGACCACCGGCCCGTTCCGGTCAGCGACCGCAACGAAATTGAACTTCTGTCGGCCGATGGCGACGTGGCCCCATTCGACGTGGCCGTCGGCGAACTCGGTGGCGAATGCCGACCAGGACAGCTGGGTGCCGTTGAAGATCCGCCACTCCTTCCAGTCGCGTCCGTGCGGCCAGTAACCGTGGTCGATGAACACGAAGCCCGCCACGGCCTCGCCCAGCACGGTGCCGCGCACGGTGTAGAGCTCGCTGGTGTAGAAGAACGGTTCCTCGTGGTCGAGCGACCCGATCTGGATTCCGGGGCCAACCAGGGCGCCGTCGAGTTGCAGAATGCCGCCCTCGCGCCAGCTGATCGCTCCCGGGGTCAGCCGGAAGTCGAGCCCCTCCTCGGGGGCTCCACCGGCCTTGCCGAGCAGCGACCCGTGCAAATGGTGCTCGGTGGAACAGTATTCGCGCTTGACCTCACCGCGTACGGTCTGCAACGACTCGGGAGCGAGGCTGACCTTCCCCGAGCGCGTCGTCATCATCCACAGGCCCGCGGTCATGGGTCCGCAGAACTTGCGCTCGACGATGTGCAGCGCACCGGACTCGTCGCGCCAGCCCCCGTAGAGGTAGGTCGACTCCTCGGTGAGGCCGAACGGCCGCGACGTGGGCAGGTGCATGTCCAGATTCGGTTGATAGCAGCCGACGGCGGTGGCGAAGCCCAGATCGCCGATCTGCGAAATATGCGGCATTACTGCGTCCTTTCGGTTGGTTTCGGCGAATCGACGGCCGGGATCTGCCAGCCGATGTACTTGACGGTGGTGTACTCGAGCAGTCCCTCACGGCCGACCTCGCGGCCCACACCGGATTGCTTGTAGCCGCCGAACGGTGCCTCGTTGCCCGAGGTCGTCGCATTGACGCGCACCTGGCCCGCGCGAATCCGGCCCGCCAGGCGCAGCCCGAGCGCGGTGTCCGCGGTCCAGACGGCCCCCACGAGGCCGTACGGTGAGTCATTGGTCAGCCGGACGCCCTCGTCGGGGTCTCCGCCATAGCGGATCACGACCACCACCGGCCCGAAGATTTCTTCGCTGGCGACCGCCATGTCGTTGGTGACGTCCGTCAAAACCGTTGGCTCGAGATAGAATCCGCCCGCGGGCACACCCGCCGGCCTGCCGCCGCCGAAGGCGATCCGCGCGCCGGCGGCGACCGCTTCGCGGACCGTGTTCTCGATGCGGTCCCGGGCGGCCGCGGAGATGACCGGCCCCATCAACGCCTCTGGATCGTCGGCCGGACCGACCCGCACGCGCTTCAGCGCCTCGACGAGGCCGGCCACCACGGTGTCGTGCAGGGCGTCGGGAACCAGGATGCGGGTCAGCAGCCCGCAGCCCTGCCCGGCCAGCGTCACGAAGCGCAGCACCGCGGCCACCAGTGACGGCACGTCGGCGTCGGGCAGCGCCAGTAACGCGGATTTACCGCCCAATTCGAGCAACGTGTGCTTGAGGGTGACGCCCGCGGTCTGGGCGATGGCACGGCCGACCGCCGACGATCCGGTGAACGCCACCATGTCGACGCGCGGATCGGCCACCATCGTGCGGCCGACCTCGGCACCGCCGGTGACCACGTTGAGCACGCCCGGCGGAACCCCCGCCGCGGCGGCGAGCTCACCGAGCAACAACGCGCAGCTGGGCGCCTCGGGCGCGGGTTTGAGCACGAGCGTGTTGCCCGTCACCAGCGCGGGCGCGACCTTCCACAGGTTGAGCAGGTGCGGAGCATTCCACGGGGTGATCGCGGCCACCACGCCCCACGGCTCGCGCAGGACGCGCTGCCCGGTGGTGGGTGGGCCGGGCAGGTCGGGCAGGGCATAGCCGAGCCCGGCGCATCCCTTGGACACCATGTCGCGGTAGTGGTCCATGGGCCGCATCACCTGTCCGGGCCCGGCGACCCGCCGGCACGTCCCCACTTCGGTCTCCACGAAGTGTGCGAAGTCCGCGGTGTGGGCCTCGATGAGATCGCCTAAGCGCGTAAGGATTTCACCGCGCCGGGCGGCCGCCAACATGGGCCATTCCCCGCGGTCGAACGCCCACCGGGCGGCCGCAATCGCGGCCTCGGCCTCGGCGGGGCCACCCTGCGGCACCGTGCGCGCCAACTCCCCGGTCGACGGGTTGATCACATCGATGCCCGAACGTAAGTCACCGACGAGCTCACCGTCGATGAGCAGGTGGGTACCGAGAGAGCCGACCGGCGTCATCGTGGCGCGGCGGGGGTGAACGTCACCGGCATGGACTTCACACCGCGCATCATCAGCGGGCCGTGCGGCTCATAGACGTAGTCATCGGCGAGGGCGAGTTCGGGCAGCCGGTCCAGCAGCACTTCCAGAACGATCGTGGCTTCCAGCCGCGCCAGCGACGAGCCGATGCAGAAGTGCTCGCCGAACCCGAAGGTCTGGTGGGTGCGGTTGCGAACGGCGGGCCGGTCCATGTCCCATTCGTCGGGCCGCTCGACGACTTGCGCGTCTCGGTTGGCGTGCGCGACGGCGTTGCACACCAGTGTCCCGGACGCAATGGTGGTGCCGGCCAGTTCCACGTCTCGGGCCGTCCGCCGCGGCACCCAGTACAGCGGCGGGTCGCAGCGCAGCGTCTCCTCGATCACGTTGGGTATCAGGGAGCGGTCGGAAAGCAGCCGCCGCCAACGAGACCGATCGGACAGCAGGTAGTGCAACATCGAACCGATCAGGTTCGCGGTGGTGTCGGTGCCGGCGAGGATGAGCATGCGCACCAGCGCGACGAGTTCCTCGGTGGCGAGCCGGTCCTCGCCGTCGTGAACCTGGATCAGCTGGCTGAGCAGGTCTTCGCCCGGCGCCTCGCGGCGCTGGTCGATGATGCCCAGCACGTACTCACGCAGGTCGGGGTCGGACTCGGCGTAGCCGCTGGAGTTCGGCCCGGCGGCGGTGATGGCGTCGTCGGCCCACTTGACGAATCGCGAGCGGTCGCCCTTGGGGATGCCGACCAGTTCGGCGATCACCATGGCGGGGAGCAGAAAGGCGAATTCCGCACACATGTCGGTGCTGCCGCGGCCGATGAACCGGTCGATGAGTTCGTGCGCGATGGCGTAGGTGGGGTCTTCGAGATTTTTGACCGCCCGGGGCGTGAAGGCCTTCACCACCAGTTTGCGCATGCGCGCGTGTTCCTCGCCGTCGAGGTGCACCATGCTGGGCTGGGTTCCCGGTGTGCGCGGGCGCAGTTGGCTCCGATACGTCGCCGAATCCTTGAAGACCGCGGCCACGTTCGCGGCCCCGGTGACGACGACGGCTCCACCCGGCGCGGGGACGACCGGGCACCGTGCGGCCGCCGCGTGCAGCGGGGTGTAGGGGTCCACCACCGGAGTGAACGGGTCGAAGAGCTGTTCTTCGCCGGTGTTCGAGTCAGGCATGGTTCATCGCCTCCACCGTGGGCGCGCCCACCCGGACGCGCAGGTCGGCCTGCGTGGCCGGCGTCAGGCCGCGTTTAGTGATCAAATCGACTGCCAGGTCGACCATTTCGGCGTTGGTCGCTCCCGGGAACGCCCAAGGACAGTCGCCGATGCCGACCCGGATGCCCAGGCCGCGGTCCAGCGCGCGCTCCCACAGCTGGTGGCAGCGTTGCGCCGAGCTCATGGCGTAGGGCACGACGACGGTTTCGTGATCGATGCCGGCCGGAATGCGCGAGATCAGGTAGTCGATGACCTCCGGGTCGGGGTCGTTGTTCGAGACCCAACGATCGGAGAAGAACAGCTTGAGGTTCAGCGGCTGGCGCAAGACGCCGATGCGCGCGGCCAGCACCACCCAGCGCATGTCCGCGGCGTTGAATACCGCGATGTTGGGCACCAGACCCAGCTCGGCGAACCGATCGAGCTCCGGCGGGTAGGGCGGATTCGAGTTGTTCGGGTCGTCAGGGCCGAAACTGATCACCCCGAACCGGTTTTCCTCTTCCAGCCACAGGACGCGCTTGACGTGTTGGACCGGGTCGAACGGCGTGAGCAGCAGCCGGGTGCCGGCCGGCGGGCGCCGCGCCAGCGCCCAGATGTGCTCGAGGCTGCCGTGGTAGCTCGGGTAGGCCAGGGGATCGACGTCTCGCGCCGCCGTCGCCAGGATGGTGCGGGACACCTCGTCGTCGACCCAGGCCTGCCGTCCGTCGTCGTAGCGAGCGTGGAAGTGCACGACGGTCGCACCGTGCCGAATGCACTCGGCCACGTCGCGGGCCGTCTCCTGCGCCCCGTAGGGCACGTGCGGGTTGTCGTCCTTGCCGACCACCTCGTTGACGCCGACCTCGAGGTAAACCTTGCCGTCATCGCGAAAGCCCATTGCGCTCCTCCCGGTAGGCCGCCAGTCGTTCGATATGGTGAATCTCGTTGTACGTCCGCAATTTCCACCGGCCGTCCGGGTCGACGGCGATGCGGGTGATCGAGCCGTAGTGCGGTCCGGTCAGCGCCAGGCGGACATCGCCGACGGCTTTCTCCACGCAGGCGCCGATCACACCACCGTGACAGAAGATCGCCGCCACACCGGGCGGGCTCACGGCGGCCACCCGGCCGACGGCCGCGGTCGCCGTGCGCCGGAAGTCGGCCAACGGGCCTTCCATGTCGGGCCGGGCCATCATCTCCCGCCACCGGTCCAGCCGCGGATCGGCTTCGGCGACCATGTCCTCGATCGGAATGTAGAAGTCGGCGCCGTTGTCGAATTCGGCGAGGTCGTCGTGGATCTCGACGGTGAGGCCGACCTTTTCGGCGGTTGGTGCGGCGGTCTGCAGCGCGCGCCGCAGCCCGCTGCTGGCGATCGCGCGGACGGGCAGCCGCACCATCGCGTCGGCGACGGCCCGAGCCTGCGCGATGCCGTCCTCGGTGAGCTCCGGGTCGGGTTTGGCGACGCCCTCGATCCGGTTCGGCAGGCCGTGCCGGATCAGCGCCACCTCGACGACCGCGCTCATCGGCGCACCAACAGTGCCGCACCGGCCGTGGGTCCCCCGCCGACCCCGACGGCCACGGTGTCGGGCCGGCCCGCCTGGCGGTCGCCGCCCGCGTCCCGGAGCTGCACGCACGCCTCATACAGCAGGCCGCAGCCGTGCAGCCGTCCCGCCGACAGCTGCCCGCCGCCGGTGTTCAACGGCAGCGCACCCCGAAGCGCGATGCGTTGACCGGATTGCAGGAACGGCCCGGATTCGCCCTTGCCGCAGAATCCCAGCGCCTCCAGCCACACCAGCGGCAGGAACGAGAATCCGTCGTAGAGCTGCACCTGGTCGACGTCGCCGGGGCGCAGGTCGCTGCGCTCCCACAGGTGTGCGGCGGCGTCCCAGGCGGCCATCTCGGTCATGTCGGCCCACTGATCCCACAGCGGGCGGTGCCGCATGGCCCACCCGATCGATTCGATGCCGATGGCGGGGTGGGGCCCGTCGCCCGCGGTGTCGACGTGGGAGACCACGAACGCGACCGATCCGTCGCAGGGCACGTCGCAGTCGAGCATGCCGAACGGTGTGGTGATCATCCGCGCGTCGAAGTAGTCGTCGAGCGTCATCGGTGTGCGGTACACCGCGTCGGGGTTGCCCCCGGCGTTGCGGCGGTTGTTGACCGCGACGGTGCCCAGATGCTCCCGGGTGGTGCCGAATTCGTGCATGTGGCGCTGGGCGTACAGCGCGATCCAGTTGGCGGGCGAGTGCGCGTCGAACGGCGCGAGCCAGCGCCGGAAACCCGACACCGCCGCATCGGCCGCACCGGCCAGCGCCCCGGCCCGCCCGGAGGCGCCCTGCGCGGAGGCCTCACCCACGGTCCGGTACACCAGCACGTGCCGCGCCAACCCGGTGGCGACCGCGAGGCAGGCCGAGAAGAAGCCGCTGAGCTGACCTCCTTCCGGGCCGCCGAACTTCCAGTTGGTCTGCAGGCCGAGGGCGGCATGCACCTCGTCGGCCCCCGGGCCCGCCAAACCCGCGGTATCGAAGCCGCCGCCGGGAAACGTTGCCAGCCCGTCGATCTCGTCGCGCCCGACGCCGGCGTCGGCCAGCGCGGCCAGGCACGCGTCGACGGTCAGCGCCATCTCGCTGACCGGCAGCCTGCGTCCCACCTGAGATGAGCCGAAACCGCGGATCACCGCCCGCCGTTCGGGCCGCGTCACGTCCGGTCCTCCCCCACCGCGGTGAACAGCGGGGCGAACAGCCCGTCGCCCAGCGGCGCGAAGACGACGCGCACGCGCAGGCCGACCCGCACGTCGGCCAGGTCGGTGTCCACCAGTCGGCTGACGAAACGCAGCCCGGGCTGCTCGTCGAGCTCGACGACGATCACGGCGTAAGGGTCGCGCAGGTGCGGCAGCCACGGCTGGTGGTTGACCGTGAACGAGTAGACGGTGCCGGAGCCGCTGACCGGTTCGCAACTCACTTTCCGGGAAAGGCACTGGAAACAGACCGGATTGGGTGGATGCTGCCAGCGCCCGCAACTACCGCATCGCTGCATCCGCAGTGTGCCGTCGGCGCCCGAGCGCCAGAACTCTTCTTCGTCGGGAGTGGGTGCGGGCCGCAGCAGCGGCCCGACCCGGTCGTGCGCTCCCGCCTGCTTGTCGACAGTCACCGGCCGATGATCCGTCCCGTCTTCTCCCACGCGGTGATGGCCGGCGGGAAGAATTCGTTGTAGGAGTGATACACCACCGGTGTCCGGGTTTCGCCGGCGCGGCGCAGATACCCCTCCGACGAGCGGTAGAAGTCGTGACCGGACGCTTGGTCGGGCAGCTCGCCGTCGTCGACCGCCGACCATTCCCAGTCCACCCCGTCGACCTCGTAGTACATGTGCTCGGGAAACGTGTTGGGCTTGTATTTGATGTCGCGCGCGCCGACGTTCGACGTGGAGTGCAGCACCTCGCCGCCGCCGGTGGCGATCATGGCGAAGTCGAAACCGTCCGCGCCGTAACAGATGTGCCCCATCTCGATCGAGCCGTCGGAGAACTCGGTGCCGAACGGCGTCCACGCGAGTTCCACTCCCTTGAAGAAGTCGCTGTTGCGCCAGGTCACCCCGGGCGGCAGGTAGCAGTGGTCCAGCCACAGGAACCCCTCTGCCGGCTTTCCGAACGCCGTGCCCGAAACCCGGTGCTGCAACGAGGTGTAGAACAGTGGCGTCGGCCCACTGGGCACGTACACCTGCATTCCGGGTCCGATGCGACGGCCGGCGAACCGCAACTCATCGCCCTCGTGATAGCGCAACTCCGTTGCGGTGCTGGCCATCTCAAACGGTTGGCCGGTGGCGTAGCCCGGCTCCGCGGCCTTGCTGGCAATGCGGTACTCGTCGTCGGATGTGGTGGTGACGACCGGCCCGCGGAAGAACTCGCGCCCCTGCGGCATCGCCACCTTGCGCAAGGCGCCGTCGCGGGACTCGTTGCAGGTGAAGTGCAGGGAGCCCGCCAAGCCCAGGACGGTGCGGTAGGCGAAGTGCAGCTTGCCGTCGGTGTCCCGAAAATTCAGGTAGAACCACGCGCTCGACAAACAGAGACCGAAATAGGTCCGGGTCGGGTCGGAGTCACGCGCGGCGGGCTCGAACGTCCCGACCAGGGTCCGATGTCCGAAATCACTCTTGGCCGGCACTATGCCCGTCCTCCCGGCCCCGCGGGTTGGCCTTCGTCGATGATCCGGACCGTGCCCGCCGCGCCGTCGACCTCCACCAATTGGCCGTTCTTGAGCCGTTGGGTCGCGATCTGCGTGTTGACCACGGCGGGCACCCCGAACTCGCGCGCCACGATGGCGGCGTGGGACATCGGCCCCCCGACGTTGGTGACGATGGCCGCGGCGCAGCCGAAAAAGGGGGTCCACCCGGTGTCGGTGACGTTGGCGACCAGCACCTCGCCGGCTTCGAAGTCATCGTCGGCGTGGGTCATGATCCGCACCCGGCCGCGCGCCATGCCGGTGGAGGCGGCCAGACCCGTGACCACGTCGCCCTCGGTGAGCTCGCTGCGCTGGTCCGGCGTCCACGGCGCGGTGAAGTGGACCGGATAATCCAGCGCCGCCAGGCGGGCGCGCTCGGTCCGGCGGCGAACCACGAGCTGCCTGGAATTGGCCGGCGGGTAGTAGATTTCGTCTATCGACAGGTAGTGGACATCCTCGGCGCAATCCAGCGTGCCACGCTCGGCCAGCCGCCGCCCCCACTCGCGCAGGGCGAGCCGAAGCTCGTAGGTGATGCGCATGCACACGTCACGGCCGCGTTCGCGCCGCTCGATGGCACCCACGGCGACGCCGATCAGCGCCCTGGCCAACGGCGTCCGCCCGGAAGCCGCGGGGGCGGCGCGGCCGTTGCGGATGCTGCCCATCACCGAGCGCAGCAACAATTCCGGGGCGTCGGCGTAGACGGGATTGCTGAGTTCGGTCTCACCGGGACCGCGATGCCCGCAGTCGGCCACCAGCCGGTCGAACTTGGCCGCGAAAGCCGGAGCGTCGCTGCGCAGCTTGTCCAGCACCACCTCGCGAGGGGCATCATCGATCAATCGGCGCAGACCGTCGTCGGCCGCGACGACGTCGGCGAGCTCGCGCACTCCGGCGAGCAGGGCGGCGCTGCGGAGTTTGCCTGTTCCGGCCCGCACGTTCATCGCGACATTCGTCCCGTAGCGCTGGGAGATCAGATTCATCGGGAGGCTCACCACGAACGTGTTCATCAGGTTGATGTCCCACGCGCGCACCACCGTGTCGGCGACCAGCTCGATGCGGGCCAACAGTTGGTCGTCGGAAAGGGCTCGCAGATCGCGACGCTCGCCGGCCAACCGGGCGGCCCGCCGTTCCATGTCGGACACTTCATGCCCCAGCCCGGCGATCTGGGGGCCTCCCTTCACGCCCGCGCGCGCGCCGGCCACAGCGTCGGCGATCGACATCCGCGGGGCGCGATACCCGTCGGGCAGCGGCGTGCCGTTCATCTGATGCTCGAAACTCTCGGGTGTCTGGCCCGGGATGGCGTTGGCCAACTCTTTCATCACCGTCATGTTGTTGTAGATCCGGTGCCCGATGGTGCCGACCTGCTTGGCACTGACCATGCGGATCAGCTCCGGGTCGAGCGGGAAGAGGTGGTCGAGCAGGTTCGCCCCGCTGAACAGGATGCGATTGGCCAAGCCCAGCGAGAACGGTGTCATCGGACCCGGGAACGCCTCGGACAGGTTGGCCGCGCTCCACTCGGGCAACGCCGGATCGCCGGTGACACTGTCGAACTCGCCCGTGTACTCCGGCGGCACGATCCGCACCGCGCCGCCGTCGGGTCCCGAGTTTTCGCGCGGGTAGACGGCGGGCTCTGCCAGCCGGAGGGGCTTGCGGACCGAGCGGGTGCCGACCGTCCATTTGCTCGACGACCAGTCGGTCATGTCGGCCACGGCATCGGCCGAGCTGTAGGCGCAGCTGAAGCCGAACTCCTCGCGCAGCTTACGCGTGTCGCCGAGGGGATAGTGCATGAACAGCTCGATGAGGTCGGGCACCGACTCGTAGTTGCGCACCCTGCCGACGGCGTTGGCCAGCAGCCGCGAGAACCGCTTCCCCGAATTGACGACGGGCCGGCCGACGATGTGCGCGATCTGGCTGAATGTCAGCGCGTCAGCGGCATTGAGGTTGACCGTGCCCGTCGGCCCTCCCAACGCCGCGGACGCGCAGAACCGCCCGACGTCGTCGACGTGCACCAGCTGCATCCGCGCGTCGCGGCCGGGCGTGACCACCACCGGCTGGCGGAAGATGTTGGCCGGGGCGCTCCAGGCCGAGCGGCCGACGATCACGGTGGGGCGCACAATGACCGCCTGCACCCCGGACTCGGCGACCATCTCCTCCGCGCGCACCTTGTTGCGCTCGTAGTGAAACGAGGCCGCGGGTCGTGGTGTCTCGTCCTCGGTGAACGGCTGCGGATGGCCCGGGTGCCCACCGTAGACGGTGATCGAGGAGGCGAACACCATCCGTCCACAGCCGTGGTCGGCCATCGCGCGCAGCACGTTGGTGGTACCGCCGATGTCGATGCCCTCGGCGACCTCGGGGCCTTGCATCGCCGAGACGGTCCAGGCGAAGTGCACCACCGCAGCGCATCCCGCCACCGCACGCGCGACGCCCTCGGCGTCCTGGATGTCGGCGGCGACGTAGGTCACCCCGGGGTCGGGCACCGCAGGGGAACGCCGCGCCAGGACGACGACGTCGGCCCCCCGTCGCCGTAGCCATTTGACCGTCGCCGCGCCGGCCGCGCCGGTACCTCCGGTAACCAGAACTCGTCCCGACATCTCACCTTCGCAGATCACTCGGCCGACCGTGTAACTATAACCTGGTTATAGTATTTTACTGTGTCGGGGAGCACAAACGCCTTCGGTCACAACAATCCGCGCCGCGCGCATTCCCGTCGGCAGGCGGCCGGATCGCTGAACAAGCAAGCCTGCAGCCCCGATGCCGCCGCCCCGGCGACGTTCTCCTCGGCATCGTCGAAGTAGAGCAGTTGTTCGGGCCGAAACCCGATCCGTTCGGCGGTGAGCGCGAAGATCGCCGGATCCGGTTTGCGCAGCCCGACCTCGGAGGAGTCGACGATCGCCGCGAAACTGTCCAGCGCAAAGACACCGCCGGCCCACCACGACCTTGCCTCCTTGGCATTGTTGGTCAGCAGGCCGACCTTCACGTCCCGGCGCGTCAACTCCTCGACGAGCGCCGCCATTTCCGGTCGCACCCGCTGACCGGCGGCCAGACAGTCGGCGAGCCGCCGGATGTCGACGGGCGTGCCCAGCCGTTCCTCGGCGTCACGGCAGGCGAACTTGAGGAAGTCGCGCACCGACCGACGGCCCGTCTCCACTTCCGCGAACCCCGGGCCCCGCAACTGGTCGACGAAAGTCTCCGACGGGATGCCCAACTCGGCGGCGTAGTCGCGGCAGGCCTGAAAGGGATCGACCGTGAGCACGCCACCCATGTCGAAGACGACGGCTGCAATCGGCACACGGGCCGTCTTCCCTTCCGGTGCCACGGTCAGCGGGGCGCATCGGCTTGCGCCGCCCTGATGCGGTCGACCGCCCGCATCAACTCCTCGAGGCGTGCCCGTTCGGCGGCCAATCCGGCCGCATGCGTCGCGCCCACGGCCGGCGACTGGCCCGCGTCGAGTACCTCCTCTGCCTGGCGGATGCGCCGGCGTACCGCAGCGATCTCGGCGGCCAGCCGATGCGAGGCCTCCGCGACGGTCAACAGATCCTCGTCGTCCCAGTCGGACGTGCCCCGCATCGCCCCTGGAGCAACGGGTTCGACCGGGCCACCGCTCATTTGCCGGCGCGCGGGAAGTTGAACACCCGCCGGGCGTTGAGCTCGACGATCTTGTGCACGTCCTCGTCCGGGACCTTCATGAACACTTCCTCGGCGACCTTGCGGCTGTTGGGCCAGTTGGAATCCGAGTGGGGGTAGTCGCACTCCCACAGGATGTTGTCCAAGCCGACCTCCTCGCGGGCCCCCAGACCGTGATGGTCCTCGATGAAGCACGAATACACGTGTTCGTAGTACAACTCCGACGGCCGGCGCTCCTGGTTGACGTTCTGGTAGAAGCGATGTCGCTCCCACACGTAGTCGGCGCGCTCCAGCATGAAGGGGACCCACCCGATGCCGCCCTCCGACAACGCCACTTTCAGCCTGGGATGGCGGTGAAAAACCGGCGAGAACAGCAGATCGGACAGCGCATACATGGAATTGCAGCTGAACAACGAGATGCTGACCGCAAGCGGCCCGTCCGGCGACGGGCGGGGCGATTGTCCCGACGTACCGAAGTGCAACGACAGCGGCAGGTCGTACTCCTCGGCGACGCCGAACAGCGGGTCCCAATGATCGGTGTGAATCGACGGAAGACCCAGCGGGTACGGGTTTTCCGGGAACGCGATCGTCTTTGCGCCCTTGGCGAAGGTGCGGTGCACCTCGGCGACCGCGAGATCGATGTCCCACAACGGCAGGATCACCAGCGGGATGTACCGGTGCGGCGCGGCGGCGCACCACTCATCGAGCATGAAGTCGTTGTAGGCCTTGACGCTGGCCAGCGCCACGTCACGGTCCTCGCCCTCCAAGAAGACCGTGCCCGCGAACCGGGGAAACGACGGGAAGCACAGCGCGGCCTCCACACCGTCGAGATCCATGTCGGCGAGCCGCTGGACGGGGTCGTAGCATCCGGGCAGCATCTCGTCGAACCGCGACGGGTCAATGCCGTACTCCTCGGGCTTCTTGCCCGCCACCGCGTTGAGGCCGATCTGCGGGTAGGTCTGGCCCTGGTACTCCCACACCTGGCTGGGCGGACCGCCCTTGGCCCGCGGGACCTCGACGATGCGCGGGCCCAGCTTTCGGTATCTGGCGGGCAGCCGATCGGCCCAGATGCGCGGGTGCTCGATGAGATGGTCATCCACGGAGATCAACTGCATATGGTCCTGCAGCGGCATCGTCCACTCCTGTTCACTAACGTGGTTAACTCTTTAGTCTAATCGGCCGGCCGGCCGGCGCCAGGGCACCGGCGAAATCCGGGTGTAAACCACGAACAACCTCATGCGGCCGCCCGGCCGCTCGGTTCTGCGCTAGTCCGGTTGCGCGGCAACGTCGTCGAATTCCTTTCGAACCTGCCCGCGCAGCACCTTCATCGCCGAGTTGCGCGGGATCGATGCCGTGGTGCGCACCGCCACGGGCGCCTTGTAGGCCGGCAGCCTGGACTTGGCCCAGGCAACCAGCTCAGCGGCGCTCACGCCGCCTTGGGCGACCACCACGGCGACCGGCACCTGACCGAGTCGCTCGTCGGGCATGCCGAAGGCGACCGCTTCGCGCACCTGCGGATGCGCTTCCAGGCAGTCCTCGATCTCGACGGGGAAAACCTTGAAGCCTCCGCGGTTGATCACGTCGTCGGCGCGTCCGTGAATCCAAACGAACCCGTCCGCGTCGACACTGCCCAGATCGTTGGTGCGCACCCACTGCCCGTCGCCCCCGGCGGCTTGCGCCGAACGCACGCGCAGGATGCCGCTCCGCCCCGGGGGAAGCTCCTCCTCCGTGTCGGGGTCGACGGCGCAGATCTGCACGCCCGGATGGGGCCGGCCGACGCTGCCGCGCTTGGCGCTCTTCCATCGTTGCCAGTCCCGCAGCGACCACCCGGTGACGCCGCCGGCGAACTCGGTCGCCCCGTAGCTGAGCAATACGGGGCAACCGTAAGCCTTTTCGAATGCCTCCGCCAGGTCCGGACCGACCGGCGCGGCGCCGGCCCAGACCGCCTTGAGGCTCGACAACCTCTGCGGCTCCACGCCGGCGTCGAGGATCATCCGCAGTGCCGCCGGAGGCAACGACACGGACCGGGGCCGGTACTGTTCGACGGCCCGCGACCAAGCCTCGGGCTCGAACTTGTCCTGCAGCAGGGCGCGCCCGCCGCCGCTGAGCACTGTGATCAACGCCCACAGGCCGCTGATGTTGGTCGGAGGTAGCGCACAGATCTGCACCCCCGCCCCCCGCACGCTGCCCGCACGCGCGCTGCCGTCCATGTAATGCTCCTGGGCGCCCCGCAGGGCCTGCTCGATCTCTTTGTAGCGCAACGCGATCCGCTTCGGCGGCCCGGTGGTGCCGCTGGTGGGCATCAGCATCGCCACGCCGTCGTCGAGTTCGGCATGCCCGGCCCCCGGGCTCGGCTCGACGATCACCCGCACCGCGGCATCGCTCGCGGCGGCGAAGTCGACCTCGAGGCCGAGCGCCCCCGCCTCACTCACCGCGGCCCGGACGGCCTCCCGGCCGAAGTCCTCCGGGTCGCCCACCACGGCCGCCGGCCGCAACCCGCGGACCTCCCTACCGATCGTCGCCTCGGGCATCGCCGGGTTGAGCACCAGCAGGGGCCGCCGGCTGGCAAGCAGAACCGCCAGGGCCGCAACCGGACCCGGCCGGTTGCGCATGTACACGGCAACGGGGTCGCCCGCTTGGACACCCCCGGCCAGCAGCGCCGCGTCGATCCGCTCGGCCACGGCCCCGAATTCGTCTTTGGTGTGCCATGACCCTCGGTAGCACAGCAGCGGTTCGTCGCCGCGGTCGCACAGCCTCGCCCGCATCCGGTCCGGCAGTTCCATTCGTCACCTTCACTGGCAAACGCGGCGGCATCCGACCACACAATTGACTAACCAGGTTACATTAACAGACCGATGGCGGCGCGATTCCCGGTCCAGGCGACTAGGTGATGGCCCCCTCGACCTTCATCTCCACCAGCCGGTCCCAGGCATAGCCCAGTCCGAGCAGCACCCGGTCGGTGTCGGCCCCCAGCTCCGGCGCCGGCCGCGGGCTCGGCCGCTCGCCGTTGAACTGCACCGGGGGCATTGCCACGGTCAGCGCCGCATCGTTTCCGAGGTCCATCGACCCGACGTAGCCGTTGGCGACAACCTGTGGGTCGCAACGGGTTTCGCGTGGCGCCTGCACGATCGCCCAGACGCCGTGCTGTTGGTTCAATACCGCGCGCCATTCGTCGGCGGTACGGGAGGCGAAGACGGCTTCCAGTTCGGCGATGCAAGCCGCGCTGTTGGCCGTTCGTGCCGCGGCGTCGGCGAAGCGCGCGTCAGTGGCCAGGTCCGCTCGACCGACGAGTTCGACCAACGGCGCCCAGAACCGGTCGGATTCCAGCATGACCAGCGCGACGAAGCGGTTATCGCGAGTGCGGTAGGTGTTGGCGATCGGGTTGTGCGCCGAATCGTGGTCGCTACGCGGCATGGCGTCGATGTCGAACAACGACGACGCCGCGATGTGGGGACCGGTGCCCCACACCGCCGCCCCGAGCAGGCTGACATCGACGACTTGCGCGGCGCCGGTGCGCTCCCGGGCGAACAGCGCCGCGGCCACCCCGCCTGCGGCGTAGAGCCCCGACTGCAGATCCCCGAAGGCCGGCCCCGGCATCGGCGGTGGGTACTCGGCGCCCTCGGCGGTGCTGACATGGGCGACACCGCCGCGCGACCAGTACGAGGCCAGGTCGAAGCCGCCGGTGTCGGCCTCCGGGCCGCTCGGGCCCAGGCCGGTCCCCACGGCGTACACCAGGCGCGGGTTGACCCGCGCCAGGTCCTCGACGTCGACACGCAGCTTGCGCCGCACGGGGGCCAGGTAATTCGTCAGGAACACGTCGGCGCCGGCAACCAGCCGATAGAGCGCCTCGCGACCGGACTCGTGGGTCAAATCGATTCCGACGCTTGCCTTGTTGCGGCTGAATGTCTGGAACATGAAGCTGACCGGTTGCTCGCCCGCCGTGGTCAGCGCCGCGCTGACCAGCCCGCGCATCGGATCACCGTGGTGCGGGTGCTCCACCTTGATCACCTCGGCGCCCCAGTCCGCCAACGCGACACCCGCCGAGGGGACAAACCCCCACGTCGCCAATTCGATGACGCGGATGCCGTCCAGTACTCCGGGCATGTCGATGGTGTCCCCTCTGCGCGACAGCGTGGTGACAATAGACTAACCACGTAATATGATTTGGCCAGCGCGGCCCTGGACTGGCCGCGGCACCAGCCAGACGATCGAGAGGGTCGGCAATGGGCCGGGTCGAGGGCAAAATAGCGCTGATCACCGGGGCCGCGCGTGGGCAGGGTCGTCACCATGCGGTCCGCCTGGCCGAGGAGGGCGCCGACGTCGTCCTCGTCGACATCTGCGCGGACATCCCCGGTGTCGGCTACCCGATGGCCGCGCCGGAGGACCTCGAGGAGACGGCGCGCCTGGTCGAGAAGTTCGACCGGCGCGCCGTGGCGGCAACCGTGGACGTGCGCGATCGTCCCGCGCTGCACAAGGCGGTGGCGTCGGCCGTCGACAGCTTCGGGCGAATCGACATCGTGGTCGCCAATGCCGGCATCTGCCCGATCGGGCCGGACTACCCGGTGTCCGCGTTCACCGACGCGGTCGACGTCGACCTGCTCGGCGTGCTCAACACGATCCACGTCGCGCTGCCGTGGGTTTCGCCGGGTGGGTCGATCATCGCCACGGGGTCGGTGGCGGCCATGCTGCCCAATGCGGTGAACAACCCGGGCAACGGCCCGGGCGGAGCCGGATACGGGCTCGCCAAACAGTTCATCAGCCAGTACGTGGTGGTGCTCGCCCGGCAGGTGGCCGCCCAGCGCATTCGCGTCAACGCCGTTCACCCGACCAACTGCAACACCGACATGCTGCACAGTCCCCCGATGTACAAGGCGTTCCGCAAGGACCTGGCGGACCCGACCCGCGCCGACGTCGAGGACGCCTTTCCCCGGATGCAGTCGATGCCGATCCCCTACGTGGAACCCGACGACATCGCGCATGCGGTCGTCTACCTGGCCTCCGACGAGTCCCGCTATGTCACCGGCCTGCAGCTGGCTGTCGACGGCGGCGCGCTGCTGAAGTTCTGACCCGGTCGGCCACCCGTCCATACAGGATCTGCTGGACGAACTCGGTCAACTGGCGCACCGTGGCGGGGTCGGGCGCGCCGGCCTGCGCGGCATGCGGCGACGCCGACGACAGCGCCAGGACCATGACGGCTCCACCCAGCGCCTCGATCACGGCTCCACATGAGGTGTCCGCATGCAGGTGCCCCTGGGCACGGGCCCGCTCCACCACGCTGACCGCATGGGCGATCTGCGGTTCGATCACACGAATTCGGTATTGCTGCAGCACATCTGGATGCTGCGCCGCATCGACATGGACGCGCAGGTTGGCGTATCCGTTACCGCCGGCAAAGTAGGTGAAGACGGCACAGGCATAGGCGACCAGCGCCTCCTCGATCGGTAGGTCGTCCGCCAGCGACGGGACGTTCTGGTCCGCCAGCGCGTCGAGCAGCAGCGACTTGGCGTCGGGGTAGCGCCGGTACACCGCGTCCTTGCTGACACCGGCGGCCTTGGCCACTCCCTCGAAGTGGAAACCCGCCCAGCCCTCGCGGCCATAGAGCATGCGCGCCGCCTGCCTGAGCCGGTCGTCGATCGTCGGATCACGGCGGCGCCCCGCCGCCGACTTGCGCGGGCGCGGGCCGTGCCCGGCCCCTGCCACGGGATCGACTCCGTTGGCCCCCATCGACATCCTTCCGTTGGTCGGAGTTCCAGCATCGCATCGCCCCGGGCGCCCGGCGAACCCGCTATTGCCGACGGCACGCGTCGGTATTACTGTAGCCTGATCGCACCGGGCATCCCAGGGTGAAGGGGACGGCATTCTCATTTCACGGATTCGGCACCACGGCAACGGCGGCGTCACCGGCGGCGGCGCCGCGACCCTGACGACGGGATGGGGGCGCTGATGGCCTGCTGCGCGCTGGTGGCAGCCCTTTTCGGCACCGCCTTCCGCAAGATCTCACGCCGGGACCGGCGTGAGTCACCCGTTGCCGCAGCACGGTGGTCGCCACCGATTGCCCGCGACGAGCGCACCGATTCACGAGCCCGCTAGCGATTCCCCGCAACGCCAAGGAGCACACCGATATGAGCACGTCGACGGTCGAACGGGACCGGGAAACCAAAGTCGGGTACCCGCTGACGGTTCCGGACCGACCCAACGGGCCGGCCGTTCGAGCCCTCCTGCGCCGCAGCGGGATCGGCTCGGCAATCATCGGTGGTGCGGCCGTCGCGGTGTCGGCGCTCGGCAAGGGGTCCGGTACGCGTGCGCTGGCCCTGGGGGCGATGGCGCCCGGTGCCGGCTACCTCTACACCCGCAACCCACTGCGGTTTTTGGCGACGCTGGCAGGCTTCGCGGCATCGTTGGTCGCGTGGTTCGGCAGCGGCAACATCGTGCTGCCGCCGCTGCTGTGGGCAGCCACGGCATTCAACGCGCGCAAGCAGGCGGTCCGCGGGCGCAAAACGTGGAACGGCGCCCGGGTGGCGGTGCCCGCGGCGTTGCTCGGCGCGGCCACCGCGGGCACGGCGGCCCGCCGCCGCGCCTTCCGCGCGGCACAGGACCGGGGCCGCACCAGAGCCCGATACCTTGCCACCGTGCCCCGGATCGACCCGCAACCCAAAGACGCCGGGCACAAAGAGCTTTCGGCGGACGACCTCGCCGTCGTGCGATCGCTGCTGGATCGGGCACTGCAACCGCTGGACACGTTCGACGGTTTCACCAAGCTGGACCAGTTCCAGACCTCGGCGATCCGCTATCAACTCAACTTCTCGCAGTGGGCGCTCGCGACGGCTCAATTGCACTACACCCCGTCCTTCCACGGCTACCTGTCGGCCGCACAGCGCAATCTCATCGACAAGCTGACGCTGCCGCCGGTCTGGCGCTACTGGGCCTTCGAGCAGACCTGGGGCAACCTCAGCCTCGACTGGGATCCGATGAAGCGCGACAACATCATGTTGTCGGGCTACCTCGGAACGATGCTGGGCGCCTACGAATCCAACACCGGGGACGACCGTTACCGCCGCAGCGGGGCGCTGCCGTTCCGGCTCGGCAAGCGCACCTGGCCATACACCCATGACATGGTCGCCGCCGCCGTACACGACAACATGCAACGGTCGAGGATGACGCTGTTCCCCTGCGAGCCCAACTGGGTCTACAGCGCCTGCAACATGACTGGCATCAACACGCTGATGATGTCGGACAGACTGCACGGCACGCGGTTCGTCGACTCGATCGGCCACGAGTTCCAGCGTCGCCTGCACGAGGAGTTCATCACCCCGGACGGGCGGGTGACCGCCATCAGGTCCGCGCGGCTGGGCATCACCATCCCGATGCTCACCTCCACGGTGGCCGACTGCGGGCTGGCCAGCATGCTGCACGCCTTCGATCCCGAGCTGGCACAACGCTGCTGGGCCATCGTGCGCCGGGAGTTCATCGACACCTCCGGGGCCGAGCCGGCCATTGCCCTGCGCGGATGGGATGCCATCGACACGGGTAACTACCACAAGACCCACCTGGGCGCCTTCGCCCCGGTGATGTGGGCGGCGGCCGAAATGGGTGACGCGGAATTGTACGAGCTCCTGTCGGCGTCGCTGGACCGACAACTGCCACCGACCGAAGCGAACGGCACCCGGTGGTACGACGGGCTGTCGACGAACATGAACGCGATGCTGGCTCTTGCCCGGTTCGGTCCGCCCGGTGGTCACCGTGCGTTGATCGCCGAAGGGCCCGGTGCGGCGGTGCGCAGCGGTCCGGTCCTCACGGGTGTGAGCTACCCGGAGGTATTGGTCGCATCGACGCGTACCGACGGCACCGCTCTCGACCTGGTCGTGCGACCGGGCGAAGGTCCGGCGCGAGTGCAGCTGGGGGTTGAGCGGCTCGTCCCGCGCGGGCGGTACCGGCTGCGTGGTGCGGTCGACGACGAACTGACCGCCGATGAGCAGGGTCGGCTGAGTATCCCGGTCGATGTGGCCGGGCGCACCGAGGTTGGTCTGGCACCGACGCCCTGACCGGAAAGGAAACAGCGGGTGAAAAAGGTTGTGGTGACGGGCGCCGGCTCGGGCATTGGCAAGGAATTCACCAAGTTGTACCTCGAGGACGGCTCGCACGTCCTCGCCGTCAGCCTGGTGCAGAGCGAACTCGACCAGCTGGGCGAGGATTTCCGCTTCGCGGCGTCACGGTTGCAGACCCTTCAGATGGACCTGTCCAAACCGGACGCGGCGGCCGCGCTGCTGCAGTGGTGCCAGGGCAATGACTGGTTCCCCGACATCCTGATCAACAACGCGGGCTTCGCCTGCTTCGGTGATGCCGTCGACCTGTCGCCGGAGCGGGTGGCCAACATGTTGGAGCTCAACGTGATCACGCTGACCATGACGTCGATGCTCTTCGGCCGCGCCATGAAGGAACGCGGCCGCGGCGCCATCCTGAACGTCGGCTCGACCGCCGGGATGGTCCCCTCGGTGCGCATGGCGTCCTACTGCGGCAGCAAGTCGTACGTCAACACCTTCACCTATGCGCTGGCCGCCGAGTTGATGCCCTACGGCGTCACCGTCACGTGCCTGACCCCCGGCGCGACGCAGACCAAGTTCGCGCAAGCCGGCGGCATCGATGACTTCACCGGCAAGTCGCTGCTGCACAGCATGTTCCAGAAGAACAAGGCGGGCTCGCCTGCCGTGGTCGCCCGGGCGGGCTACGACGCCCTGGCCGCGGGCAAGCGCCGGGCCCTGGTGGGCAAGGGCGCCAAGTTGGCCGCAGTCCTGTCGCGCACCGTGTCGCAGAAGAACCTGCCGAAGCTGGTCAGGAACCCCTGATGCCGGCCAGGGCCGACGTCGCGCCGGTCGGTGCCGGCCGGCACCTGTCCCCCGGCTTGTGGATCGCGGCGGCCATCGAGATCGGCGTCGCGGTCGGGGTTTCGGTGATCATCGTGCGCACCGGGCAGTCATCGCCGGCGGCGGATCCCTCCGAGCAGGGCATGGGCAGCATGCACCCGACCCATCCGGCGGGAATCCCCTGGCCCGCGGGCACCCTCGCTCTGGCCGTGCTGATGGCGGCGACGCTGACATGGTGGCTGGCCACCCGCGCACGGGTCCCCGCGATTCTCACCGCTGCCGGCCTGGTCGGACTGGGCGCATCCGTCAGCGTGCGGATGGTGGCCGTCCAATCGCACGTTGCCGGGATGGCCGCGCTCGAGGCGCTGATGGTGGCCGTGCCATTGCTGCTCGTCGCGGTGCTGCCGGGGCGGGCAGTCGGCAACGGCCCGGGCCGGTCACCGGTGTGGACGGCCTGGGTGGTGCTCGCCGTCATCTGCAACTGCGCATTGCTCATCGCCCTGCACCTGCCGGCGGTCCACGATCGCGGTGCCCGCCTGGCCGCGGTCCCGCTCTGGCTTGCACTGCTGGTCGTCGCGGTCGGGCTGAATTATTGGGCCGCCATCCTCATCACCGCGCGACGCGTCGAACCCGGCCTGCGTCGCGGCGCGCTGATCGTCGGGCAGGAGGTCGGGGCAATCCTGGGTCTGGCGATCTTGCTGGGGCCGGGCACCCGGATGCATCACACGACGGTCCTGGGGCTGCCCGCCTCGCTGGATCAGCGCCTGGGCGGAGCCCTCATGCTCATGACCTGCGCCGCCGTGACGCTGCCATTGCTCAAACGGCTGGAAAGCCAACAACTCCGAACGGAGCGCGATGTCCACTGAAGTCCAGGGACCGGCACCGGTAATCACCGACCTCGCGCCGGTCAGGCTGAAGGCGCTGCTGGATGCACAGAGATCCGATTTCCTCAAAGCGGGTCCGGCGTCGGCCGAGGTGCGCCGCGACAGGATCGACCGCCTCATCCTGCTGCTGACCGAGAACGCCGACGAATTCTCCGCAGCGCTCAACGCCGACTTCGGCAACAGGCCGCACACCGTCAACCTGTTGTCGGAAATCGCCGGCATTCTGCCGGATTTGACCGCCACCCGCCGCCACCTGGAGTCCTGGATGCGGCCGCAGCGAATCAGGTCGGCCACGCTGCTCGGACTGCCGACCCGGGTCGAAAAGAAGCCGTTGGGTGTGGTCGGCATCATCGGGCCGTGGAATTTCCCCGTCGGCCTGGTCGTCGAGCCCGCCGCCGCGGCGTTCGCCGCCGGAAACCGGGTGATGATCAAGTTCTCCGAGGTCACTTCCCGGACCGCCGACGCGTTCGCCGCGCGGGCGGCGACGTATTTCGATCCGACCGAGCTGACGGTCGTCACGGGCGGGCCCGACGTCGGGGCGGCGTTCAGTGCGCTCCCCTTCGACCACCTGTTCTTCACCGGGTCACCGGGTGTCGGCGCGCTGGTCGCGGCGGCGGCGGCCAAGAACCTGGTTCCCGTGACCCTCGAACTCGGCGGCAAGAACCCCGCGGTCATCGCTCCCGACGCCGATGTACCCGCGATCGCGCGCCGGGTGATGGCGGCGCGGTTGGCCAACGGGGGCCAGATCTGCCTGTGCCCCGACTACGCGTTCGTGCCCCGCGCGCGGATCGGCGAGTTCGTCGCGGCCGCGCTCGAACACGGCCGCGTCGCCGCGGCGACCGACGGCGAAGCGGGACTGGTCAGCATCGTCGACGACAAGAATTTCGAACGGGTCACCGCGTTGGTCGACGACGCCCGCTCGCTGGGTGCCACGGTGCTCGACGCCGGCACCGCCTCGGATTCGGCACGGCGGCGGATCCCGCCGACGGTGGTGCTCGACGTCACCGACGAGATGCGGATCGCGCAGGAGGAAGTCTTCGGGCCGGTGCTGGCGGTCCTACCCTACGACACCCTCGACGAGGCGTGTGACTACGTCGCCGCGCGACCATCGCCGCTGGCGGCGTACTGGTACGGACCGGGCGGGCGCGGGCTCGAACAGTTCCGCGAACGAACGCAAAGCGGCGGAATGTCGGTCAATGACTTCGCGGTTCACTGTGCCGTGATGGCGGCGCCGTTCGGCGGGGTCGGCCGCAGCGGCTCGGGTGCCTACCACGGCAGAGCCGGCTTCGACACCTTCACCCACCACCGCACCGTCACGACCAGCCGGTTGCCGGTGAGCTTCGCGGGCCTGATCACCCCGCCGTATCCGGCGGCGTTGGCTCCGGCCATATCGGCCTACATTCGTGTCGAGCGCTTCCGCGCTCGGCGGCGTAGGCGCCGCAACGGTGGCCGCGGGGATGACGCGGAACGTTGACTGACCCGCTACGGCTTCTCCACGTCTGCAAACAATCTCGCCAACGTTGCCGCCATGTGCCGACGGAGTCGCCGCGGGCGGGAAGCGAGGCGATCCAGCATCAACACCGCGGCCGGGCTGTCCACCGATTCGAAAACCTCGGTGACGGTCGTGCCCGTCTCGTCGGGCTGCAAGCGATAGGTCCAGCGCGTACTGGCCCCCGACGCGTGCTGCGCCCGGTAGGCGAAACAACGATCGATGTCGAACGTCTCCACGGTGCACGTCGTCGACCAACGCAGCGGACCCCACCGATTGGAGCCGCGAAACTGCGCGCCGACCGCGCTGCGGTCCTCACCCGTCAGCCACGTGCATCCCGTGCACTCCGGGCTCCACGTCCCCATCCGGCTGACATCGGTGAGCGCGACCCAGATGTCGTGGGCGGCGGCCGTCGAGTGTGCCGAAACGCTGCCCGACAGCGGGGCCGCCAGTCGCCGGAACAATTTCGTCAAAGCTGCCATGGTCCAAAGTTGTTCTGTCATCTTATCTTCGAAGTTGAGGGGACGACCCGGCGGCCGTGTCGGCGGCCGAGGCGGCGATGGCGTCGCGGTGCGCGGTCGACGGGCCGAGCAGCGTGGCGTTGACCCGCGCGCGCCGCAGGTAGCGATGCGCCGGGTGCTCCCAGGTGAAACCGATGCCGCCGTGGATGTGGATGCATGACTCGGCGGCGCACAGCGCCGCGCGGGTGGCCACGATGAAAGCCAGCTCGGCGTCGACCGGCGCTTCGCTCCGAAGGGCCTGGTCGAGCACGGCGTCCGCCATCTCCACGGCCAGCAGCACCTCGGCGCAGCGGTGCTTGACGGCCTGGAAAGATCCGATGGGCGAACCGAATTGGCTCCGCGTCTTGGCATATTCGACGGCCAATTCCAAACAGGCGCGTGCCACACCGACCTGCTCGGCACCGACCGCCACCAGCCCGCGCCGATAGGTCGTCGCGATCGCCTCCGCGGCCGCGTCCCGACCCGCCAACAGCCGCGCCGGCGCCCGCGACAGTGTGACGCGGATCAGCCCGCGAGCAGGGTCGAGCCCATCCGCGGGCGTGATCTCGACACGGTCGGCGGCCACCGCAAACAGGCCCACGCCGTCGTCGATGGCTGCGACGGTCAGCACCATGTCAGGCCGCGACGGCGTCGACAATCCCCAGGCGGTCCCGCCGAGCAGCCAGCCCCCGTCCGCGTCGGCGGTCGCGACGACGGCCGGCGACCGGCCGCCCGGCGGCACTGGCCACGATGCGTCGGCGTCGGCAACGGCCACGACGCAACGGGTGCCCCCGGCGAGAAGCCCGGCCAAAATCTCGGCCGACGCGACGCTGTCGGCGCGGGTCAACAGGGTGACCGCCATCACCGAGACCGGCAGAAAGCTCGACGGCGCGAGCGCCCTGCCGAGCTCCGTTGCCACCAAGGCCATTTCGCGATCGCCCATACCGAGCCCGCCGCGGCCCGAACCGACGAGCAACCCGGCGAGGTCGAGTTCGAAGACAATGTCACCGCCGCCGGCGCGCAACGCCTGACGCGTGGTTCTTCTCAGGTCCGCGAGCAGCTCAGCGCTCACTCCACCTCCTCCAGCCAACCCGGCAAAAAGTATAACCAGGTTAACTGAACGTGGGCCGCGGGTCAGCTGATCAGGTCGAGCAGCTCTCGGTGCCCCTGGCTGTCGAGCATCTTTTCGGTCGTTTCCTCGAGATGCCGGCGCCACAGCCGCTCGGCATCGGCGGCCTTGCCGTCTTCGACCAGGCGAACCAGCTTGCGGTGCACGCGATGCGCCAACTCGGCGGCGGCCCGCTTCTGCGCGTCGTCGGTGGCGTGCTTCCAGACCGCCTCCGTGTGGGCGGTCGTGATCTCGGCCATGATGTGGGCGAAGAGCGCCAGGGTGTTGCTGCCGGACAATTCCACCACCAGCGTGTGGAATTCGGCGTGCGTCTTTCCCCACCTGCGCGGGTCGTTGATCGCGTTGGCTTCATCCTCGAGCGCCTCACGCAGCCGTTGCACCGTGCCCGGCGTTGCATTCTCGGCCAGCAGGCGGACCGCGGGGGGTTCGATGATCGCTCGGGCGCGGAACACATCGAAAACGGTGGTGCGACTGTATTGGAGCAGTCCTCCCGCCTGGCGCGCGACCGGCTCGGGGCGGGGCGCGTTGACCCGCGCACCGCCCTTGCTGCCGCGCCGGATCGTGAGCAGCGACTCCGACTGCAGGATCCGGATCGCTTCGCGCAGCACGGGGCGCGATACTCCGTACTGGGTGAGCAACTGTCCCTCGTTGGGCAGAAAGTCACCATCGCGGAACTCGCCGAGGATGATCTTGCGGCGGATGTTGTCCGCCACAAGCTGGCCCGCGGTGGGGTGGATTATGGCCTCACTGTCGGGATGCACTGAATTATTGTCGCATCTAAATAGGAATCCTGGTTAACCAGAACCGCTGACCGCGTTTCGCTCCCGTTCCAGGATCATGAGTAGCACCGGAAGGGGATGTTCGGCCGCCAGCGTAGCCGCACCGGCGTCGACGGCCCGATACACCGTCGCGGGTTCCCGATGATCGACCCGCGGCGCGTCGGTGGTCTCGCGCGCCGGGACCACCGTGACCGGACTGCGCTGCTGCGCCCAGGCCATCAGCAAGGCCATGTCCGGGTCCGTGCTCTCCGCCGGCCGAAGCAACGGCAACAGGCCCGAGTACACCGTGCCGCTTCCGCCGTCGACGGTGACCTCGGTTCCGGCCAGATCGAGCAGGCTGCCCTGCCCGCACCCGACCACGCACGGGGTGTGCAATTCGCGGCTGACCACCGCGGCATGAGAGGTGGATCCGCCCCGTTCAGTGATCACCGCCTGGGCGGCGATCATGCCGCCGACATCGTCGGGGCTGGTGGTCTCTCGGGCCAGCACGACGTTGTCGCCGTCCTCGGCCGCGTCCTCGGCCGAATCGCTGTCGGTGACGACCCGCCCCGCGCCCACGCCGGGACAGGCGGCCAACCCGGAGGCCACGACCCTCGCGTGCGCCAGCGCCGTGGGTTCGATCACCGGGGTGAGCAGCACGTCGAGTTGGGCGGGGGTGACCCGGCCCAGGGCCTGGTCGATGTCGATCAGGCCCTCGCGCTGCAATGCCACGGCGATGGCGACCGCGGCCCTGGCCGACCTTTTCGCCGCACGCGTCTGCAGCAGGTAGAGCCTGCCGGCCTCGACGGTGAATTCGATGTCCTGGACGTCGGCGCCCTCGGCCTCCAGCCGCGATGCCGCCTCCAGCAGCTGACGGTGGATGCCGGGCTGCTGGTCGGCCAGCGCGCCCAGCGGCAGTGGATCGACCTTGCCGCTGACGACGTCCTCGCCCTGCCCGAGCGGCAGCCACTCCCCGAACGGGCTCGGCTGCCCGGTCAGGGGGTTGCGACTGAAGAGCACGCCGGTGCCCGACCGAGTGTCCAGGTTGCCGAATACCATCGCCTGCACGGTGACCGCGGTGCCGGCCATCTTGCCCTCGAGGTTGTGGTGGCGCCGGTAGGACACCGCGCGCTCGGAATTCCAGGAATCGAACACCGCGGTGACCGCGGCACGCAACTGGGCACGCGGATCGGCCGGGACGTGCCCGTCGGGCGGGCCGACCACGTGGCGGAACAATTCCGTGAACCGTCGGTGAGTGTCGCGCGCGAAACCGGCGCCGCACCCGTCGGCGAGCAGCTGCTCGACCTCGTCGTTGATGCCCAGATTCAGAACGGTGTCCATCATTCCGGGCATGCTTGCCGGTGCGCCGCTGCGCACCGAAACCAGCAGGGGCACCGGACCGCGCCCGAAGGCACGGCCGGATTCGGCCTCCAGCCAGGACATCCCGTCGCAGACCTGCGGCCAAAGCCGGGTCATGAGGTCGTCGGGCGCCTCGAAGTATTGCCGGCAGGCTTCGACGGTCGCGGTGAACGCCGGAGGGGTCGGCAGCCCGGCCGCCCGGATCTTGGACAACCCGTGGGCCTTGCCGCCGACCAGCATTCGCGGATACACGCAGCTGCCGTCGAGCCGTACCACCAGCTGTCCCTCGGCCGGCACGCCGGTGACGGTCGCCTCGGTCCGCACCGCCGATGACGGAGATGTCACCTCAACCTCCTCGCGACACGGTGATGTGCCTAACATATAACCAGGTTAGTATTTACGGTACCAACCGCATGAGCGACGGACAGCAGAGGGCGTGATGGACCCGGATTCGGTCGACACCTTCCTGGAAGAGGCCACGAAATTCCTCGACGCCCACGCCGAGCACCGGCCCGACGGCTTTCCCGACGCCATGTTCGCCCAGTTCCGCCCCATCCCGGATCCCGAGGCGTGGCGCGCCGGCTGTGTCGCGTGGCAGCGCCTGCTCCACGACCACGGGTTCGCCGGGCTGACCTGGCCGCGCGAGGTCGGCGGGCGGGCGTTGCCGTCGGCGTACGCCCTGACGTGGGCCGATCTCGAAGCGGAGTACGACGTCCCGCGCGGCCTGTTCGGCGTCACGCTGGAGATGGTCGGTCCGACCCTGCTTGCCGTGGGCACCGCCGAACAGAAGCGGCATTGCGCGGCCATGCTCCGCGGCGACGAAGTGTGGTGTCAGCTCTTCAGCGAGCCCGGCGCGGGCAGCGACCTGGCCGGGGTGTCCACCCGGGCGAGCCGCACCGACACCGGATGGCGCGTGACCGGCCAGAAGGTGTGGACGTCGGAAGCCCGGCACGCCCAGTACGGCTACCTGCTGGCGCGCACCGACCCTGCCCAACAGCGGCACCGTGGCCTCACCGCGTTCGTCGTGGACATGTCGAGCCCGGGCATCGACGTGCGGCCGCTGAAACAGATGACCGGCGGAGCGTCCTTCTCCGAGGTCTTCCTCGACGACGTCGACCTGCCCGCCGACGCGGTCCTGGGCGAGATCGGCGGGGGCTGGTCGGTCGCGATGACCACCCTGGGGTTCGAGCGATTCTCCACCTTCGGAAGGTCTTTGGGCCGGCTGGTGCGCCAGGCCGGCCGGCTGGGCTGGCCGGGCGGCGCGGATCGCGAGACCTTCGTCGACGCGGTGGTGGACCAGCGCGCGCTGGCCGCTTTCGAAGCCGGGATGCATCGGCGCATCATCGCCGGCGTATCGCCCGGGCCCGAGGCGGCGTTGGCCAAGCTCGCCACCGGGGCGGTCGTCAGCAAGCTGGCCGACGCCGTCGCCGGCCGGCTGGGCAACCTGCTTTCGCAACCGGAGGCGGGCCTGGACGACTGGCGGTTGGTGCTGCTGTCGGCGCCGGCCTTCCACATTGCGGGAGGTACCGATGAGATCGTCAAGACGATGATCGCCGAGCGCGTGCTCGGCCTGCCGAGAGGCTGACGCCATGAGCACAGCACCGCACCGTGTCCCGATCATCGACGCCTGGGTCCAGCCCTGGCCGGCCGATGCCGTGGCCACGATGCCCCAGCGCAACTTCACGCTGGCCGACCGCATGGAGCACGGGGCCCGGTTGCGCACCGGTGTCCCGTTGGAAACGTTGATCGAGGAAATGGACCGGGCCGGCATCAGCAAGGCGATGTGCTCGGCGGGCCCGCTCATCCCCAACGAGGCCGTCATCGAGGCGGTACGGCGGTATCCGGATCGCCTCGTCGGGGTGGCCAGCGTCAACCCGTGGTCCCCCGACGGGGTGATGCCCGCCGTGCACACCCTGCGCGCCCTGGTCGGCGACTACGGCTTCAAGGGACTCAAACTCGAACCGTTCATCCTCGACAAGGTGCCCACCGAAGCGCAGTGGTACCCGCTTTATACGGCGTGCGCCGACCTCGACATCACCGTACAGATCCAGGTGGGTGGCACCGGCCCGTCCACCTACACCTCCGAGACCGGCCGGCCCGGCCACATCGACCGGGTGGCCGTCGACTTCCCACAGTTACGCATCGTCGCCGGCCACATCGGCTGGCCCTGGACCGAGGAGATGATCGCGGTCGCCGCCAAGCACCCCAACGTGTGGATCGACACCAGCGCCCACCTGCCGAAGTATTATCCTCCGCAGTTCGTGCATTTCCTGCGCACCTACGGCCGCCACAAGTGCATCTGGGCCAGCGACTGGCCGATCCTGACGTTCGAGGCGGCGCTGACCGGGCTTGCGGCACTGGACCTCACCCCTGACGTCGAGCAGCTTTTCCTGCACGACAACGCGATTCAGGCGTTCGCGCTCAAGCCGTGACGACGAGAAAGGCCTGACGTGCAGTTCACCGACGAACACGACATGTTCCGGTCCGGCGTCAGGGAGATGCTGGCCAAGACCGTCGAACCGCACCTCGACGAGTGGGAGGAGCGGGGTCGTTTCCCCGCCCACGAGCTGTTCGGGGAGTTCGCCAAACTCGGCCTCCTCGGCCTCGAGTACGACCCGGCCTACGGCGGCGAAGGCGCCGATCACTGGTTCACCGTCATCGCCTGCGAGGAGTTCGGCCGACTTCCGGGCAACGGAATCCCGATGGCCTACAACGTGCAGGCAAACATGGCCACGCCGTCGCTGCACGCGCACGGCAGCGATCGACTCAAACGTGAATTCCTCGCACCGGCGATCGCCGGCGACCAGGTCTGCTCGATCGCGGTGACCGAACCCGACGCCGGCTCCGATGTGGCCGCCATCCGCACCAGGGCCGTGCGCGACGGCGGCGACTGGTTGATCAGCGGCGCCAAGACCTACATCACCAACGGTGTGCAGGCCGACTGGCTGTGCCTGCTGGTGCGCACCTCCGACGAGGGCGGATACCGCGGGATGAGCCAGGTGATCGTGCCGACCGACGCCCCGGGGCTGACCGTGAGCCGCTCGCTGAAGAAGCTCGGCAACTGGTGCTCGGACACCGCCGAGCTGACCTTCGACCGGGTCCGGGTCCCGGTCAGCCACATCATCGGCGAGGTCGGCCGCGGCTTCCAGCAGCAGATGGAGCAGTTCCAGACCGAGCGGATCTGTGCGGTCTATCAGGCGGTCGGACAGATGGAGACCGCCATCGAGCGCACGGTGGACTATCTGTCGCAGCGACCGGCGTTCGGCGGCAGGCTCATCGACAACCAATACCTGCAGTACAACCTCGCCGAACTGGCCTGCGAGGTCGACGCGGTCAAGCGCTACGCACACTCCTGCGCCGAGCTGATCGCCGCGGGCGCCGACGTCACCCGCCGTACCAGCAGCGCGAAGCTGTTGGCGGGCAAGCTCATTCGCCGGGTCGCCGACACCTGCCTGCAGTATCACGGGGGCATGGGGTACATGGCCGAGACCTGGACCTCTCGCTTCTTCCGCGATTCCAGGCTGCTGTCGATCGGCGGCGGCGCGGACGAGGTGATGTTGCGGGTGCTCTCCCGCGACGTCATCACCAAGAGCTTCTTCACCGATCCCAAAGGAGGGAACCGACAATGACCGCCCCGGACACCAGCACCGCCCCGCCCGAGCACGCCGACCAACGGGTGATCCTGACCAAAGACCACGACACCCACATCGCCCGGATCACCATCAGCAACCCGGCGAAAAAGAACGCGATGGCCCCCGAGGACTGCGAGCTGATGGGCCGCCACCTCGACGACATCGCCGACGACGACGCCATCAAAGTGGTGCTGGTGCGCGGCGAAGGCGGCGTGTTCACCACCGGCGTCGACCTCAACCGCGCCTACGGCTGGTACAACACCCCCGGTGACGACCGCCGCCCCAGCCAGCGCCGCCGGCTGAGCGTCGACCGCAAGGGCCAGCGAATGTTCCACGAGTTCATCGGGTTCCCGAAGGCCACCATCGTCCAGGTCGAGTCCTACGCGCTCGGGCTGGGGCTGGAACTGGCGTTGGCCGCCGACCTCGCGGTGGTCTCCCGCCAGGCCAAACTCGGCATGCCGGCCGCACGCTTCCTCGGCCCGGTGCTGGGCAACGTCGCCCTGTTCATGCACCGGCTCGGACCCGTCGTCGCGCGCGACCTCATGCTGACCGGCCGGATGGCCACCGGGGCGGAATTCGAGTCGGCGAAGCTGTTCACCCGGTTCGTCGACGAGGCCGATGTGGCCGCCGAAACCGAGGCGCTGGCAGCCCAAGTCGCGAAGATGCCCGCGGACGGCATCGCCATCGCCAAGGAGGCCTACCGCCTGGTGGAGGCCGGCTCGGCGCTGGGCCTGGAGGAAACCACCTCCTACCTGTTCCACAGCTACGGCACCAACCTGCGGTTCGAGGCCGACGAGTTCAACTTCGTCAAGGAACGCTCCAAGAGCGGCACCAGCGAGGCGTTCCGCAAGCGCGACGAGCACTACGGAAAGGGATCCGCCCAATGAGGGCGCACACCTACACCCGCACGCTGCCCGACACGGTGCTCGTCATCGGGGGCAGCCGCGGGATCGGCCGCTCGACCGTGGTGGAGCTGACCGCCGCGGGCAGCCGCTGCGCCATCGGCTATCTCGCAAACGAGACCGCCGCCAAGGAAACCCAAGAGCTGGCCGCGGCCACCGGCGGGCCCGAGCCCGTGCTGGTGCGCGGCGATCTCGGCACCGACGGGGCCGGTCTGGTGACTGCGGCCATCGGGGCACTCGGCGGGCTGGGCGGACTGGTGACCACCGCCGTGCCGATCGTCGCGGGACGGACCATGACGGTGACCCGCGAGGAATACGACCGCGTCTTCGACGTGCAGGTGTGGGGGCTGTGGGAAGCGGTGCGCACGGCGGTGCCCGAGCTCGAGAAGGTTCGCGGCTCGGTCGTGGCGGTCAGCAGCCTGGGCGCCAACCACTATGCCCGCTACTACGGGGCGATCGGCCCGGCCAAGGCGGCGATGGAGAACCTGGTCCGCTATTTCGGTGCCGAGCTGGGGCCGCGCGGCGTGCGGGTCAACGGCATCTCCCCCTCGTTGGTGGACAATCCCGGGCACGGCGGGGAGGACATCATCGCCGGGGTCAAGGAGATGCAGGCCGCGGTGGCCCAGAAGACCCCGTTGCGCCGGTTGGGTCACCCCGACGAGTTGGCCTCGGTCATCGTCGCGCTGCTGTCCAGCGACTTCCAGTTCGTCACGGGGCTGACGATTCCCGTCGACGGCGGCTACAGCCTGCTGGCCTGAGGAGCGGCGACCATGCGATTTCGTCTCGAGGACGGCGAAGCACGGCGGCGCGACGAGTTGCGCGCCCACATCGACGAGTTCGGCCCCGAGGACATGGCGGCGATGCGCGCCGAAATGGCCGGACTCGAGAGCGACCGCCAGGCGCCCACCCTCTTTCATCCGTGGCTGGTCCGCCAGAACGTCATCGGACTGGGCTGGCCCGAACCGCTCGGCCGGCCGGCATCGCAGACCGACCGGTTCGTCGCCCACGAGGAACTGGACTCGGCCGGACTGCCCACATACGGCCTGGAGCAGGCCGAGGCCGTCGGCTGGATGCTCGCCACCTTCGGTCCTGAAGCGCTTGCCGCAGAACATATTCCGCACATACTGGATGCGTCGTGGAGCTATGCCGGCGGCTACAGCGAACCCGAGGCGGGCAGCGACATGCTGGCCCTGCGCACCAAGGCCACCCGCACATCCGACGGCGACTTCGTGGTGAACGGCCAGAAGATGTGGACCTCCGGCGCACACCTGGCCGACTGGATCTACACCCTGGTGCGCACCGAACCCGACAGCACCCGGCACCGGGGACTGTCGCTGCTGATGATCGACGCGCGCGCGGCGGGCGTGACGATCCAGCCGGTGCGGGTGATGGGCGGATGGCGAGTCAACGCTTGCTTTTTCGACAACGTGAGGGTGCCCGCACGGGCGCTGATCGGCGAGCCGGGCCAGGCGTGGGCGATGATGTCGCAGGCGCTGGACATGGAGCGATCGATGAGCTTCGGGGGCCGCGAGGCGCGTCTGCTGCTGGCCCGTTACCTCGACCGGATCGGCAGCCAAGGCACCGTGTTGGGCGACGCCGCCTACCGCGACATCGGCGAGTTCATCATGGAGTTGCAGGCCGAGCGGCTGCTGGGTCAGCAGGTCGTCGCCCTGGGCGAACGTGGCCAGTCCGCCAGCGGTGAGGCGTCGATGAGCAAGTTGCACGGGCCGGCGATCGCGCAGCGCGTTGCGCAGTGGCTCGTCGACACCCTGGGCCCCGACGCCTACACGCTCGATTCCGGTGACCCGTTGGCCGAGGACGCCGAGCACTTCCTGCGGGCCGCCACGGTGCTGTCGATCATCGGCGGCACCAGCGAGATTCAGCGCAACATCATCGCCCAGCGCTGGCTGGGCCTACCTCGAGGCTGACCGGAGGAAGACATGGACCTGGGATTGAAGGACGCCGTCGCGGTGGTGCTGGGCGCAACGCAGGGCATGGGACGGGCCACCGCCGTGCGGCTGGGTGCGGAGGGCGCGCACGTGGTGCTGTGCTCGCGCGGGCGGGCCGAGGGCGACTCCCACTACCGGTATGTCACCAAGCCGAGTCTGCAGTCGGTCGCCCAGGAGGTCGCCGACGCCGGCGCGGCGTCGACGCTGACCGTGGTCGCCGATCTCACCCGCGATGGCGAAGCCGAGCAGCTCGTCACGGAAACCACGCAGCATTACGGGCATGTGGACAAGGTGGTCAACACCGTCGGACTCTGCGAGGTGCGGACCTCGCCCGTGGAGCCCGACGAGCTGTGGGAAAGGGCGTTCCAGTCGGTTCTGATGACATCGGTGCGGCTCGCACGCGCCGCCATCCCGGCCATGTTGGCGAACGGCGGCGGCGCGATCGTCACCACGTCGGCGATGTCGGTGCGCCACTTCATCCCCCGCATCGCCCACTATTCGGCACAGAAGGCGGCGCTGGCGCACTTCACCAAGAATCTCGCCAAAGAGTATGGCGACCAAGGTATCCGGTCCAATGCGGTGCTCCCCGGGATGATATTGAACGAGCAACTCGTCGAGGAGCGCAAGCAGCGGATGGCCGCCAGCGGCCACACCGAGGACGAGGATTTCCGCGCGCGCAACCAGGTCTATGGCGGGGCCACCTGGGGCAACCGGTTCGGTGTGCCCGAAGACGTCGCCGACGCCATCGCGTTCCTGCTCTCCGAACGGGCCGGCTACATCAACGGCGTGCTGCTCAACGTCGACGGCGGGTCCGAATACTTCTGAGCGTGCGTCGGCGGATCGTCGCCCTAAGGGCCCTGGGCGCCTAGGTTTTCCAGTAGTCGTATACGCAACCCGGCAAGCAGCGCCTGGACCGCGACCCGGAGGTGATCGCGCGGAGATACCGCCCCGCTGACCGCGATGACTTCGGCCAGATCCGGCGACGGGGGCTCGTCTTGCGGCAAGGGCAGCGGAGTCAACTGTGCCCAGCCGACGATCAGCGCACAGATAGCGGTGTAGGCCTCCGCGCAGGCCGCCGGATCGAACCCACCGGCCCGAAGCTGGGCCACGACGAAACTGGCGACGCCCACGTCCTCGACCCTGCCGCGCTGCGTGTTGAGCACATAGCCGACAACACCGGGGAACTCCTCGGTCAGATCGGCGGTGACCAGCAGGACGCGTTCGATGGCATCGTCCCAGCCCTCGTCGGGCCGGCACGAGAGTTGGTCGGCGAATTCGCGCTTCATGACGTCGGCCGCCACCATCGAGGCCAGGCCCTGGCGCCCGCCCCGAACGTGGTAGTACACGGCGGGCCCGGTAACACCGAGGACTTCCGCCACTTTCGTCACGGTCAAGGCGTCCAGGCCCGCGGTGCGTGTCACCTCGATGCCGGCTTTGACGATGTCGGCTTCGGTCAGCACGGTCGCCTGCACCCCGCCGCGCTGCCCACCGAACTTCATCCGACCCATCTACGGCATTCTGCCCGCTCCCGTTCACGCGGCGCCGGTCCGCCGTGCCGCCCGGCGGCGGGCCGCGCAATGTCGCGGACGTCCGAGTCATTGACACGCATCCCGGTCATTTACATACTATTAATGCTGTGCGTCCCGGCCCGAAGGAGGCCCCGGTGGAACCAGGCCGGCTGATCAATCTCGTGTTCATCGCCGTCTTTTTGGCCTCGGCGCTATGGCTGTACCGGGGCGATCGAGCGGCCGGCCACGTGCGGACGGTGACCTGGATGTTCATCGGCGCCACGTCGATGTCGTGGCTGGAGGCGGTCTGGGATTGGACGCTGTACTACCGGTTCAATCCGAAGCAGGACTGGCTGATGCCCGCGTGGATTCCGTTGTTGGGCATGGCCGGAGGCTGGCCCTACGTCATGCCCTGCATATACGGCCCGTGGTTCGTGCTGTGCACGTACTTCTTCGCCAAGATGTTGGTGGAGCGCGGCCTGGGCACCCGCAGGATCGTCGGCGTGGCGGTCGCCGCGGGCGCCGTCTGCGAGCTGGTGCTGGAGCTGCCCTTCCTCTTCATCGGCAACTATTCCTACACCCGGTCCGTGCCGGGATTCGCACTTTTTCCCGGCACCCAGCAGCAGTATCCACTGCTGGTGGCCGTCTACATGGCACCGGTCATGGCGTTTTTCACGCTCATGATGGTGCGCGGGCTCAGGGGGACGAGCCTACCGGCCGAGCCGGTCAAGGCCCTGGCCGGCGTTGGCGCCGGCATACCGCAGCCGCAGCCCGTGCCGGGCGGGCAGACACACTCCCACCCGAGGACCTTGCGGTCTCGGCTGGGCAATCTCCGGGCGTTCGGTGGCACCGACGACCGGATCGGCGCCAACCTGGTGGCGGCGACCGCCTCATGCCAGATCCTGTTCGCCCTCACCATGATTCCCGCCCTCGTAGTCCGCTTCGCGGGGTGGGCAACCCAGGTCGGGCTCGCAAACCCCTTCGGGGTGCCCGCTTATCCATTTCCCTTCTGATCGATCGGCAGCCGAAGCCGGGCGTCAGCCGCTCTCGCGCGCCCATCTCGGCAGCGTGAAACCACGGTCGAAGTGCCACAGGTCGCCGACCTGATCGCGGGTCGCGGGATCGACCACGGTGCGCGCCAGCCGCGCCAGCCAGGGACCCGGGTCGGGCATCGCGGCGCCCCACGTGCGGATGCGGCGGGAGTACAACTGGCAGTCCGCCTCGACCGTGAACCCGTAACCGCCCAACGCCTGGTGCACGGTCGCTGCCGCCTGCCGCGAGGCGGCGCGCGCCTTGGCCGCCGCCATGGCCGCCGCGAAAAGCGGCACCACCCCGTCGGTCGCGGCCAGGTAGGCGGCGTGGCGGGTGAGCAGGTCGGCGGCCTGCACGGCGGTCGCCGTATCCGCCAACGGGTGGGCCACGCCCTGGAAACTGCCGACCGGCACCCCGAACTGCCGGCGGTCGGCGACATAGTGGACGCCGTAACGGATCAGCGCCTGCGCGGCCCCCACCAGTCGGGCCGACTCCAGCAGGAATCCCCACGCGCGCATGTCGTCCGCCTCGCCGCCGCACGGCCGTGGGTCGAGGCCATCGGTGAGCACGACCCTCTCCCCGGCGGCGCTGCGGCGCACCGCTTCGGGCATCGGGGCGATGCCGATCCCCGATCCCAGCGCGACGGCGACGCGCGCCAGCCCCGCCGGCACCACGGATCGGTCGACACCGTTGGCCACTTTGGCCTCGCCGAGCACGACGCGGGCCGGCACTGCCGACACGTACGGTGTCGGCGCAAGGTGAGCGCCCAGCGTGGCCACCGCGCGCGTCAGCAGGTACGGATCGACCGGGAGGTCCCACAGACCGAATTCGCGCAGCGCCCGATCCAGTTGGTCGAGGATCCCGGTCGCCTCCGCAGCACCGCCGTCCACCGCGCGCAAGGCCTGCGGCGTGCAGTATTTGGCCAGGACGGCAGCCAGGGCGTCGCCGAGTTCTTCGGCCTCCTGCGGCCAACGCTCATCAAACATCCCGGCACTCCGACCACTTGGCCATCCAAATCGGCAACCAGGTTATAGTATTCGACGTGCTGCACGACACCAAGGCGTCGTCCGGGCTCGCGGAGTTGGACATCGACCTGTCCGCGCAGGACGCTGCCTTCGCCGAGGAGTGGTCAGCGTGGCTGGACGTTCATCTGCCCGCGATGCACGACAAACTCGCGAAGGCGGCCGGCTCGGACGAAAAGCTGGCCCTGGCCAGGGATTGGCAGTCCGAGATGGCGGCCGGTGGCTGGGCGGCCATCGGCTGGCCGGCGCGATTCGGCGGCCGGGCGGCCACGCCCCGCCAGCAACTGGTCTTCTACCTCGTTTCCGCCGAGCGCGCAGTCCCGCCGCCGGCGGGCCGCATCGGGCTCAACCTGTGTGGACCGACCCTGATCACGCACGGCACTTCCGCGCAGCAACAACGCTTTCTGCCGCCGATGCTGGACGGCCGGCATCTCTGGTGCCAAGGCTTTTCGGAACCCGACGCGGGATCCGACCTCGCCTCGCTGCGCACCCGCGGCGTCGTCGATGGCGACGGGCTCGTCATCACGGGGCAGAAGATCTGGACATCGGGCGCTCGGGAAGCGGACTGGATGTTCGCGCTCGTGCGCACCGACCCGGACGCCCCCAAACGGCATGGCATCAGCTTCGTCCTCGTGCCGATGACCGCCGACGGCATCGAAGTTCGTCCCATCCGCCAGATCTCGGGCGACGCCGGCTTCAACGAGGTGTTCCTCGACGCCGTCCGCGTGCCGCTGGACAACGTGGTCGGCGAGCTGAACGGCGGCTGGAACGTCACCCGCACGACCTTGGCCAACGAGCGGGCGATCCTGTTCATGGGCCAGCAGATGGCGTTGTCGTCAACTCTTCGCAAGGCGATCGCCATGGCGAAAGCGCCCGACCCGCACGGCGTTTGCGCTGCCGACGACCCGCACCTGCGGGACCGCATCGCCCAGGCGTGGATCGAGGTCGAACTGGTGCGGCTCAACGGGATGCGAAACCTCGCGAAGGTGCTCGCCGGCAAGGAACCGGGCCCGGAGGGCGCGATGTCGAAGCTTTTCGGCCAGCACGTCGAGCAGCGACTGCACGAACTGGCGCTCGACCTCGGCGGCGAGTTCGCCGTCTTGGACCGGGGCGCCGACGGCGCCCCCAACCGCGGCAAATGTGCGTTGGGCTGGCTGCGCACGCGGGCCTCCACGATCGGCGGCGGCACGTCGGAAATACAGCGGAATGTGTTGGCCGAGCGTATCCTCGGGCAACCCCGAGACCCATGGGCCGACGCGTGAGATTCGAGTTCACCGAGGAGCACGAGGCGCTGCGCGGCCTGATCGCGCAGCTGTGCGGGCGCGAAGCGGATCCGCGCGCCTGTTACGACGGTCAGTCGACGATCGACACCCGGCTCTGGAGCGCGCTGTGCCGTGCGGGCGCGGTGGGCGTCGGTGTGTCGGATGCCTACGAGGGCGGTGGCGCCGGTCCGGTGGAGCAGGTGGTGGTCGCCGAGGAATTGGGCCGGGCGGTGGCGGCGATTCCCTTCAGCGAGCACTGCGCGGCCGCCGAAACCGTTGCGCTGCTGGGGTCTGACGATCAGCGTAAGCGCCTGCTGGTCCCGCTGGCACGCGGCGAGTCGGTCGCCGGTGTAGCCCTGCCCACCCCGGGCAACCTGGGCGCGCTGCGGGCGGACCGCGACGGGGCGCGGTGGCGGCTCACCGGTCGCCTGGACCTCGTCCCCAATGCCGGCGCGGCGACCGTGCTCGTGGTGCCCGCCCACGTCGACGCGCAGGTGCGCTGGTTCGTGACCGGGGCCGCGCACGTCACCGCGCTGCCGACCGTGGACCGCACCAGGCCCGCCGCCGCCGCGGAGTTCGCGGACGCGGACGCCGAGTTGCTGGGCCGCGCCGAGACCAGCGAGCGGCCCGGCGAGCTGTTGCTGACGCTGGCGGCCGCCGAAGCGGCCGGCGCCGCCGCGAGCGCGCTGCACACCACGGCGCGGTACACCACCGAACGACAACAATTCGGTCTGCCGATCGGAACATTCCAGGCCGTCAAGCATCGCCTGGCGGACATGCTCGTGGCCGTGGAGAACGCGCGGTCGGCCGTCTATGGTGCGGCATGGGCGCTGGCCGAAAGCCACCACGCCGCGCGATCGGTCTGGTTGGCGCAGGCCGTGGCCACCGGCAACGCCGTCGCGGTGCTCAGCGATGCCGTTCAATTGCACGGTGGGATCGGCGTGACCTGGGAATGCGACCTGCATCTCTACCTGCGCCGCGCCAAGGCGCTCGAGGCCACCTACGGGTCGCCGGCAACCCACCGGGGGCGGATCGCCGAGAGCCTTCTCGATCGCTGACCCGGCCGCCTCTGCGACCGCCGACACTTGCGGTCCAGTATTTTTCACCTCACATCGAGTCGAACAGGCAGGAACGGTCATGACGCGATCGGCAGGCGCGGGCACCGGCCGGCCCCGCGATCCCACGCTGGAAGAACGCGTACGCCAGGCCGCGTGCGAGTTGTACGGACGGGTCGGCTGGGCCGGTTTCAGCATCGACGCCGTGGCCAGGGAAGCGCGCGTGGGCAAGTCGTCGATATACCTCCGCTGGCCCGACCAGACCGCGTTGCTCCTCGACACGCTCGAAGCCCGCATCGCCCTGCCGTTGGATACCGACACCGGGAGCCTGCGCAGCGACCTGCTTGTGCTCAGCCGCAGCATCTTTGCCCTCCTGGTCAGCGACGTCGGTGACGTCGTGGTCCGGCTCAGCGCCGAAGCGCGCTCGGTGCCCGAATTGGCGCCGCGCTGGACCGAATTCGTGGGCGCGCAGACGGCTGCCATGCGCGCCATCACGCAGCGCGGCATCGCCCGTGGCGACCTGCCGGAAACGACGCCGGTCACGCTGATGCTGGATGCCCTGTTCGGCGGCCTGCTGATGCATTACATGGCGACACCGCCGGCGCGGATGCGCAGACTCGCCAGGGACGGCGACGCATATACCGAGGCTCTTGTCGACATGGTGCTGGCGGCCGTGCCGGAAGCGTGAGGCCCCGATCCGGCTCCCCAGCGTGAATCCGGCGACGACTACACCGCTCAGGTGCCGGGCGGCGGCGCCTGGGTAATTCGGGCCGGTGCGGGAAGTTGCGGCACCGGCGTGCCGTTGATGGTCGCCGGTCCTTGGGTGAGGTCGATGTCGTGATCGAGATCCGGCGCGATCAGCATGAATTTGCAGAGGAAGCTGGTGGCGCTCTGGCAGGGATCGGTGCCCGGGTCGGCGCAGGCCGGAGCGGAACAGCAAACCGCCACCGCGACAACGCCGAGCGCAACCGCCGCCTTTTCAACCATTCTCATCGGACCCCTTCTCCTCTCAGACCGGCGTGAACTCCGAGATCAGCCAGCGCCGACCCACCTTTTCCAGCGTGACCCGCACGTCCGACGCCGTGCTCGTCGGCGGGTCGGAGTCGTTGAGGAACGTCTGGTTGACGAAGAGCATCACCACGGCGTGGTCGATGGTCGCCTGCACGGATGCGGCGGCCGGCACCGTCACCACCGACGAAGTGTGCTTCGCGCGCGCGTCCGGGATCACCTCCTGGCGGGTGAACATGGTGTAGGAGTCCTTGAACGCGCCCGTGAGTCGTTCCCGCGCCGCGCTCAGGTCCTTGTCCACGGTGTCGGGTCGATAGGTCAGCAGCGCAACCGCCCCGTCGGTGGCCGCACGGACCGATTCCGCGCGCGCCAGCCGCACAAAGTGCGCCGAGACCACTTCCCACGTCAAAAGACCGGCGCCGCCGCCCAGGAGCGCGATCAGCGGCGGCAGCACGACGTAGGCGAACAGGCGCGGCCAGCGGGGCGTCACCGCCGACGCAGACGTGCCCGTCACCGCATCGTCCGGTGTGTCGCCGACGCCGTTCGACTCGGCCGGGAGTGCCGCGGCGGGTGCCGCGTCGAGCAGCGACTCCGATGCGACGGTCACGTCGCCGTCGACCCCGCGGGGCAGCCGATGCCGGCCCGTGGCGGCGACGTCACGCACTTGCATGGGAACACCCCCGTTTCCCGGGCGCACGGTAACGCTTCGTTCGACTGCTAACTTACTAGGTTAACCAAGAATGCACTCGGCGATTCAGTCGGAGGTGGACAGGTGTCGGATGACGCCCGCGAGCAGCCGCGGCGAGAGCCGACGCACGCGCCACAACGCCTTGGCCGGCACGCCAGGAAAGACGTACATCCCGGCGTGCCGGCGGGCCAGCGCCGCCTCGATGGCGTCGATCACCTGTTCTGGCGGAGCAATCGACGACAGCTTCTTCAGCCTTTCCGGCACTCCCTGAGCCATGATGTCGTCGAGCATCGGGGTCTGCACTGCTGCCGGACATACGCAACGCAAGCTGATGCCGCTGCCCGTCAGTTCCATGGCCAACGTTTCCGCAAAGCCCACCACGGCGAACTTCGTCGCCGTGTAAGCCCCCATTTCGGGCGTGGGCATCCATCCCGCCAGCGACGCGAACAGCACCAACTCACCGGCGCCACGGGTCCGCATCGCCGGCAGCACGGCCCGCACCCAGCGCACCGTGCCCAGGTAGTTGACGTCCATCGACCGTTCGAAGGCGTCCTGCGGCAAGTCCTCGATGCGGCCGTGGATGGCGATGCCGGCCGCGTTGACCAGTCGGTCGACGGGGCCGAAGCGTTCCGACACCGACCGTGCGGTCGAGGCGACCTGGCCGTCCTCACGCACGTCGCACGGGTACGGACTCGCACCGCTTTCGGCCGCCACGGCCTCCAGCCCCGGGCCGGGGAGGTCGACCGCGGCGACCGCCCATCCCGCGTTCACGAGCCGCGCGGTCATCAACTTGCCCATTCCGCTGGCGGCGCCCGTGACCACGGCGACTTTGGCAACCATCCAGCGTCTCCTCATCCGCCGCAGTCACCCGTCCATAACGGGGTTGCAGCACCGGTCGAACACCCGAAGGCACTATGATCGGACTCAGCTATACATCTGAAGGATATACACTCGGATCCGAGGATTTGATGATCGAACTCAAGACCTTGCAAGCGGTTCGCCTCAAGGGCAGGATCACGCCCGCCGATCTCGCGGCAACCCTCGGAGAAGCGCCCGGCACGGTCGACGCGGCGGTCAAAGCGGCAACCGAGGCGGGGTTCCTCATCGAGGGCAAAACGCTTCGTCTTACCCCGGAGGGCCGCACCCGACTCAGCGAGCTGCTGGCGGCCGAACGGCGGAATGCGGACCAGGCCGCCATCGGCGCCGCCTACGACCGATTCCGAAGCGTTAACGCCGATTTCAAGGCGCTGGTTGCGGACTGGCAACTCAAGGACGGCGAACCCAACACGCACGAAGACGCGGAGTACGACGCGGCGGTGTTGGACCGCCTTGCCGACGTGCACGAACGCGTGCGGCCCATCACCGCCGCTGTCGCGGACGAGATCCCGCGTCTGGCAGGCTATTCGGAGAAGCTGGATGCCGCACTGACGAAGGTGCGATCCGGCGAGACCACCTGGCTCACCCGACCGATCATCGACTCGTATCACACGGTCTGGTTTGAGTTGCACGAGGAACTGATCCTCGCCGTCGGGCTGACCCGCGAAGGCGAGGCGCGCGCCGGCCACGCACAATAGGGCGGCTGTACCTTCACACCTGTCGAGCGAGGCAAGGAACGACGTGACGTGACCGGCTTGGAGACCATCGAATTCGACGTCAGCGGCCATGTCGCGACGCTGACACTTGATCGGCCCGAGAAGTTGAATTCCTTCAACGAACGCATGGCCAACGAGGTGGCCGCCGTCTGGAGAAGGGTTCGGGATGACGAGGACATCCGGGTAGCGGTCGTCCGGGCCAACGGCGATCGGGCCTTCTGCACCGGCATCGACGTCGGCGAGGGCAAGTGGTGGGACCACGAGCCGATCTTCAACCAGGAGGATCCGGGCGTGCTGCTCGGACCCAAGGCGCACTTGGTGTGGAAGCCGGTGATCGCGGCCCTGCACGGCATGGTGGCGGGCGGCGCAATGTATTTCGTCAACGAGGCGGACTTCTCGATCTGCTCGGAGTCGACGGTCTTCTTCGACCCGCACGCTAACGGCGGCGTGGTGTCGGCGCTCGAGCCGATGGGGATGCTGGCGCGCGGAGTGCCCTACGGCGATGTGGCGCGCTGGGCGTTGCTGGGCAGCGAAGAACGGATTTGTGCGGCGACCGCGCTGCGCCTCGGCCTGGTGACCGAGGTGGTGCCAGACGACCAATTGCGTTCCCGGGCGGCCGAGTTGGCCGCAGAGATCGCGGCGCGCCGGCCTCAGGCGATCCAGGGCACCGTGCGGGCGTTGTGGGAGGCCCGCGATCTGCCGCCGAGCGTCGCCCAGCGGCATGGGTTGTCCTACACCCATATCGGCAACTGGGGAGCCGAAGGCGATTCGCGCACCAACAAGCGTGCGCCACGCACTCGCTGAGGCACCGCGGACATGGTCAGGCCGCGCCACCGCCCCCCTCACCCATTCGCGGCGTGCGGCAGTTCGAGCACGCCGGCCGCCGCAAGCTCGTCGATCTGCGAGTCCGGCATGCCCAGCAGTTCCCGGCAGAGCTCGCGGGTGTCCGCCGCCATCGCGGACGCGGCCCGAAGCCGCGGCTCGGGGATGTTCTCGAACAGGGCCGGACCCATGAAGACCTCCAACGGCTCGTCGTAGCCCGGCTGGTGCAGCTCGCCCAGCTGGTGGCGGGCCGTCAGGTGCGGCTCGGTCAGCAAGTCCTTGACGTGGACCGCCGCACCGGCCGCCACTCCGCCGGCCTGCAGCCGCTCCTGCGCTTCGAGCGGCGTCAGCGGCGCGATCCACTCCTGCAGCACCGCGTCGACTTCGTCGCGGTGGGCGATGCGGCCGGCGGCCGTCGCATACTCGGGCCAGCCGGCCAGCTCGGGCCTGCCGATGACCTTGGCGAGGTTCGCCCAATCGTCATCGCCGTCGACGGTCACAGCGCAATAGGCGTCCTCGCCGGTGCACCGGTAAACGCCTGACGGAGCGTCGAATTCGCCGCTGTTGCCTGTTGCGACCATGGTTCCGGGTTCGAGCGACTCCCGAACGTATTCGGTGGCCAGCTGGCAGAACACGGTCTCCATCTGTGCCACGGCGATCCGCCGCCCCGCCCCGGTCCGCTCGCGCTCGATCAGCGCGGCGACCACCCCGGCGGCACCCACCCGTGCCGCCGCGTGATCCGGGTAGACGGTCTGGTCGTCGCCGAAGCCCTCGGCGGCGTCGGGATGGCGCCACAGGGTGGTCAATCCGACGGTGGCCCGCACCAGCGGGCCGTAACCCATTCGCCTGGACCATGATCCGGTGCTGCCCAAAGCGCTGCTCTCGACCATGATGATGCGCGGGTTGATGGCTTTGAGCTTGTCGTAGCCCAAACCCAGTGAGTCCAGGGTCCCGGGTTTGAAGTTGGTCAGCACCACGTCGGAGCGCGCGACCAGCCGGCCGAACAGCTCCTTGCCGGCATCGCTGCGCAGGTTCAGCCCCAGGCTGCGTTTGTTGCGGTTGCCCAACGCGAACGAATACCCCACCTTGTCAGGTGAATCGGTTTGGCGCGCACCGTCGAGGAAGCCGCGATTCTCCACCTTGATCACCTCGGCACCCTGATCGGCGAGCTGGCGCCCGGTTTCCGCACCGACCACGATGACGCCGAGGTCGAGTACCCGAACGCCGGTCAACGGCCGGTCGTCCACGTCCCCGGCCGCCACCGCGCCGCGGCGGGCGCTTTCGGCCAGCACTTCGCGGGTGTGCTCGCCGAGTCGCGGCGCGCGATGCCGGAAGCCGGCCCGGTCGCCGTCGAAATCCAGGTAGCCGTTCGGGATGGCGGCGCGCACCCCGGGGGCGACGTCGGCGTGGGCGAAAGCGTTACGTTCGCACACATGGTCGCTGGTCAGGATCTCATGGGCGGTGTTCAGCGGCGCGACCGCGATGCCCAGATGCGAGCCGTGCGAGACGATTTCATCGCGTGACTTATCGGCAAAAAACGCGACCACAGCGGGCTGGATCTTGTTCGACCAGTTCATGAACCGGCCGAAGAGCTGCTCGAGCGCCGGATCGGAAAGCTCCTCGGGTTCGCCCATCCAGTTGAACAGCGCCCGCCACTGCTTGGCAGAGGCGATGAACATCCGAACGTGCCCGTCGGCGCACGGCACGATCGGGTACATCATCCGGACATCGGGCCGCCCCGGCGCCATGTTGTAGAGCGGCTGTCCCATGGTGGCCGTCCCCGCCATACCGAACCCGGGGTCGAGATCCTGGACCACCAGATCGAACAGCGAACAGTCCAGGTAGTCGCCGCCGCCACCGCGGCGGACCTTGAAATAGGCGAGCAGCGCGGCATAGGCGACGTCGACGGCCGCGGTCTGCGTGGCGAGTGCACCGGGCGGCAGCAGCGGCTCGCGCCCGGGCGCACCGGAGCGGGTGAGCAGCGACGACATTGCGGTGAACACCGCTTCGCTGGCCTTGTAGTCGCGATACGGGCCGGTCTGACCGAAGTCGGTGACCGACGCGACCACCAGACGCGGGTTGCGTGTTCGCATCGTTTCCTGTCCGATCCCGATGCCGGCAAGGTGGCCGGCGGGGTGTGACTCCAGGAAGATGTCCGCGCCGTCGGTCAGCGTCAGCAGCGTTTCGCGTCCCTCGGCGGTGCCCACATCGACCACGACGCCGCGCTTGTTGGCGTGCGCCGTGGCGAAAGGCAGGCTGTGGCCGTCGTGTTGGGGTTGCGCCCGGCGCGACGCGACACCTTGCGGGGGCTCGACCAGCACCACGTCGGCGCCCAGGTCCGCCAGGAAGCGGCCCGCGAAACCGGCTTTGCCGTCGGTGAAGTCAATGACGCGTACTCCCCCGAGGGGCAGTGTGTTGTCGGGCATCGTCGCCGTCCTTTCGTCAGTCGGCTAGCGGGGCAGTCCCAGGCCCCGGGCGATCAGGCCGCGTTGGACGTCGTTGGTGCCGCCACCGACTACGTACATGATCGATTGGCGCAGGCCGTATTCGAAGGCGCCACCGCCGGGAATCGTGTTTTCGCCCGGACCGGCGCTCAACGCGGCGGCCGGCCCGAAGAGGGCGAGCGTCGCTTCGCCGAAGTCCTCGGCCAGGTCACCCCCCATGACCCCGGCCATCGCGGCGTCGAACATCGCGCCGATGTCGCTCGAACTTGCCTGCACCGCCGCGGTGACCAGTGCGCGGGTGGCCTGCACCCGCACCGCGAGGTCGGTGATCGACGCGCGTTTGGCCGAGCCGCGCACGCCGACCAGGCGAACGGGGTCGGCGCGCACGTAATCCAGCAGGTCGTCGAGTTGGCGGTGCAGCGCCGCGGCGATGTTGCCCATCGTGATGCGCTCGCCGGCGAGGGCGTCCACGATCACCGACCAGCCGCCGTTGACCTCGCCGACGCGCGCCGAATCGGGGATGCGGACGTTGTCGTAGAAGACGGTGCAGGACACCTCACCCGACAGCGCGGTGTGCTGCTGGACCGTCACGCCGGGGGTGTCCATCGGGAACAGGAACACCGTGATGCCCGCGTGCCGCGGCTGGGCGTCGGGATCGGTTCGTGCGGCCAGCCACACCCAGTCGGAGGTGTGCGCGCCGGTCGTCCAGAGCTTCTGGCCGTTGATCACCCAGTCCTGGCCGTCGCGGACCGCGCGGGTGCGCAGCGATGCCAGGTCGGAGCCGGCCTCGGGTTCGGAGTAGCCAAGGCAGAAGTTCATTTCGCCGGCCCGGATGATCGGGAGAAACTTCTGCTTCTGTTCTTCGCTGCCGTGTCTCAGGATCGAGGAGCCGAGGAGCATCACCGATCCCAGCGCCTTCGTGGCGCCGACTCGGTGGTAGGCGGTCTCCTCGTTGAGCACCACCTGTTCGGCGAGCGAGGCGTTGCGACCGCCGTATTCGGGCGGCCAGCCGAAGCCCAGCCACCCGTTGTCCACCATGGCGCGGATGGTCTGGTGGTCGACGTGCATCGGTGTCGGCGCCGTGCCGCGGGCGCCGTGTTCGGCGATGAACTCGAGGAACCGCTCGCGGAAGGCCTCACCGCTCTCGCCCAGATCCGCCGCGGGCAACCGGGATCCGGTCTCCACGAGGACGTCGCCGACGGACCCGTGGGCGGGCTCGAGCGTGCGCAGCAGGGTGACGTCGCCGTGGATCCGCCGAAACAGCCACGGGGCGGGGTGTTCGTTGAAGTAGCCCATGGCTGCCAGGGTGTGGTGGGCGCCGAGTTGGACGTTCGGCGCGATCGCCGCGACGTGGGCGATCGAGATCTCGGCGCTCAGCAGCGCATCGGCGCGGCCACGCTGGAGCGCCGAGACGGCCTCGGCGAGCAGCAGATTGGCCGACCTGACCTCGATCTGGCACTGCGCGGTGCGCTGTTGCACGGCACCGAAGGCGCCGATCACCTTGCCGAACTGCTTGCGGGTCTTGGCGTGCTCGATGGCCATCTCGTGGGCGTACTCGGCGGCGGCCAGGGCGCGTGCGGCCTTGCCGAGCCGAGTCAGCACCAGCGCCCGAGCGGCCTCGCCGGGATCGACGTCGCGCTCGGCCACCGTGTCACCGAGCCGCACGTGACTCCATGCCGGGATGGCAAGGCCCGGCAGCGGTGTCTGCTCGGCGATGGCGCACAGCCGCGCGCGGCCGCCGGCCGCGGGGATGACGGCCACGTGCGAGGCGGCCCCGCCCGCGTCGATTGGTTCGGCAGGGTCTGCGGTGAGCACCACGCGCAGCCGGCCGGTCGCGATGCCGGGCTCGTCGAACAACTCGGCTGCGGCGTAGCCGTCCAGCACCGGCAGCGGGCAGGCCGCACGGCCGAGCCGCCGCATCGCGGCGACCGCGAGGTCGAGCGCTTCGGCCTCGCCCAATTCGAACCAGCCCTGTTCGGCGGCAACCGCCCAGAGCTCGGCTACGTCGCCGCTCTCGGCCGCGGTGGCGGTACCCCAGACCTTGTCGATGACTCCTGCCACGGACTCTTCGAAGGCCGCGACTTCAGCCCTCACAGGTTCTTCCATTGCGGTTGGCGTTTCATCGCGAACGCTGTCATGCCTTCGAAAGCGTCCGCGCTCGTCATGACCTCGTCGACGACGTCGTTCGGGTTGGTCACCGCGTCCACCGTGTCGGCGATGCCCTGCGTTCGCTCCATCAGCTTCAGCGACAGCCGCACCGACGTCGGCGAGGCGTCGAGGATCTCGGCCGCCAACTCCCGGGCGGCGGCCAGCGCCTGCCCCTCGGGTGCCACCCGGTTGACCACACCGAGCTCGCGGGCCTCGTCGGCGCCGATGCGCCGGCCGGTCAGGATCAGCTCGTTGGCGACCTTCGGCGGAATCGACCGCGGCAGCCGGATCACCCCGCCCGCACCCGCGACCAGGCCCACCTTGACCTCACTCAAGGCGAACTTCGCCGAGGAGTCGGCGACCACGAGGTGGCAGGCCAGCGCGATCTCGAAGCCGCCCCCCATGGCGAAACCGTTGACCGCGGCGATCACCGGCTTGCACATGTCGCGCCGACCCGTCAGGCCGCCAAACCCGTTGAACGGCACATACATCGGCTTGCCGCTGGCGCTGTAAACCAGGTCGTTGCCGGCGCAGAACGCCTTGGCGCCCTCGCCGGTGATGATCGCCACCCACAGGTCGCGATCGGCGAAGAACGCGTCGAAAATGCCGTCGAGCTCCTCGTGCGCCGGCGGGTGCAGGCAGTTGCGCACGTCGGGGCGGTTGATGGTGACCTCGAGCAGGTGCCCGTCACGGCGGACCTTGACGAACTCGTAGTGGTCGAGCAACACCGGCGCTCGCTCGGGGAACAGCGCCGCGGCCCTCTGCTCGGAACGGGTGACCCGGTTGCCGTACCCGAAGGGCGTCACGTAGACACGCTCGCCAATCGGCTGTTCGGCGTTTTCCAGGATCGTCATGAGCTCGGCGTCGTCCGGGGCCACCTGGGATAGAAACCGTCCGCCCCCGTCCTCGAGCCGGCCGATCACGATGCCGGTCTTCGCATCTCGGCGGCCGTGCACCACCGTGTAGGTCTCGATGCTCGCCCAGCCGCGCGGATGCACGACGTGCGGCGGGCTGCTCGAGGCGTTGATCTCGCGCTGCAGCGCGTCGCTGTTGTCGGCCTTCAGCGCGGTGGGTGTCGTGCTGTAGATGCCCACCGAGGTCTTCGAGACGACCCCGCCGTTGGCCGACACCAACGCGTGGCTGCCGGGCTTGGCGCGGACCCGCCCGACCGCTTCGGCGATCGCGTGCATCGAGTAGTTGTTGCCGGCGCCGCCGAAGAACGGCAGCCCGCCGGTGAGCGTCAGGCCCCGCGGGTCGTCCGGGGAAAGCCCCAGTGTTTCGGTGATGTTGGAGACCGCGATCGGGAAGCAGGAGTAGAAGTCGAAGAAGTCGATGTCGTCGAGGGCCAGGCCGGCAACCTGCAGCGCGTGGGTGACCGCGGCGACGGCGGCCGGCCCTTCGGCCAGGTTCTGGCGCTCGAGCAGGTTGCGGTCCCTCAGGTCTGCTTGACCATGCAGGAACACCCATTTGCTCTCGTCGATCTCCAGCCGCCGGGCCGCCTCCGTCGACATCAGCAGCACCGCGGCACCCTGGTTCACCTGATCGCGGGCGACCAGGAAGCGCGGATAGGGGTCGGCGATCATGCGGTTGCGTTCGGTGACCGTGATCAGCTCTTCGGCGCTGTGTTGCTGCGGTGCCGCCGAAAGCGGGTTGGCGGCCGCAACTTTGGTGAACGGCGCGAACAGCGCCCCCATCCCGGCCGAATATTTGTCCCGGCTCTCGCCCCGCGCCGCCCGACGTGCGTTCTCCAGCAGCGCGTACTGGGCGGGCGCGGTGGTCAGGCCGTGCGCCGCCTGCTCCATCGTGGTCAGGCCGAACAGGCCGAAGCCGCGGTCTTCGTAGCTGTTGCGCGGGTCGGGGGGGTCGTCGGAAAAGTCCGGCTTGTTCCCGGACTTGGCCAGGTGCCGGATCGTCGAAATGGCTTCGGCCCCCGCCAACAGCACGACGTCGGCGTTGCCGGCGGCGATCTCACGGGCGAACTCGGTGGCCAGATGCTGCGGCGACTGGCCGCCGGCGACGTCGAGCACCGCTCGCTTGGGCGCCGCCCCCAGCCGATTGCCCACCGATACCGGGCATTTCGTCGATTTGCCGAGCGGTGCCGGAGCACCCGGTAGGGAGTCTTCGAACTGACGGGTGCACGCGATGGTGTCGATGGCCTCGATCACGGTTTGCCCGTGCCCGCCGCTGTCGGTCACCGCCGCCCGGGCGGCCACGACCGCCAGGTCGATCGGCGACAGACCCCGGTAGTCGGCGTCATCGACGCGCTCGGCGACCTGCCCCACGCCCACCAGGACCGGGGTGCGGGGGTCGACGGCGGTGCGGTGTGGCTTCGTCATGTCAGTCCTCCAGTGAGCGTGCGACGCGCTCGGCCGCATCCAGGTAGTCCTCGATCATTTCCCGCACCACCTCGCGGGCGGGTTTGACCTTGCTCATCAGGCCTACCCCCTGCCCGACCCAGTAGGTGGCCAATTCCTGCGCCCCCTTGTTGCCCTTCTCGGCCAGGACGTCGATCCTGCGCAACACGTTCTCGGACACGATCGACTGCAGCGGCAGCGGCAGCGGGCCCGGGCCTTCGGCGCCGGGCTCCCACGCCGCGGTCCACGGCGATCTGAGCTGTCGCGAAGGCTTTCCGGTGCGGCCCTTCGATCGGATGGTGTCGCGAGACGATGCCGCCAGGAACTTCTGCACGGTGTAGGGCGCCGTCTCCGCCTCCTCGGTGGTCAGCCACACCGACCCGGTCCAGGCGCCGGCGGCGCCCAGTGCGATCGAGGCGGCCACCTGACGCCCCGTGACGATGCCGCCGGCGGCCAGCACCGGAACCGGCCGGATTCCCCGGATGGCCTCGATCACCTCGGGCACCAGGACCATCGTGGTGACTTCCCCGCAGTGGCCACCGGCCTCGGTGCCCTGGGCCACGAGCACGTCGACGCCGGCCTGCACCTGCTTGATCGCGTGCTCTTTGGCGCCCACCAGCGCGGCGACGGGCACGCCCTCGGCCTTGGCCCGGTCGATCATGAACTGCGGTGGGACACCGAGCGCGTTGGCGATGAGTTTGATGGGATGGCGAAACGACACGTCCAGCAGCTGCTCTCCGATGGTGTCGTTCAAGGTCTGCAGCATCCGGAACGGCTCGGCGCCGATGTCGGTCAGGTCGAGCCCGTGTTCGGACAGGATTTTCGCGACGTAGTCGCGATGCTGGGCCGGCACCATCGCGGCAATCTGGTCGGGCGCCAGGTTCATGCCCTTGCCCTCGAACTTCTCCGGGCAGACGATGTCGACGCCGTAGGGCCTGCCGTCGACGTGGTCGTCGATCCAGACCAGTTCCCGCTCGAGCTCTTCGGGGCTGTGCGACGACGCGCCGAGCACGCCGAACCCGCCGGCGTTGGTCACCGCGGCGACGACGTCGCGGCAATGGCTGAACGCCAGCAGGGGGAAGTCGATGCCGAGCATCTCGCAGATTGGGGTCTTCACCTGCAGCTTCTCTCCTCAGTCACTATTACCGACGCATGCCGTCCGATACCGGTGCGAGCTTAGGCTGCGCGCCCGGTGGTGGCAAGGCCGCCCCGGAGAACGTCGTTTCCCGATCACGCGCGAAATCCGCTAGGACGCATCAGTCGTCGCTGATCGACAACGCAGCCACCGGGCAGGATTCCACCCCCATGCGCACCCGGTCCTGCTGCCCGGTCGGCACGGGCTTGCCGGTTCCGATGGAGCTATAGCCCTTGTCATCGAGGGTGAAGAACTCCGGCACCGTCGCCTCACACATGCCGTGCGCCTCGCACCGCGAGGGGTCAACACTGACTTTCACTGCAGTCCTTCCTTTTTCCGTTGTTGTCGCGGTCACCGATGCCGGGTGAGCAGCAGGGCCCCGCCCAGATATCCGCCGCCGGCGGCCACGACCGCGACCTCGGGCCCGTCGGGCACCTGGCGGTCGCCGCCGTCGCCGCGCAGCTGGACGCAGGCTTCGTGCAGGTGGCCGAAGCCGTGCAGCCGCCCCGCCGAGAGCTGCCCGCCCGCGGTATTGAGCGGCAGCTTTCCCGTGCGGGCGATGCGGTCGCCGCCGGCCACGAACGGGCCCGACTCCCCCTTGCCGCAGAGGCCGAGCGCCTCGAGCCAGATCAGCGCCAGGATGGAGAAGCCGTCATAGAGCTGGGCGATGTCGACGTCGGCCGGGGTGAGTGCGGTGTTGCGCCACAACGCTTCCGACGCGTCGTGGGCGGCCATCGAGGTCAGGTCCTGGTACTGATCCCAGTAGGGGCGCCCGTGCAGGGCCGCGCCGATCGCCTCGATGTGGACCGGTTGGGCCGCGAGGCCGCCCGCGGTGGCGGCGGCGGAGACGATCACGGCGGTGGAGCCGTCGACGGGGATGTCGCAGTCCAACAGGCACAGCGGCTCGGAGATCATCCGTGCGCCCAGGTAGTCGTTGGTGCTCATCGGATCCCGCAGCACCGCTTTGGGATTCAGCGCCGCGTTGGCGCGCAGCGTGGTGGCCAGCCCGGCGACCTGTTCTCGTGTGGTGCCGAATTCGTGGAAGTGCCGGGTGGCCAGCAGGCCGGCCCAGTTGGTCGCCGAGACGGCGCCGAACGGCACCATCCATTGATGGGCCCCTTCGACGCGGCCGCCGGCGGATCCGATCACCGACGCCCGCCGGCCCGCCGTCTGGGCCGTGCTCTCCCACACGGTGCGAAAGCACAGCACGTGGGTGGCCAGTCCCGCCCGGATCGCCGCGACGGCGTTGACGATCGCGCCGAGCTGGCCGGCGGTTTCACTGCCCGCCGAGAACCACTCCAGGTTCAGGCCGAGCGCGTCCTTGACGTCCCACACGCCCGCCCCGGTGAAGCCCGGCGCCGGCCCCGACCCGCCCGGCCACGTCGACAGCCCGTCGATGTCGGAGCGGTCCACGCCGGAATCGGCCAGCGCGCCGAGCACGGCCTCGACCGTCAGGGACAACCCGGAGCGGCCCAGTCGCCGACCGATGTCGGACTGTCCGATGCCGCTGATCACCGCGCCGGTGCCGACGTCGTTCATCGCCGGTTCCCGTCGCGCCCGAACAGCGGCAGCCAGATGTCGCCGGCCTGCTCGAACATGACGCGGACCCGCATCCCGATCGAAACCTCCTCGGGGGCAACGTCGACCAGTCGCGACGTCACCCGCAGGTCGGGATCGTCGTCGAGTCCGATGACCGCGATCGCATACGGCGGCGGCAGCGACGGCAGCCACGGCTGTCGGTTGATCGTGTAGGTCAGGACGGCGCCCCGCCCGGATGACGGTTGCGGTGTCACGTCGGTGCTCAGGCAGAACCGGCACACCGGCACCGGGGGGTGTAGCCAGCGCCGGCAGGCACCGCATCGACAGATCAGCAGCTGCCCCCGTGCACCGCCGGTCCAGAAGGCGGTGTTTCCCGGGTCGAGGGCCGGCAGCGGAGCCTTGGCCTCCGCGCCGTTCAACTGCGGCCGTCGTTGAAGGCATCGATCCAGCCGAACGATGCGACGACCGAGCGCTTTTCGTTTGCGCGGGTACACCACCCGTCGGCGGGCCGGTAATGCGGGTCGGCGGCGTATCCGGGCATCACGCCGTCGGCGTGGGCCTGCCATACCCAGTCCTGGCCGTCGATGACGAAGTCGACGCGGGTGGGGAACTCGTCGGCGCCGAACGTCGGCTTGCCGGCTATGTCGCGGGTGAGCGTGAACGGGCCGTGCTGGTTGGCCATCATCGCGAAACCCCAGTCGTCGCCGCCATGGCAGAGTTGACCGACTTCGATGGTGCCGTCGTCGTATTCGACGCCCATGGTGAACCAGGCGACCTCCAGCCGCTGGAAATAGGGCGTCTGGCGCCACACGGTTCCCGGTAACAGGTGTTGCTGATCGACCGCGAAGAACCCCTCCACGGGCTGCCCGAGCAGGGTCCCGCCGGCGCGCAGGATGTGCGACACGTAGAGGTCCCCGCCCTCACGGCAGGGGTCATACCACTGCAGTCCGCAGTCACCGACGATGCGGCCCGCCACGTGCATGAGGTCACCCTCGTCCCACACGGTGAGGTCGCGGGTCATCTCCAGGCCGAACGGCTCACCCAGGCTGCCCTTCACCGATGACGGCCGGATGCGAAACCCGCTGTCGTCGGCCTGGTACCGCAGCGTGCCACCGCGCATCGAGTCGCTCGCCCGCGGGTGCGACGCCAGATTCCGCCCGTCCGAGGCGTTGAGCACCAACCCGGCGCTCAGTTCACCGCTGATCTTGCGCAGCACCGTGTAGCGGCGGCCGGCCTCGTCGGCGAAACCCCCGTACAGGTACGTGCCGTCCTGGATGAGGTGGTGGTAGCGAAAGGTCGGCAGCATGTCGGCGAAGTCGATCTCGACGGCGGAAAGCACAGCCTGGTGGTTGAAGTCGCCGCGGCGCTGTCTGGCCAGGGAGATGGTCATCTCAGCCCCCCGCCCGCTGGGCGTGCAGGTGGGAGGAGATCGTCCAGTTGTCGTCCTGGTGGCGGCCGCCGATGTTGCGGCATCCGGTGACGGCCAGCTCGAACGGGGTGCGGATTCCCGGCTCGGCCGCGATGAGCGCCGGCAGGGTGTTGATGTTGTACATGGCGGTGCCGAACAGCGCGGGGCGGTCCTGCTTGCCCGCCGCGTCACGCAGGCTCAGATGCAGATCGTAGTCCGGCACGCCGCGGATTTCGACACCGTAGCCCTGTTGGTGGCGCCAGTGTTCGGCGATGTCGCGGCGCAGCCGGTTGACGTGTTCGACCCTGAACCGCTCCACGCCGTCGACGGTGGCGGTCACCCCGAACCGGATCGCCGCGATCGCCCCGGCCTCGACACGCTTGGCGGGGACGTCGAACGCTTCTGTGCAACGGAACGTTTCGCGGTACTCCTCGATGTGGACTTCCGGGCACCCGAAGACGTCGGCCAGCCCACGCAGCGAGGAGCCCCACGTGCGGTCGAGCACACCGGCGCGGTGGAAACGGCTGGTGGAGGTGTCCATGACACCCAGCCCCAGGTCGTCGAGGCGCCACAGTGGAAGCGGATCGTAGTCGCGCACTTCGTAAATGGTCAGGTGATCGACCCGTTCACTGACCGCCGACAAAACGAACGGCAGCAGCTGCGTGGAGAAGCCGGGGTCGATACCGCCGTACATGATCGACGCGCCGCCGGCCAACGCCGCTTCCTCGATGGGCCCGCGGATTTCCGGCGGGCAGGACGGCGGATGCAGCAACTCCGGAATCCCCAGGTAGGCAACGTCGATTCCGGCACGGAGGTAGGGCAACGCGGGTTCATAGCTGCGGCTCTTGCCGCAGTAGACCAGCGCGTCGGGGCGCTGCGCGAGCACCTCGTCCAGCGACGTCGTCAGCCGGGTACCGCACGGTTGCCAGCCGATCACCTCCGCCGCGTCCCGTCCCGCCTTGTCTGGGGAGAAGGTCTGCACCGCACACAGCGTCATGTCGGGCCGGCTGAGGATGCCACGGATGGCGTAGTGCCCGACGTCGCCCATCCCGCACACGGCAACCCTGAAATCACCCATCACGCCTCCATTTTCGTGTTTCGGACAGTGTCGCGCCCAGTGATCAGCGGCAGGTCGAGCGGGCTGTACATGCCCGGGGCCGCCGCGCACACGACGGGGATGGCGTTGACCGCCCGCATCACGGTGGCCAGCACGCCCTGCTGGGTCGCGTCCAGGTTCTCCCCGCCGAGCGCGACGTCGACGTCGATGTCGGGGCGCCCCGCGATGCGGATGCGGGTGGTGCGGCGGTGCGGATCGATCGGCTGGGGCCAGTGCGGCGCCACCTCGTCGAGCAGGCGGTAGACGTGCTCGATGACGAACATCGCTTCGCCCGCGACCTCACCGATCACCTCGAAATGCAGGGCCGCGGCCTGGTCGGGGCCGTAACGGCCGGCCACAACGGTGAATTCATGTCCGGCGGCGGCGATTTCGCGCCGTTCGTACACGCGGTCCAGTTCGACGCCCAGACCGTCGGCGAGCATGGTCATCGGCCCCATCCAGTTGTGCGCGATGGCCCCGGGCACGTATCGCTGCGCGTCGGTGGCCACGTCGTTGCCGAGTCCGGAACGCCAGCGGCCCCCGCGGTAACTCCCGACGTTCATCGCCTCCTGCACATGGATGGCGGTGATGTCTTTCGACAGGCTGGTCAGATGCAACACCAGCGCGTCGGCCATGAAGCCCGGCTCGACGCCGGTGCAGAAGAACGACGAGCCGCCGCCGCGGCACGCGGCCTCGATGCGGTGCTGCACGCCGGGCCCGTCACCGGCGGGATGCACCAGCAGCGGATGGGTCGTGGTGACGACGTCGATCCCCGCGGCGAGGATCATGCAGAAGTCATCGATGACTTCGTCGTGGCGTCCCCGGTCGGTGGCCATGTAACACACGCAGTCCGGCGCGGTCGCCAGCACCGACTCTCGGTCGTCGGTGAGCGCGACACCGATTTCATGGCCGGTTTCGGCCGACCGCCCGGCGTCCTGGCCCCGCAGATCGGGGTTGTGCGCCCACACCCCGACCAACTCCAGGTTCGGAGAATCCGAGATTGCCTGCAATGCAACGGCACCGGTGTTACCGGTGCCCCACTGGACGACCCGGATCGGGGTGGTTCCGGTTCGCGCTACGACGCCCAGGGTCGCCATCCGAGGAGTTCGCAGGCGTTGAGTTCGGCGATGCAGTGGGCTTCGCCGTCAGGAACGTCGGCCAGCATCTCGGCCAGGCCTTTGCGCGAGTGCGGCCATTGGGAATCCGAGTGCGGGTAGTCGGATTCCCAGGTCAGCCTGTCGACCCCGATGCGATGCCGGAAATCGACGCCGGCCTGGTCGACGATGAAACATCCCCAGACGTTCTTGTGGAACAGCGTCGAGGGACGGGTCTCAGTGTCCACGTGGGCATACCAGCGGTGCTTTTCCCACACCTGGTCGATGCGTTCGAGCATGTAGGGCAGCCAGCCCGTGCCGCCCTCGGCCAACGCCACCTTCAGCTGCGGGAACGCGTGAAAGGTCCGCGAGAACAATAGATCGGCCAGCGTGCCCATCGAGTTCAGCCCCATCTGGGAGACCACCACCGGCGTGGGCGCATCCGGACTGACATAGGGGGTGCGCGTGGAGGTCCCGAAGTGCAGCATCAACGGCATCGCGTTTTCCTGCGCGATCGCGAATAGCGGATCCCAGTGATCGGTGTGAAACGACGGCAGGTCGAGGGGCGAGGGGTTCTCGGGGAAGCAGATCGCGCGAGCCCCCTTGTCGATGGATCGCTTCAGCTCGGCCACACACAGGTCGATATCCCACAACGGCAGAATGCACAGTGGCACGAAGCGCTCCGGCGACGTGCCGCACCACTCGTCGAGCATCCAGTCATTCCAGGCCCGCACACAGTCGAGAGCCATCCCACGATCGGAACCCTCCAGGAACCGGGTGCCCGCAAACCGGGCGAAGCTCGGGAAGCACAGATGCGCCCACACGCCGTCTTCGTCCATGTCCTGCAGCCGCGCCACCGGGTCGTAACAGCCCGGACGCATGTCGTCGTAGCGCGCCGGCTCCACATCCCAGGTCCGCGGATCCTTGCCGGCCACGGCGTTCAGCCCGATCTGCGGATAGTTCTTGCCCGCGTAGACCCACGACTGCACCCGGCCATGCGCGGTGGCCCCCAACTGCAGCCGCGCCGCATCCACTTCCACCTCTTCCACATGCGGAATCTGCGTGCGGTCGTACTTGGCCGGCATCCGCGAGGTCCACACCTCGGCCGGCTCGATGGCATGATCGTCCACCGACACCAGCTTCATCCAATCCTGAAGCGGCATAATGCAACTCCCTTCGCCGGAACCGGACCGCGCCAGCGCCTTCGGCGACTACCCGAGAACTGCCGCCGCGCCGTCTCCGGCGGCGCAAGAAGGCGGCAGAAACCGGATTCCCTGCCTTCGTCGTGCCTACCTGGCGAATGTAGGCGCTGTCACAACACCATGTCAATGGAAGAAGTAGATTATCTATATTCTTTGATGTTTGCAGCAGCCGCCGCCCGCAGACAGCCTTCATTCAGCAAGGCCTGGACGGGAGGGACTCGCGTCAGTAGAGCAAGTCGATGACGCGGTCCTGCTTCTGCGTCTTTTCGATGAAGCGGCGCGCGCTCTTCATGTGGTCTCGCCAGGCACGTTCGGCGGCTTCGCCGTCACCCGCGTGGATGAGTTCGGCCACCTTTTCGTAGCCGCGCAGTGCGCGGCGGTTGGCGCGGCGAACCTCATCGCTGTCGGATCCGATCTCCACCAACGACTTGGCGAGCTCACGCTCAATGATCTCCGAAAGCATGCCGATGACCGCGGTGAGCGTGTGATTGCCGGACAGTTCAACGAGTTTGACGTGGTAGCTGACGCCGGCTCTGCTGAACTCCCGCGCGTCGTCGATGGCGGCCCGAACCCGGTCCAGCTCGGCGTCGAGTTCCTTGAGTATGTCCTTGGTGGCCGATTCGGCCAGCCGCCGAACCGCGGGGGGCTCGATGGTGAGCCGAGCATCCCAGACGTCGCCGATCGTGGTGCCCGATAGCATCAAGATCATCCCGAACAGGTCGGCGACGGCATCGGGCCCCGGCACGGTCACGCGTGCGCCGCCGGGCGGGCCCCGCCGGATGGTGACCAGGGAATCACCCTCCAGCAGCCGGAAGGCCTCTCGCAGGGTCGGGCGGGAGACGCCGAAGCGCTCGATGAGCTCGGCCTCGGTGGGCAACCAGTCGCCGTCGACGAGCTCCCCCCGCGCGATCATCCGCCGAATCTGGGCCGCAACCTGATCCGACATCTTCATCGGACGGACGCGCTCATGGTTGCCGGACAAGACAAATGACTCTTTGCCAGCCACGCACACCCCTTCCGGCCCCAACTCGGCCGTACGCCGAATCCATACGATACAGGAGATGCATCTGATCTAGTTGAGCTAGTCCATCCAGATGAACCCTGCGGTGACCAGCCGGGTACCAATTGTCGACTGTGGCGCGCAGCGCCCCGGGGACTGTCGTGACCCCGACACACTGTCGGTGTCGCCGGTGCCGGTTTTCTGGGCGTGGAGCTTGCCGCCACAAAGCGCGCCCCGAACTGTGGCGAGAGCGTGCTAGTCGTCATCCTTCACACGCGCTTACCCCGTCGGTGTCAACCCTGCGCGGAAGACCTTGCGGCGCAGCGTTGCGATGTACGGTCTTACCGCTGGTTTATGCGGCGCTTGCCGAACCAGGCCCGGTAGGCGCGGTAACCCGTCAAGACGGCGAGACCTCCGGTACTGATTAGGCCCAGCGTGGTGCCATGGCTGCACACAATCAGCACGAACAGCGCCAGGAATAACACAGACAACACCGTGTAGAACGCCGGGCTGTACAGGGAGTTCCTCTTCACGCGCGCGACCTCCCTGTCATTGGCGTGTCTAGGGTCAGCATGCCAGTCATCATCCAGTGCGTGCTGTGGGTGACATCAAGGTAGGCACTTGCCGGCGGTGTCCAGGCCGTCGGCGACCGCCGCCGTACCGAGAGCGATTTGACCGATCGCTGCTGGGATCCCCACGCCGGTCCCACCCTCAGGGACTGCGGTCAAGATCGCAACCATGCCGCCGGTGGGCTCCAGCAGAGCCTTCGTCCAGTCGTACACGCTGCATCCGGGTTTGGCGGGCGCAGCGGCGGCAGGACCGGTCGGGGGGCTCGGCAGCGGGGTTGTCGCGGGGCTCGGCAGCGGGGATGCGGGCGGACCCGGCCTAGGCGCCGGGGGCGCCGTGAGGGACTGTTCGTACTGCGGGATGAACCCCGGCTGGGGTGACGGCGGTGTCTCATCGGGGGTGTCCCACGGTGCAAATGGCGGCGGGTTGGGCCCAGTGTCGTTGTCTTGTGTGAAGTCAACCAGCTGAACCCCGTTGCGGCTGGTGGTTGGAGCTTGCGCGCCGGGATGGGAGATCGGGTTCTGCGCAAAGCCACCACTACTGAGGCCGGCAGTCGCGGTGGTGAGTTGGCTTGCGACCTTGACCTCCGCCCCGTCGAGTTGCTCGGCACGGAGCCGGATATCGGCGGCGAACGCTTCCGCCTGAGCCTGGCGCGCGGCCCTTTCCGCTGGAGCAGTACTGCGGGTGTCGATGACCGACAAGTCTTCCCCGACAGTGAATCCCGCATCCTGCGCGTCTTCGACTCCGTACAGGACTCGCCGCTGGGCCGCGCTGATGTCACTGGCCCCGCTACGGGCTATTCCGGCTGCCTGACGTAGCTGGTCAGCTTTGCCACCAACGACGGATAAATCGGCCCCGGTGCGTTGCCGCAGCCCTTCGCCCCCAGCGCCGTGCCAGGTGATGGAATGCGCCTGGTTGCGCATGGTCAGAAATGCGTCTTCCCAGCGGTCGGCGGTTTGAGTCCAGTAGCCAGCAGCGTCGATGAGATGCTCGGTGCTCCACGCCCGGATCTGCGAGAGGGTCGCCGGCATCTCTACACCACCGTCACCTGCGTCACGGCGGTCATCTCGGCCGCCGATGTGGCCTCCTGGGTGGTGTAGCCGCCGGCGGCCGTGGTCACGCTGCCGACCGTGTCCTGCGTCCGCGCTGCAAAGGCCGCTGCGGCGACACCGATACCCGCGTTGACGGCGTTCACAGCAGCGGTGGTGGGTTGAAACGGCGGTCCTGCCGACGGCGGCGCCCCCACGAGCTGGGCGCTGAGCGCCTCCCACTGACCGGCGGTGCCCTCCAACTCACCAGGCACGACCTGCAATGCATCTTGCCCCATAACCGCACAAGCTTATGCGGCTCACTGGTCGATCGCTATTCAGCAGGCCAGTGGCCCCGTGGTCAGCCTCGAGCCCGGCGCAATACCTGGAGTTGCGGACCCCAAGGGGCGACCGTGATCGAACATGGCGCGGGCAGCAACACCGGCCGCTGACCCCTCCGGCAACCCGAGTACGGGGTGGAGCTAAGGGGACTCGAACCCCTGGATTCAGTGTCCATCAACGTCTCTACCAGCTGCTTCGATCTAGTTTGATCGATTTCAGTGCAGTTCGTTACCTGCGGTTTTCGATTCGGCGTGTTGACGCCGTCAACGTGCCGGACCGCCCCCATGGACGGCATGTTCTCCACACGCCGCCTCGTTTAGGAACTGTCATCTACACCCGTAGTTTGTTAATATTGACCAAAGTAAGGTGGTGAATGACAGTGGCGCGAGTCATCCCACGCTCGGTCGCCGACGTGGTCGAGCAGCTCGAACTCGACGGCGACCTGGTCGTGACGTCAGGTCGGCTGGCCGCGGTCATGCGCCAAGTCGGGCTTGACGGTGACGAAGCGGCGACACAGCGCCTCGCCTACGAACTCCAGCGCGGCGGCTGGCTGGGAAAACTGCGCACCCGCCACGCTTGGGAGTTCCTTCCCGGGGCGCGCGGCGGTGCCTACGGCTCTGGTGATCGCTTTATCGAGTTCCGCGCGCAGCGCGCCGTGGACCCCGATTGGCGCGGCGTGCTGGCAATGGAAACGGCTGCATCGATCCTCGGGCTGGCCCAGCGGTTACCGGAGCAAGAAGTCGTCGCGCTCCCGGCCGAGCAACCCTTTCCTAAAGCACTTGCCGGTGATTGGCGCTATGTCCGCATCGAGTTGCCCGAGGCCGGGCTGACGACAGTCAACGGACTGCCGTCATGGAACCTCGAAGGACTCATCGTCGGTATTGCGGTGCGCCCGTCGGCCTACAAGGACGTAGCCGGCCTCGGCCAATGGCTGCCGGATGCCGTCGCGCGCGTGGACGTCAGCACCGTCATCGGATTGCTCGAGACCAGGCCTCGTGCAACGGCGCAGCGTGCCGCATACCTTCTCGGGTCGGCAGGCAACAACGAGGCCCGAGCCGCGATCGTCGCGGCCCACCCAGCGACAGAGACGGTCTGGCTGGGACCGCGTGTCGCCGGTGCAGGTTTCTTCGACGCCGAGACCAACGTCAACGACACCCTGCTGCACCGATACCTCACCGTGGGCACCGGATCGTGACCCGGATTACCGAGGGACACCTCGCGCGCCACTATCAAGGTGTCAAGGGTGGACGCGATGCCGCTCTTCTCGACATTGCCCAGGATCACGCGTTGCATCTGCTTCACAACGCCGGGCTATTCGCACGCGGCCTGGTTTTCAAGGGCGGCACCGCTGCGAAAGTTTAGAGCAGGCAACGCTGGCCGTTTCTCGACCGACCTCGACTTCGCTGCGCCCGATGAGGAGGTGGCGCTCGCCGCTTTGCAGGCTCTCGACGGCGTCGAGGTCGACGGATTCACTTTCGCGATTGAAAATCTCGGTGACGACGGTCGGCGTGGTGACCTGTTGGTCGACACGCCGTTCGGCCGGCCGCAGCTGGGTGCCAAGATAGAGCTGGCCCGACACGCGCTCAGCCTGGCACCCGAGATGCTCGACCCGGTGCGACTACCGATCCACGACAGGTACCACTTCATCCTGCCGCCGACCCCGGTAGTACGCGTCGAGGAGGCCGTCGCTGAGAAGCTCGCACGCTACCGCCGAGTGTCGCTGGCACGAGACCTCTACGATCTGCAGTGGTTCGCAACTTCGGGCGCGTTCGATCAAGCCCTCATCCGCCGGCTCTGGGTGCTCAAGGTCTACCGCGACGTCGTTGTCGACGGCCGCGGCACCAAGCCGGTCGATCCGCAGGAAGTCCTCAGGCCGCGGGACGCGCGTGAGTTCCGTCAAGAAGACATCGGCTACCTGACCAAGCCCGTGCGTCTGAAGGACTGGATCGCCACCATCCGCAGCCGCTATGCCTTCCTTACTCACCTCGACGCCAACGAGCAGCGCTGGGCCCAATGCAACGAGCGAGACCTTCACGAGGTGGAGACGGCACTCGCGTCTTTTCGGGCGCACACCTGAGATCGCGAATCACGAAGCAGAAGAACGCCTTCCGACGGAATGACCGGCCCCGGAAGAGTCCGCACCGGAGCGAAGTGTCGAGCCGCCTGTCGTCCCGCACCCCTGGGTTACGAGCTACGGGCCGGGCATTTTCACGTGTTTGTGTGGTCTCATTTGCGCAGCTCAGCGACCTTATCGAGTCTGGGTCGTCGCGCCACATCGCACCGATTCACGCCGGTGTCACCGTCACCGAGTTTTGTTCCCAAATTTGTTCCCAAATGCGCCAGCTTGCCGGCAGCTCATCAGCCCGACGATCCTGGATGTCGGTTGGAGCGGGTAGGTCGCATAAAAATCCTCACCCGCCCCCGTTCTTCCAGTATTTGTCGCGCAGCTTGTGTTTGTAGAGCTTGCCCGAGGGAAGGCGTGGGAGCTCGTCGAGGAATTCGAACGTGCGTGGGCACTTGTAGTGGGCGATGTGCTCGCGCACGTGGTTGCGCAGCTCGGCTTGGAGTGCGTCGCCGGCTTCGATGCCGGCGGCCGGCTGGACCGCAGCGTGTACGGCCTCGCCCATCTCCGCGTCGGGGATGCCGAAGACGGCCACATCGGCAACCTTCGGGTGCATGATCAGACAGTTCTCGATCTCTTGGGGGTAGATGTTCACCCCACCGGAGATGATCATGAACGCCTTGCGGTCCGTCAGATACAGCCAGCCCTCAGCGTCGAGGTAGCCGACATCGCCCAGGGTCGTCCAGCCCCGGCCCTTGGGGTCGCGGGCACCGGCGGTCTTGTCGGGATCCCTGTGGTACTCGTAGTTGAATCCGCCCGCAAAGTAGATGGTGCCGATCTCACCCGGGGGCAGCTCCTCGCCGGCGTCGTCGAGGATGTGGACCTTGCCGCCCAGAGATTTTCCCACCGTCCCGGGGCGCTGCAACCACTGTTGCGGGTTCGCGAACGTGAAGCCGTTGCCTTCGGTCCCGCCGTAGTACTCCCACAGGATCGGACCCCACCAGTCCATCATCTGCTGTTTGACTTCCACGGGGCACGGCGCCGCCGCGTGGATCGCCTGCACCAGTGATGAGAGGTCGTGGCGAGAGCGTTCCTCCTCGGCCAGTTTGAGCATGCGGATGAACATCGTGGGCACCCACTGCGAATGTGTCACCTTGTGCTGGTCGATCAACGCCAGCGCCTCGGCGGCATCGAACTTCTCCATCGCCACCACAGTGCCCCCGAGACCCTGCACGGACAGCGTGAACGCCAACGGCGCCGAATGGTAGAGCGGCGCCGGCGACAGGTAGACGGAGTCCGCGCCGACTCCGAACATGTGGGAGACGAGGTGGGTGATCGCCATGCCGTTGGTGACCGGGGCACCCGAGAGCTCGCGCTTGACGCCCTTGGGACGACCGGTCGTGCCCGAACTGTAGAGCATGAAGTCGCCCAAGGGCTCCTCGTCGAGCGGATCGGCAGATGTCGCACCAACGGCATCGCCATAGCTCTCGAAACGCGAATCGGCCCGTCCGATCAGCAGCGGCAACTTCACGCTCGAGGTTTGGAGCAGGGCCGCGGTCGCAACCTCGACCATCGCAGTGGTCGTGACCAGGCTGCGGGATTCGGAATCCTCGAGGATGTAGGCGACCTCTTCGGCGGAGAGGTGGCTGTTGACGGTGGTCACGTAAAGACCTGAGCGCAGCGCGGCCCACACGACCTCGAAATAGCGCGGCTGGTTCTCAGAAAGGATCGCGACATGATCACCGGGCCCCAGACCGTGCTGCCGCCACAGCCGGGCGAGCTGCGTGGAGGCCCGATCAAGCCCGCGATAGGTGACCACCTCACCGGAGCGGCCCATGATGACCGCCGCCTTGTCGGGTGTCGTTTGTGCGTGCAGCCCCGGATACATGTGCCTTCCCTGCTCAGCTGCGCCGTCACGCATCAAAGGTGAACAGCGACCGGGTCAAATCCATCATCACTTTCTCGAAGGCGGCCGTCTTCTCCGGCGTTGCCGGGTCATAGGCCAGCCCGCCGACCGTCGGCCCGGCCGCGTAGTAGAAACAGACCGCGCCGACGATGATGTTCCAGATGATCAGCGGATCGGTGCCGGTGCCCTCGCCTTCCGATTCGAGGACCCCCAGCAGTCGCTTCCAATGAGGCGCGGCGACGGTACCCATGATCTCTTTGACGTCGGCGCTGCCGGCCGAGGAGTCACGCAAGATCAACTTCGCCGCACCCGGGCGCCGCGCCGCGAAACGCACCATCATCGACGTGAAGGTGACCAGGCGGTCCTGCAGCGGTGCCTGCCCCTCCAGCAGCGAACCCATCTCCTCCAACAGCGGGGTGAAGATCCGGTCGAGCACCGCTTCGTAGAGCTCCCGCTTCGTCGGGTAGTGATACAGGATGGCCGTCCCCTGAATGCCGGCTTCCTTGCCGATGGCGTCAAGAGATGTGGCATCAAAGCCCTTCTCCGAGAAGAGCCGCTCGGCGACGGTCAGGATCAACTCCCGCGTGCGCTCCGACTTCGAAGGACGCTGCTGCTGCACGTCGGCCAAAATGACGACTCCTCAGGACGGTGGTTGCGCCGGGCCCGGTCAAGGAACACCGGCGCCGATCGGCTTACCCGCCGATCAGAATTGAGTGAATGTTCAAAATTAAATGTATGCTCGGTTCAGCGGAGATGCAAGCCGGACGCCGACAAACCAGGGAGCCCTAGCAATGCCGATCGCGATCACCGACGATCACCACAGGCTGGCCGACACCGTCGTCGACTTCGCGGCCCGACGGGAACTGCGGCGGGCGGCCCGCGCTCTTCTCGACGGCGCGGCCGAAGAAACGCCCGGATTCTGGGCGGAGCTCGCCGGGCTCGGCTGGCTCGGTCTGCACATCCCGGAAGCCTACGGCGGATCCGGGTATGGACCCGAGGAGCTGGTGGTGGTCGTCGAGTCGCTCGGCGCCGCTCTGGCGCCGGGAGGCTTCGTCCCGACGACGATCGTGAGCAGCGTGATTGCCGCGGAAGCCGACGACAACACCAAAACGCGCCTGCTGCCGGGTCTGGTGGACGGATCGGTGGCCGCAGGGGTCGGCTTGGGGGGGTCGGTCGAGGTCGACGGCGCGGTGGCGTCCGGCAGCGGGGGAACCGTGCTCGGGGGAAACCTCGCCGACCTGATCATGGTTCCGGCCGGCGACGACGTCGTCGTCGTGTCCGTCGGGGACGGTGTCCGGGTGGAGATCCCACCCAACCTCGACCCGACCCGGCGCTCGGCGCGGGTGCACCTCGACGGCGCGGCCGTGACCGTGCTGGCCGGCGCACGCAGAACGCTCGTCGACACGGCGCGGATGATCCTGTCCGCCGAGGCGGTCGGGATGGCGGCGGAGTGCACCCGGCGTGCCGCCGAGTACGCAAAAACACGCCTCCAGTTCGGCCGCCCGATCGGCACCTACCAGGCGGTCAAACACCATTGCGCCAACATGGCGGTCGCCACCGAACTGGCGACGAGCGCCGTCTGGGACGCGGCCAGGGCGGCCGCATCCGGCGGGGATCAATTCAGCTACGCGGCGGCGGTGGCGGCGACCCTGGCCGCCCCGGCCGCCGACCTCTGCGCCAACCTGCACACACAGGTCCATGGCGGCATTGCGATGACCTGGGAGCACGACGCGCACCTCTACGTGCGGCGCGCCACGACGCTGCTGGGCTTTCTGGATCCGGATGCCGCCGCCCGCGACCTCACCGACTTGACGCGAGCCGGCGTCAGCCGGGAGAAGACGATCCACCTGCCGCCGGAGGCGGAGCGAATTCGCAAAGAGGTCAAGGAGTTCGCCGACCGCATCAAGGGGCTGCCCAAACAAGAGCAACGCCGGGCACTGATCGACACGGGATACGTCATGCCGCACTGGCCGCGGCCGCATGGACGCGCGGCCGGCGCCGTGGAACAGCTCGTCATCGAGCAGGAGTTCACCGCCGCCGGCATCAGGCGCCCGAGCTACAGCATCACCGGGTGGGTGATCCTCACGCTCATCCAGCACGGCACCGACGACCAGATAGCACGCTGGGTGCAACCGGCTCTCAACCGGGAGGTCATCTGGTGCCAGCTGTTCAGCGAACCCGAGGCCGGATCGGATGCCGCCGGAATCAAGACGAAGGCGACGCGCGTGGAAGGCGGCTGGCTCATCAACGGCCAGAAGGTCTGGACCTCGGGCGCACACGTCGCCGGCATGGGTTTTGCCACGGTGCGCACCAATCCGGACGTCCCCAAGCACCGGGGCATCACGATGGCGGTGATCGACATGCACGCCGACGGCGTCGAGGTTCGTCCGCTGAAGATGACGACCGGGGACTCCGATTTCAACGAGGTGTTCTTCAACGACGTCTTCGTTCCGGACGACGACGTCGTGGGGCCCGTGGACGGCGGCTGGACGGTCGCCCGCGCCACGCTCGGCAACGAGAGCGTCAGCATCGGCAGCGGTGAGGGCGCGACGACGGTGGGCGCTGACGTCCTTGTCAAAGCGTTCGACGCCAACCCCGATCGCCTCGAGGGCGGCGCGACCCGCATCGGTCGCTATGCGGCGCTGCTGCAGGCGATGGGCCTGCTCAACCTGCGCTCGGCGCACCGTGCGGTCGCGGGCGCCCAACCGGGACCGGAGGGTGCGATCACCAAGCTCGTGGTCGCCGAGACCGGGCACGAGGTGGCGGCCATGCTCGCGAAGTTGAACGGGCCCGAGGTCGCCTTCATGGACGGACGCGCCCGCCTCGGCAACGCCTTTGCGCTCATGCACCGCGCGGCGTCGATCGCGGGCGGCACGTCGGAGATCAAGCGAAATCAGATCGGCGAGCGGATCCTCGGCCTGCCCCGGGACCCACTCATCACCTGGTCAGCCCCCTTGGGGTAGGCGCCCGTCCGGCTTGGTCGCACTGGTCATGCCGTCTCCGAATGGTTCGTCACGCCGGCGCAGCACCTCTCTGAGGCCGTGCTCCCGGACCTTGCGACCGAAGCCGCGCACCGCCTCCGCGTGATGGGCGCGGGCGTCGTTCTCGGCAGCAAGTCGCTGCAGCACCTGCGCTCCCATCAGCTCCATGCCGAGGTTCGTGATCCGTTTGTTGGCGGCGAGCAGATCGACATCGATGAGGGCGAGCCGGTCGGCCACACCTTCGACCTCGTCCTCGAGCAACTCGGCGGGAACCGACTTGAGAACGAGCCCGATCCGGGCTGCATCGGCGCCGGTCACCGAGTCGCCGGTGAGCTGGAGGCGTTTGGCCCACTGCGGACCGCAACTATAGAGCCAAAGGTTGTTGGGCAGCGTGCCCATGCTGCGGGCCGCGGGAAAGCCGATCCGGGCGTCGTCGGCGGCGATCACCATGTCACAGACCATGGCCAGGTCGGTGCCGCCGGCCAGACAACTGCCGTGAACCTGCGCGATCGTCGGCTTGTGCATCTCCCACAGCGCACGGATGCGACGGTTGTTGCGCTCCATCAGCCAGACGTCGTCGTCGTGGCTTCGCCCGCGACGCTGGCCCTCCTCGGGCGTGCGCCCGAGCGCGGTCAGGTCATAACCCGAGCAGAAGGACGGCCCGTCACCGGACAGCACGAGGCAGTGCACGCTCGTGTCGTCGTCGGCGCGCCAGGCGGCGTCCTCGAGCTCGTCGAGCATGCGGCCGGTGATCGCATTGTGCGTCTGTGGCCGGGCCAGCGTGACCCGCGCCCGACCGTCCTTCACGTCGTAATGGATGTCGGTATAGGTGTCCGGTGACAACTCCATGGTCGAATGAGCCATCAGGCGGGGATCGTGACCCCGGTGAGCTCGACCGCGTTGTCATGCACGATCCGGCGTTGATCGGCCTCGGGGAGGTGGCTGATCTCGTCGAAGATCTGCGCCGGGTACTCCAAGCCCTCCATGTGGGGGAAGTCGGAGCCGAACAGCACCCTGTCGGCACCCATGAAGGCGATCACGTCGTCGATGCGATCCTCCCAGAACGGATTGATCCAGACGTGCCGCTTGAAAGTCTCTACCGGATCGTCTGCGAACCACTTCGGATACCGCTCACGGGTGGAAGCGAGCATGCGGAACAGATCGTGCAGGTACACCGCCCCGTTCTCCACCGAAGCGACCCGAACACCCGGGAACCGCTCGAAGACACGGTCGAAGCACAGTGCGGTGAGCCAATCGAGGATGGCCCGCTCCAGCTTGTACACCGCGACCGACGGGCGGGCGCCACCGCCCAGCGCCTCGGCGCTGCCCGAGCCGGCCGGGTAGCCGTTCGTCCCGTAGCCGGAGTTGCCGGCGTGCGCCACCACGACGATGCCGGCTTCGCCGGCACGGGCCCAGAACGAATCGAAGTCGGAGGCACCCGGCGAACGAGGTCCGTCGGCGGTCATCACCGGAGCCGGCCGCATGACGACCAGCCGCGCGCCTTTGTCGATCGCCCAGTCCAACTCCTCATACGCCGCAGCCGGGTCCGCCAACGTGATGTAGGGCGCGGCGAAGATGCGGTTCCGGTAGGCGAAGCCCCAGTCTTCCTCCAGCCACCGGTTGAATCCGCGATGTGCGACGGTGACCGCCTCGATGTCGTGCTTCAGCGGCTCCTCGTAGTGGATGCCGGCCGTGGGAAAGAACCACGCCGCCTCGACACCCTGCTCGTCCATGACTGCCAGTCGGGCGTCGCGGTCCTGGTACGCCTTCGGCAAAGGTTCGAGGTTCGACCGGATCAGGTCCATGAACCGCTTGCCCTCGGGATTGCCCTTGTAGTAGGTGCGCAACACCCCGGGCTTGGAGATCGGGTCGAACGTCGGGTTCGGCACCTGATAGTCGATCTTGCCGCGGACCACCTGGCGCTTGTGTCCGTTCTCCAGCTGCACCCACTGCACGCAGCGGGAGTGCATCTGCTTGGGCACATGCCGCAGAAAGGCGTCGTGCGCCTCGTAGTAGTGGTTGTCGGCGTCGAACAACGGGCCTTCATAGCGTGGCATCGCGTTTCTCCTGACTCTGCCCGACCGCCGCGCGGCCTTTGAGCGTGCAGTCACAATTGAGTATCCGCTCAAAAATGGATGATTGTCAAGGGCGCCGCCGAGGAAATGATCCGCCAGTGGCACCTCGCGTGGTGTGCTCGCAGCCGAGAGCACACGGCGGACGGCAGCTACCAAATCCCAACGGAATTGGTGATTTTGGCGTCGGCGCTGCGCTGCGCGGGCGACGGTGATCGCCATCTGCTCTACTTGACACATGGATCGCAAGTCATTTGGCCGGCTGTTCGACATGACCGATCGCACCGTCGTCATAACGGGCGGTACCCGGGGCATCGGACTTGCGCTGGCCGAAGGCTACGTCTTGGCCGGCGCGAAAGTCGTCGTGGCCAGCCGTAAACCGGACGCATGCGAGGAGGCCGCCCATCACCTGCGGGATCTCGGGGGCCAAGCCATCGGCGTGCCAACACATCTCGGCGAGCTCGACGACCTCAAAGCCCTCGTTGATCGCACGGTCGACGAGTTCGGCGGCATCGACGTCCTGGTCAACAACGCCGCGAACCCGCTGGCCCAGCCGTTCGGCCAGATCAGTGCAGAGGCCTTCAACAAGTCCTACGACGTTAACCTGCGCGGTCCCATATTCCTTGTGCAAGAGGCGTTGCCACACCTGAAGAACAGCGAGCACGCCGCGATCCTGAACATGGTGTCGGTGGGTGCGTTCATCTTCGCGCCCCATCTGTCGATGTACGCGTCGGGAAAGTCTGCCCTCATGTCGTTCACCCGCTCGATGGCCGCCGAGTTCGTGCGGTTCGGCATCCGCGTCAACGCCTTGGCACCCGGACCGGTCGACACCTACATGATGCAGCAGAACCCGCAGCCGGTGATCGACGGAATGGTCAACCAGACGCTGATGCGCCGCTTAGCGGCTCCCGACGAAATGATCGGTCCAGCACTGCTATTGACTTCTGATGCCGGCAGTTACATAACGGGGCAGGTCATAATCGCCGACGGTGGCGGAACGCCCCGATAGCGGCTGTCCTCTCACCGCTTGCCCAGGCGATGTCGCAATCAGCCACAACGTGGCCCACTAACCCAACGGGCGCAACATGATTGGCATGCCGTCCATCGGTACCGGCATTCCTGCGTAGTCCCAGCGCGGCCGGTAGCCTGGGCGGGCAAGTTCTAGGCGGTACCTGCGCAGCAGCCGGTGCACGATGGTCTTGACCTCCAGCTGGCCGAAGATCATGCCGAGGCACTTGTGCGCACCACCGCCGAACGGAGCGAAGGCGTAGCGGTGGTTCTTGTGCTCGGCGCGCGGCTCGGCGAACCGTTCCGGATCGAATTTCCTTGGCTCGGTCCACAACTCGGGCAGCAAATGGTTCACCCCCGGCCAGATGGTGACATGCGTTCCCGCCGGCAAGTAGTGGCCGAGCAGGTCGGTGTCGCGCACGGTCTCCCGGAACAGACCCCACACCGGAGTGACCAGCCGCAATGACTCGTTCATCACCAGATCGAGTGTCTCCAGCTTTTCCAGAGACTCGATGTCCAGCGGGGCATCACCGAGCCGCGCCGATTCGTCGCGGGCACGTTCTTGCCATTCCGGGTGAGCGGCCAGGTGGTAGGCCATCGTGGTGGTCGTCGACGTGGAAGTGTCGTGGGCTGCCATCATCAAGAAGATCATATGGTTGACGATGTCCTCGTCGGTGAAGCTGTTTCCGTCCTCGTCCTCGGTGCGGCACAACACCGCGAGCAGGTCGTTGTCCTTGCTGTTCCGCCGCTCCCTGACGCGGTCGGTGAAGTACTCCTCGAGCAACTTGCGGGCTCGAAGGCCGCGCCACCATTTAAACGGTGGAACCGGGTAGCGAATGAGCGCGTTGCCGGCGCGGGTGGTTATCGTGAAGGCCTGGTTCACCTTGGCGAGCAGGTCTCGGTCGGTGCCCGGCTCGTGGCCCATGAACACCAGCGACGCGATGTCGAGCGTGAGCTCCTTCACCGCGGGATAGAAGAGGAATCGGGGCTCATTGGCCGGCCAATCGCGGGCCACAACCTCGGCGGCAACCCGGTCCATGTGCTGGACGTATCCCGCCAGCTGACTGCGGGTGAACGCCTCCTGCATGATCCGGCGGTGGGCCAGGTGCTCGTCGAAGTCGAGCAGCATCAGCCCTCGGTTGAAAAACGGCCCGATGGGCACCTGCCAACCCTTCTGCGAGAAGGCCTTGTTCTTGTTGGCGAACACGGCCTGGATGGCGTCGGGACCGAGGGCTGAGACCGAGGCGATGACCGACCCGCCGGCCCCGGCCATGTACACCGGGCCATGTTTGCGGTAGAGATGCAGACCGTAGTTGGGGCCTCCGCGAAACATCTCGAGGAAGTTGCCCAGGATCGGCAGACCATAGTCGCTCATGACTGGTTTCAGGCCGCTGCCGGCCGGTGGCTCGGCCAGCGCATGTTGCTTCCAGTCGACCTCGAGCAGCCGCTTCTCGACAAGACCCATCCCGGGCATGTTGTTGATGGTCGGCACGCGGCGCTTGGCCTGAAAGAATAAATAGTCGCGGGTGCGCAATGCTGCCATCTGACGTTCCTGACCTTTCGAACATTGACGTTTCGACGCTTTGTGAGACCAGGTACCGGACGCCGACGGTGCGCCCTCCGGCATCGGGTCGGTCGTGATCGGGCAACGCCCGGGGACTCACGATCGGTGCTGGGCTGCAAGGGCTTCCTACGGGTACGGTACAGTATTGAGTGCGTGGTCAAATTTGAGAATAGACTCAGAACGGGGCACGTTTCTACCCTGATCGCCAAGCGCACGCAGCGGTCGGTGCGATTCGCCTGGCGCCCGGCAACGGTGTAGGCCGGCCCCGTGATGTGACGGCGTTCGGGACCCTCTGGACGCGTCGCGTGGGAGGCGGCAGAACGATGGCAACGACAGTTCACCGGCAGTGCACGCTCTGCGAGGCGCACTGCGGCATCAACGTCGAGGTCGAGGGCCGCAGTGTGCTGCGGATCGCCGGCGACCACGACGACGCGATGTCACGCGGGTACATCTGCCCCAAGGCCACGGCGCTGGCCGACATCTACGAGGACCCCGACCGCCTGCGGCGCCCGGTCAAGCGGGTGGGCGATCGGTTCGTGGAGATCGGCTGGGACGAGGCGTTCGAGCTGGCGGCCGGGGGTCTGCGCCGGATCATCGAGCGTGACGGCCGAGACGCCGTCGCGACCTACCTCGGCAACCCGGGCGCGCATTCGTCGGGCATCGTGGCCATGATCGCCATCCGCGCACTGCTGCGCAGCGCGAACAACTACTCGGCCCTGTCGATCGATTCGCTCCCCCAGCACCGGTGCTCGCACGAGATGTTCGGCAGCCTGGCGATCCTGCCGATACCGGACATCGACCGCACGAGCTACATGCTCATGTTCGGCGCCAACCCGGCGGTGTCCAACGGCTCGGGGATGGCGGCGCCCGGTGCTGGGCGCCGCCTGCGCGCCATCTGTGAGCGCGGCGGCCGCGTCGTCGTCGTCGATCCGCGCCGCACCGAAACCGCCGCCCACGCCTCGGAACACGTCTCGATCCACCCGGGCGGGGACCCCTACCTGCTGCTCGGCATTCTGCACACGGTCTTCGAGCAGGATCTGGTCGCGCTTGGACGGCTGCAGGGACTTGTCGACGGCCTCGCCGACCTCGAGGCCGTCGCCGGACCCTGGGCACCCGGACGCGCCGCCGAGCACGCCGGCGTCGACGCCGACACAATCGTGCGCCTGGCACGTGAGTTCACCGCCGCGCCGCGGGCGATCGCCTACGGGCGCGTCGGCGTCTGCCAGCAGACGACCGGCACGCTCACCCACTGGCTCATCAACGCGCTCAACGTCGTGACCGGCAACTTGGACCGCCCCGGCGGCATGATGTTCCCGAGATCGCCGGTCGATGCGATCGGCGCGCTGGGGCTGTTGCCGGTCGCGAGCAAGTGGAGCCACCGTCGGCAACGCGTCAGCGGCCTCCCCGGCTTCCTTGACGAGTTCCCGGTCGCGGGCCTGGCCGACGAGATCCTCACACCCGGCGCCGGGCAGGTTCGCGCGCTGCTCTGCCACGCGGGCAACCCGGTGCTGTCCACCCCGAACGGCAAGCGACTCGACGAAGCGCTCGCGGCGCTCGAGCACTTCGTCGCCGTCGACATGTACATCACGGAGACCTCGCGTCACGCGCACGTCATCCTGCCCCCGCTGTCCCAGCTCGAGTGCAACGACATCGACCTGATCGTCCCCGCGATCTCGGTGCGCAACCACATCCGCTACAACCCCGCGGCCGTCCCGGCCGATCCGGGCGGCAGGACCGACTGGGAGATTTTGTGGGAGCTCGCCGGTCGCATCGGGACCGGCCGGGCCGGACGGGCCCGCAACGCGCTCGTCCGGGCGCTCGGCGCGGTGCTCACCCCAGACCGCCTCGCCGGTCTCGCGCTGCGCGCCGGGCCCTACGGGATCCTGCGGCGCGGGCCGCTGCGCTCACTGACGGTCGGCAAGATCCGGAGATCGGTCCACGGCATCGATCTCGGCCCGCTCGAGCCGCGACTTCCGGGGCTGCTGCGCACGCCCGGGAAACGCGTGCGGCTGGCACCGCAGGCGTTCCTCGCCGAGACCGCGCGCCTCGACGACATCGCCGCCGAGCACGAGGCCGCGATCGCGGACGGCTTCGACCTGACCCTCATCGGCCGTCGTCAGCTGCGCTCGAACAACTCGTGGATGCACAACAGCCCGCGGCTGATGAAGGGACCCGACCGCTGCACCGCGCTGATGCACCCCGACGACGCCGCCGCCCGTGGCCTGACCAACGGCGACCGCGTCCGCGTCGCCTCGGCGGTCGGCGCGATCGAGGTGCCGCTTCAGGTCAGCGACGAGGTCCGCCCGGGCGTCGTTTCGGTGCCCCACGGGTTCGGGCACGGCCGCCCCCGCGTGGGCTGGCGGCGGGCGGCGGCAAACGGCGGCGCGAGCGTCAACGACATCACCGACCCGTCGGTCCTCGACCGCCTCACCGGCAACGCCGCCTACAACGCGGTTCCGGTCCGCGTCGAGGCCGCCGTCCCAACGCCGACGGCACCGAAGGCCGTGGGCGCGATGGGTTAGCAACTCTTAACCGGCGGCGTTCGCGCCCCGAGTGAGGCCCTCGGATTCGGATGTTGCGTGCGTTGGTGCCCCGCCGAGAAAATCGGTGAATCCGTAACGGCGGTGTGTGCCGATCAGTAGCTGCTCCAAGACGCCGAGCCCCTGCTGTCCGCGCCAGTAGGCTCGGACAGGCTGTTGGACATGAAGATTCTCGATCGCCAATGGGTTCAGCGATTCCAGGTCGTAGGACTCACCTCCAGTTGCCAGTTCGTCGTGCCAGGCGCCGTGGCCCCAGGTCGGATGGCCGTATCCGAGTCCTTTCATCTGGAAGGTGCCGATCGGCTCCAGCCGCATCTCGTCGACTGTGCCGTCGAGTGCATGCATGACGAGGGTGGCGCCTCGGGAACGGCGCTGGCCGGGGACCCAGTCGATCCGGTGCTCGACGCGCGCAAGCGGCACGGGATCTGCCGGAATCTCGTCGGCGGCCAGTTTCGGGACGACCAGTGCATCATGGGCCCAGGTCGAGCCGTCCGGTCTTTCGGCCACCAGGAAATGAAAACAATACGTTTCGAAATGAATTGGGGCCCAGAGGAATAGCACCTCCGGTGGCTTTCCGGGTGCGCCCTCCAACCAACTGTTGATCGATCGCACACCCCACGACCGGTCCTTCACGGCGCGGATGCCGTCGGCGCCCAGATCGATGGTGTCACCGTCGACTTCCAGGGCGCCCGTCCAGGTTCCCCATTGGGTGGCACGGGTGGCGTCCATGAACAACCGTGCCCCCTCGTAGGAGATTTGCCGCGTCTCCTCGATGGCCTGGGTCACGGCGGTATACGTCAAGTCGGCGGCCAGCCCGTGCTGTGGCGCATCGACGATCACCCGGTTGACCCGCATGGGTTCGACGATCTCGATGCGAATTGGTCCCATTGCGGTGTCGACCAGGCTCGGATTCATGCGACCGCTCGCGAACACCGAGCGCTGGCGGCCATCGTGGACCACGGAGAACGCGGCATCCATGATCTGGCGATTGGGGTACGAGCCGAACGCCAGACCCAACATGAGGTCTTCACGGAACCCGTTGAACCAGAAGCGATCATAGAATTGGGGATTGCCGTTGCCGGATTGGGCCAATGGCAGCGACGTCTGATGCACGGGGTAGTCATCGAAAGCGATCAACATGGGTCGGCTCTTCCTGGTGTGCTAACTGGCGATCGGGAACTGGAATTACAAATGGCGAATCCCTTCGGCGGTAGGGTTCTCGTGCCATCGGGGGCCGGCGTCTCGGCTCGTGATTCAGCTCCGGCCGGCCTCGGGGAGTAGATCCAGCGAGCCGAGATCGAGTGCTTGCTGACATGCCCGCTGCAGCATGGCCATGAACATCGCGTCCCCGCGCTCGGTGCGTTGGACGACCATTGACGCCGCGACCGTCATCGCAACGCCCCAGAAGACCTGCCGGCGGTATTCTGCCCAGCACCGGTCCCAGCCGAAGTCGGTGACGCCGTTCTCCAACAAAGTGTCGAAATAGCTTCGGACCAGCTGCTGTTCGTGAGCGCGCCGGTCCTCGACGGTCAGGCTTCCACCGATGAAGTATGCGGCGTCCAGCATCGCGGGGCCCCACTGAACCCCTTGCCAGTCCACGACCGTGCATTCCCCGTTGCGGTCAAACAGCAGGTTGTCGAGGCGGTAGTCGGCGTGCACGAGCCCGCGCGGGCCACGGATGTCGGCGGTGTGGGCATCGGCGACCTCGACGTAGCGACGGCAGACCTCGGCATGTTCGTGCGCGATCAGGTCGCCATAGCGCTCGAAGAACCCGGGCAGCAGCGCCGACAGCAACGTCTGATTGATCGGATTGGGGAGATTGAGATAATCACTGGCGCCGATCGTCTCGTCGTCGAAGACCGGGGCGTGCAACCGCGCCAAAGCACGGATCGCCTTGTCGGCCGTGATCGGATCGCATCCGGAGACTTGGTCGCCTTGCCGCGACTCGGCGGCATCTTGGAGAACGAGGGTGAACCATCCCTGCTCGGGATCGTATTCGGCGAGGTAGCATTCGGGCGTCGGGCCGTCGATCTGTCGATTGAGGCGCTGGTAGAAGGTCACTTCACGGAAGTACGCGCCCACTCCGACGCCGGCGGCACGGCTGGGCGGGTCGTCGGAGGCCAACTTCACGACGACCGTACCCGAGTTGCCCGTGCCATCCAGATAAGTCACGCGATGGGTTTGGCTCATCTGGCCCGTTCCGATCGGCTGCGTGTCAGCGACGTGCAGGTTGTCGCGCCCCAAGACCTCGCACAGCCAGGCGCTGGTGATGCCGTCGGGCCCGGCGATGAGCAGGGCGGGTTGGTGCACCTCGACAGATTTCACGGCAGGACACCTCCTGAGAAGACGTGGCAAAAGCCGTGGCTGATGTCAATAGCGGATGATGCCACGCAGATTGACACCGTTGCGCAAGTCCTCATAGCCCTGGTTGATGTCGTCGAGAGAATACTCCCGGGTGATGAGCTCGTCGAGTTTGAGCTGGCCGCTCTCGTATAGGTCCAACATCTTGGGGATATCGGTGCGCGGGTTGGACGAGCCGAAAAGCGATCCGCGGACCTGCTTTTCGAACAGGGCGAGCTCCTGCAGCGACATGTTTGCCGATGTGTCGGCAGGGTGGCCGATCGCGGTGACCACGACCCGGCCCCGCTTGCCGACCAGGCTCAACGCCTGCCCGACGTAGGAAGCTTCGGCGTTGTCGGTGGCGATCACGCACACGTCGGCCATCTGTCCCGACGTCAGCTGCTGGATAACACTGTGCGCTTGCCCGACGTCGGCTGCCGTGTGGGTGGCTCCGAATTCGGTTGCCCGCCTGCGCTTGTACTCCACCGGATCCAGGGCAACGATGTTGCGCGCGCCGACGATCCGGGCGCCCTGCACGGCGTTGACGCCGATGCCGCCGACGCCCATCACCACGACGGTGCTTCCGTCGCCGGCCTCCCCGGTGTTGACCGCGCTGCCGTAGCCGGTGGTTACGCCGCAACCCACCAGCGCGGCCTTGTCCAAGGCGACACGGTCGCCGACCTTGATCACCGATGCGGTCGGCACCACGGTGTATTCCGAGAACGTGCCGAGCAAGCACATCTGGCCCAGGCCTTTTCCGCGTGCGTGAAACCGGTGGGTGCCGTCCATTTGCGGGCCGAGCAGCAAGTACAAGCCCAGATCGCACAGGTTGCTCATGCCCCGCACGCACGGTTTGCAGCGGCCACAGGTCGGGATGAAGCTCAGCACGACGGGATCGCCTTCGGCCACATCGGTAACCCCGGGACCGACCTGTACGACCACGCCGGCCCCTTCGTGACCGCCGACGATCGGACCCAAAGCCGGCAGATCGCCGGTGACCAGGTGCTCGTCGGAATGGCACAGACCGGCGGCTGATAGCTTGACCATCACCTCCGACTGCTTCGGGTCGTCGAGTTCGACCTCCTCGATTTCCCACTTTTGGTTTCGCGCCCACAGCACGGCTGCTTTGGTCTTCATCGGCATGTCACACCACCCGACACCGAAGCGGCACGTGTTTGACGCCGCTGACGAAGTGACCGACGGTCCACTGGGGCTCTCCGTCGAGCTCGATGGATTCGACCTCGCGGGCGAGGCCCCGGAGGAGCGACGAGATCTCCATCTCGGCGAGACGCGCTCCCAGACAGTAGTGCTTGCCGTGCCCCCAGCCGACTTGGACGGTGGCGTTGGGCCTCCCGACGTCGAGTCGGTTGGGATCGGGGAAGACGCGCTCGTCGCGATTTGCGCTGGGGTATGAGAGCAGGATGCGATCGCCCGCCCTGAACCGGTGCCCGGCGATCTCGGTGTCGCGCTGTGTGAGGCGGGTGAAGTGTCGAACCGGGCTGGTGAGTCGAACCACCTCGTGCGCGGCGTTCCCGGCGAGGGTCGGATCGTCGCGCAGGCGCTGGAACTCCTGCGGATCGCGAGCGAGCGCTTCGACCCCCCCTGCCATAGCGAAGGACGTGGTGTCATGGCCTGCAGACGCGAGCACGGCGAAAAGTCCCATCATGGCGAGCATCTCGATCGGCTCGCCGTCGATGGTCGCATTGGCGATGGCGGACGTCAGATCGTCGGTGGGATTCTTCCTGCGGGCGGCAACGAGTTCGACGAAGTAGGCGGCCATCTCGCCCATCGCCTCGAACGGGGCGCCGGAACCCAACTCGGGATCGGCGGCACTGAACATCTGCTGGGTGAGCTTGAGCATCAGAGGTTCGTCTTCTCTTGGCACTCCGAGCATCTCCATGATCACCCGCAGCGGTAGCGGCACCGCGATGTCCATCGCGAAGTCGAACAGGCCATCGCGCGAGCGGAGATGGGCCATCGCCTCGGCCACCAGATCGTCGATAGCGACCTGAAGCCGGCGGACCGCAGCCGGCTTGAACCAATCGACCACCACCTTGCGGTACTTCGTATGCTCATCTCCGTCCATGCTCAGCAGCGTTTTGATCTCGAACGGTAAATCCTGCTGCATGGCTTGGTAACTGCTGCCGCCGGTGCCGACGAAGGCGGCATCCTCCGTGTTCGGGAAGTTCTGCGGCTGTCGACTCACCTCGAGCAGCGCCTGGTGGCGCACGACCGCCCAGAACTCTCCGTAGTCTTTGTCGGAATAGTGGTGCACAGGCCCGGCCCGGCGCAGATCTGCGGCAACGCTGTGCCACATGTCCATATCCGTGAAGTTCCTCGAGTGTGTGAACAGGCGATCGGGCCGGAAGCCTGTGATCTCGGCCGTTGGGCTCATGCATACTCCTTCCGGCAACGCGCAAACCCGGCATTGAGTCAGTGGTCAAAACTGAGTATAGGCTCAAAACAAGGTGGCGGCAAGCGAACATGCTGACTGATCCCGATAATGCCCGCGACTCTCCGCCTTCGCTGGATCACCGTTCGGGTACCCTGATGCTCCTCAGCCGCGCCGCCGTGACGCTGCCGCTCACCAAACATCCAGAACGACAACAACTTCGAACGGAGCGCGATGTCCACTGAAGTCCAACAGCCCGCACCTGCAGCCACCGAAGATCATTTGGGCGCGCTCAAGGCGATGCTGGAGGCCCAGCGATCCGATTTCCTCGCGGTCGGACCGCCGCCGGCCGCGGTGCGCCGCGACAGGATCGACCGGCTCATCCTGCTGCTGACCGAGAACGCCGACGAATTCTCGGCCGCGCTAAACGCCGACTTCGGCAACAGGCCGCATGCGGTCAACGTGCTCTCGGACCTCGGCGGAATCCTGCCGGACCTGACCGCGACTCGTCGCCGCCTGGAGTCGTGGATGCGTCCACAGCGCCTCAAATCGGCGACGCTGCTGGGCTTGCCGACGGTGGTGGAGAAAAGGCCGCTGGGGGTGGTCGGTGTCATCGGGCCGTGGAACTTTCCCGTCGGGCTGGTCGTCCAGCCCGCCGCGTCCGCCTTCGCCGCCGGGAACCGGGTGATGATCAAATTCTCCGAGGTCACCGCCCGCACGGCGGACCTGTTCGCCGCCAAGGTCGCAACGTACTTCGAACCGACCGAACTGACCGTCGTCACGGGCGGGCCCGAGGTTGGTGCGGCGTTCAGTGCATTGCCCTTTGATCACTTGTTCTTCACCGGGTCGCCCGGTGTCGGCGCGCTGGTGGCCGCGACAGCGGCCAAAAACCTGGTGCCCGTGACGCTCGAGCTCGGCGGCAAGAACCCGGCCGTCATCGCACCAGACGCCGACGTACCGGCGATGGCCCGGCGCGTGATGGCGGCCCGGTTGGCCAACGGGGGCCAGGTCTGTCTGTGCCCCGATTACGCGTTCGTCCCTAGCGCCCGGATGGACTCCTTCGTCACGGCCGCGCTCGAGCAGGGCCGGGTCACGGCGTCGGCCGACAACGAGGCGGACCTGGTGAGCATCGTCGACGACAAGAACTTCGAGCGCGTCAGCGCGTTGATCGACGACGCTCGGTCGCACGGCGCGACGGTCCGAGACACCGGCACCCCTTCGGATCCCGTGCGGCGGCGCATTCCCCCGACCGTGGTGCTCGACGTCACCGATGACATGCGGATCGCACGGGAGGAGGTGTTCGGTCCCGTGCTGTCGGTACTGCCCTACGACACGATCGGCGAGGTCTGTGACTATGTCGCGGCACGACCGTCGCCGCTGGCGGCCTATTGGTACGGCCCGCGCGGGCGCGGCCTCGACGAGTTTCGCGCCAACACGCAAAGCGGGGGGATGGCCATCAACGACTTCGCCGTGCACTGCGCCATGTTGGCGGCGCCGTTCGGTGGTGTCGGGCACAGCGGCTGGGGCGCCTACCACGGCAAGGCGGGTTTCGACACCTTTACCCACCAGCGCACCGTCACCGCGAACCGGTTACCGATGAGCTTCGCCGGCCTGGTCACTCCGCCGTATCCCGCGGCGCTGCTGCCGGCCATATCGGCCTACATCCGCTTCGAGCGTTTCCGCGCGCGGCGGCGCAGACAGCACCGACGCTGACCGGCGAGCGGGCGTCGCGGTGAGGCTCGGTGGTCTCCTCCAGGTGTCGGCGCCACAGCGGTTCGGCGTCGGCGCTGGTGGTTACCCGACAAGATAGATGATTCTTTGTCAGCCACGCATACCCCATGTCAAAGGTCAGATAGTCAATGGCCAGATACAAGTCCTCCATCATGAGCACCAACGCTATCTGCAGGCGCTGACAACAACAGCTGTAGGCGCGCGGGCAGCCTGTTCGCTGGCAGTCAACCCGAAAACCGGCATGCCGCTGCCTCAGAAACGCGTGATTTCTAGGTAGTGGAGTTGACCGAAGCTAACAACCTGCCCGTGCCAGAAGACCAATCAGTGCAGATCGCACCCTGCACATGAATCAACCGCTGGCATCAACGGACGTGTGCGTCACTCATTGACGAGGCCTCCTCAATCGCGGTGCTCCATACGACGCCAGAACCGGCCATACACTCATTCCACCAGAAGCTCTCCACGCGGGTGCCTCCCTGGGTGCACCGTCCTGAACCGTCACGTCACGGCCGCTCATCACTTAGCCAACCTAAGAAACCAACCCCTTCGCACATCACACCTCTTGCACACAGGTCACGAAACGATAACGCAATTTCGTCCTTATGAAACTATTTAGGCTCCACTACCATGATGATTTGTGAAGGAAAGACGCTGTCCACGATGCGGTGGCGCGCTGCCCGCTGCCCCGTGGCCGCCCAAGCCTGGACGTCCTCCAGTTTGGTGCTCACAGCGATGTCGACGCGCCGCGTACGAGGAGCGCCGCGCCGCCGCGAACGGCGCAATCGGTGTGCGCGTCGAGATCGTCGAGAAACCCGTCGAGCGGCTCGTCGAGCGGGTACGAATCGAAACCCAGCGCGGACCGGTCAGCCCGGCGGAAGCGGCACAAGTCGTGCTCGGTTCTCCCCGTGCCTGCCGCACGGTCTTGGAGTCCCTGGCAGCGGAGGCTGACGCCGGCCGACTCGGGGCAGGAGTCCACGCCCCGACGCTTCGGGCGGCCACCCGGTTGCTTCAATCACTCAAGAAGGCACGTCTGATCGACGATCAATAGAGGCTGCTGTCCATGCCACGCCACGGCGGTGGCAGGCGTCCGTTCCGCGGCGGATCGCCGGCGACTTGCCGGCATATGATCAGCGCCGTGACCGACGACGAGCACCTGTTCGTTTGCCCCACGGCCCGGGACCACGAGGCGATAGCGGTAGCTGACGTCGCACTGGCACTCGCTGGCGATGAGGTGGCGGATCACACCCGCCAGTTGGAACTTCGCATCACTGAGCGGCGAGACTACCGCCGAGGAGGCCGTCGCCGACATCATCGCCCGCTATGCCACCGGGCGTAGCCGAGACACTGCGCCGACGTAGCGCGGATCGGCGTCAGCTGCGAGTTGGAGCCAACAGCTTTCGATACTCGGACGAGTCCGCCAAGTTATGACCGATCCAACAGGCTGGACGGAAATAGTGAGTACTGAGGCGCTGGCGCCGGAACACGAGCGGGCTTCACCCGTCTATGACTGGTACGTGTTAGACCCACAGAGGCGCCGCTGGCCGCAACTGCGCGGTCCGGCTTCGGAATCGGGCACACCTTGAAGATGTCAAGGCAAGCGTCGATATCGCCTTGGGTCATGCGCCACTTCCGGCCGACCTTCCGCCCAGGTATCTTCCGGGAACGCAGCTGCGCGGCCAGCCACTTCTGCGATACGCCGCCGATGCGTTCGGCCGCCTCGGTGAGGTCAAAGGTCAGCGAATCGCCCATGATGGAATCCAGTAATAGTCAACAGACACAACAGATTCTGCTATCACAGTCGAGATGCCGCCATGTCCCGCAGCGTTCGGCAATCGAGCCATGATTCACGGTAAGCCCAGCCCAGTCCCCCGCTACAGCCACCATCGGAAATCTTCACGGATTTTCGGAAAGCCCAGCGGCCGCCGCCAACCGAGCGCTAATCGCGGCGGCTGCCGCCTGGGCGCTACGCCGGTCCAGGTGCCCGTAGGTGCCGACCGTTGTTTCGATCGACTCGTGACCGAGGTGCCGCTGCACTACCGCCAACGGGATGTTATCGGCAATCATCCATGACGCACAGGTGTGACGCAGATCGTGAATCCGCGGCTTCTTTCCCAATTCGGCCCTCGCCACCGCCGGTGCCCACACGCGCCGTGAGAAGCCCTGTGCCCGTACATAATCACCGGCACGGTTGCGGAACAGCCAATCACCGTCGTAGTCCAGCTTGTCGAGCACACTGTGGGCAACATTGATCGTGCGCACCGAATTGTTCGACTTCGGCGGCCCGAGCTTCACGCCGCCGTCGACGACCTTCCAGGCACGCACGATGCGCACTGTTCCTTGACAGATATCGACATCGCCGGGCCGCAGTGCGGTCGCCTCGCTCCAGCGGGCACCCGAGGCCACAAGGAATTCCACGAAGGGGCGCCAGCACCCCGTCACCGCGTTGAGGAGCGTCGCGAACTCCGCCTCAGTGAGGAAGACCATTTCTCGGCGCTGCCAGCGCGGCAACCGAAGTCCACGGCACGGATTGGTGCCCAGGTGCCCTGCAGCCACCGCAGCGTTCAACGCGCCGGAAAGGAAACGTTGTTTGTTCGCGATGGTCTTGCCCGAAGCCTCATCGTCGGCCATCGCGTTCACCCAGGCCGCGATGTCGTCGCGCCCGAGGGCCACCAATGGCATCGCACCCATCACCGGCGCGATGTCGTTGGCAAGGTATGCCCGATAGCGCTGCACCGTCCCTGCCTCCACCCCGGTCAGGTGATCCAGGTGATGGGTGATCCACTCCTCAACCGTCAGGGCCGCCGCAGCATTGGTCGCAGAGGCCAGAACGTCCATAGCCTTCGCCGGCCCTACCCGATTGACCAAGTCCTTGAACTGAACAGCCTTGGCATAATCGTCAAACGACATCGAGGACTGCTTGCCCTCCGCGCGGAACAACACCGATGTGTAGGCGCTGCCGTCCTTACGGGTACGCAGCCGGAGAGTCGCCATGCAGGCACAATACGCCCGATGTTGACGGGAGTGTTGACGAGGAATCCACGTAAGTCATCTGAGCTGCTGTTTTTCGGTGGAGCTAAGGGGACTCGAACCCCTGACCCCCACACTGCCAGTCAACCCGAAGGTGTGAACTACTGTTCCGCTGCGTCCAATACGTCCAGGTCAGACCCATGTGATGGTCGGGTCTGTGCCGTCTTGTCCACCCTGTTCGCGCCTGTCTTGGGACACTCTTGGGCCACTGGCCGAACAGGTGCGTGCCTTATCCGGTCAGCGTCGTCAACGCCACCGCCGGTTGTCTCGGCCGCCGGTCAGGGCGACGTAGAATAGCGATCGGGTAGGTGGGTTCGCCCAGCACGGCATGGGTGGTATCGGCGGTGACTCCTTGGGTGGAGTGGACGGTGACGGTGCAGCCGTAGGTGATGTCCGCGCGAACATAGTCGTTGAAAAAGACAGCAACTGTGTTGTCGTCGAGGCGGCGCGCGGCGAGACGGTTGTTCCCGGGGTTGATGGCCGTGGCGCGACACCGGTGGCCGTTGCACACTGGGATATCTTCCGCAGCAAGGTCTTTGGTGTTGCGTAGTTCAATAGTAATGTCGTTGCGGCGGGTGATTGCCCGTCCGCTATCGTGAGTAAGTTTGCTGGTTGTCGGAATGTGCTTTGCCTTCAGGGTGTTTTGCTGTAGCAAATTAGCCGGGCATGTGGGTAGCGGGCCATAGTACGCATCGGTAACGGGGAATGGCGAATGCCTGCATGTTACGGGAAATCTGCAGGTTCAGAGGGCTGGTCACGGGGGCAGGGCAGTAGTGGAATTCGGGCCAACGCGTTTTCGCTGCCGCGGCAGTGGACCTATTGTTGGGCCAGTCGCAGGATCATGCCAGCCAGCGCGCTAATCACCTCGTCTCGGTCGACGGCGACGGCCTGGATCTGCTCGGCATGCCAGGCGCGGTCCATCATCCCAAGCACGGCGATACCGACGACCTCGGGCGAGTGGTCGCCCGGCCCGGCGATCGCCTGCCCGAGCTTGAAGGCAGATCGGCCGACCGTGCGGTTGCGGGAGCGCCGGAACGCCTCCTGGTTGGGCGACGAATGCCAGGCGCCCAACACGAAAGCTCCATGGCAGTCCATGAACGCGAAGTACTCTGCGACCCATAGGCGCAAATCTTCTGTTGTGAACGGCCGCGGCACACTGTCCAACCGTGTCAACACCGCCATCACATCGCGGTAGGCACTCTCGCCCAGGACGGTGAAGATCTCTTCTTTGTCCTTGAAGTACGTGTAGAAGCCGGCGCGCGAAATACCGCATGCCTCGGTGATCGCGTTGATGGGTGTGCCGGCAAAGCCGCGCTGCAGGAATAACTGTCGGCTCGCCTCGAGAATCAGCGCCCGAGTCCGCTCCCCACGGCCGGCCTCCTCCACCGCATCGGCGGGGCCTTTCCCCTGAGTCACCGTCATGCCCACCACGATAGATGACGAAAGCGTTAGATAGCAATCTCTGCAGTTAATAGCGTTGTAATGGGTGTTTTAAACGCAGATACTTGACACAATCGTCAAGTCGGTCCAAGCTCAACACTGACCGCCGATCCGAAAGAGACAGCGATGAAGCCGATCACCGACGCACCGATCTTCGACGCGGACCAGCACATGTACGAAATGCCCGGTGCACTGACGAAATATCTGCCCGACCGCTTCGCCAAAGCCGTGCAGTTCGTCCAGATGGGTCGGCGGACCCGCATCGCGATCCTCGGCAAGATCACCGAGTACATCCCCAACCCCACCTTCGACCGGGTCGCTGCACCAGGCTCGCACGAGAAGTTCTATTCAGGTCACAACCCCGAAGGACTGACGCTGCGCGAGATGCAGGGCGCGGCGATTGACGCACCGCCCGCGACCCGAAATCCCGAGGACCGCATCAGGGAGCTGGACCGCCAAGAGGTCCGCGAGACGCTGGTCTATCCGACACTGGCCAACCTCGTCGAGCACTCGGCGGCCGAGGATCCCGAACTCACCATGGCGATGATCCACGCGCTCAACCAGTGGATGCTCGAACACTGGCAGTTCACCTACGCCGAGCGGCTATTCATGACGCCGGTGATCAACTGCGCCGAGGTCGACGGCGCGCGCCGCGAGCTGGAGTACATCCTGGCCAACGGCGCCAAGGTGGCGTTGATCAAACCCTCCCCGGTTAAGGGATTTCGCGGGTGGCGCTCTCCCGCGCTGCCCGAGTTCGACCCGTTCTGGCGCGACGTCGAAGCAGCGGGCTTGCCGATCGTCCTGCACGCTAGCCAGCCGCCGCTCGACGGCTACATCAACCAGTGGGAACCGCCCGACACGAACAGCTTCATGGAGATGAGTGCATTCAGGTGGGTTGTGTTGGGGCACAGGGAGATCTCCGACATGATCACCAGCCTGATATGCCACGGCACGCTGACCCGGTTCCCAGGCCTGCGGATCGCCAGCGTGGAGAACGGCAGTTCGTGGATCAAGCCCCTCTTCCACGATCTCGACGACATCTACTCCAAGATGCCGCAGAACTTCGAGGAGCATCCTCTTGACGTGTTCCGCCGTAACGTCTGGGTCAGCCCATTCTGGGAGGGTTCGGTGGCCGAGGTTGTCGAGACGGTGGGCTGGGACAAGGTGCTGTTCGGTTCCGACTACCCGCACCCGGAGGGCCTGGCAACGCCGAAGCGATTCTACGAGTACGCCGAAGGCATGGACGAACGACGCACGTATGACTTCATGGGCGACAACGCGCGCCGCTTCATGGGGCTGCCGATTGCGAATCCCGACCCGGATGCCGTCAGACCACCGCAGCTGGCCTCCGCCTGAGAACTTCAAAGCGACGCAAGGAGAACGCCGATGCCGTTGCAGCCGTGGATGCAGCTGATCTCGGTCGATGACCATCTGATCGAGCACCCAAAGGTGTGGAGCGACCGGCTCCCCCGCAAATACCTCGATGCGGGCCCGAAGATCATCGATTTCGAACGCCCTGACACCGGGGCAATGACCCAGGTGTGGCAGTACGAGGGGCGCATCTACCCCTACATCGGCCTGAACGCGGTGGCCGGCAAGAAGCCCGAAGAGTACGGCATCGAGCCGGTGCGCTACGACGACATGATCTCGGGCTGCTATGACCCCAAGGCACGCGTCGCGGACATGGATATCGATGGCGTGCAGGCGATGACGTGTTTCCCGTCCTTCCCACGGTTCGCCGGCGCGGTATTCGCCGAAGGCGAGGACAAGGAGCTCGCCCGCCTGTGCTCACAGGCATGGAACGATTTCCATCTCGACGAATGGGCGGCCACGGCGCCCGACCGGTTCATCCCCGTTGCCATGCTGCCGTTCTGGGATATCGATGCCAGTGTCGCTGAGATCCACCGGGTCGCCGAAAAGGGCGCCAAGACGGTGACGTTCCCCGACCTGCCGGACAAGCTGGGATTGCCGTCGGTGCATTCCGACCACTGGGATCCCGTCCTGTCGGCCGTCGAAGAGACCGGGATGGTGCTGGCACAGCACTTCGGTTCCGGCGGCTTTCCGCCCCCGATCGCGCCGGACGCGCCGTTCGCCGTGTTCATCGCCCTGATGGGGACGATGTCGATGACGGCCATGACCGACTGGCTGTTCTCGAACACGCTCTACCGACATCCGAAGCTGAAGATCGGTCTGTCTGAGGGCGGAATCGGTTGGATTCCCTACCTTTTGGAGCGCTGCGACAGCGTGTGGCGCAAGCACCGCTTCTACAACAACATTAACCAGGAGCATCCGCCGAGCGACCTGTTCAAGAAGCACATCCACGGATGCTTCATCGAAGACGACTTCGGGGTCGATGTACGTCACTTCATCGGCGTCGACCGCATCACGTGGGAGTGCGATTACCCGCATTCGGACTCGTATTGGCCACAGAGCCGTGAACGCGCCGCCGAGGCCCTCAAGGACGTGCCCGACGACGAGGCGCACCGGATGGTGGAACTGAATGCGCGCGAGTTCTACAACTTCCCGCGGGCAGCCTGATGGACCCGTGCGATGTGGAGGACTGGGCCGACCAGGATCTGCTGACCAAAGACGAGGCACGGGACCGACTCGGCGTCGCGATCATCCGCGCGCAAAACCGGCTTGCCGCATTGAAATACCCCGACGATGAGGCCGAGATCCTCTCGGTCACACAGCCGCGGCCACCATGGAGACGGTCCGCGGTGAGTACGACGCTCAGCTACACAACCAGCACTGATTCTCAATGAGGAGAGTACTTTCCGATGACCAGCGTGCATGCCGTGCCGGAGGTCGAGTACGAGTCGTTGCCGATGGCCGACGACCGAAAAGTCGGTTGGGACACCCTGCGGGACATGGGGCCCGTCGTCCTGATGCACGGCTGGTACTACCTGACCCGCCGTGACGACGTGCTACATGCGTTGCGCAACCCCGAGATCTACTCGTCGAAGAAGGCTTTTGACACGCTTGGCAGTCCCCTGCCGCTGGTGCCGATTTCGTTCGATCCGCCCGAACACACCCGGTTCCGCAAGATCCTGCAGCCCTTTTTCAGCCCGCACGCCCTGGGCGCGATGTTGCCGGCGCTGCAGCAGCAGGCTGTCGGCATGATCGATGCCCTTGTCCCGCATGGGCATGCCGACGTCGTCACCGAGTTGGCGATGCCGTACCCGTCGCAGGTGTTCCTCACGCTCTACGGCCTGCCGTTGGCCGATCGCGACAAGCTCGTGAAGTGGAAGGATGCCGTCATCGAGCTCGCCGACAGCGGCACGACTCTGGAAGGCCACGATCTCGGGCCTGCCCTGGAGCTGTTCGCCTACCTGGGTGCGGCGATCAACGAACGCCGGGCCGACCCGGGCTCCGACATCCTGTCGGCGGTGCTGACGGGTGAGGAGCCCCTCGATGACGCCGAAGCGGTCGGGCTTAGTTTTCTGTTCGTGCTGGCCGGACTGGACACCGTCACGGCGGCAATCGGTTTCGCGCTGCTGGAGCTGGCCCGCCGACCCGATCTGCGGTCCGCGCTGCATGAAGATCCCGAGCTGATCAAGGTCTTCGTCGAGGAGATCGTCCGGCTGGAGCCACCGGCGCCGATCCTGCCGCGGATGACGACCCAGGAGGTCACCGTCGGCGGCATCACGCTGCCCGCCGACACTCCGGTGCGGTTGCTGATCGCCGCGATCAACCGCGACGGCAGCGATACCACGTCGACCAACGAGCTGCTGTTGGACGGAAAGATTCACCGGCACTGGGGTTTCGGCGGTGGACCGCACCGATGCCTCGGGGCTCACCTGGCACGCATGGAACTCAACCTCATCATCGAAGAGTGGTTGCGCCGCGTCCCGGATTTCGAGCTGGAGCCCGGTTTCACACCGCGGATCGGCTGGCCGGCCAATACCTACTCGCTGACCAGTCTGCCGCTGCACTGGGCAGCACGTTGAGACAGCACCGATAACACCAGCACGGAGGTAGCGCCAATGACGATCGCACCCACGCCGGCCAGCGCTGTCGGTTTCCAACCCGAACCCCGGATGTTCATCGACGGCCGGTTGCGCGACGCGTCGAGCGGTCAGGTCGTCGACAACATCAACCCGGCCACCGAGGAGATCCTCGGCGTGGCCGCCGACGCCGGCGCCGAGGACATGGCCGAGGCGATCGCCGCCGCACGCAGCGCGTTCGACACCACCGATTGGTCGACGAACCCGAATTTTCGCCGGCACTGCCTTCATCAGCTGCACGACGCGCTACAGGACGAAAAGGAAGACATCCGAGCCGAACTCGTGGCGGAGGCCGGCGCACCGTTGTCCTCCACCTACATCGCGCAGCTGGACTGGCCGCTGGCCGACGCGGTGCACTGGCCCGCGGAGCTGATCTCCCGGTTTCCCTGGGAGCGCATGCTCGGCGAGGACGCGAAGCTTGGGGTGCCCTACAACCGGGTCGTCGTCAAGGAACCGATCGGCGTGGTCGGGGCCATCACGCCGTGGAATTTCCCGTTCGAGATCATCAGCAACAAGATGGGCCAGGCGCTGGCCACCGGCAATACGGTGGTGCTCAAGCCTGCCATCGAAACACCGTGGACCGCGCTGCGCTGGGGCCGCATCATCGCCGAAAAGACCGACATCCCTGCCGGAGTCGTCAACATCGTGCCCACCTCGGACAACGCCGTCGCCCAACAGCTGCTCACCGACTCGGCTGTCGACATGATCTCGTTCACCGGGTCGACCGCCGTCGGCGAGTTGATCCAGCAGCTCTCGGCGCCCACCATGAAACGCAATCTCCTTGAGCTGGGCGGAAAGTCGGCTTACATCGTGCTCGATGACGCCGACATGGACCTGGGGCTGCCCGGCTGTATCGGCGCGCTGATCCACTCGGGCCAGGGTTGTGCACTGGCGACCAGGATGCTGGTGCCGCGCGCACATTATGAGCAGGCCGTCGAGGTCGCCACCGCGACGTTCGCGGCGATCGGTGTGGGCGATCCGGCCGATCCGGCGAACTTTTGCGGCCCGCTGGTGTCAGCCAAGCAGCGCGATCGGGTGCTCGGGTACATCGACAGCGGTCGGCAGCAGGGCGCGCGGCTGACGGTTGGCGGTGACGTACCCGATGATTGTGAGCGCGGCTACTTCGTCGCGCCAACGGTTTTCGCCGATGTCACTCCCGATATGCGGATCTTTGCCGAGGAGATCTTCGGGCCGGTGCTGACGATCACGCCGTACGATAACGGTGACGACGGCGCGGTCGAGCTGGCCAACAACTCGACTTACGGATTGGCGGGTGCGGTGATGGGCTCGCCTCATCGGGCCATGGCGGTGGCGCGCCGCATCCGCACCGGCTCGTTGATGGTCAACGGCGCCATGTATTACGGCGCCGATGCACCGTTCGGAGGGTACAAGCGCAGCGGCATCGGCCGGCAGAACGGCATCGAGGGGTTCGAGCAGTACCTGCAGACCAAGGTGATCGGGTACCCGAAGTGACCGACATCTTGCGCGGCATCCGCGTGGTCGAGCTGGCGGCGTGGACGTTTGTTCCCGCCGCCGGCGCGGTGCTGGCCGACTGGGGCGCCGACGTCATCAAGATCGAGCACCCCGAGACCGGCGACCCCCAACGCGGCCTGATCAATTCCGGGGTGGTGCCCGGTAGCGGCGGAGTGAACCATTTCGTTGAGCAGCCCAACCGCGGCAAGCGCAGCATCGGCCTGGACACCTCGAATCCTGACGGGCTCGAGCTGCTGATGCGCCTGATCGAATCCGCCGATGTCTTTCTGACCAACCTGCTGCCGGGTTCGCGCCGACGGATGGGCGTCGACGTCGAGCAGGTCCGCGCCCGCAACCCGAAAATCATCTACGCCCGCGGGCACGGCTATGGCACCAAGGGTGAGATGGCCGACCGGGGAGGCTTCGATTTGGCGGCCTACTGGGCGCGCGGTGGAATCGGCGAGGCCTACCGGGCTGAAGACGGGTCATACCCGCCGTTGCAGCGGCCGGCGTTCGGCGACGTGTACGGCGGGCTGGCGATCGCCGGTGGTATCGCGGGCGCCCTGGTGAAGCGGGAACGCACCGGTGAACCGTCGGTCGTCGACGTCTCTCTGTTGGGCGCCGCGGTGTGGCAGCTGGGACCCGACATCGTCGGGGCCGGGGTGATGGGCAATAACATTCCCAAGTTCCAACTCGACGCGATGCCGAACCCGCTCGCCAGCGTCTACCGCACGCGCGACGGCAGGTTCATCGCTTTCGTGCTGTTGCAGGCCGATCGGTTCTGGGCCCAGTTCTGTTCGAGACTGGGCCGCGAGGACCTCATCGGCGACGAGCGATTCGCCACTGCGGCAGTGCGATTCACCAACCGCGTCGATTGCGTCGCCGAGCTGCGCACCGCCTTCGGCTCGCAGGACCTCCGCCACTGGGAGAAGGCTTTCAGCGGATTCGACGGGGTATGGGACGTCATGCGCTCAGCGCATGACGTGCACACCGATCCGCAGGTGATGGCCAACGGCTACCTGCCGCGCACCAGGGATGCTCGCGGCAACGAATTCGCCTTGGCGGCAAGCCCCGTGCAATTCGACGAGACGCCGCTGAGGTTGACCCGCGCGCCCGGTCATGGTGAGCACACCGACGCGCTGCTGGCCGAGTTGGGTTTCAGCCAGGAGGACATCATCGATTTGAAACTGAAGGCGGTCGTGTTGTGAGCGGAGTGTTGGACGGCCGCGTTGTGTTCATCACCGGCGGTGCGCGGGGGCAGGGCAGATCGCATGCGGTCATGTGCGCTGAACAGGGCGCCGACATCGTCGGCGTCGACATCTGCGCGGACCTCGACGTGGTGCCGTACAAGCTGGGGACATGCGAGGAGCTGCAGGAGACGGCACGGTTGGTTGAGAAGACAGGTCAGCGCATGATCGTGCGTGCCGCCGATGTACGTGATAAGGCGGCGCTGCAAGCCGCGTTCGACGACGGCGTGAACGAACTCGGCCACATCGACACCGTGTTAGCGAACGCCGGGGTGATCCTGAGCAACCCCGACGAGCGCGACGCCTCCGAGGCGCTGCGGGTCGGCATCGACATCATGCTTATCGGTGTGTGGAACACCTTCCAGGTGGCCATCGAACACCTCACGGAGCGCGGCCAGGGCGGCAACCTGGTCGCCACGAGCTCGATGGCCGCCCTACTGAACCTCACGGATGGCTCCGGGGGCTCTTACGCCTACAACATGTCGAAGCTGGCGATCACCGGCTTTGTCCAGTCGTACGCCCATCCGCTCGCACCCCACCGTATTCGGGTCAATGCCGTCGCACCGACCAACTGTGCCACGCCGATGGTCACCGATAATCCCACCCTGTTCAAGGTGATTGAACAGAACCCGAATCTCGTCAATGCGATGCAGACCGCACTGCCCGATCTTCCCCTGATCGAACCGAAGGACGTCAGCAACGCAGTGCTGTTCCTGATATCGGAGGCCGGCCGGTCGTTCACCGGAGCGTAATGAAGGTCGACGCCGGCATGGACGTCCGACGGTAAGGATGGCGCCATTGCCTGCTGTCGACAGTGGCCGTGTCGCGGTGTTGTGTGTCGAATGCCAAACCGGTTTGCTCGGGCCGGATTCGGTGCTCTCGCGGCTCGCGCAGGACTGTCCCGGGCTCGTCGCCGAGCTGCGGCGGCTACTCGACGCGGCGCTATCGCGGGCGTACACGTCGTGCACGCGGCATACGAGGGAGCACACGACGCCCAGACAGTCGGTACGGCGAGAATTTGGCGGGTATTGGCGCCCGCGACCGCCGACTGGGAGCCCGGCGCACCGGCCACGCGGGTCATGTCCGAGCTGTTCGCACCCACTGACGTGGTGGTGCCGCGCCACCACGGCCTGTTTCCGACGCTGGACACCGACCTGCTTGCGGTGCTGAGGGGTCTCGGCGTGGACACTGTTGTGCTGGCCGGCGTTTCGTTGAATCTGGCACTCGCCGTCACCGCCGCGCACCTGTCCGACGCGGGCTTCCACCTCATCGTGGCCCGTGACGCCGTCGCGGGGACACCGCGCGACTACAGCCAGCAGGTGCTCACCCACACGATGGCGATGCTCGGTCGCCTGACCACTATCGACGAGCTCATCGCGTCGTGGACCGTCGATGTCGCGCAGCCCGCAAGATCTTCATGACAGCGACCGATCTGGCCCGCCGATTCCTGCATATCAACCTCAACACCGCCAACGCCGAAGCCGCGCAGACGTTCCTCACCGACTGCCTTGGCCTTGGTCTGCAGATGCAAACGGATCCAAAGGAGTTGGTCGACGGTGAGATCCTGGGACTGCCGGGCAAGGTCCGTTGTGACACCCGGTTCTTTTACGACAGTCACGGCCCCCGGTTCTCCTGTGCAATCGAGGTCATCCACTGGCTCGATCCGGCTACTGCGGCCTGGAGTGCGCTCGACGCTGCCTCGGGCGGGCTCAGCGCATTGGCCTTCCGTGTCACCGATCGTGGGCGCACCGTCGAGACGATCCGCGACCATGGCTACCACTCCTTTCCGAGGACGCTGTCGGCCTGATCACCGGTGAGCCCGCCGCGGTCGCGGTCGGCCCGGATGGACTGGTCGTAGACTCGCGGACATGCCAGGCGGCGCGACCGGTTTCGTGCGATTCGCCGGGGCGCGTGTCACCTGCGCCGATCTTGACGAGTCGCTACGGTTCTACACGAGCATCGGATTCGACCGGCTCGGTGAGATCCCCACCCGGACTGTGCAATTGCGCGATCTCGGTCTCGACGTCGACGAGTCCGACGATCTGCGGGTGTGCCACGTCGGGCTGGCCGAAGACGGTCACACCGCGGAGCTATGCCTGACGCAACACGCCGCAGAACGCAGCCGGCGGTCAAGCAGCCCAATGAACAGGGGCTCTACCGGTGCGCGTTACGTGTGGAGAACACGCCGCGTGCGATCGCCGCTACGGCTGAGGAGATCGTCGTGCGTGGACCGATCTGGTGTCCATGCCCGGCACGCCGATCGCCGGCCTGCACATCGCGTTTCTCACCGCACCCGAGGGCACTGTCATCGAATACGTCGAACGGCCGCTCGAGCACTTCGCATAGCAAGCGCCCGGGCACAACACGGGCTCCACCGGACCGCACCCGAGGTGCTCGGTGAGATCGGCGCTGCCCATCACGTACGGCCTGGCCTGCAGCGGATCACATCGCCGTGCTTGGCTGGGATTATTGCGCCGGCGGCTGGTAGTGCGCGGCGGAGTTTCTCAGCTGCCAGATCTGTTCGGGGCAAAGGATATTGACCGCGTACGAGACCAGGTAATTTGCCGCGTACTCGTCGTTAGGTGTCACATCCCGTTTCACATCGCCCATCACTTGGGAATAGCTTTGGCCGCCGCTCACCTTGTCGCAGATGCCGTGGCCGT
>CAVRTL010000001.1:0-150029 GCA_963724165.1 uncultured Actinomycetota bacterium | reverse complement strand
ATCGCGGTTCCGCTGTCGCTGCCGGTGGGTGGCGCCAGCGACGAGCGCGTCAGTGCCGTCCTGCGCGACGCGCAGGCCGCGACGGTGCTGACGACGTCCTCGGTCGCGGCCACCGTCGCCGAGTCCATCACGTTGGAGCCCGGTGAGCGCGCGCCGTCGCTCGTGGAGGTCGACCTGCTGGACCTGGATGCCGAACGGGACCCGCCGCCGAGTTCGACAGCCCGACCAGCATCGCGCATCTGCAATACACCTCCGGGTCGACCCGCACCCCGGCGGGAGTCATGGTCTCGCACCGCAACATTGAGGTCAATTGCGAACAGATCATGGCCGCCTACTACCAGGGGGGAGTCGCACCGGCGGACACCACCGTGGTGTCGTGGCTGCCGTTGTTCCACGACATGGGCTTGGTTTTCGGCATCGCCTTCCCGGTTCTCGGCGGGTTCCGCACGGTGCTCACCAGCCCGCCGTCGTTCCTGCAGCGGCCGGCGCGGTGGATGCGGATGCTGGCCGAGAACAGCCACGCGTTCTCTGCGGCGCCCAACATCGCGTTCGAGTTGGCCTCCCGGAAAACGTCGGACGACGACCTGGCCGGGCTCGACCTGGGGGGCGTCCGCAACATCCTCAACGGCGCCGAACGCGTCAACCCCCCGACGCTGCAGCGCTTCGCCGAGCGGTTCGCCCGCTTCAACCTTCGCCCCGAAGCGTTGCGGCCCTCCTACGGGCTCGCCGAAGCCACGCTGTATGTGGCGACACTCGACACGGGTCGCCCCCCGTCGACCGTCTCGTTCGAATCCGAGGAGCTGACCGGCGGCCACGCCAAGCGGTGCGAAGCCGGAGAGGGCATCCCGCTGGTCAGCTACGGCACGCCGCGGTGGCCGGCGGTGCGCATCGTGGACCCCGAGACCAGCACCGAGTGTCCGGCCGGAACGATCGGTGAGATCTGGGTGCACGGCGACAACGTCTGCGGGGGATATTGGCAGAGGCCCGAGGAGACCGAACGTACCTTCGGCGCAACGCTTGTCGGCGCGGCGGACGGCGCCCCCGAGGGGCCGTGGCTGCGCACCGGGGACTTGGGCTTCGTCTCCGAGGGCGAAATGTTCATCGTCGGGCGGATCAAGGATCTGCTGATCGTCTACGGGCGCAACCACGCCCCCGACGACATCGAGGCGACCATCCAGGAGATCACCCGGAACCGCTGCGTGGCCATCGCGGTTCCCGACGACGACGGCGTCGAGCAGCTGGTCACCATCGTCGAATTCAAGGCGCCCGCCGATCCCGAGGAGGCCGCCACGCAACTCGGCGCCGTGCGGCGTCAGATCACCGCGGCGATCTCCAAGGCGCACGGCCTGGGTGTGGCCGATCTGGTTCTGGTGCCGCCCCATTCGATTCCCCTGACCACCAGCGGCAAGGTCCGGCGGCGGGATTGCCTGCAGCGGTATGTGCACGGCGAGTTCACCCGCTTGGATGCGCTGATCCGCCGCCCCGAACAGCGCCCGTTCGTTGAAACCGGGGCAGGCGCCGGAGCGCCCGCCGCTGCGGACGCGGGGTGGGCCCCACGCCTGCGCACGCTGCGCCGCCAGCAGCACGACCTGCTGCTGGCGATGGTGTGCTCCGAGGCGGCAACGGTGTTGGGGCACGCCAGCGCCGAGGACATCGACCCCGAAACGCCTTTCCAGGACCTGGGTTTTGACTCGGTGAAGGCCACCGAGTTGCTGGATCGGCTCAAAACCGCCACCGAGTTGGATTTGCCGCCCACCCTGGCCTTCGACTACCCCACCCCCGAGGAGCTGGCCGTCCGCCTGGGCCAGCTGCTGGGCGGGTCGGCCTCGGCCGCTGCACCGGCGGGAGCTCAGGTGCGGGCCGAGGAGCCGATCGCGGTGGTGGGGATGGCGTGTCGCTTCCCGGGTGGGGTGGATTCGCCCGCGGCGCTGTGGGAGCTGGTGGCCGCCGGCACCGACGCGATGGGGGATTTTCCCGCCGATCGGGGCTGGAACCTGGCGGAGTTGTTCGACCCCGACCCCGACGCGGTGGGCAAGACCTACACCCACGCCGGCGGATTTCTCACGGAGGCAGCCGAATTCGATGCCGAGTTCTTCGGGATCTCGGCGCGCGAGGCCGTGGCGATGGACCCCCAGCAGCGGCTGCTGCTCGAGGTGTGCTGGGAAGCGTTGGAAACCGCCCGGATTGATCCGGCCGCGTTGGTGGGTTCGGCGACCGGAGTGTTCGTCGGGGCGTGGTCACAGACCTATGGCGCGGGCGGGTCCGACGGTGCGGAGGGGTACGGCCTGACCGGTCTGTCCACCAGCGTGGCCTCCGGTCGTGTCGCCTATGCGTTGGGGTTGCAGGGCCCGGCGATCACCGTGGACACGGCGTGCTCGTCGTCGCTGGTGGCCGCGCACCTGGCGTGTCAGTCTCTGCTCAACGGCGAGTCGAGCCTGGCGCTGGCCGGGGGTGCGACGGTGATGACCACGCCGTCGATCTTCACCGAGTTCGCCCGGCAGCGCGGGCTGGCCGCCGACGGGCGGTGTAAAGCCTTCTCCGCCAACGCCGATGGCACCGGCTGGGGTGAAGGGGCCGCGGTGCTGGTGCTGGAACGGCTCAGCGATGCGGAGCGCAACAACCATCCGGTGCTGGCGGTCATCGCCGGCTCGGCGGTCAACCAGGACGGCGCCTCCAACGGGTTGACCGCCCCCAACGGGCCCGCCCAGCAACGCGTCATCGCCCAGGCCGTGGCCAACGCCGGTATCGGGCTGGACGAGGTCGACGTGGTCGAGGCCCACGGCACCGGCACCACTTTGGGCGACCCGATCGAGGCCGGCGCCCTGATCGCCACCTACGGCGCCGCGCGGGGTGCCGAGCACCCGTTGTGGCTGGGCTCGATCAAATCCAACATCGGGCATACCCAGGCCGCCGCCGGGGTGGCCGGGATGATCAAGATGATCGAGGCGCTCAACCACGACAGCCTGCCCCCCACACTGAACGTCGGCAGCCCCAGCCCGCACGTCGACTGGTCGGCCGGCACCGTGCGGCTGCTCACCGAGCCGGTGGCGTGGCCGATGGCCGAGCACCCCCGCACGGCCGGGGTGTCCTCGTTTGGGATCAGCGGCACCAACGCGCATCTGATCTTGCGGCAGGCGCCCGTCGTGCCCGCCGAAACCGGCCAGCCCCGGGACGGCGCCGAGTCCGGGCCGGCTCTGTGGCCGCTCTCGGCGCGCACGCCGGCGGCGTTGTGCGCGCAGGCCGACCGGCTGCACCGCTACCTGGAAAGCCATCCCGATGTGGATCTGACCGATGTGGCCTACAGCCTGGGCGCCACCCGCACCCATCACCCGCATCGGGCGGTGATCACCGCGCCGGTGGGCGCCGCCGATGCGCGCAAGGAACTGCTGGATGCGCTGGATGCCCTGCGCGCCGCCCAATCCCACCCGCAGCTGACCCAGCATCATTTCCTGGCCCACCTGCGCGGCAAGACGGTGTTCGTGTTGCCGGGCCAGGGCGCCCAATACCCCGGCATGGGCCGCGAGCTCTACGAACACCACCGCGGTTTCGCCGACACCGTCGACGACTGCGACACCGCGTTGCGCCCGTACACGGGCTGGTCGGTGCGCGACGTCTTGCTGCAGGAGCCCGGCGCCCCGGCGTTGGACCGCGTCGACGTGGTGCAGCCGGTGCTGTTCACGATGATGGTGTCGCTGGCCGAGGTGTTAAGCCGCTACGGCATCGTCCCCGACGCGGTGATCGGTCACTCCCAGGGCGAGATCGCCGCGGCCTACATCGCCGGGGCGCTGTCGCTGCCCGAGGCCGCCAAGGTGGTGGCGCGGCGCAGTCAGGCGCTGAGCGCCCTGGGGGGTACCGGCACGATGGCCTCGGTCCTGCTGGGCGCCGACGAGGTGCTGGCCCGGCTGCGCCCGTGGGGCGAGGCGTTGAGCATCGCGGCGGTCAACGGCCCTTCGCACACCATCATCAGCGGTACGCCGGCCGCGATCGAGGAGTTCAGCGCGGCCAGTGAGCGCGACGGCGTCCATGTGCGGGCCATTGCCGTCGATTACGCCTCGCACTCGGCTCAGGTCGAGACGGTGCGTGAGCGCCTGCTGGCCGAGCTGGCCGAACTGAACCCGGGGCCCTCCCTGGTCCCGCTGTATTCCACGGTGGGAGAAGCCCTTTCGGCTGACCCGCTGGACACCACCACGATGGACGCCGAATACTGGTATCGCAACCTGCGGGAGCCGGTCCGCTTCCATGACCGGGTGGTGGAGCGTCTGGGGGCCGGCGAGTGCACGTTCGTGGAGCTCTCCCCGCACCCGGTGTTGGCGCCGGCGCTGAGCGACACCCTGGCTCAGACCCCAGGCCGCACCCAGTCGGCGGTGATCATCACGCTGCACCGCGACCGCGCGGACCAGGACAGCGTGGCAAGCGCGTTGGCCGAGTTGCACACTCACGGCCACAGCCCGTCGTGGTCGTCGCTGTATCCGCATGCCCGCACCGTCGGGCTGCCCACCTACCCGTTCGAGCACCGCCGCTACTGGGTGGCCCCCGCCCCGAGCGGCGACGCCGGCGGGCTGGGCCTGGACCGCGCCGAGCATCCGCTGTTGGGTGCGGTCGCCGAACTGGCCGACCACGACCAGATCATGGTCACCGGGCGGCTCTCACCGAGCACCCAGGGCTGGCTGTCCGGTCATCAGGTCAACGACATCGTGTTGTTCCCGGCGACCGGGTTCATCGACGTGCTGCTGCGGGCCGGGGAGTTGGCCGGCTGCCCGGTGATCGACGAAGTGGTCCTGCACACCGCTCTGACCCTGTCGGAGCAGGCGCCGACCGACCTGCAGATCGTGGTGGATCCGCTCGGCGAGGACGGGCGGCGCCCCTTCAGCGTCCACGCGCGCACCGGCGGCCAGTCCGGCGCGTGGACGCTGCACGCCAGCGGTGCGCTGAGTGCTGATCAGCCCGCCTCCGGTCCCGCGCCGACGCCGGCGCCGGGTGTGGCGGCCGTTGACTCAGACGACTTTTATGGCGGGTTGGCCGAGCGGGGTTACCGCTACAGCGGTCTGTTCCGGTCGCTGCGGGCTATCGGTACCGACCCGGCCCGGCCCGAGGCCGTCTATGCCGAGGTCGCGCTGCCCGCCGGCGCCGACGTCGCCGGTTACGGCATCCACCCCGCCCTGCTGGATGCCGCCCTGCACCCGCTGGCCGCGATGCTGGACGGTGATCGACTCGGCGCTGCGGGTGCCGTACGCGTTGAGCGGGATCACCTTGTATGCCACGGCGGCCACCCAGCTGCAGGTGCAGCTGACCCGCACCGGTGAGGACACGTTTGAGCTGCACGCCGCCGACCCCACCGGCGCCCCGGTGCTCACCATCGGCGCGTTGACGGTGCGCGCTCTTCCCGCCGACATCGGCCGGCCGGCCCCGCTGGGTGGGCTGTCCGACAGCCTGTTCGAGCTCACCTGGCCACCGGCGCCCGAGCTGCCCACAGCTCCGGCCGGCGTGGCCGGCGGCGCGGTCCACCACGACCTGGCCGCGGTGACGTCCTGCCCGGAGCTGGTGATCTGGCCGCTGCCCCGAGCCGAGGAGCAGGCCGATCCGCCGTCGCGGGTGCACGCGTTGGCCCGCGAAGTGCTGGCCCAGCTGCAGGGCTGGCTGGCCCGGCCGGATGCCGCCGGCAGCCACCTGCTGATTGTCACCCGAAACGCGGTGGCCGTCAGCGCCTTTGACGGTGATCCCGACCTGGCGCACGCCGCGGCCTGGGCGCTGATCCACACCGCCCAGAACGAGCACCCGGGCCGCATCACGCTGCTGGACACCGACGACACCGCCGCCAGCCAGGAGATGCTGCCGTCCCTCGCGGCGGCGCGGCCGGACGGGGAGCCGCAGCTGGCCCTGCGCAACGGTGTGCTCCACCTTCCGCGGGTGGCCCGGACGCCCGTTTTGACCCCGCCGGATTCGCCGACGTGGCAGCTGACCACCACCGGCAAAGGTGACTTGGCCCATCTGGCGCTGCTGCCCACCGACGCCCCAATCACTCTGGAGTCGGGGCAGATTCGTGTTCGCGTGCGCGCGGCCGGGCTGAACTTTCGCGACGTGGTGGTGGCCTTGGGCGCCATCGCCGATCAGGGCATGGGCAGCGAGGCCGCCGGGATCGTGCTGGAGGCCGGTCCCGGCACGTCGCTGCGTCCCGGCGATGCGGTGATGGGCCTCTTTCCGCACAACGCGTTCGCTCCGACCGCGATCACCGACGAGCAGATGGTGGTGCCGGTGCCGGACGGGTGGTCGTTCACAGCGGCCGCGTCCGTGTCGATCGCTTTCCTGACGGCCTACATCTCCCTGGTCGAGATCGCCGGGCTGACGGCCGGGAAGCGGGTGCTCATCCACGCCGGTGCCGGCGGTGTCGGGCAGGCCGCCATCCAGATCGCCCGCCATCTGGGTGCCGAGGTGTTCGCCACCGCCCACCCGAGCAAGCACCACGTGCTCACCGCGCTGGGGGTCGACCCCGACCACATCGCCTCCTCGCGCACACTCGATTTCGTCGACGCCTTCGGCGCCGCCACCGGCGGGCGGGGCATGGACGTCGTGCTCAACAGCCTCGCCGGCGAGTTCGTCGACGCCTCGCTGCAACTGCTGGCCGGCGGAGGCAATTTCGTCGAGATCGGCAAGACCGACATCCGGTCCGCCGCCGACGTCGCCGCGGCCCATCCCGGGGTGGACTATCGGGTCTACGACTTGTCCAGCGCCCCAGCCGAATCGCTGCGCCCGGCGTGGACGGCCCTGACCGAGATGTTCGCCGCCGGCGCCCTCACGCCGCTGCCCACCACCGGCTACGGGCTGCTGAGCGCCCCGCAGGCCTTCCGCGACATGAGCCAGGCCCGCCACACCGGCAAGATCGTGCTGATCCCGCCCGCGGTGCCGGATCCCGAGGGCACCGTGCTGATCACCGGGGGCACCGGGATGCTGGGCGCGCTGTTCGCCGAACACCTGATCACCCACTACGGCATCACGCATCTGCTGCTGGTGTCGCGCCGCGGACCCGACGCCGACGGCGCCGACCAACTGCAACAACGCCTGGCCGGGTTGGGCGCCGAAGTCGCCATCGCCGCCTGTGACACCGCCGATCCCGCCGCGCTGGCCGCAGCGCTGGAGACCGTTCCCGCCGAACACCCGTTGACCGCGATCATCCACGCCGCCGGCGTCCTGGATGACGCCGTGATCACCGAACTGGATGCCGCACAACTTGATTCGGTGCTGGCCGCCAAGGCCGATGCCGCCTGGCATCTGCACCGGCTCACCGCCGAGCGCGACCTGGCCGCGTTCGTGTTGTTCTCCTCGGCCGCGGGCATCCTGGGCGGCCCAGGGCAGGCCAACTACGCGGCCGCCAACGCCTTCCTGGACGCGCTGGCCCGCCACCGCCACCACACCCAACACGCGGCCACCAGCATCGCCTGGGGCTACTGGCAGACCCCCACCGGCATGACCGCCCACCTCAGCACCACCGACCTGACCCGCCTGACCGCAACCGGCCTGACGCCGATCACCAGCGAGCAGGGCCTGGCATTGTTCGACGCCGTCCTGAGCAGCCAGCGGCCCAACGTGCTGGCCAGCCCGCTCAACACCGCCGCATTGACCCGCCAGGCCCGCCAGAACACGTTGGACCCGATGCTGTCCGGCCTGGTTACCAGCCGCCGCCAGGCCGCCAGCGCCAGCCCCCGCACCCTGGCCGCCCGATTGGCCGCCCAGACGCCCCGGCAACGCCTCGACACCCTGACCGCGATGGTCACTGCCACCACCGCCGCCGTGCTGGCCCACCCCGACCCGGCCGCCCTCGACCCCGACCGTCCCTTCAAAGACCTCGGCATCGACTCGCTGACCGCCCTGGAACTGCGGAACACGCTCAACCAGCGCACCGGCCTCACCCTGCCGGCGACCCTGGCGCTCGACCACCCGACCCCCACGGCGCTCGCCGCCCACCTGGCCGGCCTGCTCACCGACACCGCCGCGCCCGCGATCCCGGCGACCCGGGTTAGCACGAATGGTGCTGCGCCGGTGGACAATCGGCTCGCGTACCTGGACCAGGCGGGATTCCTGGCGATGCGGGCCGTGCACGGCGCGCTGATCCAGGTCACCTGGGTCTACGACCGCGCCGTCGACCTCGACGGGTTGCGGCGTTTCCACCGCAACCTCGGGCGGGGGTTGTTGGGGCGCAGGGTCGAACAGTCCCCCTTGCCGTTCGCGCGAGACCGATGGGTCCTGGCGCCGCCATCGGAGGACTTCGACGTCGCCCCGGTACCGCGGCGGCGCGCCGAGGTGAACGCCTGGGCCGACGAGCGGGCACGGCTGCCGATCGACCCGGAATGGGGACCGGGCTGGCATCTGGGCGTGCTGCCGCTAGAGGACGGCGGGACGGCGATCAGCCTGGTGGCTTCCCACACGATCGTCGACGCGATCGCCTTCGGCCAGGCGATCGCCGACGCCGCCGAGGGCAGGACGCTCGACCTGGGCTATCCGCCCGCGCGCTCGCGCACCCTCGGGCGTGCGGTGCGCGAGGACTTCCGCCAGACCGTCAAAGAACTGCCCGAGGTGCGGCACGCATTGGCCGCCGTGGCTCGCCGGGCCCGGCGCGACCGCAAGGAACTCGGGTCGTCGATCAAGGGCGCACCGCCCGCCCCGCGGAGCGCCAACGGCGATCAACCCGTGGATGTGCCCGCCCTCACCGCGTACATCGATCTGGCGGACTGGGATGCTCGCGCGAAAAGCCTTGGTGCCAGCAGCAACTCGCTGGTCGCCGGAATCGCCTGCCGGCTCGCCGTGCGGGTGGGTCGCGTCCATCCCGACGGAACGGTCACCCTGCGGTTCATGATCTCGCTGCGGACCGAGGACGACACCCGCGGCAACGCGCTCACCAGCGTCGACGTCACGGTCGACCCGACGCGCGCGGCGACCGACCTGGGGGAAATGCATGGCGTGATCACGCACACGATCCTCGCGGCGATGGAGAACCTGGACGACGAGTTCCTGGCGCCACTCCCGCTGGCCGCGCTGACCCCGAAGTGGGTGGCCAGGAGGCTGGCCGGAATGGCGGCCGGTGGCGGCGTCCTCCCGGTCACGTGTTCCAACGTCGGTGACCTGCCCCCGGCGGCGAACCGGCCCGACGGCACCGAAGCCGACTACGCGTACATGCGAAACCTCGAACCGGACATCAAGAAGAGCACGCTCGAGGCCATGGGCGGGCAGCTGTTCCTGGGCTCCGGGCGGGGCAGCGGGAAGATGTCGCTGCGGGTCTCGGCGTACCTTCTGGGGCGGCCGAATACGAAAGAGGATCTGCGCGAGAGCGTGGCGGAAACGCTCGCCGAGTTCGATCTGAGCGCGGAGATCGACTGATAGCAGCGGTTTTCGCGTGGCTGCGCCGGGCGCGGTGCGTGCGGGCAAGCGCTGGCAGAGCTTCAGGGCCGCGGCGGGCTGCTGGGATCTGCGCACTGAAGGAGCGGGCCCGGGGCTGACCTGGTGGCCGATCAGGTTGTCCGGATTGGCGAATGGTGACGGTCCCATCCGGGTGCGGTCTGGGTGGCCGGGTTTTGTCGGACCTGGCTGCGATGATGTGGTTATGTCGTCGACCGCATCGTTGGGCACTGTCGCAGCGCACCCTGGTGAGCGTCTGGAGGCGTTGTTTGAGGAGTTGTCGGAGTTGGCCGGTCAGCGCAACGCCATCGATGGGCGCATCGTCGAGATCGCCGCCGAGATCGAGCGCGACAACCTGTGGGGGGCCACGGGCGCGCGGTCGGTGGCGGCGTTGGTGGCCTGGAAGCTCGGTTTGTCCTCGACAAACGCCCACACCATCACCACGGTGGCGGCCCGGCTGGGGGAGTTTCCGCGCTGCGCGCAGGGGATGCGGGAGGGCCGCTACTCGCTGGATCAGGTCGGGGTGATCGCCGCCCGCGCCGGGCAGGGCTCCGATGAGCATTACGCGCAGTTGGCGCGCTCTGCCTCGGTGAGCCAGTTGCGCATCGCGGTCAATCTCGAACCGCGACCTGACCCCCCTCGACCGGAACCGCAGCCCTCGATCACCAAGACCTATAGCGAGCAGCTCACCTGTTGGCGGATCAGGCTTGCCCACCCCGAGGCGGCCATCTTCGAGGCCGCGCTGGCCGCCCATCGCGATGCGCTGGTCACCGAGTGGAAACACGGCCGCGCCAAGTGCGAGGGCGAATCGGAGACCGCCCCGCCGTTGCCGGGCACGCTGGAGGCGTTCCTGCGGCTGGTCGAGGCCGGCTGGGATGTCGAGGCGGCCGCCCGTCCGCACGGCCAGCACACCACCGTCGTCGTGCACGTCGATTTAGCCCGGCGCACCGGCGCGGTGCATCGGGGTCCGCTGCTCAGCGACGCCGAGCGCCAGTATGTGAGCTGTGATGCCACCTGGGAGGCCTGGTTCCACCGCGACGGCGAGGTGATCGGGGCGGGGCGCACGACGCGCCAGATCAGCCGCCGGCTGCGCCGCGCCCTCGAACACCGCCACCCCGCCTGCGCGGTCCCCGGCTGCGGGGCCACCCGCGGCCTGCACGCCCACCACATTCGGCACTGGGAAGACGGCGGGCCCACCGAGCTAGCCAACCTGGTCCTGGTCTGCCCCTACCACCACCGCCTACACCACCGAGGTGAGATCACCATCACCGGACCCGCCGACCAACTCAAAGTCACCGACAGCGAAGGCCGAGCGCTGCATCCAGGATCACTGGCGCGTACGCCCCAACGTCCCCCACCCGTCGTCCCGCCCTACCCCGGACCCACCGGCGAACGCGCCGACTGGTGGTGGTACGACCCCTTCGAACCCCAGCCACCGCCCACCACTAACTAGGCTGGTCGGCGGCATCGCGTCGATGCCGAAACGGGTTGGAGCATCCACAATTTCGTTTGCGGCATCCGCTGAGCCAACCGGGGCGGACGACGTGGCGCAGGCAGCTGCTCGACGGTTGTTTGGCCGCTGCCTACTCAAGAAGTAGCGCCAGGGCGATCGAGTTCGTCGAACTTCGCCAGCGCGGCGTCGAGGTCTGCCTCGTCGAAAATTTCACACCGGCTGATCAGGTCGCCCTCGACCGTGAAGACGTCGACCAAGCGCCACTCTGCGTCGAAGCCCTCTCGCGATGTCGCTTTCGCCGCATGGGTGACTACCGCGCCGAGGTCGGTCAGCCTGTGAACCGCCTCGATGTGGAGGGTGGTGTCCACCGAGTCGTCCAGCGCGGTGCGCAGGTAGGCCTTCAGGTCACCAGGCCCGAGCGGGGCCAGCGGTCGATGGTCGATGTCCACCAAGGCGGGTGTCGTCGTCGGGATTTCACCTTGATTGAGTACGGCAAACGCCTGCGTTATGACGGTCCACGCGTGCCCGTGGGCCGCCGCCTCGCCGGCGAGGTAACGGGCGTCGAGTTCTTCGAACGCGGCGTCGACGTCGTCGACGTCGAACGAGATAAACGCGACACCCTGCTCGTCCGCGTTGGTCTCCAAAATGGACAGCGATTCAGTCGCAAATGCCTCACAACCTTGGTCGCGGTGCTCGAACCGGAGACGCGTGAGCACTAGGCGGTCCCCGCGGGTCGCCACCATCGTCGGTGGCACATTTGAACTCCACAACTCGGCAATCGCCCGCATGTCCGCCATTTGGGTGTCCGCGCCGTAGTAGATCCCTGCACCCACCACTCGACGGCGGTCGTCATTGGCAAAGTTGTCGGCCACCATTTCGGCCATCGCGTTCCAATCGCGGGCTGCGAAGTGCGCAAAGTAGCGCTCGACCGCATGGCTTGCCGCATTTTCCAGCCGCTGCGCGCGCGGGTGCAGTTCGTCGAACCTCGCGAGTGCGGCGTCGAGGTCCGTCTCGTCGAATATCTCGGAGCGGTTGATCAAGCCACCTTCCACCGTCGACAAGCCGATCTCGCGCCACTCGGCGTCGAAGCCGCCCGGCGATCTTCCTTTCACCACCCGGGTGACCACCGCTCCGAGTCTGCTCAACAGATGCACAGTTTCGATGTACGCACCCGGCGTGAAAAGGTCCCATGTGGCATTGAGGTATGCCCCCAGCCCACCCGGGGGGAACGCAATCCCTCGCCGGTGGTCGACGCTGACCCAGTCCGGGGTAGTCGGCGGCGATTCGCGACGGTTGACCGCGGCGTATGCGTTCGTGATCACCGACCACGTGTGCGCGTGAGCGGCGGCTTCGCCGGCAAGGTAGCGGGTATCGAGTTCTTCGAAGGCGGCGTCGATGTCGTCGAGGTCGAATCCAACGAGACCGACGATCCGCTCGTCGGCAGCTATCTCGACGAGGCCGAACAGCTCTGTGAGATAAGCCTCAGACCCTTGCTCCCGGTCCGAAAAGGACATCCGCGCGCGCACGAGGAACACGCGTTCCCCCCGGGTCGCCAGCACCGTCGATGTCATGCCCATCCACCCCAGATCGGCGAGTGCCCGCAAGTCCGTCATCTCTTCGTCGCGGCCATGTCGGACCCCCGCGCCCACCACCCGCCGGCGATCGTCCAAGGAGAAGTTGTCGGCGAAAGACGCCGCTATGGCACCCCAGTCGCCCGCCGCGAGGTGTGCCGAAAAACGCTCGCACACTCGGCTTGCCGTGCTTCCTACCAGTCGCGCCTCCCGGCTGAGTTCGTCATACCGGGCGAGTGCGACGTCGAGGTCTGCTTCGTCGAATAGCTCGCAGCGGTTGATGCGCCCGCCTTCGACGGTCAGCAGTTGGATCATTCGCCACTCGGCGTCGAAGCCCTCACGCGAGGTTCCGGACTGCGTATGAGTGACCACCGCTCCCACGTCGCTGAGTCGATGCACGGACTCAGCGTGAATTCGAAGGCCTGGCGTGATGTCCCATTTGGCGCGGATGGACGGGATCGGGTCGTTGAACGTGAACGGCGTACCTCTCCGGTGGTCGATCATGAGCCAGTCCGCTGTGGGAAGTTCGCCGCGGTTGAAGGCGGCGTGGATCCCCGCGACAACCGACCAGGTGCTCGCGTGGGTGGCCGCTTCGCCGGCGAGGTAGCGGGCATCGAGTTCCTCGAAGGCGGCGTCGATGTCGTCGAGGTCGAACGAGACGAGGGCGACCATTCGCCCTGCGGTGTCGAGCTCGACAAGGCCGAGCACCTCTGTGCGAAATCCCTCGGACAGTTGATCGCCGAACGACATCCCAGAACGCACGAGAACGAGACGCTCCCCGCGGGTCGCGATGTTGATCGAAGTCATGTTCCTGAGCGACAGGTCGGCGATCGCGCGCATGTCCGCGATCTGCGCGTCGCGACCATGACGTACTCCGGCACCGACCATCCGACGGCGATCGTCACTGGAAAAGTCGTTGGCAAGTATCTCCGCCATCGCGGCCCATTCGCGGACCAAGTAGTGCGCCACGAATCGTTCGGTCACTTGGCTTGCCGCGTTTTCCAGCCGGGGCGCCTGCGGTTGCAGCTCCTCCAACCGGGCGAGCGCGGCGTCGAGGTCTGACTCGTCGAATAGTTCGCAGCGGTTGATCCGGTCGCCTTGCACAGTCAGCACGTGGACATCCCGCCACTCGGCGTCGAAGCCCTCTTGTGACATCCCATGCGCCACATGGGTGACAACCGCTCCGATGTTGCTGAGCCGATGCACCGCTGCGATGTAGATCTTGGTGTCAGGCGAGTCTTCCCATGCCGCTTGGATGTACGCGATCATGTCGCCGGGGGCGAAAGCTGCTCCCCGACGGTGGTCAATGTCCACCCAGTCTGGCGTCGTCGCGAGGAACTCGCGCCGGTTGAACGCGGCATAAGCACCTGCGATGAGCGACCACGTGCGCGCTTGGGCGGCCGCTTCGCCGGCGAGGTAGCGGGCGTCGAGCTCGGTGATGGCGGCGCCGATGTCGTCGAGGTCGAACGAGACGAACGCGGCAATGCGCCCCTCGGCGTTGATTTCGCCCACGCCGAGCCTCTCGGTGAGAAATGCGTCAGTCGTTCGGTCGCGGTCGGAGAAGCTGACGCGCTGGAGGACCAGTCGTTCGCCTCGTGTTGCGATGCTGGTGGCCGTCACTCGCGCGATCGCGAGGGCGGCGAAAGCCTTCATGTTCGCGACCTGCGCGTCTCGACCGTGTCGGACTCCGGCGCTCACCACCCTTCGGCGATCGTCACTGGAAAAGTCGTGGGCCAAGACTTCCGCCATGGCGTCCCAATCGCGGGCCGCATAGTGCGCCAAATAGCGCTCACACACTTGGCTCGCAGCGTTCTCCAGCCGTGCCGGACGGCTGAGCTGTTCGAGCCGCTCGATCGCGGCGTCGGTGTCGGCCTCGTCGAAGACTTCGCAGCGGTCGACCAGGTCGCCATCGACGGTGAACACCGCGATTCCGCGCCACTCGGCGGCAAAGCCCTCGTGTGACGTCTCATGTGCCGCATAGGTGATGACCGCTCCGAGGCCGTTCAACCGATGCACTAGCTCGACGTAGACATTGATGTCTTGGCCGCTCTCCAACCCGGCACCGATATATGCGGTCAGGTCGCCGGGTCCGAAAGCCGTCTCGCGTCGGTGATCCACATACAGGCACTCCGGCGTAGTCAGCGGCAAACGGCGGCGATTGAGGGCGGCATAACTACCCGCAACGATCGACCACACGCGTGAGTGGGCCGCCGCTTCGCCGGCAAGGTACCGCGCGTCGAGTTCCGCGACGGCGGCCTCGAAGTTGTCGAGATCGAACACGACGGACGCCACAACCCGTTCGTCGGTGTCGACCTCGACGAGGTTGAGGGCATCGTTTTTGATCGCACCAGGATCGGGGCCCGCGGCGCGAACACGCAAGAGGGCGAGGCGCCCGCCGCGGGTCGTCAGGACACGCACCATCGTCAAAGCGAAGCCGACGTCGGCGATCGCCCGCACGTCTTCGATCCCGGCATCTCGGCCCCGGCGGACCCCGGCGTTCACCACCCGCCGGCGATCTTCGCTCGAAAATTCATCCGCCACAATGTCGGCTATCGCGTCCCAGTCGCGGGCCGCGAACCACGCGAAAATGCGCTCGTACGCCTGGCTTGCAGTGTTTTCGAGGCGCGGCGCCCGCTGGCCGAGCTGATCGAACTTCGCGAGCGCGGCGTCGAGATCTCCCTCGTCGAATATCTCGCTGCGGTCGACCATTTCGCCGTCGACCGTCATCAGGTTGACTCCCCGCCACTCGGCTTCGAAGCCCTCGTGCGAGGCTCCATATGCCGCCCAGGTGAAAACCGCGCCGAGGTCGTTGAGCCGATGCACTGTCTCGATGTAGACGTTGAGGGTTTGGTCGAGGTCCCACCCGGCGCGCAAGTACTCAATCCCCTGACCGGGCGCAAACGATGCCACGCGACGGTGGTCGGCACTCACGGCATTCGTTGTCGTCGCTGCGACTTCGCGCCGATTGTGGGCAACAATAGCGTTTGTTATCACCGACCAGGCGTTCGCATGCGCTGCCGCTTCGCTGGCGAGGTAGCGCGCGTCGAGTTCGGCTAAGCCAGACTCGAAGTCGTCGAGGTCGAACACAACGAGCGCCGCGATCTGGTTCTGGGAGTTGATTTCGACGACGGCCAGCAACTCGTTGCGGAAGTCCCCGGAGTCGCCACCGGCGCCCGAGGCGCGCACAAGGATGATTCGCTGCCCACGGGCTGCGAGGACGCCGAACGTCATGTGAGTAATCCCGGCGTCGGCATACGCCCGCAGGCCTGCGATCTCGGCATCCCGACCATGCCGGATCCCCGCGTTCACCACCCGACGGCGATCGTCGGTAACGATGTCGGCGGCCAGGATCTTCGCCAGTGCATCCCAGTCACGGGCTGCGTAGCGCGCCAAGTAGCGCTCGGCCGCTCGGCTTGCCGCGTTTTCGAGCGGCCGCGCTTCCGGGCGCAGCTCCTCGAAGCGGGCAAGGGCGGCGTCGACGTCATCCTCGTCGTAGACTTCCACCCGCGCTCCCTCCGGACCGACGGAGAGGAAAGAAAGACGCGGCCAATGTAATTCGTTCCCGTGGAGATCGGTGCCTTCGATGACGATCTTGAAAACGCTGCCGTGCGTGTCGAGCGCGTACACCTCAGTGGTCCGATACCGGGCATCGGGCACGAGTCCCCACAGTTCCTCGACCGCGCGACCGTAGTCCCCCGATGCGAAGCCGACGTGACGGTGATCGGTATACACAAGTGCGGCAAGCATTCGCCCAGGCTCGTGGCGGTTGAGTTCGCCAAGGGCTTCCGTGCCGATCTGCCAGACATGCGCGTAGGGTGCCGCCTCGCCTGCCAGGTAGCGCGTCTCGAGCTCCTCGTAAGCATCGTCCAACTTGTCTAGGTCGAATGCGACGAGCGCCGTGATCCGCTCGTCGGCGCCAATCTCCACCAGCTGTAAGTAATCGACGTGAAACGCCGCGGGTTCCTCATCGCTGCGCGAGTAGCGCGCGAGAGCTAGTGCCAGTCGCTCTCCTCGAGTAGCGATGGTGTGTGACGTCGCCTGTGTGACTCCGACGTCGATGACCGTGCGCAGGTTTTCGATCAAAGCATCGCGGCCATGCTGAATCCCGTCGCCCACCACGGCGCGACGATCGTCGCTGCAATGGTCCTCGGACAGCATCGCGCTTATCGCGCTCCAGTCGCGGGCGGCGTAGTGCGCCTGCAGCCGGTCGTAACTTCGGCTTGCCGCGTTCTCCAGCGGCGGTGCCAACCGGCTGAGCTGGTTGAACCTCGCGATCGCGGCGTCCACGTCTGCCTCGTCGAAGAGCTCGCAGCGGCTGAGGACGTCGCCTTCGACCGTGAGAAGGAAGACTTCCCGCCACTCGGCGTCGAAGCCCTCTTGCGACCTTCCACTCGTCACGTGGGTGACGACCGCCCCGAGGCCATTCAGCTGATGTACAGCCTCGACGTAGATACTGGCGTCTTGTGCGAGATCCCAGGTGGCGCGGATATATGCGATCAGGTCACCAGGCGCGAATTTTGTTCCCCGGCGGTGGTCGATGCTCGCGAAGTCTGCCTTCGTCGCGGCGATCTCATGTCGGTTGAGCGCGGCGTAGGCGCCCGCGATGACCGGCCACGTGTTCGCGTATGGCGCCGCTTCGCCTGCAAGGTATCGGGCATCGAGCTCGGCGATGGCGGCGTCGAAGTCGTCGACGTCGAACGCAAGGTACGCCACGATCCGCTCGGTGGTACCGATTTCCGCGATGCGGAGTAGCTCGGTGCGGAATGCCTCGGGCCGCTGGTCTCGACCCGAGAAAACGGTACGAGTGAGAGCAAGGCGATTCCCCCGAATCGCGAGAACCTGTGACGTCATGGTCTTGACGCCGATTTCGGCGATCACGCGCGCGTTGGCGATCTCCCCGGCGCGGTCGCCCCGGTCACGGCGGAGCCCCCGTCTCCGGTCGTTTATCTGAATGTCGTCGGCTAACAGCGCGTCGATCTCGTCCCAACGTCTTTCGGCGAAGAGGGCATTGACCCGATCATCGGCTCGACTCGCGGCGTTTTCCGGCGGTGATCCCGGCCGGCTGAGCTGGTCGAACCTCGCGAGCGCGGCGTCGAGGTCTGTCTCGTCGAACAGCTCGCAACGGTTGATCAGGTCGCCTTCGACCGTCACAGCAACGGTGTACCGCCATTCGGCTTCGAAGCCCTCTTGCGAGGTCGCGTGTGATGCATGGGTGACGACCGCGCCAAGGTTGCTCAGCTGATGCACAGCCTCGATGTAGGGGTTGACGTCCGGCGCGGCGTCGAACGTGGCACGGATGTATGCGGCCAGGTCACCGGGCGCGAAAGCTGCGCCACGCCGGTGGTCGATGTTCACCCAGTCCGGCGTGGTTGCGGGGAGCTCTCGACGGTTCATGGCGGTGTAGGCGGCCGCGATGATCGACCACGTGAGCGAGTAATCGGCTGCTTCCCCTGCGACGTAACGCGTTTCAAGTTCGGCGATGGCGGCATCAAAGTCTTCGATGTCGAATGTGACGACCTTCGCGATCCGGTCATCGGTATCGATCTCAATAACGTTGAGGGCATCGTTTTGAATCGCCGCAGGGTCCGAGGCGGAGGCGCGAACACGCGCGAGCACCAGACGCTGCCCGCGGATCGCCAAGGCGCTCACCATCGAGATCGTGAAGCCGACGTCGGCGGCCGCCTTCAAGTCTCGGATCACGACCTCTCGACCATGTTGAGTTTCGGCGCTCACGACCCGTCGGTGGTCGATGCCGACATAGTCGTCGGCCACGGAGTCAGCCATGGCGTCCCAGTCGCGGGCTGCGTAGTGCGACCACACGTGCTCGAATACGCGTGTCGCCGTGTTTTCCAGCCGTCGCGCGGGCGGGGACTCCTGCTGCAAGCGAGCGTGCGTGGCCTCGAGTTCGGCCATCGCGGCGTCGATATCGTCCACATCGAACTTCACCTGCAGCGCAATTCGGCCTTCCTCGTCAATGCCGACGACCTGGAGCATCTCGTCCTGCGGCGCCCCCGAACTCCGATCTGCGGTGCCAATCTCCAGCCTGCTGAGGGCAAGACGCTCGCCACGCACAGCGAGAGCCGTGTGGTGATAGCGCACCATGCCCTTCTCCAAGTAACGCCTCATGTCCTTGGGCCACTGACTCGCTGGGACGTCGATCGGCGAAAAGCCGACGATCTTTCGGCGACTCTCGGTCGATACGTATGGGGCAAGTAGCTGAGCTACTTCCTCCCATGCCTCGCGATTGACAGCATCAATCAACCGGTTGCCCGCTTGCACGCACGCGTTCGTCGGTGCAACGGTCGGCGCCTCGGGTGGCATGGGTGAAGCTGTGCTTTCGCCCAGAACCTGCCGTGTCCTCTCGGCAAGCGCCGCAGCGCCTTTCCGTTCGTACAGGCCAACGGCCCGTTCGGCGGCGGCGTGTGCGCCCGCGGCATCGCCGGCGGCACGCAAAACCACGGCCAGTGCCAGACAGGCGTCGGCGTGATCCACCAACACGTCGGTGCGCTCGGCCACGCCGACGGCGGCCTCGGCGTAGCGCCGTGCCCCGTCGTGATCCCCGCCGCGCGAGAGTAGATGCGCACGCAGCGTGCGCCAGGCGATCGAAGGCTTGAGCGCGTGCCCGGCCAGACGCTCGCTCTCGGAACACAATTCGTCGGCCTCAACGTCACGGCCCAGCGCCAGACACGCCCGACCCAGCAGCGCGGCGGTCTCGGCGGTGTCGGCGTCCAGGCGCATCCGGCGAAAGCCGTTGTAAGCCAGACGTAGATGGGACTCGGCCGCGGCGGGATCGTCGGCGACCAGCTCGACGATCCCGGCAAACTGCTCGACCTCCAGCAACGCATGGCGCAGGCCGAGTTCGGTGACGGTGCGTCGAGCAGACTCGATCATCCGTCGGGCCGGGGCGGCGCGGCCGCGGAAGGCCTCCAGCACTGCCTGGCACCGCGTCGAGGTCGCCTCGACGGCGGGGGAGTCGGTCGTGATGCGCAGCAGCCGCACCACGTCCAGACACCGCCCGCCCGCGCGCGGAACGGGGTTGGGCCCCCACAGCGCCGCGAGCGGCGCATTCGCCAGCACCGCGTTCACCCGGCGGTGCTCGCCCGCGCGCCGCGCCGCGGTCAAAGCGTCGTCCAGGGCGATTTCGCAGTCGCCGATCCTGCCGAGCCGTGCCAGACACCCGGCGCGGACGGTGTGGGCCTTGGCTTCTCCGGCGGCGTCGTCGAGTTCGGCCAGGGTGCGGGCGGCCGCGCCCACCGCCGACTCGACCTCGTCGAGTCGCTCGGGATGGATCAGCATCGACAGCTGGCCGTCGAAGCAGGCCGCCCACGCCGCTAGTCGTGCGGACCCCGCTGTGACCCTTTGTAACTCGGGTATCGCGCTCGCGGCGGACGCCACGTCACCCGCGGCCAGCAGTGCCTCGCAGCGCGCGATCAGCAGCAGGGCAACCTGCTCGTCGCGGTCGGGCAGCTCTTCGTCGATCTCTTCCAGCGCGTGCAGGGCGCGGTCATAGAGCTCGGCGGCGCCCTCGTAGGCCAGCCGGGTCATCGCCTGGTCCGCGGCCCGCCGGCAGTATTCGACGGCCTTGGCCGCGTTGCCCGCCCACGCGCATTCGAAGTAGTGGTAGGCGAGTTCGGCGAGCAACTCGTCGTCGTCGGCGCCCGACTCGTTCTCCAGCGTTGCGGCGATGCGCTGGTGCAGCCGCATCCGCCGCACCGAGGGCAACTCGGCGAGCAGCGACTGCCGGACGAGGGCGTGGTTGAACCGGTAGCGGCCGCCGGGCTCCTCGATGATGATGCCGGCCTTGCACGCCTCGTCGAACGCGTCGATGAGGTCCTGATCGACGACCCGCTCGACGAGGTCGACGGCGAACCGGGCGCCGACGACCGCGGCCGCGGCCAGCGCCTTGTTGGTCTCCGTCGGAAGCCGGGACAGCCGGCGGCTCACGGCCTCCCGGACTCCTTGCGGCAGCGTGCTGGGGTCCCAATGGCCGCCGCTCTCGTCCACGTGGCGCAGCGCCTCGATGAGGAAGAACGGGTTGCCGCCGGTGACCGAGGCCAACGCCCGGGCCAGCTCCTCGTCGTCATAGCCGGCCTCGGCGACGTAGGCGGTCACGTCGTCCTCGTCGAGCCCTCCGAGCGCGATGCGATTGGCGGTGCCGTCACGATGCAGGTCGGCGAGCATCGCCGCCAGCGGGTGGGAGCGGTCCAGGTCGGTGCTGCGATACGTGCCGACGACCTGCACCCGGGTCTGCTCGCCGAAACGCAGCAGGTGCCGCAGCAGCAGCAGCGTGGGCTTGGCCGCCCAGTGCAGGTCATCAAGGATCAGCACGACGGGCGCGCCCGCGGCGGCCACTCCCAACACCGCGACGACGGCGTCGAACAGCGCGTAGCGCTCGGTGTCGGGGTCCGCGCGGGTGGGCGCGGCCACGTCGGGCAGGACCTCGATCAGCCCGGGTACCAGGGGGAGCAGGGCTTCCACGCCGCGCAGCCCACCAAGCCGCCCGCTGCCGAGGCAGGGCACCAGCGATCGCAGGGCTTCGGCGAAGGGCTGGTACGGCGCGCCGAGGTCCTCGTCGCAGCGGCCGTAGAGCACCAGGGCGCCCTGGTCGTAGGCCTGCCGGGACCATTCGCCGGCCAGCCGGGTCTTGCCGACGCCCGGCTCGCCGGCGATCAGCACCGCGTTGGTAGCACCGGCGAGCGCGCTCTGCCACGCGACGAACAGTCGCTCGAGCTCGCGGCCCCGCCCGACGAACGGTCCGGGGCCGGCCAGCACCGCGGGCAGGCCGGGACGTTCGAGCGGCGCCTCGGCCGGGGCCGCCGGCTCTTCCACCGCGGCCAGCCGCAGTTCGAAGACGTGCTCGGGGCGGGCCAGGTTGCGCAGCTGGCGCGTCCCGAGGTCGGCCAGCGCGACATCGTCGGGCAGTGTGTCGATGACCAGCTCGGCGGTCGCCCCCGAGCACAGGATCTGGCCGCCGGTGGCCAGCGAGCGCAGCCGGGCGGCGCGGTTGACGGCCCGGCCGAAGTAGTCGCCGTCGCGCAGCTCGACCTCCCCGGTGTGCAGGGCCACGCGAACGCGCATCGGCTCGCGCAGCGCCCACGGCTCACCGCCGATCGCCTCCTGCAGCTCGATGGCCGCGGCGGCGGCCCCCGAGGGCCGCTCGAACACCGAGAACGTGGCGTCGCCCTCGCCGCGCGTCTTGATCAGCCGCCCGCCGCGCGAGGTGACGACCTGTTCGACGAGCTCGTCGTGGCGGGCCAGCGCCACCGCCATGGCGCCGGCGTCCGCCTCCCAGGCGGCCGTGGAGCCCTCGATGTCGGTCAGCAGGAAGGTGACCGCACGGGTCACCGACGAAATATTTTGCGCCACTGCGACTTCCAACGTCGCATCCTGGGCGACGACCGCCGCCTCGAGCCGGCGCAGCTCCGGCCCGGGATCGACGCCCAACTCCTCGGCCAGCAGCGCCCGCGCCCGCTGGTAGGCGCTGAGGGCTTCGCCCTGCCTGCCGGCGCGGTAGAGGGCGAGCATCAGCTGGCCCCAGCGCCGCTCGCGCAGCGGCGCGTCGGCCACCGCGGCCTCGAGCTCGCCGACGAGCTCGGCGGCCCGGCCCGTCGCCAGCAGCGCATCGGCACGGTCTTCGACCAGCGCGGCGTGGCTCTCGATCCACCGCGTCTTCTCCGACGTTCCCCGCCGGCCGTCGGGCAGCTCGGGGATGCCGCGCCACAACGCGAGCGCCTCCTCGAAGCGGGCCACGGCCGCGCCGGTGTCGCCGGCGGCGGCGGCGTCGCGGCCAAGGCGGGCGGCCGATTTGTAGCGCACGGCGTCAACATCAGCACCTGCCAGGGACCAACCCGCGCCCTCCGTCAACACGAAACCGTCGCCCAGCGCGCGACGCAGCGAGGAGATGTGGGTTTGCAGGGCCTTGGAGGCGGTGCGCGGCGGATCCTCGCCCCAGAGCAACTCCACGAGCGTCTCGGCCGGTACCACCGAACCGCCGTGCAGCCCGAGCATTGTGAGGAGGGCGCGAGGTTTGGCGCCGGGAATCATGACCGGCGCGCCGTCCTGTCGGACCTGCAGAGGTCCCAGAACCCCCAGCTCCACCAGATGAAGCGTAGTCATGTCAGCAATCGTGCGGGAGGGGAATCAACGCGCGGTCAAGATCGGGTAAAGCTGTGCGGGGCCCCACTACAGCAAAGCCGGGTGGCCGGCTCTAGCGACCACGATTGCCGGACGGCGGGGGTGCTGCGCCGAACGTGCACCCACTGCGAAAATCCGCGCGGAATCTCGCAGTGGGTGCACGTTGGGTGATACCGCCCGGCCCCTCGAGCGCACGCGCGGCCCGCCACAACGTTGACAGTGTCATAATAACAGTGTCACTATTGCCGGGTGACCGAACCCGCTTCCTGGACGCTGGACGAGCTGGTGCGGCGGGTCGCCGCGAGCCTGGCCGATCCGGCGTACCCGGGCGCGCCCAACGGGCGAGTCCGCGACCTGCCCGACCGGCGGGTGGTGCGGTGGTACACGACGACCGGGCTCGTCGACCGGCCGACCATGAACGGACGCACGGCGACCTACAACCCGCGGCACCTGCTGCAGATCGTCGCCGTCAAGCGCCGCCAGGCCGAGGGCCGCTCGCTCGCCGAAATCCAGGCCGAACTGGCCGGAGCCACCGACGACACGCTGCGCCGGGTCGCCGCCGTTCCCGAGGAACTCGTCACGGCGGAGCCGCCGTCACCCGTGGAGCCTCCATCACCCGTGGAGCCGGCCGCGCCCCCGAGCCGTCGAGCCCGGTTCTGGGCCGATCCGCCGGCTGCCGCGAAACCCGCGGAACCGGTGGAAAGCGGCGATGACACTGTCACGACGCTGGCCGCCGTCAACCTGCCCGGCGGGGCGCTGCTGCTGCTGCCCGCCCGGCCCGACGACGACGACATCCACGCGATCCAGGCGGCCGCCCGGCCGCTGCTCGAACTGCTGGCCGAGCGCGGCCTGCTCTCCCCCGATGAACGGAGCCCATCATGACCGTGCGCATCACGTCGATGACCGACGCGGAGACGACGCGCATGGCCCCGGACGACGAGGCGGGGCTGGGTGCGCTGAGCACCGAACGGGGCAACCTGCCGCTCGAACGCATCGACGTGCGGGCGCAGATCACCGGGCTCACCAGTCGGGTGGAGCTGACGCAGGACTTCGTGAACGTCGTTCGACGTGCCGCTGGAAGCCACCTACGTGTTCCCCCTGCCGGATCGGGGCGCGGTCACCGGCATGCGAATGACCGCCGACGGGCGGGTCGTTCGAGGCCGAGCTACGGGAACGGGAGGCCGCCCGCGCGGCCTACGACGAGGCGGTCGCCGCGGGGCGGCGGGCCTCCATCGCCGAGGAGGAGCGGCCGGACGTGTTCACCCTGCGGGTGGGCAACATCCTGCCCGGCGAGCGGGTCAGCGTCGCGCTCACGCTCGTGAGCCCCCTGGCCTACGAGGACGGCGAGGCGACGTTCCGCTTCCCGCTTGTGGTTGCGCCGCGCTACATTCCGGGCTCCGCGCTTGCCGACGTCGCGGTCGGCGACGGCTACGCCCACGACACCGACGCGGTTCCCGACGCGTCGCGCATCACTCCGCCCGTGCTGCTGCCCGGCTTTCCCCACCCCGTTCCGCTGTCCATCGAGGTCGGCGTCGACCCGGCCGGCCTGACCCTCTCGGAGGTGCGGTCCAGCCTGCACGCGGTGTCGACCGGCGACGGACGGATACGGATACAACCCGGCGAGCGGGCCAACCGGGATTTCGTGCTGCGGCTGCGCTACGGCGCCGAAGACCTCACCGACGCGCTCGTCCTGGCGCCCGACGCGGCGGGCGACGAGGGGACCTATCAGCTCACCGTCCTGCCGCCGGCGTCGAGCGTCGCGCCGGGCCCCCGGGATGTGGTGCTGGTGCTCGACCGCTCCGGCAGCATGGGCGGCTGGAAGATGGTGACCGCCCGCCGCGCCGCGGCGCGCATCGTCGACACCCTTACCGGCGGTGACCGTTTCGCGGTCCTGACCTTCGACGACCGGGTCGACCGTCCCGCCGGCCTGCCCGACGGGTTGGCGCAGGCCAGCGACCGCAACCGGTACCGCGCCGTCGAGCACCTCGCCCGCGTCGACGCGCGCGGCGGCACCGAGTTGCTCGCCCCGCTGCGGCAGGCCCTCGCTCTGCTGCACGGCTCGCGCAACGGCGACGCCCGAGACGCTGTCGTCGTCCTCGTCACCGACGGGCAGGTCGGCAACGAGGACCAACTGCTGCACGAGCTCTCCGGCGACCTGCAGCGCGTGCGAGTGCACACGGTCGGCATCGACCAGGCCGTCAACGCCGGATTGCTGGGCCGACTCGCCCGAGTCGGCGGGGGAAGCTGCGAGCTGGTGGAAAGCGAGGACCGCCTCGACGCGGCAATGGATGCCATTCGCCGTCGCATCGGCGCGCCGCTCGTCCACTCGCTGGAGCTGCGCTCCAAGGGACTGGCGATCATCGAGGGCAGCGCGAGCCCGGCCCGGATACCCGACCTGTTCCCGGGTGTGCCGCTGGTGCTGACCGGGCGGTATCGGGGCAGCGCCGCCGGCTCGCTGACCCTGCGGGGCACGACCCGCGACGGCGGGGACTGGTCGACGACCGTCGCCGGGCAGCGCCGCGAGGCCCCCGCGGTGACCGCGCGATGGGCACGGGCCCACTTGCGCGACCTCGAAGACCGCTACGCGTCGGCCCCCGCGGAGGATTTGGCGACGCGAATCGTGGATACGTCGTTGCGGTTCGGGGTGCTCTGCCGCTTCACGGCATACGTCGCGATCGACAGCCGCGTCGCCGCCGACGGCGGCCAGTTGCATCGCGTGCTGCAACCCGTCGAGGCGCCGGCGGGGTGGGAGGAGCGTCTCGCGGCCGCTCCGCTGTTCCACGATGCTGCTGTGCCCGCGCCCCCGATGCCAGCGCCGGCGTCGGCCGGGTCGCCGTCGAGGAGCGCACAGCCGCGAAATGTCAAGCTGAGCAATGTGCTTGCCGTTGCGTTGGTGTGCGCGTTGCTCGTCGGCACCGGGTGGGTCTGGTCGCTGAGCAGGAGCGGTTCCTCCTCGCCGGCGCGCGGTGGGGTAGTGGCCGGCAAGACCACTGCGCCGGGCACTGAAGCCCTTGCCCCCGGGACGCAGGCCGGCGTTTCCGAGAACAGGGTCCCGGCGCCAGGGGCGCCACCGCCGCCGCAGGCTCCCCAGGACAGCACCTCCAAACGCGACATCGTCACCACAGGATCGCTGCAGCTGGTCGTCGCCGAGCCCCCCGCGGCGGCCGACCGGCTCGTCTCGGCGGTCACCGATGCCGGCGGGCGAGTGGACTCGCGGTCGGAGCGTTCCGGATCGACCTCGCCCACAGTCGATCTCGTGCTACGCATCCCCGCGGACAAACTCGACGGGGTGCTGGCCGACGCGGAAAAACTCGGGTCCGTCGAGTCCATGTCGATCGGGCGTGCGGACGTCACCTCGCAGCGGGTCGACCTCGACGCCCGCATCGAGGCGTTGAAGACCTCGGTCAATCGGCTGCGGGAGCTGATGGGCCGGGCAGGCAGCGTCGCCGACCTGCTCGAGGCGGAGTCCTCGCTGACCCAGCGGCAGGCCGAGTTGGATTCGCTGAGGGCGCAGCGGGCGACACTCGGCGACCAGGTTTCCTACGCGACGATCAATGTCCACCTCTCGTCCACGCCGACGGTGGCCCACCGTGGTTTCCTCGGCGCGCTCGAACACGGTTGGCGCTCGCTGCTTTCCGCTGTCCACGGCGTCGTGTCGGTGGTCGGATTCCTCATCCCGTGGGCGCCGGTGCTGGCCGCGCTGGCGCTGGTCGTCGTCGTGGTGCGCCGGAGGGCCGCGCGACGTGCGGGAACTATCGCGGCCAGGGAATAGCCGAAGCGAATTTTTCACGGCACGCTCCCGCGCCGGCACTGGGCGGATAAGGTGGGGGCTTTGGCGAGCAACTCTCCGAGCGACAATCTGTTCCCGGGGGCGCCGAATTGGCTCACCGGAGGAAGCGACAGATGCACCTCGTAGAGCGACGATTGCCTCCCCGTTGATGTCACGACAAGTGAAGGCCAGACGCTCGCCCGCTCCCGCGCCGAACTCGGCGTCGAACCGCTCGCGCACCGTGCCGAGCGACAATTCGCCACCCCGCGCCTTCTCGAACACCGGATCGAGGATTGTGCCGGCCTGTTCGGCGAGCGTGACGGCATCGCCGAAATACACGGCCGGTGGCACGCCGGAACAGGTGCCATGCGTGTACCACTCGTGGGGCGCCAGTGCCGCGGCGTCAGACATCATCGACTCCAAATCCGTTCGTACGTCCTGCGGCAGGGGCAGGGACGGCATGTCGGCGTCGTGTAGGTCACGGACCCGGTCGGCGACCGCCTTGGGCACGCCGCAGAACTGTTCGCTGGGCGGTTGGGGCCACAGCCCGTGCAAGATCAATTTCCGCCCCAACGTGGCGACGTGACCGGTTTTGCATCCCGGGTTGGACGGCTCGGCCTGGCACAGGCTGGGTCCCCAGGTCACGACGAGCAGACTCGAGCTGCTGGTCCCGGGTTCGCCCGCAGTCGAACGCTTCGAGCGGTCGGTGACGAGCAAGCTGAAAGCAACGGCCGCGACCACGACCGCCGCCAGCACGGCCGACACGGACAAAACGGTGACGTCGCCTCGCCGCACCTGCATCGTGCACTCTTCTCAACTACGCCGAGCGGGGAACACCCACGCTCTCCTCAACGCACAACGGAATACAGCTTTTCACGACCGGGCGTTAATGTTGACCGATCGCGGGCGAAAGACGCCCAACGTCATAGAGAACCTCTCCTGTGAACGACATCGACCGCTGGTTCGAGCGCGTTGAGCGCCGGAGCAACCGGACGGTTTCCCTCTACACGAGCCTTCTCACCGGCAGGATCTTCGCCTACTTCCGCTATCGCCTGCGCTACGCGCTCCTGCTCGACACGACGCGATTCGCCGTCCACGTCATCGAATTCCTGATTCTGCTCTCCAGCCTTGGCGGCGTGGCGGTGTTCACCGTCATGGTGCTGCGGATCGGCGGCATGATCGTCGGCGGCGGATGGTGGGGACTTCTCGAGGTCATGCGCGAGCGGCTGAGGTGCTACGCCCGTTCCGGGGATCGGGACGCGGCCGAGCACGAAATCGGCCGCTGGCTTGTCCTCTCGGTGATCGCTGCCCTGGTTTTGGCAATCGGCGCCGGTGCCGCACTGGTGCTGCTGCGGCCGTCCGGCCACAATCCGGTCGCGCAGCTGTATGCCTTTCTGGTCGTCCTCGAGCTCGCGATCGGTTTCCCGTCCGGGTGATTCATTCCGGGATCTACGCCACGCGCCGGGTCTACCGACCGATCTGGTTGATGTTCGTGCCCGTCGTGGTGCAGCTGGGGGTGCTCAGCGCCGGCTTCTACTACTACCCGACCGCCGCGATCATCATTGCGATCATCGTCTCGAACGCGATCGGCATCTGGATCACCGTGCACTACACGCTCGAGGTGTATCGGCTGGCCGGACTGCGGCCCAGGGTCGCCGCACCCGCTCGCGCCTTCTGGCGGCTGCTTCCGAAAATCCCGCCGTGGCTTGCCCTGCAGACGGCGCTGTCGGGGCTCGCTCTGCGCATGGACGCGGTGCTCGTTCTTGCACTCGTCGGCGTCTACGGGACGAGCACCCGGTCCTTCGACCTCACCGCCGGCGTGTCGGCCTGGCGGCATGTCGATGTGTTCCAATTCTTCTACCTGGTCCTGCCGTTGTTCTGCGGCGCATACGAGGGCTCAGCCCTTTTCTACTTCGACTTCGTCCGGCTGCGCAGCATTCCGGCCCTGCGCGAATTCCGCCTGTTCTTCTTCCACAAGATCCTGTGGGTGGCACCGGTTGTCGCACTGTTCTTTTGGTCCCTTGCCGCCGCGCTGGGGTTGTTCGTCCTGCGCGACATACCGCTGACCTTCCTGCTCGCTCTCCTGCCGCTCTTTGTCGTGCGCAGCGTGATCGGCATCTATCAGATCCGCCTGTTCGCCGAAGGCCGTTTCGGCACCCACCTGGCCAGCATCATGCTGCTGGGCGCGTTGTTGTGGCTGGTGTGGATCGACCGCAATCCCGCCTCTGACCTCATTCAGATCACCGCCGCGCTGATCACCGAACTCATCGTCCTGATCGACCTGCAGCACCTCCGGGACCGCCGGCCACCCCTGCCCCCCACCCTGTTGATGTTGGGAGACTGGATGCGCGCGCTCGGGCGGGAGCCGGGGCCGGTGCGGATCGGCACCATCGCGATCCCGGATTCGAGTGCGCCGAAGCAGAGATCCGCCGCGGTGCAACTGATGCAACAAACCTTTGGCGACAGAGGACATTTCGCGTTCCGGTCCGCGACGAAACTCGTGTTTTACGAACGCGCCGCGAACGGTGCCACCCCGCGACCGGCCCACCTGGGCCTGCAAGAGATCTCCGGCGGCGCCGCGAGCCGCGGCAACTCCTTCGGCGCGCCGACGACAAGCGGGCGTGAAGCTCTCGACCGGCTTGTCGCCGAACAATGGATACGTCCGATCGACGGCGCGTCGCCACGGTCGGTCAGCCTGGAAACCCTGTGCGCCGACTTCCGCGCGCTGTTCGCAACCGGCATCGTGTTCGACCTGGAAACGCTCCACGGAGCGCAAGACATGCGCGACCTCGAGCAAGGCCTGCTCGCAACGGCACTGCCGACGGCCATCCGAAGCCTGGAAAGCGGTGCCATCGTGGTTCCACTGTCCGGCCGCTTGCTCACGCCGCTGTATCACGAGGGAAGGCTGCGCCTGCTGTTCGTCCTGCCGCCCGATCCCGAACCCGCTGCTGTCAAACGCTGGCTGCAGACCGTGCAGACTTGGCGTTTTTCCTGGGGCACCATGGAAACGGCGGAGAGTGCCCATAATGGCTGAACCCGTTGACATCGGGCAACGACTCACGGACCCCGCGACGTATGAAGAAACGATCCTCCGGATCTTCGCTAAAAAGCGGGATCGCGGAATGGCTTTCGGCGAGACGGGCGACGGTGTCACCTATTTCGGCACTGCGACCGGGCGGCGCACCCTTTCCAGGGCGATCGCGCGAAGCGTCGCCAACGGCCGGTACCGTCCGCAGCCGGTCGACCTTTGGCATCTCGAAACCAATGGGAAGCTGCGCGCCGCCCATACGCCGGCCTTCATCGACCACGTCGTCGGTTCGGCGCTATTTCAACTTCTTACGCACAATGCCCGCTGCTATGGCCTCCCCGGCGTCTACTCCTACCTGCCCGGTTCGACGAACGTGTCGGCGGTGCGGGCGCTCGCCGGCTTCGTCCGGGCTCATCGCCGGCTGGTGGGGGATAAGGGCCCGCCCCTTTATGTCCTGCAATCCGATTTCGAGCACTACGGCGACGACCTGCCGGTGGGCCCCGATGCGGCGCTGTGGCGCATCCTGCGCGAGGTCGCCGCACTCGGCAGCCCGAATGGCGACATCGAGCCGAAGGCATGGGACCTCATCACCGCGCTTGCGCGCCCCGTCGTGCGGGATCAGGACGGGGCGCAGTTCACCCGCCGCTACGGCGTCGCCATGGGAACGCCTCTCGTCCCAGTGCTGGGCAATCTGGCGGTCGTCCCGATGGACCGGGCGATCGTGGACATCGACGGCATTTTCTACGCCCGATACAACGACGACTTCCTGGTTGCCCATGCGGATCTCGGCGCACTGCACGAGGCGGACACGCGGATCGATGCGCTGCTCGACGAGTTGGGCGTCAAGCGCAAACTCGAGAAGGAGAGTCGCATCGCCCTCAGCGCAACCGGCCGGCCCGCCACCGAAGATCCCGCCTATCGTGGGCGCAACCGGATCGACTGCCTGGGCATGTCGGTCGACCATGCCGGCGCGGTGACCTTGGGGCCGCATCGGCTGCGCCGCTTTGTCCAGCGCGTGGCGGCCCGCATCGATGCGGCCGCGCCCGCGCTCACGCCGTTGCCGGCCGGCGAACGAGCCCGGCACCTCGTAGCGACCGTGAACGTCATGCTCGACGACGCGAATCCGTTTGCGGTTCCCGGTCTGTCGGCTCTACTCGAGACGACGACAGACCGGGGTGCCCTCAAGGACCTCGACTTCCGGGTCGCGCGAAAAATCGTGCAGGTCGCCACGGGGCGTCCGGGCGTGCGCGGCTTCCGGTTGTTGCCGCCCGCGGTGCTGCGGGGTGATATGGGTTTGGTGTCGCTCGTGCGCCTGCGGAACTTGCGGTGACCGCCGGTATACGGTTCTATCGTCGAGGGGGCGCGGACCCCGCCTTCGGGTGGTCTTGCGAAGAGCCATAGAGGCTGCGGCTTTCGGTTCTTCACTTTTTCTGCTTTTTCCCCGCGCCCTCCCCTGCGTGCCGGGAGGCGGCTGCTCGCGGGGGCGCCTGCGCCAGTGGCGAGTAATCGGTGTGCGCGGAAGTTCGCAGAAGTTGCTGGCGCCAACCAGTGGGCCGGCGGGCTCGCCTGAAGTATCGTCGCATCAATGGTTCAACATGTGATTCGCCTCTGCACCCTCGTTGCGGGCATGTTTGCGGTGATCGTGTTCCCAGCAGGTACGGCCCGTGCCGACATCGTTGGCTTCACCTCGCCGAGCGGCAACATCGGCTGCATGATGGATGCCTCATCGGTTCGCTGCGATATCCGCGACCGTGGCTGGTCGCCACCGCCCAAACCTGCCGACTGCGAGTGGATGATGAATTATGGGCAGGGCATCGTGCTCACCGCCGGGCAGCAAGCACGGTTTGTCTGCGCCGGTGACACCGCGCTTGGCGGAGGTCCGCCGCTGGCGTATGGCGACAAGATCACCAGGGGATCGTTGGGGTGCGAGAGCAAGACCTCCGGCATGAACTGCTGGGATTCCAGCTCGGGCGGTGGATTCGAGATTTCCCGCGACGGCTACCAGCTTTCCTGATCGATGATCGGAATCGCCATGCCAGTTCCCTTTTCGCACCAAATCCGGGTAGCGGCGTGCATGATTGCCTCAGCTGCCTCAGCATAGGGCGGCGCTGGGTGCTGCCCAGAGTGCCCACCAGATGGGGCGACTGACAATAGTCTTTCGGGTCGGTCAGGCAGGGGCCTCTTCGCCGTAGCGCGCGATGCGGTGTTCGATGCAATCCGCCGCGTGACGCACCTGCTGGCCCAGCGTGCGAATTTCGGCACCGTCGAGCGTGCTGAAGACCGCGGCCATGGCGGTCATGGTCGCGGTGCCGTCGGGCATGCGGATCGGCGCCGATACGGTGGCGATGCTGTGGGAGCTACCGTGGGCGAGTTCGTTGTCGAGGACGTCGATGACCGCGAGGTCGGCGTAGGCGCGGGCCAGCTGGGTGGTGATTTCGTCGACCTCGCCGTCGGCGCTGAGCGCTCGTAGCGCGGTGTAGACGCGCACGTATTGGCGGGTCAGCCGTTCGACGACGTAGCCGCGTCGCCGGATCTCGTTGAGCACTGCGATCATGCGCTGCTGCAACCCGCGGCTGGGAACTCCGATTTCCTGTAGCCACCGTTTCTGCGCATCGGCGCTCCACCAGGCCACGTAGTCACGGCCGATGGGGGCGACGAACGGCGTTCGCATGCCGCGCCAGATCCTGGGCCCGCGCAGGCACTCGCCGACGGAATCGATGACCACCAGGGTGGCGCCCTCGCGGCGGGCCAGCATGACTTGGGTGCCCGTCGCGGCGGCCAACGTATTGAGGTCGGCGCGGTGCAGCTGGGCGCCCGCGGGCCTGGCCAACGCCGCGATGGCCGGCCCCCACGTGTAGCAGGCCGTCGCGGGATCCCTGATCGCCCACTCGCGGGCCGCCAAGGTCGTCAGGATGGCATGCCCGGTGGCCCGGCTGATGTCCAGACTGCGGCAGATCTCGGCCAGCGTGAACTGCTTGGCGGGGTTGCGGCCCAGTAGTTCCAGCACGGCGATCACGCGCTCGGTGGGCGGCGAGCAGCCTTGACTCGGCGTCGAAGAGGTGGCTACGCTCTGCGTCACAATATCGAATGCTATGTCGGTATTTCGACACCTGCAAGGGGTTGGCGGAGGCACCATGAGTCCTGAGCAGCTGCAGGTCAACGGTCCCGGCCGGGCGACCGGGGGGCTCAGAGAACGGGACGGCGGGCTACCCACGACCGAACGCCCCGGCGTTGACGGCGATGCGGTTTCACCGGTCGCCGCCGAAGAGCGCCGCGTGTCGCCGCGCACCTGGCGGGCGTTCGGAATCTGGACGGCGGTCTTCTGGGGAGCGACCGGCGTCTTGGCGACGCTGTTCTATCTCGGCGCGCTCGACTTCACGATCAGCACCAGAGCCTCCCTGTACGGGATCAGCATCTGGCTCAACGGGTGGTTCATCCCGTTGCTGCTCCCCGGCGCGAGGAAGCGCCCGCGCACGGCGCTTTTCCACGAGTGTCTGGTGTTGTGGATGGTCTCCTATGTGATGACGAACCTGCTCTGGGAGATCCCCTGGGTGCTGTTCTCCCCGTTCGTCTTCCACGACCTGCACACGATCGGCGACATCGTCGCCCACACCCCGTGGATGCGCGGAAACGTCCTGCACATGTACTGGTGGGACCTGGCTTCGTTCGGCTCGGTCGATTTGCGCACGGTCAATCACAACTCGACGTTCTTCACCCTCGAGATCTACGCCTTCGTCAACGTCGCCAGCGCCTGGGCGTTTTGGCGGCTGAACAAGAAGCGCTCCTCGATGCGCTACCTGATCCCCGTCCTGGCGGCCGGGGAGCCGGTCGTGGCGACCTTCATTTTCTCGTTCAGCGAGGTGTTCGGAGGCTTCAAGAACATGCCCGGCGGCATCGCCGACACCCTGCTCGCCCTGGTCTGGACCCAATACCAGTACTTCGTCTTCCCCCTCGTCTTCGGATGGCTCGGCCTGAAGCTTCTCTACGAGGATTGGCGCCGCACCAGGTGCCCCGCGCCCGCCGACTAACCGGCTTTGCTTGCCGTTCTCGGCTGTGCCGGGATGACTTTCGGCACTAGCCGCGCGCGACCTTCGCGGCTTGGCTTGGGTAAATGACGACAAAACTTGTTCGCCTGCCGAGACTTGGCTTATCGGTGTGGGTCGCCGAAGTTGGTCTGGTGATCGCGCTGCTGGGCCACTCCATCTGGGTCGGCGCCGCACGCAGCGGCGGGCTGCACGTTGACCGCGCAGGACGAGCAATACATCAACCTGCTGGCGCAGAAGAACATGATTCACGGGGCCGACGTCAGCGACTGCAACATGGTCGCCGAGGGGCGCTGGTTCGCCGACCAGGTGCGCAACTCGTCCGACCCGCTGCAAACCGCGAGATCCCTGGTGCAAAAGGTGAGCGAGACCACGCCGATGAACGAGGAGCAGGCCGAGTGGGAGGTCGAGTCGGCGATCTTCGTCTATGCCCCGGAGATGATCCCGACGATCAAGGGTCAATTTGCTCAGGAGCCCCCCGAGTAACCTCGAGGCGGGCGGAATTGCCTCCGAAAAGCGTTGGGGGAGAGGTCGGCCCACGAGATGCTCCCTATCGCCGCGAGGCGGAGTCGCAGGCCGGCGCCGCCGCTGCCCATCGGCAATTCCCCGTTGCGGCCGATCCCGGACGAGCACTGCCAGGGCGACCCATCCGCAGTAACGTGGCGAGCGCGCGCCTCCGCAGTGGCGCGAGATTGAGACGCAGTGGGATCAGTTTTGGCACGCGCTGGGTGTGGTAACCGCAATTTGGCTATCCTTCGGCAAGACATGGCTTTTCCCCGCCGAATGGAATACAGGGATGACCATCACGCAAGCACGCCGCCCGAGGTTTGGGTCGCCCGCGTGGGTTGCCGGCGTTGCCGGCGTTGTTCTCCTGTTCGGGATGCCGGGTCATGCGGTGCTGTCAGCGCCGGAAGCGGCGGCGGGTTGCACGCTGACGCCCCAGGATGAGCAATACATCAATTTGCTCGCCCGGGACAAGATGATTCACGGGATCGATTACAACGACTGCCATATGGTCGCTCAGGGACGGTGGTTCGCCGATCAGGTGCGTAATTCGCCCGACCCGTTGGGCACCGGAAAGTCCTTGGTGCAAATGGTGGCCGACACGACGCCGGCAAACGCGGAGCAGGCCGAGTTCGAGGTCGAGGCGGCGATCTTTGTCTACGCGCCGGAGATGATTCCCACGATCAAGGATCAGTTCGCCCACTCATCGCCCTGAGCGAGCCCTTTGCGGTCGTCGCGTCAAACCATTGCGGGACAGGACATTAGCGACAGAGCCGGGCCGCGGGCGCTGCGCGCCACAAACTTGCGAGCGTTGTTAGAGTTTGAAGTAATGAGCGATCCTACCGGCACAACGCCCGACGACGGCTTCGAATTCGTCACCGCCGAACCGGGTGTTGAGCTCGCGGTGAAGCGATCCGGCGAGGGCCCGACCGTCTTGCTGGTCGGCGGCCTCGGCATGCCAAGCATCACGTGGGAAGTCTGCGGGCTTCCCCGGTCCCTGGTGGACGCCGGGTTCCAGGTCATCGCGTACAACGCCCGCGGAATGGCGCCTTCGTCCGCGCCGGCCGCGCCGTACTCCGTGGCCGAGCTGGCCGGTGACGCCGGCGCCATACTCGACCATTTCGGGGTGCAGCGCGCCACGGTCGTCGGCTACTCGATGGGCTGTTACACCGCGCAGACGTTGCTGCGCGGCCGGCCCGAGCTGGTGCGCGCGCTGGTCTTGTTCGCCGGGCTGCAGCCGTCGCCGGTGGGCGCGATGGTCGGGGAGATGGAACTGGGCCTGATCGAGCGCTACGGCGAGGTGCCGCGCGAGGTGCTGGTCTTCGAGCAGTTGCTGACCACCCTGCACCCGCCGATGCTGCAAGACCCGGCGACGGTGGCGGGTTGGCAGCAGATACTGTCTGCCGGCCACGACAGCGGGTGGGCCTCACCGGAGGGCTTCAAGGGGCAGCTGAGCGCCTCGCAGGAGTGGATCATGGCCGGCGAACCGGCCCCCGAGCATCTCCGCGCGATCGACGTGCCCACGCTGGTCCTGGCGTTCGAGTACGACCTGTTCTTTCCGCCGGCCTTGTGCGAGGCGGCTGCCGGGCTGATTCCCGCTGCTCAATTCGTACGGATCGACGGCGCCGGTCACGGGGGCATCTTCACCGGACCCGGCGACAGCGCCGCACGGATCATCGAGTTCTGCCGCATGCATCGCGGAAGGTGAACTCAGGAAACATCATTCACCTCGGTGGGGCTGCTGCCGTCCCACTCGTGGTCGTGCATGAACGCATCGGGGATGTTCACCCGATACCGGGCGGCCTCGGCGAGGATGTTCGCCATGGCGAGCGGCAGGGCCAGGCTCGGCCCGGGATCGTGGGGGTTGAAGATGACCCCGTCAGTGCGTAGGTAGTCGCCCAGATACTGCCGGAAGGTTTTGCCCTGCCGAGCCGATTTGCGCCAGCCGTACATCAGCATCCCCGGGCCCAGCATCTTGCTCACGCCGGGCTTCGGCGCGATGACCTCGTCGTTGATGCCGAAAAATGCCTTGTCGATCCTCGCCTCCGGATCGAACAGCAGGATTCCGCTGGTTGCCCGCGGATTGCATTCGACGGTGAACAGACCACGGTCGGGCACCTCGATGAAGTCCAGCGCGATCTGCCCGGTGAAATTGAACGCCTTGACGCAGTCGCGCACCCATGCGGCGATGCCCTCGTGCTCGATCGATTCGAAGGTCAGGCAGGACGTGCCTTCGATCGCGTAGCGCACCGGGTAGACGGCGTGGGCCTTCACCTGACCGTCATGGCATACCGAGTACGAGCAGTAGCTCGTGCCCTCGGCCCACTCCTGCGCGAGCCACGGATTTTCCGCCTCGAAACTCAGGCCGCGCGGAAACTTCCCCGGGCGGACCTTGTGAACGTCCTGCGAACCGCGCGAGTAGACGCGCTTGAGTGCGAACGTCCGGTCGAATTCGAGGGCCTCGAGCTCCTCTTGGCTGCGCACCAGCGCGAAGTCGAGGGTGGGTATGCCCCGCGCCTGCAGCGCGGCCTGGAACTCGTACTTGTTCTCCAGCCGGGCCTCGAGATCGAAATCGGAGAAGAACAACTTGCAGCCGTCCGGGAACAGGTCGGGGTATCGCTTGATCGTGTTCGCCATGATCTCGGTGCCCTCGTGGACCGGCACGACCAGGTCCACGCCCTGCTCGCGCGCGATCTGCGCGATGGCGCGCGTCCACTCGACCGGTTCGAACCTCGGCCGAGGCGTGCGGAACGTCTTCCGGACAGCCGAGGAGAACCTGCTGATGGGGATGGGCACCGAGTCCGCGATCAGCACATCGTGGCCTGCGGCGCCTATCAGGCGAGCCATATGCAGCGCCAGAAACGAACGGCCGAAGGTGATCAGTACGGTTTTTCCGCTACGTCCTGACATCAAACCTCCCACTGAACCATTTCCCCCTGCTTCGCCCCGCAAACATGCGGCCGCAAAGTCCTGGGGCAGCGGCTCGCTCCGTATGCCACGATGGCGGCATGGGCGACGATGCCGGGCAGTCGGAACGCGAGTTCAACGAGCACAACATCGAGGAGTTCCGCCGCAACGGGGGCAAGGTAGGCGGTCAGTTCGAGGGTTTCCCGCTGCTGCTGTTGACCACGACCGGCGCGCGAAGCGGCGCGCAGCGGGTCAACCCGGTCGCGTATTTCGATATCGATGGCAGGACATACATCGTCGGCTCCGCGGCGGGGCGGGACAACAACCCCGCCTGGGTTTACAACCTGCGCGCCAACCCCCACGTGGCCGTCGAGATCGGCTCGGCGGGCCCAAGGCCGGCGACCGCGCGCGAGCTGTCGCGCGCCGAGCGCGACTCGATCTACCCGGTCGTCGTCGAGCGTGCCCCCGGGTTCGGCGAGTACCAGCAGCGCACCGACCGAACGATCCCGGTCTTCGAGTTGCTCACCGAGTGAATCTGCGGCCGGGATTGTGCGCGGCGCTGGTCACAGGCGCGACCGCATTGCCGTCGTGGGGTCCGATGCGAAAGACTCGCTCGTGGGCCGCCGGCCACACAGATCCAGGCACTCGACGGAAGTGATACCAGTGAGCGCTGTCCGCGTAGTCGCTCCGGCTCGGCCGGCCGTTGTCCTGGGCGGCGCAATGTTGTTCGCACTCGTGGGCTGCGCAGGGCCGACGCCGTCGAGCGCGCCGGCGGCGGCCGTCCCGACCGGACAAGCGACGTCGGCCGCAACGGCGCTGGCCTCGAGTACGGTGGCCGCCGCGCCCAGAATGCCCGAGGGCGCGCAGCCTCGGCTCGCGTCGGACCCCGCCCAGCTGGCCGACGACCTCGTCGCCGACGAGCGCGCGCTGCGCGACCCGTCGACGGAGCAGGCGGCGCTGGCGGAAGCGGCGCACCGCCAGCAGGCGGCCTACCGCGCCATCGGCCACCACCCTGAATGGGATGCCATCACCAGGCCGCGGATCCCGCCGGAGCTCCTCGATGTCTACGACCGCAACGTCGACGCCCGTCGTCAGCTCACCGAGATCACGCCCACCAGAGACACGCTGCCCGCGTGGCGCATCCAGCCGCCGGCACCGGCCGACGAGCTGCTGGGCTACTACCACGAGGCGGAGTCCCAGTCCGGCGTCGGCTGGAACTACCTCGCCGCGATCAACCTGATCGAGACGCGCTTCGGCAGCGTCGTCGGCGCGAGCACCGCCGGCGCGCAGGGCCCCATGCAGTTCTTGCCGTCGACGTTCGCCTCCTACGGCGAGGGCGGCGATATCGGTTCACCCCGCGACAGCATCTTGGCGGCGGGCCGCTACCTTGCCGCGAACGGCTTCGCCGACGATCGCGATCACGCCATTTACCGGTACAACCACGCGCACCAATACGTCCAGGCGGTCAATCAATACGCCGCGGTGCTCGGCGCCGATCCCGCCGCGTTCACCGGTTACTACCGCTGGGACGTCTACTGCTCCACGACCGCCGGCGACGTCCTGCTGCCCATCGGGTATGCCGCGACGTCACCGGTCCCGGTCGGCGACTACCTCGCGACCCACCCGCAGTAACGCGGCGCGATGTTCGCGCGATGGGGGTTTAGTTACACCCGCTCACATGAATCCGCCGGCCGGCCCCGACGCAGACGCTCACCGGCGGCGGTGGTGGCGGCGGAGGCGGAAAGTCCTGGGGCAGTGGCGCATAGTCGGCGGGCGGCGGGACATAGGTGTTGACGGTGTCGGCAACGTTGGTGCACCCACTCACCGAAATACGCCTGCCGACGCTTGCGCAGACGTCAGCGTTGGCCAGGCCGGAGGGCTGCATCACGGCGGACATCTCGAGCATGGCCTCGAGGAACAACAGAGCGAGGCCTCCCGCAGCCCACGACCGCACCTTCACCAGGCTCTCCTTTCCGTCACGGCCGGCCGTTGTCTCGGCCGGCACACCAAAATGGGCCGCCGCATTTCCCTTGCGGGCCAGGACATGTCGGCCTCAGGGCGTCGCGCCGCTCTGCTCGAGTAACGGTGTCCACTGGCAACGCTGCCGAATGTCGACCAGCGGCTGCCGGATGGCCTCGAGATCGGCCTGCTCCTCCGGGTTGTCGTTGAAGTAGTTCTGGACGTTCTCGCGGATCTTGTCTTTGGGCGTGTCCTGGAGCCCGGTGTAGAAGTTGTTCAGGTCCGGGTGAGTGAACAAGTAGGTCGAGAGCGCGGCCCCAACGCCGGTCGCGACACCGGCTATGTCCGCGGCCGTGCAGTTGGGTGGGCGCGCCGGCGCATCGGCCGTGGCGGTCCCCGCGGCGGCGCCCAAGAGCGTGCAGGCAACCGCGCCGGCGCCGATCGCGCCGACCACCGCCCGGCGGGGAGTCAGACTTGATGAGAACATGACTGGCTCCTTCTTCCGGTTGTCAAGCCGGGCGTCCCACCTGGATCGAACCGCCCTCGGCACGGTATCCACTCTGGCCCCGACCTTGGCTTCATTGCTGGGGCCGAAAGTCACTACCCCTACGGTCAACCGTCACCACACCATTGCGCAGTTTTGTCGCACCCACGGACGGGTGAACCGCATCGTTTCTCCCCGTTGCGTTTTGACGGCGGCGGCGTCGAGCTTGTCCGCGTCGGCCGATCACCCCCTCGATGCACGGAAAATGGTGATGCGAACGGGCCGGACGTAGCAAAATCAGGTGCGCGGGTTGCCGCGGGCGCCGTGGGAGGAGTCAAGCATGAGCGAGGCCATCGCGACGGGGGGCCGTCACCGTCGAGTTTCGCCGGACGCCAAACGGGGGCGGCCGGCCTCCGGGCGCCGGCTGCGGGCATGCGCGATCGGCGCCCTCGCCCTCGCCCTCGCGCTCGCCGGTTTGCCGGTGGTCGGGATCGGCGCACCGGCGGTCGGCCGGGCCGACCCCCAGGATTGCGCGCCCGGCTGGGTATGGAGCCCCAACTTGAACCAGTGCGTGTTCTGGCTTCCCACCGCGAACGGGCCCGGCGGGCCCGGCGGACCGGGCGGTCCGGGCGGACCGGGCGGACCGGGCGGACCCGGCCGCCGCTAGACGGTATGGAGAGGCTGGGGCCTCGCTGCATGTGAACGTGGGTTGCCGACAGGAAATGGGTCCTGGCCGGTAGAGCCACAGATGTAGGAGGCCCCAGTGATACGTCAGCGTACGAGTGTTGGTTTGGATGTGCACGCACGTTCGGTCGTTGCATGCGGATTGGACCGGGAAACCGGCGAGGTCACCGAGCGGCGGTTGACTCCCGCTCGCCGCGAGGTCTTGGACTGGCTTGACGGCTTGCCGGGTCCGGTGGCGGTGACCTACGAAGCCGGCCCGACCGGGTTCAGTCTGGCGCGGGCGTTGGAAGCGGCCGGGATCTCGTGCCAGGTCGCCGCGCCCTCGAAATTGATCAGGCCTACCGGGGATCGGGTGAAAACCGATACCCGCGACGCGGCCCATCTGGCGCGGGTGTTGCATCTGGGCCAGATCACCGCGGTCGCGATCCCTACTGCAGATCAGGAAGCGGCCCGAGATCTGGTGCGGGCTCGAGAGGACTGCCGCGGGGATCTGATGACCGCACGGCACCGGATATCGAAACTCCTTCTGCGGCAGGGAATCGTCTATTACGACGGGAAGGCCTGGACCGGCCGTCACGAGGTATGGCTGCGACGGCAGCGCTTCAACAACCCCGCACTGCAGTTGACCTACGACGCCGCTTTCGACGCCATGACCGCCTGCCTGGATCGACGGGAGCGCCTGGAGGCGGCGATCGAGGCAATGGCCGCCGACAGTGAGTTCACCCCGGTGGTGCGACGACTGGGGTGCATCCGTGGAATCGCCACCCTGACCGCGTTCGGGCTGGCCACCGAGATCGGGGACTGGCACCGGTTGACCGGCCGCACCATCGGCGCCTACCTGGGACTGGTGCCCTCGGAATACTCCTCCGGCAGGAGCCGGGTCCAGGGCGCGGTGACCAAGACCGGAAACGGGCACGCGCGGCGACTGCTGGTCGAGGCCGCATGGCATCACCGCAGCCCGTACCGACCGGGGACAGTGTTGCGGCGCCGTTGGGAGCTGGCTTCGCCAGCGGCTCGGGCACGCGGTCAAGCCGCCAACCGACGTCTGCATCGGCGATGGACCGATTTCGATGAACGTAAGAAGCGTTCCGTGGTGGCCAACATGGCGGTGGCCAGGGAACTGGCCGGCTGGTGCTGGTCACTGGCGGTGCTCCAGGAGTGACCGCCGCATCAACGTCCAGGTGAGAACCACGGTGGTGCCGGCAAGCGTCTTGGAGTGACCCGCGACGCGCCTATGAGCAATACCGTTGCCCTGCAACGGCATGACGCTCGATGCTAGATAGCGGCCAACTCCGACTCGAAAGTCCCGTCCTGCGGTAACCAACCCGCGCATATCAGACTGACAACGCGTCGACACGACACGCTCGACATCACTGCACTGCTCATCTGGTCAACGAAGTGGCGGCCGCGACGACGGTTGCGGCCGCCACTTCACCCTGCCCCTTGACAATCAACGCCCCATATCAGGCGCTCGACACTGCGCAACACGCCCATCGGGCGTGGCGCCCTGCCTCCGCTGCACATGCTCGACCTGCGGCGATGACCGCAGTGGAGGCGGCGGACCGCGGCAGTCGTTATACTGGCTAAGTAAAGCTTCGATCCGACCTTTGGGGGATAGTCCCATGCCACGCACAGACAACGACACCTGGGATTTGGCCACCAGCGTGGGCGCGACGGCCACGATGGTGGCGGCCGCCCGGGCGCTCGCGACCAAGGCCGACCATCCCGTGATCGAGGACCGGTTCGCCGAGCCGTTGGTTCGCGCAGTCGGCGTCGACTTCTTCACGCGCTGGGCCGGCGGCGAGCTCGCCGCGGCCGACATCGACGACGAGGAGTCCACCTGGAAGCTCGCGCACATGCCCGATGCGATGGCCGCCCGGACGCTCTTCTTCGACTCGTTCTTTCGGGACGCGACGCGCGCCGGCATCCGCCAGGCCGTGATTTTGGCGTCCGGACTGGACGCGCGCGCCTACCGCCTGGCGTGGCCGGACGGCATGACGGTCTTCGAAGTCGACCAGCCACAGGTGATCGAGTTCAAGGCGGCCACCTTGGCTGGCCTGGGCGTCGCCCCGACGGCCGAGTTACGCACCGTCGCAGTCGACTTGCGGCAGGACTGGCCCGCCGCCCTGCGGGACGCCGGCCTGGACCCTAGCCGGCCCACCGCGTGGATTGCCGAGGGGCTCTTCGGCTACCTGCCACCGGAGGCTCAAGACCGCTTGCTGGACAACATCACCGAACTCAGCGCCGACGGCAGCCGACTGGCGTGCGAGGCTGTGCCGGACATGTCGGAGGTGGACCACGAGCGGGCACGGGAGATGATGCGCAGGGTCACCGCAAAGTGGCGTGATCATGGTTTCGACTTCGAGTTCGCCGACCTCGGCTACGAGGGCGAGCGCGCCGAGGTCCCTACCTACCTGGACAACTTGGGCTGGCGGACGGTCGGTGCCCCGATGAGTCAATTGCTGGCCGACAACGGCCTTGCGGCCATCCCGCAGAGCAACGACTCGGTGTCGGTGGCCGACACCACCTACTACACCTCCATACTGAGCAAATGACGTCTGCGCAACGCCGGGGGCTCAACGACGCGGTCACGCGGATGTGGAGCTTTCTGGCTCCGGCCTACGACCTGCCGTTCCTGCAGCAGTGGGTCTACCGACCCCCGCACGACCAGGTGATCGCGCAGTTGCGTGCCCACGGGGCCCGCAAGATCGCCGATATCGCCTGCGGCACGGGAATTCTCAGCGACCGCATCGAGCGCGAACTGCACCCCGACGAGATCTATGGCGTCGACATGTCCGACGGCATGCTGTCGCAGGCCCGGGCCAGGTCCGACCGGGTGCGCTGGATGCGCGCCCCGGCCGAGCAGCTGCCGTTCGACGACGGGGCGCTCGACGCCGTGGTGACGACATCGGCGTTCCACTTCTTCGACCAGCCCGCGGCGTTGCGCGAGTTCCATCGCGTGCTCGTGTCCGGCGGGCTGGTGGTGGTCGCGGCGCTGAGCGCGCGGCAATCGCTGCTGCAGACGCCGGCGGCCAACAAATGGAAACCTCAGCACAACGCGTCGCCGGCCGAGATGCGGACGATGTTCGAGAACGCCGGGTTCACCATCGCCGATCAGCACCGCATTCCGCGGCCGCTGTGGACGCGGCTCATCTCCGACCTGGTGACAGCCGGCACCAAGAGCTAACGGTCGACACGACCGCGTCGGCCGGCGAGGATCTCGTGCAGGGCCGGTAGCATTCGCTGATCCTTGGGCCGGCTGTAAAGTGGCGCCGCACTTTTCATGGCCGGGCGATTAATCGGCGGGTCGGCGTTGATGCGGGCCTGGATGCATGAGCCTTGAGGACCCGTTAGCTGGGGTTGCGATAGCAAAATCCCCAGTGCCCTAACCCGTTTCGGCGTCGGTGACCGACTCTAGTTGGTGCTGGGTGGTGGTTGGGGTTGGAAGGGGTCGTACCACCACCATTGGGCGCGTTCGCCGGTGGGCCCGGGATACGGCCTAACAGCGGGCGGGGCCAGGGTGGGTGGGCGCGCCAGTGATCCTGGGCTGAGCTGGCGGCCGTCGCTGTCGGCGACTTTGAGGTCGCCGGCGGGTCCGGTGATGGTGATGGCGCCTTGGTGGTGCAGCCGGTGGTGGTAGGGGCAGAGCAGTACCAGGTTGGCCAGCTCGGTGGGGCCGCCGTCTTCCCAGTGCCGCGTGCGGTGGGCGTGCAGGCCGCGGGTGGCCCCGCAGCCCGGCACCCTGCAATCAACTCCGTCAGCCTCGTGGTTCCCACCCCTCTACTAGCGAACTCCTTCGAGAACTCCCCGATACCCAGGACGCTAAATAGGTTGTCTATGGATTAGCTATGGCGGGCTTATGGGATGTCCAGACAGGTGCGAAGCGGTCCCGAAACGGAACGGCGGACGGCTGCCGCCGCCGCGCCCGCCGGGCGAATGGGCCACGTTTGGCAAGGCTGTCTTGGCTGGTAAGCCGTGATTCTGCCGTATATTGTTGCCGCCGTGGTCAATGCATCGCACCCCGCAGAACCCCACGAGGGTTCGGTGTCGTCGAAGCTGAACTGGCTGCGCGCCAGCGTCCTGGGCGCCAACGACGGGATCGTCTCCACCGCCGGCATCGTGGTCGGCGTCGCGGCGGCGACGGTCGAAAGCGGCCCGATTCTGACGGCCGGCATCGCCGGGCTGGTCGCCGGGGCAGTGTCCATGGCGCTGGGGGAGTACGTGTCCGTCAGCACCCAGCGCGACACCGAGCGGGCGTTGCTGACCAAGGAACGCCAAGAGCTGCGCGACGATCCGGCCGCCGAATTGGACGAGCTCGCCGCGCTGTACGAGGCCAAGGGTCTGACCCCGGCGACCGCGCGCACGGTCGCCGAGGAACTCACCGACCACAATCCGCTCGTCGCCCACGCCGAGGTGGAACTCGGGTTGGACCCCGACGAGCTGACCAGCCCCTGGCAGGCGGCGCTGTCTTCGGCGTTGTCGTTTTCGATCGGCGCCCTGCTGCCGTTGCTCGCGATCCTGGCCCCGCCGACGGCGTGGCGAATCCCGGTCACCGTCGTGGCCGTACTGCTGGCCTTGATGCTCACCGGGGCGGTGTCGGCCGGAATGGGCGGAGCGCCGAAGGGCCGGGCGGTGCTTCGCAACGTCATCGGCGGCGGCCTCGGGTTGGCGATCACCTACGCGATCGGTCATCTGGTGGGCGCCGCGATCGCCTGACGGTCGAGCCGCTTTCTGGCAACGAACCTGTGCGCGTGAGGCTTTGGCGCCGACGGGGCGACGGCTCGCGACTGGAAGCGAAACTGTAAGATCAACTGTTGCCGCGTCCAAAGGAGGAGCCCCGTGAATGTACCGCCGCAGCGCAGGGTCATGCGGTGATCGAGCCCAACGTCGTGCCAAACGAGGCTGATTCGGCGGCGTCGGCACCGTACTTCGTCCGCGACGGCAACCGTTACGTTCCCAGCAAGATGGCGCGCGGGGGCTGGGGGCCGTCGATCAGTGGACACGTCGTCGGCGGTCTGTTGGGGTGGGCCGTCGAACGCGCGGTCGACGACCCGCAACTGCAACCTGCACGGCTCACTGTCGACTTGCCCCGGCCCACCGCGCTCGAACCGCTCGAGGTGCACACCCGCATCCACCACGACCGCAAGCGATTGAGGCTCGTCGAGGCCGTTCTCACCCAGCACGGTTCGCCGGTGGCGCGGGCCAGCGCCCTGTTTCTGCGGCGCGGTCCGCAGCCCGAGGGCCAGGTGTGGTCCCAACCGGTGCAGCTGCCGCCGCTCCCGCTCGAGCGCGATGGGGCACCCTCGACGATCTTCATGCGCACCTACGGATGGGGCGCCGACGTGCAGAACCCCGACCCGGAATGGCAGCACCCGTCGGGGCAGAAATACACGTGGCTGAACGAAACGCGCCCATTGCTCGACGGCGAACCGCTGAGTGCCTTCACCCGCGCCGCGATGGCCGGGGACATCACGGCCTCCCTCGTCAACTGGGGCACCAACGGGCTGCAGTTCATCAACGCCGACTACACCGTCACGCTGAGCCGACTGCCCGACGGGCCCCACATCGGGATGGCGTCGCTCACCCATTCCAGCCATGATGGCGTGGCCTCCGGTTCGGCGGTGCTGGTCGACCACCAGGGCCCGATCGGCAGCGCCGTGTCGGTCGCGATCGCCCACTCCGGATTCCGCCCACCCTCGGCTGTATGACGACGTTTTGGGCGTTGCTCGCCGAGGCGGCAGGGCGCGGATCGAACCGCCCGCTGCTCGCCGACGACCATGGCCGCAGCCTCAGCGCCCGCCAGCTGCACGACGCCGCCTGCGCGACGGCCGCCGCGCTCGCCGAACGCGGGGTCGGCGCGGGCACCGTCGTGTCCTGGCAGCTGCCGACCACGCTGGAGACGATGGTGGTCATGGCCGCGCTGGCCCGCCTCGGCGCGGTGCAAAACCCGATCATCCCGATCCTGCGCAAGCACGAGGTCGGCTTCATCACCGCGCAGGCGGGCACCGAAGTGCTGGTGGTGCCGCATGTTTGGCGCGGATTCGACCACGGTGAGCTGGCGCGGGCGTTGGCTGCCGAGCGCGGCTTCCAGGTCATCACCGTCGACCTCGACACGCCGCCGGCCGCCGGTGCGCTGCGGCTGCCCCGGGCCGACCCCGAGACGCTGCCGCCGCCACCGGCAGCCAGCGGCGACACCCGGTGGATCTACTACTCGTCGGGCACCACCGCGGCGCCCAAAGGCATCCGGCACAGCGACGCCTCGGTGATCGCCGGTTCGACCGGCGTGGTCGGCATGGTCGGTGCCACCAGCGACGACGTTGACCCGATCGCCTTCCCGGTCGCCCACATCGGCGGGGCCGCGATGCTGGCCGCCGCGCTGCTGACCGGGATGCGGCTGGTGCTGTTCGAGGCGTTCGACCCGGCCGCAACACCCTTTGCCATCGCCGCGCACAACCCGACGTTCCTGGGCACGGCCACCCCCTTCTTCGTCGCCTTCCTGCAGGCCCAGCAGAAGCACGGCGAGCGCCCGCTGTTCGGTTCGCTGCGGGGTTGCCTGGCCGGCGGGGCGCCCATCACCGCCGAACTGGGCCGCCAGGTCCGCGACGTCCTCGGCGTGGCCGGCGTCGCCAACGCGTGGGGGATGACCGAGTTCCCCTGCGCGACCTCCCCGTCGCTGACCGCCGCGCCGGAGGTCCTCGACCACACCGTCGGCCCGCCGGTGCCCGGCGTCAGCGTCCGCGTGGTCGACGGCCGGGGGATCGACCTGCCCGCCGGCCGGGAGGGGGAGCTGCGGCTCAAGGGGCCGCAATGCTTCCTGGGCTACGTGGACGCGAGCCTGGACGCGGACGCCTTCGACGGCGACGGCTGGCTGCGCACGGGCGATCTCGGGCTCGTCGACGCCGACGGCAACGTGCGCGTGACGGGCCGCCTCAAGGACGCGATCATCCGCAACGCGGAGAACATCTCGGCCCTCGAGATCGAGAACGCGCTGGCCACCCATCCCGCCGTCGCCGACGTCGCCGTCATCGGGGTGCCCGACCCGCGCACCGGCGAGCGGGTGTGCGCCGTCGTGGTCCCCGCCTCGGCCCCCGGGTCCTCCGAGGTGTCGCTGGAAGCCCTGGTGCGGCACTGTGATTCGCAGGGGTTGAGCCGCTACAAGCACCCGGAGCGGCTGGTGCTCGTCGATGCTCTGCCGCGCAACCAGTTCGGCAAGGTGATCAAGAAGGAACTGCGCGAGGCCTTCGGCTGAGCCACGCCCGGCCGGCTACAGGCCTTTCGGCGCCTCGCGCACCGCCTGCACCGCCGACTCCTCGCCGTCGAACTCGACGCGGGCTTTGCGCCCGACCGCGAACAGCAGCAGCTCCTCGGGCAGCCCGGTCACCGTGACCGCCGGGCCGCTGCCGGTGGTCAGCACCGTCTTGCCCTCCGGGGTGCGCAGCGCCACCCGGCCGGGGACCTTCGCCAGCGTCAGCCGGGCCATCAGCGGCAGCGTGCGGCGCAGCATGGCCACCAGCTTTTGTTCGAGCACCCGCGGCTCCCAGCCCGGCTGGGCGCGGCGCACGTCCTCGTGGTGGATGAACATCTCGGCGACGTTGGCCACCGGGTCGAGCAGCTTGAACGGGGAGTAGACCGGCGGGCCGGAGGCCACCTTGTCCAGCAGCTCCTCCCAGCCGGTCCGCTCCGCGACCTCGCCCTGCACCCTGGCGGTGTGGGCGGACAGGAACGGGATCAGGATGCCCGGCGCGGCGTCCGGGCGGTACTCGCGGATGACCAGGTGGGCGGCCAGGTCCCGGGTCAGCCAGCCTTCGCACAGGGTGGGCGCCTCCGGCCCCACGCCGCGCATGGTGTCGACCAGGGCGGCGCGTTCGCGTTGGGCAACAGACACCGGATCTCCTTTGATAGCGCCCCGCGCGTTCGCGTGGGGCGAACTCGACACTAGTCCTGTCAGCGCTGAGCGAACCCCCGGGCACGGGAGCGTCGCGTCTCGCTAAATTTGAGGCGTCATGTCGTCGAACGGAGGGTCATGAACGCGCGCGTCGAGCAGTTGGAATTTCAGGCGGAGGCCCGGCAGCTGCTGGATCTGATGATCCACTCGGTTTACTCGAACAAGGATTCGTTCCTGCGGGAATTGATCTCGAATGCTTCCGATGCCCTGGACAAGCTGCGGCTGGAAGCGTTCCGCAACAAAGATCTCGACGTCGACACCTCCGATCTGCACATCGAGATCGAGGTGGACCGGGAAGCCCGCACCCTGACGGTCCGCGACAACGGCATCGGGATGACCCGCGAGGAGGTCGTCGGGTTGATCGGCACGCTGGCCAAGTCGGGCACCGCCGAGTTGCGCCAGCAGCTGCGCGAGGCCAAGAACGCCAAGGACGCCAACGCGTCGGAGGAGCTGATCGGGCAGTTCGGCATCGGGTTCTATTCCAGCTTCATGGTCGCCGACAAGGTCGAGCTGCTGACGCGCAAGGCCGGCGAGAGCGAGGCCACCCGGTGGGAGTCCAGCGGCGAGGGGACCTACACCATCGCATCCGTGGAGGACGCCCCCCACGGCACGACGGTCACCCTGCACCTCAAGCCCGAGGACGAAGAGAACGAGCTGCACGACTACACCGCGGACTGGCGGATCAGGAGCCTGATCAAGAAGTACTCCGACTTCATCGCCTGGCCCATCCGGATGGAGGTCCAGCGGCGCACCCCGGCCGAGGAGGAGGGCGGCGAAGACGTCGTCACCACCGAGGTCGAGACCCTCAACTCGATGAAGGCGCTGTGGGCCAGGCCCAAGGACGAGGTCTCCGACGAGGAGTACAAGGAGTTCTACAAGCACATCGCGCACGCGTGGGACGACCCGCTCGAAATCATCGCGATGAAGGCCGAGGGCACCTTCGAGTACCAGGCGCTGCTGTTCATCCCCTCCCACGCCCCGTTCGACCTGTTCGACCGCGATGCCCACGTCGGCATCCAGCTCTACGTCAAGCGCGTGTTCATCATGGGCGACTGCGACCAGCTGCTGCCCCACTACCTGCGCTTCGTCAAGGGCGTCGTCGACGCAGCGGACATGTCGCTCAACGTCTCCCGCGAAATCCTCCAGCAGGACCGGCAGGTCAACGCGATCCGTCGCCGGCTGAGCAAGAAGGTCCTGTCCACCATCAAGGACCTGCAGGCCGAGCGGCCCGACGATTACCGCACCCTGTGGACCCAGTTCGGCCGGGCCATCAAGGAGGGCCTGCTCTCCGACGCCGACAACCGGGACACGCTGCTGGGAATCTCCTCGTTCGCCTCCACCCACAGCGAGGAAGAGCCCACCACGCTCGCCGAGTACGTCGAGCGCATGAAGGAGGGCCAGACGCAGATCTTCTACGCCACCGGCGAGACGCGACAGCAGCTCACCAAGTCCCCGCACCTCGAGGCGTTCAAGGCCAAGGGCTACGAGGTCTTGTTGCTCACCGATCCGGTCGACGAAGTGTGGGTGGGCGTGGTCGACGAGTTCGACGGCAAGCCGCTGCAGTCGGTGGCCAAGGGCGAGGTGGACCTGGACTCGGACGAGGAGAAGAGCGAGGCCGAGCGCGAGGAGCAGCAAAAAGACTTCGCCGACCTGCTGGCCTGGCTCAAGGAGACCCTGGCCGACCACGTCAAGGACGTGCGGCTGTCCACCCGGCTGACCGCGTCGCCGGCGTGTCTGATCACCGATGCGTTCGGGATCACCCCGACGCTCGCACGCCTGTATCGGGCCACGGGGCAGGACGTTCCGGTCGGCAAGCGCATCCTCGAGCTCAACCCGAACCACCCGCTGGTCACCGGCCTGCGCCAGGCGCACCAGGACCACGCCGACGACCCCGCCGTGGCCGAAACCGCCGAACTGCTCTATGGCACAGCCCTGCTCGCGGAGGGCGGCGCGCTGGAGGATCCGGCCCGGTTCGCCGAGCTGCTCGCCGACCGGCTGGCCCGCACGGTCTGACGCCGACCGGTCGGGCCGCCCACCTCACTTGCCGGGGGGCGCCGGTGTGATTGAAACCCGGCCGGTAGGGATAATCTCACCCCATGGCCGCGTTTCGCGTCATCGATCCGCACGGCACGGTTGTCGCGACGAGGAATTTCGCCAGTGCCGAGGCCGCGCACGCATGGTTTCTGGGCCTCGTAGCGGGCACATCCGAACTGGGCTGGCGCATGGAGGTCGACGACGACGGGCGGTGGGCGTTCTTCGATGACACCCAGGGCTTTACCGCCCCGGAGAGCCGCCATCGCCCGCCCGGCTGATCTTTCCGCCCGCGCGCGATCCCGGTTCGCGTGGTCCCGCGCGGCGCGGATTTGGCGCCAGTCGCCGCCCGCAGTAGTGTGTCCCACGGTTCAACGGAGACCGAGAAAGAATCGCATGCACACCCACACACTTTCGCGCCGCTCGTCCGCGCCGTCGCTACGGCGCCCCAACACGCGTCGGCCCCGGCGCCGGGCCGCCTTCTCGGTCATGGGCCAGTGGTTCGACATCGACGTCGCGCGCCAGTCCAGCGGATGGCTGATCCGCATCCCCGAAATCGACGCCGTCACCCATTCCAGCCGGCGCGACGAGGTGGAATTCGCCGCGCGCGAGTGCATCGCGGTGCGCACCGGAATTCCGATGGGCTATATCGCGGTCCGCCTTCGCGACTGAACCACGCCGGCGCCGCACCGTCGATCGTTTTGTCCGCAGGCCTACCGCACGCGCTCGCGCGACAACCGGCCCCGGCGGAAGCCTGCCGAAGGGGCGCGATCCTGTGCCGTTGGCGCAGATTTCGATGCAACATACGCACGCCACCGGCGGTCGAAATCGTTGGCTGTTCGAGACCGCAACGATAAGGGCGCGGCGGGCAATGGATTTCTTGCAGGATTCCATTATATTGTTCATCCCTGTGCCGGCTTTGGGCCCGCACACTGGCGGCTCCCTCAGCGCTACGAACAAAGGACGTGCAGCAAATGCCCTCACCTCGCTGGCCGGCCCGCATGATCATCCCCGTCATGGCCGGCGCTGCCCTGATCGGTAGCGCTGCGATCGCGACCGCCGATACGGCCGACGACGAATACCTGGCTCAACTACACGCCCAAGGCTTCACGTGGCCGCCGGACCACAACGCCGCCCTCACCGGGATGGGGCGCCTCATCTGCGACGACATCGGGTCGGGCTGGACGTACGACGAGATCGCCCAGCAAATCCATTCCGTCTTGGACCCGAGAAACGTCACGTTCGGACAGGTCGGGACGATGGTGGGCCTCGCGCATACGACCTATTGCCCCAGCCAGCCGTGTCTGTCCACCCACTGCTGAGCGGCGGCTCTCAGTTATCGCGTTACCCGACAACGGAATAGCCGTCTGCGTGGATGCGGCGGCCTTCCTCAGCTGCCCGGCCCGATCACGAAGCAGCGGCCGGCGCTCGTGGTGAGTAGCACCTCCTGCACCGCGGACTTCTCGACGGTCGGGAATTCGAAGCGATGCACCTGTTGGCCGGCCTCGATGGTGGCGTCCTGGGAAGTACCACACCTCGATCCCGGCGCCCGGTGCGATGTCGCGCCAACCGTCGGCGTAGTAGCACGCCGGATTGCCCTCGGCGTCCGGCGGTGGGGGCGTGCAGATCGACAGGCCGAAGCACGGCGGCGTGCTGGACGGCGCGGCATGGGCCGCGGGCGCCGCCGCGATCACCACGGCGACGGCGCCCGCGATGAAGCGTCCGCGAACCACGGCCGCGCATCTCCCGTCAGCAAAGCCGCACGCGTTGCTGACTACCGAGCTAACACCGTGACTCGGTCGTCGATCAAGGGGTGACCATGTTTGCGGCGACCGCGGGCCGCCCGCCCTCGCGGACGTCGAGGACGCTGCGTGCGGCCGCCAGCTCGATCCCGCGGCGCACGTCGCGGACGGCCGACCCGAGGTGGGGGGTGAACACGGTGCGGTCGTGGGCGAGCAGGCGGGGCGGGATGTCGCGCGGCCGCCGCTCATCCGACCAGTCTTCGAAGGCGAAGACGTCGGCGGCATAACCGCCCAGGTGGCCGGCCGTCAGTGCGTCGGCGACCGCGTTCTCGTCGACCACCGAGCCGCGGCCCACGTTGACCAGCAGCGCCCCTTGCGGAAGCCGTTGCAGCGCAGAAGCTCCGATCAGGTGCCGGGTCTGCGCGGTCAGCGGAGCGGCGAGCACCACGGCGCTGCTGTGCGCGAGCAACGTATCTAAGGAAACCGATCGCGCGCCCAGCTCCGCCTCCGCCGCGGGAGGCAGCGGCGTGGGGTCGGTGTAGAGCACCTGCGCGTCGAAGGCGCGCAGCCGGCGGGCCACCGCGCGGCCCACAGCGCCCATCCCGACGATCCCGACCGGGCGCCCGGCCAGCCCGCCGCCGTAGAGGTCCGGCCGCCAGCCGCGATGCCGGCCCGCGCGGACGTGGCCGTCGCCGGCGAGGAGGTGGCGGTCCAGCGCGAGCAGGAGGGCCACCGCCAGGTCGGCGGTGGGGGCGGTGAGCAGGTCCGCCACGTAGCTGACCCAGATCCCGCGGGCCGTGCAGGCCGCGACGTCGATGTTGTCGTAGCCCTTGAGGGCTCCGGCCACGATCTTCAGCCGGGGGCTGTGGCGCAGCAACTCCTCGTCGACACGGTCGGGCATGAACACCAGCAGCGCCTCGGTGTCGCGGCATCGGTCGAGGAGCTCGCCGCGGGCCAGCCCGTCCGGTGTCTGGTTGGCGACCACCTCGCACGATCGCCCCAGCAGCTCGAGCACCTCGGGATGCACGCGATGGGTGAGGACCACCCGAAACGGCTGAGCGTCAACCGGATTCATGTGAACCTGCGCCGCAGCCAGCCGCTGAGGCCGTCCACGACGGTGACCGTCGCCAAGATGACCAGCATGATCGCTGCCACCTGACGGTATTCCAGGACCCGCAGCGCGGCGATGAGCTGAAAGCCGATGCCGCCGGCGCCGACGAGGCCGAGCACCGTCGACGCCCGGAAGTTGTGCTCCCAGCGGTAGATCGACACGTCGGCCAACCGCGGCAGCACCTGCGGCAGGACGCCGTGCATGATCACCTGCGCCGGTCGCGCGCCCACCGCGCGCGCCGCCTCGATCGGCGCGGGGCTGACGTGCTCGATGGCCTCGGCGTAGAACTTGCCCACCATGCCCACCGAGTGCAGGCCCAGCGCCAGCACCCCCGGCAACGCCCCGAACCCGACCGCGGCCACGAACACGATCCCCATGATGAGTTCGGGCACCGCGCGCAGGCCGTTGAGGATCGTTCGGGCCAGGCGGTACACCACGGGATGCGGCGCGGTGTTGCGGGCCGCCGCGAGTCCGAGCGGCAGCGACAGCGCGATCGCGATGGCGGTGCCGGCCACGCTCATCGCCATCGTGTCGAGCATCGGCACCACCCAGGATGCGGCGCGGCCGAAGTCCGGGGGCCACATCTCGCCGAGCAGGGAGAACAGGTCCGGCAGGCCCTCGCCCAGCCGCCGGGCGTTCAGCAGTCCGACGTAGGAACAGCAGCCCAGCACCACCGCGCCGAGCCCCAGCCCCCACAGGATCGCGCGGGCGCGCCGGCGGTCTTCCAGTCGCGCGATCGCCGCGTACTCGGCGTTGGCCTGCCCGGTGTCGTCTTCGGTGAGCGTCATTTGCTCAGCGAAGACAGGTCGATCCCCAGCTGCGTGCTCAGCTGGCGGACGACGTCGTAGTCCGCATCGCCGACCGGCGCGAACGAGGCCGCCTTGAACGGCTTGAGCACCGCCGGATCATGAAGGCTCAGAAAGGCTTCCACGATGGAGGACTTCAGGTTGGAGTCCAGGTCGCTGCGCATGGTCCACGGGTAGTTCGGATACGGCTTGGACTCGGCGAGGACGCGGACCTTCGCCGGATCGATCTTGCCCTGCGCGACCAGCGTCTCGAAGATCGGCTTGCTCAGCCCGCCCCCGGCGGCGTTCCCGTTCTGCACCGCCAAAGCGACCGCGTCGTGGGCGCCCACGAACTGCTCCTGATAATTCTGCCCGGCCTTCAGACCCTGGTCGGCCAGCATCGACTTCGGGATCAGGTGGCTCGAGGTGCTCGCGGGATCGCCGTAGGCCACGGTCTTGCCGTTGAGGTCGGGGATGGCGGCGATGTGCTGCTCGACGTTGCCGATCACCAGGGCGTGGTAGACGGGCGGGCCGCCGGGCTCCTCGACGAGCGCCGCGAACGGCTGCACGTCGGGATCCTTCGACCGCGCAAGCACATACGACAACGGCCCGAAGTAGGCGAGCTCGAGGCGCCCGTGCCGCATCGCCTCGATCATCGACGAGTAGTCCGTGGTGACCACCAATTCGATCTGCTTGCCGAGTTTGGACTGCAGGTAGTTCTTCAGCGGCTGGTTGTTCTGGATGACCGTGGCGGCGTTCTCGTCCGGCAGCAGGGCGACCCGCAGCGTTGCCGGGTTCGATGCCGTTTGGCCATGCGAGCTCCCGCAGGCGCCGAGGGCCAACGCGAGCAGGACGGATAACAAGATCTTGGCGGCCTTCATCGTGATTCCTTTGCTGTCGGGTCGGTTGCCGTTGTGGGGCGGTAGATTTGGGCGACCTGCGCCGCGTCGATGCGGCTGGGTGCGTCGTCGACGACCAGCCGGCCGGCGGACAGCCCGACGATGCGATCGGCGAAATGCCGCGCGAGGTCGACCTGATGCAGGCTGACCACGGCGGTGATGCCGTCCTGCTGGCAGATCTCCCGCAGCAGGCTCAGCACGCCGATCGCCGTCTCGGGGTCCAGGCTGGCGACCGGCTCGTCGGCGAGAACGATCTCGGGCCGCTGGGTCAGCGCCCGGGCGATCCCGACGCGCTGTTGCTCGCCGCCGCTGAGCCGGTCCGCGCGCACCATGGCCTTCGCCAGCAACCCCACGCGGTCGAGCGCCGCCAGCGCGCGGTACGTCTCGGCCCGGTTCGCCCGCCACAACCCGTGCAGCAGATGGGTCGAGGCCACCGAGCCCAGCAGGGCGTTGCGCAAGGCGGTGTGCCGGCCGATCAATTGGTGCTGTTGGAAGATCATTCCGGTGCGCCGCCGGTGGGCGCGGATCCGCGCGCTGCTGTTCAGCGGACCCACCCCGGCCACCTCGATGAGCCCGCTGGTCGGCGTCACCAGATGGTTCATGCAGCGCAGCAGCGTCGACTTGCCCGCGCCCGACGGCCCCAGCAGGACGGTGAAGCTGCCCCGCTCGAACCGGATGGTCAGCGGGTGCAACGCGATCGCGGCGTCGTAACGCACACTCACATCGAATAGTTCGATCACGGTTCCCCACGTTGCATAGCGTCAGTAGAAACTAGGCGCCGATCATGAACCGTCGGCAACCATCCGGTGACCACGAAGCCTTCGGTGAGCCGTCGCCGCCCCGGGGGGCGCCGGGACCCTCGACGTAGGCTCCCACTATGCATGTCGACGCGATGACGACGCCCATGCCCCTGCATCGGGCCGGTGAGGTTGCCCGCCAAACGCAATCGGCGGGATTCTCCGGTCTGTTGTTCACCGAGACCGGGCGCACGGCCTACCTCAGCGCGGCGGTGGCCTCGCAGGCGGCGCCCGGACTCGAGCTGTGCACGGGTGTGGCGGTGGCCTTTCCGCGCAGCCCGTTCGTCACGGCGGCCGCGGCGTGGGAGCTCGCCGAGGCGACCGGCGGGAAGTTCCGGCTGGGCCTGGGCACGCAGGTGCGCACGCACGTGGTGCGGCGCTACGGGATGGCCTTCGAGCGGCCGGGCCCGCGGCTGCGCGACTACGTGCTCGCCGTGAAGGCATGCTTCTCGGCGTTCCGGACCGGCACGCTCGACCATCACGGCGAGTTCTACGACCTCGACTTCATCACCCCGCAGTGGAGCGCCGGACCGATCGACGCGCCCGACCCCAAGGTGGACATCGCGGCGGTGAACCCCTGGATGTTGCGGATGGCCGGCGAGGTCGCCGACGGCGTGCACATCCATCCGATCGCCGAACCCGGCTACATCACCCGCCACGCGCTGCCGAACATCGCCGCGGGTGCAACGAAGGCGGGACGCGCGGCGTCGGAGATCGCCGTGATCGTGCCGGTGCTGACGATCGTCGGCGACAGCGACGAAGAGCGCGACAAGGAACGAGAAGCCGTGCGGGCCAGCATGAGTTTCTACGGCAGCACACCCAATTACGCGTTCATCTGGGACGAGGCCGGGTTCGAGGGCACCACCGCCCGGATCCGTGAGAAGCAGAAGGCCGGCGACTTCGCCGGCATGGCGGCCCAGATCACCGACGAGCACATCGCCGCGTTCGCCACCGAGTCCACCTGGGACGGATTGGCGGACGCGCTGACCGACAAGTACGCCGGAATCGCCACGCGGCTCGTGCTCTACAACGCCCTTTCCGGAGCCCTGAGCGACCCGCAGCGAGTGGAGCGCTACGGCGAGGTCGCCCGCAGGATGCGACGGTAACGCACAACGCGGTCGGCACCGGCGCCGGAGTTCATCGGTGTTGCGCGATGTAGGTGCTGATGACGTCGACGAGCATGGACCTGTCGCGGGCGGTGTCCACGGGCGCGGCCATGATCAGCTGCGTCACGACAAGTCCCCGGAGGGTGGACAGCAGCATCTCGCCGAGCGCGGCGCTCCGGTGGCTATCCAGGTCGGCGTCGACGGCGCGGCCCAGCGCCGAGAAGGCCTTCGCCAGCCGTTTGAGGTGTCCGGCAGCGGCGGCACCCCTGGTGGCACGCGTTCCGATGAGGATCTCGATCGCGGCCCGCGACGTGGGACTCGACATCGCCTCCCACGCCGCGCTCACCACTTGTTCGACTCGCTGACGGTCGTTCATCGCCCCGGTCGCCGGCGGCAATGCATGCAGCGCCTCCAACAACTGACTGAAGCCCAGGTCGACGACCGCCATCAGCAACCCTTCACGATCGCCGAAGTGGTATTGGATTACCCCCCAAGTCATCCCGGCCCGCTCGGCGATGTGTTTCGCGCTTGCCGCCCCAATCCCTTCCTCGAGTACGCAACGCACCGTCTCTTCGATTGCCAGCGCCCGGGTGCGCTCGGCACGCGCCTGATTGCCGTGCGCGGGCCGGCGCGGCGCTACGCGAGGGGCCATGCGGTCAAGGGGACCACACCGGCGAGCCGTTGGCGAAGTGATTGACACAAAAAGATTAAGAGCTTTATGGTTTGCCGGAGGTCGGCGAGCCACGGCGCGTGCCGGCCCGCGCATCGATGCGAAGGGGTGCAGATGGCCGATCCGCTGTCGACCGACAAGACGTACAAGGTGATCTTGTGGGCCACCGGAACCATCGGGCGGTTCGCCATCCGCACCATCCTCAACCGGCCCAACCTGGAACTGGCCGGTGTCTGGGTGCACTCCGAATCCAAGGACGGCCGGGACGCGGGCACGCTGGCCGGCCTGGACCCGATCGGTCTTGCCGCCACCCGCGACGCCGAGGCGTTGCTGGCCTCCGATGCTGATTGCGTCATGTACGTCGGACCCGGCACGTCGCGTCCCATCCAGGCCCGCGATGATTTCTGCCGCATCCTGCGTGCGGGCAAAAACCTTGTCACCACGTCGATTCCGGGCCTGGTCTACGAGCGCGGCTCGCTGTCGGAGCGCTACACCGCCCCCCTGCGCGAGGCCGCCCTGGCGGGCCGCAGCTCGTTGTTCTCCTCGGGCATCGAGCCGGGCTTCGGCTGCGACCTGCTGCCGATCGCGCTGACGTCGATGTCGCACACCGTGTACTCGATCCGCGGCCTGGAGATCACCAACTACTCCGAATACCCGGTCGCCTTCGACGTGCGCGAGATGTTCGGGTTCGGCCAACCGCTGGACTACCAAGGGGGGCTTCGCACCCCGGGCGCGCTGCGCATCGGCTGGGGTGCCGCGGTGACCATGGTCGCCGACGCCATGGGCGTCACGCTCGACGAGATCGGCGAGTCGTGCGAGTTCCAGCCCGCAACGCGACGCATCGAAGCCGCCTCCGGGGTTGTCGAGAAGGGCACCGTCGGCGCGGTGTGGACCCGCTGCATCGGCGTCGTCGACGGCACGGAGGCCATCACCATCGAGCACATCGACCGCATGGCCGACGATTTCGCGCCGGACTGGCCCAAGGGGCGCGACGGCGGAACCGACGGCATCTGGCGGGTGATCATCGACGGCGAGCCCAGCTTCGACGCCGAATTCCAGGTCGGATACCGCCCCGAGGAGAACACCAGCGACCAGGGATTGCTGGCCACCGGGATGCGCGCGCTCAACGCGATCCCGTGGGTCTGCGAGGCCGAGCCCGGAATCGTCGACGCCCTGCACCTGCCGCTCACCCCGGCGGTCGGCGGAATGCGGCCGCGCCGCGACGGAATTCACGCGTTCTGACAGGCCGGTTGAGGATACGAGAGGACACCCGATGGGTTCGCTGGACGGCAAGATCGCGATCGTCACCGGCACCAGCCGGGGCGTCGGCGTCGGCATCGCGCACGAACTGCTGCGCGCCGGGGCCACCGTCGTGGGGTGCTCACGCAAGCCGCTCGAGGCCATTCCCGGCGTGGCAGCCCACGCCGGCTGGGCGGAGCGCTCGGCGCAGCTGGTGTGCGACCAGGGCGACTACCGCGCGATCGACGCGATGGTGCACCAGGTGGTCGCCACTCACGGTCGCATCGACATCCTGGTCAACAACGCCGGCGGCACGGTACCCACACCACACTGCGAAGACATTCCCGAACTGGTGCAGAAGATTCAGGGCGCGCCGCGCAGCGACGACGACTACGAACGCACGGTGCTGTTCCACGCCTTCGCGATCCAGATGAACCTGATCAGCCCGCTGTGGTTCGCCATTCGGGTCTTTCGGCAGATGAAGACGCAGGACGGCACGGGGTGCATCATCAACATCTCCAGCGGCGCATCGCATGCGGCGGGTTCGCCGACGCTGGTGTCCTATGGGGCGGCCAAGGCCGGATTGAACCAGCTCACCCGGTCGCTGGCCGAGGAATGGGGGCCGCACGCGCGGGTGAATGCGCTGGCCCTCGGCCCGCACATCACCGACAACTTCCGGTCGTTCGTGCTGCCGCCCGATGATCCCGCCGGTGCCGAATACTTCAAGAAGATCCCGCTTCGTCGCGGGGGCGAGCTCGACGAGGTCGGCCGGGTGTGTGTGTTCCTCGCCGGCGGTGGTGCCGATTACGTCAACGGCACCACGATCGAGGTCGACGGTGGCATGATGCCCGGCGTGCTCTACGAAGCGGGCCTGAAGACCATCACCGATCTGTTGTGAAGGGCGGGATTCGTTGACGCGCAGAGTGATCCAGTTCTCCACCGGCAACGTCGGCGAGCACGCGCTGCGCGCGCTGATCGGCCGGCCGGACGTCGAGCTGGTGGGTGTGCACGCCCACGGCGCCGACAAGGTCGGCCGCGACGCCGCCGAGCTGTGCGGGCTGGGCGAACCGACCGGTGTGATGGCCACCGACGATCTCGACGCGCTGCTGGCCCTCGACGCCGACTGCCTGGTCTACACGTCGCAGGCCGAGCTGCGCCCCAAAGAGGCGGTGGGCGAGATCGTCCGGTTTCTGCGCGCGGGCGTCAATGTCGTCGGCACCTCCCTGGTCTGGCTGGTGGCGCCGCAACACGCCGACGCCTGGCTGCGCGAGCCGCTCGAGCGGGCGTGCAAGGAGGGTGGCGCGACCCTGTACATCAACGGCATCGATCCCGGCTTCTCCGGAGACACGCTGGCGCACGCGGCGCTGAGCCTGTCGGCGCGGGCCACGGCGGTGACCGTGCAGGAAATCTTCGACTACGGCACCTATGACGACGCCGAATTCACCGGTGTCAGTTTTGGATTCGGCACCACGCCCGACCACACACCGATCATGTTCGCCCCCGGGGTGTTGACGTCACTGTGGGGCGGCCAGGTGCGCGCCCTCGCCGACGACCTCGGCGTCGCACTCGACGACGTCCGGGAACGACACGAGAAGTGGGTCACCCCCCAACCCATCGACTGCACGATGATGAGGGTCGACGCCGGCCGGGTGGCCGCCGTGCGGTTCGCCGTCGAGGGCGTCGCCGCCGGTGGTGTCATGATCACCATGGAACACGTCAATCGCCTCACCGATGCCGCCGCGCCGGACTGGCCCTACCCGCCCGAGGGCCGGCCCGGGGTGCACCGCGTCATCGTCGACGGGGATCCCGGCATCGAGATCAACACCCATGTCGGGACCGGCATCGACCACAACCAGGGCGGTGTGATCGCCACCGCCGCGCGGGCGGTCAACGCCATCGAGGCGGTCTGCGCAGCCCCGGCGGGTATCCTGGCCGCCCACGACCTGCGCCCGCTCGATCACCTGCGCGGCACCATGTGGTGAGGGCGGGATCAGGGTAAGTCGCTGGCCAGCAACGTGATCGGCAAGCCCAGAACCGTCATCTCGGATTCGTCGAGCTCGAAACCGTCGCCCTCCCGGTGCTGGCGGAATCTCGTCACCGCCCCATACCGGGCAGCTGCCTCTTCGGCGGTCGTGATGTCGGCGACTCGAAGCGCCACCGAGTAGACGCCGTCGCCGTGGGCGGCGAGGAATTCGGCCACCGCGCTGGTGCGTCCCGTCTCGTTGTCCTGGGGAGTGACCAACTCCACCCCGCCCGTCCAGTCCAGCGTCACCCGCAGCCCCACGTCCGCCAATTCCACCGTGGTGAAAGCGAATCCGAGCTCACTGAAGAATGCCCTTGCCGCATCGAGGCGTTCCGGGGCAACGGCATAGACGACGTGATGCATCCGCGGCGATGTGCTCATCCCAGCCTTCCCGGAAAGCCTTGACGTCCAGATGTTTTGCCCATCGTCGTGGTGGTCGGCCCGGACTGTCAATACGCGAGGCCGGCGTTAGGTGTCGCAGTGGTCACGTGTGCCCCCTCGGTCTCTGGGGTGGGTGACACAAAGTGTGCCCGCCTCGCAGCGACAAACCGGACGGCACCGGAATTGTCGCTGCGAGGTGGGCACGAAAAGCATCCCTCGCCTCAGGGGCAGGTGTGGCGGATGTGACGTTTTGCGGCCGGTGCGTCAGCTGTTGCGCCTGATTTTGAGCGCGATGGCGACCATGGGGATCTGGAACGGCAGGCGGGCCAGGGCGACGATGCGCATCGGCCAGGACTTGTCCCACCACAACCGCACCATATTGACGTTGGCGGGGAATACCGCGACGAACAGGACGGCGGCCGCCAGAGCAGCCGATCGCCGGGTGCCTCGCGGGAACAGCAGCGCCCCGATCGCCACCTCGGCCACTCCCGAGGCGTAGGTGTAGAACCGCGCGCTGCCGGGCAATTCGGCCGGGACGATGTCGTCGAACGGTTTGGGTGCGACGAAGTGCAGGGTGCCGACCCCGAGCAGCATCGCGGCGACTCGATAGGCGGCGGTCTGGGCGGCGTCACGCTGTGCGGCGGTCATGTTCAGCTCCGATCGGCGTCGGTGTAGCGGATGATGCCGCGCACGTTACGGCCCTCGAGCATGTCGCGGTAGCCGTCGTTGATCTGCTCGAGCGTGTACTCGCGGGTCACCATGTCGTCGAGGTTGAGCTGCCCCAGCTTGTACAGCTCGAGAATCGCCGGAATGTCGTGCTGCGGGTTGCCGCCGCCGAACAGGCTGCCCTGCAGGTTCTTCTGCAGCAGCGTCAGCCCGGCCAGGTTGAGCGTGACGTCGGTGGCCATCACGTTGCCCATCGCCGTCAGAACGCAGGTGCCACCCTTGGCGGTCAGCCTCATCCAGGCCTCGGCGTCACGTCCATCGCACTGGCCGACGGTGACGATCACCTTGCGGCACATCACACCCCAAGTTGCCTCGGCGATGGCGGCCGCGGCGCTCTCGACATCCGGAAAGGCCTCGGTGGCACCGAACTTCAACGCCTGCTCGCGTTTCCGTTCGAACGGATCGACGGCGAACACCCGCCGGGCCCCGGCGATCCGGGCGCCCTGGACCGCGGCGATGCCGACACCGCCGATGCCGATCACCGCGACGTCGTCACCGGGCCCCACCGCCGCGCTGCGCACCGCCGAGCCATAACCCGTGGTCACCCCGCAGCCCACCAGGCAGGCCACGTCGAAGGGGATCGCCGGGTCGACTTTGACCACCGAGGTCTGGTGCACGACCACGTAGGGCGCGAACGTCCCCAGCAGCGACATCGGGATCACATCGCGGCCCCCGGCCGTCACCCGGAAAGACCCGTCGGACACCGAGGCGCCCGAGAGCAGCCCCATGCCCAGATCGCACAGGTTGCGCAGGCCGACCTGGCACGGGATGCAGTTGCCGCAGGAGGGGATGAACGACATGACCACGTGATCGCCGACGGCCAGGTCCTCGACGCCGTCGCCGACCTCCGTGACGACGCCGGCGCCCTCGTGGCCGCCCAGGACGGGAAAGCTTGGGATGGGGAAGTCGCCGGTCAGCAGGTGGTGATCGGAGTGGCACAACCCGGCCGTCTCCAACTGGACGGTCACCTCGCCGCGGCGGGGGTCGCCGATCTCGATCTCGTCGACGCTCCACGGTTGGTTCACGTCCCAGACCAGGGCGCCTTTGGTTTTCAACGTGTGGCCTCCGTCTCGTCGCTCGCCCACAGTGAACTTAGCCCATTACTATTGCCCATACGGTATTTGATACGATTCGCGGCGTCCGACCGCCCGAAAGCTCGAGAGGCAGAACATGGCCACACCGGTAATCGTCGGCGCCGTGCGGACGGCGATCGGCCGTTCCTTCAAGGGCACGCTGGTCAACACGCCGCCCGAGACGCTGATCACCACGGTTCTGCCCGAGGTGGTCCGCAGGTCCGGTGTCGACCCGTCCGCCATCGACGACATCATCTTCGCCGAGTCGCATTACGGCGGTGGGGATCTGGCACGGTACGCGGCCACCGCGACCGGCATGGACGACATCCCGGGGCAGTCGGTGAACCGGCACTGCGCGGGCAGCCTGACGGCGATCGGCAACGCCGCCGCCCAGATCGGCTCCGGGATGGAGCGCGTATTGATCGCCGGCGGCGTGCAGTCGCTGTCGATGACGCCGCTGATGAACTGGCGGATCCCCGGCCCGGAACTGAAGTTCGAAGAGCAGTGGCTGCCGCCGACGCACGTGGAGACACCGGATTCGCCCAGCCGGGACATGTCGATCACGGTCGGCTGGAACACCGCGCAGAAGGTCGGGATCAGCCGCGAGGAGATGGACGCGTGGGCGGCCCGCTCGCATCAGCGCGCGATCGCGGCCATGGACGCCGGCAAGTTCGCCGAGGAGATCATCCCGCTGAAGATCACCCAGCCCGACGGTTCGATGACCGAGTTCTGCGTCGATGAGCACCCCCGGCGCGACACCACCGTCGAAAAGCTTGCCGGGCTCAAGGTGCTGCACCCCGAGATCGAGGGGTTCTCGATCACCGCGGGCAACAGCAGCGGCACCAACGACGCCGCCGCGGCGGTCGCGCTCGTCGACCGCGAGTACGCCCTCGCCGAGAAGCTCAACGTGATGGGCACCGTCAGGGCCTGGGCCGCCGCGGGCGTGCCGCCCCGCGACACCGGCCTGGGCGCCGTCAAGGTCATCGGCAAGGTGCTGCAGCGGGCCGGCCTGTCCGTCGGCGACGTGGCGCTGTGGGAGATCAACGAGGCGTTCGCCTCGGTGCCGATCGCGGCCTGCCGCGAATACGGCATCGACGAGGAGAAGGTGAACTTCTCCGGCAGCGGCTGCAGCCTCGGCCACCCCATCGCCGCCTCCGGCGCCCGCATGGTCACCACGCTGACCTACGAGCTGATCCGCCGCGGCGGGGGCATCGGCGTCGCGGCGATGTGCGCCGGCGGCGGCCAGGGCGGCGCCGTCGTCGTCGAGGTCTAGCCGGGGGCGGCCTTCAGTTGCAGAACGTGTAGCCGATGAATTCGGTGTCTTGGGGGTTGGCGCCCGAGTAGTTGACGTAGTGCACCGCCGGGGCGCCGTTGTACTGGGTGTCCATTTTCTGGGCGGTCGGCGGGGGTGCGCCCTGGGGGAACGCCAGGATCATGTCGGCGAAGATCTTCAGGCCGCGCTGGCAGATGGCGTCCGGGCGCGGTGACTGCGGATTCCAGGCGTGCACGACGACCGGGGTCTTGAGTTGGTAGCCGGCCGCACAGTTGGGGTCGCAGATCTTGAAAACGGCGGTACCGGTGCCGTCGCTGCCCTGCGGCCCCCAGGAAGTCCACGACATGTCTTGCAGCGCAACGGCTACACTCGCGCAGCCCACGATGTTGAGCCGCCTCGGACGCTCGATCGGGGGCACCGACAGGTTGTAACAGCCCGGGATGGCGAACGTTGTCGGCGGCGCATGGGCCGCGGGTGGCGCCGGTGCGCCGTGATCGCCGGCCAGCTGCAGGCCGACGAAGACGGACACCCCGATCACCGCCACGGCCAGCACCGCGCCGATCACGGTCAGTCGTCCGCGGGAAATGCGTCGCGACTCGCCGGCTGCGGGCTCGTTGCCTTTCAACCGATCCGCCCCCCTGGAGAGAAAGGTCACGCGGGGAGATTACTGCGCCGCGGGCCCCGCAGGGTAGGTTTTGTCAACCTGCCAATGTATCGAGGTGTGAGGTCTGTGGAGCCAACCGATGAATGACGACCAACTGGCCGCGTGGTTGGCCACCGAGGCGGGGCGGCTGCTGCTCGGCGTCCGCGAGGAGTTCGCCGATGCCGACGCGAGCGAGCGGAAGGCCGCCGGGGACAAGCGGTCTCACGACTTCCTGATGGAAGCGCTCGCCGGCGAGCGCCCCGACGACGCGGTGCTGTCCGAGGAGGGCGCCGACGACCCGGTGCGCCTGCGTTCGGAGCGGGTGTGGATCGTCGACCCGCTCGACGGGACGCGCGAGTTCTCCGAGCTCGGCCGCGACGACTGGGCGGTGCACGTGGCGCTGTGGCAGGCCGGCGAGCTGGTGGCCGGCGCCGTGGCGCTGCCGGCGCAGGGCGCCACGCTGGCGACGCCGGAGGTCCAGGCGCCGCCCGCCGCCCCGGACCAGCCGCGCATCGTGGTGTCACGCACCCGTCCGCCCGCCATCGCTCTGGCGGTTCGCGACGCGCTGGAGGGTGTCCTGGTGGAAATGGGTTCCGCCGGAGCCAAGGTCGCCTCGATCGTGCAGGGCCTGTCCGACGTGTACGTGCACGCGGGCGGCCAGTTCGAATGGGATTCGGCCGCACCGGTGGCGGTGGCCCGGGCAGCCGGCTTGCACACCTCCCGCATCGACGGGTCCGCGCTGGCATACAACCAGCCGGATCCCAAGCTGCCGGACCTGGTGGTGTGCCGCCCCGGGCTCGCCCGGGCGGTGCTGGCCGTCACGGGCTAGGCATCGGGCGGCTGCTCGCCGGCGGCGCCCATCGGCGTCCTGTTCGCGGCGGATCACGTGGTTGCCTGCCGTGCGCCGCACACTTACTGTAGTGATCGCTACACCAGGGTGTGCCGACCCGCCGAAGGAGCGCGAAACCGTGTTGCGCATCGACACCCACCACCACGCCATACCATCGTTCTATCGAGACCTGTTGCGCAAAGCCGGGATTGACCAGCCGGGCGGTCGTGCGTTGCCGGACTGGAGCCCGGAGGGCTCGCTGCAGGCCATGGCCGAACTCAATGTCGCGACCGCGATCCTGTCGATGCCGACACCGGGCACCGCTTTCCTGCCGACCGCGAAAGACGCCCATTCGCTGGCAGCCTGATGGCCTTTGCCAGGCCCGGACACGTCACGTTCGGCTCCGACCGGTCCTTCGCGCCCGTCGCGGCCGGAAAGCTCTTCGCTCGGCGCGGTGCGCAATGCCGTCAGCAGGGCGGTGATGCGCGGCGTGGTGCGGCTGATCGACACCGATGACGGGGGTCAGCGCAGCGCCTGTTGCCAGGACAGCAGGCGCCGGGCCAGTTCCGGGCCGCTGTCCTCCTGGATGAAGTGGCTGGCGTTGATGCGGGCGTGCGGCTGGCCCGCCGCGCCGGGAATGTGGGCGATCAGCGGCCGGTCGGCCTTGCCCAGGATGGGATCGCGGGACCCGAAGACGGCGAGAAACGGCTTTTCCCAGCGGCCCAGCGCATCCCAGGCGGCCCGGTTGGCCGGGATCGCCGGATCGCCGTTCGAGGTCGGCACCAACTGCGGGAACGCCCGGGCGCCGGCCTGATACGTCTTGTCCGGAAAGGGCGCGTCGTAGCCCGCCCGCACCTTGGCCGAAACCCGGCGCACGGTGCCGATGGCGACCAGGCGACCGGCGGGCAGCACGGGGGAGTACCGCGCGAACGCCCGCCACACACCGAAGGCCGGCGGCGTTGGTTGCCGGGCGGTGGGGAGGAAACCGTTCGCCACCACCAGTCGCGCGATCCGGTCGTCCTGCTCGGCGGCGATGCGCAGGCCGATCAGCGATCCCCAGTCCTGCACGAACAACGTGACGTCCTTGAGGTGGAGCCGCTCGAACCACGAGGTCACCCACTCGACGTGCCGCAGGTAGGTGTAGTCCTCGATGCGGCCGGGCTTGTCGGAGCGGCCGAAGCCGATCAGGTCGGGCACGAGCACCCGGTTCCCTGCCTCGGTCAGCGGCGGGATCATCGTGCGGTACAGATAGCTCCAGGTGGGTTCGCCGTGCAGCAGCACGATCGGCGGGCCGTCGGCCGGCCCCTCGTCGAGGTAGTGCATGCGCAGCGGGCCGGTATCGCTCGCCGTCACATCAACGTAATTCGCTACGAACGGGTAGTCCTCCAGATTTTCGAATCGGGAGTCTGGGGTTCGCAGCACATGCATATTCACTACCTCCGGTGGGCGGACACCAGTGCAAGCCTCTCTCCGCGGCGCGAATTCGTCTAGTACGAGTTTCTGGTCGGGGCCCCGGCGGCGCGCCCGATAGTGGAAACCTTCCGGCAGCAAAATGTTCACGCGGACCGTCTATGCAGATCGGATCGACTCAGATCGACGACGCCCAATGGCCCTTGGCTAAGATGCGAGCGATATGGACGTGACGACACCCCCGAACCCGGCGTTGCGCGGGATGGCGCGATGACCGCCCAGGTTTCCGGCGCGTGGAACTGCCGGGATGTCGCGCACGCAACGGGGATACGCCCCGGCCGTTTCTTCCGGTCGAGCGAACTGAGCGGGCTGGACACCGAGGGCCGCGCCGCGCTGGGGCGGCTCGGCGTCACCGACGTGGCCGACCTGCGGTCGATCACCGAGGTGGAACGGCACGGGGGCAGCGCCGTGCCGGACGGCGTCGTGGTGCATCGGCTCGCGTTCGACGGTGAGTACGCCGCGCCCCACGAACACGCTTTCGAGCGGATGTTGACCGACAAACCCGACGACGAGGAGCCTCTTGCGGCCGCGCGGCGGTTCATGATCGAGGAGTACGAACGGTTTTCGGCCCTACCCGGCACCTGCGCGGCGGTGGGGCAGGTGATCCGGATGATCGGCGACGGGCGGTCGGTCCTGGTCAGCTGCTTCGCCGGCAAGGACCGTACCGGCCTGGCCGTCGCCGTCGTCCTGGAAGCCGTCGGGCTGGACGACGACCTCATCAGGGCCGACTTTCTGGCCAGCAACGAGTCCGTCGCCCGCCTGCGCGAACGCATCGTGCGCACGATCGGGGAGCGCAGTGAGATCGCGACGCCCGAGCTGCTCGACTACGTGCGCAGCAGGCTGGACGATCGGGTGCTGGGCGTGCGCGAGGAGTACCTGGACGCCGCGCGGAAAACGATCGACGGCCAGTACGGCTCGCTGCGGGGGTTCCTCGGGGCGGCCGGCGTCGATCACGACGCGGTGCGACGGGCGCGGACCGCGCTGCTGGGCTGACCGGTTCGGCTAACGCGACGCGCGCAGCGCCCGACCCATTCGGTTGACCGCTTCCACGAGGATCGCTTGCGAGGTGGCGAAGTTGACCCGCACATGCCCGGCTCCGCCGGTGCCGAAGACGTGGCCGGAGCTGAGCGCAACGCCGGCGTGGTCGAGAAACCAGCGGGCCGGCCCGGCCAGGTCGGCCACGGCCGCAAGGCCGTCGGCGGGCTCCTCGGTGAAGCCGAGTTGCCGGCAATCCAGCCACGCGAGGTAAGTGCCTTGCGGCGTTTGGTATTTCACCCCGGGAAGCTGGTCGGCGACCAGATCGCCCAGCAACCTGCGCTTGTCGTCCAGGCCCCGCAGCAGCGCGTCGAGCCACTCGCCCCCGCTGCGGAACGCCTCGGCGTGGGCGAGGACGCCGAGGTGGCTGGGACCGTGGCTGACCTCCTCGGGCATTCGGCGCAGGTCCGCGGCCGCCTCCGGGCCGGCGAGGGCCAGGGCCGCCTTGAGGCCCGACAGGTTCCACGCCTTGGAGGCGGACATCAGGGCGAACGCGTTCTCCGCGCCGGCGACGCTCAGGTACGGGACGAACCGCGAGCCGGGCAGAACGATCGGCGCGTGGATCTCGTCCGAGACCACCCGCACGCCGAACCGGCGGGCGAGCTCGGCGACCGCGCGCAACTCGTCGGCGGTGTGCACCGACCCGGTGGGGTTGTGCGGGTTGCACAACAGGTAGGCGACCTGACCGCCCGGCGCCCCGGCGCGCGCGAACGCCTCCGCCAGGGCGCCCAGGTCGATGCGGCCCCCGGGGCCCAGCGGCGCCTGGATCACCCGGCGGCCGTCGTGCGAGACGAACGCGTAGAACGGGGCGTAGACGGGCGGGTTGACGACGACGGCGTCGCCGGGATCGGTGACCAGCCGCAGCAGCTCGACGACACCTTGCATCACATCCGGGACGATCGCGGTGCGGTCCACCTCCACGGTGTAGTCCCAACGCCGGCAGGCGAATTCGGCGACCGCCTCGGCGAACGCGGTGCCGTACGGGTAGCCCGTGTCGCCGTCGTCGATCGCCCTGCGCAGCGCGTCGGCCACCGTCGGCGCGAGATGGACGTCCATCTCGGCCACCCACAGCGGCAGCACGTCGGCGGGGTGCGCGCGCCACTTCATGCTGCTGCGGCGCCGCAGCTGGTCCAGCGTGAGTTCTTCGAGCGGATTGAACGCCACCCCGGCAGATTAAGTGACGAGCGCGTGTCGGGGGATCGTCAGCGGCAGGTCGACCGAACTCAGCAGGCCGGGCTCCGCGGCGACGACGTAGGGCACGGCGTTCACCACGCGCATCGCGGTGGCGACCATGGCGCCCGCCCCGGAGGTCATGCCCGCGACCCCGGCCTTACGGGGGTCCCTCAGCGTCGCCGCCATGGTGCAGTCGATGTCGGGGTCGCCGGTGATCACGATGCGGTAGGAAAGGTCGCCGATCCCGGTTGGCCAGTCGGGCGCGACGTCGTGGGCCAGTCGCGTGACGTGTTCGATGACGATGGCCTCGCGGCCGTCGACCACCCCGATGGCCTTCATTCGCAGCGCGCCGCACGTGCCCGCCTCGACGGTCCCCATCGCGACCTGAAGCGTACGGTCGGTGACCGCGCGATCGAAACTCTCGCGCACCTCCTGCACCTCGCCGCCGAGCGCGTCGGCGATCAGCCGGATCTGTCCCTGCCATTCGCCGGCGATCGCGCCCGGAAAGCCGATCCAGGGCTGATAGTCGAGCGGGCGGCCGAAACCCAGCGCATCGCTCATGATGTCGGGAACCCCGTAGTCGTCGTACAGGCCGATCTCGAACGCGTGGATCTGCTCGATGGACGACGACTGGGTGGACAGCACCAGCGGCAGGTAGTCGGCGGCGAAGCCCGGCTCGATCCCCGACGCGTACAGCGACGCCCGGCCCCGCTTGGCCGCGGCGGCCAACTGATCGTGCCATTCGGCGGGTTGGTAGGCGTGCGGATTGACCAGCCGCGTGGTGCTGGTCGTGACGACGTTGATCCCGGCTTCGAGCAGCTTGACGTAGTCGGGGATGGCCAGCGCGTCGCGCTCCGGGCCGCTGGCCGCATAGATCACGCAGTCGGGCTTGAGCCCGATCAGCGCGTCGGCATCGTTGGTGGCGGCCACGCCGATCGGCTCCCCGTTCGCGAGCTCGCCGGCGTCCTTGCCGACCTTGTCCGGCGAGTGCACCCACACCCCGACCAGGTCCAGATCGGGTCGCCGGCGGATGGTGCTGATGGCGATCGACCCGATGCCGCCCGTCGCCCACACCACCACTCGCTGAGCCCTCATCTTTGCTCCTCCTCGAATGGCGTGCGCGATGAAAGCCAAGGCGGCCGTTGCCCTTACGGCGGCGACTGCCCGACGTTCGATTCGGAAGCTAACAGCCGTGGCCTATCCGGTCAAGGGCTTAAGAAAGCACGCACTATCCTAACGAACAAATCTTAGGTTAGTCTGCCGGGTGTGAGGTCCGCCCGGCGCAGTTCACCACATCCTCAGGCCCGATAGCGCTGATGTTCACGCTGCGCTTCGACATGCGGGCCCCGGCGTGGGGTGCGCCCACCGCCGCGCTGTACGGCGCCGTGCCCGAGATGTGCGCCTGGGCCGAGGAACACGGCGCGCCTCGCCGCGGTCTTGTGTGAGCACCATGGCTCCGAGGACGGCTACCTGCCGTCGCCCATGATCCTGGCGCCCGCAATCGCCGCGCGCACAAAGCGATTGGCCATGAACCTGATCCTGATCCTGCCGTTCTACGAGCCGGTGCGGCTGGCCGAGGACATGGCGGTCCTCGACATCATCAGCAACGGACGCGCCTCGTACACCCTGGCCCTGGGCTACCGGCCCGAGGAGTTCGAACACTTCGGGCTCGCGGTCGGCGATCGCGGCCGGCTCGCCGACGAGAAGCTGCCGCTGCTGCGCCGGCTGCTCGCCGAGGGATCGGTGGTCGAGGACGGGCGCCGGATCACCGTGACTCCGCGGCCGCAGACCGACGGCGGGCCCCCGATGCTGTGGGGCGGCGGCACGGTGGCCGCGGCGCGCCGCGCCGGCCGCTACGGCCTGGGCATGCTCGGCAACGCCAATGCGCCTGGCATGCAGGAGGCCTACGAGGCCGCCTGCCGCAAGCACGGGCATGAGCCCGGGCCGACGATGTTTCCCGGCCGGGACACGCCCTCCGTCGTCTTCGTCGCCGACGACGTGGACGCGGCGTGGAAGGAGATCGGCGAGCACCTGCTGCACGACGTGCAAACCTATGCCGCGTGGAACCCCGGGGACGAGACGACGGCTGGATTCTCCCACGTGAACAACGTCGACGAGCTGCGCGACGCGCAGGCCTCGCACGTCATCATCTCTGTCCCCGAAGCGGTTTCGCGGGTCCGCGCGGGTCAGGTGCTCAACCTGTCGCCGTTGTGCGGCGGCCTGCCGCCGGAGATCGCGTGGCGCTATCTCGAGCGCGTCGGCGAGGTCGTGCTGCCCGAGGCGGCCCGCTGACCTCTATTCCTGCCCGAAACGGTCGACCAGGTGGGAGTTGACGCCGTCGGCGTCGAGCCGGCGCGCGACCAGATAACCCGCGCCCATCCATGCCCGGCGGGTCCAGTTGCCGAACGACACCCGCGTTCCGGGCGCGCCGGAGGCGGCCGGCAGCATCTTGACCCGCTCGAGTGCCTCCTTGACGCCGCGCGGGCTCAGCGGGTGGGCGTCGGACAGGGCCCGCAGCAATGTGCACGCGACGTCCCTGTTGACCACCGGCACACACCACTCCGGCCGCCTGCCGTAGGCCTGCCGGTACTCGTCGAGAAAGCTCTGCCCCACCGCGTTGCCCTCGTCGTACTGGTCGACGCCGGTCCAGCCCAGGAATGCATTCCACATGACCGGGTTGAGCCAGGCGTTCTGAAAGGCCGTACCGCAGAACCGGGGCGGGTCCCACCCCAGCGCCTCCAGGGCCGGATTGACGAACACCACCCCGAAGCCGAAGCCGCAGTGCACGATCGCCTGCGACTTGGCCTCATGCAGCGCGGTGACGGCGGCCGTCACGTCGCCGGCGGTCTGGGCGATGGACGCCTCGGCCGCGATGCGAATACCCCTGCGCTTGGCCGCTTCCCGGAAGTTCTTCAGATATGCCTCGCCGACCAGGGACTGCTCCACGAGCACACCGACCTCGGTGTGTCCGCCCTTGGCCAGCAGGTCGGACCAGAAGATCGGCTCGTCGGTGTGCGAGCCCATCGGGAACGCGAAGAACCATTCGCCCAGGGCCGCGTCGGATCCCGTCACGCTGATACACGGCACCTGGAAACGCTCCTCGATCGCTTCGCGCGCGGGGATCGCGTTGTCGCCGATGTTCGGGCCGAACACGGCCAGGCACCCTTCGTCGCACAGCTGGCCGTAGGCGTCGATGACGGCCTTGACCGAGCCCTTGGGCAGGCCCTCCACCTCGCGGTAGACGATCTCGACCGGCCGGTCGATCAGCCCCTGCTCGACGCCCTTTCCGAAAACGAGGTCGAAGGGTTGGGTCAGGTCTTCGAAGTAGGTCGTGGGAAAGCCCTCGGGCAGCAGGAAATCCATCAGGTAGCCGATCTTGATCGGCTCGGCGCTGCTCTCGTAGGTCACGGTGATCTCCCTACCTGGGTTGGTTCGGCACGCCCGGGAACAGCTGCTCCGTCGGTCCCGCGGTCACCCAGCCACCGAGCTTGGTCACCAGGTGCGGCGCGAAAACCGCGCCGTAGAGCAGGTTTCCGATGATCACGACGGCGATGACGGACAGGACGGCCGATTGCGGGCGCGTCTTCGCTCTCTTGTCCGCCCACATCTCGATGACATTGCGCCCCTGGGGATCGGTTCGCCCCAGCAGGTAGGTGAAGACCATCATCTGGATGGCCATCGCGAGGGAGTCGTAGAGCGGGTATTGGTGCACGGTTCCCTCGCGGATGGCCAGGCCGGGGATCACGCGGCCGTAGTAGAACACGCCGAGTTTGGCGCCCAGGAACCCGTTGAAGAACAGCGCCCAGCAGAAACCGACGACGAGACCGACCACCAACAACGTCGGGGGCCTGCGCCACGCGAACCGTGCGCTCACCCACCGGCCGAGCGCCGTGCCCGTCACGGCCGGCAGCACGAAGTAGGAGATGTAGCCGACGGGAACGAACAAGGGCAACCCGCCCCACGTCACGTTCAGCGGCCACCACGACGGCATGCGGGGGATGGCCGGCGGGAACTGCGCGTACATCGCCCAGTCGTAGGGCGCCTCGATCCACGAGAACGACATCGCCGAGATGCACAGCAGCAGCAGTGGGTGCAGGCGGCGCCGGCGAACGCTCAGGTATACGCCGAGCGCGGTGAACGCGATGCCCCCGACGAGCGCGAAGTCGCTGGCCGCCTGCATCACGGGCGTCATCGGGGTGCTCAACGGTCACGTCCCGGGGTGCGGCGCGCTTCCGGGTCGAAGCGCAGCACCAGCCCGAAGATCAGGACGATCAGTCCGAACAGCGTGCCGAGCATGATGACGGCGCCCACGGCCGCACCCCTTCCGATGCGAGTTCGATCGTTTAGAATAGTGCACACTATCCTAAAAGCCGTCAACCGCCGACTGCGCTTGCGAGGAGGAAACAACGGTGTCCGAGCGGCCGGTCAAGAAGCAGCCCGCGACCAAGACGCGGACTCCGGTGACGCGCCGGGCCCGCGGCGCGCCGCGCGGGTTGCTGCTCGACGCCGCCCGAAACCTGTTCGCCCGACAGGACTATCGCGGCACCACGACGCGGGAGATCGCCCAGGCCGCCGGCGTCACCGAGCACCTGCTGTTCCGCCACTTCGGTTCCAAGGCGGCGCTGTTCCGCGAGGCCCTGGTCCTGCCGTTCACCACTTTCGTCGACGAATTCGGCCGGACGTGGCAGTCGATCGTCCCCGAGGAGACCAACGAGGACGAGCTGGCCGGTCTGTTCATCGGGCACCTCTACGACGTGTTCGTCGAACACCAGGGCCTGCTGCTGACGCTGATGGCGTCCGGGGCGCTCAGCGAGGAGGAGAAGGCCGACGCGGGCCTGGCCGAGGTCCGGCGCGCGCTCACGGTGCTCGGCCGAATCAGCGCCGAGGGCATGAACATGCGCGGGATGCGGTCGGAGCATCCGGACCTGCCGGCGCACTCGACGGTGGCGATGATCGCGGGCATGGCCGCGTTGCGGTCGACCTATTTCGGAACCGAGCCGCCGCCGCGCGAAGTGATCGTCGAGGAACTCGTCCAGGCGATCCTGCACGGCTTTTTGCACCGGCACGAGTGAGCGTCAACCGAGAAGGGAGCACAAATTGACAGGCACCAGCGCGGTCGACCTGTACTACGACCCGTTCGACTTCGCCATCGACGACGACCCGTACCCGGTGTGGAAGCGGCTTCGCGACGAATCCCCGCTGTATTACAACGAGAAGTACAACTTCTACGCGCTGAGCCGGTACGAGGACGTCTCCCGCGAGCTGATGAACTTCGACACCTTCCGCTCGGGCCGCGGCACCACGATGGACATCATCATGAGCGGGATCGAGGTGCCGCCCGGCCTCATTCTCTTCGAGGACCCGCCGCTCCACGACCTGCACCGGCGGCTGCTGGCAAGGGTTTTCACGCCGCGGCGGATGGAGGCGATCGAACCGCTGACCCGCGCATTCTGCGAGCGCGCGCTCGACCCGCTGGTCGGATCGGGCGGATTCGACTTCATCGAGAACATCGGGGCGACGGTCCCGATGCGCACCATCGGCTACCTGCTGGGCATCCCGGAGGACAGCCAGGAAGAGATCCGCGACAGCGGCGGCCGCCGGCTCACGCTGAAAGAGGGCGGCTTCAAGACGGTTTCGGCGGACCTCTTCGAACAGAGCTATCAGGTGTTCTCGGACTACATCGACTGGCGGGTGGACCACCCCTCCGACGACCTGATGACCCAGCTGCTCAACGCCGAGATCGAGGAGGACGGGGCGATGAGGCGGCTGACGCGGACCGAGGTGCTGCTGTACACCAGCATGATCGCCGGCGCGGGCAACGAGACGACGACACGGCTGATCGGATTCGTCGGGCAACTGCTGGCCGAGCACCCCGAGCAGCGCCGTGAGATCGTGGCGAACCCGTCGCTGATTCCGATGGCGATCGAGGAGGTCCTGCGCTACGAGGCACCGTCACCGGTGCAGGCGCGCTACGTCGCCCGCGACGTCGAATACCACGGCACCAAGATCGGTGCGGACTCGATCATGTTGTTGCTCAACGGATCCGCCAACCGCGACGAGCGCAGGTATCCCGACGGCGAGACGTTCGACATCCACCGCGGCGACACCCACCTCAGCTTCGGCCACGGCCTGCACTTCTGTCTGGGGTCGGCGTTGGCGCGCATGCAGGCGCGGGTGGTGTTGGAGGAGGTCATCCGGCGCTGGCCGGACTGGGAGGTCGACTACGCCAACGCCGCCAGGGCGCACACGGCCAGCGTGCGCGGTTGGGCCAAGCTGCCGGTCCGCACCGGCTGAGGCCGCCGGCGAGCGTGACGCTGGCGTCACGCTCGGGCCCGAACGTGCCGCCAGCGTCACACTCGGGCCGGCTAGGACGCGCTCTGGTCGATCAGCACCGCGCCGTCGGGCCGGTCGCCGAGCGTCTGCAGCGCAATGTCCTCGCCCTTGGCGGTCAGGCGAACGATCTGCGCCAGCTGGCCGGGAGCATCGCACTGCAAATAGTGATCGGCGCCGGGCACCACCCAGTAGCGGTTGCGGCCCGGCTTGTTCTTCAGATACGTCTGCCAGACATGGTTGGGGACGCGCAGGGGCGCGATGTTGTCGTGGACGCCCCACACCAGCGTGGTGTTGACCTGGCTGATGGAAAGCGCTTCCAGCCAACCGGTTTCGTCGGCGGCACGCTCGTGCAGATACTTGATGGTGTCGGGCAGCACCCGAACCCCGTCGTTGTGGGCAAAACACTTTGCCAGCGCGGCGATTTCGGGGTCGTCCAGTGTTCGCCGGGGAATGAAGGTGCCCGCCCCCATGCCGGCCGCCAGCATCTCCGGGGTGACTGCGGCCGCGGTGGCTCGTGCGGTCGCGGGATCGAGCAGCGCGGTCTGGAAGGAGGTGAGGTTGGAAAGCGGAAGGTAGATGTTGGCGTTGGTCAGGAAGAGGTCGCCCGGCACGGCCGGCGGCTCGCGGTCCGCCAGCATTCCGACGGTGATCATGGCGACGCTGCTGCCGCGGTCGTGGGCCAGCATGCGGTACTCGGTCAGCTCCCACACCTGGGTGATCGCGTGGACGAGCAGACGCGCGTCGTCGTAGAGCGAATACACGTAGGGCTCGGGCGGCTTGTCGGACAACCCGTAGCCGGGGAAGTCCAGCAGATGGATGTCGAACTCCGAGCCGAGCTCGCGGGACAGGGCGAAATAGTCGATGCTCGACGTCGGGAAACCGTGCACCAGCACCAGCGCGGGCGCCCCGGGCGTTCCGCATCGTCGGGCGAACACCGACACTTTCGCGCCGTCGTTGGCCGCCGTCGTCGAGCGCCAACGCATTTCCGTGCTGTCTTTTTGCCACTCCGCGAAGATGTCCAAGGGGCCAGCATCGCAGAGGTGACGGCGGTTGGACAACCATGCGCGCCGGCGTGCGCGCGACGGATTGTTTTCAGTCGGTGCCCCGACCAGGCCGACCGTCGCTAGGGGCAGGTGACGTGCAGACCGAAAGTGGCCTGGCGCATACCGCTTTGGCCCGGCGTCATGGCCTGGCCCGTGCCGGTCACCGTGTAGCTCTTGCCGTCCTTGGTGGCTTGGACCTGGATCAGCGACTGCGGCGCCTGATACGGGAACTCGAACTTGCCGCTGCCCACCTTCAGCGAAATCGCGAAGGCATCGACGCTGGGCGGCTTTTCATCCGAGAGGGTCAGCCGCACCGCGGCCGAGTCGTCGTGCACGCTGACGCGGGTGGTCAGATCGCCCGATTCCGGGGGTGTCGCGCCGTGTTCGGCCGCCGTGGTGGTGCAGTCGACCGGGCTCATCATGGTGTGCTTGTTCCCGTCGATCATGACGGTCGTCGCGCTCACCTTCACCGTGCTGGCGCTCGGCGCGGAACCAGGCTGGCCAGCCCCGCCCGAACAGGCCGACAGGCCCGCCCCCAGCACCGCCGCGCCGAGCCCAGCGGCCGCGGGAACCATCCGCCGCATCTCACTCCTCCGCTAGACCGTCACGAGGACTATAAAGGCGCGGGCCAACCTTCGCTATCGGAGGCTCAGGGCCAGGCGTCCCAGCCGATCATGGTCCGCAGGGGCCCGGCAAACACGGGGCGCACCGCCGGGGATCGCCATCGCTGTTCGACCAAGGGAGCCAGTGCGTCGGTGGTGGCGAGCGGGTCTTGGTCGAGGTACACCACGGTGACGTACTGGTGCTCGGTGTGCCATCCGCGCGGCAGGTGGCTCCACCCGGTGCTCGACCCGAACGTCCACGCGCCCGCCGCGCCGGGCGCGGCGAGCAGCGCCGGATAGTGTTCGGCGTGCAGCCATTGCAGCCACTCGTCGGGCCGTCCGTCAACCGGCTCCTCGACGATCAGCAGGATCCCGCGGTGCGGCCGGAAAGGAACCACCTCCGCGGAGACGAGCGCGTGCGGGGAAGCGTGCCACTGCAGCAGCCGCAGCCCGCACACGTACAGCGACGGGCGCGCGACCGGGAAGCGGCCGTTCTCGCGCAGCTCACGGCCCAGGGCGACGAAGTCGTCGAAGGTCTGCTCGACGGGGTCGCCGACCAGGTAGTGCACGGCGTTGCCGAGCTCGCCGAGCTCGCCGCGCGCCGCCAGCCGGTGGCCGGGGTAGTCCCCATCGGCGATCCAGCGCAAGCCGTGCACGATGCCGGGAAGCTGGTATTGCTCGGGCATGTGGTCGAGCAGATGCCAGCGCAGGTAGCTGCCGTCGTCATCGGGCGGCGCCGCGGGGGTGAAGCTGAAAAAGCCTGCCTTGACCCGGTTCACGGCGCACCCGCTTCGGCCACCACGGGTGTGGTCGCCGACTGCTTCGCGGGGCCGGCGCTCATCCCTGCATGTATCCTCCCGCGTCGACGGGGATCGACTGCCCCGTGATGGTCCTGCTCTCGTCGCCGGCCAGAAACAACGCCAAATTGGCGACATCCTCGGGTGAGGAAATATCCTGCAACGCAACACTTTGCAGCGACTTGTCCCGTTGCGTGGCGAAGTCGACGCCCCGCTCGTCGGCGGTGCGCTGCACCCAATTGCGCCACAGCTCGGTGTCGATGGAGCCGGGCACGATGCAGTTACAGCGGATGCCGTGCGGGCCGACCTCCAGCGCGACGGCCTTGGTGAACGCCCGCAGCGACGCCTTGGCGGTGACGTAGTGGCTCTTGCGGACGACGCCGTGGTAGCCGGCGGTGGAGGAGAAGTTCAGGATCACACCCTGGCGGCGTTGCAGCATCGACTGATTGAGAACCTCGCGGGTGCACAGCATCGCCGCGGTGACGTCGATGGCGATCGTGGCGTTCCAGTTGTCCAGCGTTTGCTCCCAGATCCAGCGGTCCTGGCCGGGCGCGGCGGCGTTGTTGCACAGGATGTCGACGTGCCCGAACTCCTCGACCGCCCGCGCCACCATGGCCGCCACGTCGTTTTCGTCGGTCACGTCGGCGCGCATCGCGATGGCGCCGGGGCCCGCCGCCTCCGCCGCGGCGCGGACCAGCTCCTCACGCCGCGCCGCCAGCAACACCCGAGCGCCCTCGCGAACGAACAGCGACCCCATCACCGGCCCCAGACCCGTGCTCGCGCCGGTGATGATCGCGACCTTGCCGTCAAGCCGGCCGGTCATCGCGCGCCCTTCCCGGTCCGGCCGACAGGGTCGATTCGAGCCACGCGTGGATGCGCTCGGCCACCTCGGCCCAGCCGGGTTCGAGCATCATGTCGTGGCCCATCTCGGGGTAGATCTCGGGCGGCACCCGGTAGGCGGCCGCGGTCGCGCGAACCTCCGCCTGCGTGAAGCACACGTCGTCGGCGGCGCCCAGGACCAACAGCGGGGTGGAGACCAGGTCCGGCCTGGGCAGGTTCAGCCACAGCATGTCCAGGATGTGCTTTCCGACATATTCCTCGTCGAGCAGAGCGGTGTAGCGCGCCACGTCGGCCTCGGCGGTCCAGCGGGAGAAGAAGGTCTCGCGGGCCAGCGCGGGCGTCCCCCCGACGCTGCGCAACGACCTGGTGATGGCCAGATTGCCCGCGGTGAGCCAGGGATGCCGCCGGAACCTGCGCAGCAGGAATCCGGTGATTCCGCGCGGAGGCACGGAGGCCAGCAGCACGGCGGCCGGGGCGTCGTGCGACTCCAGGTACTTCTGCACCACGAAGCCGCCCATGGAATGGCCGACGATCACCGGGCGTGCCGGCAGGGTTTTGGCGACCGCGTCGACGTCGTCCACGAAGTCGGCGATCGTGCAGAACTGCATGGGCTTGGGCGCGTTGGTGTTTCCGTGACCGCGCAGGCTCACCGCCAGCGACCGATAGCCCTTCTCGGCGAAGAAGTCCAAAAAATGCTCGTCCCAGCACCAGGCGCCGTGCCAGGCGCCGTGCACGAATAGCACAGGAGGCCTGTGGGATTCACGTCGCGGCCCCTTGTCGAGCACCTCGAGCATGGGCCTGACTCCTTCGCGGGCAGCCATCGTCGGCAATTGCCGGGGTGATCTTACTCGGGACCGCGGCCGACGGGGCGGGTCGGATCCGCACTCCACTCCGACCACGACCCCGGATACAGCGCGGCGTCGCGGCCCTGCGCGGCGAGCGCCGCGATCGTGATGGCGGCGGTGACGCCCGAGCCGCAGTACACCCCGACATCGTCGTCGGGATCGATGCCGCGCTCGGACAACAGTTGGGACAGCGCGTCATCGCCGAGGAACGTGCCGTCGGCCGCCAGCACGTCGCCGCTGGGCACGTTCTTGGCGCCGGGGATGTGGCCGGCAACGGGGTCGACGGGTTCGACCTCGCCACGGAAGCGTTCGGGCGCGCGGGCATCCAGCAGCGTCACGGTGCCCGCCCCGGATTGCTCAGCCGTCAATGTGGGCTGGCGCCCGCAATACAGATCATCATGCGGCACAGTCACATTCCCGGGCTCAGGGGCGACGTCGCCGGTATCGAGGCGATGCCCGGCCGACCGCCACGCGGACAGGCCGCCGTCCAAGATGCGCACCTCCTCGAGCCCGGCCGCGGTCAGCACCCACCACGCCCGCGCCGAGCCGGCCCGGTTCCAGTCGTCGTACACCACAACCGACGCGTCCCGCCGGATCCCCCAGCGGCGGGCGGCGGCCTGCAGGCTGCGGCCCGACGGCAGCGGGTGGCGGCCGCGGCCGGCAACGGCGTGGTCGCTGAGTTCGTCGTCGAGGGAGACATACACCGCGCCCGGCAGGTGGCCCCGCAGGTAGGCCGCCCGCCCGTCGGGCTCGTCGAGCCGCCAGCGCACGTCGAGGATGGCCACCGGAGCGCCCGACTCGACGAGTGCGGCCAGCTCGGTGGGGGTGATCAGCACCCGGTCGCGTGCCTGCACCGGGTCACCTCCTTGTCGTCCGGCATGAGCCTAGCCCGCGTGCCCCGGACCGCCGGTCGAGCGCGTCCTGGTTCTGCCCGACGGAGGCGTCACCACGCTCACGCGCGCGCACCGATCCGTCGCACCCCATATCGCGGCCGTTCGACGGCGCGAGCCCTATTGTGGGCGGATGGCTTCCGCTTCCCCTGATTCCGGACCCGGTTCCGGCGCCGGCGGGCGGCGCCCCACCGGTGAACTCGGGGTTGCCGCCCTGGTGTCGATCGGGATCGGCGGCATGGTCGGCGGCGGCATCTTCTCGGTGCTGGGCCTGACAATGCAGATCGCCGGCGCGGGCGCCTACCTCTCCTTTGTGGCCGGCGGGCTGATCGCGGCGCTGACCGGGCGGTCGTACGCGCTGCTGTCGGTCCGCATCCGCAGCCGCGGCGGCACGGCGTTCTTTCTCGACAAGTGCTTCGGCACCACGATCGCCGGGCCGCTGAATGTGCTGCTGTGGCTGAGCTATTTCGTGATGCTGGGTTTGTACGCGGTCGCGTTCGGCAGCTACGGGGCCGCGCTGCTGGGCGCCGATCCCACCGGTCCCTGGCGCCGCGTCCTGGCCAGCGGCGTGGTGCTGGCGTTCGCGGCCCTGAATTTGGCCGGCGCGCGCATCGTCGGGCGGACCGAGGCGGTTCTGGTCTACGGCAAGCTGGCGATCCTGGCGCTGTTCTGCGTCGCGGGCCTGGCGTTCGTGCACGGCGACCGCGTTGCGCCCGCCGGCTACCCCTCGCCGGGCACGATCGTCTACGCGGGCGCGCTGATCTTTCTGGGATACGAGGGTTTTGAGCTGATCGCCAATGCCGCCGAGGATGCCGACGATCCGCGGCGCAGCCTGCCGCGGGCGTACGCGATCTCGATCGGCGTGGTGATCGCCCTCTACGTCCTGGTCGCCTTCGTCGCCGTCGGCAACCTTAGCGTCGTGCAGATCAACCGCGACCGCGACTACGCGTTGGCGGCCGCCGCGCGTCCTTTTCTGGGGTCGGTCGGTTTCGTCCTGATCGGGATCGCCGCGGTGATCTCTACCGCGAGCGCGATCAACGCGACCCTGTACGGCACCGGGAAATTCACCTATCTGATGGCGCGCCACGGCGAACTGCCCGCCGCGCTGAGCCGGCCGGTGTGGAACCGCCCGATCGGGGGGCTACTCGCGACGACGGCCGGCACGCTGGTCGTGGTCAACGGCTTCGATATCGAGGGCATCAGCCTGATGGGGTCGGCGGGCTTCCTGCTCATCTTCGCGGCCGTCAACCTCGCGGTGCTGCGGTTCCGCGTCGCCAGGTCGACCAAGCTGGTCGCGGTCGCCGGTGCCGCGGCCTGCGTGGGCGCGTTCGGTGCGATGACCACCTACGCGGCCACCACGATGCCGCAACAGCTGTGGGTGCTCGGCGTCTTCCTGCTGGGCGCGGTGACCGTGGAGGGAATCGTCCAGCTGCGGGGCCGCAGCGCCAGCCATCCGCCGGCGCCGGTCGACCGCGAATGACCGCGTTGACGACTTAGGTCCCACGCCGTCGGGTCGAACGGCTCTATCGGCACCACGCCGGCGGACACAGTCTGGCCTCCAGAGTCGGTTACCGGGCGGCACATCCACCGCCTTAACCAGTTGGGAGTACGCCAATGAAACTCAGCGCGATGGTAGCGACGGCGGCGGCCATGGTCATCACGACGGCCGGCGTCAGCAGCGCAACGGCGGCCGCGGCGGACTACCCGGTGGTCGGCAAGCTGGGCAGCGAGCTGACGATGACCGACAGTGTCGGCCAGGTGGAACTGGCCTGGACGGTCAGCGACCTCAAGGCCAGCACCGACGAGACGCCGGGCTACGTTCCCCAAGGCAAGCTCTGGGAGGCCACCGCCACCGTCAGGGCGATCCGGGGCAGCGTCACCCCGGCCATCTCGCAGTTCAACGCCGTCGCGCCTAACCAGGCCGCCTACCGGGTGCTGTGGTTCGTGGCGAGCCCGACCAACATCAGCGGGGCCACCCTCCCCGAGGGCGGACGGTCGACCGGCAAGATCCACTTCGACGTCACGGGTCCATCGCCCAACACCGTCACCATGAACAACGGGATGGAAGACCTCTTCATCTGGGGGCCATAACGGACGCGCCGCATTCAGTCGAGCGATGTCCGTCGAGGAATCCGCTGACGACGACGCTCGCCTCGAATTCTGGGACGACCGGTGCAGTGCAAGTCCGTGCCCACCGGCCGAACGCCATGAGCGGTGCAATGAGTGTGGCCAATTTCTGCGTCGGCTCGCCCGCCGTCAGCTGTCCTCGTTCTTGATGCGCCGCGATCACCCCGGCCGCGTTGATCAGCGCCGCTTTGTCGCCGTAGCGCCGAAACAGCGTCACCTCGTTGATCCCGGCCCGTCGGGCGATCTCCCGGGTGGTGGTGGCGCGGTACCCGCGCTCAGCGAACACGGTGACCGTTTCCTCGAACAGCCGCTCCACGTCGATGCGTCTGGGCATCCGCCTCCGAACGTCGCGTGCTCGCCAGATGGTCTGGTCCATCCCTTTATGTCAGCCACTCCTCAAGCGCCGCAACCATTTTGACGAACAAGGCCGTGCCGAAGTTTCGAGCGATTCGCCTCCGGGTGACTTTAGGCCCTACAACGGAGCTCGCAGCGGGTAGACCATCGACGTTGCGATCCGTCTCGTTTCTCCGGAGGACACGATGATTGAACTTCTGAAGGATTTTCCCGACGACGTCACGGCGCTGGTTTGCCACGGACAGGTGACGAAGGCCGATTATGAGACGGTTCTGATTCCAGACGTCAGTGAACGACTTACTCGCCACAACAAGGTGCGGATCTACTACGAGATCGCACCGGATTTCACCGGATTCGATCTCGGCGCAATGTGGGACGATACCAAGTTGGGTTTCAGCCATTTCCTTAGCTGGGAACGGCTTGCGCTGGTCACCGACATCGACTGGGTCAAGCACTCGGTCAAATTATTCGGGTTCCTGATGCCTGCGCAATTGCGCGTGTTCGCCACCGCGGAAGCGGGCGAGGCGCGCGAATGGATTGCCCAGCCGCAGGACTGAGCTTGTGGCGCCGGGCCTTCAGGCGCCAGAAGGCGACTCGAGGCCGAGCCGGTTGTGAACGTCGACGAGCGCGGTGTAGCGACGCTGGATTCGGGCGTGAACGGATTCTGCCATCCGGACCTCGGAGTTCGACTGTGAGATCCTCGCGGCCTGATCCAGCACCGCGTCCGCTGGTAGGGGATCGGTGGTGTAGCCCAGGATCGTGGTGAGCGCTTCGAGTTGCCGGATCTTGTCGCCCGCCCACTCGACCAACGCCGCGAAGCTCACCTGGTCGGAGATCACGCGAATGGCGCCGCTCCGGTCGCGGTGAACCTGGCTGGGAGCCCATTCCCCGGCGGCGTGGGGGCGTTACGCGGTGTGTTCAGCATCGCCGGGCAGGCGGCGCTGGGTCCCCAGCGATGCCAGCATGCCGGCCGCGGCGCGCTGCCACGTGAAGTCCTCCGCGCGGCGCCGCGCCGAGCTGCGGCGGTGGAATTCGGGTCGACGGACGATCGCGCCGACCGCGTGGGCGATGGCGCGGGGGTCGTTGTCGGCCAGGGCGCCGCTGTCCGGAGTCACGATCTCGGTCAGCGCCGACGTGCGCGACACGACGGCGGGCGTGCCGCACGCCAGCGACTCCAGCGCGGCCAGCCCGAACGTCTCATGCGGCCCGGGCGCCAGGGTCACGTCGGCCGACGCCAGCAGCCCGGCGACGGTGTGCCGGTTGTTGACGAACCCGGTGAAGTCGATCGGCAGCCGGGCGGCCTGGCGCTCGAGCCTGGCCCGCAGCGGGCCCTCGCCCACGACCACCAGCCGGGCGTCGACCCCGGCGTGGCACAGGGCGCCGAGCGCGTCGATGCTGCGGTCGACCCGCTTTTCCATCGACAGCCGCCCGCAGTGGACCAGCAGGATCTGCTGCGGTGCGGCCCAGCGCCCCCGCAGCAGGTAGGAGTGCCGGCGCGGGTGGAAGGTCTGCAGGTCCACGCCCAGCGGGACGGTGACGGTGTTCGTCGCGCCGATGCGGTCGAACTCCTCGCGGGCGAACCCCGTCGTGCACACCACGGTGTCGTAGTCCGCGGCGGTGCGCCGGTTGGCGATGTCGGCGAACCGCCGCGCGGGACGACGCGGGAGCACCTGTCCGACCAGGCGATCCAGGCGCTCGTGGGAGATCATCACCGTTCGGGCGCCGTGTTCGCGGCCCCAGCGCCCCAGCGACCTCAGCGTCAGCCGGTCGGACACCTCCAAGGCGTCGGGTGCCAGCGCCCCCAGCAGCGCCTTGACGGGGCCCGGCATCACCGCGCGGTAGCCGCCGGTCAGCGGAATCAACCTCGCCGGCAGGGTGATTCGGATGACACCGGTGGGCAGCTGGGTCCGTTGGGCGCACGGTCCGGGGACGATCAGGAACACCTCGTGCCCGCCGGCGCAGTACTCTGCCCCCAACCGGTCCACCGCGGTACGCAGGCCGCCGGAGCGAGGGCCGTAGAAGTTGGCGACCTGGACGACACGCATATCGTGAGGACACGCGGCGCGCGTGTGCAGTCCACGATGGGCGGCCGAAGCCGGCTTGAACACTGTGTGAATTCCGTATTGTTGGTGCTGTTCTGCACGGTTTGACCGCTTAGGAGTGGGTCATGGCACAGTCCCCGGACGGGTCCGCGAACCGGGCGCCGAGCGACTCGGCACGCCCGCGCGGGACGCTGGGCATCCTGTCGCTGGCGTTGGCGATCGTTGCGCTGGTGGTCTTCTGGCCGCTGATGGTCGCCGCCGTCTTCGATGCTCGTGCGGTGCGGGACGTCGTGTTCATCGCGGCCGCGGTGGCCGGTGTTGTCCTCGGGGCGGCCGCCGTGGTGAGCGGCGCCCTCGCGCGCCGGCGGGTCAGGCGCGGCGCCGCGGGCAGCGGTGGGGCCGCGCTCGCCGGCCTGGTTCTCGGCCTGGTCGCGGTCGTCTTACCCGCGATCATCCTGGCCTGGCTGGGGTATCAGTTCTACGTCGACTACCAGCAGTTCCGGCAATGTATCAAGGGCGCCGGCTCGGCGTACCCGGACTATCTGTGTCTCAAAGAATGTCCGGATTTCCTCGGCTCGCTGTGCCGTCACGCGATCGGCTGGTGACGGCAACGGCGATCACGCCGGGCCGTTCTTCGGGCCCTCGGCTTTGTCGATCTGCTCGGCGATGTCCGCGCCGGACAGTCGCGCGTCCAGGAACGCCCCGGAGGTGGGCAGGCTCAGGTGCAACTGTGCGGCGCCGCTGACGGCGACCCGGCCGCTCTCGAGGGTGAAGTCCAGGACGTGGCCGCCCGCGGTGCGATCGGTGTCGAGGAAGTGCAGATGATAACCGGCGACGGAGATCCCCTGTTCGAAGTCGGGGGTGCGGAAGCCGACCAGTGTGCCGCTCACGTCGGTGAACACGGCTTCGGCCTGCCCCTCGGTCGCCTGCGTCAGCGGGGGATAGGGCGGTGTCTGCGCCATCACCGTGCGGGTGTGCAGTTCGCGGAAGTGGCCGGTGACCCGGACCGCGTAAATCAGATTGGCGCTGCTGATTTGGTGATCGATGGCATCGATCACCTCGGTTCTGACGGTGCTGCTTGCGATCTCGATCTCGAAGTCGCTGTGGAATCGGGTGACCGCGGCGAACGGGCTGCGGTCGGTCGGCGCGGCTTGGCGAGCGCTCCCGTCGGCGCGCAGGCGGTAGCACACGCCATCCAGGATGACCATCTCGCCGTCGAGGTGGTTGAAGGTGCCCAGGCCGAAGTCGCCGTGCCGCAGAAGTTCCGCAACCGTGACGTCGCCGTCGTAGACCCCGTCCAGCAGGGCGCCGATCGTCGAGAACTGATACACCTCGGAGGCGTTGCCCGACGGGCCGCGATGGTGGTGCAGAAGCGTTGCGGCCCAACGGCGGAAGCGCTCGTAGGCGCCGGATTGCTGGTCCATGGTCACTCGAAGGGGTCGTCATGCAGTGCTGCGGCCAGGTCGGTGTTGCGGCTGTAGTCGACGGGAACGTCGATCAGCGAGGGGCCCCGCTCGGCCAGCGCGTGGCGGACGGTGGCGCCGAACTCATCGATAGAGTTCACCCGGTAGCCGCGGGCGCCGAACGCCGCGGCGTAGGAGACGACGTCGTAGTCGCCGAGCCGGGTCCCCGAGGTGCGCCCGTATTTGAGGACCTCCTGAAAGCCCACCATGTCATAGCTGTTGTCGCGCAAGATGATGTGGGTGAACGTCAGGCCCAGGCGTGTCGCGGTCTCGAGTTCCTGGGCCGAGAACAAGAATCCCCCGTCGCCGGAGATGGACACCACGGGCGTGCCGGGCCGCACCAGGCAGGCGGCCATGGCCCAGGGCAGCGCGACGCCCAAAGTCTGTTGCCCGTTGGAGAACAGCAGCCGTCGGGGCTCGTAGACCCGGAAGTGGCGGGCCATGTAGATGTAGACCGAGCCGACGTCGCAGCAGATGGTGGCCTCGTCGTCGAAACCGAGCTCCTCGCGCAGGCGCAGCACCACGGCAGCCGGGTTGAGGCCCGGGCCGCCGGGTTCCTGCTCGCACGCGGCGATGTCGATGTCCGCCAGCGCCTTTCGTTGCCGGGCGATTTCGGCCCGGTAGTCCTCGGCGAGCGTGAGTCCGGCCAGCTTGTCGGTCAGGGTCGCCAGGGTGGCGGCGACGTTGCCGAGCAGCTCGCAGGCGGGCTGGTAGTTGTTGTCGATGTCGGCGGGCACCGAGTCGACGTGCACGACGGGGCGCCCGACGTCACCGTTCCACAGCACCGGGTCGTATTCGACGGTGTCGTAGCCGATGGCGATGAGAACGTCGGCGTGGGCCAGGACGACATCACCGGGCTGGTTGCGGAACAGTCCGACCCGCCCCAGGAAGTAGTCCTCGAGGCTGCGTGACACCACCCCGGCCGCCTGGAAGGTCTCCACCACGGGCAGGCCCGTCGTGGCCACGAGGGCGCGCAGCGCCAGGCAGCTCTCCGGGTCGGCGCCGCGGGCGCCGACGAGCAGCGCCGGCCGGCGCGCGCCGCGGATGAGTTCGCATCCCGCGTCGATGGCCGACGTGGGGGCCGCCCCCAGCGGCGGGACCGGCAGGCGGGTGGTGATGCCCGCGGTGGTGGGGGCGGCCAGGACGTCGGCGGGCAGCACGACGGCGGCCGCGCCGCGGGGCTGGCCGACCGCGGCGCGGAACGCGGCGACGGTGGTCTCGGCGGCGTTGTCGGGGTCGTTGATCTCGCCGGTGAACTTGGTGACCGTCCGCAGCAGCGCGGCGGCGTCCATGGACTGATGGGTGCGCTTGAGTCGGTCTTCCCGACGGACGGCCCCGCACAGCGCGACCACCGGGTCCTGCTCGGTGTTGGCGGTGAGCAGGCCGGTGGCCAGGTTGGCGGTGCCGGGGCCGGACGTCACCAGCACGACGCCCGGTACGCCGGTGAGGCGCCCGACCGCGCCGGCCATGAACGCCGCGTTCTGTTCGTGGCGGCACACCACCAGCCGCGGGCCGGCGTCGACCAGGGCGTCGTACACGGCGTCGACCTTTGCGCCGGGCACGCCGAAGACGTACTCGACGCCCTGCGCCGACAGCACGTCGACGATCTTCTGCGCGCTGCGCACGGCTGCACCGTGCTTGTGGAAGGCCATGTAGCCAGTCTGGCCCCTCCCGCCCGCGCCCCGCGTTATCCCCTCTTCAACGCGGGATGCGACGCATCAACGAGCCTACGACGCGGGCCGTGAAGCGTTCCGCAAACGAGTTTTTTCATAGAAAAGGCAGCACCGGCGTTTACCGGGCGATGCCGCGCCGGGCACACCGAAGATGTATTCGACGCCCTGCGCCGACAGCACGTCGACGATCTTCTGCGCGTTGCGCCCGGGTCTGCCGTGAGGGTTGGAGCTCATGTAGCCAGTGTGGCCGCCGCTGCCGCTGTGCGCTTGGGCCGGCGCGGCCTCGCTTCAGCGTCTTCCCCACTCCCATCGCGGTGTCGTCAGCAGGCCTTGGCCGGTGACGCGCGTTTCGCCCCACTCCTTGTACAGCTGGATCTCGACCGCGCCCGCAGCGCTCGGGTCGTCATCCGCGACGAGCGTGGTGTCGAGGAACTCCAGCAGTGAACGGGAGTGGGTGACCACCACGACCTGAGTTCGGGAGGCGGCGGAGCGGATCAGCCACGCAAGCGGACGCACCAAGTCGGGATGCAGCGAGGTCTCGGGCTCGTTCAGCACCATCAGCGATGGCGCCTGCGGGCTCAGCAGCGCGGCGGCCCACAGCAGGAACCGCAATGTGCCATCGGACAATTCGGCCGCCCGCAACGGTCGCAGCATGCCCGACTGCCGCAGCTGCAGGTCGAACAGCCCGTCATTGACGGCGACCGAGACCGTGGCGCCGTCGAACGCGTCGGCGACGGCACGCCTGAGGTCGTCGATCCCCGCCTCGAGGATCGTCTGGATCGCTGCGGCCAGGTCACCGCCGTCGTCGGACAGCACCGGGGTACGCGTGCCCACCTGCGGGTGCCGCGCTGGTGCTCCCGTGTCGACGCGGAAGCCGTCGTAGAACCGCCATCCACGCAGCCGCTCGCGCACCGCCGCCAGTTCGGGACGTGCCTGCGAATGCGCATATTCCGCCAACACGCTGCGGTAGGGCGGCAAGGCGCGGCCCAACGGCTCGAAACCGCGGCCCGATTCCGCGCCGGCCTCGGCGAAGTTCCGGGTCCGGCGCACCAGCACGGCACTGTTCCGCAGCACCGGGCCGGCGAAGACCACTTCCCGCTTGATCTCGGGATCGCGGGCGAAGGCCGAGCCCTCGTCTGATTGCGGAATGCCGAGATCCACCAGATAGCCGAAATCATCTGCCGCGAAGCCCAGTTCGAGCGAAACGGGGCGGCTCCGCACTGTGCCCTCGGTCTTCCCGGTGCGTCGGGCGGCGCCCGGCTGCTCGGGGCCGGCCCACAGCACCGATTCCAGACCGCCTTCACGCGCCAGCGAGCCGATCACCTCGCCGCGGCCGCAATCGGCCAGCAGCCGTAACGCGCGGTACACCGATGACTTTCCGGAGCCGTTGGCGCCGGTGATGACCGACAGCCCGCGCAGCGGCAGGATGACCTCGCGCAGCGAGCGGTACCCGCGGATCGCGACCGTCTGCAACATGGTGCCGACTGTACGGTCGGCGACCGTCAAGAAAGCTATTCGCCGTCGTCGACCTCGAGGAGCTGCACCTCCTCGAGATCCATCTCCTCCTGCAGCTCGCGCAGCACGATGTCGTCGATGAGGTTCTGGTTGCGCAGCGTGGTGACCTCGCGGCGCTTGTGTTCGAGCACGCCCAGGCGCACCCGCCGGACCAGGTCGTTGCGTTCGCACAGCTCGGCGACGTCGGCGCCGTCGTTGGCCATGACGAGGGCGGCGTGCTCCTCGTACTCCTTGCGGATGCGGCCCAGCAGCTCCTCGTCGACGCCGAGCTCGCCGGCGACCAGCGGCAACGCGGTCAGGGCGGCCTGGGTGCCGCGGCTGCGGGCCAGCTGCAGCTCCTCGTCGCGGGCGAGATCCTCGGGCATGCGGGCCCAGCGGACCACGGCGGGCAGCGTGCTGCCCTGGATGATCACCGTGACCAGGATCACGACCACCACGACGAAGACGAGCAGGTTGCGGTCCGGGAACGGCGCGCCGCTCAGCGTGGTCATCGGGACGGCCAGGGCCGCGGCCAGCGACACGGCGCCGCGAAATCCCGCCCAGACCGTGACGAAGCGCATCCGAAAGCTGACCCGGCGGCTGCGCTGCACCTCGCGGCGGTCGATCAGCCGGAGCAGCATGGTGGTGAACTCGCCCCAGAAGATGCGTGAGCCGATCACCACGCCGGTGACCGCGACGGCGATGAATGCGGCGTGCCGGAGCCCGCCCTCGACTTGTGCGATGCCGCGCAGCGCGCCCGGGATCTGGACGCCGACGAACACCCACAGCGAGCCGTTGATCAGGAACGTCGCGAGGTCCCAGAAGGCGTAGGACTGCAGCCGGGAGCGCGCGCGGATCACCACCGGCCCGTAGTAGGTGAGCACCAGCGCCGAGACGGCGACGGCGACCACGCCGCTGCAGTCCAGGGACTGGGCCAGCAAGAAGGCCGCGAACGGCGTCAGCAGACTCAGCGCTCCCTCCTCGAGCGGCGAGTCGAGGCGGCGGCGCACCAGCGTGACGAACCCGCCGACCAGGAGTCCGGCGACGATGCCGCCGACGTAGGAGCCGACGAACCGCACCACCAGGTCCAGCGGGCCGACCGCGGCGCCGCCGACGGCGACGTGGACGGTCACGGCGAACAGGACCAGCGCGGTCCCGTCGTTGACGATGCTCTCGCCGCGCAGCACGGTCAGCGACCGGCGCGGCAGCCGCTTGCCCAGGCCCGCCACGGCGGCGGCGTCGGTGGGCGACAGGACGGCGCCGAGGACGGCGGCCGTGTGTGACTCCATGCCCAGCGCCCGCGCCGCCCAGGACACCGCCACCGCGGTGGCGAGGACCAGACCGATGCTGAGGAACACGATGACGCGCGCGTTCCGGCGGATCTCCCGAAAGCTGGTGTTCAGGCTCTCCCAGTACAGAATCGCCGGCAGGAACAGCAACAGCACGATCTCCCCGTCGATCCGCACGCCGCCGAAGCGGGGGATCAGGCCCAGCAAGCCGCCGATCAGGATGAGCAGCACCGGAGGACCGACGCGGTAGCGGCGGCCCAGCACCGTGCCCACGATGACGCTCGCGACGAGCGCGACGATGACGACGAGGCCAAACACTTTGTTTATCCTGCCGGAACAGGCCGACGGGCGCGTTGCCGGCCGCGCGGGCCCCGCAGCGCAGCCTGTCGGCGGCAGCAGGACCGGATGAACCCGAAAAGGTGGCGCGTCGAGGCGTGTCGCCGTCCAAAACGGGCACCGTCAGGCGGAGCAACCGACCGGACCCGTCGGCGCGCATGTTCGGCGCGATGCCAACCGGGACCATTAGGCTGCAGGTGCAATGGGGGAACAGGTGCTTCGGGTGAAGGTCAGGCTGGTGGCGACGGTCGCCGTACTCGTCTCATCAGCGGTTTTGGGCTGCTCGTTTCAGCCCAGGAACGCCTCGCCGAACAAGACCCTGCAGGTTGCCATGGATGACGTGCTGCACCGGAGCAGCATCACGCAGAACGTCACCCTTAACGCCGGCAACACCCTGACGGTGAAGTTGGGCTCGAACTACACCACCCCGTACCGCTGGACGGCGGACGCGAAGATCGGCGATTCGTCGGTCGTCCGGCAATCCGGTCACCGGTACCTGCAACCCAGCACCGATCGCCTGGGAGCCCCCGGAACCGAGGTGTGGACGTTCGACGCGCTCAAAACCGGCACCACCACGATCACCACCTACTACACCAGCTTCGTGGGCAAGGACGTCAAACCGGCGTGCACCTACACCGCGATCGTGACCGTGCAGTGACGGCCGGCCCCTAAGACGCGACGGAGGCCCGGCGCCGCGCCGCGTACACCTCGGCGAGGAACTGCTCGACGGCGACCGCCGTGTGCACCGCGCGGGCCGAGCCGAAGATGTCGAAAGCGTGCTGGGTGAACGGCAGTTCGGCGTAGGCCACCGGCTGCCGGCTGACCTCGCGCAGCTTGCCGACGAACCCGCGGGCCTGCTCGACGGGCACCAGCGAGTCGTTGCGCCCGTGCAGGACGAAGAAGGGCGGGGCCTCGGCGCACACGTGGTTGACCGGCGACGCGGCGCGGTAGGTCTGCAGGTGCGTGGCGGGCCGCTGCTTGAGCACCGATTTCACCAGCAGCGCCGGCATCATCGGGTGCATCGCGTCCTCGAAGCGGGTGAAGTCGTAGACGCCGTAGAACGGCACGGCGGCGTGCACCCGGGTGTCGGCGTCCTCGAACCCCGGCTGGAACTGCGGGTCGTTGGGGGTCAGCGCCGCCAGCGCGGACAGGTGGCCGCCGGCCGAACCGCCGGTGATCGCGACGAACTCGGGGTCGCCGCCGTAGTCGGCGATGTGCTTCTTGACCCAGGCCAGCGCCCGCTTGACGTCGACGATGTGGGCCGGCCAGGTGTTGCGCGGGCTGTGCCGGTAGTTGATCGCCACGCAGATCCAGCCCAGCTCGGCGAGGTGGCTCATCAATGGATGGGCCTGTCCGCGTTTGTTTCCCGTCGTCCACGCCCCGCCGGGGATCTGGAAGAGCACGGGCGCCGTGCCGGCCGGGTCGAGATCCGGGCGGCGCCAGATGTCGAGGAGGTTGGCGCTGCCGTACTCGCCGTAGCTGATGTCGGCGTCGTGGGCGTAGTCGCGGTAGATCCGCATCATCCGTAAGAGGCCCGGCGCCTTGGCGATGCCGGGCCCGGCCGGGCGGCGCCACAGGTCGGCCGAGTCGGTGCGGCGCGAGGGCCCCAGGCCCTCGTCCAGCGCCGCCGCCAGCGGCACGTTGGCCTTGTGGCTCGCGCGGCTGAAGTTCACCAGGCCCAGCGCCGAGATGCCGGCGACCAGCCACGCGGCTGTCCGTACCGGCCGGGTCAGGCGGCGGGCCGTCATCGCCAGCCCGCCGAGCTGGCTCACCAGCGTCTGCAGCGGCAGCTCGGTGACGACCAGGCCGAACATCCACGAGAACAGCGACGGATACCCGCTGCGCGCCAGCGGCCGGTAGGCGTTGAGGGTGGACACGGCGGTGACCGCCGTGACCACCAATGAGCCGATCTGCCGGGCGATGTGGACGATCCGAGCTTCGCGCATGCGGTCACCTTACGAGGCGCGCGTTTTGTTCGAACAGCAACCACGTCACGACCGCCGCGCGGGTAGCATCGGCCGCCATGGTGGCCGGCTGGGAATTCGTGGCGGCGCCGCCGCGCATCGCGCCCGGCGTCACCTCGATGGTGGGCTACCGCACCCTCGATGTGCCCGAGCGCGTGCATGCCGGTATGCCGTCGGCGACGCTGACATTCATCGTCAGCCTCGACGCCGGCGTCGAGGCCGCCGAGGACGCCGACGGGCTGGCGCTCGCGCGGCCCAACCCGCTCATTCTCGGCGGGCTGCACCTGCGGGCCAGCCACGTTCGGCTGCGGCCCGGCCAGGCGGGCGTGCAGCTGGCGGTGCACCCGCTGGCCTCGCGGGCGCTGTTCGGGATGCCCAGCGCCGAGCTGCCGGTCACCGGCTACGACGGGGTTCGGGTGCTCGGCCCGCGCGCGGGCGAGCTGCTCGGGCGCACCGCCGACGCGCGCCGCTGGCCCGAGGTGTTCGCCACCGTCGCCGCCTACCTCGTGGACGGCCGGCGACGCCGCGACGAGGCGACCGTGCGGCCCGAGGTCGCCCACGCGTGGCACCTGCTGGAGCGCAGCCGGGGCCGAATTCCCATCGGCGCGTTGACCGGTCGCGTCGGGGTCAGCGCGCGGCACCTGACGACGCTGTTCCACCGAGAGGTCGGGCGGTCCCCGAAGACGGTGGCGCGGCTGATGCGCTTCGAGCACGCGACGGCCCGGATCGCCGCGACGGCCCGGCGCGACGGGCGGGTCGACCTGGCCGCGGTTGCGGCCGCCACCGGTTACTGCGACCAGGCCCACCTGACGCGCGAGTTCGCCGGGTTCGCCGGGGCGCCGCCGCGGGCGTGGCTGGCCGCCGAGTTCCGAAACATCCAAGACGGCGGCCACTCCTTCGGGGCACAGTGGGAGCATGACACCCGCGAATCCGACCGTGTGGCTGACACTTCAGGCGCATGACGCACCCAAGCTCATCGACTTCTACGTCGACACGTTCGGTTTCGTCCTCGCGGCGCGCTACGGCGACGGCGACCGCGTGGATCACGCGCAACTGAATTGGCCCGAGGGCAGCGGCGGCATCATGCTGGGCAGCCACAAGCCGGGCGCGCAGTGGAGCCGCGAGCCGGGAACCGCCGGCGGCTACGTCGTCACCGCCGATCCCGATGGGCTCTACGAGCGGATCCTGTCCCGCAAGGCCGAAGTCGTCCGCCCGCTGGCCCAAACCGATTACGGGTCAAACGAATTCACCGTCCGCGATCCCGAGGGCAATCTGTGGTCCTTCGGCGACTACGCCGGCGAGCAGGGGCCGCGCTGATGCGCGCGACGCGGGTTACGGCCAACCTGCCGGTGCCGGACCTGGCCGCTGCCAAGGGGTTCTACGCCGACTACCTCGGTTTGAGTTGCGAGGAGTTCAACCTGGGCTGGGTGGCGCGCTACACCTCGCCCACGACTGGCGCGTCCGTGCAGCTGGTCAGCGGCGACGCCACCGCGGCCGAGGACTCCGTCATCTCGGTGCACTGCGACGACGTGGAGGCGGCCTACGAGGAGGCGAGACGGTTGGGTTACGAGATCGTGCACCCGTTGACCACGGAAGCGTGGGGAGTGCGGCGATTCTTCGTGCGGGCGCCCGACGGCAACGTCGTCAACATCGTCGCCCACCGGGACTGAGGCACAAAGAACGCCGACCCCTGACGACGCTGGCAGAGGTCGGCGCAGCTTGGTGGTTGACAGGGCGCGCTAGGTCGCCTCTGCCCGGCTCTCCATGGCCTTGATCGGGGCGGGGTCGTTCTCGGTCAGCCCGACCTTCGACGCCCCGCCCGGGGAACCGAGCTCGGCGAAGAAGTCGACGTTGTACTGGGTGTAGTCGCTGTACTCGGCGGGCAGGTCGTCCTCGTAGTAGATCGACTCCACCGGGCACACCGGCTCGCAGGCACCGCAGTCCACGCACTCGTCGGGGTGGATGTAGAGCATCCGCGCGCCCTCGTAGATGCAGTCGACGGGGCATTCCTCGATGCACGCCTTGTCCTTGATGTCGACACAGGGTTCGGCGATCACGTATGTCACAGGGGTTTTCCTTCCAATCAGCGGAACGGCCGTCAGCCGTGGGCTATCCGCAAGAGCTCGGTCAGGTTTGCCAGCTTGGCGCGGGGACGTCCGTGCGCCTCGCCGGCGGCGCGCTCGTGGCGGTCGATGAGTTCCCAGTGTTCGGCGGTGACCAGCTTGGGTTGGCGGGAGGCCAGCCAGTCGGCGAGCTCGCCGGCGTAGTCGCCGTCGCGTTCGGGGTGTGTTTCGGCGGCGGCCAGGTCGGCCAGCAGGGTGTCCACGGATTCCTGGGAGCACTTCTTGTTGGTGCCGATCACCCCGGAGGGGCCGCGTTTGATCCAGCCGGCCACGTACTCGTTGCGGCTGCCCTCGATGCGGCCGCCGGCGTGCGGGATCGTCCCGGAGCGGTCGTCGAACGCCAGCCCGGGGATGGGCACCCCTCGATAGCCCACCGAGCGCACGACCAGCTGGGCGGGCAGCTCCTCGCGCGCACCGGTGTCTTTGGCCACCATCCGGCCGCTGGCGTCGTCGGTGACCAGCTCGTTGCGGCCCAGCACGACGCTTTCCACCTTGTCGGTGCCCTTGATCTCGATGGGGGAGGTGAAGAACTTCAACACGATGCGACGGTGGTCGGGGTTGAGCTCACGGGTGGCGTACTCGCGCAGGATCTTGATGTTGTTCTTGGTGATCTTGCCCGCCGCCGCGGCGTCCTCGTCGCTGATGTCCTCCAGGTCGGCGGGATCGACGACGACGTCGACGCCGGCGAGCTCGCCGAGCTCGCGCAACTCCACGGTGGTGAACGCGGCCTCCAGCGGGCCGCGGCGGCCCACCAGCATCACCTCTTTGACCCCGCTGGGCCGCAGGGTTTCCAGGGCGTGGTCGGCGATGTCGGTCTGGGCCAGCACGTCGGGTTCGGTGACCAGCATGCGGGCCACGTCGACGGCGACGTTGCCGTTGCCGACCACGATGGCGCGCGCGCACGACAGGTCGGGCGCCATTTCCTCGAAGTGGGGGTGGGCGTTGTACCAGCCGACGAAGTCGGTGGCGGCCACGCTGCCGGGCAGGTCCTCGCCGGGGATGTTCAGGGCGCGGTCGGATTGGGCGCCCACGGCGTAGAGCACGCCGTCGTAGCGGTCGGCCAACTCGGCGGGCTGCACGTGCTCGCCGACGCGCACGTTGCCGAAGAACCGAAACCGGGGGTCCTGCGCGGTCTTTTCGAACTGCGCGCTGACCGACTTGATCTTGGGGTGGTCGGGGGCCACACCCGAGCGCACCAGGCCCCAGGGCGTCGGCAACATCTCCAGCATGTCGATGGCGACGTCGAACTCCTCGGAGGCGTCGGCCGCCTTCAGCAGCGACGCTGCCGCGAAGAAGCCCGACGGTCCGGAACCCACGATCGCGACGTGGTAGGGACGTCCCCGGTCCAGTGTGGGCGTCTGCGACTCATTGGTTGGACGGGTCATGTTTCCCATGGTTCTTGTCCCGACGGGCCGCGTGTAGAGGTACCGATGTTGTGGTGTCACAAGCTATCGTTGTGATCAACCATGCCCCTCAGCCCCCGAATGCCGGATCTGGCCTCGTTCGAGGTCTTTCTGGCGATCGCCGAAACCGGCAGCCTCGGCCGCGCTGCCCGCGAGCTGGGGTACACCCAGCAGGCCGTCTCGCGTCGGCTGGCGTCCATGGAGGCCCAGGCCGGGGTGACGCTGGCCGTGCGGACGACGCGGGGCTCGGAGCTGACGCCGGCCGGGGTGATCGTCGCCGAGTGGGCCAAGCGCTTGCTGGAGGTCGCCGGCGAGATCGACACCGGGATGGGCTCGCTGCGCAAGGAGGGCCGCGAAAAGGTCAGGGTGGCGGCCAGCCAGACGATCTCCGAGCAGTTGATGCCGCAATGGCTGGTGTCGTTGCAGGCCGCGGCGAACCGGTTCGGCGGCACCGTCCCGCAGGTGATCTTGACCGCCACCAACAGCGAGCACGCGATCGCCTCGGTGCGCGACGGCGGCGCCGACCTCGGCTTCGTCGAAAACCCCGGTCCGCCAAAGGGATTGGGCAGCGCCGTGGTGGGTCACGACGAGCTGGTGATCGTGGTGCCACCGACGCACAAGTGGGCCAAGCGGTCGCGCGAGGTGACCGCTCTCGAGCTCGCCCAGACGCGGTTGGTGGCCCGTGAACCCCATTCGGGCATTCGCGATTCGCTGACGGTGGCGCTGCGCCACGTGCTGGGCGAGGACATGCAACAGGCCCCGCCCGTTCTGGAGTTGACGTCCGCGGCGGCCATGCGCGCGGCGGTGCTGGCCGGCGCGGGCCCGGCGGCCATGAGCAAGCTGGCGGTGGCCGACGACCTGGCGGTCGGGCGGCTGCGCGCCATTCACATCCCCGAGCTGGACCTGAGGCGCCAGTTCCGGGCCATCTGGGTGGGTGGGCGCACCCCGCCGGCGGGGGCGATACGTGACCTGCTCAGCCACATCACCAGCACGGCCAAATAGGGCCCTGCGGGGTCAGGCCGCGGCGTTCTCGGCCAGCGCCTGCTCGTAGCGGTCGAGCAGGGTCTCGGCGACCAGCGGGTGAGCGCCCAGCGGCTCGGCCATCGGGATGTCGTTCTCGGCGGCGTAGGTCGACACACGGTCGGTGATCAGGCCCGGCGCCAGGAACCACGGCGCGAGGACGACGCGGCGGGCGCCGCGCAGCCGCAGCTGGCGGACGGCCTGGTCCACCGACAGATCGGGCCGGGTCGCGAAGGCGATCGCCGCGCCGGCCCAGCGGGTGCCGGCGGCCAGCATGGACGCCACCTGCGCGGTGCGCGCGTTGACCGGGGCGCGCGACGAGCCGATCGCGACCACCACGACGCCCAGACCCTCGTCGTGCGGGGAAACCCCCAGCTCGGCGACGCGTTCGTGCAGCACCGACACCAGCCGGGCGTCCTCGCCGAGCACGTCGGCCTGACGCGCGCCCAGCGCGCCGGCCTCCGCGATCTGCTTGGGGATGTCCAGCCGAGCGTGATACGCGCTGGCCAGCAAAAACGGGCTGACCACCGCCCGGCGGCTGTCCGGCAGCCCGGCCAGCACGTCGGCGAAGTTCGGGGCGTTGAGCTCCAGGAACCCGAGCCGCACGTCCAGGCCCGGCCGCAGGCTCCTGAGCCGCTCCGCCACCGCGTGCGCATTGGCGGCCGACCGCGGGTCGCGGCTGCCGTGCGCGGTGAGGATCAGTGTGCTCACGAGCTATGCAACCCGCATTCGATCTTGCCCTGGCCCTGCCAGCGCCCGCTGCGCGGATCGGCGCCCTCGACCGGCTTGGCGGTGCAGGGGGCGCAGCCGATCGACGGGTAGCCCTCGTCGACGAGCGGGTTGACCAGCACGCCGTGCTTGTCGATGTAGTCCTGCATCTCCTCGTCGGTCCAGGCGGCCAGCGGGTTGATCTTCACCAGCCCGAACGCCTCGTCGAAGCTGACGAACGGGGCGTTGGCGCGGGTCGGGGCCTCCACCCGGCGGATGCCGGTCACCCAGGCGGAGTAGCCGCTCAGCGTCTTGCGCAGCGGGACGACCTTGCGCAGCCGGCAGCACTCGTTGGGCTCGCGGGAGAACAGGTCCTTACCCAGCAGTTCGTCCTGCTCGGCCACGCTGTGCTCGGGCTCGACGTTGAGGATGTGGACGTCGTAGACGGACTCGACCGCGTCGCGGGTGCCGAGCGTCTCGGCGAAGTGATAGCCCGTGTCCAGGAACAGGATCGGCACGCCGGGCCGCACCTGCGCGGCCAGGTGGACCAGCACCGCGTCCTGCATGTTGGAGGCGACGATGTAGCGGCAGGTGGCCCAGTCGCGGGGTCCGTCGACGGGGCCGAAGTGCTCGTCGGTCCAGCGCAGCATGTCGAGCGCGCTGGCGCCGTCGAGCTCGGCCGCGCCGCGCTCGGCCAGCTCCCGCAGCTGCTCCTCGGTGAGGCTGTTCACCACTTCGGTCATTTTGTTGTTCCTTCGGTCGTAAAAGTTCCGCTTATGGGCTGGTGATCGGGTTAGCGGAGGTCGGCTTCTTCCGCGCGCACCGCCCAGTTGGCGAACCGCTCGCCGTCCTCGCGCTGCTCGAGGAACTTGCGGGTCACCCGGTCGATGTAGTCGCCGAGCTCGGCGCTGGTGACCTTGTGCTGGCGCAGCTTGCGGCCGAAGTTGCTCTCGTCGCCCAGGCCGCCGCCCAGGTGCACCTGGAAGCCCTCGACCGAGGTGCCGTCGCCGTTGTCGATCCACTGGCCCTTGAAGCCGATGTCGGCGACCTGGATGCGGGCGCACGAGTTCGGGCAGCCGTTGAGATGCACGCTGATCGGCACGTCGAGCTTGTCGTTGACGTCGGCCAGCCGCTCTTCGAGCTCGGGCACCAGCGACTGGGCCCGCACCCGGGTCTCGGCGAACGAGAGCTTGCAGAACTCGATGCCGGTGCAGCCCATCGTGCTCTTGCGCCAGTTCGACGGCTTGGACGGCAGGCCCAGCTTGTCCAGCTCGGTGACCATGTAGTCGACCTTGTCGTCGGGCACGTCGAGGATGATCAGCTTCTGGAAGGGGCTGAACCGGGCTCGGTCGGAGCCGACCTCCTCCATCAGGTCGGCCACCTTCTGCAGGATGGTGCCCGTGACGCGCCCGGCAATGGCGGCAACGCCGATGGCGTTGCGGCCGTTCTTGATCTTCTGCACGCCGACGTGGTCGATCGGGTGCTTGGCCGGCTCGGGCGCCGGGCCGTCGATCATCTTGCGCTTGAGGTACTCGGTCTCCATGACCTCGCGGAACTTCTCCACGCCCCAGTCCTTGACCAGGAACTTGATCCGCGCCTTGGCGCGCAGCCGGCGGTAGCCGTAGTCGCGGAACACGGCGGTGACCGCCTCCCACACGTCGGGGACCTCGTCGAGGGGGACCCACACGCCGACCCGCTGGGCCATCATCGGGTTGGTCGACAGGCCGCCGCCGATCCACAGGTCCATGCCGGGGCCGTGCTCGGGGTGGTTGACGCCGATGAACGCGACGTCGTGGGTCTCGTGCGAGACGTCCTGCAGGCCCGAGATCGCGGTCTTGTACTTGCGGGGCAGGTTGGCGTAGTCGGGGTTGCCCAGGAAGCGCCGGACGATCTCTTCGATCGCCGGCGAGGGGTCGAGCACCTCGTCGAGCGAGTCGCCGGCCACCGGGCTGCCGTGGATGCCGCGGGGGCAGTCGCCGCAGGCCTCGATGCTCGACAGGCCGACGGATTCGAGCCGGCGCCAGATCTCCGGGATGTCCTCGATCTTGAGCCAGTGGTACTGCAGGTTCTCCCGGTCGCCGATGTCGGCGGTCTCGCGGGCGAACTCGGTGGAGATCTGGCCCATGACGCGCAGCGTGTTGGCCGACATCGGCTTGCCGTCGGAGCGCACCCGCATCATGAAGTAGTGCGACTCGAGCTTGTCGATGTTCTCGTCGCCGGTCCAGCCGCCGTCGTAGCCCTGCTCGCGCTGGGTGTAGAGGCCCAGCCACTTGAAGCGGAACCGCAGGTCCGACTTGTCGATGCTGTCGAAGCCCTCTTTGGCGTACTTGTTGATGATGCGGTCGCGCGCGTTCAGCGGCCCGTCGTCGTGCTTGACCTGCTCGGGGTCGTTGAGCGGCTCGCGGCTGCCCAGCGCCCACTGGCCCTCATCGCGAGTCTTGGCTGGACGAGCTGTGGTCATGGCTACTCCTTCTCGAACATTGCTGGCCGGGGACTGCCGGCCTACATCGCGCGTCGGAGGGGATGGGGTTTGGGCTGCACACCCCCGATGGCACACGCCTGACTGCAGGCTAGCGCGACATCAACAATTATGTTGGTCGGCAAGAGTCGCCCGCAGGCACGGCTTTGGACCTACGGGTCACGACATTCATGCTGCGCCGCTCAGCAGGGGTTTAGTAGAGGTGTCCTCGTTGTGAGGCCACAAACCACAGTTGTGTGTGCGGCTTCACGTTGACCGCACGACGCCCGTGCGTCACCTTTGTTGTGGCTCGCCGAACCCGTTGCGGGACAGCCGGGTTCGGTGACGCCGAACGACACCCGGTCGCCCCGATGCCGGCCTCATTTCGCGCCGATTGTTGCCGGGGGCATTACGGTTGGAAAATGGCACGGTAACGCTTCCCAGTAGGCTGGCAATTTCATTACGGAACGCTGTGCCTTGGCTTGAAAGGTTTATATGAGCGCCGACACTGTTCACGACGTGATCATTATTGGTTCGGGTCCTGCGGGGTATACCGCGGCGTTGTATGCCGCGCGGGCGGAGTTGGCGCCGCTGGTGTTCGAGGGCACCTCGTTTGGTGGGGCGTTGATGACCACGACCGAGGTGGAGAACTATCCGGGGTTTCGTGAGGGGATCATGGGCCCGGCGTTGATGGAGGAGATGCGCGAGCAGGCGTTGCGGTTCGGCGCGGATTTGAAGATGGAAGACGTGGAGTCGGTGTCGCTGTCCGGGCCGGTGAAAACGGTGACCGCCGAGGGGGTGACGCATCGGGGGCGGGCGGTGATCTTGGCGATGGGTGCTGCGGCGCGGTATCTGGGGGTGCCCGGGGAGCAGGAGTTGCTGGGGCGCGGCGTCAGTTCGTGTGCGACCTGTGATGGGTTTTTCTTCAAGGACCAGGACATTGCGGTGATCGGGGGCGGGGACTCGGCGATGGAGGAGGCCACGTTTTTGACCAAGTTCGCCCGCAGTGTGACGTTGGTGCACCGGCGTGAGGAGTTTCGGGCGTCGCGGATCATGCTGGATCGGGCGCGGGCCAACGAGAAGATCCGGTTCGTGACCAACACCGCGGTGGATGCGGTGGAGGGCGCCGACACGGTGACCGGGTTGCGGTTGCGTGATGTGGTGTCGGGGGCGGAGTCGCGGTTGGCGGTGACGGGGATGTTCGTGGCGATCGGGCATGATCCGCGCTCGGAGTTGGTGCGTGGGGTGCTCGAGATGGACCCGGAGGGCTATGTGCTGGTGCAGGGGCGTTCCACGGCGACCTCGATCGAGGGGGTGTTCGCCTGTGGGGATCTGGTGGACCGCACCTACCGGCAGGCCATCACCGCGGCCGGCAGCGGCTGCGCGGCGGCCATCGACGCCGAACGCTGGCTCGCCGAACACGTGGACGCCAGCGAGGCCGCACACGGCGACTCCACCGAGATTCCGGACAACACCTTGACGGGGGCGCTCAATGAGTGACGGCACGGTGGAGGTCACCGACGCGTCGTTTTCCTCTGACGTGTTGTCCAGCGACAAGCCTGTGCTGGTTGACTTTTGGGCGACCTGGTGTGGGCCGTGCAAGATGGTGGCCCCGGTGCTCGAGCAGATCGCGGCCGAGCAGGCCGGGCAGCTGACCGTGGCCAAGCTCGACGTGGACGCCAACCCGCAGACGGCCGGCCAGTTTCAGGTGGTGTCGATCCCCACGATGATCCTGTTCAAGGACGGTCAGCCGGTCAAACGGATCACCGGCGCCAAGGGCAAAGCCGCGCTGCTGCGCGAGATCTCCGACTTCGTGGCATAGCCGGCCGTAGACTCCTGCGTCATGGCGGGTGTGCCGCTCGACACGCGGGAGCGCGTTGAGCTCTGCGACCTGTTCGCCGATCTCGGTCCGTCGGCGCCCACGTTGATCGAGGGCTGGACCGCGTACGACCTGGCCGCCCATCTGGTGTTGCGCGAACACGATCCGGTTGCCGGCCCGTGCCTCGTGCTGCCCGGCCCGTTCGAGCGGTTCGCCGAGCGGCGCCGGGCCCGGCTGGCCCGCCGCCACGAGTTCGCGTGGCTGGTCGAGCGCGTGCGCTCCGGCCCGCCCGTCGGGTTCTTCCGCCTCGGGTGGGTGCGCTCCCTGGCCAACCTCAACGAGTTCTTCGTGCATCACGAGGACGTGCGACGGGCCAATGGGCTGGGCCCGCGCGTGCTGGCGGGTGACATGGACGCCGCCTTGTGGCGCAACGTGTGTCGCGGCGGACGGTTCCTGAGCCGTCGGCTCGGCGGGTGCGGGCTCGAGGTGGTGTGGGCCGGCGCCGGCGAGCGGTGCACGGTGCGGGCCGGCTCGCCGACGGCGCGGCTCGGCGGTGCGCCCGGAGAGCTGCTGCTGTATCTGTTCGGTCGCCAGGGCGCGGCCGACGTCGACGCCAGCGGCGGGACGGAAGCCGTTGCGGCGCTGCGCCGCACGCACTTCGGCATGTGAGTGTGTCCGGCTCCCGGTCACATTGGTCACAGCGTAGAGACCGAAGGCATGTCGCCGAACGTCCTCCGCCAGTACGCCGGTGTGTGCGCGTTGTCATTGGCGCGCGCTCACGCACAGAGCGTCAACGCCTCGATGCTGCGCGGCTACGTCGGCAACGGTGACGCGGTGAGCGCGGCGGTGCTGGAGTGGTCGTACGCCGGCGTTGCGGCGCAGCTGTTTTGAGGGTTAGTCCCAGCAGGCCGAGTCGCCGTTCTTCACGCCAGCGCGAATCTCGACGCTCACGCGCCACGTCAGATCAGCGCGGCTTACCAATCCGCCCGGCGGGTACTCGTCGACGTTCTTGAGGAGCAAATCGCGCACGGCGGGACGCGGTCCGTACGGTCGCAGCATGGTGCTGGCCGGCCGCGGGCGCACGTGCTGCGGCCACCAGAACCAGCGCCCGAGCAAGGTGGCCAGCGACGGCGTCATGAACGACCGCACGATCAAGGTGTCGAACAGCAAACCCAGCGCGATCGTCGTACCTACCTGGGCCATCACCAGCAGCGGGCTGAACATGAACGTGGCCATGGTCGCGGCGAACACCAGACCGGCCGAGGTCACCACCGAGCCCGAACCGGCCATCGCGCGGATCGTCCCCGTTTTGAGCCCGGCGTGGATTTCCTCCTTGAACCGCGATATCAACAGCAGGTTGTAGTCCGAGCCGACCGCCAGCAGCAGGATGATCGCCATCGCCAGCACCATCCAGTGCAACTTCAAGCCCAGGATGTACTGCCATACGAGCACGGAGAGTCCGAACGAGGCGCCGAGTGACAGCAACACCGTACCGACGATCACAACGGCCGCCACGGCGCTTCGGGTGATCACCAGCATGATGATGAAAATCAGTGTGGCCGCGGCGATTCCGGCGATCATCAGGTCGATGTTCGAGCCGTCGTGCATGTCCTTATACGTCGCGGCGGTACCGCCGAGGTAGACCTTGGCGCCCTCCCACGGCGTGCCCTTGATCGCCTCGTGCACGGCCTGCTTGATCGGTTCGATGTGGCTGATGCCTTCAGGAGTCGCCGGGTCGCCCTCATGGGAGATGATCAACCGGACCGCGTGCCCATCCGGCGAGATGAACTGTTTGAGACCCCGCGCGAAATCCGGGCTCTTGAACGCCTCCGGCGGAAGGTAGAACGTGTCGTCATTTTTTGCTTTGTCGAAGGCATCGCCTTCGGCGGTGGCGTTGTCGGACTGCGCTTTCGCCTGTTCGGCAAGACCCATCGTGATCGCGTAGTTCGACATGATGGTGTCGAGGTTTCGCTGCTGGCTCTCGATCTGCGGCGGTATCAGCGCCACCAGCTTGGGCTGGATCTGATCCAGCTTGTCGAGATTCGCGCTCAGGTTCTCGATGTTCTCGGTCACCTGGTCGATGCCGTCGAGCGCGTTGAAGATCGACCGCAGTGCCCAGCAGGCCGGAATGTCGTAGCAGTGCCTTTCCCAGTAGAAGTAGCTGCGGATCGGCCGGAAGAAGTCGTCGAAGCTGGCGATGTCGTCGCGCAACGATTCGGTGATCTTCACGGTTTCTTTGGTGAGCTTGGTGGTTTCGTGCGTGGTGTTGCTGAGATCCTGGGTCACCTGCATCTGCTCATGCAGCGTTGCCATCGTCTTGCGTAGCTCTTCTGCCTGCTTGAGCAGGTTTGCCGCCTGCTCTTCCTGATAGTGCTGGGTCTGGATCCGCCCTGCGGCTTGTGCACTCATCTGAAAACCGAGGGTGCTGTGGTCGAGCGGCGTGCCCAACGGCCGGGTGATGGTCTGCACCCGGCCGATACCGGGAATGTGGAAGACCGCCTTGGCGACCTTGTCCAGGACCAGGAAATCGGCCGGGTTACGCAGGTCGTGATCGGTCTCGATCATCAACAGCTCAGGATTCAGCCGAGCCTGGTCGAAGTGCCGGTCCGCGGCGGCATAACCGACGTTGGCCGGGGTGTCCGCCGGCAGGAAGTGGCGGTTGTCGTAGTCCGTCTTGTAACCGGGCAGGGCGAGCAGACCAACCAATGCGACCCCGATGGTCACCGCGAGAACCGGTGCGGGCCAGCGGACGACCGCGGTGCCGATGCGACGCCAGCCCCGGGTCTGCAGCTTGCGCTTCGGGTCGAGCAGCTTGAAGAACGATGCCACCGTCAGGACCGCCGGTGCCAACGTCAAAGCCGCCAACACCGCGACCAGCATGCCGACCGCACACGGCACCCCCAGCGACTGGAAGTACGGCAGGCGGCAGAAGCTCAGGCAGTACATCGCGCCGGCGATGGTCAGCCCCGATCCCAGCACGACATGCGCGGTGCTGTGGAACATGGTGTAGAACGCCTGTTCGCGGGTCTCGCCGAGACCACGCGCCTCGTGGTAGCGGCCGACCACGAAGATCGCGTAATCCGTCCCGGCCGCGATCGCCATCAGCACCAGCATGTTGTTGGCGAACGTGGAAAGCCCCATGACGCCGTAGTTACCGAGCGTCGCGACGACGCCCCGAGCCGCGGCCAACTCGATGAACACCATCACCAGCATGATCAGCGTCGTGGTGACCGAGCGGTAGACGGACAGCAGCATCACCACGATCACCAAGAAGGTGATAAGAGTGACGACCATGACGCCCTTCTCGCCCGCATGGGACTGATCGGCGAACAGCGGACCCGCGCCGGTGACGTACGCCTTGATTCCCGGCGGTGCGGGCACCGAGTCCACGATCTTGCGGAGGGCCAGGGCAGACTCGGTCGCCTCCCCGCTGCCCATGTTGCCGGCGAGGTAAACCTGGACGTACGCGGCCTTTTGATCGTGGCTCTGGGAACCCGCCGCCGTCAGCGGATCACTCCAGAAATCCTGCACGTGCTGAACGTGTTTCTTGTCTTGCTCGGCGCGCCTGACGATCTCGTCGTAGTAGCGATGCGCTTCGGCCCCGAGTGGCTTGTCGCCCTCCAGCAAGATCATGGCCGCGTTGTTGGAGTTGAACTCTTTGAACGTCGATCCGACCTTCATCATCGACTGATAGGACGCTGCGGCAGTCGGACTCATCGACACCGAGTGGGTTTTGGCGACGACCTCCAGCTGTGGCGAGATGGTGTTGGTGACGAAGACGATGCCCAACCACACCAGGACGATCGGCAGGGCAAGCCGATGGATCATCCGCGGCAGGAACGGCGGGATCAGCGGCTGTTCGACGCGCGGCGGAGCCTCGCCTGGCTCGCTCATGCGGACTTGTCCAGGCAGTAGACGAAGGGGTTCACGGTTTCGATGGAATCCGAGCGATTCGGAGCCTTGATGACGTCACCGCGCCCGTCGTGGTTGTTCACGACGAATCGGCAGGCGATCCAACTGCCGTCTCCTTGCGCCACCAGGTTTGCCGGGATACCGGGCTTCGTTGAACTCAATACTTTGCTCCAGGGCAAGGGCACGTTCAGGGCCTGCTGCGGATGGGAGTTTTCGTCGAGGTAGTTGATGGTCGCCGTGCTGCCCGGTGAGCCCCAGACCTCGAGGGTGATCGTCTTGGCGTTGAACTGGTCGAGGACCTCGCCCGAGGTGCCACCACCGAACGAACCTTTGTGAACGCCGAAGACGCCGTGCAACCGGTATACGACGAATCCGGACACCGCGACGACAGCTGCGATCGTGAGCACCAGCCAGAAACGCCCCAGAAGCCCCCTTTTCGTAGCGCGCCGCTGCGGGCCGACCGTGTTGCCCTCGCTGCCGGCGGAGCCCTGCTTCTTCAGCGGCTCGGTCCTTTGCTCAGTCGTCGTCATGGGCGCTTCAAGTCCTTCACCCCGGGCGAAACATTAATTAGCCCATCTATAACCTTAGCGGTGGCCCGCCGTTTCTTGATCGCATTGGTCACCGCAGTCCCCCTTCGACGTCCTTCCCTCACCCGCGCGCCGCTGCGGGAGTTGCTGTGCGACGGCCGCGGCGAGGCCTCCGGCCGCTCCGGCCTCCTTTCCGAGTCCATGCCGATTCCGCAACGAGGCCGACGCACGTGGCAGTCAGCAGGCGGGTCAGCGCGGACGCGAAGTCCAGATTCCACTCGGGGGGAACCACTTCCGGCTCCTCGGCGTAGACGTCGGTCAGGTGCGCGGGTGGGTTCGCGACTTGCCAGAGCGTGGCCGCCAGCGAGTACGCCGCCAGCAGGATGTCGAGCGAACCGGACCGCCCGAGTTCGGGCAGCACGCTCCCGATCGCGTCGGCCAGCGAGAGGGTGGCCGCGGTGCTGATCCGCCTGACCGCGATGACCCGCTCGGGGTCCACCTCGTGTTCCAGGTGCAGGTGCAGGTTGGCCAACAGGTCGCAGAACAACGGATCCGCGGCCAGGGCTTCGGCCAGCGTCTCGGCGATGCGCGAGGGCGACTTCACACCGGGCTCGGCCAACTTCTGCGACACGGTAGTCGACCACCGCACCCAGCCTTCGGCGGACAGATGCAGCAAGACTTCCTTGTGCGAGGTGAAGTAGCGGCGCATCGCCGAGTAGTGAATTCCGGCGCGGGCGGCGACCGCGGTCAGGGTGACCGATGCGACGCCCGATTCCATTGCCAGTGAGCGCGCGGCCTCCACGAGGGCCTCCGCACGTTGACGCTTCTCTTCCTCCGTGCGGGCGCGCTGGAACGTGAGTTGCGCCATCGGCCGAGCGTAACGCACATTGTGTGATTTGTATAACGCACATCGTGTGGTTTGTGGGCGGTCTCCTATGCGTTGCTCTCCATCGCTCATAGCCGCGCGTCTCTCGGCGACTGCCATCGGCTCATGGCCGCGGCGAAAGCCGGCCAGATCCCGGTGGCCGACGACCCACTCCGATGATGCGGCGATCTGGTGGGGTGCGTTGCGGCGCAGCTTTTTTGCGGGTCAGTCCCAGTAGTCACAGAATCTGCGGGATATGCCGATGTGCCCGCCTCGTAGCGACAACTGGCTCGCATTCTGGCGCCAGTGGCGCCAGAATGCCGCCACGCCCAGTGTGCAGATCAAAGACGTGCCCGAAGACACGCACCGAGTGTTGAGGGAGCGGGCGGCGCGCGCGCATCAATCTCTGCAGGAATACCTGCGCAGCCGCCTGATCGCCGACGCGAGCCAACCGACGCTGGATGAGGTCTTCGACCGTGTCGGCGGACGCCGCTGTGGCCGGGTGTCCTTCGAAGCCGCCGTCGAGCGCGTTCGAGGCGACCGTGATCGTCGTTGACGCGAGCGTATTGGCCGTTGCGCTCGGCGATGACGGGGCGGATGGCCACCGTGCACGCGACCGGTTGGCCGAGGAAAATCTGCTCGCGCCCGACCTTGTCGACCTCGAGGTGATCTCGGTGTGGCGGCCAGGTCGCCGCAAAACTGATGGCGGCCCGACGCGCCGCGGGCGCCGTGGCAGACCTGGTGGATCTACTGCTGCGGCGCTGCGCGCACCGGCCGTTGCTGCACCGCGTGTGGGAACTTCGGCACGTCGTCACGCCGTACGACGCCGCCTACATCGCGCTGGCTGAGGCTTTGGACGTGGCCCTCCTCAGTGCCGACCGACGGCTTGCGCATGCCCCGGGGATCCGTTGCGGGATAGAGCGTTTCGGGTAGCTACTCAGGGGTGTGCGGCGAAGAGCACGTCGGGGTTGAGGATTCCGGCCGGGTCGAAGCTTTCCTTGATGCGGCGCATCAGGTCGACCTTGACGGGGTCTTCGAGCCGCAGGAAGTACGGGGTCTTGGCGCGGCCCAGTCCGTGTTCGCCGGAGATCGCGCCGCCCAGTTCCATTGCCAGCGCGAAGATGTCGGTCATCAGCTGCTTGCGCGCGTCGACGTCCTTGCAGAAGACGGCCAGGTGCACGTTGCCGTCGCCGGCGTGCCCGCAGCCGGCCGCGGCGGCGCCGGCCGAGGCCGCCAGACCGCGGGCGCCGGCAAGGAATTTCGGCATCGCGCCGCGCGGCACCACGGTGTCGATGATGTCGTCGGCGCCGATCGCCTTGGCCGTCCAGAACGCCTTCTCCCGTGCCTCGATCAGCTTGCGCGCCGAGCCGCCTTCGAGCACGTAGGCATCGAGGGCGCCCAGCTCGGCGACCAGCTCACCGGCCCGCTCGACGTCCTCGTCCAGCCGCGCGGCATCCCGGTTTTCCAGCGCCACAACGAGATACGCCTCGCACGTGTCGCGGATGTGATCGGGGATGCCCAGTTCCAAACCCTGGGTGTGCACGATCGCGGCCATCGTCACGTTGTCGATGTATTCCAGGATGTAGGGACCGAGCCCGCCGGCGAGGATCTTGGGTACCGCCGTCATCACCTGGTCGAGGTCGGCGAACGGGGCCAGCACCGTGGCGCTGTGATCCAGGCGCGGGTGCAGCTTGACGATCACCTCGGTGGCCAGGGCCAGGGTGCCCTCGGAGCCGACGATCAGCTGGGTCAGGTCGTATCCGGTGGAGACCTTGGCGATCTTGCCGCCGGTGCGGATGATCTCGCCCGTCGGCAGCACCGCCTGCAGCCCGACCACGTTGTGGCGGGCGATGCCGTACTTGACCGCGCGCATCCCGCCGGCGTTGGTGCCGACGTTGCCGCCGACGCTGGAGGACAGCTCGCCGGGGTGAACCATGTAGCTCAGCCCGGAAGCGACGGTGGCGGCGTCCAGTTCGGTCAATCTCACGCCGGGCTGGACGACGGCCACCTGGTTGGTGGTGTCGACCTCGAGGACGGCGTTCATCCGCTCGAAGGAGATCAGCAGCCCGTCGGCGCGCGGGATCGCCGCGCCCGACAGGCCGGTGCCGGACCCGCGGGCCGTCACGGGAATGCCATGCTCGGTGGCAACCTTGAGCAACTCGGCGACCTGTTGTGCGGTGGCCGGCTTGGCGAGGTAGGCCGGCCGCTGCGGTGCCTGGGTGAGTTCCTCGTCGTGGGCATAGTCGTCGGGGATCGCGTCGCCGGTGAGCAGGCTGGCGTCGCCGACGATCTCTGCGAACCGCGCCGCGGTCATTGGTCCAACAACCGCAGCGGGTGCAGGCCGTCGACGGCGCCGACGAACGGGGGATGGATGCTGTAGCCGATCATGCGTTGGATGTCTGCGGAGAGCGTGCGGGCGACCTCGCGGGGCACCGAGAGGGTGAAGGCCTCCATCGGCCGCAGCCACGGTTGGCAGTACTGGGCGGTGACGGCGAGCCGCCCGCGGTCGGTCGTGTTGGCGCCGCCGCCGTGCCACAGGGTTCCGACGAAGAAGACGCACGAGCCGGCGGGCATGACGACCGGCAGCGTCGGGTCGTCGGGCCCGGGCGGGCGCCTGCCCCAGCGATGGCTGCCGGGCAGCACCACGGTGGCGCCGTTGTCGGCGGTGAAGTCGTCGATCGCCCAGATCGTCGCGGCGGCCAACGGTTCCCGCGGCCGCGGGATCGGGTAGAAGCCGTCGTCGTGGTGAGCCAGCTGCGCGGACTCGCCGGGCTGGATGTTGATGGCCTGCAACGCCGAAAGCAGGTAGTTGGGCATCAGGAGGCGGTCGAGCACCGCGAGCACCCGCGGGTGGTCGACGAGCCGGTCGCACACCCGGGTCCGGCTCAGCACGCTGTAGATGCGCTGCGTGCGCCGGCCTTCGAAGGCGTTGCGTCCGGTGTGCCCCAGCCAGGGGCCGACGGTGTCGCGGATCTCCCGGCACTCGTCGGCGTCGAGCAGGTTCTCCCAGACGACGTAGCCGTCGCGGTCGAGGGCCGCCGTGTCGGCGTCGACGATCGCGGGGTCGACCGAGGCGCCGCCGCTCGGTGTCCACTTGTGCCGGCCCGCCAGATCGCCCTTGAGGTCGTCCAGCGTCGTGACGGGCTCGTCGCCGATGCTCATACACCCGACCCTGGACCCAACGTGACCGCGGGTCAAGTGACCGAGGGCCGGCGGGTCGTCGGCGTTGTCAACACCTTGGTCGAGCAAACCGCCGGTTCGGCGTAGCATCGGCTCACGCTCAACGGAGAGCAGGGCAACCATGACCGAGACCCACACCGACGCCACCGAGATCGACAAATGGGATCGCGGCCTGACCGAGCACGTCATCGCGCTGACCAGGCCGATCGTCAAACGCTACTTCCGCTCCGAGGTGCGGGGCCTGGACAACATCCCCACCGGGCCGGCCCTGGTGGTGGCGAACCATTCCGGCGGCATGCTCACGTTCGACCTGTCGGTGTTCGCCGTCGACTATTACGACGCCTACGGCTACGACCGCCCGCTGTATGCGCTGGCCTTCGACACGGTCTTCGCCGGGCCTGCCGCGGACTTCTTCCGGCGCACCGGGGTGATCCGCGCGACGCGCGAGAACGCCGCGCAGGCGCTGGCGGCCGGCGGCCTGGTGCTGGTGTTCCCGGGCGGCGATTACGACGTCTACCGGCCGACCCTGGCCGAGAACGTCATCAACTTCGACGGCCGCACCGGCTACATCACCACCGCGCTGGAGGCCGGCGTGCCGATCGTTCCGGCCGTCTCCGTCGGCGGGCAGGAAAGCCAGTTCTTCGTCTCCCGCGGCCAATGGCTGTCGCGGCTGCTGCGGCTCACCGGGTTCGAGCGCCGGTTCTTCCGAACCAACATCCTGCCCATCACCTTCGGGTTCCCGTTCGGGCTCAGCGTCCTGGCGCCGGTCAACATGCCGCTGCCCACCAAGATCGTCACCGAGGTGTTGCGGCCCATCGATCTCACCCGGTTCGGTGCCGACGCCGACGTCAAAAGGCTTGACGGGCACGTGCGTTGGGTGATGCAAAAGGGACTCAAGGCGCTGGCCGCCCAGCGTCACTTGCCGATCCTGGGTTGAGGGGCCGGCTGCCGACTTCCAGGCCGGCCAGCTCGCAGGTACCGTCGAACACCACCCGGCCGAACTTGCGGACGGTGCAATGCAGCCGCCCGGCAAGGTGTTCGAAGTCGGTGTCGACATTGCGCCGCTGCGCGGGCAGTGGCACCGGCAGCACGTGCGGGTCCAGGTCGGCGCCGTCGCCGTCCAGGTCGATCCGGTATCGCGGGGTGCGTGCGCGCACGGTCCAGCGACCATCGCCGACGTGCGAGCGCACCAGCGCCGGCGGTGTCAGCCGGATCACCCGGTCACCCAACCGCACGACCACCCCGGTGACCTCCCGGCGGAGCGGGCCGAGTTCGAGAAGGCCGCCCGAGAACGCGACGGAGGCGTCGGCCCCGGCGAAATCGTGCGCCTGGCCCCACCACCAGCGCCGGGGAAAGCCGGCGCCCCAGTTGCGTTCCGCGTACAGCACGGCGTCGTCGAACGACGAGGCGACGCCGCCGCATTCGACTGTGCCGCTTGCCTTTCCGCCCAGCCGGTAGGGGTGCCAATATTGATTGAGAAACGGGACCGAGGAAAAGGGCCCACCGCCGCCGAACCCCTTGGGCCACACGAACGGGTCGGTGAAGCGCAGGTCCAGGTGAACGTCATCGATGTCGATGCGGAGCCGGTCGATGCCCGCCGCCACCCGACCCGTCGGGCCGCTCCCGGCCTGGACCGAGAACGCCGACGTCGCGGCCCGCGCATCCTCCAGGGCCGCGGACCGCACGACGCCGCCGGGGTGTACCGCGACCGCGGCCGTGGCCCAGTCGCCGCCGCGGTGACGGTTGACGCTGCACAGCGCGACGACCACCCGACCCGTACCGGAATTGGTGAGACGCCAGAACCAGCCCTCCATCTCGCACCCGTGGGACGGCACCGGATCGCCGAACGGCACATCGGCACCCGTGCGCCGATAGGCGTGGACCAGCGGCCTGGCGGTATTCGCCGCGATCCATCGCAAGTACGCGGCGGTCATCGGTGCTGGACCAACCCCGACTGCGCCAACGCACCGTCGATGAAGCGTTGCACCGGCCGCGACTCGAAGAACCCGGTGTGGCCGCCGGGGTACCAACGGATTTCGGGTTTGCCCCAGTGCTCCCAGAGCTTGGTGACCTGTTCGCGGGGATGGACCAGCCGGTCGGCGACGCCGGCGTAGATGAAGCGGCCCGGCATCGGCACGCGCGGGGTCAGGGCCAGCGGCGAGACCATCCGGCCGAGGGGCTTGGCCGCGTGCATGGTTTTTCGCAGGGCGGCGTGGCCGCTGAGGCCGGCGTGGCGGCCGACCAGCGCCGTCAAATCGACGGCCGGAACGCCCAGGATCGCGCAGGTCAGGCCGTCGTCGAGGCTGGCGACCAGCGAGGAGATCAGGCCGCCCAGGGAGATGCCGTTGAGCCCGACGGCGGCGCCGGGCTGCTGTTCGCGGATCCAGGACAGCAGGCGGCGCACGTCCCAGACCGCCTGGGCCGCGCCGTGGACGTCGTCGAGCACGTCCTCGCTGGGAAATGCTGCGCCCCTGGGCCGGTCGCGGCCGCGCGGGCCGTGCAGGGGCAGCACGGGCAGCGCGACGTTCAGGCCGAGGTCGCGGTGCAGGTGCCAGGCGCGAAAGAGCGCGAGGTCGATTGCGGCGCGCCCCATCTCGGCGCCGTGCACGCAGACCAGCCAGGGCCGCGGGTCGCGGTGCCGCAACATCAGGCCGTACGCGCGGCGGTTGGCGGCGTAGCCGAGCCAGCGTTCCCGGCCCGGTTCGCCCTCGTGGGGCGTGTAGCCGCTGTCGAAGGCGAGGCGCTCGTAGCTGCGGCCCATGCTGGTGACGCGGTTGACCGCGACGTCGGTCGGCGGCGGGGGAGCGGCGAAGAACCCTTCGGGATCGTCGAGCCAGCCCTTGTGGTCGTAAAACTCGTGTGCCGCAGCGATTTCACGATCGATCCGGCCGAGTGTGGCCGCGTTGGGGGTGGCCCGCAGTAAGCTGAATCCCGCCAGCAGGATCTCGTCGCGGAACGCCTGCGCCGCAAGCGCGATGGTGGGCCGTGCCACCGGGAGCTCATCGGGCTGGCGATCCAGATAGGTGCCCCAGGAGCGGGCGTAGAAGCCGCCGGTGCGGGTGAATGCCCCGAGCGCCTGCAACAGGGGATTGGCGCCGCCCGTAGCTGAGGCGTCGGTGTGCTCGATGTCGTTCAATCTCACGCCTTTTCTGCTGCGAACAAAACGCCGGGGTTCAAGGATCCCGGCCGGGTCTTCGATGTGCGGCCTTTTGCGATAGAGCCTTTCGTCCCTTTCCGACACGGTCCAAGGTCTTCAGGGTCGGCGCGAGATGGTGCGGACCGATTGCCGCTCACGTGGATTCGTGACACTCACCAGGGCCGACGGACCTACAGTAGGACTCAGGGTAGTCGGCGGACAAGTCAACGACGGTGAGGAATGTGTCCACACTACGAGCCGAAAAACTGTACAAGGTCTTCGGGCATCGATCCAATGAAGCCGTGCGCCGCCTAAAAGCCGGCGCGGATCGGGCAGAGGTCTCCGAGGACCTGAAGGTCACCCCTGCGCTCATCGACGCGAGTTTCGACGTCAATCCGGGCGAGCTCTTCGTGGTGATGGGTCTTTCCGGGTCCGGCAAGTCGACGCTCATCAGGATGCTGAACGGGCTGCTGCTGCCGTCCGCGGGGAAGGTCTTCGTGGAGGATCAAGAACTCACCGCCCTGGGCGACAGGCAACTGCGACAACTCCGGCGAGACAGGGTGAGTATGGTGTTCCAGCATTTCGCCTTGTTCCCGCACCGCAGTGTCCTGGACAACGCCGCCTACGCGCTCGAGGTCCGCAAGGTCGGGAAGAAGGAGAGGCTCGAAAAGGCGCGGCGGGCGCTGCAGACCGTCGGTCTTGCCGGTTGGGAAAAGAGCTTCCCTTTCCAGCTTTCCGGGGGGATGCGGCAGCGCGTCGGTCTGGCCCGGGCCCTTGCCGCCGAGACCGACATCCTGCTGATGGACGAGGCATTCTCCGCGCTGGACCCCCTGATCCGCCGTGAGATGCAGGACCAGCTGATCGGGCTGCAGCACTCGCTGCACAAGACGATCGTGTTCATCACGCACGACCTGAACGAGGCGATGAAACTCGGCGATCGGATCGCGATACTTCAGGCCGGCACAATCGTGCAGATCGGCACCGCCGAGGAGATCCTCAACGCTCCGGCCAACGACTACGTCGCGCAATTCATGCAGGACGTGGACCGCAGCCGCGTGCTGACGGCGGACGCGGTCAAGGAGAAGCCGCCGGCCACGATCCACATAGGATCCGACCCCCAGGAGACGCTGCAGATCATGGTCGATCACCAACTCAGCACCGCGTTGGTCACCGATGACGGGCAGCGGCTGGCCGGTGCCGTCCTCGATGAGGAGGTCGCGGCCGCCGCAAGACGCGGGGACGATTCCATCGTGAGCCTGATACACACCGACATCCCCACAACGACGCGCGATGCGGTCATCGCCGAGATACTCGTCCCCACCGATGAGAGTGCGCTCCCCATCGCGGTCGTCGACGACGACGGCCGGCTGCTCGGCATCGTTCCGCGTACCAGGTTGCTGGCCGCCCTCGGTCGGCACTATCCCGGTGACACCGGTCCTTCGGATTACTTCGATGCTGCGGAGGCGGACCGTGTCTGAACTCCATGCCCAAGCGGACGTCATTCCCGAGATTCCCGTCGGTGCGGCCGTCGAGCGGCTCGTCGACTGGCTGTACGACAACTTTCTGCCGTTTTTCGAGTCTCTGAGCTGGCTGGGCACATCGATCTACGAACTGTGTTCGTCCGCACTGCTCTACCTGCCGGCACTGGTCATGGTCGGGTTGCTGACGGTACTGGGTTGGTGGCTGCGGGGCTGGAAGTTCGCGCTCTACGCGTTCTTGGGCACCACACTGATCATTTCCATGGGCTTCTGGCAACACGCCATGCAGACGTTGACGCTGATCCTGCTGGCCACCGTGCTCGCCACGGTCGCGAGTCTGCCGTTGGGCATCCTGGCCGCATACAGCGACGTCATCAGCAGGCTGCTACGTCCCCTGCTGGACTTCATGCAGACAACCCCTCCCTTCGTCTATCTCGTTCCGGCGCTTGCGCTTTTCGGTATCGGTGTCTTCCCGGGCATGGTCGCGACGGTGATCTTCGCCATGCCGCCGGGCGTACGTCTGACCGAACTCGGCATTCGGCAGGTGGACCCGGAAATGGTCGAGGCCGGGGAGGCGTTCGGTGCCCCACGATGGCAAATCCTGACCAAGATTCAGATTCCGCTTGCCCTGCCGACCATTTTGGCGGGCATCAACCAGGTCATCATGCTTGCGCTGTCCATGGTCGTCATCGCGGCCCTGGTCGGAGCGGGCGGACTCGGGGAAGACGTCTACAGGTCCATCACGACAACGAATATCGGCCTCGGCGCTGCCAGCGGGCTCGCCGTGGTTCTGCTGGCCATCTACCTGGATCGCCTGACCCAGTCCCTGGGCGATCGTTCGGCGGTCAAGAAGGCGGAGCGCGCCACGGAGGCCGCGTGAAGTCCCAGACATCCCGCGGTGACCGGAGGGATTAGAGGTGCGACGCAATGGGAGGGCTTCCCGCCCGGCCCGAACAGCGGCACTGCTGTTGGCCGTCGGGTTGGTCCTGCCCGCCTGCGGCTGGGGCAGACACCGGCAGAACGAGGACCTGACGATCGGCTACATCCCCTGGGATGAGGACGTTGCCGTCACCTACCTGTGGAAGCACCTGTTGGAGCAGCAGGGCCGCACCGTCAAGCTGAAGCTTCTCGACATGGGTCCGGTGTTTGCGGGCGTGGCTCGCGGCGACCTGGACCTGTTCTACGACGTCTGGCTGCCCACCACCCACAAAATCTACTGGGACCGATACGGCGACAAGGTCGACAAGCTCGTCGACTGGTACGACGAGGCCGCCGTGGCATGGACCATCCCGGCCTACGTCGAAGGCGTCAACTCGATCGCGGACCTCCGGGGGAAGGGCGATGAATTCGACGACGCGGTCATCGGCATCGAGGCCGGGGCCGGGCTCACCGACGTCTCCAAGGACAAGGTGATCCCCGAATACGGGCTCCGTGACGAGTACACCGTGAGAACCTCGTCGACCGCGGCCATGCTGGAAGAGCTCAGGCGTTCCATCGATGCCGGCAGGCCGATCGTGGTCACCTTGTGGCATCCACACTGGGCCTACAGCGCTTTTCGGCTCAAAGACCTCGAGGATCCCAAGGGTGCGCTCGGTGGCACCGAGACCCTCTCGGTGATCGGCAAGCGGGGTTTCGGCGACGAGTTCCCCGAGGTGACGAGGTGGATCAAGAACTTCTCCATGACCGACCGGCAACTGGCGTCGCTGGAGGACGAGGTCCGCAAAGCCGGTAATGGCAACGAGGCGAAGGGAATCGAGACCTGGTTGCAGAACAACCCGGACTTCCCCGCCAGCCTGGGCATCCCCGGCTCCTGATCGGAGTGCCGGCACCGCCGCCGCCCGGAGCACCGCGGCGGGCTGCGCGGCGAGTGAGGCTAAGCGGCTCAGCGCCTCTTCCCGATCATGGGCTGACCGGCCTCAGCGCCGGCCTGCGTCCGGGGCCGCGATGACGACCTCCATGACAAGTCCCAGCCGATGCACGTGGGAATGGTGCTCGACCGTCCAGCCGTGGTCGAGCAGGGCGCTGACGCTGATGGGACGGCAGCCGCCCACCAGCTGAGGCGCAATGCGCCACAGGCCGGTCCAGGCTCGGCACAGACCCCGCTCGACCGGCCGCTCTCCAAAGGTGAGGCCGGCCAGGCCCAGGCGGCCGTCGGGGGCCAGGATGCGTCGCAGGTCGTCGAGCACGGCCCGGGCGTAGGCCTCGTCGAGCAGATCGAACACGAAGGTGGACAGCACGCGGTCGGCGAACCCGTCGCCGGCGGGCAGCGGCAGCGAGCCGTCGACGAGCACCACCTTGGCTCGCTCGGCCCAGGGGGCGAGGCGACGTGTGGCCATGTCGATCATCACCGGGCTGATGTCGACGCCGAGGTAGTGGACGCTCGCGGGGAGCGTTTCCAGCAGGTTGGCGGCGAATCGCCCCGTGCCGCAACCGAATTCGAAAATTTTCTGACCGGCGGCGAGATCCGCCTGGGCCACGAGCCGGTTGATCGTGGTGTCCTCGTAGAAGGCCTGCCAGTCCTGGACGCGTCCGATCCGGTCGTAGACCCGCCGGGCCTGGTTCGGCATGAGCGCCATGGGTGGTCCTCCTCACCCACATCGGTCGCGTTCCGGTGCGTTGGAATCGTAACGCGTTTTGGTCCCGCTCAGAGCTCCGTCTCGAGATGGGCGGTGACGACGGGTGTCACCCGCGCGACGAGCTCGTCCAGCGGTGCGGACGCGATCGGCTCCACCTGCAGGACGTGGCGCAGGTAGGCGATGCCCAGCAGCTGGCCCATCGCCAAATCGATGCGCAGTTCGGTATCCGACCCCCGCAACGCCTTGGCCAGCTGCGGGTAGAGCTGGTTCTGCATGAACTGACGCACCAGGGTGGTCGACTCCTCGTGGGTGGCCGCACCGCGCAGGATCGCCAGCAGCGGGGTGCGCGAGTCCGGCCGCTCCCACGCTTCGAGGAACACCCGCGTCAGCCGCGCGCCGATTGCGCCGCGACCGCCACCCGTGATGCGCGCGACGAGATCGTCCGGCGCCAACGGCCACCCCACGGTGGTCCGGAAGAGTTCGGCCTTGCTGCCGAAGTAGTGCCGGATCAGCGCCGGGTCGACGCCGGCCGCGGCGGCGATGTCGCGGACCGAGGTCTTGTCGTATCCGGACTCGGCGAACAGCCGCCGAGCGGTCGCCACGATCTCGGTGCGGGTGTCGGGGTTGCCCGGGCGTCGTCCAATCGGCCGCATAGCACCGAAATTCTACAGTCGTTGACTTCCGCACCGTCCGGCGTTAGCCTGGACGCATAAATTCCCCGAGTGAGGAGTTTCTTGGAGATGACTGCACCGCGATGGGTCGCCCGGGCCAACAAGATCAGTCTCAATCGCGTCACCAGGTTCATTGCCCCCTGGGCGCCGGGATGGGCGGTCGTCGTCCATCGCGGGCGCAAATCGGGCCGCACCTTCCGCACTCCGCTGTGGGCGTTCCGCCGCGACAACGGATTTGTGATCGCGCTGACGTACGGCTCCGACGCGGACTGGGTTCGCAACGTGCTGGCCGAGGGCGGTTGCGAACTGCTGGCCAGGAGGCGGCACTATCAGCTCGGCGCGCCGACGCTCTACCGCGACGAGGACGCGACCGACATGCCGCCGTTCATCCGGTTCATGCTCCGCCGGGTGATCAAGGCACCGGAGTTCCTCAAGCTCGACGTCGTGCGAGAACTGGCAGCGGCACGCTGAATGATGGTGGAGTTGCCCAGCGGCCCCCTGGGGGACGTGGACCCGCGGTTCGAGACGCTCGCGCTCGAGGTGGCCGCGTTCACGTTCGCACTGCCCGGGACCAGCGTCCGGGAGAAGCTGCTGCAGAACGTGACCCTCGATGTCTGCCGTTCACATCTGGGGCTGGCCTTCCGGATGCACGTCACCGCGGCGAAGATGCACGGTCTTGGCTACGCCGACCTGCAGGCGGCAATCCGGTTCATCGCCCCGTACGCGGGTTATCCGGCCGCGGCCGAGGCGCTGGGTCGGCTCGAGGAGATCGCCACCGAAATCGGCATGGACACAAGCGATCCCGGCGAGGCGCCGACGGCGGATGGCGCGGGTGACATGGTGCGACGCCTCGACACCACCGATGAGTGGACCGCTGCATTCATGGATCGACAGCTGTCGCGGGCATGGTCGGAGGGCCGGCTGAGCGGGCGCGAGCGCGCCATCATGGCGCTCACTTGCGACGTCGGCCGCCACGACCTCGACGAATCTTTCCATCGGCACGTCGAGCTCGCGCTCGGCGCCGGTCTTGGCGGCGACGGCATCCGCGACGTCCTCCGCTTCTGCGCCGAGTACGGGATCAGTGGCGCCGTGGCGGCGCTGCGGGAGTTCGACGACGTCCCGTCGTGACGTGCTTGTGCCGCACCTAGCCCCGCCTCGGTGCGGGGGTGAAGGCGACCGGCAGCGTGGCCAGCCCGGTCATGCTGGGGTTGCCCAGGTAGTGGTGGACGCCGTCGAGCTCGACGCGATAGTCGGGGATGCGGTCGAGGACGGCTTTGACCATCACCTGCGCCATCAGCCGCGCCAGGTGTGAGCCGATGCAGCGGTGCGGCCCGAGGCCGAAGGCGACGTGGCGGTTGGGGGCGCGGTCCAGGACGATCTCGTCGGGCCGGTCGAATTCGGTGTCGTCGTGATTGGCCGACAGCCAGCTGAGCACGACGCGGTCGTTTTTGCGTAGGTGTTGGCCACCCAGTTCGACGTCGCGGGTGACGGTGCGGCTCAGGGTCTGGTTGACCGAGAAGTAGCGCAGGAATTCGTCGGTGGCGCTGCGGCGCAGTTCGGGGTGGTCGATCAGTTGTTGGCGCAGCCGCGGGTGGGTGCCGAGGTGCAGCAGCGTCAGCGCGGTGTGGGAGGTGGTGGTGTCCACGCCGCCGGCGATCAGGTTCCACAGGATGTTGAGCAGCTGTTCGTCGGTGAGGCGCTTGCCGTCGAATTCGAAGGCGATCAGGAAGCTGGTGAGGTCGTCTTCGGGGTTGCCGCGCCGGCTCGCCGCGAAGTCGAGGACCCCCTGCATCAGGGCGGGCACTTCGGCGATGGCTTTCGCATACTCGGTGCTGTCCACGGGCAGGGCCATCACGGAGTGGAAGAGGTTGGCGTACTGATGCCAGTTCTCGGACGGCAGGCCCATGAGCTTCATGGTCAGGATCGCCGGCACCGGGCTGGCGTAGTCGAGCACCAGGTCCATCTGCCCCTCCTCGACGCGCTGGTCGAGGAACCAGTGCGCCTGGTGTTCCATGAACGGCTGGAGGTTCTGCACGGCGCCCGGCGAGAAGAACGGGGCCATGGCGTGCCGCAGGGCCTGGTGCCGGGGGCCGTCGATCTCGCCGATGCCCAGGGCCGGTTGGCCCTCGGGGCGCGGGACGCCCATCTCGCCCAGGTAGTCGATGCCGTCGTCGGCGTGGGGCTCGTATTTGTGGGCGAAGGTGTCGCCGTCGCGGGCGGCGCTGCTGACCGCGTCGTAGCTGCTGAGGTACCAGAACCCGCCGTAGTTGGTGTTCCAGGCGACGGGACATCTTTGGCGGAGCTCGGCGTTGACGGCGAGCTCGTTGAGGTTGAACTCGTCGCTGTGATGGTCGAATTCGACGATGGCATCAGCGGTGACGTCGGGGCGTGCGACCATCGAAAGGCCTTCCCACACAAGGCGTTGTTATCGAACGGCTATCCCTGCATTATTACGCGTTCGGGCTGGGTGGAGATAGCGTTCGTGGTCCGTCGATCACCGCCAGGTCGGGGTGCTCGGGCCGGAACCCCATGCCGACCAGGCGCGCGGGGATGCGGGCGAGCAGGGGGAACCGCGCGACCAGCCGCACCGGCAGCGGTGGTTTGACTTGTTCGGAGCTGCCCAGTACGGCGGTGACGACGTTCTTTTGGAGGAACACCTGCACCGCCTGGGTGATGCGGGCCGGCAATTCGCGCCTGGCCCGCACGCGGTCCAGCTCGGCGTCGGTCACCCGGCCGCGACGCAGCGGGTCGACCAGCAGATTGGCCGCGGCCACCGCATCCTGGATCGCCAGGTTGATCCCGACCCCGCCGATCGGCGACATGGCGTGGGCGGCATCCCCGATGCACAGCAACCCGGGTCGATGCCATCGCCGGAGGCGGTCGACGCTGACGGTCAGCAGCCGCAGATCGTCGAAGTCGGTGATTTCCTGCGTGCGGTCGGTCATGAAGGGCGCCAGCGTCGCTATCTCGGTGCGGAAGAACTCGACCCCGCGCCGGCGCGCCTGTTCCAGGGAGCCCTTGGCGATCACGAAGCCGCATTGCCAGTAGTCGCCGCGGTTGATCATCACGAGGATGGCGCCACGGCCGAAATTTCCCATCGATTCGTCGGGATCGCTGGGCAGGCGCGGCATCCTGAACCACAGCACGTCCATCGGCGCCCCGAGGTTCATGACGTCCAGTCCCGCCGCGACGCGCACGGTGGAGGTTCGCCCGTCGCAGCCGACCACCAGGTCGCTGCGGATCGTCGTCTCCCCATCGGGGGTGGCGACGGTGACGCCGGCGACGCGGCCGTCGTCCTCGACCAGGCTGGTGACCTCGGCCCGCATCATCAGCCGGAACGACGAATAGCGTTGTGCCTCTTTGGCGATGAAATCCAGGAAGTCCCATTGCGGCATCATGGCAACGAACTTTCCCCGCACCGGCAGGTGGCGGAAATCGGCGACCAGCGCGCGGAACGTGCCGAATTGGGCATTCAGCGTCGGCGTCGGCTGGTGCGGTCGCTGCAGGAGCCGGTCGTAGAGCCCGAGCTCGTTCATCACCTCGAGGGTCGACGGGTGGATAGTGTCGCCGCGGAAGTCCCGCAGGAAATCGCCGTGCTTTTCCAGCACGACGACGTCGATCCCGGCCCGGGCCAGCAGGTAGCCCAGCATCATGCCGGCCGGGCCGCCGCCGGCGACACAGCAGCGCGTTTTCAGTTCCGTTTCCATCGCCCGCCTCGTGGTTGGGCCCGACGATCAGGGCCGGTCGATGACCGGATCGTACGTGGCCGGATGGCGCGCGGCCACCGTCGCTCGCACGCTCACCGCTTGGTCGCGACGTAGAGATGGACGCTGCCGAAACCACCGATCTCTTCGTGGTGGACATCGAAACCGAAGCTGTCCAACAGCGGCGGCATGTCGCGGATCACGTCGCCGGCCCGCTCCCACATGCCGGCCAAAGCGGTGCCCGGCCGGTTGCCGTCGTCGGGGTAGCCCACGTCGATCAGCACCAGCCGCCCTTGGGGCCGCAGCACGCGGTGCAGTTGGGCCATAGCCCGCCGGCCGTTGGGATAACCGCTGAAGGCCATGGTGTTGACGACGGTGTCGAACCGGCCGTCGGGATAGGGCAGCGCCTCGACGTTTGCCTGGCGCAACTCGGCAGTCACGCCCGCGCGGCGCAGATTGCGCCGCGCGATCGCGACCATGCGCGCGTTGAGGTCCACCCCGTGGGTGTCGAAGTCGTTGGCGTAGCGGGTGAGCAACCAGCCGGTGCCGAAGGAGACCTCCAGGACGCGCGGGCCACGGATGTGCGGCAGCGCCGCGCTGAGCCAGTGCCGCCAGACCGGCAGCAGCTTGACCGCCAGATCGTAGGGGCGGGCCAGTCGCGAGTACGCGCGATCGAACCGCGCCGTGAATGCCTGCGCGTCGCGCGGCTCCGCACGGTGGGGATCACCCGGCGAATTCTGCGGGTTCATCGCGGCTACCTCTCCGCGGCGGCATCGTGGTGGTCGTCGTCGACGATCTCGTCGCTAAGCTATCAGCCTATGTGGCCGACTCGTCGTGCACCGGCGGCGTCTCGGGTCACAACATCGGCAGGGAAGGTTGTAATGACTGGTCACCGAACGGTTTTCAACCATGTCGGGCTGTGCGTCGCGGATCGCGGGCGGTCGCGCCGGTTCTACGAGGGCCTGCTCGGGTTCCAGTACTGGTGGGAGATCGACCCGCCCGACGACCGCACCGCCCAGCTCGTCGGGCTACCCGAGCCGCTCGGCGTGCACGCAACCTATTTGGTGCGGGACGGGTTCGTGCTCGAACTCATGGACTACTCCAAGCGTGACGTGCACGCCGGGCCGCAGCGCGTCATGGATCAGGTGGGGCTCACGCACATCTCGTTTTCGGTGTCGGACCTCGGCGGCGTGTTGGCGAAGGTGGCGGAGTTCGGGGGAGCGGTGCTCGACGCGACGGTGACCGAGGGGTCGGCGATGATCCGGGATCCCGACGGGCAGCTGCTGGAGCTGTTGTCGGAGGGATGGCTTTCGATGCTGCCGCCACGGCCGTAGCGCGGCCGGCCGTTCTTGTCGGTGGCGGGTGGGATCGTGTCGCTCGTGGAGACGACGACGCGGTGGGAGGTCCCGATGGTCGCAGTGAAGATGATGAGCGCGGCGGTGCTGGCAGGCGCCGGGCTAAGCGTCCTGGCGGCCGGCCCCGCGCACGCCGATCCCCCGTGTGCGCAGTTCAATACCTGCCAATACATGCCGAACCCCTACAACGGTGGCCCGCTGATGCCTACGTGGGATGTTCCCGGGACGTACGGGGGCTGGACGAACCTTCCGGTGATGTGCGACCCGGCCACATATCAGTGCCGGCAATACATTCCGACATCATGACCGCGGTGGAACATCTGTTCGTGCCACCGGGAAGCGGGCCCGGCTAACCGATGGTGCCACTTGGTGTGCCACGTGGTGCCACGACCACGGTCCCGCCCGGGATTCCGTCGAAATCGTTGCTGACGGCTCGATCTCGGCGCAAGATGGAGGCAGTGACCGAGTTCATGCAGAACACCGACGCTTTCCTGTGGGCGATGGAAAGTGATCCCGTTCTGCGGTCGACCATCGTCACGATCTCCCTGCTGGACAGCACCCCGGATTGGGGCGAACTGGTGGCGCGGTTCGACGGACTCAGCCGACGACTGCCGACCTTTCGCCGCCGGATCGTGTCCTCGCCCCGACCGGCCCCGCCCCGCTGGGAGGATTGCCCGGATTTCGACCTCGCCTTCCACATGCGTCAAGTGACGGTGTCGCCGCCGGGGACCGTCGAGCAGGTCCTGGAGCTGGGCCGGCTCGCCGCCATGGCGGACTTCGACCGGTCCCGACCGCTGTGGGAGATCACCCTGGTCGACGGACTTGCCGATGGCGGTGCCGCACTGATGACCAAGATGCACCACGCCCTGGCCGACGGCATCGGCGGCGTGCAGATCGCGATGACGCTGTTCGATGTCACCGCCCGGCGGGGCGGCACGGTGCCCGCCGTGCCGCCACCACGGGTGCCGTCGCCGCTGGACGGTTTGCGCGACACGCTGCGCTACGACGCCGGGCTGCTCACCCGTGCGGCAACGGCTTCGGTGACCGGCATTCCCGGCGTGCTGCGCGGCGCCATTCGGCGGCCGGTGCAGACAGCCGACTCGGCGGCCGCGGTCGCGTCGTCGATCTACCGCACCGTGCGACCGATCACCGAGCCCGGGTCGTCGCTGATGAAAGACCGCTCGACGATCCGTCGTCTCGGGATCCACGCGGTGTCGAGGCCGCGGCTGCGCGAGGCCGCGCACGCGGGCGGGGGTTCGCTCAACGATGCGTTCCTCGCGGGAGTGACCGGCGCGCTGCGCCGCTACCACGAAAAGCACGGCGTGGCGGCCGGAGACTTTCATGTGGGGATGCCGATGAGCCTGCGCGCCGAAGGCGACGCGATCGGCGGGAACCGGGTCACGATGATGCGGTTCGACGTGCCGGTCGGTCTCGCCGACCCGGCGCGCCGCATCCAGGAGATCCATCGGCGGGCCGCCAGGCAACGTGACGAGCGCTCGCTGCCGTACATGCAACTGATCGCCGGCGCGTTGAACCTGGTCCCGCGCTGGTACATCGGAGCGGCGCTGCGCCGCGTCGATTTCGTGGCCAGCGACGTGCCCGGCATCCCAGCCCAGGTGAGTCTCGGCGGCGCCCCGCTGCGGATGGCGTATGGCTTCGGCCCGACGATCGGCGCGGCGGTCAATGTCACGCTGCTGACCTATGTCGACACCTGCGCGTTGGGAATCAACGTCGATGCGGGCGCGATCCCGGACTTCGCCGTGTTCCACGACTGCCTCGTCGACGGGTTCGACGAGGTGCTGGCTCTCGCCGACTAGGCTTTACTGCTCCAACGCCGTTGGCTTTTCTGCCCGGTCATTCATTGAGATCGAGCCCGGCCAGCGAACGCTGGTGCGCCTCGCAGTATCGGCGGATGAGCGCCATGCCGTAGTCGTTGCCGTTGGGTGTGCGCACCAGCGTGTGGATGTGAAAACGCATGGCGGTGGGGTTGGCGAGAAAGACGCCGGCGTGATGATCGAATTCGATGACGGTGACCGGGCTTTGGATCCGGTAGTAGAACGGGTCGTCCGGGCCCGCACCACCGATCCAGCAGACATACGTGTCGTCGAGGTGCTTTTCGGCATCGGCGATGCGCGCGGCCCTGGGACCGTCGGGCAGGTGTCGGTGGTAGACGGCGATGAGCTCGACGAGCTTGTCACGCGCGGCCGCGCCGAAGTCGGCGGCCGGCGCCCCTTCGTAGGGGATGACCCTGTTGTCCTGGCTGAAGCCGCCCAGATGCAGATGGTCGAACGGACTGAGCCGGCCCGGTGGCACCGCGGGATCGTAGGCGCTGCCGAAGAGCACGACCTTTTCGCGTAGCTCCGGCGACAGCGTCTCGAAAAGCTGCACCGCAAGGTTTTCCTCGTCGGTGAAAAGCTTCAGCCCGCGGCGCGGACCACGGTCGACCTCGTTGGGTTCGGCTCCCCAGAAACACGGCGTCATGACCATCTGCTCGCCGACGACCTGACAGTTCAGCACGCAGTGATGGCCGTGCATCTGCCAGCCCCACGGTTCGGTCAGCGAGGGCTCGCCGAACAGGGTGAAGTTGTAGCTGTATTCGTTCAGGATCAGCGGCGCCACCATGATCGTCCCGAGGAATGCGTTCATGTACATGCAGTCGCGCACCTTGGTGTAGCCGGCTTCGCTCAGCGTGGTCTTGAGGAAATCGAAGATGGCGGTGCGGGTTTCGGCGGTGCTCTCATCGAGGCGCAGGCCGTGGCGGAACAAATAGAATTCCGGGTTGAGCCAGCGCCGCCGCAGCACCGAGGTCAGCGGGTGCACGAGCTTGGCGCGTTCGCCGGGGGTCACCGTCGACAACAGCTGGTTGGCCGCCTTCACCATCTCGGCGACGGGCGCGCCCTCGGCGGCGAGGTCGAACAGCCCCGGCTCGATCTCCCCGTCGGCACTCACGCCCCGAAACGGCGCCTTCGACCTCTCGACGATGAGATCGAAGGGATTGCTCTCTCCCAGGCCCAGACGCAGCATCTCGCCCATGTGGTCGGCGTAGGTTTCCGCGTCCACGTCGAGGCCGGCGTACCGCGGCGCGTCGTCGGGTGGGACGAATTCCCGGAATTTCGCGGTCATGCGATCGCCTCCGCTCCCAGCGGACGGCCCGTGCGGACGTGGTCGCCCAGCGCGCTCTTTATGTCGGGCCACGACTGGGGGCCGGCGGCTTTGGCGGCGATATGTCCGTCGGGACGCACCACCAGCGCCGCACCCTCGGATGCGAGCCCGGTCAGTTCCAGCCATCCTGCGTCGGTCACCGCTGCGGCCAGATCCACGATCGTGACCGGGAACTCGGAGCCGTTGGACGCCTCCCGCCACGCATCGGCGCGCCCCTGCACGAAGACGGTGAAGCCGGCGCGGTCCACCAGGTCGATGATGGGGCCCACACCGTTGGCGGTGGTGACCTGCACGTGCGGCAACCGCCGTCCGATGGCCGCCGACGGGGTGAAGGAGGTTGCGTCGTCGACCTCTTGATCGGGTCCGTAACCGTAGGCGAGTTGCAGCCCGGGGCTGTTGAACCCGATGGAGTTCTGCTGGACGAGCTGATCGAGGCGCTCCGGGGGCATGGTGTGGAGGGTTCCGTCGGCGGCGGCTATCGCCAGCTCGGTCAACGCCTGGATGTGGATGTCGAAGTTCTCCCGGGAGCGCAGGGTATTGGCGATCGCAATCGGCCGGCGTTCGGTGGAATAGGTCTCCAAAAGCGCCTCGCCGGCCCAGCCGTGGACGACCGCGGCCAGTTTCCAGGCCAGGTTGGCACCGTCCTGTATGGCGGTGTTCATGCCCAGACCGCCGGTCGGTGGCAGCCGGTGTGCGGCATCGCCGATGAGAAAGCATGGACCGGCCTGGAATTGGTCGGCGATCCGAGCGGTCAGTATCCACGGCGACAGCTTGAGCACCTCGAACTCGATGTCGTCACGTCCGATGATCTTGCGGACCCGTTCGGTGATCGTGTCCATCTCGGGGACGGTCTCACCGTCGTAGGCGGAGGCGCAGATCCACTCGACCTTGTTGTCCTGGCCGGGGCCGCCCAGGGCGTGGATGATCACCATGCCGGCTACTTCGGGATCGACGAGCGCGTACAGCACGGCCGGATGCTCGGCCAGCTGGTCGCGCATGTCGGCGATCACGTGGGCGTTGAGCTGCTGGCTCGGCTCGCCGTAGGTGTGCATCGATATGTCCAGGCTTTCGCGGACCGCGCTGTTGGCCCCGTCGGCGCCGATCAGGTATCGGCTCCTGAATTGGACCTGCCGCTCATCGACGGTCACGGTGGATACCACCTTGCCGTTCTCAACCTGAGCGCCGGTCCAGCGTCCACAGACCCAATCGATGCCGGCGCGCTTGCGCACATCGTCTTCGACGATCGCCTCGAACCGCGGTTGGGAGAGGTTGATTCGCGGCCGGGCGGTCCAGTCCGGGGACTGGTACTCGTATTTGATGGTGCCGAGCTGCTCACCGAACAGCCGGGTCGCGAACCGGACGAACTGATCCCACTCCGGTGGGAGCGCCTCGGCGCCCATGCGGTCGAGGTCCAGGCCCGCTTGCGCGCAGATGTCCAGGGTGGCCGGGCCGACGACGTGGGCCTTGGGCAGGGCGAGCCGGGACGGGAAGCGCTCGAGGATCCTGACGGTGAGGCCGAGCCGTTCGAGCAGGGCGGCGGTCACCATTCCGGCGGGTCCCGCGCCCACGACCAGGACATCGGATTCTGCTGGCACCGTTGAATTGCTCACTGGCGGACCGTCCTTGTGTCGGTGATGGGGGATGGGTTACCGATGTGCGCCTTGCTTGACGGCGGCAACTCATGCGCCGGCGCCCATGACCGGTCCGCCGCCGTTGACGGGCAGGCTTGCGCCCGAGATGTAACCGGCTTGTTCGCTGCACAGGAATGCGCATGCGGCACCTACTTCCTCGGGCTGTCCCAGGCGCCTCGCCGAAGTGACGCTGGCCTGTCGCCGCCTGATCTCCTCGAAGGCCAGACCGCTGTGCTCGGACAACAGCTGCGCCATCTCGATTTGCCGTGGGCTGTCGATGAGCATCGGTAGCAGCTGGTTGATCGTGACGTTGTCGGCGACGCTGTCGTGCTGCACGCCTTTCATCGCGGTGGTCAATGCGCTGCGCGCGCCGGCCGAGGCGACCATGCCGGGCACGGGCGACTCGACCATCTCCGAGGTGATGTTGACGATTCGCCCGAAGCGCCGCTCCCGCATGCCCGGCAGGTAATGCTGCACCAGATGGATCGGCACGTAGTAGTGCAACCGCAGGCTCTCGGCCAGGTCGTCGTCGGTGACATCATTGATGTCGGCGGGCCTCGGGCCGCGGTTGTTGGTCACCAGGATGTCGAGCTGATCGACCTGGTCGAAGATGGCCTGCACGCCCGTATCGGTGGCCAGGTCCGCCGTGACGAACCGGCAACTGGCGTCGTGCGTCGCCACGGCCTGGATCTCGGCGGCCGCCTTCTCGAGCTTGTCGGCCTCGCGGCCGTTGATGACGACGTTCACGCCCTCGGCGATCAGGGCGGCGGCACAGGCGCGGCCCAGGCCCTGGCTGGAGGCCGTAACCAGTGCCGTGCGGCCGGCGATTCTCAGGTCCATGGGTCGAGCACCTCTTCGTCCAGCGAAATCCGGGGCCCACTGCGGAGTTGGTCAACATCTCGAAGCCGGTTGCTTCGAGGTAGCCTACGTCGGTTTTCGGCCATAGCTGCGGTTTTGAGCGATACCGCGTCCGTGGTGGATTGTTGCCGCAGGCCTTTTGGCCGTAGCCCCGCCGCCCACGAGGGTCTACAACTGCACCATGGACGCGCCGACGGTTGAGGGGAAGCGATGACGGCACCACGACAACCAGAAGGTTGGTATCCCGATCGAAGTGGCGCGCTCGGCAGGGCCCTGGTCGCGGTGCAGCCGAAGGATGACCCGTTCTACGTCTACACCGGCAAAAAGCCGCTAGCCGACATCGCGGCGGGGTCGGTGCTGAAGACTCGCAGCGTTTCGTACCACATATTGGGCTTCCCGACGCTGCTCGAGGCCACGCAGTTGCTCTACCGGGCGACCAGCCAGCGCGGTGACCCGACCGTCAACGTCACCTCGGTGATCCAGCCGCTGGAGCTGGGACTGCGCGACACCACGAAGGTGATCGCCTACCAGTCCGCCTATGACTCGCTCAGCCAGAACGACGAGCCGTCGTACGCGATCTCGGGTGGACGCCCCACCCTCGGCGGCGTCGTCCCCAACGTCGAGCTGGGGGTCTTCGGTCCGTTCCTGGCCGAGGGATACACGGTCATCGTCGCCGACACCGAGGGCCAGAGGGCGGATTTCGCCGCGGGTCCCGAGTACGGAACGAACACTCTCGACTCGATCCACGCCGCGTTCAACTCGTCGGCCATCGCGAGCGACGCACGGGTCGCGATGCTCGGATACTCCGGTGGTGCGCTCGCCACCGAGTGGGCGGCGGAACTCGCGCCGACCTATGCGCCCGAGGTCAACAAGCATCTGATCGGCGCGGCGATGGGCGGCGTGCTCGTCGACCCGGCGCACAACCTGCACTACGTCGAGGGCAGCCGGATCTGGGCCGGCGTCATGGCGATGGCGCTGGTCGGCATCGCGCGCGCATTCCAGATCGACTTCACGCCCTATCTCAGCGACCGCGGCGTGAAGATCTGCACCGGCATGCAGCATGCGTCGATCGTCGATGTTCTCGGTCTGAAGTACTCGGGTCTGAAATGGAAGGACCTGGCCAAACCCGACTACCCGACGCCCGACAGCATCCCGCTCTATGTCGAGACGGTCAACAAGCTGATCATGGGCACCGGCGGTACGCCGACGATCCCGCTGTTCATCGGCCAGGGCGCCGGCGGCGAACTCGAGGGCACGCCGGGCAACAAGCGGGGCATCGGTGCCGGAGACGGCGTGATGATCGCCGGCGACGTGCGCACGCTTGCCCTGGACTACTGCGCGAAGGGCACAACGGTGCACTACGAGCAGTACGACGCACTCAGCCACCTCTGGAGCCTCATACCCTGGCTGCCGAGCTCGATCGCCTGGATCAAGGAGCGCTTCGCCGGGCTGCCTGCGCCGCAGAACTGTTCGTCGATCCGGCCGGGCAACCCGCTCGAGCCGATCCCGGCCCCTTAAAAACTCGCCGATCCCCCTAGTCGTCCTCGACGGCGACGACGAACTGTGCCCCGGTCAGGGCGGCCAAGACCTCCTCGCGGTGCTCGGGGCCCCGGGTCTCGACGGTGAGGCGGACCTCGACCTCGTCCAGGGCGAGCTTGCGTGCCGTACGGGAGTGCACCACGTCGAGCACGCTGGCGCCGCTCGCGCTGACCACGTCGAGTAGCCTACTGAGCCCACCGGGGCGATCCGAAATGGTTGCTCTCACCGACAGATAGCGCCCGGCGGCGCGTAGGCCGTGGGTGATCACGTGGGTCAACACCAGTGGGTCGATGTTGCCGCCTGACAGGACCGCGCAAACCGGGCCCGACAGCGCGAGTTCGGGTGCCGAGGTCATCAGCGCGGCCACCGCTGCCGCGCCGGCCGGTTCGACGGTGAGTTTCGCGCGCTCCAGGCATAACAGCAGCGCGCGCGACAGCGCGTCGTCACTGACGGTTCGAACCGAGTCGACGAACGCTTGGACATGCTCGAACGGGATGGTTCCGGGCATTGCCACGGCGATGCCGTCGGCGAGCGTCGACATCGACTCCAGGCGGATGGGGTGGCCGGCGGCCAGCGAGGCCGGCCAGGCCGCCGCGTTGGCCGCCTGCACGCCGACGACCCGGACCTGCGGTGCCAGATAATGCGCCGCCGTGGCGATGCCGGCGAGCAGCCCGCCACCGCCGGTGGGCACCACAATGGTTGCGACGTCGGGTATCTGGTTCAGGATCTCCAACCCGACGGTGGCCTGGCCGGCGATGACGTCGGCGTGGTCGAACGGGTGGATGAACACCGCGTCGCGTCGCTCCGCATAGTCACGCGCGGCCACCAGTGCCTCGTCGAGCGTGTCGCCGACCAGGCGAACGCGCGCACCATAAGTCTTGGTGGCCAACAGCTTCGGCAGCGCCACGGTGACCGGCATGAACACCGTCGAGGTGATACCCAGCTCGGTCGCGGCCCACGCAACGCCCTGTGCATGGTTGCCCGCGCTGGCGGCGACCACACCGCGTGCCCGCTCCGTGGCGCTCAGGTTGGCGATCCGGTTGTAGGCGCCGCGGGGCTTGAACGAGCCGGTGCGTTGCAGGCTCTCGCATTTGAGCCACACCGGTTGTCCGGTGTGCTCCGACAGGATGCGCGAGGCGATGACGGGGGTCAGTCGCGTCACCGGCCGGAGCCGATCGGCCGCGGCGTTGATCTGATCGAGTGTCAGCACTGTGATGACCGCGGCGGGCTGGTCGCGGGGGTGGCATCGGTGCCGATGGCAGTCATGGTTGGCTCGCTTGCTTGTCCGTCGAAGGTGCTGTTCCAGGCGAATTCGTCATTCAGGCAAGGCTAGCCCCGGTGGTTGCGTCGTCTGCCGTGCCGGCCACCGTGTCGCGGCGGTCGGGTGCGACGGGGCTGTCACATCAGTCACACGAGTCTCCGGCAGGTTGGGGTGTTCGTTGCGCCCGCCTCTGAGCGACAAATCTGCTGTGCGCCCGCGTTTGTCGCTGATGGGCGGGCAGAAAGCGTGCCGGCGATCCGCTGCTGCCCGAACAGCCCTGGCGGCCGGCGATTTTCGCCAGCCTGGGCCGGGATCAGCCGGGCTGGCCGTTTTCACCCGCGCTGCCGGGTTGCCCGTTGAGTCCGGGATCGCCGTCGGGAACGCCGACCCCGGCGGCCCCGCCGTCGCCGCCCGCACCGGCGGCCCCGCCGGTGCCGTAGGCGCCGGGGCTGGGCGCGCTGCCGCCGTTGCCGCCATCGCCGCCGTCGCCGCCGTTGGCGCCGATACCGCCGCTACCGGCGGGCCCCTGCGTGGAGTCCCCGCCGGCCCCGCCGGCCGCGCCGTCGCCGCCGCGCCCGCCGCCGCCGCCGGCGCCGCCGACCGCCACGCCGCTGCCGCCGTCGCCGCCGTGACCCCCGTCGGCGGCCGCGCCGGCGGCACCGCCGTGACCGCCATAACTGTGCACACCGGGGCCGGTGGCGCCGGCGTCGCCGCCCTGGCCGCTGACGCCGGCGTCGCCGCCGGTCCCGCCGTTGCCGCCCGTGCCGCCCGAAGCGGTGGCCTGGCCGCCGTCGCCGCCGGCCCCACCGGTGGCCGCGTTCCCGCCCGTCCCGCCGTTGCCGCCGTGGCCGCCGTCGCCGTTGACGCCGGTGGGGGCCGCGCCGCCGGCGCCCCCGGCACCGCCCGCGGCGCTGGCTCCGCCGGTCCCGCCGTTGCCTCCGGTGCCGTTGGTCCCGGTGGCCTGGCCGCCGTCGCCGCCGGCCCCACCCGCGGCGGCGGACCCGCCGGCCCCGCCGTTACCGCCGGTGCCGAAGGACATTTGGGCCGTGCCGCCGTCGCCCCCGGCGCCGCCGGCCCCGCTGGCCCCGCCGGATCCGCCGTTGCCGGCGACCCCGCCGGTCCCGGTGGCCGGGGCGCCGGCGCCCCCCTCACCGCCCTGGCCCGCCGCCCCGCCGGCACCGCCGGCGCCTGCGGTGCTGAACAGCCCGGTGGTCGAGCCCCCGGCCCCGCCGTGCCCGCCGTCGCCGGCGACCCCGCCCTGGCCGCCGTCACCGCCGGCCGCCGCGTCGATGCCGCCGTCGCCGCCGTCCCCGCCGTTGCCGGCCGAACCGCCGGCGCCGCCGCGGCCGCCGATCGCGCCGTAACCCGTTGCCGCGCCGCCGGCCCCGCCGGCGCCGCCGTTCCCCCCGTGCCCCCCGGCCCCGCCCGTGACGCCGGCCGCGGTGGCGTTGCCGCCCGTCCCGCCGGCCGCGCCGGCGCCGCCCTGCCCGCCGTTGCCGCCGACCCCGGCGACGATGCCGTTGCCCGCCTGGGTCCCCGCGGCGCCGCCGTCACCGCCCGCCCCGCCGGCCCCGCCGGGGTCGCCGTCACCCGGGGTGGCGGCCCAGGCGCCGTTGGCGCCGGGAGCCCCGGCGCCGCCGTCACCCCCGTTTCCGCCGTTGCCGACCGGCCCGCCGTCGCCGCCGGCCCCGCCGTGGCCGCCGGTGTCGCCCGCGGTGGTGGCGTTGGCGCCGTTTCCGCCGTTGCCGCCGTTTCCGCCGCTGGCGGGCGTGGCGCCGGCCTCCCCGACCCTGCCGGTGACCCCGCCGGCGCCGGTGTCGCCGGGCGCCCCGCCGGCACCTCCGGCCCCGCCCGCGCCGGGGTCGCCGCCGGTTCCGCCCGCGCCGCCGGCGCCGGTGCCGGCCCCGGCGAAGGTTCCGGTCGCGCCGTTGCCGCCGTCGCCGGGCACCCCGCCCGCGCCGCCGGTGCCGCCGGTGCCGCCGTCACCGTTGGTGCCGACGGCGCCGATGCCCAGGGCCGCGCCGCCGTTGCCGCCGGTCCCGCCGTGCCCGCCGAGGCCCCCGGTGCCGCCGTCGCCGCCGTCGCCGCCGTCCGCGCCGGCGGTCAGGGCCGCGGAGCCGCCTCCGCCGTGGCCGCCGACACCGCCGGTCCCGCCGGTTCCGCCGGTGCCGCCGTGGCCGCCGTTGCCCAGGAACAGGCTGCCGGCACCGCCCCGGCCACCGGCGCCTCCGTCGCCTCCGGTGCCGCCGCCGGTGCCGTCGGTGCCCGGGAAGCCCGCGACGCCGTCGGTGCCGGGGGTTCCGGTCCCGCCGGTGCCGCCCGTCCCGCCGGCGCCGCCGTTGCCGAACAGCCAGCCCGCCGCGTCGCCGCCGGCCCCGCCGACGCCGCCGGTTCCGGTGCCGACGCCCGCGCCGCCCATCCCGCCCGTGCCGCCGTCGCCCATCAGCAATCCGCCGGTGCCGCCGGTGCCGCCGGCCCCGCCGTTGGCCCCGGCCCCGCCGGCGCCGCCGTTGCCGATCAGCCCGGCGGCCCCGCCGAGCCCGCCCTGACCGCTGGCCGCGGTGCCCCCGGGGCCGCCGTTGCCGAACAACAGCCCGCCGGGGCCGCCGGCGGCCTGCAGCACCGTTCCGCCGCTCATGCCGGCGGCGCCGTTGCCGAGCAGGTTTTGCTGGAAGAGCAGCTGGCCGATCGGGTTGATCAGCGTGTTGTCGATGAATTCGCCGACGGGGTTGGTGATCCAGGCCTGGCCGATGAAGTAGGTCGGCTGGTAGACCAACCCGTTGAACACGCCCACGGCCAATCCGGGCAGTGAAAAGTCAAGCGCCGCCGCGTTGGCGGCCTCGGCGCCGGCGTAGGAGCCCGCGGCGGCCTCGAGGGTTTGGACGAAGCCGGTGTGCACGGCCGCCGCGGTTTGGCTTAGCCGTTGGTAGTCAACGCCGTACGCGGAGAACAGGGCCGCGATCCGGGTCGACACCTCGTCGCGGGCGGCGGCCACGATCGCGGTGGTGGGGGCCGCCGCGGCCGCGTGGGCGGTGTTTAACGTCGACCCGATGCCGGCCAAATCCGTTGCCGCCGTGGCGATGAGGTCCGGTGCGGTGATCAGAAAAGTCATGGGTGCTACCTCGCAATCGCTGCGGGGGTCCGCTGGCCGGTGAGCCCGCGCGCGGTGCGCAGCGCCACCGCCATGATCGTCGGGGTGGGGTTGGAGCCGCTGGAGGTGACGAACACGCTGCCGTCGGTGACGTAGACGTTGTCCATCTGGTGCATGCGCCCGTCGGCGTCGACGACGCTTGTCGTCGGGTCCACGCCCATCTGCATGCCGCCCATGGTGTGCGCCCCGGACGGGGAGGGGTTGCTGCCCAGCCCGTTGACGACGTTCTGGGGGATGGCGGCGAACAGCTGCGCGCCGGAGGCCCCGCACATCGCGGCGATCAGCGGCACGTAGAAGTCCTGCGAGATGCTCTCGAATTTGCCGATCTGGTAGGTGATTCGGGGCGCCGGCTGGCCGTTGAGGTCCTTGATGGTGGGGTCGAGGGTGACGTTGTTGCTCAGGTAGGGCATGTCGGTGGCGAAGCAGTCGACGCCGGCGAGGCGGTCGCCCAGGATCGAGGCGCGCATCAGTTCTTTGAACGGGCGGCCGAAGAACTGCACGCTCGGCAGAAAGCCCAGGATCTGTTGGTAGAACTGGCCTTCGGTGATCGGCAGTTGGCTGCCGCCGAGCTCGCACAGGCCGCCGCGGATGTAGGGCAGCCCGGCCAGCCGGGCCACGGCCCGGGCGCCGGGGAAGTCGGGATCGTTGAAGTCGAACAGGCATTGCGTGGTCGCGCGGCCGCGGTAGGCGTGCACCCGCTGGTCGAGGAAGATGGCGAACCCGTTGAGGAAGTTCTGGAACATGATGCGCTTGCCGATGCGGGCGTAGGGGTCCGGCAGGTTGGACAGCAGCGCCAGGCGCGGCGTCAGGATCGCCGAGCAGGCCAGCACCACCACGTCGGCGCTCTCCCCGCCGGGTCGGCCCTGCGCGTCGAGATAGGCGACGCCGGTGGCCCGCCGGCCGGTGTATTGCACCTGGGTGACGGTGGTGGCCGGGCGCAGGTTGACCCGCCCGGTGCGCAGCGCCCGGCGCAGCGGGATCAGGTTGCTCGGCTTGGCCGAGATCGGGCAGCCGTATCCGGCGCAGAACCCGCAGTTGTTGCACGCCGGGCTGTCGTTGTATTGGACCGAGTTGATCGCCATCGGGAAGTAAAAGGGATGCAGCCGAAGGCGTCTGGCCCCCGCGGCCAGCAGCATCGACGAGCGCTGCTGCGCGCCGGGCGGCATCGGGTAGGACTTGTCCTGCGGCTGGTGTTTGAGCACGAAGCCCGGGATCGACCCGAGGTCGCCCTGGACCCCGATCAGCGTCTCGAGCTCGTCGTAATACGGTGCGATGTCGCTGTATTCGAAGGGCCAGTCGGCCATGTCGGCGCCGGGCACCGGGCCCAGCAGCGAGAGTCCCTTGAAGTCGATGTCCCACAGCCGGGTGAATTTCTGGTCGGAGTGGACGAATCCGCCGCCGACCTGGTTGGGCAGGTCGTTGACGTCGCCGACGTGGACCTGGGAGGCGACCTGGCCCGCGTTCTTGCGGAAGGTGCGCGGGTAGGCCAGGGGGTCGGGCATCTCGAAGTAGCGGTAGAGCGCCTTGAGCTCGTCGTTGGAGAACATCGTCGGGAAGGGGCCCTGCCCTTCGAGATTGGTGTAGTAGTTCGGGCCCATCTCGAAAAGCACGACGTCCCAGCCTGCCTCGGCGAGCACCATGGCGGTCATCGACCCGCCGGCGCCCGAGCCGACGATGACCGCCTTAGGGGGCATTGACGCCGCCCGTTCCGCCCATCTTCTTGAACGCCTGTTCCCAGCCCCCCTTGAGCAGGGTGCCGATGGTCCCGTCGGTGCCGACCAGGTCCCACTGGGCCGCCTCGACCTCGGCGTTGGTGTAGCCGCGCGGCTGGACGTCGCCGGGCCAGCCGATGTCGCGCCAGCCGACCAGGTTTGCGTTGCCGCCGTACTCCGGCACCGAATACATGCCCTCGATGGTGTGCCCGAAGAGCAACTGGGTGAACGACACCGCCTTGCCGTGGGCCAGGATCCAGTCCTGGCGCAGCGTCACCACTTTGGTGAAGTCGCCGCCGGCCAGCTGATCGAGCAGCGCGATGCCGTTGGTGTACTGCCGGCGATAGTCGGTGATGCGCTCCTGCCACGCGTAGGTCTGCGCGCGGGTGAGCGGGACGAACTCGGCCATGTAATCCTGGGTGCCGCCGGCGCGGTCGCTCCACGGCCCGCCCGCGTGCACCGCCGGCGGGGTGAACGTGAACGCCGAGAGCATGTTGTCGATGTAGCGGACCACGTGTGCCTCGGCCGCCCCCGGGTGGCCGTACTCGAGCGGGTGATCTTGCGGTCCGGGGACCAGGCGGCGGGTGGCGGCGTCGAGCACCGCGGCCTGGTGCGGGGTCAGGAATCGGAAGCCGGTGTCGGCGTTGGCGGCCGGCAGGCCGGCCGTCATGGCGGCCAGCGGCAGCAGGCTCAGCCCGCCAAGCACCGCGCGCCGGGACACCGGCGCCGACGAATTCGATCCCTTTGCGGCCGTGTCGCCGGGCACGGCCGGAGTATGACGCAATTTAGGAGTCTCACCTGGGAATTCGGGCGTGACGGCGTGTCGGGTGTGGTCGATCGCGGGTTTGTGATATCGGCTCGGGGCGAGGATGGCCGGATCGGCCCATCGTGTCGACGATCTCGGTGTTTACGCTTGACGCGGGAACACTGCGTTGGAGAGGAGGCGCAGATCGATGACGAGCGTTCACCTGCCCAAGCTGCTCTCCATTGAGGACTGGGAGGCGCTTCCGGAGGACAGCGGCGCACACGTCGAGTTGCAGGAGGGCGTGCTCGTCGTGACGCCGCGGCCATTGCGGCCGCACGCGCGGGCCGTGTTTCGCATCGCGAAGCAACTTGACGATCAGTTGCCCGGTGATCTGGAGGCGATGATCGACTTCGAGGTGTGTGTCGATGCCGCGCACCCGCCGACGGTCCGGATCCCCGATGTCGTGATCACCCGCAAAGAAGGTCCGGAACGGCGGCTGAACGGTTCGGACGTGTTGGTGGCCATCGAAGTGGTTTCGCCCGGCTCCAAACGGACCGACACCGTCACCAAGCGGTCCGAATATGCCGAGGCCGCGATCGAGCACTACTGGATCGTCGAACTGGGCCCGCCCGTCACGCTCACCGCGCTGCGCCTGGTGGGCGAGTTTGGTTACCAGGAGTGGGATTCGGTCACCGGAGCTTTCGCGACGAGCGCGCCGTTTGCGTTGCGCCTCGATCTGGATGCGTTGGGCGCGCCGTAGCGATTTCCGTCGTCGTCCGCTCAGCCGAGCAGACCGCGGATGTCGTCGGCGGTGAGGGCGGAGCCGAACGCGTTGCCGTCGTCGATGACGCTGGTGAACAGCTTGGCCTTGCGGGCGTTGAGCGCCATCACCTTGTCCTCGATGGTGTCGCGGGCAATAAGCCGGTACACCATGACGTTTCGGGTCTGGCCGATGCGGTGGGTGCGGTCGACGGCCTGGGCCTCGGTGGCCGGGTTCCACCACGGGTCGAGCAGGAAGCAGTAGTCGGCCTCGGTGAGGTTGAGCCCGAATCCGCCGGCCTTGAGGCTGATCAGGAACACCGGTGCGGCGCCGTCCTTGAACCGCCGGATCACCTCGGCGCGGTCGCGGGTGCGCCCGTCGAGGTAGCAGGTGTCGATGCCCTCGGCGTCGAGGCGATCGCGCACCCGGCCCAGGAAGCGGGTGAACTGGCTGAACACCAGCGCGCGGTGCCCGCCGTCGACGACGTCGCGCAGATGCTCGCTCAGCGCGTCGATCTTGGCGCTGGACAGCGTGTCGTGGGCGGCGTCGACGAGCCCGGGATGCAGCGCCATCTGCCGCAGCACGGTCAGCGACTTCAGGATGGTGATGCGGTTGCGCTGCATGTCGTCGAGCAGGCCGAGCACCTTCTGTCGTTCGCGTTGGAGGCGCTGGTTGTAGAGGGCGCGATGCCGCGGCGGCAGCTCGATGTCGAGGACCTGCTCCTGCTTTTCGGGCAGCTCGGCGGCCACCAGCTCCTTGGTGCGCCGCTTGACCAGCGGTTTGATGCGGCGGCGGAACAACGCCAGAAGCTCGGGGTCGCCGGTCTTTTCGATGGGTTTGGCGTAGAAGTCGGCGAACTTGGTGGGGCTGGGGAACAGACCGGGTGCGGTGATCGACAGCAGCGACCACAGCTCCATGAGGTTGTTTTCCATCGGTGTGCCGGTGATGGCCAGCTTGAACGGTGCGGGCAGCTTGCGGGCGCACTGGTAGGTCTTGGCGCGATGGTTCTTGACGAATTGGGCCTCGTCGAGGATCAACCCGGACCAGGGTCGGTCGGCGTGGGCGTCGAAGTCGAGCCGAAACAGCGTGTAGGAGGTGACGACGAGGTGGGCGCCCGTGGTGAGCTCGTCGAGGTCGGTGCCGGCGCGGCGCAGGGTGTCGTGCAGCGCCACGACCGAGAGCTCGGGGGCGAACCGCGCGGCCTCGGAGGCCCAGTTGGACACCACGCTGGCCGGCGCGACCACCAGGAACGGGGCCATGCCCGGATTGTGTTGGCGGGCATGGCAGATCAGCGCCAGCGTCTGAAGTGTCTTGCCCAGGCCCATGTCGTCGGCGAGGATTCCCCCGAGACCGTGGGCGTACAGGGTGGTCAGCCAGGAGAAGCCGTCGGCCTGATACGGCCTGAGGTCGGCGCCCAGGCCGGCCGGGGCCGTCGCCGGTTCCAGGCCCTGCAGCGCGCGCAGCCCGTCGACCTGGCGGCGCCACTCGTCGGCCTGCCGGGTCACCACCCCGAGTTCGGCGAGCTCGTCGAACAACCCGAGTTGGAATCGGCTGATCCGGGGCGGGCCCTCCTCGGCGTCGGTGAGGGCGCGGGCCTCGTCGATGAGTTGGCGCAGCCTGACCAGCTCGGGCTTGTCCAGGGCGAAGTAGGCGCCGTCGGCCAGCAGCAGGTGCGATTGGCCCGACGCGAGCGCGCTGAACACGCTGACGAAAGGAACCTGTTTGCCCTCAATGCTGATCGTGACGCCCAGGTCGAACCAGTCGGTTTCGCCGGGCACCGCGTCCGTCGTCACCGCGATGACCAGGGAGCCGCCCGCCTCGCGGTAGTCCGCCGGGTCGCCGGTCACCTCGAGGGTGACCTCGGGGAGTTCGTCGAGCAGCGGTTGGATTTCGGTGGCGAATTGCATGGTGTCCAGACCGGACAGTCGCGTTGTTGTGGGCGTGCCGTCGCCGGTGCCGAGCCCAAGTTGCTCGAGCCGCGTGTGGATGCTCCAGGCGAGCGCGTCCTCGGCCGGCAGGTCGCGGTAATCGGCGAGTTGGTGGCTGCCCAGCGGCACGCGAAACTCGTTGTCGCCGATGCGGTATCCCCATTCCCAGGTGACCTCGAGCTGGTGGTCGTCCTGGTAGTCGGCGTGCAGGATCAGCGTGGGGCCGACGATCTCGGGCGCGGTGAAGGACTCGTCCGAGGAGGTGATGGCCGCGATGCGGCGCAGCCTCGGGTAGTACTCCGTGGCGAAGCGGTGCGCCTCGTCGGCGGGGATGACCAACGGCTCATCGCCAAGGGTCATGTGCTGCAACGCCTCCGGCGCCGGCTTGTCCAGGTGGGCCAGCCGCAACCCGCCGTCGTGGTAAACCGCGCCGTGACCCGGGGAGCCGATGAACGCGACCGGACGTGCCGTCGTGCCGTCGATGAGAAGCGTGGGCTCGATGGTGAGGGCGCCCGTGTCATCGGCGCGCACGTCGAACTGCAGCCGGGCGGCGGCGTAGGGCGGTATCTCGCGCTGCGGCCGGGCTTGCAGGAACCGCACGCCGAGGCGGCGCGCCTCGTCGAGCAGCGGCCATAGCCGCGGGGCGTCGCAGCCCAGCAGCGAGATCGTCCTCACGTCGCCGCGCGCGTAGCCGCCGTACGCATAGCGCCGGTAGCGAACGCGATTGGCGGCCGGTGCCCCGCAGACCTTATAGACCTCCTGCAGGACCCGCACCTGCGCGGCGGAATAACCGCTGAGGCGCAGCGCATTCGGCTCGCCCCAGCTCAGGTTGCCGGCCACCCAGCCGCCGCGCTTGCCGGGCCGCACCAGCCGGGCGTCGAGAGCCGGCGCGGACACGCTGCCGGACAGGCTCAGCTCGATCGCCAGCGGTGCCCCGCTGTGGTCGCTGGCCGGAGGCAGCAGCGCATCCAGGGATCGCCGCCAGGGCGGGGGAGGGGGTTCGCGGTGGGCTTGCATCCCCGGGGGCACCGCGGCGGCGACGATGACCGCCGCGACATGCTTGCAGTTGAGCTGCATGGGGCAGTTGCATGTTCCGCTATCGAGATTCCACGTCGTGGCGCCGCCCGGGGAGAGCCGAACCTTGGTGAAGTACATGCGGTTGTCGCTGCCGCCGACGCCGCCGAAGAGGGTGCGAAGGCTCGGGTCCCACCCGCAGCTCAGCACGCGACCGTCGCGCGCGTAGGCGGCGCCTCGGCGCCAGGTTTCGTCGTCCAGGACGTCGAAGGTGCTGTTGACGTCGATCGACAGGTAGGGCAGCAGATCCATGGCCGCACCGTAGCGACGGGGTACGACAGGAAGGTCCGACTGAGCAGCGCATCTGCCCGGCTTGGGGCAGATGAGGTTGGTGAGGCTGCCGGTCTTCGGCACTGCGGATCGTTGAAGGGAGTGTCGGACCTCCGGAGGACACTCGCCCAGTCGACGCGCCGCCGAAGAGCGCGTCAGTGGGCGATCACGGGTAAGGCATGACACGAGGGGAGGCCACGATGTGTGATCCGGACCGATATGCGTGTCAACCGTATGTACCGGCATCGTGAGCACTCGGCAACGATGCTATCAAATGGAGTCAAGTGATAGCATTGTCGGCGTGAAGCAGCTGCTGCTCCGGGTGCCCGAGGATGTTCACCGTCGGTTGGTCGCGCGTGCTGCTCGCGAGGGGCGCAGCCTGAACGCGGTCGCAACAGAGATCCTCGATGCGGCAGCCGACGCCGACGGTGACGATCGGCGCGCGCAGCTGCGGGCCGCGGCGGCCGCCGCGGGAACATTACGCCGATCGAACGTGCGCGCGGTGAGTAAGGACCGACGGCGGCGAATCCTCGAGTCGACCCGTGGCCTCGGTCCGCAGATCGACCAGTTGCTCGCGCAAGAGCGCGAACGGTTGTGATCGCCTACCTGGACTCCTCTGTCCTGGCCCGTGCCTACCTCGTCGATGAGGACGGGCACGACGAGGCAACCACGCTGCTGGCCGACCCCGACGTCGCCACCGTCACCGGGACGTGGACCAGGATCGAGGTCTCGGGGGCGCTGGTGCGTGCGGCACGCACGGGTCGCGGTGATGAGAAGGGGTTGCTCGCTCTGTTGGACGGTGACCTTGCGGGCCCGGTGATTGTTCTCGGCGCGCCACAAGACCAGGTCGAGGACCACGCCCTCCAACTCGTCCGCCGGCACGCGCTGCGTGCGATGGATGCCTGGCATCTGGCGGTGGCCGCCATCGTCGTTCCGCCGTTGCTGGAGCCCGGCGAGCCGCGGGCGTTCGCCTCGCGCGACGAGGCGCAACGCCAGGTCGCCGAAGAGCTTGGGTTCGTTCTGATCTGATCGGCACCAGCTGTTTCAGGCGCTCGATGTGGGCGGACCGGCTTGCCGTCCTGCGTCCTCATCGATTAGGCCCTGGTTGCATTACTGACCAGCCACCGGTGCGCCGAAGTCGACGTGTTGCCTCCCTTCACTCTTTCAACGACCGCGGAAGTTCGAGCCCGGTCGAGACGCGAGAACGCATCCCCGCGATGCTCCTCGGCCGGGCGGCCAGTGTCTGTTGCCACACGCTCAGAGGAACGTCGGCAAGCGGGTCGAACCTGCTGGCCAACCGCGCGAACTCGCGCTTCTCCCAGTCGCGAAGTGCCTGAACGTGTTTCGTGAACTTCATCAGCGCGGCGATCTGCTCCCTTTGGGCTTCGGGCGGACTGCCGCCCTGCACGCCGACCCCGTTCATCAGGCTGTGCCGCCCGAGGGGGAATGGACGAAATCCCCACGCCGTCTCCAGTGCCTTGTTCACGGCACAGCAATCGACACACGCCAGCCACGACCAACGTGTGGGGCCGCCCGCCGTTGGCGAGCCCGCAGCAGACGATGCACGAGTCGGACCCGCGCGAGACATCCCAACCCTCCCATGTCGAGGGTCAGTCTTCGTCCACGCACGACTGCCAACGACCGTGCAGCCCCGACCCACTTGGAGGTGGTCGGCACCGGTCCGCGCAGCTGCCCGCACGCAATGTGCACGGACAACTCGGTAATTCGTTGCCTGGAGCGCAGCATCGGTCGCGCTCAGCTTCTGTTCGGTCATTTTTCGCCATTCCCGGCGACGCCGCCCTCGGGCGTCCACCACTTGCACGCTGTCCCGTGCCGGCTCTTCCCTGGGGCACCGTGCGGTGGGGGCGCGGTTGCCGGGACGGCGGGCCAGGTACCCGAACAGCCGTCCGCTCGTGAGCAATTCCAGGATAGCGGAGGATCCCGACAAACCCAATGAATGTTTGGTCGCCAAGTGTGGGTCGCCACTTGGAGCACCACCGCGCCCGACGAGCTACGGTTGGTGCGCAAAATCCCGGTTAGCGAACTTGGGGGAACTGCAGCTCAATCGAGCACGCGGGTTACCGAGGTCGCCGGCCAACCGGTCGTGACGGGCTTCGTTGCGCCATCGACAAGACCACCAGGAGTTGGCCGGCGAATCGTGCTTAGGTCGGTGGATGCGGGTCAGATTTAGCCGATGGCGTCCCCATCATCTTTCGCGTCGTACCCGTCGTCCCAGCCGTCATCATCGCGCTGATGGTGGTCGATCGGCACCCATGGGTCGGGAACCTCAACCGGCTCAGGGAATCGGTCCCCAGTTGCGGCGGTCGGCCGCCTTGGAAAGTCACGCCATTTCACCTCTGCGCCTCCTTTAACACAAGACGGCGCCCGTCCTGGGCATAGTCAGCGCTAGCATGACCCGCACCGCGGCGGTTAGCAATGCCCAAGAGGTGATTCGATCTCATGCACTGCAGTTATACGCAGACCAGACGGGGCGGCGCGGAGGCCGCCCCACGGTTGATCGGACAAGCCCCTGGATCAACGTGCATACTTTTGTGAGGTCGCGAAACTTAGTTGTAGTAGTGGCTAACGTGCGCTCGGTAGGCGGCATGAATTGACACGTTTCGTGCCAGGCCCGGCGAGTTTTCATTGGGCAGTATCGTTTCGTTTCCCTCACGGTCGATGAATACTGCAGTGAAACTTGGTTGCTCGCCACGTCTCTCGTACGTACCGCTGCCGTCTTCGATATCCGCGTAAACGGCGCCTGTTATCCCCTTTCGAGCGCGTGCCCCAGTCTTGAGGTCGTACCACTTTAATTTCGGTCGATCACGCAGCGGTCCTTGCATGACGGGTTCCTTGTTCCGTGTTTCACGCGACGGTTTACCTTGGTCAGCCTAGATATCCCCATCAAAGTTCAAAAGGGGTCGCCACCGCGGCCATGCGAGGGAGGCAACGCCCGCCGGAGGGGACGGGAACCACCGACGTGCGGCTCGCGGTTAGTCGCTGAGACCCCACCTGCGCATGCCGTCGCGGATCTTGGCCATGGCTGCGTTGTCGTCCTCGTTGTAGGTCAGCAGCCACTCCTTGGCTGCAGCCACGTCGTCCGGGTCGGTGCTGGCGTGCACCCTGGATAGATAGGTCTGGGAGATCGCGCCGCCGGGATCGTCGACCCGCCAGCTGAACCCGAAGATCGGGGCGACCTTCTTGATGCCTGAGCCGTGCAGTGAGACGAAGTTCGCCTTGAACACCTTCTCCAAGTCCACGAACACGCCGGTCTCGGGGTTGACGAGGTCGCCGACGTCGGCCAGTCCCAGGATGCTGTGCAGCTTCGACCGCTCGGGGTGCGACCAGTGGAAGACCCGCAGCGTCTCGCCGGCGGCGTCGGCGGCGTCCGCTGCGCGCGCAGCCAGGCGGCGAACCGTGCCGCCAGCGCGCGCTCGGCCTGGTCGTCGAGTGGCTCCCAGTCGACGAAGTCGCTGATGTACTGCGCGGTGGATTCGTCGGTGCCCCGACGCAGGCGGGCACCCCACATGTACACCCGGCTGTCCAGGTCGTACTCGATGTCGACGTCGATCTCGACGTCGGCGACCGGAACCTCGATGCGGCCGTCGCCGTTGCGCTTGCGATTCGATTCCGCCGCAGATCATTTCCGCGCGCTCGACGGCCGCCGCCAGCCGTTTGCGGGCTTAGCTCCGGCGTCAGGTGGCTGACCTCGGCGAAGTACTCGTCGAAGAACAGTCGGATCGTCGGGATCCACGGCCGACAAGGCCGCCGTCGTGGTGACGCCCATGCCCCGAAGCGTCAGCCACTCGCGGGTGCCGAGCCGGCCGACGGTGATCGCGGCCGACGGGTCATCGGAGCCCATCTGCTCGGCGCACCACTGCTCGTAGGGGCATTTGCTGCATTCGTCCTGCCCGATGGGTTCGACCAGCGGGGCCGGGTCATCGTCGGAACCCGTGATGCGGCAGGCATTCTCGGCGACCTTTACGCGGAAGCCCTGTTCGTGGTCGTACCGCTCGAGCAGCGAGCGGCGCTTCTTGCCCTGGCTGCGGGAGAACGTCTGGAACAGCGGCTCCTGCAGGTCGTGCCAGACGAATACCAGACCCGCACCGTCGGCGGCCGTCACCGCGACCGCACTGGTGCCCAGCACCGCGCCCCACAGCAGTTCCGGCCCGGGATGGTAACCGCATGCCTGCAGCATGCGGGTGTAGTGGGCCAACTGCATGCCGTCCTCGTACCGATGCGATGTCGCCGTCCACCCGCTCACCTCGCACCGCTCGTCGGGTGAGGCAAGCGCGGACATGACCGCCGTCGTGGTCTTGCGCGGTTCGACGGTCAGGTGATGCTTCACGTCGGCGGGAAGGTAGCCGCCGCCGACTCGGATCAGGATGTCGGGACGCCCGGTGCGACCCCCGGCGATGTCGTCGGGAAGCCACCCACCCAGCACCAGCGGCGCACCGGATTCCATGGCCTCCACGGTCGCCGCGATCGCGTCGGCCTTGGTCAGCTGCGGGTCCACGCTGATCGCGGTCGGATGCAGCGCCTTCAGCTCCTCGAACACCTTGCGTTCGAACGCGAGCCCGGCGTCCAGCCGTGCCTGGATCTCCGGCGAGGGAACCCATTTGAGGGTCGGCACGAGCGGCGAGTAGTCGTTCTGCACGCGCACCGGGCATTGTTTCGCCGCGTAGGCGTCAAGCAAGATGTGTTCGCTACTGGCCGCCACCGCTACATCATCGCAGCAAGGTCGGACATCGACGGCCTGAAAGAGGCGTCAGGTCGTGCGCGCCCTCGCGGCGTTGCGCCGGGATCGCGGGCCCCACGTCCAGCCGGGCAGCTCCTCGAGTCGCATGGCGCGGTCCGGGTCGAGCGTGCCTTGGGCGAAGCGGTTGTGTTGGTCGACGACCCACGCGCCGAGCGCAACCCCGTCGGGGGTGACATACGAGCGGGGAACGCGCGCGTCGCCGTGGCGGCGGACGTAGCCCAGGAGCTGACCGAAATGGTGCTGCCACTGTTCGTCGTCGGCGCGGGTCGCGGTCCGCTGCCGTGGCCCACCTTCGTCGCCGGCGTCGTCTTTGAACCATCGCTGGTGGGCGGGCTGGAGTTCGTCGGCGCTGACGAGGATCCCGTCGTTGACCGCCCGAAGCAGCTGGCGTTTGAGTCGCTCGTCGGCCCGGCTGGTGGTGACGGCGAAGTTCAACGCCTGCGGGTCGTCGTACTCGACATCGTCGGGGGAGACGCGCTGGCTGAACGATTCGGCGACCTCGCGGACTCGGTCTTCCAGCCGATCGCCACTCAGGCAGTCTGGATTTCGGCGGACGAAGTCGACGACCGGGTCCACCGATCGCAGCATCGTGACCAGGGCCGCGCGGCTTTCCTCCATCGACCGGGTCACGTCGTGCAGGTGGGCGTCGAGGTCTGCCCGCGGGGCCAGGTCGTCGAGTTCGAACCCCAGCTCGCGGGCGATGGCGAGGGCTTCGCTGAGCCGCGGCTCTCGTTGACCGGCCTCGATCCGGGTGATCGCCGACGTGTCGAGCGAGTTCCCGAGGCGGTCACACAGCTGCTGCTGCGTCAGGCCCGCGCGTAGCCGGGCCGATTTCGCCCGGTCACCGAAGGCGCTGCCGACCTCGGCCCGGCGCGCCGAGGCGTCACGTCCTGAGGGCTGCATAGCCGCAGCATACACTGCGTTATTGCAGAGATCCTGGTGGGCGTGTCACTGTTATATCACAGTCGTTGCTGCGATGTAGCAGTAACTTCTCCGGAACGGATGCAGGACCAGCGCAGGGAGAGGCCCGGCCCGACGCGCGTCGAGTTGTCGGTGCCCCGCTCTACACTGACGTCGCTTCATGAGTCGCCGTCGCCAAGCTCCGACTGGACGGCGCGCCAACCCCACGCTCGTGGGTGGCTCGGATGACGAAGCGGCCTGGCACCGGCCGGTGCCGGCAAGAGCACCCCTAGGGGGCGAAGGAAGGAGGTCCCCATGATGTCCTACAGCGAGATCATTCGAGGCGCCCGCCCGTGGCAGGGCGTGTTGGAGACCCTCGGTCATGGCCGATGAGCTGGTCAGCGTCGGTCACCGGCTCGCCGATTCCGCAAAGACCGGAGACTGGCCCGCGGTGATGAAGCTGCTCGACCGCGAGTGGAGTTGGCTGGTGATCAACCAGTGGCGACCAGGGCGGGCCGGCGTGGTTCACCGCGTTGCGCCAGGCCGCCTGGCATGGCGCCCCGACCGAGGTCGTCGCCGAACTGATCGAGCGCGGCGCGCTGCGGTCGCTTCGGGACTCCAAGGGGCGCACCGCGTTCGACGTGGTGACCGAACGCAGCCGCACACCCGCACTGCTGGATCTGCTGCGCCCGCCGCGCTCACCGCTGGCTCAGGAGCAGACCCGGGCGCTCGACGCCCGACTGGCCGAGCTCATCGACGGACGCATTCACGGCCGGGTTTTCGACGGTGACCTGCGCAAGTCGCTGCGCTACCCGCAGGTCGAGATCCTGCACAAGAGCTGCCGGGTCAGCGGGTGTGGTTTCCGATACCCGGCAAGTATGCGTTCCATGTCGAGCTGCAGCGTGGGGCCCTAGAGGTCAAGAGCTGGTGTGGCTTCGGTCGAAAGATCATCCCAGGCGCACCTGGTGACGCCCGAAGGCTCGGTCTTGGTCGAGCAGGGATTCGTCTGACGTTTACGGGGACGGCGGCCGCCGCGCCGGACATTCCATCTCTATCTGTCTCAACCCTGCGCGCACGCGCAACGAAGGAGGCTATACATGACTTTGACTGCTGCACAACGTGACCGGGCCTGTGGCGCCCTGCTCGGCTGCGCCGCCGGGGATGCCCTGGGCGCCGGCTATGAGTTCGGGCCGTCGCTGGGACTCGACGTCCCGGTCGACATGATCGGCGGCGGACTCGGGGGGTTCGAGCCCGGCGAGTGGACCGACGACACCTCGATGGCCATCGCGATCGCCGAGACTGCGGCCACCGGTGCCGATTTGCGTGACGGGGAGGACCAGGACGAGATCGTCGAGCGCTGGCACTGAGTGGGCGCAGACCGCCCCGGACGTCGGCAATCAGACTCGTTCGGTGCTGTCTGCCGCAGGTCGACGAGGGCTGTCGGCGCGCAGCGCCCGCGAAGAGTCGGCGGCGCTGCACGAGCGCACCGGCCACACCGCCGGCAACGGGTCGTTGATGCGCACCGCGCCGGTGGCCCTGACTTACCTGGACGACGAGGCGGCGCTGGTCGAGGCCGCCCGTGCCATCGGTGAGTTGACGCACCACGACCCCGACGCCGGTGACGCCTGCGTGCTGTGGTGCACCACAATCCGTCGCGCGGTGCGGATCGGCGAGCTCGACGTGCGAGCCGGGTTGCGGCACATCCCCGTTGACCGCCGCGCGCTGTGGGCGTCGCGGTTGGACGAAGCCGCGGCATCGCCGCCGGCGGCGTTCGCCGCCAAGAACGGCTGGGTGGTCGCGGCGCTGCAGGAGACGTTGTCGGCGATCGTGCACACCCCGGAGCCGGCGGAGGACCCTGCTGCCGGAGGTGTTCCGCGCCGACCGCCTGCGGCTGGCGCTGGAGGCGGCGGTGCGCGGCGGCGGTGACACCGACACCGTTGCGGCCATTGCCGGAGCGCTCCTCGGCGCCGCTTACGGGGCCTCCGCGGTGCCCTCACGCTGGCGGTTGATGTTGCAGGGCTGGCCGGGACTTACCACTCGTGGCTTGATCCAACTGGCCGACAAGATCATCGACAAAGGCCAGCCGGACACGTTCGATTACACCTCCCGCGCGGTTTCCCCGAGGCACGCAAACCAGTGCGGCACCCCTATGACGACAGGGTGTGGATCGGTGGCGTTGCGGCGCTGCGCAGCCTGCCCGACGAGGTGGATTCGATCGTCTCGCTGTGCCGGGTCGCCGACGAATACCTACCCCAAAGGTTTCAAGCAGCTCGATGTCCGCCTGATCGACCGAGTGGGTGAGAACGACCATCTCGACTTCGTGTTGCTCGACACTGTGCGGGCAATCGAGCAACTGCGGGCAGAGGGCCGGACGGTGT